>NZ_CM181238.1:0-122500 GCF_059295255.1 Pseudomonas sp. 8_5_2
GTGTCAGTGGAACTTTGGCAGCAGTGCGTGGAGCTTCTGCGCGATGAACTGCCTGCCCAGCAATTCAACACCTGGATCCGTCCGCTACAGGTCGAAGCCGAAGGCGACGAGTTGCGCGTCTATGCGCCTAACCGTTTCGTTCTCGATTGGGTCAATGAAAAGTACCTGGGTCGCTTGCTCGAGCTGTTGGGTGAAAACGGCAGCGGGATTGCGCCTGCCCTGTCCTTGTTGATCGGTAGCCGTCGCAGTTCTGCACCCCGGGCCGCACCCAATGCGCCGGTCAGTGCTGCGGTGGCTGCCTCGCTGGCGCAAACCCAGACGCAGAAGGCTGCGCCTGCAGTTGCAGCAGTCGAGCCTGTCATTGCAACGTCTGCCGAGCCCGTGTTGGTCGATGAGCAGGCGTTGCCGTCTTCGCGTAACAGCTTCGATGCCATGGCCGAGCCCGTTTCTGCGCCAGCCGCCAATACCCGCACCGAACAGCGCACTGTCCAGGTTGAAGGTGCCCTCAAGCACACCAGCTACCTGAACCGTACCTTTACCTTCGACACGTTCGTCGAAGGTAAATCGAACCAGTTGGCCCGCGCGGCCGCCTGGCAGGTCGCCGATAACCCCAAGCACGGCTACAACCCGCTGTTCCTTTATGGTGGTGTGGGTCTGGGTAAAACCCACCTCATGCATGCTGTGGGTAACCACCTGCTGAAGAAAAACCCGAACGCCAAGGTTGTGTACCTGCATTCGGAGCGCTTCGTTGCGGATATGGTCAAGGCGCTGCAACTCAACGCCATCAACGAATTCAAGCGCTTCTATCGGTCGGTGGATGCGCTGCTGATCGACGACATCCAGTTCTTTGCCCGCAAAGAGCGCTCGCAGGAAGAGTTTTTCCACACCTTCAACGCCTTGCTTGAGGGTGGGCAGCAGGTAATCCTCACGTCTGACCGTTATCCGAAAGAGATCGAAGGCCTCGAAGAGCGCCTGAAGTCGCGCTTTGGTTGGGGTCTGACGGTGGCGGTCGAGCCGCCGGAGCTGGAAACCCGGGTTGCCATCCTGATGAAGAAGGCCGATCAGGCCAAGGTCGAGCTGCCACACGATGCAGCCTTCTTCATCGCCCAGCGCATCCGCTCCAACGTCCGTGAGCTGGAAGGTGCACTGAAGCGGGTGATTGCCCACTCGCACTTCATGGGCCGCGACATCACCATCGAGCTGATCCGTGAGTCGCTGAAGGACTTGTTGGCGCTGCAGGACAAGCTGGTGAGTGTGGATAACATCCAGCGGACGGTGGCCGAGTACTACAAGATCAAGATCTCCGATCTGTTGTCCAAGCGGCGTTCGCGATCTGTCGCGCGCCCACGCCAGGTGGCAATGGCCCTGTCCAAGGAGCTGACCAACCACAGTCTGCCGGAAATCGGCGACATGTTCGGTGGTCGCGACCATACGACCGTGCTGCACGCGTGCCGCAAAATCAACGAACTGAAGGAATCCGACGCGGACATCCGCGAGGACTACAAGAACCTGCTGCGGACGCTGACGACCTGATGGCCGTCTGCGCAGCTAATTGAAGGCAAGGGACTAGACCATGCATTTCACCATTCAACGCGAAGCCCTGTTGAAACCCCTGCAACTGGTCGCCGGTGTCGTCGAGCGCCGTCAGACCTTGCCGGTCCTGTCCAACGTATTGCTGGTCGTACAGGGCCAGCAACTGTCGTTGACCGGTACCGACCTGGAAGTCGAGCTGGTAGGCCGCGTGCAACTGGAAGAGCCGGCCGAGCCTGGCGAAATCACTGTGCCGGCGCGCAAGCTGATGGACATCTGCAAAAGCCTGCCGAACGACGCCCTGATCGATATCAAGGTCGACGAGCAGAAACTGCTGGTCAAGGCCGGCCGCAGCCGTTTCACCCTGTCGACCCTGCCCGCCAATGATTTCCCGACCGTGGAAGAAGGCCCTGGCTCGCTGACCTGCAACCTGGAGCAAAGCAAGCTGCGCCGTCTGATCGAGCGCACCAGCTTCGCCATGGCTCAGCAGGATGTGCGCTACTACCTTAACGGCATGCTGCTGGAGGTTTCCCGCAACACCTTGCGTGCGGTCTCTACCGACGGTCACCGCCTGGCGCTGTGCTCCATGACCGCGCCTATCGAGCAAGATGATCGCCATCAGGTGATCGTGCCGCGCAAAGGTATCCTGGAGCTGGCACGCCTGCTGACCGACCCGGAAGGCATGGTCAGCATTGTGCTTGGCCAGCACCACATCCGCGCCACTACCGGCGAGTTCACCTTCACCTCCAAGCTGGTGGACGGCAAGTTCCCGGACTACGAGCGCGTGCTGCCCAAGGGCGGTGACAAGCTGGTGGTGGGCGATCGTCAGGCGCTGCGTGAAGCCTTTAGCCGTACGGCGATCCTGTCCAACGAAAAGTACCGCGGCATCCGTCTGCAGCTGGCTGCTGGCCAACTGAAAATTCAGGCGAACAACCCCGAGCAGGAAGAAGCCGAAGAAGAAATCAGCGTTGACTACGAAGGTAGCTCGCTGGAAATCGGCTTTAACGTCAGCTACCTGCTGGACGTTTTGGGCGTGATGACTACCGAGCAAGTTCGTCTGATCCTGTCTGATTCCAACAGCAGCGCTCTGCTGCAGGAAGCTGGCAACGACGATTCTTCCTACGTTGTCATGCCGATGCGTCTGTAACCGTAGCTGGCGAAATGTCCCTTCGACGTATCATGGTCACCGCGGTGCGCAACCTGCACCCGGTGACACTCTTACCCTCCCCCCGTATCAACATCCTTTACGGCGCCAACGGCAGCGGCAAGACCAGCGTGCTTGAGGCCGTACACTTGCTCGGGCTGGCGCGCTCATTCCGCAGCACTCGCCTGAACCCTGTCATTCAGTATGAGCAGCCGGCCTGTACCGTGTTTGGCGAAGTACAGCTGGCCGAGGGTGGCACCAGCAACCTGGGCGTGTCCAGGGAGCGGCAAGGGGAGTTCACTATTCGCATCGATGGGCAAAATGCGCGCAGCGCGGCGCAACTTGCAGAATTGCTCCCGCTTCAGCTCATCAACCCAGACAGTTTCCGGCTGTTGGAAGGTGCCCCGAAAATCCGCCGGCAGTTTCTGGATTGGGGGGTGTTCCACGTGGAACCTCGTTTCCTGCCAGCATGGCAACGCCTGCAGAAGGCGCTGCGGCAGCGGAACTCATGGTTGCGTCATGGTACACTTGACCCAGCTTCGCAAGCCGCCTGGGACCGGGAATTGTGCCTGGCCAGCGCGGAAATAGATGAATACCGCCGCAACTACATCAAGGCCTTGAAGCCTGTCTTCGAGCAAACCCTGAGTGAACTGGTCGAGCTGGACGGGTTGACCCTTAGCTACTACCGAGGCTGGGACAAGGACCGCGAACTGCAAGAAGTACTCGCCTCCTCTCTCCTGCGCGATCAGCAGATGGGCCATACCCAGGCCGGTCCGCAGCGTGCTGATCTGCGTCTTCGTCTGGCTGCCAACAACGCAGCCGACATCCTGTCGCGTGGTCAGCAAAAACTGGTGGTGTGCGCTTTGCGTATTGCCCAAGGGCACCTGGTTAGTCAGGCTCGCCGCGGTCACTGTATTTATCTGGTGGATGACTTGCCGTCCGAGCTGGACGACCAGCACCGCCGCGCGCTATGCCGCTTGCTAGAAGAATTACGCTGCCAGGTGTTCATCACCTGTGTAGATCAAGAATTACTGAGGGAAGGCTGGCAGACGGAAACGCCAGTTGCTTTGTTCCACGTGGAACAAGGCCGTATCACCCAGACCCACGACCATCGGGAGTGAAGGCATGAGCGAAAATCAAACGTACGATTCCTCCAGCATCAAGGTGCTGAAAGGTTTGGATGCCGTGCGCAAGCGTCCCGGCATGTACATTGGCGACACCGATGATGGTAGCGGCCTGCACCACATGGTCTTCGAGGTGGTCGACAACTCGATCGACGAAGCCCTCGCCGGTCACTGCGATGACATCACCGTCATCATCCACACGGACGAATCCATCAGTGTGCGCGACAACGGTCGCGGCATTCCGGTCGACGTGCATAAAGAAGAAGGCGTTTCTGCAGCCGAGGTCATCATGACCGTGCTGCACGCCGGCGGTAAGTTCGACGACAACTCGTACAAGGTCTCCGGCGGTCTGCACGGTGTAGGTGTTTCCGTTGTGAATGCCTTGTCCGAGAAGCTGGTACTCACCGTTCGCCGTAGCGGCAAGATCTGGGAGCAGACCTACGTTCACGGTGTTCCACAGGCACCCATGGCAGTTGTGGGTGAAAGCGAAACCACCGGTACCCACATCCACTTCAAGCCTTCTGCTGAAACCTTCAAGAATATTCACTTCAGCTGGGACATCCTGGCCAAGCGTATTCGTGAGCTCTCGTTCCTCAACTCGGGTGTCGGCATCCTTTTGAAGGATGAACGCAGCGGCAAGGAAGAGTTCTTCAAGTACGAAGGCGGGCTGCGTGCATTCGTCGAGTACCTGAACACCAACAAGACGCCAGTCAACTCCCAGGTGTTCCACTTCAACATCCAGCGTGAGGATGGCGTAGGTGTTGAAGTCGCCCTGCAGTGGAACGACAGCTTCAACGAAAACCTGCTGTGCTTCACCAACAACATTCCTCAGCGCGACGGCGGCACCCACCTGGTGGGCTTCCGTTCTTCGCTGACCCGTAGCCTGAACAACTACATCGAGCAGGAAGGCCTGGCCAAGAAGAACAAGGTAGCCACTACGGGTGACGATGCCCGTGAAGGCCTGACCGCGATCATTTCGGTGAAGGTTCCAGACCCAAAGTTCAGCTCGCAGACCAAAGACAAGCTGGTTTCCTCGGAGGTAAAAACCGCCGTGGAACAGGAGATGAACAAGTACTTCTCCGACTTCCTGCTGGAAAACCCGAACGAGGCCAAGGCCGTCGTTGGCAAGATGATCGACGCTGCCCGTGCCCGTGAAGCTGCACGTAAAGCCCGTGAAATGACTCGCCGCAAAGGCGCGCTGGATATCGCCGGCTTGCCGGGCAAACTGGCCGACTGCCAGGAAAAGGACCCTGCCCTGTCCGAGCTGTACCTGGTGGAGGGTGATTCCGCAGGTGGCTCGGCCAAGCAAGGCCGCAACCGTCGCACTCAGGCGATCCTGCCGTTGAAGGGCAAAATCCTCAACGTGGAGAAGGCGCGCTTTGACAAGATGATCTCGTCCCAGGAAGTGGGCACGCTGATCACTGCGCTGGGCTGCGGTATCGGCCGCGAAGAGTACAACATCGACAAGCTGCGTTATCACAACATCATCATCATGACCGATGCTGACGTCGACGGTTCGCACATCCGTACCCTGCTGCTGACCTTCTTCTTCCGTCAGCTGCCGGAACTGGTCGAGCGCGGCTACATCTACATCGCCCAGCCGCCACTGTACAAGGTGAAAAAAGGTAAGCAGGAGCAGTACATCAAGGACGACGAGGCCATGGAAGAATACATGACCCAGTCGGCCCTCGAAGATGCCAGCCTGCACCTGGACGAGTCTGCGCCAGCTGTTTCCGGCGTGCAGCTGGAGGCGTTGGTCAACGAGTTCCGCAGCGTGATGAAGACGCTCAAGCGCCTGTCGCGCCTGTACCCGGAAGAGCTGACCGAGCACTTCATCTACCTGCCGGAAGTCACCCTGGATCAGCTCGGCGATCACGCGACCATGCAGGCCTGGTTGAGTAAATTCCAGGAGCGCTTGAACAACAGCCAGAAGTCTGGCCTGGCGTATAAGGCGAGCTTGCGTGAAGACAAGGAACGCAATGTCTGGTTGCCGGAAGTCGAGATTACCTCGCACGGTCTGGCCAGCTACATCACGTTCAACCGCGACTTCTTCGGCAGCAATGACTACCGCACGGTGGTCAACGTCGGTACCAAGCTGTCCAGCCTGCTGGGTGAAGGTGCCTATGTGCAGCGCGGCGAACGCCGCAAGGCGATTGTCGAGTTCAAGGAAGGCCTGGACTGGCTGATGAACGAAACCACCAAGCGCCACACTATCCAGCGATACAAAGGGCTGGGTGAGATGAACCCTGATCAGCTGTGGGAAACCACCATGGACCCAACCGTCCGCCGCATGCTCAAGGTCACCATCGAAGATGCCATCGCCGCCGACCAGATCTTCAACACCCTGATGGGTGATGCAGTCGAACCGCGTCGTGAATTTATCGAAAGCAACGCGCTGTCGGTGTCGAACCTGGACTTCTGATCAGGTGTAGACAGCACCCACTGAAAAGCCCGCTGATGCGGGCTTTTTAGTGCCTGAGAAATCAGTAACCACTAAGGATGTTGACGATTACACCACTGGCGATTGCCACCAGCACATAGTCGCCGTTCACAGACAACCAGCGGTGATCACGCGGCGGCGCATACAGGTGGCGTGCTTTCCAGTCCGTCACCCAGTAACGGTCGCCACGGTAATGCGGGTCCACAACATGGCCGCGTTGCCACTGCTGATGGGGTACCGGCATACCTTGCTGCGGTCTGTAGTTCGGGTTGCGGTAAGCGGGGCCACGGCCATTGTCATGTCGGCCTTGGTGCTGCGGCTGAGCATGCGGCGAGTTGCCTTGGTGCGATGGGCCGTTGTCATGCCGGTCAGGAGGGCCTGGCTGCGCGAAACTGGCCAGCGGTGCGCTGAACAGGAGCGCGGCGCAGATCACGGTTAGGGCTTTTTTCATTTGCGGGTCCTCTGCATGTTAACGCCCGGTGGAGCTGTGTGCCGGGTTCGGTTAACTGATGAGACCACGGTTTTTGCCGCGTAATGTCAGGGCTTGAGTAAAGGTCCGGTAAAGGTGGCTACGACACCCCGAGTGCCTTCAACCGGCGATAGAGCGTGCGCTCGCTCAACCCAAGATGGCTGGCCAATTCGCTGCGCGAGCCTTTGAACTGTTCCAACGCCTGCGCCAACTCACCCAGGTTGTTGCGGCGACCGCCCGCTTGGATCTGGCTCGGCGGGCCGACATCCTCCGGCAGGTGCTCAGGCCGAATCAGCCCATCGTCGGCAAACAACCGCGCCCTTTCCAGAATATTACGCAGCTCGCGAATGTTGCCCGGGAACGGATGCAGCCCAAGCTGCTGTAACGCAGCTTCGCCAAGTCTGGCTGTCGCCTTGCCTGCCATACGCTGCAGCAAGCTCTGCGCGAGCAAGGGCAAATCCTCAACCCGCTCGCGCAGTGCCGGCAGGCGGATCGGGAAGCCACTGATGCGGTAATACAGGTCTTCGCGGAAGCTTCCCTCTGCGACCATCTGCCGGAGCGGTTTGTGCGTCGCCGACACCAGGCGGAAGTCCGAGTGCACTGTACGCAGGCTCCCCACCGGGCGGAAGCTGCCAGACTCGATCAGGCGCAACAGCTTCACCTGCATCGCCAGCGGCACTTCGCCAATTTCATCGAGGAACAGGGTGCCGCCGTGGGCTGCTTCGGCCAGGCCGATCTTGCGCTGATTGGCGCCGGTGAATGCGCCTTTCTCGTAGCCGAACAACTCGCTTTCGAATAGCGACTCGGTGAGGCTGGTGCAGTCCACTACCACCAGCGGACCGTTGGCCCTGGGGCTACCCATGTGCACCGCGCGGGCGAACAGTTCCTTGCCGGTACCCGACTCGCCTTGCAGCAATACCGGGATCTGCGCTGGCGCCGCTCGCTGCAGGCTGGCCAGGGCAGCCTTGAAGGCTGGCGCCCGGCCGACCAGCCCTTGTTCCTGAGGCTGAGCCGCAGCAAGGGTGATGGTGGTCAGGCGCTCGACAAACGCCACCACCCTGCCCTGCTCATCCAGTATCGGACGCAGTTCAACATCAACATGTTCAGGCCCGCGCGGCGTGTGATGAATGTGCAACACCCGCTCCGGCACCTTGCTGTCCCACGCCTTGCGCATCGGGCAATGCTCGCCCGCCTGGTCGCAAGGCACGGCGTAGTGGTGGGACACCTTGTGGCATTTCTCACCCAGCGGAGCCAAGCCGTGGCTACCGAACTGGCGGCGATAGGCAGCGTTGGCCGCCAGGATGTTGTAGTCGGTGTCCAGCACGATAGTTGGCAGGGCATCGTGCTCAAGGTAGGAAACCAGAGCTAGGATGAGGGGATGGGCTTCTGGCATGACGGCACCGTTTGGATGACAGACGCAGGGTAACAAGGACTGCCAAACACTGCCATTGGCTGACAGTCGACTGCCAGCCTGGCTGCCATCGTCGCTGGCAGCGTTCAGCCAAAGCTCGGTTTCATTGGCGTGCAAACCTCAAAAAACGCTGGCACGCATCTTGATATACCTCCTGTCACTGCCTGCGCCTGAAAAGGCGGGGCGGATAAATTGGAGAACGTAATGATCATAGGCAACAACATTCACGTGGACGCCTTCTACGATGCGGCGACCTCGACGATCAGTTACCTGGTCATGGACCGTGAAACCCGGCAGTGTGCTTTGATCGACAGCGTGCTGGATTACGACCCCAAATCCGGACGCACCAACACCGCCTCGGCGGACCGCCTGATCGCGCGCGTGGAAGAACTGAAGGCCACCGTGCGATGGGTGCTGGAAACCCATGTGCACGCCGACCACCTCTCGGCAGCTGCCTACCTCAAGGAAAAGCTCGGCGGCCATACCGCCATAGGTGCGCACATCAAGCAAGTGCAGAAAGTGTTCGGTGCCTTGTTCAATGCCGAGCCCGGATTCGCGCGCGATGGTAGCCAGTTCGATGTGCTGTTCGAAGACGAGGAAGGTTTCCGCATAGGTAACCTGCACGCGCGAGCCCTGCACACCCCGGGGCATACGCCTGCGTGTATGAGCTTCATGTTCGAGGATGCCGGCGAAATTGCGCTGTTCGTTGGCGATACCCTGTTCATGCCCGACTACGGCACCGCCCGCTGCGATTTCCCGGGGGCCGATGCGCGCACCCTGTACCGCTCGATCCGCCGACTGCTGGCCTTCCCCGACCAGACCCGGCTTTTCATGTGCCACGACTACCTGCCCGGTGGCCGCGACATGCAGTACGTCACCACTGTCGCCGAGCAGCGCGCCAGCAATATCCACATCCATCAGGGCGTCGACGAGGACCACTTCGTCGCCATGCGTGAAGCTCGCGACAAAACCCTTGATATGCCCGTGCTGATCTTGCCTTCGGTGCAGGTAAACATGCGCAGCGGCCAACTCCCGGCACCGGAAGAGAACGGTGTGCGTTACCTGAAAATCCCGCTGAACAAGCTGTGAGCGTACTGCCCCATAACCAGATCCCAGGATTTACCGCCATGCCTGCCTTGTTGTCCCCTGCCAATTCCGACCACCACAAAGTGGTCATCGTCGGTGCCGGTGCCGCCGGTATCGCCACCGCTTCCAGCCTGATCAGCCGTGACCCGTCGCTGGACGTGGCCTTGATCGACCCCGCCGAAGTGCATTACTACCAGCCTGGCTGGACCATGGTCGGGGCCGGTGTGTTCAAGGCGCCGAGCACTGCCCGAACCATGGCCTCGACCATTCCGCGTGGTGTGCGCTGGATCAAGGCGCGAGTACAGTGCTTCGACCCGTCGGCTCAGTTGGTCAAGCTGGAAGACGGCCGCGCCATCAGCTATGAGCAGCTGGTGGTCTGCCCCGGCCTCAAGCTTGACTGGGCGGCCATTGACGGGCTGAGCGAGACCTTGGGGCGTAACGGCGTGACCTCCAATTATCGCTATGACCTGGCGCCCTATACCTGGGAACTGGTGCAGAAGCTCAAGCAGGGCCGCGCCCTGTTCAGCCAGCCACCCATGCCGATCAAATGCGCAGGCGCGCCGCAGAAGGCCTTGTACCTGTCTTGCGACCACTGGCTGCGTAACGGCCACCAGGGTGCAGTCAAAGCCAGCTTCTTCAATGCAGGCGCGGTGCTGTTCGGTGTGGCGGATTACGTGCCGGCACTGATGAAGTACATCGACAAGTACGCCGTGGACCTCAAGTTCAGCCACCGACTGATCGCCGTCGACGGCCCGAACAAGCGCGCCACTTTTGTCCGCACGCTAGCCGATGGCAGCAGCGAAACCTGCATCGAAGCCTTCGACATGCTGCATGTGGTACCGCCGCAGGTGGCACCGGATTTCATTCGCGAGAGCCCGTTGGCCGACACCGCTGGCTGGGTTGATGTAGACCCGTACACGCTCCGGCATCGCAACTTCAGCAACGTTCATGCACTTGGGGATGTTGCCAATACCAGCAATGCCAAGACTGCCGCAGCTGCTCGCAAGCAGGCACCGGTAGTGGCAAACAACGTCCTGGTAGCGCTAGGCAGGTTGCCTACCCTGGCTCAATACGATGGCTATGGCTCGTGCCCGCTCACCGTCGAGCGCGGCAAGATCGTGCTGGCCGAATTCACCTATGGCGGCAAACTGGCACCAAGCTTTCCCGGCTGGTTGCTGGATGGCCGCAAGCCGACTCGCCTGGCCTGGCTGCTCAAGGCGCAGGCGCTGCCACCGTTGTACTGGCAAGCCATGCTCAAGGGCCGTGAGTGGCTGGCACGGCCGCAGCCGCTGGTAACCGAGGGTGGGCGGTGATCGAGCATCAGTTGCTGGGGGCCGGACTGGGCGCGATCATCGGCGCTGTATTGGCCCTGACCGGTGCCGGTGGTGGCATTCTTGCGGTCCCTTTGCTGGTGTTCGGCCTGGGGCTGTCGATGGTCGAGGCCGCTCCGGTCGGCCTTCTTGCGGTCGGCATGGCCGCGGCGGTTGGCGCGGTGCTGGGCTTGCGTCAGGGTCTGGTGCGTTACCGGGCGGCGCTGTTCATTGCGCTGGTGGGGGTGGCAGCGGCGCCGTTCGGGCTGATGCTGGCGCACCGTGTGCCGAATACACCCTTGCAGCTGGTGTTCGCCGGAGTACTGATTTATGCCTGCCTGCGCATCTGGCGCAAGGCCGCCAGGGAGCTGCGCGGGGAAGCGAATGACGCCCACCGCTATATCGAACCCTGTGTACTGAACCCGTTGCAGGGCCGTTTGCGCTGGACCCTGCCCTGCGCGCGGGCTCTGGCGTTCACTGGCGGGTTATCCGGGCTGCTTTCGGGCTTGCTCGGTGTCGGCGGAGGATTCGTCATCATCCCGGCCCTCAATCGCTACACCAATCTGCGCATGGCCAGCATCGTATCCACCTCGCTGGCGGTCATCGCCCTGGTCTCTACCGGCAGTGTGGTCAGCGCCAGCCTGGCTGGGGTGATGCACTGGCAGGTCGGCGCTCCGTTCGCCGTCGGTGCGGTAGCCGGCCTGTTGCTGGCGCGGCCACTGGCAGCCAGGTTGGCCGGGCCGCGCCTGCAGCAGATGTTTGCCGTGGCAGGTTTTGTGGCCGCGCTGCTGCTGGCTGGCAAAGCGCTATTGGGCTAACAGCTCGCTCTGTTCTGCATCGCACAGCGCCAACAGGTAGTCCCACACCACCCGCAGGCGCACCGATTTGTGCAGTTCGCGGCGGGTGCAGATCCAGTAGCTGCGCTGGATGGTTTCGCCGGGTAGCACGCGCACCAGCGTCGGGTCGTGGCGGGCCATGTAGTTGGGCAGCACGGCGATGCCCAGGCCGGCGCGGGCGGCGGCTTGCTGGGCGATCACGCTGGTGCTGCGAAACACCACGTTGGGCGCCCGGCAAAAGCTGTTGAGAAACAGCAGCTCCTGGCTGAACAGCAAGTCGTCGACGTAACCGATCCAGCTGTGCCGGGCCAGGTCCTCGCGGGTACGCAGTGGCGGTGCGCGATCGAGGTAGGCCTGGCTGGCGTAAAGGGCCAGGCGATAGTCGGTGAGCTTGCGGGTTATCAGCAGGTCGGCGTTGGGCCGTTCCAGGTGGATGCTGATCTCCGCCTCGCGGTTGAGAATGCTGACAAAGCGCGGCACGGCCACCAGCTCCACCTCCAGGCCTGGGTAGCGCTCGAACAGTGCATTCATGCGCGGGGTGAAGAACATGATGCCGATGCCTTCGGTAACCCCCAGGCGAATCTTGCCCAATGGGGTGATGGCCTGGGTGATTTCTTCCTGCGCCAGCAGGGCGACGTTCTCCATGGCTTCGGCGTGCTTGAGCAGGGCCTGACCGGAGGGCGTCAACTCGTAGCCCTGGGCATGCTGCACAAACAGCGCAGTGCCCAGGCTTTGCTCGATGCTCTCGATATGCCGGGCAACGGTACTGTGAGTGGTATTAAGACGCTTGGCGGCAGTGAGCAGGCGGCCACTGCGCTGCAACTCGAGGAAATACCGCAGATCGTTCCAGTCGAACATGCTGATCCTTTTTGGCAGTTCGGTGCAAGCTTGCCACTGTGCTAAAACGCACAACGGCTGCGCGAAATCTCGTGTTTCCCCTGCGAAAATACTCACTAAGATGGATCGGGACAAGAATAAAAAACAGGCCCGAGGTTGCACATGCCATCAGCCGATTCTGTCTTCGACTACGTAATTGTGGGCGCCGGTCCCGCCGGTTGCCTGCTGGCCAATCGTTTGTCCGCCGACCCTTCCTGCCGCGTGCTGCTGCTGGAAGCGGGTGGCCGCGACAACTATCCCTGGATCCACATCCCCGTCGGTTACCTGTACTGCATCGGCAACCCACGCACCGACTGGTGCTTCAAGACCGAGGCACAAACAGGCCTGGGTGGCCGTGCGTTGGGTTACCCGCGCGGCAAGGTCCTGGGTGGCTGCTCGTCGATCAACGGCATGATCTACATGCGCGGCCAGGCCGCCGACTATGATCGTTGGGCCGAGCAAGGCAATGAGGGCTGGGCCTGGAACGATGTGCTACCGCTGTTCAAGGCCAGCGAGAATCACTTTGCGGGCGCCAGCGAGCACCATGGTGGTGATGGCGAGTGGCGGGTCGAACGGCAGCGCTACAGCTGGCCGATCCTCGATGCCTTCCGCGATGCCGCCGAGCAAAGCGGCATTGCCAAGGTCGATGACTTCAACACCGGCGACAACCTGGGCTGTGGATACTTTCAGGTCAACCAGCGCAGCGGTGTGCGCTGGAATGCCTCCAAGGCTTTCCTGCGGCCTATCGCGCAGCGCCCCAACCTGACTGTGCTGACGGGTGTGCAGGTCGACCAGGTGCTGCTGAACAACACCCGGGCCCGGGCTGTGAAGGCATCCTGGCAAGGCAGCTGGCATGAGTTTGCGGCGCGTCGCGAGATCATTCTCTGTGCGGGGGCCGTGGGCTCGCCGGGTATTCTGCAGCGCTCCGGTATCGGCCCGCGCCAGCTGCTGGAAAGCCTGGGGATAGGCGTACGCCATGACATGCCCGGCGTTGGTGGCAACCTGCAGGACCACCTGCAACTGCGGCTGATCTACCAGATCCGCAACACCCGCACCCTTAACCAGATGGCCAACAGCCTATGGGGCAAGATGGGCATGGGCTTGCGCTACTTGTATGACCGCAGCGGCCCGCTGGCCATGGCGCCAAGCCAACTGGGTGCCTTCGCACGTTCCAGTCCGGAGCAGGCCACCGCCAACCTGCAATATCACGTGCAGCCGCTGTCGCTGGAGCGCTTTGGCGAGGCGCTGCATCAGTTTCCGGCCTTTACCGCATCGGTGTGCAACCTGCGCCCGGTCAGCCGCGGGCGCATCGATATCCGCAGCGCCGACATGAACAGCACGCCATCGATCGACCCCAACTACCTCAGCGACCCGCAGGACCTGCGCGTCGCCGCTGACGCCATCCGCCTGACCCGGCGCATTGTCCAGGCCCCTGCCCTCGCCCGTTTTGATCCCAGGGAGTATCTGCCGGGTTCAGCCTTGCACACCGAGGAGGATCTGTTCGAAGCCGCCGGCAAGATCGGCACCACCATATTCCACCCCGTTGGTACCTGCCGCATGGGCCATGGCGAAATGGATGTTGTGGATAACCAGCTGCGCGTGCGTGGCATCCCCGGGCTACGTGTGGCGGACGCCTCGATCATGCCGCAGATCACCTCGGGCAATACCTGTTCACCCACGCTGATGATCGCCGAGAAGGCGGCCCAGTTGATCCTCAAAGGAGCTGCCACCCAGACCTGCTTGAACGAAGACGCGATACCGACCCCCTGACCCGGGAGCGTGCAATAGCGGTAGCTTGCGGTCGAAAGCCACCGGCAGTGGAACAACAAGAATAATCACTGTGGCCTGCGGGCCGAGGACAGCAACGATGTCGGATTACATCCAGGAACAGGGTGCGGCGGCCAGCAGCTCCAGCCGCCGTGAAGAACGCAAGATCATTTTCGCGTCATCCCTCGGGACGGTTTTCGAGTGGTATGACTTTTTTCTCTATGGCGCGCTGGCAGCGGTCATCAGCAAGCAGTTCTTCGCTGGCGTGAACGACACCACCGCTTTCATCTTTGCCCTCATGGCCTTCGCTGCAGGCTTCCTGGTACGGCCGTTCGGCGCGCTGGTGTTCGGGCGCCTGGGGGACATGATCGGGCGCAAGTACACCTTCCTGGTCACCATCGTGCTGATGGGGCTGTCCACCTTTGCAGTGGGCCTGTTGCCGACTTACGCCAGCATCGGCATCGCCGCGCCGATCATCCTGGTGGTCCTGCGCATGCTGCAGGGGCTGGCGCTGGGCGGTGAATATGGTGGTGCCGCCACCTACGTGGCCGAGCATGCGCCGCACGGCAAGCGTGGTTTCCACACCGGTTTCATCCAGTCCACCGCCACGCTTGGTTTGCTGCTGTCCCTGCTGGTGGTATTGGGCAGCCGCTACATCAGCGGTGATGAGTTCGAAACCTGGGGCTGGCGCCTGCCGTTCCTGCTGTCGATCTTCCTGCTGGCGATCTCCACCTGGATCCGCATGAGCATGCACGAGTCGCCGGCCTTCGTGAAAATGAAGGCCCAAGGCAAGATCAGCAAATCGCCGATCCGTGAGTCGTTCACCTCCTGGCCAAACCTGAAAGTAGTGCTCACCGCCCTGTTCAGCATCAACGCCGGGCAAGCCGTGACCTTCTACACGGCGCAGTTCTACGTGCTGTTCTTCCTGACCCAGATGTTGAAGATGGACCCCGCCCAGGCCAACACCCTGTTGATCATCAGCGTGGTAATCGGTGCGCCGTTCTTTGTGTTCTTCGGCTGGCTGTCGGACCGTATCGGCCGCAAACCTATCCTTATGCTTGGCCTGCTGCTGGCCACGGTACTGTACTTCCCACTGTTCAAGGCGCTTAGCCATTACGCCAACCCGCAGATCGACGCCGCCAGCCGTCAGGCGCCGATCGTGGTCACCGCCGACCCGAAAAGCTGCACCTTCCAGTTCGACCCGGTCGGCAAGGCGCGTTTCGACAGCCCATGCGACAAGGTCAAGACCTTCCTGGTCAAGCAAGGCCTGCCCTACAGCTCGGTAAGCGTGGCGGGCAGCGATGTGGTGGTGAACATTGGTGACAAGACCATCAATGGTTTCGACGAAGCCGCCATGCGCAGCGCAGTGGAACAGGCTGGCTACCCGGCCAAGGCTGATCCGGCGCAGGTCAACGAGGTAATGGTGGTGGTGCTGATCGTGGCGATGATCCTGATCGCGACCATGACCTATGGACCGCTGGCGGCAGTAATGGTCGAGCTGTTCCCGACCCGCATCCGCTACACCTCGATGTCGCTGCCCTACCACATTGGTAACGGCTGGTTCGGCGGCTTCCTGCCAACCGTGTCGTTCGCCCTGGTGGTTTACACGGGAGATATCTTCTACGGGCTGTGGTACCCGGTGCTGGTCACCGGGATCAGCCTGGTTGTTGGAATCTTCTGCTTGAAAGAGACCAAGGATGTGGATATCGACAAGGTCTGATGCTGTCCACATGCCATAAAAAAACCGGCTGTAAAAGCCGGTTTCTTTATGCCTCGAAAAAACTTATGCACGTTTTCAAGAAAAATGTCATACGAAGAAATTAACAATAAATACAGTTACTTAGCGACGACTTGGAGCATTGACTGGAAAAACTGCTAACAAGTTATCCACAGAATCTCAAGCCAGCTGCTCCTGGGGTTTTTCATCCATCGGTGGCAGCGAGCCCATGGACCGCTGGGTCGCCTCGTTCCATGCCGCAGCGCGGTCGTTGAGCTCGGCAATGGCACGTGGCCCGGTGCCGTTGGCGTACATCGGCGCGCCAATTACCACCTCGATGGTGCCCGCGCGCTTGCCCCAGCCTGTCTTGGGCCAGTACTTGCCAGCGTTGTGGGCAATCGGCAGCACCGGCAGCCCGGCGTTGACCGCCAGTGCAGTACCGCCACGGGAAAACTTGCCAACCGTTCCGAACGGTACGCGGGTGCCTTCCGGGAAGATCAGCACCCAGGTCTTCTGCTTGAGCAGTTCATCACCCTTGCTCGCCACTTGGCGCAGGGCTTCCTTGGGGTTGTCGCGGTTGATCGCGATCGGCCGCAGCATGGCCATTGCCCAGCCGAAGAACGGCACGTACAGCAGCTCACGCTTGAGCACCTGGCTTAGCGGCGAGAAGTACTGGGAAAGGAAGAATGTTTCCCAGGTGCTCTGGTGGTTGGACAGGATCACACAAGGCTCGGCCGGCACGTTTTCGGCGCCGGTGATCTTGTAGTCGATGCCCAGAATCGTCCGCACCAGGAACAGCGCGCAGCGGCACCAGTACACGTTGATGAACTTGTAGCGCTTGGGGAACGACAGGAACGGCGCGATGAAGAAGCTCAGCGAGCACCACAGCAACGAACTGGTGCCCAGCAGCAGGTAAAAAAGAAAGATTCTGATCGCCTGCAGGATCGACATAGTGGCTTGTACCATTGCGGGCGTGCCCGCCTGAGAAAAATGCGCCCGGGGGCGCACTGTTTAAATTAGTTCTCTGGCGATAGCTGCCAGATCGTCGAAAATCAGTGTAGTTTCCGCAACGCCCTTTTCCAGGGTTCGCTCGCCCTTGCCGGTTTTTACCAACACGGGTTGTGCACCGACGGCCAGGGCCGCCTCCAGGTCACCTGTGCTGTCGCCAACAAACCAGACGCCTGCAAGGCCGACCTGGTAATGCTCGGCGATCGCCTGCAGCATGCCGGGCCTGGGCTTGCGGCAGTCGCAGCCCTGGTCCGGCCCGTGCGGGCAATACACGATGTGGCCCACCTCGCCGCCCTGCTCGGCCACCAGCGCGCGCAGGCGCGCGTGCATGGCCTCGAGGGTTGCCAGCGAATAATAGCCACGGGCAATACCGGACTGGTTGGTGGCCACGGCCACCGTCCAGCCCGCCTTGCTCAACTGCGCGATCGCTTCGACCGAGCCCGGGATCGGTACCCACTCTTCCAGCGTCTTGATGTAGGCGTCGGAGTCGTAATTGATCACCCCGTCACGGTCGAGAATCAGCAGTTTCAAGGCTTACCCCAGCAGCGAAATGTCGGCCACGCCCAGGAACAGACCGCGCAGGCGGCTGAGCAGGGCATAACGGTTGGCGCGTACCTTGGCGTCTTCGGCGTTGACCATCACCGCCTCGAAGAAGGCGTCGACCGGGTCACGCAGTGCTGCCAGTCGGGCCAGCGATTCGCTGTACTGGCGTGCAGCAGCCATTGGTTGCACGGCCTGGTCGGCCTGCTGGATGGCCGAGTACAGGGAGAACTCGTTGGCATTGTCGAAGTACTTGGGCTCGACCTGTTCGGCGATGGCGCCTTCGGCTTTGCTCAGCAGGTTCGACACGCGCTTGTTCACCGCGGCCAGGGCTTCGGCTTCCGGCAGCTTGCGGAAGGCCTGCACAGCCTGTACCCGCTGGTCGAAGTCCAGCGCAGAACCTGGCTGCAGGGCACGTACCGACAGGTAGGTAGCCACATCGATGCCTTCGTCTTCGTAACGTGCACGCAGGCGGTCGAAGATGAACTCCAGCACCTGCTCGGCCAGGCCGGCAGCCTTGACCTTGGCGCCGAACTGCTTGACGGCGAACTCCACTGCACCGGTCAGGTTCAGGTCCAGCTGCTTCTCGATCAGGATACGCAGCACGCCCAGGGCGGCGCGGCGCAGGGCATACGGGTCTTTGCTACCGGTGGGCAGCATGCCGATACCGAAGATGCCGACCAGGGTGTCGAGCTTGTCGGCGATGGCCACGGCAGCACCGGTAAGGGTCTGCGGCAGCTCGGCGCCAGCACCGCGCGGCATGTACTGCTCGTTCAGGGCCAGGGCAACGTCCTGCGGCTCACCGTCGTTGAGCGCGTAGTAGTAACCGGCAACACCCTGCATCTCGGGGAATTCGCCGACCATTTCGGTGGCCAGGTCGCATTTCGACAGCAGGCCGGCACGGCCAGCGCGCTGGGCGTCGCCGCCGATCAGCGGGGCAATGAACGCGGCCAGGCGGGAAACGCGTTCGGCCTTGTCGTACACGGTCCCCAGCTGAGCCTGGAACACCACGTTTTTCAGGCGCTCGTTGAAGGTTTCCAGCGGCTGCTTCTTGTCCTGCTTGAAGAAGAACTCGGCGTCGGTCAGGCGTGGGCGCACGACCTTTTCGTTACCTTGCACGATCTGCTGCGGGTCGCGGCTTTCGACGTTGGCCACGGTGATGAAGCGCGGCAGCAGCTTGCCTTCGCTGTCCAGCAGGCAGAAGTACTTCTGGTTGTCCTGCATGGTGGTGATCAGGGCTTCCTGCGGCACCTCGAGGAAGCGCTCCTCGAACGAGCACACCAGCGGCACCGGCCACTCGACCAGGGCAGTCACTTCGTCCAGCAGCGCCGGCGGCACGATGGCGCTGCCTTCCTGCTGCATGGCCAGCTCGGCGGTACGCTTGCTGATCAGTTCGCGGCGCTCGGCGAAGTCAGCCAGCACGTAGGCTTTGCGCAGGTCTTCGACGTAGTTGGCCGGGGTGGTGACAAGCACGTTTTCCGGGTGGTGGAAGCGGTGGCCGCGGGATTCACGGCCGGCCTTTTGCGAAAGGATGGTGCAGTCGACCACCTGGTCGCCGAGCAGCATCACCAGCCATTGGGTCGGGCGCACGAACTCTTCACGGCTGGCCGCCCAGCGCATGCGCTTGGGGATCGGCAGGTCGTTGAGGGAATCTTCGACGATGGTCGGCAGCAGGCCAGCGGTAGCCTTGCCCGGGATGTGCTGGGAGAAGCGCAGCTTGGCGCCGCTCTGGTCGATTTCGGCCAGCTCTACACCGCATTTCTTGGCAAAGCCCAAGGCAGCCTGGGTGGGCTCGCCGTCTTTGAAAGCAGCCTGCAGGGGCGGGCCATCGATGTTGATGCTGCGGTCAGGCTGCTGCACGTCCAGCTGGCGAATCAGCACGGCCAGGCGGCGCGGCGCGGCGTACACCTGCTTGCCGGTGTAGTTCAGGCCGGCGGCCTGCAGGCCTTTCTCGATGCCGGCCAGGAAGGCGTCGCCGAGGGTAGCCAAGGCTTTGGGTGGCAGCTCTTCGGTGCCCAGTTCTACCAGGAAATCTTGAGCACTCATTGTGCAGCCTCCAGCTTAGCCAACACTTCGTCACGCAGTTCAGGGGTGGCCATCGGGAAGCCCATGCGTGCGCGGGCTTGCAGATAGCTTTGCGCCACGTCCCGGGCCAGGGTACGTACGCGCAGGATGTAGCGCTGACGCTCGGTTACCGAGATGGCGCGACGGGCGTCCAGCAGGTTGAAGGTGTGCGAGGCCTTCAGGACCATTTCGTAGGTCGGCAGCGGCAGGTCCAGCTTGATCAGGCGGTTGGCTTCGCTTTCGTAGAAGTCGAACAGTTCGAACAGCTTCTCGACGTTGGCGTGCTCGAAGTTGTAGGTCGACTGCTCCACTTCGTTCTGGTGGAACACGTCGCCGTAGGTGACCTTGCCGAACGGGCCGTCGGCCCACACCAGGTCGTACACCGAATCGACGCCCTGGATGTACATGGCCAGGCGCTCGAGGCCGTAGGTGATTTCACCGGTGACCGGGTAGCACTCGATACCGCCCACCTGCTGGAAGTAGGTGAACTGGGTGACTTCCATGCCGTTGAGCCAGATTTCCCAGCCCAGACCCCAGGCGCCGAGGGTCGGCGATTCCCAGTTGTCTTCGACGAAGCGAATGTCGTGCACCAGCGGGTCCAGGCCAATGGCTTTCAGCGAGCCGAGGTACAGCTCCTGGAAGTTGGCCGGGTTCGGCTTGAGCACCACCTGGAACTGGTAGTAGTGCTGCAGGCGGTTGGGGTTTTCGCCATACCGCCCGTCGGCGGGGCGACGGCTAGGCTGCACGTAGGCAGCGTTCCAGGTTTCTGGGCCGACGGCACGCAGGAACGTGGCGGTATGGAAAGTGCCGGCGCCTACTTCCATATCGTAGGGCTGAAGCACCACACAACCTTGAGCTGCCCAGTAGTTCTGCAGGGCGAGGATCAGGTCTTGGAAGGTACGCACGGCTGGCGTAGGCTGGCTCACGAAATTCACCTGTATCTGGGGATGCGGATGTAAAGAGCGGGAGTATAACCTGATTCGCCTCGCCCTCTACTCATTGGAGCCTTATGCCACGCTGCTTTTGGTGTACCGACGATCCGTTGTACCAGGCCTACCATGACCAGGAATGGGGAACGCCGCAGCGTGATCCGGCGTTGCTCTTCGAGATGCTTTTGCTCGAAGGGTTCCAGGCGGGCCTGTCGTGGATCACCGTATTGCGCAAACGCGAGCGTTATCGCCAGGTGATGCACGGCTTCGACGCGGCGGCACTTGCGCACATGACCGACGAACGCATCGAGGAACTGATGCAGGACGCCGGCATCATCCGCAACCGCCTCAAGCTCAAGGCCGCCCGGCGCAACGCCCAGGCCTGGCTGGCTGTGGACAACCCTGGCGAATGGCTGTGGTCGTTCGTTGGCGGTGAGCCAAAGATCAATCACTTCAAGGGCCGCAGCGAAGTGCCAGCGGTGACCGACGAAGCCAAGGCCATGAGCAAGGCCCTGCAGAAAGCCGGCTTCACCTTTGTCGGCCCGACCATCTGCTACGCCTTCATGCAGGCCACCGGCATGGTCATGGACCACACCACCGATTGCGATCGCTACGCCGCCTTGCTGCGCTGAGGGGTTACAATGCGCGCCTCGCTGAAATAAGGAATTGGCCTGTGGAAAAGTTCAAGGGCGCCCTGATGGTCGGGGTGCTGCGTCTGTTTGCCAAGCTGCCCTGGGGCGCTGTGCAGCGCGTCGGCGCCGGTATCGGCTGGTTGATGTGGAAGGTGCCCAACGGTTCGCGCAATGTGGTGCGCATCAACCTGGCCAAGTGCTTCCCGGAGATGGACCCGGCCGAGCGCGAGCAGCTGGTGGGCCGCGCGCTGCGGGATATCGGTAAATCCTTTGTAGAAAGCGCCTGTGCCTGGATCTGGCCGCCGCAGCGTTCGCTGGATCTGGTCAAGGAAGTGCACGGCCTGGAAGTGCTGGAGCAGGCCTTGGCCTCGGGCAAGGGTGTGGTCGGCATCACCAGCCACCTGGGCAATTGGGAAGTGCTCAACCACTTCTACTGCAACCAGTGCAAACCGATCATCTTCTACCGTCCGCCAAAGCTGAAGGCTGTGGATGACCTGCTGCGCGAGCAGCGGGTGCAGATGGGCAACCGCGTGGCACCTTCGACCAAGGAAGGCATCCTCAGCGTGATCAAGGAAGTGCGCCGCGGTGGCCAGGTGGGTATCCCGGCCGACCCGGAGCCGGCGGAGTCGGCGGGCGTGTTCGTGCCGTTCCTCGGTACCCAGGCACTGACCAGCAAGTTCGTGCCGAACATGCTGGCGGGCGGCAAGGCGGTCGGGGTATTCCTGCATGCCCTGCGGCTGCCGGATGGGTCGGGCTTCCGGGTGATCCTGGAGGCGGCGCCAGAGGCGATGTACAGCACCGATGTGACCGAATCGGCTGCTGCCATGAGCAAGGTGGTCGAGCGCTATGTGCGTGAGTACCCGAGTCAGTACATGTGGAGCATGAAGCGCTTCAAGAAGCGCCCACCCGGCGAGCCGCGCTGGTACTGAGATCTTGGGGGCGCTCCGCGCCCCTTTCGCCGGCAAGCCAGCTCCCACATTGACCGCGCAGGCCTGGGGCTGTGCTTCAACCTGGGGGAGCCAGGGTTTTGCGCTGGGTCCAATAGCGTACCTGGTCCCTGTGGGAGCTGGCTTGCCGGCGATGGGCTGCAAAGCAGCCCCGGCAATCTCAAGCTTTGTTCAGCTTTTTAAGAAAAACGGTCATCTCTTTCTCGGCCTGCTTGTCGCCATGAGCTTGTGCCGCCACGATCCCGTCTTCCCAGGCCTTGCGCGCCGCCGCCAGGTCACCCTGCAGCTGATACGCCTTGCCCAGCAGCTTCCATGCCGCCGAATACTTCGGGTCCTGCTCTACGCAGCGTGCCAGGTGCACAGCCGCTTCCGCTCCGTTGCCCTCGTCCAGCCAGGCCTTGCCCAGGCCAAACCGCAACAGCGGGTTATCCACACCCTTGGCCAGCATCTTCTCCAGCGATTCGCGCATGCCTTCTTCTCCTAGAAGAAACTCAAGCCGACGTGGAATAGCTTCTCCACATCCCGAATATGCTTTTTATCCACAACAAACAGGATCACATGGTCGCCTGATTCGATCATGGTGTCGTCATGGGCAATCATCACCTCTTCGTCACGGATGATCGCACCGATGGTGGTCCCCGGCGGCAGGGCGATGTCCTCGATGGCCTTGCCCACCACCTTGCTCGACTTCGAGTCGCCGTGCGCCACCGCCTCGATGGCCTCGGCCGCGCCGCGTCGCAGCGAGTGCACGCTGACGATGTCGCCACGGCGTACGTGCGCCAGCAGGGTGCCGATGGTGGCCAGCTGCGGGCTGATGGCGATGTCGATATCACCGCCCTGCACCAGGTCGACATAGGCCGGGTTGTTGATGATGGTCATCACCTTGCCCGCGCCCAGGCGCTTTGCCAGCAGCGAGGACATGATGTTGGCTTCGTCATCGTTGGTCAGCGCCAGGAAGATGTCGGCGTCGGCGATGTTCTCTTCCAGCATCAGGTCCTTGTCCGAAGCGCTGCCCTGCAGCACCACTGTGCTCTCCAGGGTATCGGAGAGGTGCCGGCAGCGGGCCGGGCTCATCTCGATGATCTTCACCTGGTAGCGGCTTTCGATGGCTTCGGCCAGGCGTTCGCCAATCTGCCCGCCCCCGGCGATGACGATGCGTTTGTTGGTTTCATCAATACGGCGCAGTTCGCCCATCACGGCGCGAATGTCCTTCTTCGCGGCAATGAAGAACACCTCGTCGTCGGCCTCGATCACCGTATCGCCCCGTGGGGTGATCGGCCGGTCGCGGCGGAAGATGGCTGCCACGCGGGTGTCTACGTTGGGCATGTGCGCGCGGATCTGGCGCAGCTGCTGGCCGACCAGCGGGCCGCCGTAGTAGGCCTTCACGGCCACCAGCTGGGCCTTGCCCTCGGCGAAGTCGATCACCTGCAGCGAGCCCGGGTGTTCGATCAGGCGCTTGATGTAATTGGTCACCACCTGCTCGGGGCTGATCAGCACGTCGACCGGGATATGGTCGTTGTCGAACAGCTCCTCGCGGGTCAGGTAGGCGGACTCGCGCACCCGGGCGATCTTGGTCGGGGTGTGGAACAACGAATAGGCCACCTGGCAGGCGACCATGTTGGTTTCGTCGCTGTTGGTCACCGCCACCAGCATGTCAGCGTCGTCGGCACCGGCCTGGCGCAGCACCGTAGGCAGCGAGCCACGGCCCTGCACGGTACGGATGTCCAGGCGGTCGCCGAGGTCGCGCAGACGGTCGCCGTCGGTGTCGACCACGGTAATATCGTTGGCCTCGCTGGCCAGGTGCTCTGCCAACGTCCCGCCTACCTGGCCTGCGCCGAGGATGATGATTTTCATCCGTTACTCCCTACCCTTGGTCTTATCCGCGCGAGGCGGCGATCTTGATCAGCTTGGCATAGTAGAAGCCGTCGTGGCCGCCTTCCTGGGCCAGCAGCTGGCGGCCGTGGGGCTGGCGCAGGCCGGCTTCGGTAGCCAGGTCCAGCTCACGGGCGCCCGCGGTACGGGCAAGGAACGCCTCGATCACTTCGGTGTTCTCGGTCGGCAGGCTGGAGCAGGTGGCGTACAGCAGCATGCCACCCACTTCCAGGGTCGGCCACAGGGCATCGAGCAGCTCGCCCTGCAGCGTGGCCAGGGCCGGGATATCGTCGGCCTGGCGGGTCAGCTTGATATCCGGGTGGCGGCGGATCACGCCAGTGGCCGAGCAGGGCGCGTCCAGGAGGATGCGCTGGAACGGCGTGCCGTCCCACCAGCTGGCGGTGTCGCGGGCATCGCAGGCGATCAGCTCGGCGTCGAGCTGCAGGCGGTCGAGGTTCTCGCGCACGCGGATCAGGCGCTTGGCTTCGAGGTCGATCGCCACCATGTGGCCCAGGCCCGCTTCGGCCTCCAGCAGGTGGCAGGTTTTGCCACCCGGGGCACAGCAGGCGTCGAGCACGCGCTGGCCGGGGGCCAGTTCGAGCAAGTCGGCAGACAGTTGCGCGGCTTCGTCCTGCACACTTACCCAGCCTTCGGCGAAGCCTGGCAGGCCGCGCACGTCACAGGCTTCGGCCAGCACGATGCCGTCACGGCTGTACCGACAGGCGCTGGCGCCCACCCCTGCTTCGGCCAGCAGCGCCAGGTAGGCGTCGCGGCTGTGGTGGCGGCGATTGACCCGCAGGATCATCGGCGGGTGGGCGTTGTTGGCAGCGCAGATGGCTTCCCACTGCTCGGGCCAGAACGCCTTCAGCTGCTTCTGCAGCCAGCGTGGGTGGGCGGTACGTACCACCGGGTCGCGCTCCATGCCGGCCAGTAATTCTTCGCCTTCGCGTTGAGCACGGCGCAATACCGCATTGAGCAGGCCCTTGGCCCACGGCTTTTTCAACTTGTCAGCGCAGCCTACGGTCTCGCCGATGGCGGCGTGGGCCGGGATGCGGGTGTAAAACAGCTGGTACAGGCCGACCAGCAGCAGCGCCTGTACATCGGCATCGGCGGCCTTGAACGGCTTCTGCAACAGCTGGGCGGCGAGCAAGTCCAGGCGTGGCTGCCAGCGCGCGGTGCCGAACGCCAGGTCCTGGGTCAGGCCACGGTCACGCTCATCGACCTTGTCCAGCTGCGTTGGCAGCGAGCTGTTGAGCGAGGCCTTGCCGCTGAGCACAGCGGCAAGGGCACGGGCGGCGGCGAGGCGCGGGTTCATTGGCCCAGCACCTTGCCAGCGGCGAACTTCTCGCGCCGGCTGTTGAACAGGTCGCTGAAGCTCAGCGCCTTGCCGCCAGGCAGTTGCAGGCGGGTCAGGCTGAGCGCCTGGTCACCGCAGGCGACCACCAGGCCGTCCTTGCTGGCAGACAGGATCTCGCCAGGGGCGCCCGTGCCTGCGGACAAGTTGGCGGCCAACACCTTCACGCTTTCGCCATCGAGGGTGCTGTGGCAGACCGGCCACGGGTTGAACGCACGGATCAGGCGCTCCAGCTCGACGGCCGGGCGGCTCCAGTCGATGCGCGCTTCGTCCTTGTTCAGCTTGTGGGCGTAGGTGGCCAGGGCATCGTCCTGCACTTCACCTTGCAGCGAGCCGTCGGCCAGGCCGGCAATGGCCTGCACCACGGCAGGCGGGCCCATTTCGGCCAGGCGGTCGTGCAGGCTGCCGCCGGTGTCGTCGGCGCTGATCGGGGTGACCACCTTCAGCAGCATCGGGCCGGTGTCCAGGCCTGCTTCCATGCGCATCACGGTGACCCCGCTTTCGGCGTCACCGGCTTCCACGGCGCGCTGGATCGGCGCCGCACCGCGCCAGCGTGGCAGCAGTGAGGCGTGGCTGTTGATGCACCCCAGGCGCGGGATATCGAGCACCGCCTGCGGCAGAATCAGGCCATAGGCAACCACCACCATCAGGTCTGGCTTGAGCGCGGCCAGTTCGGCCTGGGCATCGACATTGCGCAGGGTTTGCGGCTGGAACACCGGGATGTCATGGGCCACGGCAAGCGCTTTGACTGCACTGGGCATCAGCTTCTGGCCACGGCCGGCAGGGCGGTCGGGCTGGGTATAGACGGCCACGATGTCGTAAGGGCTGTCGAGCAGGGCCTTGAGGTGTTCGGCGGCAAACTCTGGAGTGCCTGCAAAGACGATGCGCATGGAGTTCTCGCTTCAAAATAGAAAAAGGCTTGCCGGAGCAAGCCTTCTGGAAGGTGGGGATCAGGCTTGCTGGCGGTGCTGCTTTTCCAGCTTCTTCTTGATCCGGTCGCGTTTGAGCTGCGACAGGTAGTCGACGAACAGCTTGCCGTTGAGGTGATCGAATTCGTGCTGAACGCAGACCGCCAGCAGGCCTTCGCATTCCAGCTCGTAAGGCTTGCCGTCGCGGTCCTGGGCCTTGACCCGTACCCGCAGCGGGCGGTCGACATTCTCGTAGAAGCCGGGCACCGACAGGCAACCTTCCTGGTACTGGCCCATGTCGTGGGTCAGCTCTTCCACCGTGGGGTTGATGAAGACCCGCGGTTCGCTGCGGTCTTCGCTGAGGTCCATGACCACAACCTGCTTGTGCACGTTGACCTGGGTCGCGGCCAGGCCGATGCCAGGGGCTTCGTACATGGTTTCAAACATGTCGTCGATCAGCTGACGCAGGGCGTCGTCGAACTCCGTCACCGGTTTGGCGATGGTGCGCAGGCGCGGGTCCGGGAATTCGAGAATGTTCAAGATGGCCATAAGGTCAGGCAGTCACTGTGCGGTCGGTTGAAAACTGAGCACACATAATAAAGGGAAACGGCGATTTCAGCACCTGGCAACCTCGTCTAGGGTGTCTATGGGCGTAATAGCCCCCAGTCAATGGACAGCTTTTCAAAGTGTTACCCACAAAGTTATCCACAGTTTGTGCCACGTAAATGGCCCTGCTTTGATCAAGGATGATCTTAATGTCGATTTACCATTCGTCGCCTTGCCCGCCTGCCGAGCTGGAAGCCCGGCTGCGTTTGCACCGCCTTCCAGAAACCGGGTTGAGACGCTTTCGTAACCTGATCGATGCGTTTGGCTCGGCCTCCTCGGCACTATCTGCACCGGGTTCGGCCTGGCGTGCACTGGGCATTCCCCAAGTTACTATCGATGCTCGGCGCAGTGCCGAAGTGCGCGATGGCGCGTTGGCTGCAATGGCTTGGTTAGAGCGTCCGGGCCAGCATTTACTGATGTGGGACGACCCGGACTACCCTGCCCTGCTGGCTGAAATCGATGACGCACCGCCGCTGCTTTTCGTCGCCGGCGAACCGGCGCTGTTAAACCGTCCCCAGTTGGCAATTGTGGGCAGCAGGCGTGCCACACCGCCGGCCCTGGATACGGCTGGCGCTTTTGCACGCTATCTGGCGCAAGCCGGTTTCACCATTACCAGCGGGTTGGCCGTTGGTATTGATGGCGCCGCTCATCGGGCCGCATTGAAGACCGGAGGGAGCACGATTGGTGTGCTCGGCACGGGGTTGCAAAAACTTTATCCACAGCGCCACCGCGAGTTGGCCCAGGCCATGATCGAGACCGGCAGTGCGCTGGTTTCCGAGTACCCGTTGGATGCCGGGCCGCTGCCCGGCAACTTCCCCCGGCGCAATCGCATCATCAGTGGTTTGTCGCTGGGCGTGCTGGTAGTCGAGGCCAGTCTGGCCAGTGGTTCGCTGATTACGGCGCGCCTGGCGGCGGACCAAGGCCGCGAGGTGTATGCCATACCGGGCTCCATTCACCATCCAGGCGCCAAGGGCTGCCACCAGCTGATTCGTGACGGCGCGCTGCTGGTAGAGACGGTGGAGCAGATCCTGCAAACGCTGCAGGGCTGGCAGAACCTGCCGCCCGACGTTGCGGAAAAATTCGACCATCCCCTGCTCGCCCTGCTGCACGCCGCGCCACAGACCAGCGAAAGCCTGGCCCATTGCAGCGAGCAGCCGCTGGCCGCCGTATTGGCGCAGCTTACCGAGCTGGAGCTGGAGGGCCGGGTCAGCAATGAAGCCGGGCGTTGGTTTGCCCGCGCGGGCTAAGTACACTGCTCACAAGCAAGGTATATAGGCGGGGAGACACAAATGGTGAGCAGTTTTCGTGTGCAACAAGCCGCACGTGAGATCCGGGCGGGCGCGGTGATCGCCTACCCGACGGAAGCGGTCTGGGGCCTGGGCTGCGACCCGTGGAACGAGGACGCGGTGTATCGGTTGCTGGCGCTGAAATCGCGCCCTGTGGATAAAGGCCTGATCCTGATCGCCGACAACATTCGCCAGTTCGACTTTTTGTTCGAGGATTTCCCCGAAGACTGGATCGACCGCATGGGCAGCACCTGGCCGGGGCCGAACACCTGGCTGGTGCCGCACCAGAACCTGTTGCCCGAGTGGGTGACCGGGCAGCATGACACCGTGGCGTTGCGGGTCAGCGATCACCCGGTGGTGCGTGACTTGTGCGCGCTGGTGGGGCCTTTGATTTCCACCTCGTGCAACCCGGGCGGGCGCCCGGCGGCGAAGACGCGGTTGCGGGTGGAGCAGTACTTCCATGGCCAGCTGGACCTGGTGCTGGGTGGGGCGCTGGGGGGGCGGAAGAATCCGAGTGTGATTCGGAACTTGGCTACTGGTGAGGTTGTGCGCCCGGGCTGATGCCGTTGGCGAGGGCTTCGCCGGCGTGCGGGCCCCCGGTCGATCGCCGGCAAGCCAGCTCCCACAGGTACTGCACAAGACTTGAAACCGGCGCGGTCGGTGTGGGAGCTGGCTTGCCGGCGATTGGGCCGCAAAGCGGCCCCAGTGGCTCTGCAGATTTTTCTGATTTTTTCTTGAAAGGCTGTCCAGCTTGCGGATTGGGAAATATCCTACGAGCCGCGTCCCCTGCCATCACCTTCTCAGTGGGAACCAGTGTCTCTAGGCTTCATCCATCGCTGAATACCTTGGCGATCGGGTGTGGTAGCCCGGATGCATTTTTTCCATGGCAGTCTATGGCGGCTGTGCGTGGGAGGCTCTTGAGCCTGCCTGGATTGGAAAATGCCCGGGTCTACCACCTCGCGTACAGTCGCCACCCATTCACGTGGTAGTGATGGTTGGCGGCATTGAGGAGCATTTTCCAATGATGAAGAAAATAGTCCCCGATCCACCCCTTCCCTGCACCTCCACCCGCCCCTTTGGCCGCTGCGACGCCGGCCATGACCCGCTCTTCACCGTAAACCCGAACATTTCCGCCGAGGACGCTCTGGTCCACGTAGCCCTGTACCTGCGCAGCGCCTACGAGACCGGCTACAAAGCCCTGGACTACATGCGCGAAGAAGGCCGTGGCATGTTCTGGTCGAACCTGCATGCAATTGAAATGGCAGAAGGTGTGATTGAGGCGATACTCGATGGCATCGAGTCGACTCCACCAGCGACAAAGGGTGTCTGAAATGAAAAGCCACTCTGGTTTCAACCATCACCTGGATGAGACCGCGCACTTACTTGCAGGTGGAAGAAACGCAAGCCGGCTTCGTGCTTCTATCGCGCAGCTCAAAAGTGTTCGTGAAAAAACGCCGTGTGAGCTGCTCGTTGAATCTTCAATGCTTTTACTGACGCAATCGCCGGCAAGCCGGCTCCCACAGGGATAGCGCTGTACTGGAGGCCTACGCAGTACCTGTGGGAGCGGGCGCGCCCGCGAACACCGGCAAAGCCGGTGCCATCCACCGCGGCGGCTGCTTCGCGGGCATGCCCGCTCCCACAGGGATGGCGTTGCACTCAAGATCGGTGCAGTACCTGTGGGAGCGGGTTCACCCGCGAACACCGGCAGAGCCGGTGCCATCCATCGCGGTGGCTTCTTCGCGGGTAAACCCGCTCCCACAGGGAACGTGTGTGGCTCAGGGAATTAGTACAGTCGATCCAACAGTCCGCCGCGCCGACAGCTCCGCCTGCGCCTTCCCCGCCTCACTCAGCGGATACCGCTGCTGGATATCCACAACCAATTTGCCACTGCCAATCATCGCAAACAGGTCATCGGCCATGGCCTGGGTGTTCTCGGCATTGTTGGCATAGGTTGCCAACGTCGGCCGGGTGACATACAGCGAGCCCTTCTGCGCCAGAATCCCCAGGTTCACTCCGCTCACCGCACCCGAGGCATTGCCAAAGCTCACCATCAACCCACGCGGTTGCAGGCAGTCCAGCGAGGTCAGCCAGGTATCGGCACCGACGCCGTCATACACCACCGGGCATTTCTTGCCATCGGTCAGCTCCAGCACCCGCTTGGCCACGTCTTCATGGCTGTAGTCGATGGTCGCCCACGCGCCCAGCGCCTTGGCCCGCTCGGCCTTTTCGGCAGAGCTCACGGTGCCGATCAACTTGGCCCCCAACGCCTTGGCCCACTGGCACGCCAGCGAACCCACACCACCCGCTGCGGCATGGAACAGGATCACGTCACCTGCCTTTACCTCATAGGTCTGCTTCAGCAGGTACTGCACGGTCAAACCCTTGAGCATCACCGCCGCCGCCTGCTCGAAGCTGATGTTGTCGGGCAGCTTGACCAGGTTGGCCTCAGGCAGCGTATGCACCTCGCTGTACGCGCCCAACGGGCCGCCGGCATGGGCCACGCGGTCGCCGACCTTGAGCCGGGTCACACCCTCGCCCACAGCCTCGACCACACCCGCCGCTTCGGTGCCCAGGCCGGAAGGCAGGGACGGCGGCGCATACAGCCCGCTGCGGAAGTAGGTATCGATGAAGTTCAGGCCGATCGCATGGTTACGCACACGTACCTGCTGTGGCCCGGGCGGGGTGGGTTCGAATTCCACAAACTGCAGCACTTCCGGGCCGCCATGCTGGCTGAACTGGATACGCTTGGCCATCTCGCACTCCTGTACTCGGGATCGGGAAAAGGCCTTCTATCGGACGCCTTTGCTTGATCGCCGTCAACTGCGGCGCGCGGGTTGGCGGTGGTATGCTACGCGGCGAATTCTTCCCTGCCCGTTCCTGGTGACCCGATGACTAGCCGCACCGAGGCCGTGAAAGCCTACCTGCTCGACCTGCAAGACCGCATCTGCTCTGCCCTCGAAGCCGAAGACGGCGGTGCCCGCTTCGTCGAGGACGCCTGGGTGCGCGAAGCCGGTGGCGGGGGCCGTACGCGCGTGATTGGCGAAGGCAAGCTGATCGAGAAGGGCGGGGTCAACTTTTCCCATGTGTTCGGCAGTGGCTTGCCGCCTTCGGCAAGTGCCCATCGCCCCGAACTGGCAGGCCGTGGCTTCGAGGCCTTGGGCGTGTCGCTGGTGATTCACCCGCACAACCCGCATGTGCCCACTTCGCACGCCAACGTGCGTTTCTTCATTGCCGAAAAGGAAGGTGAAGAGGCCGTGTGGTGGTTCGGCGGCGGTTTCGACCTGACCCCGTACTACGGCAATGAAGAAGACTGCATCCACTGGCACCGCGTGGCCGAGCAGGCCTGCGCGCCGTTCGGCGCCGATGTGTACCCGCGTTACAAGGCCTGGTGCGATCGCTACTTCCACCTCAAGCACCGTGGCGAGCCACGCGGCATCGGTGGCTTGTTCTTCGATGACCTGAACGAGTGGGACTTCGACACCTGCTTTGCCTTTATCCGCGCCATCGGCGATGCCTTCGTCGACGCGTACCTGCCGATTGTCCAGCGTCGCAAGGACACGCCCTTCACCCCGGCGCAGCGCGAGTTCCAGGAATACCGCCGCGGCCGCTACGTGGAATTCAACCTGGTCTACGACCGTGGCACCCTGTTCGGGCTGCAGTCCGGTGGCCGCACCGAGTCGATTCTGATGTCGCTTCCGCCGCAAGTCCGCTGGGGCTACGATTGGAAGGCCGCGCCGGGCAGCGAAGAAGCGCGCCTGACCGAGTACTTCCTGCAGGACCGCGACTGGCTTGGCCAGTAAGCCTGTGGACAACCAAGGAATCGTCATGGACCAGTACGTCGTTTTCGGTAACCCCATCGGCCATAGCAAGTCGCCGCTGATCCATCGCCTGTTCGCCGAGCAGACCGGCCAGGACCTGGAATACGCCACGTTGCTGGCGCCGCTGGACGAGTTCAGCGACTGCGCGCGTGGTTTCTTCAAGCAAGGCAGTGGCGGCAACGTCACCGTGCCGTTCAAGGAAGAGGCCTACCGCCTGTGCGACAGCCTGACCCCGCGTGCCCAGCGCGCTGGCGCGGTGAACACCCTGAGCAAACTGGCCAACGGTACCTTGCAGGGTGACAACACCGACGGTGCAGGCCTGGTGCGCGACCTCACCGTCAATGCCGGGGTCGAGCTGGCGGGCAAACGCATTCTCATTCTCGGGGCCGGTGGTGCTGTGCGGGGCGTGCTGGAGCCAATTCTGGCGCACAACCCGCAATCGCTGGTGATCGCCAACCGTACCGTGGAAAAGGCCGAGCAGCTGGCGCGCGAGTTCGACGAGCTGGGGCCAGTGGTGGCCAGCGGGTTTGCCTGGTTGCAGGAGCCGGTGGACGTGATCATCAATGCCACTTCGGCGAGCCTGGCAGGCGAGATGCCGCCGATTGCCGACAGCCTGGTCGAGGCGGGGCGAACGGTCTGCTACGACATGATGTATGGCAAGCAGCCGACACCGTTTTGCCAGTGGGCTGCGAACCTGGGTGCGGCCAAGGTGCTGGATGGGTTGGGGATGCTGGCCGAGCAGGCGGCTGAGGCGTTCTTTATCTGGCGTGGGGTGCGGCCGGATACGGCGCCGGTGTTGGCTGAATTGCGCCGGCAGCTTGCTCGAGGCTGAGATTGCCGGGGCCGCAAAGCGGCCCCACGGGGAGTGTCAGGTTTTTTGTGTGCGGGCCGGTAATGGCCTGCCGCCCGGCAGGCCTTGATTTCACCAGGTTGGCCTGATGAACCGATCTCCGTACAGAATCGCAAATTGATTCATCGCACTTTTCCAGTCATGCGCCGCTGACCCCCAGTTCGCTGTGATGTTGCGCAGCCCCAGCCAGATCAGTTTGGTCGCCGCGTCGTCGTTCGGGAAGTGACCGCGGGTTTTGATGATCTTGCGTAGCTGAGCGTTGATACTCTCGATGGCGTTGGTGGTGTAGATCACCTTCCGGATGGCCGGTGGGAAAGCAAAGAACGGAATCACTCGATCCCACGCCCGTCGCCAGGCAGTCACCACTGTTGGATATTGCGTGCCCCAAGGCCCGCTTTCAAACTCATCCAGTGCCTGTTCAGCCGCCTGGGCGTTGATGGCCTGATAGATCGGTTTGAGAGCCTTGGCCAAGGCTCGACGCTTGTCCCAGGCCGCATAAGCGAGGCTGTTGCGGATCAGGTGGACGATGCAGGTCTGCAGTGTCGTCTCCGGAAATACTGCACTGAGCGCTTCCGGCATGCCTTTGAGGCCGTCGGTTACGGCAATCAGCACATCCTCGACGCCGCGCGTCCTGAGGTCATTGAACACCTTCATCCAGAACTTCGCACCTTCGGTGTTCTCAATCCAGATGCCAAGAATATCGCGCGTTCCATCTGGCAAAACGCCCAGTGCCAAGTAGATCGCTTTATTGCGAACCAAGCCTTCTTCGCGAATTTTGACCCGCAGAGCATCAAAGAAAATGACCGGATACATCGGTTCCAGAGGCCGCTGTTGCCACGCGCCAATCTCCTCCATGACCTCGTCGGTCACGGAACTGATGAAGTCGGGCGAGACCTCTGTTCCATACTGCTCGGAGAGAAAGGCACGGATTTCTCTGACCGTCATACCGCGGGCATACATGGCGATGATCTTGTCGTCAAAACCGGTGTAACGGCGCTCATGTTTGGGGATCAAAATGGGCGAAAAGCTGCCATCCCGGTCACGAGGGATATCCAGCCTTAGCGGGCCATCACCAGTGAGTACCGTTTTGCCGCTCTTCCCATTTCGCTGGTTGGTTTCATCCTCCGGGCGCTGCGCGCCCGGTGGATAGCCCAGATGATGACCCAGTTCGGCATTCAAGGCTCGCTCTATCAGCGCCTTCTTGAATGCCGCAGAGGCTTCTTCGATGGCTTCTGCGGTCATCAGCGGAACAGCGGAAAACTGTTCCAGCAGCTCTTTCGGAACCTTTGGTAACTCTCGGAGCGGTTTTTTTTTGGTTGGCATACATGCACCTCTTACTCATGTTATGCCCGAACACAAAATTTCTGACACCCTCGCCCCACGGCTCACTCCTCAAACCGTATCGGACACAGCGCCACCCCTTCCAGCTTCTGCAACTCCTCGATGACCTGCGGCCTGGCCCGATGCAAGGTCAGGCTTCCGCCAGAGCGCATCAACCGCCGCGCCTCGCGATGCAACATATCCACACCCGAGTAGTCGATAAAATTCACCTGCCGCGCATCGATCACCACATGCGGCCCCTGGCAGCGCTGCAAGCGGACCTGCAGGTAATGCGCCGCGCCAAAGAAGATCGACCCGCCCACCCGCAGCACGTCCGCTTCCCCTTCACGGCTCTGCTGCACCCGTGGCCGTGAGGTTCGCTTGAGGTAGAAGAACAGCGAAGCCAGCACCCCGGCATAAATTGCTGTCTGCAACTCCAGCAGCAGGGTCGCCGCCGCTGTCAGCAGCATGACCAGAAACTCCGAGCGGCTGACGCGGAACAATGCCCGAATCCCCCGATGGTCAACCAGCCCCCAGCAGATCAGCAGGATACTCCCGGCCATGGCCGGGATCGGCAGGTGCGCGATCAGCCCTGCCCCGGTAACCGCGAACAAGGCCACCCACAGTGCCGAAAACACCCCGGCCATGGGCGAGCGGGCGCCTGCCTCATAACTCAGGCCCGAGCGGGTGAAGGACCCGGCAGACAAATAACCCGAGAAAAAAGCCCCGGCGATGTTCGACAGGCCCTGTGCACGTATTTCCTGATCAGGGTCGATCAGCTGTTCAGAGCGTGCCGACAGCGAGCGGGCAATCGACAGGCTGGTCACCAGCCCCAGCATGCCCACCGCCACGGCGCTGGGCAGCAGGCGCAGCATGAGTTCCAGGTCCAGTAACGGCAGCGGGCTGAAGGGCGGAAGCTGCCCGGTGAAGGCTGCCACCCGCGGCACATGGCCAAACCAGCCTGGCAGCAGCCAGGCCACCACGCTGACCAGAATCAGACTTATCAACAGGCTGGGCCATCGTGGGCGCCAAAGCTTGCACGCTATGCCGATCGCTACAGTAGCCAGGCCCAGGGCCAGCGCTGGCCAGTCGACCTCACCGGCATGGCTGGCCAGGTCCTGCACGGTTTTCAGCGCCGTGGCCTGGCTTGGCAGGTTCATGCCCAGCAGGTTGGGCAGCTGGCCCAGGGCGATGACGATGGCCGCGCCGAGCGTGAACCCCAGCACGACGGAGTGGGAAACAAAATTGACCAGTGCGCCGAAGCGCAACAGCCCCAGCAGTAACTGGAAGATGCCGCCGAGGAACGTCAGCAGCAGCACCAGGGTGACGTAATCGCTGCTGCCGGCCACGGCCAGCGGGCTGATGCTGGCGTAGAGGACGATGGAAATGGCGGCAGTCGGGCCGCAGATCAGGTGCCAGGACGAGCCCCATAGGCAAGCGATCAGCACTGGCACGATGGCGGCGTAGAGGCCGTATTCGGCGGGCAGGCCGGCGATCAGGGCATAGGCGATGGACTGCGGCAGGGCGAGGATGGCACCGCTCAGGCCTACCAGCAGGTCCTGGCGCAGGCTGCGGCCCGATTGGCGCGGGAGCCAGGAGAGGAAGGGCAGCAGGTGAGTGAGGCGATGCATGGGTTATCCACATTCCTTAAGTTGCACTGTCCCTCTGTGGGAGCGGGTTCACCCGCGAATGCGTCGGTAGCCTCACTGCCGCATTCGCGGGTGAACCCGCTCCCACAGGATTGGTTTACAGCTTGGTTTTTACTGCTTCGTTAGCATCCCCGCCACTTTTGGTAGTCACCCCAGCCAGCCATCCTTCCAGCAATTCAGGGTGCGTCTTTACCCAGGCCCTGGCCGCGTCATCGAAACTTATCTTCTGGTCCACAACCTCGGCCATGATGGTGTTTTCCATGTCCAGGGTGAACTTCAGGTTACCCAGCAGCTTTGCCGCGTTCGGGCAGGCTTGTGGATATCCTTTGCGCGTCAGGGTGAAAACCTCGCCCTTGCTGCCGAACCATTTTTCGCCGCCAGTCAGATAATGCATCTTCAGCTTCACGTTCATCGGGTGCGGTGTCCAGCCGAGGAAGGTAATGAACTGCTGCTTCTTGGCGGCACGGTCTACCTGGGTGAGCATCGCCTGTTCGCTGGATTCCACCAGCTTCCATTGGCCGAGATTGAATTCATTGTTGTCGATGATCTGCTTCAGCGAGAGGTTGGCGGGCGCGCCAGAACCGATCCCGTACAGTTTCTTGTCGAACTGATCGGCATGTTTCTGCAAGTCGGCGAAGTCCTTCACCCCCGCGTTCCACACATAGTCGGGCACCGCCAGGGTGAACTCGGTGCCTTCCAGGTTGCGCGACAGCTGCTGCACGTCGCCATTGGCAATGAATTTGTCATGGAACCCCTGGTGCGCCGGCATCCAGTTGCCGAGAAAGGCATCGATCCGGCCATCCTTGAGTCCGCCGTAGATGATCGGCACGGCCAGGCTGTCGATTTTTACCTGGTAGCCCAGGCTTTCCAGCAACAGGCGGGCTATGGCATTGGTCGTGGCGATGTCGCTCCAGCCGGGGTCGGCCATTTTCACGGTGCTGCATTGCGCGTCGCTGTCGGCGGCATTGGCCGTAATGGCGGCCAGGCTAAGGGCCAGGGCTAACACGGTGGCGGGGAACTTGTGCATGGCGGCCTCTCTTCTCAATCCATGGGTGCGGGCTGTGGATAACGTGCCTTGCGCTCGAGGTCATCGAGATCGATATGGTTGCGCATGTACTGTTGGCTGGCGTCCACCAGCGGTTGGTGGTCCCAGCTTTTCAGCTTGCCGATGGCCAATGCCTCGGCCACCAGGCGGCGTCGGCGCTGGCTGGCGAGAACCTGCTGGCGCAGACTGCGGATATCCCAACGCTGCCTGGCTTCATCGGCAAATGCCTGCAGCAGCGCCTGGTGGTCCGGGCTGCCGGTGAGGTTCTCCCGCTCGTTCGGGTCGCGGCTCAGGTCATAGAGTAGCCATGGGTCGTCTTCGCTGTACACGAACTTGTACGGCCCGCGGCGGATCATCATCAGCGGGCCGACAGTGCCTTCTGCCATGTACTCGCCGATCACTTCGTCGTGGCCGCCCTGCCCTTGCAGGTGGCCGAGCAGCGAGCGACCGTCCAGGTGCAGGTGGTTATCCACAGCCCCGCCGGCCAGTTCGACCAGGGTTGGCAGCAGGTCGCAGGTCGAGACCGAGGCGCCGATCCGGGCGGGGGCAAAGCGTTTCGGCGCGTGGATCAGCAGCGGTACCCGTGCCGACATCTCGAACCAGTGCATCTTGTACCAGAGGCCGCGCTCGCCAAGCATGTCGCCATGGTCACCGGAGAACACGATCAGCGTGTCGTCGGCCAGGTTGCATTCTTCCAGGGTCTGCAGCAACTGGCCGATGTTGTCGTCGATGTAGCTGCAGGCGCCGAAGTAGGCCCGGCGGGCGTCGCGAATCTTGTCCACAGGCAGCGGCTTGTTCCACAGGTCGAAGACCTTGAGCAGCCGCTGCGAGTGCGGGTCGAGTTGTTGCTGACTGAACTCGGCGCTTGGCATGGGGATATCCACACCTTCGTAGCGGTCCCAGTAGCGTTTGGGGATGGTGTAGGGGTCGTGCGGGTGAGTCATGGATACCGTCAGGCAGAACGGCCGGCCATCATTTTCACGCACATGGTCGTACAGGTACTGACGGGCCTTGAACACCACTTCCTCGTCGAAATCCAGCTGGTTGGTGCGCACGCACGGGCCGGCCTGCAGCACCGAGGCCATGTTGTGGTACCAGCTTGGGCGCACGTCGGGTTCATCCCAGTTCACCGCCCAGCCATAGTCGGCCGGATAGATATCGCTGGTCAGGCGCTCCTCGTAGCCGTGCAGCTGGTCGGGCCCGCAGAAGTGCATCTTGCCCGACAGTGCCGTGCGGTAGCCCATGCGCCGCAGGTAATGGGCATAGGTGGGTACGTCAGCCGGGAAATCGGCGGCGTTGTCGTAGGCACCGATACGGCTGGGCAACTGGCCGCTGACCAGGGTGAAGCGCGATGGCGCGCACAGCGGGCTGTTGCAGTAGGCCGAATCGAACACCACGGCATGCTCGGCCAGGCGGCTGAGGTGCGGCATCTGGATTGGCGAAGGGGCGTAGATCGGCAGCAAGGGTGCGGCCATCTGGTCGGCCATGATGAACAGGATATTCGGGCGCGTCATGCTGGCTTCCATCGTTGAGGATTATGCGAATCGCTTGCCTACCAAGATGCGACTGTGGATAACATGGGTAAAGCCCATGGCGGGCAATGACTGGGATTAGCCACACTTATGTTTGATCAGCTTGCGCAGGTGTCGCTGGATACCCTGCGGGTGTTCGAGGCCGCAGCGCGCCTGCGCGGCTTCACCGCAGCGGCCTTGGAGCTGGGCACCACACAGCCGGCGGTGAGCCAGCAGGTAAAGCGTCTGGAGGCGCAACTGGGTACGCGCCTGTTCGACCGAATTTATCGGGGCATCGAGCTGACCGAGGCCGGCCAGGTCCTGTTCGAACAGGTGCATCAGGGCCTGCAGGCCATGGACGACGGCATCGCCCTGGCCAGCGGGCGCGGCCAGCGCGAGGTGCTGCAGGTGGCCACTGACTTTGCCTTTGCCGCGTTCTGGCTGATGCCACGGCTGCAACGTTTTCACCAGGCTTATCCACAGGTGGATGTGAGCCTGGTCACCGGCGAGCGCAGCCAGGGCATGCTGCGCCCGGACATCGATGTGGCAGTGCTGTTTGGCGACGGGCGCTTTCACCAGGGCGAAAGCCGATGGCTATTCGATGAAGAAGTGTTCCCGGTTTGCAGCCCCCGGCTGATTCATGGCAAACCCTTGTCGGCCGTGGCTTTGCAACGTTTGCCATTGCTGCATCTGAAGGGCGAGCTGGCCAGCCGCTGGTTCGATTGGGCTGGCGTGTTTCGCGGGTTTGGCGTGGCCAGCCCGCCGCCGGCGGGGCAACTGCGATTTGATAACTACACCTTGCTGATCCAGGCGGCGATTGCGGGCCAGGGGGTGGCGATTGGCTGGGGGCACCTGGTGGATGGGCTAGTCGAGCAAGGGCTGCTGTGTCGGCCGCTGGAGGGCAGTTTGCGCTCGGCCCGGGGGTATTATGTGGTGCTGCCACCGCGCAAGCGGCGTAGTGCGTTGATCGACCGGTTTGTGGGGTGGCTGGAGCATGAGCGCAGCCTTTGAGATGCCGGGGCCGCTTTGCGGCCCATCGCGACGCAAGGCCGCTCCTACACAGATCGCTTGCCCCTGTAGGAGCGGCCTTGTGTCGCGATGGGCTGCGCAGCAGCCCCGGCAATCTAGACTACGAAGTTAAGCTGTTCGCCCACCTTTTCAACTGCATCACCCCTGCAGGCAGGTGGTGATGGTTCGACCGCAATCAGGAGTTACCGTGCAGAGGATCAAGGGTTACCACGCCCACGTTTACTACGACGCATCGACCATGGAGCAGGCCCGGGAACTGTGCGAGGAGGCGGCGCGGCTGTTTCCGGTGACCATGGGGCGCATGCACCAGAAACCGGTAGGGCCACACCCGGACTGGAGCTGTCAGCTGGCGTTCGGGCCAGAGGTGGTTGGGGTGGTGTTGCCTTGGCTGGCGCTGTACCGGAAGGGGTTGGTGGTGTTCATGCACCCGGAAACCGGGGATGAACTGGCGGACCACCGGGATCATGCGATCTGGATGGGGGCTGTGCGGCCTTTGAAGCTGTCTATTTTCGGTGGATAGAATTTTATAACCTGTACCGGCCTTTTCGCGGGTAAACCCGCTCCCACAGGGACCGCACAGATGCTGAAACTGTGGGGACCTGTAGGAGCGGGTTTACCCGCGAAGCAGGCGGCGCGGATCAGCGCCGGGCGCCGCGCACCCCTTCAGCCAGTGCCGAGCACAGGCTCAATACCTCGTTCACCGCCTGATCGGCAGTCTTGGCCTGGGCAATCTTGTCGACCAGCGCCGACCCCACCACCACGCCATCTGCCAGGCGGGCAATATTCGCCGCCTGCTCTGGCGTGCGAATGCCGAAACCGACGCTGATCGGCAAATCGGTATGCCGGCGCAGGCGGGCAATGGCCTCGGTGACGTGCTCGGTGGTTGCCGAGCCGGCTCCGGTCACACCTGCCACCGACACGTAATAGACAAACCCGGAGCTGCGCTCCAGCACGCGCGGCAGGCGCGCATCGTCGGTGGTCGGGGTGGTCAGGCGGATGAAGTCGATGCCGGCAGCCTGCGCCGGGGTGGCCAGTTCGGCGTCATGCTCTGGCGGCAGGTCGACGATGATCAGGCCATCGACACCTGCTTGCTTGGCATCCTCCACGAACTTGTCCACGCCAAAGCGGTGGATCGGGTTGTAGTAGCCCATCAGCACGATCGGCGTGGTCTGGTTATCTACCCGGAATTCGCGAACCATCTGCAGGGTCTTGGCCAGGGTCTGGCCGGCTTCCAGGGCGCGTAGGGTTGCCAGCTGGATGGCCACGCCGTCGGCCATCGGGTCGGTGAACGGCATGCCCAGCTCGATCACGTCGGCGCCAGCGGCTGGCAGGCCCTTGAGGATCTGCAGCGAGGCGTCGTAGCCCGGGTCGCCTGCGGTGACGAAGGTGACCAGTGCCGAGCGGCCTTCGGCCTTCAACTCGGCGAAGCGTTGTTCAAGACGGCTCATGCCTGTTTCTCCTGGGCGGCCATGTGGCTCATGACGGTTTGCATGTCTTTGTCGCCGCGGCCCGACAGGCACACGACCATCAGGTGATCCTTGGGCAGCTTCGGTGCGCGCTTGATGGCTTCGGCCAGGGCGTGCGAGCTTTCCAGGGCCGGGATGATGCCTTCCAGGCGGCAGCAGGCGTGGAAGGCGTCCAGGGCTTCGTCGTCGGTAATGCTGACGTACTCCACGCGCTTCACTTCGTGCAGGTAGGCGTGCTCCGGGCCGATGCCCGGGTAGTCCAGGCCGGCGGAAATCGAGTGGGCATCGGTGATCTGGCCGTCTTCGTCCTGCAGCAGGTAGGTGCGGTTGCCGTGCAGCACGCCTGGCACGCCGCCGTTCAGGCTGGCTGCGTGCTTGTCGGTGTGCACGCCGTGGCCACCGGCTTCGACGCCGATGATTTCTACGCTCGGCTCTTCGAGGAACTCGTGGAACAGGCCCATGGCGTTGGAGCCGCCGCCGACGCAGGCAACCAGGCTGTCTGGCAGGCGACCTTCCTTCTCGTGCAGCTGGGCGCGGGTTTCCTTGCCGATGATCGACTGGAAGTCACGCACCATGGCCGGGTACGGGTGTGGGCCGGCTACGGTGCCGATCAGGTAGAAGGTGTCTTCGACGTTGGTGACCCAGTCGCGCAGGGCCTCGTTCATGGCGTCCTTCAGGGTGCCGGTGCCGGCGGTGACCGGAACGATCTCGGCGCCCAGCAGCTTCATGCGGAACACGTTGGCCTGCTGGCGCTCGATGTCGGTGGCGCCCATGTAGATCACGCAAGGCAGGCCGAAGCGCGCGGCCACGGTGGCAGTGGCCACGCCGTGCATGCCGGCGCCGGTCTCGGCGATCAGGCGTTTCTTGCCCATGCGCTTGGCCAGCAGCACCTGGCCGATGCAGTTGTTCACCTTGTGCGCGCCGGTGTGGTTGAGCTCTTCACGCTTGAAGAAAATCTTGGCGCCGCCACAGTGCTCGGTCAGGCGCTCGGCGAAGTACAGCGGGTTGGGGCGGCCGATGTAGTCGCGCTGGAAGTACGCCAGCTCTTCGAGGAACTTGGGGTCTGCCTTGGCCGCTTCGTATTCGCGGGCCAGGTCCAGCACCAGTGGCATCAAGGTTTCGGCCACGTAGCGGCCGCCGAACGAGCCGAACAGGCCGTTGGCGTCGGGGCCGGGGCGGTATTGGGACTGGGTCATGGGTCGCTCCAGGGCGTAATGAATGAGTGATGGGCTTTACTGTAAACAGGGCAAGGCCGGCTGAAAACCGATAAGATTGCGAACACTTGTTAGAAAAACTCACAGGTATCATGGCCCACGACCTCCCTCCCCTGAATGCCCTGCGAGCCTTCGAGGCGACCGCCAGGCTAAACAGCGTCAGCCAGGCAGCCGAAGCGCTGCATGTCACTCATGGTGCAGTCAGCCGGCAGATCAAAGTGCTGGAAGAGCACCTGAGCGTTGCGCTGTTCGTGAAGGATGGGCGCGGCATCAAACTCACAGATGCCGGTGTGCGCCTGCGTGACGCCAGTGGCGAAGCCTTCGACCGCCTGCGCAGCGTGTGTGCCGAACTGAGCCGTGATGTCAGCCAGGCCCCGTTCGTGCTGGGCTGCTCGGGTAGCCTGCTGGCGCGCTGGTTCATCCCGCGACTTGGGCGGCTACAGGCGGACTTGCCCGAATTGCGCCTGCACTTGTCGGCGGGTGAAGGCGACCTCGACCCGCGGCGACCGGGGCTTGATGCGCTTCTTGTGTATGCCGAGCCGCCGTGGCCGGCGGACATGCAGGTGCATGTACTGGCAGAGGAGCGTATCGGGCCGGTGCTCAGCCCGCGTTATGCCGGCTTCGAGCGTTTGCAGGATGCACCCCCCAAGGCCTTGCTGGGTGAGGCCTTGCTGCACACTACCTCGCGCCCGCAGGCCTGGCCGACCTGGGCGCTGGAACAGGGGTTGGAACCGGCGGCCATGCAATACGGGCAAGCCTTCGAGCACCTGTATTACCTGCTGGAAGCTGCCGTGGCCGGACTAGGTGTGGCGATTGCGCCGCAACCGCTGGTCGCCGATGACCTGCGTGCGGGCCGCTTGAGTGCACCGTGGGGCTTTTCACCGACGCCGGCGGCGCTGGCTCTGTGGGTGCCCAGGCGCGCCGCAGATGGGCGCGCCGAGCAGTTGGCCCAGTGGTTGCGTGCCGAGCTGGCACGCCAAGGCGCTTAGTTGCGTTTGGTCAGCAGGTAAGCCGCCAGCAGGCCCAAGGCGCCGATGGCAACGCCGGCGGTGGTGTACGGGTGTTCCTGAGCGTAATCACGGGTGGCGATGCCGGTTTGGCGGGTGCGTTGCTTCACTTCCTCGTAGGCGTCGCTCAGCAGGCTGCGCGAATGACGAAGGGCGCTCTCGGCGTTGCTGCGGATTGCCTTCACCGACTTCTGGGATTCTTCCGATGCATCGTGCTTGAGGTTCTCCAAGCTTTTCAGAAGGCTCTCGATCTCTGCTTCCATGCTTTCCAGGGACGTTTTACGCAGCGAGTTGCGGTGCATGTTGACTCTCCTTTGCAGTATGGGCTGTAAGGGTTGCGACCTGCCAACTGCGGGAAAGTGCGATCGAACTTTAGCGCTTGCTGACGGCTCGCAGGTAAACCAGGCCTGCGCTGCTAGGCTCAATCTCACTGTCATCCAAGGAGAGCACTCATGACCGATCATCACACCTACAAGAAGATCGAACTGGTAGGGTCCTCGCCCACCAGTATCGAAGATGCGATCAACAACGCCCTGGCCGAAGCCGGCAAGAGCATCAAGCATCTGGAGTGGTTCGAAGTGATCGATACCCGTGGCCACATCCGCGACAACAAGGCGGCGCACTTCCAGGTCACGCTGAAGGTCGGCTTCCGTATTGCCAACAGCTGAAACACCAGCGGGCTGGATGATTCCGGCGTGATGCGGTATTACGAAGAGGGCGCCTTGGCTGGCGCCCTTTCTGATTTCATCTGCACAAGGAAAGCGAATGATGAACAAACTGATTCTGGCGCTCGGCCTGATGACCCTGGCCGGCGGTGCGCTGGCAGCAGGCAAGCCGTGTGAAGAGCTGAAGGCGGAAATTGCGGCCAAGCTGGATGCCAAAGGGGTCAAAGGCTACAAGCTTGAGATCGTCAACAAAGGCGACCCCGCGGGCAAGGTGATCGGTAGCTGCGAGGCAGGGACCAAGGAGATTGTGTACCGCCGCGGCTGATGTGCTGGCTTCTTCGCGGGCAAGCCCGCGAAGACGGTCACGCGGTCTTGAGGGCCTGCGCCAACAGTTCATAGGACCGGATGCGGTCCGCATGCTCATACAGGTCACAAGTGAAGATCAGCTCATCCGCGCCGGTCTGCTCCAGCAGCACTTCCACCTTGGCTCGCACCTTCTGCGGGCTGCCGATCATCGCCAGGCCCAGGAAACTGCTCACTGCATCGCGCTCATGGGGCAGCCACAAGCCATCCATGGTTTCTACCGGCGGCTTCTGCATCAGGCTCTGGCCGCGAATAAGCGCAAGGATTCGCTGGTACACGGAGGTGGCCAGGTACTCGGCCTTCTCATCCGTTTCCGCCACCACCATGGGAATGCCCAGCATCACATACGGCTTGTCCAGCGTGGTGGAGGGCTTGAAGTGGTTGCGGTATACCCGGATGGCCTCGTGCATGTAGCGCGGCGCAAAATGTGAAGCAAAGGCGTAGGGCATGCCGCGCATGCCGGCCAACTGCGCGCTGAACAGGCTGGAGCCGAGCAACCACATCGGTACGTCGGTGTCGTGGCCCGGTACCGCGATCACTTTCTGATCATCGGTGCGCGGGCCCAGGTAGCGCGACAATTCCTCGACATCGTCGGGAAAATCGTCGGCACTGCCCGAGCGTTCGCGGCGCAGGGCATGAGCGGTCATCTGGTCGGAGCCCGGCGCGCGGCCCAGGCCCAGGTCGATACGGCCAGGGTACAGGCTGGCCAGCGTGCCGAACTGCTCGGCGATTACCAGCGGCGCATGGTTGGGCAACATCACCCCACCAGAACCCACACGAATGCTCGAGGTGCCACCGGCCAGGTAGCCAATCAGCACAGAGGTGGCCGAACTGGCGATGCCGTCCATGTTGTGGTGCTCGGCCACCCAGAAGCGGTTGTAGCCAAAGCGCTCGACGTGTTGTGCCAGGTCCAGCGAGTTGCGCAGTGACTGCGCCGGGCCGGCGTCGGCACGCACCGGTACCAGGTCGAGGGTGGAAATCTTCAGGTCACGCAGCTGCGTCATGGAGCCTCCGCAAAGGTGGTTGGCCAACGGCCTTTTTAACTCTGTATGGGCATATTCGGCAGATTCAATGTTTGCCGTGCGATTGGTCTGAACTTGCCGTAGGCGGCTGGCCTCTGAACTCATACGCATGTAAACCACGACCAGGAGGCATCATGAAAAAGACAGCATCGGCGATCTGGCAAGGTGGCCTGAAGGATGGCAAAGGCCTGCTTTCCACGGAAAGCGGCGCGCTCAAGCAGAACCCGTATGGCTTCAACACCCGTTTCGAGGGTTCGCCCGGCACCAACCCGGAAGAACTGATCGGCGCGGCGCATGCCGGCTGTTTCTCGATGGCGCTGTCGATGATGCTCGGCGAAGCGGGGCTGACCGCAGAGCGGATCGATACCGCTGCCGAGGTGACGCTCGACAAGCTGGCAGATGGCTTTGCCATTACCGCCGTGCATCTGGTGCTCAGGGCCAAGGTGCCTGGGGCAAGTGAGGCGCAGTTCCTGGAAATCGCCAACAAGGCCAAGGAAGGTTGCCCGGTGTCCAAGGTATTGAACGCCAAAATCAGCCTGGATGCCGCCCTGGTGGGCTGAAGCGGTGCAACAGGGGCAGTTTGCGGTAGTCTAAACAGCGTCGGCAGCACGCTGCCCTTTGAGGAGCCGTTCCATGATCCGCGTAGCAATCGCTGTATTGGCTTCCCTGGTTGCCACCTCTGCGCTGGCGGCGGTCAAGCCGTGCGAAGAGCTCAAAGCCGAGATCGAGGCCAAGATCCAGGCGCAGGGGGTTGCCTCTTATACCTTGGAAATCGTGCCGAACAGTGAGGTAAAGGACCAGAACATGGTGGTCGGGACTTGCGATGGCGGCACCAAGAAGATCATTTATCAGAAGAATGATCGCTAGGTTCGCAATCCTGGGGCTGCAATGCAGCCCCAGGATTCACGGAATGCAGAACACTTCGCTAGGCTCGTTCACCACCACCGTGCGGCTTGCGTCGTACAGCAGCACTTGCGGCTGCATGACTGGCGCCCGCGCTTCCAGGCGATAGCGCTCTCCAGCCTTGAAGTCGTCAAAGCGTACGGTCAGGTAGCACGTACGGTCCCTGGGCTCGGACATGATCCCGCCCGAGTAGATTTCATAATCGAAACGCACCACCAGTTCGTGCTTGCCCGGCGTCACCTGAAAGTAGCGGCCGTCCTCCAGGCGCTTGCCGTCCAGGCGGTCGGCCATGATCACCCTGCCGGGGGTCATGGTGTAAAGGTCGATCCACGCTTGCTTGGGGTCGACGGGCGGCAAGGGGCTGGCGCAGGCTCCCAGTGCACTGAGGGCGATCAGCATCATGGGCTGGCGCATGGCAAAACTCCCACTTGCGATTTACACCCTACAAGCATAGCGCCGTTTACGTGGCTCAGGTGCGCTGGCAGCCCGCCGGCAGGCCTTGGCCAAGCAGTCTTTGCTGGTGGTCATAGAGTTTGATCCAGGGCCGGAAGCCAATGCTGCCAGCATGCAGCTGATAACGCTGCCCGGCGCTGAAGTCCTTGAAGGTCAGCTTGACCTGGCAATCGCGCCACAGCGGCTCGTCGACCGGGCCGATATTGCTGGGGGTGACCGGGAACTGGTAACGCACGGTCAATTCATGGCTACCAGGTTGTACCTCGAAGTAGCGGCTGTCAGCCCAGTCGCGTTCGTCGACCTGCACGGCGTCCAGCGAGCTGTTTTCGTAGGGTGTAAGGTCGATCCAGGCCTGATTCGGGTCTGCGTCTGGCAGGGTCGAACAGGCGGAAATCAGCAGCAGTGAACCGGCGACCAGCAATGCACGCATGGCGAAACTCCCCCTTGGCGAGATAGTCTTGGAGCGAATCGACCTTGAGCGAGTCAGACAGTCCCGGATGCTTCGACTTTTTCTTGTGCAGCGCTCAGGCCATCGGGCACTCGACCGCGTTTTCACCCGATTGGTTCCGCTGCTGGCGACGCTTCTGCTGAACGGTTGCAGCGGTGCTGCCTACTATGGGCAGTTGGCCGAGGGCCAGTGGCAGCTGCTGCGGGCGCGGCAACCCGTGGAGCAGGTAGTGGCCGACCCGACCACGCCGGCGAAATTGCGTGCGCATCTGCAACATGCCGAGCAGGCACGGGTTTTTGCCAGCCAGCATTTGAAACTGCCGGACAATCGCAGTTATCGGGTTTACGCCGACCTCGGCCGCCCGTATGTGGTGTGGAATGTCTTCGCCACGCCAGAGCTGTCGTTGCAGCCAGTCACGCACTGTTTTCCGGTTGCAGGATGCGTGGCGTACCGCGGGTATTACCAGCAGGGTGCGGCGCGTGGCGCGGCGGCGCTGATGCGCCAGAACGGCCTGGATGTGTATGTGGGTGGGGTTGAAGCGTATTCGACCCTGGGCTGGTTCGATGACCCGATACTGTCGTCGATGGTGGGCTGGGGTGACGAGCGGCTGGCCACGCTGATCTTCCATGAACTGGCCCACCAGCGTTTCTACGTGCAGGACGATACCGAGTTCAACGAGTCGTTTGCCTCCTTTGTCGAGCAGGAGGGAACCCGGCAATGGCGCTTGGCGCGTGGGCTGGCGCCGGTTGGCGGGGACCAGGGGCAGCAGCGTGACGAATTCATCCGCTTGGTATTGGCCAGCCGTGAACGGTTGCAGGCGATCTATGCCGGGCCGCTGGATGATGGGCACAAGCGCCTGGCCAAACGGGCGGAGTTCGAGCGGCTGAGGCGGGAATACCGGCAGGTTCGGGATGGTCAGTGGGGCGGGGACAAGCGCTATGACACCTGGATATATGGGCCGATGAACAATGCCAAGTTGTTGCCATTCGGGCTGTATGACCAGTGGGTGCCGGCGTTTGCGGCGGTGTTTCGCGAGGTTGATGGGGATTGGGGGCAGTTTTATCAGCGGGTTGAGCAACTGGGGAAATTGCCGATTGCAGAAAGGAAAGTGGCGTTGCAGCGGTTGATGATAAGCCTTTGAGATTACGGGGCCGCTTTGCGGCCCATCGTCGGCAAGCCAACTCCCACAGGGACCGCACAGGATTTGCGATGGATGCAGTACTTGTGGGAGTTGGGCTTGCCGGCGATGGGCTGCAAAGCAGCCCCATGGCTATCAAGCCTTGACGAATGCCTGATGCATCTCGGCCAAGGTGGCAAAGTGGAATGCCGGCTCCTGCGCCACCAACTCTTCCTGGCTACCAAACCCGTACCCCACAGCCACTGCCTGCACGCCATTGCTGCGGGCACCGATCAGGTCATGCTTGCGGTCGCCGATCATCAGCGTCTGCGCCGGGTCCAGCCCTTCTTCAGCCAGCAGGTGGCGAATCAGCTCGACCTTGTTGGTGCGCGTGCCGTCCAGCTCACTGCCGTAGATCACCTTGAAGTGATGGTCGAAGGCGAAGTGGCGGGCGATTTCGCGGGCGAACTCCCAAGGTTTGGAGGTGGCGATATACAGAGTGCGGCCTTGGCCGTTCAAAGCCTCGAGCAGCTCGGGCACGCCCTCGAACACCAGGTTTTCGTACAGGCCGGTGACCCGGAAGCGCTCCCGGTAGAAGTTCACCGCATCCCAGGCCTTGGCTTCGTCGAAGCTGTAGAACTGCATGAACGCCTGCAGCAGCGGTGGGCCGATGAAGTGTTCGAGGCGGGCCAGGTCCGGCTCGTCGATGCCCAGCTTGGCCAGCGCGTACTGGATCGAGCGAGTGATGCCCAGGCGCGGGTCGGTCAGGGTGCCGTCGAGGTCGAACAGGATGTTTTGCTGATGCATGTACGGGGTTCCACTTGAGTTCTCTGTGGCCAGCATTCGCGGGTAAACCCGCTCCCACTGGGCATCACAGGGGCTGAGGTATCCCTGTGGGAGCGGGTTTACCCGCGAATGCGGTCATTCAGGTTGATCGTAGCCTTCGGCCAGATGCTGGTCCTTGAGCTTCACATAGTTGCCGGCGCTGTAGGAAAAGAATGCGCGTTCATTGTCGTTCAGCAGCCGGGCCTGCTTCACCGGGCTGCCCATGTACAGGTAGCCACTGACCAGGCGCTTGCCCGGCGGCACCAGGCTGCCAGCGCCGATGATCACTTCGTCCTCGACAATGGCGCCGTCCATGACGGTGCTGCCCATGCCAACCAGGATGCGGTTGCCGAGGGTGCAGCCATGCAGCATGACTTTGTGGCCGATGGTTACTTCATCGCCGATGATGAGCGGGTAGCCGTCCGGGTTGAACGGGCCGGCGTGGGTAATGTGCAGCACGCTGCCGTCCTGCACGCTGGTACGGGCGCCGATGCGGATGCGGTGCATGTCGCCGCGGACCACGGTCAAGGGCCATACAGAGCTGTCTTCACCGATTTCCACGTCGCCCAGTACTACCGCCGAACGGTCGATGAAAGCCCGTGGTCCAACTTTCGGAGTGTGTTGCTGGAAGCTTCGGATGGCCATGATAGCGTCTCTCATCTGTGCCGATAGGCAGGCTGCCTGCTGCGGTCGGCGTCGATTGTAATTAAGATGGGGAAGTGTTTCTTCTGCCAAGGTATCCGAACCGTGAGTGCGAACAACCCGCTTCTGCAATCCTACGATCTGCCGCCCTTCTCGCAAATCCGTGCCGAACACGTGTTGCCGGCGATCGAAGCGATCCTGGCCGACAACCGTAAAGCCATTGCCGAGATCCTCGAAAACCAGGGCAAGAACCCCACCTGGGCCGGCCTGGTGCTGGCCATGGACGAACTCAATGACCGCCTGGGCGCTGCCTGGAGCCCGGTCAGCCACCTCAATGCGGTGTGCAACAGCGCCGAGCTGCGCGAGGCCTACGAGTCCTGCCTGCCAGCATTGAGCGCCTACTCTACCGAACTGGGCCAGAATCGTGCGCTGTTCGAAGCGTACCAGGCGCTGATCGCCAGCCCGGAAGCCGACGGTTTCGACGTGGCGCAAAAGACCATTCTCGAGCACGCCTTGCGTGACTTCCGCCTGTCGGGTATCGACCTGCCGGCGGACCAGCAGCAGCGTTATGCCGAGGTGCAGAGCAAGCTCAGCGAGCTGGGCAGCCGCTTCTCCAACCAGCTGCTGGATGCCACCCAGGCCTGGACCAAGCACGTTACCGACGAAGCCGCGCTGGCCGGCCTGACCGATTCGGCCAAGGCGCAGATGGCTGCCGCAGCCCAGGCCAAGGGCCTCGACGGCTGGTTGATCACCCTGGAATTCCCCAGCTACTACGCGGTGATGACCTACGCCAGTGACCGCGCCTTGCGCGAAGAGCTGTACGCCGCCTATTGCACCCGCGCTTCGGACCAGGGCCCGAATGCCGGCCAGTTCGACAACGGCCCGGTGATGGAGCAAATCCTCGACCTGCGCCAGGAGCTGGCACAGCTGCTGGGCTACAAGAACTACGCCGAGCTGAGCCTGGCCACCAAGATGGCCGAGTCCGGCGACCAGGTGCTTAGCTTCCTGCGTGACCTGGCCAAGCGTTCCAAGCCTTTTGCCGCCCAGGACCTGCAGCAGCTTCAGGCGTACGCCGCCGAGCAGGGTTGCCCTGAGCTGGCCAGCTGGGACGCCGGTTACTTCGGCGAGAAGCTGCGTGAACAGCGCTACAGCGTGTCGCAGGAAGCGTTGCGCGCCTACTTCCCGATCGACAAGGTGCTGGGCGGCCTGTTCAGCATCGTGCAACGCCTTTATGGCATCGAAATCGCGGAGCTCAAGGGCTTCGACACCTGGCACCCGGACGTGCGCCTGTTCGAGATCAAGGAAAAGGGCCAGCACGTGGGGCGCTTCTTCTTCGACCTGTACGCCCGCGCCAACAAGCGTGGCGGCGCCTGGATGGACGGTGCCCGCGACCGTCGCCGTACCGCTGCCGGCGAGTTGCAGAGCCCGGTGGCCAACCTGGTGTGCAACTTCACCCCGGCCGCCCCAGGCAAGCCGGCGCTGCTGACCCACGATGAAGTCACCACCCTGTTCCACGAGTTCGGCCATGGTCTGCACCATATGCTGACCCGCATCGAACATGCCGGTGTATCCGGTATCAACGGCGTGGCCTGGGATGCGGTCGAGCTGCCAAGCCAGTTCATGGAAAACTGGTGCTGGGAGCCAGAAGGCCTGGCGTTGATCTCCGGCCATTTCGAAACCGCTGCCGCCCTGCCCCAGGACTTGCTGGACAAGATGCTGGCGGCGAAGAACTTCCAGTCCGGCATGATGATGGTGCGCCAGTTGGAGTTCTCGCTATTCGACTTCGAGCTGCACGCCAGCCACGGTGACGGCCGCAGCGTGCTGCAGGTGCTCGAAGGCGTGCGCGACGAGGTGTCGGTCATGCGCCCGCCTGCTTACAACCGCTTCCCCAACAGCTTCGCGCACATTTTTGCTGGTGGGTACGCAGCAGGCTACTACAGCTACAAGTGGGCCGAAGTGCTGTCGGCTGACGCCTTCTCGCGCTTCGAGGAAGAAGGCGTGCTGAATGCCGAGACTGGCCGTGCCTTCCGTGAAGCGATCCTGGCCCGCGGTGGCTCGCGCGAGCCAATGGAGCTGTTCGTCGACTTCCGTGGCCGTGAACCTTCCATCGATGCGTTGCTGCGTCACTGTGGCCTGAGCGAGGCTGCGGCAGCATGAGCGAGGTAGTTGTGAACAAGACCAAGAAGCGCTTTATCGCCGGGGCGGTATGCCCGGCGTGCAGCGAGCCGGACAAGCTGATGATGTGGAACGAGGACGGTGTCCCGCACCGTGAGTGCGTGGCCTGCGGCTTCACCGATACGCTTAACGAGCAGGGCCTTTCCGTGCCCAAGGAGCTGGGTACCCGGGTCAATCACCTGGCGCCGAAGGCGGCGCCGGCCAAGGTGCAGACTGTGCAGTTCTTTCCGAACCCGAAGTTGAAAAAACCGACCGAGTGACGGGTTTCAGGCCACCTGCAATGGGTGGTAGATGTTGCGCGCCGTGGTTGCGAAAGAAAGCCGGATATTCCTGGCCTTCTTTCGCAATCGTAAAGGCCGGCACCATGAACGTTCTGCTGAATTCCCAACAGCTGCTGAATTACGAGCAAACCACTCCCGAGCTCGCTCTGGCAGCAATCCAGGCCAGTGTTGCTCGCTACCAGCAAGGTATCGAGCGAGTCATAAAGCACCAGGCTGATCTCCCTACCTGGGACGACCTCGTGCTTGCCGTAGATGAACTTGATGCTGACTTGCAAGGTGCATTCTATGCCTTCCTGCCTATGGCCGACCGCGATCAGCAGTGGCAGGACGTGATGGGCCAGGCGTTTGGCGAAGTTGAAGCGTGTTTCACCGACAAGTTCAAGAACCTTGAGCTTTACACCCTGTACAAGCGTCTGACCGACAGCGCTATCGGTCAGAACCTGGATACTCAGAAGAAGGCTACCTTGACCCTGATTCTCAAGGAGTACCACCGCGGGGGCGTGCTGTTGAGCAGCGAAGTCAGGGTGCAAGTACAGGCGCTGGAGGCACAGCTTCAGGCGCTGATCGGCCAGTTTCAGTACAACTTCACTGATTCTGTATCGTCCCTGTCGGTACATGTCGAAGACAAGGGGCGGCTCACGGGTCTGCCCGACTACCTGGTCACCCAGTTGGAAGACAATGCCAAGGCGGCATCGCTCGCGGGCTGGTTGATCACCTGCGACCTCGCCAATTTTACTACTGTGTTGAAATACGCCGAGGACAGATCACTTCGTGAAGATATCTACCGCGCCTACCTGACCCGTGGCGCCAGTGACCCTAAGACTGACAACGGTGCTGTCATTCAGAAAATCGCCGAAGCCCGCAGTGACAGGGCCCGATTGTTGGGCTTTGACAGCCACATGGCATTCAGCCTGGCCAGCAAGAGCATCGGCACTGTTGCTGATTTGCAGACGTTTCTTGGAGGGCTGGAGCAACGTATCAAGCCTGTTATCGAGGCTTCAAACAGCCGACTGCATAGCCTGGCTGCCGAGCAAGGCATTGATCAGATCATGCCGTGGGACGTGGAGTACCTGCATGAGGTTGGTCGCGGTGGCGAACGCGCGCTCACCGAAAGCCAGATGCAGGAATACTTCCCGCTCGAAACGGTGGTTGCTGCGCTGATTGATTTAGCCAGGCACTTGTTTGGTGTGCAGCTGAAAAAAATTGACGAGCCCAAAGCCTGGCACCCAAGTGTGAGCGCCTTCGAGGTCATCCAGGACCATGCCTCCTTGGGCTACCTTTATCTCGATGCTCTCCTGCATGAATACAAGCAGCCAGACACTGTGCAAACCCTTGCCTACAGGCATAGACGTACAGATGCAGAGGGGCGGTACCATGGTGCAGTGGTGGCGATGATCAGCGATGTACGCATGGGTACCGACGGGGTTCCTCCGCTGCTTGATCACTTGGCGCTGAGAAAGCTGTTCCACGAGTTCGGCCATGCGTTGCATTCACTGCTGGTGCGCACGAGCAACCATGTCTTGTCCGATATTCGCCGGCTCGGCAACGATGGCGTTGAGGCAGCCGGCAAACTGTTCGAATGCTGGGTATGGGATGCCGACTACCTCGCCAGCATCTCCGCTCATCATCAATCTGGCCAGCGGCTGGAGGTGGCAGCCTTGCGCTCGCTTCTTGTGCAATTGCGGGCCGACCATAGTCGCGCCTGTGCCAGGACCTTGAGCCTGTCGCTTCTCGATTTCGACTTGCACCTGACACCCCGGGATGGCCGCAGCCTCGATGACCGAGTTCGGGATGCCAATAACCGCGCGGGGCGCTGGCCGCTGGCCGGGTTCGAAAAGCCGCTGCACGGCTTCGACTACCTTGTGGCGGGTTACGATGCCGGGTTCTACGCCTATCTCTGGGCCGATGCTCATGCCTGGGACCTGTTCACACGTTTTGAGTCAGCAGGGCTGCTTGACGCAGCAGCCGGAAGGTCGCTGCTTGAAACATTCTTCGAGCCCGCCGCCTCGCGACCATTCGCCCAGAGTCACGAAGCATTTCTCGGGCGGCCCTTGGATAATTCGCGGTTTTTGAAGCACAACGGGCTGCTTTGATGCCCGTCTGATGACCAGTGGTGCTGGAGAAAACGCTGCCATGTGATTACTGTATGTAAATACAGTATGAGGCTCAAGCCATGTTCACTCCAGCACCCCGGAAAGGTCGCGGCACTGCGCATAATCCGCATAACCGCTTTGCGTTGCACCATTCGACGGCTGAGGACGATGGTTGGTATCAGGAGGTGCCGGCGACCCAAGGGACCGAAGTGCGAATCGAGACTGCCAAGACAGTCATCAGCCGCAACACTTCTCCCGATTTGCCCTTCGATCGCTCCATTAATCCGTACCGGGGTTGCGAGCATGGCTGCATCTACTGCTACGCTCGTCCCTCGCATGCATACTGGGACCTTTCCCCGGGCCTGGATTTCGAGACCAAGCTGATCGCCAAGACCAACGCTGCCGAGGTGCTTGCCCAGCAATTGAGCAAGCCGGGCTACGTTTGCGCGCCGATCAATCTGGGCTCCAACACTGACCCGTACCAGCCCATCGAGCGTGAGCACTTGCTGACCCGGCGTCTGCTTGAAGTGCTGCTGCGTTTTCGCCACCCGGTCACCATCGTTACCAAAGGTTCGTTGGTGCTGCGCGACCTTGATCTGCTGGCCGAGATGGCACGGCAACGGTTGGCGAAGGTAATGATCAGCCTGACCACGCTGGACGATGACCTGAAGCGGGTGCTGGAGCCACGTGCGGCGTCACCCTCAGCACGGCTGCGGGCGATTCGGGTGTTGCGCGAGGCGGGTGTACCGGTTGGGGTGTTGTGCTCGCCCATGATTCCGATGATCAATGACAGTGAACTGGAGCGCTTGCTGGAGGCAGCCAGAGAGGCGGGTGCTCAGAGCGCGGCCTACATGATGTTGCGCCTGCCGCTGGAGGTGGCGCCGTTGTTCGAGCAGTGGTTGCAAGACCATTACCCGCAGCGGGCCGCGCATGTACTGAGCCTGATCCGCCAGAGCCGGGGCGGCGAACTGTATGACAGCCGGTTCGGCGCCCGCATGCGCGGTGAAGGCGTGTTTGCCGAGTTGCTGGCGCAGCGGTTTGCCAAGGCCATGAAACGCCTGGAGTTCGAGGGGCGGGAAGCGCAGGCGCTGGATTGCTCTGCGTTCTGTGTACCCGGTGGGCAGATGGCCCTGTTCTGATATTCGGATCCTGCCCAGGCCCTGCTCTTTGCTCACAACCCAACTAATAGCAGCCAATAACGACAGTAATACATATTGGCAGTTGATGTTTTTTTGCTATTATCCAGTTCCCGCCTATTTCATCTGGAACACCCGTTCTAGAGCCTGCGAATTAAGTTTCAGTTAAGTTTCCCCCGCTAGCGTAGGAAATCAGTCCACACCGACTGTGATCTATGGCCCGTGCGTGTCATCTAATTCCCTGCATAGCCAGAATCTTTCACCGGTAAAATGGATTTACCTACACACCGTCAAGAGGATGAATCATGCCCGTCAAGGACCCATCCAAGGCCGTACCGCAGGTCCCCGCGGAGAGCGCCGATGCCGCCCTGAAGCACATTGTCGATGGCTTTCTGCGCTTTCACCATGACGTCTTCCCCGAACAGCAACAGCTGTTCAAGAAGCTCGCCACTGCGCAAACACCACGCGCCATGTTCATCACCTGCGCCGACTCGCGCATCGTCCCCGAGCTGATCACCCAAAGCTCGCCAGGCGACCTGTTCGTGACCCGTAACGTGGGTAACGTGGTACCGCCTTACGGCCAGATGAACGGCGGCGTTTCCAGCGCCATCGAATACGCCGTGCTGGCACTGGGCGTGCACCACATCATCGTCTGCGGCCACTCCGACTGCGGCGCCATGCGTGCGGTGCTCAACCCGCAATCGCTGACCAAGATGCCGACCGTTTCTGCCTGGTTGCGCCACGCTGAAGTAGCTCGCACCGTTGTTGAAAACAACTGCTCTTGCGGCAGCGAACACGAAACCATGCAGGTGCTGACCAAGGAAAACGTCATCGCCCAGCTGCATCACCTGCGTACCCACCCTTCGGTGGCCTCGCGCCTGGCAGCCGGTGAGCTGTACATCCACGGCTGGGTGTACGACATCGAGACCAGCAAGATCGAAGCTTACGACGCCGCCAGCGACAGCTTCCTGCCCCTGGCTGCTGGCGAGCCGGTCCCCTGCGCTACTCCGAGAGGCCGCTACTAAGCGACCCGTCCACAGCTAGAACCTTGATAGCCGGCCGCACCCTGCAGGGTGTGGCGCGGCCTTCGGCTGCCCTGAATTCCCTGACTGCCGTGCCGGCATTTTCGCTGGCGGGCTGCGCCTGCGCGCTTGTCAGGGGCCAACGTGCCCACGGCCAGAGGAACGGCCGTGCGACAAAAAAAGGAGATACACGGTGAACATTACACAGTTGAAAGCGGCCCTGCCGCGAGAGTTGCTGGCGTCGGTAGTGGTCTTTTTGGTGGCCCTGCCCTTGTGCATGGGTATCGCCATTGCCTCCGGCATGCCGCCGGCAAAAGGCTTGATTACCGGCATTATCGGCGGCGTTGTCGTAGGTTTCCTTGCAGGTTCGCCGCTTCAGGTCAGTGGTCCGGCTGCCGGCCTTGCGGTGTTGGTGTTCGAGCTGGTGCGCCAGCACGGCATGGCCATGCTCGGGCCGATCCTGCTGCTGGCCGGGGTATTGCAGTTGCTGGCTGGCCGCCTGCGGCTGGGTTGCTGGTTTCGGGTTACGGCGCCTGCAGTGGTTTACGGCATGCTGGCCGGCATTGGCGTGCTGATCGTGCTGTCCCAGGTACATGTGATGTTCGACACGGCGCCACAGCCGTCGGGCCTGCAGAACCTGCTGGAGTTCCCGGCTACCCTCGCCGCCGCCCTGCCGCAGGAAAGCGCAGGCTCAGGCTGGATGGCCGGTGCGCTGGGCCTGGGTACCATCGTCATCATGTGGGGCTGGGAGCGCCTGCGGCCGCAGCGGCTGCGCTTTGTGCCAGGCGCCTTGCTGGGTGTGGCGGCGATGACCGCCATCGCCATGTGGCTGGCGTTGCCGGTGAACCGCGTGCAGGTGCCGGCAGACTTGTCCGAAGCCATCGACTGGCTGCGCCCGGATGACCTGATGAAGCTGGCCGACCCTACGCTGTTGGTCGCCGCTTTTGCCCTGGCGTTCATTGCCAGCGCTGAAACCCTGCTATCGGCGGCGGCAGTCGACCGAATGCACAGCGGCCAGCGCTCGGACTTCGACCGTGAGTTGTCCGCACAGGGCATCGGCAACATGCTCTGCGGGATTCTCGGTGCATTGCCGATGACCGGGGTGATCGTGCGCAGCTCGGCCAACGTCCAGGCAGGTGCACAGACGCGGGCTTCGGCGATCTTCCATGGCCTTTGGTTGCTGGCGTTCGTGGTGGTGTTGAGCAGCGTGCTGCAGCAGATCCCGGTGGCGAGCCTGGCGGGGGTACTGGTGTTTACCGGGGTCAAGCTGGTCGACTTCAAGGCGTTTCGTGGCCTGGGTCGTTATGGCCGCATGCCGATGTTGACCTACGCAGCGACTGCGCTAGCGATCATCTTCACCGACCTGCTGACCGGGGTGCTGTTGGGCTTCGCCCTGACCTTGCTCAAGCTGGCGTTCAAAGCGGCGCGGCTGAAAATCAATTTGGTCAGCCTGGAGAAGGCCGGGCACATGGAGCTGCGGCTCAGTGGTGCGGCCACGTTCCTCAAGGTGCCGGCGCTGACCCAGGTGCTGGACGGTGTGCCGGCGGGGACCACGCTGCATGTCCCGCTGGGCAACCTGAGCTATATCGACCACTCGTGCCTTGAGTTGCTGGAGGACTGGGGGCGCAGCAATGCAGCCCATGGGTCGCGGTTGCTGATCGAGCAGCGGCGGTTGAAACGGCGCATCGAGGGGCGGTTGCGGACTACGGCGGGGGTTGGGGCCTAAAGCCGGAAGTTTTGTATCGCCTGAACTGGCCTCTTCGCGGGTAAACCCGCTCCCACAGGTTCAACACAGGTTTAAAGGCCGGTGCAGTACCTGTGGGAGCGGGTTCACCCGCGAAAAGACCGGGACAGGAGTATCAGGCCGGTTGACCCAGCTCAACACCCAGCTGGCGCGACAGGCATGGCCAGCGTTTCCAAGCCTCACCCGTTGCCGGGCTGCTCAATTTCTCGCGGTATGCCTCTACCGATTCCACCGCAAAGCTCTGCTCATTGAGCATCTCATCCACCGAGTGGTGCACCACTTCATCCAGCTGGTTGGCAAATTCTTCGCCGATCAACTGGTGAGCAATCAGGTTGGCCATGGTGGTATCGAACGGAATCAGCGGCTGCTGGAAGTGACGGATGTACAGGTCGTTCACCTCTTCCACCAGCCGGTGCGCCAGATACGCCTCATCCAGCAGGCAGTCCAGGCCGACATGCCCGTCCATGACCTCTGGCGGCTGCAGGAAATAGGCCTCGGCAATTTTCAGTACAGGTTTGATCTGCGATTCGATCCCTGCTTCCAGGGCAACCTCGTGGGCAGCCTCGAGCAGTTCCGGGACCTGTTCGATGTAGGCGCTGACGAAGCGCGCCAAAGTACCCTGGGCGTCCTGCTCAGGCAGTTGGATCGAGGGGTGCAGGTGCGGCAGTTGCAGCTCGAGACGCGCTTTCAATTGGCCGGTCTGGCCTTCGTGTTGATGGGCTTGGCTTACCTGCTCGCGTACAGCAGCGATGTTCATGACAACTCCAGGGACATTACGTTTCAAACGGAAGACACTAAATTAGCTCGGTATACAGAATACCTAAGACGTATTTGTTATAAGTCGCGCAAACGTGTGCATCCTCAGGCATATCGGGTGGCCATTATTGGGCCATACCCTATCAAACACGCGCTTTTCCGGGCATCTGGCCATTTGGTGAAGTTCATTTCACTAGCTTCATTGCGTGCCATTGGTCGCTGACTATACTCCCGATGAACGTGATTCGTTGATGAGGCCCAGCTGCTTTTGCAGGGGCTCGGTCGTCGAAGCCAGGTAGTCTTGACCGCCGTTCCCTCTTGCCGCAGGCCACGCCTCCGGGACAACAAGAACGAGAAGGGGAACCCGCAATGATGCGACATCCACATGTCTGGATGGGCCTCCTGTTGTGGTCGGTTTTTGGTCAGGCCAACGCAGCCTGGACCGTGAACATGCACCCGGGGGCGACGGAGGTCTCCAACGCCGTCTTCGATCTGCATATGACCATCTTCTGGATCTGCGTGATCATCGGCATCGTGGTGTTCGGCGCGATGTTCTGGTCGATGGTGGTCCACCGCCGCTCTACCGGCCAGCAGGCCGCGCACTTCCACGAGCACACCTGGGTGGAAATCCTCTGGACCGTGGTGCCCTTCCTGATCCTGGTGGTCATGGCCATTCCGGCGACCAAGACCCTGATCGACATTTACGACGCCAGCGAATCGGACATCGACATTCAGGTCACCGGCTACCAGTGGAAGTGGCATTACAAATACCTGGGCCAGGATGTGGAGTTCTTCAGCAACCTGGCCACCCCTGCCGAGCAGATCCACAACCAAGCCCCCAAGGACGAGCACTATCTGCTCGAAGTGGACCAGCCTCTGGTGCTGCCGGTGGGCGCCAAGGTGCGCTTTCTGGTGACCGCCGCCGACGTGATCCACTCCTGGTGGGTGCCAGCCTTTGCGGTCAAGCGCGACGCCATTCCCGGCTTTGTCAACGAAGCCTGGACCCGCATCGAGAAGCCCGGCATCTACCGCGGCCAGTGCACCGAGCTGTGCGGCAAGGATCACGGCTTCATGCCGGTGGTGGTCGAGGTCAAGTCCAAGGCTGATTACGACACCTGGCTGGGCGAGCGCAAGGCCGAGGCCGCCAAGCTCAAGGAGCTGACCAGCAAGGAATGGACCCTGGAGGAACTGGTGGCACGTGGTGACAAGGTCTACCACACCACCTGCGTGGCCTGTCACCAGGCCGAAGGCCAGGGCCTGCCACCGATGTTCCCGGCGCTCAAAGGCTCGAAGATCGCCACCGGGCCGAAGGAAGGCCATCTGAATATCGTGTTCCACGGCAAGCCCGGCACAGCAATGGCCGCTTTCGGCAAACAGCTGTCGGAAGTCGACCTCGCCGCAGTGATCACCTACGAGCGCAACGCCTGGGGTAACAACAAAGGTGACATGGTCACGCCGAAGGACGTGCTGGCGCTGAAGCAGGCGCAAGCCAAGTGAACCGGGTTACTCGCGGCAATCAATGTGTTGCAGGAGACAGGACATGAGTGCAGTGATCGACGACCACGCCCACGGCGATGACCACGCGCACGGCCCGGCCAAGGGCCTGATGCGCTGGGTGCTGACCACCAACCACAAGGACATCGGCACCCTGTACCTGTGGTTCGCCTTCTTGATGTTCCTGCTGGGTGGCTCGTTCGCCATGGTGATTCGTGCCGAGCTGTTCCAGCCCGGCCTGCAGATTGTGGAGCCGGCGTTCTTCAACCAGATGACCACCATGCATGGGCTGATCATGGTGTTCGGCGCGGTGATGCCGGCCTTTGTCGGCCTGGCCAACTGGATGATCCCGCTGATGATCGGCGCGCCCGACATGGCCCTGCCGCGGATGAACAACTTCAGCTTCTGGCTGTTGCCGGCGGCCTTCCTGCTGCTGGTCTCGACGCTGTTCAGCCCGGGTGGCGGGCCCAACTTCGGCTGGACCTTCTACGCACCGCTTTCCACTACCTACGCACCGGCCAGCGTCACCTTCTTCATCTTCGCCATTCACCTGATGGGCATCAGCTCGATCATGGGCGCGATCAACGTGATCGCCACGATCCTCAACCTGCGTGCACCCGGCATGACCCTGATGAAAATGCCGCTATTCGTCTGGACCTGGCTGATCACCGCGTTTCTGTTGATTGCGGTAATGCCGGTGCTGGCGGGCGTGGTGACCATGATGCTGATGGACATTCATTTCGGCACCAGCTTCTTCAGTGCCGCAGGTGGCGGTGACCCGGTGCTGTTCCAGCATGTGTTCTGGTTCTTCGGCCACCCCGAGGTGTACATCATGATCCTGCCGGCTTTCGGCGCGGTCAGCTCGATCATTCCGGCCTTCTCGCGCAAGCCGCTGTTTGGCTACACCTCGATGGTGTACGCCACCGGCGCCATCGCCTTCCTGTCGTTCATCGTCTGGGCCCACCACATGTTCGTGGTCGGAATCCCGGTGGTGGGCGAGCTGTTCTTCATGTACGCCACCATGCTGATCGCCGTGCCCACCGGGGTGAAGGTGTTCAACTGGGTCAGCACCATGTGGGAAGGCTCGCTCACCTTCGAGACGCCAATGCTGTTCGCCATCGCCTTTGTGATCCTGTTCACCATCGGCGGCTTTTCCGGGCTGATGCTGGCGATCGCCCCGGCGGACTTCCAGTACCACGATACCTACTTCGTGGTGGCGCATTTCCATTACGTGCTAGTGCCCGGGGCGATTTTCGGCATCTTCGCTTCGGCCTACTACTGGCTGCCGAAATGGACCGGCTACATGTACGACGAAACCCTCGGCAAGCTGCACTTCTGGCTGTCGTTCATCGGCATGAACATGGCCTTCTTCCCCATGCACTTCGTAGGGCTGGCCGGCATGCCGCGGCGTATTCCCGACTACAACCTGCAGTTCGCCGACTTCAACATGGTGTCCTCGATCGGTGCCTTCATGTTCGGCGCCACGCAGATCTTCTTCCTGTTCATCGTCATCAAGTGCATCCGTGGCGGGGCGCCGGCACCGGCCAAACCTTGGGATGGCGCCGAGGGCCTGGAGTGGTCGATCCCCTCGCCCGCGCCTTACCACACCTTCCAGACACCGCCGGAAGTGAAATAGGAAACCTGCCATGAACGGCCTGTCGCTGAAACGCCTGGTAACGCGCCTGCTGATGCTGACGGTGGTGATGTTCGCCTTCGGCTTTGCGCTGGTGCCAATCTACGACGTGATGTGCAAGGCCTTCGGCATCAACGGCAAGACCGGTGGGCAGTACGAGGGCAGCCAGGTCAGCGACCCGACGCGCGCAGTGCGGGTGCAGTTCATGTCGACCAATGCCAGCGACATGGTCTGGGATTTCTACTCCACCGCCGACCAGCTGGAGGTCAACCCGGGGGCGGTGAACCAGATGATCTTCATTGCCCACAACCCGACGGACCGGCCGATGAGCGCGCAAGCCATTCCCAGCATCACCCCGGCCGAGGCTGCGGCGTATTTCCACAAGACCGAGTGCTTCTGCTTTACCCAGCAGGTGCTGCAACCCGGCGAACGCATCGAGATGCCGGTGCGCTTCATCGTCGACCGCGACCTGCCGGCCAGCGTGAAGCACCTGACACTGGCCTACACCTTGTTCGACATCACCGCTCGCCACCCGCCGGTCGCGCATGTTGCGGCCCAGGACGTCCAGGGCGCCCGTTAAGGGAAGGAGAACAGCAATGGCAAGTCATCAGCACTACTATGTTCCGGCGCAGAGCAAGTGGCCGATCATCGCCACCATCGGTATGTTCATCACGGTGTTCGGCCTGGGCACCTGGTTCAACGACATGAAGGCCGGCCACCCCGACTCGCACGGGCCGCTTATTTTCTTCGTCGGCGCGTTGTTCCTGGCCTACATGCTGTTCGGCTGGTTTGGTGCGGTGGTGAAGGAGAGCCGCGCGGGGTTGTACAGCCCGCAGCTGGACCGCTCGTTCCGCTGGGGCATGAGCTGGTTCATCTTCTCCGAGGTGATGTTCTTCATGGCCTTCTTTGGCGCGCTGTTCTATGTGCGCGTGCTGGCCGGGCCGTGGTTGGGGGGCGAAGGTGCCAAGGGCGTGGCGCACATGCTGTGGCCCACCTTCGAGTTCACCTGGCCGCTGCTGCATACGCCCGACCCCAAGCTGTTCCCGCCGCCCAAGGAAGTGATCGACCCGTGGCATCTGCCGCTGATCAATACCATCTTGCTGGTCAGCTCCAGCGTGACCATCACCATTGCCCACCATGCTTTGCGTCGGGACCACCGCGGCCCGTTGAAACTGTGGATGGCGCTGACCATCTTGCTGGGCATCTGCTTCATCACGTTGCAGGCCTACGAGTACCACGAGGCCTACACCAAGCTGGGGCTGACACTGGGTTCGGGGATCTACGGGGCGACGTTCTTCATGCTTACCGGGTTCCATGGCGCCCACGTGACCTTGGGCACGATCATCCTGATCGTCATGTTCGTGCGCATCCTGCGCGGGCATTTCAACCCGGAGAAACACTTTGGCTTCGAGGCGGCGAGCTGGTACTGGCACTTCGTCGATGTGGTGTGGGTGGGGTTGTTCATCTTTGTCTATGTGCTCTAGGGCCAATCGCCGGCAAGCCAGCTCTCACAGGGGCCCACTGGACCTGGCGCATGTGGGGTTCCTGTGCGAGCTGGCTTGCCGGCGATGAGGCCATCAAAGCAAATGCAGATTCAGAAGGGGGCGTGTGAAACCAGCTGACCACTGATGAAGCCCCAGGCCACCAGGCCGATGGTCAGGGCAGCCAGGGTCACGCGCACGGTCAGCGCCTTGAGCAAGCGGGTCGAGTTTTCATCGTCCTTGACCAGAAACACCAGGCCACTGAACAGGCTGGCAACCGTGGCCAACAGCATCAGGACAATCGCGGCCTTGAGCATGGCGACACTCCGGGGGGATGCGGTGATGTGGATAAGTATAGCGATCGACCGGGCGAGGCTGCGATGAAGCCGTTTCGCCCAGGCTGGGTACCCACCCTGGTGGTGCTTGCACTGCTGCCGGGGCTGGTCGCGCTTGGCTGCTGGCAACTCGGCCGTGCCGAAGAAAAGCGCGCACTGCTGGCCAGCTATGCCGAACGGCGGGTCGAGGTGCCATTGGCCACCACCCAGCTGACGGCGGATGAAGACAATGCCTTCCGCCGTGTGCATCTATACGGTCGCTTCGACGCCGGGCACAGCGTGTTGCTGGACAACCGCATGCGCGACGGCCAGGCCGGGGTCGAATTGCTGCAACCCTTCCATGACCAGGCCAGCGGGCAGTGGCTGCTGGTCAATCGTGGCTGGCTGCCATGGCCAGACCGCCGCGTGCCGGTGCATTTCGGCACCCCAACCCAGGCGTTGGCGCTGGACGCTGCGGTGTATGTATCGCCGGGCCACACCTTCCAGCTACATCCCGATCCGCTCGGCGGCCAATGGCCGCACCTGCTGACTGCCGTCGACGCCGCCCAGCTGTGGCAGCAGCTCGACCGCGAAGGCTATGCCCATGAACTGCGCCTGGAACCAGGGCCGGCGACCTATCGCCTGGACTGGCCAGTAGTCGCCATGGGCCCGGAAAAACACCTGGGGTACGCCGTGCAGTGGTTTGCCCTGGCGGCTGCCCTGCTGCTGCTTTACCTCTATTTCGGCTGGCACCACAACAAGGAGAAACGCCATGGCCACCGCCACTCCACTGGACCTGCCTGAACCCGGCAAACCCAGAGCCCGCGGGCGTTTGCAGCTGTTGTTGATTCTGCTGGTGGTGCTCGGGCCGATGATCCTGGCCACCAGCATGTACAAGCTCAAGTTCTGGGTACCGGAAGGCCGCAGCTACCACGGCGCCATGATCGGCAATGGCGAGAGCCGTACCGACCTCGGCGTGGCGGGCCACGACGAGCGCTGGCAGCTGTTGGTGAGCGCACCCCAGGCCTGTGCCGAGGACTGCCAGCGCCTGGTCTACCTGGCCCGGCAGATCCAGGTCGGGCTAGGCCGGGATGCCAGCCGTGCCAGCCATGCGCTGGCTGCCGCCCAGCCGCTGAGCGCTGACTACCAGGCGTTGCTCGGTCGCGAATATCCACAATTGCAACGCTACCCGCTGGACGCTCCGCGCTACCTGCAGAAGGTCGGCGAGCCCGGCCCCAAGCTGTGGATCGTCGACCCGCACGGCAACCTGGTACTGCGCTATGACGGCAAGGTCAACGGCAAGCACGTGCTGGACGACCTGCGCCACCTGCTCAAGCTGTCCAATATCGGCTAGGAGCCTGCCATGGCCAGACCTGGATTCCGCATAGCTGTGTTCGCCACCTTGCTGGCACTGGTGGTTGTCCTGCTCGGTGCCTATACCCGCCTGACCCACGCCGGCCTCGGCTGCCCTGACTGGCCGGGTTGCTATGGCTTCATCAGCGTGCCCAAGAGCGAAGCACAGTTGGCGCATGCCGAGCTGCACTTCCCCGAGCACCCCGTGGAAGCCGCAAAGGGCTGGGCCGAGATGGTCCACCGCTATTTCGCCGGCACCCTGGCTATGGTCATTGCCCTGCTTGCCTTGCAAGCGGTGCGCCGGCACGCCCGCGACGGCCAGCCCTATCGGCTGCCCGTGCTGTTGCTGGGGGTGGTGCTGGCGCAGGCGGCCTTCGGCATGTGGACGGTCACCTTGAAACTGTGGCCGCAGGTGGTCACGGCGCACCTGCTTGGTGGCTTCACCACATTGAGCCTGCTGTTCCTGTTGTCCCTGCGGCTGTCCCGGGCCTTTGCGCCATTGCCCAAGCTGCCGTTGAGCCTGCGCCGCATTGCGGCCCTGGCCCTGCTGGTGGTGATCGGCCAGATTGCCCTGGGCGGCTGGGTGAGCGCCAACTATGCAGCCGTCGCCTGTATCGACCTGCCTACCTGCCATGGCCAATGGTGGCCTGCGGCGGATTTCAGCAACGGCTTCCACCTTACCCAGCATGTCGGCCCCAATTACCTGGGTGGGCAACTGGACAGTGATGCGCGCACGGCCATCCACATCAGCCACCGCCTGGGCGCGCTGCTGGTTACCGGTGTGCTAATGATGCTCAGCTGGAAGCTGCACCGCTGCGGCCTTCCCGGCCTGGGGCGGCTGGTGTTGCTGGCGCTGGCGGTGCAGATCGGCCTGGGCATCAGCAATGTGCTGCTGCACCTGCCCTTGGCTGTGGCCGTTGCGCACAACGCCGGCGGGGCGCTGTTGCTGCTGAGCATGGTGCTGGTGAACTACCGCATCCGCGTGGTCGACAAGGTTCGGGTCGGTGTCGGCCAAGGCTGGCGCCTGCGGCCGGTTGTCGGCGTGGGCATTTCCCATCACATGAGGAACGACTCGTGGCGACGCTTCTGAGTACACGGCGGGCCAGCTGGCGCGATTACCTGGAGCTGACCAAGCCCAAGGTGGTGGTGCTGATGCTGATCACCTCGCTGGCAGGCATGTTCCTCGCCACCCGCGCGGGTGTGAGCTGGAACGTGCTGCTGTTCGGCAACCTGGGCATAGGTTTGTGCGCCGGCGGCGCGGCGGTGGTCAACCACGTGGTGGACCGGCGCATCGACGCGCTGATGGCGCGCACCCACAAGCGGCCCCTGGCCCAAGGCCGCGTCGAGCCGCTGCCGGCGCTGCTGTTTGCCCTGGCGCTGGCGTTGCTGGGCATGGCCTTGCTGCTGGTGTTCACCAACGCCCTCACCGCCTGGCTGACCCTGGCCTCGCTGCTGGGCTACGCGGTGTTGTACACCGGCTTCCTCAAACGTGCCACGCCGCAGAACATCGTCATTGGTGGCCTGGCCGGTGCCGCGCCGCCGCTGCTGGGCTGGGTCGCGGTCAGTGGCCATGTCAGCGCCGAGCCGTTGCTGCTGGTACTGATCATCTTCGCCTGGACCCCGCCGCACTTCTGGGCCCTGGCCATCCACCGCAAGGAGGAATACGCCAAGGCCGAGATCCCGATGCTGCCGGTGACCCACGGCGAGCGCTACACCAAGCTGCATATCCTGCTGTACACCTTGATATTGCTGGCGGTGAGCCTGTTGCCGTATGCCATTCACATGAGCGGCCCGCTGTACCTGGGCTGTGCACTGGTGCTGGGGCTGCGCTTCCTGCAATGGGCCTGGGTGTTGTACCGTGGCAGCCGGCCGCACGCAGCGATCGGCACCTTCAAGTACTCTATCGGCTACCTGTTCGCGCTGTTCATCGCGTTGCTTCTAGACCACTACCTGTTGTTGAACCTATGACCCGAACCCAGAAAACCGTCTTCATCCTCGTCGCCCTGGTCGCGTTGATCATGGGCCTGACCGTCAACAAGGTGCTCAATGGCCGCGACCAGCCCAACCCCACCGAGCTGATCGACGCCGGCATTATCCTGCTGCCGCAGAGCCGCACCGTGGCGGATGTAAGCATGACCAACCAGGACGGCCAGCCGGTGCAGCTGGATGACCTGAAAGGCAAATGGTCGCTGTTGTTCTTTGGCTACACCTATTGCCCGGATATCTGCCCGACTACCCTGGCCCAGCTGCGTCAGGTGAAGAGCGAACTGCCCAAGGAAGCTGTCGACCGGCTGCAGGTGGTGCTGGTGAGCGTGGATCCGAATCGCGATACGCCGAATCAGCTGAAGCAGTACCTGGGCTATTTCGACAAGGATTTTGTCGGCGTGGCAGGGTCGATCGAAGATACCCAGAAACTGGCCAATGCCTTGAGCATTCCGTTCATTCCGGCGGATACCAGCAAGCCGGGGTATACCGTGGATCACAGCGGCAACCTGGCGATCGTCGGGCCGGATGGGCGTCAGCGCGGGTTCATTCGGGCGCCGTTCAACAACCAGAAGCTGGTGGCGCAGTTGCCTGGGCTGGTTAAACGGGATTGATGTGGCTCTGAAAGCTTCGCCGGCAAGCCAGCTCTCACAGGGGCCTCACAGAACCTGAGGTTGGCGCTGTACCTGTGGGAGCTGGCTTGCCGGCGAATGGGCCGCAAAGCGGCCCCGGGGATGTGGGATCAGAACGCCGGAACCACAGCGCCCTTGTACTTCTCGATGATGAACTGCTTCACCTCAGGCGAGTGCAGTGCAGCCGCCAGCTTCTTCATGTCGCCCGAGTCCTTGTTGTCCGGGCGGGCAACCAGGATGTTCACGTAAGGCGAATCGCTGCCTTCGATGGCCAAGGCGTCTTTTTCAGGGTTCAGCTTGGCTTCCAGCGCATAGTTGGTGTTGATCAGGGCGGCATCGACCTGGGTCAGCACGCGCGGGATGGTGGCCGCTTCCAGCTCACGAAACTTCACGTTCTTCGGGTTTTCGGCAACATCCTTCACGGTGGACAGGATGTTCTTGTTGTCTTTGAGCTTGATCACGCCGGCCTTGTCCAGCAGCAGCAGGGCGCGGCCGCCGTTGGTGGCATCGTTGGGGATGACCACGGTGGCGCCGGAAGACAACTCGTCGAGCTTCTTGATCTTGGTCGAGTACACGCCCAGCGGCTCGATATGCACGCCGGCCACGCTCACCAGCTGGGTGCCCTTGGCCTTGTTGAACTCATCCAGGTACGGCTGGTGCTGGAAGAAGTTGGCGTCCAGGCGCTTTTCGGCAACCTGTACGTTCGGCTGGATGTAGTCGGTGAATTCCTTCACCTTCAACTCCACGCCCTCTTTGGCCAACTGCGGTTTGACGAAGTTGAGGATCTCGGCGTGCGGCACCGGGGTGGCGGCAACGGTCAGGGTATCGGCGTGGGCCGAGAAGGCCGCAACAGCGGCAGCAACAGCAAGCAGCTTCTTCATGAATCACTCCTTGTGAGGGCCGCGACGGCCCCCGAACGGGTCGGCCGGGCCGACCCCATTGGGGTTACTTACGGGAAAAATGCACGACCAGTTTGTCGCCCACGCTCTGCAGCACTTGAACCAGCACCAGCAGCAGCACCACGGTGACCACCATCACGTCGGTCTGGAAACGCTGGTAGCCGAAGCGGATGGCCAGGTCGCCCAGGCCGCCGGCACCGACCACACCGGCCATCGCGGTGTACGAAACCAGGGTAATGGCAGTTACGGTGATCGCGGCGAAGATGCCCGGGCGGGCCTCTGGCAACAGCGCGCTGGTGATGATCTGGCGGGTGGTGGCGCCCATCGACTGGGTGGCTTCGATGATGCCGCGGTCCACTTCACGCAAGGCGGTTTCGACCAGGCGTGCAAAGAACGGCGTGGCACCCACCACCAGCGGCGGAATGGCACCGGCGACGCCCAGCGAGGTGCCGGTGATCAGCACGGTGAACGGGATCATCACGATCAGCAGGATGATGAACGGCAGCGACCGCAGGATGTTGACCACCAGCGACAGCAGCGCATACACGCCCTTCTGCTCGAACATCTGCTTCGGCCCGCAGAGGAACAGCAGCACGCCCAGCGGCAGGCCCAGCAGCACGGTGAAGAACAGCGAGCCGAACAGCATGATCATGGTATCGACGGTGGCCAGCCAGATTTCGGCCCAGTCGACGTTGGCGAAGAAATTCAGGGCGTCCATCAACGCAGTACCTCCATATGTACGTCAGCTGCCTTGAAGCGGGCGAACGCCGCTTCCATGTCACCGCCGATCAGGGCGAGGGTGAGCTGGCCATAGGGGACATCCTTGATGCGGTCGATACGCCCGGCGAGGATGCTGTAGTCCACGCCCGTTTCGCGGGCCACGGTGCCCAGCAGCGGTGCATAGGTGGCGTCGCCCTGGAAGGTCAGGCGCACAATGCGGCCCGGCACGTGGGCGAAGTCATCACGCTGCTCGCCTTCGTCGACCTGCTCGTCTTCCTGGACGAAGCGCTTGGTGGTGGGGTGCTGCGGGTGCAGGAACACGTCGGCCACCGAGCCTTGCTCGACGATCTGGCCGGCGTCCATCACCGCCACGCAGTCGCAGACCCGGCGGATCACGTCCATTTCGTGGGTAATCAGCACGATGGTCAGCTTCAGCTCACGGTTGATCTCGGCCAGCAATTGCAGGACCGACGCCGTGGTTTGCGGGTCGAGGGCGCTGGTGGCTTCGTCGCACAGCAGGATCTTGGGGTTGGTGGACAGGGCGCGGGCGATGCCGACGCGCTGCTTCTGGCCGCCCGACAGCTGTGCCGGGTACTTTCTGGCGTGGTCCGACAGGCCTACGCGGGCCAGCAGCTCGGTGACCCGCTTGTCGATTTCGCTGCCCGACAATTTACCGGCCAGGGTCAGTGGCAGGGCAACGTTGTCGGCGACGGTCTTGGACGCCAGCAGGTTGAAGTGCTGGAAGATCATGCCGACCTGCTGACGGAAACCGCGCAGTTGGCTGGCGTTGAAGGCGGTGACGTCTTCGCCGTCAACGATGATCTTGCCGCCGGAGGGCTCTTCCAGGCGGTTGATCAGGCGCAGCATGGTGCTTTTGCCGGCACCCGAATGGCCGATCAGGCCGAACACCTGGCCATTCTCGATGGTCAGGCTGGTCGGATTCAGTGCGGGGATTTCCCTACCGGCGACGCGGTAGGTCTTGTGGACATGTTGGAACTCGATCACGTAGCGAACCTTGTGGGGCGCATGGAATTTGGGTCAGCGGTTAGCTGGGGTCGCGCATTTTAGCCTTTTCCCATAGCTGTTCTTAGCATTTATTTCGTAATGCACCAATCCTTCGGGCATATCGCGACAACCGGTAATCCTGATTGAACGCTTGTCAAAGCCCTCCAGTCACTAATGAAACAAGCCCGAACAGGGCACGCCTGAAGACTGACGAGGAGAGCCGATCATGCCCAACAAGAACACGGACGCGCCCAAGCACAGCGAGGCCGCCGGAACCCAGACCCCCGACCGGGCCAACACCAATGCCAAGCTGCAGAGCCTCGAGGACGTGCGCAGCGATGCCACTGGTCACGCCCTGCGTACCAATCAGGGTGTGCGGGTCGCCGACAACCAGAACACGCTCAAGGCGGGTGACCGTGGCCCCTCGCTGCTTGAAGACTTCATCATGCGCGAGAAGATTACCCACTTCGACCACGAGCGCATCCCCGAGCGCATCGTGCATGCCCGGGGTACCGGTGCACACGGCTTCTTCCAGAGCTATGGCAACCACGCCGAACTGACCAAGGCCGGCTTCCTCCAGGACCCGGAGAAGATCACCCCGGTATTCGTGCGTTTCTCCACGGTGCAGGGCCCACGCGGTTCGGGGGACACGGTGCGGGATGTGCGCGGGTTTGCGGTCAAGTTTTATACAGATGAAGGCAACTTCGACCTGGTTGGCAATAACATGCCGGTATTTTTCATCCAGGATGCGATCAAGTTTCCCGATTTCGTGCATGCGGTAAAACCGGAGCCTCATAACGAGATGCCCACCGGCGGGTCGGCTCACGACACTTTCTGGGATTTCGTCTCGCTGGTGCCGGAGTCGGCGCACATGGTGATGTGGGCCATGTCGGACCGTGCCATCCCGCGCAGCCTGCGCATGATGGAAGGCTTCGGCGTGCATACCTTCCGCCTTATCAATGCCGAAGGGGTGGCGAGCTTCGTGAAATTCCACTGGAAGCCGAGCCATGGCGTGCATTCGCTGCTCTGGGACGAAGCGCAGAAGCTGGCCGGCAAGGATACCGACTTCCAGCGCCGTGACCTGTGGGAGGCCATAGAAACGGGCGACTACCCGGAATGGGAGCTGGGCGTGCAGATCGTGCCTGAGGCGGACGAGCACAAGTTCGATTTCGACCTGCTGGACCCGACCAAGATCATTCCTGAAGAACTGGTACCGGTGACCCCGCTGGGCAAGATGGTGCTCAACCGCAACCCGGACAACTTCTTCGCCGAGGTCGAGCAGGTGGCCTTCTGCCCTGGCCATATCGTGCCGGGTATCGACTTCACCAATGACCCGTTGCTGCAGGGCCGGCTGTTCTCCTACACCGACACCCAGCTAAGCCGACTGGGCGGGCCGAACTTCCACCAGATCCCGATCAATCGCCCTGTCGCGCCCAACCACAACAACCAGCGCGATGCCTTGCACCAGCATGTCGTGCACAAGGGCCGCGCCTCCTACGAACCGAACTCCATCGACGGCGGCTGGCCGAAGGAAACGCCTCCTGCAGCGCAGGATGGTGGCTTCGAGAGCTACCAGGAACGCATTGATGCGCACAAGATCCGCCAGCGCAGCGAGTCGTTCGGCGACCACTTCTCGCAGGCGCGGCTGTTCTTCCAGAGCATGAGCCCGACCGAGCAGCAGCACATCATCAAGGCCTACAGCTTTGAACTGGGCAAGGTCGAGCGGGAGGCGATTCGTGCACGGGAGGTGAACGAAATTCTGGCCAACATCGACCTGAAGCTGGCCGCCGCCGTGGCCGCGAACCTCGGGTTGCCAGCGCCCAAGGCAGGTACCGTCAAGGTCAAGGGCAGCAAGCTTGCCGCCTCGCCGGCCTTGAGCCAGATGAACCACCCGGGCGTTGTGGGCATCAAGGGGCGCAAGATCGCCGTGCTGCTGGCCGATGGCGTGGATGGCGGCAGTGTCGACCGGCTGGTCAAAGCCCTCGAGGCCCATAGTGCTCGGATTCTGCTGCTTGGCCCCACATCGGCGCCGGTCAAGGCGGCCGATGGCAAGGCGCTGCCGGTGGACGCGTCAATGGAAGGCATGCCTTCGATCATGTTCGACGGGGTGCTGGTGCCGGCTGGTAAGGCGGCACTGGATGCACTGGGGGCCAGTGGCCTGGCCAAGCACTTCCTGCTCGAAGCTTACAAGCACCTGAAGGCGATAGGTTTTGCCAAAGAGGGCAAGGTGCTGGTGGATGCGCTGGGGCTGAAGGAGGACAAGGGGCTGTTGCTGGGGGATGACCAGAACGCCGTGGACGCCTTCGTCAAGGCTGTCGAAGGGCATCGGGTGTGGGAGCGGGAGGCGGCTGCGGAATCTGTTCCCGCCTGATCGGGCCTCTTCGCGGGTAAACCCGCTCCCACAGGAATGTGGCGGGTTTACCTGCGAAGACATCAACGCTGATGCGGGACCAGCACCACCTGCGCCGGTAGCGAACGCTGGATCTGATGTTTCTGCTGCAGCTCGAAGCCGCTGTCGAGTTTGCGCACGCGCTTTTCCAGCAAGGTCTTCAACCAGGGCGCGTCCTCGGTGCGCGGCACCTGGAACACCACCTCGCAGTCATAGCTCACCACATCCGCTGCAATATCATCGAGCTGGCGGCGCAGCGCGCGGCTGTCGGTGGTCTTCAAGGCGACCACGGTGCTTGGCGCCGTCGGGTCGATGATACGTGCCCTGGGCTTGGCTTCTGCAGCCTTCAGCGCCGCCTCGGCCTTTTCCAGCTCGGCCTTGCGTGCCTGCGTCACGGCATCGCCACCGGTTACTGCCGGGGCTTGCGGCATCAGTGCACGGGCTCGGGACAGGGCGGTGGCCGCCGCGTTCACATCACCCTTCTGCAGCACGATCTGGCTGCGCTGCAGGTAGGCTTCGGCCAACTGGCGCTGGTATTGTTCCACGCGCGCGTCATCCGGCGACTGGGCTTGCAGCGCAGCCAGCTGGTCTTCGGCGGTGGCCAGCTCGTTGCTGGCGATATTCTGTTGCAACTGCTGCCAGGCATCGGCTTGGGCAGGTGCGGTGGCCTGTTCGACCGGCGCGCTGGAACAGGCAGCCAGTAACAGGGAAAACGCGGCGACAAGCAGATAACGGGAGGCAAACGGCTTCATTCCTGCGACTCTCTATTTGCGCAAAAAGCGAGCAAGTCTACACCCAGGTGCGCACGCTCGAAAACAGGTCTTACAGACCCTTTACCCGGCCAAAGGTTGCAGGGCGTGCCATCACACGCCCGGTTTTTCAGCGTTTTGGCAGGGCCAGGCTCAGCAAGAATAGCACCGCCGCGCAGACCACGATCGATGGGCCGGCAGGGGTGTCCTTGAACCAGGACATGGCCAGGCCGCCGCAAACCGCCGTCACGCCCAGCAAGCTGGCGCCCAGAGCCATCTGCTCGGGGGAGCGGGCGTGCCGCTGCGCCGCAGCGGCAGGAATGATCAGCAGCGAGGTGATCAGCAGTACGCCGACAATCTTCATGGCCACGGCAATCACCACCGCAATCAGCAGCATTAATGCCATGCGCAGGCCGGCCACTGGCAGGCCTTCGACCATCGCCAGCTCTTCGTGCACGGTCACCGCCAGCAGTGGCCGCCACAGCGCCGCAAGCAGCAGCAGGACCAGCGCGCTGCCGCCCAGGATCCAGGCCAGGTCGGTGGGACTGATCGCCAGCAGGTCGCCGAACAGGTAGGCCATCAGGTCGATGCGCACGTCGTGCATGAAGCTCAACACCACCAGGCCCAGCGACAAGGTGCTGGGGGCAAGGATGCCGAGCAGGGTGTCAGAGGCCAGCGGCTGGCGTTGCTGCAAGGTCACCAGCAAGATCGCCAGCAACAGGCAGCCCACGGTTACCGCCAGCGCCGGGCTGACGTCCAGCACAAAGCCCATGGCCACACCCAGCAGCGCGGCATGCGACAGGGTGTCGCCGAAGTACGCCATGCGTCGCCACACCACGAACGAGCCGAGCGGGCCCGCGACTACTGCCAGGGACAAGCCTGCGAGCAAGGCGTAAAGAAGAAAATCAGCCATGCTTGCAATGCTCTCCGTGAACATGGGTGCCAGGCGCAACCACCGAACCGTGCAGGTCGTGGCTGTGGTCGTGATGGTGGTGGTAGACGGCCAGGCTTGGGGCGTTCTGGCCAAACAGTTCGACGAAGGCCGGGTCATTGCTGACCTGCTCGGGGTGGCCGGAACAGCAGACATGGCGGTTCAGGCAAACCACCTGGTCGGTGGCACTCATCACCAGATGCAGGTCGTGGGAGACCATCAGCACACCGCAGCCGTGGCGGTCGCGCAAGCGGGTGATCAGGTTGTACAGCTCGGTCTGACCGACCACGTCGACGCCTTGCACCGGTTCGTCCAGCACCAGCAGTTCGGGCTCGCGCAGCAGTGCCCGGGCCAGCAGCACGCGCTGCATCTCACCACCGGAAATGGTCTGGATGGGGCTGTCGATGACCTGCTCGGCGCCCACTTCCTGCAGCGCCGACAGGGCTGCCGCACGGTCTACTCCGGGCACCAGGCGCAAAAAGCGCAGCACCGACAGCGGCAGCGTGGCATCTACCTGAATTTTTTGCGGCATGTAGCCGATGCGCAGCCTGGGCTTGCGCCAGACCTTGCCACGGTGCGGCTTGAGCAGCCCGAGCACGGCGCGTACCAAGGTGGTCTTGCCTGCCCCGTTGGGGCCGATCAGGGTGACGATCTGGCCGGGTGCGACCGACAGGTCGATGCTGTCGAGCACCGCTTCGCCGGCAAACGTGACGCCGACCTGCTCCAGGCGGATCAGTGCGTCGCTCATGCCGCGCTCCGGCAGGTACCGCACAGGCCGACCACTTCGACGGTCTGGGTCTCGACGGTGAAGCCTACGCCTTTGGCGCTGTTGATGATGGCGTCGCTGATGCTGCTTTGTTCGAGCTCGATGGCCACGTGGCAGACGCGGCAGATCAGGAACTGGCCCTGGTGCACATGCTCGGGGTGGCTGCAGCCGATGAAGGCGTTGAGCGAGGCGATACGGTGCACCAGGCCGTTTTCCAGCAGGAAGTCCAGAGCGCGGTACACCGTCGGCGGCGCGGCGCGGCGGCCATCCTGCTCGCTGAGCACGGCGAGGATGTCGTAGGCACCCAGCGGCTTGTGGCTTTGCCACACCAGCTCCAGCACCCGGCGGCGCAACGCGGTCAGGCGCAGGCCCTGGCGGGTGCACAAGGCGTCGGCTTCAGCCAGTGCGCTGTGTACGCAGTGGGAGTGATCGTGGGGACGGTTGGCCAGCGGCGTGATGGACATGGGCAGCGACGGTTCTGGATGGAGACGTTATTATGTTACCTGTTTCTGATGACTCGAGTATCCACCGTGTCCCGATTCCTAGCTCTGTTTGTCGCTTTCATCGCATTTTCAGCCCAGGCCGATGTGCGCGTGCTCACCACTATCAAGCCCCTGCAGCAAATTGCTGCTGCCGTGCAGGACGGCGTGGGCAGCCCCGAGGTATTGCTGCCGCCGGGCGCCTCGCCGCACCACTACGCGCTGCGTCCGTCCGACGTGCGGCGGGTGGGCGATGCCGACCTGTTGTACTGGATTGGCCCGGACATGGAGAGCTTCCTGCCGCGCGTGCTGGGCAGCCGCAGCAAGCCCACGGTGGCCGTGCAGTCGCTGGCGGGCATGAAGCTGCGCCGCTTTGGCGAGGACAGCCACTCCCATGAGGAAGCAGACCATGACGACCACGATCATGATCACCGCCCGGGCAGCCTGGACGCGCACTTGTGGCTGTCGTCGGTCAACGCGCGGATAATCGCGGCGAAGATGGCTGCGGATCTGGCCCAGGTCGATCCGGCCAATGCTGCCCGCTACCAGAGCAACCTGAAGGCTTTCAATGAGCGCATGGATGCACTGGATGGACGTATCAAGGCGCGGGTAGCCGGTATTGCCAGCAAACCGTACTTCGTGTTCCACGAGGCGTTCGATTACTTCGAGGCGGAGTATGGCCTGAAGCACACCGGCGTGTTCAGCGTGGCATCCGAGGTTCAGCCGGGGGCGCAGCATGTGGCTGCGATGCGCAAACGCCTGCAGGAAGTGGGCAAGACCTGTGTGTTCAGTGAGCCGCCACTGCGGCCGCGGTTGGCTGAGACCCTGACTGCCGGGCTGCCGGTGCGCTTGGCTGAGCTGGATGCACTGGGTGGTACCGACCCGGTGGATGCCAAGGGTTATGAGCGCTTGCTGGAGAAGCTGGGTGGCGACCTGGCTGGGTGCTTGGAGCAGTTGTAAGCCGGGTTTTGCAGGAGATTGCATCAGGGCGGCCAGGTGTTCGCCGTAAGGTTTGCAGCGCCTGTGAAACCGAGCGCCGCCCGCGCGGCGCTCGATTTCACAGGCGCAGAAAGCATCAAGGCGGGCACCTGTCAGCCCTCACACAATCCAGTCGGCGGGCCCTAGAGAGCAAACGGCAGGCGCAAAGCCACCTGCTGCCGCTGTGCCAAACGCACTTCGAACTCGCTCGGGTCATGGATCATCACATCCATCCCGGCAAACGACTCCGCCGCAATCAGCCGCGACAGCCAGAAGCGCACGCAGCCTACCCGCAACATCTCTGGCCACAGCTCGGCTTCGGCTGCAGTGAACGGCCGCAGCGCGGCATACGCTGCCAGCAGCGCCTGAGCGCGGGGCATGTCGATCGCGCCGTGCTCATCCAGGCACCAATCGTTCACGGTGATGGCGATGTCATACAGCATCGGCCCGGAGCAGGCGTTGTAGAAGTCGATCACACCTGTCAGGTGGGTGCCTTCGAACATCACGTTGTCGCGGAACAGGTCGGCATGCAGGTTGGCCCGCGGCAACGCCAGGATCTGCGCCTTGTGCGCGGTAATCTCGGCCAGGGCCGGCTGCAGCAGTGCAGCCTGCTCGGCAGTCAGCCGTGGCAGCAACTCGGCCCCCGCAGCCAGCATCCAGTCCAGGCCGCGGTCGGTGCGGCGTTCGATGATGTGCTCGCGGGTGGCCAGGTGGATGTGCGCCAGCAGCTCGCCCACCTGGGCGCAGTGCTGGTTGTTCGGGGCCTTGATGTGCTTGCCCGACAGCCGTGGCTGCAGCAACGCCGGTTTGCCGCACAGCTCGCGCAGGCCGTTGCCGTCGCGGTCACGAATCGCATAGGGCACCGGCATGTCGGCTTCGTGCAGGGTGTCCAGCAGCTCGATGAAGAACGGCATGTCCTCGCTGGGCCCGCGCTCGATCAACGTCAGGACGAACTCCCCCTGTTCGAGGCTGACGAAGAAATTGCTGTTCTCGGTGCCGGCGGCAATGCCCTGGAAGTCGAGCAGACGGCCCAGCTCGTACGGCGCCAGAAAGGTTTCCAGCTCAGGCCGGGTCACGGGGGTGAAGACTGACATGATGAAAAATTGCCCATACGGGCACTTCCGCCGGGAAGTGCCGGGTTGATGTGAACGGTGCGCGTCAGATTACCACTCGAAGATCTTCCAGGACGGTATCAGCATGTCCGGCTGGTCGGATCGAATGAAATTGGCGTCGGTGCCATCGGCGCGTACCAGGAAATAAGGCTTGCCGTTTTTCGGCGTGATCTTGATCGCATACAGGAACCCGTTCTGCCGGTACTCCTGGATGGTTTTGTCGCCTTCCGTGCGAATGGTTACCTCGGGATCGGCCGAGGGCGCGTCGTCCGCCGCCAGGGTGACGACAGGCATGGTTGCCAACAGGCCGAGCAGTAACAGGCGATTGAGTGTACGCATGATAACCTAGTCCCTTTGTCGTCAATGATTCTGGCTATTCTAGCGCCGGACCCGTCGAAAAGGTTGATTCTGCTCATGAGCCAAGCGCCCCTCGTCCTGGTGGACGGTTCCTCCTACCTGTACCGCGCCTTCCATGCGCTGCCCCCGTTGACCACGTCCAAGGGCATGCCAACCGGTGCGGTGAAGGGCGTGCTGAACATGCTCAAGAGCCTGCGCAAGCAATACCCCGACAGCCTGTTCGCGGTGGTGTTCGATGCCAAGGGCGGCACCTTCCGCGATGCCATGTTTGCCGAGTACAAGGCCAACCGGCCCAGCATGCCGGACGACCTGCGCGTGCAGATCGAGCCGCTGCACGCCAGCGTCAAGGCGCTGGGCTACCCGCTGCTGTGCGTCGAGGGCGTCGAGGCCGACGACGTGATCGGTACCCTGGCCCGCAGCAGTGCCGCCCAAGGCCGTCCGGTGGTGATCTCGACCGGTGACAAGGACATGGCGCAGTTGGTGGACGGGCACATTACCCTGGTCAACACCATGACCGGCACCGTGCTGGACGTGGCTGGCGTGCACGAGAAATTTGGCGTCGGCCCGGAACATATCATCGACTTCCTGGCCCTGATGGGCGACAAGGTCGACAACATTCCTGGCGTGCCCGGCGTCGGCGAAAAGACCGCGGTGGGCCTGCTGACCGGCATCGGCGGTGGCCTCAGCGACCTGTATGCCAACCTGGACAAGGTGCCTGCACTGGCCATCCGTGGCGCCAAGACCCTGCCGGCCAAGCTGGAGGAACACCGCGACGCGGCGTTCCTGTCCTACGAGCTGGCCACCATCAAGGTCGACGTGCCGCTGGACGTCGAGGTCGAGGCGCTGGTCTGCGGCGAGCCTGACCGCGACGCGCTGCTGGCGCTGTATACCGAGATGGAGTTCAAGAGCTGGGTTGCGGATGTACAGCGCGAAGCGGCGCGGGCCGGTGAGGCCATCGCAGCGGTCGAGGAGCCGGCAGCCAAGGTCGAGCCGAAGTACGAAACCATCCTCGACCAGGCCCGTTTCGATGCCTGGCTGGAGAAGCTGCGCCAGGCGCCGCTGTTCGCCTTCGACACCGAAACCACCGGCCTGGACGCCCAGAAAGCGCAGCTGGTGGGCCTGTCGTTCGCTGTCGAGCCGCATGCGGCGGCCTATGTGCCATTGGCCCACGATTACGAAGGCGCGCCCGCCCAACTGGACCGCGAGGCGGTGCTGCTGGCGCTGAAGCCGCTGCTGGAAGACCCGTCCAAGGCCAAGGTCGGGCAGAACGCCAAGTACGATATCAACATCCTCGCCAATGCCTCGCCTGCCATCGAAATGCGCGGCGTGGCCTACGACACCATGCTCGAGTCGTATGTGCTGAACTCCACCGGCACACGTCACGACATGGACAGCCTGGCGCAGAAGTACCTCGACCACACCACCATCGCCTTCGAAGACATTGCCGGCAAGGGCGCGAAGCAGCTCACCTTCAACCAGATCCACCTGGACAAGGCCGGCCCCTACGCCGCCGAGGACGCCGACATCACCTTGCGCCTGCACCAGGCACTGCAGGCTCGCCTTGCGCAAACGCCGAGCGTGCAGCCGGTGCTGATGGACATCGAAATGCCGTTGGTGCCGGTGCTGGCCAGGATCGAGCGCCAGGGTGCGCTGGTCGATGCCGCGCTGCTGCGGGTGCAGAGCGGTGAACTGGGGGTGAAGATGGCCGAGCTGGAGCAGCGCGCGTATGCGTTGGCCGGCGAGGAGTTCAACCTCGGCTCGCCCAAGCAGCTGGGTGCCATTCTTTACGACAAGCTGGGCATGCCGGTGCTGAGCAAGACCGCCAAGGGCCAGCCATCCACCGCCGAAGCGGTGCTCGACGAGCTGGCCGAGCAAGGCTACCCGCTGCCCGAGGTACTGATGCAGTACCGCAGCCTGAGCAAGCTCAAAAGCACGTATACCGACAAGCTGCCGGGCCAGATCAACCCGCGCACCGGGCGTATCCACACCTCATACCAGCAGGCGGTGGCCGCCACCGGCCGGCTGTCGTCGAGCGACCCTAACCTGCAGAACATCCCGATTCGCACTGCCGAAGGCCGGCGCATTCGCCAGGCGTTTGTCGCCAGCCCGGGTTACAAGTTGCTGGCGGCGGACTACTCGCAGATCGAGCTGCGCATCATGGCCCACCTGGCCAAGGACGAAGGCTTGCTGCATGCGTTCCGCAACGACCTGGACGTGCACCGTGCCACGGCAGCCGAAGTGTTCGGCGTGGCACTGGAAGACGTCACCACCGACCAGCGGCGCAGCGCCAAGGCCATCAACTTCGGCCTGATCTACGGCATGAGCGCGTTCGGCCTGGCCAAGCAGATCGGCGTCGATCGCAAGCAGTCGCAGGACTACATCGACCGTTACTTCACCCGCTACCCGGGCGTGCTGGCCTATATGGAGCGCACCCGAGCCCAGGCGGCCGAGCAAGGCTTTGTCGAAACCCTGTTTGGTCGCCGCCTGTACTTGCCCGACATCAACGCCAAGAACCCGGCCCTGCGCAAAGGCGCCGAGCGTACGGCGATCAACGCGCCGATGCAGGGTACGGCGGCCGACATCATCAAGCGGGCCATGGTCAATGTGGATAACTGGCTGAGCGAGAGCGGGCTGGATGCACGGGTGATCCTGCAGGTACACGATGAACTGGTGCTGGAGGTGCGCGAAGACCTGGTGGAGCAGGTCAAAGATGAAATTCGCCAGCACATGAGCCAGGCCGCGCAGCTGGATGTTCCGCTGCTGGTCGAGGCAGGAATTGGCGCGAATTGGGATGAAGCTCACTGATTGAACGGGGAAAGCTGTGTAGGATCTGCGACGTAGGGACGCGGATCCTGGCACTGCCCAGTGCCATTGGTGCTGAAGATTCCTGAAATTATCGCAAATAGTTTTCAGGGCTTCGGAACTAAACCAGTGAAGCGGAACTCAGAGTAACTGAATGGCTGGTGAAGCCCTTCGATGCTCCTATGTTGTGTTAAGTGTTGGCAGATATCCGGACCCCGCCCTAGCGGTCCGGACTTGGACCCCGAACTTCCCCCTCCCCATACGAAGTCCGGGGTTTTTTTTGCCCGGAATTTGGGTCGGCAGTTGCTGCTCACACCTGTAGGAGCAGCCTTGTGCTGCGAAATGGCCGGCATGAGCAATAGATGTCTACAGCCTGTCGTGGCCTCTTCGCAGCACAAAGGCTGCTCCTACAAGGATTCATGCAGGCCCTCAGGCAACTGGCTTGTCTTCCAGCTCCATCCAGTCCGCCAGCACCCGGTAGGCGTCTTCCACACCCAGGCGCTTGGGTGCCGAGAACAGCTGGATGGTCACGCCATCGCCCCAGCCCTTGCGGATTTCCGACTGCACTTTCAGCAAGGTGTTCTTGCCTGCGCCGTGGGTCAGCTTGTCGGCCTTGGTCAGCAGGATGTGCATCGGCATGCGGCTGGCCTTGGCCCAGTCCAGCATCATCTTGTCGAAATCGGTCATTGGGTGGCGGACGTCCATCATCAGGATCACGCCACGCAGGCACTCACGGCTGCCCAGGTAGGCTTCCAGGTGCTTCTGCCAGTGTTGCTTGAGCGGAATCGGCACTTTTGCATAACCGTAGCCCGGCAGGTCGACCAAACGCCGTTCATCGTCCAGACTGAAGAAATTCAATAGCTGGGTGCGACCGGGGGTTTTCGAGGTACGCGCCAGGCTGGCATGAGTCAGGGTATTGAGGGCGCTGGATTTGCCGGCGTTGGAGCGGCCGGCGAAAGCCACCTCGTAACCCTGGTCGTCCGGGCATTGTTCGACCTTGGCTGCGCTAAGGGCGAATGTGGCTTTCTGGCAGAGGCCGAGGATGGGGTTCTTGACTTGCATGGGATATCCGATGTGGGTGTTGCCAAAGCCTAGGCCGGCAAGCGGTGTCATTTCCGTTTGGCTGACAGAAGTATATAATGCCCCAGTTTTTGTGTGCCCATTCTCCCAGCGAAGGAGAACGGGCATGGGGTGCCGAACTATAGCTTGCGCATCAGAACGCAGCGCGTCCCCCAACCCTGTCAGGTCGTTTCGCCTGGCGAAATGGCTGCTAGCTGTCGGTATGTTCCTGCCGTTTTTCAGCGCACAGGCTACACAGGATCCCGAGGCGTTGTACAACCGCACGTGTGCGGCCTGTCACGCCGGGCAGTTGCCGCAGGCGCCCAAGAAGGGTGACCGGGCAGCCTGGGAGCCAAGGCTGGCGCAAGGCATGGAGGTACTCATGGCGCATGTGAATCAGGGTTTCAAGGCTATGCCGCCGCGTGGATTGTGCATGGACTGCAGTGCCGAGGACTACCGTTTGGTCATCCTTTGGATGAGCGGCAGTCCCGATACATAACATTTCACCCTTAGCCGTGTTGGATTAGCTGATGAACAAACTAGTCGTGAGTCTGCTGTTGACCCTGGGGGTCGCGGGTGCGGCCACTGCTGCGCAAACTGTCAAAGGCGATGCCGCCGCCGGCCAGGCCAAGACGGCCGTCTGTGGCGCCTGCCACAACCCCGACGGCAACAGCCTGGCACCGAACTTCCCGAAACTGGCTGGGCAGGGCGAGCGCTACCTTGAAAAACAACTGCACGATATCAAGTCCGGCAAGCGTACCGTGCTGGAAATGACCGGGATGCTGGCCGCGTTCAGCGATCAGGACCTGGCCGACATCGCCGCCTATTTCTCCAGCCAGAAAGGCAGCGTGGGTGCCGCCGATCCCAAGCTGGTGGAACGTGGCCGTGCGCTGTTCAACGGTGGCGACCTGGAGAAAGGCATGCCTGCCTGCACCGGCTGCCACTCGCCGAACGGCGCGGGTATCGCCTTGGCTGGCTTCCCGCACCTGGGCGGGCAGCACTCCCAGTACGTGAGCAAACAGTTGACCGAGTTCCGCGAGGGTGTGCGCACCAACGATGGCGATGCGATGACCATGCGGACCATCGCCGGCAAGCTGAGCAACCATGATATCGAAGCGTTGGCCAGCTACATCCAGGGCCTGCACTGAGGCTTTCGACCGCCTGTGATGGCCCTATCGCCGGCAAGCCAGCGCCCACATGGACCGCGCCGCCCTCAAGCCCTGCGCCATCCCTGTGGGAGCCGGCTTGCCGGCGATAGGGCCGTCAAGGGCACTGCATTAACTTTCAGTTAATGTTGTAGGCCAATGATGAAAGGGTGGCCGGGCTGCCCTTTTTTCCGTCCGCTGCCGGTACACTACAGAACTCGAGCCCTTCCCGGCCTGTCTCAATTCAGGTCGCGTCGAGGTGACCCATGACTGCTCAGGAGTAAAGCATGCGTAAACTGATTCTCAGCGCTGCGCTGGTCGCTGCCAGCGTATTCGGTATGGCTGCCGTCCAGGCAGCCGAGCCTGCCACGGCTGGCAAGGAATATATCGAGCTGAGCAACCCTGTTCCGGTGTCCGTGCCTGGCAAGATCGAAGTGGTCGAGCTGTTCTGGTATGGCTGCCCTCATTGCTACCATTTCGAGCCGACCATCAATCCATGGGCCGATAAGCTTCCGGCCGACGTCAATTTCAAGCGTATTCCTGCCATGTTCGGCGGCCCTTGGGACGCTCACGGCCAGATGTTCCTGACCCTCGAGGCCATGGGCGTCGAGCAGAAGGTGCACGCGGCGGTGTTCGACGCCATCCAGAACCAGCACAAGCGTCTGACCGACAAGAATGACATGGCCGATTTCCTCGCAACCCAAGGCGTGGACAAGGACAAGTTCCTCGCGACCTTCGATTCGTTCGCCATCAAGGGCCAGGTACAGAAGGCCAAAGAGCTGGCGAAAAAATACGAAATTACTGGTGTGCCAGCCATGGTGGTCAACGGCAAGTACCGTTTCGACCTGGGCACTGCTGGCGGGCCGGAAGGCGTGCTGAACGTCGCCGACCAGCTGATCGACAAGGAGCGCGCCGCCAAGTAGGCGGCGTAACCCATGCCCCGCTTCAGAACCACGCGTGGCATTGGCCTGCACCAGCCGCAGGTCAACGAGCATCACCTGCAGGCCTCGGGCCTGCCCGAGGATGGTCGCCTGCGGCTGCTTAGCTTCAACATCCAGGTGGGCATCAGCACCGAGCGCTACCGGCACTACCTGACCCGCAGCTGGCAGCACCTGCTGCCGCATACCGGGCGGGCCGGCAACCTGCAGAAGATCGGCAAGTTGCTGGGTGACTTCGATCTGGTGGCCTTGCAGGAGGCCGACGGCGGCAGCATGCGGTCGGGCTACATCAACCAGGTCGAACACCTGGCTCATCTGGGCGCCTTCCCCTATTGGTATCAGCAGCTCAACCGTAACCTCGGCCGTTTCGCCCAGCACAGCAATGGCGTGCTCAGCCGCCTGAAGCCGCAACTGCTCGAAGACCACCCGTTGCCGGGCCCGGCTGGCCGCGGTGCGATCCTGGTGCGGTTTGGCGAGGGCGAAGATGCGCTGATCGTAGTGATGATGCACCTGGCACTGGGCGCCAAGACCCGCGCCCTGCAGCTGGGCTACATTCGTGAGCTGATCGGCGGCTACCGCCATCAGGTGCTGATGGGCGACATGAATACCCATGCCACCGACCTGCTGCAGCACTCGCCGCTGCGCGACCTGGGCCTGATCGCGCCTCAGGTCGAAGCCACCTTCCCGAGTTGGCGACCACAGCGTTGCCTGGACCATATCCTGCTCAGCCCAAGCCTCACGCTGGAGCGTGTCGAGGTGTTGGCGCAGCCAATTTCAGACCACCTTCCCGTTGCCGTCGAGATTCGATTGCCTGATGCATTGACTGTGGATACGCTGCCGGTTTTGAGCTAATTGCCATCACCGTTTGCGGACCCGGGCATGACTGAAGACGCTGAGCGCTGGAAAGAGAAATACCTCAAGAGCATCGAGCAGCAGGAAAAGCTGGAGCGCCGCTGGGACGCCCGTCTCGACCTGCTGCGTCGCGGCCTGGTGCGCAGCACCCTGGCTGCCGAAGGCAGTGACAAGGTGGTGGACGAGTGCATGAAGGAAATGCGCGAGGTCATCCGCAGCGACAACATGGACGCCGGCCTCGCCGGGTTGATCCCGCGCCTTGAAAAAGCCGTGCTGGACTCTGAACAGCGCCGGGAAAACCGCATGCACCAGGTCGGCGATGCGTTGACCGCACTGGTGGGCCAGCTGCAAGGCCTGCCGCTGCCCAACGATATCTCCCGGCCCCTGAAAAAGCTGGCGAAGAAGCTCGACGGCGGGGTTGCCCAGTCACGCGACCTGCCGCCGTTGCTGGGCGAATTGAGCGGCTTGCAGGGTCGCGCGTTGTCCGCCCTCGGCAAGCCGGAGGAGGAAGCCCGGCCTGGTTTTTTGCAGCGCTTGTTCGGCAGCCGCGAGGACGACGGCCAAGGTGAGGCAGAACTGGCAACGGTGGTGCCGGCTGCTGCCGACACACATCCCCAGGCCACACCAGCCAATATCGGGGTATTGCAGCCCGAAGACGTCGATGTGCTTCAGCCACTGCCCGCCCCCTCAGCCCCCGCAGAAGCGCTGGTCGTTACCCGCGACCCCGAGCTGGAGCCAGCAGGCCCGGCATTGATCGAGTCGGTGGAGATGCCGTCAGCCTCGCAGTCGCAGCCGTCACAGGCAGAAGTGCCAGCGCTACAGATTGGCGCCGACGACGAACCTTCGGCAGAGCCTCTATCAACCCTCGAAGAAACCTTCGGTGAAGACGGGCCCTACGCCCTGCCCTACGCGGTGGAGCCGCCGTACAGTCAGGTTGCCGCGCACATCGAGCAGACTTTGATCGGCCTGCTTGACGACCTCAGCTTGCCCGAGCGGCACAAGGCCCAGGCCCTGGAAATGCGCGAGCGGGTCGCCCGCGGTTTGAACTGGTATGAGCTGATTCCGGTACTGGATGACCTGGCAGTGCTGCTGCTGGCAATCAACGACAGCGGCCAGCACGAATTCGAAACCTACCTGCAGCAGATCAACGAACGCCTTGAGGGTTTTCAGAGCCATCTGCAAGAGGCCAGCGCCGGCCACGCTGACAACAGTAGCGCTGCGCGTGAGCTGGATACGCAGCTGCGTGAGCACGTCGACGGCCTGCAGAGCAGCGTGCAGGGTGCCGCCGACGTGGACAGCCTGAAGCACATTCTGGAAAACCGCCTGGAAGGCCTGTTGGTGACCATGGACGAGCACAAGCACGAACGTGACCGCCGCGAGCTGGAACTGGCGGGGCGCCTGCATGGGTTGTCGGAGCGGGTGGCGAACATGGAGCAAGAAGCGCTGGGCTACCGTGAGCACCTCGAGGAGCAGCGCCAGAAAGCCTTGCTCGACCCGCTTACCGGCTTGCCTAACCGTGCGGCCTGGAGCGAACGAGTTGAACGCGAAATGCTCGAATGGCAGGAAAACGGCGGCCATCTGGCGATGGCGATCCTCGATCTTGACCATTTCAAGCGCATCAACGACAGCTACGGGCACCTGGCCGGGGACAAGGTGTTGAAGATTGTCGCCGACCAACTGCGCAAGCGCTTGCGCGGCCGTGACTTCATCGCCCGCTTTGGCGGCGAGGAGTTTGTCCTGCTGCTGCCACAGACGCCGCCAGCCGCCGCCGCCCAGATGGCCGAGGTGCTGCGCGCAGCCGTCGAGGCATGCCCGTTCCACTTCAAGGGCGAACGGGTGGTGATCACCACCTCCATCGGGCTGGCTGCGTTCCGTTCGGGCGAGCGCGGCGATCAGGTGCTGAAACGCGCCGATGCGGCGTTGTACCGGGCCAAGGAGCAGGGGCGCAATCGCGTCGAGCAGGGTTGACCCAAAGCGGCTGGCCCGTGGCAAGCGCGCCCTCGGCCAGCACGTTATACTGTAGCGCTCATACGCTGAGGCCACCGACGTGTTTTCCACGCTGAAAAAAACCCTGATTTCCTTGCTGCTGCTGTTTGTAGCAGGTTGCTCCACGGGCCTGCGGATAGACCGCAGCCACCCTTCCGCCAACCACGACAACCGCATCCAGTTCGTTGTCCTGCATTACACCAATGCCTCGCTGGAGCGCTCCCTCGCCTTGCTTACCCAGGGTGAGGTCAGTAGCCATTACCTGATCGGCGATGGTCCGGCGACGGTCTACCAACTGGTGGATGAAAGCCGCCGCGCCTGGCATGCCGGTGATAGCCAATGGCAGGGGCGCACCTGGCTGAACTCCTCGTCGATCGGTATCGAGATCGTCAACCCGGGGTTCACCGAAACGCCGAGTGGTCGGGTCTGGCACCCTTACAGCGAGGCCCAGGTGCAGTCGCTGATCGCGCTGCTCAAGGACATCGTCAAGCGCAACAACATCGAACCACGGCACATCATCGGCCACAGCGACATTGCTCCGTCGCGCAAGCTGGACCCAGGCCCGTTGTTCCCTTGGAAGCGTTTGGCAGATGCCGGGCTGGGTGTCTGGCCGGACGCCAATGCCGTGGCACGCCAGCAGGCTTACTTCAGCGTCAACCCACCAGGCATTGGCTGGTACCAGCAGGAGCTGCGCCGGTTTGGCTACGCCATCGAGCAGACTGGGGTGCTGGATGTGGCCACCCGCCATACGCTTGCAGCGTTCCAGATGCGTTTCCGCCCACAACGCTTCGACGGCATGCCTGACGCCCAGACCGCTGCGATGTTGCAGGTGCTCAACCGGATGCGTTGAGCCGGCAGCAGCCCAAGCGAGGCGCTAAACGGTGAGGGTGATTATTGATTCAGTTGCTATACCTTAGTAATCAACTGGATGCCTTTGATGTCAGCACTCATCACCTTGCTGCGCCAAATTTTCTACCGCCCCTGGATGCTGGCCACCTTGGCAGCATTGGCCAGCGCCGCTCTGTTGCTGTCTGCCAGCATCGGCATTGCCTTGCAACAGATGAAGCAAAGTGAAAGCGAACAGATGAATGCCCAGGGCGAGCGGTTTCTCGATCGCCTCGAGCAGGTGTTCGGCCAGTTGCGCGAAGGCGTGGATGTTTTGCAGGCGCAGCCCTTGCGGGGCTGCAGCCCGGCAATGCTGACGGCTTTGCAGCAAGTCGGCCTGAGTTCTCGCTTCATCTATGAAGCCGCCTATGTAGATGGCGATGTGGCCTGCTCCAACCGGGGTGACGAGCGCGCGTTCGTGCCGCTGCGGGCCCCCGATATCCAGGGCCCGACATACAGCTACTGGCTTAATACCACCACCGAACCGAACGAGAACCTGGCGGCACTGATGCTGGGTCGGGGCAAATTTCTGGTTTCCACATCCCGTGGGCACCTGACCGATGTGGTGGACCTGCCACCGGGCGGCAGCCTGGTAGTGGTGCTGGACAACGGCGCGCGCGCCATCCCCGTGCTGGGCCCGCCACAGGTGTGGCCGCCGCCCTCGGCCTGGTCCAACAGCGACAAGTCGCTGCTCGAACTCAGCGATCGACTGATCTACCGCATGCCCACCAAGTCACCGGATTACCAGCTGGTACTGATTGCGCCGCGGGCAAGCCTGCCGCTGAGAATGAACGGCATGCTCTGGCTGCTGTTCCCCGGTAGCGTGCTCGCGGCCTGTTGCATTGGCTGGCTGGTGTTGCAGTTGATCCTGCAACGGCGCTCGATGAGCTCGGAACTGCAGCACGCCTTGCGTCGTGGAGAACTGCAGGTGCTGTATCAGCCGATTTTCGAGCTCGACAGCCGGCGCTGCGTGGGGGCCGAAGCACTGGTGCGCTGGCGCCGCCCGGACGGCACCCTGACCAGCCCGGACCTGTTCATCCCGCTGGCTGAAAACACCGGGCAGATTCGGCAGATCACCGACTTTGTGCTGCAGCGCGTGCTCGAGCAGCTGGGGCAGCTGCTGCGCTCGCACCCCAAGTTGTACATCTCGGTAAACCTGGCGGCGTGCGATGTGATGGTGCCGCGGATTGGCCGGGTGGCGGCGCGCCTGTTGGCGCTTCACCGGGTATCGGCAACCCAGATTGCCTTCGAAGTGACCGAGCGCGGCCTGATCGACGTGGTGGTCGCCCGCGATAACCTGCAGGCGCTGCGTTCCGTTGGGCACCAGGTGCTGATCGATGATTTCGGTACTGGCTATTGCAGCCTGGCATACCTGCAAACCCTGCCGGTGGACTGCCTGAAGATCGACAAGGCGTTCATCGATGCGCTAGGGCATGATGCCGCCAGCAGCGGTGTCGCCCCGCATATCATCCGCATGGCCCATGACCTGCACCTGCGGGTGATTGCCGAAGGCATCGAGTGCGAGGACCAGGCGGTGCTGCTGAACAGCGAAGGGGTCAACTATGGCCAGGGCTGGCTGTTTGCCCGGCCATTGAACGCCCGGCAATTCGCCGAGCTGGTGACCCGCGGGCAGCTGCCGCGGCGGGTCGAGCATTGAGTCAGCTCCCACAGGGATCGCATCTGGGCTCACAGGCCCTGCACACCTAGCGGCAAGCACCTGTCAGCCCTGATGCAACTTGCCAAAGCCCATGGAATTTCCTACAGGTACCGCACAGCTGCCAAGTGCGGCGCTATCCCTGTGGGAGCTGGCTTGCCGGCGATGAGGCCGGCACAGGAGAAACTCATACCGGCAGTGCCATATAGAACTGCGTGCCCTGCCCTGGCCGGGAAAACACGCCCATGCGCCCGCCGTGCAACTGCACGATCTCCTTGCACAACGCCAGCCCCAGCCCCGCGCCACCCTTCTTGCGGCCTACCTGCACGAAGGGTTCGAAAATGCGCCCCTGCTGTCCATAGGCAATGCCTTCGCCATTGTCTTCCACGCTGATGATCACCCGCTCCGCATGGCGCCGGGCATGCAGGCGAATGCGCCCGCCGTTGGCGGTATGGCGGATGGCATTGTGCAACAGGTTGTCCAGTACCCGGTCCAGTTGCGCAACGTCGGCCTGGATGCGCGGCAGCGGCGGCTCCAGGGCATTGATCAACTCGATCTGCTTGTGCGCCGCCTGCTGGTCAAAGCGCAGCTGCGCGCGCTCCAGCAACTCGTCGATGGCACAAGGCGCCAGCTCGAGCTTCTGCAGCCCGCTCTGGTAGCGGCTGAAGTTGAGCAGGTCGTTGATCAGCTGGGTCAGGCGTTGCATTTCCTCGCCGATGGTTTCCAGCAGGTCGTTTTCCCGCGCTTCGGCGGGAAACTTGACCCGCTCGCGCAACAGGCCGAAGGCCATGTGCATACCGGTGACCGGGGTGCGAAGCTCGTGTGAGGCACGCAGTACGAATTCGCTGCGCACGCGCTCGAACGCGCGCTGTTCGGTTACGTCATGCAGCACCATCACCGCGCCAAGGATCGGGCCTTGCGGGTGGCTGACCGGGGTCAGGCTATAGGTGAGCAGGCGCGTTTCCTCGTCGACCTCGATGCTCAGGTCGTCTGGCGCACGGTCCAGGCTGCCGCCGCGCAGCACCTGGCGCAGCTGGTGTTCCAGCTCTGGTCGCTGCAGGGCTTCGGCCAGGCTGCTGCCAACCCGGCTGTCATTCCAGCCCAGTTGGCGATGGGCTACCGGGTTGAGGTGCTCCAGGCGGCCCTGGCGGTCGATGATCAGCAAGCCATCGTCGATGCTGTCGAGCACGGCCTGCAGGCGCTGCTGGCCGGCCAGCAGTTCATCGACATTGGTGGCCTGGTGCTTGCGCAAGGCATCTGCCATGAGGCCGAAGCGGCGGGTCAGCTGGTTCAGTTCGGACGCCTGGGTGACCGGCAGGGTGACGTCGAAATTGCCTTTGCCCAGCTGGTCGGCGGCTTTGGCCAAGGCTTCGATCGGCTGGCCGAAGCGCCGGGCGATGTTGTGCGCAGTGATAAAACCCAGTACCAGCACCACCAGGCCCATCAGGCCGAGCACACCGCTGACCAGCAGGGCCTGATCACGGCTGTTTTCCTCGTTGCGAGTGATGAGGTCCAGGGCCTGTTTGTGGGAATCGATCAGGTCGGTACGAACCTGGTTGAACGCGGCCCCAAGCGGTTGATCGGCGGCCATGCTGCGAGCCGGCGCGGGGCTGTCCCGGTAAGCCTGGAGAAAGGTCTGGTAGTGGCTGCTGGCCTTGCTGAAACCGGTGCGCTCGCCGCCTTGTTCCAACCCTTGGTTGAGCAAGCCCTGGAAGTTTTCCTGCAGCAGCCGCAGGTTTTCCGGGGCGGTGCCTTCGTCGAGAATCAGGGTAAGCTGCTCGCCCAGGTTCTGGCGCAACTTGAGCCCCACTTCCAGGGCGTGGGTGGTCTCGCGCACCAGTTGTTGCTGCACCGTGGCCATCTGCAGCACGCTGACCAGGCCCAGCAGCAGCCCGAGCAGGGCCACCGTGACCAGCGCCGAGATGCTCAGGAACAGCCGCGTGCGCAGCTTCATGGGTGGCCACTTCACAGGTTGTACTGCTTGCGCTTGCGGTACAGCGTTGAGGCATCGATGCCCAAGGTCTTGGCGGCCTGGTCCAGCGTGTCGCTGGCGGCCAGCACGGCGCCGATATGGGCGCGCTCCAGCTCATCCAGGCTTAGCGCGGCGCCCACCCGCGGGGCGTTGCCGGCAGGTTGCTCGCCCATGCCCAGGTGGCTGATTTCGACACGCTCCTGCGGGCAGATGATGCTCGCCCGCTCCACCACGTTGCGCAGTTCGCGAATGTTGCCGGGCCAGCGGTAATTGAGCAGGGCCGCACGGGCTTCATCGCTGAAACCCCGGGCCGGTCGGGAGTATTCCTTGACGAAGCGGGCGAGGAAGCGGTCAGCCAGGGTGAGGATGTCTTCACTGCGCTCGCGCAGGGGCGGCAGGTGCAGGGTGATGACGTTGAGGCGATACAGCAGGTCTTCGCGGAAGCGGCTTTCGCGCACCATCTCTTCGAGGTTGAGGTTGGTCGCGGCCAGAATACGTACATCGGCGCGGCGGGTGACCGGGTCACCCACACGCTCGTATTCCTTGTCCTGGATGAAGCGCAGCAGTTTCGGCTGCAGGGTCAGCGGGAAATCGCCGATCTCGTCGAGGAACAGTGTGCCACCGTCAGCCTGGTTGACCCGCCCCAGGGTGCTTTCGCTGGCGCCGGTGAAGGCCCCGCGGGTGTGGCCGAACAGCTCGCTTTCCATCAGTTCGGCGTTCAGCGACGGGCAGTTGATGGTCACACAGGCTTTGCGCGCGCGCTTGCTCCAGCCGTGGATGGCCCGGGCCAACTCGCCCTTACCGGTACCCGACTCGCCCAGGATGAGGATGTTGGCGTCGGTGGTGGCGACCTGGCGGGCGGTTTCCAGCACCGCCATCATCGCCGGGCTGTGCGAGTCGAGGCCGTCCTTGGGTTTGCGCACTTCGCCTTCCAGGGCTTCCAGGCGCGCCGAAAGCTGACGCACTTCCAGCTGCTTGGCGGTGGCCAGGCGCAACTGGTCCGGGCTGCAGGGCTTGACCAGGTAATCGGCGGCGCCGGCCTGGATGGCGTCGACGGCCGTGTCGATGGCCGAGTGCGCGGTGACAATTACCACCCGCATCCAAGGCGCCTGAATACGCATTTGTGCCAACACGTCGAGGCCGTTGTCTTCCCCCAGGCGTAAATCGAGGAAACACAGGTCGAACACCTGACGCTGCAGCAAGGATTCGGCCTGAGTCGCGCTGTTTGCCGTCGCCACGCTGTAGCCCTCGTCCTCGAGGCAATAGCGGAAGGTGCGCAGGATCGCGGACTCGTCATCCACCAGCAGAATGCGGCCTTGGTTGTCCTGGGCTGATTCCATTTTCCTGCGCTCCTTAGGGTAGATCTTCAATTAGTGTGGGAAAAATCGGGCAAGTTGCATGGTCAATTCTGAAGGATTCTGTCCTTTGCATGCTAGCCAATGGCCAAATAACGGCGGAACGCCGCGATATTCCGATGATTTGCTTAGAGACATGCGGTGGCACATTGGTTGCGACGATTTTCAGCTTTTGCCTACAAAAAGGAGGCTTCGCCATGTCCACTTCCTTTCGTACAGCCGTTGTGGCTGCTGTTTTGCTGCCCTTGATCAACCCGGCGTTTGCCGACCCGGTGCAAGACGCCCGCCTTGAAGGCGCGCTGCAAACCGCCCTTTCGTTAAACCGCATGCTCAACCCGTTCCGCATCAAGGTCGAAGTGGAGGGCAAACAGGCGCGGCTTGTCGGCGAGGTAGAAAACGACGTCGAACGCCAACTGGCCGAACATGTTGCCTTGGCCACCCGGGGCATCGAGCAGGTGGATAACCAGCTGCAGGTCAATGCCCAGTTGGTGGAGCGCCCGCTGGAGCTGCGTGCCTACGCCCAGCGCCTGGAGGATGCCACCCTGGCAGCAGTGATTCGTGCACGGCTGTTGTGGAGCCGTACCACTGAGAAAGCGCCTATAGAAGTCCAGAGCAGTGAAGGCGTGGTGACGCTTCGCGGCAGGGTCGACAGTGTCGAGGCCAAGGAACTGGCGGGTGTGGTGGCACGGACCACCGATGGAGTGCACCTGGTCAACAACCTTGTCAGCCTTGATACAGCTGCCATGGCCAAGGCCAGGGAAACCCCGGTCGGGGCGCCAACCGGGCCGCAACCCAGTGATAGCTGGATCGTCGACAAGATCCAGAACAGCTACCGCTTCAGTCGCAATCTGGATGGCCTGAACCTCAAGGTAGCCAGTGAAGAAGGCATGGTGCGGCTGTCGGGTGAAGTCGTCAGTGCAGAGCAGAAGACCATCGCCCAGGAGATCGCCCGCCAGATCATCGGCGTGCGCGGGGTGGATGCCGACATGCTCAAAATAGCATCCAAGGTCGAGGGCTGATCGTGCAATTCGCACGAGCGCTTGGGTGCCATCGTGCAGGATACGTCCTCAGGTGCACTACGCCGCTTATATAAGCTATTGATTTTTAAGGATTTTATTTTATTCGGCAGGCTGGCATGCAGGCTGCAATTACCTGTTCAGGTTTGAACAAAAATTACAGCAGGAGGAGCCGGCATGAATCGCCAATCCGTCAACCGTTCGCAAGTCGCCGCACTGCCCCTGCGCCAGATGCTGACACTCGGCATGGCGCTGCTGCTGACCTTGGCAGCCGGGCTGTTTTATTACAGCTTGCAGACTGCACGGCTTGCGGATCAGGTAGCGGCGCAGACCGCCCTGCTGGCGCAAATTCAGTCGACCCGTACAAACAATTTCGTCAAGGCAGCCGAGCCGTTGCCTTCTGATACCCACGCCGCGTCGCCGGCCACTCTGGAACATGTCGTGCCTCAGGACCGTTGGGTGTTCTGAGCCGGACTGTTTTGAAAAAGAAAGGAGAAACACCATGCTGAGCTGGGCTATCACTTTCCTCATCATCGCCATTGTCGCTGCCGTTCTGGGCTTCGGTGGTATCGCCGGCGCTGCCACAGGTATTGCGAAGATTCTGTTCATCGTCTTCCTGGTCCTGTTCGTAGCTTCCTTCTTCTTCGGACGCGGTCGAGGTTGAAAATGAGCAGGATGCTCCCGACTGCCCTGGCTGCCGCCCTGCTTCTGGGTGGCAGTGCAGCGGCGATGGCGGCCAATGACGGCCAGGTCCGGGCCGACCAGTTGTTGGGGTCGGACCCTGAGTACCGGCAAGCCTGGCAGGACGCGATCAAAGGCGAGGAACGCCTGCCCGACTGGGTGGTCAACCTGACCGGCAGTGCCGAGCAACAGATGTCTGCCGTTACGGAGGACGGCGACAAATACCTGGTTGGCCCGCTGTGCGAGGCTCAGGAAAAATGTACCTATAAGCGGCTGATCGTGGCGTTCAGCTGGGACAAGGAAGATGCCTACGGCATGCTCGTCGAAGTACCCGAGGGGTTGCCGAGCGACAAGTCGCCTACCCGCCATGCGCAATACCGGTGGCTGGGCGAGCCGGACGACGGCATGAAGGCAATGCTGCAGGAGCAGCTCAAGCGTGACCCGAACTGGTACTGAGCTTTTTCAGGCGGTACGGACGAAAGGTTACGCACTGTCACGTAATAGAAGCTGAACCTTTCTATATTTCAGCCTTCTATGATGCGCCGCCCCGAGGAGGGGCAGCACATGACCAAGGGGCCGGGCTGTTCTGATTGTTACCGGATCGGAGTGGCCTAGGGGTACAGGGAGTGCCTCCAGCAATGGGCCGGGTCAGGAAAGGCGGAATCGGAAGTATCAGGTCGGCGGTGTCATAGGGGCACCTGGCCAGACCTGACTTCCGAGGAGCCATATCGAAACGCCGCTTCCCTTGCGCGTTTTTTCCTCCGAGACACATTTTGTCTTGACCGTACATCAACTTTTTTTCAAATCCCCTGATGCTTGTACAAGTGACATTTCGGCCATTCGGATTGTCGAACAAGCCATCTTCTGTCTCCTTTTCCTACAGTCAAATCTGCCGAAATATGGCGGTTTGGTCTTGTTCGGGATTCCGAACGTTATAAATCAAGCACTTGCGAACCTATCGAGTTGGTCGAAAACGTTATGCATTATGGGCATGGGTCATGCGTTTCCGGCATTAGATTTCCCCCCTTGCCATCGCAATAGTTGCCGCCTTTTTCGCTGGCCTGAGCGCCCTGTCGCTCGCCTGCGGTGTCCTTACATGAAGTCGCCGGATGGATGCATCTGCTGCCCGTGACCTGGCCAACGGCTCTGTTACGCGCCTTTCCATCGGTGCCATGACCACTAGAACAAAGGGTAAAGACATGAAGAAGGCAAAACTGAGCCTCGCCTGGCAGATCGTTATCGGTCTGGTGCTTGGCGTTGCAATCGGCGCGCTGCTGAACCACTTCAGTGCGGAAAAGGCCTGGTGGATCAGTAACGTCCTCCAGCCCGCCGGTGACATCTTCATTCGCCTGATCAAGATGATCGTCGTCCCGATCGTGATTTCGTCTCTGATCGTGGGCATCGCCGGGGTTGGCGATGCGAAGAAACTCGGCAGCATCGGCCTTAAGACCATCCTCTACTTCGAAGTGGTGACCACCATCGCCATCGTTGTGGGCCTGGTGCTGGCCAACCTGTTCCACCCGGGCGCCGGCATCGACATGAGCACCTTGGGTACCGTGGACATCTCCAAGTACCAGGCGACTGCGGCCGAAGTGCAGCATGAGCACGCATTCATCGAAACCCTGCTCAACCTGATCCCGTCGAACATCTTCGCAGCGCTGATGCGTGGCGAAATGCTGCCGATCATCTTCTTCTCGGTGATGTTCGGCCTGGGCCTTTCGAGCTTGCAGGCAGAGCTGCGCGACCCGCTGGTGCGTACCTTCCAGGCCGTTTCGGAAACCATGTTCAAGGTCACTCACATGATCATGAACTACGCCCCGATCGGCGTGTTCGCCCTGATCGCCGTGACCGTGGCCAACTTCGGTTTCAGCTCGCTGCTGCCGCTGGCCAAGCTGGTGCTGCTGGTGTATTTCGCCATCGCCTTCTTCGCCTTCATGGTGCTGGGCCTGGTCGCCCGCCTGTTCGGCTTCTCGGTGATCAAGATCATGCGCATCATGAAAGATGAGCTGATCCTGGCCTACTCCACTTCCAGCTCGGAAACCGTGCTGCCGCGTGTGATCGAGAAGATGGAAAAGTACGGCGCGCCGAAGTCGATCTGCTCGTTCGTGGTACCGACCGGCTACTCCTTCAACCTCGACGGCTCGACCCTGTACCAGAGCATCGCGGCCATCTTCATTGCCCAGCTGTACGGTATCGACCTGTCGTGGAGCCAGCAGCTGCTGCTGGTGCTGACCCTGATGGTCACCTCCAAGGGCATCGCTGGCGTGCCGGGTGTATCGTTCGTGGTGCTGCTGGCTACTCTGGGCAGCGTTGGCATCCCGCTGGAAGGCCTGGCCTTCATCGCCGGTGTCGACCGCATCATGGACATGGCGCGTACTGCGCTGAACGTGATCGGCAACGCCCTGGCGGCACTGGTCATTTCCCGTTGGGAAGGCATGTACGATGCGGCCAAGGGCGAGAAGTACTACGCCTCGCTGATGGCCGACAAGCAGGAAGCTGCGGTGGTTGGCGAAACTGCCAAGCGCTGAGCCTGATGGCTGATTGACCAAGAGCCCCGACTTGTCGGGGCTTTTTGTTGTGCGCCAGGCATGGCGCGTTGCGCGTAAGCGCAACCTGCTTGGCTGTGGTGGCCGAGCGGGTGACCTGGAGGTGAAAGTCCTCTACACACCCGGCAAGGGGAAGTGTTAGCCGGAGGCAAGGGTGTCGCGGGCGACTGCGAATCTGAAGGAAGCCCGAGGCAAAATGCTGGCCTGACGAACAGGAAGCGGATCAGGCGGCACAGCGGGGTCAGGCGGCAACAATCGCCAAAGCCCAATACTTGCACGGAGCGCTGTGACGTAAATCCGACAGGCATAAGCAGGAAGGTCGCGCGAATTACCCTAGGAGATCTGTACGCTTGCCATAGTGCTACCGAGCGTCGAGAGGCGACGGGATGAGCGTGCAGAAGTCAGCCGAAGCCGTAGTAAGTGGCGGTTAACCGCGCCACCAAGGGCCGAACAGGTTATGCCGCTAGTAGGCGTCACTGTCTCGTTGGTAGCCGTAATGCAGAAATTTCCTACAACGGAATCTGTCACTCCGAATCCCGGCCAGAAGCCGAGGGTGATGCCTGACAGTGCAAAGGTGCCGGCGGCGTCAGCGACGTGGACGAACGCAGAGCCGGACACGCTGATGGAGCGGGTGCTTGCACCGGCCAACCTCAGGCGTGCGTATCAACGCGTGGTTAGCAACAAGGGGGCTCCGGGTGCTGATGGCATGACGGTCGCTGACTTGGCGGGCTACGTGAAACAGTATTGGCCAACCCTCAAGGCCAGGTTGCTGGCCGGTGAATACCATCCCCAAGCAGTGCGAGCGGTTGAAATTCCCAAGCCGCAGGGCGGCACACGGCAACTGGGAATCCCCACCGTCGTGGATCGCCTGATCCAGCAAGCACTGCAGCAGCAGCTCACACCTATCTTCGACCCACTGTTCTCGGACTACAGCTATGGTTTTCGTCCGGGCAGAAGTACGCATCAAGCCATCGAGATGGCTCGTGCTCATGTGACAGCGGGACACCGCTGGTGCGTGGAAATCGATCTGGAGAAGTTCTTCGATCGAGTCAACCACGACATCCTGATGGCCTGTATCGAGCGCCGGGTCAAAGATAAGTGCGTACTCAGGCTTATCCGCCGCTACCTTGAAGCGGGAGTCATGTCAGGCGGTGTCGTCAGCCCACGGCAGGAGGGGACGCCGCAAGGCGGCCCGCTCTCGCCGCTGCTGTCGAATATCCTGCTCGACGAACTTGACCGCGAACTGGAACGGCGGGGTCACCGCTTCGTGCGCTATGCCGATGACGCGAACATTTATGTACGCAGCCCTCGGGCTGGCGAACGGGTACTGGCCAGTGTCGAACGCTTCCTGAATCAACGTTTGAAACTGACGGTGAATCAGAAGAAGAGTCGAGTCGCGAGAGCCTGGAAGTGTGACTACTTGGGCTATGGGATGAGCTGGCATCAGCAGCCAAGGCTGCGGGTGGCAACGACGAGCCTGGGTCGCCTGCGCGACCGGCTCGCAGAGCTGCTACGCGGTGCACGGGGTCGCAAGATGACGAATACCATCGAGCGGATAAACCCTGTCCTGCGAGGCTGGGCGGGTTACTTCAAGCTTAGCCAGAGTAAACGGCCACTTGAGGAACTGGATGGCTGGATCAGGCACAAACTCCGCTGTGCCATCTGGCGCCAATGGAAGCAGCCCTCTACGAGGGCGCGCAACCTGATGCGTCTGGGCTTGAGCGAAGAGCGTGCCTGTAAATCGGTCTGTAACGGCCGAGGCCCGTGGTGGAACTCGGGGGCGCCACATATGAATCAGGCGCTGCCGAAGAAGCTATGGGATCGACTCGGACTGGTCTCGATACTGGATACGATCAACCGGCTTAGCCGCATAGCTTGAACCGCCGTGTACGGAACCGTACGCACGGTGGTGTGAGAGGACGGCGGGTGTGAGCCCGCCTCCTACTCGATATCTGTAAGGATCACGGGGGCCTGCACCGGCCCTATCGCCGGCAAGCCAGCTCCAACCGGTAACCCGCTGGCCTCGGCCCTTGTGATACCCCTGTGGGAGCTGACTTGCCGGCGATGAGGCCGGTGCAGGCAACTTCCGCTATCATTCGGGCATTTTTCAGGGGGAACACGCGGATGCTCAACGGCCTTTGGCTCGGCTTTTTCCTGGTGGCGGCGGTGTCTGCCCTGGCCCAATGGGTGATTGGTGGCAATGCCGGTATCTTCGCCTCAATGGTCGAAAGCATCTTCGCCATGGCCAAGCTGTCGGTCGAGGTGATGGTGTTGCTGTTCGGCACGCTGACCCTGTGGCTGGGCTTTCTGAAGATTGCCGAAAAGGCCGGCATCGTCGAATGGCTGGCCAAGGTGCTGGGCCCGTTATTCGCCCGCCTGATGCCGGAAGTGCCGCCCGGCCACCCGGCCCTGGGCCTGATCACCATGAACTTCGCTGCCAACGGCCTGGGCCTGGACAACGCCGCCACCCCGATTGGCCTCAAGGCCATGCGCGCGCTGCAGGAGCTGAACCCCAGCAGCACCACGGCGAGCAACGCGCAGATCCTGTTCCTGGTGCTCAACGCTTCATCGCTGACCCTGCTGCCGGTGACCATCTTCATGTACCGGGCCCAGCAAGGGGCGCCGGACCCGACCATGGTGTTCCTGCCGATTCTGCTGGCCACCAGTGTCTCGACCCTGGTCGGCCTGCTGTCGGTCGCGGTAATGCAGCGCCTGCGCCTGTGGGACCCGGTGGTGCTTGCCTATTTCATCCCCGGCGCCTTGCTGCTGAGTGGCTTCATGGCGTTTCTCGGCACATTGTCGGCCGCTGCGCTGGCCAGCCTGTCGTCGATCCTGGGCAACCTCACGCTGTTTGGCGTGATCATGTTGTTCCTGGTGATTGGCGCCTTGAAGCGGGTGAAGGTGTATGAAGCCTTTGTCGAAGGCGCCAAGGAAGGCTTCGACGTGGCCAAAAACCTGTTGCCCTACCTGGTGGCGATGCTGGTGGCGGTCGGTGTGCTGCGCGCTTCAGGCGCCCTGGAGCTGGCCCTGGACGGCATCCGCCATGCCGTCGGCTGGATGGGCCTGGATACCCGCTTCGTCGAGGGCCTGCCCACCGCGCTGGTGAAGCCGTTTTCCGGCAGCGCGGCGCGCGCGATGCTGATCGAGACCATGCAGACACAGGGCGTGGACAGTTTTCCGGCCCTGGTAGCGGCGACGGTGCAAGGCAGTACCGAGACCACCTTCTATGTGCTGGCGGTGTACTTTGGCGCGGTCGGTATCCAGCGCGTGCGCCACGCGGTTGGTTGCGCACTGCTGGCCGAGCTGTCCGGGGTGATCGCGGCGATCTTCGTCTGCTACTGGTTCTTTGCCTGAGCCTGCCGTGGCACCTGATTGGTCTGGGTGACGGTCCATCCCACCACTTGCCCCACCAACTGGTCGCTGGCCGAGCCGAACCCGGCGACCACCGCTGAAACTTGCCTGTCGGCCAGCGGCTGGCGCACTTCGAAGCGCTTGCTGGCGAGGATACGCTGGGTGCGGCCCTGCACCAGGCGCGCGTCGTAGCGGATCACCACCTCCACCGTTCCGTCCGGGCGGTATTCACTCTGGAACGCCTGCAGCTCACCCGCCAGCTCGTAGTCGGCCTGCAGGTTGCTGTCGTCGGCGCTCAGCCGCTGTACCTGGCCGTCCCGCTGGAAACCGTCGAGCAGGCGGTTGCGCAGCAGTACCGGCACCGCGTCGCTCCAGCGGGCGCCCTTGTAGCTGCTGATCACATCGCCCTGCGGAATCACGGCAATCCGCGGACCGGCCAGCGCTTCGCTGGCCAGTGGTTTGTTCAGGCGCAACGACCAGTCCAGCGGCGCCACGGTGCGGCTGGCCTGGTTCACCGGCAGGCGGTAGAGGTCGACAGGTTCGGCCTGCGGCAGGATAGAGCAGGCACTGGCCAGGCTCAGGGCGGCCGCCAGGGCCAGCAGGCGCAGCGACGGTTTCATGGCTGGAACTCCTTGTTGTTGTCGCGGCCGAGCAGGTAGCCGCTGGGGTCGGCCTCCAGTTGCCGGGAAATACCCTTGAGCGCGTTGAGGGTTTCGCGCAGTTCGCGAATGGCTGGGGTCAGCTGGTTGAGGCCCTGGGCACCGTCGCCGATAGCCTCGCTGTTGTTCTTGAGCAGGCTGTTGATGGTGGCGGTGCTTTCAGCCAGCGACTGCATGGCCTGCTCGGCGCTGCCGATGGCCTGTTTGCCCTGGGTGCCCAGCAGGCCGTTGGCATTGCGCATCAGCGTTTGTGTTTCTGCCAGGGTGGCGCTGGCCTGCTTGCCCACCTGCACCAGCTGTTCGATGGCCTCGCCGATGCTGCCGTGCTGGCCGGCGAAGGCGCCGGTGGTCTTGTCGAGGTTGGCCAGCGTGTTGCTGAGGTGGCCGATGTTGTCCTCGGAGAACATCTGGTTGGCGTTGTGCAGCAGCAGGTTGATATTGGTCACCAGGTCGCTGCTGTCATTGAGCAGGCGCGAGATTGGCGAGGGTGATGCAATGATCACCGGCAGCTTGCCATCCTTGCCTTTCAGTTCCGGGCTTTGCGGGGTGCCGCCGCTGAGCTGGATGAACGAGTTCCCGGTAACACCGGCCAGGGTGAGCTTGGCCTGGGTATCTTCCTTTACCGGGGTGTCGCCGCTCAGGCGCACCCGTGCCAGTACCCGGCGTGGGTCTTTCGGATCCAGGCGCAAGGTGGACACGTCACCGACCTTGATGCCGTTGTACTGCACCGGGCTGCCGCGCGACAGGCCGGACACCGCCTCGTTGAATACCACTTCGTAATCCTTGAAAGCGTCGTCGACGCTGGACTTGGCCAGCCACAGGCCGAACAGCATGGCGCCAGCCACTACCAGAACGGTGACCAGGCCGATAAGAACGTGATGGGCTCGGGTTTCCATTGCTCAGCGCTCCTGCCCGGCACGGGTGGCAGCCTGTTCGGCTGCGCGCCCGCGGGGGCCGTGAAAGTATTCTTGAATCCAGGCGTCGTTGGTCTGTTCGACCTCGGCCAGCGGGCCGGCCACCAGGACCTTTTTCTGCGACAGCACCGCGATGCGGTCGGTGATGGTGTACAGGGTGTCGAGGTCGTGGGTGATGAGGAACACTGACAGGCCCAGGGCGTCGCGCAAGGTCAGGATCAACTGGTCGAATGCAGCGGCGCCGATCGGGTCCAGGCCGGCGGTGGGCTCGTCGAGGAACAGGATATCGGGGTCCAGTGCCAGGGCCCTGGCCAGCGCCGCGCGCTTGATCATGCCCCCTGACAGCGAGGACGGGTACTTGTCGGCGGCCGAGATCGGCAGCCCGGCCAAGGCCAGCTTCACCCCGGCCAGGTGTTCGGCATCGGCGCGGGACAGCCCTGCATGCTCGATCAGTGGCAAGGCCACGTTCTCGGTCACCGTCAGCGAAGAGAACAGCGCGCCCTTCTGGAACAATACGCCAAAGCGCCGTTCAACCAGCGAGCGCTGCTGTTCACCGAGGCCGACAAGGTCCTGGCCGAATACCTTGATCTGCCCCTCATTGGGCCGGCGCAGGCCGATGATGCTGCGCAGCAGTACCGATTTGCCACTGCCTGAGCCGCCGACCACGGCCAGGATCTCGCCGCGATACAGGTCCAGGTCCAGGTTTTCATGCACAACCTGACGACCGAAACGGTTGCAGATGCCGCGGGCCTCGATCACGGTTTCCTTGCCACTCACCAGCCCATCTCCATGAAGAACAAGGCGGCCACCGCATCCAGCACGATGACCACGAAAATCGACTGCACTACCGCTGAGGTGGTGTGCGCGCCTACCGATTCGGCGCTGCCGCTGACCTTGAAGCCTTCCAGGCAGCCGATGGCGGCGATCAGGAAAGCGAAGAACGGCGCCTTGGCCAGGCCGACCAGGAAGTGCTGCACACCGATGTCGCTTTGCAGCAACGACAGGAACATGGCCGGTGAAATGCCCAGCGACAGGGCACACACCACCGCGCCGCCGACGATGCCGCAGATCATCGCCAGGAAGGTTAGCAAGGGCAGCGAAATAAGCAGGGCCAGCACCCGTGGCACTACCAGCAGCTCCATGGGGTTCAGGCCCAGGGTGCGGATGGCGTCGATTTCTTCATTGGCCTTCATCGAGCCGATCTGCGCGGTGAAGGCGCTGGCGGTGCGCCCGGCCATCAGGATGGCGGTGAGCAGTACGGCGAATTCGCGCAGGAACGAGAATGCCACCAGGTCGACGGTGAACACGGTTGCGCCAAAGTCGGCCAGTACCGTGGCACCCAGGAAGGCCACCACTGCGCCGACCAGAAAAGTCAGCAGGGCGACGATGGGTGCGGCGTCCAGGCCGGTCTGTTCGATGTGCGCCACGACCGGGGTCAAGCGCCAGCGATGGGGTTGCAAGGCACGGCGCAGCACGGTCTCGAGGATCACACCGATAAAGCCGAGCAACTGCATGGTGTCTTGCCACAGCGTGCCGACGGCGCGGCCGATGCGCTCCAGCAGTAGCAGCAGCACGTTGCGCTCTGGCTCCTTGACCGGAATACAGTAGTCCTGGACCGAGCAATAGACGTTCTTGAGCAACGCGCGGCTGGCTTCGGGCAGCTCGTCCGTGCAGCGCGACAGGCGCTCGGAGCCGAGCAGTTCGGCCAGCAACGAGGCGCCGGCGGTGTCCAGGCGGCCTAGCTGGCTGAGGTCGGCAACAGTATCGGTACTGGATTGCGCGCGCAGGCGCTCGCTTTCGCGCTTGAGGCTGGCGTAATGCGCCAGGGTCCAGTCACCGGTAATGCGCAGGCAAGCCGGCTGGCTGCTGGTATCCAGGGTGGCGCTGGGGGTGGTCATTGGCTCCATGCGATTGACTCGGCGCTAAGGCTTAGGGGCTGATCATAGCGCAGCGGGCATGGGCTGTTTGGTGATTATGTGCTGTCTAGAAGGGGCTGGGGCCGCAAAGCCGCCCCTTTCAATCATTGTGTCGGGTTGTCGTCGACCACCTTGAAGCGCAACACGCCAATCACCTGCCCGTCCTCGGTCAGCACCCTCACCTGCCACTTGCCCGCCGGGTTGGGCGGGAAGTTCTGCTTGTGGGTCCAGGCCCGGTAGCCTTCCTTGCGCCCGCCATGGATGTCCAGGGCAATGCGGTCGACTTCCTTACCGTCTTTCTGCCACACGTGGTAGATGCGCTCGTTCAGGCCGCGTGGCGCGTTGATTGCGGTGTAGGCATACAGCCCGCTGCTGCGGATGCGGCTGGCAGCGATTTCGTCCAGCGAATCGCCAGGCTGGCGGTTGAGTACTTCGGTGCTCACTGCCACCTCGGTCATCCATAAAGTTGCTGGTGGCACCCAGGAACGCAGCAGCCAGCCGCCGGCGCCGACCGACAAGGTCACCAGCACCAGAGCCACGCCGCGGCGCCAGCTGTTGACCGGAAAGCTGCTCGCCAGGCTGGGGAACGACAAGGCCATCGCCGTGATCAAGGCCAGCTTGAAGCTCTGCGCGGTGGTCAGGTGCAGGATGATCGGCAGCGCGGTCAGCAGTGCGGCGAACAGGGTCAGGGTGTGCAATGCCAGGAACAGCCAGCGCCGCGGTGCCAGCCACTTGTAGTACAGCGGGTCGATGATCGAAACCAGCCCGGCGGCACCCAGCAGCCCGGTGAACACCAGTTGGCTGCTGTTCCAGGTGGTGGTGATGAAGAAGAACGGCAGCACGAAAAACAGCGTTTCCTGGTGGATCATCTGCGTCGCATAGCGCAACAGTGGCTGTGGGATTTCGCGGTTGAAGGTACGAGCGAACAGGCCGGTGAGGGTGTTTTCCAGCATCAGCCAGACCCAGCTGACCAGCATGAGCACGGCCACCCAGCTGGCCAGGCCGGCTTGGCGGTCAACCAGGATGAAGCTGCCGACGCCGGAGAGAAAACCGCCGAGCGCGATGATGCCGGGGTAGCGTTTGAGCAGTTCGATGATGCGCTGGACGATGCGGGGGATCTGGGGCATTGGGGGCTACAACAAAAAAGGAGGTGGCTGTGCCGGCCCCTTCGCGGGTAAACCCGCCCCTGCAGGTGGCGCAGGAGCGAGTTACCCCACGAAGAGGCCGGTACTGGCAAAAGGATACCGCCGATTCACCGCTTCCGTGTAGCACCACTGGGCCGTTGAGGGCCCTGGCGGCGCCAACGCAACAGGCCCGCAGCCAGAATCAGCCCGACCAGCAAGGCGACCAGCCCATAGAGCTCGTCATAACCCAACAGCGGCTTCTCGATGCGCACATAGCCCTGTTCCTTGAGCAGCTCTTTCAACGCCGCATTGGCCTGCTCCAGGCTGACCTGGCGCAGTTTGCGCACCGGGTTGGCAAAACGCCCGTCCGTGTAGTCGTTCAGCGCGCCCCAGTAGTAGTCGGCCAGCGCGCTATTGCCCTGGGTGCTCCAGCTTTCCTTGGCTGCGCTGGCGTACTTGATGCGGGCAAAGGTGTCCGGGTCGAGGCCGTCCTTGCGCAGGTGGTCGAACAGCGCCTGCATGACTTGGACCGCCTTGTCGACATCGTCACGTTCCAGGTCGGCATTGAGGCTGAGCAGGCCGGTGTCGCCGAAGCTTTCGCGTTGCACCGACGGGCCATAGGACAGCCCGTTGCGCAGGCGCAGCTGGTCATACAGCGCCCAGTCAAGGTAGCGCGAGAGCAGGTCGAGGGTGGCCTGGTGGTCGTTGTCCAGCACCGGCTCGATGAACAGCCAGTGCAGCTTCACGCTGTCGCCCAGCCAGCCGCGGCTTAGGTCGCGGCGTTGCTCGGCCTGATGGGTGATGCTTTCCAGGTTGCGACGTTCTTCCGGCTCGGTTGCCGGCAGCTCGCCAAAGGTCCGTTCGAGGTAGGCCGGCAGCAGGCGATCGAGGCCACCGACCAGGATCAGGGTCATGTTGTTGGCCGCGTACCAGTGCTCGCGCAAGGCTTGTACCTGCTCCAGGGTCATGTCGTCGACATCGGAGCGTTCCGGGCACTTCAGGCCCAGCTCGGTGGCCAGTTGGTCGCTGGCGGGGTGGCCGATGTCCTGGCGGTCGAGCCAGCGCTGCAGGTGGCCATAATGGCCGCCATCCTCACGCTCGATAATGCGCTTGGCGGTGGCCAGGGCCTTGGCATCGATGCGGGTGTCGCGAATCACCGCCAGCAGCAGGTCCAGTACCTTGCGCTGATTACGCGCCGGGGCCTCGATGACGAAGGTGGTATCGGCGCTGCTGGTAAAGGCATTCCACTCGCCACCCAGTGCTTGCAGGCGTTCTTCCAGGCCTCCTTCGCCGGTTTCGTCGATGCCGCTGAACAGCAGGTGCTCAAGCAGGTGCGGCAGCTCTTTCTGCGCGCAGTCAAAGTCATCCAGGCCAACCCCGACCACCAGGCGAATCGCCACATGGTCACGCTCGTAACCGTCTTTCAGGATGACCTGCAGGCCGTTGGGCAACAAGTAACCCTCAACCCGCGAGCGGTCGAGGGCCAGTGAGGGCAGGCTGCAGATCAGCAGGCAAACGAACATCAGGCAACGCATGGGCGAGCTTAGGTCCTCGGGTGGAGAAATCACGGCAATCGGGCTTCGTCCGGCACGCTGTCGAGCATCAGCCCGCCCGTGTCCGAGCCGCCCAGTACCACATAGGCACTGCTACAGAACAAAGAGTTCAACCGCTTCATGTCGGCGATCAGCTCCAAGTGTAGCGAACTGGTCTCGATGCTTTGCACCACCTTGCGTTGCAGGCGGCTGACATGGGCGTGGGCAAGCCGCCGTTCCTGGGCGCGGAAACGGCGTTTTTCGCGCAGCAGCAAACGGGCGCTTTCCGGATCGGCACTGAGGAACACCGACAGGCCCAGGCGCAAGTTGGCCAGCAATTGTTCCTGCAGGCCGGTCAGCTCTTCCAGCCCCACCTGGGAAAAGTCGCGGCGCTGACTGGTTTTCTGCTGCTGGACCTTGCGCAGCATCCGTTCGATCAGGTCGCAGGCCAGCTTGAGGTTGATTGCCAGTTCGATGATTTCGGCCCAGCGGCGGTTGTCCTGTTCGCTGAGGTCTTCGCGCGACATCTGCGCCAGGTACAGCTTGATCGCGCTGTAGAGGGCTTCGGCATCCTCGCCCAGGGCGCGGACCTGCTGCGGCAACGCGGTCTGGGTGCCGCGCAAAGCGCCGAGCATGGCTTCGAGCAGGTTGTCGACGATATCGCCCAGGCGCAGGGTTTCGCGCGCGGCGTTGGCCAGTGCCAGGCTGGGCGTTTCCAGCGCCGAGGTGTCGAGGTGGCGCGGGCGCACCTGGCCATTGCTGGCTTCCCGCTCCGGCAACAGGCTGTTGCACAGCCGGCCCATGGGCTTGACCGTGGGCAGCATGATCACGCAGCGCAGCGTGTTGTAGAGCAGGTGGAAGCCGATGACCAGTTCCTGCGGGCTGAAACTCAGCGAGTCCATCCATTCGACCAGCGGATGCAGTACCGGGATTATCAGTAGCAGGCCGATCAGCTTGTACAGCAGGCTGCCCAGGGCGACTCGCCGCCCGGCGGCGTTCTGCATGCTGGTGCTGATGAAGGCCAGCAGACCGCTGCCGATGTTGGCGCCGACCACCAGGCCGATGGCTACCGGCAGGCTGATCACTTCGGCGCCGGCCAGCGTCGCGGTGAGCAGCACGGCGGCGAGGCTGGAATAGGACACCATGGCGAACAGTGCGCCGACCAGGGCATCGAGCAGAATGTCGCCGGTCAGCGACGCGAACAGTACTTTTACCCCTTGGGCATGGGTGATCGGCGCAGCTGCCTGCACGATCAGCTCCAGTGCCAGGATGATCAGGCCAAGCCCTATGCCTACCCGGCCCAGTTGCCCGGCGCGCGTCTGCTTGCGCGAGAGAAAGAAGATGACTCCCAGGAAGATCAGCAGCGGCGACAGCCAGGACAGGTCGAAGGTCAGTACTCGGGCCATCAGCGCGGTACCCACATCGGCCCCGAGCATGATCGCCAGCGCCGGGGTCATGGCCATCAGGCCCTGGCCGACGAATGAGGTGACCAGCATGGCGGTGGCGTTACTGCTCTGCACCATGGCGGTGACGAGGATGCCGGCAATGAACGCAAGCGGTCGCTTGTTCATGTTCTGGCTGATGATGCGCCGCAGGTCCGAGCCGAATACCCGGAGGATGCCGGTACGCACGATATGGGTGCCCCAGACCAGAAGTGTCACGGCTGAAAGCAGGTTGAGCAGGGTCAGCATGGCGAAGGCCCCCTGTTGCATAGGCCCAGCGGGCCAAGAGAAGAAGCGTGAGCGGTTGAAGAATTTTCAGTGCTCACTCAAAGCTTTAGTTGTTTTGCACAGCTGTCGCCAGCTTCGCACGAAGGTCTTCCATTTGAAACACGGCAAAAATGAAAAGGGCCCCGAAGGGCCCTCAAGATGCTGCGCTCCGTGATCTTACTGACCCGGGATGTCCTTGCGCAGTTTCACTGGGTCTTGCTCCTTGCCGTCCTTGCGGGCGAGCGCAGTGCGCATGCGGATGTTGATGGCCTCTACCGCCAGCGAGAAGGCCATGGCGAAGTAGACGTAGCCTTTCGGCACATGCACGTCGAAAGCCTCGGCGATCAGTACGGTACCCACCACGATCAGGAACGAAAGCGCGAGCATCTTCAGCGACGGGTGTTTGTCGATGAAGTTGCTGATGGCACCGGCGCACAGCATCATCACCAGCACAGCCACGACGATGGCTGCGATCATCACTGGTACGTGGGAAACCATGCCCACCGCCGTGATCACCGAGTCCAGCGAGAACACGATATCGATGATGGCGATCTGGATGATGGTGTAGAAGAACTTGCCACCTGCGCCTTTGGGCGTGTCGGCGTTTTCGTCCTCGCCCTCCAGGCCGTGGTAGATCTCCTGCGAGCTTTTCCACAACAGGAACAGGCCACCGAAGAACAGGATCAGGTCACGTCCGGAGATGCCCTCGCCGAACACCACGAACAGGTCGGCGGTAAGCCGCATGACCCAGGTGATCGACAGCAACAGCATGATGCGGGTGACCATGGCCAGGGCCAGGCCGAAGATCCGGGTGCGAGGCTGCATGTGCTTGGGCATGCGGCTGACCAGGATCGAGATCATGATGATGTTGTCGATGCCGAGCACGATCTCAAGCGCGGTAAGGGTAAAAAAGGCAACCCAGATTTCCGGGCTGGTCAGCCATTCCATGTGTTTTCCTTCAAGCGGTAATGGCAACGCGCCCTAACCAGGGCGCGTCGCGGTAGGTAATACGCGTTTATTAAAGACTACTGAACAGCGGAAAAATGCCCATCAGCAATGCGGCGAGCATTATGCACAGGCACACCAGCACTGCCCACTTCAAGGTGAAGCGCTGATGGTCACCGAACTCGATGCCGGCCAGTGCCACCAGCAAGTAGGTGGAGGGTACCAAGGGGCTGAGCAGGTGTACCGGCTGCCCGACGATCGACGCACGGGCCATTTCCACCGGGGTGATGCCGTAGTGGCTGGCGGCCTCGGCCAGTACCGGCAATACGCCGTAGTAGAAGGCGTCGTTGGACATGAAGAAGGTGAACGGCATGCTCACGATCGCGGTGATCACCGCCAGGTACGGGCCCAGTGCCTCGGGGATGACTGCCAGCAGGCTCTTGGACATGGCGTCGACCATGCCGGTGCCCGACAGGATACCGGTGAAGATACCGGCGGCGAAGATCAGCCCGGTCACGGCCAGCACGCTGCCGGCGTGGGCGGCGATGCGGTCCTTTTGCTGCTGCAGGCACGGGTAGTTGACGATCATGGCGATGCTGAAGGCGATCATGAACAGCACTGGCAGCGGCAGCACACCGGCAATCAGCGCCACCATCAGCGCCGCAGTCAGGGCACCGTTGAAGTACAGCAGCTTGGGCCGGCGTGCATCCGGGTACTGCGATACGCTGATTTTGCTGTGGTCGATGTCGTCGGTAGGCAGGTGCAGTTCGCCCAGGCGGGCCCGCTCACGCTTGCCGTACAGGTAGGCAATGGCCAGGATCGCCAGCACGCCAAACAGCATGGCCGGGATCATCGGCACGAAAATGTCCGACGGGTCGACATGCAGGGCGCTGGCGGCGCGGGCTGTGGGGCCACCCCAGGGGGTCATGTTCATCACCCCGCCGGCGAGAATGATCAGGCCGGCCATGATCCGCGGGCTCATGCCCAGGCGGCTGTACATCGGCAGCATGGCGGCGCAGCAGATCATGTAGGTGGTGGCGCCGTCACCGTCCAGCGAGACCACCAGGGCCAGCACGGCGGTACCGACAGAGACTTTCAGCGGGTCGCCCTTGACCAGCTTGAGGATCTTGCGCACGGCCGGGTCGAACAGGCCGGAGTCGATCATCAGGGCAAAGTAGAGGATGGCGAACATCAGCATCACGCCGGTCGGCGCAAGCTTGCTGATGCCTTCGAGCATCATCGGGCCGATCTTGGCGGAAAAGCCGCCGAACAGGGCGAACAGGATCGGTACCAGGATCAGCGCGATCAAGGCCGACAGGCGCTTGGTCATGATCAGGTACATGAAGGTGATGACCATGGCAAAGCCGAGGAAGGTCAGCATGGCAATACTCCAGGCGTGGCGCGGCGAAAGGTAAGTCGATTCGGGCGGATCAGCGCGTGGGGCGCTGTGCAGGGAGCATGCGAAGGGGGACTGCGAAAAGGCGGGCACAGGAATACATCAGAATCACCATTGTTGTTGTTGATTGGGCCGGGCGCGGTGTTTACCGGGTGCCCTGGCTGACCGGTCTTGTGCCGGTAGTGGGGGCTATCCTATGAGCACAAGCTTTCAGCCAGCTTTCGCTGATGCAAAGGCGACGAGAGGTAGGTGATGCACGATGTAACCGAAGGTGGCTGCCATTGCGGCGCATTGCGGTACCGGTTGGTGGGTGAGCTGACCGATATTGCCCATTGCCATTGCTCGATCTGCCGGCGGGTGAGCGGCGGGCTGGTGGTGACCTGGCTCACCCTGCCCCGCTCAGGTTTCCAGTGGCTGCAAGGTGAACCGGGGTGCTATGTGGCGCCGGCCAGTTGCAGCCGGTACTTCTGTGGGCATTGCGGGGCGCATGTGGCGTTGGTGACCACGCACAGCCCGGAGACGGTCGATGTGACGGTGGCGACGCTGGACCACCCGGAGCGGGTACGGGCCAACCGGCATATCTGGGTAAGCAGCCGGTTGCCGTGGTTGCATCTGGATGAGGATCTGCCAGAAGAGGACGGCGAAATCCAGTAAGGGATTGTGCCGGTACAGCCATACTTACAACTGCAGACCACCCGCGGCTTTATGCAGCGCCCGTAAATGCTCGCCGATCTGCTTCACATTGGCTTCGACCGCGGCAATTTCCTTGGCGCGCGAAGGCTCCAGCAGCGCCCTCACCTCCTTGTCCAGGCTGGTGCTCAGGCGCAACAGCTGCGCCTGGCGCTCGCCGCTCACCTTCTCCAGGTGCGTGCGCTCCTCTGGCTGCGGCAAACCATAGCCCTTGGCATCGAGCAATTCTGCCGGGCGGCTGAGGAAGCCGCTGTTGGCAAGCATCTGCTTGAGCGTCGCGTCGGCTTTGTTGATGCTGCCATCTTTCAGCGCGGCGGCATTCAGGTAGCGCTGTTTCACCTCGTCCTGGGCCAGCAGCAGTTGCCGGCGCAAGCTGGCCTGCTCGAGCAGCAGCAAGGCCGCGCTGGTGCGCAGGTCGGCCTGGGCGAACCAGGGGCGGCGTTGTTCGGCGTCCTGGGCCAGCCAGTCTTCCACCAGCGCTTGCTTGATCGGCAACTGCTTCTTCAGCACCTCGAACATGGCCTGGTAGCGATCTCGGTAGGAGTCGAAGCGGTAGCCCAGGCGCAGGGCCTCTCGCGGGTCGTCGAGCACGCTGGTATCGGCCAGCCCCCTGCCCTTGAGCACCGCCAGCAAGCCATTGGGCATGATGCTGTCGAGGTCGTTCAGGCGTGAGTTGGCGGTGCCGCTGCGCAGCAGCTTCAACGACTCGACCGCGCAGTTGTTGGACAGGAACCAGTAGTTGCCGTCGTAGCTCCAGTGCATCTCGGCGGCCTGGCGCACCAGGTTCTCAACTTCTTCACGGTTCAGCTTCAAAGGCACCGAGGCCAGGCTACGCAGCTCGGTCTTGGTGTATTCGTCGATCACCTGGCCCAGCGGCAGCACGAACAGCCGCGACGGGTAGACACCGATCAGGCCGTCCCAGCTGGACAGCTGCACATCGTTGACAAAGGCGCGGTACGACAGCACCAGGCTCTGTTCGAGGTCCAGGCGGCAGTCCGGCCCGCGAGGCCGGCCAGGCTTGCAGATCACCAGGCGCAGCATGCTGTGGCCCCAACGGCTGACCAGGTTCTGGTTGGCTTCGGCCAGCAAATAGTCCACTTCGTAGACCCGCTCGGGGTCGATTTCACCCAGCGGCTGGCGGGCGAAGTCGCTGCCGGCATTGATGAAGGGCAGGCCCTTGGCGCAGGTGTCCTGTTGCGGAGCCCAGCCGAAGTGCTCGCGCAGGTACTGGTTTAGCGCCGGGCGGCGGCAGCCGTAGCTCGGGTCGAGAAGGAAATACTCCATGTTGACCGCGATGTATTCCTTAGGGCTGCTCAGCTCGTAGCTATCGGGGCTGCGCACGAACTGGCCATTGTGTTGTTCGCGCTCGCCGCGCCGGCCCACGTACTGTTGCCAGCCGGCCAGGTCGAGCAGGCGCGGGTCGTCGCTGAGGGTGAAACGCCGCTCGGCCTGGCCACGGCACTCCTCGCGCAGGCCGATCTTGCCCAGCGTGCCTTGCTGGCGCTTGCAGCGGGCGATCAGCGAATTTTCGGCGCTGGGCCACAGCCGGGCGCGGTCGTAGATATGGGTCAGCTCGTGCAGCACGGTGGCCAACAGCTCTTCACGCACTGTGCCATGGGGGCGATCGGTGCGTTGACTGGCGGCGCTGCCATCGGCAAGGCCGGGCAGCAGGCTGCGATTGAGTTCAAGGGTGGAAACCAGCGAGGCCTGGCCATAGGCGTCTGCTGGCATCTTGTCGCTCCAGCTGACCAGCACGCGGCGGTCCAGCTGTTGCTTGAAGCGTGGCGGCAACTTGCCCAGGGCCTCGTCGAGGAGGGCCTGGGTGGCTTGGGTTTGCTGCGGGTCGAGGCCAGATGCCTGCAGCTCAAGCTGCAGGTCGGCCAAGGCGGGCGTGCCGAGCAGCGTCAGGGCGCAGCCGAGCAGCCAGGCGCGCACGCCGTTCACAGGGCCAGAATGGCTTCGGCCAGCACTTGGTCGCTGGCGCCTCGCGCTTCTGGCACGCGCTCGCGCAAGGTGTTGAAGGCCGCTTCGAGCTGGGCGCCGCGGATGTCGCCATTGCTGGCGACGAAGCTGGCAGCGTCGTCGTGGGCTTCGCGTACTACCTTGGAGTCGCGGATCGAGGTGGTGGTGTCAGAGGTGAAGTCGATCGAACGGCCAAAGGCACGCACGATGATGTTGCTGGTGGCCACCAGGGTCTGTGCCTGAGCCAGGTCGGCCAGCAGCAGCATGCCGAGGGTAGCGGCAATCAGCGGTTTACGCATGGAGCATCTCCGAAAAATACAGGGAGTCAGTTGTTGCTATTGGACGAGAATTGCCTGCGCCAGTTCCAGATCACCGACGGTGTGTCGTGAGCAATTGTGGCGTAATGATTCCAGCGCTGCTTCCAGCCGTGCACCGCGGATCTGGCCGTCGCTGGCGACAAAGGCAGCGGCGTCGTCGCGGGCCTGGCGGACCAGCTTGCGGTCGAACGGTGCGGTGGTCACCTGGCTGGTGACGTAGCCGGTGATGACCAGGCTTTGCGTGGTGGTATCCATGGCATGGGCGCTGGCCATGCCAGCGACGGAGAACAGCAGCGGCAACAGATAACGCATGGGCTCCACAACAACTGGAAAACGTGGGGGCAAGGGTGGGCGAGGCTGTGCTGGTGACCAGCACAGCCGTATGGCTCAGCCAGGATCAGATCGCCAGGATGGCCTGGGCCAGTTGCGCGTCAGTGGCCTGCAGGGCCGGCATTTGCGAGCGGATGTGCAGGAAAGCGCTTTCCAGCTTGGCACCGCGGATGTCCCCTTGGCTGCCAACGAAGCTGGCAGCGTCGTCACGGGCGGCCTGGACGATCTTGTCGTCACGGAACGAAGAGGAAACATCGGAGGTAGCATCGGTGGACGCGGCTACAGCGCCAACGACGGCGTCGGTGGTGACAACGAAGCTGGTGGCGTGTGCAGTGCCTGCCAGGCTCAGCATCAGGGCAGCGCCAATCAGGTAATTACGGGACATGATGGTGGACTCCTGGACTTGGGTCGGGTGTTCTGTTTATCGGACGCCTGGATAGCGCGTCTCGGTACTTTGTACAGCGGTTCTACCAGACTGTTAAGCGAAGCGTATCACGCGCGGGTGTTTCTGGATGTTAATCAACAGCGCGCCAAGGAACTGTACCTGTCATAATCCGAAACTAGAAAATTGTACCTGTTGCGAGCGGATCGCTCTAGCACGCGCCCTTAAACACAAAAAAACCCGCTGCAGTCACCTGCAGCGGGTTTTTGAAATTCGCGGTGCCGGCCGAAGCCGGCAAGCCGGAGCTTAACGCCAGAAAGGCTTGCTCAGCTCTTCGTAACGCTGCGACTCGCTGATACCGGCATCAGCCAGCAGGCGGGCGTCCAGGCGAGCCAGTTGACGGCGGCTGGCCATGCGGCGCTGCCACAGCAGCAGGGTGGACAATGCGCGCAGCGGCATCGAGGCGTTGGATTGCTGGGTGTTGCTTTCAAAAACGAGACCGGAACTGAGGGTACGTTCCATGATGCTTCATCCTTCCGCTTATGGCGGGATTAGGTAGTGGTTTAACTGATGCCAATGATCCTCCTCTCTTGTCCATAACAGTAGATACAGTTCTGTTGAAAGACGATGGCTCAGTTAACTGTGTAACCCTACTGTTGCACTCGAAATTGGCGTAACTGTACTGGTCTGCACATTATTGGTGCGTTTTGAGGTTGGAGGCGGATAGGGCAAGCTAAAGGCTGGTAGAAATACCAGTACAGTAGGACAGTTTATGATCGCAGTTAGGTTGAGGAGTTGAGCGGCGTGTCGCGAACACTCCGCAAAGCGGTGGCTGGCACCGGCTGTGCCGGTGTCGGCGATTAAAGCCGCTCCTGCAGAGAGCGTTATCGGGACAGCAGTGTTGCCCTGCTATCCCGACCAGAGGTGGATCAGCTAGCCAGCATGCGCCCGGTTTCTTCCAGGTTTTCGTGCCAGCTCAGTGCTTCACGCAGGATATGCGGGGTATGGCCGCCACGTTCGCAGGCGCGATCGAAGTAGTCGTTCAGCGCCGCCCGGTAGTCAGGATGAACACAGTTGTCGATGATCGCCCGTGCGCGCTCGCGCGGCGCCAGGCCTCGCAGGTCGGCCAGGCCTTGCTCGGTGACCAGGATGTCCACGTCGTGCTCGGTGTGGTCGACATGGCTGACCATCGGCACCACGCTGGAAATCGCCCCGCCTTTGGCAATCGACTTGGTGACGAACACGGCCAGGTGGGCATTACGGGCAAAGTCACCCGAGCCACCAATACCGTTCATCATCCTGGTGCCGCACACGTGGGTGGAGTTGACGTTGCCGTAGATATCGAACTCCAGTGCGGTGTTGATGCCGATAATGCCCAGGCGACGCACTACTTCCGGGTGGTTGGAGATTTCTTGCGGACGCAGTACCAGCTTGTCCTTGTAGCGCTCCAGGTTGCCGAACACGTCAGCATTGCGGCGGGTCGACAAGGTGATCGAGCTGCCCGAGGCGAAGCTGAGTTTGCCGGCGTCGATCAGGTCGAAGGTGGAATCCTGGAGTACTTCGGAGTACATGGTCAGGTCTTCGAACGGCGAGTCGATCAGGCCGCACATCACCGCGTTGGCGATGCTGCCGATACCGGCCTGCAGCGGGCCGAGCTTGTTGGTCATGCGGCCAGCGTCGACTTCCTTCTTGAGGAAGTCGATCAGGTGGTCGGCGATGCCCTGGGTTTCGCCATCCGGCGGCAGCACGGTGGACGGTGAGTCCGGCTGGTTGCTGATGACGATGCCGACGATCTTGGCCGGGTCGATCGGGATTGCGCTGCTGCCGATGCGATCATCGACCTTGACCAGCGGGATTGGCGTGCGGGTCGGCCGGTAGGTCGGGATATAGATGTCGTGCAGGCCTTCGAGGTTGGTGTTGTGCGAGAGGTTGATCTCGACAATCACCTGCTTGGCGAAGATCGCAAAGCTGGCCGAGTTGCCCACCGAGGTGGTCGGCACGATGTGCCCTTGCTCGGTAATGGCCACGGCTTCGATCACGGCGATGTCCGGCAGCTTGAGCTGCTGGTTGCGCAGTTGTTCGACGGTTTCAGACAGGTGCTGGTCGATGAACATCACCTTGCCATCGTTGATGGCCTTGCGCAGGGTGCTGTCGACCTGGAACGGCATGCGGCGAGCCAGCACGCCGGCCTCGGTCAGTTGCTTGTCCAGGTCGTTGCCGAGGCTGGCGCCGGTCATCAGGCTGATTTTCAGTGGCGACTGCTTGGCACGTTCGGCCAGGGCATGCGGTACGGCCTTGGCTTCGCCGGCGCGGGTGAAACCGCTCATGCCGACGGTCATGCCGTCCTCGATCAGACCAGCGGCATCAGCCGCACTCATTACCTTGCTGTGCAGGGAGGACAAGCGGATACGATCACGGTACATGGATTGTTATCTCGGGCTACTGAAACTACTGCAGCGCAGTCTAGAGACTTCGCCCATTGCCGTCCCACGACCATGGTCGTATGAGAGGCACTGGAGTAGAGCCGTTGATCCGGATCAACAAAAGAAAAGCCCCGGTACATGCTGACCGGGGCTTCCTTTATATCAACTGGTTTGCAGCGGGCGTCATTCCACCGCCTTGACCATGTCTTCGATGACTTTCTTGGCGTCGCCGAACACCATCATGGTCTTGTCCAGATAGAACAGCTCGTTGTCCAGGCCGGCATAGCCGCTGGCCATGGAGCGCTTGTTGACGATGATGGTCTTGGCCTTGAACGCTTCGAGGATAGGCATGCCGGCAATCGGCGACTTGGGGTCGTTCTTCGCCGCCGGGTTGACCACGTCGTTGGCACCGAGCACCAGAACCACGTCGGCCTGGCCGAATTCGGCGTTGATGTCTTCCATCTCGAACACTTGGTCGTAAGGCACCTCGGCTTCGGCGAGCAGCACGTTCATGTGCCCGGGCATCCGCCCCGCCACGGGGTGGATCGCGTATTTCACGGTCACACCGTTGTGGGTCAGCTTCTCGGTCAATTCCTTCAGCGCGTGCTGGGCACGGGCAACCGCCAGGCCGTAGCCAGGGACAATGATCACGCTGTCGGCATTGCTCAGCAGGAAGGTGGCATCGTCGGCCGAGCCGGACTTCACCGGGCGCTGCTCTTTCGAACCTTGCGCCGCGCCGGCATCGGTATCACCGCCGAAACCGCCGAGGATGACGTTGAAGAACGAACGGTTCATCGCCTTGCACATGATGTACGAAAGGATCGCACCGGACGAGCCGACCAGCGAGCCGGCAATGATCAGCATCGAGTTGTTAAGCGAGAAGCCGATACCTGCTGCTGCCCAGCCCGAATAGCTGTTGAGCATCGACACCACTACCGGCATGTCTGCACCGCCAATAGGGATGATGATCAGCACGCCCATGATGAAGGCCAGGACCAGCATCAGGGTGAAGGCGCTGTAATGGCCGGTGAAGGTGAACAGCAGCCCCAGCGCAATGGTGGTCAGGCCGAGGATCAGGTTCAGCTTGTGCTGGCCGGCGAACTGTACCGGTGCGCCCTGGAACAGGCGGAACTTGTACTTGCCCGACAGCTTGCCGAAGGCGATCACCGAACCGGAGAAGGTGACTGCACCGATGGCTGCACCGAGGAACAGCTCCAGGCGGTTGCCGGTGGGGATCGGGTCGCTGATGGCGGCAACGATACCCATAGATTGCGGTTCGAGCACGGCGGCGATGGCGATGAAAACCGCAGCCAGGCCGATCATGCTGTGCATGAAGGCGACCAGCTCGGGCATCTTGGTCATCTCGACGCGCTTGGCCATGATCGAGCCGGCGGTGCCGCCGATCAGCAGGCCGACCAGCACGTAGCCGATGCCGGTGGTAGCCCCGCCGTTGCCAACAGAGAGCGCCGCGAGCTTATAGATGAGGCCCACCGTCGTGAGGATGGCGATCCCCATGCCGATCATGCCGTACAGGTTGCCGCGCCGCGACGTGGTCGGGTGCGACAGGCCCTTGAGCGCCTGAATGAAGCAGATCGAGGCGACGAGGTAGAGGAGCGTTACCAGATTCATGCTCATGCTTACTTCTGCGCCTCGTTCTTGGTTTTCTTCTTGAACATCTCAAGCATGCGGCGGGTGACCAGGAAGCCACCGAACACGTTGACTGCGGCCAGTGCTACGGCAAGGGTACCCATCAGCTTGCCTGCCGGGGTCACGGTCAGCGCGGCGGCCAACATGGCGCCAACGATGACGATCGCCGAAATGGCGTTGGTCACGGCCATCAATGGGGTGTGCAGCGCCGGGGTGACGTTCCAGACCACGTGGTAACCCACATAAATGGCCAGCACGAAGATGATCAGGTTGTAGATGCCATGGGAAATCAGCATGTCTTCCATTGTCGTGCTCCTTAGCCGTTCTTGCGGACGACTTGACCATCGCGGCACATCAGGCAGGCCGCGACGATGTCGTCTTCGAGGTTGATGACCAGTGCGCCGTCCTTGTCGAACAGCAGCTTCGTGAAGTCCAGCAGGTTGCGTGCGTACAGCGCCGACGCATCGGCACCCACCTGGGCCGGCAGGTTGGTCGGGCCGACGATGGTCACCCCGTTCTGTTGCACCACTTGGTCGGCGACGGTGAGCGGGCAGTTGCCGCCCTGGGCTGCGGCGAGGTCGATGACCACCGAACCTGGCTTCATCTGCGCAACGGTTTCGGCACTGAGCAGGGTCGGCGCCTTGCGCCCGGGAATCAGCGCCGTGGTGATGACGATATCCGCCTGCTTGGCACGCTCATGCACGGCCTGGGCCTGGCGTTGCATCCAGCTTGCCGGCATTGGTCGCGCATATCCGCCGACGCCTTCGGCGCATTCGCGCTCCTCGTCGGTCTCGTAGGGCACGTCGAGGAATTTGGCGCCCAGCGATTCGATCTGCTCCTTCACTGCCGGGCGCACATCAGACGCTTCGATCACTGCCCCCAGCCGCTTCGCCGTGGCGATGGCCTGCAGGCCGGCAACGCCCGCCCCAAGGATCAGTACCCGTGCGGCCTTTACGGTGCCGGCCGCCGTCATCAGCATGGGCATGAAGCGCGGGTAGTGATGGGCAGCCAGCAACACTGCCTTGTAACCGGCGATGTTGGCTTGCGACGACAGCACGTCCAGGCTTTGTGCCCGTGAGGTGCGTGGCGCGGCTTCAAGGGCAAAGGCGGTAATACCGCGTTCGGCCATCTTGCCGATCAGCTCGCTGTTGAAGGGGTTGAGCATGCCCGCCAGCAGGCTGCCGCTGTTGATCAGGGCCAGCTCCTGGTCGTTGGGCGCGACCACCTTGAGTACCAATTGGGCGCCGTAGGCATCGGCCGCACTCCCCAGGGAAGCGCCCACGGCCTCATAGGCACTGTCCGGAATGCTGGCGTTTAGCCCTGCCCCCCGTTGGACGGTGACCTGATGGCCCTGGCCAATCAGTTTCTTGATGGTTTCCGGGGTCGCTGCGACCCTTGTCTCACCGGTCTGCGTCTCGAGAGGAACACCAATGTGCACGACTATTTCTCCTGCGGTGACCTTTGTCTTTGTAAAAGCCAGCACACTGCGGATGGTGAGCTGGGGCGGCTGTGGAGCGCCAACCCGCCGTATCCCGGGCGGGCGAAGCATTTTGCAGACGAACCCGGGGGTCTTCAACCGGTTATGGAGCGAAACGAACTCAAAACTACAAGTCACCCTGTGACCGCATGTCGCAGCACTACAGCTGCAGCCTCTCAAACATGGGCTATTGGCAGGTTAGAAGAAAAAATCAAAATATTTCAGGGCACTTCGCTTACGACTGGGTGAATGTCGCAAAATAGCCCGCAAAGCCGCGTAATAAGCAGGGTTAAAGGGTATTTTTATGCCTGCGTAACAGTTTGCGATAATGCGACAAATACATACATCTGTAGGTGTTTAAAATAATTGACTACCGAGTCAAGTTATCGCAGGTTCATGCTTTGCCTATATAGGCCTGGGCCTGGTGCAGCAGCCAGTCGCGAAAGGCACGCAGCGAGCCAGACTCGACCTTGCGCTCCGGAATCATCAGATAGTAGGCCTTGTCGCTACTCAGGGCGTGTCTGTTAGCGACCACCAACCTACCTTCCTCCAACTCGCGCTGAATCAGGAACGGCGGAATCAGGGCGATACCCATGTCGTGCATGGCCGCCTGGGCGAGCATCGAGAATAGTTCATAGCGCGGGCCTGTCATGTCGCGTTCCATATTCATGCCCAGGCTGCCGAACCACTGCCGCCAGGCGTACGGGCGGGTGCTCTGCTGCAGCAGTGGCAGTTGCCCGATGCGCCGCGCCTCCAGCATGTCCTCCTCGCCCAGTAGTGCCGGGCTGCACACCGGCACCGGGTTCTCCCCCATCAGCCGGTGCGACTGGGTGCCCGACCAGTCGGCATCGCCAAAGTAGATGGCGGCATCGAAGGTAGTGTCGGCGAACAGAAACGGGCGTGTGCGGTTGGTGAGGTTGACCGTGACCTCGGGGTGGCATTGCTGGAAGTCTTTCAGGCGCGGTAGTAGCCACTGGGTGCCAAAGGTGGGCACTACCGCCAGTTCGATCACATTGGCGCCCTGTTGGCGCATTACAGAGAGCGTGTCGCGCTCCACGGCGTCCAGTTGCGCGGCTATCTGGCGGCTGTAGGACAGGCCTGCTTCGGTCAGCTTCACGCCCCGTCGCGAGCGCCGGAACAGTTCGACATTAAGGAACGCCTCCAGGCCGCCTATCTGCCGACAGACAGCGCCCTGGGTCAGGGCGAGTTCCTGGGCGGCCTTGGTAAAGCTCTCGTTGCGCGCCGCTGCTTCGAAGCAAACCAGGGCGGCGGTACTGGGGATCTTGCGGCGCATGTACGTCAACCTCACTCGTAACGCAGTCAATATGGCGTTTTGCCGATTTACGAAGTGACAAATTATCACTAATAGGTGCGCAATCCTCGTTTGTCCCGCCGGCTAATCAGGCCTAGGCTCAAAGGCACAAGAAACTGCCCCCTATTTCGAGGATTTCGCTCATGGCCGGTAAAGCAAGCTTCAACTGGATCGACCCGCTGCTGCTCGATCAGCAGCTCACTGAAGAAGAGCGCATGGTGCGTGACAGCGCTTATCAGTTCGCCCAGGACAAGCTGGCCCCGCGTGTGCTCGAGGCCTTCCGTCACGAGCAGACCGACCCGGCGATCTTCCGCGAGATGGGTGAAATCGGCTTGCTGGGGGCAACCATTCCCGAACAGTACGGTGGCAGTGGCCTGAATTACGTGTGCTACGGCCTGATCGCTCGAGAGGTCGAGCGTATCGACTCGGGCTACCGGTCGATGATGAGCGTGCAGTCGTCCCTGGTAATGGTGCCTATCAACGAATTCGGCACCGAAGCGCAAAAACAGAAATACCTGCCCAAGCTGGCCAGCGGTGAGTGGATCGGTTGCTTCGGCCTCACCGAGCCCAATCATGGCTCCGATCCTGGGTCGATGATCACCCGTGCCAGGAAGGTCGACGGCGGCTATCGCCTCACTGGCAGCAAGATGTGGATCACCAATAGCCCGATCGCCGATGTATTCGTGGTCTGGGCCAAGGATGATGCGGGTGATATTCGCGGCTTTGTTCTGGAGAAAGGCTGGGAAGGCCTCAGCGCCCCGGCGATCCATGGCAAGGTCGGCCTGCGTGCCTCTATCACTGGCGAAGTCGTCATGGACAACGTATTCGTGCCGGAAGAAAACATCTTCCCCGACGTGCGTGGGCTGAAAGGCCCGTTCACCTGCCTGAACTCGGCCCGCTATGGCATCTCCTGGGGCGCGCTGGGCGCCGCCGAGGCCTGCTGGCACACCGCACGGCAGTACACCCTGGACCGCCAGCAGTTCGGTCGACCTTTGGCTGCGAATCAGTTGATCCAGAAGAAGCTGGCGGACATGCAGACTGAAATCACGCTGGCCTTGCAGGGTTGCCTGCGCCTGGGGCGCATGAAAGATGAAGGTACGGCTGCGGTGGAAATCACCTCTATCATGAAGCGGAATTCCTGCGGCAAGGCCCTGGATATCGCGCGCATGGCACGTGACATGCTGGGCGGCAACGGCATCTCCGACGAGTTTGGTGTGGCCCGTCACCTGGTCAACCTTGAGGTGGTCAACACCTATGAAGGTACTCACGACGTGCATGCACTGATCCTGGGGCGTGCGCAGACCGGTATCCAGGCCTTCTATTAACAAGGAGCCAGCCCATGGGCGCGCTATCACATCTGCGGGTACTGGACCTTTCGCGCGTGTTGGCCGGCCCATGGGCTGGCCAGATCCTCGCTGACCTTGGTGCCGACGTGATAAAGGTGGAACGCCCTGGCAGTGGCGATGATACCCGCTCATGGGGGCCGCCCTTCCTCAAGGACGCCGAGGGTGAGAACACCAGCGAGGCGGCGTATTACCTTTCGGCCAATCGCAACAAGCGCTCGGTAACCATCGACTTCACGCAGCCCGAAGGGCAACGCCTGGTGCGTGAGCTGGCGGCCAAGTGCGATATCGTCATCGAGAACTTCAAGGTTGGCGGGTTGGCTGCCTACGGCCTGGACTATGCGAGCCTGAAGGCGCTCAACCCGCAGCTTATCTATTGTTCCATTACCGGCTTCGGCCAGACCGGGCCCTATGCCAGGCGCGCGGGTTATGACTTCATGATCCAGGGGCTTGGGGGGCTGATGAGCCTGACGGGCCGCCCGGAAGGCGAGGACG
>NZ_CM181238.1:127500-130000 GCF_059295255.1 Pseudomonas sp. 8_5_2
CAAGCGAAGCTCTTGATCGAAGCCCCGGTAAACGGCGGCCGTAACTATAACGGTCCTAAGGTAGCGAAATTCCTTGTCGGGTAAGTTCCGACCTGCACGAATGGCGTAACGATGGCGGCGCTGTCTCCACCCGAGACTCAGTGAAATTGAAATCGCTGTGAAGATGCAGTGTATCCGCGGCTAGACGGAAAGACCCCGTGAACCTTTACTATAGCTTTGCACTGGACTTTGAATTTGCTTGTGTAGGATAGGTGGGAGGCTTTGAAGTGGGGACGCCAGTTCTCATGGAGCCATCCTTGAAATACCACCCTGGCAACTTTGAGGTTCTAACTCAGGTCCGTTATCCGGATCGAGGACAGTGTATGGTGGGTAGTTTGACTGGGGCGGTCTCCTCCCAAAGAGTAACGGAGGAGTACGAAGGTGCGCTCAGACCGGTCGGAAATCGGTCGTAGAGTATAAAGGCAAAAGCGCGCTTGACTGCGAGACACACACGTCGAGCAGGTACGAAAGTAGGTCTTAGTGATCCGGTGGTTCTGTATGGAAGGGCCATCGCTCAACGGATAAAAGGTACTCCGGGGATAACAGGCTGATACCGCCCAAGAGTTCATATCGACGGCGGTGTTTGGCACCTCGATGTCGGCTCATCACATCCTGGGGCTGAAGCCGGTCCCAAGGGTATGGCTGTTCGCCATTTAAAGTGGTACGCGAGCTGGGTTTAGAACGTCGTGAGACAGTTCGGTCCCTATCTGCCGTGGACGTTTGAGATTTGAGAGGGGCTGCTCCTAGTACGAGAGGACCGGAGTGGACGAACCTCTGGTGTTCCGGTTGTCACGCCAGTGGCATTGCCGGGTAGCTATGTTCGGAAGAGATAACCGCTGAAAGCATCTAAGCGGGAAACTTGCCTCAAGATGAGATCTCACTGGGATCTAGAATCCCCTGAAGGGCCGTCGAAGACTACGACGTTGATAGGTTGGGTGTGTAAGCGCTGTGAGGCGTTGAGCTAACCAATACTAATTGCCCGTGAGGCTTGACCATATAACACCCAAGCAATTTGCTCATGCAGATTGCGGTGGTGAAGATGACACGAACCGAAAGTTCGCACTGTTCACAAAGCATCACAAACATCACATATCCGAATTCGCTGGGCTGTCCATCTGGACATTCTGGCTACAGAATTTCTTGACGACCATAGAGCATTGGAACCACCTGATCCCATCCCGAACTCAGTAGTGAAACGATGCATCGCCGATGGTAGTGTGGGGTCTCCCCATGTGAGAGTAGGTCATCGTCAAGATTCATTTCGCAAAACCCCTATCTGCGCATGCAGGTAGGGGTTTTGTCTTTAAGTAGAAGCTCATGCTTCTCCTGGTAGGCTTAACAGCCAGCCGGTGGTAGTAAAAGGTGGTTGACAGCGTTTTTGAATGCTGTATTATTCACCTCCCGCGACGAGAGATCGAAGCGAGTTAAGTGTTTGAAGCTAAACGAGTTTCTCGGAAAAAACTTCAAAATAAACGCTTGACAGGCTCTGAGGAAAGCGTAGAATGCGCGCCTCGGTTGAGACGAAAAGCTCTTAACCAACCGCTCTTTAACAAATTGAATCAAGCAATTCGTGTGGGTGCTTGTGAGTACGGACTGATAGTCAAAAAGATTATCAGCATCACAAGTGACCATGCGAGAAATCACATAGTCATTTGAGATTGCTGAGCCAAGTTTAGGGTTTCTTAAAAACCCAAGCAGTATTGAACTGAAGAGTTTGATCATGGCTCAGATTGAACGCTGGCGGCAGGCCTAACACATGCAAGTCGAGCGGATGACGGGAGCTTGCTCCTGGATTCAGCGGCGGACGGGTGAGTAATGCCTAGGAATCTGCCTGGTAGTGGGGGACAACGTTTCGAAAGGAACGCTAATACCGCATACGTCCTACGGGAGAAAGCAGGGGACCTTCGGGCCTTGCGCTATCAGATGAGCCTAGGTCGGATTAGCTAGTTGGTGGGGTAATGGCTCACCAAGGCGACGATCCGTAACTGGTCTGAGAGGATGATCAGTCACACTGGAACTGAGACACGGTCCAGACTCCTACGGGAGGCAGCAGTGGGGAATATTGGACAATGGGCGAAAGCCTGATCCAGCCATGCCGCGTGTGTGAAGAAGGTCTTCGGATTGTAAAGCACTTTAAGTTGGGAGGAAGGGCAGTAAGCGAATACCTTGCTGTTTTGACGTTACCGACAGAATAAGCACCGGCTAACTCTGTGCCAGCAGCCGCGGTAATACAGAGGGTGCAAGCGTTAATCGGAATTACTGGGCGTAAAGCGCGCGTAGGTGGTTTGTTAAGTTGGATGTGAAAGCCCCGGGCTCAACCTGGGAACTGCATCCAAAACTGGCAAGCTAGAGTACGGTAGAGGGTGGTGGAATTTCCTGTGTAGCGGTGAAATGCGTAGATATAGGAAGGAACACCAGTGGCGAAGGCGACCACCTGGACTGATACTGACACTGAGGTGCG
>NZ_CM181238.1:132500-4670000 GCF_059295255.1 Pseudomonas sp. 8_5_2
GCTTGCTGGAGGTATCAGAAGTGCGAATGCTGACATGAGTAACGACAATGCGAGTGAAAAACTCGCACGCCGAAAGACCAAGGTTTCCTGCGCAACGTTAATCGACGCAGGGTTAGTCGGTCCCTAAGGCGAGGCTGAAAAGCGTAGTCGATGGAAAACAGGTTAATATTCCTGTACTTCCAGTTATTGCGATGGAGGGACGGAGAAGGTTAGGCCAGCCTGGCGTTGGTTGTCCAGGTTTAAGGTGGTAGGCTGAAATCTTAGGCAAATCCGGGATTTCAAGGCCGAGAGCTGATGACGAGTTGCCTTTAGGCGACGAAGTGGTTGATACCATGCTTCCAAGAAAAGCTCCTAAGCTTCAGATAACTGGGAACCGTACCCCAAACCGACACAGGTGGTTAGGTAGAGAATACCAAGGCGCTTGAGAGAACTCGGGTGAAGGAACTAGGCAAAATGGCACCGTAACTTCGGGAGAAGGTGCGCCGGCGAGGGTCAAGGACTTGCTCCGTAAGCCCATGCCGGTCGAAGATACCAGGCCGCTGCGACTGTTTATTAAAAACACAGCACTCTGCAAACACGAAAGTGGACGTATAGGGTGTGACGCCTGCCCGGTGCCGGAAGGTTAATTGATGGGGTTAGCGCAAGCGAAGCTCTTGATCGAAGCCCCGGTAAACGGCGGCCGTAACTATAACGGTCCTAAGGTAGCGAAATTCCTTGTCGGGTAAGTTCCGACCTGCACGAATGGCGTAACGATGGCGGCGCTGTCTCCACCCGAGACTCAGTGAAATTGAAATCGCTGTGAAGATGCAGTGTATCCGCGGCTAGACGGAAAGACCCCGTGAACCTTTACTATAGCTTTGCACTGGACTTTGAATTTGCTTGTGTAGGATAGGTGGGAGGCTTTGAAGTGGGGACGCCAGTTCTCATGGAGCCATCCTTGAAATACCACCCTGGCAACTTTGAGGTTCTAACTCAGGTCCGTTATCCGGATCGAGGACAGTGTATGGTGGGTAGTTTGACTGGGGCGGTCTCCTCCCAAAGAGTAACGGAGGAGTACGAAGGTGCGCTCAGACCGGTCGGAAATCGGTCGTAGAGTATAAAGGCAAAAGCGCGCTTGACTGCGAGACACACACGTCGAGCAGGTACGAAAGTAGGTCTTAGTGATCCGGTGGTTCTGTATGGAAGGGCCATCGCTCAACGGATAAAAGGTACTCCGGGGATAACAGGCTGATACCGCCCAAGAGTTCATATCGACGGCGGTGTTTGGCACCTCGATGTCGGCTCATCACATCCTGGGGCTGAAGCCGGTCCCAAGGGTATGGCTGTTCGCCATTTAAAGTGGTACGCGAGCTGGGTTTAGAACGTCGTGAGACAGTTCGGTCCCTATCTGCCGTGGACGTTTGAGATTTGAGAGGGGCTGCTCCTAGTACGAGAGGACCGGAGTGGACGAACCTCTGGTGTTCCGGTTGTCACGCCAGTGGCATTGCCGGGTAGCTATGTTCGGAAGAGATAACCGCTGAAAGCATCTAAGCGGGAAACTTGCCTCAAGATGAGATCTCACTGGGATCTAGAATCCCCTGAAGGGCCGTCGAAGACTACGACGTTGATAGGTTGGGTGTGTAAGCGCTGTGAGGCGTTGAGCTAACCAATACTAATTGCCCGTGAGGCTTGACCATATAACACCCAAGCAATTTGCTCATGCAGATTGCGGTGGTGAAGATGACACGAACCGAAAGTTCGCACTGTTCACAAAGCATCACAAACATCACATATCCGAATTCGCTGGGCTGTCCATCTGGACATTCTGGCTACAGAATTTCTTGACGACCATAGAGCATTGGAACCACCTGATCCCATCCCGAACTCAGTAGTGAAACGATGCATCGCCGATGGTAGTGTGGGGTCTCCCCATGTGAGAGTAGGTCATCGTCAAGATTCATTTCGCAAAACCCCTATCTGCGCATGCAGGTAGGGGTTTTGTCTTTAAGTAGGAACTACAGAGATTCGCAGGTACGTCCGAGGGACGGGCCAGCACACAGAATTTCTTGACGACCATAGAGCATTGGAACCACCTGATCCCATCCCGAACTCAGCAGTGAAACGATGCATCGCCGATGGTAGTGTGGGGTCTCCCCATGTGAGAGTAGGTCATCGTCAAGATTCAAACCCAAAGCCCCTGTCTGCGATGCAGACAGGGGCTTTGTCTTTTCCGGGCAGTGGTGGCTGATCAGAACTGATAGCTGACCGTTGCGCTGACGTTGCGCTCTTCACCCATGTAGCAGTAGTTCAGGCTGGCACACGAGGTGATGTAGCTTTCATTGGTCAGGTTGTTGGCGTTCAAGCGTACATCCACACCTGCGAGGCCGATCTTGCCCAGGTCATAGCCGATGGAAGCGTCGAACAGGGTGTAGGAAGGCACCTTCATGCTGTTTTCCGCATCGACCCAGCTGTACCCCACATAACGCACGCCACCGCCCAGCCGCAGGCCATCCAGAGCCCCCTGGTGGAAGTTGTAATCTGCCCACAGCGAGAGCATCTGTTTCGGTGCCTGGGTTGGCGAATTGCCTTTGTTGTCCAGGCTGCCGGACACCAGGCTCGGCATCGACTTGGAATACTCGATGTCGGTAAAGGTGTAGCCACCCAGCAGCTTCAGGCTGTCAGTGAGCTGAACATGCGCTTCCAGTTCAAGCCCTTGCGAACGAACTTCCCCGACAGGGCGATAGAAATCCTCGTTTGGCTGTTTCGACGCCAGGTTCTCCTGCTCGATGCGGAACACCGAAGCAGTGAACAGGTTGTCGCTGCCAGGGGGTTGATACTTGATACCGGCTTCCCACTGGGTGCCCTCCGTAGGTGCCAGCGGGCGGCCGTCCTGATCGGATACGGTATTGGGGTTGAACGACTCCGAATAGCTGATATACGGCGCAATGCCGTTCTCGAACAGGTAGAGCACCCCGGCGCGGGTAGTGAACCTGGAGCGCTGATCGCTGGCCTTGGTATCGCTGTCCCGGTTCTCTTCGGACACCTTTACCCAGTCCTGGCGAAGCCCGAGGGAAAAGCGCCACTGGTCCAGCTCGACCAGGTCCTGCAAGTACACGCCGGTTTGTTGCAAGCGCCGCTGGTAGCGGTTCTCGCCCAGCACCTGAAGGTTGCCATTACCGTACTGCGGGTTGCCGGCATCCAGTGGATCGACTGTGCCGTAACGCCAGGCCACGTCGGCTTTGCGGCGCTGATAGTCAGCACCCAGCAGCAGGGTATGCTTGGCCGCGCCAGTGAAGAACTCCGCCTGCAGCATGTTATCGATGATGTATGAATGCAGGCGCTCGTCGCCCCCGGTGTACGCGCGATTGAGGATGTTGCTGTCGGCATCGGCCCAACCGGCGGAGTACACCTGGTCCATCGACACATCCGAATCCTGATAACGGAAGTTCTGTCGTGCGGTGAAGACGTCGTTGAAGCGGTGCTCGAACTGGTAGCTGAAGGACTGTTGGGTGCGCTCGTAGTGGTCGATACCCGGTTCGCCCTCGAAGAAATGGTCCGACAGCCGCAAGCCGTTGCGCTGGTGCAGCATGCCGTCGGCAGGATTGCCGCCGTGGTACCCGCCGTTCGGGTCGTGTTGCAGGTAGGCTTGCAGGGTGAGCGAGGTGTCTTCGCTGAAGTCGATGCTGATTGCCGGCGCAATGGCGTAGCGTTCTTCCTTACTGTGGTCGAACTGTGTGTCAGAGGCATCCGCCAGGCCTGTCAGGCGGTAGGCGATGCGCTTGTCGTCATCTACAGGGCCGCTGAAGTCAAAACCCATGCCGCGCTGGCCCTGGGTGCCCACCGTCGCCTGCAGTTGATGGTAGGGCGTGAACTGTGGCTTCTTGGTAGTCAATGCCACAAGCCCTCCAGGCGAGCTACGGCCATATAGCACCGAAGAAGGCCCTTTGAGAATGTCGATACGTTCGAGGAAGTACGGGTCGACCTGCATGGTGCTGTAGGTGCCGTTGTCACCCATCGACTTGAGCCCGTCGACGTAGATGTTATCCACCGACCCATCATTGAAACCGCGCATCGCCACGTAGTCATAGCGATGAGTTGCCCCGTAGGGGTTGGTCAGTACACCGGGGGTGTAGCGCATGGCCTGGGCGACAGTCTGCGAGCCCTGATCGTCCATCTGCTGACGGGTAACCACCGACACCGATTGTGAGGTCTCCACCAGCGGCATGCTGGTCTTGGTTGCCACCTGGCTGTGGGTGGCGTTGTAACCCTCCATGCTGCCCAGGGCATTGCCCAGGCTGAAGCTACGGACGTCGGTGTCTGGCAATGACAGTGCAGCGCTTTGAGGTTGTGCCTGCAGCACGTAGTTGCGCTCGCCCTGGCTTATGGCCTGCAGGCCGCTGCCATTGAGCAACTGGCGCAGCCCCTGTTCGGCAGCGTATTGCCCCTGCAAGCCGTTGGACTGCAATCCATCGGTGAGCTGTGGCGTGCTCGACAGGGTGATGCCCGCCTGCCGTGCAAACTGGTTGAGCACGTCATCCAGCGGGCCGGCCGGGATCGCGTAGCTATGGCTGGCCTGGACGACACCAGCGGCGACCGAGAGCTGCGGGGCTGTGATCAGCCCCAAGGCGGTACCGAACAGGGCAGCCCGGACAGCTTTGCGCAAAATAGCTGATTGCAAAACAGGTCGAAAATCATTCAGGGGTGAAATGTGCGTGTGCACAGGGTCGGTTGGCATGAGCGGTCCGTTGGCAAGTTGAGGGGCAGAGGGGATTGCTTTCTGTCCTAGCCGGACCGGCATTCAAAACCCGCCAAAAAATCATCAGGGCCTGATCAAGCCTGCTGTTCTACCCGCACCCACCAGCGGGTACGTTGCAGCAGCCGCACAGGTAACGTCTGTGGCAGCAGCTGCAGCAGCCGCTCCGGGTCTTCGAGGCGGAACACCCCCGACAGGCGCAAATCCGCAATCTCGTCGCTACAGCCCAGATAGCCATGGCGATACCTGCTGACCTGCGCGAGAAAGTCGAACAGGCGCATGTCCCGGGTAACGATCAGCCCTTCGCTCCAGGCCATCGCGTCCATGTCGACATGTTCCAGCCGTTGTGCACCTTGTGCATCCAGGCGCCAGTCCTCCCCGGCTTCTATCCACTGCAGCTGGCCATTGCCTGGCCGGTGGATGGCCAGCCTGCCATGGCTGACGCTGACGCGGGTGCAGTCACTGTCCTGGCGAGCAACAAAGCGCCCTTCGAAACCTTCCAGCAAGCCGTCGCGGGTTTGTATCAGCAAGGGACGCTGCGCGTTCGACGCCTGGCTGCAGGTGATCATCAATTCCCCCTGCTTCAGGCGAACCAGACGCTGCCGGTCATTGAAGGCCAGGTCCACAGCACTGCGGGTATTGAGTTGCATGAGCGAGCCATCGGGAAGGGCATAACTGCGTCGCTCACCCGTATTTGTGGCGTAGTCGGATGCCCAGTCGCTCACCATCTCCAGGTCTTTGCCCAGCCATGCCGTCGTTCCTATCATGGCAACACCGCCCAGCAGCTTCAGTGCCTGCCGCCGCTGCAGGCGCCGCTGGCTGGTTTCCAGGGTGCGCAAGGCGACACCGGCGCCGGGGATGGCGCGCAGGTCGAGGTCCTGTTGCAGGTAAGTGACCCGTTGCCAGGCCAGTTCATGCTCGTGGCGGGCACTGCGCCATTGTGCGCACTGTTGTTGCAGGGCCAGGTCATGGCCGCTTTCGCGCAGCCTCAGCGTCCACTGGATGGCCTGCTTGACCGCTGTTGCGCCAGGCTGTGCGGCAGTCATCGTCTCAGCACTCGTCTTCGTAGCGCAGCACGTAGCAATGGTAGAGCGCATCAGCGATGTAGCGCTCCACGGTACGCACCGAGATGCCCATCTGGTCGGCAATGGCCTGGTGCTTCAGCCCTTCGCACTGGGCCAGCAGGAACGCGCGGCGTACTTTCGGCTTGAGGCCGTCGAGCATGCGTGCGATGCGTTCCAGCAGTTCCAGCAGCAGTTCACGGGTTTCGGCGGAAGGGGCTTGTGCTTCCGGCACGTATGTCAGTGCCTCGAGGTAGGCCCTGTGCAGCTCCTCGCGGCGCCAATGATCGATCACCAACCCACGTGCGACCGTACGCAGGAAGGCTCTGGGCGTGTTCAGCTGGAGGGTTTCTCGCCGCTGCAGCAGGCGCACGAAGGTGTCCTGGGCAAGGTCGGCGGCATCGGCGGCATTGCCCAGCTTGCTGCGTAGCCAGGCATGCAGCCACCCATGGTGATCACTGTAAAGCGTTTGCACGGAGTCATTGCTGGACATGGGAGGAGGGCGCTGAGGTCAATGGACATGAATGATAATTAGTCTCATTGTTGGCATGGCCAGATGAATTTGCAACCCATCTGGTGCGCCGCGAGCTCCGCCGCTGAAGCGTCAGCGCCCCAGTTGGGTATCCAGATACTTGCGGATCACCCTTGCACCGCTATTCAGGTGCTGCTCCAGCACCGCTATCGCCTCATCTATCAGCTTGTCGCTGGCCGCATCCACCAAGGCGTTGTGATCGTCCTGGGTGAGCTTGCCCAGCCCCATGGATGAGAGATGAAAGCGCAGGAAGCGCTCCTCCTCGTTCAGCTCGTTCTCGATCAGGCGCAGCAGCTTCTTGTTCGGCGCCTTGCTGTACAGCGCCATATGGAAAAGGCGGTTCAAACGACCGATTTCGGCATGCCGGGTTTCGTTTTCCAGTTGCTGGATATACCCGCGGGCGCTGGTGATGTCGCTGGCATCGAGCAACGGAATGGACTGGCGCAGCGCTTCGCTCTCGAGCAATACCCGCAGGGCATAGGTGTCCACCGCATCCTCGCCGATCAGCGGCGCGACCACTGCGCCCTTGTGCATCTCCACCTTCAGCAACGATTGCGCTTCGAGTTGGCGCAGCGCTTCGCGCACAGGCATGCGGCTGACCCCGAACAAAGTGGCGAGCTCTTGTTGCCGCACCGCAGTACCTGGAGGTAAGCGGCCATCGAGAATGGCGCTACGCAGGCGTTCTTCGATCACGCCACGCGCCTGATGCGGCAGCAGCTGCTCGCTGGCCAGCACATTGCTCAGTTTGATTTTCTCGGCCACGTGACGCCTGCCTCAACGATGACAAAAGTTGGATCCAATGACACTAGTAACAGCTTGTAGGGGTGTCAAACCTGCTCTGCGCTGGCACGCGCGCCCCAAAAGCGCGGCTATGGTGGATGAAGTCGGCGGCCAAAGGAAGCAGCCTATAGAAGGATATATCCAGAAAGTGGAGGGTTGCTGACCGGCGGGGGCATGATTGCAGGGTGCCATTGTCTTTTGCCCTGGCAAGCCCCACCATCGCTGCTTTCGACTGGCCGGAACAGGGCTTCGCAGTGGCGATATCCTGGATGCTCAAAACCGTTGTGCGACGCGTCGGCCTGGCCGGGCTGCTGGGCTGCCTGCTGCTCGGCGGTTTGCATGCGGACTGGGATTTCTCCCAGATCAGCCGCCAGTCGCAGGCCCTCTATGGGCCGCTGGGTGCCGGGCAAGGCCGCATCGATGCCTGGCAGAACCTGATGGCCACGCAAAAGCAGGGGACCGAGCTTGAGCGCTTGCAAGTGGTCAACCGCTTCTTCAACCAGCAACTGCGCTATGTAGAGGATATCGACCTGTGGCATGAGGTCGATTACTGGGCGACGCCGGTGCAGGCACTGATCAAAGGTGCCGGGGACTGCGAGGACTACGCCATTGCCAAGTATTTCAGCCTGCGGCGCATGGGCATCCCCAGCGACAAACTGCGTATCACCTATGTAAAGGCGCTGCGGCAGAACCGGGCGCATATGGTGCTGACCTATTATTCAAGCCCACAGGCCCAACCCTTGGTACTCGACAGCCTGATGGACGCCATCAAGCCGGCAAGCCAGCGTACCGACCTGCTGCCGGTGTATGCCTTCAATGGCGAAGGGTTGTGGCTGACGGGTGCCACGGGCAACAAGAAAGTCGGCGATACCAAGCGGTTGTCACGCTGGCAGGATTTGTTGAAAAAAATGCAGGCCGAAGGGTTCCCGGCCGAGCCGGTTTACTGAAGGAGCACAGATGTCACTGTTCAAACAATTGCTGTTGGCCATTTGCCTGTTCCTGGTGGTCGCCTTCAGTGGCAGTTTCATGGTCAGCCTGGAAAGCTCGCGCAGCCAGTATGTCAACCAGCTGCGCTCGCATGCCCAGGATGCGGCAACTGCGCTGGCGCTGTCGCTGACGCCGAACATCGATGACCCGGCGATGGTCGAGCTGATGGTCAGTTCGATCTTCGACAGTGGTTACTATTCGAGCATCAAGGTCGTCGACCTGGGCTCCAATGCCGTGCTGGTAGAACGCCACGCCGAGCCTGACCCGGGTGGCGTGCCACGCTGGTTCGTGCAGTTGATCGGCCTGGAAGCAGCCGGTGGCGATGCCATTGTCAGTCGCGGCTGGCAGCAGGCCGCGCGCGTCGAAGTGATCAGCCACCCGATGTTTGCCATTGCCAAACTCTGGCAAAGCGCGCTGGGCAGCCTGGGCTGGTTGCTGGTGTGTGGCGCTGCCAGTGCCGTGCTCGGCGCCTTGCTGTTACGCCGCCAGTTGCGGCCGCTGGACTACATGGTCGAGCAATCCCACGCCATTGCCCGCCGCGAATTCCTCAGTCTGCCAGAACTGCCGCGCACGCCGGAGCTGCGCCGTGTGGTGCAGGCGATGAACCAGATGGTGGAGAAACTCAAGGCCCTGTTTACCGAGCAGGCCGAGCGCAGTGAACGGTTGCGTGCCGAGTCCTATCAGGACAGCCTCACTGGCCTGTCGAACCGGCGTTACTTCGAGATGCAGCTGAACACCCGGGTCAGCAACCTGGAAGAGGCGCGCGCGGGCTATCTTCTGCTGCTGCGGGTGCAGGGTCTGGCGGGTTTGAACGCACGTCTTGGCGGCCAGCGCACCGACCAGTTGCTGCAGGCGGTAGGTGAGCAGTTGCGCCGCACCTGTGCCAGCTTTCCGGAAACCAACGACCTGATTTCCCGCAGCCGCGGTGGCGAGTTCGCTGTGCTGGCGCCGGGCATGGTGCATGAAGAGGCGGTAAACCTTGCCCAGGCACTGGAGGCCACGCTGCAGAGCCTGCATGAGACCGGCGCCAGTGATATCGACCCGGTAGCCTGCATCGGCCTCGCGCCCTTCAGCCCCGGCGATGCGCCGCAGGCGTTGCTCAAGCTGGCTGACGAGGCCCTGGCCCGCGCCGAGAACCAGCCGACGCCAGGCTGGGTGTGCCTTGAGCAAGGTGTCGCCGCAGTTGCTGCAGACAGCCAGCATGCCTGGCACGAGCGGCTGGACCAGGCCTTCAACAACGGGCACTTCGAGTTGTTCTTCCAGCCCGTGGTGGATTGCGACAATGCGCAACGGGTACTGCACCATAAGGTGATTTCGCGCTTGCAGGATGGCCAGGGCGTGGCCTTGCCGGCCGGTCGCTTCCTGCCCTGGCTGGAGCGTTTCGGCTGGATGCCGCGGCTGGACGTGCTGGTGCTGGAAAAGGTGCTGGCCCACCTGCGCGGGCATGACCAAGTGCTGGCGCTGAACTTGTCGGCTGCCACCCTTGCCGACCCCAAGGCCCTGCAGCGAGTCTTCGAACTGCTGGGTCAGAACGCGGCACTGGGGCCCCGCCTGGTTTTCGAAATTGGCGAAGAGCAGTTGCCTGAACAGGCTGCTCTGGAGCAACTGACCCGGCGCCTGCACGCCCTTGGCTTCGGCTTGGCGCTGCAACGCTTTGGCGGGCGCTTCAGCATGATCGGCAACCTGGCGCACCTGGGGCTGGCGTACCTGAAGATTGACGGTAGCTACATCCGCAACATCGATCACGAGCAGCACAAACGGCTGTTCATCGAGGCCATCCAGCGCGCGGCTCACAGCATCGACTTGCCGCTGATTGCCGAACGGGTCGAGACGGAAGGCGAGCGGCGAGTGTTGAAGGAGATGGGTGTGGGCGGGATACAGGGGCAGTTGGTAGGCGAGCCCGCGCCCTGGCGCTGAGTTGTCGTACTGGCAGTTCCGGCCCTATCGCCGGCAAGCCAGCTCCCACAGATACTGCACAGCCTTTGAAGTCGGTGGAGTGCCTGTGGGCGCTGGCTTGCCGGCGATAGGGCCAGAGGAGCCACCAGAAAGCAGTGGCCAAGCTGATTACCGCTCGCGCAGCGCTTCCGAACGCGCCTTCATGATCGGCTTGAGCAAGTAGCTCATGATGGTCTTCTTGCCGGTCATGATGTCCACCGTCGCCACCATCCCCGGGATGATCAGCAGCGGCTTCTCGTCAGTCCCCAGGTGGCTGCGATCGGTGCGCAGTTTGATCAGGTAATACGTGGTCTTCTTGTCCTCATCGGTGATGGTGTCTGCGCCGATCTGCTCCAGCTTGGCCTTGAGCCCACCGTAGATGGTGTAGTCATACGCCGTGAACTTCACCGTCGCTTCCTGGCCAGGGTGCAGGAAGGCGATGTCCTTGGGCAGGATCTTCGCCTCGATGACCAGCGTGTCGTCCAGCGGCACCACCTCGATGATATCGCTGCCAGGCTGGATCACCCCGCCAATGGTGTTGACCAGCATCTGCTTGACGATACCGCGCACCGGCGAAGTGACCAAGGTACGGTGCACCCGGTCGTCCAGCGCCTTGCTGGTGGCGGTGGCCTTGTTCAGCTCGGTGCGCGCCTCGTTCAGCTGGGTCAGCGCCTCGCTGCGGAATTTGCCACGGGTTTCTTCGATCTTGCTTTGCACCTCACGAATGGCCGCCTCGGCACGCGGGATAGCCAGCGCGGTGGAGTCCAGCTGGCCGCGGTTTTCCACTTCGGCACGACGCAGGCGCAGTACTTCTACCTGCGAGATCGCACCTGTGGCCACCAGCGGCTCCGACATGCCGATTTCCTTGCGCAGCAATTCGAGGCTGTTTGCGTACTGCGAGCGTTTGGAGCTGTACTCGCGCAGTTCCTGCTGGCGCTGCACCAACTGTTGCTGCAGGCCGCCAATCTCGTCTTGCAGTTGCTGACGACGGCTCAGGTACAGCGACTCTTCGTTCGCGGCCTGGCTTGGTGCAGCTTTGCGCAGCTCTTCGTCGATTTTCAGCGGGCTGTCCTGCACCTCGGCACTCAGGCGCTCGACCCGCAAGGCCATGGCCAGGCGGTCGGCCTCGGTTTCACCGACGTTGGAGGCAAAGCGGGTTTCATCCAGGCGCAACAGCGGCTGGCCGACTTCGACAATCTGCCCCTCCTTGGCGAATATTTCGGCGACGATGCCGCCCTCCAGGTTCTGGATCTTCTGCACCTTGGAAGACGGAATGGCCTTGCCTTCACCTCGCGTGACTTCGTCGATGCGGGCGACGCTGGCCCACACGATCAGGAACACGAAGAACAGGATCACGCCCCAGATGGTCAGCCGTACTACCCGCGGCGCATCCTCGATCAGGGCTTTGTTGACCTCGGGCAACGGTTGCCCGCCCAACGAGTCGCTGCCTTTGAAATAGCGCCGCAGGCCGCTCTTGAACTGCCCCATATCCAGCTTATGCAACACTGATCTGCCCCTTCTTCAGCGCATCCATGACCGCGGCTTTCGGGCCATCGGCGACAATCTGCCCGCGATCGATCACGATCAGCCGGTCCACCAGCGACAGCAGCGAGGCACGGTGCGTGACCAGCAGCACTGTCTTGCCTTCCACCACCGCCTGCAGGCGCTGCTTGAGGCGTTCTTCACCGGTGTTGTCCATGGCGCTGGTCGGTTCGTCCAGCAGCAGAATCTGCGGGTTGAGCAGCAGCGCTCGGCCCAGGGCGACGTTCTGGCGCTGGCCGCCGGACAGGTTTTGCCCACGCTCGCCCACTTGCAGCTCGTATCCGTCCGGGTGCAGCCTGGCAAACTCGTGCACGCCGGCCAGTTCGGCAGCCTGCAGGATAAGCTCGTCTTCGATGTAGCGGGCGCCGCTGACCAGGTTGTCGCGCAGGGTGCCGGCCAGCAGCTGGATGTCCTGCGGCACGTAGCCGATGTTGTGGCGCAGCTCGCTGACGTCGATCTGGCGGATATCCACGCCATCCACCAGCAACGAGCCACCATCGGCTTCGTACAGGCCGACGATGAGCTTGGCCAGGGAGCTCTTGCCCGAGCCACTTCGGCCAATGATGCCGACCTTTTCGCCGGGGCGTATGGTCAGGTTGATGTTTTTCAGGGCCAGGTTCTGCTGGTTGGGGTAGGTGAAGTCGACCCCGCGAAACTCGACGCTGCCCTGCAGCACTCTGCGGCTGAGTGGGCGCTCTTCGAAGTTGCGCTCTTGGGGCAGCTCCATCATGTGGTCGGTGGAGACCATGGTCACCTTGGCCTGCTGGTAGCGGGCAAGCAGGCCGTTGAGCGACCCGAGCGGGCCGAGCGCGCGGCCGCTGAGCATGTAGCAGGCCACCAGGCCGCCCATGCTCAGGTTGCCGTCGATGATCAGGTACACGCCGACGCAGATCATCGCCACACCTGCCAGTTGCTGGATCAGCAAGGTGATGTTCATCGCCAGGCTCGACAGCACCTTCACGCGCAGTTCCAGCCGGCTGAGGGTGCCGAGGGTCTGCTCCCACATGTACTGGCGTTCGCTTTCGGCGTTGTTGACCTTTACCGCATCCAGGCCGGCCAGGGTTTCGATCAGGCTGGACTGGCGCTCCGAGGCCAGGGCCATGGTCCGCTCCATGGTCGCCATCAGCGGCCGTTGCAAGGCGTAGCCGATTCCCAGAGCCAGCGGGAAGGCGATGATCGGGATCCATACCAGGTGCCCGCCAATGATGGCGATGACGACCAGGATCAGGATGGTGAAGGGCAGGTCGATCAGGCTGGTCAGGGTCAGCGAGGCAAGGAAGTCGCGCAGGCCCTGGAACTCGTGAATATTCTGGGCAAAACTGCCGACCCTTGCCGGCCGGTACTTCATCGACATGCCGACGATGCGTTCGAACAGTGTCGCCGAAATGATCAGGTCGGTCTTCTTGCCGGCCAGGTCCAGGCAAAGCCCGCGCAGGCCCTTGAGGATCAGGTCGAAGATGTAGGCGCCGGCAATACCGATGGCCAGCACCCAAAGCGTCGAGGTGGCCTGGTTGGGTACCACGCGGTCATACACGTTCATCACGAACAGCGGCGCGGCCAGGGCGATCAGGTTGATTACCAGGCTGGCGGCGATGGCATCGATATACAGCCATTTGCTGCGCAGCAAGGTGTCGCGGAACCACGACTTTGTCCGCGGGATGAGATTGCCGTGGTTGACGTCGAACTTGTGTTGCGGCTGGGCGAAGAACACCCGGCCGCTGTAGTCGCTTTGCAGCGCTTCGCGGCTGACGTGCACTTCGCCGCCGTCGCTCTCGCTGAGCAGCAGGCGCGCGGTGTCATCGTTTTCCCAGCCCAGCAGGACGGCGCTGCGGCCTTCTTTGAGCAGCAGCATGGCCGGCATGGCGATTTTCGGGATCTGCTCCAGCTTGCGTTGCAGCAACCGCCCCTGCAGCCCGGCCCGGGCGGCGGCGCGGGGCAGCAGCTCGGGGCTCAGGCGCTGGGCAGGCAGCGGCAAGCCGGTGGTCAGCATGACCCGGCTGGCAGGTTTCTGGTGCAGGACACACAGGCTCAGCAGACTATCCAGCAGGGGGTCGTCATGCTGACTGCGTGGATCGTGGCTGAGTTGGACTCGACTGACTTCGGATTCCACGCGGCGCTCTCTTCATCCTTGTGGGTGGGTGGGGTGGGTGTGCCGCCGTACAGGCTGGCGGGCTCACCCTGGCTCTCTATGGTCTGTACCAGGCTGTGGGGCTGGGGACGCTGGCGTCCTCACGCCGGGGCAGGCCAATGGTCGCCTTGAATCGGTGTTGAGTAAACAATTCTACGTGGTTCATTTCTACCAGACGTGACTGGGTCATGGATGTTTCATTTTTGATCCGGTAGGCGACCTGCTGGAAGTCAGTTTGCAGCATAGCGTTCCTGATGCGAGTGGCAGCGAGGGGGTCACTGTCCAGCTTAGTCATTGTCATTAAACAGGCGCTGCTTTATTGGCGTAACGCTGTAAGTATTTAGTCAAAATTTATCTATAAAAAGCCGATCTCCAGGGACTCTGTGTTCAATAATTGCCGCCCGGATTCTGCAATGGAGTGACGGTAATGGCTGTCCCCACACTCACGTCTTTGATTTACAACATTTTCCCTGTCATTTGACAGCGTGAGGGCAGGTGTCTTTTGGTGATTTTGGCGGCCACGGACCATAGCGCTGCCTGGCCTGCAGGCCGCTATGTGGTTGGCTTCCCGGCAAGGTTTGTGCTTGTGTATCGCCTGTGGGGCAGGTGGCGGAATCTTTGACGCCTCAGACTTTGACAGACCCCATCGAAGGCGTGCCCCGAGGCGTGTTTCACGATCGCCGAAGGGGCTGAAACGGCACCTGAACCGCCAACGTTATCCGCTTTAAATCAAGCACGGAATTTGCCCCCCGGAAACGGTTGGCTAAGGTTCGAATATCAATGTGACATTACATTGCCGATTGTTTAGGATGGCCTGTATAAGGTCAATAGTTTGGCAGTTAAGTAATTCCAAATAGTTATAGACGGAATATTGGCGTCAAAAACGCCAAATGATCAATGACATAGTTCCGCCTGAAGTGGCTTAGAAGTGCCGCTCTGGCAGGGAAGTACCCACAGGGTCACACGGAGAGTCCAATGAGCAGCGTTGTAGCCATCGTCAAAAGTATTGTCGGCCAGGTTATTGCGGTATCCCCAGAAGGCATCCGCCGTGTGCTCATCGAGGGTGACCGTCTGTTGTCCGGTGAGGAGGTCCTCACTGGCCCTGGTGGCGCAGTTACTTTGGAACTGGCTGATGGCCGTCTGCTTGACCTTGGCCGTGACACCCAGTGGAGTGCCGATGCTCCCGACAGCAGCACCGACCTGAGCCAGGCCACCGCACAGGCTGCGCCGTCGGTTGAAGAGCTGCAGCAGGCGATCGCTGCGGGTGTCGACCCTACTACCGAGCTTGAAGCTACTGCGGCCGGCCCGTCGGCAGCAGGCGGTGGTGGCGCGCTGGGCGGCGGCCACAGCTTCGTGATGCTTGAAGAAACCGCAGGCAGGGTCGATCCGACTGTTGGCTTCCCGACTGACGGGCTGGGCTTCGCTGCGGTATTGGACAGTGAAGAGGTTGGCCTGCTGGACACCAATGGCAACAACCTGGTGACTACGCCGACCACAGATACCAACGTTGCTACTGACCTGATTCTTGGCGCCACGCCTTCTATCAGTGAAGCGGGTGGCGTAATCGTCTATACCGCCACGGTTGGCCAGGCACCGACCACCAGCCTGGTAATCACGCTGTCAAACGGTGCCGTCATCGTCATTCCGGCCGGGCAGACCAGCGGTAGCATCAACGTCGTGGTGCCGGCGAACGATACGCCCTATATCGATGGCGGCCAGATTTCGGCGACCGTGACAGGTGCCACCGGTGGCGGTGGGTTGACTGTAACGCTGCCGCAAACGCCTGCGGTTACCCAGGTCACCGATACCATCGACAGCACCACCGCGACACTGACCGCCTCGCCAAGCGTGACCGAAGGCGGCGTGATCACCTATACCGTGACCCTGAGCAACCCTGCCCAGACGCCGGTGACCGTGACCCTGTCCAACGGCCAGACCATCACTGTTGAAGCGGGCAAGACCCAAGGCAGTGTCGACTTCCAGACCCCGGCTAATGACGTCTACAACAACGGTTCCACCGTCAGCGTCACCATCGATAGCGCCACTGGCGGCAACTTCGAGCAGCTGACCCCGAACCCGACCCCTGCTCAAACCACGATCAATGATTCGGTCGATAACACCACTGCGACCCTGACCGCTTCGCCGAGTGTGACCGAAGGCGGCGTGATCACCTACACCGTGACTTTGAGCAACCCTGCTCAGACGCCGGTGACCGTGACTCTGTCCAACGGCCAGACCATCACTGTTGAAGCGGGCAAGACCCAAGGCAGTGTCGACTTCCAGACCCCGGCTAATGACGTCTACAACAACGGTTCCACCGTCAGCGTCACCATCGATAGCGCCACTGGCGGCAACTTCGAGCAGCTGACCCCGAACCCGACCCCTGCTCAAACCACGATCAATGATTCGGTCGACACCACTACCGCGACCCTGACGGCGAGCCCGTCGGTGACCGAAGGCGGCGTGATCACCTACACCGTGACCCTGAGCAACCCTGCCCAGACGCCGGTGACCGTGACCCTGTCCAACGGCCAGACCATCACTGTTGAAGCGGGCAAGACCCAAGGCAGTGTCGACTTCCAGACCCCGGCTAATGACGTCTACAACAACGGTTCCACCGTCAGCGTCACCATCGATAGCGCCACTGGCGGCAACTTCGAGCAGCTGACCCCGAACCCGACCCCTGCTCAAACCACGATCAATGATTCGGTCGATAACACCACTGCGACCCTGACCGCTTCGCCGAGTGTGACCGAAGGCGGCGTGATCACCTACACCGTGACCCTGAGCAACCCTGCTCAGACGCCGGTGACCGTGACCCTGTCCAATGGCCAGACCATCACTGTTGAAGCGGGCAAGACCCAAGGCAGTGTCGACTTCCAGACCCCGGCTAACGACGTCTACAACAACGGTTCCACCGTCAGCGTCACCATCGAGAACGCCACTGGCGGCAACTTCGAGCAGCTGACCCCGAATTCGACCCCTGCTCAAACCACGATCAATGATTCGGTCGACACCACTACCGCGACCCTGACGGCCAGCCCGTCGGTGACCGAAGGCGGCGTGATCACCTACACCGTGACTTTGAGCAACCCTGCTCAGACGCCGGTGACCGTGACTCTGTCCAACGGCCAGACCATCACTGTTGAAGCGGGCAAGACCCAGGGCAGCGTCGATTTCCAGACCCCGGCTAACGACGTCTACAACAACGGTTCCACCGTCAGCGTCACCATCGATAGCGCCACTGGCGGCAACTTCGAGCAGCTGACCCCCAACCTGACTCCGGCGTCGACTGTCATCAATGACAGTGTCGATACCGTCACCGTCAGCATCGTCAGCAATGGCAACGTGACCGAGGACCAGCAGCCGTCCTTCACAGTGAAAGTAAGCCAGGCACTGGACCGTCCACTGACTGTTACCCTGTCCAACGGCGACAAGGTGACTATCGAAGCCGGTAAAACCGAAGTCGAATACAAGGCCTCCGCCCAAGGCGATGATGTCATCAAGGACGCTGGCTCTCTCACCCTCAGCGTCACCAACGCCACTGTCCAGGGTGCCACCTTCGAGCACCTGGTCATCGGTGGCCCGGCTACCGTTGAAATCTCGGACACTATCAGTGAAGTCGTCGCCAGACTGACTGCTACACCTTCGGTAACCGAAGGTGGCGAGATCACTTATACCGTCACGCTGACCAACGAGGACGGCCTGCCGGTGGATAACCACTCGGCGCTGTACTTCACGCTAAGCGATGGCAAGACCGTTGTTGTGGTACCCGCCAACAGCAACACCGGCTCAATTACAGTCACTGCACCAGACAACGTGTATGTTGGCGCCAACGACCCGGTCGTGAAGGCTATTGCCGACGTCAGCGGTGCAGATGCGTGGAAGTTCGAACAACTGACCCTGGACAAGACCCCGGTCAGCACCACGGTTACCGATGAGCCAGGCACGCCAGGCAATCCAAACCCGGGTGGCGGTAACGAAGGTGACATCGTCAAGGTCACCATCACGGCTGACCAGGTATCGGTCGCCGAGAATGTGAAGCCGACCTTCACCGTGCACATCAACACTGCATTGGCCAACGACCTGGTTGTGACGCTGAGCAACAACGCCCAGGTCATCATCAAGGCTGGCGAGACCAGCGTGCAGTACACCCACGATGCGCAGGGTGACGACGTCTATCAGGATGCCGGCGAAATCAGCCTGGGTATCAAGACCGCCGAAGACGCCAAGGGCACCGCTTTCGAGAACCTGCAGTTTGGCGGTGATGCGTCGGTAAAAGTTACCGACACCATCAACGAAGTGGTAGCCAAACTGACTGCCACGCCTTCGGTGAACGAAGGCGGCGAGATCACCTACACCGTCACGCTGACCAGCAAGGACGGCCTGCCGATCAACAACCATTCGGCGCTGTACTTCACCCTGAGCGACGGCAAGACGGTTGTCGTGGTGCCGGCCAACAGCAGCACCGGTTCGATCACCGTCACTGCGGCAGACAACGTCTACGCTGGCGGCAACGACCCGGTCGTGAAGGCGATTGCCGACGTCAGCGGGGCAGATGCGTGGAAGTTCGAACAACTGACCCTGGACAAGACTCCGGTCAGCACCACCGTTACCGACGAGCCGGGTACGCCAGGCAATGAAGGTGATCTGGTCAAGGTCACCATCAGCGCTGACCAGGTGTCGGTCGCCGAGAACGTCAAACCGACCTTCACCGTGCATATCAACGCACCGCTGGAGCACGATCTGGTCGTGACCCTGAGCAACAACGCACAGGTCACCATCAAGGCCGGCGAGACCAGCGCCCCGTATACCCACGACGCTCAGGGTGACGACGTTTACAAAGACTCGGGTGAAATCAGCCTGGGCCTCAAGTCCGCTGCCGATGTCGATGGCCGTACCTTCGAGAATCTGCAGCTGGGCGGTGACGCTTCGGTTCAGGTGACTGATACCACCGACGAGGTGGTGGCCAAGCTGACTGCTACGGCTTCGGTCACCGAAGGCGGTGAGATCACTTACACCGTGACGCTGACCAACAAAGATGGTCTGCCGATCAACAACCACTCGGAGCTGTTCTTCAAGCTGACTGATGGCACCACGGTTGTTGTTCCCGCCAACAGCACCACTGGCTCGATCACCGTTACTGCTCCAGACAACGTGTATGTGGGCGCTAACGAGCCCGTGGTCAACGCCATCGAAGCGGTCAGCGGCGCAGATGCCTGGAAGTTCGAGAACCTGACCCTGGACAAGACTGAGGTCAGCACCACCGTTACCGACGAACCAGGTACCCCGGGCAACGAAGGCGACATCGTCAAGGTCACCATCACTGCAGACCAGGTGTCGGTTGCCGAGAACGTCAAACCGACCTTCACCGTGCACATCAACACCGTGCTGGCGCATGACCTGACCGTGACCCTGAGCAACAACGCGGTTGTGACCATCAAGGCTGGTCAGACTTCGAGCGAGCCGTACGCTCACGAAGCCCAGGGTGACGACGTTTACCAGGATGCCGGCGAAATCAGCCTGGGCATCAAATCGGCTGTCGATGCCACCGGTGCAGCGTTCGAGAACCTGGAGCTGGGCAACCCTGCCTCGGTAAAAGTTACCGACACCATCGACGAAGTTGTCGCCAAGTTGACCGCTACCGCCTCGGTGACCGAAGGCGGTGAGATCACTTACACCGTGACGCTAACCAACAAAGACGGTCTGCCGATCAACAACCATTCGGAGCTGTTCTTCAAACTGACCGATGGCACCACGGTTGTTGTACCGGCCAACAGCACTACTGGCTCGATCACCGTTACTGCTCCAGACAACGTGTATGTGGGCGCTAACGAGCCCGTGGTCAACGCCATCGAAGCGGTCAGCGGCGCGGATGCGTGGAAGTTCGAGAACCTGACCCTGGACAAGACCGAGGTCAGCACCACCGTTACCGACGAACCAGGTACCCCAGGCAACGAAGGTGACATCGTCAAGGTCACCATCACGGCTGACCAGGTATCGGTCGCCGAGAATGTGAAGCCGACCTTCACCGTGCACATCAACACTGCATTGGCCAACGACCTGGTTGTGACGCTGAGCAACAACGCCCAGGTCATCATCAAGGCTGGCGAGACCAGCGTGCAGTACACCCACGATGCGCAGGGTGACGACGTCTACCAGGATGCCGGCGAAATCAGCCTGGGTATCAAGACCGCCGAAGACGCCAAGGGCACCGCTTTCGAGAACCTGGAGCTGGGCAACCCTGCTTCGGTAAAAGTTACCGACACCATCGACGAAGTTGTCGCCAAGTTGACCGCTACCGCCTCGGTGACCGAAGGCGGCGAGATCACTTACACCGTGACGCTGACCAACAAAGATGGTCTGCCGATCAACAACCACTCGGAGCTGTTCTTCAAGCTGACTGATGGCACCACGGTTGTTGTACCGGCCAACAGCACCACAGGTTCGGCAACTGCAGTCGCACCGGACAACGTCTACGTTGGCGCTAACGAGCCGGTGGTCAATGCCATCGAAGCGGTCAGCGGCGCGGATGCGTGGAAGTTCGAGAACCTGACCCTGGACAAGACCGAGGTCAGCACCACCGTTACCGACGAACCAGGTACCCCAGGCAACGAAGGTGACATCGTCAAGGTCACCATCACGGCTGACCAGGTATCGGTCGCCGAGAATGTGAAGCCGACCTTCACCGTGCACATCAACACTGCATTGGCCAACGACCTGGTTGTGACGCTGAGCAACAACGCCCAGGTCATCATCAAGGCTGGCGAGACCAGCGTGCAGTACACCCACGATGCGCAGGGTGACGACGTCTACCAGGATGCCGGCGAAATCAGCCTGGGTATCAAGACCGCCGAAGACGCCAAGGGCACCGTTTTCGAGAACCTGCAGTTTGGCGGTGATGCGTCGGTAAAAGTTACCGACACCATCAACGAAGTGGTAGCCAAACTGACTGCCACGCCTTCGGTGAACGAAGGCGGCGAGATCACCTACACCATCACGCTGACCAACAAAGATGGTCTGCCGATCAACAACCACTCGGAGCTGTTCTTCAAGCTGACTGATGGCACCACGGTTGTTGTGCCCGCCAACAGCACCACTGGCTCGATCACCGTTACTGCTCCAGACAACGTGTATGTAGGCGCTAACGAGCCCGTGGTCAACGCCATCGAAGCGGTCAGCGGCGCAGATGCCTGGAAGTTCGAGAACCTGACCCTGGACAAGACTGAGGTCAGCACCACCGTTACCGACGAACCAGGTACCCCGGGCAACGAAGGCGACATCGTCAAGGTCACCATCACTGCAGACCAGGTGTCGGTTGCCGAGAACGTCAAACCGACCTTCACCGTGCACATCAACACCGTGCTGGCGCATGACCTGACCGTGACCCTGAGCAACAACGCGGTTGTGACCATCAAGGCTGGTCAGACTTCGAGCGAGCCGTACGCTCACGAAGCCCAGGGTGACGACGTTTACCAGGATGCCGGCGAAATCAGCCTGGGCATCAAATCGGCTGTCGATGCCACTGGTGCAGCGTTCGAGAACCTGGAGCTGGGCAACCCTGCTTCGGTAAAAGTTACCGACACCATCGACGAAGTTGTCGCCAAGTTGACCGCTACCGCCTCGGTGAACGAAGGCGGCGAGATCACCTACACCGTGACGCTGACCAACAAAGATGGTCTGCCGATCAACAACCATTCGGAGCTGTTCTTCAAGCTGACTGATGGCACCACGGTTGTCGTGCCGGCCAACAGCACCACAGGTTCTGCAACTGCAGTCGCACCGGACAACGTCTATGTGGGCACTAACGAGCCGGTGGTCAACGCCATCGAAGCGGTCAGCGGCGCGGATGCGTGGAAGTTCGAGAACCTGACCCTGGACAAGACCGAGGTCAGCACCACCGTTACCGACGAACCAGGTACCCCAGGCAACGAAGGCGACATCGTCAAGGTCACCATCACTGCAGACCAGGTGTCGGTTGCCGAGAACGTCAAACCGACCTTCACCGTGCACATCAACACCGTGCTGGCGCATGACCTGACCGTGACCCTCAGCAACAACGCGGTTGTGACCATCAAGGCTGGTCAGACTTCGAGCGAGCCATACGCTCACGAAGCCCAGGGTGACGACGTTTACCAGGATGCCGGCGAAATCAGCCTGGGCATCAAATCGGCTGTCGATGCCACCGGTGCAGCGTTCGAGAACCTGGAGCTGGGCAACCCTGCTTCGGTAAAAGTTACCGACACCATCGACGAAGTTGTCGCCAAGTTGACTGCTACGGCTTCGGTCACCGAAGGCGGTGAGATCACTTACACCGTGACGCTGACCAACAAAGATGGTCTGCCGATCAACAACCACTCGGAGCTGTTCTTCAAGCTGACTGATGGCACCACGGTTGTTGTACCGGCCAACAGCACCACAGGCTCGGCAACTGCAGTCGCACCGGACAACGTCTACGTTGGCGCTAACGAGCCGGTGGTCAATGCCATCGAAGCGGTCAGCGGCGCGGATGCGTGGAAGTTCGAGAACCTGACCCTGGACAAGACCGAGGTCAGCACCACCGTTACCGACGAACCAGGTACCCCAGGCAACGAAGGGGACATCGTCAAGGTCACCATCACTGCAGACCAGGTGTCTGTCGCTGAAAACGTCAAACCGACCTTCACCGTGCACATCAACACGGTGCTGGCGCATGACCTGACCGTGACCCTCAGCAACAACGCGGTTGTGACCATCAAGGCCGGTCAGACTTCGAGCGAGCCGTACGCTCACGAAGCCCAGGGTGACGACGTTTACCAGGATGCCGGCGAAATCAGCCTGGGCATCAAATCGGCTGTCGATGCCACCGGTGCAGCGTTCGAGAACCTGGAGCTGGGCAACCCTGCTTCGGTAAAAGTTACCGACACCATCGACGAAGTTGTCGCCAAGTTGACTGCTACGGCTTCGGTCACCGAAGGCGGTGAGATCACTTACACCGTGACGCTGACCAACAAAGATGGTCTGCCGATCAACAACCACTCGGAGCTGTTCTTCAAGCTGACTGATGGCACCACGGTTGTTGTACCGGCCAACAGCACCACAGGCTCGGCAACTGCAGTCGCACCGGACAACGTCTACGTTGGCGCTAACGAGCCGGTGGTCAATGCCATCGAAGCGGTCAGCGGCGCGGATGCGTGGAAGTTCGAGAACCTGACCCTGGACAAGACCGAGGTCAGCACCACCGTTACCGACGAACCAGGTACCCCAGGCAACGAAGGGGACATCGTCAAGGTCACCATCACTGCAGACCAGGTGTCTGTCGCTGAAAACGTCAAACCGACCTTCACCGTGCACATCAACACGGTGCTGGCGCATGACCTGACCGTGACCCTCAGCAACAACGCGGTTGTGACCATCAAGGCCGGTCAGACTTCGAGCGAGCCGTACGCTCACGAAGCCCAGGGTGACGACGTTTACCAGGATGCCGGCGAAATCAGCCTGGGCATCAAATCGGCTGTCGATGCCACCGGTGCAGCGTTCGAGAACCTGGAGCTGGGCAACCCTGCTTCGGTAAAAGTTACCGACACCATCGACGAAGTTGTCGCCAAGTTGACCGCTACCGCCTCGGTGACCGAAGGCGGTGAGATCACTTACACCGTGACGCTGACCAACAAAGACGGTCTGCCGATCAACAACCACTCGGAGCTGTTCTTCAAGCTGACTGATGGCACCACGGTTGTTGTACCGGCCAACAGCACCACAGGTTCGGCAACTGCAGTCGCACCGGACAACGTCTACGTTGGCGCTAACGAGCCGGTGGTCAATGCCATCGAAGCGGTCAGCGGCGCAGATGCCTGGAAGTTCGAGAACCTGACCCTGGACAAGACCGAGGTCAGCACCACCGTTACCGACGAGCCAGGTACCCCAGGCAACGAAGGCGACATCGTCAAGGTCACCATCACTGCAGACCAGGTGTCGGTCAACGAAGCGACAGAGCCGACCTTCACCATCAGCCTGAACAAGGCGCTGGACAAGCCGTTCACCGTGACCCTGAGCACCGGTGCCACCCTGACCTTCGCGGCAGGCGAGACCACCAAATCCTACGCTGCACCAGCGCAGGGCGAGGACGTGTTCAAGGACGAGGGCAAGATCACCGTCAGCATCAGCAAGGCTGAGGTGGTCGGCGAACAACTGGAAAACCTGGAGATCGGCAAAGCCGCTACCGTGGCCGTCACCGATACGCAGAGCCCGGTCACTGCCGAACTCACTGTGGATAACACCACCGTCACCGAAGGCGGCAAGATCACCTACACCGTGACCCTGGTCAGCGCAGATCCAACCCTGCCGGTTACCAATCACAAGGGCCTGACTTTCACCCTGACCGATGGCACCACTGTAACCATCAAAGCCGGCGAAGCTACTGGTTCGGTTACTGTAAGCGCGCCAGACAACGTCTACGTCAATGATCCGGTGACCATCACCCAAGGTCTGACCGACGTCTCGGGCAAGGGCGCCGACCAGTTCGAACAACTGGAGCTGGGCGCTACCAAAGTAAGCACCCAAGTCACCGATGAGCCATCTGGCGAAGGCGACCTGGTCAAAGTCAGCATCACCGCCGATCAGGTTTCGGTCAACGAAGCGACCGAACCGACCTTTACCATCAGCCTGAACAAGGCGTTGGACAAGCCGTTCACCGTGACCCTGAGCACCGGTGCCACCCTGACCTTCGCGGCAGGCGAGACCACCAAGTCCTACGCCGCTTCGGCGCAGGGCGAGGACGTGTTCAAGGACGAAGGCAAGATCACCGTCAGCATCACCAAGGCTGAAGTGGTCGGCGAACAACTGGAAAACCTGGAGATCGGCAAAGCCGCGACCGTGGCCGTCACCGATACCCAGAGCCCGGTCACTGCCGAGCTGACTGTGGATAACACCACCGTCACCGAAGGCGGCAAGATCACCTACACCGTGACTCTGGTCAGCGCAGATCCAACCCTGCCAGTCACCAATCACAAGGGCCTGACCTTCACCCTGACCGATGGCACCACCGTGACCATCAAGGCCGGTGAGTCGGTCGGCAGCACCACCGTGACTGCGCCGGACAACGTCTACGTCAACGACCCGGTGACCATCACCCAGGGTCTTACTGACGTCGCCGGCAAAGGCGTCGATCAGTTCGAACAACTGGAGCTGGGCGCTACCAAAGTCAGCACCCAAGTCACCGATGAGCCATCTGGCGAAGGCGACCTGGTCAAGGTCACCATCGTGGCTGATCAGGTATCCGTCAACGAGGCCACCGAGCCGACCTTTACCATCAGCCTGAACAAGGCGTTGGACAAGCCGTTCACCGTCACCCTGAGCACCGGTGCCACCCTGACCTTCGCGGCCGGCGAGACCACCAAGTCCTACGCTGCACCAGCGCAGGGCGAGGACGTGTTCAAGGACGAAGGCAAGATCACCGTCAGCATCACTAAAGCTGAAGTGGTCGGCGAGCAACTGGAAAATCTGGAGATCGGCAAAGCCGCGACCGTGGCCGTCACTGACACGCAGAGCCCGGTCACTGCCGAACTCACTGTGGATAACACCACCGTCACCGAAGGCGGCAAGATCACCTATACCGTGACTCTGGTCAGCACAGACCCGACCCTGCCAGTCACCAATCACAAAGGCCTGACCTTCACACTGACCGATGGCACCACCGTGACCATCAAGGCCGGTGAGTCGGTCGGCAGCACGACTGTGGCTGCTCCAGACAACGTCTACGTCAACGATCCGGTGACCATCACCCAAGGTCTGACCGACGTCTCGGGCAAGGGCGCCGACCAGTTCGAGCAACTGGAGCTGGGCAGCACCAAAGTCAGCACCGTAGTAACCGACGAACCGGGTACCCCAGGTAACCCAGGCGGCGAAAATGAAGGCGACCTGGTCAAGGTCACCATCGTCGCCGATCAGGTTTCGGTCAACGAGGCCACCGAGCCGACCTTCACCATCAGCCTGAACAAGGCGTTGGACAAGCCGTTCACCGTCACCCTGAGCACCGGTGCAACCCTGACCTTCGCGGCAGGCGAGACCACCAAGTCCTACGCTGCACCAGCGCAGGGCGAGGATGTGTTCAAGGACGAAGGCAAGATCACCGTCAGCATCAGCAAGGCTGAGGTGGTCGGTGAGCAACTGGAAAACCTGCAGATCGGCAAAGCCGCTACCGTGGCCGTCACCGATACCCAGAGCCCGGTCACTGCCGAACTCACGGTGGATAACACCACCGTGACCGAAGGCGGCAAGATCACCTATACCGTGACTCTGGTCAGCACAGACCCGACCCTGCCAGTCACCAATCACAAAGGCCTGACCTTCACCCTGACCGATGGCACCACCGTGACCATCAAGGCCGGTGAGTCGGTCGGCAGCACGACTGTGACTGCTCCAGACAACGTCTACGTCAACGATCCGGGGACCATCACTCAGGGTCTCACTGACGTCGCCGGCAAAGGCGCCGATCAGTTCGAACAACTGGAGCTGGGCGCTACCAAAGTCAGCACCCAAGTCACCGATGAGCCATCTGGCGAAGGCGACCTGGTCAAGGTCACCATCGTGGCTGATCAGGTATCCGTCAACGAGGCCACCGAGCCGACCTTTACCATCAGCCTGAACAAGGCGTTGGACAAGCCGTTCACCGTCACCCTGAGCACCGGTGCCACCCTGACCTTCGCGGCAGGCGAGACCACCAAGTCCTACGCTGCACCAGCGCAGGGCGAGGACGTGTTCAAGGACGAAGGCAAGATCACCGTCAGCATCAGCAAGGCTGAAGTGGTCGGCGAACAACTGGAAAACCTGCAGATCGGCAAGGCGGCGACCGTGGCCGTCACCGATACCCAGAGCCCGGTCACTGCCGAACTCACTGTGGATAACACCACCGTCACCGAAGGCGGCAAGATCACCTACACCGTGACCCTGGTCAGCGCAGATCCAACCCTGCCAGTCACCAATCACAAGGGCCTGACCTTCACCCTGACCGATGGCACCACCGTGACCATCAAGGCCGGTGAATCGGTCGGCAGCACCACCGTAACTGCGCCGGACAACGTCTACGTCAACGACCCGGTGACCATCACCCAGGGTCTCACTGACGTCGCCGGCAAAGGCGCCGATCAGTTCGAACAACTGGAGCTGGGCGCTACCAAAGTCAGCACCCAAGTCACCGATGAGCCATCTGGCGAAGGCGACCTGGTCAAGGTCACCATCGTGGCTGATCAGGTATCCGTCAACGAGGCCACCGAGCCGACCTTTACCATCAGCCTGAACAAGGCGCTGGACAAGCCGTTCACCGTCACCCTGAGCACCGGTGCCACCCTGACCTTCGCGGCAGGCGAGACCACCAAGTCCTACGCTGCACCAGCGCAGGGCGAGGACGTGTTCAAGGACGAAGGCAAGATCACCGTCAGCATCACTAAAGCTGAAGTGGTCGGCGAGCAACTGGAAAATCTGGAGATCGGCAAAGCCGCGACCGTGGCCGTCACTGACACGCAGAGCCCGGTCACTGCCGAACTCACTGTGGATAACACCACCGTCACCGAAGGCGGCAAGATCACCTATACCGTGACTCTGGTCAGCACAGACCCGACCCTGCCAGTCACCAATCACAAAGGCCTGACCTTCACACTGACCGATGGCACCACCGTGACCATCAAGGCCGGTGAGTCGGTCGGCAGCACGACTGTGGCTGCTCCAGACAACGTCTATGTCAACGACCCGGTCACCATCACCCAGAGTCTGACCGACGTCTCGGGCAAGGGCGCCGACCAGTTCGAGCAACTGGAACTGGGCAGCACCAAAGTCAGCACCACTGTCACTGACGAGCCGGGTACCCCAGGCAACCCAGGCGGTGAAAACGAAGGCGATCTGGTCAAGGTCACCATCGTCGCCGATCAGGTTTCGGTCAACGAAGCTACTGAACCGACCTTCACCATCAGCCTGAACAAGGCGCTGGACAAGCCGTTCACCGTCACCCTGAGCACCGGTGCAACCCTGACCTTCGCGGCAGGCGAGACCACCAAGTCCTACGCTGCACCAGCGCAGGGCGAGGATGTGTTCAAGGACGAGGGCAAGATCACCGTCAGCATCAGCAAGGCTGAGGTGGTCGGTGAGCAACTGGAAAACCTGGAGATCGGCAAAGCCGCTACCGTGGCCGTCACCGATACGCAGAGCCCGGTCACTGCCGAACTCACTGTGGATAACACCACCGTCACCGAAGGCGGCAAGCTCACCTACACCGTGACCCTGGTCAGCGCAGATCCAACCCTGCCAGTCACCAACCACAAAGGCCTGACCTTCACCCTGACTGATGGCACCACCGTGACCATCAAGGCCGGTGAATCGGTCGGCAGCACCACCGTGACTGCGCCGGACAACGTCTACGTCAACGACCCGGTGACCATCACCCAGGGTCTTACTGACGTCGCCGGCAAAGGCGCCGATCAGTTCGAACAACTGGAGCTGGGCGCTACCAAAGTCAGCACCCAAGTCACCGATGAGCCATCTGGCGAAGGCGACCTGGTCAAAGTCAGCATCACCGCCGATCAGGTTTCGGTCGACGAAGCTACTGAACCGACCTTCACCATCAGCCTGAACAAGGCGCTGGAGAAGCCGTTCACCGTCACCCTGAGCACCGGTGCCACCCTGACCTTCGCGGCAGGCGAGACCACCAAATCCTACGCTGCACCAGCGCAGGGCGAGGACGTGTTCAAGGACGAAGGCAAGATCACCGTCAGCATCAGCAAGGCTGAAGTGGTCGGCGAACAACTGGAAAACCTGCAGATCGGCAAGGCGGCGACCGTGGCCGTCACCGATACGCAGAGCCCGGTCACTGCCGAACTCACTGTGGATAACACCACCGTCACCGAAGGCGGCAAGATCACCTACACCGTGACTCTGGTCAGCGCAGATCCAACCCTGCCAGTCACCAACCACAAAGGCCTGACCTTTACCCTGACCGATGGCACCACCGTGACCATCAAGGCGGGTGAATCGGTCGGCAGCACGACTGTGACTGCTCCAGACAACGTCTATGTCAACGACCCGGTGACCATCACCCAGGGTCTCACTGACGTCGCCGGCAAAGGCGCCGATCAGTTCGAGCAGCTCGAACTGGGCGCAACCAAAGTCAGCACCGAAGTCACCGATGAGCCATCTGGCGAAGGCGACCTGGTCAAAGTCAGCATCACCGCCGATCAGGTTTCGGTCAACGAAGCGACCGAACCGACCTTTACCATCAGCCTGAACAAGGCGCTGGACAAGCCGTTCACCGTCACCCTGAGCACCGGTGCCACCCTGACCTTCGCGGCAGGCGAGACCACCAAGTCCTACGCCGCTTCGGCGCAGGGCGAGGACGTGTTCAAGGACGAGGGCAAGATCACCGTCAGCATCAGCAAGGCTGAGGTGGTCGGCGAACAACTGGAAAACCTGGAGATCGGCAAAGCCGCTACCGTGGCCGTCACCGATACGCAGAGCCCGGTCACTGCCGAACTCACTGTGGATAACACCACCGTCACCGAAGGCGGCAAGATCACCTACACCGTGACCCTGGTCAGCGCAGATCCAACCCTGCCGGTTACCAATCACAAAGGCCTGACCTTCACCCTGACCGATGGCACCACCGTGACCATCAAAGCTGGCGAAGCTACTGGTTCGGTTACTGTCAGCGCACCAGACAACGTCTATGTCAATGATCCGGTGACCATCACTCAGGGTCTGACCGACGTCTCGGGCAAGGGCGCCGACCAGTTCGAGCAACTGGAACTGGGCAGCACCAAAGTCAGCACCACTGTCACTGACGAGCCGGGTACCCCAGGCAACCCAGGCGGTGAAAACGAAGGCGATCTGGTCAAGGTCACCATCGTGGCCGATCAGGTATCCGTGAACGAGGCCACCGAGCCGACCTTCACCATCAGCCTGAACAAGGCGTTGGACAAACCGTTCACCGTGACCCTGAGCACCGGTGCCACCCTGACCTTCGCGGCAGGCGAGACCACCAAGTCCTACGCTGCACCAGCGCAGGGCGAGGACGTGTTCAAGGACGAAGGCAAGATCACCGTCAGCATCACTAAAGCTGAGGTGGTCGGTGAGCAGCTGGAAAACCTGCAGATCGGCAAAGCCGCGACCGTGGCCGTCACCGATACGCAGAGCCCGGTCACTGCCGAACTCACTGTGGATAACACCACCGTCACCGAAGGCGGCAAGATCACCTACACCGTGACCCTGGTCAGCGCAGATCCAACCCTGCCGGTTACCAATCACAAGGGCCTGACTTTCACCCTGACCGATGGCACCACTGTAACCATCAAAGCCGGCGAAGCTACTGGTTCGGTTACTGTCAGCGCACCAGACAACGTCTACGTCAACGATCCGGTGACCATCACCCAGGGTCTGACCGACGTCTCGGGCAAGGGCGCCGACCAGTTCGAGCAACTGGAGCTGGGCAGCACCAAAGTCAGCACCGTAGTAACCGACGAACCGGGTACCCCAGGTAACCCAGACGGCGAAAATGAAGGTGACCTGGTCAAGGTCACCATCACCGCCGACCAGGTCTCGGTCAACGAAGCTACTGAACCGACCTTCACCATCAGCCTGAACAAGGCGCTGGACAAGCCGTTCACCGTCACCCTGAGCACTGGTGCGACCCTGACCTTCGCGGCCGGCGAGACCACCAAGTCCTACGCTGCACCAGCGCAGGGCGAGGACGTGTTCAAGGACGAAGGCAAGATCACCGTCAGCATCACTAAAGCTGAGGTGGTCGGTGAGCAGCTGGAAAACCTGCAGATCGGCAAAGCCGCGACCGTGGCCGTCACCGATACGCAGAGCCCGGTCACTGCCGAACTCACTGTGGATAACACCACCGTCACCGAAGGCGGCAAGATCACCTACACCGTGACCCTGGTCAGCGCAGATCCAACCCTGCCGGTTACCAATCACAAAGGCCTGACCTTCACCCTGACCGATGGCACCACCGTGACCATCAAAGCTGGCGAAGCTACTGGTTCGGTTACTGTCAGCGCACCAGACAACGTCTATGTCAATGATCCGGTGACCATCACTCAGGGTCTGACCGACGTCTCGGGCAAGGGCGCCGACCAGTTCGAGCAACTGGAACTGGGCAGCACCAAAGTCAGCACCACTGTCACTGACGAGCCGGGTACCCCAGGCAACCCAGGCGGTGAAAACGAAGGCGATCTGGTCAAGGTCACCATCGTGGCCGATCAGGTATCCGTGAACGAGGCCACCGAGCCGACCTTCACCATCAGCCTGAACAAGGCGTTGGACAAACCGTTCACCGTGACCCTGAGCACCGGTGCCACCCTGACCTTCGCGGCCGGCGAGACCACCAAGTCCTACGCTGCACCAGCGCAGGGCGAGGACGTGTTCAAGGACGAAGGCAAGATCACCGTCAGCATCACTAAAGCTGAGGTGGTCGGTGAGCAGCTGGAAAACCTGCAGATCGGCAAAGCCGCGACCGTGGCCGTCACCGATACGCAGAGCCCGGTCACTGCCGAACTCACTGTGGATAACACCACCGTCACCGAAGGCGGCAAGATCACCTACACCGTGACCCTGGTCAGCGCAGATCCAACCCTGCCGGTTACCAATCACAAAGGCCTGACCTTCACCCTGACCGATGGCACCACCGTGACCATCAAAGCTGGCGAAGCTACTGGTTCGGTTACTGTCAGCGCACCAGACAACGTCTATGTCAATGATCCGGTGACCATCACTCAGGGTCTGACCGACGTCTCGGGCAAGGGCGCCGACCAGTTCGAGCAACTGGAACTGGGCAGCACCAAAGTCAGCACCACTGTCACTGACGAGCCGGGTACCCCAGGCAACCCAGGCGGTGAAAACGAAGGCGATCTGGTCAAGGTCACCATCGTGGCCGATCAGGTATCCGTGAACGAGGCCACCGAGCCGACCTTCACCATCAGCCTGAACAAGGCGTTGGACAAACCGTTCACCGTGACCCTGAGCACCGGTGCCACCCTGACCTTCGCGGCAGGCGAGACCACCAAGTCCTACGCTGCACCAGCGCAGGGCGAGGACGTGTTCAAGGACGAAGGCAAGATCACCGTCAGCATCACTAAAGCTGAGGTGGTCGGTGAGCAGCTGGAAAACCTGCAGATCGGCAAAGCCGCGACCGTGGCCGTCACCGATACGCAGAGCCCGGTCACTGCCGAACTCACTGTGGATAACACCACCGTCACCGAAGGCGGCAAGATCACCTACACCGTGACCCTGGTCAGCGCAGATCCAACCCTGCCGGTTACCAATCACAAGGGCCTGACTTTCACCCTGACCGATGGCACCACTGTAACCATCAAAGCCGGCGAAGCTACTGGTTCGGTTACTGTCAGCGCACCAGACAACGTCTACGTCAACGATCCGGTGACCATCACCCAGAGTCTGACCGACGTCTCGGGCAAGGGCGCCGACCAGTTCGAGCAACTGGAGCTGGGCAGCACCAAAGTCAGCACCGTAGTAACCGACGAACCGGGTACCCCAGGTAACCCAGACGGCGAAAATGAAGGTGACCTGGTCAAGGTCACCATCACCGCCGACCAGGTCTCGGTCAACGAAGCTACTGAACCGACCTTCACCATCAGCCTGAACAAGGCGCTGGACAAGCCGTTCACCGTGACCCTGAGCACCGGTGCGACCCTGACCTTCGCGGCCGGCGAGACCACCAAGTCCTACGCTGCACCAGCGCAGGGCGAGGACGTGTTCAAGGACGAAGGCAAGATCACCGTCAGCATCACTAAAGCTGAAGTGGTCGGCGAGCAACTGGAAAATCTGGAGATCGGCAAAGCCGCGACCGTGGCCGTCACTGACACGCAGAGCCCGGTCACTGCCGAACTCACGGTGGATAACACCACCGTGACCGAAGGCGGCAAGATCACCTATACCGTGACTCTGGTCAGCGCAGACCCGACCCTGCCAGTCACCAATCACAAAGGCCTGACCTTCACACTGACCGATGGCACCACCGTGACCATCAAGGCCGGTGAGTCGGTCGGCAGCACGACTGTGGCTGCTCCAGACAACGTCTATGTCAACGATCCGGGGACCATCACTCAGGGGCTGACCGACGTCGCCGGCAAAGGCGCCGATCAGTTCGAGCAGTTGGAGCTGGGCAGCACCAAAGTCAGCACCGTAGTAACCGATGAACCGGGTACCCCAGGTAACCCAGGCGGCGAGAACGAAGGCGACCTGGTCAAGGTCACCATCGTCGCCGACCAGCTGTCGGTCAACGAAGCTACTGAACCGACCTTCACCATCAGCCTGAACAAGGCGTTGGACAAGCCGTTCACCGTCACCCTGAGCACCGGTGCAACCCTGACCTTCGCGGCAGGCGAGACCACCAAGTCCTACGCTGCACCAGCGCAGGGCGAGGACGTGTTCAAGGACGAAGGCAAGATCACCGTCAGCATCACTAAAGCTGAAGTGGTCGGCGAACAACTGGAAAACCTGGAGATCGGCAAGGCGGCGACCGTGGCCGTCACCGATACCCAGAGCCCGGTCACTGCCGAACTCACGGTGGATAACACCACCGTGACCGAAGGCGGCAAGATCACCTACACCGTGACCCTGGTCAGCGCAGATCCAACCCTGCCGGTTACCAATCACAAGGGCCTGACTTTCACCCTGACCGATGGCACCACTGTAACCATCAAAGCCGGCGAAGCTACTGGTTCGGTTACTGTCAGCGCACCAGACAACGTCTACGTCAACGATCCGGTGACCATCACCCAGAGTCTGACCGACGTCTCGGGCAAGGGCGCCGACCAGTTCGAGCAACTGGAACTGGGCAGCACCAAAGTCAGCACCACTGTCACTGACGAGCCGGGTACCCCAGGCAACCCAGGCGGTGAAAACGAAGGCGATCTGGTCAAGGTCACCATCGTCGCCGATCAGGTTTCGGTCAACGAAGCTACTGAACCGACCTTCACCATCAGCCTGAACAAGGCGCTGGACAAGCCGTTCACCGTCACCCTGAGCACCGGTGCAACCCTGACCTTCGCGGCAGGCGAGACCACCAAGTCCTACGCTGCACCAGCGCAGGGCGAGGATGTGTTCAAGGACGAGGGCAAGATCACCGTCAGCATCAGCAAGGCTGAGGTGGTCGGTGAGCAACTGGAAAACCTGGAGATCGGCAAGGCGGCGACCGTGGCCGTCACCGATACGCAGAGCCCGGTCACTGCCGAACTCACGGTGGATAACACCACGGTCACCGAAGGCGGCAAGATCACCTATACCGTGACCCTGGTCAGCGCAGACCCGACCCTGCCAGTCACCAATCACAAGGGCCTGACCTTCACCCTGACCGATGGCACCACCGTGACCATCAAGGCCGGTGAATCGGTCGGCAGCACCACCGTGACTGCGCCGGACAACGTCTACGTCAACGACCCGGTGACCATCACCCAGGGTCTTACTGACGTCGCCGGCAAAGGCGTCGACCAGTTCGAACAGCTGGAGCTGGGCAGCACCAAAGTCAGCACCGTAGTAACCGACGAACCGGGTACCCCAGGTAACCCAGGCGGCGAAAATGAAGGCGACCTGGTCAAGGTCACCATCGTGGCCGATCAGATATCCGTGAACGAGGCCACCGAACCGACCTTCACCATCAGCCTGAACAAGGCGCTGGACAAGCCGTTCACCGTCACCCTGAGCACCGGTGCCACCCTGACCTTCGCGGCAGGCGAGACCACCAAGTCCTACGCTGCACCAGCGCAGGGCGAGGACGTGTTCAAGGACGAAGGCAAGATCACCGTCAGCATCGATGGTGCCTCCGTCCCGGGCCCAGCGCTGGAAAACCTGGTGATCGGCGACCCGGCCACCGTTCAGGTCTCGGACACCCTCAGCAAGGTCACGGCCGTGCTGTCGGTGGATAACACCGCTGTGGTCGAAGGCGGCAAGATCACTTACACCGTGACCTTGGTGAGTGAAGACACCAACTTGCCAGTGACTGGCCACGGTGGCATCACCGTGACCTTGACTGGTGGTACTCAGGTCGTCATCAACCCAGGTTCCGCCACCGGCACCGTGTCCATCGATGCGCCGAACGACCTGTATGTAGGCGGTCAGGACGCCATCACCAAGGCGATTACCGATATTTCGGTAGCGGGTACCGAGAAGTTCGAAAACCTGGTGCCTGACACGACCCCGGTCACCACCACGGTCAGCGATGACCCGAACGGTACCGGCAACCTGGTCAAGGTCAGCATCACGCCAGTCGTGGACTCGGTGAACGAAGCCACTGCGCCGACCTTCACCGTTACCTTGAACCAGGCCATCGACAAACCACTGACCGTGCTGCTGAGCACCGGTGAGACCGTGGTCTTTGCCGCAGGCGAAACCACCAAGACCATCTCTGCGCCTGCGCAGGGCGATGACGTGTTCATCGACAACGGCAAGATCACCGTCAGCATCGATGGTGCCTCCGTCCCGGGCCCAGCGCTGGAAAACCTGGTGATCGGCGACCCGGCCACCGTTCAGGTCTCGGACACCCTCAGCAAGGTCACGGCCGTGCTGTCGGTGGATAACACCGCTGTGGTCGAAGGCGGCAAGATCACTTACACCGTGACCTTGGTGAGTGAAGACACCAACTTGCCAGTGACTGGCCACGGTGGCATCACCGTGACCTTGACTGGTGGTACTCAGGTCGTCATCAACCCAGGTTCCGCCACCGGCACCGTGTCCATCGATGCGCCGAACGACCTGTATGTAGGCGGTCAGGACGCCATCACCAAGGCGATTACCGATATTTCGGTAGCGGGTACCGAGAAGTTCGAAAACCTGGTGCCTGACACGACCCCGGTCACCACCACGGTCAGCGATGACCCGAACGGTACCGGCAACCTGGTCAAGGTCAGCATCACGCCAGTCGTGGACTCGGTGAACGAAGCCACTGCGCCGACCTTCACCGTTACCTTGAACCAGGCCATCGACAAACCACTGACCGTGCTGCTGAGCACCGGTGAGACCGTGGTCTTTGCCGCAGGCGAAACCACCAAGACCATCTCTGCGCCTGCGCAGGGCGATGACGTGTTCATCGACAACGGCAAGATCACCGTCAGCATCGATGGTGCCTCCGTCCCGGGCCCAGCGCTGGAAAACCTGGTCATCGGCGACCCTGCCACCGTGCAGGTCTCGGACACCCTCAGCAAGGTCAACGCGGTACTGTCGGTAGACAACACCGCTGTGGTCGAAGGCGGCAAGATCACTTACACCGTGACCTTGGTGAGTGAAGACACCAACTTGCCAGTGACTGGCCACGGTGGCATCACCGTGACCTTGACTGGTGGTACTCAGGTCGTCATCAACCCAGGTTCCGCCACCGGCACCGTGTCCATCGATGCGCCGAACGACCTGTATGTAGGCGGTCAGGACGCCATCACCAAGGCGATTACCGATATTTCGGTAGCGGGTACCGAGAAGTTCGAAAACCTGGTGCCTGACACGACCCCGGTCACCACCACGGTCAGCGATGACCCGAACGGTACCGGCAACCTGGTCAAGGTCAGCATCACGCCAGTCGTGGACTCGGTGAACGAAGCCACTGCGCCGACCTTCACCGTTACCTTGAACCAGGCCATCGACAAACCACTGACCGTGCTGCTGAGCACCGGTGAGACCGTGGTCTTTGCCGCAGGCGAAACCACCAAGACCATCTCTGCGCCTGCGCAGGGCGATGACGTGTTCATCGACAAGGGCAAGATCACCGTCAGCATCGATGGTGCCTCCGTCCCAGGCCCAGCACTGGAAAACCTGGTCATCGGCGACCCGGCTACCGTGCAGGTCACGGACACCCTCAGCAAGGTCACGGCCGTGCTGTCGGTGGATAACACCGCCGTGGTCGAAGGCGGCAAGATCACCTACACCGTCACCCTGATCAGCGAAGACAGCAAGCTGCCAGTCACTGGCCACGGCGGCGTAACCGTCACCCTGACCGGTGGCACCACCGTGACCATCCCGGCAGGCTCCGCTACCGGCACTGCCTTCGTCACGGCGCCGAACGACCTGTACGTAGGCGGCCAGCCATCGATCACCAAGGCCATCACCGACATCGCTGTCACCGGTGACCTGAAGTTCGAGAACCTGATAGCCGATCCGAAACCGGTCACCACCACGGTCAGCGATGACCCGAATGGCGCCGGCAACCTGATCAAGGTCAGCATCACGCCAGTCGTGGCCTCGGTGAACGAAGCCACTGCGCCGACCTTCACTGTTAGCCTGAACAAGGTCATCGACAAGCCGCTGACCGTCACGCTGAGCACCGGCGAAGTGTTGGTGTTCAAAGCCGGCGAAACCACCAAGACCATCTCTGCGCCTGCGCAGGGCGATGACGTGTTCATCGACAACGGCAAGATCACCGTCAGCATCGATGGTGCCACTGTCCCGGGCCCAGCGCTGGAAAACCTGGTCATCGGCGACCCGGCCACCGTGCAGGTCTCGGACACCCTCAGCAAGGTCACCGCGGTACTGTCGGTAGACAACACCGCTGTGGTCGAAGGCGGCAAGATCACCTACACCGTCACCCTGATCAGCGAAGACACCAAGCTGCCAGTCACTGGCCACGGCGGCGTAACCGTCACCCTGACCGGTGGCACCACCGTGACCATCCCGGCAGGCTCCGCTACCGGCACTGCCTTCGTCACGGCGCCGAACGACCTGTACGTAGGCGGCCAGCCATCGATCACCAAGGCCATCACCGACATCGCTGTCACCGGTGACCTGAAGTTCGAGAACCTGGTAGCCGATCCGAAACCGGTCACCACCACGGTCAGCGATGACCCGAATGGCGCCGGCAACCTGGTCAAGGTCAGCATCACGCCAGTCGTGGCCTCGGTGAACGAAGCCACTGCGCCGACCTTCACTGTTAGCCTGGACAAGGTCATCGACAAGCCGCTGACCGTCACGCTGAGCACCGGCGAAGTGTTGGTGTTCAAAGCCGGCGAAACCACCAAGACCATCTCTGCGCCTGCGCAGGGCGATGACGTGTTCATCGACAACGGCAAGATCACCGTCAGCATCGATGGCGCCACTGTCCCGGGCCCAGCGCTGGAAAACCTGGTGATCGGCGACCCGGCCACCGTTCAGGTCTCGGACACCCTCAGCAAGGTCACCGCGGTACTGTCGGTCGACAACACCGCTGTGGTCGAAGGCGGCAAGATCACCTACACCGTGACCCTGATCAGCGAAGACACCAAGCTGCCAGTCACTGGCCACGGCGGCGTAACCGTCACCCTGACCGGTGGCACCACCGTGACCATCCCGGCAGGCTCCGCTACCGGCACTGCCTTCGTCACGGCGCCGAACGACCTGTACGTAGGCGGCCAGCCATCGATCACCAAGGCCATCACCGACATCGCTGTCATCGGTGACCTGAAGTTCGAGAGCCTGGTAGCCGATCCGAAACCGGTCACCACCACGGTCAGCGATGACCCGAATGGCGCCGGCAACCTGGTCAAGGTCAGCATCACGCCAGTCGTGGCCTCGGTGAACGAAGCCACTGCGCCGACCTTCACTGTTAGCCTGAACAAGGTCATCGACAAGCCGCTGACCGTCACGCTGAGCACCGGCGAAGTGTTGGTGTTCAAAGCCGGCGAAACCACCAAGACCATCTCTGCGCCTGCGCAGGGCGATGACGTGTTCATCGACAACGGCAAGATCACCGTCAGCATCGATGGCGCCACTGTCCCGGGCCCAGCACTGGAAAACCTGGTCATCGGCGACCCGGCCACCGTGCAGGTCTCGGACACCCTCAGCAAGGTCACCGCGGTACTGTCGGTAGACAACACCGCTGTGGTCGAAGGCGGCAAGATCACCTACACCGTCACCCTGATCAGCGAAGACACCAAGCTGCCAGTCACTGGCCACGGCGGCGTAACCGTCACCCTGACCGGTGGCACCACCTTGACCATCCCGGCAGGTTCAGCCTCGGGCACGGCCTTCATCAATGCTCCGGATGATGTGTACACCGGTGGGCAAAACACCATCACCAAGTCGATCACCGGCATCGCTGTTGCTGGCGACAAGGTGTTCGAGAACCTGGTGACCGGCACCAACAGTGTCAGCACTACCGTCAGCGACGAGCCAAGCGGCCAGGGCGATGTTGCCAAGGTGAGCATCAATGGCACCACTTCGCTGACCGAAGGCGAAACCGGTAGCTACACGCTGACCCTTACCCATGAATCCAAGGCTGAAGTGACTGTCACCCTCAGCTACAGCGGCACCGCCAAAAACGGTGAGGACTTCACCGGCGTGACCACCGTGAAGATCCCGGCCAACAGCACTGGCACCACCTTCACTATCGGTACCATTGACGACAGTCGAGTCGAAGGCACCGAGAATTTCGTGGTCAAGATCGAAACGGCCACCGGTGGCAACTTCGAGAACCTGCAGGTCGACAGCAGCAAGTCGAGCGTGACCACGGCCATCCTCGACAACGACCACCTGCCGGTTTCGCCTGGCGGTGCAGTGTCTGGCGTGGAGGACACCGATTACGTGTTCGGCTGGAGCGACTTCAAAGTCACCGATGCCGATGGCAACAACGGCCTGTCCGTGACCATTACCTCGATCCCGGTCGCCGGCAGCCTGAAGTTCTTCAATGGCACTGCATGGGTGGACGTGACCGTTGGCCAGGTGGTCAGCCAGGCGGACATTACTGCCAAGAACCTGAAGTTCGTGCCTTTGCTCAACCAGTCGGGGACGGACAACTACGGTGGCAGCGGCGTGGGCAACCAGCAGGCCGACTACGCGCAGTTCAAGTTCAAGCCGAACGATGGCACCAACCTGGGCACTGAAGTGACCATGAAGGTCGACATCAGCCCGGTCGCCGACAAACCGACCTTGAGCTTCGGCAGTGCCGATATCGAGTCCAAAGGCCTGACCAAGGAAGTGTGGAACACCCTCAAGGGCCTGGGTACTGGCGGTAACGGCATTACCGGCGACGATCTGAAGACGGTCTTTGCCAACTCCGGCAATGCCAACTCCAGCACTACCACCACCAACGTGCAGTCCGATGCCAGCGTCACCGCCGGCACCGGTTCGAAAACGTCGGGGCTTATCTATCTGGAAGCCGGCAAGACCTATACCTTCAGCGGCAGCGCCGACGACAGCTTCGTGGTCACCATTGGCGGCAAGACCGTGGTCACGGCCACCTGGGGTGCTGGTGGCCAGGTTTCGGGTACCTTCACCCCGAACACCAGCGGCTACTACCCGATCGAGGTCTACCATGCCAACCAGTCGGGCCCGGGCAGCTACGACCTGAACATCCAGTCAGGCTCGGGTGCTGCCGTGGACCTGAGCAGCTCGAACATCAAGATGTACCAGAACGTGACCGCCATGGCCAACGCCGGCCTGGGCGTGTCCGACCTGCACACCGTGAATGGCCAGAGCTACTACGACGGCTACAAACTCAACGAAGGGCCGGAAGGTGGTTCGGTGAAACTGGTGGGTATTTCCACCGGCCTGACCGATACCGATGGCTCCGAAACCCTTAACGTGACCCTGAGCGGTATTCCGAAAGGTACTGTGCTGAGCGATGGCGCGGGCCATACCGTGACGGTTGGTGGCACGCCAGTGGACGTGACTGGCTGGAAGCTCAGCGGCCTGACACTTACCCCGCCTTCGTACTACAAAGGCTCGTTCGACATCACGGTCACCTCGACTGCGACCGAAAGCCTGGGCGGTTCCGACAGCATTACCGGCAAGATTCCGGTGACTGTCTACGGCGCGACTTACAAGGCGGCGGTAGGCACTTCGGGCAACGACACGCTCACCGGCACCGAGGGCAACGACATCATCGTCGCCGACGTGGGTGGCTTGAACGTGGTTCAGGGCAAGAACTACAACATTGCCTTCCTGGTAGACAGTTCTGGCAGCATGAGCGACGACTCGATCGCCGCAGCCAAGACTCAATTGGCGGCTGTGTTCAAAACCTTGAAAGCAAGCTTGGGCTCCGATATCTCCGGGACGGTGAATATCCTCCTGCTCGACTTCGATACCCAAGTTAACAAGAACGTCACCGTTAACCTTGCCGACCCCGACGCCTTGAAGAACCTTCAAGCGGTCCTGAACTCGATGGTGGGTGATACCGGCGGTGGTGGTACCAACTATGAGGATGCGTTCAAGACGGCGGCCAACTTCTTCAAGAGTACCGTCGCTACCAGTAATACCAACGCGGAGAACCTGACCTACTTCATCACCGACGGCAAGCCGACCTACTATCAGAGCGGCGAGTCCATCAACCCTCGTCTGTGGAGCAATGGCCTGTACCTGGATGACGTTGTAAACGTCAATAAGTACAAGGTGGGTGATACCTACAGTGCTATGGTCGATGCGACTCACAAGGTCGAGATCAGCAGTAGCGGCGTTCTGAAAGTACTGACTTATGGATCCTTCTTCGGCACCACGTATCTTGAATCCACTCGAACGGTCGGAACCATTCATGCCCAGGGTGATGGCACTTACGAGCTGTCCAGCCTGGACGGGTCTGGCAAAGGCACCAAGGACAACTGGGCAGAAGCGGCGTCAGGGTCAACGGCAAGCTTTGCCCTGCTGGGCGATAAAGATACGGGTCTGAGCAAGGTAGTGGCGATCGGCCTCAACAGTGATATAAGCCTGAACGATCTCAAGGCCTATGACACCGCTGGCAAACCGCAAGTCAATATCGACCCATCCAAGCTCGCCGCCGCGATTCTCGGGCATTCCGAGGCAACCTTGCCGGGCACGGATACTGTCGATGGTGGCAACGGCAACGACATCATCTTCGGCGACCTGATCACCCTCAACGGCATCGCCAGCGAGGGCTACCAGGCCCTTCAGGAATATGTCGCGCAAAAGAGCAATGTTGATGTCGGCAGCATTACTACCAGCAACGTTCACCAGTACGTCACCGAGCACTACAACGAATTTGATATCTCCGGTGCCAATGACGCCAAAGACTTCCTGTCGGGCGGCAATGGCAACGACATCCTCTTCGGTCAAGGTGGTGATGACACGCTCGACGGTGGCAAGGGTAACGACATCCTGCTCGGTGGTTCTGGCAATGACACCCTGATCGGGGGCCAGGGCAATGACATCCTGATCGGTGGCAGCGGTGCCGACACCTTCGTGTGGAAGGCCGGTGATTTCGGTAACGATGTGATCAAGGACTTCAAGGTTGCCGAGAAAGACAAGATCGATCTTAGCGACCTGCTGCAAGGCGAGAAGGGCAGCACTATCGACAACTACCTGAAACTCACCACGGTGGAAGGCACGACGACGTTGCAGGTCAGCAGCGAAGGCAAGCTCAACGCCGACGGTGGCATTGCCAACGCCGACGTGACCATCAAGCTGGAAGGTGTGAACTGGTCCAACACCACGATCAACTCGTTGATCAGCGGTGCTGACCCGACCATCATCATCCACAACAAGGACAACTGATGCGGTAACTGGCCGCGCCTGACAGGCGCGGCCCTGTAGGAGCGGCCTTGTGTCGCGAAAGGGCCGCAAGGCGGCCCCAGGGTTTCAGCATCAAAGCCGAAATCGCCGGGGCTGCTCCGCAGCCCTTTCGCGACGCAAGGCCGCTCCTACAATGGATCGCGTCAGCCAGGCGGGCGCTACGCAGGCTCTTTTCTGCCTTCTTCCGACAGCGCATACTCTGGCGCCGGCCCTGCGCGGCCGGCGATCTTTGCCTATGCTGCTGTCTACCAACAAGGAACCAACGTGACGAGGGACACCGCCATGTTCTACGTGCAACGCGACGCCACCGGCCAGTTGCAGCGAGTAGAAGCAGCCGCTTTTGACGAATTCACCGAAATGCTCCCCGCCGACCATGCCGATATCCAGGAATGGTTTGCCGATGATGTGGTGGAAAACAGCCTTAATCAGCTCAAGCAAAGTGACCTGGACATGATCCGCGTGCTCGAGGACCTGATCGATGTGCTGACCGCCAAGGGCGTATTCAAGATCACCGACCTGCCTGCCGGTGCGCAGGCCAAATTGCTCAACCGTTCAACGGCGCGAAAGGCGCTCAGCAGCCTCAACAACCTTATCGATGAAGACGAGCAGGGCGGCTTGATCTGATTCTCGGCGCCGCCAATCCTGGTGAGGGCCAGTACAGGTCATCAACTAAGGTACTGCGCCGCCGCATTGCTCAGGATCTTGCCAATCTCTTCCCGCAACGGGCCAGGCTGCTCCACCACCACCCCATCCCCATGGCTCAACAGCCACCAACGCAACGGCCAGCCGTCGCTCACCGTGGCGCGCAACCGATGCCCATGCTCCAGCGCCGTCAACTGCATGTCGCCACTCAGCGGCGTATCCCGCAGCTGCCGCGCCAGTGCATCGCTGATGCGTGCCACCAGCTCCACCCCTTCACCCTGGGTTGGCTGCAACGCATCACCGCGCAGATACGTCAGCAAGTCGAAATTGCTGCGCAACTCGCCGACCGCGCTGGCCGACCAGTGCCAGCCGAACGGGATGCTCTTGTCATTGCGTTCCAGCGGAAAAATCAGCGACAGCTCATTGAGGTCTCGCTCGACCGTACGCTTGCTGACAGAGAAGCCCACATCACGCAGGCGCCATACCAATTCGGCGCTGGTAATGCCTGGGGAGCGGCTGGGCAGCTGGCGCAGCAGCGCCCACTGACGGCTGAGGGTGGCGCGGGTTGTGGCGAACGGCAAAATGTAACGTCCTTGTCTAGGCTTGCCGCAATAGGATGGCGGCACGCGAGGGGCATGGCAATTGGCCACAGCCTGCTCAGATCAAGGAAGTCGCATTTGGTTGCCTCGTGCCGAATCGTTCGCGACAGGTTTTGACGTGACATCACGCAGAATCACGCCTCATCACAGCCGAAGGTTGGGGTTGTGCGTCGTTCAATGAGGATGAACATGTCTGCTGCCAGCAATATCCATTCGCTGCTTGCCCGCCTTCTGCCCGAGCGGGTCATCGCCCCTCCGGCCCCTGTCGGGAGACGACAGCGGCTGTTTGCCGGGGTGGGCTTGCCCAGCCAGCGGTCACTGTTGGTCAACCGCCTGGACGAAGCCAGCGACCTGCAGGCGGTGTATGCCGACCTGCGCCGTCAGGCGTTGCAAGGCAGCGTAGCCGCGCTGAACGACCTTGGCTGGATCTGGCTCAACGGCAAGTACTGGCGCGCCGACACCCTGCTGGCCGGGCACCTGCTGCGCATGGCGGCGCTGCAAGGTAATGCTGCGGCGTGGTTCAACCTTGGGCAGCAGCACTACTTCGGCAAAGGCATCGACGCCTCCTATGTGCAGGCGGCGGAGTGTTACCGCCAGGCCTTCGAGCGGGGCATGCTACATGCCGCCGCGGCCTTGGGTGACTTGTACGAGGAGGAGGTGTGCGATGGCGATCTGGACTGGCAGGTCGACCTGGTGCAGGCCTACCAGTGGTTCATGCGTGGGGCCGAGCGGGGCGAGGCGCGGTGCCGCTTTGAAGTGGGTTACCGGTTGATGCATGGGCTGTATGTGGAGGCCGACCTGAAGGCTGCGCTGTACTGGCTGGAGCTGGCGGCAGCGGCAGGGGTGGTGCAGGCGGCCGAAGAGCTGGCGGTGCATTTCAGCAGCCGTGACGCGATGCGATACCAGGAGTGGCGTGACCGGGCGGTGCAGATGGGCAGCACATTGGCCTTGACCATGAAGCTGGAAGACCAGATTCAGCCCTGAGTTTTGTGTCGCCTGTGCCGTCCTCTTCGCGGGTGAACCCGCTCCCAGATGAAAACCACAAACCTCAGAATTTGTGGAGTACCTGTGGGAGCGGGTTCACCCGCGAAGAGGCCCGAACAGGCAGTGCTAAACCCCCAGCATGAACAACAATTCATCCATACCCCCCGTCACCCCCTGTTGACGACAGGGGGTGGGGCAGGCGTATATTGATAGTTAGCAAACTATGAATATCCTTGGTTCCTTTCATGCCCCTTGATCTCCTGCGCCTGCAAGTCAGCAGCGGCATGGTGGTTGCCGCCCGCCATTGGCGGCGCATCTGCCATACCGCCCTGACGGGCTACGGCATTTCCGAAGCCTGCGCGGCACCCTTGCTGATGATCGTGCGCCTGGGCGATGGCGTGCACCAGGTGGCCGTGGCCCAGGCTGCCGGCCTGGAAAGCCCGTCGCTGGTGCGCCTGCTCGACCAACTGTGCAAGGCCGGCCTGGTATGCCGCAGCGAAGACCCGCTCGACCGTCGCGCCAAGGCTCTGAGCCTGACCGACCAGGGCCGTGCCTTGGCCGAAGCCATCGAAGCCGAGCTGGTGCGCCTGCGCCGCGAGGTGCTGCATGGCATCGACCAGGCCGACCTCGAAGCCGCCTTGCGTGTACTGCGAGCCTTCGAAGCTGCCGGCCTGGGCAGCGCTGGCGGGGCGGCATGAACGGTTTCTTCAGCTCGGTACCGCCGGCCCGTGACTGGTTCTACGGCGTGCGTACGTTTGCCGCGTCGATGATTGCCCTGTACATCGCCTTGCTCTTGCAGCTGCCACGGCCTTACTGGGCCATGGCCACGGTGTACATCGTCTCCAGCCCGTTCGTCGGGCCGACCAGCTCCAAGGCCTTGTATCGCGCGCTGGGCACGCTGCTCGGCGCCGCCGGGGCGATCTTCCTGGTGCCGCCGCTGGTGCAATCGCCACTGCTGCTGAGCATTGCCATCGCCTTGTGGACTGGCACCTTGCTGTTCCTCTCGTTGAACCTGCGCACAGCCAACAACTACGTGCTGATGCTGGCCGGCTACACCTTGCCGATGATCGCCCTGGCGGTGGTCGACAACCCGCTGGCGGTGTTCGACGTCGCGTCCTCGCGTGCCCAGGAAATCTGCCTGGGGATCGTCTGCGCGGCGGTGGTCGGGGCCATCTTCTGGCCGCGCCGGTTGGCGCCGGTGGTGGTGGGCGCCACGGGTAACTGGTTCACCGAGGCCATTCGCTACAGCGACACCTACCTGGCCCGTGAAGCCAGTGCAGACAAGGTCGGCGGCATGCGCGGGGCGATGGTCGCGACGTTCAACTCGCTGGAGCTGATGATCGGCCAGCTCGGCCACGAAGGCGCCGGCCCGCACACCCTCAAGAACGCCCGCGAGCTGCGCGGGCGCATGATCCACCTGCTGCCGGTGATCGACGCCCTCGACGATGCCCTGGTTGCCCTCGACGGCCGTGCCCCGGCGCAGTTCGCCCAGTTGCGGCCGGTACTGGACGCCGCCCGTGAATGGCTGAAGGGCACTGCCGACAGCGCTTCGGTGGCCCGCTGGGCTGCCCTGCACGAGCAGATCGCGCGCTTGCAACCCGGCGCTGCGGCACTCGACCAGCGTGCCGAGCTGCTGCTGTCCAACGCCCTGTACCGGCTGACCGAATGGGCCGACCTGTGGCAAGACTGCTGCACCCTGCAACACGCCCTGCGCAGCGATGACGCCACACCCTGGCGCGCGGTGTACCGGCACTGGCGCCTGGGCCGCCTGACCGCGTTCTTCGACCGCGGCCTGATGCTGTACTCGGTGGCGTCCACCGTACTGGCGATTGTCGTCGCCTGCGGCCTGTGGATCGGCCTGGGCTGGCACGACGGCGCGAGTGCGGTGATCCTCGCTGCCGTATCGTGCAGCTTCTTCGCCGCCATGGACGACCCGGCACCGCAGATCTACAAGTTCTTCTTCTGGACGCTGATGTCGGTCATCTTCTCCAGCCTGTACCTGTTCCTGGTGCTACCCAACCTGCACGACTTTCCGATGCTGGTGCTGGCCTTCGCCGTGCCGTTCATCTGCGTCGGCACGCTGACTGTACAGCCACGCTTCTATCTGGGCACGTTGCTGACCATCGTCAACACCTCGACCTTCATCAGCATCCAGGGCGCCTACGACGCCGACTTCTTCACCTTCCTCAACTCCAACCTGGCTGGCCCCGTAGGCCTGTTGTTCGCCTTCATCTGGACCGTGGTGATGCGCCCGTTCGGCGTAGAGCTGGCGGCCAAGCGCATGACCCGCTTCGTCTGGCGCGACATCGTCGAAATGACCGAGCCAGCCACCCTGGCCGAGCACCGTCAGGTGGGTGTGCAGATGCTCGACCGCCTCATGCAGCACCTGCCGCGCCTGTCGCAAACCGGCCAGGACAGCGGCGTTGCGTTGCGTGACCTGCGCGTGGGGCTGAACCTGCTCGACCTGCTGGCCTACATGCCGCGTGCCGGCCAGCAGGCCCGCGAGCGCCTGAACACGGTGATCGAGGAAGTGGGCGCGCACTACGCTGCCTGCCTGCGTGCCGGCGAGCGCCTGCACGCCCCGGCCGCGCTGCTGCGCAACATGGAACGCGCGCGGCTGGCGCTGAACCTGGACGAGTTGTACGAGCGCGGCGATGCCCGCACCCACCTGCTGCATGCCCTCAGCGGCCTGCGCCTGGCCCTGCTGCCGGGTGTGGAGGTGATGCTCGAGCCCGCCGAACAACCGCAACTGCCCCCCGGGCTCGACGGAGCGCCCCTGTGATTGGTGAACTCGATATCAGCGGGGTGTTCCTGCCCACGCTGCTGGTGATGATGTTTGGCACCTACCTGCTGTTCCTGGGGGTGCACGCGGTGCTGGTGCGCCTGCATTTCTACCGCCTGGTCTGGCACCGGGCGTTATTCAACGTTGCCCTGTATGCCGTGCTGCTTGGCGCGGTGGACCACTTTTGCCGAAACCTGATGCTGCCATGAAAAAACCATTGCTTACCCTGGGCCGTGTGGTCCTGACCTTGCTGGTAGTGACCTTCGCCGCCGTGCTCGTGTGGCAGATGGTGGGCTACTACATGTTCGCCCCCTGGACCCGCGACGGCCACATCCGCGCCGACGTGATCCAGATCGCTCCGGATGTGTCCGGGCTGATCCAGAAGGTCGAGGTGCGCGACAACCAGACCGTCAAGCGCGGCGACGTGCTGTTCACCATCGACCAGGACCGCTTCACCCTGGCCCTGCGCCAGGCCAAGGCTACCCTTGGCGAACGCCAGGAAACCCTGGCCCAGGCTTCTCGCGAGGCACAGCGCAACCGCAAGCTGGGCAACCTGGTAGCGGCTGAACAGCTGGAAGAAAGCCAGTCCCGCGAGGCCCGTGCCCGTTCGGCCGTCAGCGAGGCGCAGGTGGCGGTCGATACCGCGCAGCTGAACCTCGACCGCTCGGTGGTGCGCAGCCCGGTGGACGGTTACCTCAACGACCGTGCGCCGCGTAACCACGAATTCGTCACTGCCGGCCGCCCGGTGCTGTCGGTGGTCGACAGCGCCTCGTACCACGTCGACGGCTACTTCGAAGAAACCAAGCTGGGCGGCATTCACATCGGCGACGCCGTGGATATCCGCGTGATGGGCGACAACACCCGCCTGCGCGGCCATGTGCAGAGTTTTGCCGCCGGCATCGAAGACCGTGACCGCAGCAGCGGCGCCAACCTGCTGCCCAACGTCAACCCGGCGTTCAGCTGGGTGCGGCTGGCCCAGCGCATCCCGGTGCGCATTGCTTTTGACGAAGTCCCGCAAGACTTCCGCATGATCGCCGGGCGCACCGCCACGGTGTCGATCATCGAGGGCCAGCGCCCATGAAACAGCTGATCCTGGCCGGCCTGTGCCTGTCGCTGGGCGCCTGCATGATGGTAGGGCCCGATTATGAGGTGCCGAAGGACGCTGCCGTGCAACGCAGCGACCTGAACGGCCCGCTGCGCCAGGATGCCGATAGCGTGGTGTCGGCACCCGTGCCCGAGGACTGGTGGCAGCTGTATCAGGATCAACGGCTGAACCAACTGGTGCGCCAAGCCTTGAGCGCCAACACCGAACTGCGCGTGGCTGCCGCCAACATCGCCAGGGCCCGCGCCCAGGTTGAAGTGGCTCAATCCCAGGGCGGATTCAACGGTGGTATCAAGGCTGGGGCGCAGCGCCTGCAGGAGTCTGGCGAAGCCTTCCTGCAGCCGGAGAAGGTGCCGGTAGCCAACATCGGCGAGGCCATCATCAGTGCCTCGTACCAGTTCGACCTGTGGGGCACCTTCAAGCGCGGCACCGAGGCCGCCAAGGCCAATGCCGACGCGGTACAGGCCGCTGCGGACACCGCCCGCATCACCTTGGTTGCGGACGTGGTCAGGGCCTATACCCAGGTGTGCTCGGCCAATGAGGAGTACCACATCGCCCGTGAGTCGCTGGATTTGCAGGAGCAGGGCGTGAAGCTCAATCAGCGCCTGCGCGATGCCGGCCGTGGCGACGAAACCCAGGTCACCCGCTCGCAGACCCAGTTCAAATCGCTGCGTGCCGAATTGCCACGCTTCAAGGCCGAGCGCGAGACCGGCATGTACACCCTGGCCGCCTTGCTGGCCAAACCGGTCGATCAGTTGCCTGCTGGCACTGCCGACTGCGCCGAGCTGCCGCACCTGAAGCAGCTGGTGCCAGTGGGCGATGGCGCGGCGCTGCTCAAGCGCCGCCCGGACGTGCGCCAGGCGGAACGCCAGCTGGCCGCTGCCACTGCCTCTATCGGCGTGGCCACGGGTGCGCTGTACCCGGACATCAGCATCGGCGCCCAGGTCGGCACCATTGGTATTCTGGAGAACCTTGGCAAACCGGCGACCAACCGCTGGGGCTTCGGCCCGCAGATCAGCTGGACCATCCCCACCAACGGCACCCGAGCGCGCATCCGCATGGCGCAAGCGTCGACCCAGGCGGCGTTGGCGAATTTCGATGGTGTGGTGCTGAATGCCATTCGCGAAACCCAGACCCGGCTCGCGCAATACAGCGCTCTGCTGGACCGGCGCGATGCGCTGGCCGAGGCGGAGGCGTCGGCCAGGGAAGCCGCGGACCAGACGCACCGGTATTACCAGGCCGGGCGTGAGTCGTTCCTGGCGGATTTGCAGGCCACGCGCACCTATACCGATGTGCGTGCGCAGCTGGCAGCGGCCAATAGCCAGGTGGCGTTGGGGCAGATTGGGGTGTTCCTGGCGTTGGGTGGGGGCTGGAAGGACGCCGCCAGGCCTTGAGGCCCAATCGCCGGCAAGCCAGCTCCCACCTCGACCGCGTCGGCGTAAAGCCATGTGCAATACCTGTGGGAGCTGGCTTGCCGGCGATAGAAACTCCCAGACAACACATGATCAGAGCCAAATCGCATCCCAATGCGGATAATCGCCAACCCTTGAAACCAGCCCCGCCCGCTTTGGGTTCAAGACTATGTACCGAGCCACCGCTTGTACATCGTCCTCCCTGCGCAATGCCCGGTCGTGAAAGCCCTTCTGCCAGAGCCGCCCACTTCGTCCTGTGTGCCTGTTGATCATCACTGTGCTCCGGGATTTAACCCGGCGCATTACACGCCTCAAGCTGGCCGGCCCAAGCTCGACCAGCCAATGAAAGTGGTCAGGCATTACCACCCAGGCCAATGACCTGACATCGCCTTCCTCTTGAGCCTGGCGTAACTCCGCCACCATCAATCTTGCGCAGTGGAAGTCACTGAACATTGGAACCCTGTCCAAGGTTGTGCTGGTGAGCAGATATAACCTGCTGGTCTCCGAAAATCGGCCGAGCCTTAACTGGTCTGAGTGGGGACGATCCATGTGCGCTCTCTCCTGATGAACTGCTCATCAGGCTAGTGGGAATGGACTTACCGGCGATGAATGAATTGGTACCCAGTATTTCCAGTAGCATCGGCGCAGCTTCATCGTTAGCAAGCCAGCTCCCACAGGTACCGCACTAGGCTTGAGAGCGATGCGGTCGGTGTGGGAGCTGGCTTGCCGGCGATCAAGGGCGAAGTCCTTGCCTGGGCCCTAAAGCCGTAGGACATTTCTGAACTTGCAACCAAATGCTTCAGTTCTGATTCTGTGTCGAATTATCCTACGGCCGCTATCGGAAGGTGCTGACTTGGCTGGAATGTGCTCTGGGAATAACGTCCTCGGGTCGCCTCGCAAGGCGATCGGGCGTGAGACACCCGGCTGGTACAGGTTGCATCGCTTATGGCGGTCGTGCACGGGCAGATTTCGGTCTGGCCGGGTCTCCTGTACCCCGGGTCTCAACCCGTGTAACGACTGCCACCCAAATCCGTGAGACGATGCGGAGGGCAGAATTCTTTTTTGTACAGGAGTTCCGCCATGAAAAAGCTCGTCCCCGACCCACCCGTCACCGATCTGCTCCTGCTCGACCCACCAAATCTCTCACTCATCGACTCGCTCAGCATCGACGACTGCAAGCGGCTGACCAGCGCTCTCACCCTGAGTATCGAGCACACCACCACTGTCCTGCTCGGCACCGACCCAGGTGACACGCGCAACGCCATGGGCATGAACATTCGCGTGCTGTGCGCGGTGATCAATGCTTTGTCCGAGCATGTACGGCAAGGGGGCAAGCGATGAGCAACGATCCAAGAGACACTTCCACCGTTGGCGCGGAAACCTTTGACCTGTTTCGCCTGCAGGCCAACGTGCCGTTCAATCATGCATTCTCCCAACTGTCAGTGCTCCTTGGCTGTATCCGGCACCTCACTACCGAGGCGGAAATGGAGAACGACCGCATTGCCGGGAGCGCGGCGCGGATACTCAGCGAGATGGCCAAGGCACTGATCGATGATATGGAGCGCGGAATGAGCAAGGTTCTTCAATAGAAGTACCTGGGGGCCGCTGTGCGGCCCATCGCCGGCAAGCCAGCTCCCACACCGACCGCATCGCCCTCAAGTCAAGTGCATACCTGTGGGAGCTGGCTTGCCGGCGATTGAGGCCCTGGCAGGCCACGCCCCCATCAATCCCGATGCCACCTCGCTTCATCTGATTTGTACCAGGATTTTTCATGAAATCCGCCCAGCACCCTTGAGAGAAGCAAAGTGGAAGTGAACAATGTTCTCTTTCGCATTCCCTTCGAGACTGGCCATGAATACCCGTACCCGTCTGCTTGCCTGGTTGCTAGGCCCGTTGTTGGCGCTGTGCAGCACCCTGGCGCAGGCAGAAGCCCCTGCCGAGGCCACCAAGGCCCTGCACCTGCTGGACTACATTGGCGCCGACTACCCGCCGACCGTGCAAGACGGCAAGGTGATCGACGACAGCGAATACCGCGAGCAGCAGGAGTTCAGCGCGGTGCTGGCCGATCTGGTCAGTGGCCTGCCTGCGCATGCCGAACAGGCGGCGCTGGGCCAAGGCGTCCAGGCGCTGCGCCAAGCCATCGACCAACGTGAAGATGGCGCGACAGTCGCCAGGCAGGCGCGCCAGCTGGGTGCACGCCTGGCGGTGGCCTACGAGGTCAGCCAGGCCCCGGTGATCACCCCGGACCCGGCGCGTGGCGCTGCACTCTACGCGCAGAACTGCTCGATCTGCCACGGCGACACGGGCGCAGGTGATGGCCCGGCGGGCGTGGGGCTGGAGCCTGCACCCGCCAACCTGCGCGATGTCTCGCGCCTCGACCAGTTAAGCCTGTTCGACCTGTACAACACGCTGGCGCTGGGTATCGACGGCACCGAGATGCCGTCGTTTGCCGACCAACTGGATGACCGCCAGCGTTGGGATATCGCCGCTTATATCGCCAGCTTCACCGCCAAGCCGGAAGCCGGCAAAGGCGACAAGACCTGGAACATCGCCGACCTGGCCCGCCAGACTCCGGCCGAGGTCGCTGCCAATGAAGGCGCTGCGGTGCTGGAAGCATTCCGCGCCCAGCGGGCCCAGCCGCCGCAGGTAAAACGCGGCCCGGCGCAGCTGCTCGAATACACCTCCAGCACCTTGGACAAGAGCCTGGCGGCCTACCGTGCAGGTGACCACGACCAGGCCTATGACCTGTCGGTGGCTGCCTACCTGGAGGGCTTCGAACTGGTGGAAAGCTCGCTGGACAACGTCGATACCCAAGTGCGCAAGGACACTGAAAAGTCGCTGATGGCTTATCGTCAGTCGCTGCAGGACGGGTTGCCCGTGGCCCAGGCCGAGCAACGTCTTGGCGAAGCCAAGGCCAAGCTCGACCAGGCTGCCAAGCTGCTGGGCAGTGATGGCCTCAGCTGGTCGTTGAGCTACATCTCCGGTTTGCTGATCCTGCTGCGCGAAGGCCTTGAAGCGATTCTGGTGCTGGCGGCGATCCTCGCGTTCCTGCGCAACACCGGCCAGCAATCGGCTGTGCGCAGCGTCAACGTCGGCTGGGCCCTGGCGCTGGTCGCCGGCTTCGCTACCTGGGCCCTGGCGGCCTATGTGATCGACGTGGGCGGTGCCCAGCGTGAGCTGCTGGAAGGCTGCACGGCGCTGTTTGCCGCGGTGATGGTGCTGTGGCTCGGCGTGTGGATGCACGACCGCCGTCACGCCGCCGCCTGGAAGGACTACATCAAAAGCAGCCTGGTCAGCGGCGGCGGGCGTTTCGGCTTTGCCGTGCTGGCGTTCTTCTCGGTATACCGTGAACTGTTCGAAGTGATCCTGTTCTACGAGACCCTGTGGCTGCAGGCAGGCCCTGCCGGGCATCAGGCGGTGCTGGCCGGTGGCGCTACTGCGCTGGTGCTGCTGGTGGGCCTGGCCTGGGTGATTCTGCGCGGCTCGGCCAAGCTGCCACTGACGCTGTTCTTCAGCATCAACGCCGCACTGCTGTGTGCACTGTCGGTGGTATTCGCCGGTCATGGGGTGAAGGCGTTGCAGGAAGCCGGGGTGCTGGGCACGCGGCCGGTGGCGTTCTTCGAGTTCGACTGGCTGGGGATTCACGCCGATGCCTACTCGCTGTCGGCGCAGGCGGTGGCGTTGCTGGCCATCGTGTGCCTGTATGGGCGCTCTTGGCTGGTGGAAAAGCGCAGGGCAACGGCCAACTGACCGGGGGCCGCGCTGCGGCCCATCGCGGGCAAGCCAGCTCCCACACCGACCGCATTGGCTTCAAACCATGTGCAGTACCAGTTGGATCTGGTCACATCGGTTTCAGGCCATTCGCAGTACCTGTGGGAGCTGGCTTGCCGGCGATGGGCTGCAGCGCAGCCCCTTGCAATCTCGGCTCAGGCCGGTTGTGGCGCCTTGAGAATGTTCTGCAGTAGCTGGACACTATCTACGGCGTCATGACCCAGGCTGGTCAGATAACCGCCATCAGGTTGATCGGTCAGCCCTTTATCATACAGGCGTTGCGCTGCTGCGATCAGGGCAGGTGCGGCGTTGCTGTTTATCTTGATGCCTTCCTGGCTGCTGTCGTGTTTGAACAGCGCGAGTACTTCCAGTTCGTCGATCAGATCGGGGGTAAAAGGCATGGCGACTCCTGACTTCCAGACAAGGATTACGGCACCGTTCAACGGTGCCTGACCTTCGAGTGTAGTCGGGTTATTCGTCGTCGCCTTGATCCATCTCAGGTGGCAGCTCTGGCAGCGCTCGTAGCGCGTTCTCATACCACTCGCGGTCGAACTCGCGATCTTCCTTCAGCATGTTGTCAACCTCGAAGGCCAGCACATGGGCCATCAGGTTGAGAATGTCTTCACGCTCGTAACCGACCAGGCTCAGTTTGTTGAAGGTGGCCTTGGCTGCCGCCGGATCGCCGCTTTCAATCTGGTTTTCGATGGCCTGGGTCAGCGTCGCCTCGGCGAAGGCTTCGTCGTCATTGTCGATGTCGGTTGGCTCGCTCATGGCGGTGCTCCTGTGATGGGATGCACAGTGTGCCATGCCCGTGGCGGCAATGCCTGGTCATCGACCGGGTGCATGACACTGGTCAGGGGCATGCGATAGGGCTATAAAAGCCGGGCCATCCCCATACGGCCTGGAGGCTGTTACCCCATGCTCAAGCTTCACGGATTCTCGGTCAGCAACTACTACAACATGGTCAAGCTGGCCCTGCTGGAAAAAGGCCTGCCCTTCGAGGAAGTCACCTTCTATGGTGGCCAGACCCCAGGCTCGCTGGAAGTCAGCCCGCGCGGCAAAGTGCCCGTACTGGAAACAGAACACGGCTTCCTCAGCGAAACCAGCGTGATCCTCGACTACATCGAGCAGACCCAGCCCGGCAAGGCGCTGCTGCCGAGCGATGCGTTCGGGCAGGCCAAGGTGCGCGAGCTGCTGAAGGAAATCGAGCTGTACATCGAACTGCCAGCCCGTACCTGCTACGCCGAGTCGTTCTTTGGCATGTCGGTGGAACCGCTGGTCAAGGAGAAGGCCCGAGCCGACTTGCTGGCCGGGTTTGCCACGCTCAAGCGCAACGGGCGTTTTGCCCCTTATGTAGCGGGTGAGCAACTGACGCTGGCAGACCTGATGTTCTGCTTCTCGGTCGATCTGGCGTACGCGGTGGGCAAGAAGGTACTGAACATCGACTTGCTGGCGGACTTTCCGCAGGCCAAGGCGCTGCTGCAGCTGATGGGCGAGAACCCGCACATGGCGCGGATCTTGGCAGACAAGGAGGCCTCGATGCCGGCCTTCATGGAGATGATTCGTAGCGGCAAGCGCTAACTGGGCCCAGCGCAAATCCTTGTAGGAGCAGCGCAAGGCTGCTCCTACAACAGCAGGGCAGTGGATCAGCCTTGGCGCGAAGCCAGCAGGGCGTTGCCACGAACAACGGCAGTACGCACCTGCGCCGGCGCAGTACCACCAATGTGGTCACGCGCATTCACCGACCCTTCCAGGGTCAGTACGGCAAACACGTCCTGCTCGATCTGGTCGCTGAACTGGCGCAGTTCGTCCAGGCTCATCTCGGCCAGGTCCTTGCCGGTGTCCACGCCGTACTTCACCGCGTGGCCAACGATCTCATGGCAGTCACGGAACGGCAGGCCACGGCGGACCAGATAGTCGGCCAGGTCGGTGGCGGTCGAGAAACCGCGCAGGGCCGCTTCACGCATGATGGCGTGCTTGGGCTTGATCGCCGGGATCATGTCGGCAAAGGCACGCAGCGAGTCGCGCAGGGTGTCGGCGGCGTCGAACAGCGGTTCCTTGTCTTCCTGGTTGTCCTTGTTGTAGGCCAGCGGCTGGCCCTTCATCAGGGTCAGCAGGCCGGTCAGGGCGCCGAACACGCGGCCGGTCTTGCCGCGTACCAGCTCTGGCACGTCCGGGTTCTTTTTCTGCGGCATGATCGAGCTGCCGGTGCAGAAGCGGTCGGGCAGGTCGATGAACTGGAACTGCGCGCTGGTCCACAGCACCAGCTCTTCGGAGAAGCGCGACAGGTGCATCATCGCGACGCTGGCTGCGGCGCAGAATTCGATAGCGAAGTCACGGTCCGAAACGCCGTCCAGCGAGTTGCCGGCCACGGCTTCGAAGCCCAGCAGCTTGCAGGTGAGTTCACGGTCGATCGGGTAGGTGGTGCCCGCCAGTGCGGCGCTGCCCAGGGGCATGCGGTTGGTGCGTTTGCGGCAGTCGACCAGGCGCTCGTAGTCGCGGCTGAGCATCTCGAACCAGGCCAGCAGGTGGTGGCCGAAGGTGACCGGCTGGGCCGTCTGCAGGTGGGTGAAGCCAGGCATGATGGTTTCGGCTTCACGCTCGGCCTGCTCCAGCAGGCCCTGCTGCAGGCGGGTGATTTCGGCCAGGATCAGGTCGATTTCGTCACGCAGCCACAGGCGGATGTCGGTGGCCACCTGGTCGTTGCGGCTACGGCCGGTGTGCAGCTTCTTGCCGGTGATGCCGATGCGGTCGGTGAGGCGCGCCTCGATGTTCATGTGCACGTCTTCGAGGTCGACGCGCCAGTCGAAGTTGCCGGCCTCGATCTCGCCCTGGATGGTATTCAGGCCATCAATGATGGTATCGCGCTCGGCATCGCTGAGCACGCCGACCTGCGCCAGCATGGTGGCATGGGCGATCGAACCCATGATGTCGTGGCGGTACAGGCGCTTGTCGAAGTCGACCGAGGCGGTGAAACGGGCGACGAATGCGTCGACGGGCTCACTGAAGCGGCCGCCCCAGGACTGATTGGTCTTGTCGGTGCTCATGGATTCACTCATTGCAGGCGTGAACGAAAAAGTGGCGCCGATGATAGCAGGGTTGGGCTGGCTGCCGCAGGGCGCCGGTCGACAGAAATGCCCGGAAAACGGCGCTGAAGGATTTCAAGGAATGAACGGCAGTGTTCCACGGACCGTCTACAGTTGGACAGAGGACTGGCGGTGAATCTGCCAGCCGAGTGAATCTTTGGCCATCGCACCGGTCTAGAGCGTGACCGCAGTGTCGCTCGAACCACACCTGTCTACGCTATACCTGTGCGAGACTCATTCAGGAATCCAGCGCAATTATGAATGTCCTGATCGTTGATGACGAACCCCAAGACCGTGAACGGCTCACCCGGCTGCTCGGCGAACTGGAGGGTTACACCGTACTGGAGCCCAGCGCCACCAACGGCGAGGAGGCCCTGGCGCTGATCGAAAGCCTCAAGCCCGATGTGGTCCTGCTGGACATCGGCATGCCAGGCCTGGACGGCCTGCAGGTTGCTGCTCGCCTGTGCGAGCGCGAGGCGCCGCCGGCGGTGGTGTTTTGCACCGGTGACGATGAATACGGTGCCGAGGCTTTCAAGGACAGTACCCTCAGCCATGTAACCAAGCCTTTCCACGGCCAGGCGCTGCGCGATGCCTTGCGCAAGGCCGAAAAACCCAACCGCGCCCAGTTGGCGGCGCTCACCCGGCCGGCCAATGAAGGTGGCGGCCCGCGTAGCCACATCAGTGCCCGCACGCGCAAAGGGATCGAGTTGATCCCGCTGCCCCAGGTGATCTATTTCATCGCCGACCACAAGTACGTGACCTTGCGCCATGAAGCCGGGGAAGTGCTGCTCGACGAGCCGCTCAAAGCCCTGGAAGACGAGTTCGGCGAACGCTTCGTGCGCATCCACCGCAACGCGCTGGTCGCCCGTGAGCGTATCGAACGCCTGCAGCGTACCCCGCTGGGGCATTTCCAGCTGTACCTCAAGGGCCTGGATGGCGATGCCCTCACTGTCAGCCGGCGCCATGTGGCCGGTGTACGCAAGATGATGCAGACCCTCTAAACCTGCACCGGCCCATCGCCGGCAAGCCAGCTCCCACAGGTGAAGCGCCAACCTTGAACCTTGCAGGGGGCCTGTGGGAGTTGGCTTGCCGGCGATTGGGCCGGTACAGGCAAGTACAGGATCCTGATCCGTATCTGCTAGCGATACCAGCGATGCTGTTATCATCGACAGCATTTCTCTGGATCGGGGCGTTTCATGTCCACTCGCGAAATCCGCATTGCCACCCGTAAAAGTGCCTTGGCCCTGTGGCAGGCCGAATACGTCAAAGCCCGCCTCGAACAGGCTCACCCCGGGCTGCTGGTAACCCTGGTGCCCATGGTCAGCCGTGGTGACAAGCTGCTCGACGCGCCGCTGGCGAAAATCGGCGGCAAGGGCCTGTTCGTCAAGGAACTGGAAACCGCCCTGCTGGACAACGAGGCCGACATCGCCGTGCACTCGATGAAGGACGTGCCCATGGACTTCCCCGAAGGCCTGGGCCTGTTCTGCATCTGCGAGCGCGAAGACCCGCGCGATGCCTTCGTGTCCAACCGTTTCGCCAGCCTCGAAGCATTGCCTGCCGGCAGCATCGTCGGCACCTCCAGCCTGCGGCGCCAGGCGCAGTTGCTGGCGCGCCGCCCGGACCTGCAAATCCGCTTCCTGCGCGGCAACGTCAACACCCGCCTGGCCAAGCTGGATGCCGGCGAGTACGACGCCATCATCCTCGCCGCCGCCGGCCTGATCCGCCTGGGCTTCGAAGACCGTATCACCGCCAATATCAGCGTCGACGACAGCCTGCCGGCTGGCGGCCAGGGGGCGGTAGGCATCGAATGCCGTAGCGCTGACCAGGAAATCCACGCCCTGCTGGCGCCACTGCACCATGTCGATACCGCCGACCGGGTGGTGGCCGAACGCGCCCTGAACAAACACCTGAATGGTGGCTGCCAAGTGCCGATCGCCTGCTACGCGGTGCTCGAAGGCGATCAACTCTGGCTGCGTGGCCTGGTCGGCCAGCCCAGCGGAGGTACCCTGTTGGTGGCCGATGCCCGCGCTCCCCGCGCGGCCGCCGAAAGCCTGGGCGTACAAGTGGCCGAAGACCTGCTGGGCCAGGGCGCCGAGGCCATCCTCAAGGAAGTCTATGGCGAGGCCGGCCACCCGTGAGTGAATGGCGCCTGTTGCTGACCCGGCCTGCCGAGGACTGCGAGGCGCTGGCGCAATGCCTGGCGGCAGCGGGGGTGGGCAGTAGCTGCCTGCCGTTGCTGGCGCTGGAGCCTGTGGCTGTGGATGCCCGGCAACGCCTGCTGCTGGAAAGCCTGCATGGCTTTGCCGCGATCATCGTGGTCAGCAAACCGGCCGCCAGGCTGTTGCTCGAGCAACTGGCCGAGGCTGGCCTGCGGCCTCCACAGCAGGGCTGGTTCACCGTGGGCGAGGCCACCGCCGCAGTACTGCAGGGCGCAGGCCTCGAGGTAAGCTTCCCGCCGCGTGGTGATGACAGCGAGGCCTTGCTGGCCATGCCTGGCCTGCACCAGGCGCTGGAGGTGGCAGCGCCATGCGTCTTGATCGTTCGTGGCGTCGGAGGTCGCGAACTGCTGGCAGAGCGTCTTGCACAGCAAGGTGCTAGTGTCGATTATCTGGAACTGTATCGTCGCTGCCTTCCGGCTTACCCGCCGGGCACGCTGATGCGCCGCATCGAAGCGGAACGCCTCAATGGCCTGGTGGTCAGCAGTGGGCAGGGTTTTGAACACTTGCAGCAAATGGCCGGCGCCGATTGGCCGCAGCTGGCACAGCTGCCGCTGTTCGTGCCAAGCCCGCGGGTCGCCGAACAGGCCAGGGCCGCCGGGGCCCAACAGGTTGTGGATTGCCGTGGCGCCAGTGCCACGGCCTTGCTGGCAGCCGTGCAGCGCAGCGCTGCACCTGCCTCTTAAGGCGCTAAGCTGAACGCGATGCGCCCCCATGCAAAGGATGGATACGTGAGCGAGACTGTCTTGTCCAATAACGATCAGCCGTCGGCACAGACGCCGGCGGACCCCGTTGCCCCGCCTCCTGCCAAGCGCTCTGGCAGTGGCCTGGCAGCACTGGCCCTGCTATTGGGCGCGGCCGGGGTCGCAGTAGGTGGCTGGGGTGTCTGGCAGGTGCGTCAACTGCAAGGCAGCGAGTTCAACCAGGGCCAGCACCTCGAGGCGCTGAACCAGCGCACCGAAGCCCTGCAGCAACGCGAGCAGCAAATCAGCGCGCAGCTGGCCAGCCTGCCGGCAGCCAGTGAGCTGGAAGACCGCCGCCGCCTGGTGGCGCAGCTGCAAGGCGACCAGCAGCGTCTCAGCCAGCGTCTGGAAACCGTGCTTGGCGAGAGCCGCAAGGAATGGCGCCTGGCCGAGGCCGAGCACCTGTTGCGCCTGGCGACCCTGCGCCTGTCGGCCCTGCAGGACATCACCAGTGCCAAGGCGCTGGTCGAGGGCGCCGACGAAATCCTGCGCGAGCAAAGCGATCCGGGCGCCTTCGCTGCCCGCGAGCAACTGGCACGCAGCCTGGCCACGCTCAACAGCACCCAGCAGCCTGACCGTACCGGCCTGTTCCTGAAGCTGGCCGCGCAGCGTGAGCTGGTGCAGCAGCTCAGCGCCCAGTCGCCCGAATTCGACAGCAATGCCGATGCCCTGGGTGCCCTGACCTCAGACGGTGATGGTGCCAGCCGCCTGTCGCAGTGGTGGGCTGAGATCTCCAAGTACTTCCAGATCGACTTCAACGCCGATGACAACGTGCGGCCGCTGTTGGCCGGGCAGCAACTGAACCAGCTGCGCCTGGCCCTGAGCCTGACCATCGAACAGGCCCAGTGGGCGGCGCTCAATGGTGACGCCAAGGTCTACAGCCAGGCGCTGGACGATGCCCGCAGCGTGCTGCTGGCCAACTTCAACGCCGACAACCCGCAAAGCAAGGCCATGCTCGACAGCCTCAATGCCCTGGCCGACCAGCCGGTGTCGGTGGTCACGCCTGACCTCAGCGAAAGCCTGGCTTCGGTGCAGGCCTATATCCAGCGCCGTCATCTGCCGGCCGAGGCTGGAGGGGGCAAGCCATGAAGCGTGTCTACCTGCTGGCGGTGCTGGCGATCGTGATCGCAGCGGCGCTGGGCATTGCTGTCGCCAAGCACAGCGGCTATGTGCTGGTTTCCTATGGCAGCTTCCGCTATCAGTCCGGGCTTTGGGCAGCCTTGGCCGGCTTGGTGGCCGTGGTCGCGGTGCTGTGGTTGCTGCGTTACCTGGTGGGCCTGGTGCTGACCTCCAGTGGCGTGGTCAACCCATGGTCGCGGCGTAACCGCAGCCGGCGTATCCGCCTGTCCATCGAACAGGGCCAGCTGGACCTCGCCGAGGGCCGTTGGGCCAGCGCTCAGCGCCACCTGCACCGTGCCGCCGAGGCCGAGCGGCAGCCGCTGCTGTACTACCTGGGTGCCGCGCGGGCGGCCAACGAGCAAGGCCGTACCGAAGACAGCGACAACCTGCTGGAGCGTGCCCTGGAGCGCCAACCGCAAGCTGAACTGGCCATCGCCCTGACCCATGCCCAGTTGCAGATGGACCGTGGCGAAAGTGATGGTGCCCTGGAAACCCTGCTGGCCATGCAGGAACGTCACCCGCACAACAGCCAGGTGCTGCGCCTGCTGCAGCGCCTCTACCTGGAGCGCGGCGACTGGTCGGCACTGATCCGCCTGTTGCCCGACCTGCGCAAGGGCAAGGTTTTGCCGGCTTCCGAGCTGGCGGCGCTGGAGCAACGCGCCTGGGGCCAGAACCTGAGCCTGGCGACGACCCGTGGCGAGGACGCGCAAGCTGCACGTCAGGCCCTGGAGCGAGCCTGGCAGCAGTTGACTGCGGCCCAGCGCCAGGAGCCGCAACTGGTGCTGGCCTATGCCGAGCAGTTGCGCCAGGTGGGCGCCGAAAGCGAAGCCGAGCAGGTGTTGCGCACGGCCCTCAAGCGAGACTACGAAAGCCACCTGGCACGCCTGTACGGCCTGGTGCGCGGTGACGACCCTGCACGCCAACTGCAAACCGCCGAAGGCTGGTTGAAGGCTCACGCGCAAGACGCCAGCCTGCTGCTGACCCTGGGCCGCCTGAGCCTGCAGAACCGTCTGTGGGGCAAGGCGCGTGACTACCTTGAAAGCAGCCTGCGCATGGAGCGCAACCCCGAGGCCTGTGCCGAGCTGGCCCGCTTGCTTGCCGGCCTGGGCGAGACCGAACGCAGCAACCAGCTATTCCAGGAGGGCCTCGGCCTGCTGGACGAGCGTCTGCTGGCCCTGCCTTTGCCAGAAGGCGTACGCGCCTGACCTACCCCATGGCCCGCGCCAAGGTGCGGGCCATGGGGGCGGGTAGCTTTTCCATTGATGTAAGTCATATCTGCCGTCCTTTTCTTCAGACGTTTCCTACCGCTCTGGTAGAAATATCCTTCGCGACTCAGCGACTTCTCGCTACTGTCTCGCCTTGAAACAAAGCGCGTCGTTCCTCTACTGTTTCAAGCCACTACATTTTCCCCGGACTTTCCCCGCCCATGCTGCCGGCCCGTTTGCGCACATTTTTTCTTCCTGCCTGCCTGGCCGCACTGACGGTACTGGCCGCGTCCTTCCAGCTTGAAAACATGCTCGGGCTGGTGCCGTGCCCGTTGTGCCTCAGTCAGCGGTTGGTGCTTGGCGTGTATGCGTTGCTGTGCCTGGCGGCGGTGTTGCAGGCACCAGGCGGGCAGGGCATCCGGCATTACGCGCGGGCGACGTTGGGCTGCTCCCTGGCCGGCGCGTTGCTGGCCGCACGGCATGTCTGGTTGCAGGGTGCCGATGGGGCGAGCCATGGCTGCCCCGTGCCGATCGGGCGGTTGCTCGAGCAATCCTGGGGCGAGGCTGCCCGGCAACTGTTGCTCGGTGGCCCGGGTTGCCACTCGCTGACCTGGAGCTTTCTTGACCTCACCCTGCCCGAGTGGAGCCTGCTGGCCTTTCTGCTTTTGGCGATGCTGCCCTTGAGCTGCCTGCTGGCGTATCGTTTCCGCAGCCTGGCAAGAACCTGACCTGGCGCAAGGCGGGGCCATTAGTGCGACCAATGGCGATATCACCGGGTATTAAACACTTGTATGAACTTAGTCTGCTGCGTACCTTGAAGGGCAGGCCGTGCGGGAATAATCTCCCAGCACGCATACTGAAAACACAACTGCTCGATGCCGTCCTGCTGATGTCACCTTTGTGCTTCGTCTTCGTCGCGCGAGGTGCAGCGGCATCTACCCAGAAGGGAAGAGATCGCCATGCTCGATAGTTGTCAGAACGCCCAGGAACGCTGGGGTGGGGTTCATGATCTGATCGACCGTTGGCTGAAGGAGCGCCAGGAACTGGTGCAGGCTTTCCGCGCACTGCGCGATTTGAAGCCGGCCTTCGCCGACAAGGACACGAACGGGGATTTTTGCGGCCTGCTGGTCGACTACGTTTCGGCGTGGCATTTCGAAGTCTGCGAGCAGCTGGTCAGTGAGGCCAAGGCGTTCGATGACCAGAAGGCGCTGAAGCTGGCCGAGGAGATCAACCCGCGGATCAACGACAGCACCCAGATCGCATTGGCGTTCAATGATCATTGCGCCAAGGGCGAATGCAAGGACACCGAGCGTTTCGCCGAGAAGCTGACCAAGTTGGGCGCTCTGTTGCACGAGCGCTTCGAGCTTGAAGACTGCCTGATCGAGGTATTGCACAACGCCCACAAGGAAGAAGGTGCGGTCGAGGCCTGAGGGCGTGCGTCAGTCGCCAACCGCCAGCAGCTCGATTTCGAATACCAGTGGCGTGTAGGGTGCAATCAAGTCACCCGCGCCCTCGGCACCGTAGGCTTGTGCTGACGGAATCACCAGGCGCCATTTGGCGCCAGCGTGCATCTGCGGCAATGCCACTTGCCAGCCTTCGATTACCGAGTCCAGGCTGAACCACTGAGGGGTCTGGTTCTGGTCGAACACCGAGCCATCCGGCAGCCTGCCTACATAGCGCACCTGTACCTTCCCGCCCGGTTTCGGCTGCGCGCCAGTGCCAGCTTGCAGTTCGCTGTACAGCACACCTTCCGGTAATTCATGCATGCCGTAACGCCCGCGCTCATTGGCCATGAAGCGTGTTTCGGCAGCCTGCAACTTTTGCGTGGCGGCATCGCCTTCCTGTGTTTCGTGCTGCTGGAGCACGGCCTGCATGCGTGCCTTGTCCAGCTTCAAAGGTTGGCCCTGGTAGGACTGGCGCAGCCCCTCGACCAGCGCATCCAGCTGCAGGCCTGGCATGTCCTGACGCAGCCGCTCGCCCAGGCTGGCGCCCAGGCTGTAGGCAAGGTCGTGCTCATCGCTGTCCGCCAGGGCGATGGGTGCCAGCAGGCACAAACCTAAAACAAGATATCGAGGCATGGTCGGCTCCTGGCGCGCAGTCCGTGTAGGAGCGGCCTTGTGTCGCGATAGGGGTGCGAAGCGCCCCCAGGGTTTGTGCATCAAGCTGATATTGCCGGGGCCGCTTTGCGGCCCATCGCGACACAAGGCCGCTCCTACAGGGATGCGTTGCAAGGCAACTGGCAAATATCAGCAATGATTAATTCTGCAACTACACTTTCATGCAGCTGCAAGATAACAACTTTGCCCAGGCATGCAACGCGGCGTAAATATTACTGTCAACATGCCCTAGCGGCGGTAGCAGCAGAAGCATAGTATGAGCCGCAATCTCGTCAGCCAGGAGGTAAACCATGTCGGCCAAGAAGAAGCCAGTAAGTACGCCGTTGCACCTGCTCCAGCAACTTTCGGGCAGCCTGCTCGAACACTTGGAAGATGCCTGCTCACAAGCGCTGGCTGATGCGGAGAAACTGCTGGCCAAGTTGGAAAAGCAGCGTGGCAAGGCTCAGGAAAAACTGCACAACGGTCGCCTGAAACTTCAGGATTCGGCCAAGGCAGGTAAAGCCAAGGCGCAGAACAAGGCGCAAAAAGCCATCGGCGAACTTGAAGACCTGCTCGATTCCCTCAAGGAACGTCAGACTCAGACTCGCGCGTATATCCAGCAACTCAAGCGTGATGCTCAGGACAGCCTGAAACTGGCCCAGGGTGTAGGCAAGGTTCGCGAAGCAGCTGCCAAGGCGCTTGATCAGCGCGCCGCCAAGACCACCAAGCCAGCTGCGGCCAAGCCAGCGACCAGAGCTACTGCTGGGGCGAAACCTGCGGCCAAGCCAGCTGCCAGAACTGCTGCTGCAGCCAAACCTGCTGCCAAGCCAGCTGCCAGAACTGCTGCTGCGGCGAAGCCTGCAGCCAAGCCAGCTGCCAAAGCCGCTGCTGCAGCCAAACCTGCAGCCAAGCCAGCTACCAAAGCCGCTGCTGCAGCCAAACCTGCGGCCAAGCCAGCTGCCAAAGCCGCTGCTTCAGCCAAACCTGCGGCCAAGCCAGCTGCCAAGGCCGCTGCTTCAGCCAAACCAGCGGCCAAGCCAGCAGCCAAAGCTACTGCTGCGGCCAAGCCGGCGCCAGCGAAAGCCGCTGCCGCCAAGCCAGCTGCAAAACCAGCTGCCGCCAAGGCACCGGCACGTACAGCGGCCAAACCCGCTGCAAAGCCAGCCGCCGCCAAACCGGCCGCCAGCAAGCCAGCCGAAGCGAAACCGTCTACGCCCGCCAGCACCCCGGCCACTGCGACCAACTCAGCTTCTCCGGCAGCTTCGACAGGCGCTTCGGCACCTGCCAGCACCCCGGCTCAGGCACCTTCTTCGGCGTCCTGAAGCGCGGCCGCCGCGACGCGCAACCGACCCAGCGCGTCGTGGTGCCGAGCCTGTTCCGGCGCCAGCCGGGTCAGCCAATCGTCCGTGGGCTCAGCCGAGTCCGCGGCCCACTGTAGCGAGCGTTTCTGCAAGCGCTCCAGCAAGGCCTTCTCGGCCTGCAGCTCCAACCCCTTGACCTGATCACGCAAGGTCGCCAGCTGCGCATCATCCTGCGCTGCAGCTCGCCATTGCTGGCGCAAGGTGCGTAAGGGGGTGACCACTTCTTGCTGCCAGCGCTGGGCAACCTCGCGCAGCGCCTGCACGCGCGCGTCCCCCACCGCTACCCCACGTGCTTGCAGCCAGGTTGCGCACAGCAGCAGGCAGACATCGCCACCCAGCGCCTGCAGGTCAAGGCAGGCGGCCTCTACGCCGGGCTTGGTATACAGGGCCAGGGCGTGATTCCACAGGTCGGTGTGCATGGTTCCACTCGCGCTATGGGCCGAGGAAGCTGGTAGACTCCGCGACCATCATGATCAGACTATCCAACCTCACTTTACAGCGTGGTCCGCAGCGCTTGCTAGATGGCGCCGAGATGACCCTGCACGCCGGTCACAAGGCCGGCCTGATCGGCGCCAACGGTGCCGGAAAATCCAGCCTGTTCGCCTTGCTGCGCGGTGAGCTGTCGCCCGATGGCGGCGATTGCCTGCTGCCCGGTGACTGGCGCATTGCCCACATGCGCCAGGAGGTCGACACCCTCGACCGCCTGGCCGTGGACTATGTGCTCGACGGCGACGTGCGCCTGCGCAAGGTCCAGGCCGAACTGGCGGTGGCCGAGCAAGCCCACGACGGCACCGCCCTGGCACGCCTGCACAGTGAGCTGGAAAGCGCCGACGGTTATACCGCCGACGCCCGTGCGCGCAAGTTGCTGGCGGGCCTGGGCTTCACCAACGAGCAGATGGATCGCCGCGTCGGCGACTTTTCCGGTGGCTGGCGGATGCGCCTGAACCTGGCCCAGGCATTGATGTGCCCTTCCGACCTGCTGCTGCTCGACGAGCCCACCAACCACCTGGACCTGGATGCCATCCTGTGGCTTGAAGACTGGCTCAAGGGCTACCCCGGCACGCTGTTGCTGATCTCCCACGACCGCGACTTCCTGGATGCCGTGGTCGACCATGTGCTGCACGTCGAACAGCGCAAGCTGAACCTTTACAAGGGCGGCTACAGCGCCTTCGAACGCACCCGTGCCGAACGCCTGGCGCAACAGCAGCAAGCCTACGAGAAGCAGCAGGCGCAGCGCGCGCACATGGAAAAGTACATCGCCCGCTTCAAGGCGCAAGCCACCAAGGCCCGCCAGGCTCAAAGCCGGATCAAGGCCCTGGAGCGCATGGAGGAGCTGTCTGCGGCGCATGTCGATTCGCCGTTCGACTTCGTCTTCCGCGAATCGCAGAAAATCTCCAGCCCGTTGCTGAGCATGTCCGAAGGCCGCCTGGGTTATGGTGACAAGGCCATCCTCGACAAGGTCAAGCTGCAGCTCACACCGGGTGCGCGTATCGGCCTGCTCGGCCCCAACGGTGCCGGCAAGTCGACCCTGATCAAGAACCTGGCCGGCGAGCTCGAACCGCTGTCCGGCCGCCTGGTACGTGGCGAAAACCTGGCCGTTGGCTATTTCGCCCAGCACCAGCTGGACTCGCTGGACGACAAGGCCAGCCCGCTGCTGCACCTGCAGCGCATTGCCCCCACCGAGCGCGAACAGACCCTGCGCGACTTTCTGGGTGGTTTCGACTTCCACGGTGCCCGCACCGACGAGCCGGTAGTGAATTTCTCCGGTGGCGAAAAGGCCCGCCTGGCGCTGGCCCTTATCGCTTGGGAGCGGCCGAACCTGCTGCTGCTGGACGAGCCGACCAACCACCTCGACCTGGAAATGCGCCTGGCGCTGACCATGGCCCTGCAGGAGTTCGAGGGGGCGGTGGTGGTGGTATCCCACGACCGTCACTTGCTCAAGAGCACCACCGACGATTTCCTGCTGGTGGCCGACGGCAAGGTCGATACCTTCGATGGCGACCTCGACGATTACAGCCGCTGGCTGGTCGAGTTCCGCCAGCGCAGCGCCCCGGCCAGCGCTGCCCCGGTCAACCCGGACAAGACCGACAAGAAAGCCCAGCGCCAGGCTGCGGCAGCCTTGCGCCAGCAACTGGCCCCGCACAAGAAAGCCGCTGACAAGCTGGAAAGCGAGCTCAACCAGGTGCACGCGCAACTGGCCGAGATCGATACCGTCATGGGTGACGGCGGTCTGTACGAAGCTGCACGCAAGGATGAGTTGCGTGACCTGCTGGCGCGCCAGACCAAGCTCAAGCAGCGCGAAGGCGAGCTGGAAGAGGCCTGGATGGAAGCGCTGGAGACCCTCGAAAGCATGCAGGCGGAGCTTGAGGCGCTGTCTTGATCGGGGGGCTTGGATTGGGTGAGGACTGAAGGGTGTTCGCCTTGACTCTTTCAGCGCCTGTGAGATCGAGCGCCGCGCGGGCGGCGCTCGGTCTCATAGACGATGCAGGTCTCAAGGCGAACGCCCCCAAAAATAACTGGTTATTTTTTCACCAACGCCTTAGCTTAACGTTTTGCAACATATGTTCGAGCGAGGTGCGTGATGTCGATGGAAGTATGGTTGGGCTTCTTTGCCGCCTGTTGGGTGATCAGCCTTTCACCCGGTGCCGGGGCGATCGCCTCGATGTCCAGCGGCCTGCAATATGGCTTCTGGCGTGGTTACTGGAACGCCCTGGGCCTGCAGTTGGGCCTGATTGTCCAAATCGCCATTATTGCCGCCGGTGTCGGAGCCGTGCTGGCTGCCTCTGCCACGGCCTTCCAGGTCATCAAATGGTTCGGCGTTGGCTACCTTGTCTACCTGGCTTACAAGCAGTGGCGGGCCCTGCCGATGGACATGAGCGACGAGTCCGCCGTGCGCCCGATCGGCAAGCCGCTTAGCCTGGTGTTCCGTGGTTTCCTGGTCAACGTCAGCAACCCCAAGGCGTTGGTGTTCATGCTGGCGGTGCTGCCGCAGTTCCTCAACCCGCATGCGCCGCTGTTGCCGCAGTATGTGGCCATCACGGTAACCATGATCAGCGTGGACATGCTGGTGATGGCGGGCTACACCGGCCTGGCCTCGCGGGTGCTGCGCCTGCTGCGTACGCCCAAGCAGCAGAAGCGTCTGAACCGCACGTTTGCCGGGTTGTTCATTGGTGCCGCTACCTTCCTGGCTACCCTGCGCCGCGCGCCCCTCTGATACACCGCAGGCAAGGCATTCGCAGGCTCGCCGACGAATGCCTTGCCGCTATTCCTGCCGGTCCATCAACCCCTTGAGCAAATCCACCGGCAACGGGAAGACAATGGTCGAGCTCTTGTCCCCGGCAATCGCGCCCAGCGTCTGCATGTAGCGCAACTGCATCGCCCCCGGCTCCTTGCCCAGCATCTGCGCCGCCTGCATCAGCTTTTCCGACGCCTGTAATTCGCCCTCAGCATGGATCACCTTGGCCCGTCGTTCGCGCTCGGCCTCGGCCTGGCGGGCGATGGCGCGTACCATCGATTCGTTGAGGTCGACGTGCTTGATCTCGACGTTGGCCACCTTGATGCCCCAGGCATCAGTCTGCGCATCCAGCACCTGGCGGATATCCGCATTCAGCTGTTCGCGCTCGGCCAGCAATTCATCCAGTTCGTGCTTGCCGAGCACCGCGCGCAGGGTGGTCTGGGCCAACTGGCTGGTCGCCACCATGAAGTCCTCGACCTGGATGATCGCCTTTTGCGGGTCGAGCACACGGAAGTACAGCACGGCGTTGACCTTGACCGAGACATTGTCGCGGGTGATCACATCCTGCGTCGGTACATCCAGCACCACGGTGCGCAGGTCGACCCGGACCATTTGCTGGATCACCGGGATCAACAGGATCAGCCCCGGCCCCTTCACCTGCCAGAAGCGTCCCAGCTGGAACACCACGCCGCGCTCGTATTCGCGCAGGATGCGAAATGCCGACAGCAACAGCATCGCCACAACGACTGCTATCGCGCCGAAACCCCCTTGCATGAACATGGTCACGCTCCTTGCGCCGCCAGCCCGGCGGCGCTGACTTCCAGCATCACGCCATTGCGCGCGGTCACCCGCACGTTCTGGCCGGCTTGCAGCGGTGTCGCGCATTGCACTTGCCATTGCTCGCCTTGCGCCAGCACCACGCCACGCAACGGGTTGCCCGCCATCACCTGGGTGACGGTGGCCAGGCTACCCAGCAGGCCGGCGTCGCCGCTTACCAGCGCCCGTCGGCGCGCCTTCACGGCCATCGCCAGCACCCCACCGATCAGCAGTACCAGCAGCAGTGCCAGCGTAGCGACCAAGGCCAGCGGGAGGCCGAAGCCGGGGGTATCGGTGTCGATCAGGCACAGCGCGCCGACCACGAAGGCGATGATGCCGGCAAAGCCGACTACGCCGTAGTTGGGCAGGAAGGCTTCGGCGAGCATGAAGGCGATGCCGAGGAGGATCAGTGCCGCGCCGGCGACACTCACCGGCAACAACAGCACGGCTTGCTCACCGGCCGCAGCCTGACCGCTCGGCGTGATGCCAAGCAGCAACAGCAGCAACAGCCAGCGCCAGCAGCGGGCGATCACCTGTCGTCACCTCGGTCGTCCTCATACAACAAGTTTAGCCCCGGCTGCCGGCAGCCGGCCTAAAATTGAAGATTGGGGGGCGAAACCGGAGGTGCACCATGCGTATGGCAAAGACCCTGCAGAATCGCCTGGACAAGGCCAACTGCGACTACGACATCATTCCCCATCCACATTCGGCCACCAGCCTGGAGTCGGCCCGCACGGCTGGCGTGCCCGCTGAGCGGGTCGCCAAGTCGGTGATGCTCGATGACCGGCATGGCAACTACATCATGGCCGTACTACCGGCCAACCGGCACCTGGACATGAGCAAGGTGCGCATGTCGGGGGCCTGGCAACTGACCCGTGAAAGCGGCCTGCCGAGCCTGTTCGGCGACTGCGAACGGGGGGCCGTGCCTGCGTTGGGCGATGCATACCAGATAAAGATGCTGCTTGATTCGAGTCTTACTCGCCAGGGCGATGTCTATCTGGAGGCGGGTGATCACGATCATCTGATTCACATGAGCATGGAGCAATATTTGAAGCTGGTGCCGCGCGCCGAAGTGCGTGAGCTCAGCTGATGCTCTCAACCCATGCCGGGCCGGCATCGTCGATGATCGGTTCGGCACCGAGGAGGAACCATGGACAATCCGATTCATCCTTTGTCTGAAATTTTCAAACAGTTGGGGCTGTCTGACGACCCGGTCGAAATCGACAGGTTCATCACGACTCACTCACCGCTCGACGACGATGTGAAACTGGTCGATGCCCCATTCTGGAACGATTCGCAGCGCGATTTCCTGAAAGAAAAATACATCGCTGATGACGACTGGATTCCCATGATCGACCAACTGAACGAGGCGCTTCATCCCCAGAAAAAATAAAGTGCCGAGCGGCACCTGACGAGTGATTGGCCGTTGCTATGCTCAGGAAAACAATAGGGGATAGCGCCATGAAAGATCCCTACGCACCAGGTTTCTGGTGCTCCGTGATGATCCTGGGCACGCTGACGGCCAGTTACTTCTACGGCATCAGGCATACGCAACAGATGAACCAGGCGGTGCACTTTCTGTATGCCGCCGCTGCAATCACTGTGGCGGCTGCTTTGGTGACGCTGACCTGGATCGCCTGGCAGCAGCTGCACTTGAACAAGCGCGAAGTGACCCAGGGCCGAACGCTGCTGACCATCTGGAACACCAAGGTCGCGCTGCGCCGCGTCGAAACCGTGTTCGACCGCTATTTCTGGGGCAGCTACTGGCATTCGGGGCGTACGTTCGAAGAGGTCATGGGTGAGCTCAAGGGCACCCCGCTGGAGCAGAGCCTGGATGCGCTGAAGCGCCAGTGCCGCACGCTTGACCGCGAAATTCACGACCATCACCACCACTGGCTGGCAAATGCCCGCGACCTGTCCAGCGTTGCCCAGGCCATGGCCCGCGAGCGCTATCAGCTGGACCTTGGCGAACCCACCCCTAGCGGCCATGGCAATACCGCCGTGCTCAACCGTGACCTGGAAGTGCTGGTGTACACCTGGTCGGCGCGCCTGCGCAGCTTCGACCATCAACTGGACGAACTGGAGCGCGCCTACCATTGAGAGGGGCCTCATTCGCCGCGGATGTATTGCTCCAACTGCAGGATAAGGCCGGCCTGTTCGGCGATGGTTTCCTTGACCAGGTCACCAATCGACAGCAGACCGAGCAACTCTCCGTTGCTGACCACTGGCAGGTGGCGCAGGTGGCGGTTGGTCATCAGGTTCATGCAGTACTCGAGGTTCTGCTTGGGTTCCACGGTGACCACAGGCGCACTCATGATTTCGCGCACCGGGGTGGCGGCGGAAGAGCGGCCCTTGAGTACCAGTTTGCGTGCATAGTCCCGTTCACTGACGATACCCACCACCTGGTTGCCCTCGACCACGGGCAACGCACCGACGTTTTTCTCCGCCAGCATTTTCAGGGCGTCGAGCACCGAGTCATCCGGGCCGATGGTGTACACGGTCTGGTGCTGGGACTTGGTCTTGAGGATTTGTTCGACGGTCTTCATACGGGCCTCTGCGGGTGGAAAACGGCGCTGTCTCGGAGTAACTAAAGCATCCGACACGGCGCTCTGCACGGCAATGCAGGAAACGGCATGCAGTCGATTGAAAAACGTCATCGGTGTTCGCCTGTGCGGGCCTCTTCGCGGCTAAAGCCGCTCCCACCGGAGTGGCACTGACCTCAAGGCCTGTGGTGCATCTGTGGGAGCGGCTTTAGCCGCGAACACCGGCGCAGCCGGTGCCATCCATCGCTGCGTCTACAGGCAACCACCCGCGGCAACCTCCTGGCTCGCCTCCTTGAGGGCCGCCGCCACTGCGGCTGCATCGTTGGCGGTGTAAACCCGCCCGCCGGTATTGCTGGCTGCGCAATTGGAACCGGTGCTGGCGCTGATGTTGACCACGTTGATCCGCAGGCGTGGCTGGCTCTTGGCTATCTGTTCCGACACGCTGCACACACTGGTGCCGCAACTGTCCCGGCCATCCACGAACATCACGATCACAGCGTCGCGGTCCCGCCCGTTCAGCTTGCTGGCTGCCGCTTCCAGGCTGATGCCCAGCCCTGTACCGCCACGTGCTTTCAGATCTGCGATGCGTTTGACCAGGTCGGCACGCTGGCCTTGGCCGAAGACCCCGTGGTCCACCGGGCTGCGGCAGCCATCGAAGGTGACCAGGCGCATGTCCACGTTCTTGTCCAGGTCGCCGATCACGGCAGTCAGCGAGCTTTTCGCCACGTCCATGCGGGTCAGCCGTTGCGGCTGGTTGTTGGCCAGCAGTTCATCGACGAACGGAATACGGGCGAGCAAGCCGATGTACCAGGGGTCTTCCGCCTGTTTCACCCTGATGCGCTGGTCCATGGAGCCGGAGGTGTCCAGCACCACCGCAAACTCCGAGGCCTGGAAGCCACCCCCTGGCATACAGATTGCCGCCTGCGTGTAGCCTTGCCAGCGCTGGTACAGCGCCGGCCAGCTGCTGTACAACCCATAGAGCAGTAGCAATAACAGACCCAGCAGCAACCACGGCCACAGGCGCCAGCGGCGGCGCTCGACCAGCACTACGCTTCGCTTGGTGACGGGTTTTGCGGTTGGCGCGGGTTTCGGCTGCGCCGGCGCTACCTTTGGCGGTGGCGGTGGCGGTGGCGGTGGCGGCACCGGCGCCGGCGCCGGCTTTGCCGTGGCAGGTGCCGGTTGCCCCCAGCGAATCACCAGCGGTTCGCCGTTGATGCTGTACAGGTTGGCCAGGTCCGGGTGCCCGATCAGCGTGCGCAACGCCTCTGCGGCCGGTGCCTGGCCGCGTTTGTGCAGTTCGTCCGCCAACTGGCCGACGGCTGCCTGGCGTTCTTGGTAGCGCCTGAGCAGCACGGCCTGCTGCTCGCGATCCAGCGTGGCATACAGGTGCGGTTGCCCTTCCAGCTCGGACCACCATTCCAGTACGCCGTCGCGCCCCTGCCTCGGTATCGCGTACAGGTGAGCGATGCCCGGCGGAAAATGCTGGCGAATCAGCGCCACCCGCTGTTCGAGGGCACTGGCAGCATCCTGGCTGGCATGGGTGTCGCGGTTTACCCTTTGCATGGTTCGTCCTAGTCGCAATCGGCCGTGCTGGAAACTTCCTGGCTGGCGTCCTTGAGGGCTGTGGCCACCTGCTCGGCATCGTTGGCGGAATAGATGCGACCACCGGTTTGCTCGGCGACGCAGCTGGCCAGGTTGCTGTTGCTGATGTCGATCAGGTTGACGCGCAGGCGTGGCTGCTCGCGGGCGATACGCTGCGCCACTGCACACACGTCCTGCTCGCACCCGTCGGCACCGTCGATAAACATTAATATCACCCCGTCGCGGTCACGGCCGTTCATGGCCCTGGCCGTCACGTCCAGGCTGGCCGCCAGGGCGGTGCCATCATTGGGCTCGAGTGCCTGGATGCCTTCGATCAGCGCCGGACGCTGGGCAAGCTTGAACACGCCATGGTCCAGGGGAGCGCGACAGCCGTCGAAGGTCACCACGCGCATGTCGATCGCCGGGTGCAGGTCGTTGATCAGGTGGGTCAGGCTGCTCTTGGCCACGTCCATGCGCACGGGGCCTGGGTAATGTGCGCGACGCGCTGCTGATCGATGTTCGGGTCATCATTGATGTGCTTGAAGAACCACGCTTCGTCCTCCGGGGTAGCGGCAACGTTGAGTTGCATCGAGCCCGAGGTGTCGAGCACCACGGCAAATTCGGGCGGCTGCAGCTGCGTGTCTTTCACGCAGGCGAAGGGCGTGGCAGGGCGGCTGCCAAGCCAGTGCTGCAGATACGGCCAGCCCAACCACAAGGCCAGGGCCAGCAACAGCAGGCCAAGCAACGGCAGCAGGAACCACGGCAGCCATACCCGGCGCCGGCGCACCACTGGCGCTGGGGCGGGCAAGGGTGCGGTTGCAGGCGTGACCGGGGCCGGCTCGGCCCAGCGCACGACCAGCGGCTGGCCGTTGACGCTGTACAGGTTGTTCAGGTCGGCAGGCCGGATGAGTTTTTCCAGCAGCGCTGCCTCATTGGTCTGGCCCAGGCTTTGCAGTTTGCCGACCAGTTGGCGTACCGCGTCCTGACGCTCGTCGTAAAACCGCAGCAAGGCAGCTTGCTGCTCGGCCTCAAGGTCGTGGTAGCGGTGTGGCTGGCCTTGCAGCTCCGACCACCATTCGCGCAGGCCATCCTTGCCGTCGCGCGGGGTGGCAAACTGATGAGCGATGCTTGGTGGGAAATGCCTGACGATGATCGCCATGGCTTGTTCGAGCACCCGCAGGTCGTTGCTGGCGGGGCTGGTGTCGCGGGTGACCCGCTGCATGTGCATATCCTGAAAAGATTCGGCAGCCGAAGCTGCCGAAGAGGTTCTACTCGTAACCCAGGCTCAGCTGAAGGCGGCTGACCTGTTGTTGCAGGTCCTTGAGTTTTTGTTTGCGGGCTTCGATCTGGGCGTTGCTGGCATTTTGCGAGGGTGCCGCCTGGTTGGTCTTGAGCTGCTGCTCCAGGCTGGCGATCTGCTTCTGCACATCGCTCTTGTTGCCATGCCGGGCCTTGAGGGTGCCGAGCAGCCCATTCAACGACTGCTCCAGGCTGGCCTGCTGGCGCTGCTGGCTTTGCAGGTCCTGGCGGGTCGAGGCCTGCAGCGCACTCAACTGCGCGTAGACCTCGTTGAACTGGCGGTTCTGCTCTTTGGCACTCAGCAGGTTCTGCTCGCTGTTGCGCACGCCTTCGGCATAGCCGCCGCCGTAGTCGCAGTTGAGTTTGCCAATCAGGCTGGCGTTGCTGTCGGAGGCATTGCACTGCGAGGCAGTGGTTGCACACCCGGCAAGGCTGGCCAGCAGGGCCAGGCACAAGCAATTACGCACGAACATGGGGTGCTCTCCTTCAGCCCAGGGTAATGGCCGAGCGCTGGCTGTAGAGGCCGTCGACCTCCTGCTGCAGCGACGCGACCTTGGTGTTCATCTTGGCGATTTCGCTTTCCACCTTCTGCACTTCGGCCTGGCTGGCGCCGCCATCGCGCTCCAGCTTGGTGACCTGCTGGTATTCGGTAACGCGGGCTTTCATGTTGTTCAGGTCTTTGCGCATCAGGCCGATGTTCTGGTCGATGTTGGCGATGTCCTGCTGCGCCTTGGCCTTGTCCACGGTCTTGGCCTTGATGCTTTTCTGAATGCTGGCGAGCTGTTGCTTGTCGTCGTTGATCACGCGCTGCAGCGTGTTGGTGCGCTCCGCGACCTTGGCGGTTTCACCCTGCACTTCGGTGGTCATCGCATTCAGGCGCTCGGTGGTATCGGCATACTTTGCCCGGCGCTGGTCCAGGTAATAGTTGGCCCCCATGGCCACACCGCACGCGGCGACACCGGCGATGATCGAGCAGGCAGCCTTGTTGCCGGAGTTGGACAGCATGCAGGCGAGGATGCCGCCGCCAGCGGCAATGGCGCAGGCCTGGAAGCCCGAGGTGGTGAAGAACTTGGCATCGTTGCCGGTGGTCAGGCGCGGGTCGGCGGTGCCCTGGCTACCGGTCAGCGAACTGCCGGTGTTGGCGCAACCGGTAAAGGCCAGGCACGCAGCCATGAGCAGACTGAGCCAAGGTGTGATGCGGGTCGATGTCGGGTTGGTCATGGTGCGGTTCCTGGGGTCCTTGGGTCAGTGTGCGACGGTCTTGCAGTTGTTCAGCCACGCGGTGGCGTCGATTTTCTGGGTTTTCAGGAACGACACCTGGTTGGCCCAGTGGGTTTGCAGGTACGGCGACAGTTCCTTGAGGTTCTTGTTGGCCTTGAACGAGCCGTCCAGTACCGGGACCTGGGCGTCGAGCAGGTCCTTGCCATACAGCGAACCGGACTCCACCAGTGAGCTGGCGTAGTAGCGGCTAAGTTTGTGCAGGCGTTCCTGTTGTTCTTCGAGCTTGACCTTGCGCACGCCACAGGTCGGGTCTTCTTCGCCGACCTTGCAGTTGCTGGCGTAGTTCTTCTGCAGAAAGTCGAGGTACTGGCCGTCGTCGAGCATCTTGGTGCAGAGGAACGCCCCCAGGTTGAGGCTGGCGCGGATCGCCTGGTCGCGGGCTTCCTGTTGCTGCTGGTTGCTGGCGCGCAGCTGGTTCTCGACGGTCTTGAGCTGGGTCTTGAGCGCTTCGTCTTCCACGTTCGAGGCCAGCTCTTCCAGCGCCTTGACGGTGCCCTTGTCCTTGCTCTGGGTGGCCGGTTGATCGCTGCCCAGGTTGCTCCAGCTTTTCTCGATGCTCTTGACCCGTTCGCGCGATGTCAGGGTGGGTGAAACCATGGCCAGGCGCAGGCCGTTGGTTTTCTTGGCCACGGCGCCTTCGGCGTTGTAGTACGGCTCTTCCTGGCGCAGCGAGGTGCGCAGGTCGCCTTCGCTGGTGAGGTAGTTGCCACCGCGTACCACATAGCCGCCGGCCTGGCCGTGCTGGCGGTCGAGCTTGTTCAGGCGAAACGGCTCGAACATCATCTCGCTGGCATTGCCGAGCATGTCGTGCAACCCCAGCGGGTTCGGCTTGAGCAGCCCGGTCAGCTGCAACTGGCCGTTGGCAGACTGGGCACCAGCGAACCACTCGTGGGCATTCAGGCCCTCGGGCATGGGGTAGCGACCCTCGCGGAACTCGGCGGTGCTCACTTGCAAGCCGCCGCGTGCGGCGAACTCCCATTCCACCTCGGTAGGCAGGCGCAGGAAGCCCAGGGCGCCGTCTTCCCGGGGCAACTTGGCGGCAGCATTGGCACGCAGCCAACGGTTGTATTTGTCGGCGGCCTGCAGGGCGTCCAGCCAGGCAACCGAGACCACCGGCAGGCGCTGCTTGTTGGAGGCAGTCGGGCAGGTTTCGTCGGTCAACGCTTTGTACTGCAACTGGCTCATCTCGTATTTGGCCAGCAGGTAGTAGCGCGACTTCTCGCCTTTGGGGCTGGTGAAGCTGCCGGCGATGAAAGCGGGCCGGGTCTGCTCCACATAGCCCCACTCGCCGCTGTCCTGGCCGATGTTGATCGGGTAGTCGTCCAGCGGGCCGGCGACCGGGATCATCACCTTGCGAAACACCATCGCCCCGTCGCAGGGCATGGGCAGCACTACGTCGTCGGCATCAGGCATCGGGTTGTAGTACTTTTCGTCCCAGGTTGCCGCTGCTGCTTGCAGCGCGAAGCCGAGACCAAGTGGCGCCAGAAGCAGGCGGCTGTAGGCTTTAGAGTTCACGCAGACTCTCCGCAGGTTGTATCCGTATGGCACGCAAGGCGCCTGTCAGGGCGACCAGGCCGGCGACCAGGAAGGCCAGCAGCAAGGCGACCAGGCCATGCCACACGGTGATATGACAGATGAAGGCGCCGGTGGCCTGGCTGCTGACCAGCAACCGGTCGAACAGCAGGCTGCCCAGGTAGTAGCAGCCGAGGCCGCCCAGGTAGCCGGCAAGGCTGAGCACCAGCGCTTGCAGCACTACGTAGGCCGACACCGCGGCACTGCTGAAACCCAGCAGGCGCAGTACCGCCAGGTGCCGGCGCTTGCGGTCGATGTTGGCCAGGAAGGCCCCGACCAGCGAGGCGATGCAGCCGATCAGGGCGGCGCCGGCGATGACGCCGAAAATAAGCCCCAGCACATGGTTGATCGCCTTGACGTTGTTGATCTCTGCCAGGCGGCTGGCGGTTTCGATGCGCTGCTCGTTCAGCCACTGCTCCAGTGGTGCCACGCTGTCGATGTCCCGTGCATAGACCCGCGCCCGGGCGTAACCGACTTTCAGCGCGTCGAGGGCTTGGCCGCTGCTGGCGCCAAGGCTGGCCACCAGGTAACCATCGCGGTAGTGCTCCAGTTCCATCAGCAGATCGGGGCTGACGAAAGCGGCTGGGCGGGCGAAGCGTACCGAGCTGACGACGGCACGTACCTGCAGGGCCCGCTCGCCACGCTCGTTGACGTCGTTCAGGCGCCGGGCAACGCGCAGGCGAACCGTGTCGCCAACCTTGGCATCCAGGCGTTGCGCGGCCCGTTCGCTGAGGATCAGCTGGTCGGTCGCCAGCTCGCTCAGGGCTGTCGCCAACAGCGGGTCATTGGCCTGGGTCGGGATGACCTCGACGTTATCGGCGAAGCGGCCATGCGCCCCGAGCAGATCGGCCTGGGTGTTCAGCGAGCGGGTCTGGCCGATGGCGAAGCCGACTTCCGGGCGCGCCTGCAAACGCTGCAGCCAGGCCTGCTCGTAGTGGCCGCTGCTGAGCATCTTCACCTCAAGGTTGCGTGGGTCGCTGAGCAGCTCCTGCTGCAACTGGCTGACCACGCCGTGCTTGAGGCCGAACAGCAGCAACAGCGGGGCGATGACGGCGACCAGCGAGGCGGCCATGCACAAGGAAACATTGCGGTCATGCCACAGGTCGGCCAGCGACAGCCTGATCAGCAGGGCCAGGCGTTTATGCCACGGGTTCAAAGCGTGTTTCCCCTTGACCATTGATGGCACCCAGGCGCGGCAGGCCGAAGCGCTCGACCAACGCCCAGTCGTGGGACACGATCAAGGCACTGAGCCCCAGCTCGGCCACCAGGTTCAGCAGCAGCTCGAACAAGCGCTCGGCGTTGTGTGGGTCCAGTGCAGCGGTCGGCTCGTCGGCCAACAGCACCCGTGGTTCGTGAGCGATGGCGCGTACGCAGGCGACCCGCTGGCGCTCGCCGATGGATAGCGCCTGGGGCAGTTTGCCCAGCAGCGGTGCCAGGCGCAGTGCCTCGACGGCCTTGTCCACGGCCGCGCAGCCAGGGGCCAGGCCAAGCAGGCGGCGCGGCAGCAGAATGTTGTCGCGCACACTGAGGAAGGGCAGCAGCCCGCCGTTCTGCAGCACAAAGCCAAGCTCCCGCGAGCGTAGTGTCGCCAACGCCGGTTGCTGGTCCTGGGCCAGCAGGCTGGCGACATCCTGGCGTTGCGGGCCAAGCCGGTAGTGGGTCAGTTGCTCGGGTTTGAGCAGCAGGCCGATGGCTTCCAGCAGCGTGCTCTTGCCGCAACCGCTTTCGCCGGTGATGGCGCGTACTTCGCCAGGCCGCAGGCACAGCTCATCCAGCCGTACCCGGTGAGCCTGCGATCCTTCGCCTCGAACAATCCGTAATCCCTTGATATCGAGCATGTGCGGTCAGGGCATCATTTCCAGCGGTACCGGGTAGACGTTATCGCGGCTGTCACTGCCCGGGGCCAAGGCGACCCAGCGGTCCACGTCCGCGTTGTAGCGCTGGTAATGGCGAAGCTTGCTGCTCAGGCTGCGAATGAATTTCTCCTGGGCCAGGCCATCCCAGCCTTTCCAGGTTTCTTCGTCCAGGTTCAGTACTTCGCTCTGGTAGGGCAGGTCTTGCAGGTACTCGCCGAGCACGCCCAAGTCGGCCACGCGGGTGGTCGAGCCCTGCTTCAGCTGGTTCGGGTCGGCACCCATGGTGGCGGCTACCGAGCGCAGGCGGGTGAACATTTCGTCGGGCGAAATCATGCCTTCGTTGGCGGCGTCGAGGATCTGCTTGAGCACATCGCTGAGGTCGCTGAGCTGGGCCTTGGTCAACAGCACGCGCACATCGGTGGTGGGCACGTTCTGCTTGATCAGGTCACGGTCGCTGATCCAGGCCTGGAACACGGGTGGCACCTGGGTGCCGTTGGCCTTGCCAAGGTAGGCCAGCTGCATGGCGTGGCCTATCAGCGCCGCATCCTCGAGCATTTTTTTCTCGGTGGGGTCGGCCTTGGCATTGGTCGCGCTGCCGATGGCGTCCTCGCCCATGTAGGCAGCCCGCACCTGCTGGGTGATGGCGGCGGCCAGGCCATCGACCTTGCGGCCGAAGGCCTCGACATCGCCGGCATTGACCGGGTAGTACAGGGAGGTATTGGTGCCCGGGTAGTTGGACAGGGTACGGTACTGCGCCTCGGCGCTGCTGTGGTTCTTCGAGCCGCTCGGGGTTTTCAGGTGCAGCGTGTACAGGGCAACACCCGGGTTGCTGGCTTCGATCTTGACCTGTTCGGCGCCAAGGCCGGTACTCGACAGTTTGTCGCCACCGTCGATGGCACCGGCATCGGTGATCAGTACCACATAGCGCGCGCCGAATGCGCTCCAGTCGATCTGGTCCACGGCCGACATCACACCGGCGAAGGCATCTTCGTTGAACTCGCTGCTGGACACCTTGGCCTGCTTGAGGTCTGCGACCTTGGCCATGAAGTCGGCACCGTCCTTCACGGTGTTGGGGTCGGCGTACATCTTGCTGACGTATTCCAGGCCCGGCACCGCCTTGGTGCTGGAACGGTAGGCGACCAAGCCGAACTTGACCTGCTTGCCCAGATTTTCCTTTTCGATCTGCGTGTAGACGCGCTTGATCGCTTCACGGGTACGGTCGATATACGGGTCCATCGAGATGGTCGAATCGATCACGAACACCACAGCGGCACTGAACGCTTTCAGCTGTTGGTTGGCGGCGGCCTGGCTCGGCGCTGGGGTTGCCGCTGCGGCGCTGTCGGCTTTGCTGACCGAGGCCACGTTGAGGATGCGGGTGCGGAAGCCTTCTTCGGTCATCACCTCTTCGCCGCTGAGCACTGGCAGCAGGTAGAAGTTCTTCTGCAGGTCGACGAAGTACTCGGGCTCTTCGGCCAGCACCCCGGCTGCCTCGGCGCCATGCTTGAGCTTGGCGCGCAGCGGTGCCACGTGGCTGACCGGGTCGGGGGCATTGAGGATGCCTTCGAGCTGGTTGCGCTCCTTGAAGAACATCAGCCGGTCGCGGTTGGCCGGGTTGGTGAAGGCCAGGGTCAGCTGCATTTTCCAGTCGACGGTGCAGTCGGCAGGCAGCCAGCCGATGCTCTTGCCCTGGGTGTCGGGCCCGACCCGCAGCCATTCATGGGCGTCGGCCTGGGCACGCTCGTACACGTAGAAGCGGCTGAAGGTAGGTTGCGCGGCGCCAGAGGCGGCGCCAGCGGCATCGCTCAGCTTGCACCCAGGGGTAGTCAGCACGCGCTGGAACAGGGTTTTCTTGCCGTCCTGCAACAAGGGCTTGTCGGCGGCCTGCAGGGCAGGGCTGAGGGACAAGGCCAGCAATGCGGCGCCAACGCTACGCATCTTCATGGCTTGAGCTCCTCGTAGCGCTGTTTGGCTTCGGCGTTGTTTTCATCGAAGCTGAGAATGGTCTCGTACCAGGACGCTGCGGTGGCGCTTTCCGGTGCCTTGAAGCAGTTGCTTGGCTGGTGGTACTTGGGGTCGTATTCGTGGGCGTAGGCCGTGGCGATCTGGATGTCACCGGCGTTGGCGCGGTTGGCATACAGGCGCTGGGCGACGTCGCAGTGGTCGTTGGCCTTGGCCTGGTTGATCACTGCCAGCAGTGCCGCACTGTCCGGTTGGCTCTGGATGCACGTCTGCAGGAACGCCAGGGAAGTCTGGCCTTGCATGCTTTCCAGCGAGCAGGGTTTGCCTGCGTCGGGCTGTGGCGCTGGCTGGTCTGCCGTCGGCTCAGGTGCAGGTGCTGCGGCTGGGCTGCGGTTGAACCACCACCAGCCGCCTCCAGCGGCAAGCGCCAGCAGGATCAGAATCAGCAGTGGCAGCAGCCAGGTGTTGGCCTTTTTGGCAGGCGTGGGCGGCGGCGTTACCGGTGCCGGCCGGGGCGCGGGCTCCGCAACCACTGCCGGGGCAGGCTCCGGCTCCGGCGTAGCGACCGCAGGTGGCTCGATAACCACCGATGCACTTGGCAACGGCGCCGGTGGCGCCGACTGCTCCAGTGCCGGCCCCGACTCGACGGAGGCAATGATGGCGCTGTTGATACGCACCATGCCCATGTCGCTGCGCCCGGTCTGCGGGTTGCTGACTTCGATGCGGAAGGTGGCGGTGCCGCTGGCTTGCAGCAACGGGTTGATCAGGTTGGGGCCAATTCGCGTCTCGATTGCCGGCGCGCCCGCAACGGCGCCCAGGTTGTCCAGGCGGAACCAGTGGGCGACGTTGCCCCAGTGCCCGCCTTCATGCAGGTACTCGTGGGACTGGCTGCTCTGCAGGGAGCATTGCAGCCCTTCACTGGCGCCCTCCCAGCCGGTGATCCGCAGCAGGCCCTGGCCTGGCGTGTTCACTTCCAGTGGCAGCACATCAACTCTGATACCCATTGCAATCAACTCGCTTGAAAGGTGTTCAGCAACACCGCCAACTGGCGGCGCTGCTCGGTGGTGATTTCCGGGTCGGCGCCACTTTTGGCGTTTTCCTGGGTCAGCCAGGCCAGGCCCGACAGCCAGTCGACCAGGAAGCGTTGTTCATGGTGCGGTGGCTGCTCCGGCAGCACCGGCAGCTCGCCCTGGGGCACGCTGTGGTAGAAGTCGAACACCGGTTCGCGCGAGCCCAGCAGGCTGTTGGGGCGCTCACCGGCAGGCTTTTCCAGCAGACCGAACCAGGACAGGAAGTCGCGCATGGCCAGCTGCACGGTCAGTACCTGGCGCTGCACCATCTGGTCGCGGCGCATGCCGTTGAGCACCCGGCGCATGACGGCGGCGTCCAGCTGCTCGATGAACAGCGGCCGGCGTACCGCGCTGACCAGCTCTTCGACCAGGGCTTCGACCACTTCACGGCTGAGGCGCAGGTTGGCCAGGCGCGCGGGTTGCGTGCCCAGGTCGCGCATGTGCTTGATCCACGCCTTCAGCGCCGCGCGAACAAAGCGCTGCTCCGAGGTCAGGCGCTTGGCCAGGGGCTTGGGCGCCGGTGCCGGTGCTGCGGACGGGTTGTTGGCGAACAGGTTGCCGAAGCTGATGGCCGGGGCTTTGTTGGCCGGGGCCTTGGCAGCCTGTTCCGGCTCGTCGGCGGCCTCGCCGTCAATGCCGTCGATGTCGTACACACCGCCCAGGTAAAGCTCGCGCAGCTGCTCGACAGGTACCTGCAAGGCATGGATCAGCTCGCTGATTGCGTCCGGGTCGGCACCCAGGTTGTCGAGCAGGTACTGGGTTTTTTCACGTTTCTTGTTCAGCAGCTGTTCGAAGTCTTCTTCGCGCCAGGTGTTCAGCCCGTGTTCAAGCAGGTCGACGCGGCACTGTTCCAGCTGCTCTTCGATACGCGCCAGCTTGAAGTCCAGGTCATTGATCGACGCGAAGCTGGTGCTGAAACGGCTGATACCGCCATCGTTCAGCGTCATCATGGCATCGAACGCGGCACCGGTATCCGCCACATGGCGGTTGGCAGTGGGGAAGTCGACCACGTATTGCCTGAGCCGTTGAATATCCCCGGCGTAGCTCTCGATCAACCGGTGCTCCTGGCCCTGCGCGTCACGTTCGATGAACGCGGTTTCTTTCAGGCGTGGCTTGCGCACCATGTAGGTATTGTCGAATGGCTTGCCGACCGACCACTCCTTCATCCATTCCTGGCTGCCGAAGCGCTCGACGATGGTGATTTTCATCAGCCGCTCGGCGGCTTGGATCAGGTGCGTGTCTTCCTTGCCGAGGGTGCTGTTGATCCACCCGTCGCACATGGTAAGGGCCCAGATCAGCCCTGGCGCGCGTTGGCCCCGCTCTTTCGGCGTGGCGCCCTGGGTATTGTGGATCCAGCGGGTCAGTACCGGGGCGACGCTGATCACGTCGCTCTGCTTCATGGTGCTGGTGCACACCACCAGGGCATTCATTTCCTGAGCTTCGCTGTAGCGCTCGAAGAGATAGGCAACCTTGCCGCGCAGGATCAGGTTCCAGTACGGATAAACCTCATCGGTGGACTCTTTTACTGCCGCTTCGTCAACCGACAGGTATTTGTTGCGCGTGCGGTAGCCGGGGAAGTCGAGAATGTCGACGTCCTGCGCAACCGAGGCCGTCGGCCTGTTCAGCAGGCTGAAGTTCACCTCGACTGCCAGCGTGGCCAACTGGGCGATGCTGATGCCGACGCTGGCCTGCAGCTTGCCATCCAGGCTGGGCCGGACCTGAAGTTGCTGATCACGCCCAGTGTCCAGGCGGCTGAGCACGTCCACGCTCATGATGTTGCAGGGCGACGCCGTAACGCTGTCGGTATCCTGCTTGAACACGCTGACGGGTGCATAAACCGTTTGTGCATGGCCCAACCGCTGCAGCGCCCCTGCCAACACACTGTAAAGGTCGGTAATGGGCGCCTGCCCACCCCACAGCACCGAGAACAACTTTGCCCGCTCGCGGGGGGCAAGGCGTGGCGCCAGCTTTACTGCGCGTGGCCAGTAGTGTTCATCCAGAAGGCGGGTGGACTTCTCATAGTTGCTTCTCAGGTAGTCCCACAGCGCGACCACGTCATCGCTGCTTACCCCGGCTTGCGCCTGGTTTTTTTCCTGGCCTTCGAAGTCATTGAGCGCGGCCTGGATCCGTTGCTCGGTAAAGCTGTAATCCATCCGTTCATGGTCGAAGTCCTCGAACCACGCATTGCAGAGGATTTTCGCGACTTCGATTTCGCTGAACAGCTTCAGCTCGACGGGATAGCTGGCGTCCTGGCTTGGCGTGGATTTGTGGCTGAACCGCGTGACCAGGCCAGTGGCCTCGCCGCCACCGCCTGGCGGGTTTACATGCTGGATGAAGTCCAGAACCTGGCCACCGAAATTGCTCTCCAGCTTGCCATTGGCATCGGATGCCAACGCCGAAATCAGGTACGACTTACCCGCCTGCGAGAGGCCAAAAAAACCTACGGCCATTGGGCTGCTGGCGCTGCGCTGGAGGTTCTTCGCCCGGTTGCGCGCGCGCCTCAGGCGCAGGCCAAGGCCATCGGCCTCGGCCTCGACGCTGGCGGCGTTGCCACGCACCTGCTCGATCCATTCCAGGGCCTCGCCGGCGCCTTTGTGAATGGCGCCCCAGGCACCCATCAACTGCTGTTGCTTTGGCGTAAGGTCGCTCATTTTCCTTTGACGTTCCCGCTGTCGAGCCAATAGTCGCTGTCACTCAAACTCATGGTCGGCATGGTGTTGAGTGAGAGTTCAAGATCCCGGTCGAAGTCGAAGTCGGCATCCTGGATGTTCGATTCCAGCTTCTGGATGACCAGCTTGTCGCTGATCAGCCCCTGCTCGCGTTCTTCCTGATCGAACTGCTCGATCTCCAGGCGAATGCGCAGTACCGGGGCTTCGCCGTTCTTGCCCGCCGCGCGGGAAAACGCCGCGCTGCCCGAGGGGGTGAAGCGCAGGGTGTACAGCGGTGAGGCCGACCACCGCTCGGCGGCCAGCTGGCGGTAGCCCAGGTGCATGTCGCCGCGCATTTCCAGCCAGGGCGTGCCGCGCTCCTCACCCTCGCCGACGATCGGCAGCTCGATCAGCCCCTTGTCGGACTTGAGGTCGTGGTAGAGCACGTCGGCGCGCTTGATGGTGCCGGCGTTGTCGATCTGGCCGAAGTGCTTGATCACCGAGTAGGGCTTGAGCGCGGCCGTGCGGAAGTAGAAGTTCGGCACGCTGTGCTTGGAACACAGCAGGCAGATCATCGCGCCCACCGAGGCGGTGCTTTTCGGGTCGTCGATCAGGCCATTGCGGTGGAACGGGTACCAGCCACCGGTGCGGTAGTTCTGCATCGGCAGGATGCGCCCCGGCGGCAGCGGCAGGCGCTGGCGGATGAACGCCTGGATGCCGGGCAGGCGCGAAGGGCGGCCGGTCAGCAGAAGCATGTCGCAGGGATAGTTGAACACCACCTCGCACAGTTCGCCGAGCACTTTGGTGATGTTGATCTGGCCACCCATGAAGGCGGCGTGGACCTGCTCGAGGTCGAAGCTGATGGGCGTCTGCAGCAGGTCGAGGGCACCATCGCGGCCGACCTCGCGGCGCACGGCGGCGTTGACGAAGGCCAGCACGCTGTCGCTGACCGTGGCCTCGCCCAGTACCTGTTGCCAGGTCTGCTCCTGCGCAACTTGCGGCTGCGCCGGGTCGAACTGCTCATAGGCCTTGAGCAGGGCCAGGCCCAGTGGCACGAACACTTGCAGGTTCAGTTGCTGGCGCAGCAGGCGCTCCTGGGCGGTGGCGTCGCCATTGCCACACAGGCGCGACATCAGTGCATCGGGGGCCGGTACGCCGGCCGTGCGCAGGGCAGCGGCGAAGGACGGCAGGATGAACTCCTGGATCATGTCCAGCAGGATGTCATCGCCGGCAATCTTGAAGCCATCGCGGAAGCGCTGGGTGGGCACGATGTGCACGTTGGCCCCGGCACCGCCACCTGCGCCCCGGTCCAGCCGGTAATCGGTGATTACCAGGTCGGTGGTACCGCCGCCGATATCGATGGTGGCCAGGGTGATCTGTTCGTGTTCCTGTTTGTCGGGGCGCGCCAGGGCGACGAAGAATTCTTCCGGGTGGCCGGCAAAGTTTTCGTTGACCTCGTTGTACAGGTAGACCAGCTGGCCGCAGCTGGCTTCGTCCCACTCCACGCGCACGCTGGGGAACGGTGTGCGGGTGTTGACGTCCTTGCCCTTGAACGGGTTGCTCTCGTCCTGATGCCAGCCCAGGCTCTTCCAGACCAGGCCGATGGCTTCGTACAGGCGGTTGCTGAGCAGGCTGCGTTCTGCCTGGGGCATGCCCGGTGGCACGGTCAGGGTGATGCTGTTGAGCTGGCGCGGTACCCGCGCATGGCCCTGGCGCGAGCGCTGGGCCGGGCTGTTGATCTGGCTCAGCGCCTGGGTTACCACCTCGGCCAGCATGAAGGTCATCAGGCTGCTGCGCGAATAACGCGGGCTGAATACCGGCATGTCGAAGGGCTTGAGGTACAGCGGCTGGCCACGGTCGTTGATCAGGTTGGCGAATGGCGCGGCAACCGCCATCGGCTCCTTGTCGGTCTTCACGTAGGCGGTGTTGAAGCGCCAGCCGTGGCCGTAGGCCTTCTCATCCCACAGATAGCGTTTCGGGCTGGAAAGGCCGGTCGAGCCCTCGGTGCCGCGGTTGCGGCTGGCCAGGCGGCCGGCTTCGCCGCCAACCCGGGCGATGGTCGGCCACTGGAAGGCGTTGTGCCGGCCGCTCTTGATCGACAGGTGGTCCTTGCCGAAGGCGGCGTGGGTGAACTCGACGCGGCTCTCGAAGGCCTGGTTGTAGACCTTTTCCGGCTCGCTGAGGTCGCGCAGGGCCAGCACGTAGTTGTGACGCATGCCCGAACCCGCCTGGCCATGGTCCTCGATAAGGATGCCGCAGGTGCGCGAGTTGCCCACGTCCAGCACCAGGTCCACCGGGATCGGCTTGACGATGCCATTGGCCGCGTTGGCAATCACCTTGAGTTCCGGGATCTCGACCTTTGGTTTTTCGCTGCTCTGCTCGGCCGGCACCGGGCGGCGCAACAGGCTTAGCAGGTTCAGGTAGTGGCCCAGGTGGCGGTTACCCTGCAGGTCACGGTCCAGGCGTTCGCGCGTCCATTCCGAACGGGCCTCGGTGTACACCTCGGTGAGCCAGTCGCGGATCCAGGTGTGGGTCAGGAACCAGCCATATTCACGGGCACTGCACGCCAGCTTGAAGGCCACGCCGGAGCGCACGTCGTCTTCGTTGGGGGCCAGGTACGGTGCACCGGCAACCTGCGCCATGGTGCGGCTGTCGAAGCCCAGGGTAAGGCGGTGGGTATTGCCGTCCACATCGGGCTCGGCGAGCTTGACCAGGCGCATGCGCGCCCAGTTGTTCGGGCCCTCGTCAAAGCGATAGGGCGGCGTGAAACGCAGGAACGGGATGGGCAACCACACCCCGTTCAGCAATTTGAGGCTGTCTTCCATCGGCAGGCGGAAGTGGCTCTCTTCGCTGGTGTCGAACTCGACCTGCACCACTTTGTCCGGCTCGGGCTCGTAGAAGTCCTTGTATTCCTTGGACCACAGCAGGCGCGTCGGCACCATGCCGTTGTTGAGCTGGACGAATTTGCCGGTCTGCTCGCCATCCGGGCCGAGACGCAGGGCGAAATCCATGAATTGAATTCCGGTATCGCTGACCAGCGTGACCGTTTCTTCGAACTGGGTGATTTCGGGCAGCATCTTCTGCGTTTCTCGTGTGATTAGCCGGCTTTTTTCATTTGCATCGGGAAGCCTTCGGCGCCGTAGTTGGCGTTGCAGTCGGCCGCGCCAGTGGCGTTGGGTTTGCAATCGACTTGGGGCAGGTCGTAGCTGCTGCCGTCAGCACAGGCAGCCTGGCCTGCACTGTTGATCGACAACTGGCCGCCCTGCATGGCCGCCGACACGGGCGCCTGGCAACGCACGCCGTCCGAGCGGCTGACCGTGGCCTGGCCCTTGCCATTCTGGAAGTCGTATTTCAGGCGCAGCGGCTTGCCGGTACCTGCCTCCTGAATACCGGCCCCGGCCCAGTTGCCATTGAGGAAGTCCGCGTTGCCGTCGGCTGCATCCGGGGGAATGCTCAGCTGGTCTGGCAGTGCTGGTTGAGTGCTGGCTTTCCCTTGCTCTTCGGGGAGCTGCGGCGGGGCGGGTGGTGTGTGCCCAGGCGGCGAATCTTCGGGAGCGCCGGGTGGTGGCGTGTCGGCCGTCGGCTCCGGCGCTGGCTGTTGCTCAGCCGCTGGTTCCGGCGTGCCTTCTGGTGGGGCTTGAGCGGCAGCATCCTGGGCGGGCGTTTCGTTGCCACCTGGTGGCGTGCCATTGCCGGCTTCGGGCTGATCCGTCGGCAGGGCGGTAGCGCCACCTTCAGGCGTCAGCTCACCTGCCACAGGCACACCGGCCTGGCCGTTCGGCACGTCGACAAGGTTCGACGCACCGCTTGGCGCCCTGGAGAGGTCGCTGTTGCCGACAGCGGTATCGCGGCCAAGGTCCGGTATGCCAATGCCCGGTAGATTGACCCCGGGGATGCAACCGCGCAGCCCGAACAGCAGCAGGAGCAGTAGCGCCAACAACAGCAGGAACGGCAGCAGCCAGCGCCAGTTGCGCCACCACGGCAGGCGAGCGACGGCAGCGGCTGGTAGTGCCGCTGCTGCCGGTGCGACCGGTGCAACGGGCGGCGCCAGCGGCGCGGCGACAGGCTCGGGGATGGGGGCTGTGCGTGGATACAGGCAATGCAGGGGCTGCCGGCTGCGCTCGGCGCCGGCATGGATAAAGCCCCAGAAGGTCAGTACCGGCCGGCCGTCGACCAGGTAGACAAAATTCTCGTCAGGGAACGGCACCACACAGGTGAGCAGCTTGCCGAACACGGCATTGTCGCCCTCGGCAGCCTTTCTGGCCGTTGCCGAGGGTTGGCCATTGGCGTCCAGGCCGAGCAAGGTGTTGCTGAGTGCGTTGATCTTGCTCTGCAGCATTTCAAGCTGCACCCGTGCTGGCGCGCGCTCTTCCTCGGTGGCACTGCTCCAGGGGATCACATCGCCCGGGCGGTCGCTGTACCAGTCGATGGTGTTGCCCAGCTCGTCGCTCTGGGGAATGGCCAGGTGCTCGATCAGCTCCGGATGGTCCGGATACTTGCGGCGAATCGCTTCGCGAATCTGCAAAGCCGCGCGATAGACGGGCTGGCCGGTCTCGCCCAATGCGGTGAAGTGCTCACTTCTGCCGCTGCGTAGTAATACTCCGCGCATCCTTGTAGACCTACCTAGTCTATTAGCCGAATCCATTCGGTATCCCTTAATTAATACCGAAAAACCGAGCAACACTAATGGCAAAGTGCTTTTTTCGTCAATTCATATGGCTGCATTTTGGCGTCAAAGCAAGAATTATCCGGTTACACTCCGCGATCCGATCACCGGCATCGGCACCTCATCATCGACGAATGGAGCACGAAGAGCATGAGCCTTTGGGATGACCTGAAGAAGAAGGCCTATGATGCCAACCCGGAGCTGGCCGCCAAGGCCGCCCAGGCGTTGGAGAAGGCCCGCGACCTGGCGGTGGAGGCAGGGCAGAAAGCCGCGCCCATCATCAAGGAAGCCAGTGACAAGGCCGCGGGCTACGCACAAGAGAAAACCCCGGTGCTCAAGGCCCAGGCCTTGAAGGCCATCGACGATGCGCGGCAGCGCCGTGCCAAGCTGCAGGAGCAGGCCAGGCAAGACAAAGCCGCGCGCGCAGAAATGATCCGCACCATGTACGACGTCACCCTCACGCCGGAAGACGTCAACTTCATCGAAGAGCCATTCAACCACTTCGAGCGGCAGCTGATGTTCTTCGTGCGCAATGGCGAAGTGCTCGAAAGCGAGAAGCGCAACCAGACGCACATGGATGCCTATCACTCGCACCAGGCAGGCGGCGGCACCCTCTGGAAGGGTACCGGGACCATCGCTGGCAGTTCATCCACCCTGCAGGTCAGCGCCCGCAACGTTCAGGAGCATGAGTTCTGGGTGCGCCTGGAAAACGGCACCGAGGCGTGCTTCCAGCTGAACAACAACGATGTCCGCATTCGCCCAGGGCAGCACGTGAGCATGGCGTTTCTGCGCAACGCCAACCAGGACATGGGCCAGATGGTGGCGCTGTACAACCACAATGCCGGGCAGAACTACGTGACCTTGTCGCCCAAGGGGATCAACCAGCAATTCCAGCTTTACCTGAAAGAGCCCGGTATCTTCAACGCCAACGAAGTCAACGGCACCCGCGACCGGCTGCTGCAGGCGCTGGGCAAGCGTATGGATCAGTTGGCCAGGTACATGGCCCTGCACGGCGACCGGCGCGGCGGCCAAGTGATAGACGTACAGCCGGAATAAACGAAAAAGCCCCGGGAGATCTCCCAGGGCTTTTTTGATATGGCGCACTCGGCGGGATTCGAACCCACGACCCCTGCCTTCGGAGGGCAGTACTCTATCCAGCTGAGCTACGAGTGCAACGCGCACGCATGATACCCATCTGTATCGGTGGCGTCCATCGCCTTGATCCGTAGCTGTTTTTACCCGTTGCAAGTCAAAGGGCGATCAGCTCCGGCCGCAGGCCTTCCACCCGACGCGCCGGCTGCGGAAGGTAGCCGCCGTCGCCGGTAATCTGGTGCAGCACTTTTTCGCGCAGGCCGTGCAGGGCAACGCCGGTGCGCAGGCGTGGGCGCGGCAGGTCGACTTCCACCACCGCCTTGATCCGCCCAGGGCGTGGCTCCAGCACCACCACCCGGTCGGCCAGGTAGGTGGCTTCTTCGGCGTCGTGGGTGACCAGCAGCGTGGTGATGCCAGCCCGGTCGCGAATGGCCAGCAGTTCATCCTGCAGTTGCTGGCGGGTCAGCGCATCCAGCGCGCCAAACGGCTCGTCGAGCAGCAGGATGCGCGGGCTGGCCACAAGGCCGCGGGCGATCGCCACGCGCTGGGCCATGCCGCCGGACAACTGGTGCGGGTAGGCCGACTCGAAGCCCGCCAGCCCCACCAGTTGCACGAACTCGTGCACCCGCCGGGCGCGCTCGCCCTGAGTGAGGGACTGGTTGGCCAGGCCCAGGGCAATGTTCTGCTCGACGCTCAGCCAGGGGAACAGGCGATGCTCCTGGAAGACGATGCCGCGTTCGCCACCAATGCCACTTACCGCACGGCCGTCGACGCGGATGTTGCCGCTGTAGTCGGTATCCAGCCCCACCAGCAGGCGCAGCAAGGTGGACTTGCCACAACCGGAAGCGCCGACGATGGCGATGAATTCGCCTTGGTTGATCGACAGGTTGAAGTTGCGGATCGCCTCGAGCGGTTGGCCGTCGACGCTGAACACTTTGCCAACCCCCTCGAAGCTGACCAGCGGCGGAGTGGTGTCGGGCTGATTGGCCGCGTGCAGATGCGAAGTATTGAAAGCGTTCATGCGGTTCTCCAGCGCGTGGCGCGCGATTCGAGGCGTTGTCCAAGGGTGCCGAGCAGGGCGCCGACCAGGCCGATCAGCAGCATGGCGGCCATTACCTGGTCCATGCGGAACAGTTGCTGGGCGCCGATCATCAGGCTGGCGATGCCACCGTCCGAGGGCATGAAGTATTCGGCGCCGATGGTGCCCAGCCAGGCGTAGATCAGCGACAGGCGCAGGCCGGCGAATATCGCCGGGGCCGCGCCGGGCAGCACCAGCAGGCGCAGGCGTTGCCACAAGTTCAGGCGCAAGGTGCTGGCGGCTTCGCCCAGTTGAGGCGAAAGGCTGGCGATACCGCGCTGGGTGGCAATCAGCAAGGGGAAGAACGCCGCCAGGCCGACGAACACATGCTTGGCGCCCTCGCCCAGGCCGAACCAGGCGGTGAGCAGCGGCACCCAGGCGAACAGTGCCACCTGGCGCAAGGCCGACAGGCTTGGCCCGAAGAAGCGTTCGGCAGGCTGCGACAGGCCGAGCAGCAAACCGGCCAGCAGCCCGGCGCCGCCGCCCAGCGCCAGGCCGGTCAGGGTGCGCTGCAGGCTTAGCAGCAACGCCTCTGGCAATGAACCATCGGCCAGGCCGACCAGCAGGGTGCGCAACACATCAAGCGGCGAGGCCAGGATGTTCGAGTCGACCCAACCTGAACTGCTGCTGGCCTGCCACACCGCCAGCAGCGCCAGTGGCAGCAACAGGCTTTGCCAGCCGCGTGGCAGCGGCCCGCGCTGTTGTTCGCCGGTAGCTGCTTGTGGCCAGAACAACAGGCGCTTTTCAACGACAGAAAAACCGCGCTCGAGCACCGCCCCGACCAGCCCGATCACCAGGATGCACAGCAGCACCAGGTCAAGCATGAACAGCTGCCGCCCCCACACCATCAGGTAGCCGATGCCCTCGCTGGAGGCCAGCAGCTCGACCGCCAGCAGCGACGTCCAGCCAGTGGCCAGGGCCAGGCGCACGCCGGTAAGGAAAGCGGGCAGGGCGGCCGGCAGCAATAGCCGCAGCAGCACCAGGTGGCGCGGCAGGCCCAGGGCAGCCGCCGCCTCACGCAGCTTGGGCTGGGCATCGCGCACGCCTACCAGCGTGTGCAAGGTGACCGGCACCACCACCGCCTTTACCAGTACCACTAGCTTGAGCAGCTCGCCGATGCCGAAGAACAGCATGAACAGCGGGATCCAGGCCAAGGTAGGAATCTGTGCCAGTGCCACGAAGGTTGGCAGCACTAGCGTCTGCGCCCGTCGCGAAGCGCCAAGCCAGACGCCCAGCAGCAACCCGCCGCCGATGCCGACCGCCAGCCCCCAGAACAACCTTTGCAGGCTTATCCACAGGTGCCCCCACAGCTCCCCGGAGCCAAATTCGACCGCGCTCTGCCATACCAGCGCTGGTGCCGGCAGGATCTGCTCGCTCATCCAGTGCTGACGGCTGGCCACCGCCCACAACAACGCAATCCCTATAGGCAAAACCCACGGCAGCAAACGCACACCGACCCTGTAGGAGCGGCCTTGCGTCGTGATAGGGCCGCGCAGCGTCCCCCGAAGCCACCGCCGATTCCTGCTGAGAACTCCATTCATGGGCCATCTCTCGAAGCGTTGTGAGTTTATTCGTTTATGGAATTAAAAAATCCGACAAGCGATCTTCAAGAGATAAGAGCACGCCCCCTCTGCATACGGAAGCCCTCACCCGTTGCGTTTTCCTCATATTTTCCATGCGTATTCCGCAAGCTTCGTCCAGGCCCGCATAGCGCCTGATTTATGCCTTCCAGTTACTAAAAAATGAGTTTTTGATCTTTGTAGGTTCTAACCAGACTTGCCTAGCTTCTGGCCATAGCGCCGGCCATCGCCGGTGGCAGCCTGACCAGGAGCCTTGCCATGAAAACCCCGTTGCGCCACCTGATAACCGCCCTTGGCCTGGCCTTCACCCTTAGCGTCCAAGCGGCGGAGCCGAGCAAGCCAGAGAGCATTCGCATTGCCGTGCCCGACCTCAGTGCTGGCAGCAAGCCCAGCGCTGGCGGTGTGGTGGATGTGCTGCGTGACCAACAACTGCTTGAGAAGGCGTTCGCCAAGGACGGCATCCGCATCGACTGGCATTTCTTCAAAGGTGCCGGGCCGGTGGTCAACGAGGCATTGGCCAACGGCCAGGCCGACTTCGCCTACCTCGGCGACCTGGCCGCAATCGTCGGCAAGGCCAATGGCCTGGACACCCGGGTGCTGTCGGCGGGGGTGCGTGGGGTGAAGAGCTACCTGGGCGTGGTGCCCGGCTCCGGCATCAAGACCCTGCATGACCTGAAGGGCAAGCGCGTTGCGGTTTTCCGCGGCACGGCCAACCAGCTGTCGTTTGCCAGCGCCCTGGCCAGCCAGGGGCTGAGCGAGCGTGAGCTGAAGGTGATCAACCTCGACTTCAACGCCGCTAACGCAGCGCTGGCCGCCAGGCAAGTCGACGCGACCTGGGGCTTGTCCAGCCTGCTGTCGCTGCGTGAGCGCGGGCTGGTGGAGCTGCCGGTGAACTCGCGTGACCTGGAAGGCGCTGGCAGTACCCAGGCCGTGCTGCTGGGCACTGGCGACTTCATCCGCAAGTACCCCGATCTGGTGCAGCGCCTGGTCAACGCCCAGGAGCAGGCCAGCGCCTGGCTGCGCGATGAACACAACCGCGAGGCCTACCTCGACCTGGTGGCCAGCAATGCCAACTGGCCGCGCAGCATCCTCAGCGATGACCTGGCCAGGGAAGACCTTGCCCACTACTTCGATCCACGCCTGGACGCCGCATTTGTCGGCCAGCTGCAGCAGGGTGTGGACCTGGCTGCCAAGGAACGCCTGATCCGCCGTGGCTTCCAGGTGGCGGACTGGATCGAACCGCGTTTCCTCGACGCCGCCCTGCAACACCAACAGGCCGTGCAGGCCGCCCGCTGACTCGAACAACCCGACAATGACCGCAAGGACCACCACCATGAGTAATGCCGCCCTGGCCACCGTGCCACAAACCCTCGCCCTGGACATTCACCCGGTTGCCGGCCGTATCGGCGCCGAGATCCGCGGGGTGCAGTTGTCTGCCGACCTTGATGCCGCCACCCTCGATGCCATCCAGGCCGCGCTGGTGACGCACAAGGTGATTTTCTTCCGTGGCCAGACCCACCTGGATGACCACAGCCAGGAAGCCTTCGCCAAGCTGCTCGGCGAGCCCGTCGCCCACCCCACCGTGCCGGTGGTGGATGGCACCAGCTACCTGCTGCAGCTCGATGGCGCCGAAGGCCAGCGGGCCAACTCCTGGCACACCGACGTGACCTTCGTCGATGCCTACCCCAAGGCCTCCATCCTGCGCAGCGTGGTAGCGCCGGCCGCTGGTGGCGACACCGTCTGGGCCAACACTGCGGCAGCTTATCAGGAGCTGCCCGAGCCGCTGCGCGAGCTGGCCGACAAGCTGTGGGCGGTGCACAGCAACGAGTACGACTACGCCAGCCTCAAGCCTGACGTGGACCCGACCAAGCTGGAGCGTTACCGCAAGGTGTTCACCTCCACCGTGTATGAGACCGAGCACCCGGTGGTACGTGTGCACCCGATCAGTGGCGAACGGGCGCTGCAGCTGGGGCATTTCGTGAAGCGCATCAAAGGCTATTCGCTGGCCGATTCGCAGCACTTGTTTGCGGTGTTGCAGGGGCATGTGACGCGGCTGGAAAACACCGTGCGCTGGCGCTGGCAGGCGGGGGATGTGGCGATCTGGGATAACCGTGCAACGCAGCATTATGCGGTGGACGATTACGGCACCCAGCCGCGGGTGGTGCGCCGGGTGACATTGGCGGGTGAGGTGCCGGTGGGGGTGGATGGGCAGTTGAGCCGAACGATCCGCAAAGGCTGAAGGAGCCGGGGCCGCGCTGCGGCCCATCGCCGGCAAGCCAGCTCCCACACCGACCGCGCCGGCTTCGAGCCATGTGCAGTCCCTGTGAGAGCTGGCTTGCCAGCGATTGGAAGGGGAGCCCTGCCCACAGGTACTGCACATGGCTTGAAGCCGGCGCGGTCGGTGTGGGAGCTGGCTTGCCGGCGATTGGAAGGGGAGCCCTGCCCACAGGTACTGCACATGGCTTGAAGCCGGTGCGGTCGGTGTGGGAGCTGGCTTGCCGGCGATTCGGGGGTGAAGCCCCAGCCTGCTACACCTCGGTATCGCAGGCAATCAGTTGCCTGACCAGCCCCTGAGCCAACGGCGACAGGCCATATCCCACCCGGCTTACTACCCCATAGCGGGTATAGAAGGATTCTTCCTGCTCTGGCACCAGGTCCGCCAGCTCCAGCGCCACCAGCCCTCCGTCCCGCTGATACGGCCGCAAGTTGGCATTGCAGGCAATGCCGATAGTGTCCGAATGCATCACCACATTCAGCAGCGCATACCCATGCTCGCACTCCACCGACGGCAGAAAGTCTTGCCGCCCGCTCAGGTCGCTGAGGATCTTGCGGATGTTCGGTGGGCGCAAGGTGGTGGCCAGCGGGTAGTCGAACACATCCCGTGCGCGCACTTCGGCCTGCTCGGTCAGCGGGTGGCCGGCACGGCAGCAGAAATGCCAGCGCTGCGGCGTCAGCTTGTGCACCTGGTAGTCCGGGTCGGACTCGAACTGGCGCGTGTCAGCGACGAAGAACTCGATCTCCTCGGCAACCAGCTTGCGGTTCAGTGCCTGCCAGTTATCGACCTGAAAACAGGTACGTGCCGCTGGGTATTGCGCCACGAAGCGGGCCACCGCCCGTGGTACCAGGCCACCGGCTGGCGCCGGCCCGCAACCGAAACGCACCAGCCCGTTGGTAGCGCCGTTGAACTGGTGGATCTCGTTGACCAGGTTATGCGCCCCATGCACCAGGCGCCGCGAATGCTCGAGCACCAGCAAGCCCTGGCGGGTGGGCGCCAGCTCCTTGCTGGCGCGGTCCACCAGGCGGCAGCCGATGTTGTGCTCCAAGGTCTGGATGCTGCGGCTGAAGGCCGATTGGGACAGGTTAACCGCGGCCGCCGCGGCAACGAAGCTGCGGTGTTCGACCAAGGCAATGTAGTGACGCAACTGACGCAGATCGATATGCATTTTCTACATTGAAACCTTCGGTCAAATGCAATTGCTGACAAGGATGAGTCCCCTTATAAAGGGACTTACTTATTCCACAAAATATGAATTACACATATTTATATCTCTTAAAAGAATATAAGCCCAACTGAATGCGATTCGGTTCCGCCAACGGAAATGCTCGCCAGGGCTCATGCCTCAAGGAGCATTTGCATGTCCGGACTTACCCGTTGGCCTGCGCGCGCGTCGCGTTTCACCTTGCAACCCTTGGCCGCTGGCGTGCTGCTGGCAGCATCATCGGGGAGCTACGCCGAAGAGCCGGTCAGCGCTGCACCTGCCGTAGAGCAGGAAGCCAGGCTTGGCACCGTCACAGTCAATGCCCGCCGCCGTGAAGAAACCGCGCAAAGCGTGCCCACGCCGATCAGTGTGCTGGACAGCGAAACCCTTGAAACCCAGCGCATCTACCGTGTGCAGGACCTACAGCAACTGGTGCCCAGTACCAACGTCGCCTACGTGCATGCCCGTCAGTCGAGCATCTCGATCCGTGGCCTGGGCAACAACCCCGCCAGCGACGGCCTGGAAGGCAGCGTCGGCATCTATCTGGACAACGTCTACCTCGGCCGCCCCGGCATGGCGGTATTCGACCTGCTGGACGTGGAGCAGCTGGAAGTGCTGCGCGGTCCACAGGGCACATTGTTCGGCAAGAACACCACTGCCGGCGTGCTGAACATCACCACGCGCAAGCCCACCTTCCACCGCGAGGGCAGCATCCAGCAGTCGATTGGCGAAGACGGTTACCTGCAGACCCAGGGCAGCTTTTCGGGGCCCATCAGCGACACGTTGGCCGGGCGCATCAGCGCCTACCGCAGCGAAGACGACGGCTATGTGAAGAACATCCACAACGGTGACGACCTGAACGGTGGCAAGCGCCAGGGTTTTCGTACCCAGCTGCTGTTCAAACCCAGCGAAACCTTCAACCTGCGCTGGATCGGTGAATACAACGAAGAAGACTCCAACAACGGCATCCTCAGCCTGTACAGCACTGGCCCCACCATCAATGGCGTGAACCGCTACGAGAGCCTGGCCGCCCAGGCGGGCGCGACGCTGGTGTCGGGCAAGGAGCGCAAGGTCAATTTCGACGCCGACCAACAGGTAACGGTGTTTCAGGGCGGTACCTCGGTGGAGGCCAACTGGACCCTGCCAAATGATTTCACCCTGACTTCGATCACTGCCTACCGCTGGTGGGACTTTACCCCGCGCAACGACGACGGCCTGAACGTACCGGTGTTCTACAGCGCCGGAGTCTCGGTACGCGACAAACAGTACTCACAAGAAATCCGCCTGGCTTCGCCCACTGGTAGCGTCTTCGACTACGTGCTGGGTGCGTACTACTTCAAGCAGGACCTGGACAACAAGTCCTTTACTTATTACGGGCCGCAGGCGGATATCTGGAATGTGACCCCGGCCGGCGCCCTGGCCAATGTCGATACCATCGGCAATGGCCACATCGATACCGACAGCTACGCGCTGTTCGCCCAGGGTACCTGGCACATCACCGACCGCCTGGATTTCACCGCTGGCATTCGCGGTACCTATGAAGAAAAAAGAGCCTGGGTGACACGCGATTCGCCGGTCGGTGGTACGGCAGTGACCGGCGCCGCTGCCACGGCACGTCAGGCCAGGGTCGGGGCCTACGACTCGGGTGACCTCAACCAGTACAGCTTCAGCCCCTCGGGCCTGCTGGGCATGAGCTACCGCTTCAACGAACAGTTGCTGGGCTATGCCACGCTTACCCACGGCGAAAAATCTGGCGGCATCAACCTTACTGTCGGCGCCGCGCCACGTTTGGGCACCGACTCGCTGCTGGTCGGCACCGAGCGGGTCAACAACGCCGAAGTGGGCTTGAAGAGCGCGCTGTTCGACAACCGCCTGCAGCTCAACACCAACCTGTTCTGGGCCGAGGTACATGGCTACCAGGCCAACGTCTACGACCAGATCAACCGCGTGCAGTATCTGGCCAACGCCGGCAGCGTTCGCTCGCGAGGCCTGGAGTTCGAAGCCACGGCGCTGCCGGTACGCGGCCTGACGGTCAACGTCAATGGCTCGTGGAACGACGTGCGCTACACCGAATACAAGGACGCGCCATGCCCGGCCGAGGTGAGCCTGGCCAATGCCACCGCCACCTGCGACTTGTCCGGTCATCAGGTGGTCGGTGCCTCCAAGTACATCGCCAACCTCAACACCCAGTACAAGTGGCGGGCGACCGACCACGTCGAGCCCTACGTCACCGCCAGCTACGCCTTCCGCTCGAAAGCGGTCGGCACCATCGACGATTCCGATTTCGGCCAGATCCCCAGTTACGCGTTGGTCAACCTCTCCGCCGGTGTGCGCCTGGACCAGGGCGACGGCGTGGTCGACCTGTCGCTGTGGGTGAAAAACGCCGGCGATAAAACCTACTTCACCAGCCTGTGGAACTCGGCCAACGGTGGTTATGCCGGCGTGCTCGGCACCCCGCGCACCGTTGGTGCCACTGCCCGTTACGACTTCTGAGCACAAGGAACTATGCCATGAATGCCAAGACCGAAACCCCTGCATTGCCTGAAGGCGCCTGCCTGACCGCCAGGGTCCCCGAGCGTGACCAGGCACTGCTCGGCGATGTTGTGGTCAACCCTTACCGGCTGGCGCCGCTGACGGCCATCATTCGCGACGGTGGGCGTGCGCTGAGTGCTGCACACGTGCGTGTACTGGGGCGTGGCGAGCGCGGCGTGGACATTGTCTACGAGGTGTCTGACCGCTCGTTGTGGACCTACGGTGGCATCCCGGTATTCGGCTTGTATCCGGATCATGTCAACCAGGTGGAAGTGACCTACAAACTCGACGGCGAGCGCATTCGCGAGCAGTACCAGATCTACGCACCGGCCGTGCGCTTGCCGGTGGTGGCCAGGCAGACCGCCGCATTGCCGCACGTGGAGCCGGTCAAGGTAACGCCAGGCTTCGAAAACCGCCTGTACCTGTTCAACCACCTGCAGGGTGACATCCCCGGCGGGCGGGCCTTCAAGTGGAACGGCCTGGGCGGCGCGGCGGAATGGGACCAGGTAGGTAACAACTGGATTGCCGACAGCAATGGGGATGTGCGCTGGTACCTGGATATCGAGCAGATCCACGACTCCAACCGCCGCGACGGCCTGGGCGGCACCATGGGCTTCCAGCAGACCCGCGACGGCAAGCTGATCTGGGGCCAGGGCCAGACGTATTCCAAGTACGACCTGCTGGGCCGGCGTATCTGGCAGCGCAGTCTGCCCGACAAGTTCGCCGACTTTTCCCATGAAATCCGCGAGACCGCCAATGGCACCTATCTGCTACGGGTGGGCACCAGCGACTATCGCCGGCCCGACGGCAAGCGTGTGCGTTCGATTCGCGACCACATCATCGAGGTCAACGAGGCGGGGGATGTGTTGGACTTCTGGGACCTGAACCAGATTCTCGACCCTTACCGCGGTGATCTGCTGGAGACCCTGGGCAAGGCGGCGATCCAGTTGCCGGACGGGGTGCAGAAGCAGGCCGAACGGCTGGCCAACGAACTTGCCGAGGGCGACCAGCCCTTTGGCGACACCCCGGGGGTGGGCACCGGGCGTAACTGGGCACATGTCAATGCCATCGATTACGACGCAGATGACGACAGCATCATCGTTTCAGCACGTCACCAGGGCGTGGTGAAGATTGGTCGCGACAAGCAGGTAAAGTGGATCCTGGCCTCGCCACAGGGCTGGCCTGAGCGTCTGCGCCAAAAGGTCCTTACGCCGGTGGCAAGCGAGGGCTTTGACTGGTCGTGGACCCAGCACACCGCCTGGCTGACGGGCAAGGGCACGTTGACCGTGTTTGACAATGGCTGGGGCCGTGACTTCACCCCGACCAAGCTGACCGGTAATTACAGCCGTGCGGTCGAGTACCGCATCGATGAGGACAAGGGCACGGTCGAGCAGCTGTGGGAGTACGGCAAGGAGCGCGGCGACGAGTGGTACAGCCCGGTGACCTCGGTGGTGGCGTACAGGCCCGAGACCGACACCCAGTTCATCTACTCGGCTTCGGTGAATTTCCTGACCCCCGAGAAGCTGACCACTACCGTGCTCAACGAAGTGCGGCGCGGGACCCAGGAGGTGCTGGTGGAGCTGAAGGTGCACAGCCGGCAGCCAGGCTCTGTTGGTTACCGTGCACTGGTGATCGATCTGGCCAAGGCGTTCTGAGCCATCCCCTCCGGGAGGGCCGTCGGTCCTCCTTTCACATTTCTTTCAGTTCATTCGTCTAACCTGTACCGGCCCAATCGCCGGCTGCCAGCTCCCACAGGGACCCCACTAATTCCAGCACCTGTGCAGTCCCTGTGGGAGCTGGCTTGCCGGCGATTGGGCCGGCTGCCACAACACAAAAATGTGAAATTTCCGCCCGGCTGTTCAACCATTTGTTCTTTTTTTCGAACAGCCTATTGTCCAACACCCCAGCAGCCGCTTAGCATTCGTTTGAGATTTCAAACGCTCGATGCCCTGCCTTGGGCGCTTTTCAACAATCAACAATTCGGGAAGCCGACATGCAGCTCAAAGACGCTCAGTTGTTCCGCCAGCAAGCCTATATCAATGGTGAGTGGCTGGATGCGGACAATGGCCAGACCATCAAGGTGACCAACCCGGCCACCGGCGAAGTCATCGGCACCGTGCCGAAGATGGGCACCGCGGAAACCCGCCGCGCCATCGAAGCCGCCGACAAGGCCCTGCCGGCCTGGCGTGCCCTGACCGCCAAGGAGCGTTCGACCAAGCTGCGTCGCTGGTTCGAACTGATGATCGAGAACCAGGACGACCTGGCTCGCCTGATGACCACCGAGCAAGGCAAGCCGCTGGCTGAAGCCAAGGGCGAAATCGCCTACGCCGCCTCGTTCATCGAGTGGTTCGCCGAAGAAGCCAAGCGCGTCTACGGCGACACCATCCCGGGTCACCAGCCAGACAAGCGCCTGATCGTCATCAAGCAGCCAATCGGCGTTACCGCGGCCATCACCCCGTGGAACTTCCCGGCCGCCATGATCACCCGTAAAGCCGGCCCGGCCCTGGCCGCTGGCTGCACCATGGTGCTCAAGCCTGCCTCGCAGACCCCGTACTCCGCCCTGGCCCTGGTTGAACTGGCCCACCGTGCCGGCATCCCGGCTGGCGTGCTGAGCGTGGTTACCGGCAGCGCCGGCGAAGTTGGCGGCGAGCTGACCGGCAACTCCCTGGTGCGCAAGCTGTCCTTCACCGGCTCGACCGAAATCGGTCGCCAGCTGATGCAGGAATGCGCCAAGGACATCAAGAAGGTTTCCCTGGAGCTGGGTGGCAACGCCCCGTTCATCGTGTTCGACGACGCCGACCTGGACAAGGCGGTCGAGGGCGCGATCATCTCCAAGTACCGTAACAACGGCCAGACCTGCGTCTGCGCCAACCGTATCTACGTGCAGGACGGCGTTTACGACGCGTTCGCCCAGAAGCTGGCCGCTGCCGTTGCCAAGCTGAAGATCGGTAACGGCCTGGAAGACGGCACCACCACTGGCCCGCTGATCGACGGCAAGGCTGTCGCCAAGGTTCAGGAACACATCGAAGATGCCGTTTCCAAAGGCGCCAAGGTGCTGTCCGGTGGCAAGCTGATCGAAGGCAACTTCTTCGAGCCGACCATCCTGGTCGACGTACCGAAGACCGCTGCCGTCGCCAAGGAAGAGACCTTCGGCCCACTGGCGCCACTGTTCCGCTTCCAGGACGAAGCCGAAGTCATCGCCATGTCCAACGACACCGAGTTCGGCCTGGCTTCGTACTTCTACGCCCGCGACATGAGCCGTGTGTTCCGTGTTGCCGAAGCCCTGGAATACGGCATGGTGGGTATCAACACCGGCCTGATTTCCAACGAAGTTGCACCGTTCGGTGGCATCAAGGCTTCGGGCCTGGGTCGCGAAGGTTCCAAGTACGGTATCGAGGACTACCTCGAAATCAAATACCTGTGCATCAGCGTCTGATAGCACGGTAAAGGCTTTACCTCTGCCAGCGGGGCGCGAGAGCGACGTCTCGCTGGCCTTTTTTACATGTGGTACCTGGTGGCCAGGGCGTTTGCGGCAGTCGATCAACGAATACTGTTCGCCAGCACACCCAGCCACCCCCGAATAAAAGCGCCATTCCTGTCGGCGCAATGAGGGCATTATGAGCAAGACCAACGAATCCTTGATGCAACGTCGTGTAGCCGCCGTCCCACGTGGCGTCGGCCAGATCCACCCGATCTTCGTCGACACCGCGAAGAACTCGACCGTGATCGACGTTGAAGGCCGCGAACTGATCGACTTCGCCGGCGGCATCGCAGTACTGAACACCGGCCACCTGCACCCGAAAGTGGTCGCGGCCGTTCAAGAGCAGCTGACCAAGGTCAGCCACACCTGCTTCCAGGTGCTGGCCTACGAACCCTACGTAGAGCTGTGCGAAAAGATCAACAAGCTGGTACCAGGCGACTTCGACAAGAAGACCCTGCTGGTCACCACCGGCTCCGAAGCCGTTGAAAACGCCGTGAAGATCGCCCGTGCCGCCACTGGCCGCGCTGGTGTAATCGCCTTCACCGGCGCGTACCACGGCCGCACCATGATGACCCTGGGCCTGACCGGCAAGGTCGTGCCGTACTCCGCTGGCATGGGCCTGATGCCAGGCGGCGTGTTCCGCGCGCTGTTCCCGAACGAGCTGCACGGTGTGAGCGTTGACGAAGCCATCGCTTCGGTCGAGCGTATCTTCAAGAACGACGCCGAGCCTAAAGACATCGCCGCAATCATCCTCGAGCCAGTACAAGGCGAAGGCGGCTTCCTGCCAGCGCCGAAAGAGCTGATGAAGCGCCTGCGCGCCCTGTGCGACCAGCACGGCATTCTGCTGATCGCCGACGAAGTACAGACTGGCGCTGGCCGTACCGGCACCTTCTTCGCCATGGAGCAGATGGGCGTCGCGCCTGACCTGACCACCTTCGCCAAATCCATCGCTGGCGGCTTCCCGCTGGCCGGTGTCTGCGGCAAGGCCGAGTACATGGACGCCATCGCTCCGGGCGGCCTGGGCGGTACCTACGCCGGTTCGCCGATCGCTTGCGCTGCGGCCCTGGCCGTGATCGAAGTGTTCGAAGAAGAGAAACTGCTGGACCGCAGCAAGGCTGTAGGTGAGCGCCTGACCACCGGCCTGCGCGAAATCCAGAAGAAGCACCCGATCATCGGCGACGTCCGTGGCATGGGTTCGATGATTGCCGTCGAAGTGTTCGAGAAAGGCACTCACACCCCTGACGCTGCTGCTGTTGGCCAGGTTGTGGCCAAGGCACGTGACAAGGGTCTGATCCTGCTGTCCTGCGGCACCTACGGCAACGTCCTGCGTATCCTGGTCCCGCTGACCGCCGAAGACGCACTGCTGGACAAAGGCCTGGCCATCATCGAAGAGTGCTTCGCTGAACTCGCCTGATGTGACACGCTTCTGAAAAAACCCGCCTCGGCGGGTTTTTTTTATGCCCAGAAAAGCCTAGGGGCGCTATGGTTGTCGGAGGACTGGCTTAGGAAGCTGCGAAGGATTGTGTGTCAGGGCTATTCAGGAGTAGTTGGCGATGAACGCTGCAGACCCCACCCCGCCCAGCGTGCTGATTGTCGAGGGCGACCCCTGGGTACGTGACATGCTACGGGAGATGCTGCTCAGCGTGCGTTGCGACGCCCGCCTGCAGGTATGCGCCGACGGCTCGCAGGCGCTGACCGCCTTGTCCAGCAAACCTGACCTGATCATTGCTGCTCGCGAGCTGGCTGGCGTCGATGGCCTCGATCTGCTGCGCAAGGTGCGCGCAAAAGGGCCGGGGTTGCCGTTCATCCTCATGAGCAACCGCAGCGACAGCGCCAGCGTGCGCGAAGCACTGCCCCTGCACCCGACCGCCTACCTGAGCAAGCCGCTGAACCTGGACACCCTGCGCAAGCGCCTGGAAGAGCTGCTGGTGGCCGTTGGCGAGGAGATCCTCTGCCCGGTGCCAGCCTTGCAGGAAGGTGCCAGCCTGCCGGCCTACCTTGAGCAGCGCCGAGCTACCGCTGATGGCGGGCCGCTGCTGGCCGACGTGCAGGTGGCGATCAAGCGCGCCCTCAACCCTCAGGGGTTGAACCTGAAGGTGCTCGAAGAGGAAGTGCGCAGCGACCCTCAGGTGACTGCCGTGTTGATTGCAGCAGCAAACAGCGCAGCATTGCACCGCGACGCACCTGTGCAGACGTTGCTGCAGGCGCTGAACAAGCTGGGCACCACCCAGAGCATGAACCTGATCCTGGGCATGACCCTCAAGCGCAGCGCACGCCTCAGCGACCCGCTGCTGGCGCAGCATGCGGCGCATTACTGGAACCTTTCCCTGCACACGGCCGAATATGGCCGCACCTTGGCGCGCCTGCTCGAGCTGGACGAAGGGCGTTGTTATTGCGCGGGCTTGCTGCATTGCCTGGGCGACCTGGCGGTGCTGCGCTGCCTGCAGGAATGGCAGCTGGCCGGCGGCGAGCTGGACCAGGACAAGGTCCAGCTGTCACTTAATGAATTCGGTGCTGCATTCGGCTCGGCGCTGCGTACCCGCTGGCGTTTGCCGCTGGCACTGCGCGAGTTGATCGCGGCGATCTACCAGCTGGGCGGGGGTGTGTATTCGCGGGAAATCCTGGCCATGAACCTGGCTGGGCAGTTGTCCCGGTTACCGGCTGAGCAGGGGTTGGAGAAGGTGGCCGGCGGCAAGACGGCGCGTTTGCTCAAGTTGGGTTTGCCGGAGCTGAGCCGGTTGCGCAAGGTGGAAAGTCCTGAAACCAAGCCGCAGGAAGAGCCGCCGATGGCTGAGGCCGAAGTGTCGGGCTGATGTTGGGGCCGCTTTGCGGCCCATCGCCGGCAAGCCAGCTCCCACCTCGACCGTATTGACCTTACGCCCTCGGCAGTACATGTGGGAGCTGGCTTGCCGGCGATGGGGGGCAAAGCACCCCCAGGTTCTCAGCCGCGGACGATCTGGTTCTTGCCCTGCCGCTTGGCCTGGTACATCGCCGCATCGGCCCGGGCATACAAGCTGTCCAGTGTCACGTCTTCATCGGTCAGCCCGGTCAGCCCCTGGCTCACTGTTACCCCGTAGGTCTGCTCCCCATGGCTGAAACTCAAACGCTGAATCTGCCGCTGCAGGCGCTCTGCAATCTGTTCGGCTACCTCGGCACTGCAACCCGGGAAAACCGCCGCAAATTCTTCGCCACCAATACGCCCGAACAGGTCGCCACGGCGTAGCACGGCCTTGCCGCTGTCGGCGATCTGCTGCAACACCTGGTCGCCTTCCTGGTGGCCATAGCTGTCGTTGATGCGCTTGAAGTCGTCGATGTCCAGTAGCAGGAAGGCCAGCGGGGTACCGTCTTCACGGGCGCTGTCGAAGGCCTGCTGGGCGCATTCGAAGAAGTGCCGACGGTTGCTGCTCTGGGTCAGCACGTCGGTGGTGGCCAGGCGCTGCAGTTCGCCCTCAAGCTGCTTTTTCTCGGTGATATCTTCGGCGATGCCGACAATGATCACCCGGTCGCCATCGTGCTGCTGGTTGATGTAGCACTTGTCGCTCAGCCAGCGCACCTGGCCGTCAGCGTTGATGATGCGGTATTCGCGGTCTTCCACCGCGCCCTTGAGCAGCACCTGGGCCAGGCTGCGCTCGGCGAACTCCAGGTCGTCGGGGTAGATGCTGTCGCGCCACTCGTTGAAGTCGGCCATTACCAGGCTGGTCGGGCGGCCGAAGATGCGTTCGTAGGCGGGGCTCACGTACAACACCTGGCGGGTTTCCCAGTCGAAGGCCCAGAGCACCGCGTTGACGCTATCGAGCAGCGAGCTGAACAGCTGCTCGCGTTCGCTCAGGCGGGCAACCTCGCCTTGGGCATGCAGCAGCGCAAGCAGCGTCTGGGCGGCTTCGGGAGGCGGTGTCCCGGTTAGCGTCGTTGGAATGTTCTTGGCCATGTGCACAAAGCAGGTCTCGACAGGAAAGCGTGCGGCCAGCATCCGGCCCGCCACGCGGGCGATGTGCCGTTTTTGAGTAGAGACGAAGGGGTGAAGTTCCGGTCGGCACGCCCCGCCAGCTGGGCGTACCGATCAACGGCGGTCAGGCGCTGGTAGGGCGCAACGAGTAGGTCTTGAGTTGTGCCGCGAAGTCGCGCAGGGCATGGATACCGCTGGTTTCGGCTTCGTGTACCCAGTCCTTCATGGCCGCCAGCATGTCGTGGCCGTTGGCGCTGGTGCGCGCCCAGATCTGCTGCAGGGCCAGGCGTTTTTCGTAGATGGTCTTCAGCGCCTGGCTGTGGGCCAACAACGACTCGATGCGCACGTGGTGGCGGTCTTCCAGCAGGCTGGTCTCACGCGACAGCAGGCGCTTGGCCCGGCGGAAGTGGTGACTCACCGAGGCATCGACCCGTGCCAGCTCCTGCTTGACCAGCGGGCCGATCACCAGCTTGCGGTACTGGGCCATGATCTGGAAACGGTTGTTGAGGATGGCCATGGCGGTGTCCATGTCCAGGCTGGCCTTGCCGGCAACCCGGTGGGCAATGGGGGCCACGCGCTGCACCTTGGCCAGGCGCAGCAGGCAGAACAGGCGGATCCACGCCCAGCCCATATCGAACTCCCAGCGCTTGACCGACAGCTTGGCCGAGTTGGGGTAGGTGTGGTGGTTGTTGTGCAGCTCTTCGCCACCAATGACGATGCCCCACGGCACCAGGTTGGTGGCGGCGTCGCGGCATTCGAAGTTGCGGTAGCCGACGGCGTGGCCCAGGCCGTTGACCACGCCGGCGGCCCAGAACGGTATCCACATCATCTGCACCGCCCAGATGGTGATGCCGATGGTGCCGAACAGCAGCAGGTCGATCACCGCCATCAGCACGATGCCGCCCAGCTTGTAACGCGAGTAGAGGTTGCGCTCGATCCAGTCATCCGGGCAGTTCTTGCCGTAGATGCGCAGGGTTTCGGGGTTGCGCGCCTCTTCACGGTACAGCTCGGCGCCTTTGCGCAGCACTGTGCCCAGGCCCTTGTACACCGGGCTGTGCGGGTCGTCGGGCGTCTCGCATTTGGCGTGGTGCTTGCGGTGGACGGCGGTCCACTCGCGGGTGTTCTGCGCCGTGGTCAGCCACAGCCAGAAGCGGAAGAAGTGCTTGAGCGCGCCGTTGAGCTCCAGCGCCCGGTGCGCGGAGTAGCGGTGCAGGTAGACCGTGACGCAGACAATGGTCACATGGGTCATCAACAAGGTGATGCCGACCAGTTGCCAGGCCGACAAGTCGAGCAGGCCGTTGTACCACATAGGTGTAAAAACCCTCGGAATGCAGGAGGAGGGGCTGATTATCCCTTGGTGGGGAAATAAAACCAGTCACCCCTTCAGATAGGAAGTCACGACATGTTTCAGCCTTTATAATGCCCCATCCTTGGTCATGGCCTACCCCACCCGACATGTCTGTTTCCGTTCGCGACGCCTTGCGCATGGCTGCGCTGTATGTGGTGCTCTCGATCCTCTGGCTGGCCCTGGCCGAGGTGATGCTGCACAGCATGACTGATGACCCCCTGGCCTTGACCGTGGGGCGACAGATCAATGTGGTGGTCTGGGTGCTGCTCAGTGCCGTACTGATTTACGTGTCACGTGTGCGCCTGCTCAATTTCATTGGTGCGGGCGCACGCTTGCGTTGCGAAGACCGTGAACGGCTGCGCATGGCTGCCGCGGTGTTCGACAGCACGCTGGAAGGCGTGCTGGTGACCGACCGCCAAGGCCTTATTGTGCACGTCAACCGAGCCTTCATGCGTATCACCGGCTATCAGCAGGACGAAGTCATCGGCCAGCGGCCGAGCAAGTTCAAGTCCGGCCGCCACGGCCTGGCGTTTTACCAGCAGATCTTCGCCACCCTGGCCGAAAAGGGCGAGTGGAGCGGCGAAATCTGGAACCGGCGCAAAAGCGGCGAAATCTACCCGCAGTGGCAAACCATCTGTGCCATCCGCGATGACGAGGGTGAGGTCAGCCATTACGTGGCGGTGTTCAGCGACATCAGCGCGATCAAGCATTCGGAGCAGGAACTGGCCTATCTGGCCCATCACGACCCGCTGACCGGGCTGCCCAACCGGCTGCTGTTCACTGACCGGCTGGAGCAGGCGCTGGCGGCGGCGCAGGCCAACAAGCGCGGCTGTGCCCTGTTGTTGCTCGACCTCGACCACTTCCAGAGCATCAACGACGGCCTGGGCCACACCATCGGCGACCAGCTGCTGAAGCTGGTGGGCGAGCGCCTGGTGCAAGTGCTGGGTACGGGCGTGACCCTGGCCCGCCTGGGCGGTGACGAATTCGGCGTACTGGCCGAAAACTGCCAGCAGGTTGGCCAGGCGGGCAAGCTGGCGCAGTGCATCATCGAACGCATGCGCGAGCCGTTTCTGTTCGACGGTCATCGCCTGTTTATCAGTGTCAGTGCCGGTATCGGCCTGTTCCCCAGCGACGCGTTGAGTGCCGGGCAATTGCTGCGTAACGCCGACTCGGCGTTGTACAAGGCCAAGAGCAACGGGCGCGCGTGTTATGCGCTGTACACCGAGGAGCTGACCGCCCACGCCCAGCACCGGGTCGAGACGGCCGGCGAGCTGCGTCGGGCATTGGAGCAGGACGAGCTGCGGGTGTTCTTCCAGCCTGTGCATGACCTGGCGACGGGCAGCAAGGTCGGGGTCGAGGCGCTGGTGCGCTGGCAGCACCCTCAGCGCGGCCTGGTGCCACCGGGGGAGTTCATCCCGATTGCCGAGCGCACCGGGCTGATAGCCGAGATTGACACCTGGGTGCTGCGCCAGGCGTGCTGGCAGATGGTGCAATGGCAGGCCGAGGGCCGGCAGTTGGCATTTGTGGCAGTGAATATCTCCAGCCGCCTGTTTGGCCAGCACGATTTGTACCGGCAGGTGGCCGAGGTGTTGCACGACACCGGTCTGGCCCCTGCTTTGCTGGAGCTGGAGGTGACCGAGAGCGCGGTGATGGATGACCCGGAAGTGGCGCTTGAGCAGCTGCATCGGTTGCGTGAGCTGGGGGTGACCTTGGCCATTGATGATTTTGGTACGGGCTATTCGTCGTTGCTGCGGCTCAAGCGCTTGCCGGTGCAAAAGCTGAAGATCGACCAGGGCTTTGTTGCCGGGTTGCCGCTGGATGAGGATGACATCGCGATCGTGCGGGTCATCATCGCCCTGGCCCGCAGCATGGGCATGCAGGTGCATGCCGAAGGGATCGAGCAGGCGGAGCAGGCCGGTTTCCTGCTGCAGGAGCAGTGTCAGCTGGGCCAAGGGTACTGGTTCGGGCGGCCGGTACCGGCTGCGGATCTGCGCTGGGATTGAAATTGCCGGGGCCGCTTTGCGGCCCTTTCGCGACACAAGGCCGCTCCTACAGGGATACGCGGTCGCCTGTAGGAGCGGCCTTGTGTCGCGAAAGGGCTGCAAAGCAGCCCCTGCATTCAACGCTTGTTCAAGCCTTTCGCCAAGCGGTCCCCGCCCAGTTGGATCAACGCCACCAATGCCACTAACATGGCAATCACCGTCAGCATGATCTGGCTGTCGAAACGCTGGTAACCATACCGGTAGGCAATATCCCCCAAGCCGCCGGCTCCGATGGCTCCGGCCATGGCCGAGGAGTTGATCAGGGTCACCAGGGTAATGGTGAAGCCGCCAACAATTCCCGGCAGCGCCTCGGGCAACAGCACGTGCCAGACGATGTGCCAGCGCCGGCAGCCCATGGCCTGTGCGGCTTCCACCAAACCATGGTCGACTTCGCGCAGGCTGACCTCGGCAATGCGCGCGAAGAACGGCGTTGCCGCGATGGTCAACGGCACCACCGCCGCCCACACGCCATAAGTGGTACCCACCACCAGCCGGGTAAAGGGGATCAGCGCGACCATCAGGATCAGGAACGGTATCGAGCGGAACAGGTTGACGAACGCGCCCAGCACCCGGTTCAGCAGGGGCGCCTCGAAGATGCCACCTTTGTCGCTGGTGACCAGCAACACCGCCATCGGCACCCCCACCAGCAGCGCGACAAGCGATGACACACCTACCATCAGCAGGGTATCGAGCAAACCTTCGAGCAGGCGATCAAACCACATGGCCCAGTACCTCCACGTCCTCGGCCCAGCGGCGGGCGCGCTCCAGTAATTGATACGTGTCATGCGGCGAGTGCTGTACCGACAGAATCAGCTGCCCCAAGGCATGCTCGCCAATGGTTTCCACACCACCCTGCAACAGGCGCACACGGCCACCCAGCTCGTTGAACAGGGCAGACAGCTCGGGCTCGCCGAGCAGGGTCAGCTTCAGTACCACGGCACTGCCGCCGCTCGCCGGGCTGGCCCGCAAACTGGCTTGCAACGCCGCAGGCAAACGGGGCTGCAAGGGTGCCAGGAGGGTGCGGGTGACCTCGTGACGCGGGGCGCCGAACACCCGCCAGACTTCACCTTGCTCGACCACTTGGCCACGTTCGAGCACCACAACTCGGTGGCAGATATCGCGGATCACTGCCATTTCGTGGGTGATCAGCACGATGGTCAGGCCCAGGCGTTGGTTGATGTCGCGCAGCAGCTCAAGGATCGAGGCGGTGGTTTCCGGGTCCAGCGCCGAGGTGGCTTCGTCGCACAGCAGGATTTCGGGGTCGTGCACCAGCGCCCGGGCGATGCCCACGCGCTGTTTCTGCCCGCCGGAAAGCTGCGCCGGGTACATGTGGTGCTTGTCCTGCAGGCCGACCAGTTGCAGCAGGTCGGCCACCTTGCGCTGGCGCTCGGCCTTGGCCACGCCGGCCACCTTCAAGGGCAGCTCGACGTTCTGCCACACGGTCTTGGCCGACATCAGGTTGAAGTGCTGGAAGATCATGCCGATGCGCCGGCGCAGCGCCACCAGGAGGTCCTCGTCGAAGGGTGCGATGTCCACCTGGTCGATCAGCACCCGGCCCTGGCTGGGTTGCTCCAGGCGATTGATGGTGCGCAGCAACGACGACTTGCCGGCGCCGCTGCGGCCGATGATGCCGAAGATCTCGCCATGGCGGATGTTCAGGTCGATGCCGTGCAAGGCCGGTTGCGCTTGGCCTGGGTAGGTTTTGCCCAGGCCGATGAAGCGCACATGGGCCTGATTGACCTCCGGGCGCAGGGCCTGCTCCCTGGCCGTTGGCGGCAGTGGTTGTACGGTGGGCGCCCTGAGCGCGCTGGCCTGGCTCATGTCAGCCCTCCCAACCGGCCTGGTAGAGTTTGCCGTGGGCTTTGTCCAGGGCCGCACGCACGGCAGGCGAGTGCTGATAGATGTCAACGAACCTGGCCAGGCGCGGGTCGTCCTTGTTCTGTGGGCGAATGACGAACTGGATCACGTATTCCTTGTTTTCCAGGCCGTCGAACAGCAGCGCCGAGCCGGCGTCGAAGGTGTTCGCCAGGCGGATGTAGGCCGGGTAGCCCTGCACCAGGTCGGCGTCGTCATAGGCGCGCACCAGCTGCACGGCCTCGACCTGCAGGATCTTCAGCTTTTTCGGGTTGGCGACAATGTCGTCCTCGGTGGCCTTGTAGCCAACCCCGGGTTTGAGGGTGATCAGGCCTGCCTTGGCCAGCAACTGCAAACCACGCCCGCTGTTGATCGGGTCGTTGGCGATGGCCACGCTGGCACCGGCAGGCAGCTCGTCGAAGCTTTTGTACTTTTTCGAGTACAGCCCGACGTTGTTGATGATCCCCGGGGCATAGGGTACGAGGTTGAAGCCGGCAGCGGCCTTGGCGTTCTCCAGAAACGGGATGTGCTGGAAGTAGTTCACGTCGATATCGCCGCTGTTGAGGCTGACATTGGGCGCGATCCAGTCGCTGAATTCGATCAGCTTCACTTCCAGCCCCTGCTTGTGCGCCTCTTCCACGGCGGCTTCCAGCGGAATGGCAAAGGCGGAGGTGGTGCCGATCTTGAGCGGCTCGGCTGCCAGGGCGGTGGCGGACAGGCCGAGGCCGAGGCCAAGGGCAATGGCCGCGACGGGCCGGAACAGTTTTTCAAGCATGGTGCAGGGCTCCAGTCGGGGCAGTGGTCGGGGTAAAGCGATAAGCCGCGCCAGGGTGGCCGGCGGGCAGGTGCGGGTGGTCGGCCTGGAACAGTTTTTCGCGCAGGGTGCCTTCGGCGTAGGCGGTCTTGTAGCGGCCGCGCTGTTGCAGGTGCGGGATGACCAGGTCGATGAAGTCCTCGAAACTTTCCGGGGTTACCGTGCGGGTCAGGTTGAAACCGTCCAGGCCGGTTTCGTCGACCCAGCCGATCAACTGCTCGGCCACTTGCTCGGGCGAGCCGACCAGGGTCACGTAGCGGCCTCCCAAGGCGTGCTGCTGCAGCAGGCGGCGCCGGGTCCAGGCGTTTTCCTGCAACTGGCGCGTGGCCGACTGGATCGCGTTGCCTTTGCTGGAGGCAATGGGTTCGTCCAGCGTGTAGGCGGCGAAATCGATGCCAGTGGAGGCGGCGAAGTGCGCCACCCCCGCCTCGGGGCTGGCATGGTGCAGGTACTCGGCATGCTTGGCCTGGGCCTGTTGCTCGGTCGGGGCGACGATCACCGTGATGCCCATGAACACCTTGACCGCCTGCGGATCGCGGCCGGCGGCCTCGGCGGCCGCGCGCACCTTGTCGACTTGGGCGCGGGTGGCAGCCTTGTCCTGACCACTGATGAACACGCACTCGGCATGGTTGCCGGCGAAGGCCAGGCCACGCTGCGAGCTGCCGGCCTGGAACAGCACCGGCGTGCGTTGCGGCGAGGGCTCGCTCAGGTGATAGCCCTCGACGGTGTAGAACTCGCCTTGATGCTGCACCTTGCGCACCCGGTCTGGCCTGGCGTACACCCGTTGCTGGCGGTCGGCGACCACGGCATCGTCTGCCCAGCTGCCCTCCAGCAGCTTGTACAGCACCTGCAGGTACTCGTCGGCCTGGTCGTAGCGGCGGTCGTGTTCTGGTTGCCGGTCCAGGCCCATGGCCCGGGCGGCGCTGTCGAGGTAGCCGGTGACGATGTTCCAGCCCACCCGGCCATTGCTCAGGTGATCAAGGGTGGAAAGCCGCCGGGCAAACAGGTAAGGCGCCTCGTAGGTGAGGTTGGCGGTAAGGCCGAAACCCAGGTGGCGGGTGACGGCGGCCATGGCCGAGACCAGCAGCAGCGGGTCGTTGACCGGCAGCTGGATCGACTCCTTGAGGGTGACGTCCAGCGACTGGCCGTAGACGTCGTAGGTGCCGACGATATCGGCAATGAACAGCCCGTCGAACAGGCCCCGCTCAAGCAGCCGCGCCAGGTCGGTCCAGTAGTCGAGGGTCTTGTACTGGGTCGAGGTATCCCGTGGGTGGGTCCACAGGCCGTGGTTGATGTGCCCGATGCAGTTCATGTTGAAGGCATTGAGCAGAATCTGCCTGGCCATCAGATGGTCCCCCGACGTGGCGGGTTGGTAGCATTGAGGTAGTAGTTGCCGATGGCGTGGTATTTCCAGCGTACCGGGTCGTGCAGGGTGTGCACGCGGGCGTTGCGCCAGTGGCGGTCCAGGTTGTGCTCGGCCAGGGTGGCCTGGCTGCCGCCCAGTTCGAACAGGGCGGTGCCGGCGGCAAGAGAAATCTCGGTGCTGATGGCGCGGGCTTCGGCGACGGCGATGGAGGCAGCGGCAACATTGTCGGCGCTGCTGTCGTCGCGCGCACGGTCCAGGTATTCGCCCGCCCGTTCCAGCAGGGCCTCGGCGGCATGCAGGCGGATCGCCAGGTGGCCGAAGCTTTTCAGCGTCAGCGGGTCATCGCTGGCGTTGTCCAGGCCGGAGTCGACCCAGGGGCGGCTGCGGGTGCGCACGAAATGCAGGGCATCCTCGTAAGCGGCGCGGGCAATGCCGGTATCGATGGCGGCATGGAGAATCTGCGCCAGCGGGCCGACCGGGGTAGGGCGCTCGAAGGCACTCTGGAATGGCACCACGTCGGCCGCGCTGACGAATACGTTGTCGAATACTACCGAGCCGCTGCCAGTGGTGCGTTGGCCAAAGCCGCTCCAGTCGTCGATCACCTGCAGCCCGTGGCTGTCGGCCGGAACGAACACCAGATGCTGCACGCCGTTTTCGTCGACCACCGAGGTGGGGATGCGCTGGGCGTAGATGGCGCCAGTGGAATAGAACTTGCGGCCGTTGATGCGGAAGCTGTCGCCGTCACGGCTCAGGCGGGTGGTGCGGTCGTTGGCAGTTTTGGTGCCCAGTTCGGCCAGGGCATTACCGAAGCGGCGGCCGGCGAGCACTTCGGCATACAGGCGTTGCTGCTGTTCGGCGCTGCCGTTTACCCGCAGTACTTCCAGGCCGTAGAAATGGTTTTGCGGGATCTGCCCGAGCGAGCCGTCGGCCTGGGCGATACGGGCGATGACCTTGGCCAGGGTGACGTTGGAAACGCCGGCGCCGCCGTAGGCCTTGGGCACGCTGATACCCCACAGGCCGGAGCGGGTGAACAGTTCGAGCTCGGCGTGCGGCAGGCGGCGCTCGCGGTCGCGCAGGGCGCTGTCGCGGCGCAGTTGTTGGGCGATGTCTTCGGCGACGGCCAGGGCTTGGGTGTCGCTGGTGATGATGTTTGTAGTCATGTTGTTCTCCGGGGGCTTAGGGGCCGCTTCGCGCCCCAATCGCCGGCAAGCCAGCTCCCACAAGGACACCACAGGTCCTGAAACCAGTGCCGGACCTGTGGGAGCTGGCTTGCCGGCGATGGGCTGCAACGCAGCCCCAGGGCCCGCAAATCAGATCCAGGAATGCCGCGCAGGCAGCGTGCCGTTCAGGTGGTAAGCGCCCACCGCGTGGTACTTCCAGCGCACCGGGTCATGCAGGGTGTGCACCCGGGCATTGCGCCAGTGGCGGTCGAGGTTGAACTCGGCAAGGGTGGCGCGGCTGCCGGCCAGTTCGAACAGTTTCTCGCTGGCCTGCAGGGCGATTTCGGTGGTCAGCACCTTGGCCTCGGCCACCGCGATCGAAGCCCGCGCTGCGCTGGCTGCGTCGATTGGCGCAGCGTTGACCTCGTCAAGCACCCGCGCGGCCTTGCGCAGTAGCGCTTCGGCGGCGTGCAGCTCGAGCTTCAGGCGGCCGATGTCGGCGATCACATAAGGATCGTCGCTGGCGCGGTCGACATTGGCTTCGATCCATGGCCGGGACTTTTCCCGCACGAAAGCGATTGCATCCTCGATTGCCGCCTCGGCGATGCCGGCATCGATCGCTGCCTGGATCAGCTGCGAGCTCGCGCCCTGGATGTTCGGGATATCCCGCTGGCGCCAATTGTCGATCAGCAGTTCTGCATCCACCGGCACCTGGTCCAGCAACACCGTGCCGCTGGCGGTGGTGCGCTGGCCGAACCCGGACCAGTCATCGACGATGCGCAGCCCCGGGCTGCCGCGACGCACAAACGCCAGGCGCTGTCGGCCTTCGTCGTCCAGTGCCTTTACCGCTACCCAGTGGGCGAACAGTGCGCCGGTGGAGTAGAACTTCTCGCCGCTGATGCGATAGCTGTCGCCTGCGCGGGTGATCCTGGCCTTGAGGGTAAGGGTGTCCTTGGTGCCGCGCTCGGGCCCGGCATTGCCGATGCGCCAACCATCGAGCACGCTGCGGAAGATCACCGCCTGTTGCGCCTCGGTGGCCGTAAGGCGCAGCAATTGCAGCATGCCGAACTGGTTCTGCGGGATCTGCCCCAGCGCCGGGTCGGCGGCGCTGATCAGGCGGAACACTTCGGCCACGGTTTCAAACGACACCTCGGGGCCGCCGTGGGCCTTGGGTACGCTGATGCTGCCCAGGCCACTGCGGGTGAACAGCTCGATCTCGGCCCAAGGCAGTTTGCGTTGCTGGTCGCGGCGGGCGGCTTGCTCGCGGGCGGCCTCGGCCAGTTCGCGGGCCGCTTGCAGGGCTTCGGCGTCATTGCGCAGAACCTTGGCCGGCAGCAGCAGGGGCGAGCTGTCGAGATCGCTGTGAAATTGGGTATTTGGCTGGCTGGACATCAGTGCCGCTCCTTGGCTGCACTCAATGCCCTGGCGATACGCACTGGGGTGATTGTGACCCTGACCATTCCTGACCTCACAAAAAAGTTACGTCGCTACAGCTGATCGCGACAGAAATGTGCTGGTCCGGTGGTCCGGTTTATATACCCTAATGGTTTATAAAAAGTTTATGAACTAACTTTTTGGAATATTTATAGAAGGAGGAATTGCTGTGGATGTTCCGGCCTCTTCGCAGGCGTGCCCGCGAAGAGGCCGGAACAGACTTACTCGGACGCCGCAGTCCCGAGGAACTTGCGCAGGAACTGCCGGGTACGTTCTTCCTTCGGCGCCGCAAACAGCGCCTTGGCCTCGCCCTGTTCCACGATCACGCCTTTGTCGAAGAAAATGACCCGGTTCGCCACATCCCTCGCAAAGCTCATCTCGTGGGTGACGATGATCATGGTGCGCTTTTCCTCGGCCAGGCCGCGGATGGTCGCCAGCACTTCACCGACCAGCTCCGGGTCCAGCGCCGAGGTGGGCTCGTCGAACAGGATCACCTCGGGCTCCATGGCCAAGGCGCGGGCGATGGCCACCCGCTGCTGCTGGCCGCCGGACAGGCGCCTGGGGTAGGCGTCTTCCTTGCCCGCCAAGCCGACCTTGGCCAGCAGGCGCCGGCCCAGTTCGATGGCCTGCTCGCGGGGCGTCTTCTTGACGATTACCGGCCCTTCGATCACGTTTTCCAGGGCGGTGCGGTGGGGGAACAGGTTGAAGTTCTGGAACACGAACCCGGCCTGCTGGCGCAAACGGCGAATTGCACTTTGCTGACCACCCAATGGGCGGTTGGCATCGATGCTGATGGCACCGATCTGGATCTGCCCGGCGTCGGGGGTTTCCAGCAGGTTCAGGCAGCGCAGAAAGGTGGTCTTGCCCGAGCCGCTGGGGCCGATGATGGCCACCACTTCGCCGGGGCGCACGGTCAGGTCGATGCCGTTGAGCACGGTCTGGCCCTTGAACCGCTTGGTCAGGCCTTTGACTTCAATCATGCTCATTGCTCCTGGTCATGCTGGTTGACCCGCGCTTCCATGCGGTTCTGGAAGTGCGCAAGGATGCTGCACAGCACCCAGTAGATGACCGCGACCGCCACGTACATGGTGAACACTTCGAAGGTACGCGCGGTAATCAGCTGGGCCTGGCGGAACAGCTCGGGCACCTGGATGGTCGCCGCCAGGGCGGTGTCCTTGACCAGCGAGATGAAGCTGTTGCCCAGCGGTGGCAGGGCAGTGCGCAAGGCCTGTGGCAGGATCGCCCGGCGCATGGCCTGCACGCGGGTCATGCCGATGCTGGCTGCAGCTTCCCACTGGCCACGGTCGATCGAGGAGATCGCTGCCCGCAGGATTTCGCAGATATAGGCTGCCATGTTCAGCGACAGGCCAATCAGCGAAGCGGGGATGGGGTCGAGTTCAATGCCGATTTGCGGCATGCCGAAATAGATGACGAACAGCTGCACCAGCAGCGGCGTGCCGCGGAAAAACGACACGTAGATCCGCGCCAGCCAGTTCAGCGGCAAAATCTTCGACAGCCGCATCAGTGCCAGGGCAAAGCCCAGCACCAGGCCGAAGAACATGCCGCCAACGCTGAGCAGCACCGTATACCCCGCGCCCTTCAGCAGGAAGGGGGCGGAGTCGACAACGAGTTGCAGGCTTTCAGCGATCATTTGGTGACATCGGCACCGAAGTATTTCTCGGACAGCTTGGCCAGCGTGCCGTCAGCCTTGAGCTTGTCGATGGCCTTGTTGATCGCCGCCAGCAGCTCCGGCTCACCCTTGCGCAGGGCCACACCGCTTTCAAGGCGCGAGAAGGCTTCGCCAGCCAGTTCGGTGTCCTTGGCTTTTTGCGCGTATTCCAGCGCAGCCAGGCGGTCGATCAGGATGGCGTCGATGCGGCCGTTGCGCAGGTCGGCGAACTTGCTCGGGTCGTCCTCATAGGTACGCACTTCGGCCTTTGGCACGTCCTGCTTCACCCACTGCTCGTAGTTGGTGCCCAGGCCCACGCCGACCTTCTTGCCGGCCAGGTCCTGCGCGGTCTTGATATTCAACTGCTCGGCTTTCTTCTTCAGGATCAGCGCCTGGATGCCGGAAACGGTGTAGGGCTCGGAGAAGTCGTACTTCTTCTTGCGCTCTTCGGAAATGGTCACCTGGTTGATGACCACATCCAGTCGCTTGGACTCCAGTGCGGCAAGAATGCCATCCCACTTGGTCGGCTGCACCTTGGCCTTGACGCCCAGCTCCTTGGCGATCAGCTCGGACAGCTCCACCTCGAAGCCGCTCAGCTTGCCGTTCTCGTCCTGAAAGCTGAACGGTGGGTAGGTGCCTTCAAGGCCGACGTTGATCACGCCTTTTTCCTGGATGGTCTTCAGCTGCTCGCCGGCGAAGGCCTGGCCGAGCAGGCCGGCGCCCAGCAGGACTGCCAGGCTGGCGTTGAGTAGCGGTTTGGCGAATATCGACATGTCAGAGCCCCGCGCTTGTTGTGTAAGTAGTGGGTGGCGACTATAGGGTTGGCTTCTTAGGCCAGGAAATACTAAAAAATTATTTTGTTATTTCCTTTTGTTTTATTGCCAGGTGTTGGCTGCTTTTGAGGGTAGGCGAGGTTCTCCGCGCCGTCATCGCCGCTTATGCCTGACTTAGCGCAGGATGGAATAAAGCGTTGTTTTTTCCAAGGGACGGATTTGCCGTAAAGTGGATTGCACGCAGGCAGGTCTGGCCCTTTCGCGGGTGAACCCGCTCCCACAGGCGCCGTGACATCAGTGGGAGCGGGTTCACCCGCGAAAGGGCCAGACCTGCCGATAAAAACAGTTTGGCCGACTCAGGCAGGAGAAAACCGTGAGCGAACAACCCTCATCAGCGCACTGGCAGTTGCAGAGCATCGTCAGCGGCCTGCGCGGCGCCCGTGAGCAATGGCGTACACGCAATGGCCGCAGTATTGGCGAGCAGGGCGGGCGCGAACTGCCATCGCGCGAGGCGATGCGGCAGATCCTGGAGCAGCTGTGCGGCGCACTTTTCCCCATGCGCCTTGGCCCGGTCGACCTGCGCGAAGAGAGTGAAGATTTCTACGTTGGCCATACCCTGGATGCCGCGCTGACTGCCTTGCTTGCCCAGGCACGTCTCGAACTGCGCTACGCGGCGCGGCAAAGCAAAGCCGGGCTGGCTGGCGTCGACGCCCAGGCGCTGAGCCTGATCCAGGGTTTTGCAGCGGCGCTACCGGAGCTGCGGGTGCTGCTCGACACCGACGTGCTGGCCGCCTACCACGGCGACCCGGCAGCGCGAAGTGTCGATGAAGTGCTGCTGTGCTACCCGGGCATCCTGGCGATCATCCATCACCGCCTGGCCCACCATCTGTACCAGGCCGGCTTGCCGCTGCTGGCGCGGATCAGCTCGGAGCTGGCGCATTCGGCCACCGGCATCGACATCCATCCGGGGGCGCAGATTGGCCCGAGCTTCTTCATCGACCATGGTACCGGTGTGGTAATTGGCGAAACCGCGATCATCGGCGAGCGGGTGCGCATCTACCAAGCGGTAACCCTGGGCGCCAAGCGCTTCCCCAGTGACGAGTCGGGCACGCTGCATAAAGGCCTGCCACGCCACCCGATCGTCGAGGACGATGTGGTGATCTATGCCGGCGCCACGGTGCTGGGGCGCATTACCATCGGCAAGGGCTCGACCATCGGCGGCAATGTGTGGCTGACCCGCAGTGTGCCGGCCGAGAGCAACATTACCCAGGCCAACCTGCAGCTGGATTGCCAGGACAAGAACTGATCGGGCATCTCTGCTGATTGTTCCGGCCTCTTCGCGGGTTCACCCGCGAAGAGGCCGGAACAGGGGACACCAATCAGCGCCCCAATTCGCATTGATATCCAATCCATGTTTAACTTGAACGCTTGTTCAATGAAAAAACGCTGGTCCGCTGCCGGTGTTCAACAGGAGGATTCCTTTGCTGAACCCGTTCATTCCGAACCTCACGTCATTTGACGAGGTGCACGCCCCATGAGTGCACCGAACCCTTCGCTTGCCGATAGCAAGATGCGCATGAACCCCCCGGTGTTCTACTTTGCGGCAAGTTTCATCCTTATCTTCGGCGTGGTGGTCATCTCCAACCCGCAAGCTGCAGGCGACTGGTTGCTGGCGGCGCAGAACTGGGCGGCCAACACGGTCGGCTGGTACTACATGCTGGCGATGACGCTGTACCTGGTCTTCGTGGTGGTCACCGCCTTGTCCGGCTACGGCAAGATCAAGCTCGGTGCCGACCACGACGAACCCGAGTTCAGCTACCTGTCGTGGGCCGGCATGCTGTTCGCTGCCGGCATCAGCATTACCCTGTTCTTCTTCTGCGTCTCCGAACCCCTCACCCACATGTTGCAGCCGCCCCAGGGCGAAGCGGGCACGGCCGAGGCCGGGCGCCAGGCCATGCAGATCCTGTTCCTGCACTGGGGCCTGCATGGGTGGGGCGTGTTCGCCTTCGTCGGCATGGCGCTGGCCTACTTCGCCTACCGGCACAACCTGCCCCTGGCCTTGCGTTCGGCGCTGTACCCGCTGATCGGCAAGCGCATCAACGGGCCGATCGGCTACGCAGTGGACGGCTTCGGCATCATCGCCACGGTGTTCGGGCTGGGTGCCGACATGGGCTTTGGCGTGCTGCACCTGAACGCCGGCCTCGACTACCTGTTTGGCATCAGCCATAGCCAATGGGTGCAGGTGATCCTGATCACCCTGATGATGGGCGCGGCAGTGGCCGTGGCCGTCGCCGGGGTAGAGAAGGGCGTGCGGGTGATGAGCGACATCAACCTGTTCCTGGCCTGTGCGCTGCTGCTGTTCGTGCTGTTCGCCGGGCCTACCCAGCACCTGTTCAATACCCTGATCCAGAACCTGGGCGACTACCTGGGCGCCTTGCCGCGCAAGAGCTTCGACGTGTATGCCTACGGTGAGAACCGTGACTGGCTGGGCGGCTGGACGGTGTTCTACTGGGCCTGGTGGATTGCCTGGGCGCCGTTCGTGGGGCTGTTCATTGCCCGCATCTCTCGTGGCCGCACCATCCGCGAGTTCGTCTTTGGCGTGCTGTTGATCCCGCTGGGCTTCACCCTGGCGTGGATGTCGATTTTCGGCAACAGCGCCCTGGACCAGGTCATCAACCACGGCATGACCGCCCTGGGCCAGTCTGCCCTGGATAACCCGTCGATGAGCCTGTACCTGCTGCTGGAGACCTACCCCTGGAGCAAGGTGGTGATCGCCACCACGGTGTTCATCAGCTTCGTGTTCTTCGTTACCTCGGCCGATTCGGGCACCGTGGTGCTGTCGACCTTGTCGGCTACCGGCGGTGGTGCGGACGAAGACGGGCCGAACTGGCTGCGCATCTTCTGGGGCGCGATGACGGCACTGATCACCAGTGCGCTGCTGTTTGCCGGCAGCATCGATTCACTGAAGTCGGCAGTGGTGCTGACCTCGCTGCCGTTCTCGCTGATCCTGCTGTGCATGATGTGGGGGCTGCACAAGGCGTTCTACCTCGAGTCGCAACGGCAGATCGCGCAGATGCACTCGCTGGCACCGTTCGCCCAGTCACGCCGCGGCCGTGGTGGTTGGCGCCAGCGCCTTAGCCAGGCGGTGCATTTCCCGTCGCGTGATGAGGTGTATCGCTTCATGGACGACGTGGTGCGCCCGGCGATTGCCGAAGTGCGTGATGTGTTCGAGCAGAAAGGCCTGGTACTGATTACGCAGGACGACCCCAGCCATGACAACGTCAGCCTGAAGATTGGCCATGGCGAGGAGCAGCCGTTCATTTACCAGGTGCAGATGCGTGGCTATTTCACGCCATCGTTCGCCCTGGGTGGGTTGGGTACGCAGGATTTGAAGAACCGCCGCTACTACCGGGCGGAAGTGCACCTGAGCGAAGGCAGCCAGAACTACGACCTGGTTGGCTACAGCAAGGAGCAGATCATCAACGACATCCTCGACCAGTACGAACGGCACATGCAGTTCCTGCATCTGGTCCGTTAGCCCGCCGGGGCCGCTGTGCGGCCCATCGCCGGCAAGCCAGCTCCCACAGGTATCTCACAATCTTCAAACCTGTGGTAATCCTGTGGGAGCTGGCTTGCCGGCGATTGGAGGCCGAAGGCCTCCCCATCGGACTATCAGAAGGGCGCATCCCCCAGGATGGTCGCCCGATGCATCACCCGCCGGTTCGGCCGGTAGTCATCCACCGCAAAATGCTGGGTCACGCGGTTGTCCCAGAACGCCACGTCATGCTCCTGCCAGCGCCAGCGAATGCTGAACTCCGGCCGCGTCGCATGGGCGAACAACAGCTTCAGCAGCGCCTCGCTTTCCAGCTCGCTCAGCTCGTTGATGCGCGTGGTGAACCCTTCATTGACGAACAGCGCCTTGCGCCCGCTAACGGGGTGGGTTCGCACCACCGGGTGCGACAGCGGCGGGTTGTTGCGCCGCGTCGCCTCCCAGCGCGCCAGGTCTTCCGGAGTAGTACCAAAGCGCTCCAGCGGAAACGACTTGGTGAAGTCGTGGGTAGCGGTCAGCCCGTCGAGCATCTCGCGCAATGGCGCCGACAAGGCCGCCAATGCTGCGATGCCGCTGGCCCACAGGGTATCGCCACCGTAAGCCGGCAACTGCTTGGCGCTGAGCACTGCGCCCAGTGCCGGGGTCGGCAAAAAGGTCACATCGGTGTGCCACACGGCGTTGTCGCGCACATCGGTGACCGCCGTATCCAGCACCAGCACCTGCGGGGTTTCCGGCACATTCGGGTAGATCGGGTGAATGTGCAGGTCGCCAAAGCGGGCGGCAAAGCGCGCCTGTTGCTGCGGGGTGATCGGCTGGTCGCGGAAGAACAGCACTTGGTGCTGCAACAGCGCCTGCCCGATGGCGTCGCGGTCGGCGGCGCTGATCTCGCGGCTGATGTCCACGCCACTGATCTGGGCGCCGAGCGCCGGGCTGAGAGGGGTGATGGTCAGGCTCATGTCGGTCTCTTTGGTCAGGCGCCGATATGTCGGCGTGGTCAGTCGAATTCAGTGGCTTTGCCCATGCCAGGGCACCAGCTTGCGCTGCAGGGCACGCAGGCTCATTTCCAGGGCGAAGGCGATCAGGGCGATCAGCAGGATGCCCAGTACCACCACATCGGTGACCAGGAACTGCGCCGCCGACTGCACCATGAAACCCAGGCCGCTGGTGGCCGCGATCAGCTCGGCCGCCACCAGGGTCGACCAGCCGACACCCAGGCCGATACGCACGCCGGTGAGGATGTCGGGCAGCGCGCTGGGCAGGATCACATGGCGAATCAGCTGGGCCTTGCTGGCGCCCAGCGACTGCGCCGCACGCAACCTGGCCGGGTCGACCGTGCGCACGCCGGTGGCCGTGGCAATCGCGATCGGCGCGAAGATGGCCAGGAAGATCAGCAGCACCTTGGACAGCTCGCCGATGCCGCACCAGATCACAATCAGCGGCAGGTAGGCCAGCGGCGGGATGGGCCGGTAGAACTCGATCAACGGGTCGAGAATGCCGCGTGCCACTCGGTTGTAGCCGATGGCGATGCCCACCGGGATGGCGGTGAGCGTAGCGGCCAGCAGGGCCACGCCGATGCGCCCGAGGCTGGCGCCCAGGTGCTGCCACAGGCTGGCATCCATATAGCCTTGGGTCAGCAGGGCCCAGCCCTTGGCCAGGATGTCGGCGGGCGAGGGCAGGAACAGTGGCTCGATCCAGCCGCCGGCGGTCACTAGCCACCAGGCAAATAGCAGGCTGGCGAGGGTCAGCGTGCTGATCCAGCGGGTGGACAAGGGGCGGCGCTGCCCGGTGGCGCGCCGGGCTCGGCTATCAGGTTTGCCGGCAACCGGCAGGTCCAGGCTGTTCATGCGCGCTCCTGCAGACTTTGGCGTTGGGCGAACACGCTGGCCAGCACGTGCTCGCGGGTTTCGATGAAGCGAGGGTCGGACTTGATCGAGCGGGCCGACTCGCCGGCGGCATAGCGCTGCCCGTAGTCCAGTTGCAGGCGCTCGACCACGCGACCCGGGTTGGGCGCCAGCAGCACCAGCTCGCTGGCGAGAAACACCGCTTCTTCGATGTCGTGGGTAATCAGGAACACCGGCTTGGCGGTGCGTTGCCACACCTGCAGCAACAGCTCCTGCATCTGTTCGCGGGTAAAGGCATCGAGGGCGCCGAACGGTTCGTCCATCAGCAGCACCCGCGGGTCGGCTGCCAGCGCCCGGGCCAGGCCCACGCGCTGCTTCTGGCCACCGGACAACTGCCAGATACGGCGTTCGCCAAAACCGTCCAGGTCGACCAGGGCCAGCATCTCGCGGGCCTTGGCTTCACGCAGCGCGCGCGGTACACCGGCCAGCTCAAGGCCGAAGGCAACGTTGCCCAGCACGTTCTGCCAGGGCAGCAGCGCATCGTCCTGGAACACCACGCCGCGCTCGGCACCTGGGCCCTGCACCGGTACGCCATCCAGGGTGATACGCCCGCTGCTGGGCGCGACGAAGCCGGCGATAAGGTTGAGCAGCGAGGTCTTGCCGCTGCCGGAAGGCCCCAGGGCTACCAGCAACTGGCGCGGCCCCAGGCTCAGGTTGATATCGGCCAGCACCGGGGTATCGGCGCCGGGGTACTGTGCGCTGATGCGCTCCAGTTCGAGCAAGGCCATGGTGGGCTCCGGTCGGCTTTTACGGGGTCAGTTCGGGAGGTACTGGGCGCTGACGTACGGCGAGTAATCCGGCAGCACCGCGTCTACCTTGCCTTGCTGCTTGAGGAAGGTGGCGGTGTCGGTCAGTGCCTGGGTGGTGGGCGCGCCCAGTGCGCTGGCCTGGTCGGCAGCCAGCGGGTAGACGTTGCCCTGCAGCAATACCGGGATGTCGGCAGGCTTGGCGCCGGACAGCTTGGCCAGCTTGCTTACATTGTCGGGGTTGGCCAGCCAGGCTTTGGGGTCGTTGCGGTAGTCGGCGTAGGCGTCGAGGGTGACCTTGGCAAACGCCTTGACCACGTCCGGGTGCTTGGCAGCGAAGTCCTTGCGCACGATCCACGCGTCGAACGTGGGTGCACCTTTTTCGGCCAGTTCGCCAGAGGTGATCAGCACCTTGCCGTTTTCCTTGGCCACGCCCAGGGCCGGGTCCCAGACGTAGGTGGCGTCGATATCGCCACGCTTCCAGGCGGCAATGATGGCCGGCGGTGCGAGGTTGAGGATTTGTACCTTGGACGGGTCGATGTTCCAGCTTTTCAGTGCCGCCAGGAGGCTGTAGTGGCCGGTGGAGACGAACGGCACGGCGACTTTCTTGCCGACCAGGTCTTGCGGGGACTTGATGCTGTCACGGGCGACCAGCGCTTCACCGGCGCCAATCTGCGTGGCGATCAGGAATGTTTCGACCGGCAGCTTGCGGGTGGCCGCTGCGGCCAGCGGGCTGGAGCCCAGGTAGCCGATTTGCACGTCGCCACTGGCCACTGCGGTGATCACGTCGGCGCCGTTGTCGAACTTGCGCCAGTCGATGCTGGCTTTGCTGGCTTTTTCATAGTTGCCATCGACCTGCGCCACCTTGGCCGGGTCGACGGTGGTCTGATAGGCAACGGTGAGGTCGGCAGCCTGGGCAAACCAGCTTGTACTGGCGAGGGTCAGGGCTGCGAACAGGCGCAGCGGGGTGTGCGGGATCATGGTGGACCTCTCGTCAGGCAATCGGTGGGATGGATGACGAGAAGGCTAAATGATCTAAGAACCTTAAAATAAATAACTTTTTTGCATTAGCTTAGGAGCCAAATGCTTTAAGGGTCGGGCTGGGCAGACGCAAGTTCCCACCTGGACCACGTGAGGCAGCTGGGCCGATGATCTCGCTCAATGGCGGAATCAGAACGGCCTGCTAGGCTCTTTCGTCCTTATAGAACGATCGGGAATTAGGTTATGAGCAAACGTTTGCAAATAACCGATAGTTATGAATTCTTCCGCTTCTACAACGAAAAGCAGCAAAGGTTCGTAACATATTCCGTAAAAATCTTAGAAATTCACAAAACGGTCATTTTGGATTTATAGGATTGTCATTATCCTGTAGCGCAGGTGGCGTCTTAGACCAAAGTCGCGAAACGTTTAGAAACGATTGACTTAAGGGTCACGCTTTGGGACTAAATCGCCAATCCACGGTGAGCGGGGCAGCAGATCCCTCCGCCAGAGATACACAAAAATTAGAACGTAGAGGAGCAGAACATGTACAAGTCCAGCCTGGCCGTGGCCGTGGCACTGGGGGTTTTCGCCCAAACAGCAGGCGCTGCCGGTTTCGTTGAAGACAGCAAACTGTCGCTCAGCTCGCGCACCATGTATTACGACAACAACAACCGTGAAGCCCACGGCGCTGTTCGCCCGGATCAGCGTGAGACTGGCCAAGGCTTCAAACTTGACTACATTTCGGGTTTCACCGAGGGGACTGTTGGGTTTGGTGTTGATGCCCAAGCACTTTGGGGTATCCATTTGGATGGTGGCCGTGGCTACCACAAAAGCGGCTTCATGCCAGACGACAGCGATGGTTCTTCTGTAAGCCAGTGGGCCCGTGTCGGCGCTAACGCGAAGGCGCGCTTCTCCAAAACTGAAGCTCATTTTGGTAGCGCCTTGGCGCCTAACCTGCCGATTCTGGTCGCGAACGACGGCCGTGTGCTGCCTCAAACCTTCGAGGGTGGCACCATCCAGTCGAAGGAAATCGACAATCTGACCATCAATGCTGGCCAGCTGACGCACGCCATGGGCCGTGCCTCCAGCAACCGTACCGGCCTGTCGGTCTCCGGCGCATCTGCTGACAGCAACAAGTTCCGCTACGGTGGTTTGGACTACAAGCTTACTCCCGACCTGACCCTGCAGTACTACTACTCGAACCTTGAAGACTTCTACAAACAGCATTTCCTGGGCGCGACTCACGTCTTCAAGATCGCTGACAACCAGTCGTTCAAGACCGACCTGCGTTACTTCGACAGCAGCAGCGACGGTAAGAACGGTAGCGGCGGTGGTTACAACTTCGATAACAACAGGGGCTACGCCAAAACCGCTGGCGAGGTCGACAACAAGACCTGGTCCGCCATGTTCACCTATACCCTGGGTGGGCATGCGCTGATGCTCGGCCATCAGCAGATTGGTGATGACGGTGGCTTCGTGTGGTTGAACCAGGGCGGTGTCGTCGATGGTAACAACCGTAACGAAGGTGCTGGCGGTTCCAGCTTCTACCTGTTCACCGACAGCATGATCAATCAGTTTGCCCGTGCTGGCGAGAACACCACCTTCGGTCAGTACTCCTATGACTTCGCAGGCCTGGGTGTACCAGGTCTGAAAGCATCCGTGGCCTACCTGCGTGGTGATGACATCCGCAACCGGTCGGGCGATGGCACCTATAACGAATGGGAGCGCGACGCTCGCGTCGACTACACCATTCAGCAGGGGACGCTCAAAGGCCTGGGCTTCAGCCTGCGTCAAGGCGTCTACCGTGGCGCCGGTGAAAGCAGCGATGACCAGGATCAGACTCGCTTCATCGTGAACTACACTTACGCCTTCATGTAAGTTCGTAGCGTTACCAAAAGAGCCTCGCCTAGTGCGAGGCTTTTTTATGCCTGTAATTCCGTATGCAATATGGTTATAAACAAATCAATATTTATTCTTTTTGTTTTTAATCGGATGCAGGCACATTAAACCCACACGGTGTACAGAACCCCGCACAGGAGCCGCAGCCCATGAGCCTAAAACTCGGCGATATCGCCCCCGATTTCGAACAGGATTCCAGCGAAGGCAAAATCCGCTTCCACGAGTGGCTGGGCAACAGCTGGGGGGTGTTGTTCTCCCACCCGGCCGACTTTACCCCGGTGTGCACCACCGAGCTGGGCCTGACTGCCAAGCTCAAGGACGATTTCGCCAAGCGCGGGGTCAAGGCCATTGCCTTGTCGGTGGATCCGGTCGACTCGCATCACCGCTGGATCGATGACATCAACGAGACCCAGAACACCGTGGTCAACTTCCCGATCATCGCCGACGCCGACCGCAAGGTGTCGGACCTGTACGACCTGATCCATCCGAACGCCAGCGACACCCTGACCGTGCGTTCGCTGTTCGTGATCGACCCGAACAAGAAGGTGCGCCTGACCATCACCTATCCGGCCAGTACCGGGCGCAACTTCAATGAAATCCTGCGGGTGATCGACTCGCTGCAGCTGACCGACAACCACAAGGTCGCCACACCAGGCAACTGGCAGGACGGCGACGAGGTGGTGATCGTGCCCTCGCTCAAGGATGAGGAAGAGATCAAACAGCGCTTCCCCAAAGGTTACCGCGCGGTCAAACCCTACCTGCGGCTGACCCCTCAGCCCAATCGTTGATGAATTCCTCGTTGCATTGCTCTTAGCCAAGCAGGGATTTTCGGGCCGTTTCGACGGCCCTTTTTTATGCCTGCTGAAAACCGCGTGGGCCTCTTCGCGGGTAAACCCGCTCCCCACAGGGTTAAGCGCCGTCCTCAAGGTTTGTGGTGTCCCTGTGGGAGCGGGTTCACCCGCGAAAAAGCCGGCACAGGAAATAATCAAAATGGAATAAACAAATGAAAAAATATGATTTCTAGATATATGTAAGCGCTGTTAATGTCACTCCCAACAGAACACAAGGAAGCGCTGCAATGCTGGTCGTCTCAATCGGTGGTAGCCCAAGTACCCGTTCACGCTCCGGCGTGCTGCTGGAGCGTTCGCGCCAGTGGCTGCAGAACCGCGGCGTCGAAGTGGTGACGTTCCAGGTGCGTGACTTTGCCGCCGAAGACCTGCTGCATGCCCGTTTCGACAGCCCGCAGGTTCAGCATTTCCAGCAACTGGTGGCCCAGGCCGATGGCCTGATCGTCGCAACGCCGGTGTACAAGGCATCGTTCGCCGGCGCTCTGAAAACCTTGCTCGACCTGTTGCCCGAGCGCGCCCTGGCTCACAAGATCGTGCTACCGATTGCTACAGGCGGCAGCATCGCCCACATGCTGGCGGTGGATTACGCACTTAAACCCGTGCTGTCGGCACTCAAGGCGCAAGAGACCCTGCAAGGGATCTTCGCTGACGACAGCCAGGTTACGTACGCAGAAGGCTCCAGACCCGCGCAACTGTTACCGGTGCTGGAAGAACGCCTGCATGACTCGCTGGAAACCTTCCACGCTGCCCTGGCCCGTCGGCCGAGCCCCGTCGCCCCAGGCCTGTTGAACGAACGCCTGATCAGCGCCCGCTGGAGCATCTGACCAGCACAACCCGCTTTACCACCTTACTCGCCCGACAACGAGGCAAGCAGGTGCAACCCGAACCCATTCGCACAGGAGAGCGCCATGCGCACAGTCTTCTTGCGTCGCGGTCTGGTCGCCCTGTTTGCGGCGGCTGTGTCCTTCGGCGCCATTACCCAAGCCCAGGCCGAGAGCCTGCGTATCGGCTATCAGAAATACGGCACCCTGGTGCTGCTCAAGGCCAAGGGCACGCTGGAAAAGCGCCTGGCCGAGCAGGGCGTGCAGGTGCAGTGGACCGAATTCCCCGGCGGCCCGCAGCTGCTTGAAGGGCTGAATGTCGGCTCCATCGATTTTGGCGTCACCGGCGAGACCCCACCCGTGTTCGCCCAGGCTGCTGGTGCCGATCTGCTCTACGTGGCGTATGAGCCGCCGGCGCCGCACAGCGAGGCGATCCTGGTGCCGAAGGGCTCGCCGATCCAGTCGGTCAAAGACCTCAAGGGCAAGAAAGTCGTCCTCAACAAAGGCTCCAACGTGCACTACCTGCTGGTCCGTGCGCTGGAAGATGCCGGCCTCAAGTACAGCGACATCCAGGCCGTCTACCTGCCCCCGGCCGACGCTCGCGCCGCCTTCGAGCGCGGCAGCGTGGATGCCTGGGTGATCTGGGACCCGTACCAGGCTGCCGCCGAGAAACAACTGCGGGCACGTAGCCTGCGCGACGGCAAAGACCTGGTCGACAACCACCAGTTCTATCTTGCCACCCGCGACTACGCGACCCAGCACCCAGCGGTGATCAACACCGTGATCGAGCAAGTGCGCGCCGTGGGCGAATGGTCCCAGGCCAACCCGCAGGAAGTGACCGATCAGGTCGCCCCGCTGCTTGGGCTGCCCGCCGACATCACCCTGACTTCGGTCAAGCGCCAGGGCTACGGCGCCGCGCCGCTCACCCCAGAGGTGGTGGCCGCGCAACAGAAAATCGCCGACACGTTCCATGCGCTGAAGCTTATCCCCAAGCCGCTGAGCATCAAGGACGTTATCTGGACACCCCCGGCCAAGGTCGCCAGCGCGCCTTGATTGACTTGCCTGCGCCGGGGCGCCGCCCCGGCTGAGCCACCCTTGAGGAGACAACTCCAATGAGCCTTAACATTTTCTGGTTCCTGCCCACCCACGGTGACGGTAAGTACCTGGGCACCTCCGATGGTGCTCGCGCGGTCGACCATGGCTACCTGCAGCAGGTCGCCCAGGCGGCCGACCGCCTTGGCTTCGGCGGCGTACTGATCCCTACCGGGCGATCCTGCGAGGATTCCTGGCTGGTGGCGGCATCGCTGATCCCGGTTACCCAGCGCCTGAAGTTTTTGGTCGCATTGCGCCCCGGCATCATTTCGCCGACCGTGGCGGCACGCCAGGCAGCCACCCTCGACCGCCTGTCCAACGGCCGTGCGCTGTTCAACCTGGTGACCGGTGGCGACCCGGACGAGCTGGCGGGTGACGGCCTGCACCTGAACCACCAGGAGCGCTACGAGGCCTCCGTGGAGTTCACCCGTATCTGGCGCAAGGTGCTGGAAGGCGAAACCGTCGACTACGACGGCAAACATATCCAGGTGAAGGGCGCCAAGCTGCTTTACCCGCCAATCCAGCAACCGCGCCCGCCGCTGTACTTCGGTGGCTCATCGGATGCCGCACAGGACCTGGCCGCCGAGCAGGTCGAGCTGTACCTGACCTGGGGCGAGCCGCCGAGCGCGGTCGCAGAAAAAATCGCCCAGGTGCGCGAGAAAGCCGCCGCCCAGGGCCGCGAAGTGCGCTTCGGCATCCGCCTGCACGTGATCGTGCGGGAAACCAACGAAGAAGCCTGGGCTGCCGCCGACAAGCTGATCTCGCACCTGGACGATGACACCATCGCCCGTGCCCAGGCCTCGCTGGCACGCTTCGACTCGGTCGGCCAGCAACGCATGGCGGCGCTGCACAACGGCAACCGCGACAAGCTGGAAGTGGCCCCCAACCTTTGGGCGGGCGTCGGCCTGGTCCGCGGTGGTGCCGGCACCGCCCTGGTAGGCGATGGCCCGACCGTTGCGGCGCGGGTCAAGGAATACGCCGAGCTGGGCATCGATACCTTCATCTTCTCCGGTTACCCGCACCTGGAAGAATCGTACCGGGTTGCCGAGCTGCTGTTCCCGCACCTGGATGTGCAGCGCCCGGAGCAGGCCAAGGCCGGTGGTTACGTGAGCCCGTTCGGCGAGATGGTGGCCAACGACATCCTGCCCAAGTCCGTTGCGCAAAGCTGAGGGCCAGGCCATGAGTCGTGCAACTTCCAATACCCTTGCCCAGCGCCTGGCGCCGTGGGCGCTACCGGTGCTGCTGCTGGCCGCCTGGCAGCTGGCGGTCAGCGCCGGCTGGCTGTCGACACGCATCCTGCCAGCGCCTAGCGCGGTGGTCAGTGCCGGCGTCGAGCTGGTGCGCAGCGGTGATATCTGGACCCACCTGGCCATCAGCGGCTGGCGTGCCGGGCTGGGTTTTGTCATCGGTGGCAGCATCGGCCTGGTGCTGGGCTTTATCACCGGCCTGTCGAACTGGGGCGAGCGCTTGCTCGACAGCTCGGTGCAGATGATCCGCAACGTGCCGCACCTGGCGCTGATTCCGCTGGTGATCCTGTGGTTCGGCATCGACGAGTCGGCGAAGGTTTTCCTGGTTGCGCTGGGCACGCTGTTCCCGATCTATCTGAACACCTACCACGGCATCCGCAACGTCGACCCGGCGCTGGTGGAGATGGCGCGCAGCTATGGTTTGTCCGGCTTCACCCTGTTCCGCCAGGTGATCTTGCCGGGTGCGCTGCCTTCGATCCTGGTGGGCGTGCGCTTTGCCCTGGGCTTCATGTGGCTGACCTTGATCGTTGCCGAAACCATCTCGGCCAATGCCGGCATCGGCTACCTGGCGATGAACGCCCGGGAATTCCTGCAGACCGACGTGGTGGTACTGGCCATCGTCCTGTATGCCGTGCTGGGCAAGCTCGCCGACCTGGCCGCCCGCGGCCTGGAACGTGTGTGGTTGCGCTGGCACCCGGCCTATCAAGTAGCCAGGAAGGAGGGCGCATGACCGTGCTCAAGGAACAGCCGCCACGCCTGCTGCGTGGCATCCCGCTGGCCTGCAACGGCCTGCGCAAGGCCTTTGGCCAACGCGAAGTGTTGAAGGGCATCGACCTGCACATCCCCGCAGGCCAGTTTGTCGCCATCGTCGGCCGCAGCGGCTGCGGCAAGAGCACCCTGCTGCGCCTGCTGGCCGGGCTCGACCAGCCCAGCGCCGGGCAATTGCTGGCCGGTGCCGCGCCGCTGGATGAGGCGCGGGACGAAACCCGCCTGATGTTCCAGGATGCCCGCCTGCTGCCGTGGAAGAAGGTGATCGACAACGTCGGCCTGGGCCTGTCCGGCGACTGGCGCGGGCGTGCGCTGGACGCGCTGGAGGCGGTTGGCCTGGCCGACCGGGCCAATGAATGGCCGGCAGCGCTGTCGGGCGGGCAGAAGCAGCGTGTGGCGCTGGCGCGGGCATTGATCCACCAGCCGCGTCTGCTGCTGCTGGACGAGCCACTGGGGGCGCTCGATGCGCTGACCCGCATCGAGATGCAGCAACTGATCGAACGCTTGTGGCGTCAGCACGGCTTCACCGTGCTGCTGGTCACCCACGATGTCAGCGAGGCAGTTGCCGTGGCTGACCGGGTGATCCTGGTCGAGGACGGCGAGGTCGGGCTCGACCTTACCGTCGACCTGGCGCGGCCCCGGGCGCGTGGTTCGCACCGCCTGGCGGCGCTGGAAAGCGAAGTGCTCAACCGTGTTCTGTCAGCCCCGGGCACTGCGCCCGAGCCAGACCCTGTAGCCCCTTTGCCCACGCAATTGCGTTGGGCGCACTGAAAACTCACTTACCAGACTGAAGCCCACAGAGAAGGAAGCAAATCATGACTATCAAAGCCATCAACGTTCGCAACCAGTTCAAAGGCACCGTGAAAGAAATCCTTGAAGGGCCTGTGCTGTCGGAAATCGACGTGCAGACTGCCTCGGGCATCGTCACTTCGGTGATTACCACCCGCTCTGTGAAAGAGCTGGAATTGCAGGTGGGTAGTGAAGTGATTGCTTTTGTGAAGTCGACTGAAGTGTCTATCGCCAAGCTGTGATGAAAGTGGCCCGCGGGGCTGCGTTGCAGCCCGATCGCCGGCAAGCCAGCTACCACAGGTACTGCGCAGGTTTCAGGCCTTGTGCTTTATCTGTGGGAGCTGGCTTGCCGGCGATGAGGCCATTGAATTTAACGCTTGGCCAGAAACGGCGGCAGGTACAACCCCAGATAGGCCTCGAACACCCGCTTGCCCTCTTCGGCCATGCGCGGCGTAATCGCCTCATGCAACTGCACCGACCGTGCATAAACCCGGTCGCTCAGCTCCATGGCCAGCGCAAACACATCCACATCCCCCGGCATCACCGGCAGATGAAAATGCTGGTCGAACAACTTGTACATCAAGTCGCCCAGTTCCATGTCGTGCTGCCGATCGGCCTGCACCACTTCGCTCAGGCCATGCTGGGCCAGGATCAGCTGCCGCGCCGCAGCATCGTCGTTGTAGATATCCAGCATGCGCTGCTCGATCAGCCGTGACAGTTCGTGCCAGGTGCTGAACGCACTGCTGTCGATGGGCGCACTCAACGCATCACGGAAGGCCCGGTGCACGTCGGCGGTCAGCGCCTCGAGCAAGGCAGGCACGCTGGCGAAGAAGTGGTACACCGATGAGGGCGGAATCTGCGCCCGCTCGGCCACGCTGTACACCGACAGGCCTGCCACCCCCAACTCGGCCAGCAGCTCGCGAGCAGCCGCCAGGATCGCCTCGATCCTGGCCTGGCTGCTTGCACGCGGCTTGCGCGAGGTGGCAGTGCGGGTCATCAGTTGCTGATTGCCAGGATGCTGGCCTGGTAGCCACCGACGAACAGGTCGAAATCACCGACTTCTTCCTGTTCCAGCTCGGACTGTTTGGCGAGCGACTCGCGGGCCAGCGTTTCAAAGGCCTGTTGCTGTTCGTTGCTCAGCGGTTGCCCGCGGAACGTGTCGGCGTGGAGGCGGCTTTGCCGCAGCGAGAACTGGATGAAGCTCTCGTCATGCTCGGTCATGCGTGCCAGTACCTGCGCCGACGGGGTCAGCTCGGGGTCGTTGACCTTGGCCTGCTGGGCATCCAGGGCATTGCCGTGCTCATCAAGGCCTTGCGCCTTGTCAAGCAGATCGGCCAGCGGGCGGATACGCTCGATCAGTTCGCTGGCCCAGTCTTTCAGGGCAATTGGCTGGCCGTTGCGCTGCAGCTCCAGGCCTGGGCGTCGGCCTTCCTTGACCACGGTCAAGAAGTTGTCAGTGCACTGGCCGCACTCACTGTTTTCCAGTTGCGGGCTGTCTTCCAGCGCGCAGAACAGCAGGAATGCATCGAGGAAACGCGCCTCGGTCAGGTCGATACCCACCGGCAGGAACGGGTTGATGTCCAGGCAGCGCACTTCTACATACTGCACGCCACGCGAGGTCAGGGCCTGGATCGGCCGTTCGCCGGTGTAGGTGACCCGCTTGGGGCGAATGTTCGAGTAGTACTCGTTCTCGATCTGCAGGATGTTGGTGTTCAGCTGTACCCACTCGCCGTCCACGTGCGTGCCCACTTCAACATAGGGCGGGTAGGGCGTGCCCACCGCCTTGCGCAGGCTGTCGGTGTAGCTGGCCAGGTTGTTGTAACACGGTGTCAGGCCGGCCTGGGCGTTGCTCTGGTAGCCCAGGTCACTCATGCGCAGGCTGGTGGCGTAAGGCAGGAACAGGGTTTCGGCGTCGAGCTCTTCGAGCTGGTGCGGGCGGCCGCGCAGGAAGCCTTTGTCCAGGGCCGGCGAGGCGCCGAACAGGTACATCAGCAGCCAGCTGTAGCGGCGGAAGTTGCGGATCAGCGCGATGTAGGCCGACGACTGGTAGTCGCGGTCGCTCTCGTTGCCACCTTCGTCTGCGCGCAGCAATGGCCACAGCGCTTCGGGCAGCGAGAAGTTGTAATGGATACCGGCGATGCACTGCATGGTGCGGCCGTAACGCAGGGCCAGGCCCTTGCGGTACACGTGCTTGAGCTTGCCGATGTTGGAGCTGCCGTACTCGGCGATCGGGATGTCCTCCTCGGCCGGCAGCGTGCATGGCATCGACGGGCTCCACAGGTATTCGTCGCCCAGCTTGCTGTAGACGAATCGGTGGGTCTGTTCGAGGCTTTCGAGCACCTTGGCCGGGTCGGGCAGCGCTGGGGTGATGAACTCCAGCAGCGACTCGGAATAATCGGTAGTGATCTGCTCGTTGGTCAGCGCCGACCCCAGTGCTTCCGGATGCGGGGTCTGGGCCAGGCGACCTTCATCGGTCACGCGCAGGCATTCGCGCTCAATACCGTGCAGGCACTGCTTGAGCAGGGGGAGATTTGCGCCGAGCAGGCTCAGGCGGCGGTTGAGGAGTTTGCTCAAGATGTATTCCTTCACGCGTCAGTCGCCCCAATATGGGGGTAGAAATAACGGTCTACAAGGGTAGGAAGAAAGGAACTGGCGTTGTCGCCTTGTCAGCGCGGATCCAGCAGTGCCAGCGCACTGCTGAAAATACCGCAGATACTGCTTGGTGAGCTAGAGAACCGCGAAGGTTCCCTGTGCTTTCGCCACCAGCTTGTCGCCCTGGACTACGTCGGCGTCGACCACCAGGGTGCGCCGCCCGGCGTGCAGCACGCGGGCAGTGCACAGGACTTCGCCGTCACTGACGGCGCGCATGTAGTTGATCTTGCACTCGATGGTGACGCTTTGCTGGTCAAAGCCATGGCTGGCCGAGCAGGCCAGGCCCATGGCGATGTCCACCAGGCTGAAGATCGCCCCGCCGTGCAGCTTCTGGCCACGGTTGCGCAGCTGTGGCTCGAGCGCCAGAGCGACCTCGGCAACGCCTGTGTCCAGGCGTTGCAGGCGGCAGCCCAGCAGCTGGCTGAAGGCGCTTTCGACGTATTCACGTGGAACGTCCATCACTTCTTCTTCAGCTGCTTGGCGTTGGCAAACAGCGATGCCATGGCGTTGTTGGCCGGCGCCGCCGCGGTGGTTTCGCGCTGGCGCGGGGCCTGCTGCTGGCGGGTGCCGCCATTGCCACGGTTGCCACCGCGGTTGCCTTCAACCTTTTCGCCCGGGGTATCGCCCATGCGCATGGACAAGCCGACGCGCTTGCGCGGGATGTCCACTTCCATGACCTTGACCTTGACCACGTCGCCGGCCTTGACCGCTTCACGCGGGTCCTTGACGAATTTTTCGGACAGCGCCGAGATGTGCACCAGGCCGTCCTGGTGCACACCGATGTCAACGAAGGCGCCGAAGTTGGTGACGTTGGTCACCACGCCTTCGAGGATCATGCCGGGCTCCAGGTCCTTGAGGTCTTCGACGCCGTCCTGGAAGGTGGCGGTCTTGAACTCGGGGCGTGGGTCGCGGCCAGGCTTGTCCAGTTCCTGCAGGATGTCGGTGACGGTCGGCAGGCCGAAACTTTCGTCGGTGAATTTCTTCGGGTCCAGGCGCTTGAGGAAGCTGCTGTCGCCGATCAGCGAGCGGATGTCGCGGTCGGTGCCCGCAGCGATGCGCTGTACCAGCGGGTAGGCCTCGGGGTGAACTGCAGAGGCGTCCAGCGGATTGTCGCCGTTCATCACCCGCAGGAAGCCGGCGGCCTGTTCGAAGGTTTTCTCACCCAGGCGGCTGACCTTTTTCAGCGCCGCGCGGGTGGCGAACGGGCCGTTGCTGTCGCGGTGGGCGACGATGTTCTGCGCCAGGGTCGCGTTGAGGCCGGAGATGCGCGTCAGCAGCGCCACCGAGGCGGTGTTCACATCCACACCCACTGCGTTCACGCAGTCCTCGACCACGGCGTCCAGGCCACGGGCCAGTTTCAGCTGCGATACATCGTGCTGATACTGGCCGACACCGATGGATTTCGGGTCGATCTTGACCAGTTCGGCCAGCGGGTCCTGCAGGCGACGGGCGATCGACACGGCGCCACGGATCGACACGTCCAGGTCCGGGAACTCGCGGGCGGCCAGCTCGGATGCCGAGTACACCGAGGCACCGGCTTCGGAGACCATGATCTTGGTGATCTGCAGCGCTGGATATTTTTTAACCAGTTCTGCCACCAGCTTGTCGCTTTCGCGGCTGGCAGTACCGTTGCCGATGGCGATCAGCTCCACCGAGTGCTTGGCGCACAGCGCAGCCATGATGGCAATGGTGCGGTCCCAGTCATTCTTTGGCGCATGCGGGTAGACCGTGGTGTAGTCCAGCAACTTGCCGGTAGCGTCGACCACGGCGATCTTGCAGCCGGTGCGCAGGCCCGGGTCGAAGCCCAGGGTGGCGCGCGGGCCGGCCGGCGCGGCCAGCAGCAGGTCGTGCAAGTTGCGGGCGAACACGTTGATCGCCTCGCCTTCGGCGTTGTCGCGCAGTTCGCCGAACAGGTCTGTTTCCAGGTGGGTGTAGAGCTTGACCTTCCAGGTCCAGCGCACCACCTCGCCCAGCCACTTGTCGGCGGCGCGGTTGCGGTTTTCAACGCCGACGTGGTTGCCGATCATCACCTCGCAGGGGTGCAGGGTGCCAGGCAGTTCCTCGCCAATCTTCAGCGACGCGCTGAGCACGCCTTCGTTGCGCCCGCGGAAGATCGCCAGGGCACGGTGTGAGGGCGCGTTGCGCAGCAGCTCGTCATGGGCGAAGTAATCGCGGAACTTGGCGCCTTCTTCTTCCTTGCCGGCGACCACGCGGGCGCTCAGCACGGCTTCCTGCTTGAGGAAGCTGCGCAGCTTGTCGAGCAGGGCGGCGTCTTCGGCAAAGCGCTCCATGAGGATGTACTTGGCGCCTTCGAGCGCGGCCTTGACGTCGGCTACGCCTTTTTCGGCGTCGACGAAGCGCGCGGCTTCGCTTTCCGGGGCCAGGGTCGGGTCGTTGAACAGGCCGTCGGCCAGTTCGCCAAGGCCGGCTTCAAGGGCGATCTGGCCTTTGGTGCGGCGCTTCTGCTTGTACGGCAGGTACAGGTCTTCGAGGCGGGTCTTGGTGTCGGCCAGCTTGATCTCGCGGGCCAGTTCCGGGGTCAGCTTGCCCTGCTCTTCGATGCTGGAGAGGATGCTGGCGCGGCGGTCGTCGAGTTCGCGCAGGTAGCGCAGGCGCTCTTCCAGATGGCGCAGCTGGGTGTCGTCCAGGCTCCCGGTCACTTCCTTGCGGTAACGGGCGATGAAGGGCACGGTCGAGCCTTCGTCCAACAGGCCCACGGCCGCCTCGACCTGCTGGGGGCGTACGCCCAGTTCCTCGGCGATACGGCTGTTGATGCTGTCCATGTAAACCACCTGACATTTGTGAAAACGGGGGTCGCCTGTGGGCTTTTCGCCCGGCGGCGCTGGATGAAAGCCGCGCATTATACCCATCGTAAACGGCTTGCGGTGATGGCGCCCGGCCAGCCGGAACTGGCGCCCGGGGAAAAATCTGCTAACAATGCTCACGCAACGTGCAGCAATGGCTACGCCATAATGCGCGGCGAAACCAGAGGAGTTATTCATGACCGGCACGCCAAACACCGCTGAAGGTGACAAGATTCTCATCGTCGATGACGATCCAGGGCTGAGCAGCCTGCTGGAACGTTTCTTCACCAGCAAGGGCTACCGTGCCCGTGCGGTGCCGAACACTGAACAGATGGACCGCCTGCTGCAGCGCGAGGTGTTCAACCTGGTGGTGCTCGACCTGATGCTGCCGGGCGAGGATGGCCTGTCCGCGTGCAAGCGCCTGCGCCAGCAGAACAACCAGATCCCGATCATCATGCTCACCGCCAAGGGCGACGAGCTCAGCCGTATCAAAGGCCTGGAACTGGGCGCCGACGACTACCTGGGCAAACCGTTCAACCCGGACGAGCTCATGGCCCGGGTCAAGGCCGTGCTGCGCCGCCAGTCACCCAGCGTACCGGGTGCACCGGGCAGCGAGGACGAATCGGTCACCTTTGGCGACTACGAGCTGTCGCTGGCGACCCGCGAACTCAAGCGCGGCGACGAAGTGCACATGCTTACCACCGGTGAATTCGCCGTGCTCAAGGCCCTGGTGATGCACGCCCGCGAGCCGCTGACCCGCGACAAGCTGATGAACCTGGCCCGTGGCCGTGAATGGGATGCGCTGGAGCGCTCCATCGACGTGCAGATCTCGCGCCTGCGCCGCATGATCGAACCCGACCCTTCCAAGCCGCGCTACATCCAGACCGTCTGGGGCGTGGGCTATGTGTTCGTGCCTGACGGAAACGCCGGCAAATGATGCCTGGTCGTCGATGAAAACACCGCTCTGGTTTCCGCAAAGCTTCTTCGCCCGCACGCTGTGGCTGGTGCTGATCGTCGTGCTGTTCTCGAAGGCATTGACCCTGGTCTACCTGCTGATGAACGAGGACGTGCTGGTCGACCGTCAGTACAGCCACGGTGTGGCGCTGACCCTGCGCGCCTATTGGGCGGCGGATGAAGAAAACCGCGACAAGATCGCCGAGGCTGCCGGGCTGATTCGGGTTACCGGCTCTGGTGTGCCGGAAGGCGAGCAGCACTGGCCCTACAGCGAAATCTACCAGCGGCAGATGCAGGCCGAGCTGGGTGATGACACCGAGGTCCGGCTGCGCATTCATGCGCCACCAGCGTTGTGGGTCAACGCGCCTAGCCTGGGCCCCGGTTGGTTGAAGGTCCCGCTGTACCCGCACCCGCTACGTGGGCAGAAGATCTGGAACGTGCTGGGCTGGTTCCTGGCCATCGGCCTGTTGTCCACCGCCTCGGCCTGGATTTTCGTGCGTCAGTTGAACCAGCCGCTCAAGCGCCTGGTGTTCGCTGCCCGCCAGCTGGGCCAGGGCCGCAGCGTGCGCCTGCCGATCAGCGATACGCCCAGCGAAATGACCGAGGTGTACAAGGCCTTCAACCAGATGGCCGAGGATGTCGAGCAGGCCGGGCGCGAGCGCGAGCTGATGCTGGCCGGGGTTTCCCACGACTTGCGCACACCGCTGACACGCCTGCGCCTGTCGTTGTCCCTGCTGAACAGCGACAGCGAACTGAGTGACGACATGGTCCGCGATATCGAGGACATGGACGCGATTCTCGATCAGTTCCTGGCGTTTATCCGCGATGGCCGAGACGAGCCGGTGGAGGACGTTGACCTGGCTGAGCTGGTGCGTGAGGTGGTAGCACCCTACAACCAGCCTGAAGAACGTGTGCGCCTGTGCCTGGAGCCGATTCCCCCGTTCCCGGTGCGTCGGGTTTCGCTCAAGCGCATGCTGGGCAACCTGATCGGCAACGCCCTGCACCATGCTGGCAAGGGGGTTGAGGTGGCTGCCTATGTATCGGGCGACGAGAGTGCGCCGTATGTGGTGCTGAGCGTACTCGACCGCGGCACCGGGATCGACGAATCGGAACTGGAGACCATCTTCAACCCGTTCATTCGTGGAGACCGCGCCCGGGGCGGCAAGGGCACCGGGCTGGGGCTGGCGATCGTCAAGCGGATTGCGGCGCAGCACGGCGGCAATGTCGAGTTGCGCAATCGCTCGGGTGGCGGGATCGAGGCTCGGGTGCGGCTGCCGCTGGGATTGCTGTTGCCGCGAAATGCAGTGTGAGACTTACCGGCCTCTTCGCGGCTAAAGCCGCTCCCACAGGTACTGCGCTATTCCTGTGGGAGCGGCTTTAGCCGCGAAGAGGCCGGTACAAGCTTGAGTCAGCCTTTACCCTTGGTCCGGGTCTGATTCGGCCCGCCATTCTTCTCCAGGTGCTCGATGATCATCCCCGCCACGTTCTTGCCGGTGGTCATCTCGATGCCTTCCAGCCCCGGTGACGAGTTCACTTCCATCACCAGCGGCCCATGGTTGGACCTGAGGATATCCACACCCGCCACGCTCAAGCCCATCACCTTTGCCGCGCGAATGGCGGTAATGCGTTCTTCTGGCGTGATCTTGATCAGGCTGGCGACGCCGCCGCGGTGCAGGTTGGAACGGAATTCGCCCGGTTTGGCCTGACGTTTCATCGAGGCGATCACCTTGTCACCCACCACGAAGCAGCGAATGTCGGCACCGCCGGCCTCCTTGATGTACTCCTGCACCATGATGTTCTGCTTCAGGCCCATGAAGGCTTCGATCACCGACTCGGCCGCCTGGGTTGTCTCGCACAGCACCACGCCGATGCCCTGAGTGCCTTCCAGCACCTTGATCACCAGCGGCGCGCCGTTGACCATCTGGATCAGGTCGGGAATGTCGTCCGGCGAGTGGGCGAAGCCGGTGATCGGCAGGCCGATGCCGCGCCGCGACAGCAGTTGCAGCGAGCGCAGCTTGTCGCGCGAGCGGGCAATTGCCACCGACTCGTTGAGCGGGTACACGCCCATCATTTCAAACTGGCGCAGCACCGCGCAGCCATAAAAGGTTACCGAGGCACCAATACGCGGAATCACCGCGTCAAAGCCCTCCAGCGGCTTGCCGCGGTAGTGGATCTGCGGCTTGTGGCTGGCGATGTTCATGTAGGCCCGCAGGGTATCGATCACCACCATTTCGTGGCCACGCTGGGTACCGGCTTCGACCAGGCGGCGGGTGGAATACAGACGCGGATTGCGCGACAGCACAGCGATCTTCATGCAGCACCTGTGACAGGAGAGAGGGTGGCCGCGAAGGCCGGTTTGTCTTGTACGTACTTCAGGCCTGGGTTGACCACCAACTGGCCGTGGATCAGGGCTTTGGCCCCAAGCAACAGGCGGTAGCGCATGTTCTTGCGGCAGGTCAGGGTGAATTCCACTTCCCACACACGATCACCCAGGGCCAGTGACGTGCGGATGACATAACGGGCCTGGGCCTGGCCGTTGGAGCTCTTGATGGTTTTCATGGTGACCAGCGGTGCCTCGCAACGGCGGTGGCGCAGCTGCACCAGTGAGCCCAGGTGGGCGGTGAAGCGTACCCATGGCTGGCCATCACGCTCGAACGGTTGCACCTCGGTGGCGTGCAGGGTGGAGGTGCTGGCGCCGGTGTCGATCTTGGCGCGCAGCCCGGCCACGCCAAGGTCGGGCAGGGCGACCCACTCGCGCAGGCCGATTACAGTCAAATGGTCAAATGTCTTCACGAAACGCACCCTGCCAATGAGGTGGTGAACTGTAAGCATCGCGGGGACTTTTTGCATCCGTATGTGAAGGTAGTACAGTTCGATGAAAGACAGAATCCGAGGAAACGGGATGGCACAAAAAGCCGAAGACGACGACAAGGTCCGCCTGGACAAGTGGCTGTGGGCGGCGCGGTTCTACAAGACCCGGGCGCTGGCCAAGGCTGCTATCGAAAGCGGCAAGGTGCATTGCCGGGGCGAGCGTTGCAAGCCAGGCAAGGAGCCACGTGTGGGTGACGCGTTTGTGCTGCGCACCGGGTTTGATGAGCGCACCGTTGTGGTGAAGGCGTTATCGGTGGTGCGGCGCGGGGCGCCGGAGGCGCAGGCGCTGTATGAAGAGACCGAAGAAAGTGTGCGGCGCCGTGAGCAGGCGGCGCAATTGCGCAAGGCGGGGGCGATGGGGGTGACCACCGATGGCCGGCCAAACAAAAAGCAGCGGCGGCAGATTCACCAACTGCACGGGAGCTTTGAATAGCCGGGGCCGCTTCGCGCCCCATCGCGACACAAGGCCGCTCCTACAGGGGGGCGCGAAGCGGCCCCGGAAATTTAGCGGATCACCGCCAATCGACCGACCAACGGTAGCCTGGCCGCAACGTTGAATAGCGGTGCGGTCCAGCGAATCAACGCGGCACTACCCTTGGCCGCCAGCGGCGTGTAATAGCTCCAGCCCAGCGCCAGTACCGCCATCAGCAATCCGCCGATGTAGTCATCTTGCCCCCAGTGCGCCCCGGCCACCAGGCGCGGCAGCATGAACAGCAGCGCCAGCCCCCAGATCACCAGGTACTGCAGCAGGCGGCGGCTGAACACGCTCATGAACAGCGCCCAGATCAGCAGCACCGAGGCATGATCACCCGGAAAACTCTTGCTTGAACGGTCCTTGAGCTCCCAGGCCGCTTCCAGGTTGGGGTAGTAATCGCTGAGGTGCACCACGCCGTCGAGGATCATCGACGGGCTCTTGTGTTGCCACCCGGCTGCATCCACCCACTTGGAAAACAGCGCGCGAATCACCACTAAGAGGAGTAGCGTGACCAGAAAACCGAAAAAGGCCTGGCGAACCTGGGCTGCCTTGAACACCCAGTTGCCCCGGATAAGCGCGGCCAGCAGGATCAGGCCGACGACGATGTCGAACGGGCGCAGGCTACCTACGGTCCAGATGTAGCGCCAGGCAGTGCTGTCGGCCAGCGGCGCATTCAGGCTGTGGAACAGCCACTCGTCGAAAGTCAGGCACAGGGTATGGCCAATGGGCCATAACCAGAAACACAGTAGAGCGATGGGCAGCAGCGTACACGCTGCCAAAGGTCCCAAGGACCACCTTGCTTGGAACAGTGGCCGATTGTCCATAAAATACCTCTATTGCAAACAGAAATCGGAGCGCCTTGTAAGCGCTCTGTCACGGGTTTTCGCAGGTTGTCGATAACCCTTGTAACCATTTTGTCATCATTTTCAGATAGCCAAAACCTATGAGCGATTTGCCGGATACCGATTTCACCCAACGTTTCATCTTCGACGAGCGCGATGTGCGCGGCGAGTGGGTGTCTCTCGATGACAGCTACGCCGCGGTGCTGGCGCGTCACGAGTACCCCCAGCCAGTGCAGGCATTGCTCGGCGAATTGATGGCCGCCACCGCCCTGCTGGTGGGGGCGCTGAAGTTCGACGGCCTGCTGATCCTGCAGGCGCGTTCCGCCGGGCCGATCCCGCTGCTGATGGTCGAATGTTCCGGTGACCGCGACATTCGCGGCATGGCCCGTTACGAAGCGGAGCAGATCTCGGCTGATGCGACCCTGTCGCAACTGATGCCTGACGGGCACCTGACCCTGACCATCGACCCTGTCAAAGGCCAGCGCTACCAGGGCACCGTCGATCTCGATGGCACCAACCTGTCGGAGTGCTTCACCAACTACTTCGTCCAGTCGCAACAGCTGAATACCCGCTTTTGGCTCAACGCTGAAAACGGCAAGGCCCGTGGCCTGCTGCTGCAGCAGTTGCCGCGTGATCGCCAGCCTGACGACGAAGAGCGCGAAGACAGCTGGCAGCACGTGATCGCCCTGGCCAAGACCCTCAAGCCAGAGGAATGGGCCGAGGGTAACGAAACCCTGCTGCACCGCCTGTACCACGAAGACGCCGTGCGCCTGTTCGACATCCAGCCGCTGCGCTTCAACTGCAGCTGCTCGCGCGAGCGCTCCGGTAATGCGCTGGTCAGTCTGGGCGAACATGACGCCAAGGCGCTCGTCAAAGAGTGCAACGGGCAGGTGGAGATTGATTGCCAGTTCTGTAATCAGCGCTATTTCTTCGATGAAAGCGACGTGGCGCAACTGTTTGCGGGTGGTGGCACCGACGTGGCCTCAGAAACTCGTCACTGAAACGTTTAAGCTCAGGACAATCTCCCGTCGAATTGCGCAAAAGCGCAGTTCTGACAGGAGGGGCCTACTTTTTTTGGGCTTTTCTGGCATAATCCGGCCACTTTTTTCGCTGTAGTAGTTTTTTCAAGACAACTACAAAACGTTTGGAGCACTCGGCCTCGGGCCGGATGGGGTATCTCATGACGCAAGCCAACAACACCGTGTACACCGACCTGAGCGTCGATGAGCTGGTAAAAGAAGCGCTGCAACGCGGTGAAGGCGTACTAGCCGATACTGGCGCACTGGTCGTGGAGACTGGTCACCGTACTGGCCGTTCGCCGGCTGACCGTTTCATCGTCGAAGAACCTTCCACCCAGGACGCCATCTCCTGGGGCCCGATCAACCGCAAGTTCCCGGCCGACAAGTTCGATGCCCTGTGGGACCGCGTCGAGGCGTTCAACAACGCCCAGGATCACTTCGTTTCCTACGTTCACGTAGGGGCTGCAGCCGAGCACTACCTGCCGGTGAAGATGACCACCCAGACTGCCTGGCAGAACCTGTTCGGCCGTTGCCTGTTCATCAACCCGGAGCAGTTCAACCCGGCTGGCCGCGACCAGTGGCAGGTCCTCAACGTCGCCAACTTCGTTTGCGAGCCTGAGCGTGACGGCACCAACTCCGACGGTTGCGTCATCATCAACTTCGCCGCGAAGAAGGTGTTGATCGCAGGCATGCGTTACGCCGGCGAAATGAAGAAAGCCATGTTCTCGGTGCAGAACTTCCTGCTGCCGGCTGCCGACGTGCTGCCGATGCACTGCGCTGCCAACATCGGCGAAGAAGGCGATGTGACCCTGTTCTTCGGCCTGTCCGGCACTGGCAAGACCACCCTGTCGGCCGACGAAAGCCGTTACCTGATCGGTGACGACGAGCACGGTTGGGGCGAAGGCGTTGTCTTCAATATGGAAGGCGGCTGCTATGCCAAGTGCATCGACCTGTCCGAGAAGAACGAGCCGGTGATCTGGAAAGCCATCAAGCATGGCGCCGTACTGGAAAACGTGGTGCTCGACGCCAATCAGCACGCCGACTATACCGATGTCAGCCTGACCCAGAACAGCCGTGCGGCCTACCCGCTGGAGCACGTTGCCAAGCGTTCCGAAGCGAACCTGGGCGGCGAGCCGAACGCAGTCATCTTCCTGACCTGCGACCTGACTGGTGTTCTGCCTCCGGTTTCGATCCTGAACAACGAGCAGGCGGCTTACCACTTCCTGTCCGGCTATACCGCGCTGGTCGGTTCCACCGAAATGGGTTCGGGCGGCGGCATCAAGTCCACCTTCTCCACCTGCTTCGGCGCACCGTTCTTCCCGCGCCCGGCTGGCGAATACGCCGAGCTGCTGATCAAGCGTATCAATGGCTTCAACTCCAAGGTCTACCTGGTCAACACCGGCTGGACCGGCGGTGGCTACGGCGTTGGCAAGCGCTTCAGCATCCCGACCACCCGTGCCGTGATCGCTGCGATCCAGAGCGGTGCGCTGGTGGGTGCCGAAACCGAGCACCTGGATATCATCAACCTGGACGTGCCGAAGGCTGTTCCGGGCGTTGATACCGAGCTGCTCAACCCGCGCACCAACTGGGCTGACAAAGCAGCGTACGACGCAGCCGCCCAAGGCCTCGCCAAGCTGTTCATCGAAAACTTCAAGAAGTTCGAAGTTTCCGACGCCATCAAGGCCGCTGGCCCGCAGCTGTAAGCTGCACCCAGCCGCAACGAGAGAGCCGCCCCAAGGGGCGGCTTTTTCCATTCTGTTGCCTGCACGGGCCCTTTCGCGGGTAAATCGGATCGCCGCGAAAGGGCCCGTGCAGGCAGCCAACGTCTGGAATTTCTGTTTCACTGTCAGCATTCATTGCGATGACACGAGCCAGCCAGATGATCGAATCCCCTCAGCGCACTGCCTTCTCCCACTTTCACCCCATCCTCACTCGCCCGCAGGACAACGACGCCAACGGCCATATCGCCAGTGCCACCGTGCATTGTTTTTTCGAAACCGCCATCCAGGCGTTTCTCGTCGAGCAGGCGGAGCTGGACCTGCGTGATGGCGAGTTGGCGGCTTTTGTGGTCAGCTCTGCGGCGGATTACTTCGCCCTGCCGGGTTTCCCCGACGTGCTGGAAGTGGGCCTGGGCATAACGCGCCTGGCCGGCAGTACGGTGGAGTACCGTCTGGCGCTGTATCGTCCAGGCGAAGCGGATGCCTGTGCTGCGGGCACGGTGGTGCAGGTGTTCATCGAGCGCGCAAGTGGCCGGCCGGTACAGCTGCCAGAGGTGCTTCAGGGCATTCTTGCCGGGCTGCAACTCGCCCCGCAGGCATGAAAAAGCCCCGCCATGAAGGGCGGGGCTTTTGGCTACCTGGGTATCAACCCGAGGTATCAGTCGCGCCAGTGGCGCTTGTGCTTGCGGTGGCCATAGTGGTGGCCACGGTCGTAGTGACGACGGTCGTCGTAACCACGACGGTAGCGGCGGTCGTCATGGCGCTCGTCTTCATCGGCCTTGTTGCCCATGTAGTTGCCGAGCGCGCCACCGGCACCGCCGCCTGCGGCTGCACCAATGTAGCTACCAGTGGTGCCGCCCACCGAGCGACCGACCACGTTGCCGCCTGCAGCGCCCAGTGCGCCGCCGATTGCAGCCTCACCGCGCTGGCGTTTGTCGGCACCCAGGGCACCGCCGGCCGCGCCGCCCAGGCCGGCACCAATGGCGCCGCCGGTGCTGCCGCCGATGGAGTTGCCCACCACGGAGCCGAGTACCCCACCCAATGCGCCGCCAATGCCGGCCTCGGTATTGCCGCCTGCCATGGCAACGCCGCTGAGCAAGCTGAAAGACAACAACAAAATCGAGGAGTACTTCTTCATCAAGAGAGCCTCATAGGGATGACGAGGCGAATTTGACGCCATGGGGCCCGGCTGGCAATTGAAATCCGACGAGTAACACGAGTTGTACACAATTCTCTAAGTTACTGTATTTGCTGTGAAACTTAATCGATTTTCGGCTGTCTGAGACCTTTATGACGAAGCCCTGAACCGCAATGGAACAGGGCTTTTCTCGTTTTTGGTGCAGGCAATCACGATAGCGCCGCTGGGCTATAGACCCGCGGTGCGCTGTGCTTGGGCAAGTGGATAAGGTTGAGGTTGTGCTTGCGCGCCCATTGCAGGGCAAGCCCGGTGGGCGCCGACAGGCTGACCAAGGTCTGGATACCGGCGCGCAGTACTTTCTGGATCAGCTCCAGGCTGCAGCGGCTGGTGACGATGGCCAGGCCGCCCTGGCTATCGATGCCCTGGCGCAACAGGGCGCCGATCAGCTTGTCGAGGGCGTTGTGCCGGCCGATGTCCTCGCGGCCGATCAGCAGCTGGCCCTCGCGGTCCATGAACAGCGCCGCATGCACGGCGCCGCAATGTTGGCCCAGCGGCTGGAAGGCATCGATGCGCTCACGCAAGCCGGCCAGCCATTGCGCTGGCGGCAAGGGGGCGCCGGGCAGCTCGGCCAGTTCCGGCAGGGCCTGCTCCAGGGCTTCGACCCCGCACAGCCCGCAGCCACTGGTGCCGGCCAGCTGACGGCGCTGGTTTTTCAGGTTCCAGAATGCCCGGCTGGATATTTCCAGTTCGGCATACATCGCCGAGCCGTTGCCGGAGAGTTTCAGGTCGTAGATTTCTGCGGTGCCTTCGACAATGCCGCTGCCGACGCTGAAACCGACGGCAAAGTCTTCCAGGTCGGTGGGGCTGACCAGCATCACCGCTTGGTTTAGCCCGTTGTAGGCGATGGCCAGGGCCACTTCTTCAGCCAGCGGGGTACGGTCGCGTTCGCCGTCGCTGAGCTGGACATAATCGTAGGTATTGCTGGCGGCAGGCATGGCCAAAGGCAAGGAGGCCGTGCACACCGGAGGCTTGCTGTTCATCTGGGCTGTCGGCTGCTTTCTGATAGCACCAGCCTAGGCTCGCGGGCCGGCGGCGTCTAGTCGCCAGGCTCTATGCCTTGATAGACCGCGTCGATGGGATGCAGAGGGGCGCCAGGGGAAAAGCTGGCCTAGACTGCTGAGTCCGAGGTCTCGACAACAAGGAGAGCGCTATGAGTCTGTTCAGTTTCGTGAAGGAAGCCGGCGAGAAGTTGATCGACCTGCTGACCCCCGGCAACGCCAACGCCGAGGAACAGCTGAAGAAACACGTGGAAAGTGTCGGCTTGGGCAACCCCAACATCACGGCCACCGTAGACGGAGACAAGATCATCCTCAAGGGTGAAGTGGCCAGCCAGGAGGAGAAAGAGAAGATCATCCTGGCAGCGGGCAACATCAATGGGGTGGCCAGTGTCGATGACCAGATCACTGTGACCGGGCCGGTGGTGAAAGCGGCAAGGTTCGTCACGGTGAAGAAGGGTGACACGCTGTCGGCCATCTCCGTGGTCGTCTATGGCAACGCCAATGAGTACAACAAGATCTTCGAGGCGAACAAACCGATGCTGTCGCATCCGGACAAGATCTACCCGGGGCAGGTGCTGCGCATTCCTGAGTAATCCCTACTGCCCGTGCCGGCCCATTCGCGGGTAAACCCGCTCCCACAGGTACAGCGCCAACCGTAAATGGGGCGCTATACCTGTGGGAGCGGGTTCACCCGCGAAGAGGGCCTCACAGGCCTGCCAACAACTCCCGGTAGTCCTCGACCGCCGCAAACTCCTCGGTGTCCCGCAGCCCTGCCTGGCTGTCCGGCTGGCGCACCGCCAGCAGATGCCCCACGCCAAACCGCCGGGCACTGCGCAGAATTGCCAGGGTGTCATCTATGAACAGGCTGCGCGCCGGCTCGAAGCCGATATCCGCCTGCAGCGCATCCCAGAACTGCGGGCTTTCCTTGGGGTAGCCGTAGTCGTGCGAGCTGATCAGCCGCTCGAAGTACGGCGCCAGCTCCACCCGCTCCAGCTTCAACGACAGCGAATCGCGGTGGGCATTGGTGATCATCACCACGCGCTTGCCCGCCTGGCGGATGGCTGCCAGAAAGGTATCGGCATCCGGGCGCAGGGCGATCAGGTGGGCAATTTCCTGTTTCAGCTCGCGAATCGGCAGGCGCAGTTCGCGGCTCCAGAAGTCCAGGCAATACCAGTTCAGCGTGCCGGCATTGCGCTCGAACAGCGGCTGCAGCTCCATTTCTGCCATGGCCCGGCTCACACCATGCAGCTCGGCGTAGCGCTGGGGCAGGTGGTGCAGCCAGAAGCGGTTGTCGTAATGCAGGTCGAGCAGGGTACCGTCCATGTCCAGCAGGACGGTATCGATGTCAGACCAGGGAAGAACAGGCATGGGAAACTCTCGTTCAGTCGGCAAGCCACGGTATAGTAACCCGTTCACGCCAAGGAGCCGCCCCATGCGCCAGACACCCACCGTACTCAGCCGCGAAATCGTCGCCAGCAGCCGCCTGTTCCGCGTCGAAGCCGTGCAATTGCGCTTCAGCAACGGCACCGAGCGCACCTATGAGCGCCTGGTGGGCCGGGGCAACGGCTATGGCGCGGTGATGATCGTGGCCATGCTCGATGCCGAGCACGCCGTACTGGTGGAAGAATATTGTGGCGGCACTGACGAATACGAGCTGTCGTTGCCCAAGGGCCTGATCGAGCCGGGCGAGGATGTGTTGGCGGCGGCTGATCGGGAGCTCAAGGAAGAGGCCGGTTTTGGTGCTCGCCAGCTGGAGCACCTGACCGAGCTGTCGCTGTCCCCGGGCTACATGAGCCAGAAGATCCAGGTGGTGCTGGCCACCGACCTGTATGAAGAGCGCCTGGAAGGCGACGAGCCGGAGCCGATGCGGGTCGACAAAGTGAACCTGCGTGAGCTGTCGGCGCTGGCCATGCACCCGCAGTTCACCGAGGGGCGTGCGCTGGCGGCGCTGTACCTGGCCCGGGACCTGCTGATCCAGCGGGGGTTGATGGACGCATGAACGACCAGCAACTGATGCATGAAGTGGTCAAGCTGGCGCTGTCGGCGGGTGAGGCCATCCTGCCGTTCTGGCGTGCCGATGTGGCTGTGATCACCAAGGCCGACGATTCGCCGGTGACTGCTGCCGACCTGGCGGCGCACCGGGTAATTGCGGACGGGCTGCAGGCACTGGCGCCGCAAATTCCGGTCCTGTCGGAAGAGGACTGCAACATTCCGTTGGCCGAGCGCCAGGGCTGGAGCCGCTGGTGGCTGGTCGATCCGCTGGACGGCACCAAGGAGTTCATCGCCGGCAGCGAGGAGTTCACCGTCAACATCGCCCTGGTCGAAAACGGCGAGGTGGTGTTTGGCGTGGTGTCGATGCCGACCAACGGGCGCTGCTATTTCGGTGGGCGTGAGCTGGGCGCCTGGCGTGCGGAGGCGGGTGAGGTCGCGCAGCCTATCCAAGTGCGCAACGCGCCGCCGCCGGGCGAGCGTTTTACCGTGGTGGCCAGCCGTCGGCATTCCAGCCCGGAGCAGGAAGCGCTGCTGGCGGGTTTGGGGGCTGCGGTGGGTGAGCTGGAGCTGGCCAATATTGGCAGTTCGTTGAAATTCTGCCTGTTGGCCGAGGGCAGCGCCGATTGCTATCCGCGGCTGGCGCCGACTTCACAGTGGGATACTGCGGCGGCGCAGGGCGTGGTGGAAGGGGCAGGTGGCGAGGTGATCGGGGTTGATGGCCTGCCTTTCCGGTATCCGCCGCGTGAGACGTTGCTGAACCCGTTTTTCCTGGCGTTGCCGGCCGCTGCAAGCTGGCGCCAGGCCTTTCTGAAGCTGATCTAGCAGCGGTTGCAGGAGGGGCTGCGGAAGCGGCAAATGCCGCGACAAGCACCTGTCAGCCCTGATGCGATCCCTGTGGGAGCGGCTTCAGCCGCGAACACCGGCAAAGCCGGTGCCATCCACCCCAGTGGTCGCTTCGCCTCAGCGGTGCAGCACATACTGCCCGCTGAACCTGACCGCCGGCTCGTCACTCCCGGCATTGCTCACTGTGGTCTCCAGCATCAGCCGCGCCCGCCCGCGGCGCTGGTACATGGCCAGGAACCGCTCCCAGGCCTTCTCATCCGGCGCTGCACACCGCGCAACCGCCGCACCGGTCACCGGCAGCGGATAACTGATCTGCCCTTCGTGGATGACGATATGCCCGTCATCGATCCCCAGCTCGCGCAGGCGCAGGTGCAACCAGCCCCAGCCCACCAGCACCGCCGCGCAGTACAGGCTGCCGCCGAACATGGTGCTCTTGTGGTTGACGTTGGCCGCCAATGGCAATTGCAGGCGCAGGGTGTGCTGCTGCCAATCGATCACTTCCAGGCCCATTTCACGGGTTTGGGGGATGTCGCTGTGCAGTACGGACTGCAGGTACCGGGTATCGCTGCTCATTGACGGTGGTCCTCTTGATCATCATGCCCGCCGCTGCCGCCCTCGAAGCTCAGCGCATGCTTGCGCAGCTTGTCGTGAAGGGTCTTGCGCGGGATGCCCAGCGCCTCGGCGAGGCTGCGCATGGAGCTGTGCGGCTGGGCCAGTTCGGCAGCGATCAGCGAGCGTTCGAACTGCTCGACCTGCTCGCTCAGGTTACCGCGCGGTACCGCTGCCGAAGGCGTTGTCGCCGGTGGCGCCTGGCTGTCCAGGGCCAGTTCCAGACCAAGGGCGAAGCGCTCGGCGGCGTTTTGCAGCTCGCGCACGTTACCCGGCCAGGTATGGCGCAGCAGCAGCGCGCGCTGCGCCGGCTGCAACGCATGCGGCGGCAGGCCGTGGCGTTGGCTGGCGGCGTCGGCGAAATGCTGGAACAGCACCAGAATGTCATCGCCGCGCTCGCGCAGCGCCGGAATACGCAGCGGCGCCACGTTCAGGCGGTAGTACAAGTCGGCGCGGAAGCGCCCCTGGTCGGCGGACTGGCGCAGGTCTTCCTTGGTCGCGGCAATGATGCGGATATCCAGCGGGATCAACTGGTTGCCGCCCAGGCGCTCGACCACCCGTTCCTGCAGCATGCGCAGCAGTTTTACTTGCACGTCCAGGCTCATGCTCTCGATTTCGTCGAGGAACAGCGTGCCGCCGTTGGCGAACTCGAACTTGCCGATGCGGCGTTTTTGCGCACCGGTGAACGCGCCGGGTTCATGGCCGAACAGTTCGCTCTCGACCACCGACTCGGCCAGCGCGCCAGCGTTGATCGCCACGAATGGCCCATCACGGCGGCTGGACAGGTCGTGCAGGGCGCGGGCCACTACTTCTTTCCCGGCGCCGGTCTCGCCCAGGATCAGCACATCGGCGCGGGTCCCGGCCAAGGCGCCGATCTGCTCGCGAAGGCGCTGCATGGCGGGTGAGTGGCCGACCAGGCGGGTGGCCAGTTGCTGGCGGTCGCTCAGGGCCAGGCGCAGGCTGCGGTTGTCCAGCACCAGCCGGCGCAGGGCCAGGGCGCGGCGCACGCTGTCGAGAAGGGCGTCGCTGGCAAAGGGTTTTTCCAGGAAGTCGTAGGCCCCGGCGCGCATCGCCTGCACGGCCAACGGCACATCGCCGTGGCCGGTTATCAGCAGCACCGGCAGTTCGCTGTCGCGGGCGTGCAGTTGCTCCAGCAGTTGCAGGCCATCGATGCCCGGCATGCGGATATCGCTGACCACCACCCCCGGCCAGTCGGCCTCGATACGGTCGGCCAGGCCTTGGGCATCGGCCAGGGCGACCACCTTGAGGCCGGCCAGATCCAGGGTCTGGCTCAGGGCCTGGCGCAGGTGCGGGTCATCGTCGACCAGAATGACCTGGGCCTGGTTGTCGATCTGTGTCTCGGTGGTCATGCCGAGGAGTCCTCCGAATTGGGCAAAGTAGCGCCAGGCGCAGCCACACGCAGCTGCAAGGTCAGCAGCGCGCCACCTTCCGGGTGGTTGGCCAGCAGCAGTTCACCGCCCAGGGCGCGCATCAGGCTTTCGCAGATGGCCAAGCCCAGGCCCAAGCCTTGAGTGCTGGTCTTGGTGGTGAAGAACGGCTCCTTGGCCTGCTCCAGGGCCTGGCGGCTGAAGCCGGGGCCGTTGTCGCGGATGTACAGGTAGACGCAGCCATCGCGCTGCTCGGCACTTAGCCACAGGCGGCGCGGGTTGGCCTTTTCGGTGAGGGCGTCGAGGGCGTTGGCCAGCAGGTTGCCGAGCACCTGGCGCAGGCGGGTTTCACCGGCCTGCACCCACAAGGTGGCTTCCGGCAGGTCGCGGATCAGCTCTACGGCCATTGCCCGGCGACGCTTGGCCAGCAGCGCCAGGGCATCGTCCAGAGCCGGCTGCAACGCCACGCTTTCCGGCGCATGTCGGTCGCGGCGGGCGAAGGCGCGCAGGTGGGCAATGATCGAGGCCATGCGCCCGGTCAGTTCGCCGATCAGCTTGAGGTTGCCGCGGGCGTCTTCGGTGCGCTGGTGGTCCAGCAGCACTTCGGCGTTTTCCGCGTAGCTGCGGATGGCGGCCAGCGGCTGGTTGAGCTCATGGCTGATGCTGGCCGACATGGTACCGAGCACCGAAAGCTTGCCGGCCTGCACCAGCTCGTCCTGGGCACGCACCGCCTCCTGCTGGGCGTTCTCGCGCTCCAGCACGGCACGCTTGAGCCGGGTATTCAGGCCTTCAAGGTCGGCGGTGCGCTCGACCACGCGCTTTTCCAGCTGCTGGCGGCCACGCGCCTCGAAGTCGATGCGGTCGATGTAATGGCGGCGCCGCTGCATCACCAGTCCGGCCAACAGCATCACTACCAGCAGGGTGCCGGCGCCGATCGCCATCACCGTCTGCACCGAGCGGTCGACCAGCATGCGCGGGGCAAGGATGCTCACCTGCCAGCCGGTTTCCTTGATGTCGCGGGTCTGGGTTAGCCAGGCATCGGGGTTGAGCATCAGCGGTTGTGGTGCCTGGGTCGGGTAGGGCTGGATGGCGATGATGGCCTGGCGCTCGGCTTCGGTCAGCGCACGGGTGGCACGGAAGCGCCAGTCCGGGCGCGAGGTGAGAATGACCACGCCATTGTGATCGGTCAGCAACAGCTGTTCGGGGGTGCGACCCCACAGGGTCTCGGTGTGGTCGAGGTCGACCTTGACCACCAGTACGCCGACGATGCGCTCGCGGTCATGCACGGCGGCGGCAAAGAAATAGCCGCGCTTGGCCGAGGTGGTGCCCTGGCCGAAGAAACGGCCCAGGCGGCCGGCCATGGCCTCGTTGAAGTAGGGGCGGAAGGCGAAATTGCGGCCGACGAAGCTGTCGTGCTTGTCCCAGTTGGAGGCCGCCAGAGTGTTGCCGCTGACATCCATCAGGTACATCACTTCGGCACCGGTCTGCTGCACGATGCCCTTCAGCAATCGGTTGGCATTGGTCACGGCTTCCAGGCGAAACGGGTCGTCAAGTACACCCCGCAGCGCCGGCAGGTCGCCGAGGATCTGCGGCAAGGTTTCGTAGCGGTGCAGGGTGCCGAGCAGGTTGGCGACGTACAGGTCGAGAGTCTGGCGGTTCTGCGAGGCCAGTTCGTCCTGGTAGTAACGTTCGGCCAGATGGTGCAATGGCCACAGCAACGGGGCCAGGCACAGCGCCAGCAGGGCCAGGCTGCGCCAGCGGGGACGGCGTGGAGGCGTGGGTTTTGCAATCATCAGATCAATGCGCCAGAAAAGTCTGACGCAATTATGCGCTAGTTAAGGCAGCACTTCCGCCTCTGCCAGCGGCAGGCCGACCTTGTCCTTGTCCGACAGCAACGGTGGCTGCTGCAGGCCCCAGTCGATGTCCAGCTGCGGATCGTCCCAGCGGATACAGCGGTCGGCGCTGGGGTTGTAGTAGTCAGTGGTCTTGTAGAGGAACTCGGCCGATTCGCTCATCACCGCAAAGCCATGGGCGAAGCCCGGTGGAATCCACAGTTGACGGTGGTTGTCGGCCGACAGGTGCACGGCGACCCACTGGCCGAAGGTTGGCGAGCTTTGGCGCACATCCACGGCGATATCACGGATTTCGCCCTGCACCACGCGCACCAGCTTGCCTTGGGTGTTTTCCACCTGATAGTGCAACCCGCGCAGTACCCCTTTGATGGACCGCGAATGATTGTCCTGCACGAACGCGACATTCAAGCCGGTCTGCCGTGCGAACTCACGGGCGTTGAACGCCTCGAAGAAAAAACCACGGCTGTCACCGAAAACCTTTGGCTCGATGATCAGCACTTCGGGGATTGCGGTAGGAATGATGTCCATGGCGGCTCGCTGTCCGATTGCCCAAGTATTGGCCTCGCTGCAGTCTACCCCACGGCGATTGAACAGGATGCACAAGGTGTGGCTATGGTGGATGGCAGACCCGTCGAGGTGCTGGAGCAGGCGGTTTTTTGTCGATTGTTATCGGCTTTATTTTGCAGTTGAAGTCAAAATTCCCCGATGCACGGGCTTTAAATATCGATATATATCGGTTATAAAATGACGATTGCCCCGGCACATCCAGGCTCAGGGCCATCACAGAGGTTACCCATGAAAACCCTCAATTCCACGCCCCGTGCCGATGGTTTCCACATGCCCGCCGAGTGGGCGCCGCAAACCCAGGTGTGGATGGTCTGGCCGGAGCGCCCGGACAACTGGCGCCTGGGCGGCAAGCCGGCGCAAGCTGCCCACGTAACACTGGCCAAGGCCATTGCCCGCTTCGAGCCGGTGACTGTCGCAGCCTCTGCCGGCCAGTACGAAAACGCCCGTCGCCAGCTTGATCAGCCTAACATTCGGGTGGTCGAAATCAGCAACGACGACGCTTGGGTGCGTGACACCGGGCCGACCTTCGTCATCAACGACCAAGGTGAAGTGCGCGGCGTGGACTGGGGTTTCAATGCCTGGGGCGGCTTCGATGGCGGCCTGTACGCACCGTGGAACCGCGACGAGGAGCTGGCGGCCAAGGTTCTGGAAATGGAGCGTTGCCAGCGTTACCACACCGAAGGCTTCGTGCTCGAAGGCGGCTCGATCCACGTGGACGGTGAAGGCACCGTGATCACCACCGAGGAATGCCTGCTCAACCGCAACCGCAACCCGCACCTTGGCCGCGAGCAGATCGAGGCGGTGCTGCGCGAGCAACTGGCGGTCGACACCGTGGTCTGGCTGCCGGATGGCCTGTACAACGATGAAACCGACGGCCACGTCGACAACTTCTGCTGTTACGTGCGCCCAGGCGAAGTGTTACTGGCCTGGACCGATGATTCCAACGACCCCAACTACGCCCGCTGCCATGCGGCCATGAAGGTGTTGAAGAATACCCGCGACGCCAAGGGCCGTGAGTTCATCGTGCACAAGATGCCGATTCCTGGCCCGTTGTTCGCCACCGCCGAAGAGTGTGACGGTGTCGATCAGGTGGCTGGCAGCCAGGAGCGTGACCCGTCGGTACGCCTGGCTGGCTCTTACGTGAACTTCCTGATCGTCAACGGCGGCATCATCGCGCCAAGCTTCGACGACCCGGCAGATGCCGAAGCCAGAGCGATCCTGGCGCAAATCTTCCCTGATCACGAAGTGGTGATGATCCCCGGCCGTGAATTGTTGCTGGGTGGGGGCAACATCCATTGCCTGACCCAACAGCAGCCAGCGCCGATCAAGCGCTGAAAAGAAGCTGTTAGAAAGTAGCCCGTCCTGGTGACGGGCTTTTTTTTTCTGCGACGCCCGGCAGCCCGTTTTGGCATATGTTTTGTATTGTTTTCAGATAGATAGCTTGGCAAGGCCGGGCTCTCGGATCTGTAACAATACTTACGTAAATTAGCCGCTCACGGGCCAGGGAGTACTTGGAGAAATGAACGCAGCAAGTGAGTCGGCTTTGCGCCCATCAGCAGTGAATCACCGATCGCTCAGGGTTGTGGCGACGTGGCTGAAACACCATGGATGCATCAGGGTCAGGACGACCGACCCACGACGTCTGCTTGCCGGACGCTACCCCCAAGGGCTGATCAGCGAGGCAGAGATGCAGGCGCTGATGGCGGTGTGGCACTGATCGATCGGTTCACCCTGTGCCGGCCTCTTCGCGGCTGAAGCCGCTCCCACAGAAACAGGAGCGGGTTTGCCCACGAGGAGACCGGCACAGCCAATAACGATCAGAAGCTGTAACTGCCCGTCACCACCAGGCTACGCGGGTCACCCACCTGGATCTGCGCCGCACTGGTCGCCGAACTGTAGTAGGTCTTGTCGGCAATGTTGCTCAGCGCCGCCCGCACATCCCAGTCATGCGTGCGATACCCCGCCAGCGCATCCCAGCGGCCATAGCCCGGCAGCACTGTGGTGTTCTGGTTGTCCGCATAACGCTCGCCGACCAGTGTCAGACCGGTTTCGGCATACCAGCCCAGCTCTGGTTTCCAGGTCACGAACAGGCTGCCGTTGCGCTTGGCCACATCGTTGATGCGGTTGCCTTCCTGGCCATTGTTGTCCTTGACGATGATCGCATCCTGCAGGCCGATGCCGCCGCGTACATACCAGTTGCCGACGATGTTGCCGGTTGCCGTCAGCTCGATGCCGCGCGAACGCTGCAAGCCGCTGAGCAGGATGACTTGCGGGTCGTTGGCGTCGCGGGTGCGACGGTTGTACAGCTCCAGCTCATAGACGGCGAGGGTGGTGCTGAGGCGCTGGTCCAGCCATTCGCTTTTCACCCCGATTTCCTTCTGCCGGGTTTCCTCAGGCTTGGTGTCGTTGGTGTTGCCCGGCGCGCCCGGAGTTATGCCGATCAGCCCACCGCCTACCGGTGAGAAGGTCTTGCTCCACGAGGCGTAGAACGAATGATCGCGCCATGGGGTGTAGACCACGCCCAGGCGGGGGCTGGTGCTGGTGCTGTCCTGCGGTTCGCTGAAGTTTTCCTTGTTGGTGGTTTCCACTTCGAACTGGTCGAAGCGCACGCCGGCAAGGATCTGCCACTGATCGTTCAGGCGGATCTGGTCCTGCAGGTAAAGGCCGCGGCTGTCGACCACAGTGTGGTTGTTGCTCGCGACCGTCAGCGTGCCGTTGTGCGGCTGGCTGGGCTTGCCCAGGCCCGATAGCGTCTGGTTGCCGGCGCTGTACAGCAGCGGGTCGCGCTTCTGGTTGCCGAACTCCAGGCCCAGCAGCAACTTGTGCTCCAGGCCCAAGGTGTCGAAGTCGCCCTCGGCCTCCAGGTTGTTGAACAGGTTGCGGGTGTTCAGGTCCTGCTGCCAGCGCTGGCGGGTCAGGGTGTCAGTGCTGGCGTTGTAGCCGGTGACGTAAGTGTTGTCGAACTCGCTGTCGAGCTTGAACAGGCCCAGGGTATGGCGCAGCTGCCAGGTTTCGTTCAGCTGGTAGTTCAGGCGCGAGCGCAGCGACTGGGCGCGGTCGTCGATGTAGTCGCGCTGGGTGTCGCCATAGGTGGTGCTGCGGCTGACGTCGGCCGGGCGGCCGTTGACCCCGGGGATGCCACGGTCGGGTGTGCGGTTGTAACGGCTGTACTCGTACTGCACCAGCCAGTTCAGGTCGGGGTTGATCTGCCAGCTGATGGAGGGGGCGAACAGCTGGCGGCTGCCATCGATGCCGTCGAGGAAACTGTTGTTGTCCTGGTTGCCCATGTTCAGGCGCAGGCTGACGGTGTCGCTGAGGTCGGTGCTGAGGTCGGCGTACAGGCTGCGCAGGTCTTCGCTGCCCGCCTGTGCTTCGAGGGTTGAGCGGCGCCCTTGTTCCGGCGCCTTGCTGACCCGGTTGACGATACCGCCCTGGCTGCCACGGCCATACAGCACTGCCGCCGGCCCCTTCAGTACCTCGACCCGCTCGATGTTGTGCAGGTCGCGGATGTACTGGCTGTCATCGCGAATCCCGTCCAGGTAGAAGTCGTTGCTGGCGTCGAAGCCGCGAATGCGCACGCTGTCGAAGCGGGTGTCGGCGCCGCTGCTGACGTTGGGGATGCCTTCCAGTGCCTTGCCCAGGGTATTGCTGCCGTAGTCCAGTACGTTGGCGGTCTTCACGCTGTCGATGGCCTGCGGCACGTAACGCACCGGCGTCGAGGTGCGGGTGGCGGTGCTCACCTCCTTGACCCGTGGGTTGTCCCTCTCGCGTTCACTGTCGGCGGTGACAGAGAGTTCCGGCAGGGTAGTGGAAGCGGCGCTGGCCAGGCTGGCGCTGACCAGCAGCGACAGGCCAAGCGTGAGGGGGGAAAGGCGGCAGGGAACAAGCATGGACACATCCGGACCGGGCAGGTGGAAAAGAGGTGCGAATGGTAATGCTTGCTATTTGCTCCTGCTCGAGTATTTGTAAAGGGTTGTCTTTACATATGTATCACTTTGTAAATATGCCTTAAGAGGGTGATGGCCGCCTCAGATATTCGTCCGATTAGTCAGGAAGACAAATCCTACAAAAGACAAAATTCCCGCCTACAGCGCGATCATGCGTGGAAATGCCCCGTGACAACGCTTTATTTTGGTTATATCAACCTGCATTTCACGTTTTTTTGACATTTGTAATCGCGCGCGGCTAGGATTCGGCCACGGCCTGCCGTGCAGGCCCGCCAGTCTGGATCCGCATAGCGTCGAACCTACGAAGGGGCGTTGGTTCCTGGCGTCAAATTGCGCAGTGTTTTTGATTAATAATTTAGGAAAACAACATGTTGAAAACCAGGATCAGCCTGGTCGCTCTGGCGATGATCGCCGCGACCCAGGCCCAGGCCAATGAGCAGGCCGACAGCAAGGGCTTCATCGAGGACAGCCACGCCAACGTCCTTCTGCGCAACGCCTACATCAACCGTGACAAGAAACACGGCACCGACGACCAGATCGAATGGGGCCAGGCGGTCATCGCCAACTTCTCCTCCGGTTTCACCCAGGGCACCGTCGGCGTCGGTGTCGACGCATTCGGCCTGTACGCCCTGCGCCTTGACGGCGGCAAAGGCCACAACGGTGGCGGTGGCGTCGACTTCTTCAAGCCGCACGAAACCACCAACGCCGATGGCAATGCCAGCTCGCCGCACAACCTGGCCCGTGGTGGCGCTGCCGTGAAATTCCGCATCTCCAACACCGTGCTGAAGTACGGTGACCAGATGCCGGCCCTGCCAGTGCTGCAGTACGACGATGCACGCCTGCTGCCAGAAAGCTTCACCGGTACCCTGATCACCTCGAAAGAAATCGAGGGCCTGGAACTGAACGCCGGCCGCTTCACCCAGGAAGCGCGCAAGAGCGCCGAGCGCCGTGACGGTGGTGGCCTGAAGTCGATCAATGTCCTTGGTGGTAGCTACAAGTTCACCGACAACTTCAGCGGCTCGCTGTACACCTCCGACAACGAAGACGTGATGCGCAAGCACTACCTGGGCCTGAACTACGTCTTCCCGATCGCCAGCGACCAGTCGCTGACCCTTGATTTCAACGGCTACAAGTCGGACATCAACAACAAGTTCGTCAAGGCTGCAGGGCTGAACGGCGACTCCAACACCATCTGGAGCCTGGCCGCCACCTACGCCTACGGTGCGCACTCGTTCACCCTGGCGCACCAGCGCAGCACCGGCAGCACCGGCTACAACTACGGCTTCTACCAGAACGCCGGCGGCGTGGGTGACGGTGGCTCGACCATCTACCTGGCCAACTCGTACTGGTCCGACTTCAACGCCGAAGACGAGCGCTCCTGGCAGCTGGGCTACGGCCTGGACTTTGGTGCCTACGGCATCCCGGGCCTGACCTACAAGCTGGCCTACGTGGTGGGTGACAACATCAACACCCGCAACGTTGCCAACCCACAGGGCTTCGGCGAGGGTAAAGAGCGCGAGATCTTCAACCAGATCCGTTACGTGGTGCAGGACGGCCCGGCCAAGGACCTGTCGGTCAAGCTGCGTAGCTCGTTCCTGCGTACCAACAACGCCGTGCAGCAGAACGGTTACAACGACGACGGCAACGAAGTCCGCGTATTCGTCGAGTACCCGATCAGCATCTTCTGATCCTGATCTGATGGTCTGGGGCTGCCTTGCGGCCCCAGGCTTTCATGCCGGCTCGGCAGCCCTGCGCCGAACCCCTGCAGCCCGCACTTCCCCTTCCCCGGTCTCCGGCGCAAAGCTGTCGCTACGTGCCATCCGCCACATCCGCGCATAAAATTCGCTTTCGATCGAGCCGCTGAGCAATTCGCCCGGCTTCAGAAACGTGTGCAGGTCCGAAAACAGCCCGATTTCACTGGGGCTGACCCGCCGTGCCAAATGTTTGGGCTTCAGCTCCGCAGGGTGCTCCAGGCCAGCGGCCGCCAGCATCTCGGCCAGCGCGTGCAGGGTGTTGCGGTGGAAGCTGGCTACCCGCTCGGCCTTGTCCGGCACCACCAGTGCGCGCTGACGCAAGGAGTCCTGCGTGGCCACGCCGGTCGGGCATTTGTTGGTGTGGCAACTCTGCGACTGGATGCAGCCGATGGCGAACATGAAGCCACGTGCCGAATTGACCCAGTCCGCCCCGATGGCCAGCACACTGGCAATGTCGAAGGCACTGACGATCTTGCCCGCCGCGCCAATGCGGATGCTGGCGCGCAGGTTCAGGCCGACCAGGGTGTTGTGCAGGAACATCAGGCCTTCGCGCATCGGCACGCCCATGTTGTCGCTGAACTCCCGCGGCGCCGCGCCGGTGCCGCCCTCCTTGCCATCGACAACGATGAAGTCCGGGGTGATACCGGTGGCCAGCATGGCCTTGGCAATGCTCATGAACTCCCACGGGTGACCCAGGCAGAACTTGAAGCCCACCGGCTTGCCCCCCGACAACTCGCGCAGGCTGGCCACGAACTGCAGCAGCTCGACCGGCGTGCGAAAGGCGCTGTGCGCTGCCGGCGAAATGCAGTCCTCGCCTACGCGCACGCCACGGGTTTCGGCAATTTCGCGGCTGACCTTGTGACCCGGCAGGATGCCGCCGTGGCCCGGTTTGGCACCTTGGCTGAGCTTGACCTCGATCATCTTCACCTGCGCCGAGCGCGCCTGCTCGGCAAAGCGTTGCGCATCGAAACGCCCGTCCGCTGTACGGCAGCCGAAGTAGCCGCTGCCAATTTCCCAGATCAGGTCGCCGCCGTGTTCGCGGTGGTAAGGGCTGATGCTGCCTTCGCCGGTGTCATGGGCAAAACGGCCCATGCGTGCGCCGCGATTGAGTGCGGCAATGGCGTTGGCGCTGAGGGCGCCGAAGCTCATGGCCGAGATGTTGAAGATCGACGCCGAGTACGGCAGGCGGCATTGCGGCCCGCCAATGGCAATGCGGAACGAGGCCGGGTCTGGCGTGGCCACCGGCAGCATCGAATGGCTGATGAACTCGAAGCCGGGCTTGTAGGCATCGTTGAGCGTGCCGAAGGCTTTCTCGGCGCTTTCATTCTTGGCGCGGGCGTACACCAGCGAGCGCTGTGATCGCGAGAACGGCAGTTTGTCATCGTCGCCCTCGATCAGGTACTGGCGGATTTCCGGGCGGATGGTTTCGATCAGGTAGCGGATGTTGCCCAAAATCGGGTAGTTGCGGCGCACCGCATGATGGCTTTGGCGCAGGTCGTTCAGGCCGACCAGGCTGAGCAGCGCAGTAAGCAGTGTGATCGGCCACAGCCAGGCATGTTGCGGCAGCAGTGGCAGGCTGGCGAAGCTGAACAGCAGGCAGATGGTGAGGCAGGCGTAGCGGCTGGGAAGAGAGTGTTTCATGGGTCCATCGCAGGCAGGATGACCGGGCCTAGGATAGGCAAAGGCAGGCCAGGGAAAACCTGGGCAATTGGTAAAAGACTGTTACCTGATCAGATGGGCAGCAGCACGCTGACCCGCAACCCGCCGCCCTCGCGGTTCGACAGCATCAGCTCACCGCCATGGCTGCTGGCGATTCGCTGGGCGATGCTCAACCCCAGGCCATAGCCGCCGGACGCCTGATTGCGCGATCCTTCACCACGCACGAACGGGTCGGTGATGGTCGCCAGCAGGCCCGGCGCAATGCCTGGCCCGCGGTCGTCGATATGGATGAACACCCCGGTGGGCGCGCGTTCCAGTGTGACCGAAACATCCTTGGCGTAACGCAACGCATTGACCAGCAGGTTTTGCAGGCAGCGCTGCAGCAGCAGGGCATCGACCTGCAGGCTGCCCGCCTGGCCGTGCACCGGCAGCGGTTCTTCGGCAGTGGCCAGGTCGGCGCACTGGCGTGCTACCAGCCGGTCCAGGTCCACCTGCTGCAGGTTCTGCTGCTCCCCCGCGCGCAGATAGTCGAGCACCTGGCCGATCATGTCGTCCATCTGCGTGATGTTCTGCCGCAGGCGCTGGCGGTGTTCGTCGTCCGGCAGGCGTTCCAGGCGCAGGCGCATGCGCGTCAGCGGGGTGCGCAGGTCGTGGGACACGGCGGCCAGGAAGTAGGCTTTGTCATTGACCATCTCGATCAGCCGCTGCTGCATGGCGTTGAAGGCCTGAGCCGCCTGGCGCACTTCCTCCGGCCCATCCAGCGCCAACGGCGGTTGCTCCAGGTTGCCCCCCAGGCCGCGGGCGGCATCGGCCAGACGTCGCAACGGGCGCAGGCACAGGCGCACGGCAATCAGGCACACCAGTAATACCGCGACAATGCGCAGTGCATACACCCGCACCAGGTAGTCGCTGATCAGCACCCAAGCCGACTCGCCGCTCCAGCCTTGCAGCTCCTGGCCGTCGATGGTCAGCCAGTGGCCATCGGCCAACGGCACCGCAAATTCGATATGGGCATGGGCGGTGCGCAGGCCGAACAGGCTGCGCCAGACGATCGGCTGGCCCAGCTCATCAGTCAGTTGCACCTTCAACAGGCGCACCTCCTGTGCGTGCCCCAGCTCGTACTTGAGGGCCTGTTGCAGTAGCAGTTCGACGCGGCGGCGCCCGCGGCGCTCGTCATGCCCCGGCGCAGGTAGCGTCTCGGCGCAGCGTAACTGGTAATGGGCCGGTGCCTGTTGCCCGCCGCCGTGGCAGGAAGCGCTAGCAATCAGGGGGGCGCTGCGCGCCGCGATCAGCCGCACAGGGGCTTCGAGTACCTGGGCAAAACGCACGTCGAACCAGATGCTGCTGGACATCAACTGGATCGCCAGCGTGCCGCTGACCATGATCAGTAGCAGCTGGCCGAACAAGGTGCGCGGCCACAGCCGGCGAAGCCAGCGCATGTCAGGTATCGGCCAGGTGGCTGGCGACGCTCAGCAGGTAGCCTTCGTTGCGGATGGTGAGGATTTGCGCGGCACCCGCCGGCGCCCGGCGCAGGTGCTGGCGCAGACGGCTGACGCACATGTCCACCGAGCGGTCGTCGGGCAGGTGATCGCGGCCAAATGCGCTGCGCGTCAGCTGGTCGCGGGACACCACCCGGTTATTGGCTTCGAGCAATTCGCGCAGCACGCGGTAGTCGGAACGGGGCAGGGTCAGCGTCTCGCCGTCGGGCCGGGTGAGCAGGCGTTTTACATGTTCAAGACGGAACCCGGCGAACAGCCGGGCGTCCGCCGCCGGCTCTTCGGCGGTGCTGTCCAGGCGTTGCGGGCGACGCAGCACGGCCTTGATCCGGGCGATCAGTTCACGCGGTTCGAAAGGCTTGGCGAGGTAGTCGTCGGCACCTACTTCCAGGCCGATGATGCGGTCCAGGGTGCTGCCCTTGGCCGACAGCATGATCACCGCCAGCCCCGGTGTGGCCTGCAACTGCCGGCACAGGCTCAGGCCGTCCTCGCCAGGCAGCATCAGGTCGAGCACCACCAGGTCCACTTTCTGACGGGCCAGCTGTTCACGCATCTGCCCGCCGTCGGCAGCTGCCAGCACGCTGTAACCGGCATCCGTGAGGTAATCACATAGAAGTTCGCGGATCTCGTCGTCATCGTCGACAACCAGCAGGGTCGTGCTCATACGCAAAAAAAACCTGTTCGGAGAGGGCCGAGGGCACTCGTTACGTTCAATTACATCCCCGTACATGTCGGGTCTGGAGCCGGGAGGGCCGATGCCTAGAATCCTAACAAAAAATCATCTGCAAATACGAAGCCTTCCCAAATGAATCCCAAGAGCACCCCGAAAGCTTTCATTCCCATCAGCCAAAATGGCAATCGCCTCAACCCCTTGGCCTTTTTCATCGCCGTCGCCATCAGTGGTGGCGTCATGGCGGCAGACAGTAAACCGCTGGAGCTGGATGCCACACAGATCGAGGACAGCGCACTGCTGCCCGCCGACGACGCAGGCCAACTGGGTTACACCGTCGAGCGCACCCGCAGCTCCACCGGCCTGAACCTGACGCCGCGGCAAACGCCTCAGTCGGTCACCACCATTACCCGCCAGCAAATGGAAGACCGCGGCATCCACACCATCGAACAGGCACTGGAAACCACGCCCGGCGTAACGGCCAACAAGTCCGAGGTGGGCGGGCGTACCGACTACCGTGCCCGTGGCTATTCGATCAGCAACTGGAAGGTCGATGGCCTGCAGACCCAGGGCGGCTCTGACTTCAGCGGCAGCGGCAACGCGCTGAACATGGACCTGTACGAACGCATCGACATCGTGCGCGGCGCCAACGGCCTGCTGGGCGGCACCGGCGACCCCTCGGCCACCGTCAACCTGATCCGCAAGGCGCCGACCAGGACCTTCGGTGGCAGCGCCTACGCCACATATGGCAGCTGGGACAAACGCCGCCTGGGCGCAGACCTCAACCTGCCGCTGTCCGAGGACGGCCGCCTGCGTTCACGCTTCGTGATGACCCAGCAGGACGCCAACTCGTTCCGTGACAACCAGTCCGAGCGCTCCCGCGCCGCGCTGGCCAATTTCGAGTTCGACCTGGACGAGGCCACCACCCTGGGTGCCGGCTACCAGTACGAGTACAACAAGGTGGTGGGTGGCGGCTGGGGTGCGAACATCCCGCTGTGGTACCGCGACGGCAGCAAGACCGACCTGCCACGCAGCACCAACGTGGTGCCCAGCTGGAGCTTTGGCGAGTACACCACCCGCACTGCATTCGGCTCGCTGGAGCACCGCTTCGACAACGACTGGACGCTGGACCTGAAAGCCTCCCAAGCCACCACCGAGGCCCTCAACCATCGCGGCTTGGCCAAGGTCAATTCGGCTGGGCGCGGCAGCTACGGCGGCTATTGGGACCAGGACGGCAGCGGCGCCGTGTTGAACGGCCTGCACAGCTCCAGCGACACCACCCAGCAATCGGCACAGATCGACCTGTCCGGCCCGTTCCAGCTGTTCGGTCGCACCCATCAGGCCATGGTCGGCTACAACGACAGCCGCACCGTGGGCTGGTCGCCGCAATACACCTGCACCATGGTTGGCGACGGCATGGCCAGCGCGCCCGCGCTGGGCTGCCAGTTCCGCGCCAACAACGGCTTCCCGGTCAGCAACTGGCACAATGGCGTGGATGATGACTATGACATCATCGCCTCGCGTACCGGCCTGCACAGCAAGACCACCACCCGCCTGCAGGGCATGTATGCCGCTACCCGCCTGAGCATTACCGACCCCTTGTCGGTGATTGTCGGCGTACGCACCAGCAACTACTCGTCGGTTACCCGCAGCGTGGCCGGTGAGCGCAGCAGCCAGGAAGAAAACGGCATCGTCACCCCGTACCTGGGTGCGGTCTACGACCTCAACGACAACTACTCGCTGTACGCCAGCTACACCGACATCTTCACCCCGCAAACGTCGGAAACCGTGAGCGGCAGCAAGGTCGAGCCGATTCGTGGGCAAAGCTACGAAACCGGGGTCAAGGGCGAGTGGTTCGACGGCCGCCTGAACGCCTCGGCGGCGTACTTCCGCACCAAGCAGGAAAACAAGGCCGTGCTCGATGGCGACCTGACCACGCCGACTGGGGCCAGCGCCTACAAGGCAGGCTCCGGCGTGGAAACCGACGGTATCGACCTGGAAGTCGCCGGCGCGCTGACCCCCAACTGGAACGTGTACGCCGGCTACACCTACCTGCACTTCCGCCGCATCGACAGCGACGGCCGCAGCGACCCGTCGCACCTGTTCAAGGCCTCGACCACTTACCGGATGGGCGGCCCGCTTGACCGCCTGACCGTGGGTGCCGGTGTGACTGCACAGACCAACATCCGCGCCATTTCAAGCCCGGCCGGCCAGCCCACCAATGGCGTGAGCAACGGTGCCACCGACGTGAACTGGTCCGGCTATGCCATCTGGAATGCCATGGCCAAGTACCAGGTGACCGATGACGTCAGCGTCACCCTCAACGCCAACAACCTGTTCGACAAGCATTACTACACCCAGTACGGGTTCTATGCCGGGGGCATCTATGGCGACCCGCGTAACCTGTCGTTGACGGTGAGCACTGCGTTTTGACTGAGGCGGCAGGGGGCTGCTGCGCAGCTCTTCGCCGGCAAGCCAGGCTTCTGCAGGGATTGCGTCAGGGCCGGTAGGTGCATGCCACAAGATATTATTCAGCGCTCGATTTCACAGGCGCTGCACCCCTTGCGGCAAGCCCCTGTCAGCCCTGATGCAACCTGTTAAAGACCAGCCCATCGCCTGTGAGATCGAGCGCCGCGCGCCGCTTCGCGGATTTATCTGGCTCGCAGATATCTGCTTGACAGATATCTGGATATGCGATAATTTTTGTTGCATGTAAGCACGCCGGAGCATAGAACATGCGAGTGGTAACCAAGACGGCGGTTGCACAGGCTATCGAGAAGTATAGTCAGTGGAAAGAGCCACTGAACCTGTGGCTGACCACCTTTGACAGACCGCCCCTTCGGTTTGAGTCCTTAGAGCAGATTCGTGGCGTGTGGGTAACCGCCTCAGGGTGGAACGTTGATCGCATCCCTCACTCAAAGCTGAGACACCCAAGCAAAAAAGGACCACTTGATATCTATGTCTTTGATATCAAGAAAAATGAGTGTCGACTCATCGCATGGGTCAACACGCGAACCGGCACCATTTACCTGAAGGATATTCTGCCCCATGCCGGATATGACAAGTGGTGCAGAAGTGATGTCAAGTAGCTGGGCGGGAAGATTGGCTCTATTAATATGTAATGCAATTACAGGTGACAAAAATGAAGCGTGATAAGATCGAAGCCACTGGACTAGATTCCTTCATAGCTAACATTTCACCCATGTTCGATAGTCTGAGCGATCAGATATCCACAATGTCCAAATTGCTATCTGCATGTCATGATCCTATTAAAGACGATAATGACTTGCACGGGCGAATGGCGATAATCGATGAGCTTTACTCGCATGCGGATAGTGAAGATCACGCAGCAGCACGTTTTGCCGAGCTGGTCGCCGATCGAGTGTACGAGTACGAAACTGAAACGGTGTTGATACCTCAGACCTCCCAGGCGGAAGCGCTCGCGTTTCTGATTTCGGACAGGGGTGTTAAACAAAAGGATTTGTCTGATATTGCAACGCAAAGTGCTGTTTCTGAAATACTGAACAATAAAAGGAAAATGACGGTTGCCCAGATAAAAGGGTTTGCTGAGTTCTTTAGTGTTCCGGTTGAGTTTTTTATGCAAGGTGCAGTTTAAAGAAAGTCTCGAATTTTTCGGCCGGATTTGTCACCCGGTTTACATTGACTCGCATTGAGCATTTGGATACTGCGTATGGTGCGGCACCAGGAGTCGAAGCGTGTGATAAATATATGATTTGTATATATTTTTCTAAATTATTTTTCAGTCTATCCCTAAAACTATCCTTTGGCAGTCGCCTGATGATTGAGATGGGCGGCATAAGACGGATTTTGAACATATGGTCGATAGATGACTGCGTACCCTTCTTTAATAGCCGGACGGTTGCGGGGGGCATCAGGCTGCCCCACGCTGAGCTTGGCGTAGGTAAATGTCGGTCAAAAACGGCCCTGGATTGAGGTCGCACACCACGCAAAAACTAATAACAACACCTATTGGAAAAGGCCGCTCAAAAGCTATCTGATATATACTCCAATAATGTCTTTAAATATAACATCCCCCTTGACGTCAGTTACTACAGCTTCCATGGTATGCAACCCGCGATACGCTGTTGAATCTGTATGAGTCTGAGGGTCAGCCCTAAAGAAACTTGTCAAATAGTTGTTGTCTTTAATAACTGAAGTTTTTGTAATGGGGAAAGTCCCTCGCTGCCCTTTCAGTTGAGCTTCTATACCATAATTTCGCTTCGTCAACTTCAGCTCGAGAGGGAAGTCTTGGTTGGCGTGGACCGACTTGTCAAATGTAACTTTGAATTTAAGGCTGAGGTTTTTGTCAAGCATTCTTGAAACCGACGGATACTCAACCAAAGTATTTCCATCTACAATGAAGCACTTAAATGATATGCCAGGGCATGACACCACCATCGAGTTTGGATGCGATTCTTTTAGTTCAGTTGCAAATGGAAGCAAATCTCTATATTTAGCATGATCCAGCTCTCTCACCTTGTATGTGTGAACCCGTCCTTCTCGATCCGTATATGACTTAGGGAGATTCGGCAGAGAGATAGTTTCTATCTCGCCGTTTTTATTTTTTTGAGTGCGAGTTCTGATTCTTGTGTAATCCTCAGGGAGATCAATTTCTTCCATGATACTTCGACCAAGCATCGACTTGTTCTTACCCGCGATACCTTGAAGCTTGGCCGCAACATCCACAAAGAAAGATGTTGGAGTTACTTCGTAAACGCCTCTAAATCCGTAAGACGCCCACAACACGTCATCGTGAGAGCCGTAGTCCAAGCCAATGCGAAAACCCAAATAATCTGCCTTGGGATTCTGAACATATTTTTGCTCAAGGACAGGAATGATGGTTCCGGTCATCAAGGACTCAAGAACCGAAACGCAATTAATAGCGTTAATTATGCTGTCGTCCTTATCCTGTGCTTTACCTCCAAAGAAGGCTAGCAAGGCGTCTCCCATAAACCGATGAACATGCCCGTCCATGGCCCGCACGGTTTCAGCTGCAGCTTTCAAAATCGTATTCTTGATAGCTACGACTTCATGAAGCTCATATATAAAAGTAAGTCTTGTTGAGTTTTTTATGTCCAGAAAAAGCGAACAGATGTAATGATTCTCCTGATCATCAGTTTCCGCGAGATGCACGAAGTCAGGATGAGTTCCAATTTTGCTTTGGTTAACTCCATCCCTTTTAAATGAAGTGCGAATATCCTGCTGAATTGCTTCCTGATCAAAAGCATCTGATGTCGCAAGTGACTTTTCAATATGTTCATTCAAGTGTTCCATAGATGCGCGCCCCAGCGCAGCATCCATTGCGAAAGACTTCTTTTTATTGCTCTTCTTTATTTCCGAATCTAACATTCGGGCAAAAGATTCTCTTGAAATACTTCTCTTCAACACAGATCCCTCTACGAAAAAGCCTTAATAACAAAAGTCACAAGAAATACGGAGATGCACGCAAAATGAATACACAGAACAACGGATAATTTTTGGATGAGCCAAAATTTTCGATCGACAATTTTTGCCAAAGTAAACACTTGGCCACTCAAGTCATTTAAATAGTCTTCGTCAGAGACTTCAATGATTCGTTTAGCGTAACCATCAGAACCGTTTTTGGTGCCTGCTATATCGCCATAAAAAATTAGTGACTCTCCTCTGTTTTTATCAGGGCTACTAAATGTCACGGGGAATATAGTAAAACACGCCATTAGCATGCAGGTAATAGCGGCAATCAAGCTAAAACAACCAAACAAGCCAATGCATACGATAATCGGAGTTGTATTTGCCACTTCCAGCTTACCAAGCAGAGCAAATATCAGCGCAATTACTGCAGCGCAGTAAGACATGATAATCGTACACTTGGTGTTGGTAGTGCCAATGTAGACATCTATCCGTTTGATTACCTCAAACTGATTTTTTATCTTTTGCTCTATAACCTTGCTCAAGTCATCACCTTGCTGCTTACAATCAGTCATGGATTTCCCTATGATATAACTGGGAGGTTAGGTATAAGAGCAATAATACATAGAATACACCGAAGCTGTAGCGACAATAGCTCAACGCCATCACCACGTCTAGCGATGGTCAACGGGTCTTCTTCTCTTGACTAATCCGCTGCTTTAGAGATTGAAAATCCATGACGTTCCTAAACGTCGAGCAAGCAGCCGGACAGTCAGCAAGTAGTAATATCGCGTAGCGTCGCTGTGTTGACGCATGCGATGTTCGAGAAACCATGCCAAATTTTTTCTTTGCCAAGCCCAAGGTGTGTCTCGCTGCCAGCGCTCTGCAGTTGCAGCCTGGATGATTCTCGCCTGTCGTACATGGCGTTGGCGGGTAGCGTGAGACCCGGTAAGCACACCATCCAAGAACAATTCCATATCAAATGGCTTGCTCATGTCCGTCCTCCGATATAGGCCGCGACCACGTCGATCCGACCGTGACCAAGCTCGTAGCTGACATGCATCCGAGCCTCACGATCAAGGTTTCTATCTGCCAGGCAACATTGGCCGCCGTGGATAGGCGCCCGGTACTGGGTGATTTGCTCATAGCGCTCACATGCGTACGCCGCTCGTAGCTCATGGAAGCCTTTGAGTTTGTGTGCATGCAGGATGGCCCGCGCAGGGTTGATGATTTCTTGCAGAAAATTTAGGTAGCTTTCGTGTGGCGCAATTAAGTTGCGACTACCTGCAGGCGAAACCTGCCTTGCAAATCCAAGGGCACCTCGAACATGGTCGTTCACCGCAATCCAACGTGGCGCTGAGGCGCCGGCTCGGCCACCTTTAGTGCCATCCTGAATGTTAATCCTGCCTTGGCCGTTAGCCTCGCGGATTAGCCGTGGCAGGTCAGCCAAGATGGCCTCACGCAAGCGCATGCCGGTGGCTCGCGCCAACAGAACGATCGCCGCAACTCGTAACTGATGATGGCGGCAAAGCGCATCGACGATCTGTTTAACCTGCGCACGGTCTTGGCCCTGCGGCACTGAACGTCGAACCCCTGTGCGCTGCATACCCAACGCCTTGCTAGGGCTGGACAATTTCACGCACTGATCACCGCGAAGCGCAGCCATGGTCCTGTTAACGCTGGATAGCCGGTTTTGCGCGGTGCTGACGGCGAGATCACCGCGCTTAACAATGTCGCGCAGATACGCCGCGTAGTCGGCCAATACCTTTCGATCAATCTGCCGCGCATCATTGATACCCGGCCCCTGTTCGGAGCGGCACCACTTCACGAATGCTTGCCACCGATCACAGTGCGCCTTGACCGTGCCGTAGTGGCCTCCGCCGAACATATCTTTCAGCGCTTGCGGCCCTGCATAGCTCAATTGCCTGCCGTAGCCAAAATTACGGCCATCGCGTCTACCCACCAATGCCATGTCGATCACCTCATCGTCCGCTCTCCGATCCTCGCCCCACGTCATCCCGCCAAGAATGCTGAGTGTTATCAGGGATCAAGGCCCCTGCGACCTGTGGGGAATGTCCTCTACGCGGGACTGGCGGCTCCTTACGACCGGGAGCAAGGGCATCTCATGATCTGGCCTCCTTAACACCGTTGCCGGTGGGCGGGCGGAGGCAGTGCTGGCTGACTAAACCAGCGCCTGAAGATCCTGAGCCGGGTGAACGCAGCGATGCGATGACGGGGCATGCCTGACTGTCAGTCAGGTGCAGTCCATTCCTTGGTCTGCGGCACCATCATCTACAGCGCTGTTGCTGGTGACATCGGCGTTTGTCACGCCGATTGTCACGAGTGAAGTTGCCGCAAAGCCAAATGCGATGAGGGCTGCAGCAGTATTAGACGCGCCCGTCTCTTTCCAGGTGAAAGAGACGGGCGCAGGTTGGCGCACGCGAAATGGCCAAGCGGATAGGTTGCTGCTGAGCAGATGGGTAGGGTGGTTGCCGCAGGGGCAACGATATTGAGTTGGCATCCATCACATGGGTAGTGACCGTACGAGCTGCCGGACGCGAATCGTACTTGCGGGTGAACCACCGCAGGAGCGGCGTGACCTTAGGTTCGGGTCACCTGGGGTGCTGTCATCGACAGCTCTTGCGACTCCCGGTCTACGCTTGTGGACAATATTCGTCAAGCAGCGCGATATCAGGGATTTAGCGCCTGTGGATAAAACTATCCCCCGGTGGACATCAGTGGTTTTCCACAGACGTAAGCTGTGCCAGCAATTTTTTTCTTAGGTATGGTCCTTTCAAACGGGGCGGCTTTGCAGCCCCGTTTGAAAGGACCCGCGCGGAGGAGCTTAATGCGGTGCTGTGGGTAACTTCACAGCGAGTTTGAGGTGGTGGTGCGGCGGGTTACTCGGTTCTCTTGGCACTGCGAAGGCGCGTGACGTTCTCGCCCGTCTGCTTGGCAAACTCATGCGGCGTCACATGGTCCTCGCGGTTCGCCTCCAGAAACCGGCTCCACCAGGTCATGATCATCCGGCGCTCTTCGAGGAACTCGGCCTTGTGGGTATAGGCGGCGCGCACGTTGTTGCGTTCCTTGTGGCTCATCTGTCGCTCGATAGCCGTCTCCGACCACAGCCCGGACTCGACCAGCGCACTGCACGCCATGGCTCGGAAGCCGTGGCCGCAGATATCCACCTTAGTGTCGTAGCCCATCGTCCTGAGCGCTGCATTCACCGTGTTCTCGGACATCGGTTTCCACGGCTTGGCATCCCCCGCGAACACCAGTTCGAACTTGCCGGTGATCGCGTGGATCTGCTCAAGCAAGGTCACTGCCTGCGGAGATAAAGGTACAACGTGAATGTCACCGGCCATCTTCGTACCCCTTGTAGAGAAGGGCACTCCGTCCAGCGCCGGGCGGGTGTCGGGGATCTCCCAGATGCCGCGATTGAGATCGAACTCGTTCCAGCGGGCGAAGCGCAGCTCACTGGAGCGTACGAACACGTGCAACGACAGCATCACGGTAAGGCGTGTGAGTGGACGACCTTTGTAGCCGTCGATGCGCGCCTGTAGCTCTGGCAGCCGCGATAAGGGTAGTGCGGGTCGATGTGTAACCCGTGGTGCTCTGATTGAGCCATCGAGGTCGTGGGCTGGGTTCGTCGTGATCAGCCGCAGCCGTTTGGCTTCGCGCATGATGCTTTGCAGGTAGTTCTTGATCCTGAGCGCCACGTCGATGGTGCCGCGCTTTGTCACGGCTTCCAGTGGCTGCATGAGGTCGTGGGTGTCCAACTCAACGATTGCTCTGGCACCGAGCAAAGGGAATACATGAGTCTTCAACCGGCTGAGTACAGTCTTGGCGTGGCCCGGCGCCCACTTGGGCACCATCCCGGCATACCAATCGAGCGCAACGCTTTCGAAGGTACGGCCATTGATTACGGCTTGCACCTTGGCCTGCTGCTTGGATTGGATGGGGTCAATGCCGTTGGCGAGCTGCTGTTTGAGCTCGAAGCGCTTGTGGCGAGCGTCAGCCAGCCCGACCACCGGGTAATTGCCGAGTGAGGTCAGGCCCTCGCGGCCATCGGGCTTTACGTACCTGAGCCGCCAGCCTTTGCGACCGTTGGGCTTCACGAGCAGGTAAAGGCCATCGCCGTCAAAAAGCTTGTACTCACGTTCGCGAGCCTTTGCAGTGCGGCAGGCGTTGTCGGTAAGGGGAGCCGTTGTGCGAGCCATAAGGGTACTTTCCAATATCGAATTGGTAGGTATCCTTAAATGTACCCTTATTAGCGCTGGCTACCCTCGGAATCCGACGGAACGCCAAAACGAAAAAACCCGCCAGAAGGCGGGTTTTTCGGGGGTTCCAGAGATTTTGAAAGCTTTCTATGGAACCTTGAATGGTGCCGGCACCAGGAATCGAACCCGGGACCTACTGATTACAAGTCAGTTGCTCTACCATCTGAGCTATACCGGCAATGGGGCGTCATTATAGCGATCGGTTGGCGTCTGTAAACCACTTACTTGCGATTGTTCGAAAAAGACCTAAGTCACCGCCCCAAAACAAGAATTTTCCTACCAGCCGCGGTGGATGGTGTTTACGTTCGGCTCGGTTTTGCCCGGGTTGAAGAACAGCTTGTCGTTGTCGCAGCCGCGCTTGCGGCACGGGCTTTCGGTGCGCATGGGCAGGCCGTTGTCACCGCCCAACTGCATGCCGGGGTGGTTCCAGCCCAGGTTGCTGTTGTGATGAGGTGGCGTGCCGCTGGCGCAGGCGGTCAGGGCCAGGGCCAGGGTCAACAGGGCGAGGGGTTTGGCTTGGGTCACGATGGTGAGGTCCGGTGGTCCATTGTCGGTCTGGCACAGCGCCAGAAGGCCGCGGGGCTGGCGGGCAGCGCGCGACTTCACTTTTTAATGATTTGGACGGCGGATGATACACCGTTGCGGCGGTGGGGCATTAGCCTTGTGTTGCCTGGCAGGACCTCTTCGCGGGTGAACCCGCTCCTACACAGGGATGGAATGCTCTTGAGGCCGGTGCGGTACCTGTGGGAGCGGGTTCACCCGCGAAGAGGCCATCAGCTGTATGAAAATCCTGAATCAGAGCCCAAAAGCTTCAGGATTTTGCAGCTTCGGAACTATCCTACGCGCGCCGCCGAAGTATCGCTGTTGTCGGGGAAATGGCTCACGGATACCGTTTACGGGTCGCTTTGGCGACCGGGTGTGAGAACCCGATTACGAATTTAGCGGCTGCGTATGGCGACCGTGCGCGGGCAGACTTCGGTCTGGCCGAGGCTTCCTATATTCACTCGGTTTCTCACCCCGTGCACGGTTGCCACCATTTGTTCCGTGAGAAAGAACGAATGTGGCAACTCCTTGAGGAATATAGGAGTTTGAAAATTGAAAATAATCCCGCCAGACAATGTCCCCAAGCCAATCACCACCGCAGGCGTAGAAACCTTCCTCGCCGCCGGCAACCCGTCCCTCAATCTGCTCCGCGTAGAACCCGGTATCCCGGTGGACTCTGCCTATGAACATGTCTCGATTCTGATGGGCTACATCAAGCACCTGGTGCGCGAGGGGGATATGGAGGATGACCATAAATTCCTGGGTGCGGCCGATTACCTGTGCGACATGGCCAAGGCGTTGATGAACGATATCGAGATTGCCAAGAACAAGGCGCACTGATCTTTGAGCCGGGGCTGCTTTGCAGCCCTTCCGCGACACAAGGCCGCTCCTGCACACCCGCGCAACTGGCCTCTGCGCTAACCACAAGAAATGTTTATGCACAAGTGGCATTGGCGCCTTGCGCGAAAGGCATGCCGGATTCCTATGCCGCTGGTCTTTGCGCAAATGCCTGTTTTTACTGGGCTTGACCAGCGCGCAGGAATAAGCCAAGCGTTTGAAATAGCGCTTGGCACCAACAGGTAATCACAAGCTTGTTCACAGACTTATCCACAGGTTGTGCTGCGGCTAACGGTCGCGTTCTGCGAGGATAAGCAGGTTGCGCGGCGTCAGCGGATAATCGCAGAACAGGCCCACGCGCACGTCGTAGCCTTGTTCTTCGAGGAACAGGGCACGGTCCAGTACCAACCACATTTCCAGGGGCCGGCGGAACAGGTTGCGCATGCGCTCCAGATTGCGTACCTCGGCCAGGCGCTGCCAGCCGTCGGCTTCCAGGGCGGGCCAGTCGGGGTTGCCTTGCAATGGCAATTGCTTGAGCTCGGCCAGGTCACGGCAGTATTGCTCGAAAGGCTTCTCCAGCCAGGCCACGGGCAACGATGGTGTGGGCAGGTATTCACTGGTCTGGCGCTGCTGGCGCTGCAGCAGGTCGAAGCCCAGGCGCCGGGCCATCGATGTGTCGCGCTGGCGGCGTACGCGGGCGCCGGCGGTGACGGTTTCGCTCAAGGGCAGGCCCAGGTCGTCCAGCGAAAGCTGCAGGTTGGAGGCTTGCGCGGCTGTGGATAACGCCTGGTACTGCTGCGCGGCAATGCGGTTGTAGCAGCAGGGCGCCACGGCCAGCTGTCGGCAGCCCTGTTGGCTGGCCAGTTGCATCAGGCGTACGTGCAGGTCGCCGCATGCGTGCAGGGCGACCACGCTTTTTTCGCCATGCAGATGACGAGCGCTGTCGCTGGCCAGCACGTCCTGCTGCACGTGTTGCGCGGGCAGGTGGTGGTGCGCGCTCAAGGCCTGGCCGGCGGCAACCAGTTCGGTGTCGTATTCCAGGCAGGTCAGCTGCTGGCCGGGTTGCAGCAGGCGGCGGCCGAGGTGGCCTTTGCCGGAGCACCAGTCCAGCCAGTGGCGGGGCGGCTCGCGGAATGCCAGGTGGCTGGCGAAGGCTTCGATCTGCTGCCATTTGCGGCCGGGGACGGCGACGTCAAGACGGTGGCTTGCAGTGGGCAGGTCTGTTGCCGGGAGGTTGCCCAGGGCGGCCAGCTGTCGGGCTTGCAGCGCCAGTTGCGGGAACGGGGCGGGCAAGTGGTCGGCTGCGCTGTCGGTTTCGGCGTCCGCCAGGGAGCATTGGCGCAGGTGGGCGGCCAGCTCGGGGTGGGTGGCTTCCCAGGGCAGGTTCAAGGTGGTGAAGGGGCGGGGTTTCCACAGCTGCTGGTGCTCGATCAGGAACTGGTCAAGGGCCTGGAAGCGGGCGTTCAGGTGGTGGCTGTGGAGGTAGCTTGGCATGGGATGTGTGTTGGGTTGAGGGCCTCTTCGCGGGTGAACCCGCTCCCACAGGATTGGCACAGATTTCAAGGCCTGTGGGGTACCTGTGGGAGCGGGTTTACCCGCGAAGATGGCTCAGGAGATATCAGCGCCCTTGGCAGGCGTCCACGCGCAACCAGCGCTCAAGCAGCTTGAAGCCTTGCACCAGCATGAACGAGATCACCAGGTAGAACACCCCGGCGGCAAAGAAGATTTCCACCGGCAGGTAGGTGCGGGCGATGATGGTACGGGCCATGCCGGTCAGTTCCAGCAGGGTCACGGTACTGGCCAGGGCGCTGGCCTTGAGCATCAGGATCACTTCGTTGCTGTAGGCCGGCAGGCCGATCCGCGCGGCGCGCGGCAGCATGATGTAGATCAGCGCCTTGGCCCGTGACATGCCCAGTGCCCGGGCGGCTTCGATCTCGCCTTTGGGGATGGACTGCAGCGCGCCGCGCAGGATCTCGGCGATGTAGGCGGCCGTGTGCAGGGTCATGGTCAGCACCGTGCACCAGAACGGATCGCGCAGGTACGGCCACAGCGCACTCGAACGTACTGCATCGAACTGGGCCAGGCCGTAGTAGACCAGGAACAGCTGCACCAGCAACGGCGTGCCACGGAAGAAGAAGATGTAGCTGAACGGCACGGCGCGCACATACCAGTGGCGCGAAGAGCGGGCGATACCCAGCGGGATGGCCAGGATCAGCCCGGCCACCACCGCAATGGCCACCAGCTCCAGAGTCAGGGTCGCACCCTGGGCCAGGCGTGGCAGCCATTTGAAGATGACTTCCCAATTCATTGTTCGGCCCTCGCAAAGCCGCGAGCGGCGCGTTTTTCCATGAAGTGCATGCCGGTCATGGCAATGACGGTCAGGCTCAGGTAGATGCAGGCCGCGACCATGTAGAAGGTGAACGGCTCTTTGGTCACGGTCACGCCAATTTGCGAATGACGCATGATTTCTTCCAGGCCGATTACCGACACCAGTGCGGTGTCCTTCATCAGGATCATGAACAGGTTGCCAAGGCCGGGCAGGGCGATGCGCCACATTTGCGGCAGGATGATCCGCGACAGGATGCGGCCTCTGGACAGGCCCAGTGCCAGGCCGGCTTCACGGTGGCCCTTGGGGATCGCCAGGATCGCGCCGCGGAACACTTCGGTGGCATAGGCGCCGAAGCACAGGCCCAGGGCGATAACCCCCGCAGCGAAGGCGCTGAGCTCCAGGCCCGGCATGTTCAGGGCTTCACCCAGGCTGTTCATCAAGCCCACGGTGCCGAAATAGATAAGCAGGACCCACAGCAGCTCGGGCACGCCGCGCACCAGGGTCGAGTAGAAACCGCCAAGCCATTGCAGCGGCTTGAGCGGGGAGGTCTTGGCCAGGGCGCCGAGCAGGCCCAGCACCAGCCCCAGCAGCAAGGCGCAAAGCGCCAGTTTTACGGTCATCACGGTGCCGGCCATCATGGCCGGACCGAATCCGTGCAGGTCGATATTCATGGGCAGGTCATTCTAGGGACAGGCGCGCCACAAGGGCGCGCCGGTCAGGGCGGGTCATTCGATGCTGAACGGGAAGTACTTGTCGTTGATCTTCTTGTACGTACCGTCGGCTTTGATTTCTGCCAGGGCTTTGTTCAGGTCGTCGCGCAGCTTGGTGTCACCCTTGCGCACGGCAATGCCGATCTTGTCGCTGTCCATCACCGGCTCGCCCTTGAACTCGTAGTTCATGCCGTCTTTGCTTTTCAGCCACTCGTACTGCACGTACTTGTCGGCGAGAATGCCGTCGATGCGGCCGGAAACCAGGTCGAGGTAGGCGTTTTCCTGGGTGTCGTAGAGTTTGACGTCGACATCCGGGAAGTTGTCTTCAAGGTAGGTGCCAGCCAGTGTGGCGCGCTGGGTGCCGATGGTCTTGCCTTTCAGCGAAGCCTTGTCGGTCTTGAAGTCGACGTTTTTCGGCGCAATGAACTGCAGCTTGTTGGAGTAGTAGGGTTCGGTGAAGTCCACCGCCTGCTTGCGCTCGTCGGTGATCGACAGCGACGACACCAGGAAGTCGAACTTCTTGGCGTTCAGGGCCGGGATGATGCCGTCCCAGTCCGAGGTTACAACCGAGCATTCGACTTTCATCTTGGCGCACAGGGCGTCGCCGATGTCCTTGTCGAAGCCGACCACGTTGCCGCTGGCATCCTTGTTGTTGAACGGTGGGTAGGCGGCTTCGATACCCATGCGCAGTTTTTCTGCGGCCATGGCGTTTGCCGACATCACCAGCGTGGCAGCAGCTGCCAGGAGAAACTTCTTGTAAGTGTGCATGTATTGCTCCGTTAGCGGTGGCTGGACATGAATTGCTTGCAACGCGCCGAGGTCGGGTTCTCGAAGACCTGCTGCGGCGATCCCTGCTCTTCGACCAGGCCCTGGTGCAGGAAGACGACTTCACTGGACACATGGCGGGCAAAGCTCATCTCGTGCGTTACCAGCAGCATGGTACGGCCTTCTTCGGCCAGTGCGCGGATAACGTTTAGCACTTCCTGGACCATTTCCGGGTCGAGCGCCGAAGTCGGCTCGTCGAACAGGATGACCTTGGGCTTCATGGCCAGGGTACGGGCAATGGCGGCGCGCTGTTGCTGGCCACCGGAAAGCTGGGCGGGGTAGCTGTGGCGCTTGTCGTAGATGCCGACCTTGTTCAGCAGCGCTTCGGCAGCCTCGATGGCCTCGGCCTTGCTCTGGCCGAGTACGCGGCGTGGCGCCTCGGTGATGTTGTCGAGGATCGACATGTGCGGCCAGAGGTTGAAGTTCTGGAAGACAAAGCCGATTTCGCTGCGCAGGCGGTTGATCTGGCGGTTGTCGGCGGCGAACAGGTCGCCGTTCTTGGCGGGCTTCAGCTTGAGGGCTTCGCCGGCGACCAGGATTTCGCCCTGGTGCGGGTTCTCGAGCAGGTTGATGCAACGCAGCAGGGTGGACTTGCCGGAGCCGGACGACCCCAGGATGGAGATCACGTCACCGTCGCGTGCGGTCAGCGAAATACCCTTGAGAATTTCCTGCTCGCCGTAGCGTTTGTGCAGATTGCGGATTTCCAGCGCGGGCGTGGCCTGAGCCATGTGCGGTCCTCATGTGTTCGGGTGCGTTCCCAGCTGTTGGCGGCCTTCCTGGCGTGCGCCAAGCTAGCATAGCGGCATTATGACGGCCAACAGGGTCGCCAGGGACTCTGGGCATTGGTGGGGCGGTTTGTCGCATCGCTACAGCGTAACGTCGCGCAGATGTCCGCGAAGGTGTCGCCCAGCACCAGAGCCTTGATGAAAAAAGGCGCGATGGTGCCAGCTTTGGCCTGCTCATGGAAGCGGTTTTGACCCATTCGCGGGTAAACCCGCTCCCACAGACCAGACAATCCCTGTAGGAGCGGGTTTACCCGCGAAGGCCGTCACGCGATTTCAAGGTTGTACCCGGCGGTTGCGCTTTTTGGCGTTGCGCTGGTGCATAGGTGTTACCGAGGAGCACCTTTGGTGCATTTGTAAGTGAGTATTTCAGTAATCCGATGATTTGGCGGGCTTTCGGTCATGGTCTGGCCGAATGCCCTCCAAAGCGCAGCCTTGAAGGCTTGCAGTCGATTATGACGAATGGATTCAGCAGCTGGCGCGGTTATTGCCAGCATGAAACCGCCGATTGCAGCGACGCCTAGTCCAACCCCAGGCGCGCCTGGTTTCGCAGTCGGAGTGGTCCACTCCTTACAAAGGTAGTTTTATGAGCGGTAACAATTCCAATGACCTCGCTCAGGGGCTCAAACAACGGCATGTCACCATGCTGTCCATCGCTGGCGTCATCGGTGCCGGCCTGTTCGTAGGCTCCGGCCACGCTATCGCCGCTGCCGGCCCCGCCGTGCTGCTGGCGTATGCCGCCGCCGGTACGCTGGTGGTGCTGGTGATGCGCATGCTGGGGGAAATGGCGGTCGCCTCGCCGGACACCGGTTCGTTTTCCACCTATGCCGACCGCGCCATCGGGCGCTGGGCCGGTTTTACCATTGGCTGGCTGTACTGGTGGTTCTGGGTGCTGGTGATTCCGCTGGAAGCCAACGCCGCCGCGGCCATCCTGCATGCCTGGTTCCCTGCGGTCGACCTTTGGGCGTTCTCGCTGATCATTACCCTGGCGCTGACCCTGACCAACCTGTGCAGCGTGAAGAACTACGGCGAGTTCGAGTTCTGGTTCGCCTTGCTCAAGGTGGTGGCGATCGTCGGCTTCATCGCCGTGGGTTGTGCGGCCTTGTTCGGCTTCGTGCCAGGCAGCCAGGTGAGCGGTGCCAGCCACCTGTTCGATACCCAGGGCTTCATGCCCAATGGCCTGGGCGCGGTACTGGCAGCCATGCTGACCACCATGTTCTCGTTCATGGGTACTGAAATCGTGACCATCGCCGCTGCCGAGTCCAAGGACCCGGGCAAGCAGATCAGCCGCGCCACCAACTCGGTGATCTGGCGTATCTGCCTGTTCTACCTGGTGTCGATCTTCCTGGTCGTGGCTCTGGTGCCGTGGAACGATCCGGCGCTGGCCGAGCTCGGTTCCTACCAGACCGTGCTGAGCCGCATTGGCGTGCCGAATGCCAAGCTGATCGTCGACATCGTCGTGCTGATCGCCGTGACCAGCTGCCTTAACTCGGCGCTGTACACCTCTTCGCGCATGCTGTTCTCGCTGAGCAAGCGGGGTGATGCCCCGGCCATTGCCCAGCGCACTACCAAGGCGGCCACCCCGCATGTGGCGGTATTGCTGTCCACCGCGGCGGCGTTCCTCTGCGTGTTCGCCAACTTCCTGGCCCCGGCGCAGGTGTTCGAGTTCCTGCTGGCCAGCTCCGGCGCCATCGCCTTGCTGGTGTACCTGGTGATTGCCGTGTCGCAGCTGCGCATGCGCGCCAAGCGTGAGGCCAGCGGCGAGCAGATCTCCTTCAAGATGTGGCTGTTCCCGGGCCTGACCTGGGTGACCATTGCCTTCATCGTTGCGGTGCTGGTGGTGATGGCGCTGCGAGAAGATCACCGTGCCGAAATCATCGCGACTGCACTGCTGAGCATTGGTGTGGTGGCGGCGGGCTTGCTGGTGCACCGCAAGCGTGAAGCTGCCGGGCGGGTTGCGCTGGATAACTGATCCGCACTGCAATGAAAAGGCCGCGTCCTGTGCAGGGCGCGGCCTTTTTTTGTTGCCGGCGATAGTGCCTGGGCGGGTTACGCAGGGCTATCAGCCAAACTGCTTCTGAAGCTGTTGCTGCTTGGCCACCAGTTCAGAGGCGGCGATATAGGCTTCCTGGAACTCGTCGCTCTCCAGCCAGGCCATGGTGGTGTCTTCGTCAGCGCCGTCCAGCCAGGTGCGGTAGGCATTGAACACCAGCACGATGTAGTCGGTGGCGTGCTCTTCCTTGTGCCCTTTGAGCACCAAAGCCAGCAGCGGGTCGACCAGGAACACCGAGATCATCGGTACCAGGCCGTTTTCCTGGGCTGCCTTCATCTTTTCGAACATCTCTTTGTAGCTGTCCGATTCCATGGCCTTGTTGAACACCTGCTCGATGCTGGCGCTGTCGCCGGCGCTGGCCTTGACCGCCTGGCCGCTGCGTACCATACGGTTTTGCTTGGCCTTGCTGGCGGCGCGCTTGGCGCGTTTCTGTTGCTTGGTGGAGGTGGCCATGGGGGCTAGGGTCCTTGGGTGGTGCTGGAAAAGTGCGTATTGAATCGCAGATGGCAGTGAAACCCAAGCGGCATTGCTGGGTCTGAGCCAGGCTGCCGGACATTCGGCATTCGCTCACAGGACATTCACGGATGAAAGCACCCGTCATGCTCGGCCTGCTGGCCGCCGCCCTGGCCGGCTGTGGCAACATCGCCGCAGTCAAATCCTTCAACACGCCCTATGGCTCGCCAAGTGCCGGCGATACCGCGCGCCTGCGAGTGATCGCCGACGGCATGGTGCGCGCGGTACCGGAAAAGGACTGCGTGGACTGGTACAGCCCCGGTGCCGGGGTGATTGCCGTACCGACCAAGGGTTTTGCCGACCGCAACGGCGAAACCCTCGGCATGCCTGCCGGTGCGCCAGCCCAGGCGGGTGACGCGGTCAGCGAGGTGCTGGTGCCGGCGGGCAAGCCGTTTACCCTGCACTTTCTCGATGGCGGTCGCTCGGCCGGTTACAACAGTGTGCAGAACTGCCTGGGCATGTTCTCGTTCGTGCCGGAAAAAGGCGCCGACTACGAACTGTTGGTGCACGGTTACAGCGCCTGTGGGGGCACCCTCAAGCGCCTGGACACGAACGAGCAGGTGGCCAGGCGCAAAGCCGACTATTGCAGCGCCTTGGCGAACTTCTAGGCCATCAGATTGGCCGGGCGAGTTACGGGTTTCCCACTAAGCCGCGTGAAGCCCGGCCGAACTGCAGTGCATCGAGTACACACCGTCAGGCTGTGGCAGCCAAGCGTTGGCTGCCAGGCCCTCGGCAAAAAATCACAGACAACAAAAAACCCGCACTAGGCGGGTTTCTTGTTGTCGCTTCGGGTAACTTTGCAACCACCAGAAGCTTGAAGGTGGTGCCCAGAGACGGAGTCGAACCGCCGACACGAGGATTTTCAATCCTCTGCTCTACCGACTGAGCTATCTGGGCGACGAGGTGAATTAAATAGATTTTCAGACCGCCCGTCAACGACTTTTTGAAAAAATTTTAAATTAATTCCGTCGCTTACGATTTTTGGGGTCATTCGGCCGGTGGAACGTAGCCTTCCGCCTGGGCGTAATCTTCGCCGGCGAAAAACTTGTCCATCTCGGCCTGGATGAACTTGCGGTCTTCGGCGTTCATCATGTTCAGGCGCTTTTCGTTGATCAGCAGGGTCTGGTGCTTCTGCCAGTCGGCCCAGGCCTTCTGCGAGACGTGTTCGAAGATTTCCTGGCCCTTGGCGCCCGGATACGGCGGGCGCTCCAGGCCTGGCAATTGTTCTTTGTACTTGCGGCACATCACGGTGCGGGTCATCGGGCGTCTCCTGCAGTCAGTTCGTCGGCCGCGCGTTTGAGCAGCTTCTTGACCGGGGCGGCAAGGCCCAGGCGCGGCGGGGTGGCGAGGTTATACCAGAGCCAGTCGGCCTCGGCCACGTGCTGGCCGACAGGGTCGACGCGCACCAGCCAAGGCTCGATCGCCAGCTGGAAGTGGCTGAAGGTGTGGGTCAGGCTGTCCATGGCGTGGCTGCCGGCCAGGCGCAGGCCGTGCTGGTAGGCCAGGTCGTCGAGCTGGGCGATGTCGTCCAGCTCGGGCAGGCTCCACAGGCCACCCCACAGGCCACTGGACGGGCGACGGTAAAGCAGGATGGCGCCGTCGTGGTTGGCCAGCAGCGGCATCAGCGTACGGCGCTGCGGCAGCGCCTTGCGTGGCTTGGGCTCGGGGTAGCGGGTTTCTTCACCATGCAGGTGCGCTTCGCAGCCACGCTGCAGCGGGCAGATCAGGCAGCTGGGCTTGCTGCGGGTGCACAGCGTGGCGCCCATGTCCATCATCGCCTGGGTGTAGTGGTTGGCGCGCTGCTGCGGGGTAAGGCGCTCGGCCGTGGCCCACAGCTGGTTAGCCACCTTCGGCTCGCCGGGGTAGCCGCCCTGGGCGGTGAAGCGGGCCAGCACGCGCTTGACGTTGCCGTCGAGGATCGGCGCGCGGATGCCCATGCTGATGCTGGCGATGGCACCGGCGGTGGAGCGGCCGATGCCGGGCAGCTCGGTGAGCTGCTCGACACTGCGCGGGAATTCTCCGCCATGCTGTTCGACGACAATCTTCGCGGCCTTCTGCAGGTTGCGCGCGCGGGTGTAGTAACCCAGGCCCGTCCACAGGTGCAGCACTTCGTCTTCCGGCGCCTCGGCCAGGGCCTGCACGGTCGGCAGGGCCTGCATGAAGCGGTCGAAGTAGTTGAGCACGGTGCTGACCTGGGTCTGCTGCAACATGATTTCCGACACCCACACCCGATACGGGTTGATGCCCTGTTGCCAAGGCAGGTCGTGCCGGCCGTGCTGGTCGTACCAATCCAGCACTGCGCTGGAGAACTGCTCGGGGCTCATCGCTTGAACAGCCCCTTGAGTGCTTCTTTGACTTCCGGGCTCACTTTGTCTCCGAGTTTGTCATCGAGCTTTTCATCGATCTTGTCTTTCAGGCGGTTGCCGGCCAGCTTGGCGGCAACCTTGCCCAGGCCGTCCTGGTCCAGGCGGCAGGCCTTGGCGCCCAGCTCCAGCGGGCCACGGCAGCGCAGCGGCACTTCAACCCCTACATAGCGGTCGTTGACCTGGCACGCCGGGTCGGGCATGGCACGCTGATCACCCTCGACCACTACACCCACGTTGTAATCCATACCCAGTACGCGCAGGTCGAGATCGCCATGGCCGTTGACGGTCAGGCCAGGAATGCGGGCCTTGAGGTCCGGGTTGCTGGCGACGCCATTGCGTATCACCAGGCTGCCGCGCAGCTCCTGGAACGGGGTGTCCTTGCCACGAGGCTCGCCGGTAAGGGTTTTGCGGTTGAGCGTGGCGATGGCCTGGCACAGTTGCTGTTCAAGGTTGGCGTTGACCAGCACGCCGTCGTTGATGGTGAAGTGTGCGTTACCGTTGAGGGTGTCCACCAGTGCCTTCTGGCTGTTGCCGGTGGCGGTGAGATCGCTGGCAAGGGTCAGCAGGCCTTTGACGGGTGGCGCCTGGTCCTTGCCTTCGGTCTTGATGAAGTGCTCCACCGGCACCCGCTGGATGTTGGTGTTGACGCCCAGTTGTGGCACCGCAGGGCGCACGTCGACCGTGCCCTTGGCTTCGAAGGTGCCGTTGTACAGCTCGCCACGCAGGGTTTGCAGGGTCAGCAGGCCGCCTTGGCCGACGGCCTTGAGCTGGGCATTTTCGATCGGCAGCTTGTCCAGGGTCAGCGCGCCGAAGCTTAGCTCGGCCTGCAGGTCGAGGGCGCGCAGGCGGTCGACCGGCAGCAGTTTGTCATTGCTCCAGGCCACCTGGGTCGGCGCGTTAGGCAGCGGCGAGCTGCCGGCCCCGGCCCCGGCCCCGGCGACGGCGCTGGCCTCCTGTTGCTTGACCTCGGCCTGGCGTGCGGCAGTGGCGCCCTTGGCTTCTTCGCTTTTGGCCGGCAGGTAACGGTCGGCGTCGAAGGTGTCGCCTTTAAGCTGCAGGCGCAGGGCCTGTTTGGCGAAGTCTTCGACGGCCACGCGGCCACTGAAGGTGCTGTCGTCCAGCTTCACGGCCAGGTCTTCCATGGCCAGGCTGGTCGGTGTGCCCTGCAGGCGGGTGACCAGTTCCAGCTTGGCGAAGGCTGCCGGATCGTTGGTAGCCGGCAGCGGGCGGCCAATGCTGTCGAGGAAGGTGCGCAAGTTGAACTGGGCAATGGACAGACCACCGCTCAGTTGCGGCGCCTTGTCGAGATCACGCAGGTTCAGCTCGCCCAGGGCGCGCAGCTGGTTGGCCGAGATCTTCAGGCCGCTCCACGAGGCGACATTGGCGGCCAGGTCGACCAGCAGCTGGCCCTGGGCGGCAAAGGTCACGGTCTTGCCGCCGGTGGGTTCACCCGAGGTCTCGCCCGACAGGCGCATGTCTTCCAGGTTGTAGCGCTTGAGCTTGCGGTCGAAGCGCAGTTCGCCGGCCAGCTCGGTGCGGGCCTTGATGTTCGGCTGGCTGGCGCTGATGAAGGCGCTGGCCTTCAGCGCAATGTTCGCGCCCTCGTGGACCGGGCCGGTGCTCAGCTGGATGCTTTCGGCGCTGAAGCTCTGCCCGGTCTTGGCATCGGTGTACTGCACGCGCGCGTTGTTCACGGTCAGGCTGTCGATATCCAGCTTGACGGCGCGGTCGTTGCTGGCGGCGGGCGCCGAGCTTTGTTCGGCGGGTGCCTGGGCCTGCGCATCGGCGGGGGCGCCGTTCTGGGCGGGCAGCGGTTTGCCGATGTCTTCCCAGTTGCCGTGGCCTTGTTCGTCACGCGCCAGGGTCAGGTTCAGGCCTTCGACACGTACGTCGCTCATTTGCACTTCGCGCCGCAGCAACGGCAGCACCCGTACCGACAGGCCGAGCATCTGCAAGTCGGCGAACGGCGCCTTGGGTGTGTTCAGGGTGGCGATGCTGGCGTCGTGCAGCTCCAGGCCCAGCCACGGGAACAGGCTCCAGCCGATGTCACCGTTGAGGGTCAGCTCGACGTGCGCCTTGTCGCGTGCCAATTGGCGAATCTCGTCTTTGTAGTCGTTGGGATCGAAGAGGTGGGTCAGGGCGAAGCCCAGCGCCACGATGATCAGCAGCAACCCGAGAAGCCCCAGTCCCAGGATTTTGCCGAACGCTTTCATGGGCGAGTCCTTGTAGTCCGATTTTGAAATTCAGCGGCAGAGTATAGCGCCGCCGTGTACGGCCCTGCGTATTCGACAAGAGATGCAGGACGATTCCTACGTTTGCAACAGATGGTACGGCTTTCGACAGCCATGATTTTGCTTGTTCAAAAAAGCTTGCCTTGATTGGCCCTATCGCCGGCAAGCCAGTTCCCACAGGGATCGCATAGCCTTCAAGGCCTGCGCTATACCTGCGGGAGCTGGCTTGCCGGCGATGGGGCCGGTACAGGGAAAATGACCGTTTCAGCCAAGCAAGAATTAACGATATCAGATTGCTTTCACGCCACTTGATACTGCTAACCTTGCGCCGCTTTGCCTGCACATCCATATAAAAAGGATCAGATCCATGAGCAGTACCGTCGCGACGGGCGCCTCGGCCAGTGCGCCAGGCTTTCTGTCAAAGGAGCGCATCATCGCCCGCCCAGGCTTCAACCGCTGGCTGGTTCCGCCTGCCGCGCTGGCCATTCACCTGTGCATCGGCATGGCCTATGGCTTTTCGGTGTTCTGGCTGCCGTTGTCGCAAGCCCTCGGCATCACTGCCCCGGTTGCTTGTGCCGCAGATATGGGCTTCATGGCCCGCATGTTCAGCGCCGAGTGCGACTGGCCGATCTCGATGCTGAGCTGGATTTACACCCTGTTCTTTGTCTTTCTCGGTTGCTCGGCGGCCGTGCTGGGCGGCTGGCTGGAACACGCCGGCCCGCGCAAGGCCGGCCTGGTATCGGCACTGTGCTGGTGCGGCGGCATGCTGATTTCGGCCATTGGCGTGAAAACCCACCAATTGTGGCTGATGTGGCTGGGCTCCGGCGTGATCGGTGGTATCGGCCTGGGCCTGGGCTACATCTCGCCGGTATCGACCCTGATCAAGTGGTTCCCGGACAAACGTGGCATGGCCACCGGCATGGCGATCATGGGCTTCGGCGGCGGCGCGATGGTGGGGGCACCGCTGGCCACCGCGCTGATGGGGCATTTTGGCAATGCGCAGGAAGTGGGCGTGTGGCAGAGCTTTGTGGCGATGGCCGCAATCTACTTCGTGTTCATGACCGCCGGCGCCCTGGCTTATCGCGTGCCGCCGACCGGCTGGAAGCCCGAAGGCTGGACAGCCCCGGTGAAAAAGGCTGGCAATACCATGGTCACCGACCGCCACGTGCACGTCAGTGTGGCCTGGAAAACGCCGCAGTTTGCCTTGATCTGGCTGGTATTATGCCTGAACGTGTCGGCAGGTATCGGCATTCTCGGTATGGCTTCGCCGCTGCTGCAGGAAGTGTTCGCCGGCAAGCTGCTGGGCAATGAACTGACCTTCAGCCAGCTCAACGCTGCCCAGCTGGCGCAGATTGCCGCGATTGCTGCTGGCTTCACCGGCCTGTTGAGCCTGTTCAACATTGGCGGGCGGTTTTTCTGGGCGTCGTTCTCCGACTACATCGGCCGCAAGAATACCTATTTCGCCTTCTTCGCCCTGGGCGTGGGTTTGTACAGCATGGTGCCGAACATGGGCCACCTGGGCAACGTGGCGCTGTTCGTGGCAGCGTTCTGCATCATCTTGTCGATGTATGGCGGTGGCTTTGCGACGGTGCCCGCGTACCTGGCGGACCTGTTTGGTACGCAGATGGTGGGTGCCATTCATGGTCGTCTGCTGACCGCCTGGGCGGCCGCTGGGGTTCTCGGGCCGGTGCTGATCACCTACCTGCGCGAATATCAGCTGGCGGCAGGGGTGGAGCGTGCGGCGGCCTACGACATGACCCTGTACATCCTCGCCGGCCTGCTGGTGCTGGGCTTCATCTGCAACATGCTGGTGCGCCCGGTGGCGGACAAGCACTTCATGAGCGATGCCGAACTGGCGGCCGAGCGGGCCTTGAGCCACGACAAGGGCGCTGATGGCGCGCGGTCGCTGGAGTGGAAGGCTGCGCCGGGCAGCGTGCCACTGGTGCTGCTGGCCTGGGCTGTGGTGGTTGTGCCGCTGGCATGGGGTGTGTGGATTACCCTGCAGAAGACGGCGGTGCTGTTCCATTGACGAGTGATGCAGCCGGTTGAGTTTTCCGGCTGTAGCGGCCCTATCGCCGGCAAGCCAGCTCCCACAGGTACACCTCAGGCCTTGAACATTGTGGGGGGCCTGTGGGAGCTGGCTTGCCGGCGATAGGCCTGCAAAGTAGCACCATGCGCGGTTGTATAGACCTGTAGCGCTATCAACCCCCCGTAATTGCTTGCCTTGCCATATGTCATCCGCGTTTCAAGCTGGCGTGTTCTGGGCCTATAATGGAACCCTTTTCGCCCAATGATTTTGCGGAGCTGGTGATGGTCGAACGTAAGGCTTCCGTCGAGCGCAATACCCTGGAAACCCAGGTCAAGTGCTCGATCAACCTCGATGGCAGTGGCAAGGCCCGATTCGATATCGGCGTGCCTTTCCTCGAACACATGCTGGACCAGATTGCCCGCCATGGGCTGATCGACCTGGATATCGAGTGCAAGGGTGACACGCATATCGACGATCACCATACCGTCGAAGACGTCGGTATCACCCTGGGCATGGCTTTCGCCCAGGCCATCGGTGACAAGAAAGGCATCTTCCGCTACGGCCACGCCTACGTGCCGCTGGATGAAGCGCTGTCGCGCGTGGTCATCGACTTCTCCGGCCGCCCAGGCCTGCAGATGCATGTGCCGTACACCCGCGCCAGCGTCGGCGGCTTCGATGTCGATCTGTTCCAGGAGTTCTTCCAGGGCTTCGTCAACCACGCCCTGGTAACCCTGCACATCGACAACCTGCGTGGCCACAACACCCACCACCAGATCGAAACCGTGTTCAAGGCATTCGGCCGCGCCCTGCGCATGGCCACCACCCTCGACGAGCGCATGGCAGGCCAAATGCCTTCCACCAAAGGGTGCCTGTAAATGCAGACGGTAGCCGTAATCGACTATGGCATGGGCAACCTGCACTCGGTGGCCAAGGCGCTTGAGCATGTGGGCGCCGGCAAGGTGCTGGTCACCAGCGATGCCGCAGTGATCCGCGAAGCCGACCGCGTGGTGTTCCCGGGCGTAGGCGCGATCCGCGACTGCATGGCCGAAATCCGCCGCCTGGGCTTCGACAGCCTGGTGCGTGAAGTCAGCCAGGATCGGCCGTTTCTCGGCATCTGCGTGGGTATGCAGGCACTGCTGGAGCACAGCGAAGAAAACAACGGCGTCGACTGCATCGGCCTGTTCCCTGGCCAGGTGCGCTTCTTCGGCAAGGGCCTGGAAGAAGACGGCGAGCACCTGAAGGTGCCGCACATGGGCTGGAACGAAGTGACCCAGGCCATCGACCACCCGCTGTGGCACGACATCCCTGACCGTGCCCGCTTCTATTTCGTGCACAGCTACTACATCAATGCCGGCAAGCCGGGCCAGGTGGTCGGCCGCGGCCATTACGGCGTCGATTTTGCCGCCGCGCTGGCCGATGGCTCGCGCTTTGCCGTGCAGTTCCACCCGGAGAAGAGCCATACCCATGGCCTGCAGCTGCTGCAGAACTTCGTCGCCTGGGACGGGCGCTGGTAGATGAGCAAGTCGAAGACCAAGGCACCGGTCATTACCCTGGCCCCCGAGCAGGAGCGCGAAGCGCTCGACACGCTCAAGCGCTTTCTCGAAGACCGTTTCGAGCTGCAACTGGGCTCGTTCGAGGTGGCCGAGGTCCTCGACCTGTTCAGCAAAGAAATTGCACCCCATTACTACAACAGGGCGATTGCCGATGTTCAGCTGCACCTCAAGGAGCGGTTCGAGAGCATCGAAAGTGATCTGTGGGCGCTCGAGAAGCCCTGAAACCCCAAGAACAGACAGGTTCCCAAGATGCTGATTATCCCCGCTATCGATCTGAAGGACGGTGCCTGCGTGCGCCTGCGCCAGGGCCGTATGGAAGACTCCACGGTATTCTCCGACGACCCGGTCAGCATGGCTGCCAAATGGGTCGAGGGTGGCTGCCGCCGCCTGCACCTGGTCGACCTGAACGGCGCCTTCGAAGGCCAGCCGGTCAACGGTGAAGTGGTCACCGCCATTGCCAAGCGCTACCCCAACCTGCCGATCCAGATCGGCGGTGGCATCCGCTCGCTGGAAACCATCGAGCACTACGTCAAGGCCGGCGTCAGCTACGTGATCATCGGCACCAAGGCGGTCAAGCAGCCGGAGTTCGTCGCCGAGGCGTGCAAGGCGTTCCCGGGCAAGGTCATCGTTGGCCTGGACGCCAAGGACGGCTTCGTGGCCACCGACGGCTGGGCTGAAGTCAGCTCGGTGCAGGTCATCGACCTGGCCAAGCGTTTCGAGGCCGATGGCGTCTCGGCGATCGTCTACACCGACATCGCCAAGGACGGCATGATGCAGGGCTGCAACGTGCCCTTCACCAAGGCCCTGGCCGAAGCCACGCGTATTCCGGTGATCGCCTCGGGTGGCATCCACAACCTGGGTGACATCAAGGCCCTGCTGGACGCCAAGGCTCCCGGCATCGTCGGCGCCATCACTGGCCGTGCCATCTACGAAGGCACCCTGGATGTCGCCGAGGCCCAGGCCTTCTGCGATACCTACCAAGGCTGAGGACTGAACCATGGCACTGGCCAAGCGCATCATCCCTTGCCTGGACGTGGATAACGGCCGGGTGGTCAAGGGCGTCAAGTTCGAGAACATCCGTGATGCCGGCGACCCGGTGGAAATCGCCCGTCGCTACAACGAGCAAGGTGCCGACGAAATCACCTTCCTCGACATCACCGCCAGCGTCGATGGCCGCGACACCACCCTGCATACCGTCGAGCGCATGGCTAGCCAGGTGTTCATCCCGCTGACCGTGGGCGGTGGCGTGCGTACCGTGCAAGACATCCGCAACTTGCTCAACGCCGGTGCCGACAAGGTTTCCATCAATACCGCCGCAGTGTTCAACCCGGAGTTCGTCGGCGAGGCTGCTGACCGGTTCGGTTCGCAGTGCATCGTCGTGGCGATTGATGCCAAGAAGGTGTCCGGACCTGGCGAAGCGCCGCGTTGGGAGATCTTCACCCACGGCGGGCGCAAGCCGACCGGGCTGGATGCCGTCGAGTGGGCGAAGAAGATGGAAGGCCTGGGGGCGGGTGAGATCCTGCTGACCAGCATGGACCAGGATGGCATGAAGAACGGCTTCGACCTGGGCGTTACCCGTGCCATCAGTGATGCGCTGGGTATTCCGGTGATTGCTTCGGGTGGTGTTGGCAACTTGCAGCACCTGGCCGACGGCATTGTGGAAGGGCATGCCAGCGCGGTGCTGGCGGCCAGTATCTTCCACTTTGGCGAGTACACGGTGCCGGAGGCCAAGGCCTATATGGCTGCCCGCGGCATCGTCGTTCGCTGATCGATTGATGGGGGCTGCTTTGCAGCCCATCGCCGGCAAGCCAGCTCCCACAGGTACAGCGCAGGCCCTGTGCCTTGTGCATTACCTGTGGGAGCTGGCTTGCCGGCGATGGGCCGCAAAGCGGCCCCAATAGCTTCAACCGTGATTCTTGCCGAGCAAAGCGTGATAAAGCTCGGTATCCCCAAGAATCCCCACCATCTTGTCATTCTCCTGCAGCACCAGCTTGTTACCAGTCTGGTAGCGAATCTGCAGTGCCTCGCGCATGCCGATATCCGCATGCACCAAGGTTGGCCGACGCCCCAGCCCTTCCACGGACTGCCCCGGCGCCCAGTTCTGCATCTCCAGCCCGTTCTGCCCCTGGCGCGCGCGCTTGATCGAGTTGCCTTCGCCCAGGTCCAGCCACGAATCGCCACCCGGGTCCAGGCACACCGAGCCATTCACCCGCTTGCACTTGTCCAGGCTGCGCATCAGGCTGCGGCCGCACAGCACGTTCAGCGGGTTGGTATGGGCAACGAAGGTACGCACGTATTCGTCGGCAGGGTTGAGCACGATCTCTTCCGGTTTGCTGTACTGGATGATGCGCCCGTCCTTCATGATGGCGATGCGGCTACCCAGCTTCAGTGCCTCGTCAAGGTCGTGGCTGACGAACACGATGGTCTTGCTCAGCTTGGCCTGCAGGCCCAGCAGTTCGTCTTGCAGGCCTTGGCGGATCAGTGGGTCAAGGGCCGAGAACGGTTCGTCCATCAGCAGGATGTCGGCATCCATCGCCAGCGCCCGGGCCAGGCCCACGCGCTGCTGCATGCCACCGGACAGCTCGTCCGGTTTCTTGTTACGCCATTGGGTCAGGCCCACCAACTCCAGTTTTTCGTCGACCAGCTTGCGCCGTTCCTTTTCCGGCCGACCCTGCATTTCCAGGCCAAAGCTGATGTTCTCGCGTACCGTCAGCCAGGGCATCAGGGCGAACTTCTGGAACACCATGGCAATGCGCTTGGTGCGCATCATCTTCAGCTCGGCCGGGGTGCAGTGGGCAATGTCGATGTTCTTGCCTTCATGCTCGACGAACAGCTTGCCGCGGCTGACGGTGTTGAGGCCGTTGATGCAGCGCAGCAGGCTCGACTTGCCCGAGCCGGACAGGCCCATCAGTACGCAGATCTCGCCTTTCTGGATGTCCAGGTTGGCTTTTTCGACGCCGACCACCAGGCCGGTCTGCTTGAGGATCTGCTCGCGGGTCTGGCCCTTGTCGAGCAAGGCCAGGGCCTCGCGCGGCTTGTTGGAGAAGATGACGTCGACGTCTTCGAATCGAATGATGCTCATGCTTCACCCCTTACCGGCAGTTCCGGTTGCTTGCAGATACGGTCGAGCATGATCGCCAGCAGCACGATCGCCAGGCCCGCTTCGAAGCCCAGGGAGATATCGGCGGTGTTCAGTGCGTTGACCACAGGTTTGCCCAGGCCGTCAGCGCCGACCAGCGCGGCGATCACCACCATCGACAGCGACAGCATGATGCACTGGGTAACGCCGGCGGCGATGCTCGGCATCGCATGCGGCAGTTCGATACGGGTCAGCAGCTGGCGCCGCGAGCAGCCAAAGGCCTTGCCGGCATCCATCAGCTCTTGCGGCACGTCGCAGATACCCAGGTAGGTCAGGCGGATAGGTGCGGCGATGGCGAACACCACCGTCGAGATCAGCCCGGGCACCACACCAAGGCCGAAAAGGGTCAGGGTAGGGATCAGGTAGACGAAGGTAGGCACCGTCTGCATCAGGTCGAGCACCGGGCGCATGGCGGTATAGAACATCGGCTTGTGCGCGGCGACGATGCCCAGCGGCACGCCGATGGCCACGCATACCACCGTGGCGAAGGTGACCTGCGCCAGGGTTTCCATGGTTTCCTGCCAGTAGCCCAGGTTGAGGATCAGCAGGAACGACACTGCCACGAAGGCAGTCAGCGCCCACTTGCGCTGGATCAGGTGCGCCAGGGCGGCGAACAGGGCGATGAGGACGAACGGGTTGAACCAGGTCAGGGCGCTGGTCACGCCATGAATCATGAACTCCAGGCCTTGCGCGATGGCGTCGAAATATTCAGCGCCGTTCTGGGTCAGCCATTCGACGAACGACGCGATGTACTGGCCCAGGGGTATTTTCTGATCGATAAGCATGATAGCGAGCTTCCACCTGCGTAGATTGAAATCAACCCGGGGCAGGCACGGTCCTGCCCCGAGGTAGCGCTATTGCGTATTTCGTTATTGCGTCAGCTTGGCCTTGGCCGCCTCAAGGCCGGGTTTGCCGTCCACGGTGGTAACGCCAGCCAGCCAGGTGTCCAGCTTGCCGGGGTTATCCTTGAGCCACTTCTTGGCGGCTGCTTCGGGTTTCATCTTGTCGTCCAGGACATAGCCCATCATGGTGCTTTCATCCTTGAGCTCGAACGACAGGTTCTTCAGCAGCTGGCCAACGTTGCTGCACTCCTGCGCATAGCCCTTGCGGGTGTTGGTCAATACCGTCGCCTTGCCGAAGTCGGGGCCGAAAAAGTCGTCCCCGCCGGTCAGGTACTGCATCTTGAAGCGGGTGTTCATCGGGTGCGGTTCCCAGCCCAGGAATACCATCGCTTCACCGCGCTTTTGCGCGCGGTCGACCTGCGACAGCATGCCGGCCTCGCTGGACTGCACGATCTTGAAACCGGCGTCCTTGAGGCCGAAGGCGTTCTTGTCGATCATGCTCTGGATGGTGCGGTTGCCGTCGTTGCCGGGCTCGATGCCGTAGATCTTGCCGTCCAGTTCCTTCTTGAACTTGGGAATGTCGCTGAAATCCTTCAGGCCCTTGTCGTACAGCGCCTGAGGCACGGCGAGGGTGTACTTGGCGTTTTCCAGGTTGGCGCGCACGGTCTCGACAGTACCGGCATCGCGGTACTGCTTGATGTCGTTCTCCATGGTCGGCATCCAGTTGCCGAGAAACACGTCCAGGTCCTTGCCGGTGGCCAGCGACTTGTAGGTCACCGGTACCGAGATCATGGTGGTGTGGGTCTTGTAACCCAGGGCTTCGAGCACAACGCTGGTGGTCGCGGTGGTGACCGTGATGTCGGTCCAGCCGACATCCGAGAAACGTACCGTTTGACACTGCTCGGGTTCGGCAGCCTGGGCCAGTAACGGCGCAGACAACATCGCAACCAGCAACAGCGAGGGTGAACCTTTCATGGATGGACTCCTGTGATTTTGTCTTCGGGTTCGCGTGGGTCGCCGGGCTTTCTGAGGGTCCGGTCGACCAGGCCTGCAGAGGGCAGGATGCGTGGCCGTGCTTTACGAGTCGCTTTCGATAATCCTCCAGCGCCGGGCAATCGCCTACTGGTGGGGTCGTAACCAGTACGGAACGGGTCGTATCCAGTACGGGCGATGTCGCTTATGAGTTTTTCCACCCCTCCAGCCGCATTTTTGCGTCACCAGGCCACCGGAAAGCGGCGTCATGGTGGCAACTTTCCGGCCTGAAACAGCGAGGCGCTGCTGGACAAAAGTACGTCGGTTGCAGACGGCGAGGGGGGCGGGAAAAGCCCGATGATGCTGGCATTCAAGGCGGCCCGCTGTTTCAGCCTAGCAGCTGCCCCGCCCTGCGCATGGCGCGCAGAGACAAGCCCAGCAAGAGGTGAAGCGACAATGGCCATCAGCGTGTTCGACCTGTTCAAGATCGGTGTCGGGCCTTCCAGCTCCCACACCGTTGGCCCCATGCGTGCCGGCGCCCTGTTCGTCCAGGGCCTGCGCGAACGCGGCGAGCTGGAACGTGTGAAGCGTGTCGAAGTGCGCCTGTACGGCTCGCTGTCGGCCACCGGCATCGGCCACGGCACCGACAACGCCACCATCATGGGCCTGATGGGCGAATGGCCTGATGCCATCGACCCCACCCAGATCGTGCCGCGCATCGCCGACCTGCGTGAAACCAACACCCTGCAGCTGGACAACCGCCTGCCCATCGAATTCGTCTGGGCCCGCGACATGCTGCTGCTGGACGAAAACCTGCCGTACCACCCCAACGCCATGACCTTGGTTGCCGAAGGCGAGCAGGGCGAGTTGCACCGCGACACCTACTACTCGGTGGGTGGCGGCTTTGTGGTCGATGCCGCCCAGGCCGCCAGCGGTGTGCTGGATGCTGATCAGACGGTGCTGCCGTATGACTTCAACAGCGCTGCCGAACTGCTGCGCCTGTGCAAGCAAAACGACCTCAGCGTGTCGCAATTGATGATGGCCAACGAGAAGGTCTGGCGCAGCGAGGAAGAGATCCGCGCCGGCCTGTACAAGCTCTGGGAAGCCATGCAGGAATGCGTCAACAACGGCCTCAAGTACGAAGGCACACTGCCCGGCGGGCTGAATGTGCGCCGACGTGCCGCCAAGCTGCACCGCAGCCTGCAGGAAATCGGCAAGCCCAACGTCATCGGCTCGACCATGAGCGCCATGGAATGGGTCAACCTGTTCGCCCTGGCGGTCAACGAAGAGAACGCCGCTGGCGGGCGCATGGTCACCGCGCCTACCAACGGTGCGGCGGGCATTATCCCCGCAGTACTGCATTACTACATGCGCTTCAGCGATGCGGTGGACGAATCCAACGTGGTCGATTACTTCCTGGCCGCTGCGGCCGTGGGCATCCTGTGCAAGAAAAACGCCTCCATTTCCGGTGCCGAGGTTGGCTGCCAGGGTGAGGTCGGTTCAGCTTGTGCCATGGCTGCTGCCGGCCTGGCCGAAATACTCGGTGCGACTCCCCCGCAAGTGGAGAATGCTGCGGAAATCGCCCTGGAGCACAACCTGGGCCTGACCTGCGACCCGGTGGGCGGGTTGGTACAGGTGCCGTGCATCGAGCGCAACGCCATTGCCGCAGTAAAAGCCATCAATGCGGTACAGATGGCCCTGCGTGGCGACGGGGAGCACTTCATTTCTCTCGACCAGGTGATCCGCACCATGCGCGACACCGGTGCCGACATGCACGACAAGTACAAAGAGACTTCGCGCGGTGGCCTGGCGGTCAGCGCGATCGAATGTTGATCGTGTAGCGGACTTCACTGGCCTCATCGCCGGCAAGCCAGCTCCCACAGGGATTCCATAGCTCTCAGAGGCGGTGGTGGACCTGTGGGAGCTGGCTTGCCGGCAATGGGGCCTGTGCTACCACACAGGTGCATGACAAGAACCAATGCCCTCTTATGGTGCGGCATGACGCCTACCGATCGTCGGGTGTCGTTATCAGTGTGGGCATTGTCGGTGACACTCAAGAGTGTCGTTTCTGGGCAACTTACACTGCCCCTGTCACCAAATTGCTCAGCGGTTACACGCACGGCGCCTAGCACGGCGTTTTGCGATAGTTGGCCAACTCGACCAAAGCACCTGATTTGCCTGATAAAGGCGTCGTTTTCAGGTTTTTTTGGATAGCCGTTCAATTTCAGGCACGGCGTTTGCGTTGAGATTGGCACCCAGCCCTGCACATGAAACGGGGCAATAACAAGAAATCAGTGCCCGCCTGAGGCACACCCTGCATTTGTGTGAGGAGAAATCGCGATGACGTCGTACACCTCCGGGACCCCAACCCAGAACCGCACAGCACCCCAGTCCATCGGGTTTCTTCTATTGGACAATTTCACCCTCATCTCACTGGCCTCGGCGGTCGAGCCATTGCGTATGGCCAACCAGCTTTCTGGCCGGGAGCTGTACCGCTGGCACACGCTGACCGTCGACGGCGGGCAGGTATGGGCCAGTGACGGTCTGCAGATCACCCCCGATGCCGCCATCACCAATGCCCCCCCCATCGACACCGTTATCGTCTGCGGTGGGGTTGGCATCCAGCGTTCGGTCACCCGTGAGCACGTTACCTGGCTGCAGTCTCAGGCCCGTCAGTCGCGCCGCCTTGGTGCGGTGTGTACCGGCAGCTGGGCACTGGCCTGCGCCGGCCTGCTGGATGGCTTCGATTGCAGCGTGCACTGGGAATGCCTGGCGGCGATGCAGGAGGCTTACCCACGGGTGAACATGAGCACCCGCCTGTTCACCCTCGACCGCAACCGCTTCACCAGCTCTGGCGGTACCGCGCCGCTGGACATGATGCTGCACCTGATCAGCCGCGACCATGGCCGCGAGCTGTCGGCGGCGATTTCGGAAATGTTCGTCTACGAGCGCATTCGCAACGAGCAGGACCACCAGCGCGTGCCGCTCAAGCACATGCTCGGCACCAACCAGCCGAAGCTGCAAGAGATTGTCGCGCTGATGGAGGCCAACCTCGAAGAACCGATCGATCTGGACGAACTGGCGGTGTATGTGGCGGTGTCGCGTCGGCAGCTCGAGCGGCTGTTCCAGAAATACCTGCATTGCTCGCCATCGCGTTATTACCTGAAGCTGCGGCTGATCCGCGCACGCCAGCTGCTGAAGCAGACGCCGATGTCGATCATCGAAGTGGCGTCAGTGTGCGGTTTTGTGTCCACGCCGCACTTCTCCAAGTGCTACCGCGAGTACTTCGGCATCCCGCCGCGTGACGAGCGTGTGGGCTCCAACACTGCGCAGCAGGTGGCGATGATGCCGATCCCGCAGGCCATGACCCTGTCGCCGCACAGCGGGCCGTTGGGGGCATTGAGCCAGGCGCGCAACGAGTCGACGTTTGCCAGTGTGAGGCTCTGACACTGCGTCGCTTGCTTCGCGGCTAAAGCCGCTCCCACAGGGACCGTGCAAGCTCAAGCCTGTGCACGGCCTGTGGAAGCAACTGTCTTGCACAGAATTTAAAAAGCGTGCGCGATCTCTGTGGGAGCGGGTTTACCCGCGAAGAGGCCGGACCTGCTGGCCACTATCCTTGGGCATTCACCGTTTCTTCCGAAAGTTTGAGCCTGATCATTCCGGTGTTCGCCGCCCTGCCGGCGTTCTTGGCCAAAACCATGCGCGGGTTATTGGCTTATCCCCAGGTTCGGCACAAGTGTCGGGGCTTGTGTGATCCCTGTGGGGGCTGGCTTGCCGGCGATTGGGCCGGAACAGGACGACTCGGTCAGGCGCGCCTGCTGAACTGCGCCAGGGCCGGCAACAGCTGCTTGTCGATCGCCTGGCGCACCGCCGGCAGAATCGTCGCGCTACCGGTATACATCTGCTCCACCATCCCCTTCAGCGCACGCGCATTGGGCTCGGTCAGCCCACGCACCACCGCTTCGCAGGCCTGCTCGGCACTGGCCCCGGCGGGTATGTCGAACCCGCGCGCGCGCAGGTGGCCTGCCAAGTCGTCCTGGTCAATCAAATCCGCATGCATCATGGCTGTTGTCCCTTTTATCGCTAAGAGAGTGCTGCTGTGATTTACGACCGATTCTGTGACGACCGCGACATACCCGCAACAACAGAATGCCGGCATGGCTGCTTTGGCTAAGAACAGGTCGTTTACGGCTAAATCCACCCTCCGCGAAGTGAGCACACTCAAGCCATCTACCGCAACGGAGGGTTTGGTCACCCTCGTTCATGCACAGTGGATGCTGCTCGCTCTTGGCCCCGGATGCTCACGGCTTTCCGGGGCTATTTTTTATGCGCAGGCTGGACCTGCCTGGCATTTCTGCCAGTTGTGACAGTGCGCTGTCTGCTTTTAAGTGGTCTCGAATTTCCACTGTGGAGTGAGATCGTGAAAGCAATGGCTCTGAGGTGTCTGGGGATAATCTTACCGGCCCTTCTTGTAGCGGCCTGCAGCGTTCCGGCTACTGCGCCCCCGAACTCTCGAGCTCCATCTGCGATGCTTTATGAGCTGCGAGCGGCACAAGGGCGTCAGTCGCTGGAAGCCCTCCTACATGAGCCTGGGACATACCCTTATCTCGCTACCCTGCTAGCCGCCCCGGCCACCCTTGATATCCAGGAAGTGGACGTCAGGCCATCTGCCATTTCAGCTGAAGCCAAGACACTGATCGTGCAGTCGACCAGCGGTAAAGTCAGCCATTATCAACTTAGAAATTCCGATTCGCCGGCCCCAGGGATGATCGGTTGGGTGGGTGACGTCGCAACTGATCGCAGGCAGCGCTTTACATCCCCTTCCGAAATGGATTTTGACCCATTCAACTGGGTTTCCATTGTCCGTGAAGGCGATAAGGTGGTGGGCGATATCCACATTGATGGTCAACTCTATCGCTTGGATTACATCGGCAACCAAAGGCATGTGCTGGTCAAAGTTGATGAAGCTAAGTTATCACCGGAGGCCGAGCCGTTGGCTGCCCTCGACTCAGGAATTAAAGACCCCAGCACAGGCAAGCAGCCGCAATCGGCGTACAGCATAATACGCATGTTGCTGGTGTCTACTAAACAGTCCAGGGCAATAAATCCCAGTTACCGGCTGCCTTTTGCCCAGGCACTGCAAAATGCCAACCTCTACATGCGGAACAGTCGTGTAGCCATCACCTACCAGCTTGCGGGTTTTTATGACGCTGACTACGATGAGACAGGCAGGACTTACAAGCAGCAACTAGATGACATGCGCCTGGCGAAACCTTTTGGACCTGATCTACTCAAGGTACGAGACGCAGTGCGTGCCGACCTGGTTTCCATGTACTCTGCAGGTAGAGAGTACTGCGGTATGGCGTGGCTGAACACATCCAAAGCTCAAGGGCACTCTGTGGTTTCATGTTTTGGTTCTTTGGCTCATGAGCTGGGGCACAATTTAGGCGCCCACCATAATTGGCATGACGGAGACCCAGTCGGCAGGCCACCCTATATGTTTGGATATCGATATATTACGGGAAGTCCTAGGTTCAGCACTCAGATGTCATATGGCTGCAATCCCGCTTGCCCACTGATACCGTATCACTCAAATCCGGATATTGAGTTTGAAACTATACCTGTTGGAACACGAGAGCATCACGACGTGGCGCGCCGCTTCAATGAGCGCAGAGAAGTAGTGGAGGACTTTTATGCGGATGGTAATAACTTCACAGTCTACGAGCATGCAAACTATCAGGGAAACGCCTGCACCTTCACCAGTAAAGGTGGAGTTAGCGCCTACCTTGCAGACATGTGTGGCGAGGGATGGCAGAAAAGAGTGTCGTCCTTGAAAGTTTCCAAAGTCAAACCGGGTGCCAGGGTTCGCATTCTGTCCGATTCAGGCAGCGGGGCAAGGTACATTAGCCTCAGGCTGGACGGTGATCTTGAGCTGCCCACATTGCAGGGACCTGTCGAAATCCCTGGTGCTGAGCTCAACTGGCTTGGCGGCTCGCTCGACGATAAGGTCTATCAGGTGTGGAGCAATGAGTACTGAAACGCACTGCCATAATTTGCCAGCGGGCTCTACACCGCTGGCAAAACTTCGGTTAGCGGCCTAGCCCGATACATCTGCCCACGTACTGCGGGCATGCCGACCCTACGGCGGTCTGGAGTTCCCGTAGGCAAGCGACGCTGTGCTCCGCGAACGGCGCCGACCTCGGCCCTGCCAGGTCAACATGCAGCAACATCTGCTCGCTTGCCGCCAATGCCTCGGCAAAGCCATCGCGGTGCAGGCTGTGATACACGTGCAGGCGCTTGCGGTCGAAGTCGAGGATCTGCGTTTGCACCCACACCTCGGTCCCCAGTTTCACTTCGTGCAGATAATTGATGTGCGCTTCCAGGGTAAACAGTGAATGACCGTTTTGGCCACGGCTCTCCGCATCCAGGCCGATCCGTTCCATCAGTGCGTCGGTGGCGTAGCTGAAGATCAGCAGGTAGAAGGCATCGCGCAGATGGCCGTTGTAGTCCACCCAGTCCGCCTGGACCGGGGTGCGGTAAGTGATCAGTTCGGGCATCGCGTGCTCCTTAATCGCCAAAGGCCATGCCGTGCTCGGCTTTGCTGGTTTTCACCGCCTCCAGCACCGCCAGCAGGGTGTCATCACGATAGCGCTCCAGCGCGGCGATGCTGCGATCCCCCAATTGTTCCGAGGTGCCGTCGACCACGTCGTCGATCAATTGGTCGGTCAGCTCCGGCGCTGGCAGGTAGGTCCACGGCAGCTTCAGGGCTGGGCCGAATTGCGACATGAAGTGGCGCATGCCGGCATCGCCACCGGCCAGGGTGTAGGTGAGAAACGTACCCATGAACGACCAGCGCAGGCCGGCGCCAAAGCGGATCGCGTCGTCGATCTCGCCGGTAGTCGCCACGCCGTCATTGACCAGATGCAAGGCCTCGCGCCACAGCGCTTCGAGCAGGCGGTCGGCAATAAAGCCGGGCACTTCCTTGCGCACATGCAACGGGCGCATGCCCAGTGCGGTGTAGATGGTTTTTGCAGCCTCGATGGCCGCTGGCGAGGTTTGATTGCCGCCAACGATTTCCACCAGTGGTAGCAGGTAAACCGGGTTGAACGGGTGGCCGACCACACAACGCTCTGGGTGAATGGCGGATTCGTAGAACTCGCTGGGCAGAAGGCCAGAGGTGCTGCTGCCGATGATCGCGTCGGGCTTGGCGGCGGCGCTGATTTTTGCGTGCAGGTCGAGCTTCAGGTCCAGCCGCTCTGGTGCACTTTCCTGAATGAAGTCGGCATCGCGTACGCATTCTTCGATGGTGGCAACGAACTTCAGGCGATCTTGGGCTGCACCTGGGGCGAGGCCTTGTTTCTCCAGGGCCGGCCACGCGTTGGCGATACGTTTGCGCAGCGCTTGCTCGGCGCCGGGGGCAGGGTCCCAGGCGACTACGTCCAGGCCGTGGGCCAGGGCGCGGGCAACCCAGCCGCTGCCGATTACGCCGCTACCCAGGGCAGCGAAGGTCTTGATCTCGGTGATGAAGGGCATATCAGGGCTCCAGAAGGGCATCAGCGGCGGTTGAGGTTCATTTTTTCCCGGCCCTCAGCCGGGGTGAGCACGCGGCCACCCAGGCGGGCAATGATTTCGCTCGCGCGCTCGACCAGCTGGCCGTTGCTGGCCAGCACGCCCTTGTCCAGGTACAGGTTGTCTTCAAGGCCCACCCGCACGTTACCGCCGAGCAACACCGCCTGCGCGGCCATCGGCATCTGCATGCGGCCGATGCCGAAGCCGGCCCAGGTGACGTTGGCCGGCAGGTTGTCGACCATGGCTTTCATGGTGGTGGTGTCGGCCGACGCGCCCCACGGGATGCCCAGGCACAGTTGGAACAGCGGGTCTTCGAGCAGGCCTTCTTTCATCATCTGCTTGGCGAACCACAGGTGCCCGGTGTCGAAGATCTCCAGTTCGGCCTTCACGCCCAGTTCGGTAATGCGCTTGGCGCCTGCGCGCAGTTGCGCCGGGGTGGAAACGTAGATCGAGTTGCCATCGCCGAAGTTGAGAGTGCCGCAGTCGAGGGTGCAGATTTCAGGCAGCAATGCTTCAACGTGGGCCAGGCGTTCCAGCGGGCCGATCAGGTCGGTGCCGGGGCCGAATTCCATCGGCGATTCGCCTGGGCCGATTTCCAGGTCACCGCCCATGCCGGCGGTGAGGTTGACGATGATGTCGACATCGGCCTCGCGGATGCGCTCCATGACTTCGCGGTACAGCGCTACATCGCGGCTGAAGCGGCCGGTTTGTGGGTCGCGGACATGGCAGTGGACCACGGTGGCGCCGGCCTTGGCGGCTTCGACGGCAGACTCGGCGATCTGTTTGGGAGTGACCGGGACCAAGTGGCTCTTTGAAGCAGTGTCGCCGGCGCCGGTGAGGGCGCAGGTGATGATGACGTCGTGGTTCATGGATCGGTTCCTTGTGTTGTCTGTGCTGGCCTTTTCGCGGGCATGCCCGCTCCCACAGGGTCAGCAGTGACCCTGAGCCTTACACCTGTAGGAGCAGCCTTGTGCTGCGAAAGGGACCTGTCAGTTGGCGGTGAGCTTGAGGTTGTCCGCAGCCGGCTTGCCGTCGAAGGTAGTCACACCTTCCAGCCAGCGGGCTTTGTCCTCGGGGTGGTCCTTGAGCCACTGGCGGGCCGATTCCAGCGCATCCTTGTGGTCGAGCAGCGGCTGCATCATGCGGCTCTCGTCCTCGGCGCTGAAGTTCAGGTTGGCCAGCAGGCGGTGGGCGTTGGGGCAGCGGTCGGCGTAGTCTGGCGCGGTCACCGTCCACACTGTGGCACGGCCTTCGTCAGGGCCCAGGGCGTCCTGGCTGTCGCCCAGGTAGGCCATGTCGATGTTCACGTTCATCGGGTGCGGGGCCCAGCCGAAGAACACCACCGCCTCCTTGCGTCGCACGGCGCGGTCGACGGCGGCAAGCATGCCCGCCTCGCTGGACTCGACCAGCTGGAACTTGCCCAGGCCGAACTGGTTCTTGGCGATCATCGCCTTGATCTGGGTGTTGGCGCCGGAACCTGGCTCGATGCCGTAGATTTTCCCGCCCAGCTCCTTTTCGAACTTGTGGATATCGGCGAAGGTCTTCAGACCCTTGTCTGCCAGATACTTCGGCACTGCCAGGGTTGCCCTCGCATCTTCCAGGCTCGGCTTGTCGAGCACCTTGACCTGCCCGGCATCGACGAACGGGGTAATGGTCTGGGTCATGATCGGGTTCCAGTAACCCAGGAACATGTCCAGGCGTTTGTCGCGGATACCGGCAAAGATGATCTGCTGCGAAGCGCTGGTCTGTTTGGTCTGGTAGCCCAGGCCGTCGAGCAGCACCTGGGCCATGGCGCTGGTGGCAATGACGTCGGTCCAGTTGACCACCCCCAGGCGCACGTTCTTGCAGGCCGCAGGCTCTGCGGCAAAAAGCGGTGAGGTGGCGATGCTGCTCAGGGCAAGGGTCAACAGGCTGCGGCGGATCAAGCTGTGCATGGTGGCTCTCCATCGGCAGTGCATATTGTTATGGGTTTCGATCTCTGTGGATCGTGTGAACACGCTACGCTGCTGGCAGGGTGAAAAATCGCACCCTGGCGACCAACACTTGCACGGAGGCGACCACCTTTGCCGTGGAGCATTCAATGCCGCAAATCATTCATTTCCTGCTGCTGCCCGGGTTCTCCGCCATGGGCTTCATCAGTGCCCTGGAACCTCTGCGCGTGGCCAACCGGTTCAAGGGGCCGTCGTACCGCTGGCAGGTGCTGAGCCTGGATGGCGGCGCGGTGCAGGCCAGCAATGGCATGTCGGTGAACGCCGACGCGGCGCTGGCCGCAGCCGATCCGGGTGGCATCCTGCTGATCGTGGCCGGCTTCGAGCCGCTGGCCTGCTATGGGCCGGCGCTGCAGCAGGCGTTGCGCCGGCTGGACCATGACGGGGTGATTCTGGGTGGCATCGATACCGGCGCGGTGGTACTGGCCGAGGCCGGCCTGCTCGACGGCCACCGCGCCACCGTGCACTGGGAAGCGCTGGAGGCGTTCAAGGAAAACTACCCGGGCCTGCAGGTGACCCAGGAGTTGTTCGAAATCGACCGACGGCGCATTACCTGTGCCGGTGGCACGGCTTCGATCGACCTGATGCTCGACCTGATTGCCCAGGCCCACGGCGGCGAGCTGGCGGTGCAGGTGTCGGAGCAGTTCGTGCTCGGTCGCATCCGGCCACGTCAGGATCACCAGCGGATGCAGATTGCCTCTCGTTATGGCATCAGCAACCGCAAGCTGGTGCAGGTGATCGGTGAAATGGAAAAGCATACCGAGCCACCGCTGAGCACATTGGAGCTGGCAGCCCGCGCCAAGGTGACCCGGCGTCAATTGGAGCGCTTGTTTCGTTTGTATCTGAATGACACGCCGAGTGGGTTTTACCTTGGCTTGCGTCTGGACAAGGCGCGGCAGCTGCTGTGCCAGACGCAGATGAGCATCACACAGGTCAGCGTGGCGTGCGGTTTCGAGCTGCCGTCGTACTTCACGCGCTGCTACAAACGGCGTTTCGGCCATTGCCCGCGGGCAGAGCGACAGGCACTCAAGCCTCAGTTGGCTGATCAGATCTGATCGAGGTCTGACAGTGCCCTGAGCCGGGCCTCGATGCGTACGCGCTGTACCTCGAAGGCCTGGGGCAAGAGTCTGGCACCCAAGTGATCCAGGTGCAGGGTCAGGCGCGTTCGTGGGGTGTCTGCAGCAGTCGTACACCACAGGTGGAATACAAGCGCCACCGGGCTGTCAGGGTCATCATGGTCAAAACCGATGCGCATATGCGAGCTGGTTGATGTACTGCACAGGAGTGCAAGGTCAGGCTGCCGCAAGCCGTTGAGCACATCGCTTGCCACCCGCCTGAAGCTTTGGTTGCGGCCCTGAGGTGGTGGAATCCAGCCGGCGAAGACCTCCTCAAACACAGCATCCGTTGGGGTGCAGTTGAAGCTCTTGGTTGTTCGTTCGAACAGTTCGACACCGCAGTCTTCCAGGGTTTTCAGAAAAAAGCTGAACCACTGCTGGCCGTGTTGCTGACGGTCGTGGGCCAGGTTGGCATCCATTTGTGCCAGGCGCAGGCAGTCGTGAAGGTCTTCGAGGTGTTGGGGGGCAGGTGATGCGGGCATGGTTCAGGCCATTGTGTGTATGTAAATACCCGAAGATGGCGCCGCAGGCGGCGCCAAATCTGGCTTAGATGTCCAGTGCCAGGATGTCGGCCGCTTGACTGGCCAGCTTCAACCTGACGGCTTCGCGCATGGCACCGAAGTGGCGAACACTGAACGAACCTTGTTGCGAGGCTCGGTAGACACGGGTGTTCGATTTGTCGAGGATGCGGCCGGACGAGCCTGCGGCCTTCTCGGCTTTGTCATAGCTCAACTGAACACTGGTCATGTGCATGATCGGCAGGCCCTGTGGCGTCATTTCGCAGGCCGAAATCTGCACGGTGCTGGATTTACCCGAAACGCTCACGCTGCTTTCTTCAAGCAGTTGCTGTGCCTTTGGCGTTTTCACGATCACTTCGAAAGAGCGTCTGACACAGCGGCTCAGACGATGGTTATGGCCGATCTGGACGGTGACAATTTCAGGGGCCAGGGTTGCCAGCGTGTGAGTGTCCTTGTCCAGCGCCTCTTCGACGTGAGCGGCGCCGGTCAGTGTCCAGCCGAATTTGCCCAGGCCATCGTTGTAGAAGTTGTACCATTCGCGCTGCTGGGTTTCTTTGTCGAACTTCTTGTTTGCCGACAGGTTCATCAGGCGCATGCCATCCAGCACGTCTTCGGCAACTGTGGCCGGTACATCCGGGGCGAAAATGCAGACGGTGTTGGCGACCATTACAGCGCGTTCTTCGCCTTCTTTCTTCAGCGCGGCAATGGCGCTGTCCATGTCGGTTTTGCTGATGTTGGAAGTCATGTCTTGGTTTCCTTCAGTACAGTGCGACGCCTCGGCTGAGGCGTCTGGCGTGCACTGTGTTTCGGATTGCCAAGTCAGATAAGTTGCAAGCTTTTCCTAACGGGGTAACGTGTCTATTGCTGCCCAATCGCCTGCAAATACTCCGAGCGGTCATCACTGCGCTGCGCCACGCAGGTGTCCCACGCCGCCTGGAACGCTTTGCTGCCGGGCTTCTCGGCATAGGTCTCGACCTTGCAGTCGGCATCGCGCAGCTGCGTCCACAGCTGCTCTGCCGCATCCAGACGCGCGATCAGGGCCGTGGTCTGGTCACCCTCGTCGGCGTACTGGTCGCGGATGCGCTGGATCAGGTCGTCATAGGCCGCTTTCAACTCGCGCTCGGCGGTCTGCTTGTTGAACGCAGCGCAGGCGTAGGACTGCTGGTCGGTGTCGACGTTGTCGCACGGGGTGCTTTCTTCCTCGCCGGCCTGGGCGCCCGATACGACTGTCATCAATACCAGCCATGCCATTGATCTCATCCGCTTTCTCCTCAACAGGCTGACGAATGGCAGGGATTCTCGCTCAGCTTACGGCAAGGTGGTAGGTCCCTGACGAAATGTTCATGAAACGGCCGGATATGTCGTTATCGAGACTGTCTCTCATCGCCAGGCAGCATGCCAGAGGGCGCGATGTCGCGCATTGACGCTTTCGGCAAACCCCCTGTCGTTTTTGCATCGGGGCGCCTTTGGGCACAGGCATATGCTGGCCCCAAAGCGCCGGCAGAAGATTCGGCGCGGCCCAAATCAACAAAAGGGGACAGCCTGATGAGCCCAGCCGAACTTCACGCCGACAGCATCGTCATCGACGGCCTGATCATTGCCAAATGGAACCGTGAGCTGTTCGAGGACATGCGCAAAGGCGGGCTGACTGCGGCCAACTGCACGGTGTCGGTCTGGGAAGGTTTCAAGGCTACCGTCGACCAGATCGCCGCCAGCCAGAAGCTGATCCGCGACAACAGCGACCTGGTCATGCCGGTGCGCACCACCGCCGACATTCGCAAGGCCAAGGAGCTGGGCAAGACCGGCATCCTGTTCGGCTTCCAGAACGCCCATGCCTTCGAAGACCAGATCGCCTACGTCGACGTGTTCAAGCAGCTGGGCGTGGGCATCGTGCAGATGTGCTACAACACCCAGAATCTGGTGGGCACCGGTTGCTACGAGCGTGATGGCGGGCTGTCGGGCTTCGGCCGCGAGATCGTGGCGGAAATGAACCGTGTCGGCATCATGTGCGACCTGTCTCACGTCGGCTCGAAAACTTCCGAAGAAGTCATCCTCGAATCGAAAAAGCCGGTGTGCTACTCGCACTGCCTGCCGTCGGGCCTTAAAGAGCACCCGCGCAACAAGTCGGACGAAGAGCTCAAGTTCATCGCCGATCATGGCGGCTTCGTCGGCGTGACCATGTTCGCGCCATTCCTGGCCAAGGGCATCGATTCGACCATCGACGACTACGCCGAAGCCATCGAGTACACCATGAATATCGTCGGCGAAGACGCTATCGGTATCGGTACCGACTTTACCCAGGGCCACGGCCAGGACTTCTTCGAGTACCTGACCCACGACAAGGGCTACGCCCGCCGCCTGACCAGCTTCGGCAAGATCATCAACCCGCTGGGCATCCGCACCGTGGGCGAATTCCCCAACCTCACCGAGACCTTGCTCAAGCGCGGCCACTCCGAACGCGTGGTGCGCAAGATCATGGGCGAGAACTGGGTCAACGTCCTCAAGGACGTGTGGGGCGAGTAAGCCGCTCTCCAAGCCTGAAGCCCCTGCCAGCAACGCCGGGGCACCCAAACAAAAATTTTATGGAGTTGAGTTTCCATGGCCAAGATCGCCCCGCAATTGCCAATCGAAGTCGACAGCGAAACCGGTGTCTGGACCAGCGACGCCTTGCCGATGCTGTATGTGCCGCGCCATTTCTTCGTCAACAACCACATCGGCATCGAGGAAGTGCTGGGCGCCGACGCCTATGCCGAGATCCTCTACAAGGCCGGCTACAAGTCGGCCTGGCACTGGTGTGAAAAAGAAGCCGAGTGCCATGGCCTGGAAGGTGTGGCGGTGTTCGAGCACTACATGAAGCGCCTGAGCCAGCGTGGCTGGGGCTTGTTCGAAATCCAGGACATCGACCTGGACAAAGGCACCTGCAGCGTCAAGCTCAAGCATTCCGCGTTCGTGTACGTGTACGGCAAGGTCGGCCGCAAGGTCGACTACATGTTCACCGGCTGGTTCGCCGGCGCAATGGACCAGATTCTCGCTGCCCGCGGCAGCTCGATCCGCACCGTGGCCGAACAGGTCTACGGCGGGTCAGAAGAAGGCCACGAAGATGGCCTGTTCGTTACAAAGCCGTTGTAAGCCGGAGATAGCGTCATGGCATTCGAAGCAATGTTCCAGCCGATTCAGATCGGCAAGCTGACCATCCGCAACCGTGTGCTCAGCACCGCGCACGCCGAGGTCTACGCCACTGACGGCGGCATGACGACCGACCGCTACGTGAAGTACTACGAAGAAAAGGCCAAGGGCGGCATCGGCCTGGCGATCTGCGGCGGCTCGTCGGTGGTGGCCATCGACAGCCCGCAGGAGTGGTGGGCGTCGGTCAACCTGTCGACCGACCGCATCATCCCGCACTTCCAGAACCTGGCCGACGCCATGCACAAGCATGGCGCCAAGATCATGATCCAGATTACCCACATGGGCCGTCGCTCGCGCTGGGACGGCTTCAACTGGCCGACCCTGATGTCGCCGTCGGGCATCCGTGAACCGGTCCACCGCGCCACCTGCAAGACCATCGAGGTGGAAGAGATCTGGCGGGTGATCGGCAACTACGCGCAGGCTGCGCGGCGGGCCAAGGAAGGTGGCCTGGACGGCGTGGAGCTGTCGGCCGTGCACCAGCACATGATCGACCAGTTCTGGAGCCCGCGGGTCAACAAGCGTACCGACGAATGGGGCGGCAGCTTCGAAGGCCGCATGAAGTTCGGCCTGGAAGTGCTTAAAGCCGTGCGTGCCGAGGTCGGTGACGACTTCTGCGTGGGCATGCGTATCTGTGGCGACGAGTTCCACCCCGATGGCCTCAGCCACGAGGACATGAAGCAGATCGCCGCGTACTACGACGCCACCGGTATGCTCGACTTCCTTGGTGTGGTCGGCTCGGGCTGCGACACCCACAACACCCTGGCCAACGTCATCCCCAACATGAGCTACCCGCCGGAGCCGTTCCTGCACCTGGCGGCCGGTATCAAGGAAGTGGTCAAGATCCCGGTGCTGCACGCGCAGAACATCAAGGACCCGAACCAGGCCACGCGCATCCTCGAAGGCGGCTACGTCGACATGGTCGGCATGACCCGCGCGCACATGGCTGACCCGCACTTGATCGCCAAGATCAAGATGGGCCAGATCGACCAGATCAAGCAGTGCGTCGGTGCCAACTACTGCATCGACCGTCAGTACCAGGGCCTGGATGTGCTGTGCATCCAGAACGCCGCCACCTCCCGTGAATACATGGGTGTGCCGCACATCATCGAGAAGACCACCGGCGTCAAACGCAAGGTCGTGGTGGTGGGGGCAGGCCCTGCCGGCATGGAAGCGGCCCGTGTGGCCGCCGAACGTGGCCACGACGTGACCCTGTTCGAGAAGAAAGACCAGATCGGCGGGCAGATCACCATTGCCGCCAAGGCGCCGCAGCGCGACCAGATTGCCGGCATCACCCGTTGGTACCAACTGGAACTTGCGCGGCTGAAAGTTGACCTGCGCCTGGGTACGGCAGCCAGCGTGGACGCCATCCAGGACCTGCGCCCGGATGTCATCGTGCTGGCGGTGGGCGGCCATCCATTCGTCGAGCAGAACGAGCACTGGGGCGCCGCCGAAGGGCTGGTGGTCAGCAGCTGGGACGTGCTCGACGGCAAGGTGGCACCGGGCAAGAACGTGCTGGTGTACGACACCATCTGCGAATTCACCGGCATGTCGGCGGCGGACTACATCGCCGACAAGGGCAGCCAGGTGGAGATCGTCACCGACGATATCAAGCCGGGCGTGGCCATGGGCGGTACCACCTTCCCCACCTACTACCGCAGCATGTACCCGAAAGAAGTGATCATGACCGGCGACATGATGCTGGAAAAGGTCTACCGCGAAGGCGACAAGCTGGTGGCGGTGCTGGAGAACGAATACACCGGCGCCAAGGAAGAACGCGTGGTCGACCAGGTAGTGGTGGAAAACGGCGTGCGTCCTGACGAAGAGCTGTATTACGCACTGAAGGAAGGTTCGCGCAACAAGGGCCAGATCGACGTGGAGGCGCTGTTTGCCATCCAGCCACAGCCGATCCTCAGCCAGCCGGGCGAAGGCTACCTGCTGTATCGCATCGGCGACTGCGTGGCCCAGCGCAACGTGCATGCGGCGATCTACGACGCCTTGCGCCTGTGCAAGGACTTCTGATCGAAACAAATCGTCGCCACCGGGCGTGGTCCCTGTGGGAGCGGGTTCACCCGCGAATGCGTCAGCGCTGACAACGCCGTTGCCTGACCGGGCGCATTCGCGGGTAAACCCGCTCCCACAGGGGCCAATCCCAGCTTCAGAGTGGTGCAAGAATCCAGCTGTTGTGGGAGCCTCCCATGTTGAACACCCTTCTACCCATCCTGCTGTTCGCTGCCCTTGGCCTGGCAGTGCTCGGCGCCCTGCGCCGGGTGCGCATGTGGCGTCGTGGCCGGGCCGCCAAGGTCGATCTGATCGGCGGCCTGCTGGCCATGCCGCGCCGTTACCTGGTGGACCTGCACCATGTGGTCGAGCGCGACAAGTACATGTCCAACACCCACGTGGCCACTGCCGGTGGCTTCGTGCTGTCGGCCGCGCTGGCGATCCTGGTGCATGGCTTCGGCCTGCAGAGCAAGATTCTTGGCTACGCGTTACTGGTGGCCACGCTAATCATGTTCACCGGTGCCTTGTTCGTCTTCAAGCGCCGCCTCAACCCGCCCTCGCGCCTGTCCAAGGGCCCATGGATGCGCTTGCCGAAAAGCCTGCTGGCATTCGCCGTGAGCTTCTTCATTGCCACCTTGCCGGTCGCCGGCATCCTGCCCGCGAACACCGGCGGCTGGGTCATGGTCGGTATCCTTGGCCTGGGCGTGCTGTGGGGCGTATCGGAGCTGTTCTTCGGCATGACCTGGGGCGGCCCGATGAAACACGCCTTCGCCGGTGCCCTGCACCTGGCCTGGCACCGCCGCGCCGAGCGCTTCGGCGGTGGCCGTTCCACCGGCCTGAAACCGCTGGACCTGGAAGACCCGAACGCGCCGCTGGGCGTGGAAAAACCGGTGGACTTCACCTGGAACCAGCTGCTGGGCTTCGATGCCTGCGTGCAGTGCGGTAAATGTGAAGCGATGTGCCCGGCATTTGCCGCCGGCCAGCCGCTGAACCCGAAAAAACTCATCCAGGACATGGTCATCGGCCTGGCCGGTGGCACCGATGCCAAGTTCGCCGGCAGCCCGTACCCGGGCAAGCCAGTCGGCGAGCACGGCGGGCACCCGCACCAGCCGATCGTCAATGGCCTGGTCGACGCCGAAACGCTGTGGTCGTGCACCACCTGCCGTGCCTGCGTCGAGGAATGCCCGATGATGATCGAGCACGTCGATGCCATCGTCGACATGCGCCGCCACCTCACCCTGGAAAAAGGCGCGACCCCGAACAAGGGCGCCGAGGTGCTGGACAACCTGATCGCCACCGACAACCCCGGCGGCTTCGCCCCTGGCGGGCGGATGAACTGGGCCGCCGACCTCAACCTGCAACTGCTGTCCGAGGTGAACACCACCGAGGTGCTGTTCTGGGTGGGTGACGGTGCCTTCGACATGCGTAACCAGCGCACCCTGCGCTCGTTCGTCAAGGTGCTGAAGGCCTCGGGCGTGGACTTTGCCGTGCTCGGTCTGGAAGAGCGCGACAGCGGCGACGTGGCACGCCGCCTCGGCGACGAAGCGACCTTCCAGCAGCTGGCCAAGCGCAATATCCAGACCCTGGCCAAGTACAAGTTCCAGCGCATCGTCACCTGTGACCCGCACAGCTTCCACGTGCTGAAGAACGAGTACGGCGAGCTGGGCGGTGACTACCAGGTGCAGCACCACAGCACCTACATCGCCGAGCTGATCGCCGCGAAAAAACTCAACCTCGGTCAGCACAAGGGCGGCAGTGTCACCTACCACGACCCGTGCTACCTGGGTCGTTACAACGGCGAGTACGAAGCACCGCGCGAAGTCCTCAAGGCACTCGGTATCGAAGTGCGCGAAATGCAGCGCTCGGGCTTCCGTTCCCGCTGCTGCGGCGGTGGCGGCGGTGCGCCGATCACTGACATCCCCGGCAAGCAGCGGATTCCGGACATGCGCATGGACGACATCCGCGAAACCGAGGCCGAACTGGTGGCCGTGGGTTGCCCGCAGTGCACTGCGATGCTCGAAGGCGTGGTCGAACCGCGCCCACAGATCAAGGACTTGGCAGAGTTGGTGGCTGACGTGCTGATCGAAGAGGACGCGCCTGCCACCGCAAAGCCGCAAACGGCCAAACGTGAACCTGCGGAGGTGCACTGATGAGCGACATTATCCGCCGCGACCCACGCGCCGAGTGGATCGCCCGTAACCGCCTGCACCCGCTGCACGCGGCCATGCAGACACAGCAGACCAGCTGGATGGGGCCCAATGGCCTCATCCGCAAGAACCCCCATGCGATTGCCGCAGGCTTTATCGGCCCCGCGGGCATCAAGCGCATCGACCGCAGCGGCGCCCAGCAGGGCACCGGTGTGGGCGGGCGGCGTACGGCGGCGACCGAGGTCAAGCTGCCGCTGCACCAGGTGCCGGAGCCGGCGTTCTACATTGCCGTGGTGCCGGACATGGTCGGTGGCCGCCTGAGCAGCCACGACCGCGACCTGCTGGGCCTGGCTCACAGCCTGGCTGGCAGCGACGGTGCTGTGCTGGCGGTGGTGTTTGGCGAACACAAGGAAAACAACTTTTCCACAGCCGGCGTCGACAGGCTGTTGGTCATCGAAGGGGAGGCCTTCGAAGGTTATGTACCGGAGCAGCTGGTACAGGGCCTGCGGGCTGTGGATAACCAGTTCACGCCACGCCACTGGTTGCTGCCAGACAGCCGCACCGGCGGCGGCGAACTGGGCCGGCGCCTCGGCGCAGCGCTGGGCGAGCGCCCGGCCACGCGGGTATGGCAAGTCAAGGATGGCCAGTGCGTAGGCCGCGCTGGCGCTGGCCAGCAAGACCTGCAACGCGCCGTGCCGCGTCTGATCCTGGCGGCGGCTGAGTGCGCCGAACCGGTCAGCGAAACCCGTCACGAAGCCTTGCCGGTGGAGTTGTCCACAAGCGTGGCGCGCAGCCTGTCGCGCATCGAAGACCTTGGTTCGGTGGCCGTGGACCCGGCCACCATTGCCATGGCCGAGGCCGAGTTCATCGTCTCGGGCGGCAACGGGGTCAAGGACTGGGACCTGTACCACCAGGCGACTGCGACGCTGGGCGCCACAGAAGGCGCCTCGCGGGTGGCGGTGGACGACGGCTTCATGCCGCGCAACCGCCAGGTGGGTGCGACCGGTACCTGGGTGACCGCGCGGGTCTACGTGGCTGTGGGTATCTCGGGGGCGATCCAGCACCTGCAGGGCATTGGCGCCTGCGACAAGGTGGTGGCGATCAATATGGACCCGGGCTGCGACATGATCAAACGGGCTGACCTGTCGGTGATTGGCGACAGCTCGGCGATTCTCAAGGCACTGATCGAAGCTGTGGACAACTACCGCAGCGGCGGCCAGCGCGACGCGGCATAAGGGCACGAGCATGAGTACGAAAGTGATCAGCCTGGTTTCCATCGGTGCCCACCCAAGCTCCGGTCGCGCTCGCCGCGCCGAGCAGGATGCTCGCGCCGTCGAACTGGGCTTGCAACTGGCTGGGGATAACTTGCAGGTGGTGCATGCCGGCGACCCGCAGGAAGAGGCGCTGCGTGCCTACCTGGGCATGGGGCTGGACCATCTGGATGTGCTGGAGCAGCCGGCCGGCGCCGATGTGCTGGGTGTGCTGGGCGATTACCTGCGCGATGCCGGCGCGCAACTGGTGCTCACCGGGAGCCAGGCGGAAACGGGCGAGGGGTCGGGCATGTTGCCGTTCCTGCTGGCTGAAAAACTCGGTTGGCCGTTGATTGTAGGGTTGGCCGAGGTGGAGTCGATCGACAACGGCACCGCCCAGGTATTGCAGGCGCTGCCGCGTGGTCAGCGGCGTCGGTTGAAAGTGCGCCTGCCGTTGCTGGCGACTGTGGATAACGCTGCGCCGAAACCGCGTCAGAGCGCCTTCGGCCCCGCACGCCGGGGAGTGCTGGCGGCGCGCAATGTGGCCATAGTCGACGACGAGCTGTTGGCCGATGCCGAGTTGCAACCGGCCCGTCCTCGGCCCAAGCGGTTGAAGGTGATCAAGGCCAAGAGCGGTGCTGACCGGATGAAGGCGGCGACGGCCAAGGCCAGTGGCGGCGGCGGCAAGGTGCTGAAGGATGTTTCTCCACAGGAAGGCGCCGAGGCGATTCTCAAGCTGTTGGTGGAAGAGGGCGTGCTCCGCTGACACTTGTACCGGCCTCAACGCCGGCAAGCCAGCTCTCACAGGGTCACCACTGCCTCCGGGGTCAGTGCAATACCTGTGGGAGCTGGCTTGCCGGTGATTGGCCCTGACAGGCTAATGATGCCCGCTGGCCACATTGAACGCCCAGTAGCCCCAATCCCCCGCCCTCCATCGAACCACTTTACGGTTCCCTCTTGGCGCTGTGCATAAGTCACTTCTGAGTAATGCCAAAGTAGTGGTCATTACCCCATCACTTTTCTTCATTTCACGATACTGGCACAAATGTCGGGTGCGCCTCTGTTTTGCCCACCGAATCTGTTCGCCAAGGTGTGGATAAAGTGTTTGTGCTTCGCTGGAGGCCGCGTGGTTTGCGGGCTTCATTGGTTTGATCAAAAAACAATCAATCTCCCCTCGGTCAGCGGTGGTGCTTTTTCAGGTTTCCCACAATTGCTGTTGGCCAGCCTGTGGGTAACATGTTCGTGCTCGCCTGTGAGGCCCGGGGCTCATGGGCTTGAAGCTATTGAGCAAATTATGAGCATTAGCGACTGAATGCATTGGAACTGTGATGCTGTCCCCGCTGTACCATACAAACATGTGGATAAGTTGTGGGTACAAGCCACGCCTTGATCTGCGCAGGTAGGCGATGGAAGGAAAAAATCGGGCTGGTGGGCCTATCAGTTTTACCAGTATCTGAGCCTGTCGGTCAGCGTTAATGTCGTCTTCAAAATCCTGTGTCAGAGCACTAACAGATGACGCGAGCCTCCTCACTCATTACAGATGCGCAGCGCTCGGTGAATACGGGATCACGCGATCAAAGATCCTCTGAAAGGACGTACACCTGTTATGGGCACTCGCCATCTGGCCCTGGTCCTCTGCCAGCGTTCGCAAGCGAGCGTCATGACCAGGTGACGGCCTGTTACCACCTTGGCAACGGGTACAGGCTCTATAGCCCCTCTCTGATGCGTTTTCTCAATCCCGATCGGTTGAGCCCCTTCGGCCGGGGCGGAATCAATAAGTATGCCTACTGTGCTGGAGACCCCATCAACAGAATCGACCCATCAGGTAGATTCTGGGAAGTGCTGACCTCCATCGAAGTTACCAGAGCGACGACAGTTGCTGCCTATACCGGTCTGAATATTGCCGCGTTGACGAGCAGAATTCAGAACCGCTCCGGACTTTGGGGCAATTGGCAACTCTTGGTTGAGTCGGCGCTGGTACTGACGGGAACGACTTTATTATTCACTGGCTCGGAAAGGCTGCAACCCGTCGCTTTAGGCATGATGAGTGTTGGCAACGTAACTTCCATTGCCAAGTCTGCCGTAACAATCGCCAGCAACCTGACCGGCGGCTTCAGGGGGGCTGCTGACGCAGCGTGGCAGAATATGCGTCTTATGACCGGTTATGCACAGTTGGGTGAGCAGGTACAGGTGTCGCCTTCTCAGCAAGCTTCTGGATCTGTCGTGATCAATATCAATCCGAGAGTGGTTAACATAAACATGGATTCCTCATCATCATCACCATCACCTGCTGCAGCGCTCAAAAAAGTCAGAAGGAACTCCACAGGGTCCATCGAGGCTACTCGCCTATGATTCGGCACGGCCATCCACGTGGTTTCACCGCATATGGCGCCTCTAATGGGCTATCTGGGTCACGCTTGGCATTCTGCGGAGAGTACCGCGACTCAATGACAGGCCACTATCATCTTGGCAATGGCCATCGCACCTATAACCCGATACTCATGAGATTCCATGGTGCCGATGCGCTGAGCCCGTTCGGTATGGGTGGGATCAATACCTATACCTATTGCACAGGTGATCCAATTAATCGGGTCGATCGCAATGGCGGATTCTCCATGCCTAATGCGATTTTCCTGACCGGTTTGTTAGAAGGTGCACTGAATATTGTCGACGGCGTCTTGTCTGCGTTCAACCTGGTCGTTCAACGTAGGGGGGAGGCTGGTTCTTCGATTTCTTTTGCCAAGCAATTCCAGGTATGGGCCAAGACTCACAAGGGGACTTTGAAAGTTGCTGCCGCTGCTGTTGTCTGGAGTGAGCAGGGGGGACCATCGATGCCGTCCGTAACCGACAGTGTCGTGATAGGGGCGGCGGCAACAAGCCTCGGTATCACGGAGCGTTCATTGAACATCCAGCATCACGCGACTGAGGTGGGGGCCTACTTGACGCAGAATCCGGCCGAGATACCCGGTGTGGTCATGGAAACAGTGGGAATTCTGTCAGGAGTCACTCCGGTGCTGACGATAGGCTGGGATGTTGTGCAGAAGATTCGTGGCGACTCGGTGCGGCCAAACGTTCATGCATGAAGTCAAGAACCGGGCAACCAATCGCTTGCCTGCCCGGTTCATCATTGATTACTGCGCCTGCACTTCCTTCAGATAAGGTGCCGGCTCCGCCCCCAGGTTCTCAAGAACCCGCTGGCTATACCAGTCAATGAAGTTGACCACACCAAACTCGTAAGTCTTCGAGTACGGGCCCGGCTGGTAAGCGGTAGAGTTGATCCCGCGCTGGTTCTCTTCCGCCAGGCGACGGTCCTGGTCGTTGGTAGCGTCCCACACTTTGCGCATGCGCTCAGGGTCGTAGTCCACGCCTTCCACGGCATCCTTGTGCACCAGCCACTTGGTGGTGACCATGGTTTCCTGGGCGCTGATCGGCCACACGGTGAAGACGATGATGTGGTCACCCATGCAGTGGTTCCACGAGTGCGGCAGGTGCAGGATGCGCATCGAACCCAGGTCCGGGTTCTTGATGCGGCCCATCAGCTTCTGGCAGGCCTGCTTGCCGTCCATGGTCATCGACACGGTGCCCTTGAGCAGCGGCATGCGCACGATGCGGTTACGCAGGCCGTGGCTTTTGTGCAGGTAAGGGATTTTCTCGGCTTCCCAGGCGGCGGCAGAGCTGGCCACGTGGTCCTTGAATTCCTGGCTGGCGCGCGGGTCGTTGGTGTCGTCCCACTCCAGCAGGGTTTGCAGCAGTTCCGGGTGCGAACCGCTGCAGTGGTAGCACTCGCGGTTGTTTTCCAGCACCAGTTTCCAGTTGGCCTTTTCCATCAGGGTGGTGTGCACGGCCACCTTGGTGTTCTCCATGTCGTACGGTTCCATGTAGTGCTCGAGGGTGCCCAGGAACTCGTCGATGGCAGGCGGGTTTTCCGCCAGGCTGATGAAGATGTATCCGCCGGAAACCTTCACGTGTACCGGTTTCAGGCCGTATTCCTTCATGTCGAAGTCGGCGCCCATTTCGGTGCCGGCGAACAGCAGGCGGCCGTCCAGCTCATAGGTCCACTGGTGGTAGTGGCAGACCAGCTTGGCCACTTTGCCCTTGTCGCTCACGCACAGCCGCGAACCGCGGTGGCGGCATACGTTGTGGAAGGCATGCACCTTGCCTTCGGCACCGCGCACCACCAGGATCGGGTTCTTGCCGATCTGCAGGGTGATGTAGTTGCCTTTTGCCGGGATTTCGCAAGTCATGCCGGCGATCAGCCATTCTTTCTGGAAGATCTCCTGCATGTCGATCTGGAACAGACGCTCGTCGGTGTAGAAAGGCTGGGGCAGCGAGTAGGTGCGCTCGCGGGTCTGCAACATCTCGGCGGTGGCCTTGCGTGCAGGTTCCAGTGGATCGCCCAGGCTCAGGGTTGCGGTGACGTCCATCGTGTATTCCTCGGGGCCGTGTGCGGCCGGCAAAAGGTGGCTAATCGTTGTTGTGGTGCCGCAAGGTTGCTCTTGAAAAGCAGCTAGTTGTTTTGCCGTGGAGTGTGCGTCCGAAGACGCCGCGAACCGTATCCATGGACGACATGGCCGATTTGAATAACGACGCCCCAGCCCTTGTATTGCGGGGCTGGTCGCGATAAGCACGCCGATGTCGCTGGCAGGAATGTACGTCGCTCACGGGTTGAGCATTATCGGAGCCATGAAAAGGGCCATAGTCGGCCGCTGGAGATGAACATGTCCGATACCTTCCTCAATCCGGTCACCACCCAGACCTGGGCCAACGGCCGCCACATCGTGCGCTGCGTCAAGGTCATCCAGGAGACCTGGGACGTGCGCACCTTCTGCTTCATGGCAGACCAGCCGATCATGTTCTTCTTCAAGCCGGGGCAGTTCGTCACCCTCGAGCTGGAAATCGAAGGCAAGCCGGTGATGCGCTCGTACACCATCTCCAGTTCGCCGTCGGTGCCCTACAGCTTCTCGATCACCGTCAAGCGCGTGCCGGGCGGCCAGGTGTCCAACTTCCTGCACGACACCATGCACGAGGGCGCCGAGCTGCCAGTGCATGGCCCGGTGGGGTTGTTCAACGCCATCGACTTCCCGGCCGGCAAGGCGTTGTACCTGTCCGGTGGTGTCGGTATCACCCCGGTCATGTCGATGGCGCGGTGGTTCTACGACACCAACGCCAATGTCGACATGGTGTTCGTGCACAGTGCGCGTTCGCCGAAGGACATCATCTACCACCGCGAGCTGGAACAGATGGCCTCGCGCATTCCCAACTTCAGCCTGCACATCATTTGCGAGAAGCATGGGCTGGGCGAGCCGTGGGCCGGCTATCGCGGTTACCTGAACCAGCGGTTGATGGAGCTGATCGCGCCGGACTACATGGAGCGTGTGGTGTTCTGCTGCGGCCCGACGCCGTACATGACAGCGGTCAAGCGCATGCTCGAGGCGGTCGGCTTCGACATGAAGAATTATCACGAAGAATCGTTCGGTGCGACCCCGGCGGAGGCCAAGGCCGATGCGGTTGAGCATGCCGAGCAGGCGGCCGATGCGCCGGAGCTGGATGTTTCCGACCTGAACCTGGTGGAGTTCATCGGCAGCGAGAAGAGCATTCGCATCGCCCCGGGCGAGACCGTGCATGCGGCGGCGGCCAAGGTCGGGCTGATGATCCCGAAAGCGTGCGGCATGGGCATTTGCGGTACGTGCAAGGTTCTGAAGCTGGGCGGCGAGGTGGAAATGGACCACAACGGCGGCATTACCGAAGAGGACGAAGCCGAGGGCTACATCCTGTCGTGCTGCAGTGTGCCGAAAGGGGATGTGCGGATCGATTACTGATCTGAAGTTGCTGGGGCTGCTTCGCAGCCCATCGACGCGGTTCGTCGCCACGACAAGCGCGGCTCCCACAGGTACTGCACAAGCCAGGAGAGTTGCGCGGTCGGTGTGGGAGCTGGCTTGCCGGCGATGGGCCGCAAAGCGGCCCCGGCTTTTAGAAGTCAGGTACGGAAACGGGCTACCAGACCATTAAGGTCAACAGCCAGACGCGACAGCTCGGCGCTAGCCGCGCTGGTCTGATGCGCCCCGGTAGCACTCTGCACCGACAGGTCATTGATATTCACCAGGTTGCGGTCCACCTCCCGCGCCACTTGGGCCTGTTCTTCTGCCGCGCTGGCGATCACCAGGTTACGCTCGTTGATCTGCGCCACGGCACCGGCAATGGTATCCAGCGCCATGCCCGCACCACGGGCGATGTTCAGCGTCGATTCGGCGCGTTCGGTGCTGGTGCGCATCGACTCCACCGCTTCCTCAGTACCGCCCTGAATACTGCCGATCATCCGCTCGATTTCGCTGGTCGACTGCTGGGTACGGTGGGCCAGCGCCCGCACTTCATCGGCCACTACGGCAAAACCACGGCCCGCCTCACCCGCACGCGCGGCTTCGATAGCAGCGTTAAGCGCCAGCAGGTTGGTTTGATCGGCCAAGCCACGGATCACGTCCAGCACCTTGCCGATATCACGCGACTGCTCGGCCAGGTGGGTGATCAGCTTGGCAGTGGCTTGCACATCACCACTCATGCGCTCGATGGCGCCCACGGTTTCCATCACCAGGTCACGACCGTCACCGGTCGAGCGGCTGGCTTCACTGGACGCTTCGGAGGTGCTTACGGCATTACGTGCCACTTCTTCCACCGCACTGGTCATTTCCGTAACGGCCGTGGCTGCCTGTTCGATTTCGTTGTTCTGTTGTTGCAGGCCACGGGCACTTTCATCAGTGACTGCATTCAGCTCTTCGGCAGCCGACGCCAACTGGGTGGCGGAACCGGCGATCTGTTGCAAGGTGTCGCGCAGCTTGTCCTGCATGCGGGCCATGGCGCGCAGCAGTCGGGCGGCTTCGTCGGTACCTTCGGCGCGAATGACGTGGGTCAGGTCACCGTCGGCAACCTGTTCGGCCGACTTCAGTGCCTCTTCAATGGGCCTGACGATGCTGCGCGTCAGCAGGAATGCGCAAAGGAAGGTCAGCACCGTGGCTGCAATCAGCAGCCCGATCACCAGGGCGAAGGCGGCGGCATACTGGCTGGCGGCTTTCGCGTTGGTGGCGCGGGTCTGGTCGGTGTTGATGCGCACCAGGGTGTCCATGACCTTGTTGATCTGCTCGGAGTTGGCCAGCAGGTCGCGGTTCAGCAGGTCGCGCAGCTCATCAAGGCGGTCGGCCTGGCTCAGGCTGCGCATGCGCGATTCCAGCTGGCGGTACTGGCTGAGCAATTGGCCGTACTGGTCGAACGCGGCCTGCTCGTCGGCGGCACCGATCATCGGCAGGTAAGCCTGGCGCGCTCGGTCGATCTGGGTGTTGCGCTGATCCAGCAGGTTGAGGGTATCGCGCTGGGTCTCTGGCTCGCGGTTGAGCAGCAGGCGGTAGGAAAGGGTGCGCATGCGCAGGTTCAGCGCGGTGAGTTCGTCGAGAATCTTGATACTCGGCACGCTGACCTGTTCGATGGCGACGCCGGCCTGGCGAATGTTGCCCATTTGTATCAGCGAGAAGATACCGAGGCCGAGCATCAGCACGCCGATGAGCGCAAAGCCGAGCAACGCGCGCGGGGCGATATTCATGTTGCGTAGAGACATGGAGGGGAGGATCCAGGCAAGGGAGAAAGAGTGCGCAAAAGTGCGACAAAACAAGACTTGCCGGGCTATCGGTCGTGACCGGTGAGTCTTGAGTGCGACAGGGTCAATTTTGTGAGGTGGCTATCTTTTTCCTGACCGGCGGTTGACCCAGATCGGAACAAGGGGGCAGATACCCTGTCAATCTGCGGGTTAGACACCTTATGAATCTGATATTTAATGGCGATGGGCCGTACTTTTCTTTATCGTGTGCGCCCCTCGCAACAACCTGAGATAGACCCATGCTGGAAGCATCCCTGAATCAAATCGAGCAACTGGTCAGCGACCTGATGCAGAAAAACGCTCAACTCACCGAGCAGAACTCCGCCCTTGGCCAGGAACTGGCCCAGGCCAAGGAAGAAAACGAAACCCTGCAGCTGTCGCTGATGGAGCAGGAAGAAAAGAACGGTGCTACCGCTGCACGCATCCAGGCTCTGGTTGAGCGTGCCAGCGCGGGTGTCGTCGGCGCATGAGACTGCAAGAGCAGCCGATCAATGTGGTGTCGATCCTCGGCATCGATTATTCGATCAAGGCACCCGAAGGCCAGGAAGAGACGCTTGCCCAGGCGGTGCGGATGCTCAACACCGCCTTGAACGAAACCAAGCGCCAGTATCCGACCTTGATCGGCGACAAGCTGCTGGTGCTGGCCGCTCTGAACCTGTGTTCCAAGCAGGTTGACCTGCAGAATGAACACCGCAAGACGCTTGAGCGCACCCAGGCGCAGATCGACGCTACCGTCGATGCCATCGTTCGGACCATCGCAGAGTCCTGATCGATAGCCGGGGGCGCCTGTGGGAGCGGGTTCATCGGTGCGCCGAACCCGCTCCTACAGGGCGCGCCTGATTGTCTTAGATCACTGGATTAACTGGATACGCAAGTGTATACACTTTCCGCACAACAATAATGTGCGGGGAGTAGGGCATGGGTATCTGGCGTAGAAGCATCCAGTGGCAGTTGATCACCAGCATGGGCGCCGCCCTGCTGGCGAGCATCCTGGTGGTGGTCATCATCTTCACCGTGGCGCTCAACCGCCTTACCGAGCGCTACCTGGTCGACACCGCGCTCCCGGCCAGCATCGAAGCTATCCGCAACGACATCGAGCGCATGCTCGGCCAGCCGCTCACGGCGGCGGCGGACATTGCCGGCAATACCCTGCTGCGCGACTGGCTTGCGACCGGTGAAGACCCCGCCCAGGCCCCTCATTTTCTCGAATACCTGCAAGCTGCCAAGCAGCGCAATCACGCCTTCACCACGCTGTTTGTGTCGACCGGAACCGGTCACTACTACAACGAGAACGGCCTGGATCGCACCCTCAGCCGCAGTAACCCCAAAGACAAGTGGTTCTATGGCTACATCGACAGCGGCGCCGAGCGCCTGATCAACATCGACATCGACGGTGCCACCGGTGAGCTGGCGCTGTTCATCGACTACCGCGTGGAAAAAAACGGCCAGCTTGTCGGCGTGGCTGGCATGGGTCTGCTGATGACCGAGCTGTCCAGGCTGATTCACGACTTCAGCTTCGGCGAGCACGGCAAGGTTTTTCTGGTGCGTAACGATGGCTTGATCCAGGTTCACCCGGACAACGCCTTCAGCGGCAAGCGCCAACTCACCGAGCAGCTTGGTGCGGATGCGGCCAAGGCCGTGATGACCGGCGGTGAAGGCCTGCGCAGTAGCCGTTTCAGCCGAGATGGCGAGCCCTTCCTGGCGCTTGGCCTGCCTTTGCGCGATCTTGACTGGACCCTGGTGGCCGAGGTGCCGGAGTCGGAAATCTACGCACAGATGCATCAGGCGGTGTGGCTGACCAGTCTGGTCGGTGGTGTCGTGGCTTTGGTGTCGCTGCTGCTGGTGGTGCTTCTGGCCCGTGGCCTGGTGAGGCCGTTACGCCGTGTCACCGCTGCGCTGGTGCAGATCGGCAGCGGCGCGGGTGACCTCAGCCACCGGCTGGATGATGCACGTCAGGATGAACTGGGCGACCTGGCCCGTGGTTTCAACCGCTTCCTCGACAGCCAGCGCAGCCTGATCAGTGAAGTGTTGAGTACCTCTGACCGGCTGCACCGTGCCGTGGAGCAGGTGACTCAGGTTGTGGACAACACCGCAGAGCGTTCCGGGCGGCAGCAGGAAATGACCGAAATGGTCGCCACCGCCGTACATGAAATGGGCCTGACCGTGCAGGACATCGCCCGCAATGCTGGCGAGGCGGCTCAGGCATCACAGTCGGCACGTGATGAGGCGCTGCAGGCGCGCGAGGTAGTGCGGCGTTCGATCCAGGGTATCGAAGGCATGTCCGGGGATATCGGCAAGGCCGCCGATGCGGTAAGCCAGTTGGCAGATGAAGTCGCCTCTATCGATGAAGTATTGGCGGTAATTCGTAGTATTTCCGAGCAGACCAACCTGCTGGCGCTGAACGCCGCCATCGAGGCCGCGCGTGCCGGGGAGATGGGTCGCGGGTTTGCGGTGGTGGCTGACGAAGTGCGAACGCTGGCGCGGCGCACGCAGCTGTCCACCGATGAAGTGCAGCAGATGATCCAGCGCTTGAAACAGGGCGCAGGCTCGGCGGTGAGTTCGATGCAGGCGGGGCAGCAGGCGACCGGCAGCGGGGTGGAGTCGAGCCAGCGCACCGGGGCGTCGCTGGGCGCGATTACCGATCAGGTGGAACACATCAGCGACATGAACCATCAGGTGGCCACGGCGACCGAGGAGCAGTCGGCGGTGACCGAGGAGATCAACCGGACGGTGCAGGGCATTTCCGACCTGGCGCGGGAGACGGCGGCAGAAGTGCAGGGGTGCCGGGAGGAATGCCAGGCTTTGCGTGGCTTGGCCGATGACTTGGCGCGGCAGATGGGTGGGTTCAGGCTTTAGATAGTCGGGGCTGCTGCGCAGCCCATCGCCGGCAAGCCAGCTCCCACACCGACCGCACAGGATTCAAGCCCTGTGGGAGCCGCGCCACTGGGCTGCGGAGCAGCCCCAGCAATCTGTCAGGCAGTAATGATGCTGCGGATATCCGCCGCCAGCTCACGCACCCGCTCTTCCTCGGTATCCCACGAGCACATGAACCGCGCCCCACCGCTGCCAATAAAGGTATAGAACCGCCAGCCCTTGCCGCGCAGCGCTTCAATGGCCTGCTCAGGCATCTGCAGGAACACCCCGTTGGCCTCTACCGGGAACATCAGCTCCACGCCCGGCAGATCACTCACCAGCGAGGCGAGCAACTGCGCGCAATGGTTGGCATGGTTGCCATGGCGCAGCCAGGCGCCATCTTCGAGCAGCCCTACCCACGGCGCCGACAAAAAGCGCATCTTCGACGCCAACTGCCCAGCCTGCTTACAGCGGTAGTCGAAGTCCTCAGCCAGCTGGCGGTTGAAGAACAGAATCGCCTCACCCACCGCCATGCCGTTCTTGGTGCCGCCAAAGCACAACACGTCGACACCGGCCTTCCAGGTCAGCTCGGCCGGGCTGCAACCGAGAAACGCGCAGGCATTGGTAAAGCGCGCGCCGTCCATGTGCAGGTTCAGGCCAAGCTCCTTGCAGGTGGCGCTGATCGCCTTCAGCTCATCGGGGCGATAGACGGTACCCACCTCGGTGGCCTGGGTAAGGGTGACCACACGCGGTTTGGGGTAGTGGATGTCCTGGCGCTTGAGCGCCACTTCGCGGATGGATTCGGGTGTCAGCTTGCCGTTGACGCTGGGCGCGGTCAGCAGCTTGGAACCGTTGGAGAAGAACTCCGGCGCGCCGCATTCATCGGTTTCGACGTGAGCGGTCTCGGAGCAGATCACGCTGTGGTAGCTCTGGCACAGCGAGGCCAGGGCCAGCGAGTTGGCGGCGGTGCCGTTGAAGGCGAAGAACACCTCGCAGTCGGTTTCGAACAGCTCGCGGAAGTACTGCGCGGCGCGCTCGGTCCACTGGTCGTCGCCGTAGGCGCGGTCGTGGCCGTGGTTGGCCTTTTCCATGGCAGCCCAGGCTTCGGGGCAGATGCCGGAATAGTTGTCGCTGGCGAATTGTTGGCTCTTATCGGTCATGACCCTGTCCTGTGAACGACGCAGAACAGCACTCTAAACCATCGATTCAGCGGTTGCCTATACAAGCGGTGCATCGGTTGGTTTCAGCTTTGCCTGTACAGGCCCTATCGCCGGCAAGCCAGCTCCCACAGGCGCTCCACAAGGCCTGAGGGCAGCGCATTTTCTGTGGGAGCTGGCTTGCCGGCGATGGGGTCAGAGAGCCCAGTGCAAAACGAATGTCGTAAACGCGCCATTGCAAGGCGTGCGCAGGCATCTGACCTGCCCCGGCCAGTCATAACATCGCCACAAAGGGCCACAGTGCTCTACGACAAAAACGATCGCTGCCGGGAGATACACGATGTTCAGCAAGCAAGACCAGATCCAGGGTTATGACGATGCACTGCTGGCGGCGATGAATGCCGAAGAACAGCGCCAGGAAGACCACATCGAGCTGATCGCCTCGGAGAACTACACCTCCAAGCGTGTGATGCAGGCCCAAGGCAGCGGCCTGACCAACAAGTACGCCGAAGGCTACCCGGGCAAGCGCTACTACGGTGGCTGCGAGCATGTGGACAAAGTCGAGGCACTGGCCATCGAGCGCGCCAAGCAGCTGTTCGGCGCCGACTACGCCAACGTCCAGCCACACTCCGGCTCGTCGGCCAACGGCGCGGTGTACCTGGCCCTGCTGCAGGCCGGTGACACCATCCTGGGCATGAGCCTGGCCCACGGCGGCCACCTGACCCACGGCGCCAAGGTGTCGTCCTCGGGCAAGCTGTACAACGCTGTGCAATACGGCATCAACACCGACACCGGCCTGATCGACTACGACGAAGTCGAGCGCCTGGCGGTCGAGCACAAGCCGAAGATGATCGTTGCCGGCTTCTCGGCCTACTCCAAGACCCTCGACTTCCCACGCTTCCGCGCCATCGCCGACAAGGTCGGGGCGCTGCTGTTCGTCGACATGGCCCACGTTGCCGGCCTGGTTGCCGCTGGCCTGTACCCGAACCCGATCCCGTTCGCCGACGTGGTCACCACCACCACCCACAAGACCCTGCGCGGCCCACGTGGTGGCCTGATCCTGGCCAAGTCCAACGAAGAGATCGAGAAAAAGCTCAACGCCGCCGTATTCCCGGGCGCCCAGGGTGGCCCGCTGATGCACGTGATCGCCGCCAAGGCGGTGTGCTTCAAGGAAGCGCTGGAGCCTGAGTTCAAGGTGTACCAGAAGCAAGTGATCGAAAACGCCCAGGCCATGGCTCAGGTGTTCATCGACCGTGGCTACGACGTGGTGTCCGACGGTACCGACAACCACCTGTTCCTGGTCAGCCTGATTCGCCAGGGGCTCACCGGCAAAGACGCCGACGCCGCCCTGGGCCGCGCGCACATCACCGTCAACAAGAACGCCGTGCCGAACGACCCACAGTCGCCGTTCGTCACCTCGGGCCTGCGCATCGGCACCCCGGCCGTGACCACCCGTGGCTTCAAGGTTGCGCAGTGCGTGGCCCTGGCCGGCTGGATCTGCGACATCCTCGACAACCTCGGTGACGCAGACGTCGAAGCCGATGTGGCGAAGAACGTCGCGGCGCTGTGCGCAGATTTCCCTGTTTACCGCTGAGTGGAGTAAACGACCATGCAACGCTACTCGGGCTTCGGCCTCTTCAAACACTCCCTCAGCCACCACGAGAACTGGCAGCGCATGTGGCGCACGCCAACCCCTAAAAAGGTTTACGACGTGGTTATCGTCGGCGGTGGCGGCCATGGTCTGGCCACGGCCTACTACCTGGCCAAAGAGCACGGCATCACCAACGTCGCAGTAATCGAAAAGGGCTACCTGGGCGGCGGCAACACTGCCCGTAACACGACCATCGTGCGTTCCAACTATCTGTGGGACGAATCGGCGCAGCTCTATGAGCACGCCATGAAGCTGTGGGAAGGGCTGTCCCAGGACATCAACTACAACGTGATGTTCTCCCAGCGTGGCGTCTACAACCTGTGCCACACCCTGCAGGACATTCGTGACTCCGAGCGCCGCGTCAGCGCCAACCGCCTCAACGGCGTCGATGGCGAACTGCTGAACACCGCCCAGGTCGCGGCTGAAATCCCGTACCTGGACTGCTCGAAGAACACCCGTTACCCGATCCTCGGCGCGACCGTTCAGCGCCGTGGTGGCGTGGCTCGTCACGACGCCGTGGCCTGGGGCTATGCCCGTGCCGCCGACGCCTTGGGTGTCGACCTCATCCAGCAGACCGAAGTAATTGGCTTTCGCAAGGAAAACGGCGCGGTCATCGGTGTTGAAACCAACAAAGGCTTCATCGGCGCCAAGCGCGTAGGCGTGGTCACCGCCGGTAACTCCGGGCACATGGCCAAGCTGGCCGGCTTCCGCCTGCCGCTGGAGTCGCACCCGCTGCAAGCGCTGGTCTCCGAGCCTATCAAGCCGATCATCGACAGCGTGATCATGTCCAACGCCGTGCACGGCTACATCAGCCAGTCCGACAAGGGCGACCTGGTGATCGGTGCCGGTATCGACGGCTGGGTCGGCTACGGCCAGCGCGGTTCGTACCCGGTGATCGAGCACACCCTGCAGGCCATCGTCGAGATGTTCCCCAACCTCTCGCGCGTACGCATGAACCGCCAGTGGGGCGGCATCGTCGACACCTCGCCGGACGCTTGCCCGATCATCACCAAGACCCCGGTCAAGAACATGTTCTTCAACTGCGGTTGGGGTACTGGCGGCTTCAAGGCGACCCCGGGTTCGGGCAACGTCTTCGCCGCGAGCCTGGCCAAGGGCGAAATGCACCCACTGGCGGCGCCGTTCTCCATGGACCGTTTCTACAACGGCGCACTGATCGACGAACACGGCGCCGCCGCCGTCGCCCACTAACCGGAGACACCGTCATGTTGCATATTTTCTGTCCCCACTGCGGCGAGCTGCGCTCCGAAGAAGAGTTCCACGCCTCTGGCCAGGCACACATCGCCCGCCCGCTGGACCCTGCCGCCTGCTCCGACGAGGAGTGGGGTACCTACATGTTCTACCGTGACAACCCGCGCGGTATCCACCATGAACTGTGGGACCACGTTGCCGGCTGCCGCCAGTACTTCAACGTCACCCGTAACACCGTGACCTACGAAATTCTGGAAACCTACAAGATTGGCGAGAAGCCGCAAGTGACCGAAGGCGGCAAGCCAACCTGCGCACCGTCGACCGTCAAAGGCCAAGGGGAAAAAGTATGAGCCAGACCTATCGCCTCGCCAGCGGCGGCCGTGTCGACCGCAGCAAGGTCCTGAACTTCACCTTCAACGGCAAGACCTACCAGGGTTATGCCGGTGACAGCCTGGCCGCCGCGTTGCTGGCCAACGGCGTCGACATCGTTGGCCGCAGCTTCAAGTACTCGCGTCCGCGCGGCATCATCGCCGCCGGTACCGAAGAGCCGAACGCGATCCTGCAGATCGGCTCCAGCGAAGCCACCCAGATCCCCAACGTGCGTGCCACCCAGCAGGCGCTGTACGCCGGTCTTGTAGCCACCAGCACCAACGGCTGGCCGAACGTCAACAACGACGTCATGGGCATCCTTGGCAAGGTTGGTGGCAGCATGATGCCGCCGGGGTTCTACTACAAAACCTTCATGTACCCGAAATCGTTCTGGATGACTTACGAGAAGTACATCCGCAAAGCCGCAGGCCTTGGCCGTGCGCCGCTGCAGAACGACCCGGACAGCTACGACTACATGAACCAGCACTGCGACGTGCTGATCGTCGGCGCCGGCCCTGCTGGCCTGGCTGCCGCACTGGCCGCCGCGCGCAGCGGTGCCCGGGTGATCCTGGCCGACGAGCAGGAAGAGTTTGGCGGTAGCCTGCTCGACTCCCGCGAAACCCTCGACGGCAAGCCTGCCGCCGACTGGGTCAGCGCCGTGGTCAAAGAGCTGGAAAGCCTGCCGGAAGTGACCCTGCTGCCACGTGCCACGGTCAACGGCTACCACGACCATAACTTCCTGACCATTCACGAGCGCCTCACCGACCACCTGGGCGACCGCGCCCCGATCGGCCAGGTACGCCACCGCGTGCACCGTGTGCGTGCCAAGCGCGTGGTGCTGGCTGCCGGTGCCCACGAGCGCCCGCTGGTGTACGGCAACAACGACGTGCCGGGCAACATGCTGGCGGGTGCCGTTTCCACCTACGTTCGCCGCTACGGCGTGGCCCCGGGCCGCAAGCTGGTGCTGTCGACCAACAACGACCACGCCTACCGCGCCGCGCTGGACTGGCACGATGCCGGCCTGCAAGTGGTCGCTATCGCCGACGCCCGCCACAACCCGCGTGGCTCGCTGGTTGAAGAAGCGCGTGCGAAAGGCATCCGCATCCTCACCTCCAGCGCCGTGGTCGAGGCCAAGGGCAGCAAGCATGTGACCGGCGCCCGCGTGGCCGCCATCGATGTGCAGGCACACAAGGTCACCAGCCCAGGCGAAACCCTTGAGTGCGACCTGATCGCAACCTCCGGCGGCTACAGCCCGATCGTGCACCTGGCTTCGCACCTGGGCGGTCGCCCGGTATGGCGTGACGACATTCTTGGCTTCGTGCCGGGCGATGCGCCGCAGAAACGCGAGTGCGTGGGTGGCATCAACGGCGTCTACGCCTTGGGCGACGTAATTGCCGATGGTTTTGAAGGCGGCGCGCGCGCCGCCACCGAAGCCGGCTTCAAAGCCAGCGTCGGCACCCTGCCGAAAACCGTTGCGCGCAAGGAAGAGGCCACCGTGGCGCTGTTCCAGGTGCCGCACGACAAAGGCACCAAGGGGCCGAAGCAGTTCGTCGACCAGCAGAACGACGTGACCGCCGCCGGCATCGAGTTGGCCACCCGCGAAGGCTTCGAGTCGGTCGAGCACGTAAAACGCTACACCGCGCTGGGCTTCGGTACCGACCAGGGCAAACTGGGCAACATCAACGGTCTGGCCATTGCCGCCCGTTCGATCGGTATTACCATCCCGGAAATGGGCACCACCATGTTCCGCCCCAACTACACGCCGGTCACCTTCGGCGCGGTAGCGGGCCGCCACTGTGGTCACCTGTTCGAGCCCGTGCGTTTCACTGCCCTGCATGCCTGGCACGTGAAGAACGGTGCCGAGTTCGAAGACGTCGGCCAGTGGAAGCGCCCTTGGTACTTCCCGAAAGCCGGTGAAGACCTCAACACCGCGGTGGCCCGCGAGTGCAAGGCCGTGCGCGACAGCGTAGGCCTGCTGGACGCCTCGACCCTGGGCAAGATCGACATCCAGGGCCCGGATGCCCGCGAGTTCCTCAACCGCATCTACACCAACGCCTGGACCAAGCTCGACGTGGGCAAGGCCCGCTACGGCCTGATGTGCAAGGAAGACGGCATGGTCTTCGACGACGGCGTCACCGCCTGCGTCGGCGACAACCACTTCATCATGACCACCACCACCGGCGGCGCTGCACGCGTGCTGCAGTGGATGGAGCTGTACCTGCAAACCGAATGGCCGGAGCTGAAGGTGTATTTCACCTCGGTCACCGACCACTGGGCCACCATGACCCTGTCCGGCCCCAACAGCCGCAAGCTGCTCAGCGAGCTGACCGACATCGACATGGACAAGGAAGCCTTCCCGTTCATGACCTGGAAGGAAGGCAACGTCGCAGGCGTGCCGGCCCGTGTGTTCCGGATTTCGTTCACCGGTGAGCTGTCGTACGAAGTCAACGTGCAGGCCAACTACGCCATGGGCGTACTGGAAAAGATCGTCGAGGCAGGCAAGAAGTACAACCTGACCCCGTACGGCACCGAGACCATGCACGTACTGCGTGCCGAGAAGGGCTTCATCATCGTTGGTCAGGACACCGACGGTTCGATGAACCCGGACGACCTGAACATGAGCTGGTGCGTGGGCCGCAACAAGCCGTATTCGTGGATCGGCCTGCGTGGCATGAACCGCGAAGACTGCGTGCGCGAAAACCGCAAGCAGCTGGTCGGCCTGAAGCCGGTCGACCCAACCAAGTGGCTGCCGGAGGGCGCCCAGCTGGTCTTCGATCCGAAACAGCCGATCCCGATGGACATGGTTGGCCACGTCACCTCCAGCTACGCGCACAACTCCCTGGGCTATTCGTTTGCCATGGGTGTGGTCAAGGGCGGCCTCAAGCGCATGGGCGAGCGTGTCTACTCGCCACAGGCTGACGGCAGCGTGATCGAGGCCGAGATCGTGTCTTCGGTGTTCTTCGATCCGAAGGGTGAGCGGCAGAACGTTTGACTCCGGGCCCTGTGGGGGCAGGCCAGGCCCAATCGCCGGCAAGCCAGCGCCCACAGGATCGATGCAGTTTTGAAGGTTGGTGAGGTCCCTGTGGGAGCTGGCTTGCCGGCGATGAGGCCGGTAGCCCCAACACAAAAGCGGCGTCGCATCGACGAACAAGAATTCAAGGCAGGTAAGAAATGAGCGCTATCAACGTCTACCAGCAAAACCCCGGCGCCGAGGCCAAGGCCCAGTCGCCACTGCACCACGCCGACCTGGCCAGCCTGGTTGGCAAAGGCCGCAAGAACGCAGGCGTGACCCTGCGTGAGAAGAAATTCCTCGGCCACCTGACCATCCGTGGCGACGGCCACAACCCGGAATTCGCCGCAGGCGTGCACAAGGCCCTGGGCCTGGAGTTGCCTGTGGCCCTGACCGTGGTTGCCAGCGGCGACACCTCGCTGCAATGGGTCGGCCCCGACGAGTGGCTGCTGATCGTGCCTGGCGGCCAGGAACTGGCCGTCGAGCAAAAGCTGCGCGCGGCCCTGGAAGGCCAGCACATCCAGGTGGTCAACGTCAGCGGCGGGCAAAGCCTGCTGGAACTGCGCGGCCCGAACGTGCGTGAAGTGCTGATGAAGTCCACCAGCTATGATGTTCATCCGAACAACTTCCCGGTGGGCAAGGCTGTCGGCACCGTGTTCGCCAAGTCGCAGCTGGTGATCCGCCGCACCGCCGAAGACACCTGGGAGCTGGTGATTCGCCGCAGCTTCGCCGACTACTGGTGGCTGTGGCTGCAGGACGCTTCGGCCGAATACGGCCTGAGCATCGAAGCTTAAGGAGAAGAACATGAGTCGGGCACCGGATACCTGGATTCTCACCGCCGACTGCCCGAGCATGCTCGGCACCGTCGACGTGGTGACGCGTTACCTCTTCGAGCAGCGCTGCTACGTGACGGAGCACCACTCCTTCGATGACCGGCTGTCGGGGCGCTTCTTCATTCGCGTGGAGTTCCGCCAGCCGGACGATTTCGACGAGGTCGGCTTCCGCGCCGGCCTGGCCGAGCGCAGCGGTGCGTTCGGCATGGCCTTCGAGCTGACGGCGCCCAAGCACCGCCCCAAGGTGGTGATCATGGTGTCCAAGGCTGACCATTGCCTTAACGACTTGCTGTATCGCCAGCGCATTGGCCAGCTGAGCATGGACGTGGTGGCAGTGGTGTCCAACCACCCCGACCTCGAGCCCTTGGCGCAGTGGCACAAGATTCCCTACTACCACTTCGCCCTCGATCCCAAGGACAAGCCTGCGCAGGAGCGCAAGGTGATCCAGGTGATCGAAGAAACCGGGGCCGAGCTGGTCGTGCTTGCCCGTTACATGCAGGTGCTGTCGCCGGAGCTGTGCCGGCGCCTGGATGGCTGGGCGATCAACATCCACCACTCGTTGTTGCCGGGGTTCAAGGGCGCCAAGCCTTATCACCAGGCGTACAACAAGGGCGTGAAGATGGTTGGCGCCACGGCGCACTACATCAATAACGACCTGGACGAAGGGCCGATCATTGCCCAGGGCGTCGAAGTGGTGGACCACAGCCATTACCCGGAAGACCTGATTGCCAAAGGGCGTGATATCGAATGCCTGACCCTTGCGCGGGCTGTGGGTTATCACATCGAGCGGCGAGTGTTCCTTAACGCCAATCGGACTGTAGTTCTGTAATAACCTGCACCGGCCTCTTCGCGGGTGAACCCGCTCCCACAAGTACTTCGCAAGCCTTGAAGCTTGCGCCGAACCTGTGGGAGCGGGTTCACCCGCGAAAAGGCCAGAACAGGTAACCACCTCTGTTACATCCCCCATGTCCTTCAACGACAAGCCTGCCGCTAAAAGGCATCTCCCTGTCGCTCCCAGTCAGTGCATCCGGCCGCATCAGGCCCACAATCCCCTCATTCCAGAAACACATGCCGCCCATGGATGGCGGCGCGTTCCACCACCGCTGCATCAATAAAAATCAAGCGAGGTAAGAGCATGTCTGGCAATCGTGGAGTGGTGTATCTCGGCGCTGGCAAGGTCGAAGTACAGAAGATCGACTACCCGAAAATGCAGGACCCGCGCGGCAAGAAGATCGAGCACGGCGTGATCTTGAAGGTGGTCTCCACCAATATCTGCGGCTCCGACCAGCACATGGTCCGCGGCCGCACCACTGCCCAGACCGGCCTGGTGCTGGGCCATGAAATCACCGGTGAGATCATCGAGAAAGGCAGCGACGTCGAGCGCATGCAGATCGGCGACCTGGTCTCGGTACCCTTCAACGTCGCCTGCGGCCGTTGCCGCTCCTGCAAAGAGATGCACACCGGTGTCTGCCTTACCGTCAACCCGGCCCGCGCTGGCGGCGCCTACGGCTACGTCGACATGGGCGACTGGACCGGCGGCCAGGCCGAGTACGTGCTGGTGCCGTATGCCGACTTCAACCTGCTGAAACTGCCAGACCGCGACAAGGCCATGGAAAAGATCCGTGACCTGACCTGCCTGTCCGACATCCTGCCAACCGGCTACCACGGCGCCGTCACTGCCGGCGTAGGCCCAGGCAGCACCGTCTACGTTGCCGGCGCCGGCCCGGTCGGCCTGGCCGCCGCTGCCTCCGCGCGCCTGCTGGGCGCCGCCTGCGTGATCGTCGGTGACCTCAACCCACTGCGCCTGGCCCACGCCAAGTCGCAGGGTTTCGAAGTGGTCGACCTGTCCAAGGACACCCCGCTGCACGAGCAGATCGTCGACATCCTCGGCGAGCCGGAAGTGGACTGCGCCGTTGACGCTGTAGGCTTCGAGGCCCGTGGCCATGGCCATGAAGGTGCCAAGCATGAAGCCCCGGCCACCGTGTTGAACTCGCTGATGCAGGTTACCCGCGTTGCCGGCAACATCGGTATCCCGGGCCTGTACGTGACCGAAGACCCGGGTGCGGTGGATGCCGCCGCCAAGATCGGCGCACTGAGCATCCGCTTCGGCCTGGGCTGGGCCAAGTCGCACAGCTTCCATACCGGGCAGACGCCTACCATGAAGTACAACCGCCAGCTGATGCAGGCGATCATGTGGGACCGTATCAACATTGCCGAAGTGGTGGGTGTGCAGGTGATCAACCTGGATCAGGCGCCGGAAGGGTATGGCGAGTTTGATGCAGGGGTGCCGAAGAAGTTTGTGATTGACCCGCACAAGATGTGGGGTGCTGCGTAACAAGCATCGCGTAAGTAGAGCCCCTCAAAAGAGGGGCTTTTCACGACGGTAACATTGGTTTCGGTGCCTATACGACCAGTTGCAGGAGCATGTAAGAAGGCCTGTTGGCGACAGGTGCAGCATAGATATTTATTCTGAGGGGGCGTGGTTTTCTGAATTTAGGGCTAACGCGTCTAGTCAACGAAATTCCAACCCTGCTTCTCCCGCTTCTGCTTTTTGCTGACTCCAATCGTTGGGCCTGTAGGTTTATTACGGTCAAATTTTTTCATTTCTTTCATTGCGGCTATCGCTTTCCTGTTATCTATTTCTACACGGATAATGTTGATCGTTTCATTGATGGTGGTCAATGTTTGGGTGTCTTGAGTGAGAAGTTTGATTTTGTGTTTTAGCGCGTAGTTAGTTGTATTTTTGCTGATCGCTTGAACCGCAGGCAGTCTTTGTTTTTCAAGGATTAATTGATTTGCCATAGCGTTAAGATCGGATATGGATCGGGCGCTCTCAATTTGCTCTGTATTTGGGATGGTTATTTCTCTTAGAGTTTTATTGAGCTTGTCAGTTGCGCTTTGGAATGATTCGATCTTGGCTCGTAGTTTTACTATTCTGTTTCTGAAAGTATTTGCAAACCATTTTAAAGGGCTGTGCCCTGACGGGTCGATTGCATTAATCGGATCATTGGCGCAGTAGGCGTAGGGATTAAACCCTCCGGCGCCGAAAGGGCTTATATTGTCGGGGGATAAAAAGCGCATCAGCGTCGGGCTAAACCCCCGATGGTAACCCGTGCCAAGTAGATAGAATTGTGATAATGTTTCCAAGTGCTCGCTATTGAAGCCTAGTAAAATTTCCAGCGCCGACAGGTCTTTTGAGTGGCCATAGGCTGTATAAGTCAGTCTGTTCTCATTTGAGTTTCCAAAGAGTGATATAGAGCCTTTATCGTCTGTTGCGAGCAATTCTGTTTTATTTATAGCAGTGTTGCGACGTTCTGCAACGGCCGTGCCAGCAGCCCAGCAAATTGTTCGTTGACTAGCGTTCTTCTGCACCCTCGCGAGTTTTTCATTCAGGTAGAAGTACTGAGTGCCGTTCGTCTTCATCGTCGGTGTCTCCTGGTATGGCAATGAAATTGGTAAGAGCTTCTCCGGGATATTGATGAAGAGAGGTCTGTAAGGCTACTGGTAAAAATGATAGTTATTTACCATGTTTTCAGCGGACGTAACCGATTCTGCGTATCCCGATGCATGGTGTGGAACAAAATCCCAGCCCATCACTCAAATCCCTCGTTTCCCAAGGCCATCCCGGCCCACGAGGTTCCCTCCCGATGAAAGCATTTACTCTGGCAACCCTTATGACCCTGGCCGCGAGCCCGGTGTTCGCCTTCAACCTCAGCGACGCCGCCAACGCCGTATCCGCCATGCAGAACCAGAAGCAGCAAGGCCAGGTGCAGGCGCCCGAAGCTCAGGCGAATTTGCTCAATACGTTGGGCAGCGAATTGAAGATCACCCCCGAACAGGCCGTTGGCGGGGCGGGGGCGATGTTGGGGTTGGCGCGTAACAATCTCAGCAGTGACGACTATGGCCAGCTAACCAAGGCGGTGCCGGGGCTGGACCTGCTTGCAGGGGCCAATGCCTTAGGCGGGCTGAGCGGGTTGGGTGAAATGCTCGGAAAGAACAGTGAGAGCCAGTCGGCGTTGAGCAATGCGCTGGGCAACAATGTGGAGAACCGCAGCGACCTGGACAGTGCGTTCAAGGCGCTGGGGATGGATACCGGGATGATCGGGCAGTTTGCGCCGTTGCTGCTGCAGTACCTTGGGCAGCAGGGGATTGCCGGGTCGTTGTTGCAGAATCTGGGGAGTTTGTGGACTGCTCCCGCTCCGTTAGGTCAGCCATCGGTGTGATTGACTATTTGGCAACTACCCCTCCTTGAACGAAGCGATTGAACCTCACCTGTTTGGAGCCCGTTTGAGAATAGGGCTTCAAGCGGGCGAATTATTTAATTCTGAGTACTGCGTGTTTGGCTGTTAAGTTCTTTTGGAGTTGGCTGTTTGGTGCTGATGAACGTTTCTTTGCCTTTCGAAAGCCTATAAACCAAGCCGGCGTCTAGTGATGCCATATGCGAAGCTCTTTCCTCCTCTGCGATTTTTAAATTGGTTGTGATTTTCATAGATAGTGATGAGTCTTTCTGTTCTATGGCTGTTTTAAGTTCTGAGTGCAGGCTTTTTATATGATTATTGTATCGAGTCGTCATGTTGTTGTATTGTTGTAAGCTCATTGAGCCGTCGCTTATGGAAGCAGGTTGGTTGCTTTGCGTCGTACGCATCGAAAATTGTTCTCCGAACACTGCTGGTAGCAAATTGGGGCTGGATCCGCTTCGGTTAGTCTGAGGGGGCAAGTTAAGTTTTGATGCTGATGAGCCAGGTTGAGTTGCGCGAGAACTATTCGGCATATGCCCACTAGGGTCACTATTATTGATAGGGTCGCCGTCACAATAACAATAAGGGTTCAATACACCCCCGAATGGGCTAAAACTATCGGGGGATCGGAACCGCATCAGAGATGCGCTGTAGTCTCGATACCCGTTCCCTAGCAGATATCCTTCAATAGGCTGCTCGAACCACTCGCCGGTGTAAGCAATCGTCGACTTGGCTTGCGCAGAAAAACGATATCCATAAGGTGTATAGCTAGGGGCACTACCAACGTTCATCCCGTAGGTTGAATCCTGAACATCGCAGATCAGTGGAACGCCCTGCCGGTCATGTAACAAGGCAAGTGGTTGGCGCTTATTGCGCAAGATGCGTTCGATTCGATTTCCGACCAATACGAGAGAGAGGTAAGAGCCCTGATAGAACCGAAGAGTTCTTGAATTGAAGTGCGCCATTTGCACAGTCCCTACAGGCCAATCTGGTCTTTAGCTTGAGGCTGTGTCCAAGTAGAGGCAACTGGCAGAAATGATAGGGCTTTTCAGCAGATGGCCGTCCGTGGCCATTTAGATTCAAGCAGCTTCGGTAAAGTCCACCAAGCGTACCGGGCGGCGGAAGCCGGCGGTCAGGACTGCCAAATATGCAAGGCCCAGGGCAAACCAGGACAGGCCAATCACCAACGTCAGTGCCGACAGGCTGGTCCACAGCCACAGTGTCAGCCCCAAACCTACCAGCGGCACCAGGCCATAGCACAGCAGCCCCTTGAGGGTACGCTGGGCCCCAGCGTCCATCAGGTGCGTCTTCACCACCGCCAGGTTCACCGCTGAAAACGCCACCAGCGCGCCAAAACTGATCAGCGAGGCGAGGGTAGCCAGGTCAATCACCAGCGCCAGCAGCGAAAACGCCGACACCAGCAAAATGGCAAACACCGGCGTACCAAACCGCGGCGACAGGTAACCAAAGCTGCGCCGCGGCAGCACGTTGTCCCGCCCCATGGTGAACAGGATGCGCGACACCGCCGCTTGCGAGGCCAGCGCCGAACCCAGGCTGCCGGCCACGTACGCGGCGGTGAAGAAGTTGGCCAGGAACTGCCCGCCCGCCTTGAACATCACCTCGTTGGCCGCTGCATCGGCATTGGCGAAGCTGCTGCCCGGCAAGACCAGCTGGCTGACATAGGCCAGTACGGTGAACAGCACGCCGGCGAACAGCGTGGTGAGGATGATCGCCCGTGGCACGTCGCGGCGGGCATCGCGGCATTCCTCGGCCAGGGTGGAGACAGCATCAAAGCCGAGGAACGACAGGCACAGTACCGCCGCGCCGGCCATGATCGCGCCGAAGCCAGGCTGCGAGCCGTCGCCCATCAGCGGCGACAGCAGGTCCAGCGGCTGGCCGGCCAGCGACTGGCAGGACAGGGCGACGAACACGCCGATGAAGACGATCTGCGCGCCGACGATCAGGTTGCTGGTCTTGGCCACCGAGTGAATGCCGATCACATTCAGCACGGTCACCAGGGCAATCGAGGCGAGTGCGATGGACCACGCCGGGATGGCCGGGAAGGCGATGTTGAGGAACAGGCCGATCAGCAGGTAGTTGATCATCGGCAGGAACAGGTAGTCGAGCAACAGCGACCAGCCGGCGAGAAAGCCGACGTTGGGGCCGAAGGCCATGTTGGTGTAGGAATACGCCGAGCCCGCGACCGGAAAGCGTTTGACCATGAAGCTATAGGACGCGGCGGTGAACAGCATGGCCACCAGTGTGACCATGTAGGCGCTGGCGGTGCGGCCACCGGTGAGTTCGGTGACGATGCCGTAGGTGGTGAAGATGGTCAGCGGGACCATGTAGACCAGGCCGAAGAACACCAGGGCGGGGAGGCCCAGTACGCGACGAAGTTGGGCGGGGGCGGAGCTGATTGGGTTGGCCATCGTTCGATCCAGAGCGTTCTTGTAGTTGTGCTTTGGTCGATTTTTATCCAGTTAGGTAGTAGAAGACAAAAAAGTAATCCTTATGCTGATTATTAGCGCAGGTTTTAATCGGGAATCTGCTGTGGGTTTTCTGGCCAATCGCCGGCAAGCCAGCTCCCACAGGTACAGCGCAAGCCTTGAACACTGCGGGCATCCTGTGGGAGCTGGCTTTCCGGCGATTGGGCCAGTACAGGCGATACAGACCTCAGCCCATTTCCACCCGCAGCTGCTCGATCCGCTCGTCCTTCTCCACCCATAACTGGTTCACCCAAGCCTGCACAGTCTGGCGGAATTCAGGATCATTCTCGTAATCCCCCGCCCACAGCGCCGGGTCAAGCTCGCGTACCTGAATGTCGATAATCACCCGGCTGATGCTGCCATCGAGCAAATCCCAGAACCCCGGCGCCGTGTTGCCGGGGTAGACGATGGTCACGTCCAGCAACGCATCCAGCTGCTCGCCCAGTGCCGCCAGCACGAATGCCACACCACCCGCCTTGGGTTTGAGCAGGTGGCGATAGGGCGACTGTTGTTCCAGGCGCTTGGCCTCGGTAAACCGAGTACCTTCCAGGTAGTTGACCACCGTCACTGGCTGGCGCTTGAACAACTCACACGCCGCCTTGGTGATTTCCAGGTCCTTGCCCTTGAGCTCCGGGTGCTTTTCCAGAAACGCCTTGCTGTAGCGCTTCATGAACGGGTAGTCGAGCCCCCACCAGGCCAGCCCCAGCAGTGGCACCCAGATCAGTTCCTTCTTCAGGAAGAACTTGAAAAACGGCGTACGGCGGTTGAGGCTTTCGATCAGCGCGGGGATATCCACCCAGGTCTGGTGGTTGCTCACGGCCAGGTACGAAGTGTCCTTGCGCAGGTTCTCGACACCGCGAATGTCCCACCGGGTAGGGATGCACAGGGCGAAGATGGCCTTGTCGATTTCCGACCATGCTTCGGCAACCCACATCACCGCGGCGGAGGCATAGTCGCGGCCGCTGCCCGGCAGCACCAGTTTCAGCAGGGCGAAGACCAGTAGCGGGCAGATCATCACCACGGTGTTGATCAGCAGCAAAGTGGCCGTAAGAATGCCGGTAAGCAGGCGACGCATAAAGAAACTCTTGTTGTGGGAAATAAACAGTTGGCAATGATAAGCAGGGCCGTGCCCATCGCCAAACATCCAATGCCCGGAGGCGGGTACAAATGTTTCACAACATGTTGTTTACCCTTGGCACAGCGAACCTATCCTGCCAGTGCAGTCTAAGCACTGACCCTTTTCAAGGAAGCCTGCCTGTGAAACCTCTGCTTGCCCTGTTGTCGCTGTTGGCGCTGCCGGTAATGGCCGCCGAACCCACGCTCTACGGCCGTTACGAGAACATAGCCCTGCCGGAACTGGGCGAAACCCTGAAGGCCAAGATGGACACCGGTGCCTTCACCGCGTCGCTGTCGGCCAAGGACATCGAGCTGTTTACCCGTGATGGTGACGAGTGGGTACGCTTCCGCCTGGCGACCAAGGAGTCCGATGGCAAGGTGTACGAGCACAAGGTCTCGCGCATCAGCAAGATCAAGGGCCGTGCAGATGAAGAAGAGGACGGCGATGCACCGGAGATTTCCAAGCGCCCGGTGGTGGACCTGGAGCTGTGCCTGGGTGATGTGAAGCGCACCGTCGAAGTGAACCTGGTTGACCGCAGCAGCTTCAACTACCCGCTGCTGATCGGCTCCAAAGCGCTGCGCGAGTTCAAGGCTGCAGTGAACCCGGCGAAGAAATTCACCGCCGGCAAGCCTGACTGCTGACAGAGCAAACCTCCTGCACAGGCCTCATCGCCGGCAAGCCAGCTCCCACAGGTGATGTACAAGGCTCAAGGCCTGCTCTGTACCTGTGGGAGCTGGCTTGCCGGCGATGGGCCGCCAAGCGGCCCCACTATCGCAGCGTTGATGCAGATATTGCCGGGGCCGCTCTGCGGCCCTTTCGCGACCCAAGGCCGCTCCTACACAATAGAGCGTCGCCATAGAGCTCTGCACAGGCCGCTCGCCATGCCTCATATCCTCATTGTCGAAGACGAAGCCGCCATCGCCGACACCCTGGTCTACGCCCTGCAGGCCGACGGCCACACTACCGAATGGGTGACCCTGGGCAGCGCCGCACTCGAGCAGCAACGCCAGACCCCGGCCGACCTGATCATCCTCGACATCGGCCTGCCTGATATCAGCGGCTTCGAAACCTGCCGCCAGCTGCGCCGCTTCAGCGAGGTACCGGTGATGTTCCTCAGCGCCCGCGACGGCGAGATCGACCGGGTGGTGGGCCTGGAAATCGGCGCCGACGACTACGTGGTCAAGCCCTTCAGCCCGCGTGAGGTTGCCGCGCGTGTACGGGCGATCCTCAAGCGCATGGCCCCTCGCGCCGAGCCTGCCAGTGAAACGACACTGTTCCAGCTTGATACCCTGCGCATGCAGATCAGCTACCGTAGCCAGCCGCTCACGCTGACCCGCCACGAATTCCGCCTGCTGCAATGCCTGCTCGAACAACCCCAGCGGGTATTCAGCCGCGAACAGCTGCTCGACGCGCTGGGCGTGGCTTCCGACGTGGGCTACGAGCGCACCATCGACACCCACATCAAGAGCCTGCGCGCCAAGCTGCGCCAGGTGGCAAGCGACGCCGAGCCGATCCAGACCCATCGCGGCCTCGGCTACAGCTACAGCCCGGACCATGCCTGATGCGCCTGGGCATCCGGATTTTCCTGGTGTACTTCCTGTTCGTCGGGCTGGCGGGCTACTTTCTGCTCAACACGGTGCGCGAGCAGATTCGCCCGGTGGTACGCCAGTCCTCTGAAGAAACGCTGGTAGACACCGCCAACCTGCTGGCCGAAATCCTGCGCGATGACGTCAAGGCCGGCACCCTCAACCAGGGCCGTTTGCCGGAGGTGCTCAAGGCCTACGGCTTGCGCAGCCCGGGTGCGCGAATCTGGGGACTGGCCAAGAACCAGGTCAACCACCGCATTTACGTGACCGACGCCAAGGGCATCGTGCTGCTGGACTCCAGCGGCGAGGACGTGGGCAAGGATTACTCGCAGTGGAACGATGTGCTGCGGACCCTGCGCGGTCAGTACGGCGCCCGCTCCACCCGTAGCGACCCCAACGATGAAAGCACCTCGGTAATGCACGTGGGGGCGCCGATCATCGACGATGACAAGATCATCGGCATGGTCACCGTCGCCAAGCCCAACAGTTCATTGCAACCGTACATCGACCATTCCGAACAGCGTTTGCTCACTTTGGGCCTGGGCCTGATCGGCCTTGGCTTGCTGATCGGCGCGGCGTTGTCATGGTGGCTGGCGCGCTCGCTGCGCAAGTTGGCGCGTTATGCCCAGGCTGTCAGCGAGGGAGAGCGTGCGGAGCTGCCGCATTACAAGGGCGGTGAGCTGGCGAACCTGGCCCAGGCCGTTGAGCGCATGCGCAACCAGCTGGAGGGCAAGGCCTACGTCGAGCGCTATGTGCATACCCTGACCCATGAGCTGAAGAGCCCGTTGGCGGCCATTCGCGGGGCTTCCGAGCTGTTGCAGGAGGACATGCCGAGCGAACAGCGGGCGCGCTTTGCCGGCAATATCGAGCGCGAGAGCGAGCGCTTGCAGCAGATGATCGAGCGGCTGCTGAACCTGGCCCGGGTCGAGCAGATGCAGGCGCTGGAAGATGAGCAACAGGTGGCGCTGGCGGCGCTGGTGGACGAGTTGTTGCTGGCCCATGCGGCGCGCATCGAAAGCGCGAACTTGCAGGTGCGCCAGCGGGTCCCGGCCGGTTTGCGCCTGCTGTGCGATCCATTCCTGATGCGCCAGGCGCTGGCCAACCTGCTCGACAACGCGCTGGACTTCACCCCCGCTGGTGGCGCGCTGCTGTTCGACCTGGAGCGCGATGGCGAGCGGGTGGCGTTGAGCCTGTTCAACCAGGGGCAGGCGATACCGGCGTATGCCATCGGGCGGGTCAGCGAGCGGTTTTACTCGCTGCCGCGGCCGGGGAGCGGGCGCAAGAGCACCGGGCTGGGGCTGAATTTTGTGGCCGAGGTGATGCAGCTGCATGGCGGGGCATTGGCTGTGGATAACGTTGATGGCGGGGTGCGGGTGAGGTTGTGGCTGCCGGTGCGGCGGATCAGCTGAGATTGCCGGGGCTGCTGCGCAGCCCATCGCCGGCAAGCCAGCTCCCACAGGGATCGCATCAGGGCTGACAGAGGGTCGAATCAGGGGTGACAGATGCGATCCGTGTGGGAGCTGGCTTGCCGGCGATGAGACCCTCGAATTACACACAATCTCCACACAGTCTCCCCAAGGCCTCCATGCAAGGCGCAGACACTGCGCCCACTGCCACAGGAGGCCCCATGAACAAGACCCTCGGTTTCAAACTCGGCATGATCGCCGTGCTGATAATGCTGCTGCTCATCCCGCTGTCGCTGATCAACGGCCTGATCGACGAGCGCCAGATGCTGCGTGACAACGTGCTGCGCGACATTGCCCAGAGCGCCAGCTTCGACCAGCAGCTCAGCGGCCCGCTGCTGGTGGTGCCATACCGCAAATACCAGCGCCGCTGGATTGAAAAGGACGGCGAGCGCACCCAGGAAACCAGCACCGTCGCCGGCCACCTGTACTTCCTGCCGGAAACCTTCGATGCCGACCTGGGCGTGGATACCGAACTGCGCGCCCGCGGCATTTACCAGGCCCGCCTGTTTCACGCCAAGGGGCGCATAAGTGGTCGCTTCAAGCTCCCGGAGCGCTGGGGTATCGATAAGGATTTCGACGATTACCGCTTCGACAAGCCGTTCCTGGTGGTGGGCATCAGCGATATCCGCGGCATCGAGAATGGCCTGGAGCTGAGCATCGATACGCAGAAAGTACCGTTCGAAGCGGGTACCGGACTCGACTGGATGCGCGGTGGTGTACACGCCAGCCTGCCAGGGCTGGACGGGCAACAGGCGCGCGAATTCAGCTACGGTTTCGACCTTGCGCTGCAAGGTACCGGCCAGTTGCATGTGCTGCCGGTGGGCCGTACCAGCAGCGTGGACATGCGCGCCAACTGGCCACACCCGAGCTTCGTCGGCAACTACCTGCCCAGCCGCCGCGATATCGATGCGCAGGGCTTCAGCGCCCACTGGCAGACCTCGTTCTTCGCCACCAACCTGGAGGACGCCCTGCGCCAGTGCGCCACTGCCGGGCAGTGTGCGGAGTTCAGCGAGCGCAGCTTTGGGGTTAGCTTCGTCGACCCGGTGGACCAGTACCTGAAGAGCGAGCGGGCGATCAAGTACGCCTTGCTGTTCATCGCCCTGACCTTTGCCGGCTTCTTCCTGTTCGAGGTGCTGAAAAACCTCAGCGTGCACCCGGTGCAGTACGTCCTGGTGGGAGTGGCGCTGGCGTTCTTCTACCTGCTGCTGCTGTCGTTGTCCGAGCACATCGGCTTCGGGCTGGCGTATGGGTTGTCGGCTGCGGCGTGTGTGCTGCTGATCGGCTTCTACCTGAGCCACGTGTTGCATAGCCTGGGGCGCGGGGTCGGCTTCGCGGTGGGGTTGGCGGCGTTGTATGCGCTGCTCTACGGGCTGCTGAGTGCAGAGGACTATGCGCTACTGATGGGCTCGCTGCTGTGCTTTGGCTTGCTTGGGGTGTTCATGGTGCTGACCCGCCGGCTGGACTGGGCGCGGGTGGGGAGGGCGGCATGAGGGAGGACAGAGAGATCGGGCGCTGGCTGGCCTGGAGGATCGGGCAGCTGTTTCCTGTGATACCGAGGTGAGGTGGGGCTGCTTTGCAGCCCAATCGCCGGCAAGCCAGCTCCCACAGGTAAAGCACAAGACTCAAGAACTGTGGGGGCTGGCTTGCCGGCGATAGCGGCCTGTCAGCCGGTCGGTGCTGTTGCAACCATCGACGGCCGCTTGGCCACCTCGGCATACCAGGCAGCCAGCCCAGGCTGGCGCTCACGCCAGCCGAACTCCGGTTGGCGCAAATCCAGATACCCCAACGCACAAGCCACGCCAATCGCCGCCAGGTCGAAGCCGGACATCAGCTCGGGCAAATGCTCCTGCTCCAGGTTGGCCAGGCTCCGAGCAATCTTGTCGCCCTGCGCCTGTAGCCAGCCGTCCCAGCGCTTGTCCTCAGGCCGCAGGAAGCTCTCATACCGGCTCGACACAGCCGCATCCATGATCGCATCGGCTTGCGACACCAGCGTCATGCGCCGCCAGCGCGCGGACCCTTCACGCGGGAGCAATGGCAGGCCGACGTGCTGCAGATCGAGATACTCGCAGATCACCCGGCTGTCGTGCAGCACGGTGCCGTCGTCCAGGCGTAGCGCCGGGATCTTGCCGATCGGGTTGTCCTGGTTCAGCTGCGGGTTGCCGCTGACCGGGCTGATGTTCACCGGCTGCAACGCCACACGCCCAAGCTGGCCGGTCTCGTGCAACACCACCATGACCTTGCGCACGAACGGCGACAGTGGCGAGTGAAACAGCGTCATCGTGCTCATGCTTCAGTTCCCTTGCAGGCTCGGTGGCAGGCACACGCCGGTGCCGCCGATGCCGCAGTAGCCCTGCGGGTTCTTGGCCAGGTACTGCTGATGGTAGGCCTCGGCGAAAAACACGGTCGGCGCCTGGTCGATTTCGGTGGTGATTTCACCAAAGCCGGCTTTGCTCAGTTCGGCCTGGTAGGCGTCGCGGCTGGCCTTGGCCTGTTCCAGTTGTTCGGGGCTGGTGCAATAGATGGCCGAACGGTACTGGGTGCCGACGTCGTTGCCCTGGCGCATGCCTTGGGTGGGGTTGTGCAATTCCCAGAACATCGCCAGCAATTCGCGGTAGCTGACTTTGTCCTTATCGAAGACCACCAGCACCACTTCGGTGTGGCCGGTCAGGCCCGAGCAGACTTCTTCGTAGGTGGGGTTGGGGGTGATACCGCCGGCGTAGCCGACCACGGTGCTGACCACGCCTTCGCGTTGCCAGAAGCGGCGTTCAGCGCCCCAGAAGCAGCCCAGGCCGAAGATGGCGAAGTCGATGGCACCTTCGAAGAACGGGCCGAGCAGTGGGGTGCCTTTGAACACGTAGTGGAACTCGGGCAGGCTCATTGGCGTTTCGCGGCCAGGCAGGGCCTGTTCCGCAGTAGGCAGGACGTTTTTGTTCACCAGGATTTCCGAACGCAGGACCATGGCCGTTCCTCTGTGGTTATTCAGTTGGATAGGGTTGGGGCCTTCGCGGGTGAACCCGCTCCCACAGGTAATCCACAGATTCTGAAGGTGGTGCAATACCGGTGGGAGCGGGTTTACCCGCGAGAGGGCCCGAATGGTTTCCATATTGCCCGAGGTCAGGCCACCGGTCCACGCGGATAACGCTTCAACCGCTCGGCCAGCTCGCGCCCCGGAATCGGCCGGTCGAACAGGTACCCCTGGCCCACGTCGCAGCGGTGCCGGCGCAAGAATGCCAGCTGCGCCGGCGTCTCGATGCCCTCGGCCACCACCTTCAGCTTCAGGTTGTGCGCCATGGCCACCACGGCCGAGGTGATTTCCATGTCGTCCTGGTTGTCCGGGATTTCGTTGATGAAGCTGCGGTCGATCTTGAGGATGTCGATCGGAAACTTCTTCAGGTAGCTCAGCGACGAATAACCGGTGCCGAAGTCATCCATGGCCAGGGTCAGCCCCAGGGCTTTCAACTCGTCCAGCTGGCGGTGGGTGTCTTCACTGGCTTCCAGCAGCAGGCCTTCGGTCAGCTCCAGCTCCAGCAGGTGCGGGGGCAGGGCTTCTTCCTTGAGGATGGTGCTGATCGACGCCACCAGGTCCGGGTCGGAGAACTGCTTGGGCGACAGGTTGATGGCCACGTGCAGGTTGCCCAGGCCGGCTTTGCGCAGTTGCTGGCTCATGCAGCACGCCTGGCGCACCACCCATTTGCCGATGGGGATGATCAGGCCGGTTTCCTCGGCCACGCTGATGAACTGGTCCGGGCGGATCATGCCGCGCTCGGGGTGGTTCCAGCGCAACAGCGCTTCCAGGCCCAGCAGCCGACCGCTGCGCAGGCAGATCTTGGGCTGGTAGAACACTTCCAGCTCGTTCTGGGTCAGGGCGCGGCGCAGGTTGTTCTCTACGAACAGTTTGTAGCTGGCTTCGGCGTTCAGCACTTCGGTAAACACCTGTACCTGATGCTTGCCGTTGGCCTTGGCCTTGTGCAGCGCCAGGCCGGCGTTTTTCATCAGGCTCGCCGGGTTGACGCCGTGCAGCGGGGCGCAGGCCAGGCCGACCGAGGCGGTCACGTTGATCAGCTGGTTATCGACGAACATCGGCTTGTCGAGGGTACGCAGCAACTGCAGGGCAACGCCTTGGCCGTCTTCCAGGCTGGTGTCATCGAGCAGCACGGCGAACTCGTTGCTGGCAAAGCGCGCCAGGATGCCCCCGGCGTGCAGGCTGTTGCGCAGGCGCCGGGCCAGGCTGATCAGCAGCTTGTCGCCGGTCTGGTGGCCGAGGCTGTCGTTGATGCGCTTGAAGTTGTCGATGTCGACCAGCAGCAGGCACATCGACTTTTCGCCATCGTGGGCGAAGCGCTCGTCCAGGCTGCGGATGAACGCAGGGCGGTTGCCCAGGTTGGTCAGGTTGTCGGTGTAGGCCAGGCGCTCGATGCGTTGCTGGGCCAGCTTGGTCTGGGTGACGTCTTCGTAGATGCCGATGTAATGGGTCAGCTCACGGTTGTCGCCATACACCTTGGAAATCGACAACTGGCCCCAGTACGGCTCCAGGTTCTTGCGCCGGCTTTTGAATTCGCCCTGCCAGCTGTTGCCCATGGCCAGGCTCGACGGTGAGTCGAACAGCAGTTCGCTGAGGTTTTCCAGCGCCGGCAGCTCGCCCAGGTGGCGGCCTTGCACTTCATCGGTGCTGTACTGGGTGATGGCGGTGAAGCTTGGGTTGACGTACTCCACCCGGCCGTCGCGGTTCACCAGCAGGAAGGCGCTGGCGCTTTGCTCGACCGCGCGCTGGAACAGATGCAGGGCGCTGGCCGCAGTGCGCCGGTTGTGGTTGGTGATGACCTGGGCGAACTGGTCGGCCAGCTCGCCGGCGAAGGCGATTTCATCCGACTGCCAGGCCCTTGGCTGGCCGGTCTGTTCCAGGCACAGCACGCCCACGACCTGCCCATCGACGCGGATGCTGGCGTCGAGCATGGCTTTGTTTTCCGGTCGCAGGCTTTTTGCCAGGGCGCGGGTGCGCGGGTCGTGGTTGGCGTTGTGGGCGTCGATCGCGCGGCTGGCGTGCAGCGCATCGAGGTAGTCCGGGAAACGGCTGGCATCGATGGCTTCGGGCTGACGGTGCTCCTGGGCGTCGCGGTACCAGGCGGTGATCGGCTCCAGGCGCTGCTCATCCAGGTGCCAGATGCTGGCGCTGTCGACCTTGTAGATCTCGCAGGCGCTGCGGGTGATCAGCTGGGCGGCCTCCAGCAGCGAGTTCTCGGCGCTGTAGCGCTGGCGGGCCAGGCGCAGGATAAGGTCTTGCTGGCCGTGTACACGTTCCAGGTGTTCAAGTTGCTCTTGCTGGGCGCGTTGGTTCAGTTGCAGGCCCAGTTGCAGGCGGTTGTTGCGCGATTCCAGCTCACTGGCTTCGCTTTCGCCTGCGTCTTCAAGCGGTTCGTCCAGCACACTCAGGTAGCCACGCAGCAGCTGGCGGTTGTGCTGTTTGTAGGCCTCACCGGCTTCCAGCAGGCGCAGCGACGCGGTTGGGGTGTGCAGGGTGTAGCGCACCCGGTAATAGCTGCGCTTGGCCAGTTGCAGCTGGATCTCGTCGTGCAGCCGGTAGCGTGCCTCGGGCTCCATCAGGCTGGCGTAGGGCGCGTCGACCAAGGCGCACAGGTCGCCGGCCAGCAGGCCGAACTGGCGCTCGCAGGCAGCGTCCAGGTAGAGCATGGCCCAGGTGGCTTCGTTGAGCCTTTCGAAACGCAGCATGCCGAGCCGCGAGGGCACGGGTAGCTGCGTGACGACCTCGGCCGCCACACGGCTGGCGGCATCGGGTTGGCTTTTCATCGAAGACTCGCTTGAAGAGGGGGCGCGGCCTTGGGGCGGCGGCGGTTCTGGCAAGGTTGCATCATGTCCCGAGGGCTGGCAAGCGGCCATGTGGGATGCTGTGGACGGGTTATCGGCTGTTTGGCCGGAAATGTTAGTTCGCCTTGAGAATTTTGGCGTCTGGGAGATCGAGCGCCGCCCGCGCGGCGCTGGGTTTCCCAGGCGCTGAAACTCTACCGGCGGACAAAAAAAGCCCCGCCAGTTGGCGGGGTTGAGGTACGAGCGTGGCAGCTCGAAAAGGGTACTGCCCCTGCACGCAGGGGCAGTGTGCAGCTTTACAGCAGCATGGTGCGGATATCGCCCAGCACGTCGCCCAGGCGCTTGGTGAAGCGCGCAGCGGCAGCGCCGTTGATCACACGGTGATCGTACGACAACGACAGCGGCAGCATCAGCTTAGGCTGGAAGGCCTTGCCATCCCAGACCGGCTGCATGGTCGCCTTGGAGACGCCCAGGATAGCCACTTCCGGCGCGTTGACGATCGGCGTGAAGCCGGTGCCGCCAATGTGGCCGAGGCTGGAAATGGTGAAGCAAGCGCCTTGCATCTCGTCAGCCGACAGCTTCTTGGTGCGGGCTTTTTCGGCCAGCGCAGCAGCTTCGGCAGCCAGTTGCAGCAGGCTCTTCTGGTCGACGTTCTTGATCACAGGGACCAGCAGGCCGTCCGGGGTGTCCACGGCGAAGCCGACGTTGACGTACTTCTTGCGGATGATGGCCTTGCCGCTTGGTGCCAGCGAGCTGTTGAAGTCCGGCAGTTCCTTCAGCAGGAACGCGCAAGCCTTCAGCAGCAGCGGCAGCACGGTCAGCTTGACGCCAGCCTTCTCGGCCACGGCCTTCTGCGCAACGCGGAAGGCTTCCAGCTCGGTGATGTCGGCGGAGTCGAACTGGGTGACGTGTGGCACGTTCAGCCAGCTGCGGTGCAGGTTGGCAGCACCGACCTGCATCAGGCGGGTCAGGGCCACTTCTTCCACTTCACCGAACTTGCTGAAGTCCACGGCAGGGATCGGCGGGATGCCAGCACCACCGGTTGCACCGGCGGCGGCCGGCGCTTCCTTGGCCTTCTGCATCATCGCTTTGACGTAGACCTGCACGTCTTCTTTCAGGATGCGGCCGTGCGGGCCGGTGGCGGCAACAGCGCCCAGCTCGACACCGAATTCACGGGCCAGTTGGCGTACCGCCGGGCCTGCGTGAACCTTGGCGTTGTTGCCGGCAGCCGGTGCAGTAGCAACCGGTGCAGCGGCAGCAGCCGGGGCGGCAGCGGCAGGTGCGGCAGCAGGTGCAGCCTCAGCCTTGGCCGGGGCAGCAGCGGCAGGCGCCGGTGCGGCAGCCGGGGCAGCGCCCGCGACTTCCAGCTTGAGGATCAGGTCGCCAGTGCCGACTTCGTCGTCCAGCTTGCAGATCACTTCCTTGACCACGCCAGCGGCAGGCGAAGGGATTTCCATGGAGGCCTTGTCGGACTCCAGGGTAATCAGCGACTGGTCGGCTTCGACGGTGTCGCCGGCCTTGACCAGTACTTCGATGATCTTGGCCTTGCCCGACGAACCGATATCCGGCACGTGGATGTCCTGCACGCTGGCGGCAGCCGGGGCTGCTGCCGGAGCAGGCGCTGGTGCGGCTTCAGCGGCAGGCGCTGCAGCAGCCTGGGCCGGGGCAGCGGCAGGCGCCTCAGGCGCCGCAGCAGCGGCGCCCTCGGCTTCCAGTACCAGCAGCTCGTCGCCTTCTTTCAGGCGGTCGCCCAGCTTGACCTTCAGTTCCTTGATGACACCGGCCTTGGGGGCCGGGATCTCCATGGAGGCCTTGTCGGACTCCAGGGTCAGCAGGCTCTGGTCAGCCTCGATACGGTCACCGACCTTGACGAACAGCTCGATGATTTCACCTTCACCGCTGCCGATGTCAGGTACGCGAATGAGTTCGCTCACTTAAAAATACTCCTCAGCAGTCCAGTGGGTTGCGCTTGTCCGGGTCGATGCCGAACTTGACGATGGCGTCAGCCACAACCTTGGGTTCGATCTCGCCACGGTCAGCCAGGGCTTCCAGGGCAGCCAGCACCACGAAGTGGCGGTCGACTTCGAAGAAGTGACGCAGCTTCTTGCGGCTGTCGCTGCGGCCGTAACCGTCGGTACCCAGGACCTTGAACTCTTTGCTCGGTACCCACTGGCGAATCTGTTCGGCGAACAGCTTCATGTAGTCGGTAGAAGCGATGACCGGGCCTTTGCGACCGTTCAGGCACTGCTCGACGTAAGTCTCCTGTGGCTTCTGGCCAGGCTTCAGGCGGTTTGCGCGTTCCACGGCCAGGCCGTCGCGACGCAGTTCGTTGAAGCTGGTGACGCTCCACACGTCGGCACCGACGTTGAACTCTTCACGCAGGATCTTCGCCGCTTCGCGGACTTCGCGCAGGATGGTGCCGGAGCCCATCAGCTGAACGTGGTGCGCGGCTTCGCGGGTGTCTTCCTCGAGCAGGTACATGCCCTTGATGATGCCTTCCTCGACACCGGCCGGCATGGCTGGCTGCTGGTAGGATTCGTTCATCACGGTGATGTAGTAGAAGATGTCCTGTTGCTCTTCGGTCATCTTCTTCATGCCGTCCTGGATGATCACCGCCAGCTCGTAGCCGTAGGTCGGATCGTAGGTGCGGCAGTTCGGGATGGTGCCCGCCATCATGTGGCTGTGACCGTCTTCGTGCTGCAGGCCTTCACCGTTCAGGGTGGTGCGCCCGGCAGTACCGCCGATCAGGAAGCCACGGGTGCGGCTGTCGCCAGCGGCCCAGGCCAGGTCGCCGATACGCTGGAAACCGAACATCGAGTAGAAGATGTAGAACGGCAGCATCGGCTGGTTGTGGCAGCTGTACGAGGTACCGGCAGCGATGAACGACGACATGGCGCCGGCTTCGTTGATGCCTTCCTCGAGGATCTGGCCCTTCTTGTCTTCGCGGTAGAACATCACCTGGTCTTTATCGACTGGCTCGTAGAGCTGGCCGACCGACGAGTAGATGCCCAGCTGGCGGAACATGCCTTCCATACCGAAGGTACGGGCTTCGTCCGGGATGATCGGGACGATGCGCTGGCCGATGTCCTTGTCCTTGACCAGCTGCGCCAGAATACGCACGAAGGCCATGGTGGTGGAGATTTCGCGGTCGCCCGAGCCGTCCAGGATCGCTTTCAGCGTTTCCAGTGGCGGGGTCGGCACGCTGAAGCTCTTGGCGCGGCGCTGTGGCACGAAGCCGCCCAGGGCTGCACGGCGCTCGGCCAGGTATTTGGCTTCGGCAGAACCTTCTTCCGGCTTGAAGAACGGCAGGTTCTCCAGGTCGGCATCCTTGACCGGGATGTCGAAGCGATCACGGAAGTGACGCAGGCTGTCGACGTCGACCTTCTTGGTGTTGTGCGCGGTGTTCTTGGCTTCGCCAGCACCGGTGCCGTAACCCTTGATGGTCTTGGCCAGGATGACGGTCGGCTGCTCTTTATGGTTCACAGCCTGGTGGTACGCCGCGTAGACCTTGTACGGGTCGTGGCCGCCACGGTTGAGCTTCCAGATCTCGTCGTCGGACAGGTCTTCGACCATGGCCTTGAGCTCTGGGGTGTTGAAGAAGTTTTCACGAACGTACGCGCCGTCTTTGGCTTTGTAGTTCTGGTACTCGCCGTCGATGACTTCGTCCATGCGGCGCTGCAGGGCACCGTTGGTGTCCTTGGCCAGCAGTGGGTCCCAGAAGCGGCCCCAGACGACTTTGTTGACGTTCCAGCCACCGCCACGGAACACGCCTTCGAGTTCCTGGATGATCTTGCCGTTGCCGCGAACCGGGCCGTCGAGGCGCTGCAGGTTGCAGTTGATGACGAAGATCAGGTTGTCCAGCTTCTCGCGGCCGGCCAGGGCGATTGCGCCCAGGGATTCCGGCTCGTCGCACTCGCCGTCGCCCATGAAGCACCAGACCTTCTGCTTGCCGGCCGGGATGAAGCCACGGGCTTCCAGGTACTTCATGAAGCGCGCCTGGTAGATGGCCTGGATCGGGCCCAGACCCATCGATACGGTCGGGAACTGCCAGAAGTCAGGCATCAGCCATGGGTGTGGGTACGAAGACAGGCCTTTGCCGTCCACTTCCTGACGGAAGTTGTTCATCTGCTCTTCGTTGATGCGGCCTTCCATGAAGGCACGGGCGTAGACGCCTGGCGAAGCGTGGCCCTGGAAGAACACCAGGTCGCCGCCGTGTTCATCGGTCGGGGCCTGGAAGAAGTAGTTGAAGCCGATGTCGTACAGGGTGGCGCTGGAGGCGAAGCTGGAGATGTGTCCGCCCAGGTCCGAGTCTTTCAGGTTGGTGCGCATGACCATGGCCAGGGCGTTCCAACGCACCATCGAGCGAATGCGGCGTTCCATGAACAGGTCGCCAGGCATGCGTGCTTCGTGGGTGACAGGGATGGTGTTGCGGTATGGCGTGGTGATCGCATACGGCAGCTGGGAGCCACTGCGGGTGGCCAGCTCGCCCATACGGGTCATCAGGTAATGAGCGCGGTCTTCGCCTTCTTTGTCGAGGACCGACTCCAGGGCATCCAGCCATTCCTGGGTTTCGATTGGATCGAGGTCTTGCATGGCTTGCTCCAGGGCGGAAAGGCAACCAGAATCGATTGCCTGAGATTGCGACTGGCCTTATGGGCAGACGTCGTGAATTCTTGGATTACCGGGGTGTCATCCGGCGCCGTGTAGTTTTACTACATTTGCTTCCGCATTTCATGCTTTTACACGACATGAGTAGTAGTAAAACTACATTTGTGCGACGTTTGGTCGCACCTTGGCTTGTGAGGAAAAACGTTCATGTTGGTTGGCATTGTGTCGCGAACGGGTGGTTCTTGATGTTTGTTGCCAGATTTTCGTTTTTTTCAGCTATTTCCAACTTTTGTACGACAGTCCAACCGTGGTCCGGCTTTCCCTTGGCCGCTTTTTCCCTTCTATTTCACGCCGATCAAGGATAGACCATGCGCCTACCTTTGCCGCCAGACCTGCCCACCAGCCTGCAGCCGCTGGTCACTCGCAACCAGCAGTTCCTCGGCGATGCCGTGGCTGGCCACCCCGAACTCGACCTGAGCAGTTGGAGCCCGGCCCATCGGCAACAGTTCGATCAGGTTGCCGCCGCCAGCGACTTCGTCCTCGGCCTGGTCCAGCGCGAGCCCGCCATGCTCTGCGCGTTGTTGGCCAGCGGCGAGCTGGAGCGGCGTTACGCAGCGGGTGAACTGCGCGGCCATATTGCCGCGACCGCCCGCGCGGCGCAGAGCGAGGACGAGCTGGCGCGCAATCTGCGCCGCGAGCGCAACCGCCAGCAGCTGCGCATCATCTGGCGCGACATCACCCGCCAGGCCGAGCTGGGCGAAACCTGCCGCGATCTGTCCGACCTGGCCGATGCCGCCATCGACGAAGCCTACCAGTGGCTGTACCCGCGCCATTGCCAGCAGTTCGGCACGCCCATCGGCAACCGCAGCGGCCAGCCACAGCACATGGTGGTGCTGGGCATGGGCAAGCTGGGCGCGGTGGAGCTGAACCTGTCGTCGGACATCGACCTGATCTTCGGCTTCCCTGAGGGCGGCGAAACCGAAGGGGTCAAGCGCTCGCTGGACAACCAGGAGTTCTTCACCCGCCTGGGCCAGCGCCTGATCAAGGCGCTGGACCCGATTACCGTCGACGGCTTCGTGTTCCGCGTCGACATGCGCCTGCGTCCTTACGGCTCTGCGGGCGCGCTGGTGCTCAGCTTCAATGCGCTGGAGCAGTACTACCAGGACCAGGGTCGCGACTGGGAACGCTACGCGATGATCAAGGCACGAGTGGTGGCCGGCGACCAGGCGGCAGGTGCGCAGCTGCAGGAGATGCTGCGCCCGTTCGTGTACCGCCGCTACCTGGACTTTTCTGCGATCGAAGCGCTGCGCACCATGAAGCAGCTGATCCAGCAGGAAGTGCGGCGCAAGGGCATGGCCGACAACATCAAGCTGGGTGCCGGTGGCATTCGCGAGGTGGAGTTCATTGCCCAGGCCTTCCAGCTGATCCACGGCGGGCGCGACCTCAGCCTGCAGCAGCGGCCGTTGCTCAAGGTGCTGGCCACCCTGGAAGGCCAGGGTTACCTGCCCCCAGCCGTGGTCGCCGAGCTGCGCGAAGGCTATGAATTCCTGCGCTACACCGAACACGCCATCCAGGCCATCGCCGACCGCCAGACGCAGATGCTGCCCGACAGCGAGCTCGACCAGGCGCGGGTTGCCTACATCCTCGGCTTTGCCGACTGGCAGGGTTTCCACGACCAGTTGATGTACTGGCGTGGCCGCATCGACTGGCACTTCCGCCAGGTGATCGCCGACCCGGATGATGAAGACGGCGAGGGCGAGCTGGTAGTGGGCGGCGAATGGTCGCCGCTGTGGGAGCAGGCACAGGATGAAGAGGCCGCAGGGCGGCAGCTGCAGGAGGCCGGTTTCAAGGAGCCCGTCGAAGCGCTGCGGCGCCTGGCCGCATTACGCTCCAGCCCGCAATTGCGCTCGATCCAGCGTATCGGCCGTGAACGCCTGGACGCCTTTATCCCGCGTTTGCTGGCCCAGGCCGTCGAGCATGACAACCCCGACCTGGTGCTTGAACGGGTGTTGCCGCTGGTGGAGGCGGTGGCGCGGCGTTCGGCCTACCTGGTACTGCTGACCGAAAACCCTGGAGCCCTGCGCCGCCTGCTGACCCTGTGCGCCGCCAGCCCCTGGATCGCCGAGCAGATGGCCCGCTACCCGCTGCTGCTCGATGAACTGCTCAATGAAGGCCGCCTGTTCAGCCCGCCGCTGGCGCCGGAGCTGGCCAGCGAGCTGCGTGAACGGCTGACGCGAATCCCCGAGGACGACCTGGAACAGCAGATGGAGGCGCTGCGTCACTTCAAGCTGGCCCACAGCCTGCGGGTGGCCGCCTCGGAAATCAGCGGCAACCTGCCCTTGATGAAAGTCAGCGACTACCTGACCTGGCTGGCCGAAGCCATCCTCGACCAGGTGCTGGCCCTGGCCTGGCGCCAGACCGTGGCCCGGCATGGCCAGCCCAAGCGCAGTGACGGCAGCTTGTGCGACCCGGGCTTCATCATCATCGGTTACGGAAAGGTGGGTGGCCTGGAGCTTGGGCACGGCTCGGACCTGGACCTGGTGTTCATCCACGACGGCGACCCGCAGGCGGAAACCGACGGTACCAAGCCCATCGACAGCGCCCAGTTCTTCACCCGCCTGGGCCAACGCATCATCCACCTGCTGACCACCCAGACCAACTCGGGGCAGCTGTATGACGTCGACATGCGTCTGCGCCCCTCGGGTGCCTCGGGCCTGCTGGTGAGCTCGCTGGGCGCGTTCGAGCGCTACCAGCAGAACGAAGCCTGGACCTGGGAACATCAGGCCCTGGTGCGAGCCCGTGTGCTGGTGGGTTGCAAGCAGGTCGGCACGGCGTTCGAAGGTGTGCGTGCCAAGGTGCTGGGCCAGGCCCGTGACCTGGAAAAACTGCGCACCGAAGTGAGCGAAATGCGCGCCAAGATGCGCGGTAACCTCGGCACCAAGGCCACGGCTGCCGGTACTGCGGCCAATGCTTTCGAAGCCGGTGTACCCTTCGATATCAAGCAGGATGCCGGCGGTATCGTCGATATCGAATTTATGGTGCAATACGCCGCTTTGGCCTGGTCCCACGACCACCCGGCCATACTCCGATGGACCGATAACATCCGCATTCTGGAAGAGCTGGAGCAGGCAGGTTTGATGCCGGCCAGTGACGCGGTGCTGTTGCGTGAGGTGTACAAGGCGTTCCGCTCGGCCTCGCACCGCCAGGCCTTGCAGAAGCAGGCCGGGGTGATCGACGCGGCGCAGTTTGCCGACGAACGCCGTGAGGTGCGGCGCATCTGGGGTGAGTTGGGCCTGACTTGAGACTGTCGGGGCGGCAAAGCAGCCCCAAAGGCTCATGGTCCACCACCGGTGTTACACTGTCCGCCACATAGCCTGAATATAAAGAGGGGAGGCCAGGCTGTACCGCAGCCTGTAGCCTCCCCGAGCGTTTCTGGACTAAGCATGAGAATACTGATCATTGGCCCCAGCTGGGTCGGCGACATGGTGATGGCGCAGACCCTGTTCCAGTGCCTGAAACAGCAGCACCCCGACTGCGTGATCGATGTGCTGGCCCCCGAGTGGAGCCGGCCGATCCTCGAACGCATGCCCGAGGTGCGCCAGGCCTTGAGCTTCCCGCTCGGCCACGGCGCGCTGGAGCTGGCCACGCGGCGGCGCATCGGCAAGTCACTGGCCGGCCATTACGACCAGGCCATCTTGCTGCCCAACTCGCTGAAGTCGGCGCTGGTGCCGTTCTTTGCCGGCATCCCCAAACGCACCGGCTGGCGCGGCGAAATGCGCTTCGGCCTGCTCAATGACGTGCGCAAGCTGGACAAGGCCCGCTACCCGCTGATGATCGAGCGCTTCATGGCCCTGGCCTATGCGCCCGGCGCCGAGTTGCCGCAGCCGTACCCGCGCCCCAGCCTGCAGATCGAAGCGCAGAGCCGTGAGGCCGCCCTGGCCAAGTTTGGCCTGGAGCTGGACCGCCCCGTGCTGGCGCTGTGCCCAGGTGCCGAATTCGGCGAGGCCAAGCGCTGGCCGGCCGAGCACTATGCCGCTGTAGCCGATGCAATGATCCGCCAGGGCTGGCAGGTGTGGCTGTTCGGTTCGAAGAACGACCACCCGGTGGGTGAGCAGATCCGCGACCGGCTGATCCCGGGTTTCCGTGAAGAATCATCCAACCTGGCCGGCGAAACCTCGCTGGCCGAGGCCATCGACCTGATGTCCTGCGCGCATGCCGTGGTGTCCAACGACTCCGGCCTGATGCACGTGGCGGCTGCGCTGAACCGCCCGCTGGTGGCGGTGTACGGCTCGACTTCGCCAGGTTTCACACCGCCGCTGGCCGAGCAGGTGGAGGTGGTGCGCACCGGTATCGAGTGCAGCCCGTGCTTCGACCGTACCTGCCGCTTCGGCCACTACAACTGCCTGCGCCTGCTTGAGCCGGGCAAAGTCATTGCCGCCCTGCACAGCCTGAGCGGCCCGGATTTGATCGATACCGTGGCCGAGGTCGACTAAGTGCGGGTACTGATCATCAAGACCTCGTCGCTGGGTGATGTGATCCACACCCTGCCGGCCCTTACCGATGCCGCCCACGCCATCCCGGGCATCCGTTTCGATTGGGTGGTGGAAGAAGGCTTTGCCGAAATCCCCAGCTGGCACCCCGCGGTCGACCAGGTGATCCCGGTGGCGATACGCCGTTGGCGCAAAAACCTCTGGCAAACCATCAAGAGTGGCGAGTGGAAGGCGTTCAAGCAGCGTGTGCGCGAGCGCAAATATGACCTGGTGATCGATGCCCAGGGCCTGGTCAAGTCGGCCTGGCTGACCCGCCTGGTGAAAGCCCCGGTAGCCGGGCTGGACCGCTACTCGGCCCGCGAAGGCTGGGCCAGCCGCTTCTATGACCGGCGCCTGTCGGTTGCCACGGGGCAGCACGCCGTGGAGCGGGTGCGCCAGCTGTTCGCGATGGCCCTGGCCTACGACCTGCCGGAAGGCCTCGGCGACTACGGCCTCGACCTGCAGCGCCTGCAACTGCCGCCGGCCGCCCCGTACGTGGTGTTCCTGCATGGCACCACCTGGGTGACCAAGCACTGGCCCGAAGCCTACTGGCGCGAACTGGCCGAGCGCATGGGCCGGCGCAAGCTGGAAGTGCGCCTGCCCTGGGGCAACCCGGCCGAAAAGGCCCGCGCCGAGCGCATCGCCCAGGGCTTGAACAACTGCCAGGTACTCCCCAAATTGAACCTTGTCGGGGTTGCTCGCGTACTGGCGGCGGCAAAGGCCTGCGTGGCGGTCGATACCGGCCTTGGCCACCTGGCGGCGGCACTCGATGTACCCACCATTTCGCTGTTCGGCCCGACCAACCCGGGCCTGACTGGCGCCTACGGACGGACCCAGATTCACCAGGCCAGTGACTGGCCTTGCGCTCCCTGCCTGCAGAAGAAGTGCACCTACAAACCGAGCGCCGATGACCTGCGCCGGTTCGATCTGAATCGCGAGTGGCCACTGTGCTTCACTCGCCTGAATCCCGAGCATGTGGCGAGCCGCTTGAGCGCGTTGCTGCTGGCTGAGGATGTCCGTTGATGCAACTGGCTTTCGTGCTTTACAAATATTTCCCCTTCGGCGGGCTGCAGCGTGATTTCATGCGCATTGCCCTGGAATGCCAGAAGCGGGGCCACCAGATCCGTGTCTACACGTTGATCTGGGAGGGCGACATTCCGCCGGGCTTCGAAGTGCTGGTGGCGCCGGTGAAGGCGATTTTCAACCACCGCCGCAACGAGAAGCTCAGCGCCTGGATGGCCGCCGACCTGGCCAAGCGCCCGGTCGACCGGCTGATCGGTTTCAACAAGATGCCCGGGCTGGACGTGTACTACGCCGCCGACGGCTGCTTCGAGGACAAGGCGCAAACCTTGCGTGGTGGCCTGTACCGTCGCTGGGGCCGTTACCGGCACTTTGCCGAGTATGAGCGTGCCGTGTTCGCCAAGGACGCGCATACCGAAGTGCTGATGATTTCCGAAGTGCAGCAGCCGCTGTTCATCAAGCACTACGGCACCCCGGTGGAGCGCTTCCACCTGCTGCCGCCAGGCATTTCCCAGGACCGCCGCGCACCGGCCAATGCCGCCGAGATCCGCGCCGGGTTCCGCAAGGAATTCAACCTGGATGACGACGACCTGCTGCTGGTGCAGATTGGCTCGGGCTTCAAGACCAAGGGTGTGGACCGCAGCCTCAAGGCCCTGGCGGCACTGCCGTCGGCCCTGCGCAAGCGCACGAAGTTGATGGTGATCGGCCAGGACGACCCCAAGGTATTCCAGCTGCAGAGCGCCACACTGGGCCTGGGCGACCAGGTGCAGTTCCTCAAGGGTCGCAGCGATATCCCGCGTTTCCTGTTGGGCGCCGACCTGTTGATTCACCCGGCGTACAACGAAAACACCGGCACGGTGCTGCTCGAAGCGCTGGTGGCTGGCCTGCCGGTGCTGGTGTCCAGGGTGTGCGGCTATGCCCATTACATCGCCGAGGCCGACTGCGGCCTGGTGCTGGACGAACCGTTCGAGCAGGAACAGCTCAATAGTTACCTGCAGCGCATGCTCGAAGACCCGCAGGCCCGCGCCGACTGGGCGCGCAATGGCCTGGCCTTCGCCGACACGGCAGACCTGTACAGCATGCCGCAGCATGCCGCCGATGTGATCCTGGGGCAGGAGACCGCATGAAGCTGATACTGGCCGAACCGTTCAAGCGCCTGTGGGCCGGGCGTGATGCCTTCGACGCCGTCGAAGGGCTGCAAGGCGAGGTGTACCGCGAGCTGGAAGGGCGACGCACGCTGCGCACCGAAGTGGCGGGCGAGGGCTTTTTCGTCAAGATTCACCGCGGCATCGGCTGGGGCGAGGTTTTCAAGAACCTGTTCACCGCCAAGCTGCCGGTGCTCGGCGCAGGCCAGGAGTGGCGCGCCATTCAGCGCCTGCATGAGGTTGGTGTGCCGACCATGACCGCCGTCGCCTATGGCGAGCGTGGCAGCAATCCGGCCACCCAGCACTCGTTCATCATCACCGAGGAACTGGCGCCGACCGTCAGCCTGGAAGACTTCAGCCTCGACTGGGTCCGGCAGCCGCCCGAGCCGCGCCTGAAGCGTGCGCTGATCGGCGAAGTGGCAAAGATGACCGGTGGCATGCACCGCGCCGGGGTCAACCACCGCGACTGCTACATCTGTCACTTCCTGCTGCACACCGACCGCCCGGTTACGGCGGACGATTTCAAATTGTCGGTCATCGACCTGCACCGCGCGCAGACCCGGGCAACCATCAGCCGCCGCTGGCGCGACAAGGACCTGGCCGCGCTGTATTTCTCGGCGCTGGACATCGGTCTTACCCGACGCGACAAGCTGCGCTTCCTGCGCGCTTACTTCCAGCGCCCGCTGCGACAGGTGCTGAAGGACGAAGCCGCGCTGCTCGCCTGGCTGGAGCGCAAGGCGCAGAAACTCTACGACCGCAAGCAACGCTACGGGGATGCACTCTGATGGCGGGCTGGACACTGGCGCCGGGTTACCAACACCTGGCGGCGGACTTCGGCAGCCTCGAAGCGGTATTTGCCCTGCAAGGCGAACGCCTGACCCGCGACCCGCTCAGCGAGGTGGTGCGCATCGAGCGTGACGGCGTCAACTACTACGTCAAACGCTACACCGGGGCCGGAAAGCACCTGCGCCGCTACCTTGGCCGGCCACGCATCAAGGCCGAATGGCAGAACCTCAAGCAGTTCGCCAAGTGGGGCATTCCCACCGCCGAAGTAGTCGCCTGGGGCCTGGAGCGCGATGGCCTGGCCTTCGGCCGTGGTGCGATGATCACCCGCGAGTTGCCACGCACCGAAGACCTGTCGGCGCTGGCAGAGCGCAACGATGCACGGCTGGCGGACCGTGCCTGGGTCGCGCATGTCAGCAGCCAGCTGGCGCGCCACACCCGGGTCATGCACCAGCACCATTTCGCCCACAACGACCTGAAATGGCGCAACCTGCTGGTCGATGACCAGGGCACGCTGTTTTTCATCGACTGCCCCACCGGCGACTTCTGGCGCGGCTTCATGTGGCGGCACCGGATGATCAAGGACCTGGCCTGCCTGGACAAAGTGGCCAAATACCACCTCACCGCTACCCAGCGCCTGCGCTTCTACCTGCAATACCGTGGCCGCGACCGCTTGAATGTGCGTGACAAGAAGCGCATTCGCCAGGTATTGGGCTTTTTCGAGGGAAGGGAATGACCGATTACCTGGCCAGCGCGGACGTCGCGCTGCTCAAACGCCATGGCCTGGACGACTTCGAGGCGCTGTGGGCGCTGCAACTGGATGCCGTGGACGAACCCAACACCGGCCGCGGCGGCTGGAGCAGCGTGTACAGGCTGGAACTCGAAGGCAAGGGCTACTACCTCAAGCGCCAGAGCGACTACCTGACCCGTACCCTGCACCGGCCCTTTGGCGAACCCACCTTCGCCCGCGAATTCCGCAATATCAGCCGCTACCAGAAACTGCACATTCCCGCCTTGCAGGCGGTGTTCTATGGCGAACGCAAGCAGGCCGGCAAGCACCGGGCCATCCTGATGACCCGCGCCCTGGACGAATGGGCCGACCTCGACAGCCTGCTGGCCCAATGGCTACAGCTGGGCGGGGCCGAGCGCAACGGCATCCTCCAGGCCTGTGGCCAGCTGGCGCGCACGCTGCACAGCGCCGGCCAGGTGCATGGCTGCTTCTACCCCAAGCACATCTTCCTGCGCCAGCGCCGCGAAGGCTGGGACGCGCAGCTGATCGACCTGGAAAAAACCCGGCCGCTGCTGTTTGGCATGCGCGACCGCCTGAAGGACCTGGAGCCGCTGCTGCGTCGTGCCCGGGCCTGGGGCGAAGCCGATATCCGCACCCTGCTGGCCACCTACCTGGCACAGCCTGCCGATGGCCGGCTGGTCGACACCTGGCTGCAACGCCTGACGCAACGCCGTCGTGAAAAAGAGGCCCGCTGATGCGTTTGTCTGAACTGAAAAGGGCCGGGCGCAGCCCTGCATTGCCCCTGAGTATCACCCTGGCCGATGCCGCCGGCAGCGCCGAGTTGCAACTGCTCAGCCTGCTGCGTGTGTTGCCGGGCCAGCGCTATGTGGGGGCTGGCGTGTGGCGTGGCACCCCGGTGCTGGCCAAGTTGCTGGTGGGCAGCCATGCGGCCCGGCACTTCCAGCGTGAGTTGCAAGGCGTAAAGCTGCTGGCTGAGCAGGGCCTGACCACGCCGAAGCTGCTGGCCGACGGCCTCAAGGAAGGCGAGGGCGGCTGGCTGTTGTTCGAGTTCCTCGACGGCGCCGAAAGCCTGGCTGATGCCTGGGCTGGCGTAGAGCACCTGCCGGTGCTGGCCGACGAACAGCACCTGGTGCTGGGCGAAGCGCTGATTGCAGTGGCGCACATGCACGCCCAGGGCCTGTGGCAAGAAGACCTGCACCTGGACAACCTGCTGCGTCATGGCGGCAAGCTGTACCTGATCGATGGCGCCGGCATCAAGGCCGAAACGCCCGGCCAGCAGTTGTCACGCCCGCGCGTACTGGAAAACCTCGGCGTGTTCTTCGCCCAGTTGCCCAAGCGCCTGGAACCCTTCATCGAAGAGTTGCTGGTGCATTACCTGCTGGCCAACGCCGAACACGCCCTGCCGCTGGAAGCCTTGCAGAAGCAGGTGGACAAGGTGCGCAGCTGGCGGCAGAAGGATTATCTGGAAAAGGCCGGCCGCGAGTGCAGCCTGTTCAGTGTTGAACGCAGCCTGTCGGGCCTGCGGGCGATCCGTCGCACCGAGGTCGACGCCATGCTGCCGGTGCTGGAGCAGGCCGATGCGCTGATCGACAAAGGCCACCTGTTCAAGACCGGTGGTGCCGCCAGTGTTGCGCGCATCGAGGTCGATGGCCGTCAGCTGGTGCTCAAACGCTACAACATCAAGAGCACCGCCCACTGGTTCAAACGCTTCTGGCGCCCGAGCCGGGCCTGGCACTCGTGGATCGAAGGCCATCGCCTGGAGTTTCTCGACATCGCTACCCCGCGCCCGCTGGCGGTACTGGAGCAACGGGTGGTGGGCCTGCGCAGTCGGGCCTACCTGGTTACCGAGTACGTCGATGGCCCGGACCTGACCGCGTGTTTCGCACCCTATGTGGAAAACGGCGACGCGCCCGAAGAGCAGGTCGATGCCCTGGTGCGGGTGATGCAGCAACTGATCCGCGAGCGCATCAGTCATGGCGACTTCAAGGGCCATAACCTGTTCTGGGACAACGGTCGGTGGTCGTTGATCGATCTCGACGCCATGTGCCAGCACGCCACCCAGCTCAGCTTCGCCCCGGCCTATGCCCGTGATCGAGCACGGCTGCTGCGCAACTGGCCGAGCGGCAGCGGGCTGCATCAGCGGCTCGACCGACTGCTGCCCAAGCTGGCCGAATAATCCGCAGGCAGCGTCAGCCAGTCGCTGCTGCGTCCTGGCTGACGCACGCGGATTCGCCATTGCCCTTCCTGCCGGCGCAGCACCGCCCAGATCGGCACGTTGGTTTGCATGTGCTCGGGGATCGCGAGCTGGTAATGTCCGGCCAGGGGGTGGTGCCGCACGTTCACCTGCTGACTGCCCAGTTGCAAAAACGGCACGCCCTGCGTCTCGAACACTTCTGGCTCCGCAGCGATCGCTGAGCCGGTGAGGCGCGTTTCCGGTTGACACGCCCCCAGCAACTGATTCAGGTCGGGCAGGCCGTCGTACCAGAGCAACGGCGAGTCGACGACCCAGGTCTGGTCAAGGCGGCGTTTGATCGGCAGCTTGAGGTAGGCGAGCGGCTGCTTGGGGTCGGTCGCACGCCAGCGGCTGCCATCGAAGCTGACGTTGAAGTAGCGGCCCTGCAAGTCCTTGACGTAGTAAAGGGACAAACCCGAGCTGGCGGAAGCCTGCTCGTACACCGCTTCGCCGTGCGCCCCATCGATTAGATAGCGTATCTTTGCCTCGGCTGGCCTGGCCTGGTAGCGGGACGGCAGCGGTACCGAAGGTGGCCTGGGCATGCCGCGCAACACGCGGCGCATCATGCCGGAGCCCGCGAGCGTGTTCAGCCCTTCGGTGGCATGACTGAGGGCGGCAATGGCGTGATGAAGCGCATCTTCGTGGTCATCCTCGTTGAACGCTTCGAAACCATCCCAGATCGAGATACCCATGCGCCCGAAGGCCAGCGCCATGAGTTGGCGTTGTGGCAGTACCAGGGTAACGATGTCGAGCAACAACCGCAGCACGTTGATCGAAAATGTGCCGAGCAATTCCTCGTTGCTGCGGGTGGCAGCGTCAGCTTGCGCCATCAGGTTATGGACCTCTGCGCGGTAGGCTGCATGATAGAGGTTACCGGTGATGGTCTGCTGTCGTACGTGTGAACCGAGGCGCCCCTTGACCAGGAGCTTCTCGATGTTATCGCGGTTGGCACGGGGAAGGCGCTGGGCGACGTAATTGCGCAGGCGCTGATCGTTGCGTATCGCTCGCATCAGCCCGCGTGCGTTGGCATATTCACGCCAGTAGCGGCGGTCGGGAGCGTCCGGGGCATACACCACGATGCGCTTGGAGTTCAGGGGCGATACCAGCAACAGCACGCCTTGCAACGTCTGCTCCTGGATGAGCAACTGCTGTACGTCCACGCGCTGCTCGTTGTTGAAATAAGGGCGCGCCTGGCTGTCGGGTGCGTTGATCACTGTGCTGGCCCAGCCGTAGCCCTGCTCGAAAGTATCCAAAAGAAAATGCCCGGCGTAGCGCCCTTTGACCGCCTCGGCGTTCATGCGGGTGCGGTTCAGTTCCCCGTGCGCCCACTGCCGCCACTCGCCTTCGGGTGAGTCGAGCAACTGGGTACGTAGATAAGCCTGATAGCCGGTTCCAGCATTCAGCCGCCGCACCATCTGCCTGACCCTGGAGGGTGTAAGGGCAGGCAACGCTTCGCCATCGTGCAGGTGCACCTTTGCCGTGAGCCAGTAGTCGACTTCGAACCAGGCGATGTTCAGCAGCGCCAGTTCGTCGAGCCTGTAGGTGTGCCGAACAAATTTGATGGTGTCGCCCACGATAGGCCTGCTGGCTACCGGGATGTAACCCGTGGCGCCCGCAGTGGGGAGCGGATTGATCAAGGGGCCTGTCTGGCGCGCAACCGTTACGCTGACAAAGATGTCGCGGGGGTGGATATCCAGCCCTGGGTCACGTTGAAGGTATTCCTGCAGCCTCTCGTTTACCCAGTTCAGCAGCGAGTGTTGCTGGTTGAACTGCCCCAGCGTGAGAATCCCGGGTGCCGCCGCTCCCTGGATCGCTGCCACCTGTTGCTGCAGCGCCTGCATGATATGCGTCACGCCTTGTTGCGAGGTGGTACGCAACCAGTTGGGCAGGTGCTTTTCAAGCAGTAGCCCGTAGCGTGTGGCGAGCGGCCCGACGCTGCCGACCTGGGGGCGTATGTCCAGTGCGTCAGCCAATGCCCTGTCGAGTTGCTCGACGTTGCGTTGCAGGCCTTGTTTCCAACTGTGATGCCAGGCATGGGTCAGGCGTGCCAGCTGCGCGTCGCGGATGGCAAATGCCTGAAACTGCACCAACTCCTCGGGGTACCAGTCATAGCGCAGCTGCTCGGCCTGACGAGCGCGTTGCTTTTGCTCGGGGGTAGCCAGCAATGCCAGCAGATGTTCGCTTTGCTGCGGGTCCTCCAGGCGTTCACAAAGCTCTTGATGCAGTTCGGCAAGGCTGTCAAAGGCCTCCACACCGTGCGCCACACTACAGAGAAGGGTACGGCCGACTTTGCCATGCTGGTCCAGCAGCTGGCCTTCTGCGCCGTGCTCAGTGAGTACCATGAGCCCGGGTATGTGGTTGCGCCAGTTGGGTTCGGTGGCAGTCAGCAAGGGGCGATACAGCTGTGGGCGTGAATGCAGCGGCAAATGCCTGCGCTGCCAGGGCAGCGGTAGTTCCAGGCAGGTTCTGAGCAACTGGATATGTTCGCTGGAAAGCGTCTGGTCAGTGCTGCGCAAGCGCATTTCGGCTTCGAACTGGTCACTGCGCAGCGAGGCGAGTCGCACGATACGGGTCAGGCCTGTGGCGTCGCGCGCTTGCCAATCTGCGGCCAGTCGGGCGTGTAGTTCCTGGCGAATGGTGCGGCAGAAGCGGTCGATGCGTGAACTGAAACCAACGGGCAGGCTCAGGGCCTGATGCTCGGCGTGGCTTGGCCGGCTTCCTGCGGGGAGCTTGAAGGTGCCACCATCGAACAGGTGAAAACCTGTCAGCGTCAACAGGTTGTCGGTGTCGAAGTAGAGCGTGCGCGCGGTAATGCCCAGGCCCGGGAACAGCTGCCCCAGGCACTGGTCCAGGCTATTTTCTACGCTGCCTGCTACTGGCAGTAGCGCTGTCAGGCGCTCATCCAGCACTCGAAAGCGTTGTGGTGTGGTCATGGTCCGTGTCCTGCTCTGAAAGCGGACCATGCTGCAGGCTGGCGGCCGGGGCGATGTGTTACCCAGCTACCTCAGCGACGTTTCATGCCCCGCACACTGAGCCAGACCGGAATGCCCAGGCCGAGCCATGACAGCGTGTCCCACCAGCCGTCACCGAGCAGCGCCGCGAACAGGCCGAGCGCGGCCAACAGCGCGAGCAGTGCCGGCCAGGCGAAAACCTGCCAGGTCGATTGCGATTTGTGGCTCATGCCCGCGCTCCTTTGGGTCTGCGCTGTTTGCTCCACCACAGGTACAGGCCGCTCCACAGTACGACAATGGTCAGCACGTCGAGCACGGCCCAGAGGATCTGCATCGGCCGCCCGCCGTAATCGCCGAAGTGCAGCGGTTGCGACAGGCCCATGGCGTCCATGTACCAGGGGCGCTCGCCGACCGCCGTGACCGCCAGCGTGCGGGCATCGATCAGCACCGGTGTGTACAGGTGCGAACTGAGGTGCGTGGCGCCGTTCATGAACACCGCGTAGTGGTGCTCGCTGGAAAAGCGCGTCCCGGGGAAGGCTATGAAGTCCGGGCGCATGCCGGGGGCGGCCTGTGCGGCAATGTCCAGCAGGCGGGTTGCAGGGGCGCGTTGGGTGAGCGGTGGGGCGTCACGATAAGGCGCAACCATGGCGGCCAGGCTGTCATTGCGCCAGGCGGCGATGACCAGGTCAGACAGCGCACTGATCACGCCGGTTACGCCTACCGTCAACGCCCAGGCCAGGGTCACCACGCCAATCAGGTTGTGCAGGTCGAGCCAGCGCAGGCGCCGGGATTTGTCGTGGCGTACCGTGCCGAACTCCAGGCGACGCATGAACGGCGCATAGAGCACCGTGCCGGAGACGATCGCTACGATGAACAGCACGCCCATGAAGGCCAGCAGCAGCTTGCCGGGCAGACCGGCAAACATGTCTACGTGCAGGCGCAGCATGAGCATCATGAAGCCGCCGTTGGCCGCTGGCATCGCTACAGCTTCGCCAGTGCGGGCGTCGAGCATGAAGGTGTGGGACAGGTTGGGGTCGGTGCCGGCGGTAGCGGCAGTGATGGCGACCACGCCGTTGGGTTCGTCTTCGTCGTAACCGAAGTACTGCATGACCTCGCCGGGGCGATGCTGCTCGGCTTTGAGCACCAGCTGCTGAAGATCGAGGTGCGGGGTGTCTGCCGGCATCTGGCGCAGTTCAGGCGCGTCGCCGAGCAGCTGTTCGAGTTCGTGGTGGAAGATCAGCGGCAGGCCGGTGAGTGCCAGCAACAGCAGGAACAGAGTGCAGACCAGGCTGCTCCAGGTGTGGATCGCGGACCAGCGGCGGATGGTTGGGCTTTTCATCACGGTACCGATTTTTTCTGTTGGATCGAGGGGCTGCTGCGCAGCCCAATCGCCGGCAAGCCAGCTCCCACAGGGGGGCACATGGCCAGAGGCTTGCGCTGTACCTGCAAGAGCTGGCTTGCCGGTGATTGGGCCGCAAAGCGGCCCCGCTCACTCAGAACTTGTAGGTGGCGCTAGCAACAACGCTTCGCTCGTCGCCGTAGTAGCAGTAGTACGAGTCACAGGTAGAGATGTAGTCCTTGTTCAGCAGGTTGGTGGCGTTGACCGCGACCGACGCGCCTTTGAGGCTGCTGTTCAGGCGGCCGAGGTCGTAGTGCACCGAGGCATCGAACACGGTGTAGGCATTGGCCTTGCCCAGGTAGGTGTTGGCCTGGTCGCCGTAGGTGTTCCCGGTATAGCGCGCACCCAGGCCGATGCCGAAGCCGTCCAGTACGCCCGAGTGCCAGGTGTAGTCACCCCACAGCGAGGCCTGCTGGTTCGGCATCAGCTGCAGGCGGTTGCCTTTGAAGTCGCCGTTCTGCACTTCGGACTTGGCCAGCGTGTAGGCGGCAATCACCTTCAGGTTCTCGGTAACGTCGGAAACCGCTTCAAGCTCCAACCCCCGGACTTTCACTTCGCCAGTCTGGCTGGTGATGGTCACGCCACCGACGGTGTCGGTCACCGAGACGTTTTTCTGGGTCAGGTCATACACGGCTGCCGACAGCAGGGTGTTGGAACCCGGCGGCTGGTATTTCACCCCCAGCTCCCACTGCTTGCCTTCGGTGGGTTTGAAAGACTGCGTGGCCGACGCATTGGCATTGCCGGTCGGCTGGAATGACTCGGCATACGAAAGGTACGGTACCAAGCCCGAATCGAACACATAGCTGATGGCCGCGTTGCCGCTGAACTTCTTGTCCCGCTGGGTATTGGTGGCATCGCCCTGGTTGAAGAACTTGGTGCCGGTGTGCACCCAGTCCTCCCGCCCACCCAAGGTCAGGCGCCAGTTGCCAAGCGCCATCTGGTCCTGCACATACAGCCCGGTCTGACGGGTTTTCTGGTTGTAGTCATAAAACGCTTTCGAGCGGTCCGGGCGGGTGATTGGCAACCCGTATACCGGGTTGTTGACGTTGCTGTCCGGCACGTTGAAACCGAAGATCGACAGGTAGTTGGTGTTGATGCGCTGATGGTCCAGGCCGATCAGCAGGGTGTGGGTAACGTCGCCGGTGGCGAAGTCGGCCTGGAAGTTGTTGTCCACCGCGAACTGGCTGATGTCTTCATCGGTATTGGTGGACATTCGGCTGACAGTGCCGTCGTCCTGTACCGGGCCACCGGGCTGGTAATAGCTGCCGGGGGTGATGGTCTGGAACGCCAGGTCCGACTTGGTGTAGCGCAGGTTCTGACGGAACTGCCAGACGTCGTTGATGCGGTGCTCGAAGGCATAGCCAAGCGCGTAGTAGGTACGATCGTAGAACTCGTAGTCCGGGTCACCCAGGTTCTTGTGGTGGGAGATCTTGCCGAACGGCATGTCGATCTTGGTGCCCTGGATGGGGCGGAACTGGCTGGTGGCACCGGTATCGTCGCGGGTGAACTGGGTGAGCAGCGTCAGCGAAGTATCTTCGTCAATGTTCCAGGTCAGGCTTGGGGCGATGTTGTAGCGCTTGTTGTCGATGTGATCGATCTGCGAGCCGCTGTCACGGATCACACCGCTGACGCCATACAGAAAGCGGCCCTCGTCGTCGATCTTGCCGGTGCTGGCAAAGTTGATCTGACGGTGATTGTCACTGCCGTACTGCAGTTCGATTTCGTGCTCGCTTTCTGCCTGCGGACGGCGGCTTACCATGTCCAGCAGGCCGCCGGGCGGGGTCTGGCCATAGACCGAGGACGCTGGGCCACGCAGCAGCGCCAGGCGGTCGAGGTTCCAGGTTTCGGCTTTCGGGTTGGCGTACACGCCGCGTGGCAGCGGCAGGCCATCGAGAAACTGGGTGGGCTCGAAGCCGCGCACACGCATCCAGTCATAGCGCGTGTCGCTGCCAAAGCTGGCGGACACGATCCCTGGCATATAGCGCACGGCGTCATCCAGGCTGTGCACGCCGCGGTCTTTCATCTGCTCGCGAGTGGCAACCGAGATTGAGCGCGGTGCTTCGACCAGCGCGGTGTCTGTCTTGGTGCCGGCGGCAGTGCGATTGGCCAGATAGCCTTCGACCGGGCCCCAGGCGCTTTCGCTGGCGCTGGACGCATTCACCGTGATTTCCGGCAATGCCAGGCTGCCATCCGGAACCGCCACCAGACTGTAGCTGCCGACGCTGCTCTGCTGCAGCTGCAGGCCGGTGCCGCCCAAGGCGGCTTGCAGGGCGCCGAGGCCGTCGTACCGGCCGCTTACCGGGGCCGAAGTGCGGCCGTTGACCAGGGCTGGGTCGATGGCCAGGGCGATACCGGCCTGGCTGGCGATCTGGTTGAGCGTGGTGGCCAAAGGAGCGCTGGGCAAATCGTAGGCGCGCGGTGCGGATTGTTCGGCGGCGAACAGGGCAGGGCTGGCCAACGGGGCGCCAAGGCCGATGGCCAGGGCCATCAGGCTGGGGCGCAGGATACGATCAACGGCACGGGACATGCGGCGGTTCCTCGACGGGTAAGTGCTTGCTGCTTCCTTGCCGAGCGAGAATTGAAAAGTGACAGGGCGAATCTGAAAAATGTTGAGAATTATTTAAAGTTGATTAGCGCATGTGCCGACCCTTTCGCGGGTGAACACGTGCCCACAGGGACATCTCGATTTCAAATGCGGTGAGATTGACGTGGAGCGGGTTTATCGAAGCGTCGAACCGCCGCGAACAGGCCAGTACAGGTTTACTTGGAAGTGACGGTCACCCACCACTGGGTATGCCGCTCGATCTTCACCGGCAATGCCGGCACCAGTGATGCCAGTGCCAAATCGGTGTCGGTCAGTGGGAAGCTGCCGGTGACGCGCAGGTCGGCCACCTTGGCATCTACCCCGAGGTAGCCGCTGCGGTACTTGCCCAATGTGGCCAGCAGGTCGCCCAGTCGCACGTTGTCCACCACGAGCATGCCGCGGGTCCAGGCATCGGCACCGGCTGGCACTTGGCCGACCAGGCCCAGGCCGTTGGCGTCCATCAGTACCTGCTGGCCTTCGCGCAACACCTGTTCGTCACCACTGTTCAGGGGCTTGGCAGCGACGGACGCCTGCAGCACTTCCAGGCGTGTGCCGCTGGCTTCGCGGCGCACCAGGAAGCGCGTGCCCAGTGGCCGCAGCCGACCATCGTCGGTGCGTACCAGCAGCGGGCGAGGGTCGTGATGGCCGGTTTCGACCGAAATCTCGCCCTGATGCAGCACGATCACCCGTTGCTCGCCCTGGAAGTCGATGTCCACGGCGGTGTGGGTATTAAGGCTCAGCAGCGTGCCGTCTTCCAGGCGCAGGGTGCGCAGCTCGCCGGTGGCGGTGCGCTGATCGGCCAGCCAGTAACTGGGTGCCAGCGCCGGTGCGCCAACCCAGGCCAGCAGCGAGCCGAGCAGCAACATGCCGGCCAGGCCGCCGCCGGCCTTGGCAACCCGCCGGCGCAGGCCGACGCGAGACTGCAGCAGGGCCTGGCGGGCCGGGCCGGCCGCTACACTGACGCGCTGGTCCATGGCACCGAGCTGGCGCCAGGCGCGGGCGTGCTCTTCGCTGGCCGCATGCCAACGCATGAACTCACCGCGTTCGTCGGGCGTGCCGCTGGCGTCGTCCAGGCTGAGTTTCCAGGCGATGGCGGCTTCCAGCACCCGTGATGAAACCGGCGCGTTGCTCACGTCGGCTGCCCATACAGGGCCACATAGCACTGGCGCATGCCCTGGGCGATGTACTGGCGCACCCGCGAAACCGAAACGCCCAGGCGCTCGGCGATTTCGGCATGGCCCAGGCCGTCCAGGCGGTTGTGCAGGAACGCTGCGCGGGCTTTGCTGGAAAGCTTGCCGAGCAGGCGGTCGATGGCCTTGAGGTCTTCGAGGATCAGGTGTTGCACTTCAGGGGAGGGCTGTTCGGCTTGCGGTATCAGTGCCAGCTCGGCCAGGTAGGCCTGTTCCAGCGCGGCGCGGCGGAAGTGGTCGAACATCAGCCCCTTGGCCACGGCGGCGAGAAAGGCGCGGGGCTCGCGAGGCGTGTCCAGCTGCTCTCTGCCGAGCAGGCGCACGAACGTGTCCTGGCTCAGGTCTTCGGCACGTTGGCGGCAGGCCATGCTGCGTTGCAGCCAGGCCAGCAGCCAGCCGCGGTGGTCGCGGTACAGTGCACCGACCAGATCGGCGTGTGGGCTGTGTGCAGAAGACAAGCAGCGTCCCCCTGGAACGTATGTATTAACTAACGATAATTATTCGCGATTGTTGCAGAGGGGAGGGGGTGGGTGCAATGGACGCTTATCGGATTGCCAGCATTGGAGATGTGTTGCCTGGGCAGGCCTCTTCGCGGGTAAACCCGCTCCCACAAGTACAGCGCATGCCTTGAATGTTGCGCCGAACCTGTGGGAGCGGGTTCACCCGCGAAGAGGCCTGCAAGGCCAATGCAAATCTACAGCCCGTGATTGTGCACTTTGCGCCGCCGCCACCCGCGCAACCGCTGCTCCAGCTGCAACGGGCTGTCCAGTTGTTGCCGCCGCGCCTGGCTGAACAGAATCAGCGCCAGCTCCGCAGTCACCTGCGCATCGGCGCTGGCATGATGGCGCTCATCCACCTGCAGCCCAAACCGCGCCACCCAGTCATCCAGCCCAGCCTCGCGCAGTACTGTGTCGGGGTTGAGCATCGGCGCCAGCTCGGCAACATCCAGAAACGGCGATTGCAGGCGATAACCCAGGCTGTCCTTCAGCGCCCGGCCCAGCATGCGCTGGTCGAACGGCGCGTGAAATGCCAGCACCGGGCTGTCGCCAATAAAATCGAGCAGGTCCAGCAACGCCTCGGCCGGGTCGCAACCGGCAGCCAGGGCGCTCGGCCCCAGGCCATGGATCAGCACGCTGGCGTTGGTTTTCTGCAATGGCCGATGCAGGGTGCGTTCGAATTGCTGGGCAAAATCGATCGCACCGTCCTCGATGGCCACGGCCCCGATCGACAGCACCTGGTCGCGGTTGAAGTTGAGCCCGCTGGTTTCCAGGTCCAGCACCACCCAGCGCTGCTCGCGCAAGGTGCACACCCCCAGCGGCGCGGGTTTGGACAACCGGGCCAGGCGCTGGCGCATGGCGGGGGCCAGTTCGGGCGCACTCGGGCGCAGCCAGGCGAACAGGCTCATAGCTGATACCGCAGGGCCAGGCTGCTTTGCAGGCGCTGCGCCTGGCGCAGGGACTCGCGCAGGATGCGTCGGTCCAGCAGGTTGAGGCTGTCCGGGTCGAGCCGGTTGGAGTACGGCAGGTTGGCGCGGGCCTGGCGCTGGTGCTGCTGCATGCGGGTTTGCTGGATGAAGTGGTAGGCCTCTTCATAGGCGGCGCCGTCCAGTGGCTCGATGACGCCCTTGGCCACCAGTTGGCGCAAGCGTTCCAGCGTATTGCACGCACCGACGCCATTGACCAGGGCCAGCAGCCGGGCACCATCGACGAAGGGCGTCAGGCCTTGGACCTTGAGGTCCAGGGTGGCGGCTTTGTCGTTGCCCTGGCGGGTCAGGACGAAATCGCGCAGGCGGCCCACGGGCGGGCGTTGGCGCAAGGCGTTCTCGGCCAGCATGCGCTGGAAGATGCGGTTGTCGGCCACCTGCTCGAGCAGGCCCTGGCGCAGTTGCTCGCAACCTTGCTCGTCGCCCCACACCACGCGCAGGTCGAAATAGATGCTTGAACCCAGCAGGTTCTCCGGGCTGGCCTCGCGGACAAAACCGGCAAAGCGTCGCGCCCACTCACTGCGCGACAGGCACAGCTCTGGGTTGCCGGCCATGATGTCGCCTTTGCACAGGGTAAAGCCACACTGGGCCAGGCTTTGGTTGATGTATTGGGCCAGCGGCAACAGGCGGGCGCGAATGGCGTCGGCCTCGGCGCGGTCGGCGGCCTCGAAGAGGATGCCGTTGTCCTGATCGGTGTGCAGGGTCTGCTCGCGTCGCCCTTCGCTGCCAAAGCACAGCCAGCTGAACGGCACACCAGGGTCGCCGCGCTCGGCCAGTGCCAGCTCGATCACCCGGCACACGGTGTGGTCGTTGAGCAAGGTGATGATCTGGGTGATCTGCGTGGACGACGCGCCGTGGGCGAGCATGCGCTCGACCAGCTGGCTGATTTCGCCGCGCAGCGAGACCAGCGTTTCCAGGCGCGGTGCATGGCGAATGGTGCGCGCAAGGTGCACCAGGTCGACCCGTTGCAGGGAGAACAGGTCACGCTCTGAAACTACCCCGCACAGGCGCCGGTTTTCAACCAGGCACACGTGGGCGATATGCCGTTCGGTCATGGCCATGGCCGCGTCGAAGGCACTGGCCGTGGGGCTGAGATAGAACGGCCTGGCCGTCATGTGGCGCTCGATGGGTGCACCAAGCTCGGCATCGGCAGCGGCCACTACCTGGCGCAGGTCACGCAGGGTAAAGATGCCAGTAGGGTAGCGCTGCGCATCGACGATCACGATGCTGCCCACCTGTTGCTCGTGCATCAACCACACGGCTTCGCGCAGGGGCGTGTCGGCACTGCACACCACCGGGTGGCGCATGGCCAGTTCACCCAGGGGGGTGTTGAGCGAGTACTGGGTGCCAAGGGTTTCAACGGCACGTTGACGCACCTGCTGGTTGACCTGATCGAGCAGGCTGCTGACCCCGCGCAGTGCAAAATCCCGAAACACTTCCGACATCGAGAACACGCGGATGAATGCAGCCTTGTTCAGTTGCAGACAGAAGGTGTCCTCACCGGCCAGGTGCTCGGTGCGGGTCGCCCGTTCGCCCAGCAGCGCGGCCAGCGGGAAGCATTCGCCGCTGGTGATTTCGAAGGTGGTCTCGACACCGGGTTTGACCAGGTGCTGGCGTTCGCCGACCACACGCCCCTGCTTGACGATGTAGAAGTGCTCGACCGGGCCGTCAGCCGGTTTGACGATGCTTTCGCCGCACGCGTAGAAGCGCAGCTGGCATTGCTCGACCAGGTAGGCGAGGTGGCTGTGCTCCATCTGGTTGAACGGCGGAAAACGCTGCAGGAACTGCAACGTACCCTGGATGTTCTGCAGCACTGCCGTCCTGCCCGCCTGGCTGTAGGCGTCCTTTTTGCTCATGAAACTGACCGTATCGCTATGCCGAACTATATATATCTATATATAGGTGCCGGGCATGTTGTTCTCTGCCTCCATGGTCGGCTTGCGGCGGGGTGGTGCCCATTGGACGTAAGTCTATGAGCGGCCCTGTCAAAGACCCGACGAAAGGTGGATCGGGTTGCGCATTTACTGCGGTCCTACTGCTGAAGCGGAATTTTTTTGACGAGATGGCCATGGTTGAGCATGACGACATCCTGAGTGACGCCGAACGTGAGGCATTGGCCGTGGTGAGTGCGCCGCTGGCGCCCAGCCCGGTGGTGTTGATTGTCGATGACAACCCGGTCAACAGTGACGCGCTGAAGTGGTACCTGAAGAGCAGAGGCATCGAGTGCATGACCGCTGATGGGGCCAACGAAGCGATATTCAAGCTGCATTACGAACCGCGCATCGCACTGATGATTACCGACCTGCGCATGCAGCCCAGCGATGGCCTGGAACTGATCCGGCAGGTTCGCGAGTCGGAGCGGGCGGCGTTGTCGATCATCGTGGTGTCGGGCGACACCGATGTGAAGGAGGCGGTGGACGTGATGCACCTGGGGGTGGTGGATTTCCTGCTCAAGCCGGTGGACCTGGGCAAGTTGCTGGAGCTGGTGAAGAAAGAGTTGAAGCTCGATTGAACAGCCGCCCGTACTGGGCTCATCGCCGGCAAGCCAGCTCCTGCAGGGACCGCACAGCTTCCAACGCTTGTGCAGTCCCTGTAGGAGCTGGCTTGCCGGCGATTGGGCCGCAAAGCGGCCCTCGCTCGCAGAGGCTGCTTATAACCCGTTACGCGCCTTGAACTCGCGACGACGGCGGTGCAGCACAGGCTCGGTATACCCGTTCGGCTGCTTGCCACCTTCCACCACCAGCTCCACGGCCGCCTGGAACGCAACGTTGTCGTCGAAGTTCGGCGCCATCGGGCGGTAGAGGGCGTCGCCGGCGTTCTGCTGGTCGACCACCACGGCCATGCGCTTGAGGCTTTCCAGCACCTGCTCCTGGCTGACCACGCCGTGGCGCAGCCAGTTGGCCAGCAGCTGGGCGGAAATGCGCAAGGTGGCGCGGTCTTCCATCAGGCCGACGTTGTTGATGTCCGGCACCTTCGAGCAACCCACGCCCTGGTCGATCCAGCGCACCACATAGCCGAGGATACCCTGGGCGTTGTTGTCCAGTTCGTTGCGGATCTCGTCGGCCGACCAGTTGGTGTCGGCGGCCAGCGGGATGGCCAGGATGTCGTCGACCGATGCCGGGGTACGCGAGGCCAGTTCACGCTGGCGTGCCTGTACGTCGACCTTGTGGTAGTGCAAGGCGTGCAGGGTGGCAGCAGTCGGCGACGGTACCCACGCGGTGTTGGCGCCGGCCAGCGGGTGAGCGATCTTCTGCTCGAGCATGGCTGCCATCAGGTCGGGCATGGCCCACATGCCCTTGCCGATTTGCGCACGGCCTTGCAGGCCGGTGGCCAGGCCGACGTCGACGTTGTTGTTCTCGTAGGCGCCGATCCACTTCTCGTTCTTCATGGCGCCCTTGCGCACAACGGCGCCGGCTTCCATCGAGGTGTGGATTTCATCGCCGGTGCGGTCGAGGAAGCCGGTGTTGATGAACGCTACGCGCTCGGCGGCTGCCTTGATGCAGGACTTGAGGTTGACCGTGGTACGGCGCTCCTCGTCCATGATGCCGACCTTGACGGTGTTGCGCGGCATGCCCAGCAGGTCTTCCACCTGGCTGAAGATTTCGGCGGCGAAGGCCACTTCTTCAGGACCGTGCATCTTCGGCTTGACGATGTACACACTGCCGGTGCGGGTGTTCTTGCGGCTGGTGTTGCCGTTGAGGTTGTGCAGGGCGATCAGGTTGGTGAACAGTCCGTCCTGGATGCCTTCGGGAATTTCATTGCCCTGGGCATCGAGGATCGCCGGGTTGGTCATCAAGTGACCAACGTTGCGCACGAATAGCAGCGAACGGCCGTGCAGGGTCACGCTGCCGCCGTTGGGCGCCGCGTACTCGCGATCCGGGTTCATGGTGCGGGTAAAGGTCTTGCCGCCCTTGCTCACGCTTTCGGCCAGGTCGCCCTTCATCAGGCCCAGCCAGTTGCGGTAGACGACCACCTTGTCGTCGGCATCGACGGCGGCAACCGAATCTTCGCAGTCCATGATGGTGGTCAGCGCCGACTCCATCAGGATGTCTTTCACGCCAGCGGCGTCGGTGCTGCCGACAGGGGTGCTGGCATCGACCTGGATTTCGAAGTGCAGGCCGTTGTGCTTGAGCAGCACGGCAGTGGGTGCAGCAGCGTCGCCATGGAAACCGATCAGCTGGGCATCGTCGCGCAGGCCGCTGTTACTGCCGCCTTTCAGGGCAACTACCAGCTTGCCGCCTTCGATACGGTAGCTGGTGGAGTCAACGTGCGAGCCGGCCGCCAGTGGCGCGGCTTCGTCGAGGAAGGCGCGGGCGAAGGCGATGACCTTGTCGCCACGTGCCTTGTTGTAACCCTTGCCTTTTTCGGCGCCGCCTTCATCGCTGATGGCGTCGGTGCCGTAGAGGGCATCGTACAGCGAGCCCCAACGGGCGTTCGCGGCGTTCAGGGCGAAGCGGGCGTTCATCACCGGAACCACCAGCTGCGGGCCGGCCATGTGGGCGATTTCTTCGTCCACGTTCTGGGTGGTGGCCTGGAAATCGTCGGCTTGTGGCAGCAGGTAGCCGATTTCCTGGAGGAAGCTTTTGTAGGCTACGGCGTCGTGTGCCTGGCCTTTGCGTGCCTGGTGCCAGGCGTCGATCTTGGCTTGCAGCTCGTCGCGCTTGGCGAGCAGGGCTTTGTTCTTTGGAGCGAGGTCATTGATGATCTTTTCTGCACCTGCCCAGAACTGCTCGGCGACGATGCCGGTCCCCGGGATGGCTTCGTTGTTCACGAAGTCGTACAGGACCTTGGCGACCTGAAGGCCACCGACTTGAACGTATCCAGTCATTGCTTGCCTCACTCTGCTCAGCTATTTCGCTCTTCTGTATTAAGCCTGTAGCGCTTCTCTAAACACGGCACCAGTGCGTGCCCCCGGGATGGCCCGAGCGCGGCTGGGTGCGGCCTTCCAGACAGGCTGGTGGGCAGTGTGCGTATTTTCACAGGCGCCTTGGCAGACATCCAAACGACGTTTTGTAGTCCGCGCCACGGGATACTACATGAAGCAGTAGGCGGGGCAAAATCAGACTAAAAGCGCCGTTCTGCGACCCGTTGGTCGCGTATGGTCACGCTGGGAGTGGGTATGTTCGCAAAAAACAGGTGGATTGTTCCAGATAAATCTTGAAACAGTACACGATTGGCTGTGTCGAGTGCCCTGCGGCAGGTTGCCGCGCCTTGCCTATACTGAGTCGATCCCCGATTTACTGCCGCACGGCGCGGTCCGACACGAGGAAGGGCTTGTGGATCATCTTGTACTGACTGTTATCGCCCCTGACAAGGCCGGCCAGGTCGAACGCATCGCCCAGTGCATCGCCGACCATAGTGGCAACTGGCTGGAGAGCCGCATGTCGCGCATGGCCGGGCAGTTTGCCGGCATTTTGCGGGTGGCGGTGCCGGCGGAAAATTATGATGAGCTGGTGAAGTCTTTGCAGGCGCTGGTCAAGCATGATATTCGCGTGCTGATTGCCGAGAGCGGGATCGAGCCGTCCTGTACCTGGAAGCCGATTGCCATGGAGCTGGTAGGGAACGACCGGCCGGGGATCGTGCGGGACATTACCCGGTTGCTGGCTGAGTTGCAGGTAAACGTCGAGAGGTTTTCCACAGAGGTGCGGCCTGCGCCGATGAGCAGTGAGCCGTTGTTTCACGCCGATGCATTGCTGGCGCTGCCGCTGACTTTGCCGCTGGATGAGCTGCAGCAGCGCCTGGAGAGCCTGGCGGATGACTTGATGGTGGAGTTGCAGCTGCGTCCGGAGGATTGACCGGAATTGGCGGGGCTCCAGACAGCACGTGGGGTTATCCCGATATTGCGGGGAAGGCCCTGTGGATAACCTGGGGGTGTACCCCTCCAGGCCACGCAACATGTGGCTTGCAGAGATATGATCAAAAAACACCCAACAATCAGCAGCTTGTGCACAAAGCACGGGGATCAGGGTGTGGATAACCTATGGAGATGTGTCTGCAGGCCATGAATTACCTGGCCTGCAGAGTTTTGATCATTTAATGATCAGCTGCGCTTGCGCAAATTCCACCACGCATCGACGCTGTAAACCGCCAGACCTGCCCAGATGAACATGAACGCCACCAAGGTGCTGGGCGACAAGTGCTCATCGAACAGCAGCACCGCCTGCAGCAGCACCAGGGTCGGCGCCAGGTATTGCAGGAAGCCCAGGGTGGTGTACGGCAGGTGCCGCGCAGCGGCGTTGAAGCACACCAGCGGTATCAGGGTCACAGGCCCCGCAGCCATCAACCACAGCGCTTCGCTGTTGGTATAGAACGCGCCCTGGGCACTCATCGCCGTCGGATGCAGCAACAGCCAGCCGATCGCCAGGGGTACCAGCATCCAGGTTTCCACCACCAGGCCCGGCAACGCCGCCACCGGTGCCTGCTTGCGGATCAGCCCATAGAAGCCGAAGCTCAGCGCCAGCACCAGCGACACCCAGGGCAGGCTGCCCACTTGCCATACCTGCTGGGCCACGCCCACGGCTGCCATGGCCACCGCCAGCCACTGCAGGCGGCGCAGGCGTTCGCCAAGAATCAGCATGCCCAGCAGCACGTTGATCAGCGGGTTGATGTAGTAGCCCAGGCTGGCCTCGACCATGCGACCATTGTTCACAGACCAGACATAGGTCAGCCAGTTACCGGCGATCAGCGTCCCGCTCAGGGCCAGGATAGCCAGGCGGCGCGGGTTGTCGCGCAGTTCACGCCACCAGCCAGGATGCTTCCACACCAGCAGCAGCAGTGAGCCGAACAGTGCCGACCAGAGTACCCGGTGGACAATGATTTCCACCGCCGGGACGCTCTGGATTGCCTTGAAGTACAGGGGGAACAAACCCCAGATGATGTAGGCGCTGAGGCCCAGAATGTACCCGCGACGCGGGTTTGCGGCGTGCATGCAGAATCCTTGCTTAGGTAGCTAAATAACCCGACGCCTATTGTAGACAGAGGCGGGCAAGCTTCTAGAACAATTTCAGCGGCGGCTCATCCAGTGCGGCCATTTGTTCGCGTAGCGCGAGAATCTGGTCGCCCCAGTAACGTGGCTGGCCGAACCAGGGGAAGCTGGGCGGGAACGCAGGGTCATCCCAGCGCCGTGCCAGCCAGGCGCTGTAGTGCAACTGGCGCAGGGCGCGCAGGGGCTCGATCAGTGCCAGTTCGCGCGGGTCGAAATCGTGGAACTCGTTGTAGCCGTCGATCAGCTCGGCCAGTTGCCCCAGGCGTTCCTCGCGGTTACCGGCCAGCATCATCCACAGGTCCTGCACCGCCGGGCCCATGCGGCAGTCGTCGAGGTCGACCACGTGGTAAACCTCGTCGCGGTGCATCAGGTTGCCGGGGTGCAGGTCTCCGTGCAGGCGCATCACCTTGTGCGGGGTGCGGGCATAAGCGTCCTCGACACGCTTTAGCAGGTCGCGTGCAACCGACTCGTAGGCGGGCAGCAGTTCGCGCGGGACGAAGTTGCCATCCAGCAGGGTATTCAGCGAAGCATGGCCGAAGTTGTCCACAGCCAGCGCTTCGCGGTGTTCGAAAGGCCGTGTGGCGGCCACGGCATGCATGCGGCCAAGCAACTGGCCCAGGCGGTAGAGCTGGTCGAGGTTGCCCGGTTCAGGTGCATGCCCGCCGCGGCGGGGGAACAGGGTGAAGCGAAAGCCCTGGTGCTCGAACAGGGTGCGGCCCTCGTGCAGCATGGGGGCAACTACCGGCACTTCGCAGTCGGCGAGCTCGGCGGTGAAACGGTGTTCTTCGAGGATCGCTTCATCGCTCCAGCGGCCAGGCCGGTAGAACTTGGCGATCAGCGGTTGCGAGTCTTCGATGCCTACCTGGTAAACCCGGTTCTCGTAGCTGTTCAGCGCCAGCACCCGGGCATCACTGAGAAAGCCCACGCTTTCGACAGCGTCCAGGACCAGATCGGGAGTGAGGGTGGCGAACGGGTGGGACATGGGAACTCCAGGGGAAGACAGCGTGGAGGCCATGGTAGCGCGTTATACCTGTGCCGGCCTCTTCGCGGGTAAACCCGCTCCCACAGGGATCGCACCTGTAAGCCCTGATGCGATCCCTGTGGGAGCGGGTTTACCCGCGAAGAGAGGGTGTCAGAAATTTTGTGTTCGGGCATAACATGAGTAAGAGGTGCATGTATGCCAACCAAAAAAAAACCGCTCCGAGAGTTACCAAAGGTTCCGAAAGAGCTGCTGGAACAGTTTTCCGCTGTTCCGCTGATGACCGCAGAAGCCATCGAAGAAGCCTCTGCGGCATTCAAGAAGGCGCTGATAGAGCGAGCCTTGAATGCCGAACTGGGTCATCATCTGGGCTATCCACCGGGCGCGCAGCGCCCGGAGGATGAAACCAACCAGCGAAATGGGAAGAGCGGCAAAACGGTACTCACTGGTGATGGCCCGCTAAGGCTGGATATCCCTCGTGACCGGGATGGCAGCTTTTCGCCCATTTTGATCCCCAAACATGAGCGCCGTTACACCGGTTTTGACGACAAGATCATCGCCATGTATGCCCGCGGTATGACGGTCAGAGAAATCCGTGCCTTTCTCTCCGAGCAGTATGGAACAGAGGTCTCGCCCGACTTCATCAGTTCCGTGACCGACGAGGTCATGGAGGAGATTGGCGCGTGGCAACAGCGGCCTCTGGAACCGATGTATCCGGTCATTTTCTTTGATGCTCTGCGGGTCAAAATTCGCGAAGAAGGCTTGGTTCGCAATAAAGCGATCTACTTGGCACTGGGCGTTTTGCCAGATGGAACGCGCGATATTCTTGGCATCTGGATTGAGAACACCGAAGGTGCGAAGTTCTGGATGAAGGTGTTCAATGACCTCAGGACGCGCGGCGTCGAGGATGTGCTGATTGCCGTAACCGACGGCCTCAAAGGCATGCCGGAAGCGCTCAGTGCAGTATTTCCGGAGACGACACTGCAGACCTGCATCGTCCACCTGATCCGCAACAGCCTCGCTTATGCGGCCTGGGACAAGCGTCGAGCCTTGGCCAAGGCTCTCAAACCGATCTATCAGGCCATCAACGCCCAGGCGGCTGAACAGGCACTGGATGAGTTTGAAAGCGGGCCTTGGGGCACGCAATATCCAACAGTGGTGACTGCCTGGCGACGGGCGTGGGATCGAGTGATTCCGTTCTTTGCTTTCCCACCGGCCATCCGGAAGGTGATCTACACCACCAACGCCATCGAGAGTATCAACGCTCAGCTACGCAAGATCATCAAAACCCGCGGTCACTTCCCGAACGACGACGCGGCGACCAAACTGATCTGGCTGGGGCTGCGCAACATCACAGCGAACTGGGGGTCAGCGGCGCATGACTGGAAAAGTGCGATGAATCAATTTGCGATTCTGTACGGAGATCGGTTCATCAGGCCAACCTGGTGAAATCAAGGCCTGCCGGGCGGCAGGCCATTACCGGCCCGCACACAAAAAACCTGACACTCCCCGCGAAGAGGCCGGCACAGGCTAAGCAGGAACCCCGATCAACACATAAGAGGGCTGAAACTGTACCCGTACCGCGCAGCCATCCACCACCCGCTGGCCTGCCAGCCAATCCGCCTCGGCAATGGCACACAACGTCTGCCCATTGCCCAGCGCCAGCCTGACTTCACTGGGCCCGTCGACCTCTGCCAGTATTTCCTCCACCGTCGCACGCAGGCAATTGCTGCCCACCTCGGGCTCTTCCCCCTCCGCCAGCAAACGCACCCACCCCGCCTTGAGCAGCGCCACCACCATGCTGCCCAGCGTCAACTCCAGCCGTGCAGTGCTGTCCTGGGTGATCAACGCATCGATCACCAGCCCACCGCCCAATGCCAGGCTCACCCGGTCATACCGTCCTTCACGGTTCAGCCCGCTGACCTGGCCCTGCAGCTGATTGCGCGCACTGGTGCGCAACATCAGCCGGCCGAGCAGATCAAGGTCACTGGATTCTTCGGCGGCTTCGAGAAACTGCGCCTGCAACGACTGCAGCCGCTGATACAGGCGCAGCACCCGCTCGCCTTCCGGCGACAAGCGCGCACCACCACCGCCCCGACCGCCCGTGCTGCGCTCCACCAGCGGCTGGCTGGCCAGGTTGTTGAGCTCGTCGATGGCATCCCAGGCTGCCTTGTAGCTGATGCCGGCAGCCTTGGCGGCGCGGGTGATCGAGCCCTGTTCGGCAATGTGCTGCAGCAGCGCGATGCGCTGGGGGCGGCGGGATATGTGTTGGGTAAGGGGGGTGGGTAGGGGCATGGGTAGTCTGTTGGTGTTGGGCCTGAGGGTGGATAGTGTGTAGGAGCGGCCTTGTGTCGCGAAAGGGGCGCGAAGCGGCCCCACGGTTTCTGCCCGGGCAGAGATCGCTGGGGCTGCTGCGCAGCCCGATCGCGACACAAGGCCGCTCACAGAGCGATGCGCACGCTCATACATAGCCAGGCTTGGGCGTACGCGCCAGGCAGTACACATCAACCCTTTGCGCCCCGGCCTTGCGCAGCACCTCGGCGATGGCCTGTACAGTCGCACCGGTGGTCAGCACATCATCGACGAGGGCGACATGCCTGCCTTGCAGATCACCCATCAGCGCAAAGGCCTGGCGCAAATTGCGCCGCCGTGCCTGGGCATCCAGGCGCTGCTGCGCGGGCGTCTCCCGCGTGCGCAGGAGTATGCGCTGGTCGCCGGGGATCCCGAGTTGTGACGACAGCCATCGCCCCAGCATCCCGGCCTGGTTGAACCCCCGCTCACGCAGTCGACGCCTGGCCAGGGGCACAGGCAACAGCAGGTCGGGGCGCGGCAGCCCCTCTGCAAAGCGGTGCAAAAGCCCATGCCCGAGCAATTCGGCCATCAATCGCCCCAGCGGCCATTGGCGGTTGTGTTTGAAACGACTGATCAGGGTGTCCACTGGAAAGCCGAAATGCCACAGCGCTATCACCTGGTCGAACGCCGGTGGTCGACGGCAGCACTGCGCACAGGTGAGCCCGGCCATAGGCAAGGGCAGGGCGCAGCGGGTGCATTGATCGCCCAGCCAGGGCAGCGCCTGTTCGCAGGCAACGCAGACTGGGTAGGTCTGCCCGGCAGGCTCGTCACATAACAAGCACGACTGATTAATAAGTGACCACTTGTAAACCAGTTGTTTCAAGTGCGGTTGACAGTTCATAGGGCTTCCATGACTATGCGAGCTATCCGTGATGCGCTGGCGGGCTTTCCCTGTCCCGGCGCCAGCTTCAGCCTACACAAGGAAACGCCGATGAGCGCCAGCACAACTGCAACAACACGTCACGACTGGTCCCTGGCCGAGGTCAAGGCGCTGTTCCAGCAACCGTTCAATGACTTGCTGTTCCAGGCGCAGACCGTGCACCGCGCGCATTTCGACGCTAACCGCGTGCAGGTGTCGACCCTGCTGTCGATCAAGACTGGCGCCTGCCCGGAAGATTGCAAATATTGTCCGCAGTCCGGCCATTACAACACCGGGCTGGAAAAACAGAAGCTGATGGAAGTGCAGAAGGTGCTGGAAGAAGCCGCCCGCGCCAAGGCCATCGGTTCTACGCGCTTCTGCATGGGCGCGGCCTGGAAGCACCCGTCGGCCAAGGACATGCCCTACGTGCTGGAGATGGTCAAAGGGGTGAAGGCCATGGGCCTGGAAACCTGCATGACCCTCGGCAAGCTCGATCAGGAGCAGACCGCCGCGCTGGCCCAGGCTGGCCTGGACTACTACAACCACAACCTCGACACCTCGCCGGAGTTCTACGGCAGCATCATCACCACCCGCACCTACAGCGAGCGCCTGCAGACCCTGGCCTACGTGCGCGATGCGGGGATGAAGATCTGCTCGGGCGGCATCCTCGGCATGGGCGAGTCGCTGGACGACCGCGCCGGCCTGCTGATCCAGCTGGCCAACCTGCCAGAGCACCCGGAATCGGTGCCGATCAACATGCTGGTCAAGGTTGCCGGCACGCCGTTGGCCGAGGAAGAAGACGTCGACCCGTTCGATTTTATCCGCATGCTGGCGGTAGCCCGCCTGCTCATGCCCAAGTCGCATGTACGCCTGTCGGCCGGCCGCGAACAGATGAACGAACAGATGCAGGCATTGGCCTTCATGGCTGGCGCCAATTCGATCTTCTACGGCGAAAAACTGCTGACTACTGCCAACCCGCAGGCCGACAAGGACATGCAACTGTTCGCGCGCCTGGGCATCAAGCCCGAAGCGCGTGAAGAACACGCCGACGAAGTGCACCAGGCAGCCATCGAGCAGGCGCTGGTCGAGCAGCGCAGCAGCGAGATGTTCTACAACGCCGCGTCGGCCTGAGATGGCCTTCGACCTGGCGACGCGCCTGGCCGAACGGCGCGCCGCAGACCTGTATCGGCAGCGACCATTGCTGGAAAGCCCGCAGGGGCCGGAAGTAGTGGTTGATGGTCAGCGTTTGCTGGCCTTCTGCAGCAATGACTACCTCGGCCTGGCCAACCACCCCGAGGTGGTCGCCGCCTGGCAGGCCGGTGCCGAGCGCTGGGGTGTCGGCGGCGGTGCCTCGCACCTGGTGATCGGCCATAGCACCCCGCACCACCAGGTTGAAGAGGCGCTGGCCGAGCTCACCGGGCGCCCGCGTGCGCTGCTGTTCTCCACGGGCTACATGGCCAACCTGGGCGCCATCACCACGCTGGTGGGGCAGGGTGACACCGTGCTGCAAGACCGTCTCAACCATGCCTCGCTGCTGGATGGCGGGCTGCTTAGCGGTGCCCGCTTCAGCCGCTATCTGCACAACGACCCGGTCAGCCTGGCCAGCCGCCTGGACAAGGCCGTCGGCAATACCCTGGTGGTCACCGATGGCGTGTTCAGCATGGATGGCGACCTGGCCGACCTGCCGACGCTGGCCGAAGTCGCCCGTGCCCGCGGCGCCTGGCTGATGGTCGACGATGCCCATGGCCTGGGCACCCTCGGCGCCCAGGGCGGCGGTATTGTGGAGCACTTTGGCCTGGGGCTGGAGGATGTGCCCGTGCTGATCGGCACGCTGGGCAAGGGCTGCGGTACTGCCGGCGCCTTTGTTGCCGGCAGTGAAGAGCTGATCGAGGCGCTGGTGCAGTTCGCCCGCCCGTACATCTACACCACCAGCCAGCCACCGGCACTGGCCTGCGCCACGCTCAAGAGCCTGGAGCTGCTGCGCCGTGAAACCTGGCGCCGGGAACACCTGGCGGCGTTGATTCGCCAGTTCCGCGAAGGCGCGCAGCAGATCGGGCTGCAATTGATGGACAGCCCGACACCGATCCAGCCGATCCTGATCGGCGACAGCGCGCAGGCCCTGCGCCTGTCACGCATGTTGCGCGAGCGCGGGCTGCTGGTGACCGCCATCCGCCCGCCTACCGTGCCGGCTGGCAGCGCGAGGCTGCGAGTTACGCTGAGCGCCGCGCACAGCGAAGCGCAGGTGCAGCTATTGTTGAATGCATTGGCCGAGTGTTATCCACAACTGGAGAACGCCGATGCGTAATCGACTTGTTCTACTGCCCGGCTGGGGCCTGGGCACTGCTTCCCTGGAGCCGCTGGCGGCCAGCCTGCGCGCCCAGGACGCACGCCTGCAGGTGGAGCTGATGCCGCTGCCGGAACTTGCCCACAGCGATGTCGAGGCTTGGCTCGACCACCTTGATCGCAAGCTGCCGAGCGATGTCTGGCTGGGTGGCTGGTCGCTCGGCGGCATGCTGGCTACTGCGCTGGCGCGCAAACGCGGTGACCACTGCTGCGGCCTGCTGACCTTGGCCAGCAACCCCAGTTTCGTCGCCCGCCCGGACTGGCCCCACGGCATGGCCGAAGACACCTTCGGCACCTTCCTCGACGGCTGCCGCAGCCATACCCAGGTCACCCTCAAGCGTTTCCGCAGCCTGTGCAGCGATGGCGCCCTGCAGCCGCGCACGTTGTTGCGCCAGCTGGGTGTGGGGGTACCTGACACCGACCCGCTGTACTTGGCCACTGGCCTGGAAGTGCTGGCCAAGCTGGATACCCGCGAAGCCCTTCAGGCCTACCCCGGGCCGCAACTGCACCTGTTTGCCGGCAGCGATGCGCTGGTGCCGGCAGAGGCGGCAAAGGCATTGAGCGAGTTGTTGCCCGATGTGGAAGTGGGCCTGGTCGAAGACAGTTCCCACGCGTTCCTGCTGGAGTACCCACAGGAGCTGGCGTCGGGCATCAAGATTTTCCTGCATGAGAGTGGCGATGACTGATCTATCCCGTCCGACCCTGCCCGGCGCGCTACCCGACAAGCGCCAAGTGGCTGCTTCGTTCTCCCGCGCTGCGGCCAGCTACGACAGCGTGGCGGCGTTGCAGCGGGCTGTGGGCCTGCACTTGCTCGAGCAATTGCCGCAGGGTCTGCAGCCGTCGCGCTGGTTGGACCTGGGCAGCGGCACCGGTCATTTCAGCCGGGCCCTGGCCGAGCGGTTCGTGCAAGCCAGCGGTGTGGCGGTGGATATCGCCGAAGGCATGTTGTGCCATGCCCGCAACGAACAAGGTGGGGCGCACTACCACGTGGTCGGTGACGCCGAGCGTTTGCCACTGCGTGATGTCAGCGTCGACCTGGTATTCAGCAGCCTGGCCGTGCAATGGTGCGACCAGTTCGCCAGCGTGCTGGCAGAAGCCCTGCGCGTGTTGCGCCCGGGTGGTGTGCTGGCCTTCAGCAGCCTGTGCGTGGGCACCCTCGACGAGCTGCGCGCAAGCTGGCAGAAGGTGGATGGCCTGGTGCACGTGAACCGCTTCCGACGTTTCGAGGACTACCAACGCCTGTGCGCAGCCAGTGGCTTCGAACCACTTGGGCTGCAGCGTTGCCCGCATGTGCTGCACTACCCGGATGTGCGCAGCCTGACCCACGAGCTGAAGGCCCTCGGTGCGCATAACCTGAACCCTGGGCGGCCTTCCGGCCTCACCGGCCGGGCCCGTATGCAGGGCCTGTTGCAGGCCTATGAGGCATTTCGCCAGCCAGAGGGGCTGCCAGCCACCTATCAGGTGGTCTATGGTGTGTTGCGCAAGCCACAGGCGTAAGGGGAGCGAGATGAACCAGGCCTATTTCATTGCCGGTACCGACACCGATGTCGGCAAGACCACCATTGCAGCGGGATTGCTGCATGCAGCGCGCTTGCAGGGGATGAGCACGCTGGGGGCCAAGCCGGTCGCTTCCGGCTGCACGATGACGGCGAAGGGACTACGAAACAGCGATGCCCAGGCGCTGATCGATGAAAGCTCGATCAAACTGCCCTACGAGCAGGTCAACCCGTTTGCCTTCGAACCGGCCATTGCCCCGCATGTAGCGGCCCGCGAGGCCGGGGTGACGCTTGGCGTGACGCCGCTGCTGGCGGCGATGCGCAATGTGCTGGATCAACGGGCCGACTTCACCCTTATCGAGGGGGCTGGCGGCTGGCGTGTGCCGCTGGCTGGCCTGGAGAACTTGTCCGATCTGGCCGTCGCCTTGGACTTGCCGGTGATCCTGGTAGTAGGGGTGCGGCTGGGTTGTATCAGCCATGCCTTGCTGAGCGCCGAGGCGATTGCGCGGGATGGCTTGCAGTTGGCGGGTTGGGTGGCGAACATCATCGAGCCCCGTACCTCGCGACTGGAAGAAAACCTGGCCAGCCTGGCCGAGCGTCTGCCAGCGCCTTGCCTGGGGCGGGTGCCCAAGCTGAAGCAGGCCAGCGCAGACATGGTGGCCGAGCACCTGCAGCTGGATCTGCTGGATTAGTGGCTTGCCGGCGATAGGGCCGGTGCAGGAATGCCCAAGGCCTATCAACTGGCACCAGGCCATTAGGGATTTAAACGGGCCTTTTTGCCTGTGGCCTGCTTTAATTGGGCCTGTTAGTCATCCAGCGTCAATGGAGTAATGACATGGAAATCACCGGTAGCTCCGCCTACTATGCCGGCCTGAGCGCGATCCAGTCCGGCCAGAACCGCATCGATCAGGCCGCCGGCCAGATCGCCAACACCAGCGCCGAACGTACCGCAACCAGCCAGTCCAGCGACTTCCAGGCCGAGCGCCTGCGCGCAGTTGACCGCAGCCAGCAGATGGACCTTGCCACCAGCACCGTGCAGATGGCGGTGGGCAAAACTGAAGTCGAGCTTGGCGCAAAGGTCGCCAAGGCATCCGACGAAATGCTCGGCCGGTTCATCGATACTTACGCCTGACGGAACCCCTCGAATCAAACACAGCCCCCTGTGGGAGCGGGCGTGCCCGCGAATGCGTCAGGTCAGGCACCTCAAGCGTCTGGCCGGGCCCTTTCGCGGGCACGCCCGCTCCCACCGGGGCAGCGGTTTTTCTGAGATTGGCGTAAAAGCCATTTTTCGTGGCGTAAATGGCACTATAGTCCATCCTTGACATAAGTCCGTGCTAAACGTAAGTTTCAAACAACTGTTTGATCGACGGCCGCTCTGAGCTCGTCACCCCACGGAACTGACACAGAGGTTCACCGCAATGCCTGATTACAAAGCCCCCTTGCGTGATATCCGCTTCGTTCGCGACGAGCTGCTTGGCTATGAGGCGCACTATCAGAGCCTCCCGGGCTGCCAGGACGCAACGCCGGACATGGTCGATGCGATCCTCGAAGAAGGCGCCAAGTTCTGTGAGCAGGTGCTGTCCCCGCTGAACCGTGTCGGTGATCTGGAAGGCTGCACCTGGAGCGAGTCCGGGGTTAAAACCCCGACTGGCTTCAAGCAAGCCTACGAGCAGTTTGTCGAAGGCGGCTGGCCGAGCCTGGCGCACGACGTCGAGCATGGCGGCCAAGGCTTGCCAGAGTCCCTGGGCCTGGCGCTGAGCGAAATGGTCGGCGGTTCGAACTGGTCGTGGGGTATGTACCCAGGCCTGTCGCACGGCGCGATGAACACCATTTCCGCGCACGGTACCGAAGAGCAACAGCACACCTACCTGACCAAGCTGGTATCCGGCGAGTGGACCGGCACCATGTGCCTGACCGAGCCACACTGCGGCACCGACCTGGGCATGCTGCGCACCAAGGCCGAGCCACAGGCTGACGGCAGCTACAAAGTCTCGGGCACCAAGATCTTCATTTCGGCCGGTGAGCACGACATGGCCGATAACATCGTCCATATCGTCCTGGCCCGCCTGCCGGACGCACCGGCCGGCACCAAGGGTATTTCGCTGTTCATCGTGCCGAAGTTCCTGCCCAACGCCGAAGGCGGCGTGGGCGAGCGCAACGGCGTGAGCTGCGGCTCGCTCGAGCACAAGATGGGTATCCACGGCAACGCCACCTGCGTGATGAACTTCGACAGCGCCACTGGCTACCTGATCGGCCCGGCCAACAAGGGCCTGAACTGTATGTTCACCTTCATGAACACTGCGCGTCTGGGCACCGCTCTGCAGGGCCTGGCGCACGCCGAAGTGGCCTTCCAGGGTGGCCTGAAATACGCCCGTGACCGCCTGCAGATGCGTTCTCTGACTGGCCCGAAAGCGCCGGACAAGGCCGCCGACCCGATCATCGTGCACCCGGACGTGCGCCGCATGCTGTTGACCATGAAAGCGTTCGCCGAAGGCAACCGTGCCATGGTGTACTTCACTGCCAAGCAGGTGGACATCGTCAAGTACAGCCAGGACGAAGAAGAGCGCAAGAAGGCTGACGCCCTGTTGGCCTTCCTCACTCCGATCGCCAAGGCGTTCATGACCGAAGTCGGCTTCGAGGCTGCCAACCACGGCGTACAGATTTACGGCGGCCATGGTTTCATCGCCGAGTGGGGCATGGAGCAGAACGTGCGCGACAGCCGCATTTCCATGCTGTACGAAGGCACCACTGGCATCCAGGCGCTGGACCTGCTCGGTCGTAAGGTGCTGATGACCCAGGGCGAGGCGCTGAAGGGCTTCACCAAGATCGTGCACAAGTTCTGCCAGGCACAGGAAGGCAATGCCACGCTCAAGGAGTTCGTCGAGCCACTGGCGGCGATCAACAAGGAGTGGGGCGAACTGACCATGAAAGTGGGCATGGCCGCGATGAAGGACCGCGAGGAAGTGGGTGCGGCCTCGGTCGACTACCTGATGTATTCCGGTTACGCCTGCCTGGCCTACTTCTGGGCCGATATCGCCCGCCTGGCGGCCGAGAAACTGGCAGCCGGCACCAGCGAAGAGGCCTTCTACACCGCCAAGCTGCAGACTGCGCGCTTCTACTTCCAGCGTATCCTGCCGCGTACCCGTACGCATGTGGTGACCATGCTGTCGGGTGCCAGCAACCTGATGGACATGGACGAAGAAAGCTTCGGCCTGTCGTACTGATCCACCCGCTGTAGCCAAAACCCGCCTGCCTTCATCGGCAGGCGGGTTTTGTGCGTTTTGGGGCCGCTGTACGGCCCATCGCCGGCAAGCCAGTTCCCACAGGAATCAAGGTGGCCTGAAAGGCAGTGCAGTACCTGTGGGAGCTGGCTTGCCGGCGATGAGGCCATCTGATCCAACCGCAAATTCAACTGTTCATGTGCACTGCCGATGAAGTAAGGGCACAATGCCATCATTGATCTGCCGGGTTGGAGATTACCCTTGTTTCGTTTTAATGCTGTTCGGGCAAGCCATTTTCTGCCTTCGCTGTTTTTGTTGCTGGCAGGGCTGGCCGCAGCCTACGTTAGAGACCTCAGTGTCTTTTTCACTTCGCTGTTCAATGTACTACCCACCTTGGTCCTGCTGCTGGGCGGCGCTTACTGTGCGGTTTACCGGCGCCAGCGGGAGCTGTTCCTGATGCTCACGGTGTACATCGCCTACTTCCTGCTCGACGCCCAGACCGACTTCTACCGGGATCACGGCCGCGTGCGCGAGGACGCGGCGGTAATCTTCCATCTGGTGTGCCTGCTGCTGCCGGCCCTGTTCGGGTTGTACGGGGCCTGGCAGGAGCGTACCCACCTGCTGCAGGACCTGGTTGCCCGCGGCGCCGTGCTGTTTGCCGTGGGCAGCGTGGCGGTAGCCCTGGAGCAAAGCTACCCGCAGGCGCTGCTGAGCTGGTTGGCGGAGATCCGCTGGCCGGCCTTGCATGGCCAGTGGATGAGCCTTATCCAGCTGGTCTACCCGATGTTCATTGTCGTGTTCATCCTGCTGGTGGTGCAGTACCTGCGTGCACCACGGCCACTGCACGCCGCGCAAGTGACGGGCTTGCTGGGCATTTTCTGGATGCTGCCGCAAACGTTCATCCTGCCGTTCACCCTGAACATCATGTGCAGCCAGGTGATGCTGATGATCGCTGCGGCGGTAGCGCATGAGGCCTACCAGATGGCCTTCCGCGACGAGTTGACCGGCCTGCCCGGGCGGCGCGCACTGAACGAGCGCATGCAGCGCCTGGGGCGCAATTATGTGATCGCGATGACCGATGTCGACCATTTCAAGAAATTCAACGACACCCATGGCCACGACGTCGGCGACCAGGTGTTGCGCCTGGTTGCCAGCCGCCTGGCCAAGGTTACCGGCGGTGGTCGCGCCTATCGCTATGGCGGCGAAGAGTTCGCCCTGGTGTTCGCCGGCAAGACCGCCGAGGAATGCGTGCCGCACGTGGAAGCCGCGCGCGAACTGATCGCCAACTACGTGATGCACCTGCGCGACCAGCATAGCCGCCCGCAGGATGATGCAGCCGGGCGTCAGCGGCGGGCCGGCAGCGCTGGGGGGACAGTTTCGGTCACCATCAGTATTGGCGTGGCCGAGCGCCAGATCGACCATCGCAACCCCGAGGCCGTGTTGAAATCCGCCGATCAGGCGCTGTACAGCGCCAAGGGCGCGGGGCGCAATTGTGTCATGGTGCATGGACAACAATCGCAGCGTGGAGCAGTACGTACGGCGTGACCGAAACGGACCCTGCGGTCTATTGATGACCCTATGTCTCGTAAAAGTTGTTCGGTTACACTGCCAGTAACCCCAGTGTCGCGGTTCTCCGAGACCGCGCCGACCCGATTAGCGAGAGGTTGTCATGGCTGACTATAAAGCGCCGCTGCGCGACATGCGCTTCGTACTGAATGAAGTCTTCAACGTGGCCGAGCAGTGGGCCCAGTTGCCCGGGCTGGCCGAGGTTGTCGATGCCGAAACAGCCATGGCTGTGCTGGAAGAAGCCGGCAAGGTCACCGCCAGGTCCATCGCGCCGCTCAGCCGCGCCGCCGATGAAGAGGGCTGCCACTGGGAAAACGGCGCGGTGCGCACACCGGCCGGTTTCATCGAGGCCTACAACACCTACGCCGAAGGCGGCTGGGTAGGCGTGGGTGGCGACCCGTTGTTTGGCGGCATGGGCATGCCCAAGGCCATCTCGGCGCAGGTCGAGGAAATGGTCAATGCTTCCAGCCTGGCATTCGGCCTGTACCCGATGCTGACCGCCGGTGCCTGCCTGTCCATCAATGCCCATGCCAGCGAGGCACTGAAGGAACAGTATCTGCCAAACATGTATGCCGGCGTGTGGGCCGGCTCCATGTGCCTGACCGAGCCGCATGCCGGCACCGATCTGGGCATCATCCGCACCAAGGCCGAGCCCCAGGCCGATGGCAGCTACAAGGTCAGCGGCACCAAGATATTCATTACCGGTGGCGAGCACGACCTCACCGAGAACATCATTCACCTGGTGCTGGCCAAGCTGCCGGATGCCCCGGCCGGGCCGAAAGGCATTTCGCTGTTCCTGGTGCCGAAATTGCTGGTCAACGCAGACGGTAGCCTGGGCGCACGCAACCCGGCCACCTGTGGTTCGATCGAGCACAAGATGGGCATCCAGGCCTCGGCCACGTGTGTGATGAACTTCGACGAAGCGGTCGGCTACATCGTCGGCGAGCCGAACAAGGGCCTGGCGGCCATGTTCACCATGATGAACTACGAGCGCCTGGGCGTTGGCATCCAGGGCCTGGCGTCTGCCGAGCGCTCCTACCAGAACGCCGTGGACTACGCTCGCGACCGCCTGCAAAGCCGTGCCCCGACAGGCCCGCAGGCCAAGGACAAGGCCGCGGACCCGATCATCGTGCACCCCGATGTGCGGCGCATGTTGTTGACCATGAAAGCGCTGATCGAGGGTGGCCGAGCGTTCTCCACCTACGTGGCGATGCAGCTGGACAGTGCCAAGTACAGCGAAGACGCCATCGTGCGCAAACGCAGCGAAGAACTGGTGGCGCTGCTGACGCCGGTGGCCAAGGCGTTCCTGACCGACCTGGGCCTGGAGTGCACGGTGCACGGCCAGCAAGTGTTCGGCGGGCATGGTTACATCCGGGAGTGGGGCCAGGAGCAGCTGGTGCGTGACGTGCGGATCACCCAGATCTACGAAGGCACCAACGGTATTCAGGCCCTGGACCTGATGGGCCGCAAGGTAGTGGCCAGTGGCGGGGCGTACTACAAGCTGTTCTCCGAAGAGATTCGCCAGTTCATTGCCAGTGCAGGGAGTGAGTTGCAGGAATTTGCCAAGCCACTCGGCGCTTCGCTCGACAAGCTCGACGGGTTGACCGAGTGGGTGCTGCAGCAGGCCAAGGGCAACCCGAATGAGATCGGCGCGGCTTCGGTCGAGTACCTGCATGCCTTTGGCTATGTCGCCTACGGCTATATGTGGGCGCTGATGGCTCGCGCGGCGCAGGCTGGCGAGGGGGATGAGGGCTTCTATTCGGGCAAACTGGGCACGGCGCGGTTCTACTTTGCGCGGTTGCTGCCAAGGGTGGATTCGCTGGTGGCTTCGGTGCAGGCAGGCAGCGAGTCACTGTTCCTGCTGGACGCCGAGCAGTTCTGACACTTCGGCGGATTTGCGAGTGAATCCCCCTGTGTAAGCTTTTTCCTACACGCCGTGGTGACTTTTCACCACTGTTCTCAGATTGGATCCACGGTTAATCTTTACCACATGGACGTTGCGCAGGAAGCGCAAAGGACAGATCAAGGATGACGACGAAGGACCACCTGCCAGGATGGCGGGGCGATACGGATGTCACAGGGAAACAGTCTGGAAAACCCCGCTTCGGCGGGGTTTTCTTTGTGCGGGTGTTTTTTCAGGCCAACACATCCAGCGGTGATGCCGCCAACAGGCGAGCATCCGTTTCTTCCTCCAGCAGCGTGCGCAGCAGTTCCACGGAGGCCTGCTGGCGCTGTGCATCGCGGAATACCAGGCCGACCTTCAGCGGCACCCGCGGCTCGCTCAAGGGCTTCCACAGCAGCCCCTGGTCATCCTCGGCGGCTTCCTTGGCCCGCCCCGGCAAGATGGTGGCCAGCGCCGTGTGGCCCAGGCTGTCGAGAATCCCCGCCATGTTGTTCATCTCCGCCTGCACCTGCGGCCGGCGGCCCAGGCTGGCCAGCTGGGCCTGCCAGATCTGGCGGATCTGAAACTCCTCGCCAAGCATCAACATCGGCAGCTCTGCGGCCTGGCGGATAGACACCTTCTTGAAATCCTTGAGTGGGTGGGTATCGGGGATGACCAGTTGCAGCTCGTCTTCGTACAACAACAGGCCATGCAAACCGGGCTGACGGGGCGGCAGGTAGCTGATACCGATGTCCAGGTTGCCGCTAAGCAAGCGCCGTTCGATCTCCAGCCCCGATAACTCATAGATCTGCACCACAAGGTGCGGCTGCGCCTTGCGCAGCCGTTCGAGCAGTTGTGGCACCAGGCTTGGCCGTACGGTCTGCAACACGCCGATCGCCAGGGTGCGCAGCGACTGGCCCTTGAAGTTGCGCATGGCCTCGTGGGCGCGCTGCATGCCGTCCAGCAGTGGCAGGGCATGGTTGTACAGTGTGTGTGCGGCCAGGGTCGGCAGCAGGCGTTTATTGCTGCGCTCGAACAGGCTCAGGTCGAGGCTGTGCTCCAGCTGACGGATCTGCTGGGAAAGGGCTGGCTGCGACAGCGACAGGCGCTCGGCGGCGCGGCCGACGTGGCCTTCTTCATACACCGCGACGAAATAACGCAGTTGGCGGAAATCCATAAGCGACACTTATCAATAATGCTGGGAAAACGAAATGGTCGAAACCCCTCGCTGGGCCTAGTCTATCGCCGTATTCCAACGGGTTACAGCGACATTCAGGTTGATTGTTACCCCGGATGAAAAACACTTTTGATAGGCAAGGCAAAATATCGAGTGTCGGCACCAAGACCGCACCGAGGCCGCCCCTTACCGTGATTGGTTGGAGCCCTGATGAACCTGTTCAACCTGCGCCGCCAGGCGCCTGCCGCCATCCCGGAGGCCAAGCGTGTGCCGGTGGTTGTGGCGCAAGCACCCGAGCTTTCGCGTGAGTGCCTGATGCCCAGCGCCGAACGGGCAGCGCAGGTATTCGTGCGCGGGCAGGGCTCCTGGTTGTGGGACAACCAAGGGCACGCCTTTCTGGACTTCACCCAAGGTGGCGCAGTCAACAGCCTGGGCCACAGCCCCAGCGTGCTGGCGAAAGCGCTGGCCGACCAGGCCCAGGCGCTGATCAATCCGGGCGCGGGCTTCCACAGCCGCGGCCTGCTCGGGCTGGTCAATCGCCTGTGCCAGAGCACCGGCAGCGATCAGGCGTACCTGTTGAACAGCGGTGCCGAGGCCTGTGAGGGCGCGATCAAGCTGGCGCGCAAGTGGGGCCAGCTGCACCGCAACGGCGCCTATCACATCATCACCGCCAGCCAGGCCTGCCATGGTCGCAGCCTGGGTGCACTGTCGGCTTCCGACCCACTGCCTTGCATCCGCTGTGAGCCCGGCCTGCCTGGTTTCAGCAAAGTGCCGTTCAACGACCTGGCAGCCCTGCACGCCGAGGTGGACTCGCGCACGGTGGCGATCATGCTTGAGCCGATACAGGGCGAGGCGGGGGTGATCCCTGCCACCCAGGAATACCTCAAGGGTGTGGAAACACTGTGCCGCGAACTGGGCATCCTGCTGATCCTCGATGAAGTGCAGACCGGTATCGGCCGCTGTGGCGCGATGTTGGCAGAGCAGACCTACGGCGTACGGGCCGACATCATCACCCTGGGCAAGGGCCTGGGTGGTGGCGTGCCGCTGGCCGCCCTGCTGGCCCGTGGTACAGCGTGCTGCGCCGAGCCAGGCGAACTGGAAGGCAGTCACCATGGCAATGCACTGATGTGTGCCGCTGGCCTGGCGGTGCTGGATACCGTGCTGGAGCCGGGCTTTTTCGAACAGGTGCAGGACAATGGTCGCCACCTGCGCGAAGGCCTCTGCCGCCTGACCGGGCGTTATGGCCAGGGCGAGGTGCGCGGGCAAGGCCTGTTGTGGGCGCTGCAGTTGAAAGAAAACCTGGCCCGCGAGCTGGTGGCCGCAGCTCTGCATGAAGGCCTGCTGCTCAATGCGCCGCAAGCGGATGTGGTGCGTTTTTCGCCTGCGCTGACCGTGAGCAAGGGCAACATCGACGAAATGCTGCTGCGCCTGGCCCGCGCCTTCGCCCGCCTGCATGCCCGGCAGCAGGCCCACCGCGAGATGCCGGCTTAGCGGTCTGGCAAAGAATTCTACGAACCGTCTGGCGTTCCTGCGCATCGCCCCTGGCCTGTTTCATTCGGCCCGGGGCGTTTTTTTTTGCCTGTGGAACCTCTACGGCGGGCGGCTAGTCTTTGATGTAACCCTTCAGGAGAGACTCGCATGGACTTTATTCGCATCATCATCGCCATTCTTCTGCCACCGCTGGGTGTGTTTCTGCAGGTGGGGTTTGCCGGAGCATTCTGGCTGAATATTTTGTTGACCTTGCTGGGTTACATTCCGGGCATCGTGCACGCCGTGTATATCATCGCCAAGCGCTAGCCACTCAGGGCCTCATGGCCGGCAAGCCGGGCTCCCAGAGGATTGCGCCGCACTCAAGGCCAGTGCAGTAGCTGAGGGAGCTGGCTTGCCGGCGATTGGGGCTGCAACGCAGCCCCGGGGTCAGCCCTCCAATACCTTGCAATAGAACTTCCACTCTTCTTCCAGCGCATGGGCCAGGTTCTCCGCCTTGCGGAACCCATGGCGCTCTCCCGCGTAGAAGTGCGCCTCAGCTTCGATCCCGTTAGCCTGCAACGCGGCCAGCATCGACCGTGTCTGCTCGGGCACCACCACCGCATCCAGCTCACCCTGGAAGAAAATCACCGGCACCTTGATCTGCCCCGCGTGCAGCAGCGGTGTGCGCTGGCGATAGCGTTCGGCATCCTGTTGCGGGTCGCCGATCAGCCAGTCCAGGTAATCCCCTTCGAACTTGTGCGTGGCAACGCCCAGGGCAATCGGGTCGCTGACCCCGTACAGGCTGGCGCCGGCGCGGAACACGTCGTGGAATGCCAGGGCGCACAAGGTGGTGTAGCCACCGGCGCTGCCGCCGCGGATAAACGCCTTGCGCCCGTCGATCAAGCCCTGGGCAGCCAGGTATTCGACTGCCGCGCAGGCATCGGCCACATCGCTTTCGCCCCAGCGCAGGTGCAGCGCCTGGCGGTATTCCCGGCCATAGCCGGTGCTGCCTCGGTAGTTGAGGTCGGCTACGGCGAAACCGCGCTGGGTCCAGTACTGGATGCGCGGATCGAGCACCGGGTAACAGGCCGAGGTAGGGCCGCCGTGGATGAATACCACCAGCGGCGTGGCACGTTCACCGCCGGCCGCCGGGTAGAAGAAACCGTGGGCCTGGTTGCCTGCCTTGCCATAGTGGATCGACTGCGCAAGGCTGATCTGCTCCGCCGGGAGTATCTCGGCACCACCGGCGAGCACGCGCACCTCGTGGTTGCTACGGTCGACGGCTATGACTGCTGGCGGACTGATTGGCGAGGCGGCAATGGCATAGATGTGTTGGCAATCCATGGCCAGGTGGCGAAAGCGCGTATACGCACTGGCGAACCGTTCCGTGGGGGCGTCGGGCGTGCGCAGTCCCAGTTGCCCGAAACCGTCTTCGAACCAGCTGGCCAGGTAGCGTTGCGGCCCTAGCGCCAACCAGGTGCAGGTACCCAGTTGCCAAGGTGCAGCGGCATGGTCGGCAGGCTCTGCTGGCAGCGGCTGCCAGTGCCCATCGACCTCGCCCCAGGGCTGCCAGAAGCCATTGCGGTCGGACAGGCAGTAGAGCCGGCCCTCGGCATCGAACCGTGGTTGCTGCAACGACTCTTCAGCGGCGGCCACACACCGCGCCTGCCCCCAGTGGCCGTGGGCGTCGCGCGTGCGACACATCAGCCGGGTGACGGTCCAGGGCTGTGCCGGGCGGTCCCATTCGATCCACGCCAGGCGCTGGCCATCTGCACTCACGGTGGGTGCGGCGTAGAAGTCGGCGCCCTCGGCCAGCACCTCGCGGCAGCCTTCACCCAACGCCACCAGGCGATGCTCCACCTGCTCGGCATGCTGCTCCTCGATGGCCAGAATCGTGCCGTTGTGCCACTGCACGTCGCCGTAGCGGCAGCTGGCATCACAGGTCACGGCGCGCGGCGGTGAGTCGTACAGATGCTGGGTGTAGACCTGCTGATCCTTTTCGTTGACGAACACCAGCCCGTCGTCGCTCAGGCAAAAGCTGCCGCCGCCATACTCGTAAACCCGGCTTCGCACACTGAAGCCGTCGGGCGTCAGGCAGCGGGCCTGCTGGTACTGCCAGTGCCAGATGCGGCAAGCGCCATCGGCCGGGCGGAATTCGTTCCAGAACAGGCCTTGGTCGCTGACCTTCAGTTCAGTGAAGTCGGTGCCGGCGGCAACCGCTTGTGCCGCGCTGAATTCAGCCGCGGGCGATGACACGTGAGTTTCGTTCATTGCGGAAGGTCATCTCTTCGATGGCGAGCTGGGCGGTTTCTGCCTCCTCGCGGGCCTTGAGGATGATGCCGTGGTCGGCCGATTTGGCGCACACCGGGTCGGCGTTGCTGGCATCGCCGGTCAGCATGAAGGCCTGGCAGCGGCAGCCGCCGAAGTCCTTTTCTTTCTCGTCGCAGGAGCGGCACGGTTCGCGCATCCACTCGTAGCCACGGAAGCGGTTGAAGCCGAACGAGTGGTACCAGATGTGTTTCAGGTCGTGATCCCGCACGTTGGGGAACTGCACCGGCAGCTGGCGAGCGCCGTGGCAGGGCAGGGCGGTGCCGTCGGGGGTGATGGTGAGGAACAGGTTGCCCCAGCCGTTCATGCAGGCCTTGGGGCGCTCTTCATAGTAGTCCGGGGTGACGAAGATCAGCTTGCACGGGTTGCCCTCGGCCTTGAGCTTGTCCCGGTATTGGTTGGTGACGCGCTCGGCCCGCTCCAGCTGGGCGCGGGTCGGCAACAGGCCCAGGCGGTTGAGGTGCGCCCAGCCGTAGAACTGGCACGTGGCGAGCTCGACGAAGTCGGCCTCCAGGGCGATGCACAGCTCGATGATACGGTCGGTCTTGTCGATATTGTGCCGGTGGGTGACGAAGTTGAGCACCATCGGGTAGCCGTGGGCCTTCACTGCGCGAGCCATTTCCAACTTTTGCGCAAAGGCCTTCTTCGAGCCGGCCAGCAGGTTGTTGACCTGCTCGTCGCTGGCCTGGAAACTGATCTGGATGTGGTCCAGGCCGGCTTTTTTGAAGTCGGCGATGCGCGCTTCGGTCAGGCCGATGCCGGAGGTGATCAGGTTGGTGTAGTAGCCCAGTCGGCGGGCCTCGCCGATCAGTTCGGCGAGGTCCTGGCGTACCAACGGTTCGCCCCCGGAAAAGCCGATTTGTGCCGCGCCCATTTCCCGCGCTTCGGCCATTACCTTGAACCATTGTTCGGTGTTCAGCTCTTGACCCTGGGCCGCGAAGTCCAGCGGGTTGGAGCAGTACGGGCACTGCAACGGACAGCGGTAGGTGAGCTCGGCCAGCAGCCACAGCGGCAGGCCGACCTCGGGCGTGGGCGGCACGTCAGGCGAGGACGATCCAGTGTTCGGCACGGGCCACCTCCATGAATTGCTCGATGTCATCGGCCACTTCCGGGACACCGGGGAATTGCTGTTCGAGTTCGCTGATGATAGCGGCCACGTCACGCTGGCCGTCTATCAGGCCACCGATCAGGCTGGCGCTGTCGTTGAGTTTGATCATGCCCTCGGGGTACAGCAGCACATGGCCTTTTTGCGCCGGCTCGTACTGGAAGCGGTAGCCGGGGCGCCAGCTGGGCACCTGGTTGCGGTCGAGACTCATAGGGTGATCCCCTTGTGCCACACCCGTTGCTGGGTGACAGAGTGATAGGGCGGGCGGTTCAGCTCGTAGGCCATGCTCATGGCGTCGAGCATGCTCCAGAGGATATCCAGCTTGAACTGCAGTATTTCCAGCATACGCTCCTGGCCGGCGCGGGTGGTGTAGTGCTGCAGGGTGATCGCCAGGCCGTGCTCCACGTCACGCCGAGCCTGGCCCAGGCGGGTGCGGAAGTACTCATAGCCGGCCGGGTCGATCCACGGGTAGTGCTGCGGCCAGCTGTCCAGGCGCGACTGGTGGATTTGCGGGGCGAACAGCTCGGTCAGCGAGCTGCTCGCCGCTTCCTGCCAGCTGGCCCGGCGGGCGAAGTTGACGTAGGCGTCCACGGCAAAACGCACGCCCGGCAGCACCAGTTCCTGAGAACGCAGCTGGTCCGGGTCGAGGCCCACGGCCTGGCCCAGGCGCAGCCAGGCTTCGATGCCGCCGTCCTCGCCGGGAGCGCCATCGTGGTCGAGCAGGCGCTGGATCCACTCACGGCGTACTTCACGGTCCGGGCAGTTGGCCAGGATCGCGGCATCCTTCATGGGGATGTTGACCTGGTAGTAGAAACGGTTGGCCACCCAGCCCTGGATCTGCTCACGGGTGGCGCGGCCCTGGTACATCGCCACGTGGTAGGGGTGATGGATGTGGTAATAGGCGCCCTTGGCGCGCAGGGCCTGCTCGAATTCGGCAGGGGACATTGGCAGTGCGTCGCTCATTCCGCTGGCTCCTGTAGAAGGATTGTCTGGCCGGACATACACGGCCCCTGTGGGAGCGGGCGTGCCCGCTCCCACAGGGTCTTGTGTTGCCTTGCAGAGTGTTTACAACTCGATGCTCATGCCATCGAAGGCGACTTCCACGCCCCGGCGCAGTACCTCGGCGCGCTCGGGCGAATCTTCGTCGAGAATCGGGTTGGTGTTGTTGATGTGGATAAGTACCTTGCGCTGGCGCGGGAAGCTGTCGAGCACTTCCAGCATGCCGCCGGGCCCGTTCTGTGCCAGGTGGCCCATCTCGCGGCCGGTGCGGGTGCCCACGCCGCGGCGCTGCATTTCATCGTCTTCCCACAGGGTGCCATCGACCAGCAGGCAGTCGGCGCCATGCATCATCGCCAGCAGCTTCTCATCGACCTGCCCCAGGCCCGGGGCGTAGAACAGCTTGCCGCCGGTGCGGGTGTCCTCCACCAGCAGGCCTAGATTGTCGCCCGGGTGCGGGTCGAAACGGTGCGGCGAGTAGGGCGGCGCGGCGCTGCGCAGGGGGAACGGGGTGAAGCGCAGGTTGGGGCAGGCGTCGATCACGAAGCTGCCTTGCAGCTCGATGCGGTTCCACTGCAGGCCACCGTTCCAGTGGCTGAGCATGTTGAACAGCGGGAAGCCGGTGGAGAGGTCCTGGTGGACCATTTCGGTGCACCACACCTGGTGCGGGCAGCCTTCGCGCAGGCTGAGCAGGCCGGTGGTGTGGTCGATCTGGCTGTCCAGCAGGACGATGGCGTTGATGCCGGTGTCGCGCAGGGCACGGGCCGGCTGCATGGGCGCGAATGCCTGCAGCTGGGCGCGGATGTCGGGGGAGGCATTGCACAGCACCCAGTGCACGCCGTCGTCGGACAGGGCAATGGACGACTGGGTGCGTGCCGTGGCCCGCAGGGTGCCATCGCGCAAGCCTTTGCAGTTGACGCAGTTGCAGTTCCACTGTGGGAACCCGCCACCGGCGGCGGAGCCGAGAACCTGGATGAACATGGCCACTCTCTATGCAGAAAACCGGCTATGCAGAAAACCGGATCGGAAAAACGAAAACGCCCCGGCGGGCCGAGGCGTGGAACCGTAAGCCGGGCTTAGCGGTTAGCGAAGTACATGGTGACTTCGAAGCCGATACGCAGATCAGTGTAAGCAGGTTTGGTCCACATGGGATTACTCCTTCCGGATGGGTTTTGGGTGGCTGAGCTACTACTTGGGTACCGCCATGTGCAGGAGGTTCCCCAAACTGGGATTGCGCTATCTTACAAGAAAATTTTGTACCGAAAGGTTAATTATTCGAAAAGTGCCCTTGCAGTTCGCGTAACAATCGCCGGACTGGCTCAGCGCCAGAAAGAGTCTGGCGCGGCAGCGTTGGCCAGGCATAGCCAGGTGGACCCTGGGTCGAGCAGGTTGCTCAGCAGCTGGTCCAGATCCGTCTGCCGCGTTTTCAGAATAGTCCTATTTAGCGCCTGTAGCTGGCCAGGTTGTGTAGCCAGGTGTGTCTGCCACGCCCATTCGGCGACTTCGGCATTGGCCATGGCGGCTTCGTCGAATTGCCCGGCCAATGCTTGGCGGGCAGCCGGATCCAGGCTGACGCCGTGACCCAGCAGGGTGAGTATGTGGTCGAGGATGCGGGCAGGGCTGGTGTGCGGCGACTGCACGCCGAACAACAAGCCGCCCACGCCCTCGACCTGACGAAAGGCGCTGAATACCGCGTAGCCGAGTTGCAGCTCGACCCGTAGCCGTTGGTAGACCGGACCTTGCAGCAATTGGGCGAGCAGCCGGCCTGTGGCTTCGTTGTCCGCAGGGACAGGGCAGAACAGCAGCAATGCATGCTCACTGCCAGCCACCACGGCATGCTGCCAGCGTCGCTTTGCCCATCTGGGCGCTGGGGCGACCGACGAACCTTGCCCCGGGCAGTGCTGCAGTGCGGCAGCCAAAGCGGCTAGCGCGGCATCTTCGAAGCCTGCGGCCAGCCCCTGCCAATGGGTGTGCTGCCACAGGCTGTCGAGTTGCGCTTGTTCCAGCGTGCGGGCAGTTACAGGGGCGGGCTGCCCGCCTGATACTGCCTGCGGCAATTGTTCGAGCAAGGCCCGGATGGGCACCAGCGCCGGACGCGCTGCTGCGCAGGGCTGCCAACAACTGGCTGGGGGCTTGCGCATCAGGGCCAAGGCCTGTTCCACGGCCCGAAGCACAGCTGCCGGCAGCCCGGCGCAGCGTAATTGCCAGTACTCGCCAGCGCTGCTGAACTGCAACTGCACCGATGCACGCCCGCAGCGCTCCTGCAGTGGCACGAGGGCTTGTTCGAGCACGCCCTGCAAGTGCTGGCGCAGCGTCGAAGTTACATGCCAGCGCAAGTACAGCGCAGCGTACTGGCGGGTGCCAGGGAGTAGCTCGCTTACTTTCAGCGCCACCGGCAGTGGCTGCGGCGGGGCCGTGGGCAAATCTGCCATCAGCAAAGCGTCGACAGGGGGCAGGTGCCATTGACCACCCTCGGTGCAGGGCAGGCCTTCCAGCAGGGCACGGAAGCCTTGCATCGCTTGCGCATCCAGCCCGGCGAACGGCTGTTTGCTGCTGTCCCGGCGGGCCAGCTCAAGCGCGCTGACACTGCGTTCGCGGCTGTGCTGCAGCAAGCCGAATTCGCGGTTCAACAGGGCAGGCTCGGCCCGGCGAATGAAACCGAACCAACTGTGCAGCAGGGCAGTGGCTTCGTCGGTGCACGCGTCTGCGCCGAGCTTCAGCTCAATGTGCCACAGCAGCTGCCCGCCGAAGGCGTATAGCGGCTCGGCCTTGAAACTGTGGAGCCAGCCACGTTGGCGCAGTGCACCCAACCAGGTACCTGGGCGACTGTCGCCGAGCAAGGCGATCAGCAGCTCCAGTGCCTGCTCGGCACCTGCCGGGAGGTTGTCGTGCGTGAAAACATGCGGCATGGGCGTCGGCGCCAGTGGCGGCGGCGGGACTTGCGGTACGTGCTCACCCGTTGCGAACAACGCGGCATGTTGCCGACCCAGCTGTTCCAGCTCATCCAGCGGCTGCGGGCCGCACAGGCTCAAGACGATCTGGCCGCCCTGGTAGAAGCGCTGGTGAAAGCCTGCAAGCGCCTGCTGAAAAGCCGGGTCGTGCAGGGCCAGGGTGTGTCGGTTACCGGCATGAAAAGCGCCCAGCGGATGCGCGCGCGACACGGATTGCAGCAAGGCAAACTGCTGCTGGGCCTGCGGGTTGCGCGACCAGGCAATGAACTCGGCGTGGATCACCTCCCGTTCACGGCGTTGGCGCTGGATGCCCAGGTCTGGCTGGGCAAGCATCTGGCACAGGCGTTCGAGGCCTCCGGCAAAGGCAGCGGAAGGCACCTCGAAGAAAAAGTCGGTGTTGCGCTCACGAGTGCTGGCGTTGACCTGGCCGCCGAGGGCCTGCACATAGCGCATCAGGCCGTCATGCAGCGGGAAGCGCGCAGTGCCGAGGAAGAACAGGTGTTCGAGAAAGTGGGCCAGGCCGGGCCACTTGGCCGGGGCGTCATGGCTGCCCGCGTGCACCCGCAGGGCCGCCGCCGAGCGCTTCAGGCGCGGGGCGTGGCGCAGGGTCAGCTGCAGGCCGTTGGCGAGCGTGAGGTGGCGGGTGGCATCAGGCATGGGGGCTCCGGTGGATGTTGTCCATGCTAACCCATTTGTTGGCAGGCCCGGCCGCATAGGGATCGCATCAGGGCTCAAAGGTGCTTGCCTGATGCAATCTGCCAAAAGACCCGAGAAGCTCCCGCTGGTAGCCATCACCCCTTGCGCAGGTGCAGCTCCTGGCGCAAGTCGGTGAGGTAGGGAAAAGCCTCGCGCCCTTGACTCACCCGCTCATGCTCCAGCTCCGCCAGCAACTGGCACTCATCGCGCCCAGCCATGGCCAGCACGCTGCCATCCGGGCCGATGATGCTGCTCTGCCCGCAATAGTGGATCTCGTCTTCCGCGCCGCAGTAGTTGGCATACACCAGGTAGCACTGGTTCTCCTGCGCCCGTGCCCTAACGGTCACCTGGCAGACAAAGTCATAGGGCTCCATGTTCGCCGTCGGCACCAGGATCAGCTCGGCACCTTCCAGCGCCAGGCGCCGGGCATTCTCCGGGAACTCGATGTCGTAGCAGATCAGCAGGCCAACCTTCCAGCCGTCAAGCTCGACCACCGGGAAGTGGTCGCTGCCGGCGCTGAACATCGAGCGGTCCAGTTCGCCGAACAGGTGTGTCTTGCGGTAGTTGCTCAGGCTGCGGCCGTGCGCATCGATCAGCTGCACACTGTTGTAGATTGCCCCATCATCGCCGCGCTCCGGGTAGCCGTAGACGATGGCGATGCGGTGCGCCTGTGCGATCTCCACTACAGCCATGGCTGCCAGGCCGTCGCTGGTTTCGGCCAGGCGCTCGACCTGGCCCAGGCCGATGTTGTAGCCGCTGATGAACATTTCCGGGCACACCAGCAACTGCGCACCGCGCTCGGCCGCCAGCTGCGCCTGGTGGCGCAGCCGCTGCAAGTTACCGGTCACGTCCAGCGGCTGGGGGGTGCCCTGGAACAGAGCAATGCGCATGGCGCCTCCTTCAATCAGTCAGCCAGGGCGATCGGGCCGATCTCGTCGAACACATCGCCTGGGCCGGGGTTGTCCGGGTGGGTGCTGCCACCGAAGTGGTTGATGATACCCCACACTGCATTCAGCGACGTCTGCACCGCGCCTTCTACCCAGGCCGGGGTCCATGACACGTCGTCACCGGCGATGAAGATACCGCGCTGCTCGGCAGGCATGTCCTGTTGCATGAAGTGCGCGTACATGCGCTGGTTATAGCGGTAGTGCCCCGGCAGTGCGCCTTTGAAGGCGCCAAGGAAGTACGGGTCCGCTTCCCAGGAAACGGTGATCGGGTCGCCGATGATGTGCCCGGCGATATCGGTTTTCGGGTAAATCTTCTTCAGCGCGTCGAGCGCCAGCTGCACGCGTTTTTCCACCGGGTGCGGCAGCATCTTCAGCGCATCGCTCATCCAGGCGTACGACAGGCAGATTACCCCGGGCTTGTCGTCACCATTGTCGAACAGGTAAGTGCCGCGGGTGAGGCGGTCGGTAAGGGTCATGCTCATCAGGTCGCGGCCGGTTTCCGGGTCCTTGTCCTTCCAGAATGGCCGGTCGACCATGACAAAGGTTTTCGACGACTGCATGTAGCGGGTGCGGTCCAGGGCCATCCACATCTTCTGCGAGAACAGCGATTCCTCGCAGTCGATCTGGGTGGTCAGCAACCAGGTCTGGCAGGTAGCAAGCACGGCGCTGTAGTGCCGGGTATCGCCCCAGGTGTCCGTGACTGCCAGGCGGCCATCGGCGGCACGGGCAATGCGTTTCACCCCGCCACGCGGCGCGCCGCCGTGCAGTGCGCTCAGGCTGGTGCCCTGCGGCCAATGCACGCAGCGTTCCGGTACATGGCGCCAGATGCCCTGCGGTACCTGCTCGACGCCGCCCACCACCAGGTGCTGGTGGTCGTCGCAGTTGGTCATCACCACGCGGAAGATTTCCAGCATCGAGTTGGGGAAATCCGAGTCCCAGCCGCCGGTGCCGAAGCCCACCTGGCCGAACACTTCACGGTGCTGGAAGCTCAGCTGGGCAAACGAGCGCGAAGTGGCGACAAAGTCATAGAAGGTGCGGTCGTCCCACAGCGGCACCAGCTTGTTCCACAGTTCTTTCAGGCGCGGCACATCACGGTCGCGAATAGCTTGCTGGATGTCGGCGAATTGGGCACCGCTTTCCAGCGCGTCGGCCCAGGCGTCGGCCACTTCGTGGAACAGTTTGGGCAGGTCGCTGGTTTTTTCGGCGTAGTAGGTCTGGCCTTCGAGGTCGATCACCGTGCTGCCCGAAGCCGGGGTCAGCGGGTTGGGGAAGGGGCGGGTCTCCAGGCCCAGCTTGTCCACATAGTGGTAGAAGGCGGTGGACGACACCGGGAAGCGCATGCCGCCCAGTTCGGCGATGATCCCGTCGGTGCCGTTGAAGGCTTGCGAGCGTAGCCTGCCACCCAGCTTGGAGGCTTCGTATACCACCGGCTTGAGGCCCAGCTTCATCAGCTCGTAGGCCGCCACAAGGCCGGCGATGCCAGCACCCACGATTGCCACTTCCTCGCCTTGGCGCGCAGCCGGAATGCTACCAAGGCCTGCCGGGTGTTCCAGCCAGTCGTCGAAGGCGAATGGGAAGTCCGGGCCAAAAATGGTGATGGGCTTTTTGCCGTCGGCGGGGTGGCGGTTCTTGTTGTTCATGAAATGACCTTGCCAGAGGGCTGCGCGGGGAGCGGAGCCTGAGTATAGGAGATGCCTGGGGGTCATTTTAGGGAGTGGGGTGTTCGTAATTAAGATGCAGAGTGTTGTCTGAATGTAGCTTTGTTCGTCGTATTAGCCACTTTTTAATTATTTTTGACGAATCAGGCCAAAGATGCCAAATGATCCACCGTCTCAGGGTATTTCTGCACTAGACGAATCAGTGCGACTGCTTGCGCATTGGGCCTGAAGCGGCCTTGCTCCCAGTTTTCCAGCGTTCTGGAATTGGTTCGGAGAGGCTTTGCGAACAGTGCCCTGGACATGTTGAGGCGCTGGCGCAGCTCCAAAAGCTCATTAGGGGCAAAGGGTGTCAGTTCGGTGAAGCTGACCTTGTGCGAGCGTAGCGTCTTCTTGCCTTCGCGCTCTTCGGCCAGCGCGTCAAAACCTTCAGCGAGTTCAGTGAACAGGTTGCGTGGCATTGGGGGAGCCTCTTGTGAATATCCCCATTCTGCATATGTCTACGTGATTTACGTACGGTCAATTGGTGACAAAAAGCATCAGCGCGTCTGATGGGCTTGTAGCTGCAACGCTGAGATCGCTGGTGCACCGCGTACTCTGTGGGAGCGGGTTTGACCGCGAATGCGTCGGTGGATTCACAGCAGCATTCGCGGGTAAACCCGCTCCCACAGGGAAACGTTCTGGCTTTGCGATTCGGGTGATCAGACAGTTCTTACACCCGTTCCATTAAATAAAGAATTACCCTACGCCCGCTATCGCCTCGGTCTGGCTTCGCGGGAATCGTTTCATCGTTAACTTCACGGGGTCGCCGCAAATTCGGCGATCGGGCGTGAGAACCCGCTGATCTTTCTGGAGGCGCACTGCTATGGCAGCTGTGCGCGGGCAGGCTTTGCCTGGCCGGGTACGCGCCTCCAAGTTCGCCGGTTCTCACCTCGCGCATGGCTGCCACCCTATTCCCGTGAGAAGGATGCGATTGGCCGCCAATCACCCCTGTGATGTGGAGGCTATACCATGACCGACCGCTTACCCGACCAACCCAAAAAGCTCAAACCAACCGCTGAAAAACCCTTCTGCAACTGCGAATCCAGCCACCCACCGCTCTTCACCCTCCGCCCCGGCATCGACGCCGCCGACGCCCTGGTTCACGCCTGCCTGCTGGCCCGCGGCCTCAACCAGATTGCCACCGACTACGCCCAGCACCACGCCCCAGAGCGCAGCCGTGACATCGTCTGGTCAATGCAGCATTCCGCCGAAAGCCTTTCGGCAATTCTGGAGGGCCTGCTCGACGGCCAGGAGGTCTGACCGCCAGCGGCCTCAGAGCGGCTGCCCGCGGTCCACCTTACTGCTGAGAATGATCGACGTGGTGGTCTTCTCCACCCCGTCGACGCTACCGATCTGGTCGAGCAACTGGTCCAGCTGTTCGGGCGAGTCCGTCCGCAGCCAGGCCACATAATCGAACTCGCCGCTCACCGCGCACAGTTGCTGCACCTGCCCCATTGCACTCAGGCGTCGCACCACTTCCTTGCCGGAGCGCGGCTGCACCTTGATCCCTACATATGCCTGCAGCCCGCCGCCGATCACAGTCTGGCCCAGGCGTACGCCATAGCCGGAGATGACTTTGTTCTTCTCCAGCCGCTCCAGGCGCGAGTTGACCGTGGTCCGGGCGATGCCCAGCTGGCGGGCGAGGGTGGCGACGCTTTCGCGGGCGTTGATCTGCAGCAGGGCGATCAGCTGGCGATCGATTTCATCCAGCGTGATGGAGCGGGAATCCGACATGGCGAGTCTCTACGGTTGGCCTGCTAGCCTAGCCAGCCAGTGCCGATCAGGGCAAGGCCAGTCACCACCGGCCCAGCCGAAGCGGTCTTTGTGGGAGCGGCCTTGTGTCGCGAAAGGGCTGCGCAGCAGCCCTGGCAATATCTGCAGCGGAGCTGAAATCGTGGGGCCGCTGCGCGCCCCATCGCGGCACAAGGCCGCTCCCACAAAGGGACCGCGCTGGCTCGACGGCTTCGCGTTCGGCATGATGAAACGCTAGTCCAACGAGAACCTCAGTGTGAACCTCGACCACCTGCTCGAATGCTGGCGACTGGAAGTCTCCAACAAGAAAAGGCCCGGACGCCGCATCAGCCTGCTGTTCAACGTGCTGCGTCGCGCGCGCAAGGACAACAAGCTGGGTTTCCTCTTCGCCTTCCGGGTGGCCCAGTACCTCGATGCCCGCGGCGGCCTGGCCCGGCGTCACGCCAGGCGCATGCAGCAGCGGCTTAACCTCAAGTACGCTGTGGACATCGACATCGGCGCGCAGATCGCACCCGGCCTGCGCATCGCCCACCTGCCGGGTGTGGTCATTACCCGGCATGTGGGCATCGGGCGCAATTTCTTCATCCGGCAGAATTGCTCGATCGGCATCAAGACCCTCGGTCTGGAAGACTACGCGCTGCGCATTGGCGACAACGTGAGCATGGGCGCCAACAGCTGCATCGTTGCTGACCGTATCGACATTGGTGATAACGTGGTGATTGGCGCGATGTCGCTGGTTACGCGGGATGTTCCGGCTTGTATGACTTTCTACAACCCGCGGCAGGTCGAGATGCGGCCGATCGGGGAGTAATCAGAAGAGTTACATTTTTGGAGCTGTGGGCGGGATGCTCGGATGGTACTGTCTGGTGCAACCATTGCACTGTATGATAATCCCATGCCCACGATCCACCGGTTGTCCAATTGCGTGATTTGCCTGTATGCGAATGACCATCTGCCGCCGCATTTCCATCTGCGATTCAGTGACGGTCGTCAGGCACTGATTGCGATCAATGACCTAACTCCGTTGGCCGGTTTCGGTGGTTCGCGGCTGTCCCTGCGTGAGATGAGTGAAGCGCTCGAGTGGGCTTCGCGAAACAGAGCTCGATTGCTAGCAATGTGGGAGGAGCTGAATCCATGACCAACAAACATTTCCAGCTGACAGAGGTTTCCGTGTTGGCCCCCGGGTCATTGCGGCTTACCTTTGCGGATGGACAGCAATTCAGCGTGGCTTTGGACGAAGTCATCGGGAAGCACGCGACATTGGCCCCCCTTACCGATCCCAAGATTTTCGCAACGGCTGCAATCGGGGAGTGGAAAGATACGGTCATCTGGGCCGGTGACGATAATCTTGAACTTGCTGCTGACAACCTTCGTGCACGCGCAGTGGAACAGGCGGGAGAGTGCTCACATGAACTCATCTGGAACTGGATGGCCAAGCATGAACTGACGCTGGATCGTGCCGCCCAGGAACTGGGGCTGAGCAGGCGGATGTTGGCCTATTACCGTAGTGGCGAAAAACCCGTGCCGAAGACCGTTGCCTTGGCTATGAAGGGGTGGGAAGCACACCGGTTGGCGGACGCGGAAGCAGGTGGTGTCTCCCGTCATACGTCTGGCAAGTACGCAAGCAGGTCGGTTGGTACAGGGCATGCCCCGAAGAAACGAGCGTAGTTTCCTGGCTAACAGAAAGGCATGAAAAAGCCGCGCAATCGCGCGGCTTTGTCGTATCTGGTGGGCCCACACGGACTCGAACCGTGGACCAAAGGATTATGAGTTGCCGAAGATCTCACCAAGCCAAGCGAAATCAATGAAAGCCTAGCATAGGTACAGTTAGCATCTTGTAGGCCTGTACAGTAATTTTGCGGAACTGATCAAAAGGTAGCCAATGATGGCACTGTACCGCTATTGTACCTTTTTGGGACAAGGCTAGCCCCGTCAACAGGGGGTATAGACAGCCAGGCTCGCTAACAGGGTAGTTGTTTGTGTCTATTGATCAGGCTTTTTCAATAAGAAATCTCAATAATCTGCTCAATGAAGACCGTGAAAAGGGTGGTGATCTAGAAGAACGATATATTCCTGATGCATATACGATGCGAATGCATGTTTATGATCTAAAAAAATCTAGATCTATTGTCCGTTACAAGCACCGGACCGGAGCAGTAACAACTCAATTCTATGAACTTCGTACTCGTCGACTGAATCAAGTCATTAAGGGGCGCAAAGAACAACATTCTGCTCTTGTAGAGAGCAAGCTGGGGGGAATAGCTAAGAGGATCTTGTCTAAAGATTTTAGGGTCGAGCTTAGTGCTTTACCTATGCCCATTAGAAGCAAAACTGTGTATGGCGTAGGCAGAGATCTAGCGCAGGTTCTTGCAATCAGATTTGTGCAGAAAATTCTGAGGGATGTCTACGATATAAAAATGCCTTCTAGAGATATTTTGGTGGCGCAAGTCAAATCATTAGCCATGGATGGTTCACCAAAATTTATTTTGCGAGCTGATGTTGACTCATTTTATGAGTCGGTACAGCACAAGGATCTGTTAGAAAGCATTCATCAATCGCCCGAGCTTTCCGTTTTGGTCAAAAGAATAATTACTAGGCTTTTAGGTGACTACTTAATACTGACCGGCGCAGATAGAGGATTGCCGAGAGGGGTTGGAGTTAGTGCTTATTTGTCAGAAATCTACTTGGCGTATGTGGATTCTGAGGTTAGCAGGCACAATGAAGTTTTTTATTATGCTAGATACGTCGATGACATGGTGATGATGTTTGCGCCGGAGAAAAGAGAATCGGCCGATAGCTATTTGGCTTCGTTTGGAGATCTTTTAGGAAAAAAAGGTTTGTCTTTAAATGATAAAACCCAAGCGTTAAATCTCATAGATGAGCAGCGTGGTAAATTTACCTATCTGGGTTATGAGTTTGACGTTTCTCCAAGCAGTCGCGGTGTGAGGATGAGTGCCGCTAAACTCCGAAAATATCGAGAGCGGATAGAAAAGTCGTTTAAAGACTATAACGCAAAAGCAGCGTTCATTCCCAAAAAAGCAGCAAATGAACTCATTATGCGATGTCTGTTTTTAACGGGAAACATGCGCCTTTTTAATAGAAAGAGTAACGCGTTTATTGGGGTCTACTACAGCAATAAGTACATAACCGACATCTCTCAGTTACGAGGTCTGGATAGGTATCTTGGCTCTAAAATAAATCTGCTGACGGATGTGCGCTTGAAGAGAAGGCTTTCTCGAATGTCCTTCGAGAAAGGCTTTGCTGAGAAGATATTCAGGAATTTTAGTACGAAAAAGCTTTCTGAAATATCTCGGGGGTGGAAACATGCCTAAGAAAGCACTTTCAATTAACTTCCCTATTCAAAGGGTGGTCCTTTCGGATGTTCTGCCTTACGAAGTTCCTATTGTTTTTTCCAATAGGTACTTTTACAGGTTTCTATGTGAGCATGATGTAAAGTTCTCCGGTTCTAAGATAGAGTGGATTTCCAAGGATTCGACTCTCGATAGTCTAGTCAAAATGTTGCTAGGTATCTCGCCAAGTGTCCCGGTAGAGCGCGACACCACAGGTGCGTTTGAAAGATCTCTCATAGATATTTCACAGACGAGGTCTGAATACCATAGTGTCCCTTTCGCTTTCTTTACTACGCATAAGCAGGATCAACTGAGGCAGCTTGCTCTAATGCATCCCAAAGCTCAGCTGTTGGTTGTGGACTTCTACGACCAATATAAAGAGCTAATTATTTATTTTACTGGTCAGAGCAGCTTTAGCCTGCGGTCTCCTAAAAGAGTCGCAGGGTGTACATTTATTGATAATAGGGCTCAAATAGAAAAGCAAGACAGGTTAGACACCTTGGTTGAGGTTTCTGGCGAGAATTATGAAAACCTGAGATCTTTTTTCGTTTACGAAAAGTTTAGTAATGTCTTTAAGTTTTATGAGTCAAAGGAACATCTCCAGTGTGAGCGAGACTTTAAATTTCTAACTAAATACGATATTTCCGGATGCTTCGATGGTGTATATACGCACTCACTTCCTTGGGCCGTTTATGGCAAAGGATATTCTAAGGTCCATATGTCGCCCTTGAGAGAGTCCTTTGCCAGCAAATTCGACTCGTTGATGCAAAGAGTGAATTACAATGAGACTAATGGGATCCTCATTGGCCCCGAGGTTTCTAGGATATTTGCTGAAATTATTTTGCAATCTGTAGATTCTGAGGTGTTGGCTCAACTTACTGGCAAAGGGTGGAGGCCTGATGAAGATTTTAAGATTTATCGATATGTAGATGACTATTTTGTTTTTTATAATAACGAGGAGTGTTGCTATCAGGCAAAGATGTTGCTTCAAGAGGTTTTAAAGCGATTCAAGCTTTCTCTCAATAAGGGTAAAGAAGAAACCTTATCGAGGCCTATGATTACTCCTATATCCATCGCGAAAAAGAGAATATCCGACTTATTTGATAAGACACTTACATTCAAGGTTGCGGACGATATCAAGGACGGCGAAAGTCTTCCTCGTGGGGAGCTTTATATAAATCGATCTTCCTTGGTCACTGATTTCAAATCAATCCTCTCAACATCTGGCGTCGATTATGGTGACGTTCTTAATTATTCGCTTTCCGTGGTCGAGAGAAAAGTTGGCGCGTTGATTGATGGTTACGAAAAAATAGAAAAACTTCCAGGGCTTGATAAAAGTTTCTCCAAAGCAATAGAGTCCCTTTTGTGGTTTGTATTTTTTGTTTATGCGGTCTCGCCGAAAGTCAATACAACCATTAAGCTTTGTAGGATTTGTCAGCGTGTTCTAAGTTTTTATGCTGACAATTCAATCGGACTTAGTTATGGGTCTTTAATTTCGCAAGTGATTTACGAGCGATGCCGTAGTATTATTGATAAATATTCTGATGGCAAAGGTGCTCGTATTGAGGTGATGTATCTTCTGGTACTCATGGGGCAGCTTGGAAGGAACTATCGAGTAAGCGAAAATCTCCTCGCTCGCTGTTTTGGCTTTGAGGAGATCGATGGTGTGTATGTGGTCAAAAATGATCTAGATTACTTTTCTGTCATTACTTTGTTCTTTTATATAGGTAAGAAGGTTCGGTATTCTCGAATTCGAGTTGCATTAGAGTCGTGTGTTCTTCGGCGTTTTGCTAGCGACAGAGATGCATTGATTGGTAGTTCAGAGATGACTCACATGGCGCTGGATCTTCTAGTGTGCCCATATGTAAGTCGAGAGGCCAAGGATATAATTGTAGGCTATTATGGAATGGCCGGCTCCGACATCTCCAGAATTCAACGATACAATGACTATTGGTTTACTAAATGGGCTGACTTCGATTTCTCTAAAGAGCTGGACGCTAAGGTCAGTCAGGAAGTATACTAATGCTGCGCGCTACATGCACTATGAAGACCGTTTGCGGTCGCACACACCAGCGCTTTGAACGAGCTGTTCTATGCATGAAAGCTCGTTCTCTTAGAGTCCGCATGTACTCTGGGGTCTTGACTCCTCGTCCCTTCTCAGAAGGCCTAGGCCGACTGAAGAAGGGGCAGGGGGCTAGATTTCAATGCTACCTATCTATTATTGTTTTGAGAGCGCCCATCCTGAATCTGTCTGGGCAGAGCACTCTGACCTTTCCCGCCAGGTATGGAAAAGCCCCCACCGCGCGGGGCTTTTTTTGTGTTAGGTCAGTCCACTTGTACAACGGCCGAATGACCCAGGCTCACTCGAAATGTCTTGAAGCAGTCGCGGCAATTGAAAGGTTTCCAAATTGCGTCTAGTTGCACTGGGATGCGTGCGTCGCATTCACATTTGAAAAAGATGGTGTCAACCGGGGTAAGCACTTTTTCGCCTTTTTCATTAATTACCTTATTGAAAAGCTTGCTGCACTTTGTATTGCCGCACACAACAAGCAAGTCATTTTCAAATTCTGCTTCGCCTGCGAATATTCTCGTCCCGCACGCAGGGCAGTCAGTGTGGCGCACATTTTTATATGCGACGATTGCCGTAGTGGCTTCAACTCGCTCGAGTTCGCGAATAATTTCGTCAAGAGACTTCTTGTCGGGAGAACTAGCTGTTGGCTCTTTTGAGGCGTGCAAGTATGAGCCAAGCTTATTATAGTACTTCCGAAATTTTCCCCATTTTATTGCTTGTACTTGCCCGATGCTGATCCATTTCTTTGGCTCCACATTTGGATCAGTTTCCGCTCCAATGGAAATGTCACCGCTTTGGTCGGATATGGGGTCAAATGAGGCTAAAAGCTTGATGATTTGGTCGGCTCGCCATTCTTTAACGAGAGCGCCAGGGATAATGTCCCCATATTGCTTGAGTTGCCGATAGGCCACGGTCTCGAAGCAAAATCTCAGTTCCAAGCATGCATATTTGAACTCGTTCTCATCATTGGAACTTAAAAGCTTTTTGGCACGATTAAGGGTGCTAGAAATATTAAATAAGTCCATTACTATCTCTCATGAAATGTGCTACCACTCTCCGGACGATTTTGTATCACAAAAACTACAGAAATAAACCCCCGTGACAACGGCTTTTTGTGGCTAGTCTGACTAAATTTGGAAGTCGTGCTTCGCTAGAGAGGCGCTCACCTGGCTATTGGGATGGCGGCGTAACGGCCGGCTTCCTTGGCCGAGCGGATAGGTGGCTACAAAGACCACGGTTTCATTCATGCCACTGTGCCACCTCTTGCGTCGGGCATCCTTAGGCAAAGTACGCAAGACGGCCTCTAGCTTGTCGACCCCACACGACATCACTGATCCCGCTGAGGGTGCCAAGGTAGCTAGGCGAGACTCATTTTGAGTCTAGTGGCTTCCGGTGTGTCGATGTGGCTGGATGAACGTCAAGATCCAATAGCGTCTCTGCCCTGTTTTCTCGGAGAATTGACCGAAGTGTTGTTCTCGTGACAAAGATCGGCATCGGACAGAAAAGGCCATTATGCTCGTCAGTGAATTTGGGATTTGGTGAAAATTTGTCATTTATCATTTTTATTCTCAGAAAGTTAACAAATAGTTCTATTTGGGTGTGATAATTTATTGGCTATGTTTATAATGTCTGCTAATCATGAGGTGGGCGTTTGTTAATGAAGTCAGATATTTCATCTGATTTAGCACCCATATCATCGCCTTGGCAAACTTGGCTTCCTTCTAGATTCATTTTTCCCCTTTCATTAATTGTGGCCGCTAGCCTTCCTCCTGCTGTGCATGCTAGTGCTACACTGGCTTGGCCGCTGATGCTATGCCCGATGTTCTCTGAGAGCAGTGAGCCCGCGTTTGCTGCGACTCTGAGCGCGGTCGAAAGCCTGGAAGCGTAGTCCGAATCCTGGCCCTTCTTGACCGTCTCCATAGCTTTTCCTAAAGCAGACTGCGTCGAACCATTCGGCGCGTTCTGTTCTTTCACAAGATCACTGGCACTGTTCCCGCTTTCGTAGGGAACATCATGGATGTTGGCTTGAGCAGCCTTGAACGCAGCGGTAAGGGCTGAGGCACCTCCTGCAATCTCTTTTGCTCCCGCTAGCGCGGAAGCGCCCGCTGACGTGATTGCCGAGGCCGCCAGAGTAGCGGCACCGACTGCAGCACCTGCCCCAAAGCTACCAATCCCGGCGCTTTGACCAGCAGCTCCTACGATTCCTGCCAGCATGGGAGGGAGCTTGTTGACCAAGGAAAGCAAAATCACTGCTGCGACCAACAACACGCAGAGGCTGTTCAAGTCCGGAGTTCCGGTTGCAAAGGCCCTGTAATACTGATCCAGGAATGACTTACCTACTCCAATTAAAAACGTCATGGTAAAAAGCTGGACGCCAATCCCGAGCACCGTTTTGTAGAAGCTAATCGCAATATCTGATGTCCACCTACTACCGCCAAATCCCAAGAGGAGGATCCCCGCGTAAGCAAGCAGCCAAGCCGATACGAGTAATAGGAGCATGTTCACGGCGATGAGTGCCAAGATCACTAAAACCACTATCGCGGCGGCGAGCATCAATGCGGATACCACTGGTGACAAAACCGAGGCAGAAGCGCTGACCTTGGTCAGGATGCCGAATCCGATATCCACAATGCTTGACGGAGATAATCCGGTACCTAGCCCCGCCGCCTTGGCGCTTATCGCCCGCATCGTATTGATGATGGACATTGAAATCGCTGGGCCATTTTGGAGCAGCCACCAGAAAAAGCCCATGGTGCCGAAGAAGCGGATGGTTTCGGCAAAAAATGACTGTAGATCAGCATTTCGTAATGCCATGAGGCCGTAAGTCCACACCATGCTGATCAGCGCGAGGCTCCAGAACAGCCATGACGCGCTGGAGGTGATCTCGGATTGCCAAGTGGTGGCAACGGTCGAGAAGCTGTCGAGGATTTTATTGAGCATGTTTCCGCTATCGAGCCCACCAGCGAGTGCGGTCTTGCTGAACGAAAGTGCTGTTATGGCTAGGTAGATGGTCAATGATCTTTTCATGGGTCACCATTTCCTATCATCGCTTTGGGTGTTTTTATGCCCAAGGACGCAAGCGTCGTAGCTATTTTTTTGAGATGTATCTCGTCCTTCCGTCGGGGTATCGCACTCAACAGAGGTAGGCGTTTGTGGAGCATCACAGCCGTTGAGCAGCAGTGCGCTCAGAATGAGAATTCGTTTAAGTTGTGCGTGCATGCTCTTTCCTCACCAGCCTTTATCAGCGCTTGGGCTGTTTCGGCTACTCAGTGCTCGTTTGTCAGCGGCGGTGTGTTGAGCGTCGCGATCAATACGGACTTGAGCGCTGGTGGCCTGGGCGTTTTGCTGAGCAATCAGCAAGCTGCGAATTTGCAGAAGCTGATTTGCCTGTGCGCTAGCAAGCTGATTGGCTGCCTGGATGGCTTGCATCTGACCTTCCGCGCTGGTTGCCTGTCGCTGTAGGCCTGCGAGCTCACCAGCGTCTTTGCGCAATGTTTCCTGTTGCTTTGAGACGCTGGTCAGTAGGGCATCATTCGCGCGCTTCTTTGTGGAGCTGGCCTCTTTCTGTGCTTGTGCAATGGCTTGTTGATCCGATACACCGCACGCGTCCGAGCCTATGCAAGATGCGCTTTCGTAGTGGGCCGTATCCTGGTAACGCTCAAGATATTTCTCCAGACTGCCAGCTTGGGTCTTGTAGTAGCTGAGTGTGTCCTGAGCAGCGAGAAGCATAGAAATCGTCTGATCGGCCTGACTCCAGATGTAGTCTGCTGGAGCCGCTGAGTTTCGCAGCATGATCTGGTACTGCTGCAGTTGGGTTTTGTACTGCTCGATCTGCTTCGTCACCGCAGCGACATTTTGAATCGCGCTGACAGTTGTCTGGCTCAGATTCACTCCATCCACGACAGGGATTCCGGCGAATGCAAGGTGCAAGGGCAGGGCGCTGGCTATCGCGAAAATCCACTGCTGTTTCTTCGATCTTTTCATAGGGACTCCAGAAGCGAAGGCTCGATTTTTTTAGCCGCTAAAATTTCAGTGCCTGGACCAGCCGAAGCATTTCGTCTTGATTGGCCTCAATGCGTTTCAGCAGCGCTCGTACCATGCCTGGTGTTAGCGGAGTACCGCAGGCCGTCAATTTGGCGTCATCGGTTAGCCATAGCTTCAGAAGCCCACCAAGGCGGCCTTGGTCAGCGTTGATCTTTACGATCTGCGCTACGTACTGGGAGTCGAGCGTGCTTGTAATCTCATAGCCGAGGCTCAGGCGCCGCAGGTACTCAGCGACCGTCAGGCTCGCCTTGGATGCGTTTTCTTTAATGGTTAGCTCCTCACTCGGTAATACCGGCACACGTAAATGCTTTCCGTGTTTACGTGTATCTCTCGCAGCTTCATTGCGGTTCATGGTCTGACCTCTCTTTGGTGTTCACAGAGTCGCGGCAGCGACTGCCTCGCAGAGCAAGACAGCATTGAGCGCCGAAGGCGCGAATACGCGAGAGTGAAATTAGATAGCCGACTTGTCGGTTAGCTAACTTCACCTGTCTTGCCCTGAATATTCGTATGGCTGGCATGAATGTCAGCAGTGATCTCGGGTAAACAATAGGGTTGCTACAGCGTTCAGTTATGAGGTGATCGCTGAAACAATTGTATTGATCGAATATTGAACGCCTGGGCAACGATTGTTCGGCTCAGCAACGGTGTTCAATAGCTATTGAACGCCGCAGTGTACGGGTAGCAATCGCTTGGCGTAGCGACGAAACGCTTGATAGCCAAAGTCGATAGATCCCTCATCATGCAAGGTCGTCCATATCCCTAACAAAGACCAACCTCCTTCAATCGCTTGCAGAATATCCTCGCGTAGCAGGATGAACTTGGCCAAGTTGGTAGCAGGGCTTGAGGGCGGATAGGTTGCAGCTACTCGTTCCGCGATCCACACAGTAAGTGGTTTCATTTCAACCTCTTGGACGACTATGTCTCAGAGCTAGGCTCTGGACCCTCAACTGTCAAAATCCGAACTGGTGATAAGCCAGAGCTAGACCTGTTTACCTTTAACTTCTTTAAATATTCCTTTCCTACGGTAGACCGACTCTCGTTCTTGACAGTTGAGGGGCTTTCTTTCGGACTTGCTGTCGGGGTCCTTGGAGGCGCGTTATCGGAACTCGCTGGCTCCCATGAAGATGATTGGTCCTTGAAGTTATAACTGCCGTCTCGGTAGCGCTTGATCACTCCGTGGAACCACCTGATCGCTGTGGTTTTGATCGATCCTGCTTTGATTGCAGCTGACAGCTCGTTCAGCATCCGCTGCTGGTCAATGGGCGCAACCTGCTCCAGCGCCTTGAAAATTTGGCTCCTGGTTTCCGCGGAGACCAATGCCGCCAACCGTAGCGGAGGATCCCCGGCCGCCGGGGCTGGGTTGGGCGACGTAGTAGTTTTTTTATTTTTTGGTTTTATTGTTTGTTTAGTATTTATATGTGCTTGTTTCTCCGGGTGCGGCTGATCCGTCGTCGGTTTATCCACGTTTGGGTTTTCGCAATATGGTGCAGAGTCGGCCCTTTCAGACGGTTCGTCAGAGATATGCCACACCGTCTTTGCGAATCGACCTCGAGAGTCGTGGGTGCGCTCGATGCTCAAATAGCCTGCGGTCTCAAGCTCTTGCAGTCCGCTCCTGGTTGCGGCTGCACCAGTACCATTTTTCTTGGCTAGCGATTCCATTGTCAGATACGGATAGCCTGGGGGTAGGGAAAGCAATTTCACCAATAGTCCTAACGATTTCCAACTCAAGTTTTGGTCACTTATTACATCGTTAGGGATGATTGTGAAATGACTTGATACCTTCCTTTTTACAATTAGGGATATAGACATCGTCGTCAGCCCTGCTCGAGAACCTTGGCTACATCTGCGGTTCTAAAGTAAATCCTTCTGCCAATTCTGACCTTGCAAGGAAGAAATTTTCTCGATACCTCATTGTCGCCACTCAGGCTGATTCTCAGGCCGTCCTTGCTTCTATGTAATACCTCTGCAAGCTGCTCAAGGGACAAAAGTGGAGCCCCAGAGAATAAGTCGCGTATGTATTCTTCCGTGGTCATGTTAGGTGTCCTCCGCTTAATTTCGGATATCCTATGACACCTAACGCGATTTTTAAAAGTATTTTTTCAAACTCCACTTGACGGTGAAAAAGTTTAGCTATAGCTCCTCTTAATTGTTTAGTTAAACTTTTCCAGAGTTGTAGTTTTTTAGCGGCTAAAATTTATTTTCAGCTTGTGGGTCGCGATAGAAGAGCTAAGGACTTTAGCTAAACTACCTTTTGGGGTTTAGCTAAACTTTTCTTTCTTTTTGACATGCTATCTAGTCGGGCAACTAGATCCTCGGAGCGTAAGTGCGTATATCTTTTCAACATTTGCATTGATTTGTGGCCGCTGATGCTCGATACCTCTTGGTCGGAGAGACCGCCCTCCACAAGGCGGCTTACCGCCTCATGTCTCAAGTCGTGAAATCTGAAGTCGGATAGCTGTAGCTTCTTGACCAGTAGCCCCCAGATTTTTGTGAACGCGTAGGGGCGACGTTTCCCGTCCTTCCCAGGTTCACCAAAAAACACCAGATTGCAATCGCTAGGGCGAGCGGGATTCATCATCGCGGCTTTGAAAAGCGCAGTCGCTCGCTTGCTCAGTGGCACAGTTCGTTGACCATCATTTTTCGTGTCAACGAGTCTTACGATGCGTCGCTCTGTATCCACCTGAGGTCTGCGTAGCGACGCGATTTCACCTGAGCGCATACCAGTTTCCAGAGCGATGCCAACGATCCACCCAAGCATTGGATTGCTATGCCGATTCACCTCTGCGAACAGCCGCCGTTCCTCATCCGGCGAGAGTCTACGATTGCGACCCTCCCCGGGGCTTGGCTTGCGTATATTCAACACGGGGTTAAACGTCAGGCCCAGCCCCCATTCTTGGATCGCGACCGTGAAAACGTGGCTCAGTAGAGCCAGCTCCAGGCGAACGGTGTTGTTGCTGGTCGTGCCTGCGCGGCCTGGCTCGTTAAGGCGCTTGTCGCGATAGTTGGCAATGGTTTCAGCGGAAAGGGCTGCGAGAGAATACTTGCCCAGATGCTCCGTTAGCTTTTTAGCCTTGGAGATCTCACCGCGTTGAGTCGTAGGCTTCTTTGTAGGTGTAATGTCGGTCAGGTAGCGCTTGAGCGCTATTTCCAGCGTCATGCGCTCAGAGCCGCTGCGCTGGATGTACACACCGCGCACCATCTCGTCTTCGGTGCGTCGTGACCAATCCTCAGCGTCGCGTTTGGTGCGGAAGGTTTTGGCGTTGGTCGGCCATCCGGTCTTGCGGATAACGGCCTTCCAGGTGCCGGCAGGGGTTTTGACGATTGTAGCCATCTGAAGGACTCCAAAGGCGTGCAAGCGAAGCCGCACTGTACCTAATTTGTACCTTTAGACCATAGGACTGTATCTGAGGTGGTTCCGCCAAAAACACGAAAGCCGCGCAGTGCGCGGCTTTGAGTGTGGTGGGCCCACACGGACTCGAACCGTGGACCAAAGGATTATGAGTCCTCTGCTCTAACCAACTGAGCTATAGGCCCTCAGTAAGTGGCCGGATTATAACGAGGGTTTCGCACCTGTGCCATCTGAAAGATCCGATAGTGCTATGCGCAGAAACGCGGCGGCGAAATCTTCTGCGGGCAGTGGCAGGCTGACGATGTAGCCCTGGATCTGCTCGCAGCCTTCGGCAGCCAGAAAACGTTGCTGGGCCTGGTTCTCGACGCCTTCGGCGATGATGGTCAATTGCATGCTGCGGCCCAAGGCAATGATCGCGCGGGCGATGGCGGCGTCGTGAGGGTCGTCGGGCAGGCCGCGGATGAAGGACTTGTCGATCTTGAGGATGTCCAGCGGCAGGCGCTTGAGGTAACTCAGCGAGGAATAGCCGGTGCCGAAGTCGTCGATGGCCAGTTGCACGCCGAGTTTTTTCAACTGGTGCAGCACAGCCAATGCTTCCTCGGCCTGGCTCATGATGAAGTTTTCGGTAATCTCCAGCTGCAAATCGCCGGCTTTCAACCCATAGGTCTTCAGCAGCTGCTCAATACGCTTGGCCAGGCCATGGTGGCGCAACTGGGCGCCGGCGAGGTTGATTGACAGCGGGCCGAATGCCTCGTAGTCCCTTTTCCAGCGATGCATCTGCCGACAGGCCTGCTCCAGCACCCAGTCGCCCAGCTGAAGAATGGTGCCGTTCTCTTCCGCCAGGTGGATGAAGTGCTCGGGCGGTACTTCACCAAAGGTCGGGTGGCTCCAGCGGATCAGCGCTTCGGCGCCGACCAGGCTGTGGGTCTTCAGGCTGAGCTTGGGCTGGAAGCACAGGCTCATTTCATTGCGTTCGACGGCGCGGCGCAGTTCGTGCTCCAGGGCGATACGTTCGCTGGCCTGGGCGGTGAGGTCGCGGGTGTAGGCCTCTACGCGGTTGCGGCCTTTGGCCTTGGAGCGGTACATGGCGGCGTCGGCGTTGCGGATCAGGGTGGCGACGTCAGTGCCGTCCTGTGGATAAAGGCTGATGCCGATGCTGGCGCTGGTGAAGAACTCGTGCTCGCCGGCCTGGAACGGGGCGTTGAAGCAGGTCAGCAATTTATTGGCGATGGTGCTGGCGTCACTGGGTTTGTGCAGGCCGGGCAGCAGGATGATGAACTCGTCGCCGCCCAGGCGGGCCACGGTGTCCACGTCGCGTACCTGCTCCTTCAGGCGCTGGGCGATGCCCTTGAGCAGCAAGTCGCCGACCGGGTGGCCGAGGCTGTCGTTGATGTGCTTGAAGCGGTCCAGGTCGAGGAACAGCACTGCGCCCTGGCGGTTGGATAGCTGCGCGCAAGTGAGTACGGCTTGCAGGCGGTTTTCGAACAGTGCGCGATTGGGCAAGCCGGTGAGCGGGTCGTGATGGGCCTGGTAATCGAGTTTGGCCTGGGCGTGCTTGAGGCTGGAGATGTCGGCGAACACGGCGACAAAGTGGGTGATCTCACGGTCGCTGTTGCGCACGGCGCTGATCGTCAGCCAGCCGGGGTACAGTTCGCCGTTCTTGCGCTTGTTGTAGATCTCGCCTTGCCAGTGGCCTTCGGCGGTCAGTTGGTGCCACATGGCGGCATAGAAGGCGCTGTCATGCTGGCCGGAGGCGAGCAGCCGCGGGGTCTGGCCAAGGGCTTCGATCTCGCTGTAGCCGGTGATTTCGCTGAAGGCGCGGTTGACCGCACTGATGCGCTGGTCGATGTCGGTGATCAGCACGCCTTCGGCGGTGTTTTCGAACACAGTGGCGGCCAGCTGCAGTTTCTCCTGCATCAGGTGGCGTTCGGTGATGTCGCGGGCGATGGTCAGCATGCAGTCGACGCCGGCGATCGGCAGCGGCCGCGCAGACAGCTCGCAAAGGCGGATCTGCCCGTCGCTGCGGCGGATGTGGCAGGTGAAGTCGCGCACGTAGCCGTCGCGGTTCAGCTGGTCGACCAGCCGCTTGCGCTCGTTGAGGTCGACCCAGATGCCCAGGTCCAGCGAGGTCTGGTCGATGCTTGGGTTGAGGTCATAGCCGGTAAGGCGGCAAAAGCCCTCGTTCACTTCCAGCAGCAAGCCGTCGCTCTGGCGCGACAACAGCAGGCCGTCGGGCGAGGCGTGGAAGGCCTTGGCGAATTTTTCTTCGGAGGTTTGCAACTGCTGCTGGGTTTGCTTGAGCTGGCTGATGTCGCGTACCGCCACCACCAGCGCGGGGGTGCCGTCGAGCTCGAAGGTTTCGGCCGAAGTCAGGCCGGTGAACAACTCGCCGTTGCTGCGCCGGAAGCTCATTTCCAGGTTGCGGATACCACCCTGGTGCAGGCGTTGCAGCAGCAGAGGGCCCGCGCCTTCTACGCCCCACAGGTCCAGGTCGGTGGCGGTGCGGCCGATCACCTGGCCAGGTGTCAGGCCGATCTGCTCTTCGAAGGCTTCGTTGACCTCCAGCAGGCAGCCATCGCTGTGGCGGGCGATCAGCAAGATGTCGGGGCATTGCTGGAACACCGAGGCAAATTTCTGCTCGGAAAGCCGCAGGGCGTCCTCGGTGCGCTTGGTCTCGCTGATGTCGATCATCAGCCCGCGCATCACCGGCTGGTGGCCATGCTCGATCATGCTGACGATATTACGCACCCACAACGGCTGGCCGTCGGCGCGGATCACCCGGTAGTCCAGGCTGTGGTCACGGCCGGCTGCAGTTTCACTGTCGCAGTAGGCCTGGGCCCAGAGTGCGTCCTCCGGGTGCAGGATGCTGCGCCAGAAGCCAGGTTTGAGCCACTCGGTGAGCGGAAAACCGAGCAGGTCCTCGGCATGGGGAGAGACGTAACTGTAGGTGTAGTCGTTGGCGTCGGCCTCCCAGGCAATGGCCGACAGGCTTTCGACCAGGCTGCGGTAATGGTACTCGCTGCTGCGGAGCTCTTGTTCCAGGGCAATGCGGCGGGAAATTTCCGAGCTGAGCCGACGGTTGATGCGGATCACCACGGCCAGGACGGCCATCAGCACCAGCACTGCCGGCAAGCCATACAGCAGCAGGTCTGACCAGAACATCCGCTGGTCGACCACATTACCAACCCAGTGCTGCTGGATCTGCGCTACTTCGCCACTCGTCATGTCGGCCATCACTTTGTCGAGAATACCCACCAGCACCTTGTTGTCGCGTGGGGCGGCCATGGCCAGCTGATAGCGGTAGGGCGTTTCGCCACTCACATACAAGCCGTCGAGCTTGAGCTGGCGCAGGCTCCAGATGCTCGAAGCAAGGTCCCCGACCACGGCGTCCACTTCGTCGGTGGCCAGTGCCTGCAAGGTTGAACTGACGTTGGGCATGGCCACCAGGTTGAGATCCGGGTGGTGGCTGCGCAGCAGTTCATGGGGGGCGTAGTTCTCGACCACGGCGATCTTCAGGCCGTACAGGTCATCGAGCTTGCGCGGCTGGGCGCCGCCTTTGTGCGCGAGAATGACGATGGGAAAGTCGAGGTAGGGGCGGGTGAAGGCCAGGTAGCCCTGGCGTTCTGGCGTCGACATGATGCCGGGCAGCAGGTCGATACGGTTATCGCGCGCCTGCGCGAGGACCTCGGTCCAGCTGCTGGGCTCGACCGGTTTGAGCGTCACGCCCAGGCGTTGCTGGATAGTGGCGATGTAATCGGCGGCCAATCCCTGGTACCGGCCCTCCTGGTCGCGAAACTCGAACGGTGGCCAAGAGGCATCCACGCCCAGGCTCAGCTGCGGGTGGGCAGCCAGCCAGGCCTTCTCCTCGTCTGTCAGGGTCAGGGCGCCGGCCGTTGTGTTCCACAGGACAAGGAGCAGCAACAGGATGGCCGGCATCAGCGGCATAGCGGCCTCGCATTCAGGTGGTCTGAAGTCGAGTGTAGACGGGCATTGCTGCAGATGTGCGGTGCAAGATCGGCTTTATGTTACGGAACCCTAAAGAAAAACCCCGGCCTGGGCCGGGGTTTTGTCATCACTCGTCGAGGAACGAGCGCAGATGCTCGCTGCGAGTCGGGTGGCGCAATTTGCGCAACGCCTTCGCTTCGATCTGACGGATCCGCTCACGCGTTACGTCAAACTGCTTGCCAACCTCTTCCAGGGTGTGGTCCGTGTTCATGTCGATACCGAAACGCATGCGCAGCACCTTGGCTTCGCGTGCGGTCAGGCCGGAGAGCACGTCCCGGGTGGCTTCCTTGAGGCTTTCGACCGTGGCCACGTCGATCGGGGACTGCATGGTCGAGTCCTCGATGAAGTCGCCCAGGTGCGAGTCTTCGTCGTCACCGATCGGGGTTTCCATGGAGATCGGCTCTTTGGCGATCTTCAGTACCTTGCGGATCTTGTCCTCAGGCATTTCCATGCGTTCACCCAGCTCTTCCGGGGTCGGTTCGCGACCCATTTCCTGCAGCATCTGCCGGGAAATGCGGTTGAGCTTGTTGATCGTCTCGATCATGTGCACCGGAATACGGATGGTGCGTGCCTGGTCGGCGATCGAGCGAGTGATCGCCTGTCGGATCCACCAGGTGGCATAAGTCGAGAACTTGTAGCCGCGACGGTATTCGAACTTGTCCACCGCCTTCATCAAGCCGATGTTGCCTTCCTGGATCAGATCGAGGAACTGCAGGCCACGGTTGGTGTACTTCTTGGCGATCGAGATCACCAGACGCAGGTTCGCCTCGACCATTTCTTTCTTGGCGCGGCGGGCCTTGGCTTCACCGATCGACATGCGACGGTTGATTTCCTTGATCTCGGCAACGGTCAGGCCGGTTTCGGTCTCAAGGTCGATCAGCTTCTGCTGGCAAGCAACGATGGCGGCGTCCTTTTCACCCAGGGCAGCAGCCCATTTGGTGTTGCGCTTGGCCAGGTCACCGCTCCAGGTCTGGTCGGTTTCGTTGCTTGGGAACATGCGCAGGAAGTCGGCACGCGGCATGCGGGCGTCACGCACGCACAGCTGCATGATGGCACGCTCTTGCTGACGCAGGCGGCTCAAGGCATCACGTACACGCTCGACCAATACCTCGAACTGCTTGGGTACCAGCTTGATCGGCATGAACAGGTCAGCCAGGGCCTGCAGGGCCGCGATGCTTTCCTTGTGGCCGCGACCGTTTTTCTTCAGGACCTTGTTGGTGGCCTGAAGCTGGTCGTTGACTGCACCGAAACGCTGGGCTGCGACCACCGGATCGGGACCGCTTTCGGTCTCTTCCTCGTCGTCACTGCTGTCACCGTCTTCTTCTTCGTCGTCCGATTCTTCCTTGGCCGCAGGGGCCTTGGCGCCAGGTACCGGTACTTCTTCGGTCGGCGCGGCGATGCCGTCGTCAGGGTCGATGTAACCGCTGAGAACGTCGGACAGACGGCCACCTTCGGTGGTAACGCGGTCGTATTCGCCGAGAATGTAGTCGACAGTGCCCGGGAAGTGCGCGATGGCACCCATCACTTCACGGATGCCTTCCTCGATACGCTTGGCGATTTCGATCTCGCCTTCGCGGGTCAGCAGCTCGACAGTACCCATTTCGCGCATATACATGCGCACCGGGTCGGTCGTGCGGCCGATATCGGTTTCAACTGCCGCCAACGCAGCAGCGGCTTCTTCGGCCGCTGCTTCGTCGGTGTCGGCTTCCGCCAACAGAAGGGCATCCGCATCCGGAGCACTCTCGAATACGTTGATCCCCATGTCGTTGATCATGCGGATGATGTCTTCCACCTGTTCAGGATCTGAAATATCCTCAGGCAGGTGGTCGTTGACCTCCGCGTAAGTCAGGTAGCCCTGCTCACGACCGCGGGTGATCAACTCTTTGATACGAGACTGCTGTTGCGCTTTTCCGGACATAACACCCTATCCACTGAAGGTCTTGGCGGGCAAAAAACAAGCCGAGGATTATACCCGAGCATGGGCCTCACGCGCCAGATGAGGTCGGCGTTTGTGCGGGAACATTCCGGCTCAGCAGCGCGAGAAGCTGGGTTTTTTCCTCGCTGGTCAATTCACTTTGACGTGATTTCCTGAGCAGTTGTTCCAGGCTGCGCTCGCGTTGGCGGGCGGACAAGCTAGTTATAGTGTCGAAAAACTGTTGTTCAAGGTTGTCGGCCACGATCAGCCATTCCTTTTCTGCCAGGGCCCGCAGCAGGCGGCCCTGTTCCGTGCCGTGCCAGCGTGCTATCAGCTGCATTGAGCTTAGCCCAGGATTTTTCTGTGCGGCTTCGATCAGTGCCACCAGCAGCTGGCTGTACAGATGCTGTTCGTCGGCGAAGTGGCTGGCATCTTCCACCTTGCCGGCCAGCAGCGGGTGGTGCAGCAGGGTGCGCAGGGCCGCCAGGGTGGGCGGCTCGACTGGCGCCGGCACGCGCGGCGGCGCTTCGTCGCGTTGCTGCCAGGGCTTGCCGCCCTTGCGGTTCTTGTCCCAGGGCTTGTCGCTCCACTGCTTCTTGCCGCCGCCCTTGTTCGGCTTCCATTCCTGTTCCTGGTGCACCGGCGCGTAGTCGTGCTGCGGCATGTCGCCGTAGTCAGGGGTATAGCTGGCCATGGCGTCGTAGTCGTAGCCAGGGTCGTAGTCCGGCACAGTGCTGGTCGCTGGCGCTTGTTGCGCCAGTTGCTCGACCTGCTGCGGGTCCAGCCCGGTGATTTCCTTCAGGCGATTGCGCATCAGTTGCCGCAGGTTGGCGCCCGGGACTTTTTCGATCAACGGTGCGGCCAGGGTGGCCATATGCGCCTTGCCTTCCAGCGAGCGAGGGTCTGCTTCTACGCCCAGCTGCTCGAAAAAGTAGTCGGCCAGCGGCTGGGCGTGCTGGTTGATACGGGCCATGAAGGCATCGGTGCCTTCGGCGCGCACCAGGCTGTCCGGGTCTTCGCCTTCGGGCAGGAACAGGAAGCGCGCGCGGCGCCCGTCCTGCAGGTTCGACAAGGTCGACTCCAGTGCCCGCCAGGCAGCCTTGCGCCCGGCCTGGTCGCCGTCGAAACAGAACAGCACGCTGGGCACCACGCGAAACAGACGCTTGAGGTGCTCTTCACTGGTGGCTGTACCGAGGGTGGCCACGGCATTGCGCAGGCCTTGCTGGGCCAGGGCGATGACGTCCATGTAGCCCTCGACGACAATGATCTCGTCGAGGTTGCGGTTGTGCTTGCGCGCCTCGTACAACCCGTAGAGTTCCTGGCCCTTGTGGAACACCGGGGTCTCCGGGGAGTTCAGGTACTTGGGCTTGTCGTCGCCGAGCACCCGGCCACCGAAGGCGATGATGCGCCCGCGGCTGTCGCGGATCGGGAACATCACCCGGTCGCGGAAGCGGTCGTAGCGCTTGCCGCTTTCGGCGTTCTCGATCAGCAGGCCGGCATCGATCATCACCTTCTGCTGCAGGGTGTCGGCACCCAGGTGCTTGAGCAGGTTGTCCCAGCCAGGTGGGGCGAAGCCCAGGCCGAAGTCGCGGGCGATTTCCCCGGACAGGCCACGGCCCTTGAGGTAGTCCACTGCTGCCTTGCGGGTCGGGTGGCTGCGCAGGGCCTGGCGGTAGAACTCCGAGGCGGCGTCCAGCAACGGGTACAGCGGCGAATCGGTTGGCTGGCGTGGTTTCTGGTCACGGCGGCCTTGCTCGCGGGGTACTTCCATGCCAGCGGCGCGGGCCAGTTCCTCGACAGCCTGGGGAAAGTCCAGGTTGTCGTGGTCCATGACGAAGCCCAGTGCGTTGCCGCCGGCGCCGCAGCCGAAGCAGTAGTAGAACTGCTTGTCGGGGCTGACCGTGAACGAAGGGGTTTTTTCCTTGTGGAACGGGCAGCAGGCGGAGTAGTTCTTGCCGGTTTTTTTCAGCTGGACGCGCGAACTCACCACGTCGACGATATCGAGGCGGTTGATCAGGTCGTCAATGAAACTCTGGGGAATCAGCCCGGCCATGGCAGTCTCGTCATCTGGCAACTGGCAAGTCTAATCGCTCACGCGCCTGATGGGGCGTGTGACGCTTGGGGAAGTGCGAGGGAATGTGTGCTCGTCGCCAGCCCCTAGGGGCTCGTCAGTCGGACGTGCACGTCTGGTCATACAGCAAGAAGGACCAGCTCTGACGTTTCAGGCAGGTTGCCCGGGCAGTTCGCATGAAGCTCGTGCAGGGCCTTGAGCTAGCTGCTCAAGTTTGAAGCGACCACTGCCGTCGCCCGGCGGGTAGCCGGGCAGGGCAGAAGCTTTGCGTTGAACGTCTGTATTAGTACAGACGGACGGCGCGGCGCTGTTCGCGCTGTACTTTCTTGGCGTGACGCTTAACAGCGGCTGCTGCTTTGCGCTTACGCTCTGCGGTCGGCTTCTCGTAAAACTCGCGGCTACGAACTTCAGCCAGTACACCGGCTTTTTCGCAGGAGCGCTTGAAACGACGCAGAGCTACGTCGAAGGGTTCGTTCTCTTTAACTTTGACGGCTGGCATCCAGGGCTACCTTAATTCATTACCGGGGTAGACGTGCTCCTGGCAAAACAAAGGTGTGCTGGAGTACGTCGGTTTTCAAGGGTTGCGGATGTTAACCCTTAGCAAGCCGGAATGCAAAGCCTCTGATCGAAAACCGCTGGTCGGCATTCGACACGGGGACTATCATGCGCGCCTTCGAATTCAGCCCCCACAAGGGACGAACCCATGCTAGTACTGGGATTGGAAACATCCTGCGACGAAACTGGTGTCGCATTATACGACAGTGAACGTGGTCTTTTGGCCGACGCGCTGTTCAGCCAGATTGACCTGCACCGCATGTTCGGTGGCGTGGTGCCCGAGCTTGCCTCGCGTGACCACGTCAAGCGGATGCTGCCGCTCATCCGCCAGGTGCTGGACGAGGCGGACTGCGTCGCCACCGAGATCGACGCCATCGCCTATACCGCGGGCCCTGGCCTGGTCGGCGCATTGCTGGTGGGCGCTTCCTGCGCCCAGGCGCTGGCCTTTGCCTGGGATATTCCGGCGCTTGGCGTGCACCACATGGAAGGCCACTTGCTGGCCCCGATGCTGGAAGAAAGCCCACCCGAGTTCCCGTTCGTCGCTTTGTTGGTGTCGGGTGGCCACACGCAGCTGGTTCGCGTTGATGGCATCGGCCAATACGAGCTGTTGGGCGAGAGCCTGGATGATGCCGCTGGCGAAGCGTTCGACAAGACCGCCAAGCTGATCGGCCTGAATTATCCCGGCGGTCCGGAAATCGCCCGCCTGGCCGAGCAGGGGGTACCTGGGCGCTTCGTGTTCCCGCGGCCGATGACCGATCGCCCGGGCCTTGAGTTCAGCTTCAGCGGCCTCAAGACCTTCGCGCTCAACACCTGGCAGCAATGCAAGAACGCTGGCGACGACAGCGAGCAAACCCGTTGCGACCTGTCGCTGGCATTCCAGCAGGCGGTGGTGGAGACTTTGACCATCAAGTGCAAGCGGGCGCTCAAGCAGACCGGCCTCAAGCGCCTGGTCATCGCCGGTGGCGTCAGTGCCAACAAAGCGCTGCGCGCCTCTCTGGAGGACATGCTCGGCAGTATCAAGGGTAACGTGTACTACGCCCGCCCGCAGTTCTGCACCGACAATGGCGCAATGATCGCCTACGCTGGCTGTCAGCGCCTGTTGGCCGGGCAGCAGCAGGACCTGGCGATCAGCGTGCAGGCGCGCTGGCCGATGGAGCAGTTGCCGCCGCTGTAAGGTTTGCGAAGTGTTTTCAGAAGTGCCGCTCGCGCCCGGCAAACAGGTCGCGCAGGTTGTTGCGGTGGCGCCACACGATCATCACGGTCAGCACGGTGATCGGCAGCAGCGCCTCCGGCTCGCGCCAGGCCAGCAATGGCAAGGTCAGCGGTGTGGCGACCAGCGCCGCCAGCGAGCTGGTGCGGGTGAGGTAGAAGGTCAGCAGCCAGGCGCCGATGGCCAGCAGCGCGGCCGGAAAGTACAGGCCCATGAGCATGCCGGCAGCCGTCGCCACGCCCTTGCCGCCCTTGAAGCGGAAGTACAGCGGCAGCAGGTGCCCCAGCACCGCGCATACGCCTACCCAGGCCTGCTCTTGCAGGCCCAGCCCGGCAAGGCGGGCAAGCAATACCGGCACCAGGCCCTTGCACAGGTCGCCGAGCAGGGTCAGGATCGCCAGTCTGCGGCCTGCCAGGCGTAGCATGTTGGTGGCGCCGGCATTGCCTGAACCGCTGGAACGTGGGTCCGGGCTGCCCGAAAGGCGGCTGAGGACAATGGCGAAGGACAGCGAGCCGAGCAGGTAGGCGAGCAACGCCAGTAACCAAAACATGCTAACTATTCCGGGCGAGGACGCCCTGATTCTAACGGCGCCAGTCGCCCTTGTCGTGCTGTGGAGAGAAGTGCTTGGACAGAGTGTTCATCGAAGGCCTGGAAGTCGATACCGTGATCGGTGCCTATGACTGGGAGCGGGATATTCGCCAGTGCTTGCGCCTGGACCTGAGCTTTGCCTGGGACAACCGCCCGGCTGCGGCGGGCGACGACCTGAGCCTGGCGCTGGACTACGCCAGCGTATCGGCGCGCATCCAGGCGTTTGCCGAGCAGGCCCGCTTCGAACTGGTGGAAACCTTTGCCGAGCGCCTGGTGGCCGCGTTGATGGAAGAGTTTCACATCCCGTGGGTACGGTTGAAGCTGACCAAGCCGGGTGCGGTGCCTGCGGCCCGTGGTGGTGTTGGCGTGGAGATCGAGCGCGGATGTCTCTGAGTACGGTCTACCTGGGCCTTGGCAGCAATACCGACCGTCACACGCACCTGTGTGCGGGGCTCGATGCGTTGGCGGGCATCCTCACCAACATGCGTTGTTCGCCCGCGTTCGAAAGCCAGGCCGTGGGTATCAAGAGCGGGCCGTTCATCAACTTCGTGGTCACCGGGCAAACCGGACTGCCGTTGATCGAGCTGGACCGCCGGCTGAAGTTCATCGAGGCCGAGAATGGCCGCTATGCCCCGGACCGCAAGGGGCTGCCGCTGGATATCGATGTGCTGATGTATGACGATTTGCACGGCACGTTCGATGGGCTTGTGCTGCCCCGGGCCGAGATCCTGAAGAATGCCTTTGTGCTGTGGCCGCTGTCGCTGCTGGCACCCGAGCTGGTGCATCCAGGGGCAGGCAAGAGCATGGGGCAATTGTGGCAGGACGCGCAGATTGATCAGGTGCTGGCCCCGGTTGCCTTTGAGTGGCGCGGGTTGCAGTTGACGCCTGGCTGACACTGACGCGGCCGGTGGGGGAGTAACTCTCTTGCGCAAAATTTAAACAGCGTACGCGATCCCTGTGGGAGCGGCGGTGCGGCGATCCGATTTACCCGCGAATGCGGTGGCGGCGGCAACAGTGAGTGCCCAAGGATATTGGCCGGCAGGTCCGGCCTCTTCGCGGGTAAATCGGATCGCCGCACCGCCGCTCCCACAGGGATAGCGCACGCTTCATAAATTTTGCGCAAGACAGTTGCTCCCACGGGAAGAAGCGCTACTCAGTTGAGTTTGTAAGCCTCGAGAGCGTGCAGTCGCTCGCTTTTGAGCGCCTCGCCCAGTGCCTGGCCGGTCAGCCCCGCCTGCACCAGCGGCTTCACATCCACCGCCCGTGCCGCCGCCGCCGCCCCTCGCAGATACCCAGCTTGTGGGTAACCCGCTTTGCCTTCGCCCAGTGCGATCATCTCGCAAGCGATCAGGAAATCCTCGAAGCGCTGCGGTCGCCGATACACATCGAATTTCTGCAGCAATTCCAGCAGCGCGCTGGCAGGCAGCTCTAGCGCCTTATCAGCCAGCGCCAAGCATTCCCCCGTCAGCAATGCCAGCTCCTGGCACTCCCGCGGCGCCTTCAGGCGCTGGTTGACGGCTTTGATCGAGGCAGGCGGCAACAGCCGCAGCAGGCAGGCCCAGCGCACGTGCAAGGGCTGCCCATGCGCTGCAGCCTGCTCCAGCGCCGCCAGGGCCTGCGGGGCAGCCTGAAGCTCAGGCAGCAGCTCTTGCAGGGCATTGCAGGCCCCCAGCACCTGGAAAAACACTTGGGGCTGCGCCTCCATCAGCGCGCGTTCGATTTCCTTCCAGCTACGTTCGGCAGTCAGCGCCTGCAACTCACCGGAGGCACTGATCTGGCGCATTAGCTCCAAGGTTTCCTCGGCAACCCGGAACCCCAGCGGCGCATAGCGGGCAGCAAAGCGTGCGACACGCAGCACGCGCAGCGGATCTTCGGCGAATGCCGGAGAAACGTGGCGTAAAATACGGTTTTCCAGGTCGGTTTGACCATGGTACGGGTCGTACAGCGTACCCGCTTCATCCTCAGCTATTGCATTGATGGTCAGGTCGCGCCGAGTCAGGTCTTCTTCCAACGTGACATCAGGGCTGGCGTGGAAGGTGAACCCGCCATAGCCACGCCCGCTCTTGCGCTCGGTGCGCGCCAGGGCGTATTCCTCGCCGGTTTTCGGATGCAGAAACACCGGGAAGTCGGCACCGACCGGCCGATAGCCCTTGGCGTGCATTTCTTCGACGGTGGCGCCGACCACCAGCCAGTCGATATCGCTGACAGGGCGGCCGAGCAGGCGGTCGCGCACGGCGCCGCCGACTTTGTAGATGTGCATGTGCAGCTCTCCATAACTGCCGACAGGATAACCCGTCGGCAGCCATGGCGTAGCGCTAGAGGTGGTGGATGACTGCCAGGTCCATGCGGCCGTAGTCGGCGCTTTCGCCGTGCTCGCCGCGCGGTGGCATATGATGGGTCTTCATCACCTGGTCGCCTTGCACGGTTTCCAGGTGGATGTCGAAGCCCCACAGGCGGTGCAGATGCTTGAGCACTTCCTCGGTCGATTCGCCTAGCGGTTTGCGGTTATGCTGCTGGTGGCGCAGGGTCAGGGAGCGGTCGCCGCGGCGGTCAACGCTCCAGATCTGTACGTTCGGCTCACGGTTGCCCAGATTGTATTGCGCCGCGAGTTGCTCGCGAATGAACCGATAGCCGCTTTCGTCGTGGATAGCGGGTACCAGCAGATCGTCACGCTGGTCATCATCGAGGATGCTGAACAGCTTGAGATCGCGCATCACCTTGGGCGACAGGTACTGCAGTATGAAGCTCTCGTCCTTGAAGCTGCTCATGGCAAACTTGATGGTAGAAAGCCAATCACTGCCGGCAATGTCGGGGAACCAGTGGCGATCTTCTTCGGTTGGGTTTTCGCAGATGCGACGTATGTCGGTGTACATCGCAAAGCCCAGCGCGTACGGGTTGATGCCGTTGTAATACGGGCTGTCGAAACCAGGCTGGAACACCACGCTGGTATGCGACTGCAAGAACTCCATCATGAACCCTTCGGTGATCAGCCCCTCGTCGTACAGGTCGTTCATCAGGGTGTAGTGCCAGAACGTCGCCCAGCCTTCGTTCATTACCTGGGTCTGGCGCTGCGGGTAGAAGTACTGGGCGATCTTGCGCACGATGCGCACTACTTCACGCTGCCAGGGCTCTAGCAGAGGGGCGTTCTTCTCGATGAAATACAGGATGTTTTCCTGCGGTTCGCTGGGGAAGCGCGCATCATCGCGTTCGTTACCCTTCTCGGCGCTTTTCGGGATGGTGCGCCATAGGTCGTTGATCTGCCGCTGCAGATGCTCTTCGCGCTCCTTTTGCCGACGCCGCTCTTCTTCGGCAGAAATCGGATAGGGGCGCTTGTAGCGGTCCACGCCGTAGTTCATCAAGGCATGGCAGGAGTCGATCAGGTCTTCCACCGCATCGATGCCGTGGCGCTCTTCGCATTGCGCGATGTACTGCTTGGCAAACACCAGGTAGTCAATGATGGAACTGGCATCGGTCCAGGTGCGGAACAGGTAGTTTCCCTTGAAGAAGCTGTTGTGGCCGTAGCAGGCATGGGCGATCACCAGTGCCTGCATGCACATGGTGTTTTCTTCCATCAGGTAGGCGATGCAGGGGTCGGAGTTGATCACGATTTCGTAGGCCAGGCCCATCTGGCCACGGCTGTACGACTTTTCGGTGCTGAGGAACTGCTTGCCATAGGACCAGTGGTGATAGCCCAGCGGCATACCGACGGAGGCGTAGGCGTCCATCATCTGCTCGGCGGTGATGACCTCGATCTGGTTGGGGTAGGTGTCCAGGGCATAGCCTTCGGCCAGGCGGCTGATTTCCCGGTCGTAGGTCTGGATCAGTTCGAACGTCCACTCGGACCCGGTGGAAATGGGTTGGCGTCTCTGTGCTCTGGCGGTCATGTGGCTAACCTGCGCTGGAAGAGTTCACGGAAGACCGGGTAGATGTCGCCGGCCGATACCAACTGCTGCTGGGCGAACGTGTCGGGGAACCCTTCGCCGATGCGCTCGTACTCGTACCACAGCGCCTGATGCTCACGGGGGGTGATCTCGACGTAAGTGTAGTACTGCACGTGCGGCATGATCTGCTTGGAGAGAATTTCGCGGCAGATGGGCGAGTCGTCGTTCCAGTTGTCGCCATCGGAGGCCTGGGCGGCGTAGATGTTCCAGTCGCTGGCCGGGTAGCGTTCGGCCATGATCTCCTGCATTAGCTTGAGCGCACTGGAAACGATGGTGCCGCCGGTTTCCCGGGAGTAGAAGAACTCTTCCTCGTCCACTTCGCGGGCACTGGTGTGGTGGCGAATGAATACTACCTCGATGCGGTCGTAATTACGCTTGAGGAACAGGTACAGCAGGATGAAGAAGCGCTTGGCAATGTCCTTGGTGGCTTGGGTCATCGAACCGGACACGTCCATCAGGCAGAACATTACCGCCTTCGAGCTTGGGTTGGGCTGCTTTACCAGCAAGTTGTACTTCAGGTCGAACGTGTCGAGGAAGGGCAGGCGGTTGATACGCGCTTTCAGGCGCTCGATTTCCTGCTCGACTTCCTGGATGTCGGTAAAGTTGTCGGGCTCCTCGACTTTCAGTCGGGCCAGCTCTTTTTGCGCTTCGCGCAACAGCGCGCGGCTGCTGCCGGTCAGGGCGATTCGCCGGGCGTGAGCCGAGCGCAGGGTGCGGACAATGTTGATGCGCGAGGGGTTGCCCTCGTTGGCGATACCGGCACGCACGGTCTTGAACGTATCGGCACCGGTCAGGTGGCGTTTGACCAGGTTGGGCAGCTCGAGGTCCTCGAACATGAACTCGAGGAATTCTTCCTGAGTGATCTGGAAGACGAATTCATCCATGCCTTCGCCAGAATTGCCGGCCTTGCCACGGCCTCCACCGCCCCCACCACCTTGGGGTCTGGGGATATGCTCACCTGCGGTGAATTCCTTGTTGCCCGGGTGCACGATGGTCTGTTTGCCGCCGCGACCATGGTGCAGCACAGGTTCGTCGATGTCCCGTCCCGGAATGCTGATCTGCTCGCCATGCTCCATGTCCATGATGGAGCGACGGCTAACCGCCTCTTCGACGGCCTTCTTGATATGTTCGCGGTACCGCCGCAAGAAGCGCTGGCGGTTGACCGTGCTCTTGTTCTTGCCGTTCAGGCGTCGGTCTATAACGTAGCTCATGGTCCCTCCGGTAGCTGGGAACAGCTGCACGCTTCAAGCTACGAGCTGCACGTAAAGACAGCTGCCGCCGCCCGAGGCTGGAACGCCAGCCTTGGGCGTGCGGTGTGTAGCTTGTCGCTTTATTGCGATTTCCTGACCCGCAGGTACCATTCCGACAGCAGACGAACCTGTTTGTCGGTGTAGCCACGCTCCACCATCCGGGTGACGAAGTCGTTGTGTTTCTTCTGGTCCTCTTTGCTGGCCTTGGCGTTGAAGCTGATGACCGGCAGCAGGTCTTCGGTGTTGGAGAACATTTTCTTCTCGATCACCACCCGCAGCTTTTCATAGCTCAGCCAGCTTGGGTTCTTGCCGTTGTTGTTGGCGCGTGCGCGCAGTACGAAGTTGACGATCTCGTTGCGGAAGTCCTTCGGATTGCTGATGCCGGCGGGCTTCTCGATCTTTTCCAGCTCTTCGTTCAGTGCAATACGGTTGAGGATTTCGCCGGTTTCTGGGTCGCGGTACTCCTGGTCCTGGATCCAGAAGTCGGCGTACAGCACGTAGCGGTCGAAGATGTTCTGGCCATACTCGCTGTAGGACTCGAGGTAGGCGGTCTGGATTTCCTTGCCGATGAACTCGATGTAGCGCGGTGCCAGATATTCCTTGAGGTAGCGCAGGTAGCGTTCGCGCACTTCGGCAGGGAATTGCTCCTGCTCGATCTGCTGCTCCAGCACATACAGCAGGTGTACCGGGTTGGCCGCAATCTCGTGCGGGTCGAAGTTGAAGACCTTGGACAGGATCTTGAAGGCGAAGCGGGTCGACAGGCCGTTCATGCCCTCGTCGACGCCTGCCGAGTCGCGGTATTCCTGGATCGACTTGGCCTTGGGGTCGGTATCCTTCAGGTTTTCGCCATCGTAGACGCGCATCTTCGAGTAAATGTTGGAGTTTTCAGGCTCCTTGAGACGCGAGAGAACGGTGAACTGGGCGAGCATCTTCAGCGTGTCCGGGGCGCAATGGGCCTTGGACAGCGAACTGTTGACCAGCAGCTTGTCGTAGATCTTGATCTCGTCACTGACCCGCAGGCAGTACGGCACCTTGACGATGTAGATCCGGTCGATGAAGGCTTCGTTGTTCTTGTTGTTGCGGAAAGTGTGCCACTCCGATTCGTTGGAGTGGGCCAGCAGGATGCCGGTGTAGGGGATCGCGCCCAAGCCTTCGGTACTGTTGTAGTTGCCTTCCTGGGTGGCAGTGAGCAGAGGGTGCAGGACCTTGATCGGTGCCTTGAACATCTCGACGAATTCCATCAGGCCCTGGTTGGCCCGGCACAGCGCGCCCGAGTAGCTGTAGGCGTCGGCGTCGTTCTGCGGAAACTCCTCGAGTTTGCGGATATCGACCTTGCCCACCAGTGCAGAGATGTCCTGGTTGTTTTCATCGCCGGGTTCGGTCTTGGCAATGGCAATCTGGTTGAGAATGGATGGGTAGAGCTTGACCACTTTGAACTTGGAGATGTCACCGCCAAATTCTTGCAGGCGCTTGGTGGCCCAGGGCGACATGATGGTGTTCAGGTAGCGCCGTGAGATCCCGTACTCTTCCTCGAGAATGGCCCCATCTTCGGTGGCGTTGAACAAACCCAAGGGCGATTCGAATACCGGCGAGCCCTTGATGGCATAGAACGGCACTTTCTCCATCAGCTGCTTGAGTTTCTCGGCCAGCGACGACTTGCCGCCGCCTACCGGGCCCAACAGATAGAGGATCTGTTTCTTCTCTTCCAGGCCCTGGGCGGCATGGCGGAAGTACGACACGATCTGGTCGATGCACTCTTCCATGCCATGGAAGTCGGCAAAGGCCGGATAGCGACGGATCACCTTGTTGGAAAAGATTCGCGACAGCCTGGAGTTGGTTGAGGTGTCGATCAGTTCTGGCTCACCTATGGCCAGCAACAGCCGTTCGGCCGCCGATGCGTAGGCACTGCGATCCCCTTTGCACAGCTCGAGGTACTCTTGCAGCGAGAGTTCTTCCTGGCGCGTAGACTCGAAACGTTGTTGGAAGTGGCTAAAAATACTCATGACGTCACCTCGCTCGATACATGGAGACGACGCCGGATCAGTCAGCTGATGCTGGCATGCAACCGGGTTTGCCGATTGCCGTATACCCCCCAGAACACCCTGTAACGCTACCGATGACCCGCACGCCGGTGTACCGGCTCTCCCCTTTTTTGGATGGCCTGTGCTTAAGAGTAGTTGGTTATCCGCAAGGTCAAGGGCGAGGGGCGGAGAAGTTGCGAACGACCGTTCGTCAGATAAGCCGCGAGCCCGCACGGGGCGCGGGCTGCAGTAGAAATGAAAAAATTATTCGGCGGTGCCTTGGGCGGTCTCGGCCGGGTAGGTGGCGCGCCACAGTTCGAAGCCGCCATCCACGCTGTACACGTCGGAAAAACCTTGGCCTACCAGGTAGGCAGCAGCGCTCTGGCTGGAGTTGCCGTGGTAGCACACCACCAGGGTCGGGGCATCGAGGTCGGCGTTACGGATGAAATCGGCGACCGAATGGTTATCAAGATGCCGGGCACCGGCAATGTGGCCGGCGGCAAAGGCCTGCGAGTCGCGAATGTCGACGACTACCGCACCTTGCGCGCGCAGGGCCAGGGCCTGTTCGGGAGGGATGCGCTTGAATTCGCTCATGGGTAGGGCTTTCCTTCAGGGCTGATCGTTCAGTGTAGTGGGTTGGGCCGGTTGACGCAGGGTGCCGTCGTCGGCGCATTCGCAGCGGTGGTACTCGCCGCTGTCGATGTTGTACAGGGTCATTGCACCGCCCCATACGCAGCCGGTGTCCAGGGCGATGACGTCAGGCGCGTCGACGCGCCCTTCAAGCGCCGCCCAGTGGCCGAAGATGATCTTCACGTGGCGAGAGCGGCGGTCCTTGTGCGCAAACCAGGGCTTGTAGCCTTTGGGGGCGGTGCCCACGCCTTCCTTGCTCTTGAGGTCGAGTTTGCCCTCGGCGGTGCAGAAACGCATGCGGGTGAAGTAGTTGGTGATGACCCGCAGGCGCTCGATGCCGCTGAGGTTCTTGCTCCACCTGTTCGGCTCGTTGCCGTACATGCCGTCAAGGTACAGCTTCAGGCGGCCATCATCGCGCAGCACCTGCTCTACCTCTTCAGCAAGCTTCAGGGCCTGGCCGAGCGTCCACTGAGGCGGGATGCCGGCGTGGGCCATGGCGATGCCCCTGGCTTCATCGTAATGCAGCAGCTTTTGCTGGCGCAGCCAGTCGAACAACTGGTCGGCATCCGGCGCTTCGATGATCTCGCGCAGGGTGTCGCTTTTTTTCAGGCGCTCGACGTTGTGCCAGGCGGCCAGCAGGTGCAGGTCGTGGTTGCCAAGCACGCACACCAGTGACTGGCGGATCGAATACAGGAAGCGCAAGGTTTCCAGCGATTCCGGGCCGCGGTTGACCAGGTCGCCGACCAGCCACAGGCGGTCGACGGCCGGGTTGAAGCGAACGCGTTCGAGCAGGCATTTGAGGGGCTGCAAGCAGCCCTGCAGATCACCGACGGCGTAGGTTGCCATCAGTGCAGCGCCCCCGGCACCGCCAGCCGGAAGGGTGCGATCTGGGCGTCGAAGCGTTTGCCGTCTTCGGCGAACATCTGGTAACTGCCCTGCATCGTACCCACGCGCGTGCTGATCACTGCACCGCTGCTGTAGGTGTGGCTCTGGCCTGGGTCGATGCTGGGTTGCTGGCCGACCACGCCGGCGCCGCGTACTTCTTCGACCTCGCCATCACCGTTGGTGATCAGCCAGTGGCGTGACATCAGCTTGGCCTGGACCAGGCCGCTGTTTTTTACGGTAATGGTGTAGGCGAAAGCGAAACGACTGTTCTCGGGGTCGGATTGTTCTTTCAGGTAGCGGGTCACGACGCTGACGTCGATCTGATAGCGGGGGTCGGTCATGCAAGGGCCTTGGGCGAACTGACGCAATAATGCAGTCTAGGCCATTGAGAGGGGGGAGGGCCAGCGGTGTGGGGCTTGGGGATTGTGTTATCAGTTCCGGCCCTATCGCCGGCAAGCCAGCTCTCACAGGTAAAGCACAGGTCTTAGGTGCTGTGGTGTTCCTGTGGGAGTTGGCTTGCCGGCGACAGGGCCGATACAGGCTGGATCAGGCCGGTTGCTGATCAGCCAGCTGGTCGGCCAGGCGTACGAAAGCTGCCAGGTCCAGCTGCTCAGGGCGCAGGCTGCCATCCACGCCAGCTGCCTCGATGGCTGCGCTGTCGAGCAGGCCTTTCATGGTGTTGCGCAGGGTCTTGCGGCGCTGGTTGAACGCCTCGCGCACCACGCGCTCCAGCAGCAGGTGATCCTTGGCCGGATACGGCAGCACTTCGTGCGGTACCAGGCGGACAATCGCAGAGTCCACTTTTGGCGGCGGGTTGAAGGCGCCAGGGCCAACATTGAACAGGTGCTCGACCCGGCAGTGGTACTGCACCATGATCGACAACCGCCCCCAGTCACCACCGCCAGGGCCGGCGGCCATGCGTTCTACCACTTCCTTCTGCAGCATGAAGTGCATGTCGCGGATCAGCCCGGCGTGGCTGAGCAGGTGGAAGATCAACGGGGTGGAGATGTTGTAGGGCAGGTTGCCCACCACCTTCAGGCTGCGCGCTGGCACGCCCAGCTGGTTGAAGTCGAACTTCAGGGCGTCGCCCTGGTGCAGGCGGAAGTTGCCGCGGTCAGCGAACTTGTGCTGCAGGATCGGCACCAGGTCCTTGTCCAGTTCCACAACGTCCAGTTGTGCACCGCTGCCCAGCAGGCCTTCGGTGAGGGCGCCCTGGCCCGGGCCGATTTCCAGCAAGTGTTCGCCGGCCTTGGCGTTGATGGCGCGCAGGATACGGTCGATAACACCGGCGTCGTGCAGGAAGTTCTGGCCGAAGCGCTTGCGCGCCCGGTGTTGGTATTGCTCGTTCATGGTCGGTTCTCGGCCATCTGGTAGGCGGTGTCCAGCGCAACGCGCAGGCTGCCGGTGTCGATCTTGCCGGTGCCGGCAAGGTCCAGGGCGGTGCCGTGGTCAACCGAGGTACGGATGATCGGCAGGCCCAGCGTCACGTTGACCGCAGCGCCAAAGCCTTTGTACTTGAGTACGGGCAGGCCCTGGTCGTGGTACATCGCCAGCACTGCATCGCAGTGCTCCAGATATTTGGGGGTAAACAGGGTATCGGCCGGCAGTGGTCCGCGCAGGTCCATGCCTTCGGTGCGCAGGCGGGCCAGGGTCGGTTCGATGATGTCGATTTCTTCGCGGCCCAGATGGCCGCCCTCGCCCGCGTGCGGGTTGAGGCCGCACACCAGGATGCGCGGGTTGGCGATGCCGAACTTGTCGCGCATGTCGGCATGCAGGATTCGTGTTACACGCTCGACGCGCTCGGCGGTGATGGCGTCGGCGATGTCGCGCAGCGGCAGGTGCGTGGTCACCAGGGCGACGCGCAGGCCGTGCGTGGCCAGCATCATTACCACTTGCGCGGTGTGAGTCAGCTCGGCGAGGAATTCGGTATGCCCAGAGAAGGCGATGCCACTCTCGTTGATCACGCCCTTGTGCACAGGGGCGGTGATCATCCCGGCGAAATGCCCGTCCAGACAGCCTTGCCCGGCACGGGTCAGGGTTTCCAGCACGAACGCCGCGTTCGCCTGGTCGAGCTGGCCTGGCACTACCGGGGCTGCAAGGGGGGTGTCCCAGACGTACAGGCTACCTGCAGGCGCTGGCTGCTCGGGCCATTGGCCCGGCGCTACCGGCAGCAGGTTGACTGCAACCGCCAGCTGGGTGGCCCGCTCTGCGAGCAGGTCACGGCTGGTGATGGCGATCAGGGGGTGGGGCTGGGCGTCTGCGGCGAGCAGCAGGCACAGGTCGGGACCTATGCCGGCTGGCTCACCGGGGGTGACGGCGAAGCGCTGCGGCTTCACTGGGCGGCCTGGTCAGCGCCAGGCAGCTTGATTTCAACGTAGGCTTCGTCGCGGATCTGGCGCAGCCAGGTTTGCAGCTCTTCGTCATACTTGCGGTTACGCAGCACGCTCAGGGCCTGCTGTTCGCGCGCCTGCTCGGTGCTGTCGGTGGCGCGGCGGCCCAGCACTTCCAGGACATGCCAGCCGTACTGGGTCTTGAACGGTTTGGTCACGACGCCTTGCTGGGCGTTGGCCATCTGTTCGCGAAACTCCGGTACCAGGCTGTTCGGGTCAACCCAGTTCAGATCGCCGCCGTTAAGCGCCGAGCCCGGGTCTTCCGAGAAACTCTTGGCCAGGGTGGCGAAGTCTTCACCGTTGTTGATCCGCTCGTAGAGCTTCTCGGCCAGCTGTTCGGTGGCTGCATCGCTGCGCACTTCGCTTGGCTTGATCAGGATATGGCGCACGTGCACTTCGTCACGCAGCACGTTCTCGCTGCCGCCACGCTTCTCCTCGAGCTTGAGGATGATGAAGCCGTTGGGGATGCGGATGGGCTGGGTGATCTCGCCAACCGGCATGCTGCTGAGCATCTTGGCGAAGTCGGGTGGCAGCTGGGCGGCTTTACGCCAGCCCATCTCGCCGCCTTCCAGGGCGTTTTCGCTGGCGGAGCGGGCAATGGCCAGTTGGCCGAAGTCCGCGCCTTGCTTGAGCTGCTGGTACACGTCGCCGACCTGGCGCGCGGCGGCCTGGATGGCTTCCGAGTTGGCGGCTTCCGGGGTCGGGATCAGGATGTTGGCCAGGCGGTACTCTTCCGACATCTGCATCTTGCCCATGTCCGAATTGAGGAAGTTCTTCACTTCCTGCTCCGACACCTGGATACGCTCGGCCACCCGGCGCTGGCGCACGCGGCTGATGATCATCTCGCGCTTGACCTGCTCGCGGGCGTCATCGAACGACAGGCCGTCGTGGGCCAGGGCGGCGCGGAACTGCTCCAGCGACATGCCATTGCGCTGGGCAATGGTGCCGATGGCCTGGTTCAGTTCCTCGTCGGTGATGCGGATGCCGGAGCGTTCGCCGATCTGCAGCTGCAGGTTTTCGACGATCAGGCGTTCCAGCACCTGCTGTTCCAGAGCGCTGGTCGGCGGCACGCCGCCGCCGCGCTTGGCGATGGTTTGCTGCACCTCGCGGACACGCTGGTCCAGCTGGCTTTGCATGACCACGTCGTTGTCGACGATGGCCGCCACGCGATCAAGAGGTTGTACCGCGGCATGCACCGCGCCACTCAGCAAAGCGGCGCCCAGCAACACTGGGCGCAGACGATCAATAAGCTTGGTCTTCACGTGTACGGTAACCTTGAATGCCTTGGTCGAGGAAAGATTCGACCTTGTTGCCCACTACACCACCGAGGCCTTTCAGCACGATCTGCAGGAAGACACCATGGTCGCCTTTTTCGTTCTGTGGAAGGGCCTGGCTGAAATCGTCGTAGTCGATCCAGTAGCGGTTGACCAGACGCAGCTTCCAGCAGCAGTTGTCATATTCGAAGCCGCCCATGGCTTCCAGGGTGCGGTTGCGGTTGTAGTCATGCTGCCAGCGCGCGATGACGCTCCACTGCGGCACGATCGGCCAGATAACCGAGAAGTCATGCTGCTGGATCTTGTAGTAATCCTTGATGTAGTTCGGATCACCCGGGGTGCCATAGTCACCGCCGCCCACTTTCCAGGTACCCGTGGTCGAGTCGTAGGCGATGGTGTCGTTACGGTAGCGATAGCCGAGGTTGACGATCTTGTTCGGATTGTCTTCAGGCTGGTAATGGAACATCGCGCTGCCCGAACGGGTGCTGCGGCTGTCCGGGTCCCAGTTGAAGTCCGAATTGAAGCGCCAGTCGCGGTTGAAGTAGTAGTTGTACACCAGCGCGTACGGCGACACATCGGACTGCGAATCCTTGCGGGTGCGGTAGTCGATGCCCGGCAACTGGACCTTGCGATCCTTGAAGTAGTAGGCCTGGCCGATGCTGAAGTTCTGGCGCTCGAAACCGTTATCTTCGATCCAGCGGCTGGTTACGCCCAGCGACAGCTTGTTCTCGTCGCCGATACGGTCGGTACCGCTGAAGCGGTTGTCGCGGAACAGCGAATCGTAGCTGAACAGGGTTTCGCCGGTGTCGAACAGCGGGATGTCCATCTGGTCCTTGTAAGGGACGTAGAGGTAGAACAGGCGCGGTTCGAGGGTTTGGCGGTAGTTGGTGCCGAACATCGACGTGTTGCGATCGAAATACAGGCCACTGTCAACGCTGAAAATCGGGACGTCGCGGTTCTGGTTGCTCTTGAAATCGCCGAACAGGTCCAGGGTCTCGGCATTGGAGCCCGCCACGTCAGCCTTGCCTTCGCTGTCCAGGTCAAGATCGTAGTGGGTGTACATGTACTTCAGCTTCGGCGTGACGAAGCCGTAGCTGGCTTGCATTGGCAGGCTGATGGAAGGGGCGACGTTCAGACGGGTGCCGTTGGCGCGGGCTACACCGAAAATGTTCTCGTCGAGGCGCCGTCCGGGGAATCCTGCGCTTGCGTCCGGGTTGCCATCTTTGTCGAAAACGAAGTCGTCTTTCAGGTCGCGATCAAAGCGCACGGCTTCAGTTTCGTAACCGAAGTTCAAACCGCCAGGCTGGAACGGCAGCGTACCGTTGAAAGTAACCTGCGGCAGGCTGTCATACGGCGTGATCTGCGAGATGGTGGCCATTTCGTGCGCATGCACGTTCAGCCGCGCGGTATAGCTGTCGCCACGGTAGGTCAGGGCGCCTTGCTGATTCAGGATGTCGCGGCTTTCGACACCGATCTGGTCGGACTCCAGGTCCTGGAAGTAGAACGGGTCGCTGATGTCGGTGTAATCCACCTCGGTCATCAGGCGCTCGTCCAGGCCACCTTTGTGCTGCCAGTTGACCATCCAGCGCTGTTCTTTGTAGTCCGTCTGGTCTTTGCGGTCGTCGTTCTTGTCGTTCAGGTAGGCGCCACCGAACTGGCCTTCGCTCGAAGGTGTCAGGTAGCGGAATTCGCCTTCCATCAACAGGCCGCGCTTGGTCATGTAGCGCGGGTACAGCGTGGCGTCGTAGTTCGGCGCCAGGTTGAAGTAGTACGGCGTGACCAGCATGAAGCCGGTGTCGCTGCTGGTGCTGAACGATGGCGGCAGGAAGCCGGACTGGCGACGGTCGTCGATCGGGAAGTAGATGTACGGTGTGTAGAACACCGGGAAATCCTTGACCCGCAGGGTGACGTTGGTCGCGGTACCGAAGCCGGTAGCCGGGTTCAGGGTGATGTTGTTGCCCTTCAGCTGCCAGGCGTTGCTGCCCGGTTCGCAGGTGGTGTACGTACCGTCCTTGAGACGGATAATGGCGTTTTCGCCACGCTTGGCGTACAGGGCGTTGCCGCGGATGTGCGACTTGTGCATCACGTATTCGGCGTTGTCGACCTGGGCTTCGCCGGTGTCGAGCTGGATCTGCGCCTGGTCACCTACCACCAGCGAGCCGTTGTCACGGATCTTGACGTTGCCCTTGAGCTCGCCGCGGTTTTCGGTCTGGTACAGGTTGGCCTCGTCGGCCTCGGCCTGCATGCTGCCCTGGCGCATGACCACGTTACCCGCCAGGGTAGCGATCTGCTGCTCCTGCTGGTATTTGGAAACCTTGGCGTTGATGTAGGTCGGCGACTCGTCCTTTGGCGTGGTGTCGGCCATGCCCGGGCGGGGCGGCTCGACGTACGCACCACCGCAGTAGGGACCGGTTTCGGCCAGCTGGGCAGCGGTAAGCTTGTCACGCGGGACCCAGTCCAGGTGGCTGTAATCTTCGCTGCGCGATTTCAGGCCACGGCCTTTGGCCTCGGTGACCAACATCGGCTGGTCCGCGGTTTCGGCTTCGCTCGCGGCTTCGCTGCCGGCACTGACGGCTGCACCCTCGTGCACCGGGCGCGGCGGCAGGTTGTTGACTGGGGCCTTGGGCTTGCAGTCCCAACCACCGGCGGCGGACACTTGGCAGTCGAACTGTTCGGCTGCCACGACGTAAGACGTGGCCAGAGGTTGCAGGGCCAGCAGACCGCCGGTTACCAGCAACGGAAACTTTCTACGAAACGCGGGGGATTTCAATGCCATCTTATTAGTCCGGGCTTCCTGCGTGCCATCTGCCCGCGTGTGGGGCCGCACGCCTCTCGATGGTCTGAAAAAGATGCTGGATAATAAAGCATGACCCGCTTGACGGCTAGGGCCGTCGGAGACCCTTGTAATGCCTGAACACGATGTACGCCTGCAACAACTGACGGTCTGGCTCGATGAGCAGCTCAAAGATCTTTTCCTGAACAACGCCTGGGGCGACGTGCCGGCAGGCAGCCTTACCGCGGCCAGCAGCGATGCCAGCTTCCGCCGTTACTTCCGCTGGCAGGGCGCCGGGCACAGTTTCGTGATCATGGACGCGCCACCGCCCCAGGAAAACTGCCGACCGTTCGTCGCCATCGACCATCTGCTGGCCAGCGCCGGCGTGCATGTGCCGGTGATTCACGCCGAGGACCTGGAGCGTGGCTTCCTGCTGCTGGGGGATCTGGGCCACCAGACATACCTTGATATCATTGACTCTGACAGCGCCGACCGCCTGTTCGCCGATGCCATCGATGCGCTGCTGGCATTGCAGCGCCTGCCGATGGATGCACCTCTGCCCAGCTACGACGACGCCTTGCTGCGCCGTGAAGTCGAGCTGTTCCCCGAGTGGTACGTAGGGCGTGAACTTGGCCTGGTCTTGAACGATGCGCAAATGGCCACCTGGCAGCGCGTCAGCCAACTGTTGATCGACAGCGCCCTGGCCCAGCCCAAGGTGCTGGTGCACCGCGACTACATGCCGCGTAACCTGATGCAGAGCACGCCCAACCCTGGCGTGCTGGATTTCCAGGATGCCGTGTACGGTCCGGTCACCTACGACATTACCTGCCTGTTCAAGGACGCCTTCCTCAGCTGGCCACAGGCACGGGTCGAAGGCTGGCTGCGGGACTACTGGCAAAAAGCACAGGCAGCGGGCATCCCGGTACAGGCCGACTTCGAAACATTCCAGCGTGCCAGCGACCTGATGGGCGTACAGCGGCACCTGAAAGTGATCGGTATCTTCGCCCGCATCTGCCATCGTGATGGCAAACCGCGCTACCTGGGCGACGTACCGCGCTTCTTCGCCTATATAGATGAAGTGATCAGCCGTCGGCCCGAATTGGCGGAGCTGGGTGAGCTGATTGCCGAGTTGCAGGCCGGAGCGCGTGCATGAAGGCAATGATCCTGGCAGCGGGCAAAGGCGAGCGCATGCGCCCGCTGACGCTGCATACCCCGAAACCGTTGCTGCCGGTTGCCGGCCAGCCGCTGATCGAATACCACCTCCGGGCCCTGGCGGCAGCAGGCGTTACCGAAGTGGTGATCAACCATGCCTGGCTCGGCCAGCAGATCGAAGACCACCTGGGTGACGGTAGCCGTTACGGCCTGAGCATCCGCTACTCGCCCGAGGGCGAGCCGCTGGAAACCGGCGGCGGCATCTTCAAGGCGCTGCCATTGCTCGCAGACGCGCCGTTCCTGCTGGTAAACGGTGATGTCTGGACCGACTACGACTTCACGCAGTTGCACGCCGCCCCGCTGCAAGGCCTGGCGCACCTGGTGCTGGTCGACAACCCTGGCCATCACGGCCGCGGTGACTTCCGCCTGGAACACGGACGGGTCGTCGATGGCGATGACGCGCCAGGCACGCTGACCTTCAGCGGCCTGTCGGTGCTGCATCCGGCGCTGTTCGAAGGCTGCGAGCCGGGTGCCTTCAAGCTGGCCCCCCTGCTGCGCCGGGCCATGGCGGCTGGCAAGGTCACAGGTGAGCACTACCGTGGGCACTGGGTGGATGTTGGCACGGTCGAGCGCCTGGCCGAGGCCGAGCGACTGATTGGCGGGCGCGCCTGACATGTGGTGGCCAGGCACGGTGATTGGAGTGGGCGCCGGCTTTGCCGTTGCCAGCATTCCGGGGGCGTTGCTGGGTGCGTTGCTCGGGCAGGCCATGGACCGCCGGCTGCGTTTGCAAGGTTGGGAGGACATGCGCGAACGCCTGGGCGGGCGTTCGGCGCTGCGCGACGACGAGTTGCTGTTCGTGATGCTCGGGCGCCTGGCCAAATGCGATGGCCGGGTGGCCGAGCAGCATATCCAGCAGGCGCGCCAGGAAATGGTGCGCCTGGACCTGGCCGAGGCGGCCAGGCTGCGGGCGATTGCCGCGTTCAACCGCGGTAAGGCGGGCAAGGACCGGCTGGGCGGGCACCTGCGGCGTATTCGCCAGCAGCCGCATGCGGCGGAAGGTACCCTGCGCGCCTGTTGGCGCATGGTCTGGGCTGACGGCAAGATGGGCAACAAGGAGCGTGCGCTGCTGCTGGACTGGGGGCAGAAACTGGGCCTGAGTCGGCGGCAGGTGCAGGCCATGTCGCTGGAGTACGAGCCGCGCAAGGTCGCCCGGCCAGAAGGCGTGGCCATGACCTACGCGGCGGCGCTACGCTTGCTGGCGGTCGAGGCAGACACCGACGGCGACAAGGTCAAGCAGGCGTATCGTCGGCTGGTCAGCCGGCACCACCCCGACAAGCTTGCAGGGAGTGGTGCCAGCGAGGCGCAGGTGCGTGAAGCTACCGAGCGCACCCGCGAGTTGCACCAGGCCTATGCCATGATCCGCAAGCGGCATGGGCTGTAGCGGCCCGCTCGGCGCATTATCCCTGCGGGCTCATCCAGCCCCGCACCCGGCGGAACAGTTGCTCCTGCTCCGCCGCCTTGTTCCCCGGCATGGCAATCAGCGACAGCTGCTTGTACTGGCTGTCCTTCTGCCGCTTGCTGGCCTGTAGGCGTTGCGCGGCCGCATTGCGATCAGGGCTTCGGGTGGCGTAATAGATGTCGGCGGTCGGTAGCTTCAGGGTCGGCGCCAGGCTTTCCAGGTCATGCTCCACCCGAGCCGGGGTCTGCGCCGCGACCATTACCAGCTTCTGCACCTGTGGTGGCTGTTTCTCGCTCAGGTAGCGGGCCGCCCAATAGGCGCCGCTGCCATGGCCGATCAGCACGATGCTGCGGGCATTGTGCTGCTGGGCGAAAGCCACTGCGGCATCCAGGCGAGCGAAGATGCGCTCGGCATCGGCCGGATCGGTCTGCTCGCTGGCCTGTTCGGCGTCGGTGCTCTCGGCGGTGTCGGCATCGGCGGCAGTGGCCTGGGCGACGTTTGCATTGGCGTCGGCGGGCACATCCTTGGCCGGTGCACTTTCACCTTTGGGTTTTTCGGGCTCGGCTGCCGGCTTGGCTTCGACCCGGGCCTGCGGGCTGTCGGCGAGCAGGTCGGGCAGGCTGATGCTCAGGCTGTGCCAGCCGATATCGGGGAATTTCTGCCGCAGCGGGCCGACGGCGTTCGGCCAGTCGGCAGTTTCGCCAGCGCCTGGGACGATGATCACTGCCCCTTGCGGGTCGCTGTCGTTGGCCGGCTTCCACAGGGCCAGGAAGCTGTCGGCACCCGCCTGCAGGGGCTGCTGTTCGGCCTTGGGGACCAGCCGCTCAAGGGCTTGGGCATCTTCCTGGCTACGCTCCAGCAGCGGCGGTCGCGGCGCTTCGGCAACAGGTGCCGCAGGGGCGCTGGTGGGTGGGTCGGCATCGGCGGCAAGGGCGCCGAGTGGAAGGATCGAGGCCAGGCAGCACATTGCCAGCGTCGTGCGATAAAGTGTGGACATGAGTCAACCCGGGGCCAGAATGATACCGGCAGCCTAATAGTATTTGCCCGTGACGGCCATGCTGCATGGCCGCCTTTGCCAGGACGAGCGTGTAGATGAAGCGAGTGCGTCGCCTGTTGGTTATCGGCTGCTTGTGGCTGCCCTTGATTGCATTGGCCAGGCCCGAGGTAGTGCCCACCGTTGTGCTGGAACCTGCGCAACAGCAGTGGCTGGATAGCCACCGTAGCCTGCGCGTCGGCCTGGTGCTGCAGGCGCCCTACGCCCAGTTCGACCGACGCCTGCAGCAACTGTACGGGGCCAACGTCGAGCTGGTAAGCAGCCTGGCGCAGGCATTGCGCCTGGACCTTACCTGGCGCAACTTTGCTGACCAGGCCAGCCTGGAGCATGCCCTGAAGGCGGGGGAAATCGACTTCGCTCCCGGCCTTTCCCAGACCCCGGCCAGCCTGCGACTGTGGTTGTTCAGCGACCCCTACATGCGCGTGCCGCAACTGGTGGTAGGGCCGCGCACCGGGGCCATGGCCATAGAGCTGGAAAAGCTCGACAGCGAGCAGCGCGTTGCGGTGCGCATGCCCAGCCAGTTGGCGGAATACCTGCGTGGTAACTACGGCAATCTCAACCTGCAGGGCGTGCCCAATGAGCGCGAGGCCTTGCAACTGGTGGTCGGCGGCCAGGCCAGCTTCGCGGTGCTGGATGAAGCCCAGCTCAGCCGCCTTTCCCGCGAGAGCGAGTTCGGTGAGCTGGCGGTGGTGGGCGATATCGGCCTGCCGCAACTGTTGCGTATCGGCTCGCGGCGTGACTGGCCGCTGCTGGCCGATGTGCTCGAGCGTGGTCTGCAGGCGCTGCCCGCCAAGGAGCTGGAACAACTGCACCAGCGCTGGCTGCAGCCGAAATACCCGCGCCTGAGCGAGTCGCCCGGCTTCTGGCAGAACCTGGCCCTGCTGTTCGGGATGTTGCTGTTGTGCGCGCTGGCGACCCTGATGTGGCAACGTCGGCAGCAGCACCGGCTGGAGCGCAGCCTGCTCACCGCGCGGGAAAGCCTGGTGGAGCGGCAAGTCCGTGAAGAAGTGCTGCGCCTGAGCCAGTTCGCCATCGACCAGAGCACGGTAGGCATCCTCTGGGTCAACTGGGACAGCCACGTGCGCTACGCCAACCACGCCGCCGAGCGCATGCTGGGTTACGCGGAAGGCGCATTGCTGGAGCGGCCGTTGAGCGACTTCGAGCCCAGCCTGAACATGGATCGCTGGCTGCAGCTTTGGAAGGGCGCGCGCACCGGGGAGGGCGGTGCAGGGCAGTTCGAAACGCACTGCCAGCGCGCTGACCAGAGCCTGCTGCCGGTAGAACTGTCGCTGAGCTTTCTGCGCTTTCGTGACGCCGAATACCTGGTGGTCTATCTGGCCGATGTTACCGAGCGTCATCGTGCCCTGGCGGCCCTGCGTGAAAGCGAAGCACGGCTCAAGGGTATAGCCGGCAACGTGCCGGGGCTGGTGTTTCGCCTGGAGCGAGACCCCGCCGAGGGCGACCTGGAGTTTCCCTATGTCAGCGAGGGCAGCGAGGCCCTGGTGGGTTATGCGCCCAGCGAAATTCAGCAACCGCACATGGGCCTGCGCAACCTGGTGCACCCCGAAGACCGTGCCGACTACCATCGGGTGCAGGACCTGGCGCTGGCCAGCGATCAGGACTGGTCCTGGCAGGGCCGCATCCTCACCCGTCACGGCGAGCAACGCTGGGCCGATATCAAGGCCAGTACCCGACGCCTGGCCAACGGCCAGGTGGTCTGGGATGGTGTGGTGTGGGACATCACCCAAGGGAAACGGGCCGAGCTTGCCCTGGCGAAATCCCAGGAGCAGTTGCGCGAGCTGTCGGCCCACCTTGAGAGTGTGCGCGAGGAAGAAAAGGCCCGCATCGCCCGCGAAGTGCACGACGAGCTGGGGCAGATGCTGACCGTGCTCAAGCTGGAGGTGTCGATGTGCGAACTGGCCTTTGCCGAGCTGGACCCGGCCCTGAACGAACGCCTGGCCAGCATGAAGCGCCTGATCAGCCAACTGTTCCAGTTGGTGCGCGATGTGGCCACCGCCTTGCGCCCGCCGATTCTCGACGCGGGGATTGCTTCGGCCATCGAGTGGCAGGCGCGGCGATTCGAAGCGCGCACGCAAATTCCCTGTCTGGTGCAAGTACCGGATAATCTGCCAGCCTTGAGCGATGCCAAGGCCACGGGGTTGTTCCGTATCCTGCAGGAAGCACTGACCAATGTAATGCGCCATGCCCAGGCGCACAGTGTCGAGATCGAACTGGTACGAGAGGGCGGGCAATTGCGCATGACCGTCAGCGATGACGGGCAAGGCTTTTGCCGCGAGCAGCCCCGGCCGACCTCGTTTGGCCTGGTGGGGTTGCGCGAGCGGGTGCTGATGCTGGGCGGCAGCATGGCGCTGCACAGTGAACCGGGCGAAGGCACCAGCCTGAGCGTGGCCATTCCGTTGGAACAGGAGAGCGAGCGTGATTCGAGTGCTGGTGGCCGAAGACCACACCATCGTCCGTGAAGGCATCAAGCAATTGATTGGCCTGGCCAAGGACATGCAGGTGGTGGGTGAGGCCGGTAACGGTGAGCAACTGCTCGAAACCCTGCGCCACACGCCGTGCGAGGTGGTGCTGCTGGATATCTCGATGCCGGGCGTCAATGGCCTGGAAGCGATCCCGAGGATTCGTGCGTTGCACGCTGCGCCGGCGATCCTGATGCTGTCGATGCATGATGAGGCGCAGATGGCGGCGCGGGCGTTGAAGGCCGGCGCGGCAGGCTATGCCACCAAGGACAGTGACCCGGCGCTGTTGCTGACTGCGATTCGCCGGGTAGCCGGGGGGGGGCGCTATATCGACCCGGCGCTGGCCGATCGCATGGTGTTCGAAGTGGGCCTGACCGAGTCGCGGCCGTTACATACCTTGTTATCGGAGCGGGAGTTTTCGGTATTCGAGCGCTTGGCCCAGGGTGCCAATGTCAACGACATCGCCCAGCAACTGGCGCTGTCGAGCAAGACCATCAGCACCCACAAGGCGCGGCTGATGCAGAAGCTGAAGGTGAACTCGCTGGCAGAGCTGGTGAAGTACGCCATGGAGCACAAGCTGGTCTGATTGCGACATACCTGTCTATCAGCCTGTAGCGAATCCCTGTGGGAGCGGGTTCACCTGCGAAAGGGCCAGGCCTGCCATGTGCGTTGCCTGGGCTGACCCCTTCGCGGGTGAACCCGCTCCCGCAGGGTGAGCAGCGCGGCTGAAGTGAGTATTCCAATCCCGCCATCTTTGTAGGGGGATCCCTACAGTCAATCTTCCATCCGGATGATGGCATTCTCTCAGCACCCCCGATTTCCGGGCGCTTGCCGCTTGTCTAGTCTTTGCCTACGCAGTCATCCAACAAAAAGGTGCAGGCATGAGCGAGGCGAAGTCGAATGCTGCAACCAGCGAAACGCTGGTCAGCTTCCGTGGTGTGCAGAAGAGCTACGACGGCGAGTCGCTGATCGTCAAAGACCTCAATCTGGACATCCGCAAGGGCGAGTTCCTCACCCTGCTTGGCCCGTCCGGCTCGGGCAAGACCACCAGCCTGATGATGCTGGCCGGCTTCGAAACACCCACCGCCGGTGAAATCCAGCTGGCCGGGCGCTCGATCAATAATGTGCCTCCGCACAAGCGCGACATCGGCATGGTGTTCCAGAACTACGCGCTGTTCCCGCACATGACTGTCGCCGAAAACCTGGCCTTCCCGCTGAGCGTGCGCAACCTGAGCAAGACCGACATCAGCGAGCGGGTCAAGCGGGTGCTGAACATGGTCCAGCTCGACGCCTTTGCCCAGCGCTACCCCGGCCAGCTGTCCGGCGGCCAGCAGCAGCGCGTGGCCCTGGCCCGGGCGCTGGTGTTCGAGCCGCAACTGGTGCTGATGGACGAGCCACTGGGCGCCCTGGACAAGCAACTGCGTGAACACATGCAGATGGAGATCAAGCACATTCACCAGCGCCTGGGTGTGACGGTGGTGTACGTGACCCACGACCAGGGTGAAGCACTGACCATGTCGGACCGCGTGGCGGTGTTCCACCAGGGTGAAATCCAGCAGATCGCCGACCCCCGCACGCTGTACGAAGAACCCTGCAATACCTTCGTCGCCAACTTCATCGGTGAGAACAACCGCATCAACGGCACCCTGCTGGCCAGCGATGGCAAGCGCTGCCAGGTGCAGCTGCCGCGCGGCGAACGGATCGAGGCGCTGGCGGTGAATGTCGGCCAGGCCGGCGAGCCGGTGACCCTGTCGATCCGCCCCGAGCGGGTGCGCCTGAACGGCCACAGCGAAAGCTGCGTGAACCGGTTCTCCGGCCGGGTGGCCGAATTCATTTACCTGGGCGACCACGTGCGGGTGCGCCTGGAGGTTTGCGGCAAGGGCGACTTCTTCGTGAAGCAGCCGATTGCCGAGCTGGATCCGGCCTTGGCCGTAGGCGATGTGGTACCGCTGGGCTGGGAGGTGGAGCACGCCCGCGCGCTCGATCCGATTGCCGAAGCCCATTGATGGATTGCTTCACCAACCCTGTACTGTGGAGAGAATAATAATGCGCAAGCAGTTGAAACTGACCGCCCTGGCCTTGGGGCTGTTCGCCGCTGGCCAGGCACTGGCAGCAGACCTCACGGTGATTTCGTTCGGCGGCGCCAACAAGGCGGCCCAGGAAAAGGCCTTTTACGCGCCGTGGGAAAAGGCCGGCAAGGGCAAGATCGTGGCCGGCGAGTACAACGGTGAAATGGCCAAGGTCAAAGCGATGGTCGATACCAAGAGCGTGTCCTGGAACCTGGTGGAAGTAGAGTCGCCAGAGCTGGCACGCGGTTGTGACGAGGGCATGTTCGAAGAGCTCGACCCGGCATTGTTCGGCAATGAAGGCGACTATGTTTCCGGTGCCATTCAGCCCTGCGGCGTCGGCTTCTTTGTCTGGTCCACGGTAATGGCCTACAACGCTGACAAACTCAAGACTGCACCTACCAGCTGGGCTGATTTCTGGGATACCAAGCAGTTCCCGGGCAAGCGTGGCCTGCGCAAAGGCGCCAAGTACACCATGGAATTCGCCCTGATGGCCGATGGTGTCGCACCCAAGGATGTGTACAAGGTGCTGGCGACCAAGGAAGGCCAGGACCGCGCCTTCAAGAAGCTCGACGAGCTGAAACCCAGCATCCAGTGGTGGGAGGCCGGCGCCCAGCCGCCACAGTTCCTGGCTTCGGGTGACGTGGTCATGAGCTCGGCCTACAACGGCCGGATTGCTGCGGTGCAGAAAGAGAGCAACCTGAAAGTGGTATGGAACGGCGGTATCTACGACTTTGATGCCTGGGCCATCCCGAAGGGTGCCAAGGATGCAGAGGCGGCTAAGCAGTTCATCGCGTTCAGCGTGCAGCCCGAGCAGCAGAAAACCTACTCCGAGAACATCGCCTACGGCCCGGCCAATTCCAAGGCTGTGAGCCTGCTGTCGGACGAGGTGAAGAAAGACATGCCGACCACGCCTGAGAACATCGCCAACCAGGTGCAGATCGACGTGGCCTTCTGGGCCGACAACAGCGAACAGCTGGAACAACGCTTCAACGCCTGGGCGGCGAAGAAGTAGACGGCCAGCGTTAGGGGGCCGCTTTGCGGCCCTATTTTCAGTTCGTATCGCGGAGTTCGCCATGGCCATCGCAGTGCCCCTCAACGAAGGCGCAGGTCAAAGTCTCAAGCAGCGCCTCAAGCACGCCGAGCGGGTCAACCGCTGGAAGGCGCAGGCGTTGATCGCGCCGCTGGCGCTGTTCCTTGTGCTGGTGTTTCTGGTACCGATAGCCGCGCTGCTGTACAAAAGCGTCGGCAATCCGGAAGTGGTCGCCGGCCTGCCGCGCACGGTAGACATCATTACCCAGTGGGATGGCAAGAGCCTGCCGGGCGAGGATGTGTACAAGGCACTGAGCCAGGACCTGGCCGAGGCGCGCAAGAACCAGACGCTTGGCGACCTATCCAAACGCTTGAACATGGAACTGGCAGGCTACCGCAGCCTGTTGACCAAGACTGCCAGGGCGCTGCCGTTCAAGGCTGAACCGGCCTCCTATAAAGAAGCCTTGCAGGCGCTGGACGAGCGCTGGGGCGACCCTGCCTACTGGCAGGCGATCCGCCGCAACACCAGCACGGTGACCTCGTTCTACCTGCTGGCTTCTGTCGATCACCGTATCGATGACCTTGGCGAACTGGCCAAGGCCACCCCGGACCAGGCCATCTACCTGGACATCTTTGCCCGCACCCTGTGGATGGGTGTGGTGATCACCGCCATCTGCCTGGTGCTGGCCTATCCGCTGGCCTACCTGCTGGCCAATCTGCCGACCCGGCAGAGCAACCTGCTGATGATCCTGGTGCTGCTGCCGTTCTGGACCTCGATCCTGGTGCGGGTAGCGGCGTGGATCGTGCTGTTGCAATCCGGTGGCCTGATCAACAGTGCGCTGATGGCCATGGGTATCATCGACCAGCCGCTGGAACTGGTGTTCAACCGCACCGGCGTGTACATCTCGATGGTGCACATCCTGCTGCCGTTCATGATCCTGCCGCTGTACAGCGTGATGAAAGGTATTTCGCCCAGCTACATGCGCGCGGCGATTTCGCTGGGCTGTCACCCGTTCGCCAGTTTCTGGCGTGTTTACTTCCCGCAGACCTACGCTGGTGTCGGCGCCGGTTGCCTGCTGGTGTTCATCCTGGCCATCGGCTACTACATCACCCCGGCGCTGCTGGGCAGCCCCAACGACCAGATGGTCAGCTACTTCGTCGCCTTCTATACCAACACCAGCATCAACTGGGGCATGGCTACCGCGCTGGGCGGGCTTTTGCTGCTGGCGACCGTGCTGCTGTACCTGATCTATAGCTGGCTGGTTGGCGCCAGCCGCCTGCGCCTGAGCTGAGGAGCCTTGTCATGCTGAGCCCATATATGTCGCCGGTGGAGCGGGTCTGGTACTACAGCCTGCGCATTCTTTGCGGCCTGATCTTGCTGTTCCTGATCTTGCCGGTGCTGGTGATCGTGCCGCTGTCGTTCAACAGTGGCAGTTTCCTGGTGTACCCGCTGCAGGGCTTTTCGCTGCAGTGGTACCAGGACTTCTTCGGCTCGGCCGAGTGGATGCGGGCACTGAAGAACAGCATCATCGTTGCCCCGGCGGCGACGGTGCTGGCCATGGTATTCGGTACACTGGCGGCCATCGGCCTCACCCGGGGCGACTTCCCCGGCAAGTCGCTGGTGATGGCGTTGGTGATTTCGCCAATGGTGGTGCCGGTGGTGATCATTGGCGTGGCCAGCTACCTGTTCTTCGCCCCGCTGGGCCTGGGCAACAGTTTCACTTCGCTGATTCTGGTGCATGCGGTGCTGGGTGTGCCGTTTGTCATCATTACCGTGTCGGCGACCTTGCAGGGCTTCAACTACAACCTGGTGCGTGCTGCCGCCAGCCTGGGCGCTTCGCCGCTGCTGGCGTTCCGCCGGGTGACCCTGCCGCTGATCGCACCAGGGGTGATCTCCGGGGCATTGTTCGCGTTTGCCACCTCGTTTGACGAAGTGGTGGTAACGCTGTTCCTGGCCGGGCCGGAGCAGGCGACCCTGCCACGGCAGATGTTCAGTGGTATTCGCGAGAACCTGAGCCCGACCATTGCGGCGGCGGCAACCTTGCTGATTGCGTTTTCGGTGGTGCTGTTGCTGACCCTGGAGTGGTTGCGTGGGCGCAGCGAGAAGTTGAGAACACAGCAGCCTGCCTGAGGGTGTGTTGCCTTTTCCGGCCTCTTCGCGGGTAAACCCGCTCCCACAGGGATCGCGCACGGTTTTTAAATTCTGCGCAAGACAGTTGCTCCCACAGGATTTGTGCAAAATTTGAAATTGCGCGGTCCCTGTGGGAGCGGCTTTAGCCGCGAAGAGGCCGGCACAGGTTGTAACAACTGGTCGACACCCTTTGATACCAATCAGCCCTCATCCCTTTCCCTGAGTTACAATGCGCGCCACCGTGATTCTGCCAACAGGTGCGCCATGCAGCCCTACGCTATTGCCCCCTCCATCCTTTCCGCCGATTTCGCCCGCCTGGGTGAGGACGTCGACAAAGTGCTGGCTGCGGGTGCCGACATCGTCCACTTCGATGTCATGGACAACCACTACGTACCCAACCTGACCATCGGCCCGATGGTGTGCACCGCCTTGCGCAAGTACGGCGTCACCGCGCCGATCGATGTGCACCTGATGGTCAGCCCGGTCGACCGCATCATCGGCGACTTCATTGAAGCCGGTGCCACCTATATCACCTTCCACCCGGAAGCGTCGCAGCATGTCGACCGTTCGTTGCAGCTGATCAAGGACGGCGGCTGCAAGGCTGGCCTGGTGTTCAACCCGGCCACTAGCATGGACGCCTTGAAGTACGTGATGGACAAGGTCGACATGGTGCTGCTGATGAGCGTCAACCCGGGCTTCGGCGGGCAGAAGTTCATCCCTGGCACCCTCGACAAGCTGCGCGAAGCGCGTGCGCTGATCGACGCCAGCGGGCGTGACATTCGCCTGGAAATCGACGGCGGCGTCAACGTCAACAACATCCGCGACATCGCTGCCGCTGGCGCCGATACCTTCGTGGCCGGCTCGGCGATCTTCAACGCCCCGGACTACCGGGAAGTCATCGCCAAGATGCGCGCCGAACTGGCCCAGGCCCGCCCATGAGCGGCTTCGAGCAGCTGTTCCCCGGGGCGCTGCCCAGGCTGGTGATGTTCGATCTGGACGGTACCCTGATCGATTCCGTGCCCGACCTGGCCGCCGCCGTGGACTGCATGCTGCTCGAACTGGGGCGCCCGCCCGCTGGCCTGGAGGCAGTTCGCCACTGGGTCGGCAACGGCGCCCAGGTGCTGGTGCGCCGGGCGCTGGCGGGTGACATCGATCACACCGCCGTGGACGATGCGCTGGCCGACCAGGCGCTGGCGCTGTTCATGGACGCCTACGCCGAAAGCCATGAGCTCACCGTGGTCTACCCCGGTGTGCAGGACACCCTGCGCTGGTTGCGCAAGCGGGGTGTGGAAATGGCGCTGATCACCAACAAGCCCGAACGCTTTGTCGGCCCCCTGCTGGACCAGATGAAGATCGGCAACTACTTCCGCTGGATCATCGGCGGCGATACCCTGCCGCAGAAAAAGCCAGACCCGGCGGCGTTGCTGTTCGTCATGCAGATGGCCGGCGTTACCCCGCAGCAATCGCTGTTCGTCGGTGATTCGCGCAGTGACGTGCTGGCGGCCAAGGCAGCTGGCGTGCAGTGTGTTGGCCTGACCTACGGTTACAACCATGGCCGGCCGATCCACGACGAATCCCCCAGCCTTGTCATCGACGACCTGCGCGCATTGCTGCCCGGTTGCGCAGACCCGGCCACTGGGATAACGTTGGCGGACCTTCAAGCCTCACAAGACAGAGAGTCCACCGTGGCGGTTACTGGCAAATTCTGGATGAAAGTCATCAAGGCCCTGGCCCGTTGGCGTTGGCGCGCCTGACTTCAGCCTGCCGGCGCGTGCCGGCCCGTCCGTTTGCCTGACCCATTGCTGCTTGCCACGAGGCTACTCATGAACCGCGAAGAATTCCTGCGCCTGGCCGCTGCCGGCTACAACCGCATTCCCCTGGCCTGCGAAACCCTGGCCGACTTCGATACGCCGCTGTCCATCTACCTGAAACTGGCCGACCAACCCAACTCGTACTTGCTCGAATCGGTGCAGGGCGGCGAAAAGTGGGGCCGTTACTCGATGATCGGCCTGCCGTCGCGCACGGTGATGCGGGTGCACGGTTACCACGTCAGCATCCTGCAGGATGGCGTCGAGGTTGAAAGCCACGATGTCGAAGACCCGCTGGCATTCGTTGAAACCTTCAAGGACCGCTACAAGGTCGCCGACATTCCTGGCTTGCCGCGTTTCAACGGCGGCCTGGTCGGCTACTTCGGCTACGACTGCGTGCGCTACGTGGAAAAACGCCTGGGCGCGAGCCCTAATCCGGACCCGCTGGGCGTGCCGGATATCCTGCTGATGGTGTCGGACGCGGTAGTGGTATTCGACAACCTGGCGGGCAAGATGCACGCCATCGTGCTGGTCGACCCGGCTGAAGAACAGGCCTTCGAGCAAGGCCAGGCTCAGCTGCAAGGTCTGCTGGAAACACTGCGCCAGCCGATCACCCCGCGCCGCGGCCTGGACCTGAGCGGCCCGCAAGCTGCCGAGCCGGCATTCCGCTCCAGCTATACCCGCGACGACTACGAAAACGCGGTTGGCCGTATCAAGGAATACATCCTCGCCGGCGACTGCATGCAGGTGGTGCCGTCGCAGCGTATGTCGATCGACTTCCAGGCCGCGCCTATCGACCTGTATCGCGCGCTGCGTTGCTTCAACCCGACGCCGTACATGTACTTCTTCAACTTCGGCGACTTCCACGTGGTCGGCAGCTCGCCCGAGGTGCTGGTGCGGGTCGAGGACAACCTGGTCACCGTGCGCCCTATTGCCGGTACCCGCCCGCGTGGCGCGACCGAAGAGGCTGACCGCGCACTGGAAGACGACCTGCTGTCGGACGACAAGGAAATTGCCGAGCACCTGATGCTGATCGACCTGGGCCGCAACGACGTCGGCCGTGTGTCTTCGACCGGCAGCGTGCGCCTGACCGAGAAGATGGTGATCGAGCGTTATTCCAACGTCATGCACATCGTTTCCAACGTTACCGGACAGCTGCGCGAAGGGCTGACGGCGATGGACGCACTGCGGGCGATCTTGCCGGCCGGTACCCTGTCGGGCGCGCCGAAGATCCGCGCGATGGAGATTATCGACGAGCTGGAGCCGGTCAAGCGCGGTGTTTATGGAGGGGCTGTCGGGTACTTTGCCTGGAACGGCAACATGGACACCGCGATTGCCATCCGTACCGCAGTGATCAAGGACGGTGAACTGCATGTGCAGGCCGGTGGCGGCATCGTTGCCGACTCGGTGCCAGCGCTGGAGTGGGAAGAAACCATCAACAAGCGCCGGGCGATGTTCCGTGCTGTGGCGTTGGCTGAGCAAACTTGCGCCAAATAAATTGATTGGGGCCGCAAAGCGGCCCCAGCAACCTAGAAGTCCACACTAACCCCCAAGCTAACCCCCTGCTGCGTCAACTCATCACTCTTGCGCCAGTTGTAGTTCCCGCGCAAATGCACCCCCGCCACCACTTCATGGCTCACCCCCAGGCTCGCTCGGGTCAGATCGCTATTTGGCGTGTACCCGGTCAGCGTAAAGTCATTGGCGGGCAAGCTGGTCAGGTGCATGGTCACATCCTGCCGGTCATCCTCGAACTCGTGCTCCTGCGCCACCTCGGCAAACAGCCGGGTGCTCGGCAGCACCTGCACGCTCCCGAGCAACCCTACCCCCAGGCGGCGGGAGGTGCGCTCCTGGTCATCGAAGCCCAGTGCTGTCGAGCGGCCACTTTTCTCGTCGTAGCCGTCGACTTTTACCCGCGCATAGTCGGCGCTGATGAACGGCGCCAGCTGCCAGGTGCTGCCTTCGGCTGCGAGGTTGTAGCCAAGCCGCCCTGACATGGCCCAGGCTTCGCCATCGGTATCGCCCTTTTCACTGCGATCGTTTACGCCCAGAGCGAAGGTGCGCTTGAGGTCGCTGTAGTCCAGATGCCCTGCGGTCAGTGCGGCATCGGCCCACCAGCGGTCCTGGCGGTATTGGGCGAAGGCGCTGGCCAGGTAGCTGTTCAGCGTGTATTCCGAATCTTGCTGGCCAGCTTCCAGCTTCTGTCGGTAGACACCCCCAGCCAGGCCCAGACGCCAGGCGTCGTTCACCCGGTAGCTGCCGCCCACGGTCAGGTTGTAGCCGCGGCCATCACCGCTGGCCGCGCTGCGCTGGCCGTCGAAGTCCAGGTCCTGGGCACCGCTGGCGACAAAGGCCTGCCACTGGCCAACGGCCTGCCAAGGTGTCTGCCACTGGTTGCGCAGTTCATCCTGGTGGGCACGCAGGCTGGCATGGGCCATCTCCGGCAGCAGGGTCAGTTCCCAAGGGGCGGAAAGGATCGAGTAGCCGTAGTCGGCGATCAGTTGCTGGCCGGCGATGGTCGGGTGTACCGAGTCATTGAACAACAGCTTGGTCGGGTCTGGCGTGGAGCCGTTGATGCCGTACACCGGGTTGGCCACGCAGCCTTCGCCGCTGTAGCAGGTGCCGACCAGATTCTGCCCGGTGGCCAGGCCGAACTGGCTGGGGTTGGCCAGGGCCTCGCCCAGCAACATGGGAACATTCAGCGGGATGATTTCGGCATCGATCTGCCTCAGCTGTCCAAGCAGCGACTGATTGAACACACTCGAGAGCTGCGACAGTGGATTTTGCAATGGGGTGCCGCTGTAGTTTGGCGTCTGCCCAAGGTCGGGGAGCAACCACACCATGATGTAGCGGGCACCGCCTTGCTGCAGAGCCTGGGCGCTGGCCGCCAGGCGGCCACCGGCTGCAGCAGCGTCGGCCGGGCTGCTCACCAGGCCTTGCAGGAAATCGTTGCCGCCGCCCGTCAGGTAGTACAACGCGTTGGGGTCGGCGCGCAGGCCGTTGGCGAGGTAGCCCGGTTTTTCTCGTAATACATCACCGGCGCCGGGGCGACCTGGCGGGATTACGGTTTTCGACGTGGTGGTGATCGAGTCGAGGATCTGCTGGGTGGTGTAGCCGCCCACCGCCCAGTTGTTACCGTCGGGCAGCCCCAGCACCGGGTTGAGGGGGGAGGTGGAAGGGCCTAGTTCCGATGGGGCCACTCCCAGTCGCCCGCCAAGGATCATCGGCGATACCGGGGCGTAGTTGCCATCGGCATCGCGGTTGGTGAAGCGCATGCCGCCAAACTGCCCGGCGTCGCTCAGGCTGTCGCCGAACACGATCATGCTGGAGTAGGGCGAGGGTGCAGCGAACGCCTGGCTGCAGGCTAACGCCAGCGAGGCCAGGGTAAAACGCAACAACGAAGCTTTTAACGGGGCTTTTCGCATCAGGGAACATCCTTTTCATTGTTTTTGTCGGAACAACCTGACCGACCTTAGCAAATCGCAGGGCTTCGCTTCCAAGTCCATTCGTTTCCCCGTGTTTACGGGCATATTGCGCCCATCGCCCCGGTAGGCTACTGTGCCGGGACGTATGAGCGAGACCTATCCTGTGTTGATCGTCAGCAAACTCTTGATGCGCGTAATCAAGGCCCACGCCCGTTGGCGTTGGCGCGCCTGACTCTATTCCCTGCCGGCCCGTCCGGCCCGCCCCCGTTTACCTTTCTGTTTTTGCGCCCCTGGTGGCAAAGCCGCGCCTGTGGCTTGTGCGGGAAGGTTCGAATTTTGAAGTCAGTAGATTCAAGAGGTTTAACCCAATGTTACTGATGATCGACAATTACGACTCATTCACTTACAACGTCGTCCAGTACCTTGGCGAGCTCGGTGCCGAGGTCAAGGTCATTCGCAATGACGAAATGACCATTGCCCAGATCGAAGCCCTCAACCCCGAGCGCATCGTCGTTTCCCCGGGGCCGTGCACGCCTAGCGAGGCGGGCGTGTCCATCGAGGCCATTCTGCACTTTGCCGGCAAGCTGCCGATCCTTGGCGTTTGCCTGGGCCACCAGTCCATCGGCCAGGCCTTTGGCGGCGACGTGGTGCGTGCGCGCCAGGTAATGCATGGAAAGACCAGCCCGGTCCACCACCGCGACCTGGGCGTATTCGCCACACTGAACAACCCGCTTACCGTCACCCGCTATCATTCTCTGGTGGTCAAGCGCGAGACCCTACCTGACTGCCTGGAAGTGACTGCCTGGACTGCCCATGAAGATGGTTCGGTCGACGAGATCATGGGCCTGCGCCACAAGACATTGAATATCGAAGGGGTGCAGTTCCACCCCGAGTCGATCCTGACCGAGCAGGGCCACGAGCTGTTCGCCAACTTCCTCAAGCAAACCGGCGGCCGCCGCTAAGGACCGAACATGGATATCAAGAGCGCGTTGAGCCGTATCGTTGGCCAACTGGATCTTTCCACAGACGAAATGCGCGATGTCATGCGCCAGATCATGACCGGCCAGTGCACCGAGGCACAGATTGGCGCCTTCCTGATGGGCATGCGCATGAAAAGCGAAAGCATCGACGAAATCGTCGGTGCGGTATCGGTGATGCGTGAGCTGGCCGACAAGGTCGAGCTGAAGAGCCTTGATGGCGTGGTCGACATCGTCGGTACCGGCGGTGATGGCGCCAATATTTTCAACGTCTCCACCGCTTCCTCGTTCGTCCTGGCGGCGGCGGGTTGCACCGTGGCCAAGCATGGCAACCGCGCAGTCTCGGGCAAGAGCGGCAGTGCCGACCTGTTGGAAGCCGCCGGTATCTACCTGAACCTGACACCCATCCAGGTCGCCCGCTGCATCGACAGCCTGGGCATCGGCTTCATGTTCGCGCAAAGCCACCACACGGCCATGAAGCATGCCGCCGGTCCGCGTCGTGACCTGGGTTTGCGTACCCTGTTCAACATGCTCGGCCCGCTTACGAATCCGGCCGGGGTCAGGCATCAGGTGGTTGGCGTGTTCGCCCAGACCCTGTGCCGCCCACTGGCCGAGGTGCTGCAGCGCCTGGGCAGCAAGCATGTGCTGGTGGTGCACTCGAAGGATGGGCTGGACGAGTTCAGCCTGGCCGCGCCCACCTTCGTCGCCGAACTGAAGAATGGCGAAGTCACCGAGTACTGGGTCGAACCGGAAGACCTCGGCATGAAGAGCCAGAGCCTGCACGGGCTGGCTGTCGAGAACCCGCAGGCATCGCTGGAGCTGATCCGCGATGCGCTGGGTCGGCGCAAGACTGAAAATGGCCAGAAAGCCGCAGAAATGATCGTGCTCAATGCCGGCGCCGCGTTGTACGCGGCGGATCATGCGATGACCCTGGCACAGGGCGTTGAACTCGCCCATGACGTGCTGCACACCGGTCTGGCCTGGGAAAAGTTGCAGGAACTGGGTGCCTTTACTGCAGTATTCAAGGTGGAGAACGAAGCATGAGTGTGCCGACGGTGCTGGAAAGGATCATTGCCCGCAAGTTTCAGGAAGTCGCCGAGCGCAGCGCACGCGTCAGCCTCGCCGAGCTGGAGCGCCTGGCCAAGGTCGCAGATGCCCCGCGTGGCTTTGCCAACGCGCTGATCGAGCAGGCCAAGCGCAAGCAGCCGGCGGTGATTGCCGAAATCAAGAAAGCCTCGCCAAGCAAGGGCGTCATCCGCGAGCACTTCGTGCCAGAGGAAATCGCAGTCAGCTACGAAAGGGGCGGGGCGACCTGCCTGTCGGTGCTGACCGATGTCGATTACTTCCAGGGTGCCGACGAATACCTGCAGCAGGCACGTGCAGCAGTTTCGCTGCCGGTGATCCGCAAGGATTTCATGGTCGACCCTTACCAGATCGTCGAAGCCCGAGCCTTGGGTGCAGACTGTGTGCTGTTGATCGTGTCGGCGCTGGATGACGTGAAGATGGCCGAACTGGCTGCCACGGCCAAGGATGTCGGCCTGGATGTGCTGGTGGAAGTGCACGACGGTGATGAACTCGAGCGTGCGCTGAAGACCCTGGATACGCCGCTGGTGGGCGTAAACAACCGCAACTTGCACACCTTTGAAGTCAGCCTGGAAACTACTCTGGACCTGCTGCCGCGCATTCCACGTGATCGCCTGGCGATTACCGAGAGCGGCATTCTCAACCGGGCCGATGTCGAGCTGATGGCAATCAACGAGGTTTACTCGTTCCTGGTCGGTGAGGCATTCATGCGCGCCGAACAGCCAGGGCTGGAGCTGCAGCGATTGTTCTTCCCGGAACAGGTGAAGAAGACTGTTCAGCAACTGGACTGATCGAAACGAAGCCGGCGTTGTTGCCGGCTTTTTTGTATGCCTGAACAGGCCATCAATAACAACATCAAAGGTGGATCAATGACCGATCAACCCCTGGCCCTGACCGTCGAACAAGGCCTGCACGCCGAACAGGAACTGTTGGCTGCCGTCTGCCGAGGCGAACAAGACAGTGGTGTGCTGTTCTGGCGCCCGAACGACCACGCCCTGGTCATGCCGCGGCGCATGAGCCGGCTGGACAATTTCGAAGCCGCCTGCTCGGAGCTGGCGATTGCCGGGTGGCCGGTGCTGCTGCGCGAAACCGGCGGGGAGCCGGTGCCGCAGTCGCATTCGACGGTGAACGTGGCGCTGGTCTACGTAGCCCCGCGCAGCGAGGGCGACCATGGACGTATCGAGAACGCCTACGAACGGCTGTGCCTGCCATTGTGCGATGTGCTGCGCGAGTGGGGTGGGGTGGCCTCGGTGGGCGAAATCGATGGGGCCTTCTGCGACGGCCGCTACAACGTCAACCTCAATGGCCGCAAACTGGTCGGCACCGCCCAGCGCTGGCGCCAGGGGCTGGGCGGCAAGCGCCCGGTGGTGCTGGTGCATGGCGCACTGCTGCTGGACAACGAGCGTGAGTCGATGGTGGCGGCGGTCAACCGTTTCAACGAGTGCTGCGAGCTGGAGCAGCGCTGCCGTGCCGATGCCCATATCGCGCTGCACGAAGTAGCGCCAGAAGCGCCGTGGTTCGAGCGCTTGTCGCAGGCCTATGCCAAGGTATTGGCTGACCTGCCCAAGGACTAGCGAGTGCCGTAGACCACCATGGTCTTGCCCTTGACCTGTACCAGGCTGCGCTCCTCGAGGTCTTTGAGGACGCGGCCGACCATTTCCCGTGAGCAGCCGACAATCCGGCCGATTTCCTGGCGGGTGATCTTGATCTGCATGCCATCCGGGTGGGTCATGGCATCGGGTTGCTTGCACAGCTCCAGCAGGCAACGTGCCACCCGCCCGGTAACATCAAAGAATGCCAGGTCGCCGACCTTGCGGGTGGTGTTGCGCAGGCGCTGGGCCATCTGGCCACCCAGGGCGTAGAGGATCTCCGGGTCCTGGCGAGCGAGTTCGCGAAACTTCTCGTAACTGATTTCGGCCACTTCGCATTCGGTCTTGGCGCGTACCCACGCACTGCGCTGCTGCTCACCGTCAACGGGCTCGAACAGGCCCAACTCGCCAAAGAAATCACCTTGGTTGAGGTAGGCGATGATCATTTCATGGCCGTCGTCGTCCTCGATGATGATGGTGACCGAACCCTTGATGATGAACGAGAGTGTCTCGGCCCGGTCGCCAGCGCAGATGATGTTGCTTTTGGCGGTGTAGCGGCGGCGCTGGCAATGGACCAGCAGCTTGTCGATGTTCTTGATCTTGGCGGCTAGGGCGGAGGCAACCATCACGAAATCCTGTTCGATACGAGGCATAGGCTTTTTATAGGGGTGGGGCTGGCGGCAGGCGCCAGTCAATTGGCGCCAGCTTATCAGACACTACAGGATGTTTCGGTACTAAACCGACACGTCTCGTGCTTTTCCCACAGCCGCACAAGGTCTAAGCTGACACCCTTTTCCGAAAATCAGGAGTCCGGGTAGATGAAGGCACGTATCCAGTGGGCCGGTGAGGCAATGTTTCTCGGCGAATCGGGCAGCGGCCATGTCGTCGTGATGGACGGTCCGCCCGAGGCCGGCGGCCGCAACCTGGGTGTGCGACCGATGGAAATGCTGCTGCTGGGCCTGGGTGGCTGCAGCAGCTTTGATGTGGTCAGCATTCTGAAGAAGTCGCGCCAGGCGGTGGAAAGCTGCGAAGCGTTCCTGGAAGCCGAGCGTGCCAGCGAAGACCCGAAGGTGTTCACCAAGATCCACATGAACTTCGTGGTCAAGGGGCGTGGGCTGAAAGAGGCACAGGTCAAGCGCGCGGTAGAACTGTCGGCGGAGAAGTACTGCTCGGCGTCGATCATGCTTGAGCGTGCCGGGGTCGAGATTACCCATGGCTACGAAATCGTAGAGCTGGGTTAAGGCTGAGACTTCAGGGCCGCTTCGCGGCCCTTGTGGGGCAATATCAGTTGCGAAGCGCCGGCAACGCAGCCTGCACCCAGACCGGCAAGCATCCTCGCATCACCTGGCTCAGCTTCTCCCGCCGCTTCTGGTAGACCAGCCCCAACCAGATAACCCCCAAGCCGATCAAGGTAACTACCAGCGGGAACAGCAGCGACTGGGCAAACACCTCATACGACAGGTATCCCAGGTACGCCGCCACCCCCAGCGCCCCGAACACCATGAACACAGGCCGGCGCAACAGCACCGCCATGCCCATAAGCGCGATATTGATCAGGCAGTACATCGCCTTGGCCCATTCGCTGCCGTTGTCCACCAGGGTAAGGCCGCCCCAGAATGCTGCCAACCCTGCCAGGTAACCCCAGTGGGCATAGTCCTCACGTGTGCGCCCGTCGACTCCGAGGAACACCAGCAGCAAGCCCAGCCCGAACCACAGCGAAACTTCGCGCCGCTGGTCCCAGTTGAACGGCGAGCCGAAGAACCATTCGCTCAGGTCCATCGACATGAACCACAAGGCCACGGCAATCGGCATGACGATGAACGGGTAGGGGATCAGCCGCAGCATCAGCAGCCCGGCAAGCACTGTGGCGGCTTCCATGCCCAGCCAGCCGGCCTGCACATGGGTGTAGTACTGGTGGTAGCGCGCCTGCGCGTCATCCAGCGGCCACCAGCCGATCAGGCGCTCGATGGCGAATACCGCCAGCGGTACGATACTGACCGCGACTGCCGCCAGCACCCCGGCGGCAACAGGTTGGGCGCGTCGCTGCAGGTTGAGCGCGAACAAGGTAATCAGCAAGATATAGAGGCTGGCGATGATCAGCAGCGCCCAGTCACCGATGCTCAGCCACGCTTCAGTGAGCAGCCAGCCCATGGCCGCCATGATCAACAAGGCGCCGAAATAGAAGGCGACATGCGCCAGCTGGAAGCTGCCGCGCTGCGCCGGTTGCTTGCGCAGGAATGCCAGCAGGGCCTGGTCCTGGCCCTGCTGGAGAACGCCGGCGTGCACGGCGCGCGCCAGGTCCTTGGCGTCGAATCGGTCCGTCATGCTAATCCTTCAGATGCGGTAAGTGCTCTTGGTCATGACCTTGGCCAACAGGCTCATGCCCAAGCGGACTGGGGCCGGGAAGCGATAGCCGCCGGCTTCCAGGGCCGATTCGGCGTGCTGCTCTTCGTCAACGCGCATTTGCTCGAGAATGGCCCGGGATTTTTCGTCCTCGTGCGGGATCTGCTCCAGGTGCTCGTCAAGGTGCTTGCACACCTGGTGCTCGGTGGCGGCGACGAAGCCCAGGCTGACCTTGTCACTGACCAGCCCGGCGAGGGCGCCGATGCCAAACGACATGCCATAGAACAGCGGGTTGAGCACACTCGGGTGGCTGTTCAGCTGGCGGATGCGCTGCTCGCACCAGGCCAGGTGGTCCACTTCTTCCTCGGCTGCATGTTCCATGGCCTTGCGTACTTCAGGCAGCTTGGCGGTCAGCGCCTGGCCTTGGTACAGCGCCTGCGCGCAGACTTCACCGGTATGGTTGATGCGCATCAGCCCCGCTACGTGGCGGGACTGCTGCTCGTCCAGCTCGATGTCCGGCTGGATGATGGCCGGCGATGGGCGGGCAGGCTGGCCGCTGAAGGGCAGCAAGGTGCGCATGGCGGTATCGGCCTGCAGCAACAAGCGGTCGAGCGGCGAGTAGTGACGTTCGGTAGCCATCGGGCACCTCCGCAAGAATGTGCCCGACAGTTTACCGCAATAGCGCCAGGGTCGCTTGCCGTGGATCAGCCCGGTGGCCAGTTCATCTGGCGCTGGCCAAGCACGTGCATGTGGATGTGGTAGACGGTCTGGCCACCTTTCGGGTTGCAGTTCATGACCACGCGGAAACCTTCCTCGCAGCCTTGCTCCACAGCCAGGCGCTGGGCGGTGAACAGGATGTGGCCGGCCAGGGCCTTGTCCTCTTCGGACAGGTCATTGAGGGTACGGATGTGTTTCTTCGGGATAACCAGAAAATGTACCGGTGCCGCGGGTGCAATGTCCTTGAAGGCCAGGATCTGGTCGTCTTCGTAGATGATATCCGCCGGGATTTCCCGGTTGATGATTTTGAGGAATAGATCGTCCACAGCACTTGCTCCATGGTGAGGGTCGGGCCGAGTGTACTCAGCCAGGCGCCGCGCGCCCAGTGGCTATTCCATGCCGGCGGGGCAGTAGCGGCGGTGGATGGCCCCGGCCAGCTTGCGCACCAGCCAGCGTGGCAGCAGGCGCGGGGCAAACGCCAGCCAGCGGTTGCGCCGGCCGGGCATGATCAGCGCGCGGTTCTTGTCCAGGGCGCGCACGGTGTACAGCGCTACTTCCTCTGCGCCGAGGCAGCGCGGCTTGCCATCGAGCCGTGGAATACGCCGGCGCGAGGAGCGCACCGGGCCGGGGCATAGCACCGAGACCTTGATGCCCGTGCGCTTGAGTTCTTCGCGCAGTGCCTGGGAGAAACTCAGGACGTAGGCCTTGCTGGCAGCATAGGCTGCCATCCACGGCCCAGGTGCCACCCCGGCCAGGCCGGCGACGTTGAGGATCTGCCCGCCACCCTGCACGGCCATCAGGTTGCCAATGGCGTGGCAAAGACGGCTCAGGGCCAGCACGTTTACCTCCAGCAGGTCCTGCTCGTCGGCCCACTCGTGGGCCAGCAGCGGCCCGTAGGTACGCAGGCCGGCACAGTTGACCAGCAAGTCGATACGCCGTTCGCCTTCTTCCAGTTCCAGCACGAAGCCTGACAGGCGCAGGGGCTGGCTGAGGTCGCAGGCGCGGAACAGCACCTCGACGCCGAAACGCTGGGTCAGCTCCATGGCCACAGGTTCCAGCGTTTCACGCTGGCGTGCCACCAGGATCAGGTTGCGCCCGCGCCGTGCCAGGGCTTCCGCCAGGGCCAGGCCCAGGCCGCTGGAAGCACCAGTGATCATGGCGTAACGGGTCATGCAAGGCTCCTGGGGGCTGTAGAAGGCGCCTAGTGTACAACTTGGCCGGGCAAGGTGTTGCCTTTTGCTACACGGTGCGCAAGCGCAAGCCCTGGCAGCGTTCCAGTGCGTGTTGGTACTCGTTATGGAGGCGTTCGATCAGCAAGCTGGCGCTGGGCAGATCGGTGATGCCGCCGACCCCCTGGCCAGCCGACCATACGGTCTTCCAGGCTTTGGCCTCGTCGTCTATGGGTTTCAGTTTGCCGGTTTCGTGGGCGTTTTGGAGGGCGTTCATGTCATAGCCGGCCTGCTCCAGGCTCGGGCGCAGGAAGCTGGCAGGGATGCCGGACACTGCTGGGGTGTGGATGATGTCGACGGCGTGGGCATGCACCAGCATTTGCTTGTAGGCGTCCTGGGCCTGGCTTTCTGTGGTGGCAATGAAGCGCGTGCCCATGTAGGCAAGGTCTGCCCCCAGCAGCTGCGCGGCCACGATTTCGTGGCCGTGGTTGATACAGCCGGCCAGCAGCAGGGTCTTGTCGAAGAACTGGCGAATCTCCGCAGCCAGGGCGAACGGGCTCCAGGTGCCGGCATGGCCGCCCGCGCCAGCGGCGACTGCGATCAGGCCATCGACACCGGCTTCGGCGGCTTTTTCCGCATGGCGGCGAGTAGTGACATCGTGGAACACCAGCCCGCCGTAGCTGTGCACCGCATCGACCACTTCTTTCACCGCCCCCAGGCTGGTAATGACGATCGGCACGCGGTGCTCCACGCACAGGGCCAGGTCTGCCTGTAGCCGCGGGTTGGTCGGGTGAACGATCAGGTTGACGGCGTAGGGCGCTGGCGCTTGAAGTTGCGCCAGCCCAGCCCCGATCTGCTCCAGCCAGGCCTTGAAGCCGGCGCTGTCGCGCTGGTTCAGGGCCGGGAAACTGCCGACCACACCGCTGGCGCAGCAGGCCAGCACCAGCTTGGGGTTGGAGATGAGGAACATCGGCGCGGCAACCACAGGCAGGCGCAGGCGTTGTTCGAGCGAGGCGGGTAGCGACATGGCAAGGCTCCTTGGGCGGGTGGCTATGTCAGAACGGTTTGACCACCACCAGAATTACGATGCCCAGCAGGAACAGCACGGGCACTTCGTTGAACCAGCGATAGTAGACGTGGCTGCGGGTGTTGCCTCCGTTGGCGAAGCGTTTGCGTTGGGCGCCGCACATGTGATGGTAGCCGGTCAGCAGGATGACCAGGGTGAGCTTGGCATGCAGCCAGCCCTGGCTCAGCCAGCCTGGGGTGAGGTACAGCATCCAGGCACCGAACACGTAGGTGGCAATCATCGCCGGGTTCATGATGCCGCGGTACAACTTGCGCTCCATGGTCACGAAGCGTTCCTGGCTGACGCTGTCCTGGCTCTGGGCGTGGTAGACGAAAAGCCGCGGCAGGTAGAACAGGCCGGCGAACCAGCAGACCACGCTGACGATATGCAGCGCTTTGATCCATAGGTAAAGCATGGAGGGAGTTCCTTCAGGTAATCACGGTCGTCAGATAGTAGTGGTCAAGCGCCCACAGGGGCACCCCAAGAGTTGTTACAGACGCTGTGCGCCCCTATTATCGTGCGCTTTCCAGACGGCTCGTTGATAAGGGGCAAGCGTTATGATCAAGGTCGGTATCGTCGGCGGCACGGGTTACACCGGCGTCGAACTGTTGCGTCTGCTGGCACAGCATCCACAGGCCGAAGTGGCGGTCATCACTTCGCGCTCCGAGGCGGGCGTGGCGGTGGCGGATATGTACCCGAACCTGCGCGGCCACTATGACGGGCTGGCGTTCAGCGTGCCGGACAGCAAGGCCCTGGCTGCCTGTGATGTGGTTTTCTTCGCCACACCGCACGGTGTTGCCCACGCCTTGGCCGGCGAGTTGCTGGCGGCGGGCACCAAGGTGATCGACCTGTCGGCCGATTTCCGTCTGCAGGATGCCACCGAGTGGGGCAAATGGTACGGTCAACCACACGGTGCGCCAGAGCTGCTCAAGGACGCGGTGTACGGCCTGCCTGAAGTCAACCGCGAGAAAATCCGCCAGGCGCGCCTGATCGCCGTACCGGGTTGCTACCCGACCGCGACCCAGCTGGGCTTCCTGCCGCTGCTCGAAGCTGGCCTGGCCGACCCGTCGCGCCTGATCGCCGACTGCAAGTCGGGTGTCAGCGGTGCTGGCCGGGGTGCGGCGGTGGGTTCGTTGTTCTGTGAGGCTGGCGAGAGCATGAAGGCTTACGCGGTCAAGGGGCACCGCCACCTGCCAGAAATCAGCCAAGGCCTGCGCCTGGCTGCCGGCAAGGACATCGGTCTGACCTTCGTGCCGCATCTGACACCCATGATCCGTGGCATTCACGCCACCCTGTACGCAACCGTTGCCGATACTTCGGTCGACCTGCAGGCGCTGTTCGAGAAGCGCTACGCCGATGAACCGTTCGTCGACGTGATGCCGGCGGGTAGCCATCCGGAAACCCGCAGCGTGCGCGGCGCCAACGTCTGCCGCATTGCTGTGCATCGCCCACAGGGCGGCGATCTGGTGGTGGTGCTGTCGGTGATCGACAACCTGGTCAAAGGCGCGTCCGGCCAGGCGGTGCAGAACCTGAACATCCTGTTCGGCCTGGACGAGCGCATGGGCCTGTCGCACGCCGGCCTGCTGCCGTAAGCCTGTGGTGCAGGAAAAGGCCCGCCATGTGCGGGCCTTTTTGTCGGTCACGACTAAAGGCGCACAATTCTTGACCAATTTTCTCGGAGAAGCGGATAATGCGCGTCATCGAGTTTTATGGCGGCTACCGCGCCGGGAGAATCAACATGAGCGTCGAAACCTTCACCCCTACGGCTTTGGAATTCACCCACGGCGCTGCACAAAAGGTGAAGAACCTGGTTTCCGAAGAAGGCAACGATCGTCTGAAGCTGCGCGTGTTCGTCACCGGTGGCGGCTGTTCGGGCTTCCAGTATGGCTTCACCTTCGATGAAGATGTCGCCGAGGATGACACCATTGTCGAGCGCGAGGGCGTGTCTCTGGTGGTCGACCCGATGAGCTTCCAGTATCTGGCTGGCGCCGAGGTGGACTACCAGGAAGGCCTGGAAGGTTCGCGTTTCGTGATCAAGAACCCTAACGCCTCCACCACGTGTGGCTGCGGTTCCTCGTTCTCGATTTGAGCCCTGAGCTTATGAAAACGCCGCGCAATTGCGCGGCGTTTTACTTTGTGGCGTAACCGTCAGGCCGGGTAGATCGCGCCAAGTACGCGCAGGCCCCTGGCGGCAGTGACGCTGGGACGGTTGGCAGCGATGCCTTCCAGGCAGCAGTGGGCAAGCCAGGCGAATGCCATGGCCTCTACCCAGTCCGGGTCTATGCCATGGGCGCCGGTACTGGCGACGCGGGCTGCCGGCAGCAGCTGGCCGAGGCGGGCCATCAGTGCCCCGTTACGCGCACCACCCCCGCAGACCAGCAGTGCTTCGGTGCTCTTCTGGGCATTGCTCAGCGAGTCGATGATGCTGCGTGCGGTCAGCTCCAGCAGCGTTGCCTGCACATCCTCGTCGCGGTAAGCGGGCAGGCGGGCGAGGTGGCCATCCAGCCAGTGCAGGTTGAACACTTCGCGGCCAGTGCTTTTCGGGCCGCTCCCGGCAAAGAACGGGTCGGCCAGCAGTGTGCGCAGCAAGTCCGCCTGCACTGCACCGGAAGCGGCCCAGGCGCCATCGGCATCGTAGGTCGCGCCGCGCTTGCGCTCGATCCAGGCATCCAGCAGCACGTTACCGGGGCCGCAGTCGAAGCCGTGGACCGGCTGGTCTTGCTCGATCAGGCTCAGGTTGCTGAAACCGCCCACGTTGAGCACCGCCAGACGCTGGCCGAGGTGGCTGAACAGGGTTTCGTGGAAGGCGGGCACCAGCGGCGCACCTTGGCCACCGGCAGCAACGTCGCGCCTGCGGAAGTCGGCGACCACGCTGATGCCGGTAAGCTCGGCCAGCAGCGCCGGGTTGCCGATCTGCACGGTAAAGCTGCGTGCGGGCTCGTGGCGAATGGTCTGGCCATGGCTGCCGATGGCACGGATGGCACCGGCCTGCAGGCCTTCGCGGGCCAGCAATTGGCCAATACCTTCGCCTGCCAGGCTGGCCCAGCGGTTTTCTGCCAGCGCAGCACGCGCGATTTCGTCAGGGCCGCTGCTGCACAAGGCAAGCAGCTCCTGGCGCAGGTCGACGGGCATTGGCAGGTAATGGGTGGCGAGCAGTTTCAGATGCTCGCCTTGCTCGATCAGGGCAATGTCCAGGCCGTCGAGGCTGGTACCAGACATCACCCCCAGGTAAAGCGCCATGGCTTAGCGCTTGTTCGCTGCGAGCATGGTGGCCTTTTCCTGGTCCATGCGCGCGATCAGGGGTTGGCTCTGCTGCATGAAGCGCTGGCGTTCGCTCTTGGCGATCGGGTCTGCCATTGGCACTTTCTGGCTCAGCGGATCGACGTGCACGCCGTTGACCTGGAACTCGTAGTGCAGGTGCGGGCCGGTGGACAGGCCGGTGGTACCGATGTAGCCGATGATCTGGCCCTGCTTCACCGAGCTGCCGGTCTTGATGCCTTTGGCGAAGCCCTGCATGTGCCCGTACAGCGTCTTGTAGCGGTTGCCATGCTGGATGATCACGGTGTTGCCGTAACCGCCACGGCGCCCGGCCAGCTCGATGCGGCCGTCACCGGCAGCCTTGATCGGGGTACCGCGTGGGGCAGCGTAGTCGACACCTTTGTGGGCGCGGATCTTGTTCAGGATCGGGTGCTTGCGGCCAGCGGAGAAGCGCGAGCTGATGCGGGCGAAATCTACCGGGGTACGGATGAAGGCCTTGCGCAGGCTGTTGCCATCGGCGGTGTAGTAGTTGGTATTGCCCTGCTTGTTGGTGTAGCGCACGGCGGTGTAGGTCTTGCCGCGGTTTGTGAAGCGCGCGGACAGTATGTTGCCGGTGCCGACGACCTTGCCGTCCATCACCTTCTGCTCGTAGACCACATCGAATTCGTCACCTTGGCGAATGTCCTGGGCGAAGTCGATGTCGTACCCCAGCACTCGGGCCATGTCCATGGTCATGCTGTGAGACAGGCCGGCGCGCTGGGCCGAGGCGGACAGGGAGCTCTTGATCACGCCGTGGGCATAGGCGGTACGCACCACCGGCTTGCTGATTTCACGGTTGAAGGTGTAACCCTTGGCGGTTTTGGTAAGGCGAATGGTCTCGAGGTTGCCGACCTTGCTGTGCAGGCTCGCCAGCTGGCCGTCCTTGTCCAGTTCGAATTGCAGCACCTGGCCATGCTTGAGCTGGCTGAACTGCTTGGCTTGCTTGTTGCTCGCCAGCAGGTCGTGTACTGCATTGGTTGGCAGCCCCACCTTGGCAAACAGGGTAGACAGCGTGTCGCCGCGGGCCACGGTAACTTCGCGATGTCCGGGCTCCTTGGCAGCCTCGACGACCGGTTCGGCGGCAGGGGCTTGTTGCTCGGCGTTCTGGGTCTCGGCGGTGGCGTCTTCGATCTGGGCGAACGGCGAGCCTTGCTCCCCATTGGTTTGCACCAGGGGAGCAGCACGAGATTCGTCTTTCAGTTGCTCGGCCGGGCTCTCCAGCTCGAGGTTGAGGGTGGTTTTCTTGGCTTCCACTTCGCTGGAGGGAAACACCAGCAAAGCCAGGCTGAGCAGGGCGGCGATGCCGCTGGCGGCCAACAGATGGCTTTTCGGATAAAGCGGGGGCGCTTTAGGCGGTTCGTTGGTCATGAGTAAGGTGACTTTGAAAAAAGTGAAATGGAATAGATGAATGACATGATGAAGATGAAATAACTGTATAAAATATAACCAAATCCAGTTTCACGCAAGGGCGCATAGACGCCGCAACCCCGTGTCCGGGTCACATTCCTTTGCGAAACTTGTAATTGACGGCCGATCTTGTATGGTTGGCTCCCCCTGAATCTGAGCCTTGCGGGTTTGTCTATGAAGTCGGTTGAAGAGCAGCTGGCGCTTATCAAGCGCGGTGCGGAAGAAGTACTGGTCGAGTCGGAACTGGTGGAGAAGCTCAAGCGCGGCCAACCTCTGCGCATCAAGGCCGGCTTCGACCCGACCGCACCCGACCTGCACCTGGGTCACACGGTGCTGATCAACAAGCTGCGCCAGTTCCAGGAGCTGGGGCATACGGTCATCTTCCTGATTGGTGACTTCACCGGCATGATCGGCGACCCCAGCGGCAAGAGCGCCACGCGCCCGCCGCTGACTCGCGAGCAGGTGCTCGACAACGCCGAGACCTATAAACAGCAGGTGTTCAAGATCCTCGACCCGGCAAAGACGGAAGTCGCGTTCAACTCCACCTGGATGGACACGCTGACCCCGGCCGACTTCATTCGCCTGGCGTCGCAGTACACCGTGGCGCGCATGCTCGAGCGCGATGACTTCGACAAACGCTACACCACCAATCAGCCGATCGCGATCCACGAGTTCCTTTATCCGCTGGTGCAGGGCTATGACTCGGTGGCGCTCAAGGCGGATGTCGAGCTGGGTGGTACCGACCAGAAGTTCAACCTGCTGATGGGGCGCGAGTTGCAGCGTGCCTACGGCCAGGAGGCGCAGAACATCGTGACCATGCCGCTGCTCGAAGGGCTTGATGGCGTGAAGAAGATGTCCAAGTCGCTGGGCAACTATGTAGGTATCCAGGAAGCGCCGGGCGTGATGTACAGCAAGCTGGTGTCGATCCCGGATACTTTGATGTGGCGTTACTTCGAACTGTTGAGCTTCCGTTCTATGGAAGAGATCGAGCAGTTCCGTGCCGATGTGGCCAATGGTGCCAACCCGCGGGATATCAAGATCAAGCTGGCGGAAGAGATTGTTGCGCGGTTCCATGGTGAGGAGGCAGCGGCTAATGCTCACCGTGCGGCGGGTAATCGCATGAAAGAGGGGGAGCTGCCGGAAGATCTGCCGGAAGTCGAAGTGGCCGCGGCTGAGGAGTTGCCGATTGCTGCCGTGCTGAACCGGGCGGGGCTGGTGAAGAACTCGGCGCAGGCGCGGGACTTGCTGAGTGGTGGTGCCGTCAAGGTTGATGGTGCGGTGGTGGATCGTGACTTCGTATTTGCGCTGGGCGCGACACATGTGTGCCAGGCAGGCAAGAAGTCGTTTGCGCGGGTCACGCTCAAGGCTGAGTGAGCGGCTGGTGGTGTAGCTATATAGAAGCGGGGAGGCCGGTAGGCCTCCCCGCTTTGTTTTTGGGGTTGTTCGCCTTGGGTCTCACAGGCGAGGGAAGGGTTGTGGCAGGCACTTGTCGGCCTTGATGCGGTCTTTGCCCCTATATTTCACTTTCTTGAAATTAAAGGTTGACGCCCTCTCGAATCCCCTTATAATGCGCCCCACTTCCAGCGACAACGGAACGACAAACTCCTTGATATTCAACGAGTTAGGTAGTTCAGAAGGTGCTGTAAGGGCTTCGATCGAAAGATCGGCAGCGGTGATAAAGGCAGTTGACAGCGGATTTAAACGCTGTATTATTCGCCTCCCGCTACGAGAGATCGCAGCGAGCCAAGTGTTTGAAGCTAAACGGGTTTCTCGGAAAAAACTTCAAAATAAACGCTTGACAGGCTCTGAGGAAAGCGTAGAATGCGCGCCTCGGTTGAGACGAAAAGCTCTTAACCAAACGCTCTTTAACAAATTGAATCAAGCAATTCGTGTGGGTGCTTGTGAGTACGGACTGATAGTCAAAAAGATTATCAGCATCACAAGTGACCATGCGAGAAATCACATAGTCATTTGAGATTGCTGAGCCAAGTTTAGGGTTTCTTAAAAACCCAAGCAGTATTGAACTGAAGAGTTTGATCATGGCTCAGATTGAACGCTGGCGGCAGGCCTAACACATGCAAGTCGAGCGGATGACGGGAGCTTGCTCCTGGATTCAGCGGCGGACGGGTGAGTAATGCCTAGGAATCTGCCTGGTAGTGGGGGACAACGTTTCGAAAGGAACGCTAATACCGCATACGTCCTACGGGAGAAAGCAGGGGACCTTCGGGCCTTGCGCTATCAGATGAGCCTAGGTCGGATTAGCTAGTTGGTGGGGTAATGGCTCACCAAGGCGACGATCCGTAACTGGTCTGAGAGGATGATCAGTCACACTGGAACTGAGACACGGTCCAGACTCCTACGGGAGGCAGCAGTGGGGAATATTGGACAATGGGCGAAAGCCTGATCCAGCCATGCCGCGTGTGTGAAGAAGGTCTTCGGATTGTAAAGCACTTTAAGTTGGGAGGAAGGGCAGTAAGCGAATACCTTGCTGTTTTGACGTTACCGACAGAATAAGCACCGGCTAACTCTGTGCCAGCAGCCGCGGTAATACAGAGGGTGCAAGCGTTAATCGGAATTACTGGGCGTAAAGCGCGCGTAGGTGGTTTGTTAAGTTGGATGTGAAAGCCCCGGGCTCAACCTGGGAACTGCATCCAAAACTGGCAAGCTAGAGTACGGTAGAGGGTGGTGGAATTTCCTGTGTAGCGGTGAAATGCGTAGATATAGGAAGGAACACCAGTGGCGAAGGCGACCACCTGGACTGATACTGACACTGAGGTGCGAAAGCGTGGGGAGCAAACAGGATTAGATACCCTGGTAGTCCACGCCGTAAACGATGTCAACTAGCCGTTGGAATCCTTGAGATTTTAGTGGCGCAGCTAACGCATTAAGTTGACCGCCTGGGGAGTACGGCCGCAAGGTTAAAACTCAAATGAATTGACGGGGGCCCGCACAAGCGGTGGAGCATGTGGTTTAATTCGAAGCAACGCGAAGAACCTTACCAGGCCTTGACATGCAGAGAACTTTCCAGAGATGGATTGGTGCCTTCGGGAACTCTGACACAGGTGCTGCATGGCTGTCGTCAGCTCGTGTCGTGAGATGTTGGGTTAAGTCCCGTAACGAGCGCAACCCTTGTCCTTAGTTACCAGCACGTTATGGTGGGCACTCTAAGGAGACTGCCGGTGACAAACCGGAGGAAGGTGGGGATGACGTCAAGTCATCATGGCCCTTACGGCCTGGGCTACACACGTGCTACAATGGTCGGTACAGAGGGTTGCCAAGCCGCGAGGTGGAGCTAATCTCACAAAACCGATCGTAGTCCGGATCGCAGTCTGCAACTCGACTGCGTGAAGTCGGAATCGCTAGTAATCGCGAATCAGAATGTCGCGGTGAATACGTTCCCGGGCCTTGTACACACCGCCCGTCACACCATGGGAGTGGGTTGCACCAGAAGTAGCTAGTCTAACCTTCGGGAGGACGGTTACCACGGTGTGATTCATGACTGGGGTGAAGTCGTAACAAGGTAGCCGTAGGGGAACCTGCGGCTGGATCACCTCCTTAATCGACGACATCAGCCTGCTGATGAGCACCCACACGAATTGCTTGATTCATTGTCGAAGGCGATCAAGGCCATTTGTAGGCCTGATGCTGTTCCTGATCAGAACTCAGAAATGAACATTCGTGACTGAATGCTGATTTCTGACTTTTGTCAGATCGTTCTTTAAAAATTCGGATATGTGATAGAAATAGACTGAACACCAGTTTCACTGCTGGTGGATCAGGCTAAGGTAAAATTTGTGAGTTCTGCTCGAAAGAGCGACGTGCGAATTTTCGGCGAATGTCGTCTTCACAGTATAACCAGATTGCTTGGGGTTATATGGTCAAGTGAAGAAGCGCATACGGTGGATGCCTTGGCAGTCAGAGGCGATGAAAGACGTGGTAGCCTGCGATAAGCTTTGGGGAGTCGGCAAACAGACTGTGATCCAGAGATCTCTGAATGGGGGAACCCACTCAGCACAAGCTGAGTATCTTGTACTGAATACATAGGTGCAAGAGGCGAACCAGGGGAACTGAAACATCTAAGTACCCTGAGGAATAGAAATCAACCGAGATTCCCTTAGTAGTGGCGAGCGAACGGGGACCAGCCCTTAAGTTGGTTTGAGATTAGTGGAACGCTCTGGAAAGTGCGGCCATAGTGGGTGATAGCCCCGTACACGAAAATCTCTTATCAATGAAATCGAGTAGGACGGAGCACGAGAAACTTTGTCTGAATATGGGGGGACCATCCTCCAAGGCTAAATACTACTGACTGACCGATAGTGAACCAGTACCGTGAGGGAAAGGCGAAAAGAACCCCGGAGAGGGGAGTGAAATAGATCCTGAAACCGTATGCGTACAAGCAGTGGGAGCCTACTTGTTAGGTGACTGCGTACCTTTTGTATAATGGGTCAGCGACTTATATTCAGTGGCGAGCTTAACCGAATAGGGGAGGCGTAGCGAAAGCGAGTCTTAATAGGGCGTTTAGTCGCTGGGTATAGACCCGAAACCGGGCGATCTATCCATGGGCAGGTTGAAGGTTAGGTAACACTGACTGGAGGACCGAACCGACTACCGTTGAAAAGTTAGCGGATGACCTGTGGATCGGAGTGAAAGGCTAATCAAGCTCGGAGATAGCTGGTTCTCCTCGAAAGCTATTTAGGTAGCGCCTCATGTATCACTGTAGGGGGTAGAGCACTGTTTCGGCTAGGGGGTCATCCCGACTTACCAAACCGATGCAAACTCCGAATACCTACAAGTGCCGAGCATGGGAGACACACGGCGGGTGCTAACGTCCGTCGTGAAAAGGGAAACAACCCAGACCGTCAGCTAAGGTCCCAAAGTCATGGTTAAGTGGGAAACGATGTGGGAAGGCTTAGACAGCTAGGAGGTTGGCTTAGAAGCAGCCACCCTTTAAAGAAAGCGTAATAGCTCACTAGTCGAGTCGGCCTGCGCGGAAGATGTAACGGGGCTCAAACCATGCACCGAAGCTACGGGTATCATCTTATGATGATGCGGTAGAGGAGCGTTCTGTAAGCCTGTGAAGGTGAGTTGAGAAGCTTGCTGGAGGTATCAGAAGTGCGAATGCTGACATGAGTAACGACAATGCGAGTGAAAAACTCGCACGCCGAAAGACCAAGGTTTCCTGCGCAACGTTAATCGACGCAGGGTTAGTCGGTCCCTAAGGCGAGGCTGAAAAGCGTAGTCGATGGAAAACAGGTTAATATTCCTGTACTTCCAGTTATTGCGATGGAGGGACGGAGAAGGTTAGGCCAGCCTGGCGTTGGTTGTCCAGGTTTAAGGTGGTAGGCTGAAATCTTAGGCAAATCCGGGATTTCAAGGCCGAGAGCTGATGACGAGTTGCCTCTAGGCGACGAAGTGGTTGATACCATGCTTCCAAGAAAAGCTCCTAAGCTTCAGATAACTGGGAACCGTACCCCAAACCGACACAGGTGGTTAGGTAGAGAATACCAAGGCGCTTGAGAGAACTCGGGTGAAGGAACTAGGCAAAATGGCACCGTAACTTCGGGAGAAGGTGCGCCGGCGAGGGTCAAGGACTTGCTCCGTAAGCCCATGCCGGTCGAAGATACCAGGCCGCTGCGACTGTTTATTAAAAACACAGCACTCTGCAAACACGAAAGTGGACGTATAGGGTGTGACGCCTGCCCGGTGCCGGAAGGTTAATTGATGGGGTTAGCGCAAGCGAAGCTCTTGATCGAAGCCCCGGTAAACGGCGGCCGTAACTATAACGGTCCTAAGGTAGCGAAATTCCTTGTCGGGTAAGTTCCGACCTGCACGAATGGCGTAACGATGGCGGCGCTGTCTCCACCCGAGACTCAGTGAAATTGAAATCGCTGTGAAGATGCAGTGTATCCGCGGCTAGACGGAAAGACCCCGTGAACCTTTACTATAGCTTTGCACTGGACTTTGAATTTGCTTGTGTAGGATAGGTGGGAGGCTTTGAAGTGGGGACGCCAGTTCTCATGGAGCCATCCTTGAAATACCACCCTGGCAACTTTGAGGTTCTAACTCAGGTCCGTTATCCGGATCGAGGACAGTGTATGGTGGGTAGTTTGACTGGGGCGGTCTCCTCCCAAAGAGTAACGGAGGAGTACGAAGGTGCGCTCAGACCGGTCGGAAATCGGTCGTAGAGTATAAAGGCAAAAGCGCGCTTGACTGCGAGACACACACGTCGAGCAGGTACGAAAGTAGGTCTTAGTGATCCGGTGGTTCTGTATGGAAGGGCCATCGCTCAACGGATAAAAGGTACTCCGGGGATAACAGGCTGATACCGCCCAAGAGTTCATATCGACGGCGGTGTTTGGCACCTCGATGTCGGCTCATCACATCCTGGGGCTGAAGCCGGTCCCAAGGGTATGGCTGTTCGCCATTTAAAGTGGTACGCGAGCTGGGTTTAGAACGTCGTGAGACAGTTCGGTCCCTATCTGCCGTGGACGTTTGAGATTTGAGAGGGGCTGCTCCTAGTACGAGAGGACCGGAGTGGACGAACCTCTGGTGTTCCGGTTGTCACGCCAGTGGCATTGCCGGGTAGCTATGTTCGGAAGAGATAACCGCTGAAAGCATCTAAGCGGGAAACTTGCCTCAAGATGAGATCTCACTGGGATCTAGAATCCCCTGAAGGGCCGTCGAAGACTACGACGTTGATAGGTTGGGTGTGTAAGCGCTGTGAGGCGTTGAGCTAACCAATACTAATTGCCCGTGAGGCTTGACCATATAACACCCAAGCAATTTGCTCATGCAGATTGCGGTGGTGAAGATGACACGAACCGAAAGTTCGCACTGTTCACAAAGCATCACAACTATCACATATCCGAATTCGCTGGGCTGTCCATCTGGACATTCTGGCTACAGAATTTCTTGACGACCATAGAGCATTGGAACCACCTGATCCCATCCCGAACTCAGTAGTGAAACGATGCATCGCCGATGGTAGTGTGGGGTCTCCCCATGTGAGAGTAGGTCATCGTCAAGATTCATTTCGCAAAACCCCTATCTGCGCATGCAGGTAGGGGTTTTGTCTTTGTAGGCAAAAATCCAGGACCACATAGGTCGTTTGCCCTTGTTTTGCCGGCCCTTTTCCTATGCAAGCCAGCAGCCCGTGGCTATCATGCCTGCCTTATTCCAAGTCGAGACTGGCATGCTGAAGTTGTTGAATCTCCTCAAGGATGGCCGGTTCCATTCCGGAGAAGCCTTGGGGGCAGCCCTCGGGGTGAGTCGCAGCGCCGTTTGGAAGCAGCTGCAGCATCTGGAAAGTGAGCTGAACCTCACCATTCACAAGGTTCGTGGTCGTGGCTATCAGCTGGCGGCGCCACTCGCATTGCTCGAAGCGCAGGCAATCGCTGATTTCGCCGAGGGCGAACAGTGGCCTGTTTTCATCTACGAAAGCATCGATTCGACCAACGCCGAGGGCCTCCGGCTCGCCGGTGAGGGGCAGGCGGCTCCGTTCCTGGTCTTGGCTGAGCGCCAGAGTGCCGGGCGCGGTCGGCGTGGCCGGCAATGGGTCAGCCCCTTCGCGGAAAATCTTTATTACAGCCTGGTGCTGCGGATTGATGGCGGCATGCGCCAGCTGGAAGGCTTGAGCCTGGTGGTGGGGCTGGCGGTAATGCGCACCCTGCAGGCGTTCGGTGTGAAGGATGCAGGGCTCAAATGGCCTAATGATGTGCTGGTTGGCAAGCAGAAGATTACCGGTATTCTGCTGGAACTGGTGGGTGATCCCGCCGATGTCTGCCATGTGGTGCTGGGAATTGGCATCAACGTGAACATGCAGGCCAACGACCAGGTCGATCAGCAGTGGACCTCGATGCGAAGGGAGGTGGGTACGGCAATCGACCGAAACCGTCTGGTTGCATCGCTCAGTCAGCAATTACAGCACGAATTGGCCCGTCATCGTCGCTATGGGTTTGCCGCATTCCAGGAAGAGTGGGAGCAGGCACATCTCTGGCAGGGGCGTAATGTCTCGCTGGTTGCCGGTACTACGCATATTGATGGCAAGGTTCTTGGCGTCGACGGGCAGGGTGGTTTGCGCCTTGCAGTGGACGGGGTAGAAAAGAGCTTCAGCGGTGGTGAGCTCAGTTTGAGGTTGCGTGATGATTCTTGAGCTCGATTGCGGTAACAGCTTCATCAAGTGGCGGGTTATCCATGCCGCTGATGCAGTGATTGAAGGCGGTGGCATTGTCGATTCCGATCAGGCGCTATTGGCGGAAGTCGCTGCGCTCGCTTCGCTATGCCTTACCGGCTGCCGTATTGTCAGTGTCCGCAGCGAAGAGGAAACCGCAGCCCTGTGCGCGCTGATCGCGCAAGCGTTTGCCGTGCACGCGCGCGTGGCGCAGCCTGCTCAGGAAATGGCCGGGGTGCATAATGGCTATGACGATTATCAGCGTCTGGGCATGGATCGGTGGCTTGCGGCATTGGGTGCATTTCACCTGGCCAAAGGCGCGTGCCTGATCATCGACCTGGGTACGGCTGCCAAGGCGGATTTCGTTGCGGCGAACGGCGAGCATCTGGGCGGCTACATCTGCCCGGGTATGCCATTGATGCGCAGCCAGTTGCGTACTCACACCCGGCGTATCCGCTACGACGATGCCTCCGCGGAGCGAGCGTTGACCAGCTTGTCACCAGGTCGTTCGACTGTAGAGGCGGTGGAGCGCGGTTGTGTATTGATGCTGCAGGGTTTTGCGCGCACTCAGCTTGAGCAGGCGCGTGCGCTATGGGGTGAACAATTCACGGTGTTCCTCACCGGCGGTGATGCGCCACTGGTCAGGGAGGCTCTGCCGCAAGCGCGTGTTGTACCTGACCTGGTTTTTGTTGGCCTGGCCATGGCCTGCCCACTGAATTGAGGTGCCTATGCGTTGGTTGTTTCTGTTGTTGGTGGTGCTTAACGTCTGTTATTACGTGTGGCATCAGCAGGAAGCCCCGCTGAAGGTCAAGGAAGTCGCCCCGCTGTCGCTGTACAAGGGGAATCAGCAAGAAATTCGCCTGTTGCGTGAAACGGGTGCGTCTGCACCTGCCAAGCGCCGTGACGAATGCCTGGTAGTCGGCGGCGATTTGGGGCAGGGGCAGCTCGAGGCCCTGCGTCAGCGCCTGCTGAGCCTGGATATCACTGCCTTGCCGGTGCTGGGACAGTTGCCTGGCGCGGAGGGTCGCTGGCTCAAGGTTGCCGCAGAAAGCGAGCGTTTGCTGGACCAAACGGTGCTCTCAGCTCTTTCCAATGATTTCAAAGACTTAAAACACAAAATTATTTTCTGCCAGGGTATTGCAACTGGCGAATAGCTTGATAGAATGGCGCCCGCTTCACAGGGAACACCACTCAGGTGGCAGAACTGGAAGCGGTGTCAAAGCAGCTAAGTTTCAGATTTGATTGAAAAAATTTGAAAAAAACGCTTGACACTAGGACGGCAGACAAATAGAATGCCGGCCACATCTGGAGGGATTCCCGAGCGGCCAAAGGGGACGGACTGTAAATCCGTTGCGAGAGCTTCGAAGGTTCGAATCCTTCTCCCTCCACCAGTTTTAGCGAGAGCCGCAAGCTCCGCGGGTATAGTTTAGTGGTAGAACCTCAGCCTTCCAAGCTGATGATGCGGGTTCGATTCCCGCTACCCGCTCCAAGTTTGCCGGATTTTGCACAAAGTGTTTCGCTCTTGTAGCTCAGTTGGTAGAGCACACCCTTGGTAAGGGTGAGGTCAGCGGTTCAAATCCGCTCAAGAGCTCCATACAAACAAGGCAGATATGAAAATATCTGCCTTTGTTTTATCAGCGCAAGACTATTTCTTCTGCGGAGGATTGTATCGATGGCTAAGGAAAAGTTTGATCGTTCCCTTCCCCACGTTAACGTCGGCACTATCGGCCACGTTGACCACGGTAAGACCACTCTGACCGCAGCTCTGACTCGCGTTTGCTCCGAAGTTTTCGGTTCGGCAATCGTTGAGTTCGACAAGATCGACTCGGCTCCGGAAGAAAAAGCGCGCGGTATCACCATCAACACCGCTCACGTCGAATACAATTCGACCATTCGTCACTATGCTCACGTCGACTGCCCAGGTCACGCTGACTACGTGAAGAACATGATCACCGGTGCTGCCCAGATGGACGGCGCGATCCTGGTTTGCTCGGCCGCCGATGGTCCGATGCCGCAAACCCGTGAGCACATCCTGCTGTCTCGTCAGGTAGGCGTTCCGTACATCGTGGTCTTCCTGAACAAGGCTGACCTGGTAGATGACGCTGAGCTGCTGGAACTGGTCGAGATGGAAGTTCGCGACCTGCTGTCCACCTACGACTTCCCAGGCGACGACACCCCGATCATCATCGGTTCGGCTCGTATGGCCCTGGAAGGCAAAGACGACAACGAAATGGGCACTACCGCTGTCAAGAAGCTGGTAGAAACTCTGGATAGCTACATCCCGGAGCCAGTTCGTGCCATCGATCAGCCGTTCCTGATGCCGATCGAAGACGTATTCTCGATCTCGGGTCGCGGCACCGTTGTTACCGGTCGTATCGAGCGTGGTATCGTCCGCGTTCAGGATCCGCTGGAAATCGTTGGTCTGCGTGACACCACCACCACCACCTGCACTGGTGTTGAGATGTTCCGCAAGCTGCTGGACGAAGGTCGTGCTGGCGAGAACTGCGGCGTTCTGCTGCGTGGTACCAAGCGTGACGACGTTGAACGTGGTCAGGTTCTGGTCAAGCCAGGTTCGGTCAAGCCGCACACCAAGTTCACTGCAGAAGTCTACGTCCTGTCGAAGGAAGAGGGCGGTCGTCACACGCCGTTCTTCAAAGGCTACCGTCCTCAGTTCTACTTCCGTACCACTGACGTGACCGGTAACTGCGAACTGCCGGAAGGTGTTGAAATGGTAATGCCAGGTGACAACATCCAGATGGTTGTCACCCTGATCAAGACCATCGCAATGGAAGACGGTCTGCGCTTCGCTATCCGTGAAGGCGGTCGTACCGTCGGCGCCGGCGTCGTAGCAAAAATTATTGAATAAGTAGTTGATTTACTTGATCAGGCCGGTATAATGGCCGGCCTGATACAGCGTTACAGGTCAGTAGCTCAATTGGCAGAGCGACGGTCTCCAAAACCGTAGGTTGGGGGTTCGATTCCCTCCTGACCTGCCATTTCACCTCGGTGTGATGGCTTTCTTCTTACAGGATCCTCCTCGATGACCCCCAAAACTGAAGCCCAAGAATCGCGTTTTGATCTGTTCAAGTGGCTGGCTGTAGTGGCTTTGGTGGTTGTTGGTGTAGTGGGTAATCAATACTACTCCGCCTCTCCTATCCTGTACCGCGTTCTCGCACTTCTCGTCCTGGCCGCTGTCGCGGGCTTTGTAGCTCTGCAGACTGCGAAGGGCAAGTCGTTCTTTACGTTGGCGAAGGAAGCTCGTACCGAGATCCGTAAAGTCGTGTGGCCGACCCGCCAGGAAACCACCCAGACCACGCTGATTGTCGTGGCTGTCGTGCTGGTTATGGCACTGCTGTTGTGGGGTCTCGATTCCCTGCTCGGCTGGGCGGTCTCCCTGATCGTTGGCTAAAGGTGTCCCGTGGCTAAGCGTTGGTATGTTGTGCATGCTTACTCGGGTTACGAGAAGCATGTAATGCGCTCCCTGATTGAGCGCGTCAAGCTGGCTGGCATGGAAGACGGTTTCGGCGAGATCTTGGTTCCGACCGAAGAAGTCGTCGAAATGCGCAACGGCCAGAAGCGCAAGAGTGAGCGTAAATTCTTCCCTGGCTATGTACTGGTCCAGATGGAGATGAACGAAGGGACTTGGCACTTGGTCAAGGATACTCCTCGTGTGATGGGCTTTATTGGTGGTACTGCAGACAAGCCTGCGCCAATCACCGATAAAGAAGCCGAGGCTATCCTGCGTCGCGTTGCCGACGGTAGCGACAAGCCGAAGCCCAAGACGCTGTTCGAACCAGGTGAAGTGGTTCGAGTCGTTGACGGTCCGTTCGCTGACTTCAACGGTAGTGTCGAAGAGGTTAACTACGAAAAGAGCCGCCTGCAGGTTGCGGTGCTCATTTTCGGTCGCTCTACTCCGGTGGAGCTCGAGTTCAGCCAGGTCGAAAAGGTCTAGGCGGACGAAGCATCCCATACCCCGCAGCCCTGTGTGCTGCGGGGTTTTGTCGTCACTGGGATAAAACGCAAGTCATCCGGGGAGCCATCAGGCGTTCGTACCCGATTTTGGAGTAGCTCATGGCTAAGAAGATTCAGGCTTACATCAAGCTGCAAGTTAAGGCCGGCCAGGCCAACCCAAGCCCACCCGTTGGTCCAGCACTGGGTCAACACGGTGTGAACATCATGGAATTCTGCAAGGCCTTCAACGCCCGTACTCAGGGTCAAGAAGCCGGCCTGCCGACTCCTGTGATCATCACTGTCTACAGCGACCGTAGCTTCACCTTCGAGACCAAGAGCACCCCTGCCTCGGTTCTGCTGAAGAAAGCTGCTGGCCTGACCAGTGGTTCGGCTCGTCCGAACACCGTTAAAGTCGGTACCGTGACCCGTGCTCAGCTGGAAGATATCGCCAAGGCCAAACAGGCTGATCTGACTGCCGCTGACCTGGACGCTGCTGTACGCACCATCGCTGGCTCTGCCCGCAGCATGGGCCTGAACGTGGAGGGTGTGTAATGGCTAAGCTGACCAAGCGTCAAAAGGCAATCGCCGAGAAAATCGAAGCAGGCAAGGCCTACAACTTCGAAGAAGCGGCAACTCTGCTGGCTTCGCTGCCGGCTGCCAAATTCGTAGAGTCCTACGACATCGCCGTTAACCTCGGTGTTGACCCGCGTAAATCCGACCAGGTCGTACGTAGCGCTACTGTGCTGCCACACGGCACTGGCAAGACCGTTCGCGTTGCTGTCTTCACCCAGGGTCCAGCTGCCGAGGCCGCTCTGGCTGCCGGCGCTGACCGTGTAGGTATGGACGATCTGGCTGCCGAAATGAAAGCCGGCGACCTGAACTATGACGTCGTCATCGCATCGCCTGATGCCATGCGCGTTGTAGGTCAGCTGGGTCAGGTTCTGGGTCCTCGCGGCCTGATGCCTAACCCGAAAGTTGGTACCGTTAGCCCAGACGTAGCCACTGCCGTGAAAAACGCCAAGGCTGGTCAGGTTCGCTACCGTACCGACAAGAACGGTATCATCCATACCTCCGTTGGCAAGATCGGCTTTGAAGCTGGCAAGCTGAAGGAAAACGTTGAAGCCCTGATCGCTGATCTGAAGCGTATCAAGCCTGCTTCCTCGAAAGGTATCTACGTCAAGCGCGTTACCCTGAGCACCACCATGGGCCCAGGTCTGGTCATCGATCAGAGCTCGCTGGACGTGTAAGAACATGGCGGCGCGACCTGTCGCGCCGCCAGCAAAAATTGGGGTCCCTGCCTGGCGGGGGCTATCCAAGACCGTAGGTGGCGCAAGCCTTAAAATACCAGCCCACGCAGATGGTGCTCCCGATTCGTTCGCGAATCAGACACCAAAACGACATCCGGCTTCGGCCAGATGAAACGGTAAAAACCAGGAGTAAACCCGTGGCAATTAAACTCGAAGACAAGAAGGCCATCGTCGCTGAAGTCAACGAGGCTGCCAAAGTCGCTCTGTCCGCTGTCGTGGCTGATGCCCGTGGTGTGACTGTAAGCGCAATGACCGGACTCCGTAAAGAGGCTCGCGAAGCTGGCGTATACGTACGTGTCGTACGTAACACCCTGCTCAAGCGCGCTGTTGAAGGCACCGAATTTTCGATCCTCAACGACGCGTTCAAAGGCCCGACCCTGATTGCTTTCTCCAACGAACACCCGGGCGCTGCTGCTCGTCTGTTCAAAGAGTTCGCCAAGGGTCACGACAAGTTCGAGATCAAGGCAGCTGCGTTTGACGGCAATTTCATTGCCGCCAACCAGATCGATGTACTGGCTACCTTGCCGACCCGTGACGAAGCTATCGCACGTCTGATGAGCGTGATTCAAGGCGCCACCAGCAAGCTGGCTCGTACTCTGGCGGCCGTTCGCGACCAGAAAGAAGCTGCTGCTGCCTAAGGCAGCGTAAAATCTTTCAAAATCATATGTTTAATTTGATGGCTGCGTAGGCTGTCACCCCAATACAGGATTTAAGTCATGTCCCTGACTAACGAACAAATCATCGAAGCAATCGGCCAGAAAACCGTTCTGGAAGTTGTTGAGCTGATCAAAGCTATGGAAGAAACCTTCGGCGTGACCGCTGCTGTTGCCGCTGCTGGCCCAGCTGCTGCTGCTGCCGTTGTTGAAGAGCAGACTGAGTTCAACGTTGTTCTGCTGGAAGCTGGCGAGAAGAAAGTGAACGTGATTAAAGCCGTTCGCGAACTGACCGGTCTGGGCCTGAAAGAAGCCAAAGAGAAAGTCGACGGCGCTCCTCAGGTCGTAGCTGAAGGCGTTTCGAAAGAAGCCGCTGAAGACGCCAAGAAGAAGCTGGAAGAAGCAGGCGCTAAAGTCGAGCTGAAGTAATCTCGACCTTGCGATGCCAGCCTGAGCGTTGAGCAAAGGGCTGATGGCTGGTGGCTTATGCCACCGGCCTTTTTCCGTTATTGGTGGCCGGTCAGGCCGGCCCCGATAACAAGCTGCAAGACACCCATGTGGGTGGCGCAAACCAAGGGGTTTGCACGATTTTCTGGCTGCTCCCGTCGGGAGAAGCCAAACAAGCAGGTGACCAAGCTGGGGAACGCTGATGGCTTACTCATACACTGAGAAAAAACGTATCCGCAAGGACTTTAGCAAGTTGCCGGACGTTATGGATGTGCCTTACCTCCTGGCCATCCAGCTGGATTCGTATCGCGAATTCCTGCAAGCGGGAGCATCCAAGGATCACTTCCGCGACGTCGGCCTGCACGCGGCCTTCAAATCGGTATTCCCGATCATCAGCTACTCCGGCAATGCTGCCTTGGAGTACGTAGGCTATCGCCTGGGCGAACCCGCCTTCGATGTGAAGGAATGTGTCCTGCGTGGCGTGACCTTCGCGGTTCCACTGCGGGTCAAGGTGCGCCTGATCATCTTCGACAAGGAATCGTCGAACAAAGCGATCAAGGACATCAAAGAGCAAGAAGTCTACATGGGTGAAATCCCCCTGATGACTGAGAACGGTACCTTCGTAATCAACGGTACCGAGCGTGTGATCGTTTCCCAGCTGCACCGTTCGCCTGGTGTGTTCTTCGACCACGACCGTGGCAAGACTCACAGCTCCGGCAAGCTGCTGTACTCCGCTCGCATCATCCCTTACCGCGGTTCGTGGCTGGACTTCGAGTTCGACCCTAAAGACTGCGTGTTCGTGCGTATCGACCGTCGCCGCAAACTGCCGGCCTCGGTGCTGCTGCGTGCCCTGGGTTACAGCACTGAAGAAGTGCTGAACACCTTCTACACCACCAACATCTTCCACATTTCCGGCGAGAGCCTCAGCCTGGAACTGGTGGCGCAGCGTCTGCGTGGTGAAGTTGCAGTCATGGACATCCATGACGAAACCGGCAAGGTCATCGTTGAGCAAGGCCGCCGTATCACCGCGCGCCACATCAACCAGATCGAGAAAGCTGGCGTCAAGCAGCTGGACGTTCCGATGGAGTACGTCCTGGGCCGCACTACCGCCAAGGCGATCGTGCACCCGGCGACTGGTGAGATCCTGGCCGAGTGCAACACCGAGCTGACCACCGATCTGCTGATCAAGATCGCCAAGGCTCAGGTCGTCCGTATCGAGACCCTGTACACCAACGACATCGATTGCGGTCCGTTCATCTCCGACACGCTGAAGATCGACACCACCAGCAACCAGCTGGAAGCCCTGGTCGAAATCTACCGCATGATGCGTCCTGGCGAGCCGCCAACCAAGGATGCTGCCGAGACCCTGTTCAACAACCTGTTCTTCAGCGCCGAGCGTTACGACCTGTCTGCCGTCGGCCGCATGAAGTTCAACCGTCGTATCGGTCGTACCGAGATCGAAGGTTCGGGCGTGCTGAGCAAGGAAGATATCGTCGAGGTTCTGAAGACCCTGGTCGATATCCGTAACGGCAAAGGCATCGTCGACGACATCGACCACCTCGGTAACCGTCGCGTACGCTGCGTCGGCGAGATGGCCGAGAACCAGTTCCGTGTTGGCCTGGTGCGTGTTGAGCGCGCGGTCAAGGAACGTCTGTCGATGGCAGAAAGCGAAGGCCTGATGCCGCAAGACCTGATCAACGCCAAGCCGGTCGCGGCGGCGGTGAAAGAGTTCTTCGGTTCGAGCCAGCTGTCCCAGTTCATGGACCAGAACAACCCGCTCTCCGAGATCACCCACAAGCGCCGCGTCTCCGCACTCGGCCCGGGCGGTCTGACCCGTGAGCGTGCAGGCTTCGAAGTCCGCGACGTACACCCGACCCACTATGGCCGCGTGTGCCCGATCGAGACCCCTGAAGGTCCGAACATCGGTCTGATCAACTCCCTGGCAGCCTATGCCCGCACCAACCAGTACGGCTTCCTGGAAAGCCCGTACCGCGTGGTGAAGGAAGGCGTGGTCAGCGATGACATCGTGTTCCTGTCGGCCATTGAAGAAGCGGATCACGTCATCGCCCAGGCTTCGGCCGCGATGAACGAGAAGAAGCAGCTGATCGATGAGCTGGTAGCTGTTCGTCACCTGAACGAGTTCACCGTCAAGGCGCCGGAAGACGTCACCCTGATGGACGTTTCGCCGAAGCAGGTTGTTTCTGTCGCAGCTTCGCTGATTCCGTTCCTTGAGCACGACGACGCCAACCGTGCGTTGATGGGTTCGAACATGCAGCGTCAGGCTGTACCAACCCTGCGTGCCGACAAGCCGCTGGTAGGTACCGGCATGGAGCGCAACGTTGCCCGTGACTCCGGTGTCTGCGTGGTTGCTCGCCGCGGTGGTGTGATCGACTCGGTCGACGCCAGCCGTGTGGTTGTTCGCGTTGCCGACGACGAAGTGGAAACCGGTGAAGCAGGTGTAGATATCTACAACCTGACCAAGTACACCCGTTCGAACCAGAACACCTGCATCAACCAGCGTCCGCTGGTGAGCAAAGGTGACAAGGTTCAGCGTGGCGACATCATGGCCGACGGCCCGTCCACCGACATGGGTGAACTGGCACTGGGCCAGAACATGCGCATCGCGTTCATGGCGTGGAACGGCTTCAACTTCGAAGACTCCATCTGCCTGTCCGAGCGTGTGGTTCAGGAAGACCGCTTCACCACGATCCACATCCAGGAACTGACCTGTGTGGCGCGTGACACCAAGCTTGGCCCAGAGGAAATCACTGCGGACATCCCGAACGTGGGTGAAGCCGCACTGAACAAGCTGGACGAAGCCGGTATCGTCTACGTGGGTGCCGAAGTAGGCGCGGGCGACATCCTGGTCGGCAAGGTCACGCCAAAAGGCGAAACCCAGCTGACGCCGGAAGAGAAGCTGCTGCGTGCGATCTTCGGTGAAAAAGCCAGCGACGTTAAGGACACCTCCCTGCGCGTGCCAACCGGCACCAAAGGTACTGTCATCGACGTACAGGTCTTCACCCGTGATGGCGTAGAACGCGACAGCCGCGCCCTGGCCATCGAGAAGATGCAGCTCGACGAGATCCGCAAGGACCTCAACGAAGAGTTCCGCATCGTCGAAGGCGCAACCTTCGAGCGTCTGCGTTCTGCCCTGAACGGCCAGGTGGTCGACGGTGGCGCAGGCCTGAAGAAGGGCACTGTGGTCACTGACGAAGTGCTGGACGGTCTGGAGCACGGCCAGTGGTTCAAACTGCGCATGGCCGAAGATGCACTGAACGAGCAGCTGGAAAAGGCTCAACAGTACATCGTCGATCGTCGCCGTCTGCTGGACGACAAGTTCGAAGACAAGAAGCGCAAGCTGCAGCAGGGCGATGACCTGGCACCGGGCGTACTGAAGATCGTCAAGGTCTACCTGGCAATCCGCCGTCGCATCCAGCCGGGTGACAAGATGGCCGGTCGTCACGGTAACAAGGGTGTCGTCTCGGTAATCATGCCGGTTGAAGACATGCCACACGATGCCAACGGTACTCCGGTCGACGTCGTGCTGAACCCGCTGGGCGTACCTTCGCGTATGAACGTCGGTCAGATCCTCGAAACTCACCTGGGCCTCGCGGCCAAAGGTCTGGGCGAGAAGATCGACCGCATGATCGAAGAGCAGCGCAAAGCCGCTGAGCTGCGCGTGTTCCTGACCGAGGTCTACAACGAGATCGGCGGTCGTCAGGAAAACCTCGACGAGTTCACCGACGAAGAGATCCTGGCCCTGGCGCACAACCTGAAGAAGGGCGTGCCGATGGCTACCCCGGTCTTCGATGGTGCCAAGGAGCGCGAGATCAAGGCCATGCTGAAGCTGGCTGACCTGCCTGAGAGCGGCCAGATGGTGCTGTTCGATGGCCGTACCGGCAACAAGTTCGAGCGTCCTGTGACCGTTGGTTACATGTACATGCTCAAGCTGAACCACTTGGTGGACGACAAGATGCACGCGCGTTCCACTGGTTCCTACAGCCTGGTTACCCAGCAGCCGCTGGGTGGTAAGGCGCAGTTCGGTGGTCAGCGTTTCGGGGAGATGGAAGTGTGGGCGCTGGAAGCATACGGCGCGGCATACACCCTGCAAGAAATGCTCACAGTGAAGTCGGACGACGTGAACGGCCGTACCAAGATGTACAAGAACATCGTGGATGGCGATCACCGTATGGAGCCGGGCATGCCCGAGTCCTTCAACGTGTTGATCAAAGAGATCCGTTCGCTCGGTATCGACATCGATCTGGAAACCGAATAACACGTGACGCGAAGGGGAGTGGGGCGGTAATGCCCACTCCCTGCTCCGCCAGGAGGAAAGGCCTTGAAAGACCTACTGAATTTGCTGAAAAACCAGGGTCAAGTCGAAGAGTTCGACGCCATCCGCATCGGTCTGGCGTCACCTGAAATGATCCGTTCGTGGTCGTTCGGTGAAGTCAAGAAGCCGGAAACCATCAACTACCGTACGTTCAAACCAGAGCGTGACGGCCTGTTCTGCGCCAAGATCTTTGGCCCAGTCAAGGACTACGAGTGCCTGTGCGGCAAGTACAAGCGCCTCAAGCACCGCGGCGTGATCTGCGAGAAGTGCGGCGTTGAAGTTGCCCTGGCCAAGGTTCGTCGTGAGCGCATGGCGCACATCGAACTGGCCTCGCCGGTTGCTCACATCTGGTTCCTGAAGTCGCTGCCGTCCCGTATCGGCCTGCTGATGGACATGACCCTGCGTGACATCGAGCGCGTGCTCTACTTCGAGAGCTACGTCGTTATCGATCCGGGCATGACCACCCTGGAAAAGGGCCAGCTGCTGAACGACGAGCAGTACTTCGAAGCGCTGGAAGAGTTCGGTGACGACTTTGATGCCCGCATGGGTGCCGAAGCTGTCCGCGAGCTGCTGCACGCTATCGACCTGGAGCACGAGATTGGTCGCCTGCGCGAAGAAATTCCGCAGACCAACTCGGAAACCAAGATCAAGAAGCTGTCCAAGCGCCTGAAGCTGATGGAAGCTTTCCAGGGCTCGGGCAACCTGCCTGAGTGGATGGTCCTGACCGTCCTGCCAGTGCTGCCGCCGGACCTGCGTCCGCTGGTACCGCTGGATGGTGGCCGCTTCGCGACCTCCGACCTGAACGACCTGTATCGTCGGGTGATCAACCGTAACAACCGTCTGAAGCGCCTGCTCGATCTGTCGGCGCCGGACATCATCGTGCGCAACGAAAAGCGCATGCTGCAGGAAGCGGTCGACGCCCTGCTGGACAACGGCCGTCGCGGTCGCGCCATCACTGGCTCGAACAAGCGTCCGCTGAAGTCCCTGGCTGACATGATCAAAGGTAAGCAAGGTCGCTTCCGTCAGAACTTGCTCGGTAAGCGCGTGGATTACTCCGGCCGTTCGGTAATTACCGTAGGCCCGACCCTGCGTCTGCACCAGTGCGGTCTGCCGAAGAAGATGGCCCTCGAGCTGTTCAAGCCGTTCATTTTCGGCAAGCTGGAAATGCGTGGTCTGGCGACCACCATCAAGGCTGCCAAGAAGATGGTCGAGCGCGAGCTGCCAGAGGTGTGGGACGTGCTCGCCGAGGTGATCCGCGAACACCCCGTGCTGCTCAACCGTGCACCGACCCTGCACCGTCTGGGTATCCAGGCCTTTGAACCGGTTCTGATCGAAGGTAAGGCCATTCAGCTGCACCCGCTGGTCTGCGCCGCGTACAACGCCGACTTCGACGGTGACCAGATGGCCGTTCACGTGCCGCTGACGCTGGAAGCCCAGCTTGAAGCGCGCGCGCTGATGATGTCGACCAACAACATCCTGTCGCCAGCCAACGGTGAGCCAATCATCGTTCCTTCGCAGGACGTGGTACTGGGTCTGTACTACATGACCCGTGAAGCCATCAACGCCAAGGGCGAAGGTCGCGTGTTCGCCGACCTGCAGGAAGTCGACCGCGTATTCCGCGCCGGCGAAGCTGCCCTGCACGCGAAAATCAAGGTTCGTATCAACGAAACCGTGAATGACCGTGATGGTTCCTCGACCAAGAACACCCGTATCGTCGACACCACCGTCGGCCGTGCGCTGCTGTTCCAGGTTGTACCGGCAGGCCTGCCATACGATGTCGTCAACCAGCCGATGAAGAAAAAGGCGATCTCCAAGCTGATCAACCAGTGCTACCGCGTGGTTGGTCTGAAAGAGACCGTTATCTTCGCCGACCAGCTGATGTACACCGGCTTTGCCTACTCGACCATTTCCGGCGTTTCCATCGGTGTGAATGACTTCGTCATCCCTGATGAAAAAGCCCGCATCATCAACAGCGCCACCGATGAAGTGAAGGAAATCGAGAGCCAGTACGCCTCCGGCCTGGTAACCCAGGGCGAGAAGTACAACAAGGTCATCGACTTGTGGTCGAAGGCGAACGACGAAGTTTCCAAGGCGATGATGGCCAACCTCTCGAAAGAGAAGGTCATCGACCGCGAAGGCAAAGAAGTCGAGCAAGAGTCCTTCAACTCGATGTACATGATGGCTGACTCCGGTGCCCGTGGTTCCGCAGCACAGATCCGTCAGTTGGCCGGTATGCGTGGCCTGATGGCCAAGCCGGACGGCTCCATCATCGAGACGCCGATCACCGCGAACTTCCGTGAAGGCTTGAGCGTGCTTCAGTACTTCATCTCGACTCACGGTGCTCGTAAAGGTCTGGCGGATACCGCACTGAAGACCGCCAACTCCGGTTACCTGACTCGTCGTCTGGTAGACGTTGCCCAGGATCTGGTGGTTACCGAGATCGACTGCGGCACCGACCATGGCCTGTTGATGACCCCGCACATCGAAGGCGGCGACGTTGTAGAGCCGCTGGGTGAGCGTGTACTGGGTCGTGTCATCGCCCGTGACGTGTTCAAGCCAGGCACCGAGGACGTTATCGTTCCGGCCGGTACCCTGGTTGATGAGCAGTGGGTCGAATTCATCGAGCTGAACAGCATCGACGAAGTGATCGTGCGTTCGCCGATCAACTGCGAAACCCGCTTCGGTATCTGCGCCAAGTGCTACGGTCGTGACCTGGCTCGCGGTCACCAGGTGAACATCGGTGAAGCTGTCGGCGTTATCGCTGCCCAGTCGATCGGTGAGCCGGGTACCCAGCTGACCATGCGTACGTTCCACATCGGTGGTGCTGCAAGCCGTACCTCGGCTGCCGACAGCGTCCAGGTGAAGAACGGCGGTATGGTTCGTCTGCACAACCTGAAGCAGGTAGTACGTGCCGATGGCAACCTGGTTGCCGTATCGCGTTCGGGCGAGTTGGCCATCGCCGACGAATTCGGTCGTGAGCGTGAGCGTTACAAGCTGCCTTACGGTGCGGTAATTTCGGTCAAGGAAGGTGAAAAGGTCGAAGCTGGCGCCATCGTCGCCAAGTGGGACCCGCACACCCACCCGATCGTTACCGAGCTGAAAGGTACCGTGACCTTCGTGGGCATGGAAGAAAACATCACCATCAAGCGTCAGACTGACGAATTGACTGGTTTGACCAACATTGAAGTACTGGACGTCAAGGATCGCCCTGCCGCAGGCAAGGAAATCCGTCCGGCTATCAAGATGGTCGATGCCAATGGCAAGGACCTGTACCTGCCAGGTACCGATGTACCTGCTCAGTACTTCCTGCCAGCCAACGCCTTGGTAGGTGTGGCTGACGGTGCACAGATCGGTGTTGGTGACGTAATTGCGCGTATCCCGCAAGAAACGTCGAAAACCCGTGACATCACCGGTGGTCTGCCACGTGTTGCCGACTTGTTCGAAGCACGCCGTCCGAAAGAAGCCTCGATTCTGGCTGAAGTCAGCGGCACCATCGCGTTCGGTAAAGAGACCAAGGGCAAGCGCCGTCTGGTCATCACTCCGACCGACGGTAGCGATCCGTACGAAGAGCTGATTCCTAAGTGGCGCCACCTGAACGTCTTCGAAGGCGAACAGGTAAACCGCGGCGAAGTCATCTCCGACGGCCCGAGCGATCCGCACGACATCCTGCGTTTGCTGGGTGTGAGCGCGCTGGCGAAGTACATCGTCAACGAGATCCAGGACGTTTACCGTCTGCAAGGCGTTAAGATCAACGACAAGCACATCGAGACCATCCTGCGTCAGATGCTGCGCAAGGTCGAGATCTCGGAGTCGGGTGATTCCAGCTTCATCAAGGGCGACCAGATGGAACTGACCCACGTACTGGTGGAGAACGAGCGTCTCGCCGGCGATGACAAGTTCATCTCCAAGTTCACCCGTGTGCTGCTGGGTATCACCAAGGCGTCGCTGTCGACCGAATCGTTCATCTCCGCGGCTTCCTTCCAGGAAACCACCCGCGTACTGACCGAAGCGGCGGTAACCGGCAAGCGCGACTACCTGCGCGGCCTGAAAGAGAACGTGGTCGTGGGTCGTCTGATCCCGGCCGGTACCGGTCTGGCTTACCACAGCGAGCGCAAGCGTCGCCGTGAAGCCGACAAACCGCTGCGTGTGAGCGCTAGTGAGGTCGAAGCTGCACTGACCGAAGCGCTGAATTCCAGCGGTAACTAAGTACAGGGCAGGGCCCCGGCAACCCTCGAACGGTCATCGACGACACACAATGTTGCCGATGATCGGGCGAGGAGGGCCGGGGCCTCGTCTTGACTGGGTGCAAGATCCTCCGTAGACTTTTGTACCCTTAAATTTGGTGAGGCTCCGTCTCGTCAATTTTTGGCTTTCTTGCAAGACAATAGAGTCGCAAGACAATCAGTGGAGCTAGTAGATGGCAACTATCAACCAGCTGGTACGTCAGCCGCGTAAGCGTTCGGTCGAGAAGTCCGACGTTCCTGCGCTGCAGAACTGCCCGCAACGTCGTGGCGTGTGCACCCGTGTGTACACCACCACGCCGAAAAAACCTAACTCGGCACTGCGTAAAGTATGCCGTGTGCGTCTGACCAACGGTTTCGAGGTTTCCTCGTACATCGGCGGTGAAGGCCACAACCTGCAAGAGCACAGCGTCGTCCTGATCCGTGGCGGCCGTGTAAAAGACTTGCCAGGTGTTCGTTACCACACCGTTCGCGGCTCTCTGGATACTTCGGGCGTCAAAGGCCGTAACCAGGGTCGTTCGAAGTACGGTACCAAGCGTCCGAAGTAATCGGCCGTTTGCACACATCCATTTTTTTGAGTCGATAAGAGTAAGGTCGGGCGGGGGTCGTAGACCCAGGTCCCGGGCTAACCTGAAGACCGTTTGAGGGCTTATCATGCCAAGACGTCGTGTAGCAGCAAAACGTGAGATTCTGGACGATCCTAAATACGGATCCCAAATCCTCGCCAAGTTCATGAACCACGTGATGGAAAGCGGCAAGAAGGCCGTGGCCGAGCGCATCGTTTACGGTGCCCTGGACAAGGTCAAAGAGCGCAAGAACAGCGACCCCCTGGAAATCTTCGAGAAAGCTCTCGACGCCATCGCTCCGCTGGTCGAAGTAAAGTCCCGTCGTGTCGGCGGTGCCACTTACCAGGTTCCGGTTGAAGTTCGTCCATCCCGTCGTAACGCTCTGGCAATGCGCTGGCTCGTAGACTACGCCCGCAAGCGCGGCGAGAAGTCGATGGCTCTGCGCCTGGCCGGCGAACTGCTGGATGCTGCTGAAGGCAAGGGTGCTGCAGTCAAGAAGCGTGAAGACGTTCACCGTATGGCTGAAGCCAACAAAGCGTTCTCGCACTACCGCTTCTAATTCAAGCATCAATCATTTTGCGAGGGCTTTATGGCTCGTACTACAGCAATTAACCGCTACCGTAACATTGGTATCTGTGCCCACGTTGACGCGGGCAAGACCACCACTACCGAGCGGATCCTGTTCTACACAGGTCTGAGCCACAAGATGGGCGAGGTGCATGACGGCGCCGCGACCACCGACTGGATGGTGCAGGAGCAGGAGCGGGGTATCACCATTACCTCCGCTGCCGTTACTACCTTCTGGAAAGGTTCCGTTGGTCAGTACGACAACTACCGCGTAAACGTCATCGATACCCCCGGCCACGTTGACTTCACCATTGAAGTAGAGCGTTCGCTGCGTGTACTCGACGGCGCGGTCGTTGTGTTCTGCGGTACCTCCGGCGTTGAGCCGCAGTCCGAAACCGTATGGCGTCAGGCCAACAAGTACGGCGTTCCACGTGTTGTTTACGTGAACAAGATGGACCGTGCCGGTGCCGACTTCCTGCGCGTTGTTGGTCAGATCAAGAACCGTCTGGGTCACACCCCGGTTCCTGTTCAGCTGGCCATCGGTTCGGAAGATAACTTCCAGGGTCAGGTCGACCTGATCAAGATGAAGGCTATCTACTGGAACGACGACGACAAAGGCACCACCTACCGTGAGGAAGAAATTCCTGCGGACATGCTCGAGCTGGCCGAAAAATGGCGCGCGAACATGGTCGAAGCGGCTGCCGAGTCCAGCGAAGAGCTGATGAACAAGTACCTGGAAGGCGAAGAGCTGACCGTCGAAGAGATCAAAGCCGGTCTGCGCGCGCGCACCCTGGCCAGCGAGATCGTTCCGGCTGTCTGCGGTTCGTCCTTCAAGAACAAGGGCGTTCCCCTGGTTCTCGACGCCGTCATCGACTTCCTGCCTGCTCCTACCGAGATTCCTGCGATCAAGGGTATCCACCCTGACCTGATCGAGAAGCCGAAGGATGAGCTGGTCGAGGCCGACTACGACGAGCGTCATGCCGACGACAACGAGCCGTTCTCGGCTCTGGCGTTCAAGATTGCCACCGACCCGTTCGTTGGTACTCTGACCTTCGTCCGTGTTTACTCGGGTATGCTGCAGTCCGGCGACTCGGTGATCAACTCGGTCAAAGGCAAGAAAGAGCGCGTTGGTCGTATGGTGCAGATGCACGCCAACCAGCGTGAAGAAATCAAAGAAGTACTGGCAGGCGACATCGCTGCTCTGATCGGCATGAAGGACGTCACCACCGGTGACACCCTGTGCAACGCCGACAAGCCGATCATCCTCGAGCGTATGGACTTCCCGGAGCCTGTGATCTCGGTAGCTGTAGAGCCGAAGACCAAGCAAGACCAGGAAAAGATGGGTATCGCACTGGGCAAGCTGGCTCAGGAAGACCCTTCGTTCCGCGTCAAGACCGACGAAGAAACCGGCCAGACCATCATCTCCGGTATGGGTGAGCTGCACCTGGACATCCTCGTTGACCGCATGAAGCGCGAGTTCAACGTCGAGGCCAACATCGGCAAGCCGCAGGTTTCGTACCGCGAGAAGATCACCAAGTCCAACGTCGAAATCGAAGGCAAGTTCGTTCGTCAGTCGGGTGGTCGTGGTCAGTTCGGTCACTGCTGGATCCGTTTCTCGGAGCCAGATCAGGACGACAAAGGCAACATCACCGAAGGTCTGGTGTTCTCCAACGAAGTCGTTGGTGGTGTGATTCCTAAGGAATTCATCGCCCCGATCCAGAAGGGTATCGAAGAGCAGATGAAGAACGGCGTTGTTGCCGGCTATCCTCTGATCGGCCTGAAGGCCACGGTATTCGACGGTTCGTACCACGATGTCGACTCCAACGAAATGGCGTTCAAAATCGCTGCTTCGATGGCAACCAAGCAGCTGGCCCAGAAGGGCGGCGGCGTGGTTCTCGAGCCGATCATGAAGGTCGAAGTTGTAACCCCGGAAGACTACCTGGGTGACGTGATGGGTGACCTGAACCGTCGTCGTGGTCTGGTTCAGGGTATGGATGATTCGGTCTCCGGCCGCGTCGTTCGTGCTGAAGTACCGCTCGGAGAGATGTTCGGTTATGCGACCGACGTTCGTTCCATGTCTCAGGGTCGCGCGAGCTACTCCATGGAATTCTCCAAATACGCCGAAGCTCCGTCGAACATCGTCGAAGCACTCGTTAAAAAACAAGGCTAATCCCCTTTAGGCAAGAGGTTCACTGTCGTGGCTAAAGAAAAATTTGATCGTTCCCTTCCCCACGTTAACGTCGGCACTATCGGCCACGTTGACCACGGTAAGACCACTCTGACCGCAGCTCTGACTCGCGTTTGCTCCGAAGTTTTCGGTTCCGCAATCGTCGACTTCGACAAGATCGACTCGGCTCCGGAAGAGAAAGCGCGCGGTATTACCATCAACACCGCTCACGTCGAATACAACTCGACCATTCGTCACTACGCTCACGTCGACTGCCCAGGTCACGCTGACTACGTGAAGAACATGATCACCGGTGCTGCCCAGATGGATGGCGCGATCCTGGTTTGCTCGGCCGCCGATGGTCCGATGCCACAAACCCGTGAGCACATCCTGCTGTCCCGTCAGGTTGGCGTTCCGTACATCGTGGTCTTCCTGAACAAGGCTGACCTGGTAGACGACGCTGAGCTGCTGGAACTGGTCGAGATGGAAGTTCGCGACCTGCTGTCCACCTACGACTTCCCAGGCGACGACACCCCGATCATCATCGGTTCGGCTCGTATGGCCCTGGAAGGCAAAGACGACAACGAAATGGGCACCACTGCCGTTCGTAAACTGGTCGAAACTCTGGACAGCTACATCCCAGAGCCAGTTCGTGCCATCGACCAGCCGTTCCTGATGCCGATCGAAGACGTATTCTCGATCTCGGGTCGTGGTACCGTTGTTACCGGTCGTATCGAGCGTGGTATCGTCCGCGTTCAGGATCCGCTGGAAATCGTTGGTCTGCGTGACACCACCACCACCACCTGCACCGGTGTTGAGATGTTCCGCAAGCTGCTGGACGAAGGTCGTGCTGGCGAGAACTGCGGCGTTCTGCTGCGTGGTACCAAGCGTGACGACGTTGAGCGTGGCCAGGTTCTGGTCAAGCCAGGTTCGGTCAAGCCGCACACCAAGTTCGTTGCCGAAGTCTACGTTCTGTCGAAGGAAGAAGGCGGTCGTCACACTCCGTTCTTCAAAGGCTACCGTCCTCAGTTCTACTTCCGTACCACTGACGTGACCGGTAACTGCGAACTGCCGGAAGGCGTTGAAATGGTAATGCCAGGCGACAACATCCAAATGGTTGTCACCCTGATCAAGACCATCGCAATGGAAGACGGTCTGCGTTTCGCCATTCGTGAAGGCGGTCGTACCGTCGGCGCCGGCGTCGTGGCCAAAATCGTCGAGTAATCACTCGATCGGTTGAAAAAAACCCCCGCTCAGCGGGGGTTTTTTTTATTCGGTTGACACTAAATTGAGGCGTCTATAGAATCACGCCTCCTTTTAGCGGGCGTAGTGCGTCCGTTGGGAACAGCCTGGAGTCTGAAATCCAATGCAAAATCAGCAAATCCGAATCAGGTTGAAGGCTTTCGACCATCGCCTGATCGACCAATCCACCCAGGAAATCGTGGAAACCGCGAAACGTACTGGTGCACAAGTGCGTGGTCCAATTCCACTGCCTACCCGCAAAGAGCGTTTCACCGTTCTGGTTTCCCCGCACGTCAACAAAGACGCGCGTGACCAGTACGAGATCCGCACTCATAAGCGTGTTCTGGACATCGTCCAGCCAACGGATAAAACCGTTGACGCGCTGATGAAGCTTGATCTGGCGGCAGGTGTGGAAGTGCAGATCAGCCTCGGCTAAGACTTCGGTCTTGTCCGTGTAACGCTCTGAAATGGGCGGCCATAGCGGGTGAAAGCCCCGTACACTCATGAGGTTACAACATGACTATTGGTGTAGTCGGTCGCAAGTGCGGTATGACCCGCATTTTCACCGAAGAAGGTGTCTCCATTCCGGTCACGGTCATCGAGATCGAGCCGAATCGCGTCACCCAGTTCAAAACTGAAGAAACCGATGGCTACCGTGCAGTGCAAGTCACTGTCGGCGAGCGTCGTGCTTCTCGCGTGACTGCCGCTCAGGCAGGTCACTTCGCCAAGGCTAACGTTGCCGCTGGTCGCGGTGTCTGGGAGTTCCGTCTTGAAGAAGGCGAGTTCCAGGCTGGCGACTCGATCAAAGCTGAACTCTTCACTGAAGGCCAGCTGGTAGACGTTACTGGTCAGTCGAAAGGTAAAGGCTTCGCCGGTACCATCAAGCGCTGGAACTTCCGTGGTCAGGACAACACCCACGGTAACTCCGTGTCGCACCGTGTTCCTGGTTCCATCGGCCAGTGCCAGACTCCTGGTCGTGTGTTCAAGGGCAAGAAAATGTCCGGTCACATGGGCGCCGAGCGCGTGACTGTTCAGTCCCTGGAAGTAGTTCGCGTAGACGCTGAGCGCAACCTGCTGCTCGTCAAGGGTGCCGTTCCAGGCGCTACTGGCGGCGACGTGGTTGTACGTCCAGCTGTCAAGGCTCGCGGTTAAGGGGAAACTGACATGCAACTTAATGTAAATGACGCTCAGGCGATCGAAGTTTCCGAACTGACTTTCGGTGGCGAATTCAACGAGACGCTGGTTCACCAAGCAGTCGTGGCCTACATGGCCGGCGGCCGTCAAGGTACCAAGCAGCAGAAGACCCGTTCCGACGTGGCTGGTGGCGGTAAGCGCCCATGGCGTCAGAAGGGTACTGGCCGTGCTCGTGCTGGTACCACTCGTGGTCCGATCTGGCGTGGCGGTGGTGTAACCTTCGCGGCTCGCCCTCAAGATCACTCGCAAAAGCTCAACAAGAAGATGTACCGCGCAGCCCTGCGCTCCATCCTCGCTGAGCTGGTGCGTAGCGACCGTCTGGTCGTGGTTCAGGACTTCGCTGTCGAAGCGCCGAAAACCAAAGATCTGCTGAACAAGCTGAACGGCATGGGTCTGAGCGACGTACTGATCGTTTCCGACGCTGTTGATCAGAACCTGTACCTGGCTGCTCGTAACCTGCCGCACGTCGACGTACGTGACGTACAAGGTTCCGACCCGGTCAGTCTGATCGCATACGAGAAAGTGTTGATCACTGTCTCGGCCGTGAAGAAATTCGAGGAGCTGCTGGGATGAACCAGGAACGCGTATTCAAAGTCCTCCTTGGCCCGCACGTTTCCGAGAAGGCTACCGTTCTGGCTGAGAAGAAAGGCCAGTTCGTATTCAAGGTTGCTACCGACGCAACCAAGCTGGAAATCAAGAAAGCTGTCGAAGGCCTGTTCAACGTAAAAGTTGAAAACGTGTCGACCGTTAACGTTCTGGGTAAAACCAAGCGTACCGCACGTGGTCTGGGCAAGCGTAATGACTGGAAGAAGGCGATCGTCTCCCTTCAGCCAGGCCAAGATCTCGATTTCAGCAGCAGTGCTGAGTAAGGAAGGGGTGCATCATGGCAATCGTTAAATGCAAACCGACTTCCCCTGGCCGCCGTTTCGTGGTCAAGGTGGTCAACAAGGAGCTGCACAAAGGCGCTCCTCACGCACCGCTGCTCGAGAAAAAATCGAAGTCTGGTGGTCGTAACAACAATGGCCGCATTACCACTCGTCACGTTGGTGGTGGTCATAAGCAGCATTACCGTCTGGTTGACTTCCGTCGCAACGACAAAGATGGCATCCCAGCCACTGTCGAGCGTATCGAATACGACCCGAACCGTACTGCTCACATCGCCCTGCTGTGCTACGCAGACGGCGAGCGTCGCTACATCATCGCCCCTAAAGGCGTGAGCGCTGGCGACCAGCTGATCGCAGGTACCCTGGCCCCAATCAAGGCCGGTAACTCCCTGCAGCTGCGCAACATTCCAGTGGGTAGCACCATTCACGGCATCGAACTGAAGCCGGGTAAAGGTGCACAGATCGCTCGTTCCGCTGGTGCTTCGGCTCAGCTGATCGCTCGCGAAGGTGTCTACGTGACCCTGCGTCTGCGCTCTGGTGAAATGCGTAAAGTACTGGCTGAGTGCCGTGCGACCCTGGGCGAAGTCTCGAACTCCGAGCACAGCCTGCGTTCGCTGGGTAAAGCAGGTGCCAAACGCTGGCGCGGCGTTCGCCCAACCGTTCGTGGCGTTGCCATGAACCCGGTTGACCACCCACATGGTGGTGGTGAAGGTCGTACCTCCGGTGGTCGTCATCCGGTATCGCCATGGGGCTTCCCAACCAAGGGTGCTAAAACCCGTGGTAATAAGCGTACCGACAAAATGATCGTCCGTCGTCGCAAGTAACTAGAGGGATACGACAGTGCCACGTTCTCTGAAAAAAGGTCCTTTTATCGATCTTCACCTGTTGAAGAAGGTCGAAGTGGCGGTGGAGAAGAACGATCGCAAACCAGTTAAAACCTGGTCGCGTCGTTCGATGATCCTGCCACAAATGGTCGGTCTGACCATCGCGGTTCACAACGGTCGCCAGCATGTTCCAGTTCTCGTGAACGAAGACATGGTCGGCCATAAACTGGGCGAGTTTGCCGGTACCCGCACTTATCGTGGGCACGTGGCTGACAAGAAAGCCAAGCGTTAAGGGGTTAGGAAATGGAAGTAGCCGCTAAGTTGTCGGGCGCTCGAATCTCCGCCCAGAAAGCCCGCTTGGTCGCCGACCAGATCCGCGGGAAGAAGGTGGGCGAAGCGCTCAACCTGTTGGCCTTCAGCAGCAAAAAAGCCGCTGAAATCATGAAGAAAGTCCTCGAGTCGGCCGTTGCCAACGCCGAACACAACGAAGGCGCAGACGTTGATGACCTGAAGGTCTCCACCGTCTTCGTCAACGAAGGGCGTTCGCTGAAGCGCATCATGCCGCGTGCCAAAGGCCGCGCAGATCGCATCGTCAAGCGGTCTTGCCATATCACTGTCAAGGTTGCGGACAAGTAACGGAGTCGATCAGATGGGTCAGAAAGTACATCCCACTGGCATTCGCCTGGGAATCGTCAAGGAGCACACGTCCGTCTGGTATGCAGACGGCGCTACTTACGCAGATTACCTGTTGAAGGATCTGAAAACACGTGAGTACCTCCAGGACAAACTAAAAAGCGCGTCCGTAAGCCGTATCGATATTCATCGCCCGGCTCAAACCGCACGCATCACCATCCACACTGCTCGTCCCGGTATCGTTATCGGCAAGAAAGGTGAAGATGTTGAGAAACTGCGTCAGGACCTGACCAAGCAGATGGGTGTGCCTGTGCACATCAACATCGAAGAGATCCGCAAGCCGGAACTCGACGCTATGCTGGTTGCGCAGAGCGTAGCTCAGCAGCTGGAACGCCGCGTAATGTTCCGTCGCGCCATGAAGCGCGCCGTACAGAACGCCATGCGTATTGGTGCCAAGGGCATCAAGATCCAGGTGAGCGGTCGTCTCGGCGGCGCCGAGATTGCTCGTACCGAGTGGTATCGCGAAGGTCGTGTGCCTCTGCACACCCTGCGTGCCGATATCGACTACAACACCTACGAAGCTCACACCACTTATGGTGTGATCGGTGTGAAGGTTTGGATCTTCAAAGGCGAAGTTATTGGTGGTCGCCAAGAAGAACTGAAACCACAAGCACCAGCGCCTCGTAAAAAAGCTGCTAAGTAAGGGGTACGCCAAATGTTGCAACCAAAGCGTACAAAATTCCGCAAGCAGATGACTGGCCACAACCGTGGTCTGGCACTGCGCGGTAGCAAAGTCAGCTTCGGCGAATTCGCCCTGAAGGCTGTTGCTCGCGGTCGCCTCACCGCCCGCCAGATCGAGTCGGCACGTCGTGCCCTGACCCGTCACGTAAAACGTGGCGGCAAGATCTGGATCCGTGTGTTCCCGGACAAGCCGATCTCCAAGAAACCTCTCGAGGTTCGTATGGGTAAAGGTAAGGGCTCCGTGGAATACTGGGTTGCCCAGATCCAGCCAGGCAAAGTCCTGTACGAGATCGAGGGTGTTTCTGAAGAGCTGGCGCGCGAAGCTTTCGCCCTGGCTGCTGCAAAGCTGCCTCTCGCCACCTCCTTTGTTAAGCGGACGGTGATGTGATGAAAGCGAATGAACTTCGTGAAAAATCGGCACAGCAGCTGAACGAGCAACTGCTCGGCCTGCTGCGCGACCAGTTCAATCTGCGCATGCAGAAAGCAACTGGCCAGTTGGGGCAGTCGCACCTGCTCTCGCAAGTTAAGCGTGACATCGCTCGCGTGAAAACTGTGCTCAACCAGCAGGCAGGTAAGTGATCATGGCTGAAGCTGAAAAAACCGTCCGTACGCTGACTGGCCGTGTCGTCAGCGACAAAATGGACAAGACCATCACCGTACTGATCGAGCGTCGCGTAAAGCACCCGATCTACGGTAAATACGTTAAGCGTTCGACTAAGCTGCACGCGCACGACGAAACCAACCAGTGCAAGATCGGCGACAAAGTTTCGATTACCGAAACCCGTCCGCTGGCCAAGACCAAGTCCTGGGCACTGGTTGAAGTCCTCGAACGCGCTGTTGAAGTCTAAGGGCTAGGGGTCGGAGAAATTTTATGATTCAGACTCAATCCATGCTCGATGTGGCCGATAACAGCGGCGCTCGTCGCGTCATGTGCATCAAGGTGCTCGGCGGTTCGCACCGCCGTTACGCCGGCATCGGTGACATCATCAAGGTTACCGTCAAGGAAGCAATTCCGCGCGGTAAGGTCAAAAAAGGCCAAGTGATGACTGCTGTTGTCGTGCGCACCCGTCACGGTGTCCGTCGCGCTGACGGTTCCATCATTCGTTTCGACGGCAACGCTGCTGTTCTGCTGAACAACAAGCAAGAGCCGATCGGCACTCGCATCTTCGGGCCAGTGACCCGTGAACTTCGTACTGAGAAGTTCATGAAGATCGTCTCGCTCGCCCCTGAAGTGCTGTAAGGAGATCCGACATGCAAAAGATTCGTCGTGACGACGAGATCATCGTGATCGCCGGCAAAGACAAAGGTAAGCGCGGTAAGGTGCTGAAGGTTCTCGCTGATGACCGTCTGGTCATCGGTGGTGTGAACCTGGTCAAGCGTCATACCAAGCCTAACCCGATGGCGGGCGTTCAGGGCGGTATCGTCGAGAAAGAAGCGCCTCTGCACGCTTCCAACGTTGCCATCTTCAACGGCGAAACCAACAAGGCTGACCGCGTTGGTTTCAAAGTAGAAGACGGTAAGAAAATTCGTGTCTTCAAGTCGACCCAAAAAGCGGTTGATGCTTGAACACTGCTAGGTAGAAGACCATGGCACGACTGAAAGAGATTTACCGGAACGAGATCGCTCCCAAGCTTAAGGAAGAACTTAAGCTGTCGAACGTGATGGAAGTTCCGCGCGTTACCAAAATCACCCTGAACATGGGTCTGGGCGAAGCGATCGGCGACAAGAAAGTCATCGAGCACGCTGTTGCCGACCTGGAAAAGATCACCGGTCAAAAGCCGGTCGTGACTTTCGCTCGTAAATCCATCGCTGGCTTCAAAGTCCGCGAAGGATGGCCGATCGGCGTCAAGGTGACCCTGCGTAGCGACAAGATGTACGAATTCCTGGACCGCCTGCTGGCGATCTCCCTGCCTCGGGTCCGCGACTTCCGCGGCCTGAATGCCAAGTCCTTCGATGGCCGTGGCAACTACAGCATGGGCGTGAAAGAGCAGATCATCTTCCCGGAAATCGATTACGACAAGATCGATGCTCTGCGCGGTTTGGACATCACCCTGACCACCACTGCTCGTTCGGATGACGAAGGCCGCGCTCTGCTGCGTGCATTCAAATTCCCGTTCCGCAACTGATTGGAGTAGGAAAATGGCCAAGAAGAGCATGAAAAACCGCGAGCTGAAGCGTCAGCTCACGGTAGCCAAGTTCGCCAAAAAGCGTGCTGAGCTGAAAGCGACCATCGTCAACGTGAACGCCTCTCCTGAAGAGCGTTTCGCTGCCGTTGTTGCGCTGCAGAAGCAGCCACGTGATGCCAGCGCTGCGCGTCTGCGCAACCGTTGCCGCCTGACCGGTCGTCCTCACGGTGTATACCGTAAGTTCGGCCTGGGCCGTAACATGCTGCGTCAAGCTGCAATGCGTGGTGACGTACCAGGTCTGGTCAAGGCCTCCTGGTAATCGCTGCAGGTGTGATTCCGGCGTAAGGAGAGCAATCTTCCGACCGCCGGTGATCTCGCCAACAAACAAGCCCCTATATGGGGCTTGTTTCGTTTCTACCTTGTGTCTAGAATGACCGGCTCACCTGAGCCTGGGGTTTAACCCTGTCCGCTCGGGTGGTTGTGATAGCCGCAAGGCTAATAATTCTTGTATCAGGAGCATCTAGCCCATGAGTATGCAGGACCCGTTAGCGGACATGCTAACTCGCATCCGTAATGCCCAGATGGCTGAAAAGTCCGTCGTAAGCATGCCTTCCTCTACCCTGAAGGTCGCGGTTGCCAAAGTTCTGAAAGACGAAGGTTACATTGCCGGTTACCAGGTTACTGGTGAGGCCAAGCCTTCTCTGTCGATCGAGCTCAAGTACTTCGAAGGCCGTCCGGTCATCGAGGAGCTGAAGCGCTCCAGCCGTCCTGGCCTGCGCCAGTACAAGGCCGTTACAGACCTGCCGAAAGTACGTGGCGGCCTGGGCGTGTCTATCGTCTCCACCAACAAAGGTGTGATGACTGACCGCGCTGCGCGCGCTGCCGGTGTCGGCGGCGAAGTTCTGTGCACAGTGTTCTAAGGGGAGATAGGCATGTCTCGCGTCGCTAAGAACCCCGTTAAGCTGCCAGCAGGCGTCGAAGTCAAATTCGCCGGTCAGCAGCTTTCGGTGAAGGGTGCCAAGGGCACTCTCGAACTGAACGTTCACTCGTCTGTTGAAGTCTCCGAAGTCTCCGGCGAACTCCGTTTCGTCGCTCGCAACGGTGATCAGCAAGCTCGTGCTATGGCCGGTACTACCCGTGCCCTGGTCAACAACATGGTCCAAGGCGTAAGCCAAGGCTTCGAGCGTAAGCTCCAGCTGGTCGGTGTTGGTTACAAGGCGCAGGCTAAAGGCACCGTCCTGAACCTGGCTCTGGGCTTCTCGCATCCAGTGGACTACGAACTGCCAGCCGGTATCACCGCTGAAACACCTAGCCAGACCGACATCCTGATCAAGGGTATCGACAAGCAGCTGGTAGGTCAGGTGGCCGCTGAAATCCGCGACTTCCGTCCACCAGAGCCTTACAAAGGCAAGGGTGTGCGTTACGCGGACGAAGTAGTCCGTCGTAAAGAAGCCAAGAAGAAGTAGGGCCTAGCAAATGACCGACAAAAAAGTTATTCGACTGCGTCGCGCTCGCAAAGCACGTCTCAAGATGCACGAACTCGAAGTCGTGCGCCTGTGCGTGTTCCGCTCCTCGCAGCACATCTACGCCCAGGTCATTTCGGCCGACGGCAGCAAGGTTCTGGCAAGCGCCTCGACCTTGGACAAAGACCTGCGTGATGGCGCCACCGGCAACATCGACGCGGCCACTAAGGTTGGCAAGCTGGTAGCTGAGCGTGCGAAAGCCGCCGGTGTATCTCAAGTTGCCTTTGACCGTTCCGGCTTCAAGTACCATGGCCGCGTCAAAGCGCTGGCTGATGCTGCTCGTGAAGGCGGGCTGGAGTTCTAAGTTATGGCAAATAACGATCAAAAGCGCGACGAAGGCTACATCGAGAAGCTGGTTCAAGTTAACCGCGTTGCCAAAACCGTAAAAGGCGGCCGTATCTTCACCTTCACCGCGCTGACCGTGGTAGGTGATGGTAAGGGCCGTGTTGGCTTCGGCCGTGGCAAGTCGCGCGAAGTACCTGCCGCGATTCAGAAAGCCATGGAAGCTGCTCGTCGCAACATGATCCAGGTTGACCTGAAGGGCACCACCCTGCAGTACGCCACCAAGGCTGCCCACGGCGCCTCGAAGGTTTACATGCAGCCTGCTTCGGAAGGTACCGGTATCATCGCCGGCGGTGCAATGCGTGCTGTCCTGGAAGTTGCTGGTGTTCAGAACGTTCTGGCCAAGTGCTACGGTTCGACCAACCCAGTGAACGTGGTTTACGCCACCTTCAAGGGTCTGAAAGCCATGCAATCTCCTGAATCCATTGCTGCCAAGCGCGGCAAGAGCGTCGAGGAGATCTTCTGATCATGGCAACCGTAAAAGTAACGCTGATCAAGAGCGTCTCGGGCCGCATCCCTAACCACAAACTGTGCGTTAAGGGTCTGGGTCTGCGTCGCATCGGTCACACTGTAGAAGTCCAGGATACTCCCGAGAACCGCGGGATGATCAACAAGGCTTACTACATGCTGAAGGTCGAGGGCTAATCGATGAAACTCAATGATCTGAGTCCAGCGCCGGGTTCCCGTCGCGAAAAGCATCGTCCAGGTCGTGGTATCGGTAGCGGTCTGGGTAAGACCGGCGGCCGTGGCCACAAAGGTCAGACCTCCCGTTCGGGTGGTTCGATCGCTCCTGGCTTCGAAGGCGGTCAACAGCCGCTGCACCGTCGTCTGCCGAAATTCGGCTTCGTTTCCCTGAAAGCCATGGACCGCGCAGAAGTGCGTCTGTCCGAGCTGGCCAAAGTGGAAGGCGACGTGATCTCCGTGCAATCCCTGAAGGATGCCAACGTGATCAACCAGCACATTCAGCGTGTGAAAATCATGCTGTCTGGCGAAGTTACTCGCGCAGTCACCATCAAGGGCATCGCAGCCACCAAGGGTGCGCGTGCGGCTATCGAAGCAGCTGGCGGCAAATTCGAGGAATAAATGGCTAAGCAAGGTGCTCTCTCTTCGCTCGGTAAGGGCGGGATGTCGGAACTCTGGGCTCGTCTGCGCTTTCTGTTCATGGCGATCATCGTCTATCGGATAGGTGCGCATATCCCGGTTCCCGGCATCAATCCGGACCGTCTGGCGGATCTGTTTCGGCAGAATGAGGGGACCATTCTTAGCTTGTTCAACATGTTTTCCGGTGGCGCGCTTGAGCGCATGAGCATCTTTGCACTGGGGATCATGCCGTACATCTCGGCATCGATCATCATGCAGCTGATGACGGCGGTCAGCCCGCAACTGGAGCAGTTGAAGAAGGAAGGTGAAGCTGGCCGTCGCAAGATCAGCCAGTACACCCGCTACGGCACCGTTATCCTGGCACTGGTTCAAGCCATTGGCATGTCCATTGGCCTGGCCAACCAGGGCGTGGCGTTTTCTGCAGGGCTGGGCTTCCATGTCGTCGCCGTCTCCACGTTCGTGGCTGGCGCGATGTTCATGATGTGGCTGGGCGAGCAGATCACCGAGCGCGGTGTGGGCAACGGTATCTCGATGTTGATCTTCGCAGGTATCGTTGCCGGTCTTCCGAGAGCAATCGGGCAGTCTTTCGAGTCTGCACGCACAGGCGATATCAACATTTTCGCCCTGGTCGCAATCGGTTTGCTGGCAGTAGCGATTATCGGTTTCGTGGTGTTCATTGAGCGTGGTCAGCGTCGTATCGCCGTTCACTACGCCAAGCGTCAGCAGGGCCGCAAGGTTTTTGCTGCGCAGACCAGCCACTTGCCGCTGAAAGTGAACATGGCGGGGGTTATCCCGGCCATTTTCGCGAGCAGCATTTTGCTGTTCCCGGCTTCGCTGGGTGCCTGGTTCGGTCAGTCCGAAGGTATGGGCTGGCTGCAGGACATCTCGCAGTCGATCGCTCCTGGTCAGCCGTTGAACATTCTGCTGTTTAGTGCAGGGATCATTTTCTTCTGCTTCTTCTACACAGCGTTGATGTTCAACCCGAAAGACGTAGCGGAAAACCTGAAGAAGTCCGGTGCCTTTATTCCGGGTATCCGTCCTGGTGAGCAGTCGGCGCGCTATATCGATGGCGTTCTGACCCGTTTGACCATGTTCGGTGCTCTATACATGATGGCCGTCTGCCTTCTGCCCCAGTTCCTGGTGGTGGCAGCAAATGTGCCGTTCTACCTTGGCGGGACCTCGTTGCTGATTGTGGTAGTGGTTGTGATGGACTTCATGTCCCAAGTACAATCGCACCTCGTTTCGCACCAGTACGAATCCCTGATGAAGAAAGCCAACCTGAAAGGCTACGGCGGCAGCGGTTTGCTGCGCTGATACGCCCCTTAAGGTTCGAGGAGTCGGTAATGAAAGTTCGTGCATCGGTGAAAAAGCTGTGCCGTAACTGCAAGATCATCCGTCGCGAAGGCGTCGTACGAGTGATCTGCAGCGCGGAACCGCGTCACAAACAGCGCCAAGGCTGAGTGTGATTTGCGTCAAACCCAGCAGCTAGTGTGCTGCTGGGTTGATTAATCGTTTCTACAGCGATATTATCTCGCGCCCTATTTCTTGGCTTCCGGGGCGTAGGTAGCTGTCAATTGGAGTCCCACTGAATGGCCCGTATTGCAGGCGTCAACATTCCAGATAACAAGCATACTGTTATCTCGCTGACCTACATCTATGGTGTCGGTCGCACAACTGCACATAAGATTTGTGCAGACGCTGGTGTAAACCCAGCCGCTAAGATCAAGGATCTGAGCGACGAGCAAATCGAAACCCTGCGTGGCGAAGTCGCGAAGTTCACCACCGAAGGTGACCTGCGTCGTGACATCAACATGAAGATCAAGCGCTTGATGGACCTGGGTTGCTACCGCGGCCTGCGTCATCGTAAAGGTCTGCCGGTTCGCGGTCAGCGCACCAAGACCAACGCACGCACCCGTAAGGGCCCGCGTAAGCCGATCCGCAAGTAACCGCCCAGGAATATAGACATGGCAAAACCTGCTGCTCGTCCTCGTAAGAAAGTCAAAAAGACAGTGGTTGATGGCATCGCCCACATCCATGCTTCTTTTAACAACACCATCGTGACCATCACCGACCGTCAGGGCAATGCTTTGTCCTGGGCGACCTCCGGTGGTTCGGGTTTCCGTGGTTCGCGCAAATCCACCCCGTTCGCAGCCCAGATTGCTGCCGAGCGTGCTGGTCAAGCTGCGCTGGAATACGGTCTGAAGAACCTCGACGTTAACGTCAAGGGTCCAGGTCCAGGTCGTGAGTCCGCCGTTCGTGCATTGAACAGCTGCGGCTACAAGATCGCCAGCATCACCGACGTGACGCCAATCCCGCATAACGGGTGCCGTCCGCCGAAGAAGCGTCGCGTGTAATCAGGAGACAGAAGAATGGCACGTTACATTGGTCCAAAATGCAAACTGTCTCGTCGTGAAGGCACCGATCTGTTCCTGAAGAGCGGCGTTCGCGCTCTGGAATCGAAGTGCAACATCGAAGCAGCCCCAGGTATCCACGGCCAGCGCCGTGGCCGTCAGTCCGACTACGGTACCCAGCTGCGCGAGAAACAAAAAGTCCGTCGTATCTACGGTGTTCTGGAGCGTCAGTTCCGCGGTTACTACCAAGCTGCAGCCTCGAAAAAAGGCGCAACTGGTGAGAACCTGCTGCAACTGCTCGAGTGCCGTCTGGATAACGTCGTTTACCGTATGGGCTTCGGCTCGACTCGTTCCGAGTCGCGTCAGCTGGTTTCGCACAAAGCGATCAGCGTCAACGGTAAGACTGTAAACATTCCATCCTACCAAGTTCGTCCGGGTGACGTGGTCGCGGTCCGCGAGAAGTCGTTGGCTCAGCTGCGCATTGTTCAAGCCCTTGAACTGTGCGCCCAGCGTGGCCGCGTTGAGTGGGTTGACGTGGATGCTGCTAAAAAGTCGGGCGTTTTCAAGAACGTTCCTGCTCGCAGCGACCTGTCTGCCGACATCAACGAAAACCTGATTGTCGAGCTCTACTCCAAGTAAGGGCTAGAAAATAGGTGCATCCATGCAGATTTCGGTAAATGAGTTCCTGACTCCCCGCCACATTGATGTGCAGGTAGTCAGTCCGACCCGCGCCAAGATTACGCTCGAGCCTCTCGAGCGTGGTTTCGGCCACACCCTGGGCAACGCGCTGCGCCGCATCCTGTTGTCCTCCATGCCTGGCTGTGCAGTAGTCGAGGCCGAGATCGATGGCGTACTCCACGAGTACTCCGCGATCGAAGGTGTTCAGGAAGACGTAATTGAAATCCTGTTGAACCTGAAAGGCCTGGCTATCAAACTGCACGGTCGTGACGAAGTTACGCTGACCTTGTCGAAAAAGGGTTCGGGGGTGGTTACCGCTGCCGATATTCAGCTGGATCACGATGTCGAGATCGTCAACCCCGATCACGTAATCGCGAACCTGGCGTCGAATGGCGCCCTGAACATGAAGCTCACTGTAGCTCGTGGTCGTGGTTACGAGCCGGCTGACTCCCGTCAAACCGACGAAGACGAAAGCCGTAGCATTGGCCGTCTGCAGTTGGACGCTTCGTTCAGCCCGGTGCGTCGTATCGCCTATGTGGTCGAAAACGCCCGTGTTGAACAGCGTACCAACCTGGACAAGCTGGTCATCGATCTGGAAACCAACGGCACCCTGGATCCTGAAGAGGCTATCCGCCGCGCTGCGACCATCCTGCAACAGCAGCTGGCCGCGTTCGTCGACCTCAAAGGTGACAGCGAGCCTGTCGTAGTCGAGCAGGAAGACGAGATCGATCCGATCCTCCTGCGTCCGGTTGACGACTTGGAACTGACTGTACGTTCGGCCAACTGCCTCAAGGCGGAGAACATCTACTACATCGGCGACCTGATTCAGCGTACCGAAGTAGAGCTGTTGAAGACTCCTAACCTGGGCAAGAAGTCCCTGACTGAAATCAAGGACGTCCTGGCCTCTCGTGGTCTGTCTCTCGGCATGCGCCTCGACAACTGGCCGCCTGCAAGTCTTAAGAAAGACGACAAGGCGACCGCCTGATCGTCGTAATCACCGAACGTAGTGTTTGGTAAGGAATGAATCATGCGTCATCGTAAAAGTGGACGTCACCTGAGCCGTACCAGCTCTCACCGCAAGGCTATGTTCCAGAACATGGCAGTGTCGTTGATCGAGCACGAGCTGATCAAAACCACCCTGCCGAAAGCCAAGGAACTGCGTCGCGTTGCCGAGCCGCTGATCACCCTGGCCAAGGAAGACAGCGTTGCTAACCGCCGTCTGGCCTTCGACCGTACCCGTTCGAAGTCCGCTGTTGGCAAACTGTTCAACGACCTGGGCAAGCGTTACGCCACCCGTCAGGGCGGCTACCTGCGCATCCTGAAGTGCGGTTTCCGCGCTGGCGACAACGCGCCTATGGCGTACGTCGAGCTGGTTGATCGTCCGGTCGGCGGTGCTGTAGAAGCTGCTGAGTAAGACGTTCTGTCTGCTACAAAGAACCGGGCCTAGTGCCCGGTTTTTTGTGTGTGCATATATTGTTATTTTCTATTGATGCAAGTCATGTAATACATTTGTCCTTATGAACTTGCTCGTCGATACTCTCCCCATAGCCGATTAGCCGGCGCTTGAAGCCCGATAAGGAGAGCCCATGAGCAAGATTCTCACCACCGCCAGCGGTGCACCTGTAGCTGACAACCAGAACTCCCGTTCCGCAGGCCCACGTGGCCCGCTGCTGCTCGACGACTTTCACCTGATCGAGAAGCTTGCCCACTTCAATCGCGAGAACATCCCTGAGCGCCGCGTTCACGCCAAGGGCTCGGGTGCGTATGGCACCTTCACCGTTACCCGCGACATCACCGGCTACACCAGCGCCAAGCTGTTCGAGCAGGTCGGCAAGCAGACTGAGATCTTCCTGCGCTTCTCCACTGTAGGTGGCGAGCGTGGCTCTGCGGATACCGAGCGCGACCCGCGCGGTTTCGCGGTCAAGTTCTATACCGAGGAAGGCAACTGGGACATCGTTGGCAACAACACGCCAGTGTTCTTCATTCGCGACCCGCTCAAGTTCCCGGACTTTATCCACACGCAAAAACGCCACCCGCAATCCAACCTGAAGAACGCCCAGATGATGTGGGACTTCTGGTCGCACTCCCCCGAGGCTCTGCACCAGGTCACCATCCTGTTCTCTGACCGCGGCATTCCGGATGGCTATCGCCACATGCATGGCTTTGGTAGTCACACCTACAGCCTGATCAGCGCCGAGGGCGAGCGCACCTGGGTCAAATGGCACTTCAAGACCCAGCAAGGTATCAAGAACCTCACTCCGGCAGACGCTGCACGGCTGGCAGGTACCGATCCGGACTATGCCCAGCGTGATCTGTTCGAGGCCATCGAGCGCGGCGAATACCCACGCTGGACCGTGTGCATTCAGGTGATGAGCGAAGACCAGGCGGCGAGCCGCGGCGAAAACCCGTTCGATGTGACCAAGACCTGGTCGCAGAAGGATCACCCCCTTATCGAAGTGGGGGTGCTGGAGCTGAACCGCAACCCGCTCAACTATTTCGCCGAAGTGGAGCAGGCGGCGTTCGGGCCAAGCAACATGGTGCCGGGTGTCGGCCTGTCGCCGGACCGCATGCTGCAAGGCCGTGTATTCGCCTACGCTGATGCGCATCGCTACCGCGTGGGGACCAACCACCAGCAGCTGCCTGTGAACGCGCCACGCTGCGCGGTGAACAGCTATCAACGGGACGGCTCCATGGCCACTGGCAGTTATGCGGGTGCGCCCAACTACGAGCCCAACAGCTACGCCGAGGCACCGAAACAGTCGCCGCGCCACGCCGAGCCTGCACTGGCCCTGAGTGGTTCGGCAGACCGCTACGATCACCGCGAGGACAGCGACTACTACAGCCACGCCGGCGCCCTGTTCCGCTTGATGAGTGCCGAGCAGAAGGCCCTGCTGATCGACAACATCGCCGGCACCATGGCAGGTGTAAGCCTGGACGTGGTGCAACGGCAGTTGCAGTACTTCTTCAAGGCCGACCCGGCGTACGGCGAAGGCATTGCCAAGGCTTTGGGCGTCAATCTTGCCTAAGTCGAAGTGATAAGAAGAACCGCCCTCATTTGGGCGGTTTTTCAATGAATATCACTACTGTTTAGCCGAATTTTTGCTTCTAATTGCGCGTTTTTCAGTGACCGCGGGCAAAAGCTGGTTCACACTGTGTGGCATAGACGTATTCACATGGAGAAGCAGGGCGATGCAAGGTCACCCGGACGTAATCAACTACCTCGTCACGTTGCTGAAGGGCGAACTGGCGGCACGCGACCAGTACTTCATTCATTCGCGTATGTACGAAGACTGGGGCCTGTCCAAGCTCTACGAGCGTATCAACCACGAGATGGAAGAAGAGACGCAGCACGCCGATGCCCTGATGCGCCGCATCCTCATGCTCGAAGGCACCCCCGACATGCGCGCGGACGACCTGGAAGTGGGCAGCACCGTGCCGGAGATGATCGAGGCGGACCTCAAGCTCGAGTACAAGGTCCGCGGCGCGCTATGCAAGGGCATCGAGCTGTGCGAGCTGCACAAGGACTACGTCAGCCGTGACATCCTGCGTGCACAGCTGGCCGATACCGAAGAAGATCACACCTATTGGCTGGAAAAGCAGCAGGGCCTGATCAAGGCGATCGGCCTGGAAAACTACCTGCAGTCGCAGATGTAAGTTATCCACAGATCATGAAAAAGCCCCTGGCACCTTCGGTATCAGGGGCTTTTTCATGTTGTCGGATGTATTCAGGCCCGGTCCCGCTCCAGCAGCGGTTTCAGGTAATGCCCGGTATACGACTGTTTCATCGTGCTCAGCTCTTCCGGCGTACCGCAGGCAATGATCTGCCCACCTTTGGAACCACCTTCCGGCCCCAGGTCCACCAGCCAGTCGGCGGTCTTGATCACATCCAGGTTGTGCTCGATCACCACCACAGTGTTGCCGTGGTCGCGCAGGCGATGCAGCACGTCGAGCAACTGCTGGATGTCGGCGAAGTGCAGGCCCGTGGTCGGTTCATCGAGGATGTACAGGGTCTTGCCGGTATCGCGCTTGGACAGCTCGCGTGACAGTTTCACCCGTTGCGCCTCGCCGCCAGACAACGTGGTTGCCGACTGACCCAGCTTGATGTACGACAGGCCTACATCCATCAACGTTTGCAGCTTGCGCGCCAGCGCTGGTACCGCATCGAAGAACTCGCGGGCGTCCTCGATGGTCATTTCCAGCACTTCGTGGATGTTCTTGCCCTTGTACTTGATCTCCAGGGTTTCGCGGTTGTACCGCTTGCTCTTGCACACGTCGCACGGCACGTAGATGTCCGGCAGGAAGTGCATCTCCACCTTGATCAGGCCATCACCCTGGCAAGCCTCGCAACGGCCACCCTTCACGTTGAACGAAAAGCGCCCGGGGCCGTAACCCCGCGAGCGTGATTCCGGCACGCCGGAAAACAGTTCGCGGATCGGCGTGAAGATGCCGGTGTAGGTGGCCGGGTTGGAGCGCGGCGTGCGGCCGATCGGGCTCTGGTCGATATCCACCACCTTGTCCAGGTGCTGCAGGCCATCCATGCTGCTGTGCGCTGCCGCTTCCAGGCTGCTGGCACCATTCAGAGCGGTAGCGGCCAAGGGGTACAGGGTGTTGTTGATCAGCGTCGACTTGCCCGAGCCGGACACTCCCGTCACGCAAGTCAGCAGGCCGATCGGGACTTCCAGGTCGACGTTCTGCAGGTTGTTGCCCCGCGCGCCCTTGAGCTTGAGCTGCAGCTTCTTGTTGCGCGGCGTGCGCTTGGCTGGCACGGCGATCTTCTTGCGCCCCGACAGGTACTTGCCGGTCAGCGAGTCAGGGTGGTCCATGACCTCCTGCGGCGAGCCCTCGGCGACGATCTGGCCGCCGTGCACACCCGCCCCCGGGCCAATATCGACGACATAGTCGGCCAGGCGGATGGCGTCCTCGTCGTGCTCCACCACGATTACCGTGTTACCAAGGTCGCGCAGGTGGTTGAGGGTGGCCAGCAGGCGGTCGTTGTCGCGCTGATGAAGACCGATGGACGGTTCGTCGAGAATGTACATTACCCCGACCAGGCCGGCGCCGATCTGGCTCGCCAGGCGAATTCGCTGGGCTTCGCCACCGGACAGGGTATCGGCGCTGCGGTCGAGGGTGAGATAGTCGAGGCCGACGTTGACCAGAAACTGCAGGCGTTCGCAGATTTCCTTGAGGATCTTCGCCGCGATCTCGCCACGGCGACCGGTCAGGGTCAGCTCGGCGAAGTAGTTGCTGGCATCACCGATGGGCAGGTTGGTCACCGCCGGCAGGGTTTTTTCGCCCACCCACACGTGGCGTGCCTCGCGGCGCAGGCGGGTGCCGCGGCAATCCGGGCAAGGCTGGGTACCGAGGAACTTGGCCAGTTCTTCACGCACGGTGGCCGACTCGGTTTCGCGGTAGCGGCGCTCCAGGTTCGGCACGATGCCTTCGAACGGGTGCGAGCGCTTGACGATATCGCCCCGGTCGTTGAGGTACTTGAAGTCGACGCTCTGCTTGCCACTGCCCTGCAGGATCACCTTCTGATGCTCGGCCGACAGCTCGCCGAAGGGCTCTTCCAGGCTAAAACCGTAATGCGCGGCCAGCGAGCCGAGCATCTGGAAGTAGTATACGTTGCGCCGGTCCCAGCCGCGGATGGCGCCTTCGGCCAGGGTCAGCTCGCTGTTGACCAGGCGCTTGGTGTCGAAGAACTGCTTCACCCCCAGGCCGTCGCAGGTCGGGCACGCGCCGGCCGGGTTGTTGAAGGAGAACAGCTTCGGTTCCAGCTCGCTGATCGCATGGCCGCATACCGGGCAGGCGAAGCGCGCGGAGAAGATCGTCTCTTCGCCCTGCTCGTCGTCCATCGGCGCCACCAGGGCAATACCGTCGGCCAGCTTCAGCGCGGTCTCGAACGATTCGGCCAGGCGCTGTTGCAGGTCGGCGCGAACCTTGAAGCGGTCGACCACCACATCGATGCTGTGCTTCTTCTGCTTGTCGAGTTTTGGCAGCTCGTCAAGCTCGTAGAGCTTGCCGTTGACCCGGGCGCGCACGAAACCCTGAGCGCGCAGCTCATCGAATACCGCCAGGTGCTCACCCTTGCGCTCGCGTATCACCGGCGCCAGCAGCATCAGCTTGCTGCCTTCCGGGCGCTCCAGTACCAGGTCGACCATCTGGCTGATCGTTTGCGCTTCCAGCGGAATGTCATGGTCCGGGCAGCGCGGGGTACCCACGCGGGCGTACAGCAGGCGCAGGTAGTCGTAGATTTCGGTAATGGTGCCGACCGTGGAGCGCGGGTTGTGCGAAGTCGACTTCTGTTCGATGGAAATGGCTGGCGACAAGCCTTCGATGGTGTCGACGTCAGGCTTTTCCATCATCGACAGGAATTGCCGGGCGTAGGCCGACAGCGATTCCACGTAGCGGCGCTGGCCTTCGGCGTACAGGGTGTCGAACGCCAGGGACGACTTGCCGGAACCGGACAGGCCGGTGATCACGATGAGTTTGTCCCGGGGCAGGGTCAGGTCGATGTTCTTCAGGTTGTGGGTACGTGCCCCACGAATCAGGATCTTGTCCACTGCGGCCTCGCTCGGCGGGCATAAACAAAGAAGTATACGGCGCCCTGCCAGTACGCGGCAAAGCGTCGCGTAGATGCCCTCAAGCTGTCGGACTGATAGAATCGCCGCCGGTTCATACGAGGTTAATCCATGCACGACACCCACAACGAGCGCATGAGCAGCGGCGAAACCCGCGCTGCTGGCGGCCTGGCCCTGGTCTTTGCCTTTCGTATGCTGGGCATGTTCATGGTCCTGCCGGTGCTGGCTACCTACGGCATGGACCTGGCCGGTGCAACCCCCGCACTGATCGGCCTGGCCATCGGTGCCTATGGCCTGACCCAGGCAGTGCTGCAGATTCCGTTCGGGATGATTTCCGACCGTATCGGCCGCCGGCCGGTGATTTACCTGGGGCTGGTGATCTTCGCCCTGGGCAGCGTACTGGCGGCGCAGGCCGACTCCATCTGGGGGGTGATCGCCGGGCGTATCCTGCAGGGCGCCGGGGCGATTTCCGCAGCGGTCATGGCATTGTTGTCCGACCTTACCCGCGAGCAGCACCGGACCAAGGCGATGGCCATGATCGGCATGAGCATCGGCCTGTCGTTCGCCGTGGCCATGGTTGTCGGCCCCTTGCTGACAAGTGCATTCGGGTTGTCAGGATTGTTCCTGACAACGGCAGGACTTGCCCTGGTGGGTATCCTGTTGATCGCGTTCGTCGTGCCCAACACCCACAGCATCCTGCAGCACCGAGAGTCGGGGGTGGCACGCCAGGCAATCGGCCCGACCCTGCGCCACCCGGACCTTCTGCGCCTGGATGTGGGCATTTTCGTCCTGCATGCCATTCTCATGGCCAGCTTCGTCGCACTGCCACTGGCCTTTGTCGAGCGCGGCGGCCTGCCGAAGGAGCAGCACTGGTGGGTATACCTGACCGCGTTGTTCATCTCATTTTTTGCAATGGTACCGTTCATCATCTACGGCGAAAAAAAGCGCAAGATGAAACGCGTACTGGCCGGGGCGGTCAGTGTGTTGCTGCTGGTGGAGCTGTTCTTCTGGCAGTGGGCTGACGGTTTGCGCGGACTGGTGATCGGCACCGTGGTATTCTTTACTGCATTCAACCTGCTGGAGGCATCGTTGCCTTCACTGGTGAGCAAAGTGTCGCCTGCAGGTGGCAAGGGGACGGCAATGGGGGTGTATTCCACCAGCCAGTTCCTCGGTGCTGCCCTGGGAGGAATCCTCGGTGGCTGGTTGTTCCAGCACGGCGGGCTGAACATGGTGTTCCTGGGTTGCGCGGTGCTGTGTGCCATCTGGCTGGTCGTTGCCTTGCGCATGAACGAGCCGCCCTATGTGACCAGCCTGCGTATGCCGCTGACGCCAGAGGCAGTCCGGGAAGCCGGCCTGACCGAGCGCCTGATGGCTGTGCCGGGTGTGACCGACGCCGTTGTGGTGGAAGAAGAATCCGCCATCTATATCAAACTGGATACGAAAATTTTGGACCGTACGACCCTCGAGCGCCTGGTAAACCCGGCCTCTTCGGCGTGCGAAGCCTAGGAGAACGTTATGGCCCGTGGGGTTAACAAAGTCATTCTGGTCGGCACCTGTGGCCAGGATCCCGAAGTCCGCTACCTGCCCAACGGTAACGCCGTGACCAACCTGAGCCTGGCTACTAGCGAGCAGTGGACCGACAAACAGTCGGGCCAGAAGGTCGAGCGTACCGAGTGGCACCGTGTGTCGCTGTTCGGCAAGGTTGCCGAAATTGCTGGCGAGTACCTGCGCAAGGGTTCGCAGTGCTACATCGAAGGCAAGCTGCAGACCCGCGAGTGGGAAAAAGACGGTATCAAGCGTTACACCACCGAGATCATCGTCGACATCAACGGCACCATGCAGCTGCTGGGCGGCCGTCCACAAGGTCAGCAGCAGGGCGGTGACCCGTACAACCAGGCCGGCGGCAACTACAACCAGGGCGGCCAGCAGCAACAGTACAACCAGGCCCCGCCACGCCAGCAGGCCCAGCGCCCGCAGCAGCAACAGCAGCAGCGCCCTGCACCGCAGCAGGCAGCACCGCAGCCGGCAGCTGACTTCGACAGCTTCGATGACGATATTCCGTTCTGATCAGAGCGTGAAGTTGTCCAGCTAGAGCAAAACCCAGGGCCATTGCCCTGGGTTTTTTTTGGGTCGCACGACTGGCCGTTCCGGAATGTGCGACGCGGTGCAATTAACCGGTGTCGCAAATCCGCCCGTGCCAGTCAATCAAGCAATGTGGGGCTGGGTGTGCAAAATCATCCAGCGCTTCAATAGAACAGCCGCGGCTCCGGCGAATCCAGCAAGCTGACCAGCTTGGTCAATGCAAAGCCCAGTTCCTGACGGCTTGGTGTCATCAGCGCAATCCGCACCCCACAGGTGGCGTTGCTACGTTCGGGCAGGAACTGGCTGCCACTCACCACCGTGACGCCGTTGCTGCGGGCCAGGTTGGCAAACTCGTCGCTGGTCCAGGGGGCGGGCAACTCCAGCCAGATGTGGAAGCTGTTGGGCTGGCTGCGGATCTTGTACTTGCCAAGAATCTGCTGCGCCATGCACTGGCGCGCCGCCGCTTCCTCCTGCTGCACCTGCACCAGGCGGTCGGCCATGCCGCTGTTGATCAGGTTGCTGGCCAGTTGTGCCATCAGCGGCGAAGGCATCCAGACACTGCTGCGCACCATCGACGATAATCGTGAGAGCGTTTGCGGCGGCGCATAAAGGTAGCCGATGCGCAGCGCAGGCAGCACGCTCTTGGACAGGCTGGTGAGGTACACCGAGCGCTCTGGCGCATAGGCAGCCAGGGGTTTGTAGTCCGGCGCGGGTTCGAGAAAACCGTAGATATCATCATCGACGATGAACAGGTCGAACTCGCGGGCGATTTCGGCGATGGCCTGGCGCCGTGCGTGGGGCATGATGGTGTTGGTCGGGTTCTGGTGAGTGGTGACACACACCAGAAGGGAAGGGCGGTGCTCCAGGCACGCCGCACGCAGTGCTTCGGGGATCAGCCCGTGCTCGTCCATGGCCACGCCGCGCAGACGGCGCCCCATGCTATGGGCCAGGGAAATGATGCCCGGGTAGCAGAAGGACTCGCACAACACCACGTCTTCATTCTTCGACAGGCTGCTGATGGCTACCAGCAGGCCGTGCTGGGCGCCCGAGGTCAGCACCACCTGTTGCCAGCGCGCTTCCGGCAACCAACGCTGAATCCAGGCCGCGCCGGCTTGTTTATGGGTGGCATGGCCGCCCTCGGTCACGTAGTCGAGTACTTGCACCAGGTCGGGTGACTGGGCCAGTTCGGTTATGGCCCCCCGCAGCCAGTCCGTCATGTGCGCGTCATCGGGTTTGATGATCGACAGGTCGATCTGGCCGCTTTCTCGCTCGGGCGGTATCGGCGTTTGGCGTGTTGACGGGGGAGGCGTTTGCGCCTGGCGTTGCTGCAGGACGAAGGTACCCCGCCCGACTTCGCCCACTACCAGGCCGCGTTTGGCCGCTTCGTCATAGGCGCGCCCGATAGTGCCGGGTGTCACGTTCAAGGACTCGGCGAGGTCCTTGAGCGTTGGCAGACGTTCGCCTGCCACCAGCCGGCCGTTGCCAATGTCCTGCTCAAGAGCATCGGCGATCATCAGGTAGACCGGCTGCGCCAGGTCGCTGTAGTGAGGAACCCACATGGAAATGGCACCAGAATCTGCGAGAACGCGAAAGCCTAGCACGAAAGGTCTTATGGGAGTAATTGTGTTTTCCTACGGGTAAATTACCTTGATTGCCATGCTTGCGTACTGCGCTTTATGTCGGCCTTGTTCGTCCTCCGCCTACTCCACGTCGGACTGGACGCCCTGACCATTGCGCCATCGACCAGAAACCTTTTGAAATCAATGAGTTGATTGAATCGATTCAATCGGCATCTATTTGCTTCGCAGAAATGGATTGAATCGATTTTATTTTTGTAATTACAATGATTGAGTCGATGCAATGTGGGCGCGACCTGCCGGTTGCCTCTACCTGTCGTCACACCGCTGTGAAAGGGAAAAATTATAACGTCTGCCGCCTCTGCCCGGCCTAGCACGACATCGAACGGCCTCGAGCCAGCTCAATGGAATAACACTCGAAATGGAAAGCGCACACCTGCATCAAGTGACTGAGCCTCAGGCTTCACTTGAGATCCGCCTGCCCTGGGTTAGCTCCAGTGCCTGGCAAACCCTGCTGAACAACACCCCTCTCGATTTCGAGACCAGCAAGGAGCTTTACCCACAGCTCAGGGACCAGGCTCAGGAGGTGCTGGGCAAGGGGTTGTGCCAGCAGATTCGCGGGTTTGTCGAAGACCCGCACCTGACCAGCATGATCGTGCGCAACTGCCCCCGGGATCGGGACATCCCGCCCACTCCTTATTCCGGTGTGCTAAGCCCGGGGAGTACGCCAATTGCCTGCTTGGTAACACTGAGCATGCAGAGCCTGATGGGTATCAACCCGATCGTTTACGAAGGGGAGAACAACGGCCGGCTGTTCCGCCACGTCATCCCGTCGCGCAATGCATCCAGCCACAAGAGTTCCCATGGCTCGCGGTTGCGCTTTTCCTACCATGTGGATAACCCGGACTTGCCGCTGTCATCCGAGCCACTTGGCACGGCGTCCTGCTGCCCGGAATATCTCTCGTTCTTCGGCATGCGCTGTGACCCGCGCATCAGCACGACGCTGGTCAATCTTGATGCGGTAGTGGCGGCATTACCTGCCTCGGCGGTTCGTGAGCTTTCCCTGCCGCAGTTCGAAGTCCGCCGCCCCGACTCGTTTACCGGCAATCGTCGGTGCACGGCCGAGCTGCCGGTGCTGGCCCGTGGTCACGCCGGTGAATGGCTGTGCCGCTTCGACAGCGAGAACACCCACGGGCTGAACTTGCGTGCAGAGCAGGCTCTGGCAAACCTGCGATCGGTGCTGGAAACCCGCCGCTTCGACGAACCGCACCTGTTGCTGCCGGGTGATTTCATGATCTTCAAGAACCAGCGTGTGCTGCACGCCCGCGATGGCTTCGAGCCGCAGAACGATGGTGCCGACCGCTGGCTGTTACGTCTGTTTGCGGTCAACGACTTGAACCGGGTGCATTTCGCGCGAGCGGACCACCTGTACGAAGTCCTCTCCTGATCTTTTTCACCGACTCGATGGAAGTACTGCTATGGAACTGTTAGGAGCCTTTTGGGCGGAACACTGGTTGTTGGCGATCCTGATGCTCGGGGCGATTGCATTTGTCGCCGGGTTTGTCGACAGCATCGCAGGTGGCGGCGGGTTGTTTCTGGTCCCAGGGTTTCTGCTGGTCGGCATGCCGCCGCAGGTCGCGCTGGGCCAGGAGAAGCTGGTCAGTACCTTGGGCACGTTGGCTGCTATTCGAAACTTTCTGGCCAACAGCAGGATGGTCTGGCAGGTGGCGCTGGTCGGGGTGCCATTCTCGTTGCTTGGTGCCTACCTGGGCGCGCATCTGATCGTCTCCATCCCCCAGGAGACCGTAGGCAAGATCATCCTGGCGTTGATCCCGTTCGGCATCCTTATCTTCCTGACACCAAAGGACCGGCCAGTCGAGGAGCGTGAATTGTCATCGCGGGTGCTCTACACCGTAGTTCCGCTTACCTGCCTTGCCATCGGCTTCTATGACGGATTCTTCGGCCCGGGCACCGGCAGCATGTTCATCATTGCCTTCCACTACCTGCTGCGAATGGACCTGGTATCCAGCTCGGCCAACTCCAAGACCTTCAATTTCGCCTCCAACATCGGTGCATTGGTGGCCTTCGTCATCGCCGGCAAGGTCGTGTACCTGCTGGCCGTGCCGCTGGTGGCCTGCAACATTCTCGGCAACCACCTGGGCAGTGCCCTGGCCCTGCGCAAAGGCAATGAAGTGGTGCGCAAGGCGCTGGTGTTCTCGATGCTCTGCCTGTTCACCAGCCTGGGCGTCAAATACCTGGTCTGACCCACCCATTTGGAGAAACTGATGAAAACTGCATTCGTGACTGGCGCCTCTTCGGGGTTCGGCCGGGCCATCTGCCGCACACTGATTGCCAAAGGCTACCGTGTGCTGGGCGGCGCCAGGCGCCTGGACAAGCTGCAGGCGCTGGAGACAGAACTGGGGGTCAATTTCATCCCCCTGGCGTTGGACGTTACCGACCCGGTATCACTCGGGACGGCGATGGAGCAGATTGCCGATGCCAAGCTGCAGATCGACCTGCTGGTCAACAATGCCGGCTTGGCGCTAGGCGTCGACAAAGCCCAGGCCAGCAGCGCGGAAAACTGGCAGCAGATGATCGACACCAACATCACCGGCCTGGCGATGGTCACCCACAAGGTCCTGCCGCGTATGGTCGAAGCCGACAGCGGCATGATCATCAATATCGGCTCCATTGCCGGCACCTATCCCTACCCGGGCGGCAATGTGTATGGCGCCAGCAAGGCCTTCGTCCGCCAGTTCAGCCTCAACCTGCGTGCCGACCTCGCCGGTACTCGGATACGGGTGAGCAACATCGAGCCTGGCCTATGCTCGGGCACTGATTTTTCTCTGGTGCGTCTGAACGGTGACCTGGAGGCGGTGCAGGCGCTGTATCGCGACGTGCAGGCCATTCTGCCGGAAGATATCGCAGCCACGGTGGCCTGGATAGCCGAGCAGCCAGCGCATGTGAACATCAACAGCATCGAGATCATGCCGGTGGCGCAGAGCAGTGCGGCGCTGAACGTGGTGCGCAACCTGCCGCGTGCCTGAGCGTGAATAAAGCGCTACCACCTGACCCAGGTCATCGCACCTTGCGGATTCTTGACTAGTCTTAACGGTTGGCAGCCATCAATTGGCCGCCACCGTGACTACCGAGAGGCGCCGGCCATGTTCCGCGCGTCCAAACCTGATCAGGAGTGCACGATGGACCTGAACCGTCGGCAGTTCTTCAAGGTCGCCGCCGTCGGCCTTGGAGGCTCGAGCCTTGCGGCGTTGGGTATGGCCCCGACACCGGCATTCGCCGAGCAGGTGCGTCACTTCAAGCTGGCGCACACCCTCGAGACGCGCAACACCTGCCCCTACTGCTCGGTCGGCTGCGGCCTGATCCTGTACAGCCAGGGTGATGCGGGTAAAAACGTCAAACAGAACATCATCCATATCGAAGGCGACGCCGACCATCCGGTCAACCGCGGCACCCTCTGCCCGAAAGGCGCCGGCCTGCTGGACTTTATCCACAGCCCGAGCCGGCTGCAGTACCCCGAAGTACGCAAGCCGGGCAGCAAGGAGTGGGTGCGGGTCAACTGGGACGAGGCGCTCGACCGCGTCGCCGACCTGATGAAACAGGACCGCGACGCCAACTTTATCGAGAAAAACGCCCAGGGGCAGACAGTCAACCGCTGGCTAACCACCGGTTTTCTGGCTGCCTCTGCTGCCTCCAGCGAGGCAGGCTACCTGACCCACAAGGTGATCCGCGCAACAGGCATGCTGGGGTTCGATAACCAGGCACGTGTCTGACATGGCCCGACGGTGGCAAGTCTTGCCCCGACGTACGGCCGTGGCGCCATGACCAACCACTGGTCAGATATCGCCAACGCGAATCTGGTCCTGGTGATGGGTGGCAACGCAGCAGAAGCGCATCCTTGCGGCTTCAAGTGGGTGACCGAGGCCAAGGCGCACAACAAGGCGCGGCTGATCGTGGTCGACCCGCGGTTTACCCGAACCGCTTCGGTGGCGGACTACTACGCGCCGATCCGTACCGGTACCGATATTGCCTTCATGGGCGGGCTGATCAATTACCTGCTGAGCAACGACAAGATCCAGCACGAGTACGTGCGCAACTACACCGACGTGTCGTTCATCGTCAAAGAGACCTATGGCTTCGAAGACGGGCTGTTCAGCGGCTACGACGAGGCCAAGCGGGTGTATGCCGACAAGTCCGGCTGGGGTTACGAGCTGGGTGAAGACGGTTTTGCCAAGGTCGACCCGACCTTGCAGCACCCCCGTTGCGTGTTCCAGCTGATGAAACAGCACTACAGCCGCTACACCCCCGAGCTGGCGAGCATGACCTGTGGCATGCCGCAGCAGCAGATGATGAAGGTGTGGGAGGAGATCGCCACTTGCTCGGTACCGGGCAAGACCATGACCATCCTCTACGCGCTGGGCTGGACGCAGCACTCGATTGGTGCGCAGATCATCCGCAGTGCGGCCATGGTGCAACTGCTGCTGGGCAACGTCGGCATGCCGGGTGGCGGGGTCAACGCCCTGCGCGGGCACTCCAACATCCAGGGCCTGACCGACCTCGGCCTGCTGTCCAATTCGCTACCAGGCTACCTGACCCTGGCCGGCGACGCCGAGCAGGACTACGCCACCTACATCGACAAGCGTGCGTCCAAGCCGCTGCGCCCGGGGCAGCTGTCGTACTGGCAGAACTACGGCAAGTTCCACGTCAGCCTGATGAAGGCCTGGTACGGCGCCAACGCCACGGCAGAAAACAACTGGGGCTATGACTGGTTGCCCAAGCTCGATGTACCGGCCTACGACGTGCTGCGCATGTTCGAGATGATGGGCCAGGGCAAGGTCAACGGCTACATGTGCCAAGGCTTCAACCCGATTGCCGCGCTGCCGGACAAGAACCGTGTCACCGCCGCACTGGCCAAGCTCAAGTGGCTGGTGATCATGGACCCGCTGGCCACCGAGACCTCGGAGTTCTGGCGCAATGCCGGGCCGTTCAACGACGTCGATACGGCCAGCATCCAGACCGAAGTGATCCGCCTGCCCACCACCTGTTTCGCCGAGGAGGATGGCTCGCTGGTCAACAGTAGCCGCTGGCTGCAGTGGCACTGGAAGGGCGCCGACGGCCCTGGCGAGACCCGTACCGACGTGCAGATCATGAGCGAGCTGTTCATCCGCCTGCGTGAGCGCTACAGCAAGGAAGGCGGTGCCTACCCCGACGCCATCATGAACATCGACTGGCCATACAAGATCCCTGATGAGCCGTCCCCGGAAGAGCTGGCCAAGGAGATGAATGGCTGGGCAGTTACCGATGTCACCGACCCGACCGGTGCAGTGATCAAGGCCGGGCAGCAGCTTTCGGGCTTTGGCCAGATGAAGGACGATGGCAGTACCGCGTCAGGCTGCTGGATCTTCGCCGGATGCTGGACCGAGCAGGGCAACCAGATGGCTCGCCGCGACAACAGCGACCCGTACGGCATGCACCAGGTGCAGAACTGGGCCTGGGCCTGGCCGGCCAACCGGCGCATCCTCTACAACCGTGCCTCCAGCGACCCCCAGGGCAAGCCTTGGGACCCGGAGAAAAAACGCCTGGTGTGGTGGAACGGCAAAGCCTGGACCGGCACCGATGTGCCGGATTTCAAGGTCGATTCGCCACCCGAGGCGGGCATGAACCCGTTCATCATGAACCCCGAAGGCGTGGCGCGTTTCTTCGCCATCGACAAGATGGCCGAAGGCCCGTTCCCGGAACACTACGAGCCGTTCGAGACGCCGATAGGCATCAACCCCCTGCACCCGCAGAACAAGAAAGCCACCAGCAACCCGGCCGGGCGGATCTTCGATTCGGTGTGGGACACCCTCGGCACCCACGACGAGTTCCCGTACGCGGCCACCACCTACCGGCTGACCGAGCACTTCCATTTCTGGAGCAAGCATTGCCGGCTCAACGCCATTGCCCAGCCCGAGCAGTTCGTCGAGATCGGCGAGGTGCTGGCCAACGAGAAGGGCATCAAGGCCGGCGATCGGGTGCGGGTATCCAGCAAGCGCGGGCATATCGATGCGGTGGCGGTGGTGACCAAGCGGATTCGCCCGCTGCAGGTCAACAACCAGACCGTGCACCAGATCGGCATCCCGTTGCACTGGGGCTTCACCGGGGCTACCCGGCATGGCTACCTGACCAACACCCTGGTGCCATTCCTGGGTGACGGCAACACGCAGACGCCAGAGTCCAAGTCGTTCCTCGTCAAAGTGGAGAAACTCTGATGGCCAGCCAAGACATCATTGCCCGCTCGGCCACCACCACCGTACCGCCCTCGGTACGCCAGCTGGAGGAGGTCGCCAAGCTGATCGACACCACCAAGTGCATCGGCTGCAAGGCTTGCCAGGTGGCGTGTTCGGAGTGGAACGAACTGCGTGACGAGGTCGGCCACAACCATGGTACCTACGACAACCCCCAGGACCTCACCGCCGAGACCTGGACCTTGATGCGTTTCACCGAGCACGAGCGCGACGACGGCAACCTGGAGTGGCTGATCCGCAAGGACGGCTGCATGCACTGCGCCGACCCAGGTTGCCTGAAGGCCTGCCCCAGCCCGGGGGCGATCATCAAGCACGCCAACGGCATCGTCGACTTCAACCAGGACCACTGCATCGGCTGCGGCTACTGCATCACCGGTTGCCCGTTCAATATCCCGCGTATCTCGCAGAAGGACCACAAGGCGTACAAGTGCACCCTGTGCTCCGACCGCGTCAGCGTGGGCCTGGAGCCGGCGTGTGTAAAAACCTGCCCGACCGGGGCGATCGTGTTCGGCAGCAAGGAGGAGATGAAGGTGCATGCCGCCGAGCGCATTGTCGACCTGAAGTCTCGGGGTTTCGACAATGCCGGGCTGTACGACCCGGACGGCGTCGGCGGCACCCATGTGATGTACGTCCTGCACCATGCCGACACGCCCAGGCTGTACGCCGGCCTGCCGGACCAACCGGTGATCAGCCCGCTGGTGGGGCTGTGGAAAGGCTTCACCAAACCGCTGGCGCTGCTGGCCATGGGCGCGGCGGTGCTGGCCGGATTCTTCCATTACGTACGGGTCGGCCCACAGCGCGTCGAAGGAGACGAAAATCCTCTCCCGCCGGACGGCAGCGTGCACCCGGCAGACACGTCGGTGCATCAGGTGGACCCGGCCGTCCATGTCTTTGATCCGACCAGGCCCGGTGGGCAAGGGGAGCAGCGGCCATGAACGACAACAGACCCATCCTGCGCTACAACGCCAACGAACGGACCAACCACTGGATCGTCGCCATCCTGTTCATGACCGCCGGTTTGTCCGGGCTGGCGCTGTTTCATCCGGCGTTGTTCTGGCTTAGTCACCTGTTCGGCGGCGGGCCGTGGACGCGCATTCTGCATCCGTTCCTGGGCGTGGCGATGTTCGTGTTCTTCCTCGGCCTGGTGGTGCGCTTCTGGCGCGCCAACTTCATCACCGCCAACGACCGCCTGTGGCTGCGCCGTATCGACCGGGTGATGCTCAACGAGGAGGAGGGCGTGCCGCCGGTTGGCAAGTACAACGCCGGGCAGAAGCTGCTGTTCTGGACCCTGCTGCTATGCATGCTGGCCCTTCTTGTCACCGGTGTGGTGATCTGGCGGGCGTACTTCAGCCATCTGTTCGGCATCGAAGTTATCCGTTTGTCTGCCCTGTTGCATGCCCTGGCCGCGTTCGTGCTGATCCTCAGCATCATCGTGCATATCTACGCGGGTATCTGGATCAAGGGGTCGATCGGCGCCATGTTGCATGGTTGGGTCAGCCGCCCTTGGGCGCGCAAGCATCATAAGTTGTGGTACCGCGAAGTGACCGGTGACAAGACCCCGACCCATCACCGACGTAAAGAAGGATGAACGTTTGAGCACGATACTCGAGCCCGGGCAGATTGAAACGTCGGCGGTAACGCCGCCGTTTCTGCATATGCCGCCCGCCAACCTGTTCGAACTGCGGGCGGTGCGCCTTGAGCAGTTGACCGCGGGTAACGCCCTCGGCGATTACATGAAGTTTATCGCGCGGTTGTGCCGTATCCAGCAGCAGCTGGTGGATAACCCGCCTGGTGATGTGCCGGTCGCGGCAGAGCGTCAGCGCCTGTGCATAAGTCATGGTCTGCCACCGCTGGCGGCTGACGGGCTGGTGCGTGAAGGAGCTTGGCTGGTTTGGCTGCAGGCCTTGCTGGCGCACTTCAACAGCGAGACCAGCGGTGCGTTGGGAGATGCGTTGCAAGCGCTGCGTGACAGCGATGAACACCAGCACAAGGGCTGGGGTGTTGCCCTGCTTGCTGGCCAGTACGACGCGGTGCCAGCGGCGTTGGTGCCCTTCATCGGGGCCGCGCTGCAGGCCGCATGGTCCAGTTGGCTGCTGTCATTGCCAGTGGCCGAGCTCAATCCCGCCGGCAGCCTGGCCCAATGCCCGGCCTGCGGTTCGCCGGCGATGGCCGGAGTGGTGCGTAACCGCGGCAAGCACAATGGCCTGCGCTATCTGGCTTGCTCGCTGTGTGCCTGCGAGTGGCATGTGGTGCGGGTCAAGTGCGTGTACTGCGATTCGAGCAAGGATTTGCGCTATACCAGCCTTGAAGACGATCGCCATGCACCGGGCAAGGCGCCGCTGCGGGCCGAATGCTGCCCAGGGTGTCAGAGCTACCTGAAGCAGAACTACCTGGAGAACGATGCGGCGGCCGAGCCGCTCGCCGATGACCTGGCCAGCCTGGCGCTGGATATGCGGCTGGACGAGGAGGGCTTCCATCGAATGGCGCCCAACCTGATGCTCGCGCCCGGCTAGTGGCCGAGTGTCTACACTGAAACACCGAGTTGCCTGCTTCGCGGGTGAACCCGCTCCCACAAGGTCCGCGCACAATCCTGTGGGGGCGGGTTTACCCGCGAAAGGGCCGGAACAGACAACGGATCAGTCCAAGGTAGTACCGAATGTCCATCACCCTCGCCAGCGACATCCCACGCCTGCCCTCCATCGATACCCTTCTGCGCCACCCGGCCTGTCTCCCACTGATCGACCGCCACGGCCGCGACGCGGTCCTCGCCACCTTGCGCCAATTGCTCGACGACCTGCGCGACCCTGCCCGTAATGGCCAAGTCGGCAGTGCCGAACTGGCCCCGCAAATCCTGCTCGGCCGTAGCGGCGAACGCCTCGCCATCCAGCAACGCAGCCAGGTCCGCCGGGTGTTCAACCTTACCGGCACCGTACTGCACACCAACCTGGGTCGTGCACTGTTGCCGGAAGAGGCCATTGAAGCCATGCAGACCGCCGCCCGCTACCCGCTCAACCTGGAGTTTGACCTGGCCAGCGGCAAGCGTGGCGACCGTGACGACCTGATCGAAGGCCTGATCCGCGAACTGACCGGTGCCGAAGCCGTCACCGTGGTCAACAACAACGCAGCCGCGGTGCTGCTGGCGCTGAACAGCCTGGGCGCGCGTAAGGAGGGCATCATCTCCCGTGGTGAGCTGATCGAGATCGGCGGTGCCTTCCGCATCCCCGACATCATGGCCCGCGCCGGTGTGAAGCTGCACGAAATCGGCACCACCAACCGCACCCACGCCCGCGACTACGAAGCCGCCATCGGCCCGCGCACTGGCTTGCTGATGCGTGTGCATTGCAGCAATTACAGCATCCAGGGCTTCACCACCCAGGTGCCCACTGCCGAGTTGGCGTGCATCGCCAGGCAACACGAATTGCCGCTGCTCGAGGACCTGGGCAGCGGCAGCCTGCTCGACCTCACCCGCTGGGGGCTGCCCGCCGAACCCACGGTGCGCCAGGCCCTGGCCGACGGCGCCGATATTGTCACCTTCAGTGGCGACAAGCTGCTGGGGGGGCCGCAAGCCGGGATCATCGTGGGGCGCAAGGAGCTGATCGCCAGGATCAAGAAAAACCCGCTCAAGCGCGCGTTGCGTGTCGACAAGATCACCCTCGCCGCACTGGAAGCCGTGTTGGCGCTGTATCGCAACCCTGACCGCCTGGCCGAGCGCCTGCCCAGCCTGCGCCTGCTCACCCGCAACCAGGCCGAGATCCACGCCCAGGCCGAGCGCCTGGCCCCTGAACTCAAGGCCCGCGTCGGTGAGCAATGGGCGGTCAGTGTCGAACCGGCGCTGGGCATGATCGGCAGTGGCAGCCAGCCCGTGGCGCGCCTGCCCAGTGCAGCCTTGTGCCTGCGCCCGCAGGTGTCGAAAAAGCTGCGCGGGCGCAGCCTGCATGTGCTTGAGCGGGCCTTGCGCGACCTGCCAGTGCCAGTGCTCGGCCGTATCGACGATGACGCCTTGTGGCTGGACCTGCGCCAACTGGATGACGAAGCCCAGTGGTTGGCGCAGTTGCCAGCCCTGCAGCTGGGGCCGGTGCAGTGATTGTCGGCACTGCCGGCCACATCGACCATGGCAAGACCGCGCTGCTGCAGGCGCTGACCGGCCAGGCCGGTGACCAGCGCCAGGAAGAGCGTGCCCGTGGCATGACCATCGACCTTGGCTACCGCTATGCAGCGCTGGCCGAAGGTGCAGCGCTGACCGGCTTTATCGATGTGCCCGGCCACGAGCGTTTTATCCACAACATGCTGGCCGGTGCCCATGGCATCGACCTGGTGTTGCTGGTGGTCGCTGCCGACGATGGGGTGATGCCACAGACCCGCGAGCACCTGGCGATCATCGAACTGCTGGGCATTCCCCAGGCGTTGGTGGCGATCAGCAAAAGCGACCGGGTCGAGCCGGCCCGCCTGGCTGAAGTGCAGGCACAGGTCGGCGAACTGCTGGCGCCCGGGCCGTATGCCGGGGCACGGCAGTTCCCGTTGTCGAGCCTCAGTGGGGAAGGGGTCGAAGCGCTGCGCCAGGCCTTGCTGGAGGCCGAGGCGCGGGTGGGGCAAAGGAGTGTGCAGGGTGGCTTTCGCCTGGCTGTCGACCGTGCCTTCGCGGTGACCGGTGCGGGTGTGGTAGTCACCGGAACGGCGCTGGCCGGGCGGGTCAGTGTCGGCGAGACATTGTTGCTGGGCAAGGCCGGCAAGCCGGTACGGGTGCGCGGCCTGCATGCCCAGAACCAGGCTGCGCTGGTGGCTGAAGCGGGCCAGCGGGTGGCGCTGAACATTGCGGCTGATCGCCTGGCCGTCGAGCAGGTACACCGCGGGGACTGGTTGCTGCCCGAGTGGCTGCATGCGCCCAGCGTTCGAGTGGATATCGAACTGCGCCTGTTACCGGGCGAGACGCGTACCTTCGAACATTTCAGCGCCGTGCACGTGCACCTCGGTACCCAGGATGTGACGGCCCGTGTGGCGTTGCTGGAAGGCGAAACCCTGGCAGCCGGCCAGCGCATGTTCGCCCAGCTGCTGCTCAACGCGCCGCTGCAGGCGGTGCACGGCGACCGCCTGGTACTGCGCGACCAGCGTGCCCAGCGCACCCTGGGCGGCGGCAAGGTGCTGGACCCGTTTGCGCCTGGCCGCCAGCGCCGCAGCGAACAGCGCCTGCGCCAGTTGCAGGTGCTGCGTGACGCCGAGGACCTGGAGGCAGCCCTGCCCGCCCTGCTTGGCAGCGCCCCCGGTGGTCTCGACCCACAGCGCCTCGAGCGGCAATTCAATCGCCTGCGCGAAACCTGGCAGTTGCCCAAGGACGTGCTGGTGGTGGCCACACGGCAAGGCCAACTGCTTTTTGCCTACGACCAGTGGCAGGCGCTCAGGCAGCAGGTGCTGGAGCAGCTGGCGCGCTTTCACCAGCAAGAGCCCGACCAGCTTGGCCCGGACCGTGACCGCCTGCGCCGCTTCGCCGCCTTGCCCCTGGAGCGACCCGCATTCGTCAGCCTGCTGGATGAGCTGCTCGATAGCGGTGCCCTGGCCAGCAGCGGACCATGGTTGCATTTGCCTGATCACAAGGTGCAGTTGAGCGAAGCCGACAGTGCGTTGTGGGCGCGCTTGCAGCCGAAGTTGCTGGCGGGCCGGTACGATCCGCCGTGGGTGAGGACGCTGGCAACCGAAGAAAACCGTGCTGAAGCTGACGTGCGCCTGTTGCTGCGCAAGCTGGCCCGGCTGGGCATGGTGCACCAGGTGGTGCGCGACCTGTTCTACCCTGATTCGACGCTACAGCGCATGGCAGAGCTGCTGCTGGGGCAGGCCAGCGAGACGCCGATAGTGCAGGTTGCCGCGTTTCGCGATATGTTGGGCATCGGTCGCAAGCGCAGTGTGCAGGTGCTGGAGTATTTCGACCGCATTGGCCTGACCCGCAGGGTGGCCGACCAGCGTTACATCCGCGCCGACAGCGCCCTGGCCCAGCAGCAGGCCAGGCACTGAATACAAGGAAGGCAATCGCGCCCGGTGGCGCGGCCGGGCTTCAAACCCGGTTGGGGACGGCAGCCGTTCCCGGGCAGGTTCGACTCCCGCTGCCTTCCGCCATTTTCTCGGGCCTGTCAGGCCCGCTCCCCACATAGATCCAGGGCAAACCACCGCTCAGCCGTGTCGACATCCAGCCCGGCCCCCAGCAGCGCAACCATCTTGCCCAGTGCCGCCTCGCGGGTCATGCCGCCGCCACTGACCAGCCCGGCCCCGCGCAGGCGGTTACCCGCCGCATAGGTATCGAACACCACCGACCCTTCAGGGCACTGGCTGATAGCCGCCAGCATTACCCCGCGCTGGCGCGCCGCGCGCAGCGCATCCAGCAATGCCTGGTCATCCGAAGGCCCGGTACCGCTGCCATAGCACTCCAGCAGCAGCCCTTGCACACCGCTGTCGAGCAGCGCTTTCAGGTGTTCGGCACGCAGGCCCGGGAACACCGGCATCACCGCCAGGTTGACCGGCTGGCGCTGTTGGCGATAGCCCAGCACCGCCGGCAATTCGGCGGCACGCTGGCCTTCACGATGGCGCGGCAGTGCAGCAAAGGCATCGAACGCTTCGCTGCGCAGTTTCGATGTCCGGCAGCCATGCAGCAGCTGACCGTGGAAATACAGCTGCACGCCATCCTCCAGCCCCTGTTCGAACTGGCGCAGCGCGCCACACAGGTTGTCCCAGGCGTCACTGCCGCCGGCACCTGCCGGCAGCATCGAACCGGTCAGCAGCACCGCTGCTGGCAGGCCCAGCAACAGGAACGACAATGCCGCGGCGCTGTAGGCCAGGCTGTCGGTGCCGTGCAACACCAGCACGCCATCATGGCCAGCCACATCCACCGCCTCGACGATGGCATCGCGCATCGCCAGCCAGTTGTGCTGCTGCATGTTGGCGCTGTCCAGCAGCGGGTTCAGCTCTTGCAGGGTCCATTGCAGCTGGGGCGCATCGGCCATCTGGGCGAAGTGTTCGCGCATCCGCGCTTCAAAACCACCGGCTGGCGCCAGGCCTTCCGGGGTTTCGAGCATGCCGATGGTGCCACCGGTATAGAGAACGAGAAGATTCTTGACTGCACGCATGGAAAGCATCCGTAGCGGTGAGCGGAGAAAGAAAAGCCGCCCGCGAACGGGGCGGCTGGGTAGCGCAGGGTATCAGCGCTGTGGCTGGGCTTGAGCGGCCATTTTGTCAGCGGCTGTTTCGGCCTGGGCATTGGCAGGCCAGGCATTGCGGTCCAGGTCCAGGTCGACGAATTTGCTCGAGTCGAACACCGGTTGCTGGATACCGGCCTTGCGCTGGTCGTCGTAGTCGTTCATCACCCGCAGGCCGACCTTGAACAGCATGGCCAGGGCCACCAGGTTGACGAAGGCCAGGCAGGTCATGGTGATGTCGGCGAAGGCGAACACGGTCGACAGGTCCTGCATCGAACCCCATACCACCAGTGCCAGTACCAGGCCACGGAAGATCATCAGCACCACGCGGTTGCGGCTGAGGAACTGCAGGCTGTTCTCGCCCAGGTAGTAGTTGTAGAGGATGCAGGTGAAGACGAACAGCGACAGCGCCACGCTGACGAACACACGGCCCCAGTCACCGACCACAGCGGCCAGCGAGTTCTGGGTCAGGACAATGCCGTCGCCTTCGAAGCCTGGGGTGTAGAAGCCCGACAGCAAGATCAGCAGTGCGGTGCAGGTGCAGATCAAGAAGGTGTCGAGGAACACGCTGAAGGCCTGGACCACGCCCTGCGCGCCCGGGTGCTTCACTGCCGCCACGGCGGCGACGTTAGGCGCGCTACCCAGGCCGGCTTCGTTGGCGAACACACCACGCTTCACGCCCATGACGATGGCGCTGCCAAGCAGGCCGCCAAACGCTGGATCAAGGCCGAAGGCGCTCTTGAAGATGGTTTCCAGCATGGCAGGCACGTGCTCGATCTGGGTGCCGATCACGTACAGGGTCACGCCGATGTAGGCAAGGGTCTTGACCGGTACCAGCAGGTCGGAAACCGCAGCGATGCGTTTGATGCCGCCGATGAAGGTGACGGCCAGCAGCACGGCCAGGACGATACCGGTGTGGCTTGGGTCGAAGGCAAAGGCGTTCTGCAGCGAGTGGGTCACGGTGTACGACTGCAGGCCGATGAAGGCAAAGCCGTAAGTGACCAGCAGCAGCACCGAGAACACGATGGCCATGCTTTTCAGCTTCAGGCCGTGCTGGATGTAGTAGGCCGGGCCACCGCGGTACAGGCCGTCGCCGTCGGCGCGTTTGTAGACCTGGGCCAGGGTGCATTCGAAGAAGCTGCTGGCCATGCCGACCAGCGCAGTGACCCACATCCAGAACACCGCGCCTGGGCCACCCAGGGTCACGGCAATGCCGACACCGGCGATGTTACCCGCGCCCACGCGACCGGCCAGGCTCAGCATCAGGGCCTGGAAAGAGCTCAGCTGGCCTGCCTGGCCACGCAGCGATTCCTTGAATACGGTGAACATGTGGGCGAAATGGCGGAACTGTACGAACCGGGAACGGATGGTGAAGTAACCGCCGAGACCGACGATCAGCACGATGAGGAGTTTCCCGGAAAGGAAATCGTTGAGTGCTTCGAGCATTGGAAAATGACCTCGATTCTTATTCTTCGCATGGAAAGACCAGCGGACGGCAGGCGCACCGCTATTCGTTGGGGCGCATGGTTGGCCATGACAAGAGTGGTTACAATTTCGCGGATTGCTCTGACTTGATGCGACTTGATGCTACAATGGCGCCATTCGCGTCACCTGGGTTCCGCACATGAGCGATCATTTCGCTACCAACCTCAAGCTGGCTTGCAGCCACTACCGCTCTATCTCCGAAGTTTGCCGGCAGCTGTCGATCAACCGCGCGCAGTTCAACAAGTACCTGAGCGGCCAGAGCCGCCCGACGGCTTTCAACCTGAAGCGCATCGGCGATTTCTTCGGTGTCGAGGATTACGAGCTGAACCTGCCGGCCGAGCAGTTCGCCCGGTTGATCGGCGCCCGCGTGTCGACCCTGGCCGATCAGCCCAGCGACCCCATCAGCGAGCTGTTCCGACCGCTGCATGAACACGCGGGCAATTTGTCGCGCTATTGCGGTTACTACTTCGAGTATTCCAACTGCATGTCGGTACCCGGCACCATCCTCGTCTCGCTGGTGCATCTGTGGGAGGAACGCGGCCGTTTCCTGTTCGAACGTCAGGAGCGGCAGGAGCGCTCCAGCGCAGCCGACCAGCATGCCGAAGTACGTTGCCGCTACCTGGGTGCGGCTTTCCAGTTGCAGGACCGGGTGTTCCTCATCGACTACGAGTCGCTCACCTTCAACGAAATGAGCCAGACCATCCTCATTCCCAGCTTCAAAAGCCGTATTACCCGCCTCAACGGCCTGAAGGCCGGGGTATCCAGCGGCGACCGGCGCAACCCGGCCTGTACCCGGGTGGTGTGGGAATATCTGGGAGAGGAGATCAACCGCATCAATGCCTATCGACAGGTAAAGCTGTACCAGCCGGATGATCCGCGCATAGATGACGATGTACGCGAGCGGCTGAGCGTGGGGCCGTTACGTAACAGCCTGTTCGAGATTGAATAGAATCCCCCGTCAAGAACTAGCGCAGTACCTATTGCAGGAGCGGCCTTGTGTCGCAAAAGGGCTGCGCAGCGGCCCCGGCAATTTGTGTATCCATGCTGAACCCTTGGGGCTGCTGCGCAGCCCATCGCGACGCAAGGCTGCTCCTTGTATGTTGTGTCTGACCCTGACGAGAGAGGTTATTCTGGTCAGGTTCGAGAAGCACTTCCGGGGAGACCGATCGCTCCTGAAGGCAGGCTTGCCCTGACCTTGTATGTAGAGAGGTCCCCCGCCTCATTGCCCACTACGAAGAGTATCGAGAAGCCGACTAGTCGGACTTCGCATTACAAGGTTGCAGCGGCATGAATTTCGAGGTCGGGGAACCGGAGGCCATTGTTACCTAACTCACATGCGGTGGGAAGAATGAGTGTCTGTGTTGGCGTGGATATCGGTTCGCGTACTTCGATTGCTGGGGTGCGTAAAGATGGGCGCCCTGTCGGGCAATGGGACATCGCCCAGACACCCGCTGGCCGCAAGGCAGCGGTGAAAAAACTGCAGGCCCTCAAACCCAAGACGATCGTGATGGAGGCCACGGGGATCTATTATTTGGACCTCGCGCTTGAGCTGCATGCGGCCGACCTTCCTGTTTCAGTCATCAACCCCAAAAGTTTCCATAACTTCGCCAAGCTCATGCTGGTCAACAGCAAGACTGATGCAATAGATGCTCAGTTGCTAGCCGAGTACGGCGAGCGTATGACGCCGCGCTTGTGGACACCGCCAAGCCCTGTACAGCTTGAGCTCAGGGCCCTCGGTCGGCACATCAATCGGCTGGTAGGACACCGCACCAGGGCGAAAAATGAGCTGCATGCACTGCAGGCGACCGCTACGACCATTTCTATTTTGATCGAGGATCAGGAGGAGGCGATTGCCACCCTGGACACTCGCATTGAGCGCTTTCGTAAAGCAGGACGCGAACTGATCGCCCAATGTCCAACCCTCACCCAGCAATACAAGCAACTACTCGCAGGCCCCGGAATAGGAGAAGTTACGGCACTTGCAGCTTTGGCTGAATTGACCACACTGCCTGAACTGCTCAAGTCCTCTCAGGTAGCACGCCATGCGGGGCTGGATGTTCGACAGACACAATCTGGAACAAGCATCGACAAGCCAGGCCGGCTCGGTAAGAGTGGGAATGCGTATCTACGCGCAGCCATGTATATGCCAGCGTTGACTGCGGTGCGCTGTGATCCTTATGCAGAGGCCTTTTACGAGTCGCTGATCGGTAGAGGCAAGAAAAAAAATGCAAGCGATCGCCGCTGTCATGCGCAAATACCTGACAGGTATCTGGGCATGCATGCGCGGGGATATGCCATTTGATACGGCCAAGCTTTTCAGCTCTGAACACCTCAGAAAAGCTTGGCCGCCAACAGAGTATCTACATAATTATTCTAAATTGCCGTAACCATTCCCCTACCGGATGCCCATCACCGAACAGCAACTTGATTGCCATCAGGGAACACACAACGATCAGTAGCGGTTTGACCAGTCGTGGTCCAAAGTAGAGCGCGCAACGCGCGCCAATTTGTGCGCCGATGATGGCGCAGACTGCCATTGCCAATCCCAAAGGCCAGATGATCGCCCCACTGAATGCAAATACCGACAGAGCTCCAAGATTGCAGCACGCATTCAATAGTTTGCTTCTGCAGATCGCCTGCATAAGCGCCTGCCCCATTAGCAAGGTGCAGGCGACCATGAAGAATGATCCGGTACCTGGGCCAAAAATACCGTCATAAAAGCCAATGGCTGGAACTACTGCCAACGTGAAGGTAAAACGTGATAGCCGTTGCCTACGGTCCTGATCACCAAGCGTGGGGCTGAATGTAAAGTACGCGGCTACCGCAATCAGCAAGATTGGGACGATTGACTCCAGGACAGCCCTGTCGAGTATGCTGATCGACAAGGCGCCTGCGAACCCACCGGTAAAAGAAAGACAAGCCATAGGCCAGTCGGACCGCCACTCGATCATCCGCTTGCGAGCAAACGCCCAGACTGCTGAAACACTGGCCGAGGACGCCTGAAATTTATTGGTAGCCATTGCCGCCAACGGGTCGACGCCTGCTATGAAAAGGGCCGGGAGCGTAAGCAGCCCGCCGCCGCCTGCTATTGCATCGAAAAAACCGGCAAACAGGGCGACAGCTGAGAGTGCAATTAGTAGTGAGGTTTCAACTTCCACTAGCATTTCTCCAGCATTAGCCGCGCACTACAAGTGGATCTTTTCGCAGGGTCAAGGGGCGGGCATCCGGTGAATAACCAAACAGTCGGATCAACAATCTCCTGTTATCCTTTACGATTTCGCGTGCATGGAGTGTTTGGCTGTTATTGATTAATAGTGCTGAGCCGGGATGAAGGATAAATTCGTGAGATTTTGCTTGGCTCAGCAGGTGCACAAGCGAGTGATAAGCTTTTTGTGCCGACTGGCTGGCCTCGTTATGCAAAGAGTAACGATAGCTACTGTAGCGCAGGGTAAATTCGCCCCTGGGATCAAACTGGAGAATGGAATTTTCGACCGTGTGCTGGCTTTCATCCTTGACGAAGCAATCGCTACGAGTGAAACAGAATGACTTCGATGATAGCGCAAGTGCCTCAAGTCCGTTCAGCTTTGCAACGGCATCGCGTACAGGTATCAATATGGTCGGTTCTCGCAAGGGGTTCCATCTGGCCGTCAGAATCAATGCGCTCGGGGCCGGAGAGTGTCCGCTCTCTGAGTTGATCGAGCAATTGTAGGGAGGCTCTGTATGCGGGCCCAGCATAAGTCCTGAATGGGAGCTCATTTCGGCTTCGTGATCATCAAGCTCATCCGATAACACATTTTCGCCGCCACCTTTGAAGTTACCAACGAGCCTTACTTGCTTGCTGCCGTTGTCTATATCAAAAGCGAAGGAGCGATAGTCGACAAGGTTCAGGAGGATCTGGTTTCGAGAGGCCAGATAGATAGTGACTGGTTCGGTACTGATGATATCCATGGGCGGAAGATGCGCTGGTGCAGGGTCGGAGTGCGGAACTTGCATCGCATTGAACTCAATGGCGGCCGCCATGCCGCAGGTGAACATTTCGAGCATATCGCGTTGCGGAGGGCTCATTGAAAGCATCAGAACTCGGGCGTGATGTGCGGAAATTCTTGCGGCTCCTGTTACGTCAGGCCCGCCGCTCGCGGCAGTTTGTCTGGACCCTGAATCCAATAACCGTGCTTGCTCCTTGGTAAACTGGAATTTGATGATTTCAGGCGAGCGGCTAAATTGAGTTCCTGTCATTGTTTTTTTTCCTTTGTATGTAGAGGAAGGTGAAACTTTTTGTTAGCTCGACGATCATTTAGCCAGATGTTTTTAACCGGGGATGCAGGACCTGATCCGTCTGAGCTGTAGGGAATGTCTCTGGCGATGGTAGGAATGGCCTTACGTATGTACTGCCGTCCCGGTGTTGGACTTCCCCGCCCGGAAACCGCAAAATGCCCCTTTCATTCATTAACCTCTTCCGGATCTGCTGACTCTATGCGTATGCGCCTAATGCTGTTGGGTGGTGGCAATGCCCTCGGGCAAGCGCTGATTCGTCTTGGGGCCGAGGAGGACATCGCTTTCCTGGCGCCGCGCCCGCCCGAGAATGGCTGGGCCCCGGCCAGCCTCACTCAGCTGCTCGATGATCACCGCCCCGATGCCGTGGTCAACCTGGCTTATTACTTCGACTGGTTCCAGGCCGAGTCGGTCAGCGAGCAGCGCCTGGCTCAGCAGGAGCGGGCGGTGGAGCGGCTGGCAGAACTGTGCCAGCACCACCAGATCACCCTGATCCAGCCGTCCAGCTATCGCGTGTTCGACGGTTCGCGGGCCACGGCCTACAGCGAAAAAGACGAACCAGTGCCGCTCGGCCTGCGTGGCCAGGCGCTGTGGCGTATCGAGCAGAGCGTGCGCGCGGCTTGCCCGCAGCATGTGCTGCTGCGCTTTGGCTGGCTGCTCGACGAAAGCATCGACGGTGCCCTCGGCCGCTTCCTGACCCGCGCCGAGCAGCCGCAAGAGCTGCTGCTGGCCGATGACCGGCGTGGCAACCCGACACCGGTCGACGATGCCGCGCGGGTGATCCTGTCGGTGCTCAAGCAGCTCGACTGTAGCGCGCCGCTGTGGGGCACCTACCATTACGCCGGCAACGAGGCGACCACGCCGCTGGCGCTGGGCCAGGCGATACTTACCGAGGCCGGGCATTACCGCCAGCTGGCTGTGCAGGCACCGACGCCGCAGGCGCATGCGGCGCGCCCGGATGCCAGCGAAGAGCCACAGCACGCAGTACTGGCTTGCAAGAAAATTCTTCATACCTTCGGTATCAAGCCGCGCGCCTGGCGTGCCGGCCTGCCGCCCTTACTGGACCGGTTCTATCGCCATGGCTGACGCCCCCATCCTGATCACCGGCGGTGCCGGCTTCATTGGTTCCCACCTGTGCGATGCGTTGTTGGACAAAGGCTACGCCGTACGCATTCTCGACGACCTGTCCACCGGCCGGCGGGCCAACCTGCAGCTCGACCACCCCCGGCTGCAACTGATCGAAGGTGATGTCGCCGATGCAGCGCTGGTCACCCAGGCCGCGGCTGGCTGCCGTGCCGTGGTGCACCTGGCAGCAGTGGCCTCGGTGCAGGCCTCGGTCGAGGACCCGGTACGCACCCACCAAAGCAACTTCATCGGCACCCTCAACGTGTGCGAAGCCATGCGCGTGCATGGGCTGCGCCGGGTACTGTTCGCCTCCAGCGCGGCGGTGTACGGCAACAATGGCGAGGGCGAGTCGATTGCCGAAGACACGCCCAAGGCGCCGTTGACCCCGTATGCCGTGGACAAGCTGGCCAGTGAGCAGTACCTGGACTTCTACCGCCGTCAGCATGGCCTGGAGCCGGTGGTGTTTCGCTTCTTCAACATCTTCGGGCCGCGTCAGGATCCGTCCTCGCCGTATTCCGGGGTTATCAGCATTTTCGCCGAGCGCGCAGTGCAGGGCTCGCCGATCACCGTGTTTGGCGATGGCGAGCAGACCCGCGACTTCCTCTACGTGGGCGACCTGGTGCAGGTGATGGTGCAGGCGCTGGAGCAGCCTCAGGTGCAGGAGGGGGCGGTGAATATCGGCCTCAACCAGGCCACTTCGCTGAACCAGTTGCTGGCCGCGCTGGAGAAGGTGGTTGGCAGTTTGCCTGCGGTCAGCTACGCCGCAGCGCGTTCGGGTGACATTCGCCATTCGCGGGCGGACAACCAGCGTTTGCTGGCGCGGTTCGATTTTCCGCAGGCGACGCCGATGGTCGAGGGTTTGGCGCGGCTTTTGGGTAAAAGCTGATATCCATTGCGGGCGCTCTGCGCCCCAACCGCCGGCAAGCCAGCTCCCACAAGATCCAGTAATCGCAAGATCAACGCGGTACCTGTGGGAGCTGGCTTGCCGACGATGGGCTGCAAAGCAGCCCCATGATCACCCATGCCGCACAACTCTGCGCAGGCAATCCTCGGCATTCAAAACCCGCCCGTCCTGGCCGCGCACCTGCAACGTCTCAAGCCCGTGGCCGCTAGCCGCTTCCACCAACTCCGATCGCACCTCGCCCGCCTCGAACAGAAACTTCTCCCCCCACTGCCGCAAGCCAACCACCACCGGAAACACCGAGCGGCCTTTCCCGGTCAGCACATATTCCTTGTAAGCGCTGCCATCCGAAGCCGGCTGCATCTCCAGCAACCCACTCTCCACCAACAGCTTGAGCCGCGTGGTGAGGATGTTCTTCGCCAACCCCAGGTTCTTCTGAAACTCACTGAAGCGCCGCAGGCCATCGAAGGCATCGCGCAGGATCATCAGCGCCCAGCGGTCACCCAGTACCTCCAGGGCCCGGGCCACGGGGCATTGCGCATTGTTTTCGTCGAGCATGGAGTCGGCCTGCCGTGATTATCTGGTTGCAGATTAAAACTACATTTGCTAAATAGCCAGCATGCGGTTTCAATTCGAAACCAGTTTTCGAGGCCAGCCGATGACCCCTTCGCAGACACGCTGGATAACCCTTCTGCTGGCCATCACCAGCGCCATGGCCGTGGCGACGGTGTATTTCGCCCAGCCGTTACTCGAATCGATGGCCGCCGAGCTGGGGGTGGCGCAGCAGCAGATCGGCTGGGTGGTCGGCGCGACCCAGGCGGGCTACGCCTTTGGGCTGTTGCTGATAGTGCCGCTGGGCGACCTCATCGACCGCAAGCGCCTGATCCTTGGCCAGTTGCTGTTCTCTGCCGTGGCTCTGGTCGGGGTGGGTATGGCGCCGAACTGGTCCGTGTTGCTGTTGGCCCTGGCTAGTACCGGGCTGATGGCAGTGATGGTGCAGGTGATGGTGGCGCATGCCGCGAGCATGGCCGCACCCGGCCAGCAAGGGCGGGCGGTTGGGACCGTGACCAGTGGCGTGGTGCTGGGGATTCTGTTAGCGCGCCTGGTCTCGGGCGGGCTGGCTGATGTGGCCGGCTGGCGCAGCGTATACCTGGTTGCAGCTGGGCTGCTGATGCTTATGGCGCTGGTGTTGTGGCGCACCTTGCCGAGCGGGCAGCGCATGGCGCACGGGCCGGGCTACCGGGCCTTGATCGCTGCCCAGTTCAGCTTGTACCGGCACGACCGGCTGCTGCGTCAGCGCGGGTTGTTCGGTGTGTTGATCTTCGCGGCGTTCAGCGTGCTGTGGAGTGCCATGGTCATGCCCTTGAGTGCTGCGCCGTTGGCACTGAGCCATACCGAGATCGGCCTGTTCGGCCTGGCAGGTGTTGCAGGCACATTGGCGGCGGCGCGCGCCGGTCGCCTGGCCGACCAGGGGCTGGGCGAGCGCAGCACCGGGCTGGCGCTGGCGCTGCTGGTACTGTCCTGGCTGCCCACGGCATTCGTCGAGTATTCACTGATTGCCTTCGTGCTGGGGGTGCTGATGCTGGACTTCGCCGTGCAGGCGGTGCACGTGACCAACCAGAGCATATTGCTGGCCGGGCGTGGCGTGATGGCCAGCCGCTTGATTGGCGCCTACATGTGCTGCTATTCGCTGGGCAGTGGCTTGGGGGCGGTGCTGGCGGGCTGGGTGTACGCCCATTGGGGTTGGGCTGCGGTATGCGGGCTTGGCATGGCGATCAGTGCGTTCGCACTGGGGTATTGGCTATGGCTGCAACGGGCGAGGGCGGCCGAGGCCGCCCTGCAGTGCTCAGGTCAGAACTTGTAGCCCAGGCCGACCATGTAGACCCACGGGTCGACTTCCACGTCGACCTTGGTCTTGCTGTAGCCCAAGGCGGTCGGGCCGTTGACGCTGGCCTTGGTATCGATATCGACGTACCAGACCGAGGCGTTCACCAGCAGGTTGTCAGTGATCATGTAGTCCATGCCCAGCTGACCGGCGATACCGACCGAATCCTGCAGCTTCAGGTTGCTGAAACCCTGTTGCTTGCGGCTGCTGCTGAGGTCTTCATCGAAGAACAGGGTGTAGTTGATGCCGACGCCGGCATACGGCTGGAACCGGGAGTTCGGCTCCATCGGGTAGTACTGCAACGACAAGGTCGGTGGCAGCTGCTTGATGTTCGCCAGCTTGCCATCCAGGCCGCCGCCCAGGCCCTTGACGCCGACGGTGTGCTTGAACGGCGTGGCGGCGAGCAGTTCCAGGCCGATGTGGTCGGTGAGCATGTAGGCGAAAGTCAGCCCCAGCTGGGTGTCGCTGTCCAGGGTAGCCTTGGTGCCCGATACCTTGTTGCCGTCGAATTTCAGGTCGCCGCTGCTCTCGTTGGGGGCAGTGGTGATGGCGCCGGCGCGGACGATGACATCGCCCGCCTGGTGGGCGTGGGCAACAGGGGCAGCGAGCGCCAGGGCCGCGAGGGCGGCGCCGAGCAAGGACTTGTTCATGGAAGCTCCCAAAGGACGTGAGTAATCGAGTAGTCCAATGGTACGGAGCCGTCTAAACCGATTGTTTGACCCAGCTCAAAAGAAGCGTCCGCATGAGTTCGAAGTGGTTCTCATTTCAGCTCATAAGCGTATATTTTCTCGGCTTCCATCTGGTAACCGGCGTCTGCCAGTTCGCTGCTGGAGGCTCTGACCTGCATCTTTCCTTCGATCCAGTAGGGCTGGTAGAGGTCTTCGACGCGCACACCCATTTCGCTGAAGATATGCACGATCTGGTTCGACGGTGGCGGTGGTACGTGGATGCACGCGCCGTAGTAGGGCACCAGCAGGAACTCGGTGGTGCGGCCCTCTTCGCTGACTTCAAGCGGCACAATGTAGCCGGGCAGTTTGATCTGCTGGCCGTCGAGGCTTTTCACCACTGGCGCGTCGGGGGCTTGCTGGCGCGCTGCGGGGGCGGACTCGGCAGACAGGGCGCTGCTGATTTGCGACAGGTCGTGCAGTGGGGCCAGTTGTGGCGGGATGACCGGGGCGCCTTCGGGGATGAGGGCGGGCCAGTCCAGCTCCTTGGGTTCGGCGGCCCAGGCAGGTATTGCCAGCGAGAGCAGCATGATCAACAGGATTTTTGCTGTCTGCGCTGGCCTCTTCGCGGGTGAACCCGCTCCCACAAGGTACTGCACAGGGTTCAAGGGCTGTGCAGTACCTGTGGGAGCGGGTTTACCCGCGAAGAAGCGCATGAGGTACTGGATCATTACTGGCTCTCAGAGGTGTATGGACAAACCATCGGCCAGCGACTGCCGATAGGCACGCCACGCCGGCACGCTACCCATCAGCAGCGCAGCCCCGAGGATGATAGCCAGCAAGGTCCATTCATGAGCGCTTGGCAGCGCCAGCGGCAGGTACAAACCATAGTTGGCCTGCACATACCCCTGGGCCAGGGCTATACCGGCATACAGCAAGCCTAGCCCGGCGAGGATGCCGACCGCTGCCAGCGATAGCGCCTCCAGTACCAGCAAACCGGCGATATGCCACGGCCGTGCGCCCACGGAGCGCAATATCGCCATCTCCCGGCGGCGCTCGTTGAGGCTGGTGAGAATCGCCGTAAGCATGCCGATCAACCCGGTCAGCACCACGAACAGCGAAACCACGAACAGCGCCTGTTCCGCGGTGCCCATCAGGCTCCACAGCTCTTGCAGTGCCACCCCGGGCAAAATGGCCAGCAACGGCTCGTTGCGGTACTCGTTGATTTCGCGCTGCAGGCTGAAGGTTGCGATCTTGTTATTCAGCCCAAGCATGAACGCGGTGATGGCGGCAGGCTGCAGGTCCATCGTGCGCGCCTGCTCGGCACTGATCCGCCCGGCACCACGGGCCGGCACACCGTTATGCCAGTCGATATGGATGGCCTCCATGCCACCCAGGCCGATGTGCAGGGTACGATCGACCGGGGTGCCGGTGCGTTTGAGCACACCGACCACGGTGAACGGCTTGTCGTCATGCTTGACCAGGCTGATCGCCGCAACGCCGTGGGCCAGCACCAGCTTGTCGCCCAGCTTGTAGTGCAAGGCGTCGGCCACTTCGGCACCCAGCACCACTTCGAACGGGTCGTTGGCAAAGGCGCGGCCCTGGCTCAATTCCAGGTGTTGGCGGCGGCCGTACTGGTAATGGCTGAAGTAGTCGCCAGTGGTGCCCATCACCCGGTAACCGCGGTGCGAGTCGCCCAGCGAAATGGGGATTGCCCACTTTACCCGCGGGTCCCTGGCATAGTGCTGATAGCTGTCCCAGCGAATGTTGTTGGTGGCGTTGCCGATGCGAAATACCGAATACAGCAGCAGGTTCACCGAACCCGAACGGGCGCCGACGATCAGGTCGGTGCCGCTGATGGTGCTGGCAAAGCTGGCACGCGCCTCGGTGCGCACGCGCTCGACTGCCAGCAGCAGGCACACCGACAAGGCGATGGCAAAGGCGGTGAGAAATGCAGTGAAGCGGCGGTTGGCCAGGCTGGCCAGGGCAAGGCGGAGCAGGTACATCATGCCTCCCGGGGCGTGGCGGCGCGGTTCAGTTGGGCCAGCGACAGGTGGCGGTCGAACAGCGGCGCCAGGCTCTGGTCATGGCTGACGAACAGCAGGCTGGCGCCAGCGGCGCGGCATTCGTCGAACAGCAGGCCAATGAACGCTTCGCGGGTGTCGGCATCCAGTGCCGAGGTCGGCTCGTCGGCAATCACCAGCTCGGGCTGGCCGATCAGTGCACGGGCAGCGGCGACCCGCTGCTGCTGGCCGATCGACAAGCTGTCGGCACGGCGCGTGAGCAGGGCAGGGTCACCCAGGCCCAGGTGCGCCAGCAGCGTGCTGGCTGCCTGGTCGACACTGCCGTGGCGCTGCACGGCGCGGGCCTTGCGGGTGTGCGAGAAGCGGCAGGGTAGCTCGACGTTTTCGCGTACCGACAGGAACGGCAGCAGGTTGAACTGCTGGAAGATGTAGCCCGTGTGATCGACCCGAAAGCGGTCGCGGGCACCTTGGCCAAGGCTGCCAAGGTCCTGGCCGAGCAGTTGTATACGGCCCTGCCCCGGCACATTCACCCCGCCCAGCAGGCCCAGCAATGTGGTTTTGCCACTGCCGCTGGGGCCCTTGAGGAACAGTGCTTCACCGGCGTCCAGGTGAAACGCCGGAATATCCAGCAGCGGCGGCTGGCCTGGCCAGGCGAACATCAGGTCATGCAGTTCGATCAACGGCTGGCTCATTCAGAAGACGACCGCAGCCTTGGCCGGCGTCGCTTCCACGCCTTTCTGGCCATTGGGGCCGATCAGTTGCACGTTGATCTTCTGCGTGGCCGGGAAGGCTTTGAACAGCGGCGCGAGGTCCACCTGGGTGAGTTTTTCGGGGTTGGCGCAGGTCAGCTGGTAGTGGGCGCCGATATCGCTGTGCTGGTGGCCGTGCTCATGCGCGTCGCCATCGTCGTCGGCTTTCGCGGTGTCGCCGAACAGCGGGCTTTCCAGCGCTTGTTGGTCTTCTTTGCAGCCGGCAGTGGCAGGCAGGCCGAACAGCTGCAGGGGTTTTTCCAGCTGCTGGCGTACGGCGGCGACCTTGGCCTTGTCGGCATCGCTGCTGGCGGCATGTTCGAAACCGACCAGGTTCATGGCCGGGCTGTCCAGCTCCAGCTCCAGGGTGTTGCCATCAAGCACGGCGTTGAGCTTGGCAACGCCATGCTCGTGGGCGCCGAGGGTGCCATGCGCATGGTCATGATCATGCTCGTCGTGGGCATGGGCTACGACCAGTGGCAGCAAGGCGAAGGGCAGGGCGAGCAGCAGGCGACGCATGGATGGCTCCGGAGCGGGCTGAAAGATGTAGTTATGTTATAACAAGATTTATTCGCGCCGCCAGTCTGTGTGGCGCAGGTTTCATGTTGGGGTAGCATGGCTGCATTGACCTTCCTCAAGGAACGCATCGTGAGAATTCGTGGACAGATTGGTGAATGGCCGGTGGACCTGACCATCGAGCTGGCGCCTGAAGAGTGGGCGCAACTTGGGCGGCAGGTCGGGGTGCCGGCGGTGGCGCAGGCCGCAGCCCCGGCAGCTGTTGCGGCGGCGCGTTCGGACGACGGGCAGTGGACCGCGGCGCGTGATGTGCTGCGTTTGGCAGGGCAGATGAGCGGGCCGGAATTGCTGGACCGTCTGGAAGGGCTGGCGGGGAGTACGGCGGCAGGCAAGCGGCTGCTGGTGCGCTTGCGGCATAGCAGTGAGGTGAAGGTGGAAAGTGGCGTGGATTCGCCGGTTTATCACTGGGTGGGGTGATGGTTTCAGAATCATGGGGCCGCAAGGCGGCCCCATGATTATCAGAACATCAGCGCCGACAGCTTGCGACGATAAACCCCAACTAACGGGTGATCCCCACCCAGCAACTCGAACACCTGCAGCATCGCCTTCTGCGGCAGCCCGTTCTCATAGCCACGATTACGCTGGAACAGCTTCAGCAGCCCATCCAGCGCCGCTTCGTACTGCTGCCGCGCCAGCTGCTGGATGCTCAACTGGTAAGCCGCTTCGTCATCCTGCGGGTTCTGCGCCAGGCGGCTCTTCAGGTCTGCCACTTCCGGCAGGCTCGCGGCCTGGCGCAGGAAGGTCAGCTGCGCCTTGGCACCGGCCAGTGCTGCCTTGTGCTCATCGGTCTTGACCGCGTCCAGCACCACTTGCGCTTCACCCAGCTCACCACGCTCGGCCAGGCAACGGGCGTACAGGATCAACGCCTCGGCATTGCTGTTGTCTTCACCCAGCAGCACCTGCAACAGCGCTTCGGCCTCGGCAAAACGGCTTTCGGCAAACAACGCCTTGGCCTGTTCCAGCGGCGATGCAGTGGGGGCGGGGGGCAGTTGCACGTGGGGTTCGAGCATGGCGCGAATGGCGGATTCCGGCTGCGCACCGGCAAAACCGTCCACCGGCTGGCCGTCCTTGAACAGCACCACGGTCGGCAGGCTGCGGATGCCGAACTGGGCAACTACCTGTTGCTCCACATCGCAATTGATCTTGGCCAGCAGCAGCTCGCCCTGGTAACCCTCGGCGATCTTCGCCAGCAAGGGCATCAGCGCCTTGCACGGTGCGCACCACTCGGCCCAGAAGTCCACCAGCACCGGCTTGTGGAAGGAGTTCTCGATCACCAGTTGCTGGAAGTTGGCATCGGTGGCGTCGAAAATGTACGGCGTGTCTTGGGTCATCGCGACTCTCGCAAACTCGTGGATGGCACCACTATAAGGTGTCGCGGCTGGCGTGGTACAGGCTGACCCGGCGGAATTCGTGTGGCTCGGCCAGGTCGGGCAGGGTCAGTGCTTCGAGCACGCCCAGTTGCTGGTACTGCGGGTGGCTGAAGTCACGCACCCGCGAGTCGGCCACCAGCGCCTGGCGGCCGCGACCGAGAAAGGCATCGAGCAGCGGCAGGTTGGCGCGGTCGTACAGCACATCGGCTACCAGGATCAGGTCGAAGCGGTCGGCCTCGGCAAAAAAATCGCTGCTGTAAGCCAGTTCCACACCGTTGAGCGCGGCATTCGCACGGCAGGCATCCAGGGCCAGCGGGTCGAGGTCGCAGGCGACCACTTCCAGCGCACCGGCGCGGGCCGCGGCAATGCCAGCGATGCCGGAGCCGGCGCCAAAGTCCAGCACCCGCTTGCCGGCCACCCACTCCGGGCGCTCGGCCAGGTAACGGGCCATGGCCAGCCCACTGGCCCAGCAGAAGCTCCAGTAGGGCGGCTCTTCAAGAATGCGCCGGGTTTCTTCGCTGCTGAAGGCGCGGTCCATGTTCTGGTCATCGATCAGCCACAGCTTCAGGTCACAGCCGGGCAGCTCGCTGACCACCAGCCGCGCTTCGCCGATCAGGCCGCTGAGGGCCTGTTGCAGGGCCAGCGGCGCCACTATGGCGCCTTCTCGAAACGCAGCGGGCCGGTGGCCTGGGTCTGGGCCTGGGTTATGCGCACCGGTAGCAGGTGCATGATCAGCTGGCCGGAGCTGCTGGCGCGGCCACGCAGCTCGACCCGGGCCCCGGCCGGAAAGGCCTCAGGGTTGAAGCGCAGGTGGTAGGGCAGGGCCTGGCCGGTGCCCGTCAGGTTGCTGCTGGCCAGCAGGCGTTGCGGGCGGTCACGTTCGTCGATGACCAGCAAGGCCAGCTCCACGTTGGCGCCGGCCGGGATTTCCAGCAGGGTACCGCTGAGTTCGCGCTGGTAGGCCGGCAACGGGCCCAATACTTCGGCCTGCTTGGCCGACCGGGCGGGGGTGGGTGCTGCGGGGGTATCGGTCTTCGGCCTGTCGCTGCCGCAGGCGGCAAGCAGGGCGGCGCAGCACAGCACGACGAGCGCTCGGTAGTGCATGGGGTAGTCCTTCACGGGCAGATTTCCCTTGGATGTTAACCCCTTTGGCTTGTCTTGCCAGTGGGATGCGCTACCATGGCCCTCCCTTTTTTTGTTGCCTGCCACCATGCACTGTCCCTTTTGCGGTGCCAACGACACCAAGGTCATCGACTCTCGTCTCGTCGCCGAGGGCGAGCAGGTGCGCCGCCGCCGCGAATGCGTGGCCTGTGGCGAGCGCTTCACCACCTTCGAAACTGCCGAGCTGGTGCTACCGCGGCTGATCAAGCAGGACGGCACCCGCCAGCCCTTCGACGAAGACAAACTGCGCGCCGGCATGCAACGGGCACTGGAAAAACGCCCGGTCAGCGTCGAGCGCCTGGAAGCGGCACTGGCGCACATCAAGAGCCGCCTGCGGGCCACCGGCGAGCGCGAAGTCAAATCGCTGGTGGTGGGTGAAATGGTCATGGCCGAGCTGCGCAAGCTCGACGAAGTGGCCTACATCCGCTTTGCCTCCGTCTACCGGCGCTTCCAGGACCTTGACGAGTTCCGCGAAGAAATCGACCGCCTGGCTCGCGAGCCGGCCAAAGAGTGAACATGCCCAGCCAAGCTGCCATCCTCGACGCCCACTACATGGCCCGCGCGCTGGAGCTGGCGCGCAGAGGCCTGTATACCACCCACCCGAATCCGCGCGTAGGCTGCGTGATCGTGCGCGATGGCCAGGTGGTGGGCGAAGGCTGGCACCTGCGCGCCGGCGAGCCGCATGCCGAAGTGCATGCCCTGCGCCAGGCCGGTGAACTTGCCCGCGGCGCCTGCGCCTACGTCACCCTGGAGCCGTGCAGTCATCATGGCCGCACACCGCCGTGCGCCGAGGCGCTGGTCAAGGCCGGCGTGGCGCGGGTCGTTGCAGCCATGCAGGACCCCAACCCGCAGGTGGCGGGGCAGGGCCTGCGGCGCCTGGCCGAGGTCGGCATCGAAGTCGCCAGCGGCGTGCTCGAAGCCGAGGCCCGGGCACTCAATCCGGGCTTCCTCAAGCGCATGGAGCACGGCCTGCCGTTCGTGCGGGCCAAGCTGGCCATGAGCCTGGACGGTCGCACCGCCATGGCCAGTGGTGAAAGCCAGTGGATCACCGGCCCGGCCGCCCGCTCGGCGGTGCAGCGCCTGCGCGCCCGGTCCAGCGTGGTGCTGACCAGCGCCTCCAGCGTGCTGGCCGACAACGCGCGCATGACCGTGCGTGGCACGGAGCTTGGGCTGGACGCCGAAACCACCCGCCTGGCACTTAGCCGCACACCGCTGCGCGTGCTGGTCGATGGCCGCTTGCGCCTGCCACTGGATGCGCCGTTCTTCCAGGCCGGCCCGGCTCTGGTGGTGTGCGCTGTCGCGGATGACCCGCGCTATGCCGCTGCCGGCCACGAACTGCTCAGCCTGCCGGGTGACAATGGCCAGGTTGACTTGCCGGCGCTGCTGCAGGCCCTGGCGAGGCGCGGGGTCAATGAAATCCTGCTGGAAGCCGGTGCCGGCCTGGTCGGTGCCTTTGCCAGGCTGGGCCTGATAGATGAGTACCAGCTGTTCGTCGCCGGCACCTTCCTCGGTTCCCACGCCCGCCCGCTGCTGGACTGGCCGCTGGAGAAGATGAGCGAAGCCCCGCGGCTGAAAATTACCGAAATGCGCGCAGTGGGCGATGACTGGCGGGTCACGGCCATGCCCCTGCCGGCGTCCGGCGTATAATGCCGGGCTTGCCCCGCGCAAACCGTTTTTGAGGAAGACCCCATGTTCACCGGCATCATCGAATCCATCGGCACCATTCGCAGCCTCACCCCCAAGGGCGGTGACGTGCGCGTGCATGTCGCAACCGGCAAGCTCGACCTGGCGGACGTCAAGCTTGGCGACAGCATTGCCGTCAATGGCGTGTGCCTGACTGCGGTCGAACTGCCGGGCGACGGCTTCTGGGCCGACGTCAGCGTCGAAACCCTCAAGCGCACCGCCTTCATCGACCTCAAGAGCGGCAGCAAGGTCAACCTGGAAAAGGCCCTGACCCCCACCACTCGCCTGGGTGGGCACCTGGTCAGCGGCCATGTCGACGGGGTCGGCGAAATCATCTCGCGCAGCGATAACGCGCGCGCCATCCAGTTCCGCGTGCGTGCACCGAAGGAACTGGCCAAGTACATCGCCCACAAGGGTTCGATCACCGTCGACGGCACCAGCCTGACGGTCAATGAGGTCAATGGCGCCGAGTTCGAGCTGACCATTGTCCCGCACACCCTGTCCGAAACCATCATGGCCGACTACCGTGCAGGGCGTCGGGTAAACCTTGAGGTCGACCTGCTGGCCCGTTACCTGGAGCGCTTGCTGCTGGGTGACAAGGCCGCCGAACCGAGCAAGGGCAGTGGCATCACCGAAAGCTTCCTGGCCGCCAATGGCTTCTTGAAATCCTGATTGAGAAGGGGGTGCCGCGTGGCGCTCAACAGCATCGAAGAACTGGTAGAAGACATCCGCCAGGGCAAAATGGTCATCCTCATGGATGACGAAGACCGCGAGAACGAAGGCGACATCATCATGGCAGCCGAATGCTGCCTGCCCGAGCACATCAACTTCATGGCCAAGCACGCCCGTGGCCTGATCTGCATGCCGATGACCCGCGAGCGTTGCGAAACCCTGAAGCTGCCGCTGATGGCGCCGCGCAACGGCTCGGGCTTCGGCACCAAGTTCACCGTGTCGATCGAAGCCGCCGAGGGTGTCACCACCGGCATCTCCGCCGCTGACCGTGCCCGCACCGTGCAGGCCGCCGCCGCCAAGGATGCCAAGGCCGAAGACATCGTCAGCCCTGGCCACATCTTCCCGCTGATGGCCCAGCCAGGTGGCACCCTGGCCCGTGCCGGGCACACCGAGGCAGCCTGCGACCTGGCGCGCATGGCCGGTTTCGAGCCCAGTGGCGTGATCTGCGAAGTGATGAACGACGACGGCACCATGTCGCGTCGCGCCGAGCTGGAAGTGTTCGCCGCCGAGCACGGCCTGAAGATCGGCACCATCGCCGACCTGATCCACTACCGCATGATCCACGAGCGCACCGTGCAGCGCGTTTCCGAGCAGCCGGTCGAAAGCGAACTGGGTGAATTCAACCTGGTTACCTACCGCGATGCAGTGGAAGGCGACGTGCACATGGCCCTGACCCTGGGCAAGATCTGCGCCGAAGATCCAACCCTGGTGCGCGTGCACAACATGGACCCGCTGCGCGACCTGCTGCTGGTCAAGCAGCCGGGCCGCTGGAGCCTGCGTGCGGCCATGGCCGCGGTGGCCGAGGCTGGCAGCGGCGTGGTATTGCTGCTGGGTCACCCGCTGGACGGCGACGTGCTGCTGGCGCACATCCGCGAAAGCGCGGGCGATGTGCCGACCAAGGCACCGACCACCTACAGCACCGTTGGCGCCGGTTCGCAGATTCTGCGCGACCTCGGCGTGCGCAAGATGCGCCTGATGAGTTCGCCGATGAAGTTCAACGCGATATCCGGATTCGATCTGGAAGTTGTAGAATACGTGCCCTCCGAGTGACTTGAGGCGGCATTGACGCCCTCTGCTCGAGTCCAGAACCCTGTCGAGGCCGCTTGTATGCGGCCTCGCTCTTGAAGATGAGAATATCGGAATGACCCTGAAGACCATCGAAGGTACCTTCATCGCCCCCAAAGGTCGCTATGCTTTGGTGGTTGGCCGCTTCAACAGCTTCGTCGTTGAAAGCCTGGTAAGCGGTGCCGTTGATGCCCTGGTACGCCACGGTGTCAGCGAAAGCGACATCACCATCATCCGTGCCCCGGGTGCTTTCGAAATCCCGCTGGTAGCACAGAAAGTCGCCCAGCAAGGCGCCTACGACGCGATCATCGCCCTGGGCGCGGTGATCCGTGGTGGTACCCCGCACTTCGAATACGTGGCGGGCGAATGCACCAAGGGCCTGGCCCAGGTGTCCATGGAGTTCGGTGTACCGGTGGCGTTCGGTGTGCTGACCGTTGACTCCATCGAACAGGCCATCGAGCGTTCCGGCACCAAAGCCGGCAACAAAGGTGCTGAAGCTGCCCTGTCCGCTCTGGAAATGGTCAGCCTGCTGGCGCAGTTGGAGGCCAAGTGATTAGCGACGAAAGCGATCGTTTCAACCCGCGCGATCCAAAACCTGCGGATGCCGGCAAGCCCTCGAAGAGCGCCAAGCGCCGCGAAGCCCGACAGCTCGCGACCCAGGCCCTCTACCAGTGGCACATGGCCAAGCACTCGCTGAACGAGATCGAAGCGCAGTTTCGGGTCGATAACGATTTTACCGATGTCGACGGTGCTTATTTCCGCGAAATCCTGCATGGGGTTCCGGCGTTCAAGAGCGAAATCGACCAGGCACTGGTGCCTTGCATGACCATCGCCCTGGACGAACTCGACCCGGTCGAACTGGCCGTGCTGCGCCTGTCCACCTGGGAACTGATGAAGCGCGTGGACGTGCCGTACCGCGTGGTCATCAACGAAGGCGTGGAACTCGCCAAGGTCTACGGCGCCACTGACGGCCACAAGTTCGTCAATGGTGTGCTGGACAAGCTGGCACCGTCGCTTCGAGAAGCCGAAGTCAAGGCGAACAAGCGCTGATCCAGGCGCTTGCGAACCATGGGTGAGTTCGAGCTGATCAACCATTACTTCGCCGCCGCGCCTTGTGCGCAGGGTGGCGAGGGCGTGGCCCTGGGTATCGGCGACGACTGCGCCTTGCTCAGCCTTCCGCCCGGTGAGCAACTGGCGGTGTCGACCGACACCCTGGTCGCCGGCGTGCATTTTCCCGCTGTCTGCGATCCGCTTCTGCTTGGCCAGCGTTCGTTGGCCGTGGCAGCCAGTGACCTGGCAGCCATGGGCGCGACCGCAATCGGCTTTACCCTCGCCCTGACCCTGCCTGACGTTGGCCCTGACTGGCTGGCGGCCTACGCCGACGGCCTCAGCCGCATGGCCCAGCGTTGCCGTATGAGCCTGATTGGTGGGGACACCACACGTGGCCCGCTGAGTATCACCGTGACCGTGTTCGGCCGTGTACCCGCTGGCCAGGCCCTGCGCCGCAGCGGCGCCCGGCCGGGCGACCTGCTGTGTGTCGGTGGTGTGCTGGGCAAGGCGGCGGGGGCGTTGCCGCTGGTGCTGGGTGAGCGCGAGGCGCCGGCCGAGCAGGCCGAGCCGCTGCTGGCCCACTACTGGTCGCCGATGCCGCAGCTCGCCTTGGGTCAGCTGCTGCGCGGCCGGGCCACGGCGGCGCTGGATATCTCTGATGGCCTGCTCGCGGACTGTGGGCATATTGCCAAGGCGTCCGCTGTCGCACTGCAGGTGAACCTGGCGCAGGTGCCAGTGTCTCCTGCTGTAGAGGCGTTTCTCGGCCGTGAGGCGGCGCTGCAGGCCGCCCTCAGCGGTGGCGATGACTATGTACTGGCTTTCACCTTGCCGCCTGGGGCGCTGGCAGCTCTGGCTGCCTTCGATTGCATCGAGGTGCATACCATTGGTCGTGTGCTCGAAGGGCAGGGTGTGACCTTGCACGACGCCTTGGGCCATGACATCACCCCCGTTCAGCGGGGCTATCAACACTTTAGGGAGACACCGTGACCGATCACCCCAACCAGGTGCCTGCGGAGTTCGTTCCGCCTTCGGTCTGGCGCAACCCGTGGCACTTCATCGCGTTTGGCTTCGGTTCCGGCACCTTGCCCAAGGCGCCGGGCACCTGGGGTTCGCTGGTCGCCATACCGTTCATTCCTTTGTGGCAGATGCTGCCCGACTGGGGCTACTGGCTGCTGCTCGGGGTGAGCATGCTGTTCGGCTTCTGGTTGTGCGGCAAGGTCGCCAATGACTTGCGCGTGCACGATCACGAAGGCATTGTCTGGGACGAGATCGTCGGCATGTGGATCACCCTCTGGCTGGTGCCGGAAGGCTGGCAGTGGTTGCTGGCGGGGTTCCTGATGTTCCGCTTCTTCGACATCCTCAAGCCGTGGCCGATCCGCTGGATCGATCGCCATGTGCATGGCGGCGTCGGCATCATGCTCGACGATATCCTGGCCGGCGTGTTCGCCTGGCTGGGCATGCAGGTTCTGGTGTGGGCGGTTGCCTGAAACAGGGAGCGCGTGAATGGCCATAAGGACTGTGCTGCTGGCGATGCTGCTTGGCTTTGCCCCGTGGGTGATGGCTGCCGACGGCGTGCCGAAGCAGATCCATCTGGTCAGCGAAGAATGGCTCGACTACACCAACGCCGACGGTACCGGGGTGGCCTGGGACGTATTGCGCAAGGTGTTCGAGCCGGCCGGGGTCAAGGTGGTTGCCCAGAGTGCGCCCTATAGCCGTGCAGTCGGGTTGGTGAAACGGGGTGAGGCCGATGCCTGGGTGGGTTCTTACAAGGATGAGAGCGACGACAACCTCTACCCGCGCTGGCACTTCGATCTGGACCACATCTACGCCCTTGGTCTGGCCAGCAAGCCTGTGCCGACCCCGGAAAACGTAGGCAATTACCGCCTGGCCTGGGTGCGTGGCTACGACTATTCCAGCTACTTGCCCAATGCTCATGACTTCCGTGAAATCCAGCGCCGCGAGGGCATTTTGCCAATGCTCGAGCACGATCGCGTGGACTTCTACATCGATGCGCTGACCGAGGTGGACTACGTGCTCAGCCAGGCCCCGCACCCCGAGCGTTTCCGCCGCACCCATGTAGCCGAACTGCCGCTGTACCTGGCCTTCGCCCGCAACGACCGGGCCAGGGCCTTGCGCGATCTGTTCGACAAGCGCATGGCCGAACTTGTGCGCAGTGGCGAGCTGAAGCCGATTTTCGAGCACTGGAAGCAGCCGTATCCGTTCACTGCAGATAGCACACCGCACTGAATCCTGTTCATGTGGCCTGGCGCGGTTCCCACAGGGACTGTGCAAACCCGATTGACCGGGTGCCGGACTCTGCCAAGCATCGAACTTTTCGATCCTGCCCCACGGTATTCAGCCCGCCCATATCCCCCAACCTGCTGATACAATCGGCCCACGAGAAATTTTCAACTTATTCCAGGAGCACAACGTGCCCGTCGTCTTTGTTGCCGCCTCTAAACTCCCGACGCCCTTCGCGACTTTCACCATGCATGGTTTCCTTGAGGAAGCCACCGGCCGTGAGCACGTGGTGCTCAGCCTGGGTGACATCGCGGACGGGCAGCCGGTGCTGGGGCGCCTGCATTCCGAGTGCCTGACCGGCGATGCCCTGTTCAGCCAGCGCTGTGACTGCGGTTCGCAGCTGGAGGCCGCCCTGCAGGCCATTGCCCGCGAAGGCCGTGGCGTGCTGCTGTACCTGCGTCAGGAGGGCCGTGGTATCGGCCTGTTGAACAAGATCCGCGCCTACGAGCTGCAGGATGGCGGCGCCGACACCGTAGAAGCCAACGAGCGCCTGGGCTTTGCCGCTGACCAGCGCGACTACGCCATCTGCCTGCCTATGCTCGAACACCTGGGCGTGAAGGCCCTGCGCCTGATGACCAACAACCCGCGCAAGGTCAAAGCCCTGACCGACATGAACATCGTGGTTGCCGAGCGGGTGCCGCTGCACACCGGTCACAACCCGCACAACCGCTACTACCTGGCGACCAAGGCCGGCAAACTGGGCCACATGCTGGGCAGCGAACACCAGGGCGAGGTGCCCCAGGCGTGACCCGCGCCCAGGTCAAGCGGCGTCTGGCGCTGGCCTGGTGGCAGTACCTGGCGATGGGCCTGGTGCCGCTGCCGGTCATGGCCTGGGCCTTCGGTGGCGGTGATGCGCTGATCCCGCTGCTGGCGATGCCGTTGTTCATCGCCGGTGCGGCGACCATGTTCCTCAGCCTGCCACGCTTCGGTGCCTACAAGCGCGCGCTGATCGCCACTTCCAAAGTGCTCGGCACCAGTGAAGAACCTGCCGCCTGGATCGAACTGGCGCGGGTGCGGCGCCTGGCCATGCTGTATGCCTGCTTCCCGGCCTGGGTCGCAGCGCTGTCGGTGCTGGTTGGCCTGGAGGCGGTGCCACAGATCCTGCTGGCACTGTCGACCGTTGTGGTGCTGTACCTCTATCGCATTCCGCGCCAGCTCGGCTGATGCGCCTGCTGCCTGGCCTGCTGGCGCTGCTGGCCTGCACTGCAATGGCCGGCGAACCGCTGCGGGTCGTCAGCCTGGCACCTTCGATGAGCGAAATCATGCTCGAGCTGCACGCCGACGACCTGCTGGTGGGGGTGCTCGACGGTGGCGAGCGACCGACGGCGCTGCGTGACCTGCCCTCGGTAGGGCGCCAGGGGCAACTGGACATGGAGCGCCTGCTCAGCCTGCGTCCCGACCTGCTGTTGCTGTGGCCAGGCAGCGTGGCGCCCGCCCAGCGCGACCAGCTCAAGCGCTTTGGCATCGCTACTTTCAGTGCTGAACCCCATGGCATCGAGCAGCTGATCGAGCAGATCGAGGCCATCGCCACGCGCGTCGGCCGTGCCGAGCAAGGCAAGAACTACGCTCAAGCCCTGCGTGACCGGCTGCAGCAACTGCGCAAGCAGTATCGACGGGAAGAACCCTTGCAGGTGTTCTACCAGGTCTGGGACCGGCCGCTGTATACCCTCGGTGGCCGGCAGGTGGTAAGCGATGCCCTGGCCGTGTGCGGGGCGCGCAATGTCTTCGCCGACCTCACGCAACCGGCGCCGCAAGTGAATGTGGAAACGGTGCTGCTGCGCAACCCGCAGGTCATCCTGGCCGGCGACCAGGCGCAACTGGCCAGCTGGAAGGCCTGGCCGCAAATCCGTGCGGTCGCCGATGACCGCTTGCTGGTGGTGCCTGACAAAGGGCTGGAGCGGCCCAGCGGGCAAATGATCGAAGCCACCGCCCGCTTGTGTGCGCTGCTGGCCGCTAGAGCGCCGGCGTCCAGGTGACACTGAACAGCAGCGTGCGGCCTTCTTCACGGTAAGGGTGGTAGGTCCCCTCGTAGCTGTACAGGGCGCGGCTGGAGCTGCGGTCCAGCAGGTTATCCAGCTTGGCTTCCAGTTTCAGCGCATCAGTTGCCGCCCAGCTAGCACGCAGGCCCAGCACGCCATAGCCACCGATACGGTTGCGGTTGGCCTCATCGTCATAGCTGCTGCTGACCGCCTGCCAGCTGCCGCCAATGCTGAAGCGCCCGAATTCACGGTCCAGGTCCAGGCTCAAGGTGCGTCGCGCGCGGCGGGCCAGGGTGTGGCCGGTATCGCGATCGCGTGGGTCGATCAGCGCCAGGCCAAGCTGGCTGTGCCAGGCGCCCCATTGCTGGTTGAGCGCCATTTCCAGGCCGTTGATGCGTGCCGAGGCGACGTTGCGGGGGATCGAGTCCTGGCCAAAGATGATCGCGTCGCGCAGGTCGGTGCGGTAAAGCGAAGTCTCCAGGCGGCTGTCGCCAGTCAGCTGGCTGCGCCATTGCAGCTCGTAGCTGCGGGAGTGCTCGGGGTCCAGGTCCGGGTTGCTGAACTGCGGGTAATACAGGTCGTTGAACGTCGGCGCGCGGAAGCCCTCACTGTAGGACAGCAGCACATCGTTCTGCGCGTTCAGCGGGACGGTGACGCTGCCGCTCCAGGTGGTCTGGCCGCCAAACTGCTGGTTGCGGTCATGGCGCACGCCCAGTTCGGTGGAAAACCGTTCGCCCTGGTAGCGGTGCTGGGCGAACACGGCACGGTTCCAGCGGCTGTCCTCGGTGAAGTCGGTGCTGCCATGTACGCGGTCCTGGTACCAGTCAGCGCCGATCAGCAGCGTGTGTTGCTGCCCCAGGGCCAGGTCGTTCTGCCAGGTGGCCTGGTCCCGATAGGTATTGAACACGAAGCGTTCGGCGCTGAGTTTGTCGCGCTTGTCATCGCGGTTTTCGCTGTGGGCAAGTTCCAGGCGTGAGTGCCAGGCATCGCTGAGCTGGGCGTCGAAGTAGCTGCCCAGGCTACTCACACTGAAGTCGGTGTACGGCTGTAGGCCAAAGCTCTCGAAGGTGATCGGGTCGAAGCCGCCGAACGGGTTGTCGTATTCGCTGCGGCCGCGGCTGTCGAGCAGGTTCAGGCCTGCCTCGAAGCGCTCGCCGAAGGTGTGGCTCAGGCTCAGGTTGAAGGCCTTGTTGCGGTAGGCGTCATGGTCGCCATCGCTGGCGAAGGACGGCCCTGTGGCATCGATGCCTGCAGTCTCGTCCAGGCTGGCGCCCAGGTTGAAACGGGTGGCGTCGTTGCCGCCAGAAAGCCCCAGGCTGCGCTGGAATGTCTGGTTGCTGCCGGCCGCGATGCGCAGACGTGGTTGCAGGCCGGGGCCGCTGCTGCGTCGGGTGAAGATCTGGATGACCCCGCCAATTGCGTCGCTGCCGTACACCGCCGAGCGCGAGCCGCGCAGCACTTCTACCCGCTCGATCTGGTCAACGTCGAGAAACTGCAGGCCGCTGTCGCCCGAGGTGGCGTTGGCGATGCGCACGCCATCGACCAGTACCAGGCTTTGTGCGGCCTTGGTGCCGCGGATGAAGATGCCTGGCAGGCTGCCACGGCCACCGGTGGGGGCCACCTGGACGCCGGGCACGCGGCTGAGCAGGTCGGTGACGCTGCTGGGCTGCAGGCGGTCGATGTCGGTGCGGGTGAAGACGGTGTTGGCGGCACTGGTAGCGGTGCGCGATTCGACCTGGCGGCTGGCGCTGATCAGCACGTCGGGGAGCTTGAGGGCGTCGTCGCGTTCGGCGGCCAATAGCGGCAGGGGGAGGCAGAGCAGGGTGGCAAAGGTTGGGGATTTCATGGGCATAACCATTTTACGAGGGCTGCGCCCTCGATCGCGACACAAGGCCGCTCCTACAGGTATTGCGAAGGCCGGGAGAGCGGCGCGGTCTCTGTAGGAGCGGCCTTGTGTCGCGAAAGGGCCGCAAAGCGGCCCCAGGGATTACAGGCCGAGCTTGGCCATCCGAGCTTTGACAGCAGCCTCGATGCCGGCCGCATCCAGCCCACACTCGGCCAGCATCTGCGCAGGCTTGGCGTGCTCGACATAGATATCCGGCAGCCCCAGGTGCAGCAGCGGCTTGAGCACCGCCTGGCTGGCCAGGAACTCACCCACCGCCGCACCGGCACCGCCCATGATGGCGTTTTCTTCGATGGTCACCAGCAGTTCATGGCTGGCAGCCAGTTCCAGCACCAGGGCCTCGTCCAGCGGCTTGACGAAGCGCATGTCGACCACCGTGGCGTTGGTCTGCGCAGCTACCTGCATGGCCTCGGCCAGTTGCACGCCAAACACCAGCAGGGCGACTTTTTCGCCTTGCCGGCGGACCACGCCCTTGCCGATTTCCAGTGGCTCGAGGTCACCGCTGATCGGCGCATTCGGGCCGGTACCACGCGGGTAGCGCACCGCTGCCGGGCCGTTGTACAGGTGGCCGGTGCTGAGCATCTTGCGCAACTCGTTTTCGTCGCTTGGGGTCATCACCAGCATGCCGGGGATGCAGCGCAGGTACGACAGGTCATAGCTGCCCGCATGGGTCGGGCCGTCTTCGCCCACCAGGCCGGCGCGGTCGATGGCGAACAGCACGTCGAGGTTCTGCACCGCCACGTCGTGAATCAGCTGGTCGTAAGCGCGCTGCAGGAAGGTCGAGTAGATCGCCACCACCGGCTTGCTGCCCTCGCAGGCCATGCCGGCGGCCAGGGTCACCGCGTGCTGTTCGGCAATCGCCACGTCGAAGTAGCGCTCAGGGTAACGCTCGCTGAAGTCGACCAGGTCGGAGCCTTCCTTCATCGCCGGGGTAATGCCTACCAGACGCTTGTCGGCGGCGGCCATGTCGCACAGCCACTGGCCGAACACGGCGGAGTACTTCGGGCCGCTGGCTTTCTTGGGCGCGGCAGGTTTGTCGGCCGGCTCCAGCTTGGTGATGGCGTGGTAGCCAATCGGGTCGACCTCGGCCGGGGCGAAACCCTTGCCTTTCTTGGTCACCACATGCAGGAACTGCGGGCCCTTGAGGTCACGCATGTTGCGCAAGGTGGCGATCATGGTCGGCAGGTCGTGGCCGTCGATCGGGCCAATGTAGTTCCAGCCCAGCTCTTCGAACAGCGTGCCCGGCACCAGCATGCCCTTGGCATACTCCTCGGTGCGGCGGGCGATTTCCCAGGCACCCGGCAGGCGCGACAGCACTTTCTTGCTGCCTTCGCGCATGCTCGCGTAGGTGCGGCTGGAAAGAATCTTGGCCAGGTAATTGGACAGGCCGCCGACATTGCGCGAAATCGACATGTCGTTGTCGTTGAGGATCACCAGCATGTCGGCGTTGACTTCCTGGGCGTGGTTCAACGCCTCGAAGGCCATGCCGGCAGTCAGCGCGCCATCACCGATCACCGCAATCGACTTGCGTGCGCTGTTCTGCAGGCGGGCGGCAATGGCCATGCCCAGCGCGGCACTGATCGAGGTGCTGGAGTGGCCGACGCCAAAGGTGTCGTACTCGCTTTCGCTGCGGCGCGGGAAGGCGGCGATGCCGTCCTTCTGGCGCAGGCTGAGCATGCGGTTGCGGCGCCCGGTGAGGATCTTGTGCGGGTAGGCCTGGTGGCCCACGTCCCACACCAGCCGGTCGTCCGGGGTGTCGAAAACGTAGTGCAGGGCGATGGTCAGCTCGATCACGCCCAGACCGGCACCAAAATGCCCACCGGTCTGACCCACGGTGTAGAGCAGTTCCTGGCGCAATTCGTCGGCCAGGGTCTCCAGGTCGGCTTCGGCCAGCCGGCGCAGGCCGGCAGGCGTGTCAGCGCGGTCGAGCAACGGCGTGACCGGGCGTTCGCGGGGGATCTCTTGAAACGTCGTGGGCATCAGGCGAGTCGTTATAGGTTTGAAGTGGCGGCAGTTTACCCCATTGTGGGAAAAGTGCCCATTCGACCACGGGTTGCGGGGCCCCTGGTGGGCGCAGCTTTACCTGTGAATGCGGCGCTGGATCAACAATCGCATTCGCGGGTAAACCTCGCTCCTACAAGGATTGATGTAGCAGCTTAGTTGCGGCGTTCGACGATGTAACGCGCCAGCGCCCGCAGCGGCTCGGCGTTTTCGCCGAAGCCTTGCAGTGCGAGCAACGCCTGGTCGCGCAGTTCTATCGCATAGGCCTTGGCCGCTTCCAGGCCGAGCAGGGCCGGGTAGGTCGGTTTGTCACGGGCTATGTCAGCGCCTTGGCGCTTGCCCAGGGTGGCGGTGTCGCTTTCCACGTCGAGGATATCGTCCTGCACCTGGAACGCCAGCCCGATGGCCTGTGCATACGTCTGCAGCGCATCCAGCTGCGCCGGTTCGGCGCGGGCACTGGCCAGGGCGCCCAGGCGCACGCTGGCTTCGATCAGTGCACCGGTCTTGTGCCGGTGCATGAACTCCAGCGCCTGCTGGTCCAGTTTCAGGCCAACCGAGCCCAGGTCGATGGCCTGGCCGCCGACCATGCCGGCCGGGCCGGCAGCCTTGGCCAGGGTCTGCACCATGGCCAGGCGGATGCTGTCGGCCTGCGGGCTCAAACCCGGGTCGAGCAGGGCGGCGAAGGCCAGGCTTTGCAAGCCGTCGCCAGCGAGGATGGCGCAGGCTTCGTCGAATGCTTTGTGGGTAGTTGGCTGGCCACGGCGCAGGTCATCGTCGTCCATGGCCGGCAGGTCATCATGTACCAGCGAGTAGGCGTGGATCAGCTCGACAGCGCAGGCAGCGCCGTTGGCTTGTTCGGCCGGGGCACCCAGCGCTTCGCAGGCCGCGTAGGCCAGCAACGGGCGTACCCGCTTGCCGCCGTTCATCACGCTGTAGCGCATGGCGGCGTAAAGGCGTTGCAGTTCATCGGTAGGCGCGACGAACAGCGGCTCGAGGGCTGCGTCGACACGCGCCTGGCAGTTGGCCTGGTAGGTGCCAATCATGCTTCCGGCTCCGCATCGAAAGGCTGCGCGGCCAGTTCGCCATCGCGCTCCAGCAGAATCTGCACCTTCTGCTCGGCCTGCGCCAGGGCGCCTTGGCAGTCCCGGGTCAGGGCGATGCCTTGCTCGAAGGCGGCCAGCGAGTCTTCCAGCGACAATTCGCCGTTCTCCAGGCGCTCGACCAATGCTTGCAGGTCTGCGAGGGATTGCTCGAAATCGAGGGAGGCTTTTTTGCGGGCCATGGCGACTGTCTCGGTAGCTGGTCAGAACGGCGCGACACTAGCAGAGCGGGGCGGGGGGAGCAAACTTCAGGGGTAATGAGGCTGGTTTCAAAGCCCCATTCGCGGGCTTGCCCGCGAATGGACCCAGTGTGGTCTATCAGGCAGGCTCGGCTTCCAGCTCCACCATCGCTTCCCGGTAGCGCGCCAGTTCCTCGATGGTCAGCACCGGCAGATTGTATTGCCGCGCGTACACTGCCACCTGCTCGCCGCGGGCCATGCTGCCATCGGGGTTCATCAGCTCGCACAGCACCGCCGCCGGACGCAGGCCGGCCAGGCGTGCCAGGTCCACCGAGCCCTCGGTGTGGCCACGGCGGGTAAGCACCCCGCCATTGCGGGCGCGCAGCGGGAATAAATGCCCCGGGCTGACAATGTGGCGCTGTTCGGCAGTGGAGCGCAGTGCCGCAGCAATGGTGGTAATGCGGTCCTGGGCCGAAACGCCGGTAGTGATGCCTTCTGCCGCCTCGATAGTGACGGTGAAGCCAGTGCCATGCCGGGCCTGGTTGTTCTGCACCATCGGCGCCAGCTGCAGCTCGTCGACGGTTGCCTCGTCCAGGCACAGGCAGACGATGCCGCTGCAATCGCGAATCATCATGGCCATGGTCTGCAACGAAATGTTCTCGGCGGCGGCAATGATGTCCGCTTCGTCCTCGCGGTCGTCATCGTCGAGCAGCAGCACAGGGCGCCCGGCCTTGAAGGCAGCGATGGCGGCACTAACGTTGGGGTATTGCGGGTGGTAGCGGGTGGACATGAAACGCTCCTCGTTAATGATCGATGAACGTCTCGGGGCGAACAAAATGCGCGCGCAGGGGCGCCCGAAACGGCCCCTGCCTGACGCCTTCTTTCATCCGGACTATGACCGTCGGCTCTGGAGTCGCACCAGATCTGCTGACCCCCGGCATGGCCGGGGCGCTCGCGGGCTCATCTTTCGATTTACCGCCGGTGGGGACTTGCACCCCGCCCTGAAGACCGGCCAAGCATACAGCACAGGGCCACCCCACTGGCAACCCGCGGATCTACGACCTTCGGCGCAATCGTGCCGCTACGTAGGCTGCAGATCGATCGGCGCCACGGCGGCCACCCTTGGCCGCATGCGATGCTGTCGTACCCGGTGACTTCGAAGCTGACGGCTACGTTCAACGTCAACAACCTGTTTGACCGGGACTACCTGTCGCGGGTGGGATCGACCTCGACGTTCAACTTCTATGGGCCTTCGCGGAGCATGATGGTTGGGGCGCGGTATGAGTTCTGATGGGGATGGGGCGGGTAGGTGCATGTCGGGAGATTTGCTGCGCCTGTGACAAGCGCCGCCCGCGCGGCGCTTCGCGGAACAAGCCCGCTTACACATTTGTTTCGGACCAGTTACTCCTGAAGCCGAAGCACTCGGCCGCTTGGGGCCCGCCATGATATCGAGTTGGTGGGCGCTGACCGGGAGGGTTTTGCCAGCGCCGCGAATTTTCTGCGGGCATTAAAAAGCCGGCTTGTGGCCGGCTTCTCGGGGACGGCTCCGACTAATTTATGGTAAGTCGCAACCGCCTTAACTGTGTGGCCATCAAGGGCCTGAAAGAGATGGCAGATAACCGTGTGGGATATTGCCGAGCCCTCTGGACTGCGGCTTGCGCCGGTCGGGGCTGAATGTGCGGCGTAGCATACAAGGGCTCGCGCGGTCTGCCCAGCAAAAAATGGCACAGGGTGTTTCAGCCGGGCCGTTGCTGGCGGAAATGCGACCAGTGGAACACCCAGCCGATGATTTCCAGCCTCTGGGCCTGACGCTGCGCGGCGGTGTAGCGTTCGGCCGCGTAGTTGTGCCGGTCATGGCTGTGCAGGTAAAGCGTGCCGTGCTGGCCGAGGCTGAGGTAGTTCACCCTCAGCGTGCCGTTGTGCAACAAGGCATAGGTTTCGCCTTCGACCACCTGGGTCATGCCCAGATCGATGGCCAGGGTAGCGTCCAGTGGAATCAGCGGGGCCATGTTGCTGGCCGGCATCGCCAGGCAGACGGCGTTGCGAGGGCGTACACCCAGCTCTTTCAGGGCTTTTGCTGGCAGGCGCAGGTGTTGTCCGGCAGCTGGCGAAAGCAGGCCGTTACGTACCTCGTGGTAGGGCACATTCAGTACCCGGCCGCGATGCACCGACAAGGGGCTTGGGGTGTTGGCGGGTGCCGGGCGGGGCGGAAAGTTGCGCAGGATCGGGTTGGGGTGTTTGGGCCCTTCGCCCGTGCGCAGCCAACGACGATGCACACAGAACAAATCGGCCAGTTCGTCCAGCCGGGCCAGGGGGACGCCGCGTTTTAACCAGTTGTTGACGTGCTGTGGTGTGACGCTGCGCTGGGCAGCGAAATCAGAAGAGGTCAGGCCACATTCGTGAAGAAGGGCTTTGAGGCGGTCGCCGGAAGTGTTCATGGCCGCGAGTGTAGCGGCGGGTTGCCAGTAAGGATATGAACCGAGTGTTGACGGAAATTGTACGAAAAGGGCCCGTTTGTAGGGCGTTGGTGTAGGACTGCGTAAGATTTATTACCGCCAGTCTCCGCACCCTCCATCCGGACAAAAAAAACCCCGCCGAGGCGGGGTTTTTTGCACAACCGGTATCAGCCTTTGTAGGCAGCAACCGATTTGGTGATCGCAGCACGGGCGGCGTCGGCGCCGTCCCAGCCTTCGATCTTGACCCACTTGCCTTTCTCGAGATCTTTGTAGTTGGCAAAGAAGTGCTCGATCTGCTGGATCAGCAGGGCTGGCAGGTCGGTGTATTCCTTCACGTCGACGTACAGCTGCGACAGCTTGTCGTGCGGTACAGCGATGACCTTGGCGTCGCCGCCGCCGTCGTCGGTCATGTTCAGGATGCCGACCGGACGGGCGCGGATAACCGAGCCTGGGGCTACCGGGTAAGGGGTAACCACCAGCACGTCCAGCGGGTCACCGTCGTCAGCCAGGGTGTTCGGGATGAAGCCGTAGTTGGCTGGGTAGAACATCGGGGTGGCCATGAAACGGTCGACGAACAGGGTGTCGCTGTCCTTGTCGATCTCGTATTTGATCGGCGCGTGGTTGGCCGGGATCTCGATGGCGACGTAGATGTCGTTCGGCAGGTCTTTGCCCGCCGGAATCTTGCTGTAGCTCATTGGGCAGTGCCCCCGTGTTTGACCAAAAAAGTGGCGGCGATTATAGGCACATTCTGCCGCTGCATGCCACGCCTGGCCTGATGTGTGGCCGCGTCAGGCGTGGCTTTCGCGGTAGTCGGGGTGTTCGGCCTGGAGCCGGCTCAGGCGCGCCAGCGGGTCCTGGCGGTAGAACAGCGACAGCTGATGGTAGACCCGTGGATACGCCTGCTGCAGCAGGTCGGGGGCACTGAAGAAGTATTCGCTGGTAACGGCAAAGAACTCTGCCGGGTTTTCGGCGGCATACGGGTCGATGGCGGTTTCGGCGTCGGGGTCGTTGTCCAGCTGGCGGTTGAGGTCGTCGTAGGCCTGTTGCATGGCGTGCGCCCATTCATCCACAGGCATGCCGCTGTGCAGCGGCGGCAGGCCATTGGCATCGCCGTTGAGCATGTCCAGCTTGTGCGCCAGTTCGTGGATGACCAGGTTGTAGGCTTCCCAGCCGCCGCTGGCCAGCACGCCGTTCCAGGCGAGGATGATCGGGCCCTGTTGCCAGGCCTCGCCGCTGTGCTCGCCATCCCAGGCGTGCTCCACGCCGCTGGCGTCGCGGTGGCGCTGGGGGCTTTTGAAGTCGTCGGGGTAAAGGATGATTTCGTGAAAACCCTGGTACCAGTTCAGGTCGCCCAGGTGCAGCAACGGTAACTGGGCCTGGGCGGCCAGGAACAGCCGTTGCTCATCGTCCGGCTCGACGCCTGGCAGGCAGGTGAGGTGTTTGTCGAGCAGGAAAAGGATGCAGGCTTCGCGCAGCCAGTGGTCTTCTTCGTCACTGATGCCGTCCAGCATCGGCAGGCGCGCGCGCACGGCCTGCCATTGCTGGGGGGCGATGGGGTAGCGCGCCAGGGTGCGCTTGCGCCGCCAGGCGCTGAATGACCACATGTCTGCTGTGCTTCGAGCGTTCAGTGAGCCTTGGCCGCACGGCCCAGGCGGCCACGCAGCAGGCCGAGGATCATTGGCACCAGCGACAGGACGATGATGCCCACCACCATCAGCGACAGGTGCTGCTTGATGAACGGCACGTTGCCGAAGAAGTAACCCAGGGTGACCAGGCCGCCGACCCACAGCAGCGAACCGGCGACGCTGAAGCCGAGGAAGCGGGGGTAATGCATGTGGGCAATACCGGCAACAAACGGGGCGAAGGTGCGCAGGATGGGCAGGAAGCGCGCCAGGGTCACGGTTTTACCACCATGGCGTTCATAGAACTCGTGGGTGCGCTGCAGGTAGTCGCGGCGGAAGATTTTCGAGTTGGGGTTATTGAACAACCGCTCGCCGGCCGTTCGGCCGATCACGTAATTGGTGCTGTCGCCCAGGATTGCCGCTGCCATCAGCAGGCCAGCCAGCAGTACCGGGTCCATGCCGCCGCCCGCAGCTACGGCGCCGGCAATGAACAACAACGAATCGCCCGGCAGGAACGGCATGACCACCAGCCCGGTTTCACAGAAGATCACGGTGAACAGGATGGCGTAGATCCATGGACCGTAATTGGTGACCAGCAGATCGAGGTAGGCATCGAGATGCAGGATAAGGTCCAGCGGGTTGAAATCCATGTACAGCACCTGTGTTCTTGGGCGTAGGCTCGGTTACCTGGCGATGGGTAAATTTTCACACATGACAGGTGGGGCATTATACGGCGAAGTGAAGAACATGCCCGGGGAGTTTGTAGCGGGGGGTTACGGTAGGGAGTTTGTGGGTCAACACAGAGCACCTGTAGGAGCAGCCTTGCGCTGCGAAGAGGCCAGTAAGGCCACAGGCAATCATTTGCCGTACCGGCCCTTTCGCAGCGCAAGGCTGCTCCTACAAATGCGCTGCCCTGTTTTGAGAGGTCAATCCTGACTGATCGGCAGGATGTAGTTCTCGAACTCGGTGTCCTTGCGAAAGCCAATGGATTCGTAGGTCTTGCGGGCTGCCTCGTTACCGGCACTGGTTGAGACCCGCAGGCGTACCGCGTTGGTGTCCTTGGCCATCTTCTTCGCCTCGCGCATCAGGTGGTCGGCCACCAGCATGCGCCGCGAATCCTCGGCCACGTAGATATCGTTGAGAATCCATACCCGCTTCAGCGACAGCGATGAGTAGCTCGGGTAAAGCTGGCAGAAGCCCAGCAGCTTGCTGTCGTCGTCTTCCGGCAGCGCCAGATAGATCACCGATTCATCCCGTTTCAGGCGCTTTTCCAGGAAGCTGCGCGAACTGTCGGGGTAGGGCAGCTGCCCATAGAACTCACGGTATTTGACGAACAACGGCGTGAGCAGGTCGAGGTGTTCCAGGGTTGCCTTGATGATGCGCATGTGCGGCCCTCAGAGTCCATTTGGGGAAACAGCGGAATGCCAGCAGCTTTCAAGGGCATGCTGCCCAATGCGCGTCACAAGTGCAATCCGCCTTCCGTTACATGTTTTTTACCCTTTGCCGAGCAGGAAGTTGCCTTTCTGGTTGCCAGCGTTGTCACTCTCCAGGCTATGGACCTCGGCTTCGTCCTTCAGATTCACCCCGGAAAGCTGGCGCCGACAGGCTTCGCGCATCAGGTACAGCAGGCGGTGCGCCGCCATGCCATAGCTCAGGCCCTCCAGGCGCACGTTGGAGATGCAGTTACGGTAGGCATCGGTCAGGCCGACCTTGGGCGCGTAGGTAAAGTACAGGCCAAGGCTATCGGGCGAGCTGAGCCCCGGGCGCTCGCCGATCAGCATCACGGTCATCCGTGCGCCCAGCAATTCGCCCACCTGATCGGCGACTGCTACCCGGCCCTGTTCTACCAGCACCACCGGCGCACAGGTCCAGCCATCGGCGGCGGCTTGCTCCTCGAAACGGGTCAGGAACGGCAGGGTGTGGCGATGAACGGCCAAGGCCGACAGGCCATCGGCGACCACGATGGCCAGGTCGACGCCACCGGGGTTGGCCTGGGCGTGCTGGCGCAGCGTGCTGATCGAATCGTCATTCAGGCGCCTGCCCAGGTCCGGGCGCTGCAGGTACTGGTGGCGGTCGCTCGCGGCGCTGTGCAGCACCAGGCTGTCGCGGCCCTTTTCTTTCAACTGAGTGGCCAGGCCAGCATGGTCGAAGGCCAGGTGCACGGCGTCGCGGGCCTGGGCATGGGCGAACTGGAAATCCAGCTGCGCCCCGGTCGGCAGGCTGGTGCCGGCACGGCCCAGGGCGATGCGCGCCGGGGTCAGGGTGCGCAAGGCCAGCCAGGGGTTGTCAGGGGTAGGCGTGCGGTTCATGGTCATCCCTATGCAAGCTGGGCCAAGGCCTGGCGGAAAGCCGGCGGCAGGTTGTCACCAAAGCGCACCCGGCCGTCGGCCTGGGTGAAGATGCCGGTATGAGCCAACCATGCCTCGAACTCCGGCCCGGGCTTCAGGCCCAGGGTCTGGCGCGCGTAAAGCGCGTCATGGAACGAGGTGGTCTGGTAATTGAGCATGATGTCGTCAGAGCCGGGTATGCCCATGATGAAGTTGATCCCGGCCACACCCAGCAGGGTCAGCAGGGTGTCCATGTCGTCCTGGTCGGCTTCGGCGTGGTTGGTGTAGCAGATGTCGCAGCCCATCGGTACGCCCAGCAGCTTGCCGCAGAAGTGGTCTTCGAGGCCGGCCCGGATGATCTGCTTGCCGTTGTATAGGTATTCCGGGCCGATGAAGCCGACCACGGTGTTGACCAGAAACGGCTTGAAATGGCGGGCTACGGCATAGGCGCGGGTTTCACAGGTTTGCTGGTCGACGCCATGGTGGGCGTTGGCCGACAAGGCGCTGCCCTGGCCTGTTTCGAAATACATCAGGTTCTGCCCGACGGTGCCGCGCTTCAGCGACAGCCCAGCCTCGTAGCCCTCCTGCAATACGTTCAGATTGATGCCAAACCCGGCGTTGGCTGCCTCGGTGCCGGCAATGGACTGGAACACCAGGTCCAGCGGCACGCCACGGTTGATGGCTTCGATCGAGGTGGTGACGTGGGTCAGCACGCAGGCCTGGGTGGGAATGTCGTAGCGCTGGATGATTGCATCGAGCATTTCCAGCAGGGCACAGATCGAGGCGATGCTGTCGGTGGCCGGGTTGATGCCGATCATGGCGTCGCCGTTGCCGTACAGCAGGCCGTCGAGAATGCTGGCGGCGATACCGGCTGGCTCATCGGTCGGGTGATTCGGCTGCAGCCGGGTCGACAGGCGCCCGCGCAGGCCCATGGTGCCGCGGAACCGGGTGACCACGCGGATTTTCTGCGCCACCAGCACCAGGTCCTGCACGCGCATGATTTTCGACACGGCGGCAGCCATTTCCGGCGTCAGCCCGGGCGCCAGGGCGCGCAGGCTGTCTTCGTTGGCCTCTTCGCCCAGCAACCAGTCGCGCAGGCCGCCCACGGTCAGGTGGCTTACCGGGCCGAAGGCCCGGGCGTCGTGGGTGTCGATGATAAGGCGGGAAACTTCGTCCTGTTCGTAAGGGATCAGCGCCTCATTCAGGAAATGCGTCAGCGGGATATTGGCCAGGGCCATCTGCGCGGCGACCCGTTCGCCGTCGTTGCTGGCAGCAACCCCCGCCAGGAAGTCACCCGAGCGTGCGGGGCTGGCCTTGGCCAATACTTCCTTGAGGCTGTCGAAGCGGTAGACCATGTTGCCTACCGTGTGTACGAAACTTGCCATACAGAATCTCCAGAGCCGCGGGCTGGCCCGCGGCGGGTGGCGGCAATCAGTGCAGGGTCTCTTCGGCCTGCTGGATCGCGGCGAATTCCTCTTCCGGTGTACCGGCTACCAGGTGGTGGCGGCTGTAGAAAGCAAAGTAGGCAATCAATACCCCATAGATCACTGCCGCGCCAATCACTACCCGTGGGTCGACCAGGAAACCGGCCACCACGGCGACGCAGGCCAGTAGCAGCGCCACGCCCGAGGTAAAGATGCCGCCAGGGGTGCGGTACGGGCGCTCCATCTTCGGCCGGCGGATACGCAGGGTGATGTGCGCGGCCATCATCAGCACATAAGACAGTGTGGCACCGAACACCGCGACCAGAATCAGCAAATCGCCCTGGCCGGTCAGCGACAGCGCGAAGCCGATGATGCCGGGGATGACCAAAGCCAGTACCGGCGCCTTGCTCTTGTTGGTTTCCGACAGTTTGCGCGGCAGGTAGCCGGCACGGGACAAGGCGAAGATCTGCCGGGAATAGGCATAGATGATCGAGAAGAAGCTGGCGATAAGCCCGGCCAGGCCGACCAGGTTGACGAAGCTGCCCATCCAGGTAGAGCCGCCGTAGGCTTTGGCCAATGCTTCGACCAGCGGGTTGCCAGAGGCTTTCAGCGCTTCGGAACCCGCGCCGCCAGGGCCGACCACCAGAATCAGCAAGGCAAAGGCGACCAGCACCAGCATCGCGCCGATCAGGCCGCGTGGCAGGTCGCGTTTCGGGTTCTTGGTTTCCTCGGCAGCCAGGGGCACGCCTTCGACAGCCAGGAAGAACCAGATCGCATAGGGGATCGCCGCCCACACGCCGACGTAGCCAAACGGCAGGAAGCTGCTGGCGCCCACGGCGTCCGTCTGGGCGATGTCGAACAGGTTGGCTGCATCAAAATGGGGCACCATCGCCACCAGGAACACCGCCAGGGCGATAGCGGCCACGGCAGTGATGATGAACATCAGCTTCAGCGCTTCACCCACACCGAAGATATGGATGCCGATGAACACGATGTAGAACGCCAGGTAGATCATCCAGCCGCCGATGCCGAACAGTGACTGGCAGTAGGCCCCGATGAAGGTGGCGATGGCGGCGGGGGCGATGGCATATTCGATCAGGATTGCCGTGCCGGTAAGGAACCCGCCCCAGGGGCCGAAGGCGCTGCGGGCAAAGCCGTAGCCGCCGCCAGCGGTGGGGATCATCGACGAAAGCTCGGCCAGCGAGAAGCACATGCACAGGTACATGGTGGCCATCAGCAGTGTGGCGAGGAACATGCCGCCCCAGCCGCCCTGGGCCAGGCCGAAGTTCCAGCCGGCGTAGTCGCCGGAGATCACGTAGGCCACGCCCAGGCCGACCAGCAGCACCCAGCCGGCGGCGCCTTTTTTCAGTTCACGTTGCTGGAAGTAGTCTGAGCCGACCTTTTCGAAGTCTACGGAAGAGCCTGCCGACGAGCCGGCGGATTGATCGCTTGGCATAGATTCACCTGTTTTTTTTCTTGGTGGCCGGGGGAGGTCCGGGCCGATGGTGATGGGTACTGCAGGAAGCGAGCCAGAGCGGCTGGTGCAGGTTGCCGCCCTGGGTTTTGTGTTTGCAGGCCTGCCCCTTTCGCGGGCTTGCCCGCTCCCACATGAATTGCACAGGTCTTGAAAACCGTGCGGTCCCTGTGGGAGCGGGTTTACCCGCGAAGACGGCGACGCGGTCTAGAAGAAGCCCAACGGATTGATGTCGTAGCTCACCAGCAGGTTCTTGGTCTGCTGATAATGATCAAGCATCATCTTGTGCGTCTCACGCCCGACCCCCGACTTCTTGTACCCGCCAAACGCCGCATGCGCGGGGTACAGGTGGTAGCAGTTGGTCCACACCCGGCCGGCCTTGATACCCCGGCCCATACGGTAGGCACGGTTGATGTCGCGCGTCCACACGCCGGCACCCAGGCCGAACTCTGTGTCGTTGGCAATCGCCAGCGCCTCGGCTTCGTCCTTGAAGGTGGTCACGCTCACCACCGGCCCGAAGATTTCCTCCTGGAACACGCGCATGCTGTTGTTGCCCTTGAGCAGGGTCGGCTGGATGTAGTACCCGGTAGCCAACGCACCCTCCAGTTTCTCCACCTTGCCGCCGGTCAGCAGCTCGGCGCCTTCCTTCTGGGCAATGTCCAGGTACGACAGAATCTTCTCGAACTGCTGCTGCGAGGCCTGGGCGCCGACCATGGTGTCGGTGTCCAGCGGGTCGCCGCGCTTGATTTGCAGCACCTTCTTCATCACCACTTCCATGAACTGCGGGTAGATCGACTCCTGGACCAGTGCGCGCGACGGGCAGGTACACACCTCGCCCTGGTTGAAGAACGCCAGCACCATGCCTTCGGCAGCCTTGTCGATGAAGCTCGGCTCGGCCTGCATGATGTCTTCGAAGTACACGTTCGGCGACTTGCCGCCCAGTTCGACAGTGGAAGGGATGATGTTTTCGGCGGCGCATTTCATGATGTGCGAGCCCACCGGGGTGGAGCCGGTGAAGGCGATCTTGGCGATGCGCTTGCTGGTGGCCAGTGCTTCACCCGCTTCGCGGCCATAGCCTTGCACCACGTTGAGCACGCCTTTTGGCAGCAGGTCGCCGATCACTTCCATCAGCACGGTGATGCCCAGCGGGGTCTGCTCGGCCGGTTTCAGCACCACGCAGTTGCCGGCGGCCAGGGCCGGGGCCAGCTTCCAGGCGGCCATCAGGATCGGGAAGTTCCACGGGATGATCTGCCCGACCACGCCCAGCGGCTCGTGGATGTGATAGGCCACGGTGCCTTCGTTGATCTCTGCTGCGCCGCCTTCCTGGGCGCGGATGCAGCCGGCAAAGTAGCGGAAGTGGTCGACCGCCAGCGGGATATCGGCATTGAGGGTTTCGCGGATCGGCTTGCCGTTGTCCCAGGTTTCGGTGATGGCCAGCAGTTCCAGGTTCTGTTCGATACGGTCGGCGATTCTCAGCAGGACGTTGGAGCGGTCCTGCACCGAGGTCCGGCCCCAGGCGTCAGCCGCAGCGTGGGCGGCATCCAGGGCTTTGTCGATGTCTTCGGCAGTAGAGCGCGGGAATTCGGCGATCGGCTGACCGTCCACCGGAGAGGTGTTGGTGAAGTACTCACCCTTTACCGGAGGAACGAACTCACCACCGATGTAGTTGCCGTAGCGGTTCTTGAAGGAAACCTTCGCGCCTTCGGTACCGGGATGTGCATAACGCATGGTGTGTCTCCTGGCTATTGTGTTTGTTAGGGAGTTGGAAAGCGTAGAGCAAAGGTCGGGCCAGCGTTGGCAGCACCAGGCAAATCAATGGGTTGGCTCAGCATCCAGCAATTTGCCGCGCAGCTCTGTGCCAGCATCGGTACGCCCGCAGTGACACTTTGTGCCATTTGCGACACGTCACCGTAGGGTGCATTGCAAACCTTTTCCGGGTAGAGGATGCTGACTGGACTCTCTATCTGCGGAGAACTACAACAAATGCAGAGCAATCATTTCAGTCACCATGCCCGGCAGGTGCATAGCGTGGCCCACGGCGGGGCCGGGGAGGGCGCAAGCGATCCGTCCATCGCCCGCTCCTGGTTGCGCTGTCTTGAGGACTACCACCTCGACCCGTCGGTGGCCCAGGCGCCGGTGGTGCTCGAACACGGGCGCCTGCTGGAAAGCCGCGAGCGTCTGCGCCAGGTGTTGCAAATTGCCGATCATGAAATGAACAGCCTGCACCAGCAGCTTTCCGGGGCCGGTCATGCGGTGTTGCTGACCGATGCCCGTGGTGTGATCCTGAATTGCGTGAGCGCCCCTAACGAGCGGCGCAGTTTCGAGCATGCCGGGCTGTGGCTGGGCGCCGACTGGAGCGAGGCACGCGAGGGCACCAACGGCATCGGCACTTGCCTGGTCGAGCGCCAGGCGCTGACCATCCACCAGAACGAACACTTCCGCGGCCGTCACACAGGCCTTACCTGTTCCGCCAGCCCGGTGTTCGACCCACATGGCGAACTGCTGGCGGTGCTCGACGTGTCTTCGGCGCGGCCCGACGTTTCCCGGCAAAGCCAGTTCCACACCATGGCCTTGGTGAACTTGTCGGCGAAGATGATCGAAAGCTGCTATTTCCTGCGCCATTTCGAGCAACAGTGGCTGCTGCGTTTTCACTTGCAGGCTGAATCGGTCGGCCTGTTCAGCGAAGGGCTGTTGGCGTTTGACGGCGATGGGCGTATCTGCGCCGCCAACCAGAGCGCGCTGAACCTGCTGGGCAGCGTGCGCGGTGGCGTGCTGGGCAAACCTCTGGAACGCTTCTTCGCCTGCAGCCACGATGATCTGTTCAGCCGCGCCACACCCGGTGGCAGCACCGTCTGGCCGCTGCGTACTTTGGACGGTCGTCAGGTCTTCGCCAGCCTGCGTGGCCAGGCCCGTGCGCCGGTGTGGTCGGTGCCTATCGGCCAGCCACGCCCGGCGCGCGAAGTGGAGCCGCTTGTGTGCCTGCTGGACGCGGCCCTGCAAAACGACTTTCGCCGCAGCGTGCGGGTGTTCGAGCGTGATGTGCCGCTGCTGCTGCGCGGCGAGACCGGCTGCGGCAAAGAGGCCTTCGCCCAGGCCGTGCACCAGGCCAGCGAGCGGCGTGGCAAGCCGTTTGTCGCCATCAACTGTGCCTCGATCCCGGAGAGCCTGATCGAGAGCGAGCTGTTTGGCTATCGCGGCGGCAGCTTTACCGGTGCTCGCAAGGAAGGCATGCGCGGCAAGTTGCTGCAGGCAGACGGCGGCACCTTGTTGCTGGACGAGATCGGCGACATGCCGCTGGCCCTGCAGACCCGTCTGTTGCGGGTGCTGGAAGATCGGCAGGTGGTGCCTATCGGTGGCGAGCCACAGGCGGTGGATGTGCGGATCGTCAGTGCCACGCACCGCGACTTGCTGGAGCGAGTCGAGCAGGGCGGTTTCCGCGAGGACCTGTATTACCGCCTGAATGGCCTGGAGGTAGCGTTGCCGGCGGTGCGCGAACGCAGCGACAAGGCGCAGTTGCTGGACTTTCTGCTGCGCCAGGAGGCGCACGGGCAGCTGATTGATATCGAGCCCAGGGCGCGCCAGGCGCTGCTCGACTTCACCTGGCCCGGTAACGTGCGGCAGATGCGCAATGTGCTGCGCACCCTGGTGGCGCTTTGCGAGGATGCCCGGATCGTGTTTTCGGACCTCCCCGCCATGGTTCGCCAGGGCGCTGCCCTCGATCGCCGGCAAGCCAGCTCCCACCCCGACCGTGCCGACTTCAGGCCATCTGCTGTCCCTGTGGGCGCTGCCTTGCCGGCGACAGGGCCAGCTGCATTGAAAGATGCCGAATGCCATGCGCTGATGGCGACCCTGGAAGCAAAACACTGGCACCTGACCCGCGTTGCCGAACACCTGGGCATCAGCCGCAATACCTTGTATCGCAAACTGCGCAAACATGGCATCACCAGGGCCGACTGAGCGAAACAGCGGGTGCGATTTGTCGCGCCCTGGGCTACCCTGCCTCGATGTTTTGCGAGGTCGACCATGCATATTCACATTCTCGGTATTTGCGGCACTTTCATGGGTTCGCTGGCCGTGCTGGCCAAGGAACTTGGCCACCGTGTCACCGGTTCGGACGCCAATGTCTACCCGCCGATGAGCACCCAGCTCGAGGCCCAGGGCATCGAGCTGACCCAAGGCTATGACCCCGTCCAGCTGGACCCGGCGCCAGACCTGGTGGTCATCGGCAACGCCATGTCGCGTGGCAACCCGGCGGTAGAGTACGTGCTGAACAAGGGCCTGCCCTACGTCTCCGGCCCGCAGTGGCTGGCTGATCACGTGCTGCAAGGGCGCTGGGTACTGGCGGTTGCCGGGACCCACGGCAAGACCACCACCAGCAGCATGCTGGCCTGGGTGCTGGAGCACGCGGGCATGAGCCCGGGCTTCCTGATCGGCGGTGTGCCGCAAAACTTCTCGGTGTCGGCGCGCCTGGGCGACACGCCGTTCTTCGTGGTTGAAGCCGACGAGTACGACAGCGCGTTCTTCGACAAACGTTCGAAGTTCGTGCACTACCACCCACGCACGGCGATCCTCAACAACCTTGAGTTCGATCATGCCGACATCTTCCCGGACCTGGCGTCGATCGAGCGACAGTTCCACCACCTGGTGCGCACCATCCCCAGTGAAGGCCTGGTCATTCACCCGACCACCGAACAGGCGCTGGAGCGGGTCATCGGCATGGGCTGCTGGACCCCGGTGCAGACCACCGGTGAAGGTGGCCAGTGGCAGGCGCGCCTGCTCAGCGCTGACGGCTCACGTTTCGAAGTGCTTTTCGAAGGTGAAGCGCAGGGCATTGTCGACTGGCCACTGACCGGCCAGCACAACGTTGCCAACGCCCTCGCCACCCTGGCAGCGGCCCGTCACGTGGGCGTGGTGCCGGCCATGGGCATCGACGGCCTGAGTGCTTTCAAGAGCGTCAAGCGGCGCATGGAAACGGTTGCCGAAGTGCAGGGCGTGACCATCTACGATGATTTCGCCCACCACCCCACCGCCATCGCCACCACCCTCGACGGCCTGCGCAAGCGCGTTGGCGAAGCCCCGGTGATCGCGGTGATCGAGCCACGTTCCAATTCGATGAAGCTGGGTGCCCACCGCGACGGCCTGCCGGAAAGCGTCAACGACGCTGACCAGGTGATCTGGTACGCGCCGGCGAACCTCGGCTGGGACCTGGCGGCCACCGCCGCACAATGCAAGGTGCCGAGCGTGGTGGCTGACAGCCTCGAGGCGATCATCGAACGGATCAAGGGCCAGGCCCGCCCAGGCACCCACGTGGTGATCATGAGCAACGGCGGCTTTGGCGGCCTGCACGGCAAGCTGGCCGAGGCGCTGAAGTGAGCGGGCCGGAACGCATCACCCTGGCCATGACGGGCGCCTCGGGCGCCCAATATGGCCTGCGACTGCTTGATTGCCTGGTGCGCGAAGACCGTGAGGTGCACTTCCTGATCTCCAAGGCTGCGCAACTGGTAATGGCCACCGAGACCGACGTGCTGCTGCCGGCCAAGCCCCAGGCCATGCAGGCGTTCCTCACCGAATACACCGGCGCCGCCGACGGGCAGATCCGCGTGTACGGCAAGGAAGACTGGATGTCGCCGGTAGCCTCGGGTTCCGGTGCCCCGGCGGCGATGGTGGTGGTGCCCTGTTCCACAGGCACCCTGTCGGCGATTGCCACCGGTGCCTGCAACAATCTGATCGAGCGCGCGGCCGACGTTACCCTCAAGGAGCGCCGTCAGCTGATCCTGGTGCCTCGCGAGGCGCCGTTTTCCACCATCCACCTGGAGAACATGCTGAAGCTGTCGCAGATGGGCGCAGTGATCCTGCCGGCGGCGCCGGGCTTCTATCATCAGCCACAGACCATCGACGATCTGGTCGACTTTGTCGTGGCGCGTGTGCTCAACCTGCTGAACATTCCCCAGGACATGTTGCCGCGTTGGGGCGAGCATCATTACGGGGTGGATGATTGAAGCGAGCGCTGGCTGGTTTGCTGACCCTGGGACTGTTGAGTGGCTGTGCCACGGTGCGCACGCTGGACGCCAACAAACCCGGGGCACCGGTAGTGTATGCCGGTACCCGGTTGGACTTGTATGTGATCAATGGTGGCTGCTGCCCGCGAGATCGCTACGGGGCTGACGCGCCGGGTTACCCAGCGCTGGACCTGCCTGGCAGCATGTTGCTCGACACCCTGTTGCTGCCGTTGTCGTTGCTGACGGCGGCCGGGGTAGGCTTCCAGGCCACCGGCGGCCTGTAACGGCTATATCTTGCCCAACCTGCGCAACTCATCCGACTCCACAACCCGTATCCCGTCTTCTTCCTCCAGCGCCAGGCGCCACAGCGCCCGGGCCAGCGTGCAGGCCTCGATCCCCCGGTATTTTCCGGGTATCAGCCTGGAAAACGGTGAAGCCAGCTGTTCACCGAGCCGTGGCTGAATCCGCTCGCCCAGCAGCAACGACGGCCGCACGATGGTCAGCTGTGGCCAGTTCTGAGCCTTCAGCGCCTCTTCCATTTCGCCCTTCACCCGGTTGTAGAAAATCGACGACTTGGGGTCCGCGCCCAGCGCACTGACCACCAACAGATGCCGCGCGCCCATTTCCCGGGCACGCTTGCTGAACGCCACCACCATGTCCAGGTCCACCGCGCGGAAGGCTGACTCGGAGCCGGCCTGCTTCAGCGTGGTCCCCAGGCAGCAGTAGGCGATATCGACCCGCCCGGCCAGCTGCGGCAGGAACACGGCCGGGTCGCCCACCGGGTTTTCCAGGTGCGGGTGCTCGGCCAGGGGCCGACGGGTAGGCGCGAGCACCCGGGTAATGGTCGGCTCGTTGAGCAGGCGGTCGAGCAGGTGTTCACCGGTCAGGCCGGTGGCTCCGGCAAGCAGGACATGCTGAGGCGTCAAGTACATGATGTCTCTCCCTTGTTACACTCAAGCTTAGTGGCTGCCGGGCGTTTTTGCCTGTTCCCCCATGTTGGCCTGCGTGGCATTGCGCAGTGCCTCCTCGGCTTGCTGGCGGCGCAAGTGCTGCCAGTGCTCAAGCACCGTCGGGGGGGCCCACAGCTGCGGTTCAGAGGCTTCGAAGCCTTCTCTGTGTTCCCTTTCGGCAACGCTGGCGCGTGCCAGTTCAAACGCTTGTTTCAGGTCGTCGGTCTGGTTCAGTGCTTCGGCAAACAGGGCATCGCCAAAGTAGGTGAAATCGGCTTCTTCCGAACACCCGAAGGACACGCGGTCAGCTCTGGCGGCGGTCATGATCAGCGTGCGTTCATCCTTGAGCGGGGCGATATAGCCCCCGGAATAGCAGGCGGATATGACGATTACCTTGTCTCGGTCCTTCAGTGGCGCGAGGGCGCTGGCCAGTTCGTCAGCGGTCAGGTCGGCCAGTTGCAGGCGCGGCTGGTCGAGCACCAGCTGGTGGTCGTGGCTGCCATGGCTGGTGAGGTAGATGAACACCAGGTCTTCGGGGCCGCTGCGTTCGGCCAAGGTGCTGGCGGCGCGGGTGAGGTTCTCGCGGGTGGCCATGGGGCGGGTGGCCATGTGATCGCGGTGGTTGACCAGGGTCACCTGGCCACGGGCGCCAAAACGCACCTTGAGCATGTTGCTGACGTAGTCGGCTTCGCGCAGGAACACGCTTTGCTGGCCATCGCCGGCCACTACCAGGCTGTACAGCTGGATCGGCGGGGCCGAGCGCGGTACCCGGGCCAGCGCCTCCTCCAGTAGCCGACCCTGGTTGAGCAGGGCCAGGTCCAGCGGGTCGGACAGCAGCTTGCCTTTGTGGTCGCGCACGCGCACGCCATTGGCCCACATGCCGCTTTCGACCCTGCCGCTGGCCAAGGTCAGCTGGCCCTTGCCGTGGTAGGCATCGTCGAGGAAGCCGCCAATATACTTGCTGCCGTCGGCCAGCTGCAGGCTGCCCTGACCGGACAGCCGCCAGTCGACGAAATTGCCCTTGTAGTGGCTGCCGTCACTGCCTAGCAGTTCGCCCTCGCCGGACAGCGAGCCGTCTTTGAATTCGCCGATCCACACATCGCCATCGGCGTTTTCGTAGCGGCCACGGCCCTCCAGGCGGTTGTCCTTGAACTCACCGATGTACTGCTCGCCGTCGACACTGTCGTAGGTGCCGCTGCCTTGCAGCTGGCCATTGACGAAGCGGCCGCTGAACTGGTTGCCGCTGGCATCGCTGCGCACGCCGGCGCCGTTGGGCTTGCCCTTGGCGAAAAGGCCCTGGTAGCGGCTGCCGTCGGCCAGCTCCAGTTCGCCTGCGCCTTCGTACAGGTCGTCCTTGAACTGGCCACGGTAGGTCTGGTCGGCTTGCTTGAGGGTGCCTTCGCCATCGCGGCGACCGTGGTTGAAGGTGCCGGCATAGTGGCTGCCGGGGGTTGTCAGGTCCCCCAGGCCCTGGAACAGCCCTTCGCTGAACTGGCCCCGGTACACCTCGCCGTTCTGGCCGTGCCATTCACCCGGGCCATGCCATTGGCCGTCCTTGAAGCTGCCGGCGTACCAGCTGCCGTTGGGGTAGTCGATGCGGCCCTCGCCCTGCAACAGGCCATCGACCACCTGGCCCCGGTAGCGCCCGCCGTCAGGCAGGCGTGCGTCCGGCGGGAGCAGCGATTCGCCATCGCCACAGGCGGCGAGCAGCAGGACCAAGGTGATGGGGAGCAGTGGACGCATGGCGAGGACCGGGCAATAGGTCTGCCGAGTATGACGCAGAATTGGATCCTGAGACAGCGAGAGGCATGCGCCCTCAACGCCCTCGTAAAAAGTCCATCATCCGCCGATTCACCTCATCAGCCGCCTCCATCTGCACCATATGCCCGGCCTCCGCCAGCACCAGCACTTCAGCCTCCAGCCCCTCGGCATGGCTGGCCGGGATGATCGCGTCCTTGCCGCCCCACACCACCAGCGCCGGGTGTTGCCCCAACACACCGCGCAGGTCATGGCGCTGCCGGTCGCCGTCGGCGAGCGCCGAGGCCAGCTGCTGCAGGGCCTGATCCACACCTTCCAGGCGCTTGAACTTGAGCATGTCCTCGAGCATTTGCCGGGTGACCAGCGCCGGGTCGGCAAACAGCTGCATCATCTGCGGCTTCAAGGCATTGCGGTTGGCAGCGGCGACGAAACCTTGCAGGTACTGCGCGTTGATCGCCTCGCCCAGCCCGGCGCTGGCCACCAGGCTCAGGCTGGCCACCCGCTGCGGCGCCAGGCGCGCCAGGTTCAGGCAGACCGCGCCACCCATGGAATGGCCGGCCAAGTGGGCCTTGGCGATGTCCAGGTGATCGAGCAAGGCCAGCACGGTTTCGCTCAGTTCATCCAGGTCACCACGCTGCAGGGCCTTGGCCGACTCGCCGTGGCCCGGCAGGTCGAGGGCGATTACCCGGCGCTCGACAGCCAGTGCCGGGTGATTGAAAAGCCAGTTGTTGAGGTCGCCACCAAAACCATGCACCAGCACCAGCGGCGTGCCGCCTTCACCCAGCTCGAACCAGCGCAGCAGCCGACCGCCCACTTCGGCTTTCTGCGGAGCAGGCCCCTGGGCCTGGTCGGCGCCACCTTCGGCGACGAATTCGGCCTGGAAGCGCTGTACCAGCGCATCGATTTCGGCTTCCTCGGCCTCGCCCTCCACCACCACTGCCAGCAGTGCGCCGACCGGCAGGGTTTCATCCGGCCTGGCCACCTGGCGGCGCAGCACACCGCTGAACGGTGCTTCGACGCTGCTGCTGATCTTGTCGGTCTCGACGTCCAGCACCTCGTCGCCCTTGTTGATCGGGTCACCTTCCTGCTTCAGCCAGGTGTCTACCCGGCCCTCGGTCATCGACAAGCCCCACTTGGGCATGGTCAGGGTATGGATCTGGCTCATGCGGCACTCCTTGCAGCTTCGATCACCTTGCGCACGGCGGCCTCGATTTTCGCCGCGTCAGGGATGTACAGGTCTTCCAGCGCATCGGAGAACGGCACCGGGGTGTGCGGCGCGGTGACCATCTCGACCGGGCCCTTGAGCGCAGCGAAGGCTTTCTGCGCCACCAGTGCGCTGATGTCGGTGGCCATCGAGCAGCGCGGGTTGGCCTCGTCGATCACCACCAGGCGGCCGGTCTTCTCCACGCTTTCCAGAATGCTGTCTTCGTCCAGCGGGCTGGTGGTGCGCAGGTCCAGCACTTCGCAGTCGATGCCCTGGCGGGCCAGATTGTTGGCGGCCTCCAGCGCCACATGCACCATGCGGCCGTAGGTGACCAGGGTCACGTCATCGCCATCACGCAGGAAGTTGGCTTCGCCGAACGGCACCGTGTACACCTCTTCCGGCACCTCGCCCTGCATGCTGTACAGCAGCTTGTGCTCGCAGAAGATCACCGGGTCGTTGTCGCGGATGGCCTGGATCAGCAAGCCCTTGGCATCGTAGGGGGAGGACGGGCAGACCACTTTCAGGCCGGGGATGTGCGTCCACAGCGAGGTCAGCATCTGCGAGTGCTGGGCTGCCGCGCGCAAGCCGGCGCCATACATGGTGCGCATCACCAGCGGGGTGACCGCCTTGCCGCCGAACATGTAGCGGAACTTGGCAGCCTGGTTGAGGATCTGGTCCAGGCAGCAGCCGGCAAAATCGACGAACATCAGTTCGCACACCGGGCGCAGGCCTTGGGTTGCAGCACCGACCGCAGCACCGACGTAGCCGATTTCCGACAGCGGTGCGTCGAGCACACGCCCCGGAAACTGGTGATACAAGCCTTTGGTCACGCCCAGCACGCCACCCCAGGCGTCTTCTTCACCGGGCGCACCGGCCCCGCCGGCCACGTCTTCGCCAATGATGAACACGCTGTTGTCGCGGCGCATTTCCTGGGCCAGGGCTTCGTTGATGGCCTGCTGGTAGCTAATCTTTCTTGGCATGGTGGTTCTCCTGTTGTTCTTGTAGTCCGGGGCTCAGGGGTAGGCGACGTAGACGTCGGTGAGCAAATCGGCGGGCTGCGGCTTGGGATCGGACTTGGCACGGCGCACGGCGTCTTCGATCAGGTCTTCGATGCGGGCGTCGATCGCGTCCAGTTGCTCGGCGGTGAGCAGGCCGGCACGGGTGGTCTTGTTGCGGAACTGCATCAGGCAGTCGCGGGTTTCGCGCAGGTTCTTCACTTCGTCGGGCGCGCGGTAGGTTTGCGCGTCACCTTCGAAGTGCCCGTAGTAGCGGCTGAGCTTGACCTCGATCAGCGACGGCCCTTGCCCGGCACGCGCACGCTCGATGGCTGCCCCGGCGGCTTCATGCACGGCAAAGAAGTCGAAGCCGTCGATGGTGACACCGGGCATGCCGAAACCGGCGGCGCGGTCGGCGATGTGGTCGCAAGCCACCGACCAGTTCGAGGCAGTGGCTTCGGCGTAGCCATTGTTCTCGGCGACGAAGATGCACGGCAGGTTCATGATCGACGCCATGTTCATGGCTTCGAACACCGCGCCTTCGTTGGAGGCACCGTCGCCGAAGAACGCCACCGACACGTCGTCGCGGCCCTTGAGCTTGGCGGCCAGGGCAGCACCGGCCACCAGTGGCGCACCCGCACCGACGATGCCGTTGGCACCGAGCATGCCCTTTTCCAGGTCGGCAATGTGCATCGAGCCGCCCTTGCCCCCGCACACGCCGGTCTTCTTGCCGTAGATTTCGGCCATCATGCCGTACACATCGACGCCCTTGGCGATGCAGTGGCCGTGGCCACGGTGGGTCGAGGCGATGCAATCGCTATCGCGCAGGTGGGCCATGACCCCGGCGGCGGAAGCCTCTTCGCCGGCATACAGGTGGACGAAGCCAGGGATTTCGCCGGTGGCGAACTCTATGTGCAGGCGTTCTTCAAAGGCGCGGATGGTGCGCATCACTTCATAGGCATGCAGCAGTTGTTCGGTACTCAGTTGATTGGACATCTTGTTGTTCTCCAGGGTTGTCTCAACGCGGGTTTGCAGGGTGCAGCCGATGGCCGCGAGGCACGGCCAGCAGGTGGTGGCGGGCGGCATGCGCCAGCACGGCCTCGACATCCACGCTCAGCGGGCCTTGGTGGTCGAGGGTGATGGTGGGGGTGTCGTGCTCGGCAAATTCGATTTCGCGTTCGCCGTCCAGGGCCAGCGTGCCGCTGGCCAGGCTCAGGCGGTGGGCGACGCCCGCTGTCAGCGTGCCGCTGGCGGTGATGCCGCAGCCCTGCAGCAGGCCGGGCGCCAGTGGCGCGAGCAGCGCCTGGTCGGCACCCGGGTTCAGGCGTACCCAGGCGCCGTGCGGGTCCTGGCGCGAGACCGGGCACCACAGGCCGCACAGGGCCGACAGGCCGATGGCGTGAGGCTCGGCAAAACAGGCGAACACTTCGCTCAGGTCTTCGCTGCGGCTGAGCGCGCGTGCACCGATGAAGCGCTGGGGTGACACCGCCACTTCCACCAGGGCCCACTGCGCAAGTTGTTGCTCGGGTACCTTCACCAGCAGGCGTTTGTTGCGGCGCAGGCCGATGCTGGCGGGCACCTGGCCGCTTGCGAGCAAGCCGCCGGCCAAGCCCGCGCTGGTGGCTTCGCGCAACTCGGGGAAAGCGTTGTTGGTACCGGTGGACAGGGTCAGCAGGGGTATGTCACCGGCCTCGGCGGCGACTGCCTTGTGGGTGCCGTCGCCACCGAGCACGGCGATCATCGTCACGCCGCGTTCGACCATGCGTCGGGTGGCCTGGTGGGTATCGGCCACGGTCTGGGTCAGTGGCAGGTCGAGTATTTCAATGGCAGGCCAGTGCTGGTCATGGGCGACCGGGCCGTTGCTGGCCTTGAGCACGGCGGCAGCGATGCCGGTCATGTCGCTGGGCAGCAGCACCTGGCCGATGCCGGTGGCGCCGAAGGCAGCAAGCAGGCGCTGGATGGCCGAGGCCTTGTCGGTGCTCGAATAGAGCCCGGCATTGGCGGTCAGGCGGCGCAGGTCGCGGCCTGAGGCCGGGTTGGCAATGATCCCGACAGTCGGGGCGGGTAGCGGCATGGCGCACCTCGTATTGTTGTTTGCCATAAGGCAGGAGCAAGCCCGGTGCCAGCTTTCTGCGGCTGCGCTGAAATACCTGAGGCAGAGCGGTCTGAATGCGCTCGGCCGCACATTGACGGCAGCGCCGGCGAGACGCCGGGTGCCTGCGCAGGGTGGTAATTGCCGAGACGCCGAGACGCTGCGTCTCAAGCGAGCCGGTAATCACGCAGTGCTTGTCGGGGCATGTTCGGAAGCGCTTAATGGCCTCACAACGACAAGAACAGCAACGAGAACCGGAGGGCCTGAATGCTTGCCGCGAACTCCCGAGCCCATGTCGACTGCGTCAGCAGGGTGCTGAAGAACGCCGATCGCCTGCCGCAGGCGCCGGTGCCTGCGCTGATCCTCGATTCATGGCGCCGCTCCATGGACCTGCACCACCTCGACCCTGGCTCTCAGCAAGGGCCGCGCATCCTCTCGCAAAGCCTGCTCAACGAATGCCGTGAACGTGCGGAACTGTTCCTGCGTATCGCCAGTGATGCCGTGGCGCGCCTGCACCAGCAGGTGCGCGGCGCCGACTACTGCGTGCTGCTGACCGACGGCCTGGGGCGTACCATCGACTACCGGGTGGAGTCATCCATCCGCAACGACTGCCGCAAGGCCGGGCTGTACCTGGGCACTTGCTGGTCGGAAGGCGAGGAGGGCACCTGCGGGGTGGCGGCGGTGCTGACCAGCAGGGCGCCTGTCACGGTGCACAAGCGCGATCATTTTCGCGCGGCCTTCATCGGCCTGACCTGTACCGCAGCACCGGTGTTCGACCCGCAGGGCGAGTTGCTGGGCGTGGTGGATGTCTCGGCCTTGCAGTCCCCGGACGACCGTCGCAGCCAGCACCTGATCCGCCAGCTGGTGGAGCAGACTGCCCGCGAAATCGAAAACGCGTTTTTCATGCACAGTGCCCAAGGCCATTGGGTGATGCGCGCCCATGGCACGCCGGGCTATGTGGAAAGCCAGCCTGACTACCTGCTGGCGTGGGACGCCGATGGCCGCCTGCAGGCGATCAACAGCCTGGCGCGGCAACGCCTGGTGGAGCGCCTGGGGCGCCTGCCAGAGCACATCGGTGAGCTGTTCGACATGGACCAGCTGCGCCGCGTCAATGCAGCGTCTGCCCAGCGTCTGCCAGGTCTGGGCGGGCTGTATGGCCGGGTCAGTGCACCGCAGCTACGCCAGCGCGCGCAGCCGTTACGCCAGGCCCAGGACGCCCGTATCGAGCACCACCTGCGGCTGGCGACCAGGGTCAAGGACTGCAACCTGGCGGTGCTGGTACAAGGCGAGACGGGGGCCGGCAAGGAAGTATTCGCCCGCCAGTTGCACCAGCAGAGCAAGCGCCGCGCGGGGCCCTTCGTTACGCTGAACTGTGCGGCAATCCCTGAAAGCCTGATCGAGAGCGAGCTGTTCGGCTACGTGGCCGGGGCCTTTACCGGCGCCTCCAGCAAAGGCATGCAGGGCCTGTTGCAGCAGGCCGACGGCGGCACGCTGTTCCTCGATGAAATCGGGGATATGCCGCTGAACCTGCAAACCCGCCTGCTGCGGGTGCTGGCCGAGGGCGAAGTGGCGCCTTTGGGCGCAGCTCAGCGCGAGCGGGTGGATATTCAGGTGATCTGCGCCACCCACCGCGACCTCGCGGCGAGGGTGGCAGGCGGGCACTTCCGCGAGGACTTGTACTTCCGCCTGGCCAATGCCCGTTTCGAGCTGCCGCCGCTGCGTGAGCGCGATGATCGCCTGGGCTTGATTCAGCAGATGCTGGCCGAGGAAGCCGAGGCCTGCGCGGTCGAAGTGGTGTTGGCGGACGATGCGCTGCAAGCGCTGCTGGTCTACCGCTGGCCAGGGAACTTGCGCCAGTTGCGCCAGGTGTTGCGCTATGCCTGTGCGGTGAGCGAAGGCGGGCTGGTGCGGTTGCAGGATTTACCGACCGAGGTGCGCGGCGAGGCGGTAGCGGCGGCTGAAAGCGGAGTGTCCTGCCCGGCACGTCAGTTGCTGCTGGATGCGCTGATCCGCCATCGCTGGAAGCCGGCCGATGCCGCGCGGGCGTTGGGGATATCACGGGCGACGCTGTATCGACGGGTGCACGAGCACCGCATCGAGATGCCGCGGATGAAGGGGGAGCCCTGACGCTATCCCCTGTAGGAGCGGCCTTGTGTCGCGATGGGGCGCGCAGCGGCCCCACGATTTCAGCTCCGCCGCGGATATCGCCGGGGCCGCTTTGCGGCCCTTTCGCGACACAAGGCCGCTCCTACAAGGATTTGTGAAACGCGGACAGGCAATAAAAAGCCCCGGCACTGGGCCGGGGCTTTGGGTACATCACACTACTCGATCACTCCTGGTTAGCCAGTTTGTGCTCGAGGTAGTGAATGTTGATGCCGCCTTTGCAGAAACCTTCATCACGCACCAGGTCGCGGTGCAGCGGGATGTTGGTCTTGATGCCGTCGACGACGATCTCGTCCAGGGCATTGCGCATGCGCGCCATGGCTTCGTCGCGGTCCTTGCCGTAGGTGATCAGCTTGCCGATCAGCGAGTCGTAGTTCGGCGGAACCGAGTAACCGCTGTACAGGTGCGAATCGACACGTACGCCGTTGCCGCCCGGGGCGTGGAAGTGCTTCACCTTGCCTGGGCTCGGGATGAACTTCTTCGGGTCTTCGGCGTTGATCCGGCACTCCAGCGAGTGGCCGCGGATAACCACGTCTTCCTGGCGGTACGACAGCTTGTTGCCAGCGGCGATGCTGAGCATCTCCTTGACGATGTCGATGCCAGTGACCATTTCCGACACCGGATGCTCAACCTGAACGCGGGTGTTCATCTCGATGAAGTAGAAGCTGCCGTTTTCGTACAGGAACTCGAAGGTGCCTGCACCGCGGTAGCCGATCTCGATGCACGCATCGACGCAACGCTTGAAGACTTCCTGACGGGCCTTCTCGTCGATGCCCGGGGCCGGCGCTTCTTCCAGCACCTTCTGGTGACGGCGCTGCAGCGAGCAGTCACGGTCGCCCAGGTGAATGGCGTTGCCCTGGCCATCGGACAGCACCTGCACTTCCACGTGACGCGGGTTGGTCAGGAACTTCTCCAGGTACACCATCGGGTTGCCGAAGGCAGCACCGGCTTCGGTACGGGTGAGCTTGGCCGAGGCGATCAGGTCCTCTTCCTTGTGCACCACGCGCATGCCGCGACCACCACCGCCACCGGCGGCCTTGATGATCACCGGGTAGCCGACGTCACGGGCAATGGCCAGGGCGACTTCTTCGTCTTCCGGCAGCGGGCCTTCGCAACCCGGAACGGTCGGTACGCCCGACTTGATCATCGCAGCCTTGGCCGAAACCTTGTCGCCCATCAGGCGAATGGTGTCGGCTTTAGGGCCGATGAAGGCAAAACCGGATTTCTCGACCTGCTCGGCAAAGTCGGCGTTTTCTGCCAGGAAGCCGTAGCCCGGGTGGATCGCGGTGGCGCCGGTAACTTCGGCGGCAGCGATGATCGCCGGGATGTGCAGGTAGGAGTTCTTGGATGGCGCGGGGCCGATGCAGACCGACTCGTCTGCCAGGCCCAGGTGCATCAGTTCGCGGTCAGCCGTGGAGTGCACGGCGACGGTCTTGATGCCCAGCTCTTTGCAGGCACGCAGGATCCGCAGGGCAATTTCCCCGCGGTTGGCGATCAGGACTTTTTCGAGCTTCGCAGACATCGTTGGCTCTCCGCGATTCAAACGATGGTGAACAGCGGCTGGTCGAACTCAACCGGCTGGCCGTCTTCTACCAGGATGGCGTCGATCACACCGCCGATATCGGATTCGATGTGGTTCATCATCTTCATGGCTTCGACGATGCACAGGGTGTCGCCTTTTTTCACCGACTGGCCAACTTCAGCGAAGTTTGGCGAGGTCGGCGATGGCTTGCGGTAGAAGGTACCGACCATCGGCGAGCGCACCACGGTGCCTTTCAGGGCCGGGGCAGCAGCGGCTTCGGCGGCTGGCGCGGCGGCGGCAGCAACCGGGGCGGCTACAGGCGCGGCAGCCATCGGCGCAGGTGCGTAGAACTGCTGGGCAGCTGGGGTCTTGCTGTGACGGCTGATACGGACCGACTCTTCGCCTTCCTTGATCTCCAGTTCGTCGATGCCAGACTCTTCCAGCAGCTCGATCAGTTTCTTGACTTTACGGATATCCATTAATCATCAACTCCCAAAGGTTCGGTCAGGGGGCGAAATACAAAAAACGTATCTAGAACGTTTCTCTCGAACCCTGGCCCACTGAGGCCAGGGTTTTCATCATTTGGGCTGTGCGTTGGCAGCCAGTTGTTCCAGTGCGGATTCCAGGGCCAGGCGATAACCGCTGGCGCCCAGGCCGCAGATCACCCCTACGGCAACATCGGAAAAGTAGGAGTGATGACGGAACGGTTCGCGTTTGTGCACGTTTGACAGGTGCACTTCGATGAATGGGATGCTCACCGCAAGCAATGCGTCACGTAATGCGACGCTTGTGTGGGTGAAAGCAGCCGGATTGATCAGGATGAAGTCCACACCCTCGTTGCGTGCGGCGTGAATACGGTCGATCAGTTCGTATTCGGCATTGCTCTGCAGGTACTGCAGATGGTGGCCTGCTGCGCGGGCACGTTGCTCCAGGTCCTGGTTGATCTGGGCCAGGGTCACGGCGCCGTAATGGCCTGGCTCGCGAGTACCGAGCAGGTTGAGGTTGGGGCCATGGAGCACCAGTAGCGTTGCCATCTGCGGATTCCTTGGATTTGTAGGGCAATTCGACACAGCGCGGCGAGTGTGCCGTAAAGCGACGGCAAGTGTCCAGTTCCCGGCAATAGCCAGCACGATGTCCGAGATTCGCGCGAAGTATGTGACCAAATAATTAAATCTGGTCACTGTATCGAGGATTTTTCACGGCTCGCGGGAAGTTATAGCCCGAGTTTGCCCCGTACGCGTGCCAGGATTTGCGCGAATTCACCGGCGTTTATCTCGCCAACGACCCGATCAGCGGTTATTTCGCTGCCGTTCGCAGCAAAGAACAGCAACGCCGGCGGGCCGAACAGCTGGTAGCGATCAAGCAGCTTGCGCTGCTGTGCATTGCTCTCGGTGATGTCGAAACGCAGCAGCTTGAGGCCGGCCAGCTGTGCGTGCACCTGGGGTGCGTTGAGCACTTCGTGTTCGATCACCTTGCAGCTGATGCACCAGTCGGCGTACCAGTCCAGCAAGACCGGTTGGCCGGCCACCTTGGCCTCGGCCAGGGCCGCATCCAGGGCGGCGGGGGTGGTGATGGTCTGCCAGGCATCCGCTTGTGCCACTGTGCTGCTGGTGGCGCTCGGCGCTGCGGCCGGCAGTGGGCGCAGTGGATCGCCCTGGCCACTCAGGGCCCCGTACCAGCAGGCCAGTGCGTACACCAGCAAGCCCAGGCCGAGCAGCTGCGCCAGGCGCTGGCGTGGCGCTTTGACCACAAACTCCAGGGCGCCGAGGAACAGCGCCACGCCGGCGGCCAGGAAGCCCACCAGCAGCAAGGTCACCGGGCCCGGTAGCACACGGCTGAGCAGGCCGATCGCCAGCCCCAGCAGCAGTACGCCAATCGCGTTTTTAACCGTGTTCAACCACGGCCCGCTTTTCGGCAGCCAGGCAGCACCGCCGGTGGCGATCAGCAGCAATGGCGCACCCATGCCCAGGCCCAGGGCGAACAGTTTCAGGGCTCCCCCGACAGCATCGCCGCTGGCACTGATGTACAGCAGCGCCCCGGCCAGTGGTGCCGACACACAAGGCGAAACCAGCAGGCTGGACAACACGCCCAGCACCGCCGCGCCCAGCAGCGAACCGCCTTTGGTGCGGCTGGCGACGCTGTCCAGGCGGGCGCTCAGGGCCTGCGGCAGTTTCAGCTCGAACAGGCCGAACATGGCCAGGGCGAACACCACGAAGAACAGTGCGAAAGGCCCCAGCACCCAGGCCGACTGCAGGCGTGCCTGCAGGTTCAGGCCGGCGCCGAACAGGCCCATCAACGCACCCAGTGCCGCGAAGCTGGCCGCCATCGGCAGCACGTACGCCAGCGACAGCGCCAGGCCGCGCAGGCCGCCGACCTGGCCGCGCAGCACCACACCGGACAGGATCGGCAGCATCGGCAGCACGCAGGGGGTGAAGGTCAGGCCGACCCCGGCGAGAAAGAACAGCAGCAGCGATTTCCAGCTCCAGCCGTGTTCGGCGCTGGCGGGTGCGGCTGCGCCACCTGGGCCATCGATGCTCAGGCGGGCGGTTTCCGGCGGGTAGCACAGGCCCTTGTCGGCGCAGCCCTGGTAGCCCACCAGCAGGGTGAAGGCACGCGGATCGGTGCGTGGCAGCTCGATGTCGAGCACGCCGTGGTACACCTCGACGTCGCCGAAGAACTCATCGTGCTTGGCTTCGCCCTTGGGGATGTTCGGCGCGCCCAAGGCGATGTCGGCCGGTTCCGTGTGGAACTGGAAGCGGTGGCGGTAGAGGTAGTAGCCCTCGGTGGCGACGAAGCGCAGCTTTATGCTTTGCGCATCGGCCTGGACCAGGCTGAGCTTGAAGGCCTCGTGGACCGGCAGGAAGTCGGCGTTGTTGGCCAGCGAGGCGGCGCCGAGGGTGGCGCTGGGACGGTTGTCGAGCAGGCCCGTGGCGAAGGCAGGGCTGGCCAGCAGCAGGAACAGCAGGAAAAACAGGCGGCGCATGGCGGACTCGCGAGGTGGAACGTGCAGGCCATGATAACGGAACTGTTGTGGGTTGGCTTTGTGGGAGCAACTGTCTTGTGTTGCCTGTTTTGGCCTCATCGCCGGCAAGCCAGCTCCCACAGGTATCGTGCAGGCCGGCTCAGACCCTGAACGCCCGCACCGCCCGGTTTAATTCGCCTCCCAGGCTCAGCAATTGTTCCCCCTGCTCACGCCCCTCGCCAATCCGCTGCAGGTTGTCCTCGCCCAGCTCATGAATCCGCTCGCTGTGGTCACGAATCTCGCTCACCGCGCCCGTCTGCTGCGCGGTGACATCGGCAATCCGCACCGCCGTGTCGGCAATGGTGCGGATGGCGCAGACGATCGCCTCCAGCGCCCCATCCGCCGCCTGGGCCTGGTCGGCCGTGGCCTCGGCATGCTCCAGCTGCGCGCGCATACCCGCCACCGAGCTCCTGGCTGCCTGCTGCAGGCGGTCGATCAGTGCCTGGATCTCACCGGTGGCCCCGGTAGTGCGCTGCGCCAGTGAACGCACCTCATCGGCGACCACGGCGAACCCCCGGCCCATCTCTCCCGCCCGGGCTGCCTCGATCGCGGCGTTCAGGGCCAGCAGGTTGGTCTGTTCGGCAATCGAGCGGATCACCGTGAGCACCCCGCCGATGGTCGCCGACTCTTCTGCCAATTGCTCGATCATGCGGGCGTTGCCCTGTACCTCGTCAACCAGTTCACGCAAACCGGTCAGGCTTTGGCCAATCACCGCCTGGCCCTGTTCCACCGCATGCCCGGCATCGCGGCTGGCATTGGCCGCCGCGCTGGCATCGCCGGCCACTTGCTGGATGGTCGCTTCCAGCTCGCCCAGGGCATCGCGGATCTGCCCGGTATCGCCGGCCTGGCGTTCGGCGCCATCGTGCAGGGCGGCGCTCATGCCGGCCAGAGCGTGGCTGCTGCCCGCCACCTGCTCGGCGTTGTGGCGGATGGTGCCGACCAGCTCCACCAGGTACTGGCGCAGGCGGTTGAGCGAGTCCTGAATGTCGTGCAGTTCGCGATTGGTCTTGCCCAGGGCGATGGCCTGGGCGAAGTCGCCTTCGGCCCAGCGCGACAAGGCCGGGGCCAGGCCGGTCAAGGTGCGCGCCAGGCGGCGTTGCAAGGTGTCGATCAGCAGGGCAATCAGCAGGATCAGGCCGATCATCAGGCCCTGGATGATGCGCACCTCGGCGGCAATCCTTGCGTGCTGGCCGCGTACTTCGGGTTCCAGCCGCGCAATCGCCTGCTGCACCGCGTCCAGGCGCTGGCCAGTGCTGGCGGCGAGGGTGGCACGACGCTCGATCTGTTCGCGGGTGCGTTGCAGTTCGGCCGGGTAGCGGCTGAGCAGGCTTTGCAGTTCACGCTTGAGGCCTACGGCAATGTCTTCCTGCCGGGCGCTGGCCTGGGATTCCAGGCCCATCATGGCGGCGAAGTCGTCGGCACCCGACTCGGCGGCGCGGGTCACGCCCAGCAATGGCAGGCCCTCGATGGCCTGGGCCTGGGCGCGGATCAGTTGCAGTTCGCGCTGCACTTCGTCAGCCAGCTCCGCTCGGCCGCTGCTGACCAGCTTGTCCCGGGCCAGCGACAAGCGGCCCAGGTGTACCGTGGCGTCGAGCAGCGGCAGCAGGTAGCGGTGGGCGTCGGCGCTGCCGCTGTCGCGGGCATAGCCGGCCAGTTGCTCGAAGTTGGCGCCCAGTTCCCGTTCGGCCTGCAGCAGCAGGGCTTGAGGGTCGCCGGCCAGCTTGCCGGCGGCCAGCAGTTCATTGGCGGTGAAGGCCTGCAGGCTGTTCAGGCTGGGGCGCAGTTGGTCGCCGAGCGCGTCGGGCCAGTCGGCCAGGGCGGCCTGTAGCTGCTGGTTGGCGTCCATGGCCGCCGCATGGCGCAACGCATCGCCGCTGCCCAGGTACGCCCGGATATTGCCTGCCGCCTGGTTCTGGAACTGCTGGGACAGGCCCAGATAGCGTTCCATCATCTGGTAAGGGCGCTCCAGGGCACGCTGCGACCACCACAAGGTAGCGCCCAGGGCGATACACACGGTCACCAGCAACAGGGTGTTGAAATTGGTCAGCCACTTCAGGCGCATAGCCGCGAACTTCCTGCGGAGGGGAGTGGGGGAGGTAGGTGCCCGAAGTTATTGCGATTTTGTGACTGGGTGATGACGGCAGAGGGTTGGCGTCAGAAAAAAGTGGCAGAGTGCCTGTATCTGTTTCGCCTGGATTGGCCCTTTCGCAGCGCAAGGCTGCTCCTACCCATTGACGCCCGGTAGGAGCAGCCTTGTGCTGCAAAAGGGCCGGCACGGGTGGTGCAAAACTCAGGGCTCTACCCGTACCACGCAGTTCCGCCCGGCATGCTTGGCCCGGTACAGCGCCTCATCCGCCGCACTGGCCATGGTCAGCGCATCCAGCCCGTCATCCAGCTGCACCACCCCGGCACTGAAGGTGCACTGCAAATCCTGCGGCTGCGCGGGGTACAGAATTTCGGCAAAGCGCCGGCGAATATCGTCCAGCACCTTGTGCGCCGCCTCCAGAGCGGTGTTGGGCATGACGATGGCGAATTCCTCACCCCCGTAACGGCCAATGAAATCGCTCTTGCGCAAGCGCTGCTTGAGGAACAGCGCCAGGCTCTTGATCACCCGATCGCCCATGGGGTGCCCGTGGCGGTCGTTGATCTTCTTGAAGCGGTCGATGTCGAGCATGGCAAAGCTCAACGGCTGCTGCTCGCGGCGGGCGCGGAAGCTGCAGTCTTCGAGCAACTGCAGGATGTGCGTGTGGTTGTACAGCCCGGTCAGGCTGTCGCGCACCATGCGCGCCTTCAGGTGCCGGGCACGTGCGGCGCGGTTGCGCACCGTGGTGATCAGGTGGCGTGAGCGAAACGGCTTGGTCAGGAAGTCATCGCCACCTTCGCTCATGGCATCCAGCTGCTTGTCCAGATCGTCCTCGGCCGACAGGTAGATGATCGGCACGCTCACATAACGATCGCTATGGCGGATGACCTTGGCCAGTTCAGGGCCGGTGCACGCGGGCATGTACAGATCGAGGATGATCAGGTCAGGCTGGAAGTCGGCAAGCTCTGCCATGGTGCCGATCGGGTCGGTCAGGCTGCGGGTGAGCATGCCGGCGCTGGCCAGCACACGCTCGGTGTGCAGGGCCTGGGTGCGGGAGTCATCGATGATCAGCACGCGCAGCGGGTCATGAGGGGCGGCATTGGTCAGCAGTTCGACCTTTTCCAGCAGGCTGGAAGCCTCCAGGGTACCCGTGAGGAAGTCCTGGCCGCCGGCGCGCACAGCCGCCAGGCGAGTCGGGGTATCGGTTTCCTGATGGCTGAAGAACAGCAGCGGAACAGGCTGCGCCAGGCCCTGCTGAACCTTGGCGGCCAGCAGCAGGCCCTGGCCGCGGCCGGTGAAGTCGACATCCATGATGATCGCCGCAGGCGGGTATTCACCGATCGAGGCAAGCAATGCCGCCGCGCTGGGCAACGCTTGCACCACCAGGCCAAAGAACTCCAGTTGCTGGGCCAGGCGCAGGGCACGCTCATGGTCCTGCAGCAGGATGTACACCGGCTTGCGCAGGGCCGGCAGCAGCACCTGGTCAAGCGGGTCGTCCTTGCGCAGGCCGCTACGCATCAGCTGTTGGGCGGGGCACTGCGGGCTCGGCTCGACTGCTTGGCTCATGTCCTGGCTACTTGTAGGTTGGAGGTGCAGAGGCAATGATGGCTCTATGCTAGCAGCTCTTTCCTGCCGAGTGAGTGCCCTGCATCAACAAAGCCACAAGAACCAATATTCAGTTGCTGACCGAATGGTCGCTTATGCGCAAGGCGGTGTCTGCTTTATAGTGCTGCCATGCGGGCTTGCCGTGGCACCCTTGCGTAGGCCTGTGGTCCAAGCCCCTGAACCGTCGTGACTAATTTAAGGACAAAGCCATGCTGGACTGGAAAAACCGCGAGGCCAAAGCCGAGCCCCGTGAGCGTGTCGACGGCCGCGGCGCCGCCGCCCGTAGCTACGTTGGCGGCCTTTGGAGCCGTGCCCTGGGTACCCTGATCGGGTTGTACCTGCTGGTGTGCATCGGCCTGGGCTGGTACTGGAGCGAGGAACCGAACCTGTTCCCGGTGCAGCAGACCGCCCAGGCCGCGGCCGAGCACAACGGCCAGCAGATGGTAGTGGGCTATACCACCATCGAAACCCTGAAGACCGTGGCCGGCACCTTGTTGAACAAGCCCGGCGGTTACATTTCCAACGACCGCTTCCCGCCAGGGCTGTGGATGGACAACATGCCGAGCTGGGAATACGGCGTGCTGGTCCAGGTGCGCGACCTGTCCCGCGCCCTGCGCAAGGACTTCGCCCGCTCGCAGTCGCAGTCCACCGAAGACGCCGACCTGGCCAAGGCCGAGCCACGCTTCAACTTCGACAACAAGAGCTGGATCCTGCCGTCGAGCGAATCCGAGTTCGAAGAAGGCATCAAGTCGCTGAACCGTTACCAGACCCGTCTGGCCGCCGGTGACAAGGGCGCCATCTTCTACACCCGTGCCGACAACCTGAACAACTGGCTGGGTGACGTGGCTACGCGCCTGGGCTCGCTGTCGCAGCGCCTGTCGGCCAGCGTTGGCCGGGTCAAGCTGAACACCACGCTGAAGACCGAATCGGTGGTTGCCGGCCAGGCGCCGCAGGTGGACGAAGAGCTGGTGGAAACCCCATGGCTGCAGATCGACAACGTGTTCTACGAAGCCCGTGGCCAGGCCTGGGCGCTGTCGCACCTGCTGCGCGCCATCGAGGTGGACTTTGCCGACGTGCTGGCGAAGAAGAACGCCACGGTCAGCGTGCGCCAGATCATCCGTGAGCTGGAAGCCTCGCAAGAGCCGCTGTGGAGCCCGATGGTGCTCAACGGCAGTGGCTTCGGCATGTGGGCCAACCACTCGCTGGTCATGGCCAACTACATTTCCCGGGCCAACGCGGCAGTCATCGACCTGCGTCAACTGCTGTCGCAGGGTTGATCATGGCCATCAGCCCAACCGAGGCCGCCCATCGGGCGGCTTCCGACCGCGAACTGGTCACCTGGGTGGACGAAGCCGACCAGGTGCTGGGCGCCTTGCCCCGGGCTGAACTGCGCGAGCGCGGCCTGATCGGCCGTTGCACCTTCATCCTGCTGTTCAACAGCGCCGGTGAGTTGTGCGTACATCGACGGACGCTGAGCAAGGCGCTGTACCCGGGGTATTGGGACGTGGCTGCCGGCGGCATGGTTGCGGCCGGGGAAGGCTATGCCGACTCGGCGGCCCGAGAGCTGGCCGAGGAGCTGGGCATTGAAGATGCGCCGCTGCGCTTTCATGAGCGGTTCTACTTTGACCAACCGGATAACCGGTTGTGGTGCGCGGTGTATTCGGCGGTGTCGGATGCGCCGCTGCGGTTGCAGCCGGAAGAGGTGATCGAAGCGCGCTTTGTCAGTCTTGCGCTGGCTGAAGAGGAAAGCCTGACAAGACCCTATTGCCCGGACTCGTTGGCGGCGTTGCAGCGCTATAAAGCTAGCCTGGAATAGTTGCCGGCCCTTTCGCGGGTAAACCCGCTCCCACAGGATTTGTGCAGCTCTCAGGGGCGGCGCAGTCCCTGTGGGAGCGGGCGTGCCCGCGAATAGTCGCAAAACATTCGCAAAATGCCGCAATCCTGTACTTAGCAACCGCCGCATTTATCGTTAAACTGCGCGCCCTTTACGGGCTGCCGCAGGTCTTGCGGCAGTAGCGCCGCCCCTGCCAGAGTGGGGCTTCGCGGTCGGCCTCAACCCCAAGGCACGACCAGTTTTTGTCCTCAGCACAGAGGAACAAAAGTGGCCAAGAAAGCTTCTTCCTTCGCCGCCCTAGGCGGTCTCGTTTACTCCACCGACAGCGGTCGGCACTGCCCCGACTGTGGCCAGCCGGTGGATGCCTGTACCTGCAAGCAGCAGATCATCCCCGAAGGCGATGGCATTGCCCGTGTGCGCCGCGAAAGCAAAGGCCGTGGCGGCAAGACCGTGACCACCGTCAGCGGTGTGCCGCTGCCGCTCCCCCAGCTCAAGGAGCTGGCCACCACCCTCAAGCGCCGCTGCGGTACCGGTGGTGCGCTGAAGGATGGCGTCATCGAGATCCAGGGTGACCATGTCGAGCTGCTGATCGGCGAGCTGATCAAACAGGGCTTCAAGGCGAAAAAGTCCGGCGGCTGAGCAACCCGCGCGATTTTTTGCCCAGTGCTTTCTAAACTCGTTGCCGTGACCAGGGTCTATCGCTGGGCACGGACGAATCGTCATTTTTGCCTTTTACACTGCGCCCGCCTCCTTGCGGGGCAGTGTCTTCGACTTATCTATAGGGGACTTGAATGTCCGTACGACGCACACGCAAAGACGATGGTAGCCAATGGACCGTGGCCGACAGCCGCAGTGTTTACGGCATCCGCCATTGGGGCGCTGGTTATTTCGCCATCAATGAAGCCGGGCGCGTCGAAGTGCGCCCCAACGGCCCGGACAGCGCGCCGATCGACCTGTACGAGCAGGTCGACGAGCTGCGCCAGAGCGGCCTGTCGCTGCCCTTGCTGGTGCGCTTCCCCGACATTCTGCAGGACCGTGTGCGCCAGCTGACCGGCGCGTTCGACGCCAACATCGCGCGCCTGGAATACCAGAGCCAGTACACCGCGCTGTACCCGATCAAGGTCAACCAGCAGGAAGCGGTGGTGGAAAACATCATCGCCACGCAAAACGTATCGATCGGCCTCGAAGCCGGCTCCAAGCCCGAGCTGCTGGCCGTGCTGGCACTGGCGCCGAAGGGCGGTACCATCGTCTGCAACGGCTACAAGGACCGCGAGTTCATCCGCTTGGCGCTGATGGGGCAGAAGCTTGGCCATAACGTGTTCATCGTCATCGAGAAAGAGTCGGAAGTGGCCCTGGTGATCGAAGAAGCGGCCGAGCTCAAGGTCAAGCCACAGGTTGGCTTGCGCGTGCGCCTGTCGTCGCTGGCGTCGAGCAAGTGGGCCGACACCGGTGGCGAGAAGTCCAAGTTCGGTTTGTCCGCCGCCCAGCTGATCTCGGTGGTACAGCGCTTCCGCGATGCCGGCCTGGACCAGGGCATCCGCCTGCTGCACTTCCACATGGGTTCGCAGATCGCCAACCTGGCCGACTACCAGCACGGCTTCAAGGAAGCCATCCGCTACTATGGCGAACTGCGTGCGCTGGGCCTGCCGGTCGACCATATCGACGTGGGCGGTGGCCTGGGCGTGGACTACGACGGCACCCACTCGCGCAATGCCAGCTCGATCAACTATGACATGGACGACTACGCCGGTGTGGTGGTGGGCATGCTCAAGGAGTTCTGCGATGCGCAGGGCCTGCCGCACCCGCACATCTTCTCCGAAAGCGGCCGCTCGCTGACCGCGCACCATGCCATGCTGGTGATCCAGGTGACCGACGTCGAGAAACACAACGACGACGTGCCGACCATCGACAACAAGGAAGCCCTGCCGCAGACCGTGCAGTGGCTGGCTGACCTGCTGGGCCCGACCGACATCGAGATGGTCACCGAGACCTACTGGCGTGCCACTCACTACATGGGTGACGTGGCTGCGCAGTATGCCGATGGCAAGATCACCCTGGCCGAGAAAGCCTTGGCCGAGCAGTGCTACTTTGCCGTGTGCCGCCGCCTGCACAACTCGCTGAAGGCCCGCCAGCGCTCGCACCGTCAGGTGCTGGACGAGCTCAACGACAAGCTGGCCGACAAGTACATCTGCAACTTCTCGGTGTTCCAGAGCCTGCCGGACACCTGGGCCATCGGCCAGGTGTTGCCAATCATCCCGCTGCACCGCCTGGACGAAGAGCCGCTGCGCCGTGCCGTGCTGCAGGACCTGACCTGCGACTCCGACGGCAAGATCAACCAGTACGTCGACGAGCAGAGCATCGAGACCAGCATGCCGGTGCATGCGCTGAAGGATGGCGAGGACTACCTGCTGGGTGTGTTCCTGGTCGGTGCCTACCAGGAAATCCTCGGTGACATGCACAACCTGTTCGGTGACACCGACTCGGTGAACATCTACCAGAACGCCGACGGCAGCGTGTACCACGCCGGCATCGAGACCCACGACACCATCGAAGACATGCTGCGTTATGTGCACCTGTCGCCGGAGGAGTTGATGACCCACTACCGCGACAAGGTGGCCAGCGCCAAGATCACTGCGCGTGAGCGGACCCAGTACCTGGATGCGCTGCGGTTGGGGTTGACCCGGTCTTCGTACCTGTCGTCCTGAGGCCCTGGGGGCCGCTCCAGCAGGGGCCGCGATACCGTCCCATGGCATCGCGATTTTTTGTAGGAGCGGCCTTGTGTCGCGAAATGAGGGCGCAGCCCTCACCGCGTCATACGCGGTAATGATCCCTCGGCACTTTCCGACATCCCCACACCTATCCTTTGAATGCAATCTTCAAAGGAGTTCGACATGGATCGTCAAGGTAATCACCGCTTGCGCCAAGGGCGCTATTCAGAGCCTGGTCGGCTCTACCTGCTGACCACCATCACGCGCCATAGACTACCTCTGTTCGCAAACCTGATCTTCGCGCGGTCGGCAATCCAGCAACTGCGCGCGAGTGATCAAGATGGAAGTTGCCGCTCTCTGGCGTGGGTCCTGATGCCGGACCATTTGCATTGGCTTATCGAGCTTGGGCCGACCAGCTTGAGCAAACTCATGTGTGCCTTCAAGTCGCGTAGCAGTTGCGCGCTTTACCGGCAAGGCGTCGAACGAAAGCACATCTGGCAACCTGGTTTTCATGACCGGGCGTTGCGCAAGGAAGACGATATCAGAGCGACTGCCCGTTATATTATTGCCAATCCCATAAGGGCTGGCCTGGTGCGACGTGCCGGCGATTATCCGCATTGGGATTGTGTGTGGCTGTGAAGCCGCAGGTGAGGGCTTCGCCCTCATTTCGCGACACAAGGCCGCTCCTACAAAGGATAACGATCTCCTGTGGCCAATCATCCCAGCCAACGATCGCTCTGCTGCAACCGCCACCCCACCCACCCCAGCGTCCCTGCGCGCAGCGCCATGAACACCAGAAACGCCAACCACAACCCATGGTTGCCCATTCCGCTCATGGCCAGCGCAACCGGCAGCGCAATCAACAACGACACCAGCATTGCGTTGCGCATCTCCCGCGCCCGGGTCGCGCCGATGAACAGCCCGTCCAGCAGGTAACTCCACACCGCGATCAACGGCAGCAGCGCCAGGTACGGCAGGTACGGATAGGCTGCGGCCCTCACGCTCTCGATGTCGGTCTGCAGGTCGATGAACAGGTGCCCACCCAGCAGGAACAACCCGGCGAAGCCCAGGCTGGTGATCAGCGACCAGCCGCAGGCCACTACCAGCGAGCGGCGCAAGGTGTCGCGGTGACGAGCGCCGATGGCGTGGCCGCACAGGGCCTCCACCGCGTGGGCCAGCCCGTCAAGGGCATAGGCCGTCAGCAACAGGCCGTTGAGCAGCAGGGCATTGGCCGCCACGGTGGCCTCACCCAGGCGCGCGCCTTGCACCGTGATCAGCAGGAACACCAACTGCAGCGCCAGGCTGCGCAGAAAGATGTCGCGGTTTACCGCCAGCAGCGGGCGCCAGGCCTGCCAGCGCTTCAGCGCCGTCCATACGATATGCCCCGGGTAGGCGCGCAGGGCCGGGCGGGTCAGGGCCAGGCCAAGCAGGGCGCCGCTCCACTCGGCAATCACCGACGCCCGTGCCGAACCCAGCACGCCCCAATCCAGGCCAAGCACGAACCACAGGTTCAAGGCGATGTTCAGCAGGTTGGTGGTTAGCAGGATGGCCAGCGGCGCCCTGGCGTTCTGCGTGCCCAGGAACCAGCCGACCAGCGCGTAGCTGGCCAGTGCCGCAGGCAGGCCGAGCAGGCGGGTGTGGAAGAAGTCTTCGGTAGCTTGCTGCAGGGCCGCACTGGGTTGCATGGCGTGCAGTGCCAGCTGGCTGAAGGGCAGCGCCAGCAGGCCGATCAGCATGGCGAAGCCGAACGCCAGCAGCAGCCCTTGCACCAGCACCTGGCGCAGCGCCGCGCCGTCCCCACGGCCGGCGGCCTGGGCGGCGAAGCCGGTGGAGCCCATGCGCAGGAAGCCCATCAGGCCGACCATGAAGGTGAACATCGTCGCGCCCACGGCCACCGCCCCCAGCTGGTGGGCGTGGGGGAGGTGGCCGATGACGGTGCTGTCGACCAGGGCGACCAAAGGCACGGAGATGTTGGACAGGATCATCGGTGCGGCCAGCGCCCAGACCTTGTGGTGGGTGGGGCGGTGGCGCCAGTCGGTGGTCAGTTGCAGCATTGGAGTCCTTGATCGATCAGGAGCAGGCTCGCGCCCCCGCTTTTCGGAATGGCCACAGTGTAACGGCCAGGCAACCAATTCGCGCGAACATGGTCTCAGCGAGCTATAGTTGCCCCCCTCACGTACACGCTGCCCAAGAGTTCATACTCCATGTTCAACAAAGGATTGTTGCTGGCCTGCGCGCTGGCTTTGCTCGGTGCCTGTGACTCTTCGACGCCGGACAAACCGGCGCCCGCCGAAAAACCGCTGGCCACCACGCCGGCCGAAGCCCCGGCAGCCAGGCGCGAAGACCCGGCCGCACTCGCCAAGCGCTACGAGGGCCGCGAGCTCAGCGTGCTGGATGTGTCGGAAGTGCAGCTCGACGGCGCAGCCACGCTGTCGATCAGCTTCTCTGCGCCGCTGGATGCCAAGCAGGACCTGGCCAGCAAGGTGCACCTGGTCGACACCGTCAAAGGCAAGCTCGACGGCGCCTGGGAACTCTCCGACAACCAGATGGAACTGCGCCTGCGCCACCTGGAGCCGCAGCGCAAGCTGGTACTGACCGTCGACAAAGGCCTGCTGGCAGTCAACGGCAAGCAGCTGGACAGCGAATCGATCACCCGCCTGGAAACCCGCGACATGCAGCCGACCATCGGCTTTGCCAGCCGCGGCTCGCTGCTGCCCACGCGCCTGGCTGAGGGGTTACCGGTCATTGCCCTGAACGTCGACAAGGTCGATGTCGAGTTCTTCCGCGTCAAGCCGGCCATGCTCTCGAGCTTCCTGGCCAGCTGGGGGCGCAACAGCAGCCTGTACTACTACCAGTCCAAGGAAACCCTGGACATGGCCGAGCTGGTCTACAGCGGCCGCTTCGACCTCAACCCCGCGCGCAACACCCGCGAGACGGTGCTGCTGCCAATTGCCGGCATCAAGCCGCTGCAGGAAGCGGGCGTGTACCTGGCGGTAATGCGCGCCTCGGGCACCTACGACTACTCGCAGCCGGCAACCTTGTTCACCCTCAGCGACATCGGGGTTTCGGCGCATCGCTACCGCGACCGCCTCGACGTATTCGCTCAAGCCCTGGAAGGCGGCAAGGCGATGAACGGGGTCAACCTGGAAATCCATGACGAGAAAGGCAAGTTGCTGGCCCAGGCCACTACCGACGGCAAGGGCCATGCGCAACTGCCGATCTCGCCGAAGGCCGACACCCTGATCGCCACCCAAGGCGTCAACACCACGCTGCTGCGCTTGAATACCGCCGCACTGGACCTGGCCGAGTTCGACATCACCGGGCCGCTGGCCAACCCGCTGCAGTTGTTCATTTTCGGCCCGCGCGACTTGTATCGCCCGGGTGAGACAGTGCTGCTCAACGGCCTGCTGCGCGACCAGGACGGCAAGCCGGTCAAGGCCCAACCGGTAAGCGTCGAAGTGCGCCGACCGGATGAGCAGGTCAGCCGCAAGTTCGTCTGGGAAGCTGATGCCAGTGGCCTGTACCAGTACCAGTTGCAACTGGCCAGCGAGGCGCCGACCGGTCGCTGGCAACTGCTGCTCGACCTGGGCGGCGGGCGCAAGCAGGTGTACGAGTTCCTGGTCGAAGACTTCCTGCCCGAGCGCCTGGCGCTGGAGCTGAAGGGCAGCAGCACACCGCTTTCGCCTGACGAGAATGCCCGCATCCAGGTCAATGGCCGCTACCTCTATGGCGCCCCGGCCGCTGGCAATCGCCTGAGTGGCCAGGCCTATGTGCGCCCGCTGCGCGAGGCGGTGCCGGCGTTGCCTGGCTACCAGTTCGGCTCGGTGAGCGAAACCGAGTTGAACCAGGACCTGGAGCTGGACGAAGTGACCCTCGACCAAGCTGGCAAGGCTGTACTGGATATTGAAAGCCGCTGGGCCGAAGCCCGCTCGCCACTGCAGCTGACCGTACAGGCCAGCCTGCAGGAGTCTGGTGGCCGACCGATCACCCGGCGGCTGGAACAGCCGATCTGGCCCGGTGAACGCCTGCCAGGCCTGCGCGGGCTGTTCGATGGCGAGGAAACCGACAGTGACGGGCCGGTTGAATTCGAGTTCCTGGTGGCCGACCCCGACGGCAACAAGCTGGCGGCCAACGACCTCAAGGTAAGGCTGATTCGCGAACGCCGCGACTACTACTGGAACTACTCGCAGAGCGATGGCTGGAGCTACGCCTACAACGAGAAATTCCTCACCCAGAGCGAGGAGACCATCAGCGTCAAGGCCGGCTCCACAGCCAAGCTCAGCTTCCAGGTGGAGTGGGGGCCTTACCGGGTCGAGGTGGAAGACCCGCAGACGGGCCTGGTTTCCAGCGAGCGCTTCTGGGCCGGTTACCGTGCCCAGGACAACGCCGAAGGCGGCGCGGTGCGCCCGGACCAGGTCAAGCTGGCGCTGGACAAGCCGTCCTACGCTGACGGCGCCACGGCCAAGGTTACCGTTACGCCACCTGCTGCCGGTACCGGTTACCTGATGATCGAATCCAGTGATGGCCCGCTGTGGTGGCAGGAGATCGACGTGCCCGCCGAAGGCAAGGCCTTCGACGTGCCGTTGGACAAGGCCTGGGCCCGCCATGACCTGTACATCAGCGCCTTGGTGATTCGCCCCGGCGAGCGCAAGGCCAACGCCACGCCCAAACGCGCCGTCGGCGTGTTGCACCTGCCGCTGGACAGGGCTGAACGCAAGTTGGCGCTGAGCCTGCAGGCGCCGGAAAAAATGCGCCCCAAACAGCCGCTGACCGTGAAGTTCAAGGCCGCCAACGCCGATGGCAGCGTGCCAAAGCAAGTACACGTGCTGTTGTCGGCAGTGGACGTGGGCATTCTCAACATCACCGACTTCAAGACCCCCGACCCGTTCGCCAGCCTGTTCGGGCGCAAAGCCTACGGCGCCGACCAGCTGGACATTTATGGCCAGCTGATCGAAGCCGGCCAGGGCCGCCTGGCCAGCCTGGCATTTGGCGGTGATGCGGCCATGGCCAAGGGCGGCAAGCGCCCCAACACCACGGTGACCATCGTTGCCCAGCAGAGCCTGCCCGTTACCCTGGACGACAAGGGCGAGGGCCAGGCCACGGTCGATATTCCTGACTTCAATGGCGAGCTGCGGCTGATGGCCCAGGCCTGGACCGAGGAGCATTTCGGCATGGCCGAAGGCAAGACGGTGGTTGCCGCGCCACTGATTGCCGAGCTGTCGGCCCCGCGCTTCCTGGCCGGTGGTGACCGTACCAGCCTGGCGCTGGACCTGGCCAACCTGTCGGGCCGCGCCCAGCAGTTGAATGTGGACATCAGCACTGAAGGGCAGCTGAGCCTGGCCACCAATGCTGTGCAAAACGTTGCCCTGGCCGAGGGCCAGCGCTCGACGCTGATGATCCCGGTACAGGCCCAGGGTGGGCTGGGGCAGGGCAAGGTGCACGTGCGCGTCACTGGCCTGCAATTACCGAACGAACCGGCCACCGCGTTCGAACGCGAGTGGACGTTGGGCGTGCGCCCGGCCTACCCGGCGATGCTCAAGCACTACCGCGTGGCCTTGAAGGACCAGCCGTGGACATTGCCCGAAGCCGACCTGGCCGCCTTCGAACCCGCCGGCCTGGAAGCCAGCCTGGCCTTGTCGAGCCGGCCGCCGCTGAACCTGGCCGAGCAGATCCGCGCCCTCGAAGCCTACCCCTACGGTTGCCTGGAACAGACCACCAGCGGCCTTTACCCGTCGCTGTATGCCGATGCCGACAGCCTCAAGCGCCTGGGCATCAAGGGCGAACCGGCGGATGTGCGCAAACGCAAGATCGAAATGGGCATCGAGCACCTGCTGGGCATGCAGCGCTACAACGGCAGCTTTGGCCTGTGGAGCTCGGACAGCGAAGAAGAGTACTGGCTGACCGCCTACGTCACCGATTTCCTCCTGCGTGCCCGTGAGCAGGGTTATGGCGTGCCGGCCGAAGCGCTGAAGAAGGCCAGCGAGCGCCTGCTGCGCTACCTGCAGGAGCGTAACCTGATCGAAGTTGACTACAGCGAAAACGCCGACCATACCCGCTTTGCCGTGCAGGCCTATGCGGCGCTGGTGCTGTCGCGCAGCCAGCAGGCGCCGCTGGGCGCCCTGCGTGGCCTGTTCGAGCGCCGCGCCGACGCCCGCTCTGGCCTGCCGCTGGTGCAGCTGGCGGTGGCGCTGGACAAGATGGGTGACAAGCCGCGTGCCGAACAGGCGTTGCAGGCTGGCTTGGGTATCAGCCGCGGCAAAGGCTGGATGGCCGACTACGGCAGTGCGCTGCGCGACCAGGCGCTGATTCTGGCGCTGCTGCAGGAGAGCAACCTGGCCAGCAGCCAGGTCGATCAGCGCCTGTTCGCCTTGTCGGATGAACTGGCGGCCAACCGCTGGCTGTCGACCCAGGAGCGCAATGCCCTGTTCCTTGCCGGGCGCGGCCTGCTGGGCAAGCCCGAAGGCAAGTGGCAGGCCCGCCTGGACAGCGCTGGCGAGGTGCGCGAGTTCAACAATGCCGAGGCTGGCATGAAGCTGGAAGGCCCTTTGCTGGCCTCGCCGCTAAGTGTGCAGAACCAGGGCAGCGAAACGTTGTACCAGCAACTGACCTTGTCCGGTTACCCACGCCAGGCGCCTGCGGCCGGCGGCAACGGGCTGCAGATCCGTCGTGAGTATCTGGGCATGAATGGCCAACCGCTGGACCTGCACAACCTGCGCAGTGGCGACCTGGTACTGGTGCACCTGGCACTCAAGGCCGAAGAGCGTGTGCCGGATGCGCTGGTGGTGGACCTGCTGCCGGCAGGCCTGGAGCTGGAAAACCAGAACCTGGCACAAAGTGCCGCCAGCCTGGATAACGCCAGCAGCGCGGTGAAGGAATGGCGCGAGTCGATGCAGAACGCCAGCGTGGTGCACCAGGAATACCGTGATGACCGTTACGTCGCCGCGCTGAAACTCGACGGCTACGGCACCACCCACCTGCTGTACCTGGCGCGGGCGGTGACCCCGGGCACGTACCGCGTGCCGCCGCCGCAGGTCGAGTCGATGTACCGGCCGAACCTGCAGGCGGTGGGGGATGGGCAAGGGGAGATGATCGTCAAGGCCCGCTAAGGCGAAAGCTGCACATGAGCAGCCTCGTGCTGCGAAGAGGCCGGTAAGCCCCATGAAAAGGGAGCTAGCAGTACCGGCCTCTTCGCAGCACAAGGCTGCTCATACAAAAGATGTCGCTTCGGCTTTCAGTGAATCACCCAGCTCATCACCCACAGTCCCAGCACCAGCCAGATGATCCCAAGGATGATCGAGGCGCGCATGAACGCGCGGATGGCCGAGTACAGCAGCATCAGGCCGATGATCAGGGCCAGGATGCTGACCAGCGAGGTGTCCATGCCCAAGGTGCGCGCCAGGCCGTCGATGAAATTGCCACCGGCATTGGCCAGCAGGTTGAATAGCCCGCTCAAAGCGTCGACGATGATGCGGATCAACGACCCCAGTGCCTGGCCCAGCCACTCGAAAAAACCTTCTACATGCATAGTTGCTTCCTGATGAACGAATCGGCGAGTCTGCCGTTCCCAAGCCTTTGGCCATTCGCTGGCCAGGTCGGTTCCCGATGCCAAGCTTAGCGCGGCCACGCACCCGTGCGGGCAAGCTGTTGCGCGCCATGGCGATCGGCATGCTGGTGCTGTTCGGCCTGGTCTGGCTGGCCGACCGTATCTGGCCGCTGCCACTGCCGGGCGACGACCTGGCCCGGGTGGTGCTGGCCGAGGACGGTACGCCACTGTGGCGCTTTGCCGATGCCGAGGGTGTCTGGCGCTACCCGGTGAGCCCTGACCAGGTTTCGCCGTTGTACCTGCAGGCCTTGCTGACCTACGAGGACCGCTGGTTCTACAGCCATCCGGGGGTCAACCCGTTCGCGCTGGCACGCGCTGCCTGGCTGAACCTGCGGGGCGGGCGTGTGGTGTCGGGCGGCAGCACGCTGTCGATGCAGGTGGCGCGCCTGCTCGACCCGCATGACCGTACCCTGGCCGGGAAACTGCGGCAGCTGTGGCGTACGGCGCAGCTGGAATGGCATTTGTCCAAACGTGACATCCTGCAGATATACCTGAACCGTGCGCCCTTCGGCGGTACCTTGCAGGGTGTTGCGGCGGCCAGCTGGGCATACTTGGGCAAGTCGCCCATGCACCTTAGCCCCGCCGAAGCGGCGCTGCTGGCGGTACTGCCCCAGGCGCCCAGCCGCCTGCGCCCCGACCGTCATCCCGAGCGCGCCCAGCGCGCCCGGGACAAGGTGCTGCAGCGCCTGGCCGAATACCAGGTGTGGCCTGAACAGCAAATCCGCGAGGCCGCCGAGGAACCTCTGGTGCTGGCGCCCCGCCAGGAACCGGCCCTGGCGCCGTTGCTGGCCCGGCGCCTGAACAGCGCCGACAGCCCGCCGCTGATCCGCACCACGCTCGATGCCGCGCTGCAGCGACGCCTTGAAGACTTGCTGCTGGGTTGGCGCGCACGTCTGCCAGAGCGCACGTCCGCAGCCATTGTGGTGGTCGAGGCGCAGACCATGGCGGTGCGTGCCTATCTCGGCTCTATAGACCTGGCTGACGAACGCCGCTTCGGGCATGTGGACATGGTGCGCTCATTGCGCTCGCCCGGCTCGACCCTCAAGCCCTTCCTCTACGGCATGGCGCTGGATGATGGCCTGATCCATTCCGAATCGCTGTTGCAGGATGTGCCACGGCGCTACGGCGACTACCGCCCCGGCAATTTCTCGATGGGTTTCAGCGGGCCGGTTTCGGCCAGTTCGGCCTTGGCGCTGTCGCTCAACCTGCCGGCGGTGCAATTGCTGGAAGCTTACGGCCCCAAACGCTTTGCCGCGCAACTGCGCATGGCGGGCATGCCGCTGATACTCCCGCCGTTGGCCGAGCCCAACCTGTCGCTGATCCTTGGCGGCGCCGGTAGCCGGCTGGAGGAACTGGTTGGCGGGTATGCGGCGCTGGCACGGGGTGGCAACAGTGCCCGGGTGCGCCTGCAACCGCAGGACCCGCTGGTCGAACGCCGCCTGCTGTCGCCAGGGGCGGCGTGGATCATCCGGCGCATCCTCAGTGGCCAGGCCCGCCCGGACCGTGACCCGCATGCCGAGTTGGTGCAGCGCCCGCAACTGGCCTGGAAGACCGGCACCAGTTACGGCTTTCGCGATGCCTGGTCGATTGGCGTTGGCCCGCGCTACCTGATCGGCGTATGGATCGGCCGCCCCGACGGCACGCCGGTGCCCGGCCAGTTCGGCCTGGCTTCGGCGGCGCCGCTGATGCTGCAGGTGCACGACCTGCTGAGCAACCGTGACAGCCAGCGTGGCATCAGTGTGCCGGTCGAACGGGTGCCGGCAAATGTCGGGGTGGCGGCGATCTGTTGGCCTTTGGGCCAGCCGATGAGCAGGAAGGACCCCAACTGCCGACGTCAGCGCTTTGCCTGGACCCTGGACGGCACCACACCGCCGACCCTACAGGCCGCCGACCAGCCCTTGGGGCTGGGTTTGCGCGAAAGTGTGTGGGTCAACGACCAGGGGCTGCGCGTGGATAGCAGTTGCCCGGGTGCCAAGGCCCGCGATATCGCCCTTTGGCCGGCGCCGCTTGAGCCTTGGCTGCCCCGGGTCGAGCGGCGCGCGGCACGGCTGCCGGCCATCGACCCGGCCTGCCCAGCGCAAGTGACGGCCAGCGCGCCACCGCTGTCAATCGTCGGCGTGCGCCCGGGCGACAACTTGCGTCGCCCGGTCACCAGCAGCGAGCCGCTGCAGTTGCATGTGTCGGCCCTGGGCGGTGGCGGGCGGCGCTGGTGGTTCCTCAATGGCCAGCCATTGGGGGAAACCCAGGGGCAAGACAGCTTGCTGCTGCGCTTGCCGCAGGTCGGGCAGGCCGAGCTTAGTGCACTGGATGAAAGCGGCGAGACGGCGCGGGTGATGTTGCAGGTCAGCGAGTGATGCCGTGTATTACTGGCGAGCGCCCGACAGCTAGTATTTCTGACAGTTGTTCACGGCCTCTGTAAATCTTAGTGTCAGGCGTGAAACTCTCCTGATGGCTATCTAGTCTATGAATGCTATGAAGTCAGCGGAATCTGACGCTGAAAGCGCCATACCTGTTGGCAACCCGCACAGCATCGCAGTGTCTTTGGTCTATACACCATATGGTCATGAAAGCGCTGGGGGTAGCGTCCAAGAGGAAGTCAGATTTGTCGGCCAACTGCATCACCGACCGCTTAATGGTTACCTCCTGGGTAATGGGCATCGCCTCTACCATCCCGGTATTTTCCGCTTCGCCTCACCTGATCAGCAAAGCCCGTTTGCCGAGGGGGGAGTGAATGCATACGCCTACTGTGCCGGTGATCCTGTCAACTACCTTGATATTTCAGGAAGGAATCGAGGAAGGGTCAAGCGCTCCAGCTCTTTGCCGCGGCTATCCCGGCCGTCTGTCGGCAGTACCCCTTTGAGAAATGCCCAGTCCTCGCTAGCGCTGCATCCTGAGACCCTGCATGGCCAAGCTACCAAGTTTACTGAGTACTTGAAGGCCTGGATTATAGAGGACGGCCTTCAAGACAGTATTCATATAACAGCCCAAGCCGAGGTAATGGCGAAAGCAGATCGCTTCAACTGGGGGTGCTTGGGTGATGCTGTCGCGTTGGAGGTGACGCAGGCAATCGTCGACACACAATTATCGGGCGGGTTTGTTCATTTCTCCGTGAAAGACGACGGACTGTTCATGCGTAGCTTCCCGGCAGAGGGCCTTAAGAGCGTGATGCTTCACATAAGGGGTGGCGTGAGAGACATGCCAACCCGTCCAGTGTAAACCCGTTTTTCTGCACGCCATGACGAAACCTGAAAGCGGGGATACAGCGCGGGTGGTGTTCCGGCTCAGCGATCAGGCGTTCGACGGCAGCCGGGCCAGCACCTACGCTTGCAGGTGACGGGCGTGAGCGGCTGGCGCCCGCAATTCAAGGGAACATGGAGCGCCCTATGCGTCCACTGGCCGTGCCCCTACTGTTGCTGCCCTGGGCGCTTGCGGCCCAGGCCGGGCCGTTGCCGGTGTTCTTCGACAGCCATGAATACGAACGTCGCCTGCCCAGTACCAACCTGCCCACGGATGCCTATCGCCCTGTCAGCTCGAGCCCGCGGCTAGCCATCGCGGACGACCATCGCCATGCCTGGGCACCTGTAGAGACGCGGCTGGTGCTGCACAAGGTGCGCTTCGAGGGCGGCACGGTGTTCTCCTTGAGCGACCTGCGCGAGCACTATCAGCCGCTGATCGGGCGCGAGATCACCCTTGGCGAACTGCAGCAATACACCCGGCGCCTGACCCAGCACTATCGCCAGGCGGGCTACCCGCTTTCTTATGCCTACTTGCCGCCACAGGATGTGGCCGAGGGGCGCATCAATGTGGTGCTGGTGGAAGGTTATATCCGGGACTACCGCGTGGACGGCGATATTGGCCCGGCCAGCGACTATCTGCAGCAACTGCTGGTGCAACTTGAGGCGGAGCGCCCGTTGACCCAGGAAACGCTGGAGCGCTATCTGGGGCTGGCCGAGCGCATTCCTGGCGTGGCGATAGATGCCGAACTGGCCGTGGCACAGGCCGTTGATGGTGCTGCCCGGCTGACTGTGCACGCGCGGCGCAAGCCGTTTGGCGCTGGTGTTACCTTCGCGCAGTCAAACCGTGAAGCTGCGCAGGCGCTGTTCACAGCCACCAGCAATGCCCAGACCCGCTTTGCCGAACAACTTACCGCCAGCCTGCTGCTGCCCGCTGGAGATGACCATGTCCATTACCAGCGCCTGGACTACAGCCAGTACCTGGACGCCGCCGGCAGCCAGCTGCTGCTGTCGGCTTCACGCTACCGCAGCGAGCCTGGCACGCGTATTCGCCTGGACGATGGCCTGGACATCTTGCGCAAGCGCGACAGCGAGCGTTTCGAGATTGGCTTGCGCCAGCCGGTAATTGTCAGGCCAGGGGAGTGGATGGCGCTGCAGGGGCATTTGTATTCGGTCAGCGAGCATGTTGAGGACCAGGGGGAAGGTCCGCCATCATCAGGGAAGTACGCCACCTATGTACGTGCACTGTCGTTCGAAGGCGACTGGCGCGAGGCGCAAGGGGGGCGTTTGCGTATCGTCAGTGCTGGTGTGTATCAAGGCCTGGATTACCTGGGCGGGCGCAGCGATGCCGATTACGATCTGGATTTTTTGCGGCTGCGGCTTTCGGGGTTGCAGAGCGACCTGCTGTTCGATAATTGGCAGGGGGTGGTGTCCGGGGCGTTGTACTGGAGTGATGACCGGCTGCCCGACAGCGAGCGTGCGGGGTTTGGCGGGCAGAGTTTCGGGCGCGGTTATCCACGTGACCAGGCAGACGGGGACAAGGGGTGGGGGGTGGCTTACGAGTTGAACTACAGCCTGCGCAGTAGCTGGCTGGCGCTGGTGCAGCCCTATGTCCTGGTAGATGCGGCGCAGGCCTGGCATAACCGGGGGGTGGTGCAGGATGCCCATCTGGCTTCGGTGGGGCTTGGGGTGCGGGTTGGTGACAGGCGCTTTTTCAATGTGACGCTGGAGGTGGCGAAGCCTCTGGCGGATGTGGCGCTGGATAGCTTGGACCGCGGGCCACGGGTGAGCTTGAGTGTTGGGGTTCAGCTGTAGGGGGGGCTGCCATCGGCGGCAGGCCAGCCCCCAACAGGGATCGCATCAGGGCAAACACCTGTCAGCGCGAACGCAACTTGCCAAACATCAATGGGTGGTGAACCGCTGATGCACCGGCGATGAACTCGGCGTCAGCGCCAGTGCCAGCTGGGTACGGTTATGCATGTGGGTCAGGCGCAACACCTGCGACACATACAGTTTCACCGTGTTTTCGGTAATGCCCAGCTCACAGGCGATCTGGTAATTGGTCTTGCCCTTGCTGACCAGGCGTGCGACCTCCAATTGCCGCGGCGACAGCTTCTCGAACGCCGCAGGCAGCTCGCTTTCAGGCTCTTCGACATCACTGGCACGTCGGTGAACACCTTGGCCACGGGCTCTTTCCAGGTCCTGATACAGCTCGTCCACAGAGTCGGCCAGGTCTTGCAGGCGCTGGTTCAACCCGCCCAGGTCGCGGAAGTTGCGCTGACGCTTCAGCAACGCTTCTTCCTGCCGGCGCACACCCTCCAGCAACTCATCAAGGTCCATCGGTTTCTGGTAATAATCGGCAAACCCTTCGCGTAGCGCGCGGATCACGTCCTGCTTCTCGGCACGTCCGGTAAGCATGATGGCCTCGAACATGCGCTGGCTGCCGTCGACTTGCTTGAGCGCGCGTACCAGGTCTATCCCGTCCCGATCCGGCATGTGCAGATCGCAGATGACCAGGCCAATGGTCGGGTCTGCCACATAACGTTCGATGGCTTCGTCAGTAGAATGGGCCGATACGGTCGCGTAGCCCTTGGTTTCGAGGAATTCACACAGTTGTTCGACAATGACCGGCTGGTCATCAACGACCAACACCTTCACTTCACTCACTGGTCTGGACACGATCAACTCCCTGTTCGTATACGGCCCTGCTCCCGGGCCAGACGCTCTGGCAGTATAAAAGTAGTCGCTCTGAGCGATTATGTACAAGGTATGTACAACAGATCGGACCGCAGTGAAGCTCATTGGATCCATACGGCTGTCAGAAGAAAGCCCGCGAGCACATAAGGCACGAACGCCTGCTTGTCCCCCATCTCCTCGGTCAGCGCCTGCAAACGCTTCTTCACCTTGGGGTTGAGCAGGGTCCACAGGCGCCGTCGGGTGAGCAGCCACAGCAGCACGCTGACCCCGGCCCCGATGAACGTACCCAGCACATATTGCGGGCTGGTGGCCAGGGCCAGGGCGCCCATCAGCTTGACGTCGTCGGCGCCGAAGCGGCCCAGCATGTAGCCAGGCAACGTCAGCAGCATGACGATGGCCAGCGCCCACCCGGCATCACTGGCATCGGCGCCGATCCAGGTGCGGCCAGTGGCAAACAGCCAGACCAGGGCGCAGGTGGCCACACCCACGGTCAGGAGGTTGGAGATCTGGCGTTGACGCACATCCTGTTCGGAGCACAAGGCAAGCCACAGCAGGAGAACGATGCTTTGCATGGGCAGTTCGCCTTTCCCAATGTTGAACACTTCTACCCGGTCAGTCAGGTTTCCTTAAGTGAAGATAGACGGGAACCGGCAGGCGAGTGGGCTGGAAAGGCTAAAAGGCGTGCCTGGAATGAATTTTGTCGTAGTTGTCACATGCCTGAACCCGCCCCCCACAGGGGCTACGAATCAGCCAGGAGCGAATTACAGGGCTATTTCTTGCTCCCTGGTGGGTAGTTGCCCAGCACCTTGGCCACGGTGCTCTGGATGGCGCTGTTGCGTTCCTCCGGGCTGGGCGGATAATTGTTCATGATCTGTTCGGCACTGCCGCGCCACACCAGCTTGCCGTCGCGGCCATCGAACATATCGATCTGGATGGTGGCGACCTTGTAATCGACACTGCGCGTCTCGTTATACATCGGACCGCCCCAATAGCCGCCCCAGTAACCACCCCAGCCACCGCCGTAGTTGGTGGTGATCTGCTGCTGGCGCTGTTCGACGATCAGGTAAGAGCGCACCATCAGGTCAGGCCGCCCGCCGCCCTGCACCGGGCGCAGGCCACGCTGGTCGAGCTGGTCGGCAACGGCCTGGCGGATGCGCTGCTCGGTCAGGTCGCTCTTGATCCGCGGGTCGTCAGGGCGATACTGCAGGCCCGGCTCCTGCCACGCCCAGCTGCGGTAGGCGGCGAAATCGCGGCTGGCATCGAAATCCTGCTGAACGTTGTTGCTTGAGCAGGCAGCCAGCAACAACGCGAATGACAGTAGAACGAGACGGCGCAACATGATGGTTCTCCGTTAAGCGTTAACTGGGAGGATAGCCGCTGAGCGCCTTGTGCACAGAATCGCGCAGGGCACTTTCGCGGTCGCGCGGCGAGTCCTTGTCGCTGCCGCTTTCGGCGCTGGCGCTCCAGACCGGCTGGCCGTTGCGGGCGTCGAACAGGTCGATGCGCACCACCATCACCTCCACCTCGTAGGTGCGCACGATGGGCACGCTGGCGTAACCCCCGTAGCCATGCCGATAGCCGCCGTAACCGACACCGCCATACGGGGATGGGCCGTAGTAGGGGTCGTATGAGTCGTAGTCACGCACCTGGCGCAAGCGCTTTTCCAGGCGAATGTCGGCGCTGACCAGCAAATCGCCGGCACCCCCCCGGGCGGGGCGCAGGCCATGCTGGTCGAGCGCGCCGCTTACGGCATCGGCCAGCTGTGCCGGGTCGGCATTAGCCGAGCCGCTGGGTAGCTGGCCACTGCGCCAGCTCCAGCTGCGGTACTGACCGTAATCACGAGAGGGCGCCGGGTAGGCACTGGCATCGAAGGTGCTGGCCGCCTGGGCCGGGGCCGGGGGCAGCGGGCGGCTGCTGGCCACATACGGGTTGCTGCCCTGGCAGCCAGCCAGGGCAAGCGGCAGCAGGGCCAGGCACAAAAGACGGTACGGCATTAATTCCTCCCGGCGGGCGGGTCAACGCGGGCGGCAGACCCAGTGCAGGTAGCGGCCAAGGCCGGCGAAGCTGGGGTGGCGACGATAGGCGAGTTCCATTTCCAGCAGGTCGAGTAGTTCGGCCTTGCCCTGGAATTCCTTGGGCATGTAGTCGTGGAACACGCGTACGCCGCTCTCGCTTTCGACCTGCCACATAGGATCAAGTTGCGCCTTGAGTTCACGTGGATCAAGCGGTTTCTGTGGGGTCAGGCTCTGCTTTTCACCTTCCAGCCGGTTGCTGCGCAACTTACGGAAGTGGCCTTTGAGCAGGTTGCGGTAGACCAGTGCGTCGCGGTTGTAGAATGCCAGTGACAACCAGCCGTTGGCGGCCGTGAGCTGGTGCAGCACAGGCAGGATGCTTTCGGGTTCGGCCAGCCATTCGAGCACGGCGTGGCACAGCACCAGGTCGTAGGGCTCGGTGAGCAGGCCGAGCAGGTCCTGCCAGGGGGCCTGAATGAAGGTGGCCGGTTGGCCGGCTTCGGCAAAGCGCGCCCGCGCGCCGTCGAGCATCGGCGCGGCAGGTTCGGCCAAGGTCAGCTGATGGCCGCGCTGGGCCAGCCACAGGGCCATATGGCCCAGCCCGGCGCCGATATCGAGGATGCGCAGTGGGCGGTCGGGCAGGGCCTCGGCCAGGTCGGCCTGCAGCACGGCCAGGCGGATGGCGCCCTTGGCACCGCCGTAGATCTTCTCGGCGAAGCGGGTGGCCAGTTCATCGAAGTGACGGTCGTTCATCGGGCGAAGCGCCTTTCGCTATCGGCCAGCTTGGCCCGCACCACCTGGTCCATGTCCAGGCCCAGTTCGCTGCACAGCAGCAACAGGTAGAGCACTATATCGCCGACTTCCTGGCCGGCGTGGGCAAGCTGGTCGGCTGGCAGCTGGCGCGACTGGTCCTCGCTCAGCCACTGGAAGATTTCCACCAGCTCGGCCATTTCGACGCTGGCGGCCATGGCCAGGTTCTTCGGGCTGTGGAAACCTCTCCAGTCGTTGGTGTCGCGGATCTGGTGCAGGCGTTGGGTGAGTTCTTGCAGATTCATCGGGTTCTCCTAATGCTGCATAGCTTCTGCCCAGGCCCGATGCAAAGCAAGCGCCTAAAGCCGATCCCAGCGCCCGACCATGTGCAGCACGCCGCCATGCCCATCCAGCCGTAACTGACCCGAAGGCCCCGCCTCGGTGGCGCTGAGCACTACCTCTGACGGCAGTCGCACCGGCTTGCGGAAATCCACTTCGAAGGCATAGCCACTGTGCGGCAGATGCCCGTTCAACGCTGCCAGGGCCATGGCCTTGCTCCACATGCCATGGGCGATGGCCGTAGGGAAGCCGAACAGCCGCGCACTGGCGGCGCTGAGGTGGATAGGGTTGTAGTCCCCGCAGACCTTGGCATAGCGCCGACCGATGTCACTGTCGGCGTACCAGCGGGTGGCCTCGGGCAGTGATGCTGGCTCACCCTCGGCAGGCTCTGCTGTTGCCCCTTCGAGCTTCAGCCTGCGCACCAGCATGCGGCTGGTCTCGCGCCACAGCAGGCCGATGCTGTCTTCAGCCTCGGTGACCAGGTCGAAGGTGCCGCCCTTGGCATGGGGCTGTAGATTATTCGCGTACACCGCAAAGCGCAGCCCCTCGACACCGCCAAGCGGGCGCAGCACTTCGATGCGGTTGTGCAGGTGCACCAGGCCCAGCAGCGGGAAAGGGAAGCCTTGGCCAGTCATCAACTGCAGCTGCAGGGTGAAGGCCATGATGTGTGGATAAGTACCCGGCAGCCGCCCGTTGTCGGGGAAGTGGCAGAGCCGCCGATAGGCGCCGAGGTTGTCCGGCTGAACCCGGATGAAGCAACGCAGGCCATCCTGCGGAAGTTGCTCGCCGCTGATCTTGCGCTTGCTCGCTGCACGCAGGTACAGGCTGGCGCGCGAAGCGGGGCTGTGCAGGTCGTGCCATTGTCGGTCCATGCTTACGCCCCCATCAGTGCCTGGCCACATACGCGCAGCACCTGGCCATTGACCGCCCCGGAGCCTGGCTGGCTGAGCCAGGCGATGGCTTCGGCGACGTCCTGCGGGCGGCCACCCTGGCCCAGGGTACTCAAGCGCCTGCCGGCTTCGCGCAGGCCCATGGGCATTGCCGCCGTCATGTGCGATTCGATGAAGCCGGGCGCCACGGCATTGATGCTGCCACCCCGTTCGGCAAGCCTGGGCGCCCAGGCCTGGGCCAGGCCAATCAGGCCGGCCTTGCTGGCGGCATAGTTGGCCTGCCCGCGGTTGCCGGCGATGCCGCTCACCGAGGCCAGCAGGGTGATGCGGGCATCTTCCCCCAAGGCGCCGTTGTCATGCAGCGCCTGGGTCAGTACCTGCGGCGCCTTGAGGTTGACCGCCAGCACCGCGTCCCAGTATTCGGGGGTCATGTTGGCCAAGGTCTTGTCGCGGGTAATGCCGGCGTTATGCACCACGATGTCGATGCCCTCTGGCAAGGCTGCGAGCAGCTGTGTTGCCGCGTCGCTGGCGCAGATATCCAGCGCCAGCGCTTTGCCGCCCAGGCGTGCAGCGAGGGCGTCGAGGTCCTGGCTGGCTTGCGGGACATCGAGCAGCAGCACGTCGGCGCCGTCCCGGGCCAGGGTCTCGGCGATGGCTGCACCGATACCGCGTGCAGCGCCTGTGACCAGGGCGCGACGGCCAGCCAGTGGCCGGGTCCAGTCTTCGACCTGGCTGGCGCAGGCCTCCAGGCGTAACACCTGGCCAGAAACAAAGGCGCTTTTCGGTGACAGGAAGAACCGCAGCGCACCTTCCAGCTGGTCTTCCGCGCCGGGGCTGACATACAGCAACTGTGCAGTCGCGCCATTGCGCAGCTCCTTGGCCAGCGAGCGGCTGAAGCCTTCGAGGGCACGCTGGGCGACGCTGGCCAACGGGTTGTCGAGGCTTTCCGGGGCCCGCCCCAGCACCACCACATGGGCACAGGGGGCGAGGCTGCGCAGCAGTGGCTGGAAAAACTCGCGCAACTGCTTGAGCGCATCGCTGTCGGACAGATGACTGGCATCGAATACCACGGCCTTGATCTTCGGCCCCAGGCCGGCGACCCAGGCCTCGGCCTGCAGGTTGTCGGCATTGAAGCTGTAAAGCTCGTCGGTCAGGCGCGCTGCGATGGCTTGCACTTTGCCCGCCAGTGGTCCGCCACCCAACACCAGGGCGCCTTCCACCGGGCGCAGGCGACCTGACTGCCAGCGCTCCAGCGGTGCGGGTGCAGGCAGGCCCAAGGCATCCACCAGCCGGCGCCCGAGGTTGGAGTTGGCAAAGTCGAGATAACGATCGCTCATTGAGTGGTCTCCGCAAGGCAGGCTTGAAAGTGTGGACCAAGTTTGTGTCGACACGTTCGAATCGTGGCAAAAACACCTAGGCTGTAACGGGTCAAATTGTTTCTGGAGGAACCAACGCATGCGTTCATCTCGCCGGGTAGCGATCCTGGGCGGCAACCGAATACCCTTTGCCCGCTCCAATGGCGCCTACGCAACGGCCAGTAACCAGGCGATGCTGACCGTCGCCCTGGAAGGCTTGATCGAACGCTATCGCCTGCATGGGCTGCGAATGGGGGAGGTGGTGGCTGGCGCCGTGCTGAAGCATTCGCGCGACATGAACCTGACCCGCGAATGCGTGCTGGGATCACGGTTGTCGCCCCAGACGCCGGCGTATGACATCCAGCAAGCTTGTGGCACCGGGCTTGAGGCGGCGCTGCTGGTGGCCAACAAGATTGCCCTGGGCCAGATCGACTGCGGCATTGCCGGCGGTGTGGACACCACCTCGGATGTACCGATTGCCGTCAGCGAAGGCCTGCGCCATATCCTGTTGCAGGCCAGCCGTGGCAAAAGCCTGGGCGAGCGGCTGCAGCCCTTTCTCAAGCTGCGCCCTCACCACCTGAAGCCCGAGTTGCCGCGCAACGGCGAACCGCGCACGGGGTTGTCTATGGGCGAGCATTGCGAGCGCATGGCCCAGGCCTGGCGTATCGGCCGTGCCGAACAGGACGAACTGGCGCTGCTCAGCCACCAGAAGCTTGCCGCCGCCTATGCCGGGGGATGGCAGGATGATTTGCTGACGCCGTTTCTTTCGCTTGCGCGGGACAACAACCTGCGCCCGGACCTGACCCTGGAGCAGCTGGCCAGGCTCAAGCCAGCCTTCGATCGCAGTGGCCAGGGCACGCTGACGGCGGGCAACTCCACGCCGCTTACCGATGGTGCCTCGCTGGTGCTGCTGGGCACCGAGGAATGGGCTGCGCAGCAGGGCCTGCCGGTGCTGGCTTACCTGGTCGATGGCGAGACAGCAGCGGTGGACTTTGTCACCGGCCGCGAAGGGCTGTTGATGGCCCCGGCTTATGCGGTGCCGCGTTTGCTGGCGCGCAACGGCCTGACGCTGCAGGACTTTGACTACTACGAAATCCATGAAGCCTTTGCGGCCCAGGTGCTGTGCACACTCAAGGCCTGGGAGGATGCCGATTTCTGCCGTGAGCGGCTGGGGCTGGATGCGCCGCTTGGGTCAATCGACCGCAGCAAGCTCAACGTCAAGGGCAGTTCGCTGGCGGCCGGCCACCCGTTTGCGGCGACTGGCGGCCGGATATTGGCCAACCTGGCCAAGCTGCTGGCGACCGCAGGAAAGGGGCGGGGGCTGATCTCGATCTGCGCGGCGGGTGGGCAGGGCGTGACTGTCATCATGGAGCGGTGATTCTTCGGGCTACCGCGTCGACTTCTTCGCGGGTGAACCCGCTCCCACAGGACTATGCGAAACCCTGTGGGAGCGGGTTCACCCGCGAAGCAGGCGGTAAACTGTTAGGCTTGTCTGCTCAGAACTACAAGAAACCGCCATGCCGATCATCGGACAACCCCGCGCCCTTCCGGCGCTGGATCATCTGCCCAGGCCCCTCTACGCCCGTTCGGAGAGCCTCGGCGCCGGTTCCTGGACGACCCGGCACCAGCACGACTGGGTGCAGTTTTCCTACGCCATCAGCGGGGTGCTGGGCGTGTACACCCATGAGGGCAGCTACTTCGCCCCGCCGCAATGGGGTGTGTGGATTCCTGCCGATGCCGAGCACGAGGTGGTGACTTCGATGCGCGCCGAGATGCGCAGCCTGTACGTGCGTCGTGATGCCTGCCCATGGGCAGCGCAGCAATGCCGCGTGCTGGAGGTGACCCCGCTGGCGCGCGAGCTGATCAAGCAGTTCTGCCTGTTCCCGGCGGATTACCCGGAGGGCGACAGCGTCGAAGCACGCCTGGTAGCTGTGCTGCTTGACCAGTTGCGCAGCTTGCCGGAAGTAGGTTTTTCGCTGCCGTTGCCACGTCACCCCGGGCTGCTGGCGCTGTGCAACGGCCTGATCGCGGCGCCGGACCAGCCGCAAACCTTGCAGCAGTGGGCCCGGCAGCTGGGGTGTTCGGAGAAGACACTGATGCGGCTGTTCCAGCGCGAGACCGGCTTGAGCTTTCGCAACTGGCGCCAGCGCATGCGCCTGCTGTCATCGCTGGCGTTGCTGGAGGCGGGGGAGAATGTGACCGAGGCGGCGCTGGGCTGTGGGTATGATTCCACCTCGGCCTACATTGCCGCGTTCAAGCAGTTGTTCGGGGCAACGCCAGGGGAGTTGAAGCTTTAACGATCGGTCGCCAGTGCCGGCCCCTTCACCGGCACTGGCTGCACATCAGGTACGGAACCTGCGCACCAGCGTATCCAGCTCATTGGACAACCCGGCCAGGCTCTCCGAGTCCACCCGTGCCGCCTGGGCCAGTTCGGCCACCAGCTGCGCATCTCCGTGAATCTGGCTGATATGCCGATTGATGTCCTCGGCCACCTGGTGCTGCTCCTCGGCCGCCGTGGCGATCTGCGTATTCATGTCGCGAATCACATCCACCGACTCGCGGATCTGCCCAAAGCTGTCGCGGGCCAGGCCGATACGGCTGACCGACTGCTGCGATACCTCCAGGCTGGCATGCATCTGCTCGGCCACTTCGGCAGTGCGGCTGGCCAGGTTGCCCAGCAGGCCGTCGATTTCGGCAGTCGAGTCGGCGGTGCGCTTGGCCAGCGCCCGTACCTCGTCGGCCACTACAGCAAAGCCACGGCCCTGCTCACCGGCACGTGCCGCCTCGATGGCGGCATTGAGGGCCAGCAGGTTGGTCTGCTCGGCAATCGAGCGAATGGTGCCAAGGATCGACTGAATGGCGTTGCTGTCGCGCTCCAGCTGCTGGATCGACTGCGCCGACTGCTCGATTTCCTGGCTCAGGCGGTCGACGCTATGTACGGCGGCATCAATCTGCTGCTGGCCTTCCCGCGCCTGTTGCTGGCCGCTGTCGGCCGACTGCGCCGCCTGGCTGCAGGACCGCGCCACTTCGTTGGCGGTAGCGACCATTTCGTGGAAAGCGGTGGAAACCATGTCCACGGCTTCGCGCTGGCGGCCGGCCGCTTCGGCCATGTCGCTGGAGACGCGGGTCGAGCGTGTGGAGGTGCTGAGAATCTTGCCGGCGGCAGCACCAATGTGCTGGATCAGGCTGCGAATGGCGCCGAGGAACTGGTTGAACCAGCTGGCCAGTTGCGCGGTTTCGTCACGGCCACGGATTTCCAGGTTGCGGGTCAGGTCACCCTCGCCTTGGGCAATGTCCTCCAGGCTGTTGGTGACGCTGTTGATCGGGCGCACGATGAGCTTGGCGAAGGCCGCGCCGACCACGGCGAACAGCGCCGCCAGCACCACGGCGATGACGCCGATCAGCCAGGTCAGCCGGGTAGTGGTCTGCATCACTTCGCTTTGCTGGATCAGGCCGATGAAGGTCCAGCCCAGTTGCTCGTCGGGATACACGTTGGCCATGTAGCGCACGCCGTTGAGCTCGACTTCGACCAGGCCTTTGCCGGCCTTGGCAAGCTCGGCGTAACCGTCGCCAAAGCTGGCCAGCTGCTTGAAGTTGTGGGCGGCGTCACGCGGGTCGACCATCACGTTGCCGTTGCTTTCAACCAGCATCAGGTAGCCGCTGTCACCCAGTTTGATCTGCTTGACGATTTCGGTCAGGCCTTTGAGCGACACGTCGATGTTGACCACGCCGCCGGGGTTGCCCAGCTGGTTGGCCACGGCGCGCACGGTGCTGACCAGCACGGCGTCGTCGGCAGCCCAGTAGTAGGCGCCGGTGCGTACGGTCTTGCCCGGGTTGGCCATGGCCAGCTGGTACCACGGACGGGGGCGCGGGTCGTAGTTGACGAACTTCTGCCCGGCCGGCCAGCCGACGTAGCCGCCGTCACTGACCCCGTAGGAAACATAGGCATAGTTGGGGTGTGAGTCTGCCAGGCGGGTGAAGAACTCCAGCAGCTGCTTGTCCTGCTCGCCCAGCTCGTAGGACGGGTTGGCACTGGTGAACTTGTTCAGGTTGCTGCCGGTGGCGGCGACCATGGGCTGCGCAGCGAGGTACTCGACGTTCTGGTTGATGCCCTGGAAGAAGATGTTCATCGCGTTGCTGACCTGGCGGATTTCCCGGCTGCTGCCGTCGAGGAATCCATCGCGGGCTTCGCCACGCAGGTTGAGGACCACAAGGGTGGCCACGAGGACGATGGGCAAGCCGGCGATGACCGCGAATGCCCAGGTCAGTTTCTGTTTGATGCTCATCGACGCTCCCGGGATTTTTGTTTTCGACACATGAGGCAGGTAGCAACTGCATCGGCCACATCCGGGTTTTATGAAGCCAGAACGCCTGTATTTATTGGATAAAGTCGTGGTTGGTGACTATTCGGTCGTGTTTGGACGCTTATGGCATACCAAACGGCTGTGACGGTTCAGTTACAGCAGGTTCCCGCAGCGCCATTGGCCAGGTCCTTGAGGATCGGGCAGTCCGGGCGGTCGTCCCCCTGACAGTGCGAAACCAGTTCGCCAAGGGTATCGCGAAGACTCACCAGTTCCTCGATGCGGCGGTTCAGCTCACCGATGTGCTGCATGGCCAGCGCCTTCACATCGGCGCTGGCGCGTTGGCGGTCCTGCCACAGGGTCAGCAGCTTGCCGACCTCTTCCAGGGAAAACCCCAGGTCGCGCGAGCGCTTGATGAAGGCCAGGCTATGCAGGTCTTGCGCCTGGTACAGGCGGTAGCCGCTGTCACTGCGCGCGGCGGGCTTGAGCAGGCCGATGGCTTCGTAATAACGGATCATCTTGGTGCTGAGCCCGCTGCGGCGGGCGGCCTGGCCGATGTTCATGGGGCGTCCTCCTGGTGGGTGGTGCCGGGTTTCCAGGCCTTCAGCCACAGCGCGTTGCTGACCACGCTGACGCTGGACAGGGCCATGGCGGCGCCGGCCAGCACCGGGTTGAGATAACCCAGCGCAGCCAGCGGAATGCCGATCAGGTTATAGATGAACGCCCAGAACAGGTTCTGGCGGATCTTTGCGTAGGTCTTGCGGCTGATTTCCAGGGCGGCGGGCACCAGGCGCGGGTCGCCACGCATCAGTGTGATGCCGGCTGCCTGCATTGCCACGTCGGTGCCGCCACCCATGGCGATGCCGATGTCGGCGGCGGCCAGGGCCGGGGCATCATTGATGCCGTCGCCGACCATGGCAACCACGCCATCCTGCTTCAGCGCAGCCACCGTCGCGGCCTTGTCGGCCGGCAGCACCTCAGCATACACATCGTCGATGCCCAGGGCGTCGGCCACCACTTTGGCGCTGCCGCGGTTGTCCCCGGTCAGCAGGTGGCTGCTGATGTGTTGTGCGTGCAAGGTGTCGATGGCCTGCGCGGCGCCGGGCTTGAGGCTGTCACCAAAGGCGAACAGGCCCAGCACGCGGGGTTGCGTGCCGCGTTCGACCAGCCATGACAGGGTGCGCCCCTCGGCTTCCCAGGCCTGGGCCTTGGCGGCCAGGTCGCCGGGCAGCAGCCCGCTTTCATCGAGCAGGCGGCGGTTACCCAACGCCAGCTCGCGGCCTTCGACACGCCCGGCTATGCCGCGCCCGGTCAGCGACTGGCTGTCGGCGACAGTCGGCACGTCGAGCCCTTGTTCGGCACAGGCGTCCAGCACCGCTTTGGCCAGCGGGTGTTCGCTGCCGCGCTGCAGGGCGCCGGCCAGGCGGTGCAGGTCGGCGCCGCTGCCATCTTGCGCCTGGCTGTGGACCACCCGGGGGCTGCCGGAGGTGAGGGTGCCGGTCTTGTCGAAGACCACACGGTTGACCGCATGGGCACGCTCCAGGGCTTCGGCGTCCTTGATCAGGATGCCATGGCGGGCGGCAACGCCGGTGCCGGCCATGATCGCCGCGGGCGTGGCCAGGCCGAGTGCACAGGGGCAGGCGATGACCAGCACGGCGACGGCGTTGATCAGCGCGGTTGCCAGCGGTGCGCCCGCCAGCCACCAGCCGACCAGGGTGATCAGCGCCAGCACCAGCACGGCCGGGACGAACACCTGGCTGACCCGGTCGACCAGCTTCTGGATCGGGGCTTTGGCGGCCTGGGCGTCTTCTACCAGGCGAATGATGCGGGCCAGTACGGTCTCGGTACCAAGCGCCTGGGTGCGTACCAACAGCCGGCCTTCGCCATTGATGGCGCCGCCGGTGACATTATCGCCAGGTTGCTTGGGCACTGGCAGGCTCTCGCCGCTGATCAGGGCTTCGTCGGCATGGCTACTGCCGTCTTCGACCACACCATCGACCGGAAAGCGCTCGCCGGGCTTGACCAGCACCAGGTCGCCGAGGCGCAGCTGGGTGATGGCTACGTCTTCTTCCTGGCCATCGACTACGCGCAGTGCGCGCTCCGGGCGCAATGCTTCAAGGGCACGGATGGCACTGGCGGTCTGGCGCTTGGCGCGGCTTTCCAGGTACTTGCCGAGCAACACCAGGGCAATCACCACGGCCGAGGCTTCGAAGTACAGGTGCGGTGTCATGCCGGCAGGGGCTTGTGCCCACTGGTACAGGCTCAGGCCGTAGCCGGCGCTGGTGCCCAGGGCTACCAGCAGGTCCATGTTACCGGCACCTGCGCGTACTGCCTTCCAGGCGGCCACGTAGAAGCGCGCCCCCAGAATGAACTGCACCGGCGTGGCCAGCAGGAACTGCGCCCACGCTGGCAACATCCAGTGCAGGCCGAACGGCTGCACCAGCATTGGCAATACCAGTGGCATGGCCAGCAGCAAAGCCGCGCCGACTGCCAGGCGCTCATTGCGCAGGCGGCGTTGGGCAGCCTGTTGATCGTCCTTGGCCGCTTGCGGCAGGCTGGCGCTGTAGCCGGCCTTGTGCACAGTTTCGATCAGCAGGTTGTCGTCGACGGCCGCGAGCACTTCGAGGTGTGCGCGTTCGCTGGCCAGGTTGACGCTGACCTGCTCGACCCCTGGCAACTTGGCGAGCGCGCGCTCGACACGGGCCACGCAACTGGCGCAGGTCATGCCGCCAATCTGCAGTTCGACGGTGCGGACAGGCACGCCGTAGCCGGCTTCGCGCACAGCGTCGACCAGGGCCGCCAAGCTGTTGGCCGGGGCCTGGACACGGGCCTTTTCGGTGGTGAGGTTGACGCTGACCTGTTCAGCGCCGGTGACCTTGCGCAGGGCGCGCTCGACCCGGCCAGCACAGCTGGCGCAGGTCATGCCGGAGATCGGCAGGTCGTATGTGGTGGATGCGGGCATGGCTCTCCTCCTTGGACAGGGCTTCAGCATCAGCATCAACCTTGCCACGCAGGTAAGGTCAATAGCCCAGGCTGGCTCGCTTCAACTCCAGGCCATAGTGCCCCATTGCGATGCGGTATTTGTTGATCTGGCCCGCCTGCAGGTTCAAGCGCGTGCTGCGCTGGTCCTCGATACCCGCTTTGCATCCCGGCATCTGCCCTGGCAGCAGGCGCAGGCGCACATCCACTGGGCCCGGTGGCAGGTTGAACGAGGTGGACTGCTCCTGGAACACCCGGCCGGAGAGCTGGTCGTTGAGGTACACGCCGATTTCACAACTGCTGGCCACTTCCAGGCGCTCGCGGGAAATGATCAGCACGCTGTAGTCCGAGTTGCCTTCGGCGCTAGCCGGTGGCACCGCAGCCAGCGCGCTCAACAGCCCGACAACGCCCAATGCTGCCCTGAACATGAAAAATCTCCTGATTGCATGACATCCAAAGGCGCAGCTTGGCCGACGCGGGCGCGGATTTCCACCCCAGGTGTCGCATGGCAGGCCTTGACCTTGCCCCGATGGCAAGCTTGAGACTGCCGGAAACCATCAAGGAGGTAACCCCATGCAAGTGTTCAATGTACAAGGCATGACCTGTGGCCATTGCGTGAAGGCCGTGACCCGAGCGGTGCAGGCGCAGGATGGTGCGGCCGAGGTCGAGGTCGACCTGGCGGCCAGGCAGGTGCGGGTACAGAGTGAGTTGGCACAGGAGCAAATTCTTGTGGCCATTCGTGATGAGGGCTATCAGGCCGAAGTGGCCTGAACCATTGCCTGAGGGAGCGGGGCGCAGCCGCCCTCGGGTTTGTTGCAAATGTTTTCAGACTGATGGGGTCCACAGCAGGTAGAATCAGCCACTTGCTTAGCCTGCTATGGATTCCTGATGAACCTGCGAATGGTGCTCATCCTGGGCGCACTCAGTGCGTTCGGGCCCTTGGCGATCGACTTCTACCTGCCTGCCTTCCCGGCCATGGCGCAGGCGTTCGCCACCGACGAAAAACACGTTCAGGCCACCTTGGCCGCCTATTTCCTCGGCTTGTCCATCGGGCAGTTGGCCTACGGCCCGGTGGCGGACCGTTTTGGTCGGCGCAAGCCGCTGATGTTCGGCGTGACCTTGTTCACCCTGGCTTCACTGGCGTGCGCCTACGCCCCCAACCTCGACACCCTGGTGCTGGCGCGGTTCGTCCAGGCGCTGGGCGGTTGCGCCGGCATGGTGCTGTCGCGGGCCATCGTCAGCGACAAGTGCGACCCTGTGGCTTCGGCCAAGGTCTTTTCGCAACTGATGCTGGTCATGGGCCTGGCGCCGATCCTGGCGCCGATGCTGGGTGGGGTTCTTGTGAACCTGGCCGGCTGGCAGTCGATCTTCCTGGCCTTGAGCCTGTTCAGTGCCGGCTGCCTGCTGGCGGTCAGCCTGGGTCTGCCAGAAAGCCTGCCTGCGGACATGCCGCGTCAGCCACTGTCGGGTGCCTTGAGACAGTACCTGCGTCTGCTCGCCGACCGGGTTTTCCTCGGGCATGCCTTGACCGGCGGTATCGCCATTGCCGGTATGTTCGCCTATATCGCCGGCTCGCCTTTCGTGTTCATCAAGCTTTACGACGTGCCAGCCGAGCACTACGGCTGGCTGTTCGGCACCAATGCCGCCGGTTTTATCCTGGTGGCGCAGGTGAACGCGCGCATGCTGGCCAAACGTGGGCCGGCGTTCCTGCTGGCGCGCGCAGTGTGGATGTACCTGGCTGCGGGCCTGGCGCTGCTGGGCGTGGCAGCACTGCAACCGGCACAGCTATGGCCACTGCTGGTGCCGCTGTTCCTCTGCATCGCCAGCCTGGGCTGCATCATCCCCAATGCTTCAGCCTGCGCCATGAGCGGGCAGGGCGCGCGGGCTGGCAGCGCCTCGGCACTGATGGGCTGCCTGCAGTTCAGCGTGGCCGCGGGTGCGGCGGCGCTGGTCGGGCTGCTGCATGATGGCAGTGCGGTGCCGATGGCGCTGGTGATCAGCTTGTGCGGGGCACTGGCGGTCAGTGTCGCGCTGCTGACCCGGCGTTTGCAGGCCAGGCGTCCCGCATGAGCGGGTGAGGTGCCTGCAAGCGGGTTTCCAGCGTGGCCACGAAAGCACGCGCTTCGGCCTCGCTACGGAAACTCACCACGTGTTGATCGAGCTGCACCTGCCAAGGGCAGGCGGGGTTGCGGCTCGAGGTGCTGACGACAATTTTCATCGTGGCATACCTCCTGAAGGGGGGAGCGGATCAAGTGTAGCGCTGTGCCCCCTGCCTGCCATGACCTTCATCAGTGTCCTGACTGACGGTCGCCGGAAGCCTTTTTTGCGCCGCGTTTGCTGCTTGCCCCTCTCTGCCTGCGAGTAGCTGGAACCTTTCGCTTTATATTGCGCTATTTGCGGAAGTTGCTTGTCGGCCGCTTCCGAAGTTGCGTTCGGTGTTTTCTCCTCAGCACGTCCCTGTCCCTCTGCGCTGGCCCGCAGGGCTGCCTGTTCACGCGGTTTTGGCAAGGTCCTGCAATGCGCTGTCCGGAATGCAATGGGTAGGCATACCCAGTGGCTTTTCGGCGAGTCTGTTCCCGAACCGGTCTGCCGGAATGCTGTTTGCTGCGGCTTATACTGGCGAACCAGGCCAGTGCCAGCGAGAGGTGCTTCCCTGCCAGGGGTTGACCATCGCATCCACTCAGTGAACTTGCAGGGAGTTACAGGGACATGAACGCAGCCAGCAGTATCAGCCAGATCGCCAGCCTGATGGCCGACCCCAAGCGCAGTGCCATGTTGTGGGCACTGATCGATGGCACGCCACGGCTGGCCAATGAGCTTGCAGTAATGACCGGCCTGACTTCGTCGTCGGCCTGCGCTCATCTATCGTTGCTGTCGTCGGCGGGTCTGCTCAGGCATGAAGCAAGGGGCCGCAAGCGCTACTTCCGCCTGGCAACCCCGCAGGTCGGGGCGGCAGTAGAGGCCCTGGCCAGCGTGCAGCTTGAAAGCGCCAGGGGGGAACGGCCCAAAGCGCCGGTATCACCGTTGCCCATGTCGATGCGCCGGGCACGCCGTTGTGGTGATCACCTGGGCGGAGAGCTGGCGGGTGAGTTGTACCATCGCCTGGTGGTGGCCGGTTGGCTGGAAGGCAGCGGTCGTCAGTTGATGGTAAGTGACGAGGGGCGGGCGCAGCTTGCTCAGGTGGGGGTGTACATCGACGCCTTGGCGCCGCATCAGCAACGTGGTTGCGTGATTTGCCGCTGCACCGAGTGGAACGACCAGGGGCCGCATCTGGGCGGGGTGCTGGGCCAGGCTCTGTTCAGGTTGTTCCTGCAGTCTGGCTGGATGCGTGAGGCCGAGGACACGCGGGCATTGCATATCACGGCGGTGGGTATCCAGCAGATCAACTGCATAGCCCGCGTGACGACGCTGCAGCTCGGTTGACCGCAACGTCGCCGTTTCGAATCAGACCAGTCTGGCGTCCAGGCTGTTCTGGGCCAGGCGGCGCGCCTGGTCTTCGGTCATGCCCAGGTGGGTGTGCAGGGCGTGGAAGTTTTCCGTGACGTAGCCGCCGAAATAGGCCGGGTCGTCCGAGTTGACCGTCACCTTCACGCCGCGTTCGAGCATGTCGAGGATGTTGTGCTGGCTCATGTGGTCGAACACGCAGAGCTTGGTGTTGGACAGCGGGCAGACCGTGAGCGGGATCTGCTCGTCGATGATGCGCTGCATCAGGCGCTCGTCCTCGATAGCGCGCACGCCGTGGTCGATACGCTTGATCTTCAGCAGGTCCAGGGCCTCCCAGATGTATTCGGGCGGGCCTTCTTCGCCAGCATGCGCAACGGCGACGAAGCCCTCGCTGCGGGCGCGGTCGAATACGCGCTGGAACTTGCTTGGCGGGTGGCCCATTTCCGAGCTGTCCAGGCCAACGGCGATGAACGCATCGCGGAACGGCAGGGCCTGGTCGAGGGTCTTGTGCGCTTCATCTTCGCTGAGGTGGCGCAGGAAGCTGAGGATCAGGCCACTGCTGATGCCCAGTTGCTGGCGGCCATCCTTTAGCGCCTGGTTGATGCCGTTGAGCACCACCTCGAAGGGGATGCCGCGGTCGGTGTGGGTTTGCGGGTCGAAGAACGGCTCGGTGTGGATCACGTTCTGGGCCTTGCAGCGTTGCAGGTAGGCCCAGGTCAGGTCGTAGAAGTCCTGCTCGGTGCGCAGCACGTCGGCGCCCTGGTAATACAGGTCGAGGAATTCCTGGAGGTTGTTGAAGGCATAAGCGCCCCGCAAGGTCTCCACATCGTCCCAGGGCAGGGCGATCTTGTTGCGCTCGGCCAGGGCGAACAGCAGCTCGGGCTCCAGGGAGCCTTCCAGGTGCAAGTGCAGTTCGGCCTTGGGCAGGGCGTTCAACCAGTCATACATAGTGGGTCATCTCGATCAGGTACTGTTGCCGCCATTCTACAGGGGCTGGCCGGGCAATGCGCCCGACCAGGCTGCGACCGGATGAATCACCAGGCATTACCAGATCAAGGGTTCGCCTTTGTAGTTGATGAAGCGCAACCCGCCGTTACCACTTTGCGCCTTGATCTGTTCGAGCATGCCGCGGGTACTTGTCGGTACGTCGATCTCGGCGTTTTCGCCGCCCATGGCGGTCTTTACCCAACCCGGGTGCATGGCCAGGACGCACAGGTCGGGCCGCTGCTGTTCGACGACGAAGCTGTTGATCATCGAGTTCAGTGCCGCCTTGCTGGCCTTGTACAGGCAGATTTCGCCGCCGTCGGGGATGGTCACGCTACCCAGGATCGAGCTCATGAAGGCCAGCACCCCGCTGTCTTTGCGTACCTGGCCGACAAAGCGGCGGGCCACGCGGATCGGCGCCACGGCGTTGGTCATGAACAGGTCGCTGATGTCGCTGTTCTGAACGCGCTCGAGGTCTTGCGGCAGGGGGCCCATGACGCCAGCGTTGACGAACACCAGGTCGAACACCTGGCCTTTCAGGCGTTGCTGCAGGGCATCAAGCTGGGCTGTATCGTTCATTTCCAGCTGTTCGATATGCACGTCGGGCACATCCTTCAGGGCACCGGGCTGCAGCGGGTTGCGTACGGTGGCGGTGATGTTCCAGCCGTCTTCTTGCAGGCGTTGCACCAGGCCCAGGCCCAGCCCGCGGGAGGCACCGATGATCAGTGCGTTTTTTTCGTCAGCCATGTGAGCGCTCCTTGGTGGTTTTGCAGAAGGGGGGTAGTGAGGATAGTGCAGGGCGGAGCCTGTCTCAGGGATAAATGGTTAAAAAATGTTCAGCCCCGGCAAGCCTTGTATTGCCGGGCGGTTGGCCTGTTGGCGCACGGGTTATCCACAGGCTGGTCCACAGTTATTGTGTGCAAGACAGAAAACGCCTGCGTCGCTACAAGCGCGATTGAATTGGGGATAACTTGAAACTATTCAGCAGTTTGCGGCTGTCATCAAAAAGTGATCAAAATATGATCAAAGCCTTGCAGGCCTTGTGGGCGTAAGCGTGCAGCAGAGTGCCCCAAGCTTATCCACAGGCAGGCCCACAGCTGCTGTGGGCAATATTCAGCGCGCTTCGAGCAAGATGCGCCCGCGGCTGAGGTCAGCCAGTTGCTGTTGCAGCGGCGCAAGGTGGGCTTCGCCTACGGCGATGAGCATGTCCACGCCATTGGCCGTGAACTGCTCATCCAGTACCAGGCCGTCAACCTCTGCCAGGCGCAACTTCACCAGTGCCAGCTCGCTGAAACTGCAGCTGCAGGCAAACTCGCTGCGTTGCACCAGCAGCCGCTTGGGCGCCTGCTGCAGGCATTTGTTGGCGCCGCCGCCATAGGCCCTGGCCAGGCCGCCGGTGCCCAGCTGGATACCGCCGTACCAGCGAATCACCAGCACCACTACCTGATCGCAGTCCTGTGCTTCGATGGCCGCCAGGATCGGCCGACCTGCGGTGCCGCCGGGCTCACCATCATCGCTGCTGCGGTACTGCGCGCCGAGTTTCCAGGCCCAGCAATTGTGAGTGGCTGCCAGGTCGCTGTGACGTTCGATGAAACTCATCGCCTCGGCGGCGCTGCTGATCGGCCCGGCGAGGGTGATGAAGCGGCTTTTACGGATTTCCTCGCGGTATTCGCAGAGGTCGAGCAGGGTAGAGGGCATAAATGATGGTCAGGCAGCCGGCTTGATGCCGCAGCCCTTCAGGATAATGTGGATAAGATTGTTGCTCGCGTCTTCCATGTCCTGCTTGGTCAGGCGGCTGCGGCCGGTAACCTGGCAGATCTGGGTGGCGAAGTCGGCATAATGCTGGGTGCTGCCCCACAGCAGGAAGATAAGATGCACCGGGTCGACCGGGTCCATCTTGCCCGCTTCCATCCAGGCCTGGAACACCGCAGCCCGGCCGCGGAACCATTCGCGGTAGTCGGCACTGAAATATTCGGTCAGGCAGGTGCCGCCGCTGATCACTTCCATGGCGAAAATCCGCGAGGCTTGCGGGTTGCGCCGCGAAAACTCCATCTTGGTGCGGATGTACTGGCTCAGGGCTTCACCCGGGTCGTCCTCCACGCTCAGGGCGTTGAAGGTGCTGTCCCACAATTCGATGATGTTGCTGAGCACCGCGATATAAAGGCCCAGCTTGTTGGTGAAGTAGTAGTGCAGGTTGGCCTTGGGCAACCCCGCCTTGAGGGCGATGGTGTTCATGCTGGTGCCCTTGAAGCCATGGCGGGCAAATTCGTCTTCGGCGGCCTGGATGATCGCCTGTTCGTTCTTCTGGCGGATGCGGCCGGCGGGCTTGCCCGAGGCGGAGAGGCGATGCGCAGGGACTTCTAGGGTCATGGACGATTCCGTACGGGTCAGTGGCTGCGGCAGTCGGACAAGATTACCTGCCTGTGACGAACTGACAAGCATTTGCGGCAGGTACTGGCATCAGCGTGTCGCAGCCAGGCTTTCGAGGAAGCTTTCCAGCACCAGGTTCGGCCGCCGGCCCTTGCGGGTGACCCAGCTGAGGCTCAGGTCATAGAAGCGTTGCTGGGGTTTCAGGGCACGCAAGCGCCCTTGCTGCACCCAGAACGAGGCGTAGTGGTCTGGCAGGTAGCCGATGTAGCGCCCGGTGAGGATGAGAAACGCCATACCCTCGCGGTCCGACGCGCTGGCCGTGCAGTTCAGCGCCTGATAATGCGCCTGGATGTCGGCCGGCAGGCGAAAGGTGGGCGTGATGGCTTCCTGGCTGTTGAGGCGCTCGTCGTCGATCTGCTGGTCTTCGGCATAGAACAGCGGGTGGCCGACGGCGCAGTACAGCAGCGAGCGTTCGCTATACAACGGTTGGTACTCAAGCCCCGACAGCGGGCTGGTCTGGGGTACGACCCCGACATGCAGGCTGCCGTCGAGCACGCCGTGTTCGACCTGGCTCGGGGCAATCATGCGGATCTGGATGCGCACATCGGGGCCCCGGTCCTTCAGCTCGGCCAGGGCATGGGTGATGCGCATGTGCGGCAGGGTAACCAGGTTGTCGGTCAGGCCAATGTTCAACTCACCACGCAAATGCTGATGCAGGCCGTTGACCTCGGTGCGGAAGCTTTCCAGGGCACTGAGCAGTTGCAGGGCCGAATGGTAGACCTCGCGGCCCTCCTCGGTCAGCGAGAAGCCGGCCCGGCCGCGTTGACACAGGCGCAGGCCGAGGCGTTGCTCAAGGTCATTCATCTGCTGGCTGATGGCCGAACGGCCGATGCCCAGTACGTTCTCGGCTGCCGAGAAACCGCCGCACTCCACTACGCTGCGGTAGATCTTCAGCAGGCGGATGTCGAAATCGCTGACTTGGGCGAGTGGATCGGGGCGTCGGCTCATTAGTTTAGTCACGACCTGTCTGAAGATTAGAAATGTAGGCTTTTCCCGACTTTATCGCCGTGCCAATTTAGCTGCAACAACATACATCGTTGCCTAATCGTCTTTCGAGGAACCGCCGATGAACATGCCCGAAACCGCAACCGTCGGTATCGCCAGCCAGCTCAAGCTGGATGCGCACTGGATGCCCTACACCGCCAACCGCAACTTCCACCGTGATCCACGCCTGATCGTGGCGGCCGAAGGCAATTACCTGGTCGATGACCAGGGGCGCAAGATTTTCGATGCCTTGTCTGGCTTGTGGACCTGCGGCGCCGGGCATACCCGCAAGGAAATCACCGAAGCGGTTACTCGCCAGCTGAGCACGCTGGACTACTCCCCAGCGTTCCAGTTCGGCCATCCGCTGTCGTTCCAGCTGGCGGAAAAGATTGCCGACCTGGTGCCGGGCGATCTGAACCACGTCTTCTATACCAACTCCGGTTCCGAGTGCGCCGACACTGCGCTGAAGATGGTGCGCGCCTACTGGCGCCTCAAAGGCCAGGCGAGCAAGACCAAGATTATCGGCCGTGCCCGTGGCTACCATGGCGTGAACATTGCCGGTACCAGCCTGGGTGGCGTCAACGGTAACCGCAAGATGTTTGGCCAGTTGCTCGATGTCGATCACCTGCCTCACACCGTACTGCCGGTGAACGCCTTCTCCAAGGGCATGCCGGAAGAGGGCGGTATTGCCCTGGCGGACGAAATGCTCAAGCTGATCGAGCTGCACGATGCCTCCAACATCGCGGCGGTGATCGTTGAGCCGCTGGCCGGCTCGGCCGGTGTACTGCCGCCGCCGAAGGGTTACCTGAAGCGCCTGCGTGAAATATGCACCCAGCACAACATCCTGCTGATCTTCGACGAAGTGATCACCGGCTTCGGCCGCATGGGTGCGATGACCGGCGCCGAAGCCTTCGGCGTGACCCCGGACCTGATGTGCATTGCCAAGCAGGTAACCAACGGTGCCATCCCCATGGGCGCGGTGATTGCCAGCAGCGAGATCTACCAGACCTTCATGAACCAGCCGACGCCGGAATACGCCGTAGAATTCCCGCATGGATACACCTATTCGGCACACCCGGTAGCCTGCGCCGCCGGCATCGCTGCGCTGGACCTGCTGCAGAAGGAAAACCTGGTGCAGTCCGCCGCCGAGCTGGCGCCGCACTTCGAGAAGCTGCTGCACGGCGTGAAGGGCACCAAGAACGTTGTTGATATCCGTAACTACGGCTTGGCCGGCGCCATTCAGATCGCCGCCCGTGACGGTGATGCCATTGTCCGCCCGTACGAAGTGGCGATGAAATTGTGGAAGGCAGGCTTCTATGTGCGCTTCGGTGGCGACACCCTGCAGTTCGGCCCGACGTTCAACACCACGCCGCAGCAACTGGATCGCCTGTTCGACGCCGTTGGCGAAAACCTGAACCTGATCGACTGATCTATCCGATTTTGATGCCAGGCGCGCGCACGTATTCCGCGCCTGCATTTACCTTCTTTATCTGGAGTTTTGCATGAGCATTGTTCAGCACCTGATCCATGGCGAGCTGGTTACCAAGGGTGAGCGCACCGCCGATGTCTTCAACCCGTCCACTGGCCAGGCCGTTCGCAAGGTCGAGCTGGCCAGCCGCGCGACCGTGCAGGAAGCGATCGACTCGGCCAAGGCCGCCTTCCCGGCCTGGCGCAATACCCCGCCGGCCAAGCGCGCCCAGGTGATGTTCCGCTTCAAGCAACTGTTGGAGCAGAACGAAGCACGTATCTCGCAGATGATCAGCGAAGAGCACGGCAAGACTTTGGAAGACGCCGCAGGTGAACTGAAGCGTGGCATCGAGAACGTAGAGTTCGCCTGTGCCGCGCCTGAAGTACTGAAAGGCGAGTACAGCCGCAACGTCGGCCCGAACATCGACGCCTGGTCCGACTTCCAGCCGCTGGGCGTGGTTGCCGGCATCACCCCGTTCAACTTCCCGGCCATGGTGCCGCTGTGGATGTACCCACTGGCCATCGCTTGCGGTAACGCTTTTATCCTCAAGCCTTCAGAGCGTGATCCGAGCTCGACGCTGTTCATTGCCCAGTTGCTGCTGGAAGCCGGTTTGCCGAAGGGCATTCTCAACGTGGTGCACGGCGACAAGGAAGCCGTGGATGCGCTGATCGAAGCGCCAGAGGTGAAAGCGCTGAGTTTCGTCGGATCGACCCCGATTGCCGAATACATCTATGCCGAAGGCACCAAGCGCGGCAAGCGCGTGCAGGCGCTGGGTGGTGCCAAGAACCATGCGGTGCTGATGCCGGATGCCGACCTGGACAACGCCGTCAGCGCACTGATGGGCGCAGCCTATGGTTCGTGCGGCGAGCGTTGCATGGCCATTTCGGTGGCGGTGTGTGTGGGCGACCAGGTGGCCGATGCCCTGATTGCCAAGCTGGAGCCGCAGATCAAGGCACTGAAGATTGGTGCCGGTACCTCGTGCGGTCTGGACATGGGTCCGCTGGTCACCGCTGCTGCCCGGGACAAGGTCGTCGGTTACATCGATGACGGTGTTGCTGCTGGCGCGAAGCTGGTGGTGGACGGCCGTGGCTTCCGTGTGACCGGTAATGAAGATGGCTATTTTGTTGGTGGCACCCTGTTCGACAAGGTGACCCCGGAGATGCGCATCTATAAAGAAGAGATCTTCGGCCCGGTGCTGTGCGTGGTGCGGGTGAACAGCCTGGAGCAGGCCATGCAGTTGATCAATGATCACGAGTATGGCAACGGCACATGCATCTTCACCCGTGACGGTGAGGCCGCGCGTCTGTTCTGTGACGAGATTGAAGTGGGCATGGTGGGTGTCAACGTACCGCTTCCGGTGCCGGTGGCTTATCACAGCTTTGGTGGGTGGAAGCGTTCGTTGTTTGGTGACCTGCATGCTTATGGGCCGGATGGGGTGCGGTTCTATACCCGTCGCAAGGCTATTACCCAGCGTTGGCCGCAGCGGGCTAGTCATGAGGCGTCGCAGTTTGCGTTTCCTAGCCTTTAAGGCGGGTAACTGAAGCGGGGAGGCCGATAGGCCTCCCCGCTTTGTTTTGGGGTTTTGGATATTGGGTCTGGTATTGCTGTGCTGTGCTGATGGTCGTCAGGGCAGCGCTCGATCTCACAGGCGCCGAAAGGGTTGTGGCAGGCACTTGTCGGCCTTGATACGGTCTTTGCCCCTATATTTCACTTTCTTGAAATTAAAGGTTGACGCCCTTTCGAATCCCCTTATAATGCGCCCCACTTCCAGCGACAACGGAACGACAAACTCCTTGATATTCAACGAGTTAGGTAGTTCAGAGGATGCTGTAAGGGCTTCGATCGAAAGATCGGCAGCGGTGATAAAGGCAGTTGACAGCGGATTTAAACGCTGTATTATTCGCCTCCCGCTACGAGAGATCGCAGCGAGCCAAGTGTTTGAAGCTAAACGAGTTTCTCGGAAAAAACTTCAAAATAAACGCTTGACAGGCTCTGAGGAAAGCGTAGAATGCGCGCCTCGGTTGAGACGAAAAGCTCTTAACCAAACGCTCTTTAACAAATCGAATCAAGCAATTCGTGTGGGTGCTTGTGAGTACGGACTGATAGTCAGAAAGATTATCAGCATCACAAGTGGCCATGCGAGAAATCACATAGTCATTTGAGATTGCTGAGCCAAGTTTAGGGTTTCTTAAAAACCCAAGCAGTATTGAACTGAAGAGTTTGATCATGGCTCAGATTGAACGCTGGCGGCAGGCCTAACACATGCAAGTCGAGCGGATGACGGGAGCTTGCTCCTGGATTCAGCGGCGGACGGGTGAGTAATGCCTAGGAATCTGCCTGGTAGTGGGGGACAACGTTTCGAAAGGAACGCTAATACCGCATACGTCCTACGGGAGAAAGCAGGGGACCTTCGGGCCTTGCGCTATCAGATGAGCCTAGGTCGGATTAGCTAGTTGGTGGGGTAATGGCTCACCAAGGCGACGATCCGTAACTGGTCTGAGAGGATGATCAGTCACACTGGAACTGAGACACGGTCCAGACTCCTACGGGAGGCAGCAGTGGGGAATATTGGACAATGGGCGAAAGCCTGATCCAGCCATGCCGCGTGTGTGAAGAAGGTCTTCGGATTGTAAAGCACTTTAAGTTGGGAGGAAGGGCAGTAAGCGAATACCTTGCTGTTTTGACGTTACCGACAGAATAAGCACCGGCTAACTCTGTGCCAGCAGCCGCGGTAATACAGAGGGTGCAAGCGTTAATCGGAATTACTGGGCGTAAAGCGCGCGTAGGTGGTTTGTTAAGTTGGATGTGAAAGCCCCGGGCTCAACCTGGGAACTGCATCCAAAACTGGCAAGCTAGAGTACGGTAGAGGGTGGTGGAATTTCCTGTGTAGCGGTGAAATGCGTAGATATAGGAAGGAACACCAGTGGCGAAGGCGACCACCTGGACTGATACTGACACTGAGGTGCGAAAGCGTGGGGAGCAAACAGGATTAGATACCCTGGTAGTCCACGCCGTAAACGATGTCAACTAGCCGTTGGAATCCTTGAGATTTTAGTGGCGCAGCTAACGCATTAAGTTGACCGCCTGGGGAGTACGGCCGCAAGGTTAAAACTCAAATGAATTGACGGGGGCCCGCACAAGCGGTGGAGCATGTGGTTTAATTCGAAGCAACGCGAAGAACCTTACCAGGCCTTGACATGCAGAGAACTTTCCAGAGATGGATTGGTGCCTTCGGGAACTCTGACACAGGTGCTGCATGGCTGTCGTCAGCTCGTGTCGTGAGATGTTGGGTTAAGTCCCGTAACGAGCGCAACCCTTGTCCTTAGTTACCAGCACGTTATGGTGGGCACTCTAAGGAGACTGCCGGTGACAAACCGGAGGAAGGTGGGGATGACGTCAAGTCATCATGGCCCTTACGGCCTGGGCTACACACGTGCTACAATGGTCGGTACAGAGGGTTGCCAAGCCGCGAGGTGGAGCTAATCTCACAAAACCGATCGTAGTCCGGATCGCAGTCTGCAACTCGACTGCGTGAAGTCGGAATCGCTAGTAATCGCGAATCAGAATGTCGCGGTGAATACGTTCCCGGGCCTTGTACACACCGCCCGTCACACCATGGGAGTGGGTTGCACCAGAAGTAGCTAGTCTAACCTTCGGGAGGACGGTTACCACGGTGTGATTCATGACTGGGGTGAAGTCGTAACAAGGTAGCCGTAGGGGAACCTGCGGCTGGATCACCTCCTTAATCGACGACATCAGCCTGCTGATGAGCACCCACACGAATTGCTTGATTCATTGTAAAAGACGATGCTGTAAAGCGACCCTGTTATAGGTCTGTAGCTCAGTTGGTTAGAGCGCACCCCTGATAAGGGTGAGGTCGGCAGTTCAAATCTGCCCAGACCTACCATTACATGGTTTAGCCGCAGAATACGGGGCCATAGCTCAGCTGGGAGAGCGCCTGCCTTGCACGCAGGAGGTCAGCGGTTCGATCCCGCTTGGCTCCACCACTTTCGCTGTACACAGTCACTTGTCAGAACTTAGAAATGAACATTCGTGAATGAATGTTGATTTCTGACTTTTGTCAGATCGTTCTTTAAAAATTCGGATATGTGATAGAAATAGACTGAACACCAGTTTCACTGCTGGTGGATCAGGCTAAGGTAAAATTTGTGAGTTCTGCTCGAAAGAGCGACGTGCGAATTTTCGGCGAATGTCGTCTTCACAGTATAACCAGATTGCTTGGGGTTATATGGTCAAGTGAAGAAGCGCATACGGTGGATGCCTTGGCAGTCAGAGGCGATGAAAGACGTGGTAGCCTGCGATAAGCTTTGGGGAGTCGGCAAACAGACTGTGATCCAGAGATCTCTGAATGGGGGAACCCACTCAGCACAAGCTGAGTATCTTGTACTGAATACATAGGTGCAAGAGGCGAACCAGGGGAACTGAAACATCTAAGTACCCTGAGGAATAGAAATCAACCGAGATTCCCTTAGTAGTGGCGAGCGAACGGGGACCAGCCCTTAAGTTGGTTTGAGATTAGTGGAACGCTCTGGAAAGTGCGGCCATAGTGGGTGATAGCCCCGTACACGAAAATCTCTTATCAATGAAATCGAGTAGGACGGAGCACGAGAAACTTTGTCTGAATATGGGGGGACCATCCTCCAAGGCTAAATACTACTGACTGACCGATAGTGAACCAGTACCGTGAGGGAAAGGCGAAAAGAACCCCGGAGAGGGGAGTGAAATAGATCCTGAAACCGTATGCGTACAAGCAGTGGGAGCCTACTTTGTTAGGTGACTGCGTACCTTTTGTATAATGGGTCAGCGACTTATATTCAGTGGCGAGCTTAACCGAATAGGGGAGGCGTAGCGAAAGCGAGTCTTAATAGGGCGTTTAGTCGCTGGGTATAGACCCGAAACCGGGCGATCTATCCATGGGCAGGTTGAAGGTTAGGTAACACTGACTGGAGGACCGAACCGACTACCGTTGAAAAGTTAGCGGATGACCTGTGGATCGGAGTGAAAGGCTAATCAAGCTCGGAGATAGCTGGTTCTCCTCGAAAGCTATTTAGGTAGCGCCTCATGTATCACTGTAGGGGGTAGAGCACTGTTTCGGCTAGGGGGTCATCCCGACTTACCAAACCGATGCAAACTCCGAATACCTACAAGTGCCGAGCATGGGAGACACACGGCGGGTGCTAACGTCCGTCGTGAAAAGGGAAACAACCCAGACCGTCAGCTAAGGTCCCAAAGTCATGGTTAAGTGGGAAACGATGTGGGAAGGCTTAGACAGCTAGGAGGTTGGCTTAGAAGCAGCCACCCTTTAAAGAAAGCGTAATAGCTCACTAGTCGAGTCGGCCTGCGCGGAAGATGTAACGGGGCTCAAACCATGCACCGAAGCTACGGGTATCATCTTATGATGATGCGGTAGAGGAGCGTTCTGTAAGCCTGTGAAGGTGAGTTGAGAAGCTTGCTGGAGGTATCAGAAGTGCGAATGCTGACATGAGTAACGACAATGCGAGTGAAAAACTCGCACGCCGAAAGACCAAGGTTTCCTGCGCAACGTTAATCGACGCAGGGTTAGTCGGTCCCTAAGGCGAGGCTGAAAAGCGTAGTCGATGGAAAACAGGTTAATATTCCTGTACTTCCAGTTATTGCGATGGAGGGACGGAGAAGGTTAGGCCAGCCTGGCGTTGGTTGTCCAGGTTTAAGGTGGTAGGCTGAAATCTTAGGCAAATCCGGGATTTCAAGGCCGAGAGCTGATGACGAGTTGCCTTTAGGCGACGAAGTGGTTGATACCATGCTTCCAAGAAAAGCTCCTAAGCTTCAGATAACTGGGAACCGTACCCCAAACCGACACAGGTGGTTAGGTAGAGAATACCAAGGCGCTTGAGAGAACTCGGGTGAAGGAACTAGGCAAAATGGCACCGTAACTTCGGGAGAAGGTGCGCCGGCGAGGGTCAAGGACTTGCTCCGTAAGCCCATGCCGGTCGAAGATACCAGGCCGCTGCGACTGTTTATTAAAAACACAGCACTCTGCAAACACGAAAGTGGACGTATAGGGTGTGACGCCTGCCCGGTGCCGGAAGGTTAATTGATGGGGTTAGCGCAAGCGAAGCTCTTGATCGAAGCCCCGGTAAACGGCGGCCGTAACTATAACGGTCCTAAGGTAGCGAAATTCCTTGTCGGGTAAGTTCCGACCTGCACGAATGGCGTAACGATGGCGGCGCTGTCTCCACCCGAGACTCAGTGAAATTGAAATCGCTGTGAAGATGCAGTGTATCCGCGGCTAGACGGAAAGACCCCGTGAACCTTTACTATAGCTTTGCACTGGACTTTGAATTTGCTTGTGTAGGATAGGTGGGAGGCTTTGAAGTGGGGACGCCAGTTCTCATGGAGCCATCCTTGAAATACCACCCTGGCAACTTTGAGGTTCTAACTCAGGTCCGTTATCCGGATCGAGGACAGTGTATGGTGGGTAGTTTGACTGGGGCGGTCTCCTCCCAAAGAGTAACGGAGGAGTACGAAGGTGCGCTCAGACCGGTCGGAAATCGGTCGTAGAGTATAAAGGCAAAAGCGCGCTTGACTGCGAGACACACACGTCGAGCAGGTACGAAAGTAGGTCTTAGTGATCCGGTGGTTCTGTATGGAAGGGCCATCGCTCAACGGATAAAAGGTACTCCGGGGATAACAGGCTGATACCGCCCAAGAGTTCATATCGACGGCGGTGTTTGGCACCTCGATGTCGGCTCATCACATCCTGGGGCTGAAGCCGGTCCCAAGGGTATGGCTGTTCGCCATTTAAAGTGGTACGCGAGCTGGGTTTAGAACGTCGTGAGACAGTTCGGTCCCTATCTGCCGTGGACGTTTGAGATTTGAGAGGGGCTGCTCCTAGTACGAGAGGACCGGAGTGGACGAACCTCTGGTGTTCCGGTTGTCACGCCAGTGGCATTGCCGGGTAGCTATGTTCGGAAGAGATAACCGCTGAAAGCATCTAAGCGGGAAACTTGCCTCAAGATGAGATCTCACTGGGATCTAGAATCCCCTAAAGGGCCGTCGAAGACTACGACGTTGATAGGTTGGGTGTGTAAGCGCTGTGAGGCGTTGAGCTAACCAATACTAATTGCCCGTGAGGCTTGACCATATAACACCCAAGCAATTTGCTCATGCAGATTGCGGTGGTGAAGATGACACGAACCGAAAGTTCGCACTGTTCACAAAGCATCACAACTATCACATATCCGAATTCGCTGGGCTGTCCATCTGGACATTCTGGCTACAGAATTTCTTGACGACCATAGAGCATTGGAACCACCTGATCCCATCCCGAACTCAGTAGTGAAACGATGCATCGCCGATGGTAGTGTGGGGTCTCCCCATGTGAGAGTAGGTCATCGTCAAGATTCATTTCGCAAAACCCCTATCTGCGCATGCAGGTAGGGGTTTTGTCTTTGTGGGCGAAAATCTCAGGTATCGTGCATGCCTGTGGTTTGTCGGCTCCCACAATTCGAGCCAGAACACTAGAATAGGCTCACGCACCTATCCAGAAGGGCTCCATGTCCAACCCTGTCGAACCCCAAACGCTGGCCCAGTTGCCGCTGGACGAGTTGGTCGCCTGCCACGAATGCGACCTGCTGCTACGCAAGCCTGTGCTCCAGCATGATGAGAAAGCCCAATGCCCGCGCTGCGGCTACGAGCTCTATGCCCATCGCCATAATGTGGTCAATCGCAGTCTGGCCCTGGTGCTCACAGCCCTGTTGCTATTCGTACCGGCAAACTTCCTGCCGATCATGCAGTTGCACCTGCTTGGCCAGACGTCGGACGACACTGTCTGGAGCGGCGTAGTGGGCCTGTACAATTCGGAAATGCGCGGCGTGGCGGTAGTGGTGTTCTTGTGCAGCATGGCCATTCCCCTGGCAAAACTGCTCTGCCAGCTGGCTGTGCTGCTCAGTATCCGCCTGAACATCGGGCGCAACTTCGGCCTGCTGTTCTACCGTATCTATCACCACCTGCGCGACTGGGGCATGCTCGAGGTCTATTTCATGGGTGTGCTGGTGGCCATCGTCAAGCTGGTGGACCTGGCCGAATTGACCGTGGGTTTGGGGTTGTTCTGCTTTATCAGTCTGTTGCTGATCCAGGTCTGGCTTGAAGTGGTGATGTCACCGCACCAGATCTGGAGTGCGCTATCGGGGGAGGACCTGCATGCGGGCGATTGATGCGGGCATTCTTGTCTGCAATGAATGTCACGAACTGAACAGAAATGAGCCGGGCAGCAAGTCGCAAACCTGCACCCGCTGCGGTGCGATTGTGCATGCGCGCCGGCCGAACAGCATCGTGCGTACCTGGGCGTTGCTGATTGCAGCGTCGATTCTGTACATCCCGGCCAATGTCCTGCCGATCATGACCGTGAGCACCTTGGGGCAAGGCAGCCCCGACACGATCATGTCCGGCGTCATCACCCTGCTCAAGCACGGCATGGTGCCCATTGCCGCCGTGGTGTTCATTGCCAGCATCCTGGTACCCACGTTCAAGCTGGTGGGGATTGGCCTGTTGTTGTACTCGGTGCAGCGCCGTCAGCCGCTTTCGGCGCGGCAGCGCATATTGATGTACCGCTTCATCGAATTCATCGGGCGCTGGTCCATGCTGGATATCTTCGTCATTGCCATCCTGGTGGCGGTGGTGAATTTCGGCCGGATAGCCAGTGTCGAAGCCAACCTGGGCGCTGTCGCCTTCGCAACTGTGGTGATCCTGACAATGCTTGCCGCTTTAACTTTCGATCCCCGACTGATTTGGGATAACACGGAGTCGGATGACGACCATGAGTGACCTGCCAACGGCTAAAACCCGCCCAGCCTCGAACTGGTCGGCTATCTGGATCCTGCCATTGATCGCGTTGATGATCGGGGGCTGGCTCGCATGGCAGGCATACCGTGATGCCGGCGTGGAAATTGAAGTCCGCTTCGAGTCGGGTGAGGGCATCGTCGCCAACAAGACCGAGGTTATCTACAAAGGCATGCCGGTTGGCAAGGTCAAGAGCCTGGTGCTCGATGCCCAGGGCGAGAAGCAGGGGGTGATCGCCACCATCGAGATGAACAAGGCCGCCGAGCCGCATCTCACTAAAGGCACCCGCTTCTGGCTGGTGAAGCCGAGCGTCACCCTGGCGGGTATTTCCGGCCTTGAAACGCTGGTGTCGGGCAACTATATCGCCGTCAGCCCGGGGGAGGGGGAGCGCACCAAGCGCTTTACCGCGTTGAAAGTGGCGCCACCGCTCTCGGACTCGGAACCCGGCCTGCATTTGATGCTCAAGGCCGAGAGGCTGGGCTCGCTCAATCGCGATAGCCCGGTGTTCTACAAGCAGATCCAGGTTGGCCGGGTGAAAAGCTATCGGCTGTCCGAGGACCAGAGCACTGTTGAGGTCAAGGTGTTCATCGAGCCGGCATACGCCAGCCTGGTGCGTAAACATACGCGTTTCTGGAATGCCAGCGGCGTCAGCATCGATGCTTCGCTGTCGGGGGTGAAAGTGCGTAGCGAGTCACTGTCGAGCATTGTCGCCGGCGGTATCGCCTTCGCCACGCCGGAATACCGCAAGGACAGCCCGCCAACCGACCCGAGCCTGCCATTCCGCCTGTATGAAGACTTCGATGCAGCCCAGGCCGGTATCCGGGTCAAGGTCAAGCTGAGCGACTATGAAGGCCTGCAGGCCGGCCGTACGCCGGTCATGTACAAGGGCATCCAGGTTGGCTCGCTGAAAGCCCTGAAGATGGAAGACAACCTGGCCAGCGCATCCGCCGAGCTGACGCTGGACCCGTTGACCGAAGACTACCTGGTCGAGGGCACGCAGTTCTGGGTGGTGAAACCCTCCATATCCCTGGCGGGTATTACCGGCCTGGAAGCACTGGTCAAAGGTAACTACATCGCCATTCGTCCAGGTGAGAAGGGCGCGCGGCCAGAGCGTGAGTTCGAGGCGCGCGCCAAGGCGCCGCCGCTCGACCTCAAGGCGCCGGGCCTGCACATGGTGTTATTCGCCGATACCCTGGGGTCGCTCGAGATCGGCAGCCCGGTGATGTACCGCCAGGTGAAGGTAGGTAGCGTGCAGAGCTACCAGTTCGCCCGCAACAGCAACCGTATCCTGATCGGTGTGCATATCGAGAAGGAATACGAGAAGCTGGTCAACGGCTCGTCGCGCTTCTGGAACGTCAGCGGTATTACCCTGACGGGCGGCTTGTCGGGCATCAAGATCAAGAGTGAATCACTGCAGACACTGATGGCCGGTGGTATCGCGTTCGACACGCCGCGCCCCGATGTAGCACTTAAACGCCATATCCCACGTTTCCGCCTGCATGAGAGCCAGGAGGCGGTGAACCGTGCGGGTACGTTGATCACCATTCGGGTAGACCGTGCCGATGGCCTCAAGCCGGGTACTGCGATCCGCTTCCGCGGCCTGGATGTAGGCAGTATCGAGAGCGTCGACCTGACCGATGACCTGCAGGCTGTGCTGCTGCGGGCGCGCATTACCGAGTCGGCGAACCGCATTGCACGTGCAGGCACGCAGTTCTGGGTCGTCAAGCCGGCCTTGGGTCTGGTACGCACCGAGAACCTCGATACCCTGGTGGGCGGGCAGTACCTGGAAGTTCAGCCAGCCGCCAAAGACCGTGGCCCGCAGCGCGACTTCATTGCCTTGGCCGATGCGCCGCAAGTGGCAGGGCCGGAGGTCGGCCTGCCGTTGACGCTCAGCGCCCCGCGCCGTGGTTCGATCAAGCCGGGTGTGCCGGTAACCTATCGTGAGGTTACGGTGGGTAAGGTGACGGGTTTCGAGCTGGGCCAGAGTGCTGATCGGGTGCTGATCCATATTCTCATCGAGCCGCGCTATGCCGCCTTGGTGCGCAGCGGCAGCCGCTTCTGGAACAGCAGTGGCTTCGGTTTCGACTGGGGGCTGTTCAAGGGGGCTACGGTGCGCACCGAGTCGGTGGAAACCCTGATTGATGGCGGTATCGCCTTCGCAACACCGGACGGTGAGCAGATGGGCAACCCGGCACGGCCTCAGCAGACGTTTGCCCTGTTTGAGAAGGCTGAAGATGAATGGCTGCAGTGGGCGCCGAAGATCCAGATAGCCAGGTAAATGCAGGGGCGGCTCACCGGCGAGGGCGGTGACGCGGTGAATGGCACCGGCTTTGCCGGTGTTCGCGGGTGAGCCCGCTCCTGCAGGTATGTCAATTGATGCTGATTCCTTGGCAATTCAAGGTAAATGTTTGGAGTGAACAATTGCCATGAATTGCAGGCAACAAAAAACCGACCCTAAGGTCGGTTTTTCGAATAGCGCGTCGCTTAGGCAGCTGCAGCTTCTTTCAGCGCCTTGATGTGGCCATTCAGACGGCCTTTGTGACGAGCAGCCTTGTTCTTGTGGATGATACCCTTGTCGGCCATACGGTCGATTACAGGTACAGCCAGAACGTAAGCGGCTTGCGCTTTTTCGGCGTCTTTTGCGTCAATGGCTTTAACTACATTCTTGATGTAGGTGCGGACCATGGAACGCAGGCTGGCGTTGTGGCTGCGACGCTTCTCAGCCTGTTTTGCACGTTTCTTGGCGGAAGGTGTGTTGGCCACCGTCGAGCTCCTCGAAAGACTTTAGGTAAATAGCAAACAAAATAGGCCGCGAATCATGCCGATGAGTCGACCGGATGTCAAGGCCACCTGCAAGGTTCCGCCGAGCGGTGCGCCAACAACCTGGAAAGATTCCTTTCTGCTGCGCGACCTGTACACTCGGGAATTTTTGGCTCCCCTGCAACGGCGCGGGAGTATCGCACATTCGGACGCTGTCTGGCAGCGTCCTCTGTCATTGGCGTGAATCTTTTCGATGAACCTGCTCAAATCCCTGGCTGCAGTAAGCTCGATCACCATGATTTCGCGGGTGCTAGGCTTCGTTCGTGACACCATCCTGGCGCGCATCTTTGGTGCTGGCGTTGCCACCGACGCCTTCTTCATCGCGTTCAAGCTGCCCAACCTGCTGCGGCGCATATTCGCCGAGGGTGCGTTCTCGCAGGCGTTCGTGCCGATTCTGGCCGAGTACAAGACCCAGCAAGGCGAGGAGGCGACACGCACCTTCATCGCCTATGTCACTGGCCTGCTGACCCTGGTCCTGGCCCTGGTGACCACCATCGGCATCCTGGCGGCGCCGTGGGTGGTGTGGGCAACCGCCCCAGGTTTTGTCGACAGCGCAGAAAAATATGAGCTCACCACCGACCTGTTGCGGGTGACATTTCCTTATATATTGCTGATTTCGTTGTCGTCGCTGGCCGGCGCGATCCTCAATACCTGGAACCGTTTCTCGGTACCGGCCTTCACCCCGACCCTGCTGAACGTGGCGATGATCGCCTTTGCCCTGCTGCTGACACCGTACTTCAATCCGCCGATCATGGCCCTGGCCTGGGGCGTGCTGGCGGGCGGCCTGGCGCAGTTGCTGTACCAGCTGCCGGCATTGAAGAAGATCGGCATGCTGGTCCTGCCGCGCCTGAACCTCAAGGATGCCGGCGTCTGGCGTGTGCTCAAGCAGATGCTGCCGGCCATTCTCGGAGTATCGGTAAGCCAGATATCGCTGATCATCAATACCATCTTCGCCTCCTTCCTGGTGGCCGGCTCGGTGTCGTGGATGTATTACGCCGACCGCCTGATGGAGCTTCCTTCAGGCGTGCTGGGCGTGGCCTTGGGTACCATCCTGCTGCCAACCCTGGCCAAGACCTACGCCAACAAGGACCGCGAAGAGTACTCGCGGATCCTCGACTGGGGCCTGCGGCTGTGCTTCCTGCTGGTACTGCCTTGCACCCTGGCCCTTGGCATCCTGGCCGAGCCCCTGACCGTGGCGCTGTTCCAGTACGGCAAGTTCAGCGCCTTCGACGCGGCCATGACCCAGCGCGCGCTGATTGCCTATTCCGTGGGTTTGCTGGCAATCATTCTGGTCAAGGTGCTGGCACCGGGCTTCTATGCGCAGCAGAATATCCGTACACCGGTGAAGATTGCCGTGTTCACCCTGGTCTGTACCCAGCTGTTCAACCTGGCCCTGGTCGGCCCGTTCGCGCATGCCGGCCTGGCCCTGGCCATCAGCCTGGGTGCCTGCCTGAATGCCGGCCTGCTGTTCTGGAAGCTGCGCAGCCAGCAGCTGTTCGAGCCGCAGCCTGGCTGGGCGATGTTCCTGTTCAAGCTGGTGCTGGCGGTGACGCTGATGTCGGCAGTATTGCTGGCCGGCATGCACTATATGCCGGCCTGGGAGCAGGGCAGCATGCTCGAGCGCTTCATGCGCCTGGGCGCACTGATCCTGGCCGGTGTGGTGACGTACTTCGGTTGCCTGTACCTTTGTGGGTTCCGGCCCCGGCATTTTGCCCGCAAGGCCTTGCACTAAGGCGCTGGGCGGGTCAGGCGTCGGTTTTTAGCATTCCACGCCGCCCTTGGGCGCTGCTGCCTGTCACCGGCGCCCGGGTGTGGTTATAATCGGCCACTTTATGAGCAAGAAGCGCGTTATGCAGCTGGTTCGAGGTCTTCACAACCTGCGCCCCGAGCACCGGGGCTGTGTCGCCACCATTGGCAACTTCGACGGGGTTCACCGCGGCCACCAGGCAATCCTGGCGCGCCTGCGCGAGCGCGGCCAGGCCTTGGGCCTGCCGACCTGCGTGGTGATCTTCGAACCGCAACCACGCGAGTACTTCGCCCCCGAGACTGCCCCTGCGCGCCTGGCTCGCCTGCGCGACAAGGTCGAGCTGCTGGCCGGCGAAGGCATCGACCGGGTGCTGTGCCTGGCATTCAACCAGCGCCTGAGCAGCCTCAGCGCCGATGACTTCGTCAAGGCTATCCTGGTCGATGGCCTGGGCGTGCGCCACCTTGAAGTGGGCGATGACTTCCGCTTTGGCTGCGACCGCGCTGGCGATTTCGCCTTCCTGGTCGAAGCCGGCAAGCAGTACGGCTTCACCGTCGAGGCGGCCAACACGGTCATCCAGGATGGCCTGCGGGTCAGCAGCACCGAAGTGCGCCAGGCCCTGGCCGAAGGCAACTTCGAGCTGGCCGAGCACCTGCTGGGCCGCCCCTACAGCATCACCGGCCGCGTGCTGCATGGCCAGAAACTGGCCCGCCAGCTCGGCACACCGACTGCCAACATCCAGCTCAAGCGCCGCCGCGTGCCGCTGTCCGGGGTCTACTTGGCCAGCATCGAGATCGACGGCAAGGCCTGGCCGGGTGTCGGCAATATTGGCGTGCGCCCCACCGTAGCCGGTGACGGGCGCCCGCACCTGGAGATTCATCTGCTGGACTATGCTGGCGACCTTTACGGTCGGCGCCTGACGGTGGAGTTCCACCACAAGCTGCGTGAAGAGCAGCGATTCGCCTCCCTGGAGGCGCTGAAGTCGGCGATCGATGCGGATATCGCCGCCGCACGTGCACATTGGCACGCTCAACCGCTAACCAAGAGCCTGAAATGACCGACTACAAAGCCACGCTTAACCTTCCGGACACCGCCTTCCCCATGAAGGCCGGCCTGCCTCAGCGCGAACCGCAGATACTGCAGCGCTGGGACAGCATTGGCCTGTACCAGAAGCTGCGCGAGATTGGCAAGGATCGTCCCAAGTTCGTGCTGCACGACGGCCCGCCCTATGCCAACGGCAAGATTCACATCGGTCATGCGCTGAACAAGATTCTCAAGGACATGATCGTCCGCTCCAAGACCCTGGCCGGCTTCGATGCCCCGTACGTGCCGGGCTGGGACTGCCACGGCCTGCCGATCGAGCACAAGGTCGAGGTCACCCACGGCAAGCACCTGTCGGCCGACCGCACCCGCGAGCTGTGCCGCGAGTACGCCGCCGAGCAGATCGAAGGGCAGAAGACCGAGTTCATCCGCCTGGGCGTGCTGGGTGACTGGGACAACCCGTACAAGACCATGAACTTCGCCAACGAGGCCGGTGAAATCCGTGCCCTGGCCGAAATGGTCAAGCAAGGCTTCGTGTTCAAGGGCCTCAAGCCTGTGAACTGGTGCTTCGATTGCGGCTCGGCCCTGGCCGAAGCCGAAGTCGAGTACGCCGACAAGAAATCGCAAACCATCGACGTGGCCTTCCCGGTGGCCGACCAAGCCAAGCTGGCTGCCGCCTTCGGCCTGCCTTCGCTGGCCAAGCCTGCCGCCATCGTGATCTGGACCACCACCGCGTGGACCATCCCGGCCAACCAGGCGCTGAACATCCATCCGGAATTCAAGTACGCCCTGGTCGATACCGGCGAGCGTCTGCTGGTGCTGGCCGAAGAGCTGGTCGAAGCCTGCCTCGAACGCTGGAACCTGGAAGGCTCGGTAATCGCCACCGCTCAGGGTTCGGCGCTGGAACTGATCAACTTCCGCCATCCGTTCTACGACCGCCTGTCGCCGGTGTACCTGGCCGACTACGTCGAGCTGGGCGCCGGTACCGGCGTGGTTCACTCCGCCCCTGCCTACGGTGAAGACGACTTCGTCACCTGCAAGCGCTACGGCATGGTCAACGACGACATTCTTACCCCGGTGCAAAGCAACGGCGTGTATGTCGAATCGCTGGAGTTCTTCGGCGGCCAGTTCATCTGGAAGGCCAACCCGGCCATCGTCGAGAAGCTGAGCGAAGTCGGTGCGCTGATGCACACCGAAACCATCAGCCATAGCTACATGCACTGCTGGCGCCACAAGACCCCGCTGATCTACCGCGCCACCGCGCAGTGGTTCGTCGGCATGGACAAGCAGCCAAGCACGGGCGAGCCGCTGCGTGAGCGCGCGCTCAAGGCCATTGAAGAGACCAGGTTCGTCCCGGCCTGGGGTCAGGCGCGCCTGCATTCGATGATCGCCAACCGCCCGGACTGGTGCATCTCGCGTCAGCGCAACTGGGGTGTGCCGATTCCGTTCTTCCTGCACAAGCAGACCGGCGAGCTGCACCCGCGCACCGTCGAGCTGATGGACGAAGTGGCCACGCGCGTCGAGCAGCAAGGTATCGAGGCCTGGTTCAAGCTGGACGCCGCCGAGCTGCTGGGCGCTGAAGCGGACCAGTACGACAAGATCAGCGACACCCTCGACGTGTGGTTCGACTCGGGCACTACCCACTGGCACGTGCTGCGTGGTTCGCACGATATCGGCCATGCCACCGGCCCGCGCGCCGACCTGTACCTGGAAGGTTCCGACCAGCACCGCGGCTGGTTCCATTCTTCCCTGCTGACCGGTTGCGCCATCGACAACCACGCGCCGTATCGCGAGCTGCTTACCCACGGTTTCACCGTGGACGAGAACGGTCGCAAGATGTCCAAGTCGCTGGGCAACACCATCGAGCCGGAAAAGGTCAACAACACCCTGGGTGCCGACATCCTGCGCCTGTGGGTCTCCGCCACCGACTACTCCGGTGAAATGGCGGTTTCCGAGCAGATCCTGCAGCGCAGCGCCGACGCCTACCGCCGCATCCGCAACACCGCGCGCTTCCTGCTTTCCAACCTGTCCGGCTTCGACCCGGCGCGCGACCTGCTGGCGCCGCAAGACATGCTGGCACTGGACCGCTGGGCCGTGGACCGCGCCTTGCTGCTGCAGCGCGAGCTGGAAGAGCACTACAGCGAGTACCGGTTCTGGAACGTCTACTCCAAGGTGCATAACTTCTGCGTGCAGGAGCTGGGCGGCTTCTACCTCGACATCATCAAGGACCGCCAGTACACCACCGGCGCCAACAGTGTCGCCCGCCGTTCGTGCCAGACCGCGCTGTACCACATCAGCGAGGCGCTGGTGCGCTGGATCGCGCCGATCCTGGCGTTCACCGCCGACGAAATCTGGCAGTACCTGCCGGGTGAGCGCAACGAGTCGGTCATGCTCAACGGCTGGTATCAGGGCCTGAGCGAGCTGCCGGAAGGCATCGAGCTGGACCGCGCCTACTGGGACCGCGTGATGGCGGTGAAAGCATCGGTCAACAAGGAGCTGGAAAACCAGCGTACCGCCAAGGTCATCGGCGGCAACCTGCAGGCTGAAGTCACCCTGTACGCCGACGAAGGCCTGAGCGCCGACCTGGGCAAGCTGGGCGACGAGCTGCGCTTCGTGCTGATCACTTCGGCCGCCAGCGTGGTGCCGTTCGTGCAGGCACCGGCCGAAGCCGTGGCCACCGAAGTCGAAGGCCTCAAGCTGCAAGTGGTCAAGTCCGGCCACGCCAAGTGCGGCCGTTGCTGGCACTTCCGTGCCGACGTCGGCAGCCACCCGGAGCACCCGGAAATCTGCAGCCGTTGCGTCGACAACCTGAGCGGTTCGGGTGAGGTGCGTCACTATGCCTAACCCTGCAGAGGGGCGCTTCGGGCGCCTTGCATGGCTTTGGCTGAGCTTGCTGGTGCTGGTCCTCGACCAGGCCACCAAGCTGTACTTCAACAACGCCCTGACCATGTACCAGCAGATTGTCGTCATCCCTGACTACTTCAGCTGGACCCTGGCCTACAACACCGGTGCCGCGTTCAGCTTCCTGGCTGACGGCGCCGGCTGGCAGCGCTGGCTGTTTGCGCTGATCGCGGTCGTGGTCAGCGCGGTGCTGGTGGTATGGCTCAAACGCCTGGGGCGCAACGAAACCTGGCTGGCCGTGGCGCTGGCGCTGGTACTGGGTGGTGCGATCGGCAACCTGTATGACCGGGTCGTGCTCGGCCATGTGGTCGATTTCATCCTGGTGCACTGGCAGAACCGCCATTATTTCCCGGCCTTCAACGTGGCCGACAGTGCCATCACCGTTGGTGCGGTGATGCTGGCGCTGGATATGTTCAAGAGCAAGAAGTCCGAGGATCCGGTCCATGACTGACACCCGTATCGGCCAGAACACCGAAGTCACCCTGCACTTCGCGCTGCACCTGGAAAACGGCGACACCGTCGACAGCACGTTCGACAAGGCCCCGGCCACCTTCAAGGTCGGTGACGGCAACCTGCTGCCTGGTTTCGAAAGCGCGTTGTTCGGCTTCAAGGCTGGTGACAAGCGTACTGTAGTGGTGGCCCCGGAGAATGCCTTCGGCCAGCCCAATCCGCAGAACATGCAAACCATGCCGCGGTCCCAGTTCGAAGGCATGGAGCTGTCCGAAGGGCTGCTGATCATTTTCAACGATGCCGCCAACGCCGAGCTTCCGGGCGTGGTCAAAGCATTCGATGATGACCAGGTGACCATCGACTTCAATCACCCACTGGCTGGCAAGACCCTGACCTTCGAGGTGGAGATCCTCGAGGTGAAGGCCCTGTAAGCCTGGAGCCGAGCATGCAAATCAAACTCGCCAACCCTCGCGGCTTCTGCGCGGGGGTCGACCGGGCGATCGAGATCGTCAACCGCGCGCTGGAAGTCTTCGGCCCGCCGATCTATGTGCGTCACGAAGTGGTGCACAACAAGTTCGTGGTGGAAGACCTGCGCAACCGTGGTGCCATCTTTGTCGAAGAGCTGGACCAGGTACCGGATGATGTCATCGTCATCTTCAGTGCCCATGGTGTTTCCCAGGCCGTGCGCCAGGAAGCCGCTGGCCGTGGCCTGAAGGTGTTCGATGCCACCTGCCCACTGGTCACCAAGGTGCACATCGAGGTGGCCAAGTACAGCCGTGACGGCCGTGAGTGCATTCTCATCGGCCACCAAGGGCACCCGGAAGTCGAAGGCACCATGGGCCAGTACGACGCCAGCAATGGCGGTGACATCTACCTTGTCGAGGACGAGAAGGACGTTGCCAACCTGCAGGTGAGAGACCCGGACCACCTGGCCTTCGTCACCCAGACCACGTTGTCGATGGACGATACAAGCCGTGTCATCGATGCCCTGCGTGCGCGCTTCCCGAACATCGGCGGCCCGCGCAAGGACGACATTTGCTACGCCACCCAGAACCGCCAGGACGCGGTGAAGCAACTGGCGGACGAGTGCGATGTGGTACTGGTGGTCGGCAGCCCCAACAGCTCCAACTCCAACCGCCTGCGCGAGCTGGCCGAGCGCATGGGCACCCCGGCCTACCTGATCGACGGTGCCGAGGACCTGCAACGTGGCTGGTTCGACCAGAAGCTGCGCATCGGCATCACCGCCGGCGCCTCGGCCCCCGAAGTACTGGTGCGTGGTGTGATCGAGCAGCTCAGGGCCTGGGGCGCCACCGGCGCCGAGGAACTGGACGGGCGTGAAGAGAACATCACCTTCTCGATGCCCAAAGAGCTGCGGGTTCGCTCGCTGATCTAATGTAAGCCTGTATTGGCCTCATCGCCGGCAAGCCAGCTCCCACAGGAATAACACTGCCTTCAAGGCTTGTGTTGTACCTGTGGGAGCTGGCTTGCCGGCGATAGGGCCAGCAAAGTCGACTCAAGGCTATCAGGATGCACACCGAGTATTGTTGCGATCCTCTGCAAGCACGTTGACTCGTCCCGTCGATGCCATTACCACTTGATAACGGCTGTTGGCAGATGAGCGTTCGCACACTTCCAGCGTCACCCCCAGCCAGCTGTTGCTCGGCGTCATTGGCAACCCCTGCGCACTGAACTTGAATTGCTCACCGCGATTGCTGGTGATTTTCAGGGGCCGCGCCAGCCGCTGTTCGCGCACCATCTGCTGGTTATGCTCCAGCACTACCCGCCAGCCATTCCCCCAATTACCGTCCAGCGCCTGCACCAGCACAGGCTGGCTTTGCAGCAGCGCATGGCTGCGTGCACTGCGCAGCGTCTGTGCCAGGTCACGGGCGGCGGCTGCCCTGTGCAGGTCGTCGCTCAACCTGGCGTAGGCCGGCATACCCAGCTGTGTCAGCAGGATGGCCAGCGCCAACGCCGTCATCATTTGCATCAGTGTTACGCCACGTTGCTTCACCGTGCATTCCCCTGTGGAAGTGCTTCGCTATAGCTTCACGATCGTTGGGCAGGTGGTCTAGTCGCTCAGGTTCAAGTTGATTGCAGGAAAAATCCGAGGAGGTGCAGGGATGCACGTAAGGCAACGGGGCATGACGCTACTGGAGGTGCTGTTGGCGGTGGTGGTTTTGGCAGTGGGGCTGTTCGCGGCGGCGGCTCTCCAGCTTCAGGCATTGCAAGCCACCGACACTGCGCGCCGCGACGGGCAGGCGGCGATGGCGGCGTACAGCGAGCATGAGCGGCGGCTGCCGTGAGGCGCGCAGAGGGTGGTTTCGGCTTGCTTGAACTGCTGCTGGCGCTGGCCATCGGGTTGACGCTGCTGACCGCCGCGAGCCAGCTGTTTGCCTCCGCTCACCAGGCCTGGCGCTTGCAAGGTACGGCAGTGCGGATGCAGCAGGATGCCCGGCTGGCGCTATTGCGCATGGCGCAGGATATCCGCATGGCGGGGATGTTCGGCTGCCTGCGGCTGAAACCAGGCGACTTTCCGGACCCGGCGAATTATCAGGTCTTCGCCCGGCCACTGGAGGTCGGCCCGTCAAGCCTGAGCCTGGTGGTTGCCGAGCTGCCGGGCCACGCTGGCGATCCGGACTGGACCTTGCTGACCAACTGTACCAACGAGGCGAAGGTGTACCAGGGGCGCGCGCAAGGCAGCGACAGGCTTCTGGCGGTCCCGGTCAGCCGGTACCGTTATCATCTCGAGGGCAAGACCCTGTACTTCACGCGCCGCCGTGATCGCCCCCAGCCCCTGATCGACCATGTGCGCGCGCTGCAAGTGACGCATGTACGGCTGCCGGGCAGGGCACGGATCGATCTTCAATTGACGCTGTACGAGCCGGCTTTGCACCTGAAGCAACACCACGAGCTCAGTGTGGCGATTCGCAATCCGGTATCGACGCCATGAACCGGCAGCGTGGCGTGGTCTTGTTGCTGGCTTTGGTGCTGAGCATGTTGCTGGGTCTGCTTGCCGCATCAGCCCTGCGCGACGCAGTTACGGCCACGCGGATGACCGGTTACCTGAGCGACAGCCTGCTGGCGCTGGAGCAGGCCGAGCAGGCCCTGCAAGCTGGGCATGGCGAACTCCAGCGGGCACCCCCTGACTCTTGCAAGGCGTGCCTGCCGCCGACTCGACCGCACGATTTGGGCGGGCAATGGCAGCGTGCGCCAACCGGCTTTTTCCAGCTGCAGAACCTGGGTACCAGCAACGGTGCTGCACACATGCCCCCAGGGCAGCAGGTCACCTTGTTCCGGGTAACGGCCGTGAGCCTCGACACTCAGCCAAGGCATGTGCTGGAGGCTGTCTATGCCGTGGTCGGCGACCAGACCCAGCGCATTACCTGGCGACAAAGAGCGAGAGGAGACTGACATGCAGCAAGGCTTGAGCCTGATCGAGTTGTTGATTGTGCTGGCCGTCACCGGCATTCTGGCAGCCATTGCCTACCCCAGTTACAGCGACCAGCTTCGGCGAGCCGCGCGCAGCGAAGTGGTTGGCCTGTTGCACGATGCCGCGCTGCGCCTGGAGCGCCACCGCGTGCGCACCGGCCAATACGCCGAGGGCAACCCGGCGTTGCCCGACGGTAACCGCCACTACAGCCTGCAGGCCCGGCGCGACAGCGATACCTTCACGCTGCACGCCCGGCGGCTGCCGCATGGGCTGATGGCGCAGGATCGCTGTGGTGATTTCCAGCTCGACCAGGCTGGCGTGCAGCGCAACCCGGGTGCCGTCGAGGCCAGCGAGCGCTGCTGGGGAAGCTGAAGGTTGAATGGTGCCCGGTGCATCGCGGTTTTACTTCAGGTGTTGGATCGACAGATGAGCAAGCAAGTAGTGGTGGTCGGCGGCGGGGTGATTGGTCTGCTGACGGCATTCAACCTGGCGGCGAAGGTCGGCCAGGTGGTGGTGTGTGATCAGGGCGAGGTCGGTCGCGAGTCGTCCTGGGCCGGCGGTGGCATCGTCTCGCCGCTGTACCCGTGGCGCTACAGCCCGGCGGTGACCGCCCTGGCGCACTGGTCGCAGGACTTTTATCCACAGCTGGGCGAACGTTTGTTCGCCAGCACCGGCCTCGACCCTGAAGTGCACACTACCGGCCTGTACTGGCTGGACCTGGACGACGAGGCCGAAGCCCTGGCCTGGGCCGAGCGCGAGCAGCGGCCGCTGAGTGCCGTGGATATCTCTGCAGCTTATGACGCGGTGCCGGTATTGGGGCCGGGGTTCAAGCGGGCCATCTACATGGCTGGCGTGGCCAATGTGCGCAACCCTCGCCTGGTGAAGTCGCTGAAGGCGGCGCTGCTGGCATTGCCGAACGTGACCTTGCGCGAACACTGCCAGGTCACCGGTTTCGTTCATCAAGATGGTCGGGTGACCGGGGTGCAGACTGCCGATGGCGTGCTGGTGGCGGATGAGGTAGTGCTCAGTGCCGGCGCCTGGAGTGGTGACCTGCTGCGCACGCTTGGCCTTGAGCTGCCAGTGGAGCCGGTGAAGGGCCAGATGATCCTGTTCAAGTGTGCCGAAGACTTCCTGCCGAGCATGGTCCTGGCCAAGGGGCGCTACGCCATCCCGCGCCGTGACGGGCACATTCTGGTGGGCAGCACGCTGGAGCATGCCGGGTATGACAAGACCCCGACCGACGATGCTCTGGATAGCCTGAAGGCATCTGCAGCCGAGTTGCTGCCTGGGCTTGAAGGGGCCACGGTGGTGGCGCACTGGGCCGGGCTGCGGCCTGGGTCGCCGGAGGGGATTCCTTACATCGGGCCGGTGCCTGGGCATGCGGGGCTGTGGTTGAACTGCGGGCATTATCGCAACGGGCTGGTGCTGGCGCCGGCATCGTGCCAATTGTTTACCGACCTGCTGACAGGGGCCGAGCCGATCATCGACCCGGCGCCGTATGCGCCGGCGGGTCGGTTGGGCTGAGGGCCTGTAGACAACTCAGCCGTTTATCAGTGCCGACTCAGCCCTGCTTGCCAGGGCCTTGCTGCAGGTGCGCCGGGCTGCAGTACCACTCACCGCCGCGCTGAAGCGCGCGGTCATTGGGCAGGTGCACGCCGCAATGGGCACAGCGCACCATCTGCAGCGGCGCGTCGAGCTTCGCTTCGGGGCGCGACTGCTGGCTGACTTTGAACTTGCGCCACAGCCAGAACGCGGCGGCGATCAGGGCGATCCAGAAAAGTAGGCGAACCATGGTGTCCAGCTTGTCGATTGAAGAAGCCGACAGTCTAGGACGCGGACAATAAAAAAGGGAGGCCCAAGGCCTCCCTTTCATGTACCGCAGTGCGTCAGTCGAACAGACCAAAGGTCATGTAGCTGAACCACGAGCGGTCTTTCTCGGCTTCTTTCGGGCCTTCCGGCACGATCGGGTTGCCATCTTCGTCTTTGGGCAGCAGTTCTTGCGGCATCTCGTCGCGGGCATCCTGGAACTGCTTGACCACGTCCTGGTTGGCGCGGGTTTCGCCCGGCGGCAGCGGGGCGTCGGTCTCGATCAGGCCCAAGGTGGCCTTGGACAACCAGCCACGACCGTCAGACTCGGTCTGCTTGGGCTGGAACTCGCCATCGGCCAGGCTCGGGTGGTCCGGGTAGTTCAGCTTGAGGGTTTCCAGGCTGGTGGCGGCCAGTTCGTCCAGGTGCATCTTCTGGTACGACTCGACCATCACCGCCAGGCCGTCGCCGACCGATGGGGTTTCCTGGAAGTTCTCTACCACGTAGCGGCCACGGTTGGCGGCTGCCACGTAAGCCTGGCGGCTCAGGTAGTAGTCGGCCACGTGAATTTCGTAGGAAGCCAGCAGGTTGCGCAGGTAGATCATGCGCTGCTTGGCGTCTGGCGCGTAGCGGCTGTTGGGGAAGCGGCTGGTCAGCTGGGCGAACTCGTTGTACGAGTCGCGCGCGGCACCCGGGTCACGCTTGGTCATGTCCAGTGGCAGGAAGCGTGCCAGCAGGCCGCGGTCCTGGTCGAACGAGGTCAGGCCCTTGAGGTAGTAGGCGTAGTCGACGTTCGGGTGCTGCGGGTGCAGGCGGATGAAGCGCTCGGCGGCCGACTTGGCAGCCTCGGGCTCGGAGTTCTTGTAGTTGGCGTAGATCAGCTCGAGCTGCGCCTGGTCGGCATAGCGGCCGAACGGGTAGCGCGACTCCAGGGCCTTGAGCTTGTTCACGGCGCTGGTGTAGCTGGAGTTGTCCAGATCAGCCTGGGCCTGCTGGTACAGCTCGGCCTCGCTGAGGTTCTCGTCGATGACTTCCTTATTGGAGGAACAGGCCGCGGTAAGCCCGAGGATGGCGATCAGCAGCAGGTGTTTCACTCGCATGGCGGCTTGCGTCCCTTTGACGGCCGCTGTCTTGGGCGGTGCCGTCCTGTTATGATGAGCGCCCCGGCCAACCCCGGGACAAAAGAAGCCGTATTTAACCACAAGCTCGCAGCCGAAACCAAAGGCTGTGCGCCCGCCGAATCGAGCATGTCCGAGATCATTCAACTTAGTGCAGAGGTACCGTCCGATCTGGGCGGTCAACGCCTCGACCAGGTCGCCGCCCAATTGTTCGCTGAGTACTCGCGTTCGCGGCTTACCACGTGGATCAAAGAGGGCCGCCTGACGGTCGATGGCGCCGTCGTGCGCCCTCGTGACACCGTCTATGGTGGCGCCGTACTTGCCCTGCAGGCCGAGCAAGAGGCCCAGGGCGAGTGGATCGCAGAAGACATCGAGCTGGATATCGTCTACGAAGACGACCATATCATGGTGATCAACAAGCCCGCCGGGCTGGTTGTGCACCCGGCCGCCGGCCATGCCAGCGGTACCCTGCTCAATGCGCTGCTGCACCACGTGCCAGACATCATCAATGTGCCGCGTGCCGGCATCGTCCACCGCCTGGACAAGGACACCACCGGTCTGATGGTGGTGGCCAAGACCCTGCAGGCGCAGACCAAGCTGGTCGAGCAGATGCAAAGCCGCAAGGTCAGCCGCATCTACGAGTGCATCGTGATTGGCGTGGTGACTGCCGGCGGCAAGATCGACGCCCCGATCGGTCGCCACGGCGGCATGCGCCAGCGCATGGCGGTAACCGATGGCGGCAAGCCAGCGGTCAGCCACTACCGCGTGCTCAAGCGCTTCCGCTCGCACACTCATGTGCGGGTCAAGCTGGAGACCGGCCGTACCCACCAGATCCGCGTGCACATGGCGCATGTCGGGTTCCCGCTGGTCGGCGACCAGACCTACGGCGGGCGCTTCCGCATCCCGCCTGCTGCGAGCCCGACCATGGTCGAGGCGGTCAAGACCTTCCCGCGTCAGGCGCTGCATGCGCGTTTCCTGGCACTGGCGCACCCGATCACCGGCGAGATCATGAAGTGGGAGTCGCCGCTGCCGGATGACTTCCTCTGGTTGCTGACGCTGCTGAACGAAGACCGCGAGAGCTTTATCGGATGAGTGGCCTGGCGCAGTCGCTGCTATTGCCCGACTGGCCAGCCCCGGCCTCGGTTCGCGCCTGCGTCACCACCTGTCAGGGCGGCATCAGCCAGTCGCCCTACGCAACGTTCAACCTTGGCGATCATGTGGGGGATGACCCTGCTGCGGTTGCCGAGAACCGCCGTCGTCTGAGCGACGAGTTCGCCATCCAGCCGGCCTGGCTCAAGCAGGTGCACGGGCTGGTGGTGGCGGATGCCGACCCGGCCGTGGTGGCCGAGGCCGACGCCAGCTGGACTGACCAGCCCGGTGTTGCCTGTACCGTGATGACTGCCGATTGCCTGCCTGTGCTGTTCTGCGACCGGGCCGGTACCCGCGTGGCGGCCGCACATGCGGGCTGGCGCGGGCTGGCTGGTGGGGTGCTGGAAGCTGCGCTGGACCGCCTGGCGCTGGCACCGGAAGAGGTGCTGGTGTGGCTGGGGCCGGCGATTGGCCCCAAGGCATTTGAAGTCGGGCTGGAAGTGCGGGATGCCTTTACTGCCGTGCACCCTGAAGCGGCCCGGGCCTTTGTCGACGGACAGCGGCCGGGCAAGCTGATGGCCGACATCTACGAGCTGGCGCGTATTCGCCTGGCGGCGCGTGGGGTGACGGCTGTTTATGGTGGTGGCTGGTGCACGGTCAGTGATGAGCGGTTCTTTTCCTATCGCCGTACCCCGCAGGGTGGGCGGTTTGCTTCCCTTGTGTGGCTGGAACCGCGCTAGCCTGCACCGGCCTCTTCGCGGGCACGCCCGCTCCCACAGGTACAGCATCGCCCTCGGGGCCAGTGATGATCCTGTGGGAGCGGGTTCACCCGCGAATGGCCCAGCACTAATCCAACAGGTTGACCCCGGTCAACCCCGCTACGCTTGAATCTTCCAGAATCAGCCTTATCTATAAGGTCATCTCAGGCAGGTTTCTTCATGAACAGGCGCTGTCCATCGCTCCGACCTGCCCTTTAAAGGAAGGTACACCATGCGAATAGACCGTTTGACCAGCAAGCTTCAACTAGCCATATCCGATGCCCAGTCCCTGGCCGTTGGCATGGATCACCCAGCCATCGAGCCCGTGCACCTGATGCAGGCACTGCTTGAACAGCAGGGCGGTTCGATCAAGCCGCTGCTGATGCAGGTCGGCTTCGACATCAACAGCCTGCGCCAGGCGCTGGTGAAAGAACTCGACCAGCTGCCGAAAATCCAGAACCCGACCGGCGACGTGAACATGTCGCAGGACCTGGCACGCCTGCTCAACCAGGCCGACCGCCTGGCCCAGCAGAAGGGTGACCAGTTCATTTCCAGCGAACTGGTGGTGCTGGCCGCCATGGACGAAAACAGCAAACTCGGCAAGGTTCTGCTGAGCCAGGGCGTGACCAAGAAAGCCCTGGAAAATGCCATCAACAACCTGCGTGGCGGCGCGGCCGTCAACGACGCCAACGCCGAGGAATCGCGCCAGGCGCTGGACAAGTACACCGTCGACCTGACCAAGCGTGCCGAAGAAGGCAAGCTGGACCCGGTAATCGGCCGTGACGACGAAATCCGCCGTACCGTGCAGGTGCTGCAACGCCGTACCAAGAACAACCCGGTGCTGATCGGTGAGCCCGGCGTGGGCAAGACTGCCATCGCCGAGGGCCTGGCCCAGCGCATCATCAATGGTGAAGTGCCCGACGGCCTCAAGGGCAAGCGCCTGCTGGCGCTGGACATGGGCGCGCTGATTGCCGGTGCCAAGTACCGTGGCGAGTTCGAAGAGCGCCTTAAATCGCTGCTGAACGAGCTGTCCAAGCAGGAAGGCCAGATCATCCTGTTCATCGACGAGCTGCACACCATGGTCGGCGCCGGCAAAGGCGAGGGCGCCATGGACGCCGGCAACATGCTCAAGCCGGCCCTGGCCCGTGGCGAACTGCACTGTGTGGGCGCCACCACGCTTAACGAGTATCGCCAGTTCATCGAAAAGGACGCCGCCCTGGAGCGCCGCTTCCAGAAGGTGCTGGTCGAGGAGCCGAGCGAGGAAGACACCATCGCCATCCTGCGCGGCCTTAAAGAGCGTTATGAAGTGCACCACAAGGTGGCCATCACCGACGGCGCAATCATCGCTGCGGCCAAGCTCAGCCACCGCTACATCACTGACCGCCAGTTGCCGGACAAGGCGATCGACCTGATCGACGAAGCGGCCAGCCGCATCCGCATGGAGATCGACTCCAAGCCGGAAGTGCTCGACCGCCTTGATCGCCGCCTGATCCAGTTGAAGGTGGAGTCGCAGGCGCTTAAGAAGGAAGAAGACGAAGCGGCCAAAAAACGCCTCGAGAAGCTGACCGAAGAAATCGAGCGTTTGGAGCGTGAGTATTCCGACCTGGAAGAAATCTGGGCGTCCGAGAAGGCCGAAGTGCAGGGCTCGGCCCAGATCCAGCAAAAGATCGAGCAAGCCCGCCAGGAGCTGGAAGCCGCTCGTCGCAAAGGCGATCTCAGCCGCATGGCCGAGCTGCAGTACGGGGTGATCCCGGACCTGGAGCGCAGCCTGCAGATGGTTGACCAGCACGGCAAGACCGAGAACCAGTTGCTGCGCAACAAGGTGACCGAGGAAGAAATTGCCGAAGTGGTGTCCAAGTGGACCGGCATTCCAGTGGCCAAGATGCTCGAAGGCGAGCGCGAGAAGCTGCTGAAGATGGAAGACCTGTTGCACCAGCGCGTGATCGGCCAGGGCGAGGCGGTAACCGCAGTGGCCAACGCCGTGCGCCGCTCGCGCGCCGGGCTGTCCGACCCTAACCGGCCGAGTGGTTCGTTCATGTTCCTTGGCCCGACCGGTGTGGGCAAGACCGAGCTGTGCAAGGCGCTGGCCGAGTTCCTGTTCGACACCGAAGAGGCCATGGTCCGCATCGACATGTCCGAGTTCATGGAGAAACACTCCGTGGCTCGCCTGATCGGCGCCCCACCAGGGTATGTAGGGTATGAAGAGGGCGGTTACCTGACCGAAGCGGTACGGCGCAAGCCTTACTCGGTGGTGCTGCTGGACGAGGTGGAAAAGGCTCACCCGGATGTGTTCAACGTGCTGCTGCAAGTGCTGGAAGACGGCCGCCTGACCGACAGCCACGGGCGCACGGTGGACTTCCGCAACACCGTGATCGTGATGACCTCCAACCTGGGCTCGGCGCAGATCCAGGAGCTGGTCGGCGACCGCGAGGCACAGCGTGCGGCAGTAATGGATGCAGTGGGCGCGCACTTCCGGCCAGAGTTCATCAACCGCATCGATGAAGTGGTGGTGTTCGAACCGCTGGGGCGCGAGCAGATTGCCGGTATTACCGAAATCCAGCTGGGCCGCCTGCGCAGCCGCTTGCTGGAACGCGAGCTGTCGCTGAGCCTGACCCCGGAGGCGTTGGACAAGCTGATTGCCGTGGGTTACGACCCGGTGTACGGCGCACGGCCGCTGAAGCGGGCGATTCAGCGCTGGATCGAGAACCCGCTGGCGCAGTTGATCCTGGCAGGCAAGTTTGTGCCGGGTACGGCGATCGATGCCAAGGTGGAAGGCGACGAAATCGTCTTTGTATAAGTTGTTCCATCATGAGCCCCGCGTTTGCGGGGCTTTTTTTTTACCGGTTTTTCTGTGCTGGCCCTATCGCCGGCAAGCCAGCTCCCACAGGTTCAGCACCGCTTTCGAAGGCTGTGGAGGGCAATGTGGCAGCTGGCTTGCCGGCGATAGGGCCCTCACAGCCCCAGCAATTCCGGGCCTTTGCGGACTTGCCGGGTAACCCGCTGAAATTTTTGAAATTTCTGCTTGCATCCTAAAACGGGTCCCCCTAATATACGCCGCGTTGTCAGCCACTAAGCGAATCACCAGCAACATAGGTGACCGCAAAACAACTTACAAATCAGTAAGTTGAATGAAAAAAAGGGGTTGACAAGCAAAACGAAGAATGTAGAATAGCCGGCCTCAGCAGCGACAAAGCGAAAGCTAAGAAGCTGAAGAGTTCGAAGCTAACACAGACTTCGAAGCAGTAAAGATGTACCGAAGTTCAGTTCCGCGATAGCTCAGTCGGTAGAGCAAATGACTGTTAATCATTGGGTCCCTGGTTCGAGTCCAGGTCGCGGAGCCATCTCGGGGTGTAGCGCAGTCCGGTAGCGCGCCTGCTTTGGGAGCAGGATGTCAGGAGTTCGAATCCCCTCACCCCGACCATTTTCCGGGTCGTTAGCTCAGTTGGTAGAGCAGTTGGCTTTTAACCAATTGGTCGTAGGTTCGAATCCTACACGACCCACCATGTTAAAAAGGGCATCTCAAAGAGATGCCCTTTTTTTTGAAAGACCCGGGGTGTAGCGCAGTCCGGTAGCGCGCCTGCTTTGGGAGCAGGATGTCAGGAGTTCGAATCCCCTCACCCCGACCATTTTTGGGTCGTTAGCTCAGTTGGTAGAGCAGTTGGCTTTTAACCAATTGGTCGTAGGTTCGAATCCTACACGACCCACCATGAAACAAGGGCATCTCGTATGAGATGCCCTTTTTCTTTTGCCCCAAAAAAATGCACCCTTCGGTGCAGATCTTCCCGGGCGCTTTTTGCTACACCGTCACCCCTTGTAGGAGCGGCCCGCGAATTCGGCTGTAGGGCCACTATCGCATTCGCGGGTAAACCCGCGCCTACCAGGGAATGCAAAGGCGTTGAGCCTTGTGCAATCCCTGTGGGAGCTGGCTTGCCGGCGATCAGGCCAGCACAGGCAACCTCTGTGGCATGCCTGTCAGTGCAGTTTCAGGCGCGGCTCGGTGCCCCGGCCAATCTTGCTGCCCAGCATCATCAACGCCGTGCGGAAGAACCCGTACAACGCCATCTGGTGCATGCGGTACAGCGACACGTAGAACATCCGCGCCAGCCAGCCCTCCAGCTTCACGCTGCCCATCAGGTTACCCATCAGGTTGCCCACTGCCGAGAAACGCGAAAGCGACACCAGCGAGCCGTAGTCCTTGTACGCGTAAGTCGGCAGCGGTTTGTTCTCCAGTCGCGCCTTCAGGCTCTGCGCCAGCATCGAAGCCTGCTGGTGCGCTGCCTGTGCGCGTGGCGGCACATTACGATCACTGCCCGGTTGCGGGCAGGCGGCGCAGTCACCGAAAGCGAAGATGTTGTCATCGCGGGTGGTCTGCAGGGTAGGGCGTACCACCAGCTGGTTGATGCGGTTGGTTTCCAGGCCATCGATGTCCTTGAGAAAGCCCGGCGCCCGGATACCGGCCGCCCACACCTTCAGGCTGGCCTGGATCAGCTGACCGTCTTGGGTCTTCAGGCCATCCTCGGTCACTTCGCTGACCGCAGCGTTGGTCAGCACCTTGACCCCGAGTTTTTCCAGGGTCTTGTGCACCGGCACGCTGATGCGCTCTGGCAGCGCGGGCAGCACACGCGGGCCCGCTTCGATGATGGTGATGTGCATGTCCTTGGGCTGGATGCGGTCCAGGCCATAGGCCGCCAGTTCGTGGGCCGCATGGTGCAGCTCCGCTGCCAGCTCGACACCGGTGGCGCCGGCGCCAACGATGGCCACGCTGATCTGCTCGCTGGCCACATCGCCGGCGTGGGCGCGCAGGTAGTGATTTAGCAGCTGCTGATGGAAGCGCTCGGCCTGCTTGCGGGTGTCGAGGAACAGGCAGTGCTGCGCCGCGCCCAAGGTGCCGAAGTCGTTGGTGTTGCTGCCCACGGCGATGACCAGGGTGTCGTAACCCAGGGTGCGCGCAGGCAGCAGCTCGCGGCCATCCTCATCGAGGGTGGCGGCCAGCTGGATCTGCTTGCCTTCACGGTCCAGGCCGCTCATGCGCCCCAGCTGGAAGTTGAAGTGGTTCCACTTGGCCTGGGCCACGTAGTTCAGTTCGTCTTCCGAGGAGTTCAGCGAGCCGGCCGCCACTTCGTGCAGCAGCGGCTTCCAGATGTGCGTGAGGTTGGCGTCGACCAGGGTGATTTCGGCCTGCTTGCGCTTGCCCAGGGTTTTACCCAGGCGGGTCGCCAGTTCCAGGCCGCCGGCGCCGCCGCCGACAATCACGATGCGATGAGTCATGGGGATATCTCATAAGGTTTACGGAATGCTTGGCCCTGGGGGCCGGCCGCAAACTGCACGAGGGGTGGGCGAGCGCGAAGCAGCTCATAGCACCAGTCCACTGAGCAGGCGGCTGATGAGACCCAACCCGATGGTCACGGCCACCACCAGCGCAAGGAGCAGCCACGGCCGGAAGGGCCTGCGCTCGACTTGGTGCTGGGGGGCTCGCAGATACTCATCGACGCGACGCTGATCTTCTGGATTCAGGCGGCTGGTCATGGTGGGGCCTCGTCAGGTAGACGTTAGAGACTGCCCAAACGCTACAGCGTTCGGGCAAGCGCTTGAAACAAATGATAATGCTTTCTATCTCTTGCGCCGAGTGTACGCCATCGCAAACATTCGGTGCAGTGGATCAAAGACTGATGCCCACGTCGAACACGATGCTGCGGCCCAGGTTGCCGCGCAGAAAATCCGGGGCATCGGGGTGGGCGAACAGCACCCGGGCAAAGGTTGGCCCGACCAGTGACAGCGAACGCCAGCCCTGGCGCAGGTATTCGGTGGGCGGCGGGAAGTGGGTGTTCAGGTCGAGCACTTCGCGCTTCAGGCTTGAGAAGGCAATGATGTCCAGCTCGTTCAGCTCCAGCCCGCGTTCCCGATAGTTGTGCGCCTTCTTGCGCAGGGTCGGTGCCAGGCGCCCCAGCAGTTCGGTGGCACTGATGCGCCGCGGGCGGGCTTCGCGGCGCACCAGTTGCGCCAACGAGAACGCGCTGCGCCGGCGCTGCAGCTCTTCGCGCCATTCATCGTTCAGCCGGCGGCCCTCGTCGAGCACGAAAAACACCTCGAAGGCGGCATCGCGGAACAGCACGTCGGGTGGCTCCTGGCCTGCCGGGGTGAAGTCCTCGCTGCGGTAGGGGATGTTCAGCCCTTGCAACAGGCGCTGGCACACCCAACGCTCCCGCTCCCACTTGCGGGCGTTGGAGAGAAAGGCATTGGCTTGTTCCGCCTGGATGGTAAGCAGGCGCAAATAGTCTGAGTCATCCATGCCCACAAGCTTAGTCGCTAATCGATGACGGTAAGATGCTGTTTGTGCGCAATATTCAGGTGAGTGCCGACCACTGCTGAACCAGCCCGAACAGATGCACCAGGCCAAAGCCCAGGCAGATCAGCGAACTGACCACGATAAACCGCTGTGAGCGGCCAGTCCCTGCCAGCAACTTCGGCCCCAGCAGGCCGCGGGCCAGATACACCAGGGTAATCAGGCAAAGGGCCGGCAGCAGCAACGGCAGCCTGGCAATCGCCCCGGCAGCGGACAACGCATACGCCGACCAGAGCAGCAGTACAGCGGCGATGGCGGTCGTGATCAGCGCGGGGTACCAGCGGCCTTTTTCGGCGGCCACGGCCATGTGCTCGCCGGCGCCGAACAACCGGTACCAGCGTGGCCCCACGGCGATGATCGCCAGGTGCAAAATGCCGATAAAAGCGTTGAGCGCTGCGGCCAACAGCAGCGCAGGGTTGATTCCTTCAGGCATTGCCAATGCTCCCTGCATCGAATGATGCGCCAGCCTACCGCAGCCGGAAGAAACGGAGAATGGGTGTAGACTCAGCTTTATCCACAGGGTTGAAAGGGGCATTGCGTCCGGTGATCAGCGCACAGGTGTTGTCCGACACCAGCCTTGCCCTTGGCTGGCTTGGCTACGTGCCCTTGCTGGTCTGGGCGGCCAGCCGCGCCCGCTGGGTGGAATTGTTCACCGACCGGCGCCGCCAGCATCTGCTGTTTGGCACGGTGTTCTGCCTGTTTGCCCTGTGGCTGGTCAGGCGCGATTTCGATACCGGCGTTTCCTATCACTTCATTGGCATGACAGCAGTCACGCTACTGCTGGACTGGCCGCTGGCGGTGCTGGGTGGGTTCATGGCCCAGCTAGGCCTGCTGGCGCTGGGTCGCCAGGACCTCGCGGCACTTGGGGTGAACGGGCTGTTGCTGGTGGGCCTGCCGGTACTGATCACCGAAGCATGTGCCCTGCTGGTCGAGCGCGCCCAGCCGCGCAACCTGTTCGTCTATATCTTCTGTTCAGGCTTTTTCCCCGCTGCGCTGACGGTGCTGGCTTGCCTGCTGGCCGGGCTGGGGGTGTTGTGGCTGGATGGGCGTTTCGCCATGCCGGAATGGCTCAGCGACTTTGTCGGCTACCTGTGGCTGATGATGTTCCCCGAAGCGTTCATCAACGGCATGGTGATCAGCGCGCTGGTGGTGTTTTGCCCGGAGTGGCTGGAAACCTTCAACCGTACGCGTTATTTGCAGGCGCCGTGGAAGGAAGATGAGCGATAGATAAGTGTTGGCTGTGCCGCCCCTTTCGCGGGTAAATCGGATCGCCGCGAAGAGGCCGGCCCAGCCAACCTGCTACCGGATCAGTGCCGCGGCTCCAGGTCCCCCGAATACAGCTCATCCTCGGACTCTTCCGCCCCCGGAATCTTGTGCTCTTCCGCCGCCCAGGCCCCCAGGTCGATCAGCTTGCAGCGGTCCGAGCAAAACGGCCGGAATGTGTTGTTATCGTTCCATTCCACAGGTGCGCCACAGGTCGGGCAGTCGACGGTCAATGGCTGGCTCATGGCTGGCCTCCTCGTAAAGTCAGGTAAAAGTGATGCAGGGTGTCGATCTGCTGATGCAACGCGGCCAGGTCGCCGTCATTGACCACCACATCATCGGCATGGCGCAGGCGTTCTTCCCGGGCCAGCTGGGCCCCCAGAATCGCCTGCACCTGCTCGGCACTGGTGTTGTCCCGCGCCAGTGTACGCGCCACCTGCAACTCTTGCGGCGCGTCGATCACCAGCACCCGCTGGGTCTTCTGGTATTGCCCCGACTCGATCAGCAGCGGCGACACATACACCGCATAAGGCGACTGGGCCTTGGCCAGGTAGCTGAAAATCTCCTGCCCGATCAGCGGGTGCAGCAATTGCTCCAGCCATTTGCGCTGCGCCGGGTCGGCGAAAATCAGCTGGCGCAGGGCCGCGCGATCAAGCTGGCCGTCCGCCTGCAGCACACCAGGGCCGAAGCGCTCGACGATGCTGGCCAGGGCCGGCCGGCCGGGTTCGACCACCCAGCGCGCGGCCTGGTCGGCATCGACCAGGTGCACGCCAAGCTCGACGAAGCGCTCGGCAGCAGCGCTTTTGCCGCTGCCGATGCCGCCGGTAAGCCCGAGAATCCAGGGGGTAAAGGCTGCAGTGGTCATCAGAATCCAAGCAGTTGCAGGTAAGAGGCGTATATTTCATCACCCCAGAGCACAGCAATCCACCCCGCAATCGCCAGATAAGGCCCGAACGGCATCGCCGCGCCCATCTGGTGCCGGCGCAAACGCAGCAGGCACAGGCCAACCAGTGCTCCGACCACTGACGACAGCAGCAGTGTCAACGGCAACACCTGCCAGCCGCCCCAAGCCCCGATCAGCGCCATCAGCTTGAAGTCGCCGTAGCCCATGCCTTCCTTGCCGGTGATCAGCTTGAACACCCAGTAAACGGTCCACAGGCTCAGGTAGCCGGCCACCGCGCCCCACAGCGCATCGGTCAGCGGTGCATAAATGCCAAAGGCGTTCACGATCAGCCCCAGCCACACCATCGGCAACACCAGCACGTCCGGCAACAGCTGATGCTCGGCATCGACCAGGCTCAAGGCCAGCAGGCACCAGGTCAGCGGCAGGGCCAGCAAGGCCTCGGCCGAGGCGCCAAAACGCCAGGCCACCAGCAGTGAAAGCAGGGCGCTGGCCACCTCCACCAACGGGTAGCGCAGGCTGATGCGGGCTTTGCACGATGAACAGCGGCCACGCAAGGCCAGGTAGCTGATGACCGGAATGTTCTCCCACGCGCGAATCTGATGCGCGCAATGCGGGCAGCGCGACGCGGGCAGGCACAGGTCGAAGCGTGCGTGTTGCGCAACCGGCAGCCCTAGCACCTCCTGCGCTTCCCGCTGCCATTGCCGCTCCAGCATGATCGGCAGGCGATACACCACCACGTTGAGAAAACTGCCCACCAGCAGCCCCAGCACCGTGGCCAAGGTCAGGAAGTACGCCGGCTGCTCAGCCAAAAAAATCCATGAAGTCATGTTCAGATCAAACTACCCAGCTGGAAGATCGGCATGTACATCGCCACTACCAGGCCGCCCACCAGCACGCCCAGGATCAGCACGATGGCTGGCTCCAGCAGGCTGGTCAACTGGTCCAGTGCCTGGCTGACCTGTTCCTCGTAATGGCTGGCGGCCTTCTCCAGCATCAGGTCCAGCGTACCGCTGGATTCACCGATGCCCGTCAGTTGCACCAGCAACGGCGGAAACAGCGGTTCACCGGCCATCGCCTGGTTCAGTCCCTGCCCATTGGCCATGCCCTGGCGCAGCCGCAGCACCGCCTGCTCATGCAAGTCGCCGCCGCACACCTTGGCCACCGTGCCCAACGCATCCAGCAAAGGCACACCAGCGCCATAAGACGTCGCCAGGCTGCGCGCAAAGCGCGCCAGCGCCGCCTGCCCCAGCAGCTTGCCGAACACCGGCAACGCCAACACCCGTCGAGATATCCACAGGCGCGCTGATGCATGCTGCCGGTAGAGCTGGCGCACGGTCACACCCACCGTCACAGCCATCAGCAACAACAACGGCGCAGACCGGCTCAGCCCTGTGGACAAGTCGATCACCCACTGGGTAAATGCCGGCAAAGCCGCGCCCATGCCGGCGAACATGTTTTCAAACTGCGGGATCACCTCCAGCAACAAGACCGCCGCCACCCCCAGCCCCGTCAGCAACAGCAGCAGCGGGTAGACCATCGCCTTGCGCACCTTCTTGTGCAGCGCCCCACGCTGTTCAAGCATCCCCGCCAGTTGCTCCAGCTGCCGGTCCAGCGTGCCGGACTGCTCGCCTACCCGTACAAGGTTGCAATACAGCGCATCGAACCACGCCGGATGGCGCTGCAACGCATCTGCCAGCCCCAGGCCCGAGGCCACATCCTGTTTCAATCTATCCAGCAATGCCGCCTGTGCTGCATCGCAGCCACTGCGCCCCATCACTTCGAACGCCTGCAACAACGGCACACCCGCCTTCAGCAATGTCGCCAACTGCCGGCTGAAACCCGCCGGGTCGGCTTTCCCTCGCCGCTTGGGCAAACTGAACGCAAACCCGCCGGCCGGGCGCAGGCTGGCGACATTAATGCCCTGGCGGATCAGCCCCGCACGCACATAAGCCGGGCTGCGCCCGGATGCCTGGCCACTGACCTGCGCGCCATTGGCGTCAGTGCCGTGCCAGCTGTAGAGGAGTGTCGATAGAGTCATGCAAAGGTCCTTGTATAGCCCCAGCGACAAGCCTGGAAACAGCTTGCCGCGTCCATGCCAGGGCGCGCGTCCGTGATGCTCACTAGAGTAGTTCAGCGAAGATGACGCCCAAGCGGGCAGGGGTGACAAAAGGTGTCTGTTCAGGCCTACTGCGCCGCTGCCGGTTGGGGCGCGATTGACCCCAATACGTATGCGTATGAAAAAGGAAACCGTTCATGAAAGGGCAACGCGGTATCACCCTGATCGAACTGATGATCGTCGTCGCGATCATTGGCATTCTGGCGACCATCGCCTTACCGATGTACACCAACCACCAGTCACGCTCGAAGGCCGCGGCCGGCCTGCTGGAAATCAGCGCACTGAAGACCCCGATGGATTTGCGCTTGAACGACGGCAAGGACGTCGCCAGCGTGACCGCGCTCGGCGGCCAGCCGGCGACCGCGCACTGCGCGATCACCGCCAGCGGCAAAGCGTCGGACGGCACTGCCAGCATCGCTTGCACGCTGGTAGACGCACCGGCCGCCGTGGTCGGCAAGGCACTGACCCTGACGCGCACCCCTGCCGGCTGGAGTTGCACCACCGACATTGAGGAAGACCTGGCGCCGAACGGGTGCAAGCGGGCCTGAGGGTAGGGCAATAATCCCGAGGAAACAGGGGTTTGCGTAACGGGTGCGAGCAGTGGTACGTTGCGCTACACGCCGGTGTAGCTCAGTCGGTAGAGCAGCGCACTCGTAACGCGAAGGTCGCAGGTTCGATTCCTGTCTCCGGCACCACATAGCAAGGCCGTTCCCCTTCGGCAACTCCCCCATGAAAGCCCGTCTTGTGCGGGCTTTCTTGTTGCCGGTTTCTTGCCGCCCAAGCCGTCATCCTCCCTGACCGTTCAACTTATCGTTCAGCAATTTTCCACTCAAGGTTGCACCACTTTCCAGATAATGCTTATCTGGCGATGCGGTTTCGCCCAATGTTTTCGTGCTATTTTTCTGATTTTTTCCACATAATGAATTTTCCGGCTAGAGATAATTCTTAGATGGCAACCTTTACCCATCACGATCTCCAGCTGCTGAACCCTTCATTCGACTCCCGTCTGGTCGACGTGCAGAGCGAGCTCGAGTTTCTGCGCAGGCTCAGATTGGAGGTCGACACCCCACCGCACGTTTTCTTCCAGCTCAAAGGGTTGTTTTATACGCCGGAGAGCTTGGGATCTGCACGGATCGAGGGCAACCAGACTACGCTGGCGGAGTACATCGACAGCAAGGTCGAAGGCAAAGCGGAAAGTACCGACCAGCTGCTGGAGGTCGCCAACATCGAAAAAGCGATGGACTACATAAAAGCTGTGGTCTAGCCCGGTGTAGCCCTGACCGAACACACCATCCGCGAACTGCATGCCATGACCGGCCGTGAAGTAGGGTTTCATTTTCCGTCCGACGGACTCACCTTCCGAACTCCGGCTTCAAGGCCGATGGTGCCCGCGTATTTTGACCTCCGCTTTCCAGTCGCCTGACTGTTGTAGTCAGCTTCTATGTGCATTAGCAATAAAATGTAGTTAAAAGCCCTGATCGTGCACGTTCACTGCCTTTCGCACAACATTCAGCGACGATTCCTACAGCTTCCATACTTGCTCTTCCGCGAGATGTGAGGCTAAATTTCCAGGTCACGTAAAATCCGTGACCGGGCGTAGGAACCCGTTGGTAAACTTGGCGCACGCACTAGGCGCCCCTGCACCACAGCTGGCGCTTTTTTTGTGCCTGCCGTGCTGTGTCATGGCGGCTGTGTGTGGGCAGGCTTCGGCCTGGCCGGGTTTCCAAGTTTCCCGGTATTCCTACCCCACACACAGCTGCCACCCAATCCCGTAGGAAGGATCGTGGCAGCTCCAACTAAAACTTGGAGCCTCATGCATGCTTATCTCAAGTCCATCCGTGATCCACGCACTCGTTCGCCGCCGGCGCGCCTCGCCGAATCTCATTGAGCTCACTCACGACCGATCCCGCTCCGTCTCCGACAGATCGGAGGCACACCATGACTGACACCGAACGCCTTTCCACCATCCAAAGCTATGCCTGGACCCTGGAGCTGTTAGGCGAAGCCCTGGTCCAGCATGACGAAGTGCTGGAATGCGAACACAACCCGCGCCTCAGTTTCCGCAACACGGCTGGCATCCATCAGGCGATCCGCATCATCAGCCGATTGGCCAGTGAGGAGTGCGGGAAGGTGATGGAGCATCATGCTCAGGACCCGGCGGAATAGGCGGCGTATTCCCTGTGTTGCGCTGTGAGAGCGCAGGTCGGTCCGGGCGGCAGGGGCTGGTTTGAGCTCGTTGGGGCTGCTGCGCAGCCCTTCGCAGGCAAGCCAGCTCCTACAGGGATCGCGTTTTGGCGGCAAGCACCTGATGCGATCCCCGTGGGCACGCCTGGCCTTTTCGCCCCGGCAAGCAATACTTCTCTCTATACGCAGGCGTGTTCCTGGTGGTGCGCGCCGCTGGGAGGTGTCAGGTGAACAAGCTAACAATCGTGGGTGCCGGCCTGGTCGGCGAGGCGGCGGCGCAAGTCATCGCCCGCGAAGAGCTGTGCCGTGAACTGGTGTTGATGGACGTGCAGGGCGAGCTCGCGCAGGGCAAGGCGCTGGATGTGTGGCAGGCTGCAGTGGAATCCGGCTCCGACACGCGGGTATCCGGTGGGGCCAAGGCCGAGATGCTGGCGGGCTCTGAAATGGTGGTGATCACCGCAGGGGTACCGCGCAAGCCAGGGCAGTCGCGTCAGGATGTGCTCAGCATCAACCTGCCGATTCTCGATGGCATCATGGCGGATATCAAACAGCATGCGCCGGCGGCAACGGTGCTGGTGGTGTCCAACCCGGTGGACGTGCTCACCTACCGCGCCTGGAGCGTCAGCGGGCTGGGCCGCGACAAGGTGTTCGGCCAGGCCGGCGTGCTCGATACCGCGCGCATGAAGTGTTTCATCGCCGAGGAAACCGGCTTTTCTGCCCGGGATATCACCGCGCTGGTGCTGGGCGGGCATGGCGACAGCATGGTGCCGCTGATGCGCTACTGCCAGATCGGCTCGGTGCCGCTGTCCCACTTCTTGTCCAGTGAGCAGATCGAGCGAATTGTCGAGCGCACCCGCAAAGGTGGCGGCGAGATCCTCAACCTGAAGAAGATGGGCAGCGCCTGCGATGCGCCGGGTGTGGCCATTGCGCAGATGGTGGATGCCATCGCCAATCGGCGAAACCGCATTCTGCCCGCGGTGGCGATTCTCGAGGGTGAGTACGGGCGCAAGGGCATCGCCATGGGCGTGCCGTGTGTGCTGACAGAAGAAGGGCTGGCGCGGGTGATAGCGCTGCCGCTGGATAAGCAGGAGCAGGCGATGTTCGACCATTCTGCCGATCAGGTTGCGCGGGATATCGCGGAGATGGAGGCGTTGTAAGCGTTAGTTCGGGCCAAGGAGGGCCCGTCGCGGCAGCCCCAATGGCTCTATGTAAGAATCGCCTGACAGGCATCAGGCCAAAGCCCCTCGATCGTGGCAATTGTGTTTCAGTGGCTTTGTATCTGGGTTGAAACCTTCTAGTCTCCCCCTTCGTTTTTCAGTGGGAGCTGACATGAACCAGCCCATTCACCGCCGCCACCTGCTTCAGGGGGCAATTGTTTGCGCCGCTGCCATGGCCTTGCCTGCTTGGGCAGCCGACCCGGTCACTGAACAGTTGCAGCAACTGGAGCAGTCCGAGGGCGTCACTCTCGGCCTGTGGGCGCTCGACACCGCCACCGGCAAGCAACTGGCCTACCGGGCCGAACAGCGCTTTGCTTTCTGCAGTACCTTCAAGGCCATACTGGCAGGCGCAATCCTGCACCAAAGCCAGAAAGACCCAGGGCTGTTGCAGCGCCGCATCCCGTACGGCAAAGAACAGCTCGTGGTGTATTCCCCCATCACCGAGAAGCACGTAGGCAAGGGCATGACCGTTGCCGAACTGTGCGCCGCCACCGTGCAATACAGCGACAACACCGCAGGCAACCTGCTGCTTGAGCAGGTCGGCGGCCCCGCCGGGCTGACGGCTTTCGCCCGTAGCATGGGCGACCCGGTTTTCCGCCTCGACCGCAACGAGCCCGGCCTGAACACGGCCATACCCGGCGACCTGCGTGACACCACGACACCCATCGCGATGGGTACGACCCTGCAGCGCTTGCTGCTGACCGACGCGCTGCCCGTTGCGGGCCGTGAACAGTTGCAGGCCTGGTTGAAAGGCAATACCACGGGCGATGCCCGTATCCGTGCGGGCCTGCCGCAGGGCTGGGTGGTGGGCGACAAGACAGGCTCGGGTGACTACGGCGTCGCCAACGACGTGGCGATCATCTGGCCGGAAGGCCGCGCGCCCTGGATTCTGGTGGTGTTTACCCATGGCGCGAAGAAGGATTCACCATGGCGCAGCGAACCCGTCGCCGCTGCCACGCGCGTGGTATGGGAGGCTTGGCGCGCCGGCTGATAGGCGCAAGGTGAGTCAGCGTACCAGCCGTGGTACTGCGCGCACGTAGATCAGCTCGCCCACCAGCTCCAGCAGCGTTTGGGTGATCACGGCCGCCGCCGCCAAACTGCGCAGCTCCTCTGGCAACGCCAGCGCCAGCGGCAGCACCACCAGTGAATTGCGCGTGGCGGCACTGAAGGTCACCGAGCGGGCCTCGGTGGCCGGCAGGCGCAGCAGCCGAGCCGAGATGAGGCCCAGCACAGGTGCCAGCAGCAGGAAGCCGATGTACACCGGAATCACCGGCAGCAAGCGCTCGAAGTCGCGCAGTACCACGGTAACCTGCGAAGCGATCACCACCAGCAGCACCAGCGCCATCGCCGGAACCGGCAGCCACGCCCAGGCATCGTTCCAGGCCGAGACCGCGCGGTAGCGGCGGGCGCCGGCGCTGGTGAATACGGCAAGGGCCATCGGCAGCACGATCAGTAGTACGAAGGCTTCCACAAACGGTGCGATGGAAATGCTCACGCTGCTGTTTTCACCGAGTATCAACGCAAGGTAGACCGGCAGCATTAGCAGCTGTACCAACAGCAGAACGGGGGTGGCAGCCAGGGTCAGCCGCGAGTCACCCTTGCCGATGTGGGTGAACACCACCACGTAGTCGATGCACGGCGTAAGCAGCACCAGCAGGGCGCCGACGAGGATTGCCGGGTGCTCGACCAGCCCGCGGGTGATAGCCCAGACCAACAGCGGCACAAGGATGAAGTTGACCAGCAGCAGGGCAGCCATGAAGCGCCGATTGCCCAGGTTTTGGCGCAGGTCGAGGAAGGGGATTTGCAGGAACATCGCATACATCAGTACGGCGATGGCAGGGGTGACCAGGGCCTCGAGATGGCGTGCAGTGTCGCTGGCCAGCAGGCCGAAGGCGATGGCGACGAGCACGACCGCGAAGTAGAGGGGGATCTGCCGGGTTTCGAGTTGCTCTCTGGTCAAGGTGCGGCCTGTGCTCGGTAGTGTGAAAGGGGCACAGGGTAATACGTGCTGCCAGCAGGATGTCGCGAATTTTGTAGGAGCGGCCTTGTGTCGCGAAAGGGGCGCGCAGCGGCCCCCTGATTGCAGCTTCGCCGCCGGGATCGCCGGGACCGCTTTGCGGTCCTTTCGCGACACAAGGCCGCTCCTACAAAGGCCGTCGTTGCACCTGAGCCCAATGAAAAAGCCCGGCACTAGGCCGGGCTTTTTCACATCAGGCGAGCGCCGATCAGTTGCCGTAAACCGGCAGCTTCTTGCAGATGGCCTTGACCTTCTCGCGCACGGCGTCGATCACCGCGTCGTTGTTCAGGTCAGCCAGGATGTCGCAGATCCAGCCGGCCAGTTCCTTGCACTCGGTTTCCTTGAAACCACGGGTGGTCACGGCTGGGGTGCCGAAACGCAGGCCCGAGGTCACGAACGGCGAACGTGGGTCGTTAGGTACCGAGTTCTTGTTGACGGTGATGAAGGCTTTGCCCAGCGCGGCGTCAGCGTCCTTGCCGGAGATTTCCTGCTTGATCAGCGACAGCAGGAACAGGTGGTTTTCAGTACCACCGGAAACCACGTCGAAACCACGCTCGATGAACACGCTGGCCATGGCCTGGGCGTTTTTCACCACTTGCTGCTGGTAAGCCTTGAACTCAGGCTGCAGGGCTTCCTTGAAGCAGATGGCCTTGGCCGCGATGACGTGCTCCAGCGGGCCGCCCTGGGCGCCCGGGAATACCGCCGAGTTCAGCTTCTTCTCGATGTCGGCGTTGGCACGGGCCAGGATCAGGCCGCCACGTGGACCGCGCAGGGTCTTGTGGGTGGTGGTGGTGACCACGTCGGCGAACGGCACCGGGTTCGGGTATACGCCAGCTGCAACCAGGCCGGCAACGTGAGCCATGTCGACGAACAGGTAGGCACCAACCTTGTCGGCGATGGCGCGGAAGCGGGCGAAGTCCAGCACCTGCGAGTAGGCCGAGAAGCCGGCAACGATCATCTTCGGCTTGTGTTCGACAGCCAGGCGCTCGACTTCGTCGTAGTCGATCAGGCCGTTGCCGTCGATGCCGTACTGCACGGCGTTGTACAGCTTGCCCGAGGAGCTTACGGAAGCACCGTGGGTCAGGTGGCCACCGTGGGCCAGGCTCATGCCCAGGATGGTGTCACCAGCCGACAGCAGGGCCAGGTAGACGGCAGCGTTGGCCTGGGAGCCTGCGTGCGGCTGGACGTTGGCGTAGTCGGCGCCGAACAGCTCCTTGGCACGGTCGATGGCCAGTTGCTCGACGATGTCGACGTACTCGCAACCACCGTAGTAGCGCTTGCCCGGGTAGCCTTCGGCGTACTTGTTGGTCAGGACCGAGCCCTGAGCTTCCATGACTGCCGGGCTGGTGTAGTTTTCCGAAGCGATCAGCTCGATATGCTCTTCCTGGCGCAGAGCTTCTTGCTGCATGGCTTCGAAGAGCTCGGCGTCGTACTTGGCAATGGTCAAATCACGGCTGAACATGGCGGTCCTCAAGGATCGGGGGTGAGTTAGGCGGGCATTCTAACCGATTGATTCGCGGCTGGCATATGAAGTGGCATCAAGTCGCGGACCAATGGGGCTCATGTTGCATCCCGCGCCGCGTCTGGGCTGGATGGGCATTCGAGTTGACTTTTAAGTCCGGTTTTTTGGGGGCGCTTTGCGCCCCATCGCCGGCAAGCCAGCTCCCACAGGTACCGCATCAACTTCAATGCCAGCGCGAATCCTGTGGGAGCTGGCTTGCCGGCGATGAGGCCAGTGCAGGCTGCATCAATGGAACATGAACAACGTCTCGTTGGCGAACTGCGCCTCGAACTGATGGGCCGGCATCGGCCGCCCGAACAGGTAGCCCTGCACCTCGTCGCAACCATGCTCACGCAAGAACTCCAGCTGCTCGTGGGTTTCCACGCCCTCGGCGATTACCGCCAGGTTGAGGCTGTGGGCCATGGCGATGATGGCCCGGGCAATCTGGGCATCCTGTTCGCCTTCGGGCAGGCCGTCGACAAAGGTGCGGTCGATCTTCAGCACGTCGATGGGGAACTGCTTGAGGTAGTTGAGCGACGAGTAGCCGGTGCCGAAGTCGTCCACCGCAATGCTCAGGCCGAGGTTTTTCAGGCTGGCCAGAATCTGCAGCGCCTCGTTCACCTCGCGCATCAGGATGCTTTCGGTCAGCTCCAGTTCCAGGCAGGCCGGCGGCAGGCCGCTTTCCTCGAGGATGTTGGCGATACGCGTGCCCAGCTGGCCATCGGAGAACTGCCGCGCCGAGATGTTCACCGACACCTTTGGCACCCGCACCTTGGCTTTGTGCCAGGCCTTGAGCTGGCGACTGGCCTCGCGCAGCACCCAGTCGCCTACGTCCACCACCAGGCCCAGTTCTTCGATCACCGGGATGAAGTCGCCCGGCGGCACCAGGCCGCGGGTCGGGTGGCGCCAGCGCAACAGCGCTTCGGCGCCGGTCAGGCGCTTGCCGTCGCCGCTGAACTGCGGCTGGTAGTAGAGGATGAACTCGTTCTGCTCCATGGCATGGCGCAGGTCGCTTTCCAGCTCCAGGCGTTCCAGGGCACTGGCGTTCATTTCCGCCTGGTAGAACTGGAAGTTGTTCTTGCCGCGTTCCTTGGCGTGGTACATGGCGGTGTCGGCGTTTTTCATCAGCTGGCTCAGCTCGCTGCCATCCTGCGGGCTCAGGGCGATGCCGATACTGGCGGTGACGAAGAACTCGCGGTTCTCCAGCACGAACGGCCGCACCAGGCTGCCGAGAATGCTCTCGGCCACGTGGATGGCGCGGTTCAGTGCCAGTTCGCGGGTGGGGCGCGGTTGCAGTAGCAGGGTGAACTCGTCGCCGCCCATGCGGGCCACGGTGTCGTCGTCGTCCACGCAGGCCAGCAGGCGCAGGGCCATGTCCTTGAGCATGCGGTCGCCTGCAGCATGGCCCAGGGAGTCGTTGATCGGCTTGAAACGGTCCAGGTCGAGGAACATCAGCACCACCCAGGCCCTCTGCCGCTCGGCTTGCTGCAGGGCGTTGTACAGGCGGTCCTGGAACAAGGTGCGGTTGGGCAGGTGGGTGAGGGCGTCGTAGTAGGCCAGGCGGTGGATGCGCTGTTCGCTGGCCTTGCGCTCGCTGATGTCGGTGAAGAAGCACACGTAGCTGGCCAGGTCGCCTTCGTCGTCCAGTACCGCAGTAATGCCCACCCAGGCCGGGTAGTGGTCGCCATCGCGGCGCTTGAGCCATACCTCGCCTTCCCAGCTGCCGCGCTGGTGCAGTTGCTTGACCACATAGCGCAGGTGACCTTCCTGCTGCTGATCGACGGTGAGCATGCCCGGCAGCTGGTCGAGCACCTCGCTGACCGCATAACCACTGACGCGGCTGAACGCCTCGTTGGCCTGGACGATATAACCGGCCGGGTCAGTGATGAGGATGGCCGAGGTGGAGTGTTCGAACACCGTTGCGGCCATGCGCAGGTCTTTTTCCGCGCGGCGTTGCTGGCTGATGTCGCGGCCCACCCCGAGCACGCCTTCAAAGCGCTGGTCATCGTCCCATACCAGCACCAGGCGCAGCTCGATGGGGATCTTGCGGCCGTCGGCACGCAGGCAGTCGAACAGGAACAGCTGGGTCGGCAGCTGGCTGCGCAGCTGGGCCAGCTGGGCCGGGTCGCCCATGGCCGTGCTGACGCGCTCCATCAGGCTGTAGACGCCGGTGAGCTGCGCCGGGTTGGCGATGATCGACTGCCAGCCGTTGGCAAAGATCCAGTCGGCCTGATAGCCGAGCACGTTTTGCACCGAAGGGCTGACATAGTTGAGCTTGAGCAGGCTGTCGGTGGAGAAGATCACGTCGCTGATGCTTTCGGCGAGCATGCGGTAGCGCTGCTCGCTGTCGCGCAGCGACTGGCTGGCCTCGATCTGCACCGTGACGTCCTTGCCCACGCCGATGATGCGCGTTACCAGGCCATCGGCGTCGCGGGTCAGGACCTGCTCGCGGATGTCGTAGCAGCGCCAGCCGCCATCGCGGTGGCGGAAGCGCAATTGGCAGTGCAGCGGCTGGTCATGGCCGCTGTCGCGTTGTTGCTGGCGCAGGGCCTGGTAGTGCGCGGCGTCCTCGGGGTGCAGCAGCAGCTCCCAGAAGCGCTCACCCATCTGCGCAAGCTCGGTCCGGTCGTAGCCCAGGGTCTGGCCGAGGTGGCGGTTGCTGAAGATCATCCGCTGGCTGGCGACGTCCTGCACGTACAGCTGGTCGGGCACGGTGCGCACCACGTCCGACCAGAAGCTTTCACGCTCCAGCAGCGACAGCTCGACCTGTTTGCGGCTGGTGATGTCGCTGATGCTGAGAATCACCGCCTGGTAATCGCGGCGCTGTTCCGGCAGGCGCGCCATCAACCACAGGTGCAGCTCGCCGCCCAGCGGCGCAGGCAGGCGTACTTCCAGCTCCAGCAGCGGGCGTTGTTCGATCAGGGCGTCGATCAGTTGCATGCCAACGCTGTCGCGGCCATCGCCACTGCCATCGATCAGCCGTTGCCAGGCCCCTTCGTGGCACTGGATATTCAGCAACTGCCGCGCCACCTGGTTGACCTCGGTGATCTTCAGCTCCAGCAGCAGCGAGCGGCGCAGGTTCGGGTCCAGGGCCAGGCTGTGCTTGAGTGCGGCGCGGTTGCGCAGGTGGTAACGGTCGAGCTGGCCGGGCAGGCTGGACAGGTCGAGTACGCACAAGGCAACCCCGGTACCTTCGAAAATTTCCTGGTAGCGCCGGCGGTCCTCCTGCAAGGCCCGCTGGCGGCGGCGCATGTTGATCAGGGCCAGCACCGGCAGCAGGGCGCAAAACAGCACCAGGACACATTTGCCGATCAATGCCGGCAGCAGCTTCTGCCGGGTCAGCGTGGCGTCGAACAGGCCACGCAGCTGCCAGGTGCTGTTGTCGATAAAGGCCAGCATCACGCTTTGCAGCGGTTCGTTGCTGGTGTCGGCCGGCGCATGGCGCTGCAGCACTTCGCCGCTGCGGCTGTTCTCCAGCAGCCACAGCGGGTGGCCACTGCCATCCAGGTGCACGGTGAGGGCGCGGTAATAGTCGGGGGACAGGCGCAGCAGCCAGTAGCCGCGGCCCTGTTCGGCGGACTGGCGCAGCAGCAGGTAAAGGGTGCTGTTATCCGCCGAATTGGTGAAGAAGTACGCACGGCCCTGTTTCAGTTCGAGCAACTCGTCAAGCATCTGGCGGTCGGGGCTGCCGGCCAGGCTGTCGGCGCGCACCTGCCCGGCGCTGTCCAGCCAGGCCACGCTCTGCAGGGCGGGCAGGCGCTCGCGCAGGGTGCGGATCACGCTGGGCAGGGCAGCAGGCGTCGGCGCATCGACGTAGGGCTGCATCACGTTCACGGCCTGTTGCGCCTTGAACGCCATGTTCAGGCTCAGGTGATCGGCCAGTTCGGCGCTGGCGTCCAGGCTCTGTTTGCGCAGGTCGGCCTGGGTGTGGTTGAACTGGGCGAACAGCTGCCACAGCAGCAACCCCAGCAGGATCAAGGCCAGCAGCGCCAGGGCACCCTTGATCGACCCGCGCAGCGAAGCAGCGGGCGCCTGTGGCGCGGAACGCAGTGACGACGGATGAGTAAGGTTGGTCAAGCGTTGAACCTGCGATTGGGCTGGCGATGGCAGGGATGGATCATGCACGGGGTGTGCCGGTGTCTGGCTGCCGGACCGTGGTGGCGCACTATAAGGCCGGACACCCGAAACGGGCTAGCATGCCTAGGATTATGGCAAAGTGCCAGCCGTGTTGACCGATGGTGACTGCCCGGTGGTTCGGCAAGCCCCTGCAAGCTGTGCGAGAATAGCCGCCGCTTCAATGACCACGCACCGGAGATGTTCGCTTTTGGTTACTCACTTTTCCTCCAATGGCCTCGATTCCGCCTGCGGGCGCAGCAGTCAGACCCTTGTCAGTACTGCCGTGACCGAGGACGTATCCTGCAAGTCCTGCCAGCGCACGCTGAGCAAGCCCGAGTCGGCGGCTGCCGGCAAGAACAAGACCCCTTCGCTGGCTGAACTGCGCAAGACCGCCCAGGCGGCAGAGCCCGCTGTTGCAATGGCTGCTGGCAAGCCGGCTGCCAAGGTTGTCGGCACGGCGCCTGCGGCCGCCAGGCCGGCCCAGGTGGCCGAGCAGCAACCTGCGCGCAGCGCCGGCTTCAGCGTGAAATCCGCCTGGGCATCGCGCCTGGCCGAGCAGGGCGACCGTTGCCGGTTGCCACGGGGCAAGGCCAGGCAGCGTCACGTCTGAGCCATCCCGGTTGCTGTGCCGGCCCTTTCGCGGCTTTAGCCGCGAAAGGGCCGGCACAGGCAGCAAATTCCTTTCAGGGATCACACTGATCCCGGCCCACCATCGCCACCTCCTATGCAACGCCGTGCGTTGGCGTAGAATGGTCGTCTTTGTCCAATGACATCCCATGTACATATCCCCCTGGCCCCTGCGCCGGGGCGGTCGTCGATGTCTTTACCTATCTGATTAGAGGGCTTGGTTTTGGCTCAATACGTCTACACCATGCATCGGCTGAGCAAAGTCGTGCCGCCGAAGCGGGAAATTCTCAAGAACATTTCCCTGTCGTTCTTCCCGGGCGCCAAGATTGGCGTGCTCGGCCTGAACGGCGCCGGTAAATCGACCCTGCTGCGGATCATGGCGGGCGTCGACAAGGAATTCGACGGCGAAGCCCGTCCGATGCCCGACATCAACGTTGGCTACCTGCCACAGGAACCGCAGCTGGACCCGAACAAGACTGTGCGCGAAGTGGTCGAGGAAGCGGTCAGCGTGATCAAGGATGCCCAGGCGCGCCTGGACGAGGTCTACGCCGCCTACGCCGACCCGGACGCCGACTTCGACAAGCTGGCCGCCGAGCAGGCCAAGCTGGAGTCCATCCTGCAAGCCGCCGACGGCCACAACCTGGAGCGCCAGCTGGACGTCGCTGCCGACGCCCTGCGCCTGCCGGCCTGGGATGCGCGAATCGAGCACCTGTCCGGTGGCGAGAAGCGTCGTGTGGCCCTGTGCCGCCTGCTGCTGTCGGCCCCCGACATGCTGCTGCTCGACGAACCGACCAACCACCTGGACGCCGACTCGGTGGCCTGGCTGGAGCGCTTCCTGCACGACTTCCCGGGCACCGTGGTAGCCATTACCCACGACCGTTACTTCCTCGACAACGTCGCCGGCTGGATCCTCGAACTGGACCGCGGTGCCGGTATCCCGTACGAAGGCAACTACTCGGGCTGGCTGGAAGCCAAGTCGGACCGTCTGGCGCAGGAATCCAAGCAGCAGAGCGCCCACGAAAAGGCCATGAAGGAAGAACTGGAATGGGTGCGCAAAGGCGCCAAGGCCCGCCAGTCCAAATCCAAGGCCCGTCTGCAACGCTTCGAAGAAATGCAGTCGCAGGAATTCCAGAAGCGCAGCGAAACCAACGAGATCTACATCCCGGCCGGCCCACGCCTGGGCGACAAGGTCATCGAGTTCAAGAACGTCTCCAAGGGCTATGGCGATCGCGTGCTGATCGACAACCTGTCGTTCGCCATGCCTAAAGGCGCGATCGTCGGCGTTATCGGCGGTAACGGTGCCGGTAAGTCGACCCTGTTCCGCATGCTGATGGGCAAGGAGCAACCCGACTCGGGCAGCATCGAGATCGGCGAAACCGTGCAGCTGGCCTGCGTCGACCAGAGCCGCGAAGACCTGGACGGTGGCAAGACCGTGTTCCAGCAGGTTTCCGACGGTTCCGACATGATCAAGATCGGCAGCTACGAGATCCCGTCGCGTACGTACGTTGGCCGCTTCAACTTCAAGGGTGGCGACCAGCAGAAGTTCGTCAAGGACCTGTCCGGTGGTGAGCGTGGCCGCCTGCACCTGGCGCTGACCCTGAAGGAGGGCGGTAACGTCCTGCTGCTCGACGAACCGTCCAACGACCTCGACGTCGAAACCCTGCGTTCGCTGGAAGAAGCCCTGCTGGACTTCCCTGGTGCCGCGATCGTGATCTCTCACGACCGGTGGTTCCTGGACCGTGTGGCTACCCACATCCTGGCCTACGAAGACGACTCGAACGTGGTGTTCTTCGAGGGCAACTACACCGAGTACGAAGCAGACCGCAAGAAGCGCCTGGGCGATGCTGCTGCCCAGCCGCACCGTGTACGGCACAAGAAACTGGCCCAGTAAGCCGGTTTACTGATGCACAGGAATGGGGCCCACGGTGGCCCCATTTTTGTGCCTGGCTGAAACAAGCCTGCGCCTATATAGGGGGTCTTTTTGTATACACTTATATAAAACGCACCAAATAATTTCAAAAAAACGACATCTCGCCCTATTCCAGTGCAATTGCTTCTTGGTACATTCCTGAAAAAACCAATAAGTCCAAACCCTTCGGTGAGATGTCTACCATGATCGAATCTGTCGACAATTTCCTTGCGCGCCTCCAGCAGCGTGACCCAGGCCAACCCGAATTCCACCAGGCGGTGGAAGAGGTGCTGCGCACCCTGTGGCCGTTCCTCGAAGCCAACCCTCACTACCTGCAATCGGGCATCCTCGAGCGCATGGTCGAGCCCGAGCGTGCGGTACTGTTCCGTGTGTCCTGGGTAGATGACCACGGCAAGGTGCAGGTCAACCGGGGCTACCGCATCCAGATGAGCAGCGCCATCGGCCCATACAAGGGCGGCCTGCGCTTCCACCCGTCGGTGAACCTCAGCGTACTGAAGTTCCTGGCCTTCGAGCAGGTATTCAAGAACTCCCTGACCTCGCTGCCCATGGGTGGCGGCAAGGGCGGCTCGGACTTCGACCCGAAAGGCAAGAGCGACGCCGAAGTGATGCGCTTCTGCCAGGCGTTCATGAGCGAGCTGTACCGCCACATCGGCGCCGACTGCGACGTACCGGCCGGTGACATTGGCGTGGGTGCCCGCGAAATCGGCTTCATGTTCGGCCAGTACAAGCGCCTGGCCAACCAGTTCACTTCGGTGCTGACCGGCAAGGGCATGACCTACGGCGGCAGCCTGATCCGCCCGGAAGCCACCGGCTACGGTTGCGTGTACTTCGCCGAAGAAATGCTCAAGCGCCAGGACAAGCGCATCGACGGTCGCCGGGTGGCAATTTCCGGTTCCGGCAATGTCGCCCAGTACGCTGCGCGCAAGGTCATGGACCTGGGCGGCAAGGTGATTTCGCTGTCCGACTCCGAAGGCACCCTGTACGCCGAAGCCGGCCTGACCGACGCCCAGTGGGATGCGGTCATGGACCTGAAAAACGTCAAGCGTGGCCGTATCAGCGAGCTGGCCGGGCAGTTCGGCCTGGAGTTCCGCAAAGGCGAGACGCCGTGGAGCCTGCCCTGCGATATCGCCCTGCCGTGCGCCACGCAGAACGAGCTGGACGCCGAAGACGCCCATACCCTGCTGCGCAATGGCTGCATCTGCGTGGCCGAAGGTGCCAACATGCCGACCACCCTGGCGGCTGTGGATATCTTCCTGGACGCCGGCATCCTCTATGCGCCGGGCAAGGCTTCCAACGCCGGTGGCGTGGCCGTGTCGGGCCTGGAAATGTCCCAGAACGCCATGCGCCTGCTGTGGACTGCCGGTGAAGTGGACAGCAAGCTGCACAACATCATGCAGTCGATTCACCATGCCTGCGTGCACTACGGTGAAGAGGCCGATGGCCGTATCAACTACGTGAAAGGCGCGAACATCGCCGGCTTCGTGAAAGTGGCCGATGCGATGCTGGCGCAGGGCGTGGTCTGATTCGCGATTCCTGGGGCCGCTTTGCGGCCCTTTCGCGACACAAGGCCGCTCCTACAAGCGATCGCGAGCAGTCAGTCTGTCGCGGTCCGCTGTAGGAGCGGCCTTGTGTCGCGATGGGCTGCAAAGCAGCCCCCTGGGACCTCAATCTCCACCCAAAACCTCAAGCACTTCTATCACCTGCTCTCCCACAGGCCGCCGCCACACCACCTCGTCCCCAGGCCCGGCACCCAGCAACGCCCGCCCCAGCGGCGACCCCCAGTTGATCAGCCCGCGCCCCGCATCGGCTTCATCCTCGCCCACCAGTTGCACCACATGCTCCTGGTCCTGGGCATCGACAAACCGCACCCGGCTACCAATCTGCACCTTGCTGCCCGACGTCGCAGCCGGCACCCGCTGGGCGCTCTGCAACCGCGCATTGAAGTAACGCAGGTCGCGCTCGATATCGGCCAGGCGCTGCTTGTCGCCACGCTCGCCCTGCGCCTGCAGTTCGCTGCGCAAGGCATTCAGCCCGGCCACCCGTTCCTGCAGCTGGCGCAGGCCGCTGGCGGTCACGTAGTTGGGTTGTTCGCTGACACGCCGCTCAACCGGTTGGTCGGCCTGGGCGGCGGCCTGGTCTTCGTTGACGAATGCTCGGCTCATGGCGGGCCTCCTTGTGCAGGTGACCATGATCGCAGGCCGGCAGTTTCAACGGATGTCCGTTTGCGACTCAGTCGTGGCGATAGGCCTTGGCGGCGCCACGGTCCTTCTCCTGCTCCCACTCGCGGTCGCGCTGGTCCCAGAAGCGTTCGTGATACTGGCGCTGCTCTTCGCTGTTCTGCATGGCGTGGCACTGGCGGAAGCCGTCATCCCAGCCGGTTTCGTACTGGCGTTCGTGCAGGTAACGCGGCACGTCCTTGCGGAAGTTGCCCACCATCAGCCCGGCCGCCTGGCGACCGCTGCCGCAGCCGTCCTGGAAGCCGTCGGCATAGGCGGGAGGGTAACCGTGCTCGACCATCTGCTGATGGGTGGTTTCGCAACCTGACAACAACAACGCGATGCACACGCCGAACCAGTACCGCGACATGACTACAAGACCCTCCAGTTGATGAGAGAGAGTCTAGGTGGCGAGTTGTCGGGGAGGTGTCAAAACAGTGTCAAAGACTCGGTTGGATCACACTGTTGCCTGTACCTGCCCTATCGCCGGCCAGTTCCCACATGTACTGCACCGGCCCGGCAGGCCGAGGTTATCCTGTGGGAGCTGGCTTGCCGGCGATGAGGCCCGTGCAGGCAACCGGCAACTTTCAGTAGTGATACCACTTCAGCTCCAGCATCACCTCGTTCTGCGCCGTGGCCAGGTGGCTGAATTCCCGCGAAGCGCTCAACCTCAGCCCCAGGTTCTGGCTGATCTCCCACTGCTGGTTCAGGCTCACACTGCGCCGCACCTCGCCATTGGTGAAATAATCGCCCTTGGCCTCCAGCGTCATGTTGCCCAGCCCGTTGCGCCACAACAGCCCGCCATTGAAGCCCGCCGCCGGGGCGATGAACTGGGCGAAGTCGTTGTGATGCTCGACCCGCACCGTACCCAGGGCAAAGCCCAGCAACCCGTCAGCCAATTGCCAGGTACCGCCAGCCCCACCGTTGACGTGGCTTACCAGCACCTCGTCATCATGCTTGCCCGGCACCCGCTCCAGGCCACCGGCTACTTGCCATGACCAGGGTTTGAGCAGCTCGTTGCGGGGTGTCAGCGAGCGGATGGTGGCCAGGTCCAGGCGCTGCACCTGCCAGTCGTTGCCTTCGTACTGGCGCACCTTCAGCTGCAGGATCTCGATCTGCGCACCCAGCGGGAAGCCATAGGCGTTGTCATTCAGATCGTGGTACGCCATGCGCAGGCCGTATTCGGCGTAGGCACGGTCCTCACGTGTGCCCACGCCCAGCTGCCAGGTGCGTGAGTCGTGGCCATCCTCGGGCAGGCCGGGGCGTTCGATCTGCAGCGGTGGTGGCGGGTTGCTGTTGATCGCCCGCAGCAACTCGAAGCTGCGCCCGGCGCGCGCAGGGTCGCGTTCCTGGCCGTTGGCGCGGTAGCGCTCCAGGCGGTAGGCGGCGTCCTGTACCAGGGCTTGGCGCTCGCGGGGCAGGGCCTTGAACTCAGCGCTTTGCAGGCGCTTGGTGTCGGCGCTCACCGCCAGTACCTGCTGTTTTTCGTCATGGTCCAGCGGCTCGGCACGCGCCAGTAGCTCGCGCTCGCGTGACGGGCGATACGTTTCGCTGGCGACCAGGCCGGACTGCTTCACCGCCTTCACCGTGTCGGTGGGGATGGCAGTCAGCGGAAACTGCGAGGTCAGGTCCAGGCTGGGGCGGGCCACCTGCAGCAGCTCCAGCAAACGATACGAGCAGTTCTCGTCGAAGAAGAAGTAGTCGAACTGGATCTGCTTCAGTTCCCACACATGTTCGACCATGCGCCCGGTTTCTTCGGGGGTAAGGTCCAGCTGGTACTCCCACAGGTCGCGGTTTTCCAGGCTGCGGTATTCGGATAGTTTTTCCTGGTAGGGCATCAGCGCGAACAGCCCCGGGTAGCCACCCATCAGGCCTTTCCAGGCATACAGGATGCTGTTGTCGCTGCCTTCGATGTACGCGCCAAAGTTGATTGCATAGCTGAGCAGCGTGGTGTCGTCGCTGCGGGTGCTTGACTGGTCGATGCGCAGCAGGGTGTGGCCGAACATCGATGACGGGCTGTTCAGGTAGGCCGCCGGAAAGATCAGCGCCGCACTGTGCGGATCGATCGACTGGTACCAGGTCTTGAATTCCTGGCAGTCCGGCTGCGGCAGGTCTTGCAGATCAAGCTGCTCGCGCAGCCAGCGGGTGCGCGCCGGGAACACGCACTGGGCGTGTTTGTCGCCCAGGCTGGCCGGTTGGTACAGCGCCTGGACCGTGGCTTGCAGCTCCTGGTCGGGGTGGTGCGCGCCATCCTCGGCGAGGAAGAACGCGTCGTCGTCCACATAGCTGCGCCAGCCGCCTAGCTTGGCGGTTTCATAATGGCCCAGGGCAATCCAGTAAGGGGTATTGGCCAGTTGCTGGACACGGCCTTGGTCCAGCACCGGTGCAGCATGAACAGGGGCGCAAGCGATCAGCGCCAGGGAAGCGAGGCGTTTGAGCATATCGGGCAACTACTTCTTGACGATGCCGAAAGAAAGGCGAAACCCGCCCCAGCGCTGGGGCGGGAACAGCTGCGCTTAGGCCTCTGTTGCGTATTTGGCCAGGCGTGGGTCGGTTTTCAGGACAGCCAGGGTGTTGCTGTGCACGGTTTCGGCCGTGACATCGGCGCTGGTGAAGATCTGGTTGAAATGCTGGTGAGCCACCGACTCGAAGTAGCCGCGGTCTTCCGGCGCCACACCCAGTACCACGGCATAGGTGGTCAAGGCTTCGCCCTGGCCCATGGCCATGTCTTCCGACAGCTCGTTCATCATGCCATTCATGGCGAACCAGGACTTGCCGCCATAAGTCAGCGAAGCCTTGGTCGAGCAGCCGTTGGTGCCGGAGGTCATACCGAAGGTGGCGTTACCGGAGGTGCCGTTGGTGGTGGAAGCCAGGAAGTGTGCCGGCGTACCGCGCTGGCCTTCGAACAGCATGTTGCCCCAACCGCAGTTCGGGCCGCCTGGCGCTTCGGCCATGGCGTTCAGCGAGACCACGGTGAACAGAGTACCCAGAAGAATCCGTTTCATAGCATTTGTTCTCTTTGTCTTAACCAAGGGTCAGGGTTTCTGGCAACTCGGTTGCCAGGTCGGGAAAGCATTTCACCCACCCGCGCAGCTTGGAGTTTAGGCACGATCTAAAGGTTGCGTTGTTGATTGCGAAAAATTTGCTGTTACATGACTTGCACCGGCTGCGACATAAAGTCTCGCCGAGCCTTGCAAGGCGCGCGCGGGCAGCGCCAGAATGCTGCGTATCTGCCCGCCGAAGTAAGGAAACCCAATGCCCGATCCTGTCGCTGCGCGCCTGCGTCTCGCGCCTGAAGCCCTGACCCGGCGTTTCTCACCCGAGCAGTTTGCCTTTACCAATACCGACGATCTGGAGCCGTTTCGCGGAGTCCTGGGCCAGGAACGTGCTGTCGAGGCCCTGCAGTTCGGCGTGGCCATGCCCCGCCCTGGTTACAATGTGTATGTGATGGGCGAGCCGGGCACCGGCCGCTTCTCGTTCGTCAAGCGCTACCTGAAGGCCGAAGGCAAGCGCCAGCACACCCCGGCGGACTGGGTGTATGTCAACCACTTCGAAGACAGCCGCGAGCCGCGCGCGCTGGAGTTGCCGTCCGGCAGTGCCGGGGAATTCATCAACGACATGAGCGGGCTGATCGACAACCTGCTGGCCACCTTCCCGGCAGTGTTCGAGCACCCGTCGTACCAGCAGAAGAAGGGTGCCATCGACCGCGCCTTCAACCAGCGTTACGACCGCGCCCTGGATGTGATCGAGCGCGCTTCGCTGGAGAAGGACGTGGCCTTGTACCGCGATGCCAGCAACGTGGCCTTCACCCCGATGGCCGAGGGCAAGGCGCTGGATGAGGCCGAGTTCGCCCAGTTGCCCGAAGCGGTGCGCGAGCAGTTCCACGATGACATCGCCATGCTCGAGGAGCGGCTGAACGAAGAGCTGGCCAGCCTGCCGCAGTGGAAGCGCGAGTCGAACAACCAGCTGCGTCAGCTCAACGAAGAAACCATTACCCTGGCCCTGCAACCTTTGCTGGCGCCGCTGTCGGAAAAGTACGCGGAAAACGCGGCGGTCTGCGCCTACCTGCAATCGGTGCAGCTGAACCTGCTGCGCACCGTGGTCGAGCAACTGGTCGACGACAGCAAGACCGACGCGGTCGCACGCAAACTGCTCGAAGAGCAGTACGCCCCAAGCCTGGTAGTCGGCCACCACGCCGACGGCGGGGCGCCGGTGGTGTTCGAGCCGCACCCGACCTACGACAACCTGTTCGGCCGCATCGAATACAGCACCGACCAGGGCGCGCTTTACACCTCGTACCGCCAGCTGCGCCCGGGCGCATTGCACCGTGCCAATGGCGGATTCCTGATTCTCGAAGCCGAGAAAATGCTCGGCGAGCCATTCGTGTGGGACGCCCTCAAGCGCGCCCTGCAGTCGCGCAAGCTGAAAATGGAGTCGCCCATTGGCGAACTGGGCCGCGTGGCCTCGGTCAGCCTGACACCGCAGATGATTCCGCTGAACGTGAAGCTGATCATCATCGGCTCGCGCCAGCTGTACTACGCGTTGCAGGACCATGACTCGGACTTCCAGGAGATGTTCCGGGTGCTGGTGGACTTCGACGAAGACATGCCCATGGTCGACGAGAACCTGGAGCAGTTCGCCCAACTGTTGCGCACCCGTACCAACGAAGAGGGCATGGCGCCGCTGACCAGCGACGCAGTGGCGCGCCTGGCCACCTACAGCGCCCGCCTGGCAGAGAACCAGTCGCGCCTTTCGGCGCGTATCGGCGACCTTTTCCAGCTGGTCAGCGAGGCCGATTTCATCCGCCAGCTGGCCAGTGACGAAATGACCGACTCCGGCCACATCGAACGGGCGCTCAAGGCCAAGGCCACCCGCACCGGGCGTGTATCGCAACGGGTGCTGGACGACATGCTGGCCGGGATCATCCTGATCGACACCGAAGGCGCGGCCATCGGCAAGTGCAACGGGCTGACGGTGCTGGAAGTAGGCGACTCCGCGTTCGGCATGCCGGCGCGGATCTCCGCCACCGTCTACCCGGGCGGCAGCGGCATCGTCGACATCGAGCGCGAGGTCAACCTCGGCCAGCCAATTCACTCCAAGGGGGTGATGATCCTGACCGGCTACATGGGCAGCCGCTATGCCCAGGAATTCCCGCTGGCGATTTCCGCGAGCATCGCCCTGGAGCAGTCCTACGGCTACGTGGACGGCGACAGCGCCTCGCTGGGTGAAGCCTGCACCCTGATCTCGGCGTTGTCGCGTACGCCGCTCAAGCAATGCTTCGCCATCACAGGTTCCATCAACCAGTTCGGTGAAGTGCAGGCAGTGGGTGGGGTCAACGAGAAGATCGAGGGCTTCTTCCGCCTGTGCGATGCGCGTGGCCTGACCGGCGAGCAAGGGGTGATCATTCCGCGGGCCAACGTGGCCACGCTGATGCTCGACGAGCGTGTGCTGCAGGCGGTGGAGAATGGGATGTTCCACGTCTACGCCGTCAGCCAGGCCGATGAGGCACTGAGCCTGTTGGTGGGCGAGGAAGCCGGTGTGCCGGATGAAAAGGGCCAGTTCACCGAGGGCAGCGTCAACGCCCGGGTGGTGGAGCGCCTGCGCGAAATTGCCGAAATGATCGGTGAGGAAGAAATCGAAAGGGCGGAAAAGGAACGCCTGGAAGAGGTGATTGCCCAGGCCAAGCCGGCCTGAGTCAATAAACCGGCGCTAGCGGCGATGTGCTACCGTTCAGCGCCGGTTTTCCAACTTTCTGCGCGGCTATTCTATGCTGGAACTTAGGACAGTATCAGCGTTCAGGATGGAGACAGCCTGAGTTTTTCGGGCTGAACAAGGCTCTATGGAGGGGACGCGGCCATGCGCAACCTCAGCCTCACACGCCAGTGCCTGGGCCTGGTGACCCGCATCGAATGCAGCATTCGCCCGCTGGCCGGGGACAACGGCATGTGGACCTTGCTGTTCGCCGCCGGCATGGCCGGTGAACAACCTTCCGCGATCAAGGCCCAGGGCCCGTTCCATGGGCCGATGGTGGCCGAATCGGTGCTCAATGCCATTGTCGACAGCCTGACCCTGCATGGGTATCAGGTGGCCGAAGACCCGCAAATCTGGTGTCTGCATCTGCAGGCGCAATTACGGCGGATCAATGGCGAGCGCTGTCGCAACCTTGGGGATTACCAGTTTCATCCTGAGACCTGAACGACTGCCGGGGCTGCCGGGCAGCCCCAACACCGGGCTTTTGCTGTAACAGGTGGCTGGCTATACTCGCCGTCGCTTTTTTAGTCACCTGACGAGTCCCGAACTTCATGGAACGTATTCTCGAAAATGCGATGTATGCCTCGCGCTGGCTGCTCGCACCTATCTACTTTGGCCTGTCCCTCGGCCTGCTGGCCCTGGCGCTGAAATTCTTCCAGGAAGTGGTCCACGTCCTGCCCAATGTCTTTGCCCTGAGCGAGGCGGACCTGATCCTGGTGATCCTGTCGCTGATCGACATGTCGCTGGTGGGCGGCCTGCTGGTGATGGTGATGATTTCCGGCTACGAGAACTTCGTCTCGCAACTGGACATCGACGACAGCAAGGAAAAGCTCAACTGGCTGGGCAAGATGGACTCTTCGTCGCTGAAGATGAAGGTGGCCGCATCGATCGTGGCGATTTCGTCCATTCACCTGCTGCGGGTGTTCATGGATGCGCAGAACATCTCTACCGATTACCTGATGTGGTACGTGATCATCCACATGACCTTCGTGGTGTCGGCGTTCTGCATGGGTTACCTGGACAAGCTGACCAAGCACTGAGCCTGGTCGAAGCTGACACCGCCCGTCCGTTGCAAAACGGACGGGCGGTGTCGTTTCTGGCTTGTGCTTTTGCTCTGCCTGTACAAAAAATGAGCTCTCATGCACGGTTCCCACGCGAGGTGCTCTCATGAACCTGCAGAAGCTCAATGCCGAGGCCAGGGCTGGCCATGTCGACGAACTGAACCTGATCGCCATCGAAGGCGGTGACTACCTGCTCGAGGCCCGGGTAAAAGGCCACGCGCATCCCTTGTCCGATGCCCGTGGGGAACGCCTGCGCGTGCACTCGGTGGAGGAAGCCCGCAAGTTGCTGCAAACCATCCCGTTGGTCTCGATGCACCTGGTCCACTGGTCGGTCCAGGACGAAATGTGCGGCATGGGTTCGCACCCTGAAGAAGACCTGAAGGTGCCGATTTCCCAGCGCTCGGCCTGGTAGCTGCTCGCCGCGCCCCAGTGTGCTAGGCTGCTCGCCCTTTTCATCAAGGGCGCGGCTGCACTGCGCCCTGCAGTGGAGCACGACCATGTCCGAACTCAACCTGTCCACCGACGAAACCCGCGTAAGCTACGGCATCGGCCGCCAGCTGGGCGGCCAGCTGCGCGACAACCCGCCACCGGGCGTTAGCCTGGATGCCATCCTGGCCGGCCTGACCGACGCCTTCAATGGCGCCGACAGCCGCGTCAGCGAAGCCGACCTGTCGGCCAGCTTCAAGGTCATCCGCGACATCATGCAGGCCGAAGCTGCCGCCAAGGCCGAAGCCGCCGCTGGCGCTGGCAAGGAATTCCTGGCTGAAAACGCCAAGCGTGACGGCATCACCACCCTGGCTTCGGGCCTGCAGTTCGAAGTGCTGACCGCTGGCGAAGGCGCCAAGCCGACCCGCGAAGACAACGTGCGCACGCACTACCACGGCACCCTGATCGACGGCACCGTGTTCGACAGCTCCTACGAGCGTGGCCAGCCGGCTGAATTCCCGGTCGGTGGCGTGATTGCTGGCTGGACCGAAGCCCTGCAGCTGATGAACGCTGGCAGCAAATGGCGCCTGTACGTGCCGAGCGAGCTGGCTTACGGCGCCCAAGGCGTTGGCAGCATCCCGCCGCACAGCGTGCTGGTGTTCGACGTCGAGCTGCTCGACGTTCTGTAACACCGCTGGGGCCGCCTTGCGGCCCATTCGCCGGCAAGCCAGCTCCCACAGGCTGCGTTGTACTTGTGGGAGCTGACTTGCCGGCGATGAGGCCGGCCCTGGCAGCCTCAATTCCAGTCTGTTCCCCCAGGGCGCAATGCCCGTGCATAGCAGAACAGAAACAAATTCCGCACCAGCTCCTTGAGCACCCCCGGTTCACTCGAATTCAACCCGCTCATGTCCAGGTCGCCCTGGTCACGCAATTCGTCGAGCGCTTCTTCTTCAAGCACCGCGCACACTTCGCCGGTTTCCCGATGAAGAATGCGCAGGTAGGGGTGAGGGCGTTCCAGCCAGGCGTCGATCAGATAAGTCATGGCTATTCTCCTTGGATAGCAGTTCCAATGAGAATAATTCTTATTATCAAAATAGCAAGCGCCAATTGGCAGAATCTTGAGTAATCAGACTTTGCGTACGAACTCGGACTTCAGCTTCATGGCGCCGATGCCGTCGATTTTGCAATCGATGTCGTGGTCGCCGTCGCACAGGCGGATGTTCTTGACCTTGGTGCCGACCTTGACCACCAGGGACGAGCCTTTGACCTTGAGGTCCTTGATCACGGTGACGGTATCGCCGTCCTGCAGGATGTTGCCGACCGAGTCCTTCTTCACCACCTCATCGCTGGCCGCTTCGGCGTCGCCGCTGGCCGACCACTCGTGGGCGCATTCAGGGCAGATCAGCTGAGCGCCATCCTCATAGGTGTATTCGGAGTTGCATTTCGGGCAGGGCGGCAGAGTGCTCACTTCGGTTCCTCAAACAAACAGACAGGCGGTTAAAGGCCTGCATTGTAAAAGGTATTTTCCCAGAAGTGATTATGTCCGGACAAAAGCATTCGCGGGCTTGCCCGCTTCCACAGGGATAGCACTAACCTCAGCGGCGGTACTCATCCTGTGGGAGCGGGCAAGCCCGCGAAGAGGGCGACTCGCTCTATCAGTGAGTACGGGCTACGGCGAACTCGCTCAGTTCTACCAGCGCATCCCGGTATTCGCTGGCCGGCAGCACTTCCAGGCAGGCAATGGCACGCTTCACGTAATCGCGCGCCAGCTCTGCGGTGTACTGCAGCGCACCCGACTCTTCGACTGCCACGCGAATCTGCTCCAGGTCCTCCAGGCCACCCTTCTGGATGGCCTTGCGCACCAGCGCCGCCTGCTCGGCAGTACCTTCGCGCATGGTGTAGATCAGCGGCAGGGTAGGCTTGCCTTCGGCCAGGTCGTCACCGACGTTCTTGCCCAAGGTCTGCGAGTCACCCTTGTAGTCCAGCAGGTCGTCGACCAGCTGGAAGGCCACGCCCAGGTGGTCACCAAAGGTTCGCAGGGCCTCGCGCTGCTCTTCGCTCGCCCCGGCCAGCGCAGCGGCGCTGTGGGTCGAGGCTTCGAACAGCATGGCGGTCTTGCCGCGGATGACCTCCATGTAGACGTCCTCGGTGGTGCTGGCGTCGCGTACCCGCGACAGCTGCAGCACTTCACCCTCGGCAATCACGCGGGTGGCCTTGGACAGAATCTGCATGACCGGCATCGAGCCCAGTTCGACCATCATTTCGAACGAGCGCGAATAAAGGAAGTCGCCTACCAGTACGCTCGGCGCGTTGCCCCACAGGGCATTGGCGGTGGAGCGGCCACGGCGCATGCCGGACATGTCGACCACGTCGTCGTGCAGCAGGGTGGCGGTGTGCAGGAATTCGATGGTAGCGGCCAGCAGGCGCAGGTCGTCGCCCTCGCGGCCGAGCGCCTTGCCACACAGCAGTACCAGCAGGGGACGCAGGCGCTTGCCACCGGCGGACGTGATATAGTCGCCGATCTTCGATACCAGCGGCACGCGCGAGGTCAGCTGCTTCTTGATGATCTCGTCGACGGCGCTGAAGTCATCAGCCACCGCGCGGTAGAAGGTTTGGGGTTGCATCGGCTGCTCCAATAAGGTTGCGCGGCATGCTAGGTCGCGGGTCCCGGTGTGTCAAGGCGCGGTGCCTGCTGGCCGGGGGCGGTACTTGCAAGCAAAACCCGGGTTGCGTACAATCGCGCACCCTAACTTCCTGGGCAGCACCTGCCTTACGCAATTGCGCCGGGCCGTTCCAGCCCTGTGCAGCCATGCCAGCCAATACTCATCATATAAAGCGCTGGGTGAGCAGGATTATCGGAGAAATACCATGTCTTACGCAGTAATCGTTACCGGCGGCAAGCAGTACAAAGTCGCTGAAGGTGAATTCCTCAAGATCGAGAAGCTGGAAGTCGCCACTGGCGAATCCGTGACTTTCGATCGCGTTCTGCTGGTCGCCAACGGTGAAGAAGTCACCATCGGTGCTCCAGTGGTTGCTGGCGCTAAAGTAGTGGCCGAAGTCGTTTCGCAAGGCCGCCACGACAAGGTTCGCATCATCAAGTTCCGTCGTCGTAAGCACCACATGAAGCGCATGGGCCACCGCCAGTGGTTCACCGAGATCAAAATCACCGGCATCCAGGCTTAATCCCCTAGATCCCCTGAATTTATTTGGAGAATTGAACCATGGCTCACAAGAAGGCTGGTGGTAGTACTCGTAACGGTCGCGACTCAGAATCGAAACGCCTTGGCGTGAAGATGTATGGCGGCCAGGTTATCAAGCCGGGCAACATCATCGTCCGTCAGCGTGGCACCGAATTCCACGCCGGCTACGGCGTTGGCATGGGCAAGGATCACACCTTGTTCGCCAAGATCGAAGGCGTGATCAAGTTCGAGAAGAAAGGCGAGTTCATGCGCCGTTACGTGAGCATCGTCGCCGCTTAATTGCGACGTCGCTCCAGAAGCCCCGTCATGCGACGGGGCTTTTTCGTTTGTGTTGAGCCTCTTGCAAAGCTGTTTGTATGGGCTGCCGGCGTGGGTTTCTTCGGTCGTACGGGGCCGCCGCGCTCATTTTTGCAAGAGCCTCAGGTTTATCAGTATTCAACTCGTCGGAAGGCGAGAGGCGGTTTTTGAATGAAGTTTGTTGACGAAGTATCCATTCGGGTCAAGGCCGGTGACGGCGGCAACGGTTGCATGAGCTTCCGTCGCGAGAAATTCATCGAGAACGGTGGCCCCAACGGGGGTGACGGTGGCGACGGCGGTTCGGTGTACATGGTCGCTGACGAAAACCTCAACACCCTGGTCGACTATCGCTACACCCGTCACCACGAGGCCCAGCGTGGCTCCAACGGTGGCAGTACCGATTGCACCGGCAAGAAGGGTGAAGACCTGTTCCTGCGCGTGCCAGTCGGCACCACCGTGATCGACGCCTCGACCCAGGAAGTGATCGGTGACCTGATCACCCCTGGCCAGAAGCTGATGGTCGCCCAGGGCGGCTGGCACGGCCTGGGTAACACCCGTTTCAAGTCCAGCACCAACCGTGCACCGCGTCAGACCACCCCGGGCAAGCCTGGTGATCAGCGCGACCTGAAAATGGAAATGAAAGTGCTGGCCGACGTCGGTCTGCTGGGCCTGCCGAACGCCGGCAAGAGCACCTTCATCCGCTCGGTCTCGGCTGCCAAGCCGAAAGTGGCGGACTACCCGTTCACCACCCTGGTGCCCAACCTGGGCGTGGTCAGTGTCGACCGCTGGAAGAGCTTCGTCATCGCCGACATCCCCGGCCTGATCGAAGGCGCTTCCGAAGGCGCCGGCCTGGGCATCCGCTTCCTCAAGCACCTGGCGCGTACCCGCGTGCTGCTGCACCTGGTCGACATGGCGCCGCTGGACGAAAGCAGCCCGGCCGACGCCGCCGAAGTCATCGTCAACGAGCTGACCCAGTTCAGCCCGTCGCTGGCCGAGCGTGAGCGTTGGCTGGTGCTGAACAAGGCCGACATGGTCATGGACGACGAGCGTGACGAGCGGGTCAAGGAAGTGGTCGAGCGCCTGCAGTGGGAAGGCCCGGTCTACGTGATTTCGGCCATCTCCAAGCAGGGCACCGAGAAGCTCAGCCACGACCTGATGCGCTACCTCGAAGACCGCGCCGACCGCCTGGCCAACGACCCGGCCTACGCCGAAGAACTGGCCGACCTCGACCAGCGCATCGAAGACGAAGCCCGTGCCCAGCTGCAGGCCCTGGACGACGCCCGTACCCTGCGTCGCACCGGCGTCAAGAGCGTGCACGACATCGGCGACGATGACGCGTGGGACGATGATTTCGAGGACGACGAAGACGGCCCGGAAATCATTTACGTGCGCGACTGACCGGTTGCAGTACACTGAACGCCGCTCTCTGGAGCGGCGTTTTTGTATCTACGGTATCTACAGATTCGACATAGGTTGGAAGACGATGCGAAGCAAGGTGACGGGCGCCAGGCGCTGGGTCGTGAAGATTGGCAGTGCGCTGCTGACCGCCGATGGCAAAGGCCTCGACCGCGGTGCCATGGCCGTTTGGGTCGAGCAGATGGTCGCGCTGCGTGAGGCAGGCGTGGAGTTGGTACTGGTCTCCTCCGGGGCCGTGGCTGCCGGCATGAGCCAGCTGGGCTGGACCACGCGACCGAGTGCGATGAACGAGCTGCAGGCCGCTGCATCGCTCGGCCAGATGCGCCTGGTACAGGCCTGGGAGTCGAGCTTCGGCGAGCACGGCAAGCACACTGCGCAGATCCTGCTGACCCACGACGACCTGTCCGACCGCAAGCGTTACCTCAACGCCCGCAGCACCCTGCGCACCCTGGTCGACCTGGGTGTAGTGCCGGTGATCAACGAAAACGACACCGTGGTCACCGACGAAATCCGCTTCGGCGACAACGACACCCTGGCGGCGCTGGTGGCCAACCTGGTCGAAGCCGACCTGCTGGTGATCCTCACCGACCGCGATGGCATGTTTGACGCCGACCCGCGCAACAACCCCGAAGCCCAGCTGATCTACGAGGCTCGTGCCGACGACCCGGCGCTGGACGCGGTGGCCGGCAGTACCGGTGGTGCCCTGGGCCGTGGCGGTATGCAGACCAAGCTGCGTGCCGCGCGCTTGGCTGCCCGTTCCGGTGCTCATACCATCATCATCGGTGGCCGCATCGAGCGCGTGCTGGACCGCCTCAAGGCCGGCGAGCGCCTGGGGACCCTGCTGTCGCCCGAGCGCGGCATGTTGGCTGCACGCAAGCAGTGGCTGGCCGGTCACCTGCAAACCCGCGGCACGCTGGTGCTGGATGCCGGTGCCGTGCAGGCGCTGCGTGAGGCCAACAAGAGCTTGTTGCCGGTGGGTGTGAAAACCGTGCAGGGCAGCTTCCGCCGTGGCGAGATGGTGGTGTGCGTTGGCCCGGACGGTATTGAAGTGGCTCGCGGGCTGGCCAACTACAGCGCCCTGGAGGCGCAGAAGATCATTGGTCAGTCGTCCGCTACCATCGAGTCGATCCTCGGCTATAGCGCCGAGCCTGAGCTGGTACACCGCGACAATCTGGTGCTGGTATGAAGCTGCTGAAGAGGGCGCTTGCCCTGGCGTTGTTCGCGCTGCCAGTAGTGGCCGGGGCTGAGGAAATCGGCCAGGTGTCCACTGTGTTCAAGTTCCTCGGGCCGAACGACCGGATTGTGGTCGAAGCGTTCGACGACCCCAAGGTCGAGGGTGTGACCTGCTACCTGTCGCGGGCCAAGACCGGCGGGGTGAAGGGTGGCCTGGGGCTGGCCGAGGACCGTGCGGAGGCGTCGATTGCCTGTCGCCAGGTCGGGCCGATCAGCTTCAAGGGTGAGCTCAAGGATGGCGATGAGGTGTTCAAGGAACGCACCTCGCTGGTGTTCAAGACCATGCAGGTGGTGAGGTTCCTCGACAAGAAGCGCAATACCCTGGTGTACCTGGTGTACAGCGACCGCATTGTCGAAGGCAGCCCGCAGAATGCGGTGACTGCGATTCCGATCCTGCCTTGGGCTCATTGATAGCCAGGTAGATTGCCGGGAGGCCTTTGGCCTCCATTCGCCGGCAAGCCAGCTCCCACAAGTACTGCGCAGATCTTGAAACTTGTGCATTACCTGTGGGAGCTGGCTTGCCGGCGATAGGGCCGCAAAGCGGCCCCAGTACACCGATATCAGGCCAGTTCCTCGGCCTGATGATCCTCACGCACAACCGGCTTCACCTCATCCAGCCGGCTGATGAACTTCCAGTCCGCTTCGTCGATATAGATGCCATTCGGCCCGCTGCCGCCTTCCAGGTCGATGGCCACATGCGCCGACACCTGCGGTTTCACGCTCGCCAGAATCGGCACAAAGCCCAGTTGCAGGCTGGTCTCCAGCAGTGCCGCCTGGTTGCGTTCGTCGATGTCCGCCGCTTCGTCCAGGTAGTACGGCAGGCGGATGCGCCCGGCCAGGTCGCGGTCCATCAGGTGCAGCAACAAATACATGTTGGTCAGCGCCTTGATGGTCATGGTGGTGCCGTTGGACGCCGCACCGTCGATGTCGGCGTGGATGATCGGCTGGCCGTTGACCTTGGTGATCTCGAACGCCAGCTCGAACAGGTCCTTCAGGCCTAGCTGGTTGTGGTTGGCGGCCACCAGGCGTGCCAGGTATTCCTTGGCTTCCTCGTTCTTGTTGTCCTGATCGGCGCTCTGGGTCAGGTCGAAGACCGACAGGGTTTCGCCTTCTTCATACTGCCCGGCACTGTGGATGATCTGGTCGATGTGCTTGAGCGCTTCCTTGTTCGGCGCCAGCACCACGCGGAAGCTCTCCAGGTTGGAGACCTGGCGCTTGTTGATCTCGCGGTTGAACAGGGCCAGCTGGTGCTCGAGGCTGTCGTAGTCGCTGCGGATGTTGCGCAGGGTACGGGCGATGTCGGTGACTGCCGCGCGGCGTGCCTTGGCCAGGGTCAGGGCTTCGTCGGTGCGGTGCGCGTAGGCGTTCACCAGCAACTGCAGGCGGCGCTCCATGTCGTCTTCGCTGTCGAACTTGGCCACGCCTTTCAGGCGCACCTGGGCATACAGCGCCTCGATCTGGTTGTCGACGCGCTGCAGGCCCTGCCAGCTGTCCTGGTAGTCGTTGAGCAGCGGCAGCAGGTTGTCCATCGAGTCGTCGATGGCTTCCATGTACGGCGTGCCGTAGGGCAGGTCGGCCGGCAGCAACTGACGACGGCGCAGGGCGTCTTCCAGGGTGCGCTGCTTGGACTCGAGGTCGCCGAGTTGCCGACCGACCAGTTGCAGCTTGGCCGACAGTTGCTGGACGCGTTCGGTGAAGGCGTCGCTGGAGCGCTTGAGCTCGTCCTGGGCGGCTTCCAGCTGCGACAGGTGTTCCAGCTTCTCCGGCTCTTCAGCGGCCAGGGTTTCGCTGCGGCGGAAGTCTTCCAGCGCCTTCTGCGCATCCAGCACCTGCTGGTACAGGGTTTCGGTCTGCGCCTTGGAGGCGGAGCGGTCGGCGGCCACGGCCTGCTGGGTCCTGAGCTGCTTCAGCTCTTTTTCCAGGCGCTCTTTCTGGTCGCGCAGGGCGGCGCGATCGGCCAGAGCCTGCAGCGCCGGTGGGTCGATGTGGGTCAGGTCGATGGAAAGGCCTGGGGCCTCGAAACGCTCGCCCTTGAAGCCGTCCAGCACCGCTTCCAGGGATTTTACCCACAGGTCGCTGTCTTCCAGCTCGATGCCGCGGTCGCCCAGCGGCAGGCTGAACAGCGCGCCGTTGAACAGGCGCATCAGGCGGTCGACATCCTGCTGCGAAAATTCTTCCCGCAGGCGCGCGTAGCTGTTGTTGTCGGCGTGGTCCAGCTGCTGCTTGACCTGTTTCAGGCGTTGTTCCAGGTCGCGCACGCGCTCGTCCAGGTCTTCGGCGCTGAACTGCCGCGACTGGGCCAGGGCGCCGGCCAGTTCGTCGTGAGCGTCCTTGGCCGCCAGCAGCTGCTGCTCCAGCACCTTGACGTCATCGACCAGGGCGAAGCGGTGCTTGAGCACCGACAGCTCGCCCAGCCAGCGCTGGATGCCGCTGATTTCACGCTCCAGGCGCATCAGCTCCTGAGTGCCGCCGCGCTGGTCGTTCTGCAGGCGGTCCTGCTCGCCACGGTAGTGCTCGGACTGGATGACCAGCTCCTCCTTGCGCGCCATGGCGTATTCCTGCCAGGTGCCGAGCAGGGTGTCGAGCACCGGCGAGATACGGTGCAGCTTGCCGCGCAGGATATCGCGCTGGGCCACACCACCGGCCAAAGCTTCGACCAGAGGGCCGGCGGCGACAAGGGCGTTGTAGTCCTGCTCCATGCGGCGCACGTCACGGAAGGCCTCTTCGCAGGCGGCGATGTAATCGACGCTGCCCGAACGCAGGCTGTGCTCGAAGGCATCGAGGAACAGCTGCTTGAGCTTGGCTGCGGTGATTTCGCGCATGTGCAGCAGGTTGATGAACAGTGCGCGGAAGGTTTTCAGGCTTTGCTCGCTGGTGGAGCGCAGCGGGATCATGGTCAGGTCCAGCGGCACCGAAGTATGGCCGCCAACCAGCAGTCGGCGCAGTTCGTCCGGCTTCAGCTCATAGGCCTTGATGCCCAGGCGCTCGAGGTTGGTGAACAGCTCTTTCTGGCGCAGGCAGGTGTCGTTCTTCTGGTAGTGAGCCAGGTCCAGTTCGCCCTTGTAGGCGAAGAACTGGTGGCCGAAACCGCCGCCCGGACCGCGCCCGACCACGCCGATCACATGCGGGCCGTGGGGCAGGCTCAGTTCGCAGAGAATGTACGAGGTGTCGCTGGCGAAGTAGAAGCGGCGCGACTGCTCGAGGCTGTACTTGCCGAAGCTCATGTCCGACATGCGCGCCAGGATCGGGAACTGCAGGGCGTTGATCGACGCCGATTTGCCCAGGTTGTTGGCGCCGTATACCGACAGCGGGTGCTCCAGCGGGAACAGGCCAAGGCTGTAGCCGGCAGTGTTGAGCAATGCGAAGCGGCGGATGCCGTAGCGTTCCTGGCTCATGCGTCAATCTCCTGTTGCTCTTCGCGGATGGCCCGGGCCAGGGCGTCCTCTTCACTTTCGTCGCCTTCGAACGGCGTGAGGTCGAGCGGGTCATCGGTGCGGTTGAGTTCTTCGGCGCTTTGTTCCTCGACCAGCACCGGGGTCGGCAGCGGCAGGTCGCTGTGCAGGGTGGCGGCGAGGTCGCGGTCCTGCTGCACCGACAGGCACACGTCGAGGAAGCGGTGCATCGGCGGCAGGAAGCGGTAGATGCCGCCTTCTTCATGGGCGAAGCCGAGCTGGGTCATGCGGCGCAGGATCTTTTCTTCCAGCTCTTCGACCGTTTGCACTTCGGCCTGCAGGAACAGGTCGCGGTACTTGTCCAGCAGCGAGGGCAGCTCGTCGCGGCCGATGCTGCCGCCGTCGAGCACGGCCATCGGGTCGCGGCCCTGGTCGGCCAGGTGCTCGACCAGGATGAAGGTGAACAGCGACAGGCGCTGCGCGGTCTTGTTGACCTGCGCGGCGGTCATGTCCGGCACGAAGTAGTAGAAGCCACGGGTGTCGCAGACCAGTTCGAAGCCCAGGGCCTTGAACAACGTGCGGTACTGGTCCTGGAAGTTCGACAGCTGGGCGTACAGCTCGGGGTCGCGGCGGCTGACGTGGAAACCTTTGAACAGCTCGCGGAAGATCGGCGCGAGCTGGGACAGTTCGGAAAGATCAAGATGCATGGGCTGGGCTCGCGGTGGGTTCGGTAGGCGCGCTGGTGGCGTCTTCGCGGCTGGAGGTCAGGGCGAACGAGCGCAGGCTGACCAGGTGTTCCTGGGTGGTGTACTCGCGCCGCTCGAGGCGTTCGCGCCTGAAGCGCTTTTCTCGCGACAGGCGCGAGAACCAGTACAGCAGCTCGTCGGTGGCGCCTTCGGGTTCCTGTTCCAGCAGCCAGACCATCAGGTCTGGCAGCGGCAGGGCCTGTTCGCAGCGTTCGAGCATTTCCTTGACCGTACGCGGTGCGCGCGGCAGGGCGTCGGACTGGGTCTTGTGCGCCTTGGGGAAGCGCGCCGGCTTGGGCTCGAAGCGGGCCAGGGCGTAGACATAGGCTTCGACCTGGCTGGCGCTACCGAGGAAGGTGCTTTGCGGTCGGGTGAACATCGGCATTGCCGCTTGCGGCACGGCATCGATGCCCTTGCGCCGGATCACCGACAGGGCCAGCGCGGCGCCACGGGTTACGGCGTTGTGCCGGCGGGCTTCTTCGCGCAGCGGCAGCAGCAGTTCGCGGGCATGGCGCAGGGTCAGCTGGGCGCTGGTCTGCATTTCCAGGATGCGCGCGTGGGTGCGCAGCAGCATGTCGTCGTCGACCAGGTGGCCCAGGCGCGCCTGTTCGCCCAGCAGTTTCAGCAGCACGGTCTCGACCTTGCGCACGCCCTGTTCGAAGGCACCGTCGGCGTTGACCAGCTGGATCATCGGCTCGACGTACTCGTCCCAGGTGGCCAGCACTTCGGCATAGCGCTGGCGCAGCGGAATCTGCCGGTTGCTGGTCTTGGCCCGTTCGGCCACGGCCACCAGTGCCTGCTCGTCGTTGTCGAGCTTTTTCAGCACATCGCGCACGCGCATGTCGAGCAGGCGCAGCTGGCGCGCCAGGTCGTCGCTGTCGCGGTTGTCGAAGGCGTCCTGGATGTGCCCGGCAAGGCGCTCCAGGTGGCGCAGGTAGGCTTCGATCTCCAGGCACAGGCCCAGCCGGTGTTCGCGGCGCAGGTAGGCGAGGAAGTCGTGGATCTGCGCGTTTAGCTCGAACCGGTTCGGGCTCTTGGCCACCGGGACCAGGATATCCAGGCGGATCCACACGTCGAGCAGCTGAGTGATGTCCTGCGGGGTGCTCTCGAGCTGCTGGCGGGCCACGTGCTGGCGCAGTTCCACCAGGCTGAGTGTGCCTTGGTCGAAACGCTCGCACAGCGGCTCGATCAGGGCCCAGTGTTCGGCTAGGGCGCGCAGGACGCGCTTGGGTTCGATCATTGGCTTCGACTCGTTGCCAAGAAAAAGGGGGCGATTGTACTGCATCCGGGGGGGAGGATTTCACCCCTTGGTCTGTAATGAGAGATAACCTTGAACCTTGTAGGGGATTCACTGGCCCTTTCGCGGGTGAACCCGCTCCCACAGGTACTGCACAAGGCCATGTGGGAGCGGGTTCACCCGCGAAAGGGCCGGAACAAGCCACAAAAAACCGCCGACCAGTTGCGGCACTCGAATGCCAACAGCGTTAGAATGGCCAATTGTTTTAGCCCCTCGGATACCCGTCCTTTGCTCACCGAACCCCGTCGCCGCGCCTTCCTGTCCGCCATGCAAGTGGTGCACTGGCTGCCGCGCGCCGAACTGCCGTTCGCCGCACCGTCGCGGCCCGAGCTGCTGTTGCCGATAGCGCCGGTCGATGCCCTTGATTTCGATGTGCGGCCCGCGCCGGCCAGCAATGACGCGCCGGCCACCCCGCAGGCGCGCTCCGGCGAGCGACCGAAAATCGAGATCCCGCGCCCGGGCACCGCGCCCAAGCCTGCCGCCAAGCCCGTCGAGGCCGACGAGCAGCCAGCAGCCCCGCGCCCGGCCCCGGTGCCGCCACCGCGCTTCTCGCTGCAACTGCTGCGCGCCGGCAGCTGCCTGCTATTGGTGGAATTGGCCACCGGCCAGCCCTTCCAGAGCCGCGACCCGTCCTACCTGCTGCTCAAGGACATGCTGCGCGCCGCCGGCCTGCCCGACGCCCCGCAGATCATCGGCGAGCCGGTGCGCTGGCCGCTGCTGGTGCGCGGCAATATGGATCAGGGCCCCGAGGCCGCGCGCGATTTCGTCCAGGGCTTTGTCCAGGCCCGCCTGGAGGATGCCCCCTGCACCTTGCTGTGGCTGGTCGGCCTGCCAGCCTTGCGCTTTGCCGCCAATGCCGACGCCCAAGCCTATTACCAAACCCTGAAGCTCGATGGCCTGGGCGATGCCTGGGCGTTGCCGGGCCTTGAACTGTTGATGGACGAGCCGCAGCGCAAGGCGGACGTCTGGAAAGCCATGCGCCAGCTGATGGCGCGCTGGAAGAGCGTTGAATGAGTGAATCGATCAGTTTCCGCCCAATGACCGAGGCGGATCTGGATGCCGTACTGAAGATCGAATATGCCGCGTTCAGTCATCCCTGGACCCGCGGAATCTTTCAGGATGCGCTCAAATCGTACGAGGTCTGGCTGATGTTCGATGGCGAGCAGCAGGTGGGCCACGGGGTGATCAACGTGATCATCGACGAGGCGCACTTGCTCAACATCACCGTCAAGCCGGAAAACCAGGGCTGCGGCATGGGCCTGCGCCTGCTGGAGCACCTGATGGCCCGGGCCTACCAGCTCAATGGCCGCGAATGCTTTTTGGAAGTGCGCGCCAGCAACCAGTCCGCCTACCGTTTGTATGAACGCTACGGTTTCAACGAAATCGGCCGCCGCCGCGACTACTATCCGGTTGCCGGCGGCCGTGAAGACGCCCTGGTAATGGCCTGCACCCTGCTCGAAGATTGACCTTGCAGGGCTTGGCGCTGTTACCCAGGCAAACCCTGATGAGGCAACGACCATGCATGACCTGCAGGAACTGATCGACAACAACGCCCGCTGGGCCGACGCGATCAACCAGCGCGACCCCGACTTCTTCGCCAAGCTGGCCCGCCAGCAGACCCCGGAGTTTCTCTGGATCGGCTGCTCCGATGCCCGCGTGCCGGCCAATGAAATCGTCGGCATGCTGCCGGGCGATCTGTTCGTTCACCGCAACGTCGCCAACGTGGTGCTGCACACTGACCTCAACTGCCTGTCGGTGATCCAGTATGCGGTGGAGGTGCTGAAGGTGCGGCATATCCTGGTCACCGGCCACTACGGCTGCGGTGGCGTGCGCGCCGCCATGCAGGACCGCCAGCTGGGGTTGATCGATGGCTGGCTACGCTCGATCCGCGACTTGTATTACGAAAAGCGCGGCGAGCTGGCCAAACTGGACAGCGAAGAAGCCAGGGTCGACCGCCTGTGCGAGCTGAACGTGATCCAGCAGGTGGCCAACGTGGCCCACACCAGCATTGTGCAGAACGCCTGGCATCGCGGCCAGGAACTGTCGGTGCATGGCTGCATCTATGGCATCAAGGACGGGCGCTGGAAAAGCCTGGATACCACCATCAGCGGCTTTGCCCAGTTGCCCCCGCAGTATCGGTTGCGGGCTTTGGAGTAGTCGTTCTGCCTGTCAGCCCCAAACCGCTTAACTGAATGGCAGCGTCGATCAAGTTGGCCAGGAGAGCCTATATGAGCCGTACCAAGTGGAGGCTGCTGGCATTGAGTCTGGCATTGAGCGCAACCGCCCACGCCGACGAACGCGACCTGTGGATGTTTGCCCAGTGGGCCGGCGACCACCAGACACGCCCGTTCCGGGAAATGCTGGTGGACGCTCGCCTTTACGGCGTTGTACCTATCCACCAGTTGTTGCGCTCGGCCTCGGACTGGAAGCTGTGCCATGCGTCCCCCTTCGCCGTGCCGCCCGCCAGCAACTGGCCGGCCGTGCGCTCGACACTGTCGCTGATCCAGACCTTGTCTGCCCAGGGCCTGCTGCGTCAGTTCGAGGTGGTATCGGCCTACCGCGACCCGCGCCTGAACGTGTGCGCCAGCGGGGCGGCCAACAGCGCCCACACCCGCGCCTTCGCCGTCGATATCCTGCTGCCGGCCTGGGCCGACCCCAACCCGCTGTGCCGTTTCTGGCAGCAGCATGGCCAGGCCTGGAACATGGGGCTGGGCCGCTACCCCTCCGGGCGCATCCACCTCGATACCGCCGGCTATCGCACCTGGGGTGGCAATGGCAGTGCGGACTCGTCGTTCTGCGCCAGGCCCAGATGAGCCAGGCAGCTGGCGCATTCCTCCAGCACCCAGGCGGCGAAGCGCTGGCGTTTACCGTTGTCGTCCAAGGAATGCGGGCTGAGCAGGTGGTAGGCCGAGCCGTCGCGGACAAAGCCGAAGGGTGCCTGCAACTGCCCGCTGTCGAGTTCGTCGCGCACCATCAGCGCTGAGGCCATGGCCAGGCCCAGGCCAGCGCTGGCTGCCTGGATCGACAGGTAGAAGTGCTCGTAGTCACTGCGTTGGGTGTGCATGGCCTGCTGGCCGCTCAGGCGTAGCCAGCTGGCCCAGGCGCCGGGGCGGGTGCTGCTGTGCAGCAGGCGCTGGCCTTCGAGTTGGCGGGGGGCAGGAGGGCGGCCCACGGGGCCGATCCATTCGTCGCAGATTTTCAGGCTGTAAAGCTGGTTGCCCCAGTGGAAGTCGTCGCGGCGTATGGCCAGGTCGATACCGCTGCGGGCGAAGTCCAGAGGCCCACCTGCCGCCACCAGGTGCAACTGCAGGTCGGGGTGGGCGGCATGGAAGCGGGGCAGTCGCGGGATCAGCCAGCGCATGGCAATGGTGGGTTCGCAGGACAGTACCAGCACGTTGTCCCGGGCCTGCTGCTGCAGGTGCTGCACGGCCCCTTCGAGCTGTTCGAAGATGGCCTGGGTGGTGCCTTGCAGGGCGCGGCCGGCCGGGGTCAGGAACAGGGCGCGGTTGCGCCGTTCGAACAGCTCCACGCCAAGGCTCTCTTCCAGCAGGCGCACCTGGCGGCTGACAGCGCCGTGGGTGACATGCAGCTGCTCGGCGGCGCGCACGAAGTTCTCGGTCCGGGCGGCGATGTCGAAATAGCGGAGTGTGTTGAGGGGCGGCAGTTTCATGAGCTTGTTTTGGCAGGCCCGGCCTCTTCGCAGCACGAGGCTGCTCCTACAGGTTTTCGTATCGCCATGTGGGAGGAGCCTTGTGCTGCGAAGAGGCGGGAGCAGGCACTACACCTTTGTGAGAAAAACTATCAGATATGCCCCACTATAAATCGATTTTTACCGGACCTTAAGCTCTCGATAATGACTTCGTCTGTGCATTTTCATCGCCTATCGAGAGCTTCAACATGACCGAACTCATCGCCGTAGCCCTGTTTACCATCCTCGCCGTCATCAGCCCCGGCGCCGACTTTGCCATGGTCACCCGCAGCAGTTATGCACAGGGCCGCAAGGCCGGGCTGGCCGCAGCCGTGGGCATTGCCCTGGGGGTGCAGGTGCACGTGCTGTACACAGTGCTGGGCATTGCCGTGATCATCAGCCACAACCCGGTGCTGTTCCTCACCATGAGGGTGCTGGGGGCGGGTTACCTCGTCTATCTCGGCTACAAATCTCTGACCAACACCCGGCGCATCAGCCTGGAGGCTGGCGGACCATCCACGGCCAGCGTGCTGCAAGCCTTGCGCACGGGCTTTCTGACCAACGCCCTCAACCCCAAGACGATGCTGTTCGTCATCAGTGCCTTCACTCAGGTGGTACAACCCGGCAGCTCGCTGACACTGGCTTTTGCCTATGGCGCATTCATGTCCGTTGCCCATTGGCTGTGGTTCAGCCTGGTGGCAGTGTTTTTCTCCAGCACGGCATTGCGCACGGCCATGATCGACCGGCAGGTATTGGTGGACCGAGTTATCGGTATGGCGTTGATCGGGCTTGGGCTGGCAGTGGCGGTGACGGGCATTCGTTGAGCGGGCGATTGCATTCGAGCAGGCCTGGGCGCGGCAGCCGTGGGTGGTCCGTGAGCGGGCGTTGATCGAAATGCTTGTTGGGCCAGCAGGGGACGTTGTTCTGAATACTTTATCGCAGGCAAAGAAAAAGGGCTTACCTTGCGGTAAGCCCTTCGTCTTGTTTGGTGGCTACACAGGGACTTGAACCCCGGACCCCAGCATTATGAATGCTATGCTCTAACCAACTGAGCTATGTAGCCGATGGCGCGCATTATTCTCTTGAACGGCCCCCCTGTCAACACTCATTTCAAAAAAAATTTGCACGCTTTCAAAAACTTAGCGGCCGGGTTCGGTTTCAGCGCACTACCAGCCAGTGCCCGAGCACGCCCTGCAGTTGCAGATGCTGGGCCGCAGCCAGCGATTCCAGGCTTGCGGCAGGCCGGTCGAGGTTGAAATCGCCGCTCACGCGCCGATGGGCCACTTGTGCATCCATCATCCATAACCTTTGCCCCTGATAGCCGGCAAGGCGCTCAAGCACCTGCCCCAGTGGCATGTCGGTGGCTTCCAGGCGCCCAGTGCGCCAGCTGTCGGCGGTTTGCAGGTCGGCTTTTTGCACCGGGTCGATGCGGGTGTCATCGAAGGTTACCCGCTCGCCGGTCGAAACCATGCGCTGCTCACCACCCTGGATGACCATGGCCTTGCCACTGAGGACCACCAGCTCGTCATGCCCTGCATGCCGGGCGACCTGCAGGCGGGTGCCGAACACCTGGATGCGCGCGTTGCCTACGTCCACTTCCATGGCCCGCCCATCGAGCATCACTTCAATGTACACCTGACCCTGCACCAGGTGCAGCTGGCGGGTGCGGCCGCGCAGGTCGACGTTCATTGCGCTGGCGCTGTCCAGGTTCAGTGTCGTGCCGTCGGCCAGGCGCGTACTGCGGCGCTCGCCCACCGCGGTGTGCAGCTCGCTGGCCAAGCGTTGCATCAGCGGCCAGTACAGATAGGCAGCGGCGCCCACCCCCAGCAGGAAAGCCAGTGCCAACCACTTGCTCACCTGGCTGCGGCGCACGCTTATCTGCTGTGGGCGAGGGCGGGCAGGTGCTGGTTGCAGCTGTTGCCAGAAAGTTTCCAGCTCGGCGTAGGCTTGGGCGTTATGGGGCACCTGGCACCAGGCGGCGAAGGCCTGGCGCTGGGCTTCATCGCAACCAGGCTGGCGCAACAGCGAAAACCATTCCAGCGCTTCCTGCTGAGGGTCGGGCTGGAACTGTTTGGCGGGCATCGGGCTCATGGGATCGGTCTGCTCGCGGTAAGGGCCGTTTTGCCCAACGATGACAGGGGTATGAGTCAAGGATGCTAATTATATTGAGAACCATTTTCAAGTAAGACACGACAGAGGGATAAAAAAGGTAGCTATGTATCTATTTGTTTCCCGATAATCGGATCCCAAACTGCGGACGGAGATTCAGGCACATGGCCACCAGTAGCGCCACCACGGCGTCCACCAGCGCAGCAGCGAGCCCGGCCACGCCGCTGGTGATGCGCATCATCGGTTTCTGCGCCCTGGCGCATCTGATCAACGACCTGATCCAGGCGGTGCTGCCGGCGATCTACCCGATGCTCAAGGCCAACTACGACCTGAGCTTCGCCCAGATCGGCCTGATCACCCTGACGTTCCAGATCACCGCATCGCTGCTGCAGCCCTGGGTGGGCTTTTTCACCGACCGCAGGCCGTCGCCCAACCTGCTGCCGCTGGGCACCCTGTGCACGCTGGTGGGCATCGTGATGCTGGCCTTCGTCGGCAGCTTCCCGATGATCTTGCTGGCGTCGGCGCTGGTGGGGATTGGCTCGTCAACCTTCCACCCGGAAACCTCGCGTATTGCGCGCCTGGCATCGGGTGGGCGTTTTGGCCTGGCGCAGTCTACCTTCCAGGTCGGCGGCAACACCGGTTCGGCCCTGGGCCCGCTGCTGGCGGCGGCCATCGTGATTCCGTTCGGCCAGACCCATGTCGCCTGGTTCGGCCTGGCGGCGCTGTTCTTCCTCGGCGTCACCCTGATGCTGCGTGGCTGGTACAAGGAACACCTCAACCAGGCCAAGGCGCGCAAGGCGGTACAGGCAACTCATGGCATTTCCCGCGGGCGGGTAATAGCGGCGTTGATCGTGCTGGGCCTGCTGGTGTTCTCCAAGTATTTCTACATGGCCAGCTTCACCAGCTACTTCACCTTCTACCTGATCGAGAAGTTCGATGTGTCGGTGGCCAGCTCGCAGCTGCACCTGTTCCTGTTCCTGGGCGCGGTGGCGGCGGGTACCTTCTTCGGCGGGCCGATTGGTGATCGCATCGGGCGCAAGGCGGTGATCTGGTTCTCGATCCTGGGCGTGACGCCGTTCACCCTGGCGCTGCCGTATGCCGACCTGTTCTGGACCACCGTGCTGAGCGTGGTGATCGGCTTCATCCTGGCTTCGGCGTTTTCCGCGATCGTGGTGTATGCACAAGAGCTGGTGCCGGGCAGCGTGGGCATGATTGCCGGGATCTTCTTCGGGCTGATGTTCGGCTTTGGCGGCATTGGCGCTGCGCTGCTGGGCTATGTCGCCGACCTGCGTGGCATCGAATACGTGTATGGGCTGTGCTCGTTCCTGCCATTGTTCGGCTTGCTGGCGGTGTTCCTGCCCAATACCGGCAAGCGCTGAAGCGCCGGCTCATCTGCTCTTTGTAGGAGCGGCCTTGTGTCGCGATGGGCTGCGCAGCGGCCCCGGCGATCTATGCAGCGAAGCTGAAATCCCGGGGCTGCTGCGCAGCCCATCGCGACACAAGGCCGCTCCTACAGTGTCCGCGACAGCAGGTCAGGCACCCAGGTGCCGACGATTGACGACCTGACCACCTTCGCCTAGAGTGCCGCGTCTGTTTTCCCAACCACCTGCGTAGTAGCCCAAGCAATGCGCCGTACCCGGTCCCTCCCATACGCCCACCAGCCTGCCCTCCAGGCCCTGCGTCGTGCGTGGCCGAGCGACACGGTGCTCAAGCGCCGCCGCAGCGTGCTGTTTGCCTTCACCTTCTCGCCACACCTCGCCTGAACTGATCTGCGCTGTTGCGTCGCGCGCTACCTGGGCGTGCGCGCCTGTGTCTGCACGTCTTTTCGGTTTGCAAGGAGTGGTACATGAACATGCGTTTGCTGGCGGGCCTGTTGTTCGCCGTTTCGGTCGTGGGCTTCAGCCTCGGGGCCAGCCTGCCGCTGGTGTCGCTGCGCCTGCATGAGGCAGGGGCGAGTACCCTGGAAATCGGCATCATCTCGGCCATCCCTGCTGCGGGCATGATGCTGTCGGCGTTCCTGGTCGACGCCTGCTGCCGTCATCTCACCCGGCGTACCATCTATCTGCTGTGTTTCAGCCTGTGCACGGTGAGCATCGCCCTGCTCGAGTCGGCGTTCGCCTCGCTGTGGCTGCTGGCGCTGCTGCGCCTGGGGTTGGGGCTTGGCATGGGTATCGCCATCATCCTTGGCGAGTCGTGGGTCAACGAACTGTGCCCGGAACACAACCGCGGCAAGATCATGGCCCTGTATGCCACCAGTTTTACCGGCTTCCAGGTGCTCGGCCCGGCCATGCTGGCAGTGCTGGGCGCCCACAGCCCGTGGATCACCGGTGTGGTTACCGCCTGCTATGGTCTGGCGCTGCTGTGCATCGTGTTTACAGTACCCAACGACCATGTCGAACATGAAGAAGGCGAAAAGAGCTTCGGCCTGGCCGGGTTCTTTCGGGTGGCACCGGCCTTGTGCGTGGCCGTGCTGTTCTTCTCGTTCTTCGATGCCGTAGTGCTGTCGCTGCTACCCGTCTACGCCACCAGTCATGGCTTTGCGGTAGGTGTGGCCGCATTGATGGTGACCGTGGTGTTTGCCGGCGACATGCTGTTCCAGCTGCCGCTGGGCTGGCTGGCCGACCGGGTGGAGCGCACCGGGCTGCACCTGGTGTGCGGGCTGGTGGCGATGTCGATCGGGATCGGTTTGCCCTGGCTGCTGGGGCTGACCTGGCTGCTGTGGCCGCTGCTGGTGGTGCTGGGCGCGGTGGCGGGGGGTATCTATACCCTGGCGCTGGTGCTGATCGGGCAGCGCTTCAAGGGTCAGGACCTGGTCACCGCCAACGCCAGCGTGGGCTTGCTGTGGGGCGTAGGTAGCCTGGTCGGGCCCCTGGTCAGTGGCGCGGCGATGGGCGTGGCGCCGCATGGTCTGCCTATGGCGCTGGCACTGATGGCCGGGCTGTTCGTGTGCTTTGCCCGGCAGTCGTACCGGCGCGCGGGGCGCTTGCGAGCCTTGGCGGACTGAGCGTTCAGACGGCGCTGATGCTCACCCAGTAGCGCGTGCGGTAGTCGACCCGCACCGGCAGGCTGTGGGTAAGCAAGTGCAGAATCTCGCCGATGTCGGCCAACTGGTAGGTACCGGATACCTTCAGGCCAGCTACTTCGGGCGCGCAGCGCAGCAGGCCGGGGCGATACCGTGCAAGTTCGGCGACAAATTCGCCCAGCGGCATCTGTCGCACGCTGAGTACACCGTCGGTCCAGCCCCAAGGGTCGCTGTGCAGTTGCACAGGCTGCACGCTGCCATTGGCCGACACTTGCAAGGTCTGGCCGGCCAGCACCTGCCGGGGTGCGGCCGAGGCGGGGAACAGCGTGACCTCGCCACGGCGCACGGCCAGCAGCAGGCCGCGATCGTTTTCGCGCAGCAACAACTGGCCGTCGCGGGTGGCCAACGGGCCGACGCGGGTGTCGATGCGGAACGGGCGGTTGTCGTCGCGGTTGCTGTCCAGGCTCACCTCGCCGCGCACCAGCTGCAACTGGCGTTCCTCGGCGCTGTAGCGCAGGTCGATGGCGCTGGCAGTGTTGAGCTGGATAAGGCTGCCGTCGCTGCCTTGCAGCTGGCGGCGCTCACCGGTTTCAGTGCTGCTGTCGGCCAGCAATTCCGGCAGGCCCAACGGCTCGCGTGCGGCCCAGCCCAGGCTGCCGCCCACGGCCAGCAGCATCAGCAGCTTGAGTTGGTCGCGGCGGCTGATGCGTTGGCGCTGGCTGCCGTCCAGGGTGCGCCGGCTCAGGTCCTTGGGCAGCCCCGCCAGTTCCTCGCCGAGCTGGCTGACCCGTTGCCAGGCCAAGGGGTTGTGTGGGTGACTGGCCAGCCACTGCTGGAACTGCTGCTCGGTACGCGGGCTGGGGCGGTCGAAGCGGAGCTTGACCAGCCAGTCGATGGCCTGGTCGACCTGCGCCTGCGCTGGCGCGCCATCAGGCATCGGCATAACGCACCCGGTAACAGACGCCCAGGGCTTTGGCCAGGTCGCGCTCGACAGTGGCCCGGGACACCGCCAGTTGCTGGGCAACCTGGGCGATGCTCAAGCCATCGAGTTGGGCCAGCAGAAATGCCTGGCGGGCACGCGGCTTCAGCTGGTGCAAGGCCCGGTCCAGGCGTTCAAGGCTATCGAGGATGATCAGGCGGTGCTCTTCGCTGGGCACTTCGGCCTCGGGCAGGTGCGCCAGGCTTTCCTGGTAGGCCCGCTCCAGCGCGCGGCGGCGGTACTGGTCGATCATCAGGCCGCGGGCGATGCTGCCAAGGTAGGCCCGCGGCTCTTTCAGCGGTGACACCTGGCGAGCACGCAACAAGCGCACGAAGGTATCCTGGGCCAGGTCTGCCGCGTGTTCATTGCAACCGACCCGGCTGCGCAACCAGCTGCGCAGCCAGGCGTGGTGGGACTGATAGAGCAGGGCGACCTCGGCCGGCTTGAACGTGTCGTTGATCTGCATCGTCGCGAAGGCCCGGTCCCGTGATGGATGTGATTGTGAATAGTTCTCAATTCTATGCGGGGACGACCGTGCCGATCAATGGTATGCCAGGAATTAGCCGCGCAAGAACCGGCGTTTCCCCGATGAACGGTTGGGCTAAGCTGGACCTGCAATCGACCCGATGGAGATGCCATGATCCTGGCCGACCTAACCCCCGCAGCCTATCGCGCAGCCAGTGAACAGCTGGCTGCAATCGACCCGGACTGGTCGCGGCACATTGCGGCGATCGGCCCCTGCCTGCACCAGGCGACGCCAGGGCGTGAGCCTTACGAGGCGCTGGTGCGGGCGATTGCCTACCAGCAACTGCATGCCCGTGCCGCCGAGGCGATACTCGGGCGGTTGCTGGCGCTGTTCCCGCAGCAGCCATTCCCGCAGCCGGAGCAGTTGTTGGCGGTTACCCCGGAGGCGATGCGCGCTTGTGGTTTTTCGGCGAGCAAGCTGACGACGGTCCGGGGCATTGCCCAAGCCCGGCTGGACGGCCTGGTGCCCACGCGGGAGCAGGCCTTGAGCATGACCGACGAGGCCTTGATCGAGCGCCTGGTGGCGCTGCGCGGGGTAGGGCGGTGGACGGTGGAGATGCTGCTTATCTACAGCCTGGAGCGTTCGGACATCCTGCCCGTGGACGATTTTGGCGTGCGCGAGGGATATCGGCGGCTCAAGGGCCTGGACAAGGCACCGACGCCGGCACAGATGCGCTCGCTGGGCGGCGGCTGGCGGCCGTATCGTACCGTGGCGGCCTGGTACCTCTGGCGCGCCTGAGCTGCAGCTTGCGAGAACACGCGGCCCCTGTGGGAGCGGGTTCACCCGCGAAGAGGCCGGCACAGGCAACCCTCTATCTGGACACTTACCATGCCCCCTTACATCACCCCAGACCAACGCTGGCAAGCCGTGGAATCCCGTGATTCGGCCGCCGCCGGCCAATTCGTCTATGCCGTGCGCACCACCGGCATCTACTGCCAGCCCAGCTGCAAATCACGCCTGGCCAAGCGCAGCAACGTCGAGTTCTACGACACCCCCGCCGCCGCCGAAGCAGCCGGCTACCGCGCATGCAAGCGTTGCTCGGCTACCCCAAAGGCCAGCGCCACTCGCCACAGCCAGTTGGTCACCCGGGCCTGCCGCCTGATTGAAACCAGCTACCCGGCGCCCAGCCTTGACCAGCTCAGCGCGCAACTGGCCGTCAGCGCCTTCCACCTGCACCGCCTGTTCAAGGCCGAAACCGGCCTTACCCCCAAGGCCTACGCCACCGCCTTCCGCGCCCGGCGCCTGCGCGCTCATCTGGAAGACGGCCAGCGCTCGGTCACCGATGCCATCTACGATTCCGGCTACAACTCCAACAGCCGCTTCTACGAAAGCGCCGACCAGCGCCTGGGCATGCGCCCCCGCCAGTACCGCGCAGGTGGCGCCGGGGCAACCATCCACTTTGCGCTCGGCCAGTGTTCACTGGGGGCGATTCTGGTGGCCCAGAGTGAAAAGGGCATTTGCGCGATCCTGCTCGGTGATGACCCCGAGACCTTGCTGCACGACCTGCAGGATCAGTTCCCCAAGGCCCACCTGATCGGTGGCGACAGCGCCTATGAACAGCTGGTAGCCGAAGTGGTCGGCTTTGTCGAAGCCCCGGCACTGGGCCTGGCCTTGCCGCTGGATGTGCAAGGCACGGCCTTCCAGGAGCGGGTGTGGCAAGCCCTGCGCGAGGTGCCGGCCGGCAGCCGGGTCAGCTACACCGACATCGCCGAGCGCATCGGCGCGCCCAAGGCGGTGCGTGCGGTAGCCATGGCCTGCGCGGCCAATCACATCGCCGTGGCCATTCCCTGCCACCGGGTGGTACGCCGGGACGGCGACATCAGCGGCTACCGCTGGGGCGTGGAGCGCAAACAGCAACTGCTCAGGCGAGAAACGGCACTCTCCTGATTGCCTGAAGCCGCGTAGAATCCCCCGCCAAATCGAATTGTAAAGAGGAATATTCGATGAGGCGCCCCAGCCTTGCCCGTTATTGCCCAGGCCTGATGGCCCTGATGGTCCTGCTGCTGGCGCTTGCCAGCCCGGCCTGGTCGGCACCGGCCACGCCGTTGTCGAACCTGGCGAGTGCAGAAGCGCCCGCGCTGGATGAGAACGCCAGCGTCGAGCAGCTGAGCGACCGCCTGGACCAGATCCGCCAAGGTGTCACCAGCGAAGCCAACGACGACCTGCTGGCGCAGCTGCGCCTGGCTGCAGTGCAGGTTCAGCGCCAGGCCGATGCATTGAGTGCCCTGCGCACTGCCGATGTGGAAAAACTCGATGACAAGCTCAAGGTCATCGGCCCGGTGCAACCGGACGAGGCCGCCACCCTGACTCAGCAGCGCAAAGAGCTGCAAGCCGAGAAAAAGGCCCTGGTAGCGCAACAGGACCAGGCCACCAAGCTGACCCAGTCGGCCCGTGACCTGTCCACGCAAATCGTCAACCTGCGCCGCAGCCAGTTCAACTCGCAGATCACCAGTCGCGCAGCCTCGCCGCTGAGCCCGGCGTTCTGGCAAAGCATTATCCGCCCCACCCAGGATGACGTCGCCCGCCTGCGCGACCTGCGTGGCGAAACGGCCGACGCCGTGGCCAGCGCTTTCAACGCTGACCACCGCTGGGTGTTCATCGCCAGCCTGGTGGCGGCGATCCTGGTGTGGACTGTGGTGCGAGGCTTGATCGAGCGCTCGCTGGCCCATGCCATGGTGCGCTGGCTGCCCGAAGGCCGGTTGCGCCGCAGTGCCCTGGCGCTGGGTGTCAGCCTGGCAACCCTGGGCACCATTGCGGGCTCTGTGTCGTTGCTGCGTTGGGGCCTTGAAAGCAGCGCCGAGCTGGGCTCGGACATTGCCAGCCTGACCAACCACGTGCTCACGCTGGTGGTGTTCAGCGCCTTCATCACCGGGCTTGGCCGCGCCATGTTGATGCTGCAACGCCCGTCCTGGCGCCTGCCCGCCATTCACGACGAAGTGGCCACGGCACTGGGCTGGTTCCCCAAGTTGCTGGCCCTGGCGCTGATGGTGATGGTGACCCTGGAGCGTATCAACAGCGTGATCGGCGCCAGCCTGGCGCTGACGGTGGCCGTCAACGGCGTGACCGCGCTGGTGGTTGCGATCATTTTTGCGGTCGCCTTGCTGCGTTACCGGCGTACCCTGCGCAAGCATGACCTGGAGCGCCCCACTGGCCTGGCGGGGCTGATCCCGTTCGTGATGGTGGTGTGGCTGGTGCTGATCTTGCTGGCGCTGCTCACCGGCTACCTCACGCTTGCCTACTTCCTGACTGCCAAGTTGCTGTGGGTAAGCCTGGTAGCCACCTGTGCCTACCTGCTGACCACCTTCTTGGGCGACCTCTGCGAAACCCTGCTGTCACCACGGCAGCCAGGTGGCCTGGCACTGGCGTCAAGCCTGGGCCTGGCGCCGCGCCACCAGGCGCAGGCCAGCACCATTCTTGCCGGTATCGGCCGTACGGTGCTGCTGTTCCTGGCCTTGTTGCTGGCACTGATGCCGTCGGGTACCAGCCCGGGTGAATTGCTGCTCAGCCTGGGTGACTGGGACGGCACCGGTGGCAAGGTGCTCGGCAACCTGAATATCGTGCCCCAGGACATTCTGCTGGCGCTGGTGATGTTCTTCGGTGGCCTGTTCGGCATCCGTGTGGTCAAGCGCTGGCTGAGCGAGCGCCTGCTGCCGGAAACCGACATGGATGCTGGCATGCGCGCCTCGCTGGTGACCCTGGTGGGTTACCTGGGCTTCCTGTTCCTGGCCATGCTGGTGATGTCGACCCTGCGCATCAACCTCACCAGCCTGACCTGGGTGGTCAGTGCCCTGTCGGTGGGTATCGGTTTCGGCTTGCAGCAGATCGTGCAGAACTTCATCTCCGGCTTGATCCTGCTGACCGAGCGCCCGGTGAAGGTGGGCGACTGGGTCAGTCTGGCCGGCGTCGAGGGCGATATCCGCCGCATCAACGTGCGCGCCACCGAGATCCAGATGTCCGACCGTTCGACGGTGATCGTGCCCAACTCGCAGTTCATTTCGCAGAACGTGCGCAACGTGACCATGGGCAATGCGCTGGGTGTGGTCGGCATTACCCTGACCTTGCCATTGGAGACCGATGCCAATCGGGTACGTGAACTGCTGCTGGCGGCGTACCACGAGCATGAGGCGATTCTGGATGCGCCGGCTACTTCGGTGTCGTTCAAGGACCTGACTGCAAGCGGCATGGTGATCGGCGTAAGTGGCTACGTGGCGGGGCCGCGGCAGGTCTCCGGTACCCGCAGCGATCTGCTGTTCACCATCCTTGGCCGGTTGCGTGACGAGGGGATCGCCCTGTCCTCGCCGCAGAGCATGGTGCTGGTGCAAGAGGGCGGGCGGCCGGCTGACGAGCCGGTGTAAATGCCTGGGGCGCCAAGCGCCCCCGGCTTCAATGCTGCTTGGCCTGCCTGATCCTCAGCAGAATCACCAGCAGCACCAGCAAAACCGGCGGCGCCATGGCCATCAAGCCGTCACGCGCCGTCAACCCCAGCCCCAGCACATTCAACCCGCCATACAGCAACTTGAACAGGTTCAGCAGGTAGTAGGTGATGGCAATGATCGACAGCCCCTCCACTGCCCGCTGGATCTTCACCTGGGCATCGGCCCGGGTATTGAGGCTGCGCAAGATCCCGGCATTCTGTTCTTCCATTTCCACCTGCACCCGCGCCTGCAACAGGTCGCCCAGGTTGGCCACATTCTTCGCCAACTGCTCCAGCCGCTGTTCGGTGGCCGCGCAGTAGCGCACGGTGGGCTTGAATCGGCGCTCGATGAACACCCCCAGGCGCTGGCAGTCGCCCACGTGGCTTTCGCGCAGTTCGCCCAGGCGCTCGAACACCAGTTGCGCATACGCCTGGGTGGCACCGAAGCGGTGGCGGGTTCTGACTGTGCGGCTGACCACCTGGCGTGACAGGTGGGCGATGGCGTCCAGCAACCCTTTGGAGTCATGGCCGTCCCCGCCGGCGCTGCGCTCCGACAGGCTGACCAGGGTCTTGTCGAAGGCATCCAGTTCCTGGCTCAACTGCTTGGCCGTGGTCAGCGTCAGCGAGGCCATCATGCGGTAGGTCTCGATTTCCAGCAGGCGGCGAATCATGCGGCCCTGGCGGTAGGCATTGAGGCGGCGGTTGATGAACAGCAAGCGGTTGCTGCCGTCTTCGGTCAGGCGGAAATCGCTCCACACCACCGCGTCACCACCGCCTACGCATGAACCGCAGGGGTCCTTGAAACCGTAGGGGGCCAGGTCCAGGTCCTGTTCATCGCGTACCAGTATCTGCACGGCGTTGATCACCTGCGCAGCTTGCGGGGCGATAGCGTCGACCAGGATCGAGGGTAGGGCCTGCCACTCAGTGCCGGCGGCAGTGCAGGGCACCACCAGCGTCAGGGTGAAGAACTCGGTGTGCCTTTCCCACTTGAACGGCTGGCCATTGAGGCAGGTGATGCCTTGGGCGGCTGCGGTGTCCACGGCATCCGGGCAGCAACGTTGCAGCAGCGCCGTACAGGCAGCATCGCCGCCGAGCAGGGCCAGGTGGAAGACATGCGCCGGGCCGTCGAAGTACAGCGACGGGCGGGCGTGCAGTTCGTTGTGCAAGGCGGTGCGATGAGGGTGCATGGGTGGTCCGACCTGGTGTTGTGATTGTGGGGGTACCAGGAAGTGGGACTTTGCGCGGGAAGGGGAAAGTCACGCGGGACAGAGGTTTGTGTTTCCTGGTCTGGCTCTTCGCGGGTGAACCTGCTCGCACAGACCTGGCGTCGCTCCCCGGAACTGGATGACCGTTCGTAACGCAAAGTGATTTACAGCTATACATTTGCGTTACGCTTTCGTAGGCTTTGCCTAATCGACAGAATGGGTCGATCTGGTGGCCCGCGTGGTACGGGCGAGGAGTCATCCATGGGTGAAGTGCATACACGGGACCGCAGCAAAACGGTGCCATTGAACATGAGGGTTGCCGAGCATCGCCGCGACCTGATCGACGCTGCAGTTGAAGTTGTTGGCGGTGATCGCACCAGCTTTGTGCTTGAAGCTGCCTGCAAGCGGGCCGAGGAAGTGCTCATGGAGCAACGCTTGTTCCTGCTTGATGAACAAGCCTATGACGCATTCACCCAGGCACTGGAAGACAACCCTATCAGGAGCAACGAATGCGTGAAGAAGCTGCTGGCAAGGCCGAAGCGCTGGCGCTGAGTGCTCCACAAGTGTTGAACGCGGACCATGACCTTGGCCAGTTCGATTGTGGGGAAGCTTCCATCAACAGCTACTTGTGGGACAAGGCACTGAAGGCCCAGCATGCCAAGCACGCGGTGGTCTATGTCAGCTGTTTTGCAGGCACCAACGCCGTCGCTGGTTTTTACACGTTGTCGAATGGGTCTGTGGCACGGGGCCACGGTGTATCGGCTCGCCTGCGCCGCAATGCGCCTGACCACCTGCCGGTGGTCGTATTGGGGCGCATGGGTGTAACCCGCCAGGCTGCGGGGCAGGGTGTGGCAACCGACCTCCTGCAGGATGCGATCGAACGAGCACTGGCCGCCTCGGAGGTCGTGGGCTGCGTCGCGATGATCGTGCATCCCCTTAGCGAGCGGCTGGAGAAGTTCTATGCCAAAAATGCTGGCTTCCGCCTCTGCCCCGAGCTGTCACCCAAGACGATGATGATGTCGCTGAAATAATCAGCCGAGGCACCGCGTCACATGCTTGACCGACTGATAGGCCGCCAGGCCCCAAGGCCCGAGCTCCCGCCCGATTCCACTGCCCTTGGTGCCGCCCCACGAGGTCTCGACGAACACCGCCTGCACCGAGTTGATCCACACATGGCCAACTTCCAGCGCGTCGGCCACCCGCTCGGCGCGTTCCAGGTCGGCAGAGCACACGGTAGCCACCAGCCCGAAGCGGCTGTCGTTGGCTTCGGCAATCGCCTGCTCCTCGGTAGCGAAGCGCCGTGCGCACAGCACCGGGCCGAAGATTTCCTCGCTCCACAGGCGGCTGCCCTTGGGCACATCGGTGTACAACGTCGGGCTGACGAACCAGCCCTCACGGTCCAGCGCCTTGCCACCGGCCAGGCAGCGCAAGCCTTCTTCCCGCGCCGTGGCAAAGTAGCTGGCCACTTTCAGCCACTGCGCCTGGCTGGTCAGCGGCCCCATGTCGACTTCCTCGGTCAGCGGGTTGCCCACCCGTAGCTGTTCCAGTGCGGCCTGCAAACGCGGCAGCAATGCATCGGCAATGCCGTCCTGCACCAGCAGCCGCGACGTGGCCGAGCACATCTGCCCGGCGTTCCAGCTGATACCGGCGACGATCCACGCCACCGCCTGGTCGACATCACAATCATCGAACACCACGATCGCCGACTTGCCGCCCAGCTCCAGTGTCACTGGCCGGCACTGCGCCGATGCGCTGCGCATCACCTGGCTGCCGACACTGTTGCTGCCGGTGAACGACAGCTTGTCCAGGCCGTTGTGGCTGCTTAGCGCAGCGCCGGTTTCGGCCTTGCCGTTGACGATGTTCACCACGCCTGCCGGCAGGCCAATCGCGTCGGCGATCTGGCCGTAGGCTAGTTCGATCAGTGGGGTAACTTCCGAGGGCTTGAGCACCACGGTGCAACCCGCGGCCAGGGCCGGAGCGAGCTTCCAGGCGCTGGTCACCAACGGGAAGTTCCACGGCACGATCAGCCCGACCACGCCTACCGGCTCCAGGCGTGTGCGCGCCGTGAAGCCCGGCGCAGCCAGTGGCACGTCACGGTTTTTCGACGGTAGCTGTTCGGCCAGTTCGGCGTAGTAGGCGAACGTGGCGATGGCGTCGTCCAGGTCAATTTCCGCCTCATGGCGTGGCTTGCCGTTGTTGCGCATCTGCAACGCAATCAACGCTTCGCGACGCTGCCCCAGCTGCTCGGCAAACCCGCGCAAGCAGGCAGCGCGCTCGCTGGCGCTGGTGTTCTTCCAGGCGGGCAGGGCGCCACGGGCGGCAGCCACGGCCTGGTCGACCTGGGCCACGCTCGCGGCCATGAATTCAGCAAAGGGCAGCCCGAGCGCAGGGTCGTTGACGCTGATGCAGTCGCTGCCCTGGCCTTCGACCCAGCGGCCGGCAATGTAGTGGGAAGTGGTCATGGTCGGTTTCCAGTCAGGCCATTTCGGCAGTGGTTACCGGCGTGTGCGCAGTGCTTTTGCAGCGCACCCAACGCGGCCCACGGGGGCCATACACGCCAGCAGGTTCAGGGAAAAGGTTGAGCAGCAGCAGGTACAGCACGCCGGCCAGCCCCAGGGTTACCGGCAGGCTCACGTCGATGCCGCCGGCCAGGTCGCCCAGCGGGCCGACGAACTGCCCCGGCAGGTTGACGAAGCACAGGCCGACCGCTGCGCTGGGCAGCCATGCGCCCATGCCGCGCCAGTTCCAGCCATGCAGGAACCAGTAGTGGCCGCCGCGCTGGCCGCGGGTAAACACCTGCAAGTCATCGGCATGGTAGAAACCGCGGCGGGTGATCAGCCCGAGAATCATGATCACCATCCACGGGCTGGTGCAGGTGATGATCAGCACGGCGAAGGTCGACACGCTCTGCACCAGGTTGAAGGTGAAGCGGCCAACGAAGATGAAGCCGATTGCCAGCACGCCGATCAGCAATGTGGCGCCGGCACGGCTGAGCAAACGCGGGAACACGCTCGACATGTCCAGGCCAGTGCCATACAGCGCGGTGGTGCCGGTGGACATGCCGCCGATCACCGCAATCAGGCATACCGGCAGGAAGAACCAGCTCGGTGCTACCGCCAGCAGGCCGCCGACATAGTTGTTGGCGGCGATGTAGTCCGGTGCGTGGGTGGCTACCAGGGTGGCGGTGCACAGGCCGAACAGAAACGGGATCAGCGTCGCACCCTGCGCTGCAACTACTGCCAGCATGATGCGCGCCTTGGGCGTTTCACGCGGGATATAGCGTGACCAGTCGCCAAGAAAAGCGCCGAACGAAACCGGGTTGCTCATGGCCAGGATCGCCGCGCCGACGAAGGCTGCCCAGAAGCCCGCCTGGCCTAGGTTGACGCTGCCCGCATAGCCGGCATCGAACGGCCCGGCGAAGGCGACAATGCCCAGCAGGAACAGCAGGCTCGAGGCCCACACGGCAATCTTGTTGACCCACAACATGAAACGGAAGCCGAAGATGCACACCACCAGCACCAGCACGGCGAACAAGCCATAGGCCAGGCCCAGGGTCAGGTCGGTTTCCGGCAGGCCGGCCAGGCGCTTGGCACCGCCGACCAAGGCATCACCCGAGCTCCACACCGACAACGAAAAGAACGCCACCGCAGTGAGCAGCGACAGGAACGAGCCGACGATACGCCCGTGCACACCAAAGTGTGCGCCAGACGACACGGCGTTGTTGGTGCCGTTGATTGCCCCGAACAGGCCCATTGGCGCGAGAATCAGCGCACCCACGGCGACGCCGAGCAAGATCGCCCACACGCCCGCCTGGAACGACAGCCCGAACAGTACCGGGAAGCTGCCCAGCACGGCTGTGGCAAAGGTATTGGCGCCGCCGAAGATCAGGCGGAACAGGTCCAGCGGGGCGGCGTCGCGTTGATCGTCGGGGATCTGTTCGACGCCATTGGTCTCGATACCGGTCGAGTGGCTCATGGTGATGCTCCAGCGCGGTTGTTGTGGGCCGGCGCAGTGCGCGGGCCTTGTTGTGGGTGCGATGGCAGGGCGGCAAGGCCGCTAGAAACAACGATCAGGCTGGTGATGCGACCGACAGGTGCTCGTGGCAGGCGAGCCACTGCTCACCCTGGCGGCGGAAGACGATAGTCTCGCGCTCGCTCAACTGGTGGTCTTCACCGGCGATGCGGATATGCGTGGCTACATCGTGCATGAAGATGGCCACGTCCCCTTGCAGGCTCACATGGGCATTACCCGACTCGCAGGCCAGCACTGCAAAGCCCTCTGCCTGCCACTGGGCCCAGAGCTGCTCGTAGGCACGGCGCGACAGCAGCGGTTGCGGCAAGGTGTGGACAAGGAACGTGGCGTCTTCGCTGAAGCAGGCGAAATAGCGGGCGGTGTCGTTGCTGGCAAACGCGGCAACGAGGGCAGCGGCGGCTTGCCGTACCTGGAGTGTCTGGTCCACGGGAGTGGCCTCACGGTTTTTGTGATTGTGGTGAAGCGATTCTGGTGGCGGTGGGCGAGGGGAAAAATCGCTGGGGGCAAATAATCAGTTCAGGAATTTGTGAAGTGATGGGCGCGCTTCCATTACCCCGTGATGTCCCTGGATCAAGGTGAGCGCGGTCGTGGTAATCATTTTGTGGCAGTTACACACCAAGCAATCCAGCGACCGACCAAGTAACCGACCAAGTAACCGACCAAGTAGCGACTCTCTTGAATGTAATGCCTGTGGGTATCGCCTTGAAGGCCGGGGAGCTTATGCAACAGCTGGGTCTTTCGCACCGGGCCACATTCCGCAAGAGTTACTTGCACCCGGCCCTCGCTGCTGGATTGATCGAGATGACAGACCCTGATTCTCCTCGTAGTCCCAAGCAGCGGTATCGGCGCGTTACAAAGTAGGCTCGTTAGCGAAAAACTCAAATACGGCCACTGCTCTGGGGCGGCCATCGACCAGAAGCCGCTGTTGAGCCCAACAACAATCCTTGTGGGAGCGGCGGTGCGGCGATCCCACAGGGATTGCATCAGGACTTTCAGGTGCTTTTGCAGAGCACCTGTCATCTGCTGCAATCAATATTCAGCAACCTTTCCGCCATCTCCCCTGATGCCGGCACGGCAAGCGAAGCAGCAAACTGCCATGGATCAACCATACTGACTCTTCATTCGCCCTGTGGAGAGGGACATGTCGAAGCCATCAAGGAAAAAAGCCACCCAGGACCAGCACGAGAAACTGGGTGGCAAGGCTTACGAAAAAGCGCTCAAGCCCCTGCATGTCGAGCTGGTCAAGCTGCAGGAGTGGGTGGTGGCCAAGGGCTTGAAGGTGTGCATTGTCTTCGAAGGCCGCGACGGTGCAGGCAAGGGCGGCACCATCAAGGCCATCACCGAGCGCGTCAGCCCCCGGGTGTTTCGCGTAGTGGCGCTGCCGGCTCCGACCGAGCGGGAAAAAACCCAGATGTACGTGCAACGCTACCTGGGCCACCTGCCCGCAGCAGGCGAAGTGGTGATCTTCGACCGCAGCTGGTACAACCGCGCCGGTGTCGAGCGGGTGATGGGTTTTTGCAGCGATGAGCAGGCCAGCAAGTTCCTCAGTGTGGTGCCGCTGTTCGAGAAGATGATGGTCGAGTCGGGCATCATTCTTGTCAAATACTGGCTTGAAGTCAGCGCCGAAGAGCAGACCCGCCGCCTGCAGGACCGCATCAACGACGGCCGCAAGCTATGGAAGCTGTCGCCGATGGACCTCAAGTCGTATACCCGCTGGGATGCCTACACCAAGGCCCGCGACGACATGTTCGCCGCCTCCGACTCGTCATGGGCGCCGTGGTTCGTAGCCCATTCCAACGACAAGCGCCGCGCCCGGCTGAACATCATCAGCCACATGCTGACGCGCATTCCCTACAAGGACATCACCCGCGAGCAGATCGTGAAGCTGCCCAAACGCGGCAAGATCGGCAAATACCAGCCCTTGGCCTACCCGTTCAAAGCGGTCGAAGAGCGTTTCTGATCCCGCCCTTGCGGGCAATAGCGAGGGTGCGAGTCTATGCCACATGACGGCAGCTTGCTGCAGGCGACAGTGGTGTTCCTGTTGGCTGTGGTGCTTCTTGTGCCGCTTGCGCAGCGGTTGAAAATGGGCGCAGTCCCCGGCTATCTGTTGGCCGGTATGCTGATCGGGCCCTCGGTGCTTGGCCTGCTGAACAACCCGGACAACGTTGCACGCCTGTCGGAGATGGGTGTGGTCATGCTGTTGTTCGTCATTGGCCTTGAGCTTTCCCCCAGGCGCTTGTGGACCATGCGCCGGGCGTTGTTTGGCGTTGGCACATTGCAGGTGGGCCTGACGGCACTGCTACTGGGGCTGTGCGCCTATTTCCTGTTTGACCAATCAAAGGCGGCTGCAATCGTGCTGGGGCTGGGCCTGGCCTTGTCATCCACGGCCTTTGGCCTGCAGGTACTGGCCGAGCGCAAGGACCTGGGCAAGCCACACGGGCGCCTGGCCGTGGCAATTCTGTTGTTCCAGGACATTGCTGCCATTCCACTGATTGCCGTGGTGCCAATGCTGGGGGGGGATAGCAGTGCCGCCGAAGAACGTGGCTGGCCGGTGCTCGCGGTATTGGCCGGTATTGGCGTGCTGATCGTGTTCGGCCGCTACCTGTTCACCCCGGTCTTCAAATGGACGGTCGGCTCGGGTTTGCCAGAGCTGTCGACGGCTACCGCGTTGCTGGTGGTGCTGGGGGCGGCCTGGCTTATGGAGCATGTGGGGGTGTCGATGGCGCTGGGCGCCTTCCTGGCTGGCGTGCTGATGGCAGATTCGCCGTTTCGACATGAGCTGGAAACCCAGATCGAGCCGCTCAAAGGCCTGCTCCTCGGGCTGTTTTTCGTCGGTGTCGGCATGAGTGCCGACCTGCGGCTGCTGTTTGGCATGCCGCTGATAGTGTTGGGTCTGACATTGTTGCTGGTGGCAGTCAAGTTACCCCTGCTGTTTGGGCTGGCACGCACGGCGGGCGGGCTCAACAGGGCCCAGGCCTTGTGCCTGGCGGTGGTGCTGGCGTCTGGCGGGGAGTTTGCGTTCGTGGTGTTCAAGCTGGCGCTTGACCATCAGGTGCTGACGCAGCAAGTGCACGATCTGCTGGTACTGGCCATCACCTTGTCGATGGCCGTGGTGCCCTTGGTGATGATGGCCCTGGCCCGGCAGTTGCGTGATGACAACCCTGCGCAGCCAAGCCCTGAAACGGGCCACTGACCGCGCCATGCGGCGCACTGAGTGTTCGGAGGTGATCCATGCAGCCGAGTTTCAAGCTGGACAGCAATCTGTCACGGGGGTTGCTCGATGTACTCATCAAGGCTGGCCTGGTGGCTGCTCTGGTGGTGTTCGCCTTCCAGACGTTCCAGCCATTCCTGGAGTTGATGCTGTGGGCGATGATTCTGGCGATTACCTTGTACCCACTGCATCGTCGCCTTCAGCACCGCACCGGGCTCAAGCACGGCTATGCAGCGACACTGGTGGTGGTGCTGCTGCTGTTGGTGTTGTTGGTGCCGATCTACCTGGTAGTGATGTCCATCGGTGAGTCGGTGGACAGCATGGTGGGCCTGCTCAGGAGCGGTGCCTGGAGTGTGCCTTCACCCCCTGAGTCGGTGGCTGCCTGGCCGCTGATCGGGCCGAAGGTGCATGCGCTCTGGCTGGCCGCCTCCCAGAACATGGCCAGCGTCCTGAACCAATGGATGCCCCAGCTCAAGGGCGCCGGGCTTACCCTGCTGGGGGCTGCAGCCAGTGCTGGCGGGGCCTTCCTGCTGTTTATCGGAGCAATAATCATTTCTGGGGTGCTCATGGCTTTTGGTGAGCGTGGCGAAGTTGCAGCGCAGCGCATCGCCATGCGGGTATCGGGCGAAGAGCGTGGCAAGCCGCTGGCCAGACTGTGCACGGCTACCATACGCGCAGTGGCGCAAGGCGTGATCGGCATTGCCTTTATTCAGATGCTGCTGATCGGTGTCGGTTTTGTAGTGAAGGGCGTCCCCGGGGCCGGGATGCTGGCCATTGTCATCCTCATGCTGGGCATTGCCCAGGCACCGGCTACCTTGATTACGCTGCCGGTCATCATCTATGTGTTCAACGCCGAAGGCTTCACCGTGGCGACTGTGATTTTCGCCATCTACACCTTCGTCGCCGGGCTGGCCGACAACGTGCTCAAGCCGCTGTTGCTGGGGCGAGGGGTTGATGTGCCGATGCCAGTGGTGCTTATCGGGGCTCTGGGCGGCATGGTGGTCAAAGGCATCATCGGCTTGTTCATCGGCCCGGTGATCCTGGGCGTGACCTACGTACTGTTCTGGCAATGGGTTGCGCTGCAGGTGCCGGAGCAGCCGGCGCCACCTGCGCCCTGAGCTTGCCATGGCCAACCGCTGGCATGGCCTTGCGCTGCTGATTGTGCTGGCGGGGTGTACCCGGGTCGGGCCGGATTTCGCAGCGCCTCAGACCCCGTGGCTGGGTAGCTGGAGTACGCCGTTGCTAGAGCAGGCGGTGCGTAGCGCTGCGGCGCCTGATTTGCGCCAGTGGTGGGCGGTGTTCACCGACCCGACGCTGGACGCGCTGATTTCCGAGGCCGATACCAATAACACCAACCTGCGCGTGGCAGGCCTGCGTATCGCTGAAGCCCGCGCCCAACTGGCCATCGTGCAGTCCGGTCGCTATCCGCAATTGCAGCAGTTGAGTGCGCAGAGCTTGTACCTGAAGCAGAACCAGTCTGGTACTGCCAGCGCTCGTGACTCGGTGTTCTGGCAGGCCAGCGTCGGTTTCGACATCGCTTGGGAAGTCGACTTCTGGGGCCGATTCAGTCGGGCAATCGAAAGCGCTGATGCCGTTTATTTCGCCTCCCAGGCCAACTACGCCGACGCCATGCTGCTGTTGCGAGCGCAGGTGGCTGACACCTATTTCGCCCTGCGTACAGCCGAGGCGCGGCTGGATATTGCGCAACAGAACGCCCGGCGCCAGGCACGTAGCCTGGAGATCACCGAACGGCTGTTCCGCCACGGTGAAAATGACGAACTGGACTGGCAACAGGCGCGTACCCAGTATCTGGCCACCCAGGCCACCATCCCGGAGTTCGAAAACCAGCTCAATGCCTTGCGCAACGTGCTGTGCTCGCTGCTGGGTCGTCCGCCAGGACCGCTGCCCCAGCTGGATGCGCAACACGGCGTTTTGCCTTTGCCGGACCGCGCCGTGCTTCACGACGTACCTGCCAGCCTGTTGCAACGGCGGCCGGACATTCGTGCCGCTGAACAGGCCGTGGCGGCGCAATCTGCGCTGGTGGGCGTGGCCGAGGCGGACCTTTATCCACAACTGAGCCTTCTCGGCAGTATCGGCTGGACCTTGTTGTCGGCCAGTCACCTGCCCGACACCTTCGAGCTCGCCGCAGGCCCGAGCCTGATCTGGAACCCCTTCGATTACGGCCGGCGCAAGAACGCCGTCCGCGTGGAGGATGCCCGTCTGCAACAATTGATCGAGTTGTACCATCAGAGCGTGCGCGAAGCCGCCCGTGAGGCGGACGACGCCGCCAGTGGCCTGGTGCGTTCGCTGCAAAGCGCCAGCATTCGCCAGGAAGCCTCTCAGGCTGCCCAGCGTTCGTTGAACCTGGCCAGTTCGCAGTATCAGGAAGGCTTCGCCGACTTCCAGCGCGTGCTCGACGCCCAGCAACTGCTGCTGCAGCAACAGGATGGTTACCTGGTCAGTCGAGGCAATGCGGTGAGTAGCCTGGTGAGCCTGTACAAGGCGTTGGGGGGCGGCTGGGACAACACGCGCAAGGCGATCGACCCTGCCAGCCGCCAGCAGATGGAGAACCGTAGCGATTGGGGCGACCTGCTGAGCGAGCCGGCTGCTGCCAACCCTGAACAAGGTGAGCCAAAATGAGCGACGCCGCACAAACGCCGCCAGCCCCTGACCGCGGCATGCGCTGGATAGTTGTTCTGATCATCGTCAGTCTGGTCTGGTACCTGCTGGCCGACCGTTTTACACCCTACACCCAGCAGGCCCGGCTGCAGGCCTATGTTGTTCCGATCGCTGCTGAAGTGGCCGGGCAGATCAAACGCGTGGCGGTGGGCAACAACCAGGAAGTGCGCCGGGGTGATGTACTGTTCGAGCTCGATCAAGAGCAGTACAGCATTGCCCTGGCCCGCGCCGAAGCCGATCTCGATACCGTGCGCCGGCAGATCGGCGCCAGTACCGCTGGCATTGATTCGGCCCAGGCCGCGCTGGTGGCGGCCCAGGCCAACGAGCGCAAGGCGCGGCAGGACGCCGCGCGCCTCAAGCGGTTGATCGAAGAAGACCCCGGCACGGTATCGGTGCGTCGGCTGGAAGGCGCCCAGGCAACGCGCGACCAGGCCATAAGCCAGGTAGCGGCGGCGCGTGCCGAAGTCGAGCGCGCCCGTGAACAGCAGGGCGGCGCCGACGCCGACAACGCGCAACTGCGCAGCGCGACGGCCAACGTGGAAAAAACCCGTCTGGACCTGGCTCGCACCGTGGTGCGCGCCGATGCCAATGGTTTGATCACCGACCTGCGCACCGATGTTGGCCACTATGTCGGGGCGGGCAGCCCGATGATGACCCTGATCACGATTCATGACGTGTGGATCAGCGCCGACATGACCGAGAACAACCTCGGCCGCCTTCGCCCCGGCACCCCGGTGCTGGTGGTGCTCGACGCATTGCCCGGCACCGTGCTGAAAGGGCGGATACGCAGCATTGGCTACGGCGTGAGCGTGGGCCAGAGCACTCCGCCAGGCACGCTGCCGACTGTGCAGAACAGCCGCGAGTGGTTGCGTTCGGCGCAACGCTTTCCAGTGATAGTCGAACTGGAGCGCGACCAGCTGCAGGACAAGACCGCGCTGCGGGTCGGCGGCCAGGCCGAGGTCATGGCGCTGCCCGGTGAAGGCAATCCGTTGAACGTGCTGGGCCGGATGTTCATGTGGCTGATGAGCTGGCTATCTTATGCCTATTGAGCTGCGCGGCCTGCGTGCCATGCGCCTGGCCTGGGGCGTGGCGTTGTGCTTGGCCGCAAGCTTTGGCATGGGTTTGCCGGTGCCGATCCTGGCGCCGGTGTTCGCGGTGCTGCTGCTGGCCACGCGCAGCCAGCCGCTGCCACTCAAGGCGGCGCCGGCCCTGGCGGTGCTGGTACTGCTCAGTTGTGGCAGCGGGCTGCTGCTGATTCCGCTGTTGCGTCATGCCCCGGCGAGCGGTGTGTTGCTGGTGGGGGTGGGGGTGTTCCTGACCCTGCGCTACGCGCTGAAGGGCGGCAACGGCCTGTTGGCCAACCTGCTGGTAATCGGCTTGACCATGATTGCCGCTGCCGGCACCAGCGACTTCAGCTTGGCGCTGTCGGTGGTCGAAGCGCTGGCCAAAGGCATGCTTCTGGCGGTGTTGGGCTCTGCAGCGGCGCATGCGTTGTTCCCCGAGCCTGCCAATGCGCCACCGCAGCCGGCGCCTGCGCTACTGGGCAGCGAGCATGTGAGCTGGGTGGCGCTGCGTGCCACGCTGATTGTGATGCCTGCCTTTCTGCTGGCGCTGATAGCCCCAGACCAGTACATGCCGCTGATCATGAAAGCGGTGAGCGTGGGGCAACAGGCCGGCGAGACCCGCGCACGCCACGCCAGCCGCGAGCTGATCGGCTCGACCTTGCTGGCGGGGTTGTTGGCGATGCTGCTGTGGGGGGCGCTGAGCCTGTTTGTGCACGTGTGGATGTTCTTTCTGTGGGTGCTGCTGTTTGCTCTCTGGCAGGCGCGACGGTTGTACCAGGCGGTGCCGAACCGGCAGAGTCCGGCGTTCTGGGTCAGCTGCATCACCACCCTGCTGATCCTGCTGGGGCAGTCGGTGCAGGACAGCGCCGGCGGGCAGGATGTGTATAAAGCGTTTGCGGTGCGCATGGCCTTGTTTTTGGCGGTATCGGTGTATGCCAGTGCCATGCTGATCTGGATCGATCGGCGCCGGACCTGCGCAGGATAACCTACGGCTGCCAGTCAACCCCGGTGTCCTTCAGGTAAGCATCAACTGCCGCACCCACTGTGGGGTGAAAAGCCTTCTCGCCCATATGCTCGAACAACTCGAATCGGCGCATCTTGTCCTTCACCGGGTCTTTCATCTCGGCAAACTGCAACTCCACCCCACGCGCCTCTAGCGCCCGGTCCAGCTCGCCCAGCATGTCCGCCGAAGTGATGTCGATGCTGGTCACCGGCTCGGCGGCAATCACCAGTCGCTGCACCGGTGTTGGCGATGCTTCCAGCGCCGCCATTACGGTGCTCTGGAACTGCTCGGCATTGGCAAAGAACAACGGCGCGTCCCAGCGCAGCAGCACCAGCCCCGGGATCCGACGGGCCTGTGGATAACGCTGCACGTCATGGTAGCCACGCAGCCCGTCGGCACGGCCGAGCACCGCGTGGTGCGGCCGCCAGCCATCCCACAGGAACTCGATAACCGAAATCACCACGGCTATGCATATACCAGGAACCGCCCCGAACACGGCAACACCGACGAAGCAGGTGAACGACAGCCAGAACTCCCACTGTTGCATGCGGAAGATGCGCTTGAGATCGGTGAACTCGAACAAGCCCAGTGCCGCGGCAATCACCACTGCCGCCAGTGCGCTGTTAGGCAGATGCTGCATCAGGTCTGGCGCGAGCAGCAGCAGGAGGGTGACCGCCAGTGCACCAATGATACCGGTAAGCTGGGTCTGCGCCCCGGCAGCCTCGGCTACCGGGGTACGCGACGAGCTGCTGCTGATCGGGATGCCCTGGAACAGCCCCGAGGCCAGGTTGGCTACACCCAGGCCGAACATTTCCTGGTTGGGGTTCACGGGCATCTTCAGACGTGCGGCGTAGGAGCGTGACAGCACACTGGTATCGGCGAACGACACCAGCGCTACGGCAATACCGCCCAAAACCACTTCGACCAGATCGATGTCTGTTACCCAGGGGAAGACGAGGCTAGGCAGGCCCTGAGGCAACTGGCCCAGTACCTTGACGCCCAGTTGGTCGAGATTGAACAGGCTCACCGCCAGCGTCGCCAGCACCACCGCGATGAGGATGCCCGGCAGGCGTTTGAAAGGCTTCAGCAATATGATCAGCATCAGGCTACCGGCGCCAACGATGAAGCTTGGCCAGTGCCCTTGGCCGTTGAGCAACGCCTGGCCCAGCAGCAAAAGGTCGCGCAGGGGGCCCTCGCTGTTCACTTTGAGGCCGAACAGCTTGGGTAACTGGCTGATCAGTACCGTAAGTGCGATGCCATTCATGTAGCCATAGCGGATAGGCTTGGACAGCAACTCGGTGATGAAGCCCAGGCGCAACAGCCCGGCGATCACGCAGAAAGCTCCCGCCACCAGGGCCATAAGGCTGGCGACGGCAATGGCGCGTTGCGGGTCGCTGGCAGCGTATTGCACCACTACCGCCAGGATCGGCGCGGCCAGGGCCGAGTCCGGGCCAAGCACCAGGATGCGGCTGGGGCCGAACAGGGCATAGGCCAGCAGCGGGATGATGGTGGCGTACAGGCCATAGATACCAGAGACGCCAGAGGCTTCGGCGTAGGCGATACCCACCGGTACCAGCATGGTGGTAAGCACCAGGCCGGCGGCGATGTCCCTGGGCAGCCAGGCAGGGTTGTAATGGAGCAGGGTCGCCAGGCCGGGTAACCAGCGTTGCCAGCCGACACGAGGTGTTTCGGGCATGATATGGGCTCTGGCGGGAGAGTGCTCGATCGAAGTCTAGATGCTCAAGGACCGGGCCGCTCGCAGATCCAGAAAAACAAAACCCCTTGAGGCGTGGGCCTCAAGGGGTTCTGTTGGGACTGCAGGCTGCCGCTTAGACGTTGAAGCGGAAGTGCATCACATCGCCGTCTTTAACGATGTAGTCCTTGCCTTCCAGGCGCCATTTACCGGCTTCCTTGGCACCGGCTTCACCCTTGAACTGGATGAAGTCGTCATAGGCCACTACTTCGGCGCGGATGAAGCCTTTTTCGAAGTCGGTGTGGATGACACCGGCCGCCTGCGGTGCGGTGGCACCGATGCGAACGGTCCAGGCGCGTACTTCCTGCACGCCGGCAGTGAAGTAGGTCTGCAGGTTCAGCAGTTCGTAACCGGCGCGGATCACGCGGTTCAGGCCAGGCTCTTCCAGGCCCAGGGCCTCGAGGAACATGTCCTTCTCTTCACCGTCGTCCAGCTCGGCGATTTCCGCTTCGATCTTGTTGCACACCGGCACCACCACCGCGCCTTCTTCCTCGGCAATGGCCTTGACCACGTCCAGGTGCGGGTTATTGTCGAAGCCGTCTTCGGCGACGTTGGCGATGTACATCACCGGCTTGCTGGTCAGCAGGTGGAAACCACGGATGACGGCTTTTTCGTCGTCAGCCATGTGCTTCATCAGGCTGCGCGCCGGCTTGCCTTCGGTGAAGTGCGGGATCAGCTTTTCGAGGATGGCCTTCTGCGCCAGGGCTTCCTTGTCGCCGCCCTTGGCGTTGCGCGCAACCTTCTGCAGCTGCTTCTCGCAGCTGTCGAGGTCGGCGAAGATCAGCTCGAGGTCGATGATCTCGATGTCACGCTTGGGGTCGACGCTGTTGGAAACGTGAATCACGTTCTCGTCTTCGAAGCAGCGCACCACGTGGGCAATGGCGTCGGTCTCGCGGATGTTGGCGAGGAACTTGTTGCCCAGGCCTTCGCCCTTCGAGGCACCGGCCACCAGGCCGGCGATGTCGACGAACTCCATGGTGGTCGGCAGGATGCGGTTAGGCTTGACGATCTCCGCCAGAGCCGCCAGGCGCGCATCGGGCATCGGCACGATGCCGCTGTTTGGCTCGATGGTGCAGAAAGGGAAGTTCTCCGCCGCGATGCCAGACTTGGTCAGGGCGTTGAACAGGGTGGACTTGCCGACGTTGGGCAGGCCGACGATGCCGCAATTGAAACCCATGGATATTCCCCTCTCTAGGAAATCAGGCCTTCTGGCTGTGCAGCTCGCGCATCGCCTTGGCGAAGTCGCCGGCAAGCACGTCCGGCAGCACGCCGAGGGCAAAATCGATGCTGGCGTCGAGCTTCTCCTGCTCGGCGCGCGGCGCGCGGCCCAGGACGAAGTTGGAGACCAGTTTGGCGTCACCCGGGTGGCCTATGCCAAGCCGCAGGCGGTAGAAGTCGTTCTGGTTGCCGAGCTGCGCAATGATGTCTCGCAGCCCGTTGTGCCCCCCATGGCCGCCGCCGCGCTTGAGCTTGGCAACGCCCGGAGGCAGGTCGAGTTCGTCGTGTGCCACCAGTATCGCTTCCGGTTTGATGCGGAAGAAATTGGCCAAGGCCGCCACGGACTGGCCGCTACGGTTCATGTAGGTGGTCGGGATCAACAAACGAACGTCGTTGCCCTGATGGCTGAACTTAGCCGTCAGGCCGAAATACTTTTTGTCAGCGGTCAGCGAAACACGCTGGGCGCTGGCAATGCGTTCAACGAAAAGAGCCCCTGCGTTATGCCGGGTCTGTTCGTATTCGGGGCCGGGGTTACCCAGGCCGACGATCAACTGGATGGCGGTCACGTCAGGGGCTCTTCCTTGGAGTTGTTGGGTTACAGGGCGCGCGGCACTGTAACCCGATCAACACCGGCGCGCGAGTGGATTACTCAGCGGCGCCTTCTTCAGCTTCTGGAGCAACGCGTGGAGCGTGAACGTTGGCAACAGCTTTGTCATCACCGTGGGCCAGAGCTACGAACTCTACGCCTTTAGGAGCTTTCAGGTCCGACAGGTGGATGATGGTGCCGATTTCGGCGTTGGCCAGGTCAACTTCGATGAACTCAGGCAGGTCTTTGGCTTCGCAGGAAACTTCGATCTGCGATTCAACGTGCGAGATCTCGCCGCCTTTCTTGACCGGGGCTTCTTCGTTGATGAAGTGCACTGGAACAACAGCGGTCAGCTTCTGGCCAGCAACGACGCGAACGAAGTCGGCGTGCATGATGAAGCCTTTGGCCGGGTGACGCTGCATGGCCTTGACCACGACGTTCTGCTTGGCGCCGTCAACGTTCAGTTCGATAACGTGGCTGAAGGCAGCTTCGTTTTCGAACAGCTTGGCGATTTCCTTGGCCACGATGGTCAGGGATTGGGCTTCTTTATCGCCACCGTATACAACGGCCGGGATGCTCAGCGCGTGACGCAGGCGGCGGCTCGCACCTTTCCCCAGGTCAGTACGCGCTTGTGCGTTCAGAATGAAATCAGTCATTTTGTTTCTCCAAAATAGCCCCCCGAGGGCGTTTGCGACCAGCGCCAACGGGGATGGCAAAAAAGCCCCGCCCCAACACGTGTTGGGGCGGGGCGCTTCACATCAATACGGGTTCCGCTTAGCGGAACATCGCACTGATTGATTCTTCATTGCTGATGCGGCGTACCGCTTCAGCGACAACCGGTGCGATATCCAGCTGGCGGATACGGTCACAGGCCTGAGCAGCGGCGGACAGCGGAACGGTGTTGGTCACCACCAGCTCGTCCAGTACCGACTTCTCGATGTTCTCGATCGCGCGGCCCGACAGGACAGGGTGCGTGCAGTAGGCATAAACCTTTGCAGCGCCGTGTTCTTTCAGGGCTTTGGCCGCGTGGCACAAGGTGCCGGCGGTGTCGACCATGTCGTCTACCAGGATGCAGGTGCGCCCTTCGACGTCGCCGATGATATGCATAACCTCGGAGTGGTTAGCCTTTTCGCGGCGCTTGTCGATGATACCCAGATCGACACCCAGGGACTTGGCGACGGCGCGTGCGCGCACGACACCACCGATGTCCGGGGAGACGATCATCAGGTTCTCGAAACGCTGGTCCTCGATATCGTCGACCAGTACGGGCGAGCCGTAGATGTTGTCGACCGGGATATCGAAGAAACCCTGGATCTGGTCAGCGTGCAGGTCGACGGTGAGTACACGGTCGATACCTACGACAGTGAGCATGTCAGCGACAACTTTGGCGCTGATGGCTACACGTGCCGAACGCGGACGGCGGTCCTGGCGGGCGTATCCGAAGTAAGGAATCACGGCGGTGATTCGGGATGCTGATGAGCGGCGGAAGGCGTCGGCCATCACTACCAGTTCCATCAGGTTATCGTTGGTCGGGGCACAAGTCGGCTGAATAATGAAGACGTCTTTACCGCGGACATTTTCATTGATCTCAGTGCTGATCTCGCCGTCGGAGAATTTACCGACAGAGACGTCACCGAGAGGGATATGCAGCTGACGTACGACACGCCGAGCCAGATCGGGGTTAGCGTTCCCCGTAAAGACCATCATCTTGGACACGCGCAGTACCTGAAGGCTGAGGGTATACCTGGATGAGTATAAGGAAAATGGCAGGGGCGGCTGGATTCGAACCAACGCATGGCAGGATCAAAACCTGCTGCCTTACCGCTTGGCGACGCCCCTGTATCTGTTGCTGCGAACGCTTATGCGCTCGACTTCTTGACCAGACTTTGCAGCTTGCGATGCAACATCGAAATATTGCTTCCTTTCGCCACAAACCCTGTTTGGGTCGCTGAAAGAAGGGCCAGAACTTTATCAGCTTCGGCTTTGCTTGGGAAGGCCCCAAACACACAACTTCCAGTTCCGGTTAGCCGAGCTTCAGTGAATTTTCCCAGCGAATTCAACGCATTGCGAACTTCTGGGTAATTCTGCTCTACCACCGGTTGGCAGTCATTTCGACTGTTTCCCTCGGGAACGGGGCGCATCTTAAGGGGGAGCGAATCACGTGTCAACTGTGGATGTGAAAAAATTTCTACTGTGCTGACAGACACTTGCGGCACCAGCACGACATACCAGGGCTCTGCGGGATCGACCGGGGTCAGTTGCTCGCCCACACCCTGGGCGAACGCCGCATGGCCGCGCACGAATACCGGCACATCGGCGCCAAGGCCCAGGCCCAGCGCGGCCAGGCGGTCTTCGTCCCAGTCCAGCTGCCACAGATGGGCAAGGCCCAGCAGGGTGGTGGCGGCATCCGAGCTGCCGCCGCCGATACCGCCGCCCATTGGCAATACCTTGCTCAGCCAGATGTCGGCGCCCAGCGTGGTGCCCGATTGCGCCTGCAGCTGGCGCGCTGCGCGCACGATCAGGTTGCTGTCGTGGGGAACCGTGTCGATCTCGGTGTGCAGGCGAATGACGCCGTCGTCACGCAAGGCGAAGCTCAGTTCGTCGCCGTGATCGAGAAACTGGAACACAGTTTCCAGCTCGTGGTAGCCGTCTGGGCGGCGGCCAATGATGTGCAGCCACAGGTTGAGCTTGGCCGGGGCGGGCAGGGTAAGTGTGTGCATGCAATCAGTGCCCCAGCTGGCGCGGCTGCCAGTCTTTCACTACCAGGGTCACGTCCAGGTCCTTGCCGTGCAGCTTCAGGCGTTCCGGCAGCCAGTAACCGTTCTGCTCGGTATAGCTCAGGTACTGCACCTGCCAGCCATCCTGGTCCAGGCTGGCCAGGCGGCTGTCGCCGTCCAGGGTCAGCTTGCTCTTGCTGTCAGGGGCGGGCAGGCCGCGCACCCACCAGACCAGGTGCGAGACCGGCAGGTTCCAGCCCAACTGCTCTTCCAGCAGGGCTTCCGGGCTGGTGGCCTCGTAGCGGCCCTGGTTGGCCACTTCCAGCACCACGCCGCCGGGGCGACCGGTCAGGCGTGCAGCACCACGGCCCAGCGGGCCGGCCAGGCGAATGTCGTAGTAGTCCTGGCGTTGCAGCCAGAACAGCGTGCCGCTGCCGGAGTCGCGCGGGGCGCGGATGCCGACCTTGCCGTTGATCTGCCAGCCGTCCAGGCTGCTCAGTTGTTCTTTATGGGCGCGCCACTGTTGCGGGTCGCCGTGGCCCTGCAGGGCCTCGCGGCTACCGAAGCCGGCGCAGCCGGCCAGCAGGGCGATCAGGGTGAAGGTAATGCAATGGCGCAGGAACATGGCGTTAAAGGGTCTCGGATCCGGTCAGGCGCAGGATGGTCTTGCGCAGGATGGGGCTGTCGGCCTGGGCGTCGAAGCCCTTGGCCCAGACCTGACGGGCTTCGCGGCGCTTGCCGTTGGCCCATAGCACTTCACCCAGGTGGGCGGCCACCTCGTGGTCGGGGAAGCTGGCAAAGGCCTGGCGCAGGTAGCTTTCAGCCGCGTCGAGGTTGCCTTGGCGGTAGTTGACCCAGCCCAGGCTGTCGAGTACCGCCGGGTCGTCCGGGGTCAACTGGTGGGCCTTGTCGATCAGCGCCTTGGCTTCGGCATAGCGGGTGGTGCGGTCGGCCAGGGTGTAGCCCAGGGCGTTCAGGGCCATGGCATTTTCCGGCTCGCGGGTGATGATGGCGCGCAGGTCTTTTTCCATCTGCGCCAGGTCATCGCGCTTTTCGGCCAGCATGGCGCGGGTGTACAGCAGGTTGAGGTCGTCCGGGTAGCGCTGGATGGCTTGCTGCAGCACCTGGTTGGCCTGGGCGTCCTTGTTGTTGTTGCTGTAGCTTTCCGATTCGATCAGGAACAGCTGGATAGCGTAGTCCGGCTGGGCTTCGCGGGCCTCGGCGAGCAGCCGCGAGGCTTCGCTGCCGCGGCCGTTGGCAATCAGGATGTCGGCCTGGCGCAGCTGGGCTGGCAGGTAGTCGGGGCCTGGGCCGACCAGGGCGTATTCACGCAGGGCGCCAGCAGGGTCGTGACGCTCTTCGTGGATGCGGCCCAGGTTCAGGTGCGCGGCATCGACGTTGCTGTCGCGTTCGATCAGTTCCTGCAGATAGCCTTCGGCTTCGTCCCAGTCCTTGTTCTCCAGGCATACCAGTGCCAGGGAGTAGCGCAGCTCGTCATCATCGGGGTATTGCTGGACCAGGCTGAGGAACTCGCCCTTGGCGTCGGCGATGCGGTCCTGTTCGACCAGGGTGCGCGCGTAGGTCAGGCGCAGACGCTTGTCGTCCGGGTTGTCGCGAATGGCCCCGCGCAGCAATGGCAGGGCCTCCGGGCCGCGGTCAAGGGTCTGCAGCAGGCGCGCACGCAGCAGGATCGGGGCGATCTCGCCGTTTTGCGGCGGGTGCGATTCCAGCAGTTCCAGGGCCTGTTCGGCCTTGCCGTCCTGGTTCAGCAGCAGAGCCTTGCCGAATACCAGCTGGCTGTTGTCCGGGTACTTCACCAGCAGCCGCTCGAAGCTTTGCAGCAGACCGTCGCGGGTGCTCTGGTCGGTTTCGGCGGCGGAGAGGGCGAGGAAGTCGAAATGGGTGTCGCCCTGGCCTTGCAGCACCTTTTCCATGTAGGCCATGGAGTCGTCATAGCGGCCAGCACGGGCCAGCTGGATGGCGGCGGCGCGCTGGGCGTCCAGGTTCTGCGGGTCGTTGCGGGCCCAGACCAGTGCGTTGTCCAGCGCCGGCTCGTCGGCGCCGAGGTATTCGGCGATACGGTAGGCACGTTCGGAAACACCGGGGTCCTGGGTTTTTGCCGCTTGGTCGGTGTAGTTGGCCAGGGCGATGTCGAAGCGGTTGCGCTGGCCGGCCAGCTCCGCCACCAGCAGGCTATAGAATGTATCGGGCTTGAACGAGCCATACACCACGGGCTTTTCCGCCTCGCTCTTGCCGGCTTCGGCAACGGGAGGCTCGGCCGTTTGCGGGGCCAGGCTCTGGCAGCCCTGGAGCAGGGCGAAGGCAAGCAGCAGTGCGTATGGTCTGTTCATAGAAAGGCTTATAGGAGGACTCACCGGCGGTGGGGGCATGATGACACAAGCGCGGGGGCAAACCCACCTGTGCTGTGGCTGGTTAATTGCGACCTTTGAGGGGGGGAAGGGTTCCGTAACGGGGCGGCTGTGCCGGGTGTCCGCCACAACAGCTTTGTCGCCGGTGAAATCGAGCGCCGCGCGGGCGGCGCTCGTTCTCACCGGCGAAGAGGTCCCAGGACGAACACCTTGAGAGGCACCACCTGACTATCAGCGCAATAGCGAACGGTGGTTGTTCTAAAACCTGCGAAAGAGGACAATTATCGGCTTCCCGTCACAACCAGCGACCTTGCATGGCCTTTCTTGCACTTGGTATCAACCATAAGACTGCCTCGGTAGACGTACGCGAGCGCGTGGCGTTTACCCCAGAGCAGCTGGTAGACGCCCTGCAGCAGCTCTGCCGACTGACATCCAGCCGCGAAGCGGCGATCCTGTCGACCTGCAACCGCAGCGAGCTCTATATAGAGCAGGACCACCTGTCCGCCGACGCCGTGCTGCAATGGCTGGCCGACTATCATCGGCTCAGCCTGGACGAGCTGCGCGCCAGCGCCTACGTCCACGAGGAGCACGATGCCGTCCGGCACATGATGCGGGTGGCCTCGGGCCTGGACTCGCTGGTACTCGGCGAGCCGCAGATCCTTGGCCAGATGAAGTCCGCCTACGCCGTTGCGCGCGAGGCCGGCACTGTCGGCCCGTTGCTCGGGCGCCTGTTCCAGGCCACCTTCAGCGCTGCCAAGCAGGTGCGCACCGACACCGCGATCGGCGAAAACCCGGTGTCGGTGGCGTTTGCCGCGGTCAGCCTGGCCAAGCAGATCTTCAGCGACCTCGGTCGCAGCCAGGCGCTGCTGATCGGCGCCGGCGAAACCATTACCCTGGTCGCTCGTCATCTGCACGAGCAGGGCGTGCGCCGCATCGTCGTGGCTAACCGCACCCTGGAGCGGGCCAGTATCCTGGCCGAACAGTTCGGCGCTCACGCCGTGTTGCTGGCCGACATCCCCCAGGAACTGGCCAACAGCGACATCGTCATCAGCTCCACCGCCAGCCAGCTGCCGATTCTGGGCAAGGGCGCGGTCGAGAGCGCGCTGAAGCAGCGCCGGCACAAGCCGATCTTCATGGTCGACATCGCCGTGCCACGCGATATCGAATCAGAAGTCGGCGAGCTGGACGACGTGTACCTGTATACCGTCGACGACCTGCATGATGTGGTGGCGGAAAACCTCAAGAGCCGCCAGGGCGCGGCGCAGGCTGCCGAAGAACTGGTCTCGGTGGGCGCCGAAGACTTCATGGTGCGCCTGCGCGAGCTGGCCGCAGTGGATGTGCTCAAGGCCTACCGCCAGCAAAGCGAGCGCCTGCGCGATGAAGAACTGCAAAAGGCCCAGCGCCTGCTGGCCAACGGCGGCAACCCCGAGGACGTGTTGGCCCAACTGGCCCGGGGCCTGACCAACAAACTCCTGCATGCGCCCAGCGTGCAGTTGAAAAAGCTCTCGGCCGAGGGCCGCGTCGATGCGCTGGCCATGGCCCAGGAACTCTTTGCCCTCAACGAGGGCTCCACGGACAAGACTCCGCAATGAAAGCGTCGCTGCTGAACAAACTGGAAATCCTCCAGGACCGCTTCGAAGAACTCACCGCCCTGCTTGGTGACGCCGAGGTCATTTCCGACCAGACGCGCTTTCGCGCCTATTCCCGCGAATATGCCGAGGTCGAGCCGGTCTACTCTGCTTATAAAGAGTGGCGCAAAGTCCAGGACGACCTCGAAGGCGCGCAGGCGCTGCTCAAGGACAGTGACCCGGACCTGCGCGAAATGGCCGTGGAAGAGGTGCGTGACGCCAAGGAGCAACTGCTGACGCTGGAGGCGCAGCTGCAACGCATGCTGCTGCCCAAAGACCCCAACGACGGCCGCAACGTGTTTCTCGAGATCCGCGCCGGCACCGGTGGCGACGAGGCGGCGATCTTCTCTGGCGACTTGTTCCGCATGTATTCGCGCTACGCCGAAAAACGCGGCTGGCGCCTGGAAATCCTCTCGGAAAACGAGGGCGAGCACGGCGGCTACAAGGAAATCATCGCCCGCGTCGAAGGTGACAGCGTGTACGGCAAGCTCAAGTTCGAGTCCGGTGCACACCGTGTGCAACGCGTGCCGGAAACTGAATCCCAGGGCCGTATCCACACCTCCGCGTGCACCGTGGCGGTACTGCCCGAGCCCGACGAACAGGCGGCGATCGAAATCAACCCGGCCGACCTGCGCGTAGACACCTACCGCTCTTCCGGCGCCGGCGGCCAGCACGTCAACAAGACCGACTCGGCAATCCGTATCACCCACTTGCCCACCGGCATCGTGGTGGAGTGCCAGGAAGAGCGTTCGCAGCACAAGAACCGTGCCCGCGCCATGTCCTGGCTGTCGGCCAAGCTCAACGACATGCAGACCAGCGCCGCGCAGAATGCCATCGCCAGCGAGCGCAAGCTGCTGGTGGGCTCGGGTGACCGTTCCGAACGTATCCGTACGTACAATTATCCACAGGGCCGGGTGACCGATCACCGTATCAACCTGACCCTGTACTCGCTGGACGACATCCTCGCCGGTGGCGTGGATGCCGTGATCGAACCGCTGCTGGCCGAATACCAGGCGGATCAACTGGCCGCCCTGGGGGACTGATGACCATCATCGCCAGCCTGCTGCGCAACGCGCAGTTGCCCGAATCGCCTACCGAGCGCCTGGATGCCGAACTGCTGCTGGCTGCGGCCATCGGCAAGTCGCGCAGCTACCTGCACACCTGGCCCGAACGCATCGTCAGCAGCGAGGACGCCCAGACCTATGCCGGCTATCTGCAGCGTCGCCGTGGCGGCGAGCCGGTGGCCTATATCCTTGGCCAGCAGGGCTTCTGGAAGATCGACCTCGAAGTGGCGCCGCATACCCTGATCCCGCGGCCGGATACCGAGCTGTTGGTCGAGACGGCCCTTGAGCTGCAACCTGCCTTGCCAGCCAAGGTCCTCGACCTGGGCACCGGCACCGGTGCCATCGCCCTGGCCCTGGCCAGTGAGCGCCCGGCCTGGCAGGTGACTGCAGTTGACCGGGTAGAGGAGGCTGCTGCCCTGGCCGAGCGCAACCGCAAACGCCTTGGCCTGGCGAATGCCGAGGTGCGGGTGAGCCACTGGTTCGACAGCCTGGCCGCTGAGCGTTTCGACCTGATTGTCAGCAACCCGCCCTACATCGCCGCTGCAGACCCGCACCTGGTGGCGGGCGATGTGCGCTTCGAGCCCAGCAGCGCGCTGGTGGCCGGCGCCGATGGCCTTGACGACCTGCGCGTGATTGCTGCGCAGGCCCCCGGGCACCTGTTGCCGGGGGGCTGGTTGCTGCTGGAACATGGCTACGATCAGGCAGCGGCGGTACGCGCCTTGCTGGTTGAACAAGGCTTTATCGAGGTGGCCAGCCGCACCGACCTGGGCGGCCATGAACGCATTACACTGGGGCGCCTGCCATGCTGAGTGATGAAGAGCTGCTGCGTTACAGCCGGCAGGTACTGCTGGCCCAGATCGACATCGACGGCCAGTTGCGCCTCAAGCAGAGCAAGGCGCTGATCGTCGGGCTGGGCGGGCTGGGTTCACCGGTAGCCTTGTACCTGGCTGCTGCCGGGGTAGGCGAGCTGCACCTTGCCGACTTTGACACGGTTGACCTGACCAACCTGCAACGCCAGGTGATCCACGACAGTGCCAGCGTTGGCATGAGCAAGGTCGACTCGGCCTTGCAGCGCCTGCAGGCGATCAACCCGGAAATCAGCCTGGTTCCGCACCGGCATGCACTGGACCAGGACTCGCTGGCGGCGGCGGTGGCGGCGGTCGACCTGGTGCTGGACTGTTCCGACAATTTCTCTACCCGCGAGGCGGTCAACGCCGCCTGTGTGGCCGGCGGCAAACCGCTGGTCAGCGGTGCAGCAATCCGCCTGGAAGGGCAGCTGTCGGTATTCGACCCACGGCGTGACTACAGCCCGTGCTACCACTGCCTGTACGGGCATGGCAGCGAGGACGAACTGACCTGTAGCGAAGCGGGCGTGATCGGCCCGCTGGTGGGCCTGGTCGGCAGCCTGCAGGCGCTGGAGGCAATGAAGCTGTTGGCCGGCTTCGGTGAACCGCTGGTCGGCCGCCTGCTGCTGATCGATGCGCTCGGTACCCGTATTCGCGAATTGCGGGTCAAGCGTGACCCGGCCTGTGCGGTGTGCGGCAAACGCGATGGCTGAGCGCTCGGCGCCGGTGGGTGTGATGGACTCGGGGGTAGGCGGCTTGTCGGTGCTCGCCGAGATCCAGCGCCTGCTGCCCAACGAGACGCTGCTGTACGTGGCTGATTGCGGCCACGTCCCCTATGGCGAGAAGTCGCCAGGCTATATCCGTGAACGCTGCCGGCATATTGCTGCGTTCTTCCATGAGCAGGGTGCCAAGGCCATGGTGCTGGCCTGCAACACTGCCACGGTGGCGGCGGTGACCGATTTGCGCGCGTTGTACCCGGTGTGGCCGCTGGTGGGCATGGAGCCTGCGGTAAAGCCTGCGGCGGCTGCCACCCGCTCTGGCGTGGTGGGGGTGCTGGCTACCACCGGCACCCTGCAGAGCGCCAAGTTCGCCGCCTTGCTCGACCGCTTCGCCAGCGACGTGCAGGTGATCACCCAGCCTTGCCCGGGGCTGGTCGAGCTGATCGAGACCGGCGACCTGGCCAGCCCGGCATTGCGCCAGATGCTGCTGGGCTACGTGCAGCCGCTGCTGGCTGCAGGTTGCGACACGCTGATCCTCGGCTGCACCCATTATCCCTTCCTGCGCCCGTTGCTGGCCGGCATGGTGCCTGCGGATGTGGCCGTCATCGACACCGGCGCTGCGGTGGCGCGGCAGCTGCACCGGCTGCTGGGCGCGAGTGATTTGCTGGCCGAAGGCCCGGCCCGCGATACCCGCTTCTGGACCAGCGCCGATCCGCAATCTCTCAGAAATATCCTACCTGTGCTGTGGCATAAGGCCGACGATGTGCAAAGCTTTCCGTTGTGAAAAAAACGTGAAAAACAGCTGAACTATCGTTCTACTTCTGCTTTCTACCGCTTGCCTGACATGAGGCGGACACTAATAACAGCATCAGGAAGAAGGATGTTTCTCATGAAGAAACTGCTGGGCTTGGCGGCGGCTGCCGCTTTTGTTTTGGGGCAGGCAGCATCGGCGCAGGCCGCCGATGTGTCGTTCTCGGCGGGGCAGACCGGTGACTCGACCATGGTTTACCGGCTGGGGCTGCAATCGAACTGGGATGCCAGCTGGTGGCAGACCAGCGTCGGTCGGCTGACCGGCTACTGGGATGGCGCGTACACCTATTGGGATGGCGACGAGACGGCGAGCAACCACAGCCTGTCGTTCGCACCGGTGTTCGTCTACGAGTTTGCCGGGGAATCGGTGAAGCCCTATATCGAGGCAGGGATCGGTGTTGCGGCGTTCTCCAGTACCGAGCTGGAAAGCAACGAGCTGGGCTCGTCGTTCCAGTTCGAAGACCGCATCGGCTTTGGTTTGCGCTTTGCCGGGGGGCACGAGATCGGGGTTCGGGCGATTCACTATTCCAACGCGGGTATCAAAGAACCTAACGATGGGGTGGAGAGCTACAGCCTGCATTACCGCATGGCGCTCTGATTTCTCCCGTATCGTCTCCTTCGCGGGCTTGCCCGCGAAGGAGACGACGCCTATTTCCGCTATCGGCGCGAAAGGGGCCACAAGCTAGTAAGGTCCAGGGTTTCCAGCACCAGCTCTGGTTCAGCCTGCGGCCAGCGCTGCAGCAGAACATCTGCCGCACTGTGCGGTGTCCATTCCTCTGGTATCGCAGGTGCCGGCGTAACCGGTGTTTTCAACGACTGCGGCCCCACTACTGTCAACCCGATCCCATGATCCCTCAGCGCCTGACGCTGCTCGCGCATCCACTGCGGCATGTTGTTCCAGCCCGCTGTCACCTGGGTTGGGGCATACAGCTGCAGCGCCGAATAACGGTTGAACACCGCCATCACCTGCGGCGAGTGACCCTTGGCCAGCAAAGGCAATGCACTGGCCAGGCAGTGCTCCCCCGCTAGCTGGTTGCTGGTGACGATCGCCTCGATCAGCTCGCTGTCCGCCAGATCATCCGACAGATAGTCAGTGGTTCCGGCATTGAGGATCAGGCCATCCAGCGTGCACCAGGCATGGCCTATCTGCTGGCCGGCGCTGGCCGCTTGTTTTTCGTCATGCAGCTGCCAAGGCAAGCGCAATAGCTGGCTGCCATAGCGAGCGCCCAATGTCATGAGTGCCTCTTCATCCTTGCCACTTGCGGCAACGCGATGCCCCTGTTCCAGCATCCGTTCCACCAAAGCCAAGCCAAGTCCATTGCTTGCGCCCGTAACCCAAAAACTGCGTGAGTTAGTCAAGACGTTTTTCCCCTAATGCTGCTGGCGTGGCAGGCTCTTGAAAGCCTCCAGTGCACGCAAGCGACTGCTACTGAGTTCGACTATTGGGCTGTGATACAAATTATTAGCAAAAAGATCGGCCGACTTCACTGGTAAATGAATGGCTTTTTCATCCAGCGCCTCCAGTTCAGGTACCCATTTACGAATGAAACGCCCCTGTGGGTCGAAGCGTTGCGACTGTGAAACCGGGTTGAATATGCGGAAATAGGGCACTGCGTCGGTGCCGGTAGACGCGCTCCACTGCCAGCCGCCGTTATTGGCGGCAAGGTCGCCGTCTATCAGGTGGCGCATGAAATGCCGCTCGCCCTTGCGCCAGTCGATCAGCAGGTTCTTGCTGAGGAACATGGCCACGACCATGCGCAAGCGGTTGTGCATCCAGCCGGTATGCAGCAGCTGGCGCATGGCCGCGTCGATGATCGGGAAGCCGGTGCGACCCTGTTCCCAGGCCTCGAGGTCGGCCGGGGCATCGCGCCAGGGCAGGGCTTCGGTGTGAACGCGAAACGCGCGGTGGCGCGACACCTGCGGATAACCGGTCAGGATGTGTTTGTAGAACTCGCGCCACAGCAGTTCGTTGATCCAGGTCTGCACGCCGCTGCTACCGCTGTCGAACTCGCCCCGGTTGCTGGCCAGGGCACCATGCAGGCATTGCCGCGGCGATATGACACCGGCGGCCAGGTAGGCCGAAAGCTGGCTGGTGCCGGGCCTGGCCGGCAGGTCACGCAGATGCTGATAGTCGTCGATGGTTTCGTCAAGGAAGCGAGACAGCCGCCCCTGCGCCTCGGCCTCACCCGCCGGCCAGTGTTCACGCAGGGCGCGCGCAGGGTGTTGGAAACCGTCCACCTGTTGCGGGATAGGGTCGCTATGGATCTGCAGGGGCGCCTGACGCTTCACCCGTGGGGCCAGTGCAGGCAGGCTGCGGTGCAGGTGTTCGAGGCAGGTTTTCTTGAACTGGCTGAACACCTGGAAATAACCGCCACTGCGGGTGAGGATGGTCCCCGGGCGGAACAACAACTGGTCAAGGTGACTGTGGGCCTGGATCGACGATTGTTCCAGCAGCGCCCGCGTGGCGTCGTCGCGCTGCTGTTCGTTTATGCCGTACTCCTCGTTCCAGTGCACGCTGGCGACCTGGTGTTGGCGACATACCTCCAGCACGGCTTGCGGTGCCTGCTCCCAGGTATCGATCTTGCGAATCAGCAGGGGGATGTTCAGCTGCTCCAGCGACTGGCGCAGCTCACGCAGGTTGCGCAGCCAGAAGTCGACCTTGCAGGCCGCATCGTCGTGGGCCTGCCATTGCCCGGGGCTGACCAGCCACAAGGCGATGGTCGGGCCGCGTTCAGCGGCAGCGCTGAGCGCGGTGTTGTCATCGACGCGCAGGTCGCTGCGCAGCCAGGTCAGGTGCATGGTGTTGTCATCTCTACAGGCTGGCGGTGTTGTGCTTGAAGCAAGCGCAATGCCGCCTGCGGGGTATCGAAAAGGAAAAGATCTGGCAGCTCGCAAGCTTTCAAGCGGGCTTCATGCAGCGCCAGCGTGGCGCCGCCCAGCAGCTTGGTGCCCGGTAAGCCTTGCAGGGTGCGCAGCAAAGCCCTGTCGTCGATGCGTGGCCCCAGGTGAATGAGCATCGCCCAAGGCCTCAGCGCGCTGACCGCACTTTGCAGTTGTGCCGCGGCCAGCGGTTGTTCGAGCACCTCGACCGGCATGCCGTTGCTGGTAAGCAGCCAGGCGCAAAGCCACAAACCAGGGCTGAAGGCGCGCTCGCTGTCCTCGATCAGCAATACGGCCGGGCCTTGCAGCAGCTGGTTGTCGTGATAGACGCGGGCGCCGAGCTTGCTGCGCAGCCAGCTGTGGAAAAACACCTGTTCAAGCCGCGCATTGAAGTAGGTGCGCCAGCGCAAATCGAGCTGGTCGAGCAGCGGCAACAGCAATTGCTCACACAGGGTGACCGCTGGGTAAAGGGCCATTGCCTGGTTGAGCTGTTGGTCGAGGGCGCGTTGCGACAGGTTGGCGATGGCTTCGATCAGTTGGGCTTGCCTGGCCTGCCAGTCACCTTTCGGCGGCGTGGTGGTCGGTTTGTCGAGCAATTCACGGACCTGGCCTACCGAGGCGCCGCGTTGCAGCCAGGCCAGGACTGCTTCGACCCGCTCGACCTGGTCGAGCGAATACAGGCGGTGTCCCTTGGCGGTGCGCTGGGGCTTGAGCAGGCCGTAGCGACGCTCCCAGGCACGCAGGGTGACCGGATTCACGCCGGTGCGCCGGGCCAGTTCGCCGATGGGTAGCAGGGTTTCAGACGGCATTGCGCAAACCCAGGCTTTCCGGGTGAGGCTGCAGGTAGGCCTGTTGCTGCAGGTACGGGTCGGGGTGTTTGCGCAAATGGTGCTTGAGCAGCGTCAGCGGCACCACCAATGGCACAACACCCTGCTGGTATTGAGCGATGATGGTCTCCAGCTCGACCTTGTCCTCCTGGGTCAGGGCATGCTTGAAGTAACCACTCAGGTGCTGCAGCACGTTGCAGTGGGTGCCGCGGCTGGCACAGCGGCGCAGGGCGTGCATCAGCTGGCTGAAGTAGTGCGGGCCGATGCGCTGTGGGTCATCGTCCTTGCTCATGCTGCCGAGCAGGCGCCCGAGGGTGCGATAGGCCTGGGGATTGTTGGCCATCAGCAGGTACTTGTAACGCGAGTGGAAGCGCACCAAGGCACCTCGGCTCAGGCCAGCGACCAACAGGCGTTGCCAGTCGGCGTAGGCGTACACGCGGCTGATGAAGTTCTCCCGCAGCACCGGGTCATGCAGGCGCCCTTCCTCTTCCACCGGCAGATCGGGCCGCAGCGCACAAAACGCCTGGGCGTAGACCCCACGGCCGGCGTTGAAAGCAGGGTGGCCGTCGGCCTGGTACACCTTGACCCGCTCCAGGCCGCAGGACGGCGACTTCTGCATGAAGATGTAGCCGCAGATGTCGTCCATTTGGGCGGCCATCTGTTCGCCATAACTGCGCAGCGGGCCGGTCACGTCCAGGTCTGGGTTTCGGGTGCCCAGCACTTTCGGCTGCTCGGGGTTGCCGACCAGGCGGATGGGGTCTCGGGGGACGCTGAGGCCGATGGCCACTTCCGGGCATACCGGTAACCAGTCGAAGTGCGCTTCCAGCTGGGTGCGGCACAGGTCGGAGGACTTGTGACCGCCGTTATAGCGCACACTGTGCCCGGTCAGGCAGGCGCTAATGGCGATGCGCGGCTTGCTGTGAGCGGATGGGTCGTGCATGGCTGCCTCCAGTAAACCTGTACATGGGTAAAGCTTTGTACAGGTTTATTCCAGCACAGCCCTGACGTTATGCAAACCAGTTTTTTGCCTGGCACTGTCACTCGAGGTGTTCGAGCAGTCGGCGCGCCGCTTCCTGGCCGCTGAGCCAGGCGCCTTCGACACGCCCCGACAGGCACCAGTCGCCACAGGCGTACAGGCCCTGGTCGGCGTCGGCCAGCGCGCCCCATTCATGGTTGCTGGTAGGGCGGGCGTACAGCCAGCGATGGGCCAGGGCGAAGGTGGGGGCCGGTACTACGCAGCCGACCAGTTCGGCGAATTCGCCCCACAGCTGCTCGATCACCTCTTCCTTGGCCAGGTCGATGTGCTGGCGGCTCCAGTCCGACGTGGCATGCAGCACCCAGGTATCGAGCTGCTCGTCACGCCCCGGTTTGCTGCGGTTGCGGGCCAGCCAGTCGAGCGGGCTGTCCTGTACGAAGCAACCTTGCATCGGCGTGTCCAGCGTAGCCTGGAAGCCCAGCGCAACGGCCCAGGTAGGCTCCATTTGTACCCCGGCGGCCACGGCGGCCAGTTTCGGGGTAGCCGCCAGCAGTGGCGTGGCCTGCGGCGCCGGTACCGCGATCACCACGCGGCTGTAGGGGCCGTGGCTGCAGCCTTCGGTGTCCTGCAGGTGCCAGTACTGCTTGCCGCGGAATACCTCGGCGATGCGGCAGCCGAAGTTGACCGTGACGTCCTTGAGCAGGCCGCGGGTAATCGCGCTCATGCGGGGCACGCCTACCCAGCGCGTCTGTTCGTCGGGGGAGGGGCTGAGTATGCCGTTGTGGTAGTTGTACAGCTGCGGCTTCCACTGTTCGGCCCAGCCAGCTGCAACCCATTGCTGCACCTGCTCGACAAAGCGCCGGTCACGGGCGGTGAAGTACTGGGCGCCGAGGTCGAGGGCGCCGGCTTCGCTGCGCTTGCTGGCCATGCGCCCGCCACTGCCGTGGCCTTTGTCGAACAAGTGCACGGATTGCCCGGCCTTTTGCAAGGCCTGGGCAGCTGACAAGCCGGCGATACCGGCTCCGATGATGGCAATAGGTACTGTCATGATGGCCTCTTCAAACCTTGCTGTGAGCAGACTACGCTGTCAGGCAAACCTGTACAATGCACAACTTTTGTATAAGGTTATTCCGCTTGGCGGGCAGGTTGGCCTATGTTTATCCGAGAGCGTCGGGTCAAAAAAGTGCCTTGATGTTAAAAATAGACCACCGCTGCATTCTGCGAGGACACAGCCATGCATATATTGCTGACAGGCGGCACTGGATTGATCGGCAAGCACCTTTGTCAGTACTGGCTCGGCCAGGGCCATCGCCTGACGGTGTGGAGCCGGCGTCCGGAGCAGGTAGCGAAAATCTGCGGCACTGGCGTACGTGGTATTGCCCGCCTGGAGCAGCTGGAGGCGGACGACCACCTGGATGCAGTGGTCAACCTGGCCGGTGCACCCATTGCCGACCGGCACTGGACAGCTGCGCGGCGCAACCTGCTGTGGGCCAGCCGCATCACCCTCACCGAGCAGTTGCAGGCTTGGCTGGGCACCCGGGAGCAGCGCCCGGAAGTGCTGATTTCCGGTTCGGCGGTGGGCTGGTACGGTGACGGCGGCGAGCGCGAGCTTACCGAGGCCTCATCGCCGGTGCGTGAAGACTTCGCCAGTCAGCTGTGCATCGCTTGGGAAGAAACGGCCCAGCGTTCCCAAGCCCAGGGCATTCGCGTGGTACTGGTGCGTACCGGGCTGGTACTGGCCAGCGATGGCGGCTTTTTGTCGCGCCTGCGCCTGCCCTTCAAGCTGGGGCTGGGCGGGCCGTTGGGGGACGGGCGGCAGTGGATGCCCTGGGTTCATATCGACGACCAGGTGGCCCTGATCGATTTTCTCTTGCAGCACAAGGATGCCAGCGGTCCTTATAATGCCTGCGCTCCGGAGCCGGTACGCAACCGCGAGTTCGCCAAGCGCCTGGGCCGTACCCTGCACCGTCCGGCACTGCTGCCGGTACCGGCACTGTTGCTCAAGGCCGGCCTGGGCGAGCTGTCCATCCTGCTGCTCGGCGGCCAGCGGGCGCGCCCGGCCCGTTTGCTGGGCGCAGGTTTCACCTTCCGCTTCAACGATCTGCAATCGGCCCTGGACAACTTGTCCAGCCGCCTCTGACATAGGACGCTGCATGACCGATCACGCCTTGCTTCTGGTCAACCTGGGTTCCCCGGCTTCCACTTCGGTGGCCGATGTGCGCCGCTATCTCAACCAGTTCCTCATGGACCCGTATGTGATCGACTTGCCGTGGCCGGTGCGACGCCTGCTGGTGTCGCTGATCCTGGTCAAGCGCCCGGAGCAGTCGGCGCACGCCTACGCCTCGATCTGGTGGGAGGAGGGCTCGCCACTGGTTGAGCTGACCCGTCGCCTGCAGGCGGCGATGGTGGCGCACTGGCCCCATGGCCCGGTGGAAATTGCCATGCGCTACGGCCAGCCGGCCTTGCCCGACGTGCTGGAGCGCCTGGCAGCCCAAGGTGTGCGCAAGGTGACGTTGGCGCCACTTTATCCACAGTTCGCCGACAGTACGGTGACCACTGTGGTCGAGCTGGCAAAACAGACGATCAGCCAGCGCCAATTGCCGCTGCAGATGCGCGTGCTACAGCCGTTTTATGAGCACCCGGATTACATCGAGGCACTGGTTGCCAGCGCCAGGCCGTACCTGGAGCAGGATTACGATCATCTGCTGTTGAGCTTCCACGGTTTGCCGGAGCGCCACCTGAAGAAGCTGGATCCCACTGGCAAGCATGACTTCCAGGCAGCCGATTGCTGCAAGGACGCCAGCGCCGAGATGCGCGCGGTGTGCTACCGCGGGCAGTGCCTGGCCACGGCCAAGGCCTTTGCGCAGAAAATGGGCATACCCGATGGCAAGTGGTCGGTGTCGTTCCAGTCGCGCCTGGGGCGGGCCAAATGGATCGAGCCCTACACCGAGGCGCGGCTGGACGAGCTGGCCAGGGCAGGGGTGAAGAAGCTGCTGGTGATGTGCCCGGCGTTCGTCGCGGACTGCATCGAAACGCTGGAAGAAATTGGTATGCGCGGCAGCGAGCAATTTATCGAGGCCGGCGGGCGGGAGCTGGTGCTGGTGCCGTGCCTGAACGATCACCCGGAATGGGTGAGGGTGTTGGCTGATATGTGCGAAAAGGCCTGATTTACAGGTTGCCTGTACCGGCCCTATCGCCGGCAAGCCAGCTCCCACAAGGTGCTCACAGTTCTTGAAAACTGTGGGGTACCTGTGGGGGCTGGCTTGCCGGCGATAGGGCCAGATCAGCCTGAAGCGGGATCAAGGCTGTTGATCATCCAGCTTCTTGTGCTTCCAGCCATCATTGCCCGGCAAGATCAGGTTCAGGGCGATGGCCACGATGGCACACAGGGCGATGCCTTTCAGGCCCCAGTCATCCGGGCCGTCACCGCTGCCGATCAGTACGCCGCCGATACCGAATACCAGGGTTACCGATACGATCACCAGGTTGCGCGCTTCGGCCAGGTCGATCTTGTGGCGGATCATGGTGTTCATGCCCACCGCCGCGATCGAGCCGAACAACAGGCACAGGATGCCGCCCATCACGGGCACCGGAATGCTCTGCAGCAGCGCGCCGAACTTGCCGATGAAGGCCAGGGTGATGGCAAAGAACGCCGCCCAGGTCATGATCTTCGGGTTGTAGTTCTTGGTCAGCATCACCGCGCCAGTCACTTCGGCGTAGGTGGTGTTGGGCGGGCCGCCGAACAGGCCGGCTGCCGTGGTGGCCAGGCCGTCACCCAGCAGGGTGCGGTGCAGGCCGGGCTTTTTCAGGTAGTCACGGCCGGTCACACTACCGACCGCGATAACCCCGCCGATATGCTCGATGGCCGGTGCAAGGGCCACTGGGACGATGAACAGGATGGCCTGCCAGTTGAATGCCGGTGCGGTGAAGTTGGGGATCTCCAGCCACGGTGCGGCGGCGATCTTGGCGGTGTCGACCACGCCGAACGCGAATGCCAGGGCAAAGCCCACCAATACCCCGGAGATAATCGGCACCAGGCGGAAGATGCCCTTGCCGAATACCGCCACGATAAGGGTGGTGAGCAGCGCGGGCATGGAGATCAGCATCGCGGTCTGGTAGGGCATCAGCGCAGCGCCGTCACCGCCTTTGCCCATGGCCATGTTGGCGGCGATCGGTGCCATGGCCAGGCCGATGGAGATGATCACCGGGCCAATCACCACCGGCGGCAGCATGCGGTCGATGAAACCGGTGCCTTTGATTTTCACCATCATGCCCATGAAGGTGTACACGAAGCCTGCTGCCATCACGCCGCCCATGGTCTCGGCCAGGCCGAACTGGCCCTTGGCGAGGATGATCGGGGTAATGAAGGCAAAGCTCGAAGCCAGGAATACCGGTACCTGACGGCCGGTGACCAGCTGGAACAGCAGCGTGCCGATGCCGGCGGTGAACAGCGCGACGTTCGGGTCGAGGCCGGTGATCAGTGGCATCAGCACCAGCGCGCCGAATGCCACGAAGAGCATCTGCGCGCCCGAAACGACCTGGCGCCAGAGCGGGTCGTTGAAGCCGTCCTGCATGGTCAGGCGTCCTTTTGCTTGGTGCCGAAGATCTTGTCACCGGCATCGCCCAGGCCAGGCACGATATAGCCGTGTTCGTTCAGGCGCTGGTCGATCGAGGCGGTGTAGATCTGCACGTCCGGGTGGGCTTTTTCCACCGCTTCGATGCCTTCGGGCGCGGCCACCAGCACCATGGCGCGGATTTCCTTGCAGCCCGCTTTTTTCAGCAGGTCGATGGTGGCGACCATCGAAGCACCGGTGGCCAGCATCGGGTCGATGATCAGCGCCAGGCGCTGGTTGATGTCCGGCGCGAGCTTTTCCAGGTAGGTGTGGGCTTCGAGGGTTTCTTCATTGCGGGCGACGCCGACGGCGCTGACCTTGGCGCCCGGGATCAGGCTGAGCACACCGTCGAGCATGCCGATGCCGGCGCGCAGGATCGGTACTACAGTGATCTTCTTGCCGGCGATTTTTTCCACTTGCACCTTGCCACACCAGCCGTCGATCTCGTAGGTTTCGAGCGGCAGGTCCTGGGTGGCTTCGTAAGTCAGGAGCGCGCCGACTTCCTGGGCGAGTTCGCGAAAATTCTTGGTGCTGATGTCGGCACGGCGCATCAGGCCGAGCTTGTGGCGGATCAGCGGATGGCGGATCTCACGAGTGGGCATAGGGGGGCTCCGAAAGGCGGGCAAAAAAACCGCGCTAGATTAATCTATTCAGCCTGTGCTGTCGTCTGGTCATTCTGCACGTTAGTCCATAAAGGCTTGATCTGTGACGAGCGGATGCGTACCTTTGCCCGCTTTTCCAAAATGCCCCCCGGAGCGCGCCATGTCCGCTGATCTCGAGCATATCCGTCAAGTCATGCGTGAAGCTGACTGCCTGTACACCGAAGCCGAAGTCGAAGCGGCCATCGCCAAAGTCGGCGAGCAGATCTGCAAAGACCTGCACGACAAGAACCCGGTGGTGTTCTGCGTGATGAACGGTGGCCTGATCTTCGCGGGCAAACTGCTGACCCACCTGCAGTTCCCGCTGGAAGCCTCGTATCTGCACGCCACCCGCTACCGCAACCAGACCAGTGGCGGTGAGCTGTTCTGGAAGGCCAAGCCGGAAGTGTCGTTCATCGACCGTGATGTGCTGATCGTTGACGACATTCTCGACGAAGGCCACACCCTCAGCGCCATCATCGAGTTCTGCAAGCATGCCGGCGCGCGCTCGGTGCACACTGCTGTGCTGATCGACAAGGACCACGACCGCAAGGCCAGCCCGGACCTGAAGGCCAATTACGTGGGCCTGCCCTGCATCGACCGCTACATCTTCGGCTACGGCATGGACTACAAAGGCTACTGGCGCAACGCCAACGGCATCTTCGCCGTCAAGGGGCTGTGAGCATGCGCCAGCCTGCGTTCATCGACCAATCGCTGTTCGCCGGGCTGGCCGAAAAGGCTGCTGCCAACCCGCGTGGGCGCCAGCACCATAACTTCCATGCGATGGAAGAGCCTTGCCACCGCATGGCCGTCGGGCTGCAGACGAGCACCTACATTCCCCCGCATCGCCACTTGAGCGACGACAAGGCCGAGGCCCTGATCGTGCTCAAGGGGCGGCTGGGGTTGCTGATTTTCGATGAGCAGGGCGCGGTCACCGGCAAGCGGGTGCTGCAGGCGGGCGGTGACTGCCTGGGCGTGGACCTGGCGCCCGGTACCTACCATGGCCTGGTGGTGCTGGAGCCGGACAGCATCCTGTTCGAGTGCAAGGCCGGGCCGTACCGCCCTGTAGGTGAGGGCGAGCATGCGCACTGGGCGCCGCGTGAAGGTGAGGCCGGCGTGGCCGAGTACCAGGCCTGGATGCGCGCGCAGTTCGATTGATAGCGCCGGTACGGCCAGACCCGGCATGCTAGAGTGCTCCTTCATTCAAGGAGCCTCACATGCGTGCGATTCTTCCCTTCCTGCTGGCGTTCAGCCTGCCACTCGCCGCCGCACCGTTGCACAGCCAGTTCCTGCCACCTGACGACCAGTCCCTGCGCCAGGAAGCGCCGACCGGCCAGCAACTGCTGCAAGTCACCGACTACTCCGTTGTGGTGGGCGCCCAGCGCCAGTCCGACCAGCAACCTATCCCGATCACCTCGTCGCTGCAGGTACGCCTGAAGGGCAAGCCACTGAGCAAGGGCGCGACCATCGCCCAGGTGCTGCTGACCTTCGACGGTGAGGCCGCCAAGAGCCTGAAGAAGCCCGTGTACGACGACAAGACCCGCACCCTGAGCCTGAACTACCCGCTCAGCGATTACCGGGTGATCATGGACCTGCTGCGCAACGAGACGCTGTATGTGCAGTTTCTCACCTACGCCAACGGCCACATCTGGGCCGACCTGCACACCGGTACCGTACGTACGCGTTGAGGCGCGCCGCCTGCGGGGGGTAAACTGCCGGCCTTCGAAATTCCGTGATGGCCCAGTTGGAGTCGGCAATGCGTAAAGACAAGAAACAGGTAATCGGCGACGAAATCAGCGACGACTACATCAAGTCGTTCCTTCAGTTCGAACCGGCCGATGGCGTGACCTCGCCGTCGCTGCACAAGCTGGTCAAGGCCTACCGCGGACTGCGCGTCGACGATTTCGAGCGCTTTGTCGGCTTCTTCGTCGAAGCGGGGCTGGACCTGGATGGCAAGGACGAGCACGGCAAGACCTTCGTCGAGCTGATCGCCGACCAGCGCACTGCGCCGGAGTACATCGAGATCATCGATAACGCCCGGGGCTGATTTGTAAACCTGTACCGGCCTCTTCGCGGGCACAGGTTGATGAAGAATCAGGCACAAAAAAACGCCCCGAGGGGCGTTTTTTCGTTACTGGCAGGCTCAGGCGTAATGCTTGGCCGCCGGGCTGCTTTCTTCGAGGTTCAGCGCCACATCGTTGTCGGCACTGATCTTCCGGTACAGGGCTGCGTCGGTTGCCAGGGTCTTCTCGCGGGCCGGGAAGATTTCCTTGAGCTTGGCAGCCCAGGCACCTTTGGCCTGCTCGGGGAAGCAGCGCTCGATCAGTTCCAGCATGATCGACACGGTGACCGAAGCACCTGGCGATGCGCCGAGCAGTGCGGCCAGGCTGCCGTCCTGGGCCGAAACCAGCTCGGTACCAAACTGCAGCACGCCGCCTTTTTTCGGGTCTTTCTTGATGATCTGCACGCGCTGACCGGCCACTTCCAGGCGCCAGTCCTCGGCTTTGGCCTGCGGGTAGAAGCGACGCAGGGACTCCAGGCGCTGCTCCATCGACTGCATCACTTCGCTGACCAGGTACTTGGTCAGGTCCATATTGTCGCGGGCCACGGCCAGCATCGGGCCGATGTTGCCCATGCGCACCGACAGCGGCAGGTCCATCAGCGAACCGTGCTTGAGGAACTTGGTGGTGAAGCCGGCGTATGGCCCGAACAGCAGGGATGTCTTGCCGTCGACCACGCGAGTGTCCAGGTGCGGCACCGACATCGGCGGGGCGCCGACTGCGGCCTGGCTGTAGACCTTGGCCTGGTGCTGCTTGACGATTTCCGGGTTGTCGCAACGCAGCCACTGGCCGCTGACCGGGAAGCCGCCGAAGCCTTTGCTTTCCGGGATGCCGGACGCCTGCAGCAGCGGCAGGGCAGCGCCGCCTGCGCCGAGGAAGACGAAGCGGGCGTCGACTTCGCGGCTACCGCCGCTGTTGACGTCCTTGATGCTCACGGTCCAGCCGCTGCCGTTACGGCGCAGGCCAACGACTTTCTTGCTGTACTTGACCTGCGCGTCCGGCGCGTCGCCCAACAGCTTGAGCAGCTTGTTGGTCAGGGCGCCGAAGTTGACGTCGGTACCCTTGAGCACGCGGGTTGCGGCGATGTGCTGGTCGGCCGGGCGGCCCGGCATCATCAGCGGCATCCAGTCGCTCATCACGGCCTTGTCTTCGGTGTATTCCATGTCGGCGAAGGCATGGTGCTGCTTGAGCAGCTCGAAGCGCTTCTTGAGGAAGGAAACACCCTTGTCACCTTCGACGTAGCTCAGGTGCGGGACAGGGTTGATGAAGGCACGCGCCGGGCCGAAGTTGCCCTTCTTGCTCAGGTAGGCCCAGAACTGGCGCGACACCTCGAACTGGGTGTTGATGTGCACGGCCTTTTTGATGTCGATGCTGCCATCGGCGGCCTGTGGCGTGTAGTTAAGCTCGCACAGGCCGGCGTGGCCGGTGCCTGCGTTGTTCCAGGGGTTGGAGCTTTCCGCGGCTCCGGAGTCCATCGCCTCGACGACCTCAAGCTTCAGGGTCGGGTCAAGCTCCTTGAGCAGTACGGCCAGGGTGGCACTCATGATGCCCGCGCCTACCAGTACTACATCAACCGATTCGTTCTGCGCCATTTAACGCGTCTCCACAATCTACAGCTACCTAATTGACAGCATAGGACCTGGGTTCGCCAGGGTCGCCATGTCCGACTTTTCGCAGTTCTTGCAACTTCCGCGGACACCGCCAATCAGTCTTCGGGTTCAGCTATTGAACGCCGTTTGCCACAGGTGCGGCAATTCGACTTATGGTCAAGGTGTCGTGCGTGCGTTATGGAACGGTTCAGACACTCATACGGGATGAGCGCATTTGCCGCCTGTTCAGGGCTGTTCGGGACACATCTGCCGCTTTTGCACATGCCAGACTGTTCATTTGCTCGCCACACTCTTGTGAAGTTGTGAAAACCGTTTTTTCACGCTCTTTTGGAGACGTGAACCTCAAAAAGGGACTGCGCGATGGCAACCCGCAGGTTCATGCAGTGTGAAGGGCCGGAAAAGCAGGCACGACAGCCGATGCAAGACCTGAGTGGAAGGCTCTCTGTGGGCGAAGCGGTGAAGTTGCCGGGGTCAATCGGCGGTGCGGGGCCCGATCAGGAGACGTCCTTATAATCGGGGGGAGATTATAGCGATGTCGCGGACAGAAATGTCGCCATTCGTGGTTTTTATTGCAGCGTTTGTCAGGCCGCGAGGATGCGCTGGTGCCAGCGGCGGCTTGCGCGGGTGCAAACCCGGGCGCTGGCGGGCAGTTCGCGGCCCAGCCAGGCCAGCTGGATTTCGTCGACCTGGACCCAGCCGCTGCCGCTTGGCGCTTGGCTGCATTGCTTGAAGGCCAGGCATTTTCCTTCGCTGTCGAGGCGAGCATAGGCATTGTGGCGCGGGCGTTGGAAGAGCAGGGTCCAGAGCGAGGCCATGGCGGCGAGTCCTTTGCATTAGGGCTTGGCGCAAGGATAAGGGCGCGGCGATGAAACGATTGTGACAAGCGGGCCGCACCGATGACTGGTCGATGCGTGGCTGGGTATACTGTGGGCCTTTGCCGCATTTTCTGGAGAAACGCGCATGTTGCAACGTCTGTTGTTCGGTTTGATCGCCGTGGCCAGCCTCAGCCTGGTCGGTTGTGCCCACAGCCCGCAACAACTCAACCCGCAACCCAAGCTCACCGCCCAGCTGGCGCCGGTCGGCCATGGCCAGCCGGTGGTGGTCAGGGTGGTCGATGGCCGGCCTTCGCAGTCGCTGGGTACGCGCGGTGGCATGTACCCCGAGACCAGCACCATCAGCGTCAGCGGTAACGACATCGTGCCCAAGCTGCAGGCCCAGGCTGAAGCCGCCGTGCGCCTGCTCGGCTTTACCCCGACGCCGAACGCCGGCAACGCGCCACAGCTGACCGTGACCCTGGCCGAGCTGAAATACCAGTCGCCCAAAGACAACCTGTACGTCACCGAGGCCACCATCGGCGCCACCTTCCGTGCCGACGTGACCAATGGCGGGCGCAGCTACAACGGCCGTTACGGTGCTTCGCTGGACCAGCGTTTCGGCATGGCGCCGAACCAGGACACCAACACCCAGCTGGTGAGTGATGTGCTGAGCGATGCGCTGACCCGCCTGTTCAAGGACCCGACCATCGGTCAGGTGCTGGGCCAGTAAGGCATCAGCGGTAAAAAGAAAACCCGCTGCCTGGGTGCCAGACAGCGGGTTTTTTGTTGTTTGTGCCGGTTTCAGGCTGCTGCTATGTGGAAATCCAGCAGGCTGTAGCCAGTCCCTGCGTCCACTTCCGGCAAGTCTTCATGAACATGCCCGCCCAGTGCACAGTAGACCAGCCAATGACGGTCCTGCACATTGATGGCAAAACCATCGATCAGCGCCTGCTGTTCATCGCTCTGAGCCACGAGGTAGAGGCGGTCCTGGTTTTCGGCGTGCAGCATGAACAAGCTCCGGATCATGGGAAGGCCGACAGGGTGGCCTGTTCTGATGACGAGCGGATGACAGATGAAATTTAATGACACTTTGTCGCCCAGGCCAGGTGCCAGGGGCCGACTTGGGTAGAATGCCGGGCTTTGCCGTCGCTTACACCGAGGTTGCGTGATGTCCTTGCAAGTGTTCTGGGGGTTCCTGGCCGCCCATCCCACCAAGCTGATCAACCTGCTGGCGTTGCTGCTCACGTGCCCTGGCGGGTTGTTGCTGCACAGCGCACGGCGGCGCGAGGCGCAGACCCGCGAGGGCCTGGCGCTGGAAGAAGGGGTTGTGGACGCGTTTGGCCTGCGGGTGCCCAGGTATTTCTACATTCTCGGGTTTGCTTGCCTGGCCATGGCGCTGCTGTTGTCCTGGCTCAGTACCTGGGTCTGACATCCTGGGGCTGCATAGCAGCCCCGGCAATCGGTCAGGCTACCGGCGCCTGCTGCCTGACCTGATACTGGTTGCGCACCGGCGTGGCATATTGCAGCACCAGGTAAGGCTGCTGCTCTACCGGGCAGGCATCCAGGCGACGCTGCCATTCTTCCTTGGCCCGCGCCAGCTCTTCAGCCGGGAACTTCTGCTCGGCGCTTGGCACTTGCAGTGCCTCATCCTTGCCTTCCCACATGGCATAAGCCAGGTAATGCACCGGGAACAACCGGTAGCCACCGAGGATTTGCCGATCGATGGCGACCGCCAGTTGCTTGGTATCTTCGTGATACTCGGTCACTGGCGCTGCGAAGTTGATATGCACCCGGCCCTTGTAGCCGGTGATGCCCTTGGCAATGCTGTTGTCGTCCTCGCCCGGCGCCTTCTTGTAGGTGCCGGTGGTGGCGCGGATGTACAACTCGCGGGCCTTGGCCTGGTCGCAGGGGTCGTATTCGTAGCTGATCGATACCGGGGTCAGGTTGAGGCTCTGGATCACCGCGCCGAACGGCTCGTCCTTGCGGCTCATGTGGAACATCTTGAGGATCGCCGAATCGGTGCGGTCGTCACCGTCCTTGGCCCGGCCTTCGGCCTGGGCGATCCAGATGGACGCAGCGTCGTTGCGGATCGAGTGGTTGATGTAGGCCGACAGCAGCTGGTAAGCGGCCAGCTTCTCGCGGCGGCCACTGATCGAGCGGTGCACGATGAAGCTCTTGTTGAGGCGCATCATGTCGCTGACAAAGGGCTTTTGCAGCAGGTTGTCGCCGATGGCGATGCGTGGGGTCGGCAAGCCCGCGTGGTAAACCGCGTAGTTGACGAAAGCCGGGTCCATCACGATGTCGCGGTGGTTGGCCAGGAACAGGTACGCGGTGCCGGCCTTGAGCTGCTCCACGCCCGAATAGGTGACGCCGTCAGTGGCGCGATCGATGGTCTGGTCGACGTAGTACTCGACTTTGTCCTGCAAGGTAGACACGCAGGTTACACCGGCGAATTCCTTGCGCAGGCGGCGGGCAATCAGGGGTTTGAGCAACCAGCCGAGCGCACCGGCCGCACGCGGAAAACGGAAGTGGGTGAGGATATCGAGGAATGCCGGGTCGCTGAGCAGGCGTGCCAGCACGGCAGGGACCTCAGCGTCGTCGTACGGTCGGATGGCATCGAATTCGCCCATCATGCTCTCTTGTTGGAAACGGCTAGGGTAATAAGGTAGGGGCGGGCTCCGAAAAACGGCTCGGACGCACACAGGCCCTGTAACAGACCGGCAATTATACGCATAAGTCACCCCGGAGGCCGCGATGCTGGAAACTGCGAACTACGATTGCCCTTATTGTGGCGAACAAGTCGAGACCACGGTGGACCTGTCCGCAGGCGACCAAGAGTACATAGAGGATTGCCAGGTGTGCTGTAAGCCTATTCGCTTCGTGCTGCAGGTTCATGGTGAGGAGTGGATGCTGGATGTGTACGGTGAGAATGAATGATGCGGCGCATCTACGAACCGGAAAACCTGCTGGAAGCCGAAATGCTGGCAGGCATGCTGGCCAGCGAGGGCATCGATGTGCACCTGGCGGGGCGTGACCTGGTTGGCGGCGTCGGCGAGCTGCCGCTGCAAGGTTTGCTCGGGCTTGCCGTGCCGGACGAGCAGGCCGAATACGCACGGCAGTTGATCGATGCGTACAATGGTGCCCAGCCGCTTGCCGGCGACGAGCCGGAGAGTCTTCCCGGTACCTTGATCTGCTAGGTTCTGAATTCGCTCATGTGTGGACGTTACGCCCTGTTTCGCTGGCCCCAGGCTCTCGCCAGTCTGCCGGGCTTTCCCGTGGGCCAGCCGGCCCAATGGAACATTTCGCCCGGCGCCTCGGTGCTGATCCAGCGCCAGTTAGACGGCCAGCAGCAGTTAACCAGCGCCCGCTGGGGGTTGACCCCGGCCTGGCTCACCGACTTGTCACGTACCCCGGCCCATGCCCGCGCCGAAACCCTGGCCGAGCAGCCAATGTTTCGCGAAGCATTTCGCCAGCGCCGCTGCCTGATGCCGGCCAACGGCTTTTACGAATGGCGTGGCGAGGTGCGCAAACGCCCTTACTGGCTGACCCCTGGGGAGGGCGCGTCACTGTACTTCGCCGCCGTGTGGGAGGCGTATCCGGTGCAGGACCAGGTGTGGCTCAGTTGCGCAGTAGTAACCCAGGCGGCCATGAGCCAGCGCCGGCCGTTGATCCTTGATGAGGCAGGGCAGGCGGCCTGGCTGGACCCGGGTACGCCGTTGGCGCGTTTGCAGGAGTTGCTGGCCGCCCCGCCGGCACAGCTGCGCGAGCGGGCCCTGGCCAACTTCGTCAATGACCCCAAGCTGGATGCGCCGGAGTGCCTGACCCCGGCCTGATGGCGACGGGTTCACCCGCGAAGAAGCCAGTGCAGGCGACGAAAATCTTCCCTGCGGCTATGGCGGCCCACAGGCGACTCGGCCTAGGATACGGCGCATGTAAAAAGGGAGTGTTTTCATGCGTAAGTCTTTTGTCGTCAGCCTGTTGAGTGCGGGCATCCTGCTAGCGGGCTGCCAGGCGGTGAATACCACCAGCGGCGGTGCTGTCGGCGTCGAGCGCCAGCAGTACATGTTCAGCATGCTGTCGACCGATGAGGTCAACCAGATGTACGCCCAGTCGTACCAGCAGACCCTGGGTGAAGCTTCTAGCAAGGGTGTGCTCGACAAATCCAGCGCCGATGCCAAGCGGGTGCAGGTGATCGCCAACCGGCTGATCGCCCAGGCGCCCAAGTTCCGCCCGGATGCCGCGCAATGGAACTGGGAAGTCAACGTGATCAAGAGCGACGAGCTCAACGCCAACTGCGGCCCGGGCGGCAAGATCATCGTCTACACCGGTCTGATCGACCAGCTCAAGCTCACCGACGCCGAGATTGCTGCGGTGGTGGGCCACGAGATTGCCCACGCCCTGCGTGAGCACAGCCGCGAAGCGATGTCCAAGGCCTATGGCGTGGAAATGGCCCGCCAGGGTGCTGGCGCCATCTTTGGCCTCGGCCAGGGCAGCATGGCCATGGCTGATACCGTGGTGAACTACGCGATGACCCTGCCCAACAGCCGGTCGAACGAAAACGAAGCCGACCTGATCGGCCTGGAGTTGTCGGCGCGTGCCGGTTACGACCCCAATGCCGCGATCACCTTGTGGAACAAGATGAGCAAGGCTTCCGAAGGTGCGCCGCCGGAGTTCATGAGTACTCACCCTGCATCCGAAAGCCGCATTGCCTCGCTGCAGGCGGCGATTCCGAAGGTGATGCCGCTGTATCAGGCGGCGGCCAAGCAGTAAGGCCGCGAGGGGGCTGCCTGGCAGCCCGATCGCCGGCAAGCCAGCTCCCACAGGTACTGCACATGGCTTGAAGCCGGTGCGGTCAAGGTGGGAGCTGGCTTGCCGGCGATTGGGGCGCAAAGCGCCCCCGCTTTACTGGTCAGCCTATCCAGCCACTGGCCTTCATCGCCGAGTACACGGCCACGATAGCCAGCACGATGAACGCCGTGGCCGCCAGGCGACGGATCAGCGTCAGCGGCAGTTTGTCTGCCGCGAAGTTACCCGCCAGTACCACCGGCACGTTGGCAATCAGCATGCCCAGGGTGGTACCGATGATGACCATGATCAGGTGCGGGTACTGCGCGGCCAGCATCACCGTGGCAACCTGGGTCTTGTCACCGATTTCCGCCAGGAAGAACGCGATCAGTGTGGTCAGGAACGGCCCGAAGCGGCGTGCGGGGTTTTCGTCGTCGTCCATCTTGTCCGGCACCAATGTCCACAGCGCTGTGGCGGTAAAGCTTGCGGCCAGGATCCAGTGCAACGCCGAATCGCTGAAAAAACCACCCACCCACGCACCCACGGCACCGGCTGCGGCATGGTTGGCCAGGGTAGCGGCGATGATGCCGGCGATGATCGGCCAGGGCTTGCGAAAGCGGGCGGCAAGAATGAGCGCGAGCAGTTGCGTCTTGTCGCCGATTTCGGCGAGGGCAACGATAGCGGTGGGGACCAACAGAGATTCCAGCATCAGGATTCCTACGGGGGCGGGTCGACACGGCTATGACACGTACAGCCTCCCCGCCCCGGGTAAGGTGTGCGTGTCATAGGTCTTGTCAAACCCTGGATCCGTCTTTGCGGATCTTCCATGCAGGCTGGCATGGTGGGTCGCACGCGCCATGGTCTGTGGACCAAGTATGTTGACGCGTACCGGGCGAGCTGGGTGCTCGCGGGAGACTACTCCCCTAGGACGGTGCGGATTCTGCCTAGCCGAAACGCTTTCGGCAAGCGCTGTTTTTATCCGGATGTTGCCCGGTAGATGCGGAAGCCGTCGGCCTCGTCACGTACCTGGCAGTTGCCCAAGGCGCCTTCGATCAACGGTTTGTAGCGCAGGAAGCTGTTGGCCACAAGGCGCATTTCGCCACCTTTTCGCAGATGAACGGCCGATTTTTTCAGCAAGTTTTCCGATGCCTGATAATGGGTGTGCACCCCGGTGTGGAACGGCGGGTTGCTCAGGATCAGGCTGAGGTCGGTGGGTGCCGCATCGATGCCGTCACCGCTGATCACATCACCCTCCAGGCCGTTGGCGGCCAAGGTCAGGCGGCTGGCGGCGACTGCGAAGGCATCCACGTCCAGCAGGGTCACCCGGCTTTGCGGGTAGCGGCGCTTGACCGTGGCGCCCAGTATTCCGGCACCGCAGCCAAAGTCCAGCACATGGCCGTTGGGCAGGCCATCCAGGTGCTTGAGCAGCAAGGCCGTACCGCGATCGAGGCGGCCATGGCTGAACACGCCCGGCAGGCTGACGACCTGCAACGGGCCGTCCTCCAGGGCCAGCTCGAAGCGTTCGGCCAGGCTTTCCAGCGGTTTTGCCTGCGGTGCATTGTCGATGGTCACCTGCCACAACTGGCAGTGCCGGGCGCTGTCGAGCTTGCGTGGCTTGCCAAGGGCCTGCAGCTGCCTGGCCGCGCCTTCGATGCCGCCACGTTTCTCGCCGACCAGGTACAGCACCCGGCCCGCCAGGCGCGAGGCCAGGGCATTGAGCAGGTAGGCGGCAAGCTCGCGGGACTTGGGCAGGAACAGCACGGCGCTGTCGAACGCGACTTCAGGCGGCTCCACCGCATAGTGGCTGCGGCCGGCGAAGCGGCTGTCGAGCATGGCCTGGTCGCCGGCATGCCAGGTCCAGGCCTGGGCCTGCGGCAACTGGCCGAGCAGGTCGTCGGCGGGGGCGCCGGCGATCAGCAGCGGCCCCTGGAACAGCTCTGCCTGGCGGAGCAACACTTCACTGCGCGGGTCCATGGACGACCTCTCCCGGAAAAAGTGGCGCAGTGTAGCAGAGGCGAGCGCCGGGCTCAGCTGACCACGCGGCGGGGCTGCCCGGCGAAGAAGGCCTGCACGTTTTCGCTGAGCTGGCCGACGATGCGCTGGCGTGACTCCACTGCGCCCCAGGCGCTGTGCGGGGTGATGATCAGCCGCGGAATACCGGCTTCGAGCAGCGGATTGCCGTTGACCGGCGGCTCCACGCTCAGCACGTCGGTGGCGGCGCCGCCGAGGTGGCCGCCGCGCAGGGCGTCGGCCAGCGCCTGTTCGTCGATCAGGCCGCCACGGGCGGTGTTGACCACCAGCGCACCGGGCTTGAGCATGGCCAGTTCGCGGGCGCCGAGCATGTGCCGGGTGTGCTCGTTCAGCGGGCAGTGCAGGGTCAGGGCATCGACTTGTGGCAGCAGTTCGTCCAGCGGCAGGCGGTCGGCGCGTTCCGGGCGGCCGGGAATCTGCCCGCTGAGCACGCGCATGCCGAACGCTTCGGCCAGGCGCGCGACCGCGCCGCCCAGCTCGCCATGGCCGAGCAGGCCGAGGGTTTTGCCTTCCAGTTCGACGATGGGGAAGTCCAGCAGGCAGAACTGGCTGGCCTTGGCCCACTGGCCCTCGGCTACCGCCTGGTTGTAGTCGCACAGCCGGGTGGCCAGGGCCAGCAGCAGGGCGAGGGTGTGCTGGGCTACCGACGGTGTGCCGTAGCCCTGGCAGTTGCACACGGTGATGCCCTGGGCCCGCGCCACCGCCATGTCGACATTGTTGGTGCCGGTGGCGGCCACCAGAATCAGCTTGAGCTGCGGGTTGGCGGCCAGTGCAGCAGCGTCGAGCATGACCTTGTTGCTGATCACCGCCACGGCCCCTTGCAGGCGTTCTGCCACTTGCTCCGGGCGGGTGGCGTCGAACAGCTCGAATTCATCGAACTGCTGCTTCAGTGGCGATAGGTCGAGGTCGCCAAGGTCCAGGGACTGGTGATCGAGAAACACGGCGCGACGCGGGCTGGGCATGGAGTTCTCCGGTGGCAGGACGGGTGATTGGGTTATGGCCATTCGCGGCGAAGAGGCCCTCAGCTCCACCAGATAACCTGAAGCTGCCGGCGCAGTGTCTAGCTCAACCTTGTCACCCGTCAACGCCCCCCGCTCATACCTTTGTCAGGCAAATCATTCCTTCGACTGATTTAGCCGTCACATTGGCGAACTACAGTAGTTGCCAGACTTGTCCGGCCCGCTTTTCAGAAAAGGGATACCCATGTTGCAGACCCGCATCATCAAACCCGCCGAAGGCGCCTACGCCTACCCGTTGCTGATCAAGCGCCTGCTGATGTCCGGCAGCCGCTACGAGAAGACCCGCGAAATCGTCTATCGCGACCAGTTGCGGCTGACTTATCCACAGCTCAACGAGCGGATCGCGCGGCTGGCCAATGTGCTCACCGAAGCCGGCGTAAAGGCCGGTGACACCGTGGCGGTGATGGACTGGGACAGCCACCGCTACCTGGAGTGCATGTTCGCCATCCCGATGATCGGTGCGGTGGTGCATACCATCAACGTGCGCCTGTCGCCCGAGCAGATCCTCTACACCATGAACCACGCCGAAGACCGCGTGGTGCTGGTCAACAGCGACTTTGTCGGCCTCTATCAGGCCATTGCCGGGCAGTTGACCACCGTTGACAAGACCCTGCTGCTGACCGATGGCGCGGACAAGACTGCCGAACTGCCCAACCTGGTTGGCGAGTACGAGCAACTGCTGGCTGCCGCCAGCCCGCATTACGATTTCCCGGATTTCGATGAAAATTCGGTGGCCACCACCTTCTACACCACAGGCACGACCGGCAACCCCAAGGGCGTGTACTTCACCCACCGGCAACTGGTGCTGCACACCCTGGCCGAAGCCTCGGTAACCGGCAGCATCGACAGCGTGCGCCTGCTGGGCAGCAACGATGTGTACATGCCGATTACTCCGATGTTCCATGTGCATGCCTGGGGCATTCCCTACGCTGCCACCATGCTCGGCATGAAGCAGGTGTACCCGGGGCGCTACGAGCCGGACATGCTGGTCAAGCTGTGGCGGGAAGAAAAAGTCACCTTTTCCCATTGCGTGCCGACCATCCTGCAGATGCTGCTCAACTGCCCGAACGCGCAGGGCCAGGACTTTGCCGGCTGGAAGATCATCATCGGCGGCAGCGCGCTGAACCGCTCGCTGTACCAGGCTGCCCTGGCGCGCGGCATTCAGCTGACTGCGGCGTATGGCATGTCCGAAACCTGCCCGCTGATCTCCGCCGCGCACCTGAACGACGAATTGCAGGCCGGCAGCGAAGATGAGCGCGTCACTTACCGCATCAAGGCGGGGGTCCCGGTGCCGCTGGTGGAGGCTGCCATCGTCGATGGCGACGGCAACTTCCTGCCCGCCGATGGCGAAACACAGGGCGAACTGGTGCTGCGTGCACCCTGGCTGACCATGGGCTACTTCAAGGAGCCGGAAAAGAGCGAGGAGCTGTGGCAGGGCGGCTGGCTGCATACCGGTGATGTCGCCACGCTCGATGGCATGGGCTACATCGACATCCGCGATCGCATCAAGGATGTGATCAAGACCGGTGGCGAATGGATTTCCTCGCTGGACCTCGAAGACCTGGTCAGCCGTCACCCGGCGGTGCGTGAAGTGGCGGTGGTGGGGGTGGCCGACCCGCAGTGGGGCGAGCGCCCGTTTGCCCTGCTGGTGGTGCGCGACGGCCAGTCTATCGACGCCAAGTCGCTCAAGGACCATCTCAAGCCGTTTGTCGAGCAAGGTCACATCAACAAATGGGCGATTCCAAGCCAGATCGCCGTTGTTACTGAAATTCCCAAGACCAGTGTCGGCAAGCTGGACAAGAAACGCATCCGCCAGGACATCGTCCAGTGGCAGGCCAGCAACAGCGCGTTCCTTTCCACGCTGTAACCACCCTGCGGGTCGTATGCGTCAGAATACGACCCGCATGCTAGAGCGGTCGGCGCCTTGCCAAATGGCAAAAATGCGCCATCCTTGAGCACTGCCAGCGCGCGATCGCAGCAATATCACAGCGAGTTGGCGGCACGGAGCGCAAATCACACTTTAGAGGGATCAAGCGCCTGTGCCTTGCTGGCTATAGTCGGGGCCAGGGGATTTTCAGGAAGGGGGAGGGCGGCATGCGCAACACATGTCGCCGCGGGCGCAAGCCTGCATACCGGTCGCACGGGCCGTTTCTGAAAGGACTCACTGCCATAACAAAAAAAGTACATGGAGTAGCGTCGATGAAATCTGCAAACCTGTTCTGGCGCCGGGCCAAGCTGCCCCTGGCCGTCAGCCTTGCTTCCACGCTCGCAAGTCCTGCTTTCGCTGTCAGTTTCAACATCGGTGAAATCGAAGGCCAGTTCGACTCGTCGCTCTCCATTGGCGCCAGTTGGTCGACCGCCAACCCCAACAAGAACCTGATCGGGGTGAACAACGGCGGCAAGGGCCTGTCGCAGACATCCGACGATGGCCACCTGAACTTCAAGAAAGGCGAGACCTTTTCCAAGATCTTCAAGGGCATCCATGACCTGGAGCTGAAGTACGGCGACACCGGCGTGTTCGTGCGCGGCAAGTACTGGTACGACTTCGAACTCAAGGATGAAAGCCGCGAGTTCAAGGACATCAGCGACTCCAACCGCAAGGAGGGCGCCAAGTCGTCCGGCGCCGAACTGCTCGACGCCTTCGTCTACCACAACTACGCCATCGGCGATCAACCCGGCTCGGTGCGCTTCGGCAAGCAGGTGGTGAGCTGGGGTGAAAGTACCTTCATCGGCGGCGGCATCAACTCGATCAACCCCATCGACGTGTCGGCGTTCCGCCGCCCGGGGGCCGAGATCAAGGAAGGCCTGATCCCGGTCAACATGTTCTACATCTCGCAGAGCCTGACCGACAACCTGTCGGCCGAAGCCTTCTACCAGCTCGAATGGGACCAGACGGTCGTCGACAACTGCGGCACCTTCTTCTCCCAGCCAGACATCATCGCCGACGGCTGTACCGACAACCTGCGCGTGCTCAACAGCAGCCGGGCGGTGCCTGCCGCGGCGCAGCAGTTCCTCGCCACCCAGGGCGTGAACATCAACGAAGAGGGCGTGATGGTGCGCCGTGGCGCCGACCGTGATGCGCGGGACAGCGGCCAGTTCGGTGTGGCCATGCGCTACATGTTCGAGCCGCTGGACACCGAATTTGGCGCGTACTTCATGAACTATCACAGCCGTGCGCCGATCTTCAGCGCCACCGGCGCCCCGGCGTCGGTGTTCTCCGGCATCGCCGGCCTGCCGGCACAGCTGCGTGCGCTGGCGCCGCTGATCGTGGCGGGCAACTCGCAGTACTTCGTCGAGTACCCCGAAGACATCCGCCTGTACGGCTTGAGCTTCTCTACCACGTTGCCAACCGGCACGGCCTGGAGCGGTGAGGTCAGCTACCGGCCCAACGCCCCGGTGCAGTTGAACACCACCGATATCCTGTTTGCCGGTGTTCGTCCACTGGGCGGTGCACTGACCAACGCTTCGCTGCTGGCGGGCACGCCCGGCCAGGACCTGCACGGCTATCGCCGCAAGGAAATCACCCAGTTCCAGACTACCCTCACGCACTTCTTCGACCAGGTGATGGGCGCCAGCCGCATGACCGTGGTGGGCGAGGTGGGCGTCACCCACGTCGGCGGCCTGGAGAACGCTCACGACACACGCTACGGTCGCGATCCGGTATTCGGCCCCGGCCCGCTGCCAGCCACCGGCGGTGCAGACACCTGCCAGGCACTCAATGCCAGCACCATCGCCGGTGCCGGTGCAGGTGCCTCCACCACCAACCTGAACCGCAAGTGCGAGAACGACGGCTATACCACCAGCACATCCTGGGGTTACCGCGCGCGTGTCATCTGGGACTACAACGACGTGTTCGCCGGTATCAACCTGAAGCCGAGCGTGGCCTGGTCGCACGACGTGTCCGGCTATTCGCCTGGCCCGGGCGCCAACTTCGAGGAAGGCCGCAAGGCTGTCAGCCTGGGTCTGGATGCCGAATACCAGAACACCTACACGGCGACCCTGTCGTACACCAACTTCTTCGACGGCAAGTACAGCACCGTGGATGACCGCGACTTTGTCGCCCTCAGCTTCGGCGTGAACTTCTAAGCACTCAGATCCAGGACGACACGACATGAACAAGACCAGAAGTCTGCTGCAAGCCGGTGTACTGGGCCTGTCCCTGCTGGCGACCAGCGTCATGGCTGCGGTATCCGCCGACGAGGCGGCCAAGCTGGGCAGCACCCTCACCCCGATGGGCGCGGAAAAGGCCGGCAATGCCGATGGCTCGATCGGCCCGTGGGAGCCATTGTCCAAGACTGCGGGCAGTGTTGACGGCAAGGGCTTCCTGTCCGACCCGTATGGCAGTGAAAAACCGCTGTTCACCATCACCGCGCAAAACGCCGAGCAGTACAAGGACAAGCTCTCGCCAGGCCAGCTGGCGATGCTCAAGCGCTACCCCGACACCTTCAAGATCCCGGTATTCAAGACCCACCGCGGCTCCACCGCGCCTGCCGACGTGTTCGCCGCCATCAAGGCCAACGCCACCAAGGCCACCCTGGTGGAAGGCGGCAACGGCCTGAACGACTTCCGCACCGCCGTGCCGTTCCCGATCCCTAAAAGCGGCCTGGAGGTGATCTGGAACCACATCACCCGCTACCGCGGTGGCAGCGTCAGCCGCCTGGTGACTCAGGCCACGCCGCAGCAGAACGGCTCTTTCAACCCGGTCTACTTCTCCGACCAGTTCGTCTTCCGCGACAAGATGAAGGACTACGACCCGAACAACCCGGGCAACATCCTGTTCTACTTCAAGCAGGAAGTGACTGCACCGGCGCGCCTGGCCGGTACCGTGCTGCTGGTGCACGAAACCCTCGACCAGGTAAAAGAGCCGCGCAAGGCATGGATCTACAACGCCGGCCAGCGTCGCGTGCGCCAGGCGCCGCAGGTGTCGTATGACGGCCCGGGCACCGCTGCCGATGGTTTGCGCACCTCGGACAACCTGGACATGTTCAACGGCGCGCCAGACCGCTACGACTGGAAGCTGGAGGGCAAGAAGGAGCTGTATATCGCGTCCAACGCCTTCAAGCTCGATGACCCCAAGCTGAAGTACACCGACATCATCAAGGCCGGGCACATCAACCAGGACCTGACCCGTTACGAGCTGCGCCGCGTCTGGCACGTGGTCGCAACCCTCAAGCCGGGCCAGCGGCACATCTACGCCAAGCGTGACTTCTACATCGACGAAGACACCTGGCAGGCGGCGGTGATCGACCAGTACGACGGCCGTGGCCAGCTGTGGCGCGTTTCCGAGGCACACGCCCAGCCGTACTACAACGTGGAAGTGCCATGGTACACCCTGGAAACCATCTACGACCTGCAGTCGGGTCGGTATCTGGCCCTGGGCATGAAGAACGAAGAGAAGCGCGCCTACGACTTCGGCTTCAGTGCCAGCAAGGCTGACTTCCAGCCTGCAGCGCTGCGCCAGTCGGGTATTCGTTGAGCCCTGCCTGACCCAACAACGCCCCGGCTTGCCGGGGCTTTTTTTATGGTCTGGCAATAAACCTGCTGAATACCTCGCCAAACCCCCGCTCCAGCCCCTGTCCATCAGCCATGTTGCTTTTTGTCGCAGTCTTTTCCAGGGCAATTGTTCCCATCATCTTCAAATGCGCAGCGTTACCCGCTAGTCTCGCAAGCATTCATATCGCCGTAGTCTTCCAACCGGAACGAGAAGGCCATGACAGATCTGTCCCGTACGCATGGATTCGCCAGCCAGGCCCTGGGCCTGCTGGACGGGCGTTTCTTCCGGCCGCCGCTGCCGGACGGCCATGTGCCGCGCCTGCGTTTGTGTCAGCGCTTGTACGCCGGCCTTGCTGGCCGGCTGCTGCTGGTCAATGCCCCGGCAGGTTTCGGCAAAAGCTCCCTGGCCATCGAGTTTTGCGAAGCATTACCTGAGCATTGGCGCAGCTTGTGGCTGGGCCTGAGCCAGCGCGATGCCGACCCTGGCCGCTTTCTCGAGCGCCTGCTCGAAGGCTTGCAGCAGTACTGCCCGGCGCTGGGCGGCCAGGCCATGGGCCTGCTGAAGATGCGCCAGCGGCATCAGCCGTTCGCCTTCGAGGAGTGGCTCGACGGCCTGCTCGACGAGCTCGCGCTCTACCTGCAAGCCGATACGCCGTTGCTGCTGGTGCTGGACGACTACCACCTGGCCCAGGGGCCGGTGCTCGACCGCTGCCTGCAGTTCTTCCTCAACCACTTGCCGCCCGGCCTGGTGTTGCTGGTCACCAGCCGCCAGCGCCCGGACTGGCACCTGGCACGCCTGCGCCTGTCCCGGCAACTGGTCGAGCTCAACGAACAGGACTTGCGCCTTACTGCCGAAGAGTCGCTGGCGGTGATTGGCCGCCAGCCCACCGGCTTGCGCGGCCAGGCCCTGGACAACCTGATCCAGCGCAGCGATGGCTGGGTTGCCGGTTTGCGCTTCTGGCAACTGGCGGCCAGCGAGAGCGCTGACGAGCAGGCATTGCCCCAGGCCCTGCACGGTGGCGAAGGCCTGATCCGTGACTACCTGCTTGAAGAAGTCATCGACATGCTGCCTGCCGAGGTCCAGGCCTTCCTGTATGAAACCGCCTGCCAGGAGCGTTTCTGCGCCGCCCTTTGCGACGCCCTGCGCGCGCGTCACGACAGTGCCGCAGTGCTGCGTTTCCTGCAGGCGCATCAAGTGTTCCTGGTGCCGCTGGACGAGCATGGCCACTGGTTTCGCTACCACCACCTGTTCTCCGACCTGCTGCGCAGCCGCCAGGCCAGCGAACCGCTGTCGGGCCTGCACCTGCGGGCATGTCGCTGGTTCGAAGCCCAAGGCCTGCTGGACGAGGCGGTGGAGCAGGCACTGCGTGCCGGCCACCTGGATGTCGCCGCCGACCTGGTGCAGAGCTTGTCCGAAGAGCAACTGCTGGCCGAACAGAATGTCGGCATGCTGCTGCGCTGGAAGATGGACCTGCCCGACAGCCTGCTGATCAGCACGCCGCGGCTGATCGTGCTGTACAGCTGGGCGCTGGGCCTGGCTTGCCAGCTGGACGCGGCCGAGGACCTGGCCGGTTACCTCAGCCGCTTCCTGCCCGCGCCATCGGCAACCGCGCAAAAGTCCATGCTGGCGCAGTGGCTGGCGCTCAGTGGTGTCATCGCCCGGGGGCGGGGCGACCGCGAGCTGACCCTGGCCTATTGCGGCGAAGCGCTGCAGAGCCTGCCGAACAAACGTTATGGCCAACGCCTGGTTTGCCTGTCGACGCTGTCCAACCTGGCCATTGCCGATGGAGACTTCTGGCGGGCCCGCGGCTGGAACCGCGAGGCTTTGGAACTGGCCCAGCGGGTCGGCAACCCGCTGTTCGAGGCGCTGGCCCATTACGACCGCGCGCGGGTGCTGCACGCCCGTGGCGAAGTATTGCGCGCGCTGGACGAAGTGCGCCAAGGCTTGCAGCGCCTGCAAGGGCTGTCGGCGCAGCGGCTGTATGCCGTGCGCGCGCGCCTGACGCTGTACGAGGGCTATCTGCTGGTCTCGCGCCTGCAGCCAGCCCAGGGCCGTGCGCGCCTGCGCGCGGGGCTGGGCGAGGCGCGGGCCTGCCGGGATATCAGCGTGCTCATCGGCCACTGCGTGATTGCCACGCTTGACGGCCGGGAGGGGCATTTTGCCGAGGCCTTTGCCGAACTGGCCGAGGCCGAACGGCTGATGCACATCTGGGATGTGCCGCCGGTGTACTACCTGGCCATGATCACCCTGGTCAAATGCGAGCTGTGGCTGGCCCAGGGGCGCACCGACCTTGCCGAGTCCTGGCTGCTGCGCCTGGGCCAGACCTATGGCGGCGAGCAACCGGCGGCGGCGCCGGAGTTCCACCCGCTGCTGCCATTGCACATCGAATTGCAGCAGGCGTTGCTCGAGCGTGTCCAGTCACGCCGTGATGAGGCCGTTCAGCGTCTGGCGGCCCTGGTCGAGCGTGGCCAGGCCAGTGGCGGCATGATGCTCACGGTCAGTGCCTTCAGCCAGTGGCTCGTGCTGTTGCTGGACGAAGGCCGGGAAGGGCAGGCCGTGCAATTGTTGCCAGGGTTGCTGGAGGCCGCCCAGGGGGGCGTACTGCAGCCTTTCCAGCCCCTGCTGGAGCGGCACCCGCAGTGGCTGCAGGAGCAGTTGCAGGTTACTGGCGCTTGTCCCGTAAGGGCAGAGCTGCTCAAGCGTTTGCCGCCGCTGCCAAGTGTGGGCCCCGGCAGCAGCGAGGCCCTCAGCGGCCGTGAACTGGCTGTGCTCGAGCTGATTGCCCAGGGCTGCTCCAATCAGCAGATCAGCGAGCGGCTGTTCATTTCGCTGCATACCGTGAAAACCCATGCCAGCCATATCAACAGCAAGCTCGGGGTGGAGCGTCGCACCCAGGCGGTGGCCAGGGCCAAATCCCTGGGGCTGCTGGTGTGAGGCTGGTCGTGCGGGGCATTGCCCGCTAAAGTGATGGCTTGGCGCCATGGTTTGTGGCCCGCAATGCTCTACCCTCATCTTTCCCGACCAGCTGCCGATACAGCGATCGGTGGCATCGCCTCGCGCGATTTTTCAATCATTCCAAGGCAGGTCGTGTTGATGCTGCAGTACGGGCAAAAGAGCTTTCTGATCGTCGACGACTTTACCGACTTCCGCACGTCGACGCGTTCCATGCTGCGCGAGTTGGGCGTGCGCGATGTGGACACCGCCGACAGCGGCGAGCAGGCGCTGCGCATGTGCGCGCAAAAGCGCTATGACTTCATCCTGCAGGACTTCCACCTGGGCGACGGCAAGAAGAACGGCCAGCAGGTACTCGAAGACCTGATCATCGACAAGCACATCAGCCATGAGTGCGTGTTCATCATGGTCACTGCCGAGAGCAGCCAGGCCATTGTCCTCAGCGCCATCGAGCACGAGCCCGATGCCTACCTGACCAAGCCGTTCAACCGGGTTGGCCTGGCCCAGCGTGTCGAGAAGCTGTTCCAGCGCAAAACGCTGCTGAAGCCGATTCTGCAGGCACTGGACCGCAATCGCCCGGCCGAGGTGCTGGCGGCCTGTGCCGAACTGTGCAAGAAGGACCCGCGTCTGGCGCCGCTGTGCCTGCGCTACCGGGCCGATGCCCTGCGCAACCTCAACCGTTTCGACGAGCTGGAAAAATTCCTCAAGGCTATCCTGGCCAGCCGTCCGCAGCCGTGGGTGTACACGGCGCTAGGCGCGCTGATGCACAAGCGCGGCCAGAATGCCCAGGCCCAGGGGGTTTACGAGCAGGCGCTGAAGGCGTTCCCGATCATGCCAGCCCTCTACGATGGCATGGCCGAGGTACTGGTGGCGCAAGGCGAAACCAGGCGCGCGCAGAACCTGCTTGAAGAAGCCGTGCGCCTGTCACCGCTTTCGGTGCGTCGGCAGTCGAAGCTGGGCAAGCTGGCGCTGGAGAACGAGGACTTCGAGAGCGCGTCGAAAGCGTTCCGCCATGCCGTCAACCAAGGCCAGAGCTCGCGCTACAAGGATGCCGAGAACAACCTTGGCCTGGTGCAGGCGCTGATGAGCAAGAACGCAGGCTTTGGCCTGGACGCCCGTACCCGGGTAGAAATCAACACCACGCTCAGCGAGGTGGCCAAGGAAAACCCCGAAGACCAGGGCTTGCAAGTGCGTGCGCGGATGATGAAGGCCGCCAGCCTGCAGCAGGCCGGCGACCCGGAAACCGCCGGCAAACTGACCGAACAGGCGATCCAGCGCCTGGACAAGATGAATCAGTTCTTCTCGGTCGATTCAGCCCTGACCGTTGCCGCGCAGTTGCAGGCGATGGGGCAGGAGGCCGCCGCAATCGGCGTGCTGAAAAGCTGTGTGGAAAGTTATGGCGATGACCCCAAGGTCATGGAAAAAGTGGGCAAGCTGACCGACGACCCCAACGTGCTCAACGCCATTACCGAAGCGGTCACCCTCAATCGCCAGGGTGTGCGCAGTTACCAGGGAGGGCAGCTCGGCGAGGCGTTGCAGTTGTTCCGCAAGGCGCTGGGTTTGCAGCCGAAGAACATCAGCATTGCCCTCAACACCGCCCAGGCGCTGCTGCGCATCGGTGGTGACAACCCTCAGCCGGCGATCATGCAGGAGTGCCGCGACGCCTTGACCAGCGTGTCCGGTATCCCTGGCAGCGACAACCGCTATGACCGTTACCGCAAACTGCACATCCGAGTGTTCGGCGCATGAATCAAGACAATCAGGGGCTGGATTTTTCCACGGTGATCGCCTCCACCGTGCACGACCTGAAGAGTTCCCTGGCGGCGCTGATCCAGTCCCACAGCCAGTGGGTCGAACGGTTGCCCGAGGAACTGCGCGGGGGGGCCGAGCAGGGCATCATGGAGCACGAGTTTCGCCACCTCAACGGCATGCTGGTGCAGTTGCTGGGGCTGTACAAACTGGGTGTGAACCAGTTGCCGGTGTGCCCGGACTACCACGAGCTGGACGACTTCATCGAAGCACAGCTGGCCGCGCACCAGGAAGTGCTGAAGCACAACGACATCCTCGCCACCTGGCGCATCGATACCGACAACCCGCTGGGCTTCTTCGACCGCGAGCTGGTGGCTTCGGTAATCGCCAACGTCATCACCAACGCCACCCGCTTTGCCGGCCACGCCTTGCTGATCACCATTGAAGAAGCAGACAACCAGCTGGCCATTTGCGTCAACGATGACGGCCCAGGTTATCCACAGCGCATGCTCGAGCGCCAGGAGGAGTACATCCAGGGCATCGACTGCACCAGCGGCAGTACCGGGCTGGGGCTGTATTTTGCGGCGCGGATTGCGGCGCTGCATGAAAGCAGCGGGGTGCGCGGGCGGATCGAGATTTCCAATGGCGGAGCACTTGGGGGCGGGTTGTTCAGGTTGTTCCTGCCTTGAACATGACGGACATGGTGTTTCGAATGTTTTCAGTTGGAAACTCATTTCCCAAGGTGATGTAAGGCATTTCCTTCACGTGATTGCAGGGCTTCTATCCTGAGCCGCCGAATGACAGTGTAGATACTACGTCTCTACATTTCGCTTGCAATCATCTGGAGGGTTTCTACTATGTATCTACCTTGGGAGATACTCATGCAAATCAAGATTCAGCAGTGGGGCAACAGCGCCGCCATCCGCTTGCCCGCCGCAGTGCTCAAACAGATGCGACTCGGTGTCGGTTCCACCCTGAACCTGGACGCAACGGGTGAGGCGCTGGTGCTTAAGCCCGTCAGGTCAAAACCTAAGTACACCCTTGAAGAGTTGATGGCACAGTGCGACCTGAACGCACCGGAGCCAGAGGATTTGGCTGTCTGGAACGCTATGCGCCCAGTAGGGCGTGAAGTGTGAAGCGGGTCAAGTTTGCAAGGGGCGATATTGTTCGCGTCAACCTCGACCCTGCAGCTGGGCGAGAGCAGCAGGGCATAGGGCGACCTGCACTAGTGCTCACTCCGGCAGCTTTTAATGCAGCAGGCCTGGCTGTGATCATCCCTATCACCCAAGGAGGTGGTTTTGCGAGGCATGCAGGTTTCGCTGTCACGCTCAGCGGTGCGGGAACGCAAACGCAGGGTGTGATGCTCTGCAACCAGATACGCACAGTGGACCTTGAGGCCCGCCTCGCCAAACGCATTGAGTCGGTACCCGAGGTTGTCATCCTTGATGCATTGGCTCGCGTGCAAACCCTATTCGATTAAACGGTTTTCGTATTTATCATGCAGAATCCATCGCCTGCCCTCATTCGCGAAACCTTCCCCGTAGGCCCCTTGCAGTGCAACTGCACACTCATCGGCGACCCGCTGACCAAAAAGGCCATCGTCGTCGACCCGGGCGGTGACCCGGAGAAGATCCTGGCCCGCCTGCAGGTACACGGCCTGACGCTGGCAAGCATCATCCATACCCACGCGCACTTCGATCACTTCCTCGCCTCGGGCAAGCTCAAGGCGCTGACCGGCGCCACGCTGCACCTGCACAAGGATGACCAGAGCCTGTGGGACAACCTGGAGATGCAGTGCCAGATGTTCGGCGTGCCGTACACGCCGGTACCGGCCCCAGACCACTGGCTGGCTGATGACGAGGAGCTGGCCTGCGGGTGCGGCGTGGCTTTGCATACGCCAGGCCACACCCCGGGCTCGATGAGCTTCTGGTTCGCCGACGCCAAGCTGCTGATCGCCGGCGATACGCTGTTCCGCCGTGGCATTGGCCGCACCGATTTGTGGGGCGGCGACCAGCGGGCTATCGTTCGTTCGATCAAGGAGCGGCTGTACCGGCTGGACGAAGAAGCCATCGTGGTGACCGGCCATGGGCCCGATACCCGGCTGGGTGACGAGATGCGCGAAAATCCCTTCGTGCGTGCGTGATGGCCGGTGAAAAAGCTTTCACGGAATTTTTCGTCGCCCGAGCGTTCCAAGGCTGGCATAGATCCGATTGCGATCTGCCGCATTTATGAATTTCAGTAGGAGCTTGTCCATGTTCACCATGCGTCGCCTGATTATCGTCGCAACTGCCGCGGCCCTGATGACCGGCTGTGCCGGCCAGAACCCTTATGACAACCAGGGTCAGGCGCAGGGCTCCTCGGGGATGAGCAAGACCGCCAAATACGGCGGCCTGGGCGCGCTGGCCGGTGCAGTCGCCGGCGCCGCCATCGACCACAACAACCGTGGCAAGGGTGCACTGATCGGCGCCGCCGCGGTGGGTGCCGCCGCCGCCGGCTATGGCTACTACGCCGACAAGCAGGAAGCCGCACTGCGTGCGCAAATGGCCAACACCGGTGTGGAAGTGCAGCGCCAGGGTGACCAGATCAAGCTGATCATGCCGGGCAATATCACCTTTGCCACCGACTCGGCCAACATCGCGCCAAGCTTCTATCAGCCGCTGAACAACCTTGCCGGTTCGTTCAAGCAGTTCAACCAGAACACCATCGAAGTGGTCGGCTTCACCGACAGCACCGGCAGCCGCCAGCACAATATGGACTTGTCTCAGCGCCGTGCACAGGCAGTCAGCGCCTACCTGACTTCGCAGGGTGTGGATGCCTCGCGTCTGTCGGTGCGTGGCATGGGCCCGGACCAGCCGATCGCCAGCAACGCCGACGCCAACGGCCGCGCGCAGAACCGCCGTGTGGAAGTCAACCTGAAGCCGATTCCGGGCCAGCAGTATGACCAGCAGCAAGGCCAGGTTCAGCAGTACCCCTGATTGATCCGCGGGGCTGCAACGCAGCCCCGGCTTGTTAGCGCACCACGCTGGCCTGGATGGCCGTCAGGGCAATGGTGTGCACGATGTCGTCCACCTGAGCCCCGCGCGGCAAGTCGTTCACCGGCTTGCGCAACCCCTGCAACATCGGCCCCAGGCTGACCCCGTCAGCACTGCGCTGCACAGCCTTGTGCGTGGTATTGCCCGTATTCAGGTCGGGGAACACGAACACCGTGGCCCGCCCGGCCACCGGGCTACCCGGCGCAATTTCCCGTGCAATGGCCGGGTTCGCTGCCGCGTCATACTGCAACGGCCCGTCGATCAGCAGCGCTTGCGTCGCGCCCTGTGCCAGGCGTGTCGCTTCGCGCACTTTCTCGACCTCTTCGTCGCTGGCCGAATCGCTTGAATAACTGATCATCGCCACCCGCGGCGCGATGCCGAAAGCCTGCGCCGATTCGGCGCTCTGTCGGGCAATCTCGGCCAGTTCGGCAGCGCTCGGATGCGGGTTCATCACACAGTCGCCGTACACCAGCACCTGCTCGGGGAACAGCATGAAGAACACCGACGACACCAGGCTTGAGCCCGGCGCGGTCTTGATCAGCTGCAGGGCAGGGCGGATGGTATTGGCGGTGGAATGCACCAGGCCGGAAACCAGGCCGTCCACTTCGTCCAGGGCCAGCATCATGGTGCCGATCACCACCGGATCTTCCAGTTGCTGCTCCGCCATCGGCGCATTCAGGTTCTTGCTCTTGCGCAGCTCGACCATCGGCTCCACGTAACGCCCGCGAATCAGCTCAGGGTCGAGGATCTCCAGGCCGGGCGGCAGGGTGATGCCTTGGGCGCGGGCCACAGCGTCGACATCTTCGGGCTTGGCCAGCAGCACGCAGCGGGCAATGCCACGGGCCTGACAGATGGCGGCAGCCTGAACCAGCAGTGGCTCGGCGCCTTCGGGCAGGACGATGCGCTTGTTGGCCTGTTGTGCACGCTGGATCAGCTGGTAGCGGAACACAGCCGGTGACAGGCGCAGTTCCCGCGGGGTGCCGCAGCGCTGGTGCAGCCACGCCGCGTCGAGGTGGCTGGCGACGAAGTCGGTGATGAACTCGGCGCGCTCGCGGTCGTCCACCGGGATTTCACGGTTCAGCGAGTTGAGCTGGTTGGCGGTGTCGTACGAGCCGGTGCTGACCGACAGGATCGGCAGCCCGGCCTGTAGGGCACCGCGGCACAGGCCGAGGATGCGCGAGTCGGGCTTGCTGTCACTGGTCAGCAGCAGGCCGGCCAGCGGCACGCCATTGATTGCTGCCAGGCTGACGGCGAGGATGATGTCGTCGCGGTCGCCCGGGGTTACCACCAGGGTGCCCGAGGTCAGCAGCGGCACCGTGTTGGCCACCGTGCGCGCGCAAATGATGATCTTGCTCATGCGCCGTTGCTCGTAGTCGCCGGCATTGAGCACCTGGGCGCCAAGCAGGTCTGCCACGTCACGGGTACGCGGGGCGTTCAGTTCCGGCTGAAAGGGGATGCAGCCGAGCAGGCGGAAGTCGTTGCCGCGCAGCAAGGGCGAGTGCTCGCGCAGGCGCGTGGCGAAGTCTGCCATGGTTTCATCGGTGCGCACTTTGTTGAGGATCACCCCGAGCACCTTGGGGTCGCGCGGGCCGCCGAACAGCTGTGCCTGCAGTTCAACCCGGCCAGACAGCTCGCTCAGCACTTCGTTTTCCGGTGCCGACACCAGGATAACTTCGGCATCCAGGCTTTTGGCCAGGTGCTGGTTGACCCGCGCCGCATAGCTGGCATGCCGCGTGGGCACCATGCCCTCGACCACCACCACGTCATTGCCGACGCAGGCTTGCTGGTACAGGCGGATGATTTCTTCCAGCAACTCGTCCAGCTGGCCGTCGCCGAGCATGCGCTCGACCTGGCCCAGGCTCAGCGGCACGGGGGGCTTGATGCCGTGGGTACGGGCCATCAGTTCGGTGGAGCGTTCTGGGCCGGTGTCACCCGGGTGAGGTTGGGCGATCGGCTTGAAGAAGCCGACCTTCAGGCCGGCGCGCTCCAGGGTGCGCACCAGGCCCAGGCTGATCGAAGTCAGGCCGACACCGAAGTCGGTCGGCGCAATGAAAAAAGTCTGCATGCGTGCTTCTCGAAATAAGCGGTGCAAGAAATTAACGGCCAAGGGTAGCGCTATCGGCCCCTTGTGCGCACCAGCCGCAAGCGAAAGGTTGGCCGATGTGCTGCGCGCGCAGTACTGGGTCGAGTACCCACGGCCTGGCCTGCCACGGCGGCTGATGCCGCAGGTGCTGGGTGTGGCCGCACGACAGTTCGGCCACCCAATGGCCTTCATCGTCCTGATGGAAGCCGGTGATCCGACTGATGGGCCGTTGCTCGTCCGCAGCGCGTTCGCAATCGGGCGATGGCTTGGTTACACTTGTCCGCTCTACATTCTTTTGCAAAAGGTCTTGCCCCATGCTGATCGCCGCCAACAAGGCTGTCTCCATCGACTATACCCTGACCAACGACGCCGGGGAGACCATCGACAGCTCCGCCGGTGGTGCGCCGCTGGTTTACCTGCACGGTGCCGGCAACATCATCCCGGGCCTGGAAAAAGCCCTGGAAGGCAAGCAGGCCGGTGACGAGCTGAACGTTTCCATCGAGCCGGAAGACGCCTACGGCGAATACCTGGCCGAACTGGTCAGCACCCTGAACCGCAGCATGTTCGAAGGCGTCGACGAGCTGGAAGTGGGCATGCAGTTCCACGCTTCCGCGCCGGACGGCCAGATGCAGATCGTCACCATCCGTGACCTGGACGGCGACGACGTCACCGTTGACGGCAACCACCCACTGGCTGGCCAGCGCCTGACCTTCCAGGTCAAGGTAGTTGACGTGCGTGATGCCAGCGAAGAAGAAATCGCTCACCGTCACATCCACGGTGAAGGTGGCCATCACCACTGATTTTCTGCGCTAAGCTCAGAAAGTCGCCAGGCGCTCGGGCAAACCGATTTGCCTTCCTTCGGGAGGTAGACGGTTTGGACGGGCGCCTTTTTAGTGGGCGGAATTCGCCTGCGCGGCAACCGGGAATCTGAGAGGGGATTTCATCATGAGTGCATTTCACGACCTGAAACTGGACAGGCTGGACGGTGGCGAGCTGCCCCTTGCACCGTTCAAGGGCCAAGTGGTGCTGGTGGTCAACGTTGCCTCCAAGTGTGGCCTGACGCCGCAATACAAGGCGCTTGAGAACCTCTACCAGGATTACAAGGACAAAGGCTTCAACGTGCTTGGCCTGCCGTGCAACCAGTTTGCCGGCCAGGAGCCGGGCAGTGAAAAGGACATTCAGGAATTCTGCAGCCTCAACTACGGGGTGAGTTTTCCGTTGGGGGCCAAGCTGGAAGTGAACGGGCAGGGCCGCCATTCGCTGTATCGCCTGCTGGCGGGTGAAGGCGCCGAGTTCCCAGGCGACATCACCTGGAACTTCGAGAAGTTTCTGGTGGGCAAGGACGGGCGGGTGCTGGCACGCTTTTCGCCACGCACGGCGCCGGATGATCCGGCAGTGGTGCAGGCGATCGAGAAGGCGCTGGGCTGATAAGCCTGCTCCGTATCAAGGCTGCCAGGTGCCTGGCACGGGATCTTCAGTGCCTGTGAGATCGAGCGCCACTCGATTTCACTGGCGCTGAAAACCCTGCGTCGAACCCCCAGCCTGAACACCGCTTCGACGGCAAGCACTGAACAAAAACCCCTCAAACTGCTCGACAATCCCCGGCCAGCCCTGACGACTGGCATGCTGCCGGGCATTCAACCGCACCCGGCGCAACGTTTCCTCTTCCTCCAGCAACCAGCCAGCTGCATCGATGAACGCCGCCTGATCCCCCGGCATGGCCAACGCGCCGCTGTGGCCGTGGCGAATATGCTGCGCTGCCGCCGCCTCGTCATACGCCACCACTGCCAGCCCTGAGGCCATGGCCTCAAGTACCACATTGCCGAAGGTCTCGGTCAGGCTCGGGAACAGGAACAGGTCACCGCTGGCATAGTGCTCGGCCAGTACCTCCCCGCGCTGGGCGCCGCAGAAAATCGCATCCGGCACCTGCTGCTCAAGCGCGGCGCGCTGCGGGCCGTCACCCACCACGACCAGGCGCAGGCGTTTCTGTGGATAAGTCTTCTGCAATGCCTCCAGGCAAGGGCGCAGCAGGCCCAGGTTCTTTTCCACCGCCAGCCGGCCGACATGCAGCACGGCGATGTCTTGCGGGCCTAGGCCCCAGCTTTCACGCAACGCCAGATTGCGCCGGGCCGGGTTGAACAGGCAGGCATCCACACCTCGGGCCAGCAGTTCCAGGCGTTCGAAACCACGGCGCTCCAGTTCCAGGCGTTGGCTGAGGCTAGGGACCAACGTGCTGGCCGTGCGCCGATGGAACCAGCGCAGGTAGTGCGTGAGCAGGCGCGCCAGCAGCCCCAGGCCGTACTGGCCGGAGTACTGCGGGAAGTTGGTGTGAAAGCCGCTGACCACGGCAATCCCCAGGCGCCGGGCCGCGCGCAGCGCGCTGAGCCCCAACGGCCCTTCGGTGGCGATGTACAGCACATCCGGGCGCTGTCGCCGCCAGCGGCGCAACAGCTTGTGCATGGACACCTCGCCCCACTGCAAGCCCGGGTACCCAGGCAGGCCCCAGCCACGGCACAGCATCAGCTGCGGGTCGTTGTGCACGGGCCCTTCACCGGCCTGACGCGGCCGCACCACCTCGACTTCATGGCCACGCTGGCGCAACCCTTCACTCAGGCGGCCAAGGGTATTGGCCACGCCGTTGATCTCGGGCGGGAAGGTTTCGCTGACCAAGGTGATACGCAGGGCGGGTGTATTCATGACAAAAAGTTTCCGCCTGCGGGGTTGCGTGAATGTGACTGCCATGTGACGTACTGATGACGCCTGACCAGCAACACGCTGCGCCTTATGAATATTTCCTTTTATGGCACTCAAGAAGGTGTCCCTGGCAGCCGATGAAGATGCATTCGACTACCGATGCGCTCCAGGAGTGCGGTGATGTTCAACAACAAGCTCAAGCAAGAAATCCGGCAGCTGCGCGAAGACCTGATGTCCATCGAACAGGTCAAGAGTAGCCTCGACAGCGAAATGCTGGTGCTGCAGCTCGACCCCCAGGGACGGATCGAGATGGTCAATGGCAACTTCGAGAGCGAGATGCTCTACCGCGCCGATCAATTGCTTGGACGCAGCATCGAGGACATCGTCCCCGCCCATGTGAAGTCGCTGGACTTCTACCAGCGCATGAAAAGCGCGATCAGCCGTGGCGAACACCTCAATGGCGCGTTCCGCCTGCTGCGCGGCAACGGCCATGAAGCCTGGTTGCGGTCGATCCTGCAGCCGGTCAAGAACAGCGAAGGGCGCATCAAGTACTTCACCATGCACTCCAGCGACCTTACCCGCACCATCGAGACATCCCGCGAGCACGAAAGCCTGATCAAGGCATTGATGCGCTCTACCGGCGTGATCGAATTCGACCTCAACGGCACCATCCTCACCGCCAACGAGCGCTTCCTGGCTGCGGTCGGCTACCGCCTGGAGCAGATCCGCGGCAAGCACCACCGCATGTTCTGCGAGCCGGAGGAGGCCAACTCGGTCGGCTACCAGGCGTTCTGGGACAAGCTGCGCCGTGGCGAATACGTTGCCGACCGCTTCAAGCGTATCGATGCCCATGGCCGGGTGATCTGGCTGGAAGCATCGTACAACCCGCTCTTCGACGCCCACGATGTGCTGTACAAGGTGGTCAAGTTCGCCACCGTGATCACTGACCAGGTCAATCAGGAGCAGGCCGTGGCCGAAGCGGCAGACGTGGCCTACAACACCTCGCTGGGCACCGATGCCAGTGCGCGCAAGGCCACTGCTGTGGTGACCCAGAGCGTCAGCGTGATGCGTGGCCTGGAAGCCTCGATGCAAGAGGCGGCCGAGGGGATCCAGGCGCTGGACACCCAGTCCCGGGTGATCGGTTCGATCATCAAGACCATCAGCGACATCGCCGGGCAGACCAATCTGCTGGCGCTGAACGCAGCCATCGAAGCTGCCCGCGCGGGCGAGCAGGGCCGGGGGTTTGCCGTGGTTGCCGACGAAGTGCGCCAGCTGGCTTCGCGCACCAGCACCGCGACCGAGGAAATCGCCCGGGTGGTGCAACAGAACGAGCAACTGGCCCAGGCGGCGGTATCGATCATCGATACCAGCAAACGCCAGGCCGAGCAGGGGTTGGCGCTGGCCGATGAGACCGGCAGCGTGATTGTCGAGATTCAGGACGGGGCGAAGCGGGTGGTGGATGTGGTCGGGCAGTTTTCCAGCCGGTTGGGGCAGTAGCAGCCAAGTAACCGGGGCCGCTCTGCGGCCCATCGCCGGCAAGCCGGGCTCCCACACTTACGGCATAGCCCTCAAGTTCTGCAGGGCCCAAGTGGGAGCCTGGACGCTGTACTCAGTTGCGCTCGCGCACCCAGAACAACGTAGCCCCGGCCACCGCCGCCGGCATCATCAGCACGTTCACCCCCGGAATCATCAGCGCCAGGTAGGTGATGCCGCCAAAGCCCAGCGACTGCCAGCGTTTTTGCCGCAGCCAGGCGAGCATGTCCTGCCAGCTCATCTTGTTGTTGTCTGCCGGGTAGTCGATGTACTGGATGGCCATCATCCATACCCCGAACATCAGCCACAGCGGCGCGGCGATTACATTGACTACCGGGATGAGCGAGAGGATGAACAGGCCGATGGCCCGTGGCAGGAAGTAGCCCAGCTTGCGCATTTCGCGGCTGAAGGTGCGTGGCACCATGGCCGCCAGCTCACCCCAGCTGAACGCCGGGAAGGTGTCTTCGCCACGTACCACCACCTCGACCTTTTCTGCCAGGAAGCCATTGAACGGTGCGGCAATGATGTTGGCCACCAGCGTGAAGGTGAAGAACACCATCAGCACCAGCAAGGCAACGAACAGCGGCCAGAGTATGTAGCTGAGGAAGCTCAACCAGTCTGGCAGCGTCGGCATCAGGGCATCCAGCCACAGGCTGAACTGGTGCCCGGCGAAGTAGACCATGCCACCGAACAGCAACAGGTTGACCGCCAGCGGCAGCAGCACGAACAACCGCAGGTTGGGGCTCAGCACCAGTTTCAGGCCTTCGCGAAGGTATTGGGGGCCAGAGAGGACAGGGGCTTGCATCGAGGTACTCCGCAAAGAAGGAAAACGCGCTGACCTTACCGAGTTTGCCGCGCCGACGAAAGGCGGGCAGCCAGGGGGAAACCGGCTGTAACAAAAGCGCCAGGCATTGGCAGTCGATGAAATCACGGCATAGAGGATGCCTATGAGGTGGATTGTCGAAGGATATTTCCTTAATCTTTGCGACCTCGCTACAGTGCGCTCAACTTTCCGCTTTCCGGGCCTGTGCGTTGTAGCCTTCCCCAAGTGCTGCGTGGGCCCCTTTTAATTTTCCAGCTGGCGCAGCCGGTACACCGATGCCGGCCCTGCGGCCCGCTCGACAGGAGTTCGACATGTCTGAAGTACGTCATTCGCGCGTCATCATTCTGGGTTCCGGCCCTGCCGGTTACAGCGCTGCGGTGTATGCCGCCCGTGCCAACCTCAAGCCGCTGCTGATCACCGGCATGCAGGCGGGTGGCCAGCTGACCACCACAACCGAAGTCGACAACTGGCCGGGCGACCCACACGGCCTGACTGGCCCGGCCCTGATGCAGCGTATGCAAGAGCACGCCGAGCGCTTTGAAACCGAAATCGTCTTCGACCACATCAACGCCGTCGACCTGGCCAACAAGCCGTTCACCCTGCAAGGTGACAGCGGCACATACACCTGCGACGCGCTGATCATCGCCACTGGCGCCAGCGCCCGCTACCTTGGCCTGCCTTCGGAAGAGGCGTTCATGGGCAAGGGTGTTTCGGCCTGTGCCACCTGTGACGGCTTCTTCTACCGCAACAAGCCGGTGGCGGTAGTGGGCGGCGGCAACACTGCGGTGGAAGAGGCGCTGTACCTGGCCAACATCGCCAGCAAGGTGACCCTGGTGCACCGTCGCGAGACTTTCCGCGCCGAGAAGATCCTGGTCGACAAGCTGAACGCCCGTGTCGCCGAAGGCAAGATCGAGCTCAAGCTCAATGCCACCCTGGACGAAGTGCTGGGTGACAACATGGGCGTGACCGGTGCGCGCCTGAAGAACAACGACGGCAGCAGCGACGAAATCAAGGTCGACGGCGTATTCATCGCCATTGGCCACACCCCGAACACCTCGCTGTTCGAAGGCCAGCTGACCCTGAAGGACGGCTACTTGGTGGTTGCCGGCGGCCGTGAAGGCAATGCCACCGCCACCAATGTCGAAGGCGTGTTTGCCGCTGGGGACGTGGCGGACCACGTTTACCGCCAGGCCATTACCTCGGCCGGTGCTGGCTGCATGGCGGCGCTGGACGTCGAGCGTTACCTGGACGGGCTGGCCAACGCTTCGTTCTGATTCAAGTGGGGCGGGGGTCGCTTTGCGGCCCTTTGCAAACAACAAAAAACCGGCTCGATGGCCGGTTTTTTGTTGTTTGCAATCAGCTCACAGGCTCAACCGCATCGACAGGTCGACCGCCTTCACATCCTTGGTCATCGCACCGATCGAGATGTAGTCCACGCCGGTCTCGGCAATCTCCCGCAGGGTTGTCTCGTTGACCCCGCCACTGGCCTCGAGCTTGGCTTTGCCAGCAGTAATGCCCACTGCTTCGCGCATTTCATCCAGGTTCAGTTCGTCAAGCATGATGATGTCGGCGCCTGCGTCCAGTGCCTGGCGCAGTTCGTCCAGGCTTTCCACCTCGATTTCCACCGGCTTGCCCGGCGCAATGCGGTGGGCCGCCGCCACGGCTTGAGGCACACCGCCGCTGGCGGCGATATGGTTTTCCTTGATCAGGAAGGCGTCGTACAGGCCGATGCGGTGGTTGTCGCAACCGCCACAGGTAACTGCGTACTTTTGCGCCAGCCGCAGGCCCGGCAGGGTTTTACGGGTATCCAGCAGGCGCACCTGGGTGCCCTCCACCAGGTCCGCCAGGAACCGCGCACGGGTGGCCACCCCAGACAGCAGCTGCAAGAAGTTCAGCGCACTGCGCTCACCGCTCAGCAGCGAACGGGCCGGCCCTTCGAGGTGGAACAGTGGCTGGTTGGCCTTGGCGCGTTCGCCGTCGGCCACCTGCCAGTGCACTGCCACGCGCGGGTCGAGCTGGCGGAATACCGCATCGACCCAGGCCGTGCCGGCGATCACACAGTCTTCGCGGGTGATGATGGTGGCCTTTGCCAGGCGCTCGGCCGGGATCAACTGCGCGGTTATATCGCCACTGCCGATGTCCTCCAACAGTGCGCGGCGCACATTGGCTTCGATTTCAGCGGTCAGGTCGGCGAGGCGTAGGTTCGGCATGGTCTGCTCCAAAAGCTAGATGCCCGCGATTATAGGGCAGGGGACCTAGGTGTACAGCCGCATTGGTCACGACCTTTGGTCGGGCATCGTGAGCATCCACGGCGAATCAAGGTCCTTGATCAGCCAGTGAAACGATGCTGGCAGCTGTGCGAAATTTTACCGATAATGGTGACCAGTATTTGGCGTCATGGGTTTGACGACCTCTGGCCCGTGTGGCCAGTCACCCAGCAAGGAGTCCGGGATGCAGAAAGAAGGCAAGGTGGTGCCCTTGGCGGCAGCCATCGACCGAGGGGGGCGTATGCCTCTGCCTTGCCTTCCGGTGTTGCTTCTGCAAGTGCGCGACAAGGCCGCCCTGCAGTTGCGCCAAGGCTTGCAGGACTTGTTCGACAACGCTGACGACACCCTTTTCGAAATGGCCGACAAGGCCCTGGATCGCTGTGACCAGAACCTATATTTCGAGGCCATGCGCGACCTGCGCCTGAAGCGCAAAAGCATCGAGCGTGGTTTTCTCGACATCTTCTACGATACCTTCGCCCGCATCGGCCAGGTTGACCTGCTGGCGCACCTGGCCGATGCCGGCAAGCCGCGCAGCAAGGCCCAGGTAGAGCGGGCCGTTGCCGTCGAAGGCATGGTAGGGCGGGTGCTGTCACGCGATGGCATTGCCCTGCAGCAACTGGTTTTGCGCTTGCAGGTGCTGCTCGACCGCCCGTTGTACGAGCAACATAACCCGCTGGGGCCAGCCGCGTTGTGCGACTATTTTCTCGACGCCGGTCGCAACCTGGGGGTAGGCCTGCGAGTCAAGCTGGTACTGCTCAAGCTGTTCGAGCGCTATGTGCTGCGTGATGCCGACATCATCTACAACCAGGCCAACCAATTGTTGCGTGCGGCCGGCGTGCTTGCCGAGTTGCCACTGCCGCCGCGGCGGCGTGCCGAAGACCGGCGCATGCGCGCGCGCCGTGGGCCTGTAACAAAGGGCCAAGCGCCAGACGCAGACGCCACAGGCCAGGCCTGTTTCAACGCCTTGCAAACGCTTCTGGCGCCGGTGCGCGGTCAGTTCGCGCCGCGCTTGCACAGCGCGACCAGCGTTCAGCCAGTCAGCACCGCCGACCTGCTGCGCCTGCTTTCGCATCTGCAGCGCTATGTGCCCGCTACCCATCAGGCTGATGATTTCGACCTTGGCCAGCAGCTTGAGCAACTGCTGTTGCGGGTCAGCGTGCGCAGCGGCACGCACCGGCGGATCGCCTCGGCCGACGAAGACATGCTCAACCTCGTCGGTCGGCTGTTCGCCTTTATCGAGCGCGATGACAACTTGCCCGCCAGCCTGCGCCCGCTGCTTGCACGCCTGCATATTCCGCTGCTCAAGGTGGCCTTGCTGGACAAGGGGCTGTTCAGCCGGGCCAGTCATCCGGCACGCCGGCTGCTCAACGAGATCGCAACCGCGGCGATGGGTTGGGAGTGCGGTAGCAAAGGCCTGCGCGACAGCCTGCACCTGAAGGTTGAGCGTATCGTCCAGCGTCTGCTCAACGATTTTGCTGAAGATGCCAGCCTGTTTGCCGAGTTGCTCGACGACTTCGTCGCCTTCAATCAGGACGAGCGGCGGCGCAACGAGCTGCTTGAACAACGCACCCGCGACGCAGAACTGGGGCGTGCCCGCGCATTGCAGGCCAGGCAGCAGGTGCAGCAAGTACTCAATCAGCGTCTGCGGGGCCGGCTGTTGCCGCAGGTGGTAGTACAGATGCTGGTGCAAACCTGGAGCCAGGTATTGCTGTTGGCGTGGTTGAAGCAAGGCGAGGCCTCCAGGGCCTGGCGCGAGGCATTGCAGACCATGGACACGCTGCTGGTCAGCGTTACCCCTCCACAGGATCCTCAAGCCCTGCTGCAGCAAGTGCCGAGCCTGCTCAAGGCATTGCGTGATGGATTGACCAGCGTGGCCCTGGATTCCCTGGCAACCCGCGAGTTCTTCTTGCAACTGGAGCAATTGCACCTGCGTGCCTGCGCAACAAGCAGCGAGCTACCGCCTGGCGGCCAGCGCCAGCGCTTGAGCGACGTGCTGGTGGCCGAAGATATCGTGCTGGCGATAGCCGAGGAGCCAGCCTGTGCTCCGTTGCAGGTTGCCGACGCGCAGGCTGCGGCGCTGCAGCAGGTACAGCGGCTGCGTATCGGTACCTGGTTCGAGGTGCTTGACGAGGCCGAGCCGCAGCGTTGCAAGCTGGTGGCGCGCATCGACAGCAGCGACAGGCTGGTGTTCGCCAACCGCACCGGCATGAAAGTGCACGAATGGAGCGCCGCCAGCCTGGCCCAGGCCCTTCAGCGCGGCGATTTGCGCGTGCTCGATGACGGGCTGCTGTTCGAGCGAGCGCTGGAGGCAGTGCTCGACGGTTTGCGGCGTCGGCAGGTGCAGTAGCTGGCAACATTACAATCATTCACATGCAAACGGCGTTGAGCGCAGGGCATACTGTTGCTCTGTTCATGGCGTTTTCAGGATCTGCCCCATGCAATTGGACCGTGCCACTGGCTGGTTCCACGGAATCGGAATCACCCACTGCCCTTCGCCGAACTTCAATGCCCGCCCCGAAGGCGAAGCGATTTCCCTGCTGGTGATCCACAACATCAGCCTGCCGCCAGCCTGTTTCGGTACCGGCAAGGTGCAGCAGTTCTTCCAGAACCGCCTGGACCCCAACGAACACCCCTATTTCGCCAGCATCAACCACCTGACCGTGTCCGCGCACCTGTTCGTCGAGCGTGATGGTGCGGTGACCCAATTCGTGTCGTTGCTTGACCGCGCCTGGCACGCGGGTGTGTCGTGCTTCGACGGGCGCGAAGGCTGCAACGATTTCTCCATCGGCATCGAGCTGGAAGGCACCGACGATCTGCCTTATACCGATGCCCAGTACGCGGCGCTGGAGCAGCTTACCCGGCACATCCGGGGCGCCTGGCCGGCCATCGACCTGTCTCGCATCCAGGGTCACAGCGACATCGCCCCGCAGCGCAAGACCGATCCCGGCCAGGCCTTCGACTGGTCGCGCTACCGCAAAGCGCTGCAGCACAACGAGGACAAGGCATGAGTTTTCTGGTGTTGTTGCTGGCGCTGTGGGTCGAGAAGTTCTCGGCCTTGCGCCATCAGGTCCAGCGTGACGGGTTTTTCCTTGGCGAGCTGGTGCGCCTGGAGCGTAGCGGCAAGGTGCACCCCTGGTGGACGCTGGCCATTCTGGTGCTGGCCCCGGTTGCGCTGCTGGTGTTGCTGCTGCATGTGCTGGAGCCGGTGGCGTATGGCTTGCTGGCCTTGCCAGTGCACCTGCTGGTGCTGATCTACAGCCTGGGCCGTGGCGATGCCAAGGCTTCGCTGGGGCCGTTCCGTGATGCCTGGCGGCGGGGCGATGACCAGGCGGCGTTGCATGTGGCCGAGCGCGACCTGGGCCTGTCCGCCGATGAACCGCACAGCCTGCTGGTGCGTGTGCAGGGCAACCTGTTGTGGCAGGTGTATCAGGGCTTTTTCGCGGTGATTTTCTGGTACTTCTTGCTGGGGCCCGGTGCTGCGCTGGCTTATCGCCTGCTGGCGCTTTGCGGTGAACACAGCAGGCAGCCGGCGCTGCAGAAACGTGCCGGGCAGCTGCGGCACATCATGGACTGGTTGCCGGTGCGCGTACTGGCCCTGAGCTTCGCGCTGGTGGGCAACTTCCTGGCGGTCACCCGGGTGATGTTGCACGAGGTGCTCAACTGGCACATCAGTGCTGCGCACCTGGTGGCCCGGGTGGGGCGTATCGCCGATGACATTCCCGAGGAAGAAGACAGCCAGCGCGGGCTCGGGCGGTTGGACAGCCTGTGGGAACTGCTGCTGCGCTGTGCGGTGTTGTGGTATGCAGGGTTTGCGCTGTGGACGGTGCTGGTCTGAACCGAGGCCGCTACCAGCCAAATACCTCGCAAGCATTGCGGCTGCTGGCTTCGGCCAGCTCCGCGACTTCCACCCCCATCACCTGCGACAGCGCCTCGGCAATCTCCGGCAAATGCTCCGGGCTGTTGCGCACCCCGGGGTACATCACCGGCGCCATGTCTGGCGCATCTGTCTCCAGCACAACGCTGTCCAGCGGCAGCCGCGCCAGTGTCTTGCGCAGCCGCAACGCCTGGGGCCAGGTGCCGGCACCGCCCAGGCCGAGCCGGAAGCCCAGCTTGATGTACTCGCGGGCCTCTTCATAACTGCCGGCAAAGGCATGAATCACCCCCGCGCGCGCCGGCTTGTAGCGCTTGAGCGTGGCGATCACCTGCGCATGGCTGCGGCGCACGTGCAACAGGGCGGGCAAATCAAGGTCGCAAGCCATTTGCAGTTGCGCTTCGAACAGTGCCTGCTGGCGGGTCTTGTCCAGGTCTTCGAGGTAGTAGTCCAGGCCGAACTCGCCCACCGCACACAGCCGTGGGTTACCCCGCAGGCGTTCCAGCCACTCGCGCAGCTGCGCCAGATGCTCCGGGCGGTGCTGGTCAAGGTAGACCGGGTGCAGGCCGAGCGCCGCGAACAGCCGTTGATCGGCGCAAGCCAGGTCCCATACCCTTTGGAAGTTGGCCTGGTACACCCCCAGCACCACCATCCGCTCCACCCCGCGCGCCGCCGCGTTGGCCAGCAACTGCGGGCGGTCGGCGTCGAAGTCGGGGAAGTCCAGGTGGGTGTGGGTGTCGATCAGGCGCATGTTCAGGCCGCAGTGATGCGTTGCTTGAATGTGCGACCGACGGCATGCACGCCAGGCTCGTAGCGCTTTTCTTCGATCGCGGCCAGCGCCAGCTCCAGCGCGGTGGCGGCAATCAGGCCATGCTGCTGGGCCATGGCATTGACCGGCAGCGGCAGGAAATCGAGCAACTGATTGTCGCCGAAGGTGCCAAGCTGCAGCTGCCGCGAATCGGCAGGGCGTGCCTGCAGGGTGTCGAACACCCCTTGCAGCAGCACATACGAGGTGGTCACCAGTGCATCGGGCAGGCCGCCGAGCTCATCGATCAGTTGCTGCATCAGGCGCTGGCCGCACTCACGGCTGAACGCTTCGCCCTGATAGCGGCGCACTTCACCGGCATAGCCATGCAGGGCTTCGTCGAAGCCACCGGCGCGCGCCTGACTGACCGACAGCTCGGGGCGTGCGCCGATCAGGGCGATGCTGCGTGGGGCCGCGCTCAGCAGGCTGGCGGCCAGTTGGCGGCTGGCGTCGCGGTCGTCGCTGATCACCGAGCAGAAGTGAGCGGGGTCCAGGCGGCGGTCGATGGCAATCACCGGCAGGCCTTTGTCCTGCAGCTCGCGGTAGCTGTCATCTTCTGGCGGCAGGCAACTGGCAACGAACAGCGCATCGCAACGGCGGGCACGGAACAGCTGCTGCAACTGGCGTTCGCTGTCGGGCTGGTCATCGCTGCTGGCGATCAGCAGCTGGTAGCCGCGGGCGCGGGCGCCTTGCTCCAGCTGCTTGGCAATGCGGGCGTAGCTGGGGTTCTCCAGATCCGGGAGAATGAAGCCCAGGGTACGGGTATGCCGGCTGCGCAGACCGGCGGCCTGCGGGTTGGGCGTGAAGCCATGGGCCTCGACCACCGCGCGTACCCGCTCGACAGTGCTGCTGCTGATGCGCTGCTGTTCGGCCTTGCCATTGATGACGTAGCTGGCAGTGGTCACGGACACACCGGCCAGACGGGCGATATCGCTGAGTTTCACCGAATTTTCCTTGTTATTACCGGGGCTGGCTGTGAGGCCTGACCGGGTAGTTTGACCCGCTACAGGCAGCACGCGCAGACGACCATTGTCGCAATTGTCCGACAGGATGGGGCTTTTTCATCGGCAGATTATCGAGTAACGTGGCCGTCTGGTCAGATTAAACGTTTCAGCTGCCGAATTTTCTGCCTCGGCTTGCACTTGTGCAAGGCTGTTGAACTGGCCGTCTACGTGAATTTCACAACAATACTCCAGTACCCGACCGGGAACTGCAAAAGGAGAAGGTCATGCTCGAGCTCGTCAAGGAGCAGATAGCCATGGGCCAGACGGCCGCCGACAAAGCTGAGGCATTACGCCTGCTGGCCGGGCGGCTGGTCGCTGACGGCCTGGTCGCCGAGGGCTACCTGCAGGGGTTGCAGGACCGCGAGGCGCAAGGCTCGACCTTCCTTGGGCAGGGCATTGCCATTCCCCATGGCACGCCGCAGACCCGTGACCTGGTGCATGCCACCGGCGTGCGCCTGCTGCAGTTTCCCGAGGGCGTGGACTGGGGCGATGGCCATACGGTCTACCTGGCCATCGGTATCGCAGCCCGCTCCGACGAACACCTGCGCCTGCTGCAACTGCTGACCCGTGCGCTGGGCGAGACCGACCTGGCCGAAGCCTTGCGCCGGGCGAGTTCCGCCGAAGCGTTGCTGAAACTGCTGCAGGGTGCGCCGCAGGAACTGGCGCTGGATGCACAACTGGTCGGCCTGAACCTGCCGGCCGAGGACTTCGACGAGCTGGCCTGGCGCGGTGCCCGGCTGTTGCAGCGCGCCGATTGTGTCGACAGCGGCTTTGCCGCCGTGCTGCAACAGGCCGAGCCGCTGCCGCTGGGCGAGGGCCTGTGGTGGCTGCACAGCGAGCGCCAGGTGCGCCAGCCGGGCCTGGCCTTCGTTACCCCGCAGCAACCGCTGCGCTACCGCGACCAGCCACTCAACGGCCTGTTCTGCCTGGCCAGCCTTGGCGCTGCCCACCAGGCCCTGCTTGAGCGCCTGTGCGAGGTGCTGATAGAGGGCCGCGGGCAGATGCTGTACCAGGCCACCAGCAGCCGCGCGGTGCTGCAAGTGCTGGGCGGCGAAGCGCCGGCCGACTGGCCCAGCGCGCGTATCGTGCTGGCCAACCCGCATGGCCTGCATGCGCGCCCGGCCAAAGTGCTGGCGCAGCTGGCCAAAGGCTTCGAAGGGGAAATCCGTGTGCGCCTGGCCGACAGCACTCAGCCGGCGGTGTCGGTGAAGAGCCTGAGCAAGCTGCTCAGCCTCGGTGCCCGTCGCGGTCAGGTGCTGGAACTGGTGGCCGAGCCAGGCATTGCCGCCGATGCCTTGCCGGTGTTGCAGACTGCCATCGAACAGGGCCTGGGCGAAGAGGTGGAGCCGCTACCAGCAGGCACCGCTGCCGTCGCCGAAACCACCCCTGAAGTGCTGCAGGCCCCCCAGGCTGGCAGCCGTATCCAGGGCGTTGGCGCTGCCCCTGGCATTGCCAGCGGCCCGGCGCATGTATGTGTCGAGCGTGAGTTCGACTACCCCTTGCGTGGCGAGTCGTGTGCCCAGGAGCGGCAGAAACTGCGCGAAGCCCTGGCGAACGTGTCCAGTGAATTGCAGGCATTGATCCAGCGCAGCGACAAGGCCATTGGCGAGATATTCGTCACCCATCAGGAAATGCTCGCCGACCCGGCGTTGACCGACGATGTCGAACAGCGCCTTGGCCAGGGCGAAAGCGCCGCAGCGGCGTGGATGGCCGTGATCGAGGCGGCCGCCCGCCAGCAGGAGGCGTTGCACGATGCCTTGCTGGCCGAGCGCGCCGCCGACCTGCGCGACATCGGCCGGCGCGTGCTGGCGCAGTTGTGCGGTGTGCAGCCCCAGGTCGAACCTGAACAACCCTATGTGCTGGTGATGACCGAGGTCGGCCCGTCCGATGTCGCCCGGCTGGACCCGGCGCGGGTTGCCGGTATCGTCACCGCTCAAGGTGGCGCCACCGCCCACAGCGCCATCGTTGCCCGTGCCCTGGGCATTCCGGCAGTGGTCGGCGCGGGTGCTTCGATACTGCTGTTGCACAGTGGCACGCCGCTGCTGCTCGATGGCCAGCGCGGCGCGGTCAGCGTGGCGCCGCCGGCAGATGAGCTGCAGCGTGCCCTGGCCGAGCGGGATTTGCGCGAGCAACGCCTGCAGGCCGCCTGGGCTGACCGCTTCGAACCCGCCGTTACCCGTGATGGCCACGCCGTCGAAGTGTTCGCCAACATCGGCGACAGCAGCGGCATTGCCAAGGTGGTGGAGCAGGGCGCCGAAGGCGTCGGCCTGCTGCGCACCGAACTGATTTTCATGGCCCACCCACAACTCCCGGATGTGGCAACCCAGGAGGCCGAGTACCGTCGCGTGCTCGATGGCCTTGATGGCCGGCCGCTGGTGGTACGCACCCTGGATGTCGGTGGCGACAAACCGCTGCCGTACTGGCCGATTGCGGCCGAGGAAAATCCGTTTCTCGGTGTGCGTGGGGTGCGCCTGACCCTGCAACGCCCGCAGGTGATGGAAGCGCAGTTGCGCGCCTTGCTGCGGGCTGCCGACCAGCGCCCGCTGCGCATCATGTTCCCGATGGTTGGCCAGGTGCATGAGTGGCGCGAGGCGCGGGCCATGGTCGAGCGTCTGCGGACAGAGATCCCGGTAGCGGACTTGCAACTGGGCATCATGGTCGAGGTCCCTTCGGCAGCGCTGCTGGCGCCGCAACTGGCACGCGAGGTGGACTTCTTCAGCATCGGCACCAACGACCTTACCCAGTACACCCTGGCCATCGACCGTGGCCACCCTAGCCTGTCGGCCCAGGCCGACGGCCTGCACCCGGCAGTGCTCAGCCTGATCGACATGACCGTGCGTGCTGCGCATGCGCACGGCAAGTGGGTGGGTGTGTGCGGTGAGCTGGCGGCCGACCCGCAGGCCGTCGCCGTGCTGCTCGGCCTCGATGTAGATGAGCTCAGTGTCAGCGCGCGCAGCATTGCCGAAGTCAAGGCCCTGGTCCGCCAGGCCGATCACCAGACGGCCCGCGCCCTGGCGCGTGAGGCCCTGCAACAGGACAGCGCCGCAGCGGTTCGCGCGCTGGTGGAGCGTTACTGAATGGCCAAGATCCTCACCCTCACCCTGAACCCGGCGCTGGACATCACCATCGGCCTGGATACCTTGCGCGCGGGGCAGGTCAACCGCAGCCAGGTGCAGCAGACTGACGCCGCCGGCAAGGGGCTGAACGTTGCCCAGGTACTGGCCGACCTGGGGCACAGCGTTACCGTTGGCGGTTTCCTCGGGCAGGACAACCTGCAACCGTTCGAGGCACTGATCGACGGGCGCGGCTTTGCCGATTGCTTCGTCCGCGTGCCCGGCGAAACCCGCAGCAATATCAAGCTGGTCGAGGCTGACGGGCGCGTCACCGACATCAACGGCCAGGGCCCGGAGGTCGACGAGGCTGCTCGCAGCGCCTTGCTGCGCCTGCTCGAACAGGTCGCCCCTGGGCACGATGCCGTGGTTGTCGCAGGCAGCCTGCCGCGTGGAGTGGGTGCCGACTGGTTCCGCCAGTTGCTCGACCAGTTGCAGGCCCAAGGCCTGAAGGTGGCCCTGGACAGTAGCGGCGAAGCCCTGCGTGCCGGACTGCAAGGCGCGCCCTGGCTGGTCAAGCCCAATACCGAAGAGCTGGGCGAGGTGCTTGGCCTGGCTGTGGATAACCCTGCACAGCAGCGTGCCGCGGCGCTGCGCCTGTTGGCCAGCGGCGTAGAACATGTGGTGGTGTCTGCCGGCGAGCAGGGCGTCAGCTGGTTCGCCCGCGACCTTGCCCTGCATGCCAAACCACCCAAGGTACGTGTCGCCAGCACGGTCGGCGCAGGGGATTCGCTGGTGGCCGGCATGGTCCATGGCCTGCTGCTGGGTGAAGCGCCGGCGCAGACCTTGACCCGCGCCACCGCGATCGCCGCCCAGGCCGTTACCCAGGTCGGCTTCGGCATCCGTGACCGCGAGCAACTGGCGCGGCTTGAAGCTGGCGTGCAACTGACAGAACAACAAGAGGGTTGCCGATGAACATTGCCATTGTCACCGCCTGCCCCAACGGCCAGGTGTCGAGTGTGCTGAGCGCTCGTTTGCTGGCCGCTGCCGCCCAGCGGCGTGGCTGGAGCACCAGCGTCGAAGTGCAGGACGCCGGCCACCCGGAGCGGCAGCTGAGCGCGGCGCAGATCGCCGAGGCCGACTGGGTGCTAGTGGTCAGCACCGGCCCGGTGGACCTGGGCCGTTTCGTCGGCAAACGCGTGTACCAGAGCACGCCCTCGCGGGCGCTGGCTGACCGCGAAGGTTTCCTGGATGAAGCGGCAGCCAACGCTCAACTGCTGGCCGCAGAGGCACGCCAGGCCGAAGTTGCCGGCGCTGGCGCGCGCATTGTCGCGGTCACCGCTTGCCCGACCGGTGTTGCACACACCTTCATGGCCGCAGAGGCCTTGCAGCAAGCTGCACAACAACTGGGCTATCAGCTGACTGTCGAGACCCAGGGCTCGGTCGGTGCGCGTAACCCCTTGTCTGCCGACGCGATCGCCGAGGCGGATGTGGTGCTGCTGGCCGCCGATATCGAAGTCCCTGCCGCGCGTTTTGCCGGCAAGCGCATCTACCGCTGTGGCACCGGCATCGCCCTCAAGCAGGCCCGTGCCACGCTGGACAAGGCGCTGGCCGAGGCCAAGGTGGAAAGCAGCGCTGACGCTGCAGCGGCCAGCCCGGCAGCGAAAGGTGAGAAAACCGGTGTGTACAAGCACCTGCTCACCGGCGTGTCGTTCATGCTGCCGATGGTAGTGGCCGGTGGCTTGCTGATTGCCCTGTCCTTCGTGTTCGGCATCGAGGCCTACAAAGAGCCCGGCACCTTGCCGGCCGCGCTGATGCAAATCGGTGGCGAGGCTGCATTCAAGCTGATGGTGCCGCTGCTGGCGGGGTACATCGCCTGGTCCATCGCCGACCGCCCGGGGCTGGCCCCCGGCATGATTGGCGGGCTACTGGCAAGCACCTTGGGCGCGGGTTTCATCGGCGGCATCGTGGCCGGCTTTCTTGCCGGTTACAGTGCCAAGGCCATCGCCCGCTGGGCGCGCCTGCCCAGCAGCCTGGAGGCACTCAAGCCGATCCTGATCATTCCCCTGCTGGCCAGCTTGTTCACCGGCCTGGTGATGATCTACGTGGTCGGCCAGCCGGTGGCGGCCATGCTCGCAGGGCTCACGCTTTTCCTCGACAGCATGGGCACCACCAATGCCATTTTGCTGGGTCTGTTGCTGGGCGGCATGATGTGCGTCGACCTGGGCGGGCCGATCAACAAGGCAGCGTATGCCTTCTCGGTAGGCTTGCTGGCATCGTCTAGCTACGCACCGATGGCAGCCACCATGGCTGCCGGCATGGTGCCCCCGATCGGCCTGGGCATCGCCACCTTCCTGGCCCGGCGCAAGTTCGCCCAGAGCGAGCGCGAGGCGGGCAAGGCGGCGTTGGCGCTGGGGCTGTGCTTCATCTCCGAAGGCGCAATTCCGTTCGCCGCCAAGGACCCGTTGCGGGTAATCCCGGCCAGTGTTGCCGGTGGGGCGTTGACCGGGGCGTTGTCGATGTACTTCGGTTGCAAGCTGATGGCGCCGCATGGTGGCCTGTTTGTGCTGCTGATTCCGAATGCGATCAACCATGCATTGCTGTACCTGCTGGCGATCGTGGCGGGCAGCTTGCTGACGGCGGTGGTGTATGCGCTGATCAAGAAGAGCGAGCAGGTGGAACTGGCTGTGGCGCCGGTCAAGGGGTAGGGGCTGGCTGGGCCTATCGCCGGCATCAAGGCTGACAGGCGCTGCAAATCTTGCGGCCAGCACCTGCAAGCCCTGATGCGATCCCTAAGCGCGCCGATGCTTCTGCCGCAACGGCCCCAGCAGATCCCCCAGCCCGTTGTGATCCACCTCATGCATCAACGCCAACAACCCCCCCAGTTCACCCGCCGGGAAGCCCCGGCGCGCGAACCACGCCAGATAATCCCCCGGCAGGTCGGCAATGATGCGCCCCTGGTACTTGCCGAAGGGCATGGTCCGGGTCACAAGCAGTTCGAGCATTTCCGGTTTCATCGGCGCACCTGGCTGGGGAAAAGCGCCGACCATACTGCAATCTGCACGAGGTCCCAAGCGGCAATCATGCAGAACGCCATCCGACGGCATCTTCTTCCGGTTCTTAACTATCTGATTTTAAAGGATATTTATAAATTCAAAAGCTTGGCACGAACACTGCTCCCTTACAGATGACTATCACCTGCCAAGGAGTTTCACCATGAGCAACCCCAACAAAGACGTAATCGACGTACTCAACGACCTGATCGAGTACAGCAAGGACGGCGAAAAGGGTTTCAAAGCCTCGGCCGATGATGTGAAGAACCCGGAACTGAAAGCGTTCTTCGTCCAGCGTGCCGGCGAGTGCGCCAACGCTGCCGGCGAACTGCAAAGCGAGGTGCGCCGCCTGGGTGGCGACCCTGAAACCTCCACCAGCATCAGCGGCGACATGCACCGTGGTTGGGTCAACCTTAAATCGATGCTCACCGGCAAAGATGAAGAAGCGGTGCTGAACGAGGTTGAACGCGGCGAGGACCACGCCCTCAAGGCCTACAAGGAAGCCCGTGAGAAGCTGGTGAAGCTGGGCCGCACCGCCAGCGACCAGTCCTACATGCTGGTGGAAAACCAGCTGCAGGGCGTGCAGCGCAACCATGACCAGGTCAAGGCGCTGCGTAACGCTGCCCGCGCCCGTTCCTAAACGGCAGGCCCCTCTACCCGGTTGCGGCCTTTGGCCTTGGCCCGGTAGAGGGCTTCGTCCGCAGCACCCAGCACACTCGTCAGGTCGTGCCGGGTGCCGGACAAGCCGATGCCGATGCTTACTGTTATCGCGTCGGTATCTTCGGCAAAGGGTGCGAGCGCTTCGACGCTGGCCCGTATCCGTTCTGCCAGCAGCAGTGCTCCGGCCAACTCCGTTTCCGGCAGCACGACCTGAAATTCCTCCCCACCATAGCGCGCTGCCAAGTCAGCGGGACGACGAATGCACGCCTCGATGGCCTTGGCCACTTCGCGCAGGGCATGGTCGCCCCCAGCGTGGCCGTGGCGCTGGTTGAATGCCTTGAAGTGATCCACATCCACCATCAGCACCGCCAGTGGTTTGCGGTTGCGCTGGGCGCGTGCCCACTCCTGTCTCAGCACCTGGTCCAGGCGCCGGCGGTTGGCCAGGCCGGTCAGGCTGTCGGTGGCCGCCAATGTCGCCAACCCTTGCTCGGCCTCGTGGCGACGGCTCAGCTCACGACCCAGCAGCAGTGTCAGCCAGAGAATACCCACGCACAGCACACCAGTGGCAACGCTGACCAGAATCGCTGTGCGGCGCCACGACTGGAACACCTCGTCGGCCGAATGCACCACCAGCACGATCAGCGGTAATTGTGGGACCCGGGCGAAGGTGTACATGCGCAGGCGGTGGTCACTGCCGGAGCGCGCAGTGAAGCTGCCGCGCTGTTCACTCAGTATGCGCTTGAAGTTTGGTCGCCCGGCATAGTTGCTGCCGATCAGCGGGTCCCGCGCGCGGCTGGGCTGGCGGGCGAGCAGTTGCCCGTCGGTGTTGATCAGGTTGATGCTGCTGTCATCACCGATGTCCAGGCGCTGGAACAGCTCACTGAAATACGACAGGCGCAGGGCACCTGCAGCCAGACCGGCGAATTCGCCATGCGGCCCGGAAATACGCCGGCTGAAGCTGATGCACCAGTCCAGGTCGCCAAGCCTGGCCTTGAATGGTGGGCCTACCAGCAGGCCGAGGTTGGCATTGCGCTGGTGCGCCAGAAACACCCCGGTATCGCCGAAGTTGGCCTGGCGCGGCACGCTGCTGGTGGAATCGCCCACCACATTGCCTTGCTTGTCCAGCCACAGCACGTCACCGCGCTTGCGGTCGACGAACGCCTCGTTGAACAGCAGGCGCTGCCGCAACGGGCCGGGTACCTGCGCCAGTTCCTTTCGCCCGACCGCCCAGATCAGGCCTTGCAGGGACTGGTCGTAAAGTTCGACGTTGCGCAGGATGTCGCTTTCGATCAGCTGGACGATGTTGTTGGACGAACGCAGGGCAGACAGTTCGACACTGTCACGTTCGCGCGCCAGCAGGTAGCTGACGATGGCCACGATTGCGAGCACGGCAAGGCAACTGCCCAGGTTTAGGATCAGCGCGGGGTGCGACCTGTAGACTGCAAAACGCTGGGGTTGGGTGGGCATGCTCGCTACTGCGTGGGCAGGGCCATTCGCGGCGGCGACATTCTAGGGAAGCGGGGATTGTCGGACAAGATTTGTCCGACGGAATCACGCTGTGCTGCAAGTTCGATTCATTTCAGCGCCCCTGTGGGAGCGGGTTAACCCGCGAACACCGGCGAAGCCGGTGCCCGGCACCGCGGAGCCTTCTTCGCGGGTGAATCGGATCGCCGCACCGCCGCTCCCACAGGGTTACAGGTGAAGCTTGCAGGGTGAGATCAGAACACGTTCAGCGGATAGTCGACGATCACCCGCAGTTCGTCGTTGTCGCTGTTGCTGTCGATCGACGCATAGCCCTGGCTGCCACGGTGGGTGGCGTAGCGCACCTGCACCGCCAGGTCTTTGAGGTCCCCCTCCTGGAACACGTATTTCACATCCAGGTCGCGCTCCCAGTGCGTGGCATTCTTGCCGTCGGCACGGTAGTAGTCGTAGTGGCTGGTGTCCTGGGTGGCTTTGCTCAGGTCCGCCTCGCCGCGCGAGTACGACAGCGTGGTGCTCAGGCCCGGGATGCCTGCGCCGGCGAAGTCATAACCGTACTGCAGCTTCCAGGAACGCTCGTTCGGGGCGTTGAAGTCCGAATACATGCGCGAGTTGTCCAGGTACACGCTGTCGCCCAGGTTGATGTAGTCGAACGGCGTGTTGCCGTTGACCCGCTGGTAGGCGGCGGTGACGCTGTGGTACCCGGCATTGACGGTGAAGTGCAGGCTGTAGGTGTTGTTGTCGATCTTGCCCAGCAGGGCCTGGCCGGTGTCCTGGGTGTGGTAGAAGTGCACGCCCGGGTTCAGGCTGACCAGGTCGTTGACCACGTAGGTGTAGTCGAAGTCCGCGTAGTACTGGTTCCAGATGTCCTTCAGCTCGGCCGCGTACAGGTTGGCGGTGATGTTCGGGGTACCGCTCCACGACGCGCCGGCCCAGTTCAGGTGCTTGCTCTTGTCGTGCTCGTCCAGCGACCCGTAGTAGGTATCGATACGGCGGTGACCGCTTTGGTTGTACGGGTGAGTGAAGCTGACCTGGCCGCCTTCGAGCAGCAGGCCGTCAACGCTGGTGTTGGTCAGGCTCACACCGCGGAAGGTCTGCGGCAGCATGCGGGTTTCGCCGCCGGCGATCACCGGGTTGGTAAGGAACAGGTCACCGGCTTTGAGCTCGGTGTCAAAGGCCTTCAGCTTGATCGCGGCACCGGCGGTGGAGAACGAGTGCGGGGCAGCACCCAGCTCGCCGTCGTCCTTGATGTGCTGGGGCAGGATGCTGGTGCCGGCATGGCCGCCACCGCCGTCCAGTTTCAGGCCCAGCATGGCATGGGCGTCCAGGCCAAAGCCGATCACACCCGGGGTGTAGCCCGACTCGAAGCGTGCAACGGCGCCCTGGCCCCACTCGCGGGTGTCGCGCACGCCGGCATTGTGGTTGTCGCGGTTGAAGTAGGCGTTACGGAAATGCAGGTTGAAGGACGAACCTTCGATGAAGCCATCAGCCTTGTCTTCATCTGCCTGGGCGGCGAAGGGGATCGTTGCAGTCAACGCAATGAAAAGCGGGGTAAAGCGAAACGCGGAAGACACCGGTACTAGCTCCTTTGGTCTGACGGTGGGGCAGTTTTTATTTTTGAATGTGCGTCTTTTTATAGAAGGACGTTACAGCGGGGCTGAGAGTTTAAGCACATAAAAAAAGCCGCTGATTGGCAGCGGCTTTAAAAGGCTAACATATCGGCACCGGTGGTGCCCATGGCGTAGCCAAGGGAAAACGGGAGCAATAACAGCGCTTGATCAGCTGTCGCTGTTGGCATCGACAGAAACTTTGGAGGCTGTCTGGTTTACGTCTTTCACGGCGTCAGCCTGTTGTGCGGCTACAGCGTCGCGGGCCTCTTGATGGACGGCGGCGAGCTCTGCATTACGGTTGACGAAAGCGGGGGATTCTTCGGCCATGGCCAAGGGCGACAACAACAGGGAAGACAGGACGAAGACGCTGGCAATACCCATACTGTTGGACATTTGAAACTACCTTCTTGCGGGGCAAGTGCTAATGAGGACAGGGGTAAAGTTAGTCCTTTCAGTGCACTTGAAACAGAGCGAAGTGCGATAAGCACTGTTGCGCAAAAGGTAACGATCCCTCAAAAAGCAATAGCACTTTCGCCGCAAACCACTGCGCTAGACACGGTCCTACAGGGACCGCGTCAGACTGGCAGTTGGATGCCGAAGGTATTGAACCCGGCCCCACTGCGCACAAACACCTCCCCGCCATGCATCAAGGCAATCGCCTTGACGATCGCCAACCCCAACCCATGGTTGCCCCCGCCACTGTTGCTGCGCGCCGCATCCACGCGGTAGAAGCGTTCAAACAGCAACGGCAGGTGCGCATCGTCGATCGCCGGCCCGGGGTTGCTCACGGCAATGCTGACCTGCCCGGGCTCGGCGTCAATCCGCACCTGGATCTGCTGGTGCGGCGCCGTGTGCTGCACGGCGTTGTTCAGCAGGTTGATCAACGCCCGGCGCAACTGGGCTTTCTCGATGGGCACCTGTGCGTCGCCGGTCACGCTCACGCTGACCTGTGCGTCTTCGAGGATGTAGTCCAGGTAGTCGAGGGTGGTGGCCACTTCCTCGGCCAGTGAAGCCTGGGTCAGGGCAGTGGCCTTGCTGCCCTGGTCGGCGCTGGCCAGGAACAACATATCGTTGATGATGCTGCGCAGGCGCTCCAGCTCCTCAAGGTTCGATTGCAGCACCTCGAAGTAGTGCTCGGCGCTGCGCCCGCGGGTCAGCGCCACCTGGGTCTGGCCGATCAGGTTGGTCAGCGGCGAGCGCAGTTCATGGGCGACGTCGGCGTTGAACGCCTCCAGCCGTGAATAGGCTTGGCTGACCCGGTCCAGCGCCGCATTGAAAGCGCCGGCGAACTGCGCCAGTTCCGGGGCCAGGGCCTGGGTCTGCAGGCGCCCGTCCAGGCGCGGCGGGGCCAGGGCCTGGGCCTCGTTGGACAATGCCAGCAGCGGGCGCAGGCCGATCCGCGCTACCCAGTAGCCCAGCAGCGAAGCCAGCAACACGCCGAGCACCGCCAGCCCTACAATCGCCACCAGCAGGCTGTGCTGGGCCTGCCAGAAAGTTTCGGTGTCGATGCCGATCAGAAAGCGCAGTGGCGGGCGCTGGTCCAGCGCCGGCAGTTCGCTGACCAGCACCTTGTAAGGGTAGGGGCGGTCAGGCAGGCGCAGGTCGCGCATGCCTTGTGCACCTTCGGCAAAAGCGCGTATCAGCTCGCTGGGCTGACCGTACTCGTAGGCCGGGTTGCTGCTGACCACCCAGAAGCGAATGCGCTTGTCCTCTTCGCTGAGCAGGTTGAGCTTGTTGTTGATCTTGGCCCAGTGCTCGGGCGTGCCGAAGCGGTTGAGGGTGGATTCGAGCACGCTGAAGCGCGCATCCAGTTCGGCCTGCGGCAGCAGGTCGAGGCTGCGGTCGACCTGGCGATACAGCGCCGAGCCGATCAGCAGGAACACGCTCAGCGCCACCAGAATGAACAACGCCGACAGGCGCAGCGCGATGGAGTTACCCGGCACGGTTTTCCAGGACATAGCCCATGCCTCGGATGGTGTGCAGCAGCTTGTTGTCGAAGGGGCCGTCGAGCTTGGCGCGCAGGCGCTTGATCGCCACCTCGACGACGTTGGCATCACTGTCGAAGTTGATGTCCCAGACCAGCTCGGCGATCGCCGTCTTCGACAGGATCTCGCCTTGCCTGCGGGCCAGCACGCTGAGCAGCGAAAACTCCTTGGCGGTCAGCTCCAGGCGCTGGCCGGCACGTGTTGCCTTGCGCGCCATCAGGTCGATCCACAGGTCGGCCACTTGCACCTGCAGCGGCTCGTGGCTGCTGCTGCGCCGGGTCAGGGCCTGCAGGCGGGCAACCAGTTCGAGGAACGAGAACGGCTTGCCCAGGTAGTCGTCAGCGCCTTCGCGCAGGCCGTGGATGCGGTCTTCGACCCGTTCGCGGGCGGTCAGCATGATCACCGGTGTCTGCTTGCGCGCACGCAAGGCGCGCAGCACTCCATAGCCGTCCAGGCCGGGCAACATCACGTCCAGCACGATCACCGCGTAATCGCGTTCCAGGGCCAGGTGCAGGCCATCGATGCCGTCGCGGGCCAGGTCGACGGTAAAACCCTGTTCGCTCAGGCCGCGATGCAGGTAGTCGGCGGTTTTTTCTTCGTCTTCGATGATCAGCACACGCATGGTCTTGTCCTAACTGGCACTTGGCGCTGCCGCCCGGGCAGCCTGGCGGCGGTGGAACAGGCGCTCGAGGGTCAAGTATATGACCGGGGTGGTGAACAGCGTCAGCGCCTGGCTCACCAGCAGGCCGCCGACCACCGCGATACCCAGCGGCTGGCGCAGCTCGGCCCCGGTGCCAAAGCCGAACATCAGCGGGACTGCGCCAAGCAAGGCGGCCAGGGTGGTCATGATGATCGGCCGGAAGCGCGTGAGGCAGGCCTGGTGGATTGCCTGCTCGGGTGTCAGGCCGCGATGACGCTGGGCTTCGAGGGCAAAGTCGATCAGCAGGATGCCGTTTTTCTTGACGATACCGATCAGCAGCACCACGCCGATCAGCCCCATGATGCTGAAGTCCTGGCCCATCGCCCACAGCAGTATCAGCGCCCCGAGGCCCGCCGAGGGCAGGGTGGAGATGATCGTCAGCGGGTGAACGAAGCTTTCGTACAGCACGCCGAGAATGATGTACACCGCCACCAGCGCTGCCAGGATCAGCCATGGCTGGCTCGACAGCGAGCTCTGGAAGGCCTGGGCCGCGCCCTGGAAATTACCGCTGATGGAGTCGGGCATGCCCAGCTCGCGCTGGGTGCGTTCGAGGATGCTCACCGCATCGCCCAGGGCCACGCCGGGGGCCAGGTTGAACGACAGGTTGGCGGCCGGGAACAGGCCGTCGTGGCTGATCGACAGTGGCCCGGTAGTGGGCGGCGCCACATGCGCCACGGCTGAAAGCGGCACCATTTCGTTGGTCAGCGGCGAGCGCAGGTAGAAGAAGTTGAGGCTCTCGGCCTTGCCGCGCTGGCGCGCATCCAGTTCGAGGATCACCTTGTACTGGTTGGTCTCGGTCTGGAATTCGCTGATCTGCCGTTGGCCGAAGGCGTCGTACAGTGCCTGGTCGACGTCGGTGGTGGTCAGGCCGAAGCGTGCGGCAGCCTGGCGGTCGATGTCGATGCGGGTGACGCTGGCGCCCAGTTGCAGGTCGTTGGACAGGTCACGCAATGCCGGGTTTTCCCGCAGGCGTTCGGTCAGGCGCTGGGTCCACAGGTTCAACGCTACGCCGTCGTTGCTCTTGAGCACGTACTGGTACTGGGTGCGGGACGGGCCAGAGCTGAGGTTGATGTCCTGGCCAGCCCGCATGTACAGGACGACACCCGGCACCTGGGCCAGCTTGGGGCGCAGCCGGTCGATCAGCTCGCTGGCGGACACATCGCGCTCGCCGCGCGGCTTCAGGGCGATCCAGAAGCGGCCGTTGGCGATGGTCTGGTTGCTGCCGGTGACGCCTACCGAGTGGGAAAACGCGCGCACGGCCGGGTCGGCCTCGATGATTTTGGCCAGCGCCTGGTGCTTCTCGATCATCGCCGGGTACGACACGTCCGCCGCCGCTTCGCTGGTGCCGAGGATGAAGCCGGTGTCCTGCAGCGGGAAGAAGCCTTTGGGGATGGCCACGTAACCGGCCACCGCCAGGGCCAGGGTCACGCCGAACACGCCCAGGGTCAGGCGCTGGTGGGCGAGGGCGCGGTCCAGGCCCTTTTCGTACCACCGCACCAGGCGTTCGCCAAAACCGCCTTGGTGCCCGCCGGGCGGGCGGCGCATGAACAGCGCGCACAGGGTCGGCGCCAGGGTCAGCGAGACCACTACCGAAATCAGGATGGTGGCGGTGGCGGTGAGGGCGAATTCCTTGAACAGACGGCCGACCACGCCGCCCATGAACAGCAACGGAATGAACGCCGCAATCAGCGAGAAACTGATCGACACCACGGTAAAACCGATTTCGCCCGCGCCCTTGAGCGCCGCCGTGCGGCTGTCTTCACCGGCCTCCAGGTGGCGGTGGATGTTTTCCACCACCACGATGGCATCGTCGACCACGAAGCCCACTGAAATGACGATGGCCACCAGGGTCAGGTTGTTCAGGCTGAAACCGAGGATGTACATCAGCGCGCAGCTGGCGATCAGCGACACACCAAGCACGCTGGACACGACCATGGTCGCCGACCACTGGCGCAGGAACAGCGCCATCACGCCGATCACCAGGGCCACGGCGATCATCAGGGTCAGTTCCACTTCATGCAGCGAGGCGCGGATGGTTTGCGTGCGGTCCTGCAGCACCGACACCTCGACCGAGGCCGGCAGCATCTCCTGCAGCTTGGGCAGGGCGGCCAGCACCCGGTCCACGGTATCGACGATATTGGCGCCGGGCTGGCGGAAGATCACCAGGTTGAGCCCGGGCTGGTCGCCGGACCACGCCTTGACGTAGGCGTTTTCGGCGCCGTTGATGACCTTGGCCACGTCCTTGAGGTGCACCGGGGCGCCGTCGCGGTAGGAAACGATCAGCTGCGCGTAGTCCTCGGGGTGAAACAGCTGGTCGTTGGCGGCGATGGTCGACACGTTGTGCTCGCCGTACAGTGCGCCCTTGGCCAGATTCAGGCTGGTCTGCTGGATGGCCTGGCGCAGGTCGGCCAGGGTCAGGCCGATGGCGGCGAGTTTTTCCGGCTGGGCCTGTACCCGGATCGCCGGGCGCAGTTGCCCGGTGATGTTGATCAGGCCAACCCCTTCGATCTGGCTCAGCTGGCGGGCCAGCAGGGTTTCGGCATAGTCGCTGAGGTCGTTGCCGGGCATCTGGTTGGAGCTGACGGTCATTACCAGCACCGGGCTGTCGGCCGGGTTGACCTTGCGCCAGGTCGGCGGGTTGGGCAGGTCTTGCGGCAGGCGTGCGGTGGCTGTGTTGATCGCCGCCTGCACTTCCTGGGCGGCGGTGTCGATGTTCTTGTCCAGGGTGAACTGCAGGATCAGGGTGGTCGAGCCCAGCGCGCTGCTGCTGGTCATCTGGGTCATGCCGGGGATGGCACTGAACTGCACTTCCAGCGGGGTGGCCACTGAGGAGGCCATGGTTTCCGGGCTGGCGCCAGGCAACTGGGCGGTTACCTGGATGGTCGGGAAGTCCGCTTCGGGCAGCGGTGCCACCGGCAGCCGCGGGAAGGCGATGGCGCCCAGCAGTACCAGGGCGAAGGTCAGCAGCAGGGTGGCAATGGGGTGGTCGATGCACCAGGCCGAGACACCGTTGCGCGTGTTCATGGCTGGCTCCGGCGGTCGGCCATTTCCGACGGTACAGGGGCATCGGGGGCCACCTCGACATGAGAGCCAGGCTTGAGCCGCGACTGCCCATCGAGCACCAGGCGCTCGCCCGCCTTGACCCCGGCGATGATGTTCAGCCCGCTGTCCTGGTACAGCACCTTGACCGGCACGCTGGTGACCTTGTCGCCGTCCAGGCGGTAGACAAAGTGCCCGTCGACGCCGCGTTGCACCACCGGTGGTGGTACCACCAGGGCGTTTTCTTCCACGGCTGTGCGCAGGCGAATGGTGACCAGCTGGCCCGGCCACAGGCGGCCGTCCTTGTTGTCGAACTCGGCCTTGACCCGCACGGTGCCTGTGTTGGCGGAAATCTGGTTATCGATCAGCGCCAGATGGCCCTCGCCCAGCAAGCTGCGTTCACCATCGGCGTCCATATAGGCTTGCACCAGCGCCGGGGTGGGCGCCTTCAGCAGGCCCTGCAGGGTCGGCAGCATCTGCTGCGGCAGGGCGAACTCGACGGCGATCGGGTCGATCTGGGTGACGCTGAACAGGCCCTGGGTGTCGCTGGTACGCACCAGGTTGCCCGGGTCGACGTTGCGAATACCTACCCGGCCAGTGACCGGAGAACGTATTTGCGTGTACGACAACTGCACCTCGGCATTGGCGATGGCGGCCTGGTTGCCCTTGACCGTGGCCTGCAACTGGTTGACCAGCGCCTGTTGCTGATCGAGTGTCTGTTTCGACACGCCATCGTCGCTGCTGAGCAGGCGGTAGCGCTTGAGGTCCACCCCGGCCACCTGGATCTGTGCCTGGCTCTGGCCCAGCTGCGCACGCGCCTGGTCGAGGCTGGCGCGGATGGAGCGGTCGTCGAGGGTGGCCAGCAGGTCGCCTTCCTTTACCCATTGGCCTTCCTTGACCAGTACCTGGGTCAATATCCCTTCAACCTGCGGGCGCACCTCGACGCTGTGCAGCGACAGCACCGAGCCGATCGCGCTGGCGTAGCGCGGCACGTCCTGCTGGACGACACTGACCACGCGCACGGGGATGGCCGTCGGCGCCCGGGCAGTGGATGCCGGTTGGCGCTGGCTGAACCAGATGCCTGCTAGCACCAGGACGAGCAGCGCCAGGGCGGCCAGGAAAGCAGAGCGGGACGGACGTCGCATCGGTGCGGGGACCTTGGCCAGAGGGGAAGAGGGACGGTTGTCTGTACTTCATCTTATAGCCCCCGAACCCGGTCGGCAGCGTGACCGCTGGCTGACAGCCGTGTCAGTTTCGCGGGCCTCATCGCCGGCAAGCCAGCTCCCACAGGTTCTGCACAACCTTCAAGACATGTGCAGGACCTGTGGAGCTGGCTTGCCGGCGACAGGGCCGGGCCTGTTTCTCTAAAAACCGATGAAGGCGTAATACACCGGGGGCTCGTTGGTAGTGTGCAAACCCTGCTCCCGCAAGCTCGCCACCAGCGCTTCGTCTTCCACATGCAAGGTCCACTGCGCCCCGTCATCTACCGGAATCTGCGCCAGCGCGTTAGCAAACGCACCCATATCCGGCAGGTAAGCCGTAAACCCGTTGCCCTTCAGCGCGCTGGTGGTCATGCCCAGTGCCTGGCACACCGCCACCTTGGCAGCAATGTCGTCGCGGTCGGCTTGCCGCGATGCCTGCACCAGCGCCTGCAGCCCGGCATCCACCAGTTGCGTGCCATGGATCAGCTCAGGCCCCTGCTGCCAGGCTTCAGGCGGGCAATCCTTGCTATCGGGCCGTAGCGGAATATGCGGGTTGATTTCCACCGGGTAGATCCGGCACACCAGCGGGCGCTGTTCGTAGATCGTGCACAGGTCGTTGTCATCGAGGTTATGGCAGCGGCCCGGGTTGAAGGCCGCGAACGTTACCGAAACCCGCGCATCGCCAGTGCCGCAGGGCACCGCGTGCGAGCGGCGCAGCACATGCTCGCGCTGTTCGGGCGGCATGCCAGGGCCATCGACCACGAACGCCTCGATCAGCACCACTACCTGGCCCGCAGCATCGGCCCAGCGGCGCGCTTCATCGAGGGTGAGCGGTACATGGTGGCCGGTGCAGCATTTGCCGCAGCCGGTACAGGCAAAACGCACGCTGTCGGTCACTTGGCTTCCGGGTTCCATTCACTGACAAACGCCCGCTGGTGCTGGCGGTCGTACAGGCACAGCTCGGTGCCGCTGCGCTGCTGCATGTGTTTTTGTGGGTAGACGCCTTCGACCAGCAGGGCGCTCATGCCCACCTGGTCATCGAACTCGGCGGGCTTGCCACGGGCATGGGCGTCCTTGAACTGGCTGGCGGCCAGGCAGGCCTTGAGCATCTGCTGGCGCTGCTCGTTCCACGCCTGGCTGCTGGAGGCATGAGCGACACCGCTGAACAGGGCGCAGCCAATCAGGATGGAGCTGAAAAACTTCATACGCGGTTCCGGCAGTTTTCTTCGGAGGGACGCGAATTATGCCCGACTCACCCTTGGGGGCAAGCTGGGGGTTTTGTCTCTGAATATATCAGCGCTCGGCGAACACAACGGTTCGCGCCGCCACCACCAGACAGTCGGTCAGTTCTGGCGAGGAGAACTTGGTGAGGATGGCATTGGCCCCGGCCTGGGTCGCTTTCTCGCTGCTCATGGCGCTGTCCAGCGAGGTGTGCAGCAGCACGTACAGGTGCTGGAAGTCAGGCGTTTCGCGCAGGGTGCGGGTGAACGCGTAGCCGTCCATTTCGCTCATCTCGATGTCGGAGACAATGATGTTGATCTCCTGCGCGGTGCCTTGCAGTTCCAGCAACACGTTGATGGCGTCCTTGGCACTGCGCGCGGTGTGGCATTCGATGCCGAGGTTGCGCAGGGTGTGCAGCGACTGCTGCAGCGCCACCTGGCTGTCGTCCACCACCAGGATGTTGGCGGCGGCGAGCAGGCTGGCGTCTTCTTCGTTCAAGGCGCCGTGAGCCGGTTCGGCCACGGGTGGGGCGATGGAGTGGATGACTTTTTCGATGTCCAGCACCTGCACCAGGGCATTGTCGACCCGGGTAACCCCGGTGATGAACGAGCGGTTGCCCGAGGCAAAGGGCGGCGGTTTGATGTCGGTACTCAGGCAATGCACGATGCGGCTGACCGCCTGCACATGCAGGCCCTGGCGCGAGCGGCTGATCTCGGTGACGATCAGGCAGCCGCCAGCCGGGTCGGCCAACGGTTGCTCGCCGATCGCGCGGGACAGGTCGATGACCGACAGCGAATGGCCGCGCAAGGTCGCCACGCCTTTCACGTTGGGGTGCGATTCGGGCAGCTTGGTCAGCGGCGGGCAGGGGATGATCTCGCTGACCTTGAGCAGGTTGATTGCCATCAGCTTGCCGCTGCGCAGGGTGAACAGCAGCAGGGACAGCGAGTCCGCGCGGGCATTTTGGGTGGCCATGGTGACCTTCGGTGGGAAACAGGGGATAACCGGTTATCGGCCTGGTCGGGCCTGGCTTTAGGTGTGTATTGCCTGTTCTGGCCTAATCGCCGGCAAGCCAGCTCCCACAGGTACTGTGCTGGCTTCGAGGTGATGCTGTACCTGTGGGAGCTGGCTTGCCGGCGATTGGGCCGCAAAGCGGCCCCGGCCAGTTACCGCTCCCGCAGGGCCTCCTTGGCGCGGTTCAACGGTTTGATCAGGTAGTCGAGAATGGTCTTCTCACCGGTCCGGATATCTACCGTGGCGATCATCCCTGGCACGATCGCAAAATGCTTGCCGGCCTTGTTCTGCAAGCTGTCCTGCTCGGTGCGGATGAACACCCGGTAGTAATAGATTTCCGGCTTCACCTCATCCTGCAGGGTATCCGGCGAAATTCCCACCACCTTGCCGTCCAGCCCGCCATACACCGAGTAGTCATAGGCACTGATCTTGACCTTGGCCGCCTGGTCCGGGTGGATGAAGGCGATGTCACGCGGGGCGATGCGGGTTTCGATCAGCAGGCGCTCGTCCATCGGCACAATCTTCATCACCTGGCCACCGGGCTGTACCACGCCGCCCAGGGTATTGACCTCGATGTCCTTGACGATGCCGCGCACTGGCGAGCGCAAGGTCAGGCGGGTGAGCGAGTCGCTGCGCCCCCGCACCACTTCGGACAGGCTGTCGGCCTCGGCGCTAGCTTTCGCCAGCTCTTCCCGGGCACGCACCAGGTAATCCGAGCGTGCTTCGTTGGCCTTGAGTTCCAGCTCAGAACGCTGGCGGTTCAGCCGGATCACCTCGACCCGGCTGGAGGCGCCCATTTTCGCCAGGTTCTCGGTGATCTTCAGCTCGCTGCGTACCAGTTGCAGCGAGTCTTCAATGCCTGCCAGGGTCTGTTCCAGCCCGCGCCGGCGGGTCTGGTACAACGCTGTTTCGGCCTCGATCAGGTCTGGCGAGTCGCGCAGGCTTTCGGGGAAGCGCAGCGGCTTGCCCGTCACCTCGGCCTGCAGGCGGGCCTGGCTGGCCTTGGCGGCGCGGTACTTGGCTTCGCTTTCGCCCACACTGGAGGCGGTCTTGGTAGGGTCGAGCTGGGCCAGTATCTGCCCGCGCTCGACCAGGTCGCCCTCGGCCACGCTCATCTGCGCGACGATACCGCCTTCAAACGACTGGATCACCTGCTCCCGCGAACTGGGGATCACCTTGCCGGTGCCGGTGGACACCTCGGTCACCTCGAACCAGGCCGCCCAGCCCAGGAACGCCGCCAGCATCAGCGCGCAAATGGTGATGATGCGTCCGGCGCGGAAGACCGCCTGGTCGTCCTGGCCGTCCAGGTAGGAGGCCGGGAGTTCATGGTTGCTCATGCCTGCGCTCCTTGCAGTTTGGCCAGCGCCGCATCGCGGCTGTCGTCGATGACGATGCGCCCGCCGTCGAGCACGATGATGCGGTCTACCCGCTGCAGCACGCTCAGGCGGTGGGTGGCGATCACCAGGGTGCGGCCCTGGCAGAAGCGCTCCAGGTTATCCAGCAGCTTGCGCTCGGTCATGTCGTCCAGCGACGCAGTCGGCTCGTCCAGCAGCAGCACTTGCGGCTGGCGTACCAGCAGGCGTGACAGCACCAGGGCCTGGCGCTGGCCGCCAGACAAGCCCAGGCCACCTTCGAGGATCAGGTGGTCCATGCCCTTGGGCAGGCGGCGGACGAAGTCCAGAGCGCCAGTGGCGGCCAGTGCGGCCACCAGTTCCTGGTCGCTGGCCTGGCCGGCGCCGAGGGTGAGGTTTTCCCGCAGGGTGCCGTGGAACAACCGCGAGTACTGTGCCAGCAAGCCGACGTCACGGCGCAGGTCGGCCGGGTCGAGGTGGGCCATGGCGATGCCGTCCAGGCTGACCTCGCCTTGCACCAGGTCCATGGCCCCGCCCAATGCCTGCAGCAGGGTCGATTTGCCCGCGCCGTTGCGCCCCAGCACGGCGATGCGCTCGCCGGGCTGGATGTCCAGCTGGCCGATATTCAGCACCGGTGGGGATTCTTCGCTATAGCGGAAGTTGGCCTGGCGCAGGCGGTACTCGCCGCGAAGCGCCGGCACGTGCACGCGGGCTTCGCCTTCCGGGTGGTCCACTGCCGACTGCATCAGTTTGTCCAGGCCTTGCAGGGCTACCTTGGCCTGCTGCCAGCGGGTCAGTACGTGGGTCAGCTGAGCCAGCGGCGCCATCATCCGCGACGACAGCATCGACGCCGCTACCAGGCTACCGGTGGTGAGGTCGCCGGCGATGACCATGGGCGCGCCGACCACGATGACCACGGCAAACACCGCGCCTTGCACGTTCTGCGTCCAGGTCACCAGACCATTGGTGAGGGTGCGCAGGCGCAGGTTGGTATGGGCGCAGGCGGCGTTGTACTGGTTCCACTGCCGCTCGAAACGCGCTTCGGCCTGCAGTGCCTTGATTTCGTCCAGGCCTTGAATGCTTTCTACCAGCATGGCGTTGCGCAGCGCCGATTCGCGCATCGAGGCATTCGCCAGCCGCGCCAGGCGCCGTTGCGCCAGCAGCCCAGGCAGCACCATGGCCAGCAGCGCCACTAGCGGGATGAATACCAGCACACCACCGATTAGCCAGAACACGAACAGGAACAGCAGGAAGAACGGCAGATCGGCCAGTGCCGTGGCGGTACTGGAGGTGATCAGGTCGCGGATCGATTCCAGCTCGCGCAGCTGCGAAATGAACGAGCCGGTGGATTTGGGCCGCACCGAGTTGCGCAGGCGCAGGGCATGGCCGTAGACCAGGTCGCTTACCCGCAGGTCGGCGCGCTTGCCGAGCAGGTCGGTCACCTTCAGGCGCAGCAGGCGCATGCTGAAGTCGAACACCAGCGCCAGCACTACACCGCCAAACAGCACGTACAGGGTTGGCAGCGATTCGGCCGGGATCACCCGGTCGTACACCTGCATGGAAAACAGCACGCCGGCCAGCGCCAGCACGTTGGCCACCAGCGAGGCGACCATCACCTGGCCATAGGGGCGCAGGTCGCGCAGCACGATGCGGGCGAACCAGTGGCGGTCGTACGGCGCGGTGTAGTCATCGGTGCGCACGTCACGCAGCGGCCGTGCCGGGCGCAGCAGGGCGACGCGGTTGATACGGCCCTTCAGGCTGTCGCGGGGCAGGCGTGAGGTCAGGCCCTGGTCACCGGCGAAGACGACCGCCAGGTCGTCCTCCTCGGTCACCGACTCGACCACCGCCAGCTGGCCATCGTCCAGCTCCAGCACCAGCGGCGTGCGCCATTGGCGCAGGCCCTTGGCATCGAAGCGTACAAAGCGCAGCGCCAGGCCGGCCTGGCGGGCCATGTGGCGAAGGATTTCGTCCAGCGGGCGGGCATCTTCGATGGCGGCGAGGCGGATACGCTGCGGTGAGACGTCGAGGCGGTAGTGGTGCGCCACCTGCAGCATCACCTCAAGCCAGGGGCCCAGGTCTGGCCGGTGCACGGCTGGCTGTTCAGGCGCCTTGGCCTGGTCGGGCAGGGTCACATTGATCGGATCATTCATGGCTGGATCTCCACACCTTGCAGGTTGCGCCCTTCAAGGCCAAAGGCCGTGCGCAGGGCGCCGGTGTTGTACAGGCAGTCGACATCCAGGCGCAGCAGGTCGGAGCGGGTGCCGGCAAGTTCGAAGCGTGACTGGTAGATCTCGCCCTCGGCGTTGAGCAGGTCCAGCAGCGGCCGGGTGCCCAGGTCCAGGTACTGGCGGCCGTAGAGCATGCGGGCTTCCTGAATGCTGACCTGGCGCGCTTCCAGCGAGGTCAGGCGGCGGCCCAGCCCGGAGGTTTGCGCCATGGCCTCGGCCAGGCCACGACGGGCTTGCAGGCGTGCCGCGTCTTCGGCGGAGTCGGCGGCGGTCAGCGCATGGCCGGCGGCGCGGCTGCGGGCGCTGATGGCGCCGCCCTGGTAGATGGGCACCTCGACGTTCAGGTAGATACCCGCCTGGGTGCGGTCCATGCGCGAGTTGTCGCGGTTGTAGTCGTCGTCCAGGTAATGGTTGACCTGTGGTTGCAACGACACGGTCGGGTAGGCCTCGGCCTTGGCCTGGGCCAGTTCGGCCTGGCCCTGGGCGCGCTGGGCCAGGGCCATCAGCACTGCGGGCAGGCGGTCATCGCCCTGCGCCGGCCGCTTGCAGGCCTGGTTCAGTGCGGGGGGCGATTCTTCGGCCAGCACCGGTGGGGTTACCCGCCCCATCAGGGCGGCCAGGGTCGAGCGCCAGCGTTCGTACTGCGCCTGGTATTCCTCCAGCGTGGCGCGGGCGCTTTCCACGCGGGACTCGGCCTGCACCACATCGGAGCGGGTGCTGGCGCCCATGTCGCTGCGCTGGCGGGCCATGCCGGCGATGTCGCCAACGCCGCGGATCTGATCGCGGGCGATCAGCATCAGTTGTTCGTAGCGACGGGTTTCGATCCAGGCATAGGCGGTGTCGCGGGCCAGGTCATCCACCACCAGCAGAATGTTGGCCTGGGCGCGGGCGGCGGCGGCCTGGGCAGCGCTGACGGCACTGTCGACCTTGCCAAAATCGTACAGCATCTGTTTCAGCGACAGGTTCAGCGCCTGGCTGTTGCGGTCGCCGCCGTAGCCGGTGTCGTAACCGGTGCGGATACCGCCGGAAATTTGCGGGTAGTAACCCGCGCGGGCAACGTTGATACCTTCGCCCTGTTTGTACAGGTTGCCGATCGCTTCGGCGATGCTGGGGTGCCATTGCGCTGCCTGCAGCACGGCTTCGCTCAACCCCAGGCGGTCGCCACCGGCGACCGGAGCCATCCCGGTAGCGGGGCGTGCGGGCACAGCTTCGGGCGCATAGCGTAGCAGCGATGGCCCGATCTGGCGCAGTTGTGGGTCGATGTCATCGGCTGCCTGGGCAACCGTGTGGAAATTGAGGGCCAGGAGCCCGCAGGCTCCCAGCAACAGCGGTGACAGCGGACTGCTTCGCTTCACATAGTTCCCTTACTGCTGGTCGTCCATGCCGCCGGGCATGTGCCCGGCGGGATTGCGGCGGCCTCAGACAACGTGGATTCCGTTCTGCACCCACAGGTGGTGGCTTGGATCCTCCTGGGCCGTGTATTGGTTATAGTCGACCCCGTCGGCGGTTTGGTACCCGACCAGGGTCCAGTTGTCCGTCATGTGAACCGAGTCTTTGTCGTCCCCCTTGATGATCAGTGTGTCGGTGCCGGTTTCGGTGATTGCCACCACGTCCGCCAGGTTGAGGGTCAGCGCCACGGAACTTGTGTCGTTGAGGTCGATGATTTCAATGTCATGCACCCGCCCGGCCACGTTACCCAGGTCGATGCTGGCATCGCCGCCGCCCCACAGCAGGGTGTCGGTACCGCTGCCACCCTCGACGCTGGCGAAGTTCTGGTCGACTACCACCAGGGTGTCATTGCCGGCACCACCCTGCAGGGTGATATGCCCGCCCTGGCTGCCATCGAGGTGGTCGTTGCCGTCGGTGCCGGCGATCACATCGGTGGTGGCTGCCAGACTGGCCAGCGCAACCGTTTCGTCACCGCTTTCAGACAGCAGCGAAGTGGTGGTGACGAGGCCGGCGGCGTTGTCCAGGTTGACGGTGAGCGTTGCCGTGTCGGTGCTGCCGTTGGGGTGGGTGAGCTCGTAGGTGAAGGTGTCGTGCTGGCCGACCGCCGCCGAGGTCAGCCCCGAATTGAGGGTGTAGGTGTAGCTGCCGTCGGCGTGCACCAGCAACGTGCCGTAGGTGCCGGCAACGCTCACCCCGTTGTAGCCCGGGATGGTGTAGGTGTTGGCCGCCGTCAGCACGCTCAGCACGGTCAAGGCGGAGCCGACGTTGTCATCCGTCAGCAGGTTGCCGGTGGCCGCCGTCGCGCCGCTGACCACGAACTCGGTCAGGTGCGTGGTGGTGGCGTTGAGGCTGGTGGTGATTGAACTGAGCAAGCCGATGCCGCCCGCCGTGACACGTACGTGGTAAGTGCCGGCCCCCTGGTTCTGGAAGGTATACCCCGCACCGCCACCCAGCAGGCTGATCAGCGAGCCACCGTTGACCGTCTGCACCAGCACGTACTGGCCGGTAGCCGGGTTGAGCTTGAGCAGCTCGATGGTGGTGCCGTTGAGCAGGCTCAGCAGGTTGCTGGAGTTGACCACCACTTGCAGGTTGGCCGTGGTATCGGCGGCAACCGTGGCGGTGTAGGTGGCCTGCCGCGAACCAATTACAGGCAGGTTCAGCACGCCGAGCGTGGCGCTGCTGGTGTCTACCCGGTTGGCCAGCGTCAGGTCGCTGAAGCCGACATCGTTGACGGCATCGACTACCGTGGCTGGCGCAGCGTAGTTGATGTCGCTCCAGATCTCCGTGGCCTGCGGGCTGTCGATGCGCACGTACAGGTTGGCGGCATCGGTCACACCGTTCGGGTGCGCCAGCTGATAGCTGAACACATCGACCTTGCCGACGCTGGCCGGGCTGCCGTTAGGGGTGTAGGTGTAGCTACCGTCGGCGCGGATCACCAGGGTGCCGTACAGGCCCTGGACCGTGGTGGCGGTACCCGCCGTGACATAGCTGCCGTCCTTCAGCACTTGCAGCACGGCGGCGCTGTCCGGGCCACGGGCATCGACGCTGCCGTCGGTACCCACGTCGGTGATGACGTTGCCGGTGGTGGCAGTGCCGGTGCCGGTGAACTGGGTCAGGCTGGTGGCCGTGATGTCCAGCGTGGTTGTGACCTGGGTGGCGACGCCAATGCCGCCGCTACCCACGGTCAGGCGGTAGTCGCCTGCCTGCAGTTTGCCGATATCGACCTGCAGCCCGATGGGCAGCACGATCAGGTCGAGCAGCCCCTGGGTGTTGCCGGTGGCGAGGGTCACCCAGGCGCCGCTGGCGTCTTTCACCTGCAGGGTGAACGAAGCGTTGTTGAGTAGCGCCAGCACGCTGTTGGTGGTCAGGGTCAGGATCGGGTCGACCGTGGTGCCTGGCTCCACGGTCCAGGTGAAGGTCTTGGTGAAGCCCGACAGTACAGTCAGGAAGCTGTCTGTGTAGGTCTTGGTGGCGCTGACCGGTACCAGGTCGACCGTGGCCGTGGCCAGGTTGTCGCTGGCGATGACCGGCGCGTTCGCATCCACATCCGGCGCGGTGATGTTGACGTTGCCCGACACGTTGCCGCGGGGGTCGCTGACCGTCACCGAGAGGATCTGGCCGTTGTCCTGCGGCGGGGCCAGGGTCACAGTGAAGCCGCCGTCCGGGCGTACGGTTGCGGTCTGCAGCACGGTGCCGTTGGCGCTGCGCACGGTAACCGTGGCACCCACCTCGCCGGTACCGGTGAGGGTCGCGCCGTCGGCGCTGATCAGCAGGTTACCGGCAGCGGCTGGCGGGGTCAGGTCCGGTGCGGTAAGCGCGGTGCCGGTGGACACGTTGCCGGCGCTGTCGGTGAGGGTGACGCTGAGCGCCTGGTTGTCGATCTGGGCTGCAGTCAGGCTGACCACGAATGTGCCATTGCTGGCCACCGTCGCCGTGCCCAGCACGGTGCCGGCGCTGTTGCGCACGGTGACCGTGCTGCCGACCTGGCCAGTACCTGTGACCGAGGTGCCGTTGTTGTTGATGGCGGCAACCGGTGCAGCTGGCGGGGTAGTGTCCGGGGCAGGCAGGTTGACGCTGCCGGACAAGTTGCCAGCGGCATCGGCCTGCCGCACCACCAGCAGCTGCCCGTCGTTCTGTGCGGTGGTCAGGGTGATGGTGAAGCTGCCGTCTGCTTGCACCACACCGGTGCCAACCTGGCCGTTCGGGCCTTGAACGGTAACCGTCGCACCTGCCTCGCCACGGCCTGTCAGCACCGTGCCGGTGCCGTTGATTTGCACATTGGTCGGCGCGGCCGGCGGCTGCACATCGATGGCGGTGAAGCGGGTGCTGCCCGAGTTGTTGCCCGCCACATCGGCTTGGCTTACGCCCAGTTCCTGGCCGTTGAGCTGCGCGCTGTCCAGGGTGATGCTGAACGCACCACCGGCATTCACCACACCACTGCCGATCACGTTGCCGGTAGCGTCGCGCACGGTCACCGTGGCACCGGCTTCGCCGCTACCGGTCAGCACCAGGCCGTTGCTGGACAGGGCCGTCACCACCGGGTTGGCTGGCGGCGTAACGTCGGTGGCCTGCACGAAGGTAGGCTGCGACTCGCCGCCTACCAGTGCCACCGCAGTAACACTGATGTGCTGGCCATTGAGCAGAGGCGCGCTCAGCTGGAGCTCAAAGGTGCCGTTGAGTGTGGCACCCCCGGTGCCGATCAGGTTACCCCCGGCATCGTAGACGCGAATGCCGGTGCCACTGGGCGCACTGCCCGACAGCGTCAAGCCGTCGCTGCCCAGCGTCACGTTGCTCGGTGGCACGGGTGGGGCGATCAACGGGGTCACGTAAGTGGCCACCGCCGAGGTGTTGAAACCGTCGGATTGGGTCACCGCCAGCGTGGCCAGTGAACCGGCCGCCGGCACCAGGGTGATCTGGAAGTTGCCGGCGGCATCCACCTCACCCGTACCCAGCACCGCCCCGCCGCGGCTCACGGTGACTGTTGCGCCTGCCTCACCTTTACCGGTCAGTATGTTGAAGGTGTTGTTGATGCCCAGGTCGGTAACCAGTGCCGGTGGCGAGGTGTCGTTGGTCTGGTAAGCCGCTGGCAGCGATGCGTTGCCTGCTGCGTCCGTGGACACCACGCTCAGCAGCTGGCCATTGTTTTGCGCCGGGCTGATCGGCACGGTGAACTGGCCGTTATCACCGACCACCACCTCGCCGACCACGTTGTTGTTCGGCCCGCGCACGGTGATGGTGCTGCCTGCCTCGGCAGTACCGGTCATCGAGGTACCGGCCGGGTTGAGCAACAGGTCGCTCGGCTGCACAGGTGGCGTCAGGTCTGGTGCAGTCACCACCAGTGGCGCGGACGGGTTGCCGGTCGCGTCCTGGGCAATCAGGGTGAGCTGCTGGCCATTGATTTGCGCCGTAGTCAGGTCGATGACGAAGGTGCCGTCCGGGTCGACTGTCACCTGGCCCAGCAGGTCGCCATTGTTGTTGATCACGGTGACCCGTGTGCCGGCCTCGGCGGTACCGACCAGCTGTGTGCCGCTGTTGTTGATGACTGCAACGACGGTGTCCGGTGGCGTGATATCTGCTGCCGACACAGTGCTGATCGGCGAGATGTTGCCCGTGCCATCGGTCAGGGTTACCTGCAGCACCTGGCCATTGAGCTGCGCGTCGTCCAGGTTGACCGTAAAGGTGCCGTTGGCGGCGACCGTGGTGGTGCCAATCTGAGCCGTGCCGACGAACACCTGCACGGTGGCGCCCGCTTCACCGACGCCGGTAAGCACATCGCCCGCTGCGTTCAGCTGCAGCTCGGTGGCTGGCACAGGCGGCGTGAGGTCTGGCGCCCGCACTTCGACCGGCTCGCTGACGTTGCCGGGTGGATCGGCCTGCTGTACCGACAGCACTTCATCGTTGATCTGCGGGGGTGACAGTTCGACGCGGAAGCTACCGTCGGCAAGCACCGTACCCGTGCCCAGCAGGGCACCGGCGGCATTGTTTACGGTAACCGTCGCCCCGGGCTCGCCCAGGCCGGTGACCACGCTGCCGTCGGTGTTGACGCCCACCTGGGTGAGCGCTGCCGGCGGGGTAAAGTCCGGCGTCAGCAGGGTTGCCACCGCCGACACGTTGCCGGCGCCGTCGGCCTGGGTGAAGCTGAGCAGTTCGGCGTTGCCCAGTGCCGGGTTCAGGGTGATGGTGAAGTAGCCACTGGCATCGACCACGGCGCTGCCGATTTCGTCGCCGGCCGGGTTGGTCACAGTCACCAGCGCGCCAGCTTCGCCACGGCCGGTGAGGGTGACGCCGTCACCGGAGATGGCCAGTTCGCCTGGTGCGGCGGGTGGCGTGGTATCCGGCGCAGTGACGGCGCTGGAATCCGACTGGTTCCCAGCCGCGTCGGTCAGTACCACATTCACCTGCTGGCCGTTGGCTTGCGGCGAATCGAGATTGACCTGGAAGCTGCCATCAGCGCGCACTGTCGCGGTGCCCAGCACGCTGCCGTCGCTGGCCAGGACCTTGACTGCCGCCCCCGCCTCGCCGGTACCGTTGAGCAGGCTGCCGCCCCCGGCAAAGGCCAGGTTCTCGGCGGCATCCGGGGCCACCCGATCGGGTGCGATCAGGCTGACGCTGTTGGACTCGTTGCCGGCAGCGTCCCATTGCACGGCGCTGATCTGCTCGCCGTTGATTTGCGCGCCGCTCAAGTCGGCGCTGAAGTTGCCGTTGGCATCGACCAGTGCAGTGCCCAGGTCGACACCGCCTTCACCCGTGACGGTAACGGTAGCCCCAGGCTCGCCGCGGCCACTGAGCACCAGGCCATCGTTGGACAGCACCAGGTTGGTCAGTGGTTGCGGCGCGGTGGTATCCGGTGCCTGCAGGCTGGCCGGCAGCGATACCGCCCCATCGGTGCCCGTGGCACTGACTTGCAGCAGCTCGCCGTTGGCCTGCGCACTGCCCAGATTGACGGTGAAGGTACCGTCGTTGGCGACCGGGCTGGTGCCCAGCAATACGCCGTTCGGGCCGTACACGATGACTGTGGTGCCAGCTGGTGCGGTACCTGTCACCGACAGGCCGTCGGCCGCCAGTACCAGGTTGTCCGGCGTATCAGGCACGAGCACGCCCGGTGCCGTGACGTTTTGCTCAGGCGATACGTTCTGCGCAGCGTCCGCTTGCACCACGCTCAGGCTTTCGCCGGTAATCGCGGCCGGCGACAGGCTGACGCTGAAGTGCCCGTCGGCAGCCACCGTGGCAGTGCCCAGCGCAGTCCCGTCCGCTGCCCGCACGGTGACAGTGGCGCCTGCCTCGCCGTTGCCAGCCAGGGTAGCGCCGTCAGCAGATACCGCAAGGTTGCTCACGGCGGCGGGTGGCGTGGTGTCGGCTGCGGCGTAGGGGGCTGCCGGCGATACATTGCCGGCAGCATCGGTTGCCGTGACCTGCAAGGCCTGGCCATTGGTCTGGGCGCTGTTCAGGGTGACCTGGAAGGTGCCGTTGCTGCCGGCAACTGCCGTGCCCAGAACGTTGCCGCTGGCATCGCGAACAGTCACGGTGCTGCCGGCTTCGGCGTTACCGGTCAGTTGCAGGCCGGTGGCCGCCAGGGCCAGTGCAGTCGGTGTGGCCGGTGGTGTGAAGTCAGGCGCGGTGACCGCCACGGCGCTGGAAGTGTTGTTGCCTGCGTCGGTCTGGGTCACGCTCAGCTGCTGGGCATTGAGCTGGGCGCTGGTGAGGGTCAGGGTGAAGCTGCCGTTGGCAGCGACCAGGCCGGTGCCGATTATGGTGCCATCCGGGCCGCGCACGCTCACCGTGGCGCCAGCTTCGCCCAGGCCGGTCAGGGTCAGTCCGTTATTGTTCAGCGCCACATTGGTCAGCGCTGCTGGCGGGGTCAGGTCCGGGGTCGCCACGTTGACCGCTGGCGAGGTATTGCCGGCGGCATCCACTTGCGTGACGCCGATGGCCTGGCCGTTGGTTTGCGGGGTGTCGAAGGTCACCGTGAAGCGCCCGTCGGCGCCTACCGTGGCCGTGCCGAGCACAGTACCGGCGGCATTGCGTACCTGTACCGTAGCACCCACTTCACCGCTGCCGGACAACTGCCGGCCGTCCTGGCTCAGCGCCGGGTTGCCGATGGCTGCAGGCGGCGTGCGGTCTGGCGTGGCCAGGCTGGCCGGACCGGATACGTTGCCGGCGGCATCACTGAGGGTGACCTGCAGTGGGCTGCCGGTGGTTTGTGCGCTAGGCAGGGTGACCTGGAACTGGCCGCTCTGGTTGACGGTGCCGGTGGCCAGGATGGCACCACTGGCATCGCGCACCGTGACGCTGGCACCCGCTTCGCCCTGGCCGCTGAGCACGGTAGCTGCGCCGTTGAGGCTGAGATTGCTGGCGGCCAGCGGTGCCTGCAGGTCGGGTGCCTGCAGGCTGGCGGCGAGCGATACGTTACCTGCGGCGTCGGCCTGGGTGACGATCAGGTTCTGGCCGTTGGCGACCGCTGGCGTGAGGGTGACGGTGTACAAGCCGTTGCTGCCCACGGTGGCGGTACCGAGCACAGTGCCCTGGGTATCGGTCACGCGTACGGTAGCGCCGACTTCGCCCTGGCCGGTCAGCGTACTGCCGGTCCGGTCGATGGCTGCGGTCGGTGCATTCGGCCCCGTGGTGTCGTTGGCCACCAGGGTGGCTGGCACCGAAGGCTCGCCGTCGACCGTGGTGCGGGCGCTGACTTGCAGGGTCTGGGCATTGAGCTGGGCGTTCTGGAAGAACACGCGGAAGGTGCCGTCGCTGCCGACGGTGGCGGTGCCCAGGGTGGTGCCCCCGGAAGTTACGGTGATCAGCGAGCCGACGGTGCCCTGGCCGGTGAGCAGGAAGCCGTCGGCGCTGATGCTCAGGCCGGTAGGCGTTGCGGCTTCGGTGCCGGTAGGCCCGGCCACTGGCACTTCAGTGGAAATATTGCCCGCCGGGTCGATGACCACCACGGTGCCGTTGTCGCCAGCGGCCAAGGGCGGGTCTACCGGCACCACGAAGGTGCCGTCCGGGCCTGCGGTGCCGCTGCCGACAGGATTGCCGTCGGCGTCACGCACTTCCACGGTACTGCCTGGCTCGGCGCTGCCGCCCACGGTGGTGCCGTCCGGGCTGACGATAATCCCGGTGGCTGGCAGTGGGTCGGTGGTGTCTGGCGCAGTGGTGGTGATTGGCGCCGAATCGTTACCGGCAGCGTCGGTCACGACCACGGTCAGTGTCTCGCCGTTGGTCAGCGGGTCGGTCAGTGGCACGCTGAAGCTGCCGTCCGGGTCGACCGGTACGGTGACCACGTTGCCCGCGCTGTCGGTCACAGTGACAGTGCTGGCGCCCGGTGCACTGCCGGTGACGGTGGTGCCGTCATCGCTGACTGCCACCTCGGTAGGCAGGGCCGGCGGGGTGATGTCTGGTGCGGTGACTGGGGTGCTGTCGGAGACGTTGCCGGCAGCATCGGTCAGGGTCACCTCGAGTACCTGCCCATCAAGCTGTGCAGGCGCCAGCGGTACGGTGAAGTTGCCACCCGCCGGTACCACCACGCTGCCGAGCAGGTCGCCGGCGACGTTGCGTACTTCGACGGTGCTGCCTGCTTCACCAGTGCCCTGGATGGCGTTGCCACCCGCGGTGATGGTGAGGCCTGCCGGTGCGGTTGGCGCAGTATTGTCGTCGGCCGTGAAGCTGGTCGAAGGCGAGGCGTTGCCGCCTTCATCGATCAGCACCACCGAGACTGTTTCGCCGTTGGTTTGCGGTGGGGCTATCGGTACCTGGAAGGTGCCGTCGCCGTCCACCACCACGGTGCCCAGCAAATCCCCGGCACTGTTGCGTACTTCCACGGTGCTGCCTGCTTCGCCCTGGCCGCTGAGCAGCGTACCTTCTTCGTTCAGGCCAAGGCCCTGGGCCGGCAGCGGTGCCTCGAGGTCCGGAGCGGTCACGGTGTCGGCAGGGGAAGGGTTGCCGGCGCTGTCCGCCTGGGTGACGGTCAGCGTCTGGCCATTCACCTGCGCAGGGTTGATGGCCACGCTGAAGCTGCCATCTGCCTGCACGGTGGCGGTGCCCACTACCGCGCCGCCGGTGCCGGTGACGGTGACTTGCGCCCCGGGTTCACCGGTACCTGTGAGGGTAGTGCCGTCGCCCGACAGGCTGAGGGCGCCGGGAATCGCCGGAGCCTCGCTGTCGGGTGCCGCCAGATCTACGGCCGCCGACAGGTTGCCGGTCGGGTCGCGCTGCTCCACGGTCAGCGCCTGGCCGTTGGTTTGTGGCGGGTCAAGGGTGATTTCGAAGGCGCCGTCTGCGTCAACCACAACGCTGCCGAGCGCACTGCCATCCGGGCCGCGCACGGTGACGGTGGCGCCCGGCTCGCCGTTGCCGGTCACCGTGGTGCCGGTGTCGTCGATGGCCGGTGTAGTGACCACTTGCGGTGGCGTGGTATCTGGCGCGGTGAAGTCTACCGGGCCTGCGCTGTTGCCGAGGTTGTCGGTGGCGTCCACGGTCAGGCTTTCGCCGTTGCGTTGGGCGGTATTCAGGGTGACGTCGAAGCGACCGTCCGCGCCCACCGTCGCAGTGCCCAGGACGTTGCCGTCGGCATCGCGCACGGTGATGGTCGAGCCGCTCTGGCCCTCGCCGGTCAGGTGGATACCGGCGGTATCGATGGCCAGGCCCGAGGGTTGCAGCGGCCCGTCCAGGTCAGGGGCATTGATGGTGGCGGTCGAGGTGTTGCCGGCGTTGTCGCGCAGCACCACGTCCAGTTCCTGGCCGTCGGTTTGCGCTGGTGCCAGCTGCACGCTGATGACACCGTCGGCGCCCACCTGGGCATTACCCAGCACATTGCCCTGGGCGTCGATGACCTGCACCGTGGTACCTGGCTCGCCGCGCCCGGTGAGGGTGCTGCCATCGTTGCTCAGCTGCAGCTCGGTCGCTTCGTTGGGCGGGGTGATGTCCGGTGCGCTGACCTGGGTCGGCAGCGAGCTGTTGCCATCGGCATCGATGGCCACCACGTCGAGTGCTTCGCCGTTTGCCTGAACCGGCGTGAGGCCAATGGTGAAGCTGCCGTCCTGGCCGACTTGTACGCTGCCGACCACGTTGCCCTGGGCGTCCCGAACCTCCACCAGCGAGCCTGCCGGGGCGGTGCCGCTGACTGCACTGCCATCGCCTGCCACTACCACGTCGCTGGGGCTTTCTGGCACGGGTGCATCCGCCACGATCACGCCCAGGCCAACCGAAGGGTTGCCAGCGGCATCGATCTGCACCAGCACGATGGTTTCGCCAGCCGCCAGCGGGGTGTCGAGATCGACCACGAAGGTGCCATTGGCGGCGACGGTGCCGGTGCCGATCAGGTTGCCATCGGCATCACGCACTTCGACGCTGGCCCCGGCTTCGCCGCGACCCGATACGGCCAGCCCGCCCGCACCGGCTGCTACGTTGGTGATGATGTCCGGCGGGGTAATGTCCGGCGTCACATAACTGAGCGGCACGGAGGTATTGCCAGCCGCATCGATGACCGTGACGGTGACGGTCTCGCCGTTGGCCTGAGGTGGGTCGAGGGTGAGGGTGAAGCTGCCATCGAGCTCGGCGATGGTGTTGCCGATCAGGTTGCCGTCAGCATCATGCACTTCCACCCGCGCGCCAGGTTCGGCGCTGCCCACCAGGGTTTCACCCTCGGTCAGCACCAGCCCTGCCGGTTGCAGTGGGGCCACGTTGTCCGGGGTAAGCAGTGGGGCTGGCGTGGACACGTTGCCGGCGCCATCGGTCAGGGTCACCTGCAGGGACGAACCGTCCACCACCGGGTCCGGCAGTTGTACGGTGAAGCTGCCGTCCGGCTGCACGGTACCGCTGATCAGCAGCTCGCCCTGGTCGTTGCGCACTTCCACGGTCGCGCCCACTTCGCCGCGGCCCGACACGGTAAGGCCGTCGTCGCTGATGGCCAGGTTGCTGGCCGGTTCCGGCGGTGTGATATCGCCGCCATTATCGACGATCGGCGCGGTAACCGTGCCGGCCAGGGAAGCATTGCCGGCAGCATCGGTAGCGGTGACCTGCAGTTGTTCCCCAGCCACTTGCGCTGGGCTGAGGGTGATTTCGAAGGCACCGGTGGCACCCACCACGACACTGCCCAGCTCGGTAGTGCCGTCGGCGGCCAGTACACGCACGGTGCTGCCCACTTCGGCGCGGCCGGTGACGACGGTGCCGGTCGGGTTGACCACCAGGTCGCTTGGCTCCAGCGGCGCGGTGATGTCCGGCGCGGAGACTTGTACCGGTAGCGACGAAGTACCGTTATTGTCGATGGCCACCACGTCCAGCAGTTCGCCATTGGCCTGGGCCGGGTCGAGCACGACGGTGAAGGTACCCTCGGCACCTACAACGATGCTGCCCACCAGGGTGCCGTCAGCGTCATGCACCTCGACGCGGCTGCCCACCGGGGCCGAGCCGCTGATGCTGGTGCCGTCCTCGGCCACCACCAGCTCGCTTGGGCTGGCAGGTGTGGTCACCAGCGGTACATCGTAGTCCAGCGCTGTCGATGCATTGCCGCTCGCGTCGGTCTGCACCAGGCTCAGGCGCTCGCCCGGCAGCGCGGCAGGGTCGAGGTCGAGCAGGATGGTGCCGTTGGCGGTCACCGTGCCGGTGCCGATCAGCGCGCCGTTGGCGTCGCGCACCTCGACGGTGGCCCCGGATTCACCGCGGCCGCTCAGGGTCAGGCCGTCGGCGCCGACCACGATGTTGCTGACCACCGCAGGTGGTGTGATGTCCGGTGCATCGAACTGCAATGGGGTGGAGGTATTGCCGGCAGCATCCACCAGGCGGATGTCGAGCACTTCGCCATTGGCCTGGGCAGGCGACAAGGTGACGCTGAAACTGCCGTCCTCGTTGGCCAGGCCGGTGCCGATCACGTCGCCAGTGGCGTCGCGCACCTGCACCGTGGCGCCTGGCTCGCCGCTACCAGTCAGGGTAACGCCGTCGACCAGCTCCAGGCCCGACGGTTGCGCAGGGGCTTGCAGGTCCGGGGTATTCACTGTACCCGGTTCGGATTCGTTGCCGGCGGCGTCGGTCAGCACCACTTGCAAGCTGCTGCCATCGTTAACCGGCGGGTCCAGGGTGAGCTGGAAGGTGCCATCGGGGGTGACCGTGCCGTTGGCCAGCACGTTGCCTTGGGCATCACGTACTTCGACGCTGGCACCGGCCTCGCCACGGCCGTTCAGCTGACCACCGGCCAGGCCGATGACCAAATTGGTCGGGGCTTCTGGCGGCGTGGTGTCGCCGCCGTCGATGTCCGGTGCGGTGACATTGCCAGCGGTGGAGGCATTGCCGGCAACGTCGGTGGCGGTGACTTGCAGCTGCTCGCCGTTCACTTGTGGTGGGTCGAGGGTGATGCTGAAGCTGCCGGTGGCGCCGACGACTACGGTGCCCAGCACGGTGGTGCCGTCGGCTGCCAGCACGCGCACGGTGCTGCCGGCTTCGGCACGGCCGGTGACCACGGTGCCGTCGCCATTGATCAGCAGTTCGCTCGGGGCGACCGGTGCGGTGATGTCCGGTGCGCTTACCTGTACCGGCAGGGACGAGGCGCCGCTAGCGTCGATGGCCACCACATCCAGCAGTTCGCCGTTGGCCTGGGCCGGGTTGAGGATGACGGTGAAGGTACCTTCGGCACCTACCACGATACTGCCCACCAAGGTGCCGTCAGCGTCATGCACCTCGACGCGGCTGCCCACCGGGGCGCTGCCGCTGATGCTGGTGCCGTCTTCGGCCACCACCAGTTCGCTCGGGCTGGTCGGGGCAGTGGTCAGCGGTACTTCGAACGCAAGCGCTTCGGAGGCGTTACCGGCGGCGTCGGTTTGCACCAGGCTCAGTTGCGCGCCTGGCTGGGCGGCGGGGTCGAGGTCGGCGATGAAGGTGCCGTTTTCGCCGACAGTAGCAGTGCCGATGACGGTGCCGTCGGCATCGCGCACCTCCACGGTAGCACCGGCCTCGCCACGGCCACTGAGCACCAGGCCATCGGCGCCGACCACGATATTGCTGACGGCGGTTGGCGGTGTGATGTCCGGGGCATCGAATTGCAGCGGTTCGGAGTTGTTGCCGGCTGCGTCCGACAGCCGCACTTCCAGCGCCTCGCCATTGGCCTGGGCCGGGAACAGCGTGAGGCTGAAGGTGCCGTCCTCGTTGACCAGGCCGGTGCCGATCACAGTACCGGCAGCGTCGCGCACCTGCACGGTGGCGCCAGGTTCGCCGCGCCCGCTGAAGGTGACGCCATCAACCAGGGCCAGCTCGGTGGGTTGCGCAGGGGCTTGCAGGTCCGGGGTATTCACTGTGCCCGGTTCGGATTCGTTGCCGGCGGCGTCGGTCAGCACCACTTGCAGGCTGCTGCCATCGTTAACCGGCGGGTCCAGGGTGATCTGGAAGGTGCCATCGGGGTTGACCGTGCCGTTGGCCAGCACGTTGCCCTGGGCATCGCGCACTTCGACGCTGGCACCGGCCTCGCCACGGCCGTTCAGCTGGCCACCGGCCAGGCCGATGACCAGGTTGGTCGGGGCTTCTGGCGGCGTGCTATCGCCGCCGTCGATGTCCGGTGCGGTGACATTGCCGGCGGTGGAGGCATTACCGGCGACGTCGGTGGCGGTGACTTGCAGCTGCTCGCCGTTCACTTGTGGCGGGTCGAGGGTGATGCTGAAGCTGCCGGTGTCGCCGACTACCACGGTGCCCAGTACGGTGGTGCCGTCGGCGGCCAGCACACGCACGGTGCTGCCGGCTTCGGCACGGCCGGTGACGACGGTACCGTCGCCATTGATCAGCAGTTCGCTCGGGGCGACCGGTGCGGTGATGTCCGGTGCGCTTACCTGTACCGGCAGGGACGAGGCGCCGCTAGCGTCGATGGCCACCACATCCAGCAGTTCGCCGTTGGCCTGGGCCGGGTTGAGGGTGACGGTGAAGGTACCTTCGGCACCTACCACGATACTGCCCACCAAGGTGCCGTCAGCGTCATGCACCTCGACGCGGCTGCCCACCGGGGCGCTGCCGCTGATGCTGGTGCCGTCTTCGGCCACCACCAGTTCGCTCGGGCTGGTCGGGGCAGTGGTCAGCGGTACTTCGAACGGCAGCGCTTCGGAGGCATTGCCGGCGGCGTCGGTTTGCACCAGGCTCAGTTGCGCGCCTGGCTGGGCGGCGGGGTCGAGGTCGGCGAGGAAGGTGCCGTTTTCGCCGACAGTAGCAGTGCCGATGACGGTGCCGTCGGCATCGCGCACCTCCACGGTAGCACCGGCCTCGCCACGGCCACTGAGCACCAGGCCATCGGCGCCGACCACGATATTGCTGACGGCGGTTGGCGGTGTGATGTCCGGGGCATCGAATTGCAGCGGTTCGGAGTTGTTGCCGGCTGCGTCCGACAGCCGCACTTCCAGCGCCTCGCCATTGGCCTGGGCCGGGAACAGCGTGAGGCTGAAGGTGCCGTCCTCGTTGACCAGGCCGGTGCCGATCACAGTACCGGCAGCGTCGCGCACCTGCACGGTGGCGCCAGGTTCGCCGCGCCCGCTGAAGGTGACGCCATCAACCAGGGCCAGCTCGGTGGGTTGCGCAGGGGCTTGCAGGTCCGGGGTATTCACTGTGCCCGGTTCGGATTCGTTGCCGGCGGCGTCGGTCAGCACCACTTGCAAGCTGCTGCCATCGTTAACCGGCGGGTCCAGGGTGAGCTGGAAGGTGCCATCGGGGGTGACCGTGCCGTTGGCCAGCACGTTGCCTTGGGCATCACGTACTTCGACGCTGGCACCGGCCTCGCCACGGCCGTTCAGCTGGCCACCGGCCAGGCCGATGACCAGGTTGGTCGGGGCTTCTGGCGGCGTGCTATCGCCGCCGTCGATGTCCGGTGCGGTGACATTGCCGGCGGTGGAGGCATTACCGGCGACGTCGGTGGCGGTGACTTGCAGCTGCTCGCCGTTCACTTGTGGTGGGTCGAGGGTGATGCTGAAGCTGCCGGTGGCGCCGACGACTACGGTGCCCAGCACGGTGGTGCCGTCGGCTGCCAGCACGCGCACGGTGCTGCCGGCTTCGGCACGGCCGGTGACCACGGTGCCGTCGCCATTGATCAGCAGTTCGCTCGGGGCGACCGGTGCGGTGATGTCCGGTGCGCTTACCTGTACCGGCAGGGACGAGGCGCCGCTAGCGTCGATGGCCACCACATCCAGCAGTTCGCCGTTGGCCTGGGCCGGGTTGAGGGTGACGGTGAAGGTACCTTCGGCACCTACCACGATACTGCCCACCAAGGTGCCGTCAGCGTCATGCACCTCGACGCGGCTGCCCACCGGGGCGCTGCCGCTGATGCTGGTGCCGTCTTCGGCCACCACCAGTTCGCTCGGGCTGGTCGGGGCAGTGGTCAGCGGTACTTCGAACGGCAGCGCTTCGGAGGCATTGCCGGCGGCGTCGGTTTGTACCAGGCTCAGTTGCGCGCCTGGCTGGGCGGCGGGGTCGAGGTCGGCGAGGAAGGTGCCGTTTTCGCCGACAGTAGCAGTGCCGATGACGGTGCCGTCGGCATCGCGCACCTCCACGGTAGCACCGGCCTCGCCACGGCCACTGAGCACCAGGCCATCGGCGCCGACCACGATATTGCTGACGGCGGTTGGCGGTGTGATGTCCGGGGCATCGAATTGCAGCGGTTCGGAGTTGTTGCCGGCTGCGTCCGACAGCCGCACTTCCAGCGCCTCGCCATTGGCCTGGGCCGGGAACAGCGTGAGGCTGAAGGTGCCGTCCTCGTTGACCAGGCCGGTGCCGATCACAGTACCGGCAGCGTCGCGCACCTGCACGGTGGCGCCAGGTTCGCCGCGCCCGCTGAAGGTGACGCCATCAACCAGGGCCAGCTCGGTGGGTTGCGCAGGGGCTTGCAGGTCCGGGGTATTCACTGTGCCCGGTTCGGATTCGTTGCCGGCGGCGTCGGTCAGCACCACTTGCAAGCTGCTGCCATCGTTAACCGGCGGGTCCAGGGTGAGCTGGAAGGTGCCATCGGGGGTGACCGTGCCGTTGGCCAGCACGTTGCCTTGGGCATCACGTACTTCGACGCTGGCACCGGCCTCGCCACGGCCGTTCAGCTGGCCACCGGCCAGGCCGATGACCAGGTTGGTCGGGGCTTCTGGCGGCGTGCTATCGCCGCCGTCGATGTCCGGTGCGGTGACATTGCCGGCGGTGGAGGCATTACCGGCGACGTCGGTGGCGGTGACTTGCAGCTGCTCGCCGTTCACTTGTGGTGGGTCGAGGGTGATGCTGAAGCTGCCGGTGGCGCCGACGACTACGGTGCCCAGCACGGTGGTGCCGTCGGCTGCCAGCACGCGCACGGTGCTGCCGGCTTCGGCACGGCCGGTGACCACGGTGCCGTCGCCATTGATCAGCAGTTCGCTCGGGGCGACCGGTGCGGTGATGTCCGGTGCGCTGATCGACGTTGGCAGGGACGAAACTCCCTCATCATCGATCGCCACCACGTCCAGCAGTTCGCCATTGGCCTGAATCGGGTCAAGTGCCACGGTGAAGCTTCCATCGGCACCTGCGACCACGCTGCCGAGCAGTGTGCCATTGGCATCATGTACTTCCACGCGGGTGCCGGCAGGTGCAGTACCGCTGATGCTGCTGCCATCTTCGGCGAAGACCAGATCGCTTGGGCTGGCTGGGGCGGTAGTGGCCGGCACTTCGAACTGCAGTGCCTGCGAGGCGTTACCGCTTGGGTCGCTCTGCACCAGGCTCAGTTGCTCACCCGGCTGGGCTGCCGGATCGAGGTCGACGAGGAAGGTGCCGTTGGCCGCCACCACACCGGTGCTGATCACGCTGCCACTGGCATCGCGCACTTCGACGGTCGCACCTGGTTCACCACGGCCGCTCAGGGCGAGGCCACCGGCGCCTACGATGATGTCGCTTACCGCCTCGGGCGGTGTGATGTCCGGTGCATCGAATTGCAACGGCGCCGAGGTGTTGCCGGCGGCATCCACCAGGCGCACGTCCAGTGCTTCACCGTTGGCCTGGGCAGGCGAAAGGGAAAGGCTGAACAGGCCGTCGGCGCCGACCAGGCCGGTACCGATCACGGTGCCGGCGGCATCGCGCACTTGCACGGTGGCACCGGGTTCACCGCGCCCGGTGAAGGTGACGCCGTTGATCAGGGTCAGCTCGATGGGCTGCGCAGGGGCCTGCAGGTCCGGGGAATTGACCGAAGCGGGTGGCGACACGTTGCCGGCGGCATCGGCCAGGGTCACTTGCAACGCGCTGCCGTCATTCACGGCAGGGTCCAGGGTGATGGTGAAGCTGCCGTCCGCCGCAACGGTGCCGGTGGCCAGTACATTGCCTGCGGCATCCACAACCTGCACGGTGGCACCGGGCTCGCCGCGACCGGCCAGCTGGCTGCCGGCCAGGCCGACTACCAGGTCAGTCGGCGCTGCCGGTGGCGTGATATCGACCCCATCGATATCCGGCGCAGTGACTGCGCTGGTCGCCGAGGTGTTGCCGGCGGCATCGGTTGCGGTCGCTTGCAGCACCTCGCCGTCGACCTGGGCGGGTTCCAGGGCAATGCTGAATACGCCGGTAGGGCCGACCACCACCGTGCCCAGCTCGGTGCCATCAGCGGCCACAACACGTAGGGTGCTGCCCGGTTCGGCGCGGCCGGTGATGACGCTGCCATCAGCGCTGACGGCCAGATCGCTTGGGGCGGCCGGTGCGGTGATATCGGGAGCGTTGATCTGCGTCGGCAACGAAGACACGTCGTCGACATCGATCGCCACCACATTCAGCAGTTCGCCGTTGGCTTGAGCAGGGTTGAGCTCGATGCTGAAGCTGCCATCGGCATTGGCCGTGGCGGTGCCGATCAGTGCACCGCCGGCATCGTGCACCTCGACGCGGCTGCCGGCAGGGGCAGTCCCGTTGAGGGTGGTGCCATCGGCATCAATGACCAGACCGCTCGGGCTGACCGGGGCGGTAGTGAGCGGCACTTCGTATTCGAAGGCGAGCGAAGCGTTACCGCTTGGGTCGACCTGAACCAGGCTCAGCTGCTCGCCAGGTTGTGCGGCCGGATCCAGGCTGATCAGGAAAGTGCCATTGGCGGTGACCACGCCACGGCCCAGCAGGTTGCCATCGGTATCACGCACTTCCACGGTGGCGCCGGCTTCGCCGCGGCCACTCAGGGCCGTGCCGCCCTGGCCTACCAGGATATCGCTGACGGCATTCGGTGGGGTGATATCCGGGGCGTTGTATTGCAGCGGTGCCGAGGTGTTGCCGGCGGCATCCACCAGGCGTACGTCCAAAGCTTCGCCGTTGGCCTGGGCAGGGGACAGATTCAGGCTGAATGTGCCGTCTTCGTTGACCACGCCACTGCCGATGATAGTGCCGGCTGCATCACGCACTTGCACGGTAGCGCCCGGCTCGCCGCTACCGGTGAAGGTCACGCCGTCGGCCAGGGCCAGTTCGGTTGGTTGGGCAGGGGGCAACAAGTCAGCCGAGGTTACCGAGCCCGGCTGCGAAATATTACCCGCCGCATCGGTCAGGGTGACTTGCAGGGTGCTGCCGTCAATTACGGCAGGGGCCAAGGCGATGATGAAGGTGCCGTCGGCGCCGACAGTGCCGGTGGCGATGATATTGCCCTCGGCGTCACGGACCTGCACGGTGCTGCCGGCTTCGCCGCGGCCGCTGAGTTGGCTGCCGGCCAGGCCGACTACCAGATCAGTCGGCGCTGCCGGTGGTGTGGTATCAACCCCGTCGATGTCCGGCGCGGTAACTGCGCTGGTCGCCGAGGTGTTGCCGGCGGCATCGGTTGCGGTCGCTTGCAGCACCTCTCCGTCGACTTGTGCGGGTTCCAGGGCAATGCTGAATACGCCGGTCGGCCCGACTACGGCAGTGCCCAGTTCGGTGCCATCGGCGGCCACGATGCGCACGGTGCTGCCTGGCTCGGCGCGGCCGGTGATGACGCTGCCATCGGCGCTGACGGCCAGTTCGGTCGGTGCAGCAGGGGCAGTGATGTCCGGAGCGGTGACCTGGGCAGGCAGCGAAGAAAGACCGCTGTCATCGATCGCGACCACATCCAGCAGTTCGCCATTGGCTTGAGCTGGATTGAGCTCGATGCTGAAGCTGCCATCGGCATTAGCGATGGCACTGCCGATCAGGGTGCCGTTGGCGTCATGCACTTCGACGCGGCTGCCTGCCGGGGCAGTACCGGTGAGGGTGGTGCCGTCGGCATCGATGGCCAGGTTGCTCGGGCTGTCCGGAGCGGTGGTCAGCGGCACATCGTACTCGACGGCCACGGACGCATTGCCGCTTGGGTCGGTCTGCACCAGACTCAGTTGGTCGCCGGGTTGGGCGGCCGGGTCGAGGTCGATAAGGAAGGTGCCGTTGGCACCGACCACGCCAGTGCCGATCACGCTGCCGCTGGCGTCACGTACTTCGACGGTGGCACCCGGTTCACCGCGGCCGCTCAGGGCCAGGCCTCCGGCGCCGACCACGATATTGCTCACCGCCTCGGGCGGGGTAATGTCCGGTGCATCGAATTGCAGCGGTGCCGAGGTGTTGCCGGCGGCATCCACCAGGCGCACGTCCAGTGCTTCACCGTTGGCCTGGGCGGGCGCCAATGTGACACTGAAGAGCCCGTCCGCACCCACTACACCAGTCCCGATGAGGGTGCCGGCGGCATCGCGCACCTGCACGGTAGCGCCCGGCTCGCCGCGACCGGTGAAGGTCACGCCATCGGCCAGGGCCAGTTCGGTTGGTTGAGCCGGCGGCAGCAGATCGGCGGAAGCCACGGAGCCCGGCTGCGAAATATTGCCAGCAGCGTCGGTCAGGGTAACTTGCAGGGTGCTGCCGTCAATTACGGCAGGGGCCAAGGCGATGACGAAGGTGCCGTCGGCGCCGACAGTGCCGGTGGCGATGATATTGCCCTCGGCGTCACGCACTTGCACGGTGCTGCCGGCTTCGCCGCGACCGCTGAGTTGGCTGCCGGCCAGGCCGATCACCAGATCGACAGGCGCCTCAGGTGGCGTGGTGTCGCCGCTGTCGATATCCGGCGCGGTGACCGAGCTGGCGACAGAGGTGTTGCCGGCGGCATCGGAGGCAGTAGCTTGCAGCACTTCGCCGTCCACTTGCGGCGGGTCAAGGGTGATGCTGAACACACCCGTTGCACCCACGACGGCAGTGCCGATCTCGGTGCCATCGGCGGCCACGATGCGGACGGTGCTGCCGGGTTCGGCGCGGCCTGTAAGCACGGTACCGTCAGCGCTCACAGCAAGTTCGGTTGGTGCAGCAGGGGCAGTGATGTCCGGAGCTGTGACCTGGGCAGGCAGCGAGGAAAGACCGCTGTCATCGATCGCGACCACATCCAGCAGTTCGCCATTGGCCTGGGCGGGGTTGAGTTCGATGGTGAAGCTGCCATCGGCGTTGGCGATGGCGCTGCCGATCAGGGTGCCGTTGGCATCGTGGACTTCGACGCGGGTGCCAGCCGGTGCGGTACCGGTCAGGGTGGTGCCGTCGGCATCGATGGCCAGGTTGCTAGGGCTGTCCGGAGCGGTGGTCAGCGGTACATCGTATTCGACGGCCACGGACGCATTGCCGCTTGGGTCGGTCTGCACCAGGCTCAGTTGGTCGCCGGGTTGGGCGGCCGGGTCGAGGTCGATCAGGAAGGTGCCGTTGGCACCTACCACGCCGGTGCCGATCACGCTGCCGCTGGCATCCCGTACTTCGACGGTGGCGCCTGGTTCACCGCGGCCGCTCAGGGCCAGGCCTCCGGCGCCGACCATGATGTTGCTCACCGCCTCGGGCGGGGTAATGTCCGGTGCATCGAATTGCAGTGGTGCCGAGGTGTTGCCGGCGGCATCCACCAGGCGTACGTCCAGGGCTTCGCCATTGGCTTGGGCGGGCGCCAATGTGACATTGAACAGGCCATCCGCACCCACCACGCCGGTGCCGATGATAGTGCCGGCTGCATCGCGCACCTGCACGGTAGCGCCTGGCTCGCCGCGACCGGTGAAGGTCACGCCGTCGGCCAGGGCCAGTTCGGTGGGTTGAGCGGGCGGCAGCAGGTCGGCCGAGGTCACGGAGCCCGGTTGAGAAACATTGCCCGCCGCATCGGTCAGGGTAACTTGCAGGGTGCTGCCGTCCACGACGGCGGGGTCCAGGGCCAGCACAAAGGTCCCATCCGACCCTACCGTGCCAGTGGCCAGGACATTGCCTTCGGCGTCACGCACTTGAACAGTGGTGCCGGCCTCGCCGCGACCGCTGAGCTGGCTGCCGGCCAGGCCGATCACCAGATCGACAGGCGCCTCAGGTGGCGTGGTATCGCCGCCGTCAATGTCCGGTGCAGTGACCGAACTGGCTTCTGAAGTGTTGCCTGCGGCATCGGAGGCGGTAGCTTGCAGCACTTCGCCGTCCACTTGCGGCGGGTCAAGGGTGATGCTGAACACACCCGTTGCACCCACGACGGCAGTGCCGAGTTCGGTGCCATCGGCGGCCACGATCCGCACGGTGCTGCCGGGTTCGGCGCGGCCTGTAAGCACGGTACCGTCAGCGCTGACAGCGAGTTCGGTCGGTGCAGCAGGGGCAGTGATATCTGGAGCGGTGACCTGGGCCGGCAGCGAGGAGAGACCGCTGTCATCGATCGCGACCACATCCAGCAGTTCGCCATTGGCCTGGGCGGGGTTGAGTTCGATGGTGAAGCTGCCATCGGCGTTGGCGATGGCACTGCCGATCAGGGTGCCGTTGGCATCGTGGACTTCCACGCGGGTGCCGGCGGGTGCGCTACCGGTGAGGGTGGTGCCGTCGGCATCAATGGCCAGGTTGCTTGGGCTGTCTGGTGCAGTGGTCAGCGGTACATCGTACTCGACGGCGACCGAGGCGTTACCGCTTGGGTCGGTCTGCACCAGGCTCAGTTGGTCGCCGGGTTGGGCGGCCGGATCCAGGTCGATCAGGAAGGTGCCGTTGGCACCGACCACGCCGGTGCCGATCACGCTGCCGCTGGCATCGCGTACTTCGACGGTGGCACCTGGTTCACCGCGCCCGCTCAGGGCGAGGCCAGCGGCACCGACGACAATATTGCTCACCGCCTCGGGTGGGGTGATGTCCGGTGCCTCGAATTGCAGCGGCGCCGAGGTATTGCCGGCGGCATCCACCAGGCGTACATCCACGGCTTCGCCGTTGGCCTGGGCAGGGGAGAGGGTCAGGCTGAACAGCCCGTCCGCACCCACTACACCAGTGCCGATGAGGGTGCCGGCAGCATCGCGCACCTGCACGGTAGCGCCCGGCTCGCCGCGACCGGTGAAGGTCACGCCATCGGCCAGGGCCAGTTCGGTTGGTTGAGCTGGCGGCAACAAGTCCGCCGAGGTTACCGAGCCCGGCTGCGACACGTTGCCAGCAGCATCGGTCAGGGTGACTTGCAAGGCGCTGCCGTCAATTACGGCAGGCGCCAATGCGATGATAAAGGTGCCGTCGGCGCCGACAGTGCCGGTGGCGATGGTATTGCCCTCGGCGTCATGCACTTGCACGGTGCTGCCGGCTTCGCCGCGACCGCTGAGCTGGCTGCCGGCCAGGCCGATCACCAGATCGACAGGCGCCTCAGGTGGCGTGGTGTCGCCGCCGTCGATGTCCGGTGCAGTGACCGAACTGGCTTCTGAAGTGTTGCCTGCGGCATCGGAGGCGGTAGCTTGCAGCACTTCGCCGTCTACCCGTGGTGAGTCAAGGGTGATGCTGAATACACCCGTTGCACCCACGACGGCAGTGCCGATCTCGGTGCCATCGGCGGCCACGATCCGTACGGTGCTGCCGGGTTCGGCGCGACCTGTCAGGACGGTACCGTCAGCGCTGACGGCCAGTTCGGTTGGTGCAGCAGGGGCAGTGATGTCCGGAGCGGTGACCTGGGCCGGCAGCGAGGAAAGACCGCTGTCATCGATCGCGACCACATCCAGCAGTTCGCCATTAGCCTGGGCGGGGTTGAGCTCGATGGTGAAGCTGCCATCGGCGTTGGCGACGGCGCTGCCGATCAGGGTGCCGTTGGCATCATGCACTTCGACGCGGCTGCCAGCCGGGGCAGTACCGGTCAGGGTGGTGCCGTCGGCATCGATGGCCAGGTTGCTCGGGCTGTCCGGAGCAGAGGTCAGCGGCACATCGTACTCGACGGCGACCGATGCGTTACCGCTTGGGTCGGTCTGCACGAGGCTCAGGTGTTCGCCGGCCTGCACGTCGAGTTCGAGCAGGAACGTGCCGTTGGCGGAGACCACTCCACGGCCCAGCAGGTTGCCATCGGCATCGCGCACTTCGACGGTGGCACCGGGTTCACCGCGGCCGCTCAGGGCCGTTCCCCCGGCGCCGACCAGAATGTCGGTGACGGCTTCGGGCGGGGTGATGTCGGGCGCGGTGAATTCCAGAGGAATCGAGCTGTTGCCGGCGGCATCCACCTGGCGGATATCCAGGGCTTCGCCGTTGGCCTGGGCAGGCGCCAGGGTCAGGCTGAAGGTGCCGTCGGCGTTGACCAGGCTAGTGCCAATGATATTGCCGGCCGCATCGCGAACCTGCACGGTGGCGCCGCGCTCCCCACGGCCGGTGAGGGTGACGCCGCTGGCCAGGGCCAGGTCGGTGGGCTGGTCTGGGGCGGTGGTATCAGGGGTGTCGACGTCCGGGGCAGTGATGCCGGCGGCCGGTGAAGTATTGCCGGCTGCGTCGGCGGCGCTCACTTCCAGGGCCTGGCCATCGGTTTGCGGTGGTTGCAGGGCGATGCTGAACTGGCCATCTGCACCCGCGACCGCCGTGCCCAGCAGCACACCGCCGGCGCCACGCACGGAAACTGTCGAGCCGGGCTCGGCGCGCCCGGTAAGGGTGCTGCCCTGCCCATCGATGGCCAGCTCGGTCGGGGCCAGTGGTGCCGTGGCGTCCGGGGCCGTGACGGTGCCGGGCGCCGAGACATTGCCGGCGCCATCGGTCAGGGTGACGTCAAGGTTCTCGCTGTTGATCTGCGGCGGGTTGAGCGCAACATCGAAACTGCCATCGGCAGCCACTGTGCCGCTGCCGATCAGGTTGCCGGCTGCATCACGGATGTTCACGGTGCTGCCGGCTTCGCCGCGCCCGGTCAGGCGCAGGCCATTTGGGGATACCAGCAGGTCGATCGGTGTGGCCGGTGGCGTGGTGTCGCCCGGCTCTGATCCGCTACTGCTGCCGCCACCGCTGTGATCGGCCGCCGCTGCCGCACCGCCGACACCGAGCAGGCTGAGCCCGGCAATCGCCCAGGTGGGCATGGCGCTACCGGCACTGCCGATACCCGCCACCAGCTCGTCCAGCGAGGCCACGTCTTCGAAGGTGAAACCGGTAAACGCCGCCGCATCGTACTGGGCATGCCACAGGGTGCCGTCTTCGCCGACAAAGACAATATCGCTGCCAACCCCGGCCTGGTCCACGGCGAAGAAGTTGCCGATAGTCACTTTTTCACCCGACTTCAGCGTGACGATCAGGTCTTGCCCGCGCTGGGTGACGGTGGCTACCTGGTCAGGGGCCACAGGCATCTGTACGACGCCCGGTCCGTTAAGCGTGATGTTGCCAAAGGCGTTCTGGGTGGCGACTGCGGATTGCTTATCGGCGACGACGATGTTGTCCATGGATGCTCCCTGCTGGTATGCGGATCCCCCGGCCCGAACTATTCGGGCCACAACCGGCGCAACAGAGCCCTTTACCGGGCGTTGAGCACAGCCTCGACCGGCTAGTCGAGATTCGGGTGGTTAGGGAGATATAGCAGCCAGGCGGGAAGCAACCAGATGGCTTTCTGGGTTAATCCTTTGGTAGAGAGGCCTCAGCGAAGCGCCAGCCTGCGGGCCAGGCGGCTCAGATTTGCGCGGTCCAGGCCCAGTTCTCGCGCAGCCGCTGCCCAGTTGTCCTGGTGCCGTTGCAGGCAGGCCTCGATCACCTGACGCTGGTAGAGATCGAGCGCTTCGCGCAGCCCGCCTTCGGGCAGGGATAGCACTGCAGGCGGGGCTGCGGGGGAGGGCAGGGCGCCCGTGGTCGTCGCCACGCGCAGGTCCAGGTCGGTGGCTTCAAGCGTCAGGATACGCGGCCGTTCCGGGTGCTGGCCCATGGCTTTTAGCGCCGAGCGGCCGATCAGGTGTTCCAGTTCCCGCACATTGCCTGGCCAGTCGTAGGCCAGCAGCGCGGCCTGGGCTTCGCTGCTCAGGCGCAGGCTGTTCAGGCCCAGGCGCGAACGGTTCTGTTCAAGGAAGTACCCCGCCAATAGCAGCACATCGCGGCCACGTTCGCGCAATGGCGGTACGTGCAGCGGATACACACTGAGCCGGTGATAGAAGTCGGCGCGGAAGTTGCCATTGCGCACTTCCGCTGCCAGGTCACGGTTGGTGGCGGCAATCAGGCGCACGTCCACGCGGTGCTCGCGGTCCGAACCCAGGCGCTGCAGCTGGCCGCTTTGCAGCACGCGCAACAGCTTGGCCTGCACCGTCAGCGGCAACTCGCCCACTTCGTCGAGGAACAGCGTGCCGCCGTTGGCCAGTTCGAACTTGCCGCGGCGCTCACCGTGCGCGCCGGTGAATGCACCGCGCACATGGCCGAACAGCTCGCTTTCCACCAGGGTGTCCGGCAAGGCGGCGCAGTTGAGGCTGACCAGCGGCTTGTCAGCGCGGGTGCTGGCCTGATGCAGGGCCTGGGCCACCAGTTCCTTGCCGACGCCGGTTTCACCGGTAATCAGTACGGTCAGGTCGCTGCCGCCGACCAGGCGGATTTCCTCCACCAGGCGCTTGTGGGCAGGGCTCTGGCCGATCAGCTCTTTATCCTGGCCGCTGGCCTGGCGGTAAATTTCGGCGCGGTGGTGTTCGTCTTCGGCGCGTAGCGCCAGGTGCTCGATGCGCTCGGCCACGGTAACTGTGGCCGCGGCCAGGCTGGCGAAGGCCTGCAGGGATTCCAGCTCCAGGCTCTGGAACTGCCCGGGGGTGAGGGCATCGAGGGTGACCAGGCCCCAGGGGCGCTCATCGACCATCAAAGGGCAGCCCATGCAGTCATGCACTTCAAGGTGGGCATCGGCTGCGTTGACCAGGCCATCGTAGGGGTCTGGCAGGTCCGAGTCGCTGGCGAAACGGGTAGGCTCCGGGCGGCTGAGCAAAATCTGGAAGCGCGGGTGCTCGCTGACCCGGAAGCGCCGACCCAGGGTGTCGGGGCTAAGGCCGTCCACCGCCAGTGGTACCAGCCACTCACCGTCCAGGCGCAGCAGCGCGGCGGCGTCGCATGGCAACAGCGAACGCATGGCCTGCAACAGGCGGCGGTAGCGCTCCTGGTCGGGCAAGTCGCGCGACAGGTCGCTGACCAGCGGCAGCAGGGCGGTAAGCAGTGGCTTTGTAGTCATATGGACTCCTGTTGGTCGATATGACTATACGCTCGAGCGGGTCGTTTTGACACGGCCCCCATCACACCCCTGATTTTGCTGGGGATAAAAGTTGGCACGATTGCTGTAATGGCACAGGCAGTCATTTGAAGCCTCAGGCTCAGGAGTTGCTGCAATGCTCAATGCCGAACAACGTGCAATCATCAAGGCCACTGTCCCCCTGCTGGAAACCGGCGGCGAAGCGCTGACCACCCACTTCTACAAGATGATGCTCAGCGAGTACCCGCAGGTACGCCCGCTGTTCAACCAGGCGCACCAGGCCAGTGGTGACCAGCCGCGGGCCTTGGCCAATGGCGTGCTGATGTACGCCCGGCATATCGACCAGCTGGAGCAGTTGGGCGGCCTGGTGGGGCAGATCATCAACAAGCATGTTGCCCTGCAGATCCTGCCGGAGCACTACCCGATCGTCGGCAGCTGCCTGTTGCGTGCCATCGAGGAAGTGCTGGGCAAGGAAATCGCCACCCCCGAAGTCATCGAAGCCTGGGGCGCGGCCTATGGTCAGTTGGCCGATATCCTGATTGGGGCCGAAGAAAACCTCTATAAACAGAAGGAAGAAGCCGCCGGCGGCTGGCGCGGTACTCGCGAATTCCGCCTGGTGCGCCGTGAGCAGGAAAGCAGCGAAATCGTCTCGTTCCATTTCGCCCCGGTGGATGGCAAACCGGTGCTCAAGGCCGAGCCTGGCCAGTACATTGGCCTGAAGCTGGACATAGACGGTGCCGAGCAGCGTCGTAACTATTCCCTGTCGGCGCTGTGCGATGGCAAGGAATACCGCATCAGCGTCAAACGCGAAGCGGGCGGCAAGGTCTCCAGCTACCTGCACGATGAATGTGTGGTGGGCGAGACGGTGCTGTTGTTCCCGCCGGCGGGTGACTTCACCCTGGCTGCCAGCGACAAGCCGCTGGTGCTGATCAGCGGTGGTGTGGGCATTACCCCGACCCTGGCGATGCTGCAAGCCGCACTGCAAACGCAGCGTGAGGTGCATTTCATCCACTGTGCGCGTAATGGCGCCGTGCATGCCTTCCGTGACTGGGTCGACGGGCTGGCCGCACGTCACCCGCAGCTCAAGCGCTTCTACTGCTATGCCGAGCAGGACAGTGCTGATCAGGCTGATGCAGTGGGCCTGCTGAGTGAAGACCTGCTGGCCGAGTGGCTGCCGCAAGAGCGTGACGTGGATGCCTACTTCCTTGGGCCCAAGGCCTTCATGGCGGCGGTCAAGCGCCAGCTGAGGGGCCTGGGTGTGCCCGAGCAGCAGAGCCGCTACGAGTTCTTCGGGCCGGCGGCTGCCTTGGAGTGATGTAGTGCCTGTACTGGCCCTATCGCCGGCAAGCCAGCTCCCACAGGCACACCACAGGCCCCAGGACCTGTGCGTTCCCTGTGGGAGCTGGCTTGCCGGCGATAGGGCCGGTGCAGGCTTATGCATTCTCAGTGGCTGGGCCGCACCTCTCCTTCCTGCCTATATATAAAGAGAGATGAAACCGCCCACCCAGCTTTCACCTTTAATCCTGCTTTAATCACGGTATCCTTCACTCCCGGGTGTCGAGGGGCTCGCCCCTGCGCGGCACCCGGGCAGCCGTTTTTTGCCGCCCGACGTTGAACCGACCTCGTTGCGGCCGGTCTCAGCCACACCGGATAGCCCTGCGCAGTGCTATCACGCCGCTTCCTCGGCACGCTCCAAGGCCCTGCCCCAGCGTGTAGACTTGCGCAAGGCAGGCGGACCACGCTGCCACTATCCATCGAAGGAACCGGCAATGAACGAACAAACCTCGCGCCTCAATCGGGAACGGCGCTTTCTGGTGCTGTTGGGCCTGATCTGCATTTCGCTGATTGGCGGCGCCCTCTACATGCAAGTGGTGTTGGGTGAGGCACCTTGCCCGTTGTGCATCCTGCAGCGCTACGCGCTGCTGTTCATTGCCATATTCGCCTTCCTTGCTGCGGCGATGCCGGGGCGGCGCAGCCTGACCCTGTTCGAGGCGCTGGTGGTGGTCAGTGCAATTGGCGGAATCGTTGCGGCCGGCAACCATGTGTATATACTCGCCAACCCCATGGTCAGTTGCGGCATCGACACCCTGCAGCCGATCGTGGATGACCTGCCGCTGGCCAAAGTCTGGCCGCTGGCGTTCCAGGTCGACGGCTTCTGCAGCACGCCGTACCCGCCGATTCTCGGTCTGTCACTGGCGCAATGGGCGCTTGTGGCCTTTGTACTGACCGCCATTCTGGTTCCGCTCGGGATCTTGCGCAACCGACGCCAGGCTTAGACATAAGTCCCGATTTGCGTGTGGTCTTTTACGCCGCACGAGAACAGGGAAAATGTCCACACCGCTTGATCCAGATCAACCCCGAGGCCTTGCAGAATGCGGCCTTGGCGCCTATCAGGCGGGGTGCGACAAACTGTCGCGAAGTTGAATAATTGAGCAGCATTGTTACGTATTCTGTAAAAGACTGTTGCTCAATAAGTCATAGTCAAGGGTTGGCGACCTAACTACAATCGCCCCCAATTTCCGTTCGGCACTGCTTGCGAGTCGCAGGATTGAAGGAAGCCCCAGCGCTCCTTTTTGCTGACTTCGTCAAGTTTCGCCCAACGGCGATACCGGGCGGACACCCCTCCGCGTTTCCCGCACCAAATGGACTTGGTCTGAAGTACAGGCCTGTTGCCTACGAAACCATAAGCACCGCCAACACGTTTGAAGCCAAGGTCCTGCAGTCGGACCCCAGGCAGGAGCGAGTACGGGCGAAAAATGCCTCACTTGGCAGGACGAAGTGTTGGCTACCAAAACACAAATTGCATTGAAGCAAGCTGATCTAGAGGTCGTGAGATGAGTAAAAAGCGTTACCCCAGACTGTTTGGCATATTGCCCGTTTTAGGCATGCTTTTACTCAGTGGGTGCAACTGGACCCTGCTCGACCCGAAGGGCCAGGTCGGCATTGAGCAAAAGAACCTGATCCTGATCGCAACCGGCCTGATGCTGCTGGTGGTGATTCCCGTCATCATCATGACCCTGGCGTTCGCCTGGAAGTACCGTGCTTCCAACAAGGCAGCCACCTACACCCCCGACTGGTCGCACTCGACCAAGATCGAGGCCGCGGTGTGGATCATCCCGATCCTGATCATCATCGCCCTGGGTTACGTCACCTACAAGTCGACCCACAAGCTGGACCCTTACCGTCCGCTTGATTCGGACGTCAAGCCGATCCAGATCGACGTGGTCGCGCTGGACTGGAAGTGGCTGTTCATCTACCCGGAGCAGGGCATCGCTACGGTCAACAAGATCAACTTCCCGGCCAACACCCCGATCAACTTCCGCGTCACCTCCGACGCCGTGATGAACTCGTTCTTCATCCCGGGCCTGGGTGGCCAGATCTACGCCATGGCTGGCATGACCACCAAACTGCACCTGATCGCCAACGAGAACGGTGTGTTTGACGGTATCAGCGCCAACTACAGCGGTGCTGGTTTCACCGGCATGAAATTCAAGGCTACTGCCACTTCCCAGGCCGACTTCGATGCATGGGTCGCCGAGGTCAAGCAGTCGCCACTGAAGCTGGACAAGGCCGAGTATGAAGCTCTGGTCAAGCCTAGCGAATACGTCCCAGTCGCGCTGTACAGCGAGGCGCCAGCGGAGCTGTTCCAGACCATCGTCGACAAGTACGAAGGCATGAATCGCGGCAAGCCGGTCCACGAAGAAGCAGGCAGCAAAGATCTGGCCACTACCAAGGGTGTGGAAACGAGTATGCAACCAGCTGCCGGTGCAGAGGAGTAAGAGATGTTCGGTAAACTAAGCCTGGAGGCGATACCCTATCACGAGCCGATAGTCATGGTGACGCTTGCCATGATCGCGCTCGGCGGTATCGCTGTCGTCGGTCTTATCACCTATTTCCGCAAGTGGACCTACTTGTGGAGCGAGTGGCTGACTACTGTCGACCACAAAAAGATCGGCGTGATGTACATCATCGTCGCGATGATCATGCTGCTGCGCGGCTTTGCCGACGCCATCATGATGCGTACCCAGCTGGCTGCCGCTACCGGTGGCTCCGAAGGCTATCTGCCGCCTGAACACTATGACCAGATCTTCACCGCTCACGGTGTGATCATGATCATCTTCATGGCGATGCCGTTCTTCACCGGCCTGATGAACCTGGCGGTTCCTCTGCAGATCGGTGCACGTGACGTTGCCTTCCCGTTCCTGAACTCCCTGAGCTTCTACCTGCTGCTGGCAGGCGTGCTGCTGGTCAACATCTCGCTGGGCGTTGGTGAATTCGCCAAGACCGGCTGGGTTGCCTATCCGCCGCTCGCAGGCATCCAGTACAGCCCTGGGGTAGGTGTCGACTACTACATCTGGGCGCTACAGCTATCCGGCCTTGGTACGACGCTTACCGGTGTGAACTTCCTCGTCACCGTGATGAAGATGCGCGCACCTGGCATGAAGCTGATGGACATGCCGATCTTCACCTGGACCTGCACCTGGGCCAACGTACTGATCGTTGCTTCGTTCCCGATTCTGACTGCCGCACTCGCTCTGCTGACTGTTGACCGTTATCTGGACTTCCACATTTTCACCAACGAGCTTGGTGGGAACCCGATGATGTACGTCAACCTGTTCTGGGCGTGGGGTCACCCTGAGGTCTACATCCTGATCCTGCCGGCCTTCGGCGTGTTCTCGGAAGTGACTTCGACGTTCTCTGGCAAACGCCTGTTCGGCCACCACTCGATGATCTACGCATCGGGCGCGATCGCCATCCTCGGCTTTGCGGTATGGCTGCACCACTTCTTCACCATGGGTGCCGGCGCCAGCGTCAACACCTTCTTCGGCCTGGCGACGATGCTGATCTCCATCCCGACCGGTGTGAAGCTGTTCAACTGGCTGTTCACCATGTATCAGGGCCGTGTGCGCTTCACCGCACCGATGCTCTGGACCCTGGGCTTCATGGTCACCTTCTCCATCGGTGGCATGACCGGCGTACTGCTGGCCGTACCAGGTGCTGACTTCGTCCTGCACAACAGCCTGTTCGTAATTGCGCACTTCCACAACGTGATCATCGGTGGCGCGGTATTCGGCTACATCGCCGGTTTCGCCTTCTGGTTCCCGAAAGCCTTCGGCTTCACCCTGAACGAGAAGTGGGGCAAAGCTGCCTTCTGGTTCTGGCTGTCGGGCTTCTACGTTGCGTTCATGCCGCTGTACGCCCTGGGCTTCATGGGCATGACCCGTCGTCTGAACCACTCCGACAACCCACTGTGGGAACCCTACCTGTACGTAGCCGTTGTCGGCGCCGTGCTGATCCTGTTCGGTATCGCTTGCCAGCTGATCCAGATCTACGTGTCGGTTCGCGACCGCAAAGACAACATGGACGTCACTGGCGACCCATGGGGCGGCCGTACCATCGAGTGGTCCACTTCGTCGCCACCTCCGTTCTACAACTTCGCTCACATGCCTGAGAAAGTTGGTCTGGACGCCTGGCACGAAGCCAAGGAAGCCGGTGTTGCGTACAAAGTTCCGGCCAAGTACGAAGCGATCCACATGCCGAGCAACACCTCCACCGGTCTGTTCATGGGTCTGTTCCTGACCGTGTTCGGTTTCGCCTTCATCTGGCACATCTGGTGGCTGGTGGGCGCGAGCCTGTTGGCAACCATCGCAGTCTTCGTTCGCCACGCTGCACGTGACGACCAGGGCTACATGGTTCCGGCCGAAGAAGTGGCGCGCATCGAAGGCGAGCGTCTGAAAGCGCTGGCCAAAGCAGGTGCTCTGCCTGCCGGCGCACGTGTCGAATCGTTTGAGCGGGTGTAATCAATGTCCAGTCAAGTAATGCACGGCGGCGCTGCTCATGGTCACGACCATGGGCATGACGACCACCACCACGACTCGGGCCAGATGACCGTACTGGGCTTCTGGCTGTACCTGATGACCGACTGCATCCTGTTTGCGTCGCTCTTCGCCACCTACGCGGTGCTGTCCGGCAGTTTTGCCGGCGGCCCGTCGGGTCATGACATCTTCCAGCTCGATTTCGTAGCTGTTGAAACGCTGTTCCTGCTGCTGTCCTCGATCACCTTCGGCTTCGCCATGCTGAAGATGTTCGATGGCAAGAAAGCAGGCGTACTGGGCTGGTTGGCTGTGACCTTCCTGTTCGGTGCAGGCTTCATCGCGATGGAAATCTATGAATTCCATCACCTGATCAGCGAAGGCTTCGGCCCGCAGCGCAGTGGCTTCCTGTCGGCGTTCTTCGCGCTGGTCGGTACCCACGGCCTGCACGTGACTGCTGGTCTGATCTGGATGGCAATCATGATGTACCAGATCAGCAAGCACGGCATCACGCCGACCGCCAAGACCCGCATGAGCTGCCTGAGCCTGTTCTGGCACTTCCTGGACGTGGTCTGGATCTGCGTATTCACCGTCGTTTACCTGCTGGGGGTTCTGTAATGGCTAACGCACACGACACTCATCACGAAGGTAATCACGGTAGCGTCAAGTCGTACATGATCGGCTTTGTACTGTCGATCATCCTGACCGCGATCCCGTTCGCGCTGGCGATGACCGCCAGCTTGCCGAAGAACCTGACCGTTCTGATCATCGTTGCCATGGCCGTGATCCAGGTAGTCGTACACCTGGTGTACTTCCTGCACATGGACCGCTCGAAAGAGCAACGCAACAACGTGTCGACGTTCCTGTTCACCGTGATGGTTATTGCACTGCTGGTCGGCCTGTCGCTGTGGATCATGTTCAACATCCACATCGAAATGATGGCCAAGTGAGGTAAGACTGCATGTCCGTTAAGCACTTTATCCAAATCACCAAACCGGGGATCATTTTCGGTAACGTGCTTTCCGTGGCAGGCGGTTTCTTCCTTGCCTCGAAGGGCCATGTGGATTTCGCCCTGTTCCTGGCGGTGGTGATCGGTACTTCGCTGGTGGTGGCGTCCGGATGCGTGTTCAACAACTGCATCGACCGTGACATCGACCACAAGATGGAGCGCACCAAGAACCGCGTCATGGTTCAGGGCGGTATGTCGCTGCCCCTCGCGCTGATCTACGCCACCCTGCTCGGGGTGGCGGGTTTCAGCCTGCTGTATGTCCAGGCCAACCCGCTGGCGGCGTTCTGTGCGCTGATCGGCTTCGTTGTCTACGTCGGTTTCTACAGCCTGTGGCTGAAGCGCAAATCGGTGCACGGCACCTTGGTCGGCAGCCTGTCCGGTGCCATGCCTCCGGTGATCGGCTACTGCGCCGTGAGCAACAGCTTCGACCTGGCTGCGGTAACCCTGCTGGTGATGTTCAGCCTGTGGCAGATGCCTCACAGCTTTGCCATCGCGATCTTCCGTTTCAAGGATTACAGCGCTGCCAATATTCCGGTCCTGCCGGTGGCACGCGGTATCCTTGCCGCGAAGAAGCAGATCGTGCTGTACGTGCTGGCCTTCGTGCTCGCCACCTTGATGCTTACCCTTGGCGGTTACGCCGGCCTCGGCTACCTGGCCGTGGCAGCTGCCATGGGCCTGTACTGGCTGTACATGGCATGGGGTGGCTACAAGGCCGAGGACGATAGCAAGTGGGCGCGCAAGGTGTTCGGTTTCTCCATCCTCACCGTCACTGCCCTGAGCGTGATGATGGGTGTGGATAGCCAAACGGCTGCGGACGTGCTGATGACTTACGCACGCTGAAATAGCTGCCTGTTTCACGAAAACCCCGGACATGTGCCGGGGTTTTTTTATGGGTTTTTCCTGGGCCGGCCTCTTCGCGGGTGAACCCGCTCCCACAGGATCTCCACAAGCTTGAGGGTTTTGATATCCCTGTGGGAGCGGGTTCACCCGCGAAGAGGCCATGCCTGAAGAAATAAATCCCTGATTTTAAAAAATAGATCTGAAAAAATCTAAAAAAACAGGAAATTGTCCTTTACATGCATCCTGTTTCGGCACTATCTTCTGATCCAGGCCGCCATATCGGCCAACGTCGCTCGGACGGTTCCGGGCGCTTACGTATTCAGAGGAAGCCATGGCCAACCCAGGTTCGCCGCGCCGCTTTGCGCGCATCGATCGTCTCCCCCCTTACGTCTTCAACATCACTGCCGAGCTCAAGATGGCTGCCCGCCGCCGTGGCGAGGACATCATCGACCTGAGCATGGGCAACCCCGATGGCGCCACCCCGCCGCACATCGTCGAGAAGCTGGTGCAGGTCGCCCAGCGTGAAGACACCCACGGCTACTCCACCTCCCGCGGTATCCCGCGCCTGCGCCGGGCCATCTCCAACTGGTACAAGGAACGCTACGAGGTCGACATCGACCCGGAAAGCGAAGCCATCGTCACCATCGGCTCGAAAGAGGGCCTGGCGCACCTGATGCTGGCCACCCTTGATCAGGGCGACACGGTACTGGTGCCCAACCCCAGCTACCCGATCCATATCTACGGTGCAGTGATTGCCGGTGCCCAGGTGCGCTCCGTGCCGCTGGTGCCGGGTGTGGACTTCTTCAACGAGCTTGAGCGGGCCATCCGCGAGTCGATCCCCAAGCCGAAGATGATGATCCTCGGCTTTCCGTCCAACCCCACTGCCCAGTGCGTGGAGCTGGACTTCTTCGAGCGTGTGGTGGCCCTGGCCAAGCAGTATGACGTGCTGGTGGTCCACGACCTGGCCTATGCCGACATCGTCTACGACGGCTGGAAGGCCCCATCGATCATGCAGGTGCCAGGCGCCAAAGACATTGCGGTGGAGTTCTTCACCCTGTCGAAGAGTTACAACATGGCTGGCTGGCGAATCGGCTTCATGGTCGGCAATCCCGAACTGGTCAGCGCCCTGGCCCGGATCAAGAGCTACCACGACTACGGCACCTTCACCCCCTTGCAGGTAGCGGCCATCGCCGCGCTGGAAGGCGACCAGCAATGCGTGCGCGATATTGCCGAGCAGTACCGCCAACGCCGCAACCTGTTGGTGAAGGGCCTGCACGAACTGGGCTGGATGGTCGAGAACCCCAAGGCGTCGATGTACGTGTGGGCGAAGATCCCGCCGGAGTACGCGCACCTCGGCTCGCTGGAGTTCGCCAAGAAGCTGCTGGCCGAGGCCAAGGTATGCGTGTCGCCGGGTATCGGCTTTGGTGAGTATGGCGACGACCATGTGCGCTTTGCCCTGATCGAAAACCAGGACCGCATTCGCCAGGCCATTCGCGGTATCCGCCAGATGTTCCGGGCTGACGGCCTCGGCCGCAAGTAAGCAACCGGGGCTGCAAAGCAGCCCCGGAATCTTCAGCCGGGCGAGCTTTCCGCCTGCATCCCACGCCTCAGCCTACCTATCTTCAGCACTCATTTCTCAGCGAAGAGATCCCCCATGAGTGTCTTCACCGCCTATTTCTGCGGCACCGGCTCGCACCGCTTCGACGATGCCAACCCCAACTTCTGGAACGGCGAACTGGTCTCGACCCTTGCCAGCAACGATCAGGGCCGCGAGTTCGCCCACTGGATAGCCGTGGACGGTCCAGGTAGTGGCAACCTTCAGGATGACAACCTGTTCGTCGAGCCTGGCATTTACTACAACTGGAGCGGCCAGCTGTTCGGGCGCGGCTGGGAAGAGAACGTCAACCATGTGCTGCAGCTGATAAAGGGTGAAACCAGCTGGCAGCGCCGCAAACTGAGCGAAGATGAATATGAACGGCTGAAAGACGCCGGTGTGCCGATACCGGATGCTGCTTCCACGGCCTCCTGGTTCTGGCGCACTTACGACTATGGAGTACGTCAGCCGACCCCGCAGGAGCTGCAGGAGCGCATCATCAGCATGTTCCGCGAGCCACGTCTGCCAACCCAGGTCAACCTGGTGGGATGGAGCAGGGGAGGGATCAGCTGCCACATGTTGGCCAACGCCATGGCGAACGACCCTGCACTGCGGGGGATACCTGTGAACATATTCGCGATTGATCCAGTGCCTGGGGTCGGCAACGTGCAGTCCGAGCGGGTAACGTTGGCTGCCAATGTCCGGGAATACGTAGGCTTCTATTCCCGGGATGAGCGCTCCAGAGGGTTTGCCTGTGTCATCCCGTCAGTCCACGGCAGCACGCGTATCTGCGTCTACCCGATGCCAGGGCGCCATGCCACGCTGGTGGGCAACGCCTCGGCCGATGGTGCGGGCGTTGGCAAGGTGTTGGCCGAGCCTGGCCTGATCGTGCGCCATTTTGCCGAGGTATGCCTGACTCGCTGGGGCGTTCAGCTGGCCAACCGCCTGAATCTCGACGATAGCCAGTTGATGCAATACCACAAGGCGATGGCTGCAGCGGACGGGCGCTACCAGGACATGCGAAACGAGTCGTACACCGTGCTTACCGAAGGTGAAAAGCATGACCGGCTGGTGCATTGCGGCCTGGCCCCCACGCATTTCAGCAAGGTGCAGGGCAACGCCTATCACCCCCGCGAGGGGTTGGCCTTGCAGCGCTGGAATGCCAGCACCTACAAGGCTATCAGCTGACGGCAGCGGGCGGCCGGTGACGTCACTGGCCGCTCGCACCCGTGCGCCGGATCAGCGGCAACTTTTTTTACGTCTGCCCTCTATCCAGCCGGCCCCGCTTGGATTAAAAATGGCGCCGCGGGCCAGACCCGATAACAACAACCTTCCCTCCGTGGCACCATGTCCGAATATAACCCTTGCCTTGACTGCGGCGCCTGCTGCGGGTACTTCCGTGTGTCCTTCTTCTGGGGCGAATGCCAGTCTGCCGGGGGCGTTGTGCCGGACGACCTGGTGGTCCAGATCAACCCAACCCGCGTTGCCATGATTGGCACCGATGCCAAGCCTTGCCGCTGTGTCAGCCTTGCTGGCGAGATTGGTAAAGAGGTGGCCTGTACCATTTATGCCAACCGTTCCAGCCCTTGCCGCGAGTTTGATGCTTCGTGGGAGGGTGGGGTGCATAACCCCAGCTGTGATGATGCGCGGGCGGCGTACGGGCTGCCACCGCTCACCCCGCCGGGGGCCAACGAACCGCACTGGCCGGATGATGGGGCTGAGGTGGCCTGAGGCATTGTTGCTCGCCTGCACTGGCCTCATCGCCGGCAAGCCAACTCCCACAGGTACTGCACGAGGCTCAGGCCCTGTGGAGACCTTGTGGGAGCTGGCTTGCCGGCGATGGGCTGCAAAGCAGCCCCGGGATGCCCGAACCTTGCACATGAAGTTAAACTGTCATCTCCCCAGCAATGGACAGGAGATCCGGCGTGACCCCACCCCGCAGTTTCCCCAGTGACCTCTGCCTCGACAGCCCGCGCCTGCAGTTGCGCCCCATGCGCCATGCCGATGCCGCGCAGTGGCTGGCGATCATGGCCGACCCCGAGGTCATGCGTTATTGGCACCATGCCCCCTGGCATGACCTGGCCGAGGCCGAAAGCGCCCTGGCCGCCGACCGCGAAGCCTATGCCAGCGGTGATCAGCTCAAGCTCGGCATGTACCGCCGCGACAACGGCGAACTCATCGGCATGGTCCAGCTGTTCAACATCGACGACATCTCCCGCCGCGGCGAAATCGGCTACTGCCTGGCCAGCGCGGTGCAGGGCAGGGGCTACATGGACGAAGCGCTGACCTGCTTCATCGACTACCTCGCCCATACCCTGCACATGCGCCGCCTGGAAGGCGAGATCGACCCGCGCAACCAAGGCTCGGCACGTACCCTCGAACGGCAGGGCTTCGTGCTGGAAGGCACCCTGCGGGCGCGTTGGTGCGTGGCGGGTGAACTGTCCGACTCGGGTATCTACGGATTATTGCTGGAGCCACCGGTTGCATAGTCTCATGGCGGCTACTACTGTTCGGGCACAATTCCCACTTGTGGCCCGTGCTCCATACCCGTAGCCGACCCACCAAGACCGTGGGCACTTCGACCTATGGCAACTACTACGGCGAACCACGCAATTTCATGGTGACCCTGCGCGGCAGTTACTGAAGGTTTGGTGGCGGGGCAGGGCCTGGGTTAAGGTCGCAGTCTGTCCCGTTTTCCCAGGTGTGTCCCTTGCCCGTTTTCTACCTGAGCATCAGCCTGCTGCTGTACCTGCTCGCCCTGTTTTTCGACGGTGCACTGATGAGCGGCGGGCGCCACATGCCGGCGCTGCAGATGCTGCTGTACGGGCCATGGGGCATGCCCTTCGGCTTGTACCAGTGGTTTGCCAACCCGCTGCTGGCCGTCGCCATCCTTGCGCATCGGCGGCTCCGCCGGCTGGCGTTGCTGGCCGGGCTGGCAGCGCTGTACCTGGCGGCCAGCAGCTTCGGCATCACCCGTTTGCCGGATAACCAGACCTATGAATTCCATGACCTGACCGGTTTTGGTCTTGGCTTCTACCTGTGGCTGGCGGCGATGGTGGTGTTCTGCCTGGGCCAGGCCTGGCATTGCTGGAAGGCGCGTAGCGCAGACGACATGCCGGGCTGGAGCTGGCTCGACGTGGTGCTGATTGCGGCGTTGGGCGTGGCCTTGTATACGGCGACTCAAATGCCCTCGTTGCGCTTCGAGCCGGGCAAGGTGCTGATGCCGCCTGAGCAGCCGCAGACGCTGTGATATCCACAAGGAGGATTCGCATGATCAAGCATTATCTGGCAGGCCTGGCACTGGCCGGCGTGCTGCCAATGGCGGTGGCGGAGGACTACACGCCGGCCTATGGACAGTGCATGGACAAGGCCTCCAGTACTGTGGCCATGAGTGAATGCATCGGGGCCGAGACACACGTGCAGGACCAGCGCTTGAACCGTGTGTACAAGCAACTGATGGGCAAGCTGGATGCCGGGCAGCAGAAGAGCTTGCGCGATGTACAGCGCAAGTGGCTGGCCTACCGCGATGGTAATTGCCAGTTCCATGTGCAGGCCAGTGGCGGGACCATGGCGCAGCTGGAGGGTGGTTCATGCATGATGGACATGACCCGCGACCGGGCGGCCGAGCTGGAGCGGGTGCTCAGTCCGGGGCAGTAAGTTGCCTGTTCCGGCCCCTTCGCGGGTAAATCGAATCGCCGCACCGCCGCTCCCAATAGGGATAGCGCACAGCTTGAGGCTTGCGCTGTCCAGGTGGGAGCTGGCTTGCCGGCGATGGGGCGCGAAGCGGCCCTGGTTTTATTTGTGGGGTTCGCGAAGCGCCCGGGCCTTGAGGTACTCGCGCACTTCCACGGCATCCCCGGCAAACTCGATGCGCTCGGCTTTGGCATCGCGCTGGTAGGCATACATCGGGTCGTAATATTCGTTGAGCAAGCCTTCGATCCAGCCCCGGTGCAGGTCTACCACGCCGCTGCGCTGCTGTTCTTCCAGGGCCTGGCGCAGGGTCTCCGACAACCTCTGGTAACGTTCGCCACCAAGACGTTTGTGGATATTGGCCATGCTTTGCAGCATTCGCTCGGCAAACAGGCGGCGGCCATCTTCTTCGCCATGCACGCTGACGAACTCGGCACTCAGGTTGACCACGTAGTCGCGCAGAATGCGCTCGACGCGGTTGGCGAAACTGTCTTCCAGCCACACCAGCGGGTACTGCTGCATACCTTGGTACAACGCCAAGGGTACGGTGCAGCTGCCAACGATGCGCCCTTCATCTTCAAGCACAAACTGCCCGATGCCCCTGGCGCGTTTCTTCAGCACATCGATTGCCAGCTGGTTTTCGAAGTCGATCTGAGCTGGTTGCGCAGTGGCGCGCTTGCCAAAGCTGGAACCACGATGATTGGCATGGCCTTCCAGGTCCAGCACGTTGCCCAGCTGGTGTAGCACGTCGGTCTTGCCGGTGCCGGTCAGGCCGCCCAGCAGCACGAAATCGCACTGCTCGACCGCCTGCTGGGTGGTCTCCAGCAAAAAGGTGCGCATGGCCTTGTAGCCACCTTTGATGCGCGGGTAGCGGATACCCGCCTCATCGCGCAGCCAGCCCTGCACGATCTGCGAGCGCAGGCCGCCACGGAAGCAGTACAGGTAGCCCTCGGGGTGGGCCTGGGTGAACGCCACCCAGGCGTCCAGGCGTGCCTGTCTGGTGGCGCCGCTGACAAGCTGGTGGCCCAGGGCGATGGCGGCAGCCTGGCCCTGCTGCTTGTAGCAGGTGCCGACCTTCTGCCGCTCCTGGTCATTCATCAGCGGCAGGTTGACCACGCCCGGGAAGGCGCCTTTGGCGAATTCGACCGGGGCACGCATGTCCATCATCGGCACGTCGTCGAGGAACAGCTGGGCAAAATCGGTGCAGTCGGGGCGCATCAGATCACCTCGACTGCGTGGCTCTGTCGCTCGACCAGCGTGCCGATCGGCGACAGTTTCAGGCCCAGCTCTGCGGCCACCGCGAGGAATTCGGTTACACCTTCCGGGGCCACCGCCACCAGCAGACCGCCGCTGGTTTGCGGGTCGCACAACAGGTGCTTCTGGTCGTCGCCGAGGGCGCCGATCTTGTGGCCGTAGCTGTCGAAGTTGCGCAGGGTGCCACCAGGGATGCAGCCCTCGGCCAGGTAATGGTCCACGCTGGGCAGGCGCGGCACGGCGGCGTAGTCCAGGTGCGCGGTAAGGCCGCTGCCTTCGGCCAGCTCCACCAGATGGCCGAGCAGGCCGAAACCGGTGACGTCGGTCATGGCCTTGACCCCATCGAGTTTGCCGAAGCGGCTGCCGGGGGTGTTGAGGGTGCACATCCAGTCGCGGGCCAGGCCCTGGTCCTGTGCGCGCAGTTTGGTCTTTTTCTCGGCGGTGGTGAGGATGCCGATGCCCAACGGCTTGGTCAGGTAAAGCTGGCAGCCCACGGTGGCGGTGTCGTTGCGCTTGAGGTGGCGCTTGCTGACCACGCCGGTCACGGCCAGGCCGAAGATTGGCTCGGGGGCGTCGATGGAGTGGCCGCCGGCCAGCGGGATGCCGGCTTCGGCGCACACCGCACGGCCACCGCGGATCACTTCGCGGGCGACTTCCGGTGGCAGTACGTTGACCGGCCAGCCGAGGATGGCAATGGCCATCAGCGGATCACCGCCCATGGCGTAGATGTCGCTGATGGCATTGGTGGCGGCGATGCGGCCGAAATCGTAGGGGTCATCGACAATCGGCATGAAGAAGTCGGTGGTGGAGACCACACCGCGCTCTTCGTCCAGCGCGTACACGGCTGCGTCGTCGCGCGAGGCGTTACCGACCCACAGTTTCGGGTCCAGGGTCTGGGCGCCGCTCTCGGCGAGGATCACGTCCAGCACCTTGGGGGAAATCTTGCAGCCACAGCCGGCACCATGGCTGTACTGGGTCAGGCGAATCGGCTCGCTCATACGCACCTCGGCAGGTCAAATTGTTGCGCGATTGTAGCAAAGCTGGCCTTTGGGGCTGTGGCTCTTATACTTCTGCGGGTCAGCTACCCGCTGCTCTTCTCGCCATTGAACCGGAGATCACCCATGCTCAAACGCCCCTTGGCGCTCGCCGCCGGCCTCGTGCTGTCTTGTTGTGCCGTAGTCGCCCAGGCCGCCGAAACCCTGCGGGTCAGCGCCATCCCCGACGAAGCGCCGACCGAATTGCAGCGCAAGTTCAAGCCATTGGGCGAGTACCTGGCCAGGCAACTGGGCATGGAGGTGAAGTTTGTGCCGGTAGCCGACTACCCGGCGGTGGTCGAGTCGCTGGCTGCCGACCGGCTGGACCTGGCCTGGCTGGGCGGCTTCACCTTTGTCCAGGTGCACCTGAAGGACCCGAAGGCAACCCCGCTGGTGCAGCGTGAGCAGGATGCGCAGTTCACCTCCAAGTTCATCACCGCCAACCCTGACGTGAAAAGCCTCAGCGACCTCAAGGGCAAATCGTTCGCCTTCGGCTCCATCTCGTCCACTTCGGGCAGCCTTATGCCGCGTTACTTCATGCTCAAGCAGGACAACATCAAGCCCGAGGACTACTTCAGCCGTGTGGCCTATTCCGGTGCCCACGACGCCACCGTGGCCTGGGTGCAGGCCGGCAAGGTGGACGGTGGTGTGCTCAATGCCAGCGTGTGGCAGAAGCTGGTGGATGCCGGCAAGGTCGATACCGGCAAGGTGAAGGTGTTCGCTACCACCCCGACCTATTTCGACTACAACTGGACCGTGCGCGGCAATATGGAGCCGGCGCTGAAAGAGAAGATCAAGAAGGCTTTCCTCGACCTCGACCCGGCCAACCCGGAGCACAAGGCGATCCTCGACCTGCAGGCTGCCAGCCGCTTCATCGAGACCAAGCCTGAAAACTACGTGGGCACCGAGCAAGCTGCACGCGAGGCCGGTCTGCTCAAGTGACTGCTTCCAACGTGGCTATCCATCTGCACAGTGCCGGGCTGCGTCATGGCCAGGTGCGTGCGCTTGACGCGGTGAGCCTGTGCATCGAGCAGGGCGAGCGTGTCGCCATAATCGGGCCGTCGGGGGCGGGCAAGTCGAGCCTGCTGCACCTGATGGCTTCGGCTATTCGGCCTGGCAGCGGTCGCCTGGAGCTGCTCGGCGAGCAGCCGTGGGCTTTGTCGGCCAGGGCACGTCAGCGCCTGCGGGCGCAGGTAGGCCTGGTGCACCAGGCACCGCCGTTGCCGCCGCGCCAGCGAGTGGTGACAGCGGTGCTGGCCGGCCGCCTGGGGCAGTGGGGAATGCTGCGCGGCTTGCTCAACCTGCTGTACCCCAGCGATGTACCGGGGGCGCGCCAGGTTCTGGCAGAGCTGGGCCTGGCCGACAAGCTGTTCGTGCAATGTGGCCAACTGTCCGGCGGGCAGTTGCAGCGAGTGGGGATTGCCCGGGCGTTGTACCAGCGGCCGCAACTGTTGCTGACTGACGAGCCGGTGTCAGCAATGGACCCGGTGTTGGCCGACCATAGCCTGGCCTTGCTCAACCGCCATGCCCAGGCTAATGGTGTGACCCTGGTGGCGAGCTTGCATGCAGTAGAGCTGGCGCTGGCGCACTTCCCACGGGTGATCGGCATTCGCGACGGGCAGGTGGTGTTCGACTGCGCGGCCGAGGCGGTGAGCGAGCAGATGCTGGATGCGTTGTACGCCAACGAACAACTGGCTTCGCCGCCCACCCAGGGACCGACTCTGACCGTGCAGATTCCGCGATGCTGACAGCTGACGCGCGCGACCCGGCCCTGATGCCGCGGTTGCTGCTGACCTTGCTGGCCGTAGCGGTGCTGTGGCCAGGCGTGCAATTGAGCGAACTTGACCCTTGGGTGCTGTTTCAGGCGGAGAACCGGCAGCAGATCGCCAGTTTCACCGGCGCCTTCTGGCCGCCGGCACACGATGCCGATTTCCTTGCGTTGCTGTACGAAGCCACCTTACAGACCCTGGCGGTGGCCACTGCCGGCATGGCGTTGGCGTTGTTGCTGGCGATTCCTGCAGGGCTGCTGGCTAGCCGAGCGTTGTCGCTGCGTGCCGCCTCCCGCGGTGGGCGGGCCGGTTTCTGGTCGCGGTTGCTGCGCCTGCCTGTGCGCGGGTTGCTGATTTTCCTGCGCAGTGTGCCGGAAATCGTCTGGGCACTGCTGTTTGTGCGGGCTGTGGGGCTGGGGCCGACGGCGGGTGTACTGGCCATCGCCATCACCTACAGCGGCATGCTCGGCAAGGTATACGCCGAGATTTTCGAGTCGGTCGACCAGCGCCCGGCGCATGCCTTGATGCAAGCGGGCAGCGGCCGGCTGGCGGCATTTCTCTACGGCATTCTGCCTAATGCTGCCTCCGAGGTTGTGTCCTACACCGTGTACCGTTGGGAGTGCGCGGTGCGGGCGTCGGTGGTGATGGGCTTTGTCGGCGCTGGCGGGCTGGGACAGCAGATCGACTTGTCGATGCGCATGTTCGCCGGTGCGGAGGTGGCGAGCATGCTGCTGACTTTCCTGCTGCTGGTGATGCTGGCCGACCTGCTTAGCCGCCTGTTGCGCTGGAGGCTGGCATGAACCGGGTGATCAACCTGTTACTGCTGGCTGCCATCGTGACGGCGGTGGCGGCCTCGTTCGCTTACCTGGAACTGGACCTGCAGGCGCTGGTGGGCAACGGTGGGCTGGGGCAGATGGGTGAGTATGCCGGGCGTTTCCTGCACCCGGACCTGTCGGCTGCACACCTGCGTGCCGTTTGGCACGGGGCGCTGGAGACCCTGGCCATGTCCGGCCTGGGGACGCTGCTGGCCATGGTGCTGGGGATGCTGCTGGCGCTGCCGGCTGCGGGCCGCTTCGGTTGGCCGTTCCAGGCGGCGTCGCGGTTGCTGCTCAATGGCTTGCGGGCCATTCCGGAACTGGTATGGGCGGCGCTTACGGTGCTGGCGGCCGGCCTTGGCCCCAATGCCGGTACCCTGGCCCTGGCGCTGCATACGGCTGGCGTGTTGGGGCGGCTGTTCGCCGAGGCATTGGAAAATGCGTCGCCGGAGCCTGCAGCGGCGATTCGCTTGCAGGGTGGTGGCCAGGTCGCGGCGTTCTGCTATGGCACCTTACCCAATCTCTGGCCGCAGTTGCTGGCCTACAGCCTGTACCGCTGGGAGAACAACATCCGCATGGCCAGTGTGCTGGGGTTGGTCGGGGCGGGCGGGTTGGGGCAGATGCTGTACACCACCCTGAGCCTGTTCCAGGAGGCCCAGGCCAGCACGGTGATCCTGGGCATGCTGGTGCTGGTGTTGCTGGTGGATGTGCTCAGTGATGTGCTGCGCCAGCGGTATGTGCGCGCCTGACCGATAGCCGGGGCCGCGTTGCGGCCCATCGCCGGCAAGCCAGCTCCCACAGGTATTGCGCAAGTCTTCGGGTTTTCACGCTCCCTTGTGGGAGCTGGCTTGCCGGCGATAGGGCCCTTGAGGTCATGCGCTAGGCCAGCTCCCCACACTGCGCCTCCCGCTGCATCGATTCCAGATTGCGCTCGATCGTCTCGCAAATGGTGTCCATCTGGATCTGGTGCTCACTGAACCTGAACGGGCTCTGCAAATCCGTGCCAATCCGCTCGATGGCCAGCAGCATGAACCCCACCACGGTCGAAGCCAGCGGCGTAAACCAGCCCAGCGACTCCACCAGCCCGACCGGCACGATCAGGCAGAACAGGGTGATGAACAACCGCGGAAAATACACATAAGGGTAGGGTAGCGGCGTATTGGCGATGCGCTCCATGCCGCCCTGCGCATTGGACAGGTCCACCAGGGTCGATTCCAGCCGCGCCAGGCGAATGCTGTCCAGGCGCCCGGCCTGGTATTCCCGTGCCAGCAGGGCCGCCGAGCCCCCAAGAATGTCATTGGCAAAGTTGTTCGAACGGTTGCGCCGCTCGAATTCTGCCGGCGGGATGAAGGCCATCAGTTCATCCGGGCAGCGCTCGCCTTTAAGGTGCGCGGCGAGGCAGTTCACATAGGCGATATGCCTGCGCAGCAACGTGGCCTTCACCGGGTTGAGCCCATCGTCGCGGTCATCGATCAGTGTCAGCGTCTGTCGCGCAAAGCTGCGCGAACTGTTCACCAGCGCGCCCCACAACGTGCGCGCCTCCCACCAGCGGTTGTAGGCACTGCTGTTGCGGAAACTCACCAGCACCACCAGCGCCGAGCCCAGCAGGGTCAGCGGAATCAGCGGCAGGGTGAACTTGCTGTTGAAGAACAGCATGAAGTCGATGGTGACCAGCACATCCCAGATCAGCAGCCAGAACAGCGACCAGCCGATGTAACCGATGGTCTTCACGACCAGGCGGTACTTGCGGGCGATGATGTCTTTCACGCGGGGTACCTCGGAACGCGGGGGATGCAGGATCGGACGTCGAGGGACTGGCATGGTTCGGTGCTGTTCGTCAGGGTGGTGTTACAGAAGTGTTCAGCAACAGGGCTGGGCCCCTGTAGGAGCGGATTCACCGCGAAGGGGCCGCTAGCCTTGCATCATGATCAGCATTTCGTCCGCGAATTTTGCGGCCCGGCGCTCGACCAGCTCCTGGTCAACGGCGAAGTCAGGAACATGCGGGCCAGCGCCAATTCAGGGTTTTGGTTTGGCAACCACCGCCACATACCCCTTGATAGCCACAGGAGCAGCGGGCTTGGCTTTTTGCGCCAGCTGAAACTGGTAACGCCGCCATTCCTTGTCTATTTCGCTGAACGACATGAACACGCTGATGCGTGCCTTGCCGATGAGGTCGGGGCGCTTGCTGGCGTCGATCTCGCCTTTGGGGATGATCGCAATGTTGATCCCCACCACCGTGCCATCGTCGGCGAACACCGGCCCGCCGGACATGCCTTTGACCACAGGCCCGTCGTGCACCGAGTAGAAGACACTGCCTGGCGTCCCTTCAAGGCGCACCAGCGACGGCAGTGCATGGCCCTTGCCCTGTACCGGCATCATCAGGCTGTTGAAGCCGACCGCCGTTACCCCCTCACCAGGCACATACTGGCGCCACAGCGGGACCTTGGCTGCCTTGTGCTTGAAGAACACCACATCGCCCAGGCCTTCATGGACAACGTGGCGCAGGAAGGGGGTATGTTTGGCGGTTACTGCATAATCCTCGTTCCACTGGATGGCGCTGGCCATCAGCAACATTGGCAGCGGCGGGCCAGATGTCACCAGAAAGGCCTGGCTGTAGACGGGATCTGAAAGGTACGACGTTGGCACTCCATTGCACCCACTAAGCAGCATCATTGCTGCCACACAGGGCGCGATTGTTTTCATGGGTCACACAGGGTGGATAAAAGGGAGCGCAACTATGGCCAAGTGCTATTACGCTATCAATGCTTTCGGAATATATCCGACGAATGAAAGCTTAAGTGTTAATCCCGGTGATGGCCAATAGAGTGCAGATATGCGTGAAGTGCCCGGAGTCATTGGGGCGGCGTCAAGCTGCCGGACTCTGGCGCCTGCGGGGACTTTAATTGGATTTGCTTACGCTTGCGGCTTCGGGGCATGTCATGAGAAATCCGATTGAAAACGCTGACCCGGACGGCTACCAGCTGCGCTTTTCTGAACACCTCGGCATGAAGCGTGCCTGAGCCCAGAACATAGATGGGCATAAGCCCGGCGAGCTCACGCGCGCTTGCAAAAAATGCAGACGAAAAAAAACCGACCATAAGGTCGGTTTTTTCCGGATCTTGGTGCCCGAGGGAGACCCGTACTGCTCAATTTTGGCCTTTATTTACAGGTGTCTAGGTCTTTGTGAGTGGGGGTCTACTCACAAATCTACTCACTTTTTTGCAAGCGTTGCAAAGCCGTCACACGGTTGTGCCGTCTATTCGGACTGATGCTTGAGCGTCATCAGCATACGGGATGCTCACCTCGACCTTTTTGCCTGACTCGGTAGTGATTTCAATCACGAGTCGGTGAGGAGGGGCGGCAAAGTCGTCTGTGTACAGGACGTGGACAGCCTCTTTGCATGAGTCCCCCGTGGAGACCGGCCAATAAGCCGAACCGTCTTTGGCCGGCAGGTACACTTGAATGTTGGACATTTCCTATCTCCTAGCTGCTTTCGATTGGGTGTCTTAGCAGGCTAGCCGACTTTTACGATCCTTCTTCGGGATGTCAAAGTATATTGTATCTCATTGTTTTAATTGGTTTTTTCGTAGTTAAAGCTTTGAGATATCCCCATTGATACCCCCGCGGTGAGCCTCCTATTTGATGCCGATCCTCTTCGTTCCACTTCTGCATGGCACAACCCTTCAGCTACGATGCCAGGATGACATCACGGGCAACGGGATGTCGCAGATCCGTAGACTAGAAAGAGATCAAGTATGAGCAGGGACGAAGCAGGTACTGGTATGAAAGAGTTCGATTTTGAGGCGATGATGGCAGCCATGGCCTTGAGTGCGAGCGCTGAACCAATTGAGTCAGTAATGGAACGGTGCCCCGCGTTGATTAAAAAGCTGGAGCGGTATTGCCCAGTAACAACTGCGGCGGTGTTTGGTGGATTATTACTTAACCCAAAATTCCAAAAGAACTGTCTCCGGCTTGAGTATCTTATTCACCTTGCGATTGCAGTAGGCAACGGAAAACGTACTGCACCATACCAAGATCTAATCGATGCATACAATTCAGTAGGGAACGAATACAGTCAGCTGGAAGATCCCCCCGAGGATCTTTTCGCTCATCGCATTTATACGCGCCGAGGAAACTATTTAGTAATTGATGGTATTTGGGAGGGTGCAGGCTTCTACTTGCAAAGATTTATGCATCTTGTAGATAGCATGCCTGATTATGGGCTCTTTGGCGCTCTCCGAAACTCCATACATGCGCTACTTAAAATTTCGAACTTTATATGCTTGCGGGCTAACCTCATGCCCAACAGCCTTGGCGACGAATTTGGACAGGACCGCCTCGGCGGCGCAACTGCAGCGAAAGCAGCTGCATTCAAGAGTTCAGTCGCGGTTTCGCCTACCGATCTTCGAGAGTTGGGTGTCGAGTTTGAGGATATTGAGCCATTCATTTTTGATCCTTCAACGCGAAACCTTATAAAAGAGCAAAGCCTTGGTAATACTTCTCTTGAGCGAAAACCTCTAGCCATGATTGGGGACGATATATATGTCGTACTCCCAACTGCAATATCTTTAGCAATCCGATCGTGTTGCGTTTCAGTGCTAGCGACCGGCAAATCCAGGCCGACTTTTACTTACAACCTGAGCAAAGAATATTCCAGACTTATCAGTCACATGAAAATATTAGGTGGCGACGGTATTGATGCAGATTTTGCTCACAATGGCGACGAAGCCTTTTTCTGTGTTCAAAAAGTTATAGACACAGGGCGATATATCAATTTTGCATTTCTATTGGACAGTCTAGAAGATTTTGCAGACTCTGGCTTTATGGGCATGTATAGCCCGAGCGAAAAATTAAGGGAAAAGCTGGCAGAACAAGTTATAGAAATGCAAGACAAGGCTTCGGCTGACCCCCAATTTAGGGGCGGAATAAATTTGATAGTTAGCTGCGGTATAGGTAGAGGCGCCGCCTTTGATTTGTCGCTCCCCCCGCGGGATGGGTGGAAGCTCGAAGTCATCAGCGCTCATGACTTTTACACTCTTAGCAATGTAGAGCAGTTTGAGCCATTGAATCTGTGGCGCATGCTCGAAGCTGAAGAAAAATTGCAAGAAAGCAACGTCCTTATCCAGAATATGAACGGACTTTTGAATCTTTACGCATGGTGCGATTCCTTAAATGGTCACATGGTGCCGCACTCAGAGATTCCTGATGATCCTCACAACTCAACATTGTTCTTGGCAATCACACAGAATGGACTGCGAGAGACACGACAAAAAGTTGCATTTTCGATGGACGACCAGGTCCAGCAATACACCGACGGATCATGGTTACTGATTCGCAAAGAAGGCTCAAGCTACTTTAAGGAAGAAGATCTTCTACCACTATACGGAAGCTTCACTCCCGGGATTCCGAAAGGAGCCGTTATAACAAAAAACAGATGTTGGTGGACAGAGCTGGCATCGCCGCCTAATGGAATTGATACTGCTAGCTACGATCGCTGGAAGATGCTGGGAGTATGGATAGTCCGTGCCGCGCCTATTCTTGATGACGCCCTAGGTCAAGAGCTAGGGCAAGGACCTATAGTTTGGAGATGTGTATTTGAGAAGCCGCAAGACGCAACCTATATCGAAGAACACGGTAATGAAGATGATGCTGCCAAATCGATAACTGCGACTGTCCATGCTGAGATCAGGACCGTCCAACTGAACATAGGCCCCGACTTCGACAAGGCGTTGTTCAACCCAACAAACATAGCAGAACGGGCTCTGGTGCAAGCTTTTGTGGCGGGAGTGCTAGAGCTTGCACGAAAAGACGGCTCATTAGTGGACGATCTAACAAATAAAATAGTACCAAATGACCAGGCGCGGCATGCACATATTTTCCAAGCTTCGAAATTTAGAGACCACTTTCCAGAGCTATTAAGCAAAAAAGTAATAACAATAAACAACTTAGATGAAGGCCTTGGCAAACTTAATATGGGCTGGAAAGTCCGAGATAGGGGAGACGGCGGCGTAATTGAGGGCAAAGTGGAATGCCAAGCCTACCTGAATGCCCTCGTTACCAGATTAGAGGTTGAACTCTGCAGGGATGTCAAACAATTCAACCGCGAGAGCTTGGTGTCAGAGCTACTCATGAATGCAGATACCGCTAGCGTCTCACGCGATCGGTGGCATAGGACAGCGTCAGCAGTTCTATCACTTAGGAATGATCAAAATGCAGCGCTAGCCGTCATGCGTGATTACGAGTTCAAGCTTAATTCTGTACTGCAGCCGAGCCGAAACTTAATTGAGATGGCAATTTGTGAATCTCCAGTTGAGGGCGGAAATTTTGTGGGCGACCTCGATATCGCTCGCCTACTCGGCAAGGCTGCATGCTTACACCACTTGGGAGGGTGGTCAGATCTGATACGCTGGGATGTAATGACACCCAAAGTGATGATCCGCCCTTTAGGCGACGTTCATGTAGAGCATGATTTCATCGAAACTGTAGTAGAAGATTTTGGAACAGCGACGAGCACACATAGATACCTGTCCTCTGCTCGCAACTATGCAAAGAACCTGAAGGAACGCGACTCTTCCAGTGAAAAATCTCAAGAGATAGATCCTAAGTTTTTAGCTGCTTGGATGCAAGATCTCGGAGCAAGCTTTGAAGACTTCTGCAAGTTAGTAGATGCGATAGAAAACTATGCAGTCAATACTGGTCAATCTGTCCTGGTAATGCGTCGCGCTGAGCTTTTGAACTTAGGAGAAAGCGCGGAGAGCGCGGAGTGCATACTCCAAGCTATGACCCTGGCCCCTAGGGAGTCTTGGCGTTACGTGCCGGAAGGCTATGAGTCAAAAGATATCGATCCGTGGCGATTCAAACGACGCTTGAGCGTTGTAAGACGCCCTCTTCTACAAATCACAACTAGCGAAGAACCTCTCTACCTCATCGCCCCTGGAATTATTCGAGAGGGTTTCATCGCAATGGTGAGCAACTATTATAGCGGATCCTATCCAGACCGGCATTGCGGACCAGGAATGCGAAAGTATGCTGGATATGCTCGCGAGCGAGATGGGATGGCTTTTAATACTAAAGTATCTGAAAAACTAGAAGAGCTAGGCTGGCAAACCCAGCCTGAAATCAAACTAACAAAGATACTTAAAGACAAACTTGATCGCGACTATGGAGACGTCGATGTACTAGCATGGGATGCTGATCTGGGTCGAGTACTAATTATTGAATGCAAAGATTTACAATTCAAAAAAACGTACGGAGAAATTGCAGAGCAACTCAATGATTTTCGCGGAGTAGAGAGAAATGGGAAACGAGATCTATTGAGAAAACATTTAGACAGGGTTTCGATCCTGCGCGAGCAAGCCCATAAAGTCCAAAAATATCTGAACCTCAAAAGTATCCCTATAATTGAAAGCGTTGTGGTGTTTAGCAATCCCGTACCCATGCAGTTCGCGTCAGGCGCAATTCGGGAAGAGGCAAAAACATTCACGTTCAACTCTCTATCAGACCTGCGCGAGTGAATTTTACTGTGACGATAGTGTTTGATGGGTGTCTTCAAATTTGAGGACACCCCCTAAATACCCTCAGTCTGGGGTATTCAAAGTGGCCCTGGTTCACTTCAAGCCTTGTCCTGGGCCACGATCGATGCAGAAATGATGGCCCCGCCCCAGCGGCGCTCGCCGATGCAGATCGGTACCGGTAATCCACTAGCGGTGGTGTTCTTGGCACTTCCAAAGGCGTAGCTAGGCAGGTTCTCGGGCGCGCCGCTCTGTGACAGCCCCTTCGCCTGGGGGCTGAGCATCTGAATCACGCCGCCAGCGACCAGCGCGATACCTGGCCCGTAGGTGGCGCCTCTGGTGAACGGTCCAGCAATGAGCAACGCGATTCCAACGATCGTCTGCAGCAGCCCAGCACGCTTGCTGCCATGCACTACCGGCACAAACCACAGCTCTCGGGCTCCCCCTCGGGTCAGGTCACCGTCGCCAATGTTCTTGCCATTCTTGAATATCGCGAAGCGTAGCCCCCGGCTCTCGGCATCGGCCAGGTCACGGGCGAAGCCTGGATAATTAGCATCCAGCGCTTTAGCGGCCTCTTTTGCGTCACCGCGTTGCAGCAGGAAGTGGTGGTGTTTGCCGTACTTCTTGCCCAAGAAGCCGCCCAGACGGATTTTGGTTTTTGGCGCATAGTCGATCACGGTCGCAGCCATCACACGGCCTCCTGTGGCATGGACAGATGGACGCCCAGGCGCCGAGCGAGCATCTCGCGGCACTGCAGCGCCTCCAGGCGAATGGAGTCCTCTCGGGCAGGACAAGGGTTCCAGTTGGGCGCATAGCTCGACATTGAAGCGCGAGCGCCGCGTAGGGTGCCACGCAGCAAGGCGGCAGATATCCGCGCCTCCTCCTCGGTAAAGAACACGCCATCGAGCTTCACCCTTTGGCCGGCCTGGACACGATCGACTTCCCACAGCAGATAGCAGGGGCCACCTTTGTCCAGGGTGAAGGTGGCCACGTCGCAGGCTCGGGCGAAACGCTCTTGAAAGGTGGACGGAGCTGGTTGAATGGTCATCAGCGGATAGCCTCCAGGTGTTAACTCGTCGGTGTTAAAGCGTTAACTTTTCGAGGTTAAAGCTGTTAATCCGGTTAACACCCGCCAGAGGGCGCTATCGCCGTCTATGCCGCTGTTTCCGTGGCTTCCAGCCCCATGCACGTTCGGCATGGTGTTAACCTCGTTTTAACTTTTTTTTAACCGGGGAAAAAATGTCTACGTGGGGTCGGAGGCGGTCTAGGTCAGCGGACCTTCCAGACTTTCGACCCGCCCCCCCTCAGTAGGTCGGCGCGATGTATGGCGGCGCCGACCGGATCTGTTCCAGCGCTTCTGCGGCGCTCAGGCCGCTGGCCAACAGTCGATCGATCTCTTTACTCAACCGCTCACGCTCTTCCATCTGGCGCAGCAGGGCGCGGCTGTGGGCGATCTGGTTGAGGGCTCGTTGAACTGGCTTGGGTAGATGGGTATGGCTCATGGTCTTCTCCGGTGTGAATGAAAAGGCCCGCGAGTGCGGGCCAGTGCCGGATCACCCCACAAAGGAAAGAAGGGCTCCGACTGCTGCGGTTAGGAGGTCGTGGCACTCACAGCTGACCCACGCTTGCGCTTACGGAGTCGGCGCACCGGTCAGCGTCACCAGGCGAGTGGCCGTAGGAGCGAACACAGCCAGGCCAGCGCGCAGCTCTGCCAGGATGGTCACCATGTTGCGGCGGAAGTTGTCGCCGTCGTGGCGGCTGGCCTCCACGGTCACTTCCTGACGGTCCAGCAATGCGGCCACGCTGGTATCGAGGATCAACGCCTCGCCCTGCGGCATGCCGTTGGTGACGACTACAGGGGTGCCCCACAGGCTGGGCGGTGCTGGATCGCGTGGAGTGCCGATCACATACTGCCCGTCGCCATCCTCGGCGCGCTCGCTCTCGATGGCGAACCAGTCACGCGGGTTCATCACGATAACGTTCGGGTTCCAGCCTTCGGCCTTGAGGTCAGTGAGGGCTGCGCCGATACGGTCAGCTGGCTTGCCGGTGGTGATGCCTGCGGCGGTTGCCTGCTTCTTGAACCCGAGGATTTCGCCTGGTCCACCGTCGCCGTTGATGAGCTCGGCTTCCAGCTTCTGGCGAACCCCCACGCTCATAAGCGTATTGATCTGCCCCTCAAGCTGGTCATTGTCCTGCAGCACCTGGAGGCTCGCCGGAATCCAGGTGGCGATGGTGGCGATCTCCGCCCGCTCCATCTTGGTGGGCATCGACCCTTCGGCCTTCTCCTCACCTTCTTCTGTTTGGTAGGCCGCGCCGTTGATGTAGCCGTCGAGGCGAACGAACTCGTAGGTAGCGCTGGTGACCGGCACGATCGGCAGCACATCCAGCAAGCTCAGCCGCGGCTGCGGAATTCCGCGGATCCCGGCGCCATCACGCTGCGGGGCAGTTGGGTAGCTGGTCGAGCCAGTGACGCCTTTGTTGGGATTGGTGATGGCTGCGCGGACGCCCACTTTGCAATTGATCTGGCCGGAGGACTTCATACCGTTGCGGAAGCCAGCGATGCCATCAGCGGCCACGACCTGGGCAGTCACAGCATTGGAGTCGGTGGAATCGTCGTTAGCGCCTCGGCGGGCGCTGACATTCACCATCTTCTGCTCGATTTCTTGGAGGCGGGCGCCGAACTCGGTTTGTTTCTCTGCAGAGGACGATTTGAAGTCAGCGATCTGCGTGCCGATGTTCTGCAGCGTTTGATTCAGCTGGGTCATGTCCTGCTGATAGGGATCTGGCATAGGGTTCTCCGGGGTGTGTAAACGATGCCGTCTACCCTATGCGCGCACGCACACCCCGGTCAGCGGTTAACTTCGACGTCCTCAGTCGGTATCCGTCGCAAAGCGCACTATGTCGGCTATTTTGTAGAACCGCCGATTGCCACGGCGCACGAATGGCAGCGGTGAACGACCTTCTGCAGCCAGGCGGCGCAGGTAGCTGGGGGCATATCCCAGCAGGTCTGCCGTGGCTGGCTCGGGCACCAGGCCACCAATCAGTGGGGTGATGCCTGCCTGGGCCAGCCGCTCGGTAACGTCCTGTTCAACGTCCACCATGATTTACATGCTCCTCTGTGATGCATCCGGATTTTCGCTGGAGGCCGCGTGGTCTGCGGCCTGTGTCGGATTTTGTGGGATTGTGTATCTCGGGTATGTCTCGCCTGTGAGTGCGCTCAACCCGAGCCCGTCTAAATGGTCGTGCCAGCGTTCCAGGGCTTGGCGCTTAAGGGCTTCGGCGGTGGTGTGGATGTAGGTGGCGTCCATGTTGCGCAGGGCGTGGTTCACCAGCATCTCGCCCACTAGGTAATCCACGCCCAGGTCCATCCAGCTGGTGCGGGCGACCTTGCGCACGTCGTGGCTGGTCCACTGGCGGTCACTCAGTTCGGCAAACACCTGGCTGGCTGCCGTGGCACTCAGTGGCCCGCGCCGGCTGGTTGGGAACAGGTAGGCACCGTGATAGCCCTGGGCGGCCTGCTGGGCTTGATAGCGTCTCAACAATGCGCAGGCCTGGCGGGTGAGCGGCAGGGTGTGGTTCTGCTTGGTCTTGGTGTCGTCGGCGGGGATGAACCACTGGCCGGCCTGCAGATCGACGTTGCGCCACAGCGTACTGCGCGTCTCGCCCAGGCGGGTACCGTGACACAGCATCATCAGCGCCAGCAGGGCGTCACCGGGCCGCACCTCGCTCCAGCCTGCCAGCTTGGCCAGCAGATCGGGCAAGTGCTTCTCGCGCAGCCGGGACGACTTCGGCTTGATCCGCACCGCAACGAAATCCCCGAAGCGCAGCGAGCCCATGGGGTTCTGCTCGATCATCCCGAGCCGGTGTGCCTTGCGCATGGCCACCGCCAGCACGTTGAACACCAGGCGGACGAACGAGAGTGCATAGCGCTCCTGCAGTGGCCACATCAGGCGTTGATCGAGTGTGGCCTTGCTCACCTCGGCCAGCGGTAAGTCATGCAGCCTTGGCGCCAGGTGGCAGGTCATGGCCGACTTCGAGCCGGCCTTGCGCTTGGCTGACAAGTTGCGGTCGCGCAGCATGCGATCCAGGTACCAGTCCAGCAGCTCACCGGTACGGCTCCAGGTGCTGGTCAGCGAGGTGGCCTCGGCGTCTGCGGCACGGCGCCCCAGGATGGCCGGCAGCGCGGTCAGCATGGCCTTGGTGGTCAGGCTGGGGAAGTCGCCGGCCTTGCCCCACTTGCCCCTGACAACGACGTGCCAGGCGCCCCGGGTGCGGTCGACGGTCGAATAGCGGAATCGCAGCTCGGGGTAACGCGGGTCACGCAATTGGCGAACTGGCTGGCCGGCCTGCTTGCGTATTTCGGCGTCACTGAGGGGGATGTGTTTGGTGGTCATGTTTGCTCCTCAAACTGAGGGTGTCGTTTAACCGAACCAGGCCAGATGATCCGAATCAGACCAAATGAGCCGATTCGGATCAGGGCGCAACTGTGTCGAAAGCAACACACTGTGGCGTTTTCTACACAGTGGCGAACGCGGTCGGGCCATCCGATAAGGTGGGAAAATCCCGTGTTTTGCCGAAGCGGGAATTCCCGCCAACCTCGTCGAGCGCTCGCCGATCGCTCGCCTAGGTATCCACTGAGTCTCGTCACGGCCCCACCTCCGCACCTGGCCAGCGCACGCGCACGTCGGCCAGCGCTTCGTCGCGGGTAATGGGCTCGCTGATCATGGTGAATGGCCGGCACCCCGGCACCAGCACCGACCAGTTGCAGCGGCGCTCCAGGCCGTCGTTCGCTGCCAGCTCTGCGAGTAGCGCCAGCCGGTTAGCTTTGACGTATTTGCGCACATCGTCGGTCAGCTTTGAGGCGGGGGAGATCCGCACCCGCATACCTTGATTCTTTGCGGAAAATCCACGTTCCAGCAGGTAGTCGAGCGCGGCCATTACAGGTCCTCCGCGTCATCATCCAGCGATGGAAGCGACGCGACACCCGGCAGCGGATCTTCCTGCTGATTCTCCCACTCGTGCCCATTTTCCTTACTCGTGCCCACGCCAGAGGATGGGCATGAGTAGGATTCTGAGGGCACGAGTGGTTGAAAGGGCTCGAATGAGCCACCCGCTTGAGGCAATGACCAGAACGACTTCACATCCTTTTTGTTGCCGGTTCTGGCGGTGACAACAGACAGCTTTTCCCTCGCTCGGCGAATCTGCTTCTCGGTGTAGCCATTGCGCCTCATCAGGGTTTTTGCTTCATTACTTTCGAGCGGGTTGTCATTTAAGATCCGATATAGGCAGTCGCTGGGATCATCCAGGTCTTGTGCCTCCTCATCACAGGATGCCTCCGCTTCTCCGAGGATCTCCCGGGCACTACCTTCGATGGCTGCGCCCCACATCACGCGAGTGGCTTCGATCCCATCTCCGATGTCGCATGGCTCGATGGTGTAGGAGACGCCTCCCTCGTCAGCGCCGATGTTCGACTTCGCTCGCGCCAGCACGCGTTGGTCGGAGTCCTCCTGCTTGGCAGCCACCAGTACCGTGCGCGCCAGCGCCGAGAACGCTTGCGAGCCAATAACTCGATCAGCAGGCGACGAGCCAGCGCCACCCTTGGCGAAGTGGGAAATTCCCACTACGGCGCAAAGGTTCTGCTCGGCGAAGTCCACCACGCCTTGCAGCGCCCGGCGCACGTCATTGGCCTTATGCATGTCACCCTTCACTGCGCTGACGATGGGGTCGAGCATCAGAAGCGATACGCCGCCAATCTCGCTGGCCGTTTCACGCAAACGGACAATGTCGTTGGCTGGGTCGAATGGATCGGCGTCGCCCCTTGCGTTCGAGAGCCCCTGGATGATGTAGACCCGGCTCATGTCAGCGCCAGCAGCGGTCAAGCGGGGGATCAGCGTATCGGCTGGATCATCCTCGCTCGACCAGATGAGTGCATTGCCCGGCTCGCTGCAGCGGCTGCCATCCGGCCAGCGCCCCCCAGTGGTGATGGTGGCGATCAGGCCGATCAGCAGCGTGGTTTTCCCTGTGCCGCCAGCGCCGGCGAGGATGTGCAGTTTTCCTTTGGCCAACCAGCCAGGCCACAGCCAGCGGATGGGAACGGCCTTGATTGTCGACGCCTTAACCGCATTGACGCGCCATAGGGGCGTTACGTTTTCACGATTGATGGGGCTAAGAGGCTCGGTCCATTCTTGTGCAAAGCGGTCAATAGTCATTTGACCCCCAGGCGCAGCTTGGCGAGGTTGAAGCGCGCTAGGTCGTCACCATCCAACTTCCCTTGTCGCTGGAGAGGGTGGCCGATCCGATAAACCATGCGCTCATGTTCAATTGCCGCCTTACTTGGGCCGCGCCGCGGTTGTTTATCGCCGGGAAACAAGTCTCGCAAATCCAGACCAATTGCCGAGACAATCTCTTTTGTTGTGCAGCCGGCCCAGCATTTGAGCAAGACGACACCGTCCGAAGTTTCTCTAATGGCCAAACTGGGGTGCTTGTCATTGTGTGCGGGGCAGCAGGCTTTCCACTTGTCGGCGCCAGCAGACTTAACTTTGTCTAGTCGGTTAAGCACTTTATCCAGGCAAGCCGATCCCATCGGCGCTTGTGCACCGTTTTGGATGTTCATGGTTATGCTCCGGGTTTGACTTCGGACAAATGGAGAGTCGCGGCAGCGCCAGTGTCGGACAAGTTGCCAACTAGACTGCCTAGGCTTTCGAGGAGCCAGCCTATATCAGTTACCGCCACAGGGCTCAGACCGGTTTCACCGTTCGATGCTGTACAAGCCAACAAGTGGCCTATGCCTGATATCCCATGCGCGAGTACCGACACACAACTTTCAGTCGCATGCTCTGTCGCTTTCAGCTGACCGGGAGTCATGTTCTTCAGCGCTTCGTGGCGTGGCAGGAGATCGTTCCAATAGCTCATTGCACACCCCCGACTTCGTTCGCGCTGTAGCTATAGCCGATGTACCGGTGCCGCCAGCAAAAGTTCTGCGAGCCGAGTTTGACGTTATCGAGCTGCGCGTAAAGGTCTTTCGAGATCGGATGCTGCTGACCAAGAGCCGGGATAATCATCGCCGTAAGGATACATTCGAGCTTTTTAAACGCCTCCCTGGCCTGGTTTTGGTGGTGGCATTCGAAATCGGCGAGAACGGCCGGCTCCAGCATTGTTTGCTTCGGGCCACGGATCATTGCTCACCTCCTTGCGCTTCCAAAGCGCGGGCCTGATCCATGTGGTGGTTGTAGCGCTTCAAACGGACGGACGGGGACGAGTTTGCGCGGAGGGCGCTGAGGGCCATCTTGCGGTGAGCAAGAGCGCGGATTTTGGACGGAATGAGGGTGTTCATCGGTTCAGCTCCTAACGTTGAGGAGCTGCCACGGATCGTCGCCAAACGATTTAGGGTGGCAGCTGTGCGCAGGTTGGCGAACCGGGACGTTAGGCACCCGGCAGACCCGAAGGTCTCCCGCGCACAGCCGCCATAAACAGGATGTGCGGACACAAAAAAAGCGCCTGCAATCATCAAGGGGGCGCTTGTGCGCCTAACAGTAATCGGGTCGCCAAACCCGGTCGCTGAATTTGCAGCGACAGATGGACGATACAGCGAGCGCTGAATGGTTGCAAGTCCTACTCGTGCCCATTTTTTCCACTCGTGCCCATCCCTGTGCGTGGGCACGAGTGCGAAATATGGGCACGAGTAAGGAGAAAGGGCATCAATGGAGGCGGGGTAGGTCATCACGCCACCTCGCCACGGCTAGCTGCGATCTGCTCGTCACACCAGGCATGAATCTCAGCCTCGATCCACACGACGCACTTCGGGCCGAGGGTGACTTGCTTGGGGAACGCGCCAGCGGCTATACGTCGGTAAATCTCTGTGCAGGACAGGCCAGTGATCGACTCAACGTCCTGGCGCTTGATAAAGCGGCGAGCGGGCGGGGTGGTGTTGGTAGGGTTAGCCATCGTCTGCGCCTCCTTGGGCGGTTTCGGTAATCGACGATGGCAATGCTGGCGGGTGGTGATCGGAGAGTCATTGCAACTGCAAAAATCAGTTTTGCAGTTGCAATTGCAGTCAGTTGGGGATGGCTTTCCTAAGCCTGGTCAGCTCGGCATTCGAGTCGCTGAAATGCTTCTGTAAGGAGCTTTCGCTGAGGCCGCGTATCCCGGCGTTGCGATCAAGAATCGACGCGATCAAGGATGCTTGGGTGTGTTTTTTCTTATCTGTTGTTGCTGCCTCTAAGAGGGCCGCGACGGTAATGCGTAGAGACGGTGGTAGCTTTTCTTGTTCGCTATCCGGCATGAGCTTGACCGGCTTGGGGTCTTCTGTAGGTGAGAAGTTGTAAAACGGCTTTTCAATCCATACGCAATGATCGTTGAGCATGACTGTTAAGGGAGGTTTTTCAGGAATGGAATCTTTATTTGCCATCTCTGCAAGTTTATAAATGTCACTGGTCAGTGCCATGAATTTTATGTCGTCAGGGTCTTCGTCTTGAGGGGATATGAACATATCGCTCTGGCTATCCCTGATTGCGTAAAATCCACCATCCAGATCCCTGATTGCATAAGCCAGGCGACCATCGACTTGAACCGTGTCGCAGGGGAGGTAGAACCCGAGACATACACCAGCCATTGCGTCAGGCTGCAGATAATAGCGGCAATCCTTAACATGGTCCTCATGTAGGTCCTTTTCAAACATGGGTTTGAGGCTGACTATCTCACCATGGCAGGTTCTAAATAGCCTGATCCATCCGCCATCGTATAAAGAGAGTAGTTTGAACTCATCTACCTCTTCATTGATTAGTGTTGAAAGCAGGCTTGCCGCCTCTTTCATAGGTATTGCCGCCTTGAACTTGCTCAGCTTGCTCATCAGGAAGCGCTCCGAATAGAAACCACATTCGCGCCAGCGCAAAGGGCGTCAATTTCATCTGCCCAGCTCTGCATCATTTCCCGTCGCTGCTCCAGGTAGTGCGCATGGTTGTACGTGTCGCGGATCGAGTCTTGATCCCCGTGGGCCAGTTGCCGCTCGATCCAGTCACGGTTGTAGCCTCGGGTATTGAGGCTGGTGCTCAGTAGATGGCGGAAACCGTGGCCGGTCTGGCGTCCCTCATATCCCATCGTGGCGAGGGCTTTGTTCACCGTGTTCTCGCTCATTGGCCTGGACCGATTGTTACGGCCAGGGAAGGCGAGGGGATAGGTGCCGGTCAGTTCATGCAGGGCACGCAGCAGGACCACGGCCTGGCGTGGGAGCGGGACGATGTGAGGGCGTCGTGCCTTCATTCGCGCTGCTGGGATAGTCCAGGTCGCTGACTCCAGGTCGAACTCGTCCCAGGGCGCCAGCCGCAGCTCACCGGGTCGCACTGCTGTCAGCAGTAGCAGGCGAATGGCGATCTTGCTGGTGATATCGCACTGGGCCGCGTCCAGTTTCCCCAGCAGATCTGGCAGTTCGCCTTCTGATACGTGCGGATGGTGGCGAGTGCGCGGGGCGTGCGCGGCTACCACGTCCAGATCGGTGGCGGGGTTGCCGGGTACCACGCCCTTGGCCAGGCCGAAACGGAATATCTGGCTCAGCCACTGGCGAACCTTGCGGGCGACGTTGAATGCCTCGCGCCGCTCGATCTTGCGCACCAGGTCGACCAGCTCAGGGCGTTGCACCTCGGCAGCTGGCCGTTTGCCAATCACCGGGAATATGTCCGACTCCAGATACTGCAGCGCTTTCGATGCAGTGGCGGGAGCCCATCGTGGCTGGTTGTAGTCGTACCATTCCCGCGCTAGCACTTCGAGCGTCAGCACCTGTGCGGCGGCAGTGGCCTTTTCCTGCTGTTTATGTGCGCTTGGGTCAATACCTTGTGCCAGCAACTTTCGCGCGGCATCCCGGCGCTCGCGTGCCTGGGCAAGTGTGACGGCGGGGTAGGCGCCCAGGCCCAGCATCTTGGCCTTGCCCTCGAATCGGTAGCGAAGGCGCCAGAGCTTCCCGCCAGCGGTCGTCACCTCAAGACAAAGGCCCAGGGCGTCAGCGAGGCGATAGAGCTTGTCGCGGGGTTTGGCGGTGCGGATGGCGGTATCTGTGAGCGCCACGGCTATTCCCTTGCAGTGCCGAACCGCGCTGGATTGCGGTCGGTGTGTGAGTAGGATTCTGGACCGAACTCGTCCTACTCACAAATCTACTCACATACTTTGGGGCTTTCAAGGGAATCACTGGGAACGATAGGCACAAAAAAACCGGCTCAGTGGCCGGTTTCTCTGGTGTTCCGGGTCTGGTAGGGACCGCTTGGAACTATATGATGGTGCCCCGAGGGAGACTCGAACTCCCACTCCTTTCGAAAACGGATTTTGAATCCGCCGCGTCTACCAATTCCGCCATCAGGGCGTGGCGCGCAGTATAGAGAGACGCCGCTGGTCGGTCAATCGGCTTTCATGGTCAATTTTCGCGCATTGGGCTAAACTTCCCGGCCCTGCCGAACCGAACATCATCATGCGCGTCGCCGATTTTTCCTTCGAACTTCCCGATTCCCTGATCGCTCGCCACCCACTGGCCGAGCGCCATGGCAGCCGTCTGCTGGTCCTCGATGGGCCGAGCGGCGCGCTGGCCCATCAGCAATTTCCCGATCTGCTCGACCACCTGCGCCCCGGCGACCTGATGGTGTTCAACAACACCCGGGTGATCCCGGCGCGGTTGTTTGGCCAGAAGGCCTCCGGCGGCAAGCTGGAAGTGCTGGTCGAGCGCGTGCTCGACAGCCACCGGGTGCTGGCCCATGTGCGTGCCAGCAAGGCGCCCAAGGAGGGTGCGGTCATTCTCATCGATGGCGGTGGTGAGGCCGAGATGGTCGCACGCCATGACACGCTGTTCGAGTTGCGCTTCACCGAAGAGGTGCTGCCATTGCTCGACCGCGTCGGCCATATGCCACTGCCGCCCTACATCGACCGCCCCGATGAGGGCGCCGACCGCGAGCGCTACCAGACCGTGTACGCCGAGCGTGCCGGGGCGGTCGCAGCGCCCACTGCGGGCCTGCACTTTGACGAAGCCTTGCTGGAAAAAATTGCTGCAAAGGGCGTCGAGCGGGCCTTTGTCACCCTGCACGTGGGCGCGGGTACCTTCCAGCCAGTGCGGGTCGACAAGATCGAAGACCACCACATGCATAAAGAGTGGCTCGAAGTGGGCCAGGATGTGGTCGACGCCATCGAGGCCTGCCGTGCCCGTGGCGGCCGCGTGATCGCGGTCGGTACCACCAGCGTGCGGTCGCTGGAAAGCGCAGCGCGCGATGGCGTGCTCAAGGCCTTCAGCGGCGACACCGACATCTTCATCTACCCAGGCCGGCCGTTCCATGTAGTCGACGCCCTGGTCACCAACTTCCACCTGCCGGAGTCCACGCTGCTGATGCTGGTCTCGGCCTTCGCCGGCTACCCCGAGACCATGGCCGCCTACGCGGCGGCGGTCGAGCACGGGTACCGCTTCTTCAGTTACGGTGATGCCATGTTCATCACCCGCAATCCGGCGCCACGCGGGCCCGAGGATCAAGCATGAGTCGCACCTGTCGAATGTCCTTCGAACTGCTGGCCACCGACGGCAAGGCCCGTCGTGGTCGCATCACCTTCCCACGCGGCACCGTGGAAACCCCGGCGTTCATGCCGGTGGGTACCTATGGCACGGTCAAGGGCATGCTGCCGCGCGACATCGAGGCCATCGGCGCCGAGATGATCCTGGGCAACACCTTCCACCTGTGGCTGCGCCCGGGCACAGAGGTGATCAAGAAGCACAACGGCCTGCACGACTTCATGCAGTGGAAAGGCCCGATCCTCACCGATTCCGGCGGTTTCCAGGTGTTCAGCCTGGGCGCTATGCGCAAGATCAAGGAAGAGGGCGTGACCTTCGCCTCGCCGGTCGATGGCTCGAAAGTGTTCATGGGCCCGGAAGAGTCGATGCAGGTGCAGCGCGACCTGGGCTCGGACGTGGTGATGATCTTCGACGAATGCACTCCGTACCCGGCTGAGCACGACGTGGCGCGTACCTCCATGGAGCTATCGCTGCGCTGGGCCCAGCGCTCGAAGAACGCCCACGCCGACAACACCGCGGCGCTGTTCGGCATCGTCCAGGGCGGCATGTACCAGGACCTGCGCATGCGCTCGCTGGAAGGCCTGGAAAACATTGGCTTCGACGGCCTGGCCATCGGCGGCCTGTCGGTGGGCGAACCCAAGCACGAAATGATCAAGGTGCTGGATTACCTGCCGGGCCAGATGCCTGCTGACAAACCTCGTTACCTTATGGGGGTAGGCAAACCGGAAGATCTCGTTGAGGGTGTGCGCCGCGGCGTCGACATGTTCGACTGCGTGATGCCTACGCGCAACGCGCGCAACGGCCATCTGTTCGTCGATACAGGGGTGATCAAGATCCGCAACGCGTTCCATCGCCATGATGAATCGCCGCTGGACCCGACCTGTGACTGCTACACCTGCAGCAACTTCTCCCGCGCCTATCTCCATCACCTGGACAAGTGCGGAGAAATGCTGAGCAGCATGCTGAATACCATCCACAACTTGCGCCATTACCAGCGCTTGATGGCCGGTTTACGCGAGGCTATTCAACAGGGTAAATTGGCCGCCTTTGTCGACGCCTTCTACGCCAAGCGCGGGCTGCCTGTGCCGCCCTTGGACTGACTGCCCGCATCCATTATTAGAAAATTACATTAGGAGTGCCCAATGAGCTTCTTCATCCCCGCCGCATACGCGGACGCTGCTGCACCTGCCGCCGGCCCAGCCGGTACCGGTTTCGAGTGGATCTTCCTGGTCGGTTTCCTGGTCATCTTCTACCTGATGATCTGGCGCCCACAGGCCAAGCGTGCCAAAGAGCAGAAAAACCTGATGAGCAACTTGCAGAAAGGTGACGAAGTTGTCACCAACGGCGGCATCGCCGGCAAGATCGTCAAGGTTTCCGATGACTTCGTGGTACTGGAAGTGTCCGACACTGTCGAACTGAAGTTCCAGAAGGGTGCCATCGCGGCCACCCTGCCAAAAGGTACGCTCAAGGCTATCTGAGTTACCGGTTTATTTTTCCAGTCGGGGCGCGCAACGCGCCCCGCGTCTTGAACGGGCGGCGTGATGCTGAACAAATACCCTCTGTGGAAATATGCACTGATCGTGCTGGTACTGGTGGTCGGTTTCATTTATTCCGCTCCCAACCTCTACCCGGACGACCCGGCGGTGCAGATCAGCGGTGCCAGCTCGGCGCTGCAGGTGAACCAGGCCGACCTCGATCGCGTCAGCAAGGCGCTGGTCGATGCCAAGATCGCCGTAAAAGGCGCGAGCTTGGGCGAGAAGGGCAGCGGGCTGATCCGCCTGACCAATCAGGAAGACCAGCTGCCAGCCAAGGATGTAGTGCGCAAGGCACTGGGCGATGATTACGTCGTGGCCCTTAACCTGGCCCAGACTACCCCGCAATGGCTGCGCAACCTGGGTGCGAGCCCGATGAAGCTGGGCCTGGACCTGTCCGGTGGTGTGCACTTCCTGCTGGAAGTGGACATGGACAAGGCCATGAGCGCCCGCATGAAAGTCTATGAAGGCGAGGTCAAGACCTTGCTGCGCAAAGAGCGCGTCCGCTACCGCAGCCTGCCTCAGCAGGATGGCGGCATCATGCTGGGCTTCTCTGACGATGCTACCCGCGAACAGGCACGTGCCCTGATCCGCAAGAATTTCAATGATTTCGAGCTGACCACCAGCGACCGCAACGAGCTTGCCGTGCTGCGTCTGGCGCTGACCCAGGCGAAAGTCGCCGAGATCCGCGAGTACTCGATCAAGCAGAACCTCACCACCGTGCGCAACCGCGTGAACGAGCTGGGCGTGGCCGAGCCGCTGGTACAGCGCCAGGGCGCCAACCGCATCGTGGTCGAGCTGCCAGGCGTGCAGGACACTGCCGAAGCCAAGCGTATCCTCGGTAAAACCGCCAACCTGGAGTTCCGTTTCGGTGCCGAGCCGGGCGCGTCCAAGGCCACTACCGAAGTCTTCGAGTTCCGTGAAGGCGGTCGTTCGGCCCCTGTCGAGCGCGGCCTGATCATCACCGGTGACCAGGTTACCGATGCCCAGGCCAGCTTCGACGAGCACGGCCGCCCGCAGGTGAACATCCGCCTGGATGGCCACGGTGGCGAGCTGATGAGCCGCGCAACCCGCAGCAACGTCGGCCGCAGCATGGCGGTGATCTTCATCGAGCAGAAGCCGGTCACCCGTTACGTCAAGCAGACCGTGGGCGGCGTCGAGAAGGACGTTGCCGTACAAAGCTTCCAGGAAGAGAAAAAGATCATCAGCCTGGCGACCATCCAGTCGCCGCTCGGCAGCCAGTTCCGCATCACCGGCCTGAACGGCCAGGGCGAATCGTCCGAATTGGCCCTGCTGCTGCGTGCCGGCGGCCTGGCCGCACCGATGTACTTCGCTGAAGAGCGCACCATTGGCCCAAGCCTGGGTGCCGACAACATCACCAAGGGTATTGATGCGTCGCTGTGGGGCATGCTGTTCGTCTCGCTGTTCATCATCGCCATCTACCGCGCCTTCGGTGTGCTGGCCACCATCGCCCTGGCGGGCAACATGGTGCTGCTGCTGGCGTTGATGTCGCTGCTGGGCGCCACCCTGACCCTGCCGGGTATCGCCGGTATCGTATTGACCATGGGTATGGCGGTGGACGCCAACGTGCTGATCTTCTCGCGTATTCGCGAAGAGATTGCTGCCGGCATGTCGGTGCAGCGCGCCATCCACGAAGGCTTCAATCGCGCCTACTCGGCAATCGTCGACGCCAACCTGACCACCTTGCTGGTCGGCGGCATCCTGTTTGCCATGGGTACCGGCCCGGTCAAAGGCTTTGCGGTCACCATGTCCCTCGGGATTTTCACCTCGATGTTCACTGCCATCATGATGACCCGTGCATTGGTCAACCTGACTTGTGGCGGGCGTGACATCAAGAAGCTGTGGGTTTGAGGGAGCTGCGATGAAAACCATCAATTTCATGGGCGTGCGCAATGTCGCGTTTGCCGTTACTGTGCTCCTCACTGTCCTGGCGCTCTTCAGCTGGTGGCAGAAAGGCCTGAACTTTGGTCTGGACTTCACCGGCGGTACGCTGATCGAGCTGACGTACGAGCGTCCTGCCGACCTCAACGCCGTACGTGCCGAGCTGGTCGAGTCCGGCTTCCACGAGGCGGTGGTGCAGAGCTTCGGCGCGACCACCGACCTGTTGGTGCGCATGCCGGGTGATGACCCGCAGCTGGGCAGCAAGGTGGCGGCAGCACTGGAGAAGGCTGGCGGCGACAACCCGGCCACGCTCAAGCGTGTCGAATTCGTCGGCCCGCAGGTGGGTGAAGAGCTGCGCGACCAGGGTGGCATGGGTATGCTCCTGGCGCTGGGCGGCATCCTGATCTACCTGGCGTTCCGCTTCCAGTGGAAGTTCGCCGTGGGTGCGATCATCTCGCTGATCCACGACGTGGTGGTCACCCTGGGTATCCTGTCGTTCTTCCAGATCACCTTCGACCTGACGGTGTTGGCGGCGGTGCTGGCGATCATCGGCTACTCGCTTAACGACACCATCGTGGTATTCGACCGGGTGCGTGAGAACTTCCGCGTCATGCGCAAGGCCTCGTTGATCGAGAACATCAACATTTCCACTACCCAGACGCTGCTGCGTACCGTTGCCACCTCGGTTTCGACCTTGCTGGCCATTGCGGCGCTGCTGTTCTTCGGTGGTGACAACCTGTTTGGCTTCTCGCTGGCCCTGTTCATCGGCGTCCTGGCCGGTACTTACTCGTCGATCTACATCGCCAACGTGGTACTGATCTGGCTGAACCTGAACAGCGAAGACCTGATCCCGCCGGTAAAGGCTGAGGGTGTGGACGACCGCCCATAAGGGGGTTTCTTACGCCGCTTGGCGATCAAAAAGGCGCGAGTGTTGAACTCGCGCCTTTTTTTTTGCTCCAAGGCAGGGAGAAGGCGGGCTAGCCCCCGCGGGTACGATCAGGAGGTTCATGTGAATAAATCAATGCTGGTAGGTGCTGTGCTGGGTGCTGTCGGTGTCACTGCCGGAGGTGCTGTCGCGACCTACAGCTTGGTGAACAAGGGGCCTGAATACGCCCAGGTCACCGACGTGCAACCGATCAAGCAACAGATCAAGACACCGCGTGAAGTGTGCAAGGACGTAGCCGTGACGCGCCAGGCGCCGGTCAAGGACCAGCACCAGATCGCCGGTACTGTGGTGGGAGCCCTTGCCGGTGGCCTGCTGGGCAACCAGATTGGCGGTGGTACCGGCAAGAAGATCGCTACCGTGGCCGGTGCGGTCGGTGGTGGTTATGCCGGCAACAAGGTGCAGGAGGGCATGCAGCAGCGTGACACCTATACCACCACGCAAACCCGCTGCAATACGGTCAATGACATCAGCGACAAGGTGGTGGGTTACAACGTGAAGTACACCATCGGTGACAAGGTGGGCCAGGTGAAGATGGATCATGAGCCAGGCTCGACCATCCCTGTCGACAAGAATGGCAAGCTGATCCTCAGCGAAGCTGGGCAGTAATGTCGTTGCCTGTACCGGCCTCATCGCCGGCAAGCCAGCTCCCACAGGAAGGCATCTGCTCGCAGGCCTGTGGATAACCTTGTGGGAGCTGGCTTGCCGGCGATGGGGTTGGAACAGGGAATGCAAACCATCAGGCACAAAAAAAGCACCTCGAAAGGGTGCTTTTTTTGTCGGCTATCCGCGCTTAGCGCTTCATGCTTTCTGGCAGGTGCGGCTGGATGGCAGTCAGCACGGCCTTGAAGCACTTGATGTTGCCGGCAACGATGTGGCCCTTCTCAAGGAAGTCATGGCCACCGTTGAAGTCGCTCACCAGACCGCCCGCTTCCTGAATCAGCAGCACGCCAGCTGCCATGTCCCACTCGGACAGGCCCGACTCCCAGAACGCATCGAAACGGCCGGCGGCCACGTAGGCCAGGTCCAGGCTGGCGGCGCCGGCGCGGCGGATGCCGGCGGTCTGGCCAGTCAGGGCGCGGAACATGCCCAGGTAGTTGTCGATATCGGCCATCTGGCTGTCACGGAACGGGAAACCGGTACCCAGCAGGGCGCCTTCCAGGCTGGTGCGCGAGCTGACGCGCAGGCGGCGGCCGTTGAGCTGGGCGCCACGGCCACGGCTGGCGGTGAATTCTTCCTGGCGAACCGGGTCGAGAACAACGGCGTGCTCAAGGCGACCGCGGTATTTGCAGGCGATGCTCACGGCAAAGTGCGGGATACCGCGCAGGAAATTGGTGGTGCCGTCCAGCGGATCGATGATCCACAGGTAGTCCTTGCCTTCTTCGCCGGTGCCCGCGTGCATGCCCGTCTCTTCACCCTGGATGGAGTGGTTCGGGTAGGCCTTGCGCAGCGCGTCGACGATTTTCTGCTCGGCGGCGCGATCAACCTCGGAGACGTAGTCCTTAGCCTCTTTCTCGTCCACCTTGATGGTATCCAGGCGTTCGATGGAGCGGAAAATCAGTTCACTGGCGCTGCGAGCGGCGCGCAGGGCGATATTCAGCATAGGCTGCATGGGCGGGTCACCTGGAGATGTTAAAGAAGAAAGCCGATCATTCTAGCAGAAAACTTTGGCGGCAGAAGTGTCACATTTGCTTTCATGGCGTTACGTCTGTCGGTTCTGTAAGATCGAACGTCCTGATTACTGCCCTTGTGAGCACAACACCTTGCTGCAAAATATTCGTGTTGTTCTGGTCAATACCAGCCACCCCGGCAACATCGGCGGCGCTGCGCGTGCCATGAAAAACATGGGCTTGTCGCGCCTGGTGCTGGTGCAGCCGAAAGAATTCCCCGCTGCGGATGCCAGTGCCCGGGCCTCGGGCGCCGACGATGTGCTGGATAACGCCCAGGTGGTCGACAGCCTCGAGCAGGCCCTGGTCGGCTGCAACCTGGTAATGGGCACCAGCGCCCGCGAGCGCAGCATTCCCTGGCCGTTGATCGGCCCGCGCGAGTGCGGCGCCAAGGCGGTGGAGCATGCCAATGGTGGCGAGGAAATCGCCCTGGTGTTCGGGCGCGAACACGCCGGCCTGACCAACGAAGAACTGCAGCGATGTCACTTCCACGTGCACATTCCCTCGAACCCCGACTTCAGCTCGCTGAACCTGGCTGCCGCTGTCCAGGTGCTCTCCTACGAAGTGCGCATGGCCTCGCTGGCCACCGTAGAAGCGCCGGGCAAGGTCGAGAAGGCTGACGCCAGCGAGCTGGCGACCATGGACGAAATGGAGCTGTTCTACGACCACCTGGAAAAAACCCTGGTGGGCATCGGCTTCCTCGACCCCGACAAGCCCAAGCACCTGATGCCGCGCCTGCGCCGGCTGTACGGGCGGGTGGCGGTCGAGCGTACGGAAATGAGCATTTTGCGCGGCATCCTTACCGAGACCCAGAAGGTGGTCCGGGGCGAGCCGCATAAACGGAAGGACTGATCAGATGTTCGAACGCCTGCGTGAAGATATTCAAAGCGTATTCCATCGTGACCCGGCTGCGCGCAATGCTTTCGAGGTGCTTACCTGCTACCCGGGCATGCATGCCATCTGGCTGCACCGCCTGGGCAATGCCCTGTGGAAGCGTGATTTCAAGTGGCTGGCGCGGCTGGTGTCGAACTTCGGCCGCTGGCTGACCGGTATAGAGATCCATCCCGGTGCCACCATCGGTCGGCGTTTCTTCATTGACCATGGCATGGGCATCGTCATCGGCGAAACCGCCGAGATCGGCGATGACGTCACCCTCTATCAGGGTGTGACCCTGGGCGGCACCAGCTGGAACAAAGGCAAGCGCCACCCCACCCTGGAAAACGGCGTGGTGGTAGGGGCGGGGGCCAAGGTGCTGGGCCCGTTCACCGTCGGCGCCGGCGCCAAGATCGGCTCCAACGCGGTGGTGACCAAGGCGGTGCCGGCCGGGGCTACGGCGGTGGGCATCCCGGGGAGGATCATCGTCAAGAGCGAAGACAGCGAGGTGGAGGCCAAGCGCAAGGCCATGGCCGAGAAGATCGGCTTCGATGCCTACGGTGTCAGTGGCGACATGCCTGACCCTGTGGCCCGTGCCATCGGCCAGATGCTCGACCACCTGCAGGCAGTCGACGAGCGGCTGGAGGGTATGTGCGGGGCGCTGACCAAGATGGGCAGTGACTACTGTGCCAAGGAGCTGCCGGCACTGCCGGAAGACGACTTCACCGAGGTTGCCCAGGCCGCCCAGCGCGACACTCAGTCGCATTGATTGCGCCGCGCTGACATCATGGTGACATACGGGGCGTGTGCGCACGCCCCTCGTCTGCTACAATCGCGCCCGCCTCCCGGATGCAAACCCGACTAAAGCAGTAGGTCTAATAGTTGACTTAAATGCTCGGGAATCGCATACTCCGACACATCCCGAAACTCCCGTGGTACCCAATAGCCATGCGACTGACTACCAAAGGCCGATACGCCGTGACTGCCATGCTCGACCTGGCGTTGCACGCGCAGCATGGGCCGGTGTCTTTGGCCGACATTTCCGAGCGCCAGGGCATTTCCCTCTCTTATCTGGAGCAGCTGTTCGCCAAGCTGCGCCGCAGCAGCCTGGTTTCCAGTGTGCGCGGTCCAGGCGGTGGCTATCAGCTGTCGCGGGGCATGGAAACCATCCAGGTGGCCCAGGTCATCGATGCGGTCAATGAATCGGTCGATGCTACCCGCTGCCAGGGGCTTGGGGACTGCCATGCCGGTGATACCTGCCTGACCCACCACCTGTGGTGCGACCTCAGTCAGCAGATCCATGAATTCCTCAGTGGCATCAGCCTGGCCGACCTCGTCAAGCGCCGTGAGGTGCAGGAAGTCGCCCAGCGCCAGGACCTGCGGCGTGTCGCAGGCCGAACCGCCCAGCTGGACAAGATTGAGACGTCCGCCGTCGATTGATCCCCCTGGGACGACGAGCGACGCCACCGCCTGATAGGAGAGACAAATGAAGTTGCCGATCTACCTTGATTACTCCGCGACCACTCCGGTCGACCCACGCGTGGCCCAGAAAATGGCCGACTGCCTGCTGGTCGACGGGAACTTCGGTAACCCGGCTTCGCGCTCCCATGTCTTCGGCTGGAAGGCCGAAGAGGCGGTCGAGAACGGTCGTCGCCAGGTTGCCGAGCTGATCAACGCCGATCCGCGCGAAATCGTCTGGACCAGCGGTGCCACCGAGTCCGACAACCTCGCACTCAAGGGTGTCGCGCACTTCTATCAGACCAAAGGCAAGCACATCATCACCTCCAAGATCGAGCACAAGGCGGTCCTGGATACTGCTCGCCAGCTGGAGCGTGAAGGTTTCGAAGTCACCTACCTCGAGCCAGGCGAAGACGGCATCGTCACCCCGGCCATGGTAGAAGCGGTACTGCGTGACGACACCATTCTGGTCTCGCTGATGCACGTGAACAACGAAGTCGGTTCGATCAACGACATCGCCGCCATCGGTGAGCTGACCCGCTCGCGTGGCGTGCTGTTCCATGTCGACGCCGCGCAGTCGGCCGGCAAGGTCGACATCGACGTGCAAAAGCTGAAAGTCGACCTGATGTCGTTCTCGGCGCACAAGGTCTACGGCCCCAAAGGCATCGGCGCGCTGTACGTCAGCCGCAAGCCGCGTGTACGTCTGGAAGCCATCATTCACGGCGGTGGCCATGAGCGCGGCATGCGTTCGGGCACCCTGCCGACCCACCAGATCGTCGGCATGGGCGAAGCCTTCGCCATTGCCAAGCAGGAAATGGCCGCTGAAAACGTGCGCATCAAGGCCCTGAGCGACCGCTTCTTCAAGCAGGTCTCGGACCTTGAAGAACTGTACGTCAACGGCAGCCAGACCGCCCGTGTACCGCACAACCTGAACCTGAGCTTCAACTACGTCGAAGGCGAGTCGCTGCTGATGTCCTTGAAAGACATCGCCGTATCGTCCGGTTCGGCCTGCACCTCCGCTTCGCTCGAGCCGTCGTATGTACTGCGCGCTCTGGGCCGCAACGACGAACTGGCGCACAGCTCGATCCGCTTCTCCTTCGGCCGCTTCACCACTGAAGAAGAAGTCGACCACGCCGCGCAGGAAGTCTGCAAGGCAGTCAACAAACTGCGCGAACTGTCCCCGCTGTGGGACATGTACAAAGACGGCGTCGACATCTCCAAGATCGAGTGGGCCGCCCACTAAGCAGTCGCCGGCAAGAGCGGCTCCCTGATGAGGAAGGAATTGCACCATGGCATACAGTGAAAAGGTCATCGACCACTACGAAAACCCACGCAACGTCGGCAAGATGAATGCCGAGGACCCGGATGTCGGTACCGGCATGGTCGGTGCTCCAGCGTGCGGTGACGTGATGCGTCTGCAAATCAAGGTCAACGAGCAGGGCGTCATCGAAGACGCCAAGTTCAAGACCTACGGCTGCGGTTCGGCCATCGCTTCCAGCTCCCTTGCCACCGAGTGGATGAAGGGCAAGACCCTGGACGAAGCCGAAACCATCAAGAACACCCAGCTGGCCGAAGAACTGGCGTTGCCGCCGGTCAAGATCCACTGCTCGGTACTCGCCGAGGATGCCATCAAGGCAGCCGTGCGCGATTACAAGCAGAAGAAAGGCTTGATCTAAGTCGCCTGTTGCAAGGTAAGGAGTTCTGATGGCTATCAGCATGACAGAAGCCGCCGCCAACCACATTCGCCGCTCCCTCGATGGGCGCGGCAAGGGTGAAGGCATTCGCCTGGGCGTGCGCACCACCGGTTGCTCGGGCCTGGCCTACGTGCTGGAGTTCGTCGACGAGCTGGCGGACGAAGACACAGTGTTCGAAAACCACGGCGTCAAGGTGATCATCGATCCCAAGAGCCTGGTATACCTCGACGGTACCGAGCTGGACTTCGTCAAGGAAGGGTTGAACGAAGGTTTCAAGTTCAACAACCCCAACGTGCGCGGTGAATGTGGCTGCGGCGAAAGCTTCAACGTTTGAGGCTGGCTGTGGGTACTCCTTGTCATTACGCATTGTTTGACCTCCAGCCAAGCTTCCGCCTGGATCTCGACAAGCTGGCCACTCGCTATCGCGAGCTGGCCCGCGAAGTCCATCCCGACCGCTTTGCCGACGCCTCCGAGCGTGAGCAGCGCGTAGCGCTGGAAAAGTCCGCCGCCCTCAACGACGCCTACCAGACGCTGCGCAGTGCGCCGCGCCGTGCCCGCTACCTGCTGGCCATCAGCGGCCACGAAGTGCCCCAGGAGGTCACGGTCCACGACCCGGACTTCCTGATGCAGCAGATGCAGTGGCGTGAAGAGCTCGAAGAGTTGCAGGACGAAGCCGACCTTGACGGTGTCGGTGTGTTCAAGAAGCGCCTGCGGGTTGCCCAGGACACGCTGAATGAGGACTTTGCCGCCTGCTGGGATGCCCCAGGCGAGCGCGACAAGGCCGAGCGCCTGATGCGCCGCATGCAATTCCTCGACAAGCTCGCCCAAGAAGTGCGCCAGCTGGAAGAGCGCCTCGACGATTAACCCGGTGCTGCCCGTGATGGCACCTAAGGTATCAGATAAGCATGGCCCTACTGCAGATTGCCGAACCCGGTCAAACCCCTCAGCCGCACCAGCGCCGCCTGGCGGTGGGTATCGACCTGGGTACCACCAACTCTCTGGTCGCCGCACTGCGCAGCGGCCGTAGCGAGCCCCTGCCTGACGCGCAGGGCAACGTCATTCTGCCGTCCGCGGTGCGCTACCTCGAAGGGCGCAACGAGGTGGGGCAGGCTGCGCGCGATGCCGCGTCCATTGACCCGCTGAACACCGTGCTTTCGGTCAAGCGCCTGATGGGGCGCGGCCTGGCCGACGTCAAGCAACTGGGCGAGCAGCTGCCGTACCGCTTCATTGGCGGTGAGTCGCACATGCCGTTCATCGAAACGGTCCAGGGCCCGAAAAGCCCGGTGGAAGTGTCCGCCGACATCCTCAAGGTACTGCGCGAGCGCGCCGAAGCCACCCTGGGTGGCGAGCTGGTGGGCGCGGTGATCACCGTGCCGGCCTATTTCGACGATGCTCAGCGCCAAGCCACCAAGGACGCTGCACGCCTGGCCGGTCTCAACGTGCTGCGCCTGCTCAACGAACCGACTGCAGCTGCCGTGGCCTATGGCCTGGACCAGAATGCCGAAGGCGTGGTGGCCATCTATGACCTGGGCGGTGGTACCTTCGATATTTCCATCCTGCGCCTGACTGCTGGCGTGTTCGAAGTGCTGGCCACCGGTGGTGATACCGCTCTGGGCGGTGACGATTTCGACCATGCGCTGGCCAGCTGGATCATCGACCAGGCGGGGTTGTCGTCCGACCTGGACCCGGCCACCCAGCGGGCGCTGCTGCAAACCGCCTGCGCTGCCAAGGAAGCCCTCACCGACGCCGACGTGGTCAGCGTCAGCCATGGCGCCTGGCAGGGCGAGCTCAGCCGCGCCGCCTTCGAGGCCATGATCGAACCCCTGGTCGCCCGCAGCCTCAAGGCCTGCCGCCGCGCCGTGCGCGACAGTGGCGTCGAGCTGGAAGAAGTCAGCGCGGTGGTCATGGTCGGTGGTTCGACCCGCGTGCCGCGTGTGCGTGAAGCGGTGGGCGGATTGTTCGGCCGTACCCCGTTGACCTCGATCGACCCCGACCAGGTGGTGGCTATCGGTGCTGCCATCCAGGCCGACACCCTGGCCGGCAACCGCCGTGAAGGTGGCGAACTGCTGCTGCTCGATGTCATCCCGCTGTCGCTGGGTCTTGAGACCATGGGCGGCCTGATGGAGAAGGTGATTCCGCGCAACACTACCATTCCGGTGGCGCGTGCCCAGGAGTTCACCACGTACAAAGATGGCCAGTCGGCCATGATGATCCACGTGCTGCAGGGCGAGCGCGAGCTGATCAGCGACTGCCGCTCGCTGGCGCGCTTCGAGCTGCGCGGCATTCCGGCGATGGTTGCCGGCGCGGCGAAAATCCGCGTCACCTTCCAGGTCGATGCCGACGGCCTGCTCAGCGTCGCGGCCCGCGAACTGGGCTCGGGCGTGGAAGCCAGCATCCAGGTCAAGCCGTCCTATGGCCTGACCGACGGCGAAATCGCCCGCATGCTCAAGGACTCGTTCGAACACGCAGGTTCCGACAAGCATGCCCGCCAGTTGCGCGAGCACCAGGTGGACGGCGAGCGCCTGCTCGAAGCGGTACAGGGCGCCCTGGACGCCGACGGCGAGCGCCTGCTGAGCAGCGACGAGCGCGACGCAATCGAATTCCAGATGCAAGAACTACGTGATTTGCTGGCCGGCACCGATGGCGCAGCCATCGAGCAACAGACCAAGCGTCTGTCGCAGGTGACCGATGCATTTGCCGCCCGTCGCCTTGATTCGACGGTCAAAGCCGCACTGGCCGGGCGCAACCTGAATGAGATCGAGGAGTAATCGATGCCGCTGGTGACATTCCTGCCGCATGAGAAGTTCTGCCCCGAGGGGCTGACCGTGGAGGTGCCGACCGGGACCAACATCCTGGAACTGGCCCACGACCATCACATCGAGATGGAAAGCGCCTGCGGCGGCGTCAAGGCCTGCACCACCTGCCACTGCGTAGTGCGCAAGGGTTTTGATTCGTTGGAAGAAGCCGACGAGCTGGAAGAAGACATGCTGGACAAGGCCTGGGGCCTGGAGGCGCAATCGCGCCTGGGCTGCCAGGTGGTCGTGGCTGATCAGGACCTGACCATCGAGATCCCCAAGTATTCGCTCAACCACGCTGCTGAAGCGCCGCACTGAGGATCGCGCATGAGTCTGAAATGGGTTGATGTACTTGAGATCGCCATCCAGCTTGCAGAAAGCCGGCCGGACACCGATCCTAGATATGTGAATTTCGTCGATCTGCACCGTTGGGTGCTGGCTTTGCCAGAGTTCAGCGACGATCCGTCACGCGGCGGTGAGAAAGTGCTCGAGGCCATCCAGGCGGCCTGGATAGACGAAGCCGACTAAGCGTGACACTGCAGGTTAGGCAATCCCCTGGAACCCGCGTATAATTCGCGGGTTTAATTTTTCGTAACACTCAAATTCTGGAGTTTTCCATGGCTGTTCAACGTACTTTCTCGATCATCAAGCCTGACGCCGTTGCCAAAAACGTCATCGGCAAGATCACCACCCGCTTCGAAGACGCCGGCCTGAAAATCGTTGCCTCGAAAATCAAGCAACTGTCCAAAGCCGAAGCCGAAGGCTTCTACGCCGAGCACAGCGAGCGCGGCTTCTTCGGTGACCTGGTTGCTTTCATGACTTCCGGTCCGGTTGTTGTTCAGGTGCTGGAAGGCGAGAACGCCATCGCCAAGAACCGTGAGCTGATGGGCGCTACCAACCCTAAAGAAGCTGCTGCCGGCACCATCCGTGCTGACTTCGCCGAGTCGATCGACGCCAACGCCGTACACGGTTCGGACTCCGAAGCTGCTGCTGCTCGCGAAATCGCTTACTTCTTCGCTGCTACCGAGGTAACCACTCGCTAAGCGAAAGCTTACGGGTGAGGGTGAATCCATGACGACATCTACTGGCAAAATCAACCTGTTGGGTCTGACCCAGCCGGAAATGGAACAATTCTTCGACTCGATCGGGGAAAAACGCTTCCGTGCCGGCCAGGTGATGAAATGGATTCACCATTTTGGCGTGTCCGATTTTGCGGCCATGACCAACGTCGGCAAGGTCTTGCGCGAAAAGCTCGAGGCCGTTGCCGAAATTCGACCACCGGAAGTGGTCAGTGAAGACATTTCCGCCGACGGCACCCGCAAGTGGGTGATCCGCGTTGCCTCCGGCAGCTGTGTCGAAACCGTCTACATACCTACCGACGACCGCGGCACGCTCTGCGTTTCGTCGCAAGCCGGCTGTGCCCTGGACTGCAGTTTCTGCTCCACCGGCAAGCAAGGCTTCAACAGCAACCTCACCGCCGCCGAAGTGATTGGCCAGGTGTGGCTTGCGAACAAATCCTTCGGGACCGTTCCTGCCAAAGTCGACCGCGCGATTACCAACGTGGTGATGATGGGTATGGGCGAGCCCCTGCTGAACTTCGACAACGTCATCGCTGCCATGAAAATCATGATGGATGACCTGGGCTATGGCATTTCCAAGCGTCGCGTGACCCTGTCCACCTCGGGTGTGGTGCCGATGATCGACGAACTGGCCAAGCACATCGACGTGTCGCTGGCCCTGTCGCTGCATGCACCGAACGACGAGCTGCGCAACAAGCTGGTACCGATCAACAAGAAGTACCCGCTGAAAGTGCTGCTGGAATCGTGCATGGGTTACATGGCCACCCTGGGTGGCAAGCGTGTCCTCACTGTCGAGTACACCCTGCTCAAGGACGTCAACGACCAGCCCGAGCATGCCGCGCAGATGGTCGAGCTGCTGCGCGACGTGCCGTGCAAGATCAACCTGATCCCGTTCAACCCGTTCCCGCATTCGGGCTACGAGCGGCCAAGCAACAACGCCATTCGTCGCTTCCAGGACCTGCTGCACCACGCTGGTTTCAACGTCACCACCCGCACCACCCGTGGCGAGGACATCGACGCCGCCTGTGGCCAGCTGGTTGGCCAGGTCAACGACCGCACCCGTCGCAGTGAGCGCTACATCGCCGTACGTCAGCTTTCCGCAGACGTCGAGCTGCAAGACAGCGCCGCCAGCCACTGACCGGGACGTTGCCCATGAGCCTGCGCGCCGCGCTGTCGATCCTTGCGCTTTTGCTGCTGGCCGGCTGCGTGTCGGGTGGCACGGGCGACCCCCTGGCCAGCCGCCAGGGCAGGGCAGAGGCAGGGCGGGCGTATGTGCAGCTAGGCCTGGGTTATTTGCAGCAGGGTTTGACCGAGCAGGCCAAGGCGCCGTTGGGCAAGGCCCTGGCCCTGAATGAGCGGGATGCCGACGCCCACGCCGCCCTGGCGCTGGTGTTTCAGGCCGAGGGGGAGCCAGCGCTCGCCGAAGCGCACTTTCGCAAGGCCCTGCAAATAAACAGCGCCAGCACGCGAATGCGCAACAATTACGGCAGTTTCCTTTATGCTCAGGGGCAATTTGCCGAGGCCGAGCAGATGTTTCTGCTGGCCAGTGCCGATACCCTGTATCCTGAGCGTTCACGCGTGTACGAGAACCTGGGCCTGACTGCCCTGAGGCTCGAGCGCCGCGACCAGGCGCACACGTATCTGCTCAAAGCTTTGCAACTCAACCAGCGGCAACCGAAAGCGTTGCTGGAAATGGCTGAGTTGTCCTACGAAAACAGGCATTATGTGCCGGCCCGGGACTACTACGATCGTTTCAGCCAGTTGAGCGACCACGACGCCCGTAGCCTGCTGCTGGGTAGCCGCCTTGCCAGGGTATTCGACGAGCAGGGCACATTGGCCGAGCTTGGCCAGCAATTACAACGACTTTATCCCGGTACGCCGGAATATCAGCAATACCTGTCGGAGCAACGATGAACGCCGCGCATCCCGAAGTAGCAGTAGCGCCTGGCCAGAACCCCGGTGAGCTTTTGCGCCTGGCCCGTGAGAAACGGGACTGGTCTCAAGCCGAGGTGGCCCGCAAGCTCAACCTCACTGTCAGTTCGTTGAACCACGTGGAAACCGGCGCCTTCGACAAGCTGCCCGGGCATACTTTCGCCCGTGGCTACATTCGCGCCTATGCCAAGCTGATGGACATGGACCAGGCCGCCCTGGTCGACGCCTTCGACCGCTACACCGGTACCCACGCCAAAGGCAGTGACGTGCATTCGCTGGGCCGTATCGAAGAGCCGGTACGCCTGTCGCACAACATCCTGCGCGGCGTCAGCCTGCTGCTGCTGGTGGTCGTGGTCGGTGGCGGGTTCTTCTGGTGGCAGGACCAGGGCAGCCTGCGTGGCAAGGACCTGGCCAAGATCGCCCTGGAGCACGTCGAAGTCGAAAGTGCCGACGGCACCACCCAGATTCACCCGCTCGATGAGCCTGAAGACCAGGCCGTCTCGGTTGGCCAGCAGCCCGAAAGCGCGCCGCTGTCGCTGGAACAGGGCGCCGACGGCCAGCCTGCCGCTGCCGCCGAGCAGGCACCTGCCAGCCCTGCGCCAAGCGTTGCCGCAGCGCCTGCTCAACAGGCCCCGGAGCAAGCAGCACCTGCTGCGACCCCGGCACCTGCTACCCCGGCGCCTGCCCCTGTTGCGCCCGCTGCCGTCGCGCCGGCGCCAGCCGTGGCCGCCGCCGAGCCTGCCGCAGTGCCGGCAGGCAGCGCCAAGGTCGCGATCCAGTTCGTCGCCGATTGCTGGACCCAGGTCAGCGACGGCAACGGCAAGGTGCTGTTCAGCGCCATCAAGCGCAAGGGGGACAACCTCGAGCTGACCGGCAAGCCGCCGTTCGCGGTACGCCTGGGCTTTGCCCGTGGCGCCCAGGTCAGCTACAACGGCCAGCCCGTCGATGTTGCCCCGTTCACCAGTGGCGAGACCGCTCGCCTGAAGTTGGGACAGTAAGTCATGCACGGTGAATCTCCGATCAAACGTCGCGAATCCCGCAAAATATGGGTCGGCAATGTGCCGGTGGGTGGTGATGCGCCCATCGCGGTGCAGAGCATGACCAATACCGACACCAACGATGTGGCCGCCACCGTCGGGCAAATCCAGCGCCTGGTCGATGCCGGCGTGGACATCGTGCGGGTCTCGGTACCTGACATGGACGCCGCCGAAGCGTTCGGCAAGATCAAGCAGCTGGTCAGTGTGCCGCTGGTCGCCGACATTCACTTCGACTACAAGATCGCCCTGCGTGTGGCCGAGCTTGGCGTCGATTGCCTGCGTATCAACCCGGGCAACATCGGCCGTGAAGACCGTGTGCGGGCGGTGGTCGATGCCGCGCGTGACCGTGGCATTCCGATCCGTATCGGCGTCAACGCCGGTTCCCTGGAAAAAGACCTGCAGAAGAAGTACGGCGAACCGACCCCAGCCGCGCTGGTCGAGTCGGCCTTGCGGCACGTCGAGCACCTCGACCGCCTGGACTTCCAGGACTTCAAGGTCAGCGTCAAGGCCTCCGACGTGTTCATGGCCGTCGAGGCCTACCGCTTGTTGGCCAAACAGATTGTGCAACCGCTGCACCTGGGCATCACCGAAGCCGGTGGCCTGCGGTCGGGGACGGTGAAATCCGCCGTCGGCCTCGGTATGCTGCTGGCCGAGGGCATCGGCGATACCATCCGCATTTCGCTGGCGGCCGACCCGGTCGAAGAAGTGAAAGTCGGCTACGACATCCTCAAGTCGCTGCACCTGCGTTCGCGTGGCATCAACTTCATCGCCTGCCCGAGCTGTTCGCGGCAGAACTTCGATGTGGTCAAGACCATGAACGAGCTGGAAGGGCGCCTGGAAGACCTGCTGGTGCCGCTGGACGTAGCGGTGATCGGTTGTGTCGTAAACGGCCCCGGCGAAGCCAAGGAAGCCCATGTCGGCCTGACCGGCGGTACGCCGAACCTGATCTACATCGATGGCAAGCCGGCGCAGAAGCTGACCAATGACAACCTGGTGGATGAGCTGGAAAAACTCATCCGTCAGAAGGCCGCCGAAAAGGTCGAAGCCGACGCGGCGCTGATCGCCCGTGGCTGACACACAGAATTCGTAAGGACTATTCGTGAGCAAATCGCTGCAAGCCATCCGTGGCATGAACGACATCCTGCCAGAACAGTCGCCGCTGTGGCGCTACTTCGAAGGCACCGTGGCCGGGCTGCTGGACACCTACGGGTACAGCCAGATCCGCACGCCGATCGTCGAGTTCACCGAGCTGTTCAAGCGCTCTATCGGTGAAGTTACCGACATCGTCGAAAAAGAGATGTACACCTTCGAGGACCGCAACGGCGATTCGCTCACCCTGCGCCCTGAAGGTACCGCCGCTTGTGTGCGTGCCGTGCTCGAACATGGCATCACCGGCAACGGCCAGGTGCAGAAGCTGTGGTACATCGGCCAGATGTTCCGCCACGAGCGCCCGCAGAAGGGCCGCTATCGCCAGTTCCACCAGATTGGCGTGGAAGTGTTCAACCTCGATGGCCCGGACATCGATGCCGAGCTGATCATGCTGACCTGGCGCCTGTGGGGCCTGCTTGGCATCCAGGACGCGGTCAAGCTCGAGCTCAACAGCCTGGGTACCAGCGAAGCCCGTGCGCGCTACCGTGATGCGCTGGTCGAGTTCCTCTCGGCGCGCCTGGAGCAGCTGGACGAAGACAGCCAGCGCCGCCTGAAGAGCAACCCGTTGCGCATCCTCGACAGCAAGGACCAGAACACCCAGGCCGTGCTGGTCGGCGCGCCGAAGCTGGAAGACTACCTGGACGAAGAATCGCGCGTGCACTTCGAGGGCCTCAAGGCTCGCCTGGACGCCGCCGGCATTCCGTTCGTGATCAACACCAAGCTGGTGCGTGGCCTGGACTACTACAGCAAGACCGTGTTCGAGTGGGTCACCGACAAGCTCGGCGCCCAGGGCACGGTGTGCGCCGGCGGCCGCTACGACGGCCTGGTCGAGCAGATGGGTGGCAAGCCGACCACGGGCGTCGGTTTCGCCATGGGTATCGAGCGTCTGATCCTGCTGCTGGAAACCCTGGGCAAGGTACCTGCGTCCATCAGCCGTCAGATCGACGTCTACCTGTGCGCCTTTGGCGAGCAGGCGGAGCTGGCCGGCCTGCGCTTGTCCGAAAGCCTGCGCGACCGTTTGCCGGGCCTGCGCCTGGCGGTCAATGCCGGCGGTGGCAGCTTCAAGAGCCAGTTCAAGAAAGCCGACAAGAGCGGCGCACTGTTCGCCTTGATCCTCGGCGATGACGAGCTGGCAAAGCAGGAAATCGGCTTGAAGCCCCTGCGTGGCCAGGGCGAACAACAGAACATTGCCTGGGATGCTCTTGCAGAGCACCTGGAAACCGCGATCGCTCAGGCGTAACGCGGTTCAACAACGAATAGGCGAAAAGGAGTATTGGGGTGTCGAGTACCGATGATGATGACCTGGCAGGGGTCAAGGACTGGTGGAACCGCAACGGCAAGCCGCTGCTGACAGGCGCATTGCTGGCTGGCGTGGTGGTGCTGGGCTGGAACACCTGGCACAAGTACCAGAACAACCAGTCCCAAGGTGCCTCGCAGCTGTATCAGGCCTTGCTTGAGACCAGCCTGACGCCGACTGGCCAGCCAGATACCACCAAGGTGGCGGAACTGGCCGGCAAGCTCAAGAGCGATTTCGGTGGTACCGCCTACGCCCAGTACGGCAGCCTGTTCGTGGCCAAGGTCGCGGTCGAGAGCGGCAAGCTCGACGACGCCGCTGCCGAGCTGAAAAGCGTGCTGGACAAGCCGGCCGATGTGACCCTGGGCGAGATTTCGCGCCAGCGCCTGGCGCGTGTGCTGGCTGCCCAGAACAAGGCCGAGGACGCCCTCAAGCTGCTTGATGGCGACGCCGACAAGGCCTTCCTGGCCAGCCGCGAAGAATTGAAGGGTGACCTGCTGGTACAGCTGGGTCGCGCCGACGATGCGCACAGCGCTTACGAAAAAGCCAAGGCTGCGCTGTCCGATGAGGCGGCGGTCGGTGGCCTGCAATTGAAGCTGGATGACCTGGCCAAAGGGGACGCGTAAGTGATCGGTTGGAAACAAGCAGCAGTGCTGACCCTGGCCGTACTGGCCGCGGGTTGCAGCAGCAACAGCAAGAAGGAACTGCCACCGGCCGAGCTGACCAAGTTCACCGAGGAAGTGGTGCTGAAGAAGCAGTGGAGCCGTTCGATCGGCGACGGCCAGGGTGAAACCTACAACACCCTGGTACCGGCCATCGAAAACGACCGCATCTACGCTTCCGACGTCAACGGCGAAGTCTTCGCCCTGGACCGCATCACCGGTGACGTTGTGTGGAAAAAGGACCTGGAGCTGCAGGTTTCCGGCGCTGTCGGCGTGGGCTACGGCCTGGTCATGCTCGGTACCCTCAAGGGGGAAGTCATCGCCCTGGACTCGACCACCGGTGAAGAACGCTGGCGTTCGCGCGTGACCAGCGAAGTGCTGGCCCCGCCGGCCAACAACGGTGATGTGGTGGTGGTGCAGACCCAGGACGATCGCCTGATCGGCCTGGATGCCGCCACTGGCGATCGCCGCTGGATCTACGAAAGCACTCCGGCCGTGCTGACCCTGCGTGGCACCGGTGCTCCGATTGCCACCAATCGTCTGGCGGTTGCCGGCCTGTCCACCGGCAAGGTGGTGGCGGTGGATATCAACAACGGCGTACCTGTGTGGGAAAGCCGCGTGGCCATCCCGCAGGGCCGTTCCGAGCTGGACCGTGTGGTCGATATCGACGGTGGTCTGCTGCTTTCTGGTGGTACCCTGTACGTCAGCACCTACCAGGGCCGCGTAGCGGGCCTGGACCTGGAAAGCGGCCGTGTGCTCTGGCAGCGTGATGCTTCCAGCTACGTGGGTGTCGCCCAGGGCTACGGTAACGTCTACGTCAGCGAAGCCTCGGGTAACGTCGAGAGCGTCGATGAGCGTTCTTCCAGCGCCCTGTGGACCAACGACACCATGGCCCGCCGTCAGCTGTCGGCACCGGAAGTGTTTTCCAGCTACGTGGCCGTGGGTGACTTCGAGGGCTACCTGCACCTGCTGAGCCAGGTCGATGGCCGCTTTGTCGGCCGTGAGCGTATCGACAGCGATGGCCTGCGCGCCCGCCCACTTGTGGTCGGCGACACCATCTATGTATTCGGCAACAGCGGCAAGCTCGAGGCACTGACCATCCGCTGAAGCTATGCTTGAAGCCTTGGCGGGCTTCAAGCCGCGGCGTAGGACACGCCGCCAGACCTCCGGCCGCTGCCTTGCAGCGGCCTTTGTATTTTCAAGAATTCGAGAGTGGAGAGCCGATGGTTCCCGTAATTGCCCTGGTGGGCCGCCCGAACGTCGGCAAATCCACCATGTTCAACCGCCTGACCAAGACCCGCGATGCCATCGTCGGTGACCTGTCTGGCCTGACCCGTGACCGCCAGTATGGTGATGCCAGCTGGCAGGGTCGTTCCTTCATCCTGATCGACACTGGCGGTATCACCGGTGACGAAGTGGGCATGGACGAGAAGATGGCCGAGCAGTCGCTGATGGCCATCGAAGAAGCTGATCATGTGCTGTTTCTGGTCGATGCCCGCGCGGGCATGACGGCGGCAGACCAGATGATCGCCGAACACCTGCGCAAGCGGAACAAGTCGGCTATTCTGGTGGCCAACAAGATCGACAACATCGACCCGGACGTTGCCCGCGCCGAGTTCTCGCCGATGGGCATGGGCAACGCCATTCCGGTGGCGGGCTCCCAGGGCCGTGGTATCAACGCCCTGATGGAAGCCGTGCTCGGTCACCTGCCGCGTGATGCCGAAGAGGAATCGCTCGATCAGGAAGTCGCCGAAGGCGAGGAAGCGGTACGCATCCCCGGCCCGAGCGAGAAAGATGGCATCAAGATCGCCATCATCGGCCGGCCGAACGTCGGCAAGTCGACCCTGGTCAACCGCATGCTCGGTGAAGAGCGTGTGGTGGTCTACGACGAGCCAGGCACCACCCGCGACAGTATCTACATCCCGTTCGAGCGCGATGGCGACAAGTACACCTTCATCGACACCGCGGGCGTGCGCAAGCGCGGCAAGATCCACGAGGAAGTCGAGAAGTTTTCGGTGGTGAAGACCCTGCAGGCGATCAAGGACGCCAACGTGGTGATCTTCGTCATGGACGCCCGCGAAGGTGTGGTGGACCATGACCTGAACCTGCTGGGCTTCGCCCTGGAAGCCGGCCGTGCCATCGTCATCGCCCTGAACAAGTGGGATGGCATGGAGCCGGGTGAGCGCGACTACGTGAAGACCGAGCTGGAGCGCCGGCTGTTCTTCGTCGACTTCGCCGACATCCACTTCATTTCCGCCCTGCACGGCACCGGCGTGGGCAACCTGTACAAGTCGGTACAGGCCGCGTTCAAGTCGGCGGTCACCCGCTGGCCGACCAGCCGCCTGACGCAGATCCTCGAAGACGCCGTGAGCGAGCACCAGCCACCGCTGATGAACGGTCGCCGCATCAAGCTGCGCTATGCCCACCTGGGGGGTGCCAACCCGCCGCTGATCGTGATCCACGGTAACCAGACCGACAAGATTCCCAAGTCGTACTCGCGTTACCTGGAAAACACCTATCGCCGGGTGCTGAAGCTGGTCGGTACGCCGATCCGCATTGAGTACAAGGGCGGTGAGAACCCGTACGAGGGCAAGAAGAACACCCTCACCGATCGCCAGGTCAACAAGAAGCGCCGCCTGATGTCGCACCACAAGAAGGCCGAGAAGAAGCGCCGCGACAAGCGCTGATTGTGCGTCGGCTTCTTCGCGGCGGTTCGACGCCTCGATGAGCCCGCTCCCACAGGTACTCCGCTGTCCTCTAAGACTGTGCGATCTGTGTAGGAGCGGGTTCACCCGCGAAGAGGCCCTTTGATCCAGCGCAATACCCTCATGGTTTCGAACTTCCCCCCCAAAAAAATCGGCTATGCACAAAGGTGCCCTGTGCCGTATGTCATTTCTACCAGTTTCCCTTCTCGGATGAACGTGGGAAATTACCTCGCAAACCATTCCATTGATGTTGGAGATAATCAACATGGCAGCGAGTTTCTTCTATCAAGAAAATACCTTGGTCAGTGTTGTAGCGAGTGAGCGTGCATCGCGCTATGTGCGTACGAAAGAAGTGATTTTGTGTGATCGTTCTGGTGACGGTTCTCCAGCATCATTGCTCGCTTGCGAACTCAGCGGGACCGTGAGCGTGGCTGCGAGCGAAAATAAGTTGTTGGGGTTCCGGTATACACCTTACGGTCGGAGGTTTGGAACCTTGTCTGAGGCGACTCAGCTAGGTTTCAATGGAGAGTACTTGCTTTCGGGGATGGCGCTATATTTGTTAGGTAATGGTTATCGTGCCTACAATCCTGGCACGATGCGGTTCATCTCGCCTGATAGTATTTCACCCTTTCATGTTCTCAATGCTTATGGCTACTGCAGGAATGATCCGATCAACAAGACAGATCCTAGTGGTCATATTGAAACGCGTCATCTAAATAAGTTGAGAGCGAATCTTAAGGTCGTCAAAAATTCTAACGAAAAAATGGCGGCGTATTATAGAAGCGTGATCGACCTTGGCGAAAGGACGAAACTGAAGGATGGGCAGGCTATCGCTTCCGCGGCCAAGCTAGGGATTCAAGAAGCCTATGTGGAGGGAGGGCCTGCTTTTGCATGGCTGGGGAAAAAGATAGGTAAAGATAAGTACATTGGTCACGAGGAAGTTATTAAACACTTTGTGAAACTCTACCTCTCGGGTTATGCCGAATTTCAAGATGGTATTGATGCAAAGTTAGACTCTTCGGCTTATCAATGGGCAGTAAATGAAGCAAAACTCAATGTTAAGGCCGAACAAGCTATGTTGGTAGTTAGTGCCAAAGCTCAACAGGCTAATTCGAATGTTCGTGTTGATCAGCCTCCTCAGGGTGAGATGAGTCGTGTGAGGACGAGCTGATGGCGGCGCTGATCGGTTGTTTACCGTTGCCCATGATGAACTTGGCGAAAGGGCCTGCTCTGTACAGACGGCCCTTTGATCCAGCGCAATACCCCCATTGTTTCAACCTTTTTCCTGACTGCTCGATCCGCTATGCTCGGACTCCACCCCGTGCCGGATACACCCCAGGAAAGAGGGCTCCATGATCCGCAGCAAACTGCCGAATGTCGGCACGACCATCTTCACCACCATGTCCCAGCTCGCCGTGCAAACCGGCGCGTTGAACCTTTCGCAAGGTTTCCCCGACTTCAACGGCCCGCAGGCACTGCTCGATGCCGTAGGCCGACATGTGGCCGCCGGGCATAACCAGTACTCGCCGATGACCGGCCTGCCAGCCCTGCGCCAGCAAGTGGCGGCCAAGGTCGAGCGCTTGTACGGGGCTAGGGTGGATGCCGACCAGGAAGTGACCATCACCCCCGGCGCCACCGAGGCGATCTTCTGCGCGATCCAGGCGCTGATCCATGCCGGTGACGAGGTGATCGTCTTCGACCCTTGCTACGACAGCTACGAGCCATCTGTGGAGCTGGCCGGTGGCCGTTGCGTGCATGTGCAACTGAGCGACGGCAGCTTCCGTATCGACTGGCAGAAGTTCAGTGACGCCCTGAGCCCGCGCACACGCATGGTCATCCTCAACTCGCCGCACAACCCCAGCGGTGCGTTGATCACCCGTGAAGACCTCGACCAGCTGGCCCGGTTGATTGCCGAACGCGATATCTACCTGGTCAGCGATGAAGTGTATGAGCACCTGGTTTATGACGGCGTGCGCCACGCCAGCGTGCTGGCCCATGATGAGCTGTACCAGAAGGCCTTCGTGGTCAGTTCGTTCGGCAAGACCTACCACGTTACCGGCTGGAAGACCGGCTACGTGATCGCCCCGCCGGCGTTGACCGCCGAGTTGCGCAAGGTGCACCAGTACGTCAACTTCTGCGGCGTGACGCCATTGCAGTGCGCCCTGGCCGATTTCATGGCTGAGCACCCCGAGCATATCGATGAACTGCCAGCCTTCTACCAGGCCAAGCGCGACCTGTTCTGCGGCTTGCTGGAAGGCTCGCGCTTCAGCTTCACCCGCACGACGGGTACGTATTTCCAGTTGGTGGACTATTCGCAGATCCGTCCGGACCTGAATGATGTCGACATGTCGCTGTGGCTGACCCGCGAGCACGGCGTGGCGACCATCCCGGTATCGGTGTTCTACCAGCAACCCATCCCCGAGCAACGCCTGGTACGCCTGTGCTTTGCCAAACGAGAGGAGACGCTGCGCCAGGCAGCGGAAAAATTATGCGCGATCTAAGTACCTTGCCTAACCTGAGAGTCGCTTTGGTGCAAACCACCCTGGCCTGGCACGACCGCGAAGCCAACTATGCACACTTCGAGGTGCTGCTGGAGCAAGTGGGCGAGGTGGACCTGGTGGTTCTGCCGGAAATGTTCACCACCGGGTTCTCAATGCAGTCTGAAAGCCTGTGCGAGCCGGAGAACGGCCCGACGTACAAATGGCTGAAGGCGCAGGCGAAGAAGCGTAACGCGGTGATCACGGGCAGCGTGATCATCCAGGCCGCCGACGGCAGCCACCGCAACCGCCTGCTGTGGGCGCGCCCGGACGGTGAGATCCTGCACTACGACAAGCGCCACCTGTTCCGCATGGCCGGCGAGCACAAACACTACACACCGGGTGAGCGCCAGGTGCAGTTCGAGCTCAAGGGCTGGCGGATTCGCCCGCTGATCTGCTACGACCTGCGCTTCCCGGTGTGGAGCCGCGACGCCCAGGACACCGACCTGCTGCTGTACACCGCCAACTGGCCAGCGGCGCGCCGGCAGCACTGGAACAGGCTGCTGCCGGCGCGGGGCATCGAAAACCTGTGCTTTGTGGCTGCGGTGAACCGGGTGGGCACCGATGGCAAGGGCTTTGCGTATTCCGGCGATAGCCAGGTGCTGGACTTCCAGGGTGAAAGCCTGCTCAGCGCGGGGGAGGCCGACGGGGTGTTCACCGTCGTGTTGAGGGCGGCGGAGCTGGCGGCGTACCGGGCCAAGTTCCCGGCCAACCTGGATGCCGATACCTTCGAGCTGCACTAAAGCAGGGCCGGTCCTTTCGCAGCACAAGGCTGCTCCTACAGGTTAAGCGCTGCATCTGTAGGAGCAGCCTTGTGCTGCGAAAGGGCCAACTACATCTATTACAGATCAGTACACATCCCGCCGATATCGCCCATCCTCGACCAGCTGCTGCACAACCGCCTCGCCAAGCAAACCGTTGAGCGCCGCATCCACTCCCGCAGCCATCCCCTGCAGGCTGCCGCAGACATACACACAGGCGCCATCTGCCACCCAGCGTTTGAATTCCTCGGCCTGCTGCAGCAGCACATCCTGCGCATACACTTTCTCGGCCTGATCCCGCGAAAACGCCAAGTCCAGGCGTGCCAGGTCGCCGCTGGCCAACCAGCCTTGCAGCTCATCAGCGCACAGCAGGTCATGGGCGCGATTGCGCTCGCCGAACAGCAGCCAGTTGCGCTGCTCGCCCGCATTCACCCGCGCCCGCATCAGGCTGCGCAGGCCGGCCAGGCCAGTGCCATTGCCGATCAATATCATCGGTGCGGCACTTTCCGGCAGGTGGAAGCCGCTGTTGCGCCGCAGGCGCAGGCTTAGCGTGCCGTTCAGCGGCAGGTACTCGGTCAGCCAGCCGGAACCCAGGCCCAGGTTGCCATCGGCGTGGCGCTCCTGGCGCACGATCAGTTCCAGCACACCATCGCTGGCAATCGAGGCGATCGAATATTCGCGGCTGCCGATCGGTACCAGTGCGTCCACCAGCGCTTGCGGCTGCAAGCCGATCAGGTGATCACGTCGCGTCGGCAACTGTCGCCCGACCAAGGCCTGGGCCAGCGTTTCGCCCAGGCCATTCACCTGCACCCGGGCAGTGGCGTCCAGCGCCATGCCGTTGAGGAAAGCGTCGATCCGTGGCTGCCCATTGAGCGGCAGGATCTCCACCAGGTCTCCGGCTTCCCAGCTGGCGGGTTGCTCCGGTTGCAGGCCCAGCAGGTACACCGGCTGGCCTTGGCTACCCGGGTTGAGCAGTTCGCGGCGCACCAGCGACCAGTTGCCAAAGCTTGGCGGCTGCCAGGCGGCCACCGGCTGGGCGCCGGTCAATTGCGCCAGCTCCTGCTGCCATTGCTGCAGGGCTGCCTGGTCGGCATTGTCCACTTCCACCGGGCTGAACGCGCTGCTGGCACCGCGCTCACCCAGCCACGCTTGCAGACGGCGGGCAAAACCGCAGAAGTGCGGGTACTGGCGGTCACCCAGGGCGAGCAGGGCGTAGTTGAGGTTGTTCAGCGCCCACGGCTGGCCCAGCACCTTGCGTTCGAAGGCGCGGGCGCTGTCGGGCGCTTCGCCGTCGCCGAAGGTACTGACCACGAACAGCGCGCGGCGCGCCTGGCGCAAGTCGCTTTCCGCCAGATCGGCCAAGGCGCGTACCTGCACCGGCAGGCCGGCCGCCTGCAACTGCCCGGCGCTCTGCCAGGCGAGCTGCTCGGCAAAGCCGCTCTGGCTGGCAAAACCGATCAGCCAGCTGTCGCTGCTGCCAGTGTTGCTTGTGACATTGCCGCGGGCTGCGCGGACCTGGCGCTTCTTGCGGCGGCGGTCGAGGTACAGCAGCCAACCGGTGACGAAGAACAGCGGCATGGTCAGGCTGGCGATGGTGACGATAATGCGTCCCGGCAGGCCGAAGTATTCACCGACGTGCAGGGCGTAGACGCTTTGCAGCAGCTGGGCCTTGAAGGACTTGTCGGTGTAGCGGTCGTGTTTTTTCACCTGGCCGGTGGCCGGGTCCAGTACCAGGGTGTTGAAGGCGCGTGGGTGATCGGAACTGTCCAGCAGGTAGAACAGGTTGGCCGGCTGGCCGCCAACCGGAGGCAGGCGCAGGTTGTAGGCGGCCAGGCCTGGGCCGGCGGCGTCCTTGAGGTTGGCCCAGATGGCGTCGTAGTCGACGACCAGCGGCGGCGCGTTCTTGTCGACCTTTTGCGGCCCGTGGCGGCCACGGCCTTCGCCGCGCTTTTGCTGCTGGCCGGCGGCCGGCGCGTCGGCCAGCAGCTTGTTCAGGCCTTCGCGGTACCACTCGTAGGACCAGAACAGGCCGGTCAGGGCGAACAACAGGTAGAACAGCAGGCACCAGGTACCGGCCACGGCGTGCAGGTCCCAGTTGAAGGCGCGGCCTTTCTTCGCCCAGTCGAAGGTCAGCCAAGTGCGCCAGTCCAGCGCCTTGCGCGGCCAGCGCAGGTACAAGCCGGACAGGCAGAAGAACACCAGCATCAGGGTACAGGCGCCGGTGATCTGCCGGCCTGTGTCGCCGATGGCCAGGAAACGGTGCAGCTTGAGCATGAGGTTGAAGAAGCCTTGCCCGGCCACTTCACCCTTGAGTTCGCCGGTGTAGGGGTCGGCGTAGCGCAGCTCGCCGCGACGTTCGCCCGGTGCCGGCATGAAGAAGATTCGTGCGGCGTTGCCTTCGCGTACGTCCACCCACAGCATCGACACCTTGTCGTGTTGCTGGGCTTCGACGCGCTGCACCAGTTCGGCCGGTGGCAGTACGCCTTCGGCGCGGACTTCTACCTTGAGTACGTCGGCATTGAATGCGCGCAGCAGTTCTTCCTGAAACGAGTACAGGGCGCCGGTGATGCCCATCACGGCCAGCACCAGGCCAGCGGTGATGCCAAAGAACCAGTGCAATTGGAACAGCGTCTTCTTCACCACATGATCACCTTGTGTTTCTGCCGCTGCCTGCGCGGCGTGCATTATGCCTTGATACGCAAAAGCCCCGCTCACTGGAATGAACGGGGCAGCGCGGGTGCTGTTTACCGGGTTGGCCTGTACCGGCCTCTTCGCGGCTGAAGCCGCTCCCACAGGTACTGCACAGGGTTCGAGAGCAGTGCAGTACCCGTGGGAGCGGCTTTAGCCGCGAAAGGGCCGGCACAGGCGCAGCCCAGTCAACAGATCAACCCCATGCCAACATCAGAAGTGCACGCTGGTGGTCAACAGTGCAGTCCGCCCGGCCGCCTGGTTGGCGAAGTGGGTGGAGAAGGCCTTGTCGTAGTACACCTCGTTGGTCAGGTTCTGCACGTTCAACTGCAGGTCGACGTTCTTGGTCAGCTTGTAGGCAGCCATGGCGTCGTAACGCACGTAGCTGTCGACCATGGTGGTGTTGGCCACGCTGCCGTACACGTCATCCACGTAGAACGCACCGCCACCGATGGTCAGCTTCGGCGTGATGGAATAGGTGGTCCACAGGCTGGCGCTGTTGTTCGGGGTGTTCGGTAGCTGGTTGCCGTCATTGGCCTTGTTCAATGGGCCACCGTCGATCTGGCGGGCCTGCATGTAGGTGTAGCCGGCGAACACCTGCCACTTGTCGGTGATCTTGCCGCTAGCCGACAGTTCGATACCTTGCACGCGGGTTTCGCCGACGTTTTCGTAGGTGGTGGTGTCCACCTGGACGCGGGCGTTTTCCTTCTCGGTGCGGAACAGCGCGGCGGTCAGCGACAGGCGCTGGTCCAGCAGGTCCCACTTGGTACCGATTTCGTAGTTGGTGGTTTCTTCCGGCTCCATGTCGCTGGCCAGCAGATTGCCGTTGCGGTCTGTCGTACCACCCAGAGGGTTTCCTTCCGTGCCTTCGCCGAGCATGGCACCTGGCGGGGTCGCGGAAGTAGCGTAGGACACGTAGATACTGCCGTTTTCAGCAGGTTTCCATACCAGGCCCAGCTGGCCGGTCACAAACTCGCTGACGTCCTTGCCCTTGGCAGTGGTAGTGCCGGCAGCGTTGTGGGTCTTGTAGTCGGTGTCGAAGTGGTCATAGCGCAAGCCCATGTTCACCAGCCACTCAGGCGTCAGCTCGAGGGTGTCGAACACGTAGATCGCGCGTGTCTTGCTGCTGGTGTCAGTGCCGGCATAGTTCCGCGCAATGTTGCCGTTCCACGGGTCATCCGGGTTCGGGTTGCTCAGCGAGGTGCAGTTGTAGCCGCTGTTCGCGCCGATCAGACTCGGGTTGCAAGTTGTGGCAGTCGAACCACCGGTATTGGTGTCGACGGTGTAGCTCGAACGGTCGCTTTCTTCACGGCTCAGCTCGATACCGGTCGAGAAGCTGTTCTTCATGCCGCCCACGTAGAACTCGCCAAACAGGTCGGTCTGGTTGGTGGTGGTAGCGGTGTTGCCGACGCGGGTGTTGGCGCGGCGCCAGACGCTGCCGTTGTTGACGTTGCCCTTGCTGTCGTCAGGCTGGGTCAGGATGTAGTCCTGCATGCTGTTGCCGTGACGCAGTGTGTTCTTGATGGTCAGCGAGTCGGTCAGGTCGTGTTCGATCGCAAAGGTGGCGATGTCCACACGGGTCTTGCGGAAGTCGCGCCCGGTCAGGCCATAGAAGTTGTCGCTGTCGCCGCCATCGTAGGGCTTGCTTGGGTGCGCCGATGTACGTGCGGCGCTGCCACCCGTGGGGATGGTGTATGGAATCCCCGAATCCGGGAGGTCGTCGCTTTCCAGGTGATAGTAATCGAGGTTGACGCGGGTCGGCGTGCCCAGGCCAAAGGCCAGCGACGGGGCAATGCCCCAACGGTCATAGTTGACCTTGTCGCGGCCGGCTACGTTGCTTTCGTGGGTCATCAGGTTCAGGCGGCCGGCAACGGTGTCGCTGAACTGGTAGTTGCCATCGAAGGTATAGCGCTGGGTCTGGTCGCTGCCCCAGGTCCAGGCGCCGTCCAGCGAGTTGCCCAGGTGCGCGCGCTTGCTCACCAGGTTGATGGTGCCGCCTGCAGCGCCACGGCCACCGATGGCCGAGTTCGGGCCCTTGGCCACTTCCACCGACTCGATGGCGAAAATTTCGCGGGTTTGCGCGCCAGTGTCACGCACACCGTCGAGGTAGGTATCGCCTTGGGCGTCGAACCCGCGGATGAACGGGCGGTCGCCTTGCGGGTTGCCACCTTCGCCAGCACCGAAAGTAATGCCCGGTACCGTGCGCAGGGCATCCTGCAGGGTCAGGGCATTGGTGTCCTTGATCACTTGCTGCGGGATGACGGTGACCGAGCGCGGGGTGTCTACCAGCGGCGCGGTGTACTTCTGCGAGGCGGCCTTCTCCACCTTGTAGTCGGTGCTGGCCTGTTCAGCCTTGCCGTTGACGCTGGTCGCGTCCAGGGTGACAGCGCTGCTGGCAGCCGGGTCGGCGGCGTACACCGACGAAGCGCTAAGGGCTACACCGATAGCGGTGACGATCAGGCGTGGCGAACTCACTGCAGATGGTACGTACTGGCGCATTGCTAAGGACCTTCCCCAAGGTGTTGTGGCGGCGGATACTAATGTAAGCAATTGTGACTAACAATTGAGATTCGTTACCATTCGTGAAGAATTTACAATCTTTACAATTTGCCTTTACGGTTTCATCAAGCTGAAACGTCTTAAGCGGCGAATGGGGCTTGTGAAGTGCAAAAGGGAATCAATATCATTGACTCCTTTGGATTTCCTGACGGTACTCCGACATGCTGCTGCACATCCCCGGCCTGTTCGAGGCTGATGAACTGGCCCGTATCCGCGAGGCGCTGGAGCAGACCGACTGGGCCGACGGCAAGATCACGGCTGGCTATCAGTCGGCCAAGGCCAAGCACAACCTGCAGTTGCCGGAGGGCCACCCGCTGGCCAAGGAGATAGGCACTGCGCTGATCGACCGTCTGTGGAAAACCCCGCGCTTCATGTCGGCGGCTTTGCCGCACAAGGTGTTCCCGCCGTTGATCAACTGCTACCGCGAAGGCGGCAACTTCGGTTTCCACATCGACAACGCCTTGCGCCAGCCCAAGGGCAGCGCCGAACGGGTGCGCACCGACCTGTCTTCCACGCTGTTCCTCAGTGACCCGGACAGCTATGACGGCGGCGAGCTGGTGATCCAGGACACCTATGGCGTGCAGCAGATCAAGCTGGCTGCCGGAGACCTGGTGCTGTACCCCGGCACCAGCCTGCACAAGGTCAACCCGGTGACCCGCGGGCAACGCTATGCTGCGTTCTTCTGGACCCAGAGCCTGGTGCGCGAGGACAGCCAGCGGGCGCTGCTGTTCGAGATGGACAACGCCATCCAGCAACTGACCGCCGATGTGCCGGATCACCCTTCGCTGCTGCAATTGACCGGCACCTACCACAACCTGCTGCGCCGCTGGGCCGAGGTCTGAACCGTGTCCTACCTGTTACGACGTGAAGAAGTGGTGGATGTGGCTGGCTTGCAGGCCATGCTCGAAGAAAGCCCCGGCAAGGCTGCCCAGGCGATCCTCGCCGCAGCCGGGCAGGGCGTGATCGAGGCGCAGTCGCTGCTGGGTCAGATCCTGCTCGACGGGCGCGGTATCGAGGCGGATGCCGGGGTCGCCCGCCGCTGGTTCGGCATTGCTGCACAGGGCGGCAGTGCCATGGCGCACAACATGCTCGGGCGTTGCCTGGAGCATGGCTGGGGCGGTGAGGTGAACCTGTCCCAGGCCGCCATTCACTATGCCCGGGCGGCAGATGCCGGCCTGGACTGGGGCCTGTACAACCTTGCCAACCTGCTGGCAACCGGGCGTGGCGTACCGGCCAACCAGGCGCAGGCGCTGATGTGTTACGAGAAGGCTGCCCAGCAGGGCCATGCCAAGTCGATGAACCTGTACGGGCGCTACCTTGAGCAAGGCATCGCCACGGCACCCAGCCCGGCGCGGGCGGTGCGCTGGTACCGGCGTTCGGCCGAGGCGGGGGATTTTCGCGGCATGTTCAGCCTGGCGCTGGTGCTGGTCGAGCGCGGTGAGCTGGCCGAGGCGGGGCGCTGGATGGAACAGGCCTGTGTCGAGGGCAACATGAATTTCCTGCGCAGTGCATTGTTCACCTTGCAGGGGGCCGGGCCGGTGTTGATGGCCTTTGCGGCTCGCTACGCCGAAGAGATTGACCGGCGCGGGGAGTGAGGCCAGCACAGGCAGCACATAAACAAAAACGGGGCCTCGCGGCCCCGTTATGCATTACAGGTAGAACGACTTCAGCGGCGGGAAGCCGTTGAATTCCACTGCGCTGTAGCTGGTGGTGTAGGCACCGGTCGACAGCCAGTACAGGCGGTCACCGATGGCCAGGTTCAGCGGCAGGCCGTACTTGTAGTTTTCGTACATGATGTCGGCGCTGTCGCAGGTCGGGCCGGCGATGACCACTTCTTCGGTTTCGCCTTTCTTCTCGGTCCAGATCGGGAACTTGATGGCTTCATCCATGGTTTCGATCAGGCCGGAGAACTTGCCCACGTCGGTGTAGATCCAGCGCTCGACGGCGGTGCGCGACTTGCGTGCAACCAACACTACTTCGCTGACCAGAATGCCGGCGTTGGCAATCAGCGAGCGGCCTGGCTCCAGAATGATTTCCGGCAGGTCGTCACCGAAATCTTCCTTCAGGAAGCGGATGATCTCTTCGGCGTAGGTTTCCAGGCTGTTGGTGCGGGTGATGTAGTTGGCCGGGAAGCCGCCACCCATGTTGATCAGCTTCAGCTCGATGCCGTCTTCTTCCTTCAGGCGCTCGAAAATCACTTTGACCTTGGCGATGGCTGCGTCCCATACGCTGATGTCGCGCTGCTGCGAACCCACATGGAAGGAAATGCCGTAAGGCACCAGGCCCAGGTCGCGGGCGAGGATCAGCAGGTCCATGGCCATGTCGGTCTGGCAGCCGAATTTACGGGACAGCGGCCAGTCGGCAGTGGTGGAACCTTCGGTCAGGATACGCACGTACACTTTCGAGCCCGGCGCGGCCTTGGCGATGTTGCGCAGGTCGGCTTCCGAGTCGGTGGAGAACAGGCGCACGCCCTTCTCGTAGAAGTAGCGGATGTCCTTGGACTTCTTGATGGTGTTGCCGTAGCTGATGCGGTCGGCGCTGACGCCGCGGTCCAGCACCTTGTCCAGCTCGTAGATCGAGGCGATGTCGAAGCTCGAACCTTTCTCTTTGAGCAGGTCGATGATTTCAACGGCCGGGTTGGCCTTGACCGCGTAGTAGACCTTGGCGAATTCGAAACCGGCGCGCAGGTCGTCGTAGGCCTGGCTGATCATCTGGGTGTCGATGACCACGAACGGGGTTTCCTGCTTGTCGGCGAACGCCTTCATTTTCTGGAAGGTGTCACGCGCGAAATAGTCTTCAACCTGGATCGACATGCTCAGGGACTCCATGGGCAAACGGTAAATTTAAGTGGCTGCAAACTGAACGTCCTCCGTATCCCCACTTTGGTTCGCCTACTCAGTACTTGAGCCGGATGGATCGTTTCCAGCATGGACGTTCGGCGCGCACTTTAGGGCGTGAAGAATGCAGAATCAACAGGCAATCCGGGCGCGATCGGCGTGGATCGACGACCCGCCATTTGAATAACCGACTCGTGTGACCGGCTGATGTTCCCCGGGATGTTTCAAGCGTAAATAATTGTGGAATGGACCGCGTTGACCCCTGCGCGGGTAAACCCGCCCCCGCAGGGTTTTCGCTATTGAAGTGGCAGCAGGTTCACCCGCCAAATGGCCACAGGTGTTCATATTTATGGCCACATTTTTTTGTACGACCGTGCATGAAATCCGTCATAAATTTTTTGTTACCGACTGGCGGAATTGCCGGTTTTTATGAGAACCATTACTATTCGCACCCTTATCTGCCTCCCTGACGGCCCTGATCGTGTCCGGACACAAAGGCTTCTTCGACCATTACCATGAGCTGATCGGCACCTGGACGCGCAAGTTGCGCAATCGCCAGCAGGCCGAAGACCTCACCCATGACGCCTTTGTCCGGGTGCTGGAAAACCCGCGTGAGCAGGTTGAGCAGCCGCGTGCCTACCTGCACCAGACGGCCCGCAACATTGCGGTGGACGGCTTTCGCCGCGAAGACCGGCGCCAGGCAGTTGAGCTGGACGCGTTCGACGCCGGCGCTGTCGGCAGTAGCGACCCGGAGGCTTACGTGCATGCACTGGAACTGGCCGACAGCGTCGAGCGGGCGCTGGCCGAGCTGCCGCTCAACTGCCGGCAGGTGTTCATCTGGCAGAAGCTCGAAGGCCTGACCCAGGCCGAGATTGCCCAGCGCATGGGGTTGAGCAAGAACATGGTCGAAAAGTATATGATCCGCACGCTCCGGCATCTGCGTGAGCACCTGGATGTGTCGGCATGATGAGTCAGGAGGCCTTTTCGATGAAACAGCCCGGTACCGGTACCGATACCGTCCGCGAGCAGGCGGCCGCATGGTTCGTTCGCGTGCAGGACGCGCCCGGTGATACCGCGCTGCAGAAGCAGTTACGTGCCTGGTTGGAGAGCGACGCGCGCCACCGCGAAGAATTCGACCATCTCAGCCGCGTCTGGCAGGCCGCCGACCTCATACCTCGTCAGCGCCTCGAGGCCCTATGCCAGCCGGACCCGGTGCAGCAGCTGCCGCGCCGGCGTTTATTGCGCCAGGCGTTGGCCGCTAGTGTGGCGGTATTGGCATTGGGGCTGGGCTGGAGCGCCTGGCACTACCAGCAACTGAATCACCAAGACACCCTGCAGACTGCCTTCAATGAGCGCCGCCAGGTCGAATTGCCGGACGGCTCGCACCTCGAACTCAACGGCAGCACGCAGTTGCAGGTCGATTTCAGCGCCGGCCAGCGGCATGTCCGGCTGAGTGCCGGCGAGGTGATGTTCACCGTCGCCCACGACAGCAGCCGGCCATTCGTGGTGGACACTGCCCAGGGCAGCGTGACCGTCACCGGTACCCGCTTTGATGTACGCCTCGACCCGGCCGCTACCCGCGTGGCAGTGGAGCAGGGCTCGGTGCGGGTGCAGGGCCAGGGCGCTTCGCTGGCGCGACTGACTGCTGGCCTGGGCTCATATATAGATGCAAAAGGCGTGGTGGCCGCACCCTATACGGTCAACACCAATGCCGTGACCGCCTGGCGCCAGGGCAAGCTGGTGTTCGACAACGCCACCCTCGCCGAGGTGGTGGCCGAAGCATCGCGCTATCGCAGCCAGCCGATATGGATCGCCCCCGGCAAAGTCGCCCAGTTGCGGCTTTCCAGCACCTTCAGCACCGACGATACCGACGCCTTGCTGCGGGCCTTGCCGAGCATCCTGCCGGTGGCCATCAAGGCCCATGAAGACGGGTCGCGAGAAATAATCGCGAAATAGATTCAGGTTTTTTTCCGCTCGTTCGTCTTCCCCGCTAGCTGCAACTGCCAAGCATTTACATTTGCATGCGGTTGGCGTTTATCCCGCATTCCAGGAAGTTTCGACGACGTGAACAATAACAAGCCCTTCCCACGCTTCCGTGCCTTGGCGCTGGCCTTGGCAGTCAGTGCCGTGGCCGTCCACAGCCAGTCCGCAGCGGCGGCCGGCACCATCCAGATCCAGGCCCAGCCATTGGCTTCGGCGCTGAACCAGCTTGGCCAGCAGACCAACCTGCAGCTGTTCTTCAGCCCCGACCTGGTTGCCGGCAAGCAGGCCCCGGCCGTGTCTGGCCGGCTGGCCCCCGAGCAGGCGCTGCAGCAGTTGCTGCAAGGCAGCGGCCTGACCTACGAGATGTCCCAGGGCACGGTGGTGGTCAAGCCGGCCCAGGCCGCTGACGCCCTCGGCGGCGGCAGCCTGGAGCTGGCGCCCACCGACATCAAGGTGGTGGGTGACTGGCTGGGTGAGGCCCAGCAGAGCGTGGTGCAGAACCACCCCGGCGCACGCACCGTGGTGCGCCGCGAGGCGATGGTGGAGAAGGGCGCGATGAATGTGCGCGACGTGTTGCGCGGCATCCCTGGCGTGCAGGTACAGGATTCCAACGGCACCGGCGGCAGCGACCTGTCGTTGAACGTCGGTGTGCGTGGCCTGACCTCGCGGTTGTCGCCGCGCTCCACGGTACTGATCGATGGCATTCCGGCGGCCTTTGCGCCTTACGGCCAGCCGCAGTTGTCGATGGCGCCGATTTCATCCGGCAACCTCGACAGCATTGATGTGGTTCGCGGCGCAGGCTCGGTGCGCTATGGCCCGCAGAACGTCGGCGGGGTGATCAACTTCGTCACCCGGGCGATCCCGGAGAAAGCCTCAGCCGAACTGTCCACCACCCTGGAAACCTCCCAACACGGCGGCTGGAAGCACACCGAGTCAGCGTTCGTCGGCGGCACTGCAGACAACGGCATGGGCGTTGCGCTGCTCTACACCGGGGTGAATGGCAACGGCTACCGCGAGAGCAACAACGGCAACGACATCGACGACGTCATCCTCAAGACCCACTGGGCGCCCACCGATGTCGACGAGTTCTGGCTCAACTTTCATTATTACGATGGCCGCGCCGACATGCCCGGCGGGCTGACCCAGGCCCAGTACGACAGCAACCCGTACCAGTCGCTGCGCGACTACGACTACTTCGCCGGCCGGCGCAAGGACGTATCGTTCAAGTGGCAGCGCCAGCTCGACGACGCTACCCAGTTCGAGGTGCTGACGTACTACACCGACAGCTTTCGCGGCAGCACCATCGCCGCGCGCGACATGAAAACCCTGTCGTCATACCCGCGCAACTACCACACCTTCGCCATCGAGCCACGCCTGTCGCGCATCTTCTTCGCCGGGCCGACCACCCAGGAAGTCAGCGTGGGCTACCGCTACCTCAAGGAAGCCATGCGCGAGCAGTCGACCCGCCTTGCGCTGATCGACAATGTGCCGACCCCCACCCCGACGTCCGATGGTCACGTGTTCCAGGACCGCAGCGGCGGCACCGAGGCCAGCGCCTACTACATCGACGACAAGATCGACGTGGGCAACTGGACGATCACCCCGGGCATCCGCTTCGAGCACATCAACACCGACTGGCGCGACCGCTCGGTGCTGGACGCCAACAACCGCCCGGTGCCGGAGAAAAACCGCAGCATCACCAGCAACGAGCCGTTGCCGGCGCTCAGCGTGATGTACCACATCTCCGATGCGTGGAAGGTGTTCGCCAACTACGAGACCTCGTTTGGCAGCCTGCAGTACTTCCAGCTGGGGCAGGGTGGTGCGGGCGACAGCACGGCCAATGGCCTGGAGCCGGAAAAAGCCAAGACGTATGAAGTGGGTACGCGCTATGACGATGGCGGGTTTGCCGGTGAACTGACAGCGTTCTACATCGACTTTGATGACGAGTTGCAATACATCAGCAATGACGTGGGCTGGACCAACCTTGGCGCCACCAGGCACCAGGGTATCGAGGCGTCAGTGCGCTATGACCTGGCCGGGCTGGACCCGCGCCTTGACGGGCTGTCGGTGAGCGGCGGTTATACCTTCACCCGCGCCACCTATGAAGGGGAGATCCCGGGCTTCAAGGGCCGTGACTTGCCGTTCTATTCACGCCAGGTGGCTACTGCCGGAGTGCGTTACGCGGTCAACCGCTGGACCTGGAACCTGGATGCCTACGCCCAGTCGAAGCAGCGCGCGCCAGGTACCGGGATCAACGCCGACGGCAGCTTCAACGGCGACTACATCACCGAGCCTGGTGCCGATGGGCAGTATGGCGATATTCCGGGGTACGTGACCTGGCATGCCCGGGGCGGGTATGAGTTCGGGCCGCAGATGTCCAACCTGAAGCTGGCGGCGGGGGTGAAGAACCTGTTCGACAAACAGTACTTCACTCGCTCCAGCGACAACAATGCCGGCATCTATGTGGGTGAGCCGCGGACCTTCTATGTGCAGGCCAGTGTAGGGTTCTGATACCGCGTCGCCTGCTTCGCGGGTGAGCCCGCTCCCACAGGTCCGGTGCAAGTCTTGGCTTCTGCACCTACCCTGTGGGAGCGGGTTTACCCGCGAAGAGGCTCTCGGATCAGGACGCGACCGCCTCGGCTGGCGAAACAATGCTGGTCTTGGCCCCACGCGAGCGCCCCGAGCTCAGGTAAGCCGCAATCGACTCCTGGGTCACTTCACCCAGGAACACCTGCTCGGCATCCAGCACCGGCAACCAGGCCCGGTTGAACTCGTACATGCGCGACAGCAGGATGCGCAGATGCTCATCATGCGAGGCCGTGGCATTGAACTGGCGCAGGAAGTCGCCACACGTACCTTGCTGGCGATGCATGTCACGCCGGCGCACGTAGCCCAGCGCCTTGTTCTGCCCATCGGTCACTACCACATAGCGGCGGTCGTGCTCGTCCAGCAGTTCCACCGCATCGCTCACCGGCGTCCCCGGGCTTACCGACGGCGCGTTGTCCGCTGCATCTTCGGCACGCACCAGCAACAGGCGCTTGAGGGTGCTGTCCTGGCCGACAAAATTGCTGACAAAGTCGTCCACCGGGTGCGCCAGCAAGGTGTCCGGGTGGTCCAGCTGCAACAGCTTGCCCGCGCGGAAGATGGCAATCTTGTCACCCAGCTTGATCGCCTCGTCGATATCGTGGCTGACCATGATCACGGTCTTGTTCAATGCCCGTTGCATCTCGAAGAACTCGTTCTGGATCATCTCGCGGTTGATCGGGTCGACCGCGCCGAACGGTTCGTCCATCAGCAGCACCGGCGCGTCCGCTGCCAGGGCGCGGATCACGCCGATACGCTGCTGCTGGCCGCCGGAAAGCTCGCGCGGGTAGCGCTGCAGGTACTGTTTGGGTTCGAGCTTGATCATGTGCATCAGCTCGCGGGCGCGGTCGTGGCACTTCTGCTTGTCCCAGCCGAGCAGGCGCGGTACCACGGTGATGTTCTCCTCGATGGTCATGTTGGGGAACAGGCCGATCTGCTGGATCACATAGCCGATATGGCGGCGCAGGGTGACCTCATCCAGCCCGGTGGTGTCCTCGCCGTTGATGAACACCTGGCCGGAGGTAGGTTTGATCAGGCGGTTGATCATTTTCAACGTGGTGCTTTTACCGCAGCCCGACGGGCCGAGAAACACACAGATTTCGCCTTCGTTGACGGTGAGGTTCACCGAGTCGACGGCTTTGACGTCCTTGCCGTTGGCGTTGAAGGTCTTGCTGAGGTTTTTCAGTTCGATCATGAGCGCAGTCCTTCTGGAGTCAGGGCACGTTGCAGGGTTTGCAGCAGCAGGTCGGCGATGATCGCCAGCAGGCTGACCAGTACGGCGCCGACCAGCAGCATCGACATGTCGCTGCGGCTGATGGAGGTGAGGATGAGCACGCCCAGGCCGCCGGCGCCGATGGTGGCGGCAATGGTCATGACGCCGATGTTCATGACCACGGCAGTGCGCACACCGGCAAGAATCACCGGCACTGCGATGGGCAGTTCGACCATGCGCAGGCGCTGGCCGAAGGTCATGCCGATGCCGCGCGCCGCTTCACGGATGCCGGGTTCGACGTTGGTCAGGGCCAGGTAGGTGTTGCGCATGATCGGCAGCAGCGAGTACAGGAACACCGCAGTGATCGCCGGCAGTGGGCCAAGGCCCTGGCCGAACTTTGAATAGAACGGCAGCAGCAGGCCGAACAGGGCGATGGACGGAATGGTCAGCAGCACCGTGGCGCTGGCCTGCAGCGGGCCGGCGACGGCCGGGAAGCGTGTCATCAGGATGCCCAGCGGCACGCCGACCAGAATCGCCAGGCTGACGGCGACGCCGACCAGCATGATGTGCTGCCAGGTCAGCTGCAGCACCTGCGCCCAGTCCAGGTGGTTGAAAGTGTCGATCAGGTTCATGGCTGGCCCTCGCTGTGCAGTGGGTGCTCTCGCAGGAAGGCGGCAGCCACGGCGGTGGGGTTCTGGTGCTCGACGTCGACCTGGGCGTTCAGCTGGCGCATGGTTTCGTCATCCAGCAGCTCGGCCAGAGGCTTGAGCAGGCCGACCAGTTGCGGGTTGGCATCGAGCACGGCTTTGCGTACCACCGGCGCGGCGGTGTAGTCGGGGAAGTAGTGCTTGTCGTCTTCCAGCAGTTTCAGGTTGAACGCGCTCAGGCGGCCGTCGGTGGTGTAGACCAGCCCGGCGAATACCTGGTTGTTGCGCATGGCGGTGTACACCAGGCCGCCGTCCATCTGGCGGATATTGCGCCGGTCCAGCGGCAGTCGGTACATCTCGCGCAGCCCGACCAGGCCGTCGGGGCGGTTGGCGAACTCGGTGTCCAGTGCCACCAGGTGGGTGCGCTCGCTTTCGTCACGCAGTACCAGGTTGAGGTCGCTGATGGTATTGATCTGCGGATAGGCTTCGGCCACTTGCTTGGGCAAACCCAGCGCGTAGGTGTTGCTGAACTTCGACGGGCTCAGCCAGATCAGGTCCTTTTTTGCATCCAGCGCCTTTACCCGGGCGAAGGTGGCTGCGGCACTGGGCATGCGCTCGTCGATATGGTTGTACGACACCAGCGACACGCCGGTGTATTCCCACATCAGGTCGAGCTGGCCGGTTTCCTGGGCCTGGCGGGCAATGTTGCTGCCAAGGCCGGTGGTGACGCGCACGTCAAAGCCATTGGCGCGCAGGTACTGCGCAGTGATTTCGGCTAGCACGGTCTGTTCGGTGAACACCCGCGCGCCGATACGGATCAGCGGTTTGTCCGCCGCCTGGGCAAATCCTGCAAACAGCAGGGCCGCGCCCAGCAGCAAGGCGATTCTCTTCTTCATACGTTCCCTATCTTTATTGGGCCAGGCCACGTTCCAGCCAGCGCTTGCTGGAGAAACTCACCGCAGCATCCAGCACCAGGGCCAGCAATGCGGTGCAGGCGGCACCCAGCAGCAGCTGTGGCTGGTTGTTCAGGCCGATGCCGGGAAAGATCAGGCTGCCCAGGCTGTTGGCCCCGATCAGGAAAGCCAGTGGCGCGGTACCCACGTTCAGCGCCAGGGCCACGCGCACCCCGCCGACAATGATCGGCACGGCGTTCGGTAGCTCCACTTGCCAGAGTTGCTGGCGCGGGGTCATGCCGATGCCGGTGGCGGCTTCCTTGAGCGAGGCGGGGACGTTTTTGAGGCCCTCGTAGGTGTTGCGCACGATGGGCAGGAGGGAGGCGAGGAACAGCGCGAAGATCGCAGGCCCGGCGCCGATGCCCAGGATACTGAGGGCGATGGCCAGAACGGCCAGAGGGGGAATGGTGTTGCCAACGTTGAAGAACTGCATGAAGCGCTCGGCTTTGTCGACCCGGTGCGGTCGACTGAGCGCAATGCCGGCGGGGATGCCCACGGCCAACGCCGCCGCCATCGAAGCCAGCACCAGTATCAGGTGCGCTTGCAGGTAGAACCCAAGATCGTCGCGATAACGCGCGATCGTGTCGATGCCGATCCAGTGGATCAGCAGGGCCAGGATGACGAGCACGGCGGCCCATCCCAACAGCCCTTTACCGTAGCGTTTAGCCACAGGCGGACTCCTTGTGTTGTCGGCGAGCACACTTCTTTGAAGCCGGCCATGGTTGGCGGCGGGTGGTGTGTTCGCGAGTAGCAGCGTGACGCAGGCCGAAGGCTGCGAATCAAGCCATGAGCCGAACCCCGTCGGGCCCGAAAATGCCAGTAAAACCAATCCCCAAGCGAAGCGGGTTGCAGGGGAGTGGACGTCTCCGTGGGCGCAAAGGTTCCCACTTGAAGCGGCATTTGGCCAGCGTTAATCACTGGGTGTGCGTAATTATGGCGAGAAAAAACAGTGGGTTAATGTGCTGCGGGCGTTGAAACAACTACCCTGTGGCCATTTGCCGTGATAAAGCAATTGCCTGGAAAATTTGTTGTGGCAGGGCCGGCCTATTCACCCACGAAAGGGCCGTACCAAGCGCCGCCTGTTCAGCAAATTTTGGTCCCCGCCCAACTTCAGGTATGATATCGCCCCTTTTAAAATCCCCCAGTCAGGCGATTTCCCATGACCAACCAGGCCGCCGAAGTCGCGAAGCGCCGCACTTTCGCAATCATTTCCCACCCCGACGCCGGTAAGACCACCATCACCGAGAAGCTGTTGCTGATGGGCAAGGCCATTGCCGTCGCCGGTACCGTGAAGTCGCGCAAGTCCGACCGCCACGCCACCTCCGACTGGATGGAAATGGAGAAGCAGCGCGGCATCTCCATCACCACCTCGGTGATGCAGTTCCCGTACCGGGAGCACATGATCAACCTGCTCGACACCCCCGGCCACGAAGACTTCTCGGAAGACACCTACCGCACCCTGACCGCGGTGGACTCGGCGCTGATGGTGCTCGACGGCGGTAAAGGTGTAGAGCCGCGGACCATCGCCCTGATGGACGTGTGCCGCCTGCGCGACACGCCCATCGTCAGCTTCATCAACAAACTCGACCGTGATATCCGCGACCCGATCGAACTGCTCGACGAAATCGAAGCCGTGCTCAAGATCAAGGCCGCGCCAATCACCTGGCCGATCGGTTGCTACCGCGACTTCAAGGGCGTGTACCACCTGCGCGGTGACTACATCATTGTCTACACCCCGGGCCACGGCCATGAGCGTACCGAGGTGAAGATCATCGAGAAGCTCGACTCCGATGAAGCCCGTGCGCACCTGGGGGACGAATATGATCGTTTCCTCGAACAGCTCGAACTGGTCCAGGGCGCCTGCCATGAGTTCGATCAGGACGAGTTCATCAACGGCCAGCTGACCCCGGTGTTCTTCGGTACCGCACTGGGCAACTTCGGCGTAGACCATGTGCTCGACGCGGTTGTCGACTGGGCGCCGCGCCCGCTGGCCCGTGTCGCCCACGAGCGCACCGTGGAGCCGGTGGAAGAGAAGTTCACCGGCTTCGTGTTCAAGATCCAGGCGAACATGGACCCGAAGCACCGCGACCGTATCGCCTTCATGCGCATTTGCTCGGGCAAGTACGAGAAGGGCATGAAGATGCGTCATGTGCGTACCGGCAAAGACTTGCGCATCGGCGATGCACTGACCTTCTTCTCCTCCGAGCGTGAGCAACTGGAAGAGGCGTTTGCCGGTGACATCATCGGCCTGCACAACCACGGCACCATCCAGATCGGCGACACCTTCACCGAAGGCGAGGCGCTGGGCTTCACCGGTATCCCGCACTTTGCCCCGGAACTGTTCCGCCGCGTACGCCTGAAGGACCCGCTGAAATCCAAGCAGTTGCGCCAGGGCCTGCAGCAGTTGGCCGAAGAGGGTGCAACGCAGGTGTTCTTCCCGGAGCGCAGCAACGACATCATCCTGGGTGCGGTGGGTGTGCTGCAGTTCGACGTGGTCGCCAGCCGCCTTAAGGAAGAGTACAAGGTGGAATGCGCCTACGAGCCGATCACCGTCTGGTCGGCGCGCTGGATCAGCTGCGACGACAAGAAGAAGCTCGAGGAATTCCAGACCAAGGCCATGGAAAACCTGGCCATCGACGGTGGCGGGCACCTGACCTACCTGGCCCCGACCCGGGTCAACCTGGCACTGATGGAAGAGCGCTGGCCGGACGTCAAGTTCCGCGCTACCCGCGAACATCACTGATAACTGAAATGGGGCCGCAACGCGGCCCCATTTCAGTTCACTTCATCAAACACTCCCTGAACTCCGCAACGAGGTCGCCACGACCCGCCTGCAGGCGGCACTGCCGGTGTGGTGGCGGGGCACTTGTAGAGCGTCGACAGCGAATTGATCCGGCGCTGAACCCCAGATCGTCAATTGACCCAAGAATGCAGAACACCTGATGCCTGAGCGCCTCTCGCGCATTTTGCACGGTTCTGAAACAGCATATTTCACTAAGTCATTGATTTTAATGATGGTCATTTTTTGTCACAAATGGCATGGCTGCTGCAATGGTTACTGCGCGAATGGATTTCTCGCTAACAACATAGGGCCAAACATCATGATCACCTCTGCCGACTACCCCGTTGTCGATACCCAAAGCCGCTCAGGGGTTTCCTGGGCGGCTATCTTCGCTGGCGCCGCTACTGCTGCAGCCTTGTCTCTCATCCTTGTGGTACTGGGTGCGGGCCTTGGCTTTGCGGCCACTTCGCCCTGGGCTGATGAGGGTGCAAGTGCCAAGGCCCTGGGCGTCTCCACCATTGTCTGGCTGCTGCTGACGCAGATCATCGCCTCAGGGCTGGGCGGCTACATTGCCGGTCGGCTGCGGGTGAAATGGGCCAACCTGCACGGTGACGAGGTGTATTTCCGCGATACCGCACATGGCTTCCTGTCCTGGGCTGTAGCAACGCTGGTAGCGGCGATGCTGGTACTGGGTGCAGCTGGCAACCTGGTAGGTGCCGGTGCCAGTGCCGCGTCACAGGCCGCGACCATGTCGGTAGCAGCAGGTGGTGCAGCAGCGGCGGGTAGCAATAATGACTCGACGGGTTACTTCGTCGACAGCCTGTTCCGTGGCGATGGCCCGGCACCGGTCAGCGACGATGCCGCCAACGGTGTAGCCGCACGCATCCTGGCCAAAGGGATTGCCAGTGACCAGGCATTGCCTGCCGAAGATCGCGCCTACCTGGCGCAACTGGTGGCGCAGCGTACCCGCCTGAGCCAGGCCGAAGCAGAGGCACGTGTCGACCAGGTGATGGCCCAGGTACAGCAGCTGAAGACCGACGCCAAGCAAGCGGCCGACACCGCTGCCAAGGTTGCCGCCTGGACGGCGCTGTGGACCTTTGTCGCACTGCTGTGCGGCGCGTTCTTCGCCAGCGTCGCGGCGCTGTACGGTGGCCGTCAACGTGACCGCGTGCAGTGGCTTGAAGGTGACTACGTCGCTCACCGGACCATTCAACGTTAAGCAAGGAGAACTGCCATGCGCTCGATACTGTTGTGGATGATCGGGGTACCGATTCCCGTGATTATCCTGATTGCACTGTTCATGCACTGAATCGAGGGGCGGCTTATGCCGCCCTTTGCTTTGGCGCTCGACAAGGAGACAGGCCATGCGCTCGATATTGCTGTGGATGATCGGGGTGCCGATCCCGGTGATCATCCTGATCTGGTTGTTCATGCATTGAAATAGCCGGGGCCGCTTTGCGGCCAATCGCCGGCAAGCCAGCTCCCACCCAGACCGCATCGAATTCACGCCCTGCGCCGTACTTGTGGGAGCCTGGCTTGCCGGCGATGGGCCGCAAAGCGGCCCGCCCTTAATCAACGATCAAAGAAACTGCTCGGCATAGTGGCACGCTACCTGCCGGGTACTGACCTGTCGCAGCGCCGGCACCTCCTTGGCGCACCGCTCGGTCGCATACGGGCAGCGCTTGTGAAACGCACAGCCATCCGGCGGATTCAACGGGTTGGGCAGCTCGCCAACAATGCGTATCTTTGGTTTGAGTGGGTCCGGATGAATAGCCGGCGTGGCCGACAGCAGCGCCTGGGTATAGGGATGCAGCGGCTTCTCGTAGATATCCGCCTTGGGCCCCATCTCCGCCGGCCGCCCCAGGTACATCACCAGCACCTGGTCAGCCACATGCCGCACTACCGCCAGGTTGTGCGAGATGAACACGTAGGCGGTGTTGAACTCCTTCTGCAGGTCCATGAACAGGTTCAGCACCTGGGCCTGGATCGACACGTCCAGCGCCGAGGTCGGTTCGTCCGCCACCAGCACCTTGGGCTGCAGCATCATCGCCCTGGCCAGGGCGATACGCTGGCGCTGGCCACCGGAAAACATGTGCGGGTAGCGCTGGTAGTGCTCGGGCCGCAGGCCGACCTGTTCCATCATCTTCTGCACCTTCTCGCGCCGTTCGGCCTTGCTCAGCGAGGTGTTGATCAGCAGTGGCTCGGCCAGTTGGTCACCAATCTTCTGCCGCGGGTTGAGCGAGGCATAGGGGCTCTGGAACACCATCTGCACATCACGGCGCAGTTGCTTGCGTTCGGCCTTGCTGGCGCCTGTCACCTCGGTGCCGGCGATCTGCAACGAGCCCGACGATGGCTCTTCGATCAGGGTCAGGGCACGCGCCAGGGTCGACTTGCCGCAGCCGGACTCGCCGACCACCGCCAGGGTCTTGCCAGCTTCCAGCTCGAACGACACGCCATTCAGCGCCTGAACCAGGGCATGGCCCTTGAACAGCCCGCGGGACACTTGGTAATGCCGGGTCAGCGCCCGGGCGGATAGAACGACGGCCATCACGCCACCTCCTGGTTCAGCGGGTAGAAGCAACGCACCAGGCTATGCGCCTTGGGGTCGAGGGACGGGCGCTGGTTTCGGCAGTTGTCCTGCACATACGGACAGCGCGGCGACAGCAGGCAACCGACCGGGCGGTCGTAGCGGCCGGGGACGATGCCGGGCAGGGTGGCCAGGCGTTCGGCGCCGATGCTGTGCTCGGGGATCGCCGCCAGCAAGGCTTCGCTGTAGGGGTGGGCGGGCACATCGAACAGCTCGGGTACCTGGCCGACTTCCACGGCCTGGCCGGCGTACATCACGCACACTCGCCTGGCCGTTTCGGCAACTACGGCGAGGTCATGGGTGATCAGGATCAGCGCCATGTTGCGTTCTTTCTGCAAGTTGACCAGCAGTTCCATGATCTGGGCCTGGATGGTCACGTCGAGCGCGGTAGTGGGCTCGTCAGCGATCAGCAGCTTGGGCTCGCCGGCAATTGCCATGGCAATGGCCACACGTTGGCTCATGCCGCCGGACAGTTGGTGCGGGTAGGCATCCAGGCGGCTTTCCGCAGCCGGGATTTCCACCTTTTTCAACAGCTCCAGGGCCCGTTGGCGCGCCGCCTTGCCTTTCAGGCCAAGGTGCTGGCGCAGCACTTCCTCGATCTGGAAGCCCACCGTATAGCTGGGGTTGAGCGCGGTCATCGGGTCCTGGAAGACCATCGCGATGTCCTTGCCCACCACTTTGCGCCGCTGCCGGCCGCTGAGCTTGAGCATGTCGGTGCCGTCGAAGTTGAGGGCATCGGCGGTAATGCGCCCCGGCGCGTCGATCAGCCCCATCAGGGCCATCATGGTCACCGATTTACCCGAACCGGACTCGCCGACGATGGCCAGGATCTCGCCGGCGTCCACCACCAGGTCCAGGCCGTCGACCACCGGTACTGCGTTGGCGTCGCCGAAGCGCACGTTGAGGTTATTGATCTGCAACAGTGACATGGCGTTCTCCTCAGGCGGCGTTCTTGAGTTTCGGGTCCAGCGCATCGCGCAGGCCGTCGCCCATCAGGTTGATTGCCAGCACACTGAGCAGAATGGTGATGCCCGGCAGGCTCACCACCCACCAGGCGCGCTCGATGTAGTCACGGGCCGACGCCAGCATGGTGCCCCACTCGGGGGTTGGCGGTTGTACGCCCAGGCCCAGGAAGCCCAGGGCGGCGGCATCCAGAATCGCCGAAGAAAAGCTCAAGGTGGCCTGCACGATCAGCGGCGCCATGCAGTTGGGCAGCACGGTGACGAACATCAGCCGCGGCAGCCCGGCACCGGCCAGGCGCGCGGCGGTGACGTAGTCGCGGTTCAGTTCGCCCATCACCGCAGCGCGGGTCAGGCGCACGTAGGAGGGCAGCGAAACGATGGCGATGGCAATCACCGTGTTGATCAGGCCTGGGCCGAGGATGGCGACGATGGCCACGGCCAGCAGCAACGACGGCAGGGCCAGCATCACGTCCATCAGGCGCATGATCGACGGCCCGAGAATTTGCGGGAAAAAGCCGGCCAGCAGGCCCAGCAGGATGCCCGGGATCAGCGACATCACCACCGACGACAGGCCGATCAGCAACGACAGCCGCGCGCCCTGGATCAACCGCGAAAGCAGGTCGCGGCCCAGTTCGTCGGTACCGAGGATGAACTGCCAGGTGCCGCCTTCGAGCCACACCGGCGGGGTCAGCAGGAAGTCGCGGTATTGCTCGCTCGGGTCATGCGGGGCGACCCAGGGTGCGAACAGTGCGCAGAACACCACCAGGCACATGAAGGCCAGGCCCATTACCGCGCCCTTGTTGCGCGCGAAGGCTTGCCAGAACTCTTTGTACGGCGAAGGATAGAGCAGGCTGTGGTCCACCGGGCTGGCCGGCGCCACAGGTTTTGCAATCGGGCTAGTCATGGCAAGGGCCTCAGCGCTGATGACGGATGCGTGGGTTGGCCAGGCCGTAGAGAATGTCCACGACGAAGTTGACCAGGATTACCAGGCAGGCGATCAACAGGATGCCGTTCTGGACCACGGGGTAGTCGCGGGCGCCGATGGCTTCGATCAGCCACTTGCCGATGCCCGGCCATGAAAAGATGGTTTCGGTCAGCACCGCCCCCGCCAGCAGCGTGCCGACCTGCAGGCCGAATACGGTCAGAACCGGGATCAGCGCGTTGCGCAGGCCGTGCACGAACACCACGCGGGCTGGCGACAGGCCCTTGGCGCGGGCGGTGCGGATATAGTCCTCGCGCAGCACTTCGAGCATCGACGAGCGGGTCATGCGGGCGATCACCGCCAGCGGGATGGTACCGAGCACGATGGCCGGCAGGATCAGGTGCATCACCGCGTCCTTGAACGCGCCTTCTTCGTCGCTGAGCAGGGTGTCGATGAGCATGAAGCCGGTCTTCGGCTCGATGTCGTAGAGCAGGTCGATGCGCCCGGACACCGGGGTCCAGCCCAGGCTGACCGAGAAGAACATGATCAGGATCAGGCCCCACCAGAAGATCGGCATCGAGTAGCCGGCCAGCGATATGCCCATCACCCCATGGTCGAACAGCGAGCCACGCTTGAGCGCGGCGATCACCCCGGCCAGCAGGCCGACGACGCCGGCGAACAGCAGGGCGGCCAGGGCCAGTTCGAGGGTAGCGGGGAACAGGGTGAGGAACTCGGTCCACACGCTTTCGCGGGTGCGCAGCGATTCACCCAGGTCACCGTGGGCCAGCTTGCCGACGTAGTCCAGGTACTGGACCGGCAGCGGCTTGTTCAGGCCCAGGCGCTCCATGGCCTGGGCATGCATTTCGGGGTCGACCCTGCGCTCGCCCATCATCACTTCCACCGGGTCGCCGGGGATCAGGCGTATAAGCGCGAAGGTGAGCAAGGTGATGCCGAAAAAGGTCGGTATCAGCAGGCCAAGGCGCCGGGCAATAAAACTCAACATTGTCGGGGTTACCTCATCAGGCCGTGCGGCCAACAGCGCGCGACGGCAGTGCCGCCGGTCCCCGTGAGGGTTGCCGGCGGTCGTTGTTGTTCTACTTCACCTTGGTGGTGGCGAAGTTGTTGTTGGTCAGAGGGCTGATCACGTAGCCCTCCACGTTGTCACGCATGGCCGTGAACACCTTCGGGTGGGCCATGCTGATCCAGGGTTGGTCGTCATCGTACACTTTCAATGCCTCGCTATAGAGCCTTGCGCGTTCGTCGTTGTCGATCACCTCGCGGGCCTGGGTAATCAGGTCCTGGAATTTCGAGTTGCACCAGCGCGCGTAGTTCTCGCCGTTTTTTGCCGCTTCGCAGCTCAGCAGCGGGGTAAGGAAGTTGTCCGGGTCGGCGTTGTCACCTGCCCAGCCGGTGGACACCAGGTCGGCTTCGCCCTTTTTCGCCCGGCGCAGCATTTCGGCCCACTCCATCACGCGAATGTCCAGCTTCAGGCCGATCTGTTTCAGGTCGGCCTGCAGCATTTCGGCGGACAGGCGCGGGTTGGGGTTGGTCATGCCGCCGCCGTTACGGGTGAACAACGTGATCACTGCGCCTTCCGGTACGCCAGCTTCCTTGAGCAAGGCACGCGCCTTGTCGAGGTCGCGGGGTGGGTTCTGGTTGCTGGTGTTGTAGCCGATCATGGTCGGCGGGTACGGGTTCACGCCCACTAGCGCGTTGCCTTTGCCAAACAGCTGGTCAACATGGCTCTGCCGGTCGAAGGCCATGTTGATGGCTTTACGCACGCGCACGTCGCTGAGGTACTTGTGCTGGGTATTCATGGCGATATAGCCGGTGACCAGCGCTTCGGTCTCGGCCACCTTGAGCCTGGGGTCGGCCTTGATCGACGGCACGTCCTCCGGTTTGGGGTACACGGCGACCTGGCATTCGTTGGCGCGCAGCTTCTGCAAGCGCACGTTGCTGTCGGTACTGATGGCGAATACCAGGCTCTCGGCTGGCGGCTTGCCGCGGAAGTAGTCGGGGTTGGCCTTGAAGCGGACCTGGGCGTCCTTGTTGTAGCGCTGGAAGATGAACGGGCCGGTGCCGATCGGCTTGCTGTTCAATTGGGCGGTGTTACCGGCCTTGAGCAACTGGTCGCCGTATTCGGCGGAGTAGATCGAGGTAAAGGCCATTGCCATGTCACGCAGGAACGGCGATTCGGGGCGGGCCAGGGTGATCACCACGGTGTGCTCGTCGATCTTTTCCACCGACTTGAGCAGGCGGCTGAAGGACATGCTTTCGAAGTACGGGTAGCCGACACTGGTCTTGCCATGCCACGGGTGGGCCGGGTCGAGCTGGCGCCGCAAGCTCCACAGCACGTCGTCGGCGTTGAAGTCCCGGGTGGGGGTGAAGTAGTCAGTGGTGTGGAACTTCACTCCCTGGCGCAGGTGGAAGGTGTAGGTCAGGCCATCTGCCGAAATGTCCCAGCGTTCGGCCAGGGCTGGCTGCACGTCAGTGGTACCGGGCTTGAAGTCGACCAGGCGGTTGAACAGCGTTTCTGCGGTGGCATCGAAGGTGACCCCAGTGGTGTACTGGACCACGTCGAACCCTTCCGGGCTGGCTTCGGTGCATACCACCAGCGGCTTGGCCGCCAGCTGCGTGGCACTGCCCAGGACCAGTGCGGCCAGGGCAAGGCGCAGCGGTAGCGATTTCATGAAAGCTTTCTGCATGGGTTGAGTTCTCCCTGCTTGCATGGGTTCCAGCGTAGCCGCCACGGCCCGCCGTGAAGCGGACCGTGGCGTCAACGGTCAGAGAATGTTGAACGGAATGGTGGTCACCACGCGGAACTCGTCCAGGCTGCCATCGCCCTGGGCCTTGCTGGCGCGGTGGGTGGTGTAGGTGGCGCGGATGCTGGTGTCTTTCAGCGGCCCGCTCTGCACCGCGTAGCTGCTGCCGATGCCCCACTCGTAGTGGGTTTCGCCATCCAGGCCTTTCACGTCATAGGCCGTGCCGCGGTAGTGCGTGCCATCGATGCCCCAGCCGCGGGCGTTGTACAGGTTGAACTTCAGGCCCGGCACGCCATAGGGCGCCATGTTCAGCACGTAGGAAATCTGCAGCGACTTCTCGTTGGGGCCGTTGAAGTCCGACAGCAGCGAGTTGGCCAGGAAGATGCCGTTGGTTTCGTGCAGGTAGTCGAAGTACTCGTTGCCGTTCACCTGCTGCCACGAAGCGCTGAGGGTGTGCGCCTGATGGGTCAGTCCGAGCGACAGGCTGTAGGTGTCGTTGTCGATCTTGCCCATCTTCTGGCTGCCGGCGTCGACAGTCTTGTAGTAGTTCAGGCCGGTGTTCAGGCTGAGCACCGCGCTGTCGCCGAGCACGTGGTTGGCGCCGAAGTAGTACTGGTTCCAGAAGTCGTCGACCTTGGTGGCGTACAGGCTGGTGCTGAGGCTTCTGAACGGCTGGTAGTTGATGCCGGCGGTGCTGGCGCGGTCGGTTTCAACGCCGGCGGCGCCGTACTCGCTGCGGAACTTGCTCAGGCTCTGCTCGGTACGTGGCGAGACGCGGTCGAAGGTGCCCAGGTCGATGCTGAGGTTGTCGAACTCGGCGCTGTGCAGGAACGCGCCCTGGAAGCTTGAGGGCAGGGCACGGTTGCCGATGTAGGCGAGCATCGGCGTATCCACCGACTGGCGGCCCAGGGTCAGGGTGGTGTTGGACACGCGCGCCTTGATGTTGCCCAGGCCCAGTTTGCTCCACTGGCCGATGGGATCGCCGTCGCTGTGGGTCAGTGTGCGGTTATTGGGCCCGGCAATGGCCTGGCGGCTCTGCTGCAGGGCGATGGCGTTGTAGCCGGCGGCCTCGACGGCAAAGCCCACAGTGCCCTCGGTGAAGCCCGAGCTGTAGTTGAGGATGGTGCCCTGTAGCCAGTTTTCGCGGCTGTGGGTGTCGTGGCGGGTGCGGTCATTCTTGTAGTACTTCCACAGCGGGGCGCGTGCGGCGCGTTCGCGGGCGTACCAGTTGCGGGTGCTACCGGACAGGCTCTGGCCGTCGATGAAACCGCTGGCCTGGGCCTGCTCGCTGCTGTCCTTCAAGGTAATGGGGATGAAAGCCTGGCTTTGCGGGTCGGCCTGGGCCATGGTGGTCAAGGCACCGATGGATAACGCCAGTGCGGTCAAGGTGAATGCTTTCAAGGTTGAAGCTCCTTTTCTTTTCTAGTTATTGCCGGCCTTGTGAGCCGGGGTGCTTGTAGCGGTGTTGCCAGGGGTGCCACGGGATCGCCGGGCAAAATTGGGGAGATGTGTTGCCTGTGCTGGCCCAATCGCCGGCAAGCCGGCTCCCACAGGGAACTGGGTAGGTCCCGAGATCTGTGGAGTACTTTGTGGGAGCTGGCTTGCCGGCGATGAGGCCGGTGCAGGTTAAAAATCAGTCAACACTCACACCGGAAAAATCATTGCGTCCGAACGGGCTGACCTTGAACCCGGAAACCTTGATGCCAAGTGGCTGGTTGACCGTGGAATGCGCCACCGGGGTAATCGGGACCTGCTGCTTTAGCCGCTGCTGGGCTTGCTGGTACAGCGCGCTGCGCTGCGCGCGATCGGTTACCTGCTTGGCCTGTTTGACCAGGCTGTCGTACTGCGGATCGCACCACAGCGAGTAGTTGTTGCTGCCGATGGCATCGCAGCTATAGAGGGTGCCCAGCCAGTTGTCCGGGTCGCCGTTGTCACCGGTCCAGCCGATCAGGGCGATGTCGTGTTCGCCGCTTTTCATGCGCTTGAGGTACTCGCCCCATTCGTAGCTGACGATGCGCACCTTGAAGCCGAGCTTGGTCCAGTCGGCCTGGAGCATTTCGGCCATCAGCTTGGCGTTGGGGTTATACGGGCGCTGCACCGGCATGGCCCAGAGGGTGACCTCGGTGCCCGGCTTGACCCCCGCCTGCTGCAAGAGCTGCCTGGCCTTTTCCGGGTCGTAGGGTGCGTCCTTCAGGCTTTTGTCGTAGGACCATTGGGTTGGCGGCATGGCGTTGACTGCCCGTTGGCCGGAGTCTTGGTACACCGCCTGGAGAATCGCTTGCTTGTTGACTGCCATGTCCATCGCCTGGCGCACTTCCAGGCGGTCGAACGGGGGGTGCTGGGTGTTGTAGGCGATGTAGCCAAGGTTGAAGCCCGGTTGCTGCAACACCTGCAACTTGCTGTCGGCCTTGAGCGCCGGCAGGTCGGCCGGGCGTGGGTGCAGGGTGACCTGGCACTCGTTGCGCCGTAGCTTCTGGATGCGCACCGAAGGGTCGATGTTGATCGAGAACACCAGGTTGTCGAGCTTGACCTGCTCCGGTGCCCAGTAGTCCTTGTTGCCCTTGTAGCGGATCTGCGAGTCCTTCTGGTAACGCTGGAACACAAACGCCCCGGTGCCGATCGGTTGCTGGTTGATGTCGCTGGGGCGACCGCTGGCCAGCAGTTGCTCGGCGTATTCGGCAGACAGTATCGAGGCGAAGCTCATGGCCAGGTTCTGGATGAACGCGGCGTCGACCGTATTCAGGGTGAACACCACGGTCAGCGGGTCGACCTTGTCGACACCGGCGATGTTCTTGTCCAGGCCCATGCTGATGAAATAGGGGAACTCGGTAGGGTACGCCTTGCGGAACGGGTGGTCCTTGTCGAGCATGCGATTGAAGGTGAACAGCACATCGTCGGCATTGAAGTCGCGGCTCGGGGTAAAGGCCTTGTTGCTGTGGAACTTGACCCTCTCGCGCAGGTGGAAGGTATAGCGCAGGCCATCGTCGGAGACTTCCCAGCGGGTCGCCAAAGCAGGGTGCACGGCTGTGCCGCCGCGTTCGAACTCGACCAGGCGGTTGTAGATCGGCTCGGCGGCGTCGTTGTCGGTGGCGCTGGTGTACTGGGCGGTGTCGAAGCCTGCGGGGCTGCCTTCGGAACAGAACACCAGGTTGTTGGCCAGCAAGGCCGGTGACTGGCTCATCAGGCCCAGGGCCAGCAGGGTCGAAAGGCGGGTAGCGTGGCGCATGGCAAGTCCTTTTTCGTCTGTTTGCGCCGTCTCGGGGTACGAATGACGGCAACAGTTCGCCGACCCCGCAGCGGATAGCCGCAGGACGACATGCAAAAGTTGCTGGAGGAAGGGGCGCCCGCGGCTCGGCGGGCGCCGGCGTTACCCTATTTGTCCACGCTGACGCCGTAGAAGGAGTTCAGCGCAAACGGGCTGATCTTGAAGTCCTTCACTTTGGCGCTCATGGGCTGGTACACGGTGGAGTGGGCGATCGGGGTGATCGGCACCTGCTCCTTGAGGATGTGCTGCGCCTGCTGGTACAGCGCGGTGCGTCTGGCCTGGTCGGAGGTGGCCTTGGCCTGCTTGATCAGGTCGTCGTAGGGCTTGTAGCACCATTTGGAGAAGTTGTTGCCGTCCACGGCATCGCAACCGTAAAGCGTGCCCAGCCAGTTGTCCGGGTCACCGTTGTCACCGCTCCAGCCAATCAGCATGGCGCCCTGTTCGCCGCCCTTGGAGCGCTTGATGTACTCGCCCCATTCATAGCTGACGATCTTCGCCTTGATGCCGATCTTGGCCCAGTCGGACTGCAGCATTTCGGCCATCAGCTTGGCATTGGGGTTGTATGGCCGTTGCACGGGCATGGCCCACAGGCTGATCTCGGTACCGTCCTTGATGCCGGCTTCCTTGAGCAGCTGCCTGGCTTTTTCGGGGTCGAACGGGGCGTCCTTGATACTGTCGTCATAGGACCACTGGGTCGGCGGCATGGCGTTGACTGCCAGCTGGCCCGCGCCCTGATACACCGATTCGATGATCTTCTTCTTGTCCACGGCCATGTCCAGTGCCTGGCGCACCTTCAGCTGGGCCATGGGGTTGGGCTCGTTGCTGCCCTTGATCTTGTCCATCACGTTGTAGGCGATGTAGCCCAGGTTGAAGCCGGCCTGCTGCGGCATCTGCAGGTTCTTGTCGGCCTTCAGCGGCTCGATATCGGCCGGGCGCGGGAACAGGGTGACCTGGCACTCGTTCTTCTTCAGCTTCTGCATGCGCACCGAGGCGTCGGTAGTGATGGCGAAGATCAGGTTGTCGATCTTCACGTCCTCGGGCTTCCAGTAGTCCTTGTTGCCCTTGAAGCGGATCTGCGCGTCCTTCTGGTACTTGCTGAACACGAACGGGCCGGTGCCGATCGGCTTCTGGTTGATGTCGGCGGGCTTGCCGCCCTTGAGCAGCTGGTCGGCGTATTCGGCGGACTGAATGGAGGCGAAGCTCATGGCCAGGTTCTGGATGAACGCTGCGTCCACTTCGTTGAGGGTGAACTTCACCGTGTGCTCGTCGAGCTTCTCGAGCTTGGCGATGTTCTTGTCCATGCCCATGTCGGTGAAGTACGGGAATTCGGTGGGGTAGACCTTGCGGAACGGGTGGTCCTTGTCGAGCATGCGGTTGAAGGTGAACAGCACGTCGTCGGCGTTGAAGGGGCGGCTGGGCTTGAAGTAGTCGGTGGTGTGGAACTTGACCCCTTCGCGCAGGTGGAAGGTGTAGGTCTTGCCGTCGTCGGACACTTCCCATTTGGTCGCCAGCCCCGGGATGACTGCAGTGCCGCCGCGTTCGAACTGGGTGAGGCGGTTGAACACGGTCTCGGCCGAGGCATCGAAGTCTGTGCCGGTGGTGTACTGCCCTGGGTCGAAGCCTGCCGGGCTGCCTTCGGAGCAGAACACCAGGTTGGACGCGGCAAGTGCCGACGGAGCACCGGTGAGCAGACCTGCGCCTAGCAGGAACGGAATGACTGCGTGTTTGAGCATGGTGGCCTCATTGTTGTCATTTTTCGATTGAGGTGGCCTCGTGAGCCGACCTGCGGATACTTATGCAGGGGGTGATCCCAATGCAACAGGCATAAGGATAGTTGGCGTCAGAAAAGTAGTACGAGCGTACATGGATGTCGCATCGGTATAACTTTCGGCGAAGTTAAACGTTTGCGCAGGCAAAATGATGGCATTTTGCTGGATGTTTCGAGGCGGGGATATTTGTAGGCGGCACCTTTATGGCGCGTAGGAAAGGTCTGAAAACACTTGATTTGGCGTTGACGCGGTCCCTGTGGGAGCGGGCGTGCCCGCTCCCACAGGGACTATGTGGCCTTACGGCATCTGCACTTCGATCAAACCATCAGCATTCATGCTCACTTCACTGGTCCCGGCTTCGATATCCGGCGCCGGCGCCGCTTCATCCGCGCCCATGGCCTTCATCGCCATTGGTGCACTGCGCATGTACGGGCGTGGGTAGCCGCTGCTGTTGAGGTTCAAGCTGACCACTTTGTAGCCCTTGCCGCCCAACGCCTCGGTGGCCAGTTGCGCGCGCGCCTTGAAGGCATCGACCGCATCCTTGAGCAGGGCGTCTTCGCTGGTCTTGCGCGTGGCCGGGGCGATGGAGAAGTCCATGCCGCCCATCTTCAGTTCCTGCAGCAGGTCGGCGGTGAGCTGGGACAGGGCCGGGAAGTCGGCGCTTTCCAGGCGCAGTTCGGCGCGTTCGCGCCAGCCGGTGATCTTCTGGCCCTTGCTGTCATAGACCGGGTAGCTGTTGCGGCTGCCCTGGCTGATCTTCACGTCCTTGACCTGGCGCGACTGCTGCACCGCCTTGTTCATGGTTTCGGTGATCTGCTTGGCGAGCTTGCCCGGGTCGGTGTTCTGCGCTTCGCTGTACAGGGTCACGACCATCAGGTCGCGCGGCACTTCCTTGCTGACTTCGGCGCGCAGCGAAACCTGGTTGTAACGCGGTTCATCGGCGGCCAGCGCCGGCAGGCTGGCGAGCAGGCCGCAGGACAGGATCAGGGCGGTGCCGCGACGTGGGATTTGCATGGGGTACTCCTTGGCAATAAAAGGCGTGGGGTGTGGCCATCCATTCCACGCATGGCCAATCAGACCGGCAACAGTGTAGTGGGTTCAAAAGTGCCATCATGAAGCTGTGACAAAGTGTGGCGCTTTGCCGCAGCGCTGCAGCGAGGCCCCCGGCTTCGGTATACTCCAGCCGATTTTCTGGAGCACTCATCAGGAGAGCTCATGCTCGCTGCCGTACAACCGCTGTCCGCTACCCGCCAGAACCTCTGGCGCCTGACTGTCATTCGCGTACTGGTCCTGGCTGCCCAGGCCGGCTCCGTGGGTGTCGCCTACTGGACCGAACTGCTGCCGTTGCCCTGGCTGTCGCTGGCGGGCACATTGGCCCTGTCGTCGCTGTTGTGTGCCTTCACGGCCCTGCGCCTGCGCCTTTCATTGCCCGTCACCGAAATGGAGTACGCCCTGCAGCTGGCCTGCGACCTGCTGATCCACAGCGCCTTGCTGTATTACTCCGGCGGGTCCACCAACCCGTTCGTCTCGTACTACCTGGTGCCGCTGGCGATTGCCGCAGTGACATTGCCCTGGCTGTACTCGCTGATTCTTTCCGGTATCGCCCTGACCGCCTACAGCATGCTGCTGGTGCAGTTCTACCCGCTCGAAGGCCTGCCCATGGCGCGCGACAAGATGCAAGTCTACGGCATGTGGCTGAGCATCGCCCTGGCCGCGGCAGTGATCACGTTCTTTGCTGCACGCATGGCCGAAGAGCTGCGCCGCCAGGAGCAGCTGCGTTCCGAGCGGCGTGAAGAAAGCCTGCGTGACGAGCAACTGCTGGCCGTGGCCACACAGGCTGCGGGTGCCGCGCACGAGCTGGGCACGCCCCTGGCGACCATGAGCGTACTGATCAACGAGATGCGCCAGGACCACACCGACCCTCTGCTGCAGGATGACCTGCAGATCCTCCAGGACCAGGTCAAGTTGTGCAAGGAAACCCTGCAGCAACTGGTGCGTGCCGCCGAAGCCAACCGCCGCCTGGCGGTGCAGGAGCAGGATGTGACCGCCTGGCTGGACGAGGCGCTGAACCGCTGGCACCTGATGCGCCCGGAGGCCAGCTACCGCTTCCAGCGCCTGCGTGACGGCCAGGTGCCGCGCCTGACCCCGCCGCCGGACCTGACCCAGGCGCTGTTGAACCTGTTGAACAATGCCGCAGATGCCTGCCCCGATGACCTGCAGGTGCACCTGGACTGGGACGCCCAGGACATCGTCATCAGCATCCGCGACCATGGCCCCGGCGTGCCGCCGGCCATTGCCGAAGCCATCGGCAAACCCTTCATTACCACCAAAGGCAAAGGCTTCGGCCTCGGCCTGTTCTTGAGCAAGGCCAGCGTGACCCGTGCGGGCGGTTCGGTGAAACTCTATAGTCATGAACAGGGTGGCACCCTGACCGAACTGCGCCTGCCTCATGGCAAGCGAGGAGATGAATGATGAGCGAAGAAAACCAGGTCGAAAGCGAAGAGCTGCCGCACCTGCTGCTGGTGGATGACGATGCCACCTTTACCCGGGTCATGGCACGTGCCATGAGTCGCCGCGGTTTCCGTGTAAGCACTGCCAGCTCTGCCGAAGAGGGGTTGATCCTGGCCCAGCAGGACCTGCCGGACTACGCCACGCTGGATCTGAAGATGGAAGGCGACTCAGGCCTGGTGCTGCTGCCCAAGCTGCTGGAGCTGGACCCGGAAATGCGCGTGGTGATCCTGACCGGTTACTCGAGTATTGCCACTGCGGTGGAAGCGGTCAAGCGCGGCGCCTGCAACTACCTGTGCAAACCGGCGGACGCCGACGATGTGCTGGCGGCGTTGCTGTCGGAGCATACCGACCTGGATACCCTGGTGCCGGAAAACCCGATGTCGGTAGACCGCCTGCAATGGGAGCACATCCAGCGCGTGCTGGGCGAGCACGAGGGCAATATCTCGGCCACCGCGCGCGCGCTGGGCATGCACCGGCGGACCTTGCAGCGCAAACTGCAGAAGCGCCCGGTCCGGCGCTGATTCATTTCGCCTGTACCGGCCTCATCGCCGGCAAGCGAGCTCCCACAGGGACGCCACTGGTTCCGAAACCTGTGCAGCACCTGTGGGAGCTGGCTTGCCGGCGATAGGGCCGGTACAGACAGAAATTTCTCTATAACACCCCGCGATCCCCGCAAATCCCGGCCGTTGGCGTATCATTGGCCACCTGACGGCAACCCCTCCAGGATCGCTTGCGCATGCTCGCCCTTCTTATCCAGACGCTGAACATCACGGCACCAGTCTTCGCCATGCTGTTCATGGGCATACTGCTCAAACGCATCCACCTGATCGACGACAATTTCAACCGCGTCGCCTCGCAGCTGGTGTTCAACGTGTGCATGCCGGCACTGCTGTTCCTTGGCATCTACCACGCCGACCTGGCCTCGGCAGTCAAACCGGGGGTCATCCTCTATTTCATCGTCGCCACTCTGGTCGGCTTTGCCATCGCCTGGGGCATGGCCATCTGGCGCAGCCCGCTGGCCGATCGCGGCATTTATACCCAGGGCGCGTTCCGTGGCAACAACGGTGTGATCGGCCTGGCCCTGGCCGCCAGCCTGTATGGCGACTACGGCATCTCCCTGGGGGCGGTGCTCGCCGGCCTGGTCATCCTCATGTACAACTCGCTGTCGGCGGTGGTGCTGGCGGTATACAGCCCGGACCTCAAGTCCGACCCGTGGAGCATCTGCAAGAGCATTTTCAGCAACCCGCTGATCATCAGCGTGCTGGTGGCCGCGCCGATGGCTTACGGCCAGGTGCCGCTGCCCAACTGGCTGCTGACCTCGGGCGACTACCTGGCGCAGATGACCCTGCCGCTGGCACTGATCTGCATTGGCGGCACGCTGTCGCTGGCGGCGCTTCGCGACAGCGGGAGGCTGGCCGTGGATGCCAGCCTGGTGAAGATGGCCTGGCTGCCCCTGCTTGGCACACTGGGTGCGTGGTTGTGCGGCTTCCGCGGGGCGGAACTTGGCATCCTGTTCCTGTACATCGGCAGCCCGACCGCAGCGGCAAGCTACGTGATGGCGCGGGCGGCCAATGGCAATCATGAACTGGCGGCGTCGATCATCGTCATTACAACGCTAATGGCGGCGATCACCACCAACGTTGGTATTTTCATCTTGCAGTGGGGCGGATGGATCTAGATCCTTGACTGCAAATAACAGCAACAACACTGCCTCACTGAGCTAAAGGACACTTCATGCAAGACCAGAGCACGCCCGAGCGGTTACAGCGCGGGCTGAAGAATCGCCATATCCAGTTGATCGCGCTGGGCGGGGCCATTGGTACCGGTTTGTTCCTGGGCATCGCCCAGACCATCCAGCTGGCTGGCCCCTCCGTACTGCTGGGCTATGCCGTCGCCGGCCTGATGGCCTTCCTGATCATGCGCCAGTTGGGCGAGATGGTGGTCGAAGAGCCGGTAGCCGGCAGCTTCAGTCACTTCGCCCACCAGTACTGGAGCGAGTTCGCCGGCTTCGTCTCGGGGTGGAACTACTGGGTGGTGTATGTGCTGGTCGGCATGGCCGAGCTGACGGCGGTGGGCATCTACGTGCAGTACTGGTGGCCCGACTTCCCCACCTGGGCCACGGCAGCAATCTTCTTCGTGGCAATCAACCTCATCAACCTGACCCAGGTAAAGGTCTATGGCGAGATGGAGTTCTGGTTCGCCCTGGTCAAGGTGGTAGCCATCGTCAGCATGATCGGCTTTGGCGCCTGGCTGCTGACCAGCGGCCATGGCGGCCCGGATGCCAGCGTAGCCAACCTGTGGCAGTACGGCGGCTTCTTCCCTAACGGCGTCAGCGGCCTGGTCATGGCCCTGGCGGTGATCATGTTCTCGTTCGGTGGCCTGGAGCTGGTGGGCATTACCGCCGCCGAGGCCGACAACCCGCGCCAGAGCATCCCCAAGGCCACCAACCAGGTGGTCTACCGCATCCTGATCTTCTACATCGGTGCCCTGGCCGTATTGCTGTCGTTGTACCCGTGGCAGAAGGTGGTGCAGGGCGGCAGCCCGTTCGTGATGATTTTCCACGAGCTGGACAGCGATCTGGTAGCAACCATCCTCAACATCGTGGTGCTGACCGCCGCGCTGTCGGTGTACAACAGCTGCGTATACGCCAACAGCCGCATGCTGTTCGGTCTGGCCAGCCAGGGCGATGCGCCGCGCCAGTTGCTGAAAGTAAGCCGTAGCGGTGTACCGCTGACTGCGCTGGGCGTGTCCGCCTTCGCCACCGGCCTGTGCGTGCTGATCAACTACCTGATGCCGGGGGAGGCGTTTGGCTTGCTGATGGCGCTGGCAGTGTCGGCACTGGTGATCAACTGGGCGAGCATCAGCATCACCCACCTGAAGTTCCGCAAGGCCAAGCTGGCAGCGGGGATAACCCCGTTCTACAAGAGCCTGGGGCATCCGCTGACCAACTACCTGTGTCTGGCGTTCATCGTGCTGATCCTGGTGGTGATGTACCTGACCCCGCCGATCCGGATTTCGGTGATGCTGATTCCGGGGTGGATTGCCGTGCTGTGGGTGGCTTTCAAGTTGAAGAAGGGTCGGCAGGTTCGGCGGTAGATCTTTAGCGCCTGTGATATCGAGCGCCGCCCGCGCGGCGCTCGATATCACGGGCGATGCAACGCTAAAGGCATGCGCATTGTGGCCCTGACGCAACTCAATGCTGCCGCCGCCATGCCCGCACGGTCGTGTACAACAACACAAACGCCAGCACCGGCAGCACATAAAACAGCATCAGCTTTTCCAGGCGGCCCGCCAGCGGCATGCCCATGGTAAAGGCTGCCACGTGCAGGCCATAAGCCAGGTACAGGCAGAGAAACACCAGGCCTTCGGCGCGGGTGATCCGGTAGCCGGAATAGAACACCGGCAGGCTCAGTACCGCCACGCCGAGCATCACCGGCAGGTCGAAGGCCAGGGCGTTGGGCGAGATCGACAGTGGCTCTGGGGTAACCAGCGCGGTCAGCCCCAGCACCGCCAGCAGGTTGAACAGGTTGCTGCCGATCACCGTACCTACGGCGATTTCCCGCTCACCCCGCAGGGCGGCAACCAGCGCTGCGGCCAGTTCCGGCAGGGAGGTGCAGATGGCGACGACCGTCAGGCCGATGATGCGCTCGGACAGGCCCAGATCGGTAGCCACCTCCACCGCGGCATCCAGCAACAGGTGGCCTGCCAGGCTCAGCAGCCCCAGGCCGGCCAGCACCAGCAGCAACGTCCCTGACCAGAAGCGCCGGGCGCTTGCCTTGACGGTGTCCGGGGCGGGATAGGTGCGCGCGTAGTGGCGGGACTGGTGCCAGAGCATTACCAGATAGCCGGCCAGGCCCAGCAGTAGCAGTCCGCCTTCGACCCGACCCAGATGGCCGTTGGCAGACAGCCCGTACACCAGCGCACTGGCGATGATCATCAGCGGGATATCCAGGCGCACCAGCTGGCGCGAAACTCGCAGCGGGATGATCAACGCTGCCAGGCCGAGAATGACCAGCACGTTGAAGATATTGCTGCCGATAACGCTGCCTACCGCCACGTCGGGCGCGCCCTGGTAGGCGGCCTGCAGGCTCACGGTCAGCTGTGGTGCGGTACTGCCGAAGGCCACCAGGCTGAGGCCGATGATCAGCGGGCGTACATGAAGGCGCTGTGCCAGGCGCAGCGCGGCGCGCACCAGCAGTTCGGCGCCGCCTACCAGCAACAGCAGGGCAATGCCCAGTTGCAGCAGGCTGAAAGTGGGAAGGGTGGCGAGGTCGAAAATGGTCGGACTCCTGTCGCGTCAGTCGCTAAGCCCTTGTACCCGTACGCGCGCCGTTCCGCTACGGAGCATGCCGATTTTTTCTGCTGCGGCACGTGACAGGTCGATCAGGCGGCCACGCGTATGCGGGCCACGGTCATTGATGCGCACCACCACACTGCGCTGGTTGGCGGTATTGGTGACCAGCACGCGGCTACCGAATGGCAGGCTGCGGTGGGCGGCGGTGAGGCCATGCTGGTTGAACGGTTCGCCGCTGGCAGTGCGTTTGCCATGGTGGCGTGAGCCGTAATAGGAAGCGGTGCCGGTCTTGTCGTAACCGCGTGGGTCGATGTCATGGCTGGCGCAGCCGGCCAGGAAGGAAAACAGGGCGAGGGTGCCGAGGGATCGTTTCAACAAGTTCTTGCTCCGATGCTGCGGTTGGGGCCGCTGTGCGGCCCATCGCCGGCAAGCCAGCTCCCACAGTTACAGCGCTGCCCTCTAGGGCGATCCTGTACCTGTGGGAGCTGGCTTGCCGGCGATCGAGGGCAAAGCCCTCGCCGCTTTTTCAGCTCACCCTTCGAGCTTGGCCTTGAGCAATTGGTTCACCTGCCCCGGGTTGGCCTTGCCTTTGGACGCTTTCATCGCCTGGCCGACGAAGAAGCCGAACATCTTGCCCCGCTTGGCCTCGTCGGCTGCGCGGTACTGTTCGACCTGCTCGGCGTTGGCTGCCAGCATTTCGTCGAGCATCTTGTCGATCGCACCGGTATCGGTGACCTGTTTCAGGCCTTTGCTCTCGATGATGCTGTCGGCATCGCCTTCACCGGCAGCCATGGCCTCGAACACGGTCTTGGCGATCTTGCCGCTGATGGTGTTGTCGCGGATACGCAGCAGCATGCCGCCCAGCTGTGCGGCGCTGACCGGCGCCTGGTCGATTTCCACGCCCAGCTTGTTCAGCAGGCTGCCCAGCTCGACCATGACCCAGTTGGCAGCCAGCTTGGCGTCGCCGCCGATCTTCACCACTTCTTCGAAGTAGTCCGCCTGTTCGCGGCTGGAGGCCAGCACGTTGGCGTCGTAGGCCGACAGGCCGTACTGGCCCTGGAAGCGCTCGACCTTTTGTGGCGGCAGCTCCGGCAGGCCGGCGCGAATGGAAGCGAGGAAGCTGTCCTCGATCACCACCGGCAGCAGGTCCGGGTCGGGGAAGTAACGGTAGTCGTTGGCTTCCTCCTTGCTGCGCATCGAGCGGGTCTCGTCCTTGTTCGGGTCGTACAGGCGGGTTTCCTGCACCACCTTGCCGCCGTCCTCGATCAGGTCGATCTGGCGCTGGATCTCGGTGTTGATCGCACGCTCGATGAAGCGGAACGAGTTGACGTTCTTGATTTCGCAGCGGGTACCGAACTCCACCTGGCCCTTCGGGCGGATCGACACGTTGCAGTCGCAACGCAGCGAGCCTTCGGCCATGTTGCCATCGCAGATGCCCAGGTAGCGCACCAGTGCGTGGATCGCCTTGACGTAGGCCACCGCTTCCTTGGCGCTGCGCATGTCAGGCTCGGAGACGATTTCCAGCAGCGGGGTGCCGGCGCGGTTCAGGTCGATGCCGGTGGAGCCGCTGAAGTCTTCGTGCAGGCTCTTGCCGGCGTCTTCTTCCAGGTGCGCGCGGGTTACCCCGATGCGCTTGATGGTGCCGTCTTCGAGGGCGATGTCCAGGTGGCCCTTGCCGACGATCGGCAGGTCCATCTGGCTGATCTGGTAGCCCTTGGGCAGGTCAGGGTAGAAGTAGTTCTTGCGCGCGAATACGTTGCGCTTGCCGATTTCGGCATCAATCGCCAGGCCGAACATGCACGCCATGCGCACGGCTTCCTGGTTCAGTACCGGCAGTACGCCGGGCATGCCCAGGTCTACCAGGCTGGCCTGGGTGTTCGGCTCGGAGCCAAAGGTGGTGGCGCTGCCGGAGAAGATCTTCGACTGGGTGGCGAGCTGAGTGTGGATTTCCAGCCCGATCACAACTTCCCATTGCATGTGTGAACTCCTCAGAAGCCGTTGGGGGCGCGGGTGTGCCAGTCGGTCACTTGCTGGTAGCGGTGCGCGACGTTGAGCAGGCGGCCTTCCTGGAAGTACGGCGCCAGCAGCTGTACGCCGACCGGCAGGCCGTCGACGAAGCCGGCTGGCATCGACAGGCCCGGCAGGCCCGCCAGGTTGGCAGTGATGGTGTAGACGTCCTCGAGGTAGGCGGCGACCGGGTCGCTGCTCTTGGCGCCGAGCTTCCAGGCCGGGTTTGGCGTGGTCGGGCCGAGGATCAGGTCGACGTCGTCAAAGGCGGCCATGAAGTCGTTCTTGATCAGGCGGCGGATCTGCTGGGCCTTCACGTAGTAGGCATCGTAGTAGCCGGCCGACAGGGCGTAGGTGCCCACCATGATGCGGCGCTGTACTTCCACGCCAAAGCCTTCGCCACGGGACCGCTTGTACAGGTCGGTGAGGTCCTTGGGTTCCTCGCAGCGGTAGCCGAAACGCACGCCGTCGAAACGCGACAGGTTGGAGGACGCCTCGGCCGGGGCGATCACGTAATAAGCCGGAATGGCATGCTGCATGTTCGGCAGGCTGATTTCCTTGACCACTGCACCGAGCTTTTCCAGCTCCTTTACGCTGGCCTGGACCAGATCGGCGATGCGCGGGTCGAGGCCTGCGCCGAAGTACTCCTTCGGCAGGCCGATGCGCAGGCCCTGCAGCGAGGCATTGAGGTTGGCGCTGTAGTCCGGCACCGGCTCTTCGATGCTGGTGGAGTCCTTGGCGTCGAAACCGGCCATGCCTTGCAGCAGCAGGGCGCAGTCTTCGGCAGTGCGGGCCAGCGGGCCACCTTGGTCGAGGCTGGAGGCATAGGCGATCATGCCCCAGCGCGAAACACGACCGTACGTCGGTTTCAGGCCGGTGAGGTTGGTCAGTGCCGCCGGCTGGCGGATCGAGCCACCGGTGTCGGTGCCGGTGGTGGCCGGCAGCAGGCGCGCGGCCACTGCCGCCGCCGAGCCACCGGACGAGCCGCCCGGGACGTGCTCGAGGTTCCACGGGTTCTTCACCGCGCCGTAGTGGCTGGATTCGTTGGCCGAACCCATGGCGAACTCGTCCATGTTGGTCTTGCCCAGGGTGACCATGCCGGCTTCGGCCAGCTTGGCGACCACGGTGGCGTCGTAGGGCGCCTTGAAGTTGTCGAGCATCTTCGAGCCGCAGCTGGTGCGTACGCCGTTGGTGCAGAACAGGTCCTTGTGGGCGATTGGCGCACCCAGCAGCGCACCGCTTTCGCCTGCGGCACGACGGGCGTCGGCGGCACGCGCCTGGCCCAGGGCCAGGTCTTCGGTGACGCTGATGAAGCTGTTGATTTGCGGGTCGAGCTGCTTGATGCGCGCCAGCAGGGCGCCGGTCAGCTCTTCGGATGAAAACGACGTGTCGGCGAGTCCGCGGGCGATCTCGGCCAGGGTCAATTGATGCATGGCAGGCTCTATCCCTTACTCGATGACTTTGGGAACCAGGTACAGACCGTTTTCGGTCGATGGCGCGATCGCCTGGTAGGTGTCGCGCTGGTTGCTTTCGGTGACCTGGTCGGGACGCAGGCGCTGGCTGGCCTCCAGGGGGTGGGCCAAGGGCTCGATGCCGGTGGTGTCGACCGCTTGCATCTGGTCGACGAGCCCGAGAATGCTGTTCAGGGCATCGGTAATGCGTGGCAGTTCGCCATCATTCAGGCCCAGTCGGGCCAGATGGGCGATCTTTTCCACGTCGCAGCGTTCAAGCGCCATGGTGATCTCCAGGGGAAACAAAGAACGGAATGATGTCCGTGGTGAGGAACATGTCAGCTTTCTGGCGGTCTAACGGCCGCGATCATCTGCTGGCGTGCTCGGAAAAACAGCCAATTTAACATATTGGCTCCTTGCCCAAAATCCCTGCCATTGTTAGAGTTTGCCGCACTTTTTTACCCACGCTTTCCCCAGGGTCACTTTCCCATGTTCAAGAAACTGCGTGGCATGTTTTCCAGCGATCTTTCCATCGACCTGGGTACTGCCAACACCCTTATTTACGTGCGTGAGCGCGGTATCGTCCTGAATGAGCCCTCGGTTGTTGCCATCCGTACCCATGGCAACCAGAAAAGCGTCGTCGCCGTCGGTACCGAAGCCAAACGCATGCTGGGCCGTACGCCTGGCAATATTGCTGCCATTCGTCCGATGAAGGACGGCGTCATCGCCGACTTCAGCGTTTGCGAAAAAATGTTGCAGTATTTTATCAACAAGGTCCACGAGAACAGCTTCCTGCAGCCAAGCCCGCGCGTGCTGATCTGTGTGCCGTGCAAGTCCACCCAGGTAGAGCGCCGCGCCATTCGCGAGTCGGCGCTGGGTGCCGGTGCGCGTGAAGTGTTCCTGATCGAAGAACCCATGGCGGCGGCGATCGGTGCCGGCCTGCCGGTTGAAGAAGCCCGTGGTTCGATGGTCGTGGATATCGGTGGCGGTACCACTGAAATCGCCCTGATCTCGCTGAACGGTGTGGTCTATGCCGAGTCCGTCCGCGTTGGCGGCGACCGCTTCGACGAAGCCATCGTCACCTACGTGCGCCGCAACTACGGCAGCCTGATCGGCGAATCCACCGCCGAGCGCATCAAGCAGGAAATCGGTACGGCCTACCCGGGCGGCGAAGTGCGTGAAGTCGACGTACGCGGCCGCAACCTGGCCGAAGGCGTGCCGCGTGCCTTCACCCTGAACTCCAACGAAGTGCTCGAAGCACTGCAGGAATCGCTGGCGACCATCGTCCAGGCGGTCAAGAGCGCGCTGGAGCAATCGCCGCCGGAGCTGGCCTCCGACATCGCCGAGCGCGGCCTGGTGCTGACCGGTGGTGGCGCGCTGCTGCGTGACCTCGACAAGCTGCTGGCCCAGGAAACCGGCCTGCCGGTGATCGTCGCCGAGGACCCGCTGACCTGCGTCGCCCGTGGCGGTGGTCGTGCCCTGGAGATGATGGACAAGCACGCGATGGACCTGCTCTCCAGCGAGTGATCCCGCTCGCTGTTCATGAGCATCCGGTTTACAGGTAGTACGCACAGTGCTACCTGTATGTGCCGTGCTGGCGCCCGTTGGGGCGCCGTATCCATCAATCCGCAACCAGGCTGGTGCGTTGTCCCATGTCCAATGACCTCCTGAGTCGTCCACGAGGAACGGCCCATTAAACCGCTTTTCTCCAAGGGCCCTTCGCTGGGCGTTCGCCTGCTCGTTCTGGTGGTGATGTCGGTCGCGTTGATGGTTGTCGACGCGCGCTTCGACGTGCTCAAGCCGGTGCGCAGCCAGATGGGCCTGGTGCTGATGGAATCGTACTGGATCACCGACTTGCCGCAGCGTGCCTGGCAAGGCGTGGCCGGCCAGTTCGGCAGCCGCACCGAACTCATCGCCGAAAACGAGAAGCTCAAGACCGAAGCCCTGCTGCTGCAGGGGCGCCTGCAAAAGCTGGCGGCTCTGACCGAGCAGAACGTGCGCCTGCGCGAGTTGCTCAATTCCTCGGCGCTGGTCAACGAAAAGGTCGAAGTGGCCGAGCTGATCGGGGTCGACCCCAACCCGTTCACCCACCGCATCCTGATCAACAAAGGGGAGCGTGACGGTGTGTTCCTGGGGCAGCCGGTACTCGATGCCCGCGGCTTGATGGGCCAGGTGGTCGAACTGATGCCTTACACCTCGCGGGTGCTGCTGCTCACCGACACCACCCACAGCATCCCCGTGCAGGTCAACCGCAATGGCCTGCGCGCCATCGCCAGCGGCACCGGCAACCCGGAGCGCCTGGAGCTGCGCCATGTGGCCGATACTGCCGACATCAAGGAAGGCGACCTGCTGGTCAGTTCCGGCATGGGCCAGCGTTTCCCTGCCGGCTACCCGGTGGCCACGGTCAACGAAGTGATCCACGATTCCGGCCAGCCGTTCGCCATTGTGCGTGCCATTCCCACGGCCGCGCTCAACCGCAGCCGCTACATGTTGCTGGTGTTCAGCGACCGACGTAGCCCGGAACAGCGTGCCACCGACGCAGCCCTTGCCCAGGAAGAGGCCGACCGCAAGGGCTTGGCCGCCCCTGGCCAGCCGGCTGCCACACCTGCTGCGCCAGCCACCCCTGCAGCGCCGGCCACGCCGGCCGCGCAGCCTGCAGTCCCGGCTGTCGCGCCTGCCGCCGCGCCGGCCGCACCCGCTCAACCCCGGAGGCAATGATGGCTGCATCACGCCGCAACAACGGCTGGGTCATCTGGCTGACTTTCGCCATCGGCCTGTTGCTCAGCGTCTCGCCCATGCCGCAGTTCATGGAAGTGTTCCGGCCCATGTGGCTGGCCATGCTGGTGTCGTTCTGGACGCTCGCCGTGCCCGGCAAGGTCGGCATGACCACGGCGTTCGTGCTGGGCCTGGCCGAGGACGTACTGTACGGCACCCTGCTGGGGCAGAACGCGCTGGTGCTGACCCTGATCACCTTCCTGGTGTTGTCCTTGCAGCAGCGCTTGCGGATGTTCCCCATGTGGCAACAAAGCCTGGTCATCCTGGTGATCTTCGGCATCGCCCAGCTGATCCAGCTGTGGCTCAGCGCGCTGACCGGCAACCGCCTGCCCACCCTGGCACTGGTCTGGTCGGCAGTGATCAGCGCCTTGCTCTGGCCGTGGATCAGTTTCGCCCTGCGCGACCTGCGCCGCCGCTTGCGTATCAACTGACGGCGACGCCGCCGCCGACAGGGAGATGTCTGCATGAATACGCTTTACCTGGCCTCTGGCTCGCCCCGTCGTCGTGAACTGCTGACCCAGATCGGCGTGCCGTTCAGCGTCGTCAGCGCCCCCATCGATGAAACCCCGCTTGCCGACGAAAGTGCCCCGGCCTATGTCGAACGCCTGGCCCGGGCCAAGGCCGCCGCGGGCCTTGCCTGCGTTACCGGGCCGGCTGTAGTGCTGGGCGCCGACACCGCCGTGGTGCTCGATGGTCGTATTCTCGGCAAACCGGAAAACCGCGAACATGCGCTGGCCATGCTGGCCGACCTGTCAGGCCGCGAGCACCAGGTACTGACCGCAGTCGCCCTAAGCGACGGCCAGCGGGTGGGCAGCCTGTGTGTCACCAGCACGGTGTGTTTTCGCCCGATCTGCGACGCTGAAGCGCAGCGCTACTGGGCCAGCGGCGAACCGGTCGACAAAGCCGGCGGCTATGCCATCCAGGGCCTGGGCGCGGTGTTCGTGACCGGCCTTGCGGGCAGCTACTCGGCGGTGGTCGGCTTGCCGCTGTGTGAAACAGCCGAATTGCTCGGCCAGTTTGGCATCGCCTGCTGGCAATTGCCTGCGCATGCCCCAGCGGGAGCGAACCGGTAGTAGCCAGCACGTCATACGCCATCCATCATTACAAAAGACCTTAGACGAGAGCCGGCCATGAGTGAAGAGATCCTGATCAACATCACCCCGATGGAGTCACGCGTGGCGGTGGTGGAAAACGGGGTACTGCAGGAAGTGCACGTCGAGCGCACCCAGCGCCGTGGCATCGTCGGCAATATCTACAAGGGCAAGGTGGTGCGGGTGCTTCCGGGCATGCAGGCGGCCTTCGTCGACATCGGCCTGGAGCGCGCGGCGTTCATCCATGCGTCGGAAATTTCCCAGCGCGAAGGCTCGGCAGTAGAGAACATCACCGCCCTGGTGCACGAGGGCCAGGCACTGGTGGTGCAGGTGACCAAGGACCCGATCGGCACCAAGGGCGCGCGCCTGACCACCCAGCTGTCGATTCCGTCGCGCTACCTGGTGTACATGCCGCGCAGCAGCCATGTCGGTATTTCGCTGAAGATCGAGGACGAAGCCGAGCGGGACCGCCTCAAGCAGGTGGTCAGCAACTGCATGGACAGCGAGAACATCAAGGATGCCGGCGGTTTCATCCTGCGTACTGCCGCCGAAGGCGCGCGTGCCGAGGAGATCCTGCAGGACATCCGCTATCTGCGCCGCCTGTGGGAGCAGATCGGCACCCAGATCCAGACCTGCGGTGCGCCCACGGTCATCTACGAAGACCTCGGCCTGGCCCTGCGCACCCTGCGTGACCTGGTCAACCCGAAGATCGAGAAAATACGCATCGACTCGCGGGAAACCTTCCAGAAGACCACGCAGTTCGTCGGCGAACTGATGCCGGAAATTGCCGATCGCCTCGAACACTACCCTGGCGAGCGGCCGATCTTCGATCTGTACGGCGTCGAAGACGAGATCCAGCGTGCCCTGGAACGCAAGGTGCCGCTGAAGTCCGGTGGTTACCTGGTGGTCGACCCGGCCGAAGCGATGACCACCATCGACGTCAACACCGGTGCATTCGTCGGCCATCGCAACCTTGAGGAGACCATCTTCAAGACCAACCTCGAGGCTGCCACCGCCATTGCCCGGCAGCTGCGCCTGCGCAACATCGGCGGCATCATCATCATCGACTTTATCGACATGGAAGATGAAGAGCACCAGCGTCAGGTGCTGCGCACCCTGGAAAAGCAGCTGGAACGCGACCACGCCAAGACCAACATCATCGGTATTACCGAACTGGGCCTGGTGCAGATGACCCGCAAGCGCACGCGTGAAAGCCTTGAGCAGGTGCTGTGCGAGCCGTGCCCGGGCTGCCAGGGCCGCGGCAAGCTGAAAACCCCCGAGACCATCTGTTACGAAATTTTCCGCGAGATCCTTCGTGAGGCCCGTGCCTACCAGGCCGAAGGTTACCGTGTGCTGGCCAACCAGAAGGTGGTCGACCGCCTGCTGGATGAAGAATCCGGCAACGTGGCAGAGCTGGAAACCTTCATCGGGCGAACCATTCGCTTCCAGGTCGAGTCGATGTATTCGCAGGAACAATATGACGTGGTGCTGCTCTGAGGCTTCCTGACCTGCGCTGCGGCGGGTTCGGGCTGGCAAAACCGGCACCGCGGGCCATCATGGATATACGACTTGGAGGGCCATGGCCATGGGACGTCTGACCCGCGTTCTTGTCGCCTTGACCCGCTGGGGGCTGGGTATTTGCGCCCTGCTGGCGGTATTGGTGGCGCTGTATGTCAGCCTCGGCCGCGAACTGGTGCCACTGGTGGCCGAGTACCGCGCCGATGTGGAAAGCAAGGCTGGGCAGGCACTGGGCCTGCCAGTGCATGTCGGTGCCCTGGAGGGGCACTGGAGTGGGCTGGCGCCGGTGCTGCGGGTGCGCGACCTGCAATTGGGCGAGGGCGCCACGGCGCTACGTCTGGACGATGTCATGCTGGTGCCCGACGTGTGGGCCAGCCTCACTGCCCGCGAAGTGCGCCTGGCGCGCATCCGGCTGGGCGGCCTGCAGCTGATCCTGCGCGAAAACGAGCAGGGCGCCTGGCAGCTCGAAGGGCTGCCGAAGCAGGATGACGCGCCGCTCGACCCTGCCCAGTTGTTGCAGCGCATGCGCCAGCTGGGGCGCATCGATGTGTTCGACAGCCAGGTCACCCTGCACCCTTGGCAGCGCGATCCGCTGACCCTTACCTATGTCAGCGCCGGCCTGCAGGCCGGCGCCTCGCGCCAGGCACTGGACCTGCGTGCGACATTGCCCGATGGCCAGCCGCTGGCGCTGAACCTGCGCAGCCGTGCATCGGCCGAGGCGTGGCGTGAGGCCCAGGTCGAAGCCTACCTGAGCCTGCCGCAAAGTGACTGGGCACGCTGGTTGCCACCCAGCCTGCTGGGGCAGTGGCAGGCCAACGCCCTGCACGCCGGCGGCGAAATCTGGGTCGACTGGGGCAATGAGCAGTTGCAACGTGCCGTGGTGCGGCTCAATGCACCCGAGCTGCAGGGTGCCTATGCCGGGCGCAAGCCTGCCAAGCTCGCCAATCTGGCCCTGGGGGCGTGGTTCCAGCGCGAGGATCAGGGCTTCGACGTAGTGGTCGACTCGCTGGCCATGGATATCGGCAAGACCCGCTGGGAGTCGCACCTGCAGTTGCAGCAGCGCGCTGGCGAGAATGCAGCCGATGAAAGCTGGCGAGTGCAAGCCGACCGGCTCGACCTTACCCCATTGACCCCGTTGATCAATGCCCTGGCGCCCTTGCCGGACAAGGTCATGGCAGTCGTCGATGGCCTGAACGTGACCGGGGCCTTGCGCAATGTGCGCCTGGAGGCGCGGCCCAAGGCTGAAGGTGACCAGCGGCTGCAGTTCGAAACCAACCTGGAGGCGGTCGGTTTCGACGCCTATCACGGGGCCCCGGCGGCGGGGAACGTCAGCGGCAGCATCAGCGGCGACCTGGGCCATGGCGAGCTGCGCCTGGACACCGATGCGTTCATGCTGCACTTGTACCCGATCTTCGCCAAACCCTGGCACTACCTGAAGGCCAATGCGCGGCTGACCTATGCCCTGGACAAGGACGGCTTCACCTTGGTCGCGCCCTACCTCAAGGTGCTGGGCGAGGAGGGCAAGATTGCCGGTGACTTCTTGATCCGCCTGCTGTTCGAGGAGGGTCGCGAAGACTACATGGACCTGCGCGTCGGCCTCACCGACGGCGATGGCCGCTACACCGCCAAGTACCTGCCCGAAGTACTCAGCCCGGCCCTGGACGAATGGCTGCGCAGCGCCATCGTCAAAGGCACGGTGGACGAAGGCTACTTCCAGTACCAGGGCTCGCTGAACCATGGCGCCACGCCGGAAGCCCGCAGCATCAGCCTGTTCTTCAAGGTGCGCGACGCGGCCCTGGACTTCCAGCCGGGCTGGCCGCAGGTGCAGCATGTGGATGGCGACGTGTTCATCGAGGACAGCGGTGTGCGCGTCAAGGCCCAGCGTGGCGTGCTGCTGGACACCAAGGTCAGCGACGTCAATGTCGACATCCCCCACGCCGAGGGTGACCAGCACAGCCACCTGTACCTGGATGGCAACTTCGACGGCAGCCTGGGCGATGGCCTGAAGATTCTCAAGGAGGCGCCCATCGGCACCGGCGAGATCTTTGCCGGCTGGGAGGGCGAGGGGCCGCTCAAGGGCAAGGTCAAGCTCGATATCCCCCTGGCCCACGGGCAGCGACCCAAGGTGCAGGTGGATTTCGCCACCGCAGATGCGCGCCTCAAGGTGGCGCCGCCAACTCTTGAGTTGAGCCGCCTGAAGGGTGACTTCAAGTTCGATTTCGACAAGGGCCTGAGTGGCAAGGGGATCAGTCTGCAGGCGTTCGGCAAGCCTGTGACGGCGCAAATCACGGCCGAGGGGCAGGACGGGCAAATGCAGACGCGCATTGACGCCAATGGCCAGGTGTCGCTCAAGGCACTCACCGAATGGCTGCAGTTCAACCAGGCCCTGCCAGCGTCCGGCGACCTGCCCTATCAGCTGCAACTGAGCCTGGGCAGCCGCGACAACCGGCTGAGCGTCAACTCCAGCCTCAAGGGCCTGGCCATCGACTTGCCTGCGCCGTTCGGCAAGGCCGCAGCGGATACCCGTGACAGCCGTTTCAGCATGAGCCTGCAGGGGCCGGAGCGGCGCTTCGATGGCGCCTACGCCGACCTGGCCCGCTTCGCCTACGCCGCGCCATCAGACAAGCTGGCCCAGGGCCGTGGCGAACTGTTGCTGGGTACCGGTGACGCCCAGGTGCCGGCCGGGCAAGGCCTGCGTGTACGCGGGCACCTGGACGCGCTGGACCTGGCGCCCTGGCAGGAACAGTCGGCGCGCCTGGCCGGCGATGACCCGGGCGGCAGTGCACGGCAGAACCTGCAAAGCGTCGACCTGAGCATCGGCCAGCTGAAAGCCTTTGGCATGGACCTGAACCAGGCCGTGGTGCGCCTGGCCCGTGGCGGCTCGGCCTGGGACCTGCGGCTCGACAGCAAGGAAGTCATCGGCAATGCCCGGGTGCCCGATGCCAAGGGCGCGCCCATGGTCGTGCGCATGCAGACCTTGCGCCTGCCTGCCGCCACGCCTGCTGAAAAGCAGGCCGAGGACGGCCCGGATCCACTGGCCAGTTTCGACCCGCGCAAGGTGCCGGCACTGGATTTGAGCATCGACAAGCTGTACCGCGGTGATGACCTGTTCGGCAGCGCGTCGGTCAAACTGCGGCCGACCACCCGGGGTGTCACTGCCAGCGATATCGATCTCGACTTCAAGGGCCTGCGCATTGATGGCGGTGGTGGCTGGGAAGGCCAGGTGGGCGATACCAGCAGCTGGTACAAAGGGCGCCTGGACGGCAAGAACCTGGCAGACGTGCTCAAGGCCTGGGGCTTTGCGCCGACCGTGACCAGCCGTGACTTCCGCCTGGATGTGGATGGCCGGTGGCCGGGTTCGCCTGCTGCGGTGGGCCTCAAGCGCTTCTCCGGGAGCATGGACGCGGCACTGCGCAGTGGCCAGTTCGTCGAGGTAGAAGGCAGTGCCCAGGCCTTGCGGGTGTTCGGCCTGCTCAACTTCAACTCGATTGGCCGGCGCCTGCGCCTGGACTTCTCCGACCTGTTCGACAAAGGCCTGGCCTATGACCGGGTCAAGGGCCTGCTGGTGGCCAGCAATGGCGTCTACGTGACCCGCGAGCCGATCGCCATGACCGGCCCTTCGAGCAGTTTCGAACTCGAAGGCACCCTGGACATGGTGCGTGACCGGGTCGCCGCCAACCTGCAGGTGAGCCTGCCGGTGACCAACAACCTGCCGCTGGCCGCGCTGATTGTCGGCGCCCCGGCCATCGGCGGGGCGTTGTTCCTGGTCGACCGGCTGATCGGTGACCGTGTATCGCGCTTTGCCAGCGTGAATTACCGTGTCGAAGGCCCGTGGAAAGAGCCTAGAATCACCTTTGTGAAACCTTTCGAGAAATCCCGCTAGGAGTGCCCATGAAGGCAGCGGTAATCCAGATGGTCAGCCAGGACGATGTGCTGGCCAACCTGCAGCGTGCCGCTGCCCTGCTGGAGCAGGCCGCGCTCGGAGGGGCGCGGCTGGCGGTGCTGCCGGAAAACTTCGCCGCCATGGGCCGCAAGGACGCCGCCGCCATAGGCCGCGCCGAAGCAATGGGTGACGGGCCGATCCTGCCATGGTTGAAACGCACTGCTCGCGACCTCAGGTTATGGATTGTCGCCGGCACCTTGCCATTGCCACCGGTCGGCCAGCCCGAGGCCAAGGCCCATGCCTGCTCGCTGCTGATCGACGAACACGGTGAGGTAGTGGCACGGTATGACAAGTTGCACCTGTTCGACGTGGACGTTACCGACAACCGTGGCCGCTACCGCGAGTCGGATGATTACGCCCATGGCGCCCAGGTGGTGGTGGCGCAAACACCGATTGGCAAGCTGGGGCTGAGCGTTTGCTACGACTTGCGCTTCCCCGAGCTGTACACCGCGCTGCGGGCCGCTGGGGCAGAGCTGATAACGGCCCCAGCTGCGTTTACCGCAGTGACGGGCGCGGCGCACTGGGACGTACTGGTGCGCGCCCGAGCTATCGAAACCCAGTGCTACCTGCTGGCTGCGGCGCAGGGAGGCACCCACCCTGGCCCACGGGAAACTCATGGCCATGCGGCGATTGTCGACCCCTGGGGGCGGATTGTCGCGCAACAGGCGCACGGCGAAGCGGTACTGCTTGCCGAGCGCAATACAGATGAACAAGCGTCCATCCGGGCGCGCATGCCGGTGGTATTGCACCGGCGCTTTTTCTCGCAGGACGCATTGCGGCCTGCGCACACCTCGGAGTGACTATGAGCCAGATGTTATCCACCGTCAGTGAGCAGCTCCTGGCACCAGGCGGCTTGACCCTGGACAGCCTGCAGAGCGTGCTGGGTGAGTTGGCCGGCCCCGGCATCGATGCCGCTGACCTGTACTTCCAGGGCCAGATCTCGGAAACCTGGGCGCTGGAAGACGGTATTGTCAAAGAGGGCAGTTTCAACCTCGATCAAGGCGTGGGCGTGCGTGCCCAGTCCGGTGAAAAGACCGGTTTCGCCTACAGCAATGCGATCAACCTCGAAGCTCTGACCTCGGCGGCCCGCGCTGCCCGGTCGATTTCCCGTGCGGGGCAGAACGGCAGTGTGCAGGCATTCCGTAGCCAGGAAGTGCCCGCGCTGTATGCCGCCGACAACCCGCTCGATGTACTCAGCCGTGCCGAGAAGGTAGAACTGCTCAAGCGTGTCGATGTCGCCACCCGTGCCCTGGACCCCCGCATCCAGCAGGTCAGCGTAAGCATGGCCGGGGTCTGGGAGCGCATCCTGATCGCTGCGGCGGACGGCAGCCTGGCCGCCGACGTGCGCCCGCTGGTGCGCTTCAACGTGAGCGTCATCGTCGAGCAGAATGGCCGTCGCGAGCGCGGCGGGCAGGGCGGTGGCGGGCGTACCGATTACCGGTTTTTCACCGAAGAACGGGTAATGGGCTATGCCCGTGAGGCGCTGCGCCAGGCCCTGGTGAACCTGGAGGCAATCCCTGCACCTGCCGGTACCTTGCCTGTAGTGCTCGGCTCTGGCTGGTCGGGCGTGCTGCTGCACGAGGCTGTCGGCCACGGCCTGGAAGGCGACTTCAACCGCAAGGGCAGTTCGGCATTCAGCGGCCGCATTGGCGAGAAAGTGGCATCGAGCCTGTGCACCATCGTCGACGATGGCACCCTCGAGGGCCGCCGTGGCTCGCTGAGCGTGGACGACGAAGGCACCCCGACCGAGTGCACCACGCTGATCGAGAACGGCGTGCTCAAGGGCTACATGCAGGACAAGCTCAACGCCCGCCTGATGGGCATGGCGGTCACCGGCAACGGCCGGCGTGAGTCCTACGCGCACCTGCCGATGCCGCGCATGACCAACACCTACATGCGTGCTGGCGAAAGCGACCCGCAGGAAATCATCGCGTCAGTGAAGAAAGGCATCTACTGCGCCAACCTCGGGGGTGGCCAGGTGGACATCACCAGCGGCAAGTTCGTGTTCTCGACCAGTGAGGCTTACCTGATCGAAGACGGCAAGATTACCGCACCGGTAAAAGGCGCGACCCTGATCGGCAATGGCCCGGAGGCGATGAGCCGGGTGTCGATGGTGGGCAACGACCTGGCGCTGGACAGCGGGGTAGGGACTTGCGGCAAGGACGGGCAGTCGGTCCCGGTCGGGGTAGGGCAGCCAACCTTGAAGCTGGATGCGATTACCGTGGGCGGTACCGGGGCTTGATGGCGGCGCGGGCCTGTGGGGTGGGCAAGCCCAAGCCCACAGGCCGCTGTGCGATCAGCGCAAGCCGCGCTGCATCTCGTCGAGGTCGCGGATGTACTTGAACATCTTGCGTGCGGCGGCGGGCGGCTTGTTCCGCGCCTTCTCGTGCTGGGCATGGCGCACCAGCGAGCGCAGCTGCTGGCGGTCGGTGTCGGGGTATTCTTTGACGAAGCGCTCGAGGTCTTCGTCGTTACCGTCGATCAGCCGGTCGCGCCAGCGCTCCAGGCCGTGGAAACGCTCGTTGTACTGGCGGCTCGAACTGTCCATCTGCTCGAGCAGGGCGTGGATGGCTTCCAGGTCCTGCACGCGCATCAGCTTGCCGACGAACGACATGTGGCGTTTGCGGGCACCGTGAGCGGTGTGCTTGCTGGCCTCGGCCAAGGCCTTGCGCAGCTCGTCGGTCAACGGCAGGCGGGCGAGGGTATCGGCCTTGAGCGTAGTCAGGCGCTCACCGAGTTCGACCAGCTCATGCAGTTCGCGCTTGATCTGGGTTTTGCTTTTTTCGCCGTCGAAGGCGTCGTCGTTTGAATCAACCATGGTGGCAGTCCGCTAGAAATCGCCGCCATGATAACCAGTCGGGGGCCGCTTGTCCGGCCCGGTCGTAGAATGACCCTCGCCGAACGCAGAATTTGAGTGGAGAGAACCATGAGTGCAGTCCAGAGCGTAGGTCCCAAGGACCTGCCAGCATTGCAGGAGCAGGTCGAGGCGATCATCGCCGAAGCGCGCCGCCAGGGGGCCAGTGCCTGCGAAGTGGCGGTGTCACTGGAGCAGGGCCTGTCCACCACGGTACGCCAGCGTGAGGTCGAAACGGTCGAGTTCAACCGCGACCAGGGCTTTGGCATCACCCTGTATGTCGGCCAGCGCAAAGGCTCGGCCAGCACTTCGGCCAGTGGCCCGGAAGCGATCCGCGAAACCGTCGCCGCTGCCTTGGCGATTGCCAAGCACACCTCCGAGGACGAATGCTCGGGCCTGGCCGACGCGGCGCTGATGGCCCGTGAAATCCCCGACCTGGACCTGTATCACGACTGGGACATCGAGCCCGAGAAGGCCATCGAGATGGCCCTCGCCTGCGAAGCGGCGGCGTTCGATGCCGACCCGCGCATCCTCAACGCGGACGGCACTACCCTCAATACCCACCAGGGCTGCCGCGTGTATGGCAACAGCCACGGTTTCATCGGTGCCTACGCCTCGACCCGGCACAGCCTCAGCTGCGTGATGATTGCCGAAGGCGACGGCCAGATGCAGCGTGACTACTGGTACGACGTGAACCGCCAGGGCGACCTGCTGGCCGACCCGCGTAGCATTGGCGTGCGCGCGGCCCAGCGTGCCGCCAGCCGCCTGGGCGCCCGCCCGGTACCCACGTGCGAGGTGCCGGTACTGTTTTCTGCCGAGCTCGCCGGTGGCTTGTTCGGCAGCTTCCTGTCGGCCATTTCCGGCGGCAACCTGTACCGTAAATCGTCGTTCCTGGAGGGTACCATCGGCCAGCGCCTGTTCCCCACCTGGCTGACCCTGGACGAGCGCCCGCACATCCCTCGCGCACTCGGCAGCGCTGCGTTCGACGGTGATGGCCTGGCCACCTATGCCAAACCGTTCGTCGACAAAGGCGAGCTGGTGTCGTACCTGTTGGGTACCTATTCCGGGCGCAAGCTGGGGTTGCCAAGCACGGCCAACTCGGGCGGCGTGCACAACTTGTTCGTCAGCCATGGCGTGGAAGACCAGGCAGCGCTGATCCGCCGCATGGGCCGCGGGCTGTTAGTGACAGAGCTGATGGGGCACGGGCTGAACATGGTGACGGGTGACTACTCCCGTGGTGCAGCAGGGTTCTGGGTCGAGAATGGCGAGATCCAGCACGCAGTGCAGGAAGTCACCATTGCCGGCAATATGAAGGACATGTTCCAGCAGATTGTGGCGATTGGCAGTGATCTTGAAACTCGTAGCAATATTCATACTGGCTCGGTGCTTATCGAGCGGATGACGGTTGCAGGAAGCTGATCTTCAGCAAACCTGCCAAGACCCGGCCCTCGCGCCGGGTTTTTTTTCACCACGTTTTTCTTGAAGTGATTCTGTTTATCACTTAATAATGAATATCATTACCCAGTAGCCCGGCGATGATGTTCATGAAACCCGTCCTCCGCGAACTCCCCTACCTGGAAAACTGGCGCTGGCTCAGCCGTCGCATCCGATGCGCCCTCGAACCCGACGAGCCGCGCCTGATCGAGCACTACCTGGCCGAAGGCCGCTACCTGGTGTGCTGCACCGACACCTCGCCATGGACGGTGGCGCTGACATCCTTCCGCCTGCTGCTGGATACCGCCTGCGACCGCATGCTGCCCTGGCATTGGCGCTGCCTGTGCCTTGACCAGGCCTGGCGCCCTTTGCTGGACCTGCGCAACCTCGACCGCCAGGAAAACAACCAGCGCTGGCAGCCCTATGCCCTGCAATTGGCTAGTTGCCGCCTGCTGCCGTCGATTTCTCCCGATGAACTGATGCAAGGATTTGATGATGAGTGATACCCGTATCGAGCGTGACAGCATGGGTGAACTGCAGGTGCCGGCCCAGGCCCTGTACGGCGCCCAGACCCAGCGCGCGGTCGACAACTTCCCGATCAGCGGCCAGCGCATGCCGGCCCAGTTCATTCGTGCGCTGTTGCTGGCCAAGGCTGCCGCGGCCAAGGCCAACGTCGAGCTGGAGCAACTGTCGGCTGCGCAGGGCCTGGCCATCGTCAAGGCCGTGGAGCAACTGCTGGCGGGCGACTTCATCCAGCACTTCCCGGTGGACGTGTTCCAGACAGGTTCCGGCACCAGCTCGAACATGAACGCCAACGAAGTCATCGCCACCCTGGCAACCCGCGTGCTGGGTGAGACGGTCAACGCCAATGACCACGTCAACTGTGGCCAGAGCAGCAACGACATCATCCCGACCACCATCCATGTCAGCGCCGCGCTGGCCCTGCACGAGCAGTTGTTGCCGGCCCTGGCCCACCTGGTACAGGTGATCGAGACCAAGTCGGCGCAAGTGCATCGGTATGTGAAGACCGGTCGTACGCACTTGATGGACGCCATGCCGGTACGCATGAGCCAGGTACTGGATGGCTGGGCAGCGCAAATCAACGGCGCCAAAGCGCATATCGAAGCCACTTTGCCGAGCCTGCAGACGTTGGCCCAGGGCGGCACAGCCGTGGGTACCGGCATCAACGCCCACCCGCAGTTCGCAGCCGGTTTTGCCCGTCAACTCAGCGGCCTGAGCAAGGTCGAGTTCACCCCCGGGCAGAACCTGTTCGCCCTGATCGGCTCGCAGGACACCGCCGTGGCCCTGTCCGGCCAGCTCAAGACCACCGCCGTGGCGCTGATGAAGATCGCCAACGACCTGCGCTGGATGAACTCCGGCCCACTGGCCGGTCTGGGCGAAATCGAGCTGCAAGGCCTGCAGCCGGGCTCGTCGATCATGCCAGGCAAGGTCAACCCGGTGATTCCGGAGGCCACCGCCATGGTTGCCGCCCAGGTGATCGGCAACGACGCAACCATCGCCATCGCCGGCCAGTCAGGCAACTTCGAGCTGAACGTGATGCTGCCGGTCATCGCCCGCAACCTGCTGGAAAGCATCGAGCTGATGGCCAACGTCAGTCGGCTGCTGGCCGACAAGGCCATCGCCAGCTTCAAGGTCAATGAAGGCAAGCTCAAGGAAGCCTTGGCCCGCAACCCGATCCTGGTCACCGCGCTGAACCCGATCATTGGCTACCTGAAGGCCGCTGAAATCGCCAAGACCGCCTACAAGCAGGGCCGCCCGGTCATTGATGTGGCGCTGGAGCACACTGACCTGTCGCGCGCCCAGCTGGAAGCGCTGCTGGATCCGGAAAAACTCACCGCCGGCGGCATCTGACCGGGCGTCAATGCCCGCAGGAGAAACGTCATGCAGTACTGGAAACGCACCACCGAAATCGCCAACCGCCTGTTTGAACAAGGCCAGCTGGTGGATGCCCGGGAACACTACCTGCAAGCCCTGGCGCTGGCCCAGGTGCTGTTCGAGCGCTGGAATGACGTGGACGAGGCGGTGGCCGCTTTCGTCATTGCCCACCACAACCTCGCCGACCTGCATCTGCGCCTTAACCAGCCACACGAAAGCGCCGACTACCTCTGCGCGGCTCACCAGCGGCTGCTTCAGGCCAGTCAGGAAGCGCGTTTGCCCCAGGGCCTGCGCGATGCGGCCCTGCGCCACAGCGGGCGCACCTACACCGAATTGCTGAGTTTCATCGCCGAGTATGGCCAGTACCCGCGTACCGCGCGCCTGCTCAACCGTCACAGCGCCGGGGCCAGCGCCGTTGCTGCCCAAGCACAAACGGCGCCCAGCCCCCATACCTACGGAATCCACTGACATGCCCCACACCTTGCCTGCATTGCCTTACGCCTACGATGCGCTGGAACCGCACATCGATGCTCAAACCATGGAAATTCACCACACCAAGCACCACCAGACCTACGTCAACGGCCTCAACGCCGCCATCGAAGGCACCGAATGGGCTGAATGGCCGGTCGAGAAACTGGTCGGCGCGGTCAAGCAACTGCCGGAAAACCTGCGCGGCGCGGTGACCAACCATGGTGGCGGCCACGCCAACCACAGCCTGTTCTGGCGGGTGATGTCGCCAGAGGGCGGCGGCGAACCGCACGGTCAGGTGGCACAAGCCATCGGCGCGCAGCTGGGCGGCTTCGACGCGTTCAAGGACGCCTTCACAAAAGCTGCGCTGACTCGCTTCGGCAGCGGCTGGGCCTGGCTCAGCGTGACCCCGCAGAAAACCCTCGTGGTTGAGAGCAGCGGCAACCAGGACAGCCCGCTGATGCACGGCAACACCCCGATCCTTGGCCTGGACGTGTGGGAACACGCCTACTACCTCAAGTACCAGAACCGTCGCCCGGAATACATCGGTGCCTTCTACAACGTCATTGACTGGGCGGAAGTGGAACGTCGCTATGTCGAAGCCTTGAAGTGAGTCTGACCGGTATGCGCTCTGAGGTGATGTCTGTCAGCAGTGTGCGCCTGTTCCGTCTGGCGCTCGGGACTGTGCTATTGCTGGCCGGCACCGCGCTGCTGGTGGCGCGGGGCCTCGCCTGGCTCGACCTGGAACCCCGCATGCTGCGCGCCCTGGAGGGCGGAGCACTGTGCGCGTTGGGTACGGCACTGGGCGCGGTACCGGTACTGATCATTCGCAACATGCCGGTGGCGCTGGCTGACACGCTGCTGGGCTTTGGTGCCGGGGTGATGCTGGCGGCCACGGCGTTTTCCTTGATAATCCCAGGGCTGGATGCGGCGCAGAACATTGGTTTCAGCCCCTGGGGTGCAGGTGGGCTGATCAGCTTCGGCCTGATGTTCGGCGCCTTGTGCCTGTTCCTGATCGACCTCAAGGTTTCCGGTGCATCGCCCGAGGCGCTGGTCGGTACGGAAAACCAGCCGGTGATTGCCGCACGCATCTGGTTGTTCGTGATTGCCATCATTGCTCACAATATCCCTGAAGGCATGGCCATTGGCGTGTCGGCGGGTGGTGGCATGCCCGATGCCGACAGCCTGGCCATGGGCATCGCCTTGCAGGACGTTCCCGAAGGCCTGGTGATCGCACTGGTGCTGGCTGGCGCGGGCATGCCGCGTTTCAAGGCTTTTCTCATCGGCGCGGCCTCTGGCCTGGTCGAGCCGGTGGCCGCAGTGATCTGTGCGTGGCTGGTGAACGTCGCCGAACTGCTGCTGCCGTTGGGCCTGGCCTGCGCCGCGGGGGCAATGCTGCTGGTAGTGACCCAGGAAATCATCCCCGAATCGCGCAGCAACGGCCATCACCGCCTGGCCAGCCTGGGGCTGTGCATAGGCTTCTGCCTGATGATGGTGATGGATACGGCGATGTCCTGATCCAGCCTGCCGGAAGGTTGACGCTGAGCCTGTAGGAGCGGCCTTGTGTCGCGATGGGGCGCGCAGCGGCCCCAAGATTTCAGCAGCGATGCACAGATTGCAGGGGCTGCTTTGCGACCCTTTCGCGACATAAGGCCGCTCCTACAAGGGTGGCCTTGCTAGCCACGTAGTTATTCGCCTTCGTCGAAGAAGTTGTTGATCAGCTCGACCAGCGCGTCCATGGCGTCGTTGTCCTGATCACCTTCGGTATGCAGGTGCACCTGGGTGCCCTTGCCGGCCGCGAGCATCATCACCGCCATGATGCTCTTGCCGTCCACCAGTTTGTCCGGCGCACGGCCAACCCGCACCTGGCAGGGAAAACGGCCGGCAACGCCGACGAACTTGGCTGCCGCCCGGGCATGCAAACCCAGCTTGTTGATGATGGTGATTTCACGGGCGGGCATGGTGGGGCGGATCCTTGGGCTAGAGGTCGCGGTGGCGGACCTGGACGTTTTTCAGGGATTTCTGCAGCAACTGGCCAAGGCGTTCGGTGATGTACACCGAGCGGTGGTGGCCACCCGTGCAGCCGATGGCGATGGTCACATAAGCGCGATTGCTGGCGGCGAAACGGGGCAGCCACTTGAGCAGGTAGCTGGAAATGTCGTTGAACATTTCTTCGACATCGGGCTGTGCAGCCAGGTAGTCGACCACCGGCTGATCAAGGCCGGAGTGCTCGCGCAGCTCGGGCTTCCAGTAGGGGTTGGGCAGGCAGCGTACATCGAACACCAGGTCGGCATCGACCGGCATCCCGCGCTTGAAGCCGAACGACTCGACCAGGAACGCCGTGCCGGGTTCGGGTTGGTTGAGCAGGCGCAGCTTGATCGAGTCCCGCAACTGGTACAGGTTGAGGTTGGTGGTGTCGATCTTGAGGTCGGCCAGGTCTGCAATCGGCCCCAGCAAATCGCTTTCGACGCGGATGGCTTCGGCGAGCGAGCGGTCGGCGTTGGTCAGCGGGTGGCGTCGGCGGGTTTCCGAGAAACGCTTGAGCAGCACCTCTTCGTCGGCATCCAGGTACAGCACGTCGCACTGGATGTGCCGGGCACGGGCTTCTTCAAGCAGTTCCGGGAAGCGCGTCAGGTGGCTGGGCAGGTTGCGTGCGTCAATAGACACGGCCACCTTGGGTTGCAGCAATTCGGTATTGATCAGTGCGTTTTCCGCCAGCTGCGGCAGCAGCCCGGCGGGCAGGTTGTCAATACAGTAAAAACCGTTGTCTTCCAGGACATCGAGGGCGGTGCTCTTGCCGGAGCCGGACCGGCCGCTGACGATGATCAGGCGCATGTTCAGTGCTCGTTCTGTACGTCCAGGACAACCTGGAACAGGGCGTCACTGCTGGTGGCCGCACGCAGGCGATCACGGACCTCCTTGCGATCGAGCATGCTGGCAATCTGGCGCAGCAGTTCCAGGTGGGCATCGGTGGCGGCTTCAGGCACCAGCAGGACGAACAGCAGGTCCACCGGCGCGCCATCGATGGCGTCGTAATCGATAGGGGCTTCCAGGTGCAGCAGGGCGCTGACCGGTGCCGAGCATCCTTCAAGCCGGCAGTGCGGGATGGCAATGCCATTGCCGAAACCGGTCGACCCGAGTTTTTCCCGGGCGACCAGTTTTTCGAAGACGTCTTGCATCTCCAGTTCTGGCACTTGATCGGCGATGACGTTGGCGACCTTTTCAAGGGCGCGCTTCTTGCTGCCGCCCGACACGTTCACAAGTGAACGGCCGGGGGTCAGGATGGTTTCAAGTCGGATCATGGATGAGGGGGATCAGCGGGCAGCTGCACCTTGCAGCAGGCTTTGCTGTTTTTCCTTGTGTTTTTTCAATTGGCGGTCGAGCTTGTCGGCCATGGCGTCGATCGCTGCATACATGTCTTGGTCTTCGGCATTGGCAACCACCTCGCCGCCAGGAATCTGCAGGGTCGCTTCGACTTTCTGCTGCAGCTTCTCGACTTTCAGGATGACCTGGGCGTTGGTGATCTTGTCAAAGTGCCCCTCCACGCGAGCCAGCTTTTCAAGCACGTACTCACGCAGTGGTTCGGTGACTTCTACATGGTGTCCACTGATGTTGACTTGCATACAGCTTCTCCTTTGTTGCCCGTGCATAAAGAGGCAGGTCTTGCACCTGCCCCAGAAACGCTGTGGCACATCCCAGGGGCTACATCAGTCGCTTGCGCTCGCTCGACGGTGCGATGCCGAGAGACTCGCGGTACTTGGCGACGGTGCGACGGGCTACCTGGATGCCTTGTGCCTCCAGTAAACCAGCGATCTTGCTGTCACTCAATGGCTTTTTCTGATTTTCCGCCGCAACCAGTTTCTTGATGATCGCGCGAATCGCTGTGGACGAGCATTCTCCGCCTTCGGAGGTGCTGACGTGGCTGGAGAAAAAGTATTTCAGTTCGTAGATGCCACGCGGCGTGTGCATGTATTTCTGCGTGGTCACCCGCGAAATGGTCGACTCGTGCATGCCCACCGCTTCGGCGATGTCATGCAGCACCAAGGGCTTCATGGCTTCATCGCCGTGGTCGAGGAAACCACGCTGGTGTTCGACGATTTGCGTGGCAACCTTCATCAGGGTTTCGTTGCGGCTTTGCAGGCTCTTGATGAACCAGCGCGCCTCCTGCAGCTGGTTGCGCATGAAGGTGTTGTCGGCGCTGGTGTCGGCGCGGCGCACGAAGCCTGCGTATTGCGGGTTGACGCGCAGGCGCGGGATGGCCTCCTGGTTCAGTTCGACCAGCCAGCGCTCGCTGTCCTTGCGCACGATCACGTCGGGCACCACGTATTCAGGCTCGCTGGACTCGATCTGCGAACCAGGCCGCGGGTTGAGGCTTTGCACCAGCTCGATGACCTGGCGCAGCTCGTCTTCCTTGATTTTCATGCGCCGCATAAGCTGGCTGTAGTCACGGCTGCCGAGCAGGTCGATGAAGTCGCTGACCAGACGCTTGGCTTCGGTCATCCACGGCGTGCTGGCGGGCAGTTGGCGCAGTTGCAGCAACAGACACTCGCCGAGGTTGCGGGCGCCGACGCCGGCTGGCTCGAACTGCTGGATGCGGTGCAGTACCGCTTCGACTTCGTCCAGCTCGATGTCCAGCTCCGGGTCGAACCCGGCGCAGATCTCCTCGAGAGTGTCTTCCAGGTAGCCCTGGCCGTTGATGCTGTCGATCAGGGTGACGGCGATCAGGCGATCGGTGTCGGACATCGGCGCCAGGTTGAGCTGCCACAGCAGGTGGCTTTGCAGGCTTTCGCCGACAGAGGTGCGGGTAGTGAAGTCCCACTCGTCGTCATCGTTGCTCGGCAGGCTGCTGGCGCTGGTCTGGTAGATGTCTTCCCAGGCGGTGTCGACCGGAAGCTCGTTGGGGATGCGTTCGCTCCACTCACCTTCTTCCGGGTTGTCGACAGTGACGGTGCTTTCCTGGAAGTTGTTGTCCTGGGCTTCGGCAGTCGGCTTGTTCTCGGCGTTATCCGCCATCGGGTCGCCGTTGTCGAAGTCCTCGCCGTCTTCCTGACGTTCGAGCATCGGGTTCGACTCCAGCGCTTCCTGGATTTCCTGTTGGAGGTCCAGGGTGGAAAGCTGGAGCAAGCGGATGGCCTGTTGCAACTGCGGTGTCATCGTCAGTTGCTGGCCCATTTTTAGGACGAGCGATGGTTTCATGGCAGGGGCTTAATACCTTGTTCGCCGGCGCGCATGCGCCATCCACTACACGAGGGCGCCGGGGCGCCAGATCAAGCAAGTTTTATGCCTTAAATTGTAGCGTTTGCCTAGAGCACCGTAACAACTTTACCCCCGGTTGCAGGGCTGTCTGGCGGTGCTCCAGGCGCGTTCCGGGGTCAGAGCCGGAACTCGTGACCCAGGTAGACTTCCTTGACCAGTTCGTTGGCCAGGATGGTTTCGGCATCACCTTCGGCGATCAGCCGGCCATCGTTGACGATATAGGCGGTTTCGCAGATATCCAGTGTCTCGCGCACGTTGTGGTCGGTGATCAGCACACCGATACCCTTGGCCTTGAGGTGGTGGATGATCTGCTTGATGTCGCCGACCGAGATCGGGTCGACGCCGGCGAACGGTTCGTCCAGCAGGATGAATTTGGGTGCGGTCGCCAGGGCGCGGGCAATTTCCACCCGGCGGCGCTCACCGCCGGACAGGCTCATGCCGAGGTTGTCGCGGATATGGCTGATATGGAATTCCTGCAGCAGGCTTTCCAGCTCTTTGCGCCGGCCGTCGCGGTCGAGGTCCTTGCGGGTCTCGAGGATGGCCATGATGTTGTCCGCCACCGACAGCTTGCGGAAGATCGAGGCTTCCTGCGGCAGGTAGCCGATACCGGCGCGTGCGCGACCGTGCATGGGCTGGTGGCTGACGTCGAGGTTGTCGATCAGCACGCGCCCCTGTTCGGCCTGGACCAGGCCGACGATCATGTAGAAGCAGGTGGTCTTGCCGGCGCCGTTGGGGCCGAGCAGGCCGACGATCTGGCCGCTGTCGATCGACAGGCTGACATCACGCACGACCTGCCGCCCCTTGTAGCTCTTGGCCAGGTGCTGGGCTTTGAGGGTTGCCATTTACTCGGCCTTCTTCTTGGGCTGGATCACCATGTCGATACGCTGACGTGGCTGGGTCACATTGCCACCGCGCCCGGCAGTCGCCACCTGGCTCTTGGTGTTGTAGACGATCTTCTCGCCTTCGGTGGTGTTGCCCTCGTTCTCGACCTTGGCGCGGTCGGTGAGGATCACGGTGTCTTTTTGCGCCTGGTACTGGATGGTGACTGCCCAGCCTTTCATCTTGTCGGGCTTGGCAGCACTCTGTTGCTGCTCGAAGTAGGCCAGGTTGCCAACCGAGGTGACGACGTCGATGTCGCCATTGCTCGCGCGGGTCATGGTCACCGTGTTGCCTTTGATCATCATCGAGCCTTGGGTAATGATCACGTCACCGGTATAGGTGGCCACACCCTGCTTGTCATCCAGGTGTGCGTTGTCGGCCTGGATGCGAATAGGCTGATCACGGTCATTCGGCAGGGCGAAGGCGCTCGCGGTTCCCAGTGCTGCGCTCAGGCTGAGCAAAAGGGGGAGGGTTTTAACGAGCCTCATACTGTCCTCTTACGTTAGAGAGCAGGTCCATCCTGCCTTCTTTCAAATAGGCTTTCATGCCCTTGCCCGTGGTTGTCCCACCGGCGCCGTCGATTCTAACGGCTTGCTCGGTCTGAGCATATTGCTTCTGTGGAAATACGGTCATGCGCGAACTGGTAATAATCGTTTCGCGTTGCTTCTCGTCGGTGCGTGCCACACGTACCTTGTCGATCAGTTCGACCTCGGTACCGTCCGGATTCACCTCGGCGCGCACGCTTTGTACGTGCCACGGGTATTCGGTGCCGCGGTACAGGCGCAGGTCCGGGGTGGTCACCAGGGTGACTTCGCTGGCCTTTACATGCTCGACCTTGTCGGCGGTCATTTCGTACTGCAGCTTGCCGTCAGGCAGGAACTGCACACTGTGCGCGTTGATCGCATAGTAGTCGATGGCGCTTTCGTCGACCTGGGCCACCGGCTGGTCGAGGAAGCTTTCCGGGCTGACGTTCCAGTAACCGATGGCTGCCAGTACGGCGGCGATCACCGTCAGCAGCGCGATATTGCGGAGTTTCTTGCTGAACATGGGCAGCCTTACAGGTAGTTGGCGTTGGCAGCGTCCAGGGTGCCCTGGGCCTGCATGATCAGTTCGCAGAACTCGCGGGCGGCACCTTCGCCGCCGCGAGCCTGGGTCACGCCATGGGCGTGCTGGCGAACAAACGGCGCGGCGCTGGCTACCGCCATGCCCAGGCCTACCCGGCGAATCACCGGCAGGTCGGGCAGGTCATCGCCAAGGTAGGCGACCTGTTCATAGCTTAGGCCCAGTTCGGCGAGCAGGCCGTCGAGTACCACCAATTTGTCTTCGCGGCCCTGGAAAAGGTGCGGGATGCCGAGGTTGCTGGCCCGGCGTTCGACCACCGGGGTCTTGCGGCCGCTGATGATCGCGGTGGTTACGCCCGAGGCCATGAGCATCTTGATGCCCTGGCCGTCGAGGGTGTTGAAGGTCTTGAATTCGCTGCCGTCCTCGAGGAAGTACAGGCGGCCATCGGTCAGTACGCCATCGACGTCGAACACCGCGAGTTTGATGGCCTTGCCACGTTGCATCAGGTTCTGACTCATTCCATCGCTCCTTACAGCACGCCGGCGCGCAGCAGGTCGTGCATGTTGAGGGCGCCGGTCGGTCGGTCTTCGTGGTCCACGACCACCAGCGCGTTGATCTTGTGGTCTTCCATTATTTTCAAGGCCTCGGCGGCGAGCATCTCCGCGCGGGCGGTCTTGCCATGCACCGTCATCACCTGGTCGATCAGGGTGGTGTGCACATCGATGTTGCGGTCCAGGCTGCGGCGCAGGTCGCCGTCGGTGAAAATCCCGGCCAGCTTGCCGTCAGCTTCGACGACCACGGTCATGCCGAGGCCCTTGCGGGACATTTCCACCAGCGCATCCTTCAGCAGGGTGCCGCGCTGCACCTGAGGCAGTTCACCCCCGGCGTGCATGACGTTCTCTACCTTGAGCAGCAAGCGCCGCCCAAGTGCGCCGCCAGGGTGCGAGAAGGCGAAGTCTTCTGCGGTGAAGCCGCGCGCCTCCAGCAGAGCGATGGCCAGGGCGTCGCCCAGTACCAGTGCTGCGGTGGTGGAGGAGGTGGGCGCCAGGTTCAACGGGCAGGCCTCCTGCGCGACCCTGGCATCGAGGTTGACATCCGCTGCCTGGGCCAGGGTGGAGTCCGGGTTGCCGGTCAGGCTGATCAGCTTGATGCCCAGGCGCTTGATCAGCGGCACCAGGGTGACGATCTCGGCGGTGCTGCCGGAGTTCGACAGCGCCAGGATGATATCGCTGCCGGTGATCATGCCCATGTCGCCATGGCTGGCTTCGGCAGGGTGCACGAAGAACGCCGGTGTGCCAGTGCTGGCCAGGGTGGCGGCGATCTTGTTGCCGATGTGCCCGGATTTGCCCATGCCCAGCACCACGACCCTGCCCTCGCTAGCCAGGATGATTTCGCAGGCTTTGACAAAGTGTTGGTCGATGCGCGCCAGCAGGCCCTCGACGGCCTCGAGTTCCAGGCGCACGGTGCGCTGGGCGGATTGAATCAGCTCGCTGGATTGGCTCATGTCGAAAACGCAGTGCCTGATGAAAAGGCGGCGATTATAGCCGCAATGGAAGAAACCCTCACGCTTTCGATTGCCGTGAAGAATGTCAGGCCAGCCTGTCGCAGCGCTGAACGACTCGTTGCCCGCCCTTGGGGCGGCGCTGTCAGCGGTGCTATAGTTCGCCGCTATTCGGCCTGTCAGGGGTGCGTGTGCCTTCCAGATGGAGGCCGGCGTCCATTAGGACGAGGCTGCACTAGCAAGGAGTCTAGATGAGTGTGGATAGCGCCTACGCGGTCGAGTTGAAGGGGGTTACCTTCAAACGTGGTTCGCGCAGCATTTTCAGCAACGTCGACATTCGCATCCCGCGCGGCAAGGTCACCGGCATCATGGGGCCATCGGGTTGCGGCAAGACCACGTTGCTCCGGTTGATGGGCGCCCAGTTGCGCCCGTCCAGCGGTGAGGTATGGGTTGCCGGGCAGAACCTGCCGACCCTGTCGCGCAGCGATCTGTTCGATGCCCGCAAGCACATGGGTGTGCTGTTCCAGAGCGGTGCGCTGTTCACCGACCTCGATGTCTTCGAGAACGTCGCGTTCCCGCTGCGCGTGCATACCCAGCTGTCGGACGAAATGATCCGTGACATCGTGTTGATGAAACTGCAGGCCGTCGGCCTGCGCGGCGCCATCGACCTGATGCCTGACGAGCTTTCCGGTGGCATGAAGCGCCGGGTGGCGCTGGCCCGGGCAATTGCCCTGGACCCGCAGATCCTCATGTACGACGAACCGTTCGTCGGCCAGGACCCGATCGCAATGGGCGTGCTGGTGCGGCTGATTCGCCTGCTCAACGATGCCCTGGGCATCACCAGCATCGTCGTTTCGCATGACCTGGCGGAAACCGCCAGCATTGCCGACTACATCTACGTGGTGGGTGACGGCCAGGTGCTGGGCCAGGGTACGCCTGACGAGCTGATGGGCTCGGATAACCCGCGTATCCGCCAGTTCATGAAGGGTGACCCGGATGGCCCGGTACCTTTCCACTTTCCTGCGCCTGACTACCGCGCCGACCTGCTGGGGGCGCGTTGATGCGCAGAAAATCCTTACTCGAACGTGTCCGCCTGCTGGGCCGCTCGGCAATCGACGTGCTGGCAGTGCTGGGGCGTTCCTGCCTGTTCCTGTTCCATGCGCTGGTCGGGCGTGGCGGCATTGGTGGTGGCTTCCAGCTGCTGACCAGGCAGCTGTATTCGGTTGGTGTGCTGTCGCTGGCGATCGTCGTCGTGTCCGGGGTGTTCATCGGCATGGTGCTGGCGCTGCAGGGCTACAGCATCCTGACCAAGTACGGCTCGGAGCAGGCGGTAGGGCAGATGGTGGCCCTGACCCTGCTGCGTGAGCTTGGCCCGGTGGTGACGGCGTTGCTGTTCGCCGGCCGTGCGGGGTCTGCGCTGACCGCCGAAATCGGCAACATGAAGTCCACCGAGCAGCTGTCGAGCCTGGAAATGATCGGCGTCGACCCGCTCAAGTACATCGTCGCGCCCCGCCTGTGGGCCGGTTTCATCTCGCTGCCGCTGCTGGCGCTGATCTTCAGCGTGGTCGGTATCTGGGGTGGCTCGTGGGTGGCCGTGGACTGGCTGGGCGTCTACGAGGGTTCGTTCTGGGCCAACATGCAGAACAGTGTTTCGTTTACCGACGACGTGCTCAACGGGCTGCTCAAGAGCCTGGTGTTCGCCTTCGTCACGACCTGGATCGCCGTATTCCAGGGGTACGACTGTGAGCCCACCTCAGAAGGGATCAGCCGTGCCACCACCAAGACCGTGGTCTATGCCTCGTTGGCAGTGCTGGGTCTGGACTTTATTCTGACCGCCTTGATGTTTGGAGATTTCTGATGCAAAACCGCACCCTGGAAATCGGTGTCGGCCTGTTCCTCCTGGCCGGGATCCTGGCGCTGCTGCTGCTGGCCCTGCGTGTCAGCGGGCTGTCGGCCAGCCCGAGCAGCGATACCTATAAAGTTTATGCCTACTTCGACAATATCGCCGGTTTGACGGTCAGAGCTAAAGTGACCATGGCCGGTGTGACCATCGGCAAGGTCACCGCCATCGATCTGGACCGTGATTCCTACACCGGTCGGGTAACCCTGCAGCTGGACAAGTCGGTTGACAACCTGCCGACCGACTCCACTGCCTCGATCCTGACCGCCGGCTTGCTTGGCGAAAAGTACATCGGCATCAGCGTGGGCGGCGAAGACGAAGTGCTCAAGGACGGTGCGACCATCCACGACACCCAGTCGGCACTGGTGCTGGAAGATCTGATTGGCAAGTTCTTGCTCAACTCTGTTGGCAAGGAACCGAAAGAAGCGCAACCGGCTAATTAAGGAGTTTCCATGATTTCGATCCTGCGACGTGGCCTGCTGGTCCTGCTGGCGGCTTTCCCTTTGCTGGCGTTGGCCGCCCAAACGCCTCATGACGTGGTTCAGAGCACGACCAACGAGTTGCTTGGTGACCTCAAGGCCAACAAGGAACAGTACAAGTCCAACCCCAGTGCTTTCTATGATTCCCTGAATCGTATCCTCGGCCCGGTGGTGGACGCAGACGGTATTTCCCGCAGCATCATGACCGTCAAGTACTCGCGCAAGGCCACCCCGGAGCAGATGCAGCGCTTCCAGGAAAACTTCAAGCGCAGCCTGATGCAGTTCTATGGCAACGCGCTGCTGGAGTACAACAACCAGGGTATCGTGGTTGATCCGGCCAAGGCCGATGACGGCAAGCGTGCCAGTGTCGGCATGAAGGTTACCGGCAACAACGGTGCCGTGTACCCGGTGCAGTACACCCTGGAGAACATCTCCGGCGAGTGGAAGGTGCGTAACGTCATCGTCAACGGCATCAATATCGGCAAGCTGTTCCGCGACCAGTTTGCCGACGCCATGCAGCGCAACGGCAACGACCTGGACAAGACCATCGATGGCTGGGCCGGCGAAGTGGCCAAGGCCAAGCAGACCGCCGACAGCTCGCCAGAGAAGACCGTCAAATGAGTGAAGCCGCTGTAAGCATGGCCGAGCCGGGCGTGCTGCGCCTGGCCGGTGTGCTGGACTATCGCAGCGGGCCGGCCCTGCGCAAGCAGGGCAAGGCACTGATCGCGGCCAGTGCTGAGGCACAGCTGGTGCTCGATTGCACGGCGGTGCAGCACTCCACCAGCGTCGGCCTTTCGCTGCTGCTGGCATTCGTGCGTGACGCCCAGGCCGCCGGCAAGGGCTGCCTGGTACGTGGCATGCCCGACGACATGCGGGAAATTGCCGGGGTCTATGACCTCGATGAAGTGCTGGCAACCTGATGGCCCGGCACGGATGATGGCCCCTCGGTCAGCGAAGCCCTCGTTGGGCTTCGCAGGCGAGGGGCTTTTTTGTATGATGGCCGACCCGTGCGCATCGGGCGCCGATTGAGGTTGAGCATGCAGGCCGTAGAAGTTAAAAGCTTCCTTGAAGAAAAATTGCCCGGTTCCCGGGTCGAAGTTGAAGGCGAAGGCTGCAACTTCCAGTTGAACGTGATCAGCGACGAGTTGGCTGGCCTGAGCCCGGTCAAACGTCAGCAGGCGATCTATGCTCACCTGAACCCGTGGATCGCCAATGGCAGCATCCATGCGGTAACCATGAAATTTTTCAGCAGCGCAGCCTGGGCTGAGCGCACCTGAGCCAACTTGGCGGCGAGACTCCAATGGACAAACTGATTATTACTGGCGGCCCTCGTCTTGACGGCGAGATCCGCATTTCGGGCGCGAAGAACGCAGCCCTGCCGATCCTGGCAGCGACCCTGCTGGCTGACGGCCCGGTAACCGTGGGCAACCTGCCACACCTGCACGACATCACCACCATGATCGAGCTGTTCGGTCGCATGGGCATCGAGCCTGTGATCGACGAAAAGCTCGCGGTGGAGATCGACCCACGCACCATCAAGACCCTGGTCGCGCCGTATGAGCTGGTCAAGACCATGCGCGCCTCGATCCTGGTGCTGGGCCCGATGGTCGCCCGTTTCGGCGAGGCCGAAGTGGCCCTGCCAGGTGGTTGCGCCATTGGCTCGCGCCCGGTCGACCTGCACATCCGCGGCCTTGAGGCCATGGGTGCGAAGATCGATGTCGAAGCCGGCTACATCAAGGCCAAGGCGCCTGAGGGTGGCCTGCGCGGTGCGCACTTCTTCTTCGACACCGTCAGCGTGACCGGTACCGAGAACATCATGATGGCCGCTGCCTTGGCCAAAGGCCGCAGCGTGCTGCAGAACGCTGCGCGCGAGCCTGAAGTGGTCGATCTGGCCAACTTCATCAACGCCATGGGCGGCAAGGTTCAAGGCGCGGGTACCGACACCATCACCATCGATGGCGTAGAGCGCCTGCACTCGGCCACCTATCGCGTGATGCCGGACCGTATCGAAACCGGTACCTACCTGGTTGCCGCTGCCGTGACCGGTGGCCGCGTCAAGGTCAAGGACACTGACCCGACCATCCTTGAAGCCGTGCTGGAAAAGCTCAAGGAAGCGGGCGCCGACATCAATACCGGCGAAGACTGGATCGAACTGGACATGCACGGCAAGCGGCCCAAAGCCGTCAACCTGCGTACCGCACCGTACCCGGCCTTCCCGACCGACATGCAGGCGCAGTTCATCTCGCTGAACGCCATCGCCGAAGGCACTGGCGCGGTGATCGAGACCATCTTTGAAAACCGCTTCATGCATGTGTACGAAATGCACCGCATGGGCGCGCAGATCCAGGTCGAAGGCAACACGGCCATCGTCACTGGCGTCAAGACGCTGAAGGGTGCCCCGGTAATGGCAACCGACCTGCGTGCTTCCGCCAGCCTGGTGCTGTCTGCGCTGGTGGCCGAAGGCGACACCCTGATCGATCGCATCTACCACATTGACCGTGGTTACGAGTGCATCGAAGAAAAACTGCAGATGCTCGGCGCGAAAATCCGCCGCGTACCGGGCTAGTAGCCCGCTGGTGCAAGGATGCACCTGATGAATTGAATGCGGTCGGGCTCAACGCCCGGCCGGCAGTAGCCGCTTAAGGACCGACGTTCCAATGTTGACCATCGCGCTTTCCAAAGGCCGTATTCTCGACGACACCCTGCCATTGCTGGCCGAGGCCGGTATTGTACCGACCGAGAACCCGGACAAGAGCCGCAAGCTGATCATCCCCACCACGCAGGACGACGTGCGCCTGCTGATCGTGCGTGCCACCGACGTGCCAACCTACGTCGAGCATGGTGCCGCCGACCTTGGCGTGGCCGGCAAGGACGTGCTGATGGAATACGGCGGCCAGGGCCTGTACGAGCCCCTGGACCTGCAGATTGCCTGCTGCAAGCTGATGACCGCTGGCGTGGTGGGTGCACCCGAGCCCAAGGGCCGTCTGCGGGTGGCCACCAAGTTCGTCAACGTAGCCAAGCGCTACTACGCCGAACAGGGCCGCCAGGTCGATATCATCAAGCTGTACGGCTCGATGGAGCTGGCGCCGCTGATCAACCTCGCCGACAAGATCATCGACGTGGTCGACACTGGCAACACCCTGCGTGCCAACGGCCTCGAACCCCAGGAAATGATCGCCACGATCAGCTCGCGCCTGGTGGTCAACAAGGCCTCGATGAAAATGCAGCACGCTCGTATCCAGAGCCTGATCGACACCCTGCGTAAAGCTGTCGAATCGCGACACCGCGGCTGACTCCTGAGCGCGACCTTCGCTGTCGCGCCCGTCTATCCGCGTCATAGCCACTTTTCTCGGGTGCCCGCGCGGATGGACTGGTAGCCTAGGGCGCCTGAGCATTCGCTAATAATCGAGGCCCTCGCCATGACCGTGTCCACTGCAATTGCCCGTCTCAACGCTGCTGATCCGGATTTCGCCCGACATCTGGATCATCTGCTGAGCTGGGAAAGTGTGTCCGATGACGCGGTCAACCAGCGCGTGCTCGACATCATCAAGGCCGTGCGCGAGCGCGGCGATGCGGCGCTGGTGGAGTTCACCCAGCGTTTTGACGCTGTTGCCGCCACCTGTATCGATGACCTGATCCTCGGCCGTGAGCGTCTGGAGCTGGCCCTGACCCGCATCACCGCGGCCCAGCGCGAAGCGTTGGAAAAGGCCGCCAACCGTGTGCGCATGTACCACGAGCGGCAAAAGCAGGACTCCTGGCAGTACACCGAAGCCGACGGCACTGTGCTTGGCCAGAAGGTGACACCGCTGGACCGCGCCGGCCTGTATGTGCCTGGCGGCAAGGCGTCGTACCCGTCGTCGGTGTTGATGAACGCCATTCCGGCCAAGGTCGCCGGCGTGCCGGAAGTGGTGATGGTGGTGCCGACCCCGCGTGGCGAGGTCAATGAGCTGGTGCTGGCGGCTGCCTGCATCGCCGGTGTCGACCGGGTGTTCACCGTCGGTGGCGCCCAGGCCGTGGCTGCACTGGCCTACGGCACCGAAAGCGTGCCACAGGTAGACAAGATCGTCGGCCCCGGCAACATCTATGTCGCCACCGCCAAGCGCCACGTGTTCGGCCAGGTCGGTATCGACATGATTGCCGGCCCGTCGGAAATCCTCGTGGTATGCGACGGCCAGACCGACCCGGACTGGATCGCCATGGACCTGTTCTCCCAGGCCGAGCACGACGAAGACGCCCAGGCCATCCTGGTCAGCCCGGATGCCGGTTTCCTCGACCGCGTTGCTGCCAGCATCGACAAGCTGATGCCAACCATGGAGCGTGCCGAAATCATCGAGAAGTCGATCAATGGCCGCGGTGCGCTGATCCAGGTGCGTGACATGCAGCAGGCGATCGAAGTGGCCAACCGCATCGCACCGGAGCACCTGGAGCTGTCGGTGGCCGACCCGCAGGCTTGGCTGCCGCACATCCGCCATGCCGGCGCGATCTTCATGGGCCGCCACACCAGCGAAGCGCTGGGTGACTACTGTGCCGGCCCCAACCACGTATTGCCTACCTCGGGCACCGCGCGGTTCTCGTCGCCACTGGGGGTATATGACTTCCAGAAGCGTTCGTCGATCATCTTCTGCTCCGAGCAGGGCGCGTCCGAGCTGGGCCACACTGCATCGGTGCTGGCCCGTGGCGAGTCGCTGACCGCCCACGCCCGCAGTGCTGAATACCGCATCCTGACCCAAGAGAAGGGGAACTGAGCATGAGTCGATTCTGGAGCCCCTTCGTCAAGGACCTGGTGCCTTACGTGCCGGGCGAGCAGCCCAAACTGGCCCGCCTGGTCAAGCTGAACACCAACGAAAACCCCTACGGCCCGTCGCCCAAGGCGCTGGAGGCCATGCGCGCCGAGCTGAACGACAATCTGCGCCTTTATCCAGACCCGAACGGCGACCGGCTCAAGCAGGCGGTGGCCGAGTATTACGGCGTGACTGCGGCGCAAGTATTTGTCGGCAATGGCTCGGACGAAGTGCTGGCGCACATCTTCCACGGCCTGTTCCAGCACGATGCCCCGCTGCTGTTCCCGGACATCAGCTACAGCTTCTACCCGGTTTACTGCGGCCTGTACGGTATCGCCTTCGAACAGGTGGCGCTGGACGAGCAGTTCCAGATCCGCATTGGTGACTACAACAAGCCCAACGCCGGCATCATCTTCCCCAACCCCAACGCGCCGACTGGCTGCCTGATGCCGTTGCAGGCGGTGGAGCAGCTGCTGCAAGCCAACCGTGATTCGGTGGTTGTGGTGGATGAGGCCTATATCGATTTTGGTGGCGAAACAGCCATCAGCCTGGTGGACCGCTACGACAATCTGCTGGTCACCCAGACCTTGTCGAAATCGCGCTCGCTGGCCGGCCTGCGGGTTGGTCTGGCAGTGGGTCACCCGGACCTGATCGAGGCGCTGGAGCGGATCAAGAACAGCTTCAACTCTTATCCGCTGGACCGTGCGGCGATCGTCGGTGCTGCGGTGGCGTTCGAGGACCGCGAGTACTTCGAGGCTACCTGTCGCAAGGTGATCGACAGTCGCGAAGTGCTGGTTGGTCAATTGCAGGCCAAAGGTTTCGACGTGCTGCCATCGGCGGCCAACTTTATCTTTGCCCGTCACCCGCAGCAGGACGCCGCTGAGCTGGCGGCCCGTTTGCGCGAGCAAGGGGTGATCGTGCGCCACTTCAAGCAGCAGCGTATTGCCCAGTTCCTGCGGATCACCATTGGCACGCCGGAGATGAACCAGGCGCTGCTTGATGCGTTGAACTGACGGCAGTCCCTGTGGCAGCGGCCTTGCACGCCAATCGTGACGCAAGGCCGCTGCCACGGTGTTCAATAGCCGCTTTCTTCGATGACAACCGCCTTGGGCTCTGGCCTGTTGCGTACCGCCGCCGGTGTTCCGTCGAGCACCAGCACATAGTCGTTCTGCTGCTTCATCCCCTCCGGATCGCGCCATTGCCCGCCTGCGGCCGGCACCTGCGCCACCACATGCCCGTTCTTCAAAATGCTCAGATGGCCGCTGGCGTTACTGTTCCAGCGCAGCTGCCCTTTGCTTTCATCCGCCCGTGCCTTGCGCACCCCGGTGTTTCCCAGCAAGGGCGTCCCGTCCAGTAACCAGTCCGGCTGCAGTTTCAACCCCATGTGGCGCAATAGGGTCGGTGCAACCGAGGTTTGCGCGGGCAGGCTGTACAGGTGGTTCGGGCCGGGGTTTTCCGCAGGAATGCCGGGTTGCGTAAACTCCTGGTTCAGCGGCTTGTTGCTGGCGATGAAGATGGTCTTTTCCTGTTCCGACAGCCCGCCGTGGCCTTTGCCCCAGTAGTCGCGGCCATGGTCGGTGCTGACCATCACCAGCCAGTCTTCCTGCGGATACCTGCGCCGCCGCTCATCGACCTTGTCCAGCAACTGGCCAATCTGGTTGTCGACCTTGCGCAGCGCGCGCTGGTAACGATCACCAAAACCTCTGTCGTGGCCGGCCTGGTCCGGTTCGTCGAGCTGGATGAAGGTGAAGTCCGCGGGCGTGTTGCCAAGGATCTGCAGCGTACGCTCGATCACCTGCTCATCCGATAAACCACTTTCACGCACATCTGCGCCATGCGCATCTTCCAGCATGAATGCCGTATTCAGCGGCGACCAGTTGACCACGCTGGCCAGGTAGGCGTTGGGCATGGCCATGCGCAGCCGCCTGAACAGGCTGGGGAACGCCCGGTCAACCCGCAATGATTCGTCGTTGGAGGTAACGCCATGCTTGTTGCTCCACACGCCGGTCAGCAGCGTCACCCAGCCTGGGCCGCTCAGGGTCGGCTGCTCGCTGCCCCTGCCGTTGACCCCGCCAGCGTAGGCTTTGCCGTAATACAGCCGCTGCCTTAGGTGGGTGGCGTCACCCAGCAGCAGGTATCGCTCCAGTTGCACACCGTCCAGGCCAATGAACAAAGCCTTCGGGCGGCTGCGCTGTTGCGTCGGATCACAACCGGGCAGCAAGGTGAGGAACATCAATAGCAGCAGGCTCGCTCGTCGCATGCAAAGGCATCCTTGAAGGTATGCTGCGAGCGTTGCAACAAAGCGTATTCTCCACAACTGGCAAAAATGACAGGTGGTTTACGCCATTGACCGGGATCCAGTAAGCTGCAGCAATTCATCGGATGATTGGTTGAGTGGGATGGGTACAGAGCTGACCAGGCGTTCCTTGGTCGAATTGGCTGTGGAATCGATGCGCGAGCGCATTCTGCAGGGCGACTGGCAGGTAGGGCAGCGTCTGCCAACCGAGCCGGAACTGGCCTTGCAGCTTGGCATCAGCCGCAATACCGTGCGCGAAGCCATGCGGGTGCTGGCCTTCAGCGGCCTGGTGGAAATCCGTCAAGGCGACGGCAGCTACCTGCGCACCGCCCAGGACCCGCTGCAAGCGGTGCAGGCGATGTCGCGCTGCAGTGCCGAGCAGGCCCGGGAAACCCGCCATATCCTGGAAACCGAAGCGATTGGCCTGGCGGCCCTGCGCCGTACCGCTGCCGACCTGCAAGCACTGCGCGATGCCTTAGGCAGCAGTGCCGGGCATTTTCATGGTGATGTCGACGCTTATGTGGCCTGCGACCTGGTGTTTCACCAACGGCTGGTAGATGCCGCTCACAACCCGGCGTTAAGTGAGCTGTACCGCTACTTTTCCGGGGTGGTCGCTGCCGCGCTGCAGCAGAACATGGCGACCGTGCCGCGTTGCCAGGCCACGTTCGACCTGCATGGACAGATCCTCGACGCCATCGAGCAACGCGACGCGGAGCGGGCCAAGCGCCTGAGCCGTACCCTCATCGAATCCTGACCCCGAGAAGGCCATGGCTGAATCCATCACTCGCAATACCCCGCCCGACCCGCGCGATCTCGATGAGCTGCTGATCGACGCTGAAGCCGACGACGAGCAGGTCCAGCAACAGCCGGTGCTGCTGCGCAGGCCCTGGTTGCTGTTGCTCGGCCTGGTGCTGGTGGCCTTGAACCTGCGTCCGGCGTTGTCGAGCATGGCGCCGGTGCTGGGCCAGGTCTCCGAAGGCCTGGGGCTGAGTGCGTCGCAGGCAGGCTTGCTGACCACCTTGCCGGTGCTGTGCCTGGGCTTGTTCGCCCCGCTGGCGCCGCTGCTGGCGCGGCGCTTTGGCAGTGAGCGAGTGATCGTGGGCATTCTGCTCACCTTGGCGCTGGGGATTGTCGTGCGCAGTACCCTGGGGGCCGCCGGGGTTTTCCTTGGTAGCCTGATGGCGGGAGCCAGCATCGGTATCATCGGCGTGCTGCTGCCCGGTATCGTCAAGCGCGATTTCCCCCAGCACGCTGGCACCCTGACTGGCGTGTACACCATGGCGCTATGCCTGGGCGCGGCCATGGCTGCCGGGGCTACTGTGCCGCTGGCGCAGCATTTCGACGACAGCTGGGCGGTGGGGCTGGGCTTCTGGGTGCTCCCGGCCTTGCTGGCCATGCTGGTGTGGCTGCCCCAGGCCCGTCAGGGGCATGGCTTGCACAAAGTAGCCTACCGGGTCCGCGGCCTGTGGCGTGACCCCTTGGCCTGGCAGGTGACCCTGTACATGGGGCTGCAGTCGTCGCTGGCCTACATAGTATTTGGCTGGTTGCCATCAATCCTGATCGGCCGCGGCCTGAGCCCTACAGAGGCGGGGCTGGTGCTGTCGGGGTCGGTGATCGTGCAATTGGTCAGTTCCCTCAGCGCACCCTGGCTGGCGACCCGCGGCAAGGATCAGCGCCTGGCGATCGTGATGGTCATGCTGATCACCTTGGCGGGCTTGTTCGGTTGCCTGTACGCGCCGATTTCCGGGCTATGGGGTTGGGCGGTGGTGCTGGGCCTGGGGCAGGGGGGGACCTTTGCCCTGGCGCTGACCCTTATCGTGCTGCGTTCGAAAGACGCTCATGTGGCGGCGAACCTGTCGAGCATGGCTCAAGGCGTAGGTTACACCTTGGCGTCCATGGGGCCGTTTGCAGTAGGGCTGGTACATGACATGACCGGCGGCTGGGCGGCGGTGGGCTGGATTTTTGCCGTGCTGGGGATTGGCGCCATCGTGTTCGGGTTGGGTGCCGGGCGTGCTTTGCATGTGCAGGTGACCAGCGAGAGGGTTTGAGGAAAATGTTGGCAGTGCCGGCCTCTCCGCGGGTAAACCCGCTCCCACAGAATCTGTGCCTGCTCTGGGCCTGTCACTTTCCTGTGGGAGCGGGTTTACCCGCGAAGAGGCCGGCACTGGCGTAAGCCGTCGGGGCAGATTATCGTGCTGCTTTCGATCCCAGCACGGACCCGCCCATGAGCGACGCCAACCGCGACCTGATCACCCGTTTCTACCAGGCCTTCCAGCGCCTGGACGCCGGGGCCATGGTGGCCTGCTACAGCGATGATGTCGTTTTCAGCGACCCGGTCTTCGGCACCCTGCGCGGCAAGGACGCGGGTGACATGTGGCGCATGCTCACCAGCCGTGCCACAGACTTCACCCTTGCGTTCGACAGCGTCCGCGCAGACGAACGTGGTGGTGGTGCGCACTGGGTGGCGACTTACCTGTTCAGCCAGACCGGCCGTGTCGTGGTCAATGACATCCAGGCGCGCTTTGTGATTCGTGATGGGTTGATCTGCCAGCACGACGACAGCTTCGATCTGTGGCGCTGGTCACGGCAAGCGCTGGGCGTGCCCGGGGTGCTGCTCGGCTGGTCGCCGCTGGTGCAGAACAAGGTCCGCCAGCAAGCGTTCAAGGGCCTGCGGGCATTTCAGCAGGCCCGTGGTGAGTGAGGTCGTCGTGCATGCCATAGGCAAACCCTGGTTTGTCTATCTGGTACGGGCGGCGAATGGTTCGTTGTATTGCGGTATCAGTGACGACCCGCAGCGGCGCTTTGCCGCGCACCAGAAGGGGCGGGGGGCGCGGTACTTCAAGACCAGCCCGGCCCAGGCGCTGGTGTATGTGGAGCAGTGGCCGGACAAGGGTGAGGCGTTGCGGCAGGAGCGGCTGGTGAAGCGGCTGCGCAAGTCGGCGAAGGAGGCGTTGGTCGCCTCCTATGATGCTTCTTGCATGATTTAGGGCTGCAAAACAGCCCCCAGGGCCATCAGTCCTTGCGTCGTTTCAACTGGTCCACCAAGGTGGTCGGCAGCCCTTTGATGATCAAGGTCCCGGCTTCCTCGTCATACTCCACCTTGTCCCCCAGCAGATGCGCCTCGAAGCTGATCGACAGCCCTTCGGCGCGCCCGGTAAAGCGGCGAAACTGGTTAAGGGTGCGTTTATCCGCAGGGATTTCCGGCGACAGGCCGTAATCCTTGTTGCGGATGTGTTCGTAGAACGCCTTGGGGCGGTCCTCGTCAATCAGGCTCGACAGCTCTTCCAGGGTCACCGGTTCGCCCATCTTGGTCTGCGCAGTGGCGTACTCGACCAGGGTCTGGGTCTTTTCGCGCGCGGACTCTTCGGGCAAGTCCTCGCTCTCGACAAAATCACTGAAGGCCTTGAGCAGGGTGCGGGTTTCACCCGGGCCATCAACGCCTTCCTGGCAGCCGATGAAGTCGCGGAAATACTCCGAGACCTTCTTGCCGTTCTTGCCTTTGATGAACGAGATGTACTGCTTGGAATTCTGGTTGTTCTTCCACTCCGACAAATTGATGCGCGCCGCCAGGTGCAGTTGGCCCAGGTCAAGATGGCGCGAAGGCATTACGTCCAGTTCGGCGTTTACCGCCACACCCTCGCTGTGGTGCAGCAGGGCGATTGCCAGGTATTCGGTCATGCCTTGCTGATAGTGGGCAAACAGGATGTGGCCACCGGTGGACAGGTTCGACTCCTCCATCAGCTTTTGCAGATGCTCCACGGCCACGCGACTGAACGCGGTGAAGTCTTTCTCCTTTTCCAGGTATTGCTTCAGCCAGCCGCTCAGCGGGTACGCACCAGACTCGCCGTGGAAAAAGCCCCAGGCCTTGCCTTGCTTGGCGTTATAGCTGTCGTTGAGGTCGGTCAGCAGGTTTTCGATGGCATCGGAAGCGGCCAGTTCGTTATCGCGGGCATGCAGCACGGCGGGGCTGCCATCAGGCTTTTTGTCGATCAGGTGAACGATGCAATGACGGATTGGCATGGGATTCTCGGCGAGCTGCAAAAGTCGTCAAGTTTAACCCAGACACAAGGTGGTGCAGTGGCCGGATGTTGGCAGAAATGCCGGTTGTTCGTTTTTTGTTCAAATTTGTGCGATTAAGGCTAAAACCCCCGAAAAACCTGCATTAAATCGAAGTGCGCAGCGGATATTTATCCGTTCCTGTGGTAGCTTTGCGCGGTCTTGTGCACCTCGTGTGGCGCATTGCTGGCAGCGTGCTGTCGTCGTGTCGAACCAAACGCCGATTTACGTATCTAGATACGGGATTGGCGCGGCCCTCCACTTACAGGGGCTGGCCCGATAACGTCGTAGTTCGCTGCATAACCATCGAATTTGATAGGGAAGGAACATCACCATGGCATTGACCAAAGACCAACTGATTGCCGACATCGCCGAATCGATCGCCGCGCCAAAAGCCACCGCCAAAAACGCGCTGGAGCAACTGGGCCAGATCGTTGCCGACCAGCTGGAAAACGGCGCTGAAATCACTCTGCCAGGCATCGGCAAGCTGAAAGTCTCCGAGCGTCCTGCCCGTACCGGCCGCAACCCTTCGACTGGCGCTGCCATCGAAATCGCTGCCAAGAAAGTCGTCAAGTTCGTACCAGCCAAAGTGCTGACCGACGCTATCAACAAGTAATTGTTGACGCTTTGACGAAACCGCGCCCGGCTTGCCCGGGCGCGGTTTTTTTATGCCTGTGATTTACTGCGGGTGCGCCAGGCCTGGCGCGCAGCGTCGTCATGGAAGCTCCAGGCGACCATGCGGCTCTGCTTCTGCCCTTGGCCCATTTCGACAATGCGCACGGCCTTGGCGCCGGCCTTCTTGAGTGCAGCCTCGATCCCCGGCAGATTGCTGGCCTTGGACACCAGGCTGGTGAACCAGAGTACCTGCTCGGCGTATTGCACGCTTTCTCCCGCGAGCTGGGTAACGAAGCGGATTTCGCCGCCCTCGCACCACAGCTCGTTGTTCTGGCCACCGAAGTTCAGCACCGGCAGCTTGCGCTTGGGGTCCTGCTTGCCAAGGTTCTTCCACTTGCGCTGGCTGCCACGAGTGGCTTCATCGCGCGAGGCATGGAAGGGCGGGTTGCACAGGGTCAGGTCGAAGCGTTCGTCGTCCTGCAGCAGGCCGGTGAGGATGTGCGCCCGCTTGGCCTGCTGGCGCAGGGTGATGGCCTTGGCCAGGCCATTGGCCTGGATGATGGCCTTGGCCGAAGCCAGGGCTACCGGGTCGATGTCCGAACCGAGGAAACGCCAACGGTAGTCGCTGTGGCCCAGCAGCGGGTAGATGCAGTTGGCTCCTACGCCAACGTCCAGTACGCGCACCTGGGCGCCTTTGGGGATTTCACCGGCGTTATCGTCAGCCAGCAGGTCGGCGGCCACGTGGATGTAGTCGGCGCGGCCGGGGATCGGTGGGCACAGATAATCGGCCGGAATGTCCCAGTGCTGGATGCCGTACTGGGCCTTGAGCAGGGCGCGGTTGAACACCCGCACGGCTTCGGGGTTGGCGAAGTCGATGCTGGGTTTGCCGTGTGGGTTGGTGATGGTGAACCGCGCCAGGTCAGGGTGGGCCTTGATCAGGCTGGGGAAGTCGTAGCGGCCCTGGTGGCGGTTGCGCGGGTGCAGGGTGGGTTTTTCGGTCATGGTCGGATCCTGAAAAGCATCGCCGGCAAGCCGGCTCCCACAGGTACGGTGCTTTCCTGTGGGAGCCGGCTTGCCGGCGATGGGCTGCGCAGCAGCCCGCTATGGCTTCACTTTTGGTTACAGCGCTGCAATCCGCGCATGCTGCTCGGTGAAGTTGGCCAGGGCCTGTTCGGACTCGGCCAGCTTGGCGCGCTCTTTCTCGATCACCGCATGCGGTGCCTTGTCGACGAAGGCCGCGTTGGACAGCTTGCCACCGACACGCTGGACTTCGCCTTGCAGGCGCTGGATTTCCTTGTTCAGGCGCGCCAGCTCGGCATCCTTGTCGATCAGCCCGGCCATCGGCACCAGTACCTGCAGGTCACCTACCAGGGCGGTGGCCGACAGCGGCGCTTCGTCGGCATCGCTCAGTACCGTGAACGACTCGACCTTGGCCAGCTTCTTCAGCAGTGCCTCGTTTTCCTGCAGGCGGCGCTGGTCGTCGGCGTTGGCGTTCTTCAGGAACAGCGGCAGCGGCTTGCCCGGGCCAATGTTCATTTCGGCGCGGATGTTGCGCAGGCCGACCATCAGCTCTTTGAGCCACTCGATGTCGCCTTCGGCAGCGGCGTCGATGCGTGCTTCATTGGCCACTGGCCACGGCTGCAGCATGATGGTCTTGCCTTCGATGCCGGCCAGCGGCGCGATGCGCTGCCAGATTTCTTCAGTGATGAACGGCATGAACGGGTGCGCCAGGCGCAGCGCCACTTCCAGCACGCGCACCAGGGTGCGACGGGTGCCACGGGCGCGCTCGACCGGGGCATTCTCGTCCCACAGTACGGGCTTGGACAGCTCCAGGTACCAGTCGCAGTACTGGTTCCAGATGAACTCGTACAGCGCCTGGCTGGCCAGGTCGAAGCGGAACTGCTCCAGCTGGCGGGTCACTTCGGCTTCGGTGCGCTGCAACTGCGAGATGATCCAGCGGTCAGCCAGCGACAGCTCGTAGGCTTCGCCGTTCTGGCCGCAGTCCTCGCCCTTGTCCAGGACGTAGCGGGCGGCGTTCCAGATCTTGTTGCAGAAGTTGCGGTAGCCTTCGACGCGGCCCATGTCGAACTTGATGTCGCGGCCGGTCGAGGCGAGCGAGCAGAAGGTGAAGCGCAGGGCGTCGGTGCCGTAGCTGGCGATACCTTCGGGGAACTCGGCCTTGGTCTGCTTGGCGATCTTCTCGGCAAGCTTTGGCTGCATCATGCCGCTGGTGCGTTTCTCCAGCAGGGCGTCGAGGGTGATGCCGTCGACGATGTCCAGCGGGTCCAGCACGTTGCCCTTGGACTTGGACATCTTCTGGCCCTGGCCGTCACGCACCAGGCCGTGCACGTACACGGTCTTGAACGGTACTTGCGGAGTGCCGTCCTCGTTCTTGATCAGGTGCATGGTCAGCATGATCATGCGCGCAACCCAGAAGAAGATGATGTCGAAGCCAGTCACCAGTACATCGGTGGAGTGGAACTTCTTGAGGAACTCGGTCTGCTCCGGCCAGCCCAGGGTGGAGAAGGTCCACAGGCCCGAACTGAACCAGGTGTCGAGCACGTCGTCGTCCTGGCGCAGGACCACGTCGGCGCCCAGGTTGTGCTTGGCGCGCACCTCTTGCTCGTTGCGGCCGACATACACCTGGCCGGCCTCGTCGTACCACGCCGGGATACGGTGGCCCCACCACAGCTGGCGGCTGATGCACCAGTCCTGAATGTCACGCATCCAGGAGAAGTACATGTTTTCGTACTGCTTGGGCACGAACTGGATGCGGCCATCTTCCACTGCAGCGATGGCAGGTTCTGCCAGCGGCTTGGTGGAGACGTACCACTGGTCGGTCAGCCACGGCTCGATCACGGTGCCCGAACGGTCGCCCTTCGGCACTTTCAGAGCGTGGTCGTCGATGCTCACCAGCAAACCTTGGGCGTCCAGGTCGGCGACGATCTGCTTGCGCGCGACGAAGCGGTCAAGATTGGCGTACTGGGCCGGCAGGCTGGTGTCGACCTGCTCGTTGATGCTGCCGTCGAGGTTGAACGCCTGGGCGCTGGCCAGCACGAAGGCGTTCTTGTCGAAGATGTTCAGCAGCGGCAGGTTGTGGCGCTTGCCGACTTCGTAGTCGTTGAAGTCGTGGGCCGGGGTGATCTTCACGCAGCCGGTACCGAACTCGGGGTCGCAGTAGTCGTCGGCGATGATCGGGATGCGGCGGCCGACCAGGGGCAGTTCGACGAACTTGCCGATCAGTGCCTGGTAGCGTTCGTCACCTGGGTTGACCGCAACGGCGGCGTCACCCAGCAGGGTTTCCGGACGGGTGGTGGCAACGACCAGGTAGTCCTTGCCTTCGGCGGTCTTGGCGCCGTCGGCCAGCGGGTAGCGCAGGTTCCACAGGTGGCCTTTCTCGTCGTGGTTCTCCACTTCGAGGTCGGAGATGGCCGTGTGCAGCTTGGTGTCCCAGTTGACCAGGCGCTTGCCGCGGTAGATCAGGCCGTCCTCGTGCAGGCGCACGAAGGCTTCCTTGACCGCTTCGGACAGACCGTCGTCCATGGTGAAGCGCTCGCGGCTCCAGTCTACCGACGAGCCCAGGCGACGGATCTGACGGCTGATGTTGCCGCCGGACTGGTCCTTCCATTCCCAGACCTTGTCCAGGAACTTTTCGCGGCCCAGGTCATGGCGGTTCTGGCCCTTGGCCTCGAGCTGGCGCTCGACCAGCATCTGGGTGGCGATACCGGCGTGGTCGGTGCCTGGCTGCCACAGGGTGTCACGGCCTTGCATGCGGCGGAAACGGATCAGGGCGTCCATGATCGCGTTGTTGAACCCGTGGCCCATGTGCAGGCTGCCGGTCACGTTCGGCGGCGGGATCATGATGGTGTAGGACTCGCCTGCACCTTGTGGGGCGAAATAGTTCTCGGACTCCCAGGTGTTGTACCAGGAAGTTTCGATGGCGTGCGGCTGGTAGGTCTTATCCATGCGCGGCGGGACCCTGTGCATTAATTCGGGAAAGCCGGGAAGTATAACCAAGCTGGGGGCCGCAGGCGACAAGCTGCTGCTATCTGGCAAGGCAGGCATGGCCTCTTCGCGGGTAAACCCGCTCCCACAGGTACAGCACCGCCTTCAGGCCTGTGGTGATCCTGTGGGAGCGGGTTCACCCGCGAAGCAGGCGACACCGATGTCCTGTTTTACTCGGAACGCGTGATCAACCGCTCGATGCGCGCATCCAGCCGGCGCTTGATCTCGTTTTCGATATGCGGGGTGAAGTCGTTGATCACGTCCTGCATGATCATCTGCGCCGCCGCACGCAGCTCGCTTTCCAGGTGCAGCAGGGTGTCCTGGCGGCGGGTCTGCGAGTCTTCTGCAGGCACTGCGGCAACCGTTACGGGCGGCGCTGGCACATTGCCGGCGGGCTCATTCAGCAGCAACGGGATCTGCTCGACCGTCTCGGTCAGCAGCGGCGGTTGCAGGTCGGCATCGCCAAGCAGCTGGCGGATCGACTCGAGGTCATCGAGCAGGTGGGCGGAGTCGGGCAGGGAGGAGGGCTTGTCCATCGTCGTCAAAGTCGCTGTAAGCGGTGGTCTTGCAGAGCATAGCCCTGTTCACGGTAGAAACGGAATCGCTCACGCGCCGATTGGCGAATGCCAGGCTCTTCGATCACGATCTCGGCTACCCGCTCGAACTGGCCGACGAACCCCGGCACGCTGGCGCCCAGGTTGATCAGCAGGTCGCGGTGCTCGCCCGCGCTGTCCGCCAGGCCCAGGGCCACGCCAGCATCGCCATGCACCTCGGCGAGGTCGTGGGGCACGAAGGCCTCGCCCCGGAAGCGCCAAAGGCGCTGGTCCAGTTCGTCGCGCTGTTCGGCATCCTGGCAGTGCAGATAGACCCGGTGGCCGAGGCGCCAGGCCTTGTCGCACAGCTTGCAGGCGAAATCGAGCCGCGCTGACAGCGAGTCGGTGGGCAGGATGTAGAAATCGACTTTGCTCATGGTGGTATCGCCAGCCGGTGGCGCGCAAGGCACCACCGGCTTCATGGCGTCATGCGCCAGCGCGGTCCAGCAGGTACTGGGTCAGCAGGGGCACCGGGCGGCCAGTGGCGCCCTTGTCCTTGCCACCGCTGACCCAGGCGGTACCGGCGATGTCCATGTGCGCCCAGTTGTAGGCCTTGGCGAAGCGCGACAGGAAGCAGCCGGCAGTGATGGTGCCGGCCTTGGGCCCGCCGATGTTGCCCATGTCGGCGAACGGGCTGTCCAGTTGCTCCTGGTACTCGTCGAACAGCGGCAGCTGCCAGGCACGGTCGTCGGCGCGCTTGCCGGCGTCGAGCAGTTGGCCGACCAGCTCGTCGTTGTTGCCCATCAGGCCGCTGGTGTGGCTGCCCAGGGCGACGATGCAGGCGCCGGTCAGGGTGGCGATGTCGATCACCGCCTGCGGCTTGAAGCGCTCGGCGTAGGTCAGGGTGTCGCACAGCACCAGGCGGCCTTCGGCGTCGGTGTTGAGGATTTCGACGGTTTGCCCGCTCATGGTGGTGACGATGTCGCCTGGGCGGGTGGCGCCGCCGCTTGGCATGTTTTCGGCGCATGCCAGCAGGCACACCAGGTTGATCGGCAGCTGCAGCTCGAGCACCGCGCGCAGGGTGCCGAACACACTGGCAGCGCCGCACATGTCGTACTTCATCTCGTCCATGCCGGCGCCTGGCTTGAGGCTGATGCCGCCGGTGTCGAAGGTGATGCCCTTGCCGACCAGTACGAACGGCTTGTCGGCCTTCTTGGCGCCCTGGTAATTGAGCACGATCAGGCGTGGCGGCTGGTCACTGCCCTGGCCGACGGCGTAGAACGCGCCCATGCCCAGGTCCTTGATCTTCTTCTCGTCCAGCACCTCGACCTTCAGGCCCTTGTGCGCCTTGCCCAGTTCCTTGGCCTGCTCGGCCAGGAAGCTTGGGTGGCACAGGTTGGGCGGCAGGTTGCCCAGGTCGCGGGTGAAGGCCATGCCGGTGGCAATCGCGCTGGCGTGTTGCACGGCGCGCTCGACTTCGGCCTGGCCGGCCTTGTCAGCCAGCAGGGTGACCTTTTTCAGGGCACGTGGCTCGACCTTTTGGCTTTTGAAGCGGTCGAACACGTACTCGCCGTCCAGCAGGGTCTCGGCCAGCAGGCGGTACTTGCCGTAGTGGGCGTCACGGTTGCTGACGGCGATGTCATCCAGGGCCAGCATTGCGTCGGCGCCGTTCAGGCCCTTGAGCACGCCGGCGACGCTGGCCACCAGTTTGCGCCAGGCACGGTCGCCCAAGGCGTCGTCCTTGCCACAGCCCACCAGCAGCACGCGCTCGGCTTTCAGGCCTGGCAGGCTGTGCAGCAACAGGGTCTGGCCTGGCTTGCCGGCCAGGTCGCCGCGCTTGAGCACGGCGCTGATGGCGCCTTCGCAGGCTTGGTCGACAGCCTTGGCAACTGCGCCGAGCTTGCGGTTTTCACCTACTGCGATGACCAGAGTGGCGGTTTTTACGGATGCAGCAGCTACGCTTTTTACAACCAGTTCCATGTCAGGATCCCCGAATGATCGATACGAATGGCGCTGTGTGTTCCAGCGCTCTGCGCGGGCCTGGCCGCGTCGTCGCGCGCCAGCGGAAAAGCTGCCAGTTTGAGCCTGCGGCAAGCGTGCTGACAACCCCGTCATGCACGTTAACGCGCGGCCAAGTGACAGGGGCGGTCAATCACAGGATAATGCGCGCACTTTACATGGAGGTTCGCCTTTGGCGAACCGGCATCGGTCTAGGCTGTAGCAAGTCATTGTCTGGCGCCATTGCATGGCAGTCCGCCCTGACAACCCAGGAGTGTCTGGTTTGATCGTCTTTCGTTATCTGTCCCGCGAGGTCCTGGTGACCTTGAGCGCCGTCAGCGCTGTGCTGCTGGTGATCATCATGAGCGGGCGCTTCATCAAGTACCTGGCCCAGGCTGCCCAGGGCGTGCTCGACCCGGGCGTGCTGTTCCTGATCATGGGCTTCCGTCTGCCAGGCTTCCTGCAACTGATCCTGCCGCTGGGGCTGTTCCTCGGCATTCTCCTGGCTTACGGGCGCCTGTACCTGGAAAGCGAGATGACCGTGCTCTCGGCCACCGGCATGAGCCAGCAGCGCTTGCTGGGCATGACCATGGCGCCGGCGGCGCTGGTTGCCCTGCTGGTCGCCTGGCTGAGCCTGAGCCTGGCGCCGCTGGGCGTGGCTCAGGTGCAGCAGATCATCAGCCAGCAGGATGCCCTGACCGAGTTCGATACCCTGGTGCCGGGCCGCTTCCAGACCCTGCGCGACGGTTCGCGGGTGACCTACACCGAACAGCTGTCGGATGATCGCGTCAACCTGGGCGGCGTGTTCATCTCCGAGAAGCGCTTCAACCAGGACAAGACCAAGGACCGCGCCCCCTCGGTACTGGTCGCCGAAAAAGGCCACCAGGAAATCCAGGCCGACGGCAACCGCTACCTGGTACTGGAAAACGGCTACCGCTATGACGGCAACCCGGGCCAGGCCGACTACCGCGCCATCAAGTACGACACCTACGGTGTACTGCTGCCCAAGCCGGAAGTCAGCGAGGAAGTGACCGAACGCGAAGCCATCCCGACCCTGGATCTGTTCGGCAAGACCGACCTGCGTGAGCGCGCCGAGCTGCAATGGCGGCTGTCGCTGCCCATCCTGGTGTTCGTCGTTACCCTGCTGGCAGTACCGCTGTCCCGGGCCAACCCGCGCCAGGGCCGGTTCCTCAAGCTGTTGCCGGCAATTCTCCTGTACATGGCCTACCTGACAATGCTGATTTCCGTACGCGGCGCCCTCGAGAAGGGCAAACTGCCGATCGCCCTGGGCATGTGGTGGGTCCACGGCCTGTTCCTGCTGATCGGCCTGGGCCTGATGTACTGGGAACCCCTGCGCCTGAAACGCGCCGCCCGTCGTGCGGAGGTGGCCCATGGCTAAGCTTGACCGCTACATCGGCCAGAGCGTGCTGATGGCAATTCTGGCGGTGCTGGGCATCATTCTCGGCCTGGCCTCGCTGTTCGCGTTCATCGACGAGATGAGCGACCTGAGTGACACCTACACGCTGATGGAGGCGGTCAACTTTGTTCTGCTGACCGCCCCGCGGCGGCTGTACGACATGCTGCCCATGGCGGCCCTGATCGGCTGCCTGATCGGCCTGGGCAGCCTGGCCAGCAGCAGCGAGCTGACCATCATGCGTGCCGCCGGGGTTTCCATCGGCCGCATCGTCTGGGCGGTGATGAAGCCGATGCTGGTGCTGATGCTGGTCGGCCTGCTGATCGGCGAATACGTGGCCCCGGTGACCGAGAACAAGGCCCAGGCCGATCGTTCCCTGGCCCAGGGCGGTGGTGAAGCGCAGAGCTCCAAGCGCGGCATGTGGCACCGCCAAGGTGAGGAATTCGTGCACATCAACGCCGTGCAGCCCAACGGCCTGCTGCTGGGCGTGACCCGCTACCGCTTTGACAGCGAGCGCAAGATCGTTACCTCGAGCTTCGCCCGGCGTGCCCAGTACAATGACGATCACTGGATGCTCAGCGATGTCAGCACCACGTTCTTCCGCGGTGACCACACCGAAGTGGTGAAGGCGCCCGACGAGCGCTGGGATGTTTCGCTTACCCCGCAGTTGCTGAACACCGTGATCCTCGCCCCTGAATCGCTGTCGATCACCGGGCTGTGGGACTACATTCACTACCTGTCCGACCAGGGCCTGAACAATGCCCGTTACTGGCTGGCGTTCTGGACCAAGGTGCTGCAGCCGATGGTGACCGCTGCGCTGGTGCTGATGGCGATTTCCTTCATCTTCGGCCCGCTGCGTTCGGTAACGCTCGGCCAGCGCGTGTTCACCGGCGTGCTGGTGGGCTTCGTGTTCCGCATTGCCCAGGACCTGCTGGGGCCATCGAGCCAGGTGTTCGGCTTCCCGCCGCTGCTGGCGGTGGTGATACCGGCGGGGGTCTGTGCCCTGGCCGGTGTCTGGCTGTTGCGCCGGGCAGGTTGATTGCCTTAGCGGTACAAAATAGCCGACCTCAGGGTCGGCTTTTTTGTGGCTGATGCCCTATCGCCGGAGCAGGCAACACAAGGCTCAAGTCACTTCTTCTGCTTCGGCACCCGCACCAGCTGGCTTTCCGAATAGATGTCATGCCACCCGCGCTTGCGCTTGTCGATCAACGCCCAGAAAAACCCCAGCCCCAGGCATAGCCACGAGGCGATCGACACCACGAAGCGCAACAGTGCCTGCCACAGGCTGATCGCCGAGCCATCGGCATTCTGCACCCGCACGCCCCACACCTGCATGCCCAGGGTCTGCCCGCCATGGGTCCAGAACTTGGCAAAGAAGCCGAACAAGGCGAACAGCAGCACCGTCGATAGCAGCGGGTCACCATCCAGTGCGCCAGCCTCGGTCAGCTCGCGCATGCGCGCTTCGCCAATGATTGCCATCTGGATCAGCTTGTAGGCGCCGGCGGTAACGATCAGCAGCGCAGTACACAGCAGGAAATCGTAGAACATCGCAGCCAGACGCCGGCCGAGGCCAACGGGCGGGAATTCACCCTGCGGGAGAAGGTGACGGGTAGGCATATGCGTGGCAGCTCCGAATGGCAAAGGCTCATTCTATGGAATTGCAGGCATAAAAAAGCCCCTGCGGGTCAACGCAGGGGCTCTTTTTCGAAGATTATCAGGCTTCTGCCTGGACTTCGTCAGCCTGCATGCCTTTTTGGCCCTGCACGGCAACGAAGGTCACTTTCTGGCCTTCTTTCAGGCTTTTGAAGCCGTTGCCCTGGATAGCGCGGAAGTGCACGAACAGATCCGGACCGCTTTCTGGAGTGATGAAGCCGTAACCTTTCTCGTCGTTAAACCACTTGACGGTACCGTTCAGACGCTCAGCCATTGTCTTGTTTCCTACGAAGCTTAAATTTTGATGACAGTTTCTTTTGCATTTATTGTAGGCAAAAGATTACTGGGCTGGGTTGCAGGAAAGTAAGAGACGGCGAACGGGTTGTAGCAGATCGCGGCTACTGGCCCAGGTCACGAACTGTTGCGACCCATGCAAACACAGTGCAGTGACTCTACGCCAACTCCCGAGCGAAAAACAAGCCCTTGGTCGTATGGAAAACCGGCCGTTTACCGATAACCGACCGAATGGTCGGAAACGGCATGGCGCCTGGCCTGGCGCCATGTTCAAAAGTTATTGGGCAGGTTCGAAAACGAATATGTCCAAGCTGCCCGATAACCTTCACAAAACAGTTTCAACCACGGTAGTAACGTTGTGCCACGAAAGGCATTTTACTGACTTTCAAGGCCACCTTCTTGCCGCGCACCACTGCATACAACGGGGTGTCGAGTGCGGTATGTTCGCTATCGATATACCCCATTGCGACAGGCGCGCCGAGTGTCGGACCAAAACCGCCACTGCACACTTTGCCTACAGGTTTATCGTTTGCGTCGACGATGTCTGCACCTTCACGCACGGGCGTTCGTTCCTGCGGCAACAGCCCGACGCGCTTGCGCGCCACTCCGTCGCGTTGATGGGCGAAGATGGCTTCGGCCCCCGGGAAGCCTGCGGCACGTGCACCGTCGGCACGGCGCACCTTGGAAACCGCCCACAGCAGGCTGGCTTCGACCGGCGTGGTCTCGCTGTTCATGTCGTGGCCATACAGGCACAGGCCGGCTTCCAGGCGCAGCGAGTCGCGTGCACCCAGGCCGATCGGCTGTACTTGCGGATCGGCCAGCAGGCGGCGGGCCAAGGCTTCTGCTGCGTTGACGGGTACCGAGATCTCGTAGCCGTCTTCGCCGGTGTAGCCCGAACGGCTGACATAGCATTCCTCACCCAGCAGTTTGATCGGGCGCAACTGCATGAAGGTCATGCCCGCGACTTCCGGGGCCAGGCGCTCCAGCACCTTGACCGCTGCCGGGCCCTGCAGGGCCAGCAGGGCACGTTGCTCGAACAGCGGCTGGACGTCGCAACGTTTGCCGATGTGCTGTTGCAGGTGGGCCAGGTCCTGGTCCTTGCAGGCCGCGTTGACCACCAGGAACAGGGTGTCGTCGCCCAGGTTGGCAACCATCAGGTCGTCGAGGATGCCGCCTTGTTCATTGGTGAACATGGCATAGCGCTGCATGCCCACCGGCAGGTCGATGATATCTACCGGTACCAGGCTTTCCAGGGCCCTGGCAGCATCGCTGCCGCGCAGCATGATCTGGCCCATGTGCGAGACATCGAACAGGCCGGCCTGCTCGCGGGTGTGCAGGTGTTCCTTGAGCACGCCCAACGGGTACTGCACCGGCATGTCGTAGCCGGCGAACGGCACCATGCGTGCACCCAGTTCCAGGTGCAGGGCGTGCAGCGGGGTCTTGAGCAGTGTTTCGGACATCGGTGACTCCTTGCTGTTGTTGTCTGGTCAACATTCGATGATGTTGACGGCCAGGCCGCCGCGGGCGGTCTCTTTGTATTTGCTTTTCATGTCGGCGCCGGTCTGGCGCATGGTGCGGATGACCTTGTCGAGCGACACAAAGTGCTGCCCGTCGCCGCGCAAGGCCATGCGCACCGCGTTGATGGCCTTTACCGAGCCCATGGCGTTGCGCTCGATGCAAGGCACCTGGACCAGCCCGCCAATCGGATCGCAGGTCAGGCCCAGGTTGTGTTCCATGCCGATCTCGGCGGCGTTTTCCACCTGCTGTACGCTGCCACCCATCACCTCGCACAGGGCCCCGGCGGCCATCGAGCAGGCCACGCCGACCTCGCCCTGGCAGCCCACTTCGGCGCCGGAGATGGAGGCGTTTTCCTTGTACAGGATGCCGATCGCCGCAGCGGTGAGCAGAAAGCGCACCACCCCGTCATCGCTGGCAGCCGGCACGAAGCGCATGTAGTAGTGCAGCACTGCCGGGACGATGCCGGCCGCGCCGTTGGTGGGTGCGGTGACTACGCGCCCGCCGTAGGCGTTTTCTTCGTTGACCGCCAAGGCGTAGAGGTTGACCCAGTCGAGCACCGAAAGGGCATCGCGCAGGCTGGCCTCCGGGTGACGGCTAAGCTGGCGATACAGCGCTGGGGCGCGGCGTTTGACCTTGAGCCCGCCGGGCAGGATGCCTTCATGCTGGCAGCCGGCTTCGACGCAGTCCTGCATCACCTGCCAGATGTGCAGCAGGCCCTCGCGGGTTTGCGCCTCCGGGCGCCAAGCGGCTTCGTTGGCCAACATCACCTGGCTGACCGAGAGGTTTTGCGCGGTGCAATGGCCGAGCAGTTCCCTGGCGGTCTTGAACGGGTAGGCCAGCACCGTGCTGTCCTCGACGATGCGGTCGTGGCCGGCGGCATCCTCGTCAACCACGAAGCCGCCGCCCACCGAGTAGTACTCGCGGCTGCGGATTTGCAGGCCGGCGTCATCGAAGGCGCGGAAGATCATGCCGTTGGGGTGATAGGCCAGCGGCTTGCGGATCATCGCCAGGTGCTGTTTTTCGTTGAAAGCGATGCTGTGCTCGCCCAGCAGGTTGATGCGACCGCTGTCGCGGATGGCCTGCAGGCGGGCGGGGATGGCTTCGGTATCGACCGTGTCAGGGTGTTCCCCCTCAAGGCCCAGCAGCACGGCCTTGTCGCTGCCGTGGCCCTTGCCCGTGGCGCCCAGCGAGCCATACAGCTCGGCCTTGACGGTGACAGTGCGGTCGAGCAGGCCATCACGGCGCAACCCTTCGGCGAAGCGCGCAGCAGCGCGCATCGGGCCGACCGTGTGGGAGCTGGAGGGGCCGATGCCGATCTTGAACAGGTCGAAGACGCTCAGTGACATTGCTCGTTCCCTCCAGAAGGTAAAGGCGAGTGCTGCGCACTCGATCGCCGGCAAGCCAGCTCCCACAGGTAATGCACAACCCTTTGCAGCAGTGGAGCCCTTGTGGGAGCTGGCTTGCCGGCGATGAGGCCAGTGCGTCGAATCAGGCGTCCTGATAGCTCTCGATCGACGGGCAGGCGCACACCAGGTTGCGGTCGCCGAACACGTTGTCGACCCGGCCAACCGGCGGCCAGTACTTGCTTTCGACCAGGCTCGCCAGCGGGTACACCGCCTGCTCGCGGCTGTAGCCGTGGGTCCATTCGCCAACCAGTTCGGCCGCGGTGTGCGGGGCGTTTTTCAGCGGGTTGTCGTCCTTGTCCAGGCTACCGTTCTCCACGGCGCGAATTTCTTCGCGGATCTGGATCATCGCATCACAGAAGCGGTCCAGTTCTTCCTTGGCCTCGCTTTCGGTCGGTTCGATCATCAGCGTGCCGGCCACCGGGAACGACATGGTCGGAGCATGGAAACCGAAGTCGATCAGGCGCTTGGCCACGTCGTCGACGCTGATACCGCTGGTGTCCTTCAGCGGGCGCAGGTCGAGGATGCACTCGTGGGCCACCAGGCCATTGCCGCCGGTATACAGAACAGGATAGTGCTCTTCCAGGCGGCGGGCGATGTAGTTGGCGTTGAGGATTGCCATCTGCGAAGCACGCTTGAGGCCGGCACCGCCCATCATGCGAATGTACATCCAGGTGATCGGCAGGATGCTGGCGCTGCCGAACGGCGCGGCACACACCGCACCGGTGGTGTTTTCCAGCTGCGCATGGCCGGGCAGGAACGGCGCCAGGTGCGATTTGACGCCAATCGGGCCGACGCCCGGGCCGCCGCCACCGTGGGGGATGCAGAAGGTCTTGTGCAGGTTCAGGTGGGAAACATCGCCGCCGAACTTGCCCGGGGCGCACAGGCCGACCATGGCGTTCATGTTGGCGCCGTCGATGTACACCTGGCCACCGTTGTCATGGATGATCGCGCAGATCTCGCCGATCGCTTCCTCGAACACGCCGTGGGTCGACGGGTAGGTGATCATGATCGCGGCCAGGCGCTCGCGATGTTCGATGGCCTTGGCGCGCAGGTCCTCGACATCGACGTTGCCGCGGGCGTCACAGGCGGTGACGACTACGCGCATGCCGGCCATGTGCGCGGTCGCCGGGTTGGTGCCGTGGGCGGAGGACGGGATCAGGCAGATGTCACGGTGCGCCTCGCCACGGCTACGGTGGTAGGCACGGATCGCCAGCAGGCCGGCGTACTCGCCTTGGGAGCCGGCGTTGGGCTGCAGCGACACGGCGTCATAACCGGTGGCGGCGCACAGCATGGCCTCCAGCTCGGTGGTCATCTGCAGGTAGCCCTGGCTTTGCTCGGCAGGGGCGAACGGGTGCAGGTTGCCGAATTCGGCCCAGGTAACCGGGATCATTTCGCTGGCGGCGTTCAGCTTCATGGTGCACGAGCCCAGCGGGATCATGCTGCGGTCCAGCGCCAGGTCCTTGTCGGCCAGGCGGCGCATGTAGCGCATCAGCTCGGTTTCGCTGTGATAGCGGTTGAACACCGGGTGTTCGAGAATGGCCGACTGGCGCAGCAGGGCAGCAGGCAGCAGCGAGCCGGTGCTGGCGGCCAGCGCGGCAAAATCTGGCTGGGCCTGGTCGCCCGCGAACAGCTGCCACAGGGCCTCGACATCCGCCTGGCTGCTGGTTTCGTCCAGCGACAGGCCCAGGTGGCCGGCGTCGACCTGGCGCAGGTTGATGCCTTGGGCGCGTGCCTGGTCATGCAGGCCGGCAGTGGAACTGCCGGTGGCCAGGGTCAGGGTGTCGAAGGCGCTGGCGCCCACCACCTGCACGCCCAGCGTGTTCAGGCCGGCGGCGAGGATAGCGGTCAGGGCATGGGTACGTTCGGCGATGCGCTTGAGGCCGGCCGGGCCGTGATAGACGGCGAACATGCTGGCGATGTTGGCCAGCAGTACCTGGGCGGTGCAAATGTTGCTAGTGGCCTTTTCGCGGCGGATATGCTGCTCGCGGGTTTGCATGGCCAGGCGCAGCGCAGTCTTGCCGAAGCGGTCGATAGAAACGCCCACCAGGCGGCCCGGCATGTCGCGCTTGAACGCGTCACGGGTGGCGAAGTAGGCCGCGTGCGGGCCACCGAAGCCCAGTGGCACGCCGAAGCGCTGGGCGCTGCCGATGGCCACGTCGGCGTCGAACTCGCCCGGCGGGGTCAGCAGGGTCAGGGCCAGCAGGTCGGCGGCGACGGCGACCAGAGCATTGGCGGCGTGGAAGCGCTGCACCACGTCGCGGTAGTCGAACACTTCACCGTTGCTGGCCGGGTACTGCAGCAGGGCGCCGAAGAAGGCGCTGACATCACCCAGTTCGCGCTCGTCGCCGACCACGATCTCGATACCCAGCGGCTCGGCACGGGTGCGCAGCACATCAAGGGTTTGCGGGTGGCAATGCACCGAGGCGAAGAAGGCGTGGCTGGTCTTGTTCTTCGACAGCCGCTTGCAGAAGGTCATGGCCTCGGCCGCTGCAGTGGCTTCGTCGAGCAGGGAGGCGTTGGCGATCGGCAGGCCGGTCAGGTCGCTGATCAGGGTCTGGAAGTTCAGCAGTGCTTCCAGGCGGCCCTGGGAAATTTCTGGCTGGTACGGGGTGTAGGCGGTGTACCAGGCCGGGTTCTCCAGCAGGTTGCGCAGGATCGGTGCCGGGGTGTGGGTGTTGTAGTAGCCCTGGCCGATGTAGCTCTTGAACAGCTGGTTGTTGCCGGCGATGGCCTTGAGCGCGGCAAGCGCGTCGGCTTCACTTTGGCCGTCATGCGAGCCAAGCACGCTGGTGCCCTTGATGCTGTCGGGGATGACTGCGGCGGTCATGGCTTCCAGCGAGTCGAAGCCCAGTGCTGCGAGCATGGCCTGCTCGTCAGCGGCGCGCGGGCCGATGTGACGGGCGATGAACTCGTTGGCGGTGCCGAGGTTGGTGGTCATGGCAGGGTTCCTCAGGCGTCGTCGTTGGCTTTGATCAGGCGGTCGTAGGCGTCCTGGTCGAGCAGGGCGGTCACTTCGCTCATGTCGGCCGGGTTGAAGCGGAAGAACCAGCCTTCGCCCATCGGGTCTTCGTTGACCAGTTCCGGGCTGTCTTCGAGCTGGCCGTTGACTTCGACCACTTCGCCGGTCAGGGGCATGTACACCCCGCTTGCAGCCTTCACCGATTCGACGGTGGAGGCTTCGCTGCCTTTCTCATACTGCTGCAACTCGGGCAGTTGCACGAAAACCACATCGCCAAGGGCGTTCTGGGCGTAGGCGGTGATGCCCACGGTGACGCTGCCATCGGCTTCGACGCGCAGCCATTCGTGATCTTCAGTGAAACGCAACTCGCTCATGGGGAATCCTCGGGAAGCAGGGCGTTGGGCGCGGTGGCTCCGCGCTCTTGGGTTGATAATCTACTAGCAAGAACACGGCCAATCTTGGAAAAACCATATAAAACAATGAGATAGGTATTTCCCATGTTCGTTTCGTGGTTTTTCTGGAACGAAAACGCTACGCAAGGGCAGCAGGTGAAAAGGGTTTGGGGATCAAACCCTTGCGCGGGCGCATTCGAACGAGCTTGTATCGATTTCGGTACGGTGTATTCAAATCGATACGCTGCGTTGAATTCGGGCAAGTACGCTGCTTGAAACAGTCCTGACAACTCGCAGCATTACTGTGCTCTTTCTCCTATTTAATGTCGCCAAATCAACTATTTGTGTCACCTGCACGATAGTTTTCAAATGGCTGAACTAAGTATTTGCCTTCAGCGATGTGTTTGCCCGCTGGCGCTCACCAAAATAGCCCCCCTTCAATTTGCACCGCCCGCCACCACGCGCTGGTCAGGAAGTTGGCCAGGACGTCTGTCGGCCAGGCAGATGGCTGGCTGCCCGGGCTTATGCAAACAACACCGAATACCAGGAAAGGAAAGTGTCATGGGAATGACGAGGCGTAATCTATTGATCGGCGGCGGCGTCGCGGCTGTCGTGGCAGGCGCGGGAATCCTTACCCCCTTGCTGACCCGCGAAGGCAGGTTGATCCCTGGCAAACCGCGGTTTGGCTATGTCGAAGGCACCGAGGGCGCACTCCCCAAACAGGCAGATGTGGTCGTTGTAGGGGCGGGCATTCTGGGGCTGATGACGGCAATCAATCTGGTCGAGCGCGGCCTCTCGGTAGTTGTTGTTGAGAAAGGTGAAATTGCCGGTGAGCAGTCCTGCCGGTTCTATGGCCAGGTCATGACCTACAAGATGCCGGATGCAACTTTCCAGTTGCACCATCTTGCCAAACAACGCTGGCGAGAAATGAATGCCAAAGTGGGTGCAGATACCAGTTATCGCACACAAGGCCGGGTTGAAGTGCCCTTCGATGAAGAAGACCTGGAAGGCGTCAGAAAGTGGATTGATGTCAAAACCCGCGAAGTTGCAGCAGATATACCGTTCAATACGCGCATCATTCAAGGCAATGAACTTGAACAGCGCCTGCGTGGTGCAGCATCGCGCTGGACGGTGGCAGGCTTCGAGGAAGATTCCGGTAGCCTGGATGCCGAGCGCGCATCGTTTGTGATGGCGGAATACGCCAGGAAAGCGGGTGTGCGTATCTACACTCACTGCGCCGCGAGGGGCCTGGAAACCCAGGCAGGAGCCATCTCTGACGTGGTGACCGAGAAGGGCGCCATCCGCACTTCGCGTGTGATAGTGGCCGGCGGCGCGTGGTCGAGGTTGTTCATGCAGAACCTGGGCGTCGATGTGCCTACCTTGCCCGCTTACCAGTCCCAGCAGATCATCAGTGCGGCGCCCCGTGCGCCTGGCGGCAACGTTGCGTTGCCAGGGAATATCTACTTCCGCGAGCAGGCCGACGGTACCTATGCCACCTCGCCGCGCGTCGTGGTTGCCCCCGTGGTGAAAGAGTCGTTCATGTACGGCTACAAGTACCTGCCCTTGCTGGCCATCCCTGACTTCCCGGTGCACATCTCGCTCAACAAGCAGCTGATTGATTCGTTCATCCAGCCCACGCACTGGAAACTGGACGAGGTTTCGCCTTTCGAGAAAAACCGGTTGATGACAGCGGCCCCGGACCTGCCGGAGCTGAATGCGTCTTTGGCAAAACTCAAGGTCGAATTCCCGGCTTTCAGCGATGCAAAACTGATCGATCAGTGGAGCGGTGCGATGGCCATCGCACCGGATGAGAACCCCATCATTTCGCAGGTCAAGGAGTACCCCGGCCTGGTTCTCAATACCGCAACCGGGTGGGGGATGACGGAGAGCCCGGTGTCGTCCGAACTGTCGGCGGACTTGCTGCTTGGCAAAGCGCCTGTGCTGGACCCGAAACCGTTCAGCCTGTATCGATTCTAAGCACACCTGGCGCAATGGAATGACCCGTGCACGCATCGACGATGCGTGCATATTTTTGGCAATCATCAGGAGAACAGTATGAAAGTCGCTTTCAAGACTGCAGCAGCAATGGCCGTGGCACTCGCAGGTGCCGCAAGCGTGCAGGCACAAGACATCGTGCGCCATGGCGCCGGCAGTTTCCCTATTTCGTCGGCAGTAGAGGTTCCTGCAGGGAAGACGGTCGTCTACCTGAGTGGTTCCGTCCCGACGGTCATCCATCCTGATGCGCCCAAGGGTTCGCTGGAAGCCTATGGAGATACCAAGGCACAAACCATCAATGTGCTGCAGAACATTCAGCAGCAATTGAAAGACCTGGGCCTTGGCCTTGCCGACGTGGTGAAGATGCAGGTATTCCTGGTGGGCGGGCCGGAGAACGGCGGGAAGATGGACTTCGACGGATTCATGGCTGGCTATACCCAGTTCTTCGGACCAACCGCCAAGCAGCCGGTCCTTCCTGCGCGCTCGGCGTTCCAGATCGCCGGCCTGGCCGACCCTGCCTGGCGTGTCGAAATCGAAGTTACCGCAGTTCGTCCCTGAACCAGGCTGCCCGCCAGCCCTGGGCTAGCCATGCCCGGGGCTGGCAGCTGTTTCCCGTACAGCCGGCTGGCGTAGGAAGAGCCTGAATAACGACCGGGTTATTCCAACTACAGTCAGCCTTTACCCGGTATTCCATATTTGCGAAGGCGCTGGGCGATGGCGGTATGCGAAGTTTGCAGGCGCCCGGCTAGTTGCCGGGTCGAGGGATAGCTGGCATATAACCGCTGCAACAGCTCACGTTCGAAATCGCCCACGGCTTGCTCCAGGCTGGCCACTTCGCCATCTTGCCCGCGCGCTACCGAGGTGCCGGCGATGTCCAGGTCGCCGATGTCCACCAGGTTGCCCTCGCAGATGGCGGCCGCGCGGAAAATCACGTTTTGCAGCTGGCGCACATTGCCCGGCCAGGGGTTGGCCAGCAGTGCCGAATGGGTGGCCGGGGTCAACCGGCAAGCTGGGCGCTGGATCTGCGTGCAGGCCTGCTGCATGAAGAAGTGCGCCAGCATCAGGATGTCCTGGCCACGGTCGCGTAGCGGCGGTACCTGCAGGTTGAGCACGTTGAGGCGGTAGAACAGGTCTTCGCGGAAGCTGCCTTCGGCAACCATGCGCTCCAGGTCGCGGTGGGTGGCGCTGATGATGCGCACATCCACCTTCACTTCGCGGTCGCCGCCCACCCGGCGGAAGCTGCCATCGCTGAGAAAACGCAGCAGCTTGGCCTGCAGGTACGGCGACATTTCGCCAATTTCATCGAGGAACACCGTGCCCTGGTTGGCCAGCTCCATCAGCCCGGGCTTGCCACCGCGCTGTGCACCGGTGAAGGCGCCGGGGGCGTAGCCGAACAGCTCGCTCTCGGCCAGGCTTTCGGGCAATGCAGCACAGTTCAGGGCCAGGAACGGTGCCGAGTGACGGCTGCTGATGGCATGGCAGGCACGGGCCACCAGCTCTTTGCCGGTGCCGGTTTCACCATGCACCAGCAGCGGTGCGTCCAGTGCCGCCACGCGCAGGGCGCGGGCTTTGAGGGTGCGGATGGCCGGCGACTCACCGAGCAAGGCATCGAAACCTTCGGCGTGGTCGTGGTGCAGGGCCGACAGGCGTTCACCCATGCGGGTCGGCGGGTACAGCGTCAGCAGGCCACCGGCGTTGGTGATCGGCATGGCGTCCAGCAACAGGCTTTGGCCGTTCAGTTGCATCTCACGCATCGGCAGGTGGAAATTGTTGTCCAGCAGCGCTTGCAGCAGCGCCGGGTCGTCGAACAGCTCGCCCACCGAACGCCCGGCTGATTCGCGGCCGCACAGTTCGATCAGCGCCGGGTTGGCCAGCAGTACCTTGCCAGCGCTGTCTACCGCCAGTACCGGGTCGCTCATGGCGGCAAGCAGGGCATCGAGCTGCAGGTGACGGCGCTGGCCGGGGAGGATGTCGACCACGTCCACCGACTGCACGCCATGTACTTCGAACAGTGCGTCGTGCAGCTCTTCAAGTACGGCGGGGCTGAGGGTCGGGGCGTCGATGTAGACGTTCGGCGGGACCATCTCCACGGCGTCCAGATTGAGGTGGCGGGCACCGAGCAGGGCAAGGACTTCCTGGGTGATGCCGACGCGGTCGATGAAGCTGACGTGGATGCGCATGGGTACGGTGAAGTGGTGGCCAGGGAGGGCGGTAGTATGCCTTAACAGCGCTGGTGACGCTTTGCGGCCCTATCACGACACAAGGCCGCTCCTACAGGCTGCGCGCCGGTTTCAAGCGTCGCGCTATATCTGTAGCAGCGGCCTTGTGTCGCAAAGGGCTGCAAAGCAGCCCCCGATTCTGGTGCTCACTCCAGATGTTCTGGCTTGATCGGGTCACCGGATTTCACATCCAGCTTGGTGCGAATGTCTTCGAACATCAGGTCATAGATCTTGTGCGGTGAACCAAGGGTTTCGAATTTCTTTGGTGGCGCCAGATGGGCCTGGGCCTTGCGGCTCAGCACCATCAGGAAACTGGGCAACACCTGATCCTTGGGCAGGAAAAACTTTTCGTCCACCGGCTTGCCTTCGATGCTGCCATGCATGTGAAACTGAATGCCACGTCCTTCCCTGGGATCCTGCGCCGCTTCGTACTGAATGTTGAGGTCGTAGCTGTGGTCGCTGCTGTTCAGCGCAGTGCGCTCGATGTGTACATGACCGGACTGGTACTGGGCCATGGCAGGCTCCTTTGGAAGGTCGAAAACGGCGGGCCACGCAGGCCCGCCCGCTGCATTCAACGGTAGCTTATCCCCGGCTTCGCGGTGGAAACCCGGGTGCCGGCAGTGCCCTTGACGATATCCTCGATGTTTTCCAGCGAGCTTATAACCGCCACCTTGCCGGTGTTGCGGGCAAAGTCGCAGGCGGCCTGCACCTTCGGCCCCATAGAGCCTGCGGCGAAGCCCAGCTTCTCCAGCTCGTCGGGATGCGCCTGGGCGATGGCCTTCTGCGTCGGCTTGCCGAAATCAATGTACGCCGCATCCACATCCGTGGCGATTACCAGAAGGTCGGCATCCAGCTGCTCTGCGAGCAAGGCCGAGCACAGGTCCTTGTCGATCACCGCCTCGATGCCTTTGAGTTTGCGGTTTTCATCGTACATGGTGGGGATGCCGCCGCCGCCGGCGCAAATCACGATGCTGCTCTTCTCCAGCAGCCACTTGATCGGGCGGATCTCGAAGATGCGCTTGGGTTTGGGGCTGGCCACCACGCGGCGATACTTGTCGCCGTCTGCCTTGACCACCCAGCCTTTTTCCTTGGCCAGGCGCTCGGCCTCTTCCTTGCCGTAGACCGGGCCGATGAACTTGGTCGGGTCCTTGAACGCAGGGTCGTTGACGTCCACTTCCACCTGGGTCAAAAGCGTGGCGAACGGCACTTCGAAAGCCAGCAGGTTGCCCAGTTCCTGTTCGATCATGTAGCCGATCATGCCCTCGGTTTCTGCACCCAGCACGTCCAGCGGGTAGGCCTCGTCGGGCTTGTACGACATGCCCTGCAGCGACAGCAAGCCGACTTGAGGACCGTTGCCGTGGGCGATGACCAGTTCGTTGCCAGGATGGATCTTGGCGATCTGTTCGGTGGCGGTGCGGATATTGGCGCGCTGGTTGTCAGCGGTCATCGGCTCGCCGCGACGCAGCAGGGCGTTGCCGCCCAATGCAACAACGATACGCATGAGGAATGTCCTTTAACGAAAGAGGGAGCGCTGCTCTGGACCGGATATCACAGCCCCCTTGTGGGAGCGGGTTTACCCGCGAAGGCGTCAGCCCAGGGTTAAGGTGCTGGTGCTGCCGACGCATTCGCGGGTGAACCCGCTCCCACAGGGGATCGTAGTCGCCCGGCCTGGCGAGTCAGCCCTTACAAGTCAGCCAGGGTCGATACCAGGATCGCCTTGATCGTGTGCATGCGGTTTTCCGCCTGCTCGAAAGCAATGCAGGCCGGCGACTCGAACACGTCGTCGGTCACTTCGATGCCGTTGGCCAGGTCCGGATATTGCTCGGCAATCTGCTTGCCGACCTTGGTGTCGGAGTTGTGGAACGCCGGCAGGCAGTGCATGAACTTGGTGCGTGGGTTGCCGGTCGACTTCATCAGCTCGGCGTTCACCTGGTACGGCTTGAGCTGCTTGATGCGCTCGCCCCAGGCCTCGATCGGCTCACCCATCGATACCCACACGTCGGTGTGCACGAAGTCCACGCCCTTGACGGCGGCTTTCGGGTCTTCGGTGAGGGTTATGCGCGCGCCGCTTTCTTCGGCGTACTTCTGGCAGCGCTCGACTAGGTCGTCGTGCGGCCACAGCGCCTTGGGCGCGGCAATGCGCACGTCCATGCCCAGCTTGGCGCCGATCAGCAGCAGCGAGTTGCCCATGTTGTTGCGCGCGTCGCCCAGGTAGGCGTAGCTGATGTCGTGCAGCGGCTTGTCGCTGTGCTCACGCATGGTCAGCACGTCGGCGATCATCTGGGTGGGGTGGTATTCGTCGGTCAGGCCGTTGAACACCGGTACACCGGCGAACTTTGCCAGCTCTTCGACGATTTCCTGCTTGAAGCCACGGTATTCGATGGCGTCGTACATGCGTCCGAGTACGCGGGCGGTGTCCTTCATGCTTTCCTTGTGGCCGATCTGCGACGAGTTGGGGTCGATGTAGGTGACGTTGGCGCCTTGGTCATAGGCCGCCACTTCGAAGGCACAGCGGGTACGGGTGGAGGTTTTTTCGAAGATCAGGGCAATATTGTTGCCTTTCAGGTGCTGCTGCTCGGTCCCGGTGTACTTGGCGCGCTTGAGATCGCGGGACAGGTCCAGCAGGTAGCGCAGCTCGCGGGTGGTGTGGTGCTCCAGGCTGAGCAGGTTGCGGTTGTGAATATTGAACGCCATGACATTTCTCCTTGAGTTTGGTGAACACACCGGCCGCGGCTTTGTGAGCGCGGCCGGGGGCAATGGTCGTTAGTAGTCGACAGGGTCGCGCACGATCGGGCAGGTCATGCAGTGGCCGCCGCCGCGGCCCCGGCCCAGTTCGCCGGCGCTGATGGTGATCACCTCGATACCGGCCTTGCGCAGCAGGGTGTTGGTGTAGGTGTTGCGGTCGTAGCCAATGACCACCCCTGGCTCGATGGCAACCACGTTGTTGCCGTCATCCCACTGTTCGCGCTCGGCGGCAAAGCTGTTGCCGCCGGTCTCGACCACGCGCAGGGTGACGCCAAGCTGCTCGCCCACTACCTCGATGAACGATTTGTTGATGCGGCGTACATCCATGCCGTACGGCTTGCCCTCGTCCGGGCGAATGATGAACGGTACGATCTCTTTCACCACTTCCGGGAAGACCGTGACCAGGTCGCGGTCGCAGAAGCTGAACACGGTGTCCAGGTGCATCGCGGCGCGAGACTTGGGCAGCCCGGCGACGATCACTTCCTTCACCGCGCCTTTGGCAAACAGGCTCTGCGCCAGCTGGCCGATGGCCTGGCGCGAGGTGCGCTCACCCATGCCGATCAACACGATGCCATTGCCGATCGGCATCACGTCACCGCCTTCAAGGGTGGCATTGCCGTGCTCCTTGTCCGGGTCGCCGTACCACACCTCGAAGTCGGCGCCGGTGAACTCCTTGTGGAACTTGTAGATGGCGGTGGTGAGCAGGGTTTCCTGACGGCGCGCCGGCCAGTACATCGGGTTCAGCGTGACGCCGCCGTAGATCCAGCAGGTGGTGTCGCGGGTGAACTGGGTGTTGGGCAGCGGTGGCAGGATGAAGCTGGAGTGGCCCAGGTAGTCGTTGTACATCTTGACCACATCGGCGCCTTCGCTCTGCGGCAGGTCCTGGCCAGCCACACCGCCGATCAGGAACTCGGCCAGGTGGCGTGGATCGAGGCCTTCGAGCCAGCTGCGCACTTCGTTGGTCAGGCCGACACCCACGGTGTCGGGGGTGATCTTGCGATCGAGGATCCACTTCAGCGCTTCGGGCTGCTGCACGATGTCGGTCAGCAGGTTGTGCATTTCAAGCACATCCACGCCGCGCTCGCGCATCTTGGTCACGAAGTCGAAATGGTCACGCTTGGCCTGGTCGACCCAGATCACATCGTCGAACAGCAGCTCGTCACAGTTGCTCGGCGTCAGGCGCTTGTGCGCCAGGCCCGGGGCGCAAACCATCACTTTGCGCAGTTTGCCGGCTTCGGAGTGGACACCGTACTTCTGTTTTTCAGCGGACATGGTTTCATTCCTCCAATTGAACGAAGACGTGGGTCAAAGGGTCAGGAAGCCGTCATACAGGCCATAGGCTGCCACCAGGGCGCCGATGACAACGGCTGCGAAGATCAGTTTTTCCACGTTGGTGAAAATGGGTTGGCCGATCTCACGCTTGGCCTTGGCGAACAGGATCGCGCCAGGTGCGTAGAGCAGGGCCGAGAGCAGCAGGTACTTCACGCCGCCGGCATACAGCAGCCAGATGGCGTACAGCAGGGCGATGCCACCGATGACCAGGTCTTTCTTGCGTTCGGCCAGGGCCTGTTCGTAGGTTTCGCTGCGTAGCGCCAGCAGGAAGGCGTAGGCCGCCGACCACAGGTAAGGCACGAGGATCATCGAAGTGGCGAGGTAGATCAGCGACAGGTAGGTGCTGCTGGAGAACAGCGTGATCACCAGGAAGATCTGCACCATGGCATTGGTCAGCCACAGGGCGTTGGCCGGCACCTGGTTGGCGTTCTCGCGGCGCAGGAACTCCGGCATGGTGTGGTCCTTGGCTGCGGCGAACATGATCTCGGCGCACAGCAGCACCCACGACAGCAGTGCTCCCAGCAGCGAGATGATCAGGCCGACGCTGATCAGCACCGCCCCCCAGTGGCCGACCACATGTTCCAGTACCGCGGCCATCGACGGGTTCTGCAGTTTGGCCAGGTCCGGTTGGGTCATGATGCCCAGCGACAGCACATTGACCAGCATCAGGAACAACAGCACGGTGACAAAGCCGATGACCGTGGCCTTGCCCACGTCAGCGCGCTTTTCCGCCCGTGACGAGAAGATGCTCGCGCCCTCGATGCCGATGAACACCCACACGGTGACCAGCATCATGTTGCGCACCTGGCTCATCACGCTGCCCAGCTCGGGCGTGCCTTTGCCCCAGATGTCGGCGGTGAAGATGTCGAGCCTGAACGCGAACAGGCAGATCAGGGTGAACAGGACCAGTGGCACCACTTTGGCCACGGTGGTGACCAGGTTGATGAACGCCGCCTCCTTGATGCCACGCAGTACCAGGAAGTGCACTGCCCACAGCAGCACCGATGCGCCAATGATGGCGGCCGGGGTGTTGCCTTCGCCGAAGATCGGGAAGAAGTAGCCCAATGTGCTGAACAGCAGCACGAAGTAACCGACGTTGCCCAGCCAGGCACTGATCCAGTAGCCCCAGGCGGACGAGAAGCCCATGTAGTCGCCGAAACCGGCCTTGGCGTAGGCGTACACCCCGCCATCCAGGTCAGGCTTGCGGTTGGCCAGGGTCTGGAACACGAATGCCAGGGTCAGCATGCCGACCGCGGTAATGCCCCAGCCGATCAGCACCGCGCCAACTCCCGCGCTGGCGGCCATGTTTTGTGGCAGCGAGAAGATACCGCCACCAATCATCGAGCCGACGACAAGTGCAACTAACGCGCCGAGTTTTAATTTTCCGGATGAATCAGACATTTAACAACTCCTGCCAGGAGAAAGTTGACGACAGCATAAATCCGTCGCCTGTGCCGTTCGCTGACGTGGGTCAGTTAATGGCGTCGTGAAGTAGGAAATTTCCTTCACGGTGCTCCTGGAGAGTGCCGACAGCTTTTGCTGCAGGCCTTTTGCGCTGGCACCTCCATGTCTTTCTAGAGCAAACGCTCCGTTCAGCCTGCGATGCTTGACGCTAGCCGTTTTTTCCGCTTTCGCAAATTTTTCACAAGAATTTCGAGTTTTATCAATTTCTTTTCTAGTTGCTGACTAGCTGCTAATTTTTACAATGGATCTGCATAGATAAAGCAGTTATGACAGCGCTAGCGTGGGTGCCTCGCTTTAATATAAGTAACACTATCTTCAAGTACCGCCTGACTGTTTCAGGCGGATGACAACAGGTGACAAGGTAGGACCATGAGCGAACCTGGACAAAAGCTGCGCCTGGGCGCATTGATCGCGCTGGTGGTCGGCTCGATGATTGGTGGCGGTATCTTCTCGCTGCCGCAGAACATGGCGGCGCGTGCCGATGTCGGCGCGGTGCTGATCGGCTGGGGGATCACCGCGGTCGGCATGCTGGCCCTGGCGTTCGTGTTCCAGACCTTGGCCAACCGCAAGCCTGAGCTGGATTCGGGGGTGTACGCCTATGCCAAGGCCGGCTTCGGCGACTACATGGGGTTTTCGTCGGCCTGGGGCTACTGGATCAGCGCCTGGCTGGGCAACGTCGGCTACTTCGTGCTGCTGTTCAGCACCCTGGGGTTCTACTTTCCGGTATTTGGTGAAGGCAATACGCCCATCGCCATCGGCTGCGCCTCGCTGCTGCTGTGGGCAGTGCACTTCCTGGTGCTGCGCGGCATCAAGGAGGCGGCGTTCATCAACCAGGTCACCACCGTGGCCAAGATAGTGCCGCTGGTGATGTTCGTGGTCATCGCGGCATTTGCCTTTCGCGCCGATATCTTCACCCGGGACATCTGGGGCCTGAGCAACCCGCAGTTCGGCAGCGTGCTGGAGCAAGTGCGCAACATGATGCTGGTGACCGTGTTCGTGTTCATCGGCATTGAGGGCGCCAGCGTGTATTCCGGGCGAGCCCAGCGCCGTTCGGACGTGGGCAAGGCCACGGTCATTGGTTTTCTCGGCGTGCTGGCGCTGCTGGTGCTGGTCAACGTGTTGTCGCTGGGGGTAATGACCCAGCCGGAGCTGGCCGGGTTGCAGAACCCGTCGCTGGCCTCGGTGCTGGAGCATATCGTCGGGCCCTGGGGCGCCTTGCTGATCAGCCTCGGGCTGGCGGTGTCGCTGCTTGGCGCGCTGCTTTCATGGGCGTTGTTGTGTGCCGAAATCCTTTACGCCACTGCGCGCGACAAGACCATGCCGCGCTTTCTGACCAAGGAAAACGCCAACCAGGTGCCCGCTAATGCCCTGTGGCTGACCAACTGCATGATTCAGGGCTTTCTGCTGATCACGCTGTTTTCGGCGGGCACCTACACCAGCCTGATCTACCTGGCCTCGTCGATGATCCTGGTGCCATACCTGTGGTCGGCGGCCTATGCCGTGCTGTTGGCGGCACGCGCAGAAACCTATGCCGGGCAGCCTGGGCTGCGGCGCAAGGACTTGCTGGTGGCGGTGGTTGCCTTGCTATATGCGGTGTGGCTGCTGTACGCCGGCGGGCTCAAGTACCTGCTGCTGTCGGCGCTGTTGTACGCCCCCGGTGTGATCCTGTTCGCCAGGGCCAAGCGTGAACAGGGGCAGGCTTTGTTCACGCACTGGGAAAAGCTGATTTTTGCCGCCGTGCTGGCGGGTGCCGCGCTGGCCGCCTATGCCCTTTACTCAGGGCTGCTGAGCCTGTGACGGGGCAGGGCAGGCGTGCTCCGGGCGCGACCAGATCCACAGGTTGCCCAGGGTCATGCCGGCGATGGCCAGAAACACCGGCCAGTGGTGTTCCAGAAAGGTCAGCATCAGGCCTGCACACAGCAACATGCTGATGGTCGCGCTGACCTTGGCCCGGCGCTGGATCACCTTGCCATTGCGCCAGTTGTACAGGATCGGCCCGAACAGCCGGTGGTTTTCCAGCCAGGCTGACAGGCGCGGCGAACTGCGCGTGGCGGCCCAGGCGGCCAGCAGGATGAACTCGGTGGTCGGCAGGCCGGGGATCACGATCGCGACCAACCCGATTCCCAGGCTCACGTAAGCCAGGATTCCGTACAGCAGGCGGGCGAGTTTCGAGCGGGCGGGTTGGGTCATGGTCTCACTGCAAAAACGGTTCGGCCACCGGAAGGGTGGCCGGGTACGGCGTATCAAACCAGCGCGGCATCCACAGCATAGGCGTGCTTGAGCAGTTCGGTGAAGCGCTCGAAGGCGGCGACTGCGCCACGCTCGGCAGCGGCTTCCTCTTCGGCCGACAGCGCCAGGCCATCGAGGATGCGGGTGAACTGCTTCCAGCCTTCGGCACGGCCGCCGGCCGGTTCGCCCAGGTGGCGGGCACCGAAGCTGTCGGACAATTCCAGGGCCACGGCACGCTTGATCAGAAACGCAGCGCCCAGTTTGGAGCCTTCGGAGACGAAGATCCAGCCCATTGCTTCGCCCAGGCTGGTGGTGCCCAGGGCGCCCGGCACGGCGGCCGGCACTTCGGTGTCGAGGTCGGCGAGGTCCAGGCGGGCCTGGTCGGCACGGCAGCGCTCGGCCAGGTCGGGGACGATGGCGATCAGGTGCGGGTCGTTGTACAGGGCTTGCAGCTCGGACTGGAACAGGTACTGGGCGACCACGAAGCGGGCGAAGCTTTCGCGGCTGTCGAAGGGTGCGTGGGCTTTGACCAGGGCATCCAGCTCGGCGTGCGGGGCGTGGGTGATCTGGTTCAGGCGCTGGGAGCGCAGGGCTGGGCGGTCGGTCATGGGGCAGTCCTTGGAAAAGGGGGGCGTCTAGATACAAGACGAAACAGTGTGGGCGGGACAGTAAAAAAACCGGAGTTTGTGTTGCCTGTGCCGGCCTCTTCGCGGGTGAACCCGCGAAGAGGCCGGCACAGGCGGTAGAAATCAGATATCCCAAACCACATTGATACCGAAGTTGCGCCCCGGCATGGTCAGGCGGTCGATGTTGGCCGGCTGGGTCACCGCGGCCTCACCCTGGCCGTCGTAGCTGCGGACCGAATCCCACTGCCAGTACTTCTTGTCGGTGAGGTTGTACAACCCGGCGTTGATGGTCACGTCGTCGGTGACCTTGTAGAAGCCGGTCAGGTCCAGCACGCCGTAACCCGGGGTGCGGAACTTCGAGGTCGAGCCGTCAGGCGAATAGAAGGTGCCGTCGTCCACCCGGGTTTTGCGCTTGACCAGCGTCCAGCTCAGCAGGCCGCCGTAGTTCTGTTGCTCGTAGCCCAGGCCGAATACGCCCTTCAGTGGGTTGACGGTGTTCAGCGGCTGGCCGGTATCATCGTTGCGGCCGTAGGTGTAGGCGATCGAACCCTGGGTATACAGGCCCTGAGGTGCACCGAAGTGGTCGAGGTTCAGGCGGCCCTTGACCTCGGCACCCTTGATGGTGGCGTGCTTGATGTTGTTGGCCTGGAAGGTCTGCTCCAGGTTGGCGCTTTGCACGGCGTCTTCGTCGATGAAGTCGCGGTACTTGTTGTAGTACACCGCCACGTCGAAGTTGCCGGCGACGAAGTTGCCACGCAGGCCGGTTTCGTAGCTTTTGCTCTTCTCCGGTTCGAGGCCCGGGTTGCCTTCTACGCGGTAGCCTTCCTCGAGGTTGACGAATTTGCCGTACATGGACTTGGCGGTCGGTGTACGGAAGCCTTCGGCGTACTGGCCGTACCAGGTGTAGTTGTCGTTGAAGGCATAGGTCAGGCCGAACTTGGGCGACACGCGGTGCCACTTCTTGTCCGAGTCGTCCTGCGACGTCGGCGCCGTGCCGGTGGACTCCAGGCCACGCAGGAACTCCTCGGTGAACGTGGGCTCCATGCGCGTGTAGTCGTAGCGTGCGCCGGGCATGAAGGTCCAGTTGTTCCAGCGGATTTCATCCTGCATGAACAGGCTGTAGGTGTTCACCGTCGGGTCCGGGAAGTCGCTGACCAGCACCTGGCCGTCTGCCGGGCGTTCGGCACCGACGGCGGAGCAGCCCGCGCCCACGGTCAGGCAGGTGCCGGTGCCGCTGCGCGAACCGGTGACCTTTTCATGCTTGAGGGTAATGCCATAGGTCAGCAGGTGGTCGGTGGCGCCGATGCTGAAGGCTTTGTCCAGCTGGGCGTCGAACACCCACTGGCGGTCTTTGTAGGTAGTGTCGCGGGTTCGCAGTACCTGACGGCCAGGCGGCGCATAGACTTCTTCGGTGTGCTGGTCGGTCTTGGCGATCTGGTAGTTCAGGCTCCACTTCACATGGTCGGCGACCCGCGAATCCAGGCCGAACTCATGGTTGATGCCGTAGCGCTCGCGGGTGATGGTGTCGTTGCCATTGCGCGCCTTGTAGTAGCCCATGCCACCGAAGCCAGGAATGAACGGCCCGCCCACCGCACTGAGGATGTTCTGGTCGCGGTCATCCTTGTAGCGCTCGAAGGTGAAGCCCAGGCGGGCATCGTCGGCGTAGTTCCAGCCCAGCTTGGCCAGTACGTTGGTGGTGCGCACGTCCATCGGGTTGGCTTCGGTGCGCGACAGGCCGTCACCGCTGTGGCTACCGTGGGTTTCGGTTTCGTGGCCGTTGCGCTGGCTCAGGTGCAGCAGGCCGTCGACATCGCCTTGGCGGCCGGCGACGGTGGCAGAGGTCAGCCAGCTTTCGTCAGCCGAGCTGTAGCCGGTCTTCAGGCGCGCACCCACGTCCTTGCCGGGCTTGATGATGTCGTCCGGGTCGAGGGTGAAGTAGCTGACCGCGCCGCCGATGGCGTTGCTGCCATACAGTACCGAAGCCGGGCCGCGGAGGATTTCCACGCGCTTGACGATCTCCGGGTCCACGTAGTTGCGCTGGGTCTGGGCGTACGGGCCGTAGAAAAAGCTGTCAGGGATCGACACTCCGTCGACCTGGGTAAGGATCCGCTCGCCGTCGATACCCCGAATGTTGTAGCCGTTCAGGCCGCTGCGCTGGCCGGTGCCGGCCACCGACACACCCGGCTCGTAGCGCACCAGGTCCTGGATGTTGTTGACGTTCTGCCGGTCCAGTTGCTCGCGGGTCTGCACGCTGACGGTGCTAGGCACCTGGCTTGCGTCCTGGGCGCTGCGGGTGGCGCTGACGGTGACCTGTTGCAGGGCTACCACATTGCCGCCGGCCTGGCGCTCGAGCACCACATTGCCGTTACTGATCTTGCGAAAGCCCAGGCCGGTACCGTTGAGCAGGCGCTTGAGTGCGGCTTCCGCCGGTAGCGCGCCCTGCACCCCCGGCGACGCCACGCCGTCGGCCAGCTCGGCGCTGAAGCCGACCTGCCAGCCGGTGACCTGGCTGAAGGCGTTGATTGCCGACACCAGCGGCTGCTGGCCGATGCTGAAGCGGTAGTCACCGATGCGCGGGCTGCTGGCCTGGCCCTGCTCCCCAGCGGAGCCTGCAGCCAGCGCTGGCAGGCTGCAGGCGCCGCTGGCGAGCAGGGCCAGGGTCAACAGGGACAATTGCCCTGTGCGGCGAGGAAGGATGGACGAGCGGGTAGGACCTGTGGACATCGAAAGCGCTCCCAGACGCGCGGACTGTTATAGGTGATGGCTGTTCTCGTTATCAAACAAGAATCAGTTGCATTGGCTATAACGAGACGGGCGGGGTAGCGCAGTCGCGTAAAAATAATTTCAGGTCAGTCGAGAATGACCAGCGCAGGGTACTCGTGCAGTTGCGCAGAGGTGATGTGAGCCAGGGCCCGCAGGGTTTCCAGCGGTTGGTCGAGGCGATAGTTGCCGGTGACCGCTACGTCCTCGAGCTGCGTGTTGCGATTGATGATCCAGCCCGGGTAGTAGCGGCGCACCTCGGCCAGCACCTGGCTCAGCGGGCAGTTCTCGAACACCAGGCGGCCGTCGATCCAGGCCAGGTCCTTGTGCATGTCGGGGCGCTGGCGCTGACCGAAGCCCTGCGGCCCTACGTTGATGCTGTCGCCAGCGCTCAGGCGGATACGCTGGTCACGGCCGCCTTGCAGGTCGACATCGCCGCGCTGCACCCGCACCTGCGCCTCGCCGTCGACGTAACGCACGGCGAAGTCGGTATCGCGTACTTGCGCACGCAATGGTCCGGCCTGCACTTCCAGTGGCAGCCGCGCGCCATCGGGCACCTGGAAATACGCCTCGCCCTGCAGCAGCCGCGCCACCTGGCGGCCGTCGCGCAGGTCGCTGGCGAAGGCCGAATTGGTATTGAGCAACACTTTCGCGCCGTCATCCAGTTGCAAGCGCTGGCGCTCGCCAACCACCGTGAGGTGGTCGGCCTGCAGGCGCATGGGCAGGTTGCCCAGGGTGAACAGGCCCACCAGCAACACCGCGGCGGTAGCCATGGGTTTCCAGTGGCTGCGCAGGCGCCCTCTCCAGGAGCGGCGTTTTTGCTGGTGCAGGTGCCCGGCCACCTGATGCAGCGGGCTACCGTTCCACAGGGCCTCTGCCTCGACATACGCCTCGGCGTTTTCAGGTGCAGCGCAAAGCCAGGCTTCAAAGGCCTGGGTATCTTGTGCATCCGCGCATTGCAGGCGTACCAGCCAGTCCAGCGCCTCGTCCATGGCACGAGCACGGGCGCTAGGCCCGGCGGGTGACGGGCGAGGGGCGGGGCTGTCGGTCACGGTGAATCCTTGAATGGTTTTTTTTCGAATGATCAAGGCTAAGGCGGTGTGTGGCAAGGGCTTTGCGCTGCTGCACTGGCCAGCGGTCGGCTCACTTCAAGCGCTCGGCGACGCCCATGCAGATGGCCATGATCAGTTTCAATTCCTTTTGTACCGTGCTGGACGAAACATTCAGCTGTTCGGCAATTTCCAGGTAGGTGGCGCCATGCAGGCGGCTGAGGATGAATATGCGCTGCTGGCGTTCGCTCAGCTGGTTGAGACTGACGCTCAGGTGCTTGAGCAACTGCTCGGCATGGGCCGCATCTTCGCTGCTGGTGGCGGGGGCGGCGACACTGTGCAGCACTTCGTCGGGCACGTCGTCGACCAGCATGCGTGCCTGCACCCGGCGTGCGCGCAGGTGGTCAAGCGCCAGGTTGCGTGCGGTCTGGAACACGAACGGTTCGATGTGCTCGATGGGCCGTTCGCCCAACGCGCGGGATACCCGCAGGTAGGTTTCCTGCAGCAGGTCCTCGGCCGTGCTGGGATTACCTACCATGCGCTGGAGGGTACGCAGCAGGGTCAGGCGCTGGATGAGGAAAACGGAATTGAACCGGGACTGACTCACGGGTGGACCTGGCCGACGAAAGGTTAATGATAATGCTTATCATCTTTGCGGAAGGTCAAGTGTGGAAGTGTTAGGAAAAGGTAAAGATTGTGAGTAAGGGCTTGAAGGTGCCTGCCGGGGAATTCACATCGGCTGTAAGATCGAGCGCCGCGCGGGCGGCGCTCGGTCTCACAGGCGCAGATAATGGCAAGCCGAACTCACCGCGCCCGGCACAGCGCCAGACAGTTATCCAGCATGCGGTTGCTGAACCCCCACTCATTGTCATACCAGGCCATCACCTTGAGCATGCGCCCGTTGGCCTTGGTGTGGTTGGCATCGAAGATCGACGACAGCGGGTTATGGTTGAAATCGCATGAAACCAACGGCAGGGCGTTGTAGCCCAACACTCTGGAATGCTTGCTGGCTTCGAGAAACAGCTGATTCACCTGCTCGGCCGTGGCTTCACGCTTGAGGTTCACGGTGAGGTCCACCAGCGACACGTTGATCACCGGCACCCGCACCGACATGCCGGTGAGCTTGCCCGCCAGTTCCGGCAGCACCAGGCCCACAGCCTCGGCGGCGCCGGTCTTGCTCGGGATCATCGACTGGGTCGCCGAGCGCGCGCGGTACGGGTCGCTGTGGTACACGTCGGTCAGCACCTGGTCGTTGGTGTAGGCATGGATGGTGGTCATCAGGCCCTGTTCGATGCCGAACTCGCGGTCCAGCACCTGGGCAATCGGCGCCAGGCAGTTGGTGGTGCAGGAGGCATTGGAAATGACCTGGTGCGAAGACCGCAGGATGTCGTGGTTGACTCCGTATACCACAGTGGCATCGGCGCCTTTGGCTGGCGCCGACACAATCACCTTGCCAGCCCCGGCGGCCAGGTGTGCGGCGGCCTTGGTGCGGTCGGTGAACAGACCGGTGCACTCGAACACCACATCGATGGCCTCGGCCTTCCAGGGTAGCTCGGCCGGGTTGCGGATGGCGCTGACCGCAATGCGGTCGCCATTCACCGTCAGGCTCTCATGGTCCGCCTCGACAATGGCATCGAAGGTGCCATGCACGCTGTCGTATTTCAGCAGGTGGGCATTCATGGCGCTGTCGCCCAGGTCGTTGATGGCGACGACCTGCAGGTCCTGGCGGTAGCCTTGGGTATACAGTGCGCGCAGGACGTTGCGCCCGATGCGGCCGAATCCGTTGATGGCGATGCGTAGGGTCATGGCAGTACCTCTGGCAGTCCGAGTGAAACCTGTGGCACAAAGGAGCTTCACTGAAACGGTTTTGTTGTTGGAATTACAAGATTATTCACTATCAGATAGAAAACAAGCCTTTTTAGTGGCAGTATTTTGTTTAAACATACAACGAGTGGTTGGGCGATGTGCCCCCAGCGTTGCACCAGGCCCTTTACCTTGAGCCTAGGCCGCAATCGTTTGGAGGGGAAATGCCCGGTAAACCGCCCTTACAATTAGCCTGGAGTCCAGTACATGCACCCGCGCATCCTTGAGGTCACCCAGCGGCTGATCGAACGCAGCCGTGCCACCCGCGAACGCTACCTGCAGCTGATTCGCGGGGCGGCCAGTGACGGCCCCATGCGCGCCAGCCTGCAGTGCGCCAACTTCGCCCATGGCGTGGCCGGTTGCGGCAGCGACGACAAGCAGACCCTGCGGCTGATGAACGCGGCCAACGTGGCTATCGTTTCGGCGTATAACGACATGCTCTCGGCGCACCAGCCGTATTTGCACTTCCCCGAGCAGATCAAGCAGGCCCTGCGCGAGGTGGGTTCGGTGGGCCAGTTCGCCGGTGGCGTGCCGGCCATGTGCGACGGAGTGACCCAGGGCGAGCCAGGCATGGAACTGGCCATCGCCAGCCGCGAGGTGATCGCCATGTCCACCGCCGTGGCCCTGTCGCACAACATGTTCGATGGCGCGCTGATGCTGGGCATCTGCGACAAGATTGTCCCCGGCCTGATGATGGGCGCCCTGCGCTTTGGCCACCTGCCGACTATTTTCGTCCCGGGCGGGCCGATGGTGTCGGGCATTTCCAACAAGCAGAAAGCCGATGTACGCCAGCGCTATGCCGAGGGCAAGGCCAGCCGCGAAGAGCTGCTGGAGTCGGAGATGAACTCCTACCACAGCCCGGGCACCTGCACGTTCTACGGCACCGCCAACACCAACCAGCTGGTGATGGAAGTCATGGGCCTGCACCTGCCCGGCGCCTCGTTCGTCAACCCGTACACCCCGCTGCGCGACGCGCTCACCGCCGAGGCCGCACGGCAGGTGACGCGCATGACCAAGGCCAGCGGCAGCTTCATGCCGCTGGGCGAAGTCGTCGACGAGAAGGCGCTGGTCAACTCGATCGTCGCCCTGCATGCCACCGGCGGCTCGACCAACCACACCCTGCACATCCCGGCGATTGCCCAGGCGGCGGGTATCCAGCTGACCTGGCAGGACATGGCCCACCTGTCCGAGGTGGTGCCGACCCTGTCCCACGTCTATCCCAACGGCAAGGCTGACATCAACCACTTCCAGGCGGCTGGCGGCATGGCCTTCCTGATTCGCGAGCTGCTCGACGCCGGGCTGCTGCATGAAGACGTCAACACCGTCGCCGGCCCCGGCCTGCGCCGTTACACCCAGGAACCGTTTCTCGACAACGGCAAGCTGGTGTGGCGCGAAGGGCCGCAGCACAGCCTGGACGAGACCATCCTGCGCCCGGTGGCGCGGCCGTTTTCGGCCGAAGGTGGCCTGCGCGTCATGGAAGGCAACCTCGGCCGTGGGGTGATGAAGGTGTCTGCCGTTGCCCCCGAGCACCGCGTGGTGGAAGCCCCGGCGCGGGTGTTCCACGACCAGCAGTCGCTGGCCGATGCGTTCAAGGCCGGCGAGCTGGAGTGTGACTTTGTTGCGGTGGTGCGTTTCCAGGGCCCGCGCTGCAATGGCATGCCCGAACTGCACAAGCTCACGCCCTTCCTGGGGGTGCTGCAGGACCGTGGCTACAAGGTGGCGCTGGTCACCGACGGGCGCATGTCGGGTGCCTCGGGCAAGATCCCTGCGGCTATCCACGTGTGCCCCGAAGCTTATGATGGCGGCCCGCTGGCGCGCGTGCGTGAGGGTGATATGGTGCGGGTCGATGGTGTCGAAGGCACGCTGCGGGTGATGGTGTCGGCCGAAGAACTGGCCAGCCGTGACCTGCCGCCGGCGCCCCAGGGCAACGACCTGGGTTGCGGGCGCGAGCTGTTCGGCTTCATGCGCATGGCGTTCAGCCCCGCAGAGCAGGGCGCCAGTGCATTCACTTCGGCCCTGGAGAACCTCAAATGAAGGACTTGCTGGTTGGCGACATCGGCGGCACCAATGCCCGTTTTGCGTTGTGGCGTGACAACCAGCTGCATGAAGTGAAAGTCTTCGCCACCGAGGATTACACCAGCCCTGAACAGGCCATCGAAGCCTATCTGCAGGGGCAGGGCATTGCTCGCGGTGGCGTGGCCGCGGCCTGCCTGGCAGTGGCCGGGCCGGTCGATGGCGATGAATTCCGCTTTACCAACAACCATTGGCGGCTCAGCCGTACGGCGTTCTGCAGGACCTTGCAGGTCGGGCAGTTGTTGCTGGTCAACGACTTCACCGCCATGGCGTTGGGCATGACCCGCCTGCGCGAGGGGGAGTTTCGCGAAGTGTGCCCCGGCACGGCTGACCCGTCGCGCCCGGCACTGGTCATCGGGCCTGGTACCGGCCTGGGCGTGGGCTCGCTGCTGCGCCTGGGCGAAAAGCACTGGCAGGCCCTGCCCGGCGAAGGCGGGCATGTCGACTTGCCGGTGGGCAATGCCCGCGAAGCGGCGATCCACCAGCAGATCCATGGCCAGATCGGCCACGTCAGTGCCGAGACGGTGCTCAGCGGGGGAGGTCTTGTGCGTTTGTACCAGGCGATCTGCGCGCTGGACGGAGACATACCGCGACACAAGACCCCGGCGCACATCACCGATGCCGCGCTGGGCGGCGAGCCGCGGGCGCTGGCGGTGGTCGAGCAGTTCTGCCGCTTCCTGGGGCGAGTGGCCGGTAACAATGTGCTGACCTTGGGCGCGCGGGGCGGGGTCTATATTGTCGGCGGGGTGATCCCGCGCTTTGCCGAGCTGTTCCTGCGCAGTGGGTTTGCCACAAGTTTTGCCGACAAGGGTTGCATGAGTGGTTATTTTGCCGGCGTGCCGGTGTGGTTGGTGACGGCGGAGTTTTCCGGGTTGCTGGGGGCCGGGGTGGCCTTGCAGCAGGCGCTGGATCACTGACAGTTGAAGGGGGCCGCAGCGCGGCCCGATCGCCGGCAAGCCAGCTCCCACACCGATCGCGACAAGACTGGATTTGTACACTAACTGTGGGAGCCCGGCTTGCCGGCGATGGGCTGCAACTCAGCCCCGGAAGGCAACACCGTACAGCAGGCAAAAGACCTGCAATCAACAAGAGGAAGGACCACCTTGAGCACTGCCGGCAAATCGATCCTGATGGTCGACGACGACCAGGAAATCCGCGAACTGCTGCAAACCTACCTGAGCCGTTCCGGCTTCCAGGTGCATGCCGAAGCGGACGGCAGGGGCTTTCGCCAGGCCCTCGAATCCACCCCTTGCGACCTGGTCATCCTCGACGTGATGCTGCCCGACGAAGACGGCTTCAGCCTGTGCCGCTGGGTGCGCCAGCATCCCCGTCTGGCACGGGTGCCGATCATCATGCTCACCGCCAGCTCCGACGAAGCCGACCGGGTCATTGGCCTGGAACTGGGCGCAGACGACTACCTGGGCAAGCCCTTCAGCCCCCGCGAATTGCAAGCGCGGATCAAGGCCCTGCTGCGCCGTGCCGAATTCGGCCAGGCAGCACCGGTCAGTGCCGTGCTGGCCTTCGACGACTGGCGCCTGGACACGGTCAGCCATCGCCTGTTCCACCGTGACGGTGAAGAGGTGATCCTCTCGGGCGCCGACTTCGCCCTGCTCAAGCTTTTTCTCGACCGCCCACAGCAGATCCTCGATCGTGACACCATCGGCAACGCCACCCGTGGCCGCGAGCCGATGCCGCTGGACCGCATCGTCGACATGGCGGTCAGCCGCCTGCGCCAGCGCCTGCGCGACACCGACAAACCCCCACGGCTGATCCGCACGGTGCGTGGCAGTGGCTACCTGCTGGCTGCGCATGTCTGCAGTGCATCCTGAGCGGCGCTGGCGCCTGCTGCCTCGTTCGCTGCTGGCGCGCATGCTGTTGCTGACCCTGCTGGTGGTGGTGCTGGCCCAGGGTTTGTCGAGCATCATCTGGGTCGCCCAGCTGCGCGCCAGCCAGGTTCAGGGCCTGCGCGCCAGCGCCAGCAGCCTGGCCCATTCGATGAGCGCCAGTGTCAGCTACTTCCGCTCGCTGCCGGTGGCCTACCGGCCACTGGTGCTAGACCAGCTGCGCAGCATGGGGGGCACGCGCTTTTTCGTGTCGCTCAATGCCAAGCCGCTGGACATGCCGGTACTGCCCGTCACGCCGCGCAAGCAGGCGGTGATCGAGGTGTTCCAGCAAGTGCTGCATGAGCGCCTGGGCGCGCAAATGGACATTTCCGTCGAGTTCGTCGCCCCGGATGACCTGCGCATCTTCAACAGTGGCTTGAAGCTCGACGAACTGCCACGCTCCTGGGCGCATTATTCGCTGACCCTGGAGCCGCTCAACCCGCCGGTGCTGGTAACGCAGATCCGCCTGGCTGAGGGCGAGTGGCTGTACATCGCCTCGCTGCTGCCCGAGCCCTACACCAGCCTTGAGGCCGAACGCCTGCCACGCCAGCAGATCGGCTTCATCGTGCTGACCACCGCCTTGCTGCTGTTGTTCATCGGCCTGCTGGTGCACTGGCAGAGCTGGCCGCTGAAACGGCTGGCGCGGGCCGCGCGCGAGATGTCGCTGGGCGCCGATGTGGCGCCGGTGGCCGAAGGTGGCGGCAGTGAAGTGGTCGAAGTGAGTCGGGCGTTCAACAGCATGCGCGAGCGTATCAGCCGCTACCTGACCGAGCGCAGCCAGCTGTTCAGCGCCATTTCCCACGACCTGCGTACGCCGATCACCCGCCTGCGGTTGCGTGTCGAACTGCTCGAAGACGAGCGCCTGCAGGCCAAGTTCAGCCAGGACCTGGACGAACTGGAGCTGCTGGTCAAAGGCGCGTTGCAGTGCGTGAAGGACACTGACATCCACGAGAACATCGAGCCTGTCGACCTCAACCAGGTGCTGGAGATTCTGGCCGAGCCGTACCTGGGCGATGGCCGCATCACGTTGCTGGGGCGGGCGTTGGCGCCGTATGCGGGCAAGCCGCTGGCGCTGCGGCGCTGCATTGGCAACCTGATCGACAATGCCATCAAGTACGGCGAGCGGGCACGGTTGCGCATCATCGACAGTGCCGAGGGGTTTGTGCTGCAGGTGGACGACCAGGGCCCCGGGGTGCCGCAGCAGCAGCTGGAGCAGGTGTTCGAGCCGCATTTTCGCCTGGCCGGGCAGCAGCAGGGGTATGGGCTGGGGTTGGGAATTGCGCGCAACATTGCCCATAGCCATGGCGGGGAAGTGAGTTTGCTGAACCTGCGCGAGGGCGGGTTACGGGTGACCTTGTATCTACCGCGGGGTATGGACTGACTTTATGCGCTGGCAGTTCTGGCCCTATCGCCGGCACGCCAGCTCCCACAATGACCGCACGGGGTTCAAGGTTTGCACTGTAGCTGTGGGAGCTGGCTTGCCGGCGATAGGGCCGTTGCAGGTCACTCAATTGTCACTGTCGAGTGACAAACCTGCCGTCCTTCGTGACATCCGCCCAAATCCCGCTGGCTAGAATTCGCAAACGACTGGCAAGGAGCAAGCTGGCCCATGACCCCCCTCGACCTGCCAGCAACCAGCTGGCTCAACGCCCCGGCCCATTCCAACTGGCGCCAGGCTGAAGCACATCGCCTGCTGGCCTTTGCCAAGGCCGCGAAACTGCCGGACGGCTTCGGTAACCTCGATGCCAAAGGGCAGCTCGCCCCCGGCGCCCGCGCCCAAACCATGAACACCGCCCGCATGACCCACTGCTTCGCCCTGGCCCATCTGCAGGGTGTGCCTGGCTACCTGGCCTATGCCGAGCACGGCGTGACCGCCCTGCGCGGGGCCATGCAAGATGCCCGCTACGGCGGCTGGTTCGCCCACCCCGGCGGCCATGATGACAGCGGCAAGGCGGCCTACCTGCATGCCTTTGTCGCCCTGGCCGCCAGTTCGGCGGTAGTAGCGGGTGTCGACGATGCGCCCGCTTTGCTGGCAGACGCGGCCCAAGTGCTGGAGTCGCATTTCTGGTGCGAAGGGGAAGGCGCCCTGCGCGAAACCTTGTCCCGTGCGTGGCAGTTGCCTGAACCGTATCGGGGCGCCAACAGCAACATGCACGCGACCGAGGCCTTCCTGGCGCTTGCAGACGTCACCCGCAACACGCTGTGGCTGCAACGCGCCCTGCGCATCGCCGAACGCATCATCCATACCCATGCCGCCGCCAACGGCCACCGGGTGATCGAGCATTTCGACGCGTTATGGCAACCGCTGCCGCACTACAACCAGGAACACCCGGCCGACCACTTCCGCCCTTATGGCACCACGCCCGGGCACGCGCTGGAATGGGCGCGGCTGCTGTTGCACCTGGAGGCCAGCCTTGCGCAGGCCGGCCTGCACGCACCGGACTGGCTGCTTGGCAGCGCCCGCGCGCTGTTCGACGGCGCTTGTGGGCAGGCGTGGCATGCCGATGGCGCCCCGGGCTTTGTCTACACCCTGGACTGGGCCGATCGCCCGGTGGTGCACGCGCGTTTGCACTGGGTGCACGCCGAGGCCTGCGCCGCCGCCGCCGCGTTGTTGCAAAGGACCGGCGAGGCGCATTACGAGCAGTGGTACCGGCGCTGCTGGGACTTCATCGCCAACCATTTCATCGACCACACCGCGGGCAGTTGGCACCACGAGCTCGATGCGCTGAACCAGCCGGCCGGGAGCATCTGGCCGGGCAAACCCGACCTTTATCACGCCTGCCAGGCACTGCTGTTGCCCGGCTTGCCGCTGGCGCCGAGCCTGGCCAGCGCCCTGGCCGGCAATGTAACCAGATGATGACATTCAAGCATCGCTTCGTTACCTGACGAGGCGGGCGGGCTGTTTAGACTCCATGCAACGCAAGCGCTCGACTTGCACGGCATAACAACAAGAAAGGTGCTTCGATGAATTCCACACTCCGTCTCGCTGCCGCAATTTCCTTGGCCTCGATACTGCCCTTCAGTGCCCAGGCTGCCGACGCCAAAGGCAGCGTCGAGGTCGTGCACTGGTGGACCTCGGGTGGCGAAAAAGCAGCCGTCGATGTGCTCAAGGCCCAAGTCGAAAAAGATGGCTTCACCTGGAAGGACGGTGCCGTCGCTGGCGGCGGTGGTGCCACTGCCATGACCGTACTCAAGAGCCGCGCCGTGGCCGGCAACCCGCCGGGTGTCGCGCAAATCAAAGGCCCGGACATCCAGGACTGGGCGGCCACCGGGCTGCTCGACGCGGATGTGCTCAAGGGGGTGGCCAAGGCCGAAAACTGGGATTCGCTGCTCGACAAGAAAGTCGCCGATACCGTCAAGTACGACGGTGACTATGTCGCCGTGCCGGTCAACATCCATCGCATCAACTGGCTGTGGATCAACCCTGAAGTGTTCAAGAAAGCCGGTATCGACAAGCCGCCGACCACCCTCGACGAATTCTATGCGGTTGCCGACAAGCTCAAGGCGGCCGGTTTCATCCCGCTCGCCCATGGTGGGCAGCCGTGGCAGGACAGCACGGTGTTCGAAAGCGTGGTGCTGTCGGTGATGGGTGCAGATGGCTACAAGAAGGCCATGGTCGACCTCGACAGCGCAACCCTCACCGGCCCGCAGATGGTCAAGGCGCTGACCGAGCTGAAAAAAGTCGCCACCTACATGGACCCGGATGGCAAAGGCCAGGACTGGAACCTGGAAGCCGCCAAGGTCATCAACGGCAAGGCCGGCATGCAGATCATGGGCGACTGGGCCAAGAGCGAATGGACCCTGGCGAAGAAAACCGCCGGTACGGACTACCAGTGCGTGCCGTTCCCCGGCACCGAAAAGGCCTTCCTGTACAACATCGACTCGCTGGTGGTGTTCAAGCAGAACGACGCCGGCACCGCTGCCGGCCAGCAGGACATTGCCCGCAAGGTGCTGGGCGAGGACTTCCAGAAGGTCTTCAGCAGCAACAAGGGCTCGATCCCGGTGCGCAACGACATGCTGGCCGACATGGGCAGGTATGGTTTTGATGCCTGCGCGCAGACCTCCGCCAAGGACTTCCTTGCCGACACAAAAAATGGCGGCCTGCAGCCGAGCATGGCGCACAACATGGCCACCACGCTGGCCGTGCAAGGGGCGTTCTTCGATGTGGTGACCAACTACATCAACGACCCCAAGGCCGACCCGGCCGATGCGGCGAAGAAGCTGGCGGCTGCCATCAAGTCCGCCCAGTAAAGCGCTGATGGCCCTATCGCCGGCAAGCCAGCTCCCACAGGGTATTCACTGCCTTTGAAAACTGTGGGTTACCTGTGGGAGCTGGCTTGCCGGCGATAGGGCCAGTACCGACAACACAAAAGGCAGAGCCACGCACTGTCTGGGCTTCGGGTACCACATCATGACCACTACAACCGCTCAACTGCGGGCCTCACCCCTGGACGCGCTACAGCGCTGGCTGCCCAAACTGGTGCTGGCGCCAAGCATGATCATCGTCCTGGTGGGCTTCTACGGCTACATCCTCTGGACCTTCGTGCTGTCCTTCACCACCTCGACCTTCCTGCCCACCTACAAGTGGGCGGGCCTGGCGCAATACGCGCGGCTGCTCGACAACGATCGCTGGTGGGTGGCGAGCAAGAACCTGCTGGTTTTCGGTGGCCTGTTCATCGCCATCAGCCTGGTCATCGGCGTGTTGCTGGCGGTATTGCTGGACCAGCGCATCCGCCGCGAGGGCTTCATCCGCACCCTATACCTGTACCCCATGGCGCTGTCGATGATCGTCACCGGCACGGCATGGAAGTGGCTGCTCAACCCCGGCATGGGCCTGGACAAGCTGCTGCGCGACTGGGGCTGGGAAGGCTTTCGGCTGGACTGGCTGATCGACCCTGACCGGGTGGTGTACTGCCTGGTGATTGCCGCCGTGTGGCAGGCCTCGGGCTTCATCATGGCGATGTTCCTGGCCGGTCTGCGCGGCGTCGACCCGTCGATCATCCGCGCTGCGCAAATCGACGGCGCCAGCCTGCCGCGCATCTACTGGCGAGTGGTGCTGCCCAGCCTGCGCCCGGTGTTCTTCAGCTCGCTGATGATCCTTTCGCACATCGCCATCAAGAGCTTCGACCTGGTCGCGGCGATGACTGCCGGTGGCCCCGGGTACTCGTCCGACCTGCCGGCGATGTTCATGTATTCGTTCACCTTCAGCCGCGGCCAGATGGGCATGGGTTCGGCCAGCGCCATGCTCATGCTCGGGGCGATCCTCGCGATCCTCGTGCCTTACCTGTATTCGGAGCTGCGGAGCAAACGCCATGCATAGCCCTGCCCAAAAACCGCCACTGAGCCCCAGCCGCATCGCCATCCACGTGGTGTTGCTGATTGCTGTGCTGCTGTACCTGGTGCCGCTGGTAGTGATGCTGCTGACCAGCTTCAAGACCCCGGAAGACATCAGCACCGGCAACCTGCTCAGCTGGCCCTCGGTGATCACCGGCATCGGCTGGATCAAGGCCTGGGGCACGGTCAGCGGCTACTTCTGGAACTCGATCATGATCACCGTGCCTGCGGTACTGATCTCCACCGCCATTGGCGCGCTGAACGGCTACGTGCTGTCGATGTGGCGCTTTCGCGGTTCGCAGCTGTTCTTCGGCCTGCTGCTGTTCGGCTGCTTCCTGCCGTTCCAGACCGTGCTGCTGCCGGCCTCGTTCACCCTTGGCAAGCTCGGCCTGGCCAGCACCACCAGTGGCCTGGTGCTGGTGCACGTGGTCTACGGCCTGGCCTTTACCACGCTGTTCTTCCGCAACTTCTACGTGAGCATCCCCGAGGCGCTGGTCAAGGCTGCTCGCCTGGACGGAGCCGGGTTCTTCACCATCTTCCGCCGCATCATCCTGCCGATGTCGACGCCGATCATCATGGTCTGCCTGATCTGGCAGTTCACCCAGATCTGGAACGACTTCCTGTTCGGGGTGGTGTTCTCCAGCGGCGAATCGCAACCGATCACCGTGGCCCTGAACAACCTGGTCAATACCAGCACCGGGGCCAAGGAATACAACGTCGACATGGCGGCGGCGATGATTGCCGGCCTGCCAACGCTGCTGGTCTACGTGGTGGCAGGCAAATATTTCGTCCGCGGGCTGACGGCCGGCGCGGTAAAGGGGTAAGTCATGGCAACGCTCGAACTTCGCAATGTGAACAAGACCTACGGCAGTGGTTTGCCAGACACCCTGAAGGATATCCAGCTGTCGATCAGGGACGGCGAGTTCCTGATCCTGGTCGGCCCGTCGGGCTGTGGCAAATCCACCTTGATGAACTGCATCGCCGGGCTGGAGCAGATCAGCGGCGGCGCGATACTGATCGACCAGCAAGACGTCAGCGGCATGAGCCCCAAGGATCGCGACATCGCCATGGTGTTCCAGTCCTACGCGCTGTACCCGACCATGAGCGTGCGCGAAAACATCGAGTTTGGCCTGAAGATCCGCAAGCTGCCGCAGGCCGCCATCGACGAGGAAGTGGCGCGCGTGGCCAGGCTGCTGCAGATCGAGCACCTGCTGGCGCGCAAGCCGGCGCAACTGTCCGGTGGCCAGCAGCAGCGCGTGGCCATGGGCCGGGCGCTGGCGCGGCGGCCGAAGATCTACCTGTTCGACGAGCCGCTGTCCAACCTCGACGCCAAGCTGCGGGTCGAGATGCGCACCGAAATGAAACTGATGCACCAGCGCCTGAAGACCACCACCGTGTACGTCACCCATGACCAGATCGAGGCCATGACCCTGGGCGACAAGGTGGCGGTGATGAAGGACGGCATCATCCAGCAGTTCGGCACCCCGCAGCAGATCTACAACGACCCGGCCAACCAGTTCGTGGCCAGTTTCATCGGCTCGCCGCCGATGAATTTCATTCCGGTGCGGCTGACGCAGCAGGATGGCCGACTGCTGGCGCTGCTCGACAGCGGCCAGGCGCGCTGCGCGCTGCCTCTGGGCGTGGCGGCTGACGACCTTGACGGCCGCGAGATCATCCTTGGTATCCGCCCGGAGCAGATTACCCTGGGGGCAGCAGAGGGCAATGGCCTGCCGGGCATTCGCGCCGAGGTGCAGGTGACCGAGCCCACCGGGCCGGACCTGCTGGTATTCGTCACCCTCAACCAGACCAAGGTGTGCTGCCGCCTGGCACCGGACGTGGAGTGCCGGATCGGCGACAGCCTGAACCTGCAACTGGACCCGGCCCGGGTGCTGCTGTTCGATGCCGACAGCGGCCAGCGCCTGCGCCTGGCCAGCACTGGCGCAACCGCCAAGGACAACGTGGCTCACTTCAAAGGCCGTTGACTCGTCTACACCATCAATAAGAAAAAAGAGGACGCAAAGGGATGGAACAGCGCAAACGCATCAGGACATTGGGCTCGCTGGCATTGCTCGCCGTGGTCGGCAGCAGCGGCGCGCAGGCTGCCGAGGCATTTTCCAGCGAATCGAAATGGATGACCGGCGACTGGGGCGGCACGCGCACCGAGTTGCTGGACAAGGGCTATGACTTCACCCTCGATTACGTCGGCGAGGTGGCCGGCAATCTGAACGGGGGCTACAACGACGACAAGACCGCACGCTACAGCGACCAGTTTGCCCTCGGTGCGCACCTGGACCTGCAGAAGATTCTTGGCTGGCACGATGCCGAGTTCAAACTGGCGATCACCGAGCGCAGCGGGCGCAACCTGTCCAACGACCGCATCAGTGATCCGCGTGCCGGGCAGTTCAGCTCGGTGCAGGAGGTGTGGGGCCGCGGCCAGACCTGGCGCCTGACGCAGATGTGGGTCAAGCAGAAGTACTTCGACGGCACGCTGGACGTGAAATTCGGCCGCTTCGGCGAGGGCGAGGACTTCAACAGCTTCCCCTGCGACTTCCAGAACCTGGCCTTCTGCGGCTCGCAGGTGGGCAACTGGGTAGGCGGCATCTGGTACAACTGGCCGGTCAGCCAGTGGGCGCTGCGGGTGAAGTACAACATCACACCGGAATTCTTCGTCCAGGTCGGCGCCTTCGAGCAGAACCCCTCCAACCTGGAAACCGGCAATGGCTTCAAGCTCAGCGGCAGCGGTACCAAGGGGGCCATCCTGCCGGTAGAGGCCGTGTGGTCGCCCAAGGTCAATGGCCTGCCGGGCGAGTACCGCCTGGGCTACTACTACAGCACGGCGAATGCCGACGATGTGTTCGACGACGTCAACGGCAACCCGCAGGCGCTCAGCGGTGGCGCCTTCAAGTCGCACTCCAGCAAGCATGGCTGGTGGGTGGTCGCGCAGCAGCAGGTGACTGCCCAAGGCGGCGATATCAACCGAGGCCTGAGCCTGTTCGCCAACTTCACGGTGCATGACAAGGCCACCAACGTGGTCGACAACTACCAGCAGGTGGGACTGGTCTACAAGGGTGCCTTCGACGCCCGCCCCAAGGATGACATCGGCTTCGGTGTGGCGCGTATTCATGTAAATGACGACGTGAAGAAGCGCGCCGAACTGCTCAACGCCCAGAGCGGTATCAGTGATTACGACAACGCAGGCTTCGTGCCGCTGCAGCGTACCGAGTACAACGCCGAGCTCTACTACGGCTTCCATGTCACCAACTGGCTGACCGTGCGGCCCAACTTGCAGTACATCAAAAGCCCTGGCGGGGTGGATGAAGTGGACAACGCGCTGGTCGCAGGTTTGAAGATTCAGTCGTCATTCTGAGGGCAATTGTTGTAAATTTACGCCAATCCCTTTTCGGTTCCCGGCACCCACTGGCCTGCAGTGGGTGTCGGGGATAGGCCGAGACAGCGCTATCTCAAACAACAAGAGCTCTGAACCATGCCCGAACATCCGCTCCATCGCTTCTTTTCCTCGCAGCGGCCAAGGCCGACATTCGAGTGGGAGCGTTACCAGCAGCGCGATGTGCTGATCATCGATCATCCCCGTTGCCAGGCAGTGTTCAGCCGCCAGGGCGCGCAGCTGCTGCACTTTCAACCGACCGGAGAACGGCCTTGGCTGTGGTGCGCCGAGCAGTGGCCGCAGGTGGGGGCGATTCGCGGGGGCGTACCGGTGTGCTGGCCCTGGTATGGCCGCCACCCCAGCGAAGACCTGTGGCCAGCCCATGGCTGGGCACGCCTGCTGGACTGGAAGCTGGTGGACAGCCGCGAGGACGAGGAGGGCGTGACCCTGAAGTGGCGGCTGGACCTGTGCGACTGGCAGGTCGACCTGCATGCGCGGCTGGGAAGCCGCATGGAACTGAGCCTGAGTACCGAGCACCAGGACAGTGAACCTTGCCAGCTGAGCCATGCGCTGCTGGCCTACTGGCGCATCAGTGACGTGTCCGAGATAGCGCTGTCCGGGCTTGAGGATATCGAGGGCTACGACCGCCTGAACCGCCAGGCCTGCCGTGAAGATGGCGCGCTGAAGCCCAGGGGTGGCTGCCAGAAGGTCTACCCGGGAACGCCGCGCGTGCAGTTACAGGACCCGGCCTGGCAGCGCGAGCTGTGCATCGATACCGGCGACAGCGATGACACGGTGGTGTGGCACCCCGGCAACCGCCCGTTGATGGGCGTGAGCGGCCGCGAATCCCAGCGATTTATCTGCGTCGAGGCCGCCAGCGGCAGTGGCGAAGGCCTGAGCCTGGCCCCAGGGCAACGCGCCCACCTGCGGCTGCAGGCGCACCGGCTCAGTTGAGTTCGTCGTCCTCGATCGGGTAGCGGCTGGCGTTGAGGCTTTCCTTGATCTTGCGCAGGTGCGGCTGGAAATCCACACCGCGGCGCAAGGTCATGCCGGTGGCCAGCACATCGAGCACGGTCAGCTGGATGATCCTCGAGGTCATCGGCATGTAGATGTCGGTGTCTTCAGGTAGCGGAATATGCAGGCTCAGGCTGCAAGCGTTGGCCAGCGGCGAGCCGGCGGCGGTCAGGCCCAGCACCGAGGCGCCGTTTTCGCGGGCCAGGCGGGCCACTTCGACCAGTTCCCGGGTGCGCCCGGTGTAGGAAATGATCACGAACAGGTCACCGGTGTGGGCCACCGAGGCCAGCATGCGCTGCATCAGCACGTCGGCGTGGGCCGACACCGCCAGGTTGAAGCGGAAGAACTTGTGCTGCGCGTCCAGGGCGACCGGTGCCGAGGCGCCGAGGCCGAAGAAGTGGATCTGCCGGGCCTGGATCATCATGTCCACGGCACGGCTGACCTGCTGCGGGTCGAGCTGCTGGCAGGCGCTGTCGAGCGAGGCGATGGCACTGGCGAAGATCTTCTGGGTATAGGCTGCCGGGTCGTCGTCGGCCTCTACTGCGCGGCTGACGTAGGCGGCGCCGCTGGCCAGGCTCTGTGCCAGCTGCAGCTTGAGTTCCGGGTAGCCGCTGACGCCGAACGACCGGCAGAAGCGGTTGACGGTCGGTTCGCTGACCTTGGCCGCCTGAGCCAGCGCAGCGATGCTGAAACGGGTAGCTTGTTGCGGGTTGAGCAGGATGACTTCGGCGACTTTGCGTTCGGCCTTGTTCAGCTCGTCCAGGCGTCCCTGGATCTGTTCCAGGAGGTTTCGCACGCGGTCCATGGGTGTGTCCTTGGGTCGGGAAGGCAGCCGGCTGTGGGAGCAGCAGGCTTTTTGCAGGGTCGTCTATCGTACTGTCGGTACGGTTGACGTACCACTTGTCTGTAACACTTGTGGGTAATGTTGTGGTTTTTACTACATTTACCCTTGAAAACCGTATGTGAAAGCGGTATTCCTAGTACAACTTTAGGAAAGAACCAACATCATGGCTGCGATCAGTGTCGAACCTTGCACCTTTGCCCTGTTTGGCGCCTTGGGCGACCTGGCATTGCGCAAGCTGTTTCCTGCGCTCTACCAACTCGACCGTGCCAACCTGCTGCACGCTGATACCCGCCTGCTGGCGCTGGCCCGCGAGGCAGGCAGTGCGCAGGACCACCTGAACACTATCGAAGCACACTTGCGCCGGCATGTGCCCGAGGCGGATATCGAGCCTGCTGCGCTGGGCCGCTTTCTGGGTCGCCTGGGCTACCAGCACCTGGATTTTCTGCAACCCGAGGGTTACCAGGCGCTGGCCGGGCAACTGCCAGGCGAACTACCGCTGATCGCCTATTTCGCCACTGCCGCGGCGGTGTACGGGGCCATCTGCGAAAACCTCGACAAGGCCGGGCTGGCCCAACGCACCCGGGTGGTGCTGGAAAAACCGATCGGCCACGACCTGGAATCGTCGCGCCGGGTCAACGATGCCGTGGCGCGGTTCTTCCCGGAAAACCGGGTGTACCGTATCGACCATTACCTGGGCAAGGAAACGGTGCAGAACCTGATTGCCCTGCGCTTTGCCAACAGCCTGTTCGAAACCCAGTGGAACCAGAATTCCATCTCCCATGTGGAGATCACGGTTGCCGAAAAAGTCGGCATCGAGGGCCGCTGGGGCTACTTCGACAAGGCCGGCCAGCTGCGTGACATGATCCAGAATCACCTGTTGCAGCTGCTGTGCCTGATCGCCATGGACCCGCCCAGCGAACTGTCTGCCGATGCCATTCGCGACGAGAAGGTAAAAGTGCTCAAGGCCCTGGCGCCAATCACCGGCGATGGGCTGAGCACGCGTGTGGTGCGTGGCCAGTACATTGCCGGCTACAGCGAAGGCAAGCCGGTACCTGGCTACCTTGAAGAAGACAACGCCAACGCCCAGAGCGACACCGAAACCTTCGTCGCGCTGCGCGCAGACATTCGCAACTGGCGCTGGTCCGGCGTGCCGTTCTACCTGCGCACCGGCAAGCGCATGCCGCAGAAGCTGTCGCAGATTGTCATCCATTTCAAGGAAACACCGCACTACATCTTCGCCCCGGAACAGCGTTTGCAAATCGGTAACAAGCTGATCATCCGCCTGCAACCGGACGAAGGCATTTCTTTACGGGTGATGACCAAGGAGCAGGGCCTGGACAAGGGCATGCAACTGCGCAGCGGCCCGTTGCAGCTGAATTTTTCCGACACCTGGCGCAGTACAAGGATTCCGGATGCCTACGAGCGGCTGCTGCTCGAAGTGATGCGCGGCAACCAGAACCTGTTTGTGCGCAAGGACGAAATCGAGTACGCCTGGAAGTGGTGCGACCAGCTGATCGCCGGCTGGCGGAACGCGGGCGATGCGCCCAAGCCTTATGCGGCAGGCTCGTGGGGGCCGATGAGCTCGATTGCACTGATCACTCGCGATGGGAGGGCCTGGTATGGCGACATCTGAGGCGATAACCGAACTGAAACTGCCAGCGGACGTGAAGGCACACGCCCTGGCCGACGCCAACACCTTGGCCACGACTCTGGCCAATGACGTCGCTGAACGTCTGCGTGCGGCCGTTGCGGCCAAGGGCGAGGCCTGCGTTGTGTTGTCCGGCGGCCGCAGCCCGGTGCCGTTCCTGGAGAAACTTTCTGGCCAGAGCCTGGACTGGGCAAAGGTCACCGTCAGCCTGGCCGATGAACGCTGGGTGCCAGTGGAGCACGCTGACAGCAACGCCGGCCTGCTGGCCCGTCACCTGCTCAAGGGGCCGGCGGCCAAGGCGCGCTTCGTTGGCTTGTACCAGCAGGCTGAAAGCCTGGATGCCGCTGCGCTCAAGGCCGACCAGGCTTTGGCTGCGCTGCCGGTGATCGATGTGCTGGTGCTCGGCATGGGTGACGATGGCCATACCGCCTCGCTGTTCCCCGCCAGCCCCGAGCTGAAAGCAGGCCTGGACCTGGCGAGCTCACGCCGCTGCCTCCCGATGCTGGCACCTGGCGTGCCGCACCAGCGCCTGTCGATGACCCGCGCGCTGCTGGCCAGTGCCGCCTTCATCGCGCTGTCCGTGCAAGGCCAGGGCAAACTCGCTACCCTGCGCGCCGCGCTGGGTGGCAACGACCTTACCGAAATGCCGATTCGCGCTTTTCTTCACGACCCCCTGGACATCTACTGGTGCCCATGAGCCAAGGATCTACAGTCATGACCACCCTCGAACGCCCACAGGCCCTGCTCTCGATGGCCGATAAAGCCGCACGGATCGACGCCATCTGCAAAAAGGCGCGCATCCTGCCGGTGATCACCATCGCCCGTGAGGAAGATATCCTGCCGCTGGCTGATGCGCTGGCTGCTGGCGGCATCCGCACCCTGGAAGTGACCTTACGATCGCAGCACGGCCTGAAGGCCATCCAGGTGCTGCGCGAACAGCGCCCGGAGCTGTGCGTCGGCGCCGGTACGGTGCTGGACCGCAGCATGTTCGCCGCTGTTGAGGCGGCAGGTGCGCAATTCGTCGTTACACCGGGCATTACTCCGGACGTGCTGGCGGCGGGAGTAGACAGCGAAATTCCATTGCTGCCGGGTATCAGCACGCCGTCCGAAATCATGATGGGCTATGCCTTGGGCTATCGCCGGTTCAAGCTGTTTCCGGCGGAAATCAGTGGCGGCGTGGCGGCGATCAAGGCCTTTGGGGGGCCGTTCGGTGATATCCGCTTCTGCCCGACCGGTGGCGTGAACCCGGCCAATGTCCGCAATTACATGGCCTTGCCCAATGTGATGTGCGTGGGTGGTACCTGGATGCTCGACAGCAGCTGGATCAAGAACGGCGACTGGGCGCGGATCGAGGCGTGCAGCGCGGAGGCGATGGCGCTGCTGGACGCCAACTGAATTTGTTGTGTGCTTTACGGCTTGTGGGGCGCTTGGTCGGCGCCCTTTTTTTCGCCTGCAAGAAAGTATTCCTGCTGAAGGAGCGTGTTGTCGACCGTTAAGTTTGTACCTCTTTCGGTAACAGGGGAACTAACGGTGATCAGTCATCACGAACATGAATTTAAAGGGTCGTATGAGATTGAGCGCCACCTGTATGGTGCGCAGGGTTTGCAAGCGGGGAGTTGGGTTGCCGGGAAAACGGTTTTTGGCAGCATTAAAGTGAACGGTGTTTCTGTCGAGTGCTATACCCGCCCCGCTTTTGCCTACCTTTCTTATTGCTCCCGGGTGCAGGAGAGTCGTTCTGATCAATATGTAAGCCGGCAGCATTACTGGTGTGGGCTTGGTCGGGAATTCATGGGCGATATCGGGTGCGCGTTCAAAATCAGTGCGGGCGTTAATCGGGCAAATTCATTGTCCGGCATTGTCACTGATTTGCCTGCTCATGTGTTGTGGGGCGAACCCAGCGAGCACGTGCGCGATGTGTATTTGAACGGTAGTGCGGCATATCTGATTTATCAGGTGAATATCGCTTACGCCCATTGCCTGCTCGCAAACAAAATAAGCAAAGAACTCCAAGGTGCGTTTTGCGATGTGGGCGGGCAACAGGTGCTTGTGTCCGCAACCGCCACCAGTAGCCTGGTTGCAGTCGATGAATCGCAGGCTGTTGAGCTTGCTGGCTGGCCCCTTATAAAGCAGGCAGTGCTTGAGCGGGCAGGGCTGGGTGTACTTCAGTTTGACTACGCTGCACGAGATGTTCCCTTCTATCGATATAAATAACAATACTTGACAGGAAATCAGATGATATGAGCTTTATTGACAAGGCAATGGTCAAGGACATCGGAGACTTTCCGCACAAGCGCGGGTCTTATGAGGTTGAGAATTATTTGCTTGGTGGTGACGGTGCAGTCAACGCCGGTTGCTGGATATATGATAAAACCGTCTATGGCGACATGAAGCTGGGGCCGCAGAATTGGGCGACATACAGTACGCCGGTCTTGGCTTACCTGGCGCATTTGAATACCGTACGTGTGCCCAGTAGCGTCAAATATATACAGGACGTGGCTGTAACCGAGGGGTATAGCTCGACATTCACTTCAACATTGGAAACGGAAATTGGTCTGGGGTCTGGTTTTCTGGGGTGTGTGATCGGTGGCAAGTTGACGTCGAGTTCCAGTGAGGGGATTTACGGGTCTACGGTCAATACGCGTAAAATTGAAATGGAAGGCCCAGGAGTGTTTAATATCTACCAGTTGCACTATGTCTATGCACATTGTGTGACGTCGGCAGGTAACTTTGGGGATTTCTTCGAGTATTCGAAGTGCCAAAAAATCAAAAATCGCGAAGACCTGTTCTTCCTGACTTCGCTGGCCAGTGAAACCACCGTTGCTGTTGCCTCAAAATACTCTATTGCGCCGCTGGGCTGGGGAGAGATACAGATTGCCGCCCTCATGGACGGATACAATGCAGAGTTCAATAGTGGCCGTTTTGCCTTCGACTGGAAGGCCCGTAATCTTCCCGGGTGTCATTACTGAAGAAAGGCATGAGCAACCCGCCATTGGCGGATGGCTACTCGCTTGGTACTACTGCGCTACACCTGCAGATGGCGCGTTGGTTGTGCGGCAGGTTTACCACAATAGGGCAGTAAATAAAAAAGCCCGCATCACAGGATGCGGGCTTTTTCATTCATTGCAGCACGGCTCAGGCCGCCTTGGCTTCCTGCTGGCTCAGCGAACGGTTCAGCGCGCTGAACAGCGCCTTGAAGCTGGCCGTGGTGATGTTTTCATCGATACCCACACCGTGCACCGGACGGCCGCCAGCGACGCGCAGTTCGATGTAGGCCGCAGCCTTGGCGTTGGTACCCGCGCCAATGGCATGCTCGTTGTAATCCATGATCTCCACGGCAATCGGCAGGCCGGCTACCAGCGCTTCCAGGGCACCATTGCCCTTGCCGCGCCAGTGCAGCGTGGTTTCGCCTTCACCGGCAACTTCCACTTCCACGGTGCTGTGGCCGTTTTCTTCCTGCAGGCGGTGGCTGACCAGCGCATATGGGGCGTTGGCCTGGAGGTATTCCTTGTGCAGCAGGCTGTAGATCTGCTGGGCGGTCATTTCCAGGCCCAGGCGGTCGGTTTCGCCCTGCACCACTTGGCTGAACTCGATCTGCATGCGACGCGGCAGGCTGATGCCGTATTCCTGCTCGAGCAGATAGGTGATGCCCCCTTTGCCCGACTGGCTGTTGACGCGGATCACCGCCTCGTAGCTGCGGCCGATGTCGGCCGGGTCGATCGGCAGGTACGGCACTTCCCACAGCTCGCCTTCTTGCTGCTTGGTAAAGCCCTTGCGGATGGCATCCTGGTGCGAGCCGGAGAACGCGGTGTGAACCAGATCGCCAACGTAGGGATGACGCGGGTGCACCGGCAGCTGGTTGCACTCTTCGACAACCTTGCGCACGCCGTCGATGTCCGAGAAGTCCAGTTGCGGGTCGATGCCTTGGGTGTAGAGGTTCAGCGCCAGGGTCACCAGATCGACGTTGCCGGTACGCTCGCCGTTGCCGAACAGGCAGCCTTCGGCGCGGTCCGCACCGGCCATCAGGCCCAGTTCGGTGGCAGCGATGCCGGTGCCACGGTCGTTGTGGCAGTGCAGGCTGATGATCACGCTGTCGCGGCGGCTGATATTGCGGCAGAACCACTCGATCTGGTCGGCGTAGATGTTCGGCGTGGCGACTTCCACGGTGGCCGGCAGGTTGAGGATGACCTTGTGCTCAGGCGTCGGGTTCCACACCTCGATGACCGCATCGCAGACTTCCTTGGCGAACTCCAGCTCGGTGGCGCTGAAGGTTTCTGGCGAGTACTGGAAGGTCCACTGGGTGTCCGGTTGCTGGGCAGCGTACTTGACGAACAGCTTGGCCGCGTTCACTGCGATGTCCTTCACGCCTTGCTTGTCCTGGTTGAAGACAATGCGGCGGAACGACGGGCTGGTGGCGTTGTACAGGTGGACGATGGCCTTCTTCGCGCCGCGCAGCGACTCGAAGGTGCGGGCGATCAGGTCTTCACGGGCCTGGGTGAGCACCTGGATGGTGGTGTCGTCCGGGATATGGCCGTCTTCGATAAGGGTGCGCACGAAGTCGAAGTCGGTCTGCGAAGCGGACGGGAACGAAGCCTCGATTTCTTTCACGCCAACCTGCACCAAGGTCTTCCAGAAGCGCAGTTTCTTCTCCGAATCCATCGGCTCGATCAGCGACTGGTTGCCATCACGCAGGTCGGAGCTGCACCAGATTGGCGGCTCGGTGATGGTTTTCGACGGCCAGGTACGGTCAGGCAGGTCGATGGTCGGGAACGCGCGGTATTTTTTCGAAGGGTCTTTGAGCATGGTCATGGAAGCAATCCTTTTGTGTGCGGCCGAGATCGGGCCTGCCGAGCGATAACGAGGTGAAGAGGCGAGGCGACGCGATTCAGCCTGGTAGTCGGGCGCTGACCAGGCAGAGGCTGCGATGTTGTCGGAGCAGGATGAGGGTGCTGAAGGTTTTCATGCTTCCAAACTTAACCAGTGAGGTGGGGGATGGCAAGCGTTCGGCAGAAATTGAGAGGAATGCTTAAAAAAGTCGGTTTTGCGAGATTTTATGGCAGGGATTTTCTGGGTGCTTATTGATTGTTGCGCGGTATTTTTCGCTGGCGCAACCCAAAGCTCAGGGCTGGAAGGCACCAATGAAGATTGCCGGGTCCACGCGAGCATCGTTCAGGCTGACGTTCCAGTGCATATGCGGCCCGGTAGCCCGCCCGGTCGAGCCCACGCGCCCGACCACATCGCCGCGGCGCAGCTGTTGCCCTACCTGGGTATCGATCTTCGACATGTGGCAGAACATGCTGATGAAGCCCTGGCCATGGTCGACGAAGACGGTACGGCCATTGAAAAAGTAGTCCCCCACCAGGATCACCTTGCCGTTGGCCGGGGTCTTGATCGGCGTGCCGGCCGGCACTGCAAAGTCCAGCCCGGCGTGGGGGTTGCGTTCTTCGCCATTGAAGAAGCGGCGCACGCCGAACTTGCTCGACAGCGGGCCGCTGACCGGCTTGTCGAGGATCAGGTTGCTCGGCAGGGACGGGCTGAAGCTGCGGTATGCCTTGATCTGCTCGGCCAGTTCGCGGTCGATGCGCTTGAGGTCGGCCGGGTTCGGGTTGACCTGGCGGGTGTTCTTGAGGGTGATGCGTTGCTCGGGGTATTGCTTGCTGCCGACCGTGAACGGCAGGGTGCGACCGCCCTGGCTCAGCAGGGCGGTGCCGGGCTTCTGGGTCAGCGGGATGCCGACGATGGCCAGCCAGTTGTCCTGTTCCTTTACCACCAGCACCGGTTTGCCGTCGAAGCGGGCACTGGGTGCGCTGGCGGCAGGGCCGAGGTCGATCACCGCCACACCGCCGGGTACCGGCTTGTTCAGTGTGCGGGTGATGTAGCTGGCCTGGGCGCCGCCAGCCAGTAGCAGCAGGGAAAGGGCAAGCAAGGGCGCGAACAGGCGGGGCATGTGTCAGTCCAGTAGTGAGAGGGTGACCGGGGTCAGGTGGTTGTCTTCAACCCGCACCAGCAGCTCGCCCTGGTTCAGGCGGGCGGTGAGGCGTTGGCCATTGCGGGTCTGTTCGGCGCTGCGTATCGCCTGGCCTTGTTCATCCAGCAGGATGCTGTAGCCGCGGGCGAGGGTGGCCAGCGGGCTGACCACTTGCAGCGTCTGCAATTGCGCCTGGAAGCGCTGGCGACGGTCCTTGAGCACTTCGCGCATGGCCCGTGGCAGGCGCTCGGCCAGGCTGTCCAGGCGCTGGTTCAGCAGTTTCAGGGTGCGCCCCGGGTGCTGCGCGGCCAGGCGGGTATCCAGGCGTGCCAGGCGTTCGCGGCGCTGGTTGAGGTTGAGCGTGAAGGCGCGCCGCAGGCGCATGTCCAGGTCGTCCAGGCGCTGGGCCTGCTGCCGCAGGCGCTCGCCGGGGTGGCGCAGGCGCCGGGTCAGTGATTCCAGGCGCAGGCGGTCGTGGGTCAGGCGGTTCTGCATGCGCAGCAGCATGCGCCGTTGCAGGCCTTCCAGGCGTTGCTGCAGGCCACTGTTGTCGGGGGCCAGCAACTCGGCGGCGGCAGACGGTGTGGGCGCACGCACGTCGGCGACGAAGTCGCTGATCGATACATCGGTCTCATGGCCCACCGCACTGACGATGGGCGTGACGCAGGCAGCCACCGCCCGCGCCACGGCTTCTTCGTTGAAGCACCACAGGTCTTCCAGCGAGCCACCGCCACGGGCCAGGATCAGTGCGTCGAAACCCAGGCTGTCGGCCAGACGGATGGCGCGCACGATCTGCGCGATGGCTTCGCGGCCCTGCACTGCCGTGGGGATCAGGTTCAGTTCCACCTGCGGCGCGCGGCGGCCGAACACGCTGATGATGTCGCGGATCACCGCGCCGGTGGGCGAGGTGATGATGCCGATGCGCTGCGGGTGGGCCGGTAGCGGCTTCTTGCTCTCGGCGCTGAACAGCCCCTCACCACCGAGCTTTTCCTTCAGGGCCTCGAACGCCAGGCGCAGCGCGCCGTCGCCGGCCGGTTCGACGGTGTCGAGAATCAGCTGGTAGTCGCCACGCCCTTCGAACAGCGAAACCTTGCCGCGCACCCGCACAGCCAGGCCATCGCGCAGGGTCTGGCGCACACGCGTGGCGTTCTGCCGGAACAGCGCGCAGCGCACCTGGGCGCCGCTGTCCTTGAGGGTGAAGTACATGTGCCCGGACGCGGGGCGGGCGAGATTGGAAATCTCGCCCTCTACCCACACGCTGCGGAACACGTCTTCCAGCAGCACGCGGGCGCGGCCGTTGAGTTGGCTGACGGTAAGGACCTCGCGGTCCAGGCCGAGTCGTTCGAAGGGGTCTCTGATCATGCTCGGCATCATCGCAGTTGCGGGTGGCGAGCTTCAAGCAGTACTAACTGAGTTGCCCGAATTACACTTGCCTGGCATGGCAAACAAGTAATGTGACGGCGGCGGTCACTGCCACATGGCACCAGTGAAGTGCCGCGCCAGTTGCCCCGCTTCTCGCCGGCAGGCCAGCGCAACGGTACTCATGCAGCGACTCTCCAGTGCCACGAAGCTGACCGAAACCGGGGCGATCTCACGCATGCATGCCGGCAACAATGCCACGCCAAATCCGGCTTGAATCAGTTGCAACTGCGTCGTCTTGCGCGACAGCACCTGTGCCGCCTGCGGGAAAAAGCCCGCGTCCATGCACAGGGAGGCAGACAGGTAACTCAGCCCGCCACGGTCGCGGTGCGGAATGGAAATAAAACGCTCTTCACGCAACTGCTCCAGCCTCACCTGCGTTGCACCAGCCAACGGATGCCCAGCCGAAACGGCCAGAAACAACGGTTCGCTGAACAATTCATGCAGCACCACGCCCTCATGCTGGCGCAACACCGGCAAACGCAGCAGGCCGATATCCAGACGCCCCGCCGCAATATCCTCCAGCTGCGCCTCCGACGACTGCTGAGCAATCTCCAGCGCAACCCCAGGGTTATCGCGCAAGTAGCCGCCCAGGCGAGCCAGCAGCGAGCCGGTCAGCGGTACGGTACTTGAATGGTTCAGGCGCAGGCTGCCCTGCAACCCTTCGCCAATATCGCGGGTAACCCGCTCCGCTTGTGCCAGGTCAGCCAGCAAACGCCGCGCCCGCTCCAGGAAGGCCTGCCCCGCCAGCGTCAGGCGCGGCAGGCGCGCGGTACGCTCGAACAGCGGAGTGCCCAACTGTTGCTCCAGCTCCTTGATCTGCCGGCTCAGCGCCGACTGGGCTACGTAGAGTCGCTCGGCGGCGCCACTGAAGCTCCCGCACTCGGCGATTTCCACGAAGTAACGCAACTGGCGGATCGACGTCATGTCATGCCTTTTCGAGATGGCTTTGTCGATAAAGGCATATTAGTCGGCATGGCTCGCTGCTGGCTAACCTTTGTCTGTCTTCCCAGGAACTGCTGCCATGATCGCCCAGCTGTCTTTTTCCGGCCTTGACTGGCTGCCCATCCTGCTCGGTGTCGGGGTTGCCTACATCGTCTTCGGCATCGCCGGTTTCGGGACTGCGCTGGTGGCTGGCCCGGTACTGATCCACTTTATGCCGCTGTCACGGATCATTCCGCTGCTGGTGTTGCTCGACTTCGTCGCGGCATTCGGCAACCTGCTGCCGTCGCGCCGCGATGTGGTGCGCAGTGAGTTGCTACGGCTACTGCCGTTCATGGCCATAGGCTGCACGTTCGGTGTGGTGTTCCTGCTGCAGTTGAAGTCTGATTTGTTATTGCTGTTGATGGGTGTGTTTGTCACGGCCTATGCGCTGTACGGCCTGGCGGTGAAGGTGCGGCCGGCGAACCTGTCCGGTTTCTGGGCGGTGCCGATGGGCACGGCAGGCGGGCTGTTCGGCGCGTTGTTCGGCAGTGGTGGCTTCCTTTATGCGCTCTACCTGAGTGCACGGCTGCAGGCGAAGGAACAAGTGCGCGCCACCCAGAGCGCGCTGATCAGTTGCAGCACGGTCGTACGCCTGACGCTGTTCCTGATCGCCGGTGTGTATGCCGATCAGAGCCTGCTGCTGCTCGCCGCCTGCCTGTTGCCGGTAATGTTCGTCGGCCTGTGGGTCGGGCGCAGGCTTACCCACAGGCTGTCCCGCGAAGCCTTCGTGCGTCTGGTCACCTGGCTGGTACTGGCCAGTGGCCTGGCGCTGATAGGTCGCTACCTCAGCGCTTGAGCAGGCGGTAGAATTGCGCCATTACCGCAGTTTTTCAGGCTTGCCTCTTTCATGAACACCCAGAGCATCATCGTCCCCAAGCTGTCTACCGTCCCGGCGCATGAGGCCCGCAGCCGCGCCATCCTGCGCTGGCTGGTACGTGAGAAGGTGGTCGAGGAGCAACTGACCACCTGTGGCCGCACCGGCAACCGGATGGGCCACGCGTTGGCCGCCGGTGCCCGCAAAGTCGCCCTGCACCCCGACAAGCTACCGTTCGGCGAACCGGTCAACGGCTTGGAGGTGATGCTCAAGCGCTGCATTTATACCCCCACCGAGGGCTTCCTCGAAGAGGCTGGCTGCCCGGAGTGCCGGCGTGAAGTGGGCGAGCCGCTGTTCGAAAGCCTGGAAGAGTGGATGCCGGCAGTGAGCGACAACTTTACCTGCCCGCTCTGCGGTCATGAAGATGACATCAATGGCTTCATTTACCTGCAGCCATGTGCCTTTTCCAACCTCGGGTTCATCTTCAACAACTGGGGCGAGGCCGGGTTTACCCAGGCCTTTCTCGACAGCTTCGCCGACTGGCTCGACCAGCCGGTGACCGTTGTGCAGGTAAAACTGCCACAAGGCTGACCGAAGGCCCTTATTTTGCATTGAGCGGCGCGCCGTGGATGAGTATAATGGCGCGCTTCCATTTTTCCCGCCCGGGAGCCCCCGCGATGCTGCGTATCAGCCAAGAAGCCCTGACCTTCGACGATATTCTCCTTGTACCTGGCTATTCCGAGGTACTACCCAATGAAGTCAGTCTCAAGACCCGTTTGACCCGTGGCATCGAGCTGAACATTCCGCTGGTATCCGCTGCCATGGATACCGTGACCGAAGCGCGTCTGGCCATTGCCATGGCCCAGGAAGGCGGCATCGGCATCATCCACAAGAACATGACCATCGATCAGCAGGCCGGCGAAGTACGCAAGGTCAAGAAGTTCGAGGCTGGCGTGGTCAAGGACCCGATCACCATCGATGCCGACGCCACCGTGCGTGACCTGTTCGACCTGACCCGCCTGAACAACATCTCTGGTGTTCCAGTGCTGGAAAACGGCGACCTGGTCGGTATCGTCACCTCGCGTGACGTGCGTTTCGAAACCCGCCTGGATGCCAAGGTACGCGACGTGATGACGCCTAAAGAGCGTCTGGTTACCGTGCGCGAAGGCGCCGACAAGAACGAAGTCCGCGAGCTGCTGCACAAGCACCGCCTGGAAAAAGTCCTGATCGTCGACGACAAGTTCAGCCTCAAGGGCATGATGACCGTCAAGGACATCGAAAAAGCCAAGGCCTACCCGCTGGCCAGCAAGGACGACCAGGGTCGCCTGCGCGTCGGCGCCGCCGTCGGCACTGGCAAGGACACCGGCGAGCGCGTTGCCGCGCTGGTTGCCGCTGGCGTTGACGTGGTGGTGGTCGACACCGCCCACGGCCACTCCAAGGGCGTGATCGACCGCGTTCGCTGGGTCAAGGAAACCTACCCGCAAGTGCAGGTGATCGGCGGCAACATCGCCACCGGCGCCGCCGCCAAGGCCCTGGCCGAAGCTGGCGCTGACGCGGTCAAGGTCGGTATCGGCCCAGGCTCGATCTGCACCACCCGTATCGTTGCCGGTGTCGGCGTGCCGCAAATCAGCGCCATCGCCAACGTTGCCGCAGCGCTGGAAGGCACTGGCGTGCCACTGATCGCCGACGGTGGCATCCGCTTCTCCGGTGACCTGTCCAAGGCCATCGTTGCTGGTGCTTCCTGCGTGATGATGGGTTCGATGTTCGCCGGTACCGAAGAAGCCCCGGGTGAAGTCGAACTGTTCCAGGGCCGTTCCTACAAGGCTTACCGCGGCATGGGCTCGCTGGGTGCCATGGCACAGGCGCAGGGCTCGTCCGACCGTTACTTCCAGGACTCCTCGGCCGGCGCCGAGAAGCTGGTACCGGAAGGCATCGAAGGCCGTGTGCCTTACAAGGGCGCCCTGGCCGCGATCATCCACCAGCTGATGGGCGGCCTGCGTTCGTCCATGGGCTACACCGGCAGCGCAACCATCGAAGAGATGCGCACCAAGCCGGAATTCGTACGCATCACTGGTGCCGGCATGGCCGAGTCCCACGTGCATGACGTGCAGATCACCAAAGAAGCCCCTAACTACCGCGTAGGCTGAGGCTTCTTGGGTTCGTACGAAATGTAGCCGAGCGGCGATCAGGCAAGGCGAAAACAGGCGAGGAAGCGGAGTTTGCTGGTTGCAAATGAGCATTCCGAGCCTGTTTTCAACGCAGCATGATCGACGCGCAGGCACATTTCGTACGAAGCCCAGCAACATCAGCATGCGGGGCTGTCATTACAGCCCCGCGTCGTTTCCGATTTCCACTGACGAGATTGAGTCATGGCCCTCGACATTCACGCTCACCGCATCCTGATCCTCGATTTCGGTTCCCAGTACACCCAGCTGATCGCCCGCCGCGTGCGCGAAATCGGCGTGTACTGCGAACTGCACCCGTTCGACATGGACGATGAAGCGATCCGCGAATTCAACCCGCGCGGCATCATCCTCGCCGGCGGCCCCGAGTCGGTCCACGAAGCCAACAGCCCGCGCGCGCCACAGGCCGTGTTCGACCTGAACGTACCGCTGCTGGGCATCTGCTACGGCATGCAGACCATGGCCGAGCAGCTGGGCGGCAAGGTTGCAGGTTCCGACCTGCGTGAATTCGGTTATGCCCGCGTAGATGTGGTCGGCAAGAGCCGCCTGCTCGATGGCATCGAAGACCACATCGACGCTGACGGCGTACTGGGCCTGGACGTGTGGATGAGCCACGGCGACAAGGTTACCCAGATGCCAGGCGACTTCCACGTGCTGGCCAGCACCCCGAGCTGCCCGATTGCCGGCATGTTCGACGATGCGCGCGGCTACTACGGCGTGCAGTTCCACCCGGAAGTGACCCACACCAAGCAGGGCGGTCGCATCCTGTCGCGCTTCGTGCAGGATATCTGCGGCTGCGAAGCCCTGTGGACTGCGTCCAACATCGTTGAAGACGCCATCGCCCAGGTGCGTCAGCAAGTCGGTTCGGCCAACGTCCTGCTGGGCCTGTCCGGCGGCGTCGACAGCTCGGTGGTTGCCGCGCTGCTGCACCGTGCCATCGGCGACCAGCTGACCTGCGTATTCGTCGACAACGGCCTGCTGCGCCTGCACGAAGGTGACCAGGTAATGGCCATGTTCAAGGAGAACATGGGGGTCAAGGTAATCCGCGCCGACGCTGAAAAGCAGTTCCTCGATAACCTGGAAGGCGAAGCCGACCCGGAGAAGAAGCGCAAGATCATCGGCCGCACCTTCATCGACATCTTCGATGCCGAAGCCAGCAAGCTGGACAACATCCAGTTCCTCGCCCAGGGCACCATCTACCCGGACGTAATCGAGTCGGCTGGCGCCAAGAGCGGCAAGGCCCACGTGATCAAGTCGCACCACAACGTCGGTGGCCTGCCAGAGGAAATGAACCTCAAGCTGGTCGAGCCGCTGCGTGAACTGTTCAAGGACGAAGTGCGCAAGATCGGCCTGGAGCTGGGCCTGCCGTACGACATGGTCTACCGCCACCCGTTCCCGGGCCCGGGCCTGGGCGTGCGGATCCTCGGTGAAGTGAAGAAAGAATACGCCGACATCCTGCGCCGCGCCGACCACATCTTCATCGAAGAACTGCGCAAGGCCGACTGGTACCACAAGACCAGCCAGGCGTTCGTGGTATTCCAGCCGGTCAAGTCGGTTGGCGTCGTTGGCGACGGCCGTCGCTACGCTTGGGTCGTTGCCCTGCGTGCCGTCGAGACCGTGGACTTCATGACCGCGCGCTGGGCACACCTGCCGTACGAGCTGCTTGAGACCGTCAGCGGCCGCATCATCAACGAAATCGAAGGCATCTCGCGCGTTACCTACGACGTGTCGAGCAAGCCGCCGGCCACCATCGAGTGGGAATGAGTTGAGCCACAAGGGCGCCGCAAGGCGCCCTTGTGCTATCGGGCAAATGGATTGCTCCGATCAGCTGCGCACTGGCGGGACACTCAACAGCAAGTCGCTGCGCACAAAGCCCCCATCAACACCAAGTCCGGGATCAATACCGATATCCAAGGTTTGGCCGACACCCGCGCGCGCCACGCGCAAGCCGATACAACCCTGCAGTTCGCTCACGCCGGGCACATCTTCAAACAGATTGGCGTGGCTGTTGCCCATGAGCGCCACCCACTTGGATGTTCCGCGTTGCGTCTGGTCGGCAGTGATGATCTGCTGAGCAGCGTAATTCATCATGCGCTGTCGGGGAGCAGGAAAAGGCGGGAGCTCTTCCCAGCCCATACGGTAGCTGAGCATGCTGTCAATGCCCTGCACTCTGATGTTCTGGCTGTAAGCCTCGTACAGCATGCCTTTGAGGGTGTAATGAACGGGATCGTTGGACTGCACCGCCGCAGTTTCGTCCCAGGTCTCCACGTAGGTTTTCAAGTCTGCCGGCAGTACGCCTGTTCGGTTGAACATGTCCATGTCGGCCTGTTGGTAATCGACCATGAAGTGCTCGGAGTACAGCACCTTGACCCCTTGGCGTTTGAACTGCTTCATATTCCTCGTCAAGAACTGCCTTGCGCCATCCTCGATGTGCGACTCACCCATCACCAGCCCTTGGTGCTCTTCGTACAGGCTACCGATTATCTGCCGAGCATCAGCCCCTTGCGGGATATTGGGAATCGCTGGGCGCTCTGGCAGTCGGAGCTGGTCATAGAAAATTTCCACGTCGCGTGTCATCTGCCCAAGCGCTTGATGATATGCCCTGTTGAGAGGGCTGCCGTATGGGTCTCGCATCAGTTGTGCGCCTGCTCCAGTAAGCGCGAAAGGTTTCAACTCGGACCGTTCTGGCTCGGCAATATCATAAAGCTCCAGTGTCAAAGGGGGCAGTTGCGGCCTTGGCCGTAGACGCCCCCAGGCCTTGAGCAGAAAGCGCGGCGTGCCACCTTTGAGGCCCATACGCTCATGGGGCTGCCAGCGGCCATCGACATCCCTGACGATGGGAATTGCCTGGCGGAAAGAGAATGGCGTTTCGGGGTCGACGATAACCCACGTCTCCAGTTCATGGATAAAGCGCACCTGATAAGTCAGGTCGCCGACCATTGCATAGAAATTGCCGTTTTGCAGGTGTACGCCCTCCAGCGGCCCTCTGCCCGCTTTGGTTGCCACGATGTCGTTGCTTTGCAGGGCCTGCAACTGGTTGTCCAGCTCGCCTGGCTGGAATGCCTTGGGCACCCAGGTCTCGATTTCTTGCGGGGTCGCAGGCTGCAATTCTTCGGGGAAATCATGCTCTACGGGTAGGTCAGGCGCGATCGGCGGTTCGAGGGCCGGGCCAGCTGCGCCCGTTTCGGAGGCTGGCGCGCCGGCGTCAGTGGCCCCTGCGAGGCCGATCATCAGGGTGTTGATCACCGCAAAGATGGCGTTTTGCACGCCTGCCTGGCGTTCAGCGCTGGTATGTCCGTTGATGGCTTGATCGATATCCAGGCCGATCTCGACCAGCCCGGCGCCCACTCCTGCCAATGCTACCGGCCACGCCAGCGCTGTCAGGGGCCCGAAAACCGTGTTGGCGGCACTCAGGTAGCCGAGCCACAATTGCTTGCGCAGGTCTGCGTTGGAGCGCAGCGCCAACTCCGCATCGTCGGTCATGCGCTGCTGGGCAGCCTTGTGAAGATAGCTGAACGCGTCCATATGCAAGGGTTTGCCGAGGGTGTTGATCCCGCCCACCTCGAGCGCATCCCACTGGCGCCTCATCAGGTCGAGCAGGGCAGCCAAGCCGGTGTTGGTCCAGTGAGCGAGGTAGTCCGCGACCTTGATCAACGAGGACTCTTGATGGCAGGCAAGCGGGAAGTGGCTGGTCAGGCGTGCTTTGCCGGCAGGCGTCAGGGTGGTTGCCAGGACCCAGGCGTGAAGCTCGCGGTCGTTGGCGAACAATCGAAACGCCTCGGCCTCACCGGGCAGATACAGCAGCTGGTAGCCGTCAGCCATGACGATTCTGAGGATGTCGCTGGAAATGCGCTCGCCGAGGCTGAAGGCAAGGACCTTCATGCCTGCCGGCGGCAGATTCGTTTGCTGCAGATGCGCCAGGGTGGGTGCGCCGTCGCGCTTTCCGGCCAAGGCCTCGGCGGCCAGCCGAACGCGGGCGGCCAAGGCCTTGTTGCCCGCATGCGCCTGGGTTTCGAGTGCCTTGACCAGGAATGTGGCTTTTGCCAGCGTGCGGTAATCGTCGCCATGTCGGGTCCAGAAATCGCGGGCGCGCTGGTCGAAGAGGCTGCTGAAATCGATGCTCCAGAAGTAGTCGAGCGCATCCTTTGGCAACAGCCTGATCTCGTTGCGCTCGTCATAGGCAGCCTCGCCCGGCCCCTTGCTGTAGAAGCCGCAGTAAGTGCTTAGCAGGTCGCTGGCGTCTTGCTCGGCAACGCTGAAGCGGCGCATGACCAGCTGGACAAGGGTGAGGGTTTGAGAGGGTTGGGTGTCATGTTGCCAGCCGGTGAATGTGCGCGGACTGCTGGTGGCCTGGTGGAAGCGATGAAAGTACACCTGGTCTGGCTCCAGGTCGTCGAGCTGATGTTCGGCCAATAGCGTCAGGGCCGTGTCGCGGGCCATCTGCAGCATGTCCGGGCAGGCGGTACTCAGCTTCATGGCGATTTGCTGGAGTGTTTTCAGGTCCTGTTGCTGCGTATCGGAAAGAAGCATGGGCGATCTCACACGGCTTGATGAGGGCCGCAGCGTGCGCTTGGGGGCTGGCAAACAGGCGGTAATTAACGCTCCAGGCAGGCGCAATCCGGAGAGTTCACTTAATCTTTCCCATTTGCAGGTGTATCGTATTCGCCCTTCATCGCCAGCCACTGCTGGCAGCTTGATTGCGCAGAACATGAGGTACCCGCACCGATGTCCTTCACCCGTCGACAAATGCTCAAAGGCCTCACCGGCCTGGTTGTGGTTGGCCTGGGCGCCGGTGGCGCGGCGCGCTATTGGCTGGGCAAGGTCGAAGACGAGAATGCCGGGCATGACTACGAGCTGATCGCCGCGCCCCTGGAGGTAGAGCTGGTACCGGGTTTCAAGACCGAGGCCTGGGCGTTCGGCCCATCGGCGCCGGGCACCGAACTGCGGGTGCGGCAGGGCGAGTGGCTGCGGGTACGCTTTATCAACCACCTGCCGGTCGAGACCACCATCCACTGGCACGGCATCCGCCTGCCGCTGGAAATGGACGGCGTGCCTTATGTGTCGCAGTTGCCGGTCAAGCCGGGCGAGTACTTCGACTACAAGTTCCGCGTACCGGACGCCGGCAGTTACTGGTACCACCCGCATGTCAGCAGTTCCGAAGAACTGGGCCGTGGTCTGGTCGGCCCGTTGATCGTCGAGGAGCGCGAGCCGACCGGCTTCAAGCATGAACGCACCTTGAGCCTGAAAAACTGGCACGTGGACGAGCAGGGCGCCTGGCTGCCCTTCAGCATCCCCCGCGAGGCGGCGCGTAATGGTACTGCTGGCCGGCTGATCACCATCAATGGCCAGGCCGATTCGGTGACTGAGCTGCCTGCCGGCCAGGTGGTGCGGGTGCGCCTGCTCAACCTCGACAACACCTGGACCTACCGCATCAACCTCAAGGGCAACTGCGAGGCGATGATCTACGCCCTCGATGGTAACCCGGTTACGCCGCGCAAACTCGACGACGACTACTGGCTGGGCCCGGGCATGCGTATCTGCCTGGCGATTCGCATACCCCAGCCTGGGGAGGAAATTTCCCTGCGTGACGGTTTCGTGCGCCTGGGCACATTGCGGTCGGTTGCCAGCAATGCCGCGCCAAGCGACTGGCCAGCCGCGTTACCGCCAAACCCGGTGGCCGAGCCGGACCTGGAGAATGCCGAAAAGCTCAACTTCAATTTCGAGTGGGTCGGCAAGGTCTCGGTGGATACCGACAACGGCCGGCCGCCGAGCCTGTGGCAGATCAATGGCCAGGCCTGGGACATCACCGACAAGACCTGCGCGGACCGGCCGATAGCCACGCTGCAGAAGGGCAAGAGCTACATTTTCGAGCTGAAGAACATGACCCAGTACCAGCACCCGATCCACCTGCACGGCATGAGCTTCAAGGTGATCGCCTCCAACCGCCACGACATCACCGAGCCGTGGTTCACCGACACCTACCTGCTGGGCAAGAACGAGCGCGCCCAGGTGGCGCTGGTGGCGGATAATCCGGGCACCTGGATGTTCCATTGCCATGTCATCGACCACATGGAAACCGGCCTGATGGCCGCGATCGCGGTGGTCTGATGCGTCCGCAGATCATCGATCGTAGCCGCGATCAGGAATTCATGCGCCTGGCGCTCGACCTGGCCGCCGCGGGTGCGGCTCTGGGCGAGGTGCCGGTGGGTGCAGTGCTGGTCCAGCATGGCCAGGTGATCGGCCAGGGGTTCAACCGGCCGATCATCGATAGCGATCCTAGTGCCCATGCCGAGATGGTGGCAGTGCGCGCGGCGGCGAAGTCCGCCAGCAATTATCGTCTACCGGGCAGCACCCTGTACGTGACTCTGGAGCCGTGCAGCATGTGCGCCGGGCTGATCGTGCATGCGCGGGTGATGCGGGTGGTGTATGGGGCGTTGGAGCCCAAGGCGGGCATCGTGCAGAGCCAAGGCCAGTTTTTCGGGCAGGGCTTCCTGAACCATCGGGTGATGGTGGAGGGGGGCGTGCTGGCGGAGGAGTGCGGGCAGATCCTGAGTGAATTCTTCAGGGCGCGTCGGGCGAAGAATTCATGAAGTCTGTCACCGTCGCTCTGTGAAGTGGCGGGAGGATGCCCCCTGTCGGTGGTGGAACAGAACAGGGGGCAGGGTGTCGCTCAACGGGGTGGAAGCGTGTTTACGCAAGAAAGTTTTCCGGCAATGTTCCCGTGATCATAATCGTTTTTCTGCATTTTCAGGCCCGGGAGGACGTCTTCACCTGTCTTCTTGAGTTTCAGATCTGCGATCGAGGTCCACTCGGTGTCCAGGGGCGTATCACTGGTAACTTCCAGGTAGAAAAGCCAGTCATCCAGCGGGCAATCTTTAGCACCCCTGGGGTTATCCGCGCCGAGAATGATCACCGAGTGTTTTGCTGCCTGTTCCAGCTTGAAGTCATAAACTTCATCGTTTTTGCAAGGGTAGTTGCCCATGTAGGCCGCGCTTCGCTCCTGGATGTCGAACGTGGTGCAGGCGACGGACTGATTTTTCTTCTTCAGGTGCAGCTGGCCGTTGACGCTTTGAGCCGATTGTTCGGCATATGCAACGTTGCTGAGAAGTAGCGCGCACAGCAAATAAGTCAGCTTGCTCATGATCCTCTCCATGATTGAATGCACGTGGGTGCTGGCGTGTTTTAACCCGCCTTCAGGCATGGGGAAACTGGCAGTTATATCAGTTGCAGCCATTCGGTTTTCTTGATCGCCCCGAGGCGGGACTTGCTGCCACCCGGGACTTACATCGGCGGCGACTGATCCGCCGGCTTGTCCTTGTTTACCCCAGGCACATGCAGATTGCCCTCGGCCACCTGGCCTTCGAGCTGCGGCTGGGTTACCCAGGTGAGGATGTCGTAGTAGCGGCGGATGTTGGCCACGAAGTGCACCGGCTCGCCGCCGCGGGCATAGCCGTACCTGGTCTGCCGGTACCACTGCTTCTGCGCCAGGCGCGGCAGCATCTTCTTCACATCCAGCCACTTGTTGGGGTTGAGCTTTTCGCGCTTGGCCAGGGTGCGGGCGTCTTCCAGGTGACCGCCGCCAACGTTGTAGGCGGCCAGGGCGAACCAGGTGCGGTCAGGCTCCTTGATGCTGTCGTCGAGCTCTGCCTTGATCTTCATGAAGTACTTGGCGCCGCCCTGGATACTCTGCCTCGGGTCAAGGCGGTTGGATACGCCCATGGCCTGGGCGGTGCGCTGGGTCAGCATCATCAGGCCGCGCACGCCGGTCTTGGACGTGACCTCCGGTTGCCACATCGACTCCTGATAGCCGATGGCGGCCAGCAGGCGCCAGTCCACCTGCTCGACCTTGGCGTAACTCTTGAAGTGCTTTTCGTATTTGGGCAGGCGCTGTTGCAGGTGCTGGGCGAAGGTATAGGCGCCGACATACCCCAGTACGTCCACATGGCCGTAGTAGCGGTCCTTCAGGCGCTGCAGGGTGCCGTTTTTCTGCGCCTTGTCGATAAATTCGTTGATTTCGTTGAGCAGGCTGTTGTCTTCGCCAGGCGCAACCGCCCAGCGCTGGTCACGCGTGTCGCCTACGTCGAAAGCGACCCGGACGTTGGGGAAGTACACCTGGTTCATCGACAGCTCGTTGGAGTCGACCAGGGTAAGGTCGATCTGGCCTTCATCGACCATGCGCAGCAGGTCGACCACCTCGACGGCGTCGGATTCTTCGTATTCCAGGCCCGGATTCTGCTTTTTCAGCTCTGCCAGCAGGTCGGCATGGCTGCTGCCCTTGAGCACCATGATCTTCTTGCCGACCAGGCCCTTGGCGTTGGTCGGGCGAGGGCGGCCGTTGCGGTAGATGACCTGGGGGGTGACTTCGAGGTAGGGATGCGAGAACCGCGCCTGGGTCTTGCGCCGTTCGCTGCTGACCAGCCCGGCTGCGGCCAGTACCGGGCCGGAGGGCTTGCCAAGGTCATCGAACAGTTCGTCGAGGTTGTCGGCGGTTTCGATCTCCAGCTTCACGCCGAGATCATCGGCGAAATGTTTGACCAACTCGTATTCGAAGCCGGTTTCGCCGTTGCGGTCCTGGAAGTAGGTGGCCGGGCTGTTGCGGGTGATCACGCGCAGCACGCCATCCTCCTTCACGCGCTCGAGGGTGCTGGGTTTTTCAACGCAGGCACCGAGCAGCAGAAAGAGTCCGGTTGCGAAAAGCCATTTGGCGCAACGCTGGCGCAAAGCAGTGTGGGCGAACATAGGTTGCAGTATACGCAAAGGACTGGCGCTGCCATATCTCGACAACGGTTTGCTTGTCTGGTAGCACATTCTGTGCAGTGGCGGCCTGATCCTCTGTAGGAGCGGCCTTGCGTCGCGATGGGCCGCTCCTACAGGGCGCGTGGAGAACAGGTGGAATTTTTGACCCGGAAGTCCGGTTCCACCGCCCGGCAGCCATGGCTTAGAGCGGGTGCCGAAAGCCAACGAATTAGGCTAGAATGCACGGCCTCTAAGCACACCCCTTCCTGAGGCTGTCCCGACGATGTTGATCCTGCGCGGCGCTCCTGCCCTTTCTGCCTTTCGCCACGGTAAATTACTCGAGCAACTGAGCCAGAAAGTCCCCGCTGTTACTGGTTTGTATGCCGAATTTGCCCATTTCGCCGACGTCGACGGCGAGCTGACCGCCGACCAGCAGCAGGTGCTGGGCCGTCTGCTCAAGTACGGCCCGAGCGTGCCGGTACAAGAGCCGACTGGCCGCCTGTTCCTGGTCGTGCCGCGTCTGGGCACCATTTCGCCGTGGGCCAGCAAGGCCAGCGACATCGCCCACAACTGCGGCCTGCAGTCGATCCAGCGCCTGGAGCGTGGTATCGCCTATTACGTCGCCGGCAACCTGAGCGACGCTGATGCCCAACTGATCGCCGCCGAACTGCACGACCGCATGACCCAGCGCGTGCTCGGCCAGCTGGAGCAGGCCGCTGACATGTTCAGCCACGCCCAGCCCAAGCCGATGACCTCGGTAGACATCCTGGCCGGTGGCCGCGATGCCCTGGCCAAGGCCAACATCGACCTGGGCCTGGCCCTGGCCGAAGACGAGATCGACTACCTGGTCAATGCCTTCCAGGGCCTCAAGCGCAACCCGAACGACATCGAACTGATGATGTTCGCCCAGGCCAACTCCGAACACTGCCGCCACAAGATCTTCAACGCCAGTTGGGACATTGACGGCCAGGGCCAGGAAAAAAGCCTGTTCGGCATGATCAAGAACACCTACCAGATGCACAGCGAAGGTGTGCTGTCTGCGTACAAGGACAACGCCTCGGTCATCGTCGGCAATGTTGCCGGCCGGTTCTTCCCGAACCCTGAAACCCGCCAGTACGGCGCGGTGACGGAGCCGGTGCACATCCTGATGAAGGTCGAGACGCACAACCACCCGACCGCCATCGCTCCGTTCTCCGGCGCCTCCACCGGCTCCGGCGGCGAAATTCGTGACGAAGGTGCTACCGGCCGCGGCGCCAAGCCGAAGGCTGGCCTGACCGGCTTCACCGTGTCCAACCTGCGCATCCCTGGCTTCGAACAGCCGTGGGAGCAGGCCTACGGCAAGCCAGAGCGTATCGTCGACGCCCTCGATATCATGATCGAAGGCCCTCTGGGCGGCGCCGCGTTCAACAACGAATTCGGCCGCCCGGCGCTGACCGGCTATTTCCGTACCTTCGAGCAGGCGATCAGCACCCCGCACGGTGAAGAAGTGCGCGGCTACCACAAGCCGATCATGCTTGCCGGCGGCATGGGCAACATCCGTGAAGAGCACGTGCAAAAAGCCGAGATCACCGTGGGCGCCAAGCTGATCGTGCTCGGCGGCCCGGCCATGCTGATCGGCCTGGGCGGCGGCGCTGCTTCGTCGGTAGCTACCGGTGCCAGCTCGGCTGACCTGGACTTCGCCTCGGTACAGCGCGAAAACCCGGAAATGGAACGCCGTTGCCAAGAGGTCATCGACCGTTGCTGGCAGCTGGGCGACAACAACCCGATCGCCTTCATCCACGACGTCGGTGCCGGTGGTATCTCCAACGCCTTCCCGGAACTGGTCAACGACGGTGGCCGTGGTGGCCGCTTCGAACTGCGCAACGTGCCCAACGACGAGCCGGGCATGGCCCCGCACGAAATCTGGAGCAACGAATCGCAGGAGCGCTACGTGCTGGCGGTCAGCGCCGTCGACTTCGAGCGCTTCCAGGCCATCTGCGAACGTGAGCGTTGCCCGTTCGCCGTGGTCGGCGAAGCCACTGAAGAGCCGCACCTGACCGTAAGCGACAGCCACTTCGGCAACACGCCGGTGGACATGCCGCTCGACGTGCTGCTGGGCAAGCCGCCACGCATGCACCGTTCGGTTACCCGTGAAGCCGAACTGGGCGATGACTTCGACCCGAGCGAGCTGGACCTGGACAGCGCCGTCCAGCGCGTGCTGAACCACCCGGCGGTAGCCAGCAAGAGCTTCCTGATCACCATCGGCGACCGCACCATCACCGGCCTGGTTGCCCGCGACCAGATGGTCGGCCCGTGGCAGGTTCCGGTGGCCGACTGTGCCGTCACCGCCACCAGCTTCGACGTCTACACCGGCGAAGCCATGGCCATGGGCGAGCGCACCCCGCTGGCGCTGCTGGATGCCCCGGCGTCCGGGCGCATGGCTATCGGCGAAACCATCACCAACCTGGCCGCTGCGCAGATCGAAAAGTTGTCCGACATCAAGCTGTCGGCCAACTGGATGTCCGCTGCCGGCCACCCGGGTGAAGACGCGCGCCTGTACGACACGGTCAAGGCCGTTGGCATGGAGCTGTGCCCGGAACTGGGCATCACCATTCCGGTCGGCAAAGACTCGATGTCGATGAAGACCCAGTGGAGCGATGAGGGCGGCGAGAAGAGCGTCACCTCGCCGATGTCACTGATCATCACCGGCTTTGCCCCGGTCACCGACATCCGCAAGACCCTGACCCCGCAACTGCGCATGGACAAGGGCGAGACCGACCTGATCCTGATCGACCTGGGCCGTGGCAAGAACCGCATGGGCGCCTCGATCCTGGCCCAGACCTACGGCAAGATCGCTGCCCAGGCACCGGACGTCGATGACGCCGAAGACCTCAAGGCATTCTTTGCCGTGATCCAGGGCCTGAACGCCGACGGCCACCTGCTGGCCTACCACGACCGTTCCGACGGTGGCCTGGTGACCACAGTGATGGAAATGGCCTTTGCCGGCCACTGCGGCCTCGACCTGCAACTCGATCCGCTCACCGACAACCGTGTCGAAGTGCCGGCCATCCTCTTCAACGAAGAACTGGGCGCGGTCATCCAGGTTCGCCAGGATGCCACCCCGGACGTGCTGGCACAGTTCAGCGCCGCTGGCCTGGGCGAAGAGTGCGTCGCAGTGATCGGCAAACCGGTCAACAACGCTGAAGTGTCCATCAGCCTGAACGGCGAAGTGCTGTTCGACGACGACCGCCGCATGCTGCAACGCCAGTGGGCCGAAACCAGCTACCAGATCCAGCGCCTGCGCGACAACGCCGACTGCGCCGACCAGGAATTCGACCTGCTGCTCGAGGAAGACAACCCTGGCCTGTCGGTGAAGCTGGGCTTCGACGTCAACGACGACATCGCTGCGCCGTACATCAAGAAAGGCGTGCGCCCGCAAGTGGCAATTCTGCGTGAGCAGGGCGTCAACGGCCAGGTCGAGATGGCTGCTGCCTTCGACCGCGCCGGCTTCGCTGCCATCGATGTGCACATGAGCGATATCCTCGCCGGTCGTGTCGACTTCGATGCCTTCAAGGGCCTGGTGGCCTGCGGTGGCTTCTCGTACGGTGACGTGCTGGGCGCTGGTGAGGGCTGGGCCAAGTCGGCGCTGTTCAACAGCCGCGCCCGCGACGCTTTCCAGGCCTTCTTCGAGCGTACCGACAGCTTCGCCCTGGGCGTGTGCAACGGTTGCCAGATGATGTCCAACCTGCACGAGCTGATCCCGGGCACCGAGTACTGGCCGCACTTCGTGCGCAACCGCTCGGAGCAGTTCGAGGCGCGCGTGGCCATGGTCGAAGTGCAGAAGTCCAACTCGATCTTCCTGCAGGGCATGGCCGGTTCGCGCATGCCGATCGCCATCGCCCACGGCGAAGGCCATGCCGAGTTCGCCAGCGAAGAAGCACTGCTGGAAGCCGATGTCTCTGGCTGCGTGGCCCTGCGCTACGTCGACAATCATGGCAAGGTCACCGAAGCCTACCCGGCCAACCCCAACGGCTCGCCGCGTGGTATCACCGGCCTGACCAGCCGCGACGGCCGCGTGACCATCATGATGCCGCACCCGGAGCGTATGTTCCGTGCCGTGCAGAACTCCTGGCGCCCGGATGAGTGGCAGGAAGATGCCGCACTGATGCGCATGTTCCGCAACGCGCGGGTGTGGGTGAACTAAGGCGTGTACAAGCTCGCCTTCTTCGTCCCGGCCAGCCATGTTGAAGTGGTCAAGGCCGCTGTGTTCGCCGCTGGCGGCGGGCGCATCGGTGACTATGACCACTGCGCCTGGCAAACCCTGGGCCAGGGCCAGTTTCGCCCGTTGCACGGCAGCCAGCCGTACCTCGGGCAAACCGGTCAGGTCGAGGTGGTGGAGGAGTGGAAGGTGGAGCTGGTGGTGGATGACGAGCGGGTAGCCCAGGTCGTCGCTGCGCTCAAGCAGAGCCACCCGTACGAGACGCCAGCCTATGAAGTCTGGCGGCTCGGCGAGTTCTAGACCGCATCACGGCCTTCGCGGGTGAACCCGCTCCCACAGGTACTTCACAGGGTTTGAAACTTGTGAGGTCTCTGTAGGAGCGGGTTCACCCGCGAAAGGGCCCTATGATCCAGCCACAATCTCCTTGCCGGGCTCAGGCCGCTTCAACCAGGCACAAGCCAGCAACCCCACCTCGAACAGCACCCACATCGGCACCGCCAGCATTGTCTGTGAAAACACATCCGGCGGCGTAAGTATCATCCCCACCACAAAGCAGCCCACGATCACGTAGGGCCTGCTGCGCCGCAACGTGGCTACATCGGCCAACCCCATCCAGACCACGATAAACGTCGCTACCGGAATCTCGAACGCCAGGCCGAAAGCCAGGAACAGCGCCAGGATGAAGTCCAGGTACTGGCTGATGTCGGTCATCATCGCTACGCCGTCCGGTGTCACGCTGGCGAAGAAGCCGAACATCATCGGGAATACCAGGAAGAACGCGAATGCCATGCCGCCATAGAACAGCAAGATGCTCGATAACAGCAGCGGCAGCACGATGCGCCGTTCGCGCTGGTACAGACCCGGTGCCAGAAAGCCCCAGGCCTGGTGCAGCAACAGCGGCATGGCGACGAACAGCGCGCACATCGCCGTCAGCTTGAACGGCGTCAGGAACGGCGAAGTGACGCTGGTCGCGATCATGCTCGCGCCTTCCGGCAAAAAACGCCGCAGCGGCTCGGAAATGAACGTGTACAGCGCCTGGGCAAAGGGGAACAGGCCGGCGAATACCAGCGCCACCAGCGCCAGGCAGCGCACCAGGCGTTTGCGCAGGTCGCGCAGGTGTTCGGTCAGAGGCATGCTGGCCGCCGGCCCCGTGGCAATAGTCATGAGGCGTTTTCCTTGGGCTCTGCAGCCGCGGCCACCGCACCGGCTGGCTGCGTATTCAGGCTGATGCCTTGGCGAATCTCGTGTTCCAGGCGCTGCAAAGGCGCGCTGTCCAGCTCTGGCAGCTCAATCTCGCGCTCCACCTGCGTGCGCAAGGCGTGCATGGCCCGGCGCGCCTGGCCCAGGCCGCGGCCAAGCGTGCGCGCGGCCACCGGCAGGCGCTCCGGGCCCAACACCAGCAACGCGACAATGCCCACCAGCAGCAACTCGCTGAAGCCGACCTCGAACATCAGGCCTGCCGGTCCGTTTGCGAGGGTTGTGTGGACTGCCCGGTCAGTGGGCACTGTTGCTGCACGTGTGCCTGGCCGCGGGCGTTGGCATCCGTGTCACCACCCATGGATTTGCGAAAACCCTGGATCGCCTCGCCCACATCGCTACCCAGGCCCTTCAGGCGTTTGGTACCAAACAGCAGGAATACGATCAGCAGTACGATCACCAGTTGCCAGATTCCAATACCACCCATTGCGACTACTCCTGTAAGGCCATGAAAAGGAAGGCTAATCCTGCCTCGTCCAGATGACGTGAACATGACGAACTGGCATTGCCATCTAGCTGCAACACGCCGCGTGTTGACTGGCGTTTTTATCCGGCACGCGAGGCACGCACGCATGGGAGGCAGGAAACAGCGGGGCGCGGCCCTGCTGATGGTGATGGTGGTATTGGCGATGCTGGCGGCGGGCATGGCATGGCTGGTGGAGGATGGCCGACGGCAGGTCGACGAGGTGCGCCTGTTGCACCAGCGGGTGCAGGCCCGGGCCATGGAGCAGGCTGGCCTTGCCTATGCCGGGCAGGCGCTGCGTGACCCTGCCTGGCGGCTTAGCCCGCTGTTCTGGCAGGCGTTGCGCGGGCAACCGCTGAACTATGATTTTGGCGCCGGTCAGGCGCAGCTGCGGGTGCGCGACCAGCACACCTGCTTCAACGTCAACGCGCTGCTTGGCGCCGACGGGGAACGCGCCGAACGGCAGTTGCGTTACCTGCTGGGTGACACCATGGCCGCCGAGCGCCTGGTCGATGCCCTGGCCGACTGGCTTGACCCCGACAGCGACGCCCGCCTGCAAGGCGCCGAGAGTGCCCAGTACCTGCGCCAGCAACCGCCGCGACTGGCGGCCAACCAGCCGATGCTCGACACCAGCGAACTGAACCTGTTGCTGGAGCCGGATGCTACTCGCCAGGCCCGTTACCCGATGCTGTGTGCGTTGCCGCAGACCAGCGGCTGGCGGCTGAATGCCAATGCCCTGGGGCTGGAGCATCTGCCACTGCTGGACGCGCTGTACGAAGGGCGCTACTCGCGTTCATTGCTCAGCCGCATCGTCAGTGGCCGGCCGGCGTCGGGCTATGTGGATGCCGCAGCGCTGCGCCAGGCGCTGGGGGCGGTGGATGATGAAACGTTTGAACGGTTGAGCGAAGGCTTGTTGCTCAACAGCGGGCATTTTCTGTTGCAGCTGTCGTTCGAGGAGGAGGGGCGGGTGATTCGCAGCGAGTTCCAGGTCGAAGCGCTCGGGGTGGTGCAATGGCATGCACGGGTGCCGGCGCAGCAGGTGCGGGTTCGCAGCAGGGAGCCGATGGGTTGGTAGGGGGCGGGGCTGCTTTGCGGCCTGTTCGCGGGCAATCCCAGTCAAGGCCTTGCCCCGAAAAGAGCCGCAAAGCGCCCCCCCCCCGCGCACAGGTCGATCAGGCAGTACCGATCTCCCCACCATCTTCTCGCTGAATCACCACAGTCGAGGACCGTGGCCGCACTTTGACCCCAGCTGGGGGGATGTCAGTTGCGATTTCGCTGCAGGGCCAGTTATCGGGGTGCGAGATGTTGACGAAAATCGTTTTATTGTCAGGCGTGAACGCGATGCCAGTTACTTCACAGCCGTTAGGCCCAACAAAAAAGCGCCGTAGATCTACCTGGTTCTTGGCATTTACCGGGACCTGCATGCCATGCGTGTCAATCAGATGAGTGGGAATTACTGCCAGTAACTGATCGTTGGTGTATTCGGTGACTGTGCTCTCGCGGCTATCCGTCTCGAACCACAGCACACCGCGACTATCGAATTTCATGCCGTCAGGGCAGGCAAACTGATTGGCCTCGGTCAGGCCCGAACGATTGATGTCAGTCGTGCCCGCCGCATTGGCCCCGAATACGAAAATGTCCCAACTGAAGGTTGGCTGGCCTTCACACTCTCGCCAGCGAATGATCTGGCCGTGGCGGTTGGGGCCGCGAGGGTTGGCTGCGTCGACTTTTTCCGGCGGACGCACCTTGTTATTGGTCAGCGTCACGTAAGCATCGCCATTCAGCGGGTTCACAGCGGTCCATTCCGGCCGGTCCATTGGCGTCGCGCCCACGGCATCACCGGCACCGCGGGTATTGAGCAGGATGCCTGGCAGGTCACCATACAGGGCACCCAAGGTGCTCCCGTCCGTAGTCGCCGTGCCGACGTCCAGCAATAGCCATTCACCCTTGCCGTCAGCATCGAAACGGGCGGCGTACAAACTGCCGCTGTCCAGGTATTTGTCTCCGGTAGCCAGGCGATCAGCCGGGTGGGCATCGTCTGCGTCCCAAAGGGCGTCAGAAACGAATTTGTACAAATATTCATTATTGGAGTCGTCGCCCATGTACCAGACCAGCGGTTTGCCGGCTACAGCCCGGCCGGGGCCGCAGCCTTCATGTCGAAAGCGGCCCATGGCAGTACGTTTCACGGCGCGGGTAGTAGCGCTGAACGGGTCGATCTCGACAATATAACCGTAGGTGCTGGCTTCGTTGCGGTAGTCATCGGTGGCGCTGGGACCGGTCGGGGTAACGTCGAAACGGGCAAACTCGTCATCTACTTCACAAGGGGCACCGGCAGCACTCTCCCAGCTGTATTCACTATTCGTGGCGCGCACCCCAAGGCGTGCCTGATCGCTTGGCAGCGTGGCTTTATTGACGAAATAGCGTGGCCAATTCTCTTCACCGCTCAGGTAAGTGCCCCAGGGGGTGTAGCCGTTGCCGCAGTTGTTATTGGTGCCCCGACAATGAGTGCCTGTGGGCGAAAATCTGGTCTTAACATGGTCGGTGCCACGCAGGGGGCCGGCGAGCTCCATAACTGTGGCGCTTGTAAAGCGGCGGTTGAGCGGGTCGTTCTCAACCACTTGCCAACGGCCAGCGACTTTTTTAACGCGGACCACGCCAGCTCCGTGGGCGTTGATCTCCTTGCGAACTTCCTCGGGCGGGCGGTTTGCAATAGCGTCGGTGGTAGGGCCATTCGGGTGCAAGGCTTGGGGGTCGATGAATTCGAAGTTGATCGCAAGCAGGCCGTCACTGGAGCTGCCGTCGAGGGGAAAAAAGTGCATGCCGTCGTGGTGCATGCCCATCGCATTGGCCTGGTCGACGGATGTGTTGCTGCCATCCTGCCGCCATGGGCGTGATAACTCATTGAGCGGCGTGCCCCAGGGCGCCAGAACATGGGCGGTGTATCCCGGCGGGACGCTGCAACCGTCGGTACGCGAGCCGTTGATGGATTCGAAGCCCAGGGTGGGCGCAGGTCGCACCGTTAGCTCAGGGGCGTCAGGCTGGCGCAGGCAGCTGCCCTTGCCCATGGCGACAACCATGGCGGCAGCTGTGTCGCCGGCAGGGATTCTTTGATTCTTGATCAAACAGGCGTCGGTAACATCGTGTAGGGAAGGATTGCGGCTGGGATTTCTGTCGTGGTTATCAGTGGTGTCTCGGCTCATCCGGGCATTCTCTCGATACGCTTTGTGAGCAACAACGCTAGTGCTCCGGATTGCGGGGTTGAATCAGGAAATCTACCCAGATCGGTCATGGACGACCGGTGTTCGAATCCGGTCGACCACTGAATGGCGGCCTGGTAAATCAGGCCGTGCCGATCTCCCCACCATCATCCCGCTGTATCACCACCGTCGAAGCCCGCGGCCGCACCGTGGCCCCAGCTGGCGTAGCATCGGTAGCCTTGTCGGTATACGGCCAGTTCCCCGGGTGCTGAATGTTCACGAACAAGGTCTTGTTGTCCGGGGTAAACGCAATCCCCGTCACCTCGCAATCATTCGGCCCGACGAAGAAGCGGCGCAGGTCCACCTGGTTCTGCGCGTTCACCGGCACCTGCTTGCCGCTGGCATCCACCAGGTCGGTGGGGATTACCGCCAGCAACTGGTCGTTGGTGTAGTCGGTGAGGGTGGTTTCGCCGTTGTCGGTCTCGAACCACAGCACACCACGGCTATCGAAGCTCATGCCATCCGGGCTGGCGAACTGGTTCAGTTCGGTCAGGCCCGAGCGGTTGATGTCGGCGGTGCCGGCTGCGTTGGCGCCGAACACGAAGATGTCCCAGCTGAAGCTCAGCTGGTCGTCGCTGTCGTGCCAGCGGATGATGTGGCCGTGACGGTTCGGGCCGCGCGGGTTGGCTGCATCGACTTTTTCCGGGGTGCGCGCGCTGTTGTTGGTCAGGGTCAGGTATACGTCGCCATTCAGCGGATTGACTGCGGTCCATTCCGGCCGGTCCATCGGCGTGGCGCCCACGGCATCGCCAGCGCCACGGGTGTTGAGGATGATGCCGGGAAGGTCGCCATACAGCGCGCCGAGGGTGCTGCCGGCGGTGGTGGCGGTGGTCACGTCCAGCAGCAGCCAGACGCCGGTGCCGTCGGCATTGAAGCGGGCCACGTACAGCTTGCCCTGGTCCAGGTATTTGGCACCGGTGGCCAGGCGGTCGGCCGGGCTGGCGTCGGCGGCGTCCCAAACGGCAGTGGATACCCACTTGTACAGGTACTCGTTGTTCGAATCGTCGCCCATGTACCACACCAGCGGCTTGCCGGCGACCGGCAGGCCAGGGCAGCAGCCCTCGTGCCGGAAGCGGCCCATGGCTGTGCGCTTGGTGGCCAAGGTGCTGCTGTTGTACGGGTCGATCTCGACGATGTAGCCGTAGGTGCTGGCTTCGTTACGGTAGTCGTCGGTGGCGCTGGCGCCTTTCACGGTCACGTCGAAACGGGCGAATTCGTCGGCCACTTCGCTGCTGTCACCGGCAGCGCTTTCCCACTTGTACTGGCCGCTGGAAGTGCCCACGCCGATGCGGCGCTGGTCTTCGGGGCGGGTGCCCTTGTTGACGAAGATGCCAGGCCAGTTCTCTTCGCAGGTCAGGTAGGTGCCCCACGGGGTGTAGCCGTTGCCGCAGTTGTTGTTGGTGCCACGGCAGTGGGTGCCGGCGCTGGAGTACTTGGTCTTGACGTGCTCGGTGCCACGCAGCGGGCCGGTGATCTCCATGCGCGAGGCGGTGGTGAAGCGGCGGTTGAGCGGGTCGTTGTCGACTACCTGCCAGCGGCCGCCGACTTTCTGCAGGCGCACCACGCCAGCGCCGTGGGCGTTGATTTCCTTGCGTACTTCTTCCACCGGGCGCTTACCGTTGACATCGGTGGTGGGGCCGGCCGGGTGCAAGGCGGCGGCGTCGATGTATTCGAAGTTGATCGCCAGCAGGCCGTCTTCCGAGCTGCCGTTGATAGGGAAGAAATGCATGCCGTCATGGTGCATGCCCATGGCGTTGGCCTGGTCGGTGGAGGTGTTGCTGCCGTCGGACTTCCATGGGCTGCCATTGCTGTTGATCGGTGTGCCCCACGGGGCCAGCACATAGGCGCTGTAGCCGGCGGCAACGACGCAGGCGTCGGTGCGCGAGCCGGGGATGGACTGGAAGCCCAGCGCCAGCTTCGGCACTTCCGGCTCGGTGACTGGCGGCTCGGTCACCGGTGGTTCGGTGACCGGATCATCATGATCGGAGCCACCACCGTCGAAGCAGCCTGTCAGGCCGGTACCGGCAATCATGGCGATGGCGGCGCCCAGGCTGCCGCGCATCACGCTACGGCGGCTCAGGTAGGCGTCCATGACGTTGGCCATCGGCAGGTTGCCGCTTTGGTTCCGGTCCAGGTTGTCGCCGGTATCTCGACTCATCAGGGTGTCCTTGTTGTGGCTGAGTTGGAGGAAACCGCGACTTTAGAGCGCTAGTGTGATGATTCATTGGCAGAAATGTTAACGAGCTTTTAAAACTACCGGTTCTTAGATCCGTGGCCTACAGACCAATTTGGAATTGCTGTCGGATTTCTGCCATCAAACTGTAATGCCAACGCCGCAACATCCGGAGCCCTGAATGAGCGTGGATAAGGATGGCGGGTTCGATGGCAAGCAGTGTGCACAGGCGCGAAGTGATTGGCTGGATGGGTGTCGGTGCCCTGGCACCGCTGCTTGGCGCCTGTTCCGCCTTGCCTGGGCAGCAGGACGGTCACGCCCACCTCGACCTGCTGTATGTGGCCGATACCCTTGATGCCCGCCAGCCTGGCCAGGCTGTGGTGCCGGCCACCCGCCTGGGGCCGGTCAGCCACCTGGGCCGTGCGCCGTGGATGACCGGCAGCAGCGCCAGCGTCGCCTACCCACAACTGGCACCCTTGCTCGATGCCGGCCAGGCAGCGTCTGCCCAACTGGGCGGTTATGCGGTGCTGGCCGCGTTGCTGGAGCAATTGCGCGGCGAGGCGGGGGCAGGCAACAGCCTGACCCTGGAGAACGGGCAGGGCTGGAACGGCAGTGGCCTGGCCTACCTGACCCAAGGCGAAAGCGGGGTGCAGGGCAGCCAGCTGCTGGGCAGCGAGGTGCGGGTCAGCAGCGACGAACGCGTGCTGTGGCCACAACGCAGCCCCGGCCTGTATCGCCAGGCTGGCCCCATCACCCTGGGCGCCGGGCTGGCAGATGCGCAACGCCAGGCGCTGGGTGTAGAAACCTTGCACATCTTCGAGCGCGGCGGCGCCCGTATTGCCGTGGTCGGTGTCACCGACCCTTACGCACAGGACCAGAAAGCCTCCCTGAAACAGTGGTACCAGTCGCTGCAGCCGGTGTTCGAACAGGCCCGGCGCGAGGCCGACCTGGTAGTGGCCATGGCTGATGTCGGTACCGGCCCCGGCCTGTGGCTGGCCGAGCGGGTAGCACAGATCGACGTCCTGCTGTGCGCCCGTGGTCAGGACTTGTGGCCGGCACCGGTGGCGGTCACCCAGGCCAGCGGGCGCCGTGTGCCGGTGCTGTTCGCCGGCTGCCGGGGCAGTGGCGCGTTCCGCCTGCGCTGTCAGCGCGTCGCTGGGCTATGGCAGTTCGACGGGCGTTTCTTCCCGGCTTTCGAACAACAGCTGGCACCTGCCGCCCTGTTACGTGTCGGGCAATTGCAGGCGAAATTACGGCAACAACGGGCCGGCCACGCGGCCTGGCTCGACCAGCCTTTGGCCCGTGCGCCGCAGGCCTTGTGGCGCCGCGATACCCGTGGCGGCAGCTGGGACCGCTTGCTGCATCAAGCCTTGGCTGACGACAGCAGCATGCCCGTCTTGCTGCCGGGCCTGCGTTATGACTATCCGCTGCCGGCAGGGGCAAGCATCACCCGCGAACACCTGATAAGTCTGACCGGTGGCTACCCGGCACCTGTAGTCGAAGCGCCGGCCCGGCAGGTGGAACAAGTACTGGAAAACGCCGCAGAGCAACTGTTCGGCGACCCGCTGCTGCTGGACAACAGCCAGGACCTGCCACGCTGGCAGGGCCAGGCCTGGCATGTCAGTTACAGCCCGCAAGGCAAGCGCATCACCGGCCTGGAACCGGTACAAGGGCTGTGCCGCACATTTGGCCTGCAGTTCGAAACCCAGGCCGGCGAACCGCTTTGGCAGCGGGTCGAGGCCTGGCTGGCTCGGCAGCCTGGCGACTGGCAACTGGCCGCCCTGCAACTGCCCGACGTGCGTTACGTGCAGGGCCACCCGGGCTGGCATCCACGGCAGTTGGCCTCGTGATAGTTGCCTCGCGCCTGTTCACCGGCGCTGGCCTGGCCCTGGCCGGCTGGCTGGCCGCCCAATGCGTGCTGCAACTGAGCCGCCAGCCGCAGCCGGCCACGGCGCCAGCAAGGGTGAACAGCCCGCTAGCGGGGCTGATGGTCGGTCACTGGCAGGTGCCGGTCGACGACGGCAGCATCGCCATTACCCGCCTGCCGCTGCACTACCTCGGTGGCCTCAAGGCTCACCCCCTGAGCTCCAGCGTGGTGGTGCTGCGGTATGGCGAGCAGGTGCGCACCCTGGCCCGCGGCCAGCGCCTGGCGCCAGGAATCGTGCTGCAGGACATCGATGGCGATGGCCTGATCTTCAACAACCAGGGGCGGCGTGAACGCCTGCCCTGGCCGCCACGCCCTGCCGTGACCGGCTTCAAGCGCCAAGGATGAACGATGCCTGTTAGATACTGCATGGCGGCTGCGCTGAGCCTGGCCCTGGTCCTGGCCGTGCCGGGGGTGAGTGCCGAGGAGCCTACGTTCGATGAAAACGGCACGCCGATGTACGAGGTGAACTTCGTCGACACCGAACTCGGCGAGTTCATCGACAGCGTGTCGCGCATCACCGGCACTACCTTCATCGTCGACCCGCGGGTCAAAGGCAAGGTCACCGTGCGCACGGTCGACCTGCACGACGCCGATGCCATCTACGACATCTTCCTGGCGCAACTGCGCGCCCAGGGCTATGCCGCCGTCGACCTGCCCAACGGCAGCGTGAAGATCGTCCCTGACCAGGTCGCGCGGCTGGAGCCGGTGCCGGTGGAGACCGGCGCAGGGCAGGGCGCGGGCAGCGACAGTGTGGCCACCCGGGTTTTCAATGTACGCAATGCCGCCAGCGAACAGGTGCTGGGCATCCTCAAGCCGCTGATCGACCCGCGGGTGGGCGTGATCACGCCCTACCCGGCGGCGCACCAGTTGGTGGTCACCGACTGGCGCAGCAACCTTGACCGCATTGCCAGCCTGCTGCATCAGCTGGAACGCCCCAGCGAAGCCGCCGGCACCCGTACCCAGGTCATCTACCTGCGCCACGCCAATGCCGGTGAAGTGGTCAAGGTGCTGCGCGGGCTCAGCCAGGAAGGCGCGGTGCCCGGCGAAGGCGCGGCCAATGGCGGTGGCGAAGGCCAGGGCAAGGACCAGCCGCTGGCGGTGGCCAGTGACTCGGGTATCCGCCTGGAGTACGAAGAAGGCACCAATGCCGTGGTCATGGTCGGCCCGGACAGCGAGCTGGCTGCCTACCGCGATATCGTCGAGCAACTGGATATCCGCCGTGCCCAGGTGGTGGTCGAGGCGATCATTGCCGAGGTATCGGACAGCAGCGCCCAGGAGCTCGGTGTGCAATGGCTGTTCGCCGATGAAAAGTTCGGCGCCGGCATCGTCAACTTCGGCAGCAACGGGGTGAACATCGCCAACATCGCCGGGGCTGCCGCCAGTGGTGACAGCGAGGCGCTGGGCGACCTGCTGTCGACCACTGCCGGCGCCACGGCAGGTATTGGTCACTTTGGCGGCGGCTTCAACTTCGCCATGCTGGTCAATGCGCTAAAGGGCAAAAGCGGCTTCAACCTGCTGTCCACGCCCACCTTGCTGACCCTGGACAACGCCGAGGCGTCGATCCTGGTCGGTCAGGAAGTGCCTTTTGTCACGGGCTCGGTAACCCAGAACAACGCCAACCCGTACCAGACCATCGAGCGCAAGGAAGTCGGGGTGAAGCTGCGCATCAAGCCGCAGATCAACATCGACAACAGCGTGCGCCTGGACATCGTCCAGGAGGTGTCATCGATTGCCGAATCCAGCGCCGCCAGCGACGTGATCACCAACAAGCGCGAGATCAAGACCAAGGTCATGGTCGAGGACAATGGCCTGGTGATCCTCGGTGGCCTGATCAGCGACGAGCTGAGCACCAGCAATCAGCGTGTGCCCTTGCTCGGCGATATTCCTTACCTGGGCCGGCTGTTCCGCTCCGATGCCAGCAAGAACACCAAGCAGAATCTGATGGTGTTCATCCGCCCGCGCATCCTGCGGGACGGGCCGAGCCTGGCCGGGCTGAGTGAAGACAAGTACCGCAGCTTGCAGCAGACCACGCCGCTGCAACTGCCGGACCTGGCACAAGGGACGCCGTTGCTGCAGGTGTTTCCCTCCAGCCGCGCGCGCCTGGAAGGCGGTGACTGGTGATGCTGCCGTATCGCCAGGCGCGCCACAGTGGGGTAGCCATGGCCCCGACCGAGCAGGGCTGGCAGCTGTGGCTGCGCCCTGATGCCGACAGTGCCCAGTTGCAGGAGCTGCTGCGCGTGCATGGCCAGCCCTGCGCGCTCGAATACCTGGAGCCGGCTGCCTTCGACGAGCGCCTCGGGCAGCTGTATCAGGGCGGCGATGCGGCCACAGCAGCCTTGATCGAGGGCATTGGCGACCAAGTCGACCTGGCCAGCCTGATGAGCGAGATGCCGCGTATCGAAGACCTGCTGGAAAGCGACGACGAAGCCCCGGTGATCCGCCTGATCAACGGCCTGTTCGGCCAGGCCCTGCGCCTGCGTGCTTCGGACATCCATATAGAAACCTTCGAACAAAGCCTGGTGGTACGCCTGCGAGTCGATGGCCACCTGCGCGAAGTGCTGCGCCCGCCGCGTGCGCTGTCGGCCATGCTGGTGTCGCGGATCAAAGTCATGGCGCGCCTGGATATCGCCGAAAAGCGCCAGCCCCAGGACGGTCGCATCACCTTGCGCGCGGCAGGGCGCGAGGTGGATGTGCGGGTTTCGACCTTGCCCGGTATCCACGGCGAGCGGGTGGTGATGCGCGTGCTGGACAAGCAGGCCAGCCTGCTGGCGCTGAGCAACCTGGGCATGCCGGCGGCTGTGCTGCAGGGCCTGCGGAGCTGCCTGGCGCGCCCCAATGGCATCGTGCTGTCCACCGGCCCGACCGGTTCGGGCAAGACCACCACGCTGTACGCCAGCCTCAACAGCCTCAATGACGGCAGCCGTAATATCCTCACGGTCGAGGACCCGGTGGAATACGCCATCGCCGGGATTGGCCAGACCGCCATCAACCCGCGCGCCGGGCTGACCTTCGCCAGCGGCCTGCGGGCCATCCTGCGCCAGGACCCGGACGTGATCATGCTCGGCGAAATCCGCGACCAGGAAACCGCGCAGATCGCCGTGCAAGCCAGCCTCACCGGCCACCTGGTGCTGTCCACCCTGCACACCAACAGTGCCGTGGGCGCGGTGACCCGCCTGCGCGACATGGGTATCGAACCGTTCCTGATCGCCTCATGTCTGCGCGGGGTACTGGCCCAGCGCCTGGTGCGGCGCTTGTGCAGCTGCGCCGTGGCCCACCCGCTGCAGCCTGCCGAGCGGGAGCTGTGGCCAGAGCTGGCAGCGCTGGGCAGCAGCTACCATGCGGTTGGCTGCGAGCAGTGCCAGGGCAGTGGTTATGTCGGGCGCCTGGGCTTGTACGAATTCATCGAACTGGACGCCGGGCTGGTTGGCCTGCTGTACGCCGGTGCCAGTGAGCTGGCCATGCAGGATTACCTGACCGACCGCCGCCAGAGCCTGGTGGCGATGGCCAGCGACTGCCTGGCGCGCGGTGAGACCAGCCTGGCCGAAGTGCTACGCGCGGTGCAGGGCTGAGCCATGCCGACCTATCGCTACCAGGCCGTCGACCTCGCCGGCAAACCCCACAAGGCCAGCCTGCAGGCCGACAGTGAACGCCATGCGCGCCAGTTGTTGCGCGAGCAGGGCCTGTTTGCCCGGCAGTTGCAGCGCCATGAGTCCGGCACCCGGCCACCCCGCCGTCAGCGTCTTGGCCGGGCCCAGCTGTGCGAGCTGACGCGTCAGCTGGCCACTCTGACCGGTGCCGGCATCCCCTTGGTGGATGCCTTGGCCACACTTGAGCGCCAGTTGCGTCAGCCGGCCCTGCACAGTGTGCTGGTGGCGCTGCGGGGTTCGCTGGCCGAAGGCCTCGGCCTGGCCCGCAGCCTGGCGCGCCAGGGTGCACCGTTTACCGGCCTGTACTGCGCATTGGTCGAGGCAGGCGAACGTTCCGGGCGCCTTGCCCAGGTACTGACCCGCCTGGCCGATCACCTGGAACAGGTACAACGCCAGCAGCACAAGGCGCGAACCGCGTTGATCTACCCCACGGTGCTGATGGGCGTATCGCTGGCCGTGGTGGTCGGCCTGATGACCTTCGTGGTGCCCAAGCTCACCGAGCAGTTCGCCCATGCCGGGCAGAGCCTGCCGCTGATTACCTCGCTGCTGATCGGCCTGAGCCAGGGGCTGGTGCACGCCGGGCCCTGGTTGCTGGGGCTGGCGCTGATGCTCGGCGTGCTGGGCGGCTGGTTATTGCGCAAGCCGCACTGGTGCCTGCGCCGCGACCAGCTGCTGCTGCGCCTGCCACGCATCGGCAGCCTGTTGCAGGTGCTGGAAAGCGCACGCCTGGCGCGCAGCCTGGCGATTCTCAGTGGCAGCGGCGTGGCCTTGCTCGAAGCCTTGCAAGTGGCGACCGAAACCGTCGGCAACCGGCGCATCCGCCTGGCCATGGAGCAGGTGCGCCAGCAGGTGCAGGGCGGCACCAGCCTGCACCGTGCGCTGGATGCCAGCCAGCAATTCCCGCCGCTGCTGGTGAACATGGTCGGCAGTGGCGAGGCCAGCGGCACCCTGGCCGACATGCTCGAGCGCGTGGCCGACGACCAGGAGCGCGGTTTTGCCCGCCAGGTCGATACCGCCATGGCGCTGTTCGAACCCCTGATGATTCTGGTGATGGGCGCCGTGGTGCTGTTCATCGTGCTGGCGGTGCTGCTGCCGATCATGCAACTCAACCAGGGCCTGCAACTGTGAACACAAGGAGTATTGCCATGCAGCATCGACGTAATCGCCAGCGCGGGTTCACCCTCATGGAAATCATGGTGGTGATCTTCATCATCGGCCTGCTGATCGCCGTGGTCGCCCCCAGCGTGCTGGGCAACCAGGACAAGGCCATGAAGCAGAAGGTGCTGGCCGACCTGGCCACGCTGGAGCAGGCGCTGGACATGTACCGGCTGGACAACCTGCGCTTCCCCAGCAGCGAACAGGGCCTGGCCGCGCTGGTGAAAAAGCCGGCCCAGGAGCCGTTGCCACGGGCCTGGCGCAGTGACGGCTATGTGCGCCGCCTGCCGGCAGATCCGTGGGGCACCCCTTACCAGTACCGCATGCCTGGCGAACATGGGCGGGTGGATGTCTACTCGCTGGGCGCTGACGGGCTGCCGGGCGGCGAAGGGCAGGATGCCGACCTGGGTAACTGGGCGCTGTAACGGGTGCGCCGTCAGCGTGGCTTCAGCCTGATCGAGTTGCTGGTAGTGCTGGCCATTGCCGGGTTGATGACCGGGCTGGCAGTGGCCGGGCTTGGCGGCCAGGCCGGTGTCGACCAGGCCCTGCAACGGCTGGCTGCGGAAATCCGCAGCCAGGCTGCGCTTGCCCGGCATGCCGGGCAATTGCGCGGGCTGCGCTGGAATGACCAGCGCCCCGAGTTCGTGCTGCGCGAGGGCAATGGCTGGGTGGTGGCAGCAACTGCCCTCGGCGATTGGCCCAAGGGCCTGCAACCGGACTGGCCCGCCAGCCCACAGCCGCGCCTGCTGTTCACGCCACACGGCTGGTCGCAGCCGGGCAGCGTGTACTGGCGCTGGGCCGATGGCAGCCAGCAGTGGGCATGGAGCCGGGCCGACGGCCTGCGGGTAGCACCATGAAGCAGGCACAGCGCGGTTTCACCCTGCTGGAAGTGACCGTGGCCCTGGCAATTGCCGCCGTGCTGGCGGTGATCACCAGCCAGGTGCTGCGCCAACGCCTGATGGTGCAGGACAACCTGCAGCAACACCGCCTGGGCCTGCTGTGCGCGCGGGAGCTGCAAACCCGCTTCGCCGTCGAGCAGTACTGGCCCGCCGCCAATCAGGTCGGCGGCGAACTTGGCCAGGGCGGCCAGTTGTGCCATTGGCAAATGCAACTGCGGCGCACCGGCGTGCGCGACTTGCGCCGTGGCGAGCTGCAGCTGTACGCCGACCGCGACCAGCGCCTGCCGCTGGGCCAATACACCGTGTTCCTGGAGCGCCCATGAAAAATTCGCCAATCCTCCGCGGTTCCGGTAGGAGCAGCCTTGTGCTGCGAAGAGGCCAGTGTGCCCAATGGACTTCTGTCAGTCGGTCGGACCTCTTCGCAGCACAAGGCTGCTCCTGCAAGGGCTCAGTGCAAGCATCAAATCCGAGAATCAACCCATGAAACACCGCCAGGCCGGCCTGACCCTGATCGAACTGATGGTCGCCCTGGCCCTGACCGCCTTGCTCGGCATCATGCTCGCCGCGCTGGTCAACGGGTGGCTCAAGGTACGTGAACGCCTGCAAGTGACTACCCAGGAAACCTCGGTGCTGGATTTCTGCCTGGCCCTGGAGCGCCGTTTCGACAGCCCGGTGCTGCGCCGCGTCTATGAGCAGCGCCTGCCCCAGACCAGCCGCTGGCTGGACTGGCAACCGGCAAGCAAGCAATTGCTGTGGGTCGCTACTACCGGCCTGCCCGAGGCCGAAGGCGGCTCGCGCCTGCAACGTCAGCGCCTGCGCCTGGACGCCCGCGAGCAGCGCCTGCTGCTGGAAAGCTCGGCCGACCTGTACGCCGCCACGGCCCCACACTGGGTACGACGCGAGCGGCTGGAGCGGGTCAGCGCCATGAATGTCCTGTATTACCAGGGCGGCCGCTGGCTGGCCTGGCCTTCCGATCAACCCGCGCACCCCGGGCGTGGCGTGCGTGTGGAACTGCAGCGTGACGGAGCACCCTATGTCTGCACTTTCGCCCTCCCTTGGGGGCGCTCATGAAGTTTGAATGGCGGCGGCATGCACCGCCACAGCCTTGGCTGTTGCTGCGCCCGGGCCCGGTCTGGCACTGGGCACTGGTTGCGGGCAGTAACGTGCAAGATGAAGGGCAGGGCGAGCCGCCGGCGAACCTCCAGGCTCGCGTGGCATTGATCCTGCCTGCCGAGGCCAGCAGCCGTTTCCGGGTGCCGGCGCCACCCGGGCTCAAGCGCGAAGAGTGGCCGTTGTTGCTCGAAGACCGCCTGCTGCAGGCCACCGAGGAGGTCGCCTGCGCCTGCCTGGCCCGTGAGCCTGGGCACCTTCGCCTGCTGGTGGTCGCGCGTCAGCAACTGGAAGACTGGCGTGGGCAGTGTGCCGCATGGGGCTTGCAGGTCGAGCGCTGCTGGGCAGAGTTGCAACTGCTGCCCACGCCTGAGCCGGGTAGCGCCTGGCAATGGCAGCGCACACCTGGTGTGTCGTTGTACAAAGGGCTGGCCGAGGACGGGCAGGAGCACTGGCTGGCATGGCCGCAAGTGCTGGGTGACGTGCCGCGGCAGCCGTGGGCGCAGCTACAGACGGTGGCGCTGAGCGGCAATTGGCCAAGCACATTCGCAGTGCTGGAAAAACTGCCCGGCCTGTTCGAACGCACCTACAGGACGCAAGCGTTGCCGCTGGCGTCGCGGCAACAACGACGTCTGCTCGCCGCCTGCCTGGTGCTGGCCGCTGTATGGAGCGGCCTGTGGCTGAACCAGCAATGGCGTCAGGCGCAACTCTGGCGCAGCCAGGTTATTGCGGTAACCGGCGAGCAGGCCAGCCCGCGGCATGCCGCGCAAGCCCTCAAACGCCTGCGCGAAAGCGAACTGCAACAGCAACTGCACAGCCGCCAGCTGCACGGCCTGCAATCGGCATTGCAGGCGTGGCTGCGCAGCCACCCCGACTGGCGTCTGCTGGCGGTGCGCTTTGATGGCCAGCGCTGGCACCTGCACCTGGAGGGCGAGGGCAGTGCGCCGCCTTGGCAGGACATGGCCAGCGCTGCCGGCGCCTCCGTGCAGGTGAACGGTGGGCAGGTGGTGTTCGATCTGGGAGCGACCTCATGAACCGCGAATGGCTGCAACGTCATCGATTGGCCTTCGCCTGGGTACTGATAGCCCTGTTGCTGGCCTTCCTGGCCCTGCGCGCAGGTGTTGCGCAATGGCGAGAGCTCAGCCAGTGGCGCGCTTTGGCCGAGCAGGCTGCCGGCCTGAAGGGCGGGCCTGGGTTGAACCTGGAGCGGCTTCGCCAATCGGCCCAGGCACGGGGGATTGAACTGGCTGAGGTGGATGCGCAGGGCAGCACCTGGAAACTGCGCGGCCAGGTGGTCGATGGACGCGAGCTGGAAGGCTGGTTGCAGATGTTGCGAGCAGAGGGCCTACAGCCCTTGCAATGGGGCATGGAGCGAGAGGGCAAGGGGTTGGGTTTTGATCTGGTGGTTCAACCATGAGGCGTCGGGCAGCGGCATGGGTTGTGCTGGTCTTCGTGTTGACGCTGCTGGTCGAACTGCCGGCCAGCTGGGTGGCGCGTGCGTTTGGCCTGCCCATGCGTGATGTCAGTGGCAGCCTGTGGCTAGGCGAGGCGCAACAGATGGGGGTGGTCGGCCCCTTGCGCTGGGCGGTGCAGCCTTGGCGCTTGCAGGCGAACCTGCAGTTGGGCTTTCAGGGCCAAACCTGGCAGTTGCGCGCCGAAGGCTGGCCGTGGCGCTGGCAGTTGCAGGCAGTGCCAATGGGTGCCCAGGCTACGGCGTTCACGGACTACCGCCTGGCTGGCCAGTGGCAGGGGACGATACGGCTGGAGGGGGGAGGGCGCCAATGTAGAGCCAGCGAGGGCCGCTTGACGGTCACCGACCTTGCACTGAGCGCCCCGTGGTCGCTGGGTTTGGGCGAGGGCTGGCTGGAAATCGACTGCGCCAGCGGCTGGCGCCTGCGTGGGCATCTGACACAACAGAGCCAGCATCAATTGACCCTGGAGGCCGACCTGCAACAGCGCCAGGCGCAGGTAGTGTTCGAATTGCAGCCCGAGGCGGCGCTGACGCCGTTGTTGCGTGGTGCACAGTGGCTCGGACCGCAAGCGTTGGCAGGGCAGCGAAACCTTCACTGGTAGGCAACTGATGTACGGATTTCGACCTGCAGAGCCTGCTGCAGGTCGCTAGGTCAGGGCCGAATCTCGATCAACGTCCCATCGCGCACCAGTTCCCACACTTCCTGCATGTCGCGGTTGCGCATGGCAATGCAGCCGTCCGTCCAGTCCAGGGTATGGAAGTACCATTCCGGGTATTCATCGTTCAGCGGCGTGCCATGGATCATGATCATGCTGCCGGCACTCACCCCTTCACGGGTGGCGCGGGCTGCATCGCTGATGTTCGGGTAATTGATGTGCATGGCCAGGTTGAAACGGTCGCTTTGCTTGCGCCAGTCCAGCCAGTACAGGCCTTCGGGGGTTTTCTTGTCGCCTTCTCGTTCCTTGGCACCCTTGGGCTGCTTGCCCAGCGAGATACGGTAGGTTTTCAGCGGCTCGCCACGGCTGATCAACTGCAGGCGGCGTTCGGACTTGATCACCAGTACCTTGTCGATCAGCGGTTGCATGGCCTGCTGCGAAGGCGACGGAGTTTGCGCTGCCGGCAGGGGCTTGCGGACGATGGTCTCGGTGAAGGCCGCCTGGGACACCGAGGTAACGCAAAGGCAGAAAAAGGCAAGCAACCAGCGCATGTAACGTATCCCTGAAGGGTTCTAGGTGGTGGTCGGGACGGTCATCGGCGGCAGGTATTCATGGCCTATGGGGTAGTGCTGCCCGATGCGGTCGCGATAGTAGCATTCTAGTGTGAGAGTGACGGTGCGGAAAGCCAGCTCGCTCCACGGTATCTCGTGCTCTTCGAACAGCTGCACCTCCAGGCTTTCGACACCGACCGCAAAATCAAGGTCCGCCAGTTCGGCGCGGAAGAACACATGCACCTGGTTGATGTGCGGCAGGTCGAACAGCCGGTACAGGCTCAGCGGCCCGACCCTGGCGCAGGCTTCCTCTACGGTTTCGCGACGGGCGGCCTGGTCGAGGGTTTCGCCGTTCTCCATGAAACCGGCGGGCAAGGTCCAGTAGCCTCGGCGCGGCTCGATGGCACGCCGACACAGCAGTACCCGGCTGCCCCAGGTCGGCAGCACGCCGGCGACGATGTTGGGGTTCTGGTAGTGGATGGTCTGGCAATGGTCGCAGACATACCGCAGGCGGCTGTCGCCCTCGGGGATCCGCTGAGTGACCGGCTGGCCACACGCGCTGCAGAATTTCATAGGGGGGTCCTTTTGCTCAAGGCTATCTTGGCGTGCCTGCCGGGCCGTCGCAAGTGCGCGGGGCTTGGGTGCTTCGCGGCTTTGGTGCATCATGCAAGACAGGCCTTGGATACGAGCGTGCGCAATGCTGGACGAGCTACTTCGCCGAATGAGCAACCACCAACCCGCGTCACTGGAAACCGACCGACGGTTTCCGGAAGCGGCGGTCCTTTTGCCCATTACTCGCAGCGAAGCGCCCGAACTGGTCTTGACACTGCGCGCCAAGGGCCTGTCCACCCACGGTGGTGAAGTGGCTTTTCCCGGTGGTCGTCGCGACCCCGAAGACCCAGACCTGGTATTCACTGCGCTGCGCGAAGCCGAAGAAGAAATCGGCTTGCCGCCCGGCCTGGTCGAAGTGCTGGGCCCGCTCAGCCCGCTGATATCGCTGCATGGTCTGAAAGTGACGCCATTCGTCGGGGTAATCCCGGACTTTGTCGAATACCGCGCCAACGACGCCGAGATCGCGGCAGTATTCACCGTGCCGCTCGAATTCTTCCGCCAGGACCCGCGTGACCATACCCACCGTATCGACTACCAGGGGCGTAGCTGGTACGTGCCCAGCTATCGTTACGGCGAATACAAGATCTGGGGGCTGTCGGCGATCATGATCGTCGAGCTGGTCAACCTGCTGTTCGATGCCGGCATCAGCCTGCACCAGCCGCCCGAGCGTTATATCGAAATCTGAGCGGGGCCAACCCTGCCAACTGTGTCCTAGCCTGAGGAACCTTCATGAAATACCGCCTGGGCGACCTGCGGGTCGAGTGTCACCCCACCAGTTGGGCCGCCCCTAACGCCACGTTGATCGGCAACGTTCGCCTGCATGCTGATGCCAGCGTGTGGTTTGGCGCGGTGCTGCGCGGGGACAACGAGCTGATCGACATCGGCGAGGGCAGCAATGTCCAGGATGGCACGGTGATGCACACCGACATGGGCTCGCCGCTCACCTTGGGGAAAGGGGTGACCGTTGGCCACAACGCCATGCTGCATGGCTGCACGGTGGGCGACTACAGCCTGGTCGGCATCAATGCGGTGATCCTCAACGGCGCGCGCATTGGCAGGCATTGCATCATCGGCGCCAATGCGCTGATCGCAGAGGGCAAGGAAATTCCTGATGGTTCGCTGGTCATGGGCTCGCCGGGAAAGGTGGTGCGTGAGCTGACCGAGCAGCAGATGCGCATGCTCGAAGCCAGCGCTGCGCATTACGTGCACAATGCCCGGCGTTATGCGCAGGAGTTGGTGGTTGATGATGAGTGAAGTTGCAGAGCGGCCGGTGGCCTCGCCGTGTGTGAGCATCTGTGCGCTGGATGAGCAGGATATCTGTACCGGGTGCCAGCGTACCGTGGCCGAAATTGGCCGCTGGGGTCGGATGGACAACGACGAGCGCCGGGTGGTGCTGAAACGCTGCCATGAAAGGGCAGTGGAGGCCGGCCTGATTATCGGAGGCTGAACACAGTGCTGGCTTCATCGCCGGCAAGCCAGCTCCCACAGGTAGTCCATGTGGCCTGAGGTTTTGCACGATCACTGTGGGAGCTGGCTTGCCGGCGATAGGGCCAGTGCAGGTAACACACCTGCTTGATCAAGCTGCCATTGACCTGAAAATCAAGTAATCTGTGCCGCTTGCCCGACGGTCACTGCCCATGTTCTATCTCATTGCCTATATCAGCAGCGTAGTGCTGATCAACTTCGCGTTCTCCAGCGCCCCGCACCTGGACATCATCTGGTCTGCCTGGGGCGGCCTGGTGTTTATCCTGCGTGACATGGTGCAGACCCGCTTCGGCCATGGCGCGCTGGTCGCGATGCTGGTGGCCCTGGTGCTGTCCTATGTGACCTCGGAGCCGGCCATCGCCCTGGCCAGTGCCACTGCGTTCTTCATTTCCGAGCTGATCGACTGGCTGGTGTTCAGCATCACCCGCCGGCCACTGCGCGACCGCCTGTGGCTGAGTTCGGCGCTGAGTATTCCGGTGGACACGTTCATCTTCTTCGGCATGATCGGCGCCCTGACCCCTGCGGTGATCGGCACCGCCATGGCCTCGAAATTCGCCGGTGTCACTGCCGTGTGGCTGGCCATGGCATTTCGCGCCCGGCGGGCTGCCGTGGCCGGTTGATGGTGTAGAATAGCGGTCCTTTTTCAGCGGGCAGTGCCACGCCTGGTACGGCCCCGGATGCCTTCGAGGACCTGAAATGACCCGTATCGGAACCCCCTTGTCGCCCACCGCGACCCGTGTACTGCTCTGCGGCTGTGGCGAGCTGGGCAAGGAAGTGGTGATCGAGTTGCAGCGCCTGGGCGTCGAAGTGATCGCCGTCGACCGCTACGCCAATGCCCCGGCAATGCAAGTGGCGCACCGCAGCCACGTGGTCAACATGCTTGATGGCGTTGCCCTGCGCGCGGTGATCGAGGCCGAGAAGCCGCACTATATCGTCCCGGAAATCGAAGCCATCGCCACCGCCACCCTGGTGGAGCTGGAAAACGAAGGTTTCAACGTGGTGCCGACCGCCCGCGCCACCCAGCTGACCATGAACCGTGAAGGCATCCGCCGCCTGGCCGCCGAAGAGCTGGATCTGCCGACCTCGCCGTACCACTTTGCCGACACCTTCGAAGACTACGCCAAGGCCGTGGCCGATGTCGGCTACCCCTGCGTGGTCAAGCCGGTGATGAGCTCGTCGGGCAAGGGCCAGAGCCTGCTGCGCAGCGATGCCGACCTGCAGACGTCGTGGGACTACGCCCAGGAAGGCGGTCGCGCCGGCAAAGGCCGGGTGATCGTCGAAGGCTTTATCGACTTCGAATACGAAATCACCTTGCTGACCGTACGCCACGTCGGTGGTACTACGTTCCTCGAGCCGGTTGGTCATCGTCAGGAGAAGGGCGACTATCAGGAGTCGTGGCAGCCGCAGGCCATGAGCCCCAAGGCGCTGGCCGAGTCGCAGCGCGTGGCCAAGGCGGTCACCGATGCGCTGGGTGGTCGCGGCCTGTTTGGCGTGGAACTGTTCGTCAAAGGCGACCAGGTATGGTTCAGCGAAGTGTCACCGCGCCCGCATGACACTGGTCTGGTAACCCTGATTTCCCAGGACCTGTCGCAATTCGCCCTGCATGCCCGCGCCATTCTTGGCCTGCCGATCCCGGTCGTGCGTCAGTTCGGCCCATCGGCGTCGGCGGTGATCTTGCCGGAAGGCCAGTCGCAGCAAACCAGCTTTGCCAACCTGGGCGCAGCGCTGAGCGAGCCGGATACCGCCATTCGCCTGTTCGGCAAGCCGGAAATCAACGGCACCCGGCGCATGGGCGTGTGCCTGGCGCGTGACGAATCGGTCGAAGCCGCGCGGGCCAAGGCGACCCGGGCAGCGCAGGCGGTCAAAGTCGAGTTCTGAGCCGGGACCCAAGGGGCCGCTTTGCGGCCCTTTCGCCGGCAAGCCAGCTCCCACAGGGTCTCCACAAGGCCCTAGGGCTGTATATCCCTGTGGGAGCTGGCTTGCCGGCGATGGGCTGCAAAGCAGCCCCGGCTTTCTCAAAGCTCGGTATTGCGGGTCTCTTTCAGGCACAGCACGGCAATCAGGCTGATCACCGCCGCCGCCGACACATAACCCCCCACCCAGCTCAACCCACCCATGCTCACCAGCTTCTGGGCAAAGAACGGCGCCGCCGAGGCCCCGACGATGCCGCCCAGGTTATACGCCGCCGAAGCCCCGGTATACCGCACGTGAGTCGGGAACAGCTCAGGCAGCAGTGCGCCCATCGGCGCAAAAGTCACGCCCATCAGGAACAGCTCGATGGCCAGGAACAGCGCCACGCCGGTAGTCGACCCCGAGGTCAGCAACGGCTCCATGGTAAAGCCCGATGCCACCGCCAGCACGCCGCCGACGATCAGTACCGGCTTGCGCCCGTAACGGTCGCTGAGCCAGGCCGACAGCGGCGTAGCCAAGGCCATGAAGACCACCGCAAAGCACAGCAGGCCAAGGAATGTTTCGCGGCTGTAGCCCAGCGTGGTCACGCCATAGCTCAGCGAGAACACCGTGGAGATGTAGAACAGCGCATAGCACACCACCATGGCTGCAGCGCCCAGCAGGGTTGGCCGCCAATGCTTGGCGAACAGCTCCACCACCGGCATTTTCACCCGCTCCTGGCGCGCAACGGCAGTGGCGAACACCGGGCTTTCTTCGAGCTTCAGGCGCACGTACAGCCCCACCAGTACCAGCGCGGCGCTGAGCAGGAACGGAATGCGCCAGCCCCAGTCACGGAATTGTTCATCGCTGAGGGTAAGGGCCAGGGTCAGGAACAGACCGTTGGCGGCCAGAAACCCGATCGAAGGGCCCAGCTGCGGGAACATGCCGAACCAGGCGCGCTTGCCTTCCGGGGCGTTCTCGGTAGCCAGCAAAGCCGCGCCGCCCCATTCGCCGCCCAGGCCCAGGCCTTGGCCAAAGCGCAGCAGGCAGAGGATGATCGGCGCCCAGACGCCGATGCTGTCATAGCCCGGCAGCACGCCGATGGCGGTGGTCGACACACCCATCAGCAGCAGCGAGGCGACCAGGGTCGACTTGCGACCGATACGGTCACCAAAGTGGCCGAACAACGCCGAGCCCAGCGGCCGGGCAAGGAAGGCGATGCCGAAGGTAAGGAAGGCCGCCAGCATCTGCGCGGTACCCGACCCGGACGGGAAGAACACCGGGCCGATTACCAAGGCAGCGGCAGTGGCATACACGTAGAAATCGTAGAACTCGATGGCGGTGCCGATGAAGCTTGCGGTGGCTACCCGCGCGGGCGAGTTGACCGGCGCGGCAGGGGCTTGGGCATAGGTGCTGCTTGTCATTAAGTAGGTCCCTAACAGTCTGGTCCGGCTCCATGGGCATGGCTCGCGCGGTGTGCCAGGCAAAGGGCAGGCATGTCGCGCGGGCGCCGGAGCGTTTTGTTGTTGTGTGCGCCCGACTGACGATAGCCCAAGGGGGGTAGGGGCGGGGCGGGCACTGTTCGGGGTATTGAAGCAGGACCGCAGGGCGTGTCAGTGGAGCGGACTGGCCGTGTAACGCCGGGTGCGGGTAGCAGGCGTGGCGGCGGGGCTGGGTAAGCGTGACCGGAGTATAGCTATCGGGTCACGGTCCACACCAGTACCTTGCTGGCACAATTGTCCTCTGTTTCGAGGATTTCCAGGCGATAGCGGCCGATCTTCAGGCAAACGGCGCTTTCGGGGATGCTTTCCAGCGCTTCGGTCACCAGCCCGTTGAGGGTTTTTGGCCCGCCATCGCTAGGCAGATGCCAGCCAAGGCTGCGATTGAGCTCGCGCAGCGAGGCGGTGCCGTCGATCACGAAGGTGCCATCGGGCTGTGGGTGCACGTGCGGGTTTCCCAGGCTTTGCTCGTCCTCGAACTCGCCCACGATCTCTTCGAGGATGTCTTCCAGGGTGACAATGCCCTGCACTTCGCCGTACTCGTCCACCACCACGCCCAGGCGCCGCTGCTGCTTGTGGAAGTTCAGCAACTGCATCTGCAAGGGCGTGCTCTCTGGCACGAAATAAGGCTCGTAGCAGGCGCCGTGCAGTGCCTCAAGGGTCAGCTCGGCCTTGGGCAGCAGGTGGCTGATCAACTTGGTGTTGAGGATCGCTTCGACCTGGTTGATATCGTTGTGGTAGACGGGCAAGCGGGTGTGGCGGCTGACGATAAGTTGCTCGATGATGCGTTCCATCGGCTCGTCGAGGTTGATGCCGTCCACTTCGTTGCGTGGCACCAGGATGTCGTTGACGGTGACCTTGTCCAGTGACTGCAGGCCGTCGAGCAGGCCGTGGCGCGGCGCCTCGTGCGCTTCATCTTCATCCGTGTCGTCGTCTTCCTGCGCGTGCAGGGCAACTGCTGTCGGCTGTGCACGGAAGGGGCGCAGGATCAGCTTCGCGCAGCCGTCGAGCAGGCAGGCAAAGGGTTGCAGCAGTGTCAGCGGCGCTTTCAGCAGGCTGACACCGAGGCTGACAAGTGCCTGCGGGTTGCGCCTGGCCAGGCGCCGGGGCAGAAATTCGGCGAAAACCAGCAATACCAGGGCGGCGCCCAGGCCGGCCAGCCAGAAACCGTGTTCACCGCTGTAGCGCTGCCCGATCAGGCACGCCAGGCCCAGCACCAGCAACTTGCCCAGGCTGGCGCAAAGCACCAGCGCCTGGGCTGGCAGTGGTGGTTGACCGTCATCGCCGTTGCGCAGCGAGCCATTGAGTTGCAGGCGGGCGGCATCCACGGCGGTGAACAGCGCTGCCCACAGCAGCGCCAGTGCCAAGGTGCCCAATAGCGTTGCGTACGGCAAGGTGTCCATGGGCGGCCGTCAGATATGCAGAATGAATTCGCGAACCAGCTTGCTGCCGAAATAGGCCAGCATCAGCAGGCAGAAACCGGCCAGGGTCCAGCGGATCGCCTTGTGGCCACGCCAGCCCAGGCGGGTGCGGCCCCACAGCAGCACGCTGAACACCACCCAGGCGACACAGGCCAGCAAAGTCTTGTGCACCAGGTGCTGGGCGAACAGGTTGTCAAGGAACAGCCAGCCCGAGATCAGCGACAGCGACAGCAGGCACCAGCCGGCCCAGAGGAAGCCGAACAGCAGGCTTTCCATGGTTTGCAGCGGCGGGAAGTTGCGAATCAGCCCGGACGGGTGCTTGTTCTTCAGCTGACGGTCCTGCAGCAGCAACAGCAGCGACTGGAACACGGCGATGGTGAACAGCCCGTAGGCCAGGATCGACAACAGGATATGCGCCAGGATGCCCGGCTCCTCGTTGATCAGCGGCACCGTGCCGGGGGGCGCGAACTGCGCCAGCAGCGCCGTCACCGCGCCCAGCGGGAACAGCAGCACCAGCAGGTTTTCCACCGGTATGCGCATGCAGGCCAGCAGGGTCAGGGCGATGACGGCCACGGCGATAAGGCTGGCAGCGCTGAAGAAGTCCAGGCTCAGGCCCAGCGGGGTGATCAGCTGGAAGAACAGCGCGCCGGCCTGGGCGAGCACCGCGACGGCACCCAGCAGGGCAAGCAGGCGTTTGTCGGCCTTGCGACCCTGGGCCAGGTGCAGGCCCTGGTAGACGGCTGCAGCTATATAGAGGCCGGCGGCGATCAGGTTGGGGATGAGGCTGGGTGAGGAGACCATAAGTCCTGGTTGACGAGCCTTAAAGAGACGGAGTTTGGCATAGATCCCGCCGCTCTAGGAAGACTGGCAGGCCGCGTAACGGCATTCGCGGGTGAACCCGCTCCCACAGGTACCGCGCAAGCCACAAGTGTAGTGAAGATCCTGTGGGTGGGGGTTCACCCGCGAACAGGCAGGCACAGCCACCGAATATCTCCCAAGGTGTGCGCCGCCGCCGCACTTCGCTATAATCGCCGCCTTGCTGTGCCCGGCGGGTGTGTATTCCCCCTAGGGCGCCTGACAAACCTCGGCTTTTACTGGGCCTGAAAGGATCACCATGTTCGAAAACCTGACCGACCGCCTGTCACAGACGCTGCGCCATGTCACCGGCAAGGCCAAGCTGACCGAAGACAACATCAAGGACACGCTGCGCGAAGTGCGCATGGCCCTGCTCGAGGCCGACGTTGCCCTGCCGGTGGTCAAGGATTTCGTCAACAGCGTCAAGGAACGTGCGGTCGGCACCGAAGTGTCGCGCAGCCTGACCCCGGGCCAGGCGTTCGTGAAGATCGTCCAGGCCGAGCTTGAGAGCCTGATGGGGGCGGCCAACGAAGACCTGGCCCTCAATGCTGCCCCGCCTGCTGTGGTGCTGATGGCCGGCCTGCAGGGCGCCGGCAAGACCACCACCGCCGGCAAGCTGGCGCGCTTCCTCAAGGAACGCAAGAAAAAGAGCGTGATGGTGGTGTCCGCCGACGTCTATCGCCCGGCGGCGATCAAGCAGCTGGAAACGCTGGCCAACGATATCGGCGTGACCTTCTTCCCGTCCGACATCAGCCAGAAGCCGGTAGCCATTGCCGAAGCGGCCATCCGTGAAGCCAAGCTGAAGTTCATCGACGTGGTCATCGTCGACACCGCCGGCCGCCTGCACATCGACGCCGACATGATGGACGAGATCAAGGCGCTGCACGCCGCGGTCAAGCCGATCGAGACCCTGTTCGTGGTCGACGCCATGACCGGCCAGGACGCCGCCAACACCGCCAAGGCGTTTGGCGAGGCGCTGCCGTTGACCGGCGTGGTGCTGACCAAGGTCGACGGTGACGCCCGTGGTGGTGCCGCGCTGTCGGTACGTGCCATCACCGGCAAGCCGATCAAGTTCATCGGCATGGGTGAAAAAACCGAAGCCCTCGAGCCGTTCCACCCTGACCGCGTCGCTTCGCGCATCCTCGGCATGGGTGACGTGCTCAGCCTGATCGAGCAGGCCGAGCAGACCATCGACAAGGCCAAGGCCGACAAGCTGGCCAAAAAGCTGAAGAAAGGCAAAGGCTTCGACCTCGAAGACTTCCGCGACCAGCTGCAACAAATGAAGAACATGGGCGGCCTGGGCGGCCTGATGGACAAGCTGCCGAGCATCGGCGGGGTGAATCTGTCGCAGATGGGCAACGCCCAGGGCGCGGCCGAGAAGCAGTTCAAGCAGATGGAGGCGATCATCAACTCCATGACCCCGGCCGAACGCCGCGACCCCGACCTGATCAGCGGTTCACGCAAGCGCCGTATCGCCCTGGGCTCCGGTACTCAGGTGCAGGACATCGGCCGGTTGATCAAGCAGCACAAGCAAATGCAGAAGATGATGAAGAAATTCTCTGCCAAAGGCGGCATGGCCAAGATGATGCGCGGCCTGGGCGGCATGATGCCAGGCGGCGGCATGCCCAAGCTGTAACCCCTATTCCGGGTGCCTGCCTTTTGTCGGGCAGGTACCCAGAAACCCCGCCCTGGCGGGGCAATTGCCGCGGATTTCGCGGCTCAACCGGCAAATCTGGACGGTAGGCCATGGCCTTGCCGAAAAAGTCATTTGCAAATGTCCGTGTATTCCCCGAGAATATGCGGCCTTTTGGGCACCCGTGTGCCTATTTGGCATTCAGATTTGCAGTACCAGCTGCTGTATCAACTGCAGCACCGACTATAGGAACGATGTTCACATGGTAACCATTCGTCTGGCCCGTGGCGGCTCGAAAAAGCGCCCATTCTACCACCTGACCGTGACCAACTCGCGTAACGCCCGTGACGGCCGTTTCGTTGAGCGCGTTGGCTTCTTCAACCCGATCGCATCGGGCGCCGAAGTCAAGCTGTCGGTCAACCAAGAGCGCGTCACCTACTGGCTGAGCCAGGGCGCACAGCCGTCTGAGCGTGTTGCTCAGCTGCTGAAGGAAGCTGCCAAGGCCGCTGCCTGAACAGTATGAACGCGACGCCAGAAAAGACTGACGACCTCATCGTCGTTGGCAAGATTTTTTCGGTTCACGGCGTTCGCGGCGAGGTGAAGGTGTATTCCTTTACCGATCCGATTGAAAACCTGTTGGATTATCCACGCTGGACGCTTCGGCACGAAGGCAAGGTAAAGCAGGTCGAGCTGGTCAGCGGTCGTGGCTCCCAAAAGGGCCTGGTCGTGAAACTGAAAGGCCTCGAGGATCGCGATGAAGCCCGGCTTCTGAGCGGTTACGATATCTGCATTGCGCGGAGCCTTTTGCCCAACCTGGCAGCCGACGAGTACTACTGGTACCAGTTGCAAGGCCTGAAGGTCATCAACCAGGACGAACACCTGTTCGGCAAGGTCGATCACCTGTTGGAGACCGGTGCGAACGATGTAATGGTGGTCAAACCCTGCGCAGGCAGCCTGGATGATCGCGAGCGTCTGTTGCCCTATACGGAGCAATGCGTGCTGGCAATCGACCTGGAAGCAGGCGTGATGCGGGTTGAATGGGACGCGGACTTCTAGACGATGGGTAACCTTCGCGTAGACGTCATCACGTTGTTCCCCGAGATGTTTTCGGCCATCACGGAGTACGGCATTACCAGCCGTGCGGTGAAACAGGGGTTGCTTCAGGTGACTTGCTGGAACCCGCGGGACTACACCACAGATCGTCACCACACGGTGGATGATCGGCCGTTTGGCGGTGGTCCGGGCATGGTGATGAAAATCAAGCCTCTGGAAGACGCACTGGTTAACGCCAGGCAAGCGACCGGAGCATCGGCAAAGGTGATCTACCTTTCGCCGCAAGGCCGCAAGCTGACTCAGCAGGCGGTCAAAGGCCTGGCCGAACAGGAATCGTTGATCCTGATCGCCGGTCGTTATGAAGGCATCGACGAGCGCTTTATCGAGGCTCATGTCGATGAGGAGTGGTCGATTGGCGACTATGTGCTTTCCGGTGGCGAGCTGCCGGCCATGGTACTGATCGATGCGGTTACGCGGCTGCTGCCCGGAGCTTTAGGGCATGTGGACTCGGCGGAAGAGGATTCCTTCACCGACGGTCTGCTCGATTGCCCGCACTACACCCGACCTGAGGTGTATGCGGATCAGCGTGTTCCCGACGTGTTGCTAAGTGGCAACCATGCACATATCCGGCGTTGGAGGATGAAGCAGTCCCTTGGTAGGACCTTCGAACGACGCGCCGATCTTCTGGAAAGTCGCTCACTTTCTGGAGAAGAGAAGAAGCTGCTCGAGGAATATCTCCGCGAGCGGGACGATAGTTAAACGTATCGATGGTGGATCACGTATCCATCTTAGGAGCACAGCATGACCAACAAGATCATCCAGCAGCTCGAAGCCGAGCAGATGAGCAAGGAAATCCCGACCTTCGCACCAGGCGACACCGTAGTCGTCCAGGTTAAAGTGAAGGAAGGTGAGCGTTCCCGTCTGCAGGCGTTCGAAGGCGTCGTTATCGCCAAGCGTAACCGCGGTCTGAACAGCGCCTTCACCGTGCGCAAGATCTCCAGCGGCGTTGGCGTAGAGCGTACCTTCCAGACCTACAGCCCGCAGATCGACAGCCTGGCCGTGAAACGTCGTGGTGACGTGCGTAAAGCCAAGCTGTACTACCTGCGTGACCTGTCCGGCAAAGCCGCTCGCATCAAGGAAAAACTGTCCTGAGTACAGTTTGCCCGGTGGCCCAGGCCGCCTAGCGAGAAAAAAGCAGCCTTCGGGCTGCTTTTTTGTGGGAGCAGGTTTACCCGCGAAGGGTGTGCACTGGCACGCCCGCCTTACGATGGAGTAGCCCATGAGCACTACCCGAGACCAGGAAATCCAGCGTCGCACCGAGCTGTCGGTGACCCGCGTGACCAAGGCGGTATTCCCCAACACCACCAACCACCACAACACCCTGTTCGGCGGCACCGCCCTGGCCTGGATGGACGAAGTATCGTTCATTGCCGCCACCCGCTTCTGTCGCCTGCCGCTGGTGACCGTGTCCACCGACCGCATCGACTTCAAACACCCGATCCCCGCCGGCTCTATCGTTGAGCTGGTAGGCTCGGTGGTCAAGGTGGGCAACACCAGCTTGCAGGTGCAGGTCGACGTGTTCGTCGAGAACATGTACCTCGATGGCCGCGAGCGCGCGATCCATGGCGTGTTCAGCTTTGTCGCCATCGATGAGGACAAGCGCCCGGTGCCGGTGCTGCCGCAAGCCTGAATCTCAACCTGCAGCAACTGCCGTTTCGCTGACGGGGGCTGGCTCGACCAGTGCCACCAGGGTCCAGCCGGGCTGTGGGGCCAGCGGGTTGTCGGGGCTTGAAACATGCACCCAGCCGTGGGCATCACGCGCAAACAGCAGATGAGCGCGCTCGCCATGCAGCGCCTGGTAGTCCTCCAAAGCATCCTGATGGCCAGCCTCGTGCAGGCGAATGGCAAAAATGGCCGACACCGCCGCGGCGACGATGCCGCGTGGTGCTATCCAGGCCAGCAGGGCGCGTTCACGCCAGTTCAGCGAAGAGCCCAGCGTCGACAGCAACACGTTCAATGGCCGTGCCAGCAACTGGATCACCAGCAGCAGCGCAAGTACCGCCGGACCCAGCCCGAGCAGGGCATGCAAGTCGAGCCGCGCGGCCAGCAGGATGAACAGGCCGGAGATCAGCAGCACGCTGAGGTTTTCCTTGAAGTGCAGGATCTGCCGCACATCGACCCCGCGCATGTTGGCCAGCCACATACCCATGATCGTCACTGCCAACAGCCCGGACTCGTGCACGATCAGGTTGGCGGCAATGAAGATGCCCAGCACGGCGGCCAGCGAGGCCAGGTTGTGCAGGTATTCCGGCAGCCACTGTTCGCGCATGATCTGCCCCAGCAACCAGCCCCCCGCAGCGCCCAGCGCACTGCCGCAGAAGATCACCCCGGCAAAGGTGCCCAGGCTCTGGGTCAGGCCATTGCCGTCGGCGCTGGCAATGATGAAGCTGTACACCACCACCGCGAGCAAGGCGCCGATCGGGTCGATGACGATGCCTTCCCAGCGCAGGATGTTGGCGATCGTCGCGTTGGGCCGGACCACGCGCAGCATCGGTACGATCACGGTGGGGCCGGTGACCAGGGTCAGGGCACCAAAGAGGATTGCCAGCTGCCATTCAAAGCCCAGCAGCCAGTGGGTCGCCAGCGCGATGACCAGCCAGGTCGACAACGCACCGAGGGTGACAAGGCGGTGCACCACGCTGCCGATCTCGCGCCACTGTGACAGGTGCAGGGTGAGGCTGCCCTCGAACAGGATCAGCGCCACCGCCAGTGAAACCAGCGGCATCAGCAATGGGCCGAACAGTGCCTGCGGGTCGAGCCAGCCGAGCAGCGGCCCGACCACGATGCCGGCCAGCAGCAGAAACAGGATCGCTGGAAGCTTAAGGCGCCAGGCCAGCCACTGGCAGGCGAGTGCCGCGGCGCCAATGCCACCGACGCTGAGAAGGATCTGCTGTTCGTTCATGCGGCCTCCCTATGCCGGCGTTGTTATGAAAGACTAAGCGCCATTTCGTCGTTTGCCACCGAGATTTCATGTCTGCCCTCGACCACCCCCTGATCGACCAGTTCCTCGACGCCCTGTGGCTGGAAAAAGGCCTGTCCGATAACACCCGCGTGTCCTACCGCAGCGACCTGGCCCTGTTCAACGGCTGGCTGCAGGCGCATTCGGTATCCCTGCCCGACGCTGGCCGCGACCTGATTCTCGATCATCTGGCCTGGCGCATCGACCAAGGCTACAAGCCTCGCTCGACGGCGCGCTTCCTGTCCGGGCTGCGTGGTTTCTTCCGCTACTTGCTCCGGGAAAAGCTGGTCGCCGTCGACCCGACCCTGCAAATCGACATGCCACAGCTCGGCAAGCCATTGCCCAAGTCGCTGTCGGAGGCGGACGTCGAAGCCTTGCTGCTGGCCCCGGACCTGGGTGAAGCCATCGGCCAGCGCGACCGGGCCATGCTGGAAGTGCTGTACGCCTGCGGCCTGCGCGTTACCGAACTGGTCAGCCTGACCCTGGACCAGGTCAACCTGCGCCAGGGTGTGCTGCGGGTAATGGGCAAGGGCAGCAAGGAGCGGCTGGTGCCCATGGGCGAAGAAGCGGTGCTGTGGGTGGAGCGCTATACCCGCGACGGCCGCGCCGAGCTGCTCAACGGGCGCCCCAGCGATGTGCTGTTCCCCAGCCAGCGCGGCGAGCAGATGACCCGCCAGACCTTCTGGCATCGCATCAAGCAGCATGCCCGGGTGGCGTGCATCGACAAGCCGCTGTCGCCGCACACCTTGCGCCATGCCTTCGCCACCCACCTGCTCAACCATGGCGCCGACTTGCGCGTGGTGCAGATGCTGCTGGGCCACAGTGACCTGTCCACCACCCAGATCTACACCCACGTCGCCAAGGCCCGCTTGCAGCAACTGCATGCCCAGCACCACCCGCGTGGATGAATGTTTTTCATGTTCTGCCGACCGGTCCTTGCAAGGCCCTTCACCGGCGGTGTGATGTGGTAGGCTTGGGCGGTTTGCACCAAGGGCCGCACGGCCACCGCGTATTTTCCGCAGGTGGCGCCCTCCGGCCCCTGTCCGCCTTCAGGAGTTCCCATGCGCGTGACCCAGTTTTTCGCCGCCGCCGCGTTGGCGTTGGCCAGTACTTTTGCCGTTGCTGCGGCAACCGATAGCAACGCCGGTGCCGAGCAGGCCATCCGTAAATCGTTGCAGAACCTCGAGCTGGAAGTACCTGTAGAAAGCGTGGCCAGCAGCCCGGTCAGCGGCCTTTACGAGGTCAAGCTGCAGGGTGGCCGCGTGTTGTACGCCAGCGGCGACGGCCAGTTCGTGATGCAGGGCTACCTGTTCCAGATCCAGGACGGCAAGCCGGTCAATCTGACTGAAAAAACCGAACGCCTGGGCATCGCCAAGCTCATCAATGGCATTCCAGCCGCCGAGATGGTGGTTTATCCTGCCAAGGGCGAGACCAAGTCACACATCACCGTATTCACCGACACCACCTGCCCGTACTGCCACAAGCTGCATGCCGAAGTGCCTGAGTTGAACCGTCGCGGTATCGAAGTGCGCTACGTCGCCTTCCCGCGCCAGGGCCTCGGCTCGGCAGGTGACCAGCAGTTGCAGGCCGTGTGGTGCTCCAGCGACCGTCGCGGGGCGATGGACAAGATGGTCGAAGGCGAAGAAATCAAGGCGGCCAAGTGCGCCAACCCGGTGGGCAAGCAGTTCCAGCTGGGCCAGTCGATCGGCGTCAATGGCACGCCAGCCATCGTCCTGGAAAGCGGCCAGGTCATTCCGGGCTACCAGCCGGCACCGCAGGTCGCCAAGCTGGCACTTGCCAAGTAATACAATTCAGTACGCCGTCGTCATGGGGTGACGGCATGTTTCACGGTCGGCGAAGTGTCGGCCGTTCAATGGGGAGTTCACAGTGAAACCGGTCAAAGTAGGCATCTGTGGGTTGGGGACCGTCGGTGGCGGAACCTTCAATGTACTTCAGCGCAACGCCGAGGAGATTGCCCGCCGTGCCGGGCGCGGTATTGAAGTGGCCCAGATTGCCATGCGCTCGCAGAACCCGAACTGCCAGATTACCGGTACCCCCATTACCGCTGACGTGTTCGAAGTTGCGAGCAACCCGGAGATCGATATTGTCATCGAGCTGATCGGTGGCTACACCGTGGCCCGTGACCTGGTGCTCAAGGCCATCGAAAACGGCAAGCATGTGGTTACCGCCAACAAGGCGCTGATCGCCGTACACGGTAACGAAATCTTCGCCAAGGCGCGCGAGAAGGGCGTCATCGTCGCCTTCGAAGCGGCCGTGGCCGGTGGTATTCCGGTCATCAAGGCCATTCGTGAAGGCCTGTCGGCCAACCGCATCAACTGGCTGGCCGGCATCATCAACGGCACCGGCAACTTCATCCTCACCGAAATGCGCGAGAAAGGCCGCGCCTTCCCCGACGTACTGGCCGAAGCCCAGGCGCTGGGTTACGCCGAAGCGGACCCGACCTTCGACGTGGAAGGCATCGATGCCGCGCACAAGCTGACCATCCTCGCCTCGATTGCGTTTGGCATCCCGCTGCAGTTCGACAAGGCCTACACCGAAGGCATCACCCAGCTGACCACCGCTGATGTGAACTACGCCGAGGCCCTGGGCTACCGCATCAAGCACCTGGGCGTGGCGCGTCGCACCGCCGAGGGCATCGAGCTGCGCGTGCACCCGACGCTGATCCCGGCCGATCGCCTGATCGCCAACGTCAACGGCGTGATGAACGCGGTCATGGTAAACGGTGATGCCGCCGGCTCCACCCTGTACTACGGTGCCGGCGCTGGCATGGAGCCTACCGCTTCGTCGGTGATCGGCGACCTGGTCGATGTGGTCCGTGCCATGACTTCCGACCCGGAAAACCGCGTGCCGCACCTGGCCTTCCAGCCTGATTCGCTGTCGGCTCACCCGATCCTGCCGATCGAGGCCTGCGAAAGCGCCTACTACCTGCGCATCCAGGCCAAGGATCACCCGGGCGTACTGGCCCAGGTGGCCAGCATCCTCTCGGAGCGTGGTATCAACATAGAGTCGATCATGCAGAAGGAAGCCGAGGAGCAGGACGGCCTGGTGCCGATGATCCTGCTGACCCACCGTGTGGTCGAACAGGGCATCAACGACGCCATCGTCGCCCTGGAAGCCCTGCAGGACGTGGTCGGCAAGGTCGTGCGCATTCGCGTCGAACAGCTCAACTAACACATAGCGCCGTCGGGCCGCCAGCGTGGCCCCGGCCTCAGCATCGAAGGTTTGCACCATGCGCTATATCAGTACCCGCGGCCAGGCACCGGCCCTGAACTTCGAAGACGTACTGCTGGCTGGCCTGGCCAGTGACGGCGGCCTGTACGTCCCGGAAAACCTGCCTCGCTTCACCCAGGAAGAAATCGCTTCGTGGGCCGGCCTGCCGTATCACGAACTGGCTTTCCGTGTGATGCGCCCGTTCGTCGAAGGCAGCATCGCCGATGCCGACTTCAAGAAAATCCTTGAAGAAACCTACGGCGAGTTCGCCCATGCTGCGGTTGCCCCGCTGCGTCAGCTGAACAGCAACGAATGGGTGCTGGAGCTGTTCCACGGCCCGACCCTGGCGTTCAAGGACTTCGCCCTGCAACTGCTCGGCCGCCTGCTCGACCATGTGTTGGCCAAGCGCAACGAGCGCGTGGTGATCATCGGCGCCACCAGCGGTGACACCGGTTCGGCCGCCATCGAAGGTTGCCGCCGTTGCGACAACGTCGACATCTTCATCCTGCACCCGCACCAGCGCGTGTCGGAAGTGCAGCGTCGGCAGATGACCACGCTGTTCGGCGACAACATTCACAACATCGCCATCGAAGGCAACTTCGATGACTGCCAGGAAATGGTCAAGGCCAGCTTCGCTGACCAGTCGTTCCTCAAAGGCACCCGCCTGGTGGCCGTGAACTCGATCAACTGGGCGCGGATCATGGCCCAGATCGTCTACTACTTCCACGCGGCCCTGCAGCTGGGCGGCCCCGCGCGCTCGGTGGCGTTCTCGGTACCCACCGGCAACTTCGGCGACATCTTCGCCGGTTACCTGGCCCGCAACATGGGCCTGCCGGTCAGCCAGCTGGTGGTCGCCACCAACCGCAACGACATCCTGCACCGCTTCATGAGCGGCAACCAGTACGTGAAGGAAACCCTGCACGCCACCCTGTCGCCGTCGATGGACATCATGGTCTCGTCCAACTTCGAGCGCCTGCTGTTCGACATGCACGGTCGCAATGGTGCGGCTATCGCCGAGCTGATGGCTAACTTCAAGCAAGGCGGTGGCTTCAGCGTCGAGCAAGATCGCTGGACCGAAGCCCGCAAGCTGTTCGACTCCCTGGCCGTCAGCGACGAGCAGACCTGCGAGACCATCGCCGAAGTGTTCGCTGCCACCGGTGAAGTACTCGACCCGCACACCGCGATCGGCGTCAAGGCCGCCCGCGAATGCCGCCGCAGCCTGGACACGCCGATGGTGGTGCTGGGCACTGCGCACCCGGTCAAGTTCCCTGAAGCGGTGGAGAAGGCCGGTGTAGGTAGGGCGCTGGAGCTGCCGGCGCACCTCAGCGACCTGTTCAGCCGTGAGGAACGTTGCACCGTGCTGGCCAATGACCTGAAGGCTGTGCAAAGCTTTGTCAGCCAGCACGGCAACCGCGGCAAGCCGCTGTAATAGCCTGGGCCGCGCTGCGGCCCATCGCCGGCAAGCCAGCTCCCACCTTGATCGCATAGACCCGAGATCATGTGCAATACGTGTGGGAGCTGGCTTGCCGGCGATGGGCTGCGTAGCAGTCCCGGAACTATCAGTCTTTTCCTTCAATTCCCTCAGAAACGTCCTATTCAGGTGCGCGTAGCGCAACGCCTACCGTAGTCGGTCCTCACACCAGGAGCGGCTCATGCACCAGCCCTACGTGGTGATCCACCAGGCTCGCCCATCCCACCAGATCCTCCTGCATCAGGCCCTCAATGCCCAGGGCATCTTCAATGTGCGCCTGAGCGAGGGCACCGACGCCTGCCTTGATGCGGCACGCCGCCCTGATCTGCTGGTCATCGACCATGCCATGCCAACCCGCTCCGGCCTTGCCTTGCTCGCCCAGCAGCAACAGCCCCGCGCTCTGCTATTTGTCGGCCAGCCGACCCCCAGGCAGCGCAACCTCGCCGATGAGGCCAGAAAACGCGGTCTATGGGTGCTGGCCGAGCTGCCCTGGCCGTTGTCGATGCCCCGCTTGCAACAGGCGCTGAGTGCTCTGCAACTGGGCCAGGGGCGGCGTATTCAAACTGTCATGTCCGCCCCGCATGCTCAGTGAACCCGCCACAGCGTGGCGAACTTTCCGCTGCGCTTGCTGGTCAGTTGCTTTATATCCCACCACGCAGCGAGTGATACGGATGGAAAGAATCTGCAGACTGCTCAACGACGCACTGACCCCCTATCAGACCCACCTCGGCCTCGCCGATGCCAGCGGTAATCGCCAACTGACCGTTCACGACCGCCTCGCCGGCATCACCCTGCGGCGTACGGTCAGCGAGCGGCAGTTGCAGGAGCAACGCCTGTTGATCGATCTGGTGGATGGTCTGCACCGTGATTTGCAGATAGCCGAAGGGCGATTGCAGCCCTGTGTGATCGCCGCCCTGCAGCAACGCCAACAACCCCAGGGAACCTTTGCCTGAGTGGCGTATCAGACACAGTAGGGCAGCCAGCCAGTGCTTTGCTCCGGTGCTGGCATGGCTGTCACGGGAAGTCCTGAAGGGCTTTCGCTTGGCCCCGGGCGTCCTCCCCAGCGTCCGGGGTTTCTTTTATCCGCAGCCAGGCAGTTATTGGGTTTCGAAGAAGCGCTTGCTGTCGTCCAGGTAGTCTCCCCGCAACGCAGGGTCCAGCCAGCGCGCATACAACCCAGGCAGCACATCGTGGCGCAGCGCAGGCAACAGCTGGTCGATATGCGCCACTGCAGCACGCCCCAGCGGGCTGTCGGAACACCCCACATGCAAAAACTGGTAGCGCTCCACGCCCTGCGCCGGATGGAACTGGTACTCGGTCAGTGACCCGCCTTGTTGCTGGATCAGGTAGCGCACTTCGGGCCAGTAGCCGAGCACCATGCGCAGGCGACCCAGTTGCTGCATCTGCAGCAGGTTGGCGGTAGCGTCGTTGCCGTAATGACGGCTGAGCGAGGTACCGGGCAACTGACCCAGAATGGTATCGATCTGGGTGCCGTAGCTGCGTTCTGCAACGATGCCCAGCTTCAGTGCCGGCTGTTTGAACAGCGCGAGCAGGTCCACGTCCTGCCCACTCAGAAACGGCTCAACCAGTGCCTGGTTTTCCCGGCGCAGCACCAGCCCCCCGCTCAACACACCAAGCGACGGCATGGAGAAGTGCACGTACCTGGCGCGCTCCGGGGTCCACAGCAGGGTCGGGTCGCAGGTGAAACTGTTGGGGTCTTGCAGCATCTGAATGCCACGGGCGCGGTTGACCCGCACGATGCTGTGGTCGTACTCGGGCATCTGCCCGATCAGAATGGGCAGCAACTGGTCGATCACCCCTTGGCCTTTCTCCGAGCCTTCGAAGATGGTGAACGGCGGCAGGTCACGCACCAGCCAGAACAGGCGCTCTCTGGCGCTTGCAGGCTGCAGCAGCAATGCGGGCAGAAGCCCGCACAGCAGGACCAGTCGGCGTAAGCAGCGGGCAGCGCGCATGGGGCCGGGCAGCGCCAGGGTCAGACCGTGCCGGCTTTGCGCAGGCTGGCGATGGCCGCTGGGTCGTAGCCCAGGCCGCCAAGCAGCGCTTCGGTGTGCTCGCCCAGTGCCGGGCCGACCCACTCGGCGGAGCCTGGGGTGTCCGACAGCTTGGGCACGATGCCGGGCATGCGGAACGGTTTGCCATCGGGCAGCTTCGCCTGCAGAAACATCTCGCGTGCCAGGTACTGCGGGTCGCTGAACATGTCTTCGGCCGAGTAGATGCGGCTGGCCGGCACTTCGGCCGTGGTCAGCACCTGCATGAGCTGTTCCAGCGGCAGGCTGTTGGCCCAGCGGTCGATCACTCCGTACAGCTCGTCGCGGCGCAGGTCCCGGCCGTCGTTGCTGGCCAGCGCAGGGTCGTCGGCCAGGTCGGGGCGGCCGATGGCCTGCATGAAGCGCTTGAAGATCGCATCGCCGTTGGCGCCGATCTGCACATGTTTGCCATCCGCGCTGGTATGGATGGAGGAGGGGGTGATGCCCGGCATGATATTGCCGGTGCGCTCGCGGATAAAACCGAACACGTCGAACTCCGGGACCATGCTTTCCATCATGGCGAAGATCGCCTCGTACAGCGCAACGTCCACCACCTGACCCTGGCCGTTGTTGACTTCGCGGTGGCGCAAAGCCATGAGCGCGCCGATCACCCCCCACAGGGCGGCAATCGAGTCACCGATGGAAATGCCCGTGCGCACCGGTGGGCGGTCTTCGAAGCCGGTGATGTAGCGCAGGCCGCCCATCGACTCGCCCACGGCGCCAAAGCCTGGCTGGTCTTTCATCGGCCCGGTCTGGCCAAAGCCTGACAGGCGCACCATCACCAGGCGCGGGTTCAGCGCATGCAGCACATCCCAGCCCAGGCCGAGCTTTTCCAGTACGCCCGGGCGAAAGTTCTCGATCAGGATGTCGGCCTCGGCCAGCAACTGCTTCAGAATGTCTCGGCCTTCGGGGTGCTTGAGGTTCAGGGTCAGCGACTGCTTGTTGCGGGCCTGCACGAACCACCACAGCGACGTGCCCTCGTACAGCTTGCGCCACTTGCGCAACGGGTCGCCGCCATCGGGCGACTCGACCTTGATCACCTCGGCACCGAACTCGGCACAGATGCGCGACGCAAACGGCCCAGCAATCAGGGTGCCGAGTTCGATGACTTTGAGGCCGGCGAGGGGTTTGCTGGGCGTAGGCATGGGGCATCCGTGGCAACTGGGCAGAGCCGTGGTTTTATCATAGGTCGGTAGCGCCGGGTACTGCTGCGGCGCATGCAGGGTGTGGATAGGTTAGACTGTTGCACTTTTCTTTTGCACGAAGCCCGTCGACCATGGCCCAGCCGTCCACCACCTACAAGTTCGAACTGAATCTGACTGACCTTGATCGCAACGTCTACGAAAGCGTCAAGCAGACCATCGCCCGCCACCCATCGGAAACGGAAGAGCGCATGGCGGTCCGGCTGTTGGCGTACGCGCTGTGGTACAACGAGAACCTGTCGTTCGGTCGTGGCCTGTCGGATGTCGACGAGCCGGCGCTGTGGGAAAAAAGCCTGGATGACCGCGTGCTGCACTGGATCGAAGTGGGCCAACCCGATGCCGACCGCCTGACCTGGTGCTCGCGTCGCACCGAACGCACCAGCCTGCTGGCGTATGGCAGCCTGCGTGTGTGGGAAACCAAGGTGTTGAGCGCAGTCAAGAACCTGAAGAACCTGAACATCGCCGCCGTGCCCCAGGAAGTGCTGGAGACCTTGGCTACCGATATGCCACGCAGCATCAAATGGGACGTGATGATCAGCGAAGGCACGGTATTCGTGACTGACGACCGTGGCCAGCACGAAGTGCAGTTGCAGTGGCTGCTCGGTGAGCGTGGCTGAAGCGACCCATGCGTATCGAACCGCGTCCCCTGCCGCCGACCCTGCCATTGCTGGGTAACCTGCCACCCTTGCTGACCCGCCTGTACGCTGCGCGTGGCGTGCAGAACGAGGCCGAGCTGGACAAGAGCCTGGCGCGTCTGCTGCCGTATCAGCAGCTCAAGGGCATCGAGGCCGGCGTGGACCTGCTGGTCCAGGCCCTTGACCAGCGCCAGCGTATCCTCATCGTCGGTGACTTCGATGCCGACGGCGCCACCGCCAGCACCGTCGGGGTGCTGGGCCTGCGCCTGCTGGGCGCGGCCCATGTCGACTACCTGGTGCCCAACCGCTTCGAATACGGCTACGGCCTGACCCCGGAAATCGTCGAGGTAGCGCTGCAGCGCCAGCCACAGCTGCTGATCACCGTGGACAACGGCATTTCCAGCGTCGACGGCGTTGCCGCCGCCAAGGCGGCCGGGCTCAAGGTGCTGGTCACCGACCACCACCTGCCCGGCCAGCAGCTTCCCGATGCCGACGCCATCATCAACCCCAACCAGCCGGGCTGCGAGTTTCCCAGCAAGGCGTTGGCCGGGGTTGGCGTCATCTTCTACGTGCTTATGGCCTTGCGCGCGCGCCTGCGCAGCCTCGGCCGCTACGAAACGCAGCCGCAGCCCAATATCGGCGAACTGCTCGACCTGGTGGCGCTGGGCAGTGTTGCCGACGTGGTGCCGCTGGACGCCAACAACCGCATTCTGGTCCATCAGGGCCTGGAGCGTATCCGCGCCGGCCGCGCCAGGCCGGGCCTGAAAGCCATTCTCGAAGTGGCGCGCCGTGATCATCGACGCATCACCTCGACCGACCTCGGCTTCATCCTTGGCCCACGGCTGAACGCCGCCGGGCGCCTGGATGACATGAGCCTGGGTATCGAGTGCCTGCTGTGCGAGGACCAGGCCCTGGCCCAGGACATGGCCCAACAGCTGGATGGCCTTAACCAGGACCGCAAGTCCATCGAGCAGGGTATGCAGCGCGAAGCGCTGGCGCAGCTCAAGGACCTGCCGGTCGAGTCCATGCCGTACGGGCTTTGCCTGTTCGATGCCGACTGGCACCAGGGGGTGATCGGTATTCTGGCATCGCGCCTGAAGGAGCGTTATCACCGGCCGACCATCGCCTTTGCCGATGCCGGTGACGGCATGCTCAAAGGCTCGGCGCGCTCGGTGCCGGGGTTTCACATTCGTGATGCGCTGGATGCCGTGGCGGCGCGCCAGCCGCAGCTGATCAGCAAGTTTGGTGGCCACGCCATGGCAGCAGGGTTGTCTTTGCCCGAGGGCAATTTCCCGGCGTTTGCCGAGGCGTTCGACGAGGAAGTGCGGCGCCAGTTGTGCGAGGACGACCTGACCGGCCGTCTGCTGTCCGATGGCAGCCTGGCAGTGGAAGAGTTCCACCTCGACCTGGCCAAGGCCCTGCGCAATGCCGGGCCGTGGGGGCAGCATTTCCCCGAGCCACTGTTCCATGGCGTGTTCCAGCTGGTGGAGCAGCGTGTGGTTGGCGAGCGGCATTTGAAGGTGATGCTCAAGAGCGAATGTGGTTCGGTGCGGCTGGACGGCATTGCCTTTGGTATCGACCGCGAAGTCTGGCCGAACCCGACAGTGCGCTGGGTCGAGCTGGCCTACAAGCTGGATGTGAACGAGTTTCGCGGCAATGAAAGTGTGCAGTTGATGATTGCCCATATGGAGCCGCGCTGACTGCAGTTCCGGGGGCTGCTCTGCAGCCCATCGCCGGCAAGCTCCCACTGCGACCGCTTTGCCCTCAAGTCATGCGCCTTCCCTGTGGGAGCGGGCATACCCGTGAACACCGGCGAAGCCGGTGCCATCCACCGAGTCGCCTGCTTCGCGGGCATGCCCGCTCCCACAGGGTTGTGCGGCGGGCTGAAATGCCTGTAAGGGTGCTTGGCTGTCGCGGCGGTTGGGGCTGCCAGGTGCCTGCCTTTAGTGTGATGTCGCCTATGAAATCGAGCGCCGCCCGCGCGGCGCTCGATCTCACAGGCGCTGCAAACTTGTCGGCGTACACCCGGTGGCCTTCACGCGAACGACGACCACACCAACCTCAACGCGACATACCTAACTCGGCATCATCCATCAACGCCTTGGCCATCGCACTGAGGTAGTGGGCAGCCCAGATCATCATCGGTTTCTCATCCATCAGGCCGACAATGGTCAGTTCGCGTACGTAGCCCATCAATTCAGATGCCTGATCACGGGCGTCCCGGCACGGAATGCCGGCTTCGATGCGGAACAGGGGGTGGGTTTGGTTTTCACCTTGGAAGAAGGTGGTTTTGCCGACAGTGAATTGGGTGTCGTCTGTGCTCATTGATCCCTCTCCTGAATCACTTCGAGTGGATGTCCTGGCCTCTTCGCGGGTGAACCCGCTCCCACAGGTTGTGCGCAAGCCTTGATGCTTGTGGGGGTCTGTAGGGGCGGGTTTACCCGCGAAGAGGCCGGTAAATCCAACCTCACTGCCGGCTCATCTTGATCTCCAAAGCCAGCGACAATGGATGAAAGTGCTTATTGGAAGCAAAATCGAAATGAGGGGGTGGATCAGGGATTGTCATTTTCATATCAATCACTCGTAGGGTTACTGATTGACTGCTTCTCCGATTCCACACGAAGGGTGGCAGTTGTACGCGGTGTGGAATCCAGGCTACGAGTAAACCCGGTAGGCTTGTGACCTTCCGCGCACAACTGCCATGACGACAGCTACTCGGTAATTGATCGGGATTCCACGCCCGGACGCTGAATGGCAGCGACCAGCAAAGGCTAATGACTCAGGATTCCAGTAACAATCAGGCGGGTGTCGACAGGACTTGTAGGGTATTTCCTCAGGTTGGGAATCGCCATACATCGGTTGTAGGGGATATCTGAAATGCTTGTCAGGGTGTTTGGCTGTCGCGGCGGTTTGGGCTACCAGTTGCCTGCCTTCAGTGTGATGTCGCCTATAAGATCGAGCGCCGCCCGCGCGGCGCATCGCGGATAAATCCGCTCCTACATTTGTTGCAACGTGGCCATGCCTGCGAGGCCATAGTTGTCAGCCTTGGTGCATGACTCAAGACTGGTGGAGCGGCAGTCGCGCTCACATGTAAATATCGTCAGGCCAACAACGCAGGCAACCATGGCCTGACAGGTTTGGCACGTTGCAACAAATGTAGATACTCTGTTGGCGGTCAAGCTTTTCTGAGGTGTTCAGAGCTGAAAAGCTTGGCCGTATCAAATGGCACATCCCCGCGCATGCATGCCCAGATACCTGTCAGGTATTTGCGCATGACAGCGGCGATAGCTTGCATTTTTTTCTTGCCTCTACCGATCAGCGACTCGTAAAAGGCCTTTGCATAAGGGTCACAGCGCACCGCAGTCAACGCTGGCATATACATGGCTGCGCGTAGATACGCATTCCCACTCTTACCGAGCCGGCCTGGCTTGTCGATGCTTGTTCCAGATTGTGTCTGTCGAACATCCAGCCCCGCATGGCGTGCTACCTGAGAGGACTTGAGCAGTTCAGGCAGTGTGGTCAATTCAGCCAAAGCTGCAAGTGCCGTAACTTCTCCTATTCCGGGGCCTGCGAGTAGTTGCTTGTATTGCTGGGTGAGGGTTGGACATTGGGCGATCAGTTCGCGTCCTGCTTTACGAAAGCGCTCAATGCGAGTGTCCAGGGTGGCAATCGCCTCCTCCTGATCCTCGATCAAAATAGAAATGGTCGTAGCGGTCGCCTGCAGTGCATGCAGCTCATTTTTCGCCCTGGTGCGGTGTCCTACCAGCCGATTGATGTGCCGACCGAGGGCCCTGAGCTCAAGCTGTACAGGGCTTGGCGGTGTCCACAAGCGCGGCGTCATACGCTCGCCGTACTCGGCTAGCAACTGAGCATCTATTGCATCAGTCTTGCTGTTGACCAGCATGAGCTTGACGAAGTTATGGAAACTTTTGGGGTTGATGACTGAAACAGGAAGGTCGGCCGCATGCAGCTCAAGCGCGAGGTCCAAATAATAGATCCCCGTGGCCTCCATCACGATCGTCTTGGGTTTGAGGGCCTGCAGTTTTTTCACCGCTGCCTTGCGGCCAGCGGGTGTCTGGGCGATGTCCCATTGCCCGACAGGGCGCCCATCTTTACGCACCCCAGCAATCGAAGTACGCGAACCGATATCCACGCCAACACAGACACTCATTCTTCCCACCGCATGTGAGTTAGGTAACAATGGCCTCCGGTTCCCCGACCTCGAAATTCATGCCGCTGCAACCTTGTAATGCGAAGTCCGACTAGTCGGCTTCTCGATACTCTTCGTAGTGGGCAATGAGGCGGGGGACCTCTCTACATACAAGGTCAGGGCAAGCCTGCCTTCAGGAGCGATCGGTCTCCCCGGAAGTGCTTCTCGAACCTGACCAGAATAACCTCTCTCGTCAGGGTCAGACACAACATACAAGGAGCGGATTTATCCGCGATGCGCCGCGCGGGCGGCGCTCGATCTCACAGGCGCCATCATCCCCACGTCAGACACCCCAAAATCCCATGGAACCTTCCCCCCAACCATTCTGGTCTAGTCTGAATACTGACCGGACCCGGGCCAGGGACGTGTAATTGAGTGCTCGGGCCGGATCACCATTGGAGTCCTTGGGAGGTGCCCTCATGAGCTTGCTGCTCGAGCCTTACACCCTGCGTCAGCTGACCCTGCCCAACCGCATCGCTGTGTCGCCGATGTGCCAGTATTCCGCCATCGATGGCCTGGCCAACGATTGGCACCTTGTTCATCTGGGTAGCCGCGCCGTAGGCGGTGCGGGGCTGGTGATCACCGAAGCCGTGGCGGTCACTGCCGATGGCCGTATCACCGCCGAAGATCTCGGCCTGTGGGAAGACGCCCAGATCGCCCCGCTGCAACGCATCACCCGCTTCATCACCGCCCAGGGCGCCGTGCCCGGTATCCAGCTGGCCCACGCCGGACGCAAGGCCAGTACCTATCGCCCTTGGCTGGGCAAGCAGGGCAGCGTCAAGCTGGAGGAGGGGGGCTGGCAGCCGGTGGGGCCGTCGAGGATCGCCTTCGACCCACAACACACTGCGCCGCGTGAATTGAGCAAGGAAGAAATCCAGGACGTGGTCGACGCCTTCGTGGCCTCGACCAAGCGTGCCTTGACGGCGGGTTTCAAGGTGGTGGAAATTCATGCCGCCCATGGCTACCTGCTGCACCAGTTCCTGTCGCCGCTCAGCAACCAGCGCCGCGACGAGTACGGCAGCTGCTTCGAAAACCGCATCCGCCTGACCCTGCAGGTGGTCGAGGCTGTGCGCAATGCCTGGCCCGCCGAATTACCGCTGTTGGTGCGGGTATCGGCGACCGACTGGGTGGAGGACGGCTGGAACCCGGATGAAACCGTCGAGCTGGCGCGGCGCCTGCGTGCGCTGGGTGTCGACCTGATCGATGTATCGTCGGGCGGCACGTCGGTCAACGCCGAAATCCCTACGGGCCCCGGTTATCAGACCCGTTTCGCCGAACGCGTGCGCAAAGAGGCGGAAATCGCCACCGGCACCGTGGGCATGATCACCGAGCCCGCCCAGGCCGAGCACATCCTGCGCACCGGCCAGGCCGATGTGATCTTCCTCGCCCGCGAACTGTTGCGCGACCCTTACTGGCCGCTGCATGCCGACGACGACCTGGGCGGCAACAAGGCCACCTGGCCGGCGCAATACCAGCGCGCGACCAGCCGGGCCAACCCGATTCATGAGTCAGACCTACGCGACTAGAGGCTACCTGTACTGGCCTCTTCGCGGGCGTGCCCGCTCCCACAGGTACAGCACTAACTCAAGGGCTGTGATGTACCTGTGGGAGCGGGCACGCCCGCGAATGCGATGGTGGTTTTACCTCCGCATTCGCGGGTAAACCCGCTCCCACAGAGTCTGCGCAGCCTGAAGGGCTGGATGATGCCCATCCCATTTTGATGGCTGCAAGATAAAGGATGTGGCATTGGGAATGCGCTGAACCGCTTGTAGAAGCGCCTGGATTGAGCTGCCGGTCCCAATCCAGGCTTTACGCTCAATGTTTGATCATCACATGCCGCACGCAGGTGTAATCCTCCAGCCCGTACATCGACATATCCTTCCCATACCCGGAATGCTTCTGCCCACCGTGCGGCATTTCGCTGACCAGCATGAAGTGGGTATTCACCCAGGTACAGCCATATTGCAGGCGCGCAGCCAGGCGATGGGCGCGGCCGGTGTCGCGGGTCCATACCGATGAGGCCAGGCCGTAGTTGGAATCGTTGGCCCACTCCAGCGCCTGCGCCTCGTCGGTAAATCGCGTCACCGATACCACCGGGCCGAACACTTCGTTGCGCACGATCTCGTCGTCCTGCAGGGCGTCGGCCAGCACGGTCGGGGCGTAGAAGAAACCATCGCCATCAATGGCTTTGCCACCCGTTACCAGGCGAATGTGCGGCTGGGCGATGGCCCGCTGCACCAGGCCGGAGACCTTGTCGCGGTGCTGGGCACTGATCAATGGCCCCAGTTCGGTGTCTTCTGCTTCCTGCAGGCCGGCCTTCAGGCTGGAGACTGCTTCACCCAGGCGCTCGACAAAGCGTTCGTAGATACCGTCCTGCACATACAGCCTGCAGGCTGCAGTGCAGTCCTGGCCGGCGTTGTAGAAGCCGAACGTTCGGATGCCGTCGATGGCGGCATCGATGTCGGCATCATCGAACACCAGCACCGGGGCCTTGCCACCCAGTTCCATGTGCATGCGTTTCACGCTGTCGGCGGTGGCACTGATGATATGTGCGCCTGTGGGGATCGAACCGGTCAGCGACACCATGCGCACCTTGGGGTGGTTGACCAGCGGGTTGCCGACTGTCTGGCCTCGGCCGAAGAGGATGTTCAAGACGCCAGGCGGTAGCAGCTCCCGGGCCATTTCGCCCAGGCGCAGGGCGGTCAACGGGGTCATCTCCGAAGGTTTGATCACCACGGTATTGCCGGCCGCAAGGGCCGGGGCGATCTTCCATGCCAGCATCATCAACGGGTAGTTCCAGGGGGCTATCGAGGCCACCACGCCCACCGGGTCACGGCGAATCATCGAGGTGTGGCCCGGCAGGTATTCGCCCGCCGCAGAGCCGCCCAGGCAACGCGCGGCACCGGCGAAGTAGCGGAACACATCGGCAATCGCGGGGATTTCGTCATTCAGTGCGGCGCTCAATGGCTTGCCGCAGTTCTGCGATTCCAGCCGCGCCAGTTCATCGCCATGGGCTTCGATCGTGTCGGCCAGCGCCAGCAACGCCTGCGAGCGCTCCTTGGGGCTGGTTTGCGACCAGCTGTCGAAGGCCTGGTCGGCGGCGCGCACGGCGCTGTCCACCTGGGCTTCGGTGGCTTCGTTGATTTGCGCCAGGGCACTGCCCAGGGCCGGGTTGAGCACGGTCCAGGCCGGGCCTTCGCCCGCGACCAGTTGGCCGTTGATCAGCATCTGCGTTTGCATCGGAGACTCCTCCAGGGTCATTTGCCACTGCCCGCGACGCTTTCGCCGCCGCGGGTCAGGTAATAGGCGCCAAGGATCGGCAGCATGGTCACCAGCATCACCAGCATGGCGACCACATTGGTCACCGGCACGTCGCGCGGGCGGCTGAGCTGGTTGAGCAGCCAGATCGGCAGGGTGCGTTCGTGGCCGGCGGTAAAGGTGGTGACGATGATTTCATCGAACGACAGGGCAAAGGCCAGCATGCCGCCCGCCAGCAGCGCCGAGCCAAGGTTGGGCAGAATGATGTAGCGGAAGGTTTGCCAGCCATCGGCGCCAAGGTCCATCGAGGCCTCGATCAGGCTTTGCGAGGTCCGCCGCAGGCGGGCGATCACGTTGTTGTAGACGATCACCACGCAGAACGTGGCGTGGCCGACCACGATGGTGAACACCCCCGGCTCGATGCCCAGGGTCTTGAATGCCGAGAGCAGGGCGATGCCGGTGATGATGCCGGGCAGGGCGATGGGCAGGATCAGCATCAGCGAAATGCTCTCCTTGCCAAAAAAGCTGCGCCGGTACAACGCCGCCGAGGCCAGCGTGCCGAGCACCAGGGCGATCAGCGTGGCCAGGCAGGCCACCTGCAGCGATAGCTTGATGGCCTCCAGCACATCGGGCCGGGCAAAGGCCACGGTTAACCACTTCAGGGTAAAACCCTTGGGTGGGAAGCTGAACGCGGCTTCTTCGGTGTTGAACGCGTACAGGAAGATGATCAGGATCGGGAAGTGCAGGAACAACAAGCCGCCCCAGGCTGCCAGGCGCAGCCCGGTTGACGCTTTTTCAGAGTGCATCGAAGGCCCCCAGGCGCTTGACGATGGACAGGTACACCGCGATCAGCACGATCGGCACCAGGGTGAACGCGGCGGCCATCGGCATGTTGCCGATCGCCCCTTGCTGGGCGTAGACCATGCTGCCGATGAAGTACCCGGGCGGGCCGACCAGTTGCGGCACGATGAAATCGCCCAGGGTGAGCGAGAAGGTGAAGATCGAGCCGGCGGCGATGCCCGGAATCGACAGCGGCAGGATCACCTGCACAAAGGTTTGCCCGGGCCGCGCACCCAAGTCCGCCGACGCTTGCAGCAGCGAAGGCGGCAAGCGCTCCAGAGCGGCCTGGATGGGCAGGATCATGAACGGCAGCCAGATGTACACGAACACCATGAAGCGCCCCAGGTGCGAGGTGGATAATGTACTGCCGCCCACCCCCGGCACGGTCAGCACGGCTTGCAGCAGCGCATCCAGATGCAGCTGCTGGACGAACCACTGGGCGACGCCGCCCTTGGCCAGCAGCAGGGTCCAGGCGTAGGTCTTGACGATGTAGCTGGCCCACATCGGCATCATCACCGCGATGTAGAAAAACGCCTTTGTCTTGCCGCTGGTGTAGCGCGCCATGTAGTAGGCGATGGGAAAGGCCAGCACCGCGCTGGCCAGCGACACGGCCACCGCCATGCCCAGGGTGCGCAGGATGATGTCGAAGTTCGACGGGTTGAGCAGCGCGGCGAAGTTGCCCAGGGTCAGTTCCGGGGTCACCGCCATGGTGAAGTCGTCGAAGGTATAGAAACCCTGCCACAACAGGTTCAGCAGCGAGCCCAGGTAGATGGCGCCGAACCAGGTCAGCGGCGGGATCAACAGCAGCGCCAGGTACAGGTTGGGGCGCCGGTACAGCAGGTTGGACAGGCTGCGCAGTGTGCTCATGTCAGTGGGCCTCGGTTTCCTGCAACACCGTCATCGCCTCACGCGGCCAGTGCGCCTGAATCCGTTGCCCCGGCTGCCAGGCCTGTGCCTGTGCCTGCCAGCGGTCGTTGGCCTGGGTCACCGCCAGCAGTTGGCCGCTGTCCAGCTGCAGCTCGTAGCGGGTGGCGCTGCCCTGGTACTGCACATCGCGCAACAGGCCGCTGACCTGCACCTCATGGCTGGTGACCACCGGGTCGCCCAGGCGGATGTGCTCGGGGCGGATCGAGAAGGGCGCCGGGCTGCCGTTCAGGGCCATCGCCAGCTCGCCACGCACCACGTTGGAGGTGCCGACGAATTCGGCGACGAAGGTGGTGGCGGGTTTCATGTACAGGTTGCGCGGCGTGTCGACCTGCTCGATACGGCCGCGGTTGAACACAGCGACCCGGTCGGACATCGACAGGGCTTCGGTCTGGTCGTGGGTGACGAATATGAAGGTGATGCCCAGTTGGCGCTGCAGCTTTTTCAGTTCGCCCTGCATCTGCTCACGCAGTTTCAGGTCCAGCGCGCCCAGGGGTTCGTCCAGCAGTAGCACCCGCGGCCGGTTGACCAGTGCCCGGGCCAGGGCCACGCGCTGGCGCTGGCCCCCGGACAGGTGCGCCGGTTTGCGGGCGCCGTAGTCGGCCAGTGCCACCATGGCCAGGGCTTCTTCGGCGCGGGCCTGGCGTTCGGCCCTGGCGACGCCTTTTACTTTCAGGCCATAGGCGATGTTGTCCAGCACATTCATGTGCGGGAACAGCGCGTAGTCCTGGAACACGGTGTTGACGTCACGTTGATAGGGCGGCACGCCGGCGGCCTCCACACCGTGGATGCGGATCGAGCCGTGGGTGGGCTGCTCGAAGCCGGCGATCAGGCGCAGGCAGGTGGTCTTGCCCGAGCCCGAGGGGCCGAGCATGGAGAAGAACTCGCCATCGATGATGTCGATGCTGACCTGGTCGACGGCCTTGACCTCGCCGAAGGTACGGGAAACCTGGGTGAACTGGACGGCTAGGGGCATAAGCAGCTCTCAGTTGTTCTTGTATTGCCTGTACTGGCCCTATCGCCGGCAAGCCAGCTCCCACAGGGACCGCACAGTACTGGAGACTTGTGCAGTACTAGTGGGAGCTGGCTTGCCGGCGATAGGGCCGGTGCGGGCGAAGCAACCCTCAGCGCCCACCCATGATCGCAATATAGTCCTGGGTCCAGCGGCTATACGGCACGAACTTGCCGCCCTGGGCCTGCGGGGTTTTCCAGAACGCGATCTTGTCGAAGTTGTCGAAACCGTTGGTCTTGCAACCTTCGGCGCCCAGCAGTTCGCTGCCGGTGCAGGCCGCTGGCACCGCCGGCAACGAGCCGAACCAGGCCGCCACGTCACCCTGCACCTTCGGCTGCAGCGACCAGTCCATCCACTTGTAGGCGCAGTTGGGGTGTTTGGCCTCGCTGTGCAGCATGGTGGTGTCGGCCCAGCCGGTAGCGCCCTCCCTGGGAATGGTCGAGGCCACCGGCTGGTTCTCGGCCTTCAGGCCATTGACCATGTAGCCCCACGAGCTGGAGGCGACTACACCTTCGTTCTTCACATCGCTCATCTGCACCGTGGCGTCATGCCAGTAGCGGTGGATCAGCGGTTGTTGCTGGCGCAGCAGTTCGAGCACGGCCTTGTATTGCTGCTCGTTGAGTTCGTACGGGTCGTTGATGCCCAGCTCGGGCTTGGCCGACTTCAGGTACAGCGCCGCGTCAGCGATGTAGATGGGGCCGTCGTAGGCCTGGACCCGGCCTTTGTTGGGCTTGCCGTCGGGCAGGTTCTGCGGCTCGAACACCACGCCCCAGCTGGTGGGCGGCTGCTTGAAGGTATTGGTGTTGTACAGCAGCACATTCGGCCCCCACTGATACGGGGTGCCATACACCTGCTTGTCGACCACGTACCAGCCGCCGTCCTGCAGACGCGGGTCGATGTTCTTCCAGTTGGGGATCAGGGTGGTGTTGATCGGCTGTACGCGCTTGCCCACGATCAGCCGCAGCGAGGCGTCGCCCGAGGCGGTGACCAGGTCGTAGCCGCCCTTGGTCATCAGGCTGACCATTTCGTCCGAGGTGGCGGCGGTCTTGACGCTGACCTTGCAGCCGGTCTCCTTCTCGAAACCGGTCACCCAGTCGTAGGCCTTGTCGCTTTCGCCGCGTTCGATGTAGCCGGGCCAGGCGACGATGTCCAGGCGCCCCTCGCCGGGCCCCACGGCCTTGGGTGGCTCGGCGGCCTGCAGGCTGGCGCTGGCGAGCAAGGCGCCCGACATGGCGCCGAGCAATGCGGTCTTGTGCACTGGCATGGTGTTCCCTCTTCTTGGAGATTTTGGTCCGGGCAGTGCTCGAGTCTAGTTGGCTTTTTGCCAGCCAACGCAACATCCAGAAGCAAATCCCCGATGGCGCACGCTGCGCCAAGCCTTACTCTGGCCATTCATTTCCCAGATGCGGAGACGCGCGAATGAATACCCGGGGCTTGCTTGATCAACTGCTCAAATCCGGCCAGCAACTGCTCGACAAAAAGGCAGGTACAAGCCAATCCGCCAGTGCTGGCGGGGGCCTTGGCGGGCTGTTGTCCGGTGCGGGGGGCGGCCTGCTGGGCGGGGGGGCGCTGGGGCTCTTGCTGGGCAACAAGAAAGCCCGCAAATATGGCGGCAAGGCGCTGACCTACGGCGGTCTGGCCGCGCTGGGCGTGCTGGCCTACAAGGCCTACGGCAACTGGCAGGCGAACCAGCAGGGCGCCAGGCCGGAGCCGCAGACGGTCGACCGCCTGCCACCGCCCCAGGTCGAGCAGCACAGCCAGGCGGTGCTGCGGGCGCTGGTCGCGGCGGCCAAGTCCGACGGGCATATCGACGAGCGTGAGCGGGACTTGATCGAGGGTGAATTCGCCCGCCTGGACAGTGACCGCGAACTGCAGTACTGGCTGCATGCCGAGCTGAACAAGCCGCTTGACCCGGCCGAGGTGGCGCGAGCTGCGCAAACCCCGGAGATGGCTGCCGAGATGTACCTGGCCAGCGTGATGATGGTTGACCAGGAAAACTTCATGGAGCGCGCGTACCTGGATGAACTGGCGCGCCAGTTGCGGCTGGACCCGGCGCTGCGTCAGGAGCTTGAAAGCCAGGTACGGTTGGCGGGAGCGTAGTGGCAGTGCTCGCCATGGCATTTGCAGCGGCTGGGTGATCGAGCGCCGCCCGCGCGGCGCTCGATCTCACAGGCGCTGAATCTGTCGAAGCGGGCACCCGGTGGCCTTGACGCCCCATCCCCACATTTCACCCGCAAAAGCATAAGGCCTCTGGGCTATACTTCGGCGATTTCCCCGCTCGTTGTGAATTCCTGAGGGCTGAATGTGAAGAACTGGACCTTGCGCCAACGGATCCTGGCAAGTTTCGCCGTGATCATCGCCATCATGCTGCTGATGATCGTGGCCGCCTACTCGCGGTTGGTGACCATCGAAAGCGCCGAAGAGGCGGTGGGGACAGACAGCATCCCGGGGCTCTATTACAGCTCGATGATCCGCAGCGCGTGGGTCGACAGTTACGTCACCAGCCAGCAGTTGGTCGGCCTTTCCAACCGACGCGAAATCACATCTGCCGACCTGGAACTGTTCAAGAGCTTCGAGGACCGTCTGAAGCAGCACATGGCCAGCTACCAGGGGACCATTCAGGATACCGACGACCAGACGCGCTTCGACAGCTTCAATCAGATGGAGCAGGCCTACCTCAAGGTCGTCGGCCAGGTACTGGACGCCTACCGCCAGCATGACTACGACGAAGCCCAGCGGCTGATCACCGAGGTGCTGACCCCGGCCTGGGTGGCCGGGCGCAAGCTGCTCAACGAAGTGATCGATCACAACCGTGCCTCCTCCGAAGCCGACACCAGTGAGATCGTCAGTGCCGTGAGCACCGCCAAGGGCAGCATGGTGGTATCGCTGCTACTGGCCATCGTCGCGGCCGGCATCTGCGGCCTGCTGTTGATGCGCGCCATCACCGCGCCCATGCAGCGCATCGTGCATGCCCTCGACAAGCTGCGCTCGGGCGACCTGAGCATGCGCCTGAGCCTGGACCGCAAGGACGAGTTCGGTGCCATCGAAAGCGGCTTCAACGAAATGGCCGAAGCCCTGGCCAACCTGGTGGCCCAGGCCCAGCGCTCGTCGGTGCAGGTGACCACCTCGGTGACTGAAATTGCCGCCACTTCCAAGCAACAGCAGGCGACTGCCACCGAAACTGCCGCGACCACCACCGAGATCGGCGCTACCTCGCGGGAAATTGCCGCCACCTCGCGTGACCTGGTGCGCACCATGACCGAAGTCACCTCGGCCGCCGACCAGGCCTCCAGCCTCGCCGGCTCCGGCCAGCAGGGCCTGGCGCGCATGGAAGAGACCATGCACCAGGTCATGGGCGCTGCCGACCTGGTCAACGCCAAGCTGGGCATTCTCAACGAGAAGGCCAGCAATATCACCCAGATGGTGGTGACCATCGTCAAGGTCGCCGACCAGACCAACCTGCTGTCGCTCAACGCCGCTATCGAAGCGGAAAAGGCCGGCGAGTACGGCCGTGGTTTTGCCGTGGTGGCCACCGAAGTGCGCCGCCTGGCCGACCAGACCGCCGTGGCCACCTACGACATCGAACAGATGGTGCGCGAGATCCAGTCGGCCGTGTCGGCCGGGGTGATGGGCATGGACAAGTTCTCCGAAGAAGTGCGCCGCGGCATGTTCGAGGTGCAGCAGGTCGGCGAGCAGCTCAGCCAGATCATCCACCAGGTGCAGGCGCTGGCGCCGCGCGTGTTGATGGTCAATGAAGGCATGCAGGCCCAGGCTACCGGTGCCGAGCAGATCAACCAGGCGCTGGCCCAGCTCAGCGACGCCAGCACCCAGACTGTCGAGTCGCTGCGCCAGGCAAGCTTCGCCATCGATGAGCTGAGCCAGGTGGCCGCAGGCCTGCGCGGCGGCGTGTCGCGCTTCAAAGTCTGACTGCGATGAACGACTTGCGACCCCGCGCCGCGCGGGCGGGCAACGCCAAGGGTGCGTTGTACCTGCAGTTTCGCATCAGGCAGCAGCGCTTTGCCCTGAGTGCGCACGAGGTGATCGAGGTGCTGCCGCGTCAGCCGCTCAAGCCCATTGCCCAGGCGCCCGCGTGGGTCGCGGGCATCCTCGCCCACCGCGGCCTGCTGGTGCCCGTGATCGACCTGGCCGCATTGAGCTTCGGCCAGCCGGCGGCGCAGCGCACCAGTACCCGCCTGGTGCTGGTGCACTACCGAGGGGGGCTGCAGCTTGGCCTGATCCTGGAACAGGCCACCGAAACACTGCGTTGCCACCCCGACGAATTCCAGCCCTATGGTGTGGATACCGGCGAGGCGCCGTACCTGGGGCCGGTGCGCCAGGATGAACAAGGCCTGCTGCAGCGTGTGGAAGTAAACGACCTGCTGCCGGCGGCCGTGCATGAACTGCTGTACGCGGATCACCAGACAGGGATGGCGACATGATCGAACAGCGTTTTTTTCGCTTCTTGCGCGAGCGCATCGGCCTGGACGTGGAGTCGGTGGGCGCGCCCATGGTCGAGCGTGCGCTGCGCCAGCGCTGTGTTGCCATGAACGCCATCGACCTGGACGATTACTGGCTGCGGCTGCAGCAGTCTGCCGATGAACAGCAGGCGCTGATCGAGGCGGTGATCGTTCCGGAAACCTGGTTCTTCCGTTACCCGGAGTCCTTCACCGCCCTGGCCAGCCTGGCGCACAAGCGCCTGGCCGAGTTGGCGGGGGCGCGGCCACTGCGCTTGCTCAGCTTGCCGTGCTCGACCGGCGAGGAGCCCTATTCGCTGGCCATGGCCTTGCTGGATGCCGGCATCGCACCGGGTGCGTTTTTGATCGACGGCATGGACATCAGTCCCAGCTCGGTGGCCAAGGCTGGGCAGGCCGTGTATGGGCGCAATGCGTTTCGCGGCAGCGACCTGGGCTTTCGCGAGCGCTACTTCGATGCTGTTGACGAAGGCCACCGCCTGCATGAGCGGGTACGCCAGCCAGTCAGCCTGCAGGTAGGCAACGTGCTCGACCCGGCGCTGGCCAGCCGCGATGGCCTGTACGACTTCGTGTTCTGCCGCAACCTGTTGATCTATTTCGACGTACCAACCCAGCAGCGAGTGTTCGAAGTGCTCAAACGCCTGCTGCATCCGCAGGGTGTGCTGTTCATCGGCCCCGCCGAGGGCAGCTTGCTGGCACGGTTGGGCATGCGCCCGCTGGGCATCGCGCAGTCGTTCGCCTATGTGCGTCAGGAGGGCGGCAGCACGCCGCTGGCGGCGGCTTCGGCCCTGCCCGTAAAGCGTCCCCAACCCGCACTGGCCACCCCGGGCTATCCGCCGCCGGGTGCAGCGTTGCCGCGCCCGCTGCGGGTGCTGCCGGTCACGACCAGGCCCGCGCCGGCGCGCAACCAGCGTGAGGACGAAAGCGAGTTGCTGGACAGCATTGCCCGGCTGGCCAATGCCGGTGCCAGCGATCAGGCCCGCAGCGAATGCCAGCGCTACCTGGGGCAGTTCGCGCCGTCGGCGCAGGTGTACTACTGGCTGGGGCTGCTCAGTGACACCGCAGGCGATGCGCAGCAGGCACTGACCCACTACCGCAAGGCCCTGTACCTGGAACCACAGCACCCCGAGGCGCTGGTGCACCTGGCGGCCCTGCTGGCGGCCCAGGGCGACCTGGCCGGGGCCCGGCGCCTGCAGGAGCGGGCTGCGCGGGTTGGCCGGGAGTCTGAGCGATGAAGGGTGAATCCGCGATGCAGCTACTGGCCGAGGATGACGCGCACATCGACGACTGCTGGAACCGCATTGGCGTCCACGGTGACAAGCAGTGCCCACTGCTGGAACAGCATGTCCACTGTCGCAATTGCGAGGTGTATGCCGCTGCAGCCACGCGCCTGCTCGACCGCTATGCCTTGATGCAGGACCACCAGCCGGCAGTGGCGCCGGTGGAGGAACACACCGGCCGCTCCATGCTGCTGTTCCGCCTGGGTGAAGAATGGCTGGCGCTGGCCACGTCCTGCCTGGCCGAGATCGCCCCGTTGCAGGCGGTTCATTCGCTGCCACACCAGCGCTCGCGGGTGCTGCGGGGGGTTGCCAATGTGCGGGGGGCGCTGGTCCCGTGCCTGTCGCTGGCCGACCTGCTGGGTGTGCAGGCCGCTGCCGCTGAGCCGCGCGGCGGGCGGGCGATGCCACGCATGCTGATCCTGGCTGCCGAAGGTGGCCCGGTAGTGCTGGCTGTCGAAGAAGTCGACGGTATTCATCGGCTCGACCCGCTGCTGCAAGGCAGTGGCCAGGATGCCACGCACTTCACTGCTGCAGTGCTGCAATGGCGCGGCCGCAGTGTGCGAGTGCTGGACGATCAACAATTATTGTCTGCCGTACAGCGGAGCCTTTCATGACCCCGGAGCAAATGCGCGACGCATCGTTGCTCGAACTGTTCAGCCTGGAGGCCGAGGCGCAGACTCAAGTACTGAGTACCGGCCTGATGGCGCTGGAGCGCAACCCCACGCAGGCCGACCAGCTTGAGGCGTGCATGCGTGCCGCCCATTCGCTGAAGGGCGCGGCTCGTATCGTCGGAGTGGATGCTGGCGTCAGCGTTGCCCACGTCATGGAAGATTGCCTGGTGGCAGCCCAGGAAGGGCGCTTGCGCCTCACCGCCGAGCATATCGACGCGTTGTTGCAGGGGACCGACCTGCTGATGCGCATCGCTACGCCGGGCGACGCCAGGGCGCAGGCGACCCTGCCGGTGTTCCTTGCACAAATGGCCAGCCTGCTCGATCCAGGCGCTGCGGCTATAGCTGCCACGCCGGCTTTGCCGGGCCTGGCGCCGCCAATCGAACCTGTGCTGCTGGCAAGGGAGCCACTGGAGCTTGAGCCGGAGCCTGAGCCGACCGTGCATCGCAATGCCGGCAAGCGCGCCGGCGAAGGTAGCGAACGGGTGCTACGGGTCACCGCCGACCGCCTCAACAGCCTGCTCGACCTGTCCAGCAAGTCGCTGGTGGAAACCCAGCGGCTCAAGCCCTACCTGGCCACCCTGCAGCGCCTCAAGCGCATGCACGGGCAGGGCATGCAGGCGCTCGACGGCCTGCGCATGCAACTGGAAGACAGCGGCCAGAGCAGCGAGGTGCTTGATGCCTTGGCGCAAACCCAGCGCCTGTTGGCCGAGACCCAGCAGATTCTGCAGCAGCAGGCCGCCGACCTTGATGAGTTCGGCTGGCAGGCCAGCCAGCGTGCGCAACTGCTTTACGACACCGCGCTGGCCTGCCGCATGCGCCCGTTTGCCGATGTGCTGACCGGCCAGAGCCGCATGGTCCGTGACCTCGGCCGGTCCTTGGGCAAGCCGGTACGGCTGGCCGTGGAAGGCGAAAAGACCCAGGTCGACCGCGATGTACTGGAAAAGCTCGAAGCACCGTTGACCCACCTGTTGCGCAACGCGGTCGACCACGGCATCGAGCCGCCGGAACGGCGCCTGCTGGCAGGCAAGCCGGATGAGGGCGTGATCCGCCTGCGTGCTTCGCACCAGGCCGGCATGCTCAGCCTGGAGCTGATCGATGATGGCGCCGGCATCGACCTTGAGCGCCTGCGCAGCAGCATCGTGGAACGCGCCCTGTCGCCTGCCGACACAGTGGCGCGGATGAGTGAGGCGGAGCTGCTGACGTTCCTGTTCCTGCCCGGCTTCAGCCTGCGCGACAAGGTCACCGAAGTGTCCGGCCGTGGCGTGGGGCTGGATGCGGTGCAACACATGATCCGGGAGCTGCGCGGCTCGATCGAGCTTACCCAGGTGGCGGGGCAGGGCTGCCGCTTCCACCTGCAGGTGCCACTGACCCTGTCGGTGGTGCGCAGCCTGGTGGTCGAGGTGGGCGGTGAGGCCTATGCCTTCCCCCTCGCCCATATCGAACGCACCCTGGAGGTGACTGCCGAGCAGATCGTGCAGATCGAAGGGCGCCAGCACTTCTGGCACGAAGGTCGGCATATTGGCCTGGTGGCAGCCAGCCAGTTGCTGAACCGCCCGGCCGGGCAAACCGAAGAGGCCAGCCTGCGGGTGGTGGTGATCCGGGAGCGCGAGCAACTGTACGGCGTGGCCGTGGAACGGCTGGTGGGCGAGCGGGTGCTGGTGGTGATGCCGCTCGACCCACGGCTGGGCAAGGTGCAGGACATTTCTTCCGGCGCCTTGCTCGATGATGGTTCGGTGGTGCTGATCGTCGATGTCGAGGACTTGCTGCGCTCGGTGGAAAAACTGCTCAGCACCGGCAGCCTTGAGCGTATCGAACGCGGTAACAGCAGTGCCCGTGGCATGGTCCGCAAGCGCGTGCTGGTGGTCGACGATTCACTGACCGTGCGTGAACTGCAGCGCAAGCTGTTGAGTAACCGTGGCTATGACGTGGCCGTGGCGGTGGATGGCATGGACGGCTGGAACGCCCTGCGTGGCGAGGATTTCGACCTGCTGATCACCGACATCGACATGCCGCGCATGGACGGCATCGAACTGGTCACCCTGGTGCGCCGCGACCAGCGCCTGCAGGCGCTGCCGGTGATGGTGGTGTCGTACAAGGACCGTGAGGAAGACCGGCGGCGTGGCCTGGATGCCGGCGCCGACTACTATTTGGCAAAAGCCAGTTTCCACGACGATGCGTTGCTGGATGCTGTAGTCGAGCTGATCGGAGGTGCTCAAGGATGAAGATCGCCATCGTCAATGACATGCCCATGGCCGTCGAGGCGCTGCGCCGGGCAGTCGCTTTCGAGCCCGCGCATCGGGTGGTGTGGGTGGCCAGCAATGGCGCCGAAGCGGTGCAGCGCTGTGCCGAACAACTGCCGGACCTGATCCTGATGGACCTGATCATGCCGGTGATGGATGGCGTCGAGGCCACCCGGCGGATCATGGCCGAAACCCCGTGTGCCATTGTCATCGTCACCGTCGACCGCCAGCAGAACGTGCACCGGGTGTTCGAGGCCATGGGCCATGGCGCCCTGGATGTGGTCGATACCCCGGCGCTGGGTGCTGGCGATGCCCGCGAGGCGGCGGCGCCATTGCTGCGCAAGATTCTCAATATCGGCTGGTTGGTCGGCCAGCAGCGTGCCCCTGCCGAACGCCCGAAGGCCGTGCCGGTGCGGGAGGCCTCGCAACGCCCTGGCCTGGTGGCGATCGGCTCGTCGGCTGGCGGGCCGGCAGCGCTCGAAGTGTTGCTCAAAGGCTTGCCGAGCAAATTCCCCGCAGCCATCGTGCTGGTCCAGCATGTCGACCAGGTGTTTGCCGCTGGTATGGCCGAATGGCTCAGCAGCGCTGCAGGCTTGCCGGTGCGCCTGGCCCAGGAAGGCGAGCCGCCGCAGCCTGGCCAGGTGTTACTGGCAGGCACCAACCACCACATCCGGCTGCTGAAAAACGGCCAACTGGCCTACACTGCCGAACCTGTCAACGAGATCTACCGGCCCTCCATCGATGTGTTCTTCGAGAGCGTGGCACGGTACTGGACCGGCGATGCGGTGGGCGTGTTGCTCACCGGCATGGGCCGCGATGGTGCCCAAGGCCTGAAACAGATGCGCCAGCAGGGCTTTCTGACCATTGCTCAGGACCAGGCCAGCAGCGCCGTCTACGGGATGCCCAAGGCTGCTGCGGCGATAGATGCTGCGGTGGAGATCCGCCCGTTGGAACGAATAGCCGGGCGCTTGACGGAAATTTTCGCAAAATGACGAAGTGTATTGAATCACGCCGCCTGGCCGGCAGTGATCGGGTGAACTGGCATGAATGATTTACCGATCGAAGGTTTCGCGACCGCCCATGAAAATTCGGCGATGGTGCTGTTGGTCGACGACCAGGCCATGATCGGCGAGGCGGTGCGGCGTGGCCTGGCCAATGAAGACAACATCGATTTCCACTTCTGCGCCGACCCGCACCAGGCCGTGGCCCAGGCCATGCGCATCAAGCCCACGGTGATCCTGCAGGACCTGATCATGCCGGGCCTGGACGGGCTGACGCTGGTACGCGAATACCGCAACAACCCGGCAACCCAGGACATCCCGATCATCGTCCTGTCGACCAAGGAAGACCCGCTGGTGAAAAGCGCGGCATTTGCCGCCGGGGCCAACGATTACCTGGTCAAGCTGCCGGACACCATCGAACTGGTGGCGCGCATTCGCTATCACTCGCGCTCCTACCTGACCTTGCTGCAGCGTGACGAAGCCTACCGCGCCTTGCGCGTCAGCCAGCAGCAGTTGCTGGACTCGAATCTGATGCTGCAGCGGCTGATGAACTCCGATGGCCTGACCGGGCTGTCCAACCGCCGCCACTTCGACGAGTACCTGGAGCTGGAATGGCGCCGGGCCATGCGTGAACAGCAGCAGTTGTCGTTGCTGATGATCGACGTCGACTACTTCAAGGCCTACAACGACAGCTTCGGCCACCTGGCCGGCGATGAAGCGCTGCGCCAGGTGGCCGAATCCATCCGTGGCTCCTGCGCGCGGCCGACCGACCTGCCGGCACGTTACGGTGGCGAGGAGTTCGCCCTGGTGCTGCCCAATACCTCGCCAGGCGGTGCGCGGCTGGTGGCCGAGAAGCTGCGTCAGACCGTGCAAGGCCTGGGTATCCCGCACAGCGCGCCGGCGGCCGGCTCGTACCTCACCGTGAGCATTGGCCTGGCCACCCAGACCCCGGCGCAGGGCCACCACTGCCGTCAGCTGATCTCGGCGGCGGACAAAGGCCTGTACCAAGCCAAGAACAACGGGCGCAATCAGGTCGGTATCGCCTGACAGGGCCTCATCGTCGGCAAGCCAGCTCCCACAGGTGCAGCACCCGCCTTGTGGGGCTGGCTTGCCGGCAACAGGGCCGGGGCAGGTGCCAGAGGTCATTCAGGCGATGCCACTTCTACCGCCCGGCGGGTCTGCCGCCGTGCTGCGGACTCGGTTATACTCGCGGGCTTTTCACCGAATTCGCACGAGAGCCGCCGACCATGGAAATCCAACCGATCCTGAACACCATCAAGGACCTCACCGAGCGTTCCCAGTCCATTCGGGGGTATCTTTGACTACGATCAAAAGCATGACCGCCTGATCGAAGTCAACCGCGAGCTGGAAGACCCCAACGTCTGGAACAAGCCAGAGTACGCCCAGGCCCTGGGCCGCGAGCGTGCCATGCTGGCGCAGGTGGTCGAGACCCTGGACAAGATGTCCAACGGCCTGGCCGACTGCAAGGACCTGCTCGACATGGCTGTCGAGGAAGACGACGAAAGCGCCGTGAGCGACGTCGAGACCGAGCTGCAAGGCCTGGAAGAATCCCTGGCCCAGCTTGAGTTCCGTCGCATGTTCAGCGGCGAGATGGACCCGAACAACGCCTACCTGGACATCCAGGCCGGCTCCGGTGGTACCGAAGCGCAGGACTGGGCCAACATCCTGCTGCGCATGTACCTGCGCTGGGCCGACAAGCGTGGTTTCGACGCCACCATCATCGAGCTGTCCGAAGGTGAAGTCGCCGGCATCAAGGGCGCCACCGTGCACATCAAGGGCGAGTATGCCTTCGGCTGGCTGCGCACCGAAATCGGCGTGCACCGCCTGGTGCGCAAGAGCCCGTTCGACTCCGGTGCGCGTCGCCACACCTCGTTCTCGGCGGTGTTTGTGTCGCCCGAAATCGACGACAAGGTCGAGATCGATATCAACCCGTCCGACCTGCGCATCGACACCTACCGCTCCTCGGGTGCCGGTGGCCAGCACGTGAACACCACCGACTCGGCGGTGCGTATCACCCACGTGCCGACCAACACCGTGGTGGCCTGCCAGAACGAACGCTCGCAGCACGCCAACAAGGACACCGCCATGAAAATGCTGCGGGCCAAGTTGTACGAGCTGGAAATGCAGAAGCGCAACGCTGCTTCGCAGGCGCTGGAAGACAGCAAGTCGGACATCGGCTGGGGCCATCAGATTCGCTCCTACGTCCTCGATGACTCGCGTATCAAGGACCTGCGTACCGGCGTCGAGCGCAGCGACTGCAACAAGGTGCTGGACGGCGACATCGACCAGTACCTGGAAGCGAGCCTCAAGCAGGGGCTGTAAGCCGCATACCACTGCCGCGCTACCGGCCGCTTGCCGGTAGCGCGTGCCCTGCCCGAGAAGGGCAACGAATACCTGATGGAAAGAATGACGACATGAGCGACCTGAAGACCGAATCGCAAGACCTGCAACAGGAAGAAAATGCCCTGATCGCCCTGCGCAAGGAAAAACTTGCCGCCGAGCGCGCCAAAGGCAATGCCTTCCCCAATGACTTCCGTCGCGACAGCTACTGCAACGACCTGCAGAAACAGTACGCGGACAAGACCAAGGAAGAGCTGGAAGCAGCCGCGATCCCGGTCAAGGTAGCCGGCCGCATCATGCTCAACCGTGGCTCGTTCATGGTGATCCAGGACATGACCGGTCGCATCCAGGTCTACGTCAACCGCAAGACCCTGCCGGAAGAAACCCTGGCGGCGGTCAAGACCTGGGACCTGGGCGACATCATCAGCGCCGAAGGCACCCTGGCCCGTTCCGGCAAGGGCGACCTGTACGTCGAGATGACCAACGTGCGCCTGCTGACCAAGTCGCTGCGCCCGCTGCCCGACAAGCACCACGGCCTGACCGACACCGAGCAGCGCTACCGCCAGCGTTACGTCGATTTGATGGTCAACGAAGAAACCCGCCACACCTTCCGTGTGCGTTCGCAGGTGATCTCGCACATTCGCAAGTTCCTTATCGAGCGCGACTTCCTCGAAGTCGAAACGCCGATGCTGCAGACCATCCCGGGCGGTGCCGCCGCCAAGCCGTTCGAAACCCACCACAACGCCCTGGACATGGCCATGTTCCTGCGCATTGCGCCGGAGCTGTACCTCAAGCGCCTGGTAGTGGGTGGCTTTGAAAAGGTGTTCGAGATCAACCGCAACTTCCGTAACGAAGGCGTTTCGACTCGTCACAACCCTGAATTCACCATGCTCGAGTTCTACCAGGCCTACGCCGACTACCGCGACAACATGGACCTCACCGAGGAACTGTTCCGCGAGCTGGCGCAGCTGGTACTGGGCAGCACCGACGTGCCTTACGGCGACAAGGTGTTCCACTTCGGCGAGCCGTTCGTGCGCCTGTCGGTGTTCGACTCGATCCTCAAGTACAACCCGGAGCTGACCGCCGCCGATCTGCAGGACGTCGACCGGGCCCGTGACATCGCCAAAAAGGCTGGTGCCAAGGTGCTGGGCCACGAAGGCCTGGGCAAGCTGCAGGTGATGATTTTCGAAGAGCTGGTCGAGCACAAGCTGGAGCAGCCGCACTTCATCACCGAGTACCCGTTCGAAGTGTCGCCGCTGGCCCGTCGCAACGACGACAACCCGGCCGTGACCGACCGCTTCGAGCTGTTCATCGGTGGCCGCGAGATCGCCAACGCCTACTCCGAGCTCAACGATGCCGAAGACCAGGCCGAGCGTTTCCTGGCCCAGGTGGCCGAGAAGGATGCCGGTGACGACGAAGCCATGCACTACGACGCCGACTTCGTCCGCGCCCTGGAGTACGGCATGCCGCCGACTGCAGGCGAGGGCATCGGTATCGATCGCCTGGTGATGCTGCTGACCAACTCGCCGTCGATCCGCGACGTGATCCTGTTCCCGCACATGCGTCCGCAGGCCTGAGTGAAGTGAACGAGCCGCCTTTCGAGGCGGCTTTTTCTTGCCTGAAGCATTATGTTGTCTGTACCGGCCCTATCGCCGGCAAGGCAGCTCCCACAGGTATCGCACAGGTCTCAGGCTTGTGCAGTACCTGTAGGAGCTGGCTTGCCGGCGATAGGGCCGGTACAGGCTGCAGATGACTTGAACCATGAGGTAGCCCCTTGACACCCGCCATGCCTGACCAAGGCGCCGCCGGCATCGCCACCGCCGTCGCCGAAAGCGTGCAATACCAAGGCCGCAAGACTGCCCGCCAAGGCAGCGAGCAGCGCCGCCAGCTGATCCTCGACGCCGCCATGCGCATTGTCGTGCGCGACGGCGTGCGCGGTGTGCGCCACCGCGCGGTGGCGGCCGAGGCCGGTGTGCCGTTGTCGGCCACCACCTACTACTTCAAGGATATCGAGGACCTGCTCACCGATACCTTTGCCCAGTACGTCGAGCGCAGCGCTGCCTACATGGCCAAGCTGTGGGCCAACACCGAGGTGCTGTTGCGCCAGTTGGTGGCCCAGGGTGATGGCACCCCGCAGGCACGGGCACGCCTGGCCGACGAAGTGGCGGGCATGACCGCCGACTACGTACAGCGCCAGTTGCTCAACCGTCGCGACTTCCTGATGGCCGAACAGGCCTTTCGCCAGGAAGCCCTGCTGTGCCCGCGCCTAGCCGAACTGGTACGCGCCCACGAGCAGATCCTGCTGCACGGCACTCGGCAATTGCTGCAGGTGGTAGGCTCGCGGCAACCGGAACAGGACGCCCAGATGTTGACGGCGATTATCGAGCAGATGGAATATCAGGGCCTGCTCAAGGATGCGAACGCGCAAGCCGATGGGCAGATGCTCGCTATGCTTACCCGGTACCTGCAGCTGGTGCTGGCATCGGCCTGAGGCGAGTCCGACTTTTCAAGGAGAACCTGATGAAAGCCTGGCGTGTGGTGTTGTTGACTCTGTCATTCCTGCTGCTGGGCGGTTGTCTGGTGACCTTCCACGAGCCCCTGCCCAGCAACCAGTCGGCGCCCAAGTCCCTGCTCGGTAAATGGAGCAGCAAGGACGCCTGGGGCGAGCCGCTGAAGCTCACCATCAGCCGCAGCGGCGGCGATGCCTACAAGGCGGTGGCAACGGCCAAGGGCAAGGCCCCTGAAGAATACGTGTTCACCGTCTCGCGCCACGGCAACCGCTGGTACCTGTCGGCTGGCGTGCCCAAGCGCCTGGGCGGCAATTTCCTCATCGGCGGTTTCGACATCGTCGATGGCAAGGAACTGGTGGTCTACAACCTGGATGTCGAGCAGGTGCAGCAGGCGGTGGACAAGAAGGAACTGAGCGGGCGCAGCACCGAGGTGCCGGAAGACAACGGCGACGGCGTGCTGATCGACAGCCCTGCGGCGCGGGTGCTGGCATACCTTGACGACCCGGCCAACTCGGACCTGTTCGTCGAGGTGGCGCGGTTCCAGCGCTCCGGCAAATGACCGTGCTGGCCTCTTCGCGGCCAAAGCCGCTCCCACAGGCACTGCACAGGTCCTGAATACTGTGCGGTACCTGTGGGAGCGGCTTTAGCCGCGAAGAGGCCGGTACAGGTTTCCTGTACTAGAAAGGAGTCCCCGGTGGACGAATACCAGCAAACCATCCGCGCCCTGTCCGACCGCATCGTTGCGGCACAGACCCCGATTCGGGTCCTGGACGCGGTGAAGTGGGACGACAACATCCGCCAGGGCTTCCTCAAGGCCAAGGGCAAGGAACCACCGGCAGTCGACCGCGCCTATTACCAGTCGCGCCCGCTGGCCTTCGACTCCAACGCGGTCAAGGCCGAGTTCCAGGGCATCGAACGCGACATCATCCGCCAGCTCGGCCAGTTCAACCCGGTCGGCCAGATCATGAAGCGCATGTGCCGCGAGTACCGCATGGTGGTGCGTATGCTCGAAGCGCGCGGCACCGAGGATTTCGGCCTGATCTCCCAGGAGCTGTACGGCGCTGCCTCGGACGCCTTCCACGCCGGCGACCCGACCTTGGCAGACCTCGGCCTGATGCTGTCGGACTACCTGAACAACATCGATGGCCGCGGCGACCTCAAGGACGAACCCAAGAACCTCACCGCCAAGGAGGCCGTGGAGATCCTCCAGCGCCGGCTGAACAAGGTGTTCGGCGAGGCCGAGGAGACCATCCGCGTGTTCGAGTCCGACGGTATCGTCGCCGATGCCGCAGCGGGTGCCGACTACATCAAGGTGCGTGCCGACGCCATGTTCAACGCTCGCGACGTGCGCGCCCTGGAGGTGCACGAAGGGCTGGTGCACGTCGGTACCACGCTCAATGGCCTGAACCAGCCGATCTGCACCTTCCTGGCCAAGGGCCCACCCTCGTCGACGGTGACCCAGGAGGGCCTGGCCATTCTGATGGAGGTGATAGCCTTTGCCTCCTACCCCAGCCGCCTGCGCAAGCTCACCAACCGCACCCGCGCCATCCACATGGTCGAGGAGGGCGCGGACTTCATGCAGGTGTACGGGTTCTTCCGCGAGCAGGGCTTCGAGATGGCGCAAAGCTACAGCAACGCCAGCCGGGTGTTCCGCGGTTCGGTGCCCAATGGCTTGCCATTCACCAAGGACTTGTCCTACCTCAAGGGCTTCATCATGGTTTACAACTACATTCAGTTGGCCGTGAAGAAGGGCAAGCTCGAGCAGATTCCGCTGCTGTTCTGTGGCAAGACCACCCTGGAAGACATGCGCACCTTGCGCCAGCTGGTCGAAGAGGGCCTTGTCGAGCCGCCCAAGTACCTGCCGGAACAGTTCCGCGACCTGAACGCGCTGTCAGCCTGGATGTGCTTCTCCAACTTCCTCAACCACCTGAGCCTGGACCGTATTGAAGCCGACTACGCGAACATTCTCTGAGCGCTGCCGCCTGCTGGCCCTTGGCCTGGTCCTGCTCGGGCCTGGCGGCTGCAGCAGCCTGCTGTTCTACCCCGAACCTGGCCAGGCCTTTACCCCGGAGCGGGCCAAGCTCGAGTACCGTGATGTTACCCTCACCAGCGCTGACGGTATTCGCCTGCACGGTTGGTGGCTGCCGGCCAAGGCGGGGGTCGAGGTCAAGGGCACGGTGCTGCACCTGCACGGCAACGGCGGCAACCTGCCCGGGCACCTTGGCGGCAGCTACTGGCTGCCGGAGCAGGGCTACCAGGTGCTGATGATCGATTACCGCGGCTACGGCTTGTCCGAGGGCAAGCCGAGCCTGCCTGAGGTGTACCAGGACATTGCCGCCGCCATGGCCTGGCTCGACCAGGCGCCCGAGGCCAAGGGCAAGCCGCTGGTGCTGCTGGGGCAGAGCCTCGGCGGTGCCATGGCCATTCACTACCTGGCGGCCCACCCCGAGCAGCGCCAGCGCTTCAGCGCGCTGGTGTTCGACGGCGTGCCGGCCAGTTACCGTGCTGTCGGGCGCTTTGCCCTCAGTACGTCCTGGATGACCTGGCCGCTGCAGGTGCCGCTGTCGTGGCTGGTGCCGGACGGCGACAGCGCGATCCGCTCGATCGAGCAGCTAAGCAGCCCGCCCAAGTTGTTTTTCCACAGCATCGACGACAATCTCGTGCCGATGGACAACGGCATCCAGCTGTATCAGCACGCACCTCCACCGCGCGTGCTGCAACTGACCCGCGGCGGCCACGTGCAGACTTTTGCCGACCCTACGTGGCGCCAGGTCATGTTGCGTTTCCTCGACGACCCCAGCCATTTCAACGGGCTTCGGCGGCTGGCCGAAGTGCCCAATTACCCTGACGAGAAGAACAAGCAATGAGTGAAGAACGCAACGCCATCCCGCTGATCCTGACCGGCGTCGGCAGCATCATCGTGACGGTGGGGGCCTTGTGGTATTACGGCTACCTGCATTTCGCCAAGCCCGAGGATGCCCTGCTGCTGCAGGACTTCACCATGCTCAAGACCATCCCCGGCGAGGACTACAAAGTCTCCCTCGACCCCGCCCCGCAAGTGGCCCAGTGCATGGATGGCGTGCTGGTGCTGTTCGACACTCAGCAAAAAGGCCTGACCGGCGTGTTGGTGGACAACCGCAAGCGCGCGGTGCGCTGCATGGGGGAGGAAAGCCCGCAGCAGGTGCAATGAGGGAGCGACGTGATTTTTGTGGGGCCTGGGAAATCGAGCGCCGCCCGCGCGGCGCTCGGTCTCCCAATCACCACATCTCTAAAGGCACGAGACCAAACGCCCAAATAAAAACCCCACCATGAAGGCGGGGTTCCGGGTTCAGCCAACCGGTCTTACTGACTGACCTGGCTCACCGAGCGCGGTGCCACCGGCTGGTTGTCGTTGGAGATGGTCACCTCGACCCGACGGTTCTGCGCACGGCCCGAATTGCTGCCGTTGTCAGCCACCGGATATTCCTTACCATACCCTTGCGACACGATACGCGCCGGGTCTACACCTGCACGCACCAGTGCCATGCGCACGCTGTTGGCACGGCGCTCGGACAGGGTCTGGTTGTAGTTGGCCGAGCCGACGCTGTCGGTGTAGCCCTCGACGATCACCTTGCGCTCCGGGTTTTCCTGGAGGAACTGCGCCAGCTTGGTAACGTTCGGGTAGGCGTTGCTCTTGAGCTCGGCCTTGTTGAAGTCGAACAGCACGTCGCCAAAGGTGACCAGGGTACCGCGGTCGGTTTGCTTGGCGTTGAGGCTGTCCTGCAGCTTGGCGATCTGTGCGTCGCGGGCATCGAGCTTGGCCTTGGCGCGCTCTGCCGAGGCGTTTTTCAACTCGCCCTCAGCGGTGCGCAGGGCGATGGTCTGCTTGGCCACTTCGACGCGCTGGTTGGTCAGGTAGGCGAGTTGATCGACTTTCTTCTCGTCCTCACGGTCCATGTAGGCCTTGTCGGCCTTGTTCAGCCAGTCCTGGGCGTCCTTGGTCTCCAGTGCCGCGACCTTGCTCGATTGCGGGTCGCTTTGCAGCGCGGAGAAGTTGGTGCGGGCCGACTCGAGGTTGGCGTTAGGGTCGTGGGAGCAGGCAGCAAGACCGACGCTCAGGGCCAGCAGGGCGGGAATCATGACGTGTTTGCGCATAGTGTTCATCCTTTGATCGAGTGCGAAGGCTAAGGTTGGCGGGGCAGGGCTCACTGAGCGCTGCGCAGGCCTTCCTCACGTACGTCCTGAACGCCCTGGCGGGCATCCTGCACAGCCTTCTGGGCCTTGGCCGCCTGGGCTTTGCGTTCGGCGAGGCGGGCGTCCCATTCGGCCTGTTGGGCCAGACGCTTGGCTTCGTCGTACTTCTTGTCGTGCATGGCGATTTCGGCCTGCTTGAACTTGTCCTGCGCCGCTTTCATTTCCACGGCGGCAAACTCGGTACCGCCAGCGCTGACGGCTGAGTTAACGGCGGACTGGGTGACGGCATACTGCTCGGTGGGCGGGTTGCCCGCACAGCCAGCCAGGACCAGGCTACTGCCCAGGGCCAGCGCGGCCAGCTTGAACCCGCGCACATGAGTGGATGACGGTTTGAAAGTGCGGGTTTTCATGGTGGTCAGTTCCATTGGATCACTCCTGATAACGACGATGTCCGTAGCAGTCCATCGCTCATTCCCTGACAGTTTCCGTGCGCTTCAGCTCAACGGTGCACGAGGGCAGGTGTGCAGGGTTTTAGCGTGATGGCTATTGGCTCCGACTCGAACGTTTTTCCAATAGTTCAGAAAAAAGTCGCCCGAGAGAGCAACTATTCGTGACTGATCGGTCAATGATTTATGCCTGGAACTTCTGCGGGCTGGGGAGGTATCCCGGGCCTCGACAGGGCCCGGAAGGGTGGTGCGGGCGGTTACTTTTCGCTGTCATCGGCGGTGGTGCTGAGGCTCTGCAGATGTTGCCGCGACAAGGACAGAAAGCGCGGCGTAGAGCCGACGTCCTCGTAAAGCGGATCACCTTCCTCGTCGGTGGCAATGACCTGGCGGCCCTGTACATAGGGGAAGCTGGCTTCCAGTTCCTCCAGTGCGGCAGCCACCAGTTCGCCAAGCAGTTCTTCGGCGGTGCGCTTGGGGTACATGTCGATCAGCGCGGCCAGGCGCGCCTCGGACTCAAGGTCCAGGTGCAACACATGGCCTGTGCGGCTCAAGGTACCGGCGGCGTTCTGTTCCCAGTGCTGGGCGAGTTCACGGATTTTCATGACGACCTCTGTTAACGCCTCGTAGGGCTTGCATGGCATCGGAGTGCTGTGCTTTGAGATTAGTTTGCTTTGGCCGATCACGGCTTGCCATCGCTGCCCGGCTGTGGGCACTCTTGGGGTGTGTACCGCGCGCCCCAGTGGGCCGCGCTGAGGCTGAAAGGGATGCAGTGCGCCAGAGCCGCGCCGGAGAGAAGGGCCAATGACCGATATCGATGTGCGTTTGCGTGAAGATGTCCATGTGTTGGGTGAGCTGCTGGGTGAAACCATTCGCCAGCAGCATGGTGATGCGTTCCTGCAGAAGATCGAGGACATCCGCCACAGTGCCAAGGCCGACCGTCGCGGCCCCGGCGAGCAACTGAGCTCGACCCTGGCGGACCTTGCCGAAGAAGACCTGCTGCCAGTGGCGAGGGCCTTCAACCAGTTCCTCAACCTGGCCAACATGGCCGAGCAGTACCAGTTGATCCGCCGCCGTGATGCCGATCAGCCCGAGCCGTTCGAGGCGCGGGTACTGCCCGAGCTGCTGGCACGTCTGAAGCAGGCCGGGCACAGCAACGATGCCCTGGCCCGGCAACTGGCCAAGCTCGATATCCAGCTGGTGCTGACTGCGCACCCCACCGAGGTGGCCCGCCGCACCTTGATCCAGAAGTACGACGCCATCGCCGGCCAGCTGGCCGCCCAGGATCATCGCGACCTGACCCCGGCCGAACGCCAGCAAGTGCGCGAACGCCTGCGCCGGCTGATCGCCGAGGCCTGGCACACCGAAGAAATCCGCCGCACCCGGCCCACCCCGGTAGACGAAGCCAAGTGGGGCTTCGCGGTGATCGAGCATTCGCTGTGGCACGCGATCCCCAGCCACCTGCGCAAGGTCGACCAGGCCCTGCAGGAGGCCACCGGCCTGCGCCTGCCGCTGGAGGCCGCCCCGGTGCGCTTCGCCTCGTGGATGGGCGGTGACCGTGACGGCAACCCCAACGTGACCGCTGCCGTGACCCGCGAGGTGCTGCTGCTGGCGCGCTGGATGGCCGCCGACCTGTTCCTGCGCGATATCGATGCGCTGGCCGCCGAGTTGTCCATGCAGCAGGCCAGCGGCGCCCTGCGTGAACGGGTTGGCGACAGTGCCGAACCTTACCGCGCCTTGCTCAAGCAACTGCGCGACCGACTGCGCGCAACACGTGCCTGGGCGCATTCGGCGTTGACCAGCGACCAGCCAGCCAGCGCCGAAGTGCTGGTGGACAACCGCGACCTGATCGCGCCGCTGCAGCTGTGCTACCAGTCGCTGCATGAATGCGGCATGGGCGTGATCGCCGAAGGGCCGTTGCTCGACTGCCTGCGTCGCGCCGTTACCTTCGGCCTGTTCCTGGTTCGCCTGGATGTGCGCCAGGACGCTGCCCGCCACTGTGATGCGCTGACCGAAATCACCGACTACCTGGGCCTGGGGCGTTACGCCGACTGGGATGAAGAGCAACGCATCGAGTTCCTCCAGGCCGAGTTGAAAAACCGCCGGCCACTGCTGCCTGCGCACTTCACGCCGCAGGCCGATACCGCCGAAGTGCTGGCCACTTGCCGAGAGGTGGCCGCTGCGCCTGCTGCTTCGTTGGGGTCCTATGTCATCTCCATGGCCGGTGCTGCCTCTGACGTGCTCGCGGTTCAATTACTGCTCAAGGAAGCCGGGCTGACCCGGCCAATGCGCGTGGTGCCGCTGTTCGAAACCCTGGCCGACCTCGACAACGCCGGCCCGGTGATGCAACGCCTGCTCGGCTTGCCGGGCTACCGCGCCGGCTTGCGGGGCCCGCAGGAAGTGATGATCGGCTACTCCGACTCGGCCAAGGACGCTGGCACCACCGCCGCCGCCTGGGCCCAGTACCGGGCACAGGAAAACCTGGTGCGGATCTGTGCCGAACACCAGGTGGAGTTGCTGCTGTTCCATGGCCGAGGCGGTACGGTAGGCCGCGGCGGCGGCCCCGCCCATGCGGCGATCCTGTCGCAGCCACCGGGCTCGGTAGCGGGGCGTTTCCGCACCACCGAGCAGGGCGAGATGATCCGCTTCAAGTTCGGTTTGCCGGGCATCGCCGAGCAAAACCTCAACCTGTATCTGGCCGCTGTGCTGGAAGCCACGTTGTTGCCGCCACCGCCGCCGCAACCGGCCTGGCGCGAGGTGATGGACCAACTGGCCGCCGATGGCGTCGCGGCCTACCGCAGGGTCGTGCGCGAAAACCCCGACTTCGTCGAGTATTTCCGCCAGTCGACGCCAGAGCAGGAACTGGGGCGCTTGCCGCTGGGCAGCCGCCCGGCCAAGCGCCGCGCCGGGGGCATTGAAAGCCTGCGGGCAATCCCGTGGATCTTCGGCTGGACCCAGACCCGTTTGATGCTGCCCGCCTGGCTGGGCTGGGAAACGGCGCTGAGCAATGCCCTGGCCCGCGGCCAAGGCGAGCTGCTGGCGCAGATGCGTGAGCAATGGCCGTTCTTCCGAACCCGCATCGACATGCTCGAGATGGTGCTGGCCAAGGCCGATGCACAAATCGCCGAGGCCTACGACGAACGTCTGGTGCAACCGCACTTGCGTCCTTTAGGTGTGCATCTGCGCGACCTATTGTCGCAGTCGTGCCAGGTGGTGCTGGGCCTGACCGGGCAGCCGGTGCTACTGGCGCACAGCCCCGAGACGCTGGAGTTCATCAGCCTGCGCAACACCTACCTGGACCCGCTGCACCGCCTGCAGGCAGAGTTGCTGGCCCGCTCGCGCAGCCGCGAAGCCGCTCTGGACAGCCCGTTGGAGCAGGCCTTGCTGGTGACCGTGGCGGGTATCGCCGCAGGCCTGCGCAACACCGGCTGAGGGCAGGGTCTGGCCACCCTGGGTGCGGGGCGCGAGGGGCGGGGGCGAAGACGGAGAAGGTGGTTGCGCCTGGCGCAACCACCGGGCGGGTCAGCCGCAAGTGGCGCATTCCTGCAACTTTGGGACGCTTGTATGGCTGCCGGGCGCTGTGTATCTTGAGCAGCCTTCTGACCGTTTTATGGTCATACCCGATTTTCCGGACTTGGCCCTGGTTGCCGAATCCATTGAATTTCATAAAAAAATTTGAGGAGCACGAGATGCGCGTAATTCTGCTGGGAGCTCCCGGGGCCGGTAAAGGTACTCAGGCAAAGTTCATCACCGAAAAGTTCGGTATTCCACAGATTTCCACCGGCGACATGCTGCGTGCCGCCGTCAAGGCCGGTACCCCGCTGGGCCTGGAACTGAAGCAAGTCATGGATGCCGGCCAGCTGGTTTCCGACGAGTTGATCATCAGCCTGGTCAAGGAGCGCATCGCCCAGCCTGATTGCGCCAACGGCTGCCTGTTCGACGGTTTCCCACGCACCATTCCGCAAGCCGAAGCCATGGTCGCTGCCGGTGTCGACATTGACGCCGTGGTCGAAATCGCCGTGGATGACGAAGAGATCGTCGGCCGCATGGCCGGTCGCCGCGTGCACCTGGCCTCGGGCCGCACTTACCACATTCAGTACAACCCGCCGAAAGTGGAAGGCAAGGACGACGTCACTGGCGAAGACCTGATCCAGCGCGACGACGACAAGGAAGAAACCGTTCGTCATCGCCTGTCGGTTTACCACAGCCAGACCAAGCCGCTGGTGGACTTCTACCAGAAGCTGTCGGCTGCCAATGCGGGCAAGCCGAAGTACAGCCACATCGAAGGCGTTGGCTCGGTCGAAGCCATCACCGCCAAGGTCCTGGCAGCCCTGAGCTGATCCAGTACCTGTCGACAACGGCCCGCTTGCGGGCCGTTGTCGTTTGGGGCTGCTAACGCAGCCCATCGCCGGCAAGCCAGCTCCCACAGGATCGCGCCATTTCTGAAGGCTGTGCAGTATCTGTGGGAGCTGGCTTGCCGGCGATAGGCCGCACAGCGGCCCCTTCGGGACACAACGCCGCCGCTGCTCTATACTGCCGCTCTTTTTCTTCGCACCTGGATACCTGTTCGATGACCACCCTGCTGGCCCTGGATACCGCCACCGAAGCCTGTTCCGTTGCGCTGCTGCATGACGGCAAGGTAACCAGCCATTACGAGGTGATCCCACGTCAGCACGCGCAGAAACTGCTGCCGATGATCAAGCAGTTGCTGGCCGAGTCTGGCGTCGCGCTGAATGCACTGGATGCCATCGCCTTCGGCCGTGGCCCGGGCGCGTTCACCGGCGTGCGCATTGCCATCGGTGTGGTCCAGGGCCTGGCCTTCGCGCTGGAGCGCCCGGTACTGCCGGTTTCCAACCTGGCCGCACTGGCCCAGGGGGCGCTGCGCGAGCATGGCGTTCAGCAGGTGGCCGCTGCCATCGATGCGCGTATGGACGAAGTCTATTGGGGCTGCTATCAGGCCAGCGCAGGCGAAATGCGCCTGGTCGGTCACGAGGCGGTATTGCCGCCGGAGCAGGTGGCGCTGCCGGCGGGCAGCGCTGGCGAGTGGTTCGGTACCGGTACCGGTTGGGGCTATGCCGAGCGCCTTGCAGTGCAGGTGGCGGCCAGCAATGCCAGCGCCTTGCCCCATGCCCTGGACGTTCTGAGCCTGGCCAGCTTCGCCTGGACCCGCGGCGAGGCGATCGGTGCCGAACAGGCGCAACCGGTGTATCTGCGCGATAATGTAGCTACGCCGAAGAAGCGCTGAGTGCTGTTCGTCGGTTATCGCCGATCACACTAAAACCTTTTGCGCGATCTGTGGTCCAGTTATCACTCAAGCATTAGCGACCTGACTCTGATGCTGCTAAATTGCCATCATTGGTCCTGAGTTTATGCCATGCGTATCGACGGTTTCTCATCGCAGTCCTACCCGGTCAAGCGCGCACCGCGCAAGGCAGCGGTGCGTGACGAGGCCATCGATGACGCCGAAGTTGTAGAAGAAGCCGAAGTCGCCGCTCAGGAAGCCACCGCCCGCCGTCGCAGCGGTGGCCTGCCAGCCCGCCAGCAGGACATGGTCTTCCCCCGCGCCCGTGACCGCCGTACCGCCACGGCGCTGGCCAGCTACCTGAGCACCGCAAGTTTCACCGATTGGGACATGGAAGTGCTGGGGCTCGACCTGTACATTTGATGGATGAGTCCATCACCACTGCCTTATTTTCTCGGTTGCCCGTCGTGGAGCGAAAACGCCTGGCGCGACTACCTGTACCCCGCCGACGCCAGCAGCGCTGAAATGCTTGGCTTCTACAGCCAGGTGTTCAATGCCGTCGAGGGTAACACCACCTTCTACGCACGCCCCGCACCCGGCACCATTGCGCGCTGGGCCCAGGTGATGCCGGCGCACTTCCGTTTCACTGCCAAGTTCCCCCGGGACATCAGCCATGAGGGTGACCTGCGTGATCAGCTTGAGCCGGCCTTCGACTTCACCCGGCTGATGGCCCCGCTGGGCCAGCGCGTCTCGCCTTGCTGGCTGCAGTTGCCGCGCCAGTTCGGCCCGGCGCGGGTGGGTGAGCTTGGTCGCTTCCTTGACCAGATTGGCGTGCCGGTGGCTGTGGAGGTGCGCAACCCGGCGTTCTTCACCAAGGGCGAGGAGGAGCGCCTGCTCAACCGCCTGCTGCACGAGCGCGGCGTGGAGCGTATCTGCCTCGACCCGCGCGCGCTGTTCAGTTGCACTTCACGCGACCCTGCCGTGCGGCACGCGCAGTCGAAGAAGCCCAAGGTGCCGCCACGCCCGGCGGCTTTCAGCCAGCACCCGCAGGTGCGCTTCATCGGTCATCCGCAGCTGGAAGCCAACGAGTCGTTTCTCACCCCGTGGGTGGAAAAAGTCGCTGGCTGGATCGAAGAAGGCCGCAGCCCTTATATCTTCCTGCACACCTCGGATAACCGCCTGGCGGCGGCGCTGGCCCTGCGTTTTCACCAGCGCCTGATGCAGCGCCTGCCCGGCCTTGCACCTTTGCCGGAATTGCCGCGAGCCCCCGAGGTCGAACAACTGGGGCTACTCTGAGCCTTCCCTGACTGCCGGAGGTTGAACCATGGATGTGCAAACCCTGCGTGCCGAAGCCTTCAAGGCCTTGCACGAACGTGATGGTGCCTTCGTCATCCCCAACCCGTGGGATGCCGGCTCCGCGAAGCTGCTGGCCAGCCTTGGCTTCGAGGCACTGGCCACCACCAGTGCCGGGCTGGCCTTCAGCCTGGGTCGCCCGGACGCCGAAGGCGCCTTGACCCTTGACGATACCCTTGATAATGCCGGCGAGATCGTCGATGCCACGGCGTTGCCGGTGGCTGCCGACCTGGAAAACGGCTTCGGCGACCTGCCCGAGGACTGCGCCCAGACCATTCTGCGTGCTGCCGAGGCTGGTCTGGTGGGCGGTTCCATCGAGGATGCCAGCGGCCGCAGTGACGCCCCCATCTATGACATCGGCCTGGCAGTGGAGCGCGTGCGTGCAGCCGTGCAGGCAGCGCGCAGCCTGCCGTTCCCATTCACCTTGTGCGCCCGGGCAGAAAACCTGCTGCACGGGCGCATGGACCTGGACGACACCATCCTGCGTCTGCAGGCCTACGCCGAGGCCGGCGCCGATGTGCTCTATGCCCCGGGCCTGCGTACCGTCGAGGAAGTCCGCGCGGTGGTGCAGGCAGTGGCACCACGGCCGGTCAACGTGCTGATGGGGATGGCGGGGGTGCCGTTGAGCGTCAACCAGTTGCAGGACCTGGGCGTGCGTCGCATCAGCGTCGGCTCGTCGCTGGCTCGCGCTGCGCTCGGCGCCGTCCACCGCGCGGCCTTGGAGATTCGTGACGAGGGCACGTTCGGCTACGCGGAGCAAGCATTGCCGTTTGCCCAGCTTAATGACCTGTTCCGCCGCTGATGCGGGTGCTGCTGGCGCTGCTGGCCGGCCTGCTGTTGCTGGCTGGCCTGGCCTGGCAGTTCGGCTGGCGCCTGCCCGCCGTGTGGAACCCCTGGGCGCCGCTGGACGTGCGACAGCCGCCCAATCTGCTGACACCCTACAAGCTGTCGCGTCTGCGTGATGACCCGGCGTTGTGCCGCCAGGCGCTGGAAACCAGCCATCTGCGCTACCGGGCGCAAGCCGATAGCCCCGCTACGGCCAATTGCCCCCTGCACAATGTATGGCGCCTCGAAGCGGGCCAGGCGCGGCTCAGCAGCAGCTTCCTGGCCAGTTGCCCGCTGGCGGTGGCCTACGCACTGTTCGAAAACCACGGCCTGCAACCTGTTGCCCAACGGGTACTGGGGCAGCCGGTGGCGCAGGTAGATCACCTGGGCAGCTTTGCCTGTCGTAACGTCTACCACCGCAAACAGGGCCGGCTGAGCCAGCACGCCACGGCCAATGCCTTGGACATCAGCGGTTTCCGCCTGCAGGACGGCCAACGCATCGTGCTGGCGCGGGACTGGCAGGCGGGCGGGCAGAAGGCGGAGTTCCTGCGGCAAGTGCAGCAGGCAGCTTGCGAGAGTTTCAGTACGGTGCTGGGCCCGGACTACAACGCTGCGCACCACAACCACTTTCATCTGGACATGGGGCGCTGGCCGATCTGCCGCTGAGTTGATCCAGGCTCAGGCGTGAACGCGCACGTTGTTCAGCACCACCGGGCGCGCCCAGTGGATGTCGAACTCCAGGTCATTTTGCAGCTTGGCTAGCGTGGCTTCGTCGAAGGGTTCCGGGGCCGGGTCCAGCAGGTTGGTCTCGAACTCGGCGATGGGCAGGAACAGCGACCGCGGTGCGGGACCTGGCCCGGGCTCGGCAATCGCGTGGCCCTGGCTCATCACCACCGGGCGCAGCCAGCTGTTGCTGATGTCGAGCTGGCGTTGCTGCTCGATCAGCTCGATGGCGCTGAACGGCTCGGCAGCAGGCTCCAGCAAGTTGGCCTCAAGCTCGGCCTTGGGCAGGAACAGCGGCTCCGGCGGTGCCACCACGGTGTCCTGCACCGGGCAGGCGCGCTGGGCGTCAATCAGGGCCAGCGCACGGGCGCCGCCGATTGGCTCGCCGCTGTCGTGGTCGTACTGCACGAACGACTGGCTGACCTGGTCGACGGGCTCTTCCGGCTGTTCGGCCATGGCCCGGGCAAAGAAATCCTGCCACAGGTGGCTGACGCCCCCGAGTGCCTGGGTATTGTGCTGACTGTAGTTGCCGACAGGCGACAAATAGGTCAAGCCGATGGGAAGAGTATCTGACATGGCAGCCGCGCGCGTTGTGCTCTGGCAGAATAGCGGGATATTGCCTGTATCGGCCGTGGCTGCCGATACATTAACGGCTGGGTTCAATTTTCAGGTGTGGATGATGGAAGAGCAGGGCACAGGTATCCGGGTCGAGGCACTGTCGGCTGAGTTCGAGGCGCAAGCCGCCGCATGGGCCGAGCGGCTAGCGTTGCCGCTGCAGGACGATGCCGCAGGCTTTGCCGTGCAGGTGGGCGTCGATGGCCTGCAGGTCCAGCAACTGGGGCCGCAGGCACCGGGCCCGGTGCGGGTTGACTTCGTCGACGGCCAGGCGGCGCACCGGCGCCAGTTCGGCGGCGGTAACGGGCAGATGATCGCCAAGGCGGTGGGCATCGCCCAGGGCGTGCGACCACAGGTACTGGATGCCACGGCGGGGCTGGGCAAGGACGCGTTCGTGCTGGCCAGCCTGGGTTGCCAGATGACCCTGATCGAGCGTCAGCCGCTGATTGCCGCGTTGCTGGAGGATGGCCTGGCGCGGGCCCGGTCGGATGCCGAGGTTGGGCCGATTGTGGGGCGCATGCGCCTGCTGACGGGCAACGCCATCCAGCGCATGCGCGACTGGGAAGGTGAGGCGCCGCAGGTGATCTACCTCGACCCGATGTTCCCGCACCGGGACAAGAGCGCGCTAGTGAAGAAGGAAATGCGCGTGTTCCGGCCATTGGTCGGTGATGACCTGGACGCCCCGGCGCTGCTCGAAGCCGCTCTTGTCCTGGCCAGCCACCGGGTGGTGGTGAAGCGCCCGCGCAAGGCACCGATCATCGACGGGCCGAAGCCGAGTCATAGCCTGGAGGGCAAGTCGAGCCGGTATGACATTTACCCGAAGAAGGCCCTGAAGGCCTGAGCAACCTCGTTACTTCTGTGGGAGCGGCTTCAGCCGCGAACACCGGCGTAGCCGGTGCCAACCAGCTCGGAGCCTGCGCTCCCGCAAAGACATCCGCGGGCCTCAGGGTTGATAAGCCCGCAGGAACACCCCCACCACCTCGCGCACATGGGCCTCGGCTTCGTCGCCGTCCAGGGGCCCCGCGCAGCCCAGCAACAACCGGTAATCCGGGGCGCCTTTGACCAGGCAGAAGAAATGCTCGGCCGCCCGCAGCGGGTTGTCGATGCGCAGCAAGCCCCGCTCATCCGCCCCACGCAGCAACGCTTCCATCCCCGCCAGCACGCGCTTGGGCCCGGCCTCGTAGAAGTACTCGCCAAAGCTCGGGTCCTGGCTGCCCTGAGCCATTATCAAGCGGCTGAGCTTGACCGCTTCGTCACTGCTGATCAGCGCCTGGAAGCCACGAGCGATGGTCAGCAGAACCTCTTCCACCGGCGCCCCTTCGGGGTACTCGAACAGCAAGTCGGGCAACTGGATCTGACAGGTTGCCATGACCGCTGAGCAGAACAGCGTCTGCTTGTCGGTGAAATGGCTGTAGACGGTGAGCTTTGAAACACCTGCCGCCGCAGCGACCGCATCCATGCTGGTGTTGGCGTAGCCAAGGCTGAGGAACAGCGTCTTGGCCGCTTCGAGAATCGCCTCGCGCTTGGCCAAGTCCTTTGGCCGGCCTGGACCGATGGGGGCGTCGTTGGACATTGTGGTCTGCATCTGCTTGAAGAAGCGCCCATCTTAACGGGTCAGGCGCCACAGCGCTCCGCCGTACCTCGCAAAATCCACCACGCACACTCTTCCCGCCACCGCTTGCCTGACTTAATATACCCGTCAGTACAAATATTCGAAGTGCCCTCCGCGAAAGGATTCATCATGTTGCGCCATGCCTTGTCCATCGCCTTGCCCGCCGCCGCCGTGCTGTTCCTGGCGGCGTGCGGCCAGGAAGCCGCCCCGCCCGCCGCGCCTCGCCCGGCGCTGGTGGTGCAGCCGCAGCCGGCCGAAGCCGCTGCCGACAGTTACCCCGGTGAAGTGCGGGCGCGCTTCGAGCCGGAGCTGGCCTTCCGCATTGCCGGCAAGGTCAGCAAGCGCCTGGTCGAGGAGGGGCAGCGGGTCAAGGCCGACCAGCCGCTGGCCGAGCTCGACCCGCAAGATGTGCGCCTGCAACTGGAAGCCAACCGCGCCCAGCTGGCGGCCGCCGAGGCCAACCTGTCGCTGGTGCGCGCCGAGCGCGATCGTTACCAGAAGCTGCTGGACCGGCAGATGGTCAGCCACTCGCAGTACGACAATGCCGAAAACCTCTACCGCGCCGGCCAGGCCCGCCTGAAGCAGGCCAAGGCCGAGTTCGACGTGGCCGGCAACCAGGCCGAATATGCCGTGTTGCGCGCGCCGCAGGCCGGGGTTATCGCCAAGCGCCAGGTCGAGGTGGGCCAGGTGGTTGCCGCCGGGCAGACCGTGTTCACCCTGGCCGCCGATGGTGAACGGGAGGTGGCCATCAGCCTGCCGGAGCAGCATTTTGCCCGCTTCGCCGTGGGCCAGCCGGTGAGTGTCGAGTTGTGGTCGCTCCCGGAGGCGCGCTTCCAGGGGCGTATTCGCGAGTTGTCACCTGCCGCCGACCCGCGCTCACGCACCTTCGCCGCGCGCATCGCCTTTGCCACGGCCGCTACACCTGCGGACCTGGGCCAGAGCGCCCGGGTATTCATTGCCCACGAAGGGCTGATCCCGTTGGCTGTGCCGCTGTCCGCCGTCACTGCGGAAAACGGCCAGGCCTATGTCTGGCGGGTCAACAAGGACAGCCGCCTGGAGCGGGCTACGGTGCGCCTGGGGGCGTATGGCAGTGACAGCGTGCCGGTGCTCGAAGGCCTTGACCCGGGCGACTGGGTGGTTGCCGCCGGTGGCCATGTGCTGCGCGAGGGCCAGGAGGTACGCCCTGTGGACCGCACCAACCGTGTAGTGAACCTGACGGCCAAGGAGTAAGTCCCGATGGGTTTCAACCTCTCTGCCTGGGCGCTGCGCAACCGCCAGATCGTCCTGTTCCTGATGATCCTGCTGGCGGCCATTGGCGCCATGTCCTACACCAAGCTCGGCCAGAGCGAGGACCCGCCGTTCACCTTCAAGGCCATGGTCATCCGCACCCTGTGGCCTGGCGCCACTGCTGAAGAAGTGGCGCGCCAGGTGACCGAGCGCATCGAGAAGAAACTGATGGAAACCGGCGAGTACGAGAAGATCGTTTCGTTCTCCCGCCCCGGCGAGTCACAGGTCACCTTCATGGCTCGCGACTCGCTGCATTCAGACGACATCCCCGAGCTCTGGTACCAGATCCGCAAGAAGGTCGCGGACATCCGCCACACCTTGCCGCCCGAGGTCCAGGGCCCGTTCTTCAACGATGAGTTCGGCACCACGTTCGGCAACATCTATGCGCTGACCGGTGACGGCTTCGACTATGCGGTGCTCAAGGACTACGCCGACCGGATCCAGATCCAGTTGCAGCGGGTCAAGGACGTGGGCAAGGTCGAGCTGCTCGGCCTGCAGGACGAGAAGGTCTGGATCGAGCTGTCCAACCTCAAGCTGGCGACCCTTGGCGTGCCGCTGGAGGCGGTGCAGCAGGCCCTGCAGGAGCAGAACGCGGTCAGCACTGCAGGCTTCTTCGAGACACCCAGCGAGCGCCTGCAACTGCGGGTGAGCGGGCGTTTCGACAGTGTCGAGCAGATTCGCCAGTTCCCTATCCGCGTCGGTGACCGCACGTTCCGCATCGGCGATGTGGCCGAGGTGCACCGTGGCTTCAACGATCCACCTGCACCGCGCATGCGCTTCATGGGTGAAGATGCCATTGGCCTGGCCGTGTCGATGAAGGACGGCGGTGACATTCTGGTGCTGGGCAAGGCCCTGGAAGGCGAGTTCGAGCGCCTGGCGCACAACCTGCCGGCCGGCATGGAGCTGCGCAAGGTCTCGGACCAACCGGCGGCGGTCAAGGCTGGCGTGGGCGAGTTTGTCCAGGTGCTGGTCGAGGCACTGGTGATCGTGCTGCTGGTGAGCTTCTTCTCCCTCGGCCTGCGCACCGGCCTGGTGGTGGCGCTGGCCATCCCGCTGGTGCTGGCGATGACCTTCGCCGCCATGCATTACTTCGGCATCGGCCTGCACAAGATATCCCTGGGCGCGCTGGTGCTGGCCCTGGGCCTGCTGGTGGACGACGCGATCATTGCCGTGGAAATGATGGCAATCAAGATGGAGCAGGGCTACGACCGCCTCAAGGCGGCCAGCTACGCCTGGACCAGCACCGCCTTTCCGATGCTCACTGGCACCCTGATCACGGCGGCGGGCTTCCTGCCGATTGCCACGGCGGCCTCCAGCACTGGCGAATACACCCGCTCGATCTTCCAGGTGGTGACCATCGCCTTGCTCACCTCGTGGGTCGCAGCCGTGGTGTTCGTGCCTTATCTGGGCGAGCGCCTGCTGCCTGACCTGGCCAAGCTGCATGCGGCGCGCCATGGCTCGGACGGCCACGCACCAGACCCCTACGCCACGCCGTTCTACCAGCGTGTGCGGCGAGTGGTGGCGTGGTGCGTGGGGCACCGCAAGACGGTCATAGTGCTGACCTTGGCAGCCTTTGTCGGCAGCATCCTGCTGTTCCGTTTCGTGCCTCAGCAGTTCTTCCCGGCCTCCGGGCGCCCGGAGCTGATGGTCGACCTGAAGCTGGCCGAAGGCGCCTCGCTGGCCAATACCGCCGAGCGGGTCAAGCAGCTCGAGGCACTGCTCAAGCAGCAGGATGGCATCGACAACTATGTGGCCTATGTGGGTACCGGTTCGCCGCGCTTCTACTTGCCACTGGACCAGCAACTGCCTGCAGCCAGCTTTGCCCAGTTCGTGGTGCTGGCCAAGTCGATGGAGGACCGCGAGCGCCTGCGCAGCTGGCTGATCGACACCGTGGACCAGCAGTTCCCCGACCTGCGTGCCCGCGTTACCCGCCTGGAAAACGGCCCGCCGGTGGGTTACCCGGTGCAGTTCCGGGTCACTGGCGAACACATCGAGAAGGCCCGTGCACTGGCCCGTGAAGTGGCCGACAAGGTGCGCGAGAACCCGCACGTGGTGAACGTGCACCTGGACTGGGAAGAGCCGAGCAAGGCGGTGTTCCTGGAAATCGACCAGGACCGTGCCCGCGCGCTTGGCGTCAGCACCGCGCACCTGTCGAGCTTCCTGCAGAGCTCGTTGACCGGTACCACGGTCAGCCAGTACCGCGAAGACAACGAACTGATCGAGATCCTTTTGCGCGGCACCCGGCAGGAGCGCAGCGAGCTGGCCAACCTCGGCAGCCTGGCGTTGCCGACCGACAACGGTCAGAGCGTGGCGCTGTCGCAGGTGGCGAGCCTGGAGTACGGCTTCGAGGAAGGCATCATCTGGCACCGCAACCGCTTGCCGACGGTGACGGTGCGTGCCGACATCTACGACAAGGAACAGCCGGCGACGCTGGTGAAGCAGATCGAGCCGACCCTGCACGAGATTCGCGCCAAGCTGCCGGACGGTTACTTGCTGGAGGTAGGCGGCACGGTAGAGGACTCCGAGCGCGGGCAGAAGTCAGTGAATGCCGGCATGCCGCTGTTCGTGGTGGTGGTGCTGACCCTGCTGATGATTCAGCTGCGCAGCTTCTCGCGCACGGTCATGGTGTTCCTCACCGCCCCCCTGGGGCTGATCGGCGTGACCCTGTTCCTGCTGGTGTTCCGCCAGCCGTTCGGCTTCGTTGCCATGCTGGGCACCATTGCCCTGGCGGGGATGATCATGCGCAACTCGGTTATCCTGATCGACCAGATCGAGCAGGACATCGCCTCGGGCATGCAGCGTTGGCAGGCGATCATCGAGGCCACGGTGCGGCGCTTCCGGCCGATCGTGCTGACCGCGCTGGCGGCCGTGCTGGCGATGATTCCGCTGTCGCGTAGCGTGTTCTATGGGCCGATGGCAGTGGCGATCATGGGCGGGTTGATCGTGGCCACGGTGTTGACCTTGCTGTTTCTGCCGGCGTTGTATGCGGCATGGTTCAGGGTCAGGAAGGGCTGATATCAGTCAATCAAGCCATTGGGGCCGCTTCGCGGCGATGGGCTGCGAAGCAGCCCTTGGCGGCCTCAAAGAGCGCCGAACACCTTCTTGGCCAGGCTGGTAGCCGCCTGAGCCGGGTTCTGGCGAATGCTCTGTTCCTGTTTGGCGATCATCTCGAACAGCCCATCCAGCGCCTTCTCGGTCACATAGTTCTCGATATTGGCGTCATCCTTGACCAGCCCCAACCCCTTGGCCTGGGCGGCGAAGGCATTGTATTGCTGAGCCACGCCGACCTTGTCGGTAGCCTGCTTGACGATAGGCAGGAACTTGGCGCGAATCTGCTCGCGGCTGCTCTTGTTCAGGTACTGGGTGGCCGAATCGTCGCCGCCGCTGAGAATGCCCTTGGCATCCGTCACGCTCATGTTCTTCACGGCATCTACCAGAATCGCCTGGGCCTGCGGCACTGCTGCTTCAGCGGCCTTGTTCATGCTGGTTTCCAGGGCTTCGACCTGGTCGCCCTTGCCAAACATCTTCATGGCCTTGGCCGCTTTGCCCAGGTTGCCCGGCAGCTCGATGCGCACATCCGGGTTGTTGCTGAAACCACCCGGCGTGCTCAGCTGCTTGACGGCCAGCTGCGCGCCTTGGGTCAGGGCATCTTTAAGGCCGCCGCTGGCGTCCTTCTGGGTCAGGTCGCCCAGCGACAGGGCCAGGGCACTGGCCGACAGCAGCAAGCCGGCGCACAGGGTGGTGAAGCGCAGGGAAGTGCGGATCATGAAGCGTTCCTTGTAAACAGGTGAATACGGGTATCAACGAACCTGGTCGACCTTGATGCGCACAGGCTGCGGGTCATTGCCGTCGAGCATCACGCCGTGGTGTTCGGTGTTGATGAACAGCAGCTTGCCATCGAGCTCGATGCGCGCGCTCACCGCGTAGCGGTGGCCGGGTTTGACCTGGGCCGGGTCGTAGGTGAGGTGAAACGGCAGCGGTACGTTGCCTTTGACCGGGCCGGCCTGGCGCGCCAGGGTCACTGCGGGGGCGTCCATCAGGGAAACGTCCTGCAGTTCTACGCTCAAGGTGGCGGCGGGGGGCAGGGCGATGCGTTGCACGTAGAAGACTTCGCCATCCAGGCTGGCCTGGTTGGACGGGGTGTGGCTGGAACAGGCTGCGAGCAGGGATGCGCAACACAGCATAAAGAGCTTTTTCATGGAATCTCCGGTGTCCTTGGGGCTGGCTCGTAACCAACCCCGGGACTTTAGCGGATTTTCCCTGATCAATCAGCGCCGCGGCTTGCGCAATACGATATTGGAGAGGTCAGGCGGGCTGGAAAGGTCCAGGTTTTTAACGACGTTGCCAGCCAGCAGCACTGTGCGTTCGAGGTCATACAAACCCAGGTGCAGTTTGGCTTGTCGGCCTTCTGGCACCGAGGCCGCATCGAGGAACATCGAGAACGGCGCGCCACCGTTTCTCAGGTACAGCGAATGCTCGGCGAGGTTGCTGGCGTAGCGATTGCTGTAACCGTCCTCTTGAATCAGCAGCAGGTGGGCATCCAGGTAGGCCGCCTCCACGCGCAGTTCCGGCGGGACGACTATCTGCCCGCTCAAGCCGAACACGAGAGGTTCGACAGGGTACTTTTGCGACGCCTGCGCAGCAGCATCGACTGCATCAAGGTTCAGCTCCAGCGGCATGCCCTGCAGGACATCGGCGATGGCCAGGGTTTGTGTGGTGCGCGCGACCACGGCTTCTGCGCCGAGCCCGATGGTACACAGGGCTTCAAGGGTGACCTGTTCCAGGCCGTCCAGGCTCAGCGGGTCGAGGTGGACGCGAAACGGCATGGGCGACCCGCTGGCCTGGGCGCTGCAGGTGGCAAGGAACTGTTCGTGTCCGTCTATAAAGGCGGTCACCCTGACCGAAAGTCGTGGCAAACCTTCGGGCAGATCCGGGATATAAGGGGTGGCAAGGTTACCGGTGATTTCCATGTCATTGGTCCTTGAACAAATTGCCGCCATGCATGCCTTCGAGCGCGCCTGCGACGCTGTCGACCACGACGCGTTGGGTGCCGAACACCCTGTACGGATCTATCGGGTGACGGCTGGTGTTGATGAAGTGCAATTTGCCGTCCTTCTCGATGCGCACGGACAACGCGTAGGTCCGGCGAGGGTCGATCAGGCTGCTGTCGAAGGCCAGTTGCAGATTGATCGGCATCACACCCCCACATCGCAGGCGCAGCTCGGCCTGGCTGACGGCCGGGGCATCCGCCAGGGAAACATCAAGCAGGCTCAGTTGGACCTGGCCGGAGGGTGGCAGGCGGTTATCGCTGGAGGAGACGATCTCGACGTTGAACGACTTTAGCTGGGTCATGGTGTTACTCCTTGAGAAGGGAAACAGCACGTCGATCCTGTCCCCTCTCAAGGCCTGGCGGCAGGCTGAAAACCTACCCTTGGACTACATCCACTGGCTCGTCCCGATGCAGCGCCACCTGGCGGATCGACAGGCGCAACTCGGCCGACAGCACACGCTTGGCCACGCCTTCGGCCAAGTCGCCGAGCTTGTCGTGAAACCCCAGTTTGCCCTGCGCGTCGGCGTGCAGCACGCCTTGCTGGATGAGGGTCTGGATGAAATGGCGGAACAACGTCTTGTCGAAGAACTCCGGGGCGTTCAGGCCGTGCAGAATCGACAGGCGCTGGGCCATCATCACGCACAGGTCCTCCAGTTCCTCGGCGCTGAGGGTGCTCTGGCCGCTGTTGAGCAGCAGGGAGGTGACCATGTAGAAGCGCTGCAGGGTCTGGGTGATGGTGCGGGCCAGCAGCGTCAGCAGCACGAACGGCCGCGAGCTGGGCGCCGGGCGTATGTACACGTCGTTGTCCTGGCGCAGCAGGCCCTGGTCGACCAGTGCGGCCAGCCACTGGTCAATCACTTCGTCCAGCTGCTCCGGTGCCCAGCGCAGGAACAGCTCGGTCTGCAGGTACGGGTACAGGGCGTGCACGTACTGGCCCAGCAGTTCGCGGCTCATGCGCGAGCTGCTGAGGAAGAAACTGGCCAGCAGTGCCGGCAGGGCGAAGATGTGCAGCACGTTGTTGCGATAGTAGGTCATCAGCACCGCGTTGCCTTCATCCAGGTAAAGGATGCGGCCCAGGGCGTCTTTCTGTTCGGAAACCAGGTTCATCCCGCGCACGTGTTCGATCAGCGCCTGGCCGTCGCCGTCTGGCAGCGTCGTATGTGGCGAGTAGGGCACCTGGCGCAGCAGGGCCAGGTACAGGTCGAGTACGCGCACCAGCGCGCGTTCGTCCAGCGCCAGGCGGCTGGTGGACAGCAGCGCCAGGGCCACCAGGTTGACCGGGTTGACCGCAGCGGCCTCATTCAGGTGGCGGGCCACGGTTTCACCCAGGCGCGTGGTAGTCGCGTTGAGCCAGGCCGGACGGTACTGGGGGCCGTGGTCCTGATCACGCCAGCCAGGCTGCTGCTGGTCGAGGAAACCGGCCAGGCGGATCGGCTCGCCAAAGTTGACGTAAACCTGGCCAAAGCGCTGCTTGAGTGCGCCGAACACCTTGAAGATGTCGAAGATCGACTCTTTCTTCTTGCTGGCGCCGCGCAGTTCGCCCAGGTAGGTACGGCCTTCGAGCACGCGTTCGTAGCCGATATAGACCGGTACGAACACGATCGGGGTGCGTGACGAGCGCAGGAAGCTGCGCAAGGTGATGGCCAGCATCCCGGTGCGCGGCTGCAGCATGCGCCCGGTACGCGAGCGGCCGCCTTCGACGAAATACTCGACCGGGAAGCCTTTGCTGAACAGGGTGTGCAGGTACTCGTTGAACACGGCGGTGTACAGCGGGTTGCCTTTGAACGTGCGGCGCATGAAGAAGGCGCCGCCGCGGCGTAGCAGGTTGCCCACCACCGGCATGTTGAGGTTGATGCCGGCGGCCACGTGCGGCGGGGTGAGGCCATTGCGGAACAGCAGGTAGGACAGCAGCAGGTAGTCGATATGGCTGCGGTGGCACGGCACGTAGACCACTTCATGGCCGGGGGCGATGCCCTGTACCTGCTCGATGTGGTTGACCTTGATGCCGTCGTAGATCTTGTTCCAGAACCAGCTCAGCACCACTTCGAGGAAGCGGATGGCGGTGTAGGTGTAGTCCGAAGCGATCTCGTTGCCGTAGCGCAGTGCCTGGGCCTCGGCCTTGGCCAGCGGCAGGTTTTCGCGCTGCGCTTCGTCGAGGATGGCCTGGCGCACCTGCGGGGCGTGGACCAGGCCTTTGACCAGATTGCGCCGGTGCGAGATGTCCGGGCCGATGACGGCGGTCTTGAGGTTGCGAAAATGCACGCGCATCAGGCGCTGGGCCATGCGCACGGTGCGCTCGTGACCCTTGTTGTGCTGCACCAGTTCGCGCAGGTGAATCGGCGCCGAGAACTGCACCCGGGTCTTGCGCCCCAGAATAACCACGGTCAACAGCCGGCGCAGGCGCCCGGTCACTGCCCAGCTGTCGGCGAACAGCAGCTTCCATGGGCTGGACTCGCTGGCCGGTGTCTGGCCCCAGAACACGCTGACCGGAATGATCTGCGCATCTTCCTCGGCATGCTGGCTGATGGCCGCGACCAGGCGCTCGAGGGTGGGCGGGGCGCCACGCTTGTCCTGGCGGCCGAGCCAGTCCGGGTCGGGGGTGAGGTAAAAGAACGCGGCCGGTTCCTGCAGCGGGCCGACCGCCACCGGTAGCACCGGGCGTGGCAACCCCGCCTTGGTGCATTCGTGGTCAAGCACGGCCAGGTCGGTGAGGGCCGGCGAAGGCAGGGCGTAGAACACCGGGCGGCTGCGGTCGAGCTTGAGGGTAAGTGAAGACTGGTTGATGGTTTCGGAGCGCACCCACAGGTACAACAGGCGACGCAAGGCGCCGAAGATCAGGCGGCGCAGGGGGGAACGGGTCATGGGGTGTGTGCCCTGGGTGTGATTTTAGATGGGTATCCAGCCAATTAGTCTGCCGTATCCGCGCAAGTTCAGCAAAAATCGCCGAACGGCGGGACCGTCATCAAATTATTTTGTTCTGTGTCATATACTCGGCCTGCCACTTGCAGGATATTTCCCCAAGCGGCGTCGACACGGGGCGGTGGCCTCGTGTCAACAAGGCGATTTTCACAATAAAAATCCGGAGTAGTTCAGATGTCGTCTCGTGAGACTGGGAATGTAAAGTGGTTCAACGATGCCAAGGGTTATGGCTTCATTCAGCGCGAAGGTGGTGCGGATGTGTTCGTCCACTATCGGGCGATCCGCGGTGAGGGGCATCGTACCCTGGTCGAAGGGCAGCGGGTGGAGTACGCCTGCGTGCAGGGCCAGAAAGGCCTGCAAGCCGAGGACGTAGTAGGGCTCTGAGCCTCTGGTTTCAAGCTGCAGGAGCGGACAAGCCCGCTCCTGCAGAGTCAGGAACGGCCCGGATTCATGACGTACGCCAGGTGATTTCCTCTTCACCGTCGGCGCTGATGCGGACCCAGCGGTCGGCGTCTTCTTCCCCATCTTCCTCTACCCAGCCACCCGGCGCACAGCGCACTTCCACACCCAGTGCGGCGAACGCGGCACGGGCGCAGGCGACGTCGTCGTCCCACGGCGTCTGGTCACTTTCCAGGTACAGGCTGTTCCATTTCCCTACAGCCTTGGGTAACCAAGTCACCGGAATGTTACCGGCCTTGCATTTGAAGGTCTGGCCTTTCTGCTGCCATTCGCTGCACGGGCCGACTGCCTCGGCCAGCCACTGGGCAATCTGCTTGTGGTCGACGTCGGCGTCCTTCAGGTAAATCTCGATATCAGGTTGACGCATAAGGGCTCCGGTGTGCTCAGTCTTGGCGCACGAAATAGTCATAACGCATGGAAACCGTGACTTCGAACGGTTCTGGCTGGTCGATCACCCTGGCCCGTTTTTCGGCGCTGGCGCGCCACCCGTGCGGGGTCATTGCCAGCAGGTCGGCGCGGGCCTTGGGCAAGGCCAGGCTCAGGCGGAACTCCAGGGTTTCGCTGTGGGCGTGGGCCATACCTTCGGGGATCAGGGCCAGGTGCTTGTCGTCTGCATAAGGGCGTACTTCATCGTAGAGCACCTCGCGCAGTTCCATCAGGTGGCCGCTGGTCGGGCCAACCCGCATCAGCCCACCGCCTGGGCTGAGCAGGCGTTTGGCCTCGGCCCAGTCCAATGGGCTGAACACGCTGGCGATGAACTGGCAGCTGGCGTCGGCCAGTGGCACGCGGGCCATGCTGGCCACCATCCAGGTCACTGCTGGCGCCCGGCGGCAGGCGCGCTTGACCGCCTCGCGTGAGATGTCCAGGGCGTAGCCGTCAGCAGCAGGCAGGGCCTGGGCCAGCTGGGCGGTGTAGTAGCCCTCGCCGCAGCCGATGTCCAGCCACGCGCCCGGCTGGCGCTCGCTGGCCAGCTCGGCCAGGCGGCGGGCCACCGGCGCGTAGTGACCGGCGTCGAGAAAGTCGCGGCGAGCCTCGACCATGGCCTGGTTGTCACCCGGGTCGCGGCTGTTTTTATGCTGCACGGGCAGCAGGTTCAGGTAACCCTGGCGGGCGCGATCGAAGCGGTGGCCGGCCGGGCACACCACGCCGTTGTCGAGCGGGCTCAAGGGCGCCTGGCAAAGAGGGCAGGCAAGCATCAGGCGAGCAACCGGACCAGGGTCTGGTAGTAGATTTCAGTCAGCAGGTCGAGGTCGCTGGCGAGGATGCGCTCATCCACCTGGTGGATGGTGGCGTTGACCGGCCCCAGCTCGACCACCTGGGTGCCCATGGTGGCGATGAAACGGCCATCGGAGGTACCGCCGCTGGTGGACGGCTGGGTGTCGCGCCCGGTGACGCCCTTGATGCTGGCCGACACCGCGTCCAGCAGTTCGCCCGGCTCGGTGAGGAACGGCAGGCCCGACAGTGCCCAGTCGACCGACCAGTCCAGTTCATGCTTGTCGAGAATTGCCGCAACCCGCGCCTGCAGGCCTTCGACGGTGGACTCGGTGGAGAAGCGGAAGTTGAACAGCGCGGTCAGATCGCCCGGGACCACGTTGGTGGCGCCGGTGCCGGAGTTGAGGTTGGAGATCTGGAAGCTGGTGGGCGGGAAGAACGCGTTGCCTTCGTCCCAGTGCTCGGCCGCCAGTTCCGCCAGGGCTGGGGCGGCCAGGTGGATCGGGTTGCGGGCCAGGTGCGGGTAGGCCACGTGGCCCTGCTTGCCGCGCACGGTCAGCTTGGCACCCAGTGAGCCGCGACGGCCGTTCTTGACCACGTCGCCCAGCAGGGTGGTGCTGGACGGCTCGCCGACGATGCACCAGTCCAGGCGCTCGCTGCGTGCTTTCAGGCGCTCGATCACGGCCTTGGTGCCGTGGTGGGCCGGGCCTTCTTCGTCGCTGGTGATCAGGAACGCGACCTTGCCGCGGTGGTTCGGGTAGTCCTGCACGAAGCGCTCGCTGGCGATCACCATGGACGCCAGACTGCCCTTCATGTCGGCAGCGCCCCGCCCGCAAAGCATGCCGTCGGCGTCGATCAGCGCTTCAAACGGCTCATGCTGCCACTGCTGCACCGGGCCGGTCGGTACCACGTCGGTATGGCCGGCGAAGCACAGCACCGGGCCTTCCTGGGTACCGTGGGTGGCCCAGAAGTTGTCGACGTCCTCGAAGCGCATGGGCTCCAGCTGGAACCCGACGGCGCCCAGACGGTTCATCATCTGCGCCTGGCAGTCGGCGTCGAGGGGGGTGACCGAGGGGCGACGGATCAGGTCGCAGGCCAGTTGAAGGGTAGGCGAGAGCTCGGCAGGGGCCGTCATGGTAAAACTCCGAAAGCGGGCAAGGCGGGCAAGGCGCAATAGTTTAAAGCAAAACCTGGGTGTGAAGCGTTCGGCTTCGACTCGTTTGGCCGGCAAGCCTGAGTCAAGGGAAGTATTTCTCAATCTGTTCCGCGTACGCGAATGTGTAGGTTGTGCCCCGCCCCTAGGGGCCAACCAACACACAACGTAAGGTGAAGAGCACAATGGGTAACAAGCAGTTGATCGCCATGGGCATTGCGCTGATGTGCAGCACGACCGTGTTTGCCAGCGCAACGGATATTGTCGTCACCGGTGTCATCAAACCTGGTGCATGCACGCCTTCACTCAGTGGCGGCGGAACATTTGACTTCGGTGATATTTCGGTAGACCAGCTACATCGAGATCGACAAACTCAGTTCATATCGCCCCCCCAGCAACTTTCCGTGAACTGTAAAAGCCCTACCCGGTTCGCCTTGCGGGGGGTCGATGGCAGAGCGGGCAGTGCGGACTCGGCAGCGGGCACGATCATCGCATTTGGCCTTGGGATGAACGAGCATGGCCAGCGAATCGGCGCCTATTTCCTGCGAACGAATGCCAGCAGCTATGTTGTCGATGGCAGCACGTCCGTGACGCGTCTTATTACAGCTGACAGTGGTACGTCCTGGCAGCGCGATTATACGCCGGACTATTCCTATCTCTATAACGGTGCAGTGGGCAGGTTCCATGGTTTTGCGGTCGGAGCAGCAGTACCCACGGCCATCCGGAATCTGACCGCTGATTTGCAGATTGACATGAACATTGCTGCGTTGAGGAACCTCACCGTGACCGATGACGTAAAGATCGATGGCGCTTCGACCATCGAACTGTCCTATCTGTGATCAAGCGCTGACGTCAAGCCTACAACGTTGACGATAAGCGCATTGGGGCCTTGACGTGCTCGCTGCTCCAGGGCGGCGAGCACGTTTCTTGTAGAGATTCGAGTTTGAGCATATTGATCCGTTTACTGTTGAGTGCGGGCGGCCTGCTGCTGTCGGGCAGTGCAGCACAGGCTGCTGGCATGGTCCCGGAAACTTCGGTGGTGATCGTCAACGAAGCCGATGGCGAGGCAACGATCACGGTACGCAATGAAGACCCCACCCCCGCGCTGTTGCTCGTCACCCTGCAGAACCTGCCTGAAGACCTGGAGCCATTGCTGTTTCTCTCCCAGCCCGCGTGGCGCGTCGAGGCGGGCGAGGAGCAGCGGGTAAGGTTTATGTTGCGTGCAACTGCGCCCCTGCAAGTCCAGCGTTTGAAACGGGTGATATTCGAAGGCATTCAGCAGCAAAAACTGACAGGTGAGCGTATCGCCAAGGTCGGGGTGAGCGTGAGGCAGAACCTGCCTGTCATCATCCATCCCAAGGGGCTTGCTGCCAATCGCTCACCGTGGGAGGGCTTGCAGTGGCGCTACCACGGCCAAGGTGTACAGGTTGAGAACCCGACTCCCTATGTGGTGCGGCTGGCGCAGGAAGTCAGGTTGATGCCCGCGGACGAGCAAGCGTATTTGCCGCGCACCTACATCTTGCCCGGCGAATCGCTAGTGCTTCGGCTGGACGCGGCAGCCCGACGGGATAATCGCAGCGTAAAGCTGTTCCCGGCCACGGTGTACGGCTATGCCGTAGATGAATTCGAGGCACCGTTAGGCAGGGGGAACGGTTGAGTGGGGGCGCGGGAAAGTGCCGGGCGGTTGGCTGGCGTTGGCCAGTGGCGCTTTTCTTTGCTGTTTATCTTCTTGAGTGCAGCGCCAGTGACGGCGTCGCGTTCGACCTCGAACTATTGCGTCAGAGAGGCTTGAGTGAAGAGCTGGCGTCTTACTTTCAGGACATCGCCCGGTTTACCCCCGGCAATCACACCGTAAGCCTGGAGGTAAATGGCGATCGAGCAGGACAAGCACAGGCACGCTTTCTCGACGATGGCAGTTTGTGCATCGACTCCGCTTTGCTGGAAGCCGGAGGCATACAGGTGCCGGCCGGCGCGTCAGATACGGCTGCTGACTTGTGCATAGACCTGTTGGCGGATTACCCACAGAGCCAGATAAACGCAGACCCGCAATCCGCCAGTGTATCCATGGTCGTGCCGGCACAAGCGCTGCGCAAGTCCGCTGCAGGCCATGATTTATCGGCGTTTGCCACTGGTGGGTTAGCCGGCATGTTCAATTACGATGTGACGATGCTGGATACACGCTTCAAGGATGGCAGCAGCAGAGCCTGGACCGCGCTTACCGAGCCGGGTTTCAACCTCGGTGACTGGATCGTGCGCAGCCGTCAGGTTGCCAGCATTGGCCAGCAGTCCAGGCAGTTCAACGCGCTTGATGCCTACGCGCAACGAACGTTCGCCGGGCAGGCGGCGGTTTTGCAGGTTGGCCAGATCCACCTGGGCAACCCTGTGCTCGCTGGTGTATCTGTTGACGGCTTTCAGGTGTTCCCTGAGCAGGCCTTGGGGCATCTGCAGCAGCGCCGTGCGGTTCAAGGCATCGCCAAGACCCAGGCGAGGGTGGAGATCTTTCAGCGCAATCGGCTGGTGTACGCGACAGTCGTGCCGCCGGGCCCGTTTTCCATCGAAAGCCCTGCGCCAGTCGATGCCTTTGCCGAACTGGAAATGACCATCCATGAAGCGGACGGCGAGCAGCGACGTGTGACCTTGCCCGCTACGCCCATGACTGGCAGCTTGTCGGGGGGGTACCAGTTCGGTGTCGGTCAACTGCGCCACAGCAGTGCGGCTTCGCCCTGGGTGCTGAGCGCCGGGTGGAGCGGGAGTGTGCTCGATGGCGTGGCCTTTGGTGGCGGCATGCTTGCAACCGATGGTTATCAGGCAACAGGGTTTGCACTGGGCGTTCAGCCATGGACGCAAGCTCAGATGCAGTGGTCAATCGGCTATTCGCAGCCTCGACGCCAGAAAGCAGGAATGCAAAGTCAGGTTAACCTCAGCCAGCAGCTAGCCGAAGGTTGGGCGGCAAGTTTCAGCTACGGGGTGCAGGGCCCGCACTATCAAGACATCCAACAGGCGCTGGAGCCGTCACGCAGCTTGAACGGGGTGCAGGATTACCTTGGCGTCGGCTTGTCATGGCAAGGGGGCGCGCTGGGGAACTTCAGTATTGGCGGCAGCCAGTCGCGTGCGGGTAGCGGTCAGGTCAGCACCCAGGCAAATTTCGGCTGGGGAACAACGCTGAAGCGGGTTTCGCTGAATGCGGGCATGGAATGGAGGCTCAGCGGGGCAGGTGAGCAGGGGCGCTTGCTGTATCTGAGCGCCAGTCTGCCATTGGGCAGCAAGCGCAGGCTGTACGCATCGAGCCGAGGTAGCGCCGGCAACTACCGCTCATCCATCAACCTGCGGGAACGTGTCAATGAATCGTTCAGCTATCGCCTGGGAGGCAGCCATGCAGGCAATGACCCGGTGTTGCGACCCAGCCTTGGCGCTTCATGGCTGGCGCCATTCGGCCAGATGCAGCTGGATTACTCGGCCACCGGCAGCAGTGCACAAACCCTCGCTGCCAACCTGCGTGGCGGCGCAGTGGGGCATGCAGATGGCATCACGTTATCGCCTTACCCGATACAGGATACCTACGCACTCATCGAAGTCGGTGATCTTGCAGGTGTGAAAATCGACACGCCAAGTGGGCCCGTGTGGACCGATGGCGAAGGACGAGCAGTGGCCTCGCAGGTTCGGCCATACGCTGACAATCGTCTGCAAGTACAGCCCCGGAGCCTGCCACGTAGTGTCGATCTGGCCAACAGCCAGGGCATTGTAAGGGCCGGTCGAGGGGCATTTTCGCATTTGCGTTTCGCTGTAGAGCGCACTCGACGTGTCTTGCTACAAACACTGCACGTTGGCGGGCAGCCCGTGGCGGACAGCTCGATGGTAGTGGATGCCAACGGCAGCTTCGTGACGATGGTGCAGGCCGGTGGCTTGATATTCCTGCATGACTTTCAGGAGAACGAGCGCTATCAGGTGACCTCGCCAGGCGGACCTGGCTGTGCACTGGAGTTTACCCTCAGCGACAATCCGGAGCCGGATCAATACTATGAAACGACCACGGCCCTTTGCCATGCGATATGAGTTCTTGTGCAGGACGCGCCCCATTCGCGACCGCCGCGGCGCGCTGCTTTTGCTGAGCCGGTGCCTGGGGATGTTGTTGATGGGAGTGGCCGGATCTGTCGCCGCGCAGGGCTGTCAGATCTTGCTCAGCCAGCCCGTTATCGAGTTTGGCCAGGTCAACAGGACTCAGTTGCAAAAGCATGGGAATCAATACCTGTTTGCCGCGAAACATCTGCAACTGACGGTTCAGTGCTCCAGAAGAACCGACATGCTCCTGAACTATCTGGCTGCCGGCACCTATGGTGATAGCTATGGCTTTGGCGAGCGAGGACAGTATTCAATGCAACTGTCTGACGCACAGCTCGATGGCCAACCGGTCATGCTGGGTGCAGCCAGGGACCCGCGTGGCCCCTGGATGCAAAAAGGCGACCGGATTCGCTGGGTGCCAGGCATGCAGGTCACGCCATTGCTTGCAGATGTAGCGCTTCAAGGCACAAATTTCACGGCTCGCCTTACAATCCAGGGCTGGCTCGATGCAGCGTCGAACTTGTCAAACGCCGACGAGTTGCACGCAGGGGGTGTGTTGGAAGTCGATGGCGCAACTGCAGCCTTGGCGTTACAGGCAAGTGTCGTCCCAGCAGCTTGCAAGCTGTTCTTGGGTCATGACGGTGTGGTGGACTTCGGCCTCATTGAATCTGGACAGCTATCGGCTGGCAACACCACCACTCTGCGACGCTCGTTGCCTGCTGCCGTGACCTGCGACGGCCTCACTCGTTTCGCTCTGCGCGCGGTGGACAACCGCCAGCCCGGCTTGATCAGTCACGTAAAAGACGTAGCACGCTCCGCCCTGTTTGGCGCAGGTAAAAAGACCAGTGACGGCCTGGCATGGTCTTTACAGCTTGAGGGGCCGGCGTTAGGGGATGGGCAGGTGCTCCAGCCGCTCTACTCCCCGCAGAGTGGTGCAGGCTGGCAGCCAGGCCCGGGAGCTGCGTTCTTTCATAACGACGGTCGTTTGCTGGGGTTTGCCCTCAGTAACCGCGCAGCAGCCGGGCCTGCCTTGATCAGGCAGCTCGAGGCTATGCTGATGGTCGAGTTGTACATTGCTCCTTTGCGTCAACTCGACCTGCGCGACGAGACTGCCGTCGACGGGGCGGCCACGCTGGAGATCGTCTATTTGTAAGCCCGAACTATGCCAGGTGGCCGCAAGTTTCCGTTATGTGTGCGCCGTTTGCACCTCGGCCTCCGGCTTTGGCAGCGACGACAGCAAGGCCATCACCAACGCTGCCAGGTACGGCAACGACTGCACCAGCAACATCGCCACCCAGAAGCGCATGTCCGAGCTCGGCAGCCCCTGAACCAGGTAGATGCCCAGCGCTGCGCCCCACAGCAGCAACATGATGAACAGCTCCTCCCGCGCCTCGGAAATCGCCACCAGCAGCCCATGACTGTCAGCATGCTTGGGCGTGCGGATGAACGGCATGCTGCTGGTGAAGAAGCCATACAGCACTGCCTTGGCGATGGTATGCGACAGCGCCAGCCCGGCCAGCGCCGCAGCGAAGGCGTCCTTCAGATTCACCCCCACCGCACGGCGGTAGAGGAAGATGATCTTGCCCACCTTGAAGAAGAACAGCGCCAGCGGCGGGATGGCGAAAATCATCAGCGGCGGGTCGACCCGGTGTGGCACGATGATCATCGCCGCCGACCACAACAATGCGCCGATCGTGAAGAAGATGTTCATGCCATCGGCAATCCATGGCAGCCAGCCGGCCAGGAAGTGGTAGCGCTGGCCACGGGTCAGCTCGCTGCCCTTGCCGCGCAGCAGGGCGCTGGCGTGGTGCTTGATGATCTGGATGGCACCGTAGGCCCAGCGGAAGCGCTGCTTCTTGAAGTCGATGAAGGTGTCGGGCATCAGGCCCTTGCCATAGCTGTTATGGGCGTAGGCAGCCGACAGGCCCTTCTCGAACACCCGCAGGCCCAGCTCGGCGTCCTCGCAGATGCACCATTCGGCCCAGCCCAGCTCTTCCAGCACGCTACGCCGGGTCATGGTCATGGTGCCATGCTGGATGATCGCGTCACGGTCGTTGCGGGTGACCATGCCAATGTGGAAGAAGCCTTTGTACTCGCTGTAGCACAGCTTCTTGAAGGCGCTCTCGTGCTGGTCGCGGTAGTCCTGCGGCGACTGCACCACGGCAATTTTCGGGTCGGCGAAGTGCGGCACCATGTGCTTGAGCCAGTTGCGATCGACGCAGTAGTCCGAGTCGATCACCGCGATCACTTCGGCATCCTTGGCGGTATGCGGGATCAGGTAGTTCAGTGCGCCGCCCTTGAAGCCCGCCAAAGGCGCGACATGGAAGAACTTGAAGCGCTCGCCGAGCTTCTCGCAGTGGGCCTTGAGCGGCTCCCACACGGCCGGGTCCTTGGTGTTGTTGTCGATCACCAGCACTTCGTAATCGGGGTAGTCCAGCGCGGCCAGGGCATCGAGGGTCTGCTTGACCATCTCAGGCGGTTCGTTGTAGCACGGCACATGCACCGATACCTTGGGGCGGTAGGCGCTGTCGGCCTGCACGGGCAGGAACTCACGACGTCGCTTGTGGGTCCACACCGCCTCGGCCAGTTCGTGGGCCTCGGTGAGCAGAACGATGAATACCCCCAGCGCGCCCAGGGCCAGCAGCACACCCACAGTCAGGCTGAACCAGGTGCTGTATTGCTGGCTGTAGTCGTAGGCAATCCACACCAGCACCGACCCGCACAGGAAGGTGATGAAGGTCAGGAAGGTGCGACCACGCTGGCGCAGGGCCGAACCGTCGATGAACAGCACCATCAGCGCAATCATCGCCAGCACCACCGAGGCTACCGCCAGGGCACGCCACTGCGGGATTGCCACCACCGGGCCGTCGAAATTGAATTTCTGCTGGCGCTCGGCGTTGTACACGCCCCAGTAGGCGCCTACCGAACCCTCGTCGCTGGCCTTCCACGGCTGGTCATAGGCTTCGATGACGAAGTAGTTGTAGCCGCGGCGGTTGAGGGTGTTGACCAGGGTGCGCAGGTAGATGGCCTGGTCGGCCTGGGTGGCATCGGCGCCACCACGCATGCGGCCGTTGCTCGGCCAGCCGACTTCCGACAGCAGCAGGGGCTTGCGCGGGAACTGGTGCTTCAGCTCTCGCGCCCGGTCGAGGACGAACTCGACCGAGTCTTTCATCGGCACGAATTCCCAGTAGGGCAGGATGTGCGCGGCGATCAGGTCGACGTGCTTGGCCAGTTCGGGGTTTTCCTTCCAGATGTGCCACTGCTCACTGGTGGTCACCGGTACCTTGACGGCTGCGCGCACCCGGTCCAGGTATTTGATCAGGTTTTCCGGTGTCACCTCTTCACGGAACAGCGCCTCGTTGCCCACCACCACCCGCACCACGCTGCGCGAGGTATTGGCCAACTCGATGGCCGTGGCGATTTCGCGTTCGTTGCGCTCCAGGTCCGGGCTGATCCAGATGCCCAGGGTTACCCGCAGGCCGAATTCTTCGGCCAGCCGTGGGATATCCGCCTGTGTCCCCTCCACGGTGTAGATACGCACGCTGTCGGTCAGCTTGCTCAACTGCTCCAGGTCCTGGCGCATCTCGTCGTCATTGGGGTATTGGCCCTTCTGCGGGCTTTCACCCAGGCGGAATGGCGAATACGAGAAGCCAGAGATCTGCTCTGGCCAGGCAGGGGCGGATACCGGGCGGTTGATCAGCGCCCAGAACCCGGTGAACAGCGCGGCAATGGCCAGGACCACGACCAGGTTCAGGCCGAATTTACGTGAAGACATTGTCGTCCATATCTGTCGAAGTGATAGGACATTAAAGCAGGGTTGGTAGGCTCTTTCCTAACGATGCAGGCCAGCGGCCGGCTGGCATATAATGCGCGCCGGTTTTTTGGGGTATGAACATGAGCACAGAAGATCCACGCTTCGCCGGCGTTGCCCGGCTGTATGGCGACCAAGGGCTGCAACGCCTGGGCCAGGCCCACGTGGCCGTGGTCGGGATTGGCGGGGTAGGCTCGTGGGTGGCCGAAGCGCTGGCCCGCAGTGGCGTGGGCGAAATCACCCTGTTCGACCTGGACGATGTCTGCGTCAGTAATACCAACCGCCAGGCCCATGCCCTGGAGGGGCAGGTGGGGCGGCCCAAGGTCGAGGTCATGGCCGAGCGCCTGCGGGGGATCAACCCGGCGTGCACGGTGCATGCGGTGGCCGACTTCGTCACCCGCGACACCATGGTCGAATACATCACCGAGAACCTTGACTGCGTGATCGACTGCATCGACAGCGTCATGGCCAAGGCCGCGCTGATTGCCTGGTGCCGGCGGCGCAAGATCGCCATCGTCACCACCGGTGGCGCTGGCGGGCAGATCGACCCGACGCAGATCCAGATCGCTGACCTGAACAAGACCTTCAACGACCCGCTGGCCTCACGTGTTCGCTCAACGCTGCGTCGCGACTACAATTTTTCGCGTAATGTCAGCCGCAACTACGGCGTACCGTGCGTATTTTCCAGCGAACAGCTGCGCTATCCCAAGGGCGATGGCAGCGTTTGCCTGCAGAAGAGCTTCGTTGGCGAGGGTGTGCGGCTGGACTGTTCAGGTGGCTTTGGCGCGGTGATGATGGTGACCGCGACCTTTGGCATGGTGGCGGCGAGCAAGGCTGTCGAGAAGCTGGTCGCCGGGGCGCGGCGGCCTGCGGAGCGAGTAAAGCCTGAATAAACCGCGCTGCTTCTTCGCGGGTTCATCGAGGCGTCGAACCGTCGCGAAGAAGCCAGCGCCGATTCAATGGTCAGACGCCAACTCCGCCATCCGCTGCAACACCGCATGCAGCCCATTGCTACGCGATGGCGACAGCTGGCGCTCAAGCCCCAGCTCGGTGAACCACCCGCGCAGATCGAGCCCGGCCAGTTCTGCACTGGTCATCCCCTGCACCCGCACCAACAGCAAGGCCAGCAGCCCGCGCAACAAGCGGGCATCGCTGCTGGCCTTGAACCGCCACAGCCCCTCGACCTGCTCGGCCACCAGCCATACCAGGCTTTCGCAGCCATGCACCCGGTTGGCCTCGGTTTTTTCGGCGTCAGCCAGCGGTTGCAGGCGCTCGCCCCACTGCATCAGCAGCCGCGCGCGCTGTTCCCAGCCCTTGCCTTGGGCAAAAGCCTCCAGCGCCTGGCGTGCGTCTTCAGGCAGCCTCATCGCAACAGCTCCAGGCCTTGATCGAGCGCGGCGAAGAAACGCTGCAGGTCATCGCTGTCGCTGTACAAGCCCAGCGATACGCGGATCGCACCTTCCAGCCCCAAGCCTTGTAGCAGCGGCATGGCGCAATGGTGGCCGGCACGCACGGCAATGCCCTGTTCGGTGAGCATGTGGGCGATGTCGGCATTGTGCACACCGTCTATGACGAAGCTGGCCAAGGCCGCCTGCGGGGCGCCGATTACCCGCACGCCCTCGCGATCGGCCAGGCCGCGCAGCAGGTGCTGGTGCAGGCTGGTTTCATGGGCTTCGACTGCCTGGGCATCAAGGCTGGCCAGGTAGTCCAGGGTCGCGCCCAGGCCAATCACCCCGGCGATCGGCGGGGTCCCTGCCTCGAACCCCAGCGGCGCCGGGCGAAAACTGGCGCTCTGGTACTCGGCCAGTTGCACCATTTCGCCGCCGAACTGCCAATGACGCAGCATCGCCAGCGCCTGGCTGCGGCCATACAGTACGCCGACGCCGTCCGGGCCATACAGCTTGTGGCTGGAGAACACATAGAAATCACAGCCCAGTTGCTGAACGTCATGGCGGCCATGCACCACACCCTGGGCGCCGTCGACCACGGTCAGCGCCCCCTGGGCGCGGGCATGGGCCAGCAGCGCCGGCAACGGCTGCCAGGTACCCAGCACGTTGGACAGCTGGCTGATAGCGAGCACCCGGGTGCGCGGGCCGATCAGCTGCAGCGCCTGGTCCAGGTCGATGCGGCCGTGGATATCCAGCGGCAGTACCACCAGGCGCAGGTTGCGCCGGTGCGCCAGCTGTTGCCAGGGCAGCAGGTTGGCATGGTGTTCCAGGGCGCTGACGGCAATTTCGTCGCCGGCCTCGAAGCGGTGCTCCAGGCCGTAGGCCAGCAGGTTCAAGGCCGAGGTGGCGCCGTGAGTGAACACGATCTGCTGTGAGTCAGGCGCATTGAGCCAGGCGGCGACCTTGTCGCGGCTGGTTTCGAAGGCCTGGGTGGCCAGTGCGCCGGGCAAATGCTGGGCACGGTGCACGTTCGCCGCGCCATGGCCGTAGTAATGACTCAGGGCGTCGAGCAGGGGCTGCGGCTTCTGGGTGGTGGCGGCGCTGTCCAGGTAGGTCTGGTGCTGCCGTTGCAGGGCGGCGATGGCGGGAAAATCGGCACGCCAGGGGGAGGGCTGGAACATGTTAGCGGGGCCTGGAATGAAAAACGGGTCTGGCGTTGTGCCAGACCCGATCTTAACATCCCCAACGACTCAGTTGTGGGCGTGCAGTGCCTCGTTCAGCTCGATGGCCGACTTGTGAGTCTTGCACTCGACCGCGCCGTTCAGCGAGTTTCGGCGGAACAGCAGGTCGGTCTGACCGGCCAGGTCGCGCGCCTTGACCACTTTGACCAGCTCGTTGTTCTCGTCCAGCAGGTTCACCTTGGTGCCGGCAGTGATGTACAGGCCGGCTTCGACGGTGTTGCGGTCGCCCAGCGGGATACCGATGCCGGCATTGGCGCCGATCAGGCAGCCTTCGCCCACCTTGATGACGATGTTGCCGCCACCGGACAGGGTGCCCATGGTCGAGCAGCCGCCGCCCAGGTCCGAGCCCTTGCCGACGAACACGCCAGCGGAAACGCGGCCTTCGATCATGCCCGGGCCTTCGGTGCCAGCGTTAAAGTTGACGAAGCCTTCGTGCATGATGGTGGTGCCTTCGCCAATGTAGGCGCCCAGGCGCACACGGGCGGTGTCGGCGATGCGCACGCCGGCCGGGACCACGTAGTCGGTCATCTTCGGGAACTTGTCCACCGAGAACACTTCCAGCAGCTCGCCCTTCAGGCGCGCTTCCAGTTGCAGCTCGGCCAGTTCGGCCAGGTCGACCGCGCCCTGGTTGGTCCAGGCCACGTTCGGCAGCAGCGGGAAGATACCGGCCAGGCTCACACCGTGCGGCTTGACCAGGCGGTGCGACAGCAGGTGCAGCTTGAGGTAGGCCTCAGGGGTGGAGCTGAGCGCGGCGTCTTCGGCCAGCAGAGTGGCGACCAGCGGCTTGTGGCTCTCGGCCAGGCGGGTCAGCAGGGCGGCCTGGGTGGCGTCCACGCCCTTCAGGGCTTCGGCCAGCTGCGCGGCCTGGCCATTGGTGAAGGCGATGGCCTGATTGCCGCCTTCATAACCAAGAACAGGGGCTACTGCGGCAACCAGCTCGGCGCTCGGGTTGAGCAGTGGTTGTGCGTAGAATACTTCCAGCCAGGTGCCCTGGCGGTTCTGGGAGCCGACACCGAAGGCCAGGCTGAACAGGGTATTGGACATGTGATTACCTCGTGCGAAATAGGGTAGGGGCTCAGGCCAGGGCAGCGGCGTACAGGTCGGGCTTGAAGCCGACCAGGGTACGCGCGCCAAGGTCGAGCACCGGGCGCTTGATCATCGACGGCTGGGCCAGCATCAACTCGACGGCCTTGGCCTGGTCGAGGTCGGCTTTGCTGGCGTCGTCCAGCTTGCGGAAGGTGGTGCCTGCACGGTTGAGGATGATTTCCCAGCCGTGTTCGTCGCACCAGCGGTTCAGGCTGTCACGGTCGATGCCTTGGGCTTTGTAGTCATGGAATTCGTAGGCGATGGCCTGGTCTTCGAGCCAGGTGCGCGCTTTTTTCATGGTATCGCAGGCTTTGATGCCGTAGAGCGTGTAGGTCATTGTGTGCATTGGGGATACAGGTTGCCCCAATTTCTCCATTTTTCGATTTCAGTCGCGGGATTATGCGGGAACGAAACAGTGAGCGCCACGGGTGTGCTTGCCTTGAGTCTTGCAGTATGTCGGAGATCCAGCGCCGCCCGCGCGGCGCATCGCCGGCAAGCCAGCTCCCACATCTGTTTCGGGCCAAGCACTCCTGCATCCTCCGCACTCGCGCCCTGGGTGCATGCCTGGAGGTTGCAGCAAAGCAGCAGCGCAACCTTCGATAGTGAAGGAAGCAGACAAGGGGGCGCGCGCCAATGCCACAGGTATGATTGGCCCGAAACAGATGTGGGAGCTGGCTTGCCGGCGATGCGCCGCGCGGGCGGCGCTCGATCTCACAGGCGCTGCACACCTCAAGGCATACACCCATGGGCAATACAGCCCGACCCTGCCCAATTACCCAACCGAAGTATCATCATGTTACACATTCATCCAACACCTGCGACTATCGTGCAGCGGTCCCCTATCCCCAGTCCCCGCTAACATATTGTTCCAATGGCGATGTTTCGCCCTGTTGTCGATTCTGGTTCACAAAGGAAGCCTTCCCGGATGCAGTCTGCCTACACCGTCCTGATCCTGCTGACGCTGGTCAGCCTGTCGAAGCTGGTCGGCCGCATGATTCCGCTGCCGTTGCCATTGGTGCAGATCGCCGCCGGCGCCTTGCTCGCATGGCCGACACTGGGCCTGCACGTAGCCCTGGACCCCGAATTGTTCCTGTTCCTGTTCTTGCCACCGCTGCTGTTCGCCGACGGCTGGCGCATTCCCAAACGTGAGTTGTGGCGCATCCGCGGTCCGGTGGTGGCGCTGGCCGTTGGCCTGGTGTTGTTCACCGTGGTCGGGGCCGGCTACTTCATTCACTGGCTGCTGCCGAGCATTCCGCTGCCGGTGGCCTTCGCCCTTGCCGCCGTGCTGTCGCCGACCGATGCCGTGGCGGTTTCGGCCATTGCCCAGGACCGCCTGCCCACCCCGCTGATGCATATGCTGCAGGGCGAGGCCTTGATGAACGACGCCACGGGCCTGGTGACTTTCAAGTTTGCCCTGGCGGCGGCGATTACCGGGGCGTTCTCGCTGGCCGACGCCAGCTTCAGCTTCGTCCTCGTGGCGCTGGGCGGCCTGGCTGTGGGCGTGGCCCTGAGCTGGCTGATCGGCCGTCTGCGCATGTGGATGATCACCCGTGGCTGGGACGACCCGGCCACCCACGTGGTGTTCATGCTGCTGTTGCCGTTTGCCGCCTACGTGCTGGCCGAGCGCCTGGGCGTGTCGGGCATCCTCTCGGCGGTAGCGGCCGGCATGATGCAGAGCTGGCTCGACCTGCTGCCACGGCAGACCAGCACCCGGCTGCTCAACCGCAGCGTCTGGTCGCTGCTGGAGTTTGCCTTCAACGGCCTGATCTTCCTGTTGCTGGGCCTGCAACTGCCGGACATCATCAAGGCCGTGGTCAGCCATGAAGCGACCCTCTGGCCGACACTGGCCTATCGCAGCCTGGACGTGGTGGCGATCTTCGCTGCGCTGATCGTGCTGCGGTTCATCTGGGTGCAGAGCATCTGGCGCGCCATTGGTGTGGTCCGTCGCTGGCGCGGCAAGCCGGCACTGGTGCTGATGCCGACGGCACGCTCGTGCTGGTTGCTGACCCTGGGCGGGGTACGCGGTGCGGTCACTCTGGCCGGTGTGATGTCGATCCCGTTGTTGATAGGGGCGGGCAACGCTTTCCCTGAACGTGACTTGCTGATCTTCATCGCGGCCGGGGTAATCCTGCTGTCGCTGATCAGTGCCTGCATCGCGCTGCCGATCCTGCTGCGTGGGGTGACCCAGAGCCCGGACGAGCGCTTGCAGAAAGAAGTGCAGAAAGCCTGGCGGCGCACCGCCGAGGCGGCGATCCATGCGCTGGAGGCAGAGGATGTGATTGACGCCAATGCCCCGCAGGATGCTGCGCAGGCGACCCTGGCGACCGAGCTGAAGGCACGCTTGATGGCTGAATACCGGGATGAACTGGACAGCTACAACGACAGTGCCGAAGCCAAGGCGCTCGCCGAGCAGATGGATCTGCTGGAGCGTAAGTTGCGCTTGCGGGCACTGAGGGCGCAGCGGTTGGAGCTGTACAACCTGCATCGCCAGCACGAGGTTGGGGATGAAGTGGTGCGGCAGGTGCTGGGTGAGCTGGATATGAGTGAGGCGAACCTGGGGTCAGTCAGGTAGAGCGTAGGGGCCGCAAAGCGGCCCCGGCAATCTTGACTGGCTGGCACAGGGTACTGCGCAGTCCTCAAGAACTATGCAGCCCTTGTTGAATCAGCGGTTCTGCAGGAACGCGCGAATCCGCTCCGCCGCCTCGATGCACTCGGCCAGCGGTGCGACCAGGGCCATCCGCACACGTCCTGCACCCGGGTTCACGCCGTCCACTTCACGCGACAGGTACGAACCCGGCACTACCGTGACATGCTGGGCCTCGAACAGGTCGCGGGTGAAATCGGCATCACAGCCCGGCACCTTGGCCCACAAGTAGAAGCTGCCGTCCGGGCGCTGTACGTCCATTACCGGTTGCAGGATATCCAGCACGGCATCGTACTTGGCGCGGTACTGGTCGCGGTTCTCGCGCACGTGCGCCTCGTCCTGCCAGGCGGCGATGCTGGCCAGCTGGGTTTGCACCGGCATGGCGCAGCCGTGGTAGGTGCGGTACAGCAGGAACGGCTTGATGATCGAGGCGTCGCCGGCGACGAAGCCCGAGCGCAAACCTGGCAGGTTGGAGCGCTTGGACAGGCTGTGGAACACCACGCAACGCTTGAAGTCGCTGCGGCCCAGCTCGGCGCAGGCGCTCAACAGGCCCGGTGGCGGGGCGTCTTCGTCGAAGTACAGCTCGCTGTAGCACTCGTCGGCGGCAATCACGAAGTCGTGTTCGTCAGCCAGGGCAATCAGCTGCTTCAGGGTATCCATTGGCACCAGCGCGCCGGTGGGGTTGCCTGGCGAGCACAGGAACAGGATCTGGCAGCGCTTCCAGACGTCGGCGGGTACGGCGTCGAAGTCGGGGTTGAAGCCGTTGTCTTCCAGGCACGGCAGGTAGTGCGGGGTGGCACCGGCCAGCAGCGCTGCACCTTCGTAGATCTGGTAGAACGGGTTGGGGCTGATGACCAGGCCATCATCGGCGCGGTTGACCACGGCCTGGGTGAAGGCGAACAGCGCTTCACGGGTGCCGTTGACCGGCAGGATATTGCTGTCGGCGTGCAGCCAGCCAGCCGGTACGCCAAAGCGCCGCTCGCACCACTGGCCGATGGCCTGGCGCAGGGCGGGCAGGCCGAGGGTGCTGGGGTACACCGCCAGCTTGTCGAGGTTGTCGGCCATGGCCTGGGCGACGAACGCCGGCGATTCGTGCTTCGGCTCACCGATCGACAGGGCGATGGCGCGTTTGTCCGCCGCAGGCACAACACTGCCCAGCAGGGCGCGGAGCTTCTCGAACGGGTAGGGCTGAAGCTGGGTCAATGCATGGTTCATCGGCGCAAGGTCTCGTCAATCGTCTAGTCGTTAAAAATTCACGCGGGTAGGGCTGGCATCACTGGTCTGGCCGGCCTGCAGCTGCTGGACGATGGCTTCCTGCAGGCGCCTGCACAGTTGTGGGTCGGACAACGGCTGGTTGTCGGCATCGGTGATGAAGAACACGTCTTCGACCCGCTCGCCGAGGGTAGCGATCTTGGCGTTCTGCAGCGACAGGTCAAACTCCAGGAAGATCCGCCCCAGCCGGGCCAGCAGGCCTGGACGGTCGGGCGCGGTGATCTCGAGGATGGTCACCGGGCGCTGGGCATCGTTGAGGATGGTCACCTGCGGCGGGAAGTTGAAGTGCTTGAGCTGGCGCGGCACCCGGCGCTGGATGATGGTCGGGTAGTCCTCGGGGTTGCGCAGCGCTTCGGTCAGGCCGTCGCGAATCTGCCTGACCCGCTGCGGGTTGTCACCGATCGAGCCGCCATCGTTGTCCAGCACGATGTAGGTGTCGAGGGTGAACTGGCTGCTCGAGGTGATGATCCGCGCGTCATGGATGTTCAGGTTCAGCTGCGACATGGCCGCCACCGTCACAGCGAAGAAGTCGTGCTGGTCGGGGGCGTAGATGAAAATCTGCGTGCCACCCTCGAACTCGCGCTGGGTGGTTTCCTTGATCAGCACCAGCGGCCCGCCATCGGCAGGTTGCTGCAGGATCGCGTCGGTGTGCCAGGCCACATCGCCGGCATTGTGCTTGAGGAAGTAGTCATCGCCAAGCTGCGACCACAGCTGCTCGACATCGTCCGGGTCGGTGCCTTCGCGTACCAGGATGTCCAGCGCTGCGGACTGCGTCTGGCGGATTTGTTCTTCGCGATCCAGCGGGTTTTCCAGGCCCCGGCGCAGCGCACGCTTGGTCTCGGAGTACAGCTGGCGCAGCAGGCTGGCCCGCCACGAGTTCCACAGGCTGGGGTTGGTGGCGTTGATGTCGGCCACGGTCAGTACATACAGGTAGTCCAGGCGCGTCTCGTCGCCCACGTGCAGGGCAAAGTCGTTGATCACCTGCGGGTCGGACAAGTCTTTGCGCTGGGCGGTGGTGGACATCACCAGGTGGTTCTGCACCAGCCACACGATCAGCCGGCTGTCCCAGGCCGGCAACTGGTGGCGTTCGCAGAATTTCTGCGCATCCACCGCGCCGATTTCCGAGTGGTCGCCCTGGCGACCCTTGCCGATGTCGTGGTACAGCCCGGCCAGATAGATCAGCTCGGGCTTGGGCAGGCGGCCCATCAGCTTGCTGGCCAGCGGGAATTTCTCGGACACCGGCGTGTATTGCAGCTTGCGCAGGTGCTTGATGAGGTTGAGGGTGTGCGCATCGACCGTATAGATGTGGAACAGGTCGTGTTGCATCTGCCCGACGATCAGGCCGAATTCCGGCAGGTAACGGCCAAGGATGCCGTAGCGGTTCATCCGCCGCAGGTTGCGGTGGATGCCGATTTCGCACTTGAACAGCTCGATGAACAGGCTGGTGTTGCGGATATCGGTGCGGAAGGTGTCGTCGATCAGGTGCCGGTGCTCGCGCAGCAGGCGTACGGTGTCGGCGCGCACGCCCTTGATCTCGGGGTGCTGGGCCATCAGCACGAAGATTTCCAGCATGGCGAACGGAGTGCGCTTGAACACGTTCGGCTTGCTGGCTTCTATGTAGCCGTCGTGCAGGCGGAAGCGTGCGTTGAGGGGTTGGGTAGTGCCGCTGTCATCGTCGGCGAGGATGACTTCCTCGAAATGCTGGATGATCAGGTCGCACAACTGGCTGATGCTCATCACCACCCGGTAGTACTGCTGCATGAACTGCTCGATGGCCCGCTTGGGGTTGTCGTCGCTGTAGCCAAGCAGCGCAGCAATGCTGCGCTGGTGGTCGAACAGCAGGCGGTCCTCGGCACGCCCGGCCAGCATGTGCAGGGCGTAGCGCACCTTCCACAAAAAGTCCTGGGACGAGGCCAGCAGTTCGTTCTCGCTCTCCAGCAAGAAGCCTTCGCCGGCCAGTGCGTGCAGGTTCAGGGTGCCGTACTGGCGGCGGGCCACCCACAGCACCGTCTGGATGTCGCGCAGGCCACCGGGCGAACCCTTCACATTCGGCTCGAGGTTGTACTCGGTGTCGTTGTACTTGTGGTGGCGGGCCTTGAGTTCGGCGCGCTTGGCCAGGAAGAAGTCTTTGCTGGGCCACATGTGCACGGTGCTGGTGACTTCGAGCATGCGCTGGCGCAGGGCTTCGGGGCCGGCGATGGTGCGGCTTTCCATCAGGTTGGTGATGACCGTGAGGTCGCGGGCCTGTTCGGCGCACTCGTCGACGGTGCGCACGCTCTGACCCACTTCAAGGCCGATGTCCCACAGCAAGGTGAGAAAACGCTCGATCGCGTCGCGGTACTGTTCGTGCTCGGCCGCGCCCAGCAGGATCAGCAGGTCGATGTCCGAATGTGGGTGCAGTTCGCCGCGCCCGTAGCCGCCCACAGCCACCAGGGCGATGCCGCTGGGGTCGCCCCAGGCAAACTGGTTCCACGCCTGTTGCAGGATATTGTCGACCAGCCAGGCGCGGGCTTCGATCAGCGGGCGTATTTCACCACCCGCGCGGAAACGCTTGTCGAGCACCTCGCCGGCCTGGCGGATGGCTTTCTTGAAGGCGGCGATGGGGCTCGCCTTGAGGGCCAGTTCCGCCTGGAACTGGCCGCGGTCGAACAGCTCGGGGTCCACCTGGGGCATCGCGTCACGTTCCTGTCGGGGGTGGCTGCCGGCGTGCGGTCAGGCCGAGATGCGCGGGATGGTGTCGTCCTTGCGCAGGGTGAAGATCTCGTAGCCGGTCGCAGTCACCACCAGGGTGTGCTCCCACTGGGCCGAGAGCTTGCGGTCCTTGGTGATGGCGGTCCAGCCGTCGCCCAGCACCTTGGTGTCGGCCTTGCCCTGGTTGATCATCGGCTCGATGGTGAAGGTCATGCCTTCTTTGAGTTCCATGCCGGTGCCGGCGCGGCCGTAGTGCAGAATCTGCGGCTCTTCGTGGAATACCTTGCCGATACCGTGGCCGCAGAACTCGCGTACCACCGAGAAGCCGTTCTTTTCCGCGTGCTTCTGGATCACTTCGCCGATGTCGCCCAGGCGGCAGCCCGGCTTGACCAGTTCGATGGCCTTGTACATGCATTCCTGGGTGACCTGGGACAGGCGCTCGGCCCATACCGGCACGGTGCCGACGTGGAACATGCGGCTGGTGTCGCCGTGGTAGCCGTCCTTGATCACGGTGACATCGATGTTCAGCGTGTCACCGTCCTTGAGCGGCTTGTCGTTGGGTATGCCGTGGCAGACCACATGGTTGATCGAGGTGCAGATCGACTTCGGGTAGCCCTTGTAGTTGAGCGGTGCCGGGATGGCCTGCTGGACGTTGACGATATAGTCGTGGCACAGGCGGTCGAGCGCTTCGGTGGTGACACCGGGCTTGACGTGCTCTTCGATCATTTCCAGCACTTCGGCGGCCAGGCGGCCAGCGATGCGCATCTTCTCGATGTCTTCTGCGGTCTTGATGGTGACGGTCATTACAGGCTCTCTACGGCGCCGTGCACGGCGCGAACAAACGGGAAAGGCCGGATTCTAGCAGAGCAGGGCGCCGATCGGTCGGGATAAAGGCGGCCATGCTGCTGTCTACAGCTGGCATTCTGGCGCGAAAGCCGGGGTGCTGCAAAAGCCGCTGACGGACGCAACAGTATTCGGGTTCCGTTCGCTCGCGGTCTGTGGTATAAAATGCGCCGCTTTCGGGGATGACCCCGTGAGCTTCAAACCCACACACGTGTCGACACGATGACCTGGGTGCCCCGATCTCTTCGGAATCGCGGGTTGGTCATTGGGATGCGTGGAGGCCCAACCCGACTTACCAAGGAACTATCATGTCCCAAGTCAATATGCGCGATATGCTGAAGGCCGGTGTGCACTTCGGCCACCAGACCCGTTACTGGAACCCGAAAATGGGCAAGTACATTTTCGGCGCGCGTAACAAGATTCACATCATCAACCTGGAAAAAACCCTGCCAATGTTCAACGACGCCCTGGCGTTCGTAGAGCGTCTGGCTCAGGGCAAGAACAAGATCATGTTCGTCGGTACCAAGCGTTCCGCCGGCAAGATCGTGGCCGAGCAAGCTGCTCGCGCCGGTTCGCCATACGTTGACCACCGCTGGTTGGGCGGCATGCTGACCAACTACAAGACCATTCGTGCTTCGATCAAGCGTCTGCGCGACCTGGAAACCCAGGCCGAAGATGGCACCTTTGCCAAGCTGACCAAGAAAGAAGCCCTGATGCGTTCGCGCGATCTGGAAAAACTGGACCGCAGCCTGGGTGGTATCAAGGACATGGGCGGTCTGCCTGATGCCCTGTTCGTTATCGACGTTGATCACGAGCGCATCGCGATCACCGAAGCCAACAAGCTGGGTATCCCGGTTATCGGCGTTGTCGATACCAACAGCAGCCCGGAAGGTGTTGACTACATCATCCCAGGTAACGATGACGCCATTCGCGCTATCGAGCTGTACATGACTTCGATGGCTGACGCCATCATCCGCGGCCGCAACCACGTTGCTGGCGGCACCGAAGTCTACGCTGAAGAAGCGGCTGCACCTGCTGCCGAGTAATTAGACGCTAGCGTCGACTTGGCACGCAAAAAGGGGGCTCTGCCCCCTTTTTGCCACCTTGAAATCCTGCTGTCAGCATCGGCCCCGCATCATGGGCCCGCTGAGTCAAAAACAGCGGATTTGCAGAATTGAACGCCCGTGAGCAACGGGTGGAATGGTTGAAAAACTTTCCAAGAGGATTTTGAAATGGCAGCAATTACTGCAGCGCTGGTCAAAGAACTGCGCGAGCGTACCGGCGAAGGCATGATGGATTGCAAGAAAGCCCTGGAAAAGGCTGGCGGCGACATCGAAAAAGCCATTGACGACATGCGTGCCTCGGGCGCCATCAAGGCCGCCAAAAAGGCTGGCAACGTCGCTGCTGAAGGCGCTATCGCCGTCAAGACCGACGGTAAATCCGCCGTCCTGCTGGAAGTGAACTCGCAGACCGACTTCCTGGCCCTGCAAGACGACTTCAAAACCTTCGTCGCCGAAAGCCTCGAAGAAGCCTTCGCCCAGAAGCTGACCGACGCCGCTCCGCTGATCGCTTCGCGTGAAGCTGCTCGTGAAGCCCTGGTTGCCAAGGTAGGCGAGAACGTCAACATCCGTCGCCTGGTGCGCGTTGAGGGTGACGTTGTCGGTGCCTACCTGCACGGCAACAAGATCGGTGCTGTCGTTGTCCTGAAAGGCGGCGACGTCGAGCTGGCCAAGAACATCGCCATGCACGTTGCCGCTTCGAACCCGGAGTTCCTGGATTCGTCGGAAATCTCCGCCGAAGCCATCGAGCGCGAGAAGGCCGTCTTCCTGCAGCTGAACGCTGACAAGATCGCCGGCAAGCCGGAAAACATCGTTGAGAACATGATCAACGGTCGTATCACCAAGTTCAAGGCCGAAGCCTCGCTGAAAGAGCAAGCTTTCGTCATGAACCCGGAAGTCAAGGTCGGCGAGCTGGCCAAGAAAGCCGGTGCTGAAATCGTTTCGTTCACTTACTTCAAAGTAGGCGAAGGCATCGAGAAGCCGGTCGACAACTTCGCTGAAGAAGTTGCCGCCCAGCTGGCTGCTGCCAAGCAGTAAGACAGCCCCGTCTGTCGCCACAAAGAGGCTGCCCGCTCACGCGCGCAGCCTCTTTGTCAAAGCGGGAGCGGTTTACAAGGCCGTTGCTCGCTGACGCAGTCGCTGCGTCACATTAGAGTTATACGCAGGCTCAAGAAGCCCGCCAGAATTTTACAAACGCCGCAGGAGAGATTCGCAATGGCTCAGCAGGGCAGTGGTCATCAGGCTCGCTATAAACGCATTCTACTCAAACTTAGCGGCGAGGCCCTGATGGGCTCGGAAGAGTTCGGGATCGACCCCAAGGTCCTGGATCGCATGGCGCTGGAAGTCGGCCAGCTGGTCGGCATCGGTGTCCAGGTAGGCCTGGTGATCGGTGGTGGCAACCTGTTCCGTGGTGCGGCGCTCAGTGCAGCCGGCATGGACCGCGTTACCGGCGACCACATGGGCATGCTGGCCACCGTGATGAATGGCCTGGCCATGCGCGACGCGCTGGAGCGGGCAAACATCACCGCCATCGTCATGTCGGCGATCTCCATGGTTGGCGTGACCGATCACTATGATCGCCGCAAGGCCATGCGCCACCTCAACGCCAAGGAAGTCGTAATCTTCGCTGCCGGTACTGGCAACCCGTTCTTCACCACCGACTCTGCCGCTTGCCTGCGCGCCATCGAAATCGATGCCGATGTGGTATTGAAGGCAACCAAGGTCGATGGTGTATACACTGCAGATCCATTCAAGGACCCGCATGCCGAGAAGTTCGATCATCTGACCTACGATGAAGTGCTGGATCGCAAGCTGGGTGTGATGGACCTGACGGCAATCTGTCTGTGCCGCGACCACAAGATGCCACTGCGCGTCTTCAACATGAACAAGCCCGGCGCCCTGCTGAACATCGTGCATGGCGGCGCGGAAGGAACTCTGATCGAGGAAGTTCAAAAATGATCAACGACATCAAGAAAGACGCGCAGGAGCGCATGACCAAGTCCCTCGAGGCCCTGGGTCGCCACCTGGCCGCGATCCGCACCGGTCGCGCCCATCCGAGCATCCTCGACAGCGTCAAGGTCACCGCCTGGGGTAGCGAGATGCCGCTGAACCAGGTTGCCGCGATCAGCGTCGAAGATGCCCGGACCCTGAAAATCGTTGCCCACGACAAGAATCTCAGCGCGGCCATCGAGAAAGCCATCCTCACCTCCGACCTGGGCCTGAACCCGTCCAGCGCCGGTACCACTATTCGTGTGCCGATGCCGGCCCTGACCGAGGAAACCCGCAAGGGCTATACCAAGCAGGCCAGCGGCGTTGTCGAGGATGCCAAGGTGGCCGTGCGCAACGTGCGCCGCGATGCCCTGGCCGACCTGAAAAAGCTGACCAAGGACAAGGAAATCAGCGAGGACGAAGAACGTCGCGCCGCTGACGAGATCCAGAAGCTCACCGACAAGTTCGTTGCTGACGCCGATGCAGCCTTCAAGGCCAAGGAAAAGGACCTGATGGCCGTCTAAGGCCGGGGTTTTTTAATGGAAAAGACCAAGCCAGCGGCGCCGTCCTCGGTGCCGCGTCATGTCGCGATCATCATGGATGGCAACAACCGCTGGGCGAAAAAACGCCTGCTGCCCGGCGTTGCCGGGCACAAGGCGGGCGTCGACGCCGTTCGCGCGGTCATCGAGGTGTGTGCCCAGTCCGGGGTCGAAGTGCTGACCCTGTTCGCGTTTTCCAGTGAAAACTGGCAGCGCCCCGCCGAAGAGGTCGGTGCACTGATGGAACTGTTCTTCTCGGCGCTGCGCCGCGAGGCCAGGCGCCTCAACGAGAACAACATCAGCCTGCGCATCATTGGTGACCGTTCACGGTTTCATCCCGAGTTGCAGGCTGCCATGCGCGAAGCCGAGGCGCTGACCGCCGGCAGCAATCGCTTCATCCTGCAGATCGCGGCCAACTATGGCGGCCAATGGGATATCGCCCAGGCCGCCCAGCGGCTGGCGCGGGAAGTGCAGGCCGGGCACCTGCGCCCGGACGATATCACCCCAGGCCTTTTGCAGACCTGCCTGTCGACCGGCGAGCTACCGCTGCCGGACCTGTGCATCCGCACTGGTGGCGAGCACCGCATCAGCAACTTCCTGCTGTGGCAGCTGGCCTACGCAGAACTGTACTTCTCCGACCTGTACTGGCCGGACTTCAAACACGAGGCCATGCGCAATGCCCTGGCCGATTTCGCTTCGCGCCAGCGCCGCTTCGGTAAGACGAGCGAGCAGGTCGAGGCTGGAGCTCGTGCTTAATGCTTAAACAACGCATCATTACCGCGCTGATCCTGCTGCCGATCGCGCTGGGCGGTTTCTTCCTGCTCAACGGCGGGGATTTCGCCCTGTTCATCGGTTTTGTGGTCACCCTGGGTGCATGGGAGTGGGCGCGCCTCGCCGGGCTGATGGCCCAGCCGCTGCGCATCGCTTATGCCGCAGCGGTCGCTGGGGCGCTGATGCTGCTGTATGTGCTTCCCGAGCTGGCGCCCTGGGTGCTGGGGGCTGCAGTTATCTGGTGGGGGTTGGCCACCTGGCTGGTGCTTACCTACCCGCGCAGCAGCGAACTGTGGGCCAGTGCCGCCTGCCGATTGCTGATCGGCCTGCTGGTGCTGCTGCCGGCCTGGCAAGGGCTGGTACTGCTCAAGCACTGGCCGCTGGGCAACTGGCTGATCCTGTCGGTAATGGTGCTGGTATGGGCCGCCGACATAGGCGCGTACTTTTCCGGGCGCGCGTTCGGCAAGCGCAAGCTGGCCCCGCAGGTCAGTCCGGGCAAGAGCTGGGAAGGCGTGTACGGTGGCCTGGCGGTCAGCCTGCTGATTACCCTGGGGGTCGGCATCAGCCGCGACTGGGGCGTCGGCCAGATCCTGCTGGGCCTGCTGGGTGCCGCGCTGCTGGTCATGGCCTCTGTGGTCGGTGACCTGACCGAGAGCATGTTCAAGCGTCGTTCCGGCATCAAGGACAGCAGTAACCTGCTGCCTGGCCATGGCGGCGTGCTCGATCGCATCGATAGCCTTACCGCGGCCATCCCGATTTTCGCCGTGCTGTTGTGGGCTGCCGAATGGGGTGTGATGTGAGTCGCCCGCAGCGCATTACCGTGCTAGGCGCCACTGGCTCGATCGGCCTGAGCACGCTGGACGTGATCGCGCGTCACCCTGACCGTTACCAGGCGTTTGCCTTGAGCGGCTATTCGCGCGTCGACGAGTTGCTGGCGTTGTGCGTGCGGCATCGCCCGGCCTTTGCCGTGGTGCCCAGCACCGAGGCGGCCGCGCGACTGCGCGAGGGCCTGGCAGCGGCTGGCTGTGCTACCGAGGTGCTCGAAGGCGAGGCGGGCCTTTGCCAGGTTGCCTGCGCTGCTGAGGTGGACGCGGTGATGGCCGCCATTGTCGGTGCAGCCGGCCTGCGCCCGACCTTGGCGGCGGTCGAAGCGGGCAAGAAGGTGTTGCTGGCCAACAAGGAAGCCCTGGTAATGTCCGGGGCGCTGTTCATGGAGTCGGTGCGGCGCAGCGGCGCCGTGCTGCTGCCGATCGACAGCGAGCACAACGCAATCTTCCAGTGCATGCCTGGCGACTACGCGCGCGGCCTGAGTGCCGTGGGTGTCCGTCGAATCCTGCTCACGGCCTCTGGAGGCCCGTTCCGCGAAACGCCTGTCGAGGCGTTGCTGGACGTGACGCCGGAGCAAGCCTGCGCGCACCCCAACTGGTCCATGGGGCGCAAGATATCCGTGGATTCGGCCAGCATGATGAACAAGGGGCTCGAGTTGATCGAAGCCTGCTGGTTGTTCGATGCCGTGCCGGCCAAGGTCGAGGTAGTGGTGCATCCGCAGAGCGTGATCCACTCCCTGGTCGACTATGTGGACGGTTCGGTGCTGGCGCAGTTGGGCAACCCGGACATGCGCACACCCATCGCCAATGCCTTGGCCTGGCCTGAGCGGATCGATTCGGGCGTGGCTCCGCTGGACTTGTTTGCCATCGCCCGTCTGGATTTCCAGGCGCCCGACGAACAGCGCTTCCCTTGCCTGCGCCTGGCCCGGCAGGCTGCCGAGGCCGGCAATAGCGCACCCGCCGTACTGAACGCGGCCAACGAAGTGGCGGTCGAGGCATTTCTCGAGCGGCGTATCCGCTTCCCCGATATCGCGGGTATGATCGAACAGGTGCTCGATCAGGAGCCCGTCGTACCGCTGCCGTCGCTGGACGCGGTGTTCGCCGCCGACCAGCGTGCCCGGGAGCTTTCCCGTGAGTGGCTGAGGCGTCACGGTCGCTGATGCAGGCCCACCACGGTTCGCGAGGGGCTGGGCATGACGCCGGCCCGCTGAACATCATTCGGAGATGGACATGACAGCGCTCTACATGATTATCGGCACCCTCGTGGCCTTGGGTGTGCTGGTCACCTTCCACGAATTCGGCCACTTCTGGGTCGCGCGCCGCTGCGGCGTCAAGGTGCTGCGCTTCTCGGTGGGCTTCGGCACGCCGCTGCTGCGCTGGCATGACCGCCAGGGTACCGAGTTCGTGGTCGCGGCGATTCCGCTGGGGGGCTACGTCAAGATGCTCGACGAGCGTGAAGGCGATGTGCCGCCCGCGCTGGCCGACCAGTCGTTCAACCGCAAGTCCGTGCGCCAGCGCATAGCGATCGTCGCGGCGGGCCCGATCGCCAACTTCCTGCTGGCGATCTTTTTCTTCTGGGTGCTGGCAATGCTGGGCACCCAGCAGATCCGCCCGGTGATCGGTGCGGTAGACGCCGGCAGCCTGGCCGCCTCGGCCGGCCTGGCGGCGGGTCAGGAAATCGTTTCCGTCGACGGTAAGCCGACCAGCGGCTGGTCGGCGGTCAATCTGCAACTGGTGCGCCGCCTGGGCGAAAGTGGCACCTTGCAGGTAGGGGTGCGTGATGAAGGTGCCAGCGCCGAGCGCCAGCTGCAGGTGAAGCTGGACAGCTGGCTGAAAGGCGCCGACGAGCCGGACCCGATCCAGTCCCTGGGGCTGCACCCTTGGCGCCCGGCGATCGTGCCGGTGCTGGCCGAGATCGACCCGAAGGGCCCGGCAGCGGCTGCAGGCCTTAAAACCGGTGACAAGCTGCTGAGCCTCGATGGGGTGGCGGTGACGCAATGGCAGCAAGTGGTCGACAGCGTGCGTGCGCGCCCGGATGCCAAGGTGGTGGTGCGCGTCGAGCGCGATGGCGCTGCCCTGGACGTGCCGGTGACATTGGCCCGCAAGGGTGAGGGCAAGGCGGTTGGTGGTTACCTGGGGGCGGGGGTAAAAGGTGGCGAATGGCCTGCCGACATGCTCCGCGAAGTCAGCTACGGGCCACTGGATGCGGTGGGTGAGGGCTTGTCGCGCACCTGGAGCATGAGCGTCCTGACCCTTGAATCGCTGAAGAAAATGCTGTTCGGGGAGCTCTCGGTAAAAAACTTGAGCGGACCGATAACCATTGCTAAAGTGGCGGGCGCTTCAGCCCAGTCCGGCGTCGGAGATTTCCTGAATTTCCTGGCCTACCTGAGCATAAGCCTAGGGGTTCTTAACTTGCTGCCCATACCGGTACTGGATGGGGGGCATTTGCTGTTTTACCTGGTCGAGTGGGCGCGCGGTCGTCCGCTCTCAGATCGGGTGCAAGGTTGGGGGGTCCAGATCGGTATCAGTTTGGTCGTAGGGGTGATGTTGCTCGCCCTGATCAACGATCTGGGTCGACTATAAAGCTTCGCTCAATTGCAAGCCTGCCGTGTTGTCACGGCGGGTTGTTTATTGCCAGTTGGAATAAAAGGACTTCATGAAACGTCTGCTGCTAACTGCGGTCATGTCCGCACTGATGATCGCTGAAGTTCACGCCGAGTCCTTCACCATCTCCGATATCCGCGTCAACGGCCTGCAGCGGGTTTCCGCCGGCAGTGTCTTCGGTGCCCTGCCGCTGAACGTCGGCGACCAGGCCGACGACCGCCGCCTGGTGGACTCGACCCGCTCGCTGTTCAAGACCGGGTTCTTCCAGGACATCCAGCTGAATCGCGACGGCAATGTGCTGATCATCAACGTGGTCGAGCGCCCGTCGGTGTCCAGCATCGAGATCGAAGGCAACAAGGCGATCAGCACCGAAGACCTGATGAAGGGCCTGAAGCAATCGGGCCTGGCCGAAGGCGAGATCTTCCAGCGTGCCACCCTCGAAGGTGTGCGTAATGAGCTGCAGCGCCAGTACGTGGCCCAGGGCCGCTACTCGGCCGAAGTCGACGCCGAAGTGGTGCCGCAGCCGCGCAACCGCGTGGCGCTGAAGATCAAGATCAACGAAGGCACCGTAGCTGCCATCCAGCACATCAACATCGTTGGCAACAACGTGTTCGACGATGAAACCCTGGGGCAGCTGTTCGAGCTGAAAACCACCAACTGGCTGTCGTTCTTCAAGAACGACGACAAGTACGCCCGCGAAAAACTTTCCGGTGACCTGGAACGCCTGCGTTCCTACTACCTGGACCGCGGCTACATCAACATGGACATCGCCTCTACCCAGGTGTCCATCACGCCGGACAAGAAACACGTCTACATCACCGTCAACATCAACGAAGGCGAGAAGTACACCGTTCGCGACGTGAAGCTCTCCGGTGACCTGAAGGTGCCGCAGGACCAGGTTCAGTCGCTGCTGCTGGTGCAGCCGGGCCAGGTATTCTCGCGCAAGGTGATGACCACCACCTCCGAGCTGATCACCCGCCGCCTGGGCAACGAAGGCTATACCTTCGCCAACGTCAACGGCGTGCCACAGCCGAACGAGCAGGACCACACGGTCGACATCATGTTCGTGGTCGACCCGGGCAAGCGTGCCTACGTCAACCGCATCAACTACCGCGGCAACACCAAGACCGAAGACGAAGTGCTGCGTCGCGAGATGCGCCAGATGGAAGGTGGCTGGGCGTCGACCTACCTGATCGACCAGTCCAAGACCCGCCTCGAGCGCCTGGGCTTCTTCAAGGAAGTCAACGTCGAGACCCCGCCAGTGCCAGGCACCGACGACCAGGTCGACGTCAACTACAGCGTCGAAGAGCAGGCGTCCGGCTCGATCACCGCCAGCGTCGGTTTTGCCCAGAGCGCCGGCCTGATCCTCGGTGGTTCGATCAGCCAGAGCAACTTCCTCGGTACCGGTAACAAGGTGTCCATCGGCCTGACCCGTTCGGAATACCAGACCCGCTACAACTTCGGCTTCGTCGACCCCTACTTCACTGCCGACGGCGTCAGCCTGGGCTACAACGCCTTCTACCGCAGCACCGACTACGACGACCTCGACGTCGACGTGGCCAGCTATGCGGTGGACAGCTACGGTGCGGGCGTCAGCCTCGGTTACCCGATCAGCGAAACCTCGCGCCTGACCTACGGCCTGAGCGTGCAGCAGGACAAGATCAAGACCGGCAAGTACACCGTTGACGAGATCTTCGATTTCCTCGACCAGGAAGGCGACAACTTCCTCAACTTCAAGGCCTCGATCGGCTGGTCGGAATCGACCCTGAACAAGGGCGTGCTGGCGACCCGTGGTCATTCCCAGAGCCTGACCCTGGAGTCCACCATTCCGGGCAGCGACCTGTCGTTCTTCAAGCTCGACTACCGCGGCCAGCTGTTCCAGCCGATCAACAACGACTACACCCTGCGCCTGCACACCGAGCTGGGCTATGGTGATGGTTATGGCAGCACCTCTGGCCTGCCGTTCTACGAGAACTACTTCGCGGGTGGCTTCAACTCCGTGCGTGGCTTCAAGGACAGCAGCCTGGGCCCACGCAGCACCCCGAGCCGTGGTGAAGGCAACCCTGGTGGCCGGCCTGGCACCATCGCCGACCCGGACCAGGATCCGCTGCCGTTCGGTGGCAACGTGCTGGTGCAAGGTGGTGTCGAATTGCTGTTCCCGCTGCCGTTCGTGAAAGACCAGCGTTCCCTGCGCACCTCCGTATTCTGGGATGTGGGTAACGTGTTCGACACCAATTGCGGCAACAAGCCTGATTGCGAGAAGGTCGGGTTCTCGGGCATGGCCAGCTCGGTCGGCCTGGGTGTGACCTGGATTACCGCGCTGGGCCCGTTGAGCTTCAGCCTGGCGATGCCGGTCAAGAAGCCGGACGATGCCGATACTCAAGTGTTCCAATTCTCTCTGGGCCAGACCTTCTAAGGTCGGCCCTCGCTTAACGACAACGGTTTATCCAGGAGTGCATCGTGCGTAAATTGGCTCAACTGGCCGTAGTGGCCGCGGCGCTGGTCGCCACCCCGGCTTTCGCCGAAATGAAGGTCGCCGTGCTGAACTATCAGATGGCCCTGCTCGAATCGGATGCCGCCAAGAAGTACGCGGTTGATGCCGAGAAAAAATTCGGCCCGCAACTGACCAAGCTGAAAAGCCTGGAAAGCAGCGCCAAGGGCATCCAGGACCGCCTGATCAAGGGCGGTGACAAGATGCAGCAGCAGGAGCGCGAGCGCCTGGAGCTCGAATTCAAGCAGAAGGCCCGCGACTTCCAGTTCCAGTCCAAGGAGCTGAACGAAGCCAAGGCCGTTGCCGACCGCGACATGCTCAAGCAGCTGAAGCCGAAGCTGGATGGCGCTGTCGAGGAAGTGATCAAGAAAGGTGGTTTCGACCTGGTTCTCGAACGGGGTGCGGTCATCGATGTCAAGCCTCAGTACGACATCACCCGCCAGGTCATCGAGCGCATGAACCAAGCCCGTTGATATGAGTGTGACCATGACGCTAGGCCAGCTGGCCGAGGCCCTCGGTGCCACCCTCAAGGGGCCCGAGGCGCTGCAGATTACCGGGCTGGCCACCTTGCAGGAGGCTGGCCCCGGCCAATTGAGCTTCCTCGCCAACCCGCAGTACCGCAAATACCTGGACAACAGCCAGGCGGCTGCGGTGCTGCTGAAGGCTGCGGATGCCGATAGCTTTGCCGGCAATGCACTGATCGTCGCCGATCCGTACCTGGCCTATGCGCGCATTTCCCACCTGTTCGACCCCAAACCCAAGGCTGTGGCGGGTATTCATCCCAGCGCCGTGGTGGCTGAGGACGCGCAGGTGGATGCCAGTGCCAGCATCGGGCCGTTTGCGGTCATTGAAAGCGGCGCGCGCATCGCGGCAAATGTCAGTGTGGGTGCACACTGCGTGGTCGGTGCCCGTTGCGTGATCGGTGAGGGCGGCTGGCTGGCGCCACGGGTCACCCTGTACCATGACGTGACCATCGGCAAGCGTGTGGTGATCCAGTCGGGTGCGGTGATTGGTGGTGAAGGCTTCGGCTTCGCCAACGAGAAGGGCGTGTGGCGCAAGATCGCCCAGATCGGTGGCGTGACCATTGGCGATGACGTGGAAATCGGTGTCAACACTGCGGTCGACCGCGGTGCACTGTCGGACACGCGGATCGCTGACGGGGTCAAGCTCGACAACCAGATCCAGATCGCCCACAACGTGCAGATCGGTGAGCATACGGCCATGGCCGCCTGCGTCGGTATCTCCGGCAGCACGCGCATTGGCAAGCATTGCACCATCGCCGGCGGTGTCGGCATGGTTGGCCATATCGATGTCTGTGATAACGTTTTCGTGTCCGGGATGACCATGGTGACCCGTTCGATCACAGAACCGGGTGCCTATTCTTCCGGCACTGCCATGCAGCCACTGGCTGAATGGCGCAAGAGCGCCGCGCGCATCCGCCATCTGGACGACATCGCCAAGCGTCTCCAGCAGCTGGAAAAACGCGTCGATACCGTGACCTCAGGTGGCCTGCCGGCATCAGAAGGCTGATACCATTCCCTGAGCAAGAGTGAACAGTCGCTAGCTGGCTCCTCTTTGGACTGCAAAAGGAGCGTTTGGTCAGCACCTGCGCTCCCTATTATTATTACAGGCTTCCCCCCCGAAATGATGGACATCAACGAGATTCGCGAATACCTGCCTCACCGTTACCCGTTCCTGTTGGTGGACCGTGTGACGGATCTGGACTTCGAGGCCCAGAGCATTCGTGCCTACAAGAATGTCAGCATCAACGAGCCGTTCTTCAACGGCCATTTTCCAGCGCACCCGATCATGCCGGGCGTCCTGATCATCGAAGCCATGGCCCAGGCGGCCGGTATTCTCGGTTTCAAGATGCTCGATGCCAAGCCGGCCGATGGAACCCTGTACTACTTTGTCGGCTCCGACAAACTGCGCTTCCGTCAACCAGTACTGCCGGGTGACCAGCTGGTACTGGAAGCCAAGTTCCTCAGCCGCAAGAGCATGATCTGGAAGTTCGAATGCCGCGCGCTGGTCGACGGCAAGCCGGTCTGCTCGGCACAGATCACCTGCGCGGAACGCTCCCTATGAATTCGATTGATCCTCGGGCCATTATCGATCCCTCGGCCAAGCTGGCCGAGGGTGTCGAGGTCGGCCCTTGGTCGATCGTTGGCCCCGATGTAGAAATCGGGGAGGGCACCGTCATCGGCCCGCATGTTGTGCTCAAAGGGCCGACCCGTATCGGCAAGCACAACCGTATCTTTCAGTTTTCCTCGATCGGTGAAGACACCCCTGACCTCAAGTACAAGGGTGAACCGACGCGCCTGGTGATCGGCGACCATAACGTGTTTCGCGAAGGGGTGACCATTCACCGCGGTACCGTTCAGGACCGCGCGGAAACCACCGTGGGCGACCATAACCTGATCATGGCCTACGCCCATATCGGCCACGACAGTGTCATCGGCAACCACTGCATCCTGGTCAACAACACGGCATTGGCCGGCCATGTGCATGTGGGTGACTGGGCGATCCTGTCCGGCTATACCCTGGTGCACCAGTACTGCCATATCGGTGCCCACGCGTTTTCCGGCATGGGCACGGCAATCGGCAAGGACGTACCTGCCTTCGTGACCGTCTTCGGCAGCCCTGCCGAAGCCCGCAGCATGAACTTCGAGGGCATGCGCCGCCGGGGGTTCAGCGACGAGGTGATCCACGTGCTGCGTCGTTGCTACAAGATTGTCTATCGCCAGGGCCTTACCGTCGAAGACGCGCTGAAGGAATTGACCGAAATGGCCGAAAAGCACCCTGAAGTCGACCTGTTCCGTCAGTCGATCGTGAACTCCGCTCGCGGCATCACCCGCTGATATGGCCCAGCTTTGCGTAGCCCTGGTCGCAGGTGAGGCCAGTGGTGATATTCTCGGTTCAGGCTTGATGCGTGCGCTCAAGGCGCGCCACCCTGACGTCCGTTTCATCGGCGTTGGTGGCCCCTTGATGGAAGCCGAAGGGCTGCAATCCTACTTCCCCATGGAGCGCCTGGCGGTGATGGGCCTGGTCGAAGTGCTGGGGCGCCTGCGCGAGCTGCTCAAGCGCCGCAAGCTGCTGATCCAGACCTTGATTGACGAAAAGCCCGATGTCTTCATCGGCATCGACGCACCTGATTTCACCCTCAACATCGAACTGAAACTGCGCCAGGCCGGGATCAAGACCGTGCACTACGTCAGCCCCTCGGTGTGGGCGTGGCGGCAGAAGCGCGTGCTGAAGATTCGCGAGGGTTGCGACCTGATGCTGACCCTGCTGCCATTCGAGGCGCGCTTTTACGAGGAGCAGGGCGTACCGGTACGCTTCGTCGGCCATCCGCTGGCCGACACCATTCCGCTTGAAGCCGACCGGCCGGCGGCACGTGCTGCGCTGGGCCTCGACGACGGGCCGGTGGTGGCATTGATGCCGGGCAGCCGAGGTGGCGAAGTAGGGCGCCTTGGGGCGTTGTTCCTCGATGCCGCCGAACGCCTGTGCCAGCAGGTGCCGGGCGTGCGTTTCGTGCTGCCCTGCGCCAACGCCGCGCGACGCGCCCAGGTCGAGCAGATGCTCGAAGGTCGGCACCTGCCGCTGACCCTGCTCGATGGCCAGTCGCACCAGGCCCTGGCGGCCTGCGATGCAGTACTGATCGCCTCGGGCACCGCCACCCTCGAAGCGCTGCTGTACAAGCGTCCGATGGTGGTCGCCTATCGCCTTGCGCCTTTGACCTACTGGATACTCAAGCGCCTGGTGAAAAGCCCCTACGTCTCGTTGCCGAACCTGCTGGCCCAGCGCGAGCTGGTACCCGAGCTGCTGCAGGACGACGCCACCAGCGAAGCCTTGGCCAACACCCTGGCGCCACTGGTTGGCGATGGCAGCCAGCAGACCGAACGCTTCGACGAAATTCACCGCACCCTGCGCCGTGACGCCTCCAACCAGGCGGCCGAGGCGGTACTGGCCCTGCTCAAGGACCGCTGACATGCAAACTGGACTGGACTTCAAACTGGTCGAAGACCTGGTCGCCGGCGTCGACGAAGTGGGCCGTGGCCCGCTGTGCGGCGCGGTGGTGACGGCGGCGGTGATCCTTGATCCTGCACGCCCGATCCTCGGCCTGAACGATTCGAAGAAACTCACCGAAGCCAGGCGTGAAGCGCTGTTCGACGAGATCTGCGAAAAGGCCCTGAGTTTCTGCATCGCCCGTGCCGAGGTCGAGGAAATCGACCGGCTGAACATTCTGCAAGCCACGATGCTGGCCATGCAGCGCGCGGTCGAGGGCCTGCACATTACGCCCAGGCTGGCCCTGATCGACGGCAACCGCTGCCCGAAACTGGCTGTGCCATCGGCGCCGGTGGTCAAGGGTGATAGCCAGGTACCGGCGATCGCTGCTGCCTCGATTCTGGCCAAAGTGTCCCGCGATCGGGAGATGAGCGCGTTCGAGCTGATCTACCCGGGTTATGGCATCGGTGGGCATAAGGGCTACCCGACGCCGGTCCACCTTGAGGCCCTGGCGCGGCTTGGGCCTACACCCATTCATCGGCGTTCCTTTGCCCCGGTGCGGGCAGCATGGGACGCGCGCAGCGGTGTGGTCGATTCGCTGATCTGACCCCGGGGCCGCTTTGCGGCCCATCGCCGCGGTTCGTCGCCCCGACCAGCCGGCTCCCACAGAGGCCCCAAATCCTCCCTCATAAGCTACAATCCCGCCCTTGTCGTCAAGCACTGCTACAGGATCTTCCATGTCGGTTCCCTTCGTTCACCTGCGCGTCCACTCTGAATTCTCGCTGGTTGACGGCCTGGTGCGGATCAAACCGCTGGCCAAGGCGCTGGCCGGGATGAACATGCCGGCGGTGGCGATTACCGACCAGAGCAACATGTGCTCGCTGGTCAAGTTCTACAAGACCGCCATGGGCGCCGGCATCAAGCCGATCAGTGGCGCCGACCTGTGGCTGGCCGGCGCCGACCCGGAAGCACCGCTGTCGCGTATTTGCTTCCTGGCGATGGACCCACAGGGCTACCGCAACCTCACCGAGCTGATTTCGCGCGGCTGGACCGAGGGTCAGCGTAACGGCCTGGTCATCCTTCAGCGTGAGTGGATCGCACCTGCCAGCGAGGGCCTGATCGCCCTGTCGGCAGGCAAGGAGGGTGACATCGGCATGGCCTTGCTGGCCGGCAGGGACGATGAAGCTGCCGCGTTGCTGCAAGACTGGATGGGCATGTTCCCCGAGCGCTTCTACGTCGAAGTGCAGCGCACCAACCGCGCTCGCGACGAAGAGTATGTGCACGCCGCCGTGGCGCTGGCCGACCGCCTTGGCGCCCCGCTGGTAGCCACCAACGACGTGCGCTTTCTCAAGCAGACCGACTTCGACGCCCACGAAACCCGCGTCTGTATCGGCGAAGGCTGGACCCTCGACGATCCACGGCGCCCGCGTAACTACAGTGACCAGCAGTACCTCAAGTCGGCCGCAGAAATGGCCGAGCTGTTCAGCGACCTGCCCGACGCCATTGCCAACACCGTGGAAATTGCCAAGCGCTGCAATATCCAGGTACAGCTGGGCAAGTACTTCCTGCCCGACTTCCCGACGCCCAACGGCATGGGCATCGACGATTACCTGCGCCACGTGGCCCACGAAGGCCTGGAAGAGCGCCTGGCGGTGCTGTGGCCGAAAGAGACCACCCCCAATTACGAAGAAAAGCGCCAGGAGTACCTGGACCGCCTGAAGTTCGAGCTGGATATCATCATCCAGATGGGCTTCCCCGGTTACTTCCTGATCGTCATGGACTTCATCAAGTGGGCCAAGAACAACGACGTGCCGGTTGGCCCAGGCCGGGGGTCGGGTGCTGGCTCGCTGGTGGCCTACGTACTGAAGATCACCGACCTCGACCCGTTGGCCTACGACCTGCTGTTCGAACGTTTCCTCAACCCTGAACGTGTTTCCATGCCCGACTTCGACGTCGACTTCTGCATGGACGGCCGTGACCGGGTCATCGATTACGTGGCCGAGGCCTACGGGCGCAACGCGGTCAGCCAGATCATCACTTTCGGTACCATGGCCGCCAAGGCGGTGGTGCGTGACGTGGCGCGGGTGCAGGGCAAGTCCTACGGCCTGGCCGACCGCCTTTCGAAGATGATCCCGTTCGAAGTGGGCATGACCCTGGAGAAGGCCTACGAGCAGGAAGAAATCCTGCGCGACTTCCTCAAGGGTGACGAGGACGCCCGCGAAATCTGGGACATGGCGCTGAAGCTGGAAGGCGTCACCCGGGGTACCGGCAAGCACGCCGGTGGTGTGGTTATCGCCCCCACCAAGCTCACCGACTTCTCGCCGATTGCCTGTGATGAAGAAGGCGGTGGCCTGGTAACCCAGTTCGACAAGGATGACGTCGAGGCGGCGGGTCTGGTGAAGTTCGACTTCCTCGGCCTGCGTACCCTGACCATCATCAAGTGGGCGATGGAGATCATCAACCGCGAGCAGGCCAAGAAGGACCTGCCCGACCTCAATATCGACTTCATCCCGCTGGACGACCGCAAAACCTACGAGCTATTGCAGAAAGCCGAAACCACGGCGGTATTCCAGCTTGAGTCGCGCGGCATGAAGGAGCTGATCAAGAAGCTCAAGCCCGACTGCCTGGAAGACCTCATCGCACTGGTGGCACTGTTCCGCCCGGGCCCGCTGCAATCGGGCATGGTGGACGACTTCATCAACCGCAAGCACGGCCGCGCCGAACTGGCCTACCCGCACTCCGACTACCAGTACGAGGGCCTGAAGCCGGTCCTGGCACCCACCTACGGCATCATCCTGTACCAGGAACAGGTGATGCAGATTGCCCAGGTAATGGCGGGCTACACCCTCGGTGGTGCCGACATGCTGCGCCGCGCGATGGGCAAGAAAAAGCCCGAGGAAATGGCCAAGCAGCGGGGCGGTTTCATCGAAGGCTGCGTGGCCAACAATATCGAAGCGGATCTTGCGGGCAACATTTTCGACCTGGTAGAGAAGTTTGCCGGCTACGGCTTCAACAAGTCCCACTCCGCCGCCTACGGCCTGGTGTCGTACCAGACGGCCTGGCTGAAAACCCACTACCCGGCGCCATTCATGGCGGCGGTGCTGTCGGCGGACATGCACAACACCGACAAGGTGGTGGTACTGGTGGAGGAGGTGCGCAACATGAAGCTGCGCCTCGACGCGCCGGACGTGAACTTCTCCGACTTCAAGTTCACCGTCAACGACGACGGCCGCATCGTCTATGGCCTGGGCGCCATCAAAGGGGTCGGCGAGGGCCCGGTGGAGGCCATCGTCGAAGCCCGTGCCGAGGGCGGCCCGTTCAAGGACCTGTTCGATTTCTGCGAGCGCATCGACCTCAAGCGCGTCAACAAGCGCACCCTCGATGCGCTGGTGCGCAGTGGCGCGCTGGACCGTCTTGGCCCGTATTTCCATGACGAGATCAAGGCTTACCACGCCAACATCGACCGCAACCGTGCGACCTTGCTTTCGGCGCTGGGCGAGGCCATCAAGGCCGCCGAGCAGACCGCCCGCACCGCCGACAGTGGCCACATCGACCTGTTCGGCGGCATGTTCGACGAGGTCGACGCCGACGTGTATGCCAGCCATCGCAAGGCGCGCGAGCTGACCCTGAAAGAGCGCCTGAAGGGCGAGAAGGACACCCTTGGCCTGTACCTCACCGGCCACCCGATCGACGAGTACGAAACCGAGATCCGCCGCTTCGCCCGCCAGCGTATCATCGACCTCAAGCCGTCACGCGAAACCCAGACCATCGCCGGCATGATCATTGCGCTGCGGGTGATGAAGAACAAGAAGGGCGACAAGATGGGCTTCGTCACCCTCGATGACCGCTCGGGGCGGATCGAGGCGTCGCTGTTTGCCGACGCCTACATCGCGGCGCAGTCCTTGTTGCAGGCCGATGCCATGGTGGTGGTGGAAGGCGAGGTCAGCAATGACGACTTCTCCGGTGGCCTGCGCCTGCGGGTGAAGCAAGTAATGACCATGGAAGATGCGCGCACCAAGCTGGCCGAGAGCCTGCGCCTGAAGGTGGCGCACGAGGCCCTCAAGGGCGACCGGCTGAAGTGGCTGGGCGAGCTGATCACCCGTCATCGCGGGGCGTGCCCGATCACCTTGGAGTACACCGGCAGCGATGCCAAGGCCATGCTGCAGTTCGGCGAGCAGTGGGCGATCGACCCGGCTGACGGCCTGATTCAGGCGCTGCGTGACCAGTTCGGGCGTGAGAACGTCTTCCTGCAATATCGTTGAATCGACAAAAATTTAATCTCGACCTGAATGCGCCTGATCCCTTAAGGTAGGGCGCCAAACGGATCAACCGGCCGGCCGCCTGGCCGTAGACCCAAGACGGATGACTATGAACCCGAATTTTCTCGATTTCGAACAGCCGATTGCCGACCTGCAAGCCAAGATCGAAGGCCTGCGCCTGGTAGGCAACGACAACTCGCTGAACATCAGCGATGAAATTGCCCGTCTGCAAGACAAGAGCAATACCCTGACCGAAAGCATCTTCGGCAACCTGACCAGCTGGCAGATCGCCCGCCTGGCCCGTCATCCACGTCGTCCTTACACCCTGGACTACCTGGAGCACATCTTCACCGAGTTCGAAGAACTGCACGGTGACCGCCACTTCTCCGACGACGCCGCCATCGTCGGTGGTACCGCGCGCCTGGACGGCAAGCCGGTGATGGTCATCGGCCACCAGAAGGGCCGTGAAGTACGCGAGAAGGTGCGCCGCAACTTCGGCATGCCGCGCCCGGAAGGCTACCGCAAGGCTTGCCGCCTGATGGAAATGGCCGAGCGCTTCAAGATGCCGATCCTGACCTTCATCGACACCCCGGGCGCCTACCCGGGCATCGACGCCGAAGAGCGCAACCAGAGCGAGGCCATCGCCTGGAACCTGCGCGTGATGGCGCGGCTGAAAACCCCGATCATCGCCACCGTAATCGGTGAGGGTGGTTCTGGCGGCGCGCTGGCCATCGGTGTCTGCGACCAGTTGAACATGCTGCAATACTCCACCTACTCGGTGATTTCGCCAGAAGGCTGCGCTTCGATCCTGTGGAAGACTTCCGACAAGGCGGCTGATGCGGCCGAGGCCATGGGCATTACTGCCGAGCGCCTGAAGAGCCTGGACATCGTCGACAAGGTCATCCAGGAGCCGCTGGGCGGCGCCCACCGCGACCCGGTGAAAATGGCCGAAAGCGTCCGTGCCGACCTGGTGCAGCAACTGGACATGCTCGGCAAGTTCGACCACGACGCGCTGCTGGCCCGTCGTTACGACCGTCTGATGAGCTACGGCCTCTGATTCGATGATTTGTCCGGGGGCCGCTTTGCGGCCCTATCGCCGGCAAGCCAGACTCCCGCATGCGTCAGCATCTACGCGGACAATGTGGGAGCTGGCTTGCCGGCGAAAGGGGTGCAAAGCACCCCCTGCGATCTCAAGCCATGTGAGGCCCTCATGATCTACCTCACCCCTTGGCTCAACGCCCCCGCCTGGTACATCGCCTTCTCCGGCGGCCTCGATTCCACCGTCCTCCTGCACCTGCTGGCCCATCACGGCCGCAGCCACGCAACCCCGCCGCTGCGCGCCCTGCACATCCACCACGGCCTGCAACCCGCCGCCGACGCCTGGCCCGCCCATTGCCAAGCCATCTGCGACAGCCTTGGCATCGTACTGCAGGTCATCCACGTCCAGGTCAGCCCCGGCGCCAGCCTCGAACAGGCCGCCCGCAACGCCCGCTATGCCGCCTTCAAGCAGGTCCTCGGCCCAGGCGACATCCTGTTTACCGGCCAGCACCGCGACGACCAGGCCGAAACCTTGCTTTTCCGCCTGCTGCGCGGCGCCGGCCTGCGCGGCCTCTCGGCCATGCCCGGGCAGCGGCCACTGGGGCAGGGCACGCTGGTCAGGCCGCTATTGGCGATACCGCGCCAGCAACTGCATGACTATGCCCTGACTCACGGTTTGCGCTGGATCGAAGACCCGTCGAACAGCGACACGGCGTTCGCACGCAATTACCTGCGTGGCGAAGTGTTCCCGGTGTTGCAGCAGCGCTGGCCGCAGGCCGGCCAGAATCTCGCGCGCTGTGCAGAACATCTGGGCGAGACACTGGGCCTGCTGGATGAAGTGGCATCAAGCGACTTGGCCAAAGCCGGGGAGGGCGCAGCGCCAGCCTGGGCCGGCCTGGATTCGTTGGACCTGGCAACGCTTGGTGCATTGTCGCCTGCCCGTCAGCGCAATGCGCTGCAGTACTGGCTAAACAGCAGAACCCGCCTGCCTGATGCCCGTCATTGGGCGGGCTGGGATGACCTGCGCGACGCAGCCGAGGATGCGCAACCTGTCTGGCGGCTTGCCGACGGTCGGTTGCTGCGCAGTCACGGGCGAATCTGGTGGTTGAGCGGCGACTGGCTGGAGCAACCGACGGGCAGGGTACGCTGGCGTGATCCTGCACAAGCACTGGTGTTGCCGGGCAACGGCAGCGTGCGTGTTGTCTGCCCCCAGCTGCACGGTGAACTGCACGTCGGCTACCGTCAGGGCGGCGAGATACTGGATATCCCCGGCCGTGGCCGACGCGACCTGAAGCGCCTGCTCAACGAGCTGCAAGTCCCGCACTTCGTGCGCCCGCGGCTGCCCCTGCTGTATGGCGGCGAGCGCCTGCTGGCGGTGGCCAACCTGCCCGGACTGGGGCAGGCGGATTGCCAGCTTCACTGGCAGCCTCCGACGAACGCGCAAGGTTTGAGCTGAAGGGTACATTCCGGTAGACTACCCTCCCTTCTTGATACAACTTCTGTGCGTTCCTCGGAAACACGGCAGTTGCCGATTACCAAGCAGTTTTTTGCTGAGCTGATTCTGGAAATGACGAGCGAGCTCCATGCCGGGGATATCCCTGGTCTGTACAGACGCGGCAGTTTTTCGAGATGCACTGTGATTGACGCAGGTGATCGGGGGCTTCGGCCTTCCTTCGCTTTCTCCGGCGGCGCTGGCCGCCTTAACGCAGACTTCTAGGGTTTTTCATGACGCGCTACATATTCGTCACGGGCGGTGTTGTTTCTTCATTGGGGAAAGGCATTGCCTCCGCTTCCCTGGCGGCCATCCTGGAAGCGCGGGGCCTGAAGGTCACCATGCTCAAACTGGATCCGTACATCAACGTCGATCCGGGCACCATGAGCCCGTTCCAGCACGGTGAAGTGTTCGTCACCCACGATGGCGCCGAGACCGACCTCGACCTGGGCCACTACGAGCGGTTCATCCGCACCACGATGACCCAGAACAACAACTTCACCACCGGCCGGGTGTACGAGCACGTGCTGCGCAAGGAGCGCCGTGGTGACTACCTGGGCGCGACCATCCAGGTCATCCCGCACATCACCGACGAAATCAAGCGCCGCATCATCAAGGGTGCCGGCGACGCGGACGTGGCGATGGTCGAGATTGGTGGCACGGTGGGTGACATCGAGTCGCAACCGTTCCTTGAGGCTATTCGCCAGCTGCGTTTCGAAGTGGGCGCCAAGCGCGCCATGCTGATGCACCTGACGCTGGTTCCTTATATCGCCACTGCCGGCGAGACCAAGACCAAGCCGACCCAGCATTCGGTCAAGGAGCTGCGCTCCATCGGTCTGCAGCCTGATGTGCTGGTCTGCCGCTCCGATCACCCGATCGACAGCTCGTCGCGCCGCAAGATCGCCCAGTTCACCAACGTTGAAGAACGCGCGGTGATTGCCCTGGAAGACGCCGACACCATCTACAAGATCCCGGGCATCCTGCATTCGCAAGGCCTGGACGATTTTGTCGTCGAGCGCTTCGGCCTGCAGTGCGACAGTGCTGACCTGTCCGAATGGGACGCCGTGGTCGATGCCAAGCTCAACCCCGAGCAGGAAGTCACCATTGCCATGGTCGGCAAGTACATGGAGCTGCTGGATGCCTACAAGTCGCTGATCGAAGCGATGAGCCATGCCGGCATCAGCAACCGCACCAAGGTCAACCTGCGCTACATCGACTCCGAAGACATCGAGAACCAGGGCACCAGCCTGCTCGAAGGCGCCGACGCCATCCTGGTACCGGGCGGTTTCGGCCTGCGCGGCGTGGAAGGCAAGATCACCGCGGTGCAATACGCCCGTGAGAACAGGGTGCCGTACCTGGGTATCTGCCTGGGCATGCAAGTGGCGGTGATCGAATTCGCCCGCAACGTGATGGGCTGGAAAGACGCCAACTCCACCGAGTTCGACCGCAATAGCGGCCACCCGGTAGTCGGCCTGATCACCGAGTGGGCAGATGCTACCGGTGCGGTCGAAACCCGCAACGAAACTTCGGATCTGGGCGGCACCATGCGTCTGGGCGCACAGGACTGCCAGCTGGCTGCCGGTTCCAAGGTGCACGACTGCTACGGCAAGGACGTGATCACCGAGCGCCACCGTCACCGCTACGAAGTGAACAACAACCTGCTGCCACAACTGGTCGATGCCGGCCTGGTGGTCTCGGGCCGTTCCGAAGACGGCGCGCTGGTGGAAGTGGTCGAGTCCAAGGATCACCCATGGTTCGTTGCCTGCCAGTTCCACCCGGAATTCACTTCCACCCCGCGTGATGGCCACCCGCTGTTCAGCGGCTTCGTCAAGGCGGCCCTGGCCCAGAAGAACAAGGCCTGATTTTTCAGGTCTTTGATGAGTTTTCCGACGGTTAAGGCCGCGCAAGGCTCAGTTCTCGGGTAAAGTACGCCCCGATCTCCCCCTGACCGCTCGGTCAGGGGTTGCTTTTGCCAGGCCTGCCTGCTGCGTCCCCGCCTGGTGAAAGGCAAGAATTTCCTAAAGCTGCGTTGTTTTCGTCAATTCTGGAGTGCTTACAACAATGGCAAAAATCGTCGACATCAAAGGTCGTGAAGTTCTCGATTCGCGTGGCAACCCCACCGTGGAAGCCGATGTACTGCTCGACAACGGCATCATCGGCAGCGCCTGCGCGCCGTCCGGTGCTTCCACTGGCTCGCGCGAAGCGCTTGAGCTGCGTGATGGCGACAAGAGCCGTTACATGGGCAAGGGCGTGCTGAAGGCCGTCGCCAACATCAACGGCCCGATCCGTGACCTGCTGCTGGGCAAGGACCCTTCCGAGCAGAAGGCCCTGGACCGCGCCATGATCGAACTGGACGGTACCGAGAACAAGGCCAAGCTGGGCGCCAACGCCATCCTGGCTGTCTCCCTGGCTGCCGCCAAGGCCGCTGCCCAGGACCAGGACCTGCCGCTGTACGCGCACATCGCCAACCTGAACGGCACCCCGGGCCAGTACTCGATGCCGGTTCCGATGATGAACATCATCAACGGCGGCGAGCACGCCGACAACAACGTCGACATCCAGGAGTTCATGGTGCAGCCGGTTGGCGCCAAGACCTTCTCCGACGGCCTGCGCATGGGCACCGAAATCTTCCACCACCTCAAAGCCGTGCTCAAGGCCCGTGGCCTGAACACCGCCGTAGGTGACGAAGGTGGCTTCGCGCCGAACCTGGCTTCCAACGAAGACGCCCTGGCCGCCATCGCCGAAGCCGTCGAGAAGGCCGGCTACAAGCTGGGCACCGACGTGACCCTGGCCCTGGACTGCGCAGCGTCCGAATTCTACGAAGACGGCAAGTACAACCTGTCTGGCGAAGGCAAGTCGTTCGACGCCGAAGGCTTTGCCGAGTACCTGAAAGGCCTGACCGAGCGTTTCCCGATCATCTCGATCGAAGACGGCCTGGACGAGTCCGACTGGGCAGGCTGGAAGATTCTCACCGACAAGATCGGCGAAAAGGTTCAGTTGGTTGGCGACGACCTGTTCGTGACCAACACCAAGATCCTCAAGGAAGGCATCGAGAAGGGCATCGGTAACTCGATCCTGATCAAGTTCAACCAGATCGGCTCGCTGACCGAAACCCTGGAAGCCATCCAGATGGCCAAGGCTGCCGGCTACACTGCCGTGATCTCGCACCGCTCCGGTGAAACCGAAGATTCGACCATTGCCGACCTGGCCGTGGGTACCGCTGCCGGCCAGATCAAGACCGGTTCGCTGTGCCGTTCCGATCGCGTTTCCAAGTATAACCAGCTGTTGCGCATCGAAGAGCAACTGGGTGCCAAAGCGGTATACCGTGGTCGTACCGAGTTTCGCGGCTAAGCAAGAGATGGTAAAAAGACAGTCGCCGGAGCTGTAGGAACGTTCGTACTGAATTTTCCTACAATCCTCCAACGGGTTTCTGTCTGCGAAGCCTGGCCTCGGCCAGGCTTCGTGCTATTCGAAACCCCGAACTGGACCCCATGACTGAAAAGCGTGCGGCGGTCTTTTTTACCTGGATACCATCATGCGCAGTCCTTATTGGTTGTTCCTCGTCCTGCTCCTGCTGCTGGGTGGCCTGCAGTACCGCCTGTGGGTGGGTAATGGCAGCCTCGCGCAAGTGACCGAGCTACAGCAGCAGATCGCCGAGCAGCATGCCGAAAACGAGCGCCTGCTCGAGCGGAACCGCGTGCTCGATGCCGAAGTGCTGGAGTTGAAAAAAGGCATGGAGACCGTTGAAGAACGGGCTCGCCACGAATTGGGAATGGTCAAAGAGGGCGAAACCCTCTTCCAGTTGCCACAGAAATGATCGATACCTTGCCGGCCTTCTGGGCCGTGATTCCTGCTGCGGGCGTAGGTGCCCGCATGGCTGCCGACCGCCCCAAGCAATACCTGGAGCTGGCCGGGCAGACCCTTCTTGAGCACAGCCTCGACTGTTTTCTTGGCCATCCCGCGCTCAAGGGCGTGGTGGTCAGCATTGCCGAAGATGACCCCTACTGGCCCGGCCTGCGCTGCGCCCGTGATCCGCGCATTCAGCGCGCGGCGGGTGGCCGCGAGCGTGCCGACTCGGTGCTGAACGCGTTGCTGTTGCTGCATGCCCAAGGGGCGGCGGACAGCGACTGGGTGCTGGTGCACGATGCCGCGCGGCCGAACCTGGCGCGCAGCGACCTGGACAAGCTGTTGTCGGAGCTGGCGGACGACCCGGTGGGCGGCCTGCTGGCGGTGCCGGCACGCGATACCCTGAAGCGTGCCGACAGCAATGGGCGAGTGAGCGCCACCGTTGATCGCAGTACGATCTGGCAGGCGTATACACCGCAGATGTTCCGCCTGGGGGCCCTGCACCGGGCGCTGGCCGAGTGCCTGGTGTCGGATGTAGTGGTGACCGATGAGGCCTCCGCCATCGAATGGTCCGGCCAGGCGCCGCGGCTGGTCGAAGGGCGCAGTGACAATATCAAGGTGACCCGGCCGGAAGACCTGGAGTGGCTGCGCCAGCGTTGGTCGGGTAGACGCTGAGCTCGCTGGGTCCGCTTCGCGGCCCAATCGCCGGCAAGCCAGCTCGCACAGTAACCGCGATGCCCTCAGGTCTGTGGGGACCCTGTGGGAGCTGGCTTGCCGGCGATTGGGCCGCGAAGCGGACCGCTTTGCAATCAGATCCCGCGATACTCCGGTAACCCCGCCAACCCTTCCTTCAGGTAATCCACCAGGCGCCGCACCTTCGGCGACAGGTGCCGCTGCTGCGGATACAACGCCCATACCGCAGTATTCGGCGGCTGGTGCGCCTCCAGCAGCGAGACCAATGCGCCGGTGTTGAAATGTTCCCGTACGTAATAGTCCGGCAACTGGCACAAGCCGATGCCTTGCAATGCCGCATCCAGCACCGCCTGACCGCTGTTGCAACGCCAGTTACCCTGAACCCGCTGGCTGATCTCGCGGCCGTCCTGCTGCAACGCCCACAAGTCCGAGCTGCCCACCAGGCAGTTGTGCCGCGCCAGCTCCGACAGGCTGTGCGGTCGGCCATAGCGCTCCAGGTAAGCCGGCGAGGCACACAGGTACATGCGTCGGGGCGCCAGGCGGGTGGCCACCAGCCGCGAGTCGGCCAGCCGGCCCAGACGGATCGCCAGGTCCATGCCTTCATGCAGCAGGTCAAGGGTGTTGTTGCTCAGTTCAACGTCCACCCGCAATTGCGGGTACAGCGCCATGAACCGCGTCACCAGTGGCACGATGAAACGCTCGCCGTAGGCCACCGCGCAGGTCATGCGCAGCAGCCCTTTGGGCTCGCTGGCCAGGTCACCCATGGCGCGCAGGGCTTCCTCACGGCCATCCTGCAGGCGCTGGCAATGCTGGAGAAAGGTCTGCCCGGCCTCGCTCAGGGTTACCCGGCGGGTGCTGCGGTACAGCAGTCGTGTTTGCAGGCGCTCTTCCAGCCGGGCTATCTGCCGGCTGATGTGCGACGAGGAGACGCCCAAGCGTTCGGCTGCCGCCGTGAACTGCCCCGACTCGGCCACGGCGACGAATTCGTCTATGCCTTCCCAGCGGCTGCTCATGGATTATCCCTGTATGGCAATAATGTTTTGTCTTGGCCCGGATTATTCATCAAATGAGGGTGAATTACACTGCCAGCCTGAATCGCCACTCTGTCTGGAGACCTTTGATGATCAAGTCCCGTGCTGCCGTAGCCTTTGAAGCCAAGAAACCCCTGGAAATCGTCGAAGTCGACGTGGCCATGCCCAAGGCGGGTGAGGTGCTGCTGCGCGTGGTCGCCAGTGGTGTCTGCCACACCGACGCCTACACCCTGTCCGGTGCCGACCCGGAGGGGATCTTCCCGTCGATCCTCGGCCACGAAGGCGGCGCGATCGTCGAAGCGGTAGGTGAGGGCGTGACCTCGGTGGCCGTCGGCGACCATGTGATCCCGCTGTACACACCGGAATGCGGCAAGTGCAAGTTCTGCCTCTCGGGCAAGACCAACCTGTGCCAGGCCATCCGTGCCACCCAGGGCAAGGGTCTGATGCCGGACGGCACCACGCGCTTCTCCTATAAGGGCCAGCAGCTGTTCCACTACATGGGTACCTCGACCTTCTCCGAGTACACCGTGCTGCCGGAAATCTCGGTGGCCAAGATCCAGAAGGAAGCGCCGCTGGAGAAGGTGTGCCTGCTGGGCTGCGGCGTCACTACCGGCATCGGTGCGGTGCTCAATACCGCCAAAGTCAAGCCGGGTGACACCGTGGCCATCTTCGGCCTCGGCGGCATCGGCCTGTCGGCAGTGATCGGTGCGGTAAAGGCCAAGGCCTCGCGCATCATCGCCATCGACATCAACCCGGCCAAGTTCGAGATCGCCCGCCAGCTGGGCGCCACCGACTGCATCAACCCGAAAGACTACGACCGGCCGATCCAGGAAGTCATCGTCGACCTCACCGACGGCGGCGTGGACTTCTCCTTCGAATGCATCGGTAATGTCCAGCTGATGCGTGCGGCGCTGGAATGCTGCCACAAGGGCTGGGGCGAATCTGTGATCATCGGTGTAGCCGGTGCCGGCCAGGAAATCGCCACCCGTCCGTTCCAGCTGGTCACCGGCCGCGTCTGGCGCGGTTCGGCGTTCGGCGGCGTGCGCGGCCGCAGCGAGCTGCCAAGCTACGTGGAAATGTCCGAGAAGGGCGAGATTCCGCTGGATACCTTCATCACCCATACCATGGGGCTGGAAGACATCAACAAGGCCTTTGACCTGATGCACGAAGGCAAGAGCATCCGCAGCGTGATCCACTTCTGAGGTGAGCCATGAGCCTGGATAACATCTCCTGCCAGAAGAGCTTCGGCGGCTGGCACAAGCGTTACCGGCATCACTCCAAGGTGCTGGGCTGCGACATGGTATTTGCCGTGTACCTGCCGCCGCAGGCGGAGCAGGGTGAGAAGCTGCCGGTGCTGTACTGGCTCAGCGGCCTGACCTGCACCGACGAGAACTTCATGCAGAAGGCCGGCGCCCAGCGCCTGGCCGCCGAGCTGGGGCTGATCATCGTTGCCCCGGACACCAGCCCGCGTGGCGAGCAGGTGCCGGGTGACCCGGACGGTGCCTGGGACTTCGGCCTGGGTGCCGGCTTCTACCTCAACGCGACTCAGCAACCCTGGGCCCAGCACTACCGGATGCACGACTACGTGGTGCAGGAGTTGCCGGTGCTGATCGAGGCGCACTTCCCGGCATCGGCCGAGCGCAGCATCAGCGGCCACTCCATGGGCGGGCATGGTGCGCTGGTGTGCGCCTTGCGCAACCCGGGGCGGTACCGCTCGGTGTCCGCGTTCTCGCCGATCAGCAACCCGATGGATTGCCCGTGGGGCGAAAAGGCCTTCAGCCGCTACCTGGGTGAAGACCGCGCGCGCTGGCGTGAATGGGATGCCAGCGTATTGCTGGCCGAAACCCCTGCTGGGGAGTGCCCGCCGTTGCTGGTGGACCAGGGCGACCGTGACGACTTCCTCGAGAAGCAGCTCAAGCCCGAAGCGCTTGAGCAGGCGGCACGCAAAGGCGGCCATGAGCTGACCCTGCGCCTGCAGCCTGGCTATGACCACAGCTACTACTTCATTGCCAGCTTCATCGAAGAGCACCTGCGTCATCATGCGGTGGCGCTGGGGCGGGTGTAGGGCATAGCCAAGGTGTTTGCCTCATCGCCAGCAAGCCAGCACCCACAGGTATTTCACAGGTCTGATCGGCTGTGGTGATCCTGGGGGAGCTGGCTTGCCGGCGATGGGCTGCGAAGCAGCCCCTATGCCTCAAAAGCAGGTAGAATCACGCCCTGACTCATTCAGGGCGTTTTTTTATGCGTATTGGCCACGGCTACGATGTGCACCGCTTCTGCGACGGTGATTTCATTACCCTGGGCGGGGTGCGTATCCCGCACAAATACGGCCTCCTGGCCCACTCCGATGGCGACGTACTGCTGCATGCCCTGAGCGACGCCTTGCTCGGCGCGGCAGCGCTGGGCGACATCGGCAAGCACTTCCCCGACACCGACCCGCAGTTCAAGGGCGCCGACAGCCGCGCGCTGCTGCGTCATGTGGTCGCTATCGTCCAGGCCAAGGGCTGGAAGGTTGGCAACGTAGACGCCACCATCGTCGCCCAGGCGCCGAAAATGGCCCCTCATATCGAGACCATGCGCCAGCTGATCGCCGAAGACCTCAAGGTTGAACTCGACCAGGTCAACGTCAAGGCCACCACTACCGAGAAGCTTGGCTTCACCGGCCGCGAGGAGGGGATCGCCGTGCATTCGGTTGCCCTGCTGCTGCCAGCATGACTGAACTCGAACTGCTGGGCCCGCGTGCATCGGGCGAACCACTGGGCACTGCCGTGCTCAAGGCTGTGGCGGAAGACTTCCAGGTCGACGAGGTGCTGGATATCCCGCTGTCCGGCCAAGGCGAACATCTGTGGCTGTGGGTCGAGAAGCGCGACCTGAACACCGAAGAAGCCGCCCGCCGCCTGGCTCGCGCTGCTGGCGTGCCGGCGCGCAGTATCAGCTACGCCGGGCTCAAGGACCGTCAGGCGCTGACCCGCCAGTGGTTCAGCCTGCACCTGCCAGGCAAGGCCGACCCCGACCTGTCGCGGGCCGAAGACGCCAGCCTGAGTGTGCTCAAGCAGGTGCGCCACCAGCGTAAGCTGCAGCGTGGTGCGCATTCGGCCAACGGCTTCACCCTGCGCCTGACTGCGCTTGCCGCTGATCACCAGGCCGTGGATGCACGCCTGGCACAGCTCAAGCAGCACGGCGTGCCCAACTACTTTGGCAGTCAGCGCTTCGGCCACGGCGGCGGCAACGTCCACGACGCCCTCGACTGGGCTGCACGCAAGGCCCTGCCCGAACAGCGCAACGTGCGCTCGCGGCTGCTGTCGGCCGGGCGCAGCTACCTGTTCAACCAGCTGTTGGCCGCGCGTGTGGCCGAGGGTAGCTGGGCGCAGGCCCAGGTTGGCGACCTGCTGGCGTTCACCGACAGCCGCAGCTTCTTTGCCGCGGGCGAGGCGGAATGTGTCGACCCGCGCCTGGCGATTCTCGACCTGCACCCGACCGGCCCGATGTGGGGCGAGGGCGCTTCGCCGGCCAGCGGCGCCACCGCGCAGCTTGAAAATGCTGTCGGCGCACGTCAGCCGGCACTTTGCCATTGGTTGGCCCTTGCGGGCATGGATCACGAACGGCGTATTCTGCGGCTCCCTATTGGCGGCCTGACGTGGCATTATCCCGAGCCTGATATCCTGCAACTGGAATTCGTCCTGCCGGCCGGATGCTTCGCCACCGTGGTGGTGCGCGAAGTCGTGGATCTGGTGTCGGCAGGGCAGACGGACAGCCCATGCGTATTCTGATTTCGAACGACGACGGTGTTACCGCACCAGGCCTCGCCGCGCTGCACGCTGCGCTGGCGGATTATGCCGAGTGCGCGGTGATCGCCCCGGACCAAGACAAGAGCGGCGCCAGCAGTTCGCTGACGCTCGACCGGCCACTGCACCCGCAGACCTTGGCCAACGGCTTCATCAGCCTCAACGGCACGCCGACCGACTGCGTGCACCTGGGGCTGAACGGGCTATTGCCGTACACGCCGGACATGGTCGTGTCGGGGATCAACCTCGGTGCCAACCTGGGCGATGACGTGCTGTACTCCGGCACGGTCGCCGCAGCACTGGAAGGCCGCTTCCTCGGCGGTACTTCGCTGGCGTTTTCGCTGCTGTCGCGCCAGCCGGACAATCTCCCTACTGCCGCGTATATCGCCCGCCGCCTGGTTGAGGCACAGTCGCGCCTGGAGCTGCCACCACGCACTGTACTCAACATCAACATCCCCAACTTGCCGCTGGAGCACATCCGTGGCATCCAGCTCACCCGCCTGGGGCACCGGGCCCGGGCGGCGGCGCCAACCAAGGTGGTCAATCCGCGCGGCAAGGAAGGCTACTGGATCGCTGTGGCCGGTGATGCCGAGGACGGCGGCCCGGGCACCGACTTCCATGCGGTGATGCAAGGCTATGTATCGATCACCCCGCTGCAGCTCGACCGCACCTTCAATGACGCCTTCGAACAGCTCGACGGCTGGCTGGAGGGCGTGCTCTGATGCGCGAGGACGATATGCTGCGGCGTGGTATCGGCATGACCTCCCAACGTACCCGGGAGCGGTTGATCCAGCGCCTGTGCGAAGAAGGCGTTGCGAACACCAAGGTGCTTGACGTGATCCGTCGCACCCCGCGGCATCTGTTCGTCGACGAAGCGCTGGCGCACCGCGCCTATGAAGACACCGCGCTGCCAATCGGCCACAACCAGACCATCTCGCAACCGTTCATGGTTGCGCATATGAGCGAGTTGCTGCTCGAGGCCGGCCCGCTGGACAAGGTGCTGGAAATCGGCACCGGCTCGGGTTACCAGACGGCGATCCTGGCCCAGCTGGTCGAGCGGGTGTTCTCGGTAGAGCGAATCAAGGTGCTGCAGGACCGGGCCAAGGAGCGCCTGGTGGAACTGAACCTGCGCAACGTGGTGTTCCGCTGGGGCGACGGTTGCGAGGGCTGGCCGGCGCTGGCGCCGTACAACGGCATCATCGTCACCGCCGTGGCGCCGGAGGTGCCGCAGGCGCTGCTTGACCAGCTGGCACCGGGTGGCCGCATGGTGATCCCGGTGGGGCCAGCGGGCGAAACCCAGCAGCTGATGCTGATCGTGCGCGAGGAGCATGGGTTTTCCCGTCGCGTGCTGGGCGCCGTGCGTTTCGTGCCGCTGCTCAATGGCCCGCTGGCCTGAGCAGTGCAGGCGCGAGCCACGCGGTATTTTTACGCGCTCGGCGAATTCTTGCAGTTTCACCCTGTCTATCTGGCGGAGTGCTAGCGCGCAACGAGCGCCGGGGTATTGCGAATGCCTTTGATACCCGCCTGCCAATACCGGCCGGCTTGGTTATAATTGCAACAATATTGCATTTCTTGTCTTCATATCGTTTTTCGGCACCATGAGGGGAGCGCGGGTGGGTCACACAGTCATTCGGCAGCGCAAGGACGGGTCGGGCTTCAAGCTTCTGCTGATTGCATTGGCCATGGGCACGTTCCTGGCGGGTTGCTCGAGCACCAGCAGCAACAGCGCGCGGGTGGTCGACCGCAACAACACCGTGCCCAAGCGCCCGACGGTGACCTCCGGCCAATACATCGTCAAGCCAGGGGATACGCTGTTCTCGATCGCCTTCCGTTATGGCTGGGATTACAAGGAGCTGGCAGCCCGCAACGGCATCCCGGCGCCTTACACCATTCGTCCGGGCCAGCCGATTCGTTTCAGCAGCGGTTCCACCAGCAGCACCACGGTGGTGTCCAGCCCGTCCTCGTCAAGCCGCACCACGGTCACCCGGCGCCCTGTTGGCAGCCCTGCCCCGGCGCCTGCCAACACCGGCAAGCCAGCTACGCCGACACCTTCCACCAGCGCGCCGGTGGTGGCAACCGTGCCGGCTGCGGAGCGCGCAGTAGGCGGCTGGACCTGGCCGGCCAACGGTGTGCTGATTGGAAAATTTGCTTCAAACGGTAGTTTGAATAAAGGCATTGATATCGCCGGTGATTTGGGACAGCCTGTTTTTGCTGCGTCTGATGGTGCAGTGGTCTACGCCGGGAGTGGTTTGAGGGGCTACGGCGAGCTGATCATCATCAAGCACAGCGATACCTACGTCAGTGCCTACGGTCACAACCGCAGGCTGTTGGTTCGGGAGGGGCAGCAGGTCAAGGCAGGGCAGTCGATTGCTGAAATGGGGTCCACGGGCACTGATCGGGTGAAGCTGCATTTCGAGATTCGCCGCCAGGGCAAACCCGTCGATCCACTCCAGTTCCTGCCACGTCGTTGACCTTTGTACCCCCGCCTGTTCCTGTGATGTAGAGGGGACAGACTCTTGCGCTGCCAGGGATGAAGGTGCCGCTCGAGTCTGAGTTCGAACTCAGCAAAGGACTATAACAATGGCTCTCAGTAAAGAAGTGCCGGAGTTTGACATCGACGATGACGTCCTCCTGATGGAGACGGGAATCGTTTTGGAAACGGATGTGGTGTCAGACGAACCTGCTGTATCTTCGGTTCGGACGAGGGCCAAGTCGGGCTCTTCGCTCAAGCAACACAAGTACATCGATTACAGCCGGGCGCTCGATGCCACCCAGCTGTATCTCAACGAGATTGGTTTCTCGCCTCTGCTTTCGCCAGAAGAGGAAGTGCACTTTGCGCGCTTGTCGCAAAAGGGCGACCCTGCTGGCCGCAAGCGCATGATCGAAAGCAACCTGCGCCTGGTTGTAAAAATTGCCCGTCGTTACGTGAATCGTGGCCTGTCGCTGCTCGACCTGATCGAGGAGGGCAACCTGGGGCTGATCCGTGCGGTCGAGAAGTTCGACCCGGAACGTGGCTTCCGTTTCTCGACCTATGCGACCTGGTGGATTCGCCAGACCATCGAGCGGGCGATCATGAACCAGACGCGCACCATTCGCCTGCCAATCCACGTGGTCAAGGAGCTGAACGTCTACCTGCGCGCCGCGCGTGAGCTGACCCAGAAACTTGATCACGAACCTTCGCCAGAAGAAATCGCCACCTTGCTGGAGAAGCCGGTCGCCGAGGTCAAGCGCATGCTCGGCCTGAACGAGCGGGTCTCTTCGGTAGATGTGTCGCTCGGCCCTGACTCGGACAAGACCCTGCTCGATACCCTGACCGATGATCGCCCGACCGACCCGTGCGAACTGCTGCAGGATGACGACCTGTCGCAGAGCATCGATCAATGGCTAGGCGAGTTGACCGACAAGCAGCGTGAAGTGGTGGTGCGCCGCTTCGGCCTGCGTGGGCATGAAAGCAGCACGCTGGAGGATGTTGGCCTGGAGATTGGCCTGACCCGTGAGCGGGTGCGGCAGATTCAGGTAGAAGGGCTCAAGCGCCTGCGCGAGATCCTTGAGAAGAACGGCCTGTCCAGCGAGTCGTTGTTTCAGTAGCTGAGGCTGCAACATTAAAAACGCCCCGATAGCCTCGGGGCGTTTTTGTGTGCGTCATTTTCGCAGCACAAGGCTGCTCCTGCAGGGATACAGGATCATGCAGGCCCTCCCGGTCTCTTGTGGGAGCAGCCTTGTGCTGCGAATGGGCGGCCAAGCAGCCCCAAAATCTGCCAGCCACAGCAGATGTCGAATATGTACTGCGCCACCCCGGTAACATTGCATGTAAGCCTTTTCTTACTTGTTTTGTAAGCTATCTATGCATGCCTCAGTAAATCATTGTCGTTTCCAGCGCCTGTATTTTTCCAAGCCATTGAAAGTCATGGATTATTCGGCCGTGAGGAAATGTGTCCAGTGCAATACCTTGTGAGGTTTCGCGCTTGCTCGCTCAGCTCAACCCGCTAGTATTCGAACTGTGCACAGGGACATGCACAGGCTTTCAGGATGAAGGCCAGGGACATCGCAAGAAGCGATTTCATCAGGACGATGTTCAGGACAAGCAGGGACTACGGAAAAAAATGTGGGCGGGTCAAACCGCCCCTTTTTTTTGCCCGCAGAAAAACAAAAAAGGCCCCGAGGGGCCTTTGTCGTGTCCGGGTGCTATCAGCGCGCCAGGTCTGCAATCTTGCCAGTCTTGCCGTCCCATTCTGCAGCGTCCGGCAGGGCTTCCTTACGCTCGGTGATGTTCGGCCAGACTTCCGCCAGTTCGGCGTTCAGCTCGATGAAGTTCTCCATGCCCGAAGGCACTTCGTCTTCCGAGAAGATGGCTTGCGCTGGGCACTCCGGCTCGCACAGAGCGCAGTCGATGCACTCGTCCGGGTGGATGACCAGGAAGTTCGGGCCTTCGTAGAAGCAGTCCACCGGACAGACTTCCACGCAGTCGGTGTATTTGCATTTGATGCAGTTGTCGGTGACGACGAAGGTCATTTCTAGTTCTCTCCTCAGGCGACGGCGGCGGCCCTTCCTCTCAGGGCCGCGCGGTTTACAGGTATGTGGCTGCAGGCCAGGCTAATAACCTGCAGCACCAGCAAACCGCGGCGGATTCTACCAGCTTGTAATGGGCGCCGTTATAACAGGTTCTTTAGTTGATATAGCATTTCGATAGCTTGACGCGGGGTCATGTCGTCAAGTTGCAGCTTGCCCAGCTTGTCGATGGCCGGGTGGGGCAGGCTGGCGAACAGATCGCTCTGGTGCGGCACCTGTGGCGCGTCCTTCGCTTTCTGCGCTGCTGGCTGTTCATGTGGCAGGCTGGTGGTTTCCAGGCGCCCCAGGTGTTCGCGGGCACGCTGGATGACCACCGTCGGTACGCCGGCCAGTTGCGCCACGGCCAGGCCGTAGCTCTGGCTGGCGGGGCCAGGCAGCACGTGGTGCAGGAACACGATGCGCTCGTTGTGCTCGGTGGCGTTCAGGTGCACGTTGGCCACCAGTGGCTCGCTTTCGGGCAGCACGGTGAGCTCGAAATAATGCGTGGCGAACAGCGTGTAGGCACGCAGCTGGGCCAGGCGCTCGGCGGCGGCCCAGGCCAGCGACAGGCCGTCGAAGGTGCTGGTGCCGCGGCCCACTTCGTCCATCAGCACCAGACTGCGGTCGGTGGCATTGTGCAGGATGTTGGCGGTTTCGCTCATCTCGACCATGAAGGTCGAGCGCCCACCGGCCAGGTCGTCGCTGGAGCCGATGCGGGTGAAGATACGGTCGACCAGTGACAGCTCGCAGGAGGCCGCCGGGACGAAGCTGCCGATGTGCGCCAGCAGCACGATCAGGGCGGTCTGGCGCATGTAGGTGGACTTACCGCCCATGTTCGGGCCGGTGATGATCAGCATGCGGGTGCTGTTGTCCAGGCCCAGGTCGTTGGCCACGAACGGCGTTGTCAGTACCTGTTCGACTACCGGGTGGCGGCCTTGCTCGATGCGCAGGCACGGTTCATCGACGAAGCATGGGCAGTTCAGGTCGAGGTTCAGTGCCCGCTCGGCGAGGTTGCTGAGCACATCCAGTTCGGCCAGCGCGGCGGCGCTGTCCTGCAGCGGCGCCAGGTGGCTGATCAGGGTTTCCAGCAGCGCATCGTAGAGCATCTTTTCGCGGGCCAGGGCGCGGCTCTTGGCCGACAGCGCCTTGTCCTCGAACGCTTTCAGCTCGGGGGTGATGAAGCGCTCCGCGCCCTTCAGGGTCTGGCGCCGGATATAGTCGCCCGGTGCCTGCTCGGCCTGCTTGGTAGGCAGTTCGATGAAGTAGCCGTGCACGCGGTTGTAGCCGACCTTGAGGTTGGCAAGACCGGTGCGCGCCTTTTCCCGGGCTTCTAGGTCGATCAGGAACTGGCCGGCGTTTTCGCTGATCGCCAGCAGATCGTCCAGTTCGTTGTCATAGCCCGCCTTGAGCACGCCGCCATCGCGGATCACCGCCGGCGGGTTGTCGACCACAGCCCGCTCCAGCAGGCTGGCCAGCTCCGGATAGGTGCCGGTGATGGCGGCCAGGCGTGCCAGGTGTGGCGCCTCCAGCTCGGTCATGGCGTTTTGCAGCTCGGGCAGCGCGCCGAGGGCATCACGCAGGCGGGCCAGGTCGCGAGGACGGGCATTGCGCAGGCCGATTCGGGCGAGGATCCGCTCGATGTCGCCAATTTCCTTCAGCTGTGGCTGCAGCTTCTCGAACCGGTAGCTGTCGAGCAGGCAGCGGATCGAATCCTGACGCGCCTGCAGCACCTTGAGGTCGCGCAACGGGCGGTTCAGCCAGCGGCTCAGCAGGCGGCTGGCCATGGCAGTCTGGCAGCGGTCGATTACCGACTGCAGGGTGTTGTCACGCCCGCCCGCCAGGTTGATGTCCAGCTCCAGGTTGCGGCGGCTGGCGCCGTCGAGGATCACCGTGTCGTCCAGGCGCTCGTGGCGCAGGCTGCGCAGGTGCGGCAGGGCGGTACGCTGGGTTTCCTTGGCGTAGGTCAGCAGGCAGCCGGCGGCGCCAATGGCCAGGGTCAGCTTGTCGCAGCCAAAGCCCTTGAGGTCCTTGGTCGCGAACTGCTGGCACAGCGCCTTGCGTGCCGAATCGCGGTCGAAGTCCCACGGTGCACGGCGGCGGGCGCCCGGGCGTTTTTCGGCAGGCAGGTCGCGCGGCCAGTCGTCGGGGATCAACAGTTCGACGGGGTTGAGGCGCTCGAGTTCGGCCAGCAGGTTTTCCCAGCCCTTGATCTCCTGCACGCTGAAGTTGCCGCTGGTGATGTCGAGCACGGCCAGGCCGAACAGGCGCTCGTCGCCCAGCAGCGCGGCAATCAGGTTGTCGCGGCGCTCGTCGAGCAGCGCCTCGTCACTGACCGTGCCTGGGGTGATGATGCGCACCACCTGGCGTTCGACGGGGCCCTTGCTGGTGGCCGGGTCGCCTATCTGCTCACAGATCACCACCGATTCGCCGAGCTTGACCAGCTTGGCCAGGTAGCCTTCCAGCGAATGGAACGGAATTCCGCACATGGGAATGGACTGCCCGGCCGACTGACCGCGCGCGGTCAGGGTGATATCCAGCAGTTTCGCGGCCTTCTTCGCATCTTCGTAGAAGATCTCGTAGAAGTCGCCCATGCGGTAGAACATCAGCTGGTCCGGGTGCTGGTTCTTCAGCTTCCAGTACTGCTGCATCATCGGTGTGTGTGCGGAGAGATCGGAAATTGCTTTGTTCATCAAGGGGTTACTGGTGCCGTCTCGAAATTATGGGGCAAAAATGGGGCGTCTGGGTCCAAGCGTAAGCTGTGCGGTACTTGGAAAAATGCTAGCAAATAGCTATGTTTGCCCCGCATCCTTTGCGCAGGATGCAGAGAATATCATGGGGTAGCCCCGGCTGGCTGCTCGCGTTTGTGCCCTGGACGGCCTGAGAGGTGACGGTTACCCCGTATGCTCAAAGCTTTCAGTGGGGTTATCGTGTACCTATCAAGGAATTTTCATGGCGCGTAAGCCTATCAGTCGGACGTTGCAGCTGAAGCCCGTCCAGTTCTCTGCCCACCAGCAAGGTGAGGAGGTCACCCTTATTCAATTGATGAGGGAGCTGCGCGATCGTTGCCCAACCGTAGGATCTCGTATTTGGGAGCAGATGGTTGTGCTAGCTGATGGCACCAAGATGCCTCAGCAGTGCTTTTTCTTTAACAACTACCATGACCTTGATGATCAAACTCTAATGTTTGAAGTCTGGTCCTACGAGCCCGGTGCTCTACCTCAGACGCTAACGCCCGACCCTAATCAACAAAACGCTGTCATTGATGAACGTGACGGGACGGATGATTCACGGGAAATGATACAAATTTCTCATGTCTTAGTGTTCGGTAGGTCTGCCATAATTGAAAGCACTCGTGGGGCTGGTGGGATAATATTCATTCAGCGTTATTTGAATAGATTGGCTAAAGATCATGAGCTTGGTCGTAAATTTAGCTTCTATTTCACTGATGCAGTATCTTCAGCTCTGCGTGGGGAGATCGAACGAGGGAAGGGCGCTGTTGGATTCACGCTCGGATTGAGCGAGTCCGTTCCTAATTCTGAAAGTGAATTGTTGGGCATGCTGTCTGGTGTGAAAGGTTATATGCCAAGCAGCGGAATGATGACCGTAGAGTGGAAATCAAAAGACACATTGCCGGTGGATAAGGTTATTGCTGCATACGACGAAGCGCAGCAGCAGGATGAGATAGATAGTGTTATCATTCACTTAGCCAATGGATCTTCGATTAGGGGTTTGGCCAAGTTTAAGATTAAGAAGACAATCGAAGTAGAGGACGTCGGGGGCAAGCATCCCAATAGGGCGGAACTGTCTCAGAAGATGCTAGTCTACCTTGAAGAGCTGTGCGAGCCTGGAGCTAATGGGAAAAGGATTTTAGACGAATTTGGAGCGCTTGCTGACAATGAAATTTTCATCCCTACTGCCAGAAGAGCTAAGGAACGCCCAGGCGGTTAACCGAGAGCTTGCTACCGTGGCGCGCGCGTCACGGAGCAATGCTGTTTATCTCGGCTTTAACTCCTTTGTATTTCTTGTGGGCGGTGGGCTGACCCTATTTGGCACTAAATTTGTCGATGAGGGATTTCTTAATGCAATTATTGCTTTCTCAGGGGTTATTATAGGTTTTGTTATAACCGCAATGCTGTTTTCGGGGCGTAGCCAGTTTTTGGGGAGGTTGACGCTCGAGCAAGCCCACAGGTATGTTCTGAAAACGAAATATATCCTCATGTCGCAAATGAACACTCTATTTGCTTTTTTGATGTGCGTGGTTTTTTCTTTGTTGACAATGCTGTCAATTAAGACAAGTCTGATTGTTAGTAGGGATGTTTCTGTTTTTTTTGCGGCAGGCTTCTTCTTGTTGGGTTGTTACCGAATGCTTATTCTTCCATTTCAGATTTATGATATTCATTCATTTGCACTCAATAATCTTCTTGAGGACAGCGCTGAAGAGGTTAAGTCTAGTATTCGTGCTGCCAGCGATGCACGGAAGGCTAAGTTGGCGAAACTCGGTGGCCACTGATTTTTCTGTTATCTACAATACCTTTCCAGATCCTCGCTAGTTCGTTAGATGATTCATCCTCCATCCACTTGGCATAAACCTCAACCAACGTAGTGAAATCTTTATGCCCCATCTGCTTGGCAATAAATGCCAGATTGCCGCGGGCTGTCAGGCACCAGCAGGCGTAGGTGTGGCGTGTTTGATAGGGTCGCCTTGGGCGAATCCCCGCGCGCCGCTGTATGGCGGCCCACTTGGTGTTCCAAGCTGTTGAGACGAACCACGCGTTGATTACCTTTTTCCGTGCCTGTGTGCTTGGCGATAGGAGTGGGGTAACCGACTCATCCCTCCATTCATGCCGGTTGTGATACAGGCGTATATTCTGCTTTGGATGCTTGGTCACGATTGAAATAAGTGTGCGGCAAGCCTCGATCGCCGGCTCCATCAGCAGCACGGTGCGGGGTTTTCCCGTCTTAGGAAGCTTGAACGTGCCATCGGCAGTGATCGCCCTAGTGACTTCAATTTTTCCGGCCTGCAGGTCGATGTCCTCCACGGCCAACGCGCAAAGTTCTCCTGGTCGTAGGCCCGTGTAGACCGCAAGTGTGGTCGCCGCAACATCTTGAGGGTGGAGGCAGCCTCTCGTTACGATCAGGTTGAACTCTTCATGAGTCAGTGGATCCGGCTCTTTCTCGCTCATGGCAAAGCGTGTGCATGCAGCAGCGAGTCCAGAGATGCAGTAGTGGTTGCTCTCGCACCAAGTAAGGAAGCCAGCAAAGGTGGCAAGATAGTGGTTGGCGGTCGAGGGGGCTCGGGTTTCGATCAGGCGCGCGCGAAGAATGTGGATGTCTTCAGGCAGCAGGATACCGGCCAGTCGATCCCCACCCACCAGATCAACGCAAATGTCGATAGCGTAGGAGTACTTTTCCTCGGTCATTGGTGTGATGTCGACTGCCTTCAGTGGCTTGTAACGCTCTGCAAGAACAACCAGGCGCTCGTCCTTCGCATTGCAGTAGTTGGCAGCGTGCTTTGAGTTCGGGAAGTGTCGCCCATACTCGAACGTGCCCATTTTGATGTCGTGAAGAATCGCCGCCCTGAGAAGGGCGGCGTGTTTGATGTTGGCTTTTGTTACCGGTAGGCCTAGGGACTCGCGGCAGCGGATGCGGCGCCACATGAAAACGACCCGCAAATTGCCTCCGTGAATCTCGATACCAGTATGCTTAGCCAGCTCGGCCTCTAGGCCACTTGGGATGCGCTCTCGGCCCACTTGTCATACTCTGCGATGTTAATGGTAATGCGGCCGTCAGGGGCCTTTCGCCAGATCCGGCCCTGCGCCCAGGTTCCATTCTTCACTTTGTGGCGAATGGCATCCTCGGAGTAGCCGGTAAGCTCGGCGGCTCGGTTGATCAGTACCCAGCGAGGTGTGCTCATGCGGTCACCTCACGCGCATGCTTGCGATCCAAGCGGGCGATCTCCGCTAGGATCAATGCGCCAGCTCTGACGAGCATTTGTCTTTGATTAGTTGGCTTCCAGTGTTCGGGCTGCCATGGCCAAGATGGCGGGATGGCAGTTACCTCGTAATGGTCCATGTTGCAGGTGTAAGCCCAAAACGCATATGCACCGGCAGCGTCGGCCAGCTGGCCTCGGGTGTACTGGTCATCCCGCTCTGCTGTGTATCCCTCGCCGTCTATCTGGCGCAGCCGTTCCTCGAGAACGCGCAGAGCAGCCGTGCGGGCATTGTTGATGTCGGGCCTACCGCCCTCCGCGGAGTTGAGATCGCGTCTCACCGTAGCGTCGGCATAGGGCATACCGGATAGCAGGATGCTGCTCTCGGGCTTGCAGCCCTCCGCGTTTATCAGGCGGTGGCGCTCAATCTCTGCGATCAAGCCCAACACTGTCGCGGGCGGTAGTGCCGTACCGTAGTCATTCAGGGCTACGGAGTCGTATTGGTTCGCGGCAGCAGCAGTGGCGAGCGCCCTCAGTCTGATGATGTCGATTGTCATGCCGTAGCCCTTCGCATGATGTTGAAACCAGCTGCCTGGCGGGTCTTGGAGCACTGGTCGTGATTGCCCTTTACGCGAGCCTTGCCACAGATGTCGCAAATGAACGACATGGCGGGGCGAAGCATGGGTTGCATGCCTTTGCGGGTGCGGGTGGTCGGGGTATAGGTCGATGTGTCGATCACAGCGAATACCTCTCGTGGACACGGCGAGCGTTGGGGCTCAAGGCCAACTGCTCAACGTTTGTGGCGCTATTTACGGTCGTTAGCGTGCCTGTCGCGGGCTGGCTGCTAGTGCTGATGCGCTCCAGCTGGGCCAGTGCAGCGATTAGCGCCACTGCGAGCGTGAGGCTGATCAGCTGCCAGGTGAGTGTTGATTTACCCACGTTGGCGGCCCTCGTTGATCTGGCTGAGTGCCTGCTTGCTGGCCAGCTCAAACAGCTCGTCGACGGAAACCGGCGTGACGGACTGCTCGAAGTTGCGCACGGCGTCAAACCGGGTGCGGTACAGTCCGGCCTGGCCGAGCCAAGCGGAGGCGGCGCGCTGCTCGGCGTCAGACTGAGGGTTGTTGTCTGCGCTCAGGTGGGCCTTTTGTCGATCAACCAGCTTCATCGCCTGGTCGAACGCCAGCACGCGACCAGGGTAGTAAAAGGAGGGGTTGTCAGCGTTGGTCAGTACCAGGGTGTCCAGCGGTGGTACGGGGGTGCCTGAGGCCCAGTTGTCGAGAATCTTGCTCAGGCCGAGTGCCTCGGCAATGACTTGGGCCTTGGTAGTTTTGCCGCAGCCCTCTGGGCCGTGGACGATGCAGCTGCGTGGGGTTTGGTTGGTCATGCTGCAGCTCCTGCGGTGGCGGAGCTGGCTGGGGTGCTACGGAGTTGGGAGTGGATTCGCTTGGCCAAGTCGTCAATGACGTCAGCCTGGGCGCCTGCTCGTGCTGCCTCGGCTTCGGTCTTCAATGCCTTGAAGGTACGTTGAGCCAGCCGCATCGTAGACGAAGCGCTGACCAGCCTCTCGTAGTCCGCCTTGGACACTGGGAGGCCGGTGTAGGACATGATTCGCGCTTCCAGCTCACTGATGCAGGCCTGAAGCGCAACGATCTTGGCTTGACGTGCGACCAACTGCAGCTCGCATGTTTGCTGGGCGCGCTGCAGCTCCGTGCGCAGCTCCTCCTGGCCTTGTTTCGCTTCCTTGAGCTGAAGGTTCAGGGTCTGGTCGTGGAAGGCTTTACCGTCCTCGAAGCCACGGGCGTAGGCGAGGCGGCGGGCTTTCGCGATCAGGAAGGGGAGAATGATGAGGGTGACCATCCAGCCGATGCCGGCTGCGAGCGCGTACTGATGAGGTTGCATGTGCTGTGCTCCGAATGCGCCCGCCGCCGTGGATTTGAGAGCCGGTGGCGGGCGTGATGCCCCTGATGGCCGGGGCCGCCTAGATCACGAAGATTGGGTGGTGCGCTCAGCCTGCCGGTCGAGATAGCTGGCCAGGTTGTGCAGGTAAACCACCATCTGAGCCTTTCCCGAGGGTTCAATTCGGCTCACTTGAAGATCAATACGACCCTTGTTGATGAGCGTCTTGAAGTACCGATCAGAGCCGAGGTGAGGAAAGTAGCGCTCTCTGACTTCGGTTAGTGTCGGGCAGGTTTTGCCCCATTCCTTGAGAAGTAGGTCGTATGTGCTCATGCGCATTTCCCGAGGCCTTCGGGGCTGGGATGGAGCTTTGCGCGTACTGCGGCGGCGAGGTGCTCTTTGCAGGTCCCGGTGACCGCGACGCAAACGTCGCCCTGGTCGTTGGTCACGACTGCGCCCAGCGGTAGCTCACGGTTGACGGTCGCGATGACGTAGGCGGTCTGACCGGTTTGCAGCACCTCTTCCACGCTTACCTGCGCCTCCATGAGTGCGAGCGCCTCTTCTGACTGGGCGCCGGAGTCAGCTCGGCCATTCGCGAGGTCTTGCAGGAAGTCCCGCAGGGATTGGCACTTGGTGGAGAGTGCGCGTGGGAGGCTCAGGCTGCTCAGCAGCGGGCCGATCGTCACCTTGATGCGGTGATGGGTCGCGTCGTTCTCGATCTCAAGCTGCGCGTCGACCGACACTTCCGGGCGTAGCAACTTGCAGATCGCTGAGCCGCCCTTATCCAGACTGCCCTGCAACAGCATGATCTGGCGAAGCGGTATCTGGAACTCGCTCATACTGCACCCCCGGTCACAGCTACGGCGTGGGCTTTACCATTCGGGGTGACGACCAACTGCAGGCCGGTGCTGCGCTGGAATGCCTGAATCTTTGCAAGGCTGCTGCAGGCGGTGGGATGTATCAGGACCACTACTGATCCGTTGTGCTGTGCTGATTTCATTCTTCCGTGTCCTTGATGTGAGAGATGGGCACGGAGCTGAAATTAGCAAAGGCTAATTAATTGATCAATAGCAAATGCTAAATTATTGAGGCGTGGCTGCGCTCCGACGGATGACCGGTAGGGCGCAACCTGAAGCTATCAGAGCTTTTTAGCGTTCCAGGCCAGCAGGACGCGGGCCTGTATGTGCATGCGCTCGATCATTGATTGATCAATCGTGATCGGTGGATAGATAGGGTTATCGGAGATCATCCGCAGGAGACCGCCGGTAAGGCGCTGTAAACGTTTGATGTAGAGGTCGCCGTCCAGGGTGAAGACATAGATCGCGTCGGTTCTCACCTCGGTAATGCCACGATCTACTAGTAGGGCGTCTCCATCCGCAAACGTTCCAGACATGCTGTCACCGTCACCTGTGATGATGGCCAGGTTGTCGACGTTGGAGAAGCTGAGGCCTTGCATCCTCAGCCAGTCGAGGTGAACCGTCATGTCGCGGATGACTTCAATATGCATTTCTGGGGCTGCCTTGCCATGCCCCATAGATGCCGCGATATCCAGATGCGGGATCAGCACGAAGTTCTTGTCCTTTGCCGGCCGGGTTGGCAGGCGAACCACGTTTGCTAGGGCTGCTGTGGAGGGCTCCTCCAGCGGAGGAGATGTCAGCGTCCCTGCTGCAAGTCCAATCTTGAGTTCGAGATTTAGCGCAGCCTTCTCCCCCAGCTTGCGATGGCCGTTGAGAAGCTGCGACAGGTACGACGCGTCCAGGTCATGAGCCTCGGCGAATTCCTTCTGGCTCAGGGTACCCATGATCGTACGGAGGGAGGCGATACGCCTTTCATTGATGTCCATGTGGCGATGATTGCTTTCCGTTAGCAAACAGTAAATTACAGGTTGCTATTGCCTTGTTAATTAGCAATTGCTAATCTCTTCGCCAATGGAGGTGTCTATGACGCTTAGCGAGTACTTGAAGACGATGGATAAGGAGGGGCTCGATGGCCTCGCACGGCGCTGCGGAACATCAGTTGGCCAGTTGAAGCAGGTTGCCTACGGGAACCGACGCGCAAGCGCGGGATTGGCTGTGAATTTGGACCGGGAAACAGGAGGGAAAATTCTCTGTGAATCGCTCCGGCCGGATATCGACTGGGGCTATTTAAGGCAAGGAAAACAGCAAGAACGCTGAGCCAGGACTCTCACCTCCCGGCCCAGCTATGAAGGCGTAAACGCCAACACTCTCGTCACCCGGTGTTCTCTCTCACAAGGCCAGCCGGATGACTATTACCGCATGCAATGCCCGCACAGCACGTACGGCACCGCACACAGGTCGTAGTTGTAGGATAGGTCCTACCTGTTCCTATGACTAGGCCGTAAACCGAGGATTTACGGTTATGAGTCGCATTGATCTTTTGCCGGGCGCTGGCCCGGTCCTCACCTTGCGGCAAGCGCTCTACCGCGCAGGTCGTGACTATCACGGGGGTATCACCAAGCTGGCCTTCGATATGGGCCTTGAGGTGGATACCCTGCAGAAGAAACTCCATCACAACGAAGAGCGTCGCTGGCCAACACCTGACGAGCTGGAAGAGATCATCCAGTGGACCCGTGACCCGAGGCTGCTTGATGCCCTGATGCGCCCGGCCGCCGCCGTCTGGTATCGCCCGGAGCCGGTGCCAGCGACCAACCAAGCGTTGCAAGCAGTAGCCAAGCTACTGGAGGAATCCAGCGAATTCGTCGGCAGCCTGCATGAGGGCGCCGCTGACAACGTCTGGACGGCAGTTGAGGTTGCCGACCTCGAGCACCGCGGGATAGATGTTATTCGCCAGGTGCTGGCCATCATGGCGGGTGCTCGCCAAGCGATGGAGGACGAAGCTCATGGCTGACGCCGTCGATTTCGCCAACGATCACGCCGAGTATTTCCTGCAGCTTTCGCTGCAACGTCTTGCACGACTCCCTGAAAAACCTAGCGCACAGTTCTGTGAAGATTGCCGCGGCCCGATCCCGCTCGCCCGTCAGCAGTCAGCCGCAGGCTGCGAGACCTGTGTCCATTGCCAAGAGCTACGGGAGCGCCGCAGATGAGCGAGCGCCCAACCTCTGCCACAGCTGATTGGGCGCGGCGGTACATTGAAGCCTTCGGTCTCGCTCTGGTTCCCATTGAGCCAGGTGAGAAGGGGCCGAAGGCGGCCGGCTGGAACAAGCCAGGCGGTTATTTCACTGATGCCTCGGAAGCTGAAGCGTTCTGGACTGCGAGCCCGAATCACAACCTCGGCGTGGTGCTCGGGCCGAGTTGTGTCTGCTCGCTCGATGTTGATGACGTTGAGCTTACACGTCAGGTCTTGCAGCAGACCCTTGGGCTCGACGTTGACGCGCTCGCTGACGCATACCCGACCTCTGTAGGCAACCTTGAGCGATTCCGCGTGATGTTCCGTGTGCCCGAGGGTGTGGAGTTGAGTCGCCACGCCCTAGTCTGGCCTAACAAGAACGACCCCGATGGCACCATATACAAGGGGCTCATGGCGCAAGTGAAGGCCGCGCAGGACGAAGGCGATGCTGCCCGCGAGGCGGCTTTCCGCATGGCGGCTGAGCCTTTCAAGAAAGTGACGGTTTTCGAGCTGCGGGGAGGCCTGGTGCAGGACGTCTTGCCGCCATCCATTCACCCCGGCACTCGTAAACCCTACACGTGGCGTACACCACCGACGGCTGAGGGGCTGCCCGAGTTGCCAGCTGACCTACTGGGCATCTGGCAGGGTTGGGACGAGTTCAAGCCGAAGGGAGAGGCTGTTTGCCCTTGGAAGCCTAAGGCGGCAGCACCTGCACCTGCCGTTCGCCCCGTGGCCAGGCCATCACCAGCTGCTGCACGATCTGGTGACCGACTCCCCGAAGTCATTCCCGAATTCAACCGCGTCCATGACATCGCCACGATGATCGAGGCGCATGGTTACAAGCGCATCGATGGGAAATGGCTAAGCCCCCACAGCAGCTCAGGTCTGCCCGGTGTGACGATCAAGGACGGCAAGCTCTACTCGCATCACACTTCCGACCCGCTGGCCAACGGGCACAAGAACGACGCGTTCGATGTGTTCTGCATCCTCATGCACGATGGCGACCAGAAGGCTGCGACTAGGGCGGCGGCACAGATCCTCGGCATTGACGCGAAATCCCGGCCACCGGAACCGCCGCCATTGGGCGAGCTTCCCCGTACCCCATCGGTAGTCGAGCAGGCCGATCAAGGGCTAGTCGTCGACAGCGATGTCGATCACCTTCCCCAGGCCCCATCGGACGTCGAAGCGCCCAGCCCGGACAGCTCCTCGGCCAAAGGGGGGGCAGGGGGTAGCGCCCTGGACATTGGCGGTGCGATGCGCCGCTTCGCCCTGGTCGAAGGCACCACCAGTGTTTGGGACTTGGACAAAGGGCGTTCGATGAAGCGGACAGGCTTCGAGGCTCTGGTCGGCAAGCCGCTCGCGAAGGAGTGGATGGAGCGGACCGACAAGAAGCTTATCGCCGCCGAGCAGGTGGCAGAGCTTGAGCAGGCTCGAAAGATGTCCAGCAAGAAGGGCGGTGCGCTGAAGCTGGAGCCGCTCGACCGGTACATCTACATCGATGGCACGAAAGAGGCCTGGGATCGAGAAAAGAAACGCCGTCTGCCTGAGGGCAGCGTGAAAATGGCCCTGGGTGACGCCTATCAGCTCTGGCTGAACAGCCCGGAACGGCGGGTGGTGGACGTCGACCATATCGTGTTCGATCCGACGATGACCAAGGATCCGGCGGTCTACATCAACACGTTCGAGGGCTTGCCGCTTGAGCCGGCCCGCGACGACGCGGCTTGCGAGAACCTGCGTTGGTTGATCTCGTTCCTTTGCAACCATGACGCCGAGGCGTTGGACTGGCTGGTGAAGTGGCTGGCGTACCCGCTGCAGCATATGGGCGCGAAGCTGGACACCGCGATCCTGTTCCACTCGACCATGGAAGGCTCGGGCAAGAGCCTGCTGTTCGCAGACATCATGGGCGAGTTGTACGGTGAGTACGGTGCCACTGTTGGGCAAGACCAGCTGGAAGGCAGCTTCAACGCCTGGCGAAGCGGTAAGCTGTGGGCCGTGTTCGAAGAGGTTGTGAGCCGCGACCAGCGCTACAACCAGGTCGGCAAGATCAAGCACATGATCACCGGCAAGACTGTGCGTATGGAGTCGAAGTTCATCAACGGCTGGGAAGAGACCAACCATATGAACGCGGCCTTCCTGAGCAACGAGATCATGCCGTGGCCGATCAGCGAAGACGACCGCCGGATGTTGGTCATGTGGCCCTTGGAGACGCTGCCCGCTGATAGGCAGAAGGCAATCGCCAGGGAGCTGGCGAACGGTGGGGTGGCGGCCTTGTATGGCTGGCTGCTGAGTGTCGACCTCGAGGACTTCAACCAGCGCACACGCCCGCCGAAGACCGAGGCACGGCAGCGCCTGGTTGAGCTGAGCCGCACAGCCTGGCAGACCTTCTTCCACCTCTGGCGCAACGGTGAGCTTGGGTACGGCCTGTGGGGCTGCTGCCTGACCTCGGATGTGTACGCCATGTTCATTGAGTGGTGCGCCCACAACAAAGAGCACGCGATGAGCCAGACCAAGTTCTCGCTGATGCTCAGTGCGAAAGTGGAGAAGACAAGGGCTATCCCCTGGACGGACTGCACCACGGAGCACGGCGTACGACGTTTTGCCGCGTTCTTCATGCCCAACGATGGTGATCCTTCCCTGCCCCCATCCATGAATGCGGCCGGGCTGGGTAAGAACGTTCGCGAGTGGCGCGAGCGAGCGAAGCTCGCAGGCTGGACGGTGGAAGGCTGGGACCACATCAAGAGGGTTGCAGCATGACTCCGCCGGTAGGTGTGTTGGGTGTGTTGGGTTGGTGTTGGGTTGGTTTACGCAAGCCAACACAGATTCAGACCACGGATTCCGTGGCTTGGCGTCATTGTGTGTTGGGTGTGTTGGGTTCGCGCACGCACGCGCGCATGCGATCTATTTCAACAGCAGGAATTGAAGGGTGGATAATTCTCTATGCGAACCCTGAAAAACCCCACACACCCAACACAATAAACACAGATGCTTCCAATCCATTGAATTCATTGGGTTTCGTATGTGTTGGGTTTGTGTTGGGTTGGCTGAATGTGTGTTGGGTATTGATTTGGGGGGAACGGCGATGACGATGGACCTGGAAAGACGCCTTCAACGCCAGGTGCAAGTGGCCCAGCACCTGAAGGACATGGCAGAACTGATCAACCAGGCGGAGCGCCTGCGACTGGTGGGCGAACTGATGCAGCACTGGGGGGAGCAACGCAGGCAACTGGGATTGGGAGCCAGCCTCGGCAGCCAGATGGGCACGATCATGGAGTGGAAGGGGGCGGCACCTCGCACAGGCTCATCTGGTGCGCGGATTCTGATGGCGGGCGCTGGTCTGGATCACGCTGCCGCCGAAGTCGATGCAGCCGTTGCTGAGCTGGCTCGCGGGGACAAGCGGGCGGCAACGCTCGCCAAGCTGGCCGAGCTGCGTTACATCCACCAGGTCACGGTCAGGGAACAGATGCGCGAGGTCGGGCTTGCAGAAGAGGCCGACCGGACCTACCGGAATTGGGTCAAGGCCCTGCACCTGCGGGTCTTTGCGCAACTGGCCGCTCGCTCTGGTCGCGTTCGGCAACAGACCGTTCGTCGGGTCACTTTGCAACTTGTGTGCAACATTGATGCTACATAGCGACCACATTGTGACGAACCGAAAAATCCCCCTTTTCGGTTTTTCCGGTGACCTGTAAAAAGTCACCACGATGTGAAAAGTGCGCTTAGGCGCTGACCCAACAAGCACTGTGCTGTGCAACCCGCCCCGACCTGTCGGTGCATCGAGAACCCTGCCAACCGGCGGGGTTTTCTTTTTCCGGCGCCGTGCTTTGCCAATGAGGCTTACATGAACAGCGAGCAACAAGCGTTAGCCGAACTGCCGATCTGGATGGTGATCGTGCTGTCCCTGGTCGGCGGTGTGTCGGGAGAGATGTGGCGGGCGGACAAGGCGGGTGCTCGCGGTTGGGGGCTGATTCGCCGGCTGGCTTTGCGGTCTGGTGCCTGTGTCACCTGCGGGCTGTCGACCAACATGCTGCTGTACGCCCTCGGCGTTTCGGTGTGGGCGGCAGCAGCAGTTGGTTGCCTGACCGCGATGGCCGGCGCCGATGTGGCGATCAACCTCTACGAGCGCTGGGCCGCCAAGCGGCTGGGCCTCGGGCAGGTGCCGCAGGCCGGCGAGCCGGGTCAGTGACCCGCCCGGAATCCTGGGTAGGGCCGGGGACCCTGGCGATATGGCCGGGGTACGGGGCAGGAAACCCGCGGCTCTTCGCTAGCGGACAGTTCACCAGCTTAGTGAACTGCGGTGAACTGGTTAACCCCTTGAGTTCATTGGGTGAACTGGACTTTCCGACATGACTTATCTCACCAAATCGGAGTTCGCTGCCCGCCACGGATGGTCGAAATCCTACGTTTCAAAACTCGGCAAACAGGACCGCCTGGTGCTTTGCTCGGACGGCAAGGTCGACGTCGAAGCCACCGAGGCGCTGCTGGCGGAATCGGCCGATCCCAGCAAGGCCGCTGTCGCGGCCCGGCATGAAGAGAATCGAGTCGAGCGGGATGTGCGTAGTCACCTCCAACCTGGCGGCGACACACCTGCGGTGCAGCAACCGGAACTGTCGCCTTCTGGTGGCCCTAACTTTCAGCGGTCGAAGGCTCATCGCGAGTTCTACCTTGCGGGTCTGGCGGAGACCGAGTTCTACAAGGTCCGAGGCAATCTAGTTGAACGGGCCGCAGTCGAAGGCGCTGCGTTCGCAGCGGGGAGGGCACTTCGTGAGCAGTTTTTCGGCTTGGCCCCACAGCTAGCTGGCGAGCTGGTTGGGATGAGCGACTTATGGGAAGTCGAGAGGCACCTCATTGACACTTTCCGTCGGGTCTTCACCGAAGCCGCCAACATGAACAGCGCCGACCTCGAACAGGCCATAGGCCTGAAAAAATTCACTAACCAGAGCTGAGCTTATGCCCACCGGATACGCAGACGGTGCAGAGGTGTACCGCGAAGCGTTTTGCCGAGGGCTTACGCCTGACCCTGATCTTTGGGTCGACGAATGGGCAGATGAGTACATGCGAATCCCGCGTGGTACCGGTGCCGCAGAGCCTGGCAAGTATCGCACCGCGCGTACGCCGTATGCCCGCGAACCTATGCGCTGTCTGTCACCTGCTCACCCGTGCAAGCGGGTGGTAACCAAAATCGCCTCGCAGCTGATGAAGACGCAGATTGCCCTGAACTGGATCGGAGCGCTGATCCACATGGCTCCGGCCAACATCTTGACGCTACTGCCCACCGGGAGCTTGGCCAAGCGGGTGTCTTCACGGATCGGCAAGACTATCGATTCAATCCCGGAGCTGAAAGCGCGGGTGGCGGCGGTCCGGTCAAGGGATTCCCGTAATACGTTGGACACCAAGGAATTCGATGGAGGCGCACTGTTTGCCACTACGGCCGGCTCGGCGGCCAACCTGTCTGAGCTTTCGGCTCGGTATGTGTATGGCGATGAGGTTGATCGATGGGAGGTGGATGTCAACCAGGAAGGTGACCCTATCAAGCTGGCCGAAGCTAGGGGTAGTACGTTTGGGCGTAACGCTAAGTTCTACTTTTCTAGCTCTCCGCTCATTAAGGGCATGTCACGAATTGATGACCTCTACATGATGGGGGATCAGCGGCACTACTACGTGCCTTGCCCGCATTGCGGGCACATGCAGGTGTTGGTCTGGGAGCGACTGTTGTATTCGGCTGATTTCAGCACCACGCATTACCAGTGCGCGGGACCTGAGTGCGATGTGCTCATTGAGGAGCACCACAAGGCAGATATGCTGACCAAAGGTGAGTGGCGCGCTCATGCACAAGGTGATGGCGAGACTGTGAGCTTCCACCTAAGCGCGTTGTATGCCCCTTTAGGTTGGCAATCTTGGGCCACGCTGGCTCGGGAATATGAAGAAGCCAAGCTTGCTCAGAATCGCGGGAATCTGCACCCCATGCAGGTTTTCTACAACACCCGGTTGGCTGAGGTCTGGGATAGCGCAATTGAGCAGACCAAGGCCGAGGTGCTGCAGGCCCGCGCGCTGCAAGAGGACTACGTCCTGGGCACCTTGCCTGTGGGCGCGCTGGCGCTGACGGCCTCCGTTGACGTCCAGGCCAACCGCCTGGAGATGATGGTAATGGCCTGGGGCGCCGGCATGGAGCGCTGGGTGGTCGATCACCAGGTGATCCCTGGCGACCCGGCCGACGAACGTACCTGGGCTTTGCTGGATGACCGCTTGAAGCATCGCTACCGGCACCCTTGTGGGGTGAGCCTCGCGATCCTGGCCACTGGCATTGACTCCGGCGGTCACCATACGCATGAGGTCTACCAGTTCACCCGTGTGCGTCGATGGCGCAACGTGTTCGCGCTCAAGGGTGCGAGCAAGCCGGGTAAGGCTGTGATCGCCCAGCGTCCGTCGCAGGTTGACGTCACCTGGAAAGGCCAGACCGAACGCAATGGTGCCGAGTTGTGGATTGTTGGTACCGACACGGCCAAAGACTGGATCTACAACCGTTACAACTTCGAAAAAGGGCCTGGCGCGTTGCATTTCGCCAAGGACCTACCCGATGAGTTCTTCCAGCAGTGTGTCGCCGAACGCAAGGTCGTCCGGTACGTGAAGGGTCATGAGCGGTTCGAATGGATCAAGAGCAAAGCAGAGCGAAACGAGGCGCTCGACCTCATGGTGTACAACCTGGCCATGGCCTATTTCCTCGGCCTTCACCGCTACGTCGAGCACGACTGGGACAAGCTGCGACAGGCGCTCGCACAGGCAAGCCTCTTCGAGCAAGGCGAACCGCAGACAGCCCGGCCCAGGCCGCTGAGCCGGACACCGACGACCAAGACGAAGACGATACACCGTCAAGGTCTGCACCTCCGCCGGCGCCGGTCAGGCGCAGCGATCCGCCGCCACCCCAGCTGGCCCCTCGGACTGCGCCACAACCCATGCAACGCCGCAGCTCCAGCAGCGGCTACCTGAAGAGACGCTGACATGGCATACACGAAAGCAGACCTCGCCACCGTCGAGCGTGCGATCGCGCGTGGTGAAAAGATCGTTCGGTATTCGGACCGTACCGTCGAGTATCGAACGGTCGACGAGTTGATCAAGGCGCGCGACCTGATCCAGTCCGAACTGGTGAAGGCCGCCGGGCCGCGCTCGCGCGTGACTCGCCTCTACCATGGGGGCAAGGGACTATGAGCGGGCGTTACATGTCCATCGGCCGCTCGGGCATCTTGGTGCCCGAGCGGATCAAGGCCAGCTACGAAGGCGCTGCCGAGGGGCGGCGCTCGTCAGGGTGGGATGCGCCTGATACCGGTGTGAACAGCCTGATCATGCCGGCCTTGCGCAACCTGCGTTCTCGCTCGCGCAGTGCGGTGCGCAATGATCCTTACGCTGCCAACGTCATCGATAAGCGTGTTAGCAACCTGATCGGCACCGGCATTACGCCGCATCCACAGCTCGCCGACAAAGAGGTGCGCAAGGCGATGCAGGTCCTGTGGGAGGACTGGGTAGATGAGGCTGATGCTGATCAGCTCACGGATTTCTACGGCCTGCAGGCCTTGGTGGCCCGAACGGTCGAGCAGTCGGGCGAATGCTTCGTCCGCTTGCGTCCGCGCCGGTTGGAGGATGGCTACGCTGTGCCGCTGCAACTGCAATGCCTGGCTCCGGAGTTCGTCCCGCACGACAAGTTCGAGGTGACCCGCTTCGGCAATGTGATACGCGCAGGGATCGAGTTCAACGGCATGGGGCGGCGGGTGGCGTACTGGTGCTATCGCGTCCACCCCAGCGACAAGTCCTCGCTGAATGTCGGTTACAACCAGTTGGTACGTGTCCCCGCCGAGCAGATGCTGCACGTCTTCGAGCCACTGGAGCCGGGGCAACTGCGCGGTGTGCCGCGCCTCGCGCCCGTCCTGAAGCGCTTGCGCAGCCTGGACAACTTCGATGATGCGGTGTTGTTCCGGCAGGAAGTGGCCAACCTGTTCGCAGGTTTCGTGCGAAAGCCAGCGCCGGACGGTCGACCACAGCTTGATCCTATAACCGGGGCGGCCGTCGACCTCGACCGAGACGGGTTCACCCCAATGGTGGGTTTGGAGCCCGGCACGGTGCAGGAGCTGGGGGCAGGCGAGGAGATCGAATTCTCCGACCCGCCGGACGCCGGCAACAACTACCGCGACTTCATGCGGCAGCAGCTGATGGCTGCTGCCGCCGGTACGGGCTTGCCCTACGAACTGATGACCGGCGACATGCAAGGTGTGAACGACCGGGCGATCCGCGTGGTGCTGAACGAATTCCGGCGCCGGTTGGAGCAGCTCCAGTTCCAGGTCTACGTCCACCAGTTGTGCCGTCCTGTGCGGAAGGCTTGGTTAGACATGGCTGTGCTGGCCGGTGCGCTCGACCTGCCGGCCTACTCGCAGCGGCGTCGCGAATACCAACGAACCCGCTGGGTTCCACAAGGCTGGGCCTACATCCACCCCGTTCAAGACGTCCAGTCCCGGCAGATGGAAATCGCTGCCGGATTCACCACTCGCAGCGAGACCTGCTTGCGCAACGGTACCGATGCCGAAGTGGTGGACGAAGAGAACGCCGCCGATCTCGCCAGGGCGAAGGTCCTAGGTATCAAGTACAGCACTTTGTCGGCGGTCGATGACGATCCCGACGAAAAGGAGAAACCATGACCCCCTTGAAACCCCTCCGTATCTTCAACAAGACGCCCACGCAGCAGCCCGAAAACGAACAGCATTGGTATCGCATCAGCGCTGCCACCAAAGCCGAGGGCGCTACTGACGCTGAGCCAACCCCGATCGAGATCTATATTTATGGCGAGATCGGTGGCTGGGGCATCACCGCCAACCAGTTCCTCCGCGACCTGAAGGCGGTCGATGACGGTGTCTCACCGGTTCAGGTGGCCTTCAATACCAACGGTGGCGACCTGTTCGAGGGCGTGGCCATCCACAACGCTCTGCATCGGCTGGGCGAGCGCTGCACCGCCCGTATCGATGCGTTGGCTGCCAGTGCAGGTAGCGTAGCGGTATGCGGCGCCCACCGGGTGGTGATGGCGTCCAACGCGATCCTAATGATTCACAACCCCTACACCTGGATCGAAGGCGACGCCGAAGAGCTGCGGCGGGTGGCCGATGTGCTCGACCAAGCCTTCGAGGTGATCATTGCGGCTTACAAGGCAAAATCGCCTGACATCGACGAAGTCGAGCTGCGTCGCCTGGTCAACGCTGAAAGCTGGCTTACCGCTGAGGAGGCGCTCGCGCTCGGGCTCGTTAATGAGATCGGCTCCGGCGTGCAAGTCCGCGCTTGTCTGGGCAATGGCGCGGTCATGGCCCGCTATCAGAAAACCCCGCAGGCCTTGCTTGATCAGTTGGCCAGCAAGCCGCCGGCTGAAGACCCTGTAAAGCCGCCCGCGCCCACAAAGCCTGAAGTTGCTGACGCAGCGACGCTGGCGCTCATGATCACTCAGGACTGCGCCAAGGTCGGAATCGGCAACCTGGCTGAAACGCTTATAGCGTCGACCAAGCTGATTGACGCTACCACGGTGCAGGCAGCGCTGAAGAAGGCCAAGGCCGTGCACGATCTTTGTGTCGCGGCGCGGTTGCCCGAGCTCACGAAAGAATACGTCGCTGCCGGCCTGGACGCTGATGCGGTGCGGGCGCGGCTGTTCGAGAAGATTGTCAGCTCCGGTAAGGGCTTCGAGATCAACAACGCCTTGCCGCCGGCCGACGATGAGCAGGAAAAGATCAAGGCGCAACTCCCGAATCCATCCGGTATCTGGGCTGCCCGCCGGCAGGCCGCCAATAAAGGAGCACGACCATGAGTAACATCCGGCAGGAGCCGGTTCACGCCGGTGAGTTCCTGCTTTCTGAGGGAGCAGGAAAGATTTCCCGCGAAGCCATCAACGTCGCAGCTGGTCCTGGCCTGGTCGCTGGCCAAGTGCTTGGTCTGGTAACGGCCAGCAGCGAGTTCACTGCCTACGACCCCGCTGCAGAAGATGGCAGCGAAAAAGCCGTGTGCATTCTCTATGCCTCCCTTGGCGAATCCGACACCGTTCGCCGTGGCCGCGCGGTGGTGCGGCTGGCTGAGGTCAGTGAGGCCCTGCTGACCGGCATTGACGCCGATGCGGAACAGGCATTGGCAGCGCATTTCATCATCCTGCGCTGACGCGACTCTCTCTCATCCCAACCCCGCCCTGAGCGGGGTTCTTACTTTTTGGAGTACCTCATGGCTGAAATTGCCATTTTCCAAGACGACGCTTTCGGCGTTGCAGCCCTGACCGCAGCTATCAACGACCAAGAATATGTGCCAGGACGCCTCGCAGCTCTTGGCCTCTTTCAGGAAGAGGGTGTTGCCACCCTTACCGTGCAGATCGAGAAAGACGGCGACACGCTCGCTCTGGTGCCGGCGGGCGAGCGCGGTACCTCTGGTCTGGTGGTGGGCGGTAGCAAGCGCACGCTGATCCCGTTCAACACCGTTCATCTTCCGCAGCGCTTTGCGATCAAGGCAGACGAGATCCAGGGTATTCGCGCGTTCGGCACGCTGACGGAGCTGCAAGCCGTTCAGGATGTGGTCAACAAGCGTCTGGCCAAGGCGAAACGCCAACTGGATGCCACTCACGAGTTTCATCGGATGGGGGCCATCAACGGTAAGGTGCTCGACGCAGACGGTTCTTCAGTTCTGCTGGATATTTACAAGGTTTTCGGGGTGTCGCAGCAGAAGCAGTCGATGGGGCTGAATGATCCGAATGCCAACATTCAGGTGCAGTGCGTGGACGCCCTGGACATGCAGGAAGACGCGCTCGGCAATGTGACCACTACCGGTGCCCGCGCTTTCTGCGGCAAGACGTTCTGGAAGAAACTTATCGCCCACCCTTCGGTTGTCGATACCTACAAGGGTAGCCAACAGGCCGCATCGCTTCGTGGCGACGGGCGTGAAACGTTCGAGTTCGGTGGTATCAGCTGGGAGCGTTACCGGGGCAAGGTAGCAGGTGTTCCGTTCGTCCCTGACGATGAAGCGCGCCTGGTGCCGGAGGGTGTTTCCGAACTGTTCCTGTCTGTCTACGCGCCGGCAGACTACATGGAAACCGTCAACACCGAGGGCTTGCCGTATTACAGCAAGCTGGAGGAGATGCCTTTCGGTAAGGGTGTTGCGGGTGAGGCTCAGTCCAACCCGTTGCACATCTGCACGCGTCCCCGTGCAGTTATCCGCCTCACCGCCTGATCATGGGCTTCCGCGACCTGATCGACGACGTGGACGAGGCGGTGTTCGATGTCCTGGGAGATCTCGCGCATATCGAAGGTCGTGAGGTTCTCGGGATGTTCTCGGCGCCTTGGTTACAGCCCAAGCTCGGCCAGATCAATACCGGCCTGCGTGAGCCGCACCTGGTCATCCGCGTTGGTGACAACGCGGGTGTCGATACGCGGCAGAGTGTGGTGGTCGATCTGCCGCCTGAGGACGGTGGTGGCAACTACATCATCACGCGCATAGAGCCAAGCGGCGACGGCCTGGTAACGCTCGTTCTGAGGAAAACACCATGAGTGTCGGCAGCTATCACAAGGTGTCAGCCAGTGCAGGGTTGTTGACCCTGCAGATGAGCCCGCAAGACGTCAAAGGCTTTGAGGACTTTGCCAAGCTGGTGCCCAAGGCCATGGCTGCAGCTCAGCGGCGAGCGATTAACAAGACGCTTCGCTGGCTTCGCGGGCAGGTTGCACGCGAGGTGGGGCGGCAAGAGCGAATCGCCATCGCGGCGGTGAGGCAGCGACTCAAAGCCTTCCCGATGGGCAGCAACGGGCAAGGCAAGCTGTGGTTCGGTATCCGTCCAATCGAAGCCAGTCGCGCTGGTCGCCCTAGGCAAACGCGGGCCGGAGTATCGGTGGCGGGTCGTCGGTACCAGGGGGCGTTCTACCGGCAGGTATACGGCGGAAAGCCCGATATCTGGATTCGCACAGCCAGCAAGCACTTCGACGCCGCCGATTATCCGGATAGCGAAGTGTCCGGGGGCGGTGGACGGCGTTCCGGGTGGGTCTCCGAGAACGACAGTCGCTTCCCGCTGGCGAAGGCGAAGATCTCGCTCGATGACGTTCGACCGCACTTCGAAGCCTGGACTAACCGGGCGCACGATCGATTGAAGGTCGTCCTCGAGCAAGAGCTGAACTTTGAACTGCAGAAGTATTTGCGGAGAACAGGCAATGGTTGATGACCCCATACCTCTCGCTGGGATCTACGCGGCGATTGAGCAGCACATCAGTGAGGCAATTCCCGGGCTCGCTTATGTCGGCACTATGCCGGACGGGATCGAGGTGGTGCCGATGCCAGCGGTAGTGCTGGAGTTGGCTGGCCTTGAGAGTGCGGACAAAGATCCTGGTACAGGTGAAACTGCCGTCGATGCTCGTTTCGAGGCCCGTGTGATCGTTGGTGTAGAGGTGCCCAACTGCTTGCATGTGGTCGCTTTCGCTGCGGCCCAGTTGGCGGTCCTGTTGCGGATGCAGTCCTGGGGCTTGGCGGTTGAGTTTGCCCAGTTTGTGCGGGCAGAGCGGGACTGGAGCCGGCCCGAGCTGGATAGTTACGCGGTTTGGGTGGTTGAGTGGACCCAGGTGATCTATCTGGGAGAGGAAGAGTGGCCGTGGCCCCGAGAGCCCGGCCCGCTGGTGGTCGCCTTTGATCCTGACGCTGGTCAGGGCAACGAGCATCACTACCAATCACCTGAGGCCCTGGAGTGAGTTACGCGAGCGCCGAGCACGACCGTATGTTGGCCGGCGTCATGATCAAGGGCTATGTCGTGGCGGTCGACCTGGACGCGGGCAAGCTGCGCATGTCGGACGGTACCGGCTGGAGCAGTGCCTGGGTGCGTTGGCACTCGTTGGCTGCCGGCAAGGCGCGACACTGGCGAGCACCGAGCCTGGGAGAGCAGGGCGCGTTGGTCAGCCCTAGCGGCGACCCTGCTCAGGGTACATTCATTCCCGGCCTGTACGGCAATGCCGGCGAGCGCCCGGACAACCGCGACCATGTCGAGGTGTGGCGTTTCGATGATGGCGGCTCCCTGGTCTACGACTGGGAGGCCAATAGCTACACCATCAAGCTCCCCACCGGCACGGTCAACATCGAGGTCGGCAGCAGTAAGGCGGTGGTCACCGACGACGCGATAACGGCCAAGTCGACAGCGATCAGCGCCGAGGCCGAGAGCATCACGGCTAAGGCCGCCATGATCACCCTGCAGGGTTCCGTGCAGATCGACGGACCGTTACGCGTAACGGGCGACATTCTTGGCCTCGGAAAAATCATCGACACCGGCGGCAACACAGCCAACCACAAACACTGACAGCCCGCTCTCGCGGGCTTTGTCTTTTCTGGAGCATCACTTTATGGCAGTCAAGAAATCCGCTGCGGATGACGCGGCAACGGATGCGGTCGAACCCGCAGTTGTACCTGGTTCGAGCTCCGACCTCATTGTGTTGCAGGCCGCGACGCGTGGCGTGACCTACGCCGACAGTGCCTACACCTCGCGCTCGCTGTTCCTGCAGGCCGGCGACGAGCTGCGCGAGTTCAAGGTGCTGGCCGGCCGCGTGACCATCCCGTCCGACGACACCGAGGCGCTGGCGTTCCTGGGTGGCCACGCCGACCTGCAGCGCCTGGGCGGTTAACCATGATTGGCGTGGACCGGCGAACCGGCCAGCCACTTTCGGGCCTCGATCACCTGAAACAGTCGATTGAGGACATTTTAACCACCCCATTGGGTAGCCGTCGCATGCGGCCGGATTACGGCAGCAACCTGCGCCGCTTTGTCGACCTGCCGGTTAATGAGGGCTGGAAAAGCGCGGTGCAGGCCGAAGTGGCCCGCGCCTTGGGCCGCTGGGAGCCGCGCATGCAGCTGGAGCGCGTCAAGGTGGTTTCTGTGCTCGAGGGCCAGATTGGCCTGGAGCTGACAGGCCAGTACCTGGGCAACTCGGCTGTCGTGGAGGTAAGCGCATGATCGACCTTTCTTTGCTCCCACCGCCCGATGTGGTGGAAACCCTGGAGTTTGAGACGCTGTATCAGGAAGTGGTGGGGATTTTTCGCAGCCACATGGGCGACCAGTGGACGGCGCTGTTGGAGTCCGAACCGGTCGTCAAACTGATGGAGGTCATGGCCTACCGCGAGCTGCTGATGCGCGCGCGGGTCAACGCGGCCGCCAAGGCCAGCTTGCTGGCCTATGCCAAGCGTGGTGACCTGGACAACCGCGCCGCCGACTACGGCGTGCAACGCCTGACCATTCGCGCGGCTGATCCTGACGCGGTGCCACCTGTGGCGGCCGTGATGGAGGATGACGAGGCGTTGCGCTATCGCACGCGGCTGTCGCTTGAGGCGCTGTCCGTTGCCGGCAGTCGCGGTGCGTATGAGTACCACGGCCTGACCGCCTCGGCCGAGCTGGCCAACGTATCGGTCGATTCGCCCCGGTTTTCCGGGGTGGCGCTCGACGCCGCGGTTAAAGCGCTACTGCCGGCCGGGGCCATTGTGGTGGCCTGCGACTACGACGCGGGCTTGACCAATCCGATGCCCGGCGACGTGTCGCTGGCCATCCTGCCAAGGACGGAAAGCACCACACTGCCGGCGCAACTGGTGGCCACGGTGCAGGCGGCGCTGTCGGCCGAGAGCGTGCGGCCGGTCACTGACCGCCCGCGCGTGCAGACGGGGGCGCCGACCGACTTCAAAGTGCAGGCTGTGTTGCACGTTGAGGCGGGGCCAGATCCGGCGGTGGTCAAGGCATCTGCCCGGAAGGGCCTGGATGCAGCCATTGCCGAAGCCCGGCGGCTGGAAGGGCAGTTGCCGCTGTCGGCCATCTATGCGGCGTTACACGTAACGGGTATTAGCCAGGTTGACCTGGTGTACCCGGCTGCAGGGATCGTGTGTGACAAGCGGCATTACCCCAACTGCACATCAGTCGCGCTGACCACGCAGGTGGCAACGTGAGCCTGTTGCCGCACAACGCCACGTTGCTGGAGCGCGCACTGGAGCGGGCCAGCGAGCAGGACATTGACCCGGAAATCATCCGGGGCGTGGCCGACTCGACGCGTTGCCCGCCGGACTTCCTGCCGTGGCTGGGTTGGGCCTGGAAGGTCGAGGGCTGGGAGGCGGCCAACACCAACGCCCAGCGCCGCGAGCTGGTCCGCGAGGCGATCCCGGTGCACAAGACCAAGGGCACCGTCGGCGCGATCCGGCGGGTGCTGAAGGCGGTGCGCGTCAACGCGGATTTCAAGGAATGGCACCAGATCCCGAACGCGGCCCCGTACACGTTTCAGGTCACGGCCTGGGCGAACGAGAACCGCGAGGGGGAGGGCTCGATTATCTCGCCGCAGCTGGGGGAGCGCTTGCGCGCGTTGGTCGACGCGGCAAAGAACGAGCGCAGCCACTACGAGTTTCGCCTGGGCGCGCGCTTTGACGGCGGCTTGCTGTTTGCCAATGCCACCCGAGGGCGCGGCCTGCAGCGCCTGACTGTGAATGCCCAGGCGGTGCAGATCGATGTGGCCGTGCAGGGTCTGCAGCTGGCCAATGCCACCCAGTCGCTCGGCGTGTCTCGGCGCTCTGTCGAGGCGCTGGGCGTTCCGATCAACGCTGAATCGGGCTTTGCGGTCGCCAGCGCGACCCGTGCCCTAGTCGTCGTGCGTACCACGATGGAGGCTGTTCTATGAGTACCCCGTTACAACCTGTGATCACCAAGGCGGGGCTGGCGGCGATCCTGCGGGCCGATAACACCGGCATCGCGGCGCAGATCACCCATATTGCCTTGGGCACCTCGGGCTACACGCCGTCGGCCGACCAGAAAAGCCTGGTTGCGCAAACGGCCAAGTATCCGATTGCAGGCGGCGAGCGCCTGAGCAGCACCTTGCTGCACCTGACCGCCCTGGCCGATGGCGACCGCGCTTTTTGGGTGCGGGAAATCGGCTTTCTGCTGAGCGACGGCACCCTGTTGGCGGTGTGGTCCGATTCATCCACGCCACTGGCCTACAAGTCGGCGGATACCGACTTGCTGTTGGCCTACGACCTGTCGCTGGCGGCTCTGCCGGCGGACAGCGTGACGATCATCAGCAATGAGGCTGGGTTGAGCCTGAGCCTGGCCGGGCCGCTGGCTGCGCAGGCGCAGGCATTGATTGCCGAGCAGTTGCGCGGTCTGCAGCGACAGGACCAGATCGACCAGCAAGGCAAGTGGCAGCGTGTAGCGGGTGAGCAGATTTCCAATTTGCTGGCTCGCATGCTGGAGGTGGAGCGCCGGCAGGATGCCGACCGCGAAGGCCTGGCAGGCGCTGCCGTCAGTACCGCCTCAACGCTGGTAGCCGAGCAGTTGCGCGGCCTGCAGCGGCAGGATCAGCTGGACGCGCTGGCCGAGGATTCACGCCGGGCCGGTGCGGTACTCAGTAATCACGCGCAACGCTTACTGGCCGCAGAGCAGCGTCAAAGCGCTGACCGCGAGGGCCTATTGAGCGTGTCAGTCAGCAACGCAGCGGCGGTCATCGCGCTGCAAACATTAGTAGTCCAAACCATTTACGGAGCGTAAAGCCATGAGTCTAGAGAGTGATGTTGCCAACCTGGTAACAAAAACCGAGTCGCTTATCAGCTACTTCCAAACGCGCAAAGCCGGCATTGATGCGTCTGTGGCTGCAGCAATTGCCGCTGTTCCTGCCAACTACAAGAACTTCTACGTTAACCCCGTTACCGGTGTGGACACGAACGAAGGAAACGCCGCTGCGCCGTTGAAAACTATAGACAAGGCGATCAGCAACACGCCGTATGGCGGCACGGTTGTGATTTACCTGCAGGCCGACTACACCATGCCGGCGAATATCACCGTCGACAGCCGATTTATCCATTTCCGCTCTGATGTTTCGGGCGTGAAACGGAAGTTGAATTGCACCTACTTCCAGACCAACGACAACTCGGTCACCTACATGTCGGGCATGGTGTTGTTTAACGGCGCCCAGGTCATGGCGAGCGATATCACCTTCGTGTTCCCGTCTCCCGCTGGGCAAAACCCGGTGCCTATCGGGTTCACCAACTCGTTCTTCAAGACCAACTCCAACGCGGGCAACGTCCTCGCGCCTATCAAGCTCAGTTCTTGCGAGGTTCAGGCCCCAGCAGACTGGCAAGGCTGGCTGGTCGGCTCGCCTAACAGCGCGGTGATTTTCGAAGTGTTGGGCGTAACGTTCCCGGCCGGGTTCTCGGGCCGCTATATCTACGGGGCCACGGCCGGCGCTAACCCCAACACCATGAGCAACTTGCTCACCAACCTGACCACTCTGTGAGGAAAGCATGAACAAGCAAAACATTACTGTGATTTTCGGCGGCCTCTCTTACGTTGGTTTCAACTATGAAGACCTGCCGCTGGGTGCTGCCTTGCTGGTGGCGGCCGAGCAGATCGACCAAGCCGCCGATTTGGCCCGTCGTACAGTCCTGGGCGACTCGTTGCGCGCGCTGGAGTATCAAATCACCGCCGACGAAGCCAAGGCCTTTGCGGCGGCGAAATACGAGGGCGAGGTGCCGCCGACGGTGCAAGCTTGGATGGATGCCGCCGACATGGAGGCCCAGGCGGCGACTGACAACATTCTGGCCGAGGCTGCAGCTTGGAAAGGCGCACTGTACAAGATCCGCGCGGCGCGCTTGAAGGGTAAGCAGGAGGTGCTCAAGCGTACCTCGCTGGAGGGGGCAGAGGCCGTGGCCGACGAGGCGATTGCCGAAATCAAGGCCAGCATTCATGGCGTCGGCAACGCCGCCTAATCCCGTTTCACCCAACCCCAAGGGCCGCTAAGCGGCTTTTTTTGTGCCTGGAGGGCACGCATGAACCGAACCCACCTTGAGCACGTCCTGGCAGCGCTGCTGATCATGGGCGCCCTGTGGGGCGTCCTGGCCCTGCTGGGCGTGCCCGCTGGCCACTGGGCCGGCGCCGCTGCCGGCATCTTCTTTTTCGCCGGCCGCGAGTACACCCAAGGCGAGCGCAACCTGGCGCACGTCGAGTCGGTGCACCTGGCCAACCTGCGCTGGTACGACGGCCTACGCATCTGGCGATGGACCGTAGACGGCCGTCTCGACTTTTTCTGCCCGCTGGTGGCCTGCCTGATCGTGGCGCTGCTGGTCCAGCTGCAGCGCTGACAGTTTTCCTTTCTCCCACCCTCGGGCCGCGCATGACGCGGCCCTGTGCATTCTGGAGTATCAAATGGCTGCAAACTTCTTTCACGGCGTTACCGTATCGAACGTCGACACCGGTGCTCGCAACGTCTCGCTGCCGTCGTCTTCGATCATTGGCTTGGTCGACACCTTCACGGAAGGCGCGAGCGCCACGGCCAAGGCTGGCGACCTGGTGCTGATCACCAACGAGCGCGAGGCGGTCGCCGCGTTCGGCCCGGCCTCGGCCATCACCAAGGCCTGCCAGGCTATCTATGCCCGCGCCAAGGCGGTAATTGTTGCCACCGGTGTGGCCAAGGTGGTCGATCCGGCCGCGCAGACCTCCGGGATCATTGGCGGTGTGCAGGCCAGTGGCAAGCGTACCGGCCTGCAGGCGCTGCTCGATGGCAAGAGCCGTTTCAACGCGCAGCCGCGCTTGATCATTGCGCCCAAGCACAGCGCGACCCAGGCGGTGGCCACTGCCATGCAGTCGATTGGCGAGAAGCTGCGTGCGCTCGCGATCATCGACGGCCCCGGCACTACTGACGAGGCGGCTACCACCTACGCCAAGTCGTTCGGCTCCAGGCGCCTGTACATGGTCGATCCCGGTGTGCAGTTTTGGGACACCATCACCAGCGCGACCATCGACGCGCCGGCCTCGGCCTGGGCTGCAGGCGTGTTTGCCTACACCGACAGCGAATACGGTTTCTGGTCGTCGCCTTCGAACAAGGAGTTTGTCGGTGTCACCGGTACCACCCGCGCAATCGAGTACCTGGACGGCGACGAGACCTGCCGGGCCAACCTGCTCAATAACGCCAACATCGCGACCATCATCCGTGACGACGGTTTCCGCCTTTGGGGCAACCGTACGCTGTCGAGCGATGCCAAGTGGGCGTTCGTCACCCGCGTGCGGACCATGGACATGGTCATGGACGCGATCCTGTACGGCCACAAATGGGCGGTGGACCGTGGCATTACCTCGACCTATATCCGCGATGTGACCGAAGGCCTGCAGGCCTTCATGCGCGACCTGAAAGCCCAGGGCGCAATCATCAACTTCGAGGTCTATGCCGACCCGGTGCTCAACTCCGCAAGCCAGCTGGAGCAGGGCAAGGTGTATTGGAACATCCGCTTCACCGACGTTCCGCCGGCGGAAAACCCGAACTTCCGCATTGAAGTCACCAACCAGTGGCTGACCGAAGTACTCGACCAAGTCGCGTAAGGAGCGCATCACATGGCAATGATTCCCGAAATTCTGGCCAACATGAACCTGTTTGTGGACGGTGTCAGCTTCCAGGGCGATGTGCCCAGCCTGACCTTGCCCAAGCTCACGCTCAAGATGGAAGAGCATCGCCCAGGTGGCATGGACATGCCTATCGAGATGGACGTGGGCATGGAGAAGATGGAGTCCAACTTCACCACCACTGGCGTGCGTAAAGAGTCACTGAAGTTCTTCGGCCTGGCTGACGGCAACGCTTTCAACGGCACGTTCCGTGGCTCGTTCAAGGGCCAGAAGGGGGAAACCAAGGCAGTAATCGTCACCCAGCGCGGCACCCTGAAAGAGCTGGACATGGGGGACTGGAAGCCAGGCGATAAGGCCGAGCTGAAGCACGCTGTGGCCCTGACCTATTACAAGCTGGAGGTCGGCGGCGAGGTCATCTACGAGATCGACCCGGCCGGCATGAAGCGCGTCATCAATGGCGTCGACCAGCTCGCCGGCCAACGCCGAGACCTCGGCCTGTAATCCCTCCCCACCTCATATCTCTTTCCGAATCAAGGACCCCAAATCATGGCCAAGCCACTGCCAAAGTTCATCACGCTCGAAGCCGACCGCGTCACCGTAACGCTGACCAGCCCGGCCGAGCTCAACGGCGTTCAGCAGGACACCATCACCCTGCGGGCGCCGACTGTCCGCGATATCCGCAACTCGACCCAAACCTCGGACGGTGACGATGAGCAGCGCGAGCTGAACCTGTTCGCCTCCTTGGCCGATGTTCACGTCAAAGACCTGGAGGGCCTCACATACAAGGACTACAACCGCCTGGCGACCGGTTACAACTTTTTGGTGCGAGACGACGAGCTTTAATCCCGCCACGCAGAAGCAAGCAGCCAAGCGACTTGCGGCTGAGTTGAATTTCTCCGCCGCAGAGATCCAGACCATGTCCTACGCGGACATGGTCTGGTGGCTCACGGATTGAGCTTGCACAGGGGGCACCGATGGCAAGCAGACTAGCGTTATCGCTGGTGATCGGGGGGGCTGTCGCCTCATCGGTAGGCGCAGCGTTCAAGACGGTTGAGAACGGCATCCAGAAACTGGAGGCCAAAGGCAGCAGGGCCAAGGTGCTGAAGAGCACCATTGGCGAAACCATCAAGCTGCGCGAAGAGTGGAAGCGTGCGCACGACAGCGGTGCTGCCGGCGCTGACAAACTGCTGCGCAAGCTGGACAGCAATCTGGATGCCCTGCGCAAGCAGGGTGTCGAGGTTGGTCGTCTCAGTCGTGAATATCAGCGCCTGGGGCGTGAGGCGAAAAGCGCGGATCTGCAGCTCAAGGGGCATCAGCAGCTGCAGGCGGGCAAGGCCTCAATGAAGTCGAACATTGGCCAGGCCGTAGTTGCCACGGGCATGGCCGCAGTGCCGACGATGATCAGTGCGAATTATCAAGCGGTCATCCGTGACATTGCGATCAAGGCCGACATCGTCAACAAGCCGGAGGAACGGCAGCTTACCCGGACGGTGATCGACACAGCCAAAGACACAGGGATGTCACGCAACGATGTGGCTGACCTGGTCAACCAGTTGGTTGGTGCCGGCATGGAGCTGGACAAGGCGCTGTCCTATGCGCCGGTCGCGGCCAAATTCGCGATTGGCCAGGGATCTTCGGGTGTCGACACTGCGTCGATGATCCAGGCGCTGCAGCAAAACGCCAAAATCAACGACCCGAAGGTCATGCAGCAGGCGCTGGAGGCTATTGCCTACCAAGGCCAGGCGGGCAGCTTCGAGGCCAGCGATATGGCCAAGTGGTTCCCGCAACTGTTGGCCGGCATGGAAAAAAACGGGATCACCGGGCTGGATGCGGTGACCTCGCTTGGCTCGATGCTGCAGGTGCAGATGAAGACCGCCGGCAGCTCGGATGAAGCGGCGAACAACTTCAAGAACTGGATGGAGAAAATCGGCGCCGGCGATGTGGTCAAGGCCTACAAGGACGCGGGCATTGATTACCAGTCCTCGCTGAACACCGGTCTGCAGAAGGGAATGAACGTCATCGAGGCGTCCATGGCCCTGGCCATGAAGTACGTCGAGGCCACTGATCCCGCGAAGGCCAAGAAGATCGAGGCGGCCAAGGCCAAGATCGACAAGGAAGTCGACCCCGAGAAAGCCAAGGCCGCACTGGACGCTCTGGAAAAGACCCTACGCACCGGCGACATCTTCGCCGACATGCAGGTCAAGGCGGCGCTTACTGCTTATGGGCAGAACAGGGGGTTGTATGAGGAACTCAAGGCCGACTCGCAAAAGGCTTCGGGCATCCTCGACAAAAACTTGGCCGAGCGCCGTGAAACCTCGGCGCAGCAGTGGGCCGAGACGGTCCAGGCGGCTGACGACGCAATGCGCAGCATTGGCGACGCTATCCGTCCGGCAACTGATATGGCGGCGAAAGGCCTGACAGCGATCGCCCGTGGCATTACCTCGCTGTCTGACAGCTTCCCGGCTGTCGTCGCGGGCATTACCGGCACCGTGGCGGCCATCCTCGCACTCAAGACAGCATCCAGCGCGTTCAAGATCGGGCGTGGTGTGTTGAACATCGCGCGAGGTCGAGGCCTGGAGAGGATGGCCGGCCGGGCGGGGCATGGCGATCGTACGGCCATTGAGCTGCCTAAGACGGGCAGCAAAGTGGTAGATACTGGCCTTGGCCTGCTGGGTAAGGTGTTTGGAGCAACGCCGAAGGATGCGGCGCCGGCGAACGACCCGCTAGCAGGCAGGGATGACACGCAGAGAGTGTTCGTGGTCAATGCCGATGCGTTCAGCGGGATCGGCAGCAGCGTCACAAATAGTGCCCCTGCAGCCCCTGCCCGGGGTAGTCGTAGAAGCCGGCGTCGGGCTCGCAGACGAGAAGCAAGGCAAGCGCCCCCAGCTCGGCCCGGGGTGAAAGCTGAGGCACCTAAGCCTCCACCGGTGAAGCCAGCTGTTCCTGCTGCTGTGCCGAAGATGGTGACCGGGGTTGAAGAGTTGGGCAGGGTTGCCCGCTCTGTACGTGGCGTTACGCATCTCGCTAAGCGCCTGCCTGGCGGGAATGTGATCGACGCCGGTGCAGCTGCGATCGATGTCGCGATGAATGCCACATCTCAAGATGAAAAGGCAGAAGGGTATGGCGGGGCAGCTGGCAGCCTTGCGGGAACACTCGCAGGCGCGGCTGCAGGAGCGGCCATTGGATCGGTGGTACCGGTCATAGGTACTGCAGTCGGCGGTGCCATCGGCGCTGTACTGGGCGGCATGGGCGGCGAGTCGATCGGCGGGTGGCTGGGCAAGCGCTGGTTTGGCGATGAGCAACCCGAGCCCGTAGCCAGGGCGAAGGCGGAAAGTCCGCCAGCGCCTGGGGAGGCGGTACGGGTATCCTTGGCACTGGCGCATGAGGACAAGCCAACTCCCAAGGTTGATACCTCGGCCCCGTTATCAGCAGCGCCAAAAGCTGCTCTCGTAGCGCCGGTAGTGATCGACAACCGTGAGCCTGCCACCAAGCCAGTGCCGTCGGCGCCGGTACCGGCCTTAGGTGACACGGTGCGCAACGTGCCCGCCCCTGGGCCAGCCGAGCCTGAGGGGGCGTATGAACCGCTCGACCCGACGTCTAAAGACCCGTACCTGGTGCCCGCGCTGACGGCCAACAAGGTCCGATTCCCGGGTGCGCCTTTGGTGCGGCCACCGGCGCAGCCCGAACCTCAACCTGAGGCCGAGCCGATCGAGCAGCAACCGCCGGCGAAACTGGGCGAGACGGTACGAGCCGTGGCCGTTTCGGCTCCGGTGCAACCTGAGCCAGCAGTCGAGCCTGAACCGGAACCGGCGCTGCAGGAGCTGCCGAGGCTGGGCGACACGGTAAAAGCCGTGGCCACTCCGGCCCCGGCTGAGACTGAAGTGTCGTATGACTCGCTCGACCCGGCGTCAAAAGATCCGTACCTGGTGCCCGCGCTGACGGCCAGCAAGGTGCGTTTCCCAGGTGCGCCACTTGTACGGCCGCCGGCGCAACCGGCGCCTCAAGCCGAAGCCGTACCGATCGTGCAGGAGCCGCCAGCGAAGCTGGGCAATACGATGCGAGCCGTGGCCGTTTCGGCTCCGGTGCAACCTGAGCCAGCAGTCGAGCCTGAACCGGCACCAGCGCTGCAGGAACTGCCGAGGTTGGGCAATACGGTAAAAGCCGTGACCACTCCGACCCCGGTTGAGCCTGAAGTGTCGTATGACCCGCTCGACCCGGCGTCCAAGGAGGCGTCCAAGGACCCTTACCTCGTACCGGCATTGACGGCAAACAAGGTGCGCTTCCCTGGTGCGCCGCTTGTACGGCCGCCGGCGCAACCTAACCCTGTGCCTGAGCCTGTGCTGCAGGAAGCACCGAAGTTGGCCAGCTCAGTGCGATCCGTGGCTAGACCTGCGCCGACCGAGCCTGAGGTGTCGTATGACCCGCGTGACCCCGAGTCCAAGGACCCTTACCTGCTGCCGGCGTTGACGGCCAACAAGGTGCGCTTCCCTGGTGCAGGTCTGGTGCCACCGCAACCGGCGCCGGCAACGCCGCCGGTGAAGCTGGGCGAAACGGTGCGGGAGGTGCCCGCTAAATCGGCACCGGTGCCTGTGATGATCGACAGCGGCGAGCGTAAGCCCGCCGCTGATGGTGCGTCACGGCCAGCTGTCCCCCAGTTGGCAACTTTGCCGGCCGGTTTCGGTGATGTGGTGCGTGACATGGTGGCCAAGTCGGCACCAGTGCCACCTCGGATGACCGAAGTGGCTCAACCAGCCAAAGCGGCTGCGCCTGGGGCGGTATCGGTGCCGAAGGTGGATCAGGCGTTTTCGTTCTCGCCCAACATCAAAATCGATGTGCAGGGCGATGTGAAAGACCCGTCGCAGGTTGTCCGTGAAATCGAGTCGCCACTGCGTCTGCTGTTTGAGGCATGGCAGCGCGAAGCATCAGCGCGCATGACTTCGGCTCAACTGTTCGACCAACCACATGTTTAAGGAGGGCCTATGGCCTACATGGAGCAGCTGGAGTCCTCCCTGTCCGGGCTGGTTTCAGCGGGTGAAGCCGGTCGCAAGGGTGTGGACGGCATGCTGTCCCCACTCAATAGCGCGGTGGGCAGCATCACGGGTGCCGCGTCGGAGCTGGAAAACATTCCATTCGTGGGGCCTGAGGCGGGTGCGAAGCTTGGCCGGATAGTGCGCAGTATCAACGTGGCACAGTCTCAGGTGGGGCAGGTGGCGTCGATGTATAGCCGAGCAGTCACCGGTGCCGCTCAGGTACAGGAGCGGCTCGGCACCTTCAAGCAGATGGCGGCCAAGGTCACGGCCCAAGCCGGCCGGGTGGCGGGGTTGGTCAGCCCGTCGCTATCCAACGTGTTGCCTTCCGGCGGCCTACTGCGCTCTGCCACTCCGCTACCTGATGCGGTTGCGCCATACCCGCACCTCCTGATTATCCAGCCACACGACCCTAAGAAGCAGCCGTATTACTTCAACCTGGGCACGGCCGCCTTTGACGAGTTGCGGCGTCAGACGTCGTTCCGTTGGGTTGGCCAGGAGCGTCTGCGTCGAAGCGTGGCCCAGCAGGCAGTGGGCCTGGGTGAGGAAAAGATCACACTCAAGGGTGCGATCTTTCCCCACCACAAAGGCGGCATCAAGCAACTGAGCGTGCTGCGCAGCATCGGTCGCAACCTGCAAGCACTGAAGCTGGTGACGGGTTATGGCGAGGTGCTGGGCGATTGGTGCCTGCTCAATATTGAAGAGGAGCAAAGCCACCTGCTGGCGGGTGGCATCCCCCGTAAACAGGGCTTCAACCTGGAGTTTGTGAGCTATGGCAACGACCTGCAGAACGTCTGACGGGGATCTGCTGGACGTGATCTGTCAGCACCATTACGAAAATCTCAATGGCACGGTCGAAGCAGTGCTCGATGCCAACCCGGACTTGGCCAGGGAGGCACAGCCGTACCGCGCCGGCTTGTTGGTATTTCTGCCCGATCTGTCGGCGCCGGCGGTCGAGTTGCTGCAGCTGTTTGACTGACCCCGCGTTACGCGTAACGAAGCCCCGTCCAGTGCGGGGCTTCCTGTTTCTGGAGTAAGCATGAAACCAACGTATCGAATCATCGCGGACCGCAAGGACATTACCGCGCTGATCAATGACCGCTTGCTGCTGCTGCGGATCTCAGACAAGCCAGGTATGGAGTCGGACGAGTTTGAGCTGCGCATTGACGACCGCGATCAGGTCGTTGCGCTGCCAGCGCGGGGAGGGGTGGTGGAAGTTCTGCTGGGCTACGAGGGGCAACCGCTGAAGCGCATGGGCGCCTACACGGTCGACGAAGTGCAGTTATCCGGCCCGCCTGATGAGCTGACCATTCGCGGCAAGGCCAGCGATATGCGCGGCAGCGGTAAGACCATCCGTAGCGGCAGTTGGGAGAATGTGCCGCTGTCCGAGATCGTCGCTGAAATCGCCAAGCGCAATGGGTGGGAGGTGGTCTGCCCGGTCACGACGAAGGTGGAGCGGATCGATCAGCGCAACGAGTCGGACTTCAACTTTGTGACGCGCCTGGCGCGGCAGTACGACAGCACCGCCAAGGTTGCTCAGGGCAAGCTGCTGGTGATGCCCAGACAGGGTGGGAAGAGCACTTCGGGCAAGTCTCTGCAGGTCATCACCGTCAACAAGACGGACGTGTCCCGCTATCAGTTCCGGCTAAGCGACCGCAGTACGCAGAAGGCAGTGAAAACCCAGCACCAGGATCAGAAGACCGGCGCTTTGAAGGTGGTCCAGTTGGACAACGAAGAATCGCCGGACGGCCTGCCCCCAGTTCACACCGACCGCCATATCTACCCCAACGAGACTGCAGCCAGACAGGCGGCCAAGGCGCGGCTGGCCGCGTTCAATCGCAGCACAGCCGGTGTGCGCCTGGAGATGGCGGGCCGGCACGACCTGTTCGCTGAGTGCTCGGTGAATGCCCAGGGCTTCAAGGTCGGGCTCGATGGCGAGTACCTGGTGGAAAGCGTGGAGCAAGTGTTCACGGCCAGCGGGTGGACCACGACCGTGGAGTGCAACGGCGGTAAGAAGGGCAAGGCCAAGGCCTCGGGCAAGAAAAAGAAAGACGACAAGCCGCTCAAGGTAGAGCAGCTCTAATCCTCAAGGCCGCACACGGCCATCACTGGAGAAACCAATGGCTATCTCAGTACAACAGCTGCAACAGATCCTCCCCAACGCCGGCCGCAAAGCCGGCGTTTTTGTTCCCGGTCTCAACGCAACAATGGGCAAGTACTCAATCATCACACCCAAGCGAATGGCGGTGTTCCTTGCCCAGGTCGGCCACGAATCTGGCCAGCTGCAGTATGTACGCGAGCTTGGCAACGATGCCTACCTGGCCAAGTACGACACCGGGCGGCTGGCGGAGCGCCTTGGCAATACCCCGGCGGCTGACGGCGACGGTCAGCGGTACCGTGGCCGTGGGCTCATTCAGATCACCGGTCGCGATAACTACGAGGCCTGCAGCGAAGCGCTATTCGGTGACAGCCGCTTGCTCAACACCCCCGACCTGCTCGAGCAGCCGGTCTACGCGTCGCTGTCGGCCGGCTGGTACTGGCAGCGAGCGGGGCTTAACACCCTGGCTGATAAGGTGCTGCAGGCCGATGACTCCATGTTCGAGCTGATCACTCGCCGTATCAATGGTGGCCTGAATGGGTTGAGGGATCGCCAGGCGCTCTACAAACGCGCGCTTGGGGTGCTGCAGTAATGCCGCTGAACTGGCGTATCGCGCTTCTGGCTGTTGCGGTCGGACTCTATGCCGGCGGGCGAGGGGCCTGGATGTGGCAGGCCAGCGAGTACGGAAAGCAGCTGGCTGAACAGGCTGCAGGTTATGTCCAGCAACTGGCGGACAGTGATCGGGCTCACGGTCGAGAACGTGAGGAGGCTGCAGCTGCGGCCCTGAAACAGTTGGCGGAGCAGAAAACTCAGCGACAAGCCCTAGAAGATCGCCTGCAGGAGCAAGGCAAAACATATTGGAAGGAGATGAACGATGCACAACAGATTCAAGATCGCCTGCGTGACAGGCTGGCTACTGCTGACTTGCGGCTGTCAGTCCTTGTCGAAGCCGGAGCCTTTGCCGCCCCGGGTGGTGACGGTGGGGTGCGAGAAGCCGCCTGCACCGGGGGCGTGGTTTATGGCGCCCTACGCGCCCGACTTGACCCAGCGCATGCTCAACGAATTATCAGCATCACCGACACCGGTGATCGAGGACTGATCGCGCTGCAGGCCTGCCAGGCTTACGTGCGCGAACTCACCAAGTAAAATGAGGTAGCGGGGCCGAATGCGTGAACGTTCAGTCCGGCCCGGCGAATTTTGCAGACATTGCCTGCCAGTTCAGCCGAAATGTCTGCTTCTGCATACAGAGCCGCGGGTCTACAGTCTTTTGTTAATGTGGAAGATACTGGCTGTCCTTTGAATGACTTTATAGCTAGATTGCAGCTGCGAGATCATAAATGATTCTGCCATTAGCTTGTATGGCGATGGGTAATTTGCGCTAGGTTAAACTTTCATCCATTCAGAAAATGTTGGGGGGCAATCATCGAAATTGTATGACACAACTGTGCAATATTGCTCGGCTCTGCTTTCCTCGCCAGGGGGGCAAAAGAAATCCACTTCGAATTTCTTTAATATCTCAAAGGTTTTGTCGTTTGTGTAGGGGTTTTCAACTTTGTCAAGCCGATATAGTTGATAGAGTAGGAGCCAGTTTTCGTCAATGGTATAAAGTTGTTGGCCCAGAAGGCTCTTTCCATATTCAGATGTGCGCTCAAGAGCAGATTCGAAGTTGCAGAGCATAGATATCGCGATGCAATCTTTCGATTCAATTATTGCCTCGATGGATTTGTCGGTTGGGTCGGAGTCTAATCGCTCGAGGTAGTACAGAGCCCAGCACATGCCATCTGATCTTCTATCGCGGGCGTTAGTGGTTATGATGGATTCTAGTTTTTTTATAATATCATCCCGATCATAATCATCTGAGCGAGCATCAATTTTTTCTAGATAAGGTAGAAGTATTGGGTAGTGCCAGCATAAGTTAATGGCGTACTGTAGTACGTCAGCTGCAGCTTTGCCCTGAACTCGGGCGCAAATTGCAGACAAAGCGAATTTTATAACACTTCCGTCTGGTGTCTCGTTATTTAGTCTTACGGCATGGTCTAGGAATTGGAATGCATCGCGTGTAGTCATGTATGCAATTTGCCCATCATCTCGCAGCAAAGGAGGGAGGGCGCTCATCAAGACGCCGACCCAATGTTCTTGCAGGGGGCTTGGGAGTTCTATAATTGACGTTTTAGCTAAGTTCAAAGATAGCCGATATTGACTCAGTTCTTTTCCTAGTAACCGAATGAATTCTTCGGCTTCGGCGTGTGTATCACATACGGCTGTGTAGTCGTCAATATATCTTACGAATGAAAATTTATCCTTAAGCTGGCGATCTACTGCTGCAAGTATTATTTCGACGGCAATGCTTGATGATGCAGGGCCGATAGGTAAGCCTGATGTCTCATTACGTTTGGCTCCGCGTAAAACTCTATCTAGCTCAGCGCTCCAGTGATGTGGATGACCGCCTTCCGCGAGTTTCGCCTTGGCTTCGTTAAAACCTTGGATGGCCCATTCTAGAGAATGCGTGTAAATTGAGCCGAAGCAATTGGAGATATCTGTATGTGCTCGGAACTTTTTACCAAAGCCTTGGTTGGTTGCCGTCAGGGCTTTTGTCTCTGGGTTTTCATAGTTCATAATAAACATACGGCCATCAAGGTGCGATGCGACGCTTATGGCGCTATTATTGTCGTGTATCGCTTCTTTTAATTCATGATAGTTTGCTTCGTGTGCTTGAAATATCTGAGAAAGTGCTAGTGGATGGATTATTCCCAGTGTGCGTGAAACGTTGTTGTATCTTGTTGCTCGATACTCGATATAATTGAAGCCTAGCTTTTTTCTTGTTTTGCTTAATGGCGAGGCTTTTAGGAGTGCGTGGGCGATCTCAGGTGTGAAACGTCTTGTCGAGATGCTTGGCGGTAACTCTGTGGCTGACTCTTTTTGATTGGGGAAGTAGTTCCATCTAGTCAGCGCTTCGAGGAAGTGCCTTTCTTCGCAGGCGGTAGCTGCTGAAGTTTGGTGTGAAATGGCAAACTCTTTCATTAGGCTTTCCCGAAAATTTTACTGAAAGTTTGTGTCTGTTTTAGTTGGCGTATCTCTTTGGGGTTACCCGTCTAGGGATTGCTTGACAATATTGTCGAGGTGCGTTTTTATGATTTCAAGGGCGTGTCCTAATCCACGCTCCCAAATGACAGACGGGGTCTGGATAACTGTCTGCCATGAAATGGCATGGTACTCCCATTTGATCTCGCTTTGTTCCAGGACTTTTTTGTCCCAACCTTTTTGCGTAAGCGAAGCAGTAGCGGATAAGATCATCACATCAGTGTTGGAGTGAATTATACCTATGTAGCACCGGTAAGATGGTAGGGAGGGGTTGTTGGAGTTAAGTGAGATTTCGAATGCTTCAACTGGTAAAGATTCTGTCGCATTAATATATGAAGGTCGAGTTTTTTGAACGGTGACCTCTCTGCCATGGAGGATGTTAATTGGATTGTCGGAGGGGGCGCTATATGTTTCCTGTTCGATCTGTATGAAATACTTTTTATCCCACCCCTGTTTTTGTCCAAACTCGGCAAAATGTCTAGTCTTAGGGAGGTGTGCTAGTCTTAAATCGGAGTTGACCGACTTGCTGTAAAAATCCTTAATTAAGGTTTGTGATATTTCAGTGTTTTTTAAAAGTGAGTTGCTTGTGTTGATGGCTTCAACGGCCTCATTGTAATCGATAAAGCGCAAATCACTTTTGCTGATTTCTTGTTTCAGGATTGCTTCAATGCTTTTTCCTGTCGCACTAGCCATTGTAGTATTGTTACGAGCAGTGAAAAGTTCTACCATCTCATCTGTGACAATGCTAAATGCCTCCAATCCAGACCCTTGGTTAACAAAAAAAGGTGTTTGGTTGTTTGTGGAAGCGAAAGAGTCTGCAAGTGCGGCTTGAATGTCGCGATATAAGATGGTGCCCGTGCTTCTTGAGAGAGCTGCCTTTACCCATGCTGCGGTAAAATGGCTAGTAGTAATTGATGCGTAAGAATTTTGGTCGTGCTGGCTAGAAGCCATGCATACGAATGAAGATAGACGACTTGTCTGGATGGATTTTAAGAAGCTGTTGCTTGAGTCCTTTATGTACGGCGCCCCGGATTGGCATGCGTCAATTACTTTCACTGCAACTTTCGGGCTTGCGTTTCTTAGTAGGTCGTCTAGTTCGGTATTGCTAATTGAGGTCGTTGCTGCGCGTTTTTCGTCAAAATCGGTGCAGCAGAATAGTGCATCATCTTGGTATCCGCCGTGACCAGTAAAGTAAATAAATATTTCCTCAATTTCTGCGGAGTTGGAGTGGCTTGAAAAAAAGTCGCGAAGCTTTCCTTTTGCTTCCTCCGCTCTAGCGTTGCTGATGATCTCGATTGCTTGATATTTATTTGTTGCTTTAAGGGTTTCTTGCATAAGGACTAAATCATTCGCACACGCTGGCAGGGCGGTGAGGCGGTCGTATTTGTCAATTCCTATCAATAGCGCTAAGTTCATTACTGAATCGTTCCATTGGATACAAGAGGGTCTAGAGTAGCCTTGTGCCATCTTTATTCCAAGGGCAGAAGGCGATCTGCGCCGCTGGCGTTCTGTGTACGCAGGGCGCAGTCCTCGACCACTGCTACTCGATCCCTTTCTACCGGATCTAGTCAAGATTCCAATCGTGGTGCTGAACAACAACGATGACTGCTTTATCGCCCGGTCGTACGATGCGAAACCGTGCGTGGAGATGGGGGAGCCTTACTTCCACGCGAAAGATACATTCCGCCAGCTCGGCATCGTGGCGTATGGCGACACGAGCGAGAGGTTCGTGCCGCTGATCGAGATGATGGTGCCTGCGGCAGTGGTCTAATCGATTGATGCGAGCTCCGCCGATCTCACCAACATGACGGAAAGCCTTACCCAGTTTCGCCAAGACGTGCGCGCCAAGGTCATGCGGTCCACCGGCATCTTTTCAGTGCCTGGATTGCCCGCACTAAAACCCTGGAGCCGCTCGGCTATTACACCGAAAGCGCTTGCAGGCACGCGATTGCTTCAGGTACGAGAATTCTTAGGGCAAAAATAGGGCAAATCCCGGAGCGTTTAGACCTTTACTGGCCATCTTCTGAAGCCAGAATAGCCGCTTATGCAGGCCTCTGGAGGCCTATCGAGATCTTCGGGCGGGTTCAAGTCCCTATCCCCGTTGGAGGGAATCACTGCAAGGTCTGTTTGGAACGGTGTTTTTTGATGAGGTAATCCAGGAAGGCAAACACCTGCTCCAGCTCCAGATCTCTGGTTCGTCCAGATCGATCATCCACTATGATGGAGTTTCTGACCCGTTCGAGAACTTGTAAGTCTGTTAAAGCGTCGAGCTCGGCCGCATTAAGTTGGGGATTATTAGCCAGGACTAGGGCGCGTAGCTCTTCCATTGATCGGTCGCGTCTCATCGACATACTCCTTTGCCAGCTCAAAAATTATAGCCGTACAAAGAAAGCAGCGATGTGACCCCGATCAGTGGCTGAGTCGGCCTGCGTTGAGAGGGTAGGGAGAATGGGGCAAAAATGGGGCAAACTGTACGCCATTCCATGCCATTCCATGCCTAAGTCTAGGGTGAAACCAGAATGCAAAGGGCGGCCAACCCCTGATGCTGCGGGGCTTTGGCGGCATATGCGGTTTTTACTACAGCACAATCGGTGTGTGTGCGGAAAGATCTGACATTCAGGGCCTTACAGCGGGTGATCTGGTTGGCGATGGTAAACCCGCAATGGTACAGGCTTTTTCGTTACGATGCAGGCGCCCGCGATGGGGCATGCGCGCGCAGCCCGGCGGGCAATGGTGGAGCTGCAGCGCGTTAGTCTCTAGAATGCGCGGCCCTCGATGAATGCCGTTAGCCGTGATTTGCGCGATGAATGTGTCCAGCCCTGTCCCTCATGTAAAGCAACAGCTGATCTACCTCCTTTATGGCGATCGCCGTATCTATCAGCTGGAAGCCAAGCTCAGCATCCTTACCGCCCTGGCGCGTTGCAAGCCGGCGGAGTTGCCCACGATCCGAGTACTCACCGACCAGCCACAAGCCTTTGTCGGCTGGCCGGTGGAAGTGATCAGCCTGGACCCGCAGACCCTGCACGCATGGACCGGCGACGGCGGCTACACCCACCGACGCAAGGCATGCGCCATCGCCCTGGCCGGGAAGTGGGCAGACAAGACAGTGTTCATCGATACCGATACGGTGTTCCTGCAGTCGCCGCTGAAGCTGTTCAGCCAGGTCGATGCCGGGCAGTTCCTGGTCGACGAAGTGGAAATGAGCTGGGCCGAGGCCTCGCGCTGCGCGGACTACGGTAATTTCAGCGCAGGGCTGGCCGAGGCGGGCGATGCCCCGGCCGCTGATTTGCGGCTCTGCAACAGCGGTGTGATGGGTTTCACCCGCTGCAATGTCGGCGTCGCCGAGCGCGCTATCCCGCGCATCGATGCCTGGACGCCTTATGCCGGTGACCTGCACACCATTGAACAGATCGCCTTTTCCTTCGAACTGCACGGGGCGCAGCTCAATGAGGCGCGTGGCGTGATCAGCCACTACTTCGCGATGAAGCAGTACGTGCATGCCATCCTTGAAATTTTCTTCGCCAAACAGGGCGAAGGCTTCCATCCAGGAATGCCGGGCCTGGCCGTAAAAGTGCCGGCGCATCGCCCGGTGCCGTCGTGGCTGTCGCGGCTCTCGGTCAAGTGGAGTCTCAAGGGGGTGCCGCGGGAGCTGCGCGGCATCGGGCGCAAGCTGTTGTATGGCAGCGTGATGAGCGGTGACGACTACCAGCGCGCCTGCAAGGTGGTCTGGTGGCGTTCGGCAATTGAAGACATGCGCAAGCTCGACGGCCTGGACTGGAGCCAGGCATGGCCTGAAGGGCTACCGCGGCTCGGTCGGCGTGACGAGCGTGCGTTCAGCGAAATTGCCCGGGACAGCCTGCAGGTTTCCTGAGCCAGGGCGCTGTGCAGGGTGGTAGGGTAGAGGGCAGCCTTCAAGGAGCCCGACATGGACCCGATCACCACGCTTGCCATCCGCCTGGGTGAGCACCTGCGCCGCTTCAGCGCGCAGGTCACCACCGCCGAGTCCTGCACCGGCGGTGGCATTGCCGAGGCCATCACCCGCGTACCCGGCAGCTCGGCATGGTTCGAGGCCGGCTACGTAACCTACTCCAACGCCCAGAAAACCCGCCAGCTCGGGGTGCCTGAGGCGTTGTTCGGTCAGGTCGGCGCAGTCAGTCAGGAAGTGGTCGAAGCCATGGTCCGTGGTGCGCAGGCCGCCAGCGGCGCGCGCTTCGCCGTGGCGGTGAGCGGCGTGGCCGGGCCGGACGGCGGTTCGCCTGCCAAGCCGGTAGGGACCGTGTGGCTGGCCTGGGGTGACGGTAGCCGTGTAGTGACCGAACGCCGGCACTTCAACGGCGACCGCGATGCGGTGCGCCGACAAACGGTGATCGCCGCGTTAGACGGCTTGTTACAGCTTGGTGCCGAGTAAATCGACGACAGGGGTTTGCGCGGGCGCTGGCCTGTGGAATAATACTGGCTACTTATACAGTTATTGCGGCCATCAGGGCCAAGTCGAACACGTGAGGATTTCAATGGACGACAACAAGAAGCGCGCCTTGGCTGCGGCCCTGGGTCAGATCGAACGCCAATTCGGCAAAGGTGCGGTCATGCGCATGGGTGACCATGAGCGCCAAGGCATTCCTGCCATCTCCACCGGTTCCCTGGGGCTGGATATCGCCCTGGGCATCGGCGGCCTGCCGAAAGGCCGTATCGTCGAGATCTACGGCCCGGAATCGTCGGGTAAGACCACGCTGACTCTGTCGGTCATCGCCGAAGCCCAAAAAAGTGGTGCTACCTGCGCCTTCGTCGACGCCGAACACGCCCTCGACCCCGAGTACGCCGGCAAGCTGGGCGTCAACGTCGACGACCTGCTGGTTTCGCAGCCGGATACCGGCGAACAGGCCCTGGAGATCACCGACATGCTGGTGCGCTCCAACGCCGTTGACGTGATCATCGTCGACTCCGTGGCCGCGCTGGTACCCAAGGCCGAGATCGAGGGCGAAATGGGCGACATGCACGTGGGCCTGCAGGCTCGCCTGATGTCCCAGGCGCTGCGCAAGATCACCGGTAACATCAAGAACGCCAACTGCCTGGTCATCTTCATCAACCAGATCCGTATGAAGATCGGTGTGATGTTCGGTAGCCCGGAAACCACTACCGGTGGTAACGCCCTGAAGTTCTACGCGTCGGTCCGCCTGGACATCCGCCGTACTGGCGCAGTCAAGGAAGGCGACGAAGTGGTTGGCAGCGAAACCCGCGTCAAGATCGTCAAGAACAAGGTTTCGCCACCGTTCCGTCAGGCCGAGTTCCAGATTCTCTACGGCAAAGGCATCTACCGTAACGGCGAGATCATTGACCTGGGTGTTTCCCAAGGCCTGGTCGAAAAATCCGGTGCCTGGTATGCCTACAAAGGCAACAAGATCGGTCAGGGCAAAGCCAACGCTGCCAAGTACCTGGCTGAGAACCCGGCTATCGGTACCGAAATCGAGAAGCAGATCCGTGAAAAGCTGCTGAAAGCCGGCGCTGCGGGTGAAGCGAACAAGGCTGCCGCCGCGGACGCCAGCGCCGACGACGTCGCTGATGCTGAAGCCGGTTATTGATTGCTCGGTAGTTAGTCGAACATGTCCGCCGTACTCGACACCCCCGTCGCCATCCGGCGGACAGCCATGGACCTGCTCGCGCGACGTGAGCACGGTCGCGTCGAGCTGACGCGCAAGTTGCGTCAGCGCGGCGCTTCGGATGAGCTGATCGAGCCCGAGCTCGACCGGCTTGCCGAAGAAGGGCTGCTCAGTGAAGCCCGCTACCTCGAAAGTTTCATCAGGTACCGTTCCGGCTCTGGCTATGGCCCTGCGCGCATTCGCGAAGAGCTGGGTCAGCGTGGCTTGGCGCGTGCTGATATCGACCAGGCGTTACGCGAGAGCGAGATCGACTGGCGCGAGCGCCTGCGTGAGGTGTGGCAGCGCAAGTTTGCCGGGCAGCCGCCGCATGACCCGCGCAGCCGCGCCCAGCAGACCCGGTTCCTCGCTTACCGGGGGTTCCCGATGGACATGATCGGCCGGCTGCTCAGCGGCCGGGATCTCGACGATTACTGACGGCTGGCGCTGCGCTGTCGCGCAGAGAGCTGATGCTGGGCGCACCGCGTACCCTGTGGGAGCGGGCGCTTTTTAAATTTTGCGCAAGACAGTTGCTCCTACAGGTAGGATCGACCCGTTATCAACTGACCTTCAACGCCTCCCTGGCCCGCTGCGTGGTATGCATTGGCTGCGGCTTGGCCCAGTTCTCCGACAGGTTGATAAAATCCACCAGCTCGCGCAGTCGGCCCTGATCCCGACCATTGAAAGCAAATGACAGGCGGGTCAGGTGGCTGTAATTGCCCACCTCATGTTCCGCACTGCTGTCCGCCTGCTGGTGATACCTGCCGCTCAGGCGCAAGTCGGCAAAGCCCTCCTGGATCTCATGCAGCGCCGCGTCGCTGAGCGGGTGATGCATGCGGATCACGAACTGGCTCTTCAGCCAGCGGCTGGAGTGATAGTTGCTGTAGAACTGGTTGATTTCCTCCACGGCCTCGTCGGCGCTGTGCACCAGGCGCACCAGCTTCAGGTCGGTGGGCAGGATGTAGCGGTTTTCTTCCAGCTGGCGGCTGATGAAGTCCAGGCAGTCGCGCCAGAAGCTGCCGCCGGGCGAATCCAGCAGCACCACCGGAACCAGCGGGCTCTTGCCCGTCTGGATCAGGGTCAGTACCTCCAGCGCTTCATCCAGCGTGCCGAACCCGCCCGGGCACAGCACCAGGCCGTCGGCTTCCTTGACGAAGAACAGTTTGCGGATGAAGAAAAAGTGGAACGGCAGCAGCTTGTCGGTGCCATCCACTGTGGGGTTGGCGTGCTGTTCGAAGGGCAGGGTGATGTTGAAGCCCAGGCTGTGTGCACTGCCAGCGCCTTCATGGGCAGCCGCCATGATGCCGCCGCCGGCGCCAGTGATAACCATCAGGTCGGAGCGCGCCAAGGTGGCGCCCAGCTCGCGGGCCAACGCGTACATCGGGTGTTCCAGCGGCGTGCGCGCCGAGCCGAATACGGTTACCTTGCGCCGGCCTTTGTAGCGTTGCAGGGTGCGGAACGACTGGTCCAGTTCACGCAGGGCCTGCAGGGTGATCTTCGCGCTCCAGCGGTCGCTGTCGTCATGGGCCATGCGCAGGATGGTCAGCATCATGTCGCGATACAGCGGCAAGTTGGGGCTGTCGGGGGCTACCAGTTGCAGTTGTGCGTCGATGTTGCTCAGGTCGATGTTGTTGTCGTGGAAGTGGCTGAACAATTGTTCGTTCGATTGGTAAGGCATGCAACGTCTCCTTCTGCACCAATACCTCTGACCTCAATCTAGACCCTCCGGCCCGATCGTGCCGGAGTGTTTACCGCAGCCGCCCGTCGGTATACCGCCACTGGCGGTGAGGGTTTGGTTAACTGGTGAAGCGAAACGTGTCGATGCAGGAGGTGGCGGTATGCATCGCTTGACCATCGAGGTGGACGGGCAGCTCTATCAGCTGCTTGAGAACGCGGCCCAGGTGCATCACCTGAGCCTTGAGGCCGAGTGTCGGCGCCGTTTATCAGGGCTGGAGTGCCAGTCGCGTTACTTGCAGGCGTTGCTGGCTGACATGCGCGCCGATGCTGACGATGGGCGCTGGCGCGCCCGTGAAGACGAAAAGGTATAGCTGCATAACAGCTGTTGTTACTTCTTCTTGTTGCCTGCCACGCAGCTGGCGCTGTCGAAGGCCTGATCCATGACCGGCTGGTTGGTCTTGTAGACGGTAAAGCGGTAGACCATTACCGCACCTTTGGACATCAGGTTGCGGTAGCCGCTGTTACGGCAGACGCTGTCGCCTAGCTGGCTGCGCACCTGCGCCGGGTTGGCCTGCATGCGCTCGGCGTGGCTCTGGCGCACGCTCAGGTGGTTGACCAGTGCCTTGCCTTCTACGGTGTAGCCCTGGTCGAGGATGTCCTCGTTGATTGCGCGCGGGGTGCCGACGCTGCTCTCCTTGGCGACCTTCTGCAACGTATTGTTCAGGTCGTAATCCTGCTTGGAAGCCGCGTGGGCTGCCAGGGGCAGAGCGAGTAGCAGGCTCAGGGCGGGGGCTATAAGGCGCAGCATGAATCTCTCCTGGTTCGATGACTGGCGCTTTGACATGCGCGGGCCGGCGGTGTTCCGTGAACCGTGCGGGCGCGAAGTTAAGGCACGGTAAAGTGTCGATTATAAGGGCCGCCTTGCCACCTGCACAGCAAATGGCCGCCGTTCTGGTAAACTGGCTCCCTTGTTTTTTTCGAGCCATCCTTGTGCCCATTTCCAACCTGTCCAGAGGCCTGCCGGCATGAGCCATGCGGTAGCGCGCCTGCGCGCCGAACGTCTGGCCCGCAGCGTCAAGCCTTTCATCGCCCGCGGCTCACGTGCCGAGCGCTGCCCGGCTTGCCGGGTCATCGCCACCCATTGCCTGTGCGCCTGGAAACCCCGCGTGCAGGCCGAATCGGGTGTATGCCTGCTGATGCACGACACCGAGCCGTTGAAGCCCACCAACACCGGCTGGCTGATCGCCGACCTGATCGACGACACCGCCGCCTTTGGCTGGCTGCGTACCTCGGTAGACGAGGGCTTGCTGGCCTTGCTCGACGACCCGCGCTGGCAGCCCTATATCGTCTTCCCTGGCGAGTTCGTCGCCCAGGAGCGGGTTGTCACTGAAGTGGTGCGTGAGCCGGGCAAACGCCCGCTGTTCATCCTGCTGGATGCCACCTGGACCGAAGCGCGCAAGATGTTTCGCAAAAGCCCGTACCTCGACCGCTTCCCGGTGTTGAGCCTGGAGGCCGAGCAGATGTCCCGCTACCGCCTGCGACGCTCCAAGCGGGACGATCACTTCTGCACGGCGGAAGTCGCGGCCATGTGCCTGGACCTTGCCGGTGACAGTCAGGCCTCGCAGGCGCTGGATGCCTACCTGGATGTGTTCAGCCTGCATTACCTGAGCGGCAAGCGGCGCTTGCCGCTGGACGACCAGGACGACACCCACCAGCGTTTGCATACCTTCCTATAGTCCAAGGGGCACAACCCCTGCTTTGGTTCATAATGACGGAGCTGGCAGCCAGGGTGGGCGAGACGGCAGGGCGATTGGCTTGATCACCCTCGACCGTGCTCGGCCTCCTTGGCGCCGATTCCCCACCGGGCGCTTCCCTTACCCCCGAACGCCCGGCACAGAACAGGATCCCTAGATCGATGGCCACTTACGAAATCCTGATTGCCGATGACCACCCACTGTTCCGTGGCGCTCTGCGCCAGGCCGTTACCCTTGGCCTGGGCCCGGATGTACGCCTGGTCGAAGTCGCGAGCATTGCCGAGCTGGAAGCCCGCCTGAGCGAAAAAGCCGACTGGGACTTGGTGTTGCTGGATTTGAACATGCCGGGGGCCTACGGTTTTTCCGGGCTGGTGCTGCTACGCGGGCAATACCCGCAGATCCCCGTGGTGATGGTTTCGGCCCAGGAAGAGGCCGCCGTGGTGGTCAAGTCCCGCGAGTTCGGCGCCAGCGGTTTCATCCCCAAGTCCAGCACCCTGGAAGTGATTCAGGATGCCGTGCGCAAGGTGCTCGACGGCGAGGTCTGGTGGCCACCGCAGGCGTTCGAGAAGGTCGATGTATCGGCCGAGGCCAAAGCCGCCAGCGAAGGCCTGGCCAGCCTCACGCCGCAACAGTTCCGCGTGCTGACCATGGTCTGCGAAGGCTTGCTGAACAAGCAGATTGCCTATGAGCTCAGCGTCTCCGAAGCGACCATCAAGGCCCACGTGACCGCGATCTTCCGCAAGCTGGGGGTGCGTACCCGGACCCAGGCCGCGCTGTTGCTGCAACAACTTGAATCGGTTGCCAGCAACTGACTGCGCCTGGCTTCACGCTTTTTTGACCCGTGCCGGTCTAGTCTGCTGGCCTTTCTGTCGTTAAGTGACTCACATGACATCGCCATTCAAGGGCCAGACCGGCCTCAAACGCATTTTCAACGCTGCCGGGTATTCGCTGGACGGCCTGCGCGCCGCTTTCAAGGGCGAGGCGGCGTTTCGCCAACTGGTGCTGCTTAACGTGCTGCTGATCCCGATTGCGTTCTGGCTGCCGGTCAGCCGCGCCGAGCGGGCGATCATGATCGCGGTGTGCCTGCTGGGGTTGATCGTCGAGCTGTTCAACTCGGCCGTGGAAGCTGCCATCGACCGCATTTCGCTGGAGCGCCACCCCTTGTCGAAAAACGCTAAGGACATGGGCAGCGCTGCGCAGCTGGTGGCGCTGACCATGGTGGCGCTGGTGTGGGGCGTGATCCTGCTTTAAGCGATCGGCGGCAGCACGATTTCATCACTGCGGGTAAAGCCCGCGGTGAAGTTGCGGCATAGCTCGAGGAACTCGCGCATGGCCGAGGTCTGGTACTTCTGTTTGTGCCAGATGAAGTAGAACTGGCGCATCAGGTCCAGTTCGGGGGTTTCCACCGGCACCAGGCTGCCGCGGCGGAATGCGTCACGCAGGGCCAGGCGCGATATGCAGCCGATACCCAGGCCTGACTCCACCGCCCGCTTGATCGCCTCGGTGTGCTCCAGCTCCAGGCGTATATTGAGGTTGGCGCGGTGATGGCGCATGGCCTGATCGAAGGTCAGGCGCGTGCCCGAGCCTTGCTCACGCAGTATCCACGCCTCTTGCGACAGGCTTTCGATGTCGGCGCGGCCCAGCTTGGCCAGCGGGTGCTGCGGCGCGCAGAACACCACCAGCTCATCCTCTACCCATGGCTGTACTTCCAGGTCCGGGTGGTTGCAATCACCCTCGATCAGACCCAGATCAATTTCGTAGTGAGCCACTTGCTGCACGATATGCACGGTGTTCTGTACATGCAGTTTTACCTGGCTTTCCGGGTGGCTCTGCATGAAGCTGCCGATCAGCAGGGTGGCCAGGTAGTTGCCGATGGTCAGCGTGGCGCCGACCGCCAGCGAGCCGAACCCGGACTTGCCATTGAGCAGGTCTTCGATCTCCTTGGCCTGGTCGAGCAGGGCCACAGCCTGGGGCAGCAGTTGATGGCCCAGGGCGTTCAGCGCCAGGCGCTTGCCGGCACGGTCGAACAGCTGGCAGCTTGATTGGCGCTCCAGCTCAGTGATCGAAGTGCTGGCAGCCGACTGCGACAAGGCCAGCAGGCTGGCGGCTCGAGAGACGCTCTGGTGCTGGGCTACGGCGACGAAGACTTGCAGTTGACGGAGTGTGAATCGCATATCGATATAACCGATAACACATATCTTGATAATCCAGTTAACAGATATTGTCGCTGCCCCTAAACTATCGCGCAACTGCGCGTTTTGCGCGCTGCGTTTTCTTCAGGAGCCCCATCGATGAGCAACATGAACCACGAACGTGTCCTCAGTGTGCACCACTGGAACGACACCCTGTTCAGCTTCAAGTGCACCCGCGACCCGGGGCTGCGCTTCGAGAACGGTCAGTTCGTGATGATCGGCCTGCAGCAGGAAACCGGCCGCCCGCTCATGCGTGCCTATTCCATCGCTTCGCCGAACTGGGAAGAGCATCTGGAGTTCTTCAGCATCAAGGTGCCGGACGGTCCGCTGACCTCGCAGCTGCAGCACTTGAAGGAAGGCGATGAGATCATCATCAGCAAGAAGCCTACCGGTACTCTGGTGCTCGACGACCTGAACCCGGGCAAGCACCTGTACCTGCTGAGCACCGGCACTGGCCTGGCGCCGTTCATGAGCGTCATCCAGGACCCGGAAACCTACGAGCGCTTCGAAAAGGTGATTCTGGTGCACGGCGTGCGTTACGTGAACGAAGTGGCCTACCGCGAATTCATCACCGAACACCTGCCGCAGAACGAGTTCTTCGGTGAGTCGGTCCGCGACAAGCTGATCTACTACCCGACCGTGACCCGTGAGCCGTTCGAGAACCAGGGTCGTCTGACCGACCTGATGCGCAGCGGCAAGCTGTTCAGCGACATCGGCCTGCCACCGATCAACCCGCAGGACGACCGCGCGATGATCTGCGGCAGCCCGAGCATGCTCGACGAGACCAGCGAAGTGCTGGACAGCTTCGGCCTGAAGGTTTCGGCCCGTATGCGCGAGCCGGGTGACTACCTGATCGAGCGTGCTTTCGTCGAGAAGTAAGCGCAGGCTGGTATGAAGAAGGCGACCCTCGGGTCGCCTTTCTTATATCTGGTATCCATGCATTGCCTGGTCCGGCCCTATCGCCGGCAAGCGAGCTCCCTCAGGTTCGGCACAGCATTCCAAACCTCTGCTGTACCTGTGGGAGCTGGCGGTGCAAGGCAAAACCCGGTCTATTCGACCCGCGTCTCGCCGCTGTACACCAGAATCGCTCGGCACCGCTTGCACAGGTACCGCCGCCCTTGACGCACCAGCTTGTGGCGCTGTGCAGTGAAGGGGAAGTCACTCTGCGGGCACGGGCAGCGGTAGATATAGCGAGTGGCCACGCGCCGTTGCACTTCGTAGTTGTGGCAGCGGTTGGGCGGCAGTTCGTAGACCCCGCGCATGATCAGCTGCCATTCCTCGCCATGGGCCTGGATGCGTTCGCCGAACAGCTGGTGGGCCACCAGATGCGCCACTTCATGGGCTACGGTCTGACGCAGGAAATCATCCTGGTTTTCCCGGTACAGCTGCAAGTTGAAGCGCAGCAGGTTCTCGTGCAGGTGCGCGACTCCGGCTTTTTGCCCGCGCAGCCTGAAGCTGACTTCCGGGCGCGGAAAGGAGCGTTTGAAGAAGGTTTCGGCTTGCTGGTAACAGATTTCGACGCGTTGTTTGAGCAACTCGGGCATGGCGGCATGGTTCTCCTGACTGGTCATTATGCCGCAGCCGCGAGCCGCCTGCCGAGCCACCGCCCGTCAGCGCACAGCCAGAGGCCGCCTCGCGGCGGCCTCTGGTTGATGCCCCAGTGTTGGTTGAGTCTGTTCTAGTTGGTGTAGACGGGCCCCACGCCCAGTCCCCAGATGATCACCGTGGCGGCCATGATCGCCACCAGTACCACAAGGCCTACCGCCAGCACCGAGCTGGAGAACAGGAAGCCTTCGTCAGGCGGAATGTTCATGAACGTCGGCAAGCCGACATACAACAGGTACACGGTGTAGCAGATTGCAGCGGTGCCGATCAGCATGCCCAGCCACAAGTGCGGGTACAGCGCGACCAGGCCGCCGATGAACAACGGGGTGGCGGTATAGGTGGCAAACGCGATGCATTGCGCCATGGACGGGTTGGCATCGTAGGTGCGCGCCATCCAGTGGATGAACGCGCCCATCACCGCAACACCGCCGAGCATTGCCAGGTAAGACATGATGCTCATCCAGAGCGCGCTTTCCATGGTCAGCATCACGGCGGGTCGGTCGCCGATCACCCAGCCAACCTGGGTGGTGCCGATGAACGCCGAAATAGCGGGAATGGCTGCCAGGATCAAGGTGTGCGTCAGGTACATGTGGCTGATGGTTTCTTCTTCGCCACGAATTTCCCGCCATTCCTGGTCGGGATGGGTAAACAGCCCCACAACGTGATGAATCATGCCTTCACTCCTCTCAATGTTGCCAAGCGCCCCCCGAATGGAGCGCATGCGGCCAGGGGCCTGAACACAGATGCAAGCGGTAATGTGGCCTTATGTCGCAGTATAGGAAGCCGTTACCGGCACAAACCGGGCTTTTTAGAGCAAATTGCGCTTTAGGGCGTGCTGCTGATTACATTGAAGTCTTTGTCGGAATGCCTACAGTGATGCCGCGTTTGTGGGTAAAATAGCCGGCTTTTGTCACACCTCGCGGATCCAAGCGCTATGGGCACCCTCTCGGTCAACCAGAACAAACTGCAAAAACGCCTGCGTCGTCTCGCTGGCGAAGCCATCACCGACTACAACATGATCGAGGATGGCGACAAGGTGATGGTCTGCCTGTCCGGCGGCAAGGACAGCTACACCATGCTCGACGTTCTGTTGCACCTGCAGAAGGTGGCACCGATCAAATTCGAGATCGTCGCGGTGAACATGGACCAGAAACAGCCGGGCTTTCCCGAGCACGTGCTGCCGGCCTACCTGAAGGAACTGGGCGTCGACTACCACATCGTCGAGAAGGATACCTACTCGGTGGTCAAGGAGCTGGTACCCGAGGGCAAGACCACCTGCTCGCTGTGCTCGCGCCTGCGCCGTGGCACCCTGTACACCTTCGCCGACGAAATCGGCGCGACCAAGATGGCGCTGGGGCACCACCGCGACGACATCGTCGAAACCTTCTTCCTCAACATGTTCTTCAACGGCGCGCTCAAGGGCATGCCGCCGAAGCTGCGTGCCGACGACGGCCGCAACGTGGTGATCCGCCCGCTGGCCTACTGCCACGAGAAAGACATCCAGGCCTACTCGGATATGAAAGAGTTCCCGATCATTCCTTGCAACCTGTGCGGCTCGCAGGAAAACCTGCAACGCCAGGTGGTCAAGGACATGCTGGTGGAGTGGGAGCGCAAGCACCCGGGCCGTACCGAAAGCATCTTCCGCGCCATGCAGAACGTGGCGCCGTCGCAACTGGCCGACCGCAACCTGTTCGACTTCACCAGCCTGAAGATCGACGAAAGCGCCACCCCGCGCTTCCTCGACGTGCTGAACATCTGAAGCCATGCGCGATTACCAGTGGCTGCACGAGTATTGCCTGAACCGTTTTGGCTCGGCCCAGGCCCTGGAGGCCTTCCTGCCGCAGCCGCGCACCCCGGCGCAACTGCGCGACATCAGTGACGACCGCTACCTGTCGACCCTGGCCCTGCGCGTGTTCCGCGCCGGGCTCAAGCACAGCCTGGTGGATGCCAAGTGGCCGGTGTTCGAACAGGTGTTCTTCGGCTTCGACCCGGAGAAGGTGGTGTTGATGGGCGCCGAGCACCTGGAGCGGCTGATGCACGACGAGCGCATCATTCGCCACCTGGGCAAGCTCAAGAGCGTGCCGCGCAATGCCCAGATGGTGCTGGATATCGCCAAGGCGCACGGCAGCTTCGGCGCGTTCGTCGCCGACTGGCCAGTGACCGATATCGTCGGCTTGTGGAAGTACCTGGCCAAGCACGGCAACCAGCTGGGCGGGCTGTCGGCACCGCGCTTTCTGCGCATGGTCGGCAAGGATACGTTCATCCCGACCGATGACATGGCGGCGGCATTGATTGCGCAGAAGGTGATCGACAAGCAGCCGACCAGCCTGCGCGACCTGGCGCTGGTGCAGCAGGCGTTCAACCAGTGGCACGAAGAGAGCGGGCGGCCGTTGTGCCAGCTGTCGGTGATGCTGGCGCATACCGTCAACCATTGAGATTGCTGGGGCCGCTGTGCGGCCCAATCGCCGGCAAGCCAGCTCCCACAGAGACCTCACAAGTCCTCAGTACTGTGCAATATCTGTGGGAGCTGGCTTGCCGGCGATTGGGCTGCAGAGCAGCCCCCGAATTCAACTGCCTTCGCCCGCGATGCGCCGCTCATGCTGGAACTTCCAGCGCACATACAGCAGCCCGGCAATGAACAGCCCCAGGCTGACCAGCACCTCAAGCCAGCCAAACACCGCCCGCGCTGGGTCGAACGCTGCCAGCACGCCCTTGATGAAATAAATATTCACCACGAAGCAGGTCCAGGCATGTGCCCGGGCGCTGCCCGACAGCATGCCTGGCAGCAACAGCAGCAGCGGTACCAACTCGATGGCCAGGATCACTTCGACCCGTGCCCCATGCAGGTTCGCGAACCACAGGTTGTTCACCAGTAGCAGGGCGATCAGGCCAAGGAACAACGCAAGGCTCAGCGCCCGCGTCAGGCGCAGGCGCGGTGCCAGCCAATCCAGTGGCGGCAACACCTTGGGCTGTTTAGCCACGCGCGGCCTCCAGGGCTTTGGCGGTGGTCGCCAGGCGTTGCCCAAGGGCGCGGCACAGGGCGATTTCATGTGGGTCGAGTTCACGCTTGCCATCGGCGCCCGCATGATGGCTGGCGCCATAAGGCGTGCCGCCGCCACGGGTGTCCAGCAGCGCCGATTCGCTGTAGGGCAGGCCCATCACCAGCATGCCGTGGTGCATCAGCGGCAGCATCATCGACAGCAAGGTGGTTTCCTGGCCGCCGTGCAGGCTGGCGGTGGAGGTGAACACGCCAGCCGGTTTGCCGACCAGCTCACCGCCCAGCCACAAGCTGCTGGTGCCATCGAGGAAGTATTTGAGCGGCGCCGCCATGTTGCCGAAGCGGGTAGGGCTGCCCAGTACCAGCCCGGCGCAGTGGCGCAGGTCGTCCAGGGTGGCGTACAGCGCGCCACTGGCCGGGATGTCCGGGGCCACCGCTTCGCATTCGGTGGATATCGCCGGCACCGTACGCAGCCGCGCCTCCATGCCGGCCAGTTCGACGCCGCGGGCAATGTGCCGGGCCATTTCGCTGGTCGAACCATGGCGGCTGTAATACAGCACCAGGATGAAGGGCGCGCTCACGGCAGGATCTCCAGCACTTTTTCTGGCGGGCGACCGACCACGGCCTTGTCACCGGCAACCAGGATCGGCCGTTCGATCAGCTTGGGGTGTTGGGCCATGGCTTCGATCAGTTGCGTATCGGTCAGCGCCGGGTCGGCCAGGTTGAGGGTTTTGTACTCGTCCTCGCCAGTGCGCAGCAGTTGGCGTGGGGCGATGCCCAGCTTGCCGAGCAGGGCCTTGAGGGTAGCGGCGTCGGGCGGGGTCTCGAGGTAGCGCACGATGGTCGGCGCCAGGCCGCGGGCTTCGAGCAGTTCCAGCGCGCCGCGGGATTTCGAGCAGCGCGGGTTATGATAGAGCGTCAGGTCGGTCATGTCGGGTCGCATCCAGCAGGGTGTGGCGGCTATTCTAACCGCAGCGACTGACCCATTTGCTTTAAAACTCGAGAAGGATTGACCCATGGCAAGGCGTCTGGCAGCAGTACTGGCCATCACCGCGAGCTTGTTGCTCGGTGGTTGCGGTGCCGATTATGGCGTGGACCAGCACGGTAATACGGTTAAGGCCGAGCAGATCGAAGGGCACTGGCTGGTGCTCAACTACTGGGCAGAATGGTGCGGGCCGTGCCGTACCGAAATCCCTGAACTGAACAGCGCGGCCAAGCAGTGGGCTGCCGACGGCGTCAAGGTGGTGGGGGTGAACTTCGACGGCTTGCAAGGGCAGGACCTGAAGCAGGCCGCGGAAACCCTGGGCATCGGCTTCACCGTGCTGGCCCAGGACCCGGCCGAGCGCTATGACCTGCCTCGCAGCGAGGCGCTGCCGGTCACTTACATCATTGACGACAAGGGCAAGGTGCGTGAGCAACTGATGGGTGAGCAGACCCTGGAAGGGTTGCAGGCCAAGATCAAGGCCCTGAAAGGCGCCTGATGTTCGCCTGTGCCGGCCCTGTCGCCGGCAAGCCAGCTCCCACAGGACCGCACAGCATTTGAAACCTGCGTTGTACTTGTGGGAGCCGGCTTGCCGGCGATGAGGCCGGTACAGGTTGGCGCTTCAGCCTTCTTCAGGCCAGAAGCGCAGCGGCTTGCCCTCGGCCGGCCATAAGCGCATCTGCTCCACCGGCGACACATCCCAGCGCTGCACGGTCTCAAGCGCCTGCAGGAAGCGCTTCTCCTGCTCCATCAACGCCGGCGCGCACAGCTTGCGGGTCTTGCCGACCTTGCCGAAGCTCAGGTGCTTGCCGTCCAGCGTGTAGGGCGCAAACCAGTGGTTGCAGCCGCCGTTGCCATAGGCACGGCCGTCGCTGGCCAGGGTTAGCGTCAGGTGGCTGTAATCGATCAGCGGGCGTTCGCCAATCCATTCCAGCACGTAGCTGCGCTCCTGTTGCAGCTTGGATGGTTCTGCGGCGCAGCCGAGCAGGCCGGTGGCAATCAGCGCGCCGGTCAGCAGATTCTTCACTCGGCGCTCTCCTGGCAACGCGGGCACAGGTGCTTTTCACCACGGCTGGCCCAGCCCAGCTCGGCGATACGCGCGCTGGCGGCTGGCTGGCGGGCTTTCTTGCCCAGCTTGGCGTCGACCGCAAACTCGAAGTCCAGCACGGCGTCGCAGCTGTCGCACTCGACCTGCCAGCTGAGGATTTCCAGCTCGTTGAACAGCGGGCCGCTGGCCACGGCAACCCATTGGCCGCGCGGATTGATCAGGTGGCGCACGCTCTCCACGGTCAGGCGCATGGACAAGTCCTTGCTGCCTTTGAGGGTGACCAGCAGGGTATCGCCTTTGTGCATCGAGCCACCGTTGCCGGTGACCTGGTAGCGGCCCGGCACCAGTGCACGGCACTCGATCAGGGTGTGTTGCGGGTTGAAAAGGGTGTAGCGGAAATCGTGCTCGACCATGGGTCCTCCAGAAATGCCGCGTATCCTAGCATTAACCCGAGACCTGATTCTGCGGATTGCCTGCCGCCCAGCGGCTGATGTTGTCCAGCGTGGTCGCGGCAATGGCATCCAGCGCCTCGCGGGTGAGAAAGGCCTGGTGGGCGGTGATGATCACGTTGGGGAACGTCAGCAGGCGGGCCAGCACATCGTCCTGCAGCGGCAAGTCGGAGCGGTCCTCGAAGAACAGCTGTGCTTCTTCTTCATAGACGTCCAGGCCCAGGTAGCCGAGCTGGCCGCTTTTTAGCGCGTCGATCAGTGCCGGGGTGTCGACCAGTGCGCCGCGGCCGGTGTTGATCAGCATGGCGCCGGGCTGTAGTTGCGCCAGGCTGTGCGCGTTGATCAGGTGCCGGGTGTGCTCGGTCAACGGGCAATGCAGGCTGATGATGCGCGCTTCGCGCAGTAGCTCGGGCAATGTCAGGTAGCGCGCCCCCATGGCCAGCAGCTCTGGGTTGGGGTAGGGGTCGTAGGCCAGCAACTGGCAGCCGAAACCGGCCATGATACGGGCGAACGCGACGCCGATCTGGCCGGTGCCGACCACACCGACGGTTTTGCCGTGCAGGTCGAAGCCGGTCAGCCCGTGCAGGGTGAAGTCACCTTCGCGGGTGCGGTTGTAGGCCCGATGCAGGCGCCGGTTCAAGGCCAGGATCAGTGCCACGGCGTGCTCGGCCACTGCGTGTGGCGAGTATGCCGGCACGCGTACTACCGCCAGGCCCAGACGCTCGGCGGCGGCCAGGTCGACGTGGTTGTAGCCGGCCGAACGCAGCGCGATCAGGCGTGTGCCTCCTTCGGCCAGGCGCTGCAGCACCCCGGCGTCGAGCTCGTCGTTGATGAACGCGCAGACGACTCCGTAGCCGCTCGCCAGCGCGGCGGTGTCGAGGGTCAGGCGGGCGGGTTGGAAATGCAGCTCCAGGCTGCTGCCGATGGCGGCGCGGGTGAAGCTTTCCTGATCATAGTGCTGGCTGCTGAATAACAATGCGCGCATGGTGGGGCTCCTTGATCATTGCTCGATTTCAGGCGCTCAGGCGGGCCTGTGCGGCCAGGCGATTGATTGCCGCATCCAGCTCATCCAGGGCCTGTTGCACCAGCGGGCTCTCCTGCTTGAGCAAGGTCTCGCTGCGCTGGCAGGCCGCGCGCAATTGCGGTACGCCGCAATAGCGCGAGGCACCGTTCAGGCGGTGTACCTGTTCGATCAGGCCGTCGCGGTCATCAGCGTCGCGGGCGCTGCGGATGGCTTCGCGGTCGGCATCCAGCGAGGCCAGCAGCATGCTCAGCATGTCGGCCGCCAGATCGGCTTTGCCAGCCGCCAGGCGCAGGCCTTCCTCAGCGTCCAGCACCTTCAGTTCGTCGCCATTGACCAGTTGCTCGGCCTGCAATTGCTGCGGCATGCCAAGGCTGAGGCCGGTCCACTTCATCACCACCTGGGCCAGTTGCCGCTCGCTGATCGGCTTGGTCAGGTAATCGTCCATGCCGCCGTGCAGCAAGGCGCGTTTTTCGTTGGCCATGGCATGCGCGGTGAGCGCGACGATCGGCAGCGGGTTGCCGCTTTGGGTGTTTTCCCACTGACGGATCTGTTCGGTGCAGGCGCGCCCGTCCATGCCCGGCATCTGCACGTCCATCAGCACCAGATCGAACGGCTCGCCCTGCACGGCCTGTACCGCGGCATATCCGTTGTCGACTGCCAGCACCTCGGCACCCAGGTCTTCAAGAAGCGTCTGCACCAGCAGCAGGTTGGCGGCATTGTCATCGACGCAGAGGATCCTCGGCTGGCGCTGACCAATGGCGCTGCTGGCCTCGCCCAGCGGTCGGCGCGGTTGTACCAGTTCCAGCAGCAGGCGGCGCAGCTTGCGCGTGCAGGTCGGCTTGGACAGCAACTGGCCGTGGCCGTTGGGCAGGTAAGGGTGGTACAGCGCCTGCTCGGTGGTCGGGCACAACACTACGCACTGGCACTGGTTGCGCTCGAGCTGCTGGTGGTATTTGCCCAGTTGTTCGGGCGACAGGTTGCCCAGGTTGGCCCCGAGCACGGCCAGCTCGAACGGCTGGCCAGCCTGGCTGGCGGCCTGCACCGCTTGCAGCAGCTGGTCGTAGGTGGCGAACAGGCTGACGCTGAGGCCGCAGTCTTCCAGCTGGTGCTCCAGCGCCTGGCGCGCCAGCTCGTGGCCGTCGACGATGGCAGCACGGCGGCCCAGCAGCGGCTGCAGCGGCAGTTCCTCGATATCGTCGTGGGCCTTGGGCAGGTTGAGGCTGATCCAGAATTGCGAGCCTTCGCCCGGGGTGCTGTCGACGCCAATTTCGCCACCCATCTGCTCGATCAGGCGCTTGGAAATCACCAGCCCCAGCCCGGTACCGCCAGGCTGGCGGGCCAGCGAGTTGTCGGCCTGGCTGAACGCCTGGAACAGCGTGCGCACATCTTGTGGCGACAGGCCGATACCGGTGTCCTGCACGCTGATGCGCAGCTGGGCGTAGTCTTCGTGTTCGTCTTCGAGCATGGCACGCACGACGATGGTGCCTTCGCGGGTGAACTTGATGGCGTTGCTGACCAGGTTGGTAAGGATCTGCTTCAGCCGCAGCGGGTCGCCGACCAGCGACGAGGGCGTATCGCGGTAGATCAGGCTGAGCAGCTCCAGCTGTTTGGCGTGGGCGGCCGGGGCGAGGATGGTCAGGGTGTCCTGGATCAGGTCGCGCAGGTTGAACGGGATACTGTCGAGGACCAGCTTGCCGGCCTCGATCTTGGAGAAGTCGAGGATCTCGTTGATGATGCCCAGCAGGTTGTCGGCAGACTTTTCGATGGTGCTCAGGTAGTCCAGCTGGCGCGGGCTCATCTCGCTTTTCTGCAACAGGTGGGTAAAGCCGAGGATACCGTTGAGCGGGGTGCGGATTTCGTGGCTCATGTTGGCCAGGAACTCCGACTTGATGCGGCTGGCCTCCAGCGCCTCCTTGCGCGCCATGTCCAGCTCGATGTTCTGGATCTCGATGGTTTCCAGGTTCTGGCGCACGTCCTCGGTGGCCTGGTCGATGCTGTGCTGTAGCTCCTCGTGGGCGTTGTGCAGGGTTTCGGCCATGCGGTTGATGCCGCGCCCCAGCTCGTCCAGCTCGTGGCTGCCCATGGCGGGCAGACGTTCTTCCAGGTGGCCGTCCTTGAGCTGGTTGACCGCGTGCTTGATGCGCTCGATAGGGTCGTTGATGGTGCGGCTCATGCGCAGCGCCAGCAGGCCGCTGAGCACCATGCAGGCGAGGATCAGCAACAGGCTGGTGAACAGGTTGCGGTACCCGCGCAGCAGCGTGCCGTCGTGCGACAGCTCTATCTCGACCCAGCCCAGCAGGCGTTCGGCTTCGGCCGGTACGGCATCGGTGGCCAGGTCGCGGTGGTGGCCGAACACCGGCATCAGGTAGCGGGTGGCGTCATTGCCGCTGCGCTGCAGCAGCTGGGTGCCGGTGCCGCCGCTGGGTGGCTGGTTGAGCATGCTGGGGCCGGCGTGGGCCAGGCGCGTGCGGTCCGGGGCAAGGAAGGCAACTGCGCGCACATCAGTTTGCTCGAGGGTTTGCGCGGCGATGCGCTCCAGTTGCGCCGGGGCCAGTCGGGCCATGGCAGGCGCGGCCAGCGGCGCCAGTTGCTCGGCGATCATCTTGCCCCGCTGCAGCAGCTGGGTACGCAGGTCGTTCTGTTGCAACCAGATAAAGTAGCTGCCCAGCACCAGGGCCATCAGGCCCGCTGGCAGCAGGGCCAGCAACAACACGCGGCTGCGGATTCCCAAGCGATCGAGCACACTCGCCTCCTGTGATGTGCCTGGATGCCGTCAAGCGCTGACGGCCAAGCCGGCAAGTTACTCCGGCTGCGATGCTATTGCACCTCTTTAGTAGGTGTTTTGCGCCGCTGCAGGGGCATTGGTCGCAGGGCGGTTGCCTGGCAGGCGTTAGATGCTCAATAATCGCGCAATTGAGAATAAATGGCAGTTGCCAATGAATCCTGTAACTATTTACAACTCCAGCATCCTTGCCATCGAGGATGATCCGGTGCTTGGCGCCTACCTGCATGAAGAATTGCAGCGTGGCGGTTTTCAGGTGACCTGGTGCCGCAACGGCCTGGAGGGCCTGGAAACAGCAGGGCGCCAGGTGTTCGATGTGGTGCTCATGGATATTCTGCTGCCCGGGCTCAACGGCCTGGACGCGCTGGCACAGTTGCGCACGCGCAGCGCCACGCCGGTGATCCTGATGTCGGCGCTGGGCGCCGAGGCAGACCGCATCAGCGGCTTCCAGCGGGGTGCCGACGATTACCTGCCCAAGCCGTTCAGCATGGCCGAGCTGCGGGTGCGCATCGAGGCAATCCTGCGCCGCGTGGCGCTGGAGCGTCGCCACCAGGCCCCGCAGGAGCAGGCCGGCTGTGGCGAACTGCAATTCGACGAGGGGCTGTGCGACGTGCGCCTGGATGGCCGCCTGGCAGGCCTTACCCCCAGCGAATTCCGCCTGTTCGACATCCTCAACCGCAACCTCGACGACGTCCTGAGCAAGCCTTTCCTGTATCAGCAAGTGCTGCAGCGTGGCTATTCGCGGCATGACCGCAGCCTGGACATGCACGTCAGCCAGATCCGTCGCAAGCTCAAGGGCATCGGCTATCACGAACGGCAGATTCGCACGGTATGGGGCAAGGGCTACGTGCTCAGCGCCAGCGAGGTGGAGTGAGGCATGCTCGACCGCCATTCGCTGTTCTGGAAGCTGGCCATCCTGCTGGTGGGCTTCTGCCTGCTGATGATCGGCCTCAGCTACACCTGGGGCCGGCACATGGAAACCCAGAACGCCTTCCTGTCGGAGCCTGCGCGGCAGGCGTTGCGTGGCTACGCTGGCGAGGCCGAGCAGGCCTGGCGCACCGGGGGGCGCACAGGGCTGGACCGCTGGGTGACGACGATGCACCAGCGCGAACGGGGTTGGGTGGGTGTGCTTGATCTGAACTTGCGGCCGCTCGACAGTGCCACCCTGAACCCGCAGATCATGCAGCGACTGACACGCCTGCGCGGGGTCGACTGGCCCATGAGCCGGCGCAGCGTCAACCAGCCATGGGTGCGCATACCGTTCCCGGGGGCGCCGGAGCAGGGCATGCTGGTGATCGAACTGCCGCAGCGGTTCAACCCGGACCAGCACCGGTTGCTGTGGCGCATTGTCACCAACGGCATCATCCCCGGGCTGTTCACCTTGATGCTGTGCGTGGGCCTGTATCGCATGTTGATCGTGCCGCTGAACCAGTTGCGCGAGCAGGCCAATGCCTGGCGCGCCGATCAGCTGTCGGCACGCCTCGACTCGCGCACCATTGCCCGGCATGACGAGCTGGGGGAACTGGCCCGCGCCTTTGACCAGATGGCCGAGCGGCTGCAGGGTACGGTGGCCATGCAGCAGCAGTTGCTGCGCGACTTGTCCCACGAAATGCGCACGCCGCTGAGCCGGCTGCGGGTAGCCTGCGATGGCGAAACCGACCTGCAGCGCCTGCGCGAGCGCCTGACCCGTGAAGTGGACTGCATGCAGCAACTGGTCGAGGACACCTTGCAGCTGGCCTGGCAGGACGCCGAACGTGCGCCGATGAACCTGGAGCCGATCGAGGTCCACGCACTGTGGGAACTGCTGGCCGAAAACGCCAGCTACGAGAGCGGCTGGTCGCCTGTGCGCCTGCGTTGCGAGGTGCCGGCCGATTGCTGGGTGGAGGGCAACCTCAACCACCTGGCCCAGGCGCTGGAGAACATGTTGCGCAATGCCATCCGTCATTCGCCGGCCTGTGGCCTGGTGCGCCTGGGCGGGCAGCGCGAAGGTGGTTACTGGTGGCTGTGGCTGGAGGATGAAGGCGGTGGCGTGGCCGAGGATGACCTGGAGCGGATCTTTGCGCCGTTCTCACGGCTGGACGGTTCACGGCCCGGGGACGGTGGCTTCGGGCTGGGGCTGAGCATCGCCCGCAGTGCCATCCAGCGCCAGGGCGGGACCCTGTGGGCGCAGAACGGCAAGCGCGGGCTGCGGCTGTGGATGAGGTTGCCGCTACATGCGCCGGCCGCCGCAGCGGCCTAGACGGCAATCATTCCATTCAAATCAGGCTTATATAGCTTGTAGCTATATGCACCACAGATTGCGTGATATGGCCCGGAAGGGTTTGCCGGTATGATAGGCGCCCCTGCCGTCCGGATTGTGAAACACGCCATGACCTTGCAGTACCCAACCATCGCCGATTGCGTCGGCAATACGCCTCTGGTTCGCCTGCAGCGCATCGCTGGCGAAACCAGCAATACCCTCCTGCTCAAGCTCGAAGGTAACAATCCTGCCGGCTCGGTAAAAGACCGCCCGGCGCTGTCGATGATCACCCGCGCCGAGCTGCGCGGCCAGATCAAGCCCGGCGATACGCTGATCGAGGCTACCTCCGGCAATACCGGTATCGCCCTGGCGATGGCGGCGGCGATCAAGGGTTACAAGATGATCCTGATCATGCCCGACAACTCCACCGCCGAACGCAAGGCTGCCATGACCGCTTATGGTGCCGAGCTGATCCTGGTGACCAAGGAGGAGGGCATGGAAGGCGCCCGTGACCTGGCCGAGAAGCTGCAGGCCGAAGGCCGCGGCATGGTCCTCGACCAGTTCGCCAACGGCGACAACCCGATCGCCCACTACAACAGCACCGGCCCCGAGATCTGGCAGCAGACCCAGGGCAGCATTACCCACTTTGTCAGCTCCATGGGCACCACCGGCACCATCATGGGCTGCTCGCAGTACCTGAAGGAGCAGAACCCCGCTGTGCAGATCATCGGCCTGCAGCCGATGGAAGGCTCGGCCATTCCGGGCATCCGCCGCTGGCCCGAGGAGTACCTGCCAAAGATTTTCGACGCCACCCGCGTCGACCGTGTGGTCGACATGTCGCAGCAGGAAGCCGAAGACACCACCCGCCGCCTTGCCCGTGAAGAGGGCATTTTCTGCGGTGTGTCCTCTGGTGGTGCGGTTGCAGCCATGCTGCGCCTGTCCCGCGAAGTGGAAAATGCCACGATGGTCGCGATCATCTGCGACCGTGGCGACCGTTACCTGTCCACCGGCCTGTTCGATCCGAGCTAAATGTCCAAGAAAAAAAGCAACAGCGGCCTGCGCTTCCAGCCAGCCGGCGGCAACCGCAGCGCCCAGGTCCCCGTGGGCAAGAAACAGCGCCTGGAAATCGAGCGCCTGGCTGGTGATGGCCGTGGCATCGCCTTTGTCGAGGGGCGTACCTGGTTCGTCAGTGGCGCCCTGGCCGGTGAGGCCGTGGAGGCGCGGGTGCTCAATGCCCGCGGCAAAGTGGTCGAGGCGCGCCTGGAGCGCTTGCTGCAGGCCAGTCCCGAGCGCCGTGAAGCACCGTGCCGCTACTACGACCGCTGCGGCGGCTGCAACGTGCAGCACCTGCCACACGAGGCGCAGCTGGCGCTGAAGCAGCGCACGCTGGCCGAACAGCTGCAGCGGGTAGCCGGGGTACAGCCAGAGGAATGGGCCGCGCCGCTGAGCGGGCCGGAATTCGGCTACCGGCGCCGGGCCCGGGTGGCCGTGCGCTGGGACGTCAAGGCGCGTCAGCTTGAGGTCGGCTTCCGCGCCGAAGCCAGCCAGGACATCATCGCCATCGACGACTGCGCGGTGCTGGTACAGCCCTTGCAGTCGATTCTGCGCCACTTGCCGACCGTACTTCGCTCGCTGGGCAAACCGCAGGCGCTGGGCCATGTGGAATTGTTCAGTGGCACCGCCGAGGCGCTATTGGTGCGCCATGTTGCACCGCTGCCGGCAGACGATCTGGCCAAGCTGCAGGCGTTTTGCGAGCAGGCCAATGCCCAGTTGTGGCTGCAAGGCGAAGGTGAGCCCGCGCCGGTCGACCCGACGGCGCAACTCGGCTTTACCCTGGCGCCGTGGCAGCTGGAGCTGGCCTGGCGCCCGGGCGACTTCGTGCAGGTGAATGCGCAGGTCAACACCGCGATGATCGAGCAGGCACTGGCCTGGCTTGCACCGCAGGCCGAGGAGCGCGTGCTGGACCTGTTCTGCGGCCTGGGCAACTTTGCCCTGCCGCTGGCCCGACAGGCTCGCGAGGTGGTGGCAGTGGAAGGTGTGCAGGCGATGGTTGATCGCGCTGCAGCCAATGCCCGGAACAACAATGTGCATAACGCACGGTTTTTTCAGGCCGATTTATCGCAGCCTTTGGCAGGCGCCGGATGGGCCGCCGAGGGCTTTTCTGCGGTACTCTTGGATCCACCGCGCGACGGTGCGTTCGAGGTGGTGCAAGGCATCGCCCGCCTCAAGGCCAGCAGGCTGGTCTATGTATCGTGCAACCCGGCCACGCTGGCGCGAGACGCCCAGGTGCTGGTCGGCCAGGGGTACCGGTTAAAAAGGGCCGGGATTCTCGACATGTTTCCTCAAACGGCACATGTCGAGGCCATGGCGTTATTCGAAGCGGGCTAGCTGACTGGCCCCTTGGTGCGGCTTCCAGGGAATGGCGGCCGCACGGTGATCGCCAGCGCATCCATTAGTGCTGCGCTGTATGGAAAGGTAAAAAAAAGATGGTACAGGTGAGAGTGCACCAGCCGGTCAATACTGACGGCAGTATCAATCTCGAAGCATGGCTGGACCATGTGGTAAGCGTCGATTCAGCACTGGATCGCGCAGCGCTGAAAGAAGCCTGCGAGTTTGCCCATGAGGTGGAGAAAAAAGGTAACCCGGCCAAGCATTCCTGGGCGGACGGTACGTCCAGCTTCCAGGCGGGGCTGGAAATCGCCGAAATTCTCGCCGACCTCAAGCTCGACCAGGACTCCCTGGTGGCAGCCGTCATCTACCGCTCGGTGCGCGAGGGCAAGGTCACCCTGGCCGAGGTCAGCCAACGGTTTGGCCCGGTGGTGTCCAAGCTGATCGACGGCGTGCTGCGCATGGCCGCCATCAGCGCCAGCCTCAGCCCACGGCAGTCGCTGGTGCTGGGCTCGCAGGCGCAGGTCGAGAACTTGCGCAAGATGCTCGTGGCCATGGTCGACGACGTGCGCGTGGCCCTGATCAAGCTGGCCGAGCGCACCTGTGCGATCCGCGCGGTCAAGGCTGCTGACGACGAGAAGCGCCTGCGTGTCGCACGCGAGGTGTTCGACATCTATGCGCCGCTGGCGCACCGCCTGGGTATTGGTCACATCAAGTGGGAGCTGGAAGACCTGTCCTTCCGCTACCTCGAACCCGACCAGTACAAGCAGATCGCCAAGCTGCTGCACGAGCGCCGGCTGGACCGCGAGCGCTTCATCAGCGATGTGATGAACCAGCTGCAGAACGAGCTGCTGGCCACCGGCGTCAATGCCGACATCAGCGGCCGGGCGAAACACATCTATTCGATCTGGCGCAAGATGCAGCGCAAAGGCCTGGAATTCAGCCAGATCTACGATGTGCGCGCCGTGCGCGTGCTGGTCCCGGAAATCCGCGACTGCTACACCGCGCTGGGCATCGTGCACACCCTGTGGCGGCATATCCCCAAGGAGTTCGACGACTACATCGCCAACCCCAAGGAGAACGGCTACCGCTCGCTGCACACCGCAGTGATCGGCCCCGAGGGCAAGGTGCTGGAGGTGCAGATCCGCACCCACGGCATGCACGAAGAAGCGGAGCTGGGGGTGTGCGCGCACTGGCGCTACAAGGGCACCGACGTCAAGCCCAGCTCCAACCATTACGAAGAAAAGATCTCCTGGCTGCGCCAGGTGCTGGAATGGCACGAGGAGCTGGGCGACATCGGTGGCCTGGCCGAGCAGCTGCGGGTCGACATCGAGCCGGACCGGGTCTATGTGTTTACCCCGGACGGCCACGCCATCGACTTGCCCAAGGGGGCCACGCCGCTGGACTTCGCCTACCGCGTGCACACCGAGATCGGTCACAACTGCCGCGGCGCCAAGATCAACGGGCGCATCGTGCCGCTCAATTACAGCCTGCAGACTGGCGAGCAGGTGGAGATCATCACCAGCAAGCACGGCAACCCCAGCCGTGACTGGTTGAACTCCAACCTGGGTTATGTCACCACCTCGCGGGCGCGGGCCAAGATCGTGCACTGGTTCAAGCTGCAGGCGCGCGACCAGAACGTCGCCGCCGGCAAGACCTTGCTCGAGCGCGAGCTCAGCCGGCTGGGCCTGCCGCAGGTGGACTTCGAGCGCCTGGCCGAAAAGACCAACGTCAAGACCGCCGAGGACATGTTCGCCTCGCTCGGCGCCGGCGACCTGCGCCTTGCCCACCTGGTCAATGCCGCCCAGCAGTTGCTGGAGCCCGACCGCATCGAGCAGATCGAACTGGTACCGCGCAAGCCCACCGGGCCGCGTACCGGCAAGCGTGGCGACATCCAGATCCAGGGTGTTGGCAACCTGCTCACGCAAATGGCCGGCTGCTGCCAGCCGCTGCCCGGCGACGCCATTGTCGGCTACATCACCCAGGGCCGCGGCGTGAGCATTCACCGCCAGGACTGCGCCTCGGTACTGCAGCTGGCCGGCAAGGAGCCGGAGCGCATGATCCAGGTCAGCTGGGGGCCGATTCCGGTGCAGACCTACCCGGTCGACATCGTCATCCGCGCCTACGACCGCCCCGGCCTGCTGCGCGACGTGTCGCAGGTACTGCTGAACGAGAAGATCAACGTGCTGGCGGTGAACACCCGCTCGAACAAGGAAGACAACACCGCGCTGATGTCGTTGACCATCGAGATTCCGGGCCTGGACGCCCTTGGGCGCCTGCTGGGGCGGATCTCGCAGCTGCCGAACATCATCGAGACGCGGCGTAACCGTACCCCTTGAGACCGCGGCGCCTGCTTTGCCGGTAAACCCGCTCCCGCACCTGTGGGAGCAGGTTCACCCGCGAAGAAGCCACCACCGAAGGACCTGCCTGAATGACCTACACCCTCGACGACCTGCTGCACCTCATGGCCCGCCTGCGCGACCCGCAATACGGCTGCCCATGGGACCTGAAGCAGAACTACGCGAGCATCGTCCCGCATACCATCGAAGAGGCCTACGAAGTCGCCGACACCATCGAACGCGGCGATTTCGAGCACCTGCAGGGCGAGTTGGGCGACTTGTTGTTTCAGGTGGTCTACTACAGCCAGCTGGCCCGGGAGGAGGGGCGTTTCGAGTTTGATGGCGTGGTCGACAGCATCACCCGCAAACTCATCCGCCGCCATCCGCATGTCTTCCCCACCGGCGAGCTCTACGCCCCGGTGGATACCCCCAGCCTGAGCGAAGCCCAGGTCAAGTCACGCTGGGAAGAGATCAAGGCCGAAGAACGCGCCGAAAAAAGCCAGCCCGAACAGCTCTCGCTGCTCGACGATGTGCCGGCAGCCTTGCCGGCGCTGTCGCGGGCAGCCAAACTGCAAAAACGCGCGGCCACGGTCGGCTTCGACTGGCCAGCGGCCTTGCCGGTGCTGGACAAGGTGCGCGAAGAGCTGGATGAAGTGCTTCAGGCCATGGCCGATGGCGACGCCGATGCGTTGGAAGATGAAGTCGGTGACCTGCTGTTTGCCGCCGTCAACCTGGCCAGGCACCTCAAGCAGGACCCGGAAAATGCCCTACGCCGCGCCAACCGCAAGTTCGAGCGGCGTTTTCGCTTTATCGAACAGGCATTGCGCGACAGTGGCCGCCCCATTGAAGATTGTAGCCTTGACGAGCTGGACGCCCTTTGGGGTGAAGCCAAACGTCAGGAAAAGAACCTGCCCAGCTGCGGCTGAGCTGTTGCATAAGTGAGTGAACATTCATGAGCCTTTCCCTTCGCGACCAATTGCTCAAAGCCGGTCTGGTCAACCAGAAACAGGTTTCTCAGGCCACCAAGGCCGAGAAGAAACAGAAACGCCTGGAACACAAGGGCCAGGTCGAGGTGGACGACAGTCAGCAGCGCTTGGCCAAGGAAGCCATGGCCGAAAAAGCCAAGCGTGACCAGGAGCTGAACCGCCAGCAGCAGGAAAAGGCCGAGCAGAAGGCCCGTGCCGCGCAGATCAAGCAACTGATCGAAGCTACCCGCCTGCCCAAGCTCAATACCGAGGACTACTACAACTTCGTCGACGACAAGAAGGTCAAGCGCATCGCCGTCAACGCCCTGATGCGTACCCGGCTGAGCAACGGTGCATTGGCTGTGGTGGGCCATGGTGGTGGTTACGAGGTGATTCCGCGAGAAGCGGCAGTGAAGATCCAGGAGCGTGACCCTGGTCGCATCCTGTTGCTCAACACCCATGTCGAGGAAGCGGACGAGGACGACCCGTACGCGGCCTACAAGATCCCTGACGATCTGATGTGGTAAGCACGAAAAACCCCGCCTTGGCGGGGTTTTTCTTTTGAAGGCTGGGTCATTGCGTTGAAAGCCCGGTCATTACGTGGTGCGCTGGTTTTCCAGGTCTTCCAGTTCTACACGGTACTGATGCGCTTCGTGCTCATTGTGGAACATGCCCACCAGCTGGCCTTGCTGGTGCACATCCCAGATCCGCACGCCAGCGGCCAGGCCTTCGTGGGACATTTTCGATTCGTCGCGTTCGGTTACTTGGACTGTCATCGGTAAACTCCACTTCTTCAGTTGGCTGCGACACTGTGTCGCACACCTTCTTTATAGAGTTTGTTAGCAGGCTAAGTAAATAAAACAGGCATGAAACAAGTTTCATGTAGGCCGCCCAGCCATGAAAAAGCCCCGCACTGGGCGGGGCTTCAGGTGTTGCTGGCAGGGCAGTATCAGTTGCCTTTCACCGGCTTGCCATCGACCGTGCCATCCTGCAGCACGATCACGTACTCCTTGCCATCGGTCTCCACCTGGCGCAGTTGCACCAGCAAGTAGTCCCAGCTCTTGGCAAACCACAGCTCGGTGATGCGTTTGCTCTGGCTTGGGTCGCGCACGCGCTCGACCTTTACCGCATCGACCTGGCCGGTCTTGGTGGTGACCTTTTCAGTACCCAGTACGCGGAAGTCGTAGGTGTCGATCTCGTCACCATCAACCACCTGGTAAGTCATGCTCTTCTTGCCAGCGGCCACATCATGCTGCAGGGCCAGCTGATAAGACGACTTGTCCAGCACGCCGCGGTTCAGCGGCAGGCTGACGGCATCGCCACGGTCACTGCCAGTGACCTTCTTGGCGGTCCAGTCGAAATTGAGGTCGACCTTCTTGGCCTTGCCCAGGCCACCGCGCTCGAAGTGGTACTTCTGCGGCAGCAGAGTGTCGTTTTCCAGGCGCAGGGTACTTTGCTCGGTCAGGCTGGCGATCATCATGGAAGCCTTGAAGTTCAGGTCCCAGGTACCGTTGGCGTTCTTGACCAGGCTGCGCTCGGCGGTGCCGCTCATGGGCAGTTGCTTCCAGTCGGCGGTGTAGCTGGCCGAGAACGGCTTCAGATCAGCTGCCTGGAGGGGCAGGGCGAGCACGGCAAGTGCCAAGAGCAGGGCGCGACGCATAAGTTCTCCTAGGATCGAATCAAATGACCGCTGGCGGGCAGCGGCTGGCCATCCAGTAATGCACCCTGTTCACCAAGACGCAAGCGCCCTTCGGCAAACCAGCGCACTGCCAGCGGATAGATCAGATGTTCCTGACAGTGCACCCGCTGAGCCAGGCTTTCGACGGTGTCATCAGACACCAACGGCACCACAGCCTGTACGACCAGTGGCCCGCCATCGAGTTCCTCGGTCACGAAGTGAACGCTGCAGCCATGCTCGGCGTCGCCTGCCTCCAGGGCCCGGCGGTGGGTATGCAGGCCCTTGTATCTGGGCAGCAACGACGGGTGGATATTGAGCAGACGGCCCTGGTAGTGGCGTACGAAGTCGCCACTGAGGATACGCATGAAGCCGGCCAGTACCACCAGGTCCGGGGCAAAGCCGTCGATGCACGCCATTAGCGCGGCATCGAAGGCTTCACGGCCGTCGTAGCGGGTGTGGTCGAGCACGGCGCTGTCGATGCCGGCGGCCGCAGCGCGCTGCAGGCCGTAGGCATCGGCGCGGTTGGACACCACCGCGCGGATGTGCGCCGTGCTGTCCTGGCCCTGGCAACTGTCGATCAGGGCTTGCAGGTTGCTGCCGGAGCCCGACAGCAGTACCACTACATTGCAGGTCTTGCTTGGCATCAGTGTGCCTTGAGGTTCTGCAGCTCGACCTGGGCAGCGCCTTCAGCGGCCTCGGCGATGTGGCCGATCACCCACGGCTGTTCACCGGCGGCGCGCAATTCGTTCAGGGCCGCTTCGACCTGGTCCTGGGCTACGCAGATGACCATGCCGACACCGCAGTTCAGCACGCGGTGCATTTCATGCTCGTCGACGTTGCCTTTTTCCTGCAGGAAGTCGAACACTACCGGGCGCTGCCAGCTGGCCACGTCGACCACGGCCTGGGCGTTTTTCGGCAGGACGCGCGGAATGTTGTCCAGCAGGCCGCCACCGGTGATGTGGGCCATGGCCTTGACGGCGCCGGTGTTCTTGATCAGCTGCAGCAGCGGCTTGACGTAGATGCGGGTCGGGGCCATCAGCAGGTCGGTCAGCGGCTTGCCATCCAGCTGGGTGTTCTCGATGTCGGTAGCGGACACTTCGAGGATTTTGCGGATCAGCGAGTAGCCGTTGGAGTGCGGGCCGGAGGACGGCAGGGCGATCAGCGCGTCGCCGGTGGCAACCTTGGAGCCGTCGATGATCTCGGCCTTTTCCACCACGCCTACGCAGAAGCCGGCCAGGTCGTAATCTTCGCCTTCGTACATGCCTGGCATTTCGGCGGTTTCACCACCGACCAGCGAGCAACCGGCCAGTTCGCAACCGGCGCCGATGCCGGTTACCACGGTGGCGGCTACGTCCACGTTGAGCTTGCCGGTGGCGTAGTAGTCGAGGAAGAACAGTGGCTCGGCACCGCACACAACCAGATCGTTGACGCACATGGCGACCAGGTCCTGGCCGATGCTGTCGTGCTTGTTCAGGTTCAGCGCCAGGCGCAGCTTGGTGCCGACGCCGTCGGTGCCGGAGACCAGCACCGGCTGCTTGTAGCCGGCCGGGATCTCGCAGAGGGCGCCGAAGCCGCCCAGGCCACCCATGACTTCAGGGCGTGCGGTGCGTTTTGCCACGCCCTTGATGCGTTCGACCAGTGCTTCGCCGGCGTCGATGTCTACACCGGCGTCCTTGTAGCTCAGGGAGGGTTGCTTGCTCATTGATCCAGGCCTTTAGGAGGGAGGGATTCTTAAAAACGACCATGACGGCCAAGGCCGGCGGGTGAGCGGCGGCTGCCTGAAACGTCAGTGGTCTGTGAAGGCGCGCGATTTTATCAGGGTTGCCGGGCAGCGGCCATCCTCAGGCCGACGGGCAGGGCATTAAAGTGGGTAAAGGTGAGGCACTGAACCTCTGAGATCCGACACCTGTCGGATCCAGGCATATCTGCAGCAACCAATCTTTCACCCGCGCGACTGGTTACCTGGCGCCCCCGTGTATAAGGTATAGGCATTGCGGTAAATGGACAGGAACCCTCCATGCGTTTGTTCAACATTCTGGCAGCAGGTTGCCTGGCCCTGATCTCGGCCACTGCCCTGGCTGAAAATGTCTCCGGCCTTTACCAGGTGCGCGAACCGGTCACCGGGCAGGGGGCTGAGGCGCGTACCGCCGCCACTGCCCAGGCCCTTGACACACTGGTGTTGCGCCTGACCGGCGACCCCAAGGCGGCGCAAAGCCCGGCCCTTGCCGAGCTGCGCAAGGACCCCCAGCAAATCATCAACCAGGTGGGCACCGAAGCCGGCCCACCCGAGTCGGTGCTGGTCGAATTCGACCCTGGCAGTACCGAGCGGGCCCTGCGCAAGGCCGGCCTGGCCCTGTGGGGCAGCAACCGGCCGTCGATCCTTGGCTGGTGGTTGAACGGCAGTGTCGAGGGCAGCAGCCTGGTCGGTGACGGCCAGGCCAGCGCCCAGCCCCTGCGCCGTGCCGCCCAGCACCGTGGCTTGCCACTGCGTCTGCCGCTGGCTGACCTGCAGGAACAACTGGTGGCCAATGCCAAGCAGCTCGAAGCCAGCGACCCGGCGCCGCTGCGCCAGGCCGCCGAACGTTACGGCGCCGATGCCTTGCTGGCGGTGCATGCCCAGGAGGCCGACGGCAAGTGGCAGGGCAAGTGGCAGCTGTGGCTGGGCGACCAGCGCGAGCAGGGCAATGCCGAGGGCGCCGACCAGGCGGCGTTGGCCGATGCGGTGATGCTGGCGGTAAGCAGCCGCCTGGCGCCACGCTATGTCACCCGCCCCGGCGCCAGCAGCCAATTGCAGGTGCAGGTGCAGGGGATGAGCCTGCAGCGCTACGCGGAGTTGGCCCGTGTGCTTGAGCCCTATGGCCCACGCCTGCAAATGGCCGAAGGGACCACCCTGACCTATGGCGTCACCGCCAACCGTGAACAGCTGCGTGCCCAGCTTGCCCTGGCCAAGCTGCAGGAGCTGCCGGCAGAGCAAGCCGCGCCCGCGACACCGGCACCAGTTGCCGGGCAAGACCCGGCCGTGCCGGCGCAACCTGCACCCAAGCCGTTCGATGGCCTGCGATTCCGTTGGTAAGGAGCTCCAAAATTGACTGACATGCGTCGCTGGATCTGGCTGGGCGTTGCACTGCTGCTCGCCGTACTGTTGTACAGCTTGCACAACATTCTCACGCCCTTCCTGATCGGCATTCTCCTGGCGTACCTGGCCGACCCCCTGGTCGACTGGCTTGAGCGCCGGGGGTTGTCACGCACCTGGGGGGTGGTAGTGGTGTTCGGCCTCTTCACTCTGCTGTTCATGGCCCTGTTGCTGGTGCTGGTGCCAATGCTGGCCAAGCAGCTGGTGCGTTTGTACGAGCTGGCGCCGCAGATGCTCGACTGGTTGCAGCATGTGGCGCTGCCCTGGGTGCAACACCGGTTGGGGCTGGCCGATGGTTTCTGGAAGTTCGACAAGATCAAGGCGGCCATCAGCGAACACATGGGGCAGACCACCGACATTGTCGGGGTGGTATTGTCACAGGCGACGGCGTCGAGCCTGGCGCTGATGGCCTGGCTGGCCAACATGGTCCTGATTCCGGTCGTGGGGTTCTATCTGCTACGTGACTGGGACCTGATGATGGCCAAGCTGCGCAGCTTGCTGCCACGCCAGCATGAGGAAGATGTGGTCGGCCTGGCGGGCGAATGCCATGAAGTACTTGGGGCGTTCGTGCGCGGCCAGCTGATGGTGATGGTGGCCTTGGGGTTCATCTATTCTGCCGGGCTGATGCTGGTGGGGCTGGAGCTGGGGCTGCTGATCGGCATGCTCGCGGGCCTTGCGGCCATCGTTCCTTATATGGGCTTCATCATCGGCATTGGTGCAGCGCTGGTGGCCGGCCTGTTCCAGTTCGGCGGCGATTTGTACCCGATGCTGGGCATTGTTGCCGTGTTCATGGTCGGGCAGGCGCTGGAGGGCATGGTGCTGACGCCGTTGCTGGTGGGCGACCGCATCGGGCTGCATCCGGTGGCAGTGATCTTTGCCATCCTTGCCGGCGGTGAGCTGTTCGGGTTTACCGGGGTCTTGCTGGCGTTGCCGGTGGCCGCGGTGATCATGGTGCTGCTGCGGCATGTGCATGATTTGTACAAGGAATCGGATATGTATGCCGGGGATGTGGACCCGGAATTGTGATGCCATATACCTCCGACCCACCCCAAAACCCGCAACCTGTTGATTTTCCTTGCGCTATCCGATGCCGTGATTGTGCACCCAGCGCTGCGGGTATAGACTTTGCACATTGTTCACCAAAGGCCCCCTGCGGTCCTGCCGACCGCCCGCGAGCATGAAACCACCGATCCAGTTGCCCCTGGGTGTGCGCCTGCGCGATGACGCCACCTTCATCAACTACTATCCGGGCGCCAATGCTGCGGCATTGGGCTACGTCGAGCGGCTATGCGAAGCCGACGCCGGCTGGACCGAGAGCCTTATCTACCTGTGGGGCAAGCAGGGTGTTGGCCGTAGCCACCTGCTGCAGGCTGCCACCCACCGCTTTCAGCAGCGCGGCGAGCCCGCGGTCTACCTGCCCTTGGCACAACTGCTCGAGCGCGGTGTAGAGCTGCTCGACTACCTGGCCCAGTATGAACTGGTGTGCATCGACGACCTGCACGTGATCGCCGGCAAGGCAGACTGGGAAGAGGCCATGTTCCACCTGTTCAACCGCCTGCGTGACAGCGGCCGACGCCTGTTGCTGGCAGCCTCGGCTTCGCCACGCGAACTGCCGATCAAGTTGCCGGACCTCAAGTCGCGGTTGACCCTGGCCCTGGTGTTCCAGATGCGTGGCCTGTCCGACGAAGACAAGCTGCGCGCCCTGCAGCTGCGTGCCTCGCGCCGTGGCCTGCACCTCACCGACGAAGTCGGTCACTTCATCCTTACCCGTGGCGCGCGCAGCATGAGTGCGCTGTTCGACCTGCTCGAGCGCCTCGACCAGGCCTCGCTGCAGGCACAGCGCAAGCTCACCATCCCTTTTCTCAAGGAAACCCTCGGCTGGTAACCCCCTGAAAACCTTGGGCCAGAGCGGCAAAACGAAAAAGTCACATGTTTTTCGATAAAATTTGCAAATGGCCATGATAGAGGGCATAGTTTCCCCCTTCTAAAGGATTACAGACACGGTCGTGCCCATGCTGAAGCGCTTCGCACCCCTCGTGCCACTCGCACTCGTGACCCTGCTTTTTGGCTGCGCGGCCCATGGCCCGGCTTCTCAATCAGCACCTCAGGATCACACCCCGATCGCCGCACAGTCGGCGGTCAAGGCCAAAGCCTCGACCTCGTCGGTTTTCGGCGAACCGGAAGAGCTGGCCACTGAAGATGACCTGGAGGTCTTCTCCAGCAGCAGCAAGCCTTACCAGCTGCCAGTACTGGCGGACAGCATTCTCGAGCGTGGCATGTCGTTGATCGGTACCCGCTACCGCTTCGGTGGTACCTCGGAAAAGTCCGGCTTCGACTGCAGCGGTTTCATCGGCTACCTGTTCCGCGAAGAGGCGGGCGTGACCCTGCCACGCTCCACGCGTGAAATGATCAACGTCGATGCTCCGAAAGTGGCACGCAACAAGCTCAAGCCGGGTGATCTGCTGTTCTTCAGCACCAATGGCCGCGGTCGCGTCAGCCATGCCGGCATCTACCTGGGTGACAACCAGTTCATCCACTCCAGCAGCCGCCGCAGCGGGGGCGTGCGCATCGACAGCCTCGGTGACCGCTACTGGAGCAAGACCTTCATCGAAGCCAAGCGCGCCTTGGCCATGGCGCCGACCAACATCGCGCGCAACTGATGAAACGGATGCACCCGCCACGGCGGCGATGCTTTGAAAAAAGCTCGCCGCCGTGCGCATTTACAGAAGTCGTCTAATCTGAATTCTCAACTCTTTTCGGCTGCGGTTCAGCAGTCTCGGACAGGATGGTCTGGCCATGATAAAGATGGCGCGCTTTGCATTTCTCTCCCTGGCGGCCTTGCTGGCTGCCTGCTCCAGCCGCGCGCCCGCGCCGGCGCCTGTGGTGCAGCCGCAGGTCAGCTACAGTCAGCCCAGCCCTTCGCCCATTGCCGATGACGTGCTGATCCGTGCCATCGGTCTGGTAGGCACGCCTTATCGCTGGGGCGGCAACACCCCGGACTCCGGTTTTGATTGCAGTGGCCTGATCAAGTATGTGTACCGTGATGCTGCCGGCATCAGCCTGCCGCGTTCGACGCGGGAGATGATCGTCATGCGTGCGCCGACGGTGGACGCCAAGTCGCTGCAGTCCGGTGACCTGGTGTTCTTTGCCACCAGCGGCGGCTCGCAGGTCAGCCATGCGGGTATCTATGTAGGTGAGGGGCGCTTCGTCCATGCTCCTTCCACTGGCGGCACGGTTCGCCTGGATTACCTGTCCAACAGCTATTGGGCGAAGGCATACCTGGAAGCCAAGCGGGTGATCCCGGCAGGGCATCTGGCACAGAATCCTTAACCCGGTGCCATCGCCGGCATGCCGGCGACAGCCCGCGGTTTTGCTTCAGTGCAGCCTGCTGATTCGCCAGACCACATTGCCCACGTCATCCGCCACCAGCACGCCACCGCGACCGTCGTTGGTCACGCCTACGGGTCGGCCCATGGCATTGCCGCTGCCATCGACAAACCCCGTCAGCAGGTCGACAGGCTGCCCCGATGGTTTGCCGGCAGCGTTGAACGGCACGAAAATCACCTTGTAGCCGCTGTGTGGCTTGCGGTTCCACGAGCCGTGCTGGCCCACCAGTGCCCCCTGGTTGAAGGGCGGCGGCAAAGCGTCGGGGGCGGCGAATGCCAACCCGAGTGATGCGGTGTGTGGGCCTACCGCATAATCCGGCACCCGTGCCTGGGCCACCTTTTGCGGGTTCTGCGGTTGCACCCGGGTGTCTACATGCTGCCCGTAGTAACTGTAGGGCCAGCCATAGAAGCCGCCGTCCTGCACCGATGTGATGTAGTCCGGCACCAGGTCGCTGCCAATTTCGTCGCGCTCGTTCACAGCAGTCCACAATGCCCCGCTGTGTGGTTCCCAGGCCAGCCCGTTGGGGTTGCGCAGGCCGGTGGCGTACAGCCGGTGCTGGCCGCTGGCCGGGTCAACTTCCCAGATGGCCGCCCGGCCTTGCTCTTTGTCCATGCCGTTTTCTCCCACATTGCTGTTGGAGCCAACCGTCACATAGAGTTTTTTACCGTCGCGGCTAGCCACCACGTTCTTGGTCCAGTGGTGGTTCAGCGGACCGCCTGGCAGCTCGACCACCGGCTGCCCTTTTTCACCTATCTGCAAAGCCCCCGGCTGGTAGTGAAAGCGCAACAGCCTGTCGGTGTCGGCGACGTACAGGTCATTGCCAACCAAGGCCATGCCGAACGGGGAGTTGAGCCCTTCGATAAACGGTGTGCGCAGTTCTGCGACACCATCATGGTCGGCATCGCGCAACAGGGTGATACGGTTGGCGCTGGGCACCGCTGCGCCTGCGCGTTGCATTGCCTTGCCCATGAACCATCCGCGTATGCCCTTGCCATCTTCGGGTTTGGGCGGTGCATTGGTTTCTGCCACCAGCACATCGCCGTTGGGCAGCACGTACAACCAGCGCGGATGGTCGAGCTTGTCGGCAAACGCCACCACTTGCGTGCCTGCTGCGGCCGTGGGTTTGCCGCCCTGCGGCCAGCCGATCGCCGGGGCAACGTTTACGGTGGGAATCAGGGACTTTCTAGGGGCGGGCAATTGCGGCGTCGGGCCGCTGCCCTGGTCCACATTCAACAGGGCTGTTTCGCCACAGCCGGCCAGGCATGCCGCGATTGTCAGTGCAGTGAGGGTGCGGGTTCGGTTCATGTGCGCTGCTCTGCAGGGAGTCTTTTGCATTCAGAACTCGCTGCTGCACGTTGGGTTCAGTCAGGCAGGGTCACCTACCGCGCTCAGATATATCTACCGCCGCCAGGGGTGTGCAGCTGACGAACATTTCGTTTCCGGCATCTATCAGGAAACGACCATGTACGACCTGCAACAGGCAATGCTGCATAACCTTCGAGTGCTGGGGGCTGGTCATGAGCTGGCGCAGTTGGCGCGGGATTTTGTTCGCGAGTACCCCGACCCCTACCGGTTGGCCCGCGACCATGCCAGTGCCATCGTGCGCCAGCACACGAAAAAAGACTGGGATCCGGACCGTGTCTGGTGGCACCAGTTCAAGGGTGCCAGTTCCAGCAGCCGCAGTTTCAACGGTTGGGCGCACAGCGGCCCCCCGGTCAAGTCGCTGCGCCTGACCGAGCTGGTGATCGAGCGTTTCGACCTGGGCTTTCAGGACGCCACCGATGAGCTCGACCTGTACGGTGGCTTCTACCGACAGGGCCCCCATGCCCCCTGGTTCGATGAACGTAACGAAGTGCCGATGCTGGCGCGCGATGTACAGCGCGATTTCTGGAAGCTGGATTTTGCCCAGGTCGTGCGCCAGCAGGTTAATGACTTCTGGGTTGCCCATGCGGGCGACTTTCAGGTGTTGGCCAAGGTCAACCTGATGGGTGAATGCGCGCGAGCGCTGCGCGAAGGCAGCATCACTGGCGACGATGCCTCGCAACTGCGAAGCCTGGTGAATATCGGCTTGAAGCCCCAAGGCAGCGTGCCGACCCTGGCACAACTGCGTCAGCCGACTGGGGCCAGCGAAATAGCCGTCAGCGCCTGCCACCCCGCAGGGGCTGGGCGGGTGTGGATGTATGTGCTGTCGCTACCACACGGGCGAACCGTGCTTTACCTGCCTTTCGATGAACAGACACTGCGCGGCTTTGACTCACCGGAAGCGATGGCCGGATGGTTCAGCGCCCAGCTGCGTAGCAAGGCGGGGGTGCAGCGTGTACTGGCGGGCATCGTCACAGACCCGCAGTTGACGGTGGAAACGGATGATGCACGAGAGGCCCTGCAGACCATTGCAGATAGCCCGGGGGGGGCACGAGGCGCTGGGCCTGCTGGCGCGTTCATACAGGCCTGTTTCAGGTGATTTCTTCGCCCACCTGGGGAAGGACGCTGCGCAGAACATGAGGCACAACGCTGAAATGCTGGTGGACAACCACCGGTTGCGGGAAGGAATGTTCAGCGGCTATGTCGATGTGTTGTTACGGTTCTCGTTCTACTTTGCGCCGCTATGCCCAAGCCTGCCGCTGGCGATTCTGGGCCTGTCGCTTGCCAAGCTGTATGTAGATATCGACCAGGGCCTGCATGCCCGTACCCGCGAGGGCCGCGAGGCAGCGCTGGGGGCAGCGATTTTCGACAGTATCTTCGCGGCCTTGGGCATGGTCGAGGTCGACGCCAAGACTGCGAGCACGCTCAGAGCCCTGTCGTATCGACCCGCATTTCACGAGGCAGAGGCTTCACTGGCCGGCTGGCAAGTGGCACCCGCGCCTGAACAGGTGCTGGAGGGGCAGGAGGCCAATGTACTGCTGGCGGGCAAGCCGCTTGGCGCCGACGAGCTCAAGGGCATCCGGCTTGGCGCCAATGGCGAATGCTGGATTGACCTGGGTGGCCTGCCGTACCGGGTGCGCTACAGCAGCGAGCTCGAGCACTGGCTGGTGGTTGACCCGGGCAACCCGTTCGCCTTCAGCCCCATACGCCCGGTGCGCCTGTCAGGTAGTGGCGAATGGGAGATGCTCGAACCGCCGCGGCTGACGGGTGGGGCCCCTGACGACGGCTTGGCAAGTGAGACATCGCCATTCTGGGACGAGTACATGCGCAGTAACCAGCAGCGTAGTGCTGCAATCTCCACTGAGGCGTTCTTGCGGCATCAGGCGCTGCTGGATTCAGCGGATATCGCCTTGGTGCCTGACGGGGGCGATCCGTTATCCGATTCCCAGGGATACGAATACGTCGAGTACGAGGGGCAGGCGCAATACACCTACCGGGAGGGCGCGGGCTACAACAACAGCCTGATCGAGGTCTACACGCATGATGATTCGATCAACAGTTTCCTGCGTGAGGGGCAGCGAACCAGCTCGTCGGTCCGCTACCTGAACAAGCTTGCAACCAGTATGGAGCGCCTGCCCCGGGATGCTGCAGTCCCCCTTTACCGCGGCGGGCACGGGGTACGAGGCACCAGTGGCGTGCATTTTTGCAGTGGGCGTTTCAAGGTAGGCGATACATTGGTCAACACCGATCTCTCATCCTTCACCGAAAACCCATACATGATGCGCAAGTTCGCCGCCGACCCGGATGACATGGCCAGTACGGGGGAACTCGGTGTGTTCGATGAAAGTTCAGTGGTGTTCGAACTACCTGCTGGCGCGTATTCGAGTGGCGTTCCGGTCACGGCGTTCTCTGCCTACAAGGAGGAAGCCGAAACCTTGTTCATGCCTGGCGCCTATTTCCAGATCGAGCATATAGGCCAGATCACCGGGGCGGACTACCGCTTTGTCAATGTCCGGTTGCGCCAGGTACCCAAGCCGGCTTCAGGTCCGGTGTATGACTTGCGCACTGGCGTGGTGTTTGCCAGGGATGCCTACCTCGAGCGCCTGGGTAGCCCGCAGTTGGTCGATCGTTTCTTCCCGGCCTGATCTTGTGGCCGTCCCGCTGCTCAGGCTTGTTTGAGCAGCAGCGCCACCCCCGGGAAGTACTGGCCTTGCTCGTTGTGCAGCTTGCGATAGGCATACGGGAAGTACCAGGCGATGGCGCAGGCGGTATGCGTTTTCAGGTCGTCGACCAGGTCCTGCAGTTCTTCGGGGCTGGCGTGCTGGCCTGCTTTCCAGGGGCTGATGAACAGCGCCGCCGCCTTCAACTGGCTCGGGTAGGCGACCTGTCGGGCGAGGGCGGCGGTCTGTTGCAGGGCGCCAGCCATGTCCAGCCGGCCGACCTTCGGCCAGCGCTGGCTTGTACTGAGGTACAGGGCCTCCTCGGCGCTGATGATCGACAGGTCGCAACGCCCTTCGTTTTCGCCTTCGTCGCGCTGCTTCTTGCCGGCGAACTGCTGCAATGCTGCCAGCTCGGCCTGCCAGGCGGCCGCTGCCAGCAGCCCGACGTTGGCAGCGGCGCCGTGCCAGTAAGGGGCTTCAGCATCGCCGGCAAACTGGTTGAAGCGGTCGATGCAGTCGACCCAGCGCTCCAGCACGGGGCTGAGAAACTCCAGGCGCGGGTTGTTGATGATCTGGCCTCGCATGCTGCGCTCTCCTGTTGCAGGTGTGTTCCCATTCACTCGGGGGTGATGGCTATGAGCCATCACTGGGTTGAGTGTGGCACACCTTGGGGATTTGGCCATTGCGCGGTGGCGTGCCTGTTCGACGGCAATGGTCCCGGTTCGATTGACGCTCAGGGTGCAACCCTCTAACCTTCGCGCGTGTTTCAGGTGCCCTGCCAGCCTCGACCTGGCAGGGTGAAACTGGGAAGCCGGTGGGCGCCAGCAGGGCGCGATTCCGGCGCTGCCCCCGCAACGGTAGGTGAGTCGCGGCCGCGCAGGGCCACTGGGTGCCAGCACCCGGGAAGGCGCGCAGGCCCGGGCCAAGGCCCGCTCACAAGCCCGGAGACCGGCCTGAAACTGCCAACGGCATCACGGAGGGTGATGCGCGGTGCACCGTGGCCTGCGGCCGCGGCCCCTGCGCGTTCTCCGTTTGCCTGCCTATTACCTGCCGTCGCGCGTTGCCGTGGCGCCAGCCAGCGGAGAACCCTGATGAGCGAACCCACCGAACGCGACGAACGCCACTTGGCGCGCATGCAGCGCAAGAAGGCGATCATCGACGAACGTATCGCCAATTCCCCCAACGAATGCGGCCTGTTGCTGGTGCTGACCGGCAATGGCAAGGGCAAGAGCAGCTCGGCCTTCGGTATGCTCGCGCGCGCCCTGGGCCATGGCATGCAGTGTGGCGTGGTGCAGTTCATCAAGGGCCGTAACAGCACCGGTGAGGAGCTGTTCTTCCGGCGTTTCCCCGAGCAGGTGCGCTACCACGTGATGGGCGAAGGCTTTACCTGGGAGACCCAGGACCGCCAGCGTGATATCGCCGCCGCCGAAGCGGCCTGGGCCGTTTCGCGCCAGTTGCTGCAGGACCCGAGCGTGCAGTTCGTGGTACTGGATGAGCTGAACATCGCCCTCAAGCATGGCTATCTCGACCTTGACCAGGTGCTTTCCGACATCCAGGCCCGTCCGCCCATGCAGCATGTGATCGTCACCGGCCGTGCGGCCAAGCCCGAGATGATCGAGCTGGCGGACACGGTGACCGAAATGGGCATGCTCAAGCACGCCTTTCAGGCCGGGATCCGCGCACAAAAGGGCGTAGAACTGTGAACCAGCCCCGTCATTGCCCCGCCGTGTTGATCGCGGCACCGGCCTCGGGCCAGGGCAAGACCACCGTTACTGCTGCGTTGGCCCGCTTGCACCGTAACCACGGGCGCAAGGTGCGGGTGTTCAAATGCGGGCCAGATTTTCTCGATCCGATGATTCTGGAACGTGCCAGCGGTGCGCCGGTTTATCAACTGGATTTGTGGATGATCGGTGCCGAGGAAAGCCGCCGCCTGTTGTGGCAAGCCGCAGGTGACGCCGACCTGATCCTGATCGAAGGGGTAATGGGGCTGTTCGACGGCACGCCGTCCAGCGCCGACCTGGCGCGCCACTTTGGCGTGCCGGTGCTGGCGGTGATCGATGGCACGGCCATGGCTCAGACCTTCGGCGCATTGGCCCTGGGCCTGGCACGTTACCAGGCCGACCTGCCATTCGCCGGCGTGCTGGCCAACCGTGTCGGCAGCCTGCGCCACGCGCAACTGCTGGAGGGCAGCCTGACCGAAGGCTTGCGCTGGTACGGTGGCTTGTCGCGCGAGCGTGGCATCGAACTGCCCAGCCGTCACCTGGGCCTGGTCCAGGCCAGCGAGCTGAACGACCTCGACGCACGCCTGGACGCCGCCGCCGAGGCGCTGGGCGCCAGTTGCGATGCTGCCTTGCCGCCGCCAGTGGCCTTTGCCGCGCCCGAGCCACAAGCCAGTGCTGCCTTGCTGGCCGGCGTGCGTATTGGTGTCGCACGGGACGAAGCCTTTGCCTTCACCTATGGCGCCAACCTCGAACTGCTGCGCAACCAGGGTGCACACCTGGAATTTTTCTCGCCGCTGCATGACCGCGAATTGCCTGCGGTCGACAGCCTCTACCTGCCGGGCGGCTACCCTGAACTGCACCACCACGCCCTGGCTGCCAACGCGCCGATGTGCGAGGCGATCCGTGCCCATCACGCCCAGGGAAAACCGCTGCTGGCAGAGTGCGGCGGCATGCTGTACCTGCTTGATGCCCTGACCGATGTGGCCGGCGAACGTGCCGAACTGCTCGGCCTGCTGCCCGGCGAGGCAACCATGCAGAAGCGCCTGGCAGCGCTGGCCCTGCAGGCAGTGGCGCTGCCGGAAGGCACCCTGCGTGGCCACACCTATCACCACTCGCTGACCAGCACCACGCAGGAACCGATCGCTCGCGGCCTGAGCCCCAACGGCGGGCGGGGCAATGAAGCGGTGTATCGCCTGGGGCGGCTGACGGCTTCCTACGTGCACTTCTACTTCCCCTCCAACCCGGACGCGGCGGCGGCGCTGTTGCGACCATGAGCCAGCACGCCTTCAGCGACGCCGAGCGCGCCGCCATTTACCGGGCCATCGGCGAGCGCCGCGACATGCGCCATTTCGCCGCTGGCGAGGTAGCGCCGCAACTGCTTGGCCGCCTGCTGGCTGCCGCGCACCAGGCACCCAGTGTCGGGCTGATGCAGCCCTGGCGCTTCATCCGCATTACCCAGCGTGACCTGCGTACACGTATCCAGGCACTGGTGGAGGCGGAGCGAGTGCGTACCGCCGAGGCGCTGGGCGAGCGCTCCGATGCCTTCATGAAACTGAAGGTGGAGGGCATCAACGACTGTGCCGAGCTACTGGTGGCGGCCTTGATGGACAACCGTGAGTCGCACATATTCGGCCGCCGCACCCTGCCGGAAATGGACCTCGCCTCGCTGGCCTGCGCCATCCAGAACCTCTGGCTGGCCGCCCGGGGCGAAGGCCTGGGCATGGGCTGGGTGTCGCTGTTCGACCCGCAGGCGCTGGCGGCCTTGCTGGGCATGCCGGCCGGGGCCAAACCGGTGGCGGTGCTGTGCCTGGGGCCGGTCACCGAATTCTACCCGGCGCCGATGCTGGTGCAGGAAGGCTGGGCCGAAGACCGGCCCTTGACTGAAATGCTGTTCGAAAACCAATGGGGAGAGCGCCAATGAGCGTGGCCTTGCTGACCGTGGCCGGGGTGGCGCTGGACGCCTTGCTGGGCGAGCCGCAGCGGCGCCACCCGTTGGTGGCGTTCGGCACTATGGCCAGTAACCTCGAGCGCCGCCTGAACGCCGGCGGGCGCGGCTGGCGCAGCCACGGCGTGAGCGCGTGGTTCCTGGCGGTGGTGCCGCTGACCCTGGGGGCGCTGATTCTGTCCTGGCTGCCGTATATCGGCTGGCTGGTGGACGTGCTGGCGCTGTACTGCGCCGTCGGGCTGCGCAGCCTGGGCGAGCATGTACTGCCAGTGGCCAACGCCTTGCGCCAGGGCGACCTGGCAGAGGCACGGCGGCGGGTCGGCTACCTGGTCAGCCGCGAAACCCGCGAACTGGACGAGCCCGCCGTGGCCCGCGCGGCCACCGAGTCGGTGCTGGAAAACGGCAGCGATGCAGTGTTCGCCGCGCTGTTCTGGTTTGTGGTCGCTGGCGCGCCGGGCGTGGTGCTGTACCGCCTGAGCAACACCCTGGATGCCATGTGGGGTTACCGCAACGAGCGCTTCGAGCGCTTTGGCTGGTGTGCGGCGCGCATCGACGATGTGCTCAACTATATTCCCGCAAGGCTGGTGGCGCTGACCTATGCGCTGCTGGGCAAGACCCGCCTGGCCCTGGCCTGCTGGCGCAAGCAGGGCCCGTTGTGGGACAGCCCCAACGCCGGGCCGGTGATGGCCGCCGGTGCCGGTGCGCTGGGGGTCGAGCTGGGCGGCCCGGCGGTGTACCACGGTGAGCTGCATGAACGACCCCGCCTGGGCGAGGGGCCGATGGCCGACGCCGACGCCATCGAGCGTGGCTGGTACCTGGTCCAGCGCGGCGTGTGGCTGTGGCTGCTGGTGATCTGCCTGGGGGCGTATATCAATGCTTGAACACGGTGGCCGCTTGCTGCGCGCTGTGCGGCAATACGGCATTGCTCGCGAGCAATGGCTCGACCTGTCCAGTGGCATCGCGCCTTGGCCGTTCCCTATCCCTTCGATCCCTGTGGATGCCTGGGCCCGCCTGCCGGAAACCGAGGACGGCCTGGAAGATGCAGCGCGCACCTACTACGGTGCCCGTCAATTGCTGCCAGTGGCCGGTTCGCAGGCCGCGATCCAGGCATTGCCGCAGCTGCGCGCAGCCGGCCGGGTAGGGGTGCTGACCCCGTGCTATGCCGAGCACCCGTATGCATGGCAGCGGGCGGGGCATCAGCTGCTGGAGCTGGATGAAACGCAGGTCGAGGCGGCGCTCGACACGCTCGATGTGCTGGTGCTGGTCAACCCCAACAACCCAACGGGGCGCCGGGTGCCGCGTGAGCGCCTGCTGGCCTGGCATGCTCGCTTGGCCGCCCGCGGTGGCTGGTTGCTGGTCGATGAAGCGTTTATCGACAACACACCTGCCGAAGGCGTGGTCGGTTGCGCCGAACGCCCAGGCCTGATCGTGCTGCGCTCGTTTGGCAAATTCTTCGGCCTGGCTGGCGTGCGCCTGGGTTTTGTTGCTGCCGAGCGCAGCCTGCTGCTGCGCCTGGCTGAGCTGCTCGGCCCTTGGACCGTGAACGGCCCGACCCGGGTGCTGGCCCAGGCCTGCCTGGCCGATCAAGCCGCCCAGCGTCAGCAGATCGAACGCTGCGCTGGCGCCAGCCAGCGGCTGGCCGAGCTTTTACGCAGCGCTGGCCTGGCGCCCAGCGGTGGCTGCGACCTGTTCCAGTACGTGCGTAGCCAGCACGCTGTGCAATTGCATGACTTCCTCGCCCGCCGCGGCATCCTCGTGCGCCTGTTCGAGCAGCCTCTGGCCGTGCGCCTTGGGCTGCCCGCTTGCGCGGCAGATGAACAGCGCCTGGCCCAGGCCCTGGCGGATTACCAGAAGGAAACAGCATGACCACCCTCATGGTGCAGGGCACCACCTCTGATGCGGGCAAGAGCACCCTGGTGACCGCGCTGTGCCGCTGGCTGTTGCGCCAGGGCGTCGGCGTGGTGCCGTTCAAACCGCAGAACATGGCGTTGAACAGCGCGGTAACTGCCGACGGCGGTGAAATCGGCCGGGCCCAGGCCGTGCAGGCCCAGGCCTGCAGGCTGGCGCCGCACACCGACATGAACCCGGTGCTGCTCAAGCCCAACAGCGACACCGGCGCCCAGGTGATCATCCATGGCCGCGCCGTCACCAGCATGAACGCGGTGGCCTACCACGACTACAAGGTCATCGCCATGCAGGCGGTGCTGGCCTCGCACCAGCGCCTGAGCGCCGTCTGGCCAGTGGTGATGGTCGAAGGTGCGGGGTCGCCGGCAGAGATCAACCTGCGTGCCGGCGATATCGCCAACATGGGCTTTGCCGAAGCGGTGGACTGCCCGGTGATCCTGGTCGCCGACATCAACCGCGGCGGTGTATTCGCCCATCTGGTCGGCACCCTCGAACTGCTGTCGCCTAGTGAGCAGGCGCGGGTCAAGGGATTTGTCATCAATCGCTTCCGCGGTGACATTGCCTTGCTGCAACCGGGGCTGGACTGGCTGGAAGAGCGTACCGGCAAGCCGGTGCTTGGTGTGCTGCCGTATGTGACCGACCTGCACCTGGAGGCCGAAGACGGCATCGATGTGCGCCAGGGCGCCAAGCACGAGCGCGTGCTCAAGGTGATCGTGCCGGTACTGCCGCGCATCAGCAACCACACCGACTTCGACCCGCTGCGCCTGCACCCGCAGGTAGACCTGCAGTTCATCGGTCCGGGTCAGCCGATTCCGGCTGCCGACCTGATCATCCTGCCGGGCTCCAAGAGCGTGCGCGGCGACCTGGCACAGTTGCGCGAGCGCGGTTGGGAAAAGGCCATCGCGCGGCATTTGCGCTATGGCGGCAAGTTGATTGGTATTTGCGGCGGCTTGCAAATGCTGGGTCGCGAAGTGCATGACCCGCTGGGCCTCGAAGGCCCTGCAGGCTCAAGCCTGGGGCTTGGCCTGCTCGACTATGCCACGGTGCTGGAAGCTGAAAAGCAACTGCGCAACGTTGCTGGCACGCTGAACCTGGAAGCAGCGGCGGTGGCAGGCTATGAAATTCACGCTGGCGTCACCACGGGGCCTGCCCTGGAGCATCCTGCAGTGACGCTGGCTGATGGCCGCTGTGACGGTGCTGTCAGTGCTGATGGCCAGGTGCTCGCCACTTATCTGCACGGTTTGTTCGAAGGCAGCCAGTCGTGCGCGGCGCTGCTGCGCTGGGCAGGGCTGGAGGATGTGCAGACCATCGACTACCAGGCTCTGCGCGAACGCGATATCGAACGCCTGGCCGATCTGGTGGAGAAGCACCTGGACACGGCGCAATTGCGTCAACTTTGTGGGGTGGCCTGATATGCGCAGCCTTGTACTCGGTGGTGCCCGCTCCGGTAAAAGCCGCCTGGCCGAACAACTGGCCAGTGATAGCGGCCTGCCAGTGACCTACATTGCCACCAGCCAGCCGCTGGACGGTGAGATGAACGAGCGCGTGCTGCTGCACCGCCAGCGGCGGCCGGATGACTGGGGGCTGATCGAAGAGCCGCTGGCTCTGGCCGCAGTGCTCCGTGCCAACGCGGCAGAAGGGCGCTGCCTGCTGGTGGATTGCCTGACCCTGTGGCTGACCAACCTGTTGATGCTGGAAGACCAACAGCGCCTGGCCGAGGAACGTGATGCCCTGCTGGCCTGCCTGGAGCCATTGCCTGGCACTATCATCCTGGTCAGTAATGAAACTGGCTTGGGGGTAGTGCCCATGGGGGAGCTGACCCGGCGTTATGTCGATTTGGCCGGGTGGTTGCATCAGGCGGTGGCCGAGCGTTGTCAGCGCGTGGTGCTGACGGTGGCGGGGTTGCCGTTGGTGCTGAAAGGGGCTGGGTTGTGAGGGGCCGTCATGAATGCTTTGAGCCGGGAAGTGTCCGCCTTGAGTATTCCGCCGCCGGTGAGATCGAGCGCCGCCCGCGCGGCGCATCGCCGGCAAGCCAGCTCCCACCTCTGTTTCTAACCAGTTATACCTGTGCAATTGGCGCGCGTCCCCCTGGAGCACGACGCAGTATCGAAGGGGACAACCAAGGGACCGCGCGCTAATGGATCAGGAGTAATTGGCCCGAAACAGATGTAGGAGCTGGCTTGCCGGCGATGCGCCGCGCGGGCGGCGCTCGATCTCACAGGCGCCGAAATACTCAAGGCGGACACCTCCCGGTCCACCACACTCACAACTCTTTTCCCAACCTGAAACAGGCCTACACCCATGACCCAACCCTGGTGGCAAACCCCCTGCCAACCCCAAGACAGCGTCGCCATGGACCAGGCCCGCGCCCGTCAGCAACAGCTGACCAAACCCGCAGGCTCGCTCGGCCAGCTGGAGGGCCTGGCCATCCAGCTGGCCGGTCTGCAAGGCCGTGAGCGACCAAGCCTGGACCAGCTCGCGATCAGCATTTTCGCCGGCGACCACGGCGTAGTCGAAGAGGGCATCTCGGCCTATCCGCAGGCGGTGACCGGCCAGATGCTGCGCAACTTCGTCGGCGGCGGCGCGGCAATCAGTGTGCTGGCGCGCCAGCTGCAGGGCAGCCTGGAAGTGATCGACCTGGGCACCATCGACGCTCATCTCGAGCTCCCCGGCGTGCGCCATCTGCGCCTGGGCACCGGTACGGCCAACTTCGCCCGCCAGCCAGCGATGACCGAAGGTCAGTTACACGCCGCCCTGCAGGCCGGCCGCGACAGCGCCCTGCGCGCAGCCGAACAGGGCGCGCAGTTGTTCATCGGTGGCGAGATGGGCATTGGCAACACCACGGCCGCCGCGGCCTTGGCCAGCATCCTGCTGGGCTGCCCGGCCCTTGAACTGAGCGGTCCTGGCACGGGCCTGGACGCCGCCGGTGTGCGGCACAAGGCCGAGGTCATCGAACGGGCGCTGAGCCTGCATGGCCTGCAAGCGGATGATCCACTGCAAGCACTGGGCTGTGTCGGCGGCTTTGAAATCGCGGCTTTGGTCGGCGCCTACATCGGCTGCGCGCAGGCAGGTATCGCGGTGCTGGTGGATGGCTTCATCTGCAGCGTCGCCGCGCTGCTGGCCGTGCGCCTCAACCCGCAGTGCCGGGCCTGGCTGCTATTTGCCCATCAAGGCGCAGAGCCTGGGCACAAGGCCCTGCTTGCCGCGCTGCAGGCCGAGCCATTGCTGGCCTTGGGGCTGCGCCTGGGCGAGGGGAGCGGGGCTGCCCTGGCCGTGCCGCTGCTACGCCTGGCCTGTGCGCTGCACGGGCAGATGGCAACCTTTGCCGAAGCTGCAGTGGCGGACCGCCCGGCATGATCCTCGACCTGCTGCGCCACGGTGAAACGGAACAGGGCGGCCTGCGTGGCAGCCTCGACGATGCCCTGACCGACAAGGGCTGGGCGCAGATGCGCAGCGCGGTTGCCCAGGCCGGCCCCTGGGAGGTACTGGTCAGCTCGCCGTTGCAGCGCTGTGCGCGCTTTGCCGATGAACTGGGCGCACGGCTGAACCTGCCGGTGCAGCGAGAGCCCGCACTGCAGGAGCTGCACTTCGGCGATTGGGAAGGCCGCAGCGCCGCACAGATCATGGAAGATCAGGCGGATGCGCTGGGGCGTTTCTGGGCAGACCCTTACGCCTTCACACCGCCCAATGGCGAGCCGGTCGAAGCGTTTGCCCAGCGTGTGCTGGAGGCTATCGAGCGCCTGGCCGGTCAGCATGCCGGCAAACGCGTGCTGCTGGTGACGCATGGCGGGGTCATGCGGCTGTTGCTGGCGCGTGCCCGTGGCTTGCCCAGGGCGCAGTTGCTGCAGGTCGAAGTCGGGCATGGTGCGTTGATGCGGCTGGTACCGAACGACCACGGGCAACTGCTGGAGGGGCGTTGAAATGCTGCCGTTCTGGATTGCCTTGCAGTTTCTCAGCAGCTTGCCCGTAAGCCTGCCGGGTATGCCGGCACCGCGCGAAGTGGGGCGTTCCCTTTTGTATTACCCGCTGGTGGGGCTGCTGCTTGGCCTGCTGCTGTGGCTGGCCAGCCAGCTACTGCAAGGTACCCCGGCACCACTGCACGCGGCTTTGCTGCTGACGCTGTGGGTACTGCTCAGTGGCGCCTTGCACCTGGATGGCTTGGCTGACAGTGCTGATGCATGGCTAGGTGGTTTCGGCGACCGTGACCGCACACTGCGGATCATGAAAGACCCTCGCAGTGGCCCGATTGCCGTGGTCACCCTGGTGCTGGTGCTGCTGTTGAAGTTCTGCGCCTTGTGGGTGCTGGTTGGGCAAGGTATCGGGGCGCAGTTGCTGCTGGCGCCGCTGATCGGGCGAGCGGCGATGTTGGGCCTGTTCCTCGGTACGCCTTATGTGCGTCCCGGCGGGTTGGGCCAGGCGCTGGCCGAGCACCTGCCTCGGCGCGAGGCTGCCTGGGTTTTGCTCGTCAGTGTGCTGCTGTGCATCGTGCTAGCTGGCCATCAGGCGTTCTCGATCATGCTGGTGGTATTGGCGGGCTTCGCCTGGCTACGTCACGCGATGTGTCGGCGCCTTGGAGGGACTACGGGTGACACGGCAGGGGCGATGTTGGAGCTGTTGGAGCTGGCAGTGGTGCTGGTGCTGGCGATCTAGGAATATTCCGACGATTTTTTAAGACGTAGCTGTAAGGCTTTTTACCCTTCGAATCCCGGTAATTTCCGGAAAGATATCAGCAAAAGCCACCATCTTCTTGCAGGCGTATGCTCGCCGCTTCTTCAACTGACAAGGAGCGTGCGTGCCATGCGTCATTTCGTTCTCGCTGCATTGTTGTCGTTCATGCTGCCGGCTGCCACGGCGGCCGAGTTAATGGCTTTCTGGGACAACCCTCGCCATGGCGGCAACAGCTTCAATCGGTTACCGCCCGATCAAGCCTACTTCGATGCCCTGAGCGGCTATGGCGCGACCTGGGTGCGGCTGTCCTACGATAAATGGCAGCCGGCCCAGCGTGATTTTCTGCTCGGCGACGCCGATGACTATCAAGGCCTGCCTGCTGGCGACCTGGCGATCTTGCGCGCCACCCTCGACCGAGCTCACCAGGCGGGGCTGAAAGTTGTCATTGCACCGCTCTCGCTGCCTGGCATGCGCTGGTCGCAGAACAACCAGGGGCAGTTCGACGATCGTCTCTGGCAAGACAAGCGCTACTGGCGGCAGGCTGAGGCCTTCTGGCGCGATGTGGCGCGCGAACTGAAGGACCACCCGGCTATCGCCGCCTATAACCTGATCAATGAACCAGCACCGGAAAAACAGGGCGGCTTGGCCGAGCATGCCGAGACGGTACAAATGCAGCAGTGGTATGCGCGAGAGCAGGGTGGTGCGCGAGATCTGCCAGCGCTTTATCGACAATTGATAGCGGCTATTCGTGAAGAGGATGCCGATACACCCATCATGGTCGATGCCGGCTGGTTCGCTGCAGCAGACGCGTTCGGTTACTGGCCCGCCCCTCTGGAAGACCAGCGGGTGCTGTACAGCGTGCACATGTACGAACCCTATGTTGCCACCAGTGCGCCCAATATGACGCGCAAGCAGCCCATCGCCTATCCCGGTCCGGTAGCCTTCGCCGGGCAAATCCAGCAGTGGGATGGGCAACGGGTGGAACGTTATCTGCAACTGCCCCTGGCCTGGATTGCGGCCATGAACCTGCCGCGTTCACGCCTGGTGGTGGGTGAGTTCGGCTGCATGCGCCGGCTGCCGGGCTGCAAGCAATACCTTGAGGATGTCCTCAGCGTGCTGGATCGCAACCAGTTGCACTGGGCGTTCTACAGCTTTCGCGAAGACAACTGGGATGGCATGGATTACGAGCTGGGTTCGGCCAAGGTGCCATGGCGCTATTGGCAGGCGATCGAGGAAAATGCGCCGGACCCTTTGCCGCGCAACGGCACGCCGGAATTCGAGCCGATTCGCAAACGATTGAATCCAGATTGAGCTTGTCGGCTAAAAATGAAATGTCTTGCAACAGTCATGACGCGGGTATATACACGTATCCATGCTGACCAGTGAATGCATCTGCACCCATTTGCGTCGTGCCGCCCGCGGGGTGAGCCGGCACTATGACGAAGCCCTTGCGGACTTCGGGGTGAACGTTGCTCAGTTTTCCCTGCTGCGGCATTTGCAGCGGCTCGATCGCCCGAGCATCACTGCCCTGGCCGAAGCCATGGGGCTGGAGCGCAGTACCCTGGGGCGCAACCTGCGTGTGCTGGAGGCTGAGGGCTTGGTGGCCTTGGCCGATGGCGACGACCAGCGCAACCGCGTGGTGTTGCTGACCGAGGCGGGCATGCGACTGCTGCACGCGGCCCGCCCAGCCTGGGAACAGGCCCAGGCCTCGCTTGTCGAGCGGCTGGGGGCAGGGCAACGGGATGAACTGGTGCGCCTGCTGGACCAGCTGGCCTGAATTGATACGACTATAAGCGGGTATATACCCGTAAAAACCTTGCGATGTGCTGGAGATAATGACAATGACTTCGGTGTGGCGAACCAGCGGGTGGGTATTGGTAGGGGCCGCGCTGATCCTGGCGCTGTCCCTGGGTGTGCGGCACGGCTTTGGCCTGTTTCTGGCGCCAATGAGCGCTGATTTTGGCTGGGGGCGTGAAGTGTTCGCCTTCGCCATTGCCTTGCAGAATCTGATCTGGGGCCTGGCACAGCCGTTCGCGGGCGCCCTGGCCGACCGGTTGGGGGCGGCGCGGGTGGTGATCATTGGTGGCATTCTCTACACCGCGGGGTTGATGCTGATGGGCATGGCCGATTCGGCATGGTCGCTGTCGCTCAGTGCCGGTTTGCTGATTGGTATCGGCCTGTCCGGCACGTCGTTCTCGGTCATTCTAGGCGTGGTCGGGCGGGCTGTACCTTCCGAGAAGCGCAGCATGGCCATGGGCATCGCCAGTGCTGCCGGCTCTTTCGGCCAATTCGCCATGCTGCCGGGCACCCTTGGCCTGATCCAGTGGCTGGGCTGGTCCGCCGCGCTGCTGGTGCTGGGCCTGATGGTGGCGTTTATCGTGCCCTTCGTCGGGCTGCTGCGCGATCGTCCGCTGCCCAGTCATGGCGCCGAGCAGACCCTGGGTGAGGCACTGCGCGAGGCTTGCTCGCATTCCGGTTTCTGGTTGCTGGCGCTGGGCTTCTTCGTCTGTGGCTTCCAGGTCGTGTTTATCGGTGTGCATTTACCTGCGTATCTGGTTGACCAGCACTTGGCGGCGACCACTGGCACGACGGTGCTGGCGCTGGTTGGCCTGTTCAATATTGTCGGCACCTTCACCGCCGGCTGGCTGGGCGGGCGCATGTCCAAGCCGCGCCTGTTGACCGGCTTGTACCTGCTACGTGCGGGGGTGATCGGGCTGTTCCTGTGGGCGCCGGTTAGCCAGTTCAGTGCTTACCTGTTCGGTATCGCCATGGGCCTGCTGTGGCTGTCCACCGTTCCACTCACCAACGGCACCGTGGCCACGCTGTTCGGGGTGCGTAATCTGTCCATGCTTGGCGGTATTGTTTTCCTGTTCCACCAGTTGGGTGCCTTCTTGGGTGGCTGGCTGGGCGGGGTGGTGTATGACCGTACCGGCAGCTACGACCTGGTCTGGCAGATATCCATCCTGCTCAGCCTGCTGGCTGCCGCCCTGAACTGGCCGGTGCGCGAGCGCCCGGTGGCCCGCTTGCAGGCCCAGGCGGTATGAACCGCTACCTGGTTCGCGGGCTGCTGGCCGTGGCTGCGCTGATGCTGCTGGCGTGGGCGTGGTGGGGCTGGCACCAGGGCGGGATGGCGTTGATGCAATTGGGCATGAGTGTTTGTTAGGCGCTACCCTGCAAGCTCAAGGAATGTTTTGCGGGAGTGATGAACCATGCGTGCACATTGGTTGACGGTGCCGGTGCTGGCCCTGGTTGGCAGCGCATCAGGCTGGGCTGCCGATTGCCCGGCGTTGTTGCAGGGGAGCCTGCCAGAATTGCGGGGCAAGGGGCAGGTCGAGTTGTGCGAGCGGTTTGCGGGCAAGCCGCTGGTGGTGATCAATACGGCGAGCTATTGCGGGTTTGCGCCGCAGTTCGAGGGGCTTGAGGCGACGTACAAGGAGTATCACGGGCAGGGGCTTGAAATGCTTGGTGTGCCGTCCAATGATTTCAAGCAGGAAGATGCCGACAGTGAGCAGACGGCCAAGGTCTGCTATGCCAATTACGGGGTTACGTTCACGATGACCAAGACGCAGGCGGTGCGGGGCAAGGATGCAATACCGCTGTTTGCGGAGCTGGCTAGCCAGAGCAGTGCGCCGAAGTGGAATTTCTACAAGTATGTGGTGGATCGCAAGGGCAAGGTGATTGGTAATTTCTCTAGCCTGACCAAGCCGGATGACCCGGAATTCCGGGCTGCCATTGAAAGGGCTATCGGCTCTCAGCCGTGACCTCCATGAATGCCCATGGCTTGAAGCTTGGAGCTTGGAGCTTGGAGCTTGGAGCTTGGAGCTTATGCGCCGGTTTTGATATGGCGAACAGTCCAGTTGCGATGGCGACGCTTACTCACCTTTTCGCCCTTACGGCGAGTCACTTTTTTTCTTGGAAAAAAGTAACCAAAAACCGCTCGCTCCCATCATCCGGCCCCTACGCTGCGCTTCGGGGTCCCCTCACTCCGGCCTTGCTCCCGGGAGGACCGCGCTGCAGGCCCCATCCTGGGGCCCAGCGCTTGACGGGCATCCTTGCCCGTCACCTCCCTCCGCAAGGCCTGCGTTCGGCCTCCTGAAGTCGCGAAGATCAAGATCAAGATCAAGATCAAGATCAAGATCAAGATCAAGATCAAGATCAAGATCAAGATCAAGATCAAGATCAAGATCTACAGCAACAGCAACAGCAACAGCAACAGCAACAGCAACAGCTCCTGCTTCTGCTCTTGCTCTGCTTCTAAGCGCGCGATAGTCCAGACGACACAGATTGCGACTTCAGGAGGCCGAGCGCAGGGCTTGCGGAGGGAGGTGACGGGCATGGATGCCCGTCAAGCGCTGGGCCCCAGGATGGGGCCTGCAGCGCGGTCCTCCCGGGAGCAAGCCCGGAGCGAGGGAACCCCGAAGCGCAGCGTAGGGGCCGGATGATGGGAGCGGGCGGTTTTGGTTACTTTTGCCAAGACAAAAGTGACCCGCCGTAAGGGCGGAAAGGTGACTCAGCGCCACCCTCGCTAATGAATGTCTACTTGATATGAATGCCCATGGCTTGAAGCTTGAAGCTTGAAGCTTGTGCGCCGGTTTTGATATGGCGAACAGTCCATTTGCGATGGCGACGCTTACTCACCTTTTCGCCCTTACGGCGAGTCACTTTTTTTCTTGGAAAAAAGTAACCATGGTTACTTTTGCCAGGACAAAAGTGACCCGCCGTAAGGGCGGAAAGGTGACTCAGCGCCACCCTCGCTAAGGAATGTCTACTCAAAATGAATGCCCATGGCGTGAAGCGTGAAGCGTATGCGCTCACTCCTACGGCAGAGGAGCGGAGGATTTCACCTCGCATGCACCGTAATGGCCACCAACCGTACCACCAGCGGCCTAACCATTAGCACACAAACGAAAGCCACTGGCATCGCCAGCTGATACGCCTTCATGACGTTGCTCAGGTACTCCGGGCTGAGGCCGGCATTGGCCGCGGTGATCACAAAACACATCAACAGCGCCATGATCGACGACATATAGAAAGCGAACACGTAAGGCGTGGCGCCCGGGTGCAATTTGCGACGGCTACGCGCTTGGGACAGGTCTCTCATGGCAACTCCTGAAAGCTGGGTGGACGCGCAGGTTAACAATCCAGCATCAAGCCGCTGTAGACCCGCCGGATTGATTTCTTTATAAAGAAAATCTTACGAATCCAAGAGCTCGCCCATGGATCTGCTCAACGCCATTCGCAGTTTCATCAAGGTGGCAGACGCCGGCAGTATCGCCGCCGGCGCTCGCAACCTCGGGCTTAGCCCGGCTGCGGTCAGTCAGAACCTGGCGCGCCTGGAAGCCCACCTGCAGGTGCGCCTGATCAGCCGGACTACCCGCAGCATGGCGCTGACACCCGCCGGCAGCCAGTATTACCAGCACGTCAGGCACATCGAGCGCGACCTCGCCCTGGCTGAGCAGGCCGTCACCACCCCCGACAGCGAGCCGCAGGGGCGGCTGTGCATTGCCTCCACCTCCGCGTTCGGGCGACACGTCCTGGCGCCGCTGATTCCTGCATTCAGTGCCCGCTACCCACTGCTTTCGATAGAGTTGGTAACGACCGATCGCAGGGTCAACCATGCCCGTGAAGACGTGGATGTCAGTCTGCGCATTGCCCCGCAACTGGAAGACCAGCTGCTCGCCCGGCCCATCGCCCGTATCCCGTTCATCTGCTGTGCCTCGCCCGGCTACCTGCAAGGCGCAGGTGTGCCTGCTACCCCCGAGGCCCTGCGCGATCACCGTTGCCTGGTATTCCGCTATCCGGTAGACGGCCGCTTTCTGCGCTGGGGCTTCGTGCGGGACGGGCTGCGCTTCGAGCCGGAGTTCGGCAGCGTACTTATCAGCGATGACATCGATGCCCTGACCCAGATGGCAGTGCACCATGGCGGCATCACTCGTCTGGCCGAGTTCATCGTACGGCCACACCTGGCATCCGGTGCGCTGGTGCCGCTGTTCGAGTACAGCGACAGCGGCAACGCCTATGCCCAGACCGAGCCAATGGACATCTACCTGTGCCTGGCCGACCGTTTCGCCATGACCACCAAGGTACGCGCTTTCATGGATTATCTGCGCGAATGCCTGGGCGACAGCTGGCAGGTGCAGGCATGAAAAAACCGCCACGAGGGCGGTTTTTCATGCGGCGCGGATGAATCAGAAGCGGTAGGTGAGCGACGCGCCGACACCGTGAGCGCTGTTCTCATACTTGGCCTGGTAGCTGCCTTTGGTTGCGCTGACCTGGTTGACCTTGGTGTCCTCTTCCCACAGGTAGGAGTAGGCCACGTCGATGGTCATGTCGTCGTTGGGGCTCCAGCCGGCACCCAGGCTGAAGACCTTGCGGTCGCCAGTGGGGATGCGCGGTGAGCGGTCATGGTTGTTGGTCGGCGACTGGTCGACGGTGAAGCCGGTGCGCAACACCCACTCCTTGTTGACCTTGTACGACGCGCCAATGGCATGCGCCCAGGTGTCGTGCCAGTTCTGGTCTTCCTTGATGGTTTCGAAGGCCGAACCTGTCAGCGGGCCTGGTACATCGTTCTGCACGGTGATGTCTTTCAGGCGGCTCCAGCGCGTCCAGGTGCTGCCTGCGTACAGGGTCCACTGGTCGTCCAGTTCATGGGTTACCGAGAGGTCGACCGATTCCGGTGTCTTGATCTTCAGACTGGCGTCGAACTTGTTGCCGTTGAACGGCCCGATCAGCGGGGTGCTGACGCGGGTCTTGCCTTCGAGCTTGTAGTCGACCATCGAATGGTAGGTCAGGCCGACGCGGGTGCTGTCGGTGGCCTGTACCAGGATACCGATGTTGTAGCCAATGGCGGTATCGTCGCCCTTGATCTTCACTTCGCCGTCGTTGCGGCCCGGGGTGAACGGGTTGATCAGGCTCGAGCCCAGTTCACCCTTGATGCGGTTGATGGTAGGGCCGAAACCGATCGAAACCTTGTCGTTGAAGGCGTAGCTGACGGTTGGCTGGAAGGTGACTACCTCGACGTGGCTCTTCTTGCCCCAGTATCGTGCAGCGTCATCGCTGCCATAGTCGGTTACCAGGCCGAATGGAACGTAGACACCGAAGCCGACGCTCCAGTGGTCGTCGATCGGCTTGACGTAGTAACCCATGGGTACGCCAACCAACGGCACCATGTCACCATCGGTTTCCCCCCCGAGGTTGCTACCCGGGCCCGAGATGTCGGACTTGGCGATGACGGCGGCGCCGCCCACGGTGAATTGTTCACGTTTGAGGCGAGACATGCCGGCCGGGTTACCAAACACGGTGCTGGCATCTTCGGCAGATGAAGAACGTCCCGCGAAACCTGTCCCCATGCTGCTGATGCTCTGCTCGTTGAGCGCGAAGCCGGCAGCGAACAATTGGCTGGATGCAAGCGTGATCGCAACGCCGAGGGAGGTTTTGAGCATTACTTTTTTCATTATTAGAAAACTCCTTGGGATCTCCGGGGCGAAAAGCTACCAACAAATCACGCTCTGCGCTATAGCCTCAATCGCAGGAGTTAGAGCGGTTTTGTAGGACAATCCGACCACAATTCCCTTTTTTTCGCTTTTTTTGTAGGACGCTTCCTAAGATGCCTGTGGCAATCTCTGATCTATGCAGGTGTGCCAGGCATGAGTGAAGTCGCGCAGGCGACCCTGGGGGTTGAAAATCTGTCGCCAGATCCGCGCCAGGCCCAGCAAGTCGTCCGCCGCAGGCAGCAGCGTTGCCTGCTCTTCGACGAGCATCCAGGCGATAGCGGTGGAGTAGCGCAGGTTGACGGTGAGCTCCAGGTGCGGGCCGCCGAGGAAGGCGTGCTGGCTGGCGAGGCCACGGACTACGCTGGCCAGGTCGGGATCGCGGGCCAGATAGTCATCCCACAGTGCCTGGTGGCGGTGTTCGCCGATGCGGTACAGGCCATGCCCGCGCCGGTCATGCAGGGCCGAGCCCAATGCCGACTGGCTGGCGGCGATACCCAGCAACAAGGCTTCGGCGCTCGCGCAGTGACGATTGAGGTAGACCAGGGTGGGTCGGATCACATACTGACACAATTCATTCGCCGCAATACCCATGATGCCCTCGAACAGTAAAGGGCCGGACGGGCACTGGAGCTTGGCAGCTGGTGAATGATCAGGCCCGCCGGAAGCGGTTAGCACCGCTCGAGTTGAAGTGTAGTGTGATAACCGTGGTGTAAAGAGCTGTTTTTAAATCGATTGCTGCCTGACGCACTGGGCGATATGCCCTAAGGCAATTACGCCAAGAACGTTCAGGCAGGCTCACGATGGGAGGATTCAGCGCTTGAATGCCGCCGTATTCGCCACTCACGCGGTGAGCGATTGGCGAGTCCGGGCGATGACCGCCTGCAGCGGTTCAGTGCGGCTGTACTGTTCGGGGTACAGGCGCTCGGTGTGGCAGGCGACGCCGTGTTCGTCTACCAGGGTGAAACTGAAGCTGCCCTTGCGTGGGGCAACGATAAGGCACTTCAACGGCGAGAAGGCCTGGGAAAGGGTGCCAATGGCAGCCTGAATTTGATGAGTATGCATATTGTTGGAGGTTCCTGCTTTAAACACGGGAGATATGATCCGTGCATGATAGAAACGTTCCAGTGACGCCTTTATTAAGGGACGAACGAACCTGACTGGAACAAAGCAGCCAGAGGGGGCGCAATCAAAGGTGGGCGCTTGGGCTGACTGGTAGGTACTTAGGAAGGCAGGCAGCACGCCGGGGCCAAGGTTCTAGGCCGTCGGGGTGGAATCCTGATCAATCTGTCACGTGATTCGTGCTTGGGCAGCGCTGGGCTGGCGAGGGAATCATCGATTGGGCCGGTCCGCTTTCGGCAGGGCCACTCATTAGTGAGGGCGGGTCTGCAAGGACGCTTTAGGCCAGAATTGACTTTCAGCTTGGTACTAACGAGGGGCACCTTACCGCAACCGTGGGTGCTTTGCAAGCGTTGCCACGCTGGTGGAGGTGAGCCGAGCAGTATGGCGCGTATTTGCGTTGCTGGGAAGAGGGGGCAAGTGGCCCGTATTCGGGCGAATGCACCTGTTTCGTGCATGCAAATGAGGGTTTCTGCTGCAGTTGTTCACATTCCCGGCAGCGGTTGTAACAGGTCCGCAACACGGCCCTGGCGTCTCGCCAATGCCTTGACTGCAGGGTTAAGTCAATGAAAAAAAACACTATTTTTAGCTGGTGAAAAAATCGTCAGTTTGACCAAGGCCCCCAATTCACGGGGGTTTGCGGGGTGTGGAGGGGGGTTGTCCACCGAGTTATCCACAGGATCTGTGGATTGTCCCGCGCGCTTGCTCTAGCACGGGTGTGCCAGCAACAGAGTGAACTGTCCGACAATCGTGATGCACCAACGGACTGGTCGGTCACTCAGCTGAAAACGTCAAGAAAAGATCATTGAAAATTTTTTTCAATCCTCCGTAAATCGACAGGTCAAGGTGGCAAAAACAGCGTAGAGTGGCGCGCCTTTCGAGTTGCCAAACCTGTTGCTAATGAAGTTTCGCGGTAAACACCTCGCCAGCCCTGCGGCATCTGCTCCTGCACCCTCCGCCAAGCGCTTTTCCCTCACCGTGGCCTTATGGCTGCTCGACAGCCCGCGCCTGGGCGAAAAGCCCCAGGTCAAGCACCTGGCAGGGCGTCTGCTGAAGCAGCCTGCGCGGCAAGGTGTGGTGGTGGCGCAAAGCCGACTGGGCCAGATGCTGTGCCGTGATTGCGGCAATGCCCGAGACCGCCGCATCGGCCATGATCTGCTGCGTCAGGCGGCCCGCGCCGGTGATCGGCGGGCGCAGCTCGAGTACGCGCGGTTGTGCCAGCACAACGAGCCGGATCAGGCGCGCTACTGGCTGGAGCTGGCCGCCGGGCAGGGATCGCAGGAAGCGCGAAGGTTGCTCCGGCAGTGGTTCCCGTCCTGAAGGTGTAGTGCTCGTGCCCGCGAAAGGGCCGGCACAGGCAACACACCGCTCGGGCTGATAAGCTGCGCAGCAATCATCCAGGATCTTTCGGGGTAAGCATGACAGTGGATCTGGCCAGCATTCTGCTGGGCTTGGTGGCGGGTGCCGTACCCTGCCTGGGTTGGCTCATGCAGGTGCAGCGCCGGCAAGGCGCCCGGCAAGGCGAGCAGGCCTTGCTCGAAGAGCGCCTGAACGCCGCACAGCTGGCCCAGGCCGGCCTGCAGGCGCAGCTGGAGGCCAGCCGCGACGAGGTCAGTGACCTCAGCGAAGCCAACACCCTCAAGCAGACCCAGCTGGCTGCCCAGGGCCGCGAGCTGGAGCTGCTGCAGGTCGACCGGGACAACGGCCGTGACGCCGCCCACGCCTGGAACCTGGAACGCGCCAACCGCGAAGCCGAACTGCGCCGGCTGGAAGCGCAGACGGCACGCCTGGAGGCCGAACTGCGCGAGCAGCAGGAAAGTCACCAGCAGCGCCTGGAAGACCTGCAGGAGGCACGCGACACCTTGCGTGCCCAATTCGCCGACATGGCCACGCGGATTTTTGACGAGCGCGAGCAGCGCTTTGCCCAGACCAGCCAGCAACAGCTGGGCCAGCTGCTCGACCCGCTCAAGGAGCGCATCCAGTCCTTCGAAAAACGCGTGGAAGAAAGCTACCAGCAGGAGGCGCGCGAACGTTTCTCGCTGGGCAAGGAGCTCGAGCGCCTGCAACAGCTCAACCTGCGCCTCTCCGACGAGGCCACCAACCTGACCCAGGCCCTGAAGGGCCAGAAAACCCAAGGCAACTGGGGCGAGCTGATCCTCGAACGCGTACTGGAGCATGCCGGCCTGGAAAAGGGCCGCGAATACCAGACCCAGGTCAGCCTGAAGAGCGCCGATGGCGAGCGCTTCCAGCCCGACGTGCTGATCATGCTGCCGGGCGACAAACAGGTGGTGGTGGACGCCAAGGTCAGCCTCACCGCCTACCAGCAGTTTGTCGCCGGTAATGACGAGGCGGCGCTCAAACAGCACGTGCAGTCGCTGCGCAGCCATGTCAAAGGCCTGTCGGGCAAGGACTACAGCCGCCTCGAAGGCCTGCACAGCCTGGATTTCGTGCTGCTGTTCGTGCCCATCGAAGCGGCTTTCGCGGCAGCCCTGCAAGCCGAGCCGGGCCTGTTCCAGGAAGCCTTCGACCGGCAGATCGTGATCGTCAGCCCCACCACCTTGCTCGCCACCTTGCGGGTGATCGACAGCCTGTGGAAGCAGGAACGCCAAGGCCAGAACGCCCGCGAAATCGCCGAGCGGGCAGGCTGGCTGTACGACAAGTTTGTGCTGTTCATCCAGGACCTGGACGAGTTGGGCAGCCGCCTGCAGCAGGTGGACAAGGCCTATGCCGCGGCGCGCAACAAGCTGTGCGAAGGGCGCGGCAACCTGGTCAGTCGCAGCGAGCAGCTGAAACTGCTGGGCGCGCGGGCCAGCAAAAGCCTGCCGCCAGACCTGCTGGAACGGGCGCTGTCCGACGAAGCGTTGCCGGACGCGGCGCTTACTGAACCTGGCTCAGATGGCGATTGAGCAGGGCGCGCAGGGCCGCCGGCTTGACCGGCTTGGCCAGGTAATCCAGGCCTGACGCATGCACCATGGCGATGGTTTCTTTGCTGCCGTCGGCACTGATGACCACGCCCGGCACTGGCTCGCCAACGCGGGCTCGCAGCCAGCCCATCAGGCCGGTGCCGGTCTCGCCGTCGTCCAGGTGATAGTCCACCAGCGCCAGATGCGGGCGCATGCCCTTGGCCAGCAGCGCCTCGCATTCGGCCTGGTTGCGTGCAGTCCACACCTGGCAGCCCCAACGGCTTAGCAGGCTGTTCATGCCAATCAGGATGCTGTCTTCATTGTCCACGCACAGCACTTGCAGCCCTGCCAGCGGCTGGCCGCCTTGCTCCACCGCGGCAGTGGGGGCCGGCGCGGCCTGGCGGGCAATGGGCACGCTGACGCGGAACACCGTGCCCTTGCCCGGCCACGAGCGTACTTCCAGCGTATGCCCCAGTACCCGGCACAGGCCGTCGGCAATCGCCAGGCCCAGGCCCAGGCCTTTTTCGGCCCGGGTCTGGTGGCTGTCCAGGCGCTTGAACTCCTGGAAGATCACCTGCAGCTTGTCGTCGGCAATGCCCGGGCCACGGTCCCAGACCTCCAGCCACAGGCGCTCGCCCTGGCGCCGTGCGCCCAGCAGGATCGGGCTCTTGCCATAGCGCAGGGCGTTGGTCAGGAAGTTCTGCAGCACCCGGCGCAGCAGCTTGATGTCGCTGTCCACCCGCAGTCGGCTGCCGCGCAAGCGGAACTCCAGGCCTTTTTCGGCGGCCAGCACCTTGAACTCGGCGCCCAGGGTGTCGAACAGCTCGTTGAGGGCGAACGGCTTGGCATCCGGGGTGATCTTGCCGTTCTCCAGGCGCGAGATATCCAGCAGGTCGCTGATCAGCTCTTCGGCAGAGCGCAGAGAACTGTCCATGTGCTGCACCAGCTGCTGGGCTTCATCGTTCATGCCCTCGGCCTGCTGCGACAGGGCGGCGGAGAACAGCCGCGCGGCATTCAGCGGCTGCATCAGGTCATGGCTGACGGCCGCCAGGAAGCGGGTCTTGGACTTGCTCACCGCTTCGGCCTGGCTCTTGGCTTCGGACAACGCCTGGTTCAGTTGCGACAGCTCATGGGTGCGTTCTGCCACCCGTTGTTCCAGGCCTTCGTTGGCATCGCGCAGGGCCTGCTCGGCCTCGCGGAACGGGGTGATGTCGGTGAAGCTCATGACAAAGCCTCCACCGGGCATCGGGTTGCCGATCAGCTCGATCACCCGGCCATTGGGGAACAGCCGCTCGGAGGAGTGCGCGCGGCCCTGGCGCATCCAGTGCAGGCGCCGGGCCACATGCACCTGCGCCTCGCCGGGGCCGCACAAGCCGCGCTCGGCGTTGTAGCGGATGATGTCGGCAATCGGCCGGCCTACGCTGATCAGCCCGTCCGGGTAGTTGAACAGTTCCAGGTAGCGGCGGTTCCAGGCGACCAGGTGCAGGTTCTGGTCAACCACGCTGATGCCCTGGTTGATGTTTTCGATGGCCCCTTGCAGCAGGGCGCGGTTGAACTGCAGCACTTCACTGGCTTCGTCGGCTATGCGCACCACGTCTTCGAGCTGCATGTCCCGGCCTTCGATGGCGGCCTTGACCACGGCGCGGGTCGACGAGGTGCCAAGCACGCCGGCCAGCAGGCGTTCGGTATGTTCGATCCAGTCGCCGTCGGCATTCTGGTTGGGGTTGAAGCCCTTGCCCTGGCGGTAGGCGAAGCGGATGAAGCTCTGCCGCGCGCGCTCTTCACCGACAAAGCGCGAGGCCAGGGTCAGCAGGTCGTCGATCTGTACCGCCAGAAGCGGCTTGCTGCTAGGGCGGGCGCTGGTTTGCTGGCCGATGAAACGGCCGGCCTGCCAGTGCTCGGACACCCGGGTGCGCGACAGCACCGACACCCAGGCAAACAGGGTGAAGTTGCCCGCCAGTGACAGCACCACGCCTTGGGTCAACGGGCTGATCGGCAGGTCAAGCGGGTTGCCGTGCAGCCAGGCAAGCCCCGGGAACAGCTGCAGCGACCAGCCCAGGCTATGCGCGGCAATTGGCAGCACCAGGGTGTAGAACCACAGGAAAATGCCGGCGGCCAGGCCGGCGAACACGCCACGCCGGTTGGCCTGCTTCCAGTACAGCGCGCCGAGCATGGCCGGGGTGAGCTGGGTCACGGCGGCGAAGGCGATCTGGCCGATGGTCGCCAGGCTGGCCGTGGAGCCCAGCAGGCGATAACTGACGTAGGCCAGCAACAGGATCACCACGATGGTGACCCGACGCACCGAGAGCATCCAGTGGCGGAATGCCTCGAACGGCCGCTCGGCGTTGTTGCGCCGCAGCAGCCAGGGCAGCAGCATGTCGTTGGACACCATGGTCGACAGCGCCACGGCCTCGACGATGACCATGCCGGTGGCTGCCGACGCGCCGCCAATGAACGCCAGCAGCGCCAGGCTCGGGTGGGCCTCGGCCAGCGGCAGGCTGATCACGAACGAGTCGGAAATCACCGTCCCCGGCAGCAGCATCTGCCCGGCCAGGGCAATCGGCACCACGAACAGCGCAGCCAGCGCCAGGTACATCGGGAACACCCAGCGTGCCAGGCGCATGTCCTGGGGTTCGATGTTTTCCACCACGGTGACGTGGAATTGCCGCGGCAGGCAGATGATCGCCATCATCGCCACGGCGGTTTGCACCACCATCGACGGCCAGTTGATGGTTTCTTGCCAGTAGTCCTGCAGGTGGATCGACTGGCGCGCCTGGGTGAACAGGTCATCGAAACCGTCGTACAGGTTGAAGACGACGAAAATGCCCACGGCCAGGAAGGCCAGCAGCTTGACCAGCGACTCAAAGGCAATGGCCAGCACCATGCCGCGGTGGTGCTCGGTCACATCCAGGCTGCGGGTACCGAAGACGATGGCGAACAGCGCCAGCACCAGCGACACCACCAGTGCAGTGTCCTGTACCCGGGTGCCGGTGGCGTCGGCGCTGGCGCCGATCAGCAGGTTCACGCCCAGCACGATGCCCTTGAGCTGCAAGGCGATGTACGGCAAGACACCGACCAGGCAGATCAGCGCCACCACCACCGCCAGGGTTTGCGATTTGCCATAGCGGGCGGCGATGAAGTCGGCGATCGAGGTGATGTTCTGCTGCTTGCTGATCAGCACCATCTTCTGCAGCACCCAGGGCGCGAACAGCAGCAGCAGCACCGGGCCCAGGTAGATCGGCAGGAACGCCCAGAGCTGTTCGGCGGCCTGGCCGACCGCGCCGAAGAAGGTCCAGCTGGTGCAGTACACCGCCAGCGACAGGCTGTACACCCAGGCACGCAGCTTCGGCGGCAACGGCGTGCTGCGGCGGTCGCCATAGAAGGCGATGGCGAACATGACGGCCATATAGGCCAGGGCGACCACGGCGATCAGCCCGCTGGACAACGACATGAAAACTCCGAAGCAAAAAGATAACGCGGTCCCGATCAGTCAGTCTGGCACGCAGGTGGCGTTACGTCAGCGCCGACGATAGTCGCGTGGCAGCGGGTCGCAGGGGGAGCCGGCAAGCCTCTGTCATGCTTTACGGGTACCCAACCCATAAAACACCCCTGCCAGTATCACCGACAACACCAGCAGGTAGAAGATCGCCCCCGGCCACAGGTGCACCAGGGCGAACCCCACCATCACCGGCCCCAGTGCCGCGCCAAGGTTGGACAGGTTCTGCGCACCGTAATACACCCCGCGCAGGTGCTCCGGCGCGATCAGGTCGATGAACATGTATTCCGCCGGGATCACGATGATTTCGCCCAGGGTGAACACCAGCATCGCCAGGCACCAGGCCAGCACCGAGCCGGCCAGCGCAAAACCCAGCAGCCCGGCAATGAACAGGCCCATCCCGGCCAGCAACCAGGGCATCAGGCGCTGACGACTGATGCGCCGGCCAATGAGGTATTGCAGGGCGATCACCGTGACCGCGTTGGTGGTCACCAGGTAACCGACCAGCCGCGCCGCCTCGGCCGGGCTGCTGGTCACCACCAGGTACTGCGACAGGTAGGCCGTGAACTGGCCGAACACCACCGCGCTCAGCACCCCGCCCAGGGTAAAGCACACCAGCCTGCGGTCCCGCGCCAGCCCCAGCGCCACCTGGCCGAAACCGGCCGCAGGTTTTTCCGCCGTACTGGCCTGCAGGCTGCGATCACCCAGGCGCCAGTAGGCCAGGCACATGCCCAGGCCGAGCACGGCGGAGGCGATGAACGGCATATGGTCGTGCAACTCCAGCATGGCTACGCCCAGCAGCGGGCCGGTGGCATAGCCGACGTTGCTCAGGGTGTACTTGATGGCGAACACTTCGGCCCGCTCTTCCACCGGCAATAACGCGCAGAACCCGGCCTTGGCAGCGATATCCACCACCGCCAGGGCCAGGTTGATCAGCACCAGGCACAGGAAGAACAGCAGTGCCGAGCGGCTGGCGACGGCGCCGACAAAGGCCAGGGCAAACAGCAGGGTGCTGACGCTGACCAGCGTGTGGTTGCGCAAGGTATCCACCAGGTGGCCGCCGTACAGGCTCAACAGCGAGGCAATGATCAGCGCGCCACCGATCAGCAGACCGATCTGGCTGATCGGCAGCTGGAAGTTGTCGGCCAGGTACACCACCAGGTAAGGCAGGGTGAGGGCGCGGGCGACGGTCAGGGTGAAGGTGGTGGTGAGCAGCAGGCGCACGGTGTGCGGGTAGCGTCTTATGGCGGCGAACATAGCCACGTCCTTGTTGTGGAACAGCCTGGTCGGAGCATATGCCACATCAGGCGGGCTGTGCAGCCCATCGCCGGGGAGCCCTCAGGGCATCACCTGGAAGCTGGCCTTTTCCAGCGCCTGCGAGTCCAGGCCGACCATCACGTCGAACCCGCCGGGCTCAATGACAGGGCGCAAGTCACGGTCCATGAAGCCGAGCGCAGACTGGGGTATTTCAAGAACCACCTCTCGAGTCTGGCCGGGTTCGAGCAGCAGCTTTTCGAACCCTATCAGCTGTTTCACCGGCCGGCTTACAGAGGCGCTACGGTCACGCACATACAATTGCACGACTGTTTCACCGCTGCGGGTCCCTTCGTTACGAACAGTGGCCGCGACACGCAAATCCTGCCCCGATCGCAATCGGGCGCTCGACAAACGGGGTGGCGAGACACTGAATCGGGTGTAGCTCAAGCCGAAACCGAAGGGGTAAAGCGGCGTATCGTCGATGTCGTAGTAGCGTGATCGATAAGCAGATGGCGTTGCCGGATCGAACGGCCGACCGGTGTTGAGATGGTTGTAGTACATCGGAATCTGGCCCGCGCTGCGCGGGAAGGTCACCGCCAGCTTGCCAGAGGGGTTGTAATCGCCAAACAGCACGTCGGCGATGGCATTGCCACCTTCGGTTCCACTGAACCAGGTCTCGAGCACCGCATCGGCCCATTGGCTTTCCTCGGTGATGGTCAGCGGGCGACCATTCATCAGTACCAGCACCAACGGCTTGCCAGTCGCCTTCAGCGCGCGCAGCAACGCCCGCTGCTGCTCCGGCAGATTCAGGTCGGTCCTGCTGGCGCCCTCATGGGACATACCCCGGGCCTCACCCAGGGCGGCGACGATGACGTCGGCCCGGCGGGCAGCGGCGACGGCCTGTGCAATCAGGGTTTCGGGCGCCGTCGGATCGAAGCTCATCTGGTTGTCGGCCAGCAGTGCAAAGGCAAGCGGGTCGTCATTGATGTTCGCGCCTTTGGCGTACACCAGCCTGGCGTCAGGTGCCTGGGCGTTTTCGATGCCCCGACGCAAGGTGATCGCGTGCCCGGGCTTGCCGCTGGCATGCCAGCTGCCCAGGATGTCCAGCGCATTGTCGGCCAGCGGCCCGACCAGGGCGATGTTCGCGTGCGGGTTCAGTGGCAGTACCTGCTTGTGATTTTTCAGCAGTACCAGCGAGCGCCGCGCCATATCCCTGGCCTCGGCACGGTGAAGGCGTTGCGCTTCGCCGACGGCTGCATGGGGTGCCTGCAGGCGGCGAAAAGGGTCATGGAACAGGCCAAGATCGTACTTGGTGGACAGCACCTGGCGCACCGCGGCATCGAGTTGTTGCTCACTTGCCAGCCCTTGCTTGATCAGGCTCTGCAAGTACCGGGCGAAGTAGCGGTCACTCATGCTCATCTGTGTGCCGGCGGTGAACGCCGCTTCCGCCGCACCCTGGCCGTCCTCGGCAATTCCATGGTCGATCAGCTCCGCCACCGCACCGTGATCACTGATGACCAGCCCGTTGAACTGCCACTGCCGACGAAGCACGTCCTGCAGCAGCCAGCGGTTGGCAGTTGCCGGCACGCCGTTGAGGCTGGTCAACGCGGTCATTACAGCGCCAGCCCCGGCGTCCACCGCCGCCTTGAAGGGCGGCAGGTGGTCTTCGGCCAGGCGTCGCTCGCTCATGTCCGTGGTGTTGTAGTCGCGGCCACCCTCGACTGCGCCATAGCCGGCGAAATGCTTTACGCAGGCCATCAAGCTGTTGCTGGCCCCCAGTGTCGGCCCCTGCAGTGCGCGGATCACTACCTGGGCGATGCGTGCGGCAAGGTAGGTATCTTCGCCGTAGCCCTCCGACATCCTGCCCCAGCGCGGATCGCGACTGATATCCAGCACGGGGGCGAATGTCATGTCCAGGCCATCGGCGGAACCTTCGATGGCGGCCACCCGGGCAGCGCTGGCGATTGCGTCGAGGTCCCAGCTTGAAGCCTGGCCAAGGTTGATCGGAAAGATCGTGCGCTGCCCGTGCACCACATCGCCAGCAAAGAACAGCGGGATGCGCAGCCGGCTGCGCTGGGTGGCCGCCTGCTGAAGGGCGCGGATCTGCGCAGGGGTTATGCCGGGTTCGGTGAACATCGCCCCCACTTCACCCCGGGCAACCGCATCGAGCTCCGTGCTGGAGGGCGGCGCAGCGCGTGCATGCTGCATGCGTAGTTGGCCGATTTTCTCCTGCACGGTCATTTGCCTGAGCAGCGCATCCAGCAACGCGTCCTTGTCGGCGCTCATGGAGTGCCCGCTGGCGGGGTAGGCGGCGAGCAAGGCCGCAAGCCAGAGGGTTGCCACAGGCCTTTTGCGCAAAACCTTGATCAGACCGATACGCTTGTTCATCCAGGTTTCCGGCAGAACACATAGCCTGGACATTGATGCCTGGGCGCGTAACTCGCTACTGTCATTACTGTCAGTTGACATCTGCGATGTGGCTTTGCAGCGTCATGCGCATTCTAATAAGGCAACGGGCCCTTCTGGCCGAACCCAGGACCAAGGACGATGAGTCACTCCTCGCAATTCACCTTGCTCGGCAAACGGCGCTTCCTGCCGTTCTTCATCACCCAGTCACTGGGTGCCTTCAACGACAACCTGTTCAAGCAGTCTCTGATCCTGGCGATCCTGTTCAAGCTCAGCCTGGGCGACGGTGACCGTTCGATCTGGGTCAACCTGTGCGCCTTGCTCTTCATCCTGCCGTTCTTCCTGTTCTCGGCGCTGGGTGGGCAGTTTGGGGAAAAGTTCGCCAAGGATGCGTTGATCCGCTTCATCAAGCTGGCCGAGATCGTGATCATGTCGGTCGGTGCGCTGGGGTTCATCACCAACCACCTGGCGCTGATGCTGGTGGCGCTGTTCGGCATGGGCACCCACTCGGCGCTGTTCGGCCCGGTGAAGTATTCGATCCTGCCGCAGGCCCTGCGTGAAGAGGAACTGGTCGGTGGCAATGGGCTGGTGGAAACCGGCACCTTCCTGGCCATCCTCGCCGGCACCATCGGCGCCGGGGTGATGATGTCGGCCGATAGCTATGCCACGGTGGTGGCTGGTGGCGTGGTCGGCACGGCAGTGCTCGGCTACCTGGCCAGCCGCTGGATCCCGCGGGCGGCTGCCGCCGCGCCGGAAATGGCCCTGGACTGGAATATCTTCAAACAGTCGTGGGCGATCCTGCGCATGGGTCTGGGCCAGCCGCCAGCGGTGTCGCGCTCGATTGTCGGCAACTCGTGGTTCTGGTTCGTCGGCGCCATCTACCTCACGCAGATCCCGGCCTACGCCAAGGACTGGCTGCACGGTGACGGTACGGTCGTGACCCTGGTGCTGACACTGTTTTCGGTGGGCATCGCGCTGGGCTCGCTGCTGTGCGAACGGCTTAGTGGGCGCAAGGTGGAAATCGGCCTGGTACCGTTCGGCTCGTTCGGCCTGACCCTGTTCGGCCTGCTGTGGTGGTGGCATTCCGGCGATGTGCCGGCGGCAGCGACGCCGCATGACTGGCTGGCGCTGCTGGGCATGCGCGAGGCCTGGTGGATTCTGCTTTCCATCGTTGGCCTTGGTGTGTTCGGCGGTTTCTATATCGTGCCGCTTTACGCGCTGATCCAGGCGCGCACTGCCGAAGACCAGCGCGCGCGGGTGATCGCCGCCAACAATATCCTCAATGCCCTGTTCATGGTGGTGTCGGCGCTGCTCACCATCGTGCTGCTGGGCGTGGCCGAGCTGAGTATTCCGCAGCTGTTCCTGGTGGTGTCGCTGCTCAATATCGCGGTTAACGCCTATATCTTCAGGATCGTGCCCGAGTTCACCATGCGCTTCCTGATCTGGCTGCTCAGCCATTCGATGTACCGCGTGCAGCACCGTGACCTCGAGCGCATCCCCGACCAGGGCGCAGCGTTGCTGGTGTGCAACCATGTGTCGTTCGTCGATGCACTGCTGCTGGGCGGGGCAATCCGCCGGCCGATCCGCTTCGTGATGTACTACAAGATCTACAACCTGCCGGTGCTCAACTTCGTCTTTCGCACCGCAGGCGCCATTCCGATTGCCGGGCGCAACGAAGACCCGACCATCTACGAGCGGGCGTTTGCGCGTATTGCCGAGTACCTGGCCGATGGCGAACTGGTGTGCATCTTCCCCGAGGGCAAGCTGACCGGTGATGGCGAGATCGACGTGTTCAAGGGCGGCGTCAACCGCATCCTCGAAGAAACCCCGGTGCCGGTGATTCCGCTGGCGTTGCAGGGTTTGTGGGGCAGCTTCTTCAGCCGCGACCCGGCCAAGGGCTTTTTCAAGCGGCTGTGGTCGCGGGTGACCATCGTGGCCGGCGCCGCGATCCCGGTGGAGGCGGCGCAGCCCGACGTGTTGCGCGAGCAGGTCAGCCGTTTGCGAGGTGACCTGCGCTAGGGGAGGGGGTCAGCTGGCGCTGACTTTCAGGCCTACCAGGCCGATGATGATCAGCGCCACGCTGGCCAGCCGTATCAGGGCCATCGACTCGCCAAACAGGATGATGCCGGCGACTACCGTGCCAACCGCGCCAACGCCGGTCCAGATGGCATAGGCAGTGCCCAGCGGCAGCTCTTTCATGGCCAGGCCCAGCAGGCCCAGGCTGACAGCCATGGCGGCGACGGTGAGTACGGTGGGCAGTGGCTTGCTGAAACCGTCGGTGTATTTCAGGCCGACGGCCCAGCCGACCTCGAACAGGCCGGCGAAGAACAGGATGATCCAGGACATGGTGCGTCTCCATCGTTGCAAATGATGGGGCCGTCCCCGGAATGGTCACGCGGTGCGTCGCGAGGTCGTCCTCACAGTGAGCACCATGGTGCACACCTGCGGGTCTCAGGGCAAGCCCGCGAAGAGGCCGGTACAGGCACCCTCAATGCCTTGCCGGCTCACCGCCTTCAGCGGCATCCGGATCCTCCATCCGCCGAAACCAGGTCGAAAGCAGCGCCCCGGAAATATTGTGCCAGACGCTGAACAAAGCACTGGGCACGGCCGCCAGCGGCGAGAAGTGCGCCGCAGCCAATGCTGCGCCCAGCCCGGAGTTCTGCATGCCCACCTCCAGCGCCAGCGATTTGCGCTGGGCCAGAGGCAGCTTGCACACCTTGCCGGTCAGGTACCCGAGCAGATAACCGAAGCTGTTGTGCAGCATCACCACCGCCATGATCAGCAGCCCCGACTCGGCTATCTTCGCCTGGCTGGCTGCTACCACCGCGCACACGATCATCACGATGCTCACCACCGATACCAGCGGCAGCACCTGTACCGCTGCCTGCACCCGGGCACCGAGCAAACGCTGGGCCAGCACGCCGAGCACGATGGGCAGCATCACCAGCTGCAGGATCGACCAGAACATGTCCATGAAGGACACCGGCAACCAGGCCGAGGCCAGGAACCAGATCAGCGCCGGGGTCAGCAGCGGGGCGAGCAGGGTGGTGACTGCAGCGATCGCCACGGCCAGCGCCAGGTCGCCCTTGGACAGCCACACCATCACATTCGACGCCGTGCCGCTTGGGCAGCAGCCGACCAGGATCACGCCTACGGCGATTTCCGCCGGCAGGTGGAACAGCTGGCACAGCAGCCAGGCCATGCCCGGCATGATCACGAAGTGTGCGACCACACCCAGCATTACCCGCCAGGGCTGGCGGGCGAGGGCGGCGAAGTCGTCGAGCTTGAGGGTGAGGCCCATGCCGAACATCACCAGCCCCAGCAGCGGCACGATGGCCACCTTGAGGGCGATGAACCATTGCGGTTGCAGGAAGGCCAGCACGGCGAACACCAGCACCCACAGGGCGAAGGTGTTGCCGACGAAGCGGCTGAGGGCGGCGAGGGCGCGCATGGGGGGCAATTCCTTTTCTATTTATTGCTTTGTGAAATTCCACGGCCCTGTCGCCGACAAGCCAGCTCCCACAGGTAGGCGACAGATTCTGAAAACTGTGGCGTACCTGTGGGCGCTGGCTTGCCGGCGATAGGGCCGGTGCAGACAAAAATGGCTTTCAGGCCTGCACTGGCATTTCAAGACACATCAGACCCCTTGCGGAATCTCTTCACCACCCAGTGCCTCGAACAGCACCGGCAGGAACTCGGCAAAGGTCATCATCATCAGCTGGAAGCTGGCATCGAACTGCTGGGCCGCCTCGTCACCGCCGTCCTGCTCGGCCTGCTCTTGCAGCAGCTCCTCGAACTTCAGGCGCTTGATCACCATCTTGTCGTCCAGGACGAACGACAGCTTGTCCTGCCAGGCCAGGGCCAACTGGGTCACCACCTTGCCGGTGCTCAGGTGCAGCTGGATTTCCTCGCTGGTCAGATCCTGGCGCTTGCAGCGCACGATGCCGCCGTCTTCGGCGGTGTCGCGCAGCTCGCATTCGTCCAGCACATAGAAGCCTTCGGCGGCCTGCTGCGACTTGACCCAGTCGGTCATGGTGGCAGCCGGTGCAATTTTCACTGTCGCCGGGCGCACCGGCAGCGAGCCCATCACTTCACGCAGTGTCGACAGCAGGTCTTCGGCACGCTTGGCGCTGGCCGAGTTGACCAGGATCACGCCCAGGCGCGGGGCAATTGCGGCGAAGATCATCGAGCGGCGGATGAACGCGCGCGGCAGGAACGCCTGGATGATCTCGTCCTTGATCTGGTCACGCTCCTTTTTATAGACCTTGCGCATTTGCTCGGTCTCGATCTCTTCGACCTTTTCCTTGACCGCGTCGTTGACCACGCTGCTCGGCAGGATGCGTTCTTCCTTGCGCGCGGCGATCAGCAGGTACTCGCCGCTGACATGCACCAGGGGAGCGTCTTCGCCTTTGCCGAACGGCGCGACGAAACCATAGGTGGTCAGCTCCTGGCTGGCGCAGGGGCGGGCCGGCTTGCTGGCCAGGGCGGCTTCCAGCGCTTCAGCCTCGAACGGGACATCCTGGGTCAGGCGGTAGGTCAGCAGGTTCTTGAACCACATGAGGGGCAATCTCTCCTTAATGCATAAGGCGGGCATTATTCTCCGAGCGCTGCTCTGAGACCAGCCCTGTCACAGGGCCAGCAGTGGCTTATCGGTAAAACAACTGCACCGCAGCGCTAGGTCTTTGAAAGGCCTGAGGTTTTTTTTGAAAAAAGTTTAAAAAGTGCTTGCCAGGGTACAGGTGCGTCCGTAGAATGCGCGCCACACCGAGACGAAGGGTGATTAGCTCAGCCGGGAGAGCATCTGCCTTACAAGCAGAGGGTCGGCGGTTCGATCCCGTCATCACCCACCACTCGATGTATAGCGCAGCGGTAGTTCAGTCGGTTAGAATACCGGCCTGTCACGCCGGGGGTCGCGGGTTCGAGTCCCGTCCGCTGCGCCATATTCCACTTCCAGGGCCCACTGAACACCCGGAAGTAACAAAGAAAGCGACCCTAGGGTCGCTTTTTTTGTGGGCGAATTTTGGCATTTGTACGATATTTGAAAAAACTTCGATAAGTGCTTGCCAGAGCGGAAAGTCGCCCGTAGAATGCGCGCCACACCGAGAGACATGGGTGATTAGCTCAGCCGGGAGAGCATCTGCCTTACAAGCAGAGGGTCGGCGGTTCGATCCCGTCATCACCCACCACTCGATGTATAGCGCAGCGGTAGTTCAGTCGGTTAGAATACCGGCCTGTCACGCCGGGGGTCGCGGGTTCGAGTCCCGTCCGCTGCGCCATATTCCACTTCCAGGGCCCACTGAACACCCGGAAGTAACAAAGAAAGCGACCTTCGGGTCGCTTTTTTTGTTACTGAACGCATGGAATGCAGCACCGTCAGCGACGGCGCTCTTCTTCCCGCAAGGTCAGCACCTCAAAACCATCCTCGGTCACCGCCACGGTATGCTCCCACTGCGCCGACAAGCTGTTGTCGCGGGTAATCACCGTCCAGCCATCCTTCAACGTCCGTGTCCCGCGGCTGCCCTGGTTGATCATCGGCTCGATGGTGAACACCATGCCCGGCGTGAGCTTCATGCCCATCCCGCGCTGGCCGATGTGCAGCACCTCCGGCCCTTCGTGCATCTGCTGGCCAATGCCATGCCCGCAGTATTCGCGCACCACGCTGTAGCCCGCTGCTTCGGCATGGCGCTGCACGGCATGGCCGATATCACCGAGCGTCGCCCCCGGGCGCACCTGTTCGATGCCTTTCCACAACGCGTCGTAGGTGGTGTCGACCAGCCGCTGCGCTTCATCGCTGATGTGCCCGATACAGTACATCTTCGATGAGTCGGCGATGTAGCCACCCTGTTCCAGGGTGATGTCGACGTTGATGATCGAGCCGTCCTTCAGCACTTCATCCGCCTTGGGGATGCCATGACAGACGACGTGGTCCACCGAGGTATTGAGCGAGTAGGGGAACCCGTACTGGCCCTTGCTCGCCGGGCGTGCCTTGAGCGTGTCGACGATGAACGCTTCAGCGCGGTCATTGATTTGCATCGTCGTAACACCAGGGCGGATGAAACCGTCGAGTTCGGCGAACACCTGGGCCAGCAGCTGGCCGGCACGGCGCATCAGGTCGAGTTGGGCAGGGGTCTTGAGAATCACTTTGGACATGGGGGGAGGGCAGGCGCTCATGCTGGAAATTGACCCAGCATAGCGCCAGGGAGTGCGAGGCTGCCACCGCTTGGTGCATTGCCTGGGCCGGCCCTTTCGCGGGTGAACTCGCTCCCACAGGCACATCACCGCCCTCAGGCCTTGCGTCAACCCTGTGGGAGCGGCGGTGCGGCGATCCGATTCACCCGCGAAAGGGCCGGCACAGCTGGCCCGTAATTTGCTGATCAACCTGCATCCAGGGCTATCAACGTCGACTGCCCACAACATTTCACGACAAAGGCGCCGTGTTGTCCCCGCTTGCCAGGCAAGGCGGGGGCAACCGGCGCCTTTTTTGCACGCCCGGAACAGGAGCCCGCCCATGGCCAATAGCGAAGTACGCAGCGTCTGCCCCTATTGCGGCGTCGGTTGCGGCATCGTCATGAGCGTTGCCGACGGCAAGGTCGGCAAGATCAGCGGCGACAAACTGCACCCCAGCAATTTCGGCCGCCTGTGCACCAAAGGCCTTACCGCGCATGTGCCGCTGAGCGCCGCCGGGCGCATGGCGGACGCCTATGTGCGCCAGCAACGCAGCCAGCAGCCGATACGCACCGGCATGGACCAGGCTATCGCCGCCACCGCTGCACGCCTGCGCGGCATCATCGACCAGCACGGCGCCGATGCAGTGGCGCTGTACGTGTCCGGGCAGATGTCGCTGGAGGCCCAGTACCTGGCCAACAAACTGGCCAAGGGATTTATCCGCACCCGCCATATCGAGTCCAACTCGCGCCTGTGCATGGCCAGTGCGGGCAGCGGCTACAAACTGTCGCTCGGTGCCGACGGCCCGCCCGGCAGCTATCAGGACTTCGAGCACGCCGATGTGTTCCTGGTGATCGGTGCCAACATGGCCGACTGCCACCCGATCCTGTTCCTGCGCCTGCTCGATCGGGTCAAGGCCGGGGCGAAGCTGATCGTGGTCGACCCACGGCGCAGTGCCACCGCCGACAAGGCCGACCTGTTCCTGCAGGTGCGCCCCGGCAGCGACATGGCCTTGCTCAACGGCCTGCTGTACCTGCTGCAGCGCAATGGCCATACCGACCCCGACTTCATCGCCCGCCACACCGAGGGCTGGGACCAACTGCCGGCCTTTCTCGACGACTACACCCCCGAGCGCGTGGCCGCCATCACCGGGCTGACCGAGGCCGACATCATCCAGGCCGCCGAATGGATCGGTGGCGCCAACAACTGGATGAGCTGCTGGACCATGGGCCTGAACCAGAGCGTTCACGGCACCTGGCACAGCAACGCTATCTGCAACCTGCACCTGGCCACGGGCGCGATCTGCCGCCCCGGCAGCGGGCCGTTCTCGCTGACCGGCCAGCCCAATGCCATGGGCGGCCGCGAGATGGGCTACATGGGCCCAGGCCTGCCAGGCCAGCGCTCGGCGCTGGTGGCCGCCGACCGCGCCTTCGTCGAACAGCAATGGCAGTTGGCACCCGGCAGCCTGCGCAGCGAGGGCGGCGAGGGCACGGTGGCGCTGTTCGAACAGCTGAAAACGGCTGAAGTGAAAGCCTGCTGGATCATCTGCAGCAACCCGGTGGCCAGCGTCGCCAACCGTCAGCAGGTCATCGACGGCCTGCGCCAGGCCGAGCTGGTCATTACCCAGGATGCCTTCCTCGACACCGAAACCAACCGTTACGCCGACATCCTGCTGCCGGCCGCGCTGTGGGCAGAAGGCGAGGGCGTGATGATCAACAGCGAGCGCAACCTGACCCTGATGCCACGCGCCGTCGAGCCGCCCGGGCAGAGCCTGCCGGACTGGCAGATCATCGCCCGCGTCGCCTGCGCCATGGGCTATGCCGAGGCCTTCGACTACCCCGATGCCGAAGCGGTTTACGAGGAAATCCGCCGTTTCCACAATCCCGCAACCGGCTACGACCTGCGCGGTATCGGCTATGCCGACCTCCGCCAACAGCCGCGTCAGTGGCCCAGCGCCCCCGGGCGTGAAGCTGAGCGCAGCCCGCTGCGCTATATCAACGACGGCAGCAGCCAGGCGATGCTGCACGACGCCGAGGGCCAACGGCCGGCGCTGGCCTTTCCGACCGCCAGCGGCAAGGCCCGCTTCTTCGCCCGGCCATGGCTGCCGGCGCCGGAGCTGCCGGATGCCGACTACCCCATGGTGCTGAATACCGGCCGCGTGCAGCACCAGTGGCACACCCTGACCAAGACCGGCAAGGTGCCGGCGCTGAACAAGCTGGAGCCCGGGGCTTTCGTCGAAATTCACCCTGACGACGCCGCTCGCCTGGGCATCGCCGACAAGGACCAGCTGGCCATTCGCTCGCGGCGTGGCCAAGCCGTGCTGCCGGCGCGCATCAGTGATCGGGTGATGCCGGGTAACTGTTTTGCGCCGTTCCACTGGAACGACCTGATCGGCGAGCAACTGGCGATCAATGCCGTCACCTGCGATGCGGTCGACCCGCTGTCGTTGCAGCCCGCCCTCAAACACTGCGCCGTGGCCCTTGAGCGGGTCGCCGGTGAGCGTATCGAAGCCCTTGACCTGAACACTGCCATTCCGGAGCCAGCCCGCATGCCGACCGCCACCCTGTCCCGCCTGCTTGGCCTGGACCAACTGCCGGCCCCGGTGCTGGCCGAGGAAGAGCGCCATTACCTGCAAGGCTTTTTGCTGGGCCTGGATCAGTCGCGCGCCGAAGGCGTGCCCAGCCTGCCGGCCACTGCGCCGCTGGCTGCCAACCGCCGGTTGTTCGTCGACGGCCTGCTCGCCGGGCTGTTTGCCCAGCCAGCGGCCCTGCCCGTTGCGCTGCAGGCGGCGCCGAAGCATCAGGTGCTGTGGGCCTCGCAGACCGGCAATGGCGAGCTGCTGGCCGAACGCTGTGCCGAGCGCCTGCGCGCAGCCGGCCTGGACGTGCAGCTCAGCTGCATGGAGGCGGTCAGCCCGAGCCAGCTGCAGGGGGTGCCCAGTGTGGTGTTGATCGCCAGCACCTTTGGCGATGGCGAGGCGCCCGACAGCGCGGCGGCTTTCTGGCAGGCCTTGCAGGGCGAGGAAGGCGCCCACTGCGCCGAGTTGCCCTATGCCGTGCTGGCCCTGGGCGACTCCAGCTACGACCAGTTCTGCGGCTTTGGCCGCAAGCTCGACCAGCGCCTGGCCGAGCTGGGTGGGCGGCGCCTGTTGCAACGGGTGGACTGCGAGCCGGACTTCGACGACACCTTCGCCGACTGGCTCGAGGCCCTGCTGCCCACGCTGGGGCGTGCAAGCACAGCGCAAGCGCTCAGTGAACCGGCCACTGTGGCCACCTACAGCAAGCAGCAGCCGTGGGTCGCCAGCGTGCTGGAAAACCGCCTGCTCAATGGCCCAGGCGCCAGCAAGGAAACCCGCCAGCTGGTCTTCGACCTCAGTGGCAGCGGCTTCAGCTATGCGGCCGGTGATGCCTTGGGGGTGTGGCCGCGTAACTGCCCGGCCCTGGTCGACGAACTGCTGGCGCTGATGCAGCTTGACGGCCAGGTCTTGGTCGAGCTCAACGGTAAGCCTGCCATGCCTCTGGCCGAAGCGCTGCAAACGCATCTGGAAATCGCCAAGGTCACTGCGCAGCAACTGCAGGCCTTTGCCGTCAATGCGCCCGATCTGCAGCGCCTGCTGCAGCCCGCGTGCAAAAGCGAATTGCAGGACTGGCTGTGGGGCCGGCAACTGGTCGATGTACTGCGCGCTTTCCCCCAGCAGCTGCCGCTGGCCAGCTGGCTGGCGCTGCTCAAGCCGTTGCAGCCACGCCTTTACTCGATCAGCTCCAGCCCGCTGGCGCACCCGGGCCAGGTACACCTGACCGTGTCGACGGTTCGTTATGGCGAGCGCAAAGGGGTGTGCTCGAGCTTTCTCGCCGACCGTGCGCAGGCGTTGCGGGTGGCGATCTTCCCCCAGGTGTCGAAGCACTTCCGTCTGCCTGAGGACGATAGCCTGCCAGTGATCATGGTCGGCCCTGGCACTGGCATCGCGCCATTTCGCGCCTTTCTCGAAGAGCGTCAGGCCCGTGGGGCAAACGGCGGCAACTGGCTGTTCTTCGGCGAGCAGTACGCGGCTACCGATTTCTATTACCAGGACCAGCTGCAAGCCTGGCAGGCAGCCGGCCACCTGCGCCTGGACACGGCGTTCTCGCGGGACCAGGCGCAGAAGGTCTATGTGCAGCAGCGCATGCTGGAGCAGGGCGCCGAGTTGTGGCGCTGGCTGCAGGCGGGGGCGTACTTCTATGTGTGTGGTGATGCCCAGCGCATGGCCAAGGATGTGGATGCGGCATTGCGTGCCGTGGTGGCCGAGCATGGCGGGATGGATGCGGCGCAGGCGGCTGCCTATGTCGAAGGTTTGAGCAAGGCCAGGCGTTATCGGCGGGATGTGTACTGAGTGCACCGGGATGGGGTGATGTGCACTGTGAATGTGCATGCCTGTGCCGGCCTCTTCGCGGGTGAGCCCGCTCCCACAGGTACTGTGCAAGCCTGAGAGCCTGTGGAGCCCCCGTGGGAGGGGGGCACCCGCGAAGAGGCCGGCACAGGCAAGGCAATTGGCACAGTCCCTGCTTTATCTCCACTACAACAAGCCCCGCTGATCAACGGCGATCAACCCGGCGGCACACCGTGATGAATACAGGCAAAGGCGCCTGGAGCTTCGGCTCCAGGCGCTTTTTTTTTGATCGAGGATCGGCTTATGAAGGCAACAGCGAGCAGCGCGCAACAACAGCGACTGGTCATCGTCGGCAACGGCATGGTCGGCCACCATTGCGTCGAGCAACTGGTCAGCCGTGGCGCCCTGCAGCGCTTCGAGGTGCGGGTGTTTGGTGAAGAACGCCAGCGCGCCTACGACCGCGTGCACCTGTCCGAGTACTTTGCTGGCAGCTGTGCCGAAACCCTGGCCCTGTGCGAGCACGATTTCTACAACACTAACGGCGTTCACCTGCACCTGGGCGAAGCCGTGCTGGAAATCGACCGCGAGCGTTGCGAGGTGATCACCAGCGAGGGCCGTTACGGCTACGACCACCTGGTGCTGGCCACTGGTTCATACCCCTTCGTACCGCCGATCGAAGGCTCCAGCGGCCATGCCCGCCTGGTCTACCGCAGCCTTGACGACCTTGATGCCATTCGCGCTGCTGCCGCCGATGCCCGCCGTGGCGTGGTGGTCGGTGGTGGCCTGCTTGGCCTGGAGGCCGCCAACGCCCTGAAGTCGCTGGGCCTGGAAGCCCATGTGGTGGAGTTCGCGCCCCGGCTGATGCCGGTGCAACTGGACGGCGAAGGCGGTGCCGCGCTCAAGGCGCAGATCGAAGCGCTGGGCGTGGGTGTGCACCTGTCGCGCGCCACCCAGTCGATCAGTGCCGGTGAGGCCTACCGCTATCGCATGAACTTCGATGGCGGCGAGCACCTGGAAACCGACCTGATCGTGTTCTCCGCCGGCATTCGCCCGCAAGATGCCCTGGGCCGTGCCTGCGGCCTGGACATCGCCGCGCGGGGCGGCGTGGTAATCGACGACCACTGCCGCAGCAGCGACCCGCGCATCTTCGCCATTGGCGAGTGCGCCTCGTGGAACGGCAGCGTGTTCGGCCTGGTCGCCCCGGGCTACAGCATGGCGCGCAACCTGGCAGCGTTGATGATGGATGAGGCGGCGGTGGCATTCAGCGGTGCCGATATGTCGACCAAGCTCAAGCTGCTGGGCGTGGATGTCGGCTCGATCGGCGACGCCCACGGCGCCACGCCGGGCGCACGCAGCTACCGCTTCATCGACGAAGCCAACAGCGCCTATCGGCGGCTGGTGGTGGATGCCAGCGGCAAGCGGGTACTGGGTGCGGTGCTGGTCGGCGACAACAGTTACTACGACACCCTGCTGCAGTACGCCCAGAACGCTATCGCCCTGCCGGCCGACCCGGCAGCGTTGATCCTGCCGCAAGGCGGTGGCGCGCCGGCCCTGGGCGCCGATGCGTTGCCCGACAGCGCGACCATCTGCTCCTGCCACAACGTCAGCAAGGCCGCGGTGTGCGCCGCCATCGACAGCGGTTGCAGCGACCTCGCTGCGGTCAAGGGCTGCACCAAGGCCGCGACCGGCTGCGGGGGTTGCGCGGCCCTGCTCAAGCAAGTCTTCGAACACGAGCTGACTGCCCGTGGCGTGGCGGTGGACAAGAGCCTGTGCGAGCACTTCGCCTACACCCGTCAGGAGCTGTATGGCCTGGTGCGGGTGGAGGGCATCCGTACCTTCAACCAACTGCTCGAACGCCATGGCAAAGGCCACACTGGCTGTGACATCTGCAAGCCGGCAGCGGGCAACATCCTCGCCTCGTGCTGGAACCAGCCGATCATGGACCCGGCGCTGGTGCCGCTGCAGGACACCAACGACACCTTCATGGCCAACATGCAGAAGAACGGCACCTACTCGGTGGTGCCGCGTATTCCGGGAGGTGAAATCACCCCCGACAAGCTCATCGTCATCGGCCAGGTGGCGAAAAAGTACGACCTGTACACCAAGATCACCGGCGGCCAGCGCATCGACCTGTTCGGCGCCCAGTTGCACGAGTTGCCGCTGATCTGGGGCGAGCTGATCGAAGCCGGTTTCGAGACCGGCCACGCTTATGGCAAGTCGACCCGCACGGTGAAGTCGTGCGTGGGCAGCACCTGGTGCCGCTACGGCGTGCAGGACAGTGTCGCCATGGCCCTGCGCCTGGAAGACCGCTACAAGGGCCTGCGCAGCCCGCACAAGCTCAAGTTCGCGGTATCTGGCTGCACCCGCGAATGTGCCGAGGCGCAGAGCAAGGACATCGGCGTGATCGCCACCGACAAGGGCTGGAACCTCTACGTGTGTGGCAATGGCGGCATGCGCCCGCGGCATGCCGAACTGTTCGCTACCGACCTCGACGACGAGACCCTGGTGCGGTTGATCGACCGCGTGCTGATGTTCTACATCCGCACCGCCGACAAGCTGCAGCGCACGTCGGTGTGGCGCGAGAACCTGGAGGGCGGGCTGGACTACCTGAAGCAGGTGGTCCTCGACGACAGCCTGGGCCTGGCCCACGAGCTGGAGGCGCAGATGCAGCATGTGGTCGAGCAGTATGAATGCGAATGGGCCAACGCCCTCAACGACCCGGAAAAGCTCAAGCGCTTCCGCACCTTCGTCAACGACCATCGCGCCGACCCGGACGTACATTTCGTGCGCGAACGTGAACAACGCCGACCGGCGGCGCCGTTGCACCTGATCCCTACTGTCGAGGAGGCTGTCTGATGAATCTGTCCAATGCTGCTGTGAAAACCCGCGAAAACTGGCAGGCGGTATGCCGGGCGCAAGACCTGGTGGCCGATTCTGGCGTGGTGGTGTGGCTCGACGGTGCCCAGGTCGCGCTGTTCTATCTTCCTGGGCAAGCCCAAACCCTGTACGCGGTGGACAACCGCGACCCACGCTCCGGCGCCAACATCATCGGCCGCGGGCTGGTCGGTAGCGTGCAAGGGGAACTGGTTGTGGCCGCGCCGTTGTACAAGCAGCGCTTCAGCTTGCAGAGCGGGGCATGCCTGGATGATGGGGGCCAGCGGTTGCGGGTGTGGCCGGTGCGGTTGAAGGGTGAGTGGGTGGAATTGGCGGTAGCCTGATCATGGTGCATTGCCCGTGCCGGCCCTTTCGCGGGTAAACCCGCTCCTGACAGATCGCGTCCCGTTGCAGGAGCAGGTTTACCCGCGAAGAGGCCGGGACAGGTGGCCTAGATCACCAGCCCTTGAGGTTTATGCCCGGCAAACACATCCACCAGGCTGGCCACCACCATCTCGCCCATGCGCGTGCGGGTCTGCACCGTGGCACTGGCGCGATGCGGCTGCAGCACCACATCCTCACGCTCGAACAACGCCTCGGGCGCTCGCGGTTCATCGGCAAACACATCCAGCCCCGCCCCCGCGATCTCGCCGGCCTGCAACGCAGCGGTCAAGGCGGGCTCATCCACCAGCTTGCCGCGCGCGATGTTGATCAGGTAACCCTCGCTGCCCAAGGCCCGCAGCACGTCGCGATTGATCAGCGCCTCACCCTTGTCGGCCGCCGCTGCAAGGATCAGCGCATCGCTGTCCTTGGCCAGCTGCAGCAGGTCGGCCTCGAAGCCGTAAGGCACATCCAGCGCCTGCAGGTCGGTGTAGCGAATCGGGCAACCGAACGCGGCCGCCCGCTGCGCCACCGCGCGGCCGACCCGGCCCATGCCGACGATGCCCACGCGCATGCCCGACACTTGACGGGCCAGCGGCAACGGCGCCAGCGGCGTGGGACTGGTGGCCCAATGGCCGGCGCGCACGAAACGGTCACCGGTGCAGATACCCCGGCACAAACCGATCAGCATGCCGATGGCGAGATCGGCGACGTCTTCGGTTAGGGCACCGATGGTCGCTGTCACCTGGATGCCGCGGTCGCGGGCGTAGGCCAGGTCGATCGCGTCGGTGCCGACACCGTTGACCGCAATCACTTCCAGATTGGGCAGGCGCGCCATCAGCGCCTGGCTGATACCAGTGTGGCCGCCGGTGATCACGCCGCGAATATTGTCGGCATGCTGGCTGACATAGGCCTCCTTGTCGGCCTGTTCGTAGTAGCGGTGTACGGTGAACAACTGTTCAAGGCGCTCACGGATCTGCGGGATGAGGATCGGGCTAAGTTGCAGGACTTCTGGTTTCATCGGTCACTCCATCAGGAACAGGGCTCATCGAAAACAAGGTTCAGCCACGGCCAACGAATGGCATGTTGCTGGCCATCACGGTCATGTTCAGTACGTTGGCGTCCAGCGGCAGCGCGGCGATGTAGCGCACCGCGTCGGCCACATGGCGCACGTCGAGCATCGGCTCGGCGGCGATCTCGCCATTGGCCTGGCGCACACCACGGGTCATGCGTTCGGACAGCTCGGTCAGGGCGTTGCCGATGTCCACCTGGCTACAGACGATGTTGTAAGGCCGGCCATCCAGCGCCAGTGCCTTGGTCAGGCCCAGCACCGCATGCTTGCTGGCGGTGTAGGGCGCGGTGAACGGGCGCGGGGTATGCGCCGAGATCGAGCCGTTGTTGATGATCCGCCCGCCTTGCGGCTGCTGGCGGCGCATCAGGCCGAAGGCCGCACGGGCACAGAGGAACACCCCGTCGACGTTGGTGGCGATGACGTTGCGCCAGTTTTCCAGCGGTAGCTCGTCGACCGGTACGGCGGGGGCGTTGATGCCGGCATTGTTGAAGATCACGTCCAGGCGGCCATGTACCTCCTCGATGGTGGCGAACAGCTGCGCGACGCTCTGTTCATCGCGCACGTCAGTGGGTACAGCCATGGCTTCACCGCCCGCTGCCTGCGCGTGTTCGACGACTGCTTGCAGCGGTTCGCGGCGGCGCCCGGCGAGGACCAGGCTGAAGCCGTCTTCCAGCAAGGCGAGGGCGACCGCGCGGCCGATGCCGCTGCTGGCGCCGGTGACCAAAGCGATTTTCTTGTTCTGCTTCATTTCGTCACTCCAGGGGAATCAGGCAGCGTTGGCGGCTTGCCCGACAGGGCGGGGGCCGACGCGCAGGTGCAGTTCGCCGATACCGTCGATGCCGGCATGGATCGTGTCGCCCGGGTTCAGCGGCGCCACGCCGGGCGGGCTGCCGGTCATGATCAGGTCGCCCGGGCGTAGCGGCAGCTGGCGGGACAGCCGGCTGATGACTTCGGCCAACGCCCAGGTCTGCTGACTGAGGTGCGCGCGCTGGCGCTCCTGGCCATTGACCTGCAGCCACAGCGCCGCATTCAGCGGCCAGGCGCATTCGCTGGCGGGGACGATGGCGGTCATGGGTGCCGATGCCTCGAACACTTTGGCCGCTTCCCATGGCAGGCCCTCGGCCTTGGCCTTGCGCTGGTGATCGCGACGGGTCATGTCCAGGCCGGCGGCAAAGCCGAACACGTGTTCCAGGGCATGTTCCGGGGCAATGTTGGCACCGCCCTTGGCGATGGCCGCGACCAGCTCGATTTCGTGGCAGAACTCGTCGGTCTGCGGCGGGAAGGGCAGCTCTCCCGCTGCCTCGACCACATTGCTTGCCGGTTTCATGAAGAACACCGGCTCCTGTGGCGCCGGGCCGTAGGTTTCCGGCCATGGGTAGTTGCGGCCCAGGCAGAACACCCGGCCGACCGGAAAGCGCGCATCGCTGCCGCGGATCGGCAGGCTGACGATGGCCGGCGGGTTGAACAGGTAAGTCATGGGTGGATCCTCCGTTCTGGAGTGGCCAGCGTATGTCACAGGCTGGCCGGCAAAGTTGGACGAAAGCGGGGTTGGGTTGGACTATCCAAGTAACCTGTGCTGGCCTCTTCGCGGGTAAGGTGCTCCTGCAGGGGGACGGTGTGCCCTCGGGGTTGACGCTACCCCTGCAGGAGCGGCTTTAGCCGCGAAGAAGCCAGTACAGCCACAACACCTCAGGCTCAGTCAGCCGTCTTCAGCTCAATGCGATACAGCTTCCCAAGCAGCAGCGAATACGAAAGCGTCCCCATCAACGCCACCCCGCCAATGAACCAGAACGCCATGGCGAACGAACCGCTGGCATGCACGATCGCGCCAATCACGATCGGCGTGACGATGCCGCCAATGTTCGCGGCCAGGCTGGTAACCCCGCCGGTCAGGCCGATAAGCTCCTTGGGGGCCACTTCCGACACCGCCGCCCATGACGACGAAGCGATACCTTGGGCGAAGAACGCCAGGGTGAGGACGGCGATGCACAGCACGTTCGAGTCGGTGAAGTTCACCAGCACGATCGACATGCCCAGCATCGAGCCCACCACCAGCGGCAGCTTGCGGGCGAACGACAGCGAGTAGCCCTTGCGGATCAGAAGGTCGGAGACGATGCCCGCCAGCAGGATGCCGACCGTGGCCCCGATGAATGGCATGACCGCGAAGATGCCGACCTTGATCAACGTCAGCTGGCGCTCTTCGATCAGGTAGGTGGGGAACCAGGTGAGGAAGAAGTACAGCGCCGAGGTGCTGGCGAACTTGCCCAGGCAGATCGCCCACACCTGGCGGTAGCGGAACAGCTCGGCCACTTGGCGCCAGTCGAAACGGGTGCGTTCCTGGCTGCTCTTGATCAGGCCGCCGCCGTTCTCGATGTAGGCCAGCTCTTCCTTGCTGACCTTCTTGCAGTTCAGCGGGTCGCGGTACAGGAACAGCCACACCACGCCAAACACGATGCCGACCAGGCCGGTGCTGTAGAACACATGCCGCCAGTCGTAGGTCGTCGCGAGCCATAGCAGGGCGCCGGTGAACAGCGCAGTGCCCAGGTACTGGCCGCACACGTAGATGCTGCTGGCCATGCCGCGCTCGCGGGCGGGGAACCACACGGTGACGGCGCGGCTGTTGGCCGGGAAGGCCGGGGCTTCCATGGCGCCGACCGCCAGGCGCAGGCCGAACAGCGAGGCAAAGCCGCTGGCCAGGCCCTGGGCCACGGTCACCGCCGACCAGCTGATCAGCGACACGCCGTAGGTCAGGCGCGAGCCGAAGCGGTCGGCGATGAAGCCTGCCGGCACCAGGGCCAGGGCGTAGGTCCAGGCGAAGGCGGAGAAGATCAGGCCCATCTCGACCTTGTCCAGGCCCAAGTCCTTGGCCATGAACGGCGCGGCGATGGAAATGTTCACCCGGTCGACGTAGTTGATGATGGTCGCCACCAGCAGCAGCGACAGCATGAACCAGCGGCGGCGGGTGGGCAGGCGCTGGGCAGGGGCCGCGTCCAGCGCGTACGACGACGCGGCGCGGGGGGTAGGCGTGCTCGACATGAGTCGACCTCGTTTGTTGTTGTTGATAGAGGTTGGGCTGCAGTCCCTTTACTAAGGTGGTCGTACGACTTGTTGAATGCAACGTTGGTTTTAGACCGTTTTTTTCACTAAAGGCGGGGGAGGGCTGAACTGTCCAAAAAAATCGGAAGGCGGGGTTTTGATTGTTTTTTCTGCTGGGTGTCGCATTTTTAGAGGGCTGTGGGGGTTCAAGGTTGCGCGGTTTTTTGCAGACAGGTTTAATTTGAAAAGCTTGGACATCGTACAACTTGCCTTGCCTCGTCGGGCCTCTTCGCGGGTGAACCCGCTCCCACAGAGTCAGCACATGATTTGGGAGCTGCGCTGTACCTGTGGGAGCGGGTTTACCCGCGAAGAGGCCCGCACAGGCAACTTTTTACCTAGAACCTGGAGCCAGCCCAATGCCCCCAAAGCGCGAGGTCCCGACCTACGTCATGCAGCAGCGCAGCGAGCTGATGGACTTCTACATCCGCGACCAGCGCGGGCGCCCCGCCGAAACCTCGCCGCATCGCCACGAGTACTTCCAGATCCAGGTCAACTTCGGCGGTGACACGGTGCAACACATCGGCAGCGTGCAGCGCCCCTTCAAGCGCAACACCCTGGCCTTCATCCTGCCGCACCGGGTGCATGTGATTCCGCACCCGCTCGACAGTGACTTTGTGGTGATCAACTTCTCCCAGACGTTCCTGCTGCCGCACCTGGCCTGTGACCCGATGGATCTGGAAGAGGTGTCGATCCTGCAGGCGCCGGAGCTGTCACCGTTCCGCTTTCAGGAGCATCTCGACTTTTGCCTGGGCGAGGCCGACTTTGCCGAGCTGCGGCAAGTTCTCGACCGCATGCGTGCACTGGATGCCAACCGCCGCTTCGGCACCCGCGAAATCCTCAAGGGCCTGTTGCTGCAACTGATCGGCCAGGTCTGTGGCCTGTATGCCGAGCCGCTGCGTGAACTGGCCGACAGCAATGCAGCGCAGCTCAGCCGCCGCGCTGCGCTGGGCCGCATGAGCGAATACCTGCGCCGGCATATCGACGACCCCGACCTGAACCTGCAGAAGGTCGCCGCCGCCACCTACCTGTCGCCCACCTACCTGACCCACTGGTTGCGCAAGGAAATCGGCAAGACCTTCAGCGAGCTGGTGCTGGAGCGGCGCATGCACGCCGCACGCAACTACCTGCTCAACGGCAGCCGCCCGGTGGGCGAGGTGGCACGGCTGTGTGGCTTTGCCGACGAAGCCTACTTTTCCCGACGTTTCCGCCAGATCCACGGCCTGCCACCCGGGCAGTTCCGCCGCCAGCAGCGCGACCCGGATACGCCGCAGGTGGCGATGCGGTAAGCTTGCCAGCATGAACCTCGACACCCGCATCAAGTACCGCCACCTGCTGTGCTTCCTGGAGATTGCCCGGCAGGGCAGCCTGGCCAGGGCGGCCGACAGCCTGGCAATCAGCCAGCCGGCCATCTCGAAAACCCTCAAGGAGCTCGAAGCGCTGCTGGAAACGCGACTGTTTTCACGCAGCCGCCAAGGTGTGGAACTGACCCCCGCCGGTACGCGTTTCATGCGTTATGCCGGCCCCAGCGTGCAAGCCCTGCGCGACGGTGTCAGCAGCCTGCGGGGTGAAGCGCGGGCGCCGTCGCAGGTGCGCATTGGCGTGCTCTCCACCGTCGAAGGCCTGCTGATGCCCGAGGTGCTGTGCCGCCTGCACCAGCGCCATGAAGCGCTGGTGATCAGCGTGGTCACCGGGGTCAGCGCACAACTGCTCGGCCAGCTGCGCCTGGGCGAGCTGGAACTGGTGGTCGGGCGCATGACCGACAGCCCGCAAATCCAGGGCCTGTCGTTCGAGCACTTGTACAGCGAATCGATGAGCCTGGTGGTGCGGCCCGGCCACCCGCTCTTGGCCAGCTCGCCGGTAGAGCGCACCCAGGTAGGCCGCTACCCGCTGGTGCTGCCGCCTGCGGGCACCACCATCCGCCAGCACGCCGACAGCCTGTTCGTGCAGTGCGCCATCCAGATGCCGGCGCAGCGCCTGGAAACCCTGTCACTGGCCCTGAGCCGGCGCTACCTGCTGGGCAGCGATGCGCTGTGGGTGGCACCGCGCGATGCGGTGCTGCTCGACCTGCGCCGTGGCGACCTGGTCGAGCTCGACCTGGGTGTGCGCGAGCCCGGCGGCTCGGTGGGCATCTGCCGCAATGCCGCCTTGCCGCAGAGCCTGCCGGGGCAGTGGATGTGCGAGGTGCTGCGCGAGGTGGCGGGGCAGTACCGTGAAGGTGCCTACCCTTGAACCCGCGCCGTGAGCAGGGCGCTGAGGGCCTTGAGGTTGTCGTCGCCGAGGCTGCCGCTGGCCGCCATCAGCCGTAGCTGTGCCTGCATGATTGCGTAGCGCTGACGCGCCAGTTGCAGCTGGGTGCGGGTGACCTGCTGTTCGGCATCCAGCACATCGCTGCTGATCCGCGCACCGGCCTCGAAGGCATGGGTGGTAATGCGCAGGTCACTCTGGCTGGAACGCAAGGCCTGTTTCAGCGCCTGGTACTGGCTGATGCCGCCGGTCAGGTTCAGGTAGGCCTGGCGGGCCATGAAGTCGGCCTCGCGCCGGGCATCTTCCAGTTCGTCCTCGGCGGCGCCCTGCAGGGCACGCGCCTCGCGGGTGCGGCTTTGGGTGCCGCCACCGGCATACAGCGGCACGCTGAGTTGCACGCCGACCACGGTCTGGGTGTATTTCTCCTCGGGTACGGTGACGTCGTAGAGGCTGCCACCCACCGAGGCAAAGCGGCCATGTGCGGCCACCAGGTCGAGGGTTGGCAAGTGGCCGGCCTGTTGCTTGTGCACTTCCTGTTCGGCGATAAGCTGGCGTACTTCGGCGGCCTGCACCTTCAGGTTGTGCTGGCGCGCCTGTTCGGTCCAGGCATCCAGGCGGGCCGGTTGCGGGCCACTGAACGCCACCTGCTCATCCAGCCTGGCCAGCTCGCCCGGCGTGCTGCCGGTCAGCCGGGCCAACGCCTGTTGATTCAGGCGCAGGGCATTGCCGGCAGCTATCTGTTCGGCCTGCGCCAGGTCGTAGCGGGCCTGGATGCGCTGCACCTCGTTCTCGGTGCCCGAGCCCTCGCGACGAAAACGCTGCGCCTTGTCCAGTTGCTGGCCGAGGGTGTGTACCTGTTGGCGGCTGGTCGCCAACTGGTCTTCGGCCAGCAGCAGTTCGAAGTAGCTGTCGGCCACGCGCAGCATCAGGTCCTGGCGGGCGGCGAGCAGGTCGATCTCGCCGGCTGTGGCCAGGGCCTTGCCCTGTTCATGGCCAATCACGTTCTGCCAGCGCAGCAGCGGCTGGATCAATACCAGCGCGTAGGCATTGGAGTTGTCCCGGTTGCGTCGGGCGGCCCCACTGTGTTCGCGGTCGACCCAGGCTGCGCCGCTTTCCAGTGAAAGGTGCGGCAGCAGGCTGGCCAGCCCTTGCGGGGCCTTTTGCGCAGCCGCCAGCTGGCGTTGCTGGGCGGCGGCATAGGCCATGTCATGCCCCAGCGCCTGCTGGTAGGTCTGGTACAGGTCGCGGGCCTGAACGGGGCTGGCGCAGATCAGCGACAGCACCAGCACGGCTAGGCGGAGGGGTGTGCATTGTCCGAACACGTCACGGACTCCTTTGCAAGTGAGGGCTTGGGTTGGCGGGGGTTGCGCATCAGCAGCACCATGGGCACGCCGATCAGCATCACCACGCCAAGCAGGCCGAAGAGCATGCTGAAACCGAGCATCTGCGCCTGCTCCCGGGCCTGGACGAAGGCCAGCAGGGCGTTGGCCTGGTCGGCGCCGAGCAGGTCGGTGGACAGCCGCCGCGGGTCAAGGCTGGCCAGGTCCCAGCCACTGGCGAGCAGGCGGTTTTCGTCGACATGCTCGGCGAGCTGGCGGTAACGCGCCCAGGAGAAGCGCGTGAGCAGGGTGGCGGCGATGGCGATACCGACGCTGCCACCCAGCTGGCGCATCAGGTTGAGCACGCCGGAGCCCACCGAGATCAGCTGTGCCGGCAGTTGGCGCATGGCCAGGTTGGTCAGTGGCACGAAGATCATGCCCAGGCCGAAACCACGGATGATCAGCGGCCAGTACAACGTGTCGGGGTTGCTTTGCAGGGTGAACTGGGTGTGCAGATACATGGCATAGCCGTAGACCAGGATGCCCACGCAAATGAAGTAACGCTCATCAATGCGGTTTTCCTGCGACAGCTTGCCGATCACCAGGGTGCTGACAGCGCTGGCCAAGGCCCCGGGGAAGATCACCAGGCCGCTCTGATAGGCGCTTTGTTCGAGCAGCGTCTGCAACAGCAGCGGTACCATGAACAGCGTGCTGTACAGGCCGAAGCCGACGCAGAAGGCACAGACCGAACCCAGCAGGAATTCGCGGTTGTTGAACAGCGCCAGGTTGACGATGGGGTTGGCGACCCGTCGTTCCCAGTAGCAGAAGCCCAGTAGGCCAAGCAGTGCCAGGGCCAGGCACAACAGGCTCAGGTCCGACTCCAGCCAGTCCCAGTGCTCGCCCCGTTCCAGCAGGATCTGCAAGCTGCCGACACCCACCGCGAGCAGTACGAAACCCAGGTAGTCGATGCTTTGCGGGCGCCGTTCGTTGGGCGAGTCGTTCACGCACAGCCAGGCCAGCAGCAGCGCCAGCGCGCCGATGGGCAGGTTGATGAGGAAAATCCAGTGCCAGGAGAACTCGTCGATCAGGTAGCCGCCCACCGAAGGGCCGAGGGTGGGCCCCATCATTACCCCGACCCCGTACAAGGCCAGGCCCGAGCTGACCTTTTCCTTGGGGAACACGTCATAGATGATCGCCTGCGAGATGCCCAGCAGGCCGCCGCCGGCCAAACCCTGCACCACCCGCCACAACACCATCTGCCACAGCTCCTGGGACATGGCGCAACCGAGCGACGCCAGCACGAACAGCGCCGACGACACCAGGTAATAGCGGCGCCGGCCAAACCACGCCGACAGCCAGCCGCTGGCTGGCAGGATCACCACGTTGGCGACGATATAGCCGGTCGAGACCCAGGAGATCTCGTCCACCGAAGCCCCCAGGCTACCCATCAGGCTGGGAATGGCGACGTTGACGATGGTCACGTCGAGCAATTCCATCATCGAGATCAAGGTGACGGTCACCGCCACCAGCCAGGGCGACTTCATAGGGGCTGCCCGCTGTCGCGGGTATCAACCTCGACGAACACACTCATGCCCTGGCCCAGCGCCTGCTGCATGGACGTGGGCAGCTCGCGGAACTCGATTCGCGCCTGCATGCGCTGCACCACCTTGGTGAAGTTGCCGGTGGCGTTTTCCTGCGGCAGTAGCGAGAAGCGCGCCCCGGTGGCCGGCACCAGGCTGTGCACCACACCTTCGAAGTGCTGCCCCGGAAAGGCGTCGACGCTGATGCGCGCCGGTTGGCCGACGCGGACACGGCCGATCTGGGTTTCCTTGAAGTTGGCCACCACCCACATGTGCTCGGTGCTGACCAGGCTCAGCAGCTTTTGCCCGGCGACCACGAACTGCCCTGGCTGCACATCCTTGTGCACGATCACCCCGCCGCGCGGCGAAGCCTGCCGGGTGTCCTGCAGCTCGATGCGGGCCAGCGCCAGTGCCGATTCGGCGGCCTTGATCCGGTACTCCTCCACTTTCAGTGCCGCCTCGTTGGCCAGGGTGCCTTCGCGGGCGGCGGTGGAGTTGTCGCGGGCTGCCTGCAACTGGTGGTTCAGGGCGTTGAAGCGCGCCCGTGCGGCTTCCAGGTCCTGGGTGCTGACCACCCCTTGCCCGGCCAGGCGTTGCGTGCGCTGGTAGTCGCTGCGGGCCTGCTCGACATTGGCCACCAGTTGCCCGATGGTGGCTTGCGCCGCCTGGCTGCGTGCCGCCGCACTGCGGACCTGGCTGTCCATCAGGCCGGGCATGCCGCCTTGCCCGGTGGTCACCAGCGCGCCCAGGTAGTTGGCCCGGGCCTGTTCGACCCGTTGCTGGTATTCGTCCTCACGCACCTGGAACAGCAGGTCGCCTTGCTTCACCCGCGTGTTCTCGTGCACCGGCACCTGCACCACCACGCCGCTGAGCCTGGCCCGGATGGGAATGATCACGCCTTCCACTTCGGCGTTGTCGGTGCTGACGTACTGCCGTGCGTATTGCCAGCGTTGCACGCCCAATGCTGCCAGGCCTGCGATGACCAGCGCCGATACCGCCAGCTTGGCGTATTTGCCTTTCACCATGTCACACGCTCTCGTCCTTGTCGTTGTAGGCCATTACCCCTTGCTCGCGGTGGGCGCAGGCAAGGGGCAGTACTCAGCTGGCGGCGGCCACGCAGTTGCCCTGCGCGATAGCGGTGGCGCGTTGGTGCAGCAGCTCGAGCACGCCGTCCCACAGCACGGTGCGGGCCACCAGCGCGTCGCCAGCGCTTTTGGCCAGGGCCATTTGCTGCGCGGGCTCGCTGACGATCTCGGCGATGATGCGCTTGGCCGCCGGGCCGTGATCGTCTCCGTCCATCTCGATATGGCGTTTGAGGTAGTAGGTGAGCATCGGCACGCTGGCTTCATCGATGGCCCAGCGCTGCAGCAGGCCGCCGAACATGTCGGGGATGATGTCTTCGCGGCCGAAGAAGAAGTACGCCAACACCTGCTCGGTCGAGCCATGCAGGGCAACATCGAGGGTCTTGCTGACGAACACCTTGGCCGGCAGCGGAATATCGACGGTGGTCAACGCCTGGGCCAGCGGCACGCCGGCCTGCAGCAGGGCCTGGAACTGGCGGAACGGCCCGGTGTCGGCGCCGATCTCGTCCATGGCGGCCAGGTAGAGGTCCAGGTGGCTGATGAAGCCACCGGCAGGGTGCTCGTCGGTCTCCTCGCCGGTGACGATCTCGTTGATCAGCCGCGCGGCAATGATGTGGCGTGGCGGCAACCACGGTAGCGTCACGCAGGTCAGGTCGCGCTGGATGCGCTTGAGCAGGGTCATGAAGTCCCACACCGCAAAGACGTGGTTCTCCATCAGCAGGCGTACGTCGTCCAGCGAGCTGATACGGGCGAACAGCGGGTGTGCCAGCAGGGTGCGGCGTTCGTTTTCAATCAATGCATCTACGTCAAAAGACATACTCGGCTCCATGAGTGTGAGGGGTGTGCAGCGGGCGCGGGTCATTGCCCGCTGCGGCCAGGCGGTGGCATTGCTTGCCAGGCGCCGGCATAGGGGAAACGTGCCTTGCAGTAGCGCAGGGCGCCGAAGAAACGCGGTTCGAGCAGCGCCTGGCGGCCGTCGTACCAACCGCTGGCGAGCAGTTGGCGATGCAGGCGTGGCAGGCGCCAGCACGGCACCCGCGGGTACAGGTGGTGCTCCAGGTGATAGTTCGAGCCCAGGTGCAGCAGGGTGCTGAGCCACGCTGTGCGCGAGCGGGCCACCGGCAGTGCAACGCTGGCCTCGAAGGCATGCTCCTGGTAGGCGTTGAGGGCGGACACCAGCAGCGCCAGCAGCAGGCACCCGGCCACGGCGGGCAGCAGCACCGGCCACTGCGCTGCCAGCGCCAGCCACAGTGCCGGCCACAACAGTTGGCAGGCGAGGTTGGCCCTGGCCAGCAGGCGCACCTGGGTGTCCGGCAAAGGCAGCGTGCCGCTGACCTTGGCACCAGGCAGGGCCAGGCGCACGGTCTGCACCAGGTACCACCCGGTGGCATGCAGGCGCGACACCAGCAGCCGGGTGACGGCCAGACGATAACGCCGCAGCAGGCGCCAGTCCGGGTCCTTGGGGCCGCCGTTGTGGCGATGGTGCTGCCAATGGTCGACGAAGTAGCCGGTGACGCAGAAGCCGGTCAGCATCGAGCTCAGCAGCACCGCCAGCAGGCAGCTGAACAGGCGGTTGTCGCTGAGGTTGAAGTGGAAACCCTCGTGGCCCAGGATGCCCATCAGGAACAGACCGTAGCCCGCCGGCAGCAGCAGCGGCAAAGCCAGCGGCCATGCCTGCGGAGCCTGGTCGACAATCGCCACCAGTAGCGCCAGCGGTACGGCGAACAGCAGCAACGCATAGCCGACCACCAGGGTGGTTTCCAGGGCGGACGGCGTCAGCAGGCTGCGCGCCGGGCGTAGCGTGGGCTTGTCCAGTGCCAGTTGCGTCATCGGCCCGGCCTCAGTCGATCAGTTCGGGCTTGAGCGACAGCTGACCGGCCTTGCTCAGGCTGCGCAGGCGCAGGCTGATGAAGGCGTCGACCAGGCTCGGCATCCAACGGGCGGTGTACATGGCCACGCTGCCGAGGAAGGTCAGGCCGCGGTTGCGCAGGCCCGCCTGGGTGCAGGCGCGGACCAGGCCATTGCTGGCGTCATCAAGCTTTTCCTCCAGCGACAGCAGCACCCGTTCGCCACGTTTGAAGCTGACCAGGCGCTTGACCGACAGGCCGACCCGCTCGGCCGGGTCGTGGATGGCCGTGTCGATGAAACCGGGGAACACCGTGACCACGTCGAGCTGGCCTGGGTACTGCATGCGCAGTACGTCCGAATAAGCGCTCATGGCCCGCTTGCTGGTGGCGTAGGCGGCCACATAGGGCGCGTTCACCAGGGCAAACAGCGACGATACGTTGACCACCTTGCCGTGCTTGCGCAGCAGCGCCGGCAGCAAGCGCGAGGTCAGCTGCCAAGGGGCCAGCAGGTTCACTTCGAGGGCGCGGCGCACGTCATCGTTCACCCCCGTCTCGCCACGCTCCAGGGTCAGCACCCCGGCATTGTTGACCAGGATATCGATGTCGCCGAAGCGCTCCAGAATCGAGGTGGCCGCTTCGTCCAGGCGTTCGCGGTCGCACAGGTCGAGCAGGTAGTAGGCGTCGAAATTCAGCGCGGTGTGCGGTTCGAGCTGGTCGATGCCGATCACGGTAGCGCCCTGGCGCTTGAGCTTGCGTGCGGTTTCCAGGCCCAGGCCGCGTGCTGCGCCGGTGATGACGACGATCTTGTTGAGCAGTTTCACAGGGTGACTCCATTGGCAATGCTGAAGGTGGCGCCTTGCAGGTAGCGGTCAAGGTTGGCGGTCATGCTGAAACGCCCGGGTGGGTGGAACTGCAGGCCGCGGGTGCTGGCCAGCCAGTCGCAGCCCAGGTTCGAGCGGATGAAGGCCAGGCCGCCGAGCATCTGGTGGGCCAGGTCGGAGGCGCTGGCCAGTTGTTGCTCGATGCCGTAGCGGGTCAGCAGCAGGCGCGCCAGCAGGTCATCGGCGTCGCCTTGCAGCTGCTCCACTTCCTGCGCCAGGCCTTCCAGGGCGCTCAGGCACAGTTGCAGTTGGCAGGCCAGCTGCACACGCTGCTGGTCGCTCCAGCGGCGCTCGTCGACCGCGCGCTCCACCAGGCCCATGCAGGCGCCCAGGTAGCTGGCGCTGATCAGCAGCTCGAACCAGACGAAGCCGATGGTCTGCACATCGCCCAGCTGCGACTTGAGGCCGGCGGAAAAAATCATCTTGTCGCTGACGTACACATCCTCCAGTCGCAGCTCCAGGCTCTGCGCCCCGGCCAAGGCGCTGTTGCCCCAGAACGGGTGGTGGCTGATGCCCGGTGCGGTCGCCGGGATCATCGCGATCATCAGTTCTTCGCCATGCTCGCCGGCGCGGCTGAAGCTGGCCGTGAGCAGGTCCATCGAGGTGCTCAGGCTGCACGGTTGCTTGCTGCCACTCAGGCGCACGCCGTCTGCCAGTTGCACGGCTTCCATGCCGGCATCGAGAATGCCGCCACCGGGCACGCCTTCAGCAAAGCCCGAAGCCAGCAGCAGGCGCTGCCGGGCGATGGCCGACAACAGCAGGCCTTCGGCGCCTGCGCCCTGGGCCACCACGGCGACCAGGCTCGCCACGGAAAACTGATGCATGGTGCTGGCCACGGCCAGCGAGGGCGACAGGGCACCGAGGGCCAGCTGCACGTGCAGCGCTTCGCGGGCGCTGGCACCCAGGCCCCCGCTGGCCTTGGGCACCAGCAGGGCAACCGGGCCGGTATGCTTGAACCAGTCCACCACCGGGCTGCCTGCAGCCTCGCGCTGTTCGAACGGCAATTCGCTCAGCAGGTTGGCAAAGCCTGGGGCAAAGCGTTGCAGGGCGTGCCTGGCGTTTTGCAGGAGTGACAAGGGCATGGCATCAATCCTTGATCTGGCTGTTCGGGAACAGGCCATGGATGATGGCGCTGATGTTGTCGCGGATCGCTTGCCGGGCAACCGGGTCGAGCATGTCGGCAAGCATCGGCAAGCCCAGGTCGAAGCAGGAGCGGAAGGCGATGCTGGCGCCTTCGGCGGTTTCGCTGACTTGCCACGAGCCGGAAAAGTGGTCGATGTCGCCCGCGGTCTGGCGAAAATGGATATGCAGGTTGGCGGGGTCGAAGACATCGCGCTCCTGCCATTTGAGGATGCCGCTGTGGAAGTTCACCTCCCAGTTGCTCAGCACCTCGTGCTCGTGGATCGACTCGATCTCGATGTTGCGCACCGATTCGCACAACTGCGGGTACACGCTGAAGTTGCTGATGGCGGCGTAGACCTGTTCGGCGCTCTGGCTGGGAACATGGGCGTTCAGGCTGACTTCTTTCATTACGGTGTCCTATTCGAAGGTGCGGGCAATGGCCCGGGCAAAGCCGCCCAGCAGCCACTCAACGTCGCTGTCGCTGTACAGGGCTGGCGGGGTCAGGCGAATTACCCGGTGATCGTTGAGCGAATGGTTGACCACGATGCGTTGGTCGATCAGGTGCATGACCATGTTTGCCGCCAGCCCCGCATCGGCGAACTCCAGGCCCAGCAACAGGCCGGCGCAGCGCAGCTGCACCTGGCTGCCGCAGGGGTGCTGGCGCAGTAGCGTCTGCAGGCCCAGTTGCAGGCGTTGCCCCAGGGCCTCGGCACGCGCCACCAGTTGCTCGCGTTGCATCACTTCGAGGGTGGCCATGACCGCGGCCATGGCCAGTGGGTTGGCGCCGAAGGTGGAGGTGTGCATCAGCGGGTTGCGGTTCAGCGGCGCCTGCATGTCGGCGGTGCAGACCATGGCGCTGACCGGCACGCAACCGCCGGAAAGGCTTTTGCCGACCAGCAGAATGTCGGGTACCACGCCCTCATGCTCGCAAGCCCACCAGCGCCCGGTCCGGCCCATGCCTGACTGGATTTCATCGGCAATCAGTACTGCACCGTATTGGTCGCACAGCGCGCGCACCTGCTGCAGGTAGCCGGCCGGGGGTACGATCACCCCGGCTTCGGCCTGTACCGGTTCGAGGATCACGCAGGCTCGCTCAGGCTGTGCCTGCAGTTGCAGGCGCAGCGCCTCGGCATCACCGAATGGTATGAAGTGGCTGTCACCCAGGCGCTCGCTGAACGGTGAGCGATACAGCGCCCTGCCGGTCACAGCCAGCGCGCCGAGCGTCTTGCCGTGGTAGCCACCGTGGGTCGAGATCACCCGCTGGCAGCCGTTGAGCCAGGCCAGCTTCAACGCCGCCTCGGTGGCTTCGGTGCCGGAGTTGCAGAAGAACACGTATTGCAGCGGGGGTGGGCATACCGCTGCCAGGGCCGCAGCAGCCTGGGCCTGGAACGGGTTGAGCATGAGCTTGCTGGCCATCGGGTGGCTGTGCAGCTGCCGGCTCACCCGCTCGACCACCTGGGGGTGTGAATGCCCGAGCAGGAACACGCCGTAGCCGCCGGCATCCAGGTAGCGGTTGCCGTCCATGTCGAACAGGTAGACACCTTCGCCACTCACCTCGATGGGCAGGTTCATCATCGACGCCAGGCGCGCATAGCCGGCGTTGACGTGGTCGCGGTACTGCGCGCGCACACGTTCGGCATCAAGCCCTTGGGGCAGGGGGATGAAACTGTTCATCGGTCAGGCCTCCAGGACCGGTTCGGCGCGGCGCTCGGCCGCTGCCGGAATCTTCAGCATGCGTTGCATGGCCGAGAGCTTGGGCGACAGCCGCGCCAGGGTCAGGGCCAGTTCCTGGCGTGGCGAGCGGCAGGCCAGGTGGCGGGCAGGCAGCAGTTGCTCCAGCGAGCTGGGCAGCGGCTGCAGCAGGCTGGCGTAGCGGCACAGCTGGGTCGCCCGGCCGAGGGCGGCGCGGATGTTCTCTTCAAGGGCCGGCAGGAACACCGGACGCACCAGGCGTTCGTAGATATCCGGGTTCATGCAGCGCGGGCGCTGGAAGGGCTTGCCCTGGTCTTGCATTTGCGCGCACATCAGGTCGAGCAGGGTGCGAATGTCCAGCGCCTGCGGGCCGTTGGTAAGGAAGTAGTCGTCACCGATCAGGCGCTGGTCCAGGGCGCTGGCAATGCCGGCTGCCGCGACATCACGGGCGATCACATCCACGCGTCCGTCTTCCGGGCAGGGGATGATCGGCAGGTAGCCTGACATCATCAGCCCCATGGTCAGGTGAAAGCCCTGCAGGGTCGGCATGTGGCCGCTGTGGCTGTCGCCGATGATGATCGACGGGCGGAAGATCGAAACCGGTACGCCGGCCTCACGCACCAGGCTTTCGGCCTGGCGCTTGACCACTTCGTATGGCGTCGAGGGCATTACCCCGGGGTGGTAGTCACAGGGGTGGGTGAAGGCGGTGCTGACGTGGTACAGCGGCACGTCGGCGTCGCGGACAAACTCCAGCACCTGCTCGGTGCCTTGGTAGTTGACCGAGAACACGGCTTCGGCGTGGCCGTCCAGGCGGGTGATGGCTGCGCAGTGGATGACCCAGTCGACGCGCTTGGTCAGCGCCAGGTAGTCCGCGCTGGACAGGCCCAGGCGCGGTTGGCAGATATCACCGCGCAGGGTCTCGACCCCGGGGTGGCTGATGCTGCTACGGCGGGTCAGGCACACCAGGTGATAACGCTCGGCCAACTGGTCGATCAACGTATCGCCCAGCACGCCGGCACCGCCGGTGAGAAAAACAGTCAGCCGCGAGGGTCCTGACATGGGCTAGCACTCCTTGCTTACTAGGTGGGTGAAGTGGCATGTGCCATGGCGCCCGTCTGCCTGGCAGCCGCAAGGGGGCCAAGGATCGGAACGATTAAAAAAGCCGACCTGTGCGCCTGTATCTCACGGGCGGCGGCCGGCAAGCGGCCCTGCGCCTGGAGGTGGAGACCCCGGGTGGCGCGGGCTGGAGGGGATGATGGCGATTTAGAACTGCTGATTCTTGAATGAATCGCTTGTATTGCGCAGCACGGCTGCAACGCGGCTCGGCGACATGCCGACCATGCGCCGCATCATGCGGGTGAGGTGAGCCTGGTCAGCAAAGCCGCCGGCCATGGCGGCATCGCTGAGGCTGGCGTCGTGGGCGAGGGCGTGGCAGGCACGTTCGAGTTTGCGCCAGATGATCCACTGCGACAGTGGCACGCCCATCTGGCGGGTGGCGAAGAAGCGCAGGCGCGGGCTGGACAGGCCCACCGCGCTGGCCGCGCGCGACACCGCGCCGATACCGGCCCAGTCTTCGCGCAGCAGGTGCAGGGCGTTGGACAGGCGTGGGTCGAAGCTTTCCGGGGGGACCAGCTTGAGTTCCAGAGCGGCGACCACATCATGGAAGTTGGCGGCCTGACGCACGCAATCGACGATGTCGGCGCTCACCGCAGCCTTGCCGCTCTCGTCGAGCAAGGCTTTCAGCGCACGCCCCAGTGGTGCGTCGGGATAGAAATAGAGGAAGGCGACCCGGCCAGGGTTGGGCAGCGAACGGTGGTTGACCGAGGGGCCGATCAATACCCCTGGGGCAGTGACCACCTCTTCGCCGAACTCCACCGTGATGTCCAGACTCAAGCCGATGCACAGCTGGATGGCAACGTGGGCATGGGCAGCGGTCTGGTCAGTCTGGCCGGTGTAGCCCAGCCAGTAATCACCGAAGGTTACTGCGCCATCCCATCTCATTGTGCATCCCTGAAGCCCGTTCTAGATAGCCTGGCCGCGCCCGGGCCAGTATCCTGAAAGCGGCAGATGATAGCGTTATGGTATATCTTGGTCGATACAAAGCGTAACGAACTATCTTTTGCGTTAATTAGGGCTGTGGGGCAGGGCTGGCAGGGGTGGAACTAATCAGGCTTTTCCTGCTCTTATGCCGGTAGCCATGGGTTGGGGACGCCTGATAAGCTCGCGGCTTCTACCCTGATTGCCCTTATGGCGCATGAACAAGGAAATCACATGAAACAGCATCGTTTGGCGGCTGCGGTTGCCCTGGTTGGCCTGGTACTGGCTGGCTGTGATCAACAGGCCAGCAGCCCCGAGCTGAAGACTCCGGCACAGAAAGCCTCCTACGGAATCGGCCTGAACATGGGCAAGAGCCTGGCTCAGGAAGGCATGGAAGACCTTGATTCGAAAGCAGTCGCGCTCGGCATCGAAGACGCCGTCAGCAAGAAAGAGCAACGCATCAAGGATGAAGAGCTGGTAGAGGCCTTCACCTCGCTGCAGAAACGCGCTGAGGAGCGCCTGGCCAAGGCCAGCGAAGAAGCTGCCTCGGCCGGCAAGAAGTTCCTTGAGGAAAACGCCAAGAAGCCTGGCGTGGTCACCACCGCCTCGGGCCTGCAGTACGAAGTGGTCAAGAAGGCCGACGGCCCGCAGCCCAAGCCGACCGACGTGGTCACCGTCCACTACGAAGGCAAGCTCACCGATGGCAAGGTGTTCGACAGCTCCGTCGAGCGCGGCAGCCCGATCGACCTGCCGGTCAGTGGCGTGATCCCGGGTTGGGTCGAAGGCCTGCAACTGATGCACGTCGGCGAGAAGTACAAGCTGTTCATCCCGGCTGAACTGGCCTACGGCGCGCAAAGCCCAAGCCCGCTGATCCCGGCCAACTCGGTGCTGGTCTTCGACCTGGAACTGATCGCCATCAAGGATCCGGCCCAGCTGCAAGGCGCCGAGCCGGAGGCGCAAGCCCCTGCCGAAGAGCCTGCCAAGTAACACTGGCTGGTTTCAGCAAACGCCCCGTTCTCACGGGGCGTTTGTGTTTTTGCCTGGCGGGTTGGTCGAACCCCCGACTGTTGATACTGTCCGAGAAAGTGCAGCTTGAAGATGCAGGATGCTTGTAACGCCAACCGTTTGCGGCGTACACACCACGGTGTGAAACGGTTGTGTAAAAAACGCCCGATCTGACCGGGACCCTTGCCTGACAGGCACCTGAGGTCAGAAAATTCGCCCTGTTCACAAGGTTATCCACAATAAATGTGGATAACCTTTCCTCTTGGAGGCTCCATGAGCGGTCCCTGGAATTTCGCCCGTTTCCTGCCGTTGGCAGAGCGCCTGCTTAGCCGCGGCCGGTTGCCGGCCTTGCTGTTTGCCGTGGCGCGTAAAGGCCCACGCCTGGGCCAGCTACGCGAAGATGTGAAGCTGCTGCAGTCGCTGTGCCTGGCCTGGTGGCGTGGCGAATACCGCGCCATCAGCCCCAAGGCGCTGGTCACCATCGTCGCCGGACTGCTGTATTTCGTCAGCCCTATCGATGCCATCCCCGACTGGATACTGGGCGTGGGCTTCCTCGACGACATCGCCGTGCTGGGCTGGGTGTTGAAGACCGTGGCCGACGAACTGGCGCGCTTCAAGGCCTGGCGCGACAGCCAGGCACCCGAGCGGCTGCGGGTGGTCGAGCGCTTGCCGGCTACCCCGGAAGCGCTGCGGCTGGAGCGTAATACGCCGTGAAACCGGCCATAACTACCGCAACTGCACAGACCCCGGAGTTGGTAATATAATTGGCATAAGGGTTATGCCTACGGATTACATGCGGGAAGGCGAAGCGCCTCTACATGTGCCGGATTAGAGCGGCCTGATGCTCTTAATGCCTTGTTGTATGGGGCCTGCGTTGTATCGCGTTGTCATGTGGTGTTCCGTGTTGGTCATTGGAATCACTACAGAAAGGGGCATAATGGCTGGGTAATTTGCCCCCTGCCAGAGAGGCTATGCCCCCATGTCCGCCAAGCTCACTACCCTGCAGATCGACGCACTGAAGAAACCCGGCAAGCACCGGGTAGGTGGCGAGGGCTGCGGGTATCTTTACCTGGAGATCTCCAAGGCGGGCGGAAAGGTGTTCCGGCTCAAGTATCGCCTGGACGGTAAGGAGAACCGCTACACCATCGGTGCCTACCCGCAAACGTCGCTCAAGCAAGCCAGGGATGAAGCGGTACGGGCGAGGGGGCTGATCGACGAAGGCAGGCACCCGATAGATGCCAAGCGTGAGGCAGTTGAGGGGGCCAAGCGGGAAGCGGTGCTGGCGCAGGAACATGTTTTCCGGGTCGTGGCCGAGCGCTACCTTGCCACCAAGACCAAGCTAGCGGCCAGCACGCTGCAGCAATATGGGCGGGCACTGGAGAACCACATCTACCCTGTCGTGGGTGATCTGCCTGTTGCTGATATCAAGGTCAGTCACGTCGATACCATCATTCAGAAGTTGAAACGCAAGCCGACCATGGCGCGCTATGCGCTGGGCGTCACCAAGTCTGTGCTGGGGTACGCGGAACTGCTTGACCTGGTGCCTCGCAACGTGGCTGAGGGCAAGAGTGGTTTGCTACCGGATCATGCCGCTGAGAGCCATCCGGCTTTCACCAAGCCTACCGAGTACGCAGACCTTGGTGAACTGATGCGCCGGCTTGATGCTTATGAGGGAGCCAACGGATCAGTAGGCAACGCGCTGCGGCTGCTGGTGCGCATCGCCTGCCGTCCTGCTGAACTGGCCGCGATGCACTGGCGTGACGTGAACCTGGACGCGGCAGAATGGCGTTACGTCATCACCAAGACCAAGGGCAGGGACGGCAAACCCAAGATCCAATTTGTGCCGCTTGCGTCGCAATCGGTCCACATCCTGCGGACGCTGTTCGAGCAGTGTGAGGGCAGGGGGTATGTGTTCCCGTCCCCAGGCAATGCCGCTGGGCACATACAGGCAGATAGCCTGCTGTCCGCGCTAATCAACGGCTTGGGGTATAAGCGCGGGCAGATCACTGCTCATGGCTTCCGTGCCAGCTTCCAGTCGATTGCCTATGAGCAACTCGGCGTCGATCAGATGACCTTGGAACTGATGCTGGCCCATCGGGTGCCGGGCGCGCTGGGCGATACCTACATGCGTGCAGAGTTGGAAACGCAGCGGCGCGAGGCTGCACAGAAGTGGTCCGATTGGTTGGATTCCCAAGCACAAGCTTGACAGCCCAAGCGACGAACGGCAGCACTTACTTTGTTGTATTGCGTGTGCATTTTTTGGTATGTAGTTAAGTAAGAGTTCGAAGTAACTTACGCGCACCCTCTACTCACGGGAACCGCCACGAACAGTCCAGCCGACTTGTTACGAGGTTCCCGTCATGTCTACTCCCCACGTCACCCTCATCGATATTCGGGCTGCTGCCGATCTGCTCGGCTACAAGAACCCGCGCACCCTTTACGTGCTCATCAAAACCGATGGTTTTCCGTCCCCGATATGCGTGGGACCGCGTCGTAGCGACGGGCGTGCAGGCAAATCACGGTTCGTTCTGGAAGAAGTCCAGGCTTGGATCGCGGCCCGCGTGGCTGAACAGCGCCCTGCGCAGCATGCGTAACCGACGGGCAAAGAAAACCCCGGCGTGGGTTAGAGCCAGCCAGGGTTAAGAGGTGATTCCGATGGGTAATAGTATAACAAGTTCTGCGAGCGCAAGCTTGCGCGCCGTGAACGCTGATATTGATTTGCTCGCGAACGGGTTTGACCTGCGCACCCTGTGCTCACGGGCACCAAAACACGATAAGCCTCATACCATTCTTGGGACAACCCAAGCAGCCAACGAGCAGTCCGTAGTGCCCGGCACCGTTCACAAATTCGGCGAAAATCCGACCAGTGTGGCAGCAGGCATTGAAGCGCAGGGCAAGCAAGCATCGTCAACGGCACCTGCTGCCACGGTGATCAAGATGGTCCCTAAGGAAGGCGGTCGATCCACAATCAAAGTGGGCGACATAGACCCTGAGTCGCGCGAGATACTGCGTTACATCAGTGAGGACTTCATCCTCGTGACTGCAGACGGTGCGGTCTATGCCTACTACATCAAGCGCGGCTGCCGATTGACCAAAGAAGGCATGAAACATCAAATCCAGAGCCGTCACGGCACCATCGAGCAAGTCGCCAAGATCGACGGTGAAAAGATCGAATGGAAATCGCTCCCAGCTGGCGAAATCTGGTGGGAGTGGAAAGGCCACGAACGGCGCGTCGTCATGTACCTGGTAATGGAACCGACAGCACTGTCGGAAAGTGACGATGACCGGGACGTGTTCAACCTATGGCACATCCGCAAGCTGGAAATGGCGGAGCGCACAACGGCAGCCACCTTCGATGACATGTCGATCCTATGGGACCACCTGCTGTACCTGGCGGACGGGGACGCGCCGACGGCGGTGCGGTTCGTGTCCTGGCTGGCGTGGCTGTATCAACACCCTGACGACAAGATCCCTACTGCCTGGCTGCTGTATTCCGAGAATCGACGGATCGGCAAGAACCTGGTCGGCCGGCTGCTTGCGCGGGTGTTCGGCCAGTCGATGGTGCTGACGGATGGCGACGGCAAACTGCTTACCTGCAAGTTCGACGACGCGCTGCTGGACCGGCGAATCGCTTTCCTCAATGAGGTACGTCTGGTGGGCAAGGACCGGGCGAACTTCGAGGTGTTCAAGAACCGGGTCTCCGCCGAGCGCGTCGTCATCGAGCCGAAGGGAAGGCCCGCCCGTGAGGTCCGCAACACTGTGCACTACATCCTGACCACCAACCACGACGACGCGCTGCCGCTGACCGGAAACGAGGGGCGCATCAATGTCATGCGCTGTCTCGCACCGCGCAAACCAGATGCTTACTACGAAGAGCTAGTGGCGTGGATTGACGGCCCGGGCGCGGGCGTGTTCGCCAATGTGCTGGCCACCTGGGACTTTAAAGGGTGGGACCCCCATGCACCAGCACAGGAAACCGAAGCGGCCCGGGACATGCAACTTGCCGCCCGTGGGCACGGTGTCAGCTTCCTGGAGGAGCGCGCCGCGGCGCGCGAGGGTGCCTTTGCGCTGCAGATCGGTCGGTGTCTGGGCATCTACCAGCAACTGCAGCGGCTGCACCCTGAACTGATGAGGGATTACAGCATCACTCCACAGACGCTGCCAAAGATCCTCAAGGCGCTCGGCTTCAAACAGCTGTTCAAGCCCGGCACTGACGGCAAGCCATCGAGCAACCCGACTACCAAGGTATGGTGCTGGACCAACCACGATTGGTGGGACCGTCAGCCGGCAGCGGTATGGAACCAGTATCTAGAAGCGGGCGTACCGCCAGATGGCATGCCGCCCCATGGAGGTAATGACCATGAGTGAGTCAATTTCCAGCACCGTGAACCGACCTGTTTCGTTCAGCTTGGAGGTGTACGGTTCTGCCGCCAGGAGAATCGAAAAGGCTGCTGCGAAGCAGGTCGTCGATGATGCTGCTGCCCACCGGGCCAAGCTCAAGCAGGTGCGGCTGGAGAATCAGATACTGGCCGCTGAGTGGGCTGGGATCATGATGCGCAAGAGCATCGAAGAGGCTCTCGACCCGGCGACCGACCCACGTCTGCGGCGTGACCTGCGCAACGATGTGCTTGCCCACGGTGTCGGTAAGCCGCGTGAGGTCGAGTCGGAAACGGCCGAGTCGAAGCGCAAGGGCTCCGACGAAAGCCACCTGCTCGCTGTGCTGGCCGCGCTGTCCGCCCAGGCACAGCAGTCGCAGCTGCGCCTGGAGCGCGATGTATCGAACCAGATCACCACCGACGATCAGGCACTGCAACTGCTCCAGGAAATCACGCAGCAACGCGGCCTGGTAATCGATCACGAAGAGGGCAACGACAATGACTGACCAACCAATCACCCCTGAACGAGTTCGCGCACTGGTGGCCATCGCCCGTAACCAATCCCGTCCGGTCACCGTCCGAATGCGCGCCGCTGACGACATCCTGGACATGTGCGACCCTGATTACGTGGCGACCCTGGCACAGCCGTTGGCGCCCAGGGGCTCAAGTACTCCAGGTTGAACTTGAGGGCAAGCAATCACATAGACAAAGGGGCCAGGCGGGCGCACTAGCCCGTGCTCCCCTTATCGATTCCCTTTGCACATCAGCACCGCTATCATCCCGAGTTTCTGCAGTCGATGAGGGGGCAGCGGTGCCTACTACTTGGATTGAGATAGCCGATACTGCAGTCAAAATCGGCTTAGGTGCTGTTGTGACTGGGCTCGCGACGTTGGTGAATAACCGGTTGAGCCATGCAAAAAATGCGGAGAAGGACAGGCACGCCAAAAACGTGGAAATCCTGGAGAGTGTTACGCTTGCCGTAGAAGAAGCCACTCATGCGCTGCTGAAACATTGGTCCTTCATTGTTGACTGGGCTCGCAGCGTCGACAGTGGGCGGGAGATCACCAAGGAGCGGGAGCAGACGATTACTGATGCTCGAACTGAGCTTTTCCACCTGTTCAAGGGACTCACGAATAGCGAGGGCAGGTTGCTTCTGCTGGGATATGCCGAGCAGCAAAAAAAGCTGAGGGAGTTCGGCACGCTCATCAGTGAATACCACCGCTATTCTTCCCGAAACAACGACCTAATCGAAGTAACGGAACTGGAAGCGTGGCGTCTCAAAATCCTTCAGGGTAGGGAAGAGTTATACGCGGTCCTAAACAAAGCGTATCGGACAGCCTAGCGAGGCTGATCGAGCGGCGATAAATAGGCCATCCTTGGCCTTCCGACCTTCACTTGCCTCGCTTCCCCTTGTCAGTGCCGAAGCCAGTATCACTGCTGGCTTTGCCATCCTGGTGCCGCCCGGACTGAGGAAAGTATTGGTCCTTGCTAGGGACCGGCTGGTGCTTCGTACCGTCACGTTTGTCGATCATCACTCACCTCCACATGTGCCGGAATGGCACAGTCATTCGTCATCCACGCGCGTGCTTGCGTCAGGCGACAGCCCGAACAGCTCGGCGCGCAGGTCCTGCTCCAGCACATCTACCCTGCTGCGGTGCTCCACCGCCCAAATGGCTGCCTGCATCCCGCGGAGGGCAGCACGGCGCCGAGCCTTGATAGTCTCGGTGCCGGGGCCGTCCTCAACATCCCTACGGAGGCGGCACAAGAGCTGGCAGATTTTGGTTTCGCGCGATGCGTTCTCGCCTATCTGCGGCGTTGGTCCTGACGACATGTGCCACCCCCTTACATGAACAGGCCATACAGGGCACCGAGGCCGGCGCCGACCCCCATACCCATCGGACCACCAAAGGAACCCAGTGCGGCACCAGAGGCAGCGCCACCCAGCGCACCGCTGAGCCGGCTACCACCGCCCGCTGATTGCTGCGTAGTCTGGCTACCGGGCGCGCCTTGCAGCAGCTGTAGGTAATCGCTGATCATCGAGTACGGCAGGTTCTGGTTGTAGTTCCATTGCTGCATGCCTGCGTTGATCTGCGCTTGCTGATCCGCCGTGTTCTGCTGGCCCATCTGCGTCATCAGGCTGCCAGGGTAGGCCAGACCACCCTGCACATCGCCGATGAGCGCCTGCGACCGGCCAAGGTTGGTAAGCGCGTTCTCCTGCCCGTTCTGGCCAAGGCTAGCGAGCTGCGATTGCAGGCTGGCGCCCATGCCGGTCATGCCCTGCGACAGGCTGCCAGCGTTTGCCAGGCTGTTGGCCGACAAGCCAGCCAGGCCTTGGCCAAGGGCACCGCTTGTGCTCAGTGCGCCGAGGCCCTGCGAGGTCAGGCCCTGACCCAGCTGGCCAGCACTGTTCATGGCCTGCAGCCCCTGTGCGTACGCTGCGTTACCCATGTTCGCGGAAATATCCCCGACCGTGTCTTGATAGCCACGGGCCGCAATGCCCTCGGCGATGCCCTGTCGACTGGAACCCATCTGCCCTGCAGCTTGAGCGCCTTGACGGATGGCCGGCATGACCTGCTCGTTGAAGTTCTCGGTCACCGGGCGAATTGCCGAATTCACAGCCGATTGGAAGTACGGGTTGTTCGCTGGGTTACCAGCTGCCATCAGCTGGTTCATGGCGTTCATGGTGCCCGACTGGCCAGCCTGGATACCACCGCTGGTGCCGTAGCCTGCCAACTGGCCAGCAGCGTTGCTGACTGTGCCGATACCGCCAGATGCCTGCGTGGCTTGGGACAGCATGGAGTCGAGTGCCGACATGCCATACGGGGTGGCACCGTTGAGGTACTGTGCCATGTTCTGCATGTTGGTGGTGGCGTTGCCCTGGAGCTGCTGCCCATTGGCCAATTGATTTTGGGCACCAGTCATCATGTTCTGGCTGGCACCGAACGCGTTCTGGCCAGCCAATCCCATCATGCCCATGTTTGCCATTGTCTGGTTCTGGCCCATGCCCTCAAGGTAGTTGGGGCTCGCTACGGCTTGGCCAGGGTAGTACTGGGGACCGGCACCGCCGTACAGGCCGTTGGCGCGGGCATAGGCTTCGGACAGGTACGGTTGCACACCTGCCCACGGGTCGGCCTTTTGTACCGTAGTGCTGCTGCCGCCACCGCCTGATCCACCGCCCATGTCGCACACTCCTGGGGGCATTGCCCCACGTCAAAAGGCCGGGCGCTGGGTCGACCCAGCAGCCATTTCGTTGAAGAACTTGTCGAAGTCCGCATTGCTCATACTGGCAATGTCCTTTGCCGAGACGTTACCGCGCTGGTCCGGTGCACGACTGGAGCCGCTGACGCTCGACAGGCTGGTAGGAGCTTGTCGCGCGGGCTGCGAACGCACAGAGCGGTGCGATCCCTGGAAGCCGGTAGCCACAGCACGTTCGTACATGGCCTGTGCTGGGTTGATCCCCTGTTGGCGACACTGCAGCGCGAACTGCAGCAGCGCGGTGGCTTGGGTTTCTCGAATCTGTTGCTCGGTCGCACCGGGGTACGCCTGCTTAATGTGCTCGATGGCAAGGGCGTCCATATGCGCCACCGCTGCGTCGTAATCTGGTCGCTGACTACGGACCTCTGCTTCCAACTTCACTGTGTCCTGCGCGACCTCGTTGACCTGCGCGCGGAATTGCTGCTCCTGCACAAACTGTTGGGATTGGGCCTGGCCCTGGCGGAGGTTCTCCAGCTCCTGCTGGAATTGCGCCTTGAGTCCGTTCAGGTGGCCCTCGGGGTCGTCGACGAACGCTGGGATTTCGGCCTGTTGCTGCGCCTGCTGTTGCTGCTGGGCCAGCTGCTGCGTCTGCGCCTCGATCTGCGCGAGCCGCTGCTGCAGTTGTGCCAGTTCGGCCTGTGCTTGCTGGCGACGTGCCCGCTCTTCCTGCAGGGCACCGAGTGGGACTTTCTGGTGGCGACCTTTGCCCTGGCTGTCATCAGCGGGATCTTCGTTACCCTGGTCGTCGGCCTGGGCCAAATGTTCGTCACGGCGCTCAGCGTGCTCGTCATAGGCCTCAACCTGATCGGCGACGTCGTTGGGCACAGCATCGTTGACGTTCACGTCGTCAGGGATGCCAGCACTGCCAGTGGCCGCTGCTGCGATCTCACCGAGGAAATCGTCTTGGGTTTGTTCTTCGCTCATTTCGATACTCCTGCGCGGGCGCGCCTAGGTGTGCTGGCGGCTGGACTGGACTGCTGTGTCAGGCCATAGCGTTCCGCCAATTCATCGGCAGAGCGCTGGTCTTGCTCGGCACGCACACGGCGGTCGATGGCCTGGGACAGTTCACGCTGCAGCTGTGCGACTTTCGTCGCGTGCGATACCTTGGCCTGGTAGTCCGCCAGCTCGGCGGGGTCGAGTGGTCGGCGGGTGATCTGCTCGGGTGTCCAGCCGACGATCCCGCTACGCACGACTTGACGCTCTTTGCGCTGAATCGTCAGCAGTGCATGAAGCATCTGGCCCTCAGCCTCTATTGCACTGCGGGTTTCGACGCGGCTTGGTGGGAGCGTTTCCAGCAGCCTGGAAATATCGACCACGGGTGCGCCGATGATCACAACGAAACCGCCGTCGTCTGCTGGCTCGATGCGGGCACGCTTGGTGTCGATGGCCGCGAGCGCGGCGTCGTTGCGGAGCTGCAAAATCTGGCTGCGGTCAAACATGGCGATTCCCCTTGGCGTCGTTGAGCGCAGCGGTCAACGCTGCGATTTCGTTTTCACGTTGGCCAGCGAACCCGGCTTCCTGCGTGGCGCGAGCCAGTTTGAAGCGTGCGGCATTCAGTGCCTGCTCAGCCTGTGCCAGCTGTGGCCCCAGCATTTCGTATGCCCGGCACAGGCGGTCGTAATTGCCCTGTGCATCGCGGACAGCGACCTTGGCTTGTTCGATATTGGTGTTCATCGTTGCGCCTCCAGTTGGCCGCGCAGTCTGTCGAGGGCAGCGCGTTTGCCCGAAGTCAGGTAAGGGATCATCGCCAGCTTCACCGCATCGCGAGCTTTCTTTGCGGACTTGTCCAAGGCATCGCGCTTCTGGTCGTCGTCGAGCGCGGACCAGCCTTTGGAAGCCATGAGTCGGCGCGCATTGTTGGCGGTGATCTGGCCAATCAGCTGGGTGTATTCGTGGTACTGCGTAGGTGTCAGTTCATGGCGGACCTTGCCGGACGTGAAGTGATCTGCAGCAGTCGAAGGTGTCCAGCCGATGCGCGCTGCTTCCTGGCGCAGGGGGTCTGAGCTTTCCTGCGACTGGGCGATAGGTGCGGCAATGGAGAAAGGCCCGCCTGGGTACGTGCGGTTCGCCATGGGTTCGCCAAACTGGTCAAGACGCGTAGGCAGATCGGTGCGCAGGCCCGGCATTCGGTACTTGATCTGATCCAGCACAGAGTTGGTTTCCCGTGCGAACGGATCTTGCTCACTGGCAATGTTGCTCAGCAGCGTGAAAGGCTGTGCCATCGTTCCGGCTTGCTGGCGCAGATACCATTCGCCGTTGCGCTTGGGGTCCTGCAGGAACTCCACGAAGTTCGACAGGCCCTGCATGTACGTTTTGTTGATGGTGTTGTTCACCAACGAGCCGAGCACATTGGCTGCGATGTCGGCGCCATCCTTTTCGTCGTACTTAAGGGTGGCCATATCGCTGGCCAGGCCGAGCCACTGTGCGAAGGGGTCGAGTCGGTTGTACTCGTAATACTTGCCGCCGACTTTGATGCTGTATGGGCGCCACCCGCTGGCCAGCAGGGCTTGGCGTTCCTTCTTGTCGTCGGGGCCGGCACCAGTGATGTAACCCGCCTGGGCCAACATGCCGGCGCCAACCATGACGCCAGTACCCCACAGAATGCGCGCAATGGCCCGCTCCTGCTTGGCACCACCCGCCATCAGATCCTCCCGAACGTCTGCGAGCAGCGGCGCTGCCGGAGTGCGCTTGAGGCCAAACTTTACGATGTTATCCGGGGTGCGCACGAAGGGCACAATCAGGTTAAGCCAGGGAGCTTTGGCCTTGGCTGACATGATCGCGCTGGCAAACGCACCGGCTTTATTGTTGAACGTGTTGTTGCGGGCGTGTTCGCCAGCCGCTTCGATCATCTTGGCGGTAGGGTTTTGCACAAGCTGTTCAATGCGCTGGCTGAACTTCACCCCGCTGGGCAGTTGACCTTGGCGCTTCTCGACCAGCGCTTCGCGGCGTGCCAGGGTGCGCAGTTCGGCTTCATAGTTCAACGTAGCGAACCAGGCATCCTCGGCACCGAGGGCGCGGTAAGGCAGGCTAGCAGCGCGGTTAGCGGCGAAGGCTGCACCACCCAGTACACCGGGCTGGCGTGGGGTGTTGTTCAGGCCCTGGCTATTGTCCTGCTTTGCCATGCCACCCAGTACCGCCGATTCGCCAGTACGAAAAGCGTCGGCGGCTGCCGTGCCGGCTTTCGACATGCCCCGACTCATACCTATCAATAGGTCTATGGGTTCCGCGAAAACGGTTTGACCGGATTTACCACCAGTAGCCAAGCGCTTGATACCGCCGATGCCGGCCGCAATGCCGCGTTCAATGACTTCGTTACCGAGCACAGCTGTGTTGCTGGCGATGTTCACCGCATGGGTGCGCACGCCGCTCAGCAGCGCTGCCCGGTAGTAGTAGCCGAACAAGCGCTGCATCTTGCCTTCGGGCTGGCCGACCAGCTTCGCCAGGTTCTGCACGCCGCCAGCCTGTACTGCTTTTCCGATTGCAGCGGCGAGATCATCAGCACCTTGAACACCGCCAAGGCCTTCGAGGATTCGCTGTGCATCGTTGATGTTCTGGACCTGGCGTCTTTGGGCTGCAAGTGCTCGGCCACTCTCGGCGCGTGCGCCCATCAGTTCGCCGAACACCGTTTTCAGGTCGCCCAGATCTTGCACAAAGGAGGCCTTTTCCAGGTCGCTGGCCTGGCCGCTGGCGATGCGTTGCTGCTGCTCCATCACCGTCTTGAGTCGGTCGCTTACCAGATCGGTGCCAGCAATGATTTGCTCGGCGTTCCAAGCTTGGCCGATCCTGCGGCTAAAGGCTTGGGCTTGTGCACCGTCGAGGCCTATCAGGTTGGCCAGGCGGCGTTGTTCATCCATGGTCACGACACCACGGCGGCGGGCTTCGATGTCTTGTTCAGCTGGGCGCAGCAAGTCGAGCGAGCGGGTGCGCTGCTCGCCCTGCACCCCAAGATTGTCGAGCAATGGCGCCACGTCCTGGCTACCCGCGAACGGTGTTTTCGGCACAGGTTGCGGCACAGGCTGTGGGGCCGGCTCGGGCGCTGCCTGTGGCGCGATCTGCTCGGGCGCAGGGGTAGCCATGGCTTCGGCTTGTGGCGCTGCAGCAGGTGGCGCTGGCGGCTGTTCTGCCTGGTTGTTGAGGGTTGGCCGGCGAAGGCTGGCAGCACCGCCCATGGCGCCGCCGACTACGCCACCGAGCAACATGGACTTGTCGACGCCTTCCATGGCTGGGCGGTCGGTCGCCAAATTGGTCAGTACCTGCTGCTGCCCGCTTTGGCTGAGTTCTTCCAGGCTCTCGATACCGGTCCCGATCAACGAGCGGTTGACCAAGCCCTTGGCGACGTCGACACCGCCTGCGCCAGCCATCTGCGCGTCAATGTCCGCTACACCCAGCTTGCGACCGATACGTGCCCCAGCCGCACCGAGTAGACCAGTACCGATGCCCGACAGAAGCGCGAGGCCGGATTGGCCGGGGGGCAGCGTGCCCGTAGCTTGCCGGGTTTGCTCTGCTTGCTGACCAGCTGCGACGATGCCCTCGCCAGTACCCGCCCCGACCACACCTGCAACTGCTGGGGCAGCACCGAGGGCCTTCACGCCCAATGCTACGCCACGACCGATGCCACCACCGGCCAGCATGGACGGCACAGATTCAGCGATCAGGTGCGGGACATTGCCTGGGTTTTCTGCCAGAGCCTGCAGCGTGCCACCAATACCTTTTGCCTGATCCAGCGCCTGGCGCGAGGCTTGGCGGTCGGGCGTGTCGTGCTGGTCAAGGTAATTGCGAACGCCGCGAGTGTCATACCCGATGGCTTCGGGAATAGCCCCGCCTGAGAGCAGGCCTGCGATGCCAGCTACAGCATCACCGACGCCTACGCCACCACGGGCGACCGACCGGCCGTAGTCACCAAGCATGCTGTTGTCGATGGCTGATTCGATGCGACCCAGATAGCCGGCCTGCTCTGCGGGTGGCACATCGTTGTCGATGGCATCACCGAACGCCGACAGCGGATCACCAAATGCGCTTACCTGCGGCTGCGCTGGCGCCTTCTGCGGTTGAGGCGCAGCAGGGTCAGGCGGCGTTGGGTCGTCGGGGAGTTCGTCCCCAAAGGCGGAAAATGCCATCGCACGTTAACCTCGTTTGGTGGCGGTCTTGCCGCTCACAGGGTCGATGTACTGCGCACCGGCCGGCAGGGCGTCGTATTCCGCCTTGGTCGTCGGGGTGGCAATCTGTGCTTGGCCTGGTACACGTTTCTCGGTCTTGGCTGCACCACCGCCACTAGCGGCCATTGGCAGCACACCGACCGGCTGTTGTTGCTGTGGCGCGTAGCTCTGCAGGTTGCCAGTACCGGGTAAAGCCTCGGCAGCGGATGGGCCTGTGTTGCCCAGGATTTCGTCGACGGCCGCATCAGCACCGGCGTTGGCCTTGCGGCCAGGGCTGTATTGGTTGAATGGCTCGCCGTAAGGTTCGTATTGGCCCGTCTGCAGGTTGAGCACATGGCGCTGCATACGGCCATCGCCCAAGGGCTCGTCGAGCACCTGGCGCTGGGTAGGCATACGCGGTCCGGAGGAACCACCTTGATTGGCACCGATGCGGCCTTCGCGGGTAGCGAACTGCGCCTGCTGCTGGGCCAGGGTTGCGTCACGGTGCTGCGCCAGGTTATCGCTGTTGATTGCCCGGATCAGGTCGTCCGGGTTTACGCCAAGGCCGGCCATCTGCCGGGCGGTGGGGCTCAGCTGGTCGAGGAAGCTGGGGTCTTGCAGGCGCTCCTGATACTGCGCCTGTTGCGCTGCCTTGGCGTCTGCTGCCTGCTGGCGCATCTGCATCTGCTGCGCCTGCAGCGCGGTCATCTGCTGGCGGTACTGGGCCAATTCCTGCTGGCGGCGCTGTTCGCCCATCAGCACAGCAGCTTCGCTACCAGCCTGACCGAGGGCCTGGCTGCTGGATCCTTGCCGGCCCTGCGACATGAGTTTGAGGCCGAGCATCAGGCGCGGGTCTGCGAGCAGGTTGCCGACATTCTCCTGGCTAAAAATGTCCGCGAAAGTAGCCATGATGATTTCCCCTGGTCGTGTGGGTCAGTGAACCGTGTTGCTGGCCGGCAGCAGGTGGCATCGGCACAGAGCAGTGGCCAGGCGCAGCATCTGCGCGTGGGTGCGGTCGGCCTTGCGCTGTGCAGGTGTATCAGCTGGCGGGGTGGCAGGCATGGTGAGGGCGGTGGCGAAGTTCATGGCTGTGGCTCCAGGCTGGGTTCGGCGTAGATGCGGACCAGTTCGACCTGGCCGGTAATGGGGTCGGTCGCTCCGGCACAGAAGCCGGCTGTCTTGCGGTGGCGCTTTTGGGTGGCGCGGGCAATCGCAAGGGCTAGCCGGCACTCCGCCTCGCTCAAGTGCGCAGTGTGTTCCAGGGCGAATGCGGCGAGGTCGTGGGTGGTGTACGCGAGGTACGGCCTGCCGGGTTCTCCGGTGTGGGCGGGTACAGCTGTGGGGAGTTCGGCGCGGTGGCGGCACAGCCAGCTGGCGTCAACCCCGGCGAGGGCGGCGGTTGCTGCGAGGCTGATGTTTTGATCGTTCATGGCGCCCACCGTTGAGTGGATTTTCTGCTTGCCTACAGAATATTCCGGTGTCGAGTTATGAACAATCGTGATTAGACGGACGGTACTTGTTGAACTTGGCAATATAGAGTATATGCGGCTTCCTCTACAGGGCGGGTTGTTACGCTTATTGGCACAGGTTTTTTAGGTGGTGACTTAAAATAAGTGGCTGAAATTTACGGAAAATTTTTCCGGGAATTCCGAAGGACGTTTTTCATTCACACGGGTTTGGGCTCGGGACGGGGGTGTCAGGGTTTCAGACCCTATATGTAATTGTGTAACGTTCTGGAAGGACGATACGAGTACCGGGCGGGGTCGACTATTCCGCTCCCAGACCCTTTTCCAGGGGGCGATTGGGCACAGCCGGCGACCTTCGCCCATGTATTCATCAGGGTATAGCCTGTTGACCGCGCGTCGGATGAATACACTTGCTTGGGCTGCGCGCTTGATTGGAGGGGTAAACGGTGCCACCGTGAATACATCTAGACCCTGATGAACACAGAGGTGGGCACCATGAACGTTGGATACATCCGCGTCAGTACCGCTGACCAAAGCACCGAGCGCCAGCTTGATGGCATGCAACTGGACAAGGTGTTCACCGATACCTGCAGCGGTAGCACCGTGGACCGCCCACAGCTGCGCGTGGCGCTCGAAGTGCTGCGAGCTGGGGATACCCTATGGGTGCACAGTGTCGACCGCCTGAGCCGCTCCCTGGTGGATCTGCTGGCGTTGATGCAGGAACTCAATGGCCGGGGTGTGGCTGTTCGTTTCGTGAAGGACGGTGCGCTCCACTGCGACGGCACAGCCGCGAGTAACCTGCAGCTGGGTATCCTGGCCGTCGTTGCACAGTTTGAGCGTGCCAGGCTGCTGGAGCGCCAGGCGGAAGGCATTGCCAAGGCGAAGGCCCGAGGGGTGTACAAGGGTGGGGCGAAACAGACGGATACCGCAGCGATCCTTGGGGCAATCGACAACGGCATGTCGTACCGGGATGCCGCATCCAAGTTGGGTGTGTCACTGAGCACAGTTCAGCGGGCGGTGAAGGCTGCTCGGGGATGATCGTAACAACCTAATAATCGGGCTAATAAGGCAACCTAATAGGGCTCAAACCCGCGTGCTAGAGCGGTCATTATTAGCTTTATTGGTTTTATTACCTAATGAGCCCTACCCGGCGCCGCCGCTGGCGCTATCAGCACAGCGCTATTACGCCTATGAGATTTCCAGTGTACACCTGTACTCTCTCTCTCTCTCTCTATTTATTAGAAAAAAGTAATAAAAGTAATAAATATAATAAACGACCGCTCTGTGCTGCACATTCCAGCCTTATCACCTGTGCCATCAGACCTAATAAATCAGACTACTAAAACTAATAATTTCAGCAGTGCCATCATTCGCGGACCCTAGACGTCGACCCCCATACACCACCCCACGTTTGCCCCTCGGGCCTGCCTGAGCACTGGCGCCAGAAACCGCTTACAATGAGATATAACGGAAGGGGAGCACCCCGATTGCCTTTTGCTATGGTCGAATCCGGCCTCGCTTGGGGCATGATTGGGGGCACAGACGGCGCCATTCGTCGCCTAATCCCCATAGTAGATAGGCTGCACGGATTACATGCGGTAATCCATTTTTAAGGGGTTTGTAATGGGTATTCAGGTCATCAGCCGGGACGGTCAGCCCGAGTACGCCGTGGTTCCCTGGGAGCAGTATCAGGCCCTGCTGAAGGCCGCCGGGCAGGCACCCACCGAGGCGGTTGTCGGTGAAGCGGCCAGCAGCGCTGCCGAAGCGCCGTTGCCGGGGTTCAGTGAAGTAGGGCAGATTCGTCAGGCCAGGGGCATTGCCCCTGAGCAACTGGCGCGCAATGTCGGGGTCAGCCCGGCGTACCTGGCCATGATCGAGTCGGGTGAGCGTCAGCCCGATGCCGCCATCCGCCGCGCCCTGGCGTGGCACCTGGGTGTGGCGGGCTGGAGCGAGCCATCATGAGCCAGGTCAGGATCAGCCGTCAGCACTGGGATAACCTGCTGGGCGAGCTTGACCTGGCCCGTCGTCAACGTCACCTGCTGACGTACCGAGCGCTGATCGAGCGCTTGCAACTGCCCAGCCCGGCCATGCAGACGCTGACCGCGGCGTTGGAATACCTGGCGCTGCTCGATGCCCGCGCCGAGCAGCCACTGCGCAGCTCGCTGGTGATCAGCCAGGGTGCCAGCCGTTTGCCGCGTACCGGCTTTTTTGAGTGCGTGGAGCGGCTTGGGCGTTTTTCCGGGCCGGTGGATGGCATGGAAGCGGCGTCATGGCATGCCTCCGAGGTGGTGCGGGTGTTCGAGTACTGCTATCCCGAAACAGCCTGAGTCTTTACCTGTACCGGCCCTATCGCCGGCAAGCCAGCTCCCACAGGTTCACCACAGGCCTTGAGCCTTTGCGCTGTACCTGTGTGGGAGCTGGCTTGCCGGTGATAGGGCCATGACAGGGAACGCATCCCTGTGAATCAACCCACAAGGCCTGCCATCGGCATCGACCACCTGCAATGCATCCAGGTGCTGATGCCGACCGAACAACTCCAGCAGCTGCCCGATCGTGGCATTGAGCCGCACCGTCGGCTGTTCGGCCAACGGCACGCTGATCGATACCGGCAACGGCCTGGCCTCACGCACGCCCAGCTCCTGCGGTCGCCCCAGCAGGTAACCCTGCACCAGGTCCACGCCCATCTCCACCAGCACCGCCAGCTCCTCTGCCAGCTCGATACCTTCGGCAATAACCTGCGCCTTGGACGCTCGGGCAATCTGTAATATCGAACCCACGAACTCGCGCTTGAGCGGATCACGGTGGATGCCGTCGATGAAATGGCGGTCGATCTTCACGTATTCAGGGCGCAGCTCCGACCACAGGCGCAGGCTCGAATATCCTGCGCCCAGATCGTCGATGGCAATCGAAAAGCCCATGTCGCGGTAGTGGTGCAGGGCATTGGACAGCAGCTGGAAGTCGTCGGTGGGGGTGTGCTCGGTCAGCTCGATCACCACCCGGCTTGGCGGCAGCCCGACCTGTTCGAGCAGTTTCAGGGTAAGGCCGGAGGGGTAGTGCGGTTCCAGCAGCGATTCTGGCGAGACGTTGAGAAACAGCTTGCCCTGCAACTGTTGCTCGCTGAAGCGGCGGCAAGCACTTTCCCGGCAAGCGGCCTCCAGCTCGGTCAGTCGGCCGGCCTGGCGGGCCACCGTAAACAGGTTGAGCGGTGCGTGCAGCGGGCTGTTCGACGGCCCACGGCTCAGCGCCTCATGGCCGAATACCCGTTGCTCGCTCAGGCACATGATCGGTTGAAACAGGCTGTGAATGCGGCTTTGAGCCAGAATGGCGCTCAAGGCACTGAGCTGTTCGGCAACGGTCATGACGTATTCCTGAAAATGAAAGGGCCGGGCATCTGCATGCCCGGCCCTTATATTTCACGACAGCGCTATGACTGTATGATGACAGGTCACATTAATCTGCCATCACTGTCACTGTGCCTTACTTCTTGGCCACCTTGGTGCTGGCGCTGAGGTAGTCGATCAGGATGCGGCCGGTTTCGGACAGGTAGGCATCGTCTTCCGGCTTGGTGTTGTCATCCTCGGCCGGCAGCGCGTCTTCGTCCTCTTTCTTCAGCTCTTTGAGCGGCTCTTCACCCTTGGCCTTGCGGCGGATGTTTTCCAGCGCCAGCTGCTTGGCCTCGATATCGTCGTGGCGTGCACGGCGGTCCTGCTCGTTGAGGCTGACGGTTTTTTCGTTCATCAGCTTCTGGGTCAGGGCCAGGCGGTCGCGGATGTAAGTGAACTCGGCGTCCTTGTCGCTGCGCGCTTCATGCTGCGCCTTGAGCTGGGCCAGGTACGGCTTGAAAGGGTCGGCCGCCGGCTTGACCACCGGGCGGATGGTGTCCCACGGCATGGCCTCGGGCAGGGCGCTCTCGCCAATTTCCTTGGTGTCGATGATCGACGGGTAGTCGATGTCGGGCAGCACGCCCTGGTGCTGGGTACTCTGCCCGGACACCCGGTAGAACTTGGCCAGGGTCAGCTTCAGCTCGCCATGGTTGAGCGGCTGGATGGTCTGCACGGTGCCTTTGCCGAAGGTCTGGCCGCCGATGATCAGGGCGCGGTGGTAGTCCTGCATGGCACCGGCGAAGATCTCCGAGGCCGAGGCCGACAGGCGGTTGACCAGCAGTGCCAGCGGGCCTTTGTAGAAGGCACCGGGGTTTTCGTCTTCCAGCACGTCGACGCGGCCATCGCTATTGCGCACCAGCACGGTCGGGCCTTTTTCGATGAACAGGCTGGTCAGCTCGGTGGCTTCCTGCAGCGAGCCGCCGCCGTTGTTGCGCAGGTCGATGACCACGCCGTCGACTTTCTCTTTCTGCAGTTCGGTGAGCAGCTTCTTCACGTCACGGGTGGTGCTCTTGTACTCCGGGTCGCCGGCGCGGTAGGCCTTGAAGTCCAGGTAGAAGGCCGGGATCTCGATGATGCCCAGCTTGTAGTCACGCCCGTCCTGCTTGAGCTTGAGAACCGACTTCTTCGCCGCCTGCTCTTCAAGCTTCACCGCTTCGCGGGTGATGGCCACGATCTTGCTGGTCTGGTCGCTTGGCGCATTGCTGGCCGGGATCACCTCCAGGCGCACCACCGAGCCTTTCGGGCCACGGATCAGCTTGACCACTTCGTCCAGGCGCCAGCCGACCACGTCGACCATTTCCTTGTTGCCCTGGGCCACGCCGATGATCTTGTCGGCCGGCGCCACCTGTTTGGTCTTGGCGGCCGGGCCTGCCGGTACCAGGCGCACGATCTTGACCTGGTCGTTGTCGCTCTGCAGCACAGCGCCGATACCTTCGAGCGACAGGCTCATGTTGATATCGAAGTTTTCCGCGTTGTCCGGCGACAGGTAGTTGGTGTGCGGGTCGTAGGACTGGGCGAAGGTGTTGATGTAGGCCTGGAAGATATCCTCGGCACGGGTCTGGTCCAGGCGCGCCAGCTGGTTCTTGTAGCGCTTGGTCAGGGTTTCCTGGATCTGCTTGGGTTCCTTGCCGGCGATTTTCTGGCGCAGCACTTCGTCCTTGACGCGCTTGCGCCACAGGTCGTCGAGTTCAGCCTGGTTCTTCAGCCACGGCGCATCCTTGCGGTCGATCAGCAAGGTCTCCTTGGTAGAGAAGTCCATCTTGTCCGCACCTTTGTTCAGCTCGGCCAGGGCAAAGTCCAGGCGTTGCTTGACGCGATCCAGGTAGCGCTTGTAGATGGTGAAGCCCGGGTCGAGGTTGCCGCTTTTGAGGAAATCGTCGAACTGCGTTTTCCATTTGTCGAATTCGGCAATATCGGCCGCGGTGAAGTAACTGCGCGCCGGGTCCAGCAGCTTGATGTAGCTGTCATAGATGATGACCGAACGGGCGTCATCCAGCGGCGGCTTGCTGTAGTGATGGCGCTTGAGCAATTCCACCACGTTGAGGCTGGCGACGATCTCGTCGCGGTCCGGCTGCAGGGTGTCCCACTTGTTGGCGGCCGCCGCATTGCCGCCGAGCGTGAGGCTACCCAGGCCGATCATCAGGGCCAGGGCGGTGCTTGGAAGGAAATGCTTCATGCTGATTCGACGTGGGGGCATTTGATCACGCATAGTAGGCCGTCTATTCCGTTCGCCGGCTCCATCAGAGCCGGGCGCATACTGCAAAAAGCCTGGGACATAGCGGTCCCAGGCTCGGTCATATGATTCAACTATGGAGGCACTGTGAAGGCATTGCAAGGCGTTGACGGACATGTGGAGTGGGTCGAGGCCGAACGCCCGGCCTGTGACGCCGGCCAAGTGCGCATTCGCGTGGCCGCCGCGGGGCTGAACCGCGCCGATCTGCTGCAGATGAAAGGGTTGTACCCGCCACCGCCGGGGGCCAGCCCTTACATGGGGCTGGAGTGCGCCGGGGTGGTCGAGGAAGTGGGCGCCGGTGCCGACTGGCGGGTCGGCGACCGGGTGTGTGCGCTGCTGGCCAGCGGCGCCATGGCCGAGCAAGTGGTGGTGGATGCCCGCCACGTGCTGCCGGTGCCCGAGGGCCTGAGCCTGAATGAGGCCGCGGCGTTGCCGGAGGTCTATGCCACTGCCTGGCTGAACATCTTCCAGCTGGGTGCGCTGAAAGCCGGTGAGAAGGTGCTGGTGCATGCCGGTGCCAGTGGCGTTGGTTCGGCTGCCATCCAGCTGTGCAAGGCGTTCGGCAGCCCGGTGTGGGTCAGCGTCGGTTCGCCGGACCGGCTGGCCTACTGCGAGGCGCTGGGCGCCGCAGGTGGCGTGGTGCGTAACGAAAACCTGGAAGCGCTGGAAGGCTTCGGCCCGTTCGACGTGATTCTCGACCCGGTCGGCGCCAGCTACGGTGAACTCAACCTGAAGGTTCTGGCCCGTGACGGCCGTTGGGTGATCATTGGCCTGATGGGCGGGCGCAAGTTCGAGCTGGACCTTGCCCAGGTGCTGGGCAAGCGCCTGGAGATTACCGGTTCCACCCTGCGCAACCGCGATGACAGCTTCAAGGCCGAGTTGCTGCGCGAGCTGCAGCAGCAGGTGTGGCCGCTGTTTGCCGAAAAGCGCTTGTCGCCGCAGCTGGTCGATACCTACCCGGTCGAGTTTGCCCAGGCGGCGTATGCCGAGCTTGAGACCAACCAGGTGTCGGGCAAGCTGGTGATGGTCATCGACCCGAGCCTGGTGTAAGCAGGTCAGGCCTCTTCGCGGGTAAACCCGCTCCCACAGGGATCACCACAGGTTCCAGGGTTGTGGTATCCCCTGTGGGAGCGGGTTCACCCGCGAAAGGGCCGGTACAGGCAATGCAAGAAGCTCAGGACCAACTCAGGATCGGCCATTTGTTGGTCTCGGCATGCTCACGCAACACCCCATCCGGGTTCACCGCATACGGGTGATCCACCTTCAGCAGCAACGGAAGGTCATTCCTCGAATCGGAATAGAAACTCGCCCCCTCCAGGTTCTCCTGCTCCTGATCCAGCCACTCCAGCAACCGGGTGATCTTGCCTTCGCGGTAGGTCAGCACCCCATGGGTCTTGCCGGTATACACCCCGTTCACAGCCTCCAGCTCGATCGCCAGGTATTCATCCACCCCCAGCCGCGCCGCAATCGGCCCCACCAGGTGCGTCCCCGAAGCGGAAATGATCAGAATCCGATCCCCACGCTTGCGGTGCTCGGCAATGCAGCGGCAGGCGTCGCCGTAGATGATCGGCTCGATCACGTCCTCGACCCACGGCTCTACCAGATGCTCGACCTCTTCCAGGGTACGCCCGGCAATCGGCTCCAGGCTGAACGCCATGTAGTCTTCCATCTGCAGGTGGCCTTTGCCGTAGGCCTCCATCAGTTCATGGTCGCGACGCACAAACTCCTTGCCGTCGACCCAGCCCAACCGGGCCATCTGCTCGCTCCACAACGACGCGCAGTCGCCATGGATCAGGGTTTCGTCCAGATCGAATATTGCCAGTGCCATTGTGTTGAATCTCCTTAAGCCACTTCCCGCAGCGCCGTGGGGTCGATCGACAAGCTTACCCGCTTCCCGTCCGCGTGCAGGTCGGCCGGCGAACGGTTGAGTACGTCGACCACCAACTCCACCTCGCGCACGTTTACCCGGTAGCGAATCACATTGCCCAACAGGCTGTGGCTACGTACTTCTGCGTCCAGCTCACCATTCACGCCCAAGGTGATCGACTCTGGGCGGATGGCCAGGCGGCTGGTGACCGGGCGCTGCAGCAGGCGGCTGGCGCTTTCGGCGTCGAGCAGGTTGTAGTTGCCGATAAAGCCGGCGGCAAACAGGTCCACCGGCGCGGTGTAGAGGGTTTCGGCATCGCCGCTCTGGACGATGCGCCCCTGGTTCATCAGGAAGATGCGGTCGGACATCGTCAGCGCTTCTTCCTGATCGTGGGTAACGAAGATGGTGGTCAGCCCCAGTTCGCGCTGGATCGCGCGAATCTGCTCGCGCAGGTGCTTGCGAATGCGCGCATCCAGCGCCGACAGCGGCTCGTCCAGCAGCAGCAGGCGCGGGCGGGTGACCAGCGAACGCGCCAAGGCCACACGCTGGCATTGGCCGCCAGACAGCTGGTGCGGGTAGCGCCCGGCAAAGCTGCCCAGCTCCACCAGCGCCAGTACCTCGCGTACCCGGGCCAGGCTTTCATCGGCCTTGACCTTCTGCATGCGCAGGCCAAAGGCGACGTTCTGCTCCACGGTCATGTTGGGGAACAGTGCGTAACTCTGGAACACCATGCCGATGCCACGTTTTTGCGGGCTGACGGGCACGATGTCGTGGCCGTCGAGCAGGATCTGCCCGCTGTCCACCGGGGTCAGCCCGGCGATGCAGCGCAGCAGGGTGGACTTGCCGCAACCGGAAGGGCCCAGCAGGGTGACGAACTCGCCACGCTCTATATGGCAGTCGATGTTTTCGAACACCGGGCTGCCGCCGTAGCTTTTCTGCAGTTTTTGCACGCTGACGAAGCTCATGTCAGGTCTTGTCCTTGTTCAGGCGGTTGGCGACCCAGGTCAGTACCAGCACGAAAGCGAAGTAAGAGATCACCAGCGCGCTGTTGAAGTGGCCGCTGCTGTTGCGCATGTTGTTCAGGTACACCTGCAGGGTTTCGTAGCGCGTGCCGACCAGCAGGTTGGCGAACACGAACTCGCCGAACAAAAACGAGAACGACAGCAGCAGCGCTACCATCAGGCCCTTGCGCAGGTTCGGCAGCACCACCAGCAGTGCCGCCTGCCAGGTGCTGGCGCCGAGCAGCTGGGCGGCGTCCATCAGGTCGCGCAGGTTGATCGCCTGCAGGTTGTTGGTGATGGCCCGGTACATGAACGGCAGGGCGATGGTGAAGTAGCAGCCGATCAGGATCCACGGCGTGCCGACCATCGCCATCGGCCCGCTGCCGTACAGCTGCAGCAGCCCCACCGACGACACCACGGGTGGCACCGCGAAGGGCAGCAGGATAAGGATGTTCATCAGCGCATCGAGCCTGGGGAAGTGGTAATGCACCACGAACAGCAGCGGCAGGATCAGCACCACCGACAGCACCAGTGCGCCGACGCACACCAGCAGCGACTGGCCGAAGGCCGCCAGGAAGCGCGGTTCGCTCCACAGCGCCGCATACCATTTAAGGGTCAGGCCGCTGGGCAGCAGGCTGGCCGACCAGCTGGTGGCCAGCGAGTAGAGCAGGGTGCCAGCCAGGGGCAACAACAGGATCAGGAACAGCAGGTAGACCACGACGCGGTGGTACCAGCCGCCGGAGCGGGCGTCAGCGCGCATGATAGCTCCTTTTCAGCAGCCATTGATGCACCACCGTGACCAGCGTCATCAGCCCCACCAGCACCATCGCCAGTGCGCTGGCCAGGTTGGGGTCGAGGCTGATGTCACCGGCCACAAGGCCAGCGATGCGGATTGGCAGCACGTTGAAGTTGCCGGTGGTGAGTGCGTACACGGTGGCGTAGGCACCGAGGGCATTGGCCAGCAGGATGACGAAGGTGCCGAGCAGTGCCGGGGTCAGCACCGGCAGGCCGATGTGCCGCCAGTACTGCCAGTGGTTGGCGCCCAGCAATGCGGCCGACTCGCGCCAGTCCTCGCGCAAGGCGTCGAATGCGGGGTACAGCAGCAACACGCCAAGAGGGATCTGGAAGTAGGTGTACACCAAAATCAGCCCGCTCTTGGAATAAATGCTGAAGTCTTCCAGCAGGCCGACCTGCTTCAGCAGCAGCGTCAGCGCGCCATTGAACCCGAGCAGGATGATGAAGGCGAACGCCAGCGGCACCCCGGCGAAGTTGCTGGTCATGTTGGCGAAGGCGCTGACGAAGTCGCGCAGCTTCGAATCGACCTGGCGCAGCGAGTAGGCGCCAAGGGTGGCGATGATGATGCCGAACAGGCTCGACCAGAAGCTGATCTCCAGGCTGCGTTGCAAGGCCTGCAGGTAGAACTTCGAGGCAAACACCTTGCTGAAGTTTTCCACGCCCCAGCCCGCCTCGGACTGCACGCTGTTGATCGCCACCCAGGCCAGCGGGGCGATCTGGAAAATGACGAAGAACACGGCGAACGGCAGCAGGCACAGCAGGGCCAGGTAACGGCCACGTCTGCTGCGGTTGGGGGTATTCACTTGAGCAACTCCCGGCAGACCGTTTTGTCGTGTGCCGCACCCAGCACTTCGCAGATGGTCCCGCACAGCTCGGTCTGCAGCGGTTTTGCCGCAGGGTCGAGGCTGAAGGCATCGCCGAACACGAACAGCGGCACTTCGCGCTCCTCGGCCAGCAGGCCGTTGTGCGAGCGATCGTTGTTCATGCCGTGGTCGGCGGTGACCAGGACCTGGTAACCCTCTTCAAGCCAGCGTGGCAGGTAGTCGGCCAGCAGGATGTCGACGCTGCGCGCGGCGTTGCGGTACTGGCTGCTGTCCAGCCCGTGGCGGTGGCCGATGTCGTCGACGCTCATCGGGTGTACCAGCAGGAAGTTGGGTGCGTGGCGGCGACGCAGGTATTCGCCGTCGGCCAGCAGGTGCGAGTCGGGGTAGCGGTCGTCCCAGTAGAACAACCCGTGCTGGATCGGCAGCTTCGGAGCGTGGGTATGGCGGTCGCGCTGCGGGTCGAAGGGCGAGCGGTTGTACAGCTCGCTCATCCAGTGATAGGCCGCTGCAGCGGTGCCCAGGTTGGCCTCGCGGGCGTAGTGAAACACGCTGCGCTGGTTGGACAGGCGGTTGACGTTGTTGTGCACGATGCCGCTGTCGATGGGCGGCACGCCGGTGAGGATGCATTCGTACAGCGGTCGCGACAGCGACGGCAGCTCGCATTCCACACGGTACAGCGCGGCGCGGTCGGCCTCGACATAGGCGTGCAGGTGGCCCATGGCGTGGTGGGCGACCTGGTAGTTGAGGCCGTCTAGCAGGACCAGAATGACGTTGTGTTGCATGTTTGCTCCAGTCATGAACCGCGTTGGATTCATCGCCGGCAAGCCAGCTCTCCCAGGGATCCCACATGGCGAGTGTTGTGGCGATCTTGTGGGAGCTGGCTTGCCGGCGATGAGGCCCGTACAGGTGCCAGGGATGCTGGCGCCTTACTCCATTTCGATGATCACCTGCTCCTGCCACTTCTGCGGCAGCGCCTTGGAGGTCTTTTCCCAAGCGTCGGCGTTCTTGATCGGCTGCGCCGCACCGTACTGCTCGTTGGGCAGCAACTTGGCCTGCACGTCTGCGGGCAGCTTCAGGTGCTCTGCCCGGATCGGCCGCGCGTGACCCTTGGCCAGGTTGATCTGCCCTGCATCACTGAAGATGTATTCGCGGGTCAGCTTGGCCGCATTCGGGTGCTTGGCGTACTTGTTGATGATGGTGGTGTAACCCGAAGTGACCGAGCCATCCGAGGGGATCAACACCTCAAAGCGGTTGGGATCGATCTGGTCACGGTAGCTCAGGCCGTTGAAGTCCCACACCACGCCAACTTCCACCTCGCCCTTTTCCAGGGTCTGGATGGTCGGGTTGGCCAGCGACAGGCGTTTCTGCTGCGCCAGCTTGGTGAACAGCTGCAGGCCCGGTTCTATGGTGTTCTCGTCACCCTTGTAGGCGATGGCCGCAGCCAGCACACCGTTGGCGGCCTGGGCGGCGGTGCCGACGTCACCGATGGCGACCTTGTACTTGCCTTTTTCAAGGTCATGCCAGGTTTTCGGGCGTTCGTCTTCCTTGACCAGGTCTTTGTTGATGATGAACGCGATGGTGCCGGTATAGGCCAGTGCCCAGTGGCCATCCTTGTCCTTGGCCCATTCAGGCACCTGGTCCCAGGTGCTTGGCTTGTACGGCTGGCTGACGCCCTTGGTCACGGCGATGGGGCCGAAGGCGGCACCCACGTCGCCGATGTCGGCGCTGGCGTTGTCCTTCTCGGCATCGAACTTGGCGATTTCCTGGGCCGAGCTCATGTCGGTGTCGCTGTGCTTGAGGCCGTACTTGCTGGCCAGGTCTTCCCAGGTGCCTTTCCAGTTGGCCCAGGCATCGGGCATGCCCACGCTGTTGATGTTGCCTTCCTTGCGGGCGGCGTCTTCCAGTGCCTTGAGGTCGGTGCCGGCGGCCATGGCCGTGGTACACAGGGCGATGGCCGAACCGAGCAGTGACGCCATGAAGAACTTTTTCATCCGTAGCTCCTTGGGTGGGTGCCTTTTGCGATCGTTGTTATGGGTAAAGCCGTTGCCCGCGACCATTGGTCTAGGTCAGCAAACCTTGAGCCAAGGTAGGCCGCTTGCGTGACAATTTGATGTAGGGAAGGGCCGGCAAGCGCCCTGCAGCTACAGCGTAGACCACCTAATCACCCCGGCCCTGCTGGCTTGGCGCGTTTCTGGCAGTGACTGGCCAAAGCCTTTGTCACAGGATGTTCATCAGCCCTGCCTAGGCTGCACTATTCTCCACATGCCCTGTGCTGGGGCTGGACTAGTCCAGATAGGTAACCTTTCGATGCAGTCGACGCCCCCGCGTGCGGTAACAGCTATCTGCCATGCCCTACAGGAGCAGATCGAGCACGGCTTGCTGGCGCCGGGCGGCAAGCTTCCGGCCGAGCGCCGGCTGAGCGAGGTGTTCGATACCACGCGCATTACCCTGCGCGAGGCGTTGGCGCAGCTGGAAGCCCAGGGGTTGATCTACCGTGAAGAACGCCGTGGCTGGTTCGTTGCGCCGGAGCGGCTGACCTACGACCTGATCGAGCGTAGCCATTTCCATGCCATGGTGCGCGACCAGGGCCGGCTGGCCAGTACCGAGCTGCTGTCGGCGCGGCTGCAGCCGGCATCGGCGGCCATCTGTGCGCGCTTGCAGCTGCCCGCGTTGTCCAGCGTGGTGCGGATTTGCCGGCTACGGCGGATTGACGGCCGCGCGGTGCTGTACGCCGAGCATTACCTCAACCCGCGGTATTTTCCCGAGATTCTGCAGTACGACCTGGCGCAGTCGCTGACCGAGATTTATGGGCGGGTGTATGGCATCCGCTATGGGCAGGTGTGCTTCGAAATCCTGCCGACGGCGCTGCCGGTGGAGGCAGCGGCCGCATTGAAGGTGTCGGTGGGCAGCCCCGGGCTGCACATTACCCGGGTCAACAGTGACCAGCATGGGCACCTGATCGACTGCGACCTGGAGTATTGGCGGCATGATGCCATCCGCATCCGCGCCCAGGCGGGTTGATAGTAGATTCCGGGGCTGCTTTGCAGCCCATCGCCGGCAAGCCAGCTCCCACCTCGACCGCATTGGCTTCCAGCCTTGCGCAGTACCTGTGGGAGCTGGCTTGCCGGCGATAGGGCCTAGCTGGAAGAACCGGTTTCCGCCATCCCCCCACCACCCGCTGTCACCACCTGCACCGACAACCGCGGCGTCGCCAGATCCAGCCCGGCCTCATCGAGCTGCCGCTTCAGCGCCAGGTTGAACGCCCGTGACACCTCCCACTGCTTGATTGGTGCCGTCTTGAACCGCGCCCGCAAGATCGCCGACCCCGACTCGAAGCTTTCGACCCCCTGCAGCTCCAGCGGCGACCAGATATTGCGGCGCATCAGCGGGTCATTGCGCAGCTTCTGGCCGACCTCGCGCACCAGCGTGATCGCCTGGTCGATGTTCATGTTGTGCGGGATCGCGACCCGGAAGATCGCGTAGCCGAACTCCCGCGAGTAGTTCTTGATGCTCTTGATCTCGCTGAACGGGATGGTGTGCACGATGCCATCGATGTCACGCAGGCGCACGGTACGAATGGTCAGCCCCTCCACCGTGCCCAGGTGCCCGCCAACGTCCACGTAGTCGTCGATGGCCAGCGAGTCTTCGATGATGATGAACAGCCCGGTGATCAGGTCGGCCACCAGCGACTGCGCGCCAAAGCCGATGGCCAGGCCGATCACACCGGCACCAGCCAGCAGCGGGGTGACGTTCATGCCCATGTTGGCCAGGGCCACGATCACCGCGATGATGAAAATGACCACGAACATCACGTTGCGGATCAACGGCATCATGGTTTGCGCACGGGCGTTGGCCAGGCCCCGGCGCGAGCGCACCAGGGCATGGTGCACGGCGGTATCGGCGAGGATCCACACCAGCCAGGCGACGATCAACGTGCCGGCCAGACCCAGCAGGCGCAGGCTGATGTCATGGCCATCGCCCTCGGCAAAGCTGATCATCGACAGGCCCCATACACGCAGGCCAAGCTCGATGAACACCAGCCAGATGAACAGGTGCACCAGCAGGTAGCCGAAGTTGCGCAGGCGCTCGGCGTACACCGCCTGGCGCTTGCTGGCCCGCTTGGGGTTGGCCGCATGACGGCGCACCAGGCCGTTGAGCACCATGCACACCACTACCAGCACCGTGCACATCAGCGATTGGCGCAGGGCGGTGCTGGTATCGCCGGCGGATACGAAGGTGGCGAACAGCGAGATGGCCACCAGGATCAGCGCCGGGATGAACCAGAAGCTGCCGAGGATCTCGATGGTATCGCTGAGGGTACGCCGGGTCAGGCGTCGCGACAGCGGCTGGTTGCGGATCAGGTGGGCGATCGGGCGACGGAAACGCAGGATGAACAGCCCGGTGCACAGCGCCGCGATCACGTTGGCCAGGGTCGCCAGGGCGTGCGCCAGGTGCGTGCCCAACGCGACCAGCATGCGGGGGTCGCTCATCGCCTCGCCAAAGGCGGCAAAGCTGCCGATCAGCCACAGCGGGCGGAACGCCTGGTGGCGCAGGATGTGCAGGGCGCGATGGCGGTGCGGGCCGTCGAGCAGCGAGAAGGCGATCACGCAGATGGCCGAGAAGCACGTACCCACCACCAGCGCGTAGGCCAGCACCATGGCCAGCGATTTGCCCAGCGACGGCGGCAGCACGAAGCTCAGGTACACGGTGAACACCAGCGCCACCAGCCACGGCCCGAGCTTGCGCAGGGCAAAGCGCACCAGGTCCCAGGTGCGCGGGTGCTGCGGCAGTTCTTCACTCAGGCCGAAGCGCAGGCGCACCCGGTGGCCAACCCAGTTGAAGGCATAGGCCAGCACGCTCCACACGGCAATGACCGCGGCAAAACCGAACAGGATGGCCGGCCACTGGTGCACCGGTACTATCAGTTCGGTCAATTCGGCCTGGGCCTGTTCTATTTCTGCCGACCAGCGGTGGAACGGGCTGGCATCACCGCTGAACTGCTTTTCGAAATCATGCAGGGCGCCACCGATCAGGCCGAGCACGCCCTGTTCGACATTCGGTTGCGATTGCTTGGTGGCGTCGCGCAGCTTTTTCAGGTCGGCTAGCAGCTTGGCCCGTTGCTGGTCGTTTTCCAGGTTCTTGATCACCTCGTCCAGCGACTTGCCCAGTGGCTCGCTGGCTTCGGGCTGGGCGGGCGCGCTGCCGCCCAGCAGGCCGGGCAGGCCCGCTGCCTGTACCGGAGTGATGAATAGAAACAGCAGCAGGAACAGGTAACGCAGGAGGGCAGGCACGGGCAAAACTACCTCAGGTCAAACGATTGACCGAGTGTAGAGGTTTATGTCGGTAGTTTCTCGAGGATCTTCCAGCAAGTAAGGCCGAAGATGCCCAAGGTGCCGATCCACATCATCAGCACGCCGATGTTGCGTTCGCGCAGGCTGAAGCCGATGGTGAGCAGCATCAGGAACAGGAACACCGGCACGAACAGCGACAGAAACGGGGACATGGAAAGCAATCCTTTTGCAGTGGGGCCATGTAACAAGCATAGCGGCTGGCAAGCGAAGCGGCATTGACCTTGAACAGGCCCGGCCCTATCGCCGGCAAGCCAGCTCCCACAGGTTCCCCATGATGCCTGGGCCTGGGGTTATCCTGTGGGAGCTGGCTTGCCGGCGATAGGGCCGGGCCTGCCCAAATAAATCTCAGGGCAGTTCGCGGCTACGGTAGAAGGCTGTAAGTACTTTCACCAGGTGCGCCAGGTCATGGCTGCCGCACAATTCACGAATCGAATGCATGGCAAAGGTCGGCAAACCGATATCCACCGTGCGCACACCCAGGTGGCTGGCAGTGATCGGCCCGATGGTAGAGCCACAACCCATGTCGCTGCGCACTACAAAGCTCTGCACCGGTACTTCCTCGGCCATGCACAGGTGGCGGAAGAACCCGGCCGTTTCGCTGTTGGTGGCGTAGCGCTGGTTGTTGTTGACCTTGATCACCGGCCCGGCGTTGAGCTTGGGCCCGTGGTTGCTGTCGTGCTTGTCGGCGTAGTTGGGGTGTACGCCATGGGCGTTGTCGGCCGACACCATCAGCGAGCGCTGGATGGTGCGCACGTAAGTATCGCCCTCGGGCAAAAGGCGCTGCAGGGTCTGCTCCAGCATCGGCCCGTCGGCGCCGCAGGCCGAGCAGCTGCCGACTTCTTCGTGGTCGTTGCACACCAGCACGCAGGTCTCGTCACTGTCGGCGGCGAGCAGGGCCTGCAGGCCGGCGTAGCACGACAGCAGGTTGTCCAGCCGCGCGCCGGCGATGAAGTCGCCGTTCAGGCCGATCAGTGCAGCGTCCTGGGTATCGTAGAAGCTCAGTTCGTAGTCCAGCACCACGTCGGCGATCAGTTCGTGCTCGCGGGCCAGTTGTTCGGTGAGCAGGGCGCGGAAGTCGATACGCTCGTCACCTGCCACTTGGGCCAGGATCGGCGGCAACTCGTTCTGCGGGTTGATCATCCAGCCTTCGTTGGCGGTGCGGTTCAGGTGGATGGCCAGGTTGGGGATGGTTGCAATCGGCAGCTTGAAGTCGATCAGCTGGCTTTCGACCTTGCCGTCACGGCGGTAGGTGACGCGGCCCGCCAGCGACAGGTCGCGGTCGAACCAGGGGGCCAGCAGCGCGCCGCCATACACTTCCACGCCCAGTTGCAGGAAGCCCTGGCGCTGCAGTTCAGGCTGTGGCTTGACCCGCAGGCACGGGCTGTCGGTGTGGGCGCCGACCATGCGGATGCCGTTCAGCAGCGGGGCCTGTCTGCCCAGCTTGATGGCGATGATCGAAGAGTCGTTGCGGGTGACGTAATAGCGACCGCCAGGCACCGTGGCCCAACTGTCGCGCTCGTCCAGGCGCTGGTAGCCGGCAGCTTCCAGGCGCTGGGCCAGGCTGGCGGTGGCGTGGAAGGGCGTAGGGGAGGCCTTGAGGAAATCGATAAGGCCAGAATTCAGTACTTCGCGCATAGCTCACTCCAGACAGCAGTGGCGCGAGTTTAACGCAGAATGTCGACAATTTGTGTCTGCATTGCACCCTGCAGGAGCAGCCTTGCCCTGCGAAGAGGCTGCTCCTACCGAGTAGGGTTTGTGGTTAGAACGGCGCCGGGCACTCGAACTTCAACCGCTGCCCGGAAACCGGATGGGTGAAGCTGAGCATCGACGCATGCAGACACAGCCGCTCATGCGCTGCCAGTGCCTCGGGGTTGGCGTACAAGCGATCGCCGAGCAGCGGGTGCCCGATCGACAGCATGTGCACGCGCAACTGGTGCGAACGCCCGGTGATTGGCGTCAGCTCGACCCGGCAGTGGTCAGCGCAACGCTCGACGATGCGCCAGAAGGTCAGCGCATGCTTGCCCTGCTCGTGGTCCACCACATGCCGTGGCTTGGTGGGCGGGTCGTAACGCAGCGGCAGGTCGATGCTGCCGCTCTCCAGCGCCGGCTGGCCCCAGCACAGCGCGGTGTAGGCCTTTTCGGTTTCTCGGTCATGGAACTGGCGCGACAGCTCGCGGTGGCTGTCGGCATCGCGGGCCAGCAGGATGATGCCGGAAGTCTCCCAGTCCAGGCGGTGCACGATCAGCGCGTCGGGGTAGCCGTTTTCCTGTAGGCGGGTGATCAGGCAGTCCTTGTTGTCGTCGGCACGGCCGGGCACCGACAGCAGCAGGGTCGGTTTGTTGATCACCAGGATGGCGGCGTCTTCGTGCAGGATCTGGATGTTGGACAGCGGCATTGCGGCATCTCTGTGATAGCGGGGAAAACCATTGGGGCCGCGTTGCGGCCCATCGCCGGCAAGCCAGCTCCCACAGGTACAGTGCGGACCCTGTGGGAGCTGGCTTGCCGGCGATGGGCTGCAACGCAGCCCCAATGAACCAGGCAGGTCGCTGAATCAGCGATCCGGCAGCGTGATGTTCAGCTCAAGGATCGAGCAGCTGCCCTGGTTTTCCAGCTCGATATGCACGTCATCGTTGCCGATGTTCACATACTTGCGGATCACTTCCAGCAGTTCTTTCTGCAGTGCAGGCAGGTAGTCCGGCTCGCTGCGTTGGCCGCGCTCGTGCGCCACGATGATCTGTAGACGCTCTTTCGCCACCGACGCGCTGGTCTGTTTTTGTCTGCCACGAAAGAAGTCAAAAAGGTTCATGGTTTACTTGCCTCCAAACAGGCGCGCGAAGAATCCTTGCTTCGGCACTTCGATGAACCGCAGGGGCTTTTCTTTGCCCAGCAGACGGTCGACGGTATCGCTATAGGCCTGGCCGGCATCGCTCTGGTCGTCGAGGATGACCGGGATGCCCTGGTTGGAAGCCTTGAGCACAGCCTGGGACTCAGGGATCACACCCTTGAGCTTGATCGCCAGGATCTCTTCGACGTCGGCGATGCTCAGCATTTCGCCCTTTTCCACGCGCTCGGGGTGGTAGCGGGTGATCAGCAGGTGCTCCTTGATCGGCTCTTCGCCTTTTTCGGAGCGGCGCGACTTGCTCGACAGGATACCCAGCATGCGATCGGAGTCACGTACCGAAGACACTTCGGGGTTGGTCACGACAATGGCTTCGTCGGCGAAGTACATCGCCAGGTGCGCGCCTTTCTCGATACCGGCTGGCGAGTCGCAGATGACGTAGTCGAAGGTTTCCTTCAGCTCCATCAGCACTTTTTCGACGCCTTCCTGGGTGAGTGCGTCCTTGTCACGCGTCTGGCTGGCGGCCAGCACGAACAGGTTTTCCAGGCGTTTGTCCTTGATCAGGGCCTGCTGCAGGTTGGCTTCGCCGTTGACCACGTTGACGAAGTCGTACACAACGCGGCGTTCGCAGCCCATGATCAGGTCGAGGTTACGCAGGCCCACGTCGAAGTCGACGATGACGGTCTTGTGGCCGCGCAGTGCGAGGCCGGTACCAATGGCGGCGCTGGTGGTGGTCTTGCCCACACCCCCTTTGCCGGAAGTAACCACGAGAATCTTGGCCAAGGTGTTTCACCCCTAAAATAGTCGGGACAGTCGTCCCTGCAAAAAACTGAAATATCTTGAATAGCTTGAAATAACGGCAACGGTAAAAAAGTTGCTCTAAAAATGCAGGCAAGTATCCGTTAAAGACGGGTGATGTTCAACACGTCGCCAGACAGGCTGACTTGCACGCCAGTTCCCCACAGCGGGTCGCGCCGCAAGTCTTCGCAGACCTTGTACTGGCCGGCGATGGAGACCATTTCGGCGGTCATCTGCTGGCAGAAAATCCGTGCCTTGGTATTGCCTTTGATGCCGGCCAGGGCCCGGCCGCGCATGGCGCCGTACACATGGATGTTGCCATCGGCCAGAAGTTCCGCACCCGGGCTGACCGATGCGGTCACGATCAGATCGCCACCTTGGGCGTAGATCTGCTGGCCGCCGCGCACCGGCGAGGTGATGATCCGGGTCGGGCGCACTTCGGGTTCGGCGACGGGTGGTGGTGGTGGTGGTGCCGGGGCCGGCTCGGGCTGCTTCACCACCTCGGGCTCGGGGTCCAGCGGCCGCTCGCGGGCACCGGACGGTGGCAGCACCGGCAGGTCGATGGCGATGGCGGCGGCGATGTCCTCGATGCGGTTGGCGCGGATGGCCAGGGTGCGCAGGCCATGGTGGCGGCAGATCCGCATCAAGCCGGGCAGGTCGACTGCCCCTTCGCCTGCCGGCAGCTTGTCCAGCGCCAATACCAGCGGCGTGTTGCTGAAGAAGTTCGGTGCCTGGGCGACCTTGGCCGCCAATTGGCGGTCGAGGGCTTCAAGGTCATTGCGCGCCAGTTCCAGCACAGTAATGGCGAGCATGCTGCCCTTGAGCTGGAACACGGAGGCGGTGTCGGGTGTGTGGTTTGGGCTCATGGTCTGCATAGACGGCTTGTTGCGAAAAAAGTGCCCTGACTTATAACGAGAACACCGGTTGCCCGCAACATGCGCTGATCCGTTGTAGAATGCGCGGCCTTTGTCTTTCCGGATGCTTCAATGGAACGCCCGCGTTTTCGTCCCTATTTCCTTCACCCCAAGTTCTGGGGCCTGTGGCTGGGCCTGGGCGTGCTGTGGCTGGTGGTCCAGCTGCCGTACCGGGCCCTGTTGAAAATCGGTGCCGCGCTGGGCGCGGTCATGTACCGCTTTGCCGGTGAGCGCCGGCACATTGCCGCGCGCAACCTGGAGCTGTGCTTCCCGGAGCTGTCGGTCGACGAACGGCAGCGTTTGCTCAAGGCCAATTTCGCCTCCACCGGCATCGCCTTCTTCGAAATGGCCATGAGTTGGTGGTGGCCCAAGGCCAGGCTGGCGCGCCTGGCCCATATCGAGGGGCTGGAGCATCTGCAGGCGGCCCAGCAGGCGGGGCAAGGCGCGATCCTGATGGCGGTGCACTTCACTACCCTGGAAATCGGCGCGGCGCTGCTGGGCCAGCGGCACACCATTGACGGCATGTACCGCGAGCACGGTAACGCGCTGTTCGACTTTATCCAGCGCAGCGGCCGCGAGCGACACAACCTTGACTCGCTGGCGGTGGAACGCGAGGACGTGCGTGGCATGCTAAAGCTGCTGCGTTCGGGCCGGGCCATCTGGTACGCACCCGACCAGGACTACGGCGCCAAGCAGAGCCTGTTCGTACCGTTGTTCGGCATCCCTGCGGCAACGGTTACCGCCACCACAAAGTTCGCCCGGCTGGGCAAGGCGCAGGTGATTCCGTTCACTCAAAGGCGCCTGGAGGACGGCAGCGGCTATCGTCTGGTGATCCACCCGCCGCTGGCAGACTTCCCCGGCGAAAGCGAAGAGGCTGACTGCCTGCGCATCAACCAGTGGGTCGAGGGTGTGTTGCGCGAATGCCCCGAGCAATACCTGTGGGCGCACCGCCGGTTCAAGTCGCGGCCCGAGGGCGCACCGCGGCTGTACGACAAGAAAAAGTCTTGAACCTTGTGTAGGCAGGTCTGGCCTCTTCGCGGGTAAATCGGACCGCCGTACCGCCGCTCCCACACGGGGCTTGCAAAACCGGGGACTGTGGGTATCCCTATGGGAGCGGCGGTGCGGCGGTCCGATTTACCCGCGAACAGGGCGTGCCTGAATACACATCAACCCCAGGAAGGACTCCATGGCCCCACCCGCGGTAACCGGTCTTATCCTTTCAGGGGGCGGCGCCCGCGCCGCCTATCAGGTTGGCGTCCTGGCCGGCATCGCCGAACTGCTGCCCGCCGGCGCGCACAACCCGTTCCCGGTCATTGTCGGCACCTCCGCCGGAGCCATCAACGCCGTCACCCTGGCCAGTGGCGCCACCCAGTTCCATGACGCCGTGCAACGGCTGACCGCTTTCTGGCAGAACTTTCGCAGCCACCTGGTCATCCGCAGCGACTGGCCGGGTGTAGTCCGCCAGGCCAGCCGCTTCGTTGGCCACAGCCTGCTCGGGCTGGGCGCCCAGGCCCCGGTGGCGCTGCTCGACAGCAGCCCCTTGCGCAGCCTGCTGCAAGCGCACCTGAACCTGGACGGTATCAGCCACGCCCTGGCGGCCGAGCAGCTGAGCGCCGTTGCAGTGACCGCTTTCGGCTACGAGTCTGGCCAGGCGGTGACCTTCTACCAGGGCCGCGGCACCATCGAAGGCTGGTTGCGCCACCGCCGCATCGGCGTGCCCACGGCGCTGACCATCGACCACCTGCTGGCCAGCGCGGCGATCCCGCTACTGTTCGCCCCGGTGCAGCTGGGCGACGAGTATTACGGTGACGGTGCTGTGCGCCAGTCGGCGCCGATCAGCCCGGCCTTGCACCTGGGCGCCAGCCGGGTGCTGGTGGTGGGGGTGAGTGGCAACCCCCAGCGGCCGGCGCCACCCTTGCCGACCCAGCGGGTGTTCAGTGGGCAGCAGCCGAGCCTGGCACAGATCGGCGGGCACATGCTCAACAGCACCTTCATCGACAGCCTGGAAGACGACATCGAACTGCTACAGCGCCTGAATCACCTTAGCCGGCTGTTGCCCGCACACCTGGATGCGCGACACCTGGGGCTGGCGCCGATCGAGGTGCTGGTGGTGGCGCCCAGCCAGCCGCTCGATGAGATCGCCGCACGGCACCGGCGCGAGTTGCCGGCGGCACTGCGGCTGTTCTTGCGCGGGCCGGGGGCCACGCGCACCAGCGGGGCAGGGGTGTTGAGCTATTTGCTGTTCGAGGCCAGCTACTGCAGCGAGCTGATCGAGCTGGGGCGGCGCGACGCCCTGGCCAAGAAGCGGGAGTTGTGTCTGTTCCTGGGAATTTGAGGTTGCTTGTTCGGGTGGTTCTCAAGGGGATCGCGTCAGGGCTTACAGATGTCAGCCCTGATGCGGTCCCTGTGCCCAGATCAGTCCTACTCAGCTATCTGCAACTTCCTCGACTGGGTATACACATAGCGCACCTTCTCGTACTCGAACGGCGAGTTCAGTTGGCCATAGCGGAATTTGGTGGTATAGCGCTTGTCCACCACCTGCAGCGCGAAGATCTCCGGGTGGTCAGTGCTGGCCTCGGGCACGTTCAGGTAGTTGATCGCCTGCTCACCCGCATAGTCCACCACCAGGCCGGTGGTATCGCGCAGGTTCGATGGGCCCAGCACCGGCAGCATCAGGTACGGCCCGTCTGGGACGCCGTAGAAGCCCAGGGTCTGGCCGAAATCTTCGCTCTGGCGTGGCAGCCCCATGCTGGTCGCCGGGTCCCACAACCCACCCACGCCGATGATGGTGTTGAACATCAGCCGTGCGGTGATCTCTGCCGAACGCTTGGCCTTGAGTTGCAACACGCTGTTGAACAGGTTCGGCACATCGCCCAGGTTGTTGAAGAAGTTGCTCACCCCGGTGCGCACGAAGCGCGGGGTGACGTACTGGTACCCGCTCACCAGCGGCAGCAGCACCCACTGATCCAGACGGTAGTTGAAGTGGTAGACGCGACGGTTGATCGACTCCAGCGGGTCGTACACGTTCAGCGCCTCCAGGGTGGAGCGCTCGAACTCGCGCTGGTCCAGCCCCGGGTTGAATTTCAGCTCACGCAGCGGGTCGATGAAGCCGTCGGCTTCCGGCACCAGAGGCGCTGTACCCATCACCTGCGGGTCGCCCTCGACCACGCTGGCGCGGGGCGCGGTTTCGGCCGCCAGCGCGTGGCCGGCGACGAGCAGGGCAGTGGCGAAGAGGAGTTTGTTAACCACGGAAGAACTCCAGCATGGCGTCACTGTTGACGCGGTAGTTGAGGTTGCCGCAATGGCCGCCATGGGGGTAAAGGGTCAGCCGGTCACCGAACACCTTGCGCAGGAAGCCGATGTCGCCCGGGCCGAGGATGACATCGTCGGCGTTGTGCATCACGGCGATCTTGTCGCTGCTGCGCAGGTAGTCTTCCAGGGCATACAGGCTGACCTGGTTGACCAACTGCAGGATGCTGTTGCCGTCGGTGCGGGCGCGCCACATGGGGATGACCTGCTCGGTCATGTAGCAGTCGAAGTCGCACTGCAGGGCGCGCTTGAAGAACGGCGTGAGGCTGCTGCCCTCGGTGATCGGGAACTTCGGCGGAATGATCAGGCCGCGGCGGTTGATCAAGTCGGAGGTGAAGGCAATGTCGGCCGCCGAGAAGCGGAACGAGGTGCCAATCAGCATCGCCATCTGCTCGTTGGACAGGTGCTGTTTCGACTGCTGGAAGTCGTACAGCAGCGCTTCATTCAGATCGATATAACCCTTGTCCTGGAAGTAGCGCGTCAACTTGGTCAGCATCAGTTCGTAGAACGTGGTGCTGCGGTCGATGCCCTTGACCTGGGTTTGCACCAGTTTGTCGAGGTTGTTGATGGAGGTGTAAAGGTTCACCGGCGGGTTCAGCAGCAGCACGCGCTTGAAGTTGAAGCTGCGGCGGGTTTCGTCCAGGTGGCTGACAAAGGCGGCATCGAGTGCCCCCAGGCTGTAGCCGGTGAGATAGAAATCTTTGACGGGCAGGCGCGGGTGCTGGGCGCGTACGGCCTGCATCACCCGGTACATGTCTTCGGCGTCTTCCTGGCTGATACCGGGGGTGGCGAAGCGTGAGGCGGCGCTCATGAAGTCGTAGCTGGTGGGCGACGACAGTTGCACCACATGGAAGCCGCCCTGGTAGAACAGCTTTTTCAGGTATTCGTTGATGCTGCTGCTGTACGGGGCGCCGGTACCGGCGATGATGAAGATCAGGGGCGCCTCGTGGTCCTGGCGGGCCAGGCGATACTTGAGCTTTTTCACCGCCCAGAAGTTGTCGGGCAGGGTGAACTCACGCTCGGGGCGCAAGGTGAGGCTGTAGTCGGACTGGTTGATTTCGTCGTCGCTGGGCAGGGTGGGGCGCTGGTCCGGCGGGGTGGTGGCGATGGTCGCCTCGAACGGGTTGGTCAAGGGGTAGCCATAGCTTGCGGCGTCGATATCTCGCGCTGAAGCGGCCACAGCCATGAGCAGGCCGCCGAGCAGGGCAGCGAGGCGCAAAGATAGATGCATGTATTCCCCCAAAAGAACGCAAGGTCGAGCAGTGTGCAGGCTAGGACCACATCCTACCGGGCAAAGTTGCCAGGTGCGCCTGCCTTTGGTGTGCTTGTTATCTGCAACATAGCTGCAGAGCCATGATTTTGCCTTAGAACCGGGCTTGAGTGATCATGGATACTTTCGATTACCGCTATGGGAAAAAACAGGATGTCTCGTTCGCTGCCCGCTGCATTGCTCGTGCTGTTTCTGGGGCTGTGGCTCGCGGCCAGTTATGGCGTGCGCTACGGGCTGATGGAGGACGGCCAGTGGGTGGGGCTGTGCACCGCGCCAGCGATGTACTGGCAGTGCGAGGTGCGTTCGTTGCTGGGGTTGGGCATCCATCACCAGGTGATGGCCTGGGGCGGGCTGGGGCTGGCGCTGCTGGCGCAGGTGGTCGCCGGCCGCGCCGGTTGGTGGTTGGCGGTGCTGGCCCTGGTGTTCGCGGTGCCGGCGCTGGTGCTGTATACCGCCAGCATTGCCGTGTTTGCGCTGGTACTGGCGGGGTTGCGGTTGGTCAGGCAGCCCTCTCGCTAAGCTGCTGCAACTACGACTGTGGGCGCAACTGTCTTGCGCAAGATTTAAAAAGCGTGCGTGATCCCTGTGGGAGCGGCGGTGCGGCGATCCGATTTACCCGCGAAGAGGCCGGACCTGCCGGCCACTATCCTTGGGCATTCACCGTTGTCTCCGCCACCGCATTCGCGGGTGAACCCGCTCCCACCAGGCGCCGTGTTTGCCCAGAACCCAGCCTGGTAATCAGGCGTGGCGCAACCGCAGGCTGCGCCACAAGGCTGCCGTCATCAGCACACTCACCAGTGCCCAGGCCCAGGCCTGCTGGTTCTCCAGCCCTTCAACGAACAACTGCGGCGCCACCCCAGCACCGACGATGAACGCCAGCAACGCCACCTCCGCCCGTCGCGCGCGCACCGGCCGCAGCACGTAGACCACTGCCGGTAACGCCAGCGCCGCGCTGGGGAAGCTGCGGTAGCGCGGGTCGAACACCATCGCCAGCATGCTCACCGCCGCCGCAAAACCCGCCGCCAGCAGCAACCAGCCGGCCTGCGCCTGCAGCCAGGCGTACAGACGCTCGCGCCAGCCCGTCCGCTGTGCCAAGGCAAGCACCCCATGGGCCAGCACCAGCAGGTTCAGCCCCGCCAGCACTACCGCCCACAGCCATTCCCCGGCAAACCGCGCATGGGTGCGCATCAACTCGCCCCATAATCCCAGGCAGCCCGCACCAAACGCGGCCAGCAGCGGCAGCAGCACGGCAGCCTGCACTGTGGCGGGGCGCCCGGCGAGTAGCAGCATGGCCGCCATCAGCAGCGCACTGGCCAGCAACCATTGCGGCCAGTAGGGCAGGTTGCTGACCGGCCCTTCGAGCACGCCCTTGTCCTGCCGGTTGGCATCGTACAGCCCCCAATAACCGCCCACCGCGCCCTCGTTGGCACGCTTCCAGGGCTGGTCGAAGGCCTCGATCAGGTTGTAATGCCAGCCGTTGCTTTCCGCCATCGCAACGAAGCCGCGAATGAAGCGCGCTTCGTTGACCCGGCTGGGCACTGCGGTTTCGCGCTGCCGGCCTTCGCTGGGCCAGCCAGTTTCGCCGATCACGATATCCTTGGGCGCGAAGCGCGTGCCGAACACCCGGCGCACATCGGCCACGTGGGCCAGGGCATCGTCGATGCCGCGTGGGTCGTCTTCCCAGTAAGGCAGCAGGTGGATCGTGAGGAAGTCGACCGCAGGTGCCACCTGCGGATGCTGCAGCCAGAACTCCCACACATCGGCATAGGTAACCGGTACCTGCACCTGGCTTTTCACCTTGGCGATCAGCTTGGCTAGGTGAGCGCCGGTAACTTCCTTGCGCAGCAGCGTCTCGTTGCCGACGATCACGGCAGTGACCACGTCGGGGTTGGCGTTGGCAGCGGCGATCAGCAGGTCGATTTCCTTGGCCGTGTCCGCCGCGTGGGCATTGACCCAGGCCCCGAGCATCACCTTCAGGCCATGCTTGCGCGCCAGCGCCGGGAGCGCTTCGAGGCCGGTTTGCGAATAGGTACGGATGCACTGGAACCGTTCAGCCAGCAACGCCAGGTCGGCATCCATCCGCTCCGGGCGCAGGTGAAACGGCTGGTCGTAGGGCGACTGGTCCTTGTCGAACGGTGTGTACGAAGCGCATTGCAACTTGTGCGTGGGGCTGGCCGCATCGGCCAGGTGCACCGGCTTGCCAAGCCCGTACCAGAGGCCTGCGAGGCCAAGCAGGGCCAGCAGGCAGGCAAGCAGGTACAACGGCAGCAGCAGGCGAGCAGAACGGGGCATCGGGCGGTCCATCGTCAGGCACAAAAGGGTAGATAGTAGCCCGGCGCCAAGACTTTGGCATGCAAGGATCGCGCAGGTCGGTGTAGGCAGATGGCGCTAATGGCACAGTGCTGTCGCATATGAGGCGGGTACAGGTCGCAGGCGGATCAGGTCGACTGGTGTGACAGGCAGATGATGCAATCTCCAAGACCTGACGAGGGGATGCTTTGATGGCAGCTTTGAGAAGAATGCGACGTGTCCTGGGCGTGGGAACCGCCCTGGTATTGGCCATGAGCGGTGCACAGGCAATGGCCAAGGAAGTAAGCATCGGTTACGTGGATGGTTGGGCCGACAGCGTGGCGACCACCAACGTGGCCGCCGAAGTGATCAAGCAGAAGCTCGGCTACGACGTGAAGCTGCAGGCCGTGGCCACGGGCATCATGTGGCAGGGCGTGGCGACCGGCAAGCTCGATGCCATGTTGTCGGCCTGGTTGCCGGTGACTCACGGCGAGTACTGGACCAAGAACAAGGACAACGTGGTCGACTACGGCCCCAACTTCAAGGACGCCAAGATCGGCTTGATCGTCCCCGAGTACGTCAAGGCGGTGAGCATCGCCGACCTCAAGACCGACAACAGCTTCAAGCAGAAGATCGTCGGCATCGACGCCGGCTCCGGGGTCATGCTCAAGACCGACCAGGCCATCAAGGACTACGACCTGACCGGTTACAAGCTGCAGGCCAGCTCTGGCGCGGCGATGACTGCAGAGCTGGGACGTGCCTATGCCAAGCAGCAGTCGATCGCGGTGACCGGTTGGGTGCCGCACTGGATGTTTGCCAAGTGGAAGCTGAAGTTCCTCGAAGACCCGAAAGGCGTGTATGGCGCGGCCGAAACCGTGAACAGCATCGGCAGCAAGGAACTGGCGACCAAGGCGCCGGAAGTGGCGGAGTTCCTGAAGAAATTCAACTGGCAGTCGAAAGACGAGATTGGCGAAGTGATGCTGGCGATTCAGGAAGGCGCCAAGCCTGAAGCGGCGGCCAAGGACTGGGTGGCCAAGCACCCTGATCGCGTCAAGGAGTGGACTGGCAAGTAACTACCTGCAAGGGCCAGTTTGCTTCTTCGCGGGCTCGCCCGCTCCCACACGGATATCACTGTCCTCAGGCCTCGTGATACCCCTGTGGGAGCGGGCATGCCCGCGAAAGGGCCGTCAGTTTGTTACGCAATTGGTAAAACACCGTTGCATCTAAGACTAAGGTCGTCTGGTTGGCGTCCAGCAGCCGCATAAAGTAAGGGTGTGGGTTTCATCCCCTATCTGTGCTGCTAGGACAAAAACAATGAACGACAGCATTTACCTCTCGATACAAAACAGCCCCCGCTTCAAGGAGCTGGTCACCAAACGCGAACGGTTCGCCTGGATCCTCTCGGCGATCATGCTCGGCCTGTACTGCGCCTTCATCCTCCTGATTGCCTACGGTCCTCATATCCTGGGCGCCAAGCTCAGCCCTGAGTCGTCGATTACCTGGGGTATCCCCCTGGGTGTTGGCCTGATCATTTCGGCATTCGTCCTGACCGCCATCTACGTGCGCCGCGCCAACGGCGAGTTCGATGAGCTGAACAAGGCCATCCTGAAGGAGGCGCAACAATGATCCGCCATGCCAAAACCTTGGCCGTACTGGCCTGCGGAGCCTTCGCACCCGCCGTGTGGGCCGCCGATGCCCTGACCGGCGAGGTGCAGAAACAACCGCTGAACGTTTCGGCGATCGCCATGTTCGTGGCCTTTGTCGCCTTCACCCTTGGCATCACCTACTGGGCCTCCAAACGCAACAAGTCTGCCGCTGACTACTATGCCGCCGGCGGCAAGATCACCGGTTTCCAGAACGGCCTGGCGATTGCCGGCGACTACATGTCGGCCGCCTCGTTCCTGGGCATTTCCGCGTTGGTGTTCACCTCTGGCTACGACGGCCTGATCTACTCCATCGGCTTCCTGGTCGGCTGGCCGATCATCCTGTTCCTGATCGCCGAACGCCTGCGCAACCTGGGCAAGTACACCTTTGCCGACGTCGCCTCTTACCGCCTCGGGCAAAAGGAGATCCGTACCCTGTCGGCCTCCGGTTCGCTGGTGGTGGTGGCGTTCTACCTGATCGCGCAGATGGTGGGTGCCGGCAAGCTGATCGAGCTGCTGTTCGGCCTGGACTACCACGTGGCGGTGATCCTGGTGGGTATCCTGATGTGCCTGTACGTGCTGTTTGGCGGCATGCTGGCCACCACCTGGGTACAGATCATCAAGGCCGTGCTGTTGCTGTCCGGTGCCAGCTTCATGGCGCTGATGGTGATGAAACACGTGAACTTCGACTTCAACACCCTGTTCTCCGAAGCGATCAAGGTGCATGCCAAGGGTGAAGCGATCATGAGCCCAGGCGGCCTGGTCAAGGACCCGATCTCGGCCTTCTCGCTGGGCCTGGCGCTGATGTTCGGTACCGCCGGCCTGCCACACATCCTGATGCGCTTCTTCACCGTCAGTGACGCCAAGGAAGCCCGCAAGAGCGTGCTGTATGCCACCGGCTTCATCGGCTACTTCTACATCCTTACCTTCATCATCGGCTTTGGCGCAATCCTGCTGGTCAGCACCAACCCGGACTTCAAGGACGCCGCCGGCGCCCTGCTGGGTGGCAACAACATGGCAGCGGTGCACCTGGCCAACGCGGTGGGTGGCAGCGTGTTCCTCGGCTTCATCTCGGCCGTGGCCTTCGCCACCATCCTGGCGGTGGTTGCCGGCCTGACCCTGGCAGGCGCCTCGGCGGTGTCCCACGACCTGTATGCCAGCGTCTGGCGCAAGGGCAAGGCCAACGACAAGGATGAGATCCGCGTCTCGAAGATCACCACCATCGCCCTGGGCGTGCTGGCGATCGGCCTGGGTATCCTGTTCGAGAAGCAGAACATCGCCTTCATGGTCGGCCTGGCATTCTCGATTGCTGCCAGCTGCAACTTCCCGGTGCTGCTGCTTTCGATGTACTGGAAGAAGCTGACCACCCGCGGCGCGATGATCGGCGGCTGGCTGGGCCTGGTAAGCGCGGTGACCCTGATGATTCTCGGGCCTACTATCTGGGTACAGATCCTCGGCCATGAAAAGCCGATCTACCCGTACGAGTACCCGGCGCTGTTCTCGATGGCCATCGCCTTCGCCAGCATCTGGTTCTTCTCGGTCACCGACAAGTCCAAGGCGGCTGATGACGAACGGGCGCTGTTCTACCCGCAATTCGTGCGGTCGCAGACTGGCCTGGGCGCTTCGGGGGCTGTTTCGCACTGATTCGCCGGGCAATAAAAAAACCGCGCTCAGGCGCGGTTTTTTTATTGGTTCAGGGCTAGATCATGCCTAATAACAACAACACCAGCAGGACCACCAGCACTACGCCAATGATGCCGGACGGGCCATAGCCCCAGCTGCGCGAGTGCGGGAAGACTGGTAAGCCACCAATCAGCAGCAGGATCAGGATGATGATGAGAATCGTGGTCATGACGGAGTCCTTGCGTGGTTGAGGGTCAAGGGCCTCGGACTGCTGGCCTCTTGTAAGTTCGGACTGTTGCCGCTTGTGAAAGATTCCATTGATGTGCGCCGACACCGGCCTCTTAGCAGCACAGTCATGCTCCCCCATTCACTACCCTGATTAACCCTGCTGACCCCCCGGCCCTTGTTTAGACTGCCTCCATTGCTCATCAGAACAAGGCTAGCCACCATGCAAAACCGCATCATGATCACCGGCGCCGGGTCCGGCCTCGGTCGCGAGATCGCCCTGCGCTGGGCACGTGAGGGCTGGCGCCTGGCGTTGGCCGATGTCAACGACGCCGGCCTGGGCGAAACCCTGGAACAGGTTCGCGCGCTCGGTGGCGAAGGCTTTGTGCAGCGCTGCGACGTGCGCGACTACAGCCAGCTGACTGCCCTGGCCCAGGCCTGCGACGAGAAGTTCGGCGGCATCGATGTGATCGTCAACAACGCCGGGGTCGCCTCGGGCGGGTTCTTTGCCGAACTGTCGCTGGAAGACTGGGACTGGCAGATCGCGGTCAACCTGATGGGCGTGGTCAAAGGCTGCAAGGCCTTCCTGCCGCTGCTGGAGCGCAGCAAGGGGCGCATCATCAACATCGCCTCGATGGCCGCGCTGATGCAGGGCCCCGGCATGAGCAACTACAACGTGGCCAAGGCGGGCGTGCTGGCGCTGTCGGAGAGCCTGCTGGTCGAGTTGCAGCAGCTGGAGGTGGCCGTGCATGTGGTGTGCCCGTCGTTCTTCCAGACCAACCTGCTGGACTCGTTCCGCGGGCCGAACCCAGCCATGAAGGCGCAGGTGGGCAAGCTGCTGGAAGGTTCGCCGATCAGTGCTGCCGATATTGCCGAGTATATCCACCGACAGGTCGCCGCCGGCGAGTTCCTCATACTGCCGCACGAGGCCGGGCGCCAGGCGTGGCAGTTGAAGCGCGAGGCCCCCGAGCGGCTGTACGAAGAGATGGCCGAAATGGCGGTAAAAATGCGCTCGAAAGCCCAATCGCGCTGACCTGTCTGTAGGGCAATTTACCCGCAAATGTAGGGCGCTTCTGATTCGCAGTAGAGCTATTGAGTAGCCAAATGCTTACGAGGCAGGCTCCGGTTTTCCCTTTGCAGGAGGATCGGAACATGCTGGTAATAGGGCGTGAAGTAGGCGAGATCATCGTGATTGGTGATGACATCCGCATCATGGTGGTGGAGACGCGGGATGGCGTGGTGCGCTTGGGGATCGATGCCCCGCGCGAGGTGCAGGTGCATCGGGCCGAGGTGTACAAGCGCATCAAGGAAGGCGAAAAGTGCAAGACCCGAAGGGCCTGATGTCGCCTGTACCCGCTTGGACACCCGTGCTGTCAGTCGAGCAGCTCGCGCGGCACATCATGCTTGGCAAGCAGCTGGCACTGCTGGCTTTCCAGGTCGAACAGGATGAACGCCTGGCCCTTGGCCAATGCCTGACGAACCCGCAGCACGCGGGTTTCCAGCGGGGTGTCGTCGCCGTTGTCGGTGCCGTCGCGGGTGACGAAGTCCTCGATCAGGCGGGTAAGGGTTTCGGCTTGCAGTTGTTCGTAGGGGATCAGCATGGTGTGACTTGTCTGGAAGTGGTGTAGGCATGCTACGCGAAACATCTGATGGTTTGGGGCCGCATTGCAGCCCCTAGGCCATCAGCCTTTATTACCTACCAGGCTATCCACCGCCGGCACCCGCGTATCGCTTTCCATCTGAGCATCATGCTCCAGCTGATGGCTGAAGCGCTCCAGCGACGCGTTGGCCGGCTGTGAATCACTGGCAAACACCGGCGGGCTCAGCAGGTACGCCGACAGCAGCCGGCTAAGCGCCGCCAGGCTGTCGATATGTGTGCGCTCATAGCCATGGGTGGCATCGCAGCCGAACGCCACCAAGGCGGTACGAATATCATGCCCCGCGGTCACCGCCGAATGGGCATCGCTGAAGTAATAGCGGAACAGGTCGCGCCGCACCGGCAGGTCGTGGTCGCCGGCCAGTTTCAACAGGTGCCGGGACAGGTGGTAGTCGTAAGGCCCCGACGAGTCCTGCATGGCCACGCTCACCGCATGCTCGCTGGAGGCCTGCCCGGGCGCCACCGGGGCGATGTCGATACCGACGAACTCGCTGACGTCCCAGGGCAGGGCGCCGGCTGCACCTGAGCCGGTCTCCTCGGTGATGGTGAACAGCGGGTGGCAGTCGATCAGCGGCTGGCGACCGCTTTCAACAACCGCCTTCAATGCCGCCAGCAACGCTGCCACGCCAGCCTTGTCGTCCAGGTGGCGGGCACTGATATGGCCGCTTTCTGTGAACTCGGGCAGCGGGTCGAAGGCGACGAAGTCACCAATGCTCACGCCCAGCGCCTCGCAGTCGGCGCGGGTGGCGCAATAGGCGTCCAGGCGTACCTCGACGTGGTCCCAGCTGATCGGCATCTGGTCGATGGCGGTGTTGAAGGCATGCCCGCTGGCCATCAGCGGCAGCACGCTGCCACGGAATACGCCGGTGTCGGTGAATACACTGACCCGGCTGCCCTCGGCGAAGCGGCTGGACCAGCAGCCGACCGGTGCCAGGGCCAGGCGGCCGTTGTCCTGCAACTGGCGCACGCTGGCGCCAATGGTGTCCAGGTGGGCGGATACAGCGCGGTCGGGCGATGTTTGCCGGCCCTTGAGGGTGGCGCGGATGGTGCCACGGCGGGTCAGCTCGAAGGGGATGCCCAGCTCGTCGAGGCGCTCGGCCACGTAGCGCACGATTGTGTCGGTAAAGCCCGTGGGGCTGGGGATGGCGAGCATCTCCAGGAGTACGCGCTTGAGGTAGTCGAGATCGGGTTCGGGGTGTCGTTCGGACATGTTGGGTGCTCCTCTACTCCTGTGCCGGCCTCTTCGCGGGTAAGGCGCGCCCCCAGGGTCGGTGATATCCCTGTGGGAGCGGGTTCATCGAGGCGTCGAACCGCCGCGAAGAGGCCGGGACTGGTTTACGCCAAAGGCCGGCTATGCGGAAACAGCAGGTCGATAAAACGCTCGGCCGTTGGCTGCGGTTCATGGTTGGCCAACCCGGCGCGTTCATTGGCCTCGATGATCACGTACTCGGCCTGCTCGGCGTCGCGGACCATGAAGTCCAGCCCCACCACCGGAATTTCCAGTGCCCGTGCAGCGCGCACGGCGGCGTCGGCCAGCACCGGGTGCAGGCGTGCGGTCACGTCTTCCAGGGTGCCACCGGTGTGCAGGTTGGCAGTGCGCCGTACCGCCAGGCGCTGGCCGGCGGGCAACACGTCGTCATAGCCAAAACCCGCAGCGTGCAACGTGCGTTCGGTCTCGTCGTCCAGCGGGATCCGGCTCTCGCCTGCCGTAGCAGCCTGGCGCCGACGGCTCTGGGCTTCGATCAACTGGCGCACGCTGTGCTTGCCATCGCCCAGCACTTGCGCCGGGTGGCGGATGGCGGCGGCCACCACTTCATAGCCGATCACCACGATGCGCAGGTCATGCCCGGCATGGAAGCTCTCCAGCAGCACGCGGCTGTCGAACTGGCGGGCGTGGGCCACAGCGCGGGTGATATCGTCGATACAGGTCAGGTTCACGGCAACGCCCTGGCCTTGCTCGCCATCCACCGGTTTGACCACCACCGCGCCATGCTCGTCGAGAAATGCCAGGTTGTCGTCGGCGTTGCCGGCCAGTTGTTGCGCGGGCACCTGCAGCCCGGCGTTGTGCAGCGCATGCTGGGTCAGGCGCTTGTCCTGGCACAGGGTCATGGTCACGGCGCTGGTCAGGTCGCTTAGCGATTCACGGCAGCGAATGCGGCGCCCGCCCAGGCTCAGGGTGAACAGCCCGCCTGCGGCATCGTCCACCTGCACTTCGATACCTCGGCGCAACGCTTCGTCAACGATGATGCGCGCATACGGGTTCAGGTCGGCCTGCGGGCCGGGGCCCAGGAACAGGGGTTCGTTGATGCCGTTCTTGCGCTTGACCGCGAAGGTGGGCAGGTTGCGAAAGCCCAGCTTCTGGTACAGGCGCTTGGCCTGGCGGTTGTCGTGCAGCACCGACAGGTCCAGGTAGGCCAGGCCACGGCTCATGAAGTGTTCGATCAAGTGGCGCACCAGCACTTCACCCACCCCGGGACGGGTGCAGTGCGGGTCCACGGCCAGGCACCACAGGCTGCTGCCGTGCTCGGGGTCATCGAACGCCTTGCTGTGGTTGAGGCCCATGACGCTGCCGATTACCGCGCCGCTGTCTTCGTCCTCCGCCAGCCAGTACACCGGGCCGCCGAGGTGCCGAGGCGTCAGCCGATCGGCATCGACCGGCAACATGCCGCGGGCCTGATACAAGGTGTTGATGGCTTGCCAGTCGGCGGGGTTCTGCGCCCGGCGTACACGAAAACCGCGAAAAACACGCTGCGCCGGGCGATAGTCGGTGAACCACAGGCGCAGGGTGTCGGACGGGTCGAGGAACAGCTGTTGCGGCGCTTGCGCCAGCACCTGCTGCGGTGCTGCCACGTACAAGGCGATATCGCGCTCGCCCGGGCGCTCGTCCAGCAGTTCGTCGGCCAGGCTGTTCGGGTCCGGGTAGGTGTGGCCAATCAGCAACCGGCCCCAGCCGCAGTGCACGGCACGCGGCTGGTCGTGGGGCTGGCTGCCGTCGCCGGCCAGGCGCGCCTGCAGGCGCTCGTAGGACGGCGCCTGGCCGCGCAGCAGGCGCTGACCGTAAGCGATTTCGTGGGCTTTCATCGGTCAGATTCCTTGTTCGCTCAGCCACAGGTTCAGCGCAGCCAGCTGCCACAATTTGGAGCCACGCAGCGGCGTCAGCTGGCCGTGCGGGTTGCTCAGCAAGCGGTCGAGCATGGCCGGGTTGAACAAACCGCGGTCCTGGCTGGGGTCGGTCAGCAGCTCGCGCACCCAGCCCAGGGTCGCACCTTCCAGGTGCTTCAGGCCTGGCACCGGGAAGTAGCCCTTCTTGCGGTCGATCACTTCATGCGGGATCACCCGACGGGCCGCTTGCTTGAGCACCTGCTTGCCGCCGTCAGGCAGCTTGAAACGCGCTGGAATACGCGCCGACAGCTCTACCAGGCGGTAGTCGAGGAACGGCGTGCGTGCCTCCAGGCCCCAGGCCATGGTCATGTTGTCCACCCGTTTGACCGGGTCTTCCACCAGCATCACCGTGCTGTCCAGGCGCAGGGCCTTGTCCACGGCATCCGCTGCGCCGGGGCGGGCGAAATGTTCGCGCACGAAGTCGCCGGCTGCGTCGGTTTCCAGCAGCCAAGGCGCCTGTACGGTGTCGCGGTATTCGGCGTGGCTGCGGTCGAAGAAGGCGTCGCGGTAGGCCCCGAACGCATCCTCGGCGCCGTCCACCTGCGGGTACCAGTGGTAGCCGGCAAACAGCTCGTCGGCGCCCTGGCCGCTCTGCACGCCCTTGCAGTGCTTGGCCACTTCCCGCGACAGCAGGTAGAAGGCGATGCAGTCGTGGCTGACCATCGGCTCGCTCATGGCGCGGAAGGCCGCTGGCAGCTGGTCGATGATCTCGTGCTCGGCGATGCGCAACTGGTGATGGCGGGTGCCGTAATGCCTGGCGATCAGGTCGGAATACTCGAACTCGTTGCCGCGCTCGCCGCCGGCGTCCTCGAAGCCGATGGAGAAGGTCGACAGGTCGTCCACGCCCACTTCGCGCAGCAGGCCGACCAGCAAGCTGGAATCGACCCCGCCGGACAGCAGTACGCCTACGTCCACGGCGGCCCGCTGCCGAATGGCTACGGCATCGCGGGTGGCATCGAGTACCCGGGTGGTCCAGCCTTCAAGGTCCAGTTCACGCTCGTCCGGGTGGGGGCCGTAATGCAGCGTCCACCAGGTCTGGCGTTCGACTTCGCCATGGCGGTCGATGCGCATCCAGGTGCCCGGTTCCAGCTTCTGCACGTTGGCCAGCAGGGTACGCGGTGCCGGTACCACGGCATGGAAGTTCAGGTAGTGGTTGAGCGCCACCGGGTCGAGCATCGGGTCGATGTCGCCACCTTTGAGCAGCGCTGGCAGGGTCGATGCAAAGCGCAGGCGCTCGCCATTGCGCGACAGGTACAGGGGTTTGACGCCCAGGCGGTCGCGGGCCAGGAACAGGCGCTGGTTGTCGCGTTCCCAGATGGCCAGGGCGAACATGCCGTTGAGCTTGGGCAGCAAGGCCGCGCCCCAGGCATGGTAGCCCTTGAGCAGCACCTCGGTGTCGCCGTCGGACCAGAAGCTGTAGCCCAGGTCTTGCAGTTCCTGGCGCAGCTCGGGGAAGTTGTAGATGGCGCCGTTGAAGGCCAGTGACAGGCCAAGGGTGTTGTCGACCATTGGCTGCGCCGAGCCGTCGGACAGGTCCATGATTTTCAGGCGCCGATGGCCAAGGGCGATCGGGCCTTGGCTATGGAAGCCCCAGGCATCCGGGCCACGCGGGGCCAGGTGATGGGTCATGCGCTCTACCGCAGCCAGGTCGGCTGGGCGAGGGGCTTGGTCGATGGGGGTGAAACGTAACTCTCCTGCTAATCCGCACATAAGTCCTTACCGGTTTTTCCGTTGGGGAGGTGATGCCCCGGATTAGGGCACCTTAAGGAACTGACCAGGGTGGTTTGCAGGAGTTTTAGAACGATCTGTTATAAGGGTTTTCAGTTTTTGGTTGTCCGCCCTGGTTTTTGTGGCGTGGCGATAAATCCAGCGCCGCGCGGGCGGCGCTCGATTCGCAGGCGCCATGAATTCAACGGCATGCGCCCCAAGGCAATCACTTTCCCCGAACCAATCGCCGCACCCCAAACCGGTTCGGATGACAACCTTCCGCCACCCCCCGCGGCAACGGCAGTGGTTCCCCGCACACCCAGGCCGCCAGCAGCTCACCGCTCAGCGGCGCGGTAATCAACCCACGCGACCCGTGCCCGCTGTTCACATACAACCCACCCAGCCAAGGGCAAGCCACATCCGGCACCTGGCGTGCATCCCGCCCCAGCACCGCATAGGCCTGGGCAAATGCCTGCGCGTCGGCCACCGGCCCGACGAGCGGCAGGTAATCCGGGCTGGTGCAACGAAACGCCGCACGGCCCTGCAACTGCTCAGGGTCCAGCTCCGCCGCGCCGAGGCGCTGGGCCAGGTCGGGTGAAATCTCATTCAGCAACGCCAGGTTGCCCTGGTGCTCGGCAACCGTCGGCGTCAGGTCCTCGTTGTGGAAATCAAAGCTCGCGCCCAGGGTATGTTCATCTTCGCGCGGCGGTGCCACGTAGCCCTCCGCACACACCACCGTGCGCAGCGCCCGGCTGCTGGCGGTGGCGGCAAGGCGGGTTATCTGCCCACGGATGCGCTTGAGCGGCAGCTGCGCGCAAGGCTCGAACCGGCGTACTTCGGCCGCACCGGCCAGGATCACCACCGGTGCGCTGGCCAGCAGGCGATTGCCAGCCCAGGCCTGCCACTGCTGGTCAACCTTGCGCAGTTCCAGCACCTCATGGTGCGTCAGCAGGCGAATGCCCGGGTGCTGCAGCTGCTGCTGGCAAAGTGCAGGCGGGTGTACCCAGCCGCCTTCGGGGTAGAACAGCCCACCCGCCGGCAAGGTGACACCGGCGAGGGCCTCAGCCTCGGCGCGCTGCAGTGGCTGCAGCAAGTCGCGGTCGAAGGCAGCAGCCAATTTGCCCTGGCGCTCGGCTTCCTTGCTGTCGAAAGCCAGCTGCAGCACCCCGCAGGCATCCCAGTCACGGCCCCGCTGCAGGCGTTCGAGCTGGCGACGGGTATAACCGAAACCGGACAGGATCATCTGCGACAAGGCAGTGCCATGGGCGGACAGCTTCAGGTACAGCACCCCTTGCGGATTGCCTGAGGCCTCTTGTGCCGCGCCCTGGTGACGCTCCAGCACGGTCACCTGCCAGCCACGCCGGGCCAGGCTGGCGGCGCTGCTGCTACCGGCCAGGCCGGCACCGATCACCAGCGCCTCGCGCGGCCCTGGTGCGGCAGGCGGGCGCGCATACCAGGGCGCTTCGGGGCCGGGCAGGGGGCCGACGTAGGCGCCGCTCATCACCTCCCACTTCTTGCCGATGCCGGGCACCTTTTTCATGGCAAAACCGGCTTCGACCAGGCTGCGGCGTACCCAGCCAGTGGTGGTGAAGGTGCCCAGCACTGTGGCTTCGGCAGCACCAGCCGGGTGCGACAGCCGCGCCAGTTGCGCGAACAGCTGTGGTGTCCACATGTCCGGGTTCTTGGCCGGCGCAAAGCCGTCGAGGAACCACACATCGATCTGTGCATCGAGTTGCGGCAGCTGTTCCAGCACATCCCCGATCAACAGGGTGAGGGTGACCCGGCCGCTGTCGAAGGTGAACTGCTGGAAGCCCGGGTGGATGGCCACGTACTGTTCCAGCAGTGGCTCTGTATAGGCGGCAAGCTCAGGCCACAGGCGTACGGCACGGAGCATGTCGGCGTGGCCGAGGGGGTATTTCTCGACGCTGATGAAGTGCAGGCGTGCATCGCTGTGCGCGTGCGCGTCGAACAGCTGCCAGGCGCAGAAAAAGTTCATGCCGGTACCAAAACCGGTTTCGCCGATCACCATGCAGGTGTGCGGCGCAAGGCTGGCAAAGCGCTCGGCCAGGCGGGTCTGGCCAAGGAACACGTGCTTGGTTTCTTCGATGCCTTCGTTGACGGCGAAATAGACGTCGTCGTACTGCCGCGAATGGGGGCGGCCTTGGTCGTCCCAGTCGATCTGGGCATGCTGGAGGAGGGTGGACATGGTTGGCTCGGTTGCAGCGGATGGGCGGATTTTATGCCATCCGCAACACCTGTGGCAGCGGCTTCGGCCGTCAACAGGTCAATACAGGCAGAAATGAAATCCGCTAGTCTTGGTTAGCCATTGAAGGAGCCAGTGCATGTTCGAATCCGCCGAAATCGGCCACAGCATCGACAAGGAGGCTTACGACGCCGAGGTACCCGCTTTGCGCGAGGCCCTGCTCGAAGCCCAGTACGAACTCAAGCAGCAGGCGCGCTTCCCGGTGATCGTACTGATCAACGGCATCGAAGGCGCGGGCAAGGGTGAGACGGTAAAACTGCTCAACGAGTGGATGGACCCGCGCATGATCGATGTGCTCACCTTCGACCAGCAGACCGACGAAGAGCTGGCCCGCCCGCCGGCCTGGCGTTACTGGCGGGCCTTGCCACCGAAAGGGCGGATGGGGGTGTTCTTCGGCAACTGGTACAGCCAGATGCTGCAGGGGCGGGTGCACGGGGTGTTCAAGGACGCCGTGCTCGACCAGGCCATCACCGGCGCCGAGCGCCTGGAGCAGATGCTGTGCGACGAAGGCGCGCTGATCATCAAGTTCTGGTTCCACCTGTCCAGGAAGCAGATGAAGGCACGGCTGAAATCGCTCAAGGACGACCCGCTGCACAGCTGGAAGATCAGCCCGCTGGACTGGCAGCAGTCGGAAACCTATGACCGTTTCGTGCGTTTTGGCGAGCGCGTGCTGCGTCGCACCAGCCGCGACTATGCACCGTGGCATATCGTCGAAGGTGTCGATCCCAACTACCGCAGCCTGGCGGTGGGGCGCATTCTGCTCGAAAGCCTGCAGGCAGCGCTGGCCAACAACCCGAAGGGCAAGCACCAGGGCAACGTTGCGCCGCTGGGGCGCAGCATCGACGACCGCAGCCTGCTCGGCGCGCTGGACATGACCCTGCGCCTGGACAAGCCAGACTACCAGGAACAACTGGTCACCGAGCAGGCCCGCCTGGCCGGCCTGCTGCGCGACAAACGCATGCGCCGGCATGCCCTGGTAGCTGCATTCGAAGGCAACGATGCGGCCGGCAAGGGCGGTGCCATCCGCCGCGTGGCGGCAGCGCTGGACCCGCGCCAGTACCGCATTGTGCCGATCGCCGCGCCCACTGAAGAAGAGCGTGCTCAGCCTTACCTGTGGCGGTTCTGGCGGCATATTCCGGCGCGCGGCAAGTTCACCATCTTCGACCGCTCGTGGTATGGCCGGGTGCTGGTGGAGCGGGTGGAAGGTTTTTGCACCCCGGGGGACTGGATGCGCGCTTACAGCGAGATCAACGATTTTGAAGAGCAGTTGGTGAATGCGGGCGTGGTGGTGGTCAAGTTCTGGCTGTCGATCGACCAGCAGACCCAGCTGGAGCGTTTTGAAGAGCGCGAGCAGATCCCGTTCAAGCGCTACAAGATCACCGAGGATGATTGGCGCAACCGCGAAAAGTGGGACGACTACGCCCAGGCGGTCGGCGACATGGTCGACCGCACCAGCAGCGAGATCGCACCGTGGACGCTGGTGGAGGCCAACGACAAGCGCTGGGCGCGGGTGAAGGTGTTGCGCACTATCAATCAGGCGCTTGAGGCGGCGTTTGCCAAGCACAAGAAGTAGGTTGCCTGTTCTGGCCTCTTCGCGGGTGAATGCTGGGCGCTCCGCGGACCCTGTGGGAGCGGGCGCGCCCGCGAAGAATCCAACGCGGTGCATGGCACCGGCTGCGCCGGTGTTCGCGGGCACGCCCGCTCCCACAGGGTCCCTGCTGAATCAGTAAGTTATGTGCAGTTCTATGAGATCGGTTCATCGAGGCGTCGAACCGCCGCGAAGGGGTCGGCACAGGACATACGCTTGCCCAGCCATGCCCCAGAAGAATGACCTGATGAATTCTTTTCTCGGCACTCTCCACCGCCCCCACCCTCCAAGCCCGTAGAATTCAACCACCCCACCACGGGCTTGATCGAGGACGCTATGCACACCACTTCCGGCCGCTGGGGCTTTGGCCTGTTCCTGGCACTTCTGACCGCGCTGCTCTGGGGCATCTTGCCGATCAAGCTCAAGCAGGTGCTACAAGTGGTCGACCCGGTGACGGTCACCTGGTATCGCCTGCTGGTCTCCGGCGGCCTGCTGTTCGTCTGGCTGGCGACCAAGCGCCAGCTGCCGTCATTGCGCAAGCTGTCGGCCGGTGGCAAGGGCCTGGTGGTGGTGGCCGTGCTCGGGCTGATGGGCAACTACGTGCTGTACCTGATCGGCCTCAACCTGCTCAGCCCGGGCACCGCGCAGCTGGTGGTGCAGATTGGCCCGGTGCTGTTGCTGGTGGCCAGCGTGTTCGTGTTCCGTGAACGCTTCAGCCTCGGGCAAGGCGTGGGCCTGCTGATCCTGCTGGCGGGCTTTGGCCTGTTTTTCAACCAGCGCCTGGAAGAACTGCTGACTTCACTGGGAACCTACACCACCGGTGTGCTGACCATTCTGCTGGCGACCAGCATCTGGGTGTTCTACGCCCTGAGCCAGAAGCAGCTGCTGACAGTCTGGCATTCGCAGCAGGTGATGATGGTGATCTACCTCAGTTGCGCTGCGCTGTTGACGCCCTGGGTGCACCCGCTGCAAGCCTTGCAGCTGACGCCGGTGCAGGGCTGGCTGTTGCTGGCCTGCTGCCTGAATACCCTGGTGGCCTACGGCGCGTTTGCCGAGGCGCTGGCGCACTGGGAGGCGTCGCGGGTGAGTGCCACCCTGGCGCTGACCCCGCTGGTGACCTTTGTCGCGGTGGCGCTGGCGGCGGTGGTATGGCCTGAGCATGTGCATGCCGAGGACATCAATGCCCTGGGTTATGTGGGGGCGGTGACCGTGGTGCTGGGTTCGGCACTGGTGGCGCTGGGGCCCTCGCTGGTGGCCAGCTGGCGCTCGAGACGGGCGCGGCTGGCCCAGGCTCGTTGATCGCCTGCCCCGGCGATAGGGCCGGGGCGGGGCAATAAAGAGCTTATCCCTTGCCCCCCGGTGCCAGCATGTTCTCGGGCCGCACCCACTGGTCGAACTGCTCATTGGTCAGGTACTTCAGCTCCAACGCCGCCTCGCGCAGGGTCTTGCCCTCGCTGTAGGCCTTCTTGGCGATCTCCGCCGCCTTGTCATAGCCAATATGCGGGTTCAGCGCCGTCACCAGCATCAGCCCCCGTTCCAGGTGCGCGGCCATCTGCTCGGCATCCGGCTCGATACCCGCCACGCAGTGCAGCTGGAAGTTGCGGCAGCCATCGGCCAGCAATTCGATCGACTGCAGCAGGTTGTGGATGATCACCGGCTTGAACACGTTCAGCTGCAAGTGGCCCTGGCTGGCGGCAAAGCCAATCGCCGCATCATTGCCCAGCACCTGGCAGGCCAGCATCGACAGCGCCTCGCACTGGGTAGGGTTGACCTTGCCCGGCATGATCGAGCTGCCTGGTTCATTGGCCGGCAGGCGTACCTCGGCAAGCCCGGCGCGCGGGCCGGAGCCGAGCAGGCGCAAGTCGTTGGCGATTTTCATCAGGGCCACGGCCAGGGTCTTCAGGGCACCCGCCAGGCTGGTCAGCGGTTCGTGGCCGGCGAGGGCGGCAAACTTGTTTGGCGCGGTGACGAACGGCAGCCCGGACAGCGCCGCCAGCTCGGCGGCAATGGCTTCGGCAAAGCCATGCGGGGCGTTGAGCCCGGTACCCACGGCGGTGCCGCCCTGGGCCAGCTCGCACACCGCTGGCAGGGTGGCGCGGATGGCGCGCTGGGCATAGTCCAGCTGGGCAACGAAGGCGGACACTTCCTGGCCGAAGGTGATCGGCGTGGCGTCCATCATGTGCGTGCGACCGGTCTTGACCAGCTTGTGGTGGCGTGCAGACAGCTCCGCCAGCCCCGAGGACAGTTCGGCGATTGCAGGTAGCAGTTTGTCATGCACCGCCTGGGCTGCCGCAATGTGCATGGCGGTGGGGAAGCAGTCATTGGAGCTCTGCGAGCGGTTGACGTGATCGTTAGGGTGTACTGGCGCCTTGCCGCCCCGGCCTTTGCCGGCCAGTTCGTTGGCGCGCCCGGCGATTACTTCGTTGGCGTTCATGTTGCTTTGGGTGCCGCTGCCGGTCTGCCACACGACGAGCGGAAACTGGTCATCGTGCTGTCCGTCCAGCACCTCGTCGGCGGCCTGTTCGATCAGCCGGGCGATGTCCGCCGGCAGGTCGCCATTGCGGTCGTTGACACGCGCCGCGGCTTTCTTGATCAGCGCCAGGGCGTGCAGCACCGCGAGGGGCATGCGTTCCTTGCCGATGGCAAAGTTGATCAGCGAACGCTGGGTCTGCGCACCCCAGTAGGCGTCCTCCGGAACTTCGACCGGGCCCAGGCTGTCTGTCTCGATACGGCTCATTCTGTACGCACTCCTGTGTAGTTCGAAATCGCAGTTTAGGCCCTGATTCGACCGAGCGGTTCCGTCGCTCGTCGTGCCACTTGAGCACATCGCCACCACGGCGCAGAATGCTCTACCCTGAGGTACCTGCCTCCCCCTCTTTGAAGGAAATGCAATGACCCGTCTCCGTGTCCTTTGTGCCGCCGTTGCCCTGGCTTGCGCCAGCGGCCAGGTGCTCGCTGCCACCGCCAGCCACAACGCTGCTGCCGAGAAATTCCTGACCCTGGCCAACGCCGACAAGCTGGGCACCCCGGTGTACATGCAGGTCCAGCAGATGTTTGCCCAGCGCTTCGCCCAGACCAAGGCCCCGGCCAGCAAGCAGCCGGTACTCGAAGGCTACCAGGCCAAGGCCAACGCCGCGCTGGACAACGCCATCGGCTGGAACAAGCTGAAGCCGAAGATGGTCGACCTGTACACCCAGACCTTCACCGAGCAGGAGCTCAAGGACCTGGTCAAGTTCTACGAATCGCCGCTGGGCAAGAAAGTGCTGCGTGAAATGCCCAAGGTCACCCAGCAGTCGGCCCAGCTGACCCAGCAGAGCCTGGAGCCTGCGGTACCTGTGGTCAACAAGCTGCTCGAAGACATGACCAAGGAACTGGACCCGAACGCAGGCAAGGCCGCCGTTCCGGCGAAAAAGTGAGAACGCCGCAATGACCATGCAACAGCGTATCGAACAGCAGCTGGCAGCCCTGGCGCCGCAACATCTGCAGGTGCTCGATGAAAGTCACATGCACAGTCGTGGTCAGGAGACCCACTACAAGGCAGTGATCGTCAGCGAGCAGTTTGCCGGGTTGAGCAGCGTCAAGCGCCACCAGAAGGTGTACGCCACCATGGGTGAGCTGATGGGGCAGATCCATGCCCTGGCCATTCATACCTATACCGGCGAAGAGTGGGCCAAGGTCGGTGTTGCACCGGCCTCGCCGGTGTGCGCGGGCGGCGGGCACTGAAACCTTGCTGTTGTTCTGGTAGAATTCGCTACATCCCAAAAGGGGGCTGCTGTGCAGCCCATCGCCGGCAAGCCAGCTCCCACAGGTAAAGCGCCCTACTTGAGAGTGGTGCAGTATCTGTGGGAGCTGGCTTGTCGGCGATGGACCGCACAGCGGCCCCCTGTTTTTTGCACAACCCGGTCCGCCCCTTACGAGGGCACCCACCTGGAGATCCTGCTTCATGTCTCAACCGATCGTCGTCGCGGCGCTGTACAAGTTCGTCACCCTGCAAGACTACGTCGAGCTGCGCGAGCCGCTGCTCGAGGCCATGGTAAACAACAACGTCAAAGGCACCCTGCTGCTTGCCCATGAGGGCATCAACGGCACCGTGTCGGCCACCCGCGAAGGCATCGATGGCCTGCTGGCCTGGCTGCGCACCGACCCACGCCTGGTCGACGTCGACCATAAAGAGTCGTACTGCGACGAGCAGCCGTTCTACCGCACCAAGGTCAAGCTCAAGAAAGAGATCGTCACCCTCGGCGTGCCGGGCGTGGACCCGAACCAGGCCGTCGGCACCTACGTCGAGCCCAAGGACTGGAACGCCCTGATCAGCGACCCTGAAGTGCTGCTGATCGACACCCGCAACGACTACGAAGTGGCCATCGGCACCTTCAAGGGCGCCCTCGATCCCAAGACCGAAACCTTCCGCGAGTTCCCCGAGTACATCAAGGCCAACTTTGACCCGAGCAAGCACAAGAAGGTTGCCATGTTCTGCACCGGCGGCATTCGTTGTGAAAAAGCTTCCAGCTACATGCTCGGTGAAGGCTTCGAGGAGGTCTATCATCTTAAAGGCGGCGTCCTGAAATACTTCGAAGAAGTGCCTCAGGAACAAAGCCTGTGGGACGGCGACTGCTTCGTCTTCGACAACCGCGTCACGGTGCGCCATGACCTGAGCGAAGGCGAGTACGACCAGTGTCACGCCTGCCGCCACCCGATCAATGCAGAGGAGCGCGCGTCCGAGCACTATTCGCCAGGTGTCAGCTGCCCGCATTGCTGGGACACCCTGAGCGAAAAGACCCGGCGCAGTGCCATCGACCGGCAGAAGCAGATCGAACTGGCCAAGGCGCGCAACCTGCCGCACCCGATCGGTTTCAACTACAAAGCCGAGGCCTGATGCATGTCTGCACGCCTGATCTATGTGATGGACCCGATGTGCTCCTGGTGCTGGGGTTTCGCGCCAGTGGCCGCGGCCCTGATCGCCCAGGCGCGTGAGGCCGGCGTGCCCACCCGTGTGGTGCCAGGCGGGCTGCGCACCGGCGGCAGCGCGCTGGACAGCTCTACCCGCAAGTACATCCTCGAACACTGGCAGGCGGTGGCTGAAGCGACCGGCCAGCCGTTCCGTTTCGAGGGTGCCATGCCCGACGGTTTCGTCTACGACACCGAGCCTGCCTGCCGCGCCCTGGTCACGGCCCGCGAGCTGGACGCCGAGCGCGTCTGGCCGTTGCTGGCGCTGATCCAGCGCGGGTTCTATGAGCAAGGCATGGATGTGACCACCGCGCCGCAGCTGGTCGACCTGGCCGAACAGGCGGGCTTCGACCGCGCCGTGTTCGCCCAGGCCTTCGCCGGCGCCGACACGCGCGCCGCGACCGCTGCCGATTTCAGCTGGGCCCAGGACCTGGGCATTGCCGGGTTCCCGACCCTGCTGGCCGAGCGCCACGGCCAGCTGGCCTTGCTGACCAACGGCTACCAGCCGCTGGACAGCCTGCAGCCGTTGCTTGGCCGCTGGTTGCAGCAGGCCGCCTGTGCTTGATGTGCCTGGGTCACCCGACCCGGTACCGGGCAAGCCTTGCGCTGCGGCCGATCGACTGAGCTGGGCGGAAATTCGCCGTCTGGCCCTGCACCACAAGAAAAACCTCTGGTCTGCCAACCTCATCGCCGTACTGGCAGCGTGCTGCAGCGTGCCCATTCCGTTGCTGCTGCCACTGTTGGTCGATGAAGTGCTGCTGGGTCATGGTGATGCCGCGCTGAAATGGATGAACAACCTGCTGCCGTCCGGTTGGCAGGTAGCGGCCGGTTACATCGGCTTGATGCTGTGCCTCACGCTTTGCCTGCGCCTGGCGGCGCTGGCGTTCAATGTGGTCCAGGCCAAGCTGTTCGCGGGTCTGGCCAAGGACATCGTGTACCGCCTGCGCATTCGCCTGATCGAGCGGCTGAAGCGGATTTCGCTGAAGGAATACGAAGACCTGGGCAGCGGCACGGTCACCACTCACCTGGTCACCGACCTGGACACCCTCGACAAGTTCGTCGGCGAAACCCTCAGCCGCTTCCTGGTGGCCATGCTGACCTTGACCGGCACCGCGGCCATCCTGATCTGGATGCACTGGCAGCTGGCCCTGCTGATCTTGCTGTTCAACCCGCTGGTGATCTATTTCACCGTACAGCTGGGCAAGCGCGTCAAGCACCTGAAAAAGCTCGAGAACGACAGCACCGCACGCTTCACTCAGGCGCTGACCGAAACCCTCGATGCCATCCAGGAGATCCGCGCCAGCAACCGCCAGGGCTACTTCCTCGGCCGCCTGGGCCTGCGTGCCCGCGAAGTGCGCGACTTCGCCGTGGATTCGCAATGGAAGAGCGACGCCAGCGGCCGTGCCAGTGGCTTGCTGTTCCAGTTCGGCATCGATATCTTCCGGGCTGCGGCCATGTTGACCGTGCTGTTCTCCGACCTGTCGATCGGGCAGATGCTGGCAGTGTTCAGCTACCTGTGGTTCATGATCGGGCCAGTGGAGCAGCTGCTCAACCTGCAGTACGCCTACTATGCCGCTGGCGGCGCATTGAGCCGGCTCAACGAGCTGCTGGCGCGGGCCGACGAACCGCAATACCCGGCTGCCAGCGACCCGTTCGCCGGGCGCGAGACAGTGGGTATCGATGTGCGCGATCTGCGCTTTGCCTATGCCGACGAACCGGTGCTGGAGCACCTCGACCTGTCCATTGCCCCGGGCGAAAAAGTGGCCATCGTAGGTGCCAGCGGCGGTGGCAAGAGCACCCTTGTGCAGCTGTTGCTGGGGCTTTACAGCGCCCAGGCCGGCACCATCCGCTTTGGCGGTGCCAGCCTGCAGGAAATCGGCCTGGAAACCCTGCGTGAAAACGTCGCAGTGGTGTTGCAGCACCCGTCGCTGTTCAACGACAGCGTGCGTGCCAACCTGAGCATGGGCCGCGATTGCAGTGACGAGGCTTGCTGGCAGGCGCTGCGCATTGCCCAGCTGGATGCCACCATCGCCGCCTTGCCGCAGGGCCTGGACAGCGTGGTGGGGCGCTCGGGTGTGCGTTTGTCGGGTGGCCAGCGCCAGCGCCTGGCAATTGCCCGCATGGTATTGGCCGAGCCCAAGGTGGTGATCCTCGACGAGGCCACCTCGGCCCTGGACGCCGCTACCGAGTACAACCTGCACCAGGCCCTGGCGCGCTTCCTCAGCGGCCGTACCACGCTGATCATCGCCCACCGGCTGTCGGCGGTGAAGCAGGCTGACCGGGTGCTGGTGTTCGATGGCGGGCATGTGGCCGAAGACGGTGACCATCAGCAACTGATTGCCGACGGTGGGCTGTATGCCAAGCTCTACGGACATCTCCAGCAGAGCTGAACCTCAAGCCAGCACAGGCCGTACAAATTCCCGGTTTTCTGTCATAAAAATCCCCTCCACGAAGATGGCAAATGGCCTACGCTGTGCTTGTCTGGGTTGATTTGCGCCTTATCTGCTCTGTGACAGGGACTCCATGAAGGGACATCGCACTCTAGAAGCGCCAAAGTTGCTCGGCATTACCTGGCCCTTCATCGCCGTCGTGGTCTTCCAGGTGGCGCTGGGCAGCCTCAGTCTTTATACGCTCTCGGCCGTGCGCGCCTATGTTGCGGGCGAAAGCCTGTGGTCCAAGGCGCAGAAAGACGCCATCTACTACCTCACCCTGTATGCCGAAAACCGCGACGATAGCACCTATCAGCGCTATCGCCAGGCCATCACCGTGCCCCAGGGCGACCAGCAGGTGCGCGAAGTGCTGGACCACCCGCGGCCCGACCTGGACGCCGCGCGCCAGGCTGTGCTGCAAGGTGGCAACCACCCCGACGATGTCGAGCGGATCATCTGGTTCTACCGCAACTTCCGTAACGTCAGCTACATGCAGACCGCCATCGACTTCTGGAACATTGGCGACGAGTACCTGGCCAAGCTGGATGTACTGGCCGGCGAAGTGCGCCAGCGCTTCAGCAGCGGCCCGCCGGTGGATGCGCGCACGGTCGATGACTGGCAGGCCCGTATCGTTGCCATCAACGAAGGCGTCACGCCGGCCGCGAAAGCGTTCAGCGATGCCTTGGGCGAAGGCTCGCGCATGCTGCTGCGGGTGCTGCTGATCACCAACCTGCTGACCGCGCTGTTTCTGATTGCCATCGCTTGGCGTCGTTCGAGCAAGCTGCTGGCCCAGCGGCAGGCCTTCGCCAGCGCTCTGCAGGAAGAAAAAGAGCGCGCGCAAATCACCCTGCAGGCCATTGGCGATGCGGTGATTACCACCGATGTGGAGGGCTACATCGGCTACATGAACCCGGCCGCCGAGCAACTGACCCACTGGCAGGCCGGCCAGGCCCAGGGACTGCCGCTGTCGGCGCTGTTCAGCCTGGTTGACGAACATGCCGAGGAGGATGGCCGCAGCCTGGTCGAGCAGGTACTTAGCGGCAGCCTCAAGGGCGGCGCCGAGCATGCCCGGCTGATCCAGCGCCTGGATGGCAGCACCGTGTCGATCAACCTGGTGGGCTCGCCAATCGTCAATGAGGGCCAGGTCAGCGGTATGGTGCTGGTGCTGCACGACATGACCCAGGAGCGCCAGTACATCGCCAACCTGTCCTGGCAGGCCACCCACGACGCCCTGACCGGTCTGGCCAACCGCCGCGAGTTCGAATACCGCCTGGAGCAGGCGCTCAATGGCCTGGCGCGCCAGGCTGGGCGGCATTCGCTGATGTTCCTCGACCTCGACCAGTTCAAGCTGGTCAACGACACCTGCGGGCATGCCGCCGGCGACGAGTTGCTGCGGCACATCTGCGCCGTGCTGCAATCCGGCTTGCGCGAAGGCGACACCCTGGCGCGGCTGGGCGGCGACGAATTTGGCGTGCTGCTGGAAAACTGCCCGCCCGACCAGGCCGAGCGCATTGCCGAGCAACTGCGGCAGATGGTGCAGAGTTTGCACTTTGTCTGGAAAGGCCGGCCGTTCGTCACCACGGTCAGCATCGGCCTGGTGCACATGGCCCAGGCGCCCGGCACCCTGGAGACTTCGCTGCGCGCCGCCGACATGGCCTGCTACATGGCCAAGGAGAAGGGCCGCAACCGCGTGCAGGTGTACCACGCCGACGACAGCGAGCTGTCCATGCGCTTTGGCGAAATGGCCTGGATCCAGCGCTTGCATGTGGCCCTGGAAGAAAACCTCTTTTGCCTGTACGCGCAGGAAATCGCCCCGCTGAAATCGTTCGAAGGCCCGGGCCATATCGAGATCCTGTTGCGCCTGCACGATGAAAGCGGGCGCACCATCCTGCCCAGCAGCTTCATCCCGGCGGCGGAGCGCTATGGCCTGATGACCGCGCTGGACCGCTGGGTGGTGCGCAATGTGTTCCAGGTCATTCGCCAGTGCCTGGACGAAGGGCGCGAAGGGCCGTTGTCGATCTGCGCCATCAACCTTTCGGGGTCGAGCATTGGTGACGACAAGTTCCTCGAATACCTGCAGCGGCTGTTTGTCGAGTACGCCATTCCGCCGCGCATGATCTGTTTCGAAATCACCGAAACCAGCGCCATTGCCAACCTGGGCAGCGCTATCCGCTTCATCAACGAGTTAAAGGGGCTGGGCTGCAGGTTCTCGCTCGATGATTTCTGCGCCGGCATGTCCTCGTTCGCCTACCTCAAGCATTTGCCCGTGGATTTCCTCAAGATCGACGGCAGTTTCGTCAAGGACATGCTCGACGACCCGGTCAACCGGGCCATGGTCGAGGTCATCAACCACATCGGCCATGTGATGGGCAAGCGCACCATTGCCGAGTTTGTCGAAACACCCTTGATCGAGCAGGCCCTGCAGGAAATAGGCGTGGATTACGCCCAGGGCTACCTGATCGAACGCCCTCAGGTGTTCACCTGTGACAGTCTGCAGCGCCAACGGATCGCCGCCCGGCCTCTGTTGCAGCGGGCGCCTGGCACCTTTCGCTAGCTAGAAATCACAAGGATCAAGGAGCTGAAAGTGATTGATGCATTCATCCGTATCGGGCCTTTGATGGACCCCGCCAGCTACCCCCAATGGGCCCAGCAACTGATTGAAGACTGCCGAGAAAGCAAGCGCCGGGTGGTCGAGCATGAGTTCTACACGCGCCTTCGCGATGGCCAGCTGAAGCAGTCGACCATCCGCCAGTACCTGATCGGTGGCTGGCCGGTGGTAGAGCAGTTCTCGCTGTACATGGCCCATAACCTGACCAAGACCCGCTACGGCCGGCATCAGGGCGAAGACATGGCGCGGCGCTGGTTGATGCGCAACATCCGTGTCGAGCTCAACCACGCCGACTACTGGGTGAACTGGTGCCAGGCCCACGGCGTGCACCTGCACGAGTTGCAGGCGCAGGAAGTGCCGCCCGAGCTGAACGGCTTGAACGACTGGTGCTGGCGCGTGTGCGCTACCGAGAACCTGGCCATTTCCATGGCGGCCACCAACTATGCCATCGAAGGTGCGACCGGCGAATGGTCGGCGGTGGTGTGCTCTACCGATACCTATGCGCAGGGGTTCCCGGAGGATCAGCGCAAGCGGGCGATGAAGTGGCTGAAGATGCACGCCCAGTACGATGATGCGCACCCGTGGGAGGCGCTGGAGATCATCTGTACCCTGGCTGGCGAGAACCCGACCCTGGGCTTGCGAACCGAGCTGCGCCGGGCGATTTGCAAGAGTTATGACTGCATGTACCTGTTCCTGGAGCGGTGCATGCAGCTGGAAGGGCGCCAGCAGGGGCGTATGCGCCCGGCGTTGGCGGCGGGCTGACCGTTCGTCTGTGCCGGCCCCATCGCCGGCAAGCCAGCTCCCACAGGGGGCCCACATTGCCCTGGCTTGAGGTGATCCTGTGGGAGCTGGCTTGCCGGCGATAGGGGCCGGACAGGCAAAAGCTTTACTGGGCGTTCAGCGCCTGCCCATTCACCGCCTTGCTGTCCGGCCCCATCAGGTATACATACACCGGCATGATCTCTTCGGGCAGCGGGTTGTTGTGCGGGTTTTCGCTGGGGTAAGCCTGGGCCCGCATCGCCGTGCGCGTGGCGCCCGGGTTGATGCTGTTGGAGCGCACCGGCGCCACACCCTCCAGTTCATCGGCCAGGGTCTGCATCAGGCCTTCGGTGGCGAACTTCGACACCCCGTAGGCGCCCCAGTAAGCCCGCCCCTTGCGCCCGACGCTGCTGCTGGTGAACACCACCGAGGCGTCTTCCGACAGTTTCAGCAGCGGCAACAGGGTGCTGGTGAGCATGAAGGTGGCATCGACGTTGATGTGCATCACCCGCATGAAGTTTTCACCCGACAGCTGCTCCAGCGGCGTGCGCGGGCCGATGATCGAGGCGTTGTTGAGCAGGCCGTCGAGGCGGCCGAACTGGTCCTCGATCATCACGGCCAGCTCGTCGTACTGATGGGGCAGGGCGGTTTCCAGGTTGAACGGGATCACCACCGGCTGCGGATGCCCGGCGGCTTCGATCTGGTCATACACCTCGTTCAGGTTGGCCTCGGTCTTGCCCAGCAGCAGCACAGTGGCGCCCAGCGCGGCGTAGGCCTTGGCAGCAGCGGCGCCAATGCCGCGGCCGGCACCGGTAACCAGGATGACCCGGCCTTGCAGCAGGTCGGGGCGGGCGGTGTAGTCGAACATGGTTCTGTCCTTCGTGTTCGTTGGCGCAGCACCGCTCCCACGGGGACTGTGCTGCGGTCTAGGCGGGGTTCAGCAGCCGCACAGCGCGCTGTCGATCACTTTGCGCAGGTCCAGCGGGTGGTCCACCACCACGTCGGCACCCCAGTTGTTGGGGTTGTCCTCTGGATGAATATAGCCGTAGCGCACGGCCGCCGTGCGGGTGCCGGCATCGCGGCCAGACTCGATGTCGCGCAGGTCGTCACCGACGAACAACACGCTGGCCGGGTCCAGGCCCAGGGTGGCGCAGGCCAGGATCAGTGGCTCGGGGTCGGGCTTGCTGTTTTTCACGTGGTCCGGGCAGATCAGCAGCGCCGAACGCTCGGCCAGGCCCAGTTGCTGCATGATCGGCTCGGCGAAGCGCACCGGCTTGTTGGTGACCACGCCCCACAGCAGGTTGCCCTTCTCGATGTCGCCCAGCAGCTCGGCCATGCCGTCGTACAGTTTGCTGTGCACCGCGCAGTCGCGCTGGTAGCGCTCCAGAAACTCCAGGCGCAGGGCCTCGAAGCCTTCTGCCTCCGGGTTCATGGCAAAGGTGGCGGCGACCATGGCACGGGCGCCCCCGGAAATCACGTCGCGGATGCGCTGGTCGTCAATGGCCGGCAAGCCGCGTTCGGCGAGCATGGCCTGGCAAATGGCGATGAAGTCCGGCGCCGTGTCGAGCAAGGTGCCGTCCATGTCGAAGAGTACTGCTCGCAAACGCATGCTCATTCCTCGCGCAGGGTCTGGATCATGTAGTTGACGTCAACGTCGCTGGCCAGCTTGTAGTGCTTGGTCAGCGGGTTGTAGGTGAGACCGATGATGTCCTTCACCTGCAGGCCGGCATCGCGGCTCCACGCGCCCAGCTCGGACGGGCGGATGAACTTCTTGAAGTCGTGGGTACCGCGGGGCAGCATCTTGAGGATGTACTCGGCGCCGACGATGGCCAGCAGGTAGGCCTTGGGGTTGCGGTTGATGGTGGAGAAGAACACCTGGCCGCCGGGCTTGACCATGCGGTAGCAGGCGCGAATCACCGAAGACGGGTCGGGCACGTGCTCGAGCATTTCCAGGCAGGTGACCACGTCGAACTGTTCGGGCATTTCTTCGGCCAGGGCTTCGGCGGTGATCTGCCGGTAGTCCACCTGCACGCCCGATTCCAGCTGGTGCAGCTGGGCCACGGCCAGGGGCGCCTCGCCCATGTCGATACCGGTCACCGTGGCGCCGCGCAGGGCCATCGCTTCGCTGAGGATGCCGCCGCCGCAACCCACGTCCAGCACTTTCTTGCCGGCCAGGCTGGCGCGTTCATCGATCCAGTTGACGCGCAGCGGGTTGATTTCGTGCAGCGGCTTGAACTCGCTTTCGCGGTCCCACCAGCGGTGGGCCAGCGCTTCGAACTTGGCGATTTCGGCGCGGTCGACGTTGCTCATTGAACAGTCCTCTGAAACTTCGCAAAATTGCGCAGGAGTATACCCGAGCGCTCAGGGCCGAGGGTCGCTATAATCGCCGGCTTTTGATATCCGAACGACGGGGAGAGGCGATGCGCGAGCGACTTTTGGCGGCGGAGAAGGTGACCGGGATCCGCTGGCAGGGCGGCGTCCTGCACCTGCTCGACCAGCGCCTGTTGCCGTCCGAGGAGCGCTGGCTGGCCTGCGACAATGTCGCGCAGGTGGCCGCAGCCATCCGCGACATGGCGGTGCGCGGCGCCTCGGCCATCGGCGTTGCCGCAGCCTACGGCCTGGTGCTGGCGCTGGAAGAGCGGCTGGCCGAGGGCGGTGACTGGGAAATGGACCTCGAAGAAGACTTCCTCAGCCTGGCCGAGGCGCGCCCCACCGCCGCCAACCTGTTCTGGGCGCTGAACCGCATGCGCGAGCGCCTGCTGCGGCTGCGCCAGGGCGAAGACGTGCTGCGGGCGCTGGAGGCCGAAGCCGTGGCCATTCATGAAAGCGACCGTGAAGCCAACCTGACGATGGCGCAGTACGGCATCGAGCTGATCCGCCGGCACCAGGGCAATGCCCAGGCCCTGCTCACCTACGGCAACGCCGGTGCCCTGGCCAGTGGCGGTTTCGGCACCGCGTTGGGGGTGATTCGCGCGGGCTATCTGGAAGGCATGGTCGAGCGGGTATATGCCGGCGAGACCCGTCCGTGGCTGCAAGGCTCGCGGCTGACCGCCTGGGAGCTGGCCAACGAAGGCATCCCGGTGACCTTGTGCGCCGACTCGGCGCTGGCTCACCTGATGAAAAGCAAGGGCATTACCTGGGTGGTGGTGGGGGCGGACTGCATTGCCGCAAACGGCGATGTGGCCAGCAAGATCGGCACCTACCAGCTGGCGGTCAGTGCCATGCACCATGGGGTGCGGTTCATGGTGGTCGCGCCGAGCACCAGCATCGACCTCAACCTGGCTACTGGCGAGGAGATTCCGCTGGAAGAGCGTGAGGCCGATGAGTTGCTGGACTATGCCGGTACCCGGGTGGCGCCGGATGTCGAAGTGTTCAACCCGGTATTCGATGTGACCCCGGCTGACCTGATCGATGTAATTGTGACCGAGCGCGGGATTGTCGAGCGTCCGGATACGGCCAAGCTGGCGCAGTTGATGTGTCGCAAGCGGTTGCATTGATAATTGTGCCGGCCTCTTCGCGGGGGCACAGGCAACAAAAAATCAAGATTCAAACCCACTTCTTGCTACCCGCCACATCTCCCCACTGCCCCGCCTTTGTGGTAACATCCGGCAGTTTCCAAGACCGCCCATCACGGCGGCCTTCATTGCGCAGATCCATGGCACAACTCATTGATTTGTCGTAAGTCGTCGCACGCTTATACGCTGCGGCGGCGAGCTTCGTTCGGCCCTTGATGGAGCTGCGAAGTTTCACCAGAAAAAGGAATCAGGCTTCTCATGGGCGAACTGGCCAAAGAAATCCTCCCGGTCAATATCGAAGACGAACTGAGACAGTCTTACCTCGACTACGCGATGAGCGTGATTGTCGGGCGAGCGCTGCCCGATGCACGTGACGGCTTGAAGCCCGTGCATCGTCGCGTTCTCTATGCGATGAGCGAACTGGGCAACGACTGGAACAAACCGTACAAGAAATCCGCCCGTGTGGTCGGTGACGTGATCGGTAAGTACCACCCGCACGGCGACACTGCGGTCTACGACACCATCGTGCGTATGGCCCAGCCGTTCTCGCTGCGTTACCTGCTGGTCGACGGCCAGGGCAACTTCGGTTCGGTGGACGGCGACAACGCTGCGGCCATGCGATACACCGAAGTGCGCATGACCAAGCTGGCCCACGAGCTGCTGGCCGACCTGCACAAGGAAACCGTCGACTGGGTGCCCAACTACGACGGCACCGAGCAGATCCCGGCGGTCATGCCGACCCGTATCCCGAACCTGCTGGTCAACGGCTCCAGCGGTATCGCCGTGGGCATGGCGACCAACATCCCGCCACACAACCTCGGTGAGGTCATCGACGGCTGCCTTGCGCTGATCGACAACCCGGAAGTCACCATCGATGAGCTGATGCAGTTCATCCCCGGGCCAGACTTCCCGACTGCCGGCATCATCAACGGTCGCCAGGGCATCATCGAGGCCTATCGCACCGGCCGGGGCCGCATCTACATGCGCGCCCGCTCCGAAATCGAAGACATCGACAAGGTCGGTGGCCGCCAGCAGATCGTGATTACCGAGCTGCCGTACCAGCTGAACAAGGCGCGCCTGATCGAAAAGATCGCCGAGCTGGTCAAAGAGAAGAAGATCGAAGGCATCACCGAGCTGCGTGACGAGTCCGACAAGGACGGCATGCGCATCGTCATCGAGCTGCGTCGCGGCGAGGTGCCCGAGGTGGTGCTCAACAACCTCTACCAGCAAACCCAGCTGCAGAGCGTGTTCGGCATCAACGTGGTTGCCCTGATCGACGGTCGTCCGCGCCTGCTCAACCTCAAGGACCTGCTTGAAGCGTTCGTCCGTCACCGCCGTGAAGTGGTGACCCGGCGTACCGTGTTCGAGCTGCGCAAGGCCCGCGAACGCGGCCATATCCTTGAAGGCCAGGCGGTCGCGCTGTCCAACATCGACCCGGTCATCGCCCTGATCAAGGCTTCGCCGACGCCGTCCGAGGCCAAGGAAGCGCTGATCACCACGCCGTGGGAATCCAGTGCCGTGCAGGTCATGGTCGAGCGCGCCGGCGCCGATTCCTGCCGCCCTGAAGACCTGCCGGAGCAGTACGGCCTGCGCGAAGGCAAGTATTACCTGTCGCCGGAACAGGCCCAGGCCATCCTCGACCTGCGCCTGCACCGCCTGACCGGCCTGGAGCACGAGAAGCTGCTGGCCGAGTACCAGGAAATCCTCGAGCAGATCGGCGAGCTGATCCGCATCCTCAGCAGCGCCGAGCGCCTGATGGAAGTGATCCGCGAAGAGCTGGAAGCGATCCGCGCCGAGTACGGCGATGTGCGTCGCACTGAAATCCTCAATGCCAGCCACGACCTCAACTACGGCGACATGATCCCGGAAGAAGAGCGCGTGGTGACCATCTCCCACGGTGGCTATGCCAAGACCCAACCATTGTCGGCCTACCAGGCTCAGCGCCGTGGCGGCAAGGGCAAGTCGGCGACCGGTGTGAAGGACGAGGACTACATCGAGCATTTGCTGGTCGCCAACAGCCACGCCACCCTGTTGCTGTTCTCCAGCAAGGGCAAGGTGTACTGGAAGAAGACCTACGAAATCCCGGAAGCGTCGCGTGCTGCCCGTGGTCGCCCGCTGGTCAACCTGCTGCCGCTGGAGGAGGGTGAGCGCATCACCGCCATGCTGCAGATCGACCTCGAGGCCCTGCAGCAGAACGCCGACCTCGACGAAGAACTGGAAGACGCCGATGACACCGTGCTCGAAGGTGAGCTGGTAGAGCCTGAAGAAGTCGACGAAGAAGAAGGCGATACCCCGGAGTGGGTGGCAGAGCCGACCGGCGCGTATATCTTCATGGCCACTGCCTCCGGCACCGTCAAGAAGACCCCGCTGGTGCAGTTCGCCCGCCCGCGCTCCAACGGCCTGATCGCCCTGAAGCTTAAAGAAGGTGACACCCTGATTGCTGCGGCCATCACCGACGGTGCCAAGGAAGTCATGATGTTCTCCGACGCCGGCAAGGTGATCCGCTTCGCTGAAAGCGTGGTGCGCGAAATGGGCCGTACCGCCCGTGGCGTGCGCGGCATGAAGCTGGGCAAGGGGCAGCAGATCATCTCCATGCTGATCCCCGAGTCCGGCGCGCAGATCCTTACCGCCTCCGAGCGTGGCTTTGGCAAGCGCACCCCGCTGTCCAAGTTCCCGCGTCGCGGCCGTGGTGGCCAGGGCGTGATCGCCATGGGTACCAAAGGGCGCAACGGCCTGCTGGTCGGTGCCATCCAGGTGCAGGAAGGCGAAGAGATCATGCTGATCTCCGACCAGGGCACGCTGGTGCGTACCCGGGTTGGCGAGGTGTCCAGCCTCAGCCGCAACACCCAGGGCGTGACCCTGATCAAGCTGGCGACCGACGAGACGCTGGTAGGTCTGGAGCGTATCCAGGAGCCATCCGAGGAAGAGCTCGATGATGTGATCGAGAACGACGAGGAGGGCGTCGAGGCCGATGCGCCCGACGATGAAGCTGCTGGTGCCGAAGAGGCCCCGCAGGAATAAGCAAGCGTAAAACCCGAACGGGGCGACCAAGGTCGCCCCGTTTGACTGATGACAGCAGGCCTTTGGGGCCGCTGTACGGCCCATCGCCGGCAAGCCAGGCTCCCACAGGTAAAGCGCCAGCCTGAAGTTTGTGCGTTCCCTGTGGGAGCTGGCTTGCCGGCGATGGCCTGCAGGGCAGGCCCATGGCAGGTGACACAGATTCATCGGGTCAGCACTGAATTTAGAATTTGTACCATTTGGCAGAGCGAGAGTGGATGTGAGCAAACGAGCCTTTAACTTCTGCGCAGGCCCTGCCGCGCTTCCTGACGCTGTCTTGCAGCGCGCCCAGGCCGAGATGCTGGACTGGCACGGCAAGGGCTTGTCGGTGATGGAGATGAGCCATCGCAGCGACGATTACGTGGCCATCGCCGAAAAGGCCGAGCAGGACCTGCGTGACCTGCTGTCCGTCCCCTCCAACTACAAGGTGCTGTTCCTGCAGGGCGGCGCCAGCCAGCAATTCGCCGAAATCCCGCTGAACCTGCTGCCGGAAAACGGCACCGCCGACTACATCGAGACCGGCATCTGGTCGAAGAAGGCCATCGAGGAAGCGCGCCGCTTCGGCAACGTCAACGTCGCCGCCAGCGCCAAGCCGTTCGACTACCTGGCCATCCCGGGCCAGAACGAGTGGAACCTGACCAGCAATGCGGCCTACGTGCACTATGCGTCCAACGAAACCATCGGTGGCCTGCAGTTCGACTGGGTGCCGCAGACCGGTGACGTGCCGCTGGTGGTCGACATGTCGTCCGATATCCTCTCGCGCCCGATCGACGTGTCACAGTTCGGTCTGATCTACGCCGGTGCCCAGAAAAACATCGGCCCGAGCGGCCTGGTGGTGGTGATCGTGCGTGAAGACCTGCTGGGCCGCGCCCGCAGCAGCTGCCCGACCATGCTCGACTACAAGGTCTCGGCCGACAACGGTTCGATGTACAACACCCCGGCCACCTACTCCTGGTACCTCTCGGGCCTGGTCTTCGAGTGGCTGAAAGAGCAGGGTGGCGTCGACGCCATGGAGCAGCGCAACCGCGCCAAGAAAGAGCGCCTGTACGGCTTCATCGACAACAGCGATTTCTACACCAACCCGATCAGCGTCAACGCCCGTTCGTGGATGAACGTGCCGTTCCGCCTGGCTGACGAGCGCCTGGACAAGGCCTTCCTCGCTGGCGCCGATGCCCGCGGCCTGCTCAACCTCAAGGGCCACCGCTCGGTGGGCGGCATGCGCGCTTCCATCTACAACGCCTTGGGCCTCGAGGCTGTGGAAGCCTTGGTTGGCTACATGGCCGAATTCGAGAAGGAGCACGGCTGATGTCCGAACAGGAACTCAAGGCGCTGCGCGTGCGCATCGACAGCCTTGACGAGAAGATTCTCGAGCTGATCAGTGACCGCGCCCGTTGCGCCGAAGAAGTGGCGCGGGTCAAGACTGCCTCGCTGCCAGCTGGCGAAAAGCCGGTTTTCTACCGCCCCGAGCGTGAAGCCGCCGTGCTCAAGCGCGTGATGGAACGCAACAAGGGCCCGCTGGGCAACGAAGAGATGGCGCGGCTGTTCCGCGAAATCATGTCGTCGTGCCTGGCCCTGGAGCAGCCGCTGAAAATCGCCTACCTGGGCCCTGAAGGTACTTTCACCCAGGCAGCGGCCATGAAGCACTTCGGCCATGCGGTAATCAGCCGGCCGATGGCTGCCATCGACGAAGTGTTCCGTGAAGTGGCGGCCGGTGCCGTCAACTTCGGTGTGGTGCCGGTGGAAAACTCTACCGAAGGTGCGGTCAGCCACACCCTGGACAGCTTCCTCGAGCACGACATGGTGATTTGCGGCGAAGTCGAGCTGCGTATTCACCACCACCTGCTGGTGGGCGAGAACACCAAGACCGACAGCATCACCCGCATCTACTCCCACGCCCAGTCGCTGGCCCAGTGCCGCAAGTGGCTGGACGCGCACTACCCGAACGTGGAGCGCGTGGCAGTGTCGAGCAACGCCGAGGCCGCCAAACGGGTCAAGGGCGAGTGGAATTCGGCGGCGATCGCCGGTGACATGGCGGCCAACCTGTATGGCCTGACCCGCCTGGCCGAGAAGATTGAAGACCGCCCGGACAACTCCACGCGCTTCCTGATGATCGGCAGCCAGGAAGTGCCGCCGACCGGCGACGACAAGACCTCGATCATTGTTTCGATGAGCAACAAGCCGGGTGCGTTGCACGAGCTGCTGGTGCCGTTCCACCAGAACGGCATCGACCTGACCCGCATCGAGACCCGCCCCTCGCGCAGCGGCAAGTGGACCTACGTGTTCTTCATCGACTTCGTCGGCCACCACCGCGACCCACTGATCAAGGCGGTGCTCGAGCAGATCAGCCAGGAGGCTGTGGCGCTGAAGGTGCTGGGCTCGTATCCGAAGGCGGTGCTTTGATTCAAGGCCAATGGGGCCGCTCTGCGGCCCATCGCCGGCAAGCCAGCCCCCACAAGTACAGCGCAAGCTCGCAGGTTTGCAGTGTCCCAGTGGCCTCGCAGGGGCCGGGCAACTTTCAGGTTTGCACGGTCCCTGTAGGAGCTGGCTTGCCGGCGATGGGCTGCAAAGCAGCCCCAATGGCCCTAACAGGCTGTCTAGATTTCTGAACAGGGTTCGCACCAGTGGTAAAAGCAGCAAAAACCAAACCCGCGCCAATCATCAACCGGCTGGTCGTGGTCGGCCTCGGCCTGATCGGTGGCTCGTTCGCCAAGGGCCTGCGTGAAAGCGGCCTGTGCCGCGAAGTGGTCGGTGTCGATCTGGATGCCCCCTCGCGCAAGCAGGCCGTGGCCCTGGGCGTGGTCGACCGCTGCGAAGAAGACCTCGCCGCCGCTTGTATGGGCGCCGACGTTATCCAGTTGGCCGTGCCGATCCTGGCCATGGAAAAGCTCCTGACGCGCCTGGCGCAGCTGGACCTTGGCGCTGCCATCATTACCGACGTCGGCAGCGCCAAGGGCAACGTGGTGCGTGAAGCGCGCGCCGTCTTCGGTGCGCGCCTGCCGCGCTTCGTCCCGGGCCACCCCATCGCCGGTTCCGAGCAGAGTGGGGTGGAGGCCTCCAACGCCGCGCTGTTCCGCCGTCACAAGGTCATCCTCACGCCGTTGGCGGAAACCGACCCAGCCGCGCTGGCCCTGGTCGACCGCCTGTGGCGTGCGCTGGACGCAGACGTCGAGCACATGCCGGTCGAGCGCCATGACGAAGTGCTGGCCGCCACTAGCCACCTGCCGCACCTGCTGGCCTTTGGCCTGGTCGATTCGCTTGCCAAGCGCGATGAAAACCTCGAGATCTTCCGGTACGCTGCGGGGGGCTTCCGCGATTTCACGAGGATCGCTGGTAGCGACCCGACCATGTGGCATGACATCTTTCTTGCCAACCGCGACGCTGTGCTGCGCACGCTTGATACATATCGCAGTGATCTCGACGCCTTGCGCGACGCGATCGCTGAAGGGGACGGGCACCAGCTGCTGGGTGTATTCACCCGCGCTCGGGTGGCCCGCGAGCATTTCAGTAAAATCCTGGCCCGCCGGGCCTATGTGGACGCTATGAACGCCAACGATCTGATTTTCCTGGCCCAACCAGGTGGCCGCCTGTCCGGACGCATCCGTGTACCGGGCGACAAGTCGATTTCCCACCGCTCGATCATGCTCGGCTCGCTGGCCGAAGGCACCACCGAGGTCGAGGGTTTCCTCGAAGGTGAGGATGCACTGGCGACCCTGCAGGCATTTCGTGACATGGGTGTGGTCATCGAAGGCCCCAGCCATGGTCGCGTGACCATTCACGGTGTCGGCCTGCACGGCCTCAAGCCACCACCCGGCCCGCTATACGTGGGTAACTCCGGCACGTCGATGCGCCTGCTGTCGGGCCTGCTGGCCGGCCAGTCGTTCGACGTGACCATGACCGGCGACGCCTCGCTGTCCAAGCGCCCTATGAACCGTGTGGCCAACCCGCTGCGCGAAATGGGTGCGGTGGTCGAGACTGGCCCTGAAGGCCGTCCGCCGCTGACCATCCGCGGTGGCCACACGCTCAAGGGGCTGACCTACACGCTGCCGATGGCCAGTGCCCAGGTCAAATCCTGCCTGCTGCTGGCCGGTCTGTATGCCGAAGGCAAGACCACCGTCACCGAGCCTGCGCCTACCCGCGACCACACCGAGCGCATGCTGCGCGGCTTCGGTTACCCGGTCGAAAGCAATGGGCCGGTTGCCTCGCTGCAATCCGGTGGCAAGCTGACTGCAACCCGCATCGAAGTACCGGCCGACATTTCCTCGGCGGCGTTCTTCCTGGTGGCGGCGTCCATTGCCGAAGGCTCCGAGCTGGTACTGGAGCATGTCGGCATCAACCCGACCCGTACCGGTGTAATCGACATCCTGCGCCTGATGGGCGGCGACATCACCCTGGAAAACCAGCGTGAAGTGGGTGGCGAGCCGGTCGCCGACCTGCGCGTGCGCGGTGCCAGGCTGAAGGGTATCGACATCCCTGAGAACCTGGTGCCGCTGGCCATCGACGAGTTCCCGGTGCTGTTCGTCGCTGCCGCCTGCGCCGAAGGCCGCACCGTGCTGCGTGGTGCCGAGGAACTGCGGGTGAAGGAGTCCGACCGCATCCAGGTCATGGCCGATGGCCTGATCACCCTGGGTATCAAGTGCGAGCCTACCCCGGACGGCATCATCATCGACGGCGGCCAGCTGGGCGGCGGCGAAGTGCATGGCCACGGTGACCACCGCATCGCCATGGCCTTCAGCGTCGCCTCGCTGCGTGCCAGCGCGCCGATCCGCATTCATGACTGCGCCAACGTCGCCACCTCGTTCCCCAACTTCCTGGCGCTGTGCGCAGAAGTCGGCATTCGCGTGGCAGAAGAGGGCAAGTCGTGAGTTCGAAAGCACCCATCATCACCATCGACGGGCCAAGTGGCTCTGGCAAGGGCACGGTTGCCGGGCTACTGGCACGCGAGCTGGGCTGGCGGCTGCTCGATTCCGGTGCGCTGTACCGCCTGCTGGCGTTCAACGCCAGCAACCACGGCGTCGACCTGACCAATGAAGAGCTGCTGACCAAGCTTGCCGCCCATCTGGATGTGCAGTTCATTGCGGCCGAGCCCGGTAAGCTTCAGCAGACGATCCTTGAAGGCGAGGACGTCAGCCAGGTGATCCGCACCGAAACCGTCGGTGCCGGTGCCTCCATGGTCGCCTCACTGCCTGCGGTGCGCGATGCGCTGCTTCAGCGTCAGCGCGCTTTCCGTGAACTGCCCGGCCTGATCGCCGACGGCCGCGACATGGGCACCGTGGTGTTCCCGGACGCGCCGTTGAAGGTCTTCCTTACTGCCAGTGCAGAAGAGCGTGCTCGTCGCCGTTACCTGCAGTTGAAGGGCAAGGGTGAAGATGTTAGTCTGTCGAGTCTGCTGGATGAGATTCGTGCGCGTGATGAGCGCGACACCCAACGCGCAGTGGCCCCGCTGAGACCAGCGGCCGATGCCATTCAGTTGGACTCTACCGAGTTGTCCATCGAGCAGGTGCTGCAACGTATCAGAAGCGAGATCGCATTACGCGACATTGCCTGATAGCCAGGAAAGCAGGCAGGTGCACCAGTCAACGTCCTGCCGGCTTTCCTTTACTTAAAACAAACCCACATTGTCTGGAATGTGGCGATGGGCGTCTGTTTCGCCCGAATCTACAGGAATTAAAATGAGCGAAAGCTTTGCAGAACTCTTTGAAGAAAGCCTGAAAACCCTCAATCTTCAGCCGGGTGCGATCATCACCGGTATCGTTGTCGACATCGACGGCGACTGGGTTACCGTACACGCTGGCCTGAAGTCCGAGGGCGTCATCCCGCTCGAGCAGTTCTACAACGAAGCTGGCGAGCTGACCATCAAGGTCGGTGACGAAGTTCACGTTGCGCTGGACGCGGTCGAAGACGGCTTTGGCGAAACCAAACTGTCCCGTGAAAAAGCCAAGCGCGCCGAGTGCTGGATTGTTCTGGAAGCAGCTTTCGCCGCCGAAGAAGTGGTCAAGGGCGTTATCAACGGTAAGGTTAAAGGCGGCTTCACTGTCGACGTTAACGGCATCCGTGCGTTCCTGCCGGGCTCCCTGGTTGATGTCCGCCCTGTGCGCGACACCACCCACCTGGAAGGCAAAGAGCTGGAATTCAAGGTCATCAAGCTGGACCAGAAGCGCAACAACGTTGTCGTTTCCCGTCGCAGCGTGCTGGAAGCCGAGAACTCCGCCGAGCGCGAAGCCCTGCTGGAAACCCTGCAGGAAGGCCAGCAAGTCAAAGGTATCGTCAAGAACCTCACCGACTACGGCGCATTCGTGGACCTGGGCGGCATCGACGGCCTGCTGCACATCACCGACATGGCCTGGAAGCGCATCAAGCACCCGTCGGAAATCGTTAACGTTGGCGACGAAGTCGACGTACGCGTTCTGAAGTTCGACCGTGAGCGCAACCGCGTTTCGCTGGGTCTGAAGCAGATGGGCGAAGATCCGTGGGTAGCTATCACTGCCCGTTACCCAGAAGGTACCCGCGTACAAGCGCGCGTTACCAACCTCACCGACTACGGCTGCTTCGCTGAGCTGGAAGAAGGCGTTGAAGGTCTGGTACACGTTTCCGAAATGGACTGGACCAACAAGAACATCCACCCGTCGAAAGTCGTTCAGGTTGGCGACGAAGTGGAAGTCATGGTTCTGGACATCGACGAAGAGCGTCGTCGTATCTCCCTGGGCATCAAGCAGTGCAAGTCCAACCCATGGGAAGACTTCTCCGGCCAGTTCAACAAGGGTGACAAGATCACCGGTACCATCAAGTCGATCACCGACTTCGGTATCTTCATCGGTCTGGACGGCGGCATCGACGGCCTGGTTCACCTGTCCGACATCTCCTGGAACGAAACCGGCGAAGAAGCCGTACGTCGTTTCAAGAAGGGCGACGAGCTGGAAACCGTCATCCTGTCGGTCGACCCAGAGCGCGAGCGCATCTCCTTGGGCATCAAGCAGCTGGAAGACGATCCGTTCTCCAACTTCGTTGCTGTCAATGACAAGGGCGCTATCGTCCGTGGCATCGTGAAAGAAGTTGACGCCAAAGGCGCCATCGTCACTCTGGCCGACGACATCGAAGCTACTCTGAAAGCTTCCGAAATCAGCCGTGACCGCGTTGAAGACGCGCGTAACGTTCTGAAGGAAGGTGAAGAGATCGAAGCCAAGATCATCAGCGTTGACCGCAAGTCCCGCGTTATCAGCTTGTCGATCAAATCGAAAGACGACGCTGAAGAGCGCGAAGCCATCCAGAGCCTGAAAAACGCTCCGGAAGCGGCTGCCGACACCACCATGGCTGCGCTGCTGCGCGAAGCAATGGCCAAACAGAACTGAGTTCTGTTTGATCGGTAAAAAAGGGCGACCCTCGGGTCGCCCTTTTTTTATGCCTGCGAATTTCTAGGGCCGGCCTATCCTGCGGTCTCTGTGGGAGCCGCGCTTGCCGGCGATGGGCTGCGAAGCAGCCCCCATGCAAGCGACACCATTCTGACGAATTTTGAGTGACTTGAAACGTTGGGGCCGCTGCGCGGCCCATCGCCGAATGCGGTGGGTTTGCGGGCTGTGCTACACAGATGGCGCAGGCTCACGCTCACATCCGGCCAACACCGCCCGTTTTGAGAGCGGGTTCACCCGCGAATCAGGCGTCGCGGTGGATGGCACCGGCTTGGCCGGGATTCACGGTGTAGACCATTCTTGAATTACTTCAATCTTGAATTTTTTTATTAAGTCAAGATCCACCCTGTTCAAATCTCTCCCGGCGTGCTACAAACTGGTTAAGCAATGATCTAGCTGCTTGATAACGAAGGGAAAAATATGACGAAGTCGGAGCTGATCGAACGTATTGTCACCCATCAAGGGCTGCTTTCGTCCAAGGACGTGGAGCTGGCCATCAAGACCATGCTTGAGCAGATGTCACAGTGCCTGGCGACCGGTGATCGCATCGAGATCCGCGGTTTTGGCAGCTTCTCGCTGCACTATCGGGCCCCTCGTGTGGGTCGTAACCCCAAGACGGGACAGTCGGTCAGCCTCGAAGGCAAGTTTGTGCCGCACTTCAAGCCCGGCAAAGAGCTGCGCGACCGGGTCAATGAAGAAGACGAGGCGCAAGCCTGATCATCAAGGAGCAATCTGATGCGTAACCTCAAGCGCGCCCTGGCGGCGGTGTTTGTGCTGCTGTTGGCGGCTGTGGTGCTGTTCTTTGTGCTGGAAAACCAGCAGACCGTGTCGTTGGTCCTGTTCGGCTGGGTCGCCCCGGCCATGCCGGTTGCCGTGGTGGTGTTGGCTGCCCTGGTCCTCGGCCTGGCGGTCGGGCCATTGCTAGGTGCCTACGGCGTGCAGCGCAGCAAGCGCAAGATCAGGGCGTCTGCCCGACAGGCCGCGTTGAGCGGTAACTAGCGAAAATTCCTACGCACACATAGGAAAGTCTCACCTATGCATGTGCCGGCCGTCATGGGGTAATAGGGCACCTCTTCGGCTCAGGCGAACGCGTGCAGCATGCAATACCCCAGCCTTTCCCATCACGGCGGTACCCGTGGCGTCACCGGGTCTTGCCACCAGCTGCACCTTGCCCCGTCCAGCAGCCTGCTGGTCGACTGCGGCCTGGAGCAGGGGGCCGAGGCCGCGCCAGGCGCCGAGTCTGCGGCGCTTGGTTTCGATGTACAAGGCATCCAGGCGCTGGTCGTCACCCATGTTCATCTTGATCACGTTGGTCGGATCCCGGCACTGCTGGCTGCTGGCTACCGCGGCCCCATCCTGTGCAGCGAGCCCTCCGCCCGTTTATTGCCGCTGGTGCTGGAAGATGCCTTCAGGCTGGGCATCAGCAGAAAGCCTGCGCTGGTGGCGCGTTATCTCGACCTGGTGCGCAGCCTTGTCGTGCCGCTGCCGTTCGAGCGCTGGCACATGCTGCTCGAACGCCCCGGCCTGACCTGCCGCATTCGCCTCCAGCGTGCCGGGCACCTGCTGGGCTCGGCTTATGTCGAGTGTGATATCCAGCGGGAGCATGCCAACAGCCGTTACGTGTTCTCCGGTGACCTGGGCGCTTGCAGCAACCCCATGCTGCGGCCCGTGCAGCCACCGGAGCGGGCTGACGTGCTGGTACTCGAAAGCACCTACGGCGACCGCCTGCACCCACCTGCAGGTGACCGACGGCAGCGCCTGGAAGCTGCCATTGACCGCGCGCTGGCCGACCAGGGCACTGTCCTGATTCCTGCATTCAGCCTGGGCCGCACCCAAGAGCTGCTGTACGAGCTCGAAGACATTCTTCACCGCAAGGCCTTGCTGGGCTCAGCCGGCCATGGCTCTGAGGAGGATCCCCTCAATTGGTCACAATTGCCGATTATCCTTGATTCACCCTTGGCCCAGCGCATCACTGGCGTGTACCGCGAGCTGCATGAATATTGGAGCGCCGAAGCGAGGGCGCGCCTCGTCGAAGGGCGCGACCCGCTTGGTTTCAGCCAGCTGATCAGCGTGGACAGCCATGCCCGTCACCAGCAGGTGGTCAACTACCTGAAGAGTACCGGGCGGCCAGCGATCGTGATTGCCGGCAACGGCATGTGTTCGGGTGGGCGTATCGTCAACTACCTCAAGGCCATGCTGGGGGATGCACGGCATGAGGTGATGTTTGTGGGGTATCAGGCGAAGGGGGCGCCTGGGGCGGTTATACAGGCCAGTGAAGCTGCGCAAGGGGTTGAGCAGGTTGACCTAGATGGGCAGATGTATGAGGTGCGGGCGAAAGTCAGGACACTACCGGGATATTCGGGGCATGCAGATCAACAAGGTCTTGTATTGTTTGCGACCGAGGGTTGCAGGCCAGCGGTGAAAATTCATCTGGTACATGGCCAGGCAGCAGCGAAAGCGGCGGTTAGCCAAGCCCTGCTGAGGGCAGCCCGGAAGAACGGGTACGAACTGGAGGTAAGCATTCCCTGATACCGACATGCTAATCTGAAGAAACTCTGGTGTGCTTGGGAACTAATCGCTATGCCGTTCCTCTCAGATCGCGGAGCTTTTCGCCAGGCTTGAGCTGATCAAGCTAATGGCTATTTGCTGCTGCCCTCGATTTTAGCTATCGTGCCTGACGGCCTGCCAGAAAGCAGGCGCTGCCTGGTATACCAAGAGTTTCTCCCCAGATGTCGGAATCAAGGAAAAATAAAAGAAATGCGCAATGACCTCGAGCGCCTGAACAAAGAGCGTGATTTTGACATTTTCGATTTGGTCGTTGGGGTGTGGCGTCAGCGGTGGTTAGTTCTATTGATCACGTTGGCGGTGACGGCTATCTTCGGTATTTATGCGGTTGCGGTGACACCGGTATATCAAACCAAAATCTTCCTTCAACCTCCTCTCGACAGTGACATCAATCAATTGAATATTGGTCGAGGAGAAGGTAAGGGGCTGTTGTTGCCTATTACCGCGAAACAAGTTAGCGATGTGTTCGAGCGCAATCTTCAGTCTGACGCTTTGAGGCAGGCCTTTTATCAGCGTGTATATTTGCCCGGCCTGAGCGAGAGTGTTCGGAGTGGCCCGCAAGCGGGGCTCTATGCAAAGTTCAACGGCCAATTTGTGGTGGATGTCAGTAAATCTGAGCAGCGGGGATCGGTCACTGTCCTGGCAGAAGACCCCAAGCAAGCCGCTGATTGGGCTGTACGATATGCCGAGTTGGCAAGCGATCAGGCAAAAAAGGACCTCATTGAGCGGGTAGTTTCTGATTTCCAGGTAGAAGCTAACAACCTGCAACGATCCATTGACTCTGCGCGCGCTAGCGCCAAGCTGGAGCGGGCCGACCGTATTGCCCAGTTGACAGAGGCGTTGAGAATATCCAGGTCGATTGGCCTGGAAAAGCCACCGATAATCGAAAGTGGCCTTTCCGGCGAGGTTTCTGCAGGCATGAATGGGTCGTTGATGTACATGCGCGGCAGCAAAGCTCTGGCATCGGAAATTCAAAATCTGGAAGCACGATCATCTGATGATCCATTCGTAAGTAACCTTCGTGAGCGCGAGGAGCTGGTGTCCGTGTACCGTTCCACGAAAATCAATCCCGACCAGTTTTCCGTTTATCGCCAAGATGGCGTGGTGGAGATGCCAGAAAGGCCTGTCAAACCACGAAAGGCGTTGCTGGTGATGGTAGGGCTGTTCTCTGGCTTGTTCTTGGGCTTGTTCGTGGCGCTCGTTCGCGAAGCGTGGATTTACCGTCAGGCGCGTTTGCGGGGCTAGCGGTGGGGTGATGATGATTGCTATAGCAATGCGGTCTTGAGCGCACGGCCATGGGTGGCTGAGCATGGGTCAGACTTTCGCAGATATAAAACTAGCAAAGGGTTCGTTTGAAAATGAGTGAGCGATACTTAGTTACAGTGGTAGTGCCAACCCACAACCGCTCAAAATACGCGATCCCTTGCGTGAAAAGCCTGCTCGAGATCCAAAGCGATCGCCTTCAGATTGTAGTGCATGACACCAGTAATGATGAATGTGCTCTTGCGACGTGGGCGGCGGCTCAGACAGATACCCGTTTGGTTTATGTCCACTGGAAAAGCCGCCTGTCCATGACCGAAAATCATGAGCGTGCGATCGCCTTGGCCGAAGGTGAATACGTCTGCTTGATCGGCGACGACGATACGGTTTCTGAAAGAATTATCGACGCGGCAGATTATGCACGCGCGCAAAATATTGGCATGCTGACGCCGCAAGTGAAGGCTTTTTATTACTGGCCTGACTTTCGGACGAAGTTCTACGGTGCAGCACATGCCGGGCGCATTTACCTGGATGATTTCACTGGCCAGTGTGTCCAGCACGATGTAAAGCAGCGTTTGGATGTAGCGCTGCGAGACGCGTGCCAAGGAACTGATGCGTTGCCAAAACTCTATCATGGGCTGGTGAAGCGCAGTCTGTTGGATGAACTTCGTGAGCGCAGTGGAAAAATATTTTACGGCACAAGCCCGGACATGTCTGCATCGATATCACTGGCGATGATCGGCACGAATTATTCGCTTATGGACTTTCCTTTCACCATGCCGGGAGGTGGGGGGGGGAGTAACAGTGGGCGTAGCGCCATGGGTAAACATAAGGGTGATCTGAAAAGCGACCCACACATGAAGCCATTCACCGATCTTGAGTGGCCAGCAGAGTTGCCGATGTTTTTCAGTGTCGAGACGGTTTGGGCGCATGCCGCCTGGGCGACCCTTGAGGGCTTGAGTGAAAGAACACGTCAGGATCAGTTTAATTTGGCCAGGCTCTACGCACTGTGCTTGTTCCATCACCGTGATTACGCCAGGGAGGTCTTTTCGGCACGGCGGGCAGCCCTTCAAAGTGGCAATACGCAGGTAGGCGCTGTGCGGATTGCTTCGGAGTTCATCAGGGTTCTATGCAAATATGCTTTCGCAAGGTTCAAGCGTGTATTGAGGCCTAAAGCCAGCAACGGTCGCGAAGTCGTCGCGGTTGTAGATGATGTCTACCTTGCCAGGCAAGCGCTGGATCAGCGCCTTCCCGCCCTCTTGACGGCAGCAGCGCAGCGTGATGATTCGACTGTGGTGGCTAGGGGTAGCAGGTGATGACGCGTTCATGAAGATTGCCAATCTATCATCGCTGCTGCTTGCCAGTTTTTCCGGAAAGCTGATTTATGCGTTGGCGAGTTTGATTTCGCTACCTGTCGCTGCGCACGTATTGGGTGCTGAGGCTGTTGGCTTGGTCGGTTTTTTTACCACGCTATTGATGGTGCTGATGGTGCTGGAAGGTGGGCTCACCAGTAGCGTGATCCAGCGTCTGGCGAGTTTAAGAGGCAAGCATTCGGCTGCGCGTACCCGGCGCCCAGTCTTTGCGTTGGTGAACACGTATCTGCTGGTGTTTGCAGGGCTGGGGGTTGTTGCTGGATTGGCGATTGCGGCGGCGGCGCCCTTTCTGGTAACAAAATGGCTCAAACTCTCAATGATTACCGAACAGCAGGCGATTTATTGCGTGTACTGTATGGCGGTATTTATTGGTCTGAACCTACCTGTGATGCTACTGCAAGGCGTTTTCGCCGGGAAAGAGTTGCAGCTCTCGTTAAACAAGATTTACATTCCGTACTCATTGATGCGAACGCTCGGTGTCTTGTTGGTGCTCGGTTGGATTCCGCATGTAGAAGGCGTGGTTGGCTATTTCCAGATTCAGGTGATTGTTCAGGTATTTTATGTAGTTGCGTTGTTAGTTGTGTTGATGAAGTGCGGCGTCATTGGGCGTGCGAGAACTCGCTTGAAGTATGTGGCTCACGGGCTGGCATTTAGTCGAGGGGTATTCCTGATCTCTCTGACGTCCATAGTGACGGTGCAGTACGATAAAATATTCATGAGTGGCGCACTGGGGTTGGATGAGTATGCATACTATAGCCTGGCAGCTACAGTGGCGGGGTTCCCCTACATATTTTCCACCGCCTTCAATGCAGTATTGTTTCCCCGCTTCTCAACCCATTTGCGGCTGGATAGATACGAAGATATAGAAAAAATATTTCGCGCGGCATTAGTCTTGTTTTCGGTCGTGATGACGATTATGTGCGCTGCGGTATTTTGGTTCGCTCGACCCGTACTGCACATCTTATTTGAGGGGTTTCTGGCAGATGGCATGGCATCTGTGTTGCCTTGGCTTCTGCTGGGTACTGCGATGCAGTCTCTGTTGATAATTCCTTTCGCGCTTCAGCTAGCGGCAAGCTGGACATCACTGTCATTCCGTCTGAATCTGGTGTCGATGCCTTTCATGTTGCTGGCGCTTCCTGTACTAGTGTCCAATTTTGGAGCCGTAGGGGGCGGGTATACCTGGGTTTTTTACAATTTGTTTTCACTCGTCTGCACCGTATATTTCACATGTCGTCGCTTCTCCTGGTTGCGAAGGGCTTACACCACTTGCCTCGCGTCCGTGTCGGCTACCGCGGTTTTGGCGAATGGTCTGTTTTTCCTCAATTCGTTATGGATGAACAGCGGGCTGACAGTTGTAATCGTTACGTGCCTTTCGTCTGCTGCGCTGTGCGCAGTCAGTGGGCTAATTTTTCGAAGGCACCTCGCTGGACTCAGGTGACGTGACCGTATAGGCTTTCAAGATCAGGGAGAATGACAATGAAAATCATGGTTCTCGGTGCATCCGGGATGTTAGGGAACGCGGTATTCAGGCATCTGGTGTCGGACTCGCGTTACCAGGCATGGGGTACCGTCCGCAGTGCAGCGACATTGCGTTTTTTTTCGGCCGCTGAGCAAAGCCGTTTACTGATTGGTGTCGATGTCCTCAATCAAGACGAAATGCTGGATGTTGTCAGTCAACAACGCCCCGATGTTATTATTAACTGCACCGGTCTAATTAAACAGTTAGCAACTGCGAACGACCCTCTCGCCGTATTGCCTATCAATGCGTTGCTACCTCATCGGTTGCAGAAAGTGGCCAGCTTGGCTGGCGCGCGCTTGGTGCATATCAGTACAGATTGCGTGTTTTCCGGCACGCGCGGGATGTACACCGAGTCGGATGTTTCTGATGCTGAAGACCTTTACGGTAAGTCGAAATATATTGGCGAAGTCTCCGAGGCAACCAATGCCATTACGCTGCGGACTTCAATAATTGGTCATGAACTGACAAGCAGCAAATCGCTTATTGATTGGTTTTTGTCACAGTCGGGCCCGGTAAAGGGCTACCAGCGAGCAGTTTTTTCGGGGCTGCCCACCGTCGAGATCGGGCGTGTCATCAGCGACTACGTATTGCCGAATGCAGCGTTACACGGCCTTTATCATGTGTCTGCCGAGGCGATAGATAAGTATTCGCTCCTGGAGAAGGTCGCAAGAATCTATGGCAAGACCGTCACGATCACAGCGGATGATGCGCTGGTCATCGACCGGTCCCTGGATTCGACGCGGTTCCGCAAGGCGGTGGGGTATGTCCCCCCTTGCTGGGATGATTTGATCACTCGTATGCGTGACTTTAAATAACGAATTGCCGGGGCGTAGACATGTTCAAAAATAAGGTTTTGATGATTACCGGTGGCACAGGCTCCTTCGGTAATACAGTGCTAAAGCGCTTCCTTGATACCGATGTCAAGGAGATCAGAATTTTCAGCCGTGACGAAAAAAAGCAAGAAGACATGCGGATTGCCTTGGGTAATGACAAGGTGAAGTTCTACATTGGCGATGTGCGTGATTACGCCAGTTTGATGCAGGCCATGATCGGTGTGGACTACATATTCCATGCGGCTGCCCTCAAACAAGTTCCGTCTTGCGAATTTTTCCCGATGGAAGCTGTAAAAACAAATGTGTTGGGTACCGAGAATGTGCTCAATGCCGCAGTGGAATGCAAGGTCAAACGTGTCGTTGTCTTGAGCACTGACAAGGCGGTTTACCCAATCAATGCGATGGGGATCTCCAAGGCGTTGGCGGAGAAGTTGGTGATTGCCAAGTCCAGAATGATTCCCGAGAGTTCGCCGACGGTGATTTGTGCTACCCGCTACGGCAACGTGATGGCGTCTCGAGGCTCGGTAATACCACTGTTCGTCAATCAGCTGAAAAGCGGCCAGGCGTTAACCGTCACAGACCCGAACATGACGCGTTTCCTGATGTCGCTCGAGGACTCGGTTGACTTGGTGTTGCACGCATTTGAGCACTCCCAGCAAGGCGATATCTTTGTGCAGAAGGCGCCTGCTTCGACGGTGGGTGACTTGGCTCAAGCGCTTCAGCAATTGTTTGCGCTGACCACTGAAATTAAAGTCATTGGTACGCGTCATGGTGAAAAGCTCTACGAGTCGTTGATATCTCGTGAAGAAATGGCCAAGGCAGAGGATATGGGTCGTTACTATCGAATTCCAGCCGATAATCGTGACCTGAATTATGAGAAGTACGCCTCTAATGGTGAGGAAGAAGTTTCCCATCTTGACGACTATACCTCGCACAATACCTCCCTGCTTTCGATTGAGCAGATCAAGGAGACGCTGTTGAAATTGGAATACATTCAGAATGAACTGAAGGCGTAGTGCGTGTCGTCAGTCGAGTGGTCGCGTGTGTCATGGTTTGAAGTGGAAGAAGGTGGTTAACGGTGTCCAATGCTTCTGTCAGTGTCATTATCCCTTGCTATCGAAGCAGGGCATCGATTACACGTGCCATCGAGTCGGTTTACAATCAAACCATGAGGCCGACTGAGGTCATTCTGGTCGATGACTGCAGTCCTGATGATACACTCGACAAGCTGTATGAAGAGCAAAAGAAGTACCCTTCGAGCTGGGTGAAGGTGATTGCTTTATCGCAGAATGTTGGTCCTGGCAACGCCCGTAATGCGGGTTGGGAACAGGCAGTGGGCCGGTATGTGGCTTTTCTGGATTCGGATGATTGCTGGCATCCTCGTAAGGTCGAGCTTCAGTACCAGTGGCTTGAAGGGAATCCTGATGTAAGCCTGTTGGGTCAGTGCTTTGGCGCGGGTTTGCGAGATGAGCCGCAGGTTGATAGCGTTTTATTCACCGAGGTCGGCGAGCGACAATTACTTTTTTCAAATCGTTTCACAACCTCCTCGGTTATGTTGCGTCGAGATATAGAAAGTCGTTTCAAGCATGGAAAACGATTTTGCGAAGATTATCATCTCTGGTCAGATATTCTTTTCTCTGGCGGCAGATGCTTCAATATGGATTTTCCCTTGGTCAGGACATTCAAGCCTGTCTACGGTGATTCGGGTTTGAGCGGGCAGCTTTGGTCCATGGAAAAAGGAGAGCTGGGCGTCCACGTGGCGCTGCTGAGGGCGGGCAGGATAGGCGTCTTGCCGTTCTGTTCAGCGGTGACGTGGTCCCTGCTGAAGTTCATCAGGCGCATCATTAACTCATCACTGCGAAGAAATTAATGATCTATATTGTCGGCTGGGCGATGATGTTGCTGGCGCTTATTGCTTCCGAAATCACCAGGAATAGAAGCCGCTTGCCCGTGGCACTGGTGATTTTCTATGTTGCAGTACTCGCAGTCTTGAGGGGCGCAGTCGGTACCGATACCAATACCTATGAGTGGATGTTGGATTCGCTAGACATCGAAGGCTTGCGAGGGGGCGTCGAGCCGGCATTCACGTTTCTGGGCTGGCTTTTCAAAAACTTCACAGGCTCTGGGGTAGGGGCTGTCCGGCTATTTGGGCTTCTGCTCTTTGGTGTGCTGTTCTATTATCTTCTGCGATCCAATGCCAATGAGCGATTTTTTTTATTGTCGTGTTTTCTGCCGTCGTTCATTTATCAGTACAGTATGAATACGTTGCGTTTAGGGTTGGCGAGTGTATTTTTACTGTTGGCGTTTCAATATGTGCGCAAATTTGATTACACCAAGCGCGGTGGGCTCTCGCTTATTGCATTGGGCTTCCATTACTCGTCGCTATTCAATGTCGCCTACCTGATGCTGCTACGCATGCCTTGGGCCCGCTGGAGTACTTTACTGGCTGGCGTCGGTTTCATTGCGTGCGTGGGCCTGGTTCTGGTCCTTAAAAGCGACTATTTTCTGATGAAGATCGCCGCTTACAGCGCAGTTTCCTCGCCTGGCAGATTTTCTGGCATGAGCAAGGTCTTGGTGATAGCAGTGATGCTGATTGCGGTGGCAGCGTCTCACATGCCCCGTCATGACAAGCTGAAAATCGTGCTGCTTACCTCAGTGTTAACAGTCGCATTTGTGGGCTTGGCCAGCATCAGTTATGCAGGGCTCCGCTTTCTTGATTTATTGTCTTTTTCGTTACCGTTGGCTGTTTTGGTAGCCTATAACGATAATGAACGCTCTTTCGACTGGGTCATCAAAGTAGGCTTGTCCGCTGTAGGGCTTCTGGCGATGATCGGTAGCTACAGGAACTACCTTCAGGAGTCAGGGCAAGGACCAAGCCCATTTCTGCCCTATCATCTGCTGGACGTACTCAGTGGCATGTAGGTTGATGCAGTAATTATCGTCAAAGGAGCGGGCGCTTGAAAATTCTTGTGTTGGGTGCGAATGGGTTCATTGGGTCTCGGGTAGTGAGAGTTCTGAGCGAGCAGGCGCACTCGATTCGTACCTTGACCCGCACCGCCGGTGCCAAGGCGGGAGAGCATCAAGAAATCGTTGTTGGCGACCTCACAAGCAACACCCTGGACGTTGACCTTCTCATAGAGGGCTGCCAGGTGATCATCAACTGTGCAGGTGAAATCAAGAATGAACAATTGATGTCCGCCCTGCACGTGGATTCCACGCGGCGGCTGATGGAAGCCATGGGCCGTAGAAAGGATCCCGTGCGTTGGGTTCAATTGAGCAGCGTTGGCGCATACGGACCGGCGCCAGCGCAAAGTCGAATAGTCAATGAGCAAACCCCGCCTAATCCGCAAGGAATGTACGAGGTCACCAAGACTGAGGCTGACGAACTGATCATGACGCACCCTGCGTTCCAAGGTGGCATGGCTGACTGGGTGATTCTCAGGCCGTCCAATGTCTTTGCCGGTGACATGCCAAATCAATCTATTCGGCAGTTGGCCAAGATCATTCGTAAAAAGCTCTTTTTTTACGTAGGCTATGAAGATGCCATTGCGACGTATATACATGCCGATGATGTAGCTTCCGCTCTTGTATGCTGCGCTACCGATTCACGGGCGGCGAAGCAGATTTACAATTTGTCTAATGATTGCCAGCTGCGGGAAGTGGTAGAAGCTCTCGCCGTTTGCCAAGGCGTACCTCCGCCTCGGATCAGGTTTCCTGAGACTCTCGTGAGGGCGGGAGTGTGGCTTGCGGGTAATATCTTGCGTTTACCACTGACGCAGAGTCGTGTCGATGCACTGACCAACCGGACTGCTTACCCGGCAGATAAAATTCGTCGTGATCTGGGTTTTGTTCCTCAGTACAGTGTTCCTTTGTGCATTGGTGAAGTGCTCTAAAAAATAAACTTGTTAAGCAAAATAATATTGAATAGCGTATTGGGAAGTAGGTCATGTCGATCAAGGGTTTACGGGTAGCACGGATTTCGACGGTTCCGTTTTTTGTAGTAACGCAGCTTAGCGCTCAGCTGCGAGCGCTGAATGAGGCCGGAGCAAAAGTCGATGTCGTCGCCAGTAACGACGATATGAGTGAGTTGTTGCGGTCCCAACAGAGTCTCCAGTTTATTCCCGTTGAAATCGCCCGTGAAATCAGCCCATTGAGAGATTTGCGCAGCCTGGTGCGGCTAGTCATTCTTTTTCGTAAGCAGCGCTACGATATCGTTCACTCTACTACCCCTAAAGCGGGTTTGCTGGCGGCGATTGCCGGGCGGATCGCTGGTGTGAAAGTGCGCCTGCACACCTTTACTGGTCAGCCTTGGGTAACAATGACGGGCGTAAAGAGGCATTTGCTCAAGTTCTGCGACAGACTGATTGCAAATTTAAACAGCCATAATTTTGCCGACAGTGCCAGCCAACGCGATTTTCTGATCCGTGAGGGTGTGGTCCCGGAACGGAAGCTCTCTGTAATTGGCGTCGGCTCCCTGGCTGGAGTGGATATCAATCGGTTCGACGCCCAGCGGTTTCCGCCTGCTTTGATTGCCCAGACTCGTACAGAACTCGCAATTCCTGATCAAGCCAAGGTCATTCTATTCGTTGGCAGGGTTACCCCTGACAAAGGCATCCGCGAGCTCATGGAGGCCTTTACCAGCGTCAGGGCTGCACACCCCGATCTCTACCTGCTGATGGTCGGCCCATACGAAGCTGATGGGCGGGAGGTAGTGGAGTCTCATTTAGCTGGGGGTAACGTTTCGCATGTAAAGGTGCTCGGCCTGCAGGCAGAACCCGAAAAATTCATGGCAGTTGCAGATCTGCTGTGTTTGCCAAGCTACCGTGAAGGCTTCGGTACGGTGGTGATTGAAGCAGCAGCAATGGGCGTGCCGACGGTCGGAACCGACGTCTATGGTCTCAGCGATGCCATCGTTGACGGCGAGACGGGGCTGCTGGTTCCCGTACGAGACAGCACCGCGCTGGCAGATGCGATTGGCGGATTGCTATCGGACCCCGACCGGCGGATCACCATGTCATCAAAAGCAAAAGAGCGGGCGAGAAGGGATTTTGATTCCGGGCACTGCTCAGCGCTACTCATCGAACAGTATGAAGGATTTTACAAGTGAGTTACTCAGCGCAGTCAGCCGGTGAACGCGTTTTGGTGACAGGCTCCACGGGGTTCGTAGGCGCCGCGCTGGTGAACGGCCTTGTGAATGCAGGGCGCTTTGATGTAATCGCCCAGTATCGCAGAAAGCCTGGCACATTCGTCGGCCTGACAGGTGGCATGAGCGTGCCATCGATCGATGGCGACACGGATTGGTCGGCGGCACTCGAAGGCGTAAATGTCGTGGTGCACTGCGCGGCGCGTGTACATGTGATGAACGAAACCACGAATGATCCCTTGGCTGCGTTCCGTCAGGTCAATGTAGACGGCACCCTCGCGCTCGCTCGACAGGCAGCGAAGGCGGGTGTACGGCGATTCATCTACTTGAGCTCCATCAAGGTCAATGGTGAGCGAACGAGTACTGTCCCGTTCACGGCGCAGGATAGCTGCTCACCGAGTGATCCATATGGAGTATCCAAGTGGGAGGCTGAACAGGGGCTGTTGAGATTGGCCTCCGAAACCAGCATGGATGTGGTCATCGTGCGACCGCCACTCATCTACGGGCCTGGAGTAAAGGCCAACTTTCTCAGGATGATCAGGTGGATGGATCGTGGTATCCCGCTGCCGTTGGCAAGCGTGAACAACAAACGAAGCCTGGTAGGCTTGGGGAACCTTGTCGCGTTCCTGATCCATTGCATTGATCACCCCAATGCGGCTAACAACGTGTTCTTGGTATCGGATGGCGAGGACCTGTCGACTCCGGCACTGTTGGAGAAAGTCGCTGGTGCGCTTGGCAAGCGACCGCACCTGCTTCCCTTTCCATTGAGCTTGCTGACGGGCCTGGCGGCGATGGCTGGGAAAAAAGCCGAAATTGATCGGCTTTGTGGCTCGCTGACTGTAGACATTGAAAAGAACAGGAAGCTGCTTGGGTGGCAGCCGCTGTTGTCGGTTTCAGAAGAGTTGAAGCGCACCGTTGAAGACTATCGTCAGCAGGAATCCGCATGAGCATTTGGTTGTTATTACCCGTGGCTGCAATCGCATCGTATTTTTTGACTGGCGCCCTGCGGCGGTATGCGCTGTCCGCAAGCATGATCGATGTGCCTAATGCCCGCAGTTCACACACAGTGCCCACTCCCCGCGGTGGTGGCGTTGCCATCGTGGTTTCGTTCCTTCTGGGTCTTCTGGTGCTCGGGTATTTCGGTGCGGTGTCCGGAGCATGGGTAGGTGGTCTTCTGGGCGCTGGCGTTATCGCTGCTCTGGTAGGATTTCTTGACGACCATGGTCACGTACCGGCGCGCTGGCGATTGCTTGGGCACTTCAGCGCTGCAGCCTGGGGGCTGGCCTGGTTGGGTGGTGCCCCCCCTCTTGAGCTGTTCGGAGTGATTTTCAACCTGGGGTGGGTAGGTCATGTGCTGGCTGCTGTTTACCTGGTGTGGTTGCTCAACCTGTACAACTTCATGGACGGTATCGATGGGTTGGCGAGCTGCCAGGCAGTGACGGTATGCACAGGCGGCGCCTTGCTCTGCCTGCTGGGGGGGGATACCTCTCAACTGTGGCTTTGCGGCTTGCTGCTTGCTGCCGTTGCAGGCTTTCTTGTGTGGAATTTCCCCCCCGCCAAAATCTTCATGGGAGATGCTGGCAGTGGCTTTTTGGGGATCATCATCGGGTTGCTTGCTCTTCACGCCACCTGGATCTCACCTACGTTTTTCTGGAGTTGGTTGATACTCTTGGGAGTGTTCATTGTCGATGCCACCTGGACCCTGCTCAGAAGGTTGCTGCGCGGCGAGAAGGTTCACGAAGCTCATCGAAGCCATGCCTATCAGTACGCTTCCAGGCAATACAAAAGCCATCGGGTAGTTACCATCAGCGTGCTGCTGATCAACATCCTCTGGCTGATGCCACTCGCGTTGCTGGTAGGCTCAGGGTTTCTGGACGGGCTTGTGGGCTTGCTGATCGCCTACCTGCCGTTGGCAGGTCTGGCGCTGAAGTTCAAAGCCGGCCAGCGGGAGGCCTGACTTCACATGACACAGAGAGGCAATAACAAGATGCGCAGTTGGCTTCTACAGCTCACGCGGCGCCAGAAACGGCTCCTGCAATTGACCACCGATGTTCTGTTGATCTGGGGAGCGCTCTGGCTCGCCTTCGTGGTTCGGCTCGGCATCGACGATCTGGCCAACCCGATCATCGATCACGCGTGGTTGTTTATTACTGCTCCGGTAGTATCGATCCCGCTGTTTATCCGCTTTGGTCTCTACCGCGCGGTAATGCGTTACTTTGGTAACGATGCATTGATCGCCATCATCAAAGCGGTCACGCTTTCAGCGCTGATTCTCGGGTTCATCATTTATTGGGTTGGCAACCACCAGAGCGTGGTGCCGCGTTCAATAACCTTCAATTACTGGTGGCTTAGCCTGATCCTGGTCGGGGGGATGCGCCTGGCCATGCGCCAATATTTCCTGGGGGATTGGTTCTCTGCTGCAGTTCAGCATGTGCCTTTTACAACCAGAGACGATGGCCTTCTTCGCGTCGCGATCTACGGTGCCGGCGCTGCGGGTAATCAACTGGTTACAGCGCTGAGGATGGACAAAACCATGCGCCCGGTGGCCTTCATTGACGATGACGCGAGCATTACCGACCGCGTGATTGCTGGCTTGCAGGTTTATCACCCTGACCAGTTGGAAAAGCTCATTGATGCGACTGGCGCGCAGGAAATATTACTGGCCATTCCGTCCTCCACGCGCACCCGTCGACGAGAAATTCTCAATTTCCTCGAAGCGTTCCCGCTGCATGTGCGAAGTGTGCCTGCGTTCGCAGACCTAGCCAGCGGCAAGGTCAAGGTAGATGACATCCAGGAAGTCGATATTGCTGACTTGCTGGGGCGTGATGCGGTGCCTGCGCAGAGTGACCTCCTCGAGCACTGTATTATCGATCAAAAAGTGTTGGTCACGGGCGCCGGTGGTTCGATTGGTTCTGAGCTCTGCCGCCAGATTCTGGGCCAATCGCCCAAGACATTGCTGCTATTCGATCACAGTGAATTCAACCTCTACAGCATCCTCTCGGAGCTGGAGCAGCGGGTTGCTCGCGAGTCTTTGTCAGTTAGCCTGATCCCGATTCTCGGTTCGGTACGCAACCAATCGCAGCTTTTCGACATCATGAAAACCTGGCACGTCGACACCGTCTACCACGCCGCTGCCTACAAACACGTGCCGATGGTGGAACACAACATTGCCGAAGGCCTGATGAACAACGTCATCGGCACCCTGCACACCGCCCAGGCGGCCTTGCAGGCCGGGGTTGCCAACTTCGTGCTGATTTCCACCGACAAGGCGGTGCGCCCGACCAATGTGATGGGCAGCACCAAGCGCCTGGCCGAAATGACCCTGCAGGCCCTCAGCCGCGAAGTGGCCCCTGTGCTGTTCGGCGACAGCGGCAACGTATCGCAGGTCAACAAGACCCGCTTCACCATGGTTCGCTTCGGCAATGTGCTGGGCTCTTCGGGCTCGGTCATCCCGCTGTTCCACAAGCAGATCAAGGCCGGTGGCCCGTTGACCGTCACCCACCCGAAGATCACCCGGTACTTCATGACCATTCCCGAGGCCGCGCAGCTGGTGATCCAGGCCGGGTCCATGGGCAAGGGCGGCGATGTGTTCGTGCTGGACATGGGCGAGCCGGTGAAAATTGTCGAGCTGGCCGAGAAGATGATTCACCTGACAGGGTTCAGCGTGCGCTCCGAGCGTAACCCGATGGGCGACATCGCCATCCAGTTCACTGGGCTGCGGCCGGGGGAGAAGCTGTATGAAGAGCTGCTGATCGGCGACAACGTGATCGCCACGCGCCACCCGATGATCATGAGTGCAAACGAAGACTTCCTGGCCTGGGACACGCTCAAGGAGTCGCTGCGGCAATTGATGGCGGCGGCAGCGGCGGATGATTTTGTGCGGGTGCGTCAGTTGCTGCGCGAGAGCGTGAGCGGCTACACCCCAGAAGGCGAGATCGTCGACTGGATCTACCAGCAGCGCCGCCTGGAGCCCTGATTACATCTGCAGCCTGACGCTCCCCCGGTGTAGGTGCGGGTTTACTCGCGAACACCGGGAAAGCCGGTGCCCAACCTGCTGGTTTCCAGCCAAGTATCACAATGACATCGCCTTCGCTCTCCAAGCATCCACCGACAGGCTAGAATCCTGAAAGTGGAAAAGCAGACCTGACAGCGGAAGCAGACAAACATGACCATTCTGGTAACCGGCGGTGCAGGCTTCATCGGGGCAAACTTCGTGCTGGACTGGCTGGCGGGCAGCGATGAGGCTGTGGTCAACCTGGACAAACTCACCTACGCAGGCAATCTGCAAACCTTGAGCAGCCTGCAAGGCAACGACCGGCATATCTTTGTGCATGGCGACATTGCTGACAGCGGGCTGGTCGCAGAACTGCTGAAAACCCACCAGCCCCGCGCGGTCGTCAATTTTGCCGCCGAGTCCCACGTCGACCGTTCGATTCACGGCCCGCAGGCCTTCATCGAGACCAACGTGGTCGGGACCTTCCAGCTGCTCGAAGCCGTACGCGCCTACTGGGGCGGCCTGGCTGAGCAGGCCCGGCAGGCGTTCCGGTTCCTGCATGTGTCTACCGACGAAGTGTACGGCTCGTTGGCCGCCGGCGAACCGGCCTTTACCGAAACCCATCAATACCAGCCCAATAGCCCGTACTCGGCGAGCAAGGCCGCCAGCGACCACCTGGTGCGCTCGTATCGTCACACCTATGGCCTGCCGGTGCTCACCACCAACTGCTCGAACAACTATGGCCCGTACCACTTCCCGGAAAAGCTCATCCCGCTGATGATCGTCAATGCCCTGGCCGGCAAGCCGTTGCCGGTGTACGGCGACGGCCAGCAGATTCGCGACTGGCTGTACGTCAAGGACCACTGCAGCGCCATCCGCCGCGTGCTGGACGCCGGCGTGCCTGGCGAGGTCTACAACGTGGGCGGCTGGAACGAAATGCCCAACCTGGAGATCGTCAGGCGCGTCTGTGCGCTGCTGGACGAACTGCGCCCCCGCGCCGATGGCAAGCCCTACGCGGCACAGATCAGCTACGTTACCGATCGCCCCGGGCATGACCGCCGCTACGCCATCGACGCCCGCAAGCTGGAGCGCGAGCTGGGCTGGAAACCCGCCGAAACGTTCGAGAGCGGGATCCGTAAAACCGTCGCTTGGTACCTCGACAACCCGCAGTGGGTGGAGGGCGTACAGTCTGGCAGCTACCGCGACTGGGTCGAGAAAAACTACGCAGGGCGTACTGCATGAAGGTACTGCTGCTGGGCAAGGACGGCCAGGTAGGCTGGGAGCTGCAACGCAGCCTGGCGCCGCTGGGCCAGCTGTTGGCGCTGAATGCCCGCAGCACGGTGCATTGTGGCGACCTGGGCAATCTGCCAGGCCTGGCCGAAACCGTACGTGGCTACGCCCCCGACGTCATCGTCAATGCTGCCGCCTACACCGCTGTGGACAGGGCTGAAAGCGAGCGCGAGCAAGCGTTCAGGATAAACGCCGATGCCGTCGGCGTGTTGGCGCGCGCCGCCGCCGAATGTGGCGCCTTGCTGGTGCATTATTCCAGCGACTATGTGTTCCCGGGGCAGGGCAGCCGGCCCTGGCGCGAAGACGATGCTGTCGGCCCGCTGAATGTTTACGGCGCCAGCAAGCTTGCCGGCGAGCAGGCCATCCAGGCCGCTGGCTGCCGGTACCTGATTTTCCGCACCTGCTGGGTGTATGCCGCCCGCGGCAACAACTTCGCCAGGACCATGCTGCGTCTGGCTGCGGAACGCGACAGCCTGGGCGTGATCGATGACCAGTATGGCGCCCCGACCGGTGCCGAGCTGATCGCCGACATCACCGCCCACGCCGTCATCGCAACCTGCCGCAACCCGGCCCTGGCAGGCCTGTATCATTTGGCCGCCGCCGGTGAAACCAGCTGGTGCGGCTACGCCCGCTATGTGCTGGAGCAGGCGACAGCCCTGGGCGTGCCATTGCAAGCCGGCGCCGGACAGGTCAACCCGTTGACCACCGATGCCTACCCCACACCGGCCAGGCGGCCGGGCAACTCCCGCCTTGATACCCATGAACTGCAGAAGGCCTTCGCCCTGACCCTGCCGGACTGGCGCCTGGGTGTGGCCCGCATGCTGACGGAAATCCACGAGAAAGGACGGCTATGAAGCGTAAAGGCATCATTCTGGCAGGCGGGTCAGGTACCCGCCTGCACCCCGCGACCCTGGCAATTTCCAAGCAACTGCTGCCGGTGTACGACAAACCGATGATCTATTACCCGCTGACCACGCTGATGCTGGCCGGCATCCGCGACATCCTGATCATCTCCACCCCGCAAGACACCCCGCGCTTCGAGCAGCTGCTGGGCGACGGCCACCGCTGGGGCCTCGACATCACTTACGCCGTGCAGCCCTCGCCGGACGGCCTGGCGCAGGCTTTTCTCATCGGCAGGGAATTCATCGGCAATGACCTGTCGGCGTTGGTGTTGGGCGACAATATCTATTACGGCCATGACTTCCAGCAGCTGTTGCGTCATGCGATGGACTGCCGAGAGGGTGCCAGTGTGTTCGCCTACCACGTGCAGGACCCCGAGCGTTATGGCGTAGTCGAGTTCGACGGGCAGGGCAGGGCGATCAGCCTGGAAGAGAAGCCGGTCAGGCCCAAGTCCAACTACGCTGTCACTGGCTTGTATTTCTATGACCAGGATGTTGTCGAGATTGCCAAGAGCATCAGGCCGTCGGCGCGGGGCGAGCTGGAAATTACCGATGTGAACCGCACCTACCTGGAGCAGAACCGTCTGTCGGTAGAAATCATGGGGCGTGGGTATGCATGGCTGGACACCGGCACCCATGACTCGCTGCTCGAGGCCAGCGGCTACATTGCCACCATCGAGCGGCGCCAAGGGTTGAAGGTAGCCTGTCCGGAGGAAGTGGCGTTCCGCCAGGGCTGGATCGATGCGGGGCAACTGGAAGCACTTGCTGCACCGCTGGCAAAGAACGGGTATGGCCAGTACCTGCAGCGGGTGGTTCGGGACACGGTTTTCTAGGGATTGACGTGCCATTAGCCTTTTCATCGTCTCTGAACTCCGAGCGCCGCCCGCGCGGCGCCTCGCGGGTAAATCGGATCGCCGCACCGTCGCTACATCTATCGGTGGGTGTCGTATGACCCAATCTCCCACCGAAAAACTCGATAGCATTAAGCCACCTCCTACAGCCCCAACCCTCGCATCACCCTGCCACTCAGCGACATTCAGCCTCTTCCCGCACCCAGGGTTTTCCCTGCCCCCAGAACCCGCGTATCATCCGCTCATACAAATCTGAATAATCCCACGCCAGCCTCGGACCAAAAGTCTTGCGCCCCAGCGTACTTAGCGGCTTCAGATACCCAGACAATCATCAGTGACATACAACGACCGGCCAATTTCATGGCCTGGCCAGGCATGCCGGCTGTCCGACGGATGGGACGGTGCCCGATGAGATTTGAAGGAATAGGTTTTGATCAAGCGTAGAAAGGTTGCAATCGTTGGCTGTGCTTACCGTTTTCCGGGTTCCTCCAATGCCGGCTTCTGGCAAAACCTGATGGCAGGGCGCGATCTGGTCACCCAGGTGGACCCATCGCGCTGGAAGCAGAACGAGTTCCTGCACCCCGACAAGGCCAGCCCGGCTACCAGCTACACCTTCGCATCCGGCACCCTGGGTGATATCAGCGCTTTCGACGCGGGCTTCTTCAGCATCTCGCCACGCGAAGCGGCGATGATGGACCCACAGCAGCGCATGCTCCTGGAAATGTGCTGGGAAACCTTCGAGAACGCCGGGGTCAAGCCTTCCAGCCTGCGCGGCAGCAACTGCGGCGTGTACCTGGGCATTGCCGGGGTCGAGCAGTCGTACCGGCTGGTCGAGGACCTGTCGTCGATCGATGGCGCCACCGCCACCGGCAACACCATGAGCATCGCCGCCAACCGGCTGTCGTTCTTCTACGACCTGCGCGGGCCGAGCATGGCTATCGACACGGCGTGTTCGTCGTCGCTGGTGGCCTTCCATCAGGCCTGCCAGGCCATTCTCAGCGGGGATGTCGACCAGGCCGTGACCGGCGGCATCAGCCTGCACATGCACCCGTTCGGCTTCATGATCTTCGCCAAGGCGACCATGCTTTCGCGCACCGGGCGCTGCCAGTCGTTCGATGAAAACGGCGACGGCTATGCCCGTTCCGAAGGTGGCGGGTTGTTCCTGCTCAAGGACTACGACCAGGCGCTGGCCGATGGCAACACCATTCTGGCGGTGGTCGCGGCCAGTGCGGTCAACACCGATGGGCGCAAGTCCAGCCTTACCCTGCCCAACGCCGAGGCGCAGGCAGCACTACTCACGCGCGCCTATGCCCAGGCCGGCATCGCCCCGGAGCAGCTGGACTACCTGGAAGCGCACGGCACCGGTACCGCCGTGGGTGACCCGATCGAAACCCGCGCCATCGGCGAGGCGCTGGGCCAGGCGCGTGGCGCCGGCAACCCGCTGCCGATCGGCTCGGTGAAAAGCAACATCGGCCACCTGGAGGCCGCCTCTGGCGTGGCCGGTCTGATGAAGGCACTGAACTGCCTGAGCGAGCGCACCGTGCCCGCCACCATCGGTGTGCAGGCGCTGAACCCGAATATCGCCTTTGCCGACCTCAACCTGCAGGTAGTCACCGAGCCCCTGCCGCTGAAGGCGGATGGCCAGCTGACGGTGGGTGTGAACTCGTTCGGCTTTGGCGGCGCCAACGCCCACGTCATTCTGCAAAGCCCGGAACCGCAAGCGCCAGCGCCCGTACAGCCCAGTGCACGCCGGGTGCCGTTGCTGCTCAGCGCAAAAAGCGAAGAAGGCCTGCGCGCCATGGCCGAACGGTTTGCCGCCTACCTGGCCGAGCATCCCCAGGCCGATTACTACGATGTCGCCTACCAGGCGATGTTCCGCCGCGATGCACACAGCCACCGCCTGCTGCTGATCAGCGACAACGCGGCCGAAGCCGCCCAGGCTCTGGATGACTATGCCCAGGACCCGACCCTCAGCGAGCTGAGCGCGGTGCTTGAGGCTGGCCAGGCGCTGGACGCCGCATCGGCTCCGGTGTTTGTCTATTCCGGTAACGGTTCGCAGTGGCAGGGCATGGGCCGGGCGATGCTCGACCAGCCGCTGTTCGCTGCCGCCGTGGCCGAAGTGGACGCGCTGTTCCAGCCCCTGGCAGGCTATTCGCTGCGCGCCGAGCTGCTGGGTGAAAACGGCGAAGGCCGTTATGCCCGCACCGAAATCGCCCAGCCGGCGCTGTTTGCCCTGCAAGTGGCGGTTACCCGGGTACTGGCCGCCGAAGGCATCACCCCGGTCGCGGTCATTGGCCATAGCGTCGGTGAAGTGGCGGCAGCCTGGGCCAGCGGGGCGCTGAGCCTGGAAGATGCCACCCAGGTCATCTTCCACCGCAGCCGCCTGCAAGGCCTGACCCGCGGCAGCGGGCAGATGACGGCCGTGGGCCTGTCGGGCGAGGCCAGCGCGCAGCTGATCAGCGAACTGAAACTGGACGGCCGCCTGGTCGTCGCCGGTGAAAACAGCGCCCGCGGCGCCACCGTGGCCGGTGAAGTCGAGGCTTTGACGCTGCTCGAAGAGGCCCTGACCGAGCGCCAGGTGTTTGCCCGCCGCCTGGACCTGGACTACGCCTTCCACTCGCCGGCGATGAACCCCATCGAGCAGGCGGTCATCGCCGACCTTGCCCACATTCGTCCGCGTGCCACCCGTATTCCGTTCTACTCCACCGTGGTCGGTGGCGAGCTGGCCGGCGAGCGCCTGGACAGCCACTACTGGTGGCAGAACATCCGCTTCCCGGTGCTGTTCCAGGGAGCGCTTGCGGCGCTGGTACGCAGCGGCCTGAACCTGTTTGTGGAGGTGGGTCCGCACGCCATTCTGCGCAGCTATGTCAGCGATGTGCTGGCCGAGTGCGAGCAGGCCGGCCAGTTGGTTGCCACCCTCAAGCGCAACGACCACAGCCCGCAGCTGCTCGAGCGCAGCGTGGCGCGGCTGCTGCTGGCCGCTGCCGAGCCGCAGTGGCAAACCCGCTTCCCGGTGGCGGGGCGCCAGCTGCGCTTGCCGAACTATGCCTGGCAGCGTGACCACTTCACCCTGCCGGTGAGCGCCGAATCCAACAGCCCGCTGGGCCGCGAGCGCGTGCACCCGTTGCTGGGCTACCCGGTAGCCGACCAGGCATTGACCTGGGAAAACCGCCTGGACACGCAGCAGTACCCAACCCTGGCCGACCACAAGGTGGGCGAGTCGGTGCTGTTCCCCGGTGCCGGCTTTACCGAGCTGGCCCTGGCTGTGGCGCAACTGCACCAGCCGGGCGAATTCGTCGACATCGAAGAGCTCGAGATCCACAACCCGCTGCTGCTCGGCAGCGAGGGCAGCAAGAAGCTGCGCGTGCAGGTCGAAGAGGCCGATGGCACGTTGCGCATCAGCTCGCGCACCCTGGCGCAGCGCGAAGACTGGGTGCAGCACGTGGTCGCCCGCCTGCCGGGTGAGGCCCGTGGCGTGCTGCTGGACGTTCGCGCGCCGGCGCTGCCAGCCCGCCCGGCGGACTTTACCGGCGAGCAGCACCTGGCGCTGACCTGCGCGGTCGGCCTGAACTACGGCCCTGCCTACCAGACCGTGGCTGCGGCCTGGGTCGAGGACGAACGCGTGCTGGCCCAGCTGGCCGTGCCGGCTGCCATCGAACACGAACTGGCAGGCCTGCACCTGCACCCGGCGTTGCTCGACGGTGCCTTCCAGCTGATTACCGAGCTGCTTGCCAGCCGCCGCGGCCACAACGATGGCCTGGCGTTCATCCCGGTCAAGCTGGGGCGCATTGCCTTCACCAATGCCGGCGGCGTGCCGGTGCTGGCCGAGGTGCGTCAGCGCAAGCGCACTGCGCATTCGCTGCTGGTCGACTTCACCCTGTTCGATGCCAGCGGCGCTGCCGTGCTGGCGATCAAGGCCGCGCGCATGCGGGCCGTGCGCCTGCAGTACGACCGCAGTGGCGAGATCAAGCGCATGGGCCATGTGGGCCTGGCGGCCCCAGGCAAGGTGGTGCCACTGCAGCGCCATGCCGTGGCCCGCACGCCGTTGGCTGACGCCTTGCAGCGCCTGGCCGACGAGCCGGCACAGGTGCGCTACCTTAACGAAGTGGAGCCATTGCTGGACGTACTGTGCACCAGCTTCGTGGTGGATGCCGTCGAGCAGGCCGGTGGGCGCTTGAGCGCCGAGCAGGTCGCCGTGTGGTCGCAGGCCCAGGGCGACTTCCTGGCGGCCTTGCTCGGTCACGCTGAGCAAGACGGCAGCTTGCTGCGCAGCGCCGATGGCGGCTGGCAGCTGGCCGATCTGGGCGAGCGCCCGGCCTCGGAGGCGATCTGGCAGGAGCTGTTCCAGAGCTACCCCGAGTACTTCCAGATCATCCATTCGGTGGGCCGTATCGGCCGCCACCTGCCGGCGTTGCTCGATGGCAGCCAAGCGTTCGAAACCCTGCAACCGCGGGAAACCAGCGGCGCCAGTCTGACGCGCCTGGTGCTGGGCGCGGCAGGGCAGCAGCACCTGCTGAGCGGCATCGGCCAGACCCTGGCCGCGCGCCTGGCGCAACTGCCCGCGGGGCAGCGCCTGCGCGTGCTGGAAATCGGCTTTGGCGGCGCTTCGTTCGCCGAGCTGCTGTACGCCGGCCTGGATTTCGACCGCATCGATTATGCGTACTGCGTTGCCGAGCCTGAGCTGGAGCAACGTCTGCGTGACGATTGCCCGGCGCTGAATGTGCTGGGCATGGAACAACTGGCCGAAGCCGGCAGCTTTGATTGGGTGCTGGTGCCCAGCGACCTTGGCGCGCTTGGCGCGGTGGGCGATGCCCTGCGCCTGGCCAGTGCCCAGCTCAACCCACACGGCCAGCTGGCGCTGCTGGGGCAGTACCCGGCGCGTTGGGCCGATTTCGTCTTCGGCGCCCAGCCAGAGTGGTGGCTGGCCGGCCCGCAACAGGCGTTGTCGCGCCAGCAAGGCCCGGCGTTCTGGAGCCACGAGCTGCAGCGCCACGGCCTGACTGGCCTGCGCACGTTGGATGCCTTGCCGGGCAACGCCTGTGGCAGCTACCTGTTGCTGGCTGACAAGCCGGCGGGTGCTGACGCTGACGAACCCTTGGCGGTGCAGCGCTGGGCCGTGCTGGCCGAAGCCGGGCAGGCTGCAGCCCTGAGCCTGGCCGAGCAGCTGCGCGCCCACGGCCAGCAGGTCGACCTGCTGCAGCCGGGCGATGCGCAGGCGCTGGCGGCGCAGCTTGGCGCCCTGGCCCAGGCCCCGGAGCATGTGCTGCACCTGGCCGGGTTCGACAGCGCTGCCGGCCTGGATGGCCAGGCCGAGCGCTGCCTGCAGGCTGCCGCGCTGGTGCAGGCCTGTGAGTCGCTGGCCATCGCCCCGCAGTGCTGGCTGTTCAGCCGCGGCGCTGCCGAGCACCTGTACAGCGCCGATACCGCCACCGATGTTGCGGCGATCGCCGACGCCGCGTTGTGGGGCTTTGGCCGCACCCTGGCCAACGAGTCGCCCAGCTGCTGCATTCGCCAGCTCGACCTGGGCCACTTGGCGCCGGTCGAACTGGCCGTGCCAGCGCTGCTGCACGCCGACAGCGAAACCGAACTGGCCCTGGATGCCCAAGGCCGTCGTTACGTGCCGCGCCTGCGGGTGCTGGCCGGTCAACCGCGCAACACGGGCAGCGACGCGCAGTGGGTATGCCTGGGCTTCGACCTGCCCGGCCAGTTGCGCAACCTGCGCTGGGAAGTGCGCGAGCCGCGCCAGCCGGCGGCGGACGAGCTGGACATCGCCGTGCGCGCGACCGGCCTCAACTTTCGTGACGTGATGTTTGCCTTGGGACTGCTGTCGGACGAAGCCATCGAAAACGGCTTCTCCGGCCCCACCCTGGGCTTCGAGTTTGCCGGTGTGGTGCAGGGCAAAGGCGCCGAGGTAGTCGGTGATTTCGCCCCGGGCGATCGCGTGGTGGGCTTTGGCCCGTGCAGCTTCGCCAACCGCCTGGTGACCAACGCCAACGCCGTGGCCCGTATCCCCGAGGGGATGTCGTTCGAAGCAGCGGCGACCATTCCGAGCACCTTCTTCACCGTGTACTACGCGCTGCATCACCTGGCGCGCCTGGAACCCGGCGAAAAGGTATTGATCCATGGCGCTGCGGGGGGTGTCGGCATTGCTGCCATCCAGATCGCCAAGTGGCTGGGTGCGGAAATCCATGCCACTGCCGGCAGCGACGAGAAGCGCGACTTCCTGCGCCTGCTGGGTGTCGAGCACGTGTACGACTCGCGTTCGCTGGCCTATGCCGACCAGGTGCTGGCGGCCACTGGCGGGCGTGGTGTGGACGTGGTGCTCAACTCGCTGGCCGGTGAGGCCATCAACCGCAACTTCCAGGTGCTGAAGCCGTTTGGCCGCTTCCTCGAACTGGGCAAGCGCGATTTCTACCAGAACACCCGGATCGGCCTGCGGCCGTTCCGCAACAACATCAGCTACTTCGGTATCGATGCCGACCAGTTGATGAGCGAGCGCCCGGCACTCACCCGTCGGCTGTTCGCAGAAATGATGGGCCTGTTCGCGCAAGGCATCCTGCACCCGTTGCCGTTCCGCGAGTTCGACGCCAACCAGGTGGTTGAAGCCTACCGCTACATGCAGCAGGCACGGCAGATCGGCAAGGTGGTGGTGACCTACGCCAACCCGATCCAGCAGACCGTCGACACCCGTGCCCAGCCTGCGCAGGCGCTGCAGCTTGGCGCCGATGCCAGCTACCTGGTTACCGGTGGGCTGGGCGGCTTTGGCTTGCGCACCGCGCAATGGCTGATCGACAAAGGTGCCCGCCATCTGGTGCTGCTCGGCCGTCGTGGCCCTGCCAGTGCCGAAGCCCAGCCGCAGCTGGCACTGTGGCAGGCCCAGGGTATCGATGTGCAGGCCGTGGCGTGCGACATCACCGACCGCGAGCAACTGCGCGGGGTGTTCCAGCGCATCGCTGCCAGCCCATGGCCACTGCGTGGCCTGGTGCATGCCGCGACGGTGATCGACGACAGCCTGATCCGCAACCTGGGGGCAGACCAGCTACGCCGCGTGCTGGAGCCCAAGGCCAAAGGTGCGCAGTACCTGCACGAACTGGCCCAGGGCCTGGCGCTGGACTTCTTCGTGATGTTCTCGTCGGCCACTACCCTGTTCGGCAACCCCGGCCAGGCAAACTACGTGGCGGCCAACCACTGGCTGGAAGCCTTGGCGCGGCACCGTCGCGCTCAGGGCTTGGCGGCCACGGCGGTGTTGTGGGGGGCGATCGACGATGTCGGCTTCCTGGCCCGCAACAGCCAGATCAAGGACGCCCTGCAAAGCCGCATGGGTGGCGCGGCGCTGCGGGCCGAGGCGGCCCTGGCGCAGCTCGAGGCCATGTTGCTGGACGGCGACAACGGCCACGGCGTGCTGGAGCTGGACTTCAAGGCGCTGTCGCGCTTCCTCCCAAGCGCCACTACGCCGCGCTTTGTCGAACTGGCGCGTGCCTATGGCGGTGACCAGGAGGACGAGGGCAGCGGCGAGGACATCCAGCGCATGCTGGCAGAGCTGGACGACGCCGAGCTGCTGGAGCGCTTCGCCGACATGCTCAAGCACGAGGTGTGCGAGATTCTGCGCCTGCCGCCGGCGCGCCTGGATGCCCAGCGCCCGCTGCAGGAGCTGGGGCTCGACTCGTTGATGAGCGTCGAGCTGGTGGTGGCGCTGGAGGAGCGGTTCGGCATTCGCCTGCCAGTGATGGAGCTGAGCGACAGTTCCAGCATCGACAAGCTGGCCGCCCGGCTGCTGGAGCTGCTGCGCGGCGAGGCGGGCAGCAGCGAAGAGCAGCTGGCGCAGAATGTGCTTGCCCGCCATGGCAGTGAGCACAGCGCCGAAGAGTTGGCGCAGATGAGCGCAGCGCTGGCCGACACCAGCGCGGCCCCCAACCGACTGATTGATCAAGAGCGTTGAATGACAGCCAAAACCCCGACCGGCCTTGCTGGTGATGCCAAGCAACGCCTGATCCAGCAAGCCCTCGAACGCCGCCGCCATTCGGCTGGCGCGGGCGAGCAAGGCGCCACCCTGGAGCAGGTGCAGCAGGCTGCCCTGAAGGTGCCCGAGGCGCACTATCGCTTCGACCAGCACCCGGGGTACCAGCAGCTGCGGGTGATCCAGCAGAGCGGCCTGCGCCTGGGCCTGAGCAACCCGTTCTTCCGCCTGCACCAGGGTACTGCGGGTGCGCAAACGCAGATTGGCGAGCGCGAATACCTCAACTTTGCCAGCTACAACTACCTGGGTTATTCCGGCCACCCGCGCGTGGCCGAAGCGTCCAAGGCCGCCATCGACCGCTATGGCACTTCGGTGTCGGCCAGCCGCCCGGTTTCGGGTGACCGCCCGCTGCACCGCGCGCTTGAGCGCGAACTGGCCAGCCTGTACGAGGTCGACGATGCGGTGGTGATGGTCAGTGGCCACGCCACCAACGTCACCACCATCGGCTACCTGTTCGGGCCGCGCGACCTGGTGGTGCATGACGAGCTGATCCACAATAGCGTGTTGCAGGGTATCCAGCTGTCGGGTGCCCGCCGTTTGAGTTTTGCCCATAACGACTGGCAGGCGCTGGACCGTTTGCTGGGTGAGCAGCGCCAGCATTTCGAGCGGGTGCTGGTGGTGGTGGAAGGCATCTATAGCATGGATGGCGACTACCCCGAGCTACCCCGGTTCGTCGAGCTCAAGCACAAGCACAAAGTGTTTCTGATGGTGGATGAAGCGCATTCGCTGGGGGTGATGGGCGCTACCGGCAAAGGCATTCGCGAGCACTTCGGGCTGGCGGGTAATGACGTCGACATCTGGATGGGCACACTGAGCAAGACCCTGGCCAGTTGCGGCGGCTACATTGCGGGCAGCACAGCGCTGATCGAGCACCTGAAGTTTCTGGCACCGGGCTTTTTGTACAGCGTCGGCATGCCCCCGGCGGTGACGGCTGCTGCATTGGCGGCGTTGCAACTGCTTGCCGATGATGCGGCGGGCGTGGCCAAGGTGCAGGCACGGGGTGAGCTGTTCCTGCGGCTGGCGCGTGAAGCCGGACTGGACACGGCGACCAGTACCGGCTTGGCGGTGATTCCGGTGATTACCGGCAGTTCGTTCAAGGCGGGGCGGTTGTCCAGCGCTTTGTTCGAGCGCGGGATCAATGCCCAGCCGATCCTGTACCCGGCGGTGCCGGAGCATTCGGCCCGGGTGCGGTTCTTTGTGTCTTGTGAGCATACGGAAGAGCAGATTCGGCATACGGTCGCGGTGGTGGCGGAGGAGATGGCGCGGTTGGGGTGAGATTGCTGCCAGGCTTGGTGAGGTAGCTGTGGGCGCTGGTTTGCCGGCGATAGGGCCGGGGCTGGCGACCCATTTCTTCAACCCTGCAAACACTTCAACTCACTGAAATTCGTACGCACCTTGCTCAACCGCTCCTGCAACACCCGCCGTTGCTGCGCTGTGCTCTGCTGCACCAGGTCTACCAGCAGGCTGCGCGCCTGCTGCTCGGTATTCTGAAACGCCTTGCGGTACTCCGGCGTCCACAAGCTTTCCTTGCGCTGCAACAAGGTCGCCAGGCGCGGCTCGAAGCTGGCGTCGTTGCGCTGGTTCATCGCCAGCAGCAGCTGCTGCTGCCAGTGGGCGCGGTTGGCGATCCATTCGCGGTTCTGGTCGCCCAAAGCCTGCGACCAGGCTTGAACGCGTTGCTTCTGCGCAGGCGTCAGCTCGCCAAACCACGGGGTCAGGCGTTTTTCCATGCGTTCGGTGCGGCGGGCGATCTGTTTGTCCAGCGGGGTGTCCACATACTTCTTCTGCCGCTCGCTGATGTCGTCGCGAAAGGCATCGCGCATCTCCGCCACCTGGGCGTCGCTCATGCCGCGCAGCAACTCGGTGGCCGACGGGGTGATTTCCTCGGCCACCCGGCCTATCGCTTCGCGGGCTTCACGGGTGCGCTGCTGCAGGGCCTGGTCGGTCACCTGGCCATCGGCGACCATGTCGCGCACCCGGTCCAGCCAGTCCAGGTACCCGGGGAGTTGAGTCTTGCAATGCCAGGCCAGGTGCTCTTTCAGGCGGTCGTCGAGCATCGCTTTCTGCTCACGGTTCATGTCCAGGTAGTCGCCCAGCGACCACGGCACCAGCCGGTCGAGGTTGCGGTAGGCCAGGTCGATACGGCTGCAACTGACCAGCGCCAGGGCGAAGCCGAAGGCGATGAGCAGGGCTTTGGACAGGCGTACAGGCATATGCTGATCCTTGCAGTGGCGGCCAATCGGTAGACGTAAGGGTAGCCGTACGGTTCCACTGCAGTGCTGCAATGGCGGTTCCTTCCATCACCGATCAGGGGGCAACCGTCCGGAAGCTTTGACACCACCCCGTGTCTATCCGGAGAATACCCCCCTTGTCTTGAGGATCATCAGAAATGGCTCTGCTTGGGCGTTACAACAGCTTGCAAATCGTGAAGCACGTGGACTTCGGCCTGTACCTGGACGGCGGCGCCGATGGCGAGATCCTGCTGCCGGGGCGCTACATCCCGAAAAACGCCGAGACCGAAGTCGATGACTGGCTGAACGTGTTCATCTACCTGGACAGCGAAGACCAGCTGATCGCCACCACCGAAAAGCCCAAGGTGCAGGTGGGCGAGTTCGCCAGCCTCAAGGTCAAGGACATCAACGGTGCCGGCATCTTCCTCGACTGGGGCCTGTCCAAGGACCTGCTGATGCCCTACTCGGAAGAGGCGCGGCAGCTGAAGATCGGCGATTACTGCGTGGTGCATGTCTACCTCGACAAGCGCACCCGCCGTATCACCGCCACCTCTCGCCTGGACCGCTACCTCGATGTCACTCCGGCCGACTACAAGGTTGGCCAGCCCGTCGAGCTGCTGGTGGCCGGCGAAACGCCGATGGGCTTCAAGGCCATCATCAACAACCGCCATTGGGGCCTGATTCACAAGAACGAGGTGTTCAAGTTCCTGCGCTCGGGCATGCACGAAAAGGGCTTCATCAAGGAAGTGCGCCACGACGGCAAGATCGCCCTGAGCCTGCAACCGGTCGGCGCTGCCCTGGCCGACAGCCTGCAGGAGCAGATCATGGCGCGCCTGGAAGCCGAAGGTGGGGTGCTGGCGGTGTGCGACAAGAGCGACCCGGCGCTGATCAGCAAGCTGTTCAACGTCAGCAAGGGCAACTTCAAGAAAGCCATTGGCGCACTGTTCAAGCAGGGCCTGATCGTCATCCATGACGATCGCATCGAAAAGGCCTGATCAGGCCTGGACGAAGTTGCGGAAGTCCAGCTGCTCGCCACCCGGGCGGGTGTCGCGCAGCAGCGAGTCGCGGTCGGCGCTGAGGGCCAGGCTGATGGTGGAGCGGCGCTTGCCCGGCTTGCGCACTTCCATCTGCTCCAGGTGAGCCTTGAGGAAGTTGGTGGGCACCTTCAGGTGCTGCAGTTCGTCGCTTTCCGGCGTGTGCAGCAGCAGGTTGACCCAGTCGGCCTGGCCCTTGCCCAGGAGCGCCACCGGCACTTCGAACCACCACAGGTTGCGTTTGTTGTCCAGGATGGCGAACAGGGTGTTGCTGCTGTTCAGCACCGGGCGGGCCAGTGCTTCGTTACGCCGGGCGATGGCGGCGGGTTTGTCGAGTTTCATGCAGGTTCCTGCGGGTTGACGCTATGAAGGCCTGCATTGTGAGGGGTGTCGGGTAGTGGGGCAAGGTCTGATGGCCCCATCGCCGGCAAGCCAGCTCCCACAGGTACCCCACATTTTTCAAGGCCTTCGGTGATCCTGTGGGAGCTGGCTTGCCGGCGATAGGGCCAGTTGCCTTAGCGACGAACCGGCAGGCTCAACTCGGAAGTAGCCCCATCAGCAGTAGTCACAGTCGCCGTAAAGCTGCGCAACTCACCCATGTTCTCCAGCACCTGGGCAAACCGCGCCTGCCCCCGGGTGTCGCTGTTCACCAGCACCTCGCCAAGATACTGCTCGGCCTCGGTGCCATCCGCCTCGGCATTGCCAAAGAACTCCACCCGCAACAGGCTCGACGCCGGCCCGTGCACCTCGCCGCGCAGCAGCTCGCCTTCGAGCCCAATCAGCCGTGGCGCCTGCTGGTCATGGTTGGGTAGCGGCTGGCACGGTTTGGGCTCACCTTTGCCGTCACAGATGATCGCCTGTTCCTGCTTCGGCAAATCGGCCCCGACCCCACGCGACCCTACATACAGCGCATGCGCCTGGGCCGGTACGCCAAACACGATGGCACCGGTGCGTTGGTCGGGTACACAGGAACCACCTGCCTCGCAGCGGCGAATGTCCTGGCTGTTCCCCCAGATGCGGTTGCCACTCAGGCGCGTGGCGGTTACTTCCGGCTCCGGGCGCAGGGCTACGCCAATGCGGTTGCCGTGGATCAGGTTGCCGTCGAGGATATTGCCCTCGCCGGTGACGCTGACGCCGATCGAGTTGCCGCTGAAGGTGTTGGCCGCCAGGTAGTTGCGCTTGCCCCAGTTGATCTGCAGGCCGTCGGAGTAGTTCTCGAAGCGGTTACGGACCACGCTGTTGTCGTTGCCCAGCAGGATCTCGATGCCCTGCGATGGCTCGGGGTTGGCAGCCGTGGAGCGGAACAGGTTGTCGGCCACCAGGTTGAACGCCGCGCCGCGGGTCAGCTCCAGGCCGTCGCCGTTGTCGATCAGCTGGTTGCGCAGCACCTTGTTGTTATTGGTGGTGGCGGTGGGATTACCGGCACCGTCATCGCCGGTCAGCATGATGCCCGCACCGCCTTTGTTGGCGACGATGCGGTTGTCTTCGATGACGTTGCCGCTGGCGCGGTTGACCAGGATGCCGATGCAGAAATTGCGCACCTCCAGGCCGCTCAGGTGCACGCCCTGGGTATCGCGCAGCACCAGGCCGGGGTTGGTGGTGGTGCGCACGTTGGTACCGAACTGGCCCGGCAGGGCGCCAGGGCAGGTACGTACGCCCTGGTCCTTGATGTACGCCGAACCGTCGATGGCGATGTACTGACCATCGCGCGCCCAGGGCAGGCCGGTGATGCGCACCGGGCCTTTGATTTCCGGCAGCGCGCGGCTGGGGCTGATTACGTAGGGCGGCTTGCCGACGGCGGCGATGTCGATGCGGTAGTGGCCGGGGTTCTGGTTGCTGGTTTCGATCGCCCAGCGCAGCGACCCGGGTTGGCCGTCGTCGGCGTAATGGTCGACGATTAAGGTTTCGGGGCTGGTCGGTGTAGCGGCAATGGTGGGCAGGGGCAGCAGTGGCAGCACGGCCACCAGCAAAGGCATCAGACGCATGGGTGCGGGTATCCGGAAAGCATTGTTTTTATCGAGGGTCAGCCTGCATCGGGCGGACGTTTGCGGGGATTCTAGGGCAGCGGCGGCGGCAGCGTAGTGGCATGGCGGTGATTTGGTGCGATATTCGCCCGAAGTTTTACCGCTCGGCTTCTCGGTGGAAAATTCGTTGAAACTCCTGGCGCAGGCGTTGGGTCCACCTTCTGTCGACACGGTTCACGTGTCTCCATTTGCAGGAGTTTTGCCATGAGCGGTACTAAAGACAAAGCGAAGGGCTTGGCCAACGAAGCAATCGGCAACGTGAAACAGGGTGTTGGCAAGGTGACTGGCAGCGACAAGCTGCAGGCCGAGGGCAAGGCGCAGGAAATCAAAGGTGAAGGGCAGCAGATCAAGGGTGATATCAAGGATGCGGTGAAGAAACCTTGATTTGAGGTGGCCTGAACCGGCCTCTTCGCGGGCGTGCCCGCGGACAGGCCGGGATTGGCGTAGGCAATTTCTTCAATCATGGACGGGAGCAGCACAGCAAAGGCGCGGTCTATTAGACTTGTCCGTTGAATCGATCGAGCGGCGAAAGGAGACGCTATGATTTTTCCCGCCCTGCAGGGCCTGCCCTTGCACCGCGTGCTGGTGCGCACCGTCAAGGAATTCCTTGACGACGAGATGTCCACCTACGCCTCTGCGCTGGCGTACCAGGCATTGTTCTCGCTATTTCCCTTCCTGCTGTTTCTGATTGCCCTGATTGGTTTCCTGCACCTGCCGGACTTCTTCTCCTGGCTGCGCCTGCAATCCGAACTGGTGCTGCCGCCGCAGGCACTGGAGCAGGTAAACCCGGTGATCGATCAACTGCAACAATCCAAAGGCGGGCTGCTGTCGGTGGGTATCGTGATTGCGTTGTGGACTGCCTCCGCAGGTGTGCGCCTGATGATGAGCGCGATGAACGCTGCCTACGACGTACCCGAAGGCCGCCCGGTATGGAAGCGCATCCCACTGTCGATTTTCTACACCATAGGCCTGGCCGGCATGCTGCTGGCCGCCGCCGCGCTGATGGTGCTGGGGCCGCAGGTGATGGAGTGGATCGCCTCGCAGATCGGCATGCAGGAGTTCATCGTCACGCTGTGGACCATTCTGCGTTGGCCGGTGATCGTCATCCTGCTGATGGTGGCGGTGGCGCTGATCTATTACGTGATGCCCGACGTGAAACAGAAGTTTCGCTTCATCACGCCAGGCTCGGTGCTGGCGGTGGTGGTGTGGATCGTGGCTTCGCTGGGCTTTGCCTATTACGTGAAGACCTTTGCCGACTACAACGCCATGTACGGCAGCATTGGTGCAATCATCGTGCTGTTGCTGTATTTCTATATCTCCGCTGCCGTGCTGCTGCTCGGCGCCGAAATGAATGCTGTGATCGAGCACATGTCCGCCGAGGGCAAGAACCCTGGCGAGAAGGATTTCAGCGGTGCAAAAGCCGAGGAAACCCTGACGGTACTGGGCCACGAGCACCCGAAACCCAGCGAACCGCAAACCGCCGAGCCGACCCCCCGATGATTCGTGAAATTCTCAAGATGGGCGATGAGCGCCTGCTGCGCATCGCCCCGCCTGTGCCCGAGCACATGCTCGGCAGCGCCGAATTGCTGCAATTGATCGATGACATGTTCGAAACCATGCGCCACGTCGGCGGCGTCGGGTTGGCTGCGCCGCAGATCGGTATCGACCTGCAGCTGGTGATTTTCGGCTTCGAGCGCAGCGAGCGTTACCCCGATGCCGAGACGGTACCGCAGACCATCCTGTTGAACCCGGTAATCACGCCGTCCTCCACCGAGGTCGAGGACGGCTGGGAAGGTTGCCTGTCGGTGCCTGGCTTGCGTGGCGTGGTGCCACGCTTCAAGCACATCTGCTACGAAGGCATAGACCCTCAGGGCAACCCCATCAACCGCTTTGCCGACGGCTTCCATGCACGGGTGGTGCAGCACGAGTGCGATCATCTGATCGGGCGCCTGTACCCTTCGCGCATCCAGGACTTTGCCAAGTTCGGCTACACCGACGTGCTGTTCCCCGGGCTCGACGTCAGCGACGACTGACCCCGCTGCAGTGCGACCAGGCGTTTGCTGCGCTGGTAGCGCTGCAGGCGGCCAGCCAGCGCTTCCGGCAACTGCCCGGCCAGCTCGAAGCCCAGCCGCTGATAGAACGGTGCCAGGTCGGGGTGGCAGAATAGCCAGGTGGGCCCATCAGCCTGCACCAGTGCGGCCTCGACCAACTGCCCGGCGACCCCATGGCTGCGCCGCTGCGGGTCGACGAACAGGCCGATCAGCCAGTAACCGTTGCCCACCGGGCTAAGGCTCAGTCCGGCAATGATGCCCGGGGGCCGGGCCACCCACAGTTCAGCGTCGCTTGCAGCACGCATGCGCGAGCCGTGCTGCCGGTAGAAGTGGTCCAGCAGCCGGCGTTCTGTGTCCGTGAGTTTCGAACAGTGGATATTCTCTGAAATGATGGTTCCTGCCCTGAAACGTGACGAGAGGCTCTGGCTTGATGATTTGCGACCATTTTGTCGCAGATTGTTGCAAAACTGGCAAGGGTGAATATCCGACTGCAGGGTTCAACTATTGCCGGCCGGGAGTAGAATTTGATTCATCCCCCCTTGCAGTACTAAGCGGGATCGGTACTTCGTGCCATCTTCACCGTAGATGGCAACTTCTCCGCGCCAATGACGGCATCAGAAGTCAATCGATCAGCTTGAATGCTCAAAAGGCAGACCCACATGAAACCATTACTGATTCTTGCATTGGTCGGTATGTCCTCGTTCGCCCTTGCCGATGAGGCCAAACCCGTCTCCAGCCAGCCTGTGGCTCAGCAGTACGACTATTCGATGAACCTGGACATCAAGCGGGTGATCAACCTGTCGACCATCCCCAATGTCTGCGAAGTAGTGCCTGCGACCATGACCTATGAAGACCACCAGGGCCAGGTGCACACCATTCAGTACCGTGCCATGGGTGAGGGTTGCCAGCAGGGTTGATCAGCCTGTCGGCTGGTGTCGGTGGCCCATCCGCCGTCTGAAGGCGGGAGGGCCAGCGGCTGTACTGCAGTGGGCTAATGAAGTTTTCAAGCAGGCGGCAATGGCCTCAACCCGCTTGGTTTCGAGTTGTTCCTCACAGGTGTTGCCACCCTCCCGCAAGAAATTCCCACGCCCTGTCGATTCCTCCGATCACCGTTCGACCATAGGTGAAGGCACACCGTGCCACCCATGACCTGTCGGAGGAACCCCCCGATGAGCACCGCAGCCGAAACCGAGATCCGCCAACTGATCGAGCGCTGGATGCAGGCCGTGCGCGACCGCGACATCCCCAGCATCACCGCCCCTTATGCCGATGACATCGTCGCGTTCGATGCCATCCAGGCCTTGCAGTTCAAAGGCAAGGCCGCCTACACCGCGCACTGGGAAATGTGCATGGGCATGTGCAGCGGCCCCATGGTGTTCGAGCTCGCCGAGCTTTGCGTACAGGCTGACGGCGACCTGGCGCTAGCCCACTGGCTGAACCGCTGCGGCCCGGGCGATGACGAGAGCCAGTGCGGCTTCATGCGCGCCACGGTGGGCTATCGTCGGGTTGATGGCCAGTGGCAAGTGATCCATGAGCACTGGTCCGCACCTTTCGACATGGAAACCCAGAAAGCCCTGTTCGATCTCAAGCCCTGAGTACTTATCGCCAAACGCACTGTGCCCACCCCCTGGAGGCGACCATGAAATACCTGTGCCTGGTCTATTGTGACGAAGGGCTGCTGCACAGCTTGCCCGACAGCCCGGAAGACGCCGAATGCATGGCCTATGCCGAAGCCATCCACGGCTCCGGGCGAATGCTCGCGGCCGAGGCGCTGAAGCCGGTGCAGACAGCCACCACGGTGCGCATGCGCAACGGGCACATGAGCCTGACCGATGGCCCGTTTGCCGAAACCAAGGAACAGCTGGCCGGCTTTTATCTGGTGGAGGCCCGCGACCTGAATGAAGCCCTCAACATCGCCAAGGGCATCCCCGCCGCACGGGTAGGCAGCGTCGAAGTGCGACCGGTGCGTGAACTGCAACCCTGACAGCCACGGAGAACAACCAGCATGAGCCTTGCACAGCCTGCGCAAGCGCAACACGAGTTGTCCATCAGCCGCCTGATCGATGCGCCACCGGCCAAGGTGTTCCGCGCCTGGACCGAACCCCAGTGGCTGATGCAGTGGTGGGGACCGCACGGCATGACCACCCCGGAATGCGAGATGCAGTTGTGGGCCGGCGGCCTGTTCCGCACGCTGATGCGGGCACCGGACGGCAGCGAGTACCCCAACCAGGGCGTGTTCCTGGAAATTGCCGCGCCGCGGCGGCTGGTGTTCACCGATGCATTTGGCCCAGGCTGGGTGCCGTCGGACAAGGCCTTCATGACTGCAGTGATCAGTTTTGACGAGGAGCAGGGCAAAACCCGCTACACCGCCCGGGCCTGGCACTGGAATGCCGCCGACTGCCGGGCTCACGAGGAGATGGGCTTCCACCAGGGCTGGGGAGAAAGCCTGGACCGCCTGGTGGAGGTGGTGACCCAGCGGATGCCTGACTGATGGCGGCACTGGCGCAGGTGCGCGCCGAGGTCGAGGCGGTCTATCGCGGGGAGTCGCGGCGCATACTGGCCACCCTGATCCGCCTGCTGGGTGATTTCGACCTGGCCGAGGAGGCCATGCATGATGCTTTTTTCATCGCTGTGGAGCGCTGGCAGCGCGATGGCATACCCGCCAACCCGCGCGCGTGGCTGGTCTCTACCGGGCGCTTCAAAGCCATCGATGCATTGCGTCGGCGCGCGCGTTTCGCTCGTTCCCAGGCGGACTTGGGCATGCTGCTTGAAGGCCAGGCGCAAGACCCCAGCGATGAAGAGCTGCTGGCGGACGACCGCCTGCGGCTGATATTCACCTGCTGCCACCCCGCGCTGTCGGCCGATGCCCAGGTGCCGCTGACCCTGCGCGAAGTCTGTGACCTGACCACCGAGCAGATCGCCCGCGCCTTCCTGCAAAGCCCGGCGGCCATTGCCCAGCGTATCGTGCGCGCCAAGGCCAAGATTCGCGAAGCCGGCATCCCTTACCAGGTACCGGAACTGAACGAACTGCCCGAGCGCCTGGAGAGTGTGTTACGGGTGATCTACCTGGTGTTCAACGAAGGTTATTCAGCCTCATCGGGTGAGTCACTGCTGCAGCAGGAACTGAGCGATGAAGCCATTCGCCTGGCACGTATGCTGGTGCAATTGTTGCCGGATGCTGAGGCGGTCGGTTTGCTGGCGTTGATGCTGCTGCAGGCGTCCCGGCAGCAGGCGCGAACCGATGCCCAGGGCAACCTGGTGGTGCTGGAGCAGCAAGACCGCGGTCTGTGGGACCGGCAGCGGATTGACGAGGGCTGCGAGTTGGTCCGCCAGGCCCTGCAAAGCCGGGCGTTTGGTGCCTATACCGTGCAGGCGGCGATAGCCGCGGTGCACGCTGAAGCGGCAACGGCAGAAGAGACTGACTGGGCGGAGATTGTCGGGCTGTATGACGTATTGCAGCGGCACTGGCCATCAGCCGTGGTTGAGTTGAACCGTGCGGTGGCGTTGGCGAAGCGGGATGGGCCGCAGGTTGGCCTGCAGGAAGTCGAAGGGATTCTGGCGCGCGGTGAACTGCTGGATTATCACTTGGCGTATGTGGCGCGGGCCGAGCTGCACTATCAGCTGGGGCAGGTGGAAGAGGCGCGTGCAGCCTGGCGGCAGGCACTGGCACTGACCCGGCAGGCGCCGGAGCGGCGGCATATCGAGCGGCGGCTACGGGCTCTTGAATGATGTAGCCAGCACCGCCCCTAACGCCGGCAAGCCAGCTCCCACAGGATCATTACAAAGTCTGAGCCTGTGGTGATCCTGTGGGAGCTGGCTTGCCGGCGTTAGGGGCGGTGCTGGCTAAATCAAACTTCAGCTGGCCACAAAATTCGGCGGCGACACCAGCTCGACGGTCTGCTGCTTGCGCGGCGCCAGGATCTCGGCCTCACCCTGTACCACCAGCTCATCGTTCTGGTTGTACACATTGGTGGCGATGCGCACCTTGAACTTGGGCAGCTTCTCGAGAATTTCCAGGCGAACGGTCAGGGTGTCGCCGATCTTTACCGGTTTCTGGAAGCTCATCTGCTGGCCTAGGTAAATGGTGCCTGGCCCAGGCAGGGTGCAGGCCACTGCGGCACTGATCAGCGCGCCGCTGAACATGCCGTGGGCAATCCGCTCGCGGAACATGCTCTTGGCCGCGAACTCTGCGTCCAGATGCACCGGGTTGTGGTCACCGGACATGGCGGCAAACAGCTGGATGTCGCGCTCTTCGACAGACTTCTTGTATTCCGCCTTCTGGCCGACTTCGAGGGCTTCGTAAGGCGTGTTGGTGACCTGGGACATCGTGGCTTCCTTAAGCGGTAGGCGAGGGCGGCTATCATTCACTGCGCACAGGGCGGCCAAGGGCCAGCGCCTGTTCGAGCCAGCCGAGGATATCGGCGGTAACCTCGTCACGGTTGGTTTCGTTGAGTACTTCATGCCGCGCCTCTGGATAGACGCGCAGCTGCACATGTCGATTGCCGGTCGCGCGCAGGGCGTCGGCCAGATGGGTGAGACGCTTGCCGGCACTGACCGGATCACATTCACCACCGATTATCAGCACAGGCAGGTTCGGATCGATCTGCGCGAGGTTACTTGGCTGGCTGATCTGCGCCAAGCCTTGCAGCAGGTCGAGCCACAACTGGTTGCTGCACCGAAAGCCGCACAACGGGTCGTTGACGTACAGGTCGACCTCGGCAGGGTCGCGGCTGAGCCAGTCGAACGCCGTACGGTTGGGCTTGAAGGCCTTGTTGAAGGACCCGAACGACAGCCACTCGATCAGTGCGCTCTTGCCCAGCGGCCCCTGGCGCCACGCCTCCAGCCGGGCGATCAGCCGCGCCACGCGGTACAGCGCCGCCGGCTGGTAGTTGGAGCCGCTGAGAATCGCCCCGTGCAGGCTGCCACTGTGGTGCAGCAGGTAGGCCTGGGCAATGTAGCTGCCCATGCTGTGGCCAAGCAGGAACAGCGGCGTACACGGGTACTGCTGGCCGATGTGCTGGGCCAGCAGACCCAGGTCGTCGACCACGGCATTCCAGCCATGATGGCGGGCGAACAGGCCGAGGTTGCCCAGTTCGGCGGTGCGCCCGTGGCCGCGCTGGTCCGCGGCGAACAGGGCAAAGCCGGCCGCGCTCAGGGCATGCCCCAGGCGTTTGTAGCGCCCGGCATGCTCGGCCATGCCATGGGCCAGTAGCACCACGGCTTTTACCGGCGTGTCCGGCAGCCATTGGTGCACATGCAGGCTGCAATGCTCGCTGGCGGGCAGCCAGAAGGCGTCGTGGAGCATGGTGGATCCTTGTGCGCACGGGTACCCGGACAGTGTATGCACAACCGGCCGGATTGCAGGAAGGGCACAAATAAGATTCACAATGTTAATGGCGGCACTTGGCGTGTATGCCGCCTTGGGCTTACCTGCTAACGTCGGAGCAACGCCTTTTTGCCCTCGGGCGATCAGGTAAAGGACTAAAGGACGCAGTGCAGGTCCAGGCAGAGGAACAATAATAAATGCAAGCCGACTTCTGGAATGACAAGCGCCCGGCGGGCGTGCCTTCCACCATCGACATCAATGCCTACGCCTCGGTCGTCGAGGTGTTCGAGCGCTCCTGCAAGCGCTTCGCCGATCGCCCGGCCTTCAGCAACCTGGGCGTTACCCTGACCTACGCGGAGCTGGAGCGCCATTCGGCAGCCTTTACTGCCTGGTTGCAGCAGCACACAGACCTCAAACCGGGTGACCGCATCGCGGTGCAGATGCCCAACGTGCTGCAGTACCCGATCGCCGTGTTCGGGGCCATGCGCGCCGGCCTGATCGTGGTCAACACCAACCCGCTGTACACCGAGCGCGAGATGCGCCACCAGTTCAAGGACAGCGGTGCACGTGCGCTGGTGTTCCTGAACATGTTCGGCAAGCGGGTGCAGGAGGTGCTGCCCGATACCGGCATCGAGTACCTGATCGAGGCGAAGATGGGCGACATGCTGCCCACCGCCAAGGGCTGGCTGGTGAACACCGTGGTCGACAAGCTGAAAAAGATGGTGCCAGCCTATCAGCTGCCCCAGGCCACATCGTTCAAGCAGGTGCTGCGCCAGGGGCGCGAACTGGCCCCCAAGCCGGTCTCGCAGAACCTCGACGACATCGCCGTACTGCAATACACCGGCGGCACAACCGGCCTGGCCAAGGGCGCGATGCTCACCCACGGCAACCTGGTGGCCAACATGCTGCAGGTGCTGGCCTGCTTCTCGCAGCATGGCCCCGACGGGCAGAAACTGCTCAAGGACGGCCAGGAGGTGATGATTGCGCCGCTGCCGCTTTATCACATCTATGCCTTTACCGCGAACTGCATGTGCATGATGGTCACCGGCAACCACAACGTGCTGATCACCACCCCACGGGATATTTCCGGCTTCATCAAGGAGCTGGGCAAATGGCGCTTTTCCGCGTTGCTGGGGCTTAACACCCTGTTTGTCGCGCTGATGGATCACCCAGGCTTCCGCCAGCTTGATTTCTCGGCGCTCAAGGTCACCAACTCGGGCGGCACGGCGCTGGTCAAGGCCACTGCCGAGCGCTGGGAAGCGCTCACCGGTTGCCGCATTGTCGAAGGCTACGGCCTGACCGAAACCTCGCCGGTGGCCAGCACCAACCCCTACGGCCAGCTGGCGCGCCTGGGCACGGTGGGCATCCCGGTGCCAGGCACGGCGTTCAAGGTGATCGATGACGAGGGTAACGAACTGCCGCTGGGCGAGCGGGGCGAGCTGTGTATCCAGGGGCCGCAGGTAATGAAAGGTTACTGGCAGCAGCCCGAAGCCACTGCCCAGGCCATGGATGCCGACGGCTGGTTCAAGACCGGCGACATCGCCATCATCGACCCGGACGGTTTTACCCGCATTGTCGACCGCAAGAAGGACATGATCATCGTCTCGGGTTTCAACGTGTACCCCAACGAGATCGAGGACGTGGTGATGGGCCACCCCAAGGTCGCCAACTGCGCAGCCATCGGCGTGCCGGACGAGCGTTCCGGCGAGGCGGTGAAGCTGTTCGTGGTGCCGCGCGAGGGTGGGTTGAGCGTGGATGAGCTCAAGGCTTATTGCAAAGCCAACTTCACCGGCTACAAAGTGCCCAAGCACATCGTGTTGCGCGAGTCGCTGCCGATGACCCCGGTGGGCAAGATCCTGCGGCGGGAACTACGTGATATAGCCTGAGTCTTGTGTCGGCTTCTTCGCGGGTGAACCCGCTCCTACAGTTAGTGCACAACAAGGAGCGGGTTCATCCGCGGATGCCCAAGACGCTCTAACAAGCGGATCACAGCCGAATCTGCGACATTTTGGATAATTACTCTAAAAATGACCTGTATCGTCCATTGAGTCATTTTTGTGACCGTAAGGCCTGTTTTGGCCTCTAGGCGACCCCCGGCAAAGCTGTTACTCTCGGCCCGCTTTCAGATGATCCGGTTTGCAACGAACCGTCATCTCATATCAATAATAAGCGCATAGACGCGTAAACCGAACTTCGCTGTTGCTGAAGGAGTGGGCTTCCATGATCGAAAATTTTTGGAAGGATAAATACCCAGCCGGGATTACGGCGGAAATCAATCCTGACGAATTCCCCAATATCCAGGCGGTACTCAAGCAATCCTGCCAACGCTTTGCCGACAAACCGGCCTTTAGCAACCTGGGCAAGACTATCACCTATGGCGAGTTGTATGCGCTGTCCGGGGCGTTTGCCGCCTGGCTGCAGCAGCATACCGACCTCAAGCCGGGTGACCGCATTGCCGTGCAACTGCCCAATGTCCTGCAATACCCGGTCGCGGTATTCGGTGCCATGCGCGCCGGGCTGATCGTGGTCAACACCAACCCGCTGTACACCGCGCGGGAGATGGAACACCAGTTCAACGACTCCGGCGCCAAGGCCCTGGTGTGCCTGGCCAACATGGCCCACCTGGCCGAAAAGGTGGTGCCCAAGACCCAGGTCAGGCACGTCATCGTCACCGAAGTGGCCGACCTGCTGCCGCCGCTCAAGCGCCTGCTGATCAACAGTGTGATCAAGTACGTGAAGAAGATGGTGCCGGCCTACAACCTGCCGCGTGCCGTGCGCTTCAACGACGCCCTGGCACTGGGCAAGGGCCAGCCGGTGACCGAGGCCAACCCGCAGGCCAACGACGTGGCAGTGCTGCAGTACACCGGCGGTACCACCGGGGTGGCCAAGGGCGCGATGCTGACCCACCGCAACCTGGTGGCCAACATGCTGCAGTGTCGGGCACTGATGGGCGCGAACCTGCACGAAGGCTGCGAAATCCTCATCACCCCGCTGCCGCTGTACCACATCTATGCCTTTACCTTCCATTGCATGGCCATGATGCTGATCGGCAACCACAACGTGCTGATCAGCAATCCGCGTGACTTGCCGGCCATGGTCAAGGAACTGGGCAAGTGGAAGTTCAGCGGCTTCGTCGGCCTCAATACCCTGTTCGTTGCGCTGTGCAACAACGACGCCTTCCGCGCCCTGGACTTCTCGGCGCTGAAAATCACCCTGTCCGGGGGCATGGCCCTGCAGCTGAGCGTGGCCGAGCGCTGGAAGGCCGTGACCGGCTGCGCCATCTGTGAAGGCTACGGCATGACCGAGACCAGCCCGGTGGCGGCGGTCAACCCGGCCGAAGCCAACCAGGTGGGCACGATCGGCATTCCGGTGCCTTCGACCCTGTGCAAGATCATCGACGATGCCGGCATCGAGCTGCCACTGGGCGAAGTCGGCGAGCTGTGCGTCAAGGGCCCGCAGGTGATGAAGGGCTATTGGCAGCGCGAGGACGCCACTGCCGAGATCCTCGACAGCGAAGGTTGGCTGAAGACGGGCGACATCGCCCTGATCCAGGCCGATGGCTATATGCGTATCGTCGACCGCAAGAAGGACATGATCCTGGTCTCGGGCTTCAACGTGTACCCCAACGAGCTGGAAGACGTGCTGGCAGCATTGCCGGGTGTGCTGCAGTGCGCGGCCATCGGAGTGCCGGATGAAAAGTCCGGTGAAGTGATCAAGGTGTTCATCGTGGTCAAGCCGGGTATGACCGTGACCAAGGAGCAGGTGATGGAGCACATGCGTGCCAACGTCACCGGCTACAAGGTACCGCGCCAGATCGAGTTCCGCGATGTGCTGCCGACCACCAACGTGGGCAAGATCCTGCGCCGTGAACTGCGCGATGAAGAGCTGAAAAAGCAAGGTTTGAAGAAAATCGCCTGAGGCCCCCCGGCCCTTGTAGGAGCGGCCTTGCGTCGCGAAAGGGCCGCGAAGCGGCCCCGGCATTTTCAGCGTCACGGCTGAGAACCTGGGGCCGCTTCGCGGCCCTTTCGCGACGCAAGGCCGCTCCTACAGGGGTTGCGCGGGCATCACGCTCAGCGCAGTTTCTCAAGCATCTGGTAGTACCACATCCCCGCCGCCAGCAGCGGGTTGCCCAGCAAATCCCCCATCGGCACGCGCACGTGCTTGCACTGCGCAAAGGTGTCGAACTGCTGCAAGGTGCCGGTCAATGCCTCGGCCATGATCTCGCCCATGATGTGGCTGGTGGCAATACCGTGCCCTGAATAGCCCTGGCAATACCACACGTTGTCCGACAGCTTGCCCAGTTGCGGGATACGGTTGACCACGATGCCCATGGCGCAACTCCACTGGAACTCGATCGGCACTCCTTTCAACGCGGGGAACGTACGCTCGATACACGGGCGCAGTTCGCCTTCGATATCGCGTGAGTCACGCCCGGAATAGTTGGCGCCACCGCCAAACAGCAATCGCTTGTCGGCGGTCAGGCGGTAATAGTCGAGCACGAAGCGGCAGTCGTATACCGCCAGGTCCTGCGGGTTGATCTGCTCGGCCAGTTCACCCAGCGGCGCGGTGGTGACAATGCCGCCCATGGCCGGGAAGATCTTGCCCTTCAGCTGGCGGTTTTCCAGTTTGTGATACACATCGCCGGCCAGCATCACCTGGCGTGCCTCGACCCGGCCATGGGCTGTGACCACCGCCGGGCGGGGGCCGTGGACGATGTCCAGCACCTCGGAGTTCTCGAAGATCAATGCACCCAGGCTGTGCGCGGCGCGGGCTTCGCCCAGGCACAGGTTGAGCGGGTGCAGGTGCAGGTTGCGCAGGTTCTTCAGCGCACCCAGGTACAGCGGACTTTGCAGGTGCGCGGCCATGCCATCGCGGTCCAGCAGCTGCACCTGCTCGCCCATGCCCCGGCGCCGGGCCTCGGCCTCGAAGGCACGCAGCTCGTTCATGTGCGAAGGCTTCATCGCCGCATGCAGGTGGCCGCGCTTGAGGTCGCAGTCGATGCCATAGCGCGCTACGCGCTGCTCGATGACCTCATGCCCGCGCCAGCGCAGGTGCCAGATGAAATCGTCGACTTCGGCGCCCAGCCGGTTGCGCATCTGCGCGCGCATGGCCTTGTCCCCCGACAGGCTGCCGGTGACCTGGCCGCCATTGCGCCCGCTGGCGCCCCAGCCAATGCGGTTGGTCTCGACAATGGCCACCTTCAGGCCCCGTTCGGCCAGTTCCACTGCCGTGGCCACGCCGGTGAAGCCGCCACCGATGATGGCCACATCCACCTGTACCGTGCCCTTGAGTTGCGGGTACTCGGTGTGGTCGTTGAGGGTGGCGCTGTAGTAGGACGGCGCGCGCTGCGCCGGCCCTTTGTTCAATGCTGCGTTCATGGGTGTTCCTTGTTGTATTGGGGCTCACGCCTGGTGCAGGTACCAGCGCCAGTCCTGTTCGCTGACCTCGGCCATGAACTGACGGTACTCGGCGCGCTTGACCTTCAGGTAGACGCCCAGAAAGTCCTCGCCCAGGGCTTCGCGGGCCCAGCTGGACTGCTGCAGCGCGTCGAGGGCGGTTAGCCAGTCGGTGGGCAGGTGCTCGGTGGCCTGGGCATAACCGTTGCCTTCCACTGGTGCGCCTGGGTCAAGCTGCTGGCGGATGCCCCAGTGGCTGGCGGCGAGGATCGCTGCGGCGGCCAGGTACGGGTTGGCGTCGGCGCCGCAGATGCGATGCTCGACATGCCGGCTGTTGGCCGGGCCGCCCGGCACGCGCAGGCTCACGGTACGGTTGTCGACGCCCCAGGTTGGCGCCAGTGGTGCGTAGCTGTTGGCCTGGAAGCGGCGGAACGAGTTGGCGTTGGGGCAGAACAGCAGCAGCGAGTCGCGCAGGTGGCGCAGCATGCCGGCCACGGCATGGCGCAGCAGCGGGGTGCCGGCCTTGTCTTCGCTGGCGAACAGGTTGTTGCCGGCGCTGTCGGCCAGGCTCAGGTGCATGTGCATGCCGGTGCCGGCCAGTTGCGCGAACGGCTTGGCCATGAAGCAGGCCTGCATGCCATGGGCATGGGCTACACCTTTGACCAGGCGCTTGTAGCGCACGGCCTGGTCCATCGCCTGCAGCGCATCGCCGTGCTCGAGGGTGATCTCCACCTGGCCCGGGGCGTACTCCGAAATTGCCGTTCGCGCCGGGATGCCCTGGGCTTTGCAAGCGGCGTACAGGTCGGCGAGGAACGGCTCGATCTGCTCCAGTTCGCGCAGGCCATACACTTGGGTGGATCGGGGGCGGCCGCCATCGTTGTCCAGTGCCGGCTGCGGGCGGCCATGGGCGTCGCGCTGCTGGTCGAGCAGGAAGAACTCCAGCTCACAGGCCATCACCGGGTGGTAGCCGTCGGCTTTCAGCGCATCGATGGTGCGTACCAGGACATGGCGCGGATCGGCGATGCTGGCGGGCAGGCCCTCGCTCGGGTGCATGCTCACCTGCACCGCAGCGGTCGGCACCCGGCGCCAGGGCAAACGCACCAGGCTGCCTTCAAGCGGGTAGGCACGGCAGTCGATGTCGCCCACGTCCCACACCAGGCCGGAGTTTTCCACGTCGTCGCCGTTCAGGGTCAGGCCGAGGATGGTGCTGGGCAGTGGCCGGCCGGTCTGGTACACGGCCAGCAGTTCGTCACGGTGCAGCAGTTTGCCGCGCGGCACGCCGTTGGCGTCGAGGATGAACAGTTCGAACAGCTCGATATCGGGGTTGTCGGCCAGGAAACGGCTGGCCTGCTCTACAGGTGCAAAGGGCATGATGGATTCGCTCACGGGCGCACAGGCCACCGCGCAAACGGGCGGCCCAGCTGAGTCAAACGGCCAGAAGGCGGCCGGGTTTGGTCACGATGGCGTGTGCGAAGTATCCGGTGGGCGTGCGTGGCGGCAGTGCCACAAGGCCCAGAAGGCGAGGATGATGTGCACCAGCGGATTTTCCCCGGCACGGCTCCGGGCCTTCGGTAGCGAAGGGCGGGAAGACGGTGGGGCGATGGCTGGGGCGGGAGTCATGCCTTTGATACTCACATGCGGCGTAAGGTTGATTAAAGCAGTGAATGGCAACCTTTACATCGAGCCTGACTAAACATTCTGCCGCTGTGCGAACCCTGTAGGAGCAGGTCCAGCCTGCACAGCAAAGTAGGGCCAAATCTGCGACAATCGCGCATCCTTCGAATGCCGATCATGAAAAAGCAGGCTCACCTGCGTCACTAAAAAGCCCCATGACTGACCACGCCATCGACAAACTGCTGCAAAACCTCGACCACGCCATGATCGCCGACCGCCATCGCCTGCGCCGGCAAATGCATGAACTGCGCAAGCGCCCCGACGAGGCGAAGCTGGCCCAATGGGTGGAAAAGGTCCAGGCCTCTTGCGCCCAGGTCACTGCACGCCAGCAGAGCGTGCCCACCGTGCGCTACGACGACAGCCTGCCGATCGCCGCCAAGCGTGACGAAATCAAGAAGGCCCTGGCCGAACACCAGGTGCTGGTGATCGCCGGCGAAACCGGGTCGGGCAAGACCACCCAGCTGCCGAAGATCTGCCTGGAACTGGGCCGTGGCAGCCATGGCCTGATCGCCCACACCCAGCCGCGCCGGATCGCCGCACGCAGCGTGGCAGCGCGGGTCGCCGAAGAGCTGGGCACGCCCCTGGGCGGGCTGGTTGGCTACCAGGTGCGTTTCGAAGACCAGAGTGACTCCAATACCCTGGTCAAGCTGATGACCGACGGTATCCTGCTGGCCGAAACCCAGCACGACCGCCTTCTGGAGCGTTACGACACCATCATTGTCGACGAAGCCCACGAACGCAGCCTGAACATCGACTTCCTGCTCGGCTATCTGAAAACCCTGTTGCACCGCCGCCCGGACCTGAAGCTGATCATCACTTCGGCGACCATCGACCTGGAGCGCTTCTCCAGGCACTTCGACGGCGCGCCGATCATCGAGGTGTCGGGGCGCACCTTCCCGGTAGAAACCTGGTACCGACCGCTCACCAGCGAGCAGGACGAAGAAGGCAACCAGATCGAGGACGACCTGACCGTCGACCAGGCCATCCTCGCCACGCTGGACGAGCTTGCGCACCACGAGCGCAGCGAGGGCAAGGGCCCAGGCGATGTGCTGATCTTTCTGCCGGGCGAGCGGGAAATCCGCGATGCCGCCGAAATCCTGCGCAAGGCGCAACTGCGTCACACCGAAATCCTGCCGCTGTATGCGCGCCTTTCGCCCGCCGAGCAGCAGCGCATTTTCCAGTCGCATACCGGGCGCCGGGTGATTCTGGCCACCAACGTCGCCGAGACCTCGCTGACCGTGCCCGGCATCCGCTACGTGATCGACACCGGCACCGCGCGCATCAGCCGCTACAGCTACCGCGCCAAGGTCCAGCGCCTGCCCATCGAAGCGGTGTCGCAGGCCAGTGCCAACCAGCGTAAAGGCCGCTGTGGGCGGGTCGAGCCGGGTATCTGCGTGCGCCTGTACAGCGAAGAGGATTTCAACGGCCGGCCTGCGTTTACCGACCCGGAGATCCTGCGCACCAACCTGGCCGCGGTGATCCTGCAGATGCTGCACCTGCGCCTGGGTGCCATCGATGCCTTCCCGTTCATCGAACCGCCAGATGGCAAGGCCATCAGCGACGGTTTCAACCTGCTGCAGGAGCTGTCGGCGGTCAACCGCGAGAACCAGCTGACGCCGCTCGGCCGCCAGTTGGCGCGCCTGCCGATCGACCCGCGACTGGGCCGCATGTTGCTGGAGGGCGCCCGCCAGGGCAGCCTGCAGGAAGTGCTGATCGTTACCAGTGCGCTGTCGGTGCAGGACCCGCGCGAGCGCCCGCCAGAGCGCCAGCAGGCGGCCGACCAGGCGCACGCACAATGGAAGGACGTGGATTCCGACTTCGCCGCGCTGGTCAACCTGTGGCGCGGCTTCGAAGAGCAACGCCAGGCGCTGACGGCCAGCCCGCTGCGCAACTGGTGCCGGAAGAACTTCCTCAACTACTTGCGCCTGCGCGAGTGGCGCGACGCCCATCGCCAACTGGCGCTGATCTGCCGCGACCTGCAGTTGACGGTGAACAAGGAACCGTCCGACTACCAGAAAATGCACAAGGCCATTCTCAGTGGCCTGCTCAGCCAGATCGGCCAGAAGACCGAAGAGGGCGACTACCAGGGCGCCCGCCAGCGGCGCTTCTGGGTACACCCGTCGTCGGGCCTGGGGCGCAAGCGCCCACAGTGGATGATGGCTGCCGAACTGGTCGAGACCACCAAGCTGTATGCACGCATGGTGGCCAAGATCGAGCCGGACTGGATCGAACCGCTGGCCGGGCACCTGGTCAAGAAAAACCACTTCGAACCGCACTGGGAGAAGAAGCGCGGGCAAGTGGTGGCCTATGAGCAGATCACCCTGTACGGCCTGATCCTGGTCGGCCGCCGTCCGGTGCACTTCGGCCCGATCGACCCGGTCACCTCGCGCGAGCTGTTCATCCGCGAAGCCCTGGTGGGTGGCGAAATCCAGTCGCGGGCCAAGTGCCTGGCGGCCAACAAGCGCCTGCTCGAAGAACTCGATGAACTGGAGGCCAAGGCCCGCCGGCGCGACATTCTGGCTGACGAAGAAACGCTGTACGCCTTCTACGAAGCACGCCTGCCGGCGGAGATCCACCAGACCGCGACCTTTGACAGCTGGTACCGCATGGGCAGCCAGAAGGATGCCAGCCTGCTGATCATGCGCGAGGAAGACGTGCTGGCCCGCGAGGCCAGCGAAGTGACTGCCGCGCAGTACCCCGACAGCCTGCAGGTGGGCGAACTGCGCTTGCCGCTGAGCTACCACTTCGAGCCTGGCCACCCCCGTGATGGTGTGACCGTGCGGGTGCCGGCGCCGCTGCTGCCGAGCCTGCCGGGCGAGCGTCTCGAATGGCTGGTGCCAGGCCTGCTGGAAGCCAAGTGCGTGGCACTGGTGCGCAACCTGCCCAAGGCTCTGCGCAAGAACTTCGTGCCGGTGCCGGACTTCGTCAAGGCTTCACTGGCGCGCATGACCTTTGGCCAAGGGGCATTGCCGCAGGCGTTGGGCCAGGAGCTGCTGCGCATGACCGGTGCGCGTGTCTCTGATGAGGCGTGGGAGGAGTCGGTCAAGCTGGTCGAAGGCCACCTGCGCATGAACATCGAAGTGGTCGATGGCCAGGGCAAGTTCCTCGGTGAAGGCCGCGATCTCGCCGAGCTGACTGCACGCTTTGCCGCGGCCAGCCAGGCGGCGCTGGCCGTGCCGCGTGATGCCAATAACGAACAACCGGTGCAGGCCAAGGCCTTCAGCGAAGTGAAGCAGACCGCCCAGCAGAAGATCGCCGGGCTATCGATGACCGTGTACCCGGCGCTGGTGGAAGACAACGGTACGGTGCGTGAAGGGCGCTTCTCGACCCAGGCCGAAGCCGAGTTCCAGCACCGCCGCGCCTTGCAGCGCCTGCTGCTGCAGCAGTTGGCCGAGCCGGCCAAGTTCCTGCGCGGCAAGTTGCCGGGGCTTACCGAACTGGGGCTGCTGTACCGTGACATGGGCCGGGTCGATGCGCTGGTCGAGGACATCCTGCTGGCCAGCCTGGACAGTTGCATTCTCGAAGGCGAGCAGCCTTTGCCCCGTGATGGCGCGGCACTGGCCGGGCTGGCAGAGCGCAAGCGTGGCGCATGGGCCGAGCACGCCGAGCGCCTGGCTCGGCTTACCCTGGAGGTATTGAAGCTGTGGCATGGGCTGCAGAAGCGCTTCAAGGGCAAGATCGACCTGAGCCAGGCAGTGGCGCTGAACGACATCAAGCAGCAGTTGGGCAACCTGGTGTACCCGGGCTTCGTACGCGAGACGCCTGGTATCTGGTTCAAGGAGCTGCCGCGTTACCTGAAGGCGGTGGAGCTGCGCCTTGAAAAGCTGGGGTCGCAGGTGCAGAAGGACCGGGTGTGGAGTGGTGAGCTGGCCAACTTGTGGGCGCAGTACAAGGCTCGTGCCGACAAGCATGCCCAGGAGGGCAAGCGTGACGAGCAGCTGGCTTTGTATCGCTGGTGGCTGGAGGAATACCGAGTGTCGCTGTTTGCCCAGCAACTGGGTACCAAAGTGCCCATTTCGGATAAAAGATTGAGCAAGCAGTGGAGCCAGGTGGAGGGCTAAACTTCCACAGTTGTGGCAGTATTGATGCAATTTGGGGCCGGTGCACGGCCCCTGTGGGAGCGGGTTCACCCGCGAACGAGGGCACCGCCCTCGCTGTCTAGTTGGTACTAAAGTGCCATTAACCTGTCATATTCCCAGCCAGCGCCCTGTGGCGATGGCCTTTGACCAGAGGAACGACCGTGCATAACGTCGTGATCAGCGGCACCGGCCTGTATACCCCGGCCCAAAGCATTTCCAACGAAGAACTGGTGGCTTCCTTCAATGCCTGGTCGCAGCAGTTCAACCTGGACAACGCCGACGCCATCGCGCGCGGTGAAGTCGAAGCGGCGCCAGTGTCCGATGCTGCGTTCATCGAAAAGGCCTCGGGCATCAAGAGCCGCTTCGTCATGGACAAGGCGGGTATCCTCGACCCGCAACGCATGAAACCACGCCTGCCAGAGCGCTCCAACGACGAACAGTCGATCCTCTGTGAAATGGGCGTTGCCGCCGCACGCCAGGCACTGGAACGCGCCGGCCGCACCCCTGCCGATGTCGACGGGGTGATCGTCGCCTGCTCCAACCTGCAGCGCCCTTACCCGGCCATCGCCATCGAAGTGCAGCAGGCGCTGGGCATCCAGGGCTTTGCCTTCGACATGAACGTGGCTTGCTCGTCGGCCACCTTCGGCATCCAGACTGCCGCCAACAGCGTGCAGCTGGGCCAGGCCCGGGCACTGCTGGTGGTCAGCCCGGAGATCTGCACCGGGCACCTGAACTTCCGTGACCGCGACAGCCACTTCATCTTCGGCGACGCTGCCACTGCCGTGCTGGTCGAGCGTGCCGACCTGGCAACCTCGGCGCACCAGTTCGACATCGTCGGTACCAAGCTGCAAACCGCGTTTTCCAACAACATCCGTAACAACTTCGGCTTCCTCAACCGCGCGGCGGAAGAGGGTATCGACACCCGCGACAAACTGTTCGTGCAGGAAGGCCGCAAGGTGTTCAAGGAAGTCTGCCCGATGGTCGCCGAGCTGATCGGCAAGCATCTGGGCGAGAACGACCTGCAGCCGTCGGACGTCAAGCGCTTCTGGCTGCACCAGGCGAACCTCAGCATGAATCACCTGATCGTCAAGAAGCTGCTGGGGCGTGAAGTGGCCGAGGAGGATGCACCGGTGATTCTCGACCGCTACGCGAATACCAGTTCGGCGGGGTCGGTGATTGCCTTCCACTTGTACCAGGATGACTTGGCCAAGGGCTCGCTGGGGGTGTTGAGCTCGTTTGGTGCGGGGTATTCGATTGGTAGCGTGATTCTGCGCAAGCGCTGATTGCTTCGGAATGTCGGGGCTGCAAAGCAGCCCCCTACAATCTCACAGGCAAAAAAAGCGGGAAATGCCGGATGGGGTCGGCATTTCCCGCTTCAGTGTGAAGCAGAGCAGGGTTTCGTTTAGAACTTGGCTTCCAGGTCTACCTGCAGGGTGTCTACGTCGGCATTGCTGTTAGGCAGCTGCGAAAGGTCGGTCTTGGCCATCAGGTAGGCCGCGCCCAGCGAGAAGTTCTTGTCGATCTCGTAGCCGACCTTGAACTTGTGACCGCGCGAGCCGGTGAAGCCGTTGCCAAAGTCGGAGTCCGTGAACAGGCTGACCACGGCATTACGCTGCACGTCGCGGTAGTTGTAGTCCAGGCTCCAGGCGCCGACTTTGGTCTTCAGGCCAGCCAGCCAGGCTTGGTCTTCGCCATCGGTGCTCTCGGTGTTCTTCACGTACTGGCCGTAAGCCGACAGCGGGATGGCAAAGCCGGTGAAGTCAACCTGGCCGAAGCCCTCGACCAGATTGAATTCATTGGTGGTGTTGCCGAACGACTGCAGAATGGCTGCTTCCTTGTCGTTGTCGTAACCATAGATGCTGGCGCCCACGGTGAGCTTGAGCACATCAGCTGGGGCGAACTTGGCGCCCAACTGGCCATGGTAGACCTGCGCGTCGTGCTTGTACTGAACACCGTCGCCATCGACGTTGTCTTTCAACGTGTACTGACCGGCGCTGGCAAAGACTTCCGCGCCGCCCAGATCCGCTTTGTAGGTGGCGGCCACGCCTTCAGGGTTGGTGTCGCTGTCCCAGATGATGTCGCCCATGCTCACCCACGGCTGGGGCATCTTGCCGCCGATCAGGTGCAAGTTCGGGACAGCGGTCGGGTGCCAGTCGAGGTAGGCAAGGTCGACCCACAGCGACTTCTTGTCGAAGTAGTTGTCGAAGCTCTGGTTGGTCGAACGACGGTCGGCGCTGCTGCCTGTGGCGATCCGCACGCCAGCATCGACCTGCGGGTTGATCTCGCTGTAGAACCCGACGCGAGCGCGTACGCGCTGACGGTCCTGGTTGCCACTGCTGCTGTTCGGGTCATCGACGTTGACGTCTTCGTAACGCAGGCGTACATCACCCTTGATCTGGGTCTTGGCGGCCCATGCCACTTTTTGTTCGAAGGAGCTCATACGTTCGGACTGAGCTTTCTGGTCGGCCTTTTCCTTGGTTTCTTTCGCCAGGTCGCCCTGCAGTTCGGTGTACTGCGCCTGGTTGATCGAGCCGTTGGCGCGGAGCATTTCGAGCAGCTTGGCGTCGACAGCTGCACTGGCCGGGGCACTCAGAGCCAGCATCATGCCGGTGAGGCTCACTCCGGTAAGTGTAGAAACAAGACGCATAAGGTTCTCCCTACTAAAAAAAATGGGGGAGGCTCAAGCGCCTGCCCCTGCGTTGGCATGTCTTCGGAAAGGGCCTGAATAGACAGGTTCTGGGGTTCCGGAAAACAGGCGCAAGTATTGCGGGGGCCAATGACAGATTAATGTCTAATTAGTGGCACTGTTGTTAAGTAATTGAGAATAAAAGGATCAGTGCCGCGTTCGCCATTTGAGTGACGGGCCTTCCTTGGGGATACTGGGTGCCTTGAGACAGCGAGCCAGAACCGTGACCAGCCTCTACAGCCTTGCCCATTTGCGTGATCTTCCGGCGGCCACCTGGGATGCCCTGGTGCCGGCCGGCCAACCCTTCCTGCGCCATGCTTTTCTTAGTGCCATGGAAGACAGCGGCAGCGTCGCCCGCAACACCGGCTGGGCCGCCGAGCACCTGGTGCTGGAGCGTGACGGGCAGGTGCGGGCGCTGTTGCCGGCGTATCGCAAGTGGCACTCGTTTGGCGAATATGTGTTCGATCATGGTTGGGCCGATGCCTGTGAACGGGCCGGCATCGCCTATTACCCCAAACTGCTTGGCGCCGTGCCGTTCAGCCCGGTGAACGGCCCGCGGCTGCTCAGCGCCGACCCTGGCGATGGCCAGCTGTTGCTGCAGGCGCTGCCGGAGTATCTGGGCAAGGGCGGGCTTTCCGGTGCGCACATCAATTTCACCGACCCGGTCCTGGACCAGCAACTGGCTGGCCTGCCGGGGTGGATGGAGCGCCTGGGTTGCCAGTTCCACTGGCATAACCGCGGCTATCGCGACTTCCAGGATTTTCTCGACACCTTGAGCTCGCGCAAGCGCAAGCAGATGCGCAAGGAGCGTGAGCAGGTGGCCGGGCAGGGCATCGAATTCCGCTGGTACCGCGGGGGGGAGCTGGACCAGGCACAGTGGGATTTTGTCTATCGCTGCTACGCCAACACTTACGCCGTGCGTCGCCGTGCGCCTTATCTGACCCGCGAGTTTTTCAGCCTTATAGCCGAGCGCATGCCCGAGGCGCTGCGCGTGGTGATGGCCAGACAAGGCGGGCGTGATGTGGCGATGGCCCTGAGCCTGGTGGGTGGCGACAGCCTGTTCGGCCGATACTGGGGGTGCCTGGACGAGTTCGACCGGCTGCATTTCGAGACGTGCTTCTATCAGGGTATGGACTTTGCCATTGCCGAGGGTTACCAGCGTTTCGATGCCGGAGCGCAGGGGGAGCACAAGCTGATACGCGGGTTCGAGCCGGTGCTGACGCGGTCGTGGCATTACCTGCTGCATGCGGGGTTGCGGCGTGCGGTGGAGGATTTTTTGCTGCAGGAGCGGGAAGGGGTCAGGGCTTATGCAGAAGAGGCGCGGGGGATGCTGCCTTATCGCCGGGACTAAGCGTCTTGTGCTGCTTGTAATGGCCCTATCGCCGGCAAGCCAGCTCCCACAGGATCACCACAGGCCTTGAAATCTGTGGTGGATCTGTGGGAGCTGGCGTGCCGGCGATAGGGCCGGTACAGGAGTCAGTCGACCCCGACAAAGCCCCCGGTCTGGTGATGCCACAAGCGGGCATACAGCCCCTGCTGCTCAAGCAGCTCACTGTGGCTGCCACTCTCGACAATGCGCCCCTTGTCCAGCACCACCAGGCGGTCCATCCGCGCGATGGTCGACAGCCGGTGGGCGATGGCGATCACGGTCTTGCCCTGCATCAGTGTCTCCAGGCTTTCCTGGATCGCCGCTTCCACCTCCGAGTCCAGCGCCGACGTGGCTTCGTCCATGATCAGGATCGGCGCGTTCTTCAGCAGCACCCGGGCAATCGCGATGCGCTGGCGCTGGCCACCCGACAGTTTCACCCCACGCTCACCCACATGGGCATCGAACCCGGTGCGGCCCTGGGCATCCGACAACTGCGGGATGAACTCATCGGCGCGGGCGCGGCGTACGGCTTCGTGCAACGCTGCCTCGCTGGCCTCGGGGCGACCATACAGCAGGTTGTCGCGGATCGAGCGGTGCAGCAACGAGGTGTCCTGGGTGATCATGCCAATCTGCGCACGCAGGCTGGCCTGGCTGACTTCGGCGATGTTCTGGCCGTCAATGAGGATGCGTCCGCCCTGCACGTCGTACAGCCGCAGCAGCAGGTTGACCAGGGTCGATTTGCCTGCCCCGGAGGGCCCGATCAAACCGATTTTCTCACCCGGGCGGATGTCCAGGTTCAGCCCCTCGATCACGTTGGCAGCCTTGCCGTAGTGGAAGTCCACGTCATCGAAGCGTACCGCCCCTCGGCTGACCTTGAGCGCTGGCGCGTTGGGCTTGTCGGTGACAGTAACCGGCTGGGCGATGGTCTGCAGGCCGTCCTGGACCATGCCGATGTTCTCGAAAATGCCGTTGACCACCCACATGATCCAGCCCGACATGTTGACGATGCGAATCACCAGGCCAGTGGTCAGGGCAATGGCGCCGACGGTGATCAGCGACTGGCTCCACAGCCACAGCGCAAGGCCGGTGGTGCCGACCACCAGCAAGCCGTTGAGGGTGGTGATGACCAGGTCCATGCTGGTGATCACCCGCGAGGCCAGCTGGGTTTTCTCGGTTTGCTCGCTGATTGCCTCGCGGGCGTATTGCTGCTCGTAGTCGGTGTGGGCAAACAGCTTCAGGGTAGCGATGTTGGTATAGCCGTCGACGATGCGCCCCATCAGCTTGGAGCGGGCATCGGACGAGATCACCGAGCGCTCCTTTACCCGCGGCACGAAGTAGAAAAGCGCGGCGATGTAGCAGATGATCCACGCCAGCAACGGCAGCATCAGGCGCCAGTCGGCCTCGGCGAACAACACCAGCGAAGTAATGGCGTAGATCAGTACGTGCCACAGCGCGTCCACTGCTTGCACCGCCGAGTCGCGCAGTGAGTTGCCGGTTTGCATGATGCGCTGGGCGATACGCCCGGCAAAGTCGCTCTGGAAGAAGTTCAGGCTCTGCTTGAGCACGTAGCTGTGGTTTTGCCAGCGAATCAGGCTGGTCATGCCCGGGTTGATGGTCTGGTGCACCAACAGGTCGTGCAGGCCGAAGAACACGGGGCGCAGCAGCAGTATCACCACCAGCATCCAGATCAGTTCACCGCTGTGCTCACTGAAGAAGTTGGCATTTGGCGTGCCCTGGGCCAGGTCGATGATGCGGCTGAGGTAGCTGAACATCGCCACCTCGATCAGCGAGGCGAACAGGCCGACTACCAGCAGGGCGAGAAAACTGGGCCACACCTGGCGCAGGTAGTACAGGTAGAACGGCCACACGGTGGTGGGCGGCGACTCGCTGGGCGCCTCGCGGAAAATATCGATCAGCTGTTCGAAACGGCGGTAAAGCATGGGGTGCGACACTCCTGTTCCATCCGGCCCTCAGGCGGTTTCACGTCCCTGTGAAGCCTGCGGTCAGTCGATGCGTTTGGCCGACTTGATGTAGACCGGGTCGGCCGGTACATCGCGCATGCCTTTCTTGACGGTGGTCGGCGAGTTGACGATCTGGTCGACCACTTCCATGCCCTTGGTCACCTTGCCGAACACTGCATAGCCACGGTCACGCCCGGGGTTGAGGAAGTCGTTGTCGGCCACGTTGATGAAGAACTGGCTGGTGGCCGAGTTCGGGTCCGAGGTGCGTGCCATCGACAGCGTGCCACGGGTGTTCAGCAGGCCGTTGCTGGCTTCGTTCCTGATCGGGTCCTGGGTGTTTTTCTGCACCATCTGGTCGGTGAAGCCACCGCCTTGCACCATGAAGCCGGGGATCACACGGTGGAAGATGGTGTTGTTGTAGAAACCGCTGTCGACGTATTCGAGGAAGTTCTTGGTACTGATCGGCGCCTTCTCGGCATTCAGCTCGATTTCGACCTGGCCGAAGCTGGTGTCCAGCATGACGTGCGGGGTCTTGTCGGAGGCCATGACGCTGGTGGCGAAGGCAACCGAGCAGGCGGTGAGCAGGAGTTTTTTCAGCATGGGCTCAAAGATCCTTGAGAGGTGGAAGCGGCCGCGAGGAACTGCAGCAGGGTCTGGTTGAAGACCTCGGGTTGATCGAGGGGTGTAGCGTGCCGCGAATCGTCGACGACGACCAGCCTGGCGTTGGGCATGAGGGCGACATAGCGCTCTTTCAGGTGTATCGGGGTGTAATCGTGGTCGGCAGCAATTACCAGGGTAGGACAGTGGATCTGGCCGATGCGTTCCTGCACGCCCCAGTCGACGATGGCGTCGAAGCTCTTGAGGTAGGCCCGCTTGTCGTTGCGTGCCCAGCGTTCGGCCATCTTTTGCCGCAAGTCGGCCTGCCCGGGTTTGGGGAACAGGCGTTCGGCCAGGCCTTTGCCGACGGTTTCGACACTGAGGATGCGCGCCAGGCCCCAGCGCTTGAGCCACCAGACCCAGTCACTGCGGGTGCGGCGCTTGACCTCCGGGGCGCTGTTGACGATGCACAGGCTGCGCAGCCACTGCGGGTGGTCGACGGCAAACTGGAAACCGACCATGCCGCCCATGGATAAACCGACGAGGTGCACCGGACCGGTGTGCAGGTGTTCGAGCAGGGCCAGCAGGTCGGCGCTGAAGGTGGCGATCTGGTAACCGTCACGGGGCTTGTCGGAGCGGCCGTGGCCGCGAATGTCCATGAGGATGACCCGGTAGTGGCGGCTTAGCGCCGGCACCTGCAACTCCCAGTCCTGGCAGCTGGAACCCAGGCCGTGCAGCAGTACCAGCGGTTCGCCCTGGCCATATTCCCGGTAATGCAGTGCGCATCCTTCATGTTCGAAATAGGCCACGGGCGCGGTCCTCTCAGGCTTGTGGGGGGGCTGCGAAGGGCACGTCCAGTGGCGCAGTGTCGAAGTTGCGCAGCAGGTCGATGAGAATCTGCGTGGCCGGGCCCAAGGTCTTCTCTTTGCTCGAATAAAGGTAGAACAGTGGATGGCGGCTGCCACCCTGATCCAGCGGCAAAGGCTTGAGCACGCCATCGCGCAGCTCGCGCTCGATCATGTGCCGGGGCAGCCAGGCAAAGCCCAGGCCACTGCCGACGAAGGTGGCGGCGGTGCCCAGGCTGCCCACGGTCCAGCGCTGTTCGGCGCCCAGCCAGCCGACGTCGCGCGGTTGCGCGCGGCCAGAGTCGCGGATCACCACCTGCAGCTGGCTTTCCAGGTCCTGGAAGGTGAGCTCGCGGCCAAGGCGGTGCAGGCTGTGTTCGGGGTGGGCGACGGCGACGAACTCCACTGCGCTCAGTTCGGCGCCCAGGTAGCCGCCGATGCTGTAGCTGCTGATGGCCAGGTCGGCGATGCCTTCGTGCATCACTTCCTCGACGCCAGACAGCACCTCCTCACGCAGGCGCACCCGGCAGCCACGGCTTTGCGGCATGAACGCGGCCAGGGCGCGTACCAGGCGGGCGCTGGGGTAGGCTGCATCGACTACCAGACGCACCTCGGCTTCCCAGCCCTGCTCCATGTGGTGGGCCAGGTCTTCGAGCTGGCTGGCCTGCTTGACCAGATGCCGCGACCGGCGCAGCAGAACGTTACCGGCCTCGGTGAGCACCGCCTTGCGGCCATCGATGCGCAGCAGCGGCACACCCAGTTGCTCCTGCATGCGCGCCACGGTGTAGCTGACCGATGACTGTGAGCGGTGCAGAGCCTCGGCGGCCTGGGCAAACCCGCCGTGATCGACCACTGCTTGCAGGGTCCGCCACTGGTCAAGGGTTACGCGCGGCGCTTTCATGTTTCGCTCCTGTTGTCCTAAGCTGCGCTCTTTCAAGGAGAGCGGCCCATGAAGAAATGTTGTGCGGCAATACTGATGTGCCTGCCCCTCGGGGCCATGGCTTACCCCATCGATGTAGAGAAGCAGCTGACCGGGGTCAAGCTTGACTACACCGCGTATGACACGGCCTACGACATTGGCGCCATTACCCTGAACAACTATGGGCAGGTTCCGGCAGCGTGCAAGGTGACCTTCCGCAATGGCCCGGAGGCCCCGCGGGTGCGCCGGGTAAACGTGCCAGCGGGTAAAAGTGTCGACGTCACTGCCAAATTCAACCGGCAGATCATCAAGCTGCGCATCGCGTTGAGCTGCGCGGCGGAATAAACCGATAAATCGATAGATTGAACCCACTTTTTACGCTTTTTTATCGATAGGTCAAGCCTTAATCTCACCTCCATCGAATCGCACCCTTTTTTGCCGATGGAGGCACCTCATGTCCCGCGTACTGATCATCGAAAGCAGCGCCCGCCAGCAGGATTCCGTTTCTCGTCAGCTGACCCGTGACTTCATCCAGCAATGGCAGGCCGCCCACCCGGCCGATCAGATCACCGTACGCGACCTGGCGGTAAGCCCGGTGCCACACCTGGATGCCAACCTGCTCGGCGGCTGGATGAAGCCGGAAGAACAGCGCAGCGCTGCCGAGCTGGAGGCCCTGGCCCGTTCCAACGAATTGACCGATGAATTGCTTGCCGCCGATGTGCTGGTGATGGCTGCACCGATGTACAACTTCACCATCCCCAGCACCCTCAAGGCCTGGCTGGACCATGTGCTGCGTGCCGGCATCACCTTCAAGTACACCCCTACCGGCCCGCAGGGCCTGCTGACCGGCAAGCGCGCCATCGTGCTGACTGCCCGCGGCGGTATCCACGCCGGCGCCACCAGCGACCACCAGGAACCGTACCTGCGCCAGGTAATGGCTTTCATCGGCATTCACGATGTCGATTTCATCCATGCCGAAGGCCTGAACATGAGCGGCGAGTTCCATGAGAAGGGCCTGAACCAGGCCAAGGCCAAGTTGGCGGCGGTGGCCTGAGGCTTAACGAATTCCCAACCCTGACACCTGTTTTTGCTCCTTTGGGTGTACCTGCCCGGTCCTTTTGGCCGGGCTTTTTTATGCCTGGGATTTGGTGGCGGCCTGTGCCGGCCTCTTCGCGGGCAAGCCCGCGAAGAGGCCGGCACAGCCCCCACATTCCTCATGGTTGAACACAAAGCCCGCAACCCGCTAAGGTCGCGGCCTTGATCCACGAGAGGCAACCATGGGCTACCTGATAATCGTCGCGCTGATCCAGGCGTTTTCCTTCAGCCTGATCGGCGAGTACCTGGCCGGGCACGTCGACAGCTATTTCGCCGTGCTCGCACGGGTGCTGCTGGCCGGCCTGGTGTTTCTGCCGTTGACCCGCTGGCGCCAGGTGGAACCGCGCTTCATGCGCTCGATGCTGCTGATCGGCGCGTTGCAGTACGGCATCACCTATGTCTGCCTGTACCTGAGCTTTCGCGTGCTCACCGTGCCCGAGGTACTGCTGTTCACCATCCTCACGCCGCTGCACGTGACGCTGATAGAGGACGCCATGAACCGGCGCTTCAACCCGTGGGCGCTGGTGGCGGCGCTGGTGGCCGTGGCCGGCGCGGCGGTGATCCGTTTCGACAGCATCAGCGGCGAGTTCTTCATCGGCTTCCTGCTGCTGCAACTGGCCAACTTCACCTACGCTGCCGGCCAGGTGCTGTACCGTCACCTGGTCGCCCGCAACCCCAGCGACCTGCCGCACTACGCGCGTTTTGGCTACTTCTACCTCGGCGCCTTGCTGGTGGTGCTGCCGGCGTTCCTGCTGTTCGGCAATGCGCAGCACCTGCCGAGTACCGACGTGCAATGGCTGGTGCTGCTGTTCCTGGGTTTGTGCCCGACGGCGCTGGGCCTGTACTGGTGGAACAAGGGTGCGTGCATGGTTTCTGGCGGCACGCTGGCGGTGATGAACAACTTGCATGTACCGGTGGGGCTGCTGCTGAACCTGCTGATCTGGAACCAGCACGAACCGCTGGGGCGGTTGTTCATCGGCGGCGCGATCATTCTGGCGTCGGTGTGGTTGAGCCGCTTGGGTGCTCGCGGGCAAGCGCCATTGGCCGGCAAGGCCTGACATGCACACTGTCTTCGTCATCGTCGCGCCGATCTTCGCCCTGATCCTGGTCGGCTACCTGTGCCGCAAGACCAACAAGCTGGGCAACAAGGCCGCCGCCGAAATCAACAAGATGGTGGTCTGGCTGTGCCTGCCGGCGTTGCTGTTCAAGGTAACCGCCACAGCCACCTGGAGCGAGATCTGGCACCCGGGGTTCATCGTCGCCTTTGGCGGGGGCGCCCTGGCCATGTTCGTGGTGACCCTGCTGTGGCGCTTGCACAGCGGCCACGGCCTGGTCGCGGCGAGCATCGACGGGCTGAGTGCCGGGTATGCCAACACCGGCTACATCGGCATTCCGTTGTGCTTGTTGCTGTTTGGCCAGGCAGGCCTGCAGCCGGCGCTGATCTCGTCGTTGCTCGTGGTGTGCCTGGTGTTTGCCATTTCGCTGACCCTGATCGAAGTCGGGCTGCAGGAGGAGCGGCAGATTGGCCGGGCGATCCTGCTGGTGAGCAAGGCGCTGGCGAAGAACCCGCTGGTGTTCTCGCCGCTGGCGGGGGCGGGGTGGGCCATGGCTGGATTGGGCCTGGCCGAGCCGGTGATGCACTTTCTCGACATGCTGGCGTTGGCCACCACGCCTTGCGCGTTGATCTCGCTGGGCGCGTTTCTGGCAGAAAAACGCCCGGGTGCGCAGGCCAACCCATGGCCGTTGGTGGGCTTGAAGCTGGTGGGGCAGCCGGCGTTGACCTGGGTACTGGCGTTCAAGGTGTTCAGCCTGCCGACCATGTGGGCGGCTTCGGCGGTGCTGCTGGCGGCACTGCCGACCGGGACCGGGCCGTTCATGCTGGCGGAGTATTACAACCGTGAGGCGGGGTTGATATCGCGCACGATCCTGTTGTCGACCGTGGCTTCGCTGCTGACCTTGACCGGGTTGTTGTACCTGCTGGGTTATGCGGGGTAGCCGAAGGCCCTGTCGCCGCGGTTAGTCGCCACGACAAGCCAGCTCCCAGTAACTGTGGGGGTGGTGGGCTGCAAAGCAGCTCCAAACGGGAACACCACCGTCTTGCGGAACTGCGCGGTACCTGTGGGAGCTGGCTTGCCGGCGATGGGCTGCAAAGCAGCCCCGGCAATCTCAAGCCTCGCTCATCTCTTCCAGGCGACGCGGCATCGGCTCGGCCGCCATACGCCCGGCCAACCCCACCCGCATGTCATTGCCACTCGGCTGCTGATAGAGGCTCAAGCCAAACTCCGGCAGCACCGCCAGCAGGTAGTCGAAGATATCCCCCTGAATCCGCTCATAGTCCGCCCACACCGTGGTGGTGGTGAAGCAGTAGATCTCCAGCGGCACGCCTTCGGCGGTGGTCTGCATCTGCCGTACCATGCAGGTCATGTTCGGGTGAATGTTGGGGTGGTTCTTCAGGTAGGCCAGGGCGAACGCGCGGAAGGTGCCGATATTGGTCAGCTTGCGGCGGTTGGCCGACAGCTCGGCCACCGGCCCCAGCGCCTCGTTCCAGTTCTGCAGCTCCTGGCGCTTGCCGGCCAGGTAGTCGCCAAGCAGCTGTATCTGGCTCAGGCGCTGTTCCTCTTCGCGGGTAAGGAAGCGCACGCCGGCGGCATCGATGAACAGGCTGCGCTTGATCCGCCGGCCGCCGGACTGCTGCATGCCGCGGTAGTTGCGGAACGACTCGCTCATCAGGCGCCAGGTGGGGATGGAGACGATGGTCTTGTCGAAGTTCTGCACCTTCACCGTGTGCAAGGTGATATCCACCACATCGCCATCGGCACCCACCTGCGGCATTTCGATCCAGTCACCCACATGCAGCATGTCGTTGCTGGTCAACTGCACGCTGGCGACGAACGACAGCAGCGTGTCCTTGTACACCAACAGCAGTACCGCCGACATGGCGCCCAGGCCAGACAGCAGCAACAGCGGCGAACGGTCGATCAGGGTGGCGACGATGACGATGGAGGCGAAGATCCACAGCATCATCTTGGCCAGCTGCACGTAGCCCTTGATGGAGCGGGTGCGGGCATGTTCGGTGCGGGCATAGATGTCGAGCAGGGCATCCAGCAGGCACGACAGCGCCATGGTCATGAACAGCAGGGTAAAGGCCAGGGCGACATTGCCGAGGAAGTGCTGAGCGGTGTCGGACAGCTCCGGCACCAGCTTCAGGCCAAATTGCAGCACCAGCGACGGTGTGGTCTGGGCCAAGCGGTGGAAGACCTTGTTGTGGCGCAGGTCGTCCAGCCACTTCAACGCCTGTTGGCGGGCCAGCAAGCGGGCGCCGTGCAGCATCAGGAAGCGTGCCAGGCGGCCGATGACAAGGGAAATCAGCAGCAGCACCGCCAGACCGATGGCAGCGTGCAGCATGGGATGTTGGTCGAGGGTGCCCCACAGGTCGAGGGAGTCACGCCAGATTCTTTGGATATCCATGGGTTTGCGTACAGTCTTGTTGCGAAACGAAGCGCCATTAGAGCGCGGATGGCGACAAAGTTGCCAAAAGAAATTCGGCTAAGGCTGCAGAAAACGTTACCCTATGCAACTGAATTTCCCGCACTTGCCTGAGGTTACCTCCGTGTTCTCCCAATTCGCCCTGCATGAACGCCTGCTTAAAGCCGTGGCCGAGCTTAAATTCGTCGAGCCTACCCCGGTGCAGGCCGCGGCCATCCCCTTGGCCCTGCAAGGGCGTGACCTGCGCGTGACCGCACAGACCGGCAGCGGCAAGACCGCGGCCTTCGTGCTGCCCATGCTCAACCGCCTGGTCGACCTCAGCGGCCCTCGCGTCGAGATCCGTGCGCTGATCCTGCTGCCGACCCGTGAGCTGGCCCAGCAGACCCTCAAGCAAGTGCAGCTGTTCTCGCAGTTCACCTACATCAAGTCGGGCCTGGTGACCGGCGGCGAAGACTTCAAGGAACAGGCCGCCATGCTGCGCAAGGTGCCGGACGTGCTGATCGGCACCCCGGGCCGCCTGCTCGAGCAGCTCAATGCCGGCAACCTCGACCTGTCCCATGTGAAGGTGCTGATCCTCGACGAAGCCGACCGCATGCTCGACATGGGCTTTGCCGAAGACATGGAGCGCCTGTGCAAGGAGTGCGAGAACCGCGAGCAAACCCTGCTGTTCTCGGCCACCACCGGTGGCGCGGCCCTGCGCGACATCATCGGCAAGGTGCTGAAAGACCCTGAACACCTGATGCTCAACAGCGTTTCGCAGCTGGCCGAAGGTACCCGCCAGCAGGTCATCACCGCTGACCACGACCAGCACAAAGAGCAGATCGTTCAATGGTTGCTGGCCAACGAGACGTTCGACAAGGCCATCATCTTCACCAACACCCGCGTCATGGCTGACCGTATCTACGGCCACCTGGTCGCCAAGGACGTGAAAGCGTTCGTGCTGCATGGCGAAAAGGACCAGAAAGACCGCAAGCTGGCCATCGAGCGCTTCAAGCAGGGCGGCTCCAAGGTACTGGTGGCCACCGATGTGGCGGCCCGTGGCCTGGACATCGATGGCCTGGACCTGGTCATCAACTTCGACATGCCGCGCAGCGGTGACGAGTACGTACACCGCATTGGCCGTACCGGCCGGGCCGGTGGCGAAGGCCTGGCGATCTCGCTGATCACCCACAACGACTGGAACCTGATGTCCAGCATCGAACGCTACCTCAAGCAGCAGTTCGAGCGCCGGGTGATCAAGGAAGTGAAGGGCACCTACAGCGGGCCGAAGAAGGTCAAGGCATCGGGCAAGGCTGTCGGTAGCAAGAAGAAAAAGGTCGACAAGAAGTCGGGTGACAAGAAGGCTGCTGCCAAGCGCAAGCCTACCGCCAAGCCGAAGGCCAACGCCCCGCTGGCGAGTGCGGATGGCCTGGCGCCGTTGAAGAAGCGCAGGACTGCCGCCGAGTAATCGGCCGGTACTAGCCCTGTGGCCGGCTTGCCGGCGACAGGGCTGTCAACAAACCTTCAATCAGCCTTTTTCTCCGCCTCTTTCAGTTCCTTGACCCGCTGGTCGATCAGCTGGCACTTGTCGGGCAAGTCCTTGCTCGCCGTCCCCAACTCCATTCCCTGAAGCTCGTCATTGATCTCCTTGGCCTTTTGCGGGTTCTGCTCGGTCAACCGAGAAACCAAGCCGGCCAGCTCTTCACGTTTTTGCGTTGCCTCCTCCGGTGTACAGGCCCAGGCGGGCAGGGCGCTGAACAGTAGAGTGGCGCAGGCGATAGGCAGCAGCGGTTTCATCCTTATACCTCCGGCGGGGGTGATGAGCGGTGGAAACGCGCCTACGGCATTTGGTTCAGTGCCTTCGACCGGCGGCTATACCCCTGGGTATATTTACCGCAGTCATCCTCGGCTCTAGTTTGAAGCCACAAACATGACAACCGAGGAACAGACCCATGGATCGATTGAAAGGCAAAGTGGCGCTGATAACCGGCGGCGCAGGCGGGTGCGGCCTGGCCGCTTCGCAGCTGTTCGCCGCCGAGGGCGCCAAGGTGGTGATCCTCGACTTGCCGACCAGCCAGGGTGAAACGGTGGCGGCAGGTATCAATGCCGACGGCGGTCAGGCGCTGTTCGTCGCTGCCGATGTGTCCCAGGCCGACCAGGTGCACCGAGCGGTAAGCCAGGCCCAGGCACACTTTGGCCCGATCACCGTGCTGATGAACCACGCAGGCATCATCGCGGCCGGCCCGTTCCTGGAAACCAGCGAAGCCGACTGGGACCGGTTGATGAGCGTCAACGTGAAAAGCATGTTCCTGGTCACCAAGGCCGTATTGCCAGGCATGCTCGCCGCCGGCGGCGGCAGCGTCATTTGCACTTCGTCGATTTCGGCAGTGGTCGGCACCCCGATGGAAGTGCTGTATTGCACCACCAAAGGTGCCTGCCACATGTTCGCCCGCGCCTTGGCCGTGGAGTACCGCGACCAGAACATCCGCAGCAATGCCATCTGCCCAGGCTTTATCGGCACCGCCCATGGCCGCCGCGAACTCGACCTGCTGCGCGGTTATGGTGTCGACGCCTCTGACGAGGCGATCAAGACCATGCAGGGGCGCCTGTGCGATCCGAGCGAAGTGGCCAACGCCGCCTTGTTTCTGGCCAGCGACGAGTCCAGTTTCGTCAGCGGCTCGCACCTGTTCGTCGACAACGCCTACACCGCCATGTGATGCCCGGCCGGCACTGTGCTGCCGGTTTTCAACAAGAGGCCCGGCCCTCGACATGGCGCTCAAGAGCGGGGTCGATTTCGACATGAGCTGCGCCTACCTGTTTCGCTTCAACCAGCCCGCATTGCTGGTTCATGACGGCTACCACAAGCGCGTGGCCGAACGGACGCTCAAGGCTTACCTGCGTGGCGGTTACCTGCTGGACCCGTTCTACGTCGCCTGCACCAACAACCACCCGGCCGGTTTGTGGCGCATGAGCGAGCTGGCCCCGGACAGCTTCTTTGCCTCGGGCTTTTCCATTTCTCACGACATCCATCCCTGCGTCTCCTCGCACCATGGCAGCCTGATCGAGGAGATCGGTTTCATCGTGCCGGTAAGGCCGCGAACCGCCTTGGTCTACTCGCTGATGCGTGGCCTGGACAAGGGCGCCTTCGAGGCCGCAGAAGCGCAACGGCTGGCTGCATTGACGCCGGTGATCGAAGCCACAGCCAGCACCTGCGCCTGGCTCATGCCGATGAGCTGGCCGACCCGCAGGATTCGGACAGCCAGCTGGAGGATGCCTTCGTCGATATTCTCCAGGGCCAGCTGACTGAAACCCAACGGCATGTGGCCAAGCTGATTCTGCAGGGCCACAGCAGCCAGTCTATCTCCCGTGTACTGGGGATTTCGGAGGGCACGGTGAAGGTGCACCGCCACAATATCTGGCAGCGGCTGGGCATCGCCGGGAATGCGGAGCTGTTCCGGTTGTTCATCAACTACCTGGTCAAGCAGTAAGCGCAGCCGTGCCAGCCGGCTGGTCGGGCTGCTTACTCTCCAGGCTGTAGTCCTTTTCCCAAAGCCTCCTGAAGCTATTGAATGGCGAGCGGTCGCCCTCTAGCCTTGAGCTGAATCAGGAGGTATCGTATGTACAGATGTAAATACGGAGCGGCCCATGTTCTTTGAGTGGGACGATGCCAAGAACCATATCAACATCCGCAAGCATGGAATCGACTTCAGCGATGTTCCGGAGATGTTCAATCACCCGATGCTGATACGCCGCGATGACAATCCCGGCCTTGGCGAGGAACGCTGGGTCTGCCTGGGCTGGCTGAAGTGCTTGATAGGCGTAGTCGTGTATACGGAGAGGCGTGGTGATGTCATTCGAATCATTTCTGCGCGTAAAGCCACCAGGTGGGAGGCCACTCACTATGACCAAAACATCGAAAACTGACTGGAGCCGCTTGGCTCGGCAGGACGACCAGGCTATTGATACCTCGGATATCCCTGAGCTGAATGACGATTTTTTTCGGGAGGCCGAGCTGCGAGTTCCAGCCAAGCAGACGGTGACCATTCGCCTGGATACTGATGTCCTCGCCTGGTTCAAAGAGCAGGGGGGCGGCTACCAGACCCGGATCAATCAGTTGCTGCGCCAGTATATGCAAGCCCAGCAGAAGCTACGCTGAGTTTTGCTGCCAGCGCCAAACCGGCTGGTATCGTCGGCCTCAAGTGCGTGAGTCATGGCAGCGGGACAGATACGTAGTCGCGCTTTTTTGGAACACCGCTCCTACTGGTGGGTCCCACCCTGTGTACCCCTTCCGTCCACTGCAGGAGCACGAGCCATGAGCATCGCCTACGACTGGGACCTGATCGAACGCTTGCTGCACGAGGTGCAGAACGGCGCCGGTCACAGCTTCACGCCACGCCCCTATGCCGAGCAGCACGCTGCGGCGCTGGCCGCCAAGGGCGAGCCGGTGGGTGATCTGGACCACCTGAAAACCCGCGCCTGCGAGTATGAAAAATTGCTGTTCAAGCGCGGCTTCATCGCAAGCCGGCCTGAAGAAGACGGTGGCAATGGCGAGAATTTCGTGCTGACCGAGCGCGGTTCGCGCTTGATGAGCCTGATCGACAGCAGCATCCCCGGCTTCGAGCACCCGCGCCAGGTGCTGGACGAGCAGGCAGATGCGCTGGATGAAAGTACCTTCGAGCACGTGTCGGCAAAAGCGCAGATTGCTTGAGGTCGTTTTGAGGCTGGCAAGGCTGGCCCGGGAAACCCGATAATCGGTAGTTCCTGAATGCTGCCGAGCCTTTTGCCCATGCCCACCATCAGCTCGAAGGCCCGCTCATGAGCGCGGTCCGCAAGAACCCTGACGCCTTCGCCTTTCAGGTGATGCTCGGACTGTGCCTGATCTGGGGCTGCCAGCAGGTACTGATCAAGACCGCCGCCGTGGACATCGCCCCGGTGATGCAGGCGGCATTGCGTAATGGCATTGCCGCCGTGCTGGTCGGCCTGCTGGTGTGCTGGCGAGGTGGTTGGGGGCAGGTCGGCAGCACCTGGCGTGCAGGGTTGCTGGCGGGCGGGCTGTTCGGCGTAGAGTTTCTGTTCATCGCCGAGGGCCTGAAGCTGACCTCGGCGGCGCACATGTCGGTGTTCCTCTATACCGCCCCGGTGTTCACCGCATTGGGCCTGCATTTCCGGCTGCCTAGCGAACGTCTGCGGCTGCTGCAGTGGTTGGGAATCTTGTTGGCGTTCGGTGGCATTGCCATGGCGTTTGCCGGTGGCATGTCGTTCGAGGACATGGATGGCCGCACCTTGCTGGGTGATGCCTTTGGCGTGATCGCCGGCCTGGCCTGGGGCGCCACCACGGTAGTGGTGCGCTGCTCACGCTTGTCTGAAGCACCGGCGACCCTGACCCTGTTCTATCAGCTGGGGGTCGGTTTTGTCGGGCTGCTGCTGATTGCACTGCTCAGCGGGCAGATCGGTGAGGTGTCGCTGACACCGCTGGCGATGGGTAGCGTGCTGTTCCAGGGCATCGTGGTGTCGTTCGTCAGCTACCTGACCTGGTTCTGGTTGCTGCGCAAGTACCTGGCGTCCAACCTGGCGGTGTTTTCCTTCATCACCCCGCTGTTCGGGGTGACCTTTGGCGTGTTGCTGCTGGATGAGCCGCTCAGCGCCAACTTTGTAATCGGGGCGCTGATGGTGTTGCTGGGCGTGGTCCTGGTAAGTGCCGAGCCCTGGGTGAAGCGGCATTTGCGGCGGTTCGTGGGGTGATGCATCGCCTGTACCGCCGCGAAGAGGTCGGTACAGGCAACCCGATTCAGGATGCAACCTTGCTGGGGCAGGCGCATGCGGCCTTGCTGCTGCCGGCCAATTGCACCAGCCCCCCGGCCACCGCCAGGCCACCTGCCGCTATCATCAGCGCCGGCTGCAGCCCACCGCTGTAATGGCTGCTGACCGCTGCCAGCAACGGCCCGCTCAACTGCCCCAGGGCAAAGCACGCCGTGAGCAAACCGGCATTGCGCTGTGTTGCATGCGGCGCCAGTTCCCGCGAACGCTGCATCACCAGCTGCATGCACGCCAGGAACGGGCCGCCACACAGCACCACACCCAACGCCAGCCCGACACCCCCGCCCACCAGGCAGGCCAGCACACCCAACCCTTGCAGCCACAGGGTGGCGGTCAGCCAGGTCGAGGTAGGACCGCTGCGGCGCAAGCTCACCAGCAGCACACCAAGCGCCGCTGCCAGGCCAAATGCCGGCCAGAACAGATCAGCCAGCCACTGCCCGCGCAACTGCTGGTTGGCCATCTGCGAAAGGAACGTGGCCGGCAGGATGTAGCCCACCCCGTACAGCGCATACACCAGCCCCAACCGGCCGATACCGACACTGCGGGTCGGGCCCTGATGCGCAGGCGTCAGCACAGGCGCCGCTTGCAGCGCCCGGGGCAGCCAAGGCCGGACTGCCAGCAGCATCACCAGCGCCGCCACGGCATAGATCAGCCACAGCGCCGCCGAGCCCAGCCCCAGCAGGTGCGCAACCAGCGCCAGCAGCCCGGTCAAGGCAATGCCCAGGCCGGGTCCGGCGAAGACCAGGGCGCCCAGGCGCTGGCGGTTATTGGCATTGGCCACCTGCTGGCTGAGGCTGGTGATCATCACCAACACCCAGGCACTCGCCACGCCGGTGCCAAAGCGCAGCAACAGGTGGCTCCAGAACCCGTCTGCCGCCCATGAAGCCAGCGTCAGCACCACGCACAGCCACAGCCCGCCATGCAGGCGCAGGCGCACCTGGCCGGGCGAGCGGGCGAACATGGCGTCTACCGCCCCCACGAAGTAGCCCAGGTAGTTGGCGGCCGCCACCAGCCCCGCGACCGTCAGGTCGAACTGGCCTTCGGCGATCAGTTGCGGCAATTGCGGGGTAAGGGCAAAACGGCCGATACCCATGGCCATCATCAGCGCAACGGCGCTGGCCAGCAGTTGAGTGAGGGGTGACATGACGAGTCTCCTGCGCGGATGTAAGCGATGGTTGGCAGGTTAGGGCTGTTTCTTTTTCAATAAAATTGAATAATGATGAGTAAGTTGTTCTGTTTTGGAGAATGCCGTGGAATTCAGCCAGCTGCGTATCTTCCAGGCCGTGGCCGAAGAGGGTTCTGTTACCCGTGCCGCCGAGCGCTTGCATCGTGTGCCGTCAAACCTGTCGACGCGGTTGCGCCAACTCGAGGAGCAGTTGGGCGTCGAGCTGTTCCTGCGCGAACGCCAGCGCCTGCAGCTGTCGCCAGCCGGCAAGGTGTTGCTGGACTATGCCAACCGTCTGTCGGCGTTGCGCGACGAGACGCTGGCTGCCGTGCGGGGTGGCCAGCCGGCCGGCGATTTTGTGCTGGGTACCATGTACAGCACGGCCGCGACCCATTTGCCGGGGTTGCTGGCGCGTTACCACCAGGCCTACCCGGCGGTAAACCTGCAGGTGCGTGCAGCGCCCAGTGGCGAGTTGCTGGAAGGCTTGCTCAACCATACCCTGGACGCTGCCCTGATCGACGGCCCGCCCAGCCTGGCCGGGCTGGATGGCGTGCCGCTGTGCGATGAACAACTGGTACTGATCACCAGCCCCGAGCACCCGGCCGTGCATACCGCCAAGGATGTGGCGGGCAAGGCGGTGTTCACGTTCCGTCAGGGCTGCTCGTACCGCATGCGCCTTGAAGCCTGGTATGCCCATGCCCATACCCCAATGGGCCGGGTGATGGAGATCGAGTCGTACCAGAGCATGCTGGCCTGTGTGATCGCGGGCGCGGGCGTGGCGATGATGGCCCGTTCGATGCTCGACAGCCTGCCTGGGCGTGACCGGGTTAGCGTGTATCCGCTGCAGGCGCCGTTCGATCAGGCCGTCACCTGGCTGATGTGGCGGCAGGGCATGCGTGGGGCAAATTTGCAGGCGTGGATCCACCTGCAACAAAGCGAAACGATTAACCAGTCGTCGGAATGCACCGTTACGCCTTGATCCACGTCAAAATGGCCCGTATCTGTAATACCAGAGGCATGCGTTCTACAGGACATCAGGCTATGATCTGTATGAAACATCGCAGGATTGATTTACCGTGAGGCTGACCCGTCAAGGGGGCAATATGAATAGACCACTGTCAAACTGGCTCCACGATCTGGCGGTCGCCCTGGGGCTGATTCCACCACCCTTGCAGCCGGTGCCGATCCCGACTGATGAAGAGCAGCGCAAGCGCCAACCGCGTCGTCGCTGATACAAGCAAAGGCCGTTGCACCTGGGTGGGTGCAACGGCCTTTCTGTTTCTGTCAGTCGTGTGATGCCTGCCGGGCGGGTTTTGTCAGGCCAGCTTTACCGCCGCCACTGATTTGCGCGAAGCCAGGCTCACCACCACAAAGCTCACCAGGCCGATCGCCAGGCTGTAGTAGATCGGCGTATTGGCCTCCAGCCCGTCCTTGAACATGAACAGCAGCGCGGTGGCAAAGCCCAGCGACATGCTGGCGATGGCGCCTGCTGTGGTCGCACGTTTCCAGAAGATGGCCCCGATCAGCGGGATCAGCATGCCGCCGACCAGCAGGTTGTAGGCCAAGGTCAGGGCGTTGATCACATCGTTCACCATCAGCGCGATACCCAGCACCACCAGCCCGGTGAGCAGGGTGAACAGGCGGCTCATGCCCAGGCTCGACTGCTTGCCACCGCGCAGCTTGGGCAGCAAGTCTTCGGTGACTGTGGTGGATGCAGCCAGCAGGCCGGCACTGGCAGTGGACATCATGGCGGCCAGGGCTGCCGCCATCAGCAGGCCGCGGATGCCATCGGGCAGCGTGCTCTTGATCATCTCGGCAAAGGCATTGTTCGGGTTGGCCAGGTCGGGCAGCAGCACATGCGCGGCCATGCCGATCGCGGCGCAGGCCAGGCCATACACCACGCAGTAGACACCGGCGATGGTACCCGCACGCTGGCAGACCTTCTCGTCCCGGGCGGTGAACACCCGCTGCCAGATGTCCTGGCCGATGAGGATGCCGAAGAAGTAGATCAGGAAGTAGGTGATGATGGTGTCCCAGCCAATGCTGGTCAGCTGGAAGCTGGCCGCCGGCAGCTTGGCCACGAGTGTGTCCCAGCCCCCGGCCTTGTACAGGCACACCGGCAGCAGGATGAACATCAGGCCGACGGTCTTGATCACGAACTGGACGATGTCGGTCAGGGTCAGCGACCACATGCCGCCAATGGTCGAATACAGCACCACCACACCGCCACCGAGCAGCAGCGACGCCCAGAACGGCAGGTCCAGCAGCACTTGCAGCACGGTGGCCATGGCCAGGGTCGAGGTCACGCCGATCATCAGGGCATAAGCCAGCATGATCACCGCACTGGCCTGGCGAGCGGTCGGGTTGTAGCGCTGCTCCAGCACCTGGGTCACGGTGAAGATGCGCAGGCGCAGCAGCGGTTTGGCGAGGAACAGGTTGATGGCGATGATGCCCAGGCCCAGCGCTGCGCACAGCCAGAACCCGGAGATGCCATGGACATAGCCCAGGCGCACGGTGCCGACGGTGGACGCGCCACCCAGCACGGTGGTGGCCATGGTACCCATGTACAGGACCGGGCCGAGGTTGCGCCCGGCCACCAGATAGTCTTCATGGGTTTTCGCACGCCGCATGCCATACCAGCCAAGCCCGAGCATGCCGGCGGTGTAGATCATTACAACAATGATGTCCAAGGCCATTGGGGGTCTCCCGATTATCTTTATTATGGCGAGATCGACCACACGGGCGTTTGCACGGCGCCCGGCGGTCTGGTTTTGTGTTGGCGGGCCTCAGTGGCCCTCCCATATGGCTCCTGCCGGGGTCAAGCGGGACTAGCGACGCACCACGCCTGGCAGCACGCAGAGCATTTCGAACAGCAAGTTGGCACCGAGCAGCGAGGTGTTGCCGGTGGTGTCGTAAGGCGGGGAGACTTCGACAAGGTCACAGCCGATCAGGTCCAGGCCGTGGCAGCCGCGAATGATCTCCATCGCCTGGATGGTGGTCAAGCCGCCGATTTCCGGCGTGCCGGTGCCAGGCGCCCAGGCCGGGTCGATGCCGTCGATGTCGAACGACAGGTATACCGGGCCACCGCCGACTTTTTCCCGCACTTCGGCCATCAATGGCTCCAGCGACTTGTGCCAGCATTCTTCGGCCTGGACCACGCGGAAGCCCTGGCGGCGGCTCCAGTTGAAGTCGTCGGCGGTGTAGCCCTGGGCGCGCAGGCCGATCTGCACCACGCGGTCGCAATCGAGCAGGCCTTCTTCGACGGCGCGGCGGAAGGTGGTGCCGTGGGCGATTTTCTCGCCGAACATGTGGTCGTTGACGTCGGCGTGGGCGTCGATGTGCACCAGGCCGATCTTGCCGTGCTTCTTGTGCAGGGCACGCAGGATCGGCAGGGTGATGGTGTGGTCGCCGCCCAGGGTCATCGGGATCACATTGTGCTCGACGATCTCGTCGTACGCTTCTTCGATGATGCGCACAGCGTCCAGCAGGTTGAAGGTGTTGATCGCCACATCACCGATGTCGGCGACCGACAGCGAGTCGAACGGCGCGGCACCGGTGGCCATGTTGTACGGGCGGATCATCACCGATTCGGCGCGGATCTGGCGCGGGCCGAAGCGGGTGCCGGAGCGCAGCGAGGTACCGATATCCAGCGGTACGCCGATGAAGGCAGCGTCCAGGCCCTCGGCGCTTTGCAGGTGGGGAAGGCGAAGCATGGTGGCGATGCCGCCGAAACGCGGCATTTCGTTGCCGCCCAGTGGTTGGTGGAGAGTCTTGTCCACAGTGGGCCTCATCAGTCGGTCGATTGTTGTGTTTGTTCGAACCTGTGCCGCCGCGCGCCTTTCAAGTGTGATCGTGCCGGCGGGCAGGGACATTTCGGCCGAGTTTGCGCAAGGTAGTGCGCGGGAAGAATCGCTACCGGCAAATACTTAGTTCAGGAATTTCTAAACTAATCGTTGGCAGAGCGGTTAGACTGCGCGCAAATGACACTGCGGAACCGCTGCACCATGGCCTCGACCCTGCCTGACCTGAAACTGCTGCGCATCTTCATCAGCGTGGTGCGCCATCAGGGCTTTGCCAACGCCCAGCGCGATCTCAACCTGTCGACCTCGGCCATCAGCACCTACATGAGCCAGCTCGAAGGCGCCCTGGGAATCGTGCTGTGCCACCGCGGGCGTGGCGGTTTCAGCCTGACCAGCAAAGGCGAGCTATTCCATCAGGAAACCCTGCGCCTGCTCGCCGAGCTGGACGGGTTCGAGCAGTACGCCGCAGCGCTCAAGGGCGAATTGCGTGGCACCCTCAACCTGGGGGTGATCGACTCCACCGTTGGCGACAGTGCCTTGCCGCTGGCTGAAGCCATCGGTGCCTACAGCCAGGAGCACCCGGCGGTGCACCTGCACCTGTCGGTGTCCAGCCCCTACGAGTTGCAGCTGGGCGTGCAGGACAACCGCCTTGACCTGGCCATTGGCGCTTTTTCCTCGCGCATGAGCGGGCTGCTGTATCAACCGCTGTACCGCGAGCAGCACTGGCTGTACTGCAGCAGCCGACACACGCTGTTTGCCGAGCGGCGCATCCCCGAGCAGGTGGTGACCCAGCAGCGGATGGTCGGGCGCGGCTACTGGAGCCAGGCCGAGCTGGCCCGGCACGGCTTCAAGCACAGCGCGGCAACGGTAGAGAGCATGGAGGCGCAGCTGATCCTGATCCTCTCCGGCGCCTATATCGGCTACCTGCCCGAGCACTACGCCCAGGCCTGGGTCGACAAGGGCGACTTGCGCGTGCTGTCGCCATCGACCTTTGGCTATCAGGCACCGTTCTCGCTGATCATTCGCCGGGGACGCAGCCGCGAACCGCTGATCCAGACCTTCCGCGACCTGCTGAAAAGCCAGCTGAATGTGGGCTGAGCGGCGACGCCTGCATGCATTCCGTCGGGCGATGTTAAATTCTGGCAAAAGCCGACCGCTAACCTGATAGCGCTCTGCTAAACATCAACGTGCGCTGATGATTTCCCCTCATTTCATCCTGCAAGGATCGCCGAAGATGCGCATGAATCTGCCCGTCAACGAGCACGAAAGAACCTTCTCCAGCGACCAACGCCTGATCTCCACCACGGACCTCAACAGCCGCATCACCTACTGCAACGATGCCTTCGTGGCGATCAGCGGGTTCACCTACGAGGAGCTGGTCGGCCAATCGCACAACCTGGTGCGCCACCCGGACATGCCAGCGGCGGTGTTCGGCCATATGTGGGAGACCATCAAGCAGGGCAAACCGTGGATGGGGGTGGTCAAGAACCGGGCGAAGAACGGTGATTACTACTGGGTCAGCGCCTATGTCACGGCGATTTACGAGCAGGGCCGCATCAGTGGCTACGAGTCGGTGCGCTCCGTACCCACACGCGAACAGATCCACCGCGCCGAAGCCTTGTATGCGCGTCTGCGCGACGGTCGCCCAGCGGTGTCGTGGGCGGCTCGCCTGGGGCATGGCCTGGCCCACGGCTGGCCATTGATCGGTGCCGGGCTGCTGTCGGCGGCAGGCTACCTGTGGTTGCCGGCCTACGCGGCGCTCGGCGTGCTCATGGCCAGCTTGCTGCTGGCCTGGTACCTGGTCGAGCATCGGCAAAACCAGGCCATTCGCCGCACGTTGGCCGAGCACCCCAAGGCGTTCACCAGCCCGCTGGTGGCGCTTACCTACAGTGACAACCCGGGCCTGCAAGGCCAGCTCGACCTGGCCATCATCAGCGAAGAAGCCCGCCTGCAAACGGCGCTGACACGTCTGGTGGACGCCGGCGTCGGGGTGAAGTCGCGGGCGGCGCAATCGTCCGAGCTGTCGGATGCCCAGGCGCAGATGCTCGACCGCCAGCGCAGCGAGACCGACCAGTCCGCCACGGCCATTGCGCAGATGGCGGCGACCATCCAGCAGGTCACCCACAACGTGCAGAGTACGGCGCATGCTGCCGGTGATGCCGACCAGCTGGCGCAGCAGGGTAGCGAACTGGCGTTGAAGAGCCTGCAAGCGATGGGCAGCATGAGCGATGCGGTCAGTGACATCGGCCAGGCGGTGAATGCCCTGGCCGAACAGACTCAGTCGATTGGCAGCGTGGTCGATGTGATCACCTCGATTGCCGAACAGACCAACCTGCTGGCGCTCAACGCCGCCATTGAAGCCGCGCGGGCCGGTGAACAAGGGCGTGGGTTTGCCGTGGTGGCTGACGAGGTGCGTTCGCTGGCCCAGCGCACCCGCGCCTCGACCCAGGAAATCCACCAGATCATCGCTTCATTACGCGCTGGCGCAGAGCGGGCGGTGAGTACTGCCAACCGCGGCGAGCAGATCTCGCGGGACAGTGTGCACAGCGTCGAGGCGGTGCAGGGGGCATTGAGCGGGATTGCCCAGGCGGTCAGCCGCATCACCGGCATGAGCCAGCAGATGGCGACGGCGTCGGAGCAACAGACCCATGTGGCGGAGGACATAAACCAGCAGATCGTGCGCATCGCCCAGCTGTGTGACCAGAGTGCGGGGCAGGCCAGGCAGGGGGCTGAAATCAGCCAGGACCTGGAGCGCATGGCGGAGTACCTGCATAGCCTGGCGGAGCGGTTCAACCGTTGAAATAGCGGCGGGGCTGCTCTGCAGCCCTTTCGCCTTCAAGCCCGACGCGCTCCCTGTGGGAGCTGGCTTGCCGGCGAAAGGCCCGCAAAGCGGGCCCCGGTTCTGTGGCAAACTGTTCCCGTAAAAGGAGAACCCGATGCCCAGACCCCGCTGCGGGCGCTGTCAGCGCCCGCTCGACCACTGCCTCTGCCCGCTGATCCCCGCGCTCGACAGCCGCACCCGCGTCATCCTGCTGCAGCATCCCAGTGAAACCGCCCATGCACTGAACACTGCGCGCCTGGCTGCCCTTGGCCTGAACAATGCCGAGCTGCGGATCGGGGAAGTGTTCGATGACCTGGGTGAATTGCTGGCAACACCGGGTTACCGACCGGCCCTGCTGTTTCCGGGTGATGATGCTCAGGTGCTGAGGGGCTATGGCAAGGAAGATAACGAGCCGTTGCTGCTTATCGTGCCAGACGGCACCTGGCGCAAGGCGCGCAAGCTGCTGTACCTGAACCCGATACTGGAGGCCTTGCCACGGGTGACGCTGGGCGACGTGGCCCCTTCACGCTATCGCCTGCGCAAGGCGCCGGAAGCGGGCGCGCTGTCGACTATCGAGGCGGTGGCAGGAGCACTGAATACGCTGGAGCAACCGGCCTGCTTTGATGCACTGCTGGCACCGTTCGAGGCGTTGATCGAAGGGCAGATCAGGGCCATGGGTGTTGAGACATTCCAGCGCAACCATAACACCGAGCATGGCACCGAGTGAGGGCAGGGGGCCGCGAAGTGGCCCCGCGATCTAAATCCGATCAGCGCATCTCAGGCAGACGCGCCTCGGTGCGTACCTCGGAGGTAGCCAGCGCCTCTGGCGGCAGCGAGATGCGCTGCTTGCTCAGCAGCTCGCCCATGGTCGCCAGTACGCGGTAGCGCGAAAACTCTTCGGTATAACGCACTTCGGTGTAGCGCCGGTCGGCGTTGTACAGCTCGTTCTCACTGTCCAGCACGTCCAGCAGGGTACGCTGGCCCAGGCCGAACTGGTCCTGGTAGGCGGCACGCACGCGCTTGGTGGTCTCGGCGTATTCACGCGCGGTCGGCAACTGCTTGGTTGCGTTATTCATGGCGTTCCACGCCAGGCTCAGGTTCTCGGTCAGCTCGCGCAGGGCGTTGTTGCGGATGTCCAGGGCCTGGTTGATCTTGTGCGCGTCGGACTGCAGGCGCGCCTTGTCGCTGCCGCCACGGAACAGGTTGTAGTTCATCTCTACGCCGGCTTGCCAGTCGTTGTTGTTGTGGCCTTTCTCGCCGCCAGTGTTGTTATTGGCACCGGTGGCCAGAATGGCGTCGAAGCGTGGGTAGAAGGTCGACTTGGCGACTTCGTACTGCTGCTCGGCGGCATTCACGTCAGCCTGGGCAGACTTGATGTACGGGTTGTTCTGGCGCATGCCCTCGCGGGCTTCTTCGAGGTTGCCAGGCATTTGCACCTTGATCGACACCGGGTCTTCCAGTTCGTCAGGCATGCGGCCGACCACGCTGAAGAAGTTGGCCTCGGCGTCGGCCAGGTCTACTTCTGCGGTGTCCAGGTTGTTTTCCGCCAGAGCGCGACGTGCGCGGGACTGGTCGAGGTCGGCGGTGCTGCCGACGCCACGCTCGTTGCGCAGGCCGATCTGGTCGTTGACGCGCAGGTGGGCTTGCAGGTTGTTGCGGGCCAGGGTTACCAGCTCGCGGCGCTTGAGCACTTCGAGGTAGACCTCGGTGGCACGCAGTGCGACGTCCTGGGCCACTGCCTGGGTGTAATAAGCGCGGGATGTGGACACCGCCTCGGTGCGACCGACTTCGCTCGAGGTATTGAAACCATCGAAAATCATCTGCCGCAGGCGCAGCTCGGACTGCGTGTAGCTGAGGGTCTCTTTGTTATGGTTGCCCTGGGCGCGGGTGGTGGCGTTGTCGGAACGCTGGCGACCATAGCCCGCGACCAGGTCCACGGAAGGGTAGTAGCCACCACGCGCAAACTTCACATCCTCATCGGCCGACAGCTTGCTGTTGCGGTTGGAGCTGACTTGCGGGTGGTAGTCCACGGCGCTTTGGACGGCCTCGGTGATCGACATCGCCTGTACGTTGGCACTTGCCAGGGCCAACAGTAATGCACTGGTGATGGGGTTCAAAACGCGCATGGTACATCTCCCTGATCTGGAATTTATCCTGCTGCTCGCCAAAAAAATGACGATAAAAAGAATGCGTATAGTGTTGCAGGTTTTTAACAACACAGCTAAGTACATTCAACGCGATAGATAAGAAGATTTACTCATATCAAACTGCCATGTAAGACTTTTATTGTCTATCATCGCTCCGTTCACGGGCTGCAAATGCAACCGTCAAATGCCATGGAAACCAATGGATTCAAAGGTCTGAGGCGGTTCCAGAACTAATTCGGATAAAGAAGAGGGCGTTTAGGCGAAAGTGATATTTGGCGACAAAATATTGTCACTTTCGATTCGGCAGGGTTTTCTGCTTGAGGATATACAGGCTGACCAGCACAGCACTGGTCAACATGAACAGGCGCGCCCAGAACAGCGGCACCAGGTAACACGACAGGCCAATGCTGGCCCACATCAGGCCGATGGCGTAGACCTTGCCCTTGAGGGGGATGCCCTCGCCACTGAGGTAGTCGCGAATCCACGGCCCGAGCTTGGGGTGGTAGACCAGCCAGTGGTGAAAGCGCGGCGAGCTGCGGGCAAAACAGGCCGCCGCCAACAGCAGGAACGGGGTGGTGGGCAAAACCGGCAGGAATATCCCCAACACCCCCAGCGCGACGCTGAGCCAGCCGATGGCCAGCAGCAGGTAGCGCACAGGTGACTCAGTGGTGGCGTGGCTTGAGCAGTGCAGGCTTTTCGTCAGGGGCGTGCAGCAGCAGGAACAGCGCGGTCAGCGCCTCGGGGATCTGTACGATCATGTCGTCCTGCAGGTTGGCGTTGCTGGCGATGTCAGCGAACTCCGGCTGTTCGTCGAACAGGCCCGAGCCGACCATGATCGGCAGCAGCATTTCGCTGACTTCTTCTTCGTCGCGGTCGAACCAGGCTTCCTCGCGCAGGAACACACCTTCCATGAAGCCGATGCACCAGCCGCGCAGGTCAGAATCGTCCGGCTCATCGGTCAGGTCGAGTTCGCAAGGCAGGTCGAATTCTTCTTCGCTGGCCAGCTGACGAGCGATATGCGCCTTGAGCGCGACCAGGGTAGCTTCGATCTCGGTGCGCTGGGCTTCGCCGGCGTAATGCGGCTCTTCGGCGAACAGGGCATCGATCCATTCGCGCTCGGGCACGTCCTCGGCGTTGATCGACAGGGCGGTGAGGTAGCCGTGTGCGGCGACATAATCCAGCGCTTCTTCGTGCAGCTCGTCGGCGTCGAGGAAGGCTTGAAGGCGGGTCAGTTGCTCGGCGAAGGACATTACAGGGCTACCTTGGGGAATAAACGATAACGAATTCTAGCACCTTGCGGCGGCGCCGGGGCAAAGGAACGTCTATCGCGGTGGTGCCCTGCACGGTGCAGCGCTGCGGTATACTCCGCCATTTTTCACCGTGGGGCAGCTTCTACCAGCTGTCTGGTAAAAACCGCTTACGCATTCGGCGTGTGCGGGACGGTTTTTTCGTCCAGCCTGTATCCCGGATGGTACGGCGATTTGTGGAGTTGCACATGCTCGAACAGGCTCAGCGCGTTCTCAAGGACATCTTCGGCTACGACAGTTTCCGCGGGCGCCAGGCAGCGATCATCGAATGCGTGGCCAATGGCGGCGATGCCCTGGTGCTGATGCCCACCGGCGGCGGCAAGTCGCTGTGTTTCCAGGTGCCGGGGCTGCTGCGCCCGGGCCTGACGGTGGTGGTCTCGCCACTGATCGCGCTGATGGACGACCAGGTGGCCACCCTCGACGAACTGGGGGTGGCGGCGGCTGCGCTCAACTCCACGCTCACCGCCGAGCAGCAGCGCGAACTGGCCGGGCGCCTGCGCCGTGGCGAGGTGAAGATGCTGTACCTGGCACCGGAGCGCCTGGTGCAGCCGCGCATGCTCGACTTCCTGCGCGAGCTGGACATCTCGCTGTTCGCCATCGACGAAGCCCACTGCGTGTCGCAATGGGGCCACGATTTCCGTCCCGAGTACCTGCAGCTGGGCCAGTTGGCCGAGCTGTTCCCGCATGTACCGCGCATTGCACTGACCGCCACCGCCGACATGCGCACCCGCGAAGAAATCGTCCAGCGCCTGCACCTGCAAGGCGCCGAGCGGTTCCTGTCGAGCTTCGACCGGCCCAACATCTTCTACCGTATCGTGCCCAAGGAGGCGCCGCGCAAACAGCTGATGGCCTTCCTTGGCGAGCGCCGCGGCAATGCCGGCATTGTCTACTGCCTGTCACGCAAGAAGGTCGACGAAACTGCCGCGTTCCTCTGCGACCAGGGCTTCCCCGCGCTGCCGTATCACGCCGGCCTGGCTGCCGAAACGCGCTCGTCCAACCAGCACCGCTTCCTCAATGAGGAAGGCCTGATCATGGTCGCCACCATTGCCTTCGGCATGGGCATCGACAAGCCCAACGTGCGCTTCGTCGCCCACCTCGACCTGCCCAAGTCGCTCGAGGCCTATTACCAGGAAACCGGCCGTGCCGGCCGTGACGGCCTGCCTTCCGATGCCTGGATGGCCTACGGCCTGCAGGACATGGTGATGCTCAAGCAGATGCTGCAGAATTCCGAAGGTGACGAGCGCCACAAGCGCATCGAGCAGCACAAGCTCGACGCCATGCTGGCCCTGTGCGAAGAAACCCGTTGCCGTCGCCAGTCGCTGCTGGCCTATTTCGACGAAACCCTCGAGCAGCCTTGTGGGCACTGCGACAACTGCGTCGACAACGTGCAGACCTGGGATGCCACCGAGCCGGCCCGCCAGGCATTGTCGGCGGTGTTCCGCACCGGCCAGCGTTATGGCGTCGGCCACCTGGTCGATGTGCTGCTGGGCAAGGACACCGACAAAGTACGCAATTTCGGCCACGAGAAGCTGTCGGTATTCGGCGTTGGCAAGGGCATGGCCGAGGTCGAGTGGCGTTCGCTGTTCCGCCAGCTGGTGGCGCGCGGCCTGGTCGACATCGACCTCGAGGGTTACGGTGGCCTGCGCCTGTCCGACAGCTGCCGGCCACTGCTGCGCGGCGAGGTGACCTTGCAGTTGCGCCGCGACCTCAAGCCGCAGACCACCGCCAAGACCTCGTCGTCCAGCGGCGGCAGCCCGGCCAGCCAGCTGGTGCGGGCCGAAGAGCGCGAGCTGTGGGAAGCGTTGCGCACCCTGCGGCGCAAGCTGGCGGAAGAACACAGCGTACCGCCCTACGTCATCTTCCCCGACTCGACGCTACTGGAGATGCTGCGCAGCCAGCCGGTCAGCCTCAGCGACATGGCTCAGGTCAGCGGTGTGGGTGCGCGAAAGCTGGAGCGCTATGGCCAGGCGTTTCTCGAAGTGCTCAACAGCAGTGGCGGTACCGACGAGGCGCCGAAAGTGGTGCTCGACCTGCGCCACGAGCTGGTCAGCCTGGCCCGCGCCGGCATGACCCCGGCGCAGATCGCCGGGCAGCTCAACTGCAGTGAGAAAAACGTGTACAGCCTGCTGGCCGAAGCGCTGGGCCGTCAGGAGCTGAGCCTGGACCAGGCCCTGGACCTGCCGGAAGACCTGCTGGCGGAAGTGCAGGATGCCTTCCTCGATGGCGAAGGCGAGCTGCCGCCGGTGTCGGCCATTGCCCCGCTGTTCGGTGCGCGGGTGCCGGAGGGCGTGCTGTATTGCGTGCGCGCGGCGCTGGCGGCCGAGTTCGAGATGTAGCCGGTAGCAAGTTCGAGGGCAGAACCGCCATCTGCTGATCTTTGTCATGCTTTTTGACGATTATCGGGCAAACAACCGGCCCCGAGCCTTGCCTCGTGCGGCGGGGCATGGTTAGCTGCCTAATAATTAGATCCATTCGATGAGTTGCTATATGCCCCTGACCGACAACCAACACCGCTTTGGCATGCAGCTGGCCCAGATGTCTCGGGGTTGGCGCGCCGAGCTGGACCGCCGCCTGGCCGGGCTGAACCTGTCCCAGGCGCGCTGGCTGGTGTTGCTGCACCTGGCCCGTTTCGAAGAAGCGCCAACCCAGCGTGAACTGGCCCAGAGCGTTGGCGTCGAAGGCCCGACCCTGGCGCGCCTGCTCGACAGCCTGGAGGCACAGGGGCTGGTGCGTCGGCAGGCGGTGCTGGAAGATCGGCGGGCGAAGAAGATCCACCTGTGCCCACCGGCCAAGCCGCTGATCGAGCAGATCGAAACCATTGCCAATGAGCTGCGGCTGGAGCTGTTTACCGGCGTGGAAGAAGCCGACCTGCAGGTGTGCATGCGGGTGCATGCCAAGATCCTGGCCAACCTGGAGAAATCCTGAGGGCCATTGGGGCTGCAAGGCAGCCCCGGCAATTCAGAAGGTATGCCCCAGGTTCAGGTACACCGCATGCTCATGCGCACTGTTGGCCCCGTAGCTGAGGTTCAACGGCCCTAGTGGTGTTTCCAGGCCCAGGAAAACGCTCGCCGCATTGATGTACCCGCTGTCGAATTCGTTGTCGTTGTTCCACGCCCGTCCACGCTCCAGCGAGCCACCGATGTACAGCGGGAAGTCCAGCGGCACATAGGCCCGCGGCGTCAGGCGGCGATAGTAGACCACCCGCATCAGGCTCACGTTCTGCCCCGACAGCGAGTCCTGGCGGAAACCTGACAGCTCACGCGCCCCACCCATCACGAAGCTCGACGTCACCACTTCGGTGGCATCCAGCGTGCGCCCGTAGCGCCCGCCCAGCACGAAGGTATTCGGCCCGCTGCTGATGGCCTTGTCCAGGTTGAACAACCACTGCCGGTAGTCCTGGTCGGAGTCCAGTGACTTGTCGTACTTGCGCAGGGTCAGGCTGATGTCCTCGCCCCGGTGCGGGAAGTAGACATTGTCGAGCGTGTCGAACGAGTACTTCAACTCATAGAAGCCTTCGTTGAAACTGACCTTGGGCAGGTCCTGATCGCCGATGCGCACCTCGGCCTCGCCCCACGCCTTGCCCACGCCCAGGCGCACCTCGCCGCTGGTGCCGATCTGCCGGCCCACGTTAAGGCCGAAGCCATAGCGCTCCAGGCGGTACTCGGCGACCGGGTCGTTGTCCAGGGTGGCCTCGATGTTCTGCGAGCCGAAGTCCAGGTAGGGCGCGACGAAGTAGCGTGAGCCTACGTCCAGTGGTTGATAGAACTCGCTGTACAGCTCTTGCTGGTCACCGATCTGGCCCCGGGTCAGCCATTCGGCGCCCAGGCTGTTGATGCCGTTGACCCGGTAGCTGGCGCCCAGGTTGAAGGCGCTGTCGCCGCGCAGGTCGTCCGACAGGTTCAGGCCCAGGCGCAGGTAGTCGGTGCCGCCGCGTCGGCCGCGGGCGTTGATCACCAGGGTGTTGTCGTCACCCTTGTGCACCACGCGGTACTGCACGCGGTCGAAGTAGTCCAGACCGTACAGCGTGCCCATGTCGGTCTGCAGGCGGCCGAGTTCCAGCGGCGCATCGATCGGCTGGCGGATGTAAGAGCGGATGACATCATCGCTGACCTTGGAGTCGTTCTCGATCCTGATGGCGCTGATCACCGGCGTGCGCTGGCGCGGCGAGCGGGCTACGGCGAGGGTGCTGTCACCCTCGGGCTGGCGCAGTGCGGCCAGGCGCGGCTCGAGCAGGCGGGTGGCGCGGTAGCCGGCGTCGATCATGTCGCGGGCGCGGCCGAAATCGGTCACGCCGAAAGCACTCAGGGAGGGCTGGATGAGGATGTCGTCGCGGTGCAGGCTGGCCAGTTGCTCTTCCGAATTGCGCCGGGTCATCAGGGTGATCGACTGGTTCAGCACATCGACCACGGTCAGTAACTGCTTGCGGTCGCGCAGCGGGGTGCCGATGTCGACCACGATGGCCAGGTCCACGCCCATCTCGCGGGCCACGTCGACGGGGATGTTGTCGACCATGCCGCCATCCACCAGCAGGCGGCCGTCGAGTTCGACCGGGGCGAACACCGCCGGTATCGACATGCTGGCGCGGATCACCTGGGGCAGGTGGCCGCGGCGGAACACCACTTTTTCGCCACTGGCAATGTCGGTGGCCACTGCGCGGAAGGGGATGGGCAGCTTGTCGAAGTCACGGGTATCGGCGGTATGCGCCAGCTTGCTTTCCAGCAGCAGCGACAGGTTCTGGCCTTGGATTACCCCGAGTGGCAGGCCCAGGCTGCCGTCGTCACGGAAGCTGAGTTTCTGCTTGACCAGAAAATCGCGGTCATCCTGCTTGCGCCGGAACGGCACGTCCTTGCGCGGCGGGGCATCGGACAACGCCTGTTGCCAGTCGAGGGTGGTGGCCAGTTTTTCCAGCTCTTCGACACTGTAGCCCGAGGCGTACAGCCCGCCGATCACCGCGCCCATGCTGGTGCCGGCGATGGCGTCGATATGCACCCCCTGTTCCTCCAGTGCCTTGAGCACACCGATGTGGGCAAGGCCACGGGCGGCGCCCCCAGACAGCACCAGGCCTACCTTGGGCCTGGCCGGTTCAGCGGCAAATGCGGTCAGGGAGGCAAGGGCGAGTAGAAAACAGCACAGCAAACGGCGCATCGTGAGTCTCAAACCGTGGGCTAAAGGGCGCTAGTATAAGCGGCCCCTCACCAGGAGAATGGTCAGCATGGCCGACAGCAAGCCGGAAATTGTCATCACCTATTGCACCCAATGCCAGTGGCTGCTGCGCGCTGCATGGCTGGCCCAGGAACTGCTCAGCACCTTTGCCGACGACCTCGGCCGGGTGGCGCTGGAGCCTGGCACCGGCGGCATCTTCCGCATCACCTGCAACGGCGTGCAGATCTGGGAGCGCAAGGCTGACGCGGGTTTCCCCGAAGCCAAGGTGCTGAAGCAGCGCGTGCGCGACCAGATCGACCCACAGCGCGACCTGGGCCATAACGATCGCTGATCAGGCGCCCTCCGCCAGTGGCCGCGTCCTGGGTGGCTGTTCGGCGGCCAGGCGGCTGGACAGCACGATGGCAAAAATGATCAGCGCCCCACCCAGCAGCATGCGCACGGTGGGGGTCTCGGCGAACACCGCCCAGGCCACCGCGATGCCATAGACCGGCTCCATGCCGAACACCACGGCGGCGGTGCGCGCCTTGATCACTGCCAGGCTGGCGACGAACAAGCTGTGCGCCACGCCGGTGCAGAAGATGCCGAGCAAGGCGATCCACAGCCAGTCCATGGCTGCGACGTCAGCCAGGCCCGGGGCTGCGAACGGCAGCAGGCACAGGCCGACCACCAGGTTTTGCCACAGCGCTGCCTGAACCGCCGGCAAGCGTCCGGAGCCGGCGCGGTTGGTGAGCGACAGCAGCGAGAACAACAGCCCCGAGAGCAGCGCCCAGAGCAGGCCGCCGGTGGCCTCGCTGGCCAGGTCGAATGCCGGCGTGACCAGGATCAGGCCGATGCTCACCAGCACTACCAGCACGGCTTCGTTGCGGCGGATGCGTTCACGGAACAACACGCCTTCAAGGATCACGGTAAAGGCCGGGAAGCTGGCGAAGCCGAGGGTGGCGATGGCCACGCCGCCGACCTTTACCGCAATGAAGAAGCTGACCCAGTGGCCAGCCAGCAGCACACCGCCGAGCAGCAGGCGGCGGATGTCCTGGCCGCTCAGGCGTCGCCAGCCCGGGCCAGTAAGGCTGGCAAACAGTGCCAAGGCAAGTACGGCAAAAGCGGCGCGGCCGAAAACGATGATTGCCGGGCTGGCGCTGGCGGCCAGTTTGCCGAAGACGCCGGTGAGGCCGAAGAACAGCGCGCCAATGTGCAGGGCGCCCAGGGCAGTGCGGTGGTTCATGAAGGGTCCTTGCTGAAGATGTCTGCTGACTATACCGGCCTCTTCGCGGGCAAGCCCGCGAAGAGGCCGGCACAGGCAAGTGTAAAGGCTCGGCAAACCGTTCTGTCGCAAGACTGCTGACAGTCATCACTCGTCACCGTTTTGCCACGGCGCTGTCACACGCGCCTGCCAGTCTCCAGCAAACTGCGCCGGAGCCTGTCCATGACCCATGCCGAACTCTCCCGTCCCTCGCGCAAGCAACGCGTGCGTACCCTGTGGATCTCCGATGTGCACCTGGGCACCCGCGATTGCCAGGCGGAGCACCTGTCGCAGTTCCTCAAGGGCTACCAGGCCGACCGCGTCTACCTGGTCGGTGACATCATCGACGGCTGGAAGCTGCGCAGCGGTATCTACTGGCCGCAAGCGCACACCAACGTGATCCGCCGGCTGCTGACCATGAGCAAGCGCGGCACCGAGGTGATCTATGTCACCGGCAACCACGACGAATTCCTGCGCCGCTACTCCAGGCTGATGCTGGGCAACATCCAGCTGGTGGACGAGGCCGAACACCTCACTGCCGATGGCCGCCGCCTGCTGGTGATCCATGGCGACCAGTTTGATGTCATTACCCGCTACCACCGCTGGCTGGCGTTTCTCGGTGACCGCGCCTACGAGTTCACCCTGGTACTGAATCGCTGGCTCAACCACTGGCGTGCGCGTTACGGCTATGGCTACTGGTCGCTGTCGGCCTACCTGAAGCACAAGGTCAAGGGCGCGGTGAACTTCATCAGCGATTTCGAGGATGCCATCGCCCACGAGTGCACCCGGCGTGGTTTTCAGGGGGTGGTGTGTGGGCACATCCACCATGCCGAGATCCGCAAGGTGGGGGAGGTGGAATACCTCAATTGCGGCGATTGGGTGGAGTCGTGCACAGCGTTGATCGAGCACTGGGATGGCAGCATCGAGTTGTATCGGCTGGTGGACGCACAGGCGCGGCAGGTGCAGGCAGCGGCGGCCGAGCGGGAGCCGGCCTAGGGGCGGCCACGCTACAGGCGGATCTTGCCCAGCAGGATATCCCTGAACATGACGAAATCCCCGGCAAGGCTATAAAACGGGTAGGTAAAAGTGGCCGGCCGGTTCTTTTCGAAAAAGAAATGCCCGACCCAGGCAAAGCCGTAGCCGAACAGCGGTACGCCCAGCAGCAGCAACCACTTGCCACTGCCGATGGTATAGGCCAGCAGGGCGATCACCATGCTGGTGCCGACAAAGTGCAACCGGCGGCAGGTGGGGTTGCTGTGCTCCCCCAGGTAGTACGGATAGAACTCGGCAAAACTGCGAAACTGCGCTGTGCTGTTCATGGCTGTGCTCCGGGATTAATACTTCTGGACAAGATGCACGGCGTGGAGCCTGATTCGAGTCTAGAGTGACTGGCGGGGCCTACCAGTGACAATAGGCGCCAATTGAGTATCCTTGGGGTTCACCGCAGGAGCGGTCAGCATAAGAAGCCTGTCATGAGCGAAAGAACCACGTCAGCCAGCTGGGCATCAGGGATTGTGAAGGCACTCGAACTGGAAGGGCTGGACTGCCGGGCCATGTTCAAGCAGCTGGGCCTGGACTTCGCTGCCCTTGACGACCCCGACGCGCGTTTCCCCCAGGACTCCATGACCCGTCTCTGGCAGCTGGCAGTGGAGCTGTCGGGCAACGAGGCCATCGGCCTGAACATGGCGCGCGTGGTGCGCCCGGCGTCGTTCCATGTGGTGGGTTATGCATTGATGTCCAGCCGCACGCTGGCCGAGGGCTTCGAGCGCCTGGTGCGCTACCAGCGCATCATCGCCGAAAGCTCCGACCTCAGCTTCGTCCTCGGCGCCGAGGGCTATTCGCTGATCCTCACCGTGCACGGCGACCACTTGCCGCCGACCCGGCACAGTGCAGAAGCGTCGTTGGCCTGCGCCCTGGCGCTGTGCAAATGGCTCAGCGGCCGGCCGGTGCAGCCGCGACGGGTGCTGGTGCAAGGGCCGCAGCCAAAGAATGTGGAGCCGTACAAGGTGGCGTTCCATTCGCCGCTGGTGTTCGGCGCGGCGCACGATGCGCTGGTGTTCGAGCGGGCCGACATGGAGGCGCCGTTGCCGACTGCCAACGAGGCCATGGCGGTGCTGCACGACCGGTTTGCCGGGGAGTACCTGGCACGGTTTTCCGAAAGCCGCGTTACCCACCGCGTACGCCAGGTGCTGTGCCGCATCCTGCCGCAGGGCGAGCCCAAGCGCGAAACCCTGGCCCAGGCCTTGCACCTGTCGCAGCGCACCTTGCAGCGGCGCCTGCAGGAGGAGGGCACCAGCTTCCAGGCGCTGCTCGACGACACCCGCCGCGAACTGGCCGAACAGTATCTGGCCCAGCCCGGCATGACCTTGCTGGAAACCGCCTACCTGCTTGGTTTTGCCGACCCCAGCAACTTCTACCGGGCCTTCCGCCGCTGGTTCGATGCCACGCCCAGCGAATACCGCGCCCGTCTGGGCGCGGACAGCGAGCTACTCAGTGACGCCAGAACGCCGGCATACACAGCACCAGCACCGTGATGATTTCCAGGCGACCAAGCAGCATACCGCCGGCCAGGATCCACTTGGCTGCATCAGGCAGCGTGGCGTAGTTGCCAGACGGGCCGATCACTTCACCCAGCCCTGGGCCCACACCTGAAACCGTGCCGGCAGCACCGGTCAATGCGGTCATCCAGTCCACGCCAAGCAACGACAGCAGCAGCGCCATGACGCAAATGGTGATGGCAAAGAAAAACGAGAACGTCAGGATCGAGCGCACGATGTCTTCGTCGAGCCGGTGGCCGTTGTACTTCTGCTTGATCACCGCGCGCGGGTGGATCAGCTGGTTGAGGCTGGCCTTGAGCAGGATGTAGGCAACCTGGAAGCGGAAGATCTTGATCCCGCCTGCGGTCGAGCCGGAGCAGCCGCCAACGAAGCCCAGGTAGAAGAACAGCATCAGCGAGAAGTTGCCCCACAGGCTGTAGTCGCCCAAGGCGAAGCCGGTGGTGGTCACTACCGAGGTGACGTTCAGTGCCACATGGCGCAGGGCATCAAGCCAGTGCAGGTTGGTGCTGTACCAGTACCAGGTGCCGAGTACCAGCCAGGTGACCACCAGCATGCCCAGCAAGCCCTGCACCTGCTGGTCGCGGATCAGCGCCTTGCGGTTGCCGCGCAGGGTCGCCACGTAAAGGGTGAACGGCAGGCTGCCCATGATCATCACCACTACCGCGACCCAGTGCACGGCGGGGATATCCCACTTTGCCAGCGACTGGTCGGAGGTGGAGAAACCGCCCGTGGAGATCGCCGACATGGCGTGGTTGATCGCATCGAATGGGCTCATGCCGGCCCACCAGAAGGCCAGCGAACCGAAGATCGAAAAGCCGACGTACACCCCGACGATGGACTTGGCGACCATGTGCGAGCGCGGCATGACCTTTTCCGAGCGGTCAGACGATTCGGTCTGGAACAGGCGCATGCCACCGATGCGCAGCAGTGGCAGGATCGCCACGGCCATGGCGATGAAGCCGATACCGCCAAGCCAGTGCAGCATCGAGCGCCACATCAGGATGCCCGGCGACATGCTGTCGAGGCCGCTGAGCACGGTGGCGCCGGTGGCGGTGATGCCCGACATGCTTTCGAAGAAGGCGTCGGTATAGCTGATGTGCTGGGTAAGCAGGAACGGCAGGGCGGCGAACACACACACCACCAGCCAGCTGCAGACGGTCAGCAGGTACATGTCGCGCGGGCGCAGGTGTACATGCTCGGGTCGCCCCTGCACCACCAGGGCCAGGCCGGCGATAAAGGTGATCAGGCTCGACCACAGGAACGACGGCATGTCACCGGTGCGTTCGAAGATCACCAGGGTCGCCATCGGCACGGCCATGCTGACGGCGAGGGTGATCAGGAAGATGCCGATGATGAAACCAATGATCCTTAAGGTCGGCAACGCCATGTGATCTGCTCTGACTCGAAACGGAAGGGCGCCATTCTACCTATGGGTCTGGTGATGTAAACGCTAGAATGGCCGCACATTCAACTGCCAGGAGGGTAGCCGATGGAGGCTCTCGACGCATTGCTCAACCGTGTATCCGTGCCACGCCTGACCGAACCGGCGCCCAATGCCGCCCAGCGCGAGGCGCTGTTCCAGGCTGCCCTGCGGGCACCGGACCATGGCCAGCTGCGGCCGTGGCGTTTCCTCACCATCGAAGGCCAGGGCCGTGAAAAGCTGGGCGAGCTGTTCGCCGAAGCCGTGCAGCAAAAGGGCGATGCCAGCCAGGCTGCCCTGGACAAGGCGCGCGCGATGCCGCTGCGGGCGCCGTTGCTGATCGTGGTGGTTGCCAAGCTTCAGGATCACTTCAAGGTGCCCAAGTCCGAGCAGCGCCTGGCGGCCGGCTGTGCGGCGCACGGGATCCTGATTGCCGCGCATGCGCAGGGCATCGGGGCGGTATGGCGCACTGGCGACATGGCGTTCGATGCCCATGTGCACAAGGGCCTGGGGCTGAACGAGAACGAGGAGCTGATCGGTTACCTGTACGTTGGTACGCCGCTGAACGAACCGCGTACGGCGCCAGTGCTGGAGACTGCCGATTTCGTCAGTGGCTGGGGTGAGTAACGCAGCCTTGGCCTGAAGGCTTGATCAGGGCTGCCGGCCTCTTCGCGGGTGAATCGGATCGCCGCGAAGGGGCCGGGTGCCTTTACATCACATCAACTGCCGGTTGCTTCCGCCAGGGGCAACTCCAGCCTGGCCACAAACCCACCCTGTGGATGATTGTCCAGGACCAGGCTGCCGCCATGGCGCTCCGCCGCCTTGCGCGCGATCGCCAGCCCCAGCCCATGCCCCGGCGCGTCCTGCCCCGGCGCCCGGAAGAACGGCTCGCCAAGCTGCGCCAGATGCTCCACTGCCGCCCCCGGCCCATGGTCACGCACGCTCAACACGATCCGGTCCTGCTCGCGCACGGCGCTGACCTCGATCGGCTGGCCAACCGGGTTGAACCGCAGGGCATTGCGCAGCAGGTTGTCCACGGCACGCTCGATCAGGGTTGGCCAGCCCTGCAAGGTCAGCCCCGGCTGTGCTTCAAGGCGCACCTCCTGGTCCGGCGCACTGAGCAGAGCGTCCTTGCGCACACTCCCCAGCAACGCGTTGATGTCGACCGGTTCGGCATGGGCCTGTTCGGCATCCACCCGTGCCAGGGTGAGGATTTCGCTGATCAGGTCTTCCAGGCGGTCGCATTCGCGGGTCAGGCGCGGCCACAGGCTTTCCCGCTGCTCCGGCCCGGCACGCTCGGCCAGAGCCAGGGCGATACGCAGCCTGGCCAGTGGCGAGCGCAGCTCATGCGAAACGTCGCGCAGCAACTGGCGCTGGCTGCCAAGGGTGCTCTGCAGGCGCGCGCCCATCTTGTTGAAGTCCTTGGCCAACACGCCGAACTCGTCGCGCCGTGAGGCTAGCTGCGCCAGGCTGTTCTGCTGGTAGGTCGACTGGCCCAGGTCATGCACGGCGCCGCGCAGGCGGCTGAGCGGGCGGGTGATGGACAGGGTCACCAGCAGGCTGAACAAAGTCAGCACGACCAGGGCGATCCCCAGCGCACTGAGTGGCCACAGCAGGCTTTCGCGGTGCCAGGCATCCAGCGCCGGGTGGGGGATGCGGTAGATCAGCAGGTAGGTTTCGCCGGTGTCGGGGCTGGTGTATTCCTCGGTCAGCCGACGCCACGGCAAGCGTCGCTCGTCATTGTGCTGGCGCGCCTCGAACGCGGCCGCGCGGCGCGGGAAGGTGCCGGGCACCACGGCTTCCCCACTGTCGTCGAGCACCTGCACGTCGATCTTGTAGCGGTCTTTGCGCCGCTCCAGGAAGTGTTGTGCCGAATCCAGCCCTTCCTGTTCGTAGTGTCTGGCCCACTTGCTGGCCAGCGTATTCAGGCCAGGGTGGCGGCTGAGTATCCAGGCATCCTGGTTGAGCATGTGGCCCAGCAGGATCGACAGGCCTGCAACCAGGGTGATGGCCAGCCAGAAGCTGGCCAGGATGCGCCAGAACAGTGAACGCAAGTGCACCTCCTAAACGGGAAAAGCCCGGCGCGCACTGAGGCGGGCCGGGCATTGGGCGGACAGGTTACTGGGCCTTGTTGCCTTTTTCAGCTTTCCAGGCCTGGAACTCCTGCCATTCGGCTTTCTTGGCGGCGCGTTCCTTTTGCAGTTCGTCGAACTTCTTCTGCTGCTCAGGCTTGAGCAGGTTGCGTACAGCGCTGTCGGTCTTGGCGCGGCTTGCCTGCAGCTCGTCCTTCATGGCTTTCTGGTCGGCGGCCGGCAGCTTGGCCAGGTAGCGCTCGTTGATGTCGCGGCGCTGCTTCATCTGCTCGCCCATCAGCTTGCCGATCTGCTGGCGCTGGTCGCGGCTCAGGTCCAGCTGGTGGAAAGGCGCATCACCGCGGTGATGCGGGCCGTCGTGGCGCGGGCCGCCTTCTGGCATGGCCATGGCAACGGTCGGCAGGGCGGCGGCGAACATCAGGGCGATAAGGGTCTTGCGCATGGTGTCTCTCCTTTCATAGGCCGGTGATTACCGGATGAGCACAGTCTAGGGAGATCACCGTCAAGCGCAGTCAGGGAAGGGTAAAGGCTCGGTAAAGAATGGCCATGACCCGCAAACTACAGGCAGTAGTAATAGCCACGGCTACGCAGGGCGACGATGCGCGGACGGCCATCGGCGTGCGGGCCGATCTTCTTGCGCAGGTTGCTCACGTGCATGTCCAGGCTACGGTCGTACAGGGTCAGCTTGCGCCCAAGGCCGATTTGCGCCAGTTCCTGTTTGTCCAGCGGCTCGCCGGGCTGGCGCAGCAGGGCCTCCAGAATGCGGCTTTCGGACAGGGTCAGGGTCATCTCGCGGCCATCGATACTTGCCACGCCACGGGCGGGGCTGTACACCAGGTCGCCCAGTTCTACCTGGCTGGTGGTGGCGGTGGGGTGGCTGCGGCGCAATACCGCGCGCAGGCGAGCGGTGAGCTCACGCGGGTCGCAGGGTTTGGCCAGGTAGTCATCGGCGCCCAGCTCCAGGCCCAGAATACGGTCCAGCGGCTCGCCGCGGGCCGACAGCATCAGTACCGGCAGTTCGGCATGCTCGCTGCGCAGCTGCTTGAGCAGTTCCAGGCCACTGCCATCGGGCAGCATCACATCCAGCACCACTGCTGCAGGGGCATGCTCGGCCAAGGCTTGGCGTGCGCTTACGCCATCGTGACAGGCACGGACGGTAAACCCTTCCTGGGTCAGCCAGCTGCCGAGCAGCTCGCACAGTTCCTGGTCATCATCAATCAGTAACAGCTCGCTCATGACTCACTCAATTCAACCATTGACGGCGGCTATTCGGCCCGCCAGTGGCAAAGATACCGCAGACTGATGGCAACCGTATAACTGCCCGCACCGGTCAGCTTCTTCGCGGGCCCGGCCGCGAGAAGCCGATGCGGTCTCAGATCAAGGCAGCACTTGCTTGAACGGCTTGACCACGACCTTGTCGTACACGCCTGCAGCAATGTAAGGGTCGGCATCGGCCCAGGCCTGCGCCGCAGCCAGCGAATCGAACTCGGCAACGATCAGGCTGCCGCTGAAACCCGCTTCGCCCGGGTCGTTGCTGTCGATGGCCGGGTGTGGGCCGGCCAGCACCACACGGCCTTCGGCCTTCAGCTGCTGCAGGCGCTCGATATGCGCCGGGCGTGCGGCCAGGCGCTTTTCCAGGGAGTTTGCGACGTCGCTGGCGATAATGGCGTAGAGCATGTCAATCCTTGGGTTTGGAGGTAGAGGGGTCATCGTGCATGTGGCGCGACAGGTAAACGCCTTGCGCCACCAGGAAGATCACGGTCATGCCCAGGCTGCCGAACACCTTGAAGTCGACCCAGAATTCCTGAAAGGTGAAGGCGACGAACAGGTTGGCCGCACCGCAGAACAGGAAAAACGCGATCCAGGCCACGTTCAGGCGCGCCCAGATGGCATCGGGCAGGCTCAGGGCATGGCCCATGATGCGCTTGATCAGCACCCGGTCACCGATGAAGTGGCTGCCGGCAAAGGCCAGGGCGAACAGCCAGTTCACCACCGGCGCCTTCCACTTCAGGAAGGTTTCGCTGTGGAAGGTCAGGGTCAGGCCGCCGAACACCAGACAGGCCACCAAGGTCAGCCACTGGCCCTTTTCCAGCTTGCGCTGGCGCAGGAACAGCGCGCCGTAGACCACCAGCGAGCTGATGATCAGCATGGCCGTGGCACTGTAGATGCCGCCGAATTCGAAGCTGTGGCCAGCCACCTCCACAGGGCGCGGGTCGAGCTTGTAGACGATGAAGAACAGCAGCAGCGGGATGAAATCGATGAATTGTTTCACAATGGCAGCCAGAATCGGGATGTGACGGCATAATAACAAACATCGAATCCAGCGAAAGCGCTCCTCCATGAATGTTGATCTGCACTGTCACAGCACGGCCTCCGACGGCGCCCTGGCGCCCTCTGTACTGGTTGCCCGCGCCTTTGAACACGGGGTGCAGACGCTGGCCCTGACCGACCACGACACCCTCGAAGGCCTGCCTGAAGCGCGCCAGGCCTGCCGGGACGTGGGCATGCGCTGGGTCAGTGGCGTTGAACTGTCGTGCACCTGGGGTGGTGCAACCATCCACGTGCTGGGCTATGACTTCCCGCTCGACGCGCCGCCTTTGCTGGCAGCGATCGAGGCGTTGCACCGCGGCCGCTGGCTGCGCGCCGAAGAAATCGACAAACGGCTGGCGGCCAAAGGCATGCCCGGCGCGCTGGACGGCGCCCGCGCCGTGCAGCAGGAACTGGGCGACAGCGGCAACGCCCCGGCGCGCCCGCATTTTGCCGAGTACCTGGTGCGTGCCGGGCACGTCAAGGACCGCGGCGAAGCGTTTCGCAAGTGGCTGGGCGCCGGCAAGCTGGGCGACGTCAAGCAGCATTGGCCGACCCTCGACGAAACCGTTGCCACCCTGCGGCAGTCCAAAGCCTGGGTGAGCCTGGCGCACCCCATGCACTACGACCTGACCCGCAGCAAGCGCAGAAGGCTGATTGCCGACTATATTCAGGCAGGCGGGCAGGCACTTGAAGTGGTCAACGGAATGATGCCAGCCGAGCAGGTGGGCACGATGTCCATCCTCACCCGAGAGTTCGGCCTGCTGGCAAGCGCTGGCAGTGATTTCCACGGCCCCGGCACCTGGGGCGAGATAGGTGCCTACCGGCCCTTGCCCGAGGACCTGCCACCTCTGTGGCGCCGATTCAGCCATGAACAGCCTATGGCGGTATGAACAGGAAGACTACGTGAGCCAATTTTTCCAGATTCATGCGGAAAACCCGCAGGCGCGCCTGATCAAACAGGCCGTCGAGATCATCCGCAAGGGTGGCGTGGTGGTGTACCCGACCGATTCTGCCTATGCGCTCGGTTGCCAGATTGGCGACAAGGGCGCCATCGAGCGGGTTCGGCGCTTGCGCCAGCTTGACAAGCAGCACAACTTCACCCTGCTGTGTTGCGACTTGTCGCAAATGGGGCTGTTCGCCAAGATCGATACGTCCACCTTTCGCCTGCTCAAGGCGCATGTGCCTGGGCCTTATACGTTCATCCTCAACGCGACCCGGGAAGTGCCGCGCCTGCTGATGCACGAAAAGCGCCGCACCATCGGTCTGCGCGTACCGTCCAACCCGATTGTGCTGGCGCTGCTGGAAGAGTTGGGTGAACCGCTGATGAGCGTGAGCCTGATCCTGCCGCCCGAAGAAGAACCGATGACCGACCCGTACGAGATACGCCAGCGCCTGGAGCACCATGTCGACCTGATCATCGATGGCGGTTACGGCGACCTCAAGGCATCGACCATCATTGACCTGACCGGCGATGAGCCTGCGCTGATCCGCGAAGGCTGCGGCGATCCCTCGCCGTTCCTGGTCAGCGCGTGACCCAGGTGGACGCGCCCGAGGCACCGGCCGAACAGGCCGACCTGCCTCGGCAGCTGCAATTGGCGCTGGTCTACGGCGAAGCCCTGACCGAGCTGCCACTGGACCTGTACATCCCGCCAGACGCCCTGGAAGTCATCCTCGAAGCCTTCGAAGGCCCGCTGGACCTGTTGCTGTACCTGATCCGCAAGCAGAACATCGACATCCTCGACATCCCGGTGGCGGAGATCACCCGTCAGTACATGGGCTACGTGGAACTGATGAAGAGCGTGCGCCTGGAGCTGGCCGCCGAGTACCTGGTGATGGCGGCCATGCTCGCCGAGATCAAGTCGCGCATGCTGCTGCCGCGCTCGGCCGACGTCGAGGAGGAGGAGGGCGACCCGCGCGCCGAACTGATCCGCCGCCTGCAGGAGTACGAGCGTTTCAAGGCCGCTGCCGAAGGCATCGACGAGCTACCGCGGCTTGGTCGTGAGGTCGTGGTGCCACGGCTGGAAGCGCCGCAGGCCAAGGTTCGCAAGTTGTTGCCCCAGGTCAGCCTGGAAGAGCTGCTGATGTCCATGAGCGAGGTGATGCGCCGCAATGACCTGTTCGAGAGCCACCAGATCAGCCGCGAGACCTTGTCTACCCGCGAGCGCATGAGCCAGGTGCTGGAACGGCTCAAGGGTGGCGCCTTTGTCCCGTTCGTCGAGCTGTTTTCCGCGGAGGAAGGCAAGCTGGGCGTGGTGGTGACCTTCATGGCGATTCTCGAGCTGGTCAAGGAATCGCTGATTGAACTGCTGCAGAATGAACCTTTCGCCGCCATTCACGTGCGGCTTCGCCCGGCGCTTGTTGAAGAACCTGATGAACCTGAATGAACCCCGCGACCTGGCGTCGCTGATCGAAGCCTTTCTGCTGGCTTCGGGCAAGCCGCAATCACTGGAGCGTCTGTACGAACTGCTTGAAGAGGCCGAACGGCCAGAGCCCAGGGTGTTCAAGCAGGCCCTGGAGGTGCTGGGCAAGTCGTGCAGTGGCCGCGCCTTCGAGCTCAAGGAGGTAGCCAGCGGCTACCGCCTGCAGATTCGCGAGGATTATGCCCCCTGGGTCGGTCGCCTGTGGGAGGAGCGCCCACAGCGCTATTCGCGTGCGCTGCTCGAAACCCTGGCGTTGATCGCCTACCGTCAGCCCATCACCCGTGGCGAGATCGAGGACGTGCGCGGCGTGGCGGTAAACAGCAATATCATCAGGACCATGATGGAGCGCGAGTGGATTCGCGTGGTTGGCTACCGTGAAGTGCCCGGCCGGCCGGCAATGTTCGCCACTACCAAGGCGTTTCTCGACCATTTCAACCTGAAGAGCCTGGAAGACCTGCCGGCTTTGGCCGACCTGCGGGAAATGGAACCTGAGCCGTTGCTGGACCCGGATGATGCGCCGGTGCCGGCACACCTGCAGGCGTTGGCCGATGCCAGCCTTGGTGAAGACGAAGAGCCTGCAGAGCCGAAGGATGAGACCAGTTTCCGCAGCTTGCTGGTGGAGCTGGATGCCATGGAGGAAGGGCTGAAGACCGACTTTGATGATTTGCGGGAAGAGGAGCCTGTGGTGTCGGTGGAAGAACAGGGCAAGGTACAGCCCTGACTCTGCAGTTGCCTGCACCGGCCCTATCGCCGGCAAGCCAGCTCCCACAGGGATCGCACCACTCTCAGGACCTGTGATCTCCATGTGGGAGCTGGCTTGCCGGCGATAGGGCCGGCAGTGCCTCCACATCACCATCTGGCAGAAACCCCTGCCAATGCCCACAAAACCCTCTACGCTCCAGTGCGTTCACCCGCCGAACCGCGTATGATGCGCGGCCTTTTGGCGCATTCGTCGCCAGAAACCTGTTTTCATTCCTACACCGGGAGGTGCCCAGATGAGTGAGCAAAACCTGCAAGATACCGAGATCACCCCTCCATCCGGCGAAAAGCTGCAGAAAGTGCTGGCGCGCATTGGCGTCGGTTCACGCCGTGACGTCGAGGCCTGGATCAGCCAGGGCCGCATCAAGGTCAATGGCGTTGCTGCTACCCTCGGCCAGCGCGTCGACCTGCACGACGCCATTGCCGTGGACGGCAAGCTGATCAAGCGCGAGGAGGCCGCCGAGGCCACCCGCCGGGTGATCATGTACAACAAGCCCGATGGCGAAATCTGCACCCGTGACGACCCGGAAGGCCGCCCGACCGTGTTCGACCGCTTGCCACGGCCAAAAGAAGGCCGCTGGATCAACATCGGTCGCCTCGACATCAACACCACCGGCCTGCTGCTGTTCACCACCGACGGTGAACTGGCCAACCGCCTGATGCACCCGTCCTACGAGATGGACCGTGAGTACGCGGTACGTGTGCGGGGTGAGGTCGACGACGAAATGATCGAGCGCCTGAAAGCCGGCGTAATGCTGGAAGACGGTCCGGCCAAGTTCACCGACATCCAGAAGGCACCGGGTGGCGAAGGCTTCAACCACTGGTACCACTGCGTGGTGATGGAAGGCCGTAACCGTGAAGTACGTCGCCTGTGGGAATCCCAGGGCATGGTGGTCAGCCGCCTGAAGCGCGTGCGTTTCGGCCCGGTATTCCTCAACTCCGACCTGCCGATGGGCCGCTGGCGCGAAATGAGCCAGGGCGAAATCGACATCCTTGCCGCCGAGGTTGGCCTGCAGCCGGTAGCGCTGCCGACCCTGAACCTCAAGGCCAAGGACAAGATGGAGCGCCTGCAGCGCAAATCGTCCCGTCCGCTGGGCCGTGGCGAGCGCGTGCGCAGCCTGCGCCCTGCCCAGGAAGGTGCCGCTGCTGGCGAGCGCCCAGCGCGTCAGCCGCGTGAAGAAGCCCCGCGCAAGGGCAGCCGTGGCAGCGCCGTGGCAGAACGCCCGAGCGATATGCGCAAGCGTCCGGCCAAGCCTGACGGCGCCAAGCCGGCCGGCCGTGGTCGCGGCAAGCCGCGTGGCTGATCAGCCTTTGCGATAGAGAAAACCAGCCTTCGGGCTGGTTTTTTTATGCCTGTTGAGAACCCGGAGCTGCAAAGCAGCCCTAACATACTGAAGCAAAAGAATTTTTTCGGACGACTGGCAAGTTCCCGAACCACGCTGTAAAGAAATCTATACAAACCTGAGCCATTTCACTTCGCGTTTCAGAAGATGCCCAATCCTGTAAACAAACCTTGCCGCTACGCCTGCCCCAAACCCGCCGCGCGGCCCTTGCCCACCCTTGCCCAAACCCCCGTACCACGGTGTTATAGCCGCCATTGCCCCGTGCAAGAGCCCGTCCACAGAGCCTGGCTGACAAAACAACAAATGGAGGCGCCATGTACGCCGATCACTCCGCCTTTCAAGGCCCATACCACAGGATCGCTGCGTTTTTTCCCAAGGAAACGATGCAACGCGTTGACGCCTGCGCGTTTGCAGGGGTATACAGTGCGCCGCGTTTTACCTGTGACTCCTTTGCGTACCGCGCACTCTTGATCACGCCCGGCTGATCCGCTTCGGCGGCAACCGAGGTCAAGAAACCCAAGGTAACCACCTTGCCCATTCCGCTGCGCCACGAGCGCGGTGGGTCCGATTCCGTCACAGATAAAAACAATGCAGGTGACTTCGTTCATGAGTGGACAAAACATGCATTCAGGCGAGCTGAAGCGGGGCCTGAAGAACCGTCACATCCAATTGATCGCCCTCGGCGGTGCAATTGGTACCGGCCTGTTCCTCGGTTCGGCAGGCGTGATGAAATCCGCCGGCCCGTCAATGATCCTTGGCTACGCCATCTGCGGCTTCATCGCCTTCATGATCATGCGCCAGCTTGGCGAAATGATCGTCGAAGAGCCGGTGGCCGGCTCGTTCAGCCACTTCGCCCACACCTACTGGGGTGGTTTCGCCGGCTTCCTGTCGGGCTGGAACTGCTGGGTGCTGTACATCCTGGTGGGCATGTCGGAGCTTTCGGCGGTCGGCAAGTATGTTCACTACTGGTGGCCGGAGATCCCCACCTGGGTCACGGCGGCGGCGTTCTTCCTGCTGATCAACGCCATCAACCTGATGAACGTGAAGTTTTTCGGTGAGGCCGAATTCTGGTTTGCCATCATCAAGGTCGTGGCCATTGTCAGCATGATCGGCCTGGGTGCCTACCTGCTCACCAGTGGCAGCGGTGGCCCTGACGCCTCGATCACCAACCTGTGGTCGCACGGTGGCTTCTTCCCGCATGGCGTCAGCGGGCTGGTCATGGCCCTGGCGTTCATCATGTTCTCCTTTGGTGGCCTGGAAATGCTCGGTTTCACCGCTGCCGAGGCCGACAAGCCGAGAACCGTGATCCCCAAGGCCATCAATCAGGTTATCTACCGCATCCTGATCTTCTATGTCGGCGCTTTGGTGGTGCTGCTGTCGCTGACGCCGTGGGACACCCTGGTCGCCAGTATCGACGCTTCGGGTGGCAGCTATGGCAGCAGCCCGTTCGTGCAGGTGTTCTCGCTGCTGGGCAGTGACGTTGCCGCCAACCTGCTCAACTTCGTGGTACTGACTGCGGCGCTGTCGGTGTACAACAGCGGTACCTATTGCAACGCCCGCATGCTGCTGGGCATGGCTGAGCAGGGTGATGCCCCGGCGTCGCTGGCCAAGGTCGACAAGCGCGGCGTGCCGGTGCGTTCGATTCTGGTGTCGGCTGCGGTTACCTTGGTTGCCGTGCTGCTCAACTACCTGATGCCGCAAAACGCCCTGGAACTGCTGATGTCGCTGGTGGTGGCCACCTTGGTGATCAACTGGGCGATGATCAGCTACTCGCACCTGAAGTTCCGCCAGCATCTGGACCGCACCGGCCAGAAGCCGCTGTTCAAGGCGCTGTGGTACCCGTACGGCAATTATGTCGTGCTGGCCTTCGTGGTGCTGATCCTTGGCATCATGCTGATGATCCCGGGTATCCAGGTTTCCGTGTATGCAATCCCGGTGTGGCTGTTTGCGATGTTCGTGATCTACATGGTCAAACCGCGACGCAGTGCGGCTGCCGCTAGCGTGGCCAAATAAGCCGCTGTAGCTGACCACCCAACCCGAAGCCAGGTGACTGGCTTCGGGTTTTTTTTGCCTTGTCCAAAGGTGCCATCGATCGTCGTGCGCACGGGGGATAATGACAGGTGGCAACCGGATACCGCCTGGTGCAGGTTGCCGCTGCCGATGCTGGAGCTACTCATGAACGGGGTTCCAGGCAGATATGGCTTACGACGATCACTCCACGCAGTCCGATGTGACTGAACAACTGCGCAGCTTTCAGGACAGTTTTATTGCCAGTCGGCTTCCTGGCTGGTTGAAAAAGCTGAACCCGACGCACTTTGCATTGCTGAGCGAGGCATTGCACGCCGGGCTAGCCGCGCGACGCCAGCTCTGCGCAACCTTTTCCAGGGTGCAGGGCATCGATGAGTTTGCGCGCAAACACGTTGCCGCTCAGGTAGGGCTGAATGCGCCGCCGGACAAGCTTTTCCTGCGCCAGTGGTACACCTATTCATCGCCTTCGGTGCATTGGACGACGAGTCGACTACCGATACAAGAGCGCGACTGGTACGACACTCCATTGTTATGGGCGGCATTGCAGAACTTCAGCAAGGACCACATCAGCATGAATGCGGATAGCCTGGTCGATCTGGCAGGGCAGAAAATTGCGCAGCCTTCGGCCAGGGCATTCATTCAGGCGTGCCGCAGCCTTGATATAGGCGGGAAATACCAGAGCCATTTGCAATCGGTGTTGGAGGCGCCTCGAAGTCGAGGTGAAGGCGAGCACAGCTTCGCTGAGTCGCTGCAAAGGCAGATCCGCTCGATGATGCTGGTCGACGCCTTCAAAGCGCGCTCGGACGGCATTCTCAGCGAACTGCAACTGGAGTGGGTGATCGGTCTCTACCGCCAAGGTCGCCCCGGTCGACTGGCAGGTGCTCCGGTCGTTGCCAAGAAACTGCAGGCACTCGGTTGCGAGCTTCAGCAGATTGTAGTGTTCGATGTGATCGATGAGGGCGTTTTACGTAATACCAGCCAAGCCGTACTGGTTTACATACCTGCGGATCCGCAGGGCCCGTGGAGCGTGAATGACGATCTTGAAGGATTTGCACGCAGGGTGCTGGGGCGTCGCTTGCGCGATGAGCAGTATCGCAAGTTCTTCAGTCGCTTTGTGCGCAGACGTGACAGCCAGCATTTTTTTTCCGAAGTGCAGAAGCGACTGGGCGATGTTGCTGATTTTGCTACCCGAGACCTGGATCAACACATGACCCGTGACCTGGATTCGCTATTCCAGGGGCTAGCGGCCAGGCGGATCAGGCAGATCAAGCATGACGCAGCCATGATTGCGGTGCCTGTAGCCCAGATCGACAGTGCAGCGCAGGCGGAGCATGACCGGCGAATCGCCGCTGAGGGATGGGCGGGATTGACGCTTGCCAGCCTGTTTGTTCCACAGCTGGGAGTTATCTTGCTGGCCGTGATGGCCTGGGACCTGCTGGACGAAACCTTTCAAGCCGCGGCGGGTTGGCGCGAGGGCGACGACGCCGCAGCGCTGGACCATCTGCTCAACGTGGGCAAGACCCTGGCGATGGTGGCAGCGGTGGGTGTTGGAGGTGTTGCCGTGCGACACGCGTGGCAGCGAGCGGTAATGGTCGATGACATGGTGCCTGCTGTATTGGAGGACGGCAGTGAAAAGCTGTGGAACCAGGATCTTGCGCCTTATGTAAGTCAGCCACCACCGGTGACTGCGGTGGTTGATGCGCAGGGGATCTACCGTCAGGACGCGCAAAGCTGGATTGAGATGGATGGGGCTTACTACCAGGTGAGTGAGCGCGTTGACGGGGAATGGTACCTTCGTCCGCACGCGAATCATTCGCCTCAGCTGGAGCACAATGGCGCCGGGGCATGGCGGCTCTGGAGCGAACGGCCAGAGCAATGGAGTGATACTCAACGGATGTTCAGCCGACTGGGCGGCCCGTGCGCTCGGCTTCCACGCAGCTTGGTTGATCATGTGATTGCCGTGCATGGCCTCAGCGACCTGCACCTGAGGGCTTTGCACGTTTTTGGCCAGGCGCCCGAGGTTGAGCTGATTGATACGGTAAACCGGTTTTTGATGGCCGAGCGCGTGGCTGATCTGCAGCGATGCTTGCGTTCCGGTGAGCAGATCGCGGACCGGCCTTTGTTGCTCAAAGCGCATGAGCTTCCCGGTGCCGCCGGGTTGGCGGATGAAGGCTTGGCGCAAGTCGTTGCCGATCATCGACGGCAGCTGTTCCAGATGCTCTATGAGCCTTTGGACGTGATGGATGAAACCACTCGCCCTTTGCGGCGGGCTTTTGCCAGCCTGCACCAGCTGGCTGCGCAGCAGGTGCTGGCCGAAGCGAGTGAGGCCCAGCGCACCCAGATGGCCGAATCGGGGCGTGTGCCGCTGGCCATGGCGCTGGCTGCGCGGGAGCGGGTTTTGCGCATAAGGGTGACGCGAGTGGGGGAAGGCTTGTGGATCGACGTGCCGCAGACGTTCGATTTTGCCAGGGCTATCCTCAAGCTTGTGCAGGGGCTGCCTGGCGTGCCTGCTGACAAAAGCTGGCACTTGATAGATGCGCAAGGCCGCTTGGCATTGCCCGCGCCAAGTAACCAGTCCACTGCATCAAGCTTGCTTTACCAGGACGGTGCATTCTGGTTGCGAGATGCGCAGGGCAACGATGAAAGTACACCCGGAGAATTGTTTGAAACCCTGGCCGATGCATTCAGCACAGCAGAGCGTGCTGCCATGGGGATTGCAGAGCCCTTTGCCGTCAACCTTCGGCAAGCAGTGGCAAGGCAGTGGATGACAGGCCGGCAGGACATCGAGAGCCTGTTCGGAGGTGATCAACCTTCGGCGCCCTTCTTGCTGCCCAGACGTCTGGATGATGGCAGGATAGGTTATCCACTTTCAGGCGGTGGCCGGCTGTTCGGCAGCCGCCCGCCCGCCGCGCTGCCAACCCGGCTACGAACGTTGTGCGCCGGCGCCAGTGACGAGCAGATCGAGGCGTGGCTCAGTGCCGCAGGGCCTGAGAATGCCGAGACGGCAATACGTGAATTTGAGAGCCAGCTTAAAATATTGAAAACCAGCTTGACGCGTTGGCAGCGGCTCGGAGCGTTCAAGCTTGAATGGTTGGCGCGTTATGGTTTTCGCAAAACACTGATTGCGCGGTGGCGTCTTTCGATACTCGGAAAATTTCTGGATCTCAAGGTGCCAAGCGCGCTATGGGATATCGGGATGGGGTTTCAGCAACTTCCTGAGCTACCGGAGTCCATCGTCTTCCCACACGTGACCCAGTTCGCGCTGAGAGACTCCGAATTGACGGAAATTTCTGGAAACTTTCTGCGTGCGTTCCCGAACTTGCAGGCGCTTGACCTGACCAATGGTCAAATTCGCAAAATTTCCTTGCCCCCCTTTCTTTGTGGCCAGTTGACGTCGTTGGACTTGTCAGGGAACAGAATAAAACTGGACGCCCGGCAGGTGGAGGTGCTGGAGAGTTGCACGGCGCTGTTGTACCTGAACTTGTCGAATAACCCGCTGAACGTTGGCTTTTCAATCAGCGGGATGCCGGAGTTGAGGTCATTGTTGCTTTGTTCTACCCGGCTCCCGAGCATGCCGGGGGGAGTGTTGAGGCACCAGAAATTGTCAAGGTTTGAACTGACGGACAGTACGATCACTTCATTCGATCCGGATTTTTGGGCGTCACCCATCGTGCGCAGGGGAAGATTCCGGGTAGGAATGCGCGGTGAAGCAGAGAGGCGGTGGTATGACCCGGAGAGTATTCTGAATCCTGTGCCTCAGCGTTATCAGTGGGAGGACGCTGTGGATCCGGAGTTCAGGGACGAGCTGGCATCGTTGTGGCAGAGTATTGAAGAACTGCCCGGCTCGCATAATTTTTTCGACCTCCTCAAACGCTTGAGTACCTCTGCAGAGTTCGCCTCTGATAACGGTGCGAATGAGCTTGCTTATCGGGTGCAGGAGATGATGGAGGCGATCAAGGATGCCGGAGATTCGCTTGTGATCACAGAGGATGAACTTGCCACGATCGTTGAGAACGAGCTGGCACAGGAAGCTGGGTTGAATGCAGGCAGGGAAAAACTGATGGCCGACACCCGGGAGCAATACAGCTTCAGGGCTGATTTCTTCAGGGAGTCGGAGGTCAATACCTGTGGTGATGATGCGCTCTCTCATTTTATCGATCTTGAGATGAAGATTCAGACGTGGGGGCTTATCCGAAATCCTGAAGCTCACTCGGAGGCAGAGTTGTTGAGGGTCGGTGGTCAATTTTGGCGGATGCAAAAGCTGGATGAGTTTTCTTCGATGCATGCTTTTGAATTGGGAATGGCTGCGAAGTCGGTCGACGTGCAGTTGATGTATCGAATCGAGCTGTACGATGACCTGCAACTTCCCATTCGCCGTCCTGTTATGCGTTTTACCCGTGAGTTTGACCGAAGGGCTGTAGACCGTCCTAGGGTGTTGAGGGACATCCGGGAACATCAAGTGGTTGCCGAAATGGCCCCATGGTTTTGTGAGCAAGCGTACTGGCGAAAATACCTTGAGCGGACGTCGCCTGCACGCTTCAAGTTACCAGCACAACGAATCATCGAAAAGAATCGGTTACATGAGGCAGATGATGCAGAGGGCATGGAGGCATTTAACCAATGGGAGGCGGACTGGTTGCGTGATCAGCGTATGGCGTTGACCGAGGCGGCCATGCAGCGCGCGGCATATATGTGGAACGTTAACATCCCCGAATGAATGATAGGGGGGCAGGCACAATTCCAGGAATGCTTACTCCCTATATCTGCCCCAGCAGCCAGCCACGAAAAGCTTTCAGCGACGGCAGCGCTTCATTTCGCGAAGGGTAGACAAGGTAATAGCTACGCTGGCTGGCAATGGCGCTGCCTGGGCTAAACAACTCGCCTTTGCTCAATTCCTCGTCAACCAGGATTCTCGGCACCAGGCCGATCCCGATCCCGGCCCGTACCGCCTGGATCAGGTGCGAGGTCAGCTCGAAACTGGGCCCCAGGCGCATGCCCCGGTGCGGCAGGCTGTGGTGCGAGAACCACTCGCCCCAGGCATGCGGGTTGTTCGCTACGTTGAGCAGCACTTCCTGGCTGATTCGTGCCGGGCCCCAGCCTTGAGTATCTGTGCCGGCTTCCGGCGGCAGTATGACCACCAGTTCCTCGGCGTGAAGGCGATGGCAGATCAGCCCTGGCAGGTCATGGCTGGCTACGCCGATGGCCGCATCGATCTCGCTGGTGTCGAAGTTGATAGCTTCGATCCTTGAATGAATGTGCACCAGCATCCCTGGGTGAGCGCTGTAGAACTCATGAAGCCTGGGCAACAACCACTTCGAACCAAAGGTGGGCAGGGTGGCCAGGCGCAAGGTGCCGACCCCCGACTGATAGGCCAGCGCCTGCAGCGTGGCGCTGCGGATGCGCCCCAGTGCCTCGCTGAGTTCGCGCTGGTACAGGCGGCCAACATCGGTCAGCTGCACCTGGCGCCCTTCACGGCGGAACAGGGTCAGGCCCAGTTGCTGCTCCAGTGCCTGCACCTGGCGGCTGACCGCGCTCTGGGTCAGCGACAGTTCGGCGGCGGCGCGGGTGTAGCTTTCATGCCGGGCGGCGGCCTCGAAAGCCAGCAGCAGCGACATGGACGGTGTCAGGTGGCGGTAATTCATTCATAAAAGTCATTGATAGCGGCAGGATTATCCGTTTGCCCCTGACGCCAAACTACAGGAACATTGGTCTATACGTCATCCCTGCATGCAAACACCCATGCCGGGACGACAGGAATCCCGTGAATTAGCCTATATCAAGAGGCCATCCTTCGATGATCGCCCAGCTTTCCACCGTTGCACCCGGCGCCAACTACCCCGAATTCCTCGAAGCCCTGCGCAACAGCGGCTTCCGCGGCCAGATCAGTGCCGACTACGGCACCCGCACGGTGCTGGCCACCGACAACTCGATCTACCAGCGTCTGCCACAGGCGGCGGTGTTTCCGCTGGACGCCGACGATGTGGCGCGGGTTGCTGCACTGATGGGGGAAGGGCGCTTCCAGGACGTCAAGCTGACCCCGCGTGGCGGCGGCACCGGCACCAACGGCCAGTCGCTGACAGACGGCATCGTCGTCGACCTGTCGCGGCACATGAACAAGATCCTCGAAATCAACGTCGAGGAGCGTTGGGTGCGGGTGCAGGCCGGTACGGTCAAGGACCAGCTCAACGCTGCGCTCAAGCCCCACGGTCTGTTCTTCGCCCCTGAGCTGTCCACCTCCAACCGCGCCACTGTCGGCGGCATGATCAACACCGACGCCAGCGGCCAGGGCAGCTGCACCTACGGCAAGACCCGCGACCACGTACTGGAACTGCACAGCGTGCTGCTGGGTGGCGAGCACCTGCACAGCCTGCCGATCGACGATGCTGCGCTGGAGCAGGCCTGCGCCACGCCCGGTCGGGTCGGCGAGGTGTACCGCATGGCCCGCGATATCCAGGAAACCCAGGCCGAACTGATCGAAACCACCTTCCCCAAGCTCAACCGCTGCCTGACCGGCTACGACCTGGCGCACCTGCGCGACGAGCAGGGCCGCTTCAACCTCAACAGCGTGCTGTGCGGCGCCGAGGGGTCGCTGGGCTACGTGGTCGAGGCCAAGCTCAACGTGCTGCCGATTCCCAAGTACGCGGTGCTGGTCAACGTGCGCTACACCAGCTTCATGGATGCCCTGCGTGACGCCAATGCGCTGATGGCGCACAAGCCGCTGTCGATCGAGACCGTCGACTCCAAGGTGCTGATGCTGGCGATGAAGGATATCGTCTGGCACAGCGTTGCCGAATACTTCCCGGCCGACCCCGAGCGCCCGACCCTGGGTATCAACCTGGTGGAGTTCTGCGGCGACGAGCCGGCCGAGGTCAACGCCCGGGTGCAGGCATTTGTCGAGCACCTGCAAGCCGATACCAGTGTCGAGCGCCTGGGCCATACCCTGGCCGAGGGATCTGAAGCGGTTACCCGCGTCTACGTCATGCGCAAGCGCTCGGTCGGGTTGCTGGGCAACGTCGAAGGCGAGGTGCGGCCGCAGCCTTTCGTGGAAGACACCGCCGTGCCGCCAGAGCAATTGGCCGACTACATTGCCGACTTCCGTGCCTTGCTCGATGGCTACGGCCTGGCCTATGGCATGTTCGGCCACGTCGATGCTGGCGTACTGCATGTGCGCCCCGCACTGGACATGAAAGATCCGGCCCAGGCAGCACTGGTCAAGCCGATTTCCGACGCCGTGGCGGCACTGACCAAAAGCTACGGCGGCCTGCTGTGGGGCGAACATGGCAAGGGTCTGCGTTCGGAGTACGTGCCGGAATACTTCGGCGAACTGTACCCGGCGCTGCAGCGCCTGAAGGGCGCCTTCGACCCCTTCAACCAGCTCAACCCCGGCAAGATCTGCACGCCGCCAGACAGCGCCGAAGGCCTGACCAAGGTCGATGGCGTGCCCCTGCGCGGCGACCTTGATCGCACCATCGACGAGCGTGTCTGGCAGGACTTTGCCAGCGCCGTGCACTGCAACGGCAACGGCGCCTGCTACAACTACGACCCCAACGACGCCATGTGCCCGTCGTGGAAGGCCACCCGTGAACGCCAGCATTCGCCCAAGGGCCGTGCCTCGCTGATGCGCGAGTGGCTGCGCCTGCAAGGCGCAGCGAACATCGACGTGCTGGCTGCGGCGCGCAACAAGGTGTCGTGGCTCAGGGGCCTGCCGGCACGCCTGCGCAACAACCGTGCGCGCAGCCAGGGCCAGGAAGACTTCTCCCATGAAGTGTACGACGCCATGGCCGGTTGCCTGGCGTGCAAGTCGTGCGCCGGCCAGTGCCCGATCAAGGTCAATGTGCCGGACTTCCGCTCGCGCTTCCTCGAGCTGTACCACGGTCGCTACCAGCGCCCGCTGCGTGACTACCTGATCGGTTCGCTGGAGTTCACCATCCCGTACCTGGCGCATGCACCGGGGCTGTACAACGCGGTGATGGGCTCCGGATTCGTGAGCAAGCTGCTGGCGGACAAGGTCGGCATGGTCGACAGCCCGCTGATCAGCCGCTTCAACTTCCAGGCCACCCTGGCCCGCTGCCATGTCGGCGTGGCCAGCGTGCCGGCCCTGCGTGAACTGACTCCGGCCCAGCGCGAGCGCAGCATCGTGCTGGTGCAGGATGCCTTTACCCGCTACTTCGAAACACCGTTGCTGTCGGCCTTCATCGACCTGGCCCATCGCCTGGGCCACCGGGTGTTCCTGGCGCCGTACAGCGCCAACGGCAAGCCGCTGCATGTGCAGGGCTTCCTTGGGGCGTTCGCCAAGGCGGCGGTCCGCAACGGCACCCAGCTCAAGGCCCTGGCCGACTGTGGTGTGCCGCTGGTGGGCCTGGACCCGGCGATGACCCTGGTGTATCGCCAGGAGTACCAGAAGGTGCCAGGCCTGGAGGGTTGCCCGAAGGTGCTGCTGCCGCAGGAATGGCTGATGGATGTGCTGCCCGAGCAGGCACCGACCGCCCCGGGCAATTTCCGCCTGATGGCGCACTGCACCGAGAAGACCAATGTGCCGGCCAGTACCCGACAGTGGGAGCAGGTGTTCGCCCGCCTGGGGCTGAACCTGGTAACCGAGGCCACTGGCTGCTGCGGCATGTCCGGCACCTATGGGCACGAGGCGCGCAACCAGGAAACCTCGCGGACCATCTTCGAGCAGTCGTGGGCGACCAAGCTGGACAAGGAGGGAGAGCCGTTGGCGACCGGTTACTCGTGCCGCAGCCAGGTCAAACGCATGACCGAGCGCAAGATGCGTCACCCACTGGAAGTGGTGTTGCAGTACGCCCAGCGCTGACCAACAGGGCGCCTAGGGGCTGCTTGGCAGCCCCATTCGCGGCGGTTCGACGCCTCGATGAACCCGCTCCCACAGGGATGTCACAGGGCCTGAGGGCAGTGTTGTACCTGTGGGAGCGGGTTCACCCGCGAAGAGGCCCGCCCCGGCAATACAACTGTCAGCCTTCTGCTGTACGGTCTCTACGCCGGCGCGCCTGGCGATACAAATACAGGCTCAGCACCAACCCACAAGCAGCCGCAGCCGCCGCAAACAGAAACATCGAAGCAAACCCGAACCCCGCCGCCACCGCGCCCACCAGCGGCCCGGTCACCCCCAGCGACAAATCGATGAACAGCGAATACGCCCCCACCGCCGCCCCGCGGTTGGCCGCCGATACCTGGTTCACTGCCTCAACCCCCAGCGCCGGGAATACCAGCGAGAAGCCAAACCCGCTCAGCGCTGCACCCGCCAATGCCAGTTCGGCGCTGGGCGCCAGCCACAGCATCAGCAGCCCCAGTGTTTCCACCGACAGGCACGCGATGGCCACGCGAAACCCGCCAATCCGGTTGATCAGGTTGCCGAACAGCAGCCGCGCACTGATGAAGCTGGCACCAAACAGGCTCAGGGTCAGCGCTGCATTGGCCCAGCCACGGCTGGCGTAATACAGGGTGATGAAGGTGGCGATGGTGCCAAAGCCGATCGAGCCCAGGGCCAGCCCCGAACCATGGGGGAACACCTTGCCCAGCACCTGCATGAACGGCAGGCGCTTGCCTGTGACGATCGGCGCGGCGCGTTTCGGCCACGCCAGCAGCAGGCCGAGCGCACATAGCAGGATGATGCTCACACCCATGCTCCACAGCCCCAGGCCGTTGACCATCAGCACGCCCAGCGGCGCACCGATGGCCAGCGCGCCGTAACTCGCGATGCCATTCCAGGAGATCACTTTGGCAGTGTTTTCGGCACCGACCCGCCCGATGCCCCAGCCAATCGAACCAGAGCCCACCAGGCTTTCCGCGCTGCCGAGCACCAATCGGCCAACCAGCAGGCAGGCCAGGCTGACCCAGGGCAGCTGAGTGAGGAAGGCGCAAGCGAGCATGAATACCCCGCTCAGGCCACAGCCGAACAGGCCATACATGACCGCCTTCTTGCTGCCGTGGTTGTCGATGATGCGGCTGGCGGTAGGGCGGCTGAGCAGGGTAGCCAGGTATTGCACGCTGATAACCAGCCCGGCGAGCACGGCGCTGAAGCCCAGATCGTTGTGCACATAGCCGGGCAACACGGCCAACGGGATGCCGATGTTCAGGTAGCCGATGAAGGTGAAGAGGACGATGGAGACGACTTGCAGCGTGACTGCAACGGGGCGGGGTGAATCGGGCATGACGGCCTACGTGAGTTCTGGACGGTGTGAAAACGTGATGACGGAGGTTGCCCGCAGGTCAGCCGTTTTCACACAGTCGGGGATGCGCAGTTATTCCTGGTCGGCGCTGGATTGATCGTCACCATCCTGCTCGACGGCAGCTGCCGGTTCGGCGTGGACGGTAACGGTTGGCTCTTCTGGGTTCAGGCTTGGGAAGGGAAGATTCGGGATCTCATGCATCTCGTCGTTCCTCGCAAGAGTGATTGAAAAGTCTGCGCCAGGCGCGTGTGAGGCTTTGCAAAGCTGGGGCAGGATACACAAGTCTGGATGACAGTTTGTATTTTTTCCCGGTCGTTTGTCGGTTTTGCGGGCGAACAGCGCACATTTGCCCTATGAAAAATGGGGCCGCTGGGGCCCCATTTTTCAGGTGGTTACTTCCGGCCTTCGGCCGTTTCGGCGACCTTGTCAGTGCGTGCGCACATGATGAAATCATTGCGGTGCAGGCCTTTGATGGAGTGGCTCCACCAGGTCACGGTGACTTTCCCCCACTCGGTCAGCAGCCCTGGGTGGTGGCCTTCGGCCTCGGCGATTTCGCCTACGGCATTGGTGAACGCCAGGGCGTGCTTGAAGTTCTTGAACAGGAACACGCGCTCCAGCTCCATGTGGCCGTCACGCACTTCGATGTTCCAGTCCGGGATTTCGCGAATCAGCTCGGCCAGTTCGTCGTCGGTCACTTTCGGCGCGTCTGCGCGGCAGGCTTCGCAATGGGCTTGGTTCAAGGCATTCATGGTGTGGTTTCCGCTTCGAGTTGTTATCGGCAAGGACGTTCAGGCAGCGACCTTGGGAGGAAATTTCGGGGCGTGCAGGCCCAGTTGCGTGGCTTTGTGGACCATGCCCATGATGTCTTCATGGGCCAGGTCGAACAGGCGCTTCATGTTCGGCAGTACAAAGTACAGCGGCTGCAGGATGTCGATGCGGTACGGCGTGCGCATGGCTTCGATCGGGTCGAAGGCCTGGTGCTCAGGCTCGCCAGACAAACTGTAGACGGTCTCCTTGGGCGAGGAGAGGATGCCGCCACCGTAGATCTTGCAACCCTGCGACGTTTCCATCAGGCCAAACTCGATGGTCATCCAGTACAGGCGCGCCAGGTACACGCGTTGTTCCTTGGTCGCCGCCAGGCCGAGCTTGCCGTAGGTGTGGGTGAATTCGGCGAACCACGGGTTGGTCAGCAGCGGGCAGTGGCCGAAGATCTCGTGGAAGATGTCCGGCTCTTGCAGGTAGTCCAGCTCTTGCGGGGTGCGGATGAAGGTGGCCACAGGGAAGCGCTTGCTGGCCAGCAGTTCGAAGAAAGTCTGGAACGGGATCAGTGCCGGTACCCGGGCAACCTGCCAGCCGGTGGTGGCACCCAATACCTTGTTGACCTCGCCGAGCTGCGGAATACGGTCATGCGGCAGCTTGAGCTGGTCGATGCCGTCCAGGTATTCCTGGCACGCGCGGCCTTCGATCACTTTCAGCTGGCGGGTGATCAGGGTGTTCCATACCGCATGCTCTTGCTGCGGATAATCGATAAAGCCTTGCGCATCGGGCTCGCGTGCCACGTATTGCGTCTGTTTCATGAGGCTCTCCTGGTGAGGGCTTTTCTTGTTATGTGCAGGACATGCCTTAGGAATATCCCGTTACCGGCGGTTTTGCACCGGGGTTGGCGGCTTCGGGCCAGAGTGGTTATCCGGGTATTCGTAACGATAATTTTACAAAAAGGCGCAGGTGTCGGAAAATTCGGGGCACGCGGCTGATGTTTGGGTTGTTTTTGTCAGCTTATCTTTACGAAATTTCTGCGTGGTGTTGAAAAACATTGGCGCTTCGAGAGCCCTCATGCGTATCAAGGTGCATTGCCAGAACCGAATCGGCATCCTGCGCGACATTCTCAACTTGCTCGTCGAGTACGGTATCAACGTGCTGCGCGGGGAGGTGGGCGGTGACCATGGCAATGCCATCTACCTGCACTGCCCGAACCTGATCAACCTGCAGTTCCAGGCCTTGCGGCCGAAGTTTGAAGCGATCACCGGCGTGTTCGGCGTCAAACGGGTGGGGCTGATGCCCAGCGAACGCCGACACATGGAGCTGAATGCATTGCTGGGGGCGCTGGACTTTCCGGTACTGTCGGTGGACATGGGCGGCAGCATCGTCGCCGCCAACCGCACTGCGGCGCAGCTTTTGGGCGTGCGGGTGGACGAAGTGCCAGGCATGCCCCTGGCGCGCTATGTGGAGGACTTCGACCTGCCGGAACTGGTGCGGGCCAACCAGTCGCGCATCAACGGGCTGCGCATCAAGGTCAAAGGCGATGTGTTCCTGGCCGATATCGCGCCGCTGCAATCCGAACACGATGACAGCGAGGCTCTGGCCGGTGCGGTGCTCACCCTGCACCGCGCCGACCGCATTGGCGAGCGTATCTACAACGTGCGCAAGCAGGAGTTGCGTGGCTTCGACAGCATATTCCAGAGCTCGCGGGTAATGGCCGCTGTGGTGCGGGAAGCGCGGCGCATGGCACCACTCGATGCGCCATTGCTCATCGAGGGTGAAACCGGTACTGGCAAGGAGCTGCTGGCGCGTGCCTGCCACCTGGCCAGCCCGCGTGGCCAGTCGCCACTGATGGCGCTGAACTGCGCCGGGTTGCCCGAGTCGATGGCCGAGACCGAATTGTTCGGCTATGGCCCTGGGGCATTCGAAGGGGCGCGGGCCGAGGGCAAGCTGGGGCTGCTGGAGCTGACCGCAGGTGGCACGCTGTTCCTGGATGGGGTAGGGGAGATGAGCCCGCGCCTGCAGGTGAAACTGCTGCGTTTTTTGCAGGATGGTTGCTTCCGCCGTGTAGGCAGCGATGAAGAGGTGTACCTGGATGTGCGGGTGATCTGCGCGACCCAGGTGGATCTGTCGGAGTTGTGTGCCCGTGGCGAGTTTCGTCAGGACCTGTACCACCGGCTCAACGTACTGTCGCTGCATATCCCGCCCTTGCGTGAGTGCATGGATGGCCTGGAAGGGCTGGTGCAGCATTTCCTCGACCAGGCCAGCCGGCAGATCGGCTGCGCCATGCCGCGTCTGGCACCGGCGGCCATGGACAAGCTGGCGCAGTACCACTGGCCGGGCAATGTACGGCAGCTGGAAAACGTTTTGTTCCAGGCGGTTTCGTTATGCGACGGCGGTGTGGTCAAGGGCGAACATATTCGCTTGCCGGATTATGGGGTGCGCCAGCCTTTGGGGGAGTTTTCGCTGGAAGGTGATCTTTCGCAAATTGTCGGTCGGTTTGAAAAAGCGGTGCTGGAAAGTTTGATGGGGGAGTTTTCCAGTAGCCGGGCGCTAGGAAAAAGATTGGGTGTTTCACATACTACGATTGCCAACAAGTTGAGGGATTACTCCTTGGGCAAGTCGGAAAATTAAGAAGTAGTTAGTTGATAGCCTGTTAATTCGGCGGGGGCTGCTTCGCGGGTAAACCCGCTCCCACAGATACCACGCCGATCGTGAAGCTGGCGCTGTACCTGCGGGAGCGGGTTTACCCGCGAGTGGGGCCCGCAGGGCCCCCAATTCACAGGTTTTCAGCCGTTGGAGCAGCCGTTCCCCATCACGCGGTATTCGAGAATGTGCTTTTGGCCCTTGGAGTCCTCGTAGGTCATGCGCGCTGGCACAACTTCGCACACATTGGGCACTTCGCTCATGGAAATGACGCGGGCAATGTCCAGGTGCTGAGAGTAACTGTACTGTTCAACCGGAATCTGCTCGGCATCTTTGGCTTCGCCGGCCATCGCCGCGCCGCAAAGACTACCAAGTACCAATACCAGTAAAGCTTTCATTTTCCATTTACCTGTCTAAGGTCGTGAGGGGGCACGCGGCGCTGATGGCGCCGCGAGTACAACTAGTTTTAACTATCAGGATGAGAGGGGGATTAACGCTTGCCTTCGTGGGGGCTGTTACCAGTTGTTAATCGCCTTGCCGTTGCTGGCGAGGTGAATTTTATGACCAGGGCGGCCGCTGAAACAGTGGGTCTTTTGATAAAGTGTTTTGACAGAATCTGTAACAATCCTGTGGTAAATCCCCTCGTTTTTTCTTTGCCGGGCTGTAATGCCCGCGCCAGAGCGCCCTGCCGGAACGCGCGTGCCAAATTACTACCAACGTCGAATGGCTTTTGTCGCTCTGGTACAGTTACAAACGGTCCTATACAAAAACAACTATTACACCGAGGTAACACAGATGAGTGCGGCTCCACTGTATCCCGTTCGTCCCGAGGTTGCGGCCACTACCCTGACCGACGAGGCCACCTACAAGGCCATGTACCAGCAATCGGTGATCAACCCGGACGGCTTCTGGCGCGAGCAGGCCCAGCGAATCGACTGGATCAAGCCGTTCACCAAGGTCAAGCAGACCTCATTCGACGACCACCACGTCGATATCAAATGGTTCGCCGACGGCACTCTGAACGTTTCCTCCAACTGCCTGGATCGCCACCTTGAAGAGCGTGGCGACCAGCTTGCGATCATCTGGGAGGGCGACGACCCTTCCGAGCACCGCAACATCACCTACCGCGAACTGCACGAGCAGGTCTGCAAGTTCGCCAACGCCCTGCGTGGCCAGGACGTTCACCGCGGTGACGTTGTCACCATCTATATGCCGATGATCCCCGAGGCCGTGGTCGCCATGCTGGCCTGTGCCCGCATCGGTGCGATCCACTCGGTGGTGTTCGGTGGCTTCTCGCCCGAGGCGCTGGCGGGTCGTATCATCGACTGCAAGTCGAAGGTGGTGATCACGGCCGACGAGGGTTTGCGCGGCGGTCGCCGTACTCCGCTCAAGGCCAACGTCGACCTGGCGCTGACCAACCCCGAAACCAACAGCGTGCAGAAGATCATCGTGTGCAAGCGCACCGGTGGCGAGATTGCCTGGCACCAGCACCGCGACATCTGGTACGAAGACCTGATGAAAGTCGCCTCCAGCCACTGCGCGCCGAAAGAGATGGGCGCGGAGGAAGCGCTGTTCATCCTTTATACCTCCGGCTCCACCGGCAAGCCCAAGGGCGTGCTGCACACCACTGGCGGCTATCTGGTGTATGCCGCGCTGACCCATGAGCGGGTGTTCGACTACCGCCCCGGGGAGGTGTACTGGTGCACCGCCGACGTCGGCTGGGTCACTGGCCACAGCTACATCGTCTACGGGCCGCTGGCCAACGGTGCCACCACCTTGCTGTTCGAAGGCGTGCCGAACTACCCAGACATTACCCGGGTGTCGAAGATCGTCGACAAGCACAAGGTCAATATTCTGTACACCGCGCCAACAGCCATCCGCGCGATGATGGCGGAAGGGCAGGCTGCAGTCGAAGGAGCTGACGGCTCCAGCCTGCGCCTGCTGGGTTCGGTGGGCGAGCCGATCAACCCGGAAGCCTGGAACTGGTACTACAAGACTGTGGGCAAGGAGCGTTGCCCGATCGTCGACACCTGGTGGCAGACCGAGACCGGCGGCATCCTGATCAGCCCGCTGCCGGGCGCAACCGGCCTGAAGCCAGGCTCGGCGACCCGCCCATTCTTCGGTGTGGTGCCGGCGCTGGTAGACAACCTGGGCAACCTGATTGACGGCGCCGCCGAAGGTAACCTGGTGATCCTTGATTCCTGGCCGGGCCAGTCGCGTTCGCTGTATGGCGACCACGACCGTTTCGTCGACACCTACTTCAAGACCTTCCGTGGCATGTACTTCACCGGCGACGGTGCGCGGCGCGACGAGGACGGTTACTACTGGATCACCGGTCGTGTGGATGACGTGCTCAACGTATCCGGCCACCGCATGGGCACTGCCGAGATCGAAAGCGCCATGGTGGCGCACTCGAAAGTGGCTGAAGCCGCCGTGGTGGGCGTGCCGCACGACATCAAGGGGCAGGGCATCTATGTCTATGTCACGCTCAATGCCGGCATCGAGGCCAGCGAGCAGCTGCGCCTGGAGTTGAAAAACTGGGTGCGCAAGGAGATCGGTCCGATCGCCTCGCCGGATGTGATCCAGTGGGCGCCGGGGCTGCCGAAAACCCGTTCGGGCAAGATCATGCGCCGTATCCTGCGCAAGATTGCCACCGGTGAGTATGATGCCCTGGGCGACATCTCGACCTTGGCCGACCCGGGGGTGGTGCAGCACCTGATCGATACCCACAAGGCGATGAACCTGGCCTCGGCCTGATAGGCGCAAAGGCTGCGCAGCAGCCTTGGTGAATGAAACCCCGACCGGGCAACCGGCGGGGTTTTTGCTTTACTGTTACCCGACATTCATCGGTAACCGATATGTCACCGGTCCTGCGCAAGATCGGGGCGGCAGGAAACAAATCCGCCTGGTTTCGGTGCAAATCCGCCGCCTTTTTGTGCTACACAGCACGCTCCACTTGCCGTACCACAAGGCTTTGCCAATAATAGGCCCAGGAATTGCTAGGTATAAAGGTTCTATTTCTTGCGCTTTTGCATATTTTGCAATGGCTGTCAACATCGCCCGCTGCGGTTTCAAGCGCTTCTGTAAGTAGTTGTCGCTTTGAAGAAATATCGACTAGTGGGCTGTCGTTAAAATGCCAGTCACTCGCTCGTGGTCTTCGACCGACCCTGCGCGGCTTGCGTTGTACCCATTCGCATATCGGGCAGCGGTTACCTGCCTTGTATTGCCCCGTACCGATGGAGTTACCTGATGAAGAAGCTCGCACTGCTTGGCGCCCTGGCGCTGTCCGTGTTTTCCCTGGTGTCGCAGGCCGATGAGAAACCGCTGAAGATCGGCATCGAAGCCGCCTACCCACCCTTCGCCTTCAAGCAGCCCGATGGCAGCATTGCCGGTTTCGACTACGACATCGGCAACGCCCTGTGCGAAGAGATGAAGGCCAAATGCACCTGGGTCGAGCAGGAATTCGACGGCCTGATTCCTGCGCTTAAAGTGCGCAAGATCGACGCCATCCTGTCGTCGATGTCGATTACCGACGACCGCAAGAAGTCGGTCGACTTCACCAAGCGCTACTACCTGACCCCGGCGCGCCTGGTCATGAAGGACGGCACCACCGTCAGCGAAAGCCTGGATGAGCTGAAAGGCAAGAAGATCGGCGTGCAGCGCGGCTCCATCCACGATCGCTTCGCCAAGGAAGTACTGGGTGCCAAAGGTGCCACCGTAGTGCCTTACGGTACCCAGAACGAAATTTACCTGGACGTGGCAGCCGGCCGCCTCGACGGCACCGTGGCTGACGCCACCCTGCTGGAAGACGGCTTCCTCAAGACTGACGCCGGCAAGGGCTTCGCCTTCGTGGGCCCGGCATTCACCGACGCCAAGTACTTCGGTGACGGCATCGGCATCGCCGTGCGCAAGGGCGACAAGGCCAACGTCGACCGCATCAACGCGGCCATCGACGCCATCCGTGCCAACGGCAAATACAAAGAAATCGAGAAGAAGTACTTCAACTTCGACATCTACGGTCCAGACTCGAACTAAGACATCGGGTTGACCTGTGCAATGGTGCAAACAGCAGAGGTTCTGAGGTTTGCACCATTTTTCATTCCCAAGCCCTGAGGAATACCAAACATGTTGAAAGGCTATGGGGCAGTCATCCTCGACGGGGCGTGGCTGACGCTGCAGCTTGCCTTGTCGTCGATGGCCCTGGCCATTGTCCTCGGCCTGATCGGCGTGGCGCTGCGTTTGTCGCCGGTGCGCTGGCTGGCCTGGCTGGGTGATCTGTATTCCACGGTGATCCGTGGCATTCCGGACCTGGTCCTGATCCTGCTGATCTTCTACGGCGGGCAAGACATCATCAACCGGGTGGCACCGCTGCTCGGGTACGAAGACTACATCGACCTGAATCCGCTGGTTGCGGGTATCGGCACCCTGGGCTTCATTTTTGGCGCTTACCTGTCGGAAACCTTCCGCGGTGCCTTCCTCGGCATCCCCAAGGGCCAGGCGGAAGCGGGCGTGGCGTATGGCATGAGCAACCGCCAGGTGTTCTTCCGCATCCAGGTGCCGCAAATGATTCGCCTGGCGATCCCTGGCTTCACCAACAACTGGCTGGTGCTGACCAAGGCCACTGCGCTGATCTCGGTGGTCGGGCTGCAGGACATGATGTTCAAGGCCAAGCAGGCGGCCGATGCCACCCGCGAGCCTTTCACCTTTTTCCTGGCGGTGGCGGCGTTGTACCTGGTGCTGACAAGCGTTTCGCTGCTGGCCCTGAAGTATCTCGAGCGCCGCTATTCGGTGGGCGTCAAGGTAGCTGAACTATGATCTTCGACTACAACGTTGTCTGGGAGGCATTGCCGATGTATTTCGGCGGCCTGCTGACCACCCTCAAGCTGCTGGCGATTTCGCTGTTCTTCGGTCTTTTGGCGGCTGTGCCGCTGGGCCTGATGCGCGTGTCGAAACAGCCGGTGGTCAACCTCACCGCCTGGCTCTACACCTACGTGATCCGCGGCACGCCGATGCTGGTGCAGCTGTTTCTGATCTACTATGGCCTGGCCCAGTTCGAAGCGGTGCGTGAAAGTATCTTCTGGCCTTTGCTGTCCAGTGCCACCTTCTGTGCCTGTCTGGCGTTCGGCATCAACACCAGCGCCTACACCGCCGAAATCATCGCCGGCAGCCTCAAGGCCACGCCCCATGGCGAGATCGAGGCAGCCAAGGCCATGGGTATGTCGCGCATGAAGATGTACCGGCGCATCCTGCTGCCTTCGGCCATGCGCCGTGCGCTGCCGCAGTACAGCAACGAAGTGATCATGATGCTGCAGACCACCAGCCTGGCGTCGATCGTTACCCTGATCGACATCACCGGTGCCGCGCGTACGGTCAATGCCCAGTACTACCTGCCTTTCGAGGCCTACATCACGGCGGGCGTGTTCTACCTGTGCCTGACCTTCATCCTGGTGCGCCTGTTCAAGATGGCCGAACGCCGCTGGCTCGGCTACCTGGCGCCGCGCAAGCACTGACCGCTTTGTGAGAATCGACAGCATGTACAAACTCGAAGTCCAAGACCTGCACAAGCGCTATGGCAGCCATGAAGTGCTCAAGGGCGTGTCCCTGGCGGCCAAGGCCGGCGACGTCATCAGCATTATCGGCTCCAGCGGTTCGGGCAAGTCGACCTTTCTGCGCTGCATCAACCTGCTGGAGCAGCCGCACGCCGGCAAGATCCTGCTCAACAACGAAGAGCTGAAACTGGTCGCGGGCAAGGACGGCGCGCTCAAGGCAGCCGACCCGCGCCAACTGCAGCGCATGCGCTCGCGCCTGTCGATGGTGTTCCAGCACTTCAACCTGTGGTCGCACATGACCGCGCTGGAAAACATCATCGAAGCGCCGGTGCACGTGTTGGGCATGAACAGGAAAGAGGCGCTGGAAAAAGCCGAGCACTACCTGGCCAAGGTCGGTGTCGCCCACCGCAAGGACGCTTTCCCCGGGCACATGTCTGGCGGCGAGCAACAACGTGTGGCAATTGCCCGGGCCCTGGCCATGGAGCCTGAGGTTATGCTGTTCGACGAGCCGACCTCGGCGCTGGACCCGGAGCTGGTAGGCGACGTGCTGAAGGTGATGCAGGCGCTGGCCCAGGAAGGCCGGACCATGGTGGTGGTAACCCACGAAATGGGCTTTGCCCGCGAGGTGTCCAACCAGTTGGTGTTCCTGCACAAGGGCCTGGTCGAAGAGACCGGCTGCCCGCGTGAAGTATTGGCCAACCCGCGGTCGGAGCGCTTGAAGCAGTTCCTCTCCGGCAGCCTGAAGTAAAAGCTGCATTTTTGCACCAGAATAGGGCATGCTGCGCGGCGAGCGCAGCCTGACCCGGCGCACAGACTCGAACGACCCCAGGTTTCGGACCGCACCCTATGACCACCCAGCGAATCGGTTTTCTCATCTGGCCCAGCACCAGGCCCTTGACCCTGGCGCTGGCAGAGGAAGTGTTGCTGGTGGCGCAGCGGGTGCATCCGGACGTGGTCTACGAGTTGGCGTTCCTGCAGGCGGAGCCTGCGCAGGAAAGTGCCTGGCGCCTGCCTGGCGAGCCGTGGACTGGCCGGCTTGAGGGCTTCCACAAGCTGTTTCTGCTCGCCGATGAACCGCCTGTGGCGATGGGGGCTGCCTTGTCGGCGGCGCTCAAGCAGGTGGCCCGTAGCGGCTGCATGATTGGCGGGTTGTCCGCTGGTGTTTATCCGCTGGCGATGCTGGGCCTGCTCGACGGCTATCGGGCTGCGGTGCACTGGCGCTGGCAGGATGATTTTGCCGAACGCTTCCCCAAGGTCATCGCCACCAGCCACCTGTTCGACTGGGACCGTGATCGCCTGACCGCCTGTGGCGGCATGGCCGTTACCGACCTGATGCTGGCAGTGCTGGCCCGTGATCACGGCGCGGAGCTGGCGGGGGCGGTGTCGGAGGAGCTGGTAGTCGAACGCATTCGCGAGGGTGGCGAGCGCCAGCGCATTCCGTTGCAGAACCGCCTGGGCTCGAGCCATCCGAAGCTGACCCAGGCGGTTCTTTTGATGGAAGCCAACATCGAAGAGCCGCTGACTACCGATGAAATTGCCCAGCACGTATGCGTGTCGCGCCGGCAGCTGGAGCGCATCTTCAAGCAGTACCTGAATCGTGTGCCGAGCCAGTACTACCTGGAGCTGCGGTTGAACAAGGCGCGGCAGATGCTGATGCAGACCAGCAAGTCGATCATCCAGATCGGGTTGTCCTGCGGGTTCTCTTCCGGGCCGCATTTTTCCAGTGCGTACCGCAATTTCTTTGGCGCGACGCCGCGAGAAGATCGGAACCAGCGGCGTAGCAGCAGCCCGTTCGAATTGAGTTCGGCGCCTGCCGAAAAGGGCTGAGATTTCGGTTGGGTTTGGGATGAGTGCCTGGGGGGGTATGCCTTGAGGGTGATGGTGGGGCGGATATCGAGCGCCGCCCGCGCGGCGCTCGATTTCCGCCACAACACAACACCAACGACTTGCACCCGCCGCTTCCCCGAATTGTCTGTGAACACCCGTTCACCCAGCCCCCTCTCTCCCGTACACTGCGCGATTGCGACAGTGTTTGTCGCATTGCCGAAAACCTTCTCAAAACTGGGTTTTGCGCTGTAACAAGTTGTCGCTTGGCCGCAAGGACAGGCGCGGATCAGTCCTTACAATCCCCCCATCGCTCGCCACTTCCAGGCCAGCGTTCCTCTTCAGGAGACTCAGATGTCCGTTGAGCAAGCCCCGGTGCAACGTGCCGATTTCGACCAGGTCATGGTCCCCAACTATTCTCCGGCGGCCTTCATTCCTGTGCGAGGCGAGGGTTCCCGAGTCTGGGACCAGTCGGGTCGCGAGCTGATCGACTTTGCCGGCGGCATCGCGGTCAACGCCCTGGGCCACTGCCACCCGGCACTGGTCAAGGCCCTGACCGAGCAGGCCAACACCCTCTGGCATGTATCCAACGTGTTCACCAACGAGCCGGCCCTGCGCCTGGCCCACAAGCTGGTGGACGCCACCTTTGCCGACCGTGCGTTCTTCTGCAACTCCGGCGCCGAAGCCAACGAGGCCGCCTTCAAGCTGGCCCGTCGCGTCGCCCATGACCGCTTCGGCCCTGAAAAGCACGAAATCATTGCCACCGTAAACAGCTTCCACGGTCGTACCCTGTTCACTGTCAGTGTCGGTGGCCAGCCGAAGTACTCCGACGGCTTCGGCCCGAAGATCACCGGAATCAGCCACGTGCCATACAACGACCTGGAAGCGTTGAAGGCACAGATTTCCGACAAGACCTGCGCCGTTGTGATCGAACCGATCCAGGGCGAGAGTGGCGTGGTGCCGGCTGACCTGGCCTACCTGGAAGGCGCGCGCAAGCTGTGTGACCAGCACAACGCCCTGCTGGTCTTTGACGAAGTGCAGACCGGTGTGGGTCGTACCGGCTCGCTGTACGCCTACCAGCACTACGGCGTGACGCCGGACATCCTGACCAGCGCCAAGAGCCTGGGCGGGGGCTTCCCTATCGGCGCCATGCTGACCACCAACGAACTGGCCAAGCACCTGGCCGTCGGTACCCACGGCACCACCTACGGCGGCAACCCGCTGGGCTGCGCCGTGGCCTGCGCGGTGCTGGATGTGATCAACACGCCGCAAACCCTGGCCGGCATCAAAGCCAAGCATGAGCGCTTCAAAACCCGCCTGGAGCAGATCGGCCAGAAGTACAAGCTGTTCAGCCAGGTGCGTGGGGTGGGCCTGCTGCTGGGCTGCGTGCTGACCGAGGCCTGGCAAGGCAAGGCCAAGGACGTGCTCAACGCTGCCGAAAAGGAAGGTGTGATGGTGCTGCAGGCCGGCCCGGACGTGGTTCGCTTCGCGCCAAGCCTGGTGGTTGAAGATGCCGACATCGATGCCGGCCTTGACCGCTTCGAGCGCGCCGTGGCCACCCTGACCCAGGGCTGATTCACCTGCGTTCCCTTCGCCGGCCCCTGTCGTGACCGGGCCGGCGATAGCCGATTTCAGTGCAGGTGCCTGTGTGCCTGCCGTTTTTCCGTGCCGCCGTGAACGGCCCGTATTCCAAAGGAGTGACACCATGCTGGTGATGCGCCCCGCGCAAATGGCTGATCTGAACGAAGTGCAGCGCATGGCTGCAGACAGCCCCATTGGTGTCACCTCGCTGCCGGACGACACCGCTCGCCTGGGCGACAAGATCGCCGCTTCCGAAACTTCCTTCGCCGCCGAGGTCAGCTTCAACGGCGAAGAAAGCTATTTCTTCGTGCTCGAAGACAGTGAAACCGGCAAGCTGGCGGGCTGCTCCGCCATCGTCGCTTCTGCCGGCTACTCCGAGCCGTTCTACAGCTTTCGTAACGAGACCTTCGTGCACGCCTCGCGCGAGCTGAAGATCCACAACAAGATTCACGTGCTGTCGCTGTGTCATGACCTGACCGGCAACAGTCTGCTGACCAGCTTCTACGTGTTGCCGGAACTGGTGAGCAGTGGCTGGGCCGAGCTCAACTCGCGCGGCCGCCTGCTGTTCATGGCCGCGCACCCGGAGCGTTTTGCCGACTCGGTGGTCACGGAGATCGTCGGCTACAGCGACGAGCAGGGTGAATCGCCGTTCTGGGATTCCATCGGCCGCAATTTCTTCGACCTCAACTACGCCCATGCCGAGCGCCTGTGCGGCTTGAAAAGCCGTACGTTCCTGGCCGAGCTGATGCCTCACTACCCGATCTATGTGCCGCTGCTGCCCGATGAAGCGCAGGAAGCCATGGGCCAGGTGCACCCGCGCGCGCAGATCACCTTCGACATCCTCATGCGTGAAGGCTTCGAAACCGAGCACTACATCGACATCTTCGACGGCGGCCCAACCCTGCATGCGCGTACTTCGGGCATTCGCTCGATCGCGCAAAGCCGCGTGGTACCCGTGAAAATCGAGGAAGCTCCGGCCAAGGGCAGCCGCCCGTACCTGGTCTGCAATGGCCAGTTGCAGGACTACCGCGCGGTGCTGCTGGAGCTCGACTGGGTGCCGGGCAAGCCGGTCAGCCTCAGCCTGGCAGCCGCCGATGCACTGGGTGTGGGCGAGGGCGCGAGCGTGCGCCTGGTCGCGGTCTGAGGTCTGGCAACAGACGTTTCGGGATTGATGCGTTAGCAGAGTTTCGCGCCGGCAGACGCCGACGCTCAAGGAGATAGCATGATCGTTCGTCCTGTACGCAGCAGCGATTTGCCTGCGTTGATCGAATTGGCACGCAGCACCGGTACCACCGGGCTGACCACGCTGCCGGCCAACGAAGAACGCCTGGGGCATCGCGTTGGCTGGGCGGAAAAAAGCTTTCGCGGCGAAGCCGAGCGTGGCGACACCGACTACCTGTTCGTGCTGGAAAACGACGAAGGCCTGGTGGTGGGCATCAGTGCCATCGCCGGTGCCGTCGGTTTGCGCGAGCCCTGGTACAACTACCGGGTCGGCCTGACCGTCAGCGCCTCGCAGGAGCTGAAGATCTACCGCGAAATCCCTACCCTGTTCCTGGCCAACGACCTGACCGGCAACTCCGAGCTGTGCTCGCTGTTCCTGCGCAGCGACCATCGCTCCGGCCTCAACGGTCGCCTGCTGTCGCGTGCTCGCATGCTGTTCATTGCCGAGTTCCCCGAGCTGTTCGGCAAGAAGATCATTGCCGAAATGCGTGGCATGTCCGACGAGCAAGGCCGCTCGCCATTCTGGGAAAGCCTGGGTCGGCACTTCTTCAAGATGGAGTTCAGCCAGGCCGACTACCTCACCGGCGTGGGCAACAAGTCGTTCATCGCCGAACTGATGCCCAAGTTCCCGTTGTACACCTGCTTCCTGTCCGAGGCGGCGCGTAGCGTGATCGGCCGGGTGCACACCGACACCGAACCGGCGCTGGCCATGCTCAAGCAGGAAGGTTTCAACTACCAGGGCTACGTCGACATCTTCGATGCCGGCCCGGCCATTGAATGCGAGACCGCCAGGATCCGCGCGGTGCGCGAAAGCCAGACCCTGGTGCTGGCGGTCGGCACGCCGGGCGATGACGCCACTCCATTCATCATCCACAACCGCAAACGCGACGACTGCCGCATCACTGCCGCACCTGCGCGGCTGGCTGCCGGTACCCTGGTGGTCGACCCGGCGACCGCCAAGCGCCTGCGCATGGGCGCAGGCGACAATGTGCGCGCCGTGCCGCTGTCTGCAAGCCGGGAGGCCCAGTAAATGACCACGCATTACATCGCAGGCAATTGGCAGTCCGGCCAGGGCGAACCCCTGCAGTCGCTGAACCCGGTGACGCAAGCTGTGGTCTGGCAAGGGCAGGGCGCTGACGCCAGTCAGGTTGACGCTGCCATCAAAGCTGCACGCCAGACCTTCCCGGCCTGGGCGCAACTGAGCCTGGAAGCGCGCATCGATGTACTGGAAAAATTCGCCGAGCAGTTGAAAACCCATGCCGAAGCGCTGGCCCAGTGCATTGGCGAAGAAACCGGCAAGCCGCTGTGGGAATCGGCGACCGAAGTCACCAGCATGATCAACAAGGTGGCGATTTCGGTGCAAAGCTATCGCGAGCGGACGGGGGAAAAAAGCGGCCCGCTGGCCGATGCCACGGCGGTGCTGCGGCACAAGCCGCACGGTGTGGTGGCGGTATTCGGCCCCTACAATTTTCCCGGCCACCTGCCCAATGGTCATATCGTGCCGGCGCTGCTGGCGGGCAATTGCGTGGTGTTCAAGCCCAGCGAGCTGACTCCCAAGGTCGCCGAACTGACCGTCAACTGCTGGATCGCTGCGGGCTTGCCGGCGGGTGTGCTCAATCTGGTGCAGGGCGCGCGCGAGACCGGCGTTGCGCTGGCCGCCAACGCAGGTATCGATGGGCTGTTCTTCACCGGCTCCAGCCGTACCGGCAACCTGCTGCACCAGCAGTTCGCAGGGCGCCCGGACAAGATCCTGGCCCTGGAAATGGGCGGCAACAACCCACTGGTGGTGGATGAGGTCAAGGACCTCGATGCTGCGGTATACACCATCATCCAGTCGGCATTCATTTCCGCTGGCCAGCGCTGCACCTGTGCCCGCCGCCTGCTGGTTCCGCAAGGCGCCTGGGGTGATGCGCTGATCACCCGCCTGGTCGAGGTGTGCAGAACCATCACGGTCGGCGCCTTCGATCAGCAGCCAGCACCGTTCATGGGCTCGGTGATTTCGCTGCAGGCGGCGCGGGCGCTGATCGCAGCCCAGGCCGAACTGGTCGCCAAGGGCGCCGTAAAACTCCTGGAAATGACCCAGCCGCAGGCGAATGCTGCGCTGCTGACCCCCGGCATTGTCGATGTCACCGCCGTGGCTGGGCGCCCGGACGAAGAGTTCTTCGGCCCGCTGCTGCAAGTGGTGCGCTATGTCGATTTCGACGCTGCCATCGATGAAGCCAACAACACTCAGTACGGCCTGGCCGCCGGGTTGCTGTCCGACTCACGTGCGCGCTATCAGTACTTCTGGCTGCGTAGCCGCGCCGGTATCGTCAACTGGAACAAGCAACTGACCGGTGCCGCCAGCAGCGCGCCTTTCGGTGGCGTGGGTGCCAGCGGCAACCACCGTGCCAGTGCCTATTACGCGGCCGACTACTGCGCTTACCCCGTGGCTTCGCTGGAGACCGCCAGCCTTGCCTTGCCGGCGACCCTCACGCCGGGCATCACCCTATAACAACAGGTCACGGAGCCTAGCCGATGAAATCCTATGAAGTGAATTTTGATGGCCTGGTGGGGCCTACCCACAACTATGGCGGCCTGTCCTACGGCAACGTGGCTTCGCAAAGCAACAGCCAGCAGGGTTCCAGCCCGCGTGAAGCGGCGCGCCAGGGCCTGGCAAAAATGAAAGCCCTGGCCGACATGGGCTTCAAGCAGGGTGTGCTGGCGCCGCAGGAGCGCCCCGACGTGGCCGCGCTGCGCCGCCTGGGCTTCAGCGGCAGCGATGCCGAGGTGATCCAGCGCGCCGCCATCGATGCCATGCCGCTGCTGGTGGCCAGCTGTTCGGCGTCGAGCATGTGGGTGGCCAACGCCGCCACGGTCAGCCCCAGTGCCGACACCGCCGATGGCCGTGTGCACTTCACCGCCGCCAACCTCAACTGCAAGTACCACCGCAGCATCGAGCACCCGACCACCAGCCGCGTGCTGGGGGCCATGTTCAACAACGAGAAACACTTTGCCCACCACCCGGCGCTGCCTGCCGTGGCACAGTTCGGTGACGAGGGGGCGGCCAACCATACGCGGTTCTGCCGTGGCTATGGTGAGGCTGGCGTCGAGTTTTTCGTCTACGGTCGCAGTGCCTTCGACAGCCGTTATCCGGCGCCGCAGAAGTATCCGGCGCGGCAAACCCTCGAAGCTTCGCAGGCAGTGGCCCGGCTGCATGGGCTGAGCGATGACGGGGTGGTCTACGCTCAACAGAACCCGGCAGTGATCGACCAGGGCGTATTTCACAACGATGTGATTGCTGTGGGTAACGGCGAGGTGCTGTTCTACCACGAGGACGCGTTCCTCGACACCGACGCGGTACTTGGCCAACTGCGAGCTAAACTGGCCAGCAAGGGTGGCAACTTCCAGGCCATCTGCGTGCCGCGGGCGGCGGTGGGGGTAGAGGACGCGGTGCGTTCCTACCTGTTCAACAGCCAGCTGCTCAGCCGTGATGACGGCTCCATGCTGCTGGTGGTGCCGGAAGAATGCCGCAGCAACGAGCGCGTGTGGGCCTACCTGGGCCAGCTGACGCACCAAGGCGGCCCGGTGAAGGAGGTCAAGGTGTTCGACCTCAAGCAAAGCATGCAGAACGGCGGTGGCCCGGCTTGCCTGCGTTTGCGCGTGGCATTGAAAGAAACCGAACTGGCGGCGGTCAACCAAGGCGTTATCATGACCGCCCCGCTGTACGACACCCTGCTGCAATGGGTCGACAAGCATTACCGTGATCGCCTTGTAGAGGCGGACCTGGCCGACCCACAGCTACTGCTGGAGTGCCGTACGGCCCTGGACGAATTGACCCAGATCCTGAAGTTGGGCTCGGTGTATCCGTTCCAACGCCAACCTTGAAGAGAGACTTTGTTATGACCGACGCCCTGCGCCTGATCCTTGAAGATGAAGACGGCACCCAGCTGGAAACCTCCTGCACCCGCTTTGCCGTGGTCTGGCAAGGCAAGGAAGTGTGGATTCAGCAGGATGGCCGTGGCCAGCTGCTGATCGGTGTGGATGTCGATGAGGACGATAGCGAATACGCCAACCTGCTGCTGCGTCCGATGGCCACCAACCTGGTCAGCCTGCAGCTGGAAATGGAACCGGCTGAAGTCGCCGAAGGCGACGATCACGTCCATGGTCCCGACTGCGGCCACCACCACTAAGGAAGCCCCTATGCTCGCCCTTGGCAAATTGCTTGAGCTGACCCTCACCGATCACGAACCGGCCGAGAAGACCCAAGTGACACCCAAGGGCGCGCGTTTGCGCTGGCTGGGGGAGGGCGCGCTCGAAGTGCGTCCCCCCGAAGCCGAGGATTGCGGGCTGGACCTGCTGCTCTCCGCCGGTATTCACGGTAACGAGACGGCGCCGATAGAGCTGCTCGAGCGGCTGCTCCACGGGGTCGCCAACGGCAAGATCAAACCGAAAGCGCGGGTGCTGTTCCTGTTTGGCAACCCCGCAGCGATCCGCAAGGGCGAGCGCTTCATCGAGCAGGACATCAACCGCCTTTTCAATGGCCGCCACGAGCTGTCCAGCGGCTTCGAGGCCCTGCGTGCCGCCGAGCTGGAACAATTCGCCCGGGTGTTCTTCAGCAAGCCGCTGCGCAGCCGCCTGCATTACGACCTGCATACCGCCATTCGCGGTTCGAAGATCGAGCAGTTTGCCCTTTATCCTTATAAAGAGGGCCGCACCCATTCCCGCCGCGAGCTGGCGCGCCTGGCCGCAGCAGGCATGGAGGCCGTGCTGCTGCAGAGCAAGTCCTCCATCACCTTCAGTGCCTTCACCTACGAGCAACTGGATGCCGAAGCATTCACCCTGGAGCTCGGCAAGGCGAGACCGTTCGGGCAGAACGAGCAGGTCAACCTCGACAGGCTGGAGGAGCGGCTGATCCAGATCATCGAAGGCACCGAGCCAGAGGGTGAAAGCTCTCTGGATGGTCTGCAGCTGTTCAGCGTCTCCCGCGAGATCATCAAGCACAGCGACAGCTTTCACCTGCACCTGCCTGCAGACATCGAGAACTTCTCCGAGCTCAGCAAGGGTTACCTGCTGGCCGAAGACCTGGCCGAAACGCGCTGGGTGGTGGAAGAGGAGGGCGCGCGCATCATCTTTCCCAACCCCAAGGTCAGAAATGGCCTGCGGGCGGGCATCCTGATCGTGCCGGATTCGGGCCAGCAGCTGGAGTGAGGCGCCCATCTCAGTCCTGCTATTTCGGATCCCATTACGGATGAACACCTTTTAATTCACCGCCTGTTCCATTTTCCCTTCCCTTGGGCGGTAATTGGCTTGCCAGTGGCGAAAGGCTGGATTTAGCATCCATTCATGCCATTTTCGTTTGCATGGCCATCAAAGCCGTCCAATCGACACTTTCTATCGCATAAACACACTGCACCGAGATTGCAGGACCGATATAATGCGGCCCTTTGCCGTCGTTTCGTCGACGTGTTTGCCCGACTGGGCCGCCGTTTCCGTGGAAGAACCTATGAAAAGCGCAGAAATCCGTGAAGCCTTCCTTCGCTTCTTCGAAGAGCAGGGACATACCCGAGTCGCCTCCAGTTCGCTGATTCCGAACAACGACCCGACCCTGCTGTTCACCAACGCAGGCATGAACCAGTTCAAGGACTGCTTCCTCGGTGCGGAGAAGCGTGCCTACACCCGGGCCGTCAGCAGCCAGAAGTGCGTGCGCGCCGGTGGCAAGCACAACGACCTGGAAAACGTCGGTTATACCGCGCGTCACCACACCTTCTTCGAAATGCTGGGCAACTTCAGCTTCGGCGACTATTTCAAGCGCGACGCCATCACCTTCGCCTGGACCTTCCTGACCTCGGAACAGTGGCTGAACCTGCCCAAGGAAAAGCTCTGGGTCACCGTCTACGCCACTGACGACGAAGCCTACGACATCTGGACCAAGGAAGTTGGCGTGCCGGCCGAGCGCATGGTGCGCATCGGCGACAACAAGGGCGCCCCGTACGCCTCCGACAACTTCTGGACCATGGGCGACACCGGCCCGTGCGGCCCGTGCACCGAGATTTTCTACGACCACGGCGCCGACATCTGGGGCGGCCCGCCCGGCTCGCCGGAAGAAGACGGTGACCGCTACATCGAGATCTGGAACAACGTCTTCATGCAGTTCAACCGCACTGCCGACGGCGTGCTGCACCCGCTGCCAGCGCCGTCGGTGGACACCGGCATGGGCCTGGAGCGCGTCAGCGCCGTGCTGCAGCACGTGCACTCGAACTACGAGATCGACCTGTTCCAGAACCTGCTGGCTGCCGCGGCCAAGGCCATCGGTTGCAGCAACGAGGGCCAGGCCTCGCTCAAAGTGGTCGCCGACCACATCCGTTCGTGCGGCTTCCTTATCGCCGACGGCGTGCTGCCATCCAACGAAGGCCGTGGCTACGTGCTGCGCCGCATCATCCGTCGCGCTTGCCGTCACGGTAACAAGCTGGGCGCCAAGGGCAGCTTCTTCTACCAGATCGTCGCCGCACTGGCTGCCGAGATGGGCGAGGCCTTCCCTGAGCTGAAGAGCCAGCAGGCGCACATCGAACGCGTGCTCAAGGCGGAAGAAGAGCAGTTTGCCAAGACCCTGGAGCAGGGCCTGCGCATCCTCGAGCAGGACCTGGCCCAGCTGCAAGGCGACGTGGTCCCGGGCGACGTGGTGTTCAAGCTCTATGACACCTACGGCTTCCCGATGGACCTGACCGCCGACATCGCCCGTGAGCGTGAGCTGACCATCGACGAAGCCGGCTTCGAGCGCGAAATGGACGCCCAGCGTGAGCGTGCCCGTTCTGCCAGCGCCTTCGGCATGGACTACAACAGTGTGGTCAAGGTCGACAGCGCCACCGAGTTCCTCGGCTATGACGCCACCGAAGGCCAGGGCAAGATCATCGCCCTGTACAAGGACGGCCAGGCGGTCGACCAGCTGGGTGAGGGCGAGCAGGGCGTGGTGGTGCTTGACCGCACGCCGTTCTACGCCGAATCCGGTGGCCAGGTTGGCGACTCGGGCTTCCTGCAGGCCGGGGCTGCACGGTTTGACGTGCGCGACACCACCAAGACCGGTGGTGCCTTCCTGCACCATGGCGTGGTCGCCAGCGGTGCGCTGCTGATCGGTTCGCCGGTCGAGGCCAAGGTCGATGCCGAGGTGCAGCACGCCACCTCGCTGAACCACTCCGCCACCCACCTGCTGCACGAAGCGTTGCGCCAGGTGCTGGGCGAGCACGTGCAGCAGAAGGGCTCGCTGGTCGACAGCCAGCGCCTGCGTTTCGACTTCAGCCACTTCGAGGCACTGAAGCCAGAGCAGATCAAGCTTCTGGAAGACATCGTCAACCGCGAAGTGCGCAAGAACACCCCGGTTGAAACCGAGCTGACCGACATCGAGACCGCCAAGGCCAAAGGTGCCATGGCGCTGTTCGGCGAGAAGTACGGCGATACCGTGCGTGTACTGAGCATGGGCGGCGATTTCTCGGTGGAGCTGTGCGGCGGTATTCACGCCAAGCGAACCGGTGACATCAGCCTGTTCAAGATCATCAGCGAAGGCGGCGTGGCCTCTGGCGTACGCCGTATCGAAGCAGTTACCGGGGCTGCGGCGCTGGCCTACCTGAACGCTGCCGAAGAGCAGGTCAAGGAAGCCGCGCAGCTGGTCAAGGGTAACCGCGACAACCTGATCGACAAGCTGTCGGCTGTGCTCGAGCGCAACCGCCAGCTGGAGAAGCAGCTTGAACAGCTGCAGGCCAAGGCCGCCAGCGCCGCCGGGGATGATCTCTCCAACGCGGCCGTTGAGGTCAAGGGTGCCAAGGTACTTGCAGCCCGCCTGGATGGGCAGGACGGCAAGGCCCTGCTGGCCCTGGTCGATCAGCTGAAGAACAAGCTCGGCCACGCAGTGATCCTGCTGGGCAGCGAGCATGAGGGCAAGGTCGTGCTGGTGGCCGGCGTGACCAAAGACCTCTCCAGCCAACTCAAGGCTGGCGATCTGATGAAGCAAGCCGCTGCGGCAGTGGGTGGCAAGGGCGGTGGCCGTCCGGACATGGCCCAGGGTGGCGGCGTCGACGTCGCTGCACTGGACCAGGCCCTGGCGCTGGCCGTGCCGTTCGCAGAGCAGGGACTTTGAGATGAGGGGGCCGGCGGTCTAGTCGCCGGCCCCTTCATGTTGGATTGTTTTTTGGGGCCCTGTATGGGCTGAGGCACCATTGAAATGGCGTTGATCGTACAGAAATTTGGCGGCACCTCTGTCGGTTCCATCGAGCGGATCGAGCAGGTAGCCGAAAAGGTCAAGAAACACCGTGAAGCGGGCGACGACCTGGTGGTCGTGCTGTCGGCCATGAGCGGTGAAACCAATCGCCTGATCGATCTGGCCAGGCAGATCACCGATCAGCCGGTGCCGCGTGAGCTGGATGTGATCGTGTCGACCGGTGAGCAGGTCACTATCGCCCTGCTGACCATGGCCTTGATCAAGCGTGGTGTGCCAGCGGTGTCCTACACCGGCAATCAGGTGCGCATTCTTACCGACAGCTCGCATAACAAGGCGCGCATCCTGCAAATCGACGACCAGAAGATTCGTGCCGACCTCAAGGAAGGCCGTGTGGTGGTTGTAGCGGGCTTCCAGGGCGTCGACGAGCACGGCAGCATCACCACCCTGGGCCGTGGCGGCTCCGATACTACCGGCGTGGCCCTGGCGGCGGCGCTGAAGGCTGACGAGTGCCAGATCTACACCGACGTCGACGGTGTCTACACCACCGACCCGCGCGTTGTGCCGCAGGCCCGTCGCCTGGAGAAGATCACCTTCGAAGAGATGCTGGAAATGGCCAGCCTCGGCTCCAAGGTGCTGCAGATCCGGTCGGTGGAGTTCGCCGGCAAGTACAACGTTCCGCTGCGCGTGCTGCACAGCTTCAAGGAGGGTCCGGGGACCCTCATTACCATTGATGAAGAGGAATCCATGGAACAGCCGATCATTTCCGGTATCGCCTTCAACCGTGATGAAGCCAAGCTGACCATTCGCGGCGTGCCGGACACCCCGGGCGTGGCCTTCAAGATCCTCGGCCCGATCAGCGCTTCGAACATCGAAGTCGACATGATCGTGCAGAACGTCGCTCACGATAACACCACCGACTTCACCTTCACCGTGCACCGCAACGAGTACGAGAAGGCGCAGAACGTGCTGGAGAACACCGCCCGTGAAATCGGTGCGCGTGAAGTGATCGGCGACACCAAAATCGCCAAGGTATCGATCGTTGGCGTCGGCATGCGTTCGCACGCCGGTGTCGCCAGCCGCATGTTCGAAGCCCTGGCGAAGGAGAGCATCAACATCCAGATGATCTCCACGTCCGAGATCAAGGTCTCGGTGGTGATCGAAGAGAAGTACCTGGAGCTGGCGGTACGTGCGCTGCACACCGCGTTCGAGCTTGACGCCCCAGCCCGACAGGGCGAGTAAGGCGCTGCCTGGAAGGGCGCGGCTTGCCGCGCCCTTCGCGTTTCTGCTTGCCGCGCAGGCCCTGTCCTGCCCTGTGTGGCGAGTAACCGGGCCAGGTCGTCGTCCACGGCCAGGCCCAGATACCCAAGACTGTTACCCCTGAATGTTTGCGTAAGGAGAAAGCTATGTTGATTCTGACTCGTCGGTGCGCCGAGAGCCTGATCATTGGAGACGGCGAGATCACCGTGACGGTGCTCGGCGTGAAAGGCAACCAGGTGCGTATTGGCGTCAGCGCCCCCAAGGAAGTGGCTGTTCACCGTGAGGAAATCTACCTGCGGATCAAGAAAGAGAAGGATGAAGAGCCAAGCCTTTAATTCTTTTGAAGTTTTTTTCAAAAAAAGGGTTGCAAAGGTGAAAGAGGTTCTTTAATATTCGCCTCGTGTTGCGGTGAGGTGGCCGAGTGGCCGAAGGCGCTCCCCTGCTAAGGGAGTATACCTCATAAGGGTATCGGGGGTTCGAATCCCCCCTTCACCGCCATTATTCGCTTAGGGCGCTGTAAACAGTAAGAACGCTAAGTAGTTGATCTTAAACGAAAAAGTTCTTGCAAAAATGTTTCAGCGACCTATAATGCGCGGCAAGACACGGACTCATAGCTCAGCTGGATAGAGTACTCGGCTACGAACCGAGCGGTCACAGGTTCGAATCCTGTTGAGTCCGCCACTTTTGAAGTGGCTTTGATTACAAGGCTACTTCAAACAACCAGTGGTAATCTGGTCTAAAACTACCAATTGCGGACTCATAGCTCAGCTGGATAGAGTACTCGGCTACGAACCGAGCGGTCGCAGGTTCGAATCCTGCTGAGTCCGCCACTTTCTTGAAGTGGCTCTGCTTGCAAAGCTGCTTCAGTCAACCAGTGGTAACCTGGTCTAAAACTACCACCACGGACTCATAGCTCAGCTGGATAGAGTACTCGGCTACGAACCGAGCGGTCGCAGGTTCGAATCCTGCTGAGTCCGCCATACCCCATCAAGAAGCCCGCTCAATTGAGCGGGCTTCTTGTTTTTATCGCCACTGAAATTGTTGGTGATGTCGATCTAAGCTCTTCTGTGAGCGCAATGTGCTTTCCCATCTTCCGCAACCGTCGCACTGATGGCTTCGACCGTTGTCCTAGCTTTATCACGCAAACGATTGTTCTGGCCGAAAATTTAAGCGATCTGACAGCTTGAGCAGTGTATGATTGCGCCCGTCAGCCCCGCCGGGGCTTGTGGAAAACCACCATGGACTTACCCAGTAGTTACCCCTTAACAAGTTTTATACAGAACGATCTGACCGATTGATTCTCCCGGCGTGCTCCACTGCTGGGAGTGGAGTTCGCCTATGACTGAAGTAGAAGTAAAAAAAGCGCAAGACAGCCTGCAGGACCGCCTGGCCCAGGTGGTCGAATTGCTGCAGCGCCAGCGCGTGGTCGAAGACCTGACCCACCGCCAGGAAGGTGCGCACAACGACCTGGTGGAAAACCTGGTACACCGCCAGAACCTCGTCGAGCTGCAGCGCAAGCTCGATGACCTGCACCCTGCCGACATCGCCTACATCCTCGAAGCCTTGCCCCTGGAAGACCGCCTGACGGTCTGGCAGCTGGTGCGCTCGGACCGCGATGGCGACATCCTGCTGGAAGTATCCGACTCGGTTCGTCAATCGCTGATCGCCGACATGGACGATCACGAACTGCTCGCTGCTGCCAAGGAAATGGACGCCGACGAGCTGGCCGACCTTGCGCCCGAGCTGCCGCGCGACGTTGTCCACGAGCTGATGGAAACCCTCGATGCCCAGCAACGCGAGCGCGTGCGTTCGGCGCTGAGCTACGACGAGGAGCAGGTCGGCGCGCTGATGGACTTCGAGATGGTCACCATCCGCGAAGACGTCAGCCTGGAAGTGGTGTTGCGCTACCTGCGCCGCCTGAAAGAGCTGCCCAACCATACCGACAAACTGTTCGTGGTCGACTACGAAGGCATCCTCAAGGGTGTACTGCCTATCAAGCGCCTGCTGGTCAACGACCCGGAGAAGAAGGTGGCGGAGGTCATGGCGACCGACCCGGTATCCTTCAAGCCCGAGGAAGATGCCTACGACGCTGCACTGGCGTTCGAGCGTTACGACTTGGTATCGGCACCGGTAGTCGACAAGAACGACCGCCTGATTGGCCGTCTGACCATTGACGAGATGGTCGACCTGATCCGTGAGGAAAGCGAAAGCGAAGTCCTCAACATGGCCGGTCTGCGTGAAGAGGAAGATATCTTTGCCTCGGTCTGGCGCTCGTTGCGCAACCGTTGGGCATGGCTGGCGATAAACCTGATTACCGCCTTTGTCGCTTCGCGAGTGATTGGTCTGTTCGAAGGCTCGATCGAGAAGCTGGTGGCGTTGGCCGCGTTGATGCCGATCGTAGCGGGTATTGGTGGCAACTCCGGTAACCAGACCATCACCATGATCGTCCGTGCCATGGCGCTGGACCAGGTGTCGCCGGGCAATACCAGCCGCCTGATGCGCAAAGAGCTGGCGGTGTCGCTCATCAACGGCCTGGTCTGGGGCGGGGTGATTGGTGCGGTGGCCTTCTGGCTGTATGGCAGCTGGTCACTTGGCGTGGTCATGACCGCGGCGATGACCTTGAACTTGTTGCTGGCGGCGCTGATGGGCGTGCTTATTCCGATGACCCTGGCCCGCCTTGGGCGCGACCCGGCGATGGGCGCGAGTGTGATGATCACTGCTGTGACCGACAGCGGCGGTTTCTTCATCTTCCTCGGCCTGGCTACGGTGTTCTTGCTCTGACCCGGCTGCAGGAGAGATTGCCCAGCCCATTGGGCTGCGCTTTTGCGCACAGAACTGATGCTGGGCGCTCCGCGTACACTGTGGGAGCGGGTGCGCCCGCTCCCACAGGTCCCTGGGGGCCGCCCACAAAAAAGCCAGCTTACGCTGGCTTTTTCATGTTCGCTGCAAACCTCAGGAGGCGTCGGCAGCCATTTCCACATCATGAGCGATGAGCGCCACCAGGGCGTTCTGCTGTCGGTGGGACAGCTGGCGGAAGCGTTGCAGCAACTCGCGCTCATGCAGGGACAGCTCCGGGCTGTCCAGGCGCATGCTCAGCTCTTCACCCAGCGCACCTTCCTGGATCAGGCTCTGTTCCAGGCGGGCGATGATTTCGGAGTTCATGCTGCGGTGATGGTTGCGCGCTACCTCGGCAATGCGCTCACGCATCCCGTCTGGCAGGCGGACGACGAACTTGTCAGCGGTGCGGCTCGAATAAATAGCCTGTTTCAATGGGCGCATATAAATTGACCAGATTTTGGTTCAGGGGGAAGCGGTTCTCAAATTGGCCGCACGGGATGGAAGTACGACCGTGGCGACGACAAAATGTTCAACCGTCGGTGAAAAATGGGTGTTCATCTTGCCTCATAGTCGCCGTTTCCTTGGCGTCAATTCTGTGACAAATAGTGAGCCGGGTAAAGGCTTTCTGCCAGTACCAATTATCAGAAATGAGCACTGGTTTGAAAAGTTTTACATACTCCGACTTGGCTAACCGTCAGACTTTTGCCGTCAAAAACGGGTAAAACACAGCAAAAGATCAGGAACCCCCCTAAAATGCGCCGGTTCCCCTACATAGAGCATAGTGGCTATGCAACATGACGCAAGCGACCGCCGATCAGGGACAGGCCGGTTGATATTTTTGTTAGGGCCGTCGGGTTCGGGGAAAGATTCCCTGCTCGACGCGTCACGTGAGCGGCTGGCGGCCGCAGGTGTGGAAGTCGCCCGGCGCGTCATCACCCGTTCCGCTGAAGCGAAGGGCGAAGCCGCCCAAGGCGTGACGGCGGAACAGTTCGAAACCTTGTGTGCACAGGGCGCCTTTGCCATGCATTGGCGAGCCAACGGCCTGGGCTACGGCATCCCGCGTCAGATCGACGATTGGCTGGCGGCGGGCAGGGCGGTGCTGGTGAATGGCTCGCGGGCCTATCTGGCCGAGGCCCGCCAGCGCTACCCGGACCTGTTGGCCGTGCTGATCGAGGTCAGGCCCGAGGTGCTGCGCCAGCGCTTGCTGGCACGCGGCCGGGAAACGGCAGAGGAAATCGAGCAGCGCCTGGCCCGCAACGCCCGGATGCAGACATCGGCCGACCCGTCGGTGCATGTGCTGGACAACTCCGGCACCCTGGAAACAGCTGTGGCGGGGCTGTTCCTTTTGCTTGGCGATGAGGGTGTGCTCCCCCGGTTGTAGCAATACCAGAAAAGGATTACGCAAAATCCCCGGCGAGTACATGACAAACGCCAGCATGCTGGTTAACATGCTGGCCGACCCGCTGCGCAGCGCCCGCTGCCGGTGCTTGCGTCTCAGTAGCTCAATTGGATAGAGCATCCCCCTCCTAAGGGGAAGGTTGGCAGTTCGAACCTGCCCTGGGACGCCATTTCTTGCCTCTCCCGTACCCGCAGGGCAACACTCGGTCAGCTGGCCACAAGCTTGCCTGCCAGGCGCTGACGCATCACCAGATACCCCGTCAAGACCAGCCCCACTGCCAGCACCGTAAACCAGAACTGGAAGCGCGACGCCGGGTCGAACGCCTGGGTGCCGATCACCGTCAGCAAGGCGAACAGTGCGACCAGATTGGCATACGGGAAGAACCAGGCACGGAATGCGTTCGGGTCGACGGGTTCGTGGCGGGTTTTCCAGCGCATGGCCACGTGGGCGATGATGATGAAGATCCACACGATCATCACCAGGCTGCCGGTGCTCTTGGCCAAGGTCATGAACAAGTCGCCGCCGCTGAGAAAATGCACGGTCAGGATCATCACGCAAATCGACAGGCTCAGCAGCAGCGCATTGATCGGCACGCCCTTGGCGCTGGTACGCGAGAACAGCTTGGGCGCGTGCCCACGCTGGCTCAGCGAGAACAGCATGCGCGAGTTGGAGAACATGAACGAGTTCATCACCGACATGAACGAGACGAACAGCACCAGCTTCATGGCCACTGCCGCGGCGCCGAAACCGGCCAGGCTGAACAGCGAGACGTAGGGCGAGGCCAGGTTGGCCTTGTCGGTCCACGGCAGGCACAGGATCAGGATCGACACCGAGCCGACATAGAACAGCATCACCCGCAGGATCACGCTCTTGATCGCGCGGATCACGTTCTGCCGCGGGTTCTCCGATTCACCCGCCGCGACGGCGGCGATTTCGCTGCCCCCCAGCGAGAAGATCACCACGATCACGCCGGCCATCACCGGCGACAGGCCGTTGGGCATGAAGCCGTCATGGGCGGTGAGGTTGACCAGGCCGGGGGAGGGGATATCGCTGTGCAGGCCGAGCAGGATGGACAGGCCCAGCAGCATGAAGATGAGGATGGTGGCTACCTTCATCGCAGCCAGCCAGTATTCCACTTCGGCAAACGAACGCACCGAGTAGGCATTGCTGGCCATCAGCGTCACCAGCATCAGGAAGGCGCCTGCCCAGATCGGCAGCCAAGGCAGAAAGTCATGCAGGATGGCGCCCAGCAATACGGCTTCGAGGGTGATGGTCATCATCGACTTGAACCAGTACAGCCAGCCGACGGCAAACCCCGCCCAGTCGCCCAGGTACATGTTGGCGTAGGTCGAAAACGACCCGGCATCCGGGGTGCGGCAGGCCATTTCCCCGAGCATGAACATGACCAGCGTGACCACCAGGCCGCCGATGAAGTACGACAGGATGGCTGCAGGCCCCGCCGATGCGATCAGCGCCCCCGAACCCATGAACAACCCTGCACCGATCACCCCGCCTAGCGCAATCATGGTGATATGCCGCTGCTTCAGGCTTTGCTTCAAACTGTTGGATTGCATTTCCTTGTCCTCTCTTATTATGGGGGGATACGAAAACATCCCCCGACGCAGGCGTCGTCATGCGCCTGCGTCGACGCGCGGCTGCCTTTTACAGGCAATGGCTACCAGCCTGCCACCATGGACAACAAGACCAAGGAGCTCAAACGAATTCTATGCACAACGTCCTGCCGATTTTTCCTGAGGGTTGTTGTGCTCCATGCTGCGGCGCAGAGCCTTTGGCGGCGGTGGAAGTGCCCTGCAGCGCCCAGTGTTTCAAAGCCCAAAGGACACCCATGCCCACGCCACCGGCCAGGGCCGCGCCCAGTCTTCAGGAATGCCAGCACCCAGGTACATGGCCACCAGCACGGACAGGTTCCAGCCGAAGCACATGGTGATGGCCGTGCCGGCTTGGTAGGGTAGGCATCGCCGCATGGCGTTTGCCCGGCGCCGAGGGCAACCAGAAGGTTGCCGCTGTGGAAGAGGCGTTGCTGCAACTGGCTTGAGCCGTTGCCGGGGAAAACCGTAGGCAAATAGCGCGTTGGGGCTATTCCGGTGGCGGCACGTCGGGCATATGCTTGCCCGTCAAAGGCATGATGTTGCCGTCTGCGGCAATTGCCATCATCGTCGGCAGCCCCTATGAAACGGGGCGCAGTTGCTGGGCATCAGGGAGAGCGTCCATGAATCAGGAAACCAGGCCGGCACCTGCAGGCTTCAGTGAACAGCAGCTGCACACCTTGTTCGAATTGATCAGTGATGGCATCTGGGACTGGAATGCCAACACCGGCTATGTCTACCGCAACCCAGGCTGGTACGCCATGCTCGGGTACCCCAGCCATTCCATGGACAACTCGGTCCTCACCTGGGAAAACGTCATTCACCCAGAGGACTACCCGCGGGTAATGGCGCATTTCGAAGCGTATATCCAGCAGCGCAACGAACATTACCTGGTCGAGTACCGCTGCCGGTGCCGCGATGGCAGCTACCTGTGGATCGAAGACAGCGGCTACATCATCGCCCGCAACGAGGACGGCTCGGTCGCGCGCATGCTGGGTGCCCACCGCAACATCGATGCCGGCAAGCGCCTGGTGGCGCAGCTGGAGCAGAAGAATAAGTCGCTGGAGTGCCAGGTGGCCGAACGCACCCGTGAGTTGTCCTGGGTGAACCAGCAGCTGCAGCGGCAACTGGACGAAAACCGCGAACTGGCCGAGCGCGATGCACTGACCCGCATTGCCAACCGTTATCGGCTGGAAAAGGCTTTGCAGCGGGAATGCGAGCGAGCCCAGCGCTTTCGCCAGCCATTGTCGCTGATCGCCATGGATCTGGATGATTTCAAGCCGATCAACGATTGTTACGGCCACGCTCGCGGCGACGCGGCGCTGGTACGGGTGGCCGAGAACTTGCGCACATGCCTGCGCGATATGGACCTGTTGGCCCGCTGGGGCGGTGACGAGTTCGTCATTGTGCTGCCGCAGACCACGCTGGGGGAGGCATTGGATGTGGCAGTGCGCTTGCGCCGGGTAATGGAGCAGGTGGAGCCGGTGGGGGATTGTCGGTTGACCATGAGTTATGGCGTGGTGCAGTGGCAGGAAGGGGAGGACCAGCAGGCGCTGCTGGCGCGTGCCGACCAAGCGCTTTACCGGGCCAAGGGGGCCGGGAAGAACGCCATAGGTCAGTGAGTTGGTTTATGGTTTTAGGATATCGCATCAGGGCTGACAGGTGCTTGCCGCGAGAGGTGCAGCGCCTGTGGCAAGCACCTATCAGCCCAGACGATCCATGTGGCCTCCCGCCATCACCCCTACCCCAGACAAAAAAACACCCGCAACGCCTCACGGCGCAGCGGGTAAAATCGGCCTGGGCCGCTTCAGTGTCAGATATGCAGGGCGTGGCCCAGCGCGCGCAGCGCCGCTTCCTGTACCGCTTCACCCAGCGTCGGGTGCGCATGGATGGTGCCGGCCACGTCTTCCAGGCATGCGCCCATTTCCAGCGACTGGGCAAATGCCGTGGACAGCTCGGAAACCGCCACGCCCACCGCCTGCCAACCCAGGATCAGGTGGTTGTCGCGGCGCGCCACCACGCGCACGAAACCGCTTTTCGCTTCCAGGCTCATGGCCCGGCCGTTGGCGGCGAACGGGAACTGCGCGACGATGCAGTCCAGGCCTTGCTGGCTTGCCTGCTCCGGGGTCTTGCCGACCACGACCACTTCCGGGTCGGTGAAGCAGACTGCGGCAATCGCCGTCGGCTCGAAGCGGCGCGCCTTGCCGGCGATGATCTCGGCTACCATCTCGCCCTGGGCCATGGCCCGGTGCGCCAGCATTGGCTCGCCCGCGACGTCGCCAATGGCCCAGACGTTATGCATGCTGGTCTGGCAGCGCTCGTCGATGGCGATTGCGGCGCCGTTCATTTTCAGGTCCAGGCATTCCAGGTTGAAACCTTGGGTGCGCGGGCGACGGCCCACGGCCACCAGTACCTGGTCGGCCTCCAGCCGCAGTTGCCCGCCCTGGCCATCGGCGGCCAGCAGGCAGCCATTTTCGTAACCTTCGACGCTGTGGCCCAGGTGCAGGGCGATGCCCAGCTTCTTCAGCGACTCGGCCACCGGGGCGGTGAGCTCGCTGTCATAGGTCGGCAGAATGCGCTCGCGCGCCTCCACCACACTGACCTGCGCGCCCAGCTTGCGATAGGCGATGCCCAGTTCCAGGCCGATATAGCCACCGCCCACCACCACCAGGTGTTGCGGCAGGGCTTTCGGGGCCAGGGCTTCGGTCGAGGAAATGACCGCGCCACCCAGCGGCAGCATTGGCAATTCGACACTGCTGGAGCCGGTGGCCAGCAACAGGTGTTCGCACTGGATGCGCTGGCCATCGACTTCGACCTGCTTGCCATCAAGCACCTTGGCCCAGCCCTGCACCACCTTGACCCCGTGCTTTTTCAGCAGGGCGCCAACGCCGGTGGTCAGGCGGTCGACGATGCCGTCTTTCCAGGCCACGCTCTTGCCGATGTCCAGCTGCGGCGAGGAGACGCTGATACCCAGCTCCGATGGCCCGGCAAACCGTGAGGTCTGGTGGAACTGCTCGGCCACGTGGATCAGCGCCTTGGACGGGATGCAGCCGATGTTCAGGCAGGTACCGCCCAGCGCCTGGCCTTCCACCAGCACCGTAGGGATGCCCAGTTGCCCGGCGCGGATGGCCGCCACATAGCCGCCAGGGCCGCCGCCGATGATCAGCAAGGTAGTTTGGATAGTCTGTTGCATGCTCACTCCACGAACAGGCAGGCGGGTTGTTCGAGCAGGCCACGCACGGCCTGAATGAACAGCGCGGCATCCATGCCATCGACCACACGGTGGTCGAACGAGCTGGACAGGTTCATCATCTTGCGCACGACGATCTGGCCGTCGATCACCACTGGCCGCTCGACCATGCGGTTGACGCCGACGATCGCCACTTCCGGGGTATTGACCACCGGCGTGCTGACGATGCCGCCCAAGGCGCCCAGGCTGGTCAGGGTGATGGTCGAACCAGACAGCTCATCGCGGTTGGCCTTGTTGTTGCGCGCGGCAGTGGCCAGGCGCGAAATCTCGCTGGCGTTGGCCCACAGGCTGCCCGCTTCGGCGTGACGCAGTACCGGCACCATCAGGCCGTTGTCACCCTGGGTGGCGATACCCACATGCACCGCGCCATGGCGGGTGATGATCTGGGCTTCGTCGTCGTAGGTGGCATTGATCTGCGGGAAGTCACGCAGCGCCACCACCAGCGCGCGCACCAGGAACGGCAGCAGAGTCAACTTGCCGCGGCTGTCGCCATGCTTGCTGTTGAGCTGCTGGCGCAGCGCTTCCAGGGCGGTGACGTCGATTTCTTCCACATAGCTGAAGTGCGCGACCCGACGTTTGGCATCCTGCATGCGCTGGGCGATCTTGCGGCGCAGACCGATCACCTGCACCTGCTCGCTGTCGGTGCGCCTGGCATAGCCAGTTGGCGCCTGCCCGGCGGCACTCTGCGGCTTGCTCATGAAGGCGTCGAGGTCTTCATGCAGGATGCGCCCGGCCGGGCCGCTGCCATGCACGTAACGCAGTTCGATACCGGCATCCAGCGCGCGCTTGCGCACTGCCGGCGACGCCAATGGCTTGTCGCCCGGCTGGCGCGGCACGATGGGGGCGGCCTCGTGGTTGACCGGCGCCTGCTGCTGGTAGGCAGCGGGTTTTACTGGCTGCTGTGGCTCCGGCTTGGTCGCCACCGGGGCCGCAGCGGTTTCGGCGGGTTTCGGCATTGGCGTATCCACATGGTTGCCGCTGCCTTCCACTTCGATGCGGATCAGCTCGCTGCCGACCGCCATCACTTCACCGGGCTGGCCACCCAGGGCCAGCACCTTGCCGCTGACCGGCGAAGGGATTTCCACGGTGGCCTTGTCGGTCATGACGTCGGCCACTACCTGGTCCTCGGCGATCATGTCGCCGACCTTGACGAACCATTCAACCAACTCGACCTGCGCGATGCCTTCGCCAATGTCCGGCATCTTGATGACGTGCGTGCCCATTCAGACCTCCATGACCTTTTTCAGTGCCGCACCTACCCGCGAAGGGCCTGGGAAGTAAGCCCATTCCTGTGCGTGAGGGTAGGGGGTGTCCCAGCCGGTGACGCGCTCGATGGGCGCCTCCAGGTGATGGAAGCAGTGCTCCTGCACCAGCGACACCAGTTCGGCGCCAAAGCCGCAGGTACGCGTGGCTTCATGCACGACAACGCAGCGGCCGGTCTTCTTCACCGACTCGACGATGGTGTCCAGGTCCAGCGGCCACAGGCTGCGCAGGTCGATCACTTCGGCATCCACGCCGCTTTCTTCAGCGGCCACCTGGGCCACGTACACGGTGGTGCCGTAGGTCAGCACGGTGACGTCATTGCCAGGGCGGGCAATGGCGGCCTTGTCCAGCGGCACGTTGTAGTAACCATCGGGCACGGCGCTGTGCGGGTGCTTGGACCACGGCGTTACCGGGCGGTCGTGGTGGCCGTCGAACGGGCCGTTGTACAGGCGCTTGGGCTCGAGGAAGATCACCGGGTCGTCGCATTCGATCGAGGCAATCAGCAGGCCTTTGGCGTCATACGGGTTCGACGGCATCACCGTGCGCAGCCCGCAGACCTGGGTGAACATCGCTTCCGGGCTCTGGCTGTGGGTCTGGCCGCCATAGATGCCGCCGCCGCATGGCATGCGCAGGGTCAGCGGGGCGATGAATTCGCCGGCTGAACGGTAGCGCAGGCGCGCCATCTCGGAAACGATCTGGTCCGAGGCCGGGTAGAAGTAATCGGCGAACTGGATTTCCACCACCGGGCGCAGGCCGTAGGCGCCCATGCCTACGGCGGTGCCGACAATGCCGCTCTCGGAGATCGGCGCGTCGAACACGCGGGATTTGCCGTACTTGGTCTGCAGGCCTTCGGTACAGCGGAATACGCCACCGAAGTAGCCGACGTCCTGGCCGTACACGACCACATTGTCGTCGCGCTCAAGCATGATATCCATGGCCGAGCGCAGGGCCTGGATCATGGTCATGGTAGTGGTGGCCATGGCGGTTTCCGGGTTGATGCTGTTGTTGTGGTCGTTCATCTCAAACCCCCAGTTCCTGGCGTTGACGGCGCAGGTGGTCGGGCATGTCCTTGTACACGTCCTCGAACATCGAGGCGGCGCTCGGAATGTGACCGTTGGCCATGGTGCCGTACTGCTCGGCTTCCTTCTGCGCCGCAATCACGGTGGCTTCGAACTCGGCCGTGGTGGCTTGGTGCTCTTCCTCGGACCAGTGGCCGATCTTGATCAGGTGCTGCTTCAGGCGGGCGATCGGGTCACCCAGCGGGAAGTGGCTCCAGTCATCGGCGGGGCGGTACTTGGACGGGTCGTCAGACGTCGAGTGTGGCCCGGCACGGTAGGTGACCCACTCGATCAGGCTCGGGCCCAGGCCCCGACGGGCGCGCTCGGCGGCCCAGCGCGAAGCGGCGTACACGGCGACGAAGTCGTTGCCGTCAACCCGCAGCGAGGCGATGCCGCAACCCACGCCACGGCCGGCAAAGGTGGTCGACTCGCCACCGGCGATAGCCTGGAAGGTGGAGATGGCCCACTGGTTGTTGACCACGTTGAGGATCACCGGCGCACGGTACACGTGGGCGAAGGTGAGGGCGGTGTGGAAGTCCGACTCGGCGGTGGCGCCGTCGCCGATCCAGGCCGAAGCGATCTTGGTATCACCCTTGATTGCCGAAGCCATGGCCCAGCCGACCGCCTGCACGAACTGGGTCGCCAGGTTGCCGCTGATGGTAAAGAAGCCGGCCTCGCGCACCGAATACATGATCGGCAGCTGGCGACCCTTCAGCGGGTCGCGCTCGTTGGACAGCAGCTGGCAGATCATCTCCACCAGCGACACGTCGCGGGCCATCAGGATGCTTTGCTGGCGGTAGGTGGGGAAGCACATGTCGGTGCGGTTAAGCGCCAGGGCCTGGCCGCTGCCGATGGCTTCTTCACCCAGGCTCTGCATGTAGAAGGACATCTTCTTCTGGCGCTGGGCGACCACCATACGGCTGTCGAAGATCCGCGTCTTGAGCATGGCACGCATGCCTTGACGCAGCACTTGCGGGTCGATGTCCTCGGCCCACGGGCCTTGGGCGTTGCCCTGCTCATCGAGCACGCGGACCAGGCTGTAGGACAGGTCGGCGGTGTCGGCAGCATCGACATCGACAGGGGGTTTACGGGCTTTACCTGCATCGTTAAGGCGCAGGTAGGAAAAATCGGTCTGGCAGCCTGGCCGGCCGGTAGGCTCGGGCACATGCAAACGCAGGGGGGCGTACTCGTTCATGCTGTTTACGCTCGCTCGGATATTTGTTTTTGTGAGCTCTGAAGCGGCCGCCGCTGAATACCGGCTTGTGACTGGTAGGTCAGCGTCATCTACATCTTAGTGGCCCGGCAGGAGAATTTTTCTCTCAAGTTGATTGCCTTTGCCGATCGGGCCAGATAAACATTCCGCATAAACACAAAAAACCGGTGATTTTGTCTCATGCGCAAACTCGATCGTACCGATATCGGCATTCTCAACAGCCTGCAAGAAAATGCCCGCATCACCAATGCCGAGCTGGCACGCTCGGTCAACCTGTCGCCGACGCCCTGTTTCAACCGGGTGCGGGCCATGGAAGAACTGGGGGTGATCCGCCAGCAGGTGACCTTGTTATCACCCGAGGCGCTGGGGCTTGATGTGAATGTGTTCATCCATGTCAGCCTGGAGAAGCAGGTGGAGCAGTCGCTGCACCGCTTCGAGGAAGAAATCGCCGAGCGGCCCGAGGTGATGGAGTGCTACCTGATGACGGGGGACCCGGATTACCTGCTGCGGGTCTTGCTGCCGAGCATCCAGGCGCTGGAGCGGTTTCTCGATTACCTGACGCGGTTGCCGGGGGTGGCGAATATACGCTCGAGCTTTGCGTTGAAGCAGGTGCGCTACAAGACGGCCTTGCCGTTGCCGGCCAATGGCATGACCTTGCGCGAATAGACGTCGTTTGAGCCGCTGATCATATTGGGCAATGCCCTTGGCTGGCATGGGCTACAGGTTGGGTCCTGCAGCCCATGCCGAGGCCCAATGTGGTTATGAGGCGAGTTGGATGTTTTTAAGATAGAACGTGACTATTTCTCCAGGCGTTTCGCCTGAATTCAGAAACCTGGCCCGATTCAGAGACAGGTCCACCGATGCGTCTTTGGACTTTGCCCGTGCTACACGGTGGCCGTGTTTGTCGCGCAGGTAGAACGGAATGCTGTCGGCGCTCTCCACGTTACCGTTCCAGTCCCGAAGCGTGTCAATTTTCCAATAGTCGCCAAATCCAGCCAGGTGCAGGGGGAGGTTCGTCACTGCATCAGTGACCCTGCCCGTCCATCCCGTGCCATACAGGCCCAGCCAGCCTCTGCCATTTCTTTCCAGCCTCGCGCCTGCATAGTTCCATCGGTTATTGCATTTTATGTTGTAGATCGCGCGCTCCCCGGCAGAGCCCCGCTCCATTCTCAGATACTCGAAGTCAAATTTGATACGCAGGAATTGGCCGCTGGTGAGTTGGTGGTCTTCGCGGTCGTTTTCGGCGCATAACCAGCCTTGGTCATCCAGTCTCATGGTAGGCTCATACCAACTTGCGTCTGCAACTACCACTTGGCCTGCGCCTTCACAATGCAACTCGGCGGTGAAATCAGCTTTGATCATGTAGTCTCCGGTCTTAGATAATCCCAGCATGGGGTGAGTAACGGTAATGCTCATGCTTGAGAAAAGAGAGTTGGAAAGCGTTGATGCGCAATAGGCCAGCTCCCTTCAAGCATGCCTCTTGAAACCAGACATAGGGCCAGCGTCCGCACTGTCCGGCACTGCGTTAACTCACCGCTACTCGATCAGGTTGATATTGCGTAGGTTGAACTTGAGTATGTCGCCGGGTGTTTCGCCGGCGTTCAAATATCTGTCATGTCTGGTGGACAGGTCGACGGCGGCGTCATCTGGCGTTGCCAGCGCAACACGATGGCCGTGTTTGTCGCGCAGGTAAAATGGAACGTCTTCGGCACTACGCAAGTCACCATCCCAATCCTGCAGTGTCTCGATTTTCCAGTAGTCACCCAGTCCTGCCAGGTGCAAGGGATAGTTTGTCACGGCGTCCGTGATTCTGCCGATCACACCCGTACCATATAGACCCAGCCAGCCCCTGGCATTTCTTTCCAGCCTGGCGCCGTCGTATTCCCACCCGCTTTTGCATGAGATGGAGTAAAGCGTGCGTTTCCCGACGCCTTGCCCTTCCTCTTTGATGTAATTGAATTTAAATACAATAGGTCTGTACTCCCCGCGGGTGAACTTATACTCGTCGCGCTCGGCATCAATGCACAACCAGCCCTCGTCATCCACTAACCCTTCCGGGTTAAACATTTTCCCTTTCTTGCTAAACAGACTCGGGCTTGCAACGACCACTTGGCCTCCGCCTTCGCGGTGCAACTCTGCGGTAAAATCAGCTTTCAACATACAGCCCTCCGGTTTCAATCACCCCAGCATGGGGTGAGCCCAAGGTAATCTTCAGGCGGGCGCAGGGGGGAGATGGAAAGCCTTGCTGCCAAGTCGGGGGCAGCGGGTAACCTCTAGTGAGCTTGCTGCTTGATATTTTAAACACCCCCGGCCTATGTTGTTGTCGGCATACAACAACAAGGACAAGTGTCATGAGCACTGCTCAGCTCCAAGGTATCGATGAAGTCGAATGCGTCACCCCCGACCTTAACGGCGTGCCACGCGGCAAGGTGATGACCGCCGAAGGCTTTCTCGAAGGCCGCCGCCTTCAGATGGCCCGCGGTGTGCTGCTGCAATGCATCATGGGCGGCTACCCGCCGGCGAAGTTCTATGGTGGCGATGACGGTGACCTGGCGCTGGTAGCCGAGCCCGGCCAGCTGCATCGTCTGCCTTGGAGCAGTGACGGCCGTGCCCTGGCCATCTGCGATGCCATCGAACTGGATGGCCGGCCTTCGGCGCTGTCCACCCGTGGCCAGCTCAAGGCGGTGATCGCCCGCTACGCAGCGCTGGGCCTTGCGCCAGTGGTGGCGACCGAGCTGGAGTTCTTCGTGTTTGCGCCCAACAGCGACCCGCTGCAGCCGTTCCAGCCACCGTTGGGTACCGATGGCCGCCGGGAGTCGGGCCATTCGGCATTCAGCGTCAGTTCCAACAACGGCCTGCGCCCGTTCTTCAGCGATGTCTACCAGTGCATGGCCGCGTTGGGCCTGCCGCGCGACACCTTCATGCACGAAATGGGCGTCAGCCAGTTCGAAATCAACCTGCTGCACGGCGACCCGCTGTTGCTGGCCGACCAGACCTTTCTGTTCAAACACCTGCTCAAGGAGGTGGCGCTCAAGCACGGCCTGACCGTGGTGTGCATGGCCAAGCCGCTGGCGCGCACCCCGGGCAGCTCGATGCATATTCACCAGAGCCTGGTCGAAGCCAGCAGCGGGCGTAACATATTCAGTGATGCGCAGGGCCTGCCGACCGACACCTTCCACCACTTCATCGGCGGCCTGCAGGCGTGCATGGCCGACTTTACTGGGCTGTTCGCGCCCAACGTCAACTCCTACCAGCGGCTGTGCCACCCCTATGCCTCGCCGAACAACGCCTGCTGGTCCGAGGACAACCGCGCCGCCGGCCTGCGCATCCCGGCCAGTGCACCGGTGGCGCGGCGAGTGGAAAACCGCCTGCCTGGCGCCGACGCCAACCCGTACCTGGCCATTGCCGCCAGCCTGGCTGCCGGCCTGCATGGCATCGAGCAGCGCCTGCAGCCGTCGCCGGCCATTCAGGGCGAGTTCGAGGTGCCGGAGCACCTGGGCCTGCCATGCACCCTGCATGCTGCGCTGCAGCGGCTCAAGGGCAGCACGCTGGCGCGGGAACTGTTCGGCAGCGAGTTCATCGAAGGCTACATCGCCAGCAAGACCCTGGAGCTGACCGACTTCTTCGACGAAATCACGCCATGGGAACGCCGGGTGCTGGCGGCACAGGCCTGATCGCGACACGACCTGCACCGGACACGCCTCTGCACCGGCAAATCGCTTATGGGGGGCCTGCGCCAGGCGGTTTTTGCCTTTATGCTGCTAGCACCCAACCGCCACCTGACCAGGGAGCTTCACGGGACGTATGCGAAATATCTGGAAGCCGTTTCAGTCGTTGTATTTCGCCGCGCTGATGATGTTGATCGGCTCGGGCCTGCTCAGTACCTACCTGGCCCTGCGCCTGGCTGCCGATAATGTCGACAGCCTGTGGATTGGTGCGCTGATGGCTGCCAACTACTTCGGTCTGGCCCTGGGCGGCAAGGTCGGCCACCGGTTGATTGGCCGGGTAGGGCATATCCGTGCGTACGCCACCTGCGCCGGTATCGTCGGCGCGGCGGTGCTGGGCCATGGCCTCACCAGCTGGTTGCCGGCGTGGGTGGGGCTGCGAATGATCGTCGGCCTGGGGATGATGTGCCAGTACATGGTCATCGAGAGCTGGCTCAACGAGCAGGCCGACGTCAAGCACCGCGGGGCGGTGTTCAGCGGCTACATGATCGCCTCTTACCTGGGGTTGGTGCTCGGCCAGCTGATCCTGGTGGTGCATCCGCAACTCGGCCCCGAGCTGCTGATGCTGGTGGCCATGTGCTTTGCCCTGTGCCTGGTGCCGGTGGCGATGACCCGGCGCATTCACCCGGCTCCGCTGCGCCCGGCGCCGATGGAGCCGAAGTTCTTCATCAAGCGCGTGCCGCAGTCGCTCAGCACGGTGCTCGGCTCCGGGCTGATCGTCGGCTCGTTCTACGGCCTGGCGCCTTTGTATGCCTCCAGTCAGGGTATGAGCACCGAGCAGATCGGTCTGTTCATGGGTAGCTGTATCTTTGCCGGCCTGCTGGTGCAGTGGCCGTTAGGCTGGCTGTCGGACCGCTACGACCGAGCGGTGCTGATCCGCAGTGTGGCGGTTGGCCTGGCGCTTGCCGCTGCGCCGCTGGCGATACTGCCCAGCGTGCCGCTGGAGCTGCTGTTCGGCATGGGCTTTCTGATTTCGTTGCTGCAGTTTTGCCTGTACCCGTTGGCGGTGGCATTCTCCAACGACCATGTGGAAAGCGAGCGACGGGTGTCGCTGACGGCAATGCTACTGGTGACCTATGGCGTGGGCGCATGCATCGGGCCACTGGCGGCGGGCGTGCTGATGAAGGTGCTGGGCCCGCAGATGCTGTATGCCTTCTTCGTGTTCTTCGCGCTGGTGCTGGTGTGGCGCATCCGGCCGAAAGCGGTTACCGGGCTGCACCAGGTGCAGGACGCGCCGCTGGGCCACGTGGCAATGCCCGCAGCCGGTTCGCCGTTGTCGGCAGCGCTGGACCCGCGGGTGGATGAGCAGACCGTGCAGGACGTGATGCAGGCGCCGGTGGCGGCGGAGGATACCGAGGCAGAAGAGAAGGGTGAGTCAGAAAGCAAGCCACAGGTTGCAGAACCTGCGGAGGCCAACAAAAGCTAGGTTGCCTGCCCTGGCCTCATCGCCGGCAAGCCAGCTCCCACAGGTACAGCTCATAGCCTGAGACTGGCGCCGTCCCTGTGGCAGCTAGGTTGCATGCCTTGGCCTCATCGCCGGCAAGCCAGCTCCCACAGGTACAGCTCATGGCCTGAGACTGGCGCCGTCCTTGTGGCAGCCAGGTTGCCTGCCCTGGCCTCATCGCCGGCAAGCCAGCTCCCACAGGTACAGCTCATAGCCTGAGACTGGCGCCGTCCGTGTGGGAGCTGGCTTGCCGGCGATGGGGCGCGTAGCGGCCCCAATGGCCAGCACAGGAGAAACACAAATGAAAACGCCACCTCGAAAGGTGGCGTTTGCGTTTTACAGACCGACGATCAATAGTCGTCCTTGTCAAACCGCCGCGCTTCACGCTGCAGCTGGTAGACAAAACTCTCGATTTTGCGCTGCGCCTGCCCACTGAGGTTGTGGAAGCGCACGCCAGCGAAGGTGGTGTTGATACGCTCTTCGTAGTGCAGGTGGCGCAGCTCGACCATGGTATCCACCAGGCCCAGCGGGTTCCCCGCCTTGAACCGCTCGTACACCTGCCCCAGTTGCAAGCGGTCTTCGACATTGCCCTCGAAGCGCAGTTTGCAGCCGGTGGCGGAGATGTCCAGCAGTTTGCCGCGCAAGGCGCCGTTGCCCTTGAGGTGGGTGCCGTCGAGGATGATATCGACCAGCTGCGAAAGCTTCAGCGCGGCACGGAAGGCGTTGCGGCGCTGGTGGTAGGTCATCTCTACAGGCATGGCGCCACGGTAGCTGCGGTGGCCATCGACCTCGGTAATCTTCAGTTCGTGGTCGCATTCCCAGGCGATGCGTACGCCATCGTGGAAGCCTTCGACGCGGAAGTGTTCGCCATTCTCGATGAACTTCTCGCCGTCACGCGGGATCATCTCGTCCAGCGCCAGGGTGTTGCTGTCACGGTCCACGTGCACCACGTAGCTCTGGAAGCGCTGGCTGCGGTCGTGGAAGGTGATGATCAGGGGGTCGTGGCTTTCCTGCAGCTGCCGCAAGTTGGCCGCAATCTCCAAAGGGGTGTTCAGCACCTTCGGCGGCTGCGGGGCATCGGTTTCATTGAACACGGCTTATCGTTCTCCAGGCAAAAGCGACACACGCAAGTAACGGCATTTTGCCAGTATGTTCCGTGCCTTGATAGAAAAAATCACACCTGGCTGAGCGCCCGAGGCTTGGCCAGCAGCGAGGTGCTGCCACGGCTGTCGTAGAGCGACGGCGAATCGCCACCCATGAGAATCCTGACCTGGTTGCTGGTGATGTGTTGCTGCACCTGGATGATCCGGCCATTGGTCTGGTTGACCTGCTGGCAGTCGTCCATCAGCTTCGACAGCATGTCGAGCCGCTGCAGCATCGCCTCGCCGTGCTGCGATTGCGCGGCCAATGCCTGCACGCCGGCACGGTCGGCAGTCAGGCCCAGGCTGCCGAGCAACTGGCTGCGGCGCTGGCCATGCTGCTCGAGCAAGATGATCAACGACTGCTTGCGGGCCAGGATCTGCTCCAGCAACGGCATGTCGCGGCCGTGCAGGGCGATTGCCTCCTTGTTCAGGAGATCGAGCAGTTCCTGCATCGGGGCAATGTCATCTTCCATCAGTTGCAGCAAGGTCGTGTCGTGCATGGCTAACTCTTGGCTTTTCAAGCGTCCGTGAAGTCAGCGCGCCGTAGGGTCAGCGCTGGGCTTCGAAATCAAGCAGTTTGCTGGCGACCCGGCCGGCATCGACCTGGTAGCTGCCATCGGCGATTGCCTGCTTCAACTGGGCCACGCGGGCGTTGTTGACCACTGGCTCGTCGCGCAGCTTGTCGCTGATCTTTTGCAACTGCTTTGCCTCTTGGCTGAGGTGTACCGCTTCTCCGCTGGCGCTGGTGCCGCTGGCGGCTTCCGGGCTGGCTGCCGGTTTTTCGGCGCTGCCGGGCGCGCTGTTGCCGCGCACACCGCCCGTGACGGACGGAGAGTTATTCAAACGACTGAAGTCGATGACCATGATCAGAAACCTCTGGGTATTTGGACGCTTGCCTTGTTTTCGGCCAACCCGATAGAAACTTTAGGCACAAATGCACAGCCGCCTGTCAGCAAGCTCGCGAACCCGTGTTCTGACACAGTTTAGAAAAAGCGGTTCCTCTCTGCCAGCGCAATCTGGCGGCTGGCCTACATGCTCACCTCGACCTGGCCCGGGCCGGTCACCCTGGCCTTGACCACCCGCTTGGAATTCAGGTTGCGCACCCGAATCTGCTCGCTCAGGCCACCCTTGGCCAGCGCTTCGCCGGGCATGCGCACACTCAGGCTGCCGCTGCGGGCGATGATCACCACATGGTCGCCCTTGCGTACCACCTCGGCCTGCTCAAGGTGCTGCGGGGTGAGCACCTGATCGATCACCGTGGGGCGCAGCATCTTCATGCCTACCGCCTGGTCCAGCTCGGTCAGGAAGCCCTGGCCCAGGGTGCCCACATCGCGCTCGCGCAGGGCCACGTCGCCTTCGCCCACCACGTTGTCACGCTTGAGCGGGCGGGTTACCACTACCACGTCGCGGAACAGGCGCACGGTAGCCGGCACAAACACCGTCCACGGTGCGGCGCTGTCACAGCGTACCCGCACTGTCACCCGGCCCAGCGGTAGCGCGGGGCTTTCCAGCGAGGCGTCCAGCTGCTGGCTGCACAGCGGCATGCGCAGGCGCGGGTCCAGCGGGTTGACCTGGATTTCGTAGCGGCCGGCTGTCTGGGTGGTGGCCAGATAATCTTCGACGGTGAATTCAAGAAACCCTTGGGTGACACCGATAAGCTGTTCAGGCAAGGTGAACGCGTCCGCTACCGTGCGAACGCCGGGCACCAGCAGGCACAGGGTTGCCAGCAAGCCAGTCAGCAGGTGCGTCAATCGTCGGAAAAATGTCGTTTTCGTGTGCATGGCGCTCAAAAAAGCAAAGCCCGTGCCGACTCGCTACCTGAGTTGCAACCAAAGGCTGAAATGTAAAGGAGTCTGGCATGGCGGGTGTTATGGATTCGGTCAACCAGCGCACGCAGCTGGTGGGGCAGAATCGCCTGGAATTGCTGCTGTTCCGCCTCAATGGCCAACAGCTGTACGGCATCAACGTATTCAAGGTCAGGGAAGTGCTGCAGTGCCCTGCACTGACCCTGCTGCCCAAGGCGCACCCCGTGGTGCGTGGCGTTGCCAACATTCGCGGGGCGACCATCCCGATCCTCGACTTGTCGATGGCCACCGGGTTGCGGCCGTTGGAGGAAGAGACGCGCAACAGCTTCGTGATCATCACCGAGTACAACACCAAGACCCAGGGTTTCCTGGTGCACTCGGTAGAGCGCATCGTCAACATGAACTGGGAAGAAATCCACCCGCCACCCAAGGGGACCGGCCGCGACCACTACCTGACGGCGGTGACCCGGGTGGACAACCGCATGGTCGAGATCATCGACGTGGAAAAGGTGCTGGCCGAAGTGTCGCCGTCGTCCGAGTCGGTGTCGGTCGGGGTGATCGATGCCGAAACCCAGGACAAGGCCGTGCTGCTGCGGGTGCTGACCGTCGACGATTCATCGGTGGCGCGCAAGCAGGTCAGCCGTTGCCTGCAGACCGTGGGGGTCGAGGTGGTGGCACTCAATGACGGCCGTCAGGCCCTGAACTACCTGCGCCAGCTGGTGGATGAGGGGAAAAAGCCGGAAGAAGAGTTCCTGATGATGATCTCGGACATTGAAATGCCGGAAATGGACGGCTATACGCTAACGGCAGAGATCCGCAGCGACCCACGCATGCAAAAATTGCACATCTGCCTGCATACTTCGCTTTCCGGGGTGTTCAACCAGGCGATGGTCAAGAAGGTCGGTGCCGATGACTTCCTGGCCAAGTTCAAGCCGGACGACCTGGCCCAGCGGGTGGTCGACCGGATCAAGGCAGCGCATTGAAGCAGCCGGGGTACGCCCCGGCACCAGTGATTGAAAAGAGGCGGCAAAGTAGTGTCTACGGGTAATTTGGATTTCGAACAGTTCCGGGTCTTCCTGGAGAAAGCCTGTGGCATCCTGCTGGGCGAGAACAAGCAGTATCTGGTTTCCAGCCGTCTCAACAAGCTGATGGAACAACAGGGCATCAAGAGCCTGGGCGAGCTGGTGCAGCGCATCCAGACCCAGCCGCGCAGCGGTTTGCGCGAGCAGGTGGTCGATGCCATGACCACCAACGAGACCTTGTGGTTTCGCGATACCTACCCGTTCGAAGTGCTGAAGAACAAGGTGATCCCCGAGTTCATCCGCAACAACCCCGGCCAGCGCCTGCGCATGTGGTCGGCGGCCTGTTCGTCGGGGCAGGAGCCGTATTCCATCTCGATGGCCATCGACGAATTCGAGCGCAGCAACCTTGGCCAGCTGAAGATGGGGGCGCAAATTGTTGCCACCGACCTGTCCGGCACCATGCTGAACAACTGCAAGACCGGCGAGTACGACAGCCTGGCGATTGCCCGCGGCCTGTCGCAGGAGCGCCTGCAACGTTACTTCGACCCCAAGGGGGCCGGGCGCTGGGCAGTGAAACCGGCGATTCGCAGCCGGGTCGAATTCCGCTCGTTCAACCTGCTGGACAGTTATGCCAGCCTGGGCAAGTTCGACATCGTGTTTTGCCGCAACGTGCTGATCTACTTCTCGGCGCAGGTGAAGCGCGACATTCTGTTGCGCATTCACAGTACCCTGAAGCCGGGCGGGTACCTGTTCCTGGGGGCTTCGGAGGCGCTGAACGGGTTGCCGGACCATTACCAGATGGTGCAGTGCAGCCCGGGGATCATCTACCAGGCCAAGTAAGCCCAAAGGCCGGCAGCGACAATTGCCGGCCTTTTTGTTGCCTGTCAGGGCCTTATCGCCGGCAAGCCAGCTCCCACAGGACCAGCACAGGCCTCAGCATTTGTGCAGTACTTGTGGGAGCTGGCTTGCCGGCGATGCAGGCGGCGCGGTGCCGACGTCAATTTTTTGGTTTGCCGCTCTTGCCGCCCGGCAATTGCCGCTTTCGCCGCACAAGGCGGAAGGCCTTTGCCGCTTTTCTGGCATCAACCCCACCGAACGCTGCCTCGCAGCCCAGTGTTTCCAGGCTTTGCAGTGGTTGGCACAGCCCTTGCTATACCTTGCTCAACGATATTCCGGTCAACCTCCGAAGGTTTCCCCGATATGAGCATCAGCTTCGACAAGGCGCTTGGTATCCACGAAAAGGCCCTGGGCTTCCGCGCCCAGCGCGCCGAAGTGCTGGCCAACAACATCGCCAACGCCGACACGCCCAACTACAAGGCGCGTGACATGGACTTTTCCTCGGTGCTGGCTGCCGAAACCAGCAAGCAGCAGGGTGGCCGGTTCGCCATGGACCGGACCAACAGCCGCCATATCGAAGCCGATGGGCTGGCGATCGCGGCCGACGATACCCTCAAGTACCGTACCCCGCTGCAGCCTTCGATCGACCAGAACACCGTGGACGCGCAGATCGAGCAATCGAACTACACCGAAAACGCCATCGGTTTCCAGGCCAGCTTCACCTTGCTCAACAGTAAATTCAAAGGGCTGGTTTCCGCCCTGCGGGGAGAATGACCATGTCCCTTTCCAGTGTTTTCAATATTGCCGGTAGCGGCATGAGCGCGCAGAACACGCGCCTGAACACCGTCGCTTCCAACATCGCCAACGCCGAGACCGTGTCCTCGAGCATCGACCAGACCTACCGCGCCCGCCACCCGGTGTTCGCCACCACCTTCCAGGATGCGCAGGTCGGCGGCAGCCAGTCGCTGTTCGAGGACCAGGGCGAAGCGGGGCAGGGCGTGCAGGTCAAAGGCATCGTCGAAGACCAGAGCACCCTGGAAGCGCGCTACGAGCCGAACCACCCGGCGGCGAACAAGGATGGTTACGTCTACTACCCCAACGTCAACGTGGTCGAGGAGATGGCTGACATGATCTCCGCCAGCCGCGCGTTCCAGACCAACGCCGAGCTGATGAACACCGCCAAAAGCATGATGCAGAAAGTCCTGACCCTGGGGCAGTGATAGGAAGCCGACATGACCACCACCAATTCCACCACCGACGTCGGTAGCGCCTACCTGACATCGCTGCAGAAGCAGACCTCCAAGACCGACAGCAGCACCGGTGCCGCCGGCAGCGCGTTGGGCAAGGACGCGTTCCTGCAGTTGCTGGTTACCCAGATGCAGAACCAGAACCCGCTCGACCCGCAGGAAAACGGCGAGTTCGTGGCCCAGCTGGCGCAGTTCAGCAGCCTCGAAAGCATGCAGTCGCTGAATGATGCGGTGACCTATATCGCCACTGGGCTGCAGTCTTCCCAGGCCCTGCAGGCGTCGTCGCTGGTCGGGCGCAATGTGATCGTGCAGACCGACAAGGCCGTGGTCGACACCAGCAAGGACATGAAGGGTTCGGTCAACCTGACCTCGTCCAGCACCTCCACCTCGGTGGGTATCTACGACAAGGACGACAAGCTGGTACGTACCATCGAGCTGGGTACCCAGAAGGCCGGCAGCATCGACTTCACCTGGGATGGCCTGAACGACGACGGTGAAGTGGCCGATGCCGGCACCTACACCTTCAAGGCCAGCGCCTCGATCGATGGCCAGGCCACGGCCATGACCACCAACCTGCCGGCCTCGGTGACCAGCGTGACCATGGGCAGCAACGGTTCGGAAATGACGCTCAACCTGGCCGGCCTGGGCAGTGTTGCGCTTTCCAAAATTCAAAGCATCGGCATCTAGGGCCTGAGCAAAACGACAGGAGTTACACATGTCTTTCAATATCGGCCTTAGCGGCCTCTATGCAGCAAACAAGGCCCTGAACGTTACCGGCAACAACATTGCCAACGTTGCCACCACTGGCTTCAAGTCGTCGCGCGCCGAGTTCGCCGACCAGTACTCCAACTCCGTACGTGGCACCAGCGCGGGCAAGACCGTGATCGGTACCGGGGTGAAAACCGCTGCGGTTTCGCAGTTGTTCACTCCAGGCAACATCAATGCCACCGGCCAGGCGCTGGACATGGCCATCGATGGCAACGGTTTCTTTGCCCTGAACGACAACGGTTCGAAGATCTACACCCGTGCTGGCGCGTTCTACAGCGACAAGGCCGGTTATGTGGTGAACTCTTCGGGTGCCAACCTGCAGGGCTATGCAGTCGGTGAGGACGGCAAACTCATCCAGGGCGTGCTGACCAACCTGCAGATCGATACTTCCAACCTGACGCCCAAGCCAACCAGCCTGATCACCGAGAAGATCAACCTCAACTCGGCCGCGACCAGCCCTTCGGTAACGCCGTTCGACCCGACCAACGCCAGTTCCTACAACTTCACGTTCAATACCCCGGTGTACGACAGCCAGGGCAACGAACACCAGATGAACCAGTATTTCATCAAGGACGACGCGACCAACACCTGGTCGATGCACACCACCATCGATGGCCGAAACCCGGAAAACCCGGCTTCCACCACGCCGCTGGTCAACAATGTGCCCTTCAAGTCCGATGGCACCCTGGACAAGGATGCAATGACTGCGGGCGCGGTCACCGGTGGCCTGGCCATTGGCGAAGACAAGATCTTCCAGCTGCAGAACTGGATCCCTGCGCAGAAAAATGCGGCCGGCGAGTGGTCGGCCAATGGCGCCATCGCCAACGCCGGCGGTGTCAAGCTGGACATGCTGGGAGCCACCCAATACAACGCCTCGTCGGCAGAAATCGCCAAAACCCAGGATGGCTTCGCCACCGGTGAGCTTTCGGGGTTGAGCATTGACCAGAACGGCTACCTGTTTGCCAGCTTCACCAACGGCAAGGACAAGGTGATCGGCCAGGTGGCGATTGCCAACTTCGCCAACCTGCAGGGCCTGACCCCGATTGGCGGGACCAACTGGAAAGAGTCCTACTCCTCGGGTGTGCCGGTGATCGGCGCCCCGGACACCGGTACCCTGGGCCAGATCTCGGGTGGTGCGCTGGAAGATTCCAACGTCGACCTGACTGGCGAGCTGGTCAACCTGATCAAGGCGCAGAGCAACTACCAGGCCAACGCCAAGACCATTTCCACCGAAAGCACCATCATGCAGACCATCATCCAGATGACCTGATGATGGCTGGGGCTGCTGCGCAGCCCATCGCGACACAAGGCCGCTCCTACAGGAGATCGCGATTCCGTTGTAGGAGCGGCCTTGTGTCGCGATGGGCCGCAAAGCGGCCCCAAATTCTAAAAGGCTGACACTCATGACAAGGCTGCTGCTGATAACCCTGCTGGCCATGGCCCTGCCGCTCTCCGCCGCCCCCGCCCCGTTCTACCAATGGCAAAGCCTGGTCACCGGCCGCTACCTGTGCTCGGCCCACAACCCGGGCAAGGGCTGGGTGCGCCATGCCGGCCCCTATAACAATGCCGCCTGTCGCAGCCATTGAGCACGCCCTTGCCGCAGGCGGCAAACATCCGCCGACAAACTGACGTTTCTTGCCCCTCGTCCCGCTGAAACCCCCGTAAACCGGTCGTTTCAGACTTGGTTCGATTATTGCTTCGAACCTGCCAAGTGACAGCGCGGCAGCGACGCGCAGAGGAGATACTGTGGACAAGTTGCTTTATGTGGCCATGACCGGTGCCAGCCAGAACGCGCTGGCGCAGAAGGCTCACGCCAACAACCTGGCGAACGTTTCCACCAACGGTTTTCAGCGTGACCTGGAGCAGGCCCGTTCGATGCCGGTGTTCGGTGACAGCTTTCCGGCGCGCGCCTACGCCCTGACGGAGCGCCCGGCCACCGACTTCAGCGAAGGCCCGCTGGTTGAAACCGGCCGCGAACTGGACGTGGCGGTGACCGGCCAAGGGTTCATCGCTGTGCAGGCACCCGACGGCAGCGAAGCCTATGTGCGCACCGGCAGCCTGAACATCGATGCCCTCGGCGTGCTGCGTGCCGGCAACGGCATGCCGGTGATCGGCAACGGCGGCCCGATCGCCATCCCGCCAGAGCAGAAGGTGGAAGTGGGCGCCGACGGCACCCTCAGCATCCGCTCCATGGGTGAAGACCCGCGGGTGATCGCCGAAGTCGACCGCATCAAGCTGGTCAACCCGGACACCAAGGGCCTGCAAAAGGGCCTGGACGGCCTGATCCACACCGCCTCCGGCCAGCCGGCCGATGCCGACGTCAATGTGCGGGTGGTGTCGGGCTTCCTGGAAGGCAGCAACGTCAACGCTGTCGAGGAAATGACCTCGGTACTGGCGCTGTCCCGCCAGTTCGAACTGCACGTCAAGATGATGAACACGGCCAAGGAAGGCGACGAAGCCATGGCTCGGGTTTTGCAAATCGGCTAATCACTTTTGAACGGGTGCCGTAAAACAGGCGCACGAGGAGAATTACATGCTTCCGGCTCTTTGGGTCGCTAAAACCGGCCTGTCCGCCCAGGACACCAACCTCACGGTCATTTCCAACAACCTGGCCAACGTCTCGACTACCGGCTTCAAGCGTGATCGTGCCGAGTTTGCCGACTTGCTGTACCAGATCAAGCGTCAACCGGGTGCCCAGTCCACCCAGGACAGCGAGCTGCCATCGGGCCTGCAGGTCGGTACCGGTGTGCGCATCATCGGTACCCAGAAGAGCTTTGTCGCCGGCAGCCTGCAGACCACCGAAAACCCGCTGGACATGGCAGTCAACGGCCGTGGTTTCTTCCAGGTCCTGCAGCCGGATGGCACGGTTTCCTACACCCGTGACGGTACCTTCCACCTGAACTCCGACGGCCAGATCGTTACCGCCAACGGCTACGCCCTGGAGCCTGCCGTGGTCGTGCCCAACGACGCGCAAACCTTCACCGTCGGCACTGACGGCACCGTGTCGATCACCACCGCCGGCAACCCGGCCGCCCAGGTGATCGGCAACATCCAGACCGCCGACTTCATCAACCCGGCCGGCCTGCAGGCGATTGGCGACAACCTGTTCCTCGAGACTGCCGCCAGCGGCGCGCCGCAAGTGGGCACGCCGGGCCTGAACGGTTTCGGCACCACCCAGCAGCAGACCCTGGAAAACTCCAACGTCAGCACCGTGGAAGAACTGGTGAACATGATCACCACCCAGCGCGCCTACGAGATGAACTCCAAGGTCATCTCCACCGCCGACCAGATGCTGTCGTTCGTTACCCAGCAGCTGTAAGCCGCTTCGTACTTTCGTTACACCCGTGCCCGTGAGGTAAGCGTCATGAATCGTCTGTTGTCCGTTTTCGCCCTGGGGGGGGCGGTGTTGCTGGCAGGTTGCGTCGGCCCGACGCCCAAGCCCAACGACCCGTACTACGCGCCGGTGTTGCCGCGCACCCCATTGCCGGCAGCGGCCAACAACGGTTCGATCTACCAGGCCGGGTTCGAGCAGAACCTGTACAGCGACCGCAAGGCGTTCCGGGTGGGTGACATCATCACTATCACCCTCAACGAGAAAACTTCGGCCAGCAAGAACGCCGGTTCGCAGATCGCCAAGACCAGCAAGACCGACATCGGCCTGACCTCGCTGTTCGGCAGTACCCCGAACACCAACAACCCGTTCGGCGGCGGTGACCTGTCGCTGGAGGCCGGCTACAGCGGTGACCGCGCCACCAAGGGCGACAGCAAGGCCACCCAGGGCAACACCCTGACCGGTTCGATCACCGTGACCGTGGCCGAAGTGCTGCCCAACGGCATCATTGCCGTGCGCGGCGAGAAGTGGCTGACCCTGAACACCGGCGAAGAGCTGGTGCGCATTGCCGGCATGGTCCGTGCCGACGACATCGCCACCGACAACACTGTGCCGTCCACCCGGGTGGCCGACGCGCGCATCACCTATTCCGGCACCGGCTCGTTCGCCGATGCCAGCCAGCCGGGGTGGCTGGACCGCTTCTTCATCAGCCCGCTTTGGCCTTTCTGAGTGCAGATGACCATGTTCAACCTGAGGCAGCTGTTTGCCGCAACCCTGCTGTTGTCCTGTGCCTTCGCGGCCCAGGCCGAGCGCCTGAAGGACATCGCCAGTATCTCTGGCGTGCGTTCCAACCAGTTGATCGGCTACGGCCTGGTGGTGGGCCTGAATGGCACGGGTGACCAGACCACCCAGACGCCGTTTACCCTGCAAACCTTCAACAACATGTTGTCGCAGTTCGGCATCAAGGTGCCGGCCGGTTCCGGCAACGTGCAGCTGAAAAACGTCGCTGCCGTGTCGGTGCATGCCGACCTGCCGGCGTTCGCCAAGCCAGGGCAGGTGGTGGACATTACCGTGTCGTCGATCGGCAACTCCAAGAGCCTGCGCGGCGGCAGCTTGCTGATGACCCCGCTGAAGGGTATCGACGGCAATGTCTACGCCATCGCCCAGGGCAACCTGGTGGTGGGCGGCTTCGACGCCGAAGGCCGTGACGGCTCGAAGATCACCGTCAACGTTCCGTCGGCCGGGCGCATTCCCGGTGGTGCCAGTGTCGAACGTTCGGTACCGAGTGGCTTCAACCAGGGCAACACCCTGACCCTGAACCTCAACCGCCCCGACTTCACTACTGCCAAACGCATTGTTGACAAGGTCAACGACCTGCTTGGGCCGGGCGTGGCCCAGGCCGTGGACGGTGGCTCGGTACGGGTCAGTGCGCCGATGGACCCAAGCCAGCGGGTGGACTACCTGTCGATTCTGGAAAACCTCGAAGTCGACCCTGGCCAGGCGGTGGCCAAGGTCATCATCAACTCGCGTACCGGCACCATCGTCATTGGCCAGAACGTCAAGGTGTCGCCGGCAGCGGTGACTCACGGCAGCCTGACCGTGACCATTACCGAAGACCCGATCGTGAGCCAGCCGGGGGCGTTTTCCAACGGCCAGACTGCCGTGGTGCCACGTTCGCGGGTAAATGCCGAGCAGGAAGCCAAGCCGATGTTCAAGTTTGGCCCGGGCACCACGCTGGATGAAATCGTCCGTGCGGTGAACCAGGTGGGCGCAGCGCCCGGCGACCTGATGGCCATCCTCGAAGCGCTGAAACAGGCCGGCGCCTTGCAGGCCGACCTGATCGTGATCTGAGGACGGCGCCCATGAACAGCAAAAGCCTGGTTTCCGGCAGCGCCGACAGCGGCGCCTATACCGACCTGAACCGCCTGAACGCGCTCAAACACGGCGACCGCGACAGCGAAGCCAACGTGCGCAAGGTGGCCCAGGAATTCGAGTCGCTGTTCATCAGCGAAATGCTCAAGGCCTCGCGCAAGGCCAGCGACGTGCTGGCCGCCGACAACCCGATGAACACCGAAACGGTCAAGCAGTACCGCGACATGTACGACCAGCAGCTGGCTGTGAGCATGTCCCGCGAAGGCGGCGGTATCGGCCTGCAGGACGTTTTGGTGCGGCAGCTGACCAAGGGCCGCAGCGCCTCGGTCAACACCAGCCCGTTCCCGCGTGTCGATAATGCTGGCCCGGCGCTGTGGGGCAACAAGGTGGCAGAGCCGGTACACGCCGCCGATACCACCACACGCAATGACGTCGCCGCGCTCAACTCGCGGCGCCTGGCCTTGCCCAGCAAGCTCACCGATCGCCTGCTGGCCGGTATCGTGCCAGCTGCGGCCACGGCCAACACCGCCGCCGTGCCGGCTCGCGATGGCCAGCAAGTGGCCAAGGCCTTTGCCGTGCCGGACAACGGCCTGCGCATTGTCGGCCGCGCCGTGGCCCAGCCACCGCTGGCGCCGAAAAAGGCCTTTGCCGACAGTGACGAATTCGTCGCCACGATGCTGCCGATGGCCGAGCAGGCCGCCAAGCGCATCGGTATCGACCCGCGCTACCTGGTGGCCCAGGCCGCGCTGGAAACCGGCTGGGGCAAGTCGGTGATGCGCAACAGCGATGGCAGCAGCAGCCACAACCTGTTCGGCATCAAGGCCAGCGGCAACTGGCAGGGCGAGCAGGCGCGCGCGATCACCAGCGAATTCCGCGATGGCCAGTTCGTCAAGGAAACTGCAGCGTTCCGCAGCTACGACTCGTACCAGGACAGCTTCCACGACCTGGTCAGCCTGTTGCAGAACAATTCTCGCTATCAAGGTGCGCTGGATTCGGCCGATAACCCGGAGCAGTTTGCAAGAGAGCTGCAGAAGGCAGGTTATGCGACCGACCCGGGCTATGCGCGCAAGATCATCAGCATCGCCCAGCAAATGCAGACAACCCCGCAATACGCCATGGCTGGCAGAACCACGAATCTATAAAAGGACTAAATCATGTCGAGCCTGATTTCGATTGGCCTGAGTGGCCTGAATGCCAGCCAGGCGGCATTGTCGGTAACCAGTAACAACATCGCCAACGCCGCGACCAGTGGCTACTCGCGCCAGCAGACACTGCAGGCGGCCGGCCCGTCGCATAATATTGGTGCGGGTTTCCTGGGCACCGGGACCACACTGGCGGACGTGCGCCGCATCTACAGCTCGTACCTGGACAACCAGTTGCAGACGGCCACCTCGCTGCAGGCAGACTCGGTTACCTTCCAGGACCAGATCACCAGCGTCGACAAGTTGCTGGCCGACCGTGACACTGGCATCAGCTCGGTCCTCACTGCATTTTTCTCGGCGCTGCAGACCGCGGCGGCCAAGCCGGGTGACGTTGCCTCGCGCCAGCTGCTGCTGACCCAGGCGCAAACCCTGAGCAACCGTTTCAATGCGGTAAGCACCCAGTTGACCCAGCAGAACGCCACGATCAACTCCCAGCTCGATACCATGGCCGGGCAGGTGAACAAGCTCACCGCCAACATTGCCGAGTACAACAAGCAGATCACCGCGGCCAGCGCCTCCGGCAACACCCCCAACAGCCTGCTGGACGCACGCAGCGAAGCCGTGCGCCAGCTCAATGAGCTGGTGGGCGTGACCGTGCAGGAGCGTGAGGGCAACTACGACGTGTACCTGGGCAGTGGCCAGTCGCTGGTCACCGGGACCAAGGCCAACACCCTGTCGGTGGAGCCGGGTGTGGCCGACAAGAGCCAGGCCGGCCTGCGCATCAACTATGACTCGTTCAGCTCGGACGTGACCTCAGTAGTGTCGGGTGGCTCGATTGGTGGCTTGCTGCGCTATCGCCAGGACGTGCTGACGCCGTCGATGAACGAGCTGGGTCGGGTTGCCCTGGTCGTTGCCGACAGCATCAACAGCCAGCTGGGGCAGGGCCTGGATGCCAATGGCCAGTTCGGCAGCTCGCTGTTTTCCAGCATCAACAGCGCCACGGCCATTGCCCAGCGCAGCCTGGCCTCGTCGAACAACAGTGCCGGCTCCGGCAACCTGGACGTGACCATCGCCAACAGCGGCGCGCTGACCACCTACGACTACGAGGTGAAGTTCACCAGCGCCAACCAGTACAGCGTGCGCCGCTCCGACGGCACCGACATGGGCAGCTTCGACCTCAGTGCCGACCCGGCGCCGGTGATCGACGGCTTCAGCCTGTCGCTCAAAGGTGGCGGCCTGGCGGCAGGCGACAGCTTCAAGGTCATCCCCACCCGTGCCGCCGCGGGCAGCATCACCACCACCCTGACCGATGCCAACAAGCTGGCCTTCGCCGGGCCGGTCAGTGCAGCCGTGGGCAGTGGCAACAGCGGTACCGGCACTATCACCCAGCCGACGCTGGGCGAGTCGCTGGATATCTACGGCGGTGCCGACACCGCGCTGATCCAGCAGTCGATTCGCGACTCGATGCCGGTGCGTGTGGTGTTCGACGCGGCCAGTGGTGGCAGCCAGGGTTACAAGCTGTTCGATGCCAAGGGCACCCAGATCGGCACTGGCAGCGTGGTGCCTGGCCAGGACAACAAACTGTCCGTGGCCGTGCCCATGCTCGATGCCGCCGGCGAGCCGATTCTGGATGGCAGCGGCAAGCCGCGCACGTTCTCGGTGGAAACCACCATTGGCGGCAGCCCGGCGGCCAACGACAGCTTCACCCTGTCGTTCAACGCCGACGGCAAGGCCGACAACCGCAACGCCACGGCGCTGCTGGACCTGCAGACCAAGTCGACGGTCAACACCGGCTCCGGTGGCGGTACCAGCTTCACTTCCGCCTATGCCTCGCTGGTCGAGCGCGTGGGCGCCAAGGCCAGCCAGGCGGCCATCGACAACACGGCGACCGAGGCAGTGCTCAAGTCTGCCAGCGAAAGCCGCAACGCGGTGTCCGGGGTGAACCTGGATGACGAAGCCGCCAGCCTGGTGAAATTCCAGCACTACTACACAGCGTCGTCGCAGATCATCAAGGCGGCGCAAGAAACCTTCAGCACCCTGATCAACGCCCTGTAAGGAGTAGCTAACGTGCGTATTTCCACTGCTCAGTTCTATGAGGCCAGCGCCAGCAGCTACTCCAAGAACTTCTCCAGCATGAACAAGACCAACGACCAGGTCACCTCGGGCATTCGCATCCAGACTGCGGCCGATGACCCGGTCGGTGCCGCGCGCCTGCTGCTGCTGCAACAGCAGCAGTCGCTGCTGGACCAGTACAGCGGCAACATCAACACCGTCAGCAATGCCCTGCTGCAGGAAGAGAGCGTGCTCTCCACCATCAACGATGCCATGCAGCGTGCCAGCGAGCTGGCGATCCGCGCTGGTGGCGCCGGGGTGACCGACTCTGACCGTGTGGCGATCAGTACCGAGCTGAAAGAGATCGAAGCGAATATCTTCGGCCTGCTGAATTCGCGCGACGCCAACGGCGACTACATGTTCGGTGGCTCGAAGAGCGAGTCGCCGCCCTATGTGCGCAATTCCGATGGCACTTACAGCTACCACGGTGACCAGACCCAGCTGAGCCTGCAGGTGTCCGACACCCTGAACCTGGCCACCAACGACACCGGTTTCAGCGTCTTCGACTCGGCCAGCAACAAGAGCCGCACCCAGTCGACCCTGCTGGCGCCGGCCAGCGACGATGGCGTGGTCGGCGTGTCGCCAGGGCTGATGACCTCGAGCAGCAGCTACAACAACAGCTTCACCGCCGGCCAGCCGTACAAGCTGACGTTTACCAGCGCAACCCAGTACACCATCACCGACGCCAGCGGCAAGGACATCACCTCGGAAACCGCGACCAACGGGACCTTCGACAGCAAGACCGAAGGCGCCAACAAGATTGGCCTGCGTGGCGTGGAGTTCGAAATCACCGTAACGCTGGAGGAGGGCGCCGATGCCGACGCCGCCGTGGCGGGCCGTGAGTTTTCCCTGCAGGCGCGTGCCGACTCGTTCAACACCACCCGCAACGCCAGCAACACCTCTGGCGCTCAGGTCACCGGCAGCACCGTCACCGACGAAGCCGCCTACCGCAGCACCTTCCCCAGCAATGGTGCGGTGATCAAGTTCACGGGGCCGGGCGCCTACGAGTTCTACGCCCAGCCGCTGACTGCAGACAGCAAGCCGGTGGCCAAGGGTACCTTCACTGCGCCGTCGCTGACCGTGGCGGGTGTGACCTACCAGGTGTCCGGTTCGCCGGAGGCGGGGGACCAGTTTGCGGTCACTGCCAATACCCACCAGAACCAGAACGTGCTGGAAACCCTCAGCCAGCTGCGCGCAGCTTTGGACACGCCGGTGACCGGCACAGGCCAGGCCAATGCGTTGAAGGATTCGGTGGCCTCGGCAATCGCCAACCTGGCCAGCGCCCGTGAGCAGATTGACATCACCCGGGGTTCGATCGGCGCCCGTGGCAACTCGCTGGAGATCCAGCGCCAGGAGAACACCAGCCTGGGCCTGGCCAACAAGACCACCCAGAACGCCATCGGCAACACCGACATGTCGCAGGCCGCCATCACCCTGACTTTGCAGCAGGCCATGCTCGAGGCCTCGCAGCTGGCCTTCTCGCGCATCTCGCAGCTGAGCCTGTTCAACAAGCTCTGATCTGCCGTGCCGAACACCGGGGCTGCTTTGCAGCCCCGGTTTTTTCGTGCCCGCAAAAACCTGGCCCTGCACCCTCGGCACGGCTTTCGTAGCATTTCAATGTGACCAATGAGTCAAAACGTTCATCTTCCCTGTATTCTATGCAGCAGCTGTTGCAGCATTTTGTTACCGGTGCGCAGGCGAGCACTGCCTTCAGCCCCCAGCGGTGACGCTCCGGTATTTGGCGCCCTCAATTCATCGAGTGGTGGTCTTTGGCTGTTTTCATTGGGAAGCCAGAATGATTGGCATCAAAAGCATCGCGAGTTACGTGCCCACCGCTGGCCTGGACAACTACGTCCAGGGTGCGAAGTTCGGCAAGGACGAAGAGTTCATGTTCGGCAAGATCGGCGCGTCGTTCCTGCCGCGCAAGGCCGAAGAGCAGGAAACCTCCGACCTGTGCGTAGAAGCCGCCCAGGCACTGTTCGCCAGCAACCCTGACCTCGACCCGCAGTCGATCGATGCGTTGATCGTGGTCACCCAGAACGGCGACGAAGAAGGCCTGCCGCACACCGCCGCCATCGTCCAGAGCAAGCTCGGCCTGTCTACCCGCGTGGCGGCGTTCGACGTGTCGCTGGGCTGCTCCGGCTACGTATACGGCCTGTACGCGATCAAAGGGTTCATGGAAGCTGCCGGGCTGAAGAACGGCCTGCTGATCACTGCCGACCCGTATTCGAAGATCGTCGACCCGGAAGACCGCAACACCACCATGCTGTTCGGCGACGCCGCTACCGCCACCTGGATGGGTGAAGGTGCGGTGTGGAACCTGGGTGAGGCGCGTTTCGGCACCGACGGTTCCGGTGCCGAGCACCTGAAGGTGACCGATGGCAAGTTCTTCATGAACGGCCGCCAGGTGTTCAACTTTGCTCTGGTCAAGGTGCCGGCGCACCTGCATGAGCTGCTGGATGCCAGCGGCCTGAAGTCGTCGGATATCGACGCCTTCTGCATTCACCAGGGCAGTGCGGCGATTGTCGATGCCGTGGCTCGACGCTTCGAAGAGCAGCACCCTGAGAAGTTTGTGAAAGACATGCTGGAAACCGGCAATACCGTGTCCTCCAGCGTGCCGCTGCTGCTGCAGAAGCACATGCTTGACGGCAGCTGGAAGCGCGTGGCCATCAGCGGCTTTGGCGTGGGCCTGTCGTGGGGCTCGGCCATCCTGTACCGCGACTGACCCCTCAGCCAGTCCAGAAAAGCGCCCGGCGGCCACCGCCCGGCGCTTTTTTCATGCCCGAAATAAAATTACGGCCCTGGCTCAATCTCTGTGGGAGCGGGTTCACCCGCGAACACCGGCTAGGCCGGTGCCATCCACCGCGTTGCCTTCTTCGCGGGTGAACCCGCTCCCACAGAGAAGGGGGCCTTCAGTTTCGGCTTGAACGGTTTTTGACGCCAATAAACCGCCCTTAACCCCTTGATTTCTCAGGGCTGGCCTCGCGCCAGCATTTTTTTTCGAAAAAGCCCTCAAGCAACCCGCGCACCCGACGATAACTATTACGAAGGTTCTCTAGGCCAATCCGGCGGTTGCCAAGGCCGGAAGCCGCAGTACCCATCCAACGAGGATTTCGTCATGGCTTTAACTGTAAACACCAACATTGCGTCGATCACCACCCAGGGCAACCTGACCAAGGCCAGCAACGCTCAAACCACTTCGATGCAGCGTCTGTCCTCGGGTCTGCGTATCAACAGCGCCAAAGACGACGCTGCCGGCCTGCAAATCGCCAACCGTCTGACCAGCCAGATCAACGGCCTGGGTCAGGCAGTGAAGAACGCCAACGACGGTATCTCGATCGCCCAGACCGCCGAAGGCGCGATGCAGGCTTCGACCGACATCCTGCAGAAAATGCGTACCCTGGCCCTGTCCTCGGCTACTGGCTCCCTGAGCGCCGACGACCGTAAGTCGAACAACGACGAATACCAGGCTCTGACCGCTGAGCTGAACCGTATTTCCGACACCACCACCTTCGGTGGCCAGAAGCTGCTGGACGGTTCGTACGGCACCAAGGCCATTCAGGTTGGTGCAAACGCCAACGAAACCATCAACCTGACGCTGGACAACGTTTCGGCCAAGAGCATTGGTTCGCAGCAAATCAAGAGCGTGGGCATCACGCCTAGCGACACTGGCGTCGCCGGCGGTGATATCACTGTTACCGGTAACGGTCAGAGCAGTGATGTAAACATCAAGGCAGGTGCTTCGGCCAAGGAAATCGCCAAGACCCTGAATGGCGCAGTTGGCGGCTTGACCGCTACCGCAAGCACTGAAGTCGAATTCACCATCGATGAAGCTGCAATCGCTGCTGCTACCCCTGCCTCTGCCAACTTCAAGCTGGAGGTCGGTGGTCAGACTGTTGACTTCGTTGGTGTCACCGACACCGCCGGTCTTGCCGACCAGCTGAAGTCCAACGCTGCCAAGCTGGGTATCAGCGTCAACTACGACGAAACCAAGGGCACCCTGTCGGTCAAGTCCGACACCGGTGAAAACCTGAAATTCACCGCAGCCGATCCAGGTGCCGTTGCCGGTATCGAGGTTGCTTCCAAAGACGCTTCCGGTAAGCTCGGCACTGCAGCTGCACTGGATGCGGCTACCCTGATTGTCACGGGTGCAGTCAACCTGGACTCCGCTAAAGGCTACTCGCTGACCGGCGCTGGTGTTGAAGACCTGTTCGCAGGTACTGGTGTTACCGCAGCTACTTCGGCCAAGACCTCGATCGCCGAAACCAACGTGACCGACGCTACCTACGCTCAGAACGCTCTGGCCGTTATCGACAAAGCCATCGGCTCGATCGACAGCGTCCGTTCGGGCCTGGGTGCTACCCAGAACCGCCTGCAAACCACCGTCGACAACCTGCAGAACATCCAGAAGAACTCCACCGCTGCCCGCTCCACCGTGCAAGACGTTGACTTCGCTTCGGAAACTGCCGAGCTGACCAAGCAGCAGACCCTGCAACAGGCTTCGACCGCGATCCTGTCGCAGGCTAACCAGCTGCCATCTTCGGTCCTGAAACTGCTTCAGTAATTCAGGCGCCTGAGTAAAAGGTGAAAGGGCGCGTTTACGTGCCCTTTCACCTTTTTTGACATGAGGAGTTCGAAACATGGACATGAGTGTCAAGCTGAGCCAGGTGTATCCGACAGTGCTACCCCAAGCGCCAGTCGCTGATCGCGATCAGCCATTGCCTGCCAAGGTGCAGGAGGCCGCAGCCCCCGATAACAAGCCGCATTCGCGCGAAGACCTGGAAAAAGCGGTTGGCGAAATTCGTGATTTCGTTCAGTCGAGCCAGCGTCAGCTGGACTTTTCCATTGATGATGCCTCCGGTCGGGTCGTGGTCAAGGTAATAGCCACCCAGTCCGGTGAGGTAATCCGGCAGCTTCCGTCGGAACTTGCGCTGAAGTTGGCGGAAAGCCTCAGTGAGGCCAGCAGCCTGCTGTTCGATGATCAGGCGTAGGCTGGCATGATTTTTGTTGCTGTCGGCCCTTTGATGGATTTATCCGCCAAGGATCCGGCAGCTACTGAACAAGGAGAGCAATGATGGCAGGTACAACAGTCAGCGGTATTGGCTCGGGCATTGATACCCAGGCGATTGTCGAATCCCTGGTGGCCGCGCAGAAAGCGCCGAAGCAGGCGCAGATCAATACCCAAACGCTGAAGGCAACCACCACGTTGTCCTCTATCGGCAAGATCCAGGCGGCCCTGGATGCCTTCCGTGGTGCGTTGACCACGATGACAGACAGCAACAGCTTCGGCGGCCTGAGCCTGAAGTCCTCGGATGAGAAGGTTGCGACCGTCACCATGGGCACCGGGGCGGCCAACGGTTCGTTCAAGTTGATTGTCGACAAATTGGCGACCGCCTCCAAGGTTTCGACCAAGGTCTATGCCAACGGTGCGGGCTCGGTAGTCAATGGCGGTACCACGCCCACCACCCTGACGATGACCCAGGGCGGCAAGGCCTTCGACTTGAGCGTTCCCGCTGGTGCCACATTGCAGCAGGTGCGCGACAGCATCAACAGCCAGTTCGGTGTTGCAGGCCTCAGTGCCAACGTGCTGACGGATGCCAATGGGTCGCGCCTGATTGTCACCTCGACCAAGATGGGTGAGGGCTCGGACATTACCCTTTCGGGCAATTCGGGCATCGACACCGGTTATACCGTTGTCGACGAGCCTACCGACGCTGAATATACGCTCGACGGTATCGCCATGAAGTCCAAGACCAACGACATCAATGATGCCGTCAGTGGGCTCAATATCAAGTTGGTGGGCACTTCGCCGACAAGCGCTACGAGTGGTGAAAAGACAGCCACCATTCTCTCGCTGACTACCAGCACCACCACCTTGAAATCGGGCCTCAAGGGTTTCATCGATACCTACAACGCCTTGTTGACTGTGATGAACGCAGAAACCAAGGTTACCAAGAATCCCGATGGCACCATGACGGCTGCGGCGCTGACCGGCGATGCCACGATGCGCACGCTGATGACTTCCATTCGTGAAGAGCTCAATGCGGTGTCGGGCAACGGTACCTTGAAATCGCTTGCCGCCTTTGGCGTCACTTCTGCCCAGGATGGCGGTGCGTTAAGCCTGGACGACAAGAAGTGGGACAAGGCCGCCACCACCAACGCGGCGGACCTTACCAGTATCTTCAATGGCAAGGACGGCCTGTTGGCGCGTCTGCAAAAAGTCACCGAGCCATTTGCCAAGGCCGCTACCGGTACCCTTGCCGAGCGCTCCAAGGTCCTCAGCGAAAGCCTGACCAAGCTCAAGACCGAGCAAGACACCCTTGACGCCCGTATGGAAGCCCTGCAAAAAAGCCTGCAGGACAAGTACAACAACATGGACACCCTGGTCACTCAGCTGCGCCAGCAACAGAACTCGGTATTGAGCACGCTCAACGCACTGAACAAGTCGAACAGCGACGATTAAGCCGTGAACATCACGTGAAGTCCGGGCATGATGCCCGGCTTCATGTCATCGGCCGGTAAAGTTTTTCGCCAGCTGCCCGATACAGGGAATATCACCCCAACAAGCCTGCCCGCCACGAGGTCGCAAGATGAATCCCATGAGAGCCCTTCGTCAGTACCAGAAGGTCAATTCCCATGCCCAGATTTCCGAAGCCACGCCGCACCGCCTGGTGCAGATGCTGATGGAAGGCGGCCTCGATCGCATGGCCCAGGCCAAGGGTGCAATGGCGCGCGGTGATATCGCGGAAAAGGGCCTGATGCTGGGCAAGGCCATCGATATCATCATCGGCCTGCGCGACGGCCTGCAGCCGGAAAAAAGCGAAAACCCCGAGTACGTCGAAAAGCTCGACGCGCTGTATGTGTACATGACCAACCGCCTGATGCAGGCCAACGTCGAAAACGATGCCAGCATGATCGACGAAGTTGCCCAGCTACTGATCACCGTAAAAACCGGCTGGGACGGCATCGCCGACGCCCAGCCTGCCAGCTGACGGCAAGGAGAATACCGTGACCGCACTGCAACGCCTCGATGACACCTGTGATGCCCTGGTCGGCGCCTTGAGCGAGCGAGACTGGGATGCCATTGCCCAGCTGGATGTGGCCTGCCGCACCTGCATCGACGAGGTGCTGGAAACCCACGCGATGGACCAGGCGTTGCTGCGCGAGAAGCTGGAAGGGGTGCTGGAGGTCTACCGCAACCTGATCGACGTGACAACCGGTGAGCGCCAGGCAATTGCGCAAGAGATGATGCAGATCAATCAGGCGAAAAATGCTTCGAAGGTTTACCATCTCTTCAGTTAAGATGCGCACAACTTAACAAAAGGCGCCATAAATTTGACTGTATGGCCCTTTTTGACTTTACTAGTGGCTGTTCTCGAATTTCAGACGTCCGAACACTGACCATTCAGTCGGAATGATGTCGAGCATGCCCCTGCAGGGCGCCGATATGACTAGGGAAGTTGCTATTGCATGTGGCGTGAAACCAAGATTCTGCTGATCGACGACGACAGCGCCCGCCGCCGCGACCTGGCGGTGGTGCTGAATTTCCTCGGCGAAGAAAACCTCGCTTGCTCAAGCCAGGATTGGCTGCAAGCGGTCGAGCCGCTGTCCTCGAGTCGCGAGATTTTGTGCGTGCTCGTTGGCACCGTGAATGCTCCGGGCAATCTCCTGGGGCTCGTTAAGACAGTGGCCGGGTGGGATGAGTTCCTTCCGGTTCTGCTTTTGGGAGAAATTTCTTCGGCCGAGCTGCCGGAAGAGCTTCGCCGTCGGGTCCTGTCCAATCTGGAAATGCCGCCCAGCTACAGCCAACTGCTGGATTCGCTGCACCGTGCCCAGGTCTATCGCGAGATGTACGACCAGGCGCGTGAGCGCGGCCGCCAGCGCGAGCCCAACCTGTTCCGCAGCCTGGTCGGCACCAGTCGTGCCATCCAGCATGTGCGGCAGATGATGCAGCAAGTGGCCGATACCGATGCCAGCGTGCTGATCCTGGGCGAATCCGGCACCGGCAAGGAAGTGGTGGCGCGCAACCTGCACTACCATTCCAAGCGCCGCGAAGCGCCGTTTGTGCCGGTGAACTGTGGCGCGATCCCGGCCGAGCTGCTGGAAAGCGAACTGTTCGGCCACGAGAAGGGCGCCTTTACCGGGGCGATCACCAGCCGTGCCGGGCGTTTCGAACTGGCCAACGGCGGTACCCTGTTCCTTGACGAAATCGGCGACATGCCGCTGCCGATGCAGGTCAAGCTGCTGCGTGTGCTGCAGGAGCGCACGTTCGAGCGCGTGGGCAGCAACAAGACCCAGAGCATCGACGTACGCATCATTGCCGCGACCCACAAAAACCTCGAGAACATGATCGAGGACGGCACCTTCCGCGAAGACCTGTATTACCGCCTTAACGTATTCCCGATCGAGATGGCCCCGCTGCGCGAGCGGGTCGAAGACATCCCGTTGCTGATGAACGAGCTGATCTCGCGCATGGAGCACGAGAAGCGCGGCTCCATCCGCTTCAACTCCGCCTCGATCATGTCGCTGTGCCGTCATGGCTGGCCGGGCAACGTGCGTGAGCTGGCCAACCTGGTCGAGCGCATGGCGATCATGCACCCGTACGGGGTGATCGGCGTGTCCGAGCTGCCGAAGAAATTCCGTTACGTCGATGATGAAGACGAGCAGATGGTCGACAGCCTGCGCAGTGACCTGGAAGAGCGTGTGGCGATCAATGGCCATGCGCCAAGCTTCAGCAACCACGCCATGCTGCCGCCTGAAGGCCTGGACCTGAAGGATTACCTTGGCAGCCTGGAACAGGGGTTGATCCAGCAGGCGCTGGACGATGCCAACGGTATTGTTGCGCGCGCGGCTGAGCGTTTGCGCATTCGCCGTACCACCTTGGTCGAGAAAATGCGCAAGTACGGCATGAGCCGCCAGGGTGGCGAGGAGCAGGCCGAGGATTGAAGTCCGGCGCACGCCTGTGCGGGCCCTTTCGCGGGTGAACCCGCTCCCACAGGTACCGCGCAGGCCTGTAGGAGCGGGTTCTCCCGCGAAGAGACCAGCACAGGCACTGCACAAGTCTCGAACCCCGCGCTGATCCTGTGGGAGCGGGTTCACCCGCGAAGAGGCCGGCACAGTCCAGCCAAATCCCCATCCCCGGCACGGCTATTGCTACACCGCTGGCAACACACCGTTTTTATGACGGTCAGCCACGCGAGAGAGCACGATGCCCCAGGCCGCCCACCTATCCCGAGCCCCCGATCCGCAGGGGCAAACCCCGGTCGAGCCGGACAGCCGCCCGGGCATCGAGCATGCCTTCGCCCTGTTCAACCAGGTGTCCAGCCAGCTCAGCCAGTCCTACAGCCTGCTCGAAGCCCGGGTCAGTGAGCTCAAGGGGGAGCTGGCCGTGGTCAGCGCCCAGCGCATCGCCGAGCTCAACGAAAAGGAACGCCTGGCCAACCGCCTGCAAAATCTGCTGGACCTGCTGCCCGGTGGGGTGATCGTGATCGATGGCCAGGGCCTGGTGCGCGAAGCCAACCCGGCCGCCTGCGACTTGCTCGGCGAGCCGCTGATCGGCCAGCTGTGGCGCCAGGTGATCGCCCGCAGCTTCGCCCCGCGCAAGGACGACGGCCACGAAGTCTCGCTGCGCGACGGCCGCCGGCTGTCCATCGCCACCCGCTCGCTGGACGCCGAACCCGGCCAGCTGGTGCTGCTCAACGACCTGACTGAAACCCGGCGCCTGCAAGACCAGCTGGCCCGCCACGAGCGGCTGTCGTCACTGGGGCGCATGGTCGCCTCGCTGGCCCATCAGATCCGTACACCGCTGTCGGCAGCCATGCTGTACGCCAGTCACCTGGCCGATCCCGAGCAGGCCCTGAGCGCGGAAACCCGCCAACGCTTCGCCGGCACTCTGAAGGAGCGCCTGCACGAGCTGGAGCACCAGGTGCGTGACATGCTGGTGTTCGCCCGTGGCGAGCTGCCGCTGGGTGACCGAATTACCCCCAAAGGCCTGTTCCAGGCCTTGCAGCAAGCCGCCCAGGCGCATGTGCAAGGGCACGCCGTGCGCTGGCAGTGCGACAGCCACCTTGGCGAGTTGCTGTGCAACCGCGACACCTTGGTCGGTGCCTTGCTCAACCTGATCGAGAATGCCTTGCAAGCCAGCGATGGCCCGGCGCGGCTGAAGGTGCACCTGTTCCGCCGCGAGCACACCTTGCATTTGTGCATCAGCGACGCGGGCTGTGGCATCGACGCCGATCTGCTCGGCCGCCTGGGTGAGCCGTTCCTCACCACCAAGGCCACCGGCACCGGTCTGGGCCTGGCGGTGGTCAAGGCAGTCGTGCGGGCGCACCAGGGCACGCTGTGCCTGCGCTCGAAAGTGGGCCGCGGCACCTGTGTACGGGTCGAGCTGCCGTTGATCGACGGGCAACCGTCGGAGGGCGTGTAATGCCAATCAAGGTGCTGCTGGTCGAGGACGACCGCGTATTGCGCCAGGCGCTGGGCGACACCCTGGAAATCGGCGGTTTCGCCTACCAGGCGGTGGGCAGTGCCGAGGAAGCGCTGGAGGCGGTGCTGGAAGAAGCCTTCAGCCTGGTGGTCAGTGATGTGAACATGCCCGGCATGGACGGGCACCAGCTGCTGGCCCAGCTGCGCCGCCAGCAACCACAGTTGCCGGTGCTGCTGATGACCGCGCACGCCGCGGTCGAGCGTGCCGTCGAGGCCATGCGCCAAGGCGCCGCCGACTACCTGGTCAAACCGTTCGAGCCCAGGGCGCTGCTCAGCCTGGTCGAGCGACATGCTGCCGGGCGGGTGGCGAACGACGAAGGCCCGGTGGCCTGCGAGCCGGCCAGTCGCCAGTTGCTGGAGCTGGCCGCCCGGGTGGCGCGCAGTGACTCCACCGTGCTGATTTCCGGTGAGTCCGGGACCGGCAAGGAAGTGCTGGCGCGCTACATTCACCAGCAGTCGCCACGGGCAGCGCAGCCCTTTGTGGCGATCAACTGCGCGGCCATCCCCGACAACATGCTCGAGGCCACGCTGTTCGGCCACGAGAAGGGCGCCTTCACTGGTGCCATTGCCGCGCAGGCGGGCAAGTTCGAGCAGGCCGAAGGCGGCACCTTGCTGCTCGACGAGATTTCGGAAATGCCCATGGCCTTGCAGGCCAAGCTGCTGCGCGTGTTGCAGGAGCGCGAGGTGGAGCGGGTAGGCGGGCGTAAGCCGATCAGCCTCGATATTCGGGTGCTGGCCACCACCAACCGTGACCTGTTCGGTGAAGTGACAGCCGGGCGTTTCCGTGAGGATCTTTACTATCGCCTGTCAGTGTTCCCCCTGGCCTGGCAGCCGCTGCGCGAGCGCCCAGGCGACATTCTGCAGCTCGCCGAACGCCTGCTGGCGCGGCATGCGGCCAAGATGAAGCATGCTCCCGTGCGCCTGTCGCCGCAGGCCCGCGCGTGCCTGCAGGCGTATGCGTGGCCGGGCAACGTGCGGGAGCTGGACAACGCCCTGCAGCGGGCGCTGATCCTGCAGCAGGGTGGGGTGATCGAGGCGGCGGATTTCTGTCTGGCAGGCGCCATTCCATTGTCGGCCGGCACCGAGCCATCCCTTGAGGTGGTTGCGCAAGCCAGCGGGCTGGGTGATGACATGCGTCGCCACGAGTACCAGATGATCATCGACACCCTGCGCGCCGAGCGCGGCCGCCGCAAAGAGGCGGCCGAACGCCTCGGCATCAGCCCGCGCACCCTGCGTTACAAGCTGGCTCAGATGCGTGATGCCGGGTTTGACGTCGAGGCCAGCCTGTTCGGCTGAAGATCGAAGGGGCTGCTGCGCAGCCCATCGCCGGCAAGCCAGCTCCCACAGAGACCGCATTGGCTTGAAGCCTGCACTTTACCTGTGGGAGCCCGGCTTGCCGGCGATGGGGCGCGAAGCGGCCCTGATAAACTGGCATTCAAGGCTGGCACCTTTGTTGCTTTACGTAGGCTATCCGCCGCATGAGTGTCAAAAAAATGCGGCCGCAGGAGAGAGAAGGTCATGAGCCAAGGTGTTGAATTCAATCGTCTGATGCTGGACATGCGGGCCATGCAGGCCGATGCCATGTCGCTGCCAAAAGTCACTGCCGCGCCCGAACTGGCGCCAGGGCAGAGCAGCTTTGCAGACATGCTGGGCCAGGCCATCGGCAAGGTGCATGAGACGCAGCAGGCCTCGACCCAGCTAGCCAATGCCTTCGAGATCGGCAAGAGCGGCGTCGACCTGACCGACGTGATGATCGCTTCGCAAAAGGCCAGCGTGTCGATGCAGGCCATGACCCAGGTGCGCAACAAGCTGGTCCAGGCGTACCAGGACATCATGCAGATGCCGGTTTGAGGACGGATGTAACCCATGGCTGAAGCAGTCGTCGACAACGCCCCTGCCAAAACCGGCTCGCCGGCGGCCAAGCCGCCGCTGTTCGGCATGGCGTCCCTGGAAAACATCGCGAAGATGCCCATGCTGCGTCAGGTCGGCCTCATGGTCGGCCTGGCCGCCAGCGTGGCGATCGGCTTTGCCGTGGTGCTGTGGTCGCAACAACCCGACTACCGGCCGCTGTACGGCAGCTTGTCGGGCATGGACACCAAGCAGGTCATGGACACCCTGGCCGCTGCCGACATCCCCTACAACGTTGAACCCAATTCCGGCGCGCTGCTGGTCAAGGCCGACGACCTCTCCCGTGCGCGCCTGAAACTGGCTGCCGCCGGCGTGGCGCCGAGCGACGGCAATGTCGGTTTCGAGCTGCTCGACAAGGAGCAGGGCCTGGGCACCAGCCAGTTCATGGAAGCCACCCGCTACCGCCGCAGCCTGGAAGGCGAACTGGCGCGCACCGTGTCCAGCCTGAACAACGTCAAGGCTGCCCGCGTGCACCTGGCCATCCCGAAAAGCTCGGTGTTCGTGCGTGACGAACGCAAGCCCAGCGCCTCGGTACTGGTCGAGCTGTACCCGGGCCGTGCCCTGGAAGCCGGGCAGGTGATGGCCATCGTCAACCTGGTCGCCACCAGCGTGCCGGAGCTGGACAAGTCACAGGTCACCGTGGTCGACCAGAAGGGCACCTTGCTGTCCGAGCAGTTGCAGGATTCGGCCCTGACCGAGGCCGGCAAGCAGTACGACTACAGCCGCCGCATGGAAAGCATGCTGACCCAGCGCGTGCGCAACATCCTGCAGCCGGTGCTGGGCAATGATCGCTACAAGGCCGAAGTGTCTGCCGACCTGGACTTCAGCGCTGTCGAATCGACTGCCGAGCAGTTCAACCCCGACCAGCCGGCGTTGCGCAGCGAGCAGTCGGTGGACGAGCAGCGCGCCAGCAGCCAAGGGCCGCAGGGCGTACCCGGCGCGCTGAGCAATCAGCCGCCCGGCGCTGCCTCGGCCCCGCAGACCACCGGTGGCGCGGCCACCCCGGCCGCCGCCATTCAGCCAGGTCAGCCGCTGGTGGATGCCAACGGCCAGCAGATCATGGACCCGGCCACCGGCCAGCCGATGCTCGCGCCGTACCCTGCGGACAAGCGCCAGCAAAGCACCAGAAACTTCGAGCTGGACCGTTCCATCAGCCACACCCGCCAGCAGCAGGGGCGCATGACCCGCCTGTCGGTGGCGGTGGTGGTGGACGACCAGGTCAAGATCGACCCGGCTACTGGCGACACCACCCGTGCGCCGTGGGCTGCCGAGGACCTGGCACGCTTTACCCGCCTGGTGCAGGACGCCGTCGGCTTCGACGCCAGCCGGGGCGACAGCGTGACGGTGATCAACGTGCCGTTCGCCGTCGACCGTGGCGAAGAAATCGCCGAGATCGCCTTCTACCAGCAGCCGTGGTTCTGGGACATCGTCAAGCAGGTGCTGGGCGTGGTGTTCATCCTGGTGCTGGTGTTCGGCGTGCTGCGGCCGGTGCTTAACAACATCACAGGGGGCGGCAAGCAGGCTGCCCCGGATAGCGACATGGAGCTGGGCGGCATGATGGGGCTCGATGGCGAACTGGCCAACGATCGCGTCAGCCTGGGTGGCCCGACAAGCATTCTGCTGCCTAGCCCGAGCGAGGGTTACGAGGCACAGCTCAACGCAATCAAAGGCCTGGTGGCCGAAGACCCGGGCCGTGTTGCCCAGGTCGTGAAAGACTGGATCAACGCCGATGAGTGATAACCGAGCCGTTACCGCCAAGCTGAGCCGCGTCGACAAAGCGGCGATCCTTCTGCTCTCGCTGGGCGAGACCGATGCCGCCCAGGTGCTGCGGCACATGGGCCCCAAGGAAGTGCAGCGGGTGGGCGTGGCCATGGCGCAGATGGGCAATGTGCACCGTGACCAGGTCGAGCAGGTGATGAGCGAGTTCGTCGACATCGTCGGCGACCAGACCAGCCTGGGGGTGGGCTCGGATGCCTACATCCGCAAGATGCTCAACCAGGCGCTGGGCGAAGACAAGGCCAATGGCCTGGTCGACCGCATCCTGCTGGGCGGCAACACCAGCGGCCTGGACAGCCTGAAGTGGATGGAGCCACGCGCCGTGGCCGACGTGATCCGCTACGAGCACCCGCAGATCCAGGCCATCGTGGTGGCCTACCTGGACCCCGACCAGGCCGGTGAAGTGCTGAGCAATTTCGACCACAAGGTGCGCCTGGACATCGTCTTGCGCGTGTCGTCGCTGAACACCGTGCAGCCGGCGGCATTGAAAGAGCTGAACCAGATCCTCGAGAAGCAGTTCTCGGGCAACTCCAACGCTGCGCGCACCACCCTGGGCGGCATCAAGCGCGCCGCCGACATCATGAACTTCCTCGACAGTTCGGTGGAAGGTGCACTGATGGACGCGATCCGCGAAATCGACAGCGACCTGTCGGAGCAGATCGAAGACCTGATGTTCGTCTTCAACAACCTGGCCGATGTCGACGACCGCGGTATCCAGGCACTGCTGCGCGAAGTGTCGTCCGACGTGCTGGTGGTGTCGCTCAAGGGCGCCGACGAGCGGGTCAAGGACAAGATCTTCAAGAACATGTCCAAGCGTGCCTCGGAGCTGCTGCGCGACGACCTGGAGGCCAAGGGGCCGGTACGGGTCAGCGACGTGGAAACGGCGCAGAAGGAAATCCTCACCATCGCCCGCCGCATGGCCGAGGCCGGCGAGATCGTGCTCGGCGGCAAAGGCGCCGAGGAAATGATCTGATCCAGAGGGCGACGCGGTCCCTGTAGGAGCGGCCTTGTGTCGCGAAAGGGCTGCGAAGCAGCCCCGACTATAGCTACTGCGAAGCTGAAATCTGGGGCTGCTCCGCAGCCCTTTCGCGACACAAGGCCGCTCCTACAGGGGGCGCGTTGGTTGCTGCTGGCTTTTGAGTATCTGAAAACATGTCCACCAAAGAACATCACCCCAGCGACCTGATCCGCGCCCGCGACCTCGAAGGCGTGGACGTGTGGAGGCTGCCCAGCTTCGACCCGGAGCCCGAGTACGTACCCGAGCCCGAGCCGGAACCCGAGGTGATCGAGGAAGAAGTCGAGGAAGTGCCGCTGGAAGAAGTCCAGCCACTGACCCTGGAAGAACTCGAGGCCATCCGCCAGGAAGCCTACAACGAAGGTTTCGCCACCGGTGAGCGCGAGGGCTTCCACAGCACCCAGCTGAAGGTTCGCCAGGAAGCCGAAGAGGCCCTTAAGGCGAAGCTGGTCGGTCTTGAGCGGCTGATGGCCAACCTGATGGAGCCCATCGCCGAGCAGGACACGCAGATCGAGAAATCCCTCGTGCACCTGGTGGCGCACATGACCCGCCAGGTAATCGGTCGTGAACTGCGCAGTGACTCCAGCCACATCACCCAGGTGCTGCGCGAAGCGCTGAAGCTGCTGCCCATGGGCGCGGACAATATCCGCATCCACCTCAACCCGCAGGATTTCGAGCTGGCCAAGGTCTTGCGCGAACGCCATGAGGAAAACTGGCGGCTGCTCGAAGACAGCGCGCTGCTGCCCGGCGGCTGTCGCATCGAGACGGCCCATAGCCGCATTGATGCCAGCATGGAAACCCGCATCGAGAAGGCCGTGGCACAACTGTTCGACCAGCTGCACGACCATTCCCTGCACCCTGCCGCGCCAGACATGGCGGTAGACCTGGATGCCCCGCTCGAGCGTTCTGTGGATGGCCCGGATGCGCCTTGAACGCACCACTTTCGGCAAGCGTCTCGGCAGCTACGCCGAAGCCATCGAGCTGCCGACCCAGCCCATTGTCGAAGGCCGCCTGCTGCGTATGGTCGGCCTCACCCTGGAAGCCGAAGGGCTGCGCGCCGCCGTAGGCAGCCGCTGCCTGGTGATCAACGACGACAGCTACCACCCGGTGCAGGTCGAGGCTGAAGTCATGGGCTTTGCCGGGCCCAAGATATTCCTGATGCCGGTCGGCAGCATCGTCGGCATCGCCCCGGGCGCCAGGGTGGTGCCGCTGGATGACGGCGGCCGGCTGCCGATGGGCATGAGCATGCTCGGCCGGGTGCTCGATGGCGCCGGCCGCGCGCTGGATGGCAAAGGCGGGATGAAGGCCGAGGACTGGGTGCCGATGGACGGCCCGGTGATCAACCCGCTCAACCGCGACCCCATCAGCAAGCCGCTGGACGTGGGTATCCGCAGCATCAATGGCCTGCTCACCGTCGGTCGTGGCCAGCGCCTGGGCCTGTTCGCCGGTACCGGGGTAGGTAAATCGGTGTTGCTGGGCATGATGACCCGCTTCACCGAAGCCGACATCATCGTGGTTGGCCTGATCGGCGAGCGCGGTCGCGAGGTGAAGGAATTCATCGAGCATATCCTCGGTGAAGAAGGCCTCAAGCGCTCGGTGGTGGTGGCGTCGCCCGCCGACGATGCGCCACTGATGCGCCTGCGTGCCGCCATGTACTGCACGCGTATTGCCGAATATTTCCGCGACAAGGGCAAGAATGTGCTGTTGCTGATGGACTCTTTGACCCGCTTTGCCCAGGCCCAGCGGGAAATTGCCTTGGCCATCGGCGAGCCGCCCGCCACCCGGGGATACCCACCGTCGGTATTCGCCAAGCTGCCCAAGCTGGTGGAGCGGGCCGGTAACGGCGAGGCGGGTGGTGGTTCGATTACTGCGTTCTACACCGTGCTGTCCGAAGGCGACGACCAGCAGGACCCGATCGCCGACTCGGCGCGTGGTGTGCTCGACGGCCACTTCGTGCTGTCGCGCCGGCTGGCCGAGGAAGGCCATTACCCCGCCATCGATATCGAGGCCTCGATCAGCCGGGTCATGCCGCAGGTGGTCGATGCCGATCATTTGCGCCAGGCGCAGAAGTTCAAGCAGTTGTGGTCGCGCCTGTCGCAAAGCCGCGACCTGATCAGCGTGGGCGCCTACGTGCCCGGCGGCGACCCGGAAACCGACCTGGCGATTGCCTTGCAATCCAGGCTGGTGGAGTTCTTGCGCCAAGGCCTGCGCGAGAACGTGGGCATGGCGCAGAGCCGCGACCAGCTGGGGGCGATCTTCTCGCCCCCGGCGGGCTGATAGGCCATGGCGCTGCCTGGGCGCGCCGCGCGCCTGGCGCCGGTGGTGGACATGGCCGAGGAGGCCGAGCGCAAGGCAGCGCAGCGCCTTGGGCATTTCCAGCAGCAGGTGACCACGGCGCAGGCCAAGCTGGCCGAACTGGAGCGTTTTCGCGAGGATTACCAATTGCAGTGGATCAACCGCGGCGGGCAGGGCGTCAATGGCAGCTGGCTGGTCAATTACCAGCGCTTCCTGGGGCAGCTGGAAACGGCCATGACCCAGCAGCGCCAGAGCCTGGTGTGGCACCAGAACAACCTCAACAACGCCCGCGGCACCTGGCAGCAGGCCTATGCCCGGGTGGAAGGTTTGCGCAAACTGGTGCAGCGCTATATGGACGAGGCCCGGCGCGCCGAAGACAAGCGCGAGCAGCGCTTGCTGGACGAGCTTTCCCAGCGCCTGCCGCGGCAGAATCACCTTTAGCCTGTACCGGCCCTATCGCCGGCAAGCCAGCTCCCACAAGAATTGCGCAGGGCTCAGGCCTTGCGCCGCACCTGTGGGAGCTGGCTTGCCGGCGATAGGGCCGGTACAGGTATGACCTTGCTACACCTGCAGCGGCCTGCTAAACCTTAATGGAGTTGCATTCGCCATCATCGAAGGAATCGCTAGCATGGCAGTCGATACGGATATTTCGCCGGACGGGAAAAAACTGACGATCAAGATCAAAGGGCGCTTCGACTTCGGCAAACACCAGGAATTTCGCAAGGCTTACGAACGCATCAGCAAGCCGGATTCGGTGGTCGTCGACCTCAGCGACGCCACCTACATCGACAGTTCCGCACTCGGCATGCTGCTGATGCTGCGCGACCATGTGGGCGGCGATGACTCGGATGTGCGTGTGGTGCATACCAACTCCGACGTGCGCAAGATCCTCGCCATTTCCAATTTCGAAAAACTCTTCGATATCAGTTGAGCGCCGACATGCCGGCCGAACAGGCGTTGACCGTGCTGGTTGCCGAAGACGGTGCCGCCGACCGCCTGCTGCTGGCGCAGATCGTTCGCCGTCAGGGCCATCAGGTACTTACCGCAGAAAACGGCGAGCAGGCAGTGGCGCTGTTCGTCGAACGGCGCCCGCAGCTGGTGCTGCTTGATGCGCTGATGCCGGTGATGGACGGCTTCGAGGCAGCGCGGCAGATCAAGGCCCTGGCTGGCGAGGCGCTGGTGCCGATCATTTTCCTGACCTCGCTCAATGAAGAGGAGGGCCTGGTGCGCTGCCTGGAGGCGGGCGGTGATGACTTCATGGCCAAGCCCTACAGTGCGGTGATCCTCGGCGCCAAGATCCGCGCCATGGACCGCTTGCGCCGGTTGCAGGCCACCGTGCTGCAGCAGCGCGACCAGATTACCCGGCACCATCACCACCTGCTCAACGAGCAGCGTGTGGCGAAGGCGGTGTTTGACAAGGTGGCCCACTCCGGCTGCCTGTCTGCGCCGAACATTCGCTACCTGCAATCACCTTTTGCGCTGTTCAACGGTGACCTCATGCTGGCGGCTTTCACCCCGGCCGGCGAAATGCGTGTGCTGCTCGGGGATTTCACCGGCCACGGCCTGCCTGCGGCGGTGGGCGCCATGCCGCTGGCCGAGGTGTTCTACGGCATGACCGCCAAGGGCTACGGCATGGCGCAGATGCTCCGCGAGATGAACGCCAAGCTCAAGCGCATCCTGCCGGTCGACATGTTTTGTTGTGCAGTGCTGCTCAACCTCAGCATGCAGCGCGGTACGGTGGAGGTGTGGAACGGCGGCATGCCCGATGGCTATCGCCTGTCGGCGAGCGGCGAGGTGTTGTCGGCGTTGAGTTCGCGGCATCTGCCACTGGGCATTCTGGCGGCCGAGCGGTTCGATGACAGCACCGAGGTACTGCCGCTGGCGCCCGGCGAGCGCCTGCTGTTGCTGTCGGACGGCGTGCTCGATACCGCCGACAACGATGACCGCCTGTTCGGCGTGCAGCGGCTGCGTGCGGTGCTTGCCGACAACCGTGACCCGGCGCAGCTGTTCGACCAACTGATGCAGGCCCTGGAGGACTTTGGCGGGCATCCGCGCGACGACATCAGCTTGTGCGACATCCGCATGTTCAGCGCCGATGAGCGGGTGCCGGCGCCGACGATTTACGCTGACAGTGGTCGCTCCAGCCCGCTTGACTGGTCACTGGGCTTCGAAGTGCGTGGCGAGAGCCTGAAGCGCTTCAACCCGGTGCCGTACCTGGTGCAGTTGCTGCAGGAAATCCACGGGTTGCGCGCCCGTACCGGTAGCTTGCACAGCGTGCTCAGCGAGCTGTACGCCAACGCCCTCGAGCATGGCGTGCTGGGCCTGGACTCGCAACTCAAGCGCGATGTGCAGGGTTTTACCGACTACTATCAGGAGCGCGCCCGGCGGCTGGGGTCGCTGACCGATGGTTTTGTACGCATTGATTTCAAGGTTGAACCGCATGCCGATGGCGGGCGTCTGATGATTCAGGTTCGCGACAGTGGAGCGGGGTTCGATGTGCAGCGGGTGCTTTCCCGGCCTTCGCAGGAGCACGGTCTGAGCGGTCGTGGCCTGCACCTGGTACGGCGGCTGGCCAGCCACGCGCGCTGGAGTGAGGGCGGGCGCTGTGCGCACGTCGAGTTCGTATGGTGAGCCACAGGCAGGCTCAGGCATAATCTGGCTTGATCAAGGAGTGAACAAGTGACTGACATGCATATCGACCAAAAGGTGCTCAGCGACCTGCGTGATGTCATGGAAGAGGGCTACCTGCAGCTGGTGCAGACGTTCCTCGAAGATTCCGAGCGGCGCCTTGCGCAGCTGCACGCTGCCAAGAGTGCCGAGGAGCTTGGCATCGCCGCGCACAGTTTCAAGGGCAGCAGCAGCAACATGGGTGCGGTGGCGCTGGCCGCGCTGTGCCAGCTGCTGGAAGACCGTGCCCGGCAGCCGCCGCTGTATGGCATCGAGGACCTTGTCAATCGCATCGACCAGGAATTTCTGGAAGTGCAGCGCTTCTACCAGGACGAGCACCAGCGCATTTCTGCGGGCTGAGACTCGACTTGGCGCGAGTCTTGCCTGTCTCTGGCCGGATGATCTTTTTGTTTCTGGCGCGGAGACCGCTCGATGCCTGTCGCACCCAACCCTTTGTTGCAAGCCAACGCCATCGCCAATTCCTCGCGTGCTGCCTCCGCGCAGATGGACAAACCGCTGCAGGCGCTGGGCGACAAGGGCGACGGCTTCGGCCAGGTGATGGCCAGGCAGGGGCGCGACAAGGTCGGCGGCCAGGACGACAAGGTCGCCCAGGCCAAGCCCAAGGACAAGCCCGAGGTTGCACAGGGCGGCAAGAAAGACCCCGCCGACAAAGCCGCAGTTGCCGATGACGGCAACAAGTTGCCAGCAGACGACCAGGCCGATACCGGGCTGCGCGATGCCAGCCTGGTGGCCGGCCAGGTAACCGACGCACAGCCAGGCAGCCAGCTGATCCAGGCCCAGGCCGAGGCGGTGGCGCCTGTGTTGCAGGCCGCTACGGCGCAGGCCTCTGCCGCGCAACCCGAGGAGGCGGCTGCCGAGGAAGCATTCGACCCGGACGCCGATCCCCTGGCCAATTTGCCTACACTGCGCCTGGCTCTGGAGCACAGTGCCCAGGCCAAGGGGGGCACTTCGGCGCATGCTCTGGACCCGTCACAGGCTCAGGGTGAAGAAGGGCGGGCAGCCGTCAATACCTTGGCGAATCTGGTCGAAGGCGGCGAAGGCGAATCCACTGAATCGGGTGACAAGGCCTTCGGTGCCTTGCTCGAAGATGGCCTGAAGGACACCAAGAGCGCCAGCAGCGATACCCGTGTCGACGATTTCGCCAACCGCCTGGCCAGCCTGACCCAGGCTGCCACGGCCAAGACCGCCAATGCCGTGCCGGCCAGCGCCAGCCCGTTGCACCAGCCATTGCCGATGAACCAGAACGCGTGGGCCGAAGGCTTGGTCAACCGGGTCATGTACCTGTCCAGCCAGAACCTCAAGTCGGCGGATATCCAGCTGGAGCCGGCAGAGCTGGGCCGCCTGGACATTCGCGTCAATGTAGCGGCGGACCAGGCCACCCAGGTCACCTTCATCAGCGGCCACGCTGGCGTGCGTGACGCTCTCGACAGCCAGGTGCACCGCTTGCGCGAGCTGTTTGCCCAGCAGGGGCTGGCGCAGCCGGATGTGAATGTGGCTGACCAGTCGCGCGGGCAGCAACAGCAGCAGGGGCAGGCGCAGGGTAGCAACCTGTCGGGGGTGGCGGCGCGGCAGGCGGAGCAGGGTCGTGAGGTTGTCGACAGCGCCCGGCCTGTGGAACAGCAGGTGGTTGTGGGTGACAGTGCGGTCGATTATTACGCCTGATGTTTACATGGGCGGGCCCTATCGCCGGCAAGCCAGCTCCCACAGGTACTGCACAAGGCTCAAGACCTGCGGGGAGCCTGTAGGAGCTGGCTTGCCGGCGATAGGGCCGAGCCTGCTCAAGCGCAATTGGTCCACCTCTGCAAAATCTGGCATAACACTTGCTCAAGCCAAGCCATTCTCCCTTGAACTCCCAATGGACGACGGATTATTGGCATGGCGAAAAGCGAAGCAGTCAAAGACCCCGCCACTAAAGGCAAACTCAAGCTGATCCTGCTGGCCGTCGTGGGCCTTTTGCTGGCGATCGGGCTTTCGGTGGGCGCTACCTGGTTCTTCATGCACAAGAGCGAGCCGGCCCCGGCCGCCGAAACTGCAGCCAGCAACGTCAAGCCTGTGGCCATCTACGAAGCCCTGACCCCGGCCTTCGTGGTCAATTTCAACCAGAACGGCCGGCAGCGCTACATGCAGCTCAGCGTCACCCTGCAGGCGCGTAACCAGGCCGACATGGACGCCCTCAAGGTGCACATGCCGGTGATCCGCAACAACCTGGTGATGATGTTCTCCGGCCAAGGCTTCGACACCCTTGCCGCCAGCCCGGTCGGGCAGGAGATGCTGCGCCAGAAGGCCACGGCCGTGGTTCAGGAAGTGGCGCAGAAGGAAGTCGGCAAACCGGTCATCGACCAGTTGCTGTTCACCAATTTCGTATTGCAGTAGGAGTCCGCAATGGCCGTACAGGACCTGCTGTCCCAGGATGAAATCGATGCCCTGTTGCACGGCGTCGACGACGGGCTGGTGCAGACCGAAAGTGCATCGGAACCCGGCAGTATCAAAAGCTACGACCTGACCAGCCAGGACCGTATCGTGCGGGGTCGCATGCCGACCCTGGAAATGATCAACGAGCGCTTTGCCCGCTACACCCGCATCAGCATGTTCAACCTGCTGCGCCGCTCGGCCGACGTGGCAGTCGGCGGCGTGCAGGTGATGAAGTTCGGCGAGTACGTGCATTCGCTGTACGTGCCCACCAGCCTCAACCTGGTCAAGATCAAGCCGTTGCGTGGCACCTCGCTGTTCATCCTCGATGCCAAGCTGGTGTTCAAGCTGGTAGACAACTTCTTCGGTGGCGATGGCCGTCACGCCAAGATCGAAGGCCGTGAATTCACTCCGACCGAACTGCGGGTAGTGCGCATGGTGCTGGACCAGTGCTTCGTCGACCTCAAGGAAGCCTGGCAGGCGATCATGCCGGTCACCTTCGAGTACATGAACTCCGAGGTCAACCCGGCCATGGCCAACATCGTCGGCCCCAGCGAGGCGGTGGTGGTATCGACCTTCCACATCGAGCTGGACGGCGGTGGCGGCGACCTGCACGTGACCATGCCGTACTCGATGATCGAGCCGGTGCGGGAAATGCTCGATGCCGGCTTCCAGTCCGACCTCGACGACCAGGACGAGCGCTGGGTCAAGGCCCTGCGCGAGGACGTGCTGGACGTGGCCGTGCCTGTGACCGCCACGGTCGCCCGGCGCCAGCTGAAGTTGCGCGACATCCTGCACATGCAGCCTGGCGATGTGATCCCGGTGGAGCTGCCCGAGCACCTGGTGCTGCGCGCCAACGGCGTGCCGTCGTTCAAGGCCCGGCTGGGTTCGCACAAGGGCAACCTGGCCCTGCAGATCATCGACCCGATCGTGCGCCGCTGACGGCGCAGCGCTCGCTCATAACGAATTGAATGCCTCTCGAGGAAACCATGGCTAACGAAAACGAAATCACCTCCGCAGAGGACCAGGCACTGGCCGATGAGTGGGCCGCAGCGCTGGAAGAAACCGGTGCCGCCGGCCAGGCCGATATCGATGCGCTGCTGGGGGGTGACACCGGCGGTATGGGTGGCCCGGGCCGCCTGCCGATGGAAGAGTTCGCCAGTTCGCCCAAGCCGAACGAGAACGTCAGCCTGGAAGGCCCGAACCTGGACGTGATCCTGGATATCCCGGTGAACATTTCCATGGAAGTGGGCAGCACCGAGATCAATATCCGCAACCTGCTGCAGCTCAACCAGGGCTCGGTCATCGAGCTTGACCGGCTGGCGGGCGAGCCACTCGACGTGCTGGTCAACGGCACGCTGATCGCCCATGGCGAAGTGGTCGTGGTCAACGAAAAGTTCGGCATCCGCCTGACCGACGTGATCAGCCCCAGCGAACGCATCAAGAAGCTGCGCTGAGTGAAGGGCACGATGCGCGCCATCGCGGCGTCCGCGGTGCTGCTTGCCAGCCAGGCCGGTCTGGCCGCAGCCACCCCTGCGGCGACCCCGGCGTCTGCGCCTGGCAGCCTGGGCGGGCAGCTGGCGCAGATGGTCTTCGGCCTGCTGTTGGTGGTGGGCCTGATCTTCTTTCTGGCCTGGCTGCTGCGGCGCCTGCAAAGCACGGCGGTAAAGGGCGGGCAGGTGATCGAGATCGTCGGCAGCCGCGCCATCGGCCCGCGTGACCGGCTGTTGCTGGTGCAGGTGGGCAACGAGCAGATCCTGATTGGCCATACCCCCGGCAGTATCGAGGCCCTGCATGTCATGGCCGAGCCCGTGCAAGTGCCGGTTGGCAGCCGCCAGGCGGCGCCCGAGTTTGCCCAGCGACTGATGGAGCTGATGGGCAAGGACCCTAAGGACAAGAAGTGATGAGTGGCGCGCTGCGTACGTTGTTGACCCTGGCGCTGCTGCTGGCGGCGCCGCTGGCCCTGGCCGCCGACCCGCTGTCGATCCCGGCCATTACCCTGTCCAATGGTGCGGACGGGCAGCAGGAGTATTCGGTCAGCCTGCAGATCCTGCTGATCATGACGGCGCTCAGCTTCATCCCGGCGTTCGTCATCCTGATGACCAGCTTCACCCGCATCATCATCGTGTTCTCGATTTTGCGCCAGGCGCTGGGCCTGCAGCAGACGCCGTCCAACCAGATCCTCACCGGCATGGCGCTGTTCCTGACCCTGTTCATCATGGCGCCAGTGTTCGACCGAGTGAACCAGAACGCCCTGCAGCCCTACCTGAACGAACAGCTTACCGCGCAGCAGGCCATCGACAAGGCCCAGGGGCCGCTCAAGGACTTCATGCTGGCACAAACCCGGCAAAGCGACCTGGACCTGTTCATGCGCCTGTCCAAGCGCACCGACATCGCCGGCCCTGACCAGGTGCCGCTGACGATCCTGGTGCCGGCGTTCGTCACCTCGGAGCTGAAGACCGCATTTCAGATCGGCTTCATGATCTTCATCCCGTTCCTGATCATCGACATGGTGGTCGCCAGTGTGCTGATGGCCATGGGCATGATGATGCTGTCACCGCTGATCATCTCGCTGCCGTTCAAGATCATGCTGTTTGTTCTGGTTGATGGCTGGGCGCTGATCATGGGCACCCTGGCCAGCAGTTTCGGCGGCGTCTGACGCCGTCAAGGAGAGCGCATGACCCCGGAAATTGCCGTTGACCTGTTCCGTGATGCCTTGTGGCTGACCACCCTGATGGTGGCCGTGCTGGTGGTGCCAAGCCTGCTGGTGGGTCTGGTTGTCGCGATGTTCCAGGCGGCCACGCAGATCAACGAACAGACCCTGAGCTTTCTGCCGCGGCTGCTGGTAATGCTGGTCACGTTGATCGTCGCCGGGCCCTGGCTGGTGCAGAAGTTCATGGAGTACATCACCAACCTGTACACCAACATCCCGCAGCTGATCGGTTGACGCGGCGATGCTGGAGCTGACAGACGCGCAGATCGGCACCTGGGTCGCCACGTTCATCCTGCCGTTATTCCGGGTGACGGCGGTGCTGATGACCATGCCGATCTTTGGCACCCGCATGTTGCCGGCGCGGGTGCGCCTGTACGTGGCGGTCGCCATCACCGTGGTGATTGTGCCGGCGCTGCCGCCACTGCCTGAATTCGACCCGCTGAGCCTGCGCGGGATGTTGCTGTGCGCTGAGCAGGTGATTGTTGGTGCGCTGCTCGGTTTTTCGCTGCAGCTGCTGTTTCAGGCGTTCGTGATCGCGGGTCAGGTCGTTGCCATCCAGATGGGCATGGCCTTCGCCTCGATGGTCGACCCTGCCAACGGCGTCAACGTGGCGGTCATCAGCCAGTTCATGACCATGCTGGTGAGCGTGCTGTTCCTGTTGATGAACGGCCACCTGGTCGTGTTCGAGGTACTGACCGAAAGCTTCACTACTTTGCCGGTGGGCAATGCGCTGGTGGTCAACCACTTCTGGGAGCTGGCCGGGCGCCTGGGCTGGGTGTTCGCCGCCGGCCTGCTGCTGATCCTGCCGGTGATCGCCGCCTTGCTGGTGGTGAACATCGCATTTGGCGTGATGACCCGCGCGGCGCCGCAGCTGAACATCTTCTCCATCGGTTTTCCGCTGACCCTGGTCATGGGCATGTTCATCTTCTGGGTCGGCCTGGCCGATGTGTTGTCCCACTACCAGGCATTGGCCAGCGAAGCGCTGCAATGGCTGCGTGAACTGGCGAGGGCGCGCTGAGCATGGCAGAAAGCGAAAGTGGCCAGGACAAGACAGAGGACCCCACCGAGAAGCGCAAGCGCGATGCCCGCGAGAAAGGCGAGATCGCCCGCTCCAAGGAGCTCAACACGGTGGCAGTGACCCTGGCCGGTGCCGGTGGCCTGCTGGCGTTCGGCGGCCACCTGGCCGAGACGCTGCTGGCGATGATGCGCATGAATTTCAGCCTGACCCGCGACATCATCGTCGACGAGCGGGCCATGGGTGCGTTTCTTCTGGCATCGGGCAAGATGGCGATATGGGCGGTACAGCCAATCCTGATCCTGTTGTTTGTGATCTCCTTCGTGGCGCCTATCGCGTTGGGCGGTTTTCTGTTTTCTGGCAGCCTGCTGCAACCTAAATTCAGTCGCATGAACCCGCTGTCGGGGATCAAGCGCATGTTCTCGATGAACAGCCTGACCGAGCTGCTCAAGGCGCTGGCCAAGTTCTTCGTGATCCTGATAGTGGCGGTGGTGGTGCTGACCAACGACCGCCAGGCCTTGCTGTCGATTGCCAACGAGCCGCTGGAGCAGGCGATCATTCACAGCTTGCAGGTGGTGGGCTGGAGTGCGTTGTGGATGGCGACCGGGCTGTTGCTGATTGCGGCGGCGGACGTGCCGTTCCAGCTGTACCAGACGCACAAGAAAATGAAGATGACCAAGCAGGAAGTGCGCGACGAGTACAAGGACAGCGAGGGCAAGCCCGAGGTCAAGCAGCGCATTCGCCAGCTGCAGCGCGAGATGTCGCAGCGGCGCATGATGGCCGCGGTGCCGCAAGCCGATGTGATCATCACCAACCCGACGCATTATGCGGTGGCGTTGCAGTATGACCCGGAGAAGGGTGGGGCGGCGCCGTTGCTGCTGGCCAAGGGGGCTGATTTCACGGCCTTGAAGATTCGCGAAATTGCTGTCGAGCACAAGATCCAGATTCTTGAGTCGCCGGCGCTGGCGCGGGCGATCTACTACTCCACCGAGCTCGAGCAGGAAATCCCCGCCGGGTTGTACCTGGCGGTGGCGCAGGTGCTGGCCTATGTGTTCCAGATCCGCCAGTACCGGGCGGGTAGAGGGAAGCGACCGGAGCCGTTGAAAGACGACCTGCCGATCCCGCCGGATTTGCGGCGTGACAGTTGATCTTGTCTCAGGGCCGGGACAGGCAATATAAATCCCCCACCGAGCAAAGTTGGACAGCTTCTTGCAAAGCCAGCCGCAGACGCCCCTCGGGCGTCAAAGTTTTGCATCAAGAGGACTCGCGGTGGATCGCACTCAGTTAATCAGCAACGCCCGTAACAACCTGGCCGGTCTTGGCCGGGGCAACCTGGGTGTGCCGCTGTTGCTGCTGGTGATGTTGGCAATGATGATGTTGCCGATACCGCCGTTCCTGCTCGACGTGTTCTTCACCTTCAACATCGCCCTGTCGATCGTTGTCCTGCTGGTCTGCGTGTACGCCCTGCGGCCGCTCGATTTCGCCGCATTCCCCACCATCTTGCTGGTGGCCACGCTGCTGCGCCTGGCCCTGAACGTGGCCTCCACCCGAGTGGTGATGCTGCACGGCCAGGAAGGCCATGGCGCCGCCGGCAAGGTGATCCAGGCCTTTGGCGAGGTGGTGATCGGCGGTAATTATGTCGTTGGTGCGGTGGTGTTCGCCATCCTCATGATTATCAACTTCGTGGTGGTCACCAAGGGCGCCGGGCGTATCTCGGAGGTGAGCGCGCGTTTCACCCTCGACGCCATGCCCGGCAAGCAGATGGCTATCGACGCCGACCTCAACGCCGGCCTGATCGACCAGGCCCAGGCCAAGCACCGCCGTGCCGAGGTGGCCCAGGAGGCCGAGTTCTACGGTTCGATGGACGGTGCCAGCAAGTTCGTCCGCGGGGACGCCATCGCCGGCCTGTTGATCCTGTTCATCAACCTGATCGGCGGCATATTGATCGGCATGATGCAGCACGGCATGAGTTTCACGGAGGCTGGCAAGGTGTACGCCCTGCTGACCATTGGTGACGGTTTGGTGGCGCAATTGCCTTCACTGCTGCTGTCCACCGCTGCCGCGATCATGGTTACCCGTGCCTCCGGCTCCGAGGACATGGGCAAGCTGATCAACCGGCAGATGTTCGATTCGCCCAAGGCACTGGCGGTTTCCGCCGGGCTGATGATCGTCATGGGCCTGGTGCCGGGCATGCCGCACGTCGCCTTCATCAGCCTTGGCCTGCTGGCGGGCGGTGGCGCCTACCTGGTGTGGAAGAAGCAGCAGAAGACCAGGCTGCAGGCACTCAAGGAGGCGCAGCAGCAGCAGGACTTGCTGCCTTCGCCGCAACGTGCACTGGAAACCAAGGAGCTTGGCTGGGACGATGTCACGCCGATCGACATGATCGGCCTGGAGGTCGGTTACCGGCTGATCCCGCTGGTCGACCGCAACCAGGGTGGTCAGCTGCTGGCGCGGATCAAGGGGGTGCGCAAGAAACTGTCCCAGGACCTGGGCTTCCTGATGCCCACGGTGCACATCCGCGACAACCTCGACCTGCAGCCCAGTGCCTACCGCCTGACCCTGATGGGGGTGATCCTTGCCGAGGCCGAGATCTACCCGGACCGCGAACTGGCCATCAACCCGGGCCAGGTATTCGGCACGCTCAACGGTATTGCCGCGCGGGACCCGGCATTCGGCCTGGAAGCGGTGTGGATCGACGTTGGCCAGCGCTCGCAGGCGCAGTCGCTGGGCTACACCGTGGTTGACGCCAGTACCGTGGTGGCTACCCACCTCAACCAGATCCTGCAGAAGCACTGCCACGAGCTGATCGGCCACGAAGAGGTGCAGCAATTGCTGCAGGTGCTGGCCAAGGCATCGCCTAAACTTGCAGAAGAGCTGGTGCCCGGTGTCATTTCCTTGTCGGGCCTGCTGAAGGTGCTGCAGGCCCTGCTGTCGGAGCAGGTACCGGTGCGCGATATCCGCAGCATTGCCGAAGCGATCGCGAACAATGCCGGCAAGAGTCAAGATACCGCCGCGCTGGTGGCGATGGTGCGCGTCGGATTGTGTCGCGCCATCGTGCAAAGCATTGTCGGCGTTGAGTCTGAGCTGCCAGTGATTACCCTGGAGCCAAGGTTGGAACAGATTTTGCTCAATAGTCTGCAAAGGGCCGGGCAGGGTCAGGAAGATGGTGTTCTTCTGGAACCTAGCATGGCCGAGAAGCTGCAACGTTCGCTGATCGAGGCGGCTCAGCGCCAGGAAATGCAGGGCCAGCCGGCCATCCTGCTGGTGGCCGGCCCGATCCGCGCCATGCTGTCGCGTTTCGGTCGCCTGGCTGTACCGAATTTGCATGTGCTGGCGTATCAGGAAATACCGGACAACAAGCAAGTCACCATCGTTGCCACCGTGGGCCCTAACGGCTGAGGTAGTGGATAATGCAAGTTAAGCGATTTTTCGCCGCCGATATGCGTCAGGCCATGAAACTGGTCCGTGATGAGCTGGGCGCCGATGCCGCGATCATTGGCAACCGCCGCATTGCCGGTGGTGTCGAACTGACGGCCGCGCTGGACTACAAGCTGTCCGCCCTGGCCCCGCGCGTGCCCAACGCCGAGCTGGAAGAAGAGCTGCGCAAAACCCACACGCGCATCGCCACTGCCCAGGCCGAGCTGGACCACCGCCAGGACAGCAGCGACAACAACCGCCAATTGTTTGCCGGGCAGTCGCTGACGGCCGCCGAACCGCTGGTCGAGCCCCACGTTGACACCCCCGAGGCGGCTGCCGCCCCGGCCGCGGCACCAGTCGACCCGCGCCTGTTCGATGCCATGCGCTCCGAGCTGTCGGGCCTGCGCGAGCTGCTGGAAGTGCAGCTCGGCTCCCTGGCCTGGACTCAGTTGCAGGGCAGCAAGCCGCAGCAGGCCAACCTCTGGCGCCGCCTGCAGCGCATCGGCCTGTCCGGGCCGATCGCCCGTGAGCTGCTGGACCTGACCGCCGAAATCGAAGAACCACGCCAGGCCTGGCGCATGCTGCTGGCGCACCTGGCGCGGATGATCGACATTCCCGAAATCGAGCCGATCGAAGAGGGCGGGGTGATTGCCGTGGTCGGCCCGGCCGGCATGGGCAAGACCACCACCCTGGCCAAGCTGGCCGCCCGCTACGTGCTCAAGTACGGCGCGCAGAACCTGGCGCTGGTGAGTATGGACAGCTTCCGCATCGGTGCCCAGGAGCAGCTCAAGACCCTGGGTCGCATCCTCAACGTGCCGGTGACCTACGTCGACCCGGGCCAGTCGCTGGCTGCGGCGCTGGAGCCGCTGCTGCGCAAGCGCGTGGTGCTGATCGATACCGCCGGCCTGCAGGCCAGCGACCCGGCCCTGCGCATGCAACTGGAAACCTTGGCCGGGCGTGGCATTGCCGCAAAGAATTACCTGGTACTGGCCACCACCAGCCAGAAGCAGGTGCTGACCGCCGCCTATCACAGCTACAAGCGCTGTGGCCTGGCCGGCTGCATCCTGACCAAACTCGATGAATCGGCAAGCCTTGGCGATGTGCTGAGCCTTGCCATCAGTCATGAACTGCCCGTGGCCTATCTCACCGATGGCCCGCGCATTCCAGACGACCTGCACTTGCCACGTGGGCACCAGCTGGTGACCCGGGCAGTCAATGTGCAGCAGCAGGACGAGCCCAGTGAAGAGGCCATGGCCGACATGTTCGCTGATCTCTATCACAACCCACGGCGAGCGGGTTGACCATGAAGCGTGTGCAAAGTCGCTATACCAAGGGGTACGCAGAATTGCCCTACGTGTGGCCTGAGTCCCAGCGAGACAAGGTAAAGAACAGACATGGGTAGCATGCATCCTGTACAGGTGATCGCCGTGACCGGTGGTAAAGGTGGCGTCGGCAAGACTAACGTTTCAGTGAACTTGTCCCTGGCGCTGGCCGAGCTTGGCCGCAGGGTCATGCTGCTCGACGCCGACCTGGGCCTGGCCAATGTCGACGTGTTGCTGGGCCTGACTCCCAAACGTACCCTGGCCGATGTCATCGAGGGGCGCTGCGAGCTGCGCGATGTGATGCTGCAGGGCCCCGGCGGCGTGCGCATCGTGCCGGCGGCCTCGGGCACGCAGAGCATGGTGCACCTGGCCCCGGCCCAGCATGCCGGGCTGATCCAGGCGTTCAGCGACGTCGGCGACAACCTCGACGTGCTGGTGATCGACACCGCTGCGGGCATTGGCGACTCGGTGGTGAGCTTTGTCCGCGCGGCGCAGGAAGTGCTGCTGGTGGTGTGTGACGAACCGACCTCGATCACCGATGCCTACGCCCTGATCAAACTGCTGAACCGCGACTACGGCATGAACCGTTTCCGCGTGCTGGCCAACATGGCGCAGAGCCCGCAGGAAGGGCGCAACCTGTTTGCCAAGCTGACCAAGGTCACCGACCGCTTCCTTGACGTTGCCCTGCAGTACGTGGGCGCCGTGCCGTACGACGAGTGTGTGCGCAAGGCGGTGCAGAAGCAGCGTGCAGTCTACGAAGCCTTCCCTCGCTCCAAGTGCGCGCTGGCCTTCAAGGCGATTGCGCAGAAGGTCGACAGCTGGCCGCTGCCGGCCAACCCGCGCGGCCACCTGGAGTTCTTCGTCGAGCGTCTGGTGCAACCCACCAGCGCGGGACCCGTGCTATGAACGCGAGTGGCTTCAAGATGTACAGCCGGGCGTCGAAAGACGCCCAGTACGAGCTGATAGAACGCTACGCGCCGCTGGTCAAGCGCATCGCCTACCACCTGCTGGCGCGGCTGCCGGCCAACGTGCAGGTCGAGGACCTGATCCAGGCCGGCATGATCGGCCTGCTGGAAGTGGCCAACAAGTACGACGCCAGCAAGGGCGCCAGCTTTGAAACCTACGCCGGTATCCGCATCCGCGGCGCGATGCTGGACGAAGTGCGCAAGGGCGACTGGGCACCGCGCTCGGTGCACCGCAACACCCGCATGGTCAGTGACGCGATGCGCGCAGTCGAAGCCAGAACTGGCCGTGACGCTAAAGATCATGAAGTTGCTGCCGAACTTCAATTGAGTCTCGATGATTACTACGGGATCTTGAACGATACCCTGGGCAGCCGCCTGTTCAGCTTTGACGACCTGTTGCAGGACGGCGAGCACGAAGGGCTGCATGAGGATGGCGCCAGCGGCCAGGTCGAACCTGCCCGCGGCCTGGAGGACGAGCGCTTCCAGGTAGCCCTGACCGAGGCCATCGCCAACCTGCCGGAGCGTGAGCGCCTGGTGCTGGCGCTGTACTACGACGAAGAGCTGAACCTCAAGGAAATCGGTGAGGTGCTTGGGGTCAGCGAGTCGCGGGTCAGCCAGTTGCACAGCCAGTGTGCTGCGCGCCTGCGCAGCCGCCTTGGGGAATGGCGGGCGCGTTGAGCCCGTTGTCGTTGCAGTCGTTTTCTACGTTGTACCGGATTGATTGAATGCGCGCTCGCAGCCGAGCGCGTTCGAGACTGCTTGGAGGTCTACTTGAACAAAGATATGAAAATCCTCATCGTTGACGACTTTTCGACGATGCGGCGGATCATCAAGAACCTGATGCGCGACCTGGGTTTCACCAACACGCACGAAGCGGACGACGGCACCACGGCGCTGCCGATGCTGGAGAACGGTGACTACGACTTTCTGGTGACCGACTGGAACATGCCTGGCATGTCCGGCATCGACCTGCTGCGTAAGGTGCGTGCCAGCGAGAAGCTGAAAACCATGCCGGTACTGATGGTGACCGCCGAAGCCAAGCGCGACCAGATCATCGAAGCGGCCCAGGCCGGCGTCAATGGTTACGTGGTCAAGCCGTTCACCGCTCAGGTGCTCAAAGAAAAGATCGAGAAGATCTTCGAACGCGTCAACGGCTGAGTCACGCCAGGGGGCGCGCCATGGAATCATCACAAACGTCGTTGGGCGAGTTCGAATCGACCCTCAAGAAGCATGCCCAGGAGCTGGTCGAAAGCCTGGAGCGAGGCCGTTTTGGCGAGGCGGTGCAGCTGATTCACGAGCTGAACCAGACCCGCGACCGCGGCCTGTATCAGGAAGTCGGCAAGCTGACCCGCGAGCTGCACAGTGCCATCGTCAGTTTCCAGATCGACCCGACCATGCCGCAAGCCGAGGAGGTGTCGCAGATTACCGACGCCACCGAGCGCCTGTCGTATGTGGTCAAGCTCACCGAGGGCGCGGCCAACCGCACCATGGACCTGGTCGAGGAAAGCACTCCGGTGCTCAACGACCTGGCCAGCGAGGCCAAGGCGCTGAGCACCGACTGGCAGCGCTTCATGCGCCGCGAAGTGGCTGCGCCAGAGTTCCGTGACCTGGTCAAGCGCGTCGACAGTTTCCTGACGCACAGCGCTGAAGGCAACCGCAAGGTAGCTGGCCACCTCAACGACATTCTGCTGGCGCAGGACTACCAGGACCTGACCGGTCAGGTGATCAAGCGTGTCACCACGTTGGTGACCGAAGTGGAAAGCAACCTGCTCAAGCTGGTGCTGATGGCCAGCCAGGTCGACCGGTTTGCGGGCATTCAGCATGACCACGATCAATTGCGTGCAGAAAAAGATCGAGAAAAACATCCGACTCGGGGTGAAGGTCCGCAGATTCATGCCGATAAGCGTGAAGACGTTGTGTCCGGTCAGGACGATGTCGATGATTTGCTGTCCAGCCTGGGTTTTTAAGGAGCACGTTTGATGAGCTTCGGCGCCGATGAAGAAATCCTCCAGGATTTCCTGGTAGAAGCCGGCGAAATTCTTGAGCAACTGTCCGAGCAACTGGTCGAGCTGGAAAGCCGGCCCGACGATGCCGACCTGCTCAATGCGATCTTTCGCGGTTTCCACACTGTAAAAGGGGGCGCCGGCTTCCTTCAGCTGAACGAGCTGGTGGAGTGCTGCCATATCGCCGAGAACGTGTTCGACGTGCTGCGCAAAGGTGAGCGCCGGGTCGACGCGGAACTGATGGACGTAGTGCTTGAAGCACTGGATACGGTCAACAGCATGTTTGGCCAGGTGCGCGAGCGCGCCGAAGTGACTCCGGCCACCCCTGAGCTGCTGGCGGCATTGTCGCGCCTGGCCGAACCTGGCAGCGCCGAAGCGCCTGCGGCAGCCGTTGCTGCACTCCAGCCCGCCGCCGAGGCGCCGCTGGCTGCTGCGGCCGATGACGCGCAACAGGACATCACCGACAGCGAGTTCGAGCAGCTGCTCGATTCGCTCGATGCGGTCAAGGCACAAGCTGCTGCCGACGAGCAGATGCAGGGTGAGCCCGTCAGTGCGGCCGGCGACGAAATCACCGACGCCGAGTTCGAGTCGTTGCTCGACCAGTTGCACGGCAAAGGCCAGTTCAGCGCTGAGGTTGTGGCGCCGCCGGCTGCCGTCAGCGCTGAAGCGGTCAGCGACGAGATCAGCGACGCCGAGTTCGAATCGCTGCTCGACCAGTTGCATGGCAAGGGTACGTTCCAGGTCGATGCGTTGCCGGGTGCCAAGGCGCCGTCGCCTGCCGCCGCTGAACAGACCGCTACGGCCAGCGCCGCCAGCGACGAAATCAGCGAACACGAATTCGAAGCCCTGCTCGACCAGTTGCACGGCAAGGGCAAGTTCGGCGGCGACGTTGCTGCGGTCGAAGCACCGGCTGCGGCCAGGGCGCAGGCGCCAGCTGCGGCGCCTGCGCCTGCCAGCAAACCTGCTGCTGCCCCTCGCGCGCCGGCCCCGGCCGCCGACAAGCACGCGGTCAGCGAAGCGGAAACCACCGTGCGGGTGGACACCGCGCGCCTGGACGAGATCATGAACATGGTCGGCGAACTGGTGCTGGTGCGTAACCGCCTGGTGCGCCTGGGCCTGAACAGCGGTGACGAGGCCATGTCCAAGGCCGTGTCCAACCTCGACGTGGTTACCGCCGACCTGCAGACCGCGGTGATGAAAACCCGCATGCAGCCGATCAAGAAAGTCTTCGGCCGCTTCCCGCGCCTGGTCCGCGACCTGGCTCGCCAGCTGAAAAAAGAAATCAACCTGGAGCTTGTCGGCGAAGAGACCGACCTCGACAAGAACCTGGTCGAGGCCCTGGCCGACCCGTTGGTGCACCTGGTGCGCAACGCCGTCGACCATGGCATCGAGATGCCCGATGAGCGTGATGCCTCCGGCAAGGCGCGCACGGGCCGCGTGGTGCTGTCGGCCGAACAGGAAGGCGACCACATCCTGCTGTCGATCTCGGACGACGGCAAGGGCATGGACCCGAACATCCTGCGCGCCAAGGCCGTTGAAAAGGGCCTGATGGACAAGGACGCCGCCGAGCGCCTGAGCGAGTCGGACTGCTACAACCTGATCTTCGCCCCGGGCTTCTCGACCAAGACCGAGATTTCCGACGTGTCGGGGCGTGGCGTGGGCATGGACGTGGTGAAGACCAAGATTTCCCAGCTCAACGGCTCGATCAACATCTACTCGGCCAAGGGTCAGGGCTCGAAGATCGTCATCAAGGTGCCGCTGACCTTGGCGATCATGCCGACCCTGATGGTGATGCTGGGCAACCAGGCGTTCGCCTTCCCGCTGGTCAACGTCAACGAAATCTTCCACCTCGACCTGTCGCGCACCAACGTGGTCGACGGCCAGGAAGTGGTGATCGTGCGCGACAAGGCACTGCCGCTGTTCTACCTCAAGCGCTGGCTGGTGCAGGGCCAGGTGCACGAAGAGCAGCGCGAGGGCCATGTGGTGATCCTGTCGGTGGGCACCCAGCGCATCGGTTTTGTCGTCGATCAACTGGTTGGCCAGGAAGAAGTGGTAATCAAGCCGCTGGGCAAGATGCTGCAGGGGACCCCGGGGATGTCCGGGGCCACCATTACCGGTGACGGGCGCATTGCGTTGATTCTCGACGTCCCGAGCATGCTCAAGCGTTACGCCGCGCGGCGTATTTGATTTCGGTGGCGCACCCTGGCGGGTTGCGCCGCCTAATGGAGTGTTTATGGCAGTCAAGGTCCTGGTGGTGGATGATTCCGGTTTCTTCCGCCGCCGCGTCTCGGAAATCCTCTCGTCGGATCCGACGATCCAGGTAGTGGGTACCGCGACCAACGGCAAGGAAGCAATCGACCAGGCGCTGGCGCTGAAACCCGATGTCATCACCATGGACTACGAAATGCCCATGATGGACGGCATCACCGCGGTGCGGCACATCATGCAGCGCTGCCCGACGCCGGTGCTGATGTTCTCCTCGCTGACCCATGAAGGCGCCCGGGTCACCCTCGATGCGCTGGATGCCGGTGCGGTTGATTACCTGCCGAAGAACTTCGAGGACATCTCGCGCAACCCCGACAAGGTCAAGCAGATGCTGTGCGAGAAGGTGCACACCATTTCCCGCAGCAACCGCCGTTTTGGCAGCTACGCCAGCCACGTGCCGTTGGCCGCACCTGCACCGGCGCCTTCCAGCAGCCCTGCACCTGCCAGCGGTTTCACCAGCCCTGCACCAGCGCGTACTCCCGTGCCTGCCCGTGCACCGGCCGCTGCGCCTACGCATTCGCCAGCCGCCAAGCGCAAGCCCTACAAGCTGGTCGCCATCGGCACCTCCACCGGTGGCCCGGTTGCCCTGCAGCGGGTGCTGACCCAGCTGCCGGCCAGCTTCCCGGCACCGATCGTGCTCATCCAGCACATGCCGGCCGCGTTCACCAAAGCCTTTGCCGAACGCCTCGACAAACTGTGCCGCATCAGTGTCAAGGAAGCCGAGGACGGCGACATGCTGCGCCCCGGCCTGGCGCTGCTGGCCCCGGGGGGCAAGCAGATGATGATCGACGGCCGTGGCACGGTGAAGATCCTGCCCGGCGACGAGCGCCTGAACTACAAGCCGTGCGTGGACATTACCTTCGGCTCGGCGGCCAAGTCGTATGGCGACAAGGTGCTGTCGGTGGTGCTCACCGGCATGGGCGCCGATGGCCGCGAAGGTGCGCGCCTGCTGAAACAGGGCGGCAGCACGGTGTGGGCCCAGGATGAAGCCAGCTGCGTGATCTATGGCATGCCCATGGCCATCGTCAAGGCCAACCTGGCTGACGCCGTGTACAGCCTGGACGAAATCGGCAAGCACCTGGTGGAGGCGTGCGTCTGATGGACGTCCTCAGCCTGATCGGCCTGATCCTCGCCTTTGTCGCCATTGTCGGTGGCAACTTTCTCGAAGGCGGCCATGCCGGTGCCCTTGTTAACGGCCCGGCGGCGCTGATCGTGCTGGGCGGTACCCTGGCGGCGGCGCTGCTGCAGTCGCCGCTGTCGTCGTTCAAGCGTGCCTTGCAGATCCTGCGCTGGATCCTGTTCCCGCCACGGGTCGACCTGGCGGGCGGGATCGACCGCGTGGTGAACTGGAGCCTGACCGCACGCAAGGAAGGCCTGCTGGGCCTGGAGGGGGTGGCCGACAGCGAGCCCGACCCTTATGCACGCAAGGGCCTGCAGTTGCTGGTGGACGGCGCCGAACCGGAAGCCATCCGCAGCATTCTCGAAGTCGATTTCCTGACCCAGGAAAGCCGTGACATCCAGGCTGCCAAGGTATTCGAGAGCATGGGCGGCTACGCGCCGACCATCGGCATCATTGGTGCGGTGATGGGCCTGATCCACGTGATGGGCAACCTGGCCGACCCGGCGCAACTGGGCAATGGTATTGCCGTGGCCTTCGTCGCCACCATCTACGGGGTGGCCAGCGCCAACCTGATACTGCTGCCGATCGCCAGCAAGCTGAAGGCCCTCGTCATGCGCCAGTCGCGCTACCGCGAGATGCTGCTCGAAGGCCTGCTGTCGATTGCCGAGGGTGAAAACCCGCGCTCGATCGAGCTGAAGCTGCAAGGCTTCATGGAGTAACCCATGCGTCGCCGTCGCCATACCGAGGAACACGAAAACCACGAACGCTGGCTGGTGTCGTACGCCGACTTCATTACCTTGCTGTTCGCTTTTTTTGTGGTGATGTACTCGATTTCCTCGATCAACGAGGGCAAGTACAAGGTCATTTCCCAGGCCTTGCTCGGGGTGTTCAACGACCCGGAACGCAGCATGAAGCCGATCCCTATCGGTGATGAGCAGCCGTTGAGCGTGCGCCCGGCCGAGCCGTTGGTCAAAGAGAGCGAGCAGACCGAGGCTGCCTTGGGCGCGACCAATGTCGACCCGCTGAAAACCATCAGCGATGACGTGCGCGATGCCTTTGGCGATCTGATCAACAGCAACCAGATGACCGTGCGTGGTAACGAGCTGTGGATCGAGATCGAGCTCAATTCGTCGCTGCTGTTCGGCAGTGGCGATGCCATGCCCAGCGACAAGGCCTTTGCCATCATCGAGAAGGTGGCCAACATTCTCAAGCCGTTCGCCAACCCGGTGCACGTCGAGGGCTTTACCGACAACCTGCCGATTCGCACGGCGCAGTACCCGACCAACTGGGAGCTGTCGTCGGCGCGGGCGGCGAGCATCGTGCGCCTGCTGGCCATGGAAGGGGTCAACCCGGCGCGCATGGCCTCGGTGGGCTACGGCGAGTATCAGCCGGTGGCCGGCAACGACACCGCCGACGGCCGTGCGCGCAACCGGCGGGTGGTGCTGGTGATTTCGCGCAACCTCGAAGTGCGCCGGAGCCTGACCGGCTCGGGCAGTGCCAACGCTAAACCGGACGCTGCATTGCGCCGGGCTGGCACACAAAGTGCACCGGCAACGCCAGCAACGGTGGCGGGGCAATAAGTCGTCAAATCTCTGTCACTGTTAACGAGTTCATGACATTGACGGCGATCCCTGTGGGAGCGGGTTCACCCGCGAAGATCGCGACTCGGTATATGGCACCGGCTTTGCCGGTGTTCGCGGCGGTTCGACGCTTCGATAAACCCGCTCCCACAGTGATTGCGCGAGCTTTCAAATTTTGAGCAAGGCAGTGTCCCTGCCAAATCAATAGATAGAGTTTGCTTGATGAGAGTCTGGGCAGTAGCCAATCAAAAAGGTGGCGTCGGCAAGACCACCACTACCATTGCCCTGGCCGGCCTGCTGGCCGAGGCCGGCAAGCGCGTGGTCGTCGTCGACCTCGACCCGCACGGCTCGATGACCAGCTATTTCGGGCACAACCCGGATGCCCTGGAGCACAGCTGCTACGACCTGTTCCTGCACAAGGGCGGGGTGCCCGAAGGCTTGCCTGGGCAACTGCTGCTGCCCACCAGCGACGAGCGCATTTCGTTGTTGCCGTCGAGCACCGCGCTGGCGGTGCTGGAGCGCCAGTCGCCGGGGCAGAATGGCCTGGGGCTGGTGATCGCCAAGAGTCTGGCGCAGCTGTGGCAGGATTTCGACTACGCCCTGATCGACAGCCCGCCATTGCTCGGCGTGCTGATGGTGAACGCGCTGGCGGCCAGCCAGCAGCTGGTGATCCCGGTGCAAACCGAGTTTCTGGCGGTCAAGGGGCTTGAGCGCATGGTCGGTACGCTGGCGATGGTCAACCGCTCGCGCAAGCAGGCACTGCCTTACCAGATCGTGCCCACCCTGTTCGACCGCCGTACCCAGGCCTCGCTGGGCACGCTCAAGCTGTTGCGCGATACCTACGGCCAGCAGGTGTGGCAGGGCTACATCCCGGTCGACACGCGGCTGCGCGATGCCAGCCGCAAGGGTGTCACGCCCTCGCAGTTCGACGGCAAGAGCCGCGGCCTGATTGCCTATCGGGCGCTGCTAAAGCACCTGCTCACTTACAAGACTGCAGCGCAGGTGGCTTGATGACCCAGACTCGGCACACCAGCACCCGGCCACAGGTGGCCCTGCAATCGTACCTTGACGGGTTGCTGCAGGAGGCCACCGAAGCTGACGACCTGATCGAGCTACCGGCAGCGGCGCAAGAATTCGCCGCAGCGGTGCGCGAGGAGCAGGCGCGTGATGCCCGCCAGCCGGCAAGGCAAGCGCCAGCCGAAGCCGACATCAGCCCTGCGCTGCGACCTTTCGCCGAGCCCCGGCTGGCGGTGTTGCCCAGCGTGATACCGGTTGAACCGCCGGTGGTGACCGTGGTCGAGCAGCAGGTGGTGGCCGAGGCCGCCATACCGGTGCTGGTCGAAGAGCAAGCCCCGCAGCCCGCGGTACCGTTGGTCGATGTGCATTTGCCGGCCCCCGACCTGCCTGCGCCGCCACCCAGTGAAGACGGTCGCCCGGCGTGGGCGGCCGAGCCGTTCGAATGCCTGCTGTTCGACGTTGCCGGTCTGACCCTGGCGGTGCCTCTGGTGTGCCTGGGCTCGATCTACAACCTGGCGGGCCAGGAGCTGACGCCGCTGTTCGGCCAGCCCGACTGGTTCCTCGGCATCCTGACCTGCCAGGCCGGCAACCTGAAGGTGCTGGACACGGCCCGTTGGGTGATGCCTGACCGCTATCGCGATGACTTTCGCCAGGGCCTGCAATACGTGATTTCCGTGCAGGGCTACGAATGGGGGCTGGCCGTGCACCAGGTCAGCCGTTCGCTGCGCCTGGACCCGTCCGAGATCAAGTGGCGCAGCCAGCGCGGCCAGCGGCCATGGCTGGCCGGCACGGTGATTGAACACATGTGTGCCCTGCTCGACGTCGCCGCACTGGCCGAGCTGATCGCCAGCGGCGCGGTCAAGCAGATGCATGCCAAACAGCAATGACAGCGAACACACCGCCAATGGCGGATTTTGAGGGTAGGGGAATGAAAAAGTCGTCCGCACAAGGTTCCGAAGATCCGATTCTGCAGTGGGTTACCTTCCGTCTGGACAACGAGTCCTACGGCATCAACGTGATGCAGGTGCAGGAAGTGCTGCGCTACACCGAAATCGCTCCGGTGCCGGGCGCGCCTAGCTATGTGCTGGGCATCATCAACCTGCGCGGCAACGTGGTGACGGTGATCGATACCCGCCAGCGCTTCGGCCTGATGCCCACCGAAGTTACCGACAACACCCGTATCGTCATCATCGAGGCCGACAAGCAGGTGGTCGGCATCCTGGTCGACAGCGTGGCCGAGGTGGTGTACCTGCGCCAGTCCGAGATCGAGACCGCGCCTAACGTGGGTAACGAAGAGTCGGCCAAGTTCATCCAGGGCGTGTGCAACAAGAATGGCGAACTGCTGATCCTGGTCGAGCTGGACAAGATGATGACCGAGGAAGAGTGGTCCGAGCTGGAGAATATCTGAGTTGATCCTACAGGTTGCTGTCATCTTCCTGACGCTGGTCTGGGCGCTGAGCCTGTGGTTTTTCCTCAACTACAGCAAGCGCCAGCGCGAGCTGGCCGCGCAGCAGGCCGAGGGCGATGCCCTGCGTGACCAGCGCATCAAGGACCTGGCCAAGCGCCTGGACGACTACCAGAACGGTACCGTGCGCATGGGCGAGGCGCTGCACGCGTTGAGCGCAGTGGTTACCCCGCTGCCCGACAAGATCCAGCAACTGGAGCAGCGCGACCCCAGCAACGTCACCTTCAGCCAGGCGGCCAAGCTGGTGGGCATGGGCGCCAGCGTCGCCGAGCTCACCGAAAGCTGCGGCCTGACCCAGGCCGAGGCGGAGCTGATGAGTAAATTGCATCGCAGCGAAAACGCCTCGTCCTGACGGCTCTGCCCCGGTCTGTTCGCGTATTTACCCCCGACCAGGCCGGGTCTGCTGCCGGCTCATGAGTGGCTCCAGGAATGATTGCCGCCAACCCTGGCGAAGCGGTTGAGTGGCAGCAGTGTGCGCATGGCCTTTTGGCTTTGGGCCAGGTCGACGAACCGGTAGGCATTGATCCGGGGTATGGCGTAAAGGTTGATCAGCTGGCGCAGGGTACGCAGCCCTGGCAGGTGACGGTCGACGACGTCGGTGAGCATGGCTGGGCCGGTAAGGCGACTGAGGCGGTTGGCATAGCGGTAGAAGTTGGCTGGGTCATCGGCCAGGCTCGGCTTGCTGTCGTAGAAGTCCTGGTTGGTCTGGTAGCGGGCGTGGATTTCTTCGGATATGGCCTCCAGCAACGGATTGCCCGGGTGGCTGCCTATCAGGCTGGTATTGTACAGGCAGTTCATGCCCAGCTTTTCATTGGACATGGGCGGCGCCAGCAGCAGGCCATCCGGGGTGGTGGCCAGCGTTACCTGGTCGATAGCTTCGCCAGGGCTGCCGGCGGTTTGCCCGTCGGTGACCTGCGGGTATTCGCCAGTGCGAAGCAAGGTGTCGTCGACGTCCATGTACAAGCCGCCTTCATGGTGCAGCATCGGGTAGCGCAGCACATCGGATGCCGAGGCGTAGTTGGTGGCGATACCACCGTTGCCATCCAGGGCCGCGTCGTACTGTGCGTAGTAGCGGCTTTGGCGAAAGGCCCTGAAGAACGCTTGCTCCTCTAGTGGCAGTACTTGCAGGCCGGGCGCATGTTCGGCCAGCAGTTCAAGGTTTTCGGCATAGGCCTGAGGGGCGGATTTGCCAAGGTACAGGCGCAACTCGTACTCGCTGTCCTTCAGCCGGGCAGCGTTATTGCCCAGGTTGGCCAGGAGCTTGGGGCTGATGGTGCGGTCGCCTACCCACAGGCACGAAATGGTCTTCGGAATCGGGTAGCTGTTGCTGGCCTGCACCGGGATATCTACCGGGAACATGAGCTCTACGCCCAGCGCACGCAGGCTCTGGCTGCGCATGCCATTGCCGGGCACGCGACTGGCGGGCGCAGCGACCAGGTCGCGGCGGCCAGCCAGGGCAACGTAACCGGTGGGCTCGATCTCGTTCAGATCCCCTTCGCGAATGAACACATCACGTTGAAGGTCGTAGACCATGCGCTGTGTGTAGCCGTCGATGCAGGCATCGAGGTGGTCGACATTGCTGTCGTATTGGGGCACGCGGATGACAGCGTCGGCGATGGCCTGATCGCAATCGGGCAGTGGCGGGATCGGCTCAGTGATATGGAAATAGGGCACGCCTTCCGGGGCTGGCAAGCGCGGGGCTGAGACCGGGCTTGCCGGGTAACCGATCTGCTCGTTCAGCCGGGTGGGCGGCACGAAGCCATCGAGTTTGAACTCGAACAGGGTCTGGGCCTTGGTGGCGCCTGCGATAGCCAACGGCAGGGCATTGAACAGGCCCCAGGTGATGTTGCCGACGCCATCCTGCTTTTCGTGCAGCGATTTGCCATTGATGGCCTGGTCCAGTCCCAGGCCCAGTTGTGCGATGCCGCCGATAGCCAGCAATGGCGCCAGCCCGGGTACTACCAGGCACAACGGAGCCAACAGGCTGAGGGTGCTGGACAGGTAACCGCCCCAGCGGGCTTTGCTGACCTGGCTGTCGGTGGTGATCAGAAAGGCTGCGTCGTCGTAACTGCGTTGGCGCTGGTGGTCTGCCATTGCCTGAAACAGGTCACCATCAATGTCGGGCGAGTATTTTTCCTGACGGTAATTCACGTAGGTGCGCGGTGACCACTTGCCGTCGTCGTTGAAAAAGCCATGTTCAGGCGGTAACGGATGCCGGGCAGGGTACGCGGCCAAACCCTCAAGGGCTGTATCCAGGCCGCTGAAGTCGAGGCCCTGGGGGGCGTCCGCCAGCCTGAAATGCTGCTTCAGCGCTGCGCGTCTGTCAGGGTTTTTGCATTGTTGGCCTACCCAGTCCTTCAGCAGGTCTTCGCTGGCGAACTCCAGCAGCGGCGAGCTGTTGCCGGGAACATAGAGCACGATCAAGCCGCTGGCGGGGGCCTTGAGGCACAACAGATCGGTGGCTGCGTAGCCGTAGATGTTCAACATGCTCACCCGTAGCGCACTGTCACGTGGCATCAGCCCGCCGGCTTGCCATATCAACCTTCTTGCTGCCTCGCTGAGGCTGCCTTCGCTGACCTGTTTGTTACAAGCTGCGATGAAGTTGAGCTTGCTGGCCAGCCGGTGGCCGTTCAGGTGGTCTCGCCAGTAGCGGTCCAGCTGGGCCTTGAAGGGGATATGGAAGTCCAGGGCGGCGATGAAGCGCTGCAATGCCTCGGCGGCTATCGGCAGGAGGGTCGAGGCGTCATAGCGTTGCGGCGAGGTTCGGCGAAACAGCCCGTTGAATACCTGGTATGGGGCGCCATAGTGGTTGAGCGCCGGTGCCGGCAAGGTCTCGACCAGGCGCAGCGGACCGCCAGGCAAGCTGCCGGCCCACGGCTGGCGAAACAGGGCGCCGAACAGATCGTTGTTGGTTACCCCCTGCCAGTTGGCCAGCAGAGCCTCGACCAGGCTTGCACGCTGAGTGACCGCGACCAGGTGGCCAGCTCGCACATCGGGGGCGTGATGCAAGGTAACCACGTCGATCTGCGTGGGGTCGAGATCATGGCCCTGTCTGGCCAGCCATTGGCGCAGGGCGCGGCTGGCCTCCTGGTCCGGGCGAGGCACCTGGCGCAGGTGGTCGCGAACATACTGCACGCCGGCGGCGTTGATGCGGGTCGTGGACATGGTGTTCACCTTGCTCATTTTTGGAAAGGGCAAGGCTGAACGGGTGACGCCGACTGGGGGTGGTAGATAGCTACCGGTTGTCGCCTGGTGGCGGCAGCAGGGTTACCGGGGTGATGTCGCGGGGCGTGGCGGGTTCGTCACTGAAGCCGGGCGGCACCTTGCCGCGCAGTTGCCAGGCAAATGCAATGATCTCTGCAATGGTCAGGTACAGCGCCTCCGGGATCTGCTCACCCAGCTCCAGGCGCGCCAGCAGGCGCACCAATTCGGCGTTTTCGTAGATCGGCACCTCGTGTTCGCGGGCCAGCGCCAGGATGGCTTCAGCGAGTGCATCGTCGCCCTTGGCGCTGAGGGTGGGGGCTTGCTGGCCGTCGTAGCTCAGGGCGATGGCCTGGCGGGGATGCTTCTGAGTCATGCGTTTTCATCCACCCAGCGTTGCTCTACCCGCGTGCGCGGGCCTTGTGGCGGGGTGCCGGGGTGGCATTCCAGGTCGCCGACATCCAGGCCGCGGGCCAGCAGGCGTTCGCGCAGGGCGCCGAGCTGGGTGTCGATCAGCCGCGCGGTTTGTTCGCGTTCTGCCCACAGCTGCCCGCTCAGCCGGCCCTGGCTCAGTTGCGCCTGGACCTGCATGGGGCCCAGTGGTGAGAGGTCGAAGGCCAGCTCGATGCGCCACAGGGCTTGTAGCGGGTCTTGCGCCTCATGCTGACGGTCGGCCTGTTGTTGCGGGGTTTCCTCGCGCTGCAGCTTCACCTGCAAGGGGATGAACTCCTGGCCGTGGCGGATCGGCACTTCGGTTTGCCAGGTGCTCTGCAGGTTGCCGTTTTCCAGTGTGCCGGTTTGCTGCAGGCTGCTCATGGCGTGGCTTTGCAGGCGTGAAACGGCAGCAGCGGCCAGGCGCAGCAGTTGCTGCAGGTCGCCTTCTTCTTCCATGGCCTTGAGCAGGCGCGACGGCAGCGGGAAGGCCCCGGGCTGCGGTTTGGGGCTGACCCGCTCGAGCATGCCCAGTGCGCCGCGTGCCAGCGCCGGCATGGTCACGGCGAGGCTGGCCGGGGCCAGGTTGGGGGCGCCGGTCGGGTTGATCGGCGCCTGTGCCACCAGCCGCAGCAGGTGCGCCTTCAGGTCGGTAGCGACGCTGGCAGGGAAGCCGCCCAGCAGTTTCGCTTCGAGGAAGGCCCCGCTGTTGTTCAAGGCCTGGGCCACACCCTTGGCGTCGCCCAGTTGCCGCGCGTCCGGCAGGCCGGCCAGCAGGCGTTCGGCGCTGGCCCGCAGGTTGCCCTCGACGCCTGGGTCGCGGGTCAGCTGTTGCAGGGCGTTAAGCAGGCCGGGCAGCGAGGCCTGCCGGTTTTGCTGGGTCAGCAGCTGCTGGGCAATATTGAGCTGGTCCTGCCGTCCGCTAAGCGGCACGAAGCGCAGCGACTGGTCGCCCTGCACCAGCGCACTGAGCAGGCTGCCGATGGCCAGCGGGCGCGGGCTGTCGATGCTCAGGGTAGCGCCGGCCTGGGCGCTGTTGAGCAGGCTGACCAGCGCCCGGTAGGCGGCGGGTTGCCCAGGGCCCTGGGGCAGCAGCTGATTGGTCACGACCTTGCCTTGCAGCAGGGTGCCCACTGGCACTTTGCTGGTATCGAGGCGGGTGAGGGTGGCGATCTGGCTGGCGTTGGCTTGCTGCAGCAGGATCGCCAGGCGATTGCCTTCGGTCTGGCTGACCGTGACCTGGCTGCCTTGGGGCAGGGGCTGGCTGGCGCTGGCTTGCAGCTGGGTCTGCACGCCGTTGGCCTGGATCAGGCGCAGCACCAGCTGGAATTCCTGGCCCGTCTGGCGCAACGACACCACCTGGGCCTGCGCGGTCTCGCCGGGGGCCAGCAAACCGGGCTGTGCCTGGATAAGGCGCAGCAGTTCGCCGGTCATGCCCGCCTTCATGGCTTGGTTGTTGATCGCGGTTTGTGTGCCGAGACTATTGATTTCAGTCATGATTGTATACAACCTGTCGAGCCCGGCCTCTTGGCAGCGCGGCGGCGCGTGTAATAATGCCGAGCGCCCGTGGTTGCCAGTATAACGGCAGCGCGGGGGGCGACTTGAGACATGAGGGCGTCAGCGCGGTGTTGCCTGCTTCGCGGGTGAACCCGCTCCCACAAGGTTTTTGTGCAGCATCCGAGCGCTGCGCGGTACCGGTAGGAGCGGGTTTGCCCGCGAAACAGGCAAAATATCGGGCTGGGCCCTACCAAGATAAGGCGAAACCGTGACCCTTCACCTCCAAGCCGCAGGCCTGGCCTGCGAGCGCGACTGGCGCCTGCTGTTCGAGCACCTCGCTTTCGAGCTGCGGCCCGGCGACATGCTGCAGATCAGCGGCCCCAACGGCAGTGGCAAGACCAGCCTGTTGCGCCTGTTGGCGGGCCTGATGCAGCCGACCGCCGGGCAGATCCTGCTGGGCGGCAAGCCATTGGCCGAGCAGCGCCATGCCCTGGCCAGCATCCTGCTGTGGATCGGCCATGCCGCCGGTATCAAGGACCTGCTCACTGCCGAGGAAAACCTCACCTGGTTATGCGCCTTGCACCAGCCCGCCAGCCGCGATGCGATCTGGGCGGCGCTGCAGGCAGTAGGCCTGCGCGGTTTCGAAGACGTGCCCTGCCACACCTTGTCTGCCGGCCAGCAGCGCCGCGTGGCCCTGGCCCGGCTGCACCTGGCCTGCCCGCCGCTGTGGATTCTCGACGAGCCGTTCACCGCCCTCGACAAGCAAGGCGTGGCGCAACTTGAAGCGCACCTGGCAGCCCACTGCGAGCAGGGCGGCACGGTGGTGCTGACCACCCACCACACGCTCGACCGCAAGCCGTCCGGTTACCGTGAGCTGAACCTGGGGCAGTGGGCCGCATGAGCGTATTCATCCTGCTGCTGCGCCGTGAAGCGCGCTTGCTGTTCCGGCGCCCGGCCGAGCTGGCCAACCCGCTGGTGTTCTTCGCCATCGTCGTGGCCTTGTTCCCGCTGGCGGTCGGCCCGGAAAGCCAATTGTTGCAAACCTTGTCGCCAGGCCTGGTCTGGGTGGCGGCGCTGCTGGCGGTGCTGCTCTCGCTGGACGGCCTGTTCCGCAGCGATTTCGAAGACGGCTCGCTGGAACAATGGGTGCTGTCGCCGCATCCGCTGGCGCTGCTGGTGCTGGCCAAGGTGCTGTCGCACTGGATCTTTTCCGGGCTGGCACTGGTACTGTTGGCGCCACTGCTGGCATTGATGCTGGGGCTGCCCAGCCAGTGCTTGCCGGTGTTGCTCGCTTCCTTGTTGCTGGGTACGCCGGTGTTGAGTTTGCTGGGTGCGGTAGGTGCCGCGCTGACGGTCGGTCTGAAGCGTGGTGGTTTGTTACTGGCATTGCTGATTCTGCCGTTGTATATCCCTGTATTGATCCTGGGCAGTGGTGCGTTGCAGGCGGCGTTGCAGAATATGCCCGCAACCGGCCACCTGCTCTGGCTCGCCAGCCTGACGGCCCTGGCCGTGACCCTGGCACCCTTTGCGATAGCGGCTGGCCTGAAGATCAGCGTTGGCGAATAACGAGTCCCGGGCTCTCAAGCCCGGCAAATACCCTGGATGTACCCTGATGAAAATAAGCTGGACGTGGTTCCACAAGCTGGGCTCCCCCAAATGGTTCTATGCCATCAGCGGCCGCATGCTGCCCTGGCTGGCTGGCGCTGCCGTGCTGCTGCTGGCGGTCGGCATCACCTGGGGCCTTGCCTTTGCGCCCGAGGATTACCAGCAAGGCAACAGTTTCCGCATCATTTATATCCACGTGCCGGCGGCGATGCTGGCGCAGTCCTGCTATGTGCTGCTGGCAGTGGCCGGGGTGGTGGGCCTGGTGTGGAAGATGAAACTGGCCGACGTCGCCCTGCAATGCGCCGCGCCGATCGGCGCCTGGATGACCGCCGTGGCGTTGGTCACCGGCGCCATCTGGGGCAAGCCGACCTGGGGCAGCTGGTGGGTCTGGGATGCACGACTTACGTCCATGCTTATCCTGCTTTTCCTGTACTTCGGCATCATTGCGCTGGGCCAGGCAATCAGTAACCGTGACAGTTCGGCCAAGGCCTGCGCGGTGCTGGCGATTGTCGGCGTGATCAATATCCCGATCATCAAGTATTCGGTGGAGTGGTGGAACACCCTGCACCAGGGCGCCACCTTCACCCTGACCGAAAAACCGGCGATGCCCGCCGAGATGTGGCTGCCGTTGCTGTGCACGGCGCTGGGCTTCTACTGCTTCTTCGGCGCCGTGCTGTTGCTGCGCATGCGCCTTGAAGTGCTCAAGCGCGAAGCGCGCGCCAGCTGGGTCAAGGACGAAGTGTTGAACAGCCTGGGGCGGAGGGCGGCACAATGAGTTTTGCCACCTTCGGTGACTTTCTCGCCATGGGCCACCATGGCCTGTACGTGTGGTCGGCCTATGGCATTTGCCTGGCAGTGCTGGCGCTGAATGTCGCCGCACCCCTGTTGGCCCGCCGTCGTTACCTGCAAGAAGAGGCGCGCCGTTTGCGCCGGGAGAACAACCAGTGAATCCGCAGCGCAAGAAACGCCTGTTGCTCATCGTCGGCCTGCTGGTCGGCGTCGGGGTTGCCGTCGGCTTTGCCTTGAGCGCATTGCAGCAGAACATCAACCTGTTCTACACACCCACCCAGATCGCCAACGGCGAAGCGCCGCAGGATACGCGCATCCGCGCCGGCGGCATGGTCGAGAAGGGCTCGGTGCAGCGCTCGGCCGACTCGCTGGACGTGCGCTTCGTGGTCACCGATTTCAACAAGTCGGTGCCCATCACCTACCGCGGCATCCTGCCCGACCTGTTCCGCGAAGGGCAGGGTATTGTTGCCCTCGGCAAGGTCAACGCCGAAGGCGTGGTCGTGGCCGATGAGGTGCTGGCCAAGCACGACGAGAAGTACATGCCACCCGAGGTCACCAAGGCCTTGAAGGAAAGCGGCCAGGCCGCCGCCGGCGCGGAGGCCAAGCCATGAACGCTGCACTGGTGATCCCCGAACTCGGCCAGCTGGCAATGATCCTGGCCATCTGCTTTGCCATCGTGCAGGCGAGCGTGCCGCTGCTCGGCGCCTGGCGTGGCGACAGCCTGTGGATGAGCCTGGCGCGGCCGGCGGCCTGGGGGCAGTTTGCCTTCCTGGCCTTTGCCTTCGCCTGCCTGACCCATGCCTTCATGACCGACAATTTCTCGGTTGCCTATGTAGCCAGCAACTCCAACAGCGCCTTGCCCTGGTACTACAAGTTCAGTGCCGTATGGGGTGCCCACGAAGGTTCGCTGCTGCTGTGGGCGCTGATCCTCGGCGGCTGGACCTTCGCCGTGTCGGTGTTCTCGCGGCAGTTGCCGCAGGTGATGCTGGCCCGAGTGCTGGCGGTAATGGGCATGATCAGCGTGGGCTTCCTGAGCTTCCTGATCATCACCTCCAACCCGTTCCAGCGGCTGCTGCCGCAGGTGCCGACCGATGGCCGTGACCTTAACCCGCTGCTGCAGGACTTCGGTCTGATCGTCCACCCGCCGATGCTGTACATGGGCTATGTGGGCTTCTCGGTGGCCTTCGCCTTCGCCATCGCCGCCTTGCTCGGCGGTCGCCTGGACGCAGCCTGGGCGCGCTGGTCGCGGCCCTGGACCATTGTCGCCTGGGCCTTCCTCGGGGTGGGTATCACCCTGGGCTCCTGGTGGGCTTATTACGAGCTTGGCTGGGGGGGCTGGTGGTTCTGGGACCCGGTGGAAAACGCCTCGTTCATGCCCTGGCTGGTGGGCACGGCGCTGATCCACTCGCTGGCAGTGACCGAAAAACGCGGTGTGTTCAAGAGCTGGACCGTGCTGCTGGCCATTGCCGCGTTCTCGCTGAGCCTGCTGGGGACTTTTCTGGTGCGTTCCGGCGTGCTCACCTCGGTGCACGCATTTGCTGCCGACCCGTCGCGCGGCATTTTCATCCTGATCTTCCTGTTGTTCGTGGTCGGTGGTTCGCTCACCCTGTTCGCCCTGCGTGCGCCTGTGGTCAAGAGCCAGGTCGGCTTCACCCTGTGGTCGCGTGAGACGTTGCTGCTGGCCAACAACCTGGTGCTGGTGGTGGCGGCCTCGATGATTCTGCTCGGTACGCTGTACCCGCTGGTGCTCGATGCGCTTACCGGGGCCAAGCTGTCGGTCGGCCCGCCGTACTTCGATGCCTTGTTCCTGCCGCTGATGGCCTTGCTGATGGTGGTGATGAGCGTGGGCGTGCTGGTGCGCTGGAAGGACACCCCGGGCAAATGGCTGGTCAGCATGATGACCCCCGTGCTGATCGGCAGCGCCATCCTCGCCCCGGCTGCCGGCTTCATCGTCGACGACTTCGACTGGCCGACCCTGACCGCCTTCGCCCTGGCCGCCTGGGTGGTGCTCGGCGGGCTCCGTGACATCTTCGACAAGACCCGCCACAAAGGCCTGATCAAGGGCTTGCCAGGCCTGGGTCGCAGCTACTGGGGCATGCAACTGGCGCACCTGGGCCTGGCGGTGTGCGCGCTGGGCGTGGTGCTGTCGAGCAACAACAGCGCCGAACGCGACCTGCGCATGGCGCCGGGCGAAAGCGTGGAGCTGGGCGGTTACCAGTTCCTGTTCCAGGGTGCCAGGCATTTCGAAGGGCCGAACTTCATCTCCGACAGGGGCACCGTGGTGGTCAGCCGCGATGGCCGTGAGGTCACCACGTTGCACCCGGAGAAGCGCCTGTACACCGTGCAGCAGTCGATGATGACCGAGGCCGGCATCGACGCCGGCTTTACCCGTGACCTGTACGTTGCCCTCGGCGAGCCACTGGAAAACGGCGCCTGGGCCGTGCGCGTGCACATCAAGCCTTATGTCCGCTGGATCTGGCTGGGCGGTCTGCTGACTGGCCTGGGTGGGTTGCTGGCGGCCCTCGACCGGCGCTACCGCGTCAAGGTCAAGACCCGGGTGCGTGAGGCCCTGGGCGTGTCTGGAGCAGCTGCATGAAGCGTTGGATCATGGTAGTCCCACTGGTGGTGTTCCTGCTGGTGGTGGTGTTCCTGTACAAGGGGCTGTTCCTCAAGCCCGACGAGCTGCCTTCGGCAATGATCGGCAAGCCATTCCCCGCGTTTTCCCTGGCCTCGACCCAGGGTGACCGCACGCTGACCCAGGTCGATCTGCACGGCCGCCCGGCGCTGGTCAACGTCTGGGCCACCTGGTGCCCGTCGTGCAAGGTCGAGCACCCTTACCTGAACCAGCTGGCCCGGCAGGGCGTGGTGATTCACGGGGTCAACTACAAGGACGACAACGCCGCCGCGCAGAAGTGGCTGGCCGAATTCCACAACCCCTACCAGCTGGATATCCGTGACGAGCAGGGCAGCCTGGGCCTGGACCTTGGCGTGTATGGCGCGCCGGAAACCTTCCTGATCGATGCCAAGGGTGTGATCCGCTACAAGCACGTGGGCATCGTCGATGCCACCGTGTGGCGTGAGCAGCTGGCGCCGCTGTATCAGGGCCTGGTCGACGAGGCCAAGCCATGAAGCGCTGGCTGGCAGCCGTTGTGCTGGGCCTGGGCGTAGCGAGTGTGGCCAAGGCAGCCATCGACACCTATCAGTTTCGCGATGATGCCGAGCGCGAGCGCTATCAGCAGCTGACCAAGGAACTGCGCTGCCCCAAGTGCCAGAACCAGGACATCGCCGATTCCAACGCGCCGATTGCCGCCGACCTGCGCCGGGAAATCTTTCGCATGCTCGGTGAAGGCAAGAACAACCAGCAGATCGTCGACTTCATGGTCGACCGCTACGGCGATTTCGTGCGCTACAAGCCGGCGCTCAGTGGCCGCACCTGGCTGCTGTGGTTTGGCCCGGGAATATTGCTGACGGGTGGTTTCGTGGTGCTGGCGCTGATCGTGCGCCGCCGCCGCAGTACGGCCGCACCGGGCGGTAATGAGTTGTCTGCCGAAGAACGCGAGCGTCTCGCCAAACTGCTGGATAAAGAACAGACCCATGATTGAATTCTGGCTTAGCGCGGGCCTGCTGCTGCTCGCTGCCCTCAGCTTCCTGCTGATCCCGATCCTGCGTGGCCGTCGTCGTCAGGCAGAAGAAGACCGCACCGCCCTGAACGTGGCCCTGTACCAGGAGCGCATCGCCGAACTGGCTACCCAGCAGGCCGCCGGAGTGCTCGACGAGGCGCAGCTGGCCAAGGGCCGCGACGAGGCTGCCCGAGAGCTGCTGGCCGATACCGAAGGCGCCGAGGCACCCCGTCAGGGCCATCTTGGCAAGGCCTTGCCGTTGCTTGCGGCCGTACTGGTGCCGCTGATGGCGCTGGGGCTGTACCTGCATTTTGGTGCGGCCGACAAGGTGGCCCTGACCCAGGAGTTTGCCCAGGCACCCAAGTCGATGGAAGAAATGACTACCCGCCTGGAGCGCGTGGTCAAGGCCCAGCCGGATTCGGCCGAGGCCCTTTACTTCCTCGGCCGCGCCTATATGGCCGATCAGCGCCCCGCTGATGCCGCGCGTACCTTCGAGCGTGCCGTGGCCCTTGCCGGTCGTCAGCCAGAGCTGCTCGGGCAGTGGGCCCAGGCCTTGTACTTTGCCGCCGACAAGCAATGGAGTCCGCAACTCCAGGCCTTGACTGACGAAGCATTGCAGGCCGACGCCAACGAAGTGACCAGCCTGGGCCTGCGCGGTATTGCCGCGTTCGAAGGCGAGCGCTATCAGGAAGCCATCGACTACTGGAAGCGCCTGCTGGCGCAGTTGCCGGAAGGCGATACCTCACGTGCGGCCCTGCAGGGCGGCATTGATCGCGCCGCCGAGCGCTTGGGCGGCTCGCCAGCGCAGGCCGCAGAGCCCGCGGCGGCAGTAGCAACGGCCCGTTTGAAGGTGCGGGTAGAACTGGCTGCCGCGTTGCAGGACAAGGTCAAACCGGAGGACACGGTGTTCATCTTTGCCCGCGCCAGCAATGGCCCACCGATGCCGCTGGCGGCCAAGCGGGTGACGGTGGCGCAGTTGCCGATCGAGGTGGAGTTGTCTGATGCCGATGCGATGATGCCGCAGATGAAACTGTCCGACTTCAGCGAAGTCCAACTGGTTGCACGTGTGTCACGGGCTGGCCAGCCTACCCATGGCGAGTGGATTGGCCAGGGCGCGCCAATGCCCAGCGCCAGCCAGGCCACCCAGCACCTGACCATCGACAGCCCTGACAAGTAAGAGAGCACTGCCATGCACAGCACCGTCCGCCTGACCCTGATCACCCTGGCCCTGGGTTTGTCTGCGTGTACGGTGCATCAGCCGTACGAGCAGCCCGCGCCACCGATCGAGCGGGTGCCGCCGCAGGGGCCGGTTGTGAAGCCGCTGCCGGGTGGGCAGCCGTCCACCCAGCCAAGCAAGCCGGCGGCGATTCCCAAGCCGATGCCACGTACCTCGGCCAGCTTTGCGCCACCGCCTGGCGGGGCCAGCCACTGGGACCCGAAGCTGGGTGTCTACGTACTCGAGAAGCAACCCAATACCTTCTACCGCCAGCGCACCTATTACCGGTTCGACAATGGCTGGAGCTGGTCGCTGAGCCCGAACGGCCCTTGGCAGGACACCGACAGCAGTGGTGTGCCGGGTGGGCTGGGGCGCGCTTTCGGCCAGTAGAGCGGGCTTGCCCGCAAAAGTGCCGAAACACCTGCCGACGCCATCCAGCGGCATGCCGACGAAATCGATGCCGTACTGACTCGCGGCGCGCTCGGTCAAGGTGCTGGGGTACTCCGTGCTCACACCCCACGTAGCCGGCCAGTCACCGGAAGGGGCGCGCGCTACGGTCAATCGGGTGCTGCGCAACCTGCAGGCGTTCTTCGCCGGCGAACCCGTGTTGACCCCAGTGCGCCTGTAACCTTTTCCCAGATATCCGCCTGGCAGCGCCCAGGTAACAAGGAGTGTGTGCATGCAACTCGAAATCTTCCAGGTCGATGCCTTTTCCGCCGAACCCTTCGGTGGCAACCCGGCTGCAGTGATCCCGCTGCAGAGCTGGCTGCCGGACGACGTGCTGCAGCGCATTGCCGAAGAGAATAACCTGTCGGAAACGGCTTACTTCGTACGTAATGGGGGAACCTTCGACCTGCGCTGGTTCACGCCCACCGTGGAAGTCGACCTGTGCGGCCACGCCACCTTGGCCTCGGCCTATGTGCTGTTCGAACAACTGGGCGAGCATGCCCAGGTGCTGCGCTTCAATACCCGCAGCGGCGAGCTACGCGTCAGCCGGGGCGCTGACGGGCTGCTGGCCATGGACTTCCCGGCCAAGCAACCGGTGGCCGTGGACGTACCGGCCGGGCTGCTCCAGGCGTTGGGCCTTAGCCAGGCGCAGGCGCTGTACCACAGCGACGATTATGTGGTGGTGATCGATGACGCCCTGTTGCTCGATACGCTGAAGCCGGACTTCGTTGCGCTGTCGGCGTTCGATGTGCGCGGCATCGCCGTGACCGCCGCAGGCCGTGGCTTTGATTTCGTCACGCGCTGGTTTGGCCCGCGGGTTGGCGTCAATGAAGACCCGGTGACAGGTTCGGCGTATACCTCGCTGGCGCCGGTCTGGGCCGAACGCCTGGGCAAGCACGTGTTGACCTGCGAGCAGGGCGGTGTGCGCAAAGGGCAGCTGCGGTGTGAAGTGCCGGGCAATGGCCGGGTGATAATCAGTGGGCGTGCGGCGCTGTACCTGCGCGGCACTGTGTTCATCTGACCGACCGATATTGCCCCTTGTAGGAGCGGCCTTGCGTCGCGATGGGCTGCGAAGCGGCCCCAGGATCCAACGTGTCCGCTTGAATCCTAGGGCCGCTTCGCAGCCCATCGCGACACAAGGCCGCTCCTGCAAGAGCGCGCATCTATACTTGCAGGCCCATCTTCCGCTCAAGGAGCCAGCCATGGCCCTGGAAAAACACGGCACCTGCCTGTGCGGCGCTACCCGGCTTACCGTCACCGTCGACAATACCCACATCAGCGCCTGCCACTGCAGCATGTGCCGCAAGTGGACCGGCGGCCCGCTGCTGGTGGTCGATTGCAGCAAACCCCCGCTGATCGAAGGGCGTGCGCCCAGCGTCTACGATTCGTCCGACTGGGCTCAACGCGCTTTTTGCGGCCAATGCGGCACACATCTCTACTACCGGCTCAAGGCCAACGACTTCCATGCCGTCCCGGTCGGCCTGCTCGACGGCGACCAGGACTGGGATTTCAATATGCAGATCTTCGTTGAAGAGAAACCTGCCTGGTACTGTTTTGCCAACCAGACCAGGGAAATGACCGGGCAGCAGGTGTTTGAGCAGACCAGCTGATTCAGGTCGGTGCACTTGTCAGCCCTGATGCGCTCCCTACGGCTGGCTCGCCTCCGCGCCCAGCCATGCCTCCAGAGAATGCCACCGTGCATCTATCTTTTGCCTGACCCCGCACACACTTGCCAAACCGGTGCATTCCTGAGAAAAGGGCGGCTTTGTTTTCCAGCGTTGGAGTGTCCCCGTGAGCCAAGAACTGCAGATCATCGACCTGGTCGAGGGTGAAGGCAAAGCCGCCGTCAAAGGCGCCCTGATCACCACCCAGTACACCGGCTGGCTGGCCGACGGCAGCGAGTTCGATTCGTCCTGGTCGCGCGGCAAGCCGTTCCAGTGCGTGATCGGCACAGGCCGGGTGATCAAGGGTTGGGACCAGGGAATCATTGGAATGCGCGTCGGCGGCAAGCGCAAACTGTTGGTGCCGGCCCAGCTGGGCTATGGTGAGCGCAGCATGGCGGCAATCCCGCCGAATTCGGACCTGACGTTCGAGATCGAATTGCTGGAAGTGCTGACGCGGGATGATTGATGAGGGCCCTGCATACGGGCACCGACCTATTACCCAGGTTCTGGCACCGTACACAATTCAGCAACACCGTTCCCTTAATCTAAGCATTGCCCAGGGAACGGCATCCACCTCCAGGGAGGAACCAAACGGGTTCAGGGCACTCTGACCCTCACTCGTTGCCAAGGATGGCATTCACTACTAATGGCGCCCCGTGATACCGCAAGCGGGGCGATGTGGCGGGTAGACCCGATTTTCTTTGCCACACGAGCCTGCCTTGATGAAGTTGCCTACATTCTTCCGCCGTCGTCGCCCCTTGCTGCTGAGCCTGGTGCTTGCAGCCGTCGCCGTACCGTTGGCGATGGAGGCAATCGAAAGCCGGGCACAACCGGTAGATGGCACCCAGACCCTGGTGTTCCTGCGCCATGCCGAAAAGCCGGGCGAGGGGCTGGGCCAGTTGAACTGCCAAGGCCTCAACCGTGCGCTGGATCTGGCCACGCTGTTGCCCGAGCGCTTCGGCAAGGCCGACTATGTGTTCGCTGCCAACCCTTCACGGCATGTCGAGGAAGGCAGCCAGGAGCAAACCTACAGCTACATTCGCCCGTTGATGACCATCACCCCCAGCGCCATCCGCCTGGGCCTGCCGGTGAACATCGACTACGGCGCCAACGATACCGACGAACTGGCCGATGAGCTGCTGAGCGACAAATACCGCAACGCGACGGTGTACACCGCCTGGTCCCACGGTTACCTCCCGGAGCTGATCAATAGCGTGGCCGGCAAGGCCCTCGGTGAAGAGCGGGTGATCACCGAGGACTGGAGCGGCGACGACTTCGACACCCTCTACGTACTGACCCTGACCTGGCATGACGGCAAGGCCAGCCTGCTCAGCCGCAACGTGCGCCAGGGCCTGAACGACGGCGCGCATAGCTGCCCGAGCTGATCCGCTGGTACTGTTCGGCCATGGTGCCGGAACAGGGATGAGCGATGAAACAGCGTGTGGCGGTAATTGGCGGTGGCGTGATTGGCCTGGCGACGGCCTACGCCCTGGTCCGCGAGGGGCATTCGGTCGACCTGATCGAAGCCCGCGACAGCCTGGCGTCGGCCACCAGCTTCGCCAACGGCGGGCAATTGTCCTATCGCTATGTGGCACCGCTGGCCGACGCCGGCGTGCCATGGCAGGCGCTGGGCTGGCTGTTGCAGGGTGAGTCGCCGCTACGCTTGCGCTTGCGCATGGACCCGGCGCAGTGGCGCTGGCTGTTGGCGTTTACCCTGGCCTGCCGGCGCAGCGTCAATCGCCGCAATGCCGCGCAGTTGCTGGACCTTGCGCTGCACAGCCAGGCTGTTCTGGCGCAATGGCGCGAAAGCCAGGACTTCGGCGATTTTGCCTGGCGACGAAACGGCAAGCTGGTGGCCTTTCGCAGCGAGCGCGCTTTCACCCATGGCCGCGATCAGCTGCTGGACCCGGCCAGCCAGCGTGTGCTGAGTACAGCCGAGCTGCGCGTGTTGGAACCTGCACTGGATGGCGCGCCGTTCGTAGGCGGCGTATTTACACCCGATGAAGAAGTCGGCGACTGCCACCTGTTCTGTCAGCGACTGGCGGCGCTGCTGCGCGCTTCGGGCGAGTGTCGTCTGCTGCTCGGCCAGCCGGTAACGCAACTGGTGCGGCACCAGGACCGGGTGGTGGCGCTGCAGCTGGGGCTCGACCGGCTGGACGTCGAACAGGTGGTGCTGTGTGCCGGGCATCGCGGCACAGCTTTGGCTTTGCCAGGCATGAAGCTGCCGGTCTACCCGTTGAAGGGGTACAGCCTGACCGCACCGATCAGTGCCGGGCACCAGGCGCCGGAGCTGAGCCTGACCGACTATGAACGCAAGATTGTCTATGCCCGTCTGGGGCAGCAACTGCGAGTGGCGGCGATGGTGGACATTGTCGGCTTCGACGAGTCGGTAGAAAAACGCAGGCTGCAGAGCATGCGGCGGTTGGCGCTGGAGACGCTGCCCAAGGCTGCAGATTATGGCCAGGCGGTGGAATGGGCAGGGATGCGACCGGCGACACCGACCGGCGTGCCGATGATTGGCGGCACGCTGTATCGCAATGTGTGGCTGAACCTGGGGCATGGGGCCTTGGGATTCACCCTGGCCTGTGGCAGTGCGCAGCGGTTGGCCAGGATGATGGATTAGCAGGACCGGCCCTGTCGCCGGCAAGCCAGCTCCCACAGGTACCGCAGGCCTCAAACCTTGCGCAGTCCCTGTGGAAGCTGGCTTGCCGGCGACAGGGCCGGTACGGGTAAACAGAAGGCTAGCGACCGAAGCGCATCGGCCAACCCACCACCTTCTTCGCCCGCGGCGTGGCATAGGTGCGCACCTTGGAAGTGCTCAGCCCCATGCGCACCAGCGATTCGGCAATGGTCACCGCCGCGCTCACACCATCCACCACCGGCACGCCAGTGCGCTGGCGGATCTGTTCATCAAGCCCGGCCATGCCGCCGCACCCCAGGCAGATCACCTCGGCCCTGTCCTCACGCACAGCGCGTTCGGCCTGCTCGACAATCGCCTCCACCGCCCGTTGCGGGTCGGCCTCCAGTTCCAGCACCGCCAGCCCACTGGCCCTTACCGACGCGCAGCGGTCATACAGGCCGGACAGCTTCAGCCGGTCCTCGATCAGCGGCACGGTGCGGTCCAGGGTGGTCACCACCGAGTAGGCGTGGCCCAGGTACATCGCGGTGCTGGCGGCGGCATCGGTGATGTCAACCACCGGTACATTCAGCAGTTCCTGCAGGCCTTCACGGCCATGCTCGCCGTAACCGGCCTGGATCACGGCGTCGTAAGGGCCCTCGTAGGCCAGCACCCGGTCCATTACGGCGATGGCGGCCAGGTAGCTTTCGAAGTTGCCTTCCACCGATTCGGCGCCGAACCAGGGGGTGAGGCCGACGATTTCGGTACCGGGCGAGGCCACGGCGCGGGCCTGCTCTGCAATGGCTTCGGTGATGGCTTCGGTGGTGTTGACGTTGGCGATCAGGATACGCATGTTCGGTTTTCCCCGGTCAGTGGCTGCTGTGGTCGACGGCAATGCATTCGCCGCTGACATCAAAGTATTGGCGGTGGCGTGGCGCGATCAGCAGGTACACGGCGGCGGCGATGCCGGCCCCGATCAGCCAGGAGAACGGCGCCACGCTGTGGAAGTTGGGCACCAGGGCCAGGACGATGGCCAGTAGCGCGGCCGGCAGGAAGGCGGCCACCGCGCGCAGGTTGATGCCCTTGGTGTAGTGGTAGGCGCCGGCCGGGTCTTCGCTGTACAGCTGCGGCACGTTGATGCAGCCTTTGCGCAGCAACCAGTAGTCGGCCATGATCACCCCGTACAGCGGGCCGAGCAGGGCGCCCAGGCCGGACAGGAAGTAGACGATCACCAGCGGGCTGTTGTAGAGGTTCCAGGGCAGGATCAGCACGGCGAGGGTGGCGCTGATCAGCCCGGCGCGCTTGAAGTTCAGGTGGCGTGGCGCCAGGTTGCTGAGCACGAAGGCCGGGGCGACGAAGTTGGCCATGATGTTCACCGCCACGGTGACGATCAGGAAGGCCAGGCAGCCGAGCACCAGCAATGGCGTGCTGGGGATGGCGGCGACGATCTGCGTCGGGCTGTCGATGATCTGGCCATTGATCTGGAACTGCGCGCCGCACAGCACCACGGTGATCATGGCGAACACCAGGATGTTCACCGGCAGCCCCCAGAAGTTGCCGACGCGGATGGTCTTGCGGCACGGCGAGCTGCGGGCGAAGTCACAGAAGTTCAGCACCAGGGTGCCGTAGATTGCCAGCCACAGCGCGCCGCCGGCGAAGATGTTGCGCCACATATCAACGCCGGTCAGTGGTGCGGCCACCGACCAGGCGATATGCGCGTCAGCCTTGATGTACATGAACACCGCCAGGGAGGCGACCGTCATCAGGATTACCGGGCCGGCGAAAGCCTCGTAGCGGCGCACCATCTCCATGCCGTAGGCCAGGATCCCCAGCTGCACCAGCCAGATCGCAACGAAGCAAACCCAGCCCAGGCTCGACAGGCCGAGAATGCTGTCATGATCGTAGGCGGCCAGTTGCGGCCACACGGCCGTCAGCAACACGCGCAGCACCACTGACGCCAGGTAGGTCTGGATACCGAACCAGGCAATGGCAATGACCGCGCGGATCAGCGCCGGGATCTGCGCGCCGTGGATGCCGAAGGCGATGCGGCTGATGACCGGGAACGGCACGCCGGTCTTCTGCCCCATGTAGCCCGACAGGTTCATGAAGAAGTACACCAGCGCCGCACCAATGCCCAGCGACAGTAGAATCTGCCAGCCACCCAGGCCGAGGGCGAACAAGCCCATGGCGAACGAATAGTTGGCGATGTTGTGCACATCGTTTGTCCACAAAGCGAAGATGCTGTAGCGCCCCCAGCGCCTGCCTTCGATGCGCGTCGGGGCAAGGTCGCGGTTATGCAGGCGCGGGCTCAGGGCAAGTTCCGGCGGGTTGCCGGCGAGGGTGGAAGCGGGGTGGGTGCTGGCGACGGATAGTTCAGGGGCAAGGTCGAGGCTGTTGCTCATTCCGGCGGGCTCCTGATGCACGTGACTGCGATGAGCGGGCATGCGCACGGGCTCGCCATCTCGTCGGTGCAGCGTTGGCATCACAGGGTTCTGGGCGCGGCGGCCGCTGTTGGGGCGGCGTCGCGAGTTCTTGTGTATTTATGTTTTGGTCGGTTTGTATACAAAACACGAACACACAAAAGCCAGTTCCATGCCAAGGGAAAAGCACACTTCAGGTGGCCATCATTTTGAATCTATCTAGTTGAAAGATAAGTTGATGAAATAACGAAGTTATAAGTTGACCAAATGAACAGGTTTAAATTTCAAGAGGCATAATTAGTTGATCATTTGGTCAAAATTAGTTGTGAGTACGGTGTAACGTATTGGGGCGTTACCTAAAAAGTGCACACAAAAATGGCACATAAGGTGACATTCTTGTGTACAAAAAATAGGCAGCTTTTCCAGTGCGGGCCTTTTCGGGGCACCGCTGACATCAATTCATTGGCGGTAACCGCCGCTTGACCGGGCTCTTCTTGACGATCGCGGTATTGGTATCGGCCAGTACATTGATACGGTCGAGCAAGGTGTCCAGCTGCTCCATCGAGCGCACGTGCAGCCGGGCGATGAAGCAGTCCTCGCCGGTAACCTTGTCGCATTCGGTGAACTCGGGGATGGCAATGATCTGCCGCTCCACCTCGTGCAACTGCCCCGGCAAAGGGCGAATGCGCACGATCGCCTGCAACTGGTAACCAAACGCGTGCGGGTCCACCTCCACGGTGTAGCCGCGCAGCACGCCGCGCTCTTCCAGGCGGCGCAGGCGCTCGCTGACGCTGGGCGCGGACAACCCGCTGACCTGGCCCAAGGCTTTGAGCGAGCGGCGCGAGTCCTCCATCAACGCATTGATCAGGGTCTGGTCGATGTCATCCGTCATTTTCGCCTCGTTAGGTAAACCATGTAATTTGCCTTGATAGTAAAGGTCAGCTTTCTAATTTGCCTTGGTTTTCCGCTGGAAGGCCCGCCAGTAACCTTCGCATACTGTTGCCATCGTCAATGGGAGGTGTGGGATGGACAGTTCGTTGCGCCGTGGTTCGCTGGAAATGGTCGCTGCCATGCTGATTTCGGGGACCATAGGCTGGTTCGTGCTGGTATCGGGTCAGCCGGTGCTGGACGTAGTGTTCTGGCGTTGTGTGTTCGGCGCGGTGACGTTGCTGGTGATTTGCGCTGCGTTCGGTTTTCTGCGGCCAGGTGTGATCAGCCGCACGGTGTTCCTGTTGGCAATTGTCAGTGGCATGGCCATCGTCGGTAACTGGCTGCTGTTGTTTGCCTCGTACTCGCGAGCGTCCATCGCTATCGGCACGGCGGTGTACAACGTGCAGCCGTTCATACTGGTAGGCCTGGCGGCGCTGTTTCTAGGCGAGAAGATCACCTTGGCCAAGCTCACCTGGCTGAGCGTGGCGTTCCTCGGCATGCTGGCCATCGTCAGCGCCCATGGCACGGGGCAGGGGGGCGGCGAGGACTACCTGCTGGGCATCGCACTGGCCTTGGGGGCGGCGTTCCTGTACGCAATTGCGGCGTTGATCATCAAGCGCCTCAGTGGCACACCCCCGCATCTGATCGCCTTGATCCAGGTGACTACAGGCGTGCTGTTGCTGGCGCCGTGGGTCAAGCTCGGCGGGCTGCCGGTTGAAGTGCCGGCGCTGACCAGCCTGCTGACCCTGGGCATGGTGCACACCGGCTTGATGTATGTGCTGTTGTACAGCGCGATCCAGCGCCTGCCCACGGCGTTGACCGGCGCGCTGTCGTTCATCTACCCGATTGCGGCGATTCTGGTCGACTGGGTGGCGTTCGGGCATCGCCTGGCGCCGCTGCAGTGGCTGGGGGTGGGGTTGATCCTGCTGGCCGCGGCGGGGATGCAGCAGGGCTGGTGGTTCAGGCCCAAGGTGTTAGTGGTCAAGGGCCATTGAGGCCGCTTCGCGCCCTATCGCCGGCAAGCCAGCTCCTACAGTTATTGCGCAAGCCTCACGCGTAGTGCTGTGCTGTGGGAGCTGGCTTGCCGGCGATAGGGCGCAAAGCGCCCTCAGGGGGTAGAATGCCGCTTTTTGCCAGCCTGCGACCCACCATGACCTCGCCCATCCAGACTCTGGAGCAACATCTGCTCGCCGCCCTCGACCCTGCCCCGCAGGAAACCCGCCGCCTGTTCCACGGCCGCGGCCGCTGCTGGCCGGGCCTTGAGCAGGTCACCGTCGACTGGCTGCAAGGGGTGTTGTCGGTCGCGCTGTTCCGCGAGCCGCCCGAAGGCCAGCTGGCCGAACTGGAAGCCATGCTGCGCAGCCTGGCCGAGCAACCACTGTGGTCTGGTCAAGCCATCATCATCCAGCACCGCTACCTGCCCGACAGCCCGGGCCAGTGGCTGCTGGGCGAGCCATGCCAGCAACGCGAGGTGGTCGAGGACGGCCTGACCTACCTGCTGGACCTGGGCGTGCGGCAGAACAACGGCCTGTTCCTCGACATGCGTCATGGCCGGCGCTGGGTGCGCGAGCAGGCTGCAGGCAAGCGCGTGCTGAACCTGTTCGCCTACACCTGTGGCTTCTCGGTGGTAGCGATTGCCGGTGGCGCCGAGCAGGTGGTGAACCTGGACATGGCCAAGTCGGCCCTGGCTCGTGGACGGGACAACCATCGGCTCAATGGTCACGATGCCTCGCGGGTGGCGTACTTGGGGCACGAGCTGTTCAAGTCATGGGGCAAGGTGCGCAAGTATGGGCCGTATGACCTGATCATCATCGACCCGCCGACGTTCCAGCGCGGCAGTTTCGTGCTGACTCAGGACTACGCGAAGATTCTGCGGCGCTTGCCAGAGCTGCTGAACGAGGGTGGGACAGTGCTGGCGTGCGTGAACGACCCGGGGATCGGGCCGGAATTCCTGATAGAGGGGATGGCGGAGCAGGCGCCGACACTGGCATTTGTCGAGCGCCTGGAAAACCCGCCGGAATTTCCGGATGTGGACCCGGCGGGGGGGCTCAAAGCCTTGGTATTCCGTCAGATCTGATATTGCCTGCACCGGCCCTGTCGCCGGCAAGCCAGCTCCCACAGGGACTGCACAGTATGCAAGACCTGTGCAGTACTTGTGGGAGCTGGCTTGCCGGCGATAGTGCCGACTTGCCTGCATCAATTACTGATTATTGGTGTAGATCTGGTCAAACACCCCACCATCGTTGAAGTGGGTCTTCTGCACGGTGCGCCAGTCACCAAAGGTCTTCTCCACCGACAGGAAATCGACTTTCGGGAAACGGTCGGTGTACTTGGCCAGTACCGTCGCGTCGCGCGGGCGCAGGTAGTTGTTGGCGGCGATTTCCTGGGCCTCTGGCGACCACAGGTACTTCAGGTATTCCTCGGCTACGGCCTGGGTGCCTTTCTTCGCCACCACCTTGTCGACCACACTCACCGGCGGCTCGGCTTCGGCCGACACGCTCGGGTAGACCACTTCGAACTGGTCGCGGCCAAACTCGCGGGCGATCATCTCGGCTTCGTTCTCGAAGGTCACCAGCACGTCACCAATCTGGTTGGTCATGAAGGTGGTGGTGGCCGCACGGCCGCCGGTGTCCAGCACGGGTGCCTGCTTGAACAGCTTGCCGACAAATTCCTTGGCCTTGTTCTCGTCACCGCCTTGCTTGAGCACATAGCCCCAGGCCGACAGGTAGGTGTAGCGGCCGTTACCCGAGGTCTTCGGGTTGGGCACGATCACCTGCACACCGTCCTTGAGCAGGTCGGGCCAGTCCTTCAGCGCCTTGGGGTTGCCCTTGCGCACGATGAACACGGTGGCCGAGGTGAATGGCGCGCTGTTGTTCGGCAGGCGGGTCACCCAGTTGTCCGGCACCAGCTTGCCGTTGTCGGCCAGAGCATTGATGTCGGTGGCCATGTTCATGGTGATGACATCGGCCGGCAGACCATCGATCACCGCACGCGCCTGCTTGCTAGAGCCGCCGAAGGACATCTGCAGGTTGACCTTCTCGTTGTGCTCGGCTTCCCAGTGCTTCTGGAAGGCCGGGTTGTAGTCCTTGTAGAAGTCGCGCATCACGTCGTAGGAAACGTTCAGCAGGGTCGGGGCGGCCTGGGCGATGTTGCCCAGCGCCAGGCCTGCGGCGAGCAGCGAGGCGGTGAAGAGTTTTTTCACGTTGCGTCCTTGTTCTTGAAGGTTTTTGGGGCAGGTTGCCAGCGACTATAGCGGGTGGGTTTGCGCGGATTAAAGAACAAAAATGACTTTGGTTATTCCGCTGCCTATACCGGCCCCATCGCCGGCAAGCCAGCTCCCACAGGTACTGCACAAGGCTTGATAGCTGTAGTGCACTTGTGGGAGCTGGCTTGCCGGCGATAGGGCCAGATCAGGCAACATCACTGTTTGGGAAACAACCCATTCCCGCACCGGGAACAGAACGCCGCCCCATGCTCATGGGTTTTCTTGTGGCAGGTCGGGCAATCATGCTGCAACTGCTCGCCGCGCATTGCATTGGCCAGCTCTGCGGTGAAGATCCCGGTCGGCACGGCAATAATCGAATAACCGGTAATCATCACCAGTGACGACAGCACCTGCCCGAGTGGCGTTTTCGGCACGATGTCGCCAAAGCCTACCGTCGTCAGGGTAACGATGGCCCAGTAGATCCCTTTGGGGATGCTGGTGAAGCCATGCTCCGGCCCCTCGATCACATACATCAAGGTGCCGAACACCGTCACCAGGGTCGATACGCTGACCAGGAACACGATGATCTTCTGCTTGCTGCCGCGCAGCGCCTCCATCAGGTAGTTGGCCTGCTTGAGGTACGGGCTGAGCTTTAGTACGCGGAAGATCCGCAGCATCCGGATCACCCGGATAATCAGCAGGTACTGGGCGTCGCTGTAGTACAGCGCGATGACCCCCGGCACGATCGCCAGCAGGTCGACCAAGCCGTAGAAGCTGAAGGCGTAACGCAATGGCTTGGGCGAGCAGTACAGGCGGGTGATGTACTCGGCCAGGAAGATCGCGGTAAAGCCCCACTCGATGGCGGCCAGCAGGCCGGCGTAGCCTTGGTGAACCTCGTCGATGCTGTCGAGGATTACCGTGACCAGGCTGGCCAGGATGATCAGCAGGAGGATCTTGTCGAAGCGCCGGCCGGCTACGGTGTCGGTCTGGAAGACGATGACGTAGAGGCGTTCGCGCAAAGATTGCGAGGACATGAGGTACCTGATACTTGACGTTGATGATCAACACTAAGGTGCGCGGGTGAGATGCACAAGCCGGCGCAGAGCTAGGGAACTGTTAGAAATGCCAGTTTTCCGCTGCAAGGGCAGCGGCCATCATTGAGCCTCAGTCTGCTTGAAAATGGAGCGAACAGAATGTCTGGATTACCTGCTTCACCCCCGTGCGCCGGCGAAACCCTTCTGCTGCAGGATGATGGCCTCGGTAGTACCGTCGCCGATCAGCGCGTTCGTCGTGAGGAGTGGTCTTTTCCACCCTATGGGCAGCTTCCCAAGCAGCGGGCCGGCGGCGGGCTGCGGTTTGTCGGGCAGTGGTTTGATCCCGCCGTGCAGGGATATCTGATGGGCAACGGGCACAGGGTGTATCGCCCGGCAATCATGCGGTTCCTGAGCTCCGACAGCCTAAGCCCCTTTGGTGCGGGCGGAGTCAACGCCTACGCATACTGCTCTGGCGATCCCGTAAATTTTCACGATCCTTCGGGACGTGGCAGAACGCTTCTTACCAAGCGGTTGAATAAATTCAATCTACCGAAGGAACCCCTTCGCGATTTTCTTAGACCACTGATTGATATAGAAAATTTTGGTAAGAAAAGGACGGTATACAAACTTAAAGGCGAACAATTTGAAAGGTATGAGTTCATGGGGTTTGGGACTAAGATCAAGGGGGAAAAGCTCTCCAGAACTAGGGTATTTGACTCCTTCTTGAGCGACGAGGTTTTTTATCGGCGTGACGATTTGTTTATTCCGGCAAGCAAAGCTCCTCCAAGCACAGTCGAAGGCCTTCTGAACGCTGGTTTTAGAAAATTCAAGTTTAACGTCGATACTCTTCTCGAGGCCATATCGCCTAAAGTGGGGAAAGCCCGAGCCGTCGGAATTGCCGATCTCAGCCTGAATGTCCAGAGCAACGACTATGGTGATGATCTTTCCGTTCTAATGCAGCGCACTAGAAGTACATCATCGAACTAAGTGGCCTTCACATGCGTTGGGTCAAGTCTTGATGCGATCTGCCTGGTTTCATTTGAACCAGGACGGCGCCCATGACCCAGCTGGCGACGACGAATGGAGCAGTCAGCAGCGGCAGGTCGAGGTTGGACGCAGTTCGTTGAATAACGATCGCCATGACGATCGCCAGCAGTGTCACCCACGGCCGCTCTCCTTGCCGACTGAATGCCAGTGCCGCCAGCGCGGCGTTGAAGCCATAAAGTCCAAGCCATGCCGCCTGGAAATCGCCGGCTAGCCAAGCTACGCCGGCGCCTAGCAATGAGCCAATTATCGCCCAGGTGGCGGCATAGGGATTAGCCAGGTACAAACCGCCGGCGATCAGCAGCCCTGCCATGGGCTGGTCCAGTAGGAAGATCTGGCCCACGCCGCGAAATACGGCAAATAGAGGGGCTGCGTCGACCGACGCCGAGGTGCCGGGGTCGGCCAGCAGCAGCGTGGCCCAGCCCAACAGCACGAACGGCGCGGTATAGGCGATCAACAGCTTGCCACCGCGCTTGCGCCACTGGTGGGTAATGATGCTGGACAGGCCACCCGCAGCGATGATCAGCGGCGGCAGAATGACCGACCAGGGCAGCACGGCGCAGATCAGGATGCCGATCAGCACGCCGTTGTAGCAGTACAGCCCGGCCTGGCGGTCGGCGCGGTCGTAGCCGCGGGCCTGGGCAGTCAGCAGGCCGGCCAGGGCGCCGAGCAGGGCGCCGCCGACCAGGCTGGGCGCGGTGAGCAGGATGGCCAGCAGGCAGCACAGGCCGCACAGGGGGCTGCGCAGCAGCAGTACCTGGCTGAAGCCGTTGAGCATAGCCGTGGCCCAGTCGGGGCACGGGTTGACGGAATTTTTACTGTACATGGGGCAGTCAGTGAGGTGGGTGGAGGGCGGTGGGCCTCTTTGGGCCTCAGGTTTTCCGCAGGTGTGCTTTATGTGTTGGGGGAGGGCTGCGCCCTCCATTCGCCGGCAAGCCAGCTCCCACAGGGGGCGCAAAGCGCCCCCTGCAATCTCAGATCAAGGTCTCGATCCGCAGGGTGTTAGTCGACCCCGGCTTGCCGAAAGGCACACCGGCAGTGATCAGCAGCGTGTCGCCACGGGTTGCCATACCCTGCGCCTGGGCAATTTCCAGCGCAGTTGAAACCACCTCGTCAACCTGACGCAGGCGGTCGTTGACCACCGAGTGCACACCCCAGGCCACGCTCAGGCGGCGCGCGGTGTTCAGGTTCGGCGTCAGGTTGAGGATCGGTGCCCGTGGTCGCTCGCGCGCAGTACGCAGGGTAGAGGCGCCCGACTCGCTGTAGTTGACCAGCACCGCCACCGGCAGGATGCCGCTGATGCGGCGAATCGCGCAGCTGATGGCGTCCGACACGGTAGCCTCGGCCTTCGGCCGGCCAACATCCAGCTGGGCCTGGTAGTCCGGGCCGTTTTCTACCTGACGGATGATCTTGCTCATCATCTGCACGGCTTCGAGCGGGTAGTCACCCGAGGCCGTCTCGGCTGACAGCATGACCGCATCGGCACCTTCGGCCACGGCGTTGGCCACGTCGGTGACTTCGGCACGGGTCGGGGCGGGCGAAAAGCGCATGGACTCGAGCATCTGCGTGGCCACCACCACCGGTTTGCCCAGCTGGCGGCAGGTAGCGATGATGCGCTTCTGGATCTGCGGCACGCTTTCGGCCGGTACTTCCACGCCCAGGTCGCCACGGGCCACCATGATCGCATCTGCCAGTTCGGCGATGGCTTGCAGTTGCTCGACCGCCGAAGGTTTTTCGATCTTGGCCATCAGGTAGGCGCGGTCGCCAATCAGCTGGCGCGCCTCGACGATGTCTTCCGGGCGCTGCACGAATGACAGGGCCACCCAGTCCACGCCCAGTTCCAGGCCGAAGGCCAGGTCGCGGCGGTCTTTTTCGGTGAGCGGGGACAGATCGAGTACCGCTTGCGGCACGTTGACGCCCTTGCGGTCGGACAGCTCACCACCGTTCAGCACTTCGGTGTCGATGGCGTCGCTGTGCTTGGCGGTAACCCGCAGGCGCAGCTTGCCATCGTCCAGCAGCAGGTCCATGCCCGGCTCCAGCGCGGCGATGATTTCCGGGTGTGGCAGGTTGACCCGGTGGCAGTCGCCCGGGGTTTTGTCCAGGTCCAGGCGCAGCGCCTGGCCGCGTTGCAGCTGCACCTTGCCCTCGGCAAAACGGCCGACGCGCAGCTTTGGCCCTTGCAGGTCCATGAGGATGCCCAGCGGGTAGTTGAGCTGCTGCTCGACTTCACGGATCCACTGGTAGCGCAGGGCGTGGTCGGCATGTTCGCCGTGGCTGAAGTTGAGGCGGAAGATGTTCACCCCGGCTTCGACCAGCTGGCGGATGTCATCGATGCCATTGATCGCAGGGCCAAGGGTGGCGAGGATTTTGACTTTTTTATCAGGCGTCATGATTGGGCAGTCTCGAGGATCAGGATGGCGCGGAAGTCGTTGACGTTGGTGCGGGTCGGCTCGGTGACGATCAGCGCATCCAGTGCGGCGAAGTAGCCGTAGCCGTTGTTGTTGTCCAACTCGTCGCTGGCCGACAGGCCCAGGGCCTCGGCGCGGGCGTAGCTGCCTGGGGTCATGAAGGCGCCGGCGTTTTCTTCCGAGCCGTCGATGCCGTCGGTATCACCGGCCAGGGCATACACGCCCGGCAGGCCTTTGAGGCTTTCGGTGAGGCTGAGCAGGAACTCGGCGTTGCGCCCGCCACGGCCATTGCCGCGTACGGTCACGGTGGTTTCGCCGCCGGACAGGATTACGCAGGGCGCCTTCAAAGGCTGGCCGTACTGGACGATCTGCCGGGCGATACCGGCGTGCACCTTGGCCACTTCGCGCGATTCACCTTCCAGATCGCCGAGGATCAGCGGGCTGAAACCGGCCTGACGGGCTTTGACCGCCGCTGCCTCAAGCGACTGCTGGGGCTTGGCGATCAACTGGAAGTGGCTGCGGGCCAGGGCCGGGTCATCGGCCTTGACGGTTTCCGATGCGGGGTTGTTGAGCCAGTCGATAACGGCTTTCGGTGCTTCGATGTTGTAACGCTTGAGGATGGCGAGCGCATCGGCCGAAGTGCTCGGGTCGGCCACGGTGGGGCCGGAGGCAATTACCGTGGCGAGGTCGCCGGGTACATCGGAAATCGCATAGGTGTAGACCGTGGCCGGCCAGCAGGCCTTGGCCAGGCGGCCGCCCTTGATCGCCGAGAGGTGCTTGCGTACGCAGTTCATCTCGCCGATGGTGGCGCCGGATTTCAGCAGCGACTTGTTGATCTGCTGCTTGTCCGCCAGGGTCAGGCCCTCGGCAGGCAGGGCCAGCAGCGCCGAGCCACCGCCAGACAGCAGGAAGATGACGCGGTCGTCTTCGTTGAGGTTGCTGACCAGCTCCAGCACGCGCTTGGCCACGGCCAGGCCGGCGGCATCAGGGACCGGGTGGGCGGCTTCGACCACTTCGATCTTCTGGCAGTTGGCGCCGTGGCCATAACGGGTCACGACCAGGCCAGAGACTTCGCCCTGCCAGCTTTTCTCGACCACTTCGGCCATGGCGGCTGCGGCCTTGCCGGCGCCGATGACGATGACCCGGCCGCTACGGTCGGCGGGCAGGTAGGGTTCGAGGACTTGGCGGGGGTGGGCGGCAGCGATGGCTGTGTCGAACAGCTCGCGGAGAATTTTTTGCGGATCGACCGACATGGCAGGCTCCCAGTTATTGTTGTTCTGCAGAATCAAAAACGCCCCTGGAACTGCCTCCGTGCAGGCCGAACCAGGGGCGGGTGTTGCTCGGTGTCACCTTATGAGCCTGTGGTCGCAGGTTCATCGGTGTGGAATTCATCGCGGGCAGGCCAGCTCCCACAGGTACAGCACAGGATTGAGGGATTGTGCGGTCCCTGTGGGAGCTGGCTTGCCGGCGATCGGGCTGCGCAGCAGCCCCCGAATTCGAATTACTTGTCGCCGCGGATCGAGAAGTTGGCCATGTGCTCCAGGCCTTTGATCAGCGCCGAGTGGTCCCAGTTGCCGCCACCCAGGGCCTGGCAGGTGTTGAACACTTGCTGGGCGTTGGAGGTGTTGGGCAGGTTGATGCCCAGTTCCTTGGCGCCCTGCAGGGCCAGGTTCAGGTCTTTCTGGTGCAGGTTGATGCGGAAGCCTGGGTCGAAGGTGCCCTTGATCATGCGCTCGGCATGCACTTCGAGGATTTTCGACGAGGCGAAACCGCCCATCAGTGCTTCACGCACCTTGGCAGGATCGGCGCCGTTCTTGGCGGCGAACAGCAGTGCTTCGCTGACGGCCTGGATGTTCAGGGCGACGATGATCTGGTTGGCGACCTTGGCGGTCTGGCCGTCGCCGTTGCCGCCCACGCGGGTGATGTTCTTGCCCATGGCTTCGAACAGCGGCAGTGCGCGCTCGAAGGCTTTCGGGCAGCCACCGACCATGATGCTGAGGGTCGCGGCCTTGGCACCGACTTCACCACCGGACACCGGGGCGTCCAGGTAGGCGGCGCCGGTGGCCTTGATTTTTTCGGCGAAGGCTTTGGTGGCGGTCGGCGAGATCGAGCTCATGTCGATCACTACCTTGTTCGGGCCGACGCCTTCGGCCACGCCGTTTTCACCGAACAGTACGGCCTCGACCTGTGGGGTGTCGGGGACCATGACGATGATGAATTCGGCTTCCTGGGCAACTTCTTTAGGGTTGGCCAGGGCCACTGCACCGGCTGCGATCAGGTCGGCAGGGGCGGCGTCGTGGTGAGTGGAAACGAACAGGCTGTGACCTGCTTTTTGCAGGTTCTGGGCCATGGGCTTGCCCATGATGCCGGTGCCGATGAAACCGATTTTAGCCATGAGAGATTACCTCGTTGTATTTGTTGAATCTCGATGGAACAGGGCAGCACAGTCCTCCTGTTGGACACAAAACTCCTGTGGGAGCGGGTTTACCCGCGAAGCAGGCACCGCGGTGGATGGCACCGGCTTTGCCGGTGTTCGCGGGTGAACCCGGTCCCACAAGGTCAATTGTGTGTCACAGGGTGTGAGCAGCCTTCAGATTGCGTTGTGGGTCTTCAGCCAGCCCAGGCCGGCTTCAGTGGTGGTCAGCGGCTTGTATTCCGCGCCCACCCAGCCCTGGTAGCCGATGCGGTCCAGGTGCTCGAACAGGAAGCGGTAGTTGATCTCGCCGGTGCCTGGCTCGTTGCGGCCGGGGTTGTCGGCCAGCTGGATATGGTTGATCAGCTTCAGGTTGGTTTCCATGGTGCGAGCCAGGTCACCTTCCATGATCTGCATGTGGTAGATGTCGTACTGCAGGAACAGGTTGTCGCTGCCCACTTCGGCCTGGATTTCCAGGGCCTGCTGGGTGGTGTTCAGGTAGAAGCCCGGGATGTCGCGGGTGTTGATCATTTCCATGACCAGGCGGATCCCGGCGGCCTTGAGCTTGTCGGCGGCATACTTGAGGTTGTCGACGAAGGTTTTGCGCACGTCGGCGCACTGCAGGCCTTGCGGGCGAATGCCGGCCAGGGCGTTGACCTGGGTGTTGCCGAGCACCTTGGCGTATTCGATGGCCTTGTCGACCCCGGCGCGGAACTCTTCGACGCGGTCGGGGTGGCAGGTGATGCCACGTTCGCCCTTGGCCCAGTCGCCCGCCGGCAGGTTGAACAGCACCTGGGTCAGGCCGTTGGCGTCCAGCTGCTGCTTGATTTCGGCGGCGCTGAAGTCATACGGGAAAAGGTACTCGACGCCGCTGAAACCAGCGTCTGCGGCAGCCTTGAAGCGGGCCAGGAAGTCCTGTTCGGTGAACAGCATGGACAGGTTGGCAGCGAAGCGAGGCATGGTTGTCTCCTTGCAGAATAGAGCCCCCGGCCGTGCTGGCGCGGGGGCGTCAGGCATTCAGTCGAGCATCGAGATCGCGGTAGGCGCGTCGTTGCCGACCAGGGCCAGGTCTTCGAACTCGTTGACCGCGTTGATCTCGGTACCCATCGAAATGTTGGTGACACGCTCGAGAATCACTTCGACAACCACCGGTACGCGGAACTCTTCGGCCATCTTCTGCGCCTTGAGCAGGGCAGGGGCGATTTCGGCCGGCTCGAATACGCGGATGGCCTTGCAGCCGAGGCCTTCGACCACGGCTACGTGGTCCACACCGTAGCTGGCGGCGTCGGTCGAGTTGATGTTCTCGAACGCCAGTTGTACACAGTAATCCATGTCGAAGCCACGCTGCGCCTGGCGGATCAGGCCCAGGTAGGCGTTGTTCACCAGTACGTGGACGTATGGCAGGTTGAACTGCGCGCCCACTGCCAGTTCTTCGATCATGAACTGGAAGTCGTAGTCACCCGACAGCGCTACAACCTTGCGCTTCGGATCGGCTTTCACCACGCCCAGGGCTGCCGGGATGGTCCAGCCCAGCGGGCCGGCCTGGCCGCAGTTGATCCAGTGGCGTGGTTTGTACACGTGCAGGAACTGCGCGCCGGCAATCTGCGACAGGCCGATGGTGCTGACGTAGCAGGTGTCTTTGCCGAACACCTGGTTCATTTCTTCGTACACGCGCTGCGGTTTCACCGGCACGTTGTCAAAGTGGGTCTTGCGCTGCAGGCTGGCCTTGCGCTGCTGGCAGTCTTCCAGCCAGGCGGCACGGTCTTTCAGCTTGCCAGCGGCTTTCCACTCGCGGGCCACTTCGAGGAACATGTCCAGCGCCTTGCCAGCATCGGAAACGATACCCAGGTCCGGGGTGAACACGCGGCCAATCTGGGTCGGTTCGATGTCGACGTGCACGAACTTGCGGCCTTCGGTGTAGACGTCGACGGAGCCGGTGTGGCGGTTGGCCCAGCGGTTGCCGATACCGAACACCAGGTCGGATTTCAGCAGGGTGGCGTTGCCGTAGCGGTGCGAGGTCTGCAGGCCGACCATGCCGACCATTTGTGCGTGGTCATCCGGGATGGTGCCCCAGCCCATCAGGGTCGGGATCACCGGTACGCCGGTCAGTTCGGCAAACTCGACCAGCTTGTCGCTGGCGTCGGCGTTGATGATGCCGCCGCCGGCTACCAGCAGTGGGCGCTCGGCGTCATTGAGCATGGCGAGGGCTTTTTCGGCCTGAACGCGAGTGGCGGACGGCTTGTTGACTGCCAGTGGCTCGTAGGCGTCGATGTCGAATTCGATTTCGGCCATCTGCACGTCGAACGGCAGGTCGATCAGCACAGGGCCTGGGCGGCCGGTACGCATTTCGTAGAAGGCCTTCTGGAAGGCGTAAGGCACCTGGCCTGGCTCCAGAACGGTGGTGGCCCACTTGGTGACCGGCTTGACGATGCTGGTGATGTCGACAGCCTGGAAGTCTTCTTTGTGCAGACGCGCACGTGGGGCCTGGCCGGTGATGCAGAGGATCGGGATGGAGTCGGCAGCGGCACTGTACAGGCCGGTGACCATGTCGGTGCCGGCCGGGCCGGAAGTGCCGATGCACACGCCGATGTTGCCTGGGTTGGCACGGGTGTAGCCCTCGGCCATGTGCGAGGCACCTTCGACGTGGCGAGCGAGGACGTGATCGATGCCACCGACTTTCTTCAGGGCCGAGTACAACGGGTTGATGGCAGCCCCTGGGATGCCGAACGCGGTATCTACACCTTCACGGCGCATGACCAGAACGGCCGCATCGATTGCTCTCATTTTGCTCATGGGTTGTGCCTCATCGATTTTGTAATTGTATACAACTTGCTTTGCGACAGAGTGTATTCACGCCTGACGGTTTAGGTCAATGGGTTTTCATCGGGTCAGCTGGCTTTCGTCTGAGCGCCCGTGAAAACAGGGGTTTGCGCTATCGCATACGATCATTTGAAAATATTGTATACAAAAATACTGTTCGTTGTGTTCTATTTGTGTGATCGGTTTTCAACTGCCCTCAGGGCTTCTCACAACAAGAAGAGGACCTTTTGCATGAATGCTTTGAACCTGAAACTCGCCGTCAGCCTGGTCAATGCCGCGCTGGCAGCGGGCCGCAAGATCAACGCCGCGCCGCTGACCGTGGCGGTGCTGGATGCCGGCGGGCACCTGCTGGCGCTGCAGCGCGAGGATGGTGCCAGCCTGATCCGGCCCGAGGTGGCCACGGGCAAGGCCTGGGGGGCGATTGCACTGGGCAAGGGCTCGCGTTTGCTGGCACTGGATGCACAGCAGCGTCCGGCGTTCTTTGCTGCGCTTAACGGGTTGGGGGAACGGCCGGTGGTGCCGGCACCGGGTGGGGTGCTGATTCGTGATCAGGATGGCAAGGTGCTGGGTGCGGTAGGGATCAGCGGCGATACGTCGGATATCGACGAGCAGTGTGCGATCAGTGCGATCGAGGAGGTGGGGTTGCGGGCGGATGCGGGTGTAGCAGCTTAAACCTTTATTGCCTGTTCTGGCCTCATCGCCGGCAAGCCAGCTCCCACAGGGACACCACAGTCAGATCTGTGATGGCCCTGCGGGAGATTGTATGGTTTTCTGCAAGCTGGCTCCCAGAGGTGCTTCACCGATCTTCAGGTCTGTGGAGGACCTGTGGCAGCTGGCTTGCCGGCATGGGCTGCAAAGCAGCCCCACTGGCCCTGTCAGGCCACCTCTGGCTCACAACCCTTGAGCACCATGCGAATGATGGTCTCGGCCGCCGCATCATAATCACTGTCAGCCAGCTTGGCCTTGCCGGTCACTGCCGAAATCTGCCAGTCGAAATCCGCGTACGTCTGCGTCGCTGCCCAGATGCTGAACATCAGGTGGTGGGCATCGACGTGGGCGATCTGCCCGCGGTCGATCCAGCGCTGGATGCACTCGATATTGTGACGGGCCTGTTCGTTCAGCTGTTCCACCTGGTTCGGCGACAGGTGCGGCGCGCCATGCATGATTTCGCTGGCAAACACTTTGGACGCATGGGGCAGGTCCCGCGAAATGCGAATCTTCGAGCGAATGTACGCACTCAGCACTTCTTTCGGATCGCCGTCGGCATTGAACGGCGTGGATGCCTGCATGATCGGCGCGATGATGCTCTCCAGGACCTCGCGGTAGAGGTTGTCCTTGGACTTGAAGTAGTAATACACGTTCGGCTTGGGCAGGCCGGCCTTGGCCGCGATATCGCTGGTCTTGGTGGCGGCGAAGCCCTTGTCGGCGAATTCCTCGCTGGCCGCGCGCAGGATCAGTTCCTTGTTGCGCTCGCGAATGGTGCTCATGGTCAGGGATCTTCCTCGTGTCTGGCCACCTCTAAGAGGGATCGGGCATGGTAGCACCGGGCTCGACGGGCGCTCAAGGCAGCGGCTTTGGGCTAGACTCCCGCTCATTCACACATTTGGAAACAGCTCAACATGGCAGGAAGCAGTCTACTGGTACTGATCGACGACATCGCCACCTTGCTGGACGACGTTTCGCTGATGACCAAGGTCGCGGCAAAAAAGACCGCAGGTGTATTGGGCGACGACCTGGCGCTCAATGCCCAGCAGGTCACCGGAGTGCGTGCCGACCGCGAACTGCCGGTGGTATGGGCGGTGGCCAAGGGCTCGCTGGTGAACAAGGCCATCCTGGTGCCGGCGGCGCTGCTGATCAGTGCCTTCATCCCCTGGGCGGTGACGCCGTTGCTGATGCTGGGCGGGGCGTACCTGTGCTTTGAAGGCTTCGAGAAGCTGGCCCACAAGTTCTTGCACAGCAAGGAGGATGACGCGGCGCAACACGAGGCACGCAAGGAGGCGGTGGCGGATGCCAGTGTTGACCTTGTGGCCTTCGAGAAGGCCAAGATCAAAGGCGCGGTGCGCACTGATTTCATCCTGTCGGCGGAAATCATCGCCATTACCCTGGGCATCGTCGCCGACTCGCCGCTGCCCCAGCAGATCATCGTGCTGTCGGGCATCGCCATTGTCATGACCATTGGCGTTTACGGGCTGGTCGGCGGCATCGTCAAGCTGGATGACCTTGGGTTGTGGATGACTACCAAGGCATCGCGCCTGGCGCAGGGGCTCGGCAACGGCATCCTGCGGGCGGCGCCATACATGATGAAGAGCCTGTCGGTGATCGGCACCGCGGCCATGTTCCTGGTAGGCGGCGGGATTCTGGTGCATGGCATCGCGCCTTTGCATCACGCCATCGAGGCATTCAGCGAAGGGCGCGGCGGGGCGTTGACAGGTGCGCTGCTCAACGCTGGGGTAGGTGTGGTGGCCGGTGCCGTGGTGCTGGCCGTGGTAAGCATTGCGGGGAAAGTGTGGCGGGCGGTTAGGCCGGCCACTTGAGGCGCATGGCCGGGGCTTTGCCTTAATGCCAGTCAGTTAAGCAATGGGGCCGCAAAGCGGCCCCCGACATACAGGTCAGAAGTGAACCTTGACCAGGAAGCTCATGGTGTTCTGGTCAGTGGTGAACGCATCGGAATCCTTGATCCCGTACTTGTTCTTCCAGTAATCGTACTCCACACCCACGTACAGCTGTTTCTCGCCCAGGTGCAACGCCTTGCCCAGGTCATACTTGATCTGCGGGTTGAAGTGCAAGTTGGCCTGGTAGGTGCCGCGGCGGTTCTCGTCATTGTCCACCACCCAGTCCATGAAGCCATCGATCAGCACGTCGGAATCGCCGACCGGGATGGTGTACGACCATACCGGGGTGATCTGCCACACGTTGTCGCCGGCGCGGCTGCCATCGGTGGTGCGGTTGTAGAAGTTCAGCTGGAAGTAGTCGAAGCCGGGGATGGCCAGGTCGAAGCCGGGGCCGATCAGGTAGCTTTCGGTGTCACCCTCGCCAAACTCGTAGGTCATCGCCAGCAGCACGTCCTTGACCGGGCCGAATTCCAGCTTCTGGTCGAAGATCTTGTTGAACGACAGGCGCGGGCTGATCTCGCCGTAGTAGGTGTTCGGGCCGTTACCTGCGTCTTTCTGCCCCTGGTAGAAGATCTTGTCGACAAAGATGAAGTTGTCGCCGTATTTCCAGCCGTCCGCGTGCTCGAAGGTGACCGTCTGCTGGATCGCCGGGTTGACCTTGAAGTTCTTGCCCCACAGGTAGGTCAGGCTGTTGTTCTGCCACTGCAGCAGGTCGTCGGCTTGGGTGGCGCCGCAGGCCAGCAGGCCGCCGGCGAGGATCAGGCTATTGATGGTACGCATCGCGAGTGTCGCTCCCTTGGTTGATCTGTTGTCAGCGCTCGGTGGTGGCGCTGTTCTTGTCTTTCGGGTCAGCTTTTTTCGATAGGCCACAGCTGTTTGGCAAGGGTTGGGCCAACTTTTCCGGGTTGGCAAAACCTTCCTGCTCGACTTCGTTCTGAACGGATGAAAAGGGTCTTTCAGGCTGGCAACACGTTGGCCAACCGCCCGTATTCATTGACTGAGCGGTCAGTAAACGCAGGCAGAATCCGTTCTGCCCTGATCGAGGGGGCGCGCAGATTACTGGCTTGCGCGCCGGGCCTCAAGTGCTCCGTCCTGGAGCGGGGTGATACAAACTTGTGCGTTTGGTCAACTTTCTAGAAGTGTACCTTGACAAGGGCACTGGCGACGCTCTGGTTACTGTCCAGGTTACCGCGGCTGTCGATGCCGTATTTGTCCTTCCAGTAGCTGTATTCAAAGCCGACATAAAGCTGTTTGGCGCCCAGGTTCAGCGCCTTGCCCAGGTCGTATTTGACCTGCGGGTTGATGTGCAGGTTGGCGTGATAGGTGCCGCGGCGTGTCTGGTCGTTGTCGGTGACCCAGTCCAGGTAGCCGTCGATCAGAATGTCTGACCTGCCCACGGGGATGGTGTACGACCAACCGGGGGTGATCTGCCAGACATTGTCACCGGGGCGGCTGCCCTCGGTGTTGCGCACGTAGAAGTTGAGGGTGAAGTAGTTGAAACCGGGGATGTCCAGGTCAAAGCCGGGGCCGATCAGGTAGGCCTCGTTATCGCCCTCGCCACGCTCGTAGGTCATGGCCAGCAACACGTCCTTGATCGGGCCGAAGGCAAGCTTCTGGTCGAAGATCTTGCCGAACGACAGGCGCGGGCTGAACTCGCCGTAGTAGGTGGTCACGCCTTTGCCCGGGTCGGGCTTGCCGTTGTAGAAAATCTTGTCGACGAACATGAAGGTGTCGCCGTACTTCCATTTGTTGGCGTGCTCGAAGGTCACCGTCTGCTGGATGCTCGGGTTGACCTTGAAATCCTTGCCGTACAGGTAGGTCAGGCTTTCGCCGTGCCACTGCAGCCATTCGCCAGCGTGAGCGGGGAGGGTGGCCAGCAGGCTGCTGCCCAGCAAGAGACTTGATGCGATGCGTTTCATGTTGTGGTTCCCGGACTTATTGTTTTTGTTGGGTTTTTTTGGCGCGCAGGCGCCCCGGGCGGCCCATTCCGGCGGGCCGACGGTGTTGCGATCAATGCAAAGGGGAGAAAGGGCGGCGTTGCGCCGCCCTGCGACTCAGTGCTGGTGACAGGCGTCGTTGTGCACAGCGCGATCGGCGCCACCGAGGATGTTGAACAACACGTTCAACACCAGGGCACTGACCGTGGCCATGGCAATACCGCTGTGGGTGATGGGTTCCATCCACTGCGGCATTTGCGCAAAGAACTCCGGACGCACCACGGGGATCAGCCCGAAGCCGACACTCACGGCAACCAGCAACTGGTTGCGGCGGTCGCCGATGTCCGCTTCCTGCAGAATCTTGATCCCGGTGGCGGTGACCATGCCGAACATGGCAATGGAGGCGCCGCCCAGTACGGCAGGCGGGATCGAGGCAATCAGGAAGGCCGCCTTGGGCAGCAGGCTCAGCACGATCAGCAGTGCACCGGCGACGATCGTGACAAACCGGCAGCGCACCCCGGTCATCTGCACCAGGCCGATGTTCTGGGCGAACGAGGAGTGGGTGAAGGTGTTGAAGAACCCGGCGATAAACGATGCACCGGCATCGCACAGCAGGCCGCGACGCAGCATGCCTGGGGTAACTTCGCGATCGGTCACCTTGCCCAGGGCCAGGAACATGCCGGTGGACTCGACGAAGATGATCACCACCACCAGGCACATGGACAGGATCGGCGCCAGGCTGAAGGTCGGCATGCCGAAGTGAAGTGGGGTTACCACTTGCACCCACGGTGCGTCGCTCAGGCCGGACAGATCGACCATGCCGATGGAACCGGCCAGGATGTAGCCCAGGCCCATGCCCACCAGCACCGACACGTTGACCCAGAAGCCACGCATGAAGCGGTTTATCAGCAGGATTACCGCCAGCACCAGGCCGGCTACCATCAGGTAGATTGGCGAACCGAAGGCTTCCGCTTCATGGCCGCCACCGGCCCAGTTGACTGCCACCGGGAACAGTGACAAGCCAATCGAGGTGATCACCGTGCCGGTGACCAGTGGCGGGAAGAAGCGTACGACCTTGGACATGAACGGCGCGATCAGCATGCCGAAGAAGCCGGCGGCGATGGTTGCACCGAAAATCCCCTGCAGGCCTACGCCCGGCATGCCGGCCATGGCCACCATGCTGCCGACGGCAGCAAAACTGGCACCCATCATCACCGGCATGCGGATGCCCACCGGGCCGATACCGAATGACTGGATGATGGTGGCGACGCCAGCGACCAGCAGGTCGGCGTTGATCAGGAAAGCGACTTCTTCACGGGACAAACCGGCGGCCTGACCGATGATCAACGGCACAGCGATTGCGCCACCGTACATCAGCAGGACGTGTTGCAGGCCAACCAGTATCAGTTGGAACAAGGGCAGAGGTTCTCGCGGCGGCGCAACAGGGATGTACGCCTTGCGTGACTCGGACATGCAGCACCTCGAGTTTTGTTTTTATTCTCGGATCCAAGCGGCAGGCCCAAGCGGCAGGCTCCCGGTGAAGAGAGCCTGGAATTCCCGCTTGAGTCTGAACGCTCGATGCTAGCTTGTTGCGTATGGCTTGAAACCGAGGCCGGCAATACCGGCCTCTTCGCGGGTGAACCCGCTCCCACAGGAGCGGCGAGATCCCGAGAGTTGTGTATCAGTTCACCGGGGCGCCTTTGGCGATCCAGTCACCGACCAGCTTGCGCTCTTCGGTGGTCATCTGGGTGATGTTGCCCAGCGGCATGATCTGGCTGGCGACCGCTTGCGCCTGAATGCGCGCGGCCTGGGCCTGGATCTGCTGCGGGGTGTCGAACATCACGCCGGCAGGAGCCGCGCTGAACAGTGGGCTGGTCGGCTTGGACGAGTGGCACACGGTGCAGCGTTCCTGGATGACATTGTGGATCTTGTCGAAAGCGTCACCGCCAACCTGCGCCGTGGCCTGGGCAGGAGCCTGGGCTTCAGCGGCGGGTGCTTCGGCAGCCTTGGCGGCGTCCTCGGCGCGCTGCTCGGCAGCGGTCTTGCCACCTACGGCGGTCGCCGGCAGCGGCTGGTACTCGATCTTCGCTGCGGCTTGCTCCGGGCTTACGGCCATCGGTTTCGGGCCGGTGACATAGGCCAGGCAGATCATTGCCAGGGCGCCGACGGGCAGGGTCCAGGCGTACTTGTTGCTGTCATGGCGGGTGTTGAAGTAGTGGCGGATCAGTACCGCGGCCACTGCAATGCCAGCCAGGATCAGCCAGTTGTACTGGCTACCGTAGGTGCTCGGGAAATGGTTGCTGATCATGATGAACAGCACCGGCAGGGTGAAGTAGTTGTTGTGACGCGAGCGCAGCAGGCCCTTGGCCGGCAGTACCGGGTCAGGTGTCTGGTTGTTCTCGATCGCCGCCACCAGCTGGCGCTGGGCCGGCATGATGATGCGGAACACGTTGCCGACCATGATGGTGCCGATGATCGCGCCGGTGTGCAGGTACGCACCACGGCCGCTGAACACCAGGCTGAAGCCCCAGCATGCAGCAATGATCAGCACGAACAGGACACCGCCGAGCAGCGCTGGCTTCTTGCCCAGAGGCGAGTCGCACAGGAAGTCGTAGATGAACCAGCCGGCGACCAGCGAGCCGATACCGATGGCCACACCTTCGGCGCCGCTCAGGGTGCTGCCAGGGGCCAGCAGGTACAGCGCCGGGTTCCAGTAGAACACCACGCACAGCAGGGCGATACCGGACATCCAGGTGAAGTAGGCTTCCCATTTGAACCAGTGCAGGTTCTCGGGCATTTTCGGGGGTGCGAGCTTGTATTTCTCCAGGTGGTAGATACCACCGCCGTGAATCGCCCAGAGATCACCCGACAACCCATCGCGCGGGTTGCTTCGGTTCAGGTGGTTCTCCAGCCAGACGAAGTAGAACGATGCACCGATCCAGGCGACACCGGTGATCATGTGAACCCAGCGAATGCTCAGGTTCAGCCATTCGTGAAGGTGTGCTTCCACAGTATGTACCTCTGCCAGTCACCGTTCAGGTCGAAACCCGGATGACCGACCTTCTCTTATTGGTGGGGATTGAGGACCAGCATTTGTTCCTCGGTGAAGTAATGCTCATCGCAGTTGTTGCCAGAACCACTGCGATCAACCACCAGGAAGTCATCCCGCTTTTCGATCGTCAGCACCGGGTGGTGCCAGACGCCGCGATGGTAATTGATGCCCTGCCTGCCATTACTGCGGAAGGCGCGGACCAAACCTGATACAGGTGCATCGCCAACTGGCGCGACCACGATCAGAAAGGGGTTGCCGAGCAGCGGAATGAAAGCCTGGCTGCCCAGCGGATGGCGTTCCAGCATGCGCACGGTCAGCGGCATGTCTAGCGCGTCGGCGCGGAAGATGCTGATGATCGCCTTGTCTTCAGGCTCGGCGGTTTCGACCGTGGCGAGCTTGTGAAAGCGCATGGTCGAGCCGTTGTTGATCATGAAGTGGTCGCTGCCGTCGGTTTCGATCACGTCTCCGAACTGGGCAAAGGCTTCTTTGGTCAGGGGCTCGATCATCAGGGTGCGCATGCGGGTCTCTCTTATATGTTCGTTGTACTGAAAAAGGTTCGGCTGTCGCTTACAACTGCAGCAGGCGGAACAGGGCGATCAGATTGATCTGCGCCAGGGCTTCCTTGAATTCGGCATCGGCATCGTTGTGGATGCGTTTTTCGAAGGCGGCCAGGATCTGGTGCCGGTTGCTGCCCTTCACCGCCATGATGAACGGGAACTGGAACTTGGCCTTGTAGGCATCGTTCAGCTCGGTGAAACGGGCGAACTCTTCGGCGGTGCACTGGTGGATACCGGCGCCGGCTTGCTCATTGGTGCTCGATTCGGTCAACTCGCCCTGGACGGCGGCCTTGCCGGCCAGGTCCGGGTGAGCGTTGATCAGCGCCAGCTGGTCGGAGTGGTTGGCGCTGAGCAGGATGTCGCTCATGCGCTGGTGCAGCGCCTCGATCTCGTCCAGTTCAGCCAGTTGCCCCAGGTCATAGGCTTTTTCGGCAACCCACGGCGAGTGCTCATAGATGTCGGCGAACGCCTCGACGAAGGCGTCACGGCCCAGGGTGGAAGGCTTGAGGGTTTTGAAGGCGGTCATCAGGCGGTCTCTTTCTTGTACGGGTGGGTGGCGTGCCAGTGGCGGGCGATGTCCTCACGACGGGCGAACCAGACCTGGTCATGGCTTTTGGCGTAGTCGACGAAACGCTTCAGCGCGGCCAGGCGCGCCGGGCGGCCCACCAGGCGGCAGTGCAGGCCGATGGAGAGCATTTTCGGTGCTTCGGCGCCTTCGGCGTACAGCACATCGAACGCGTCCTTCAGGTACTGGAAGAACTGCTCGCCGCAGTTGAAACCCTGTACCTGGGTGAAGCGCATGTCGTTGGTGTCGAGGGTGTAGGGGATCACCAGGTGCGGCTTGCCGGTGGGGTTGTTCGGCTCCCAGTAGGGCAGGTCGTCGTCATAGGTGTCGCTGTCGTACAGGAAACCACCTTCTTCCATCACCAGGCGGCGGGTGTTCGGGCCGGTGCGGCCGGTGTACCAACCCACCGGGCGCTTGCCGCTGATTTCGGTGAGGATGCGGATGGCTTCGAGCATGTGCTCGCGCTCCTGGGCCTCGTCCATGTTCTGGTAGTCGATCCAGCGGTAGCCGTGGCTGCAGATTTCGTGGCCGGCTTCGGCCATGGCACGGATCACGTCGGGGTGGCGCTGGGCGGCCATGGCCACGGCGAACACGGTCAGCGGCACGCCGCTGTCCTTGAACAGCTTCAGCAGGCGCCACACACCGGCACGGCTGCCATACTCGTACAGCGACTCCATGCTCATGTTGCGCGCACCCTGCAGCGGCTGGGCGGCAACCATCTCGGACAGGAAGGCTTCGGATTCCTTGTCACCGTGCAAGATGTTGCGTTCGCCACCTTCTTCGTAGTTGAGAACGAAAGACAGCGCGATGCGAGCGTTGCCCGGCCAGTGCGGGTGAGGAGGGTTGTTGCCGTAACCGATCAGGTCGCGAGGGTAGTCAGCGCTCACTGCAGTCTTCCTTCTTGTGCGTTAGTGCGGGTGGTGGGCGGGCCGCGTCGGTATGTCGCACCACCGGATGGGCTGATTGTATACAACTTCTGAAATCTTTTGTAAGCCTGTTTTTCCGCATTTCTTCCCTTTTGTCGCTTCGCAGCGCTCTGGAAATACAGTGCAAGAAACCTGCCTGATCGGTCAGCTAATGATGTTGACGTCGGCACGCAGCGTGTATTTGCGACCGATGGGTCGTTTATGGGCATGATCGGGGAGGAGCGCAAGAAGGGCCCAAAAAATTGTGTACAATTTTGCATCGGAATGTCTTAATAGCGTCATTCCCGCACATCGCAGGCCCTTTGGCGTGGTGATGGCCGTGTATTTTTTGCCCACAGATTGAACAAGAGGCGACAAGCAATGGGACGTTTGACCACACACGTACTGGATGCCGCGCATGGCTGCCCCGGCAGCTCGATCAAGGTCGAGCTGTACCGCGTCGAAGGCCAGCAGCTGGAGCTGGTGAACACCGCCCTGACCAACAGCGATGGCCGCGTCGACGCGCCGCTGCTGCAGGGTGACGACTATCGCAGCGGTGTCTACCAGTTGCAGTTCAGCGCTGGTGATTACTACCGCGCCCGCGGCGTGCAGCTGCCGGCCCAGGCGTTCCTGGACGTTGTGGTGCTGCGCTTTGGTATCGATGAACAGCAAGAGCACTACCACGTGCCGCTGCTGATTTCGCCGTACAGCTATTCGACCTATCGTGGAAGCTAGTTGGTCGCTAGAAGAATCTTCGTAGGTCCTTTGGCCCGCTCTCACACTGGCGGGCTTTTTTTCGTCTGCTGTTTTTGCATTGTCTGATCTGGCCTCTTTGCGGGTAATCGGATCGCCGCACCGCCGCACACAAACATCTATCACCTAACCCCAGGAGCGGGTTCACCGCGAAGAGGCAGGCACAGGCTAAAGCAATAGAGAAAGGGCGCCGAGGCGCCCTTGACTGGTGCAATGAGGGGTCAGAGAAACACGAACTTGGCTATGAAGATCGCGCACAACACCCACAAGCTGGCCGAGATTTCCTTGTATTTGCCGGTACCGGCCTTCAGCGCCACATAGCTGATGAAGCCCAGCGCAATACCGTCCGCTACAGAGAACGTCAGCGGCATCATGATCACCGTGACGATCGCCGGAATGCTGTCGGTGGCTTCGTCCCAATGAATGTGCGCCATGCTGCCCATCATCAGCATGGCCACATAGATCAGCGCACCCGCCGTCGCGTACGCCGGAATCATCCCGGCCAGCGGGGCGAAGAACATCGCGGCGACGAACAACAGGCCGACCACCACCGCCGTCAGACCAGTACGACCACCGGCAGCGACCCCCGCAGCGCTCTCCACATAGCTGGTCACCGGCGGTACGCCGACCACCGCACCGAACACGCTCGAAGCACTGTCAGCCTTTAGCGCCCGCGAGAGGTTCTCGATACGCCCGTCCGGCGCCACCAGATTGGCCCGCTGCGCCACGCCCATCAGCGTGCCTGCGGTGTCGAACATGTGCACGAAGAGGAACGCCAGCACCACGCTGATCATGCTGACGTTGAACACGCCAGCCACGTCCATGGCCATCCAGGTGGGTGCCAGGCTGGGCGGCATCGACATCACCCCGCCAAACTTGACCAGGCCCAGGCCCCAGCCAGCCACGGTTACGCCAATGATGCTGATCAGGATCGCACCGAACACCCGCTTGTAGCTGAGGATGGCGATCAACAGGAAGCACACGGCTGCCAGCAGCGGCCCTGGCTCATGCAGCGAACCCAGCTTGATCAGCGTGGCCGGGCTGTCGACGATGATGCCGGCGGTCTTCAGGCCGATCAGCCCGAGGAACAATCCGACGCCGGCCCCCATGGCATGGCGCAGGCTGACCGGGATGCTGTTCAGCAGCCATTCGCGCACTTTCGACAAGGTCAGGAACATGAACAGCACGCCTGAGACGAACACCGCCCCCAGTGCCGTTTCCCAGTTGTAGCCCATGGTGCCGACCACGGTGTAGGTGAAGAAGGCGTTGAGCCCCATGCCCGGCGCCAGGCCCACAGGCCAGTTGGCGTACAGGCCCATCAGCAGGCAACCCAGCGCGGCGGCGATGCAGGTGGCGACGAAGGCTGCACCATGGTCGATGCCGGCGTCGGCCATGATGTTGGGATTGACGAAAATGATGTAGGCCATGGTGATGAAGGTGGTCACCCCGGCGATCATCTCGGTTTTGACGGTACTGCCGTGTTGCTTGAGTTTGAAAATCCGCTCCAGCCAGCTCGTTTCGAGCGGTGGGGCGAGATCCAGCGCAGGGGCTTCGGATTTGCGGCTTTCCACAGCGAGTACTCCTCAAGTCTTTCTTGTTGTTGTAGGGGCCAGTTCCTGAGCGATGCACTTGGTAGCCCCAAGAGGGAAGGCAGACGTCCGACCTGTTTGTTGACTCATGGGTCAAGAAGTTGCTCGGTGGATTATGCTTTTGTGTACAAAGAATGCAAATAATGTTTTATCTTTTGTGTGCGCAATGCGTCGTACAACGGCTATATAGGTAAAACGCCCCCTGCGGAATCGCCTCAGCCTGTGTACAATGGCGCCATACTTTCTCTTCGTGCCTCGAGAGCCCATGAACGAACAGCTGCAACCTCTGAAGAAACCTGCGCGTGTCGGCAAGGCCGGCCGCAGTGGTACCCAGGACGACATCGTCTACGCGCACATCTTCGAGGCGATCCTCGAGCAGCGCCTGGCACCAGGCACCAAGTTGAGCGAGGAAGCACTGGGCGAAATCTTTGGCGTCAGCCGCACCATCATCCGCCGCGCGCTGTCGCGCCTGGCCCACGAAAGCGTGGTGCTGCTGCGGCCGAACCGCGGTGCGGTGGTGGCCAGCCCGACGGTAGAAGAGGCGCGCCAGGTGTTTTTCTCGCGGCGCATGGTCGAACGTGCCATTACCGAACTGGCCGTGCAGCACGCCACCCTCGAGCAGTTGAACGAGCTGCGGCAGATGGTGCGTGAGGAGCGCGACAGCTTCTCCCGGGGTGACCGGGGTGCCGGCATCCGGCTTTCCGGCGAGTTCCACCTCAAGCTGGCCGAAGCGGCGGGCAATGCACCGCTGGTCAGCTTCCAGCGCAGCCTGGTGTCGCAGACTTCGCTGATCATTGCCCAGTACGAAAGCGGCAACCGCTCGCACTGCTCGTATGACGAGCACATGCAGCTGATCGACGCCATCGAGGCGCGCGATGCCGACCTGGCAGTGAACCTGATGATGCACCACATGGACCACATCGACAGCAAGCTGAACCTGGACGAGGAGAGCGCCTCGGACGACCTGCATGCGGTGTTCTCGCATTTGCTGAAAAAGCCCAAGGTTTCGGCCAAGGGTTGATCGTTTGCCTGGCTGATTGAAGGGGGCCGCTTCGCCGCCCATTCGCAGCACAAGGCTGCTCCTACGGGCATCGCGTAACCCCTGTAGGAGCAGCCTTGTGCTGCGAATGGAACGCGAAGGGGCCCCAGTCATTTCTGGCCATCAGCCAAAGGTCTGCTAAATTCTTGTGGGCAAACCTTCATCAAGCAGTTGGGCTTGCGCATCCGTTGCGTTCCACTACTTGTTGAGGAAAGGTCCATGACCCTGTCTCTGGGTAAACGAATGGGTGCCGAGCTGATCGGTACCTTCTGGTTAGTGCTTGGCGGCTGTGGCAGTGCGGTAATCGCAGCCAGTTCCCCTTTGGGCATCGGTGTACTCGGTGTCGCCTTCGCCTTCGGCCTTACCGTGCTGACCATGGCCTTCGCCATCGGCCATATCTCCGGTTGTCATCTCAACCCCGCCGTGTCCTTCGGGCTGGTGGTGGGCGGGCGCTTCCCGGCAAAAGAGCTGTTGCCCTACGTGATAGCCCAGGTGATCGGCGCCATCCTGGCGGCCGGGGTGATCTACCTGATTGCCAGCGGCAAGGCCGGTTTCGAGCTGTCTTCGGGCCTGGCATCGAACGGCTACGCCGACCACTCGCCAGGTGGCTACACGCTGGGGGCGGGCTTTGTCAGCGAAGTGGTGATGACGGCGATGTTCCTGGTGGTGATCATGGGCGCAACAGACGCCCGGGCGCCGGCCGGCTTCGCACCGATCGCCATCGGCCTGGCCCTGACCCTGATCCACCTGATCTCGATCCCGGTCACCAATACCTCGGTCAACCCCGCGCGCAGCACGGGGCCCGCCTTGTTCGTCGGTGGGTGGGCGTTGCAACAGCTGTGGCTGTTCTGGGTGGCGCCGCTGATCGGGGCTGCAATCGGCGGCGCATTGTACCGGGGCCTGGCGAAAGAACCTTAGCGCTGGTGCACGCAGCGCCCGGCAGCGTAGGTTTCGCGTATGGTACGGTCGTCGCCCAGGGTGGTGAGCACGAACAGGGTCTCTTCGATGCTGTTGGACTGCTGGATGCGGTAGTCCAGCAGCGGCGTGGCCTTGTAGTCCAGCACCACGAAGTCGGCATCATTGCCGGTGCGCAGGCTGCCGATGCGATCGTCCAGGCGCAGTGCGCGGGCACCGCCGAGGGTGGCCAGGTACAGCGACTTGTACGGGTGCAGGCGCGCGCCTTGCAGCTGCATCACCTTGTACGCTTCGTTCAGGGTGTTGAGCAGCGAGAAGCTGGTGCCGGCGCCGACGTCGGTGCCCAGGCCGACGTTGACCTTGAACCGTTCGGCCTGCGGCAGGTTGAACAGGCCGCTGCCAAGGAACAGGTTGGAAGTAGGGCAGAAGGCCACCGCCGAGCCGGTTTCGGCCAGGCGCTGGCACTCGTCGTCGCACAGGTGCACGCCATGGGCGAACACCGAGCGCTCGCCCAGCAGTTCGAAGTGGTCGTAAACGTCCAGGTAACCCTTCTGCTCGGGGAACAGTGACTTGACCCAGTCGATTTCCTTGAGGTTTTCCGACAGGTGCGTGTGCATGTACACGCCCGGGTGCTCCTTGAGCAGCTGGCCCGCCAGGGTCAGCTGTTCAGGTGTGCTGGTGGGCGCGAAGCGCGGAGTGACGGCGTAATGCAGGCGACCCTTGCCGTGCCAGCGCTCGATCAGGGCCTTGCTTTCGGCGTAGCCGGATTCGGCGGTGTCGGTCAGGTAGTCCGGGGCGTTGCGGTCCATCATCACCTTGCCGGCGATCAGACGCAGGTCCAGGCGCTCGGCCTCTTCGAACAGGGCATTGACCGACTCGGGGTGCACGCTGCCGAACACCAGTGCAGTGGTGGTGCCGTTGCGCAGCAGCTCCTTGAGAAAAATCTTCGCTACCTGGTCGGCGTGGTTCTTGTCGGCGAACTGCTTTTCGCAAGGGAAGGTGTAGGTGTTCAGCCAGTCCAGCAGCTGCTCGCCGTACGAGCCGATCATACCGGTCTGCGGGAAGTGGATGTGGGTGTCGATGAAGCCCGGGGTGATCAGTGCGTCCTGGTAGTGCTGCACCGGGATGTCGGCATCCAGGCTTGGCAGCAGTTCGCTGGCGTGGCCAATGGCGCTGATACGGCCATCGTCGACTACCAGCAGGCCGTCTTCAAAGTACTCATGGGAAGCCTCCAGGCCCACCTCGGCCGGGTCGGCGATGCTGTGCAGGATGGCGGCACGGTAGGCTTTGCGGGTAACGGTCATAACACACTCGTCATAGGGCTTGGCTGCGCCGGGAGGGCGGCAGCAACTGGGCAATGGGGCCGGCATTGGCAGCAGCATCGTGCTGGCCGAAGCAGGCGTTGTAGGTGGCGATGATTTCGCCGGCGATGGACACGGCGATCTCGATGGGCAGCTTGCCCTTGACCTCCGCCAGGCCCATGGGGCAGCGCATGCGCGCCATCACGGCCTCGTCGAAGCCGCGCTCGCGCAGGCGGTGCTCGAACTTGACGCGTTTGGTCTTCGAGCCGATCAGGCCGAACCAGGTGAAATCGTTGCGCTTGAGAATGGCGGCGGTCAGCTCCATGTCGAGCTGATGGTTGTGGGTCATGACGATGCAGTAGCAGCCTGGCGGCAGTGCTGCCACTTCGTCGACCGGCTCTTCACTGACCACTTTGGTCACCCCGTTGGGGATGAACTCGGGGAATTCCTGCTCGCGCGAGTCGATCCAGCGCACCCGGCAGGGCAACGCGGCGAGCAAGGGTACCAGAGCCCGGCCGACATGGCCCGCGCCGAACACGGCGATCTGCGCCTGTACCGCCGCCATGGGTTCGAACAGCAGCACGGTCACCCCGCCACAGCATTGGCCCAGGCTGGCCCCCAGGCTGAAGCGCTCCAGGTGCGGGGTAGTGCGCTGCTCTTCGAGCATCTGCCGGGCGATGTGCAGGGCCTTGTATTCCAGGTGGCCACCGCCGATGGTGTCGAACAGGCCGCTGGCACTGACCACCATCTTCGAGCCGGCGTTGCGCGGGGTAGAGCCGCGCTCCTCGATGATGGTCACCAGCACGCAGGCTTCGCCCCGGGACTGGTGGTCGGCGAGGGCGTTGATCCATTGGTGCATGATCCATAACCTCTTTTAAGGTCTTCCACAGTCCCTGTGGGAGCGGGTTTACCCGCGAATGCGAGGGTGGAATTACCGCCGCCTTCGCGGGTGAACCCGCTCCCACAGGGTTCCTCGCTGTCAGTGAGGAGCGGTTTCCAGTTCCTGTTCGGCAGGCTGCGTGGCAGCCACCGCCTTGCGCATCTGCTCGCACCCCCACAACACCCGCTCCGGCGTCGCCGGCGCATCCACCTGCGGCTGCAGGCGATAATCGGCCAGGCTGGCCACGGCGTCCTTGATCGCACACCAGGCGGCGATGCCGAGCATGAACGGTGGCTCGCCCACGGCCTTGGAGTGGAACACGGTGTCTTCCGGGTTCTTGCGGTTTTCCACCAGCTTTACCCGCAGGTCGATCGGCATGTCGGCCACCGCCGGGATCTTGTAGCTGGCCGGGCCGTTGGTCATCAGCTTGCCCTTGGCGTTCCACACCAGTTCTTCTGTGGTCAGCCAGCCCATGCCCTGGATGAAGCCGCCCTCTACCTGGCCGATGTCGATGGCCGGGTTCAGCGAGTCGCCCACGTCGTGCAGGATGTCGGCACGCAGCATCTTGTATTCGCCGGTCAGGGTATCGACGATCACCTCCACACAGGCGGCGCCAAAGGCGAAGTAGTAGAACGGCCGGCCGCGTGCCTGGCTGCGGTCATAGTAGATTTTCGGCGTGCGGTAGAAGCCGGTGGTGGACAGCGATACCTGGGCGAAGTACGCCTGCTGCACCAGTTGCTCGAAGCTGACGATCTGGTCGCGCACGCGCACATGGCCGTTGCGGAACTCGACGTCTTCCTCGGTGACCTGGTAGTGCCGAGCGGCAAACTCGGTCAGGCGCTTCTTGAGGATTTCGGCCGCGTTCTGCGCCGCCTTGCCGTTCAGGTCGGCACCACTGGAAGCAGCGGTGGGCGAGGTGTTGGGCACTTTGTCGGTGTTGGTGGCGGTGATCTGGATGCGGCTGAAATCCACCTGGAAGACCTGCGCCACCACCTGCGCCACCTTGGTGTTCAGGCCTTGGCCCATCTCGGTCCCGCCGTGGTTCAGGTGGATGCTGCCATCGGTGTAGATGTGGATCAGCGCACCGGCCTGGTTGAGGAAGGTGGCGGTGAACGAAATGCCGAACTTCACCGGCGTCAGTGCCAGGCCTTTTTTCAGGATCGGGCTGTTGGCGTTGAACCGACGGATCGACTCGCGGCGCTCGGCGTAGTCGCTGCTGGCTTCCAGTTCGGCGGTCATCTCCTCGAGCATGTTGTGCTCGACGGTCTGGAAGTAGTGGGTGACGTTGCGCTCGGTCTTGCCGTAGTAGTTGGCCTTGCGCACCGCCAGCGGGTCGCGGCCCAGGTGGCGGGCGATGTGGTCCATCACCTGCTCGATGGCGACCATGCCCTGCGGGCCGCCAAAGCCGCGGTAGGCGGTGTTGGAGGCGGTGTTGGTCTTGCAGCGGTGGCCGTGCACGGTGGCGTCGCCCAGGTAGTAGGCGTTGTCGGAGTGGAACATCGCGCGGTCGACGATCGAACCGGACAAGTCGGGCGAGTAGCCACAGTTGCCGGCCAGGTCGAAGTTGATGCCATGCAGGCGGCCGTCATCGTCGAAGCCCACGTCGTATTCCACGTAGAACGGGTGACGCTTGCCGGTCATGGTCATGTCCTCGACCCGCGGCAGGCGCATCTTGGTCGGCTGGCCGGTCAGGCGCGCCACCACGGCACACAGGCACGCCGGGCTGGCGGCCTGGGTTTCCTTGCCACCAAAACCGCCACCCATGCGGCGCATGTCCAGCACCACCTTGTTCATCGGCACGTCGAGCACTTCGGCGACCAGCTTCTGCACTTCGGTGGGGTTCTGCGTGGAGCAATAGACGATCATGCCGCCGTCTTCAGTGGGCATCACCGAGGACACCTGGGTTTCCAGGTAGAAGTGCTCCTGGCCACCGATGTGCAGGGTGCCCTGGATGCGGTGCGGAGCGCTGGCCAGGGCAGCAGCCGAGTCGCCGCGCTGGTGGGTATGGCTGTCGAGGACGAAGTGCTTCTTGCGCAGCGCCTCGACCACGTCCAGCACCGGCTCCAGGTCTTCGTACTCGATGATCGCGGCCATGGCGGCGCGGCGCGCGGTTTCCAGGTCGCGGGCGGCGACAGCGAGTACCGGCTGGCCAAAGAACTCGACCTTGTCGATGGCCAGCAGCGGGTCGCCGGCCACCACCGGGCCGATGTCCTTGAGGCCGGGGATGTCTTCGTGGGTGATGGCGATACGCACGCCCTCGAATGCATAGCAGGGTGTGGTATCGACGCGCAGGATGCGCGCATGAGCGCGGTCGGCAGTGCGTGCGTACACGTGCAGCTGGTTGGGGAAGTCCAGACGGTCGTCGATATACACCGCCTCGCCAGACACATGCTTGTCGGCGCTGTCGTGCTTGACGCTGCGGCCGACACCGGTGGTCAGGTCCTGGCTGAACAGTTCGGCCATCTCGGCCTGGCTCTTGGCTACGTGATGGTTAGACATAAGCGGTCACCCGGGTCTCGATGTGCGGCGTTTGCTGTTCGATGAAGTACTTGCGCAGCAGGTTCTGCGCGGTCAGCAGGCGGTATTCCTTGCTGGCGCGGAAGTCGCTGAGCGGGGTGAAATCCTCGGCCAGAGCCTGGCAGGCGCGCTCGATGGCGGCCTGGTTCCACGGCTTGCCGCGCAGCGCCGCCTCGCAGGCGCGGGCCCGCTTGGGGATCGCCGCCATGCCGCCGAAAGCGATGCGCACGCCGCTGACCACGCCGTCTTCGATGCTCAGGTTGAAGGCGCCGCACACGGCAGAGATGTCATCGTCCAGTCGCTTCGACACTTTATAGGCGCGGAACGCCCAGTCGCTGGTGGCGCGTGGCACGATGATCTTCTCGATGAACTCGCTGTCCTGGCGGGCAGTGATGCGGTAGTCGATGAAGTAGTCTTCCAGCGGCATCACCCGTTGCCGCTCGCCCTGGCGCAGGACAATCTGCGCATCCAGCGCGATCAGCAGGGGCGGCGAGTCGCCGATCGGGGAGGCGTTGCCGATGTTGCCGCCGAGCGTGCCCTGGTTGCGGATCTGCAGCGAGGCGAAGCGGTGCAGCAGGTCGCCGAAGTCGGGGTATTCCTGGTGGAGCGCGCCGTAGCAGTCGGTGAGCGGGGTGGCGGCGCCGATCTGCAGATGGCTGGCGGTTTTTTCGATGCGCTTGAGTTCGGCCACGTGGCCGACATAGATCATCACCGGCAGGGTCTTGTGAAACTGCGTGACCTCCAGCGCCAGGTCGGTACCGCCGGCCAGCAGTCGCGCTTCGGGGTGCGAACTGTACAGGTCGGCCAGGTCGGCCACGGTCAGCGGCACCAGGCAACGCTTGTCGCCGCTGTTCAGCTCGCCGGTCTGGGTCGGTGCGATGGCCTTGAGGCGGCTGATGGTCTGCGCTTGCTGGGCATCGAACTGGTCGCGGCAGGGCTGGCGGCAACTTTGTTCGGCGGCATCCAGGATTGGCCGGTAGCCGGTGCAGCGGCACAGGTTGCCGGCCAGGGCTTCCTGGGCCAGGTGCAAGTCAGGGCCGCTGCTGTTCTTCTGCAGGGCAAACAGTGACATGACGAAACCGGGGGTGCAGAAGCCGCACTGCGAACCATGGCAGTCGGCCATGGCCTGTTGCACGCTGTGCAGCTGGCCCTGGTGCTTGAGGCCTTCGACGCTGATCAGTTGCTTGCCGTGCAGCGACGAGACGAAGGTCAGGCATGAGTTCAGGCTGCGGTAACGCAGGCTGTCGTTGCCCTGGTCGTCCTCGGTCAGTTCGCCGACCACCACGGTGCAGGCGCCGCAGTCGCCGCTGGCGCAGCCCTCCTTGGTGCCGGGTTTGCCCAGGTGCTCGCGCAGGTACTGCAGCACCGTCATGTTCGGGTCCAGGGCATGCTCGCTGCGCAGCTCCTGGTTGACGAGAAACTGGATCACGGGGGTGGCCTCGCAATGGTTTTATTGTTGTTGGGCGGACTCTAAGCAAGACCTGTCCAGCAGGTCAATATTTTTCTGACTCAAAGGTCAAGAAAATGCCCGTATCCATACCCGCCCGATCAGTACGCCCATATCACAAGCATAGATCGCGCCGCGCGCATGGCTGTCTGACAGGTCAAATAAACCGCCTGGCCCCTCTGCGCCAGCAGCGATCAAGTACGCTACAATCCGCCCCTTGTGCGAGCTCAACGATTTTGAAGGAAAACCATGACGTTCAAGGCCCCGGACAGCCTTTCCGAGCAGATTGCCGATTACCTGGCCGAACGCATCATTCGCGGCGAGCTGGCGCCAGGCGAGCGTATCCAGGAGCAAAAGGTTACCCAGGCGCTCAACGTCAGCCGCGGTTCGGTGCGCGAGGCGCTGCTGATCCTCGAGCGCCGTCACCTGGTGGCGATCCTGCCGCGTCGCGGTGCCCACGTGACCGAGCTGGACGAGCGCAGTGTGCGCAGCCTGTGCGCGCTGATGGGCGAGTTCTACATCCTGCTGGGCAACGCGGTTGCGCAAAAATGGCGCACCGATGCCGACCTGCGCCCGTTCCTGGACATCCAGCAGCGCCTGCAGCGCGCCCATGACCAGCTGGACATCAAGGCGTTCGTCGCTGACAGCTTCGCGGTCATGCGTGCGGCCTACCCGTTTGCCGACAACCCGTACCTGCAGGAAACCGTGGAAAACCTGCAGCCAGCCATGAGCCGCGCCTACTACCTGTCGCTGGACCAGCGCCAGGCCAACATGATCGACTACCTGGACCTGTTTGCCCGCCTGCTTGACGCCGTGGTTGCCCGTGACCTGCCGCGCATTCGCGAGGTGCTTACCGCCTATGGCCAGCGCAGCTGCGAACTGGTGCTGGCGGCGCTGGCCCGAGGCTGACCGATGCGCCTGAAATGCATTCGCCTGGCCGGGTTCAAGTCATTCGTCGACCCGACCACGGTCAACTTCCCCAGCAACATGGCGGCCGTGGTCGGCCCCAACGGTTGCGGCAAGTCCAACATCATCGACGCGGTGCGTTGGGTGATGGGCGAGAGTTCGGCCAAGAACCTGCGCGGCGAGTCGATGACCGACGTCATCTTCAATGGCTCCAGCGGCCGCAAGCCGGTCAGCCAGGCCAGCATCGAGCTGGTGTTCGACAACAGCGAAACCACGCTGGTGGGCGAATACGCCGCCTACGCCGAGATATCGATCCGCCGCAAGGTCACCCGCGACGCGCAGAACAGCTATTACCTGAACGGCACCAAGTGCCGGCGCCGCGACATCACCGACATTTTCCTGGGCACCGGCCTGGGGCCGCGCAGTTATTCGATCATCGAGCAGGGCATGATCTCCAAGCTGATCGAGGCCAAGCCCGAGGAACTGCGCAATTTCATCGAAGAAGCCGCCGGCATTTCCAAGTACAAGGAGCGCCGCCGCGAGACCGAGAACCGCATCCGCCGCACCCAGGAAAACCTGGCCCGCCTGAGCGACCTGCGCGAAGAGCTGGAGCGCCAGCTGGAGCGCCTGCACCGCCAGGCCCAGGCCGCCGAGAAGTACCGCGAGTACAAGGCCCACGAGCGCCAGCTGAAGGCGCGCCTGTCGGCGTTGCGCTGGCGCGATCTGGACGAGCGCGTGCGCCAGCGCGAGTCGGTGATTGGCGACCAGGACGTTTCGCACGAAGCGTTGGTGGCCGAGCAGCGTAATGCCGATGCGAGCATCGAGCGCCTGCGCGACGGCCATCATGAGTTGTCCGAACGCTTCAACCAGGTGCAGGGCCGCTTCTACTCGGTGGCCGGTGACATCGCCCGGGTCGAGCAGAGCATTCAGCACGGCCAGCAGCGCCTGCGCCAGTTGCAGGACGACTTCAAGGAAGCCGAGCGCACGCGGCTTGAAACCGAGTCGCACCTGGGTCACGACCGCACCCTGCTGGCTACCCTGGGTGAAGAGCTGGCCATGCTCGAGCCCGAGCAGGAACTGACCCTGGCCGCCGCGGAAGAGGCTGCGGCGGCCCTGGAAGAGGCCGAGCTGGGCATGCACGGCTGGCAGGAGCAGTGGGACAGCTTCAACAGCCGCTCTGCCGAACCGCGCCGCCAGGCCGAAGTGCAGCAGGCGCGCCTGCTGCAGCTGGAGGCCAGCCTGGAGCGCCAGGCCGAACGCCAGCGCAAGCTGGGTGAGGAGCGCGAACAACTGGGTAGCGACCCGCAGGACGCCGCCATGCTGGAACTGGCCGAGCAACTGGCCAGTAGCGAAATGCAGCTTGAAGAGCTGCAGCTGTCCGAAGAGCAGGTGGTCGAGCGCCTGGAAAACCTGCGTCAGCAGCTGCAACAGGCCACCCAGGCCCAGCAGCAGGCGCAGGGTGACCTGCAGCGCCTCGGTGGCCGCCTGGCTTCGCTGGAAGCCCTGCAGCAGGCGGCACTGGAGCCAGGTGCCGGTGCTGCCGACTGGCTGCGTGGCCAGGGCCTGGAGCAACAGCCGCGCCTTGCCGAAGGGCTGCGGGTGGAGCCGGGCTGGGAATTGGCGGTTGAGACAGTGCTCGGTGCCGACTTGCAGGCCGTGCTGGTAGATGATTTCAGTCGTCTCGATTTCGCTGGCCTGGAACAAGGTGAACTGCGCTTGCTGGTGGCCAGCAGCGTCAGCCCGGCATTGCCCGGCAGCCTGCTGGCAAAGGTCGAAGGCCGTATCGACCTGGCGCCCTGGCTGGGCCAGGTCAAGCCCGTGGAAGACCTGGCCCAGGCGCTGGCGCAGCGCGCATCGCTTGGCGAAGGCCAGAGCCTGGTCAGCCGCGACGGCTACTGGGTGGGTCGGCACTTCTTGCGCGTGCGCCGTGGCAGTGAAGCCGAGGGCGGCGTGCTGGCGCGCGGCCAGGAAATCGAGCGGCTGGGCCAGCAGCAGCTGGAACAGGAAGCGGCGCTTGAGCAGCTGGAGCAGCAACTGCAGGCCTTGCGTGAGCAGCAGCTGGGCCAGGAAGAACAACGCGAGCAACTGCGCCGCCGCACCCAGGAAGAAAACCGCCTGCATGGCGAGCTGAAAGCCAGCCTCTCGGCCAGCCGCGCCCGCGCCGAGCAGGTCGAACTGCGCCGCCGGCGCCTGCAGGAAGAACTGGCCGAGCTGGAGGAGCAGCGCGCCCTGGAGCACGAGCAACTGGGCGAAGGGCGCTTGCTGCTGCAGGAAGCCCTGGAACTGATGGCTCAGGACACCGAACAGCGCGAGCAGTTGATGGCCCGCCGCGACACCCTGCGCGAAAGCCTCGACCGGGTGCGTCAGGATGCCCGCCAGCACAAGGATCACGCCCACCAGCTGGCCGTGCGCCTGGGGTCGCTGCGTGCCCAGCACGACTCCACCCGTCAGGCCCTGGAGCGCCTGGAGCAGCAGGCCGCGCGCCTGACCGAGCGCCAGCAGCAACTGAGCCTGAACCTGGAGGAGGGCGAGGCCCCGCAAGAAGAGCTGCGCCTGAAGCTGGAAGAACTGCTGGAGCGGCGCATGAGCGTCGACGAGGAAATGCGCCTGGCCCGCTTGCACATGGACGAAGCCGACCGCGAACTGCGCGATGCTGAAAAGCGCCGTACCCAGGCCGAGCAGCAGGCCCAGCTGCTGCGTGGCCAGCTGGAGCAGTTGCGCCTGGAGGCCCAAGGCCTGGATGTGCGGCGCAAGACCCTGCAGGAGCAGTTGCTGGCCGATGGCTACGACCTGCAAGGGGTGCTCGCCACCCTGGAGGCCGAGGCCAGCGAACAGGCCACCGAACAGGAGCTGGAGCAGCTCGACGCGCGTATCCAGCGCCTGGGCGCGATCAATCTGGCGGCCATCGAAGAGTACGAGCAGCAGTCTGAGCGCAAGCGCTACCTGGACGCCCAGAACGCCGACCTGGTCGAAGCCCTGGAGACACTGGAAAACGTCATTCGCAAGATCGACAAGGAAACCCGCAATCGCTTCAAGGATACCTTTGATCAGATAAATGCCGGATTACAGGCACTTTTCCCAAAAGTTTTCGGTGGCGGCAGCGCTTATCTGGAACTGACGGGCGAAGATCTACTCGATACAGGGGTGACGATCATGGCGCGACCGCCGGGCAAGAAGAACAGCACCATCCACTTGCTGTCCGGCGGCGAGAAGGCACTGACCGCTTTGGCGCTGGTGTTTGCCATCTTCAAGTTGAACCCCGCACCGTTCTGCATGCTCGACGAGGTCGATGCACCGCTGGACGATGCCAACGTCGGGCGCTACGCGCGCCTGGTCAAGGAAATGAGTGAGAGCGTGCAGTTCATCTACATCACCCATAACAAGATTGCCATGGAGATGGCGGATCAATTGATGGGGGTGACCATGCATGAACCAGGTTGTTCACGTCTTGTAGCAGTTGATGTGGAGGCGGCCATGGCCATGGTCGACGCTTGATGCGCGACGATAGGGGCACATTCTGCAGCGAAATGCCCCCGTAAGGTGCGACAGACGGTGTAAAGTTGTCTTTGGTCGTGCTAGCTTAATGTCACTCGTTTTTTGCGTGGGTAAAACGCCTGTCAGAACATAGAGTTGGCGCCACGTGTTAAAGGGCTTTGAACCCTTTGTTTTCAAGCATATTTTTATAGAGGCACGGGATTACATGGAAATCGGTCTGCGCGAGTGGCTGATCGTCATCGGCATCATTGTCATTGCCGGGATTCTTTTCGACGGCTGGCGCCGCATGCGCGGCGGTAAAGGCAAGTTGAAATTCCGTCTGGATCGCAGTTATTCCAACGTACCGGACGAAGAGGGCGGCACTGCCGAAGTGCTCGGCCCACACCGGGTGCTGGATGCCCACAAAGAGCCTGAGCTGGACGAAAGCGACCTGCCGTCGCTCAGCGCTTCTGGGCGTGATCGCGAGCGCGAGCCCAAGCCTGCCAAGGCCAGCAAGCGCGGCAAGCGTGCCACCGCTACGGCAGAGGTGCAGCAGGGCGATCTCAACCTCAGCGCCGCTCCGCGCGAGGCCGACCTGTTTGCCGACAGCGATGACGACTTTGCCGCCGACAACACTCGCAGCAGCGGTGCGGCGCCTGCCAGCAGCAGCGTCAAGGAGCTGCCGCCGGCAGAGGAAGTGCTGGTCATCAGCGTGATTTCCCGCGACGAGGGCGGTTTCAAGGGGCCGGCACTGCTGCAGAACATCCTGGAAAGCGGCCTGCGCTTCGGCGAAATGGACATTTTCCACCGTCACGAGAGCATGGCCGGTCACGGCGAAGTGCTGTTCTCCATGGCCAATGCGGTCAAGCCTGGTGTGTTCGACCTGGACGACATCGACCACTTCAGCACCCGCGCAGTCAGCTTCTTCCTTGGCTTGCCAGGCCCGCGTCATCCGAAGCAGGCCTTCGATGTGATGGTGGCCGCGGCACGCAAGCTGGCCCACGAGCTCAACGGCGAGCTCAAGGATGACCAGCGCAGCGTGCTGACCGCCCAGACCATCGAGCACTACCGCCAGCGCATCGTCGAATTCGAGCGCCGCGCGCTGACCCAGAAGCGCTGACAGATCCAGACGAAAGAGCAGCCTGAGGGCGTGCTGGTCGGTTCGGGTACCTTTGTTGCCTGTGCTGGCCTCTTCGCGGGTAAACCCGCTCCCACAGGTACAACACTGCCCTTGAGGTTTGTGCTGTCCCTGTGGGAGCGGGTTTACCCGCGAAGAGGCCGGCACAGGCAACAATTACCTTGAACCCCACGCACCACTCCCAGGCTGCTCTTTTGCTTTGCAAGAGAAGACAAATCCCATGACCGCCGAATCCCGTATCCACGAACTGCGCCACGAACTCGACCAGCACAACTACCGCTACTACGTGCTCGACGAGCCCAGTGTGCCCGACGCCGAATACGACCGTCTGTTCAACGAGCTCAAGGCCCTGGAGGCCGAAAACCCGCACCTGGTAACACCCGACTCGCCCACCCAGCGCGTCGGCGGCCAGGCCTTGGCCGCCTTCAGCCAGGTGCGCCACGAAGTGCCCATGCTCAGCCTGGGCAACGCCTTCGAGGAAGCCGACCTGCGTGAGTTCGGCCGCCGCGTGGTTGACGGCCTCGACCAGCCCGGGGCGGTCGACTTCAGCTGCGAACCCAAGCTCGACGGCCTGGCCGTGAGCTTGCTGTACCGCGACGGCCAGTTGGTGCAGGGCGCCACCCGTGGCGATGGCACCACCGGCGAGGACATCAGCGCCAACGTGCGCACCGTGCGCAACATCCCGCTCAAGCTGCAGGGCGAGGGCTGGCCGGCGGTGCTGGAGGTGCGCGGCGAGGTGTACATGAGCAAGGCCGGTTTCGATCGGCTGAATGCTACTCAGGCCGAAGCCGGCGCCAAGACCTTCGCCAACCCGCGCAACGCCGCCGCTGGCAGTCTGCGCCAGCTGGATTCGAAAATTACCGCCAGCCGCCCGCTGGAGTTCTGCTGCTATGGCGTCGGTCAGGTTTCCGAGAGCATCGGCGACAGCCATATCGGCGTTCTCGAGCAGCTCAAGGCCTGGGGTATGCCGATCAGCCGCGAGCTCAAGCACGCGGCGGGTATCGAGGAATGCCTGGCCTACTACCGCGACATCGGCGAGCGGCGCAACAACCTGCCGTACGAAATCGACGGTGTGGTGTTCAAGGTAAACAGCCTGGCCTCCCAGCGCGAGCTGGGTTTCCGTGCCCGTGAGCCGCGCTGGGCAATCGCCCATAAATTTCCGGCCCTGGAAGAACTCACCGAAGTGCTCGACGTCGAGTTCCAGGTTGGCCGCACGGGTGCGGTAACGCCTGTGGCACGCCTGAAACCGGTCAAGGTGGCCGGCGTGACCGTGTCCAACGCCACCCTGCACAACATGGATGAAATCGCCCGCCTGGGCCTGCGCATCGGTGACACGGTCATCATCCGCCGTGCCGGCGACGTGATTCCGCAGGTGATGCAGGTGGTGCTAGAGCGCCGCCCGGAAGGTGCCCGTCCGGTCGCCGTGCCAAGCGAATGCCCGGTATGTGGCTCGCAGGTCGAGCGTACCCAGCTGGTCAAGCGCAGCAAAGGCAAGGAAACCACCAGCGAAGGTGCGGTATATCGCTGTGTCGGCCGGCTGGCGTGTGGCGCCCAGCTCAAGCAGGCAATCATTCACTACGTGTCGCGCCGCGCCATGGACATCGACGGCCTTGGCGAGAAGAGCGTCGAGCAACTGGTGGACGAAGGCCTGATCGGTTCGCCGGCAGACCTCTACAAGCTTGAATTCGAGCAGATCGTCGGCCTGGAAGGCTTCGCTGAAGTGTCCAGCAGGAAACTGCTGGACGCCATCGAGGCCAGCAAGCGCCCGAGCCTGGCGCGTTTCATCTATGCACTGGGCATTCCGGATGTTGGTGAAGAAACCGCCAAGGTGCTGGCCCGCTCGTTGGGCAGCCTGGCACGGGTGCAGCAGGCGCTGCCGCAGGTGCTCACCTACCTGCCGGACATCGGCCTGGAGGTTGCCCACGAGATCCACAACTTCTTCGAAGACGAGCACAACCAGAAGGTTATCAGGCAATTGCTGGACAGCGGCATGCAGCTGCAGGACGAAGGCGAGCTGGCGGCAGAGTTTGCGGCCAGCACCACCCTGGCCGGCATGATTGCCAAGCTCGACATCGCCTCGGTCGGCCCGACCGGTGCCGAGAAGCTGGTGGCCAAGCTCGACAGCCTGGAAAAGATCATCGCGGCCGACGGCATCGACCTGCGCCAGGCCTTGGCGGCCAAGCAGGCCGATGCCGTGCGTGAGTTCTTCAAGGATGAAGCCAACCAGAAGCTGGCGCGGGCCATCGAGGCGCAGCTGCTGGCGTTCGGCATGCACTGGAGCAGCGAGAAGAAGGTTGCCGAAGGCCTGCCGCTGGCGGGCCAGACCTGGGTGCTGACCGGCAGCCTGGAGCGCATGAGCCGCGACATAGCCAAGGACAAGCTGGAAAGCCTGGGGGCCAAGGTGGCCGGCTCGGTTTCTGGCAAGACCCACTGCGTGGTGGCGGGGCCGGGTGCCGGTTCCAAGCTGGCCAAGGCCAGCGAGCTGGGGGTGAAGGTGCTCGATGAGGATGCCTTCATCGGCTTCCTGGCCGAGCAGGGCATCGCGGTCTAACCCTTCTGCGCCACCCCTGTAGGAGCGGCCTTGCGCCGCCCCTCCCATTGTAGGAGCGGGTTCACCCGCGAATAGGCCTTTGCAGGTCACCCCTGTCCGGACAAGTCATTGAGAAATGATGACTTTTTCTCATCCAGAGGTTGTATCTGCCCCCAAGACCGGTACAATGGCGCCACTCGCTGCTCAGCGAGGCATGTAGTGGTGGCCCCATCGGTCCCCCCGCATTGATTACCCGTCAACCTGGTCAGATCCGGAAGGAAGCAGCCATAGCGGGAACATCGAGTGCCGGGGTGTGGCTGGTGGGGCCGCCTCCATTACGTAAGTCCTTAATTCTAAAGGACTTCCTCCCAAGAAAATCTAGAAGTGGGCCAGTACCGTATTGCACCTAGTGGTGCGCTGTGGACGGCATTCTAGCCGACTATAAACCGCCTTCAGACAGCCTCCACCACCACTTTTTGCTGCCGTGGTAATAGTCGTGTTCGTCAGGTTACTGTGAGGTTGCGGCCCCAATTTTCTACAGGGCAGTAGCATGCGCATTGCAGTACCCAGCGGCGTGGTACTGGCGATCAACCTAACCAAACAACTCGCAAGACTGCGTTTGATAAGAAGGTGGCTGCTGCGGCTCTAGCTGGAGCGGCAAGTACCGCTCCTTCTGGATACCCCGCAGTAGGCGTAGCAGTTGCAATTGTCAGTGTCTCCGCCATTTTTCCTACCCTATCTGTCCGCCATCATACATGAAGCCCCGCAGATCCAGGTCTGCGGGGTTTTTCATTTCGGGATTATAAATAGCATTTGTAGATAGCTCACCGTGACGGGGAAATATCAACTCACCGCTTCCGCGCGGGAAGTTGGTCGGAGCATCCCTGGTCTCAAAAGATGTGAAAGGAGAGGGGCTGGACCTGACATTTCTGCCAGTTGTCCTGCATAGCGGGCACTCCTACAGTAGAGCTGTTTAATCCATGCCGTTACGAGTGAGGAATGAGCCATGAGTTTACCAGGAGCTGTACCCCCAAGCGCCCCAGTAACAGTGGATGGCGTCGCGTCGATTGATGAAGAGCTCAAGGGCTTTGCGGCTTACGTGAAATCGAAATATCCGAACACGACGTCTACAGCCTTGCAACGTCCTTATATAGATGATGTGATTCACCCTGCGGCCACCGAGGATTTTGGGATCAGTGATGAACTGGTTGAGGATTCTGAAAGTACGGTGACTGTGCTTGTTGCTCTGGATGCCAAAACGGCGGAGCAAGACTATCTTGGCTTGTTTTGGGGGGGGAATCTGGTTGCGGGAGGGAAAATCACTAGTAGTGAGGCAGGGAAGTATAAGACATTCAAGATTGAAGGTAAGAAAATCCCAGAAGGTAGCTCTTTTTTGAAGTATACGGTGTACAAAGCAGTCGGCGGCGCATTTCTTGAGTCTCCGACAGTTAGCACGTTGTTCCGTAGAGGTCAGCCGGGCGTGAAAGGGACGCAAGGTGTTGGCTTGGAGCTCAGTGCGCCCGTCGTGGCCTTGCCTGCGTCTTCCGTTATTGGTCAAGACGAAGCAAAAGCAGGTATCAAGGTCACCATACTTGCCTATCTGAGCATGAATGAGAATGATGTGATCTATGTGTACTGGGGGGATCAGGAAATCTCGCACAAGGTGACTGAAGCTCAGGTCGGTAAGCCTATTGAATTGATGGTGCCGGAAGGTGTTGTAAAGGCAGAGGGCGATAGTAAATCATTGCCTGTATATTATTACGTTGCAGATGTCGTTGGTAACGAATCGGAATGGTCCGAAGAAACCAAGGTCGAGGTCAATACTGAAGGCGTTACGCTGAGCGCGCCTGAAGTGCTGAGTGGTAATGGTGCTGTTATCACAACGGGTGAGATCGAGACTGCCAGTATTTCACTGGACTATGTGGCCCTTCAGTTTCCTGGAAAGTTTCAGGTGGGTGACAGTCTCCTCCTGCATTGGGTGGGCACTACCGAGCAAGGTCAAAGCACATCAAAGAACTTTGGGCCGCTCATCGTCCAGGATTCGATCAAACCTCAGCGCGTTCAAATTCCGTACGATCAATGGTGGCCACTCGGTGGAGGCAGTGCACAGTTTTCATATACGTTGACACCCAAGACTGGGGTGCCCATTACATCGAAGAAAGGGTATATCAACGTTACAGGCATGGCTTCGTTGTTGCCAGTGCCGACGATCCACAAGACAGAAGGTGGTTGGGTTGATCCGGACCTCAAATTCATTAATGTCCTGATTCCGCTGACTGCCAATTTTCAAGCACAAGATGAAATTACCCTTGTGTGGCATGGCACAAAATCGGAGGGTTCCCCGCTTTCGATACCTGTAAAAAAGGTACCGGTCACCAGCAATATGGTTGGCAACCCGATAGCGATCCGGCTTGCTGGGCTGACTTTCCTCAAGGTGCTTGAAGGTGGTTTTGTGAAAGTCTCGTACCACGTGGCACGAGGCAAGCAGGTCTTCAAGTCTGAAACCGCAACTTACGAAATTGGCGACCCTGTTGAGAGCCTGCCGGCACCTGCAACTGAATTGCCGCTGATCAATAGCACCCTGGATCCCGATAATGATGAATATGAATTCAATATGGTCATCGAGATCCCTGAGGGTGCTGAGCAACCGGCCCCGTGCACGATTTACCTGCATTGGGAAACCTCTGAAGGTGATTATTATCGCGACGAACTGAAAGTCTCTAAAGATGATAACGGACCCTTTCGATTCACTGTGCCTCGCTCTGTCTATGAGTTAGAAGGTGCAGCGCCTGTAGAAATGACGGTATACTACGCGGTCGAATGGCCAGGAAAGCCTATTGCTGCATCCGCTGATTTTGTCTTCACCGTGGCAACCGCAGCGATGCAGAAGAATTTCATTGGCGCTCCAGTGGTGCCCTTGGAAGTGGGCGGCAAACTGAACCTGACACCAATCATTGACAATCTACTCCCCGTGCGTGTCGATCACCCCAGTCTGGCGCTTGGCGATGAAGTTGTCATCAAGGTCGGTAATTACTCAAGCGGTAAGATGCTGCTGACCAGTGCGGGTGCCAAAACATTCAATTTGCCGCTTGATCGAGTACTCGCTCAGAACATGAAATCACTGCTGGATAGTGCTGCTCAACCCCTTGCTGTGCGCTACGAATTGGTACGCAATGGGACCACGCAGGTCATTCTTTCCAATGTGCTTAATTTGCAGCTTATTGGAGCGGTTTCCAAGGAGAATTTTGAGTCGGTTGGGGCCAGGACTTTGCCGCTTGGGGCGGTACTAGAGTGCCCTGGGCTAACCGTTACAGTGACCAGAGGCCATTGCTCATTGTTGTGTAGCCGCTGCGATGGTTGGTATCCAACCTGGGGGAATATTATTTCTACGGGCCATGGTGCCCATATAAAATTTACTCTGAGAGGGTTGGCCAAGGCGATCAGCTTTGATATCGCGGATGATTTTAGAGGGGCGCATAAAGTACGCTTTTACACGGCAGCCGGCACTGTGATTACTACCATTCCAGCGCCGAAATTTTCCGACGCCAAGCCGGCGGGGTATCGACCTCATTCCACACGGGTTTCATTCACCTCACCTAGTTCTGCCATCAAGTCGTTTGAGTTCATGGATGGCGGTACAAATGTGCATCTCGATAACATTCGGTACACACCTTTTTAGGGATGGTCCGAAAAAGCCATGCATCTCTGGCTAACTTCAGTGGCTGCCAGTTTAAAAAGCATCCGACTGATCCCAAAACCGGGATCAGTCGCGCGGTTCTATATTTTTTATTACCGCCAGCGCATCACGGCAGCCCTTTTGCGTATTACACACGCATTGACTGTCATCTCGTCAGGCCTGTGTAGCCCCCTTTTTTCCCAAGCCCCGCCGCAGCTAGCTGCATCAGGCGGCGGAATTTCGGGCATGCCAAATGATCTTCTTCCGGGCATTGCGCTGCGTGCCGCAAGCCCTTGCTCATGGCCTGCAACTGCTTGATCCGCGCATCAAGTTCGTCCGCCTTAGCCATCAGCATCTGCCGGTCTACCTGCAGGTCCACCAGCATCGCCCCCACTTCGTCCAGTGAAAAACCTGCAGCCTGCCCTAGGGCGATCAACGCCAGGCGGTCCGCAACATCGGCGGCGAACTGCCGCCGTTGCCCAGGTCCGGCCAAGGACTTGAGCAAGCCTTTCTTCTCGTAATAACGCAGCGTCGATGCACGTACGCCTGTGCGCTTGGCGACGTCAGCAATATCCATTCGGGCCCTTGACTTGAAGTTGACTTCAACTTCTATGCTGCGCGGCATGGTGTTGATCGTCAATCCTGGAGGGCTTTTGCATGACATTTTTATCGATATTTTCCGCTGCGTTGCCCATTGGTATCGGTGCCACGGTAGTGATGGACCTGTGGGCGCTTCTGCTCAGGCGGCTGGGTATCGCCACGTTGAATATGGCCATGGTCGGGCGCTGGGCGGGGCATTTGCTGAGCGGGCGTGTGCGGCATCAGGCGATTGCCAAGGCCGAGCCGGTTCGGCATGAACTGGCGTTGGGCTGGGTGATTCATTACGCCATTGGCGTGCTGTTCGCGGTGCTTCTGGTGGTGGTTGCGGGGGAGGGGTGGTTGCTGGTCCCTACCTTGGTGCCAGCGCTGGCGCTAGGTGTGCTGACCGTCGTGGCGCCATTGTGCTTCATGCAGCCGGCGATGGGGGCGGGGTTCTTTGCGTCAAAAACGCCGATGCCTGCGCGTAACTGCCTTAAGAGCCTGGCCACGCACTTCGTGTTTGGCGTAGGGCTGTTTGTGAGTGCGCGGCTGCTGGCTTCGGTGTGAGGAGATAGGGAGATGCGGCAGTGCTGGCACGGCTGCGCCATCAAGCACTACCGCCGTACCCCAACCAACCCGATCCCCCCATACCGCTGCACAATCCGCTCGATCTCACCGGACTGCTTCATCCGCACCAAGGCCCGCAGCAGCCTCTGCGTCGGTATCGCCGGATCATTGCGCACCATGCACCCCAGGTCCTGTTCCTCCAGCACTGCCAGCGCAGGCAGCTGCTGCTGCGCCGGCAAGCCCTGGTTGAACCACTGCAACGACAGCTGGTTGCTTACCGCATGCCGATACCGCCCCGCCTGCAGCTTCTGCAGCACCAGCAGCTGGCTGCGGCTGTCTTCGCGTTGCAATCGGCCTTGGTCCAGCAGAGGCTGCAGGGTCGAATAGGTGTAGCCCAGCACGGTGCCGACCGTCTGGGGTGGCAGATCCTCAGGTGGCATCGGCTGGCTTTCACCCACCCCCCCCACCAGCACGTCACGTTGGTGAATCAGCGGGATGCTCCAGACAAAATCCCCCGGCCTGTCATTGAACCATTGGGTGCTCACATAGCAGCGCACATCGATATCGCCACTGTTCATGGCCTCCTGCAAGCGCAGGCGGGCCATCACGTGAAACGCCGGGCGGACGCCCACTTCCCTGGCCATGGCCTGCATCAGGTCGTACAGCAAACCCTCCACCGGCTGGTCGCCTTCGATGCGCACCAGTGGCATGCTCCAGCTTTCAGCTACGGAAAAACGCACTACGGGCTGCTCAGCCAGGCTGCAGGAGCACCAAAGCAGTAACAGGGTCAGCAGTGTTCGCAAAAGCAATCCTCCCTGGACAGCGCGTCAGTATTGAAGCTTAGACGACTCGCGCAGGGTGCAATTTTGCCCCCGCTCCGCTAGCATTAGCGATCTTCCGCTCGATCAGGCTACGATGGTTTTTCGATGAGTTATCAGGTTCTTGCACGTAAATGGCGTCCGCGCTCGTTTCGCGAAATGGTCGGCCAGGCCCATGTGCTCAAGGCCTTGATCAATGCCTTGGACAACCAGCGCCTGCACCATGCCTACCTGTTTACCGGTACCCGTGGCGTGGGCAAGACTACCATCGCCCGAATCATCGCCAAGTGCCTGAACTGCGAAACCGGCATCACCTCTACACCCTGCGGCACTTGTTCGGTGTGCCGGGAAATCGACGAGGGCCGCTTCGTCGACCTGATCGAGATCGACGCCGCCAGCCGTACCAAGGTCGAGGACACCCGCGAACTGCTCGATAACGTGCAGTACGCCCCCAGCCGCGGGCGCTTCAAGGTCTACCTGATCGACGAAGTGCACATGCTCTCGACCCACTCGTTCAACGCCTTGCTCAAGACGCTGGAAGAGCCGCCTCCCTACGTCAAGTTCATCCTGGCCACTACCGACCCGCAGAAGCTGCCGGCCACCATCCTGTCGCGCTGCCTGCAGTTCTCGCTGAAGAACATGAGCCCGGAGCGGGTGGTCGAGCACCTGAGTCACGTGCTGGCCGCTGAGAACGTGCCGTTCGAACCCGATGCCCTGTGGCTGCTGGGCCGCGCCGCCGATGGCTCGATGCGCGACGCCATGAGCCTGACCGACCAGGCCATCGCCTTTGGCGAGGGCAAGGTGCTGGCGGCCGATGTGCGCGCGATGCTTGGCAGCCTTGACCACGGCCAGGTCTATGGTGTGTTGCAGGCACTGCTCGAAGGCGACGCCCGGGCCTTGCTCGAGGCCGTGCGCAACTTGGCCGAGCAGGGGCCGGACTGGGCTGGCGTGCTGGCCGAAATGCTCAATGTGCTGCACCGCGTAGCCATTGCCCAGGCGCTGCCAGAGGCCGTGGACAACGGCCAGGGCGACCGTGACCGGGTGCTGGCGCTGGCGTCGGCGCTGCCCGCCGAGGACGTGCAGTTCTACTACCAGATGGGCCTGATCGGTCGCCGTGACCTGCCCTTGGCGCCGGACCCGCGTGGCGGCTTTGAAATGGTGTTGCTGCGCATGCTGGCGTTCCGCCCGGCCGACACCGACGATGCGCCGAAGCCGGTGCTAAAGCCAGTGGGGATCAGCCAGGCCACAGCTGATCCTGCAACCCCGGTGGCAGCGCCAGCGGTTGCCGTGGCGCCGCCCCCTGCCGAGGCTGTGTCGCCAGAACCTGCCCCTGCCACTGCGCCGCTGGTAGTGCCGCCGCCTGCCACAGCTGACCATGAACCGGAACAGGAACCAGACACCGCGCTGAAAGCCGAGATCGAGGCCATTTCAGTGCCCGAGCCGGTTGCCGAGGTGGTTGACCTGCCTTGGGAGGAGCCGGTCGCAGCCTCCGAGCCTGCGCCGGTCGAGCCTGTGCCAGAGCCCTTGGCTGCCCCGCAGGCAGCGCCTCAGCCTGCGCCGCCGGCAACCCGGCCGGCACCTCGGCCTGAAGCCGACGCGCCGCCTTTCGATCCGTCCGCCTACGCCGCCGTGGGCATGGATCGCGACGATGAGCCGCCGCTGGACGACGACTATTACGGCGGTGAAAGCGACCCGGTCGGCTTCAGCTACCTGGACGAACTGGCCGAACACATCCAGGAAGAGGCGCCCAAACCTGTCGCGCAACCGCTGCCAGCGGCCAAGCCGGCCACCGGCCTGGCCCTGCAATGGCTGGAATTATTCCCGCAGTTGCCTGTGTCCGGGATGACAGGCAACATCGCGGCAAACTGTACCCTGATCGCCGCCGATGGCGATGACTGGCTGCTGCACCTGGACCCTGGCCAAGGCGCGCTGTTCAACGCCACCCAGCAGCGGCGCCTGAACGATGCGCTCAACCAGCACCTGGGGCGTACCCTGAACCTGCGTATCGAGCTGATCCTGCCCGAGCAGGAAACCCCGGCCCAGGCAGGGGCGCGCAAGCGTGCCGAGCGCCAGCAGGACGCGGTTACCTCGATCGAGCAGGATCCGTTGATCCAGCAAATGATCAAGTTGTTCGGTGCCAAGGTGCGGCAGGATACTATTGAGCCTGTAGAGGCCCTGGCCAATCAGGGCCAGTAACGGATAACCATGCGGCCGGCCCGGTGCCGGGCCGCATCACATGACCCAATCGAGGTATACCCCATGATGAAAGGTGGCATGGCCGGCCTGATGAAGCAGGCCCAGCAGATGCAGGAAAAAATGGCCAAGATGCAGGAAGAACTGGCCAACGCCGAAGTCACCGGTCAGTCCGGTGGCGGCCTGGTGAGCGTGGTGATGACCGGTCGTCACGACGTGAAGCGCGTCAGCATCGACCAGAGCCTGATGTCGACTGACGAAGACGACAAGGAAGTGCTGGAAGACCTGATCGCCGCCGCGCTTAACGATGCCGTGCGCAAGATCGAGCAGAGCAGCCAGGACAAGATGGGCGGCATGACCGCCGGCATGCAACTGCCTCCGGGCTTCAAGATGCCGTTCTAAGGGCATTGCGATACCGAAACCGCCGCTGACAACAGCGGCGGTTTTTTTGTGCAGAAATTTCAGGCCAGATGCGGTCTGCTCTTTTGTAGGAGCGGCCTTGCCGGGGCGCCGGACCGGTCGGATAGGGCTGCGCATCAGCCGCGGCAATTCATGCTGCGAAACAAAGCTCCTGGGGCCGCTGCGCGCCCCATCGCGACACAAGGCCGCGCCTACAAGGACGGTGTGGGGCTGGAGGCTGATTTGACGCCACTGCCCACGCTGGGTATAAACCGCCTCTTATTGATTTGTCAGGCCATTCCCATGAGCTTCAGCCCCCTCATCCGCCAATTGATCGACGGCCTGCGCATTCTGCCGGGTGTCGGCCAGAAAACCGCCCAGCGCATGGCCCTGCAACTGCTCGAGCGTGACCGCAGCGGCGGCCTGCGCCTGGCCCAGGCGCTGACCCAGGCCATGGAAGGGGTGGGCCACTGCCGCCAGTGCCGTACCTTGACCGAGCAGGAGCTGTGCCCGCAATGCGCCGATACGCGTCGTGACGACACCCAGCTGTGCGTGGTCGAGGGCCCGGTGGATGTGTATGCGGTGGAGCAGACCGGCTACCGGGGCCGTTACTTCGTGCTCAAGGGCCACTTGTCGCCGCTGGACGGCCTGGGGCCGGAGGCGATCGGTATTCCGCAGCTGATGGCGCGGATCGAGGAGCAGGGCACCTTCACTGAGGTGATCCTGGCGACCAACCCGACGGTGGAGGGTGAGGCGACGGCGCATTACATTGCGCAGTTGCTGAACGAGAAGGGCCTGGTGGCGTCGCGCATTGCCCATGGCGTGCCGCTGGGCGGCGAGCTGGAGCTGGTGGATGGTGGGACCTTGGCCCACGCCTTTGCAGGGCGGCGGCCGATTTCGCTCTGATTCGGAATTGTCGGGGGCCGCTTTGCGGCCCCGAATAATCAGTATTCGCTGAGAGAAAATTCGGTAAGGCAGAAGGTAGGCACCCCGGCCGCCTGCAGCCGGCGCGACCCCTCCAGCTCTGGCAGGTCGATGATCGCCGCCGCCTCAAACACCTGCGCCCCGGTCCTACGCACCAGGTTCGCTGCTGCCAGCAGGGTACCGCCCGTAGCAATCAGGTCGTCGAAGATCAGCACCGAATCCCCTTCGCACAGGCTGTCGGCATGCACTTCCAGGAAGGCTTCGCCGTATTCGGTCTGGTAACCCTCGCTAAGCACGTCAGCCGGCAGCTTGCCTTGCTTGCGGAACAGGATCAGCGGCTTGTTCAACTGGTGCGCGATGATCGAGCCGATCAGGAAGCCCCGCGCGTCCATGGCGCCGATGTGGCTGAATTCAGCCTCGACATAGCGCTCGATGAACTGGTCGGCGACATAGCGCAGCCCACGCGGCGACTGGAACAGCGGGGTGATGTCGCGGAAGATCACGCCTGGTTTCGGGAAGTCCACTACCGGGCGGATCAGGGCTTTGAGGTCGAAAGCGTCGCTGTGCATTGTTGCGGGTATCCTGGGAAAACGAATGGCCAAGTATACCCGCTAAACGCAGGCCTCAGGCCTCGATTGCGCCACCGGCCAGCGCACACAGCTGGATCGGGTCGAGGATGTGCACTTCCTTGCCTTCGGCGCGCAGCAGGCCGTTCTGCTGGAAGCGGGTGAACACCCGCGACACGGTTTCCACCGCCAGGCCCAGGTAATTGCCGATTTCGTTGCGCGACATGCTCAGGCGGAACTGGTTGGCCGAATAGCCGCGTGCGCGGAAACGTGCGGACAGGTTGACCAGGAAGGTGGCGATGCGCTCGTCAGCGGTCTTTTTCGACAGCAGCAGCATCATTTGCTGGTCGTCACGAATCTCCCGGCTCATCACCCGCATCAGCTGGCGGCGTAGCTGCGGCAGTTGCACCGACAGCTCGTCGAGGCGCTCGAAGGGGATTTCGCACACCGAAGTGGTTTCCTGAGCCTGGGCCGATACCGGATAGGCTTCGGTATCCATGCCCGACAGGCCGACCAGCTCGCTGGGCAGGTGGAAGCCGGTGATCTGCTCCTCGCCGCTGTCGCTCAGGCTGAAGGTTTTCAGGGCGCCGGAACGTACTGCGTAAACCGAGCCAAAACTGTCCCCCTGGCGGAACAGGAACTCGCCTTTTTTCAGCGGTCGCCCGCGCTTGACGATTTCATCCAGTGCATCCATGTCTTCCAGATTCAGTGAAAGAGGCAGGCACAGGGGGGCCAGGCTGCAATCCTTGCAATGGGCCTGGTTGTGTGGGCGCAGTTTGACTGGCTCGGACATTTGAATCGATCCTTGTGGGAAAGCACACATAAGTCGTAAGGGTAACCCACGACACAGGGTGTAGGCCAGCGTGCGCGATGATGGTGCGCCGTGGCGAAACCCCGGCAGTGGCCTGCCGGGAGTCCTTGTGTGCCCAATAGTGTGCCCGACAAGGAAACTTGTCCATGCGGTCGAACGACTCGGTGTTCAGATCACCCGTGAGAAGCGTTGGCGGTTCTGCATCGCCAGGTAGGCGTCGAACACCATGCACACCGAGCGCGCCAGCAGGCGGCCAGCTGGCAGGATGCGGATGCCCTTGTCGTCCAGGCTGATCAGGCCGTCGCGCTGCAAGTTCAGCAGCTGGGGCCAGAGGTCGTTGAAGTAGCCGCGAAAGTCGAGGGTGAAAGCCTGTTCGATGGGCTCGAAGTCCAGTTCGAAATGGCAGATCAGCTGCTGGATCACCGCCCGGCGTACGCGGTCGTCCTGGCTGCAGAGCAGACCACGCTGGGTGGCCAGCTGGGCGTTGGACAGGCTTTCCTGGTAGGTGGCGAGGTCGCTGCTGTTCTGGCAATACAGGTCGCCGATCTGGCTGATGGCCGACACGCCCAGCCCGATCAGGTCGCAATGGCCATGGGTGGTGTAGCCCTGGAAATTGCGCTGCAGGGTGCCTTCTTCCTGGGCAATCGCCAGCTCGTCGTCGGGCAGGGCGAAGTGGTCCATGCCGATGTAGCGGTAGCCGGCTGCGGTCAGCTGGTCGATGGTCGCGTGCAGCATCTCCAGCTTGGCGGCCGCGCTGGGCAGGTCGTTGCTGTCGATGCGCCGCTGTGGCATGAACCGCTCGGGCAGGTGGGCGTAGTTGAACACCGAGAGCCGGTCGGGTTGCAGGCGGATCACTTCTTCGACGGTACGGGCAAAGCCTTCCGGGGTTTGCTTGGGCAGCCCGTAGATGAGGTCGAGGTTGACCGAGCGGAACTGCAGCGTGCGCGCAGCCTCGATCAGGGTGCGGGTCTGCTCCAGGCTTTGCAGGCGGTTGACTGCGCGCTGCACGGCCGGGTCGAGGTCCTGCACGCCGAGGCTGACGCGGTTGAAGCCCAGCTCGCGCAGCAGGCCCATGGTCGACCAGTCGGCCTCGCGGGGGTCGAGCTCGATGCCGTAGTCCCCGGAATCGTCCTCCAGCAAGTGGAAATGCTGGCGCAGGGTGGCCATCAGCTGGCGCAATTCCACATGGCTGAGGAAGGTCGGCGTGCCGCCGCCCAAATGCAGTTGCTCGACCCGTTGCCCAGGCGCCAGGTGGCAGGCGATCAGGCGGATTTCCTGCTCCAGGCGCTGCAGGTAGGGCGCAGCGCGGGCGCGGTCTTTGGTGATGACCTTGTTGCAGGCGCAGTAGTAGCAGATGTTGGCGCAGAACGGCACGTGCACGTACAGCGACAGAGGGCGCACCGCCCTGCGGCTTTCGCGCAGGGCGTGGAGCAGGTCGAACGAGCCCACTTCGCTGTGCAGCTGCACGGCGGTCGGATAGGAGGTATAGCGTGGCCCGGCCAGATCGTAGCGGCGGATCAGGTCGGTATCCCAACGTAGGTCGTCGAGCATGAAGGCGGTCCCTGGAAAGAGCAGCAGTGCACCGGAGTCTATGGTCGCGCGTAGGAATCTGTGTTGATTTGTATCAAGGGGAGTCGGCGTGCTATCGAGGGCCGCTGTGCGGCCCAATCGCCGGCAAGCCAGCTCCCACAGGGGGGCGTGCAAGTCTCAAGCTTTGTGCTGCCCCTTTCAATGCCCCATCAGCCAATGCTGGTGCGGGCCGGGCAGGGTCCATACCCCGAACAGGATCACCAGCACACCGCCGGCAACGCGCACACTGCGCCGTTTCAACAACCTGTTGACCTGCTCCGCCGCCAGACCCGTGGCCAGCAACACCGGCCAGGTTCCCAGCCCGAACGCCAGCATCAGCGCTGCGCTATGGCCAGCATTGCCCTGGCTGGCCGCCCACAGCAGGGTGCTGTACACCAGCCCGCACGGCAACCACCCCCACAAGGCCCCGAGCAGCAACGCGCGGGGCAGGCTGGATACCGGCAGCAAGCGCGACGCCACCGGCTGGACATGCCGCCACAGCCCACGGCCCAGGGCTTCGATACGGGTCAACCCGCTCCACCAGCCGGCCAGGTACAGCCCCATGGCAATCAGCAGCAGCGCTGCCAGCACCCGCAGCGCCAGCGCCGCCGGGCTGCTGGCCACGGCCCAGCCGGCCAGGCCCAGCAACAGGCCGGCACTGGCATAGCTCAGCACACGCCCAAGGTTGTACGCCAGCAGCAGGCGCAGGCGCCGACCGCGTTGCTCGGGCGGGATGGCCAGGGTCAGCGCGCCCATCAGGCCGCCGCACATGCCCAGGCAGTGGCCGCCGCCGAGCAGACCGAGGATCAAAGCCGAGCCGAGCAGGGGAAGCAGGTCAGGCACGGGGTGGTGGTTCCTTGTCGGCGTCAGCCGGGGCGTCGTCAGCGTTCACTGCCGCCTGGTGGCGCGGGTCCTGGTCGTCGAACAGGATGCTGTGGGCAGGGCCTTCGAGGTCGTCGTACTGGCCGCTGTCCACCGCCCAGAAGAAGATGTACACGGCCACGCCGACCAGCAGCAGGGCCGCGGGGATCATGACATAGAGGGCGGGCATGGCGACTTCCTCGCGGGCAAGTGGGTTGCAGGTGTCGGCAAGCCCGATGCCGGCATGCGGGTCAGGCGCAGGGCATTGAGCACCACGATCAGCGAGCTGATCGACATGCCGATGGCGGCCCATACCGGGGTGATCCAGCCGAGCGCGGCAAACGGCAGCATCAGGCCATTATACAGGGTCGCCCAGAGCAGATTCTCGAGGATGTTGCGGCGGGTGCGGCGGGCCAGTTCGAAGGCCTGCACCAGCGCCTGCAGGCGGTTGGACAGCAGCACGGCATCGGCGCTGGTCTTGGCCAGGTCGGTGGCGCTGCCCATGGCGATGCTGATGTCGGCAGCGGCCAGCACGGGTACGTCGTTGACCCCGTCGCCCAGCATCAGCACCTTGCACCCGGCCGCTTGCAGTGCCTTCAGGCGGTCCAGCTTGTCGTCCGGACGCAGGCCGCCAATAGCTTCGTCAATGCCCAGTTGCGCGGCCACTTCAGCGACCATCGGTGAGCTGTCGCCCGACAACAGCAACGTGCGCCAGCCACGGGCCTTGCAGGCGGCCAGCAGGGCCGGGGCATCGTCGCGCAGGCGGTCGTCCAGGCCGAACCAGGCCAGCGGCCCCTGGCGGTCGCCCAGTAGCAGCCACTGGCCGCGAGGCTCTGGCACGCCGGGGATTTCTGCGCCGCTCAGGGCGCAGACGAAGGTGGCCTGGCCAATGCGCAGGCGCTGGCCTTCGACCAGCCCTTCCAGGCCCAGGCCGGGCATGGTCTGCACGTCGTCGGCCGGTGTGGCGGTGCGGCCGAAGGCGCGGGCGATGGGGTGCTCGGAGCGGTTTTCCAGGGCTGCCGCCAGGGCCAGGCAGTGGTCGGCAGCCAGGTTGCCGAGCGGGCGAATGCTGCGCAGGGTCAGGCGGCCTTCGGTCAGCGTACCGGTCTTGTCGAAAATCACGGTATCGATCTGGCTCAAGCCTTCCAGCACATGCCCGCGGGTGATCAGCAGGCCGAGCTTGTGCAGGGTGCCGGTGGCTGCCGTCAGCGCCGTTGGCGTGGCCAGCGACAGGGCGCACGGGCAGGTCGCTACCAGCATGGCCAGGACAATCCAGAATGCCCGTGAAGGGTCGTGGTGCCACCACCACAGGCCGATGGCCGCGGCCGCCAGCAGCGAGAACAACAGGAACCACTGCGAGGCCCGGTCGGCGATTTCCGCCAGGCGCGGTTTTTCGGTCTGGGCCCGCTCCAGCAGGCGAACGATGGCCGACAGCCGCGAATCGTGGCCGAGGGCTTCGACTTCCACGTTGAGGGTGCTCTCGACGTTCAGTGTGCCGCCAGTGACCCGTTCGCCAACCCGGCGCGGTTGCGGCAGGTATTCCCCGGTCAGCAGCGATTCGTCGACGCTGGAGCGGCCTTCGACGATGCGCCCGTCGGCGGGGATGACTGCACCCGGCAGCACCTGCACCGTGTCACCGCAGTGCAGCTCGCTGAGCAGGATGCGCTCGCTGCGGCCAATGGCGTCCAGGCGCAGGCAGGAAGCCGGCAGCAGGTTGACCAGCTGCGCGGTGGCCGCGGCAGTGCGTTCGCGGGCGCGGCGTTCCAGGTAGCGGCCGGTCAGCAGGAACAGCGCAAACATGCCCACGGTGTCGAAATACAGCTCGCCGCTGCCGGTGATTGCGGTCCAGATACCTGCACCGAACGCCAGGGCGATGGCCAACGATACCGACACGTCCATGGTCAGGTGGCGGGTGCGCAGGTCGCGCGCTGCACCCTTGAAGAACGGCGCACAGCTGTAGAACGCGATGGGGATGGTGAGAAACAGCGCCACCCAACGCAGGATGGTGTGCAATTCGGGCGACAGGTCGATGTTGAATTCCGGCCAGGTGGCCATGGTCGCCATCATCGCCTGGAACCACAGCAGCCCGGCCACGCCCAGCCGGCGCAGGGCGCTGCGGTTTTCCCGGGCCAGCTGCTCGGCAGCCTGGTCCGGCTGGTACGGGTGGGCGGCGTAGCCGATCTGGCGCAGCTCGGCGAGCAGGCGTGACAGCGGCAGCTGCTGGTCGTCCCAGCTCAGCAGCAGGCGGTGGTTGGACAGGTTGAGGCGGGCTTCGGCGACGGCAGGCAGATTGCGCAGGTGCTTTTCGATCAGCCAGCCGCAGGCGGCGCAGCTGATGCCTTCGACCAGCAGGGTGGTTTCGGCCAGCTGGCCCTGGTGGCGGACGAAGCTTTGTTGCACGTCGCTGCGGTCGTACAGGGCCAGTTCGTCCTGCAACTGCCTGGGCAGGGCTTCGGGGTTGGCGCTGTTGTCGCTGCGGTGCTGGTAATAGTGCTCCAGGCCGCCGGCAACGATCGACTCGGCAACTGCCTGGCAGCCGGGGCAGCAGAACTGCCTGGGCTGGCCGAGGACCACGGCGCTGAAGCGGTTGCCGGCCGGGACGGGCAGGGCGCAGTGGTAGCAGGGGGTGGGTTGGGTCATCACATCATTGCCTTGCACATAGCGCGGGCCGGTCACAGTACCAGTGGGAGCGGGTTCACCCGCGAATGCGTCAGCTCAGGTAATGATGGGCTCAGGTCTGACGCATTCGCGGGTAAACCCGCTCCCACAGGGATTGGCGGCGGTGATTTGGTTAATGGTGCTCGGCGCCCTGGATGGCTTCGTCACCCAGTTGCAAGGTCACGCCATGCTCGACCTTTTCCTCCTCGAACAAGCGCCACACCTGGCCACCTTCGCTACCCAGCAGTTCCACAAAGCGGCGCCCGTCGACCTCATCCTCCAGCTGCCCCACGTAACGCCCGGCCTCGACCCGGCTCAGCAGTACCTTGCGGTCCTTCTGCGGCTGGGTCGGCGAAATCAGGTTCAGTTCCAGGCTCTGCGGGTCGCTGTTGCCGGCCAGGCGCAGGTCCACTTCGCCGGTCAGCTCGTCCAGGTGTACGCTGGCTTTCAGGTTCAGGTTCTGCGCCAGCAGTTCACGGTCCAGCGAGCGGTTGATGCCCTTGCCTGCCTCGTAGTAGTTGTCGTTCACCAGGTTGTCCGGGTTGCTCACGGCGATGCTGACCATGGTCAGGCTCAGGCACACCGAGGTGGTGAGGATGCCAATGATGATCCAGGGCCAGAGGTGCTTGTACCAGGGGCTGGTAGCGGTGGCGGCAGGCATTGTGCGATATCTCTCTGTTAGCGGATCTGTGGGCCGATGAAGCGGCTCTTGGCTTCAACCTGGGCGTCGCTGTCGTCGGCGCTCTTGAGGATGAAGGTGATTTCGTTGGTGGTCGACGGCAGTTTTTCAGGGGCTACCGACAGCTGCACCGGCAGGCTGACGATGTCACCGGCGGCGACGCGGATCTCGCGCTGGCCTTCCAGCTTGAGGTCCGGCAGGCCGGCGGCCTCCAGCACGTAGACGTGGTCGCGCTGGTCCTTGTTCATCACCTTCAGGCTGTACACGTTCTCGATTCGGCCCTGGGCATTCTCACGGTACAGCACGCGGTCCTTGCTGACGTCGAAGCCGACCAGCGAGCGGGTGGCGAAGGCAGTGGCCAGGCCGATCATCATCACCAGCAGCACGGCGGCATAGCCGATCAGGCGCGGGCGCAGCATGTGGGTCTTCTGCCCGGACAGGTTGTGCTCGGTGGTATAGCTGATCAGGCCTTTGGGGTAGTTCATCTTGTCCATGATGCTGTCGCAGGCGTCGATGCAGGCGGCGCAGCCGATGCACTCGATCTGCAGGCCATCACGGATGTCGATGCCGGTAGGGCAGACTTGCACGCACATCGTGCAGTCGATGCAGTCGCCCAGGCCCTGGGCTTTGTAGTCGGCGTCTTTCTTGCGCGGGCCACGGGTTTCGCCACGGCGCGGGTCGTAGGAAACGATCAGCGTGTCCTTGTCGAACATCACGCTCTGGAAGCGTGCATACGGGCACATGTAAACGCACACCTGTTCGCGCAGCCATCCGGCGTTGCCGTAGGTGGCGAGGGTGAAGAAACCGACCCAGAAGTAGGCCCAGCCGTCGGCCTGGCCGGTGAAGAATTCGATGACCAGTTCACGGATCGGCGAGAAGTAGCCGACGAAGGTCATGCCGGTGACAAAGCCGATCAGCAGCCACAGGCTGTGCTTGGCGAACTTGCGCAGGAACTTGTTGCCGCTCATGGGCGACTTGTCCAGTTTCATGCGCTGGTTGCGATCGCCTTCGGTGACCTTTTCGCACCACATGAAGATCCACGTCCACACGCTTTGCGGGCAGGTGTAGCCGCACCACACGCGCCCGGCATAGACAGTGACGAAGAACAGGCCGAAGGCGGCGACGATGAGGATGCCCGAGAGCAGGATGAAGTCCTGTGGCCAAATGGTGGCGCCGAAGATGTAGAACTTGCGTTCGGGCAGGTTCCACCACACGGCCTGGTGCCCGCCCCAGTTCAGCCAGACGGTGCCGAAGTACAGCAGGAACAGCAGCGCCCCGCCAACCATGCGCAGGCGGCGGAATACGCCGGTGAAGGCGCGGGTGTAGATTTTCTCGCGGGAGGCGTAGAGGTCGACGGAATCCTTCCCTTTGTTGGCAGGCGGGGTTACATCATGTACCGGAATTTGCTTGCTCATCATCAAGTCCCACGGCAGTGGAGAAACGCCGCGGCCAGTGCGTGCCGGCCGCAGTCTCGCGCAATCTGCTAGCGCTCTGCGGTCCATGATACGCCGCTGGTGGCGGTATGGGACCTCGCTGCGACCTTTAGTCGCGTTGGGTTTGGGGTGTGAAACGTGTTATGGCAGGTGTCAATTGATCCAGGTCATTTGCCTGCAAGAAATGCTGTGCCAGTACCGGCTTCTTCGCGGCTAAAGCCGCTCCCACAGCGATTGCATTATCCTGTGGGAGCGGCTTTAGCCGCGAAAGGGCCAGGCCTGCCTACTCAGCCTTGGCCTGTTCCTGGTCCTTGTGCGAGAGGCTGTACACGTAAGCCGCCAGCAAATGCACCTTGTCGTTACCCTGCATCTGCTCCTGGGCCGGCATCTGCCCCTGACGGCCATAGCGAATGGTCTGCTGCAGTTGCGCAAAGCTCGACCCATAGATGAACGCCTGCGGGTGGGTCAGGTTCGGTGCGCCCATGGCCGGCGTGCCCTTGCCCTCCGGCCCGTGGCAGGCCACGCAGTTGGCTGCGAAGATCTTCTGCCCGTTCTCGGCATCGGCCTTCGCGCCCTCTGGCAGGGTACGGCCATCGAGCTTGCTGACCACGAACGCAGCCACGTCGGCCACGCCCTGGTCACCGATCACCTCGGCCCAGCCCGGCATCACGCCGTGGCGGCCGCCCATGATGGTGGTCTTGATGGTTTCCGGCTCGCCGCCCCAGCGCCAGTCGTTGTCGGTCAGGTTGGGGAAGCCGAAGGCACCCTTGGCGTCGGAACCGTGGCACACCGAGCAGTTGGAGGCGAACAGCCGCGCGCCCATTTTCAGCGCCTGCGGGTCCTTGGCCACCTCTTCGATGGGCATGGCGGCAAACTTGGCGAAGATCGGCCCGAAGCGTGCGTCGGCCTTGGCCATTTCCTTTTCCCACTCGTGCACGCCGGTCCAGCCCGGCTGGCCGTTGGAAAACTCGGTCTGCTTCTCGCTGTCCAGGTACGAATAGCCCGGCAGGATGCCTTTCCAGTTGCCCAGGCCCGGGTATAGCACCAGGTAGCCGAGGGCGAAGATGATGGTGCCGACGAACAGCCAGAACCACCATTTCGGCAGCGGGTTGTCGTATTCCTCGATGCCGTCGAAGGCGTGCCCCACAGTTTCATCGGTCACCTCCTCGCGCTGGCCCTTGCGGGTCGACAGCAACAGCCAGGTCAGCGCGAAGATGGTGCCCAGGGTCAGGACGGTAACGTACAGACTCCAGAAGGTTGTCATTGTTTTTTGCTCCCAGAAGCTTTTGCGTGCTCGTGCTCAACGTGGCGGCTGGCATCGGGGTCATCTGCGAAGGGCAGCTGGGTCGCTTCGTCGAAGTCCTTTTTACGCCGCGGGTTGAACACCCACAGCGCCAGGCCCACGAAGGCCACCATCACCACCACGGTGCCCAGGCCGCGAATCATCCCGATATCCATCAGCGTCACCGTTTGCTCTTGATGATGGTGCCAAGACCCTGCAGGTACGCAACGATGGCGTCCATTTCGGTCTTGCCCTTGACCGCGTCACGCGCGCCGGCGATGTCGGCGTCGGTGTACGGGGTGCCGAGTGTGCGCAGCACTTCCATCTTCTTCGCGGTGTCCTTGCCGTCGAGCTTGTTCTCGACCAGCCAGGGGTAGGACGGCATCTTCGATTCCGGTACCACGTTGCGCGGGTTGTACAGGTGCGCACGGTGCCAGTCATCGGAGTAGCGGCCACCGACCCGGGCCAGGTCCGGCCCGGTTCGCTTGGAGCCCCACAGGAACGGGTGGTCCCACACGCTCTCGCCAGCCACCGAGTAGTGGCCGTAGCGTTCGGTTTCGGCGCGGAACGGGCGGATCATCTGCGAGTGGCAGCCCACGCAGCCCTCGCGGATGTAGATGTCGCGGCCTTCCAGCTCCAGCGCGGTGCGCGGCTTCATGCCTTCCACCGGCTTGTTGGTCACATCCTGGAAAAACAGCGGGACGATCTGGGTCAGGCCACCGACGCTCACGGCGATGACCATGAAGAAGGCCAGCAGGCCTATGTTCTTCTCGACGGCTTCATGCTTCATCAGTGCGCTCCCACGACAACAATCTTGGCGGCTTCCTCAGCCTCTACCGGGTTGGCGGCACGTACGGTACGGAACACGTTGTAGGCCATCAGCAGCATGCCGCTGGCGAAGAACGCACCGCCCAGCGCGCGGACGATATAGCCCGGGTGGCTGGCCTGCAGGGCTTCGACGAAGGAGTAGGTGAGGGTGCCGTCATCGTTGATGGCGCGCCACATCAGGCCTTGGGTGATGCCGTTGACCCACATCGAGGCGATGTACAGCACGGTACCGATGGTGGCCAGCCAGAAGTGCGCGTTGATCAGGCCGACGCTGTGCATCTGCTCGCGGCCATACAGGCGCGGGATCATGTGGTACACGGCACCGATGGAGATCATCGCCACCCAGCCGAGGGCGCCGGCGTGCACGTGGCCGATGGTCCAGTCGGTGTAGTGCGACAGCGAGTTGACGGTCTTGATGGCCATCATCGGGCCTTCGAAGGTGGACATGCCGTAGAACGCCAGCGACACCACCAGGAAGCGCAGGATCGGGTCGGTGCGCAGTTTGTGCCAGGCGCCGGACAACGTCATCATGCCGTTGATCATGCCGCCCCAGCTTGGCGCCAGCAGGATGATCGACATCACCATGCCCAGCGACTGCGCCCAGTCAGGCAGGGCGGTGTAGTGCAGGTGGTGCGGGCCGGCCCAGATGTACAGAGTGATCAGCGCCCAGAAGTGCACGATCGACAGCCGATACGAGTAGATCGGCCGCTCGGCCTGTTTGGGCACGAAGTAGTACATCATCCCCAGGAAACCGGTGGTCAGGAAGAAGCCCACCGCGTTGTGGCCGTACCACCACTGGATCATCGCGTCGGTGGCGCCGGCGTAGGCCGAATATGACTTGAACAGGCTTACCGGCAGCGAGATGTGGTTGACGATGTGCAGCATCGCGGTGACCACGATGAAGGCACCGTAGAACCAGTTGCCGACATAGATGTGCTTGGTCTTGCGCTTGACGATGGTGCCGAAGAACACCAGCCCGTAGGTGACCCAGACGATGGCCAGCAGGATTGCCAGCGGCCATTCGAGCTCGGCGTATTCCTTGGTGGTGGTGTAGCCCATCGGCAGGGTGATCAGTGCGCCGACGATCACTGCCTGCCAGCCCCAGAAGGTGAAGGCGGCCATGCTGTCGGAGATCAGCCGGGTCTGGCAGGTGCGCTGCACCACGTAGTAGCTGGTGCCGAACAGCGCACAGCCGCCGAAGGCGAAGATCACCAGGTTGGTGTGCAGCGGGCGCAGGCGGCCGAAGCTGGTCCAGGGCAGGTCCAGGTTCAGTTGCGGCCACACCAGCTGCGAGGCGATGAAGACGCCGAGGCCCATGCCAAGGATCCCCCAGACCACCGTCATGATGGCGAACTGGCGGACGACCTTATAGTTATAAGCAGTCGGACTGATTGCTGTGCTCATTCTAAGGTTCCACGGTTTTGATGTTCTTGTTGGTCGAAAAATCGGCGCCAGTATTGATAACCACCGCGGTTACCGCAACGCAACTTTGGTACGCCGACCCGTGTCCGGGCCCGTTCACTGATGTCCCGCAGCGATCGGGTCTGAACGATTGTACACAAATAAATATTTGTAATGTGTACCGTTTTTCATATTTTTCTGATCGATCGGTCAGGCTTTTATCGGGGCGGCGACAGGCCATGCGCCGCGTCTGCGTCGGCCCTTTTGGAGCGACGCCCGCTGAGGCAACAAGCTTAGTTGTGTTCGGAGGGGGTGCAAGGGAGGGTATGTGGCGGGCAAGAGCGGGGACCGCTTTGCGACCCTATCGCCGGCAAGCCAGCTCCCACAGGATTTCACAACGCTGAAGTCTTGCGCTGTACCTGTGGGAGCTGGCTTGCCGGCGATGGGCTGCAAAGCAGCCCCCGGGTGTTACTGGGCGGTGAGGTTTTCAGGCTCCTGCGACAGGCTGTACACATAAGCCGCCAACAGATGCACTTTGTCATTACCCTGGATCTCGGCCTGCGCCGGCATCTGCCCCTGGCGACCATAGCGAATGGTCTGCTGCAGCTGCGCAAAGCTCGAACCATAGATGAACGCCTGCGGATGAGTCAGGTCCGGCGCCCCCATGGCCGCTGTACCTTTCCCTTCCGGCCCGTGGCAGGCCACGCAGTTGGCGGCGAAAACCTCCTTGCCCTTGGCCGCGTCGGCCTTGATCCCTTCCGGCAGGCTGCGGCCATCGAGGTTGGTCAGCACGAACGCAGCCACATCCGCCACGCCCTGCTCGCCGATCACTTGCGCCCAGGCCGGCATCACACCGTGGCGGCCGTTCATGATCGAAGCCTTGATGGTTTCCGGCTCGCCACCCCAACGCCAGTCCTTGTCGGTGAGGTTGGGGAAGCCATAGGCACCCTTGGCGTCCGAGCCATGGCACACCGAACAGTTCGATGCGAACAGGCGCCCGCCCATCTTCAGCGCTTGCGGGTCCTTGGCCACTTCCTCGACTGGCATGGCGGCGTACCTGGCGAAGATCGGGCCGAACCTGGCATCCGCCTTGTCCATTTCCTTTTGCCATTCGTTGACGCCGGTCCAGCCGTTTTCATAGCCCGGCAGGATACCTTTCCAGTTGCCCAGGCCCGGGTAGAGGATCAGGTAGCCGACCGAGAACACCAGGGTGCCGACGAACAGCCAGAACCACCACTTGGGCAGCGGGTTGTCGTATTCCTCGATGCCGTCAAAGCTGTGGCCCATGGTCTGGTCGGTGGTGTTGTTGCTCTGGCCCTTGCGGGTCGACAGCAACAGCCAGGTCAGGCCGATCAGGCTGCCGATGGTCAGTACGCTGATGTACGTACTCCAGAAGGTGGTCATTGCCCATTACTCCTAACGGCAGTCTTGGCAGGTTCCTGCCCGGCAGCGGGCAGGCGGTCGTCGTCGAAGGGCAGCAGGCGCGCTTCGGCGAAATCACGGTCGCGGCGGCGGTTGAATACCCACAGGCTGAGGCCGATGAAGGCGATCATCACCACCAGGGTGCCCAGACCGCGGATCATGCCGATGTCCATTTCCATCGCAGTCACCTCTTGTTCTTGATCGCGGTGCCGAGCACCTGCAGGTAGGCGACCAGGGCATCCATCTCGGTCTTGCCCTTGACCGCCTCGCGGGCCCCGGCAATGTCTTCGTCGGTGTACGGCACGCCGAGGGTGCGCAGGGTGCGCATCTTGGTGTCGGTGTGGCTGTTGTCGACCTGCTCGGCCACCAGCCACGGGTACGACGGCATCTTCGACTCCGGTACCACGTTGCGCGGGTTGTACAGGTGCGCGCGGTGCCAGTCGTCCGAGTAGCGGCCACCGACCCTGGCCAGGTCCGGCCCGGTGCGTTTGGAGCCCCACAGGAACGGGTGGTCCCACACGCTCTCGCCGGCCACCGAGTAGTGGCCGTAGCGTTCGGTTTCGGCGCGGAACGGGCGGATCATCTGCGAGTGGCAGCCCACGCAGCCTTCGCGGATGTAGATGTCGCGGCCTTCCAGTTGCAGCGCCGTGTAGGGCTTCATGCCCTCCACCGGCTTGTTGGTCACATCCTGGAAGAACAGCGGGACGATCTGGGTCAGGCCGCCGATACTGACGGCGAACACCATCAGCAGGGCCAGCAGGCCGACGTTTTTCTCGATGACTTCATGTTTCATCAGGCAGGTCTCCTCAAGCCAGCTGGGCGTTCGCAGGGGCGATATCGAGCGCCGGCGAACGGACGGTGCGCCAGGTGTTCCAGGCCATCAGGAACATGCCGCTGAGGAAGATCGCGCCGCCGACGAAGCGCACCACGAAGCCTGGGTGGCTGGCCACCAGGGTTTCCACGAACGAGTAGGTGAGCGTGCCGTCACTGTTGACCGCACGCCACATCAGGCCCTGGGCGATGCCGTTGACCCACATCGAGGCGATGTACAGCACAGTGCCGATGGTAGCCAGCCAGAAGTGCGCGTTGATCAGGCCGAGGCTGTGCATGCGTTCTTTGCCGAACACTTTCGGGATGGTGTGGTACAGCGCGCCGATCGAGATCATCGCCACCCAGCCGAGCGCGCCGGCGTGCACGTGGCCGATGGTCCAGTCGGTGTAGTGAGACAGGGCGTTGACCGTCTTGATGGCCATCATCGGCCCTTCGAAGGTGGACATGCCGTAGAACGCCAGCGACACCACCAGGAAGCGCAAGATCGGGTCGCTGCGCAGTTTGTGCCAGGCACCCGACAAGGTCATCATGCCGTTGATCATGCCGCCCCAGCTGGGTGCCAGCAGGATCAGCGACATCACCATGCCCAGCGACTGCGCCCAGTCGGGCAGGGCGGTGTAGTGCAGGTGGTGCGGGCCGGCCCAGATGTACAGGGTGATCAGCGCCCAGAAGTGCACGATCGACAAGCGATAGGAATACACCGGGCGTTCGGCCTGCTTGGGCACGTAGTAGTACATCATCCCCAGGAAGCCCGCGGTCAGGAAGAAGCCCACCGCGTTGTGGCCGTACCACCATTGCACCATGGCGTCGGTGGCGCCGGCATACACCGAATACGACTTGGTCAGGCTGACCGGCAGTTCCAGGTTGTTGACCAGATGCAGCAGCGCCACAGTCAGGATAAAGGCGCCGAAGAACCAGTTACCCACGTAGATGTGCTTGGTGTTGCGCTTCATCAGCGTGCCGAAGAACACGATGGCATAGCAGACCCAGACAATGGTGATCAGGATGTCGATCGGCCATTCCAGCTCGGCGTACTCCTTGGAGCTGGTGTAGCCCAGTGGCAGGCTGATGGCCGCCAGCACGATCACCAGTTGCCAGCCCCAGAAGGTGAACGCCGCCAACCTGGGCGAAAACAGGGTGGTCTGGCAGGTGCGTTGCACCGAATAATAGGAGGTGGCGAACAGTGCGCAGCCGCCGAAGGCGAAGATCACCGCATTGGTATGCAGGGGCCGCAGGCGGCCGAAGCTGGTCCAGGGGAGGTCGAAGTTGAGGGAAGGCCAGGCGAGCTGGGCGGCGATGAAGACGCCGAGCCCCATCCCGACGATTCCCCACACCACCGTCATGATGGCGAATTGGCGGACCACCTTGTAGTTATAGGCGGTACTGCTGGTTGTGTTCATGTATGGGTTCCCATCCACGGTTATTTGGCAGGCTTTACAGCGAGGCAAGCATGATTAATGGGCAAAGTGCCGGTATTGACGGGGATCAATGGGCGAAGGTCGCAAATGTCCCAGGCTTGCGCTGCGATCCTGCCCAGGCGCAGGGCAAAGACGGCTACAAGGGCTGCCTGATCCTGGCCCATGGCGCCGGTGCGCCGATGGACAGCGGGTTCATGGAAGAAATGGCGCAAAGGCTTGCGGCACTTGGGGTAGCGGTAGTGCGCTTCGAGTTTCCGTACATGGCCGAGCGCAGGGTTGGCGGCGGCAAGCGGCCGCCGAATCCGCAAAAGGTTTTACTGGAATGCTGGCGCGAGGTGTACCGGCAGGTGCGACCTTTGGTCGCGGGCAAGCTTGCCGTGGGCGGCAAGTCCATGGGCGGGCGCATGGCCAGCCTGGTGGCTGACGAATTGGGCGCGGATGCGCTGGTGTGCCTGGGCTACCCGTTCTATGCGGTGGGCAAACCGGAGAAGCCACGGGTCGAGCACCTGGCCGATCTGAAGACGCCGACGTTGATCGTGCAGGGCGAGCGGGATGCGCTGGGCAATCGCGAGGCGGTGGCGGGGTATGTGTTGTCGCCGGCGATCGAGGTGTGCTGGCTAGTGGCGGGGGACCATGACCTGAAGCCGTTGAAGGCGTCGGGGTTCAGTCATGAGCAGCATATGCAGGCGGCCGCCGAAAAAGTAGCAGACTTCCTGGTTGGCAGATGATTTGCAGGAGCGGCCTTGTGTTGCGAAAGGGCTGCGAAGCAGCCCCAGGATCCAAGCTTCGCAACCGGAGTTGCTGGGGCCGCGTTGCGGCCCTTTCGCGACACAAGGCCGCTCCTACAAAGAGCGTGCCGATAGCAATGCTTAGTCGCGGTACTCGCACAGGTAAGCGGTATCCACTGCCACTTTCAGCTGGAACTTGCTGTCGGCAGCCACGTTGAACTTGTCGCCAGCCTTGAAGGTTTCCCAGTTGTCGCTACCCGGCAGCTTCACGGTCAGCGCACCCGATACCACGTGCATGATCTCGCGCTTGGCGGTACCGAATTCGTACTCGCCCGGGGCCATGACGCCCACGGTGGCCGGGCCTTCTTCGCCCGCGAATGCGATCGACTTGACGGTGCCGTTGAAGTACTCGTTGACCTGGAACATGGGCGACTCCTGAATAGAGGGAGATGAAAAAAGGGCTGGCCAGTATGCCCAAGCCCATCCGCCCCGTCATCCGCTTTCAGGTGCCATTTGGAGGCAGGGTCGAAGGCAGTAACCGCGCCGTGTTGCGCGCATCTTCCAGGGCCCGGTGCTGCTGCCCGCAAAAGTGCATGCCGGCCAGTTGCAGGGCACCATTGAGCCCGGTGGGGCGCTGCAGGTGGCGGGCCTTGGCAAAGCGTTGCTTGAGGTTGATATGGGGCAGGCTGCGCAGCAGGCTGTCGAGCCCCTGCTGCTGCCATTCCTGATGCAACTGCTGGCGGTCGTAGTCGCCCCAACTGACCCAGCCCTGAAGCTGCCCGCGATAATGCCCGAGCCAGCGCTCGAAGCTCGCCCACACCTCGCGAAACGGCACGGCGCTGTCCACGTCGGCCTGGCTGATGTGGGTCAGCTCGCGGCAGAACGGGGTCAGCTGCGGCCGCCGCCGCGGCCGCACGAAGCGCTGGAAGTGGTCGACTTCGCGGCCTTCGCGGGTCACAAGGCTTGCGCCGATTTCAATGATTTCCATCTCTGTGACCGGCCACCCACCCTCGTCGGTGGTGGCTTCCAGGTCGATCACCAACCAATGGCCCATAGCAGGCTCCCTTGCAGATCCTGCTAGAGCGTAGCCAAACTCGGGGCATCCGGCACCCTATGGCATTTTGCCGTCTGCCTTGGCATAAAGAGCGGCATGAAGAGTGGCAAAGATCAGGCATCAGCAGTTGTGCCCTCCCCGGAAAACGCCTAGCTTAGGCGGACCCAGGCATGATCCGTTACGAGTGTCCGTCTTGACTCCAGCGCCCGGCCTCAAGGCCTTGTCCACCCTGATGCTGCTGGCCATGTTCTGGCTGGCGGGGCCGGCATGGGCTGGTGCAGCGGTCGAGGTCAAGATCGGCGCGGCGCATTTCCCGCCTTACACGGTGCGCCCGGAACAGGGGGCCGACACCGGCCTGCTGCCGCAACTGGTCGACGCGCTGAACCGCGCTCAGCAGCACTACCATTTTGTACTGGTGCCGACGTCCATCCAGCGGCGCTTTGGTGACTTCCAGCAAGGCCGCACCGACATGGCCATCTTCGAAAACCCGCAATGGGGCTGGCAAACGATTGCCCACCAGACCGTGGACATGGGCCTGGAAGACGCCGAAGTATTCGTTGCCCGCCAGGCCAACGGCCGTGACCCGCGTTACTTCGACGAGCTGCGCGGCAAGCGCCTGGCCCTTTTCAACGGCTATCACTATGCGTTCGCCGGCTTCAAGGCCGACCCGGACTACCTGCGCAAAACCTACAGCGCGACCCTGACCTACTCACACGACAGCAACCTGCTGATGGTGCAGGCAGGCCGTGCGGATATCGCGCTGGTCACCCGTTCCTACCTCAGCGACTTTCTGGCGCGCAACCCGGCCAGCCAGGCGCAGCTGGTACCGTCGCAGCGTATCGACCAGGTCTATCACCACTACGCCTTGCTGCGCCCGGGCGCGCCGATTGGCGAGCAGTCGTTCGCCGAGCTGCTGCGGGGCCTGCGCGACAGCGGTGAGCTGGCGCGCATCTTCGCGCCCTATCGCATCACGGTCACGGCACCCAAGGAGTAAATTCCGGCGCGCCGGCCTCGTTCCCAGCAGTGAGCCTTTTCTTCATTTCAGTGAGTCGAGCCCATGCCCTTCGATGCCGCTTCGCAGCCACAATCACCGCCTCGCTGGCGCAGCCTCAGTGCCGAGGAGGGCGATAGCGTGTTGAGCTTGTCGCTTGAAGGCCGCCCGCTGATCCAGTTGCGGCTGGAGGCGGCGGGTGCCCCCCTGCATGTTCACCTTGAGCGCCTGTGCCCCGAGCGCCCCTATCAAGCCTTGTGGGCTGCCTGCTACTGGCTGTTGTCCCGCGACACAGCCTGCCAGCGCCTGGCCTGGCACCTGCCCGAGGCGCTGCCGCAGGCGTTGGCCAGTGGCCTGCTGCTGATCGGTGACCGGCCGGGTGAGTACCTGTGCGAGCGGTCGCTGTTCTGGCAGTTGCCGCAGCCTTGGCTGGGCGAGGCGGCGGCCGCGGTGTACCCGCAGCAGATGCAGCTCAGCAACGGCAAGCGCCACCCGCGCCGCGCGCCCAAACCGCGTGGCGAAGTGTACCGGCGTTTCGATGCACGGCTGGGGAGCTGGGTGTCGCTGCGCACCCTGGAGATCGAGCACGATCTGGAGCGTTTCAACCGCTGGCAGAACAACCCGCGGGTAGAAGCGTTCTGGCAGGAGGGTGGCTCGCTTGCCCAGCACCATGAGTACCTGAGCAAGCTTGAAGCGGACCCGCATACGCTGACGCTGATCGGCTGCTTCGATGATGAGCCGTTCGCCTATTTCGAGGCGTATTGGGCCAAGGAAGACCGCATCGCGCCGTTCTATCCGGCCGACGACTACGACCGTGGCATTCACATGCTGGTGGGGGAGGAGAGCCATCGCGGTCCGCACAAGGTGGCCAGCTGGCTCTCGGCGCTGGTGCACTACCTGTTCCTGGATGACCCGCGTACCCAGCGGGTGGTGGCCGAGCCGCGCGCCGACAACGGCAAGATGATCGGCTACATGCAGGATCAGTGTTTCCATTGCGACAAGGAATTCGACTTCCCGCACAAGCGGGCGGCGCTGATGATTCTCGGGCGGGAGCGGTTTTTCGACCGCTGCAAACTGGCTTGAGGGCCTGGGGCCGCTTTGCGGCCCATCGCAGGCAAGCCAGCTCCCGCAGGGATGGCGCATGGCTTGAAGTTGATGCGGTCGATGTGGGAGCTGGCTTGCCGGCGATGGGCTGCGTAGCAGCCCCATGGACGCGAACCTGAAGACTCAAGCCTGCCGGTTGGCCGTCTTGCGGCAATGCACCAGAGCATCGCGAATCATGAAGTTGACCAGCGTCGGCGACACGCCCAGCTCCTTGGCGATGTCCTTCTGCGGCACGCCATGCAGGCGGTACATCTCGAAGGCATAGCGGGTGCGCTGCGGTAGCTCGTTCAAGGCTTCGGCAATGTCGTCCAGTGCGGCAAGGTTGATGTGCGTGGCTTCGGGCGATGCGTTCTGGATGACCACGTTCAGGCCTTCCTCCTCGGTGCCGGAGTACTTCAGCTCCATCGCCTGCTTGCGGTAGTGGTCGATCGCCAGGTTGCGCACGATCTGGAACAGGTAGCTGAGCTGCGCCTTGAACGACGAGGTGATCTGCGGGGCGGCGCTGAGCCTGAAGAACGCATCCTGCACCACATCTTCGGCGCGCGAGCGGCAGCCGGTGATGCGTGCAGCGATCTTGACCAGGATGCTGCGGTTGTCGACGAAGGCCTGGAGTAATGGTGAATCGCACTTACTTGTGGATAGTTGTTCCGCCATGGAAATCACCTTGTCACAGAGGGGAAAGGACGCACCCGTTTTTGGGAAGCTTCCTACGACGTGCGACAAACTATTCAGAATGATAATGATTGTCAAATACGAAACGTAATTAGTATCTGTATCTTTCGGTTCTAAGGGCAGCCCTCTTAAGGCCTGCCCCCGCAACCCCCAAAACCCCAACCCCCCGCTAATTTCTCCCCCCGCCCATCCGTTCCCCTGTGTACATCCCCGGCCGCCGACCCTGCCCGCCCCACGTCGCGGAGCAGCCGGCCGACCCCACCAGACACTGGCAGGAACACCCCATGACGGACGCCTTCGAACTCCCGCTCTCGCTGGTCCAGGCCCTGGCGCAACGCGCCGCGCAGACCCCGGACAAGATCGCCTTGCGCTTTCTGGCCGATGCTCCCGGCGAGCAGGCCATGCTCAGCTACCGGGACCTCGACCAGCGCGCGCGCACCATCGCCGCTGCGTTGCAGGCCCGTGCCAGCTTCGGCGACCGTGCGGTGCTGTTGTTCCCCAGCGGGCCGGACTACGTGGCGGCGTTCTTCGGTTGCCTGTACGCGGGCGTGATCGCGGTGCCGGCCTACCCGCCAGAATCCGCACGCCAGCACCACCAGGACCGCTTGCTGTCGATCATCGCCGACGCCGAACCGCGCCTGCTGCTGACCGTGGCGGCGCTGCACCACAGCCTGCAAGGGCTGCATGCCCTGGCGGCAGCCGATGGCCCCGAACTGCTGGCGGTGGATGGCCTGGACCCGGCACTGGCCGCCAGCTGGCGCGAGCCGGCGCTGAAAGGCGATGACATCGCCTTCCTGCAGTACACCTCCGGCTCCACCGCACTGCCCAAGGGTGTGCAGGTCAGCCACGGCAACCTGGTGGCCAACGAGCAACTGATCCGCTGTGGTTTCGGCATCGACCTCAACCCCGACGACGTGATCGTCAGTTGGCTGCCGCTGTACCACGACATGGGCCTGATCGGCGGGCTGCTGCAGCCGATCTTCAGCGGCGTGCCTTGCGTGCTGATGTCGCCGGGTTACTTCCTGGCCCGCCCGCTGCGCTGGTTGCAGGCCATCAGCGAGTACGGCGGCACCATCAGCGGTGGCCCCGACTTCGCCTATCGCCTGTGCAGCGAGCGGGTCAGCGAAGCGTCCCTGGCCGGCCTCGACCTGAGCCGCTGGCGTGTCGCCTACTCCGGCTCCGAGCCGATCCGCCAGGACAGCCTGGCGACCTTCGCCGACAAGTTCCAGGCCTGCGGCTTCGACCGGCAGAACTTCTTCGCCAGCTACGGCCTGGCCGAGGCGACCCTGTTCGTCAGCGGCAGCCGCCGTGGCCAGGGTATCGCCGCACTGGAACTGGACGCCCAAGCCTTCGCCGCCAACCGCGCCGAGCCCGGCAAGGGCAGTGTGCTGATGAGCTGCGGCTACCCCCAGCCAGGGCACGCGGTACGCGTCGTCGAACCGCAGCGTCTGCAGGTGCTGGGCGACAATCAGGTCGGCGAAATCTGGGCCGGTGGCCCGAGCATCGCCCTGGGTTACTGGCGCAACCCCGAAGCCAGCGCCCGCACTTTTGTCGAAATGGACGGCCAGACCTGGCTGCGTACCGGCGACCTTGGCTTCATGCGGGGCGGCGAAGTGTTCGTCACCGGGCGCCTGAAAGACATGTTGATCGTGCGCGGGCAGAACCTGTACCCGCAGGACCTGGAAAAAACCCTGGAGCGCGAAGTCGAGGTGCTGCGCAAAGGCCGGGTGGCGGTGTTCGCGGTCGAGCACCAGGGCGAGGAGGGCATCGGCGTTGCAGTGGAAATCAGCCGCAACGTGCAAAAGGCAATCAACCCCCAGGAACTGATCAGGACGCTGCGCCAGGTCATCGCCGATGCGTGCCGCCAAGCCCCGGCCGTGGTCCTGCTGCTGAACCCCGGCGCACTGCCGAAAACCTCCAGCGGCAAGCTGCAGCGCTCGGCCTGCCGCCTGCGCATGGACGATGGCAGCCTGGACTGCTACGCGCGCTTCCCCGAGGTGAGCGAAGCGCGTGCGGGCGCGGCGGCGGGTGATGAACTGCAGGCACGCATCGCCGGCGTCTGGCGCGACATCCTCAAGGTAGGGTCGGTGGCGGCAGACGACCACTTCCTGTTGCTGGGCGGCAATTCCATCGCCGCCACCCAGGCCACCGCACGCCTGGCCGATGAGCTGGGCATCAACCTGAGCCTGCGCACCTTGTTCGAAGCGCCGGTACTGGCCGATTACAGCAACGCCGTGGCCAGCCTGCTCGCCGAAGGCGGTGCCCAGAACGCGGCAATCGCTACCTTGGAGCGCGCTCAGGCGTTGCCCCAGTCGCTGGCGCAAAACCGCCTGTGGTTACTCTGGCAGTTACAGCCGCAATCGGCGGCCTACAACATTCCGGCCGGCCTGCGTTTGCGTGGGGAGCTTGACCAAAGCGCACTGGAAGCCGCCTTCCAGGCATTGGTAGCGCGCCACGAATCCCTGCGCACCGTGTTCAGCGAAGACAACGGCCAGGCGCTGCAGCGCATCCTGGCGCATCAGCCCCTCGACGTGCAGCGCCTGGACCTGCAAGGCCTGGGTGGCGAAGCGGTTGCGGCCCGGCGCGAAGCCGAGGCCCGGTTGCCGTTCGACCTGACCCAGGGCCCGCTGCTGCGCGTCACCCTGGTACGCCTGGACGATGAAGATCACCAGCTGTGGGTGACCCTGCACCACATCGTGGCCGACGGTTGGTCGCTGAATATTCTGCTCGACGAGTTTGCCAAGCTGTACGCCGCGCGTTGCCAAGGCCTGGAGGCCACACTGGCGCCGCAGACCCTGGGTTACGCCGACTACGGCACCTGGCAGCGCCAGTGGCTGGCCGCAGGCGAAGCCAAGCGACAATTGCAGTACTGGAAAGGCAAACTGGGCGATGAGCTGCCGGTGCTCGACCTGTGCACCGACCACCCGCGCGCCAACCAGCGCGAGCACAGCGCCGCCCGGCTCAGCCTCAAGGTCCCGGCCCAGCTTGCCGACGCGCTCAAGGGCCTGGCCCGTGAGCAGCAGGCCAGCCTGTTCATGGTCCTGCTGGCAGGCTGGCAGGCGCTGTTGCACCGCTACAGCGGCCAGGCCGACATTCGCGTCGGCGTACCCAATGCCAACCGCCCACGCCTGGAAACCCAGGGTATGCTCGGCTTCTTCATCAATACCCAGGTGCTGCGCGCACAACTGGATGGTCGCCTGCCGTTCACCCAGCTGCTGACGCAGGTGCGCCAGGCCACGCTGGAGGCACAGGCCAATCAGGACCTGCCCTTCGAACAGCTGGTCGAAGCCCTGCCCGAAGCCCGTGAGCAGGGCCTGTTCCAGGTCATGTTCAACCATCAGCAACGCGACCTGTCGGCCCTGCGCCGGCTGCCGGGTCTGCTGGCCGAAGAGCTGCCATGGCACAGCCGCGAGGCCAAGTTCGACTTGCAGCTGCACAGTGAAGAAGACCACCAGGGCCGCCTGAGCCTGGCCTTCGACTATGCCGCCGAGCTGTTCGAGGCCAGCACCGTCAAGCGCCTGGCACAGCATCTGCTGGCCCTGCTGGAGCAGGTGTGTGCCGCGCCGCAACGGGCGCTGGGCGAAGTGCAGTTGCTTGACGCGCCAAGCCGCGCGCAGTTGCTGGGCTGGGGCCAGGCACCCACCGCTGCGCCGCAGCGCCTGTTGGTAGAACAGCTCAACGAGCAGGCACGCGCGACCCCGCAACGCACTGCCCTGGCCTGGGAAGGTGGCAGCCTGGATTACGCCGAGCTGCACCAGCAGGCCAACCGCCTGGCCCACTACCTGCGCGACAAAGGCGTCGGTCCCGACACCTGCGTGGCCATCGCCATCGAGCGTTCGTCACAACTGCTGGTCGGCCTGCTGGCGATTCTGAAGGCAGGCGGTGCCTACGTGCCGCTGGACGTGGATTACCCGGCCGAGCGCCTGGCGTATATGCTCGCCGACTGCAATGCCGGCCTGCTGCTTAGCCACAGCAACCAGCTGGGCAAGCTGCCGCAGGTCGAAGGGGTGAGCGCCATCGCCCTCGACCAGTTGCACCTGGACAGCTGGCCCAGCCATGCCCCCGGCCTGCGCCTGCACGGCGACAACCTGGCCTACGTGATTTACACCTCCGGCTCCACCGGCCAGCCCAAAGGCGTGGGCAACACCCACGCGGCGTTGGCCGAGCGCCTGCAATGGATGCAAGCCACCTATGCGCTGAACGACAGCGACGTGCTGATGCAGAAGGCGCCAATCAGCTTCGACGTTTCGGTGTGGGAGTGCTTCTGGCCGTTGGTCACCGGTTGCAAGCTGGTGCTTGCCGGCCCCGGCGAGCACCGCGACCCGCAGCGCATCGCCGCGCTGGTACAGGCCCATGGCGTGACCACGCTGCACTTTGTGCCGCCACTGTTGCAAGTGTTCGTCCAGGAACCACAGGCCGCCGCCTGCAGCAGCCTGCGCCGGCTGTTCTCCGGTGGCGAGGCGCTGCCTGCCGCACTGCGGGACCGGGTGTTGCAAGTGCTGCCCCAGGTGCAGTTGCACAACCGCTATGGCCCGACCGAAACCGCCATCAACGTCACTCACTGGCACTGCCAGGTTGCAGATGGCGAGCGTTCGCCAATCGGCCGCCCGCTGGGCAATGTGCTGTGCCGCGTGCTGGACGATGAACTGGAACTGGCCGCCCCGGGCGTTGCGGGCGAGCTGTACCTGGGCGGGGCGGGCCTGGCCCGTGGCTACCTCGGCCGCCCGGGCCTTACCGCCGAGCGCTTCGTACCCCACGCCGACGGCAACGGCGAACGCCTGTACCGCAGTGGCGACCGTGCCCGCTGGCAGGCCCAGCTCGAGGCGCTGGAGTACCTTGGCCGCATCGACCAGCAGGTAAAGGTGCGTGGCTTCCGCGTCGAGCCCGAGGAAGTCCAGGCCTGCCTGCTCGCACAGGCGGGTGTCGAGCAGGCGCTGGTCGTGATCCACAAGGATGCTGTCGGTGCGCAACTGGTCGGTTACTACAGCGGCAGCGCTCAGCCTGCCGAGGTGCTGGCCGTGCTGGCTGAACAACTGCCGGTCTACATGGTGCCGGCACAACTGATCCCGCTGGCACAGATGCCCCTGGGCCCCAGTGGCAAGGTCGATCGCAAGGCGCTGCCGGCCCCGGTGTGGCAGCAGCGTGAGCACGTCGAACCGCAAACCGAGCTGCAGCAACAGGTTGCCGCCATCTGGCGCGAAGTGCTGAACCTGCCGCGCGTGGGCTTGCAGGACGACTTTTTTGCCCTGGGCGGCCACTCGCTGCTGGCGACCCAGATCGTCTCGCGCAGCCGCCAGGCCTGCGATGTCGAACTGCCGCTCAAGGCCTTGTTCGAAGCCAGCGAGCTGGGTGCGTTCTGTGCCGAGATTGCGCGTATTCGCGCAGCCGGTGAGCGCAACCTGCAAGGCGAGATCGCCCGCGTCGATCGCCGCCAGGCGGTGCCGCTGTCGTATTCGCAGCAGCGCATGTGGTTCCTCTGGCAGATGGAGCCGGGCAGCCCGGCTTATAACGTCGGCGGCATGGCACGCCTGCGCGGCACCCTGCATGTGGATGCCTTCGAGCGCGCGCTGCAGGCGCTGATTGTGCGCCACGAAACCCTGCGCACCACCTTCCCCAGCATCGACGGCGTGCCGTACCAGTGCGTGGCCGAAGACAGCGGCCTGCAGCTGGACTGGCAGGATTTCAGCGCCTTGCCCGTCGATATGCGCCAGCAAAGCCTGCAGCAGCTGGCCGACGACCAGGCGCACCAGCCGTTCGACCTGGAGCGCGGCCCGCTGCTGCGTGCCTGCCTGGTCAAGGCCGGGGAGCGCGAGCACTTCTTCGTCCTGACCCTGCACCACATCGTCACCGAAGGTTGGGCCATGGACATCTTCGCCCGCGAGCTGGGCGAGCTGTACGAAGCCTTCGTCGATGACCGCGAGTCGCCGCTGGCGCCACTGCCGGTTCAATACCTGGACTACAGCGTGTGGCAGCGGCAATGGCTGGAAAGCGGCGAAGGCGCCCGCCAGCTCGCCTACTGGCAAGCCCGCCTGGGCGACGAGCACCCGGTCCTGGCCTTGCCCGCCGACCGCCCGCGCCCGGCTGTGCAGAGCCACCGCGGCGAGCTGTTCCGCTTCGAGCTCGACCCGGCACTGGTCGCCCGCGTGCATGCGTTCAACAGCCAGCGCGGCCTGACCCTGTTCATGACCATGACCGCCACCCTGGCCGCCTTGCTGCACCGCTACAGCGGCCAGCGCGACCTGCGCATCGGCGCGCCGGTGGCCAACCGCATTCGCCCTGAAAGCGAAGGCCTGATCGGCGCCTTCCTCAACACCCAGGTGCTGCGCTGCGAGCTGGACGGGCAGATGACCGCCAGCGCGTTGCTGGAGCAGATACGCCAGGCCGCCATTGAGGGCCAATCGCACCAGGACCTGCCTTTCGATCAGCTGGTAGAAGCCTTGCAGCCGCCGCGCAGCAGCGCCTATAACCCGCTGTTCCAGGTGATGTGCAACGTGCAGCGCTGGGCCTTCCAGCAAAGCCGCACGCTGGCGGGCATGCAGGTGGATTACCTGGTCAACGACGCCAGCGCCACCAAGTTCGACCTGTACCTGGAGGTGACCGACCTCGACGGCCGTCTGGGCTGCTGCCTGACCTACAGCCGCGACCTGTTCGACGAGCCGCGCATTGCGCGCATGGCCGAGCACTGGCAGCACTTGCTGGTCGGCCTGCTGGACAACCCGCAACAGCGCCTGTGCGAGCTGCCGATGCTGTGCAACGCCGAGCAGCAGGTGATGGTGAGCCAGCTGCAGGGCGAGCATGACTTCGACCTCAAGCAGACCCTGCATGGCCTGTTTGCCGCCCAGGCCGCACGCACGCCGCAGGCGGGTGCGCTGACCTTTGCCGGCCAGCACATGAGCTATGCCGAACTCGACCAGCAGGCCAACCGCCTGGCCCGCGCCCTGCGTGAGCGTGGTGTCGGCCCGCAGGTGCGCGTGGGCCTGGCGCTGGAGCGCTCGCTGGAAATGGTCGTCGGCCTGCTGGCCATTCTCAAGGCCGGTGGTGCCTACGTGCCGCTCGATCCCGAGTACCCGCTCGACCGCCTGCGCTACATGATCGAAGACAGCCGCATCGGCCTGCTGCTAGGCCAGCGCGAGCTGCTGCAAAGCCTGGGCGAGCTGCCCGAAGGGGTGGCGCGCTGGAGCCTGGAAGACGACGCTGCCAGTTTGTCGGGGTATAGCGATGCAGCGCTGGACAACCTTACCCTGCCGCAACACCAGGCCTATCTGATCTACACCTCCGGGTCCACCGGCAAGCCCAAAGGTGTGGTGGTCAGCCACGGCGAGTTCGCCATGCATTGCCAGGCAGTCATCGCTGCGTTCGGCATGCGCAGCGATGACTGCGAGCTGCACTTCTATTCGATCAACTTCGACGCTGCCAGCGAGCGCCTGTGGGTGCCGTTGATGTGCGGTGCCCGTGTGGTGCTGCGCGCCCAGGGGCAGTGGGGCGCCGAGGAAATCTGCCAGCTGGTGCGCGACCAGCAGGTGAGCATTCTTGGTTTCACCCCCAGCTACGGTAGCCAGCTGGCGCAGTACCTGGGCGGGCAGGCCGAACAGTTGCCCGTGCGCCTGGTGATCACTGGTGGCGAAGCGTTGACCGGCGAGCACCTGCAGCGCATCCGCCAGGCGTTTGTGCCGCAGCAGTTCTTCAACGCCTACGGCCCGACCGAAACCGTGGTCATGCCACTGGCCTGCCTGGCGCCAGAGGCGCTGCCGCCGGAGCTGGGCAGCGTGCCGATCGGTCGCGTCATCGGCAGCCGTACCGCCTACATCCTCGACGAAGACCTGGCCCTGCTGCCACAAGGCGGCATTGGTGAGTTGTATGTCGGCGGCGCCGGCCTTGCCCAGGGCTATCACGACCGCCCGGGCCTCAGTGCCGAGCGCTTCGTTGCCGACCCGTTCAGCACCCAAGGCGGGCGCCTGTATCGCACCGGTGACCTGGTGCGCCTGGGCACGGATGGCCTGGTGGAGTACGTCGGCCGTGCCGACCAGCAGGTCAAGATCCGCGGCTTCCGCATCGAGCTGGGCGAAATCGAAAGCCGCCTGCAGGCGCATGCCGATGTCGAAGAGGCGGTGGTGCTGGCGCTCGACCTGCCGGGTGGCAAGCAACTGGTGGGTTACCTGGTGTGCCGACAGGCCGCCGCCGACAGCGAGGCGCAAAGCCGCTTGCGTGAGGCGGTGAAGGCCGACGCTCGCCAGCATCTGCCGGACTACATGGTGCCCGCGCACCTGGTGCTGCTGAACAACCTGCCGCTGATGGGCAACGGCAAGCTTGATCGCCGTGCGTTGCCGCTGCCGGACCTGGAACAGGCGCGCCAGCAATACCAGGCGCCTGGCAACGAGGTGGAAGCGCAACTGGCGCAGATCTGGCGCGACGTGCTGAACATTGCCCGGGTCGGCGTGCAGGACAACTTCTTCGAACTGGGTGGCGACTCGATCCTGTCGATCCAGGTGGTCAGCCGCGCCCGTCAGGCCGGCCTGCAATTCACCCCGCGCGACCTGTTCCAGCACCAGACCATCCAGACCCTGGCGGCCGTCGCCCGCCACAGCGAAGCCCCGGGCAACATCGAACAGGGCTTGCGCCAAGGCCAGACTGGCCTGACGCCGATCCAGCACTGGTTCTTCGACAGCGAAGTGCCGCAGCCGCAGCACTGGAACCAGGCCGTGCTGCTGGAGGCGCGGCAGCCGTTGGACGAGGCCGCACTGGAACAGGCGCTGGCCGGCCTGGTGCAGCACCACGACAGCCTGCGCCTGCGTTTCAGCGACGCCGCTGGCCGCTGGCAGGCCGAATACACCGCGCCTGCCGCCGAGCAGCTGCTGTGGACCGCCAGCGTCGCCGACTTCAATGATTGCGAGGCGTTGTACAGCGACCTGCAGCGCAGCCTCGACCTGCAACAGGGCCCGCTGCTGCGCGCCTTGCTGGTGCAGGACGGGCAGGGCAGCCAGCGCCTGTTGCTGGCGATCCATCACCTGGTGGTCGATGGCGTGTCGTGGCGCGTGCTGCTCGAAGACCTGCAGGCGCTGTACCGCGGCCAGCCGTTGCCGGCCAAGACCCATGCCATGGGCGACTGGGCCGCGCGCCTGGCCAGCTACGCCGGCAGCGATTCGCTGCGCGACGAGCTGGGCTGGTGGCAAGGGCAGCTGGGCGGCGTGCGTCGTGAGCTGCCGTGCGATCACCCGCAGGGCGGCAACCTGCACCGCCATGCCCGCACCCTGGCCATCGGCCTGGATGTGGAGCAGACCCGGCAGTTGCTGCAGCAGGCCCCGGCGGCCTACCACACCCAGGTCAACGACCTGCTGCTGACCGCCCTGGCGCGTGCCCTGTGCACATGGAGCGGCGCCGAAGAAGTGCTGGTACAGCTTGAAGGCCATGGCCGCGACGGGCTGTTCGAAGACATGGACCTGACCCGCAGCGTCGGCTGGTTCACCAACGCTTATCCCCTGAGCCTGCGCCCGCTGCCGGGCGAGGACGAGGTGGCACGGGCCGGTTCGATCAAGCGCATCAAGGAGCAGCTGCGTCAGGTGCCGCACAAAGGCCTGGGCTACGGCGTGCTGCGCTACCTGGCCGATGCGGCCGGGCGCGAGCAGATGGCGGCCTTGCCGCAAGCGCGGATCACCTTCAACTACCTCGGCCAGTTCGACCAGCAGTTCGACAGCACCGCGCTGTTCCAGCCATTGGACAGCGCTGCCGGTCTGGCGCATGACCTCGACGCGCCGCTGCCCAACTGGCTGAGCGTCGATGGCCAGGTGTATGGCGGCGCCCTGCAACTGCGCTGGACCTTCAGCGCCCAGCGCTATGACGAGCCGACCATCGCCCGCCTGGCCGACGCCTATCGCCAGGAGCTGCTGGCGCTGATCGCCCATTGCCTGGCCGATGGCAATGGCAGCTTCACACCCTCGGACTTCCCGCTGGCGCACCTGACCCAGCAGCAGATCGACGCGCTGCCGGTGCCGGCTGCACAGATCGAGGACGTTTACCCGCTGACCCCGATGCAGGAAGGCATGCTGCTGCATACCCTGCTGGAGCCGGGCACCGGTCTGTATTACATGCAAGACCGCTACCGCATCAACAGCGCGCTCGACCCTGAACGCTTTGCCCAGGCCTGGCAGGCCGTGGTCGCGCGCCACGAGGCGCTGCGCGCATCGTTCAGCTGGAACAGCGGCGAGGCGATGCTGCAGATCATCCACAAACCGGGCAACCTGGCGGTGGACTACCAGGACTGGCGCGGCGTTGCCGATGACGCCCAGGAGCAGCGCCTGCAGGCCTTGCACAAGCAGGAGCGCGAAGCCGGCTTTGCCTTGCTCAGCGAAGCGCCGTTCCACCTGCGCCTGGTGCGGGTGGCCGACCAGCGCTACTGGTTCATGATGAGCAACCACCACATCCTCATCGATGCCTGGTGCCGCTCGCTGTTGATGAACGACTTCTTCGAGCTCTACCAGGCCCTCGGCGAAGGCCGCCAGGCGCAGCTGCCGGTGCCGCCGCGCTACCGCGACTACATCGGCTGGCTGCAACGCCAGGGCCTGGATGACGCTCGCGCCTGGTGGCAGGCCAGCCTGGCCGGCTTCGAACGCGCCACGGCGATCCCCAGCGACCGCCCGCTGCGTCATGACCATGCCGGTGACGGCATGATCGTGGGCGACTGCCATACCCGCCTGGACATAAGCGAAGGCGGGCGCCTGCGCGAACTGGCCCAGGCCCATCAACTCACCGTCAACACCTTCGCCCAGGCGGCCTGGGCGCTGGTACTGGCACGCTACAGTGGCGAGCGCGACGTGGCCTTTGGTGTCACCGTTGCAGGGCGCCCGGTCAGCATGCCACAGATGCAGCGCACCGTCGGCCTGTTCATCAACAGCGTCGCCCTGCGCGTGCAGTTGCCGGCAGCCGGCGAGCGCTGCAGCGTGCGCCAGTGGCTGCAAAGCCTGCTGGGGCGCAACATGGAACTGCGCGAGTACGAGTACCTGCCGCTGGTGGCAATCCAGGAATGCAGCGAACTGCCCAAGGGCCAGCCACTGTTCAACAGCCTGTTCGTGTTCGAGAATGCGCCGGTGGAAACCGCCGTGCTCGACCACGCCCAGCACTTGAACGCCAGCTCCGACTCGGGCCGTACCCACACCAACTTCCCGCTGACGGCGGTGTGCTACCCGGGCGATGACCTGGGCCTGCACCTGTCGTTCGACCAGCGCTACTTCGACTACCCGACCGTCGAGCGCCTGCTCGCCGAGTTCAAGCGCCTGCTGCTGGCGCTGGTGCAAGGTTTTGAAGGGGAGGTGAGTGCACTGCCGCTGCTGGGCGACGAGGAGCAGCGCTTCCTGCTGGAGGACTGCAACCGCACCGAGCGCGCCTACCCCCTGGAGCAAAGCTACATCGCGCAGTTCGAAGCGCAGGTCGCCGCGCACCCGCAACGTACCGTGGCGCGCTGCCTGGAGGCCGCCTACGACTACGCCGGCCTGAACCTGGCGGCCAACCGACTGGGCCACGCCTTGGTAGCCGCCGGGGTCAGCGTGGACCAGCCGGTGGCGTTGCTGGCCGAACGCGGGCTGCCATTGCTGGGTATGATCGTCGGCAGCTTCAAGGCCGGTGCTGGCTACCTGCCGCTGGACCCGGGCCTGCCGGCGGCGCGCCTGCAAAGCATTGTCCAGCTAAGCCGCACGCCAGTGCTGGTGTGCAGCGCGGCCTGTGCCGAGCAGGGGCGGCAGTTGCTGGGTGAACTGGAAGCGACCGTGCGGCCGCAGTTGCTGGTGTGGGAAGACATCCAGGCCAGCTCGGTGGCGAGCCACAACCCGGGTATCCACAGTGGGCCGGATAACCTCGCCTATGTGATCTACACCTCAGGCTCCACCGGCCTGCCGAAGGGGGTGATGGTCGAGCAGCGCGGCATGCTCAACAACCAGCTGAGCAAGGTGCCCTACCTGGCGCTGAGCGAGCACGACGTGATCGCCCAGACCGCCTCGCAGAGCTTCGACATTTCGGTGTGGCAGTTCCTTGCGGCACCGTTGTTCGGCGCCAAAGTGGAGATCGTGCCCAACGCCATCGCGCATGACCCGCAGGGCTTGCTGGCGCACGTGCAGGCCACTGGCATTACCGTGCTGGAAAGCGTGCCGTCGCTGATCCAGGGCATGCTGGCCAACGACCACCAGGCGCTGGATGGCCTGCGCTGGATGCTGCCGACCGGCGAAGCCATGCCACCGGAACTGGCGGCGCAATGGTTGCAGCGATACCCGCACATCGGCCTGGTGAACGCCTATGGCCCGGCGGAGTGTTCGGATGACGTGGCGTTCTTCCGCGTCGATGCCGCGTCGACCCAAGGCAGTTACCTGCCGATCGGCACCCCCACCGACAACAACCGCCTGTACCTGTTTGCCGAGGACCAGACGCTGGTGCCGCTGGGGGCGGTGGGCGAGCTGTGCGTGGCCGGTACCGGTGTGGGCCGTGGCTATGTGGGTGACCCTGTGCGCACTGCGCTGGCGTTTATCCCTCATCCTTACGGGGCGCCGGGTGAACGCCTGTACCGCACGGGTGACCTGGCCCGGCAACGACCGGACGGTGTGCTGGAGTATGTCGGCCGCATCGATCATCAGGTGAAGATTCGCGGCTACCGCATCGAACTGGGCGAGATCGAGGCCAGGCTGCATGAGCAGGCCGAAATCCGCGATGCTGCCGTCGGGGTGCAGGAGGGTGTCAACGGCAAGCACCTGGTCGGTTACCTGGTGGCGCACCAGGGCATCGTCGCTGATGCCGCGCTGCTGGAGCGGGTCAAGCAGCGCCTGCGTGCCGAGTTGCCGGAGTACATGGTGCCGCTGCACTGGGGCTGGTTCGACAGCCTGCCGCACAACGCCAATGGCAAGCTCGACCGCAAGGCGCTGCCGGCCATCGATATCGGTGGCCAGCACAGCCAGGCATACCAGGCGCCGGGCAACGAGCTGGAGGAGGTACTGGCCGGTATCTGGGCTGATGTGCTGAAGGCCGACCGGGTCGGGGTGCATGACAACTTCTTCGAGTTGGGCGGGCATTCGCTGCTGGCCACGCAGATCGCCTCGCGGGTGCAGAAGCAACTGCAACTGAATGTGCCGCTGCGGGCGATGTTCGAGTGCAGCACGGTGGCGGAGCTTGCGGTGTATGTGCAGGGGTTGCAGGGCAGTGCGCTGGATGACGACAAGGTCGACCGGCTGAGTGACCTGATGGCCGAGCTGGAGGGGTTGTAGGGGAGGGTTCGGCTTGGGACTTGCAGAGTGGCGGAAATCGAGCGCCGCGCGGGCGGCGCTCGATCTCTGCCCCACTGCAAAACTCACGACATGCGCTAGCGCTTGCCGAGAATCTTGCCCAGCATCTCCGGCCGCGGTGCCCCCTGCTGGCTCTGCAGCTGGCCTTGCTCATCCTGATAGAAAATCGCCGGGGTAGCCTGCAACCCCAGCTCTTCCATCAGCGCCATGTTTGCCGCCAGCTTCTGCTGCACTGCCTCCGGCACCTGGTCCAGGGCCTTCAGCGTACTGGCCTTGCCTGCCTTCTCGTGCTGCTGCAGCGCCTTGGCCGGGTCTTTCGCTGCCAGCAGCGCCGCCGACTTGCCAGGGCTGTCCTCGCGGATGATGCCGACCATGATATGGCGCAACTGCACCTTGCCCGACTCCACCCACGGCCGCGCCTGCTCCCAGAACATGTTGCAGTACGGGCAGTTGGGATCGCTGAACAGGTATACCTTGCGCGGCGCATCGGCCTTGCCGTCGGCGATCCAGGCGGTTTTCTCCATCTTCGCCCAGACCTCCTTGCTCATCGGTGCGTACACCAGCTTTTGCAGCGGCTCGGCGCTGAGGTCCTTGCCCTGTTCGTCGAACAGGCTGCCGACCAGTACGTGCTTTCCGTCTGGGGTCAGGTACAGGGCCAGGGCGTTGTTCTGATACTCGGCGGCATAGCCGCGCAGGCCGTTGGGGGCGTCGAAGCTGCCCTTGATCACGGCGCCTTTGGCTTGCAGTTGCTGAACCGCCTTGGGCAGTTCTTCGGCCTGAAGGGCGGGGGCGGCCAGCAGGGCCAGTGAAAGGGGCAGTAGTGCAGTCAATCGCATGTCAGTTTCCTTGTGCGGCAGGGGCGGGCGCGGCGGCCCGGTCGAAAGGCTCCAGGGCATGGCGCAGGCTGGCCCGGGACAGCTCGCCCAGGTGGCTGCCGACCAGCCGCCCATCGGCGTCGTAGAACAGGGTGGTGGGCAGGGCCATGGAGCCGACGCGCTGGGCCAGCAGGCCGGTACCATCGAACAGCACATGGGTCAGGCTGAGGCCGGTGGTGGCGAGGAAGGTGCTGACGTTTTCCGGGGTTTCGCCCTGGTTGACGAACAGGAAGGTCACGTGCGGATAGTCGCCTTGCGCCTGTTGCAGTACCGGCATTTCGCGCCGGCAGGGTGGGCACCAGGTGGCCCAGATGTTGATCACCAATGGCTTGCCGCGGTAGCTGTGCAGTGCCACCGGCTGGCTGCCGGCATTGCGCAGGGTCAGTTCGGGCAGCTCGGTGCCTTTGCTGTACAAGTGCCCGCCGAAGCTGGCCAGGCCCCAGAACAATGCGCCGCTGAACAACGCCCAGCCCAGCGGCCGGCGCAGGCCCGGCTGGCGCCAGCCCTGCCACAGGGCTGCGAGTACGATGCCGGCCAGGCCCGACCAGAACAGGAAACCGCCATCACGGATGTCGATGACCTGCACCAGGTCGCCCTGGTACATGGGCCAGTAGGCCAGCACGAAGCCGGCGCGGGCGCACAGCAGGCCGATCAGGAACAGGTTGAAAAGCGCCGATTCCGGGCTCTGGCCGCCACGCCGGGCCACCCACCAGCCGACCACGCTGGCGATTACCAGGGCGGTCAGCATCAGCAGGTGGTTCAGGGCCATGGTCAGTGGCCCGAGGGTTACGGTGAGCATCAGCCTTGGCTCCTGGTCTGGGTCCAGTGTTGCTGGAACGTGGCCGCATCCACTTCACCGGTGATGCGCCGCGCGCGGCGTTCGTCGCCTTCCGGGCCGATCCAGATGATGCTTGGCGGGCCGGGTACCTGGTAGCGCTGCAGCAGGGCTTTGCTGGCCGGGCTGTCAGCGGTCACGTCCAGCCGTAGCAGGTGCACACCGGCCAGGCCGGCCTGCACGTCGCTGCGGGCGAATACCTGTTTTTCCATGACCTTGCACGACACGCACCAGTCGGCATAGTAGTCGACCATCACCCACTGGCCACGGGCCTTGGCTGCATCCAGTTCACGTTGCAGGTCTTCGGGGCGGCTGACGGTGACGAAGCGGTCTTCGGCGTGCTGGCTGGCGGCCGGTGCACCCCCCCCGGCGAACGGGCGCAGCGGCTGCCACAGGTCGTCGCCACCGGCTGCTGCACCCACCAGCAGCAGGCCGCCCCACAGGGCACACAGCAGGGGCACCGCGCGCAACGCCGGCAAACGTTGCAGGGCTGGCCAGGCAGCCCAGGCCAGGGCAATCAGCCAGGCGCCGCCAATGCCCAGCACCAGGGGGGCAGGCAGCAGGCTGCGCACGGTGTACAGCGCCATGGCCAGGAACACGAAGCCGAACACGCCTTTTACCCGGTTCATCCAGGCGCCCGGGCGCGGCAGGTAGCGGTTGCCCAAGGTCACCAGCAACAGCAGTGGCACACCCATGCCCAGGCCGAGGCTGAACAGCACCAGCGCACCTTGCAGCACGTCGCCGCTCTGGGCGATGTACAGCAGCGCGCCGGCCAGTGGCGCGGTCATGCACGGGCCGAGCAGCAGGCCGGACAGCGCGCCCAGCAGCGCCGCGCCATACAGGTTGCCACCGCGGGTACCTTGCCCGGCGCGGTCGAGGCGGTCACGCAGGGCGGCGGGCAGTTGCAGCTCGAAGGCACCAAACATCGGCAGGGCCAGCAGCACGAACAGCCCCGCCAGGCTGCCCAGCAGCCAGGGTTGCTGCAGCCAGGCCTGCAGGCTGGCGCCCAGCAGCGCGGCGACCACGCCCAGGGCGGCATACACCAGGGCCATGCTCAGCACGTAGACGCCGGCCAGCAGCCAACCGCGCCGGGCGCTGGCGCCATTGCCCATGACCAGCCCGGCGAGAATCGGCAGCATTGGCAGCGAGCAGGGGGTAAAGGCCAGCAGCAGGCCAAGGCCGAAGAATGCCAGTACGCCCCAGGCCAGGTTGCCGCTTTGCAGGCCGCTGGCCAGGGCTTGGTCGCTGGCTTGTTCGGCGGCGGGTGCCGCGCTGCCGCCCAGCTCGATCATGGTTGTTTGCGGCGGGTAGCACAGGCCGGCGTCGGCACAACCCTGCCAGCCAAGGCGCAGCTGGCCCTGGGCGTTGGCGGGCAGCAGCAGTTCGAGCTGGTCGCGGTACACCGCGCTGTCGCCGAAGAACTCGTCATGGTGGTTGAGCGCCGGCGGCAATTGCGGGTGCTGCTCGGCCGGCAGGCCGTCGAATTTCAGGCGCTTCTGGTACAGGTAGTAGCCCGGCTTGATCTGGAAGTACAGGCGCATCTGGCCATCGGGCTGGCGGTCGTGGGTCAGCACGAAGGCCTGGTTGACCGGCAGGAAGTCGGGTTTGACCTCGAACGGGTTGGCCTGCAACGGGCCGGCCAGGAAAAATGTCAGGAAGAGCAGGAGGACGCGCATGTCTTCGCCTTGGCAGAACTGGGAATGGGGCCATGCTGGCTGGGGATGATTAAGTAAAGGTTAACCGCCTCACGCCCCGCACCCGCACACATCTGAGACATACCGCGACACATTGTCGGCTTGACTTTGCTTCCCCCCACCAATTTGCTGTAAAGTTGACGCACAAGTCAGCTTTTCCCCGCTAGTACTAGAATCAAAAAAGGGCAGGCCCCCAACTGCCCAGAGGATCAAGCATGTCCAACCGTGATATTTCCCGGCGCGCCTTCCTGCAAGGCGGCCTGATCGCTGGTGTCGGCGTGACCATGGCGCCGCTTGGCAGCCAGGCATTCGCCGCCCTGATGGAGGACCGCGTCACCACCTCGCCGCTGAAGTGGATGAACCATGACGGCAAGGCGCGTTTTCGCAACGATGCGTTGTCCAAGGTCTGCGGCGACAAGGTCTTCGCCCGCGACATCCGCGCCAAGGACATGCCCGGCTGGCCCGCGCAGCAGGGCCATGCGCTGTTGCTCAAGGCGACCAAGGCCGACCGCATCTACGCCGGGCACGACCTGACCCTGTTGGGCGCCGACCTGCAACCGGACCGCGTCGTCACCGCCGCCGACCTGGAGCAGGACGGCATCGCCTGGCCCGAGGCCCACTCGCCGGACCCGCTGCTGCCCCCGGGCAAAGTGCCGATGTTCATCGGCCACCCGGTGGCCATCTTGATCTGGCACGACTTCGAGCGCTTCCGCCAGGCCAAGCGCAAACTGCAGTTCAACGACCAGGCGATCCGCTACGGTGCCCAGGCCCCGTTGTATCAGCGCGACCCTTACGGCAGCTTTCGTTTCGTGCGGGTGGGCGGGGCTACGCCGTTCGACGACGATGAATTCTCCAGCCTGAAGAACTCCATGCTGTTCCCGACCATTCTCAACCGCAAACCGGTGTGGTCCAAGCAGCCCAACCAGCATGGCGACCTGACCGAGCAGGGGCTGTTCTACGCCGGGCGCATCGCCGAGCAGTTGGCCAACCCGCCGGAGAACTGGCTGGTGTTCGACGAACGCTACAAGACACCCTCCATCGAACCTGCAGCCCTCGAGCCGGACAACGGCAACGGCTGGTATGACCCGGCCACCGGCACCCTGCACTTCGTGGTCGCGACACAGTGCCCGTTCGAAGTGGCGCAGGAATGCGTGCACATGATCAAGCCGTCGCGCTTTGCCCTGAACACGTTGAACATGCACCCGGGCTACACCGTGGGCTATGGCTCGAAGGACAACAACATCTTCGTCTTCTACGCCGCCGTGGCCGCGTTGTACGGCGCGGGTGTACCGATCCGCCTGGCCAACGACCGCTACGAGCAGTTCCAGAGCGGCATCAAGCGCCATGCCTTCGATATCCGCTACCAGTTGGCCGTGGACAAGCGTGACAACAGCTTCAAGATCTTCCGTGCCGACCTGAGTTGCGACGGCGGCGGGCGTATCAACTACAGCCCGTCGGTGGCGGCGGTGGGGGCCACGGCGGCGCAGTCGATCTACTACATGCCGCAGAACGACCTGTCGGTCACCGCCTACCATTCGCGTGGGGTCGAGGCCGGCTCAATGCGCGGCTACGGCACCCTGCAGACCATGGCTGCGACCGAGATGATGGTCGACGAGATCGCCGGTCGCCTGGGTGTCGATGCCATCGACCTGCGCCGCGCCAACGCACTCAAGTCGGGCATGAAGAACACCCAAGGCGCGGTGCCGGCCGGTGCCCTGCGTCTGTACGAGATCCTCGACAAGGCCGCCGTGCACGACTGGTGGCGCAACCGTGACGCACGCAAGCAGCAGATGGATGCCCAGGACCAGGACCACTGGTACGGCGTAGGCTTTGCCATCTGCCAGAAGGACTTCGGCACCGGTTCCGAAGCGCCGATGGCCAGCATCGAGTTCAGCCGCGACGGGCGCATCAGCCTGCGCCATATCGGCACTGAGCTGGGCACTGGCATGTCCACTTCCCAGGCCCTGGTGGTCAGCGATTTCCTTGGTCGCTCGGCGGACGAGGTCAGGACTGCAGTCACCGAATGGCCGGAGTTGCAGCTGACCACCAGCGGCAACCCGTACCTGATCAGCCAGCCCGAGCAGGACGCTGCGCTGCGCAACCCGCGCTGGGTCGGCAAACTGGCTTCGCCATCATCGGCGACCAACTCGGCGTTCTACTTCAGCCATGCCACCCGCGAGGCGGCGCGCGTACTGTTCAACCACGGCCTGTGGCCGGCGGCCATGGCCATCTGGAGCCAGGGGCCATACGGCGGCCAGGCCAACCCGCTGGTGGTGCGCCGCGAGAATGCGGTGTGGGTCAACGGTGAGCTGACCGGCAACGGTCTGGCGCCGATCCCGTTCGCCCAGCTGGCCCAGAAGGCCCACGACATGGGCCTGGTTACCGGGGTTAGCGTGCACGGCTTCAACCGCTGGAGCTGGGCCCAGGCCGACTTCGTCGTCGACGGCGTGCGCGAGCGCTTCCCGCTTGATGCCGTGGCGGTGAAATACGGCGATGGCGCGGTGAATGCCAAGAAAGCGCAGATGAGCAGCCACGGCTACCACCTGCTCGACCGGCAGAACGCGCACTACCCGGACACCCAACTGAACAATGCCATGGTCACCTACTACAGCCCGGTGGCGACCATCGTCGAAGTCAAGGTCAACAAGGGTACGAATGAGGTGCAGGTGCTCAACCACCACAGCTGGGTCGAATGCGGCCGGGTGCTGGTGCCGGAACTGGTCAAGGGCCAGCTCGAAGGCGGTATCGCCATGGGCATTGGCCATGCACTGACCGAAGAAATGCCGATGTACGAGGGCGGGCCCGGGGAGGGCGACTGGAACTTCAACCGCTACCGCCTGCCGCATGCGCGTGACGTGGCGGTATGGAAGCAGACCAGCGAAATCCTCCCGCCGCTGTCACCGACCGACCCGTCGAAGGGTATCGCCGAAGTGGTGATGATCCCGGTCGTCGGCGCCATCGGCAACGCTGTCGCGCATGCCATTGGCAAGCGCGTGCGCGATCTACCCATCACCCCAGCCCGTATCAAGGAGGCCCTCAATGGCTAACCGTCCACTGCAACTGACCCTCAACGGTCAACCGGTCGGCCCGGTCGAGGTCCCTGATGACCTGGCGATGATCGATTACCTGCACGAACACCAGAACCTCACCGGTTCGCGCCTGGGCTGCGGCCAGGGCATCTGCCACGCCTGCGTGGTGATCGTCGACAAACCCGACGGTACCAGCGAGGAAGTGCGCACCTGCATCACCGGTGCTCACTACTTCGAAGGCAAGAAAGTCCGCACCATCGAGGGCCATGCCAGCCAGGACGAGGCCGGCAACCTGACGTTGAATCCGATCCAGCAGAAATTCGTCGACCTGTTCGCCTTCCAGTGCAGCTACTGCGCACCGGGCTTCGTCAACGCCGCCACCGTACTGGTGGAAACGGCGCAGCGTCAGCCGCTGAAAAAGAGCGAGGTGGAAGAGCGCATCGAGGCCAGCCTGGGCCACCATATCTGCCGTTGCACCGGCTACGTGCGCTATTACGCTGCCACCCGCACGGTGCTCAACGACCTTGGCCTGGTCAAGGAGGGTTGAGCATGGCTTTCGTTCGTAGCGCACTGGCGCTGGCCCTCGGCCTTGCCGTCACTTCAGCTGCCCTGGCCGACGACCAGGCACAGGTCAAGCGCGGTGAATACCTGGCCCGCGCGGCCGACTGCATGGCCTGTCATACCGCCGAAGGCGGCGCCCCATACGCCGGCGGCCTGCCGATTCATTCACCATTCGGCACTATTTATGGCAGTAACATCACCCCGGACAAGCAGTACGGCATCGGCAACTACAGCGCCGACGAGTTCTTTGCCGCCGTCACCGAGGGCAAGCGCAAGGATGGCGCCAACCTTTACCCGGCAATGCCGTACACCTCGTACCACTTGATCAGGCGCGAGGACTCGGACGCAATCCTCGCTTACCTGATGACCGTGCCGCCGATCAACCGCCCGGCGCCGCAGACCGCGCTGCGCTTCCCGTTCAATGTGCGCCTGGGCTTGAGTGGCTGGAACATGCTGTACGGCAAGAGCGTGCAGTTGCAGCCCACCGAAGGCAAAAGCCCGGCCTGGCAGCGTGGGCAGTATATGGTCGAGGTGATGGGCCACTGTGGCGAATGCCATACTCCGCGCAACCCGATCGGCGCGTTGCAGCAGGACCTGCGCCTGAGCGGCGGCCTGCTGGGCGGCTACCTGGCCCCAAGCCTGCTGGCGCAGGACCTGGCCGAGCGCGGCTGGACCCAGCCAGACCTGACCACCTTCCTCAAGCACGGCATCAGTGCCCAGGGCAGCATGTTCAACGAGATGTTCCCGGTGGTACACCACAGCACCCAGCATCTGCAGGACGTTGACCTGGCCGCCATGGCCACCTACCTGCTGGGCGACCAGCCACCGCCGGCCAAGGTGATCCAGGCGGTTGCCCTGGAACAGATGAGCGACAGTGCCAAACGCGGGCATCAGCAGTACCTGAACGTTTGCGCCGGCTGCCATGGGGTAGACGGCGAAGGCAAGCCGCACATCGCCGTGGCCATGCGCGGTAACACCGTGTTGCGCCAGGATGACTCGCGCAACCTGGTCAAGGTCATCCTCGAAGGTATCCGCGAGCAGCAGTTCACCGGCTTCGAACGCATGCAGCCGATGCCGGGTTTTGCCGACAAGCTCGATGACCAACAGGTGACGGATATGGTCAACTACTTGCGCCAGGCCTGGGGTGGACTGCCTGGCGACATGAACCTACAGCAGCTCGCCGAGCTGAAGGCGGAGTAAGCGTGCAGCATCTCGATCTACAGGTGATCCGCCAGGCCTTGCAGTGGTCGTGCGCTGGCCAGCGGGTGTGGTTGTGCACGGTGCTCGCCACCTACGGCTCGGCGCCGCGCGCGCCGGGTTCGCTGCTGGCGGTGAATGCCGGTGGTCAGTGGCTGGGTTCGCTGTCCGGTGGCTGCGTCGAGGACGATTTCCTTGAACGGGTGGCCGCGGGTGAATACCCCGAGCCGGTTGTCATCGTGCGTTACGGCGATGGCAGCGACCCGCGTTCAAGCATCCGCCTGCCGTGTGGCGGCGTGCTTGAGGTGCTGGTGGAAAACCTGCCGGCCGAGTGCGAGGTGCAGGCCCACCTGCGTGCGCTGGAAAGCGCGCTGCTGGGCCAGCGCCGGGTGCTGCGCGAGGTGAGCCTGCCCCAGGGGACGCGCCAGCTGGCCGATGACCTCAGCCAGGGGCCACGTGTGGAGCGGGAACACGCCCGTGTACGCTTGCGCGTCGGTGCTGCGCAGCGTCTACTGCTGGCCGGGTATTCCAGCGTGGCACATTTTTGCGCCGAATTTGGCAGGGGCATGGGTTTCGAAGTGGTGCTTTGCGAGCCACGTGAAGAATTGCTAGAGGGTGTGCAACTGGATGGCATCGAGGTGCGCCGCGAGCTGCCCTCGGAGTTCATCCTCAACGGCGGTTGCCATGCCGATACCGCAGTGGTGGCACTTACCCACGACCCGAAGATCGATGACCTGGCGATGCTCGAAGCCGTGCGCACCGAGGCTTTCTACATCGGCGTGATGGGCTCCCGGGCCACTTCCGACAAGCGCCGTGAACGCCTGCAGCGCATTGGTGGCCTGGGTGCTACCGAGCTGGGTCGCATCCACGCCCCGATCGGCCTCAACCTGGGCAGCAAGACCCCGGCGGAGATCGCCCTGGCGGTGTTGGCCGATATCCTCCGCGTGCGCAACGGTATCGAGCGGGTGGCGCTGTGAACGTGGTTGCATTGGTACTTGCTGCCGGGAACAGCGTGCGTTTCGGCACTGACAAGCGCCGGGCGCTGTTGATGGATGGTCGCAGCTTGCTGGTGCATAGCGTCGAGCGGGCCTGTGCAGTGTTCGATGATGTGCGGGTAGTGCTGCGCGACCGGGAGCGGGGCATGGACCTGGGGTTGCCACCGGGATGTCGGGTGATCTCCAGCCCGAATTGCGCATCGGGCATGGGCCATAGCCTGGCAGCCGGCGCCGCATCACTGGTCGACAGCGAGGCGCAGGCGGTGGCCATACTGTTGGGGGACATGCCTTGGGTGGAGACCGCGACCCTCGCGGGGCTGGGTTTCAATGCGAGCGCATCGACCATCGTCTTGCCTTGCCATGACGGGCAACAAGGGCACCCCGTGCTGTTCGGGCGCGCTTTCTGGCCGGCGCTGGCGCGGCTGACGGGTGATGAAGGTGCGCGTTCGGTGGTCAAGGCCAACCCGGCGAGTTGTGTCAGGTTGGAGGTGCAGGATGCCGGTGTGCTGCTGGATGTCGACAGCCCGGACGCCGTGCACCGGTGAACGCGCTTGTCAGCGCCGCTACCATGTCTTCGTAGTCCTGGGGATTTACCAGCCAGAACAGGCCACAGCCGTGGACCAGTATTCAGGAAGACGATCGGGGAGTTTGCCTTGGTAATGATCGAGGGCGCAGGGCGCTACAGGTTGGTGGCCGACGGTGTTCCGAAGGTTTCCAGGAAAACGGTGAGATCACGTCCATTTGTCAGGTCCTTTTTGTGTGCTCAGAAGTCGGAGAAACTGTAGGGTTCGAGGGTGGCAATCTGAGAAAGCAGTATCAAGTGTTCCACTGCCTTGACTTTTTCGATATTGGCAAGCTCACTTGGTCCGCCGAACGCCAAGGCCGGAACGAAACCGTACATTTCTTCGGGTTCAAGTATGCCGAGGCTATTTTTAGCAGGCACAAACATGTCACCGAAGTCATTCGAATCCAGATCTCGACTGGCAAAGAAATTTTGCACCTCTCTGTCCATGTCGGCCGTTGTTATCTCACGCTTACTAGCAATATAACGGCCTATGTGTGGCGCGACTTTCAATGAAAATCCTGTGCTTTCACCAAACAGGTAAAGGTCGCCAAAGGCGCCTCGGGCGATGAGATGAAATCTGTCGAAGGTTGCTAGATTTGCACTCTCAAGCACAGATGCGACCACCCCCTCATACTCTTTTGGGTTCACGGTCCAAAATATTCCTTCCCCGTACCCACACCACCCATGCTCAATCCAATATTCCAGAAGTTTGTCCGGTAGCTTCCCCAAATAGTTTTCGATAGTTGATGGGGGAACCTCCTGTCTGTGCATGGGTGCTCCAGCTTCTTCGATGAAAACAGAGAATGCTTCATCCATATGATGATCTCCCGTCTGTCAGCACTTGTGTAATTTCACGTTTAAATGGCCGCTCCCGCCACCCGACCCAGCCATTTCTTCGGCGACTTGGCGGAGCCCTCCGATCCGGCTTTTCCACTGAGGGCCGATGCTCGAATTAACCTTTTTATCGCCGAAGTCAGCGATAGTGTCTCGTCCACCCGCACTAAGATCAGGGTTGTGCAACGCTGCGAGCGTTGACATCGTCTCCTTGGCTTGCGTTTCCGAAAGCTTTCTTGCTTCACGCGGCCCCATCGTTCTGGATAAGTCCTGGTGAATCCTGTCTCTTAAATTTGTGTATAGATCCCTACGTGCCTTTTTGGCAAACTTGGGGTCACATTTGATGGGGTTGTTAACATTTTCCAGGAACTCTTCAACCGTCAGGCGGTTCAATCCATCCTGTTGCCCTTTCAACTGCCGCTCAAACTCTCCATGCTTCGATGCTGGCAATTTGTCCGCCTTGAAGCACGACACCGTATGCAGCGGCATGCTACCGGGCTTCCCTGGCGACGGCTCCTTGTCCTTGCCCGTCGGCCGCTGCGGGGGTATGGATTGTGATTCAATCACTGCTCCTTTGCGCCGCTCCGGCACCTGCAGATCCGGCCGTTGCTTCAACCCCTCTTCATGCTTGAGCATCCATTGCCCCAGCCTTGCGCCTTTGCGGCTGGCTGCCGTCTCCTGTGCCAGCACCCGGGCATCGCCGCGCCCGCGGGTGAGATACGACACCATTGCCCCCAGCAGCAACACCACCACGTCCACATGGCCCAGGGCGATGTGGTGAGCAGCCCTGGAAACTGCGTGCGGGTCGTCCCTCCCGAACGGGTTCTGGCTTTCGTCCCGCGTGCCCTCCCAGGCAATGCGGATGCCATCGAGGTAGTACTTGCCGGTGCGGGGCAGGCCTTCGATAAAGAATTCGGCAATCGAGGAAAGCCCTAGTACACCCAGTATCCAGCCACTGACCTTGAGCCCGATCATCGCGCCTGTGCCGGCCAGGGGAATGGCCCCGGCCCCCGCGCCAAATACCCCGATGCCGGCGCCAATGGCAGCGCCGCTGAGGGTGCTGCCGACGACGATCATCGCCATCTCTCTCACTGCCTGGAGCAGTTCGTTGAGGATGCTGGCGATTTCCAGCTCGGCAAAGCGCCGACGCAGGATGTTGCTGGCCTGCCATTCGGCCTGGTTGAAGGCTGACTGGACAGCCCTGACCCGACGTAGGTTGAGGGCCAGTGAAGCTGCCGGTTCGTTGAGCTGGGTACGATAATGGGCGTGTCCCTGATAGCCCGTTTCATCGGCAATGCGTGATTCGATCTCGGACCACGAGGGTACGGGGTAACCAAGGTACATGGGTGTCTCCCTGACAGCGTGGGCAGGGGGAAATCCCATCATGGATCGGGTTCGGAAATTGCTGAGTCAGTCGTAGGAAAAAGGCGACTTCGTTTCCGATGTGTGAAAATTGGCGATTGGCAAGGCCGTTAGCGCAGCCTGAGCGAGTACCCCACCCAGGCCACAAAGGTCCATAATCCCCCCTTAATCCGCCCAAGGTGCAATACCCGCCACACCACTCCGGGAGCCTCCACCATGCATGTTCTGCTCTGCGAGGACGACGACCTGATCGCCGCCGGCATCTGTGCCGGCCTCACCGCCCAGGGCCTGACCGTGGACCGGGTGGGCAACGCCAAGGATGCGCGGGCGATGTTGCAGGCCGCGCAGTTCGACGTGATGATCCTCGACCTCGGCCTGCCCGACGAAGACGGCCTCAAGCTGCTGCGCCGCCTGCGTCAGCAGGGCGAGACACTGCCCGTGCTGGTGCTCACTGCCCGCGATGCAGTCACCGACCGCGTCGATGGCCTGCAGGCCGGCGCCGACGACTACCTGCTCAAGCCCTTCGACCTGCGCGAACTGGCCGCACGCCTGCATACCCTGCTGCGGCGGGTGGCCGGGCGGGCGGTGAATGGGATCGAGCACGGCCCGCTGCACTATGACCCGAGCAGTTGCGTGGCCACCCTGGCCGGCCACCCGGTCGACCTGTCCCGCCGTGAGCAGGCGCTGCTTCAGGCCCTGTTGCAGAACCCCGGGCGAGTGCTGTCCAGCGAGCAACTGAAAGACTGCGTGTACGGCTTCAGTGACGAGGTCGAGAGCAATGCCCTGAACGTGCATATCCACCACCTGCGGCGCAAGCTGGGTAACGGCATCGTCGAAACCGTGCGCGGCCTGGGCTACCGGCTGGGCCCGGCGCAGGCGCCGGAAGAGGCAGCATCATGAGCCTGCGGGTACGTCTGAGCCTGATCCTGGGCAGTGCCTTCGTGATCATCTGGGCGCTGGCTGCCGCCTGGATGCTGCGTGACCTGCGCCAGCAGATGATGTTTTCCCTCGACCAGCGCCTGGTGGCGTCGGCACGGATGGTCGCCGGGCTGATCGACCAGCTGCCGCAACCGCTCACCGCCAAGGGCGGCGAGGCGCATTTTTCCGCTGACCAGTTCAGCGTGCCAGACGGCATGGCCTGCCAGGTCAGCTCGCTGCGTGGCGAGATTCTGGCCAGCAACCACAAGCACGATGGCGCCATGGACGACGAGCGCAGTGGTTTCCGTGACCAGACCATCGACGACGCACGCTGGCGCACCTTCACCTACAACCACGGTGATGTACGCATCACCACCGCCGACCGGCACATGGAGCGCGAGGCGCTGAACCAGTCGATTCTGCTGGCGGCGTCGGCCCCGGTGTTGATGGCGCTGCTTGGCAGCCTGGGGTTGCTGTGGATCGGCCTGGGCAAGGGCCTCGAGCCGCTCAACCGCATGCGTGATGCACTGCGCCGACGGCGCGCAGACAGTGTCGAGCCGCTGCAGGTGGCCGGCATGCCCAGCGAGCTGCAGCCGTTGCTGGAAACCCAGAACCAGCTGTTCCTGCGCATTGCCCAGACCATCGAGCGCGAGCGGCGCCTCACCGACGACGCCGCGCATGAATTGCGCAGCCCGCTGACCGCGATCAAGACCCACCTGCAGGTGGCGCGCATGACCGACGGTGCCGTGCGCGAGCAGGCGCTGGAGCATGCCGAGCAGGGCACCGACCGCATGCACCGCACGCTGGAGCAGTTGCTGATGCTGGCGCGGGTGGAAGGCAGCCTGTCGTTCGAGGATGGCGTGCAGTGCAGCGCCGAGCAGGTGGCCCGCCAGGCCGTGCAGGATGCCGGGGGCGGTGACAACCGGCGCATCGTGTTGCGCCTGCCGGAGGAGGCCACGCAGATCTACCTGGGCATGCCCGCACCGCTGGCAGTGGCGGCGCTGCGCAACCTGCTGGACAACGCCCTGCGCCATGGCGGTGATGCGGCGGTGGAGCTGGACGTGCAGATGGCCGACGGGCAGGTGGGTTTCATGGTGCGTGACCATGGGCCGGGGATTGCCGAGGCGGACCTGGAGCACCTGACCGAGCGCTTCTGGCGTAATGGGCAGAGTGGTGGCTGCGGCTTGGGCCTGGCGATTGTGCAGGCGATCGTGCAGCGCTGTGCCGGGCACCTCAGGTTCGACAGCCGTAGCGACGGGTTGCGGGTGCTGTTGCAAGTGCCGGCGCGCCCGGGGCATTGATTTCGACCGCCGCGAAAGGGCCGGTGCAGGTAAAGCAAAATCCGGTAACAACGGCTAAATCCTCCCCGCACTCAAGCGTTTCCCAAGCGATAACCGCTCATTCGCTTGCTTGCGAGGATTCACCCATGTCCACCGCTTCCAGCCTTGCCCAGGTCCCGCCGGCCAGCGCGCCGCAGCCTTTGTACGAGTTCAACGATTCGCCGTTGCTGCAACGCCAGCAGCAGCAGGAGTCCAACGCCCGCAGCTATCCACGACGCATCCCGCTGGCGCTCAAGCGCGCCCGTGGCATCTATGTAGAGGATGTCGAAGGCCGCCAGTTCATCGACTGCCTGGCCGGCGCTGGCACCCTGGCGCTGGGCCACAACCACCCGGTGGTGGTCGAGGCAATCCAGCGGGTACTGGCCGACGAGCTGCCTCTGCATACCCTGGACCTGACCACGCCGGTCAAGGACCGCTTCGTACAGGACTTGTTCGGCATCCTGCCAGAAGCCCTGCGCCGCGAGGCCAAGGTACAGTTCTGCGGCCCGTCCGGCACCGACGCGGTGGAGGCGGCGCTCAAGCTGGTTCGCATCGCCACCGGCCGCAGCACGGTGCTGGCCTTCCACGGCGCCTACCATGGCATGAGCCAGGGCGCCTTGAGCCTGATGGGCAGCCATGGGCCGAAACAGCCGCTGGGGGCCTTGCTTGGCAACGGTGTACAGTTCATGCCGTACCCTTACGATTACCGTTGCCCGTTCGGCCTGGGCGGCGAAGCCGGGGTCAGGGCCAGCCTGCATTACCTGGAAAACCTGCTGCTCGATCCGGAAAGCGGTGTACCGCTACCGGCTGCGGTGATCCTTGAGGTGGTGCAGGGCGAGGGCGGCGTGGTTCCGGCCGCTATCGAATGGCTGAAGGGCGTGCGCCGTATCACCGAGCAGGCTGGCGTGGCGTTGATCGTCGATGAGATCCAGAGCGGCTTTGCCCGTACCGGGCGCATGTTCGCCTTCGAGCACGCCGGCATCGTGCCGGACGTGGTGACCCTGTCCAAGGCCATTGGCGGCAGCCTGCCGCTGGCGGTAGTGGTGTACCGCAAGTGGCTGGACACCTGGAAGCCAGGCGCACATGCCGGCACCTTCCGTGGCAACCAGATGGCCATGGCGGCGGGGTCGGCGGTGATCGATTACCTGGTCGAGCATCGCCTGGCCGACCATGCGGAGGCCATGGGGCTGCGGCTGCGCAAGCATTTGCAGCCGCTACAGAAGGATTATCCGCAACTGGGTGATATTCGCGGGCGTGGGTTGATGCTTGGAGTGGAACTGATCGATCCACAAGCGCCGCGTGACGCCCTGGGTTACCCGACGGCCAATCGTGACCTGGCCGCGAAAGTGCAGCGTGAGTGCCTCAAGCGTGGGTTGATTCTGGAACTGGGTGGGCGCCATGGCGCGGTGATGCGCTTTCTGCCGCCGTTGATCATCAGTGGTGAACAGATCGATGAAGTGGCGCAGCGGTTTGCCGAGGCGTTTATCGCGGCCGTCTGATCGATTGTCGGGGCCGCGCTGCGGCCCTTTCGCCGGCAAGCCAGCTCCCACAGGGACCTCATCAGGGCCGACAGGCGCTGAAAATGTTGTGGCGTGCACCTGTCAGCCCTGAGGCGACCCCTGTGGGAGCTGGCTTGCCGGCGAAAGGCGTGCACAGCGCGCCCGGCGATTTCAAATCAATCGAATGTCCCCCGGCGCGCAGCCCTTGATCAGGCTGCGCAGGCCTTGCTGCAACGCTTGGGTGATGCTGGCGGAGCTGGACATGCGGGGGGCTTTTGCAAGCGGTGTTCTTCAGGAGCGAGCCGCCAGCGGCGCAAATTAACTCCACCCTGGCGGTTACCACCCGCGCCCGGAGTTCACCCAGAAGTTCACCGACAGGGAAGTGGATACCGACTCCACCTGGTGGAACCAGCCCTCAGGCAGGAACAGCAGGTCACCGGCCTGCAGCACCACGCGTAGAAAGGGCACGTCACGCGCTGCCGGGAAGCGCTGGTAATCCGGCGCGTCGGGGTTGAAATCACAGCCGTCGAGGCCGCCTTTGGGGCTGGTCGACCAGGTGCCCAAGGCCGGACGGTGATGTGGCGCGGCGAGGATGAACGACTTCTGCCCCCAGACCTGGGCGAACAGGTTGTCGGCATCGTCGCGGTGCAGGGGTGTGAGGGTGCCCTTGGGGCCGATCCAGATGCGCGGCGCGATGAATTTGTCGCGGCTGAAGTACTGCGGGTGACGGATCAGCGTCAACAGCTTCTCTGGCACGATGTTGTTGCCCATGTAGGCAGGGGTTTCACCCGGTTTGGCCGGGGTGTCCAGCGACGCGATGAAGTCGGCCATGGAGGTGGAGCGGAAGTCGCGGTCGGTGGAGAAGGTTTTCTTCACGTAATCGCCGTGCCGGGTGATGCCCTGCAATTCGGCGAAGTGCTCCAGCGAGGCTTGCCGACCCATGGTGAACAGCGGCCAGTCCTGCAGCGCATCGCAGATGACTACTGGTTTGCCGTGCTCCAGGTGCTCGCGCTGGAAGCGCGCCAGGGGCATGTCGGTGTAGGCGATGCGTGCCACCTCGCGCTGCAGCGGTTGCGCGGCCGACACCCGTTCGCTCAGGCGCGCCGGTGTCGGGTAACGCTGGTTCATCGATGCCTTGGCAGTTGGCGTGCCGCGACGGGCGTTGCTGATAATCTGCGGCAGCAAAGTGGCCAGGCCCATGTTGCCGGTGATCTTCAGCCGGGCGCTGGCGAACAGTTCCTCGACGTTGGCCGTGCCGCCCATGATGCCGAGGAAGTCGCGCTCGGCCACTTCGATGGTGACATCCGGAGCGCTGTGCCGGCCGGCACCGGTGCGGCTGCTGTCGCGCACCTCCGACCAGAAGGCCCGGTCGTCGCCGAAGACGAACTGGAAAACGCCTTCGATGCCGACGGCATGGGCGTTGGCGAACAGTTTGCTGAGGATGCTCTGAAGGTCCACGGTAAGCCTCTGGCGGTCTTTCGTTGTGCAGGAATAACGAGTACCTGCACCAGCGATTTAGGCGTGTGGTGGGTAATTTTTCAGGCTGCTGCTACGTCCCGTAGGAATGTTCGCGTCACATTCTTCACCCAAGGAACCCACATGGCATTGCATCCTGATCTGGCGGCATTTCTGGAACTGGTCGAATTTGGCCGGCTGACGGGCAGGAGCCTGCCCATGCATGCGATGGACGTTGCCCAGGCCCGGGCCGAGTTCGCCGGCAGCTCGCAGGTACTCGACCCGAGCCCGCCCGGCAATCTCACGGTCAGCGAACTGCAGCTCACCGCCCGCGACGGGGCCAGCCTGGCAGCGCGTCTGTATCGCCAGGGCGATGGCGGGGATGCCTTGCAACCGGTGATCTTCTACCTGCATGGCGGTGGCTATGTGGTTGGCAGCCTCGACTCGCATGACTCGGTGTGCCGCCGTCTGGCGGCGCTTGGCGAGTTTGCGGTGCTGGCGCCGGACTATCGGCTGGCGCCTGAGCAGCAGTTCCCGGTGGCCCTGCACGATGTGCTGGATGTCGCTAACTGGCTGGCCGAACAGGCAACGGCGCTGGGCCTGGACAGCCGCCGGGTGGTGCTGGCAGGGGACAGTGTGGGGGCGAGCCTGGCGGCGGTAATGGCCATTACTGCGGTCGAACAGCCCGAAGCGCTGGCATTCAAACCGCTGGCGCAGTTGCTGTTCTACCCGGTGACCGATATTTCCTGCCAGCGTGATTCTCATCGCGAGCACGCCGAGGGCTACCTGCTGGAGACGCCTACCCTGGAGTGGTTCTACCAGCACTATGCGCCGCTGCCTGCGCAGCGCCTGGACTGGCGGGTGTCGCCGTTGCTGTCGACGCTGCGGACACCCTTGGCGCCAGCGTACCTGTTCGTGGCCGAGTATGACCCGCTGCATGATGAAGGCATTGCGTATCGGGACTGGTTGCTGGCGGGCGGAACGGCGGTGAGCTTTGCCCGGGTGGAGGGGTTGACCCATGACTTCCTGCGCATGTCGGGGATTGTCGGGCAGGTGGAGGGGCTTTATCGGGATGTTGGGGAGTGGTTGAAGGTGGTCGACGGTCAGTCATGACTTTCCAGCTTCCAGCTTCCAGCTTCCAGCTTGCAGCTTGCAGATATGTGCCGGTTTTGATGCAGCGAACAGTCCATTTGCGATGGCGACGCTTACTCACCTTTTCGCCCTTACGGCGAGTCACTTTTTTTCTTGGAAAAAAGTAACCAAAAACCGCTCGCTCCCATCATCCGGCCCCTACGCTGCGCTTCGGGGTCCCCTCACTCCGGCCTTGCTCCCGGGAGGACCGCGCTGCAGGCCCCATCCTGGGGCCCAGCGCTTGACGGGCATCCATGCCCGTCACCTCCCTCCGCAAGGCCTGCGTTCGGCCTCCTGAAGTCGCGAAGATCAAGATCAAGATCAAGATCAAGATCTACAGCAACAGCAACAGCAACAGCAACAGCAACAGCAACAGCAACAGCAACAGCTCCTGCTCCTGCTTTTGCTTCTAAGCGCGCGATAGTCCAGGCGCCACGGATTGCGACTTCAGGAGGCCGAGCGTAGGGCTTGCGGAGGGAGGTGACGGGCATGGATGCCCGTCAAGCGCTGGGCCCCAGGATGGGGCCTGCAGCGCGGTCCTCCCGGGAGCAAGGCCGGAGTGAGGGGACCCCGAAGCGCAGCGTAGGGGCCGGATGATGGGAGCGGGCGGTTTTGGTTACTTTTGCCAAGACAAAAGTGACCCGCCGTAAGGGCGGAAAGGTGACTTAGCGCCATCCTCGCTAATGAATGTCAACTTGGTGTTGATGCCCATGGCTTGAAGTTTGAAGCTTGAAGCTTGAAGCCGCAACGCGCCCGCCCAGGGCGTCACCCGCGAACACGTCGCGCCAATACATCCACCAACCGCTCGATCTCAGCCTCGGTATTCAGCAGGCCAGGCGCCGTACGCACCACCGGCCCGGCATCCCGCGACACTGCATCCACAACGATGCGCTGGCTGTTGAGGTACTTGGCCACCTCATCGGCATCCTCCCCCTTGACCCGGAAGAAGGTAAAACCCGCCGAATAGCGGGCACTGCGCGGGGTGACCAGTTCGATCCCGGGCAGTGCCTCAAGCCGCTGCCTGAGGGCGTCGTTCAGCCCATGGATACGCGCCTGCACTGCCGCCTTGCCGAGCTGCAGGTGCAAATCGAACGCCTTGCCCAGCGCCCAGCGGTGCTCGAACGCGTGATAACCGCCTGGCGTCATGATCGTGGCGAAATCCTCATTCTCCGAAAACGAGGCAATGGTCGGCGTCAGTAGCTTCATTTCGCTGGAGGCTGCACAGATGATCCCGGTGCCTCGCGGGCCGAACATCCATTTGTGCGTGCCGGCGATGAAGTAATCGCAATTGAAGTCGGCGAAGCGCACGTCTTCAACGCCAAAGCCGTGCACCCCGTCAATCACGTAGATAATCTGGTCCTGTTCGTCACGCTGGCGATTGACCTCGCGCACCAGCTTGCCTATTTCGCCCACTGGCAGCTTCACACCGCTGCCCGAGTGGACCCAGGTCATCCCCAGTACCCTGGTTTTCGGCCCGATGGCAGCCGCAATCGTTGCCAGCACCTGGTCGGTACTGACCTTGGCCGGTTCTTCGAACAAGCGCAACCGGTGCACTGGCGTGCCGTCGCGGGTAGTGCGAAAACCCATGGTATGGCGGGCTGCCGAGTGTTCGTGCACGGTGGTAAGAATTTCCTGCCCTGGAGCAATCTTCAGCCCGCCATAGATCAGCCCGAGGCCTTCGGTGGTGCTGCCGGTCAGGGCGATCTGCCGGGGTGTCACTTCGAGGTAGCGGGCGGCCGACTCGCGCACGGCGGCTTCGTGCTTCCACTCGGACTGGCTGTCCCAGTCGACCATCTGTGCCGGGTGACGGTCGAAGCGGGCACGCAGGGACTCGATGGCTTCGCGTACCGGCCTGGGGTGTGAGGTGATCAGGAAGTTGGCGAAGTGCGCATAGCCCGGGTCCAGCTCGAACAGCTCGCGAAAGCCGGCCCAGTTATCGCCCGTGAGCGGTTTCGCAGGCGCTGCGTGGGCTGCAGGCAGCAATCCGCCCGGGCCGCTCAAGGGCAGGGCGGCAGCCAGCAGGCCAGCCTGCTTGAGAAAGGTGCGGCGATCATTCATGGCTGTGCTCGACGAGTTATGGAGACGAAGTGGCCACAGGCTGCGCGGTGCGCTGTACCTGTTCCCACACCCGCAGGAAATTGCCGCCCCAGAGCTTGGTGATATCCGCCTCCGAGTAGCCGCGGCTGATCAGCTCGGCGGTGACATTGCGTGCTTCGCTGGCGTCATGCCAGCCGTCGATGCCGCCGCCTTCGTTGAAGTCCGAACTCAGGCCGACATGGTCGATACCCACCTTGCGCACCGTGTAGTCGATGGCGTCGCCAAAGTCCTTGAGGGTGGCTGGCGGCTCTTCGTCGAGAATGCCGTACAGCTCGTTGGCATACTGGCCCACCTTCGGCTCGGGCCAGCCGGCAATCACCGGATCGCCGGGCATCAGTGCGTAGTTGAGGTTGGCCAGCGGTGGCAGGGCGTAGCGGGCACGCAGCGCGTTGAGCTTGTCCTGGGTGTTGCTGCTCAGGGGCTTGAGGTAGGTGGAGAAGGCCACCAGCTGGACCACGCCGCCACTGTCCTTGATCAGCTGCAGCTCCTTGTCGGAGAGGTTGCGGTCGATGTCGACCATCGCCCGCGGCGCCGAGTGCGAAGCCACCACCGGTGCGCGGCTGAGGGCGACCACCTGGACCAGCGCCTTGCTCGACATCTGCGACACATCGATGATCACGCCCAGGTCGTTCAGCCGCTGTACGGCACGCTTGCCGACCGGCGAAAGGCCGTCCAGTGCATCGGCAGTATCATTGAAGAACGGCAGCGGGCGCGAAGAGTCGGCCCAGCTGTTGTTGCCCACGTAGCTGAAGCCGAACATGCGCACGCCGCGCGCGGCCCAGCGGTCGAGTTGATCGATGTCATCGCCCAGCGCGTAGGCGTTGAGCATGCTGAGGAACACCGCGAACTTGCCTTCGCCGTGCAGGCGCCGCATGTCTTGCGGTGTGTAGGCGATGCCGACCTGCTGCGGGAAGTCGCGGACCATGGCGCTGATGGCGTTGAAGCGCACTTCCTGGGTATGCCGGGCAGCCTCGACGAAGCCCGGGGTAGGGCGGTGCGGGCCGCCGCTGCCGGTCCAGGACTCGGGCCAGGCGAAGATGGTCAGGGCCGCGCCCGACAAGCGCCCGCGCGCAGCCTTGGCCAGGTCGAAGCGGCCATCGCCGTCCTTGTCGGCTTCGCTGCCTTCGGTGCCGAAGGCCAGCGGCAGGGTGATATGGCTATCGAACGAGATGATGCGTTGCTGCAGGTCGTTGGCCTGGCGGGTCACCTCGCGCGAGTAGCCAGCGGGTGTGGCGAAGTAGTGCCAGGCGGCGAACCCGGCCCCTGCGGCAACTGCCGCGGCCAGGCTGATAAACAGGGCTTTCTTCCAGCGTGGAGTCGTCATCTTGGTCTCAGTAGGTTCACCGTCGAGGGATGGGCACAGAGGCCGCCGCTACCTGGAGGGAACGAGCCCGCAGCCGGGAAATTTAGCCAGTGACAGGGGCGCTGCGCCGTTAAATTTCGTCGCCCGCGCAACGTTCTAGCCTTGGACGGGCCGTGCTCCATGGCCGCAATGAATGCACAGGTATGCAATGACGATTTCCCGACGCGGTTTCATCGCCGGTGTGGCATTGACGGGTGTGGTGGTGCCCGGTGCGCTGGGTGCACTGTATGTGCAACGCCAGCGGGCCGCCGAGGAGTTCCCGGAAACCCCTGGCGAGGCCGTCGTCGAGCTGGCCGATACCGGGCTGCAGCAGCTGGGCGACACCTTGCGCGGCATCTGGCGCTGGACCATGCAGGGCAAGGACGCAGGCCTGCATGGCTTGCCCATGGGCGAACTGGAACTGTTCCTCGACGTGGCCGCCAGCGGCCGCGCCCTGCGCGGCTACCTGGATACCCCCGAACGCTTGCGCGGCGATGCGCAGCCGCGTTACCGGGTGGTCGGCGACTTGCTGGCAGACACCCCAGGCCGCTTGCGCTGGCGCCTGTTCGAAACCGGTCAGGCGCAGGCCCGCTATGAATGCCATATTGTGCTCGATCAGGTCTGGGGGCGTTTCGGCAACGCCGGCCCGGCAAGCCTCAACGGGCGCATCGCATGCATGGACCGCGCACTGTCGTTGCCCGTGCAGGACAACCGTTTCCTGGCCGTGAAGCGCACCTTCCCCGAGGCGCGCGAGCGTACCCCGCTCAACCCGGTACTGCTGGCCCGGCTGATCGCCCCGGAGCATCGCCTGTTCCACCAGCTGTGGCATTCGTCGCGGGACAAATGGCACAAGCTGGACAAGGACAAGCAGGGCGCGCTGCGCGGCCTGGGCTGGCAGCCAGGGCCACGAGACCACGAGCGTGACGCACGTGGCCGGCACAAAGACCGCAACGGCTCGGGCGAGGACTTTTTCTTCATGCACCGGCACATGCTCGGCAGCGCCCGAGCCTTGCAAGACTTGCCCTCATGGACGCGTTTTCCGCTGCCGCAACCCGAGCTCGAGCGTGACCGCGCAGGCTTTGCCCGCTACTTCGACAACCATGACGGCACTGCCTTGCCGCCGACCTGGCTGGCCAGCGGTGACGGGGAATACACCCAGTGGGTGCGCGACATCAAGACCCCGGACACCTTCCACGGCAACTTCCAGGTCTGGGAGTCGCGCTACACCGACCCGGACTACCTCAGCACCCTGACCCTGGGCCAGTTCGGCTCGGAGGTGGAGCTGGGCCTGCACGACTGGCTGCACATGCGCTGGGCCTCGGTGCCGCGTGACCCCTCCAACGGCATGCCGGTGCCGACGGCACGCACGCCGGATGACTTTGCCGAGCGCTGGTTCGCGGCGGAAAACGACTTTCTTGGCGACCCGTTTTCATCCCATGTAAACCCGGTGTTCTGGCATTTTCACGGCTGGATAGACGACCGCATCGAGGACTGGTTCCGTGCCCATGAACGGCTTCACCCCGGTGAGGTGCGGCGCCTTGAGGTCAACGGCGTGCCCTGGTTTGCGCCGGGGCGCTGGGTGGAAGTGGCGGACCCGTGGCTGGGGCCGGATACCCACGGGTGTTCGACGGTGCCAGGGCTGCGGCCGGGGCGCAGCGTGGAGATGGACCCGGAGACCATGAAGTTGGCATTGCGCATCATCTACAGCGATGAAGGCCTGTTCGACAAGCTGCGGCCCAGGGTGCCGCAGCGGCCGTGGTATGCGCGCAATCTGAAGGTTCGAGCTTAGCTGCGGGCTGTTTTGGGGCTATCGCTGCCGTACCTGTGGGGAATTCCATGGTATGTGCAGGTTGCATCAGGGCTGACAGGTGTATGCCTTGGTATATTCAGCGCCTGTCAGCCCTGATGCGGTCCCTATGAGAACCGGCCTGCCGGCAATGTGGTCGATGAACCCTACCGCCCAACCTCCCACCCGCCCCCCAGCGCCTTGTAAAGCGCCACGCTACCCTGCAACCGCGCCAGCCGCAGTTGCGCCTGCTGGTCTTGTGCCACATACAAGGTGCGCTGGGTCTCCAGCACGGTCAGCAGGGTTTCGGCCCCCGCCCCATAGCGTTGCTGCGCCAGGTCGAACGCCAGCCGCGCCTGATCCAGCTCTTCATCCTGCCACTGCCGCTGGCGGTCCACGCCCTGGATCGCATTGAGCGCTTTCTCCACATCGGCAAACCCGGCGAGGATGCTGCTGCGGTAGGCCTCCAACAGCTCCGCCTGCTCGGCTTCGGCCAGCTGGCGCGCGGCGCGCAGCCGGCCATTGTTGAAGATGGGTGCGACCAGGCCACTGGTGAGGGTGTAGTAGGAACTGTCGAACAAATGCGCAAAGGTGTTGGCGCCAGCCCCCAGATTGGCCCCAAGGGTAAGCTTGGGCAGCATGGCGGCGCGGGCGACCTGCACGTTGGCACTGGCTGCAGCCAGCCGTGCTTCTGCCGCGGCAATGTCCGGGCGACGGGTGAGCAGTTCACTGGGCACGCCGCTGCCTATGGCCGGCCATTGCAGCGCATCGATCGCCTCCTGGCTGGCGGGCAGCGACTGCACGGGGTCGCCGAGCAGGGTCGCCAGGGTGACCCGGCTGTCCTGCCATTTCTGTTCCAGCAGCGGCAGCTGACGTTGCTGGGTGGCGACCAGGCTGCGCTGCTGGGCCAGCTCCAGGCGGGTCGCAGAACCGCTGCGCTGGCGCGCCTCGACCAGCTTCAGTACGTCCTGGGCGTTGCGCAGGTTAAGGCGGGCAATGCGCAACTGCTGTTCCAGGGCCAGCCCTTGCAGGTAGCTGTCGGCGACCGCGCTGACCAGCGTCAGCTCTACGGTCTTGCGGTCCAGGCGGCTGGCATCAAGCGTGCGCAAGGCGCTGTCGCGGGTCGCGCGCAGGCCGCCCCAGAAGTCGATTTCGTAGCTGGCGCTGAGCTGCATGTCGAACGAGGTACTGGTGGGTTGGTTGCGGCTGACGTCGAGCTGGTCGTTGCCATCGCCGTGCAGCAGGCGTTGGCGTTCACCATTCAGGCCCAGTTGCAGCTCTGGCAGCAAAGGCGCGCCAGCAATCACCGCCCGCGCCTGTGCCTGGCGTACCCGCGCGGTGGCGGCGGCCAGGTCGTGGGCATTGAGCAGGGCCCGCTGCACCAGGCGGTCCAGCTCTCGGCTGGCGAAGGCATGCCACCATTTTGTTGTCGGCCGTTGTGCCGACGCCGATGTGCCGCCTTGCCAGGCGGGCGGCGCGGCGATGCCACTGGCGGGTGTGGGCGGTGTGCTGCAGGCGGCAATGGTTGCACACAGGGGCAGGCACAAGGTCAACAGGCTGATGCGGCTGGGCAATGTCATGGGCTATTCGCTGGTAAGGGCTTTGACCGGGTCAAGGCGGGCGGCCTTGCGTGCCGGCATGAAGCCGAACACGATGCCGGTGACGACGGCGCAGGCGAACGCGCCGAGCATGGCGGGCAGGGCAAAGGCCACCGCCACTTCGGCCAGCATCAGGCCACCGCCGATGGCCAGGGCCAGGACGATGCCGGCCAGGCCGCCGACCATCGACAGCATCACCGCTTCGCTGAGGAACTGGCGCAGGATGTCGCGCTGGCGTGCACCGGTTGCCATGCGGATACCGATTTCCCGGGTACGCTCGCGCACGGTCATCAGCATGATGTTCATCACGCCGATACCGCCCACCAGCAGCGAAATGGCTGCGATCGCCCCAAGCATCAGCGACAGGCTGTTCTGCGTGCGCGCTTCGGCCTGGATCAGTGCCGCATCGTTGGTCAGCTCGAAATCCTGGCGGCCGTTGTGGCGCTGGCGCAACAGCCGCTCGATGGCCGCTTCGGCTTCGTTTACGCGGGTAGAGTCGATGGCCGAGACAGTGATGTAGTCCGGGTCGCGCTGGCCGAACAGGCGGATGGCGGCGGCGGAGTAGGGCACCGCGATGCGCCCGTCGCTGTCTTGGTCGCCCGAGCTGGCGCCCTTGCCGGCCAGGATGCCGACTACCTGAAACGGCACATTGCCGATCAGGATGTACTGCCCCAGCGGATCGCGCCCGGGCTCGAGCATCTTTTCCCGCACTTTCTGGCCGATCACCGCCACTGCCGCGCCGTTGCGCTCGTCGGCGTCGGTGAAGAAGCTGCCTTCGACCGCTGGCCAGTTGAAAATCTCGGGAAACCAGGTGTTGTTGCCGCCCACGTAGAACCGCTGGCTGCTGTTGCCATGGCGCACCATCATCTTTTCGCCGATCACCGGCATCACGTGCCTGACCTGCGGCAGCTGGCCGATGGCGGCGACATCATCCAGGGTGATGGTGCCGGCCTGTTCACCCAGGCTGGCCGGTTTGCCGTTGAGGTAGAGGATGTTGGAGCCGAAGGCGGCCATCTGCGCCATCACCTGGCGCTTGCTGCCTTCGCCCACCGCCAGCATGACCACCACCGAGGCCACGCCGATGACGATGCCCAGCAGGGTCAGGGCGGTGCGGAAGCGGTTGACCCACATTACCCGCCAGGCGGCCTGCAGGGCTTCGATCAACTCGCCTTTCCACGCCCCGCGCAAGGTTGCGCCACGGTCCAGGCGCTGGCGCAGCTGGTCGGCCTGCAGCCCTTGGCCGGTGTCGGCGGGGCGTTGCTCGGCGGCCGAGTCGCTGATGACCAGGCCATCACGGATCTCGATCACCCGCTGCGCCCGCGCCGCCACTTCGCGGTCGTGGGTGATCAGGATGATCACGTGGCCCTGGCTGGCCAGTTCGTCGAGCAGCGCCATCACCTCGGTGCCGCTGTGGCTGTCGAGGGCGCCGGTGGGCTCGTCGGCGAGGATGATATGGCCGCCGTTCATCAGCGCGCGGGCAATCGACACTCGTTGTTGCTGGCCGCCAGACAACTGGTGCGGGCGGTTGCCGGTGCGGCTGGCCAATCCCAGCCGGCCGAGCAGGGCGCTGGCGCGGGCGTGGCGTTCGCTGGCGTCGATGCCGGCATAAATGGCCGGCATTTCCACGTTTTCCTGAGCCGAGCCCGAGGGGATCAGGTGGTAGCCCTGGAACACGAAGCCAAACGCTTCGCGGCGCAGCCAGGCCAGTTCGTCGCTGTCCAGTTCGGCCACGTCCCTGCCGGCAAACCGGTAGCTGCCGGAGGTAGGCCGGTCGAGGCAGCCAAGAATGTTCATCAGGGTCGACTTGCCAGAGCCCGAGGCACCGACGATGGCGACGAACTCACCGGGGTGGATGCGCATGCTGATGCCGTGAAGGATGTCGACCTTGGGCGTTTCGACGCCGCCGTAGGACTTGCGGATGTCGACCAGCTCGATCAATGGCGTGCTCATTCAGCCTCCGCTCACGCCAGGGGCGCCAATGACCAGGCGCTCGCCTTCGTCGAGCCCCTCCAGCACCTGCACTCGCAGGCGGTCGCTGAGGCCGGTGCGTACCTGGCGCTGCACCACTTTGCCCTCGCCGGTAAGCACATGCGCCAGGCGCAGGTCGTCGCCGTCCTCCAGCGCCGCCAGTGGCACGGTCAGCACCTGGCTGGCCTGGCCTGCAACAAAGAACACCTGGGTGGTCATATCGGCCATCAGCGCCCCGTCCGGGTTGTCGACATCCAGCAACACGCTGTACTGCACTACCTGGCTGCCGGCGCTGCCATTGCTGACGCTGGCCGGGCTGCCGCCACCCTGGCTGGACTGCTCCAGCGGTTTGGGCGGGATCGGCAGCACCTGCCGCACGGTGCTGGTCCAGCGGCGCTTGCCGCCGGCCAGGGTAGTGAAGTAGGCGGTCATGCCCGGTTGTACCTTGCCGATGTCGGCCTCCGACACCTGGGCCCATACGGTCATCGGCGAGAGCTTGGCAATGCGCAGGATCAACGGCGTCTGTTGCTGGGCGTTGAGGGTTTGCCCTTCACGGGCATCCACCGCCACCACCGTGCCGTCCATGGGCGCGTAGATACGCGTGTAGCCCAGTTCCGCCTCGTCGCTGCGCAGGCTGGCCTGGGCCTGGCGGATTTGCGCCTGGAACATGTCGATGCGCGCCTGGGTGACTTTCAGCTGGGCGGCGGCGGTTTGCACGTCCTCGTCACGGGTGGCGCCGGCGACGGCCAGGTCGCGCTGGCGCTTGAGCTGCTGTTGGGCCAGCAGGTACTGGGCACGTTGCTCGGCCAGCTGGGCCTTGAGGTTATCGATCGAGAAGCGCCCGGCATCCAGCCGCGCCTGCTGGGTGGAGGGGTCGATCTCGACCAGCAGCTCGCCTTTGCGCACCGTGTCGCCGACTTCGACGTGCAGCTTGTGGATCTGCCCGGACGCTTGTGCGCCAACGTCCACGTAGCGCCGCGGCTGCAGGGTGCCCAGCGCTGTTACGCTGCTTTCGATGTCGGCGCGGGTCACGGCAACCGTGCTCAGCGGCTGCGCGCCGTAGGGCAGGGTCTTCCAGGCCAGCAGGCTGCCAAGGCCGAGCAGGCCCAGGCCGGTGAGCAGGACACGGCGACGGGTGTTGGTTAAAGGTCTCATGCAGACATCCAGCCGAGGGGTGTGGGTACGCACGGGTGGCAGGCGCGGACCGGGTGCCAGATAGACGAGAGCGGGAGGGGGGGATTTAGCGGATATCGGGTTGGAGCTGACAACTTCGTGGCGGCAAACCTCTTCAGACACACCCCTGTTGCTGAGAATAATTATAATTTGTAAGATCGCACGTTGACATCACTCGGTCCCGCGTTGCCGCCTGAAAGGATTTTCGGGCATAAGCTGGCAGGACGATCTCAGGTAACGTCGTGGAACATTATTATCGCGAACTGGTGGGCTTCCTCTCCGCCCGCCTGGGCAGTCGCCAGGCCGCCGAGGACGTGGCGCACGATGCTTACCTGCGGGTGCTGGAGCGCACTGACGCCGAGCGCATCGAGCACCCGCGCGCCTTCCTCTACCGCACCGCGCTCAACCTGGTGGTCGACCGCCATCGGCGCCATCTGGTGCGCCAGTCCGAGCCGCTGGAGGTGCTGGACAGCGACGAGCGCTGGCACAGCCCGGCGCTCACGCATGACATGCAGCTCGATCAGCGCCTGGCGCTGATGCAGCGCGCGCTGGATGAACTGGGCCAGGTGTGCCGCGAATGTTTTTTGCTGCGCAAGCTCGAAGGCCTGTCGCACCAGCAGATTGCCGAACACCTGGGCGTGTCCCGCAGCGTGGTGGAAAAGCACATCGTCAATGCCATGAAGCACTGCAGGGTGCGCATGCGTGAGTGGGAATCCTGATTGCCGAGTTAAAGCGAAATGAAAATTCCGTCAGTCAATCACTTGATTTATGCGGCTTTCCCGACTTTTATCAAAGAAGACCGCTGCCACGCGTGGGTTTGGCAGTAGCCGTCACTGGCGCAGTTCTGGTCATGGAGCCTACCTATCAGCCAACTGCCCAGGTCCGTCCATGGCAAACAAGACCCTGCGCATCCTCATCGCCGACGCACACCCTTGCCAGCGCTTGCAGCTGGAGCGGCTGCTCAACGGCCTGGGCTACTTCCGCATAGCCCCCGTGGACAGTTTCGAGGAGCTGCAGCGCCTGGTGCATTGCGCCTTGCAGCCCTTCCACCTGCTGTTGGGCAATATCGAGCTGGCCAGCCATGCCGGGGTCGACCTGGAGCGCTTCTGCCGGGTCAGCACGCAAATCCAGCACGCCCTGCTTTACCACTCCACCCAGCTGAAGGTGCCTGCCGTACCGCAGACCGAGCGCCAGGCCGTCAGCCTGAGCCTGCCCCAGGTGCCCGATAACGAGGCGCTGGAGTCGTTCATGACGATCATCGACGCACCGCTGCTGGTCGGCAAGTTGCCGCTGCCAGGCGCCATGCCCGCTACCACGACGCGGCCACGGCCGCGCGCCAACTTCGCGCATACGGTGTTCAACCGCTAGCGACGCAGCGGGCAGGGCAACGCGGCAGGTATTTGTTATGCTCTTGCCCTTTGCCGATTTGCGGACCCTGCCATGACTGCCATCGATACCGCTCGCCCGCCGCGCTTCAGCCGCGGCGACCATCGGACCCTGGGCCTGGCGGCGCTGGGCGGCGCGCTGGAAATCTACGACTTCATCATCTTCGTGTTCTTTGCGCTAACCCTCAGCCAGCTGTTCTTCCCGCCCGAGATGCCCGAGTGGCTGCGCCTGCTGCAAAGCTTCGGCATCTTCGTCACCGGTTACCTGGCACGGCCGCTGGGCGGCATCCTGATGGCGCATTTCGCCGACCACCTGGGGCGCAAGCGGGTGTTCAGCCTGAGCATCCTGATGATGGCCCTGCCGTGCCTGCTGATCGGGGTGATGCCGACCTATGCCGACATCGGTTATGCCGCGCCGCTGATCCTGCTCGCCCTGCGCATCCTGCAGGGCGCTGCGGTAGGCGGCGAAGTGCCAAGTGCCTGGACCTTCGTCGCCGAGCATGCCCCGACCGGGCGGCGTGGTTATGCCCTGGGCTTTCTGCAGGCCGGGCTGACCTTCGGTTACCTGCTGGGGGCGCTGACCGCGACGTTGCTGGCGCAGCTGTTCAGCCCACAGGAAATCCTCGACTACGCCTGGCGCTATCCGTTCCTGCTGGGTGGGGTGTTTGGGGTAATCGGTGTGTGGCTGCGCCGCTGGCTTAGCGAAACGCCGGTGTTTCTGGCCCTGCGCGCACGCCAGCAGCAGCCGGTGAAGTTCCCGCTGCGGCGGGTGCTGGGCGAGCACCGTGGGGCGCTGATCCCGGCAGCATTGCTGACCTGTGTGCTGACCTCTGCCGTGGTGGTGCTGGTGGTGATCACCCCGACGGTGATGCAACAGCGCTTCGGCATGAGTGCCGGGCATACCTTTGCCCTCAGCAGCGTGGGCATCGTCTTCCTCAACATCGGCTGCGTGCTGGCTGGCCTGCTGGTCGATCGCGTGGGCGCCTGGCGTGCGCTGATGCTCTACAGCCTGCTGTTGCCGCTGGGGATCGGCGCGTTGTACGCCAGCCTGGTGGGGCAGTGGGGCATGACCTGGCTGGCCTATGCGCTGGCCGGGTTGAGCTGCGGTGTGGTGGGCGTGGTGCCGTCGATCATGGTGGGGCTGTTCCCTGCGGAGATTCGCGTGTCGGGCATTTCCTTTACCTACAACGTGGCCTACGCGCTGTGGGCCAGCACCACGCCGCTGGCGCTGATCGCGCTGATGCCCTGGAGCCCGTGGGTGTGTGTCGGCTTTTGTCTGGTGATGGGCGCTGTGGGGCTGCTGACCGCCTTGTATTTCGGGCGTCGCGAGCCATTGGCGCTGGCGGCAGAGCCGATGCCGATCATGTGCGGTGACAAATGAGCCGGTAACGGCTGTGGGGTGGTGAGGCAGACTTCTGGGCGGGGGTTATTGGAATAACCTATTAGCCAAATTTAACCTGGAAGGTTAATTTCTCATGGAAAAGAGAACGCCTCACTGCCCGCTGGAGCGGGTGAAGGCCTTGGCTGCGGCAAGGCGAATCAGCCCTACGGGCGCTGCATTGAGAGGTGCCAAGGCGCTGGGAATGGATTTTTCGGGCATGCTTGAAGTAATCAACAGCTTGAGGCGCAATGATTTCTACAAGAGCATGACCAGCCATATTGATCATCGGGTCTGGCAGGACGTGTATCGCCCGCTTACAGCAATTGGGTACGTTTATCTGAAATTGTCCGTGGTAGACGACGTGCTCATCGTGTCTTCCAAGGAGTTGTAACCATGAGATGTCCAATATGCGGCGGCTCGGAGCTTGCACCTGACGTTCAGGGCATGCCCTATAGCTACAAAGGAGAGGCGACAGTGATCCCTGAAGTAAGTGGCGATTACTGTTCCGCATGTGGTGAATGTGTACTGAGTCATGATGAAGCCATGCGCGTCAGTCACCTGATGACGGTATTCGAGCGCCAGATCAACGCAACTGTTGTAGATCCTTCCTTTATTGCCTCCATACGCAGAAAGTTCGACCTCGACCAGCGCGAAGCGGGTGAGATTTTCGGCGGTGGGGTCAATGCATTCTCCCGCTATGAAAACGGCAAGACCACGCCGCCAGTGGCGCTGGTGAAACTGCTCAAGCTGCTGGACCGTCATCCAGAGCTTTTCGAGGAAGTGCGTACGGCCTGACACCAGGAGGCAACAAAAAGCCCCCGGCTCATGAGAAGCGGGGGCTTTTTGTCGTCAAGGGCAGGGGCCTTACATGTTCGGGTAGTTAGGCCCGCCAGCGCCTTCAGGGGTGACCCAGGTGATGTTCTGGGCTGGGTCCTTGATGTCGCAGGTTTTGCAGTGCACGCAGTTCTGCGCGTTGATCTGGAAGCGCTTGTTGCCGTCTTCCTGGGTGACCACCTCGTACACGCCTGCCGGGCAGTAGCGCTGGGCCGGTTCGTCGTACAGCGGCAGGTTGCTGGCGATCGGCACGTTCGGGTCGGTCAGCTTCAGGTGGCAGGGTTGTTCCTCTTCGTGGTTGGTGCTGGAGAGGAATACCGAGCTGAGCTTGTCGAAGCTGAGTTTGCCGTCCGGTTTCGGGTAGTCGATCTTCTGCGAGTCGGCCGCCAGCTTCAGGCAGGCATAGTCCGGCTTGGTGTCGTGCAGGGTGAACGGCAGCTTGCCGCCGAACCAGTTCTGGTCCACGTAGTTGAACGCGCCACCGAGCAGCGGGCCGAACTTGTGCAAGGCTGGGCCGAAGTTGCGGCTGGCGAACAGTTCGTCATACAGCCAGCTGGCCTTGAACGCGCTGACATAACCGTCGAGCTGGTCACCACCCTCGCGGCCGGCGGCCAGGGCCTCGGCCACCGCTTCAGCGGCGAGCATGCCGGACTTCATGGCGGTGTGGCTGCCCTTGATCTTGGAGAAGTTCAGGGTGCCGAGATCGCAACCGATCAGCGCGCCGCCGTTGAAGACCATTTTCGGCAGCGAGTTCAGGCCGCCTTTGCAGATGGCCCGGGCACCGTAGCTGATGCGCTTGCCGCCTTCGAGGTACTGGCTCATCACCGGGTGGTGCTTGAGGCGCTGGAATTCGTCGAATGGCGACAGGTACGGGTTGGCGTAGGACAGGTCGACGATCAGGCCGACCACCACCTGGTTGTTTTCCAGGTGGTAAAGGAACGAGCCACCGGTGTTGTCCTTGGCCACCACGTCCAGCGGCCAGCCGGCGGTGTGCACCACCAGGCCCTGCTCATGCTTGGCCGGGTCGATTTCCCAGATTTCCTTCAGGCCGATGCCGTAGTGCTGGACATCGGACTCGTTGTCGAGATCGAAGCGCTTGATCAATTGCTTGCCGATGTGGCCGCGGCAGCCTTCGGCGAACAGGGTGTACTTGGCGCGCAGCTCCATGCCCGGGGTGTACAAGCCGTCCTTGGGGTTGCCTTCGCGGTCGACACCCAGGTCGCCGGTGACAATGCCGCGGACCACGCCGTTGTCGTCGAACAGCGCTTCCTGGGCGGCGAAGCCCGGGTAGATTTCCACGCCGAGGTTTTCGGCCTGCTGGGCCAGCCAGCGGCACAGGTTGCCCAGCGAGATGATGTAGTTGCCATGGTTGTGCATGGTCTTGGGCACGAACAGGTCAGGCACCTTGGTGGCGCTGCCGGCATCCTTGAGCACGTAGATGTCGTCGCGCTTCACTTCGGTGTTCAGCGGCGCACCGAGTGCTTTCCAGTCAGGGAACAGTTCGTTCAGGGCGCGGGGCTCGAACACCGCGCCGGAGAGGATGTGGGCGCCGACTTCAGAGCCTTTTTCCACCACGCAGACGCTGATTTCGCTACCGGTTTCGGCGGCCTTCTGCTTCAGGCGGCAGGCGGCGGACAGGCCTGCCGGGCCGGCGCCGACGATGACCACGTCGAATTCCATGTATTCGCGTTCCACAGGTTCTCTCCTACTCATCAAGGCTCGTGCTGTTGCTTTGTCTTATGGGTGCTTGCGCACAGTGGCTCATCACGGGAGCGAAACTGTAGCTGCGCAAATGACGGACTACACCGTTTTGTCTTGGCCGCGCATTATATCTACACCACTTGGCGGGTCCAATACAAACGTTTGTTTGAATTTGCCGCAGGCCAGTAAAATCACAGGAACGCGGCTGGAGGGTGACCGATTTGCCGTATTGACCGGATGGGGTGTTACGGTCAAGATACGAGCGGTTTTACGTTCGCCGTAGGCTTGCAGCCGGGCGCAGGTACACCTCTAAAGACCAGGTGTGGAGCAGGGTTTTCGGGCTGAAATCCGGTTTGTAGTGGAGTTTACACGCCACGACAGAAAATGACCCGCGAGTATTTGTCGCAAGAGTCCGGTCATGACTGTTCGGTCACTGTGAAGTTGCTGCCTCCCGCTACGTCTTCAGAGGTGCCCTTGTACCCACGCGCATCGCTGGGCTCTGCCCCAGGCGACTATCTATTCACCGGAGAGTAACGAGGAATCCATGAAGGTTCTTGTAGCTGTCAAACGAGTGGTCGACTACAACGTCAAGGTTCGCGTCAAAGCGGACAACTCCGGCGTCGACCTTGCTAACGTCAAGATGTCCATGAACCCCTTCTGCGAAATCGCCGTGGAAGAGGCCGTACGCCTGAAGGAAAAAGGCGTTGCGACCGAGATCGTCGTGGTTTCCGTCGGCCCGACCACTGCCCAGGAGCAACTGCGTACTGCCCTGGCCCTGGGTGCCGACCGGGCCATCCTGGTCGAAGCCGCTGACGAACTGAACTCCCTGGCCGTGGCCAAGGCGCTGAAAGCCGTTGTCGACAAGGAGCAGCCGCAGCTGGTCATCCTCGGCAAGCAGGCCATCGACAGCGACAACAACCAGACCGGCCAGATGCTGGCGGCGTTGACTGGCTATGCGCAAGGCACCTTCGCCTCCAAGGTCGAAGTGGCGGGCGACAAGCTGAACGTCACCCGTGAAATCGACGGCGGCCTGCAGACCGTGGCTTTGAACCTGCCCGCCATCGTCACCACCGACCTGCGCCTGAACGAGCCACGCTATGCGTCGCTGCCGAACATCATGAAGGCCAAGAAGAAGCCGCTGGAGACCGTCAAACCTGACGATCTGGGCGTTTCCCTCGCCTCCACCAACAAGACCCTGAAGGTTGAAGCCCCGGCTGCCCGCAGCGCGGGTATCAAGGTCAAGTCGGTGGCCGAACTGGTCGAGAAGCTGAAGAACGAAGCGAAGGTAATCTAAATGACTATCCTGGTTGTCGCTGAACACGAAAATGGTGCCGTAGCCCCGGCCACCCTGAACACCGTAGCTGCTGCCGCCAAGATCGGTGGTGATGTACACGTGCTGGTCGCTGGCCAGAACGTCGGTGGTGTTGCCGAATCCGCTGCCAAGATCGCTGGCGTGGCCAAGGTGCTGGTAGCTGATAACGCCGCCTACGCCCACGCTCTGCCGGAAAACGTTGCGCCGCTGATCGTCGAGCTGGCCAAGGCCTACAGCCACGTGCTGGCCCCGGCCACCACCAACGGCAAGAACATCCTGCCACGCGTTGCCGCGTTGCTGGATGTCGACCAGATCTCCGAGATCATCGCGGTCGAGTCCGCCGACACCTTCAAGCGCCCGATCTATGCCGGTAACGCCATTGCCACCGTGCAATCCAGCGCTGCGGTCAAGGTCATCACCGTGCGTACCACCGGCTTCGACGCTGTCGCTGCCGAAGGTGGTTCCGCTGCCGTTGAGGCGGTAGGTGCCGCGCACAACGCTGGCATCTCGGTATTTGTTGGTGAAGAGCTGGCCAAGTCCGACCGCCCAGAGCTGACCGCTGCCAAGATCGTCGTTTCCGGCGGCCGTGGCATGGGCAACGGTGACAACTTCAAGCACCTGTACAGCCTGGCCGACAAGCTCGGCGCTGCCGTCGGTGCCTCGCGCGCTGCGGTCGACGCAGGCTTTGTGCCCAACGATATGCAGGTCGGCCAGACCGGCAAGATCGTGGCCCCGCAGCTGTACATCGCCGTCGGTATCTCCGGCGCGATCCAGCACCTGGCCGGCATGAAGGACTCCAAGGTGATCGTTGCGATCAACAAGGACGAAGAAGCGCCGATCTTCCAGGTAGCCGACTACGGTCTGGTCGCTGACCTGTTCGAAGCGGTGCCAGAGCTGGAAAAGCTGGTCTGATCCGCCTGCTTCACTTATAAAGAACCCGGCCCTCGTACAGGGGGCCGGGTTTTTTTATGGTCTGTAGCGGCCTTGTCGCCGGCAAGCCAGCTCCCACAGGTACGGCGCCACGCTTCAGGGCGTTGCAGTACCTGTGGGAGCTGGCTTGCCGGCGATAGGGCCGGATCAAGCAATGCAAGGAGTGAGGGATGACATTGCGCGGAACGGGCAGGGCGCTGGCATGTATGGCGGTGTTGATATCACCACTGGCCATGTCAGCAGGCAAATGCGAGCGCCTGGTGGCGACCGGCAGCCCGGATGCGCCACCGTATTCGTGGCAAGACCCGAAAGACCCGAAACACCTGATCGGTGCCAATGTGGACCTGTTGCGCCAGGTAGCTGGCGAGCTGGGTGTAAAGGTAGAAGTGCTGAATGCGGGCCGTCGCGATCAGGCCTTGGACGAGGTACGCAGCGGGCGCATGGACCTGCTGCTCGACACCCCCATGCAAGTGGAGCAGCTGACCGCGCTGGACTACATCCATCCACCCCTGCAGCTCAACGAGTACCTGGTATGGACGCGCCATGATGCCGTGCTGGACTTCGACGGCCCGGCGGACCTGGCCAGGTACCAGGGCAGTTTGTCCGAACGCGCACGTCTCACGCCAGCCTTCACTGCCTTCGCCAAAACCCAGCTCAAGCTGGTGCCGGCACAGAACCTTACCCAGGCATTCCAGAAACTGGTGCTCGGCCAGGTCGACTATGTGCTGGCTGGCCGCTATGCGGGCATGGCCATGGCCCAGAGCCTGGGCATGAGCAATGACCTGATTGCCCGGGGCTTGCCGGTGGATCGGCCGGGCCTGTACCTGGCCCTGTCACACAACTCGGCATGCAATGACAGCTGGTTGCGTGGGCAATTGGCGAAAAAACTGACAGAATTGCCGATCTCCGGTGCGTCCGAGGCCGTGCTGCAACGTAATGTCGAGCGCTGGAAAGCGCAGCAACTGCGGGTGCCGACGGACGCCCCCAAACACTAGGAAGATTGCGTGAGAACCCAACCACTAATCCTTGCCCTGGCCGTGCTCGGCCTGGCTGGCTGCGCCAATGATCCGGCCCCTGACGAGCAGATGCGCATTTCCGAACAGGCACTGGAGCAGGCCAGGGCCGTCGGTGCCACCGACCAGGTCGAAACGCTGAAACTGGCCGAAGACAAGCTGGCCCGGGCCAAGACCAATATGCTTACCCAAGACTATCGCGATGCGCGCATGCGCGCCGAGCAGGCGGAGCTGGATGCACGTCTGGCCGAGGCCCAGGTGCTGAACCAGAAGAGCGAAGAGCAGCTGCAACTGCTGCAGTCGCGGGTCAAGCGCCTGCGCAAGCAGCTGGAGGTGCAGCCATGATTCGCCGTGCACCATTGGCCGCGCTGGCGTTGCTGGCGCTGGCGGCAGGTTTGCAAGGTTGCGCCAGCCAGCGCAGCAGCTCAGCGCTGGACGACGCCACTGCCGCGTTCCAGAAGGTCAAGGATGATTCCGATGTGCTGCGCAGCGCGCCGCGCGACGTGATTCGTGCTGGCGAATCGCTGGCACGCGCCGAGCGCCTGTCGAGCTATATCGGCACCGGCTCCGATGTGCGGCATTACGCCTATCTCAGCCAGCGCTACAGCGAAATCGCCGGCGAGCATGCCAAGTTGGCGCTGAGTCAGGAGCGTCAGGCCAAGCTCGATCTCGAGCGCCAGCGCCTGCAACTGGCCCTGCGCGAGGCCAAGCTGGCCAGCGTGCAGCAGCAGGGCAAGTGGGTCGAGTCGCAGATTGCAGCGCTGGCCTCGGAGCAGACCGACCGTGGCCTGGTGATGACCCTGGGCGATGTGCTGTTCGATACCGGCCGTGCCGACCTGAAGAACTCGGCCAGCCGTACCGTGCTCAAGCTGGTGCAGTTCCTGCAACTGAACCCGCGTCGGGTGGTGCGTATCGAGGGCTATACCGACAGCACCGGCGCCCCCGAGGACAACGTCAAGCTGTCGCGCGATCGGGCACAGTCCGTGGCCGACATGCTGGTCGACCTGGGCATCGACGAGAAGCGCCTGCAGGTGGAAGGTTATGGCGACCAGTATCCGATCGAGGCCAATGCGTCGGAGCGGGGCAGGGCGCAGAACCGCCGGGTAGAGATCGTGTTTTCCGATGAAAAAGGCAAGCTCGCGCCAGCGCGCTGATTGATGACAAGCGGGGGCGGCAGAGCAGCCCCCGCTTGTGATTGGTCTGGCAGCGGCATAATCCTTTCTATGGCTGCCACGCAATTGTATTGTTGACTATCTTGCCATCTGTCCCAGTACACTTTGCAACTGTTACGGTATCCTCTACCGTCAGTGTGTCGCACAAGAATAACTAGCCGTCCGCGCGTCGAGATCCAGCCATGACCAACCTGCTGCTGTACCAGCGTATCGCCCAGCAACTGGCCGATGACATCCGTCGCGGTGTCTACCAGCCAGGCGAGCGGGTGCCTTCCGTGCGCAAGATGAGCGCCCAGCTCAATGTCAGCCATGCCACGGTGCTGCAGGCCTATGCCAACCTCGAAGACCAGGGCCTTATCCGCGCGCGGCCGCAGTCTGGCTACTACGTGCACCAGACCCCGGCCCTGACTGCCCAGACCCCGGACATCGCCCGGGTCGAGCGCCCCGGTCTGGTGACCCGCGCCAGCATCATCCAGCAGGTACTGACCGAGGCGCGGCGCGACGGCGTTTTCCCGTTTGGCGCCGCCGTGCCGCATGTCGACTATCTGCCCGTGCGGGCCCTGCACCAGCAAATTGCCAAGGTGACGCGCTTTCACAGCCCGCGCGCCTTCAGTTACATGTTCAGCCCGGGTTTCGAGCCGCTGCGCCGGCAGATCGCCATTCGCATGCGCGATGCCGGGGTGCTGGTCGATCCGCGAGAGGTGATCGTGACCCACGGCTGTGTCGATGCGCTGCAGATGTCGCTGCGTGTGCTGACGCGCCCGGGTGATCTGATCGCCGCCGAGTCGCCGACCTATTACGGCTTGCTGCAATTGGCTGACCTGCTGGGCCTGAAGGTGATCGAGATCCCTAGTGACCCGTCCACCGGGATCAGTCTCGAAGCCTTGCAGTTGGCAGCCAACCAGTGGTCGATCAAGGCTCTGGTGCTGACTGCGCGCCTGAGCAATCCGCTGGGCGGCACCGTCCCCGAAGAACGGCAGAAGCAATTGCTGCGCCTGGCTTCGGACTTCGATATTCAGATCATCGAAGACGATATCTATGGCGAGCTGATGTTCGAGCAGGGCAAGACCAAGGCGCTGAAGGCGTACGACCGGCTGGACCGGGTGATCTACTGCTCAAGCTTTTCCAAGACCTTGTCACCGGGGGTGCGTGTTGGCTGGATGATTGCCGGGCGTTACCAGGACGAAATCCAGCGCCTGCAAACCTTCACCACCCACTCGGCCTGCAGCGTGACGCAGATGGGGGTGGCGGCTTACCTGGAAAACGGCGGCTATGATCGCCACCTGCGTTACATTCGCCAGGAGTACCGCAAGAACCTCAGTGCCTACCAGCTGGCGGTGCAGCAGCACTTTCCCGAGGGTACCCAGATGACCCGGCCGACAGGCGGTTTCATTCTGTGGGTGAGCCTGCCTGGGCGGGTCAATACCCAGGAGCTGCACGTGCGCGCGCTGGAGCAGGGGATCAGCATTGCTCCGGGGCTAATATTCAGTAACACAGAACAGTTCAATCACTGCATTCGCTTGAACTGCGGTATTCCGTGGAACAAAGAGGCCGAGCGCGCAGTGATTACCCTGGGTTTGCTGGCGCAACAGCTGTGCAGAGAGCCTGCCCTCACACTTTTGTAAGGCTTGCCAGCAGCCCGCGGAACAGAGAGCATACGCACTTTTCCGGCCAGTCTGTCCAATTGCCATGAGCGCCTTACGCCGTTTTGTCCTGATCTTGTGCCTTGCACCGTTCTGCACGCTGGGTAGTGTCGCCCAGGCTGCGCAGCCGGCTGCTCAGGCGCAGGCGGCCTCGAACAAGCCGGCGCCCAAGGCGGCAACCAAGGCGGCAACCAAGCCGGTGGCGAAGAAGGCCAGCAACAGCAAGGCCAAGCCGGCGCGTAAACCGGTGAGCAAGGCCGTCGCCAAGCCATTGCCCAAGGCAAAGCTCGATTTGAGTCTGCCCACGGACCTGGTCGACAACCTCGAGCCGAATGTAGGTACGCCTTCACCCATCCAGCGTCGCAAACCTTTGCTGCCTCCCATGTTCAGCCAGAGCCCTGAGCCCAGCGATAGCCCGTTCCAGCTCAATGGTCGGCTGATCAGCAACGAAATGCAGTTGCAGTTGCGCAATGACAGCCGTCATGACGTGGAAGGGGCAGCCATCGATTTCGAGTATCGTCAGTAACCGGGAACTGACTACCGGGTCACGGCATATTTCCTTGTGCCAGCAATTTCAAACGTCTGTTTGAGCCGTTACTATCCAGGGGCATTCGTCCCGTTTCTGTTTCAGGGAGTCCTGATTTTGGTGAGTTGCCATGAATTGCCGTGAGGGTTGCGGTGCCTGCTGCATCGCCCCGTCCATCACTTCTGCCATGCCGCGCATGCCCAATGGCAAGCCGGCGGGCGAGCGCTGCCTGCACCTGACGGCCGCCAACCTCTGCGACCTGTTCGGCAAGCCCGAGCGGCCGGCGGTGTGTGGTGGTTTCAAGGCAGATGCCGAGGTGTGTGGCAGTGACAGTGAAGAGGCAATCAGGATTCTTGGCTGGTGGGAGCAGATGACGGCGGCGTGACTGGCTGGATCTTCGACAACAAGGATAAACATGATGAGATCGTTCAAGCGTATTGCACTGCTGTGTGGCATGGGTGTTCTGCTGTCGCCTGCTGCCTGGGCCGAAAACTGGCAGGTGGCCAAGGACGAGGAGGGGATCAAGGTTTCCCTCAGCGAAGTGGCGGGCTCCAAGTACAAGGCCTATCAGGGCGTGACCCTGATCAAGGCGCCGCTGGCCAAGGTCCAGGCGTTGCAGGAAGACGTGGCCGGTGCTTGCGCCTGGATTCACGAGTGCAAGACGCAGAAGCTGCTCAAGCATGAAGGTGACCAGAGCTGGACCTACACCCAGTTCAATACGCCATGGCCGGTGACGCCGCGGGATTCTGTGCTGCACGTGACCACGGTCAAGGGTGCTGATGGCAGCCTGACGCGTAACCTGAAGGAGGAACCGACCTATATCCCGGAAGAGAAAGGCTTTGTGCGGGTGGCCAAGGTCGAGGGCTTCTGGAAGCTGGTGCCCAAGGGTGACAACACCGAGGTCACGTACCAGGTGCATACCGAGCCGGGGGGCAGTGTGCCTGCGATGGTGGCCAACAAATTCGTGGTGGATGCGCCGTTCAATACCCTGAAAGGGCTGCGTGAGCGGGCCGAGAAAAACTGAGGTTTTATGCTGCCTGTATTGGTCTCTTCGCGGGCTTGCCCGCGAAGAGACCAATACAGGACAAATAAAAAAGGCTGCCCGAGGGCAGCCTTTTTGCGTTCGGCTGAAAAAGCTTACTTGCGGTCCGTCAGTGCAACGATGTCGCGCTTCTGCTCGCCGGTGTACAGCTGGCGCGGGCGGCCAATCTTGTACGGGCTGGAGAGCATTTCTTTCCAGTGCGAAATCCAGCCCACGGTACGTGCCAGGGCGAAGATCACGGTGAACATGCTGGTCGGAATGCCGATGGCCTTGAGGATGATCCCCGAGTAGAAGTCGACGTTCGGGTACAGCGAGCGCTCGATGAAGTAAGGATCGGTGAGGGCGATCTCTTCCAGGCGCATGGCCAGTTCCAGCTGCGGGTCGTTCTTGATGCCCAGCTCGCGCAGGACTTCGTCGCAGGTCTGCTTCATGACGGTGGCGCGCGGGTCGCGGTTCTTGTACACGCGGTGACCGAAGCCCATGAGCTTGAACGGGTCGTTCTTGTCCTTGGCCTTGGCGATGAAGGTGTCGATGTTCGAGACATCGCCGATTTCATCCAGCATGGTCAGCACGGCTTCGTTCGCACCGCCGTGGGCCGGGCCCCACAGTGCAGCGATACCGGCGGCGATACAGGCGAACGGGTTGGCGCCCGAGGAGCCTGCCAGGCGCACGGTGGAGGTGGAGGCGTTCTGCTCGTGGTCGGCGTGGAGGATGAAGATCCGGTCCATTGCCTTGGCCAGCACCGGGCTGATCGGTTTGATCTCGCACGGGGTGTTGAACATCATGTGCAGGAAGTTTTCCGCGTACGACAGGTCGTTGCGCGGGTACATCATCGGCTGGCCCATGGAGTACTTGTAGACCATCGCGGCCAGGGTCGGCATTTTCGCGACCAGGCGCACCGCGGAGATTTCGCGGTGTTGCGGGTTATTGATGTCCAGGGAGTCGTGATAGAACGCCGACAGGGCGCCGACCACGCCGCACATCACCGCCATCGGGTGAGCGTCGCGACGGAAGCCGTTGAAGAAGGATTTCAGCTGCTCGTGAACCATGGTGTGGTTTTTCACGGTGCTGACGAACTGGGCCTTCTGCTCGGCATTCGGCAGTTCGCCGTTGAGCAGCAGGTAGCAGGTTTCGAGGTAGTCGGACTGTTCGGCGAGTTGCTCGATCGGGTAGCCGCGGTGCAGCAGGATACCTTTGTCGCCGTCAATGTAGGTGATCTTCGACTCGCACGAGGCGGTCGCCATGAAACCAGGGTCGAAGGTGAAGTGACCAGTGGCCCCCAACCCGCGGACGTCGATTACATCAGGACCAACGGTGCCGGTTAAAATGGGCAGCTCGACGGGGGCAGCGCCCTCGATGACCAACTGCGCTTTTTTGTCAGCCATGTGGCCTCCTATTAATGCTAGAAATCATCAGACAGACCCCCCACGCAGGGCCCGCACCACTATAGAGGGATAAATTCAGATGTCAATTTGCCTAAAGGCTTGTTGAAACAGGCTTTGAAGCCTGGTTTTTCGCGAAATTCTCGCCCATTTACGCCTTTTGTTCGCTAAAGGCAATGCGCTATTTGGGCTACCCCGTCACGTTGTCATAAGCAGCCTAACTGTCTATACTCGGCACCCGACCGCCAGGGGCTTGCAAGCCCGAACTGCTGGGGGTCGCCGTTCCCTGGGTGGTGGGTACCTGACCAGTACACTTACCAACAACTTTGCCCTGATTCGCTAGGGGCTCTTCAGTGTGAAAAAAGCCGTGAAAAGCCAACGACCTGTAAACCTAGACCTAAGGACCATCAAGCTCCCTGTCACCGCGTACACGTCCATTCTGCACCGTATCTCCGGCGTCATCCTGTTCATCGGCCTTGCCATCATGCTTTACGCATTGGGCAAATCGCTGGGTTCCGAGGAAGGCTTCGGTGAGGTGAAGGCGTGTCTGACCAGCCCGCTGGCCAAGTTCGTGACCTGGGGCCTGCTATCCGCCTTGCTGTATCACCTGGTGGCAGGTGTTCGCCACCTGATCATGGACATGGGCATCGGTGAGACGCTGGAAGGCGGCAAACTGGGCTCGAAAATCGTGATTGTCATCTCCGTGGTGCTGATCGTTCTGGTGGGAGTTTGGGTATGGTAACCAATGTCACGAACCTGTCGCGTTCGGGCCTCTATGACTGGATGGCGCAGCGCGTATCTGCGGTCGTTCTCGCGGCTTACTTCATCTTCCTGATCGGCTACGTGGTCGCCCACCCAGGCATCGACTACACCCAGTGGCATGGTCTGTTCTCCAACAACGCGATGCGGATCTTCAGTCTGCTGGCCCTCGTTGCCCTGGGCGCTCACGCCTGGGTCGGCATGTGGACCATTGCGACCGACTACCTGACGCCAATGTCGTTCGGCAAGTCGGCAACTGCGATTCGTTTCCTGTTCCAGGCGGTATGCGGCGTTGCGATGTTCGCTTACTTCGTCTGGGGTGTGCAGATTCTCTGGGGTATCTGATCCATGGCTAGCATTCCAACCATTTCCTTCGACGCCATCATCATCGGTGGCGGCGGCGCCGGCATGCGCGCAGCGCTGCAACTGGCTCAAGGCGGCCACAAGACCGCCGTAGTCACCAAGGTCTTCCCGACCCGTTCGCACACTGTATCCGCCCAGGGCGGCATCACCTGCGCCATCGCTTCGGCCGACCCGAACGACGACTGGCGCTGGCACATGTACGATACCGTCAAGGGCTCCGACTACATCGGTGACCAGGACGCTATCGAATACATGTGTCAGGAAGGCCCGGCTGCGGTCTTCGAACTGGACCACATGGGTCTGCCGTTCTCGCGTACCGAAACCGGCCGTATCTACCAGCGTCCGTTCGGTGGCCAGTCCAAGGACTTCGGTAAAGGTGGCCAGGCCGCCCGTACCTGTGCCGCTTCCGACCGTACCGGTCACGCGCTGCTGCACACCCTGTACCAGGGCAACCTGAAAGCCGGTACCACCTTCCTCAACGAGTACTATGCCGTTGACCTGGTGAAGAACCAGGAAGGCGCTTTTGTCGGTGTGATCGCGATCTGCATCGAAACCGGCGAAACCATGTACATCAAGTCCAAGGCCACCGTTCTGGCCACTGGCGGTGCAGGCCGTATCTACGCCTCCACCACCAACGCCCTGATCAATACCGGTGACGGTATCGGCATGGCCCTGCGTGCCGGTGTACCGGTGCAGGACATCGAGATGTGGCAGTTCCACCCGACCGGCATCGCCGGCGCCGGTGTACTGGTCACCGAAGGTTGCCGCGGTGAAGGTGGTTACCTGATCAACGCCCACGGCGAGCGCTTCATGGAGCGTTACGCGCCGAACGCGAAAGACCTGGCCGGCCGCGACGTGGTTGCCCGTTCCATGGTCAAGGAAATCATCGCCGGCAACGGCGTGGGCCCGAACAAGGACCACGTACTGCTGAAGCTGGACCACCTGGGCGAGGAAGTGCTGCACAGCCGCCTGCCAGGTATCTGCGAACTGTCCAAGACCTTCGCCCACGTCGACCCTGTGGTCGCGCCGGTGCCGGTCGTTCCGACCTGCCACTACATGATGGGCGGCGTTGCCACCAACATTCATGGCCAGGCCATCACCATGGACGAAGAAGGCAAGGATCACATCATCCCTGGCTTGTTCGCAGTAGGTGAAGTGGCGTGCGTATCGGTTCACGGTGCCAACCGCCTGGGCGGCAACTCGCTGCTCGACCTGGTGGTGTTCGGCCGTGCTGCCGGCCTGCACCTGGAGAAGGCGCTGAGCGACGGCATCGAGCACCTCGACGCCAGCGACACCGACATCGATGTTGCCCTGAACCGCCTGAACAAGCTCAACGAGCGCTCCACTGGCGAAGACGTTGCCAGCCTCAAGCGCGAACTGCAGAGCTGCATGCAGAACTACTTCGGTGTATTCCGTACCGGCGAATACATGCAGAAGGGTATCGAGCAGTTGGCCGGCCTGCGTGACCGCATCGCCAACGTCAAGATCAACGACAAGTCCCAGGCCTTCAACACCGCGCGTATCGAAGCGCTGGAGCTGCAGAACCTGCTGGAAGTCGCCGAAGCTACCGCCATCGCGGCCGAAGCCCGTAAAGAGTCCCGCGGCGCTCACGCCCGTGAAGACTTCGAAGACCGTGACGACGAAAACTGGCTGTGCCACACCCTGTACTACCCGGGTGAGAAGCGCGTTGCCAAGCGTGGCGTCAACTTTGCGCCGAAGACCGTACCGGCCTTCGAACCAAAAATCCGGACTTACTAAGGGTGGCTGCTATGTTGAAAGTCGAAGTTTATCGCTACAACCCCGACACCGACTCGGCGCCCAAGATGGAGTCGTTCGACGTCGATACCGGCGGCAAGGACCTGATGGTTCTCGATGTGTTGGCACTGATCAAGGAAAAGGACGAGGGTTTCTCGTACCGTCGCTCCTGCCGTGAAGGTGTGTGCGGTTCCGATGGCATGAACATGAACGGCAAGAACGGTCTGGCCTGCATCACCCCGCTGTCGGGTGTGGTCAAGGGCAACAAGCTGATTCTGCGCCCGCTGCCAGGCCTGCCGGTCATTCGTGACCTGGTGGTCGACATGAGCATCTTCTACAAGCAGTACGAGAAGGTGAAGCCGTTCCTGCAGAACGACACCCCGGCGCCGGCCATCGAGCGCCTGCAGTCGCCGGAAGACCGCGACAAGCTGGACGGTCTGTACGAGTGCATCCTGTGCGCTTGCTGCTCGACTTCCTGCCCGTCGTTCTGGTGGAACCCGGACAAGTTCCTGGGTCCGGCCGCTCTGCTGCAGGCTTACCGCTTCCTGGCCGACAGCCGCGACACCAAGACTCAGGAGCGCCTGGCGTCCCTGGATGACCCGTTCAGCGTATTCCGCTGCCGCGGGATCATGAACTGCGTAAACGTTTGCCCGAAAGGTCTGAACCCGACCAAGGCAATCGGTCACGTACGTAACATGCTGCTGCAAAGCGGCACCTGATACAAAGTGTTGTACCTGCAGTAAGCCGAGGTGCGGGTGGTGAGCCCGCACTGAGGTAAAACCCGAGCAAGGGCCCACAAAGCCCGCGCTCATTACCTATGAAGATATGAGACCAGCAGGGGCTTTCCGGGCTGGTACCCGGAAAATCAGCAGGATCCAAGTGGCGTGGTTCAGTCGCTTTATTCGGACTTTTCCAGGTTTGCTGTGGCTCTCGCCGATCAGTCCCCTAATCGAGGGTGACCAAGCATGCAAGAAAGCGTGATGCAGCGCATGTGGGAAAGCGCCCACCTCTCAGGTGGTAACGCTGCATATGTGGAAGAGCTCTACGAGCTCTACCTGCACGACCCTAACGCTGTGCCAGAAGAGTGGCGCACCTACTTCCAGAAGTTGCCCGCCGACGGCAGCACCGCTACCGATGTATCGCACTCGACAATCCGCGACCATTTCGTACTGCTGGCAAAGAACCAGCGCCGCGCCCAACCGGTATCTGCCGGGAGCGTGAGCAGTGAACACGAGAAGAAGCAGGTTGAAGTTCTGCGACTGATCCAGGCCTATCGTATGCGCGGCCATCAGGCTGCCAAGCTCGACCCGTTGGGGTTGTGGCAGCGCCCTGCGCCCGTAGACCTGTCGATCAATCACTACGGCTTGACCAATGCCGATCTTGATACGACCTTCCGTGCCGGCGACCTGTTCATCGGCAAAGAGGAGGCGAGCCTACGCGACATCGTCGATGCACTCCAGAAGACATATTGTCGCACCATTGGCGCCGAATTTACCCACATCGTCGACTCCGAGCAGCGCAGCTGGTTCCAGCAGCGCCTCGAAAGCGTGCGCGGCCGTCCGGAGTTTTCCGCCGACGTGCAGACCCACCTGCTCGAGCGCGTGACCGCCGGTGAGGGCCTTGAGAAGTACCTGGGCACCAAGTACCCAGGCACCAAGCGCTTCGGCCTTGAAGGTGGCGAGAGCCTGATCCCGATGCTGGACGAAATGATCCAGCGTTGCGGCTCCTACGGCACCAAGGAAGTCGTCATCGGCATGGCCCACCGGGGCCGTCTGAACGTGCTGGTGAACACCTTCGGCAAGAACCCGCGCGAGCTGTTCGACGAGTTCGAAGGCAAGAAGATGAACGAGCTGGGCTCCGGTGACGTGAAGTATCACCAGGGCTTCTCCTCGAACGTGATGACCACCGGTGGCGAAGTGCACCTGGCCATGGCGTTCAACCCGTCCCACCTGGAAATCGTTTCGCCAGTGGTCGAGGGTTCGGTGCGCGCCCGTCAGGACCGCCGCAACGACACCGTTGGCGACAAGGTGCTGCCGATCTCGATCCACGGCGACGCTGCGTTCGCTGGCCAGGGCGTGGTCATGGAAACCTTCCAGATGTCGCAGACCCGCGGTTTCAAGACCGGCGGTACCGTGCACATCGTGATCAACAACCAGGTCGGTTTCACCATCAGCAACCCGCTGGACGCGCGCTCCACCGAGTACGCCACCGACGTTGCCAAGATGATCCAGGCGCCGATCCTGCACGTCAACGGCGATGACCCGGAAGCCGTGCTGTTCGTGACCCAGCTGGCCATCGATTACCGCATGCAGTTCAAGCGTGACGTGGTCATCGACCTGGTCTGCTACCGTCGTCGCGGCCACAACGAGGCTGACGAGCCGAACGGCACCCAGCCCCTGATGTACCAGCAGATCAGCAAGCAGCGCACCACCCGTGAACTGTATGCCGAGGCACTGATCAAGGCCGGGCGCATCGACGCCGACCGCGCCCAGGCCAAGATCGACGAGTACCGCAACGCGCTGGACAATGGCCTGCACGTTGTAAAAAGCCTGGTCAAGGAGCCGAACCGCGAGCTGTTCGTCGACTGGCGTCCGTACCTGGGCCATGCCTGGACCGCGCGTCACGACACCCGCTTCGACCTCAAGACCCTGCAGGACCTGTCGGCCAAGCTGCTCGAGCTGCCTGAAGGCTTTGTCGTCCAGCGCCAGGTATCGAAGATCTACGAAGACCGTCAGAAGATGCAGGCCGGTGGCTTGCCGATCAACTGGGGTTATGCAGAGACCATGGCCTACGCCACCCTGCAGTTCGAAGGTCACCCGATCCGCATGACCGGCCAGGACATCGGCCGTGGCACCTTCTCGCACCGCCATGCGGTATTGCACAACCAGAAGGACGCCAGCACCTATATTCCGTTGCAGAACCTGTTCCCGGGCCAGCCACGTTTCGACCTGTACGATTCGTTCCTGTCCGAGGAAGCGGTACTGGCCTTCGAATACGGCTACTCGACCACCACGCCGAACGCGCTGGTGATCTGGGAAGCCCAGTTCGGTGACTTCGCCAACGGTGCGCAAGTGGTGATCGACCAGTTCATCACCAGCGGCGAGCACAAATGGGGCCGCCTGTGCGGTCTGACCATGCTGCTGCCACACGGTTATGAAGGTCAGGGCCCGGAGCACTCCTCTGCGCGTCTGGAGCGTTACCTGCAGCTGTGCGCCGAGCACAACATCCAGGTGTGCGTACCGACCACCCCGGCACAGATCTACCACCTGCTGCGTCGCCAGGTGATCCGCCCGCTGCGCAAGCCGCTGGTGGTGCTGACGCCGAAGTCGCTGCTGCGCCACAAGCTGGCCATCTCGACCCTGGAAGACCTGGCCGAAGGCTCGTTCCAGACCGTGATCCCGGAAATCGACGCGATCGATCCGGCCAAGGTCGAGCGCCTGGTGCTGTGCAGTGGCAAGGTCTACTACGACCTGCTGGAAAAACGCCGTGCCGAAGGCCGCGAAGACATCGCCATCCTGCGTCTCGAGCAGCTGTACCCGTTCCCGGAGGACGACCTGGTCGAAATCCTGGGTCAATACAGCAACCTCAAGCACGCCGTATGGTGCCAGGAAGAGCCGATGAACCAGGGCGCCTGGTACAGCAGCCAGCACCACATGCGCCGTATCCTGGGCCGCCACAACAAGGCACTGGTCCTGGAATACGCCGGCCGCGACGCTTCTGCCGCGCCAGCCTGTGGTTACGCTTCGAAGCACGCCGAACAGCAGGAAAAACTGCTGCAAGACGCCTTCACTGTCTAACACCTTCGCGCACCTGAAACCGAATTTAAGGAAACACAGATAATGGCTATCGAGATCAAAGCCCCAACCTTCCCGGAATCGGTTGCCGATGGCACCGTTGCCACCTGGCACAAGAAGCCGGGCGAAGCCGTCAAGCGTGACGAGCTGATCGTCGACATCGAGACCGACAAGGTCGTCCTGGAAGTACTGGCTACCGCTGATGGCGTGATGGGCGACATCGTCAAGGGCGAGGGCGATACCGTCCTGTCCGACGAAGTACTGGGTTCGATCGTTGAAGGCGCTGCCGCTGCTGCTGCCCCAGCTGCTGCCCCGGCCGCTGCTGCCCCGGCTGGCGCTGCTGCCGACGCTGGCGAAGACGACCCGGTTGCCGCCCCGGCCGCGCGCAAGCTGGCTGAAGAAAACGGCATCGACCTGGCTACCGTGGCCGGCACCGGCAAAGGTGGTCGCATCACCAAGGAAGACGTGGTTGCTGCAGTCGCCAACAAGAAGTCCGCGCCTGCCGCGGCTCCTGCTGCCAAGCCTGCCGCTGCCGCTGCAGCCCCGGTTGTGACCGCCGCTGGCGACCGCACCGAGAAGCGCGTGCCAATGACCCGCCTGCGCGCCAAGATCGCCGAGCGCCTGGTCGAAGCCCAGTCGAACATGGCCATGCTGACCACCTTCAACGAAGTCGACATGACCGAAGTCATGGCCCTGCGTTCGAAGTACAAGGACCTGTTCGAGAAGACCCACAACGGCGTGCGCCTGGGCTTCATGTCGTTCTTCGTCAAGGCCGCCACCGAAGCGCTGAAGCGTTTCCCGGCAGTCAACGCCTCGATCGACGGCAACGACATTGTCTACCACGGCTTCGCCGACGTCGGCGTTGCCGTATCCAGCGACCGTGGCCTGGTGGTACCGGTACTGCGTAACGCCGAGTCGATGAGCCTGGCTGAAATCGAGAACGGCATCGCCACCTTCGGCAAGAAGGCCCGTGACGGCAAGCTGTCGATCGAGGAAATGACCGGCGGCACCTTCACCATCACCAACGGTGGTACCTTCGGTTCGATGATGTCGACCCCGATCGTCAACCCGCCGCAGGCCGCCATTCTCGGCATGCACAACATCATCCAGCGCCCGATGGCCATCAATGGCCAGGTCGTGATCCGTCCGATGATGTACCTGGCGCTGTCGTACGATCACCGCCTGATCGACGGCAAGGAAGCGGTAACCTTCCTGGTCACCATCAAGAACCTGCTGGAAGATCCGTCTCGCCTGCTGCTGGACATCTAATCAAACAGCCACAAGTTGCAAGCTGCAAGCTTCAAGTAGAAGCGTGTAGGCTTGCAGCTTTTGGCTTGTAGCTTGTTGCTGATAAGGAATCTTTTATGACCCAGAAATTCGACGTAGTGGTGATTGGTGCAGGTCCTGGCGGCTATGTAGCTGCCATCAAGGCCGCCCAACTTGGTCTGAAGACTGCCTGTATCGAAAAATACACCGACGGCGAGGGCAAGCTGGCCCTGGGCGGCACCTGCCTTAACGTAGGTTGCATCCCGTCCAAGGCGCTGCTGGACAGCTCCTGGAAGTACAAGGAAGCCAAAGAGAGCTTCAATGTGCACGGTATCTCCACTGGCGAAGTGAAGATGGACGTGGCCGCGATGGTTGGCCGCAAGGCTGGCATCGTCAAGAACCTGACCGGCGGCGTTGCCACCCTGTTCAAGGCCAATGGCGTTACTTCGATCCAGGGCCACGGCAAACTGCTGGCCGGCAAGAAAGTCGAAGTGACCAAGGCTGACGGCACCACCGAAGTCATCGAAGCCGAAAACGTGATCCTGGCTTCCGGCTCGCGTCCGATCGACATTCCGCCGGCTCCGGTCGACCAGAACGTCATCGTCGACTCCACCGGCGCCCTGGAATTCCAGACCGTACCGAAGCGCCTGGGCGTTATCGGCGCCGGCGTCATCGGCCTGGAGCTGGGCTCGGTGTGGGCTCGCCTGGGTGCTGAAGTCACCGTCCTGGAAGCCCTGGACACCTTCCTGATGGCTGCCGACACCGCCGTGTCGAAAGAAGCCCAGAAGACCCTGACCAAGCAAGGCCTGGACATCAAGCTGGGTGCGCGCGTCACCGGCTCGAAAGTCAACGGCGACGAAGTCGAAGTCACCTACACCAACGCCGAAGGCGAGCAGAAGATTACCTTCGACAAGCTGATCGTTGCGGTCGGCCGTCGCCCGGTGACCACCGACCTGCTGGCTTCGGACAGCGGCGTGACCATCGATGAGCGTGGCTACATCTTCGTCGACGATCACTGCGCCACCAGCGTGCCGGGCGTGTTCGCCATCGGTGACGTGGTACGCGGCATGATGCTGGCCCACAAGGCCTCGGAAGAGGGCATCATGGTGGTTGAGCGCATCAAGGGCCACAAGGCCCAGATGAACTACGACCTGATCCCTTCGGTTATCTACACCCACCCGGAAATCGCATGGGTCGGCAAGACCGAACAGTCCTTGAAGGCCGAGGGTGTTGAGGTTAACGTAGGCACCTTCCCGTTCGCTGCCAGCGGCCGTGCGATGGCGGCCAACGACACCGGTGGTTTCGTCAAGGTCATCGCCGATGCCAAGACTGACCGCGTTCTGGGTGTACACGTGATTGGCCCATCGGCTGCCGAACTGGTGCAGCAGGGCGCAATCGCAATGGAATTCGGCACCAGTGCCGAGGACCTGGGCATGATGGTCTTCAGCCATCCAACCCTGTCCGAAGCGTTGCATGAAGCAGCGCTGGCGGTGAATGGCGGCGCCATTCACGTGGCCAACCGTAAGAAGCGTTAATTATAAGAAACCACGGCGGGCTGCCCGTCGTGAGTCTTGCGTGCATGACTCACCGCGGAAAGTCCGCCGGACCGGATCACACGGGAAAACCCGGGGTCAACGGTCACAGGTGGTGCGGCGCCAGTAATGGCGCAGCGCCGAAGCGCAGTACCTAACGAAGACGGTAAAAAGCATGAATCTTCACGAGTATCAGGGTAAGCAGCTGTTCGCTGAATACGGCCTGCCAGTTTCCAAGGGTTTCGCAGTCGACACCCCTGAAGCTGCAGCAGAAGCCTGCGACAAGATCGGCGGGAACGAGTGGGTTGTCAAAGCCCAGGTTCACGCAGGTGGTCGCGGCAAGGCGGGCGGCGTCAAGCTGGTTCGCAGCAAGGAAGACGCCAAGGCGTTCGCTGCGCAATGGTTGGGCAAGCGCCTGGTAACCTACCAGACCGACGCCAACGGTCAGCCAGTGACCAAGATCCTGGTCGAATCCTGCACTGACATCGCCAAAGAGCTGTACCTGGGCGCTGTAGTCGATCGCTCGAGCCGCCGTATCGTGTTCATGGCCTCCACCGAAGGTGGCGTGGACATCGAGAAAGTCGCTCACGAAACTCCTGAGAAGATCATCAAGGCTACTATCGATCCACTGGTCGGCGCTCAGCCGTTCCAGGGTCGTGAACTGGCATTCCAGCTGGGTCTGGAAGGCAAGCAGGTTGCACAGTTCGCCAAGATTTTCGTAGGCCTGGCCAAGCTGTTCAAAGAACACGACCTCGCCCTGCTCGAAGTCAACCCGCTGGTCATCAAGGCCGACGGCGACCTGCACTGCCTGGATGCGAAGATCAACATCGACGCAAACGCCATGTACCGTCAGCCCAAGCTGAAAACCTTCCACGACCCGTCGCAGGACGATCCTCGTGAAGCCCACGCTGCCAGCTTCGAGCTGAACTACGTGGCGCTGGAAGGCAACATCGGCTGCATGGTCAACGGTGCCGGCCTGGCCATGGGTACCATGGACATCGTCAACCTGCATGGCGGCAAGCCAGCCAACTTCCTCGACGTTGGCGGTGGTGCTACCAAAGAGCGCGTTACCGAAGCGTTCAAGATCATTCTGTCCGACAGCAATGTCGCGGCCGTTCTGGTCAACATCTTCGGCGGCATCGTTCGCTGCGACATGATTGCCGAAGGCATCATCGGTGCAGTGAAAGAAGTCGGCGTGAAAGTTCCGGTCGTCGTTCGCCTTGAAGGCAACAACGCCGAACTGGGCGCAAAAGTACTGGCAGAAAGCGGTTTGAACATCATTGCGGCAACCAGCCTGACCGACGCTGCTCAACAAGTTGTCAAAGCTGCGGAGGGCAAGTAATGAGCGTCCTGATCAATAAAGACACCAAAGTCATCTGCCAGGGCTTCACCGGCTCGCAAGGTACTTTCCACTCCGAACAGGCCATCGCCTACGGCACCAAGATGGTCGGCGGCGTAACCCCAGGCAAGGGTGGCAGCACCCACCTGGGCCTGCCGGTGTTCAACACCGTCAAGGAAGCCGTGGAAGCTACCGGCGCTGACGCTTCGGTCATCTACGTACCGGCTCCGTTCTGCAAGGACTCGATCCTGGAAGCGGCCTTCGGCGGCATCAAGCTGATCGTCTGCATCACCGAAGGCATTCCTACCCTGGACATGCTGGATGCCAAGGTCAAGTGCGACGAGCTGGGCGTGACCCTGATCGGCCCTAACTGCCCAGGTGTCATCACCCCGGGCGAGTGCAAGATCGGCATCATGCCAGGCCACATCCACTTGCCAGGCAAGGTCGGTATCGTTTCGCGTTCCGGCACCCTGACCTACGAAGCTGTGAAGCAGACCACCGACGCCGGCTTCGGCCAGTCGACCTGCGTCGGCATCGGCGGTGACCCGATCCCGGGCTCCAACTTCATCGACATCCTGAAGCTGTTCCAGGAAGACCCGAAGACCGAAGCGATCGTCATGATCGGCGAGATCGGCGGTTCGGCTGAAGAAGAAGCTGCGGCCTACATCAAGGCCCACGTCACCAAGCCTGTGGTTTCCTATATCGCTGGTGTTACCGCACCTGCGGGCAAGCGCATGGGCCACGCCGGCGCCATCATCTCCGGCGGCAAGGGCACTGCGGACGAGAAGTTCGCCGCCCTGCAGGACGCGGGTGTGAAGACCGTGCGTTCCCTGGCTGACATCGGCAAGGCCCTGGCCGAGCTGACTGGCTGGGAAGCCAAGAAGTAATACTGCTACACCCCCCACGCGCACAGAGGCCACCTTCGGGTGGCCTCTGTCGTTTTTGGGTTCGTGAAATTCAGCACCGGCCCCTTCGCGGGTAAACCCGCGCCCACAGGTAGCGTACAGTCCTTTAGGTTTGTGATTTCCCTGTGGGAGCGGGTTTACCTGCGAAGAGGCCGGTGCAGACAACATGGAATTTTCGATTGCCTGGATAGGAATTTTCATACAGACGAATGTTTCAATCCGAGGATAATTCCCACTGTTGACGGTCGCGCAGACGACAAACATGTACGCACATCGGACAAGCAGCACTGTGCCAGTGCGTTTGACTGACAAAACAGTTACATTACGTGTTCACTCTGTGCCCGTACCCCAAAAGGGAACGACACGCTAAACGGGTCTGGCCTATCAAGCCGGGCAGCATTTCCCCTCATCCAATGGGAAATCCCCTCTCGAATCCCGATTTCAGCAGTGTGGTACTACCTTAAATGAAAGTTCTCAAAGGCCAGGATATCCTGGCGCTTGGCTTTATGACGTTTGCGCTTTTCGTAGGCGCTGGCAACATCATCTTCCCGCCTATCGTCGGTCTGCAGTCTGGCCCGCACGTGTGGATGGCCGCCCTCGGCTTCCTGGTTACCGCGGTGGGCCTGCCGGTCATCACCGTGGTCGCCCTGGCCAAGGTCGGCGGTGGCATGGATGCCCTGAGCAGCCCGATCGGCAAGTTCTTCGGCGGCTTGCTGGCAGCCGTGTGCTACCTGTCGGTCGGCCCCCTGTTTGCCACCCCGCGTACCGCGACCGTGTCGTTCGAAGTAGGTGTGGCCCCGCTGACCGGTGAAAGCCCGCTGGCGTTGTTCATCTACAGCCTGGTGTACTTTATCGTGGTGCTGGCAGTGTCCATGTATCCGGGCAAACTGCTCGATACCGTGGGCCGCTTCCTGGCACCGTTGAAGATCATTGCCCTGGCCGTATTGGGTATTGCAGCTTTTGCGCTGCCAGCCGGGACCATTGGTGAAGCGCAGCCTGCCTACGCCGCCGCCGCGTTCTCCAAAGGCTTTTCCGACGGTTACCTGACCATGGATACCCTGGGTGCCTTGGTGTTCGGCATCGTCATCGTCAACGCCATTCGCTCGCGCGGTGTCGAGTCGCCGAAGCTGATTACCCGCTACGCCATCATCGCCGGCCTGATCGCCGGTGTCGGCCTGGCCCTGGTGTACATCAGCCTGTTCCGCCTGGGCGCCACCAGCCACGATATCGCGGCGGACGCTACCAACGGTGCGGCGGTCCTGCATGCCTACGTGCAGCATACCTTCGGCTCGCTGGGCAGTGGCTTCCTGGCCGTGCTGATCGCGCTGGCCTGCCTGGTGACTGCGGTTGGCCTGACCTGCGCCTGCGCCGAGTACTTCAGCCAGATCCTGCCGCTGTCGTACCGCGCACTGGTGGTGATCCTTGCCGGCTTCTCGCTGCTGATCTCCAACCTGGGCCTGACCAAGCTGATCATGTTCTCGATCCCGGTGCTCACCGCCATCTACCCACCGTGCATCGTGGTGGTCGGCCTGAGCTTCGTGAAGGACCTGTGGAACTCGCCGACCCGCATCCTGGCCCCGGTAATGCTGGTATCGCTGGTGTTTGGCATGGTCGACGCGATCAAGGGCAGCAGCATTGCCCATGTGCTGCCGGACTTCCTGGCGCACCTGCCATTGAGCGATGCGGGCATGGCCTGGCTGGTGCCTTCGGTGGTGACCCTGGTGGGTGCCGTCGCCTGCGACCGCATGCTCGGCAAGCCGCGCGAGGCGCTGGCCTGATAGGCGAAGCCTGAGGGCGGCACCGGCCACAAGCCGAAAGGTGCGCGCCAAGGGTGGAAGCTTGAAAGCCCCGTATCCGAGAGGATGCGGGGCTTTTTCTTTGCCTGTGCAGATATCTGCCAGAAGGTGTGCCTTTTGCCGCTTGCCAGCGTCGAAACCCGGTCCCTATCCTCTAGGCACCTGGCCCATTCGGGAACACTGCATGAACTTCATCCAAAGCAACCTCAACAACCTGTTGGCCATCGCCTGGTTTGCCCTGTGCTGGGGCGGGTACACCCGCTATGCCATCTGGAAGGGCCGCGACACCGCCTGCCTGGCCAGCGTGCTGCACCTGTACCGGGAAGACTGGATGCGCCGCATGTTGCTGCGCGACAACCGCATCGCCGATGCCAGCGTGATCGGCAACCTGGAGCGCAACGCCTCGTTCTTCGCCTCCAGTACCCTGATCATCCTGGCCGGCATACTCACCGTGCTGGGTGCCTCGGACCGGGCACTGTCGCTGCTGGCCGACCTGCCGCTAGTCCAGCAGGCGTCCCAGGGCATGTCGGAGATCAAGCTGCTGTGCCTGGCCACGGTGTTCGTCTATGCCTTCTTCACCTTCAGCTGGTGCATGCGCCAGTACAACTTCGCCGCAGTACTGGTAGGCTCGGCACCGATGGTCGGCGAGCGCCTGGTCAACGAGCTGGAGCGCAAGGCGTTCGCTTCACGCGCGGCGCGGGTACTGTCGCTGGCTGCCAACCAGTTCAACCTGGGCCTGCGCTCGTATTACTTCGGCATGGCCATGTTGAGCTGGTTCATCAGCCCGTGGTTGTTCATGGCCATGAGTGTCGGGGTAGTGCTGATCCTGTACCGCCGCGAGTTCCATTCGGATGTGCTCGATGTGATGGTGTTCACACCCACGGAAAGTGTGCCTGGCGAGCCTGCCAGGGAAACTAGTGCGGCGGGCAACTGAAACGTTTAATCCTCAAGTTTCAGGCACAAAAAAACCCGACAGCGTCGGGTTTTTTTGTTTCAGCCAATTACTGCTTGGCGGGTTCGGCCGGCGTAACTGGGGCAGCCGGAGTAGCCGGAGCGGCTTCTTCGGCAGCCTTCTGCTCGGCTTCGGCCTGATCTTTGGCAGCTTCGGCGTTTTCCTTGGCGGCGTCGTTCATCTTATCCTGAGCTTCACCCATTTTCTCCTGGGCTTGTTCAGCATGTTCTTGTGCGTCCTGGGCTTTGTCTTCGCTCGCTTTATCGCAAGCGGCCAGGCCCATGGCAGCAGCCAGCATCAGAGCAAAAGCAAAAGGTTTACGCATGGGGGTGTTTCTCCTTGGTGGAATAAGTTGACTTGAACCTTCGAGTACAACTACGCGGAAGAAGTTCAACGGAGATTACAGATATATAACGCCCCGTTCCAGATAGACTTTTTACTCAATCCATGCCGCTGCGGCAGTTCAGGTGGATACAGCGAATGAGCGATTCAACCTTGATGGCCATGGCCGAGCGTTTTCTCTCGGCATTGAAACATTGCCAGTTGTTGCAGATGCGTGTGGTACACGCCGATGCGCAGGGCATCACCCTCATCCTGCCCTGGTCGCCGGCCATCGTCGGCAACCCGCAAACCGGCGCTGTGCATGGCGGCGCCCTGACCACGCTGATGGACACCACCTGCGGCATGGCCACGCTGTGTGTGCTGCCGCGCTTCGAGGTGTGCCCGACGCTGGACCTGCGTATCGACTACATGCACCCGGCGCAGGCCGGCAAGGCAATCTACGGCCATGCCCAGTGCTACCGGGTGACCCGTGATGTGATCTTTACCCGTGGCACCGCCTACCAGGACGACCCTGACCAGCCGATTTGCCAGGTGGTCGGTACATTCATGCGGCTGGGCCAGGAGGTCAAGGGCGGCATCCGCTTTGGCAACAACCTGAAGGAGGGTGGGGCATGATTCCGCACGCGGTTCGCCAGCAGCTCAACGCCGCCCATGCCCAGGGGGATTACCGGCCGCTACTGGCGCTGATCCCCTACGCAGGCCTGATCGGCATCGAATGCGAGCGCCGGGGCGAGGACCTGCTGTTTCGCCTGCCGGCCAACCCGGACAACATCGGCAACCCGCTGCTGCCCGCCATTCACGGCGGCGTGATCGCCGGCTTCATGGAGCTGTCGGCGGCGCTGTACCTGCTGATCTACAGCGACAGCGCAAGCATTCCGAAGATCATCGATTTTTCCATCGACTACCTGCGGGCCGGGCATTTTCGGGATACCTACGCACAGTGCCAGCTGTGGCGCCAGGGTCGACGGGTGACCAACGTGGCCATCACCGCCTGGCAAGGTGACAGGCAATCGCCGATCGCCACGGCGCGCGCGCATTTCAAGATTGAACCGGAAAAGCCCTTGAAATCATCCGGGCTGCCCCCATCTGCATGACATCCGCCTTTAACGCAGGCCGAACCGGCCGCCAGGCGCCCACTGCCATCAGATCGGAGTTTTGAAGACCATGAGTGTGGATACTCAAAAAGAAACGCTGGGCTTCCAGACCGAGGTAAAGCAGCTGCTGCACCTCATGATCCATTCGCTGTATTCGAACAAGGAGATCTTCCTGCGTGAGTTGATCTCCAACGCCTCCGATGCCGTGGACAAACTGCGCTTCGAAGCGCTGGCCAAGCCCGAGCTGCTCGAGGGCGGCGATGAACTGAAGATTCGCGTGAGCTTCGACAAGGACGCCGGTACCGTCACCCTCGAGGACAACGGCATCGGCATGAGCCGCGAAGACGTCATTGCTCACCTGGGTACCATCGCCAAGTCCGGCACTGCCGACTTCATGAAGAACCTCACCGGTGACCAGAAGAAGGACTCGCACCTGATCGGTCAGTTCGGCGTGGGCTTCTACTCCGCGTTCATCGTTGCCGACAAGGTCGATGTGTACAGCCGTCGCGCCGGCCAGCCGGCCGCCGAAGGCGTGCACTGGTCGTCGAAAGGCGAGGGTGAGTTCGATGTGGCCACCATCGACAAGCCACAGCGCGGTACCCGCATTGTCCTGCACCTGAAGAAGGACGAGCTGGAGTTCGCCGATGGCTGGCGCCTGCGCAACGTGGTCAAGAAGTACTCCGATCACATCGCCTTGCCGATTCAGCTGCCGAAAGAGCAAGCTGCAGCCGAAGGTGAAGAACAGCCAGCCGAAGAGTGGGAAACCGTCAACCGCGCCAGCGCCCTGTGGACCCGTCCGCGTACCGAGATCAAGGACGAGGAATACCAGGAGTTCTACAAGCACATCGGCCATGACTTCGAAAACCCGCTGGCCTGGAGCCACAACAAGGTCGAAGGCAAGCTGGAATACAATTCGCTGCTGTACGTGCCGGCCCGCGCGCCGTTCGATCTGTACCAGCGCGAAGCACCGCGCGGCCTGAAACTGTACGTGCAGCGTGTGTTCATCATGGACCAGGCCGAGTCGTTCCTGCCGCTGTACCTGCGCTTCATCAAGGGTGTGGTCGACTCCAACGACCTGTCGCTGAACGTGTCGCGTGAAATCCTGCAGAAAGACCCGATCATCGATTCGATGAAGACCGCGCTGACCAAGCGCGTGCTGGACATGCTGGAGAAGCTGGCGAAGAACGAACCCGAGCAGTACAAGGGCTTCTGGAAAAACTTTGGTCAGGTGCTGAAAGAAGGCCCGGCCGAAGACTTTGCCAACAAGGAAAAAATCGCCGGCCTGCTGCGCTTCGCCTCCACCCAGGACGAGAGCGGCGAGCAAAGTGTCTCCCTGGCCTACTACCTGGCCCGCGCCAAGGAAGGACAGGACAAGATCTATTACCTGACCGGCGAGTCCTACGCGCAGGTCAAGAACAGCCCGCACCTGGAAGTCTTCCGCAAGAAAGGCATCGAAGTGCTGCTGCTGACCGACCGCATCGACGAGTGGCTGATGAGCTACCTCAACGAGTTCGACGGCAAGGCGTTTGTCGACGTCGCCCGCGGCGACCTGGACCTGGGCAACCTGGATTCGGAAGAAGACAAGAAGGCCCAGGAAGAAGTCGCCAAGGACAAGGAAGGCCTGGTCGAGCGCCTGAAAGGTGCGCTGGGTGACAGCGTGGCCGAAGTGCGTGTATCGCACCGCCTGACTGATTCGCCGGCGATCCTGGCCATTGGCGAGCAGGACCTGGGCCTGCAGATGCGTCAGATCCTCGAAGCCAGCGGGCAGAAGGTGCCCGAGTCCAAGCCGATCTTCGAATTCAACCCGGGTCACCCGCTGATCGAGAAGCTGGACAACGAACAGAGCGAGGACCGCTTTGCCGAGTTGTCGCACATCCTGTTCGATCAGGCGGCCCTGGCGGCCGGTGACAGCCTGAAAGACCCGGCGGCCTACGTTCGTCGCCTGAACAAGCTGCTGGTCGAGCTGTCTGCTTGAGTTGATGCACAGGAAAGCCCGCTTCGGCGGGCTTTTTTCATGGCAGGCTTTTTAAGAACAGTGCCAAAGGAGTGCTTGATGAGCAAAGTAATCGTCGAATCGCTGGTCTACCATCTGTCCGGCAAGACCTACGAAAGCCGCTTGGTCCATGAGCCGGGGGCGCTGGGCCGGCCGGGGCTGGTGATGGCGCCGAACTGGATGGGTATCGGCGAGGGGGCCGAGCGCATCGCCAAGGAAGTGGCCGAGAAGGGCTATGTGGTGCTGATTGCTGACTTGTACGGGCAAGGTGTGCGTCCGTCCAATGCCGACGAGGCCGGCGCGGCAATGATGCCGCTGAAGAACGACCGTGGTGAGTTGCGCAAGCGCATGCAAGAGGCCCTGGCGCAGCTGTTGGGGCAGTCGAAGGCGCTGCTGGAGCCTGGCATGGTTGGCACGTTCGGTTTCTGCTTCGGTGGCTGCTGCGCCCTGGAGCTGGCGCGTACCGGGGCTGACCTGCGGGCGGCGGTGTCGTTCCATGGCACCCTGGACACGCCGAACGCAGAAGATGCCAAGCGCATCAAGGGCTCGGTGCTGGTGCTGCATGGTGCTTCCGATCCACTGGTGCCGAAAGAGCAGTTGCCAGCGTTCGAAGACGAGATGAATGCGGCCAAGGTCGACTGGCAGCTGCTGAGCTACGGCGGGGCAGTGCACTCGTTTACCGACCCGAATGCCAATGTGCCGGGCAAGATGCAGTATGACCGCCGTACTTCGGAGCGGGCGTTCCGCTCGATGCACAACCTGCTCAGCGAAGTTTTCCAGCGCTGATACCGCAGGGGCCGCTGTGCGGCCCATCGCCGGCAAGCGCGGCTCCCACAAAGTGGCATGAGCTGTATCTGTGGGAGCTGGCTTGTCGTGGCGACGAACCGCGGCGATGGGCTGCAAAGCAGCCCCAAAATCACCTAGGCAACTCGATCCTCGAAGTTTCCCTCGGCACCACTGGCCAATCCCCGGCAGCCCACTTGGCCCTGGCTTGCTCGATCAGTTCCGGGTCACTGGCGACAAAATTCCAGTTCATCCGCCGCGGCCCATCCAGCGGGTCCCCGCCAATCAGTACCAACTGGCACTCTTCCTCGGCATACAGCGTCACCCATTCACCCTCTGGCAGGACCACCAGGCTGCACGCCTCGACCTGTTCGCCATCCATGAACAGCTCACCGTCGAGCAGATACAGCGCCCGCTGTACATGTTCGCCAGGTACTACCAGCGTAGTGGCCGGCTGCATCGTCACATGCGCATAAAGGGTAGGGGAGAGCACCGGCACCGGTGATTCCAGGCAGAACCCGCTGCCTGCAATCATGCAGATACGCACGCCCAGGCTATCACTGAACGGCAAGCTCGCCGCTGGATGATGGCTGTAGCTCGGTTCGCCCTGTTCCAGCGCCTGTGGCGAGGCCAGCCACACCTGCAGCCCGTGCAAGCGTGAGCCATGGCTCAGGGCGTCCGCAGGCGTGCGCTCGACATGCGCCACACCTTTACCAGCGGTCATCCAGCTCACATCCCCAGGCAGCACGCGCTGCTCCGAGCCGAGGCTGTCTTTGTGCAGGATTGCGCCTTCGAACAAGTAAGTCAGCGTTGACAGGCCAATATGCGGGTGCTGGCGGATGTCCATGCCGTGCCCCGGGGGATAGTCGGTTTCGAGCATATGGTCGAAAAACACGAATGGGCCGACGCTGCGGCACTGGGCCGATGGCAGCGGGCGCAGGATCGGCTGGCCCTCGACCGACTCGGCACGTGGGCGGATGACCAGAGGGCTGCTCATGGGAAGGGCTCCAGGCGAGGTGGAATGCCCCTAGCATAGCGGTTCGCAGGCGTTGGCTGAACCGTCTGGTTGGCCGGCCGGTCTACTCTTTCCATACCCGGTAAAAGGAAGCTGCCCCATGATAGCCAGAGCGCTGGCCTGCGTGCTGTTGTCCGGCTGGCTGTGCCAGGCGGCACAGGCGCGCGACTACCGCTACAGTGATGCCCACCTGCACTATGTCGACTTCTTCCAGGAAAGCGAGGGGATGCCGGCGCTTGTCAAGGCCATGGATGCGGCAGGTATCGACCAGTCGATGATTTCCGGTATCCCGGTGGCCAAGAAGTGGCATGAGGACGAGCCCAAGCGCCCGCGCTATTACGCCGGTGACGACGCCGATGCCTACTGGTACAGCGCAACCGACACCTACGTGGCGGCGGCCGTGCTGAAATTGCCGGACGAGCAGCGTCGGCGTTTTCATCCGTTCCTGACCGGTTTCAATCCGGTGGACAAGAACGCCGTCAGCCACATCGAACGCATGCTCGATATGTACCCGGGCCTGTGGCAAGGCATTGGCGAGGTATTCACCCGTCACGACGACCTCACGGCACTGACCAGTGGTGACACGCCGCGCGCCAACAACGAAGCCATGACGCGCATCTATCACCTGGCGGCCGAGCGCGATCTGCCGGTGCTGCTGCATTCCAACATCACCTCCAAGCGCGAGCGCAACCCGTTGTACCTGGCGGAGCTCGAAGAACCACTGCGCAATCACCCGCATACGCGGTTCATCTGGGCGCATGCCGGCAGCAGCATGGAGATCCACCGGCACCAGACGCAGATGGACTTTCTGCTGCCGGTGCTGACGCGGTTGCTGGACGATTACCCGAACCTGTATGTCGACCTGTCGTGGAGTGTGCTGGAGCCTTATCTGCTGGACGACAAGGGGGTACCGCGCAAGGAATGGCTGGCCTTGGTCGAGAAGCACCCGGAACGGTTCATGCTGGGGTCGGATGTGGTCGGGCGGTTTGGCAGCCTGGGGGAGCAACTGCACGGGTTCGGGCCGTTTCTGGATGCATTGCCGGAGGCGGTGGCAAACAAGGTGGCCCGGGAGAATTTTCTGTCTATTCTGCCCAGGCATAAATGATGGTTGCCGGCGATAGGGCCGGTACAGGCAGCAAAAACAAAAACGCCCCGAACCAGTCGGGGCGTTTTCAATTACTGCAGCGAGGCCTTACTTGCCTTCCCAGCGCTTGAGCACCAGGGTGGCGTTGGTGCCGCCAAAGCCGAAGCTATTGCTCATGACCGTGTCGATCTTGGCGTTTTCTTCGGTTTTGCGCAGGATCGGCAGGTCGGCGACCTCCGGGTCCAGTTCGTCGATGTTGGCGGAGCCGGCGATGAAGTTGTTTTCCATCATCAGCAGGCAGTAGATTGCCTCGTGTACACCAGCGGCGCCCAGCGAGTGGCCCGACAGGCTCTTGGTCGAGCTGATTTTCGGGGCCTTGTCGCCGAACACGGCGCGAACACCCTTGATCTCGGCAACGTCACCGACCGGAGTCGAAGTGCCGTGGGTGTTCAGGTAGTCGATCGGGGTGTCGACGGTGGACAGTGCCTGCTGCATGCAGCGGATGGCACCTTCGCCGCTCGGGGCAACCATGTCGTAGCCGTCGGAAGTGGCACCATAACCGACGATTTCGGCGTAGATTTTCGCGCCACGGGCCAACGCGTGTTCGAGCTCCTCGACCACCACCATGCCACCACCGCCAGCGATGACGAAGCCATCACGGTCGGCGTCATAGGCGCGCGAAGCCAGTTCCGGGGTTTCGTTGCGCTTGGTCGACAGGGCGCCCATGGCATCGAACAGGAACGACTGGCTCCAGTGCTCTTCTTCACCGCCACCGGCGAAGACGATGTCCTGCTTGCCCCACTGGATCTGCTCCAGGGCGGTGCCGATGCAGTGTGCCGAAGTGGCGCAGGCCGACGAGATCGAGTAGTTGAGGCCCTTGATCTTGAACGGGGTCGCCAGGCACGCCGAAACGGTGCTGCCCATGGTGCGGGTGACGCGGTACGGGCCGACGCGCTTGACGCCTTTCTCACGCAGGGTGTCCAGCGCTTCCATCTGGTTCAGGGTCGAGGCGCCGCCGGAGCCCGCCACCAGGCCGGTACGCGGGTTGGAAACCTGCTCTTCGGTCAGGCCGGCGTCCTTGATCGCGTCCTGCATGGCCAGGTAGGCGTAGGCAGCGGCGTGGCCGACGAAGCGGTAGACCTTGCGGTCGATCAGTTCTTCGAGGTTGAGGTCGATGGACCCGGAAACCTGGCTACGCAGCCCCATTTCCTTGTATTCCGGGTTGTAACGGATACCCGGACGGCTGTTGCGCAGGTTTTCGGTGACGGTAGCTTTGTCATTGCCCAGGCACGATACGATGCCCAGACCAGTGATAACGACGCGGCGCATGCGAATAACCCTTAGAAATTGTCAGTGGAGGTGAACACGCCGACCCGCAGGGCTTCGGCAGTGTAGATCTCGCGGCCGTCAACGCTGACGGAGCCATCGGCGATGGCCATGTTCAGCTTGCCTTTGAGGACGCGCTTGATGTGAATGTTGTAGGTGACTTTCTTGGCAGTAGGCAATACCTGGCCAAAGAATTTCACTTCACCCGAACCCAGGGCACGACCGCGGCCTGGCAGGCCCTGCCAGCCGAGGAAGAAACCGACCAGCTGCCACATGGCGTCGAGGCCCAGGCAGCCCGGCATGACCGGATCGCCTTCGAAGTGGCAGGCAAAGAACCACAGGTCCGGATTGATATCCAGCTCGGCGACCAATTCACCTTTGCCGTACTTGCCGCCTTCTTCGCTGATATGGGTGATGCGATCGACCATCAGCATGTTCGGCGCGGGCAGTTGCGCATTACCTGGGCCGAACAGCTCACCGCGACTGCAGCGCAGCAGGTCTTCCCGAGTAAAGGCGTGTTGTTTGGTCATGCGAGCTCCTCAATAACCCCCTGTGGCAGGGGATGAATCTTCCCGGCCGGCCCGAAAAGCGATGACTTCGGGGCGGCAGCCTACAGGTAGACTATTGCGTTGTGGTGAAAGTCACAGCGCACCTGGCGAAAGAAGTACAGGTGTGCACTGAAACGTCTATTTTCAGGTCCGATGAAGGTCCTGTCCAGTGTTTAAGACTGCCGCACTTTAGCATTTATCGCCAGTCGCGGTTGTCTGACCGGGTAGCCAGCGCTGCAGCACGCGCTGCAGTTCGCTGCGGCGCAACGGTTTGGTCAGGTAGTCATCCATGCCCGCGGCCATGCAACGCTCGCGGTCGCCCTGCAAGGCGTTGGCGGTCAGGGCGATGATCGGCAGGCGGGCGCCGTTGGGCAGCTGGCGGATGCGCCGGGTGGCCTCATAGCCATCCAGGTGCGGCAGGCGGCAGTCCATCAGCACGGCGGCAAAGCGCTGCTGGCTGACCCGTTCGACTGCCTCCAGGCCGTCCTCGGCGGTGCAAACCGTAACGCCAAGGCTGCGCAGCATGGCTTCGATGACGCTCTGGTTGACCGGATTGTCCTCTACCAGCAGCACTTCATCATTGCCGGCGACCGGCGTGCTGGCAGCCATTGGCAGGGGCCGCTTGCCGGGGGGCGGGCTGGCCACGGCCAGAGGCATCTCCAGGGTGAAGGTAGAGCCCAGGCCTTCCCGGCTTTCACCGCGCAGCTTGCCGCCCATGCGTTCGGCCAGGGTACGGGCGATCGACAGCCCCAGCCCGGTGCCGCCATAGCGTCGGGAAATCGAGCTGTCGGCCTGCTGGAAGGCGACGAACATCATTTCCAGGCGGTCGTTGTCGATGCCGATACCGGTGTCGCGCACACTGCAGGTCAACCAGATCAGCTGCCGGTCCAGCACCTGCCACTGCGCCTCCACCTGCACCTGGCCGCGTTCGGTGAACTTCAGGGCGTTGGCCACCAGGTTGAGCAGGATCTGGCGGATCCGCGTAGGGTCGCCGTTCACCTGCAATTGCTCGATGCCGGCCGGCAATTGCAGGTGCAAGCCGAGGCCGCGCTGCTGGGCGCTGTGCTGGAACGACTGGACGCTGCTGGTGATCAGCTCGGCCAGGTTGAAGTCGATATGCTCCAGTTGCAGCGCGGCGCGTTCGATGCGGGAGAAATCGAGGATGTCGTTGATGACCTTCAGCAAATGCCCGGTGGATTCACTGGCCACTGCGGTGTAGTCGGCCTGTTCGCTGCTCAACGAGGTGGTTTCTAGCAACTGCAGCATGCCCAGCACACCATTCATCGGCGTGCGCAGCTCGTGGCTCATCATGGCCAGGAAGTCCGATTTGGCCCGGTTGGCCTGCTCGGCCTCTTCACGGGCCTGGATCAGCTCGGCAATGGCCTGCTTCTGTTCGTCACTGGCCTGCTCCAGGGCCTGCGCCAGGTTGTTGATGTGGCGCGCCAGGTGGCCCAGCTCGCTGTCATCGACCACCGGCAAGGGGGTGTTGTACTCGCCTTGCTGAATCGCCTTGACCGCATGGCCCATGTCGCTGATCGGCTTGGCCAGGCTCAGGGCCAGGCGGCGCGCCAGCAAAAAGGTGAACAGCAGGGCGAACAGCGCCAGGATGCCGGCCTTGATCACGATTTCCTGCTGCCGCTGGCTGAAGGCGTCATCGGACATGCCGACGATCACCCGCCCCAGGTAGTCGTCACCAATGGCCGGGGTGGTAGCCTTGCCCTGTTGCAGGAAGTCGTTGTCCAGGCGGATCTGCTGCAGGCGAATGGGCGCCTGGAACACTTCGACCTGTTGCGCGCGGTTGGCGCTTTCGTCGGACTGCTCGACGTACACCAGGATGTGGTTACGGCTGTCCTGTACCTCCAGAAAACGCACGTGGGGAATGCTGAGGGTGGCACGCATCAGCCCTTCGAGCACTTCGTTGTTGCCCGAGATCACCCCGTATTCCGACGCCGGTGCCAGCTGGTTGGCAATCAGTTGCCCGGTGTGGTTGAGCTCCTGACGCAGGTCCTGGATGCGCACGAAGGTGAAAAAGCTGATCAGCAGCAAGGTCAGCAGCAGGGCCGGGCCGAGGCTGATGATCTGGGTGCGGGTATGAATGTCCCAGCTCAGGCGCTTGCTCATGGGGTGGGTTCTCCTTCGGCCAGGGCCTTGGCGGCGGCGTTCGGATCGATCGGTTCAAGGCCCAGGGCGCGGGCAACCTGCTGGTTGCCACTGACGCCGTAGCGCGCAGGGTAGAGGCTGCGCGGCCAGTGCGCGGGTGGCTGGTCGAGCAACTGGTCGAGCACCGCCAGCCAGTCGTCCTGGTCGCTGTAGGTGCTGGCCAGGGCACCGGCGCGGACAAAACCCGCGTTTGGGCCGATCAGCGCCATTTGTCGGCCATAGCTGCTCAGCAGCAGGTTCTTTACGGTCTTGGAGTTGTACAGGGCCGGGTCGTCCAGGCCCAGCAGCACGTCGCTACTGGCCAAAAGCTGCTGCAGCGGCCGGCTGTCACGCGCGTCGGGCCAGTCTTGGGCCACGATCTCCAGGCCCAGCGGGCGGGCGGCATGGCGCAGTTCGTCGAGCAGAAAACCGCTGTGTTCACCGTACAGCACACCAATGCGCTGGGCCTGCGGCAGCAGGTAGCGTGCCAGGCGCAATTGCCGGCCCAGCGGCGCGTCGCTCCACAGCAGGGTGACGAACGCGGGGCGCGACTTTCCCAGGCGTTGTTCAGCCTGTACCCGGCTGATCCGCATGGCCAGGGCCGGTGGGCCGGCGCTCTCGCCCAGGCGCCACTCCAGCGCGGCGCTGTCCAGCAGGATCAGGCGCTGGTCGGTTTTCAGCTTGCCCGGGCGCGGCAGCTCGGCGGTGGTCTGGAAACGCACATGATCGTGCGGGCGACGGCTTTCCAGCGCGGCGACGAAGCTGCGAATGCCTGGCTGGTCTTCGCCGCCTACCAGCAGAATTTCGCTGGCGGACAACGGCCCCAACGGCCACAGGCAGAGCAGCAACAGACGCAGCAGCAGGGCCATCAGAACTCCAGCTCGGCGCTGACGCTCAGCCGGTGACGGCTGTCGTAGCGGTTCTGGATCGCCGTGGTCGGCTGGTCGTCCAGGCGCTGCTGCCACAGCGCCGCCAGTTCCAGGTTGCTGCCATACACGCGCAGGCGCTTGGCCAGGCGCAGGTCGATGCGTTCGTAGCGGTACTGGTTGAGCGCATCGTCGCCATAGTAGAACAGCGCGCTCGACCAGCCGTCGCCCCATTCGCGCAGCCACCCGGCCGAGCCGCTGTTGCGGGCACTGAGGCGGCGGTCGTCGGGGTTGCTGGCCCAGGCATCGACGTAGGCGTAGGTCAGGCGCAGGCGGTCGCGCAGGGTCGGGCGCCAATCCAGTTGCGCTTCACTGCCGCTGAAGCGGGCCTTGTTGGCGTTGCTGGCAATGTACTGGTTGTTCTTCAGCGGCTCGCTGATCATTCCGGTGATCTCGTCGTAGAACAGCTTCACATCCATGCTCAGGTCGATGTCGCTGAAATAGCCGTTGTAGCCGAGTTCACGCGAGCGCATGCGCTCCTGTTCGAGGTCACCAGGGCCGCGGGTCTTGACGAAATATTCGCCGTTCTGCAGACCGAAGGCATTGGGCGAGAGGTTCTTTACCGTGTAGCTCCAGTTGACGTTGTTCTCGAACATGTCCGGCGAGCGTACTGCTTCGGAGTACACCGCGCGCAGGCCGTGGCGCGGGGTGATCAGGTAGTTGATCGCCACGCGCGGGGTGAGCGAGTTGCCCGACAGGCGCGAGTCCTCGAACATGGCGCCGCCCTGCAGGATCCAGTGCTCGTCGGCGCGCCATTCGAGCTGGCCGAACAAGCGCCAGGTCTGGTCATCGAGGCTGCCGTTGAAGTAGGTCTGCGAATCGGCACGATCATAGCGGTAATTCATGCCGCTCAGCAGGCGCAGGCTGTCGGTCAGGCTCAGGGTGTCCTGGATTTCCAGGTCATAGCGGGTTTCGCGGGTGCTCTGGTCGACGTCGCCGCAGACCGGCTGGCTGCCACCGGCCTGCCATTGTTCGCGCACCTTGTTGGACAGGGCGCTGAGCACCGGGTCACTGCTGCTTGGCAGGTCGCCTGCGGCCACGCCGCGCGCGACTTTCTCGGCGAAGTCCGGGTTCATTTGCCAGAGCTGGGTCAGTTCAGGGCTGAACGACTGCAAGGCATCGCAGGCCCGCCACACCTGTTGCCGGTCGAAGTGCTGTGCCGAGCCCTGGATATAAAGGCTGTGTTCGGCACTGAACTCCTTGGTCCAGCGCAACGAGCCGGCGTAGTCCTTGGCGTTGACGTCGGCGTTGTTGCCGGCCTCGTACCTGGCAAATACCGGCTGGTAGGTGTAAGGCCGCTGGTTGCTGCCTTCCTTGGCCGCCAGTTGCCACTCCAGGGTCTGGTCCACCGCCAGGTTGTGGCTGGCGCTGAGGTTGAAGCGGGTCAGCCGGCGGCTGTCGCGGTAGTCCTGACCGAACTGGTCCTGGTCGAAGCCGTCGTCCTGCTGGCCCGACAGCGACAGGCGCATGTCGCCACCGTCCCAGCCGAAGCCGTGACTGGCGTAGAAGTCGTTGATGCCATCCTCGCCGCGGGTCAGCTTCAGCCGCGTGCCATGGCTGTCGGCGGGGTTGCGGGTGAGGATGTTGACCACGGCCATCAGCGCGTTGGCGCCGTAGCTGACTGTGTTGGGGCCGCGGAATACCTCGATGCGCTCGATGTCCTCCATGGCCAGCGGAATATCGCTCCAGTCGACGGTGGCCAGGCCGGCGCGGTACACCGAGCGGCCATCGATCAGCACCTGCATGCGCCGTGCATCGTTGACGTTGCTGCCGTGGTAGTTGACGGTCGGCTGGTTACCGGCGCCGTAGCCGATCATCATGCCCGGCACCAGGCGTAGCAGCTCGGGGATGTCACGGGCACCGCTGGCACGGATCAGCGCGCTGTCGAGCACGGTCATGCTGCCCGGCACTGCTGCCGGGGATTGTTTCAGGCGCGTGGCGGTCAGAACCTGCGGCAGGTCGGTGCTGTCGATGAACAGGTCATCTGCCATGGCCGGGCCACCGAGCAGGGCGGTCAGTATCAGCAGGCGCGGGTAAGGGGGCGTGCCAGGGAACACGGAGCGGCCTTGTATCAGGAGTGAAACAGGCATGGTAACTGACCTTGGCGCATTTGCCAGTGATCAGCCTTACCTGTTTGGGCCCTTTCGTGCTGCTGAAGGTGGCGCGGTCCCTGTGGGAGCGGGTTTACCCGCGAAAGGGCCGGCACTGACACTGGTTCTGTAGCAGGCGAGCCGTATAATGGCGGCGTCGCCACTTAATTTTTGGCTTTAACGGATTGAATATGACTGAACAGCAACCTGTTGCAGTTCTGGGAGGCGGCAGCTTCGGCACCGCCGTGGCGAACCTGCTGGCGCAGAACGGTGTGCCGGTGCGCCAATGGATGCGCGACCCGGAGCAGGCCGAGGCCATGCGCGTCAATCGTGAAAACCCGCGCTACCTCAAGGGTATCCGCCTGCACGACGGCGTCGAGCCGGTCAACGACCTGTTGGCCACCCTGCAGGCCTGCGAGCTGGTGTTCGTTGCCCTGCCATCGAGCGCCTTGCGCAGCGTGCTGGCACCGCATGCCGAGCTGCTGCGTGGCAAGGGCCTGGTCAGCCTGACCAAGGGTATCGAAGCGCAAAGCTTCAAGCTGATGAGCCAGATACTCGAAGAAATCGCCCCCGAGGCCCGCATCGGTGTGCTGTCCGGACCCAACCTGGCCCGCGAGATCGCCGAGCACGCGCTGACTGCCACGGTGGTTGCAAGCGAAGACGACAGACTCTGCGAGCAGGTGCAAAGCGTACTGCACGGGCATACGTTCCGCGTCTATGCCAGTGGCGACCGCTTCGGTGTAGAGCTGGGCGGGGCGCTGAAGAACGTCTACGCCATCATCGCCGGCATGGCGGTGGCCCTGGGCATGGGCGAGAACACCAAGAGCATGCTGATTACCCGTGCCCTGGCCGAAATGACCCGCTTCGCTGTCAGCCAGGGCGCAAACCCCATGACCTTCCTCGGCCTGGCCGGTGTCGGTGACCTGATCGTCACCTGCTCCTCGCCCAAGAGCCGCAACTACCAGGTTGGCTACGCGCTGGGGCAGGGCCACAGCCTGGAAGAGGCGGTCAACCGCCTGGGCGAAGTGGCCGAAGGCGTCAACACCCTGAAGGTGCTGAAGGCCAAGGCCCAGGAAGCGCAGGTGTACATGCCGCTGGTCGCGGGCCTGCATGCCATCCTGTTCGAAGGCCGGACGCTGAACCAGGTGATCGAGCACCTGATGCGTGCCGAGCCCAAGACCGATGTCGATTTCATTTCCATCAGCGGCTTCAACTGAGCCGAACAGAGCAAGGAGCGGTACATGAACGATACCCCGGAACGCGCCCAGCGCGAGTCGATCATCCTGCGGGTGCTGTGGATGCTGGTGTTCCTGGTGGTCTGGCAACTGGCCGAGCTGCTGCTGGCTGGCCTGGTGCTGGTGCAGCTGATCTACCGCCTGGTATACGGCGCCCCTAGCGCCAGCTTGATGAATTTCGGTGACAGCCTCAGCCAGTACCTGGCGCAGATCGGCCGCTTTGGCAGCTTCCACACCGACCAGAAGCCCTGGCCGTTTGCCGACTGGCCGACCCCGCGGCCCCCTGAAGGCGAGGCCCCGCATGCCGTGGCCCCGGCCCCACACCCGGTACGTGACGAGGAGCCCAAGCTGTGAAGCTGTGGGTGCTGCGCCATGGTGAAGCGGAGCCGCGCGCCAATACCGATGCCGAGCGCCGCCTGACCGCCCATGGTCGCGAGCAGGTACTGCGCAGCGCTGCCCGCCTGCTGGGGCAGCCGTTGCAGGCCATCATCGCCAGCCCCTACGTACGGGCCCAGCAGACGGCGGCACTGGTGCACGACACCCTCGGTTTCGCCGAGCAAGTGCGCACCGTGCCCTGGCTGACGCCAGAAAGCGATGTGCTGCAAGCGATTGGCGAAATCGAGCGGCTGGGCCTGGAGCATGTACTGCTGGTCAGCCACCAGCCGCTGGTGGGTAACCTGGTCGGGATGTTGGAACAGGGGCACCAGCAGCAGCCTGCAGCCATGAGTACGGCCAGCCTGGCAGAGCTGGAAGGGGAATGGCCGCTGGCTGGGCTGATGACGTTGCTGGCGATCAACTCCCCGGCGTGAAGCCCGGGGCCGCGCAATCAGGAAAGCAACTGGCATTTTTGCCAGTTGCCGCGCTTGCTGCACGGTTGCTACGGTTGGCTCCAGACAAATACGCAGGGAATAGCGAATGCGCGGTCAGATGTGGGAGCTGTTGAGCTCCTTGGACCTGCAACCCACCGTAGACAAGGTGCAACAAGGCGTAGTGCTGGATTTTGCCCATTACAGCCTGTTGCGCGATTCTGCCGATGCCAAGCTCCGTCACCTGATGCACAAGGTCAACGGCAACACCGAGCGGGAACCCACCGTGAGGCTGCAAAGCGAGCAGGACCTGCTCAGGCTTCAGGATGCCTGTCTGCGCGTCTCCCATCTGCTGCAAACCAGTTGCCTGGCCCTGCGTCGCCTGCAGCTGGACCACCAGGATCAGCGCCTGGCCCGCGAAGCGCTGGAGAGCCAACTGGCCTACATGCAAGCCTGCCTGCACCGTTCACTGGACAGTTTCGACCGTTCCTCATGGCCTGATAGCCACCGCCGATGACCTTTCCGGACGTTGCCGAACCGCCCGCCGATACCGACAATGGGCGATCATCCCGGTCCGGACCAGCCGCCATGTCGCAGCAGATCTTCTTCGCCCATGCCAACGGTTTTCCCTCGGCCACCTACGGCAAGCTGTTCGCCGCCCTGGCACCGGACTACCAGGTGCAGCACCTGGCCCAGCACGGGCACGATCCGCGCTTTCCGGTGGACGAAAACTGGCAGAGCCTGGTCGATGAACTGTTGCACCACCTGGCCCGGCAGGAGCAGCCGGTCTGGGGCGTCGGCCATTCGCTGGGCGGTGTGCTGCACCTGCACGCGGCGCTGCGCTGCCCCGAGTACTACCGCGGCGTAGTGATGCTCGACTCACCGGTACTCACCCGCGCCGACCAATGGTTGCTGCGCACGGCCAAGCGCTTCGGTTTCATCGACCGTATCACCCCGGCCGGGCGCACGCTTGGGCGCCGTGACAGCTTCGATGACCGCGACAGTGCCCGGGACTATTTTGCCGGCAAGTCGCTGTTCCGCCATTTTGACCCCGAATGCCTGGATGCCTATGTCGAGCATGGCCTGCAGGCCATGGAGCAGGGGGTGCAGTTGCGCTTCGACCCGGCTACGGAAATCAGCATCTACCGCAGCATCCCGCATACCAGCCCGGCACCGGCCCGGCAGCTGCAGGTACCACTGGCCATGGTGCGCGGCGAGCGCAGCAACGTCATTCGCCGCCACCACACCCTGGCGGTGCGCGGTATGCCCAAGGGCGAGTACCACAGCGTGCCGGGGGGACACATGTTCCCGCTGGAACGCCCAACCGACACCGCCAGCCTGATCAAGGGCCTGTTCGACCGCTGGAGCCAGGCATGAGCGCGCAGGTCGAGGAAGTGCGCCTGAGCCTGGGCCATATCGAACTGGCTGCGCACCTGTTCGGCCCTGAAGACGGGTTGCCGGTAATCGCCTTGCATGGCTGGCTGGACAATGCCAACAGCTTTGCCCGCCTCGCGCCGCAACTGCAGGGTCTGCGCATCGTTGCGCTGGACCTCGCCGGACATGGTTATTCCGAGCACCGACCGCCTGGCGCCGGGTATGCCTTGGCCGACTACGCCCATGATGTTCTGCGGGTGGCCGAGCAGCTGGGCTGGCAACGTTTCGCGCTGCTCGGCCATTCGCTGGGGGCGATCATCGCGGTGCAACTGGCCGGTGCCTTGCCAGACCGGGTCAGCCATCTGGCCTTGATTGACGGGGTCATTCCGCCAACCGGTGCCGAGCAGGATGCCGGCGAGCGGCTGGGCATGGCGCTGCAGGCCCAGCTGCGCCTGGATGGCAAGCGCAAGTCGGTATACGCCACGCTGGAGCAGGGCGTGCAGGCGCGCATGAAAGGCATGGTCGCGGTCAGCCGTGAGGCAGCCGAGCTGCTGGCCCAGCGCGGCCTGATGCCGGTGCCCGGTGGGTACAGCTGGCGCAGTGACAGCCGCCTGACCCTGCCATCGCCGCTGCGCCTGAGTGAGGCCCAGGCCATGGCGTATGTGCGCCGGGTGAGTTGCCCGGCGTGCCTGGTCGTGGCCGCCGACGGTATGCTGGCGCGCCACACCAAGCTGCTGGAGCAGCTACCCTTCGAACAGGTGGAGCTGCCCGGTGGCCACCACCTGCACCTGAACGATGAGCAGGGTGCGGCCCTTGTCGCAGACTGTTTCAATCGTTTCTTTGGCATTCCTTGACTTGCACCGGACAAGTGTCGAGGCTTGGCGGGTTGAACAGGGAGACAACCATGCATCTGCCAGACATCCTGGAGTTTCACTTCGGCGCACCGCGCCGCCTGGGCCGCCAATGAGTGCGCCTGTAGCCATCCGCAATGCCGTCGCCGCCTGCCTGGTATTCGCCAGCCCCGTGCTGTGGGCCGGCAGCCTGCCGGTACCGGCGGACGCCAAAGTGGTCGACCAGCGCCCGGCCGTGGAGCAGGAGCGCGTCTACCCGATGGGCCCGCTGCGCAAGATCAGCGGCCGCCTGCGCATGGAGGACAAGGTCGAGAGCCGCGGCCAGGTCAGCTCGGTAACCTACGAACTGCCGGTCGAGCGTACCGCCCGCGAAGCCTTCACCAGTGCTCGTGAAGCACTGCAGCACGACGGTGGCTACCCGTTGTTCTGGTGCCAGGGCCGTGATTGCGGCGAGGCCAGCCTGTGGGCCAACGATGTGTTTGCCAATGCCCGCCTCAATGGCGGCGACGAGCAGCAGGCGTTCATCCTGCTGCGCCGCTCGGCCGAGCAGGCCGACACCCTGGTCGCGCTGTACAGCGTCACCCGTGGCAACCGCCGCGCCTACCTGCACGTTGAGGAGTTCGTTGCCGCCGGCCCGCTGGGCGAACTGTTGCCGACCGCTGCCACGGTGCTGCGCGAAATGCGCGATACCGGCAAGCTCGACTACCCTGACCTGGCGGCGCCGCAAGACACCTGGGTAAACCTGCTGGCCCGCAGCCTCAATCTCGACAGCACCCTGCGTGCCAGCCTCAGTGGCGCTCAGGCGGAATCCTGGCGCGAGGCGCTGGTCAAGGCGGGTGTACGCAACGGCCGCCTCGAAGTCGGCAGCGCGCCCACCGAAGGCCTGCACCTTGAACTGATCCGTTGAACGAGCACCAACATGGTTAACAACGACCGCCTGCTGATCCAGATCCTGCTGCTGGCGTTGCTGGGTGCCGGCCTGTGGGTCATGGCTCCGTTCATTTCGGCGCTGTTGTGGGGGGCCATCCTGGCCTTTGCCAGCTGGCCATTGATGCGTTTGCTGACGCGCGTGCTGGGCGGCCGCGAGACCCTGGCGGCCAGCGTGCTGACCATTGCCTGGATCCTGATCGTGGCCCTGCCGCTGGTGTGGCTGGGCTTCAACCTGGCCGATCACATACGCGACGCCACCGCGTTCGTGCGTGACGTGCAGGTGGACGGCCTGCCCGATGCCCCCGCCTGGCTGGGCAGCATTCCGTTCGTAGGCGAGCGGCTGGTCAGCTGGTGGCAATCGCTGGACCAGCAGGGCGCCGCCTTGCTGGCTTCGGTAAAGCCGTACCTGGGACAGGTGGGCAACTGGCTGCTGGCGCGCAGTGCGCAGATCGGCAGCGGCGTGCTGGAGCTCACCCTCAGCCTGGTGTTCGTGTTCTTCTTCTACCGCGATGGGCCACGCCTGGCGGCGTTCGTGCTGCGCCTGCTGCAGCGCCTGATGGGTGACCGCGCCGAGTACTACCTGGAACTGGTGGCCGGCACTGTGCAGCGGGTGGTCAACGGGGTGATTGGTACTGCAGCCGCCCAGGGCCTGCTGGCAATGATCGGCTTCCTGATCGCCGGCGTACCTGGTGCCATCGTGCTGGGCCTGGTGACCTTCATGCTCAGCCTGATCCCCATGGGCCCGCCGCTGGCCTGGATACCGGCCACTGGCTGGCTGGTGTGGAAGGGCGAGTATGGCATGGCGGTGTTCCTCGGTATCTGGGGCACGTTCGTCATCAGTGGGGTAGACAACGTGCTCAAGCCGTACCTGATCAGCCGGGGCGGCAACCTGCCGTTGGTGATCGTGTTGCTGGGGGTGTTCGGCGGTTTGCTGGCGTTTGGCTTCATCGGCCTGTTCATCGGGCCGACCCTGTTGGCGGTGGGTTACAGCCTGTTGCTGGACTGGAGCCGTAACGCCGTGCAGCAGCCGCCTCAGCGGTAGCCTGTCCCGGCCTCTTGGCGGGTAAACCCGCTCCCACCGGAATCTCTCAGGCCTGAACCCATGAGGTCCCGGTAGGTGCGGGCTTACCCGCGAAGAGGCCGGCACTGACACCCCCAAAGCCCACATTTTTACGCTTTCTTTATTCCTCTCCCCACCACCCGATCTCGCTCCTTTACGCCCCTCCCTCGGACAATCTCCCCAAAGCGGCCCAAGCCGCACCACGGGGAGAACTACTCATGAACATGCTCGAAGGGCTGTCACTGCTGCTGGCAGTGGCCTTGGCGTTTTATCTGCTGGCGGCGCTGCTGCGCGCCGATCGCAGCTAGGAGCGGCCATGCACAGTCACGATTACGCCTTGCTCCTGGCATTTTTCGCCATCGTGCTGCTCCCGGCACCCTGGCTTGGGCGGTTCTACTTCAAGGTCATGGAAGGCCAGCGCACCTGGCTGTCGCCGCTGCTGGGCCCGGTCGAGCAGGGCTGCTACCGGCTTGCGGGAGTAAACGCCAGCCAGGAGCAGAACTGGCGCCAGTACACCCTTGCCTTGGTAGCGTTCAACCTGGCCGGGTTCCTGCTGTTGTTCGCCGTATTGCTATTGCAGGGCTACCTGCCGCTCAACCCGCAGCATTTGCCCGGCCAGGAATGGTCGCTGGCGTTCAATACTGCCGTGAGCTTCATCACCAATACCAACTGGCAGGCCTACAGCGGTGAGGCATCAGTCAGCTACCTCAGCCAGATGCTCGGCCTGACCGTGCAGAACTTCGTCAGCGCCGCAACCGGCCTGGCCGTGCTGGTTGCCCTGTGTCGCGGTATTGCCCGGCGCAGTGCCAACACCCTTGGCAACTTCTGGGTCGACATGACCCGCGCCACCCTCTACGGCTTGCTGCCGCTGTGCCTGCTGCTGGCGCTGCTGCTGGTAGGGCAGGGCGTGCCGCAAACCCTGGCCGACTACGCCCACGCGGTGACCTTGCAAGGTGCCGAGCAGACCATCCCGCTGGGCCCGGCGGCCAGCCAGATCGCCATCAAGCAGCTGGGTACCAACGGCGGTGGCTTCTTCGGGGTCAACGCGGCGCACCCGTTCGAGAACCCCACTGCCTGGAGCAACCTGTTCGAGGTGGCGTCGATCATCCTGATCCCGGCAGCCCTGGTGTTCACTTTCGGCCACTACGTAAAGGACCTGCGCCAAAGCCGCGCAATCCTGGCCTGCATGCTCGCGCTGTTCCTGATTGGCGGCAGTATGGCGTTGTGGTCCGAGTACCAGCCCAACCCGGCGCTTGAAGGCGCCCAGGTACAGCAGGGCGCGCCTATGGAAGGCAAGGAAAGCCGCTTCGGCACTACCGGCTCGGTGCTGTGGACGGTGACCACCACTGCCGCCTCCAACGGCTCGGTAAACGCCATGCACGACAGCCTCAACCCGCTGACCGGCATGGTGGCGATGGTCAACATGATGGTTGGCGAGGTGATCTTCGGCGGCGTCGGCGCAGGGCTGTACGGCATGGTGCTGTTCGTGCTGATCGCGGTGTTCCTGGCCGGGCTGATGATCGGTCGCACGCCGGAATACCTGGGCAAGAAACTGCAGGCGCGTGAGGTACAACTGTTGGTGGCAACACTTCTGGTGATGCCGGTTGGCGTGCTGGTACTCGGCGCCATCGCTGCCAGCCTGTCGGGCCCGGCAGGTGCGGTCAGCAACCCCGGCGCACATGGTTTCAGCCAGCTGCTGTACGCCTACACCTCGGGCACCGCCAACAATGGCTCGGCGTTTGCCGGTTTTGGCGCCAATACCGTGTATCACAACCTGATGATTGGCCTGGCCATGCTCATCGGCCGCTTTGGCTACATCCTGCCGGTGCTGGCCTTGGCCGGCAGCCTGGCGGCGAAGAAGAGCGCGCCCCAGGGGCAGAACAGCTTCCCCACCCACGGCGCGCTGTTCACCGGCCTGCTGCTGGTGACCATCCTGCTGGTCGGGGGGCTGACCTTCCTGCCGACCCTGGCCCTTGGACCAATCGCCGAACACCTGAGCCTGGCTTACTGAGGACCGACCATGAACATGCCCATTCCTGAAGCAAACGCCCGGCACAGTGCCCAGGACCAGACCCGCTTCGCCGCGCTGTGGCGCCCGGCGCTGGTGCAGGCGTTCGTCAAGCTCGACCCGCGCCAGCTCAGGCGTTCGCCGGTGATGCTGGTAGTGGCTCTGACCGCAGCACTGACCACCGTATTGTGCGTAGCCCCTGGCAGTGGCGTAGGCACCGGTGTTGCCGTGCAGATCGCCTTGTGGCTGTGGTTTACCGTGCTGTTCGCCAACTTCGCCGAAGCTTTGGCCGAAGGCCGGGGCAAGGCCCGCGCCGATAGCCTCAAAGCCGGTAGCCAAGGCCTGACCGCGCAGCGGCGCAAGCGCGATGGCAGCTACGAGACTGTCGCCGCCAGTGCACTGCGCAAGGACGACGTGGTACGCGTGGTGGCCGGCGAAATGATACCTGGTGACGGCGAGGTGCTAGAAGGTATCGCCGCCGTCAACGAGGCCGCCATCACCGGCGAGTCCGCGCCGGTGATTCGCGAATCCGGTGGCGACCGCTCGGCGGTGACCGGCAACACCCGGCTGGTGTCCGACTGGCTGCTTATCCGCATCACCAGCAACCCGGGTGAATCCACCCTGGACCGCATGATCGCCTTGGTCGAGGGCGCCAAGCGGCAGAAAACCCCCAACGAGATCGCTCTCGACATCCTGCTGATCGGCCTGACCCTGATCTTTCTGGTCGTGGTGGTGACCTTGCAGCCGTTCGCCCATTTTGCCGGCGGCAGCCTGCCGCTGATCTTCCTGGCTGCGTTGCTGGTAACGCTGATCCCCACAACCATCGGCGGCCTGCTGTCGGCCATCGGCATCGCTGGCATGGACCGGCTGGTGCGGCTGAACGTCATCGCCCGTTCGGGCCGGGCGGTGGAGGCGGCCGGGGACGTGCACACACTGATGCTCGACAAGACCGGCACCATCACCTTCGGCAACCGCCGCTGCAGTGCCCTGCATGCCGCACCGGGCATCACCGCCCGGGAACTGGGGGAGGGCGCCTTGCTGGCCTCGCTGGCGGACGATACTGCCGAAGGCAAATCGATTGTCGAGTACCTGCGGCAGTTGCACGACTTCGTCGAGCCGCCTGCCGGCCAGTTCGACGCAGTAGCCTTTAGCGCCGAGACCCGCCTTTCGGGCATCGACCTGCAGCAGCGACGCTATCGCAAGGGTGCTGTGGATGCAGTGCTGGCGTTCGTCGGCATGCAGCGGCTGGAAATGCCCCCGGCGCTGGCCCGCGAAGTGGAGCGCATTGCCCAGAGCGGTGGTACGCCGCTGCTGGTGTGCGTCGACCAGCGCCTGCTGGGCGTGATCCACCTCAAGGACGTGGTCAAGCCCGGCATTCGCGAGCGCTTCGCCGAGTTGCGCAAACTGGGTATCCGCACGGTGATGGTGACCGGCGACAACCCGCTGACCGCCGCCGCCATCGCTGCCGAGGCGGGGGTGGATGACGTACTCGCCGAGGCCACCCCCGAGAAAAAGCTGGCGCGCATCCGCCAGGAACAGAACGACGGCCGCCTGGTGGCCATGTGCGGCGACGGCGCCAACGACGCCCCGGCACTGGCCCAGGCAGACGTGGGCATGGCCATGAACGACGGCACCCAGGCGGCGCGCGAGGCGGCCAACATGGTCGACCTGGACAGCGACCCGACCAAGCTGCTGGACGTGGTCCAGGTCGGCAAGGAGCTGCTGGTGACCCGAGGTGCACTGACCACATTCTCCATCGCCAACGACGTGGCCAAGTATTTCGCCATCCTGCCGGCGCTGTTCGCCGCCATCTATCCGCAGCTGGGTGTGCTCAACCTGATGCATCTGGCCAGCCCGCAAAGCGCGATCCTGTCGGCCATCGTGTTCAACGCGCTGATCATCATCGTGCTGATCCCGCTGGCGCTGCGTGGCGTGCGGGTGCAGGCGGCGAGCGCGGCGCACCTGCTGCGGCGCAACCTGCTGATCTACGGGCTGGGCGGCATTGTCGTGCCGTTTGCCGGGATCAAGCTGATCGATCTGCTGCTCAATGCCCTGCAGCTGGTCTGAGGAGGCCGACATGACTACTTATGTACGCCCGGCGGTGAGCCTGGCTTTGTTGATGACCTTGGTCACGGGTGCGCTCTACCCGCTGGCAGTGACGGGCATAGCCCAGGTGGTGTTCCCGGAGCAGGCCAATGGCAGCCTGGTGCGCGATGACCAGGGGCAGGTGCGAGGTTCGGCGCTGATTGCCCAGGATTTCCAGGGCGATGGCTGGTTCCATTCGCGGCCTTCGGCAGGCGCTTACGCCACCGTCGCCAGCAGTGCCAGCAACCTTTCGCCGAGCAACCCGGTGCTGGCCGAGCGGGTCAAGGGGGAGGCGGCTGCGCTGTACCAGGCGCAGCAGGGGCCGGTGCCGCAGGCGTTGCTGACCACTTCGGCCAGCGGCCTTGACCCGCACTTGCCACCGGAGGCGGTGGCTTACCAGATTCCGCGGGTGGCGGCGGCGCGGCAGTTGCCGGTGGCGCGCTTGCAAGCCCTGCTGGAAGAGGCCACCCTCCACCCATTGATCGGCCCGCCCGTGGTCAATGTGCTGGCGATGAACCGGATGCTTGAGCAACTGAACCACTGAAATGGGGCCGCTGCGCGGCCCATCGCCGGCAAGCCAGCTCCCACCCCGACCGCATCGCTCCAAGCCTTGTGCAGTACCTGTGGGAGCCTGGCTTGCCGGCGATGGCCTGCGCGGCAGGCCCGGGAATGCCGCAGGCCGCAGTAAAATCAAAGGATGAAACATGAGTGATTCCACCCGCGCAGACGCGCTGTTGGCCACCCTCCCGCGAATCGGCCGGGGTCGGCTCAAGGTGTTTCTGGGTGCCGCCCCTGGGGTCGGCAAGACCTTCGCCATGCTCCAGGCGGCCCACGCCCAGCAGCGCCAGGGGGTGCAGGTGCTGGCCGGGGTTGTCGAAACCCACGGCCGCGCCGAAACCGAAGCCTTGCTGGCTGGCCTTCAGCAGCAGCCTTTGCTACGCAGCCAGTACCGCGGTGTCACCCTGGAAGAGATGGACCTGGACGGCTTGCTCAAGGCCACCCCAACCCTGGTGCTGGTCGATGAACTGGCCCACACCAACGCCCCCCGCAGCCGGCACGCCAAGCGTTGGCAAGACGTGCAGGAGCTGCTGGCCGCAGGCGTCGATGTGTACACCACGGTCAACGTCCAGCACCTGGAAAGCCTCAACGACAAGGTCCGCGACATCACCGGCGTGCACGTGCGCGAAACCCTGCCGGACTGGGTGCTGCAGGAAGCTTTCGAGCTGGTGCTGATCGACTTGCCGCCGCGCGAACTGCTCGAGCGCCTGCGCGAAGGCAAGGTGTATGTGCCCGAGCAGGCGCGGGCGGCCATCGATGCATTCTTCTCGCAGACCAACCTCACCGCCTTGCGTGAAATGGCCATGCAGACCGCCGCCGCCCAGGTCGATGCCGACCTGGCCCACGGCTATCGCCAGCGTGGTCAGGAGGCCCCGACCCTGCGCGGGCGGCTGCTGGTGGGCGTGGATGGCGATGACCAGGCCGAACGCCTGGTGCGCCATGCCAGCCGCGTGGCCCAGCGCCGCCACCTGCCCTGGAGCCTGGTGCATGTGGACAACGGCCGCCTGCGCGACGAAACCGCCCGCCATCGCCTGCAGGCCGCGCAGCAACTGGCCGAGCGCCTGGGCGGGGAGGTGGTATTGCTGCGCGCCGGCGAAGTGGCCCGCACACTGATCCAGCATGCTGCCGAGCGGCGCGCCAGCCTGGTACTGGTCGGGCAGTCCCGCGACCGCCTTCGCCGGCGCCTGTTCGGCGCAGGGGTGGCTGCGCGGCTACTGCGCGAAAGCCATGGCCTGGAGATCAACGTGCTGGACCGCGATGTGCAGGCGCAAGCGCCGCGTTCGGCTGTGCGGCGGGTGTGGGTGTGGCGCCATTACCTGCTGGCGCTACTGGCCACGGTCATGGCGGCGGGCCTGGCCTGGGCGGTATCGAGTGTGCTGGCGCTACCCAATATCTCGCTGGTATTCCTGGCGGCGGTGTTGCTGGTCGCGGTACGCAGCAGCCTGGGGCCTGCGCTGGCCTGCGCGGCGCTGTCGTTCCTGACTTACGACTTCTTGTTCATCCCGCCCAATTTCTCGTTCAGCATCCAGCGCGAAGAAGACGTGCTGACCCTGGTGTTCTTCCTGTTGATGGCGGCGCTTACCGGCAACCTGGCCGCCCGCCAGCGCCGCCAGCTGCAGGCGCTGCGCGAGACCCAGGCGCAGACCAGCCAGTTGCTCGACCTGTCGCGCCGGCTGACGGTGGCCACCGACCGCCAGGCAGTGTTCAATGCCGCCGGCCAGCATCTGGGCGGCTGGCAAGACCTGCAGGTGTGCCTGCTGGAGCGCAACGTCGAAGGCCAGCTGACGGTAGCCAGCGGTGAGGCCCACGCCTTCAGCGACACCGAGCGCGCCGCCGCCGACTGGGCCTGGCAGCACGGTCAGGCGGCCGGCCACGGCAGCGACACCTTGCCCAATGGCCGCTGGTGGTGGTGCCCGCTGGCGGTGGACGAGCAACCCTTGGCATTGCTCGGTGTGCGCCCGCGTGCGGGGCAGCCGCTCAGCGACCCGCGTCGGCGCTTGCTGGTTGCGCTTGGCCAGCCGCTGGCCCAGGCGCTGGCGCGCGCGCGTCTGGCCGAACAGCTTGAGGCCGCGCGCCTGCACGGCGAAACCGAGCAGTTGCGCAGTGCCTTGCTGGCGTCCGTGTCCCATGACCTGCGCACGCCATTGACCGCCATGCGCGGCAGCATCGACAGCCTGCTGGCGCTGGGCGAAGCGATCCCGGTCGACGACCGCCGCGAATTGCTGGAAGGCACCCGCAATGAGGCTGAGCGCCTCGATCGCTACATCCAGAACCTGCTGGACATGACCCGCCTGGGCCACGGCGGGCTCAAGCTGGCCCGCGACTGGGTAGCCCCGGGGGATATTGTCGGCAGCGCCCTCAATCGCCTGCGCGTGGTGCTGGCGCCGTTGCGCGTGCACACTGATGTGCCAGTCGAGCTGCCGTTATTGTTCGTGCATGCAGCACTGATCGAGCAGGCGTTGGTCAATGTGCTGGAAAATGCTGCACGGTTCTCGCCGGCCAATGGCCGGCTGGCGTTGCAGGTATCGGTGCAGGACAGTCAATTGCGCTTTGCCGTGTTCGACCAGGGGCCCGGCATTCCCGTGGCCGACCGCGAGAAGATCTTCGATATGTTCTACACCGCAGCCCGTGGCGACCGTGGCGGGCAGGGCACCGGCCTGGGCCTGGCCATCTGCCAGGGCATGATCGGCGCCCATGGCGGGCAGATTCTGGTGGGCGAAGGCATTGATGGCCAGGGCACCGGCATCACTTTATGCTTGCCGCTGCCCCCTCAACCTGAAGCCGAAAGCGAAACCCCATGAGCCAGTCCGCCACCCTGTTGGTCATCGACGACGAACCGCAGATCCGCAAGTTCCTGCGTATCAGCCTGACCTCGCAGGGCTACAAGGTGATCGAGGCGGCTACCGGCGGCGAAGGGCTGGCCCAGGCGGCATTGGGCAAACCGGACCTGGTGGTGCTCGACCTCGGCCTGCCGGACATGGACGGCCAGCAGGTGCTGCGCGAGCTGCGCGAGTGGAGCACGGTGCCGGTGATGGTGTTGTCGGTGCGCGCCAGTGAAGTGCAGAAGGTCGATGCACTCGATGGCGGCGCCAATGACTATGTGACCAAGCCGTTTGGCATCCAGGAGTTTCTGGCCCGGGTGCGTGCCCTGTTGCGCCAGGTACCCCAGGCCGCTGGTTCGGAAGTGTCGGCGAGCTTTGGGCCATTGACTGTGGACTTTGCTTTTCGCCGGGTGACCCTGGATGGCGTGGAGGTCGCGCTGACCCGCAAGGAGTACGCGCTACTGGCGCTCCTGGCCGGCCACCCCGGACGGGTGATTACCCAGCAGCAATTGCTCAAGGATATCTGGGGGGCTACCCATGTGGAGGACACCCATTACTTGCGGATCGTGGTCGGGCACCTGCGTCAGAAGCTGGGGGATGACCCCACGGCGCCGCGCTTCATCGTTACCGAGGCGGGGGTAGGGTATCGGTTGGTGGCCCCGTCGCATCCTGATTGACTGGCGCGGCCTTTGTGGGAGCGGGCGCGCCCTCGAAGCAGGCGACGCGATGGATGGCATCGGCTTCGTCGGTGTTCGCGGCTGAAGCCGCTCCCACAGGGATCGCGCTAGCTTCTGAATCATGATCAAGGCCTCGTGCTGTGGCATCTCAGGCTCTTGGTGGCTCCGTCTCGAAAAGCTGGCGCACGACTTCCAGATAGCGCCGCGCCCCCAGGCCTAGCGGGCGTGGCTTGAGCCAGATGATGTCGACCCACAGGCGCAAGCGGCTGGCCATGTTGTCGAAACGCACTTCTGCCAGCGCGCCCGACGCGATCAACGGTTCAACCAGCGGCTCTGGCAGGTAGGCCCACCCGAGGCCGGATTGCACCAGGTCCAGCGTGGCCAGGTAGCTGTCGGTCAGCCAGATACGCCGCGACAGCACCATGCGCGGGTCCGACCCGGTGGCCTTGCCCGAGGCGACGATGATCTGCCGCTGTTCGGCGAATGCCTCTTCGGGCAAGGGTGTGCCGCTGTTCTGACCCGCCGGATGGCGCGGTGACGCGACGGCCACCAGCAACTGGCTGCCAGCTTCCAGAAACGACTCGCGCTCGTCGATGCCGGGCCGTTCGAACACCAGCGCCAGTTGCACGCTGCCCTCGTGCAGCAGGCGGATGGCTTCGGTCTGGGTGGCTGTACGCACTTCGATTTCCAGGCTGGGGAATTCTTCTGCCAGCGTTACCAGTGGTTGGCTCCAGCGGCCGGTCTGCAACTCGGGCGCCATGGCGATGGTCAGGCGTTTTTCCAGGCCTTTGTGCAACTGCAAGGCCTGGGCGTCCAGCAGGTTGAGCTGGCAGATCACCTGCCGGGCCTGAGGCTCCAGCGCCAGGGCGGCGCTGGTGGGCAAGGCCTTGCGGGTGGCCCGGTCGAACAGCACCAGGTCCAGTTCTGCTTCCAGTTGGGCGATGGCCATGCTCACCGCCGAAGGTACACGGCCCAGCTTGCGCGCGGCGGCGGAAAACGACCCGGCATCCATCACGGCGAGAAAGATTGCCAGGGAGTCGCTGGTAAAGGCCATGTTCACAAAACCTGTTGTAAGTGATGTGGGTAATGTAACTGGCTGCCTCGGGCTTGCCATGGGATTTGCAGCGCCGGTGAGATCGAGCGCCGCCCGCGCGGCGCTCGATCTCATAGACGCAGCAACTCCAAAGGCCTGTACCTTCAGCCACCACTCAACCCCTACAGCCCTTCGCCAAGCACCCGGTCGATGCTGTCGACAAAGTAGTCCACGCTTGCCCGCGTAGTGCACATCGGTGGCTTGATCTTGAGGATGTTCAGGTAATCGCCGGTCGGCTGCATGAAGATGCCCAGTTCACGCAGGCGGTCGCACAAGGTCATGGTTTCCTCGGTGGCCGGTTCCAGGGTTGCGCGGTCACGCACCAGCTCCAGCCCCAGGTAGAAGCCAGAGCCATGTGCAGCGCCAGCCAGCGGGTGCTTGTCCACCAGCGCCTGCAAGCGGGCCTTGAAGTAGCGCCCGGTGTCGCGGGCGTTGTCCCACAGGCCTTCTTCCTGCATCACGTCCAGCACCGCCATGCCGATGCGACAGCTGACCGGGCTGCCACCGGCCGAGGAGAAGAAGTAGCCCTCGGCTTCCAGCGCTTCGGCGATTTCGCGGCGGGTGATGACCACACCCAGTGGCTGGCCGTTGCCCATGCCCTTGGCCATGGTGATGATATCCGGCACCACGCCCTGTTCCTCGAAGCCCCAGAAGTACTCACCCAGGCGGCCGTACCCCACCTGTACCTCGTCGGCGATGCACACGCCGCCACGGGCGCGGACCTTGGCATACGCATCCTGCAAGTAGCCCGCCGGTAGCGAGATGCCCCCGGCATTGCCGTACACCGGCTCACAGATGATGCCGGCCAGCTGGCGACCGCGGGCGTCGAGGTCGGCCAGCTTGGCGTCGACGTCCTGCAAGTAGTCGGTGGCGCTGTTGGGACCGCGGAAGCGGCCACGGAAGGTGTTTGGTGCCTCGACCGGGTGCACCCAGTCCGGGCGGGTTTCCAGCGCTTGCGGGTTGTCGGCGATGGAGGTGGAGATGGCATCGGTTGCCACCGACCAGCCGTGGTAGGCCTCCAGCACGCTGAGCAAGTCACGCCCGCCGCTGTAGGCCCAGGCCAGGCGAATCGCCAGGTCGTTGGCTTCGGTGCCGCTGTTGACCATGAACACCCGGTCGAAACCTTCGGGCGCCAGGGCTAGCAGGCGCTCGGAAAACTCGGTGATTGCCGCGTAGTGGAAGCGCGAGTTGGTGTTCAGCAGTGACCACTGCCGCGCCGACTCGGCGACCATGCGTGGGTGGCCATGGCCTAGCACCGCGACGTTGTTGAGCATGTCCAGGTACGAACGGCCCTGCATGTCGATCAGGTAGTTGCGCCAGCCGCGCTCGATATGCGGCGGCTGCGCGTAGTAGTGCTTCTGCGAACGGGCGAAGCTGGCGTCGCGGCGGGCTAGCAGGGCTTGCGGATCGGGTAGCGGCTGGGCATCGCAATCGAAGCCCAGCAGTGCGGCTGGCGACGGGCACAGGGCCAGCCAGGCAGCGGCGTGGGATGGGGTGGCAAAGAAAGGCGGCTGAATGCCGTTGTCCAGGCACAGCTGCACGCTGAGGAAGCCACAAGTAGTGCCCAGCGACTGGCCTTTTTCCACGCCCTGGCCGTCTGCCGGTGCGTCTTCCAGTCCCTGCAGCAACAACGCCCAGTGCGCGGTGCGCAGGCAGCCTCGGCCGTCGCCGTGGCGCTCCCAGGTGCCGGGTGCGGGCGCTTGCACCAGGCTGCCGTTGGGCACGTGCAGCTCTACGCCGAGGGCGCAGGTGGCGGGCTCTTCGGGGCTGTCGATGTGGGTTTGCGACAGGCGATATTGCCCATGCAGGCTGCAGGCCGGGGCGGCTTGTGCAGTCAGCAGATGCTGGTCGAAACCGGGTTGTTCCCAGTTACCGGCTTCGCAGAGTGAGCTGAGTACCCCCAGGTCTACCCGGGACACAGCCTGCCCGGAGAGGTCAGGGAGCAACCGGGCGCAACCGTTCAAGTCCGGCACCTTGGCTTGCAAGCCCGCAGCTTGCAGGATGGCCGCTTCCATCAGGGTGAAAGGCACGGCGGTGGCAGTGTCGAAGATTTCCCATTCGTGAGCGATGTTGTCGCGGGTGTACTGGTTGCCGGGGTCAATAGCCAGCTGCTGTTCGCTGCTCAGCACCAGTACGGCAGCGCGGTTTACTACCAACGGCCACAGGGCGCGCAGTTCCGCCTCGGTCAGCGGGTTGAGTGCCTGATAGGCCTGCACGGCTGGCAGGATGCGCAGTGGGTCGCCCTCGGCGTGGTGCAACAGCGCAGCGCAAGTCACCGACAGGTCGGCGATGCGCCAGGTGCGTAGCAGGTCGCCGAAATCAATCACGCCTTGCAGTTGCCACTGGCGCTGGGCATCACGGGCCCACACGGTGTTGTCGTCGGTGATGTCCAGGTGCACGGCCTGACTTGGCAGTTGATCAACCAGGGGTGTCAGGCGCTCGCAGGCTTGGCGGGTAGCGCGTTCGATGCGAGCGCGCTGCGCGCTGTCCTGCAGCACCGGCAGCAGATGACCGATCAGTGCCTGGGCATGCTGCGGATCCCATTGCAGGGTGCGCACCAGGCCTGGGTGGTCGAAGTTGGCCAGCGCTTTGTCCAGCCGGGCGCAGAGCCCGCCCAGTTCGCCCATAAGCCGTGGTTGCATGTGCTTGAGACGGGTGAGGGGTTGGCCGTCGATGTAATCGAGCAGGCGCAGGCGCAACGGTTGGCCGTCTATCTCCAGGTCCAGTAACTGCTGGCCGCTGGTGGCCGTGCGTGCGGCTGGCACCGGCAAGCCCTGATCGCGCAGGTAGGACAGGGCGGCGTGCTGTGCTTCCAGTTCCTGTTGCGCATAGCTGCCGTGACAGGCCTTCAGCACGAATCGGCCTTGTGGCGCGTCCACGCGCACGTTCAGGTCTTGCTGGCTGCCCAGGGCCGTGAGCGTGCCGGCGAGGCCATAGTGCATTTGTAGCACGGCATGCGCCTGGGCTTCGCTGAGCGAAGGGCTGGGCAGGCCGGAGCGCTGGATCAGCGCCGCCAGTGCTGGGGAAGTGGGCGGCTGTTGTGGACTGGACATGGGCTCTACCGTTGGTGCCGGGAGTGGATGGTGGAGAATTTATGCCCTTTCTGGCTGATGATGGAAGACGATTGTTGTCAGTAAAATTGATCACTGACGCTTTGAACTATTCGGTAATCGAAGTAAACGAAACAGCCGGATGGAGTAGGATTGCCCGGGGGAGTGGCTGGCTTCCGAGGTGTGAAATCCAGCTGATCCCGGGCCACCACAGATTCAGCGCATCATGCCGAGTTCGGCGTCATCCATCAGCGCTTTGGCCATTGCGCTCAGATAGTGCGCAGCCCAGATCATCATCGGTTTTTCATCCATCAGGCCGGTAATGGTCAGTTCGCGGACGTAGCCCATCAGCTCCGATGATTGCTCGCGGGCGTCGCGGCAGGAGATGCCGGGCTCGATACGAAACAGTGGGTGGGTGCCGTTTTCGCCCTGGCAGAAGGTGGTTTTGCCAACGGTGAATTGAGTGTCTTCTGTGGTCATTTTTGTTTCCCCCTGAAAGTTCTCGAATGCCTGGGCGGGCCCTTTCGCGGGTAAACCCGCTCCTACAGGTTCCCCACTTGCCTCAAGACTTGCACAGTACCTGTGGGAGCGGGTTTACCCGCGAAAGGGCCCGCCCAGGCAACACATCATTCAAAAGGCAGTGCGCCGTTCGAGGCTCGGTGGGCATCTGCACCTGGACCAATGCCGACTCAAGCAAAGCCCGTAGCGCCTCCAGCTCGTGCATCGAGGTCATCATCAAGATCGAAGCAGGTGATTTGGGCTGCAGCAGCAAGGCCTGATGTACCACGGTGGCGGCGCAGAGCGCGTAGTCGGTGGCCTGGATCAGGGTGTCTTCGAGGGAATGGGGGTTGTGGGGTGGATCGGGGACGACTTTCAACATTACGATTTACCGTTGTAGGTGCCGCCTCCTCCCTGCTGTCAAACAGTTGGGTGGCAGCTGTACGTGGGTTGACAGACCGGTGGAAATCGTAAGTTCCGGCGCACGCAAGCGTGCCCGCACGTACAGCCGCCATAATGGCGAACCGCATACGATTTACCGTCACAGCCTGTCAAAGCTGTATCGTTGACGAGCAACGACATGCCGAGACTAGAGCGCTGCCGGAGCAGCGGCAACGGAAAATGCGCGGCAGGAGTATGTTTGGGAAATGGCCTACAAGGAAGGGGGTAAATCTGATCTTACCGCTCCAGAAGCGGGCCGCTCTGCGGCCCATCGCCGGCAAGCCAGCTCCCACAGGGATAGCGCAAGTCTTGGAGACTGCGCGGTCGGGGTGGGAGCTGGCTTGCCGGCGATGGGCGGCAGAGCGGCCCCCAAAAGCTAGCTTACGGCATCCACCTCCAAAAACGCCGCCTCCAGCAACTGCCGTGTATACGGATGCTGCGGCGCATGAAATATCGCCTGTGCATCCCCTTGCTCCACCACCTGCCCGTGCTTGATCACCATCAACTGGTGACTCAGCGCCTTCACCACCGCCAGGTCATGGCTGATGAACAGGTACGTCAGGTTGTACTTCTGCTGCAGATTACGCAGCAACTCCACCACCTGCCGCTGCACGGTGCGGTCCAGCGCGGATGTGGGTTCATCCAGCAGGATCAGCGCCGGCTTCAGCACCAGCGCCCTGGCAATGGCGATGCGCTGGCGCTGTCCGCCGGAAAACTCATGGGGATAACGATGGCGAGTACGCGGATCCAGCCCCACTTCCTCCAGGGCCGCGACAATGGCCGCTTCCTGCTCGGCTGCGGTGCCAATGCGGTGAATACGCAACCCTTCGCCAACGATATCCGCCACACACATGCGCGGGCTCAGGCTGCCAAACGGGTCCTGGAACACCACCTGCATTTCCCGCCGCAACGGGCGCACGGCCTGCTGATTCAAGGCGTCCAGGTTCTGCCCGTGAAAACGAATGCCACCTTGACTGGAGATCAGGCGCAGAATGGCCAGGCCCAACGTCGACTTGCCCGACCCGGACTCGCCGACAATCCCCAGCGTCTGCCCCTGCGGCAAGCTGAAGTTGACGCCGTCCACCGCTTTCACGTGGTCAACCGTGCGCCGCAGAAAGCCCTTCTTGATCGGGAACCATACCTTGAGGTCATCCACCTCCAGCAACGGTGCCCCCACCGGGTTGTGCGCCGGCAGCCCGCTGGGCTCGGCATTGATCAACATCTGCGTGTAGTGGTGCTGCGGCGCGCTGAACAGCGTGGCGCAGTCGGCCTGCTCGACAATCTGCCCGCGCTGCATCACGCACACGCGGTGAGCGATGCGCCGCACCAGATTGAGGTCATGGCTGATCAGAAGCAAGGCCATGCCCAAGCGCACCTGCAGGTCTTTGAGCAGGTCGAGAATCTTGAGCTGCACGGTCACATCCAGCGCCGTGGTGGGTTCGTCGGCAATCAGCAGCTCTGGCTCGTTGGCCAGCGCCATGGCGATCATCACCCGCTGGCGCTGCCCGCCAGACAGTTCGTGGGGGAGGGCTTTCAGGCGCTTGCGCGGTTCGGGAATACCGACCAGCTCCAGCAGCTCCAGCGTGCGGGCGGTGGCTGCCTTGCCGGTGAGGCCTTTGTGCAGCAGGAGGATTTCGTTGATCTGCTTTTCGATGCAGTGCAGCGGGTTCAGCGAGGTCATCGGCTCCTGGAAGATCATCGCAATGCGGTTGCCGCGAATGCGTTGCAGGGTCTTCTCGTTCTGCTGCAGCAGGTCTTTGCCCTCGTACTGGATGCTGCCGCTGGGGTGGCGCGCCAGAGGGTACGGCAGCAGGCGCAGGATCGAGTGCGCAGTAACCGATTTGCCCGAGCCACTTTCGCCTACCAATGCCAGCGTCTCGCCCTTGCGGATGTCAAAGCTGATGCCATCGACCACCCGGTTGACCTGGTCGCCGGTGACGAACTCCACGGCCAGGTCCCGCACTTCGATCAGGTTCTGTTCACTCATGTCACTTCCTCGGGTCGAAGGCGTCGCGGGCGGATTCGCCGATGAACACCAGCAGGCTCAGCATCAGCGCCAGCACCGCGAAGGCGCTGATGCCCAGCCACGGGGCTTGCAGGTTGGACTTGCCCTGGGCCACCAGCTCGCCCAGCGACGGCGAACCTGCGGGCAGGCCAAAGCCAAGGAAGTCCAGCGCGGTCAGGGTACCGATGGCGCCAGTGAGAATGAACGGCATGAAGGTCATGGTCGAAATCATCGCGTTGGGCAGGATGTGCCGGTACATGATTCCGCCGTTGCGCATGCCCAGGGCGCGGGCGGCGCGCACGTATTCCAGGTTGCGCCCGCGCAGGAACTCGGCGCGTACCACGTCCACCAGGCTCATCCACGAGAACAGCAGCATGATTCCCAGCAGCCACCAGAAATTCGGCTGCACGAAGCTGGCGAGGATGATCAGCAGGTAAAGCACCGGCAAGCCGGACCAGATTTCCAGGAAGCGTTGTCCGACCAGGTCGACCCAGCCGCCATAGAACCCCTGCAGCGCCCCGGCGATGACCCCGATGATGGAGCTGAGGATGGTCAAGGTGAGGGCGAACAGTACCGAAACGCGGAAGCCGTAGATCACCCGCGCCAGCACGTCGCGCCCCTGGTCGTCGGTGCCCAGCAGGTTGTCCGCCGAGGGCGGGGCCGGGGCCGGTACGCGCAGGTCGTAGTTGATGCTCTGATAGCTGAACGGGATCGGCGCCCACAGCACGAAGCTGTCTTTCTTCGCCAGCAGCTCGCGGATGTACGGGCTCTTGTAGTTGGCTTCCAGCGGGAACTCGCCGCCGAAGGTGGTTTCCGGGTAGCGCTTGAACGCCGGGAAGTACCACTCGCCGTCGTAACGCACGGCAATCGGCTTGTCGTTGGCGATCAGCTCGGCGCCCAGGCTGAGGCCGAACAGGATCAGGAACAGCCACAGCGACCACCAGCCACGGCGGTTGGCCTTGAAACGCTCGAAGCGCCGGCGGTTGAGAGGGGACAAGGCCATGTCAGTGCTCCCGGCTGGCGAAGTCGATGCGCGGATCGACCAGGGTATAGGTCAGGTCGCCGATCAGTTTCACCACCAGCCCCAGCAGGGTGAAGATGAACAGGGTGCCGAAGACCACCGGATAGTCGCGGTTGATGGCCGCCTCGAAGCTCATCAGGCCCAGGCCGTCGAGGCTGAAGATCACCTCGATCAGCAAAGAGCCGGTGAAGAAGATGCCGATGAACGCCGAGGGGAAGCCGGCGATCACCAGCAGCATGGCGTTGCGGAACACGTGGCCATACAGCACCCGTGGCCGGCTCAGGCCCTTGGCCTTGGCGGTGACCACGTACTGCTTGTTGATTTCGTCCAGGAAGCTGTTCTTGGTCAGCAGGGTCATGGTGGCAAAGTTGCCGATGACCAGCGCGGTAATCGGCAGCACCAGATGCCAGAAGTAGTCCAGCACCTTGCCGGTGGTACTCAGCTCGTCGAAGTTGTTGGAGGTGAGGCCGCGCAGCGGGAACCAGTCGAAGTAGCTGCCGCCGGCGAACAGCACGATCAGCAGGATGGCGAACAGGAACGCCGGAATGGCGTAGCCGACGATGATCGCCGAACTGGTCCACACGTCGAAATGGCTGCCGTGGCGCACGGCCTTGGCGATGCCCAGCGGGATCGACACCAGGTACATGATCAGCGTGCTCCACAGCCCCAGCGAAATCGACACCGGCATCTTCTCGATGATCAGGTCGATGACCTTGGCATCGCGGAAGAAGCTGTCGCCGAAGTCCAGCTGGGCGTAGTTCTTGATCATGATCCACAGGCGTTCGGGCGGCGACTTGTCGAAGCCGTACATCCGCTCGATTTCGGCGATCAGCGCCGGGTCCAGCCCCTGGGCGCCACGGTAGTTGGAGCCGGCCACGGAAACCTCGGCGCCGCCACCGGCGATGCGGCTGGTGGCGCCTTCGAAGCCTTCGAGCTTGGCGATCATCTGCTCGACCGGGCCGCCGGGGGCGGCCTGGACGATGATGAAGTTGATGACCAGGATGCCTAACAGGGTCGGGATGATCAGCAGCAGGCGGCGCAGGATGTAGGCCAGCATATTATTCGGCCTCGTCCGCAGGGGCCGTGCTGACCGCCGGGGTCACCTCGGGCTTGATCCACCAGGTGTCGATGCCGATGTCGTACTTGGGCGACACCTTCGGGTGGCCGATGTGGTTCCAGTAGGCCACGCGCCAGGTCTTGATGTGCCAGTTGGGGATCACGTAGTAGCCCCACAGCAGCACACGGTCCAGGGCGCGGCAGTGGTCGATCAGGCTTTGCCGCGAGTCGGCGTTGATCAGCTGTTCCACCAGCTGGTCGATGGCCGGGTCGCGCAGGCCGATGAAATTGCGGCTGCCGGGGTTGTCGGCGGCGGCACTGGACCAGAACTCGCGCTGTTCGTTGCCCGGCGAGTTGGACTGCGGATAGCCGCCGACGATCATGTCGTAGTCACGTGAACGCAGACGGGTGATGTATTGCGACACGTCGACCCTGCGGATGTTCAGCTCGATGCCGAGGTCGGCCAGGTTGCGCTTGAACGGCAGCAGGATGCGCTCGAACTCGGTCTGTGCCAGCAGGAACTCTATGCTGACCGGCTTGCCTTGGGCGTCGACCATCTTGTCGTCGACGATTTTCCAGCCGGCCTCCTGCAGCAGTTTGTAGGCCTGACGCTGCTGCTCGCGGATCATGCCGCTGCCGTCGCTGACCGGGTTGTGGAACGCTTCGCTGAACACTTGCTCGGGAACCTTGCCGCGCAACGGCTCGAGGATCTTCAGCTCGCTGGCGTCGGGCAGGCCGTGGGCGGCCATTTCCGAGTTGTCGAAGTAGCTGCCGGTGCGGGTGTAGGCGCCGTTGAACAGCTGCTTGTTAGTCCACTCGTAGTCCAGCAGCAGGCTCAGCGCCTGGCGCACGCGCACGTCCTGGAACACCGGGCGGCGGATGTTGAAGATGAAGCCCTGCATACCGGTGGGGTTGCCGTTGGGCAGCTCCTCCTTGATCAGGCGGCCGTCGCGCACGGCCGGCACGTTGTAGGCGGTGGCCCAGTTCTTCGCGCTGACTTCCAGGGCATAGTCGAACGCCCCGGCCTTGAGTGCTTCAAGGGCGACGGTGGTGTCGCGGTACGAGTCGAAGGTCATGACGTCGAAGTTGTAGAAACCGCGGTTGATCGGCAGGTCCTTGGCCCAGTAGTCCTTGACCCGCTCGTAGCGCACCGAACGCCCGGCCTTGACCTCGGCGACCTTGTACGGGCCGCTGCCCAGCGGGATTTCCAGGTTGCCGCGGTTGAAGTCGCGGTTCTGGTACCAGTGCTTGGGCAATACCGGCAGCTGGCCGAGAATCAGCGGCAGCTCGCGGTTGTTGTGGTGCTTGAACTTGAACAGCACCTTCAGCGGGTCTTCGGCGACCACTTCGGCGACGTCGGCGTAGTACTGGCGGTACAGCGGCGCACCGTCCTTGATCAATGCGTTGAAGGTGAACACCACGTCGTCGGCGCGTATCGGGTGGCCGTCATGGAAGCGCGCCTCAGGGCGCAGATAGAAGCGCACCCAGCTGTTGTCCGGGGCTTTTTCGATCTTGCCGGCCACCAGGCCGTACTCGGTGAACGGCTCGTCCTGGCTCTGGCGCATCAGGGTGTCGTAGATGCTGCTGATGTTCTCGGCCGACACGCCTTTGTTGATGAACGGGTTGAGGCTGTCGAAGCCGCCGAAGCTGGACTGGCGGAAGGTGCCGCCCTTGGGCGCGTCGGGGTTGACGTAGTCGAAGTGCTTGAAGTCGGCGGGGTACTTGGGTGGCTCGTCGTACAGGGTCAGCGCGTGCTGCGGTGCGGCCAGGGCAGGAAGGCTCAGGCAGGCGAGCAACAGGCTGCCTGCCAGCCGGCGCAGGCGGTGCGTTGGCGTCATTGGGCTTTCTCCGAAGTCTTGATCCACCAGCTGTTCAGCCCAAGGGTGTAGGGCGGCGTGGTGACGAAGGCGAACCGGTTGCGGTAGGCCAGGCGATGGTTGTCGAGGTACCAGTTGGGGATCATGTAGTACTGCCATGAGAGCACTCGGTCCAGGGCGCGGGCGGCGGCGACCTGGTCGTCGCGGGTGCGCGCAGCCAGAAGGGTGTCGAGCAGGTGGTCGACCACCGGGTCCTTGACCCCAGCATAGTTCTTGCTGCCCTTGGTCGCGGCCTGGCTGGAATGGAAGTACAGCCACTGTTCGAGGCCGGGGCTCAGGGTCTGGTTAAGGGTCATCAGAATCATGTCGAAATCGAACTGGTCCAGGCGTTGTTTGTACTGGGCGCGGTCGACCGTGCGCAAGCGCGCATCGATGCCGATGCTGGACAGATTTTCGACATAAGGTTGCAGGATGCGTTCAAGATTGGGGTTTACCAGCAGCAGCTCCATGCGCAGCTGCTGGCCCTTGCTGTCGACCAGGCGCTGGCCGTTCAGCTTCCAGCCGGCCTCGGCCAGCAGCCCGAGGGCCTGGCGCAGGGTCTGGCGGTTGATGCCACGGCCGTCGGTCTGGCTGACCTTGTAGGGTTCGCTGAACAGCTTGGCAGGCAACTGGTCGCGGAACGGCGCCAGCAGCAGCCACTCCTTGCCGGTCGGCAGGCCGCTGGCGGCAAACTCGCTGTTGGGGTAATAGCTGGTCGAGCGGCGGTAGGCGCTACTGAACAGCGCGCGGTTGGTCCATTCGAAATCGAGCATCAGCCCCAGCGCCTGGCGTACCCGCGGGTCGCTGAAGGTGGCCCGGCGGCTGTTCATGAACAGGCCCTGGGTTTGCGTGGGGATGCGGTGCGGGATCTGTGCCTTGATCACCTCGCCACGGCGCACGGCCGGGAAGGTGTAGCCGTTGGCCCAGTTCTTCGCCTGGTGCTCGATGTAGATGTCGAACTCGCCGGCCTTGAACGCTTCGAAGGCCACCGTGGCGTCGCGGTAGAACTCGTATTCCACGCGCTTGAAGTTGTACTTGCCACGGTTGACCGCCAGGTCCTTGCCCCAGTAGTTCTTCACCCGTTCGAACACCAGTCGGCGCCCGGGCTGGACTTCGCTGATGCGATAGGGGCCGCTGCCCAGCGGCGGCTCGAAGGTGGTGGCCTTGAAGTCGCGCTTTTGCCAGTAATGCTTGGGCAGCACCGGCATTTCGCCAAGGCGCAGGATCAGCAGCGGGTTGCCGGCGCGTTTGAACACGAAGCGGATGCGCTGCGGGCCGAGGATGTCCACCCGCTGCACTTCCTGCAGGTTGGTGCGGTACATCGGGTGGCCGTCCTTTAGCAGTGTGCGGTAGGAGAAGGCCACGTCTGCCGAGGTAATCGGCTGGCCGTCATGCCAGCGAGCTTCCGGGCGCAGGTTGAACACGACCCAGCTGCGGTCTTCGCTGTACTCCACCGAGCGGGCGATAAGGCCGTAGCTGGAGGTGGGTTCGTCGCCGGACGGGTCGTACTGGCCGGTGCCGACCATCAGCGGCTCGTTCAGCTCGCTGATACCGTATTGCTGGAAATTGGGCGTGGTGATCGGGCTCGACCCCTTGAAGGTGTAGGGGTTGAGGGTATCGAAGGTGCCAAAAGCCATGGCCCGCAAGGTGCCGCCCTTGGGCGCTTGCGGGTTGACCCAGTCGAAGTGGGTGAAGGTGGCTGGGTACTTGAGCGTGCCGAACTGCGCGTATCCGTGGCTTTCGCTCACCATCGCGGCTGCGGGGAAGCTCAAGGCCAGGCTGATTGACAGCAGGAGGGGACGTATCAAGTCGGCATCCGATCCAGAGGCGTTGGGCTTTGATCGGGTACAGTAACAGCTTGGTAGGGTTGGAAAAAGAGTGCCGCCCAGAGGATTGCAAGGGGCCGCTTTGCAGCCCATCGCCGGCAAGCCAGCTCCCACAGGTACTGCATATGGCTTGAAGTCGGTGCGATCAGGGTGGGAGCTGGTTTGCCGGCGATGGGGCGCGGAGCGGCCCCAGTTTTTTTATCAATGCGAGAGGTAGACGGTCAGGGTCTGGCCTGGCTTCAGGGCATGGCCGCTGCGCGGGTTCCAGCGCTTGAGGTGTTTCATTTCGACGTTGAAGCGCTTGGCCACCAGGTACAGCGAGTCGCCCTTGCGTACCTTGTACTGCGTGGTGCGCTTGCCCGATGAAGCTACCCGGTTGCCAGCAGCGCTGGGGGCATTGCCACCGCGCAGTGCCAGTACCTGGCCGGCACGCAGGCTGTTGCCGGACATGCGGTTCCAGCGTTTGATGTCCTTGACCGAGACACGATTGGCCTTGGCGATGGCACCCAGGTTGTCGCCGCGCTTGACCCGGTAGCTGCGTGCCGCCACGGGTGCCCTGGTTTCAGCCACGGCACGGGCGAACACGGCCTTGTTCGGCTGCAGGGCGACCAGCTGCTCGGGGTTGAGGTTGGACAGGCTGTCGCTCAACAGTTGCGCCTTGGCGGTGGGCACCAGCAGTTGCTTGGGGCCGTCCACGGTCATGCGCTTCTTGAAGGCCGGGTTCAGCTGGATCAGCTCGTCTTCGTCAATGTTGGCAAAGGCGGCAACGCGCGACAGGTCGAGGCGGTCATTGATGGCCACCGCTTCGAAGTACGGCTCGTTGGCGATCGGGTTCAGGTTGACCCCGTACGCCTCGGGGGTAAGCACCACCTGCGACAGCGCCAGCAGCTTGGGCACGTAGTCGCGGGTTTCCTGCGGCAGCGGCAGGTTCCAGTAGTCGGTCGGCAGGCCAAGGCGCTCGTTGCGCTCGATGGCGCGGCTGACCGTGCCTTCGCCGGAGTTGTAGGCGGCCAGGGCCAGCAGCCAGTCGCCGTTGAACATGTCGTGCAGGCGAGTGAGGTAGTCCAGCGCAGCGTTGGTCGAGGCGGTGATGTCGCGGCGGCCATCGTAGAAGTTGGTCTGGCGCAGGTTGAAGTGGCGGCCAGTCGCCGGCATGAATTGCCACATGCCGGCAGCGCTGGCGCGGGAGTAGGCCATCGGGTTGTAGGCGCTCTCGATGGCCGGCAGCAGGGCCAGCTCCAGCGGCATGTCGCGCTCTTCAAGCCGCTCGACAATGTAGTGCAGGTAGAGGCTGCCGCGCTCGCCAGCGCTTTCGATGAAGGTCGGATTGCTGGCGAACCACAGGCGCTGCTGCTCGATGCGCGGGTTGACGTCGATGCTGTCCTGCAGGGCGAAGCCCTGGCGCATGCGCTCCCACACGTCCTGCGGCGCCTGCTCGACCGGCTTGACCAGCAGCGGGGCAGGTTTGTGCTTGATCCGCGCCTGGTAGTTGTGCGCGCGAACGCTATCGGATTCGTCGAGCTGACGGGTGCTCTGGCAGCCCACCAGGGTGGCGGCCAGGGCCAGCGCACTGACCTGGGCCAGGCGCGTCAGGGCGACGGAATGAGAGGTTCTGCGGCTACTGGAAGACATCGGCTGAGACAGGTATCCGGGCGAAAAATTTTGGCGATTCTAGAAACCGCTCCCGGCCGGGTCAACCTTTGAGCATCAACTGCGATATATCTTGCGGTTATCAGAAGGTGTCCTTCCAAGACCTCAAGGCAGCAAAAACAGCGACATGCGAGGTGTTTGAATGTCCCTTCCATTCGTCTGCTTTTTGTTTAACTAATGTTTCAGAGGTGCGCAGGAAGGGGTTGGTCAGGCGCTCCATACCGATCGTTGATGGCAAGGTGATGCGATTTTCGGCACGCAAGCGGGTAACGTCTTCGAAGCGTTGCTGAACGTGTGGGTTGGTAGGTTCCACGGCCTTGGCGAACCGCAAGTTGCTCAGGGTATATTCGTGGGCGCAATACACTTCGGTCGACTCCGGCAGCGCTGCCAGGCGGGCCAGGGCAGGTTGCATCTGCTCGGGCCTACCTTCGAACATGCGCCCGCAACCGGCGGCAAACAGGGTGTCGCCGCTGAATAGCACGGGCGTTGGCGGCTGGTCACTGAAGAATGCGATATGCCCCAGGGTATGGCCAGGTACTGCCAGCACCTCGAACGTCACGCCCAGGACGGTTACCTGATCACCTTCGTCAAGTGCCAGTTCGCGGCACGGGATGCGCTCTTTGGCCGGGCCGCAGACCCGTGCGCCGGTCAATTGCCTGAGCCGTTCCACACCACCCACATGGTCGTTGTGGTGGTGAGTGATGAGAATGTCGCTCAACACCCACTCGGGGTGGGCCGACAGCCAGCGTTCCACTGGGCCGGCATCACCCGGATCGACCACCGCACAGCGGCGTTTGGCAGTATCCTGTAACAACCAGATGTAGTTGTCGGAGAAAGCGGGGAGAGCTTTGATCTGTATCATGGTGCGGATCCGGTTCGCCTAGCGTGGCACATGTGGCCATCTTAGCCGCGATGGCGCGGTGCGAGAACCTTCAAGGGAGAGCGCAATGACCGACCAAGCCTTTGCCCAGGCCGACCCGGACTGGGTCAAGCTGATCAGCCTGGCCCGTGAGTGGTTCAACGGCCCACTCGGCCAGCTGATGCTCAAGGAGGAGGAAAAACTGCTGGAAGAAGAGCTCGGGCGCTTCTTTGGTGGTTATCTTGTGCACTACGGGCCAGGCGCCGAGCCGCCGCCCAGCGCCCCCCAGGTCCAGCGCAACGTGCGCCTCGGCGCACCCCTGCCGGGGGTGGAGATAGTGTGCGAGGAGCAGGCCTGGCCGCTCAGCGAGCATGCCGCCGACGTGGTGGTGCTGCAGCACGGCCTGGACTTCTGCCTGTCACCCCATGGCCTGCTGCGCGAGGCCGCCAGTGCGGTGCGCCCGGGCGGGCACCTGCTGATCGTTGGCATCAACCCGTGGAGCAGCTGGGGCATGCGTCACTTCTTCAGCCACGGCGCATTGCGCAAGGCGCGCTGCATCTCGGCGTCACGGGTGGGCGACTGGCTGAACCTGCTGGGCTTCGCGCTGGAGAAACGCCGCTTCGGGTGCTATCGTCCGCCGCTTGCCTCACCGGCCTGGCAGCAACGCCTGGAGGGCTGGGAACGGCTAGCCGGCGGCTGGCAGGGCGCTGGCGGCGGGGTGTACCTGCTGGTGGCGCGCAAGATGGTGGTCGGCCTGCGGCCGTTACGCCCGGAGCGCCGCGAACCCATGGGCAAGCTGCTGCCGCTGCCACTGGCCAAGGTCAATCGTACGGCGGCCAACCCGGACACTGAAAAGCACTGAACATGAGTGGTACATGAGCGATAGCATCGAAATGTTTACCGACGGCGCCTGCAAGGGCAACCCTGGCCCGGGTGGCTGGGGGGTCCTGATGATCTACAAGGGCGTCGAGAAGGAACTGTGGGGCGGCGAGCGCGATACCACCAACAACCGCATGGAGCTGATGGCTGCGATCCAGGGGCTGATGGCGTTGAAGCGCGAATGCGAGGTGGTGCTGACCACCGACTCGCAGTACGTGATGAAGGGCATCAACGAATGGATGGTCAACTGGAAGAAGCGCGGCTGGAAGACCGCAGCCAAAGAGCCGGTGAAGAACGCCGACCTGTGGCAGCAGCTTGATGAGCAGGTCAATCGCCACAAGGTGACCTGGAAGTGGGTGCGCGGCCACATCGGCCACCCCGGCAACGAGCGTGCCGACCAGCTGGCCAACCGTGGTGTCGATGAGGTGCGCGCCCAGCGCTGAGGCGCTTGGGGTATACTCGCCGCCTTTGAAACTGATGCAAGTTGGAGCGCCCCGCGTGGAGCAGCAGCAAGATAAACGGTTCGTCATCCTCGATACCGAAACCACGGGCATGCCGGTCAGCGAAGGCCACCGGATCATCGAGATCGGTTGTGTCGAGGTGATCGGCCGGCGGCTGACCGGGCGGCACTTCCACGTCTACCTGCAGCCGGACCGCGAGAGCGACGAGGGCGCCATCAACGTCCACGGCATTACCGATACCTTCCTGGTCGGCAAGCCGCGCTTTGGCGATGTGGCCGAGGAGTTCTTCGAATTCATCGAAGGCGCCACGCTGGTCATCCACAACGCGGCGTTCGACGTTGGCTTCATCAACAACGAATTTGCCCTGCTTGGCCAGCAGGGCCGTGCCGACATCGCCCAGCATTGCACCATCCTCGACACCTTGCTGCTGGCGCGCTCGCGCCACCCCGGGCAACGCAACAGCCTCGATGCGCTGTGCAAGCGCTACGACATCGACAACTCGGGCCGTGAGCTGCACGGCGCACTGCTCGACTCGGAACTGCTGGCTGACGTCTACCTGGCAATGACCGGTGGCCAGACCAGCCTTTCGCTGGCCGGGCATGGGGCTGACGCCGAGGGCGACGACGGCCAGGGCGGCAGCGAGATTCGCCGGATTACCGGGCGTGCGCCGGGACGGGTGATCATGGCCAGTGCCGAAGAGCTGGAGGCTCATGCCGAGCGGCTGGCGGCCATAGCCAAGTCGGCGGGCGGGCCATCCATGTGGCAGGCCCTTACCGAGATGCCTGCGGGTTAACAATTTTGCCGCAGGCGATGCGATCCCTGTAGGAGCGGCCTTGCGTCGCGAAAGGGCTGTGCAGCAGCCCCGGCAATTTTTGCGTCGCCTGTGAAATTTTTGGGGCCGCTGCGCGGCCCTTTCGCGACGCAAGGCCGCTCCTACAACTACCCTCATCAGGACTACATGTCCTTCGGAGGTAGCCACCTGATGTACAAGGACCTCAAGTTCCCCATCCTCATCGTCCACCGCGCCATCAAGGCCGACAGCGTTGCCGGCGAGCGCGTGCGGGGCATCGCCGAGGAATTGAGCCAGGACGGCTTCGCGGTCATCAAGGCCGCCGACCTTGCCGAAGCGCGTCTGGTCGCTGCCACCCACCACGGCCTGGCCTGCATGCTGATCGCTGCAGAAGGTGCCGGCGAGAACACCCACCTGCTGCAGAACATGGCCGAGCTGATCCGCCTGGCTCGCCTGCGCGCGCCCAACCTGCCGATTTTCGCGCTGGGTGAGCAGGTGACCCTGGAAAACGCCCCCGCCGAAGCCATGAGCGAGCTCAACCAGCTGCGCGGCATCCTCTACCTGTTCGAAGACACCGTGCCGTTCCTTGCCCGCCAGGTGGCACGCGCCGCACATATCTACCTCGATGGCCTGCTGCCACCCTTCTTCAAGGCACTGGTGCAGCACACCGCGCAGTCCAACTATTCCTGGCATACGCCCGGCCATGGCGGCGGCGTCGCCTATCGAAAAAGCCCGGTGGGCCAGGCCTTTCATCAGTTCTTCGGGGAAAACACCTTGCGCTCGGACCTGTCGGTTTCGGTGCCGGAGCTAGGCTCGCTGCTCGACCACACCGGGCCGCTGGCCGAAGCCGAGGCCAGGGCGGCGCGCAACTTCGGTGCCGACCACACCTTCTTCGTCATCAATGGCACCTCCACCGCCAACAAGATCGTCTGGCACGCGATGGTCGGCCGCGACGACCTGGTACTGGTGGACCGCAACTGCCACAAGTCGGTGGTGCACGCGATCATCATGACCGGCGCCATTCCGCTGTACCTGTGCCCCGAGCGCAACGAGCTGGGCATCATCGGCCCGATCCCGCTCAGCGAATTCGGCCCCGAGGCGATCCAGGCGAAAATCCAGGCCAACCCCCTGGCCCGTGATCGCGGGCAGCGCATCAAGCTGGCGGTGGTGACCAACTCCACCTACGACGGCCTGTGCTATCACGCCGGGTTGATCAAGCAAGCCCTGGGCGCCAGTGTCGAGGTGCTGCATTTCGACGAGGCCTGGTTTGCCTACGCGGCGTTCCACGAGTTTTTCACCGGGCGCTATGCCATGGGCACTGCCTGCGCCGCGGACAGCCCGCTGGTGTTCAGCACCCATTCCACTCACAAGCTGCTGGCCGCGTTCAGCCAGGCCTCGATGATCCACGTTCAAGAGGGGGCCAGGCGCCAACTGGACCGTGACCGTTTCAACGAAGCGTTCATGATGCACATTTCGACTTCGCCGCAGTACAGCATCCTCGCCTCGCTGGACGTGGCCTCTACCATGATGGAAGGGCCGGCCGGGCGCTCGCTGTTGCAGGAGATGTTCGATGAGGCGCTGAGTTTCCGCCGTGCCCTTGCCAACCTGCGTGAGCACATTGCCGCCGATGACTGGTGGTTCAGCATCTGGCAGCCGCCGAGCGCCGAAGGTATCCACCGCCTGGCCGCGCAGGACTGGTTGCTGCACCCAGGGGCCGAGTGGCATGGTTTTGGCGAGGTGGCGGACGACTATGTGCTGCTTGATCCCCTCAAGGTGACCCTGGTGATGCCGGGCTTGAGCGCAGGCGGGGCGCTGGGCGAGCAGGGAATCCCGGCAGCGGTGGTCAGCAAGTTTCTGTGGGAGCGGGGCCTGGTGGTGGAGAAAACCGGCCTGTACAGCTTCCTGGTGCTGTTCTCCATGGGCATCACCAAAGGCAAATGGAGCACGCTGCTCACCGAACTGCTGGAATTCAAACGCCACTATGACGGCAATGCTGCTTTGGGGAGTTGCCTGCCCAGCGTGGTGGCTGCCGATGCCTCACGCTACCAGGGCATGGGGCTGCGCGACCTGTGCGACCAGCTGCATGGCTGTTACCGCGCCAATGCCACGGCCAAGCAGCTGAAGCGGCTGTTCACGCGCTTGCCGGAAGTAGCAGTAAGCCCGGCGCGGGCCTATGACCTGATGGTGCGTGGCGAAGTCGAGGCGGTGCCGATCGAGGCGCTGCTGGGGCGTGTGGCGGCGGTGATGCTGGTGCCGTACCCGCCTGGTATTCCGTTGATCATGCCGGGGGAGCGGTTCACCGAGGCGACCCGCTCGATAGTCGACTACCTGGCTTTCGCCCGGGCATTCAACCAGGGCTTCCCCGGTTTTGTCGCGGACGTGCATGGCCTGCAGAACGACAGTGGCTGCTACACAGTGGATTGCATCAAGGAATGCGCGTGATCTCGACGCCGCTGCGCGCCAATTCAAAGCGGTTGTCACCCAGGTGGTTGACCTTGTCGCCGATGGCCAGGCGGTAGGTGGTGATAGGGGCGCCCAGCGTGCTGCCGTCGTGTTGCAGGGTCGACTCCTGGAACTCGTGCACGGGGTAGATACGGCCTTCGGCGTCACGGGCGTGGAACTGGCCGACCATTACTGCTGCCATTTGGGTGGAAACCTCTGAATTACGTAGGAAATGTCTGTGGACATAGACCGTTGAACAGCGCTGGAAGTTTTCCCTTGAAGGAAAAAAAACCAAAGCGCCGAGGAACGGTCATCTATAACTACAACGTCCCTTTACCCAGCAAAGGTTGGAATTGCCCATGAGCCAGGTGTATTCGGTAGCGGTTGTAGTCGGCAGCTTGCGCAAGGATTCGTACAACCGCAAGGTCGCCCGCGCACTTTCGGAGCTGGCGCCGTCCAGCCTTGCCCTGAAAATAGTCGAAATTGGCGATTTGCCCCTGTACAACGAAGATGTCGAGGCCGACGCGCCCCCGGAAACATGGAAGCGCTTTCGCGACGAGATCCGCCGTAGCGATGCGGTGCTGTTCGTCACCCCGGAGTACAACCGCTCGGTGCCGGGTTGCCTCAAGAATGCCATCGATGTGGGCTCACGGCCCTACGGGCAAAGCGCCTGGAGTGGCAAGCCTACTGCGGTGGTGAGTGTGTCGCCGGGGGCGATTGGTGGTTTTGGCGCCAACCATGCGGTGCGCCAGTCGCTGGTGTTTCTCGACATGCCGTGCATGCAAATGCCCGAAGCCTATATCGGCGGGGCGGCCAGCCTGTTCGAAGACTCGGGCAAGCTCAACGACAAGACCCGGCCGTTCTTGCAGGCGTTTGTCGACAAGTTCGCTTCGTGGGTGAAGTTGAACCGGGCGGTTTGATTGGCTAGCACACAACCCCTCTAGGAGCGGCCTTGTGTCGCGAAAGGGCCGCAACGCGGCCCCGGCAATAGGTGCATCAACGCTAAAGTCCCGGGGCCGCTCTGCGGCCCTTTCGCGACACAAGGCCGCTCCTACAATGACCCGCGCTGACTGGCCCTGGGTGGTTAGCGGAAGCTGTAGGAAACCCCGGCATACACGCCAAACCCTTCACCCGGCGTCGAGCGGGCGTTGTCGTTACCGGCGTCGTTGTAGGCAGGCGTCACTGTCGCCGCATACCGCTTGTTGGTCAGGTTGCGCAGGTCCAGCCAGGTCTGCCAGTCCTGCTTCGGCGAATCCCAGCCCAGGCGCGCGCCAAGCAAGGCATATTCGTCGGCGTGGTAGCTGTTGGCATAGTCCACCTGCACTTTCGACGCCATCTGCGTGTTGATCCCGGCATAGAAGCCGCTTGGCCAGTCGTAGCGCAGTTCGGCCTGGTAGTAGTGCATCGGGATGCCGGGCAGGCGGTTGTCGCCAAACTTGTCGTCATCACGGTAATGGAAGTCGCTGAAGGTGTAGGCCTGGCGCAGGCTGAGCCTGCCAGTGCCGGCACGTTCCCACAGGGTGCTGTCCAGGCCTGCCTCGACGCCCTGATGCACGGTGGCGCTGGCGTTGAATTCCGACGTGAAATTCGGCACCACTTCCACGGCCAGCAGTTCATGGCGCACCTGCGAGTAGTACCAGGCCAGGTCCCAGCTGCCGAGCGCGGAGTCGCCACGGGCGCCCAGTTCCAGGGTGGTGGCAGTCTGGTTCTGCATCTCGATGGGCTGGATCTGCTTGCCGCCGACGCTTGGCGAGCTCCAGATCAGCGACCACGGGTGGGGTGGCTCTACCGAACGGCTGAGGTTGCCGTAGACCTGCAGGTCTGGGTGGATGTCGTAGCGCAGCCCCAGGCGTGGTGCATAGTCCCAGTCATGCATGCTCACCTTGCCACCTTCGGCAGGGTAGGTTACGTCACTCTCGCGGCGGGTGTAGATCATTGCCAGGCCGGTGGTCAGCCACAGGTTGGGCACCAGCTCCAGGTCGTTGCCGGCATGCACCACGGTGTCGGAACCCTGGTAAGTGAAATCGCGGGTACGTGCACCGAACACGTCGCCATTGCGCGCGAACTGCGAAGCGCCGCTGTTGGGCAGGTGCTTGGTGGTACGCCAGCCCACGGTAGTCTTGCTTTCGTGGCCGAACAGGGTGTCGCGGCGGAAATAGTTGAGCGTACCGCTGACATCGGTGTAGGCCACTTTCAGGCGCATCGGGCCTTCGCGAAGGTCCATCGGGTAGTCATGGTAAACCAGGCCGGCTTCCAGACGCGCGTCATCTTCGAGGTAGAAGGTGGTCTTGTTGCCGACCCAGGTGCTGCCCGGTTGAGGGCGGCTGTCGTCGCGGGCCAGATAGGCAGGGTTGGCCGCGCGCGGATGGTGCTTGATCTGGTCCTTGGTCAGGCGCCCGGCCAGTTCGTTCCGGGTTTCCCGGTAGCGAAGGTAGAAACGGGTTTCCAGATTGGGGTTGAAGCGGTAGCCGACATTGGCGGCAATGCCTTTGGCGCTGCCGCTGCTGTGCGCCTGGTAACCGTCATACTCGGAATCGGTCAGGGCCACGTAGTAATCGAGGTTGCCCAGTACCTGCCCGGAACTGATATGCCGGTGCTGGTAGCCGCGGCTGCCGACCTCGTAGCGCACCTGCAGCGGTGCTGCGTCGTACCCGGTATGGGTGACGTAGTTGATGGCGCCACCCAGTGCCAGCGCGCCCTGGTCGAAGCCATTGGCGCCGCGCAGCACTTCGGCACGGCTTAGCCACAGCGGCTCGAACAGCTCGTAGGGCGTACCGCCCGGGCCGGTCAGCGGCAGCCCGTCGAACATGGTGTACACCCCGGAACCGTGCGCGCCCGGCGCACGGTTGATACCCGAGCCGCGGATCGACAGCTTGATGCCGTCGTTGCCCGCCGATTGCGCGAACACGCCAGGCTGGTAGGCCAGCACGTCCTGGTTGCTGGCCACCCGGCCTTGCCCTACGCGCTGCATATCCACCAGATTGCTGGCACCCGGCACTTCGCGCAGGCGTTCGCTGGCTGCCGTCAGGTCGTTCTGTTCCTCATCGGTGATCAGCACCTGGCCCAGTTCGACCGAAGATGCCGCCAAGGCGGGCTGAGCGCTGCCAAAAGCAGCCAGCAGGCCAAGGCAGGACGAGAAGGGCAAAACGCAACGCATTGTACGACTCCAGGCGATAGGCGAATGAACAACGGCGTTGAGACGAGCGAAATGCCGCTTGGAGCACGAAGAAAGTCAGCAAATTTCGCGCAACCTTCATCAAACAGTTTTGTACGAAGTTTCTTTACAGTCCGCCGTAGTGGTGGCGTGCGGCGTGCGCTTCGTAAGGTGACTGCAGATCGGCAGCGATGCCTCGCAATCACCCGTGGAGCTCAAACATGACTGACAAGACCCGACACTCGCAGCAACCCTTGGCGGACGCTCCGGTTCGCCTGACGCCACGTGAACAGCAAGTCCTGTTGTGGTGTGCGTACGGCAAAAGCTCCTGGGAGATCGGGCAGATCCTCGAGTGCCGGGAGTCGACAGTGAACTTCCATGTGTCCAACATCCTGCGCAAGTTCGATGTGCCCACCCGCGTGGCGGCGGTGATCAAGGCCATTCGTTACGGCATGCTGGCCGGACAGTGAGGGGATAATCATGAGCAGCGATCCTCGGCTACCGCGCTTTGCCGATTGCCATGACCCGTTCTGGCCAAAAGTGGACCTGGGCACATTGCGTGAGCGCCTCAGGCTGCAGCGCCAAGTCGGTGATGCCGCGCTGGAAGTGGCGGCACGATGCGCTGTCATCGGTGCGGCACGTGAATTCGCCCACTGGCGAGCGGTGCTGCGTGCGCGGGGCTACAAGCGCCTGGCGGATGTGGCCGGGCATGACCCTGGGCGAGCCTTGGGCGTGTGCTACATCCGGTTTGTGGAGGCAGCGGTCATGCACAGCCTGGGTTCGACTGCCGACCTTCGTGTACCGCAGCGGAGGGCGGCGCATGGCTGAGGCATCGCTGTCCGGCACCTTGTCGCCCGCATTGTTGGAACTGCTGAGGGTGGACGGCAGTGTACTGTTTGCCGCCCTGCTGGGGGCACTGCTGGTGGGCGCGGCGCGCGACCGGTTGATCACCAACAAGGCCAGGCGCCTGACGCTTGGCAAGAAACTGCTGCTGGTGTTCGTGACCGTGGGGGTGGGCTACCTGTTCGAACCGCTGGTGTCATCATTGGCGCCCTTGCTGACCCGGGGCATGTCGGCATTCGTTGCCGCCGTGGTGGTGATTCCCATCAGTCTCAAGGTCATGGTCTGGCTCGACACGCTGGACCTGCGGGAAATCATTCAGCGCTGGCGGCGTCGAGGTTAGCCACCGCCGATAGTGGGCAAGTGGAGGGTCAGCTCGCTTATCCGTTCTTCCAGCTGCTGGATGCGCTGCCTGTCCTTGATGAACAGCAGGGTGGCCTGGCGATCACCTGGCGACAATGCCCTCAGCCGTTCGAGCATCTCGCGTTCCCAGTCACCATCACCTTGGAGCCCTGGGCCGGGGGCCATTTCACCTAGCAGCAACCAGTCAAGGGAACACGCATGCTGCCTGGCGATATCTACGCACAGGGAGTACGGCACGCTGTCGCGGACTTTCCAACTGCTCAGCGTCTGCGGGCTGATCGACAGCTTGCGGGAAAGTTCGGCATCGGACTGCGCGCCGGTCAGCAGCTTGAGGCGGGTGAGCACAGCTGCAAGTACGTGAGTACTCATAACAGATATCCATGACTGGTTTAATGATATTTCATGGGCTTAAACTACTCGTTACGAATACATCCCTGCGTATCAAGGAGCACTTTGCAATGAGCAACACCCAACCGAAGAATAGGTCAGCCTTTGCAGGTAATACTGACACAGTTGAACGATCATTCTCACAGAATAGTGGCCTGAACAGTGCCTGCAGGTACTTGCCGTGAGTACTTACAAACTGGTTTGCCCGCATTGCCACAGCCGCATGCGCATACGCACAAGTGAAGGCCGCCACATTTTCCTGCGAATCGCCTATCTGCAATGCACCACCGAGGCATGTGGCTGGTCGGTACGCGCCGAGTTCGAAATGACCCATGAACTTTCGCCAAGTGGCATGCCCAACCCCGAAGTTTACCTGCCTTCGGCCTATGGTGATCTGCGCAAGGCCGCGCTGCCTGCGGCAGCCCCCGGCTACGCGGAGGAGTGAGGCGGCTATTGGATGTAGATAGACGCACGTGCAGATAAAAACCGCGCAGATAAAAAAACACCCCGCAGGTGCGGGGTGTCTTTGTTTTTTTGCCGGACAGGTCAGCCGATCAGTTGCAGGCCTGCCTGCTGGACCATTTCCAGCAGCGGTTGCGGGTAGACACCCAGCACGAAGGCGAGAATGGCGATGGCCAGCAGCATGACGCCGCCGGTGCGCTGTTCCCATTTCAGCGGGGCGTCGTGGCGACGCAGGTTCGGCTCGACCAGGTACAAGGTGACCATGACACGCAGGTAGTAGTACACGCCAATGGCGCTACCGATCACCAGGGCACCGACCAGCCACCACAGGTGCGACTCGACGCCGGTGGCGATGATGTAGAACTTGCCGATGAAGCCGGCGGTCAGCGGGATACCCGCCAGCGACAGCATCATCACGGTCAGCACCGCGGTCAGGTACGGGCGGCGCCAGAACAGGCCGCGGTACTCGTACAGTGCATCGGCGTCACGGCCGCCATAAGGCGAGGACATCAGGGTGATGACACCGAAGGCGCCCAGGCTGGTGATCACGTAGGTGACCAGGTATACGCCCATGGCTTCCAGTGCCAGGCCCTTGCTGGCGACCAGGGCAATGACCAGGTAGCCGAAGTGGGCGATGGACGAGTAACCCAGCAGGCGCTTGAGGTTGCTCTGGGTCAGCGCCAGCAGGTTGCCGATCAGGATCGAGGCCACGGCGATCACCGCCAGCACGGTGCTCAGCGCGCCGCTGCTGGCAGCAGGGGAGAGCATGAACAGGCGCACGACCACGGCAAATACCGCGACCTTGCTGGCGGTGGCCAGGAACGCGGCGACCGGCGCCGGGGCGCCTTCGTACACGTCCGGGGTCCACAGGTGGAAGGGTACCAGCGACAGCTTGAAGGCCAGGCCGACCAGCATCATGCCCAGGCCCAGCTGGGCCACCAGGCTTGGCATGCTGGTGGTAGCCAGGGCCTTGCCGATCTGGTCGAAGCTCAGGCTGCCGGCGTCGGCGTACAGCAGCGCCATGCCGAACAGCAGGAAGGCCGAGCCCGCAGCCGACAGCACCATGTACTTGATGCCGGCTTCCAGTGATCGCTTGTTGAAGAAGGCATACGCCACCAGGCCGTAGACCGGTACCGACAGCAGCTCCAGGCCGATGAACAGGCCGGCCAGGTGGTTGGCGCTGACCAGCACCAGGCCACCGAGGGCCGACATCAGCAGCAGCAGGTACAGTTCTTCACGGTTGCCCGGGAAGCCTTTGGAGCCTTCGCCGAGGTAGGCGTGGGCAAGGGTGACGCAGGCCAGCGTCGCCACCAGGATGATCGCCATGTACAGGCAGGCGAACTTGTCGATGGTGATCAGCGGGGTGACCGCCAGCGGCGCGACTTTCAGCGCCGGCAAGATCGACAGCAGGGCCAGGTTGAGGCCCACGGTGGACAGCAGGAAGGTCTGCGAGTGGTTGCGCTTCCAGGCGATCGCCAGCATCACCACCACGGTGGTGATGGTGGTGATCAGCATCGGCGCCAATGCGATGAAGTGTTGAGTGGTGAATTCCATAGCGCTCTTACCGGGCCGAAGCGAGTTGAGTGAAAGCGGAACCGAGCCACTGCTGCACACCACTCATGGTGGCGGCAGAGGTGTCGAGGAACGGCTGCGGATACACGCCCAGCAGAATCAGCAGCCCCGCCAGGCCCAGCACCATGATCATCTCGCGGCCGTCCATGCCGGCCAGCACGGTGTCGCTCTTGGCTGGGCCGAAGTAGGCGCGGTGGATCATGATCAGCGAGTACACCGAGCCGAAGACCAGGCCGGTGGTGGCGATCACGGTGATCCAGGGCACGTGGGCGAAGCTGCCGATCAGGATCAGGAACTCGCCAACGAAGTTGCCGGTGCCTGGCAGGCCCAGCGATGCGGCGGCGAAGAACAGGCTGATAGCCGGCAGGTACGCGATGCGGTGCCACAGGCCACCCATCTGACGCATGTCACGGGTGTGCAGGCGCTCGTACAACTGGCCGGACAGGATGAACAGCGCGGCTGCCGACAGGCCGTGGGCCAGCATCTGGATCACCGCGCCTTGCAGGGCCTGCTGGCTGCCGGAGTAGATGCCGATCAGCACGAAGCCCATGTGCGAGACGCTGGAGAAGGCGATCAGGCGCTTGATGTCGGTTTGCGCGAAGGCCAGGAAAGCACCGTAGAAGATACCGATCAGGCCCAGGGTCATGGCGATGGGCGCAAACTCTGCCGAGGCATTCGGGAACAGCGGCAGGGCGAAGCGCAGCAGGCCGTAGGCTGCGGTCTTCAGCAAGATGCCCGCCAGGTCCACGGAGCCTGCAGTCGGTGCCTGGGCGTGAGCGTCAGGCAGCCAGGAGTGGAATGGCACCACCGGCAGTTTCACCGCAAAGGCGATGAAGAAGCCCAGCATCAGCACGTACTCGACGCCAGCCGGCAGTTCGGCCTTGAGCAAGTCGCTGTAGTTGAAGGTGAGCACCCCGGTGGTGTTGTAGTTCACCAGCACCAGGCCAAGGATCGCCACCAGCATGATCAGGCCGCTGGCCTGGGTGAAGATGAAGAACTTGGTCGCCGCGTAGATCCGGGTCTTCTTGCCGTCTGCCGAGCTGTGACCCCAGAGCGCGATGAGGAAGTACATCGGCACCAGCATCATTTCCCAGAAGAAGAAGAACAGGAACAGGTCCAGCGCCAGGAACACACCGACCACGCCGCCCAGGATCCACATCAGGTTGAGGTGGAAGAAGCCGACGTGGCGCTGGATTTCTTTCCAGGAGCACAGTACCGACAGCACACCGAGCAGGCCGGTGAGCAGGATCATCAGCAGCGACAGGCCGTCGAGGGCCAGGTGGATGCTGATGCCGAAGCGCTTGATCCACTCGACTTTGTATTCGAGTGCCCAGTGCGGTTCGGCGCCCGGTGCCGGGGCCAGGGTGTAGTCGCCGTGGGCCCACAGCCACAGGCCGATACCCAGCAGCAGAGACATGGTCAGCAGTGCGATCCAGCGCGGCAGGGTGGCGCCGAAGCGCTCACCCAGCCAGCACAGAAGGCCGCCGATGAAAGGAATCAGGATCAGCCAAGGCAAAATCATGACGGGTTGGTTTCCTTTGGCAAAGTCGCAAGGTTCTTCATAGTCATACCGCAGCCACTACCACAGCGCCCAGCACCAGTACGGCGCCGACGGCGATCGAGGCGGTGTACCAGCGCAGCTGGCCGGTCTCGGTCTTGCTCATTGCAACGTTGCCGCCGCGAGCCATGCGAGGGATCAGGCCGATGCTGCGGTCCACCGGGTCCTTGCGCAGGATGTGGCAGATCAGCAGGTAAGGTTTGACGAACAGCTTGTCGTAGATCCAGTCGAAGCCCCAGGCAGCGAACCACCAGGCCGACAGGACCCGGCCGATGCTGCTGTTGGCCACCGCGCTGACGAAGCTGCGCTTGCCCAGGAACAGCAGGGCCGAGAGCAGGATGCCGGCGATGGCGATGGCACCCGAGGTGATCTCCAGCGCGTGCTTGGCTTCGCCACCGGCGTGGCCGGCGCTTTGTGGCAGCACACCTGCCAGCGGCGGGGTGATCCAGGCGCCGACGAAGGTCGACAGCACGATCAGCACGCCCAGCGGCAGCCAGTGGCTGATGCCGTGGCCGGCGTGGGCTTCGGTCTTGGCTTCGCCGTGGAAGGCGATGAAGATCAGGCGGAAGGTGTACAGCGAGGTCATGAACGCGCCCACCAGGCCGGCGTACAGCAGGCCGGTATTGCCGCTGGCGAAGGCTTCCCAGAGGATCTCGTCCTTGGAGTAGAAGCCCACGGTCACGATCGGCAGGGCCGCCAGGGCAGCACCACCGACCACGAAGCTGGCGTAGGCCAGCGGCAGTTTCTTCCACAGGCCGCCCATCTTGAAGATGTTCTGCTCGTGGTGGCAGGCAACGATCACCGCACCGGAAGCAAGGAACAGCAGGGCCTTGAAGAAGGCGTGGGTCATCAGGTGGAAGATTGCCGCGTCCCAGGCACCAACGCCCAGGGCCAGGAACATGTAGCCGATCTGGCTCATGGTCGAGTAGGCCAGGATACGCTTGATGTCGGTTTGCACCAGCGCGGCGAAGCCGGCCAGTACCAGCGTCACGCCACCCACCACGCCAACCAGGTGCAGGATGTCCGGCGCCAGCAGGAACAGGCCGTTGGTACGGGCGATCAGGTACACGCCCGCGGTCACCATGGTTGCAGCGTGGATCAGTGCCGAAACCGGCGTCGGGCCAGCCATTGCGTCGGCAAGCCAGGTCTGCAGTGGCAGCTGGGCCGATTTACCGACCGCACCACCCAGCAGCATCAGGGTTGCCAGCACCATCCAGGTGTCGCCCGCCTGGAACTTCTGCGGTGCCAGCACCAGCAGTTCCTGCACGTTCAGGGTACCCAGCTGGGCGAACAGGATGAACAGGCCGATGGCCATGAACACGTCGCCGATTCGGGTGACGATGAACGCCTTGAGTGCCGCGTTACCGTTGTTGCGGTTGCTGTAATAGAAGCCGATCAACAGGTACGAGCACAGGCCCACGCCTTCCCAGCCAAAGTAGATGAACAGCAGGTTATCGCCCAGGATCAGGAACAGCATGCTGGCGATGAACAGGTTGGTGTACGAGAAGAAGCGCGAGTAGCCGGCTTCGCCACGCATGTACCAGGACGCGAACAGGTGGATCAGGAAGCCGACGCCGGTGACCACGCCGAGCATGGTGACCGACAGGCCATCCACGTACAGGGTGAAGTTTGGCGCAAAGCCATCCACCGACATCCACTGCCACAGCAGCTGGCTGTACGCGCCGCCTTCAGGCGGGGCGACGTTGAACTGCCAGATGACGTAGGCGGCCACGGCGGCCGACAGGCCCACCGAGCCGACGCCGATCAGGGCGGACAGGTTCTCCGAGAACCGCCCGCGCGAGAACGACAGCAGCAGGAAGCCGATCAGGGGGAAGACGAAAGTCAGGAAGATAAGGTTCATCCGCGCATCTCACTGGCAGCATCGATGTCGAGAGTGTGGAAGCGGCGATACAGCTGCAGCAGGATGGCCAGGCCGATACTGGCCTCGGCGCCCGCCAGGCTGATCACCAGAATGAACATCACCTGGCCGTCGGGCTGCACCCAACGGGCACCGGCGACGACGAACGCCAGGGCAGAAGCGTTCATCATGACTTCCAGGCTCATGAGCACGAAGAGGATGTTGCGGCGGACCATCAGGCCAACCAGACCTAAGCAGAACAGGATGCCGGCGACCGCCAGACCATGCTCGAGAGGGATAGCACCCATGATTTACTCCTTCGCCTCGTTTCGGCCCAGGTGGAAGGCGGTGACAGCCGCGGCCAGCAGCAGCATCGACGCCAGTTCGACCACCAGCAGGTACGGGCCGAACAGGCTGATGCCCACTTCTTTCGGGCCCACGGTGGTCCCGCTGATGCCAGCGCCACTCGGGGTGACGAACAGCACGTACAGCAGCTCCAGCAGCAGCAGGGCGCCGAGAATGACCGGCCCTGCCCAGATGCCGGGCTTGAGCCAGCCGCGTTCCTGGGCGACCGAGGCCGGCCCCAGGTTGAGCATCATCACCACGAACACGAACAGCACCATGATGGCGCCGGCGTAGGCGATCACTTCCAGGGCGCCCGCGAACGGCGCACCGAGGGAGAAGAAGATCATCGCCACGGAAATCAGCGAAATGATCAGGTAGAGCAGGGCGTGCACAGGGTTGGTGCCGGTAACCACCCGAAGGGTGGAGACCACGGCGATCCCGGATGCGAAGTAGAAAGCGAATTCCATCTTTCTGTCCTTATGGGAGCAAGCTCTTCACGTTGATCGGCTCGGCTTCGTTCTGCGCAGAGCCTTTCGGCTTGCCAGCGATCGCCATACCCGCAACACGGTAGAAGTTGTAGTCAGGGTTCTTGCCGGGGCCGGAGATCAGCAGATCTTCTTTCTCGTACACCAGGTCCTGACGCTTGAACTCGGCCATTTCGAAATCCGGAGTCAGCTGGATCGCGGTGGTCGGGCACGCCTCCTCGCACAGGCCGCAGAAAATGCAGCGCGAGAAGTTGATGCGGAAGAACTCCGGGTACCAGCGTCCGTCGTCGGTCTCGGCCTTCTGCAGCGAGATGCAGCCAACCGGGCAGGCCACCGCGCAGAGGTTGCACGCCACGCAGCGTTCCTCGCCGTCGGGGTCGCGAGTGAGGACGATGCGGCCGCGGTAGCGCGGCGGCAGGTACACGGGTTCTTCGGGGTACTGCAGGGTGTCGCGCTTGCGGAACCCGTGGGAGAACACCATTGCCAGGCTGCGCAGCTGGGTGCCGGTGCCCTTAACGATGTCGCCGATATACTTGAACATGGGTCAAATCCTCACTGGGCCGCGACGGCTGGCGTGTTGTAGAGCACGATCGCAGCGGTCACCAGCAAATTGATCAGGGTCAGCGGCAGGCAGAACTTCCAGCTGAAGTCCATCACCTGGTCATAGCGTGGGCGCGGGATCGAGGCGCGCAGCAGGATGAACAGCATGATGAAGAACGCGGTCTTCAGGGCAAACCACAGGAACGGCAGTTGCGGCAGGATGCCGAACGGGCCGTGCCAGCCGCCGAAGAACAGGGTTACCAGCAGCGCCGAGATGAGGATGATGCCGATGTACTCACCGACGAAGAACATGCCCCATTTCATGCCGGCATACTCGATGTGGTAGCCGTCAGCCAGTTCCTGTTCCGCTTCAGGCTGGTCGAACGGGTGACGGTGGGTCACGGCGACGCCAGCGATGAAGAAGGTGCAGAAGCCGAAGAACTGCGGAATGATGAACCACAGGTTCTGGGCCTGGTATTCAACGATGTCGCGCATGTTGAACGAACCCACCTGCACCACCACGCCCATCAGCGCCAGGCCCAGGAACACCTCGTACGACACGGTCTGTGCCGAAGCACGCAAGCTGCCCAGCAGGGCGTACTTGTTGTTCGACGACCAGCCGGCAAAGAGCACTGCATAAACAGAAAGCCCGGCCATGGCGAAGAAGAACAGCAGGCCGATGTTCAGGTCGGCGACGCCCCAGCCCGGTGTGATCGGGATGATCGAGAAGCCGATCAGCAGCGCGCTCATGGCCACGACCGGGGCCAGGGTGAAGATCATGCGGTCGACGAAGGGCGGGTTCCAGTCCTCCTTGAAGAACATCTTCAGCATGTCGGCAGCGATCTGGAACATGCCGAACGGGCCGACACGGTTCGGACCGTAGCGGTCCTGCCACCAGCCCAGCAGGCGACGTTCGACAAAGCTCAGCAGCGCGCCGCAGACCACTACGGCCAGCAGCACCACAATGGCCTTGACGACCTGAATGATCACATCGATCACTTCGGGGGTGAACCAGCTCATTGTGCTGCCTCCTGCAGGCCTTCGATGGATGCACCGAAGATGGCAGGCGGGATACCGGCCAGGCCTTTCGGCAACGCGACCAGGCCTGCGCCCAGCTCTTCATTGATGCGCAGCGGCAGGCGCAGGGCCACACCGGCCACGGTCAGGCTCAGCAGCGCACCTTCGTTGACGCCCAGGCGATCGGCTTCGGACTTGGCCAGGGCCACGTAGGCAGCCGGGATGCGCTGTTGCACCGGAGCGGCGCGCGAGGAGCTTTCTTCGCTGCCGAACAGGTGGAAGAACGGCACGGCAGTCCAGGTACCACGGGCCGGGTTGAATGCGCCCGGAATGGCGTTGAACCAGTTCAGGCGGTCGCCTTGCGACTCGATCAGGCGTACGCCCGGGTCACCGGCACGCAGGTGACCACCGACCTCGTCCTGGAACTTGTTCCAGGCTTGCGGCGAGTTCCAGCCCGGCGACCAGGCGAACGGCACTTGCTGGCGCGGTTCGGCCGAACCCGAGTAGCCTTCCATGGAGAAGGCGAACGCGGTGTCCTTGTCTTGCGGGGTGCGTGGCTCATGCACACTGATGTTGGCACGCATGGCGGTACGGCCGGAGTAGCGCAGCGGCTCACGCGCCAGTTTCATGCCCTTGATGCGGAACGCGGCGCTTGGCGCGGCGTTGACGATGCCGGCCAATTGCGGGGCGGCTTCGGCACAGGCGCTGGTGACGTGGTCGAGCTGGGTCCAGTCGACCGGCTTGTTCAGCAGGGTGGCACGCAGGGCGTGCATCCAGCGCCAGCCTTCGTGGACCAGGATGCTGCTGTCCAGGTACTGCGGGTCGAACACCTGGAAGAAGCGCTGGGCACGGCCTTCCTGGCTGACCAGGGTACCGTCGCCTTCGGCGAACGAGGCGGCTGGCAGCACCAGGTGGGCACGGTCGACCGTCGGGGTTTTCGAGTGGTCGGCGACGATCACCACCTTGGCCGCAGCCAGGGCTGCATCGACCTTGGCCGCCGGCAGGCGGGCGTACAGGTCGTTTTCCAGCACGACGATGGCATCGGCCTTGCCGCTGATGACTGCGTCCAGCGCGGCATCGACGGACTCGCCACCGAGCATGGCCAGGCCGATACTGTTGGCTTCAGGTACCACCAGGCTCAGCGAGCCGTTCTTCTCGCGCAGATTCAGGGCCTTGGCGATGTTGGCGGCGGCTTCGATCAGTGCCGGGTCGGCCAGCGAGGTACCGGCAACCACCAGTGGGCGCTTGGCTGCGACCAGGGCGTCGGCGATGCGCTGGGCCAGGGCCTTGGCTTCGTCGTCAAGGCCGGCTACTGCTGGTGCGCTCGGGTCGATGGCGTGGGCCACCGCGAAACCGATGCGCGCCAGGTCGGCAGGGGCGGCGTGCACACATTCTTCGGCGACGTCGTCCAGCTTGGTTTCAGCCAGCGAGGCGATGAACAGCGGGTACAGCGCGTGCTGGCCGATGTTCTTCACCGCGGCGTCGAGCCATGGCTGCACTTTCATTGCTTCGGCCATAGCCTCGGCCTTGCCTTTGGTGGCTTGGCGCACGGCCAGGGCGACGCGGGCAGCGGTCTGGGTCAGGTCTTCACCAAGCACGAACACAGCGTCGTGGTCTTCGATGTCGCGCAGGGTCGGCACCGGCAGCGGGCTGTTGTTCAGCACGTTCAGGGCCAGGCGCACGCGGGCCAGTTCGCCGGCTTCCATGCCCGAGTAGAAATACTCGGCGCCGACCAGCTCACGCAGGCCGTAGTTGCTTTCGAGGCTGGCGCGTGGCGAGCCGATACCGACGATGGTACGGCCACGCAGCAAGTCGGCGGCCTTGTCCAGAGCGGCGTCCAGGCTCAGCTTGGTGCCGTCTGCCAGGCGTGGCTGGCGTGGGCGATCGGTGCGGTTGACGTAGCCGTAACCGAAGCGGCCACGGTCGCACAGGAAGTACTGGTTGACCGAGCCGTTGAAGCGGTTCTCGATCCGGCGCAGTTCGCCGTAGCGCTCGCCCGGGCTGATGTTGCAGCCGCTGGAGCAGCCGTGGCAGATGCTTGGGGCGAACTGCATGTCCCACTTGCGGTTGTAGCGCTCGGAGTGGGTCTTGTCGGTGAACACGCCGGTCGGGCAGACCTCGGTCAGGTTGCCGGAGAACTCGCTTTCCAGCACGCCGTCTTCGACGCGGCCGAAGTACACGTTGTCGTGGGCGCCGTAGACGCCCAGGTCGGTACCACCGGCGTAGTCCTTGTAGTAGCGCACGCAGCGGTAGCAGGCGATACAGCGGTTCATCTCATGGGCGATGAACGGGCCGAGGTCCTGGTTCTGGTGGGTACGCTTGGTGAAACGGTAACGGCGCTCGTTGTGGCCGGTCATTACCGTCATGTCCTGCAGGTGGCAGTGACCGCCTTCCTCGCATACCGGGCAGTCGTGCGGGTGGTTGGTCATCAGCCATTCGACGACGCTGGCGCGAAACGCCTTGGACTCATCGTCTTCGATGGAGATCCAGGTGCCGTCGGAGGCAGGGGTCATGCAGGACATGACGATACGACCACGGGTGTCGTTTTCGTCGGTGTACTGCTTGACCGCACACTGCCGGCAAGCGCCGACGCTACCAAGCGCCGGGTGCCAGCAGAAATAAGGGATATCGAGGCCTAGCGACAGACACGCCTGTAACAGGTTGTCTGCACCGTTGACTTCGAGCGCTTTGCCGTCTACGTGGATAGTGGCCATTGTTCAAAGTTCTTCGTTGGCCCGCGTGAGCGGGCGTGGCTAATGGAAATCTGTGCGCCTGCGGCACGCCTCGCTCGATGCGGGCCGGCCTGCAGGCTGGCGGGTGGCACGGACCACCCGCGTCTGTATTGTTACGCGCCGACCACAATCGGCTTCGCCAGGTTCGGGCGCAGGCTGGTAGCGCTTTCAGGCGCCACGCCGGCCTCGAACTCCGAGCGGAAGTATTTGATGGCACTGCCCAGCGGCTCGACGGCACCCGGTGCGTGAGCACAGAAGGTACGGCCAGGGCCGAGGAAGTTGACCAGCCCCAGCAGCGTCTCGATGTCTTCGGCGCGGCCCTGGCCATTTTCCAGTGCGCGCAGCATCTTCACGCTCCACGGCAGGCCGTCACGGCATGGGGTGCACCAGCCGCACGACTCGCGGGCAAAGAACTCTTCCATGTTGCGCAGCAGCGAAACCATGTTGACGCTGTCGTCCACCGCCATGGCCAGGCCGGTACCCATGCGGGTGCCCACCTTGGCGATGCCGCCGGCATACATCTGCGCGTCGAGGTGCTCGGGCAGCAGGAAACCGGTACCGGCGCCGCCTGGCTGCCAGCACTTGAGCTTGAAGCCGTCGCGCATGCCGCCGGCATAGTCCTCGAACAGCTCGCGGGCGGTAACGCCGAATGGCAGTTCCCACAGGCCCGGGTTCTTCACCTTGCCCGAGAAGCCCATCAGCTTGGTGCCGTGGTCTTCGCTGCCTTCACGGGCCAGCGACTTGTACCAGTCGTTGCCGTTGGCGACGATGGCAGGCACGTTGCACAGGGTTTCGACGTTGTTCACGCACGTCGGCTTGCCCCATACGCCGACGGCGGCAGGGAAGGGCGGCTTGGAGCGCGGGTTGGCGCGGCGGCCTTCCAGCGAGTTGATCAGCGCGGTTTCTTCACCGCAGATGTAGCGGCCGGCACCGGTGTGCACGAACAGCTCGAAATCGAAACCACTGCCCAGGATGTTCTTGCCCAGCAGGCCGGCGGCCTTGGCTTCATCGATGGCGCGGTTGAGGTTTTTTGCCGCGGTGGTGTATTCGCCACGCAGGAAGATGTAGCCGCGGTAGGCCTTCAGGGCGCGGGCGCTGATCAGCATGCCCTCGACCAGCAGATGGGGCTGTTGCTCCATCAGCATGCGGTCCTTCCAGGTGTTGGGTTCCATTTCGTCCGCGTTGCACAGCAGGTAGCGGATGTTCATGGATTCGTCTTTGGGCATCAGGCCCCACTTAACGCCCGTGGGGAAGCCCGCGCCGCCGCGGCCCTTGAGGCCGGAGTCCTTGACGGTCTGCACGATGTCGTCCTGCGACATCTCGCCCAGTGCCTTGCGCGCGGCAGCGTAGCCGTTCTTGGCCTGGTACTCGGCCAGCCATACCGGCTCGCCGTCGTCACGCAGGCGCCAGGTCAGCGGGTGGGTTTCGGCCGAACGCGCAATGCGGTTGGCCGGGCCGAAGGAAGTGATGGTCATACGTAACCCTCCAGCAGTTTGGTAACGCCAGCAGGCTGCACGTCGCCAAAGGTGTCGTCGTCGATCATCAGCGCCGGGGCCTTGTCGCAGTTGCCCAGGCAGCACACTGGCAGCAGGGTGAAGCGGCCGTCGGCGGTGGTCTGGCCGAGGCCGATGCCCAGTTCGCTCTGGATCTGGCTGACCACCGACTCGTGGCCGCCGATGTAGCAGACCATGCTGTCGCAGACACGGATGATGTGGCGGCCGACCGGCTGGCGGAATATCTGGCTGTAGAAGGTGGCCACACCCTCGACGTCGCTGGCCGGGATGCCCAGCACCTCGCCGATGGCGTGGATGGCGCCGTCCGGCACCCAGCCACGTTCCTTCTGGACGATCTTCAGGGCTTCGATGGACGCCGCGCGCGGGTCCTCGTAGTGGTGCATTTCGTGCTCGATGGCCGAGCGCTCGGTTTCGCTCAGGGCGAAACGGTCGGTTTGGATAAGCGTGCTGTTCATGCTTAGCGGTCCACGTCAGCCATAACGAAGTCGATACTGCCCAGGTACGCAATGAGGTCGGCGACCATGCTGCCTTTAATCACCGAAGGGATCTGCTGCAGGTGCGGGTAGCTCGGGGTGCGGATCCGGGTGCGGTAGCTCATGGTGCCGCCATCGCTCGTCAGGTAGTAACTGTTGATGCCCTTGGTCGCCTCGATCATCTGGAACGACTCGTTGGCCGGCATGACCGGGCCCCACGAGACTTGCAGGAAGTGCGTGATCAGGGTCTCGATGTGCTGCAGGGTGCGCTCTTTCGGTGGCGGCGTGGTCAGCGGGTGGTCCGCCTTGTACGGGCCTTCCGGCATGTTGCGCAGGCACTGGTCGATGATGCGGATACTCTGGCGCATCTCCTCGACACGGACCATGCAGCGATCGTAGGCATCGCCGTTGTGGGCCAGCGGTACTTCGAACTCGAAGTTTTCGTAGCCGGAGTAGGGGCGCGCTTTACGCAGGTCGAAGTCGCAACCGGTGGAACGCAGGCCGGCACCGGTGGTGCCCCATTCCAGCGCTTCCTTGGTGGTGTACGCGGCGACGCCGACGGTACGGCCCTTGAGGATGCTGTTCTGCAGGGCAGCCTTGGTGTACTCGTCGAGGCGCTTGGGCAGCCAGTCGACGAAGTCCTTGACCAGTTTTTCCCAGCCGCGCGGCAGGTCGTGGGCGACGCCACCGATGCGGTACCAGGCCGGGTGCAGGCGGAAACCGGTGATCGCTTCGATCACGGTGTAGGCGCGCTGGCGGTCGGTGAAGGTGAAGAACACCGGGGTCATGGCGCCGACGTCCTGGATATAGGTACCCAGGAACAGCAGGTGGCTGGTGATGCGGAAGAACTCGGCGAGCATGATGCGAATCACGTCGACCTTCTGCGGCACCTTGATGCCCGCCAGCTTCTCGACCGCAAGCACGTACGGCAGGTTGTTCATCACCCCGCCGAGGTAGTCGATGCGGTCGGTGTAGGGGATGAAGCTGTGCCAGGACTGGCGCTCGGCCATTTTCTCGGCACCACGGTGGTGGTAGCCGATGTCCGGTACGCAGTCGACGATTTCTTCACCGTCCAGCTGCAGGACGATACGGAACGCACCGTGCGCCGAAGGGTGGTTGGGGCCGAGGTTGAGGAACATGTAGTCCTCGTTGGCGCCCTGACGCTTCATGCCCCAGGCTTCCGGGTTGAAACGCGCCGATTCCTCTTCAAGCTGCTGCTTGGCCAGGGTCAGGCTGTAGGGGTCGAACTCGGTCGCACGGGCCGGGTAGTCCTTGCGCAGCGGGTGACCTTCCCAGGTAGGCGGCATCATGATGCGGCTGAGGTGCGGGTGGCCGGCAAAGTCGATGCCGAACATGTCCCAGACTTCGCGCTCGTACCAGTTGGCGTTTGGCCAGATACCGGTAACCGTCGGCAGGTTCAGGTCGCCTTCGCTGAGCGACACCTTGATCATCACGTCGCTGTTACGCTCGACCGACAGCAAGTGGTAGAACACGCTGAAGTCGGCGGCGGGCAGGCCACGGCGCTGGGTGCGCAGGCGCTCGTCGACGCCGTGCAGGTCGTACAGCATGCTGTAGGGCTTGGCGACACCGCGCAGGAAGCTGAGCACCTCTTTGAGCTGGGCACGCTTGACCCACAGCACGGGCATGCCGGTGCGGGTTTCCTGGGCGACGAATGCTTCGGCGCCAAAACGGTTGTGCAGTTCGACGACCACATCCTGGTCGTCAGCCTTGTAGGGCGGAATATAAATAGCGTTGTCCGCTGTCATGGTCTCGGTCGCTTTGGGTCAACGTTAAGAATGAAGCCAGGCCGCCGGCTCCAGGGGAGCGGGCGGCAGGTCGCTGGATCAGACTTCGTCGGGGCTGCGCAGGTTGGTTACGGCAATGCGCTGCTCACGACGCAGGTCTTTCTGGGCTGGCATCTCGGCACGGTAAATACCTTGATCACCAACAACCCAGGAAAGCGGGCGTCGTTCTTGGCCGATCGACTCCTGCAGCAGCATCAAGCCTTGCAGGAAAGCCTCAGGGCGCGGCGGGCAGCCGGGCACATAGACGTCCACGGGGAGGAACTTGTCGACCCCCTGAACGACCGAGTAGATGTCGTACATGCCACCGGAGTTGGCGCACGAGCCCATGGAGATGACCCATTTCGGCTCGAGCATCTGCTCGTACAGGCGCTGGATGATCGGCGCCATCTTGATGAAGCAGGTACCGGCGATGACCATGAAGTCGGCCTGACGCGGCGAGGCCCGGATGACTTCGGCGCCGAAGCGGGCGATGTCGTGGGGCGCCGTGAAGGCCGTGGTCATTTCCACGTAGCAGCAGGACAGGCCGAAGTTGTACGGCCAGAGGGAGTTCTTGCGACCCCAGTTGACCGCGCCACGCAGCACATCTTCGAGTTTCCCCATGTAGATGTTCTTGTGGACCTGGTCTTCCAGCAGCTGGTCGGTGACGGTTTCCCGATCACCTACCGGGTACTGCTCGTTGGGCGCATCCGGGTCGATTCTGGTGAGATTGTATTGCATTGCCAAAGCCTCATTGTTTCAGCTTCGCTTGCCGCTTGCGGCGACCTTCGGGAGCCCAATCAAGTGCCCCGACGCGCCAAAGGTAGACAAGACCTGCCAACAGAATTGCTATGAAAACGAGCGCTTCGACGAACCCGGTCCAGCCGCTTTCGCGGACGGACACAGACCATGCAAAGAGAAAGAGGGCTTCGATATCGAAGATCACGAACAGCATCGCGACCAGATAGAATTTGGCGGACAGGCGCAGGCGGGCGCTGCCGACGGGCAGCATGCCGGATTCGAAGGGTTCGTTCTTGGCGCGGCCCCAGGCCTTGCTACCGAGCAGGCTGGACAGGCCGAGCATGAAGGCGCACAGGCCGACGACACCCAGGAGGAAGATGGCAAAGCCCCAGTTGTGGGCGATGAGTCCTGCCGAATCGGACATGCTAGAAATCCTTATACAGAGACCCAGCTCTGCAGTCTGAAATAAGTGTAGAGCGGCGACTTGGTGTCGCACGTGCAGTGACCAAATGTCGCAGCTGAATCAATCGCGCTGATTTTATGGGTAAACCCCGTGCAAGTAAAATTTCTGTAGCACTTTTATTCGTAGGATTAAGAACAAAAACCTGATGTAACCGGCTGAAAGCCTTGGAATTCGGGCATTGCGTGCGGTTTTGTTAATTATGTTTCTTGCGGCTGGTAACGAATTACAATTTTCGTAATGATAATTAACACCATTTGAAGTGATGCCTTTTAATTGGGCTGTTCTGTGCCTTGTAAAGTTTAGCTGGCGATTCCTCCTGCTTGCAGATGCGAACGTCTCGTGTTCTAGCAGCTTCCGGCGCCGCTTGCACCGCTCTGGGTCAATACTTTATCGATTGAGCGATGACCGACTGATGAAGCGATCGCCCACTGGCCGAGCCAGTAGGCGAGGATGATCAGGTACGGTGCGGCGGCAAACGGGCTGACAAAGCGGTCGATGCCTATCAGGCTGTCGGAGAATACGAAGAGGCCGGCACCCAGTGCAGCCATGCCGCCGCAGGCCAGGGCTCGCCACAGCATGGCGCTGATCGCCAGCGCGTACAGGGCAACCGGGATCAATAGTGGGCCGAGGCCGTGGCTGGCGAGCACGCTGAACAGGGTGATGCCGATGAGGGTGCTGAGCAGGAGTGGGGCTAGGGCGGGACGCAAGGTCTGGCCGCAATAGGCGCGCAGGTAGGCCAGGTGGGCAAAGAGGAATGCGACCAGGCCGAACACGAACAGGTCGGCGGGGATGGCCAGCAGGATATCGCCGAGTACCGAGCAGGCCAGGCCAATCGAGATCCATGTGCGATAGGGTGAGGCGGGTGCGCTGCGCAGCCAGGCGATCATGGCCAGCACCGGGATGGGTTTGGCCAGCAAGGCGAGCAGGGTGTTGTCGCTGGCCAGTGCATATAGATAGAGGGTAGCGGCGGCCAGGGCGAGAATGGTCAGGTGGCTTGGACGAGGCATGGGCGGTCCTTGCTGCTGTGCTGCCACAAGCATAGACCTGATCCTGGGTTTTGCTTTGGCCTGTTTCGGCCCTTTGGCGGGGTAAGCCCTGCGCATTCGGTGTGGGAGCCGCGCTTGCCGGCGATGGGCCGCACAGCGGCCCCAACGTTTCAAGTCGCTCACAATCCGTCAGAATGGTGTCGCTTGTATTGGGGCTGCTTCGCAGCCGTCGCCGGCAAGCGCGGCTCCCACAGGCTCACTGCAGCCTTCGAAATGCGCGCAGTACGTTTGGGAGATCATCCAGCCCTTCCGGGTTCTCGCGCCGGGAATTCTGCGCGCAAGCCCTCCGCATTCGGTGTGGGAGCCGCGCTTGCCGGCGATGGGCCGCACAGCGGCCCCAACGTTTCAAGTCGCTCACAATCCGTCAGAATGGTGTCGCTTGTATTGAGGCTGCTTCGCAGCCCATCGCCGGCAAGCGCGGCTCCCACAGGATCACCGCGGCCTTCGAAATGCGCGCAGTACGTTTGGGAGATCATCCAGCCCTTCCGGGTTCTCGCGCCGGGAACTCTGCGCGCAAGCCCTGCGCATTCGGTGTGGTAGCCGCGCTTGCCGGCGATGGGCCGCGCAGAGGCCCCAACGTTTCAAGTCACTCACAAGCCGTCAGAATGGTGTCGCTTGTTTGGGGCTGCTTCGCAGCCCATCGCCGGCAAGCGCGGCTCTCACAGGATCACCGCGGCCTTCGAAATGCGCGCAGTACGTTTGGGAGATCACCCAGCCCTTCCGGGCTGAGCTCTCGCGACGGGAACTCTGCGCGCTAGCCCTGCGCATTCGGTGTGGGAGCCGCGCTTGCCGGCGATGGGCCGCACAGCGGCCCCAACGTTTCAAGTCGCTCACAATCCGTCAGAATGGTGTCGCTTGTATTGAGGCTGCTTCGCAGCCTATCGCCGGCAAGCGCGGCTCCCACAGAGAGCGCGTCAAGCGGGTTCACCCGTGAAAGGCCGGTACCGTTAAAAATAAAGGCCCGGCGCTTTTACAAGCCCCGGGCCTTTACTCAACCGCCACCCACTATCAGTGGAACTGCTCTTCCTCGGTCGAGCCAGTCAGCGCAGTCACCGACGATGCCCCACCCTGAATCACGGTGGTCATGTCGTCGAAGTAGCCAGTACCCACTTCCTGCTGGTGCGCCACGAAGGTGTAGCCTTTGCTGGCGTCAGCGAATTCCTGCTCCTGCAGCTTCACGTAGGCGGTCATGTCGTTGCGGGCGTAGTCGTGCGCCAGGTTGAACATGCCGTGCCACATGTTGTGGATGCCGGCCAGGGTGATGAACTGGTGCTTGTAGCCCATCGCCGACAGCTCGCGCTGGAACTTGGCGATGGTGGCGTCGTCCAGGTTCTTCTTCCAGTTGAAGGACGGCGAGCAGTTGTACGACAGGATCTGGTCCGGGTATTCCTTCTTGATCGCTTCGGCGAAGCGGCGGGCTTCGTCCAGGTCCGGCTTGGCGGTTTCGCACCAGATCAGGTCGGCATACGGCGCGTAGGCCAGGCCGCGGGAAATGGCCTGGTCGAGGCCGGCGCGTACCTTGTAGAAACCTTCACGGGTGCGCTCGCCGATCACGAACGGCTGGTCGTACGGGTCGCAGTCGCTGGTCAGCAGGTCAGCGGCGTTGGCGTCGGTGCGGGCCAGGATGATGGTCGGTACGCCCGACACGTCAGCGGCCAGGCGCGCGGCCACCAGCTTCTGCACGGCTTCCTGGGTCGGTACCAGTACCTTGCCACCCATGTGGCCGCATTTTTTCACCGAGGCCAACTGGTCTTCGAAGTGCACGCCGGCGGCGCCCGCTTCGATCATGTTCTTCATCAGTTCGTAGGCGTTGAGCACACCGCCGAAACCGGCTTCGGCGTCGGCCACGATTGGCGCGAAGTAGTCGATGTAGCCGTCGTCGCCCGGGTTCTTGCCTGCTTTCCACTGGATCTGGTCGGCGCGGCGGAACGAGTTGTTGATGCGCTTGACCACGGTCGGTACCGAGTCGACCGGGTACAACGACTGGTCAGGGTACATCGACTCGGCCGAGTTGTTGTCGGCGGCAACCTGCCAGCCGGACAGGTAGATGGCCTGGATGCCGGCCTTGACCTGCTGCACTGCCTGACCGCCGGTGAGGGCGCCCATGCAGTTGACGAAATCTTTTTCTGGGCGGAAGGACGGGTGGGCACCCTGGGTGACCAGCTTCCACAGTTTTTCTGCGCCCTGGCGGGCCAGGGTGTGCTCTGGCTGCAGGGAGCCACGCAGGCGAACGACATCAGCGGCGGTGTAGGTACGGGTCACGCCTTTCCAGCGCGGGTTTTCGGCCCAGTCTTTCTCGAGGGCTGCAATTTGCTGTTCGCGTGTCAGTGCCATGGAAATAAACCTCGTCGCATCGATCTTGGGTTAATTGTGCTGATGCTCGGAGCAGATCAGGAGCCAGGCGGCTGTCCTGTTCGCAGGAGTGCGGCGGCGAACGCGAAGGCTCGAAGGGGAAGGGTGGGCAGGCCAGGCGACGGTGTGCTCCGGCAGGTCGGCTCGTGGTTGCCTTGCTGCGGTGCTTCGCGATTGCCAGTACTGCGGTGATGCGCTTCCGTCCCTCGGGACAACTTCTTCGTTGCAGTCGCAATCCCGTCGAACCGCCTTGTGGGCCGTATAGACACGAGACGCCTCCAGGGGTGGGAGGAGTACGCCTCGAAGGCCCTTGCCAGGGCCCCTGATTAGCGGGAGCGAGGCCATCATGCCCTTGGGAAAAAGACACTGTCAAATGTTTTGTAGTGCTTTTTATTGCTTACTACATCTTTGGTCTAATGCGACTTGGCAGTCAGTTTCAAGGCCTTTGGTCGAGGCCTTGAATTGCCTGATTTCAGTCTAGAAGGTCGACTTTGACACGCAAAGTCATGTTTTCACCGCGCTGGGCGCTGTAACTGCGGCTTGACGTGCTGCGCTCGGCTTGGCTCTGCTGGTTGTAGCCTGCCAGGGTGATCCATTCGCCAAGCTTGCCGGTGACGGTCGTGTCGGTACTTTGCACTTTCACTACATCTGCACGTTCGTGGCTGATGCGGTCATTATTGCTGCTTATTTGCAGACGCACCGTGTCGCCGCTGAGGCTTGGGGTGACGTAGAAGCCTTGGGTCACATTGCGGTATTCGGTGTTGCTCTGGATGCGCCCGTAACCGTCGGTGCTGGTGCTGGTGATGGGGATGCTCTGGCCAACCTGGATCAAGGCTGGCTGGCCTTCGCTGGCTTGAATCTGCTGCAGGCCGCCTTCACGGTTGCTGGTGCCGTAATGGATGACGCGTGCATTGCCGCGGTTGTCCTGGAAGTTACTGTCACTGTTGTCGACGCTGATCAGCAGGCGTTTGGCGGCGGTGTCCAGTTGTTGCAGCAAGGTCCGCAGGTCGTCGATGCGTTCGGGGCTGGCGTTGACGATCAGCTTGTTCTCGAAGGCGCTGACGGTACCGTCCTTGCCGATGAACGCCTGCGCGGCGGGCAGCAGTTCGGCGCTGCTGCGGTGCTGCAAGGGTACGACTTCGGTGGCGGCCTGTGCGCTCAGGCTGACGGTCAGCAGCAGGGACGCGAGAAGGGGGCGTAGCGGCATGTCCATGATCTCCGCAGGTAGAGTCAACATGATGGCAAATTTGCAGGCTTTGTGCCGGATCTGGATCACGCATCGGCATCTGGGCGGAGGTTTGCCCCGTCGACAGCGAAGCCCAGATGGGTGTTTTATCTTGTTTTATCTTGTAGGCTATAAATTATAGTTTGGTAGATAATTGAGGATAGTCACATGTCTCCGACCCGCTCGCTCCTGCGTCGAGATCAGCTGGCCAAGGCGCTGGCCCAGGATTTGGCCGGCGAGTCGCTGGTGGATTACAGCTCGGGCATGTTTCTGGCCGCGCCTCGACGTACCGGTAAAAGTACCTTCCTCAACAACGACTTCATCCCGGAATGCGTGAATCGCGGCTGGCTGCCGGTGTACGTCGACCTCTGGTCAGACCGTGACGCTGCCCCGGCGGAGCTCATCAGTGGCGCTATCGGTGTCGCTTTGAGCGGGTTCGAAAGCGCGCTGGCCAGAACGGCGAAGAAGGCCGGTATCGACAAGATAAACCTGCTGCGCACGCTCAGCTGGGATTTCACTCGGCCACAACTGCCGGCGGGCACCACGCTGGCCCAGGCGCTGGCTGTTTTGCATCAGGTGTCGGGGCAACTGGTGGTGCTGATCATCGACGAGGCCCAGCACGCCCTCAATAGCGAAGACGGCCTGAATGCGATGTTCGCCCTCAAGGCTGCGCGGGACCATCTCAACCGTGGCGACCGCCCGGACGGGCTGCGGCTGGTGTTCACGGGCTCGAGCCGTGACAAGCTGGCCAACCTGGTGCTCAAGAGCAAGCAGCCGTTTTTTGGTGCCAGCATCACCCCCTTTCCGTTGCTTGGGCGTGACTATGTCGAGTTCATCACCGAGCTCTGGAATGGTCGCCTGGCCGACAGCAACCAGTTCAAGGCCGAAGACCTGGCATACGCCTTCGAACTGGTCGGTCGGCGCCCGGAAATGCTCAACAAGCTGTTGGCCGAGGTCAGTGTCGGCCTGGGCGAGGCCGGCAACCTGGGTGAACTGCTGCGCAACGGCGCGCTCAACCATCAGGCTGGGGTGTGGAGCGACTATGAAAGCGCCTGGAACGAACTTTCGCCGTTGCAGCGGGCGGTGCTGGAGGTGATGGCCGAGCGCACGCGGGGCCGTCAGCCGTTTTCGCCGTTCACCGAGCAGACCTTGATCGACGTCAGCCGCAAGCTGGAACGGGCCCAGGCCGAAGCCAATGCCAGCACGCCCAATGTACAGAAGGCTTTGGATGCCCTGCGCGACAAGGAACTGGTGTGGAAGGCCAACCGTGGTGAGTATGCGCTGGAGGATGCAGCCATGGCCGAGTGGTTGACCCGTACCGGGCGCTAGCTACCCTTGCGCTGGTCGCTGTCAGACAAATTACGTAACATCGCGCCCCTTGTTTTTGTAACGTCCGCCCGGACTGCTTTCCAGGATGCCCATGAAACCCGCCCGACTACGCGCCGACCTGCTCGCCGGCCTGACCACCTCGTTCGCCCTGGTGCCCGAGTGCATCGCCTTTGCCTTGGTGGCCCACCTCAACCCGCTGATGGGGCTTTACGGGGCGTTCATCATTTGCACCCTGACAGCGCTGTTCGGTGGCCGGCCGGGAATGATCTCCGGCGCTGCCGGCTCGATGGCGGTGGTGATCGTCGCCCTGGTGGTGCAGCACGGTGCGCAGTACCTGCTGGCCACGGTGCTGCTGGGTGGGGTGGTGATGATCCTGTTCGGCCTGCTGCGCCTGGGCAAGCTGGTGCGCCTGGTGCCGTACCCGGTCATGCTCGGCTTCGTCAACGGCCTGGCCATCGTCATCGCCCTGGCTCAGCTTGAGCATTTCAAGCAGGGTGAGCATTGGCTCGGCGGCGCGCCGCTGTACCTCATGATCGGCCTGGTGGCGCTGACCATGCTGGTGGTCTATGTGCTGCCGAAACTGACCCGCGCGGTACCCCCCGCGCTGGTAGCGATCCTCGGCGTTGGCCTGCTGGTGTACCTGCTCGACCTGCCTACCCGCACCCTGGGCGACATGGCGCACATCGCTGGCGGCCTGCCAGTGCTGGCGCTGCCGGATGTGCCATGGAACCTGGAAACCCTGAAAATCATCGCTCCCTACGCGGTGCTGATGGCCATGGTCGGCCTGCTGGAAACCCTGCTAACGCTTAACCTGACCGATGAAATTACCGAAAGCCGTGGCTACCCGGACCGCGAATGCGTGGCCCTGGGTGCAGCGAACATGGTTTCGGGGTTGTGCGGTGGCATGGGCGGTTGCGCGATGATCGGCCAGACCGTGATCAACCTCAGCTCCAATGGCCGTGGCCGGCTGTCAGGGGTGGTGGCCGGGGTGATGATTCTGCTGTTCGTGTTGTTCCTGTCGCCTTTGATCGAGCGTATTCCGCTGGCGGCGCTGGTCGGGGTCATGTTCGTGGTGGCCCAGCAGACCTTCGCCTGGGCGTCGTTGCGGGTGCTGCACAAGGTGCCGGTGAGCGATGTGCTGGCGATCATTGCGGTGACAGTGGTCACGGTGCTCACCGACCTGGCCATGGCGGTGATGTTCGGCATCATCATCGCGGCGGTGAACTTTGCCTGGCAGCATGCCCGCGAGCTTTACGCCGACAGCCATGACGACGGGGAGGGGGGCAAGCGTTACCAGGTGCATGGGACGTTGTTCTTTGCCTCGACCGCGCCGTTCCTGAACCAGTTCGACCCGGCCAACGACCCGGCCAAGGTCACGCTGGATTGCCAGCACCTGAGCTTTGTCGATTACTCGGCAGTGGCCGCGTTGACCACCTTGCGCGAGCGGTACGCCAAGGCCGGCAAGCATTTGCGCGTGGTGCATTTGTCGGAGCGGTGCAAGAAACTGTTGAAGCGGGCTGGCGAGCAGCATTGAGAATTGTCTTTGCCTGTACCGGCCTCTTCGCGGCTAAAGCCTCTCCCCCAGAGTGTGGGAGCGGCTTTAGCCGCGAAGAGGCCAGTACAGGCGAAAATCACTCGCCGCGGTTCTTCTTGACGATGCCATCGGCAATGCTTGCCGGGGCCTCGGCGTAGCGGGTGAACTCCATGGTGTAGCTGGCCCGCCCTTGGGTCATCGAGCGCATCGAAGTGGCGTAGCCGAACATTTCCCCCAACGGCACCTCGGCGCGAATCACCTTGCCGGCTGGCGTCTCGTCGCCGTCCTGGATCATGCCGCGGCGCCGGCTGAGATCGCCCATGATGTCACCCTGATACTCTTCGGGGGTGACCACCTCGACCTTCATCACCGGTTCCAGCAACACCGCCCCCCCTTTTTGCGACAGCTGCTTGGTGGCCATCGAGGCGGCGATCTTGTAAGCCATTTCGTTGGAATCGACGTCGTGGTAGGAGCCGTCGAACACCGCAGCCTTGAGGTTGATCAAAGGGTAGCCAGCGAGCACGCCGTTCTTCATCTGCTCCTCGATGCCTTTCTGGATCGCCGGGATGTACTCACGCGGTACCACGCCGCCGACAATCTCGTTGACGAATTCCAAGCCTTCCTTGCCCTCATCACCGGGGGCGAAGCGGATCCAGCAGTGGCCATATTGCCCGCGCCCACCAGACTGGCGCACGAAGCGTCCCTCGATCTCGCAGGTGTTGCGGATTTTTTCGCGGTAGGCCACCTGCGGCTTGCCGATGTTGGCCTCGACATTGAACTCGCGGCGCATGCGGTCGACGATGATGTCCAGGTGCAACTCGCCCATGCCGGAGATGATGGTCTGCCCGGTCTCCTCGTCGGTGCGCACCCGGAACGAAGGATCTTCCTGGGCCAGCTTGCCCAGGGCGATGCCCATTTTTTCCTGGTCGGCCTTGGTTTTCGGTTCCACCGCCACGGATATCACCGGGTCGGGGAAATCCATGCGCTCAAGGATGATCGGGTTGTCGATGGCGCACAGGGTGTCGCCGGTGGTCACGTCCTTCATGCCGATCAGCGCGGCGATGTCACCGGCACACACGTCCTTGATTTCCGCGCGCTGGTTGGCGTGCATCTGCACCATGCGGCCGATGCGTTCCTTCTTGCCCTTCACCGAATTGAGCACCGCGTTGCCGGAGCTCAGTACACCGGAATAGACGCGGGCAAAGGTCAGGGTGCCGACGAACGGGTCCGTGGCGATCTTGAAGGCCAAGGCTGAAAACGGCTCGTTGTCGTCGGCGTGGCGTTCCAGATGGTGCTCTTCATTATCCGGGTCGGTGCCCTTGATAGCCGGGATCTCGGATGGCGCAGGCAGGTAGTCGATGACCGCATCGAGCATCAGCGGCACGCCTTTGTTCTTGAACGAGGAGCCGAGGATGGTCGGCACGATTTCGTTGGCGATGGTGCGCTGGCGCAGGGCCGCCTTGATCTCGTCGATGCTCAGTTCCTCGCCGTCGAGAAACTTCAGGGTCAGCTCGTCATTTGCCTCGGCCGCGGCCTCTATCATGTGTGCCCGCCATTCGTCGGCCAGGGCCTGCAGGTGGTCGGGTATTTCTTCTTCGCGGTAGCTGGTGCCGTTGTCGGCGTCATTCCAGTAAATGGCCTTCATCTTCACCAGGTCGATCTGTCCGATAAAGTTTTCTTCGCTGCCGATGGCCAGCTGGATAGGCACCGGGTGATGCCCCAGGCGCTTGTCGATCTGCTTGACCACGCGCAGGAAATCGGCGCCCTGGCGGTCCATCTTGTTGATGTAGGCCAGCCGCGGCACATGGTACTTGTTGGCCTGGCGCCAGACTGTTTCGGACTGCGGCTCGACCCCGTCGGCGCCGCTGAACACCACCACCGCCCCATCCAGCACGCGCAGCGAGCGCTCGACCTCGATGGTGAAGTCGACGTGGCCGGGGGTGTCGATGATGTTGAAGCGGTACTTGTCGGCAAACTGCTTGGTCGAGCCCTGCCAGAAGGCCGTGGTCGCTGCCGAGGTGATGGTGATGCCGCGCTCCTGTTCCTGAGCCATCCAGTCCATGGTCGCGGCGCCATCGTGCACCTCGCCCATCTTGTGGTTGACCCCGGTGTAGAACAGGATCCGCTCGGTAGTGGTGGTCTTGCCAGCGTCGACGTGGGCGACGATGCCGATGTTGCGGTACAGCTCGATGGGCGTGGTGCGGGCCATGGCGGACTACCTGCGGATGGGCGGATTCCCCCACGTTAGCAGACCGGTAGAATCCTGCCGCGCCGCCGGGCCGTCAGTCGGCCTGGGCCTGCAGCAGCCACTGGCCTTCCACTTCGCGGGCCAGGCCGCTGGCTGGCAACAGCGCCAGCAGGCGGGTGTGCAGGGCGGCGTCGGTGAAGGTCTTGAGGGTGGTCAGGTCCAGCGTGCCGATCAGGTTGAGGTCGGCCTTGGTGTACGACAGCCAGGCTTTTTTCAGGAACTGGGCAACATCGCTGCCGGCAGTGCTGGCGAAGCGGCGATGCCATTGGCCACCGTCAAAAGTGAAATTGTGAGCATGGCTGTAGGTGCTTTCGTCGGCACCTTCGGTGCAGCGGTGGCAGCGGCACGGGCCTTCGCCAAAGGCGTTGCGCAGGTAGCTGTTGAAGTCCACGACGGGCCTGAGGGACAGGCGTTTGTCGACATCGAACAGGTCGGCGATAAGGGGTTCTTCGGCGCTCACTCGGGATCCTCGTGTGGTGTGGCGTGCATCGGCGGGCACCCTAACAGATCGGGGCTGCCAGATCATCTTTTGCAGGCCCGGCCGGTTCGCGGGTGGACCCGCGAACCGGCCGGTAGAGACAACCGCGACCGCCTGCCGTACTCTACGCGCCTGTTAAGCCTACACATCCCTTTGAGGTAACCCGCTTGAGCACCAAGTACCCCTATACCGCCACCGTAACCATCAGCGCCGAAGACCGTGGGGGCGATATCGAGGCCTCGGAAAACCCCAAAATGCGCGTAGGCCTGGAGGCGGTCACCGAAACCCTGAAGAAGGTGCATTTCGTCGGTACGCTCGCGGCCCCTGAAAAAAATGCCACGCACATCTGTGTGACCCTGGAGAACGGGCTGACCTACTATGGCCCGATCGTCAACGGCCACGCCGAGCTCGAAGGCGGCTGGATTGCCTTCGAGTCCGATATGCTGACCCCGGAAGAGCTGGGCCTTTAAGCTTTAGTTCAACTCTGCGAGGCATTGCTCGAGAATATCCAGGCCTGCCTCGAGCACCTCGGCCTCGATGGTCAGCGGTGCCAGCAGGCGGATGATGTGCCGCGCCTTGCCGCTTGGCATCAGCAGCAGGCCCTTGGCCCGCGCCGTTTCCATCACCTTGGCCAGTTGCGCCGGTGCCGGGCTGCCGTCGGCATTGACGAACTCGATGCCGCGCATGGCGCCCACCCCGGTCAGGCGGCCGATGAACGGGCTCAGGCCTGATGCCTTCCAGCGTTGGTAGCGGCTGACGATCGCCTGCTCCTGGCGCTCCCCCCATGTGGCCACGTTTTCGTCGGTCATCTGCGCCAGGCTGGCCAAGGCTGCCGCACAGGCAATCGGGTTGCCCGAATAGGTGCCACCCAGGCCGCCCTTGGGCAGCGATGCCATCAGGTCCTTGCGCCCCACCACCGCACCCAGCGGCATGCCGCCGGCGATGCTCTTGGCCAGCAGCAGCAGATCAGGCTCGATGCCCAGGCGCCGGAAGGCGAAGCGCTGGCCGGTACGGCCGAAGCCCGACTGGATCTCGTCGATGATGATCAGGATGCCGTGTTCGTCGCAGAAACGGCGCAGGGCCTGGGCGAACATCGGGTCGAGCGCGAGGAAGCCGCCTTCACCCTGTACCGGCTCGAAGATGAATGCCGCCACGTCCTCCACAGCCAGCTCGACGCTGAACAGGCGCTCCATGGCCTTGAGCGCCTGTTCGCAGGTAACCCCGTTGTCGGCGCTGGGGTAGGGCAGGTGGTACACCGGCCCCGGCAGTTCGCCGACCCGCTGCTTGTACGGGGCGACCTTGCCGTTGAGGTTCAGGGTGGCCAGGGTGCGGCCATGGAAGCCGCCGTCGAAGGCGATGATGGCGCGTTTGCCGGTGGCTCCGCGGGCCACCTTGAGGGCGTTTTCTGCAGCTTCTGCGCCGCTGTTGGTGAGCATGCCGGCCAACGGGTAGCTGACTGGCACGAACTGGCTCAGCTGCGCCATCAGCTCCAGGTACGGGCCATGCGGGGCGGCGTTGAAGGCGTAGTGGGTGAGGCGGGTGGCCTGGGCCTGGATCGCTTCGACAACGGCCGGGTTGCAATGGCCCAGGTTGAGGACGCCGATACCGCCGACGAAGTCGATGTAATGTTTACCGTCGGTGTCCCAGACTTCGGCATTGCGGCCATGGGAAAGTGTGATCGGGTGAACGATGGCAATGGATTGGCTGATACTTTCCTGGTTCATGTGGCACGCGGACCTTGTTCGAGTTTCTTATTATCCAAGCGTGTTGGCGGGGTGTTCTGCAAACGAATTAATTGATTGCGGTCATTCCATGGATTCGTGATCTGGCCATTGTTTTGTGTTGGCTGTGCCGGCCTCTTCGCGGGCTTGCACAGGAGTAATCAATCCCCCTCAGCCACCCGCTCGCGAATCCACTGCACAAAGGCCCGTATCTTGGGCACCTCGGCGGCATGCTCGGCATGCGCAATGAAGTGCCTGCCATTGCTTGCCACCGGGTGGTCCCAGGCCACCACCAGCTTGCCTTCGCTGAGCTCCTCGGCTACCAGGTAGCGCGGAATCAAGGCAATGCCGCAGCCAGCGATGGCCGCGCGAATGCACAGGTAGAACGTGTCGAAACGCGGCCCGTGGTAGCTGTTCTGGCTATGCAGCCCCAGCCCCAGAAACCATTCATGCCAGGCCTCGGGGCGCGACACGCATTGCAACAAACGGTGCTCGGTCAGCGCCTGGGCGCTGGCGAACGGGTGATTGGCCAGCAGCTGAGGGCTGCATACCGGCACCACTTCTTCGCTGAACAACTCGATGCAGGTTGCCCCGGGCCAGGTGCCCTGGCCGAAGAAAAAGGCGATGTCAGCCTTGGCCTGGACCAGGTCGAACGGCTCCAGTTCGTTGCGTACATCCAGGTGAATACGCGGGTAGCGGTCGCCGAAACCCTTGAGCTTGGGCACCAGCCAGCGGGCACCGAAGGTGGGCTGGGTGGCGATGCGCAGCACTTCGGTCTCATCGCCATAGCTGAGGATGTAGCGGCTGGAGATGTCGATCTGGGTGAGGATCTTGTTCACTTCGGTGAGGTACAGCGCACCGGCCGGGGTCAGGTGCAGGCGCCGGCGAATGCGCTGGAACAGCGAGTGCGAGAGCATGTCCTCCAGCTGCGCCACCTGCTTGCTGACCGCGCTCTGGGTCAGGTGCAGTTCCTGGGCCGCGCGGGTGAAGCTGAGATGGCGGGCGGCCGCCTCGAAGCACTGGAGGGCGGTAGTCGAAGGCATCAGGCGTTTGGACATGACGGGCACATACCGAGCAAAAAATGATGAAGTTCATTCCAAAGCGGAATCATGTGGTTCGAAAAGGTCGTTTGTTGACCCCGGCCTATAGATTAATACTGACCTGGATCAACGATTACAACCGGTCGTGCGAAGAGGAGGCCAGTACCCGTTTCCGGCATCAACAAAACAACAACAACGTCCATCAGAAATTTACAAGAATTCTGCTCCGACCTTCAGCCGCCTCGCCGCGGCCGACCCATTCGAGGGTTCTTCATGGCTTCGCTAGACAACAAGAAACAGCGTTCCCTGCAGCACGGCCTGACTTCCCGTCAGGTTTCCATGATCTCCATCGCCGGTATCATCGGCGCCGGCCTGTTCATCGGCTCCTCCAACGCCATTGCCACCGCAGGCCCGGCCATCCTCATTTCGTACGCCATGACCGGGCTGCTGGTCCTGCTGGTGATGCGCATGCTCGGCGAAATGGCCATCGCCAACCCCAACAGTGGCTCGTTTTCCACCTATGCCTCCGAAGCCATCGGCCCCTGGGCGGGCTTTACCATTGGCTGGCTGTACTGGTGGTTCTGGGTACTGATCATTCCGGTCGAGGCCATTGCTGGCGCAGACATCCTGCATGCCTACTTCCCCGGCGTGCCGTCCTGGCTGTTCGCCTTCCTGATCATGCTGGTGCTGTCGGGTACCAACCTGATCAGCGTGAAGAACTTCGGCGCCGTCGAATACTGGTTCGCGCTGGTCAAGGTGGTGGCAATCATTGCCTTCATCGTGGTCTGCAGCCTGGCGATATTCGGCTTCTGGCCGCTGGCCGAGGTGTCCGGGGTGAGTCGGCTATGGGACAACGGCGGCTTCATGCCGAACGGCTTCGGTACCGTGCTGGGGGGCGTGCTGATCACCATCTTCTCGTTCTTCGGCGCCGAAATCGTCACCATTGCCGCTGACGAAACCGCCAACCCGAAAGACAAGATCCGCCGCGCCACCAACCTGGTGGTGTACCGCATTGCCATCTTCTACCTGGCGTCGATCTTCCTTGTGGTGTCGCTGGTTGCCTGGAATGACCCTGCACTGAAAGCCGTTGGCTCGTTCCAGCGTGTGCTGGAAGTGCTGAACGTGCCGGGCGCCAAGCTGCTGGTCGACCTGGTGGTGCTGGTGGCAGTGACCAGTTGCATGAACTCGGGCCTGTACACCGCCTCGCGCATGCTCTATTCGCTGGGCGCCCGTGGCCAGGCGCTGAGCATGACCAAGCGCATCTCCGGTTCGGGTGTGCCCACTGTCGCGGTCATCCTCTCGACCCTGGCCGGGTTTGCCGGTTGCCTGGTCAACTATGTGTTCCCGGGGAAGGTGTTCGGATTCCTGTTGTCGACCACCGGTGCCATCGCCTTGCTGGTGTACCTGGTGATCGCCGTGTCGCAGCTGCGCATGCGTGCCCGTGCTGACCGTGAAGGGCGGCCGCTAGAGCTGAAGATGTGGCTGTTCCCGTGGCTGACCTGGCTGGTGATCGGCACCATTGTCATGGTGCTGGGCTACATGCTGTTCAGCGATGCCTACCGTTATGAAACGCTGATGACCGCCGGGGTGACCGCGTTCATCCTGCTGGTTTCGCTGACCCAGCGGCGCGCCAGGGTGGTCGCCCAGACGGCCTGATGTTTCTGCTTTAATGGGGGCGTTGCGCGCCCCCATATCAATAAGCACAGGAAGCGTATGAACAACCAGAACCTTTCCCTCCAGGCCCTCGCTGCGCCAGACGGCACCTGCTACGGCTGCGGTTGCTCGCACCCCAGCGGCCTGCACCTGCAAAGCCATTGGGATGCCGATGGCATCCACCTGCTGTGCCGTCACGCGCCCGACAGTACCTTCATCGGCTGGCCCGGCCTGGTCTACGGTGGCCTGCTGGCGATGCTGGTCGACTGCCACTCCAACTGGACAGCCATGGCCTACCACTACCGTAACGAAGGCCGCGAGCCGGGCAGCTTGCCGCGTATCGACTGCGTGACCGGCACGCTCAACCTGACCTACCTGAAGCCCACGCCGATGGGCGTCGAGCTGCTGCTCAAAGCCCGCGTGGAAGGTGAAACAGGGCGCAAGACCCGCGTGCTCTGCGAAGTCTGGGCCGGCGATGTGCTGACCGTCACCGCCGACTCGGTGTTCGTGCGCGTCGATACCGAAAAGCTCAAGCTCAAGGCCCACGGTCAGGCCTGAACGGGCCACGGTCATGCGCGGTCGGTGATGGTCAGCCGCCCGGGATGCCTCTAGAGTGGCAGGTTCATTCCACAGGCAAGGTTGATCATGACCGATCTCAGTGCGTTCCCCATCACCCGCAAATGGCCCGCCCGACACCCTGAATGGCTGCAGCTGTATTCACTGCCGACGCCCAACGGCGTCAAGGTGTCGATCATGCTCGAAGAAATCGGCCTGGCCTACGAGCCGCACAAGGTCAGCTTCGAAAGCGATGACCAGCTGAGCCCCGAGTTCATCTCGCTCAGCGCCAACAACAAGATCCCCGCCATCCTCGACCCCAACGGCCCCGGCGGCAAGCCGCTGCCGCTGTTCGAGTCGGGGGCGATTCTGCAGTACCTGGCGGAAAAGAGCGGGAAGTTGTTGAGCCTGGACCCGGCCCAACGCTACCTGACCTTGCAGTGGCTGATGTTCCAGATGGGCGGCATCGGGCCGATGTTCGGCCAGGTCGGGTTCTTCCACTTCTTTGCCGGCAAGGAATACGAGGACAAGCGCCCCCGGGACCGTTATGTGAATGAGTCCAAACGGCTGCTGGGTGTGCTGGACCGGCACTTGAAGGGCCGGCAGTGGATGGTCGACGAATACAGCATCGCCGACATCGCGATCTTGCCGTGGGTGCGCAACCTGGTGGAGCGTTACAACGCGAGCGAGCTGGTTGGGTTTGATCAGTTCAAGGAAGTGCAGCGAGTGCTGGCGGTGTTCCTTGAGCGGCCGGCGGTGCAGCGTGGGCTGAAGATTCCGGGTTGATGGTGGCTGTGCGGGCCTAGAGCAAAAAAAACAAACCGCACCTGCCCGCGACCTCGATCAATTATCTAGGCTCAAGACAGATGCTAACGGCAGGAGAACTCCATGATCCGCTGCAAGCGCGTCTACGCTGCGGTCGAGGTTGAAGACGGCCAGCGGGTGCTGGTCGACCGCTTGTGGCCGCGCAACAAGCGCAAGCAAGACCTGCACGGCCAGTGGATGCGTGAGGTGGCACCTTCGGATCAGCTGCGCAGGTCACTTCACCAGGGCGAACTGGATTTCGCCGGTTTCACCCAGCGTTACCAGCAAGAGCTGGCCGCTCACCCCGAGCACTGGTACCCGCTGCTGGGCATGGCAGAGCAAGGCACGCTGACATTGCTGTATGCCGGCAAGGACACCGAGCACAACAATGCCCGGGTGCTGGCCGACTGGCTGGAAGACGAACTGGACAAGCGCGGGCCCGGCAGTTCACCCGTGTGTTATGGCCATTGATCGATGCCTGGAAACCCCGAGAGCACATTGTGTGATGCCCCTGAACCTGACCCCGGCAAACGACAGCCACTGCACCTTCGCCCGCGACCTCACCCGCCGCGCCATGCTGCCGTACTACCGCGAATACCACCTGCTCTGGATAGAGGAGGCTTTCGACGAAGCCTGGGGCTGGCGCGAGCAGTGGCTGGTGACCGACGGGGACACCTTGCTGGGCTTTTGCAGCCTCAGCCAGGACCGTCAGGCGCTGTTCATCCGCGAGTTGCACCTGCTGCCCGAGCACCGCGGTCACGGGGTGGGTAGTTGGGTGCTGGAGCAACTTGTCCTGTGGGCCAGGCAGCGCGGCCTGCCGCTGCTGCGGCTGATGGTATTTCGCAGCAACCCGGCCCGCCTGCTTTATCGGCGCCACGGCTTTGTCGAAATGGGCGAGGACGACTGTTTTGTACGCATGCAGCGAACCATCGACTAGTGGCTCAATGATGGCTTGTCGCGACCCCAGCGCATCGGCATAGTGAAGGCTGACAGCCACGGCTGCCCTTCGGCAGGCGGGGAGTGCCTCGGCAAAATCAAGGGAAAGGAGAACCCCCTATGAATGGAATCGGTCCGCGTCTGCGGGAAGAGCGTGAGCGACTGGGCATGACTCAGCGCGTGTTTGGCTATATCGGTGGGGTCGAACCCAATGCCCAGGGCAAATACGAGAGCGGTGAACGCATGCCGCGGGTGGATTACCTGGCGGCATTGGCGACGCGTGGTGTGGATGCGTCGTACGTGCTCAGCGGCATCCGCACCCCGGCCCTGCTGGACGGGTTGAGCATGGACGAGTCCGCCTTGCTGAAGGCTTTCCGGCAATTGTCGGTCGATGATCAAGCGGCACTCGGGCACCTGCTGGGCCGATTGGCGAACCCTGAAAAAAACCGGCAAACAGTGCGGTCTCTCACAGTTGAGCGTCAGGCGTTTCTGACGGAAGCAATGCGTTAGGCCCACCGTGAAATTTTTTGTTAAGGTGGCGGGATCCAATCGCCCTGCTGACGAGGTGTGTGCTTGATTAGGGTCTTAGTGGTCGATGATCACGATCTGGTACGAACCGGTATTACGCGCATGCTCGCCGACATCGATGGCCTGCAGGTGGTGGGTGAGGGGGATTCGGGCGAGTCGGCACTCAAGCTGGCCCGTGAGCTGAAGCCGGACGTGGTGCTGATGGACGTGAAAATGCCTGGCATCGGCGGCCTGGAAGCCACCCGCAAACTGTTGCGCAGCCACCCGGACATCAAGGTGGTAGCCGTGACCGTGTGCGAGGACGACCCGTTCCCCACGCGGCTGTTGCAGGCCGGTGCCGCCGGCTACCTGACCAAGGGCGCAGGCCTGGATGAAATGGTCCAGGCCATTCGCCTGGCCTTCGCCGGCCAGCGCTACATCAGCCCGCAGATTGCCCAGCAGCTGGCGCTCAAGCCGTTCCAGCCGCAGGGCTCGCCGTTCGACGCGTTGTCCGAGCGGGAAATCCAGATTGCTCTGATGATCGTCGGCTGCCAGAAAGTGCAGATCATCTCCGACAAGTTGTGTCTCTCGCCCAAGACCGTCAATACTTACCGTTATCGGATCTTTGAAAAACTCTCGGTCACCAGCGACGTCGAACTGACCTTGCTGGCCGTTCGCCACGGTATGGTTGACGCAAGCCTGTAAACCCTCATGTCTCAAGTTTTTGATGCCAGCGCATTTCTGGCGACCTGCAGCGGTCGCCCGGGCGTTTACCGAATGTTCGACGCCGAAGCCCGGCTGCTGTACGTGGGCAAGGCCAAGAACCTGAAGAAACGCCTGACCAGCTATTTCCGCAAGACCGGCCTGGCGCCCAAGACCACCGCGCTGGTTGCGCGCATTGCCCAGGTCGAAACCACCATCACCGCCAACGAAACCGAGGCGTTGTTGCTGGAGCAGAACCTGATCAAGGAATGGCGCCCGCCGTACAACATCCTGCTGCGCGACGATAAATCCTACCCCTACGTGTTTTTGTCCGACGGTGAGTTTCCGCGGCTGGGCATTCACCGTGGGGCGAAAAAGGCCAAGGGCCGCTACTTCGGCCCATACCCCAGCGCCGGCGCCATCCGCGAGAGCCTGAGCCTGCTGCAAAAGGCGTTCTCTGTCCGCCAGTGCGAAGACAGCTACTACGCCAACCGCACCCGGCCGTGCCTGCAGTACCAGATCAAGCGTTGCAAAGGGCCCTGCACTGACCTGGTCAGCGCCGAGGAGTACGCCGAAGACGTGCGCCACTCGGTGATGTTCCTCGAAGGTCGCAGCCAGCAGCTGGGCAATGAGCTGAATGCCGAAATGGAAAAGGCCGCCATGGCCCTCAATTTCGAAAAGGCCGCCGAGTTGCGGGACCAGATCGCCCTGCTGCGCCGCGTGCAGGACCAGCAATATATCGAAGGCGGCAGCGGCGACGTTGACGTCATTGCCGCTTTCGTCAACCCGGGTGGCGCCTGCGTGCACCTGATCAGCGTGCGCGGCGGCCGGGTGCTGGGCAGCAAGAACTTCTTTCCCCAGGTGGGCATCGAGGAGGAGGTGGCCGAGGTCATGGCGGCCTTCCTGTCCCAGTACTACCTGGGCAACGCCGAGCGTGAATTGCCCAGCGAGTTGATCGTCAACGTTGTTCACGAAGACTTCCAGGCCATCATCGAAGCGCTGCACACGCTGCGCGGCCGTGAGCTGTCCATCAGCCATCGGGTGCGTGGCACCCGCGCTCGCTGGCAGCAGCTGGCGGTAACCAACGCCGAACAGGCGCTGAACGCCCGCCTGGCCAACCGCCAGCATATGGCTGCACGTTTCGAGGCCTTGGCCGAAGTGCTCGGCCTGGACGAAGTACCGCAGCGCCTGGAGTGCTACGACATCAGCCATTCCAGCGGCGAAGCCACCGTGGCCAGTTGCGTGGTGTTCGGCCCGGAAGGCCCGCTGAAGTCCGATTACCGGCGCTTCAATATCGAAGGTGTCACCGCCGGCGACGACTACGCAGCCATGCATCAGGCGCTGACCCGCCGCTACGGGCGCATCAAGGATGGCGAAGGCAAGCTGCCCGACGTGTTGCTGGTGGACGGCGGCAAAGGCCAGCTGAACATGGCCCGCGACGTGATGCAGGAGCTGGGTTTCACCGACCTTACCTTGCTCGGCGTGGCCAAGGGCGTAACCCGCAAGGCCGGTTTCGAAACCCTCTACCTGAACGACGTGCACCACGAATTCACTCTCAAGGGCGATTCATCGGCCCTGCACCTGATCCAGCAGATCCGCGACGAAGCCCACCGTTTCGCCATTACCGGCCACCGCGCCCGCCGCGGCAAGGCCCGTCGGGTGTCCAGCCTGGAGGATGTGGCCGGGGTAGGGCCCAAGCGCCGCCGCGACCTGCTGAAACATTTCGGCGGCCTGCAGGAGCTCAACCGCGCCAGTATCGATGAGATCGCCAAAGCCCCCGGCATCAGTAAAAAGCTTGCCGAGTCGATTTATGCCAGCCTGCATAGCGAGTAGAATGCCGGGCTCAACTTGCGGCCAGTCGTACCGATGAATATTCCAAACCTGCTCACCGTTCTACGCGTCCTGCTCATTCCGATCTTCATCCTGCTGTTCTATATGCCCTATCACTGGAGCTATATGGCCGCCAGCAGCGTGTTTGCGGTGGCGGCCGCCACCGACTGGCTGGACGGCTACCTGGCGCGTCGCCTGCAGCAGAGCACCCCGTTCGGCGCGTTCCTGGACCCGGTGGCCGACAAGCTGATGGTAGCGGTGGCTTTGGTACTGCTGGTGCAGGTGCACGCCAACTTCTGGCTGACCCTGCCGGCTGCAGTCATCATCGGCCGCGAGATCGTGGTATCGGCACTGCGCGAGTGGATGGCCGAGCTGGGCGCGCGGGCGCATGTGGCGGTGTCCGACCTGGGCAAGTGGAAAACCGCGGCACAGATGCTGGCGCTGGTGATTCTGCTGGCCAACCCGCCTGCTGTGACGTTCTGGGTCATTCTGGGTTACGGGCTGCTACTGGTGGCGGCAGGGCTGACATTGTGGTCGATGGTGCACTACCTGGTAGCGGCCTGGCCGCACCTGCGCGAAGGCTCGGAACAAAAATAAAACTTTTTTGAATCAAGGGGTTGACGCCGTTTTGGATTTCGCTAGAATGGCACCCATCACGACGCGGGAATAGCTCAGTTGGTAGAGCACGACCTTGCCAAGGTCGGGGTCGCGAGTTCGAGTCTCGTTTCCCGCTCCAAATATAGATCTGCAGAGTTCCATGGAAGTCTGTAAGTCGTTGAAAAAAGGCCCTTCGGGGCCTTTTTTCGTTCCAGCTCAGTCTGCCTGAATCCACCAGTAGCCACGAAATTCAAGTACATTTTTAAGTACAGCGATTCCGGGCAGTTGGCGTAGCGGATTGATGGCTGAGCTGGGCCTTGGGCATCGATATACATCTCCTCGACCTTACGAGACCGGGAGATGTACACATGCCATTGACCGACAGTGCCGTCCGCCAGGCGAAGCCGACCGGCAAGAACTACACCCTCAAAGATACCGCTGGCCTTGCACTGTTCGTCGGTGCCAAGGGTGCCAAGCAGTGGCACTTCCGTTTCTACTGGCTGGGCAAGCAGGCCCGGATATCGATGGGCGTCTATCCCGCCGTCAGCCTCAAGGAGGCCAGGGAGGCATGGGATCAGGCGCGCGCCTTGGTTGCCCAGGGCGTCGATCCTCGCGCCGACCGGCGTGAAAGCCGCCTCGCTGCCTGCGCTGCTTCTGAGAACTGCTTTCGTTCAGTCTTCATCGACTGGAAGGCCTTCAGGGCGCTGAGCCTCAAGCGCGGGTGACAAAGCACGTTGGTGCAGATCGAGCGCCACTTCATCAAGGACATCCTGCCTTGGCTGGGGGATCTGCCGATTGTGGAGGTGTCCCGCCAGCATGTGCTGGAGGTGCTGCGCAAGATCGAGCGGCGCAAGGCAATGACCACGGCTGCTGCTCTCGAACCATCCGACAAGCCCTGCAAGGCGCCGCCCATACGGAATCCTACCCAGGTGAGCGCGGACACCCAGAAGTCCGGAAATACGATGAACATTGATCCCATTACGAAGTTCAGTAGCATGTCACCGAATGAGTTATTCAGCCCCATGAGCACGTTGAAGTTGCAGTGGGGCGAATCCCAGCCATAGAGCGCATCGAGGATGGTGCTATCGATCCAACGTGCCAGCGGAAACCAGAAGTCGACGAAAAACAATGCGAACTGTGCACAAGTGATGGTCATCAATGTCTTGAGATCGACGGTGACGACTAGAAAAGTAAGTGGTATGCAGATAACCAAGGCCATTTTTAAGAACGCCAGAATCATTGGCAGCGCTTGGCGTACGACATCCATTGCGGGGAAGTAGCCAAGTGAGCCCATCGTAAGTCCTACGTCACCATCTGGTCGCGTTCGGCGATGTTGTTCACCGTGTTGAGCAGGGACAGGTAGGCGATCGACAACTGGGCGTTGTAGCCCTCGCGGGCGAAGGTGGCCAGGTCGACGATGGTGATATCCGCCTCGGGCCAGGGCGTGCCGGGGCGGTTGAACAGTTCACCGTCCAGGCCCTGGCAGAACAGGTCCATGGCCTCGGCCATTTCCTGGAGGCGGTTGCGGCGGGCTTCAGGTAATGAAACATCAGCGCTGCGCCGCCGTAATGCATCGCGCACATCTTCGGTCAGCACTGTGCGTTCGATACAGTGCTGCGCGGCATCCAGAATGCACTGACGGATCAAACAATCATTGGGTTGGCGTTTGGTTTGAAAGCGTGGAGGCTGGAGTCCAGCAGACCTGTACTGATATTTTTGTCAGTTGCTTCTAGGTCTATTGGTGCGTGAAGATAAATGCTGTCAATGTTTTCATATTTTGAGGTGTGTCATGTCTATTGCCCGCAGCGAGCAAGAGCTGAAAGAAAACTTTGCTAAGATTGATGTGAATGGTGATGGAAAGATTACGGTTGATGAATTTCGTGCGCTCTTGGTGAGTGGGATTCGGGAGGACTATTCAGAAGCTGTAAGTGATGTTTCGATTTCTGATATTGTTGACAAATATGCTAAGCAGCAGCTTGCGTCCATGGACGCTGATGGGAACAATGAAGTCAGCTTTAAAGAGTACAAATCTGCCTATGACAAGGCTGCGGCCGAGGCTGCAGACGAGGACGAGTAACGTCGTCATATTTTGCACTGTCGCCGCTGCAGCCTTTCGACAATCATAAACTGTCGTGCTGCGGCGACGTGTGCTCAGTTCTATATCAAAGAGCAAAGCTGATAGGTATTGCTACTTGATGGGTTCATGTCGTTCCCGAAATGCCTGATTAGAGACGCCTTTTGAAGGCTGCGGCGGACAGGTTTACTGCCAATCCCAGAGAAGTCGCGGCTGGTAATAGAATCAAGACAGGTACCACGCTCATCGGCAGTGTCAGATAAACGACCCAGGGCAGCACTGCGAGTGGCATAACGCACCCCTTGGCACGGTGGTAGAGGTAGCCGGACTCGCGGCTCGCCTCGAAGCGGCGGATATCCCGCCGTACCAGTCATCCACCAGCCCAACGAAGGCGGCCATGGCAAACAGCGGAAAGCGCGTGGTGGCCATCGAGCTGTATTTGAACCGCACCAAGCTTTACGACCCCGCTCGATGGCCTGGCACGGCTCAGCCGCAATCGTATCAGGGCTTGGACCCCGGCCTATGCCGCCCCTGAGCTGCTCGACGGGGCGCGCCTGTCGACAGCTTCCGACCTGTTCGCCGCCGCCTGCGTCATTTACGAGTTGGCCGGCGGCAAGCAACCGTTTGGTCACCTCGGTGCTCGAGCCATGGGTAAACAGCATCCAGGCCAGTCGCTGGACCGGCCTGCCAACCTGCCGGCCAAGGTATGGCCGGCACTGCGCCAGGCCCTGGCGCTGGACCCTGCGGCCCGCCAGTCCGGTGCCCGGGTGCTGCAACAGGCCCTGGTGATGCCCCCCCTTTCGTTATTGCGCCGTTGGTTCGGCCAACCCGAAGGATACCTTGCGGATACGGAGAGCCCCCATGTTCAACCCTAGCGATGAAACTCACTTCAGCCTCGCCCTGGAAGACGCCGATGTCGACTTTCAGGTGTTGTCGTTCACCGGTCATGAGGCCGTCAGCCAACAGCAACGACATCCTTGATGGGCGAGTGGAAAATCGTCATGTCTACATTCATTTGGCGCCAGAAGGCAATGTTGGCATCTTAGAGTTCGCGCTCGATGCCGCCGAACGCCCCGCTTTCACAAAAAGCTCATCGTTGTTCGGCGCGGTTTGCACGGATTCCCCTCCCGCTGCGATCGACCCCCTCAGAACCGCCAGGTAGCACCGCCCCCCACAATATGCAGCGCCGCATTTCGATAGCTGCCGGATAGGCTGTTACCTGAGCGTGCTTTGGTCTGCTCGACATCCATGTCACCCAACCACACCAGGGTATAGGCCAGGTGAATATCCAGGCCTTCTTCGACCTGATAGTTGAATCCGGTTGCCAGCCGCCAGGTTTCGTTCATCGGGTTGTCCACCGTGCGGTCTTTGTCATCCACCGCTGAACTGTCATAGCCCACGCCCATGTTCCAGCGCAGCTTGGGGGTGACCTGGTACTGCGCACCCAGCGAGGCGTGCCAGGTGTCCTTGTAGCGGCGCTCGACGGTGCGGCTGGTGCCGGCAGCGTTGGTATCGACTTCTACGCCAATCTCCCCGAACTCGCTCCAGTCCTGCCAGCCGAGGCTGCCCAGCAAGGTCCATTGCTCGTCGAGCTGGTGGGCAACGCTCAGCAGCACCGTCTGCGGTACTGCCATGTCCAGTTCGAGGCTGTCGACATCCAGCCGGTTCAGGGCGGCGCTAAGCAGCGGGTTGCTGATGTTGCTTACGTGCGGGCTGTCCTTGAATTCGAGGTCGATCTTGCTGGTATAGGCCAGGCCGATCCTGGTCCGTTCGCCAAGCTTGTAGAGCAAACCCACGTTGACGCCGGTGCCCCAGTCGGTGTCCTTGTATTCCAGCTGCCCGTCAGGCCGGTCGGTCACGCCGAGCAGGTTGTTGTTGATCGCCATTTCGGTACGGTAGTAGGCGTACATGAAGCGCGGGCCGACACCTACGGAAAGGTCATCGGTAAACTGGTAGGCGAATGTTGGCTGCAGCGACACCCCAATTATGGCGGCCTCCTGGGTGAAATAGCGCCCGGCCCAGTCATCGTCGTAGTCCAGTGCCAGGCCAAAGTTGCCATACATGCCAAAGCCGATGGCGGCGCGCTCATCCAGCTGGTGGCTGATGAACAGGCTGGCACCTGGCAGGTACTGCAAGCTATTGCCGCCCTCGTTGCCGGCAAACTGATTGTTGGTGTCGCGAGAGAAGCGGATGTCACCGAGTATCACCTGGGCATTCGCGCTGATCTGTGTGCCGCGCAACTGGGCAATGCCTGCCGGGTTGCTCATCAGCACGCTGGGGTCGCTGGCCAGCGCGGCGGCACCGGCGTTCGCCAGGCCATTGCCTTCCTGCCCCGCTTCATAGATCAGGATCCCGCCAGCCCAGGTATTGCTCATGCTCAGGCCAAGGCCGTAGGCAAGGGCGGGCAGATAGCGGCGATAAAATGCATGGGGGCTGTGGTTGAGCATGCTGCAGCCTCTGCGGGGGCGGGCCCGAAGCAGGCCCGCTCGCTACGGGGAGCCTTCAGGGCGGTAGCTGGACCGAACCCGAGGGCGCTGACGCTTACTTGGCTTTCAACTGCTGGAACGACTTGACCATGTCCAACGCCCAGCCATCGAGCACCGCCTTGGCATCTTTGGCCTGCATCACCTGCGAGGAATCGTCCAGCTGCGCGCCAGCCCCTTTACGCACCACTTCGGCGACCACCTGGTTGCTGTCGCCATCGAGGAACACCGCCTCGGTGGCGATGCTGGTGTCCTGGTCACGAATGCCGGTAGCGGCGCTCACACCGGCCGCCACCAGGGCGATCGGGATCACTTCCGTAACGAGAAGAACTCGAACTGGGAGGGCGCCTACCGGGTCCCGGCGATGGTGCGCTGGCCAGGCAAGATCAAGGCCGACTCGGTGAGCACGCAAATGTTCTCCGGGCTCGACTGGTTCCCGACGCTGCTGGCGGTTGCCGGTGATCCCGACATCAAGGACCGCTTGCTCAAAGGCGCTGATGTGGGAGGCAAGAACTTCAAGGTGCACCTGGATGGCTACAACCAGCTGGACTACCTGACAGGCAAGGCCGACAAGAGCGCGCGCAACGAGTTCTATTACTTCAACGATGACGGTGAGCTTGTGGCCATGCGCTACAACGACTGGAAGGTGGTGTATTGCGAGCAGCGTGCGCCGGGTGGATTTGCGGTGTGGAGCGAGCCATTCACCTGCCTGCGCGCCCCCAAACTGTTCAACCTGCGCATGGACCCCTTCGAGCGCGCCGATATCGTGTCGGACCAGTACTACGATTGGCTGACCAAAAACGACTACCTGTTCTTCCAGGTTACCCAGAAAGCCGCCAAATTCCTGCAGATCTTCGTGGACTACCCACCGAGCCAACGGCCTGCCAGCTTCAGCATCGACCAGATCCAGTCCGATGTGGACAAGAAGATCGAAGAGAAGATGAAGTCGCAGTCGCAGTGATTGCCTGACCGGCGCCCGCTACCCAGCGGGCGCCTTGTTTTCGCAACGGCAGGTGTTTACCTGCCAAGGTCCCTCAATGACTTCATCGGTAAAAGCTTCGGCGCTGGCCGCTACTGCGCGTATCGATGGCGGCGCACCTGTGCGGGCGCCGCTGGCCCTGGCGATCCCGGCCGGCCTGTTATTCCTTTCAGGCGGTGCGGCGCTGGTTTACCAGGTGTTGTGGATCAAGCAACTGTCGCTGGTGGTGGGCGTGGAAGTGCATGCCGTTACCACTGGCATCAGCGCATTCTTTGCCGGCTTGGCGCTGGGCGGGCTGGTGTTTGGCCGCCTGGCCGATCGCCTGCGGCGGCCGATCAGGCTGTACGCAGTGCTGGAATTGCTGGTGGCACTGCTGGGTGTCGCCACCACCCTGGCCATGGCCGGTTCCGCCGGGTTGTTTGCCCGCTTGGAGGACCAGGTCGGGGTATTGGCCTGGTGCCTGCCCTTCGTGCTGGTCGGGCTGCCGGCAACGCTCATGGGCGCGACATTGCCGGTACTGGTGCGCGCACTCAAGCCCGCCGAGGGTCAGTTGGCACACGCCAGTGGGCGTCTGTATGCCGCCAACACGGCAGGCGGCATCTGCGGCACGCTGCTGGCGGCGTTCGTGCTGTTGCCTGCCTTGGGCGTGACCGGTAGCGCCATGGCTGCCGCCGCGCTCAACCTGATGGCGGCGCTTGGCGCGTTGGCGGTGCGCTGCGCCGGGCAGCCAGCGCTCGCCCGCCCCCTGCCAGGCGCTGCAGTGCGCAGCCCGCAGGCACGGCTGGCGGTGGCCCTGTATTGCCTGGCGGGCGGTGTCGCGCTGGGCTACGAGGTGGTCTGGAGCCAGTCGATCGTACCGTTCATGAGCACCCGCACCTATGCCTTTGCGCTGGTGCTGGCAACCTACCTGTGCGGTTTGGTGGCGGGCAGTGCGCTGTACGCTCGGCGTGCCGACCGCCTGCGTGACCCTTGGGGCATGTTCGGCCTGCTGATCGCCTGTGCCGGCCTGCTCGCGCTGCTGCAGGTGGCGGGTCTTGGGCGCTGGCTGGTCAGCGCGCAAAGCCAGGTGGAGTTGCTGGTGCTGCAGGTCACCGGCAATGCCTTGGCCGGCATGTGCGCACGTTTCGCCGTCGCTGCCGTGTGCGTGGTGTTGCTGCCGACCACGCTATTGGGCGCGGCCTTCCCGCTGGCCATGCGCCTGGCAGTAGACCATGCCCACCTGGGCCGTGATGTCGGCCAGGTGCTTGCGCTCAATACCCTGGGTGGCATCGCTGGGGTAATGCTGACCGGTTTCGTGCTGGTGCCCGGGCTCGGCCTGGTGCGCACCCTTGCCGTGCTCGCGGCCATTGCGGCAGTGATCGGCCTGCTTGCCGTATGGCGGGGGAATGCGGTGCGCCGGCGCAACGCGGTGGCCGTGCTGGGTGTGGCCGTGGTAACCGTGCTCACCGGCCTGCTTGCGCCGCCGTCACGGCTGGCCGAATTGCTGCCGGGCGCGCGCAATGGCCAGCTCACCTACTACCGCGAAGGCAAAGGCGCGACGGTGGCCGTGGTCAACCAGGGCCAGCCAGGCCGCAGCTTCAACCGGCTGTATATCCAGGGCGTGTCGAATACCGGCGATGCCATGCCGTCGCTGCGCTACATGCGCTTGCAGGCGTTGTTGCCGCTGTTGATCCATACCCGGCAACCGCGCTCGGCGCTGGTCATCGGTTTCGGCACTGGCATCACCGTTGGCGCCATGCTCCGTTACCCAGGGCTGGAGCGGCCGGTGGTGGCCGAACTGCTGCCCGAAGTGCTGCAGGCTGCGCCGCTGTTCAAGGGCAATTTCGCTGCGCTCGAGGACCCGCGCCTGGACGTGCGCCTGCGCGATGGCCGTCGCGAGTTGCTGCGCAGCACCGAGCGCTACGACCTGGTAACGCTGGAGCCGCCACCGCCGTCGGCAGCAGGGGTGGTCAACCTGTACTCCCGCGACTTCTACCGCTTGGCGGCAGCCCGCCTGGAGCCCGGCGGGCTGGTGGCGCAGTGGTTGCCGTTGCCGACCCAGAACGATGAGGACAGCCAGTCGCTGGTGCGCAGCTTCATCGACGTATTCCCGCATGCATCGCTGTGGACCACCGAGTTCCACGAGATGCTGCTGGTCGGCTCGCTGCAGCCAATGCCGTTGAACGTGCCGCGCATTGCCGAGCGCTTTGCCCAGCCTGGGGTGGCAGCGGCCCTGGCCGAGGTGGGCATCGCTTCGCCACAGGCCCTGCTGGCCACCTGGATCACCGACAGGACAGGACTGGAGCTTTATGCGGGTGCGGCGCCAGCGGTCACCGATGACCAGCCGCGCATCGAGTACTCGGCGTGGGTGCGCCCGCGCGAAATCACCCGCGTGCTGCCGGCATTGCTGGCGTTGCGCCAGGCCCCGCCGTTGCTCGATGCCAGCCCGGCCTTCGTAGCGGCGGTGGGTGACCAATGGCGCACGTTGCAACGGTTCTACAGCTTGAGCCTGCATGCCTACAACGGCAACCGCGAAGCCTGGGCGCGCGAAGCCAGGGAGCTGGCCCGCAGTGATGGCGACAACCCGTATTACCGCTGGTTTCTAGGGGGACCTGCGCAATAGTCGTTAGCAGCGATGGCTCGTCACTGACGCTGCCAACCAGGTCGACATGGGTACCGGGGCGCACGTTGCGGCCCTGGGTCCGCGGCGCCGACCCCGGGTTCAACCTTGATGTCGCTGTCGGGCTTTGTCCCTGCACTACCTCATGGCAGACCGCGGTTTCGATCACATGCAGGCGCTCGGCGACGATGAGGACCTGAGGCTGCAATGCGCCGACCGCCGCCTGGTGAATGCTGTCGGGTTGAGGCGCCAGCGTCTGTATGAAACCGGCAGTGTGGGTGATATCGCCAAGGCGGTGGGCGCGTCCGAGCGCGAGTTGTCCGGGCTGTTCAAGGAGTACCTGCCGCCAGCCGAGTACTGGCGGCAGTTTCGCCTGAAGGCGGCGCACTGAGGCTGATAAGCCCGCGTCAGAATTTCAACGGGTATTCGACGATCACGCGCACTTCGTTGATATCCGGCAGATCGACTTGCGCTTGCTGGTTGCCACGGTAGTTGGCCATGCGCGTGCGTATGGAAAGGTCACGGATCGGACCTTGCTGCACCACGTAGCGCAGTTCGAGGTTCAGCTCGTGCCATTTGGCACCGTCATACGCCCCATAGCTGGACAGCGCACCACCGGCATAGTGCTGGCCCGCACGCCAGTGCTGGTCGTTGGCCTCGCTGCCAGTAATGTAGCGGGTCATGAAGTTCAGGCCAGGGATGCCGTAGCCCGCCAGATCGAGGTCGTAGCGTACCTGGCGGGACTTCATTCCAGGGGCATTGAAGTCGGAAATCTGCACCGAGTTGGCCAGGTCGATTGACAGGCCGCCGACATAGTCGAAAGGGGTGTCGCCGTCGATCTGCTGGTAGGCCAGGGTGATGCGGTGGGCACCCTGACGCCAGGCGCCTGCCAGGCTCCAGCTGGTGTTGGCTACCGCCCCGGACAGGGCGCGCCCGGTGTCGTCAGTGCGGTACAGCTGCAGGTCGAGGTTGAGTCCACTGCCTGTTGAAAACGCCACATCCTGGTTGATGTTGAGGTAGTTCTGCAGCCAGTTGTCCTTGGCGCGGGCGTGGAACAGCTTGACGCCCAGCGTGTCGTTGACCTGGTAGGTTGCACCGGCAAAATCCAGGCTGCGCACTTCGACGTCGGAGTAGCGGGTGCGCAGGCTGTCGTCGGCGTTACTCGAGGTGAAATCACGATAGGCGGTGAAGTGGCCCGCTTCTAACAGCAGGTCGGGCACCGCAGCATTGCGCAGATAGAAACCGCTGGCCATTTCCGGCAGCAGACGGCTGTCGGCGGTAGTGAACACCGGGGTCGAGGTACGCATCTCGCCCCACTTCAGTTCACTGCCAAGCGCCCGGGCTTTCAGCGCGGCGCCAGTGTGGGTGTAGTGGTCCGCCACCTCGGCGTTGCGCTGACGGTCATGGCTGACCGGCAACAGCAGGGTACCCGTACGTCCAGGGCCGCTGTCGAGCTTCAGGCCGAGTTGGGTGTGGGCATCGACTCCCAGGCCGAAGATGCCTTGGGTGAAGCCTGAGGTGAGGCCGAGCATCACCCCGTGTGCCCATTCCTCGCGGTAGCCCTTGCGAGCTTGGGCGGGGCGCGCAGCGTTGTTGCCCTGGCCGTTGCTGGCGTGGTTGCGCAAGTCGCGGTTGAAATAGAAGTTGCGGTTGCGCAGCTCCAGCTGGCTGCCCTCGATCACGCCCTGGCTGTCAGCCATGGCATCGGTGGCCAGCAGGGCGGTGCACAGCAGTGTGGCATGGCGATGGAGCATGAATGTTCACCTGTTGTTTTTGTTCTGGGCGCGGTGGTGCCCTGCGAGCAGAAAACCCGCGAGCACCGAAAAAGGGGAGGGCTCGTCCGTGAGCCGGGTAATCAGTCGAGCTCTTTACCAGCGGTTTCCGGTGCCAGCTTCAGGCCGACCAGCGACAGCAGGATGGCCGCGATGATGTAGAAGGCGGGTGCATTCAGGTTGCCTGTAAGGCTGACCAGCCCGGCGGCGAACAGCTGGGCGAAGCCGCCGAACAAGGCCACGCCGATGCAGTACGCCAGTGACATGCCGCTGGCGCGGATACGGGTGGGGAACAGCTCCGGCAGGATCGCCAGGTTGGGCACGATGGTGTAGGTCAGCGGGATGCTCAACAGACACACGACTGTTAGCAGCACCGCCAGGCTGGGGTGTTGGTTGAGCATCAGGAAGGCCGGATAGATCGCCACCAGTAGCACCGGCAATGGCCAGAAGATCGCTTTGCGCCGACCAATACGGTCACTCAAGCGCCCGGCATGGGCCGATAGCAGCAGCGGCGGCAGGCAGGCGACGATGGCCGCCCAGGTTCCACTTGACAGCGGCATGCCCAGCACTCCAATGGCATGGTTGGCCAGATAGAACTGAATGGTGTAGATCGGCACGGTCGCGCCGATCACCAGCAACACACCTGCCAGCATCTGCCGTGGGTGCTGCATCAGCATGGCCAGCTGCTTGCCTTGCGAGACCGAGGCGTGGCTTCGCCTAGTCTGGCGGTGGGCAAGTGTTTCTTCGAGGCGATGGCGGATGTACTCGCTGACCGGGATGGCCAGGATGCCCATGGCGAATATCACTCGCCAGCCCCAGCTGTCCATGGCTGCCGGGCTGAGCACGCTGCTCAGCAGGGTGACCATCAATGCACCCAGGCAGATCCCCAGGCTCTGGCTGAAAGTCTGCCAGCTGCAGTAGTAGCCCCGCGAGTGCTTGTCGGCGTATTCCATCAGCATGGTGGTCGAGGTGCCGATCTGCCCGCCGACTGCAAAGCCTTGCAGCAGCCTTGCGGCAATGACCACCGCCGGGCCGATCAAGCCTGCCTGGGCATAGGTCGGTGCGAGCGTAAACATCAGCGAGCCGATCGCCATCAGCCACAGGGTCAGGCGCATGGCTGCCTTGCGCCCGACGCGGTCGGCATACAGGCCGATCACCAGGCCACCCAGCGGGCGCATGACAAAGCCGGTGCCGAACACCGCCAGCGACAGCATCAAAGGGATCAGCGGGTGGTCACTGAACGGGAAGAACAGCCTGGCCATGAGCGTCGCCAGCAGGCTGTAGACCAGGAAGTCGTAGAACTCCAGGGCATTGCCCACGCAGATCGCGGCGATCGCCCGGCGCTTGCCGGGTTGTGGGGCGGTGGTTTCGATGGCGAAGTCTGTTGTTTTTGTTGTCATCGTTGTTGCTCTCTTGCGGTGGCGGTCAGGCCAGGAAGCGCTGCGCCAGTCGCACCCAGAAGGTCGCGCCCAGGGGCAGTGCCAGGTCGTTGAAGTCGTAGCCAGGGTTGTGTACTTCACAGCTGCCGCTGCCTTCGCCATTGCCGATCAACAAGTAGCAACCCGGCACTTGCTCCAGCCAGAAGGCAAAGTCGTCACTGGCGCAGATCGGTTTCTGGCCCGCTGCCAGGCCTTCCTCGCCCAGCCAGTCACGTATCACCTGTTCGGCCAGCTGGCTGGCCTGCGTGGTGTTGACCAGTACGGGGTAGCCTTCGCCGAAGCTCACCTCGGCGCTGGCGCCGTAGCTCTGCGCATGGTGCTCGGCCAAGGCCTGGATGCGCTGGCGCAGCAACTGGCGGACGCTGGCATCGAGTGCGCGCACGCTCAGGCGCAGCTCGGCCTGGCCGGGTATGACATTGGCAGCATCGCCTGCAATAAAGGCACCCACGGTGATGATCGCGGTTGCGCTGGGGGGTACGTTGCGCGAGACGATGGTCTGCAGTGCCAGCACCAGCGAAGCGCCTACCACGATCGGGTCGATCGCCCGGTCCGGCATCGCGCCGTGGCCGCCGTTGCCGTGGAGAACGATGGTGACGCTGTCGGTGGAAGCCATGCGCGGCCCGGCGAGCACGCCGAACTGGCCAACGGGCATGCCGGGCGAGTTGTGCAGGGCGTAGATGGCGTCGCAGGGAAAGCGCGCGAACACGCCTTCATCCAGCATGCGCTTGGCGCCGGAGCCTCCATGGCCTTCCTCGGCGGGCTGGAAGAACAGGTGCAATGTGCCTCGCCAATGGCGCTCCCGGGCCAGTTCGCACGCAGCGGCCAGCAGCATTGCGGTATGCCCGTCATGGCCGCACGCATGCATCTTGCCGGGCACCTTGCTGGCCCACGGCTGCCCGCTCTGTTCTGTGATTGGCAGGGCGTCCAGCTCCGCGCGCAGGCCGAGCGTGGGGCCCTGGCCATTGCGCAGGGTGGCAATCACGGCGGTGCCGGCCATGCCTTGATCAACCTCGTAACCCCATTCGCGCAGGTGACTGGCTACGCGGGCGCTGGTGGCGAATTCTTCGAAGCCCAGTTCGGGCTGGCGGTGGATAGCCCGGCGCAGTTCGACCATGGCCGGGGTGATGGCGGCGATGCCGGGGGCGATGCAGGGTATAGGCATATTGTTCTTTCCTGGTCTGCGAGGCGACACTGCGCTGCCCGTTGGCGGCCTTGGCCTCGTGCTCTACCCTAGCGCCGGTGTTGACGGTGCATAAGCCGCAAAAATGTTGTCATGACGACCCTTGGTGTTCAGGCAGGAGACTTTTCGTGAAGCTGCATCAGCTACAGGCCTTGCTCGCCGTGGCCGACCACGGTGGCATCCGTTCGGCCGCCCGGGCCCTGGATCTGTCCCAGGCCGCTATCACCCGCGCCCTGCGTGAACTGGAAGAGGAGCAAGGCTTGGCCTTGCTGGCCCGCCATGCCGGCGGCGCGCGCCTGACCCCGGCTGGGCTGACCCTGCTGCCGCACGCGCGGCAGATCGCCAGCCAGCTGGAAAAGGCCCAGCGTGACTTGGCCAGCCTGCGCGGGGAGGCGCCAAGCCGTCTTTGTGTAGGGATTACCCCTTGGTTCGGGCAGACGCTGCTGGGTGCGGCCCTGCAAGCGTTTCGCCAGCAAATGCCGGCGGTCCAGCTGGAACTGTATGAAGGTTTGCAGGCCGTCAGCCTGGCACTGTTGCGCAGTGGTCAGATGCAGTTCGCCCTTGGCCCGGCGAGTGGCCTGCCAGGGCAGGAGTTCAGCCATCGGGTATTGGCCCACTATCCCATGCGGGTGTTGGCGCGCATCGACCATCCCTTGCAGGCAGCCCACTCGCTTGAACAGTTGCTGGAGCAGGACTGGGTGATGAACTTCACCCAGGCGGGCCAGCATGCGCTGATACATCAACTGTTTGGCCGCCACGGTTTGAGTATCGAACCGGGGCGCATCGTCTGTGCGCAGTCCAGCGCGATGCTCAGCAGCCTGATCGTAGACGGCGGCCTGTTGGGGTACTCGCCCGAGCCGATGCTGCTGTGCGAGCCGTTGCGCGGCAGGGCACGGGCACTGAGCCTTGACCAGCCGCTGGAGCCGGGTGACATCAGCGTGATCCACTTGCGCGACCAGGCGCTGGACCCGGCTGCGCAGTGCCTGGTGCGTTGCCTGGAGCAAGTGCTGAAAGCGTGCTGCCGCTCGTGCGATGGCGGCGATCGGCGCTTGGCTGACATGCTCAGGCTGAGTTTCTGAGAAAGTGCGGACAACGGCTGACAGCTATCGGGCTGCGTTTAACCCGCGTTCCTTTATCCAAATGCCGAGGTCGCGGCTTGAATGACATCGGGTAAAAAACCTGCAATTTTATAGGAGGATTCGGCGGCCGATTGGCTTGTACATCTTCAAGACAGCACTACCACGGCGGAGCAGCCGCGACCTATCCTAATATTCGCGTAAGCCACGCGTGCAAATCCGAACGGGATTTCTGCTTATCAGGCCCAGAAGCCGAACAGCAGCAACGCCGCCACACCAAGCCCGACCGCAACCGAGCAGCCGCCCAGCGACAGCGCCGCCCGGCCTTGTCGGTACCAGCCGTCGTGGCCCAGGTGCCGTGCGGGCGCCAGCAGGCTGCGCCAGCGCAGTTCGGTGTCGTGAAACGCCTGCAAGTTCGCCGTGTCCGCATCCAGCCAGCGGCGAAAGTCGATGCGCTCGCACGCAGTTACCTGTGGGCTCTGCAAGCGCACATACCATTGCCCGGCAACACTGGCCAGCACGTCCCGACGCGAGCGGCCGGCCTGCAGTGCCTGGGCCATGTTGCGCTCGATGCTGGCCAGCGGCAGGTCGAGGCGGGCGGCGATGATGGCGAAGTCCAGCTGGTCCAGGCGGTTGAGCAGGAATACTTGCTGCACGCGCCGTGGCAGCCGCTTGAGGGCGTGCAGCAATGCGTTATCGGCATCGTCCTGGGCAAGCGGGGTTGGGTGCTCGAGAGGCAGCAGCAGGCGGCTCATGGACAGCTCCTTGCTTGAAAGGGGGAGGGGTGGGGGCATCTTCCTTGACGCGTCATCAGCGTAGGTTAAACGAGATTGATTCTCAAGTGCTGATTCCGCAAAGTTTTGTAACGAGCGTTCACGCCCTGAAACACCTTTGCTATCATGCGCGCCATCACGATCTTCATTAGCCTGAAGAGCCAAAAAAAAGACCCGGCAAAAAGCCGGGTCAAAAACCGTGATTAGCCTGATGAGGAGATAATCTGAGAGCGACCTAAGCTCCAGGTTATCCAGCGGATCTCGCGATCAGCTGAGTGCAATAATAATCGTTATCATTTGCCAGTCAAATGAATTTTCGCTAATCCGGTAAAAAAGTTTTACCGGCGCGCTTCCTTGTCCCGGCAATCGGGGCCTTTGCCGTTACGCGGCTATCACGTTTTCTCCCTTCTTTTCTCCTTACAAACCCGGGTCCACTGCGCGTTTGTGCTCCAGCAGTGCGCGTGCCATATCCATCATGTGCATCAAGGCGAAGGTCAGTTCACGCTGGCTGCCTTGTTGATGGGTGGCGGTTTCCTGCGCGGTGGCGGCGGCGCAGCGCAGCAGGGCGATGGCGTGTTCCTGGGCCTGGTCGCCGGTGACGCCTTCGTGCAGGGTCCAGATCCTGTTGTCCAGGGTGGGGCGAGGCGGGTTGGGATTGAGGTAGTAGTCGAGCGCGCGGCGGGCGGCTTCGCTGTCCAGATCTGTTTCGTCGTTTTTCGGTGGTTTCATCCTGATACCTGCTAGAGCCAGTAGGGAAAGGGGTCAGGTCGATACTAATACCTAGAGTATTTTTATGCTTTCGAGTAAATAATACTGAATGTTTATTGAGCGCTAGAAGGCAGTCCGTATCGTGCCAGCGATGAATATGGATAAATGGATTGCCCTCGTCCGTAACCGGATGGAGGAGCTAGGGCTCACTCAAGAGCAGCTTGCCGAGCGCGTTGGCGTGTCTCAAGGCAGCGTGGGGCATTGGGTGAACAAGCGGCGTCAGCCGAAGATCGAGTCGATGAATCGCACGTTCGTCGAAATTGGTATGCCCCATTACAACGTCAGCTTGCAGTTGCGCGTCCAGGGGCGGGTTGGCGAGGAGCGAGGCGTTTACGAAGTCGATGACGACGATGCAGAGTTGGACCTCATGCAATACATTGTGTGTTTCCGCTACCCGGTACTGGGTTGGGATGAGCCAGATGTTGCAAAGGTCGAAGAGCCTGTTGTGTACGAGCAAACGGACTATCTGGCCAAGGGCAAGGCGTTCTGGCTGACCGTTGAGAATGACGCGATGAGCGCCCTCAGTGGCCGCAGTGTGCCGCAGGGCATGCGGATGCTGGTTGATCCTGGGGTAGAGGCTGGGCCAGGGCGTCTGGTGATCGCTCGTCAGCCAGGCAAACCGGCGATTTTCCGCGAGTTGGCCGAGGAAGGCGGCCAGTGGTACCTGAAGGCGCTGAACAGCAACTACCCAGCACTGCTGTGTGAAGAGGGTTGCGAGTTTCTAGGTGTGGTCGTGCGAGTGCATGGGGCCTTCTAGATTGCCGGGGCTGCTGTGCAGCCCTTTCGCGACACAAGGCCGCTCCTACAGGTGTGGCGCAAGCCTGAACCGTACTGTGCCCTTATGGAAAGCTGGAACTCATTTCTCAAGCGCTACAAGCGCGATCACAAACTCAGCCAGCTAAAACTGGCCGAGCGTCTGGGCATGACTCAGGGCGGCGTGGGCCATTGGCTGCGTGGCACGCGGCGGCCCACGCTGGAGACCATCAATGAAAAGCTCGAGAAGCTAGGGCTCGTGTTTCTGGAGGCCCAAGTCATGGTGGTTGAGCGTGACATTGTGCCTGAAGCGCCGCTCTATGCGAGTTTCCGCTTCCCGGTGTTGGGTTGGTCTGACTTGCAGGGCCCTTTGCCTGAAACCAGCAAGGCTCGCGAACAGACGGACTACATGCCCGCAGGTAATGCGTTCTGGCTGGTAGTGGAGAGCGATTCGATGAATGCCGCCAGTGGCAAGAGCGTGCCTGAGGGTATGCGTGTGCTTGTGGATACCGGCCTGCCGGCAGAGCCAGGCAGGCTGGTCATTGCACGGCAGCCGGGTCGGCCGCCAGTGTTGCGGCAGTTGGTCGAGGAGGGTGGCGACAAGATGCTCAAACCGCTGAATACGCGCTACCCGACTGTATTATGTGAGGACGGCTGTGAGTTCCTGGGGGTGGTCGTGCGGATGCACGCGGCCTTATAGAATGCCGGGGCTGCTGCGCAGCCCATCGCTGGCAAGCGGGGCTCCCACAAGTACGGTGCCAACCTCAAGCATTGCGCTGTCCCTGTGGGAGCGGGTTCACCCGCGAATGCCCCACCCCGGTGGATGGCACCGGCTTTGCCGGTGTTCGCGGCTAAAGCCGCTCCCATAGTGATGGTGCAAGCTTCAACGTTTGAGCAAGTTGCCCCTGCTTAGTTTACTCTGTCAGTTCAACCAGCACCGTCCCCTCGCTGACCATATCCCCTTCCTGGCAGAACAACGCCTTCACCGTCCCGCTATGCGGGGCACGAATGCTGTGCTCCATCTTCATGGCCTCCAGCACCACCAGCGCAGTACCCGCTTCTACCACCTGCCCCGGCTCCACCAATACCCGCACGATGCTGCCGTTCATGGGCGCACTCAGGCCGCCCTGATGGCTGTGGCTGGCCTCGGCTTCGGCAATCGGGTCGAAGGCTTCGATGGCGTGCATCTCACCTTCCCAGCGCAGGTACAGCGTGCCACCCCGGCGAACCGCCAGATGCTGGCGCCGCACGCCATCCTGCTCATGCACCAGTTGCTCGCCCAGCAATTGCCAGGTGGACGCAGCGCTGCGCTCCAGGGCAACGGCCTGATCCTGGCCGCCGCTCAGCAGATGCAGGCTGCTGCGCGCCGGCAGGCCCAGGCGCAGGCCGTTGCGCTCGCCCCACGGGGAACGGCAATCATCCCCCCGCTGATGCCCGCCCTGGCCCTGCAGCCAAGCCTCGGCCGCCGCTTCCCAGAACACTGCCGGTAGCGCTTGCGGCGCTGGCAGCAAAACAGCCTGGTGACGTGGAATGAACCCGGTGTCCAGCTCTGCCGCAGCAAACGCCGGGTGCGCGAGGATACGCCGCAAGAAGGCAATGTTGGTCTTCAGACCGCCAATCGCGAATTCGTCGAGCATGGCCAGCAAGCGCAGGCGCGCCTGCTCGCGGTCTTCGCCCCAGGCGATCAGCTTGCCCAGCATCGGGTCGTAGAACGGCGATACCACATCGCCTTCGCTGACCCCGCTGTCCACTCGCCGTCCTTCGCCCGGTGCCGACTCGCGGTACAACGTCAGCTTGCCGGTTGCGGGCAGGAATTCATTGGCGGGGTCTTCGGCATACAGGCGCACTTCGATGGCATGGCCAATCAGCGGCACCTGGTCCTGGGTAATCGGCAAGGCTTCACCGCAGGCCACGCGAATCTGCCAGGCCACCAGGTCGAGGCCGGTAATGGCTTCGGTGACCGGGTGTTCCACTTGCAGGCGGGTGTTCATCTCCATGAAGAAGAACTCGCCACGGGCATCGAGCAGGAATTCCACCGTGCCGGCGCCGACATAGCCGATGGCCTGTGCCGCGCGCACCGCTGCCTCGCCCATCGCTCGCCGCAGTTCGGGCGAAAGGCCAGGGGCGGGGGCTTCCTCGACCACTTTCTGGTGGCGGCGCTGAATCGAGCAGTCGCGCTCGTTGAGGTACAGGCAGTTGCCATGCTGGTCGGCGAACACCTGGATTTCCACGTGACGTGGCTTGAGCACGTATTTTTCAACCAGCATGCGCGCATCGCCAAACGACGACTGTGCTTCACGCTGGGCCGAGGCCAGGGCATCGGCCAGCTGGCCTTCTTCCTCGACCACCTTCATGCCCTTGCCACCACCGCCGGCGCTGGCTTTGAGCAGCACCGGGTAGCCAATGCGTTCAGCGGCGGCGCGGAAGGTGTCCAGGTCTTGCGCTTCGCCGTGGTAACCCGGCACCAGCGGCACCCCGGCGGTTTCCATCAACGCCTTGGCCGCCGACTTGCTGCCCATGGCATCGATAGCGCTGGCCGGTGGGCCAAGGAAGATCAGCCCGGCCTGTTCGATGGCGCGGGCAAAACCGGCGTTTTCGGACAGGAAGCCATAGCCTGGGTGAATGGCCTGGGCCCCGCTGGCCTTGGCGGCGGCCAGCAGCTTGTCGACCAGCAGGTAGCTTTCGGCGGCCTTGGTGCCGCCCAGGTCGACGCGGATATCGGCTTCGCGGCTGTGCCGGGCGTCACGGTCGGTGGCGCTGTGCACGGCGACGGTGGTCAGGCCCATGGCCTTGGCGGTGCGCATGACCCGGCAGGCGATTTCGCCGCGGTTGGCAACCAGCAGGGTGGTCAAAGCGGGGCGGCTCATGGGCGCGGCTCCTTCTTGTCATCGGTTTGCCAGGCGGGGCGGCGTTTTTCCAGGAAGGCGCGCAGGCCCTCCTGGCCTTCGGCGCTGACGCGGATGCGGGCAATGGTGTTTTCGCAGTAGCGGCGCAGGGCCGGGCTAAGCTCGCCGTCGTCCACTTCGCGCAGCAGGTCCTTGGTGGCGCGCAACGCCTGCGGGCTGTTGAGCAGCAAGTTGCTCACCCAGGCTTCTACCTGTGCGTCCAGCTCGCTGGCCGGGTACACCTCGGCCAGCAGGCCCAGCTCGCGGGCCCGCACACCGCTGAAGCGTTCGGCGGTAAGGGCGTAGCGGCGCGCGGCGCGCTCACCGATGGCTTTGACCACGAACGGGCTGATCACGGCCGGGGCCAGGCCGATACGCACTTCCGACAGGCACAGCTGGGCGTCTTCGGCGCCGATGGCCATGTCGCAGCAACTGATCAGGCCCAGCGCGCCGCCAAACGCCGCACCTTGCACCACGGCCAGGGTTGGTGTTTTGAGGCGGTGCAGGGCGTACATCAGCTCGCCCAGTTCGTGGGCGTCATCCAGGTTGGTGTTGAAGTCCAACTGCGCCGACTGCTGCATCCAGGCCAGGTCGGCGCCGGCGCTGAAGTGCCGGCCACGGCCGCGCAGCAGCACAAAGCGCAGGCTGGAATCTTCCGCCAGGCGGTCGATGGCCACGATCAGCTCGCGGATCATCTGCGCGTTGAAAGCGTTGTTCTTGTCCTCGCGGCTCAGCCACAGGGTGGCGAAGCCGCGCGTGTCGCGGATCACTTCTAGGGTGCTGAAATCGCTCATGATCACATCCGGAAAATGCCGAAGCGGCTGGGTTCGATCGCTGCGTTCAGCGCGGCAGACAGCGCCAGGCCGAGCACGTCGCGGGTCTGTGCCGGGTCGATGACACCGTCGTCCCACAGGCGGGCACTGGAGTAGTAGGGGTGGCCCTGGTGTTCGTACTGGTCGAGGATCGGCTGCTTGAGCCTGGCTTCGTCCTCGGCACTGAAGGCCTGGCCACTGCGTTCGCTTTGCTCGCGCTTGACCTGGGCCAGTACCCCGGCCGCCTGTTCGGCGCCCATCACGCCAATTCGCGCGTTGGGCCACATCCACAGGAAGCGTGGGTCGTAGGCGCGGCCGCACATGCCGTAGTTGCCGGCGCCGAAACTGCCGCCGATGATCACCGTGAACTTGGGTACCTGGGCGCAGGCCACGGCGGTGACCAGCTTGGCACCGTGCTTGGCGATGCCGCCTTCTTCATACTTTTTACCGACCATGAAGCCGGTGATGTTCTGCAGGAACAGCAGCGGGATGCCGCGCTGGCAGGCCAGTTCGATGAAGTGCGCGCCCTTTTGCGCGGCTTCGGCGAACAGGATGCCGTTGTTGGCCAGAATCGCCACCGGGTAGCCGTGCAAGTGGGCGAAGCCGCACACCAGGGTAGTGCCGAACAGCGCCTTGAATTCATCGAACACCGAGCCGTCGACCAGCCTGGCGATGACCTCGCGCACGTCGAACGGCTGCTTGGCATCGGCCGGCACTACGCCGTACAACTCTTCGGCGCCATACAACGGCGCCACCGGCGCCAGGCGCTGCAGTTTGCCCAGCTTGTGCCAGTTGAGGTTGGCCACGCTGCGCCGGGCGATGGCCAGGGCGTGTTCGTCGTTGTCGGCGTAATGGTCGGCCACGCCGCTGGTGCGGCAATGCACATCGGCGCCGCCGAGGTCCTCGGCGCTCACCACTTCACCGGTGGCAGCCTTCACCAAGGGCGGGCCGGCGAGGAAGATGGTCGCCTGCTGGCGTACCATGATCGCTTCATCGGCCATGGCCGGCACATAGGCACCGCCAGCGGTGCACGAGCCCATCACCACGGCAATCTGCGGGATGCCCTGCGCGCTCATGTTGGCCTGGTTGAAGAAGATCCGCCCGAAGTGCTCGCGGTCTGGGAACACTTCGTCCTGGCGTGGCAGGTTGGCACCGCCGGAGTCCACCAGGTAGATGCACGGCAGACGGTTCTGCTGGGCGATGGCCTGCGCACGCAGGTGCTTTTTGACCGTCAGTGGGTAGTACGAACCGCCCTTTACCGTGGCGTCGTTGGCCACGATCATGCATTCCACGCCTTCGACGCGGCCGATGCCGGCGATGACGCCCGCAGCGGGCACGTCTTCGCCGTACACCTCATGGGCGGCCAGCTGGCCGATCTCGAGGAATGGCGAGCCCGGGTCCAGCAGGCGGTCGATACGCTCGCGCGGCAGCAGCTTGCCCCGCGAGGTGTGCCGCTCCTGCGCCTTCGGGCCGCCGCCCTGGGCGACCTGGGCGAGCAGGCCGCGCAGGGCCTGGACCTGTTCGAGCATGGCCGCGCTGTTGTCGGCGAATTCCGCCGAACGCGGGTTGATCTGGGTATGCAAGGTAGCCATGTGCGCCCGTCCCTTGTGCTCAGCGGGTTTCGTTGAACAGTTCACGGCCGATCAGCATCCGGCGGATTTCGCTGGTGCCGGCACCGATCTCGTACAGCTTGGCATCGCGCAGCAGGCGGCCCGCCGGGAATTCGTTGATGTAGCCGTTGCCGCCGAGAATCTGGATGGCCTCAAGGGCCATTTGTGTGGCGCGTTCGGCGGTGTAGAGGATCACCCCGGCGGCATCCTTGCGGGTGGTCTCGCCACGGTCGCAGGCCTGGGCCACGGCATACAGGTAGGCGCGGCTGGCGTTGAGCTGGGTGTACATGTCGGCGATCTTGCCCTGGATCAGCTGGAACTCGCCGATGCTCTGGCCGAACTGCTTGCGGTCGTGGATGTACGGCACCACCAGGTCCATGCAGCTTTGCATGATGCCGGTCGGGCCACCGGACAGCACCACGCGCTCGTAGTCCAGGCCGCTCATCAGCACGCGCACGCCACCGTTGAGCTGGCCGAGGATGTTTTCCTGTGGCACTTCGACGTCATCGAAGAACAGCTCGCAGGTGTTGGAGCCGCGCATGCCCAGTTTGTCGAACTTGTTGCTGCGGCTGAAGCCTTTCCAGTCACGCTCGACGATGAACGCGGTAATGCCGTGCGCGCCCTTGTCCAGGTCGGTCTTGGCGTAGATCACGTAGGTGTTGGCGTCCGGGCCGTTGGTGATCCAGGTCTTGCTGCCGTTGAGCACGTAGTGGTCGCCGCGTTTTTCCGCGCGCAGCTTCATCGACACCACGTCGGAGCCGGCGTTGGGCTCGCTCATGGCCAGTGCGCCAATGTGCTCGCCGCTGATCAGCTTGGGCAGGTACTTCAGCTTCTGCTCGTGGGTGCCGTTGCGGTTGATCTGGTTGACGCACAGGTTGGAGTGGGCGCCATACGACAAGGCCACCGAGGCCGAGGCACGGCTGATTTCTTCCATAGACACTACATGGGCCAGGTAACCCAGGCCGGCACCGCCGTACTCTTCCGCCACGGTGATACCCAGCAGGCCCATGTCGCCGAACTTGCGCCACATGTCAGCGGGGAACAGGTTGTCGTGGTCGATTTGCGCGGCCCGTGGCGCCAGCTCGGCGGCGGCGAAGGTGCGCACCTGATCGCGGAGCATGTCGATGGTTTCGCCCAGGGCGAAGTTCAGGGAAGGGTAATGCATGCGGGGGCACCTTTGTTGTTCTTGAAGTTGGGTTACACCGTAGCTCAAGGAGCTGGCGCCGGACCCTGTGGGAGCGGCTGCAAGCCTGAGGGCAGGTGTCGTTCATCACCTTTACGTTAACGTAAACCTGCATGGGGTTACTGTCAATCGACTCATCACCTTTACGTAAACGTAAATCTGCGCCAGAGTATTCCCGCTTGCTTCAGTCGTGCCCAGAACAACCACAAGAAGGGACACCCATGAGTCAACCCAGCTATACCCGCGGTCGCCAGGACCAAGCCTTGCTGACCCAGACCATCGGCCAGGCGTTCGATGCCACGGTGGCCCGCTGCGCCGACGGCGAGGCGCTGGTGTCGCGCCATCAAGGCTTGCGCTACAGCTGGCGGCAGTTGGCCGAGCAGGTAGAGGTGCATGCCCGCGCCCTGATGGCGCTGGGCGTGAATACTGGCGAAAGGGTCGGCATCTGGTCGCCCAACTGCGCGCAGTGGTGCATCCTGCAACTGGCCAGCGCCAAGGTGGGTGCCATCCTGGTCAACATCAACCCGGCGTATCGCGTAGGTGAACTGGAATATGTGCTGCGCCAGTCCGGCTGCCGCTGGCTGGTGTGTGCCGATGCCTTCAAGCGTTCCGATTATCACGCCATGGTGCAGCAGCTGGTCCCAGAGCTGGCCGCCGCCACGCCCGGCGAGCTGGCGAGCCAAGGCCTGCCCGACCTGCGCGGTGTGATCAGCCTGGGCGCCAATCCGCCGGCTGGCTTCCTGCCCTGGCAAGCGCTGGGCGAACTGGCAGGGCAGACCGACATCGAGGCCTACAGCGCCCGCCAACAAGGCCTGCAGTTCGACCAGCCGGTGAACATCCAGTACACCTCCGGCACCACCGGCGCGCCCAAGGGTGCCACGCTCAGCCACTACAACATCCTCAACAACGGCTTCATGGTCGGCGAAAGCCTGGGTCTGAACGAGCGAGACCGCATGGTGATCCCGGTGCCGCTCTACCACTGCTTTGGCATGGTCATGGCCAACCTTGGCTGCATCACCCACGGCAGCACCATGATCTACCCCAATGACGCCTTCGATGCCGAGCTCACCCTGCGCGCCGTGGCCGAAGAGCGCGCCAGCATCCTCTATGGCGTGCCGACCATGTTCATCGCCATGCTCGACCACCCGTCCCGTGCGCAGATGGACCTGTCGACCCTGCGCAGCGGCATCATGGCCGGCGCTACCTGCCCGATCGAGGTGATGCGCCGGGTCATCGACCAGATGCACATGGCCGAAGTGCAGATTGCCTACGGCATGACCGAAACCAGCCCGGTGTCGCTGCAAACCGGCCCGGACGACGAACTGGAGCTGCGGGTGACCACCGTCGGCCGCACCCAGCCGCAGCTTGAGAACAAACTGGTGGACGCCGACGGTTGCATCGTCGCCCGCGGCCAGATCGGCGAGTTGTGCACCCGTGGCTACAGCGTGATGCTCGGCTACTGGGAAAACCCCCAGGCCACGGCCGATGCCATTGACCCGGCTGGCTGGATGCATTCGGGCGACCTGGCGGTGATGGATGAGCACGGGCATGTGCGTATTGTGGGGCGCAACAAGGACATGATCATTCGCGGTGGCGAGAACATCTACCCGCGCGAGCTGGAAGAGTTCTTCTACACCCACCCGGCGGTGGCCGACGCGCAGGTGATCGGCATTCCGTGCAGCCGCTACGGGGAAGAGATCGTCGCCTGGATCAAGCTGCACCCTGGGCACAGCGCCACGGTGGAAGAGCTGCAGGGCTGGTGCAAGGCACGCATTGCGCATTTCAAGGTGCCGCGGCATATCCGCTTTGTCGACGAATACCCAATGACAGTGACCGGCAAGGTGCAGAAGTTCCGCATGCGCGAGATCAGTGTGGCGGAGATTTCAGCTGTATCAGCTGGATGATGTGCTAGCTCAGCCGGCCTCTTCGCGGGTCAATCGGATCGCCCCGATTGACCCGCGAAGAGGCCGGTCCTGCCTGCACAGAATCCTGGTCTACCCTTAAGCCTTCACCGGTGGCTCCTGGCTTGGCGGGTCGCCTACCGTCGGCGGCACGGTCGGCTTGATTGGCAGCTCGTCCGGGTCCTGTTCCGGCACGGGCGGCGGCAGGCTCGGGTCGTCGATGTTCGGATCGGGGGTTTCCGGTGGAATCGGGATGTTCATGGCCTGACCTCGCGTGGGTGAATGAAGAGGTGCTGCAGGCTCTGACCGCTGGCAGTTGCCGTTCGCTCAATTTTTTTGAACCCCATGCCTGTGCCCCGGCTCTGAACCCTTACCGCCACCAGCCTGAGGGAGCAAGGTCGATGTCACGTAACGAGCCGTTTGAAAGCGTGCCCATGGCGAACGATCACCCGGACCAGGTCATCAGCCTGTCCCAGGCGCTGCTGGCACCGCGCATCGCAATCGAGGATACCCAACCGGTACTCGACGGCGGCACGTTTGCCGCCAAGGCCATCAGCAACCAGCCGGTTTCGGTCAGCAGCAAGGTATTCACCGACGGCCACGACCGCATGGCCGTGGTGTTGAACTGGCGCCAGGCGGGCAGCCGGCGAATTCACTGCGTGCCCATGACATCGCCCGGCAATGATCTGTGGCTGGCCGAGTTCACGCCTACCGAAATCGGCCCGCACCTGTTCAGCATCGACGCCTGGATCGACCCCTACGCCACCTACTGCCATGACCTGGAAAAAAAGTTCCAGGCGGGGGTGGACATCAAGCTGGAGCTTGAAGAGGGGCGGCTGCTGCTGGGCAAGGGCATTGAACTGAGCAGTGGCGCATTGCGCGAGCAGTTGCAGGCGCTGCAGGCGCGGCTGCAGACGCTGCCCGATGACGACCAGGTGGCACTGTTGCTGGGCACCGAGGCCAGCCGGTTGATGAGCGAAGCCGGGCACCGCTGCTACCTCACCAGCAGCACCGAGTTCCCGCTGGATGTCGACCGCCCGGCAGCACAGTTTGCCAGCTGGTATGAGCTGTTTCCGCGCTCGATCACCGACAGCCCCGAGCGCCATGGCACCTTCAACGATGTGCATCAGCGCCTGCCGATGATCCGCGACATGGGTTTCGATGTGTTGTATTTTCCGCCCATTCACCCTATCGGCACCCAGCACCGCAAAGGCCGCAACAACGCTTTGCAGGCGCAACCCGAAGACCCGGGCAGCCCTTATGCCATCGGCAGCGCCGAGGGTGGGCACGACGCCATTCACCCGCAACTGGGCAGCCGCGAGGACTTCCGTCGGCTGGTGTCGGCGGCCGCGCAGCATGGTCTTGAGATCGCGCTCGACTTCGCCATCCAGTGTTCCCAGGACCACCCCTGGCTGAAACAGCATCCGGGCTGGTTCAGCTGGCGCCCGGACGGCACTATCCGCTACGCCGAGAACCCGCCCAAAAAATACCAGGACATCGTCAACGTCGACTTCTACGCCCCCGACGCAGTGCCGAGCCTGTGGCTGGCCCTGCGCGATGTGATCATCGGCTGGGTCGAGGAGGGCGTCAAAACCTTCCGCGTCGACAACCCGCACACCAAGCCGCTGCCGTTCTGGCAATGGCTGATCGCCAATGTGCGCAGCCAGTACCCGGACGTGCTGTTCCTCGCCGAAGCCTTCACCAAGCCGGCGATGATGGCGCGGCTGGGCAAGGTGGGGTACGCGCAGAGCTACACCTACTTCACCTGGCGCAATACCAAGGAGGAGCTGCGCGAGTTCTTCGAGCAACTCAACCAGCCGCCATGGAGCCAGTGCTACCGGCCCAACTTTTTCGTCAATACGCCGGATATCAACCCGTTCTTCCTGCAGCACTCGGGCCGCGCCGGGTTCCTTATCCGCGCTGCGCTGGCGACCATGGGGTCGGGGCTGTGGGGGATGTATTCCGGCTTCGAGCTGTGCGAAGCCGCCGGGTTGCCGGGCAAGGAAGAGTATCTGGACTCGGAGAAGTACGAGATTCGTCCGCGCGACTTCACCCAGCCCGGCAACATCATCGCCGAGATTGCCCAGCTCAACCGCATTCGCCGGCAGAACCCGGCATTGCAGACGCACCTCGGTGTGGCGTTCTTCAACTGCTGGAACGACAACATCCTGTACTTCGCCAAGCGTACGCCCGAGCGTGACAACTTCATCCTGGTGGCGATCAGCCTCGACCCGTTCAACGCCCAGGAGGCGCATTTCGAATTGCCCCTGTGGGAGCTGGGGCTGGATGACGATGCTGAAACCCACGGCGAGGATTTGATGAATGGCCACCGCTGGTCCTGGTACGGCAAGACCCAGTTCATGCGTATCGAACCCTGGCATCAGCCATTCGGTATCTGGCGGATCGAAAAGGCGCGCTAGGGCTTGAATATTCTGGGGCCGCTTTGCGGCCCATCGCCGGCAAGCCAGCTCCCACAGGGCCGGTGCCAGCTGTGAGTTTTGCAAGACATCCTCTGGCTTGGCGCTTGCTGTCAGATTTGCACAGAACCTGTGGGAGCTGGCTTGCCGGCGATGGGCTGCATAGCAGCCCCGAAGTCAGGCAACACGGTTTCGCAGAAATGAAAGGAGTCACTCATGGCCAAGCGTTCCCGCCCGGCAGCCTTTATCGACGACCCGCTGTGGTACAAGGACGCCGTCATCTACCAGCTGCACATCAAGTCGTTCTTCGATTCGAACAACGACGGCATCGGCGACTTCGCCGGCCTGATCAGCAAGCTCGACTACATCGCCGAGCTGGGTGTGAATACGTTGTGGCTGCTGCCGTTCTACCCCTCGCCACGGCGCGATGACGGCTACGACATTGCCGAATACAAAGATGTGCATGCCGACTACGGCAGCCTGGCCGACGCCCGCCGCTTCATTGCCGAAGCGCACAAGCGCGGGCTGCGGGTAATCACCGAACTGGTCATCAACCACACCAGCGACCAGCACCCGTGGTTCCAGCGCGCCCGCCACGCCAAGCCCGGCAGCAAGGCGCGGGACTTCTACGTGTGGTCGGACGACGACCAGAAATACGACGGCACGCGCATTATCTTCCTCGACACCGAGAAGTCCAACTGGACCTGGGACCCGGTCGCCGGCCAGTATTTCTGGCACCGCTTCTACTCGCACCAGCCCGATCTCAATTTCGACAACCCGCAGGTGCTCAAGGCGGTCATCGGGGTGATGCGCTTCTGGCTCGACCTGGGCGTCGACGGCCTGCGCCTGGATGCCATTCCCTACCTGATCGAGCGTGACGGCACCAACAACGAAAACCTCGCCGAAACACACGACGTGCTCAAGGCGATCCGCGCCGAAATCGACGCCAACTACCCCGACCGCATGCTGCTGGCCGAGGCCAACCAGTGGCCCGAAGACACCCGCCCGTACTTCGGCGAAGGCGAGGGCGATGAATGCCACATGGCCTTCCATTTCCCGCTGATGCCGCGCATGTACATGGCCCTGGCCATGGAAGACCGCTTCCCGATCACCGACATCCTGCGTCAGACACCGGAAATCCCCGCCAACTGCCAATGGGCGATTTTCTTGCGCAACCACGATGAGCTGACTCTGGAAATGGTCACCGACCGCGAGCGTGACTACCTTTGGAACTATTACGCCGAAGACCGCCGTGCGCGCATCAACCTGGGCATCCGTCGCCGGCTGGCGCCGCTGCTGCAGCGTGATCGACGGCGCATCGAACTGCTCACCAGCCTGCTGCTGTCGATGCCCGGCACGCCCACCCTGTACTACGGCGATGAGCTGGGCATGGGCGACAACATCTACCTGGGCGACCGCGACGGCGTGCGCACGCCCATGCAGTGGTCGCCGGACCGCAACGGCGGATTTTCCCGCGCCGACCCGCAGCGCCTGGTGCTGCCGCCCATCATGGACCCGCTGTACGGCTACCAGACAGTGAATGTCGAGGCCCAGAGCCATGACCCGCACTCGCTGCTGAACTGGACCCGGCGCATGCTGGCGGTGCGCAAGCAGCAAAAAGCCTTTGGCCGCGGCACGCTGCGTACCCTTACCCCCAGTAACCGGCGCGTTCTCGCCTATATCCGCGAGTACACCGACGCCGATGGCAATACCGAGGTGATCCTGTGCGTGGCCAACGTGTCCCGCGCCGCCCAGGCAGCCGAACTGGAATTGTCACAATTCGCCGACAAAGTACCTGTGGAGATGCTGGGCGGCAGCGCCTTCCCACCAATCGGCCAGTTGCCGTTCCTGCTGACCTTGCCACCCTATGCTTTTTACTGGTTCCTGCTGGCGTCGCACGACCGCATGCCCAGCTGGCACATCCAGGCCACCGAGGGGTTACCCGAATTGAATACGCTGGTACTGCGCAAACGCATGGAAGAACTGCTGGAAGCACCTGCCAGCGATACGCTGCAAACCGCCATCCTGCCGCAATACCTGCCCAAGCGCCGCTGGTTTGCCGGCAAGGAAGGACCGATCGACGACGTGCGCCTGTGCTATGGCGTGCGCTTTGGCACCGCCACCACGCCGGTGCTGCTCAGCGAAATCGAAGTGCTCAGTGACGGCGTCGCCAACCGCTACCAGCTGCCGTTCGGTCTGCTCCCCGAGGACCAGATCAACACCGCGCTGCCACAGCAACTGGCCTTGTCGCGGGTGCGCCGCGCCCATCAGGTGGGCCTGATCACCGACGCTTTCGTCCTTGAACCCTTCATCCGCGCAGTGCTGCGCGGCTGCCAGGATGGCCTGCACCTGCCGTGTGGCAAGGGCGAGGGCGAGTTGCACTTCGAAAGCACCGAGCAGCTGGCGGAACTGGGCTTGAGCGAAGAAAGCGAAGTGCGCTACCTGAGTGCCGAACAGTCCAACAGCTCGGTGGTGATCGGCGACCGGGTGGTGCTAAAGCTGATCCGCAGGGTCAACCCGGGCGTGCACCCGGAGCTGGAAATGAGCGCCTACCTGACCGCCGCCGGCTTTGCCAATATCTCGCCGTTGCTGGCCTGGGTCAGCCGCGTGGACGAACAGAAAGCGCCGCACCTGCTGATGATCGCCCAAGGTTATCTGAGCAACCAGGGCGATGCCTGGGCCTGGACCCAGAACACCCTGGAAAGGGCCATCCGCGACCAGATGGAGCCCAGCCGCAGCGACGCCGAGGCGCACACCGACGCGCTGGCCGAACTCACCGGCTTTGCCGCTTTACTCGGCCAACGCCTGGGCGAAATGCATCTGCTGCTGGCCGCACCAACCGACGACCAGGCTTTCGCGCCTCGCCCCAGTGATGCGGCTGATAGCAAGCGCTGGAGTCAGCAGATAAGCGCCGAGCTGGCCCACGCCCTCGACCTGCTGGCCCAGCACCGCGAGCACCTCGACGCCGATAGCCAGACACTGGTAGACGACCTGCAGCAACAACGCGACGGCCTGGCCCAGCACATCGCCAACCTCGCTCGCCAGGCCGAGGGTGGCTTGCTGATGCGCGTGCACGGCGACCTGCACCTGGGGCAGGTGCTGGTGGTGCAGGGCGATGCCTACCTCATCGATTTTGAAGGCGAACCGTCCCGTCCGCTTGACGAGCGCCGGGCAAAACACAGCCCCTACAAGGATGTCAGCGGCGTGCTGCGATCCTTCGACTATGCTGCTGCCATGATTTTGCGCAGCGCGTCTGCGGTGGACCTTTCCGACCCGGCGCGCCAAGCCCGGCAACGGGTGGCCAGGCAGTACCTGCACCAGTCGCGGCATGCCTTTGTCGAAGCCTATGGCCTGGCCACCGCCGCCATGCCCCACGCCTGGCAGCAGGCCGAGGGCGAGCGTGCCGCGCTGGAGCTGTTCTGCCTGGAAAAAGCTGCCTACGAAATTACATACGAAGCCGAAAACCGTCCAAGCTGGCTGGCCGTACCTTTGCATGGCCTGCATGGACTGATCAGTACCTGGGGAGAGTCAGAATGAACGTTACAACGCGTGAAAACGGTGGCCTTCGGCAACGGGACCTCGACGCCCTGGCCCGCGCCGAACACGCCGATCCATTTGCGGTGCTCGGCCCCCATGGCGATGGCGCAGGCGGGCAGGTGGTCCGCGCCTTCCTGCCCAGTGCCCTCAGTGTGCGCATCCTGGCGCGCAATGATGGGCGCGTGCTCGCCGAAATGGAGCAGAGCAGCGTGCCCGGCCTGTTCAGCGCGCACCTTGATGAGGCACAGCCCTACCTGCTGCAGATCGGCTGGGCCGGCGGCGAGCAGGTGACCGAAGACCCCTACAGCTTCGGCCCGCAACTGGGCGACATGGACCTGCACCTGTTTGCCGAAGGCAACCACCGCGATTTGTCCGGGCGCTTCGGCGCCCAGCCGACCCAGGTCGACGGCATCGACGGCGTGTGCTTCTCGGTGTGGGCACCGAATGCCCGCCGGGTGTCGGTGGTGGGTGATTTCAACAACTGGGACGGCCGCCGCCACCCCATGCGCCTGCGCCACAGTGCCGGGGTCTGGGAGCTGTTCATCCCGCGCCTGGGCATTGGCGAAACCTACAAGTTCGAGGTGCTGGGCAAGGACGGCATCCTGCCGCTCAAGGCCGACCCGCTGGCGCGCGCAACCGAGTTGCCGCCGAGTACCGCGTCCAAGGTAGCAGGTGAGCTTGGCCACGACTGGCAAGACCACGAATGGATGGCGCAACGCGCCGAGCGCCATGCCTACAACGCGCCGTTGTCCATCTACGAGCTGCACCCAGGGTCGTGGCGCTGCGAGCTGGACGAGGCTGGCGAAGTGGGGCGCTACTACAACTGGCGTGAACTGGCCGAACGCCTGGTGCCTTATGTACAAGAGCTGGGTTTCACCCATATCGAACTGCTGCCGATCATGGAGCACCCGTTCGGCGGCTCCTGGGGCTATCAGCCGTTGTCGATGTTCGCGCCCACCTCACGCTATGGCAGTGCCGAAGATTTCGCCGCCTTCATCGATGCCTGCCACCAGGGCGGCATTGGCGTGCTGCTGGACTGGGTGCCTGCGCATTTCCCTACCGACGAGCACGGCCTGGCGCGCTTCGATGGCACCGCGCTGTACGAATACGACAACCCGCTGGAAGGCTACCATCAGGACTGGAACACGCTGATCTACAATCTCGGCCGCAACGAGGTACGCGGTTTCATGATGGCCTCGGCCCTGCACTGGCTGAAGCACTTCCACATCGACGGCCTGCGTGTCGATGCGGTGGCCTCGATGCTGTACCGCGACTATTCGCGCAAGGCCGGTGAATGGGTGCCCAACCGCCACGGCGGGCGCGAGAACCTGGAAGCCATCGACTTCATCCGTCACCTGAACGGTGTGGCGGCCCATGAAGCCCCGGGCGCACTGATCATCGCCGAAGAATCCACTGCCTGGCCCGGTGTCAGCCAGCCGACCCAGCAGGGCGGCCTGGGCTTTGCCTACAAGTGGAACATGGGCTGGATGCACGACACGCTGCATTACATCCAGAACGACCCGGTGCACCGCAACCACCACCACAACGAGATGAGCTTCGGGCTGATCTATGCCTATTCCGAGCACTTCATCCTGCCGATTTCCCACGACGAAGTGGTGCACGGCAAGCATTCTCTGATCGACAAGATGCCCGGCGACCGCTGGCAGAAGTTTGCCAACCTGCGCGCCTACCTCACCTTCATGTGGGCGCATCCGGGCAAGAAGCTGCTGTTCATGGGCTGCGAGTTCGGCCAGTGGCGTGAATGGAACCACGACAGTGAACTGGACTGGTACTTGCTGCAATACCCCGAACACCAGGGTGTGCAACGCCTGGTGAGCGACCTCAACCGCCTGTATCGCGAGGTGCCGGCGCTGCACGAGCAGGATTGCCAGCCGCAGGGCTTCCAGTGGCTGATCGGGGACGATGCGCAGAACAGCGTTTATGCCTGGCTGCGCTGGAGCAGCAGTGGCGAGCCGGTGCTGGTGGTGGCCAACTTCACGCCGGTGCCGCGCGAGGGGTATCGCATTGGCGTGCCGTTCGGCGAGCGCTGGCAGGAGTTGCTGAATAGTGATGCAGAGCTGTATGCCGGGTCGAATGTGGGCAACTTGGGGGTGGTCGAGAGTGACGAGCTGGCCAGTCATGGGCAACCGTTGTCGCTGGCCCTGAACCTGCCGCCGCTTGGCGTATTGATCATGAAACCAGCCTGACCGGTTACCAGGGGCTGGCCCCTTCGCAGCACAAGGCTGCTCCTACAGGTTCGCGCTTTCCTGGGTAGGAGCAGCCTTGCGCTGCGAAAGACCTGACATGCTTACCACCGCATCCTTACCCCAAGGCTGCCAATCAGCCCGTTCAAATCATTGTCATCCACATCACTGCTGTAGTCGGCACTGACAAACAGCGCCACCGATGGCGTCACCCGCGCCACCAGCCCCAAACCCAATTCAACGGTGGTGGAGTAGCGCGAGCTGGAAATCTTGTCGACCTGGTCCAGCTTTACCTCATCGGCGTTGCTGAAGTCGTACCATACGTTGGTGCGCACATAGGGTTCGATGGGCATGCCGCGCACTTCGTAGCTTGCGGACAGCTTGGCACCGACCCGGCCGCTCCAGCTCGGCTGGCTGTCGAAGGTTTGCAGGGTCTCTTCCTGCACCCGGCTGCCGGGGAAGAACTGCTGGTTGATCAACTGCGCCTGCGGCTCGATCACCCAGCCGCCACCCAGACCGATGGGGATGCCACCCTCCACCGAAAAGGTCATCGCGTGGCCGCTGTCGTCCAGCCGTTGCCCGTTCTCGTTGCGGCCATTGACGTCGATGCGCGAGCCCATGGCTACGGCATCCAGGTGCCAGCCTTTCTCATGGGTCATGCTCCAGTACACGCCCAGGCTCTCGCCACTCAGGTTGACGGCATTGCGCTGCTTGTCGCCCAGCAGCGGGCGCATGCCGTTGAAGCTGCTCTGCAGGTTGTTGTGCCCCACGAAAATGCCGGCGCGGTGCACATTGCCCGCAGCGGTTTCACGCACGAACAGGTCCGGGCCGATCATCAGTTGCTGGCTGGGTGCTTCCAGCTGCGCGGGCGGTTGCGCGCCGCTGCGTGCACCGGTGGGGAAGAACTGCGCCCATTGGCTGGCGATCAGGTCGGCTGGCGCCTGCCCGTGGCGTTCGCCCATCTTCTGCGAAAACGCGTTCAAAGTGCCGATGCTCAAGCCGCTGGCGCTGACCGGGTCAAGCGACGGTTGCGGCACCACTGATTGCTGCAAAAAGCCGGGTGAGCTCGGATCACCTTGCAGTTCGTACGCGAAAGTTTCCACCGGGGTTGCCAGAAGCAGCGACGTGGAAACCGCGTAGAAAATGCTGTCGAAGCGCACAGGGTTCGAGGTGCTTTTCATGGCGGATCTCCTTTGTTTTTGTAGGGTAAAGCCCGAGGACCTAGCCTGTTGTCACGAGCTGTACGACAAAAACAGGGGGCGACCCAAACCCGCACGCCAGCTTTCGCAAGCGCGCACAAAGGCGCGAGCTAGAGGCCCGGCGCGGGATGTTTTCCGCTAGGTAATGTTTATCTAAGGAGACGCTGGGGCTTGCGTCAAGAAAGCGTGAAGCCTGTGTGGATGTTTCGTGGTGGGCCTCAACCCATTGATTAATCGAATAAATAAGGGGTGTATAGCGGGGTTTGCTATTTGCCCTACCTTGGCTATGAAGAATGATTGTTAGAACCGTACCTCGACCGCCAACGGCAGGTGGTCGGATAGGTGCGACCAAGGTTTGTGCCCCAGAATCCGCGGCCCATGGCTCTCGGCGTTGCGCAGGTAGATACGGTCCAGGCGCAGCAGTGGCAGGCGGGCAGGGTAAGTGCGGGCGAGGTGGCCGTGGTGGCGCTCGAAGGCCTCGTGCAGGTCACGCTGCAAGCCCAGGGTGCGGTTGCCGTGGGACTTCCAGTCGTTGAAATCGCCGGCAATGATCACCGGGGCGTCGACGGGCAGGGAATCGAGCAATTCGCGCAGCAGTTGCAGTTGCTTCTGCCGGTGGCTTTCCAGCAACGACAGGTGCACACAGATGGCATGCACCTGGCGCTGGGGCAGGTCGAGGATGCAGTGCAACAGGCCGCGGCGCTCGGGGCCGGTGATCGACACGTCGAGGTTGCGGTGCTCGATGATCGGGTATTTGGACAGCAGCGCGTTGCCGTGGTGGCCGTCGGGATACACCGCATTGCGGCCGTAGGCGAAATCGCTCCACATGCTGTCGGCGAGGAACTCGTACTGGGAAGTCTGCGGCCAGCCAGGGTAGCGGGCAGCGTGGCGATCATGGCTGCCCAGCACTTCCTGCAGGAACACGATGTCGGCCTGGGTGCTGCGCACTGCCTCGCGCAGTTCCGGCAGGATGAAGCGCCGGTTGAAGGCGGTGAAACCCTTGTGGGTGTTCACCGTCAGCACCCGCAGGCGCTTCACGGCCGGAGCCTGGTCGATGCTGGCGAAACCTGGACTGCCGGCTTCGGGGTTCACGGGTACTCCTCGATCGCAGCTGGTGTGTGTTGCCTGCGCCAGACAGGGTCGGTACAGGCAACCAATACTCCATGGGACCGGCAATGACCCCTGGTGTTCACTCTTCGTCGCGTTGCAACACCATCAGCAACATCGACCGCCCCTTGACCTCGAAGGTGCTGTCGAACTGCAGGTGCTGCCCCTTGCGCAGCTCCGGCCGATCGGTATCGACCAGGCAGCTCCAGTAGTCGCCTTCGGGCACTGTGGGCAGCTGGAACGGCACGATGTCATGGTGGGCATTGACGATCAGCAGCACGGTGGCTTCGGCACCTGGTCGGGCGATGCCACTGACCTGCGCGCGACCATCGATAAGCATGCCCAGGCAACGCCCGTGCGGGTCTTCCCACTGCTCCACGCTCATCTCGCCGCCATCCGGGGCAAGCCAGGTCACGTCCTTGACCCCGATGGCCTCGTTGTAGTCACCCACCAGAAAGCGCGAGCGACGCAGCACGGGGTAGGCCAGGCGCAAGCGGGTGAGGCGTTTGACGAAGCTCAGCAGCTCCTTGCCTTCCTCGTCGAGGTCCCAGTTGACCCAGCCGATTTCGCTGTCCTGGCAATAGGCGTTGTTGTTGCCGTGCTGGGTGCGGCTGAATTCATCACCGGCAACGATCATCGGTGTGCCCTGGGCGAACAGCAAGGTGGCAAAGTAGTTGCGCATCTGGCGCATGCGCAGGGCATTGATCCCCGGGTCTTCGGTGGGGCCTTCGACGCCACAGTTCCAGGACAGGTTGTTGTCGGTGCCGTCCTGGTTGTTCTCGTCGTTGTCCTCGTTGTGCTTGTCGTTGTACGACACCAGGTCGCGCAAGGTGAAGCCATCGTGGGCGGTGATGAAATTGACCGACGAGTAGGGCCGGCGACCGCGGTTGTTGAACATGTCTCCGGAAGCCGCCATGCGCGCGGCAAAGTCGGCCAGCTGGCCTTCGTCACCCTTCCAGAAGGCACGCACGGTGTCGCGAAAGCGATCGTTCCATTCTGCCCAGCCTGGGGCAAAGTTGCCCACCTGATAGCCGCCAGGGCCGCAGTCCCACGGTTCGGCGATCAGCTTGACCTGACGTAGCAGCGGGTCCTGGCGGCAGGCAACGAGGAAGCTGTGACGCTCGCTGTAGCCCTCGTGGTAGCGACCGAGAATAGTCGCCAGGTCGAAGCGGAAACCGTCCACATGCATTTCGCCCGCCCAGTAACGCAGCGAGTCTGTGACCAGTTGCAGCACGCACGGGTGGCTGAGATCGAGGGTGTTGCCAGTGCCGGAATCGTTGATGTAATAGCGCTTGTTGTCGGGCATCAGGCGATAGTACGAAGCGTTGTCGATGCCGCGCATGGACAGCGTCGGGCCCTGCTCGTTGCCCTCGGCGGTGTGGTTGTAGACCACGTCCATGATCACTTCCAGGCCGGCATCGTGCAGGTGGGCGACCATTTCCTTGAATTCGGCAATCTTGCCACTGGCCAGGTAGCTGGGGTGCGGCGCGAAGAAGGCGATGCTGTTGTAGCCCCAGTAGTTGTTCAGGCCTTTCTGCAGCAGGTGCTGGTCATTGACGAAGGCATGAATGGGCAGCAGTTCGATGCTGGAAACACCCAGGTCCTTGATGTGCTTGAGCAGCTCGTCGTTGGCCAGGCCGGCGAAGGTGCCACGCAGGTTTTCCGGCACCGCCGGGTGGCGCATGCTGATGCCTTTGGTATGGGCCTCGTAGACGATGGTGCGCTCCCACGGGATCTGCACGCGCTGGTCACGGCCCCAGGTGAAGGCAGGGTCGATCACCTTGCACTTGGGCACGAAGGGCGCGCTGTCGCGCTCGTCGAACGACAGGTCGGCGTCGGGGTGGCCGATGGTATAGCCGAACAGCGCCTCGGACCATTTCAGCTGACCGACCAGCTGCTTGGCATAAGGGTCGATCAGCAGCTTGTTGGGGTTGAAACGGTGGCCGTTTTCCGGCTCGTACGGGCCATGGACGCGGTAGCCGTAGACCAGGCCTGGGTGCGCGTCCGGCAAGTAGCCGTGGTAGATCTCGTCGGTGTATTCGGGCAACTCGATGCGTTCGAGTTCCTGCTCGCCGGTGGAGTCGAACAGGCACAGCTCGACCTTGGTGGCGTTGGCCGAGAACAGGGCGAAGTTGACGCCCAGGCCATCCCATGTGGCACCCAGGGGATAGGGCAAGCCTTCGCGTAGACGCGACGGTGCAACGGAGCGGTTTTTCTTTGGGGTGCGCGGGCTCATGGCAGTCCTCATAGGGCCGGGAAAGGGGAAGCGATGGATACCTGCGGCCTCTTCGCGGGGTCACCCGGGAAGAGGCCGTAACGGCTCATCCCGCAGTGGGTTTTTTGGCCGCCCGCGGTTTTTTCGCTGCTGCCGGTTTTACCCCCGGCAGTGCAGCCACCTTGGGCTCGGCAGGTGGCTTGGGCGCAGCCGCGGGCTTGGCAGACGCCGCGGCCTTCGGCTTGGCCGCTACCTTGGCTTTGGCTGCCGATTTGCCCTTGCCTTCAGGCGCCAGTGCTTCGGCTTCGGCAAGCTTGCGGGCCATGTCCCAATGGCGGTCTTCCTGGCCCTCCGGTTTCCCCTCTGATTCCCAGATCTGGTAGGCGAACTCGCGTACACGTTTTTCATCGACACTCATCACGACGCTCCTGAATGCTAAACATGTTCAATCAACAGGTTGACTGGAAAGTCCGACAGCACGGCGCTTAACAGCAACTCTCTAACAGGGCTGACCACCGCCGCGCCGAAAAGTCCAGTCGAAGTGGCAGGGGACAGGGCAAACGGCAGACTTACCCGGGTATCCTCCCAGTTCTGTGCCGGGATCAGCGGGGTGGGTGAAGCACCCAGCAGGGTACTGGCCAGGCGTGGCGCGATGATGACTGCCCGCTCGCCTTCGCCCAGGCGGGCAAACGCCACCACCTTGTCGGCATGCCGGCCGTGCACGGTCAGCGGCAGGTAGGCACCACGGCGGAACAGCTCGGCATGCGACTGGCGGCAGTCCAGCACGCGGGCAATCAGGGCTTGCTTGATACGGCCGTCGTGCCAGTGCGCCAACAGCTCGCCGAGCGGCGTGGCGTCAGCCAGGGTGCTGCGCCTGGCAGCGTAGTCCACCGCGCGGCGGTTGTCCGGGTCTACCAGGCTGAAGTCCCAGTACTCGTTGCCCTGGTAGAGGTCTGGCACGCCGGGCACGGTCATGCGCATCAAAACCTGCACCAGGCTATTGAGTGCCCCCGGGCAGGCCAGCAACTGCGCTGCATCCGCCACGGACTTGCGCAGTTGCAGGTTCTGCGGGTCGAGCAGCAAGCCGTTCAGGTAGTTGGCACAGCACGCTTCATAGGCCTCGTTCGGGGCGCTCCAGCTGCTGCGCAGCTTGGCTTCGCGCAGGGCCTTCTGTTGCCACTGGCGGACCCGCTCGGCGTAGGCATGCAGCGCCTGGTCGTCGTGCGGATCAAGCTGCAAGGGCCAGCTGCCCAGCAGGGTCTGCAACAGCATCAACTCGTCGCCGGGGCTTGGCGCCAGGCCATCGTCCAGCTGCGCACGCAGTGGCTCGGCAAGCTCGCGCCAGTGCTCGACGCGGCTGGCCAACCAGGGGCCGCGTTCGCTCAGTACGGCCAGGCGTGCGCGGGTATCCTCGCCGCGCTTGTGGTCATGGGTGGCGGTGGCCAGCAGGTTGTCGGGGAAATCGCGCAGGCGCCGCTGGGCCTCGTTGTGAAAGGCCTCCAGTGGCGCACTGAAACGCTCGGCCTCAAAGCCCACGTCGTTGCGCGACAGCAGCCGGGCACTGCGGTAGAAGGCGGTGTCTTCCACGGCCTTGGCGGCGCTGGGTGCGGTCAGTTGCTGGAAGCGCACGCAGGCGTGGCGCAACTGCTTGCGCGCTCGGCCAGGGGGCAGCTGGCGCCAGGCGTGCCCACCCAGCCATTGCTCAAGCTGTTCGAGCAACGGCCAGTCGGCTTCGCTGAGGTCGTGCCGGGCGTTGGCCAGTGCCTGCTGGAAGAACGCTTCGTCCTGGGCAGGGCGGCCGCAGGCATTGAAGTAGGTGCGGTACACCGGGTAATGCGCCACCAGCGCCTGCAGCGCCCGGCGGATCGCACCCAGGGTCAGGTCGCGGGTCATGAGGTCGTTGCGTGCCACCTGCAACAGCGCCTGGGCCACCGACTCGCAGTCGCCGGCCAGGCTGGCGTTGAGCACCAGGTGCCGCGCCAGGCGTACCTCCTCGGGGAAATCGGGGCGCTCTGTCACGTTGGCCCACAGCTCAGTCAACGGCGCTTCGCCTGCGGGGTCGTGTTGCAGCAGCGACACCTGGTTCATGAACTCGTAGCCGGTGGTGCCGTCGGTAAGCCAGTCGCGATGCAGGTGTTCGTTGGCGCCGAGGATTTTTTCCACGTAGATCGGGAAGTGCTCCAGGGCCGCGTTAAGCGGGCGCCGCGCCAGCAGGCTCTCGACCCGGCGGCGCAGTTTGCGGCAGTAGCCACGCGGGTCGGCCAGACCGTCGATATGGTCGATACGCAGGCCATCCACCAGGCCGCGTTCGATCAGCTCGAACAGCTTGGCGTGGGTGGCTTCGAACACCACGGCACGTTCGACGCGCAGGCCGCCCAGCTCGTTGATGTCGAAAAAGCGCCGCCAGTTGATGTCGTCGGCGGCCGTGCGCCAGCTGGCCAGGCGGTAGGTCTGGCGCTCCAGCAGCAGGTGCAGGCGCTTGAAGCCGTTTTCGCTGCGGCTGTCGAAGGCCACCAGGGCCGATTCCAGATCGGCGCCTTCGTGCACCAGGCGCGCCAGTTCGGCTTGCAGCGGGAGTGCATCGGCCAGCGGCGTGGCCGACGCCTCCAGCGCGGTGAAGTGCTCGGCCAGGGCCTGCAGCGCAGGGTCCGGGCTAAGGGCCAGAATCCAGCCATAGTCGATCGGGCAGATCGGGAAGCGGTGCTCGTAATGGGCGACCTGCAGCAGCCCCTGGTGCTTGTCGAACTGCAGCGGCAGCTCGCCATTCTTCAGCGCCAGGCCGTAGTCGCTGCCCAGGAATGGCAGCAGCAACTGACCGGCCAGCAACGGGTCGCTGGAGTGCCACTGGATGTCGAAGAACTCGGCATAGGGGCTGCGCCTGCCCCAGGCCAGCAGGCTCTGCCACCAAGGGTTGTCGGCGCCGCCCACGGCCATGTGGTTGGACACGGTGTCGAGGATCAGCCCCATGCCGTGCTGGCGCAGGGCGGCCACCAGCCGTTCGAGTGCTGCTTCACCGCCCAGTTCCGGGTTGACCCGGGTAGGGTCGACCACGTCGTAGCCATGGCGTGAGCCGGCGCGGGCCTTGAGAATGGGCGATGCGTAAACATGGCTGATGCCCAGTTGGGCGAAGTACGGCACCAGCGGTACGGCGTGATCGAGTGTGAAGTCGCTGTGAAACTGTAGCCGCACGGTGGCGGTCAGCGGCTTCATCGGTCACGCTCCCACGCCTGCTCGCGGGCCTGTGCCAGCAGTTCCAGGCGCCGTGCGGCGTCTTCGTCGTCCAACAGTTCACGCGCCGGCCGGGCGAAGCGTCGGCGCCAGTTGGGGTGGCCGCTGGTGGTGCCCGGCAGGTTGGGCTGCTCGTCGCAGCCCAGCAGGTCTTCGAGGGGGACCAGCACCAGCGGGGCGCGGGTGTGGCCAACATAGCGTATGGCGGCGTCGATCACGGCGTCGTTGTCCTCAAGCGGGCCATAGTTGGATTCCAGCGTGCGGCGCAGGCCGGCGTGTTCTTTCTGCCGATCATGGCGCCAGTGCAGTTCGGTGGCAGCGTCGATCAGCTGCAACCGCTGGCTCCAGTCGATATCGCGGTTCTGCAGCCAGCCGCCCAGCGGGGCCAGGTCGTGGGTGCCGGTGGTGGCCAGCGCGTTGTCCGGCCAGTCCAGAATCGGGGTGAAGTTGCCAGGCGACGCTTGCTCGAATGGCAGTACGCGCATGCCCAGCACGTTCTTTTCCGCCAGAGCCTCCCGCAGCCCTTCGGGCACGGTACCCAGGTCTTCGCCCAGGATGATGGCTTCATGGCGCACCGATTCCAGCGCCAGCAGGCGCAGCAGGTCGTCCAGTGGGTAGTTCAGGTAGGCGCCGTCGCTGGGCTTGGCCCCAGGGGGGATCACCCACAACCGACGCAGGCCCATCACGTGGTCGATGCGCAGGCCGCCAGCGTGTGCCAGGTTGGCCCGCAGCATCTCGATGAAGGCGCGGTAGCCGTTGCGTTTGAGGCCTTCCGGCGAAAACCCGCAGATGCCCCAGGCCTGGCCGGAGCGGTTGAGGATGTCGGGCGGCGCACCCACCGTCAGCTTGGCCAGCAACTCATCCTGGCGGCTCCACGCCTGGCTGCCGGCACCGTCGGCACCCACTGCCAGATCGGCGATCAAGCCGATCGCCATGCCGTTGCCGCGCGCCGCTTCCTGGGCGCGTTGCAGGCTGCGTTCGGTCAGCCACTGGCAGAATGCGTGGAACTCGATGCGGGCCGGGTAGCTGGCGGCAAAGCTCTGCACTTCGGCATGGTAGGGGTCTCGCCAGGCCTCTGGCCAGTTGCGCCAGTCGGCACCCAGGCCCCGGTCGACGGCTTCGGCCTGCAGCACTTCGAAACGGCAATGGTGTTCCAGCGCTTCGCCAGCTGCCTCGCGAAAACTGTCGAAGTCGCTGCGCTGCGGGTGTTCGCCCTGGCTGAAGTCCTTGTACAACGCCTGCAACAGCCCGTGGCGCGCTTCGGCTGCCCGAGGCCAGTCCACCAGTGGTTCCTGCTCGAGCCGTTCCAGCGTCTGCTCCAGCCCGCAGGCCTGCACGGCCAGGCGCATGGCGCGCTCGCCGAGGATCGCAGCGGGGCTGGCGTACAGGGTGTTGAGCAGCAACCGGCTCGACGGCGAGTACGGGCTGTAGTGTTGCTGATCGAATGCCGAAAGCGCGTGGATCGGGCTGATGGCCAATGCATCGGCCCCGCGTTCGGCGGCGCTGCGTGCCAGCTGCTCCAGGGCCATGCAGTCGCCGAAACCGCCATCGCCGGGGCGGCGCAGGCTGTACAACTGCGCCGAGAGCCCCCAGCAACGTGCGGGCGGTTCGTTGACCCGGTCGTGCAGGGACACGCAGCCCGCGGGCGCAACGGCCAGCGTGAATGCATGGCCTTCGACTTGCAGCTGGTGGTAACCCACCGGCAGTTGGCCCGGTAACCGGCTTTCGGCATCGAGGCGCAATTGCAGTTCGGTACCGTCCTCGAGGCGGCACTGCACCGGGCTGCCGGCTGCGAAGTAGCGCCGCAGCGCCAGCGGCTTGCCTGCATCCGCCGTCAGCAGCGGCGGCACATGCTCGGCGTCATCGCTGTGCGCGATATTGGCCAGGCTGTCACGCAGTTGGGCATCGTCTGCGGCGGGGTGGCCGAGCGCTTCCAGTACCTGGCGCAGCACTTCGTCACTGACCTGCTGCGGGCGGTTGTTGGCGTCGATCCAGTCGCGCGCCAGCCCGGCTCGCTGGGCCAGCTGGTGTAGCAAGGGTTCGCTCATGGCGCCTCCTGGCCGGCGGGCAGCAGGGTGACCACGCAGCTGTAAGGGGAAAGGTGGGTGTCGGGGTGGGCGTTGTTGCTGCTGTCGAACAGGCGCATGCCGGCAGCAGGCTGCGGCAATGGCTGGGCCTGGGCGGCAAGGTTGAGGTCGATGCGCAGCGTGCTGCCATCCCCCAGCCGCCAGCTGGCGCTGAGTGCCTTGTCGCCCAGCACCTCAGCGCCCAAGGCTCGGGTGCCCGGGAGGCGAGGCACCAGCTGTGTGCGCCGTACCGCCAGCAGTTGTTGGTACAGGCCGTGCCAGCCAGCGAGCACATCGTGGCCATCTGGGCGCGAGGTGTCGAAGGTTGACCGGGCGTTCGGGTCAGGTATGCGCTGGCGCTGTTCGGGGTCGGCGAATGCTGCGAAATGGGCGAATTCGCCGCGGCGGCCTTCGCGCACCGCATCGGCCAGCTCGTCGTGGAAATCGGTGAAGAACAGGAACGGCGCGCGGCTGCCGTCATCGTCGGCCATGAACAGCAGCGGAATCATCGGGCTCAGCAGCAGCAAGCCGGTGGCTGCCCGCAATGCCGCTGGCGGGCACAGCCGGGTAAGGCGCTCACCCAGCGCACGGTTGCCGATCTGGTCATGGTTTTGCAGGAACAGCACAAAAGCACTGGGCGACAGGTGCCCGCTCGGCTCGCCCCGGGGTTGCCCGTTGCGATTGATGTCGCCCTGGAACACGAACCCTTCGCCCAGGCAGCGGGCCAGCTTGTCGATCGGCTTGTCCCTGTAGTCTTCGTAATAGCCTTCGGTTTCGCCGGTCAGCAGTACGTGCAGCGCGTTGTGGCCGTCATCGTTCCATTGCGCGTCAAAGCCTTGTTCCAGCAGGAACGCCTGGTTGTGTTCGTTTTCCAGCACCAGCCACACCTGGCGGCCGGGTTCGACCGCCGCCCGCACACGTTGCGCCAGTTCGATGAGAAAATCGGGCTGGTCAATGGCGTGCACCGCGTCCAGGCGCAAACCGTCGAAGCGGTAGTCGCACAGCCACATCAGGGCGTTCTGGATGAAGTACTCGCGTACTTGCGGGCGGCGGAAATCGATGGCCGCGCCCCAGGGCGTCTGCCGGTCTTCACGGAAGAACGGGCTGGCGTACTGGTGCAGGAAGTTGCCGTCCGGGCCGAAGTGGTTGTACACCACATCGAGCATGACCATCAGGCCATGGCCATGGGCCTGGTCGATCAGGCTGCACAACTGTTGCGGGCTGCCGTAGCTATGCTGCGCGGCAAAGGGCAGCACACCGTCGTAGCCCCAGTTGCGGTCCCCGGGAAACTGACCGACCGGCATCAGCTCGATCGCGGTGATACCTGTGGCGGCAAGGCGTGGCAAATGGCTGGCCACGCCTTCGTAACCGCCCAGCACACCGACGTGCAGTTCCTGAATCACGGCCTCGTGCCAAGGCCGGCCTTGCCAGCTGTGTTGCCAGGCGTAGCTGGCAATGTCCACTACCTGGCTAGGCCCATGCACGCCTTCGGGTTGGTAGCGCGACGCGGGGTCGGCTACCTGCAGTTTTCCGTCGACGAGGAAGTGGTAGTTGCTACCGGGCCTGGCCGGGCCGATCCCGGTGTACCAGCCATCCTCATCGGGCAGCAGCGCAATGGCCGGCTGCTGCTCCAGTATTACGCTCACGCTGCGCGCATCGGGTGCCCAGAGGGCGAAGCGCGCCGACGTGGCGTCCAGCAAGTGTGCGCCATGCCTGTGCATCTTCGGCCCCTTTCTCAGTAATGCGCCAGGTGGGCCTGCTTGACCAGGTCCTCGTACAACCGTGCGTAGGGTTCCACGGCTTGGCACCAGTTGAACGGCTGGGTCATCGACAGGCAACGCATGGCATTGAGCAGGTCCTTCTTCTGGTAGATATAAAAGGCACGGCTGAGGGCTTCGCGGTAGCTTTCCACGGTGGATTCGTCGAACAGGAAGCCGGTGACGCCGTTTTCGATGGTGTCGGCCAGCCCGCCGGTGTTGCGCGCCACCGGCAGTGAGCCGAAGCGCTGCGCATACATCTGGCTGAGGCCACAGGGCTCGTAGCGCGACGGCATCAACAGGAAGTCGCTACCGGCGAACATGCGCCGGGCGTCGGTTTCGTTGAAACCGATGCGCACGCCGATGCGGCCGGGGTGGCGCAGCGCGAGCTCGCGCATGGCCTGCTCTTCCTCTGGCTCGCCACGGCCAATGATCGCAATCTGCCCGCCTTGCTCGACAATGTAGTCGGCCACACCCAAGGTCAGGTCCAGGCCTTTCTGGTAGACCAAGCGCGAGACCACGGCAAACAGCGGGCCCTCGGAGGGTTCGAGATCGAACAGCTCGCGCACTTCCTGGGTGTTGCGTGCCTTGCCTGCCCAGTCGTTCATGCTGAAGTTGTGCTGCAGGTGCTTGTCGGTGGCCGCGTCCCAGCTCTCGTCAATGCCGTTGGGGATGCCGCCGAGCAAACCTTGCTGCGCCTTGCTGGAGAGGAAGCCATCCAGGCCGCAGCCGAATTCGGGGGTGGTGATTTCCTGCGCGTAGGTAGCGCTTACCGTGGTGATGTGGCTGGAGTAGGCCAGGCCGGCCTTGAGGAACGACAGCTTGCCGTAGAACTCCATGCCTTCCTGCTGCATGGCGTGGTCCGGGATGGCCAGCTCCGGGCTGCAGCCACGGCTGTACACACCCTGGTAGGCCAGGTTGTGAATGGTGAACAGGGTCGGCGTGCTCAGCCCGCGCCAGTGCATGTAGGCGGGCGCCAGCCCTGCGGGCCAGTCGTGGGCGTGGACCAGTTCAGGCTTCCAGTGGATCATGCCCTCGCCAGCGGCAATCTCGGCAGCTGCCAGGCCAAGGCGGGCGAAACGGATGTGGTTGTCCGGCCAGTCGCGGCCGTTGTCGGCGGCATACGGGGTACCCGGCCGCTGGTACAGCTCTGGGCAGATCAGCACATAGATGACCAGGCCGTCGGGCAGATCCATGCGCCCGATCTTGCACGGCGGCAGCGCCGCGTGCCCGCCCAGCGCCCCGACGATATGGATGGGGTTGTCGCTTTCCATCACTTGCGGGTAACCGGGGATCAGTACGCGCACATCATGCAAGTGGGCCATGGCACGAGGCAGGGCGGCGGAGACATCGCCCAGGCCGCCGGTTTTTACCAGGTCGGCGAATTCCGAGGTTACGAACAGCACTTTGCGCTTGTTGGGGTTGTGCTGGCGCTGAGCGCCGGGTGCCATGCCTGTCGTAGCGAAATCCGGGGTGACTGGTTCGCGGTTGTCCGAGGTAAAGGTGTCTACGTGAGGCTCGACAGCGGCACTGATCATACTTCTTCTCCGTCCCTATGCTTGGCCGGGTGCTGGCACCCGTGGCGATATCTCGTGTTGGTTCTCTCTGGTTCTGAATACTGCGTATTGCGTTCCATGCCCCTGGGTCGTGCGCGCAAACACAACGCGATCGGCACTCCGGCCGAAAGCGATGGGATTCATTGGGGTGGTGGGCCGAGCCTGGGAATGTCCCATGGGTTTGGCCTACTTAATTGCTGACCCGCCGCCTTTCCTTAAAGTTCGACTTATTTTCGTCACTCTTCCATTGAGCAAATCGCGGGCCGAAAACCGAGTGTAGGAGAGAAAGAGCTAAAAAGGTGACCCACTGGTCACTATTGTTATGGTGCGCAATAGACGCAAACGTTGGCGAGCGTAACCGGATGTTAACCAGGCCCGGCGGCGGTTCGAGCGGGGGAGGGCGACGCCCCGATCAGGGGCTGCTGGTGCGCTGATCTGGTGCATTCGACGGTGTGAAGGCACCAGGGTTCGGGACTAATTCGCGGGCTGAATCGAGGAGTGATGGTGAGCTATCAGCCATTGGCCATCGACATACCGGTAGTTGAATGTAAAGCGCGCTACCTGTTGCTGGCCGGTGGCAGCGAAGGTGAAGGTATACAAGCCAGCCAGCGATGCCTGGTCACAGCCCCCGTAAACATGCGTTTCATGCAGTGTGCCTGCAGGGCGGTCGCGCAGGAATCGATTGAAGTAATCGATGTGGGCGGCTCGATCTTTTCGGGCTGTACCTGACAAGGTAGGCAACAGGAGTGCTTGGTCCGTGTATAAATCGGCCACTTTTTCGGCCTGTCCCGTTTGCAGGCGGCTGTTCCACTCCTGGAACAGCGCCACGACCTGGCGTTCGTCGAGCTTGCGACACTCCAGTTGACTGGCGGCGAATGCCGGATTCGCAAGGACAATCAAGGCCAGGGAAACGCCAAGGGGGATACGTTTCATGCAGTCAGCTCCGAATAGCGCTGCAGGCCGCGAAGTCAGCCTGCCCGATGCCGATTCTGGCTGGAGTGAGCAATGGACGTTATCAGACCGTGCCCGCACAGGGGTAGGACAAGTACGAAGCGCTTGGTTGCATGTACCGATCACGGCAGGCAGCCGGACCTGAAAACGCTACAAAGGGGGGAGGCAAGGTGGAGGCCATACAGCCCCCACTGAAGAAAGGTACAGCTCAGAGGCTGACAGCTTTATCGCCATCGCGCTGTTGCGCCAGCATCAGGTTCAACTGGGCGACCTGCTGACGCAGCTGGTCACGTTCGTCCTTCAGCTTACGCAGCTCATCACGGCGCACGGAGACATAGAGGGTCTGGGTTGGGGTTGCAGGCATCAGAGTACCCATGAGCACACCTCGCGGTTTTGGCTGGTGACAAATCAAAGCGTAGACGCTTCACGCGGGGCGCATTCTGAATTCTTTCACAGGTCTTGGGAACTTTTTTGTTTATCGTGGTCTCGCCATTCGTCGCTGAACCCTCGGGCGGCATGCTGGACTAACCTGAAAAGCTTAACTGTCGTCATCCATTTAATAGGGGAGCATGGGCTCATGCAACTGGGAATCATCGGGCTGGGCCGCATGGGCGGCAATATCGCAAGGCGCCTGATGCGCGCCGGCCACCGCACCGTGGTGCATGACCGCAACCGCGAGGCCATCACCGGGCTGGAGGGCGAAGGCGCGCAGGGCGCGCACGACCTCGGTGCGCTGGTACAAAAGCTCAAGGCACCCCGCGCCGTGTGGGTCATGCTGCCGGCGGGTGAGCCCACCGAACAGACCATCGCCCAGTTGGCCGATCTGCTCGAACCGGGCGACGCGATCATCGACGGCGGCAACACCTTCTACAAGGACGACATGCGCCGCGCCAGCGAACTGGCCAAGCGCGGCCTGCATTACCTGGACGTGGGCACGTCTGGCGGTGTCTGGGGCCTGGACCGTGGCTACTGCATGATGATCGGCGGCGAAAAGGACGTATTCGAGCGCCTGGAACCGCTGTTCAAGGCGCTGGCGCCGGGCGTGGGTGATATTCCACGCACCCATGGCCTCAGTGGCGAACACCAGCGTGCCGAACATGGCTATATCCACGCCGGCCCACCGGGCGCCGGGCATTACGTAAAAATGGTGCACAACGGCATCGAGTACGGCCTGATGCAGGCCTACGCCGAAGGCTTCGACCTGTTGCGCAGCAAAGGCGGCAACGAGTTGCCGGAAGACCAGCGCTTCGACCTGAATGTGGGCGAAATTGCCGAAGTATGGCGGCGCGGCAGCGTGGTCACTTCGTGGCTGCTCGACCTTACCGCCGATGCCTTGGCGGCCGACCCGCAGCTGTCGCAGTTCAGTGGCTCGGTGTCCGACAGTGGCGAAGGCCGCTGGACCATCGACGCTGCCGTCGAGCAGGCGGTGCCTGTGCCGGTGCTGTCCAGCGCACTGTTCGCGCGGTTCCGCTCGCGCCAGCAGCAGGGCACCTATGGTGACAAGATTCTCTCGGCCATGCGCCTGGGCTTCGGTGGCCACGTCGAGAAGAAAGGCGAATGACTAAACAGACCATACCGGCTGCACCCGCTTGTACCCTGTTCCTGTTTGGCGCCAATGGCGACCTGGTAAAGCGCCTGCTGATGCCGGCGCTTTACAACCTCAGCCGCGACGGCTTGCTGGACCGCAACCTGCGCATCGTCGGCGTCGACCACAACCCGGCCAGTGCCGAGGACTTTGCCGGGCGGCTGCACAGTTTCATGGCCGAGCGCGACAAGGGGGGCGAGGGGGCAGCCAAGTGCCTGGATGAGAAGCTGTGGTCACGCCTGGCCAAGTGCCTGGACTACCAGACCGGCGACTTCCTGGACCCGGCCACTTACCAGGCCATCGGCAAGCGCATCGACAAGACCAGCCATGGCAATGCCATCTTCTACCTGGCAACGTCGCCGCGGTTCTTCCCGGAAGTTGCCCAGCGCCTGGGTGAGGCCGGCCTGCTGGACGAGTCCGGCGGCGGCTTTCGTCGTGTCGTGGTGGAAAAACCGTTCGGCACCGACCTGGCCAGTGCCGAGGCGCTCAATGCCTGCCTGTTGAAGGTGATGGGCGAGCGGCAGATCTACCGCATCGACCATTACCTGGGCAAGGAGACGGTGCAGAACATTCTGGTCAGCCGTTTCTCCAACGGCCTGTTCGAGTCGTTCTGGAACAACCACTACATCGACCATGTGCAGATCACGGCTGCCGAAACCGTTGGCGTCGAAACCCGGGGGGCGTTCTACGACAACACCGGCGCCCTGCGTGACATGGTGCCCAACCACCTGTTCCAGTTGCTGGCGATGGTCGCCATGGAACCGCCGGCGGCGTTCGGTGCCGATGCGGTACGTGGGGAAAAGGCCAAGGTGATCGGTGCGATTCGCCCCTGGTCGGCAAAGATGGCGCTCAAGAATTCGGTGCGCGGCCAATACACCGTGGGCAAACAGGGCCGCAAGCGGTTGCCGGGTTATCGCCAGGAAGCCAACGTGGCCGAAGATAGCCAGACCGAGACCTATGTGGCGCTGAAGGTGATGATCGACAATTGGCGCTGGGCCGGCGTGCCGTTCTATTTGCGCACCGGCAAGCGCATGAGCGTACGTGACACCGAGATCGCCATCTGCTTCAAGCCTGCGCCGTATGCGCAGTTTCGCGAATCGGAGCTGGAACGGCCCAAGCCCAACTACCTGAAAATCCAGATCCAGCCCAATGAAGGCATGTGGTTCGACTTGCAGGCCAAGCGCCCTGGGCCAGAGCTGGTAATGGAGAATGTCGAGCTGGGCTTCGCCTACAAGGACTTCTTCAAAATGACCCCGGCGACTGGCTACGAAACACTGATCTACGACTGCCTGACCGGGGACCAGACCCTGTTCCAGCGCGCCGACAACATCGAGAACGGCTGGCGTGCGGTGCAGCCGTTTCTTGATGCCTGGGCCAAGGATGGCGAGGTGCATGAATATCCGGCCGGTCAAGATGGGCCCGAGGCTGGCCATGAGCTGCTGACGCGGGACAAGCGCGAATGGCATCGGTTGGGATGAGCGTTTTGCAGTGCCTGTGCTGGCCTCTTCGCGGGTAAACCCGCTCCCACGGGTACTGCGCATTTTCAGATCCAGTAGTGATCCTGTGGGAGCGGGTTTACCCGCGAAGAGGCCGGGACAGGCAACCAATGAAAGGAGACCCAATGCCCGCCCATATCGAAGATTACGCACTGCTGGGCAACTGCCGCAGCGCCGCCCTGGTCAGCCGCGATGGCTCGCTCGACTGGCTGTGCCTGCCACGCTTCGACGCACCTGCAGTATTCGCCGCCCTGCTGGGCAACGAAGAAAACGGCCGCTGGCGCCTGGCCCCCTGCGACCCGGTCGAACACAGCAGCCGGCAATACCTGGACGACACCCTGGTACTGGAAACCACCTGGGTCACTGCCACCGGCCGCGCGCGGGTGCTCGACTTCATGCCGTTGGGCGAAGCCAATTCGGTGGTGCGCATCGTCGAGGGCCTCTCGGGTGAAACCAACTTTGAAATGGACCTGGTGATGCGCTTCGACTACGGGCGCAGCGTGCCGTGGGTGGAACGGTTGGAGCCACTGAGCCTCAGCGCCGTCGCCGGCCCTGACCGGTTGATCCTGTGCAGCACCGTCCCGCCCCAGCCTCGCGACCATCACACTGGCGCGCGCTTTCGCGTGGGTGCTGGCGAGCGGCAAGTCTTCAGCCTGCGCCACCAGCCCTCGCACCTGCCGGTGCAGCCCGACTGCGACAGCGATCAAGCCCTGGCGCAAACCATCGACCAATGGCAGGCCTTTGCCGCTCGCTGCCCGGAGGTAGGGCCTTATACCGCGCTGGTGCGCCGCTCGCTGCTCACTCTCAAGGCCATGACCTATGCCCCCACCGGCGGCATCGTCGCCGCCGTCACCACCTCGCTGCCCGAGCGTGTGGGTGGCGAGCGCAACTGGGACTACCGCTTTTGCTGGCTGCGCGACGCTACCATGACCCTGCTGGCGTTCATGAACCTTGGCTATTTCGACGAAGCCCAGGCCTGGCGTGAATGGCTGCTGCGTTCGGTGGCTGGCAACCCCGAACAGATGCAGATCATGTACGGCCTGGCTGGCGAGCGTGATTTGCAGGAGTACACCCTGCCATGGCTGGCCGGGTACGAACATTCACAGCCGGTGCGCGTGGGCAATGCCGCGTCCGGGCAGATGCAACTGGACATCTATGGCGAACTGGCCGACGCCATGACCCAGGCGATCAAGGGCGGCTTGCCCCGGCTGCCACGCAGTGCCGCGATTGCGCGGCTGATCCTGCCGTATGTGGAAAGCATCTGGCGCAAGCCCGACGAGGGTATCTGGGAGGTGCGCGGCGGTCGCCAGCAGTTCGTGCATTCCAAGGTCATGGCCTGGGTCGCCTTCGACCGCGCCGCCGGGCTGGCCGACACCACCGAGGAGGACCGTGAGCGCGGGCGGCATTACCGCCAGGTGGCCGACGAGATCCGCAACGAAGTGTGTACACAGGGGCTGGATGCGAGCGGCAAATTCTTCGTCCAGGCCTACGGCTCGACTGAAATGGATGCCAGCCTGTTGCAGATTGCCCTGACCGGTTTCCTGCCGGCGGACGACCCGCGTTTTTTGCGCACGCTGGAGCAGATCGAACAACGGCTGCTGAAAAACGGCCTGCTGATGCGCTACGACAGCGACAGCTGCAGCGATGGCCTGACCCCAGGCGAGGGCACTTTCCTGGTGTGTTCGTTCTGGCTGGCTGACGTGTATGTACTGCTTGGCCGCCAGGCCGAGGCGCAGGCGCTGTACCAGCGCCTGACCGGTCTGTGCAACGATCTTGGCCTGCTGGCCGAGCAGTACGACCCGGCCGGTCGGCGCATGCTTGGCAACTTCCCCCAGGCGTTCAGCCATATCGGCATCATCAATACCGCGCTGAACCTGCACCGCGCCCAGTGCCCGGTGCGCGACCGGGCCAGTTGCGGGTAGTGCCCTTCTTCAAATCTCAATGCGTGCGCGATCCCTGTGGGAGCGGGTTTACCCGCGAAGAATGCGACGCGGTGTGGGGCAACGGCTTTGCCGGTGTTCGCGATAAAGCCTGGCCACCGGGGAATGCCAGTCAGTTAAGCAATTGGGGCCGCTTTGCGGCCCATCGCTGGCAAGCCAGGCTCCCACAAGTACGGCGCATGGCTTGAACTCGATGCGGTCTGGGTGGGAGCTGGCTTGTCGTGGCGACGAACCGCGGCGATGGGCTGCGCAGCAGCCCCTCTAGCCTTAACTGATTGGCATTAGGCCCCCGGGTTGTTTCATGCCGCCTGATGTAAAACTCTCAAGTGACCGGAGTAGACTAGGTGAAACCCCTTCGGCACGGAGCACACATGGGCATTCGCGGTACTGACCGGCAGATCGACAACATCGAGTTCAATGTCAGCGACATCGCACGGAGCAAGGCCTTCTATGGCAGCGTGTTCGGCTGGGCTTTCACCGACTACGGGCCTACCTACAGCGAATTCGGCGATGGCCGGCTGACAGGCGGCTTCACCACCGGCGAGCCGGTAAGGCCGGGTGGGCCGTTGATCATCCTCTACGCCGACGATCTCGAGGCCACGCAGAAACGCGTCGAGGCCGCAGGTGCGAAGATCAGCCGCGCGGCCTTTGCCTTCCCCGGTGGCCGGCGTTTCCACTTCATCGACCCGGACGGTTATGAACTGGCGGTGTGGACGGCTCAAGCCTGATGGCCAACCACAAGATCGAAATCCGCCGGCGCAATGTCGAGAAGATTCTGCAAGCCGCGGAAAAGGTGTTCGCCGACAAGGGCTACGGCGCCACTTCGATGGGTGATATCGCCGAGCAGGCCGAGTTGCCGCGCTCCAACCTGCATTACTATTTCAGCACCAAGGACGAGCTGTTCCGCGCGGTGCTGCAAGACCTGCTGGATGTGTGGAAGCAGGATGCATTGTGTTTCGAGAATTTCGACGACCCGCGCGTAGTGCTGACCAGTTACATACGGGCCAAGATGGGCCATTCGCGCTCACGGCCGCTGGGCTCGAAGATCTGGGCCGAAGAGATGCTGCACGGCGCGCCGGTCCTGGGGGTGAACCTTGATGAGAGCCTGGTGCCCTGGGCGAAGCTGAAGGAAGCCAAGATCCGCCGCTGGGTGGAGGAGGGCCGCATTCTGCCGGTTGAGCCGTCAGCGTTGCTGTACATGATCTGGGCGGCTACCCAGCATTACGCTGACTTTGGCTACCAGGTGACGCTGCTTAATGGTGGCGAGGCGCTGTCGGACATGGCGTTCGAGAGTGCGATGCAGACGGTGACCAGTGTGATTTTGCGGGGGATCGGTTTGGAACCCTGAGGCTCTGATTGGGGTCGCGTTGCGGCTCATCGCCGGCAGGCCAGCTCCCACAGGGATCGCACCTGTCAGCCCTGCTGCGATCCCTGTGGGAGCTGGCTTGCCGGCGATGAGGCCATTCAAGGCAAAGACGCTTAACTGGCCTCGCGATAGGGGTTGCGCGGGTCCTGGGTCCAGTTCAGGTACGGCTTGCCAGTATCCTGCGCCACCATCTCGATGCAGCTCTCCACCGGGCAGGTGATCTGGCACAGGTTGCAGCCCACGCATTCCTCCTCGATCACGCTATAGGCGTGGGTACCGTCCGCCTTGAGGGTGCTGGCAATCGCCTGGTGCGAAGTATCTTCACAGGCAATGTGGCAGCGCCCGCAACCGATGCAGGCCTCCTGGTCGATATGCGCCACGGACTTGTAGTTGATGTCCAGGTACTTCCAGTCCGTGGTATGCCCCACTGCCTGACCGCGGAACGCCTCGATATTCGGGTGCCCATGCTGGTCCATCCAACGTGCCAGGCCGTCCTTCATGTCTTCCACAATGCGAAAACCGTGCAGCATCGCCGCTGTGCATACCTGTACGGCGCCACTGCCCAGGGCCATGAACTCGGCGGCATCACGCCAGTTGCCGATGCCGCCAATGCCGCAAATCGGCAAACCGCGGGTTTCCGGGTCGCGAGCGATTTCTGCCACCATGTTCAGCGCAATCGGTTTTACCGCCGAACCGCAATAACCGCCGTGGGTGCTCTGGTCGCCGACGATGGGGTGGGCCACCATGCGGTCCAGGTCGACGCTGGTAATCGAGTTGATGGTGTTGATCAACGACACCGCATCGGCCCCGCCACGGTGAGCGGCACGGGCCGACTGGCGGATATCGGTGATGTTCGGCGTGAGCTTGACGATCACCGGCAGCGAGCAATACGTCTTGCACCAGCGGGTGACCATTTCCACGTACTCCGGCACCTGGCCTACCGCTGCGCCCATCCCGCGCTCCGGCATGCCGTGGGGGCAGCCGAAGTTCAGCTCGATGCCATCGGCCCCGGTGGCTTCCACCAGTGGCAGGATAAACTTCCACGATTGCTCTTCGCACGGCACCATCAGTGACACGATCAGCGCACGGTCAGGCCAGTCCTTCTTCACCTGGGTGATTTCACGCAGGTTGATTTCCAGCGAGCGGTCGGTAATCAGCTCGATATTGTTGATGCCCTGCACCTGGCGGTTGGCGCCATAGTGCGCCGAGTAGCGCGAGGACACGTTGACCGCCGCCGGGTCTTCGCCCAGGGTCTTCCAGACCACACCGCCCCAGCCCGCCTCGAACGCGCGGACCACATTGTAGGCCTTGTCGGTGGGCGGTGCGGAGGCCAGCCAGAACGGGTTGGGCGCCTTGATGCCGGCGAATACGATAGACAAGTCGGCCATTTATGCAGCCTCCACGTTGAGCATGAGTTGGGCATGCATGGCTTCGGCGGCCAGCTTGCCGTGTTGCACGGCCTGCACGGTAAGGTCCTGGCCCAGGGCGGTGCAGTCGCCCCCGGCATACACACCCGGCAGGCTGGTCTGCATCCCTTCATCAACGCGAATACGCTCCCCCTCGCGGGCCAGTTGCGCGGCTACCGGGTCGGCGAGGCTGGCATCGTCAAAGCGTTGGCCGATGGCCTTGAAGATGGCATCGGCGGCCAGCTCGAAGGTTTCGCCAGTGTCGCGCAGGCGGCCATCGGCAAGCGCCGTGCGGGCAAAGCGCATGCCGCGCACCTTGCCGCTGTCGTCCAGCAGCACGGCGTCGGGGCGGGCCCAGGTGTGCAGGCGCACCTGGTTGGCCTTGGCGATGTCCTGCTCGTGGCCCGTGGCGCCCATGTCGGCGATACCGCGCCGGTACACCAGGTTGACGTCGCGGGCACCCAGGCGGCTCATCTGCACGGCCATGTCGATCGCTGTATTGCCGGCGCCGATCACCAGGCAGAGGTCGGCCAGCGGCAGCTGGCTGAGGTCATCGGCCTGGCGCAGTTCGCGGATGTAGTCGGTCGCGGCAAGCAGGCCGGGGGCTTCTTCATCTGGCAGGCCCAATTGGCGTACGGCATTCAAGCCCAGGCCGAGGAACACCGCGTCATACTGATCGCGCAGTTCGCCAAGGCTCAGGTTGCCCCCCAGACGCTGGCCATGGCGGATCTCGATACCGCCAATCCCCAGCAGGAATTCCACTTCACGCTGAGCGTAGTCATCCACCAGCTTGTAGCGGGCGATGCCGTACTCGTTCAGGCCACCGGCCTTGTCGCAGGCCTCGAACACCACCACCTCATGCCCGTGCATGGCCAGGCGATGGGCGCAGGACAGCCCGGCAGGGCCGGCACCGACCACGGCGATGCGCTTGCCGGTGGCCGGCGAGCGCTGGAATGGGTGTTCGCTGAACTGGGCGTTGTCCAGCGCGTAGCGCTGCAACTGGCCGATCAGCACCGGTGCGCATTCCTGGGCGTTGTTGCGCACGCAAGCTTGCTCGCAGAGGATTTCGGTGGGGCAGACGCGGGCGCAGCTGCCGCCGAGGATGTTGGCGGAGAGGATGCGTTCGGCGGCGCCTTGCAGGTTTTCGTCGCGGATGCGGTGGATGAACGACGGGATGTCGATGTCGCTGGGGCACGCGTTGACGCAAGGGGCGTCGTAGCAGTACAGGCAGCGTGCGCTTTCGACGGCGGCCTGGCGGGCGGTCAGGGGTGGGGCCAGGTCGCTGAAGCGCTCGGCCAGCTGGTCGGCGCCGGCCCGGGGGCGCGGCAAGTGGTTCAGGGCGTCGATCACGGTTGGAGCCTCTCTTTCTTATAGTTGGCTTGGAATGGGGGCGCTTTGCGCCCCAATCGCCGGCAAGCCGGCTCCCACAGGTACTCCACCGACCGTCAAAGCCGCGCGGTCGAGGTGGGAGCTGGCTTGTCGTGGCGACGAACCGCGGCGATGGGCTGCGCAGCAGCCCCGGGCGCCTTAACGCTGCACAGGCGTCGGCCGCTGTTGCTCGGCCCTGCGCCCCAGTACCTCATACACCGACGGGTACGCCGGCCGCTGCACATACCGCCCCGCGCCCGGCTCGGCGCGCAGGTCGCCATCGGCCCAGAGCACCTTGCCCTGGCTGATGGTGTGGCTGGGGACGCCGCGCACGGTGCGGCCTTCGAAGATGTTGAAGTCCACCCGCTGATGGTGGGTCTGGGCCGAGATGGTGCGCGTGCCCTGCGGGTCCCACAGCACCAGGTCGGCATCGGCGCCAACGCGAATGGCGCCTTTGCGCGGGAACAGGTTAAAGATTTTTGCCGTATTGGTGGAGGTCAGCGCGACGAATTCATGCATCGACAGGCGCCCGCTGTTGACGCCCGCGTCCCACAGCACCGCCATGCGGTCTTCGATGCCGGCGGTGCCGTTGGGGATGCGGCTGAAGTCGTCACGGCCCATGGCCTTCTGCTCGGCGCAGAAGCAGCAGTGGTCGGTGGCGGTGGTGTGCAGGTTGCCCGATTGCAGCCCGCGCCACAGCGCCTCCTGGTGCTCGCGTGGGCGGAACGGCGGGCTCATCACGTAACCGGCGGCGGTGGCCCAGTCCGGGTCGCGGTAGACGCTGTCATCCAGCAGCAGGTGGCCGGGCAGCACCTCGCCGTACACCGGCTGGCCCTTGGCCCGGGCATAGGTGATTTCGTCCAGCGCTTCACGGCTGGAAATGTGCACCACATACAGTGGCGTGCCAATGGTTTCGGCAATGCGGATGGCGCGGCTGGCCGCTTCGCCTTCCACCTGCGAGGGGCGTGACAGGGGGTGTGCCTCGGGACCGGTCAGGCCTTGGGCCAGCAGTTTTTTCTGCAGGTGATACACCAGCTCGCCGTTCTCGGCATGCACGGTGGGCACCGCGCCCAGCTGCAGGCAGCGCTCGAAGCTGGCCACCAGGGTGTCGTCGGCGGCCATGATCGCGTTCTTGTAGGCCATGAAGTGCTTGAAGCTGTTCACCCCATGCTTGGCCACCAGCTCGCCCATTTCTTCGGCCACCTGCTCGCTCCACCAGGTGATGGCGACGTGGAAGCCGTAATCGCATGCGCTTTTCTGCGCCCAGCCACGCCAGGTGTGGAAGGCCTCCAGCAGTGACTGCTGCGGGTTGGGGATGACGAAGTCGATGATCGACGTGGTGCCACCGGCCAGGCCAGCAGCGGTGCCACTGAAAAAGTCCTCGCTGGCGACGGTGCCCATGAAGGGTAACTGCATGTGGGTGTGCGGGTCGATGCCGCCGGGCATCAGGTACTGCCCGCTGCCGTCGAGTATCTCGCAGTCGGTGGGCGCTTCCAGGTTTTGACCAATGGCGCGGATCAGGCCATCGGTACACAGCACATCGGCGGAGTAGCTTTCTTCGTGGGTAACCACGGTGGCGCCACGGATCAACAGGGACATGCCGTTTTCCTCGCAGGCTGACCGGTCTCTTGGCCGGTTCTTGGAATTTTCCGGGTGCAGGGCGGGCAGGGCGATTAATCCTGTCAGTCCTGACAAGATTCGAGGCTAGATGCTGATTCTGGATTCAGCAAGAAAATTTTCATACTAATTTTGTGGTTTTTAAGTTATTGAAAATAAAGAAGTAAATTTAAATAACGCGCCTAGCGCGGGGCTTTCAGGAATTTTGACTAACTTGACAAGATGGGAATTTGGTCGAAATTTTCAAGCACATTCAGCGTGTGTACTCCGGCCATCGAATCCGCCCGATGAGCAAACAACTACAAGAAATCTGGAGAAGGGCCCATGCAACAGAGCAGATCGCAAGTGGTCGAGCAGAATGGCCTGTTCGAGCTGTCCGAGGGCAGTGATGTCCTCGACAGCCCGCGCTACAACCACGACATCGCACCGACCAAGGTGCATCAGCGCACCTGGAACAAATGGCACATCACCGCGCTGTGGGTGGGCATGTCCATTTGCGTGCCCACCTACACCCTGGGTGGTGTGCTCACGGCCTATTTCGGCCTCAGTGTCGGCGAGGCCCTGCTGGCGATTCTGCTGGCCAACGTCATCGTGCTGGTCCCGCTTACACTCAATGCCTTTCCCGGCACCAAGTACGGCATCCCGTTCCCGGTGCTGCTGCGCTCGTCGTTCGGCATCCTCGGCTCCAACGTGCCATGCCTGATCCGTGCGGTGGTCGCGTGCGGCTGGTTCGGCATTCAGACGATGTTCGGCGGGCTGGCCATCCACCTGTTTCTCGGCTCGGTGTTCGAGGGCTGGAGGGACTTGGGCGGGACCGGCGAGGTGATTGGCTTCATGATTTTCTGGTGCCTGAACCTGTGGGTGGTGTTGCGCGGCGCCGAGTCGATCAAGTGGCTCGAAACGCTGTCGGCACCGTTGCTGGTAGCGGTGGGCGTCGGCTTGCTGTTCTGGGCCGTGCCGCACATGTCGATGACCGAACTGCTGGCGCAGCCGCCCAAGCGCCCGGAAGGGGCCAGCGTGGTCAGTTATTTCTGCGCCGGGCTTACCGCCATGGTCGGCTTCTGGGCCACATTGTCGTTGAACATCCCCGACTTCAGCCGCTACGCCCGCAGCCAGAAGGACCAGATTCTCGGGCAGATCTTCGGCCTGCCACTGACCATGTTTCTGTTTGCCTCGCTGGGCGTGGTGCTCACCGCCGCCTCGGCGTCACTGGTGGGCGAAACGGTGTCCGACCCGGTCAGCCTGATCGGCAAGATCCACAGCCCGTTCTGGGTGGCCCTGGCGATGGCGTTGATCGTGATCGCCACGCTGTCGACCAATACCGCGGCGAACATCGTGTCGCCGACCAACGACTTCCAGAACATCGCCCCCCGCCTGATCGGGCGCAGCCGCGCCGTGTGGCTGACCGGCTTCATCGGCCTGGCGCTGATGGGCCATGAGCTGCTGAAAAAGCTGGGCCTGATCGTGTCCGACCTGAGCCTGGAAAGCGTGTACTCCAACTGGTTGCTGGGCTACTCCAGCCTGCTCGGGCCGATTGCCGGGATCATGGTGGTGGACTACTTCCTGATCCGCCGGCAGAAGCTGGACCTGGCCGGGCTGTACCGCGACGACGTGTACCCGGCGTGGAACTGGGCAGGCTTCGCGGCATTCGGGGTGCCCGTGGCGCTTACCGTGATGGCCATCGGCAACAGCAGTTTCAGCTGGTTCTACGACTACGGCTGGTTCACCGGCTCGTTGCTGGGCGGGGCGTTGTATTACGTGTTTGCCAGCTGGGCGGCGCGCAGCCCGGCACGGCTGGCCAAGCCTTTACCCTGAGACCACGCTGGCCCCATCGCCAGCAAGCCAGCTCCCACCTACTGCGCCGCACTCGAACCTGTGGTGATCCTGTGGGAGCTGGCTTGCCGGCGATAGGGCCGGCACAGACAACAAAAAAGCCTGAAGGAGAAACCTGTGACCCCAGTCCAAGACATCCTCAAGACCACCGTCCACCACATCGACAGCGACCGCCTGTGGCAATCGCTGATGGACCTGGCCCGCCTCGGTGCCACCGCCAAGGGCGGCGTCTGCCGCCTGGCCCTGACCGACCTCGACCGCCAGGCCCGCGACCTGTTTGTACAATGGTGCAAAGCGGCTGGATGCACGGTCAGCGTCGACGCCGTCGGCAACATCTTCGCCCGCCGCTCGGGTCGCAACCCCAAGCTGCCCCCGGTGATGACCGGCAGCCATATCGACACCCAGCCTACCGGCGGCAAGTTCGACGGCTGCTTCGGCGTGATGGCCGGGTTGGAGGTGATTCGCACCCTCAACGACCTGGGCCTGGAAACCGAGGCACCGCTGGAAGTGGTGGTATGGACCAACGAAGAAGGTTCGCGCTTCGCCCCCTGCATGATGGGTTCAGGGGTATTCGCCGGCAAGTTCACCCTGGAGGAAACCCTGGCCAAGCGCGATGCTCAGGGCGTCAGCGTCGGCGAAGCGTTGAACGCCATCGGCTACGCCGGTTCGCGTGCCGTGCTGGGCCATCCGGTGGGGGCCTATTTTGAAGCGCATATCGAGCAGGGGCCGATCCTCGAAGACCAGGCCAAGACCATCGGCGTGGTCCTCGGCGCCCTGGGCCAGAAGTGGTTCGACCTGACCCTGCGCGGCGTCGAAGCCCATGCCGGCCCTACGCCCATGCATCTGCGCAAGGATGCCCTGGTCGGTGCAGCCGCCGTCGTCGAAGCCGTCAACCGTACCGCACACGCCCATCAGCCGCATGCCTGTGGCACGGTGGGCTGCCTGCAGGCCTACCCGGGCTCGCGTAACGTGATCCCCGGTGAAGTGCGCATGACCCTGGACTTCCGGCATCTTGAGGGCGAGCAGCTGAATGCGATGATTGCCGAGGTGCGCGGGGTAATCGAGGCGACTTGTGCCAAACATGGCCTTGGCTACGAGCTGGTACCCACAGCCGACTTCCCGGCGCTGTACTTCGACAAAGGCTGCGTCGATGCCGTGCGCGATTCGGCGCAGGCGCTGGGCTTGCCACACATGGACATTGTCAGTGGGGCGGGGCATGACGCGATCTTCCTGGCCGAGCTGGGGCCGGCGGGGATGATTTTTGTGCCGTGCGAGAATGGCATCAGCCACAACGAGATCGAGAACGCCACGCCTGACGACCTGGCGGCGGGTTGTGCGGTGTTGCTGCGGGCGATGCTGGCGGCTTCGGAGGCGATTGCCAGGGGGAGATTGGCGGCGTAGGCAGGGATGTCGCCTGGGCGCTCTCATAGGGATCGCATCAGGGCTGACAGGCGCTGAATATTTTGTGGCAAGCACCTGTCAGCCTAAACCCGTTCCCCATGGCACCCAACCGGTTCCAGGCTCCCATCGCGCCCAATGCGGAAGCGCTGCAGGTCCTGCGCCAATATCAATTTCCCGCTGTACTGCGCAAGCGCTTCATCGCGCACGTTGTCGATGTTCGGCGTGCGCCGTGGGTCGCCCTGGTAGCGGGCGCTGAAGTGCGTCAGCACCAGGTTGCGCACGCCGACAGTCTCGGCAAAGCGTGCCACTGCAGCAGCAGTGCTGTGGCCGAAGGTGACGCCGGTGCGCTCCACCACCGCCTGGGTGAACGTCGCTTCATGCACCAGCACATCCGCACCGTTGGCGGCGTCCGCCAGCAGTTCCGGGTTGTCGTTGTCTCCGCACACGATCACCCGCCGCGCCGGGCGGGACGCGCGCAAGTAGTCGCTGCCGTGCAGCAACTGCCCGTCATGCTGCACCGCCAGCCCCTTGGCCAGATCGCCCCATAGCGGGCCGCGCGGTATGCCCTCGGCCGCCAGCCGCTGGACGTCCAGCCGCGGCTCGGGGTTGAGTTCGGTGAACACGAAGCCGACGCTCGGCACCCGGTGCGACAACTGCACGGTGGTCACCTGCACGGCTTCGCTGCGCCACTGGACCAGCTCTTCCAATGCCAGCAGCCGCAGTTCGAACGGTAGAAAAGTGTCGCTGGCCACCAGGCCCTGGCGCACCCAGTCGTGCAGCGCGGCGGGCAAGATCAGCTCCAGCGGCTGGGTACGGCCGCTCATGCCGGCGCTCGCCAGCAAACCGGGTAGGCCGAAGCAGTGGTCGCCGTGCACATGGGTGATGAAGATCGCCCGCAAGTCGCGGATCGACAGCGGCGTGTGCAGCAGCCGATGCTGCGTGCCTTCGCCGCAGTCGACCAGGTACCAGTGGCTGCCGCTGGTTTCGATCAGCGCCGTGGCACTGACATTCCTTGCCTTGGTGGGGACCCCGGCGGAGGTGCCCAGGAACAGCAGGTCCATGGTCTGGCTCCTTGTTTCAGGCCAGCAGCGACAAGTCGCGCAGCAACGCCTGCAGCCCCTCTGGTACCAGCGGGCCGATGCGGTCGAAATCGGCGCTGTCACACCAGCGGGCGCGGAACGGGCTGCCGTTGGACTCGTGGCCATTCAGCCAGGCTTGCTGGTACAGGCTGGCGTCGTCGAAGCGCGCATCGTACACCTGCACGATCTCATGCCCCGGCGTGCCGGCATAGGTGAACAGGCTCTCCAGGGTGCCTAGCAGGCGCACATCACTGATTGGCTGGTCCAGTTCTTCGCGGATTTCGCGAGCGATGGCGTCACGACCCGGTTCACCGAATTCGATACCGCCACCCAGCGGGCGGCACAGCGTCTGGCCACTGGCCGGGTCATCGAAGACGTTGACCAGGATCTTGCCCTGGTGATGAAAGACACACAGTGCCAGCGAGCGGATGCGTGGTTCCAACAGCGGCTTGAGGAAGCTGCGCTCGTAGCTGAGGATGAAACGCTGCTCGGTTGCCATGGCCACTGCGGCGATGCACTGCGGGTCGGTTTCGGCCTGTTTGCGGTACTGCTCGTAGGCGGCGAGGCTGGGGAAGCTGAACAGGCAATAGGCGACGTTGTTGGCGCCTTCGGCGGGCAGGAAGTAGCCGTGATGCTTGCCGCCCATGCGCGTGACAAGGCCCATCCACAGCCGTGAATAGGCCTCGAACGCGGGCAACTGGTAAGGGTCGACGAGGTATTTGACGTGGCAGGTGATCAACGGGCTCGTTCCTTCGAGGCGATACGGGGCGCACACCTTAGCCTGATTGCTCAACGTCGTCGACGCCAAGCTAGCCTTCCTTGCGCCAGATCAGCTTGCTGGTGTCATAGCCCTGTTTCTGGGCAATTGTCAGCAGTTGTTCGCGTACCTGATCGGTAATGGCGGGGGTACGCGAAAGCAGCCACAGGTATTCGCGGTTGGGGTGGCCGACCAGCGCCACGCGGTAGTCCTTGTCGTGGTACAGCACCCAGTATTCACCCTTGGTCAGGTCCGGCGCCAGGCGGCTGAACCAGTTGTCGAAGCGTACCCAGAGCTTGTCGGTCTTGCCGGGTTGCTGGGCTTCGGCGATGCCCTTGGCTTCGTTCCACTGGCCGTCTTTTTCCTTGCAGCGGTTGGTCACGTCGATGCGCCCGTCCTCGCGCAGGCCATAACGTGCCTCGGACTGCACGCAGTTGCGCTGGAAGAACATCGGCAGTCGGGCCAGTTCATACCAGGTGCCCTGGTAGCGTTGCAGGTCGACCTGCTCGGTGGTCGGTGGTGCCGGGTGATCGTTGCCGGCGCAGCCGAGCAGGGCCAGGGTCATGCAGGAAAGCAACAGCGTAGTGCGCAGCGCCATGGTTGACCTCCTTGGAGCGGATAGGGGCTTACCTGTGTTTCGATGCTGGCGCGGGGCAAAAGTTGTACGCAGTTACGTTTTGTCGAATGATCCGGTCTGCACCTGGCCTGCGCGCACGTAACGGGCGATGACCACGCCCTTGGGCGAAACCACGGAATGCTCCAGGGTGAAGGCTGCGGCCGCCGCGTCATGACCGAACAGGCGCTTGCCGTGGCCGAGCAGCAGCGGGTGGATCAGCAACTGCAGTTCATCGACCAGGCTTGCTGCCAGTAATTGCTGCACCAGCTCGGCGCTGCCTTGGGTCAGCAGGGCGGGGCCCTCCTGTTGTTTCAGCACACTCACCGCAGTGGTGATGTCCGTGCCCAGGGCTTGGCTGTTGTGCCAGTCGAGGGTAGCGGGGTGGTGAGTGGCCACATGCTTGGCCACGCTGTTGAACAGATTGGCGATGGAAAAATCTTCCGAGTTGTCTTTTATCTTTGGCCAGTAGCCCGCGAAGATATCGTACGTGCGCCGGCCCAGCAGCAGTTCGAAGGGCTGGCTGAACAGGTTCTGCATGGCCTGGCCGAATACCTCTTCGGCGTAGGGCACGATCCAGCCGCCGTAACTGAACCCGCCGCTGGTATCTTCCTGTGGGCCGCCGGGGGCCTGCATGACGCCGTCGAGGCTGATGAAGGCGGCTACGATGAGTTTGCGCATGGGGACTCTCCTGATGCCAGCCGGGGTGGCTGTGGGCATTGGGTAGTCGAATGGCGCAGGGCAGAATCGACAGCGGAAACCTGTGCCGGCCCTTTCGCGGGTGAAGCCCGCTCCCACAGGTACTGCACAGTTTTCGAAACCTGTGGCGATCCTGTCGGAGCGGGTTTGTTCGCGAAAGGGCCGGTACAGGTCTACATCACAACCAGTAGGTCACCGCCCACCACCCCAGCCCACCCATGACCACGGTATAGGGCAATGCCATCCACACCATCCGCCCATACGACAGCCGGATCAGCGGCGCAATCGCCGAGGTCAGCAGGAACAGGAACGCCGCCTGCCCATTTGGCGTGGCCACGCTGGGCAGGTTGGTGCCGGTGTTGATCGCCACCGCCAGGGTTTCGAAGTGCTCGCGGCTCATCCCGCCATTGAGGAACGCCTGTTTCACCTCGGTGATATAGATGGTGGCGACGAACACATTGTCACTGATCGCCGACAGCAAACCGTTGGCCAGGTACAGCATGCCTGGTTGCTGCTCGGCCGGCAGCGTCAGCACCCAGCTGATCAATGGGCTGAACAACTGCTGCTGATGAATCACCGCCACCACGGCGAAGAACACCACCAGCAATGAGGTGAACGGCATCGCGTCCTGGAACGCGCGGCCCAGGCGGTGTTCATCGGTGATCCCGGTAAACGCGGTAATCAGCACGATCACCATCAGGCCGATCAGGCCAACTTCCGCCACGTGCAACCCCAGGCACACGATCAGGATCAGCGCGGCCAGGCCTTGTACCCACAGTGCAATGCGTTGGGCCTGGGTGCGCGCGGCATCGTCTTGCGCCGCATAGGTCGCCAGCACCTGGCGCACCGGTTCGGGCATCAGCGTGCCGTAACCGAACAGGCGCAGCTTCTCCAGCAGCACGCAGGTCACCAGGCCGGCGGCGAGCACCGGCACCGACACCGGCGCTACCTTGAGGAAGAAGTCGGCGAAGTGCCAACCCATCTCATGGCCGATCAGCAGGTTCTGCGGCTCGCCCACCAGCGTGCAGACGCCGCCCAGGGCAGTACCGACGGCGCCGTGCATCAGCAGGCTGCGCAGGAAGGCGCGGAACTGGTCGAGGTCATCACGGTGCAGCTGCGCTACCTGCTGGTCGCTGTCCAGCGCAGTCTCTTCGCGTGGGTTGGCCCCGGAAGCAACGCGGTGATAAACCGCGTAGAAGCCGACAGCGGCACTGATGATGACGGCGGTCACCGTGAGTGCATCGAGAAACGCCGAGAGGAACGCCGACAACACGCAGAACAGCAATGCCAATACCGGTTTGGAGCGCACCCCCAGCAGGATGCGCGAGAACAGGAACAGCAGCAGCTCTTTCATGAAGTGGATGCCCGCCACCATGAACATCAGCAGCAGGATGACCGGGAAGTTGTGCACCAGTTCGTCATACAGCGCCTGCGGCGTGGTCATCTTCAGCAGCAAGGCTTCGACCAGCAACAGGCCGCCCGGCATTAGCGGGTAGCACTTCAGGGCCATGCCCAAAGTAAAAATGAACTCGAGCACCAATGCCCAGCCAGCGGCAACCGGGCCAACGCTGACCAGCAGCAGTGGGTTGAGCAGCAGGAACAGGCAGATAACCGCCTTGTACCAAAGCGGCGACTGGCCCAGAAAACCATGGGCAAGGGCCCTGGGCAGGGAGCGGGTCATGAATATGTTTCCTTATGATTCGACAATGGCGCACGGTGCCGCATCGCTGCGTCTTAGGCAAGGCATGCAGTCCCGTTTTTGGCACAAGTGCGGTCATCGGGCTGGGTTACCATCCGCCGTATGAACCCTTCACCCTCAGGAGTGCCGCCCGTGACCGAATACAGCGCATTCAAGGTCGAACTGACCGACAACATCGCCCACGTCCAGATCAACCGCCCGGAGAAGGTCAACGCGATGAACGCGGCCTTCTGGGAAGAGATCATCGAAATTTTCCAGTGGGTGGACGACACCGACGCCGTTCGCGTGGTGGTGATCAGTGGTGCTGGCAAGCATTTTTCCGCCGGTATCGACCTGATGATGCTGGCCTCGCTGGCCGGGCAGATGGGCAAGGACGTAGGGCGCAATGCACGCTTCCTGCGCAAGACCATCCAGCGCCTGCAGGCGTCGTTCACGGCCGTGGACAAATGCCGCAAGCCGGTACTGGCGGCGGTGCAGGGCTACTGCATCGGCGGCGCCATCGACCTGGTCTCGGCCTGCGACATGCGCTACTGCAGCCGTGATGCGCAGTTCTCGATCAAGGAAATCGACATGGGCATGGCTGCAGATGTCGGCACACTGCAACGTTTGCCACGTATCATCGGTGACGGCATGATGCGTGAGCTGGCTTTCACCGGGCGCAGCGTCGAGGCCGACGAGGCGCTGCGCATAGGCCTGGTCAACCGGGTCTATGATGATCAGGCCGCATTGCTCGACGGGGTCTTTGCCATCGCCCGCGAGATTGCCGCAAAATCACCGATCGCCGTGGCCGGCACCAAGGAAATGCTCAGCTACATGCGCGACCACCGCATCGACGATGGCCTGGACTACGTCGCTACCTGGAACGCCGCGATGCTGCAGTCCGAAGACCTGCGCGTGGCCGTGGCGGCGCACATGAGCAAACAGAAACCGACGTTCGCCGACTGATCGGGCCGGGGGACGCGCAGTCAAGGAATCCCCCGACATGTCAGCACGCTGGACTACCGCAGTACTCGACCCGCAGATTACCGGGGGGCTGGCCGTGGCCCGCAGCCCGGAAGGGTTTTTGCTGGACGACAACGGCGCGCTGTTCCCCCGTGAATGGCTCAAGCGCCAGGACCTTGACGTGCTGTGCGAGCACGGTATCGGCCACTTCGACGGCCAGCCGCTGTTCCTGCTGGAACTGCGCAGTGCCACCCAGGTACCGGGCTGCAGCTGGCGCGGCCTGCGCGCGTTCATGCTGGAAGGCGACTTCGACATCTACAAAGTGCTGGGCTATGCCGCACAGATCGGCACCTGGGCCCGCGAGCACCGCTTCTGCGGCAGCTGTGGCCAGGCGATGACGCAAATCCGTTGGGAGCGGGCGATGTACTGCAAGCCCTGTGACCTGCGCAGCTACCCGCGCATCTCGCCGAGCATGATCGTGCTGGTCACCCGTGGCGACCAGATTCTGCTGGCGCGTTCGCCGCGTTTCGTCACCGGTGTATACAGCACCCTGGCCGGCTTTGCCGAACCGGGCGAGTCGGCCGAGGACTGCCTGGTGCGTGAAGTGCGTGAAGAAGTGGCGGTGGAGGTGCAGAACATCCAGTACGTCGGCAGCCAATGCTGGCCGTTCCCGCACTCGATGATGCTGGGTTTCCATGCCGAGTACGCGGGCGGCGACATTGTCATGCAGCCGGACGAAATCGAAGACGCCCAGTGGTTCAGCGTCCACGACCTGCCGCCGTTGCCGGCCGGGCGCTCGATTGCCCGATACCTCATTGACCTCTATGTCGCTCGCCGCTTAGGCCTGCCCGAACCAGTGCTGCCACGCTAGGCGCACGGTCAACCCCAGCACCACGGTGATGAACACCGGGCGGATGAACTTGCTGCCGCCGCTGATCGCCGTGCGTGCGCCGAAGAAGGCGCCGACCATCACCGACAGGCCCATGCACAGGCCGACCACGTAATCGACTTGCCCGGAAATGATGAACACCGTCAGCGCCGCGATGTTGCTGACGAAGTTCATGCTGCGTGCCACACCGCTGGCCCGCACCAGATCGATGGGGTACAGCAGCAAGGTGCTGACCGTCCAGAACGCCCCGGTACCCGGACCGGCCACGCCGTCGTAGAAGCCCAGGGTGAAGCCCTGCGGCATTTGCCACTTTTTCTTGATGGGTGCATCGGCATCCAGCGGTGCCTTGGGCGTGCCGCCAAACAGCAGGTAGATGCCACAGGCGAAGACGATCACCGGTAGCATCTTGTTCAGCCATTCGGCTGGCATGTAGTGGGCTACTACAGCGCCGATCAGTGCGCCGACCAGGGTGGCGAACAGCGCCGGGCGCCATTGCGCCGGGTGGAAGAGTTTGCGTTTGTAGTAGGTGAAACCGGCAGTGGCCGAGCCGAAGGTGGAACTTAGCTTGTTGGTGCCCAGTACCAGGTGCGGCGGCATGCCGGCGGTGAGCAGCGCCGGGGTGGTGAGCAGGCCGCCACCACCGGCGATGGCATCGATGAAACCGGCGACGAAGGCGACCAGGGCCAGGATCAGGAGGGTTAGGGGTTCTACGGTGAGTTCGAAGGGCATGGGAGGCTTTCAAGCTGAAGGGCAGGCTGCGGCAAATGACCGCGAGGAGTGGTGCAATGATAATACGGAGTGCCTGAGCTTGTAAGTCGTCGATGTGTGCAGGCGATCCAAGACCAGCCTCACACCGCCATGCTCGTTGTAGAACCAGTTGAAATATTAAGACTGATTTCTAACCTCGATGGCTGCTAATTGGGCGGAATGCAAATCTCTTTCAAATTCTTCAAGTCTAGCTACATATTTTTCAATTCTTCTCTGTTTGTCGTGGTACTTCAATGCATCTTCTGAATCCATGGAAGCTGCCAAGGGGAAGTCGCCACTGTCCGATGTAGGCCGTCTGCTTGCTCTCTCGTAGAGCGCTGTCTGGACGTCGATGCCGTAATCCCCGCGCTGGAGTTCCTCAATGTGCGTTGCTTCATATGCTCTACTGGACTTTTCAAGTTTATAAATTCTGTAGATTGCTTTGTAATGTTTTTTGCGAGCGCTGTCGGCCTCCAGGATATCCCCGTATTGCTTCTTCAAGTTAGGGTCTTCATTGAGGGCCCTTGTGGCCTTGGTGCGATAGTAGGCCTTGGTTCTAAATATCGGGACATGCCCTGAGGGGTCGTAAGAGTTTATCGGGTCGCCTATGCAATAGGCGTATGCATTACGTATGTTTTCGCCAAATGGGCTGAAGCTGTCAGGGGACAAGAAGCGTGCCAGCGCCGGGCTGAATATTCGGTATCCATTGCCAAGGGGATAGCCGTTTATTAGAGCGTCCAGGCGCTGGCCTGCAAAGCCAAGCGTGCTGGCCGAAGTGAGTGCCGAATTGTGGTATCCGTAGGACGTGTAAGCGAATCTGTTTGTGGTCCGCGACATGATCAGCCTTTAGTCTCGAGCAGTGGGCGTATCCTCAAGCAGACTCCGCTAACCCACAACTGGCAGAACTGCCAGGTGCAGCGCGGCCGGTCGCTGGCAAACCAAGGCTCCAAGCAACCGGCTCAAATAATGCTCAGTTTCTGATAAACGCCAGCAAATCCGCATTGATCACATCGGCATGGGTAGTCGGCATGCCATGCGGGTAGCCCTTGTAGGTTTTCAACGTGCCATTGGGCAACAGTTTTGCCGACAGCGGTCCGGAATTTTCATAGGGCACGATCTGGTCATCGTCGCCATGCATGACCAGTACGGGCTGCTGGATGCCCTTCAGGTCCTCGGTGAAGTCGGTCTGGGAAAACGCCACGATGCCATCGTAATGGGCCTTGGCGCTGCCGATCATGCCCTGGCGCCACCAGTTGCCAATGATGCCGTCGCTGGCTTCGACACCGGGGCGGTTATAGCCGTAGAACGGCCCGGCCGGCACATCCCGGTAAAACTGCGCCCGGTTGCTTGCTACCTGCTCCTGGAACCCGTCGAACACCGACTTGGGCAGGCCGCCGGGGTTGCCGGGTGTTTGCACCATCAGCGGGGGGACGGCGGCAATCAGTACCGCCTTAGCCACCTTGTCGCCAGGATGGCGGGCCATGTAGCGCACCACTTCGCCGCCACCGGTCGAGTGGCCGACATGCACGGCGCCCTGGATGCCCAACTCCTCGACCACGGCCGCCACGTCGTCGGCGTAGTGGTCCATGTCGTGCCCGTCCCATACCTGGCTAGAGCGGCCATGGCCACGGCGGTCGTGTGCGACTACGCGGTAACCCCTGGCGAGGAAGAACAGCATCTGCGCGTCCCAGTCGTCGGCGCTCAGCGGCCAGCCGTGGTGGAAGTGGATGACCGGCGCGTCGCGCGGGCCCCAGTCCTTGTAGAAGATCTGTACGGCGTCCTTCGTGGTTACATAGCTCATGGTCGTATCTCCTGGATGCAGGGAGCGAAGGGAGCTATTGAGAATAGGAGGGATTTTGCTGGGTATCGGGGAGTTGTCGATCAGACGCGGTCGCGCATCCGGTACCAGGCTTTGGCGGCGGCTTCCAGCGGTGCCGCCAGCAGGTCGCCGCCGGGGAAGCGGCCATTGTCGATGCCTTGGTACAGCCTCAGCAGGTCGTCGTCACCCAGAATGGCATCGCTGACCGCGCGCGCCGCGGCCAGGGTAGGCAGTACGCCGTGGCCGGAGAAGCCCTGCAACCAGTAGCGCTGGCCCGCGCAGCCGACATCTGGCGTGCGCTGGATGCTGCAATCGATATGGCCGCCCCAGGCATAGTCGATGGCCACCCCGGCCAGTTGCGGGAACACCCGCTCAAGGTAAGGGCGGGTGGCGTTGGCGACATCCTTCGGAATGCCGCCCAGGTAGGTGCAGCCACCTCCAAACAGCAAGCGATTGTCCGGGGTGAGGCGGAAGTAATCGGGCACGAACTGGTTGTCGATCACGCAGCTGTTGCGCGGCAGAAGCGAGCGGGCGAAGTCGGGGTTCAGTGGTGCGGTGGCCACCTGGTATGAACCGACCGGCAACAGCCGGCGAGACAAGCTGCGGTCCAGGCGGTCGATGTAGGCGTTGCAGGCCAGCACCAATACCTGGCTGCGTACTTCGCCGTGATCGGTGCGGGCAACATAGCCGTCGCCGGCCTGCTGGTAGCTGAGCACCTGGCTCTGTTCGTAGATGCGCCCGCCAGCGGCTTCAAGGGTGCCGGCCAGCCCTTGGGCCAGTTTCAGCGGATTAAGGTGCGCGCCTTTTGCGTCGTATAGCGCCGCCTGATAGCGCGGGCTGTCGATCCATTGCGGCAGCTCGTCGCGGCCGATCAGGCGCAGGGCGTCGTAACCCCATTTGCGTTCAGCATCGTGCAGGGCTTCTTCAAGCAGTTTCACCCGCCGCGGCAGCACGGCGGTCCACAGGCTGCCCAGCCGGTAATCGATATCGAAACCATGCCGCCCGGGCAGCTCACGCAGCTCCTCGGCGGCCCAGCACATGCTCGCCCACAGGCGCTGGGTGCGTTCCAGACCCAGGGCCTTCTCCAGCGGGGGCATGTCGCACGACCAGCCCAGCAGGGCCTGGCCACCGTTGCGGCCGGACGCGGCCCAGGCCACGCGGCTGGCCTCGAGCAGTGTCACGCGCTTGCCGGCCTGGGTCAGGCGCAAGGCGGTGTGCAGCCCGCTGAAGCCGGCGCCGATGACCAGCACGTCGGTGTCGTGGGTGCCTTGCAGGGTGGGGCGCAGGGGGATGCTGGCGGGGTAGGTCTGGGCGTAGTAGCTGGCGATATGCTGGGCAGACTGCTTGAACATGCAATGGCCTCATGAAAATTATTGTGGTTATTTTCATGAAAACTTAGCAGGTAAATTTCATGATGCCAATGGGGTGGGCAAGGTTTGTGGTTTGCCTGGATGTTATGTAATGCCTGATATGGCCCTATCGCCGGGAAGCCAGCTCCCACAAGATCGACACAGTTCTCGAATTATGTGCAGGGCCTGTGGGAGCTGGCTTGCCGGCGATAGGGCCGACAGTGCAACCGCTTCAGGTTGCCGCCTTTTTCCGAGGTTGACGCGGCTTGCTCGCAGTCTTCGCGCCTGTCGTCTTACCTTTCCCGCCGCTACGGCGCTTTTTTTTCCACGGCGGCGCAGCCCCCGCCGCCGGCCCGCTGATGATCATGCGCATGCCGCTGCAGCGCTCCACCAGTTTGCCCATCCACGCCGACTGCCGGGCTACGAACTCTTCCAGGCTCATCTCGCCGCTCTGCACCATGTCCAGCGCCTGCTCCCAAACTGCGGTGGTGCCCGGGTCGGCAATGGCGCGGGGTACGGCATCGATCAGGCTGAAGGCTGCGGGTGTGGCCGCCAGTGCCTTGCCGTTCTTGACCAGGTAACCGCGGTCGAGCAGGCCCTGGATGATGCTGGCACGGGTGGCCTCGGTGCCGATGCCGGTAGTTTCCTTGAGCTTCTGCTTCAGCCGTGGATCGTCCACCAACTTGGCCACGTTCTTCATGGCCTTGATCAGGTCACCTTCGGTAAACGGCTTGGGTGGCTGGGTCCACAGGTCCTTCAGTTGCAGGCCCTGCACGCTGCAGTCCTGGCCTTCGCGCAGCGTTGGCAGCACCTGCGCAGGCGGTGCTTCGCGGCCCTTGGCCGGGGTCAGCGCTTCAGGCAGCGCACGGCGCCAGCCCGGTTCGACGATCTGCTTGCCCACCGCGCGCAGGGCATGGCCGGCGCAGTCGAAGTCGGCCTGGGTGCGGTCGTACTCATGGTTGGGCAGGAACTGCGCCAGGTAACGGGCGCGTATCAGGGTGTACACCGCCTTGTGCTTGGCCGGCAGGCGCGACGGGTCGCTGGCGGCGGCGGTGGGGATGATGCCGTGGTGGGCGCTGACCTTGGCGTCGTTCCACGCCCGCGAACGGCGCTGCGGCTCCAGGTGGGGCTGTAGTGGTGCCAGGCTGGCATCGGCCCGTTGCAGCGCGGCAAGAATGGCCGGTGCTTCGGCGTGCTGGCTCTGGGGCAGGTAGCCGCAGTCGCTGCGCGGGTAGGTGATCAGTTTGTGGGTTTCGTACAGGGCCTGGGCGATGTCGAGGGTTTCCTGGGCGCCAAGGCCGAACTTTTTCGAGCACAGCTCCTGCAGGGTGCCCAGGTCGAAGGGCAGCGGTGCGGCTTCGCGCACGCGCTCGGTGGCCACTTTTACCGCCCGGGCCGTGCCGGCATTGCCGATGTCTGCAGCGGCCTGTTGTGCCAGACCCTGCTTCAGGCAGCGGCCCTGATCGTCGCAAGCATCCTCAGGAGCACGCCATTGGGCGTTGAACCGCTGGCCAGCGTGTTCGAGTTGAACATCGATGGCCCAGAACGGCACCGGCACGAAATCGGCGATGCTGCGGTCGCGGTCGACCACCAGGCGCAAGGTGGGTGTTTGCACCCGGCCCACCGGCAGTACGCCCTGGTAGCCGGATTGCCGGCCCAGCAAGGTGAACAGGCGGCTCATGTTCATGCCGATCAGCCAGTCGGCCCGCGAGCGGCCCAGCGCCGAATGGTACAGGTTGAAGGTTTCGTGACCTGGCAGCAGGCGGGCCAGGGCCTTGCGGATGGACGCGTCGTCCAGTGCCGACAGCCACAGGCGTTGCACCGGGCCACGGTAGCGGCAATGCTCGACCAGCTCGCGGGCGATCATCTCGCCTTCGCGGTCGGCGTCAGTGGCAATCACCAGCTCCCGTGCTTCGCCGAGCAGGCGCTTGACCGCCTTGAACTGGCTGGCGGTCTTGGGCTTGACCAGCATCTTCCACGTGTCCGGGATGATGGGCAGGTCGGCCAGGTTCCAGCGCTTGTAGCGTTCGTCGTAGCTGTCGGGCGGGGCGGTTTCCAGCAGGTGGCCGATGCACCAGGTGACGCAGACGTCGGTACCTTGCCAACAGCCGTCGCCCTTGCGGGTGGCGCCGAGCACTTTGGCGATGTCTTTTGCCTGGGAGGGTTTTTCGCAGAGGAACAGGCGCATGGCCGGGAACGCTTCATCGGGGGTGATGGGCACTAGGATGCGCAAGCGGGGGCGCGGAGGCAAGTTTTATCTGGATGGATGTACAGGTTTTGTCAGCAGGAATGTCTGTCGCGTGTGCCGGCCCTTTCGCGGGTGAACCCGCTCCCACAGGGACCGCACAGCATTTGGGGGCTGTGGGGTACCTGTGGGAGCGGGTTTACCCGCGAAGAGGCCGGTACAGGTTATGGATCAGGCGCGTGAGTCGCGCACCATGTCCACATGCGGGATGCCGGCTTCGAGGAATTCCTCGCTGACCACGCGAAAGCCCAGGCGCTCGTAGAACGGCGTGGCGTGCACCTGTGCACTGAGCGTCTGCTGCTTCAGGTCGCGGTTCTGCGCTTCGGCGATTACCGCGTTCATCAGTGCATCACCCACCTTCAGCCCGCGCCAGTCCTTCAGCACCGAAATGCGGCCGATGGTGCCGTCCGCCAGCAGGCGGGCAGTACCGATCGGGTAGTCGCCTTCCAGGGCCAGGAAGTGCAGTGCGTCGTTGTCTTCCGAGTCGAACTCCAGCTCTGGCGGGATGTGCTGTTCGGCGACGAACACCGCTTCACGAATGCGACGGATATCGGCATTGTCCTTGTGCCAATCGGCAAGGCGCACATGAATCTTATTCATCGGCGAATCCCAGGCTTCCTTGTTTGACCAGTTGCTGTACCAGCATAAGGCCATCTTCGTCTTCCAGCCACTCTGCCAGGTTTTCGATGTGCAGCGCATCGGCCGCGCACACCAGCTTCAGCAGCTCGCGCAGTTTACCTGGCAGCGGGCAGCTGCGGCCGCTGGCGAACAGCATCAGATCGTCGTTGAGCTCGGACCAGGCCATGCGCGCGCTTGGGTTGCGGATCAGGATGGCGCCATCCTCGAGGGCTTTGACCAGCTCTTCTTCGCTCAGCTCTTCGCCTGCAACCTGCTCCGGGTAACGCGGCTCGGTCATGAACTGGCCGAACCAGGTCAGCAGCAGGTCCTTGTCGCCCATGTGCTTGTCGAGCAGCGCCTTCAGACGGTCGAGGGCGTCGTGCTGGATCTGGTGCGGGTCGGCGACCGGCTGGGCGTCGGCGTCGCTGTAGCGCTCTTCGTCAGGCAGGAACTGGCCGAGGAAGTCGGTGAAGTGGGTCAGCACTTCGGCGGCGCTTGGGGCACGGAAGCCAACCGAGTAGGTCAGGCAGTCGTCCACGGCCACGCCGTAGTGGGCCAGGCGCGGTGGCAGGTACAGCATGTCCCCGGGCTCCAGGGTCCACTCGCCGCTCTGTTCGAAGTCGGCGAGGATACGCAGGTCGGCGTGTTCCAGCAGCGGGCTGTCGCTGCTGCACATCTGGCCGATCTTCCAGTTGCGCTGGCCGTGGCCCTGCAGCAGGAACACGTCGTAGTTGTCGAAGTGCGGGCCGACGCTGCCGCCAGGGGTGGCGAAACTGATCATCACATCGTCGATGCGCCAGCTGGGCAGGAAGCGGAAGTTTTCCAGCAGCTCGGCGACTTCCGGGACGAACTGGTCGACGGCCTGCACCAGCAGGGTCCAGTCCTTTTCCGGCAGCTCGGCGAAGGTTTCTTCGCTGAACGGGCCGCGGCGCAGCTCCCACGGGTGTGCGCCATGTTCGAGCACGATGCGCGACTCGACTTCTTCTTCCAGGGCCAGGCCGGCCAGTTCGTCGGGGTCGATCGGGCTGATGAAGTCCGGGAAGGCCTGGCGCACCAGCAGCGGCTTCTTCTGCCAGTAGTCGCGCATGAATTCGCGGGCCGAGATGCCGCCGAGCAGCTGCAGTGGAGTATCAGGATTCATGTTCAACCTATTGAAAAAACGTAATTTTCGTCCGGGAATAAAAACGCCCGGCCAGGCCGGGCGTTGCACGCGACGGTCGGCTTAGATGCGCTTGGCCTGGGCTGCCGCGTTACCGATGTAGGTAGCGGGGGTCAGCTGCTTGAGCTCGGCCTTGGCTTCGGCTGGCATGTCCAGGCCATCGATGAAGGTCAGCAGCGCTTCAGGGGTGATGCCCTTGCCACGGGTCAGCTCCTTGAGCTTCTCGTAGGGGTTCTCGATGTTGAAGCGGCGCATTACGGTCTGGATCGGCTCGGCCAGCACTTCCCAGCAGGCGTCCAGGTCAGCAGCGATGCGGGCGTGGTTGACTTCCAGCTTGCCGATGCCTTTCAGGCTGGCTTCATAGGCGATGATGCTGTGGGCAAAGCCCACGCCCAGGTTGCGCAGCACGGTGGAGTCGGTGAGGTCGCGCTGCCAGCGCGAGATTGGCAGCTTGCTGGCCAGGTGCTGGAACAGCGCGTTGGCGATACCCAGGTTGCCTTCGGAGTTTTCGAAGTCGATCGGGTTGACCTTGTGCGGCATGGTCGACGAGCCGATTTCGCCCGCGACGGTCTTCTGCTTGAAGTAGCCCAGCGAGATGTAGCCCCACACGTCACGGTCGAAATCGATCAGGATGGTGTTGAAGCGGGCGATGGCGTCGAACAGCTCGGCGATGTAGTCGTGCGGCTCGATCTGGGTGGTGTACGGGTTGAACTGCAGGCCCAGTTCGTCTTCGATGAAGGCGCGGGCGTTTTCTTCCCAGTCGATCTGCGAGTAGGCGGACAGGTGGGCGTTGTAGTTGCCCACGGCGCCATTGATCTTGCCCAGCAGCGGCACGGCGGCGGCCTGGGCGATCTGGCGCTCGAGGCGGTACACGACGTTGGCCAGCTCTTTACCCAGGGTGGTCGGCGAAGCCGGCTGGCCGTGGGTGCGCGACAGCATTGGCACATCGGCGTGGGCGTGGGCCAGGGCGCGGATGGCGTCGGCGATCTGGCGCATCAGCGGCAGCAGCACGTCGTCACGGCCGGCGCGCAGCATCAGGGCGTGGGACAGGTTGTTGATGTCCTCGCTGGTGCAGGCAAAATGGATGAACTCGCTGACGTTGGCCAGCTCTGGCAGCTTGGCAGCCTGCTCCTTGAGCAGGTATTCGATTGCCTTGACGTCGTGGTTGGTGGTGCGCTCGATTTCCTTGACACGCTCGGCGTGTTCCAGCTTGAAATCGCTAGCCAGGCTGTCCAGCAGGGCGTTGGCTTCGGCGGAAAACGCCGGCACTTCGCCGATCTGCGGGTGGGCGGCCAGGCGCTGCAGCCAGCGCACTTCGACCAGGGCGCGGAAACGGATCAGGCCGAATTCGCTGAAAATGGGGCGCAAGGCCTGGGTTTTGCCGGCATAACGGCCGTCTACAGGGGAAACCGCAGTGAGCGAAGAAAGCTGCATGGGGTGTTCTCGGACAGTCAGGCTTTTGGAAGGGCGCATATCATACATGAAATTTGCGCCCGAGTCGGGTGGCTGACCAAAGGTCTGGCCATGGATCAGGTGCGGCTTTGTGCATTGCCTGTTCTGGCCTCATCGCCGGCAAGCCAGCTCCCACAGGTTACTGCGCAGGCCTTGAGCACAGTGCAAACCCTGTGGGAGCTGGCTTGCCGGCGATGAGGCCGGAACTGTCAACCCCCAGTCAGGAGGGGCTGCGCATCATGTCGTACAGTTCGTTGAGCAGCTTGCGCCGGCTGAACACCAGTTGCCAGCGATGGCCGCCCAGCTGGCGCCACAGGCGCGCGGCGCGGATACCGGCCAGCAGCAGGGCGCGGATTTTCGAGGCGTTGTTGGGCTGTTGCAGGAAACGCATGTCGCCATGCACCTGGATGCGCTGGCGCAAGGTGCTGAGGGTGTCCTGGTACAAGGCTCCGCTGGAAGCGATGACGTTTTCGTGAACCAGGCCAAAATGCTCGGCCTGGGACTGGATTTGCGGCAGGCGGTTGCCGATGGTGTCGAGCAGGTCGCCACGCTTGTTCAGCTGGCGCTCCAGGCCCAGCATCGACAGCGCATAGCGCAGTGGTTCGCGTTGCAGGCTGTTGGGGTCGCGCTCCAGGGCGCCGACCAGGGCGCGGTAGCCGTCGCGCAGGTTCAGGTCGTCACCGCCGAACACCTCCAGGGTGTCCTTGGGGTCACGCACCAGCAGGCTGCCCAGCATGCAGCCGATGTTGGCCTCGCTCGCCTGGCCGGTGCGGGCGATGCGGTCGACCAGCACGGCGGCCTGGAATACGCCACCCAACGCAATCAGCTGCTCCTGCAGGTTGCTCATGCGTGCGGGCTCCATGGTTCGGCGGTTTCGATGACGCCGCCGCCCAGGCACACCTCGCCATCGTAGAACACCACCGACTGGCCTGGGGTAACGGCGCGCTGCGGCTCGACGAACACGGCGCGGTAGCCGCTGGCGGTGCGCTCCAGCGTGCACTGCTGGTCGCTCTGGCGATAGCGCACCTTGGCCGTGAGCTGGCGCGGGCTGCCTAGGTCGATCGGGTTGACCCAGAAAATGTCCGAAGCGAGCAGGGCGCGGGAGAACAGCCAAGGGTGTTCGTTGCCCTGGCCGACCACCAGCACGTTGCGCTCCAGGTCCTTGTGCAGCACGTACCACGGCTCGTCGCCAGCGTCCTTCAGGCCACCGATGCCCAGGCCCTGACGCTGGCCGATGGTGTGGTACATCAAGCCATGGTGGCGGCCGATCACTTCACCGTCGGTGGTCTGGATTTCACCCGGCTGCGCCGGCAGGTACTGCTTGAGGAAGTCGCTGAAGCGGCGTTCGCCAATGAAGCAGATACCGGTGGAATCCTTCTTCTTGGCAGTGGCCAGGCCGTGTTTTTCGGCAATGGCGCGCACTTCGGGCTTTTCCAGCTCGCCGACCGGGAACAGCGTGCGGGCGATTTCCGTGCCACCGACGGCATGCAGGAAATAGCTCTGGTCCTTGTTCGGGTCCAGGCCCTTGAGCAGTTCGGTGAGGTCACCGGTGTCGCGGCGGCGTACGTAGTGGCCGGTGGCGATCAGGTCGGCACCCAGCGACAGGGCGTAGTCGAGAAACGCCTTGAACTTGATTTCGCGGTTGCAGAGGATGTCCGGGTTGGGCGTGCGGCCGGCCTTGTACTCTTCAAGGAAGTGCTCGAACACGTGGTCCCAGTACTCGGCGGCGAAGTTGGCGGTGTGCAGCTTGATGCCGATGCGGTCGCACACGGCCTGGGCGTCGGCCAGGTCTTCACGGGCGGTGCAGTATTCGGTGCCGTCGTCTTCCTCCCAGTTCTTCATGAACAGCCCTTCCACCTGGTAGCCCTGTTCCATGAGCAGAAGGGCGGAGACGGAAGAGTCCACGCCGCCGGACATGCCGACGATGACGCGGGTCTTGGCGGGGTCTTTGAGTGCTGGGCTGGTCATGGGTACCGGTGTGTATCAAAGGGGAAAAACGCCGATTCTATCAAACCCGCAGCGCGGCGTCAGTCGCGTAGCAGGTCCAGGCTGTGCAATGGGCCGTTGAGGTAGTCGTCGAGGCAGCGTGGTACCAGCTCGCTGCGCCAGCGGGCGGGGTCGGCCAGCAGTTCGTCACGGGTCAGCCACACGGCGCGGACGATGTCGCTGTCCAGGGCCAGGTCCTGGTGGTGGCGCACGGGGCGGGCGGCGAAGCAGATGCGCTGGTAGGTGACGCCATTGCTGGGGGCGGTGTAGAGGTAGATGCCGACCAGGCCGATGAGCTCGACTTCCCAGGCGGTTTCTTCGAGGGTTTCGCGCAGGGCGGCCTGGGGCAGGGTCTCAAAGGGCTCCAGGTGGCCGGCGGGTTGGTTGAAGACGTGTTGGCCCGCTTTGAATTCTTCGACGAAGAGGAACCTGCCTTCGTGTTCGACGATGGTGGCGACGGTGATGTGGGGTTGCCAGGTCATTGATAGCTCCGTAACGGCCTGATCGGACCCTGTGGGAGCGGGTTCACCCGCGAATGCGATGGTGGCGCAAATGACGCATTCGCGGGTGAACCCGCTCCCACAGGTTTCAGGTTGGCCGCTAGATATCATTTATCCAGAAAGCACAAACCCCGGTGCGTGGCCGGGGTTTGCGGGTTTACTTCAAGCGAATCTTACAGGGCAGCAATGGCGCTGTTCAGGGTCTGGCTTGGGCGCATCACCTTGGCGGTCAGCTCGGCATCCGGGGCGTAGTAGCCACCGATGTCGACCGGCTTGCCCTGGACAGCGTTGAGCTCGGCGACGATGGTCTCCTCGTTCTCGCTCAGGGTCTTGGCCAGTGGCGCGAAGCGTGCCTGCAGGGCAGCGTCGTCGCTCTGTGCAGCCAGGGCCTGGGCCCAGTACAGGGTCAGGTAGAAGTGGCTGCCGCGGTTGTCGATACCACCGACTTTGCGCGAAGGCGACTTGTTGGTGTCCAGGAACTTGCCGGTTGCCTGGTCCAGGGTGTCGGCCAGCACTTTGGCGCGCGGGTTGTCGTAGGTGTTGCCCAGGTGCTCCAGGGAAGCGGCCAGGGCCAGGAATTCACCCAGCGAGTCCCAGCGCAGGAAGTTCTCTTCCACCAGCTGCTGTACGTGCTTCGGTGCCGAACCGCCGGCGCCGGTTTCGAACAGGCCACCGCCGTTCATCAGCGGCACGATCGACAGCATCTTGGCGCTGGTGCCCAGTTCCATGATCGGGAACAGGTCGGTCAGGTAGTCGCGCAGCACGTTGCCGGTCACCGAGATGGTGTCCTTGCCTTCGCGGATGCGGGCCAGGGAGAACTTGATGGCTTCAACCGGAGGCAGTACGCGGATGTCCAGGCCTGCGGTGTCGTGATCCTTCAGGTACTTTTGTACCTTCTCGATCATCACGCCGTCGTGGGCGCGGGCCGGGTCCAGCCAGAACACCGCAGGGGTGCTGCTCAGGCGGGCGCGGTTGACGGCCAGCTTGACCCAGTCCTGGATCGGCGCGTCCTTGGTCTGGCACATGCGGAAGATGTCACCGGCTTCGACGTGCTGCTCCAGCACCACCTTGCCCTTGCCATCGACCACGCGCACGACGCCGTCGGCCTTGATCTGGAAGGTCTTGTCGTGGGAACCGTACTCTTCGGCCTTTTGCGCCATCAGGCCAACGTTCGGCACGCTGCCCATGGTGGTCGGGTCGAATGCGCCGTTGGCCTTGCAGTCTTCGATGGTGGCCTGGTAGATGCCGGCGTAGCAGCGGTCCGGGATCACGGCCTTGGCGTCTTGCAGTTCGCCGGCGGTGTTCCACATCTTGCCCGAGTCACGGATCATGGCCGGCATCGAGGCGTCGACGATAACGTCGCTTGGCACGTGCAGGTTGGTGATGCCCTTGTCGGAGTTGACCATGGCCAGCGCCGGGCGCTCGGCATACAGGGCCTGGATGTCGGCTTCGATCTCGGCCTGCTGGGCGGCTGGCAGGTCCTTGATGCGGGCGTACAGGTCGCCGATGCCGTTGTTGGCGTTGAAGCCTACCTGGGCCAGCGCGGCGGCGTGCTTGGCCAGCACATCGTTATAGAATTCTTCGACGATGACGCCGAACATGATCGGGTCGGAGACCTTCATCATGGTGGCTTTCAGGTGCACCGACAGCAGTACGCCAGCGGCCTTGGCATCGGCGATCTGCTCGGCGATGAAGGCTTTCAGGGCCTTGCGGCTCATGGTGGCGCAGTCAATGATTTCGGCAGCCTTGACTGCGGTTTTTTCTTTCAGCACGGTGGTGCTGCCGTCTTTGCCGACCAGCTCGATGCGCAGGCTGTCGTCAGCGTCGATCAGCGCGGCTTTCTCGCTGCCGTAGAAGTCGCCCTGGGTCATGTGGGCAACGTGCGACTTGGAGTCGGCGGCCCAGGCGCCCATCTTGTGCGGGTGCTTGCGGGCGTAGTTCTTCACCGACAGCGGTGCGCGGCGGTCGGAGTTGCCTTCGCGCAGCACCGGGTTCACGGCCGAACCCTTGATGCGGTCGTAGCGGGCACGGGACTCTTTTTCGTCCGCAGTGGCCGGCTCGTCGGCGTAGTCGGGGATGTTGAAGCCCTTGCCCTGCAGCTCCTTGATCGCGGCCTTGAGCTGCGGTACCGAGGCGCTGATGTTGGGCAGCTTGATGATGTTGGCTTCAGGGGTGGTAGCCAGCTGACCCAGTTCCGCCAGGTGATCGCCTACTTGCTTCTCTGCGCCCAGTTGCTCCGGGAAGGCGGCGAGGATGCGGCCAGCCAGGGAGATGTCGCGAGTTTCGACGGCGATGTCAGCCGAGGCGGTGAAGGCTTCGACGATCGGCAGCAGCGAGTAGGTGGCGAGGGCGGGGGCTTCGTCGGTGAAGGTATAGATGATCTTGGAACGGGTGGGCATGCGGGTTAACTCTCTGTGTGCTGAGCTTGCTCGAGTCTCGTGCTGCGCAGGGTAGGCGCATCGCCCTGGCAACGCCATGAGCGGAAAGTCGAGAGGCTGCGAGCGGTGATGGTGGATGCATCAGTCGAGCGTCAAGTGCCGAGCTGCGGTAACAGCCCAGGCTGAGTGGCCAGGCTCGGTCTTCTTCCCTGGCCGAGGGCGGTCCGCATTTTCCTGGGATTCGCCCCGATGACCCTACGGTCGCGGCGGAGTATACCAAACCATTCGGGCTAATCAGCAAGGCCAAGTGATATCGGCCCATTTATAAGACCAAAGACGTAGCCGCAATGTGGCGGGTTGTCGCATGCCTTGCAGGTCGGCAGATGTGGTTTAGGCTGATTGGATTGCAGGATGTCCAATCACACCCGAAAGCGGAGTAGTGCAAGCATGGGATACCAGAAAATCAAGGTTCCGACCGACGGCACCAAGATCACCGTCAATGCAGACCATTCGCTCAATGTGCCTGACAACCCGATCATTCCTTATATCGAAGGCGACGGGATTGGCGTGGATGTTTCACCGGTGATGATCAAGGTGGTCGACGCCGCTGTGCAAAAGGCCTACGGCGGCAAGCGCAAGATCGCCTGGATGGAAGTGTACGCCGGCGAAAAAGCCACCCAGGTGTACGACCAGGACACCTGGCTGCCACAGGAAACCCTCGATGCCGTGCGCGATTACGTGGTGTCGATCAAGGGCCCGCTGACCACGCCGGTCGGCGGCGGCATCCGCTCGCTGAACGTGGCGCTGCGTCAGCAGCTCGACCTTTACGTGTGCCTGCGCCCGGTGCTGTGGTTCGAGGGCGTGCCCAGCCCGGTGAAAAAGCCAGGCGATGTCGACATGGTGATCTTCCGTGAGAACTCCGAGGACATCTACGCCGGCATCGAGTGGAAGGCGGGCTCGCCGGAGGCGAACAAGGTGATCAAGTTCCTCAAGGAGGAAATGGGCGTCACCAAGATCCGCTTCGACCAGGACTGCGGCATTGGCGTCAAGCCGGTGTCCCTCGAGGGCACCAAGCGCCTGGTGCGCAAGGCCCTGCAATACGTGGTGGACAACGACCGCGAGTCGCTCACCCTGGTGCACAAGGGCAATATCATGAAGTTCACCGAAGGTGCCTTCAAGGACTGGGGGTACGAGGTGGCACGTGACGAGTTTGGTGCCGAACTGCTCGACGGCGGCCCCTGGATGAAGTTCAAGAACCCCAAAACCGGCCGCGAGGTCATCGTCAAGGACGCCATTGCCGACGCCATGCTGCAGCAGATTTTGCTGCGCCCGGCCGAGTACGACGTGATCGCTACCCTCAACCTCAACGGTGACTACCTGTCCGATGCCCTGGCGGCGGAAGTGGGCGGCATCGGCATTGCGCCGGGCGCCAACCTGTCCGACACCGTGGCCATGTTCGAAGCCACCCACGGCACCGCGCCCAAGTACGCCGGGCAGGACAAGGTCAACCCGGGTTCGGTGATCCTGTCGGCAGAGATGATGCTACGGCACATGGGCTGGACCGAAGCCGCCGACCTGATCATCAAGGGCACCAATGGCGCGATTGCGGCCAAGACCGTGACCTACGACTTCGAGCGGCTGATGGACGGCGCCACGCTGGTGGGCAGTTCGGGCTTTGGCGATGAAATGATCAAGCATATGTAAGGCAACACAAAACCGGCCGCTTCGATAAAGAAGCGGCCGGTTTTTTCGTATACCGGCAGAAGCAGGCTGGTCACGCGCGCACAGTTTCGCTCTCGGAGTGGCCGGCAGTTTTGGCTGCGGCCTCTGCGGCGGCTACTGACGCGTCCCTGATGTCCGTGGCATGCAGGCCCTTGGGGCCTTGAATGATGTCGAACACCACAGATTGGCCGGCCTTGAGGGTTTTGTAACCGTCCATCCGGATCGCCGAGTAATGGGCGAACAGGTCGTCGGGTTTGCCCTCTTCATTGATGAATCCGTAGCCCTTGGCATTGTTGAACCACTTGACTTTACCGCTTGCCATCCCTATGTCCCTCTGCAAAGGACTCCATCACTGGAGTATCATCCACTTCATCCGCATACGAACCTGCGAAAATCGGGTTGACTGCGCGGATCTTTATCGACCACGGTGGGTTCTTATTGGTTGTAACACCGTTTTGCCGATAGTCAAGGTCATGCGGCGGCCGCACGATTAGCCGTTTGCAGGGTCAACCCACAACCTTAACCTGTCGATGTGATGAAATTCTTTCCATGCATGCACACAGCCAGATTCGACTAACATTCAATCAGGATCGCCCTCAATCCAACGAGGACGATGGCTCTGGTCTGGCGGTTCAGGAAGCCAAGCCGATCCTGCAGGCGCCACCGATGTACAAGGTGGTTTTGTTCAACGATGACTACACGCCAATGGATTTCGTCGTCGAAGTGCTCGAGACGTTCTTCAGTCTGAACCGCGAGCTGGCGACCAAGATCATGCTGACCGTCCATACCGAGGGGCGGGCAGTGTGCGGATTGTTTACCCGTGACATCGCCGAAACAAAGGCCATGCAGGTCAACCAATACGCCAGGGAAAGCCAGCATCCGCTACTCTGTGAAATCGAGAAGGACGGTTAATCGCCGACCACTTGGGTATGAGGTGAAGCTATGTTAAACCGCGAGCTCGAAGTCACCCTCAATCTTGCCTTCAAGGAGGCCCGTTCGAAACGTCATGAATTCATGACCGTCGAACATCTGCTGCTGGCACTCCTTGACAATGAGGCTGCCGCGACCGTTCTGCGCGCCTGTGGCGCCAATCTCGACAAACTCAAGCATGACCTGCAAGAGTTCATCGATTCCACCACGCCGTTGATTCCGGTCAACGACGAGGACCGGGAAACCCAGCCGACGCTGGGCTTCCAGCGTGTGCTGCAGCGCGCCGTGTTCCACGTGCAAAGCTCCGGCAAGCGCGAAGTCACCGGGGCCAACGTGCTGGTGGCGATATTCAGCGAACAGGAAAGCCAGGCCGTGTTCCTGCTCAAGCAGCAGAGCGTGGCCCGCATCGATGTGGTCAACTACATCGCGCATGGCATCTCCAAGGTGCCAGGCCATGGTTCCAATGCTGATAGCGACCCTGAAATGCAGGACGAGGAGGGCGGTGAGACCTCCTCTTCGAGCAACCCGCTGGACGCCTACGCCAGTAACCTGAACGAGCTTGCGCGAGCCGGTCGTATCGACCCGCTGGTGGGTCGTGAGCAGGAAGTGGAGCGCGTGGCGCAGATCCTTGCCCGTCGGCGCAAGAACAACCCGCTGCTGGTGGGTGAGGCTGGCGTGGGCAAGACAGCCATCGCCGAAGGCCTGGCCAAGCGCATCGTCGATGGCCAGGTGCCTGACCTGCTGGCGCAGAGCGTGGTGTACTCCCTTGACCTGGGCGCGCTGCTGGCCGGTACCAAGTACCGCGGCGACTTCGAGAAGCGCTTCAAGGCGCTGCTCGGTGAACTGCGCAAGCGCCCGCAGGCCATCCTGTTCATCGACGAAATCCACACCATCATCGGTGCCGGTGCGGCGTCGGGCGGGGTAATGGATGCGTCCAACCTGCTCAAGCCACTGTTGTCGTCCGGTGAAATCCGTTGCATCGGCTCGACCACCTTCCAGGAATTTCGCGGTATCTTCGAAAAAGACCGCGCCTTGGCGCGGCGCTTCCAGAAGGTGGACGTCAGCGAGCCGTCGGTGGAAGACACCGTGGGCATTCTGCGTGGCCTGAAGGGGCGTTTCGAAAGCCACCACAACATCGAGTACAGCGACGAAGCACTGCGTGCTGCCGCCGAGCTGGCTTCGCGCTATATCAACGATCGCCACATGCCGGACAAGGCCATTGACGTGATCGACGAGGCCGGTGCCTACCAACGTCTGCAGCCGGAGGCCAACCGCGTCAAGCGTATCGAGGTGCCGCAGGTCGAAGACATTGTCGCCAAGATCGCGCGCATTCCGCCAAAACACGTCAGCAGTTCCGACAAGGAGCTGCTGCGCAACCTGGAGCGCGATCTGAAGCTGACCGTGTTCGGCCAGGACCCGGCCATCGACTCGCTGTCGACCGCCATCAAGCTGTCCCGTGCCGGCCTCAAGGCGCCCGACAAGCCGGTGGGCTCGTTCCTCTTCGCCGGCCCTACCGGCGTCGGCAAGACCGAGGCGGCGCGTCAGCTGGCCAAGGCGCTGGGTGTCGAGTTGGTACGCTTCGACATGTCCGAATACATGGAGCGCCACACTGTGTCGCGCCTGATCGGTGCGCCGCCAGGCTATGTCGGGTTCGACCAGGGCGGTTTGCTGACCGAAGCCATCACCAAGCAGCCGCACTGCGTGTTGTTGCTCGATGAAATCGAGAAGGCCCACCCCGAAGTCTTCAACCTGCTGTTGCAGGTGATGGACCACGGGACCCTGACCGACAACAACGGGCGCAAGGCCGACTTCCGTAACGTGATCCTGATCATGACCACCAACGCTGGCGCGGAAACCGCGGCACGGGCCTCGATCGGCTTCACCCATCAGGACCACGCGTCCGATGCCATGGAAGTCATCCGCAAAAGCTTCACGCCGGAATTCCGCAACCGTCTGGATACCATCATCCAGTTCGGCCGCCTCAGTCACGAGACCATCAAAAGTATCGTCGACAAGTTCCTCATCGAACTGCAGGCGCAGCTGGAAGACAAGCGTGTGCTGCTGGAAGTCAGCAATGACGCGCGTGGCTGGCTGGCGGCGTCGGGCTACGACGTGCAGATGGGCGCGCGGCCGATGGCGCGGCTGATCCAGGACAAGATCAAGCGGCCGCTGGCCGAAGAGATCCTGTTTGGGGAGCTGGCCGAGCATGGCGGCGTGGTGCACATCGACCTGCGCGATGGCGAGCTGGTGTTCGACTTCGAGACCACGGCCGAGGTGGCCTGATGCGTTGGGGCCGCTTTGCGGCCCATTCGCAGCACAAGGCTGCACCTACAACGGCGATGCGCCATCGTGTAGGAGCAGCCTTGTGCTGCGAATGGCTGCAAAGTAGCCCCTTGCAATCTCGGAGGCACAAAAAAGCCCGGCACATGGCCGGGCTTTTTCATGGCTGGAGCTTAGCGCGCACGGTAGGTGATGCGGCCCTTGCTCAGGTCGTACGGCGTCAGCTCGACGCGAACCTTGTCGCCAGTGAGAATACGGATGTAGTTTTTGCGCATCTTTCCGGAGATGTGCGCGGTTACGACGTGCCCGTTTTCCAACTCCACGCGGAACATGGTGTTGGGCAGGGTGTCGACGACAGTACCTTCCATTTCGAAGCTGTCTTCTTTCGACATGCAGTTGAGCCCTCGGTGTCCAGTGTTGGCCCGACGCATAACCGCACCGGGCAAAAAAGTGGCGTGGATTATGCCGGAAAATAGTGTTTCAAGCCAATGCTTTCAGTTGAGGGTGACCCAGCGCTGGTTGATCAGCAGTTCGATCGGGCGGTACTGGGTCTTGTAGTTCATTTTCTTGCAGTTCTTGATCCAGTAACCCAGATACACGGCCTCCAGATCCTGGCGCACCGCTTCGGTGATCTGCCAGAGGATGGCAAAGCGCCCCAGGCTGCGGCGTTCTTCGTCGGGCTCGTAGAAGGTGTACACCGCGGACAGGCCGTTGGGCAGCAGGTCGCACACCGCCACCGCCAGCAAGCGGCCCGCCAGGCGGAACTCGTAGAACCAGCAGAACGGCAAGTCGCGCACCAGGAAGGTGGAGAACTGATCGCGGCTTGGCGGGTACATGTCGCCGTCGGCGTGACGGGTTTCGATATAGCGCCGGTACAGCTCGAAGTACTCTTCCTTGAACGCCGGGCGCGCCGCAGTCACGGTCAGGTCGGCGTTGCGCTTGAGGATGCGCCGTTGCTGGCGGTTGGGTATGAAGCGCGCCGCCGGGATGCGCGCCGGCACGCACGCGTTGCAGTTCTGGCAATGCGGGCGGTACAGGTGGTCGCCGCTGCGGCGGAAGCCCATTTCCGACAGGTCGGCGTACACGTTCACGTCCATCGGCTGGCTGGGGTCGAGGAACAGCGTGGTCGCCTGCTCATCAGGCAGGTAGCTGCAGGAGTGGGGTTGAGTGGCATAAAACTTCAACCGCGCCAACTCTGTCATGATCAACCCCTCGGTGTGACTTTGTTTTAAGTGTAAGCCAGCTCTGCGAACTCGCCTAGGCAACCCATCTAGACAACCCAGGTGGCGCTGTTGGGCTGGTCGAGGTAGCGGGCCAGGTAGCCGGCGAATTCGGCGCGGCTGATGGCCTGCGCACCCAGGCTTTGCAGGTGGTTGGTCGGCATCTGGCAGTCGATCAGGGCAAACCCGGCCTGGCGCAGGTGCTCGACCAGGGTTGCGAAGCCGACCTTGGAGGCGTTGTCGGCGCGGCTGAACATCGACTCACCGAAGAACAGCTGGCCCATGGCAAGGCCGTACAGGCCACCTACCAGCTCGCCATCCTGGCGCACTTCCACAGAATGGGCGATACCGCGGCGGTGCAATTCGCAGTAGGCGTTGCGCATGGTGTCGGTGATCCAGGTGCCGTCGGCATAGTCGCGTGGCGCGGCGCAGGCGGCGATCACTGCCGGGAAGTCGGTGTCGAAACTGACCTGGTAGCGGCCCTGGCGGATCAGCTTGGCCAGCGAGCGCGACACGTGCAGCTGGTCCGGCAGCAGCACGGTGCGCGGGTCGGGCGACCACCAGAGGATCGGCTGGCCGTCCTGGTACCAGGGGAAGCAGCCGTGGCGATAGGCCTGTACCAGGCGCTCGGGGCCCAGGTCGCCGCCGGCGGCAAGCAGGCCGTTGGGGTCGTGCAGGGCCTTTTCCAGGGGCGGGAAGGTCAACGAGTCGCGAGTCAGCCAGGTGAGCATGGTCTTTCGTGCGGTGGGGGAGGGGAGAGGGCAGCATGGCGCGGGTGAAAAGCAGGGTCAATCTCTTTGGCTTCTTCGCGGGCATGCCCGCTCCCACAGGAACCTCACAGTCTTCAGGCTGGCGCAGGACCTGTGGGAGCGGGCGAGCCGGCGAAGAGGCCGGTACAGGCCAGGAAATCAGGCAATTTCCTGCGCATTCATGAAATCGCAGGCACCATCCGCTACATTTGCTGTCACACCTGTGCAAAAACACAGCATAAGCCTTTGTCACAAAAGAAAATGCGTGCTCAAATTGCACCTATATGAAAGTCGCACCCGGCCAACCTCCCATACGGCGTGCCGCCATGGCGGCTGGCGGGCAGTAATGTTAAAAGTAGTGGTTCATTGGCCGCACCGCCGGCCGATCACTATTGGACGCGCAGCACGCGCAGGAATAGACGCGTTTTGAAGAAATCCACCGCAACCCCAGCTCCCTTGCCTGTGCCCCTGTGGCGGCAGCAGCTGCATTATCGCCTCAAGGAAGGTGCGTTGATCGCTGTCGGCGCCCTGTGCCTGTACCTGTGGATGGCGCTGCTGACCTACGACACGTCCGACCCGGGCTTCAGCCACACCAGCAACATCGACCAGGTGCAGAACGCCGCCGGGCGTGCCGGCGCCTACTTCGCCGACATCCTGTTCATGGTGCTGGGCTACTTCGCCTATATCTTCCCGTTGCTGCTGGGGATCAAGACCTGGCAGATTTTCCGCCAGCGCCACCAGCCCTGGGACTGGAGCGGCTGGCTGTTCTCCTGGCGGCTGATCGGCCTGGTGTTCCTGGTGCTGTCGGGCGCTGCCCTGGCGCATATTCATTTCCATCCGCCGGCAAGCCTGCCGTTTTCCGCCGGTGGCGCGTTGGGCGAGAGCCTGGGCGAACTGGCGCGCAGCCTGCTGAACGTGCAGGGCAGCACGCTGATGTTCATCGCCTTGTTCCTGTTCGGCCTGACCGTGTTCACCGACCTGTCGTGGTTCAAGGTGATGGACATGACCGGCAAGATCACCCTCGACCTGTTCGAGCTGGTACAGGGTGCGGCCAACCGCTGGTGGGAAGCACGCAACGAGCGCAAGCGCCTCGAAGCGCAATTGCGCGAGGATGAACCGGTGTTCAAGGCGCCGGCAGCGGCCGCCGAGAAGCGCGAGCCGGCCAAACCGCCATTGCGCGAGCGGATCTTCAAGCGTGAAGAGGCCCCCGCCCAGCCTGCTGCACCACGTGAGCCGACCCTTGCACGCGAGCCTGTGGTGCCGCGCGAGCCCACCCTTGCCCGCGAGCCGATGGTGCAGCGCGAGCAACCTGCGGCACCGACCATCGTGCCCCCGGCACCTGCCCAGGCCAGGGCGCCGGAGCCGAGCAAGCGGGTGATGAAGGAGAAGCAGGCGCCGCTGTTCGTCGACAGCGCGGTGGAGGGCACCTTGCCGCCGATCTCCATCCTTGATCCGGCCGAGCAGAAGAAGATCGAGTATTCGCCGGAATCGCTGGCGAGTGTCGGGCAACTGCTGGAAATCAAGCTCAAGGAGTTCGGCGTGGAAGTGGCGGTGGACTCCATCCACCCCGGCCCGGTGATTACCCGCTACGAAATCCAGCCGGCCGCGGGCGTCAAGGTCAGCCGCATCTCCAACCTGGCCAAGGACCTGGCGCGCTCAATTGCAGTGACCAGCGTGCGCGTGGTCGAGGTCATCCCCGGCAAGACCACCGTGGGTATCGAGATCCCCAACGAAAACCGGCAAATGGTGCGCTTCTCCGAAGTGCTGGCCACGCCGCAGTACGACGAGCAGAAATCGCCGGTCACCCTGGCCCTTGGCCACGATATCGGCGGCAAGCCGGTCATCACCGACCTGGCCAAGATGCCTCACCTGCTGGTGGCCGGTACCACCGGTTCCGGTAAGTCGGTGGGTGTCAACGCGATGATCCTGTCGATCCTGTTCAAGTCCAGCCCGGAAGACGCGCGGCTGATCATGATCGACCCGAAGATGCTCGAACTGTCGATCTACGAAGGCATCCCGCACCTGCTCTGCCCGGTGGTCACCGACATGAAGGACGCCGCCAACGCGCTGCGCTGGAGCGTGGCCGAGATGGAGCGGCGCTACAAGCTGATGGCGGCCATGGGCGTGCGTAACCTGGCCGGCTTCAACCGCAAGGTCAAGGATGCCCAGGAGGCCGGTGAAATCATCCATGACCCGCTGTACCGCCGCGAAAGCATGGACGACGAGCCGCCGGCGCTGAAGACCCTGCCGACCATCGTGGTGGTGGTGGACGAATTCGCCGACATGATGATGATCGTCGGCAAGAAGGTCGAAGAGCTGATCGCCCGTATCGCGCAGAAGGCGCGGGCGGCGGGTATCCACCTGATCCTGGCGACCCAGCGCCCCTCGGTGGACGTGATCACCGGCCTGATCAAGGCCAACATCCCGACCCGCATGGCGTTCCAGGTGTCGAGCAAGATCGACTCGCGCACCATCATCGACCAGGGTGGCGCCGAGCAGTTGCTGGGCCACGGTGACATGCTGTACATGCCGCCGGGCACCAGCCTGCCGATCCGTGTGCACGGTGCGTTCGTGTCCGACGATGAGGTGCACCGCGTGGTGGAAGCGTGGAAGCAGCGCGGCGCCCCGGACTACAACGACGATATCCTCAACGGCGTCGAAGAGGCCGGCAGCGGCTTTGAAGGCGGCGGTGGCGGCGACAGCGATGATTCGGAAAGCGACGCCCTGTATGATGAGGCCGTGCAGTTCGTGCTGGAAAGCCGCCGCGCCTCCATTTCGGCCGTGCAGCGCAAGCTGAAGATCGGCTACAACCGCGCCGCCCGCATGATCGAAGCCATGGAAATGGCCGGCGTGGTTACCCCCATGAACAGCAACGGTTCGCGGGAAGTGATTGCCCCGGGCGGCCCGCGCGATTGATGTACACCTTGCCGGGCGCCAACGGTGGCGCCAGGCCTTTTCAATGCTCGATGAGGATTCCCATGCGCGCGATTCGCATGCTGTTGGTTTCTGCCCTGACCCTGGGCTCGGTTACTGCTTATGCCGGTGAGCAAGACGTACAACGCCTGACCCAGTTGCTGGAAAAGTCTCAAACCATCGAGGCCAACTTCTCTCAATTGACCCTGGGTGCCGATGGCACCAGCCTGCAGGAAACCTCGGGCAAGATGACGGTCAAGCGCCCGGGGCTGTTCTACTGGCACACCAATGCGCCGCAGGAGCAGGTAGTGGTGTCGGACGGCAAGAACGTCACCCTGTGGGACCCGGACCTGGAACAGGCCACCATCAAGAAGCTCGACCAGCGCCTGAACCAGACCCCGGCACTGCTGCTGTCCGGTGATGTGTCGAAAATCAGCCAGAGCTTCGACATCACCTCCAAGGAGCAGGGCGAAGTGATGGACTTCACCCTCAAGCCCAAGACCAAGGACACCCTGTTCGACTCGCTGCGGGTGTCGTTCCGCAAAGGGTTGATCAACGACATGCAACTGGTCGACAGCGTCGGCCAACGCACCAATATCCTGTTCAACGGGGTGAAGGCCAACCAGCCGGTGCCCGCCAACCAGTTCACCTTCGTCGTTCCCAAAGGCGCGGATGTGATCAAGGAGTAAGCAGAGCTCGCCATGGACCTGTTTCGAAGCGAACCCGTCGCCCAGCCCCTGGCCGCCCGCCTGCGCCCGTCCAACCTGGACGAGTACGTCGGCCAGGAGCACCTGCTGGCGCGCGGCAAACCGCTGCGCGAGGCGCTGGAGCAGGGTGCGCTGCACTCGATGATCTTCTGGGGGCCGCCAGGGGTGGGCAAGACCACCCTTGCGCGGCTGCTGGCGCAGTTTTGCGATGCTCATTTTGAAACCGTGTCGGCGGTGCTGGCCGGGGTCAAAGAGATCCGCCAGGCGGTCGAGGTGGCCAAGCAGCAGGCCGGCCAATACGGCCGCCGCACTATTCTGTTCGTCGATGAAGTGCACCGCTTCAACAAGTCGCAACAGGACGCCTTCCTGCCGTATGTGGAAGACGGCACGCTGCTGTTCATCGGCGCCACCACCGAAAACCCCTCGTTCGAGCTGAACAACGCCTTGTTGTCGCGGGCGCGGGTGTACGTGCTCAAGAGCCTGGACGAGGCCGCGCTGCGCAAGCTGGTCAACCGCGCGCTGACCGAGGAACGCGGCCTGGGCAAGCACAACCTGCGGGTGGGTGACGAAGCCTTCAAGATGCTGATGGCCGCTGCCGATGGCGATGGCCGGCGCATGCTCAACTTCCTCGAGAACGCCTCGGACCTGGCCGAAGACGGCAGCGAGATAGATGTCGAGATGCTGCAGAGCCTGCTGGGCGACAGCCGTCGGCGCTTCGACAAGGGCGGCGAGGCGTTCTACGACCAGATATCAGCGCTGCACAAGTCGGTGCGCGGCTCCAACCCCGACGGCGCCTTGTATTGGTTTGCGCGCATGCTCGACGGCGGCTGCGACCCGCTGTACATCGCCCGCCGCGTGGTGCGCATGGCCAGCGAGGACATCGGCAACGCCGACCCGCGCGCGCTCAGCCTGTGCCTGGCAGCCTGGGACGTGCAAGAGCGCCTGGGCAGCCCCGAAGGCGAGCTGGCGGTGGCCCAGGCCATCACCTACATTGCCTGTGCACCGAAGAGCAACGCGGTGTACGTGGGCTTCAAGACCGCCCTGCGTGAAGCTGCGGAGCATGGGTCGCTGGAAGTGCCGCTGCACCTGCGCAACGCACCCACCAAGCTGATGAAGCAACTGGGCTATGGCGACGAATATCGCTATGCCCATGACGAGCCTGATGCCTATGCGGCCGGTGAAGACTACTTCCCCGATCAGCTCGAGCCGCGCCAGTACTATCAGCCGGTGCCCCGTGGCCTGGAGCTGAAGATTGGCGAGAAGTTGCGCCACCTGGCCGAGCTTGACCGCAACAGCCCCCGCCAGCGGAGAAAACCGTGATTGCACTAGTTGCGGCCGTGAGTGCGGGCGGTATTGCCGGTACATTGCTGCGTTTCGCCACTACCAACTGGGTAGCTACTCACTGGCCACGGCACTTCTATCTCGGTACGCTGGCGGTCAACCTGGTCGGCTGCCTGCTGATCGGCCTGCTCTATGGCCTGTTCCTGCACAAGCCTATGGTGCCGGTCGAGCTGCGTGCCGGGCTGATCGTGGGCTTTCTGGGTGGCCTTACAACCTTTTCCTCCTTCTCGCTCGATACCGTGCGCCTGCTCGAAAGTGGGCAAGTGCCCCTGGCTTTGGGCTATACCGGTATCAGCGTGATGGGCGGCCTGCTCGCGACATGGGCCGGCCTGTCCCTGACCCGATTCTGAACCAACACCTACCTATAACGAGAGAACGATATGCTCGATTCCAAACTGTTACGCGGCCAACTTCAGGAAGTGGCGGACCGCCTGGCCTCCCGTGGCTTCAGCCTGGATGTCGCGCGCATCGAATCACTGGAAGAACGCCGCAAGGCGGTGCAGACCCGCACCGAGCAACTGCAGGCCGAGCGTAACGCCCGCTCCAAATCCATCGGCCAGGCCAAGGCCAAGGGCGAGGACATCGCGCCGCTGATGGCTGATGTCGAGCGCATGGCCAACGAGCTGGCAGCCGGCAAGACCGAGCTGGACGAGATTCAGGCGGAGCTGGACGGCATCCTGCTGACCATCCCCAACCTGCCGGACGCCAGCGTACCGGTTGGTGCCAGCGAAGATGACAACGTCGAAGTGCGCAAGTGGGGCACGCCGAAGGCCTTCGATTTCGAAATCAAGGACCACGTCGCCCTCGGCGAAATCAGCGGTGGCCTGGACTTCGAAGCCGCCGCCAAGCTGTCCGGCGCGCGCTTTGCCGTGCTGCGTGGCCCGATCGCCCGCCTGCACCGCGCCCTGGCGCAGTTCATGATCAACCTGCACACCGGCGAGCACGGCTACGAGGAGCATTACACCCCGTACCTGGTCCAGGCCCCGGCCCTGCAGGGTACCGGTCAGCTGCCGAAGTTCGAGGAAGACCTGTTCAAGATCACCCGCGAAGGTGAGGCTGACTTCTACCTGATCCCGACCGCCGAAGTGTCGCTGACCAACCTGGTGGCCGGTGAAATCCTCGACGCCAAGCAGCTGCCGCTGAAGCTCGTCGCGCACACCCCGTGCTTCCGCAGCGAAGCCGGTGCGTCGGGCCGTGACACCCGCGGCATGATCCGCCAGCACCAGTTCGACAAGGTGGAGATGGTGCAGGTGGTAGAGCCGTCCAAGTCGATGGAAGCGCTGGAAGGCCTGACCGCCAATGCCGAGCGCGTGCTGCAGCTGCTGGAGCTGCCGTACCGGGTGCTGGCCCTGTGCACCGGCGACATGGGCTTTGGCGCGGTGAAAACCTACGACCTGGAAGTGTGGGTACCGAGCCAGGACAAATACCGCGAAATCAGCTCGTGCTCCAACTGCGGCGACTTCCAGGCGCGCCGCATGCAGGCGCGTTGGCGCAACCCGGAAACCGGCAAGCCAGAGCTGGTGCACACCCTCAACGGCTCCGGCCTGGCCGTAGGCCGTACCCTGGTCGCCGTGCTGGAAAACTACCAGCAGGCCGACGGTTCGATTCTGGTACCGGAAGTGCTGAAGCCATACATGGGCGGCGTCGAGGTCATCCGCTAAATGAATTACCTGCCGCTGTTCCACAAGCTGCAGGGCGGCCGTGTGCTGGTCGTCGGCGGCGGTGAAATCGCCTTGCGCAAGGCGCGGCTGCTGGCTGATGCCGGCAGCGTGCTGCGCGTGGTGGCGCCGGACGTCGACGGCCAGTTGGCCGCATTGGCCAGGGAAGGTGGCGGTGAGGTGCTGGTGCGTGGCTATCAGGCCGCCGACCTGGTCGGTTGCCGGCTGGTTATCGCGGCGACCGACGACCCTGGGCTGAACGCCCAGGTGTCGGCCGATGCCCAGGCTCTCAGCCTGCCGGTCAACGTGGTGGATGCACCGGCCCTGTGCACGGTTATTTTCCCCGCCATCGTCGACCGTTCACCGTTGGTGATTGCGGTTTCCAGTGGCGGCGACGCCCCGGTGCTGGCGCGCTTGATTCGCGCCAAACTGGAGGCGTGGGTTCCCTCTGCCTACGGTGAGCTGGCCGGGTTGGCAGCGCGCTTCCGCCACAAGGTCAAATCCTTGTACCCGGACGTCAACCAGCGCCGGGGCTTCTGGGAAACCGTGTTCCAGGGGCCGATTGCCGAGCGCCAGCTGGCCGGGCAGGGCGCCGAGGCCGAACGCCTGTTGCAGGCAATGGTCGACGGCGCGCCGGTGCAGCAGGGTGGCGAGGTGTATCTGGTGGGCGCGGGGCCGGGCGATCCGGACTTGTTGACCTTCCGTGCCTTGCGCCTGATGCAGCAGGCCGATGTGGTGCTGTACGACCGTTTGGTTGCGCCCGCGATCATCGAGATGTGCCGTCGCGATGCCGAGCGGATCTACGTAGGCAAACGCCGCGCCGACCACGCCGTGCCGCAGGACCAGATCAACCGCCTGCTGGTCGACCTGGCCCAGCAGGGCAAGCGTGTGCTGCGCCTGAAGGGTGGCGATCCGTTCATCTTTGGCCGCGGTGGCGAGGAGATCGAAGAGCTGGCCGAGCAGGGTATCCCGTTCCAGGTGGTGCCGGGGATTACTGCGGCTAGCGGCTGTTCCGCCTATGGCGGCATTCCGCTGACCCATCGCGACTATGCCCAGTCGGTACGTTTCGTCACTGGGCACCTGAAAGATGGCACCAGTAATTTGCCTTGGGATGACCTGGTGGCGCCGGCACAGACCTTGGTGTTCTACATGGGGCTGGTGGGTTTGCCGACGATTTGTGCCGAGTTGATTCGGCATGGGCGTGCGGCCAGTACTCCGGCGGCGTTGGTGCAGCAGGGGACTACACGTAATCAGCGGGTGTTCACTGGTACCTTGGCAGATTTGCCGGAGTTGGTGGCCCGGCATGAAGTGCATGCGCCGACCCTGGTGATTGTGGGGGAGGTGGTGCAACTGCGTGAAAAGCTGGCCTGGTTCGAAGGTTCGCAGAACAGCTGATATTGTTGGGGCTGCAAAGCAGCCCCCGACGATCTCAACCCTGCGAGATTCCCTTGCCCACCAACCGCGCCCGATCATGCGGTGCGTTGAAGTCTTGCAGCGGCCCCTTGGGCACGATCCCGTTCGGGTTGATGGTCTTGTGGCTCATGTAATAGTGCTTCTGGATATGCTCCATGTTCACCGTGCCCGCCACGCCCGGCCACTGGTAAAGCTCGCGCAGCCAGTTTGAAAGGTTGTGGTAATCGCTCAGGCGTCGCAGGTTGCACTTGAAATGCCCGTGGTACACGGCATCGAAGCGCACCAGCGTGGTAAACAGTCGCACATCGGCCTCGGTCAGGTACTCGCCCGCCAGGTATCGATTGCGGCCCAGCAAGTCTTCCAGGTAATCCAGTTCGTTGAATACCTGGTCAAACGCTGCCTCGTAGGCCTCCTGCGTGGTGGCGAAGCCTGCGCGGTACACGCCGTTGTTCACCGCAGGGTAGATTCGCTCGTTCAGCGCCTCGATGGTCGGGCGCAGCGGCTCGGGGTACAGGTCCAGGGTGTTGCCGGTCAGCTCGTTGAAGGCGCTGTTGAAGATGCGGATGATCTCGGCCGACTCGTTGTTGACGATTCGCTTCTCTTTCTTGTCCCACAGCACGGGCACGGTCACACGGCCAGTGTAGTGCGGGTCATCCTGGGTGTAGCGCTGGTGCATGTACTGCAGGGCGTCAAGGTGGTCGCCCGTCGAGCCTTGCTGCTGGTCGAAGGTCCAGCCATGGTCCTGCATCAGCCAGCTGACCACGGATACGTCGATCAACGGCTCCAGGCCCTTGAGTGCGCGGAAGATCAGGGTGCGGTGAGCCCATGGGCAGGCCAGCGACACATACAGGTGATAACGGCCCGCCTCGGGAGCGGGGAGCGAATTGCGGCGCTGGGCGTTTTCGCGTTTGAACGTGCCGTCCTTGCCGTTTTCATACCACTGGTCATGCCAGCGACCGTCGATCAAAAGGCCCATGCTGAGCTCCTGGAACAAAGTTGTTTGTCGTTGGAGCCCAGTCTAGGCCAAATCGTTCGAACAAATAGCGCAAAGACTCGGGGGTTATGATCGGTTAAATCGATCGGTTTCGGCCGCTCCAGTAGCTGCGTGCGGTCTCGAACGCCTGTTCCCGATCCTGCCCCAGCCCGCGCAAGGCAAGGGCCATGGTAGCGATCACGGCCTTGTCGGCGTAGCTGTCTTCGACCTCACCGCGCCAGAACGCGAGCAGATGCTCGGGTTGCAGACTCGGCGGTTTCACGTGGCGGCGCTCGCTCAACGCCGGCCACTCTTCGTCCCATGCTTCGCCCGCCGTGGTGCCGTAAAGGTGGCTGATGACATCCGGGTTCACCTCGATCTCGCCGCCATCACCCTTGATCACCACGGCATGGTCGCCCAGTAGGCGGCTGGCCTCACGGTGCACTGCCTGGTAACCGGGGTGGAAGATGCTCTGCAGGCCGCAGCGTGCGCCCAGCGGGTTGAGCACCCGGGCCAGCGAGTGGATGGGTGAGCGCAGGCCGAGGGTGTTGCGCAGGTCGATCATGCGCTGCAACTGTGGCGCCCAGTCTTGCAGCGGGAAGAACGCCAGCTGGTGCTGGTCGAGGGCGTTGTCGACCGCAGCCCAGTCGCGACACAGCGGGATTTGCAGCAGGCCAAGCAACTGCTCGGTGTACATGCGCCCGGCGGTGTGGGCACCGCCGCCGTGCATCAGGATGCGCACGCCGTTGCTGGCCAGGCATTTGGCCGCCAGCAGGTACCAGGGCAGGTGGCGCTTCTTGCCGGCGTAGGTTGGCCAGTCCAGGTCCGCGGCGATGGCCGGGGCCTGCAGGTGTGTACGCAGCGCTTCGGTGAAACCGGCCAGTTCCTCGGCGCTCTCCTCTTTGTGCCGCAGCAGCATCAGGAAGGCACCGAGCTGGGCATCCTCGACTTTGCCTTCCAGCAGCAAGGTCATGGCGCTGCGGGCCTCCTCGCGGGTCAGGCCGCGCGCGCCGCGCTTGCCTTTGCCAAGAATGCGCACAAATTCGGCAAACGGGTGTTCGGCCGGAGTTTCCAGGGTAAGCGGGCGTGGTTCGTTCATATGCAGTTGGTCGGCTTGGGCAGGCCCGCCAGCTTGGCGGCGAGTTTGGCGGGAGTGCCGTTGAACAGGCGGTTCAGGTGCGGGCTGTTGCCCTTTTCCGGGCCCAGCTTCAGGGCCGTGTACTTGATCAGCGGGCGAGTGGCCGGGGACAGCTGGTATTCCTGGTAGAACTGACGCAGCAGCTCGAGGATTTCCCAGTGGTCCGCAGTCAGTGCAATGTGCTCCCGCGCGGCCAGCGCTTCGGCGGCGGCGGGGGACCAGTCTTCCAGGTCGAGCAGAAAGCCGTCCTTGTCCAGGGCGATCGCCTGATCGCCTACGTCGAGTGTGCTCATAACCAGCTGTTGACCTTGTCGTAGTGCAGCGACAGTTCGACGAACCCGGCGTAGTCCACGGCCTTGGCCAGGTCATTGCCGACCGCACGGGCCTGGATATCCTCATCCAGGGCGAACAGGCGTTGGGCCAGGCCGGCAGCTTGCAGCTGGCGGTACGGTTCGCTGCCGTTGCGCAGGGCATAAACGGCGTCGCCGCACAGCAGCACGGCGTCATCGCCACCGAGCAGCCGCAGGCAGCTGGCCAGGCGCTCGTCGCCGAACGGGGAGTGGGCAATTACATGCAGGGTTGTCATCAGAGCGTTACCATCTGGTCGAAGCGGGCAATCAGCGCGGCCAGCGCTGCGTCATCGAGTACCTGCACCGGCAGTGCCAGGGTGTCGGTTGCCAGGCCACGGCGGGCGAGGCTGTGGCTGCAGGCGTACAGGTCCTCGACCCCGAACATCGGCAGCGCCTGCAGGTTGGCGGCCAGGTTCTTCTGTTGTACGGCGGTGGGGCGCTGGTCCGTCGCAAGCTGGAACACGCCATCGTCGAGGAACAGCATGCCCAGCGGCAGGTCGAACGCGCCGCCGGCCAGGGCGAGGTCCAGTGCCTCGCGCGCCGATGGGCCATTCCACGGCGCCTGGCGGCTGATGATCAGCAAGGATTTGGCCATATCAGTCACCTCCAAAGCAGACAAGCCGATCGGCAACCTGAGCGGCCTCATGCAACTGGCCAAGCCCGGACAGTTCCCAAGGCTTGGGCAGGTTCACGGCCGGGCGCTGGTAGCGGTTGGCCTCGGCCTCGTCGAGCACGCCACGGCGCAGGGCGGCGGCGATGCACACCACGGCGTCCAGCTGATGGGTCTCGATAAAGCCACGCCACTGGGCTGCCACGTCCACTTCGTCCTGGGGCGCGACCACGTTGGCCGAGGCACTGTGTACCCCGTCCTGATAGAAGAACAGCCGGGCAATCTCATGCCCGCCGGCCAGCACCGCCTCGGCATAGCGCAAAGCGCGCCGCGAGGAGGGCGCATGGGCCGGGGAGAACACCGCGATAGCGAATTTCATGGATAACTCATGCAAAGGAATGCTGCCATGATAAAGCAAAAAAGCCCGCGCCCGCTTGTGCAAGCGGCGCGGGCTTTCAACCTGTCCGTATGTCCTGCACGCCCCCTGCAGGAGCGGCCTCGGGTCGCGAAAGGGCTGCACAGCAGCCCCATGACCTAACCGACAAGCACCAGGCTCAAGCCTGTTCCTTGCTCTCCGGCAGGAACCAGTTCAGCACCAGGGCACAGATACCCCCGGTAGCCACACCCGATTCCAGCACATTGCGAATCGCCGATGGCATATGCGCCAGGAACTCCGGCACCTGCGCGACACCCAGGCCCAGCGCCAGCGACACCGCAATGATCAGCAGCGCACGACGGTCCAGCCGGGTGCTGGCCAGAATATTGATGCCCGAAGCCGCAACTGCACCGAACATCACCATCGCCGCACCCCCCAGCACCGGCTCTGGCACTGCCTGGATCACCCCGGCAACGCTAGGGAAAAGCCCCAGTACCACCAGCATCACGGCAATCCAAATACCGATATGGCGGCTGGCGATGCCGGTCAGTTGAATCACGCCGTTGTTCTGCGCAAAGACCGAGCTCGGGAAGGTGTTGAACAACCCCGCCAGCAGCGAGTTGGCGCCGTTGACCAGCACCCCACCCTTGATGCGTTGCATCCATACCGGCCCTTCGACTGGCTGGCGCGACACCTTGCTGGTGGCGGTCACGTCACCAATGGCTTCCAGCGAAGTCACCAGGTAGATCACCAGCATCGGAATGAACAGCGCCCACGAAAAGCCCAGGCCGAAGTGCAGCGGGGTGGGCACCTGGAACAGCGCGGCCTGGTGCATGCCTGTGAAGTCCAGGCGGCCCATGTAGCCGGCCAGCGCGTAACCGACGGCGAGGGCGATGACGATGGCGCAGCTGCGCATCCACACCACCGGGATACGGTTGAGGATGACGATAATTGCAAGCACCACACCCGACAGCAGCAGGTTCTCGCCATTGGCGAAGGTGCCATTGGCCATGGCGCCGAAGCCACCGCCCATGCTGATCAGGCCGACCTTGATCAAGGTCAGGCCGATCATCAACACCACGATACCGGTCACCAGCGGGGTAATCAGACGTTTGACGAAAGGCAGGATGCGCGACACGCCCATTTCCACAAACGAACCGGCAATCACCACGCCAAAGATGGCCGCCATCACGCCTTCTACCGGCGTGCCTTGCTTGACCATCAGCGCACCGCCAGCAATCAGCGGGCCGACGAAGTTGAAGCTGGTGCCCTGCACGATGAGCAAACCGGCGCCGAAGGGCCCGAAGCGCTTGCACTGAACAAAGGTGGCAATACCCGAGATCACCAGCGACATGGAGACGATCAGGTTGGTATCCCGCGCCGAAACGCCCAGCGCCTGGCAGATCAGCAAGCCAGGCGTGACGATAGGCACGATGATCGCCAGCAGGTGCTGCAGGGCAGCAAGCAGGCCGATCAACAGCCGTGGCTTGTCCTCCAGACCAAGCACCAGTTCGTTGGCAGGCGCCGCTGCGCCTGGGCTGTGTTCATGTGAGCTCATTGCTGGAAGCTGCCCCGGATGAAAAAAGGAGCGCATTCTACGGGGTGATGAGGGATTGCGGTAGAGAAAAGCACGATAGCGGCATGATCGGCGACTATTTACCTGATTATTTGACTTTTTAGTCAGTTATTTGATGCTGGTTTGTCAGGGGGAATAGAGTCAGAGCCTGCGCCGCAGACCTCTGTGGGAGCGGGTTCACCCGCGAAGAATCCACACGCAGTTCATGCCACCGGCCCCGCCGGTGTTCGCCAACCAGCTAGGTCCCTCACCCAATCCTCTTTCTGAAACCCACAAAAAAGCCCGCCGAAGCGGGCTTTCTCAAACAACGTCAATCAGTCATCACGACCCATGATGCCAAACAGCTGTAGCAGGCTGACAAACAGGTTGTAGATCGACACATACAGGCTGATGGTCGCCATGATGTAGTTACGCTCGCCACCATGAATGATCGCGCTGGTCTGGAACAGGATGCAGACCGACGAGAACAGCACGAAGCCAGCGCTGATCGCCAGTTGCAGGCCGCTGATCTGGAAGAAGAAGCTGGCTACTACCGCACCCAGCAGAACAAAGAAGCCTGCAGTGATGAAGCCACTGAGGAAGCTCATGTCCTTGCGGCTGATCAGCACGTAGGCCGACAGGCCACCGAACACCAGCGCAGTCATGGCAAACGCCGAGCTGACCACTTCAGCGCCACCGGCCATGCCAAGGTAACGGTTGAGGATCGGGCCGAGGATGAAGCCCATGAAGCCGGTGAGGGCAAAGGTGGACACCAGGCCCCATGCCGAATCACGCAGCTTGTTGGTAAGGAAGAACAGCCCGTAGAAGCCGATCAGTACCACGAACACATTCGGGTAGCCGACGCGCATCTGCTGGGCCACGAAGGCCATGACACCGCTGAAGGCGAGGGTAAGCGCCAGCAGGCTGTACGTGTTGCGCAGGACCTTGCTGATCTCCTGCTGCTCGACCTGCTGGCCGTGGTGTACGGCGTAATCCTGTTCGCGCATGGCGACACTCCTTGGTAAAACCTGTGGTTTCGAACGTTCAGATGCTAGGAGTCTATCAGAGCTCCTGCAACCCGCGACACAGAGAGTTTGACAGCGTGTTTCATTACGGTATTATGGCGACCGCAAAACGAGCTGGAAGCGTGGCCGAGTGGTTTAAGGCAACGGTCTTGAAAACCGTCGATGGGCAACTATCCTAGAGTTCGAATCTCTACGCTTCCGCCATACAAGTGCCTGATTTCATTGATGTTCATCCCCGTTGAATCCTCAAAAGGGAACGTTTGGGAACACTTTGGGAATCGAAGGCAAAAAAAGGGGCCTTTATGGCCCCTTTTTTTATGTTCTCAACCTAACCTGAGTGTCTGGTTTAGCAACCCCACCACATCTGGTCCGTCCTGGCTGATCCACTTCGCGTAGTGCCTGAAAATCATGGCTGTCGAGGTGTGCCCCAACTGATCCGCAATCCACTCTGGTGTGGCCAGGCCACTGCTCAGCATCTGGCTGGCGAAGGTATGTCGGCCGGTGTTCGATCCGTGCTGGCGAACGCCGACACCTTCCAGATGGTGGATCCACCAGCCGTGCCGAAGTACGTCCGAGGACGGGTACGGCTCGCCCGTGGCCGTGTTGTGAGAGACAAACTGTACACGCTGCTCGCGAATCGTCCGGTTATCGCGCTCGACGACCTTGATGAGGTCTGCCGGCAGTTGCCTAGGGTACCGTGCCTGCGCTTGCAGCGCGCGGAGTGCTGGTGCGAGCAGCTTGACTCTGCGAGTCGACCGCCGTGTCTTCTTCACCTTACATTGCTTGGCAAGGTGAACCCGACAAGCCCGGTAAGCCCCTTCGGGGTGTACTGGCTGGATGCCGCCGCATTCGGACTGGCGATGTGCGCATCGTCTATCGTATCCAGGGTACTGAAATCGTGGTTGTCCTGTGCGCTGGGGCCCGACGCGACGACGAAGTCTATGAGACTGCTGCACTGCGAGTCTGATTCCAAACCCCGCTAATGCGGGGCGAGGTTATACGTGAGCAGGCTTTTGCTCTGGCACCAGTCGCACCTCCACGCGCTGGCCTAGTGCGCGGGCGGCGCTGGCCAGGGTCGCCAGCGTCATGCCCGGATCGTCTTGGTCGAGTGCGCGATCCACTGCGGTACGACTGGTGTGCATGCGTGCAGCCAGTGCTTTCTTAGTCACCTTCTGACTTTTCATGGCTTCAGCGATTTGCCAAGAGATGACCCGCTTGAGTGGAACCAGTTCGATGCCAACGGCAACCCATTCCCTGCAGACCTGTACAGCAAGCTGAGCCAGGCCAGCACCCGCGGATGTCCGCCCGGAGCCCTCAGCCGGGGAGTGAACCTGGTCTTGAAGAAAACACCATAACGATCAAACAGAGCAAGACAAATGCTGCGACGTCGGCTTAGCCGAACATTCGCAATGCTACCTGACGAAGATGGCCTGAGCGTTCTGCGTCATGTGATCAAAGAGCCTTTGACGTAGCGCACCGTCTTTTCCAAAGTGCGCGCCATGTCGGGATGCGTAAGCTGATACTTCCGCTCCAGGCACTCGGTACCACTCATGTCGAAGCGCTGCGTCTGGATGAAGTTCAATGACTCTGCGCTGATCGAGAATCGGGTTGCCAGTCCGGGAATCTTCAATAGCCACCTCAGCAACCTTATTGATACATGGTGGCGGGGCGGCTTCACCTCCAGCGTTTGTGCCATCTGCGTAAGCATCCCCTGTAAGTTCGGTGTGTGCTTATACAGCGCCAGAACCTGCCGATTGGCCATAGCGGGGTCGTACGCCACGCGGGTTATCAGCGTCACCAGATAATCGACACTGACTAACGGCAACCAATGGCTGGCGGAACCGGGTATGGCCTTGAACCGGCCTTGCGCCAGGTTTCGGATCAGTTCGGCCATAGGTTGCCCTTCCACGATGTGCCCACTCTCGCTGTGTCCACATACCGTCGCGGGGTGAACGATGGTGTAATCCGCGCCGGCTTCGTGCATGTAGCGAATGACTTCAAAATGGGACTCGAGCTTGCTGCCTTCGTAGCCGCCAACACGGCCGTAGACTGCGGGCCAGTGGGTGTTTTCAGGGTGCTGGTGATCAACCCCGATACTGGCAAGGTGGCTAAGGTTCTGCAGCATGAAGCCACCCACCATCACCAGTCGGACACGCTGGTTCGCTGCCAGCCTCGCTACGTTCAGTGCCCCTTGCACATTCACTGTGCGGGCGCGCTCCATTGTCAGCCCCCAGCAGAACTGCGCGGCGAGGTGGAAGATTACCGACGCCGAAGCCACGTGATGCCTGTCGACCTCGCTGAGTCCAAGCCCTTCCTTGCTTATATCGCCCTCAACCGCATGGATATGCGCAGGATTACCGCCCAATCGGCTTACCTGCTCTTTGAGTCGCTCGATGTTTTCGGGGCTGCGCATAAGCACCCAGGTCTTGTGCCCTGTTGCAGTCAGGCGGGCCACTAAATGTTGACCCACAAACCCACTGCCGCCGGTAACGAAGCATTCCACGCTCATGCCTGATTCCTTGTCTGGATAATGGGCGCAGGCTAAGGTGTAGAGCCCGCTCTACAGTCAAGGAGTTTTTGTTGTGAACATTGGAGAGTTGGAGCGGCGCAGTGGCGTCGGCCGCCATGCATTGCGTTATTACGAACGGCTCGGGCTTATCGCGGCCAATCGACAGGCCAATAACTACCGTCGCTACAGCGAGCAGGCCGTGATTGATCTGGCCTTCATTCAAAGTGCCCAGGGCGTGGGTTTTTCACTCGCCGAGATTGGGGAGATACTCGCGGCCAAGCGGGGCAATACGATCAACTGCGCCCAAGGCGCGGCGCTGGTCGCCAGCAAAATGGCCGACATTCAGGCGCGGATCACTGGCTTGCAAGCTACGTATGTTTTTCTGGACGCGGAGCGTGCAAAACTTGAAGCCAGTGCCATTGCCCACGGGCACACTATTGCCTAACCGACGATAATGATCAGTGAGTAGCGCTTGGCTCTATGGCGTTGCGCCGCAGGCGTATGGCCAGCTGGGCGGTGAGCTTGAAGAGCATGGCGCTGAAGATCAGTGCGAAGCCCAGCGGATACCAGGAACCCATGGGCAGGCGTTTGTAGAATGACAGCATGAATACGCCAGCAATCACCCAAGTGCCGGTGACATGCAGCCATTTCCACGCGCGAGCGCCCAGCAGTTTCACTGCGGCGGGGAAGGAGGTAATGGTCATCAGGATGATGAACAGATAGCCGATCGACCCAGGAATATTCGCTGTGGCCGTACGGCCATGCCAGAAGGTGTCGGGGAAGAACTTCACATACAACAGGATCAGGACCGCATGCACAGCGTGGGAAAAGGCAAAAGCCAGCCCAAGGAAGCGTCGGTTGCGCAGCAGGCTGCGCGTGAAGGCAGTCGGTACCAGGGCTGCAAGGGAGGTGGCAAGGAAGGTCAGCAGGAACAGGGTGAAGGATGTACGTGCGGTGGTCCGGATCGCGCTGCGCAGGGCTTCTACCCATTGAGGCTGATACCACAGCGCCAGCGAAGTGACGATCAGCACCAAAAGGGACAACAGTGAGAACAGTCGCCAACCCTGGAGGCTGGCAGTTTCGGCGTGGCGGTTCATGGCGGGCTCCGAGGTATGAACGCTGCGTGCGGGATGTCGCAGCGTTTCGCGGTGCCATGGTGTCAACGGCGTTTATCCCGGGTATGTCCAGAAAAGCGCGCTGTGTATCACTTTGTAGGTGATTGGAGGCGATATCGGCTGTAAACCTGATCGCCCCCCTGGGCCTCGACAATCTTGCAGGCCGGCGGCCTGGATCACTTGATCAACGGCACACCGCTGAGCTTCTGCAGTTCATCAAAGTCGATGTCAGCACAAATCTCGACCACTTTCAGCCCTTCAGGCGTCACTTCAAGCACGGCCAGGTCGGTGTAGATACGGCTGACGCAAGCGATGCCGGTCAGCGGGTAGGTGCACTCGGGCACCAGCTTGCTTTCGCCGGTCTTGGTCAGATGGTCCATCATCACGAACACCTGACGGGCGCCGGTAGCCAGGTCCATCGCGCCGCCTACGGCAGGGATCGAACCTTCGGCGCCGGTGTGCCAGTTGGCCAGGTCGCCCTTGACCGACACCTGGAAGGCGCCCAGCACAGCGATGTCCAGGTGGCCGCCACGCATCATCGAGAACGAGTCGGCGTGGTGGAAGTAGGCACCGCCGGTCAGCAGGGTCACGTGCTGCTTGCCGGCGTTGATCAGGTCATCGTCTTCCTCGCCCGGCGCCGGGCTCGGGCCCATGCCCAGCAGGCCGTTCTCGCTGTGCAGGAACACTTCCTTGTCGCCCAGGTAGTTGGCCACCAGGGTCGGTGCGCCGATGCCCAGGTTTACGTAGGCGCCTTCCTGGATGTCTGCGGCCACGCGTTGGGCCATCTCGGTGCGGGACAGTTTTTTGGTGATGGTCATGGCAGGCCTCAGACAGCTTTGGCAATCGAAGAAGCGGCAGCGCCGGACACGGCGACCACGCGCTGGACGAAGATACCCGGGGTGATGATGTGCTCCGGGTCCAGTTCGCCGAGTTCGACGACCTGGTCAACCTGGGCGATGGCGGTCTTGGCGGCCATGGCCATGATCGGGCCGAAGTTGCGGGCGGCCTTGCGGTAGGTCAGGTTGCCCCAACGGTCGCCCTTGTGCGCCTTGATCAGCGCAAAGTCGGCGTGCAGCGGCATTTCCAGCACGTACTGGCGGCCGTCGATCTCACGGGTTTCCTTGCCTTCGGCCAGCAGGGTGCCGTAGCCGGTCGGCGAGAAGAACGCACCAATGCCCGAGCCCGCTGCGCGGATACGCTCGGCCAGGTTGCCTTGCGGCACCACTTCCAGCTCGATCTTGCCGGCCCGGTACAGTTCGTCGAACACGTAGGAATCGGACTGACGCGGGAACGAGCAGATCACCTTGCGCACGCTGCCTGCCATGAGCAAGGCGGCCAGGCCGATCTCGCCGTTGCCGGCGTTGTTGCTGATGATGGTCAGGTCGCGGGCACCGGTTGCGATCAGGCCGTCGATCAGTTCGGACGGCATGCCGGCAGTGCCAAAGCCACCGACCATGATGGTCGAACCGTCGGTGATCCCTTCCACCGCGCTGGCGATGGACTCAAACGTTTTATTGATCAAGGCGAGCTCCTGGTTGTTCCTGGAGTTGAGTTGTAGGGCTGGCCGGCGCGCGGTGAAGCGATGGGGCCAGTCAGCAGCTGGAATTGGTTGCTGACTTTCGCTATAGCGTGCCGCAAGATAGGGCAACAGTAGAGAGGGTTTGGCGGAATTTGTGCGATTATCGAACTGTTGTGCGATATGCGGGCAGTTTTGGTCGCTATTTGTCGCAATTCAGCCGCAGGCCATTTAAAGCCCGTGCACACCTACAAAGTCTCCTGGCGTCAAGGCAATGCGTCATGCACTTCGGGTTCAGGCATCATGTGTCCAGCCAGTTGCCAGAAGCTTAACCCCCCAATGCCAGACTCCAGCAAATCCAACCGCGCCATCTACGACCTGGACATGCTCCGCACCGTGGTCATGGTGGCCGACTGCGGCAGCTTTACCACCGCCGCTGCCCGCCTGCATTCCACCCAGTCAACGGTCAGCCAGAAGGTGCGGCGGCTGGAGGAAATGGTCGGCCACCAGTTGCTCGACCGCAGCAACCGCGAGGTGCACCCCACCGATGCCGGAGAAACCTTGCTGGGCTTCGCACGCCACCTGCTGGCGGTCAGCAGCCAGCTGACCGAAGCGATGTCGGGCGGGGTGACCGTGACCGCGCGCATCGGCCTGCCGGACGATTTTGTCGCTGGCAAGACCATGCAGGCGCTGGCGGCCTTCAACCGGCGCAATCCGACAGTGAAACTGGAAATTACCGGTGGTCTGAGCCGCGACCTGATGAGCAGCTATGACCGTGGCGAGCTCGACCTGGTGCTGATCAAGCAGCGTCGGCATAGCCGGGAGGCCAATGCCTGCCAGCCAGAGCGCATCGAGTGGATCGACAGTGCGCAATACCCGTGTTTTGCCCAGGACCCTATCCCGCTGGTGACCTTTCCGGCGCGTGGCCTGTACCGCGATGACATGATCGGGGCGGTTGAGGCCATGGGGCGCAGTTGGCGTATCGCGTTTACCAGTTCCAGCCTGGCGGGGATTCAGGAAGCGGTCGCCAATGGGTTGGGGGTGAGCCTGCTGCCGTCCCGCGTTGTCACGCCCAGGCATCAGGTGCTGGGGGCGCAGGAGGGGTTCAAGCCGATCACAGTGTTTGAGGCGGCGATTTTTCATCGGCCCACGGCAGACCCGATGGTTATCGAGCTTGCCGAGATTCTGATCGGTATCTTGCGCGCCGAGGCCGAGTGAGCCACGGCCGATAGGGGGCTTGGGCAATGCCTCCGGCACCGAGGTTCGCCGTACTACTTTCCGGCGGAGACAAAGCCTTCTCGTCGCAGCAGCTCCATGTGGGTTGGCTTGATCGTGACTTGATGAAACTCGTCGGCCGAAAACCAGCGACACTCGACGATTTCATGCGAGGGCTGGGGCTGCATCGGCGCCGGGACGATCATGCGATAGACCCAGTGTTCTTCGTACTGGAGCACGCTATGTCCGAGAAACTGGGCATCAGTGAGGTGCAAGCAGGTTTCTTCAAACAGCTCACGGTGTGCCGCTTCGAGCTGTGTTTCGCCGGGGTCGATCTTGCCGCCAGGCAGAGACCACACTGAAGCCTCCTGGCGCACCAGCAGAATCTTGTCGGCCTGCAGGCAGATGATAGTGGCGTGCAGCTCTTTCGATGGGTTCATGGTGGCTCCTCCTGTATCAACGGAAGGCCCTGCCGGGACGCCAAAGTTCAGGTGAGGCGGTGAATGGCCTTCGCGGTACAAGGTCGCACCCGGACCCGCCCGCGTTGGCCGATTGTTTGCGCTAGCGCCGCAGCTCTGCTGCAAACTGCGCAGCCTGCAACTGCAACTGCGCGGGCCCGCCCCAGAATGCGCCGTGCCGCACGATCACTCGCTCATGAAGGGCTGCCGCCACCGCCGCCGCGGCATTCGGAGCCTTGAACAGGACAAAGCTGGCTTCGTTGCCGACCTTCAAGCCGTAATCCTGCTTGCCCATCACCGCGGCACTGGCCTCGGTCGCCATGTGCAGCGCAACCCGCAGTTCTTCGTCGGTGTTAAAGCCCGAGCGATAGCTGACCAGCATCGCACGCTGCAGCATGTCGCCGTTGCCGTAAGGCCACCAGGCATCCTGGATGTTGTCGTTGCCGGTGAATACGCGCACGCCGCCAGCACGCAAACGCAGCACAGGCGGGAAGGCGTGGTCGCCAGGGGCGTTGGTCATGATCGAGATGCCCGCGCCGGCCAGTAGTTCGGCGGTGCGGTCGAGCACTGAATCCGCTACATCGCCCAGGCCATAGGCGTGGCTGACCGCAACCAGGCCCTGCATGCCCAGTGCCTGGGTGCGTGCGGCAATGCGTTCAAGCTGGGCGATGCAGATATCGCCGGGCTCGTGCAGGTGGATGTCGACTTTCACGCCATGCCGGTCGGCGATGCCGAACACGATATCCAGCTGGGCTTCGGCGTCACCGTCCAGGGTGGTCGGGTCGATGCCGCCGACCACCTGCACGCCTTCGCGCACGGCGGCTTCCATCACTTCGGCGGTGCCAGGGCAAGTCACCACGCCGGCCTGGGGGAAGGCCACCAGTTCGATGTCGATCAGCTCTTTCCACCTGTCGCGGGCTTCGAGCATGGCCCGCAGGTTGCTCAGGCCGGTGCTGGCATCCACGTCCACATGGCAGCGCATGGCCAGGGTGCCGAACGAGGCGGCCTGGCGGATCAGCGCGTCGGCGCGCTCGACGATCGGCGGGGCGCTGGCCAGTTCGCGTTTTTCCACGGCCAGGCGCTCGCGCAGGCTGGCGACAGGTTGGTGCGGTCGCCAGCGGTCGCCGACAAAGCTCTTGTCCAGGTGAATATGGCCGTCGACGAAGCCGGGCAGCACCAGCAGGCCTTCCAGGTCGATGGTTTCGCGGGCTGGGCTGCTGGCACGCAGCGGTCCGATGTGGGTGATGCGGCCGTTGGTAACAGCGATGTGCAGGGGCAGGCCATCGGCATCGATGGCGTTGATGAACTCGCGGTCGTTCATGATCGGGCCTTTTTACTGAGGCTTGGATGATGCCCCACGGTAGGGAGGATGCGGTCATGTCACAAATTAATTATCAGGATTGCATGCAGTGCGTTTCTGGATGCAGGTGAGTGCCGTTTGCCTGCATTAAAAAACCCACTGAACCCGATGCCGATAATTAACTTTCAAACCTTTCGAACTCGGCCCAGCATTGCTCCCAGGATCAGCCCAGGCGACTGCTACGGCGCCTTTCAGGGCAGGTTTCACAAACAATAAAAACAAATGCTGTGTCGGAGTCCCCCTATGACCCAAGATTCCAAGCTGCTGCGTGCCGCGCTGATTTTCATTGCCTGTACTTCGTTCATTGTCTGTGGCGTACAACCTATCTTCATGGGGCTGGTCACCGAGCAACTGAGCCTGTCGCTCGACCAGCAGGGTTGGGTGGTGTCGGTCGAGATGATCGGCATGACGCTGGGCACCTTGCTGTGCCCGCTGCTGATGAAGCGCCATGGCGGTCGCAGCCTGTGCCTGCGGGTTGGCGCGCTGTGCGTGGCGTTGAGCATTGCCACTGCCTTCACCACCAGCAACACGATGCTGCTGGCCGTGCGCATGGGGGCTGGCACCTGTGCCGGGCTGGTATATGCCTATGCCGTGTCGACGCTGGGCCGCCTGCCCAATCAGGACCGTTCGTTCGGGTTGATGCTGTTGCTGCAGACCCCGGAGTACTCGCTGTTCTCCGCAGCGCTGCCGCTGCTTGCCGCGCAGAGCGGTACGGTGACCGCCTTGTGCGCATTTGGCCTGTGGTACCTGCTGATCTGCGGGGCCAGCCTGGTGCTGCCGCGTCGCCCGGCAGTGGCGCTGGCCAGTGGCGAAGGTTCGCCCGCCCAGGGTGGTACGGCGCGCACGGGGCGCACTGCGCTGCTGGGCATGTTGTTCATGCAGGTGGCCATCTACTGCGTGTGGGGCTTCATTGATCAGCTGGCGCGGGACCAGGGCATTGCCGGCGTCGATATCGGCTGGGCGTTTGGTCTTTCGGCGATCGGTGGCTTGCCGGGTGCGGGGTTGCCGAGCTTGCTGGGTGCACGGGTCAATCGGCAGTTGATGATCGCCGTGGGGCTGGTGGCGGTGTTTATCTCGATCGCCATGCTGACCGGCCATACCCGCACGCCAATGCAGCTGTTTGTCGCGCTGCTGCTGATCAATTTTGGCTGGGTGCTGTCGTTGTCGTATTACATGGCACTGATCACGACCAATGATCCGACTGGCAAGCTCACGCCTTTGGTCAGTATCACCCTGATGGGCGCTGCGGCGGTGACCCCGGCGCTGATTGCCATGCTGGTGGAGGGCTCCAACCAGCAACTGATCTTTCTGCTGGGGACGGGGGCGTTGCTGATTGCCTTTGCGGTGACTTGCTTTGGCGCGGGGCCCAAGGGCCTGCGCCGTAGCCCCCTCGACGCCAGTTGAGGCGGATCAGGGTCTATCTGCTCCGGTGGTCACTGCAGCGTCCCCGGCTTCAGGTCGTCCGGCAAGTCCCGCAGGGCAGCTTCCAGCTTCGCGATCGGCCCCGCAAGGGCATTGGCTTCCTGGTCCTTGCCCTCCGTTTTCAGGCGATCACGCTCAAGGCGCAGGCTGAGCAAGGTTTTCTGCAGCTTCAGGGCCGAGGCATTGTATGTGTCCATGCTTTTCTCATGCTGTAGGCCTCCGTGCCGTTGTAGGAAAAATGGACCGTAGCAGCTCGAAATTGCCGGAGAAACTGATGTTTCATACAGGCAAATCCCGTTGGCTCGATTCCCCCTACAGCGCACGGTAAAAGATCCTACAAGCTACGTTTCAATTCATATCCGCTTGATCGCGCTCCACGCCCCGTTTTTAGCCGGGCTCAATCGGTTTCGGCACAGCAGGCGCTCATCGTGGCTCAACGTTGCGCCTGCTGCGCTTTTGAAACGTTCTGTAGCAAATGCCGCCGGCAGCCTACAGGTGATCTGCATCCACCACCGCCTGGGCAAACGCCTGCGGCGCTTCCTGCGGCAGGTTGTGGCCGATGCCACCGCTGATCAGCCGGTACTCGTATTTGCCCGTAAAGCGCTGCGCATACGCTTCTGCGGGTGGGTGCGGGGCGCCGTTGGCGTCGCCTTCCAGGGTAATGGTCGGCACGGCGATACTCGGGAAACTGGCCAGTTTTGCCTCCAGCGGGTCGTAGCGCGTTTCGCCCTTGGCCAGACCCAATCGCCAGCGGTAGTTGTGCACGGTAATCGCTACCTGGTCGGGGTTGTCCAGGGCACTGGCGCTGCGCTCGAAGGTGGCGTCATCGAAGGCCCATCTGGGCGAGGCGGTCTGCCAGATCAGCTTGGCGAAGGCATGGCGGTTCTGCTCGTAGCCGGCCTGACCGCGTGGGGTCGCGAAGTAGTACTGGTACCACCACTGCAGCTCGGCGCTGGGCGGCAACGGGGCCTTGGCAGCTTCCTGGCTGCTGATCAGGTAGCCACTGACCGAGACCAGCGCCTTCACCCGTTCTGGCCACAGCGCCGAGACGATATCGGCGGTGCGCGCTCCCCAGTCGAAGCCGGCCAGGACGGCGCGTTGGACGTGCAGGGCGTCCATGAAGGCGATCACATCGCTGGCAAGGGCAGTGGGCTGGGCGTTGCGTGGGGTGGAGGCGGACAGGAAGCGGGTCTGGCCGTAGCCGCGCACGTAGGGCACTAATACCCGGTAACCCTTGGCCGCCAGCTTCGGCGCAACTTCCTCGAAGCTGTGAATGTCATACGGCCAGCCATGCAGCAGGATCACCACCGGGCCGTCGGCCGGGCCTTGTTCCACGTAGGCCACATCGAGCACGCCAGCGTGGACGTGTTTCAGCGGGCCGAAGGTAGGCGTGGCTGCTGCTGCCGTGGGCTGAGGCTTCTGGGGGGCTGCTGTGGCGACGTTGGCGGTCAACAGCCCAAGCGGCAGCAGGGCGCAGGCGAGCAGGGTCCGGCTGAAGCGACGTGGCAGGGCAGTGGTCAAGTGACGGGCGGGCATCGGGCATCTCCTTGGCAAAACCATCGGTGCGGGTTGATGGGTGCCAGTAAAGATGACGTCTGTACCGCCGATATGTCCGATTACCCTGTAGGAAACGTTCTTGTGTATCAGGTCTCATTCTGTACACATAAGGATACAAGTACACGGCAGCAGCGGGCGTTCCGGCCTCTGCTAGGATTGATGGTTTTCCGGCCAGGGAGCGGCCCCATGCATTACGTTGTCATTGAACCCCACCGCAGCGAATATCCGCGGCCCATCCGCTTCGCCAAGGGGACGTTGCTGGAGATCGGCCCGCGCTATGAAGGCGAGCCAGGCTGGCAGGACTGGTACCTGTGCAGCTGCACCGGCCAGGAATCGGGCTGGGTGCCTGCCCAGGTGATCGAGCGGCTCAGCGTTGGCCAGGGCAGGGCGCTGGAGCATTACTGCGCGCATGAACTGGACGCCGACCCTGGGCAGTTGGTGCAGTGCGTGCGCCCGCTCAACGGCTGGCTGTGGTGCCGACGCCACGGCAATGGCGAGCTGGGCTGGCTGCCGGCGGAAAAACTTCAGCAGCTGACTTGACTGGCAAAAAGCTGCAGCAAGGCCATGCCTTGACCGTGCGGGCTGTCAGGCGAATGCGCTGGCGGCTGTAACGGTGGATGCCCAGGACTACTGGCGGGTTAGCCTGCGCAGTTCATCTGATCCGCTTTTTTTCCATAAACCTGAATCTGTAACCGTATCAGCCCAGGTCCGACAATATGTCCATCCCCGCATCACACTGTAGAGGTTCCGATGGGCAAGCTGACGCTGTTCCTGGGTGGTTTTCTGCTGCTGACCATTCTGATTGGTATTCTTGGCACCATCCCGCCAAGCTGACTTAAACTGCAGTTTCCCAACGCGGCCCGTCTACTTCAACCGACGGGCCCAACACCTGACCAAATGGCCAGTATTCTCCCGCCTTCCACTGTTGGACAAGTGGTAGCGGCAAGTCATTCTCAAGCCCAAAAGCCTCGTGTAGTCTGCCGCCGCCGCGCACTCGCGCCGGTCTTTTTGCCTTGGAGCCGACACACTGATGGAATGCAACAAAGCCACTTCAGCCATGCTGGAGTGGCGTAGCCGTTTTCTCGCCGAAGGCTCCCTTGATGAACAAGATTATGAGCAGGCACTGCGCAGTGCCGAGGTGCTGGAGCGCGCCGGCGTAATCAGTACACTGGAGTGGATCGAGCTGGTGAAACTGGCCAATTCGGCATTGCTGCTTGTGCGATAAGTCGTTCTTTGCGCTGGGAAATCTGTCCACAAAAAACGTGGGTAGGTCTGTGGATAAAGTGCTGCAAGCCAGACCCACGGTGGGCTCTGTTAAATTGAGCAGATTTTGAACAGTCGTTTTCGACAAGGCGGTTTCACTGACCGGGGCCGGCGCTGCGCAGCGCAGAAAGCAAGTCGCGCACCCGCGCGGGCAGCTCGCCGGCGGGGTACACAGCATGCATCAGCGGATCCTGGCCGCTGCTGGATGTCAGCCGATAGTGCGGGCACACCCGCACCAGGTGCCCGGCCTTGACCTGCGCTTCGCCCACCCAGGCGGCCAGACGGGCGATGCCGGCGCCGGCCAGGGTGCTGTGGTACACCGCATCGCCCGAGCCCAGACGCAGCCTGGGCCTTGGGCGCAGGCTGGTGATCTGGCCCTCGTGGCAAAAATGCCAGGCTTTGAGGATGCGCGGGGCGGTGTGCAGGATCAGCGCATGCCCTTCGAGGTCTTCAGGTTGCCGGGGCGTGCCGGCCAGAGCCAAGTAATTCGGGCTGGCATACAGATAGCGCTGGTAGGCCCACAGGGGGTAGCCGATCAGCTCGCTCGATTGCGGGAAGGCGCCGCGCACCACGAAATCGAATTTGCCCTGCAGCGGGTCGAGGGCTTCATCGCTGTACTGTACGTCCAGGGTCACCTGCGGATGGCGACGGGTAAACTCGGCGAGCACCCCAGGCAGCACGTGTTCACCCAGCAACTGCGGCACGGCAAAGCGAATCCAGCCTTGCGCGCTGCCGCTGAGCGCAGCCAGTTCGTCGGCGGCATCGCGTTGCACATCCAGCAACCGTTCGGCGTGGGGTAACAGGCGCTCACCTGCTTCTGTCAGGGTCACCGCATTGGCGTTGCGGTTGAGCAGTTTGCTCCCGGCGTTGTCTTCCAGGGTCTGCAAAGCACGGGTTACCGCGCTGGGTGAGCGCCCGAGCGCACGGGCTGCGGCGACGAAGCTGCGCTTGTGCGCCACGCTGACGAACGCCTGGATTTCTCTCAGCATGTCCAATGCCATTGCCTGCTCCTTGTTGCAGTTTTCGCAATATGGCATTTCACCACAAGTGCGCCACTTTGATTAGCCTTGCAGGCGTCTTAACTGCCTGGAACCGCGTCATGATCGATATTGCTGTGCTTTGCGTGTTTGCCTTCGCCGCCGGGCTGATCGACGCCGCCGTGGGCGGTGGCGGGCTGATCCAGATTCCGGCGCTGTTCAACGTGCTGCCCACTGCGCAACCGGCGGCATTGCTTGGCAGCAACAAGCTGGCTTCGATATGTGGCACAGCCTTCGCCGCGCGCTCGTTCATCCGCAAGGTGACGCTGGACTGGGGGCTGATCGTACCGGCAGCGCTCAGCGCCTTTGTCATGTCGTTCGCCGGTGCCGCCACGGTTTCGCTGGTGCCGCCCAGCGTCATGCGGCCCGCGGTGCTGGTGCTGATCGTGCTGATGGCCATCTACACCTTCTGCAAGAAAGATTTCGGCACACTGCACAAACCGGCGAAAATCGGCCGCAAGGAACAGTGCCTGGCGGTGCTTATCGGCGGCGCGATCGGCTTTTACGATGGCCTGTTCGGCCCGGGTACCGGCAGCTTCCTGATCTTCCTGTTCATCCGCTTCTTTGCCTTGGACTTCCTGCATGCCTCGGCCTCGGCCAAGGTGGTCAACATTGCCACCAACCTGGCGGCGCTGGTGTTCTTCGTGCCCACAGGCAACGTGCTGTATGCGATTGCCTTGCCTATGGCTGCGTGCAACATTCTTGGCGCGCTTACCGGTACCTGGCTGGCTGTGCGCAAGGGTGCCGGCTTTGTGCGCGGGCTGTTCCTGGTGCTGTTGTGCGTGCTGATCGCCAAACTGTCGTGGGACTTGCTGGTTGGCTAGGCAACCCTGGGTCAGATCACCTGGCGTTGCGCCTCGGCTTGTTCGATGCGATTGCGGCCATGGGCCTTGGCCCGATAAAGCGCCTGGTCGGCACGTGCCAGCAGCTCGTCCAGGCTGGGCGCCGGCAGGTCGGCGTCACAGCCGGCCAGGCCGATACTGACGGTGATCTGCAGGCGCTGGTCGGCCTGTATCACATGCAGGTCCTGCACGGCGCGGCGCAGGCGTTCGGCGGTGAACTTGGCCCGTTCAGGGGCAAGGCCAGGGAGGATGATGACGAACTCCTCGCCCCCCAGCCGCGCGAACAACTCGCTGTTGTGCAGCTGGTCTTGCAGGGTGCCGGCAAACTGGCGCAGCACCTGGTCACCGACCGCGTGGCCGTGGGCATCGTTGATCGACTTGAAGTGGTCAATATCCAGCATCATCAGGGTCAGCGGCAGTGCCTGGGCGTGCTGCTGGCGGCTGTCCAGCAGCGCGTTGGCGCGGCGGGTGAAGGCGCTGCGGGTAAGCACGCCGGTCAGGTGGTCGACGCTGGCCTGATGCGCCAGGCGGGCCATCAGGCTGCGATTGGCCTGGCTGACACAGGCCACCACCAGCGGCCCGAGCACCAGCATGGCGATGCCCAGGCGCGCTGACATCAGCGTGGTCACCCCGGGCCCACTTTGCGGCACAATGAAGTGCATGAGATTTTGCGCCACCGCCACGATCAGCGTGCTGCCAGCGATGAGCGCCAGTAGCGCGACCATGAACGGCGAGTAGGTCCAGGCGCACCACAGCAGAGCGGCGATCGGGAACGCAATCGCGCCGGGGCCGCCGAAGGCGATGCTGAACGCCAGCGAGGCCAGCAGCACCACCAGCGGTGCCAGGCGGATGGCTTGGGCGCCGCCGCGTCCCAGGGCGCGCAACGAGGGCGCGGTGAGCAGCACCGGCAGCACCATTACGCCGGTGGAAAACTGCTCGCTGAACCAGGCCAGCCACGTGGCACGCAAGGATTGCTCGAACCACGGCGCGGCCATTACCGCTGCCATGCTGGCCGCTACCAGCGCGGCGGCGGCACAGGCGGCGAACACGCTGAGCACGCCGCGTGGGGTGCGCATGCGCCGGTGCAGGCGCGGCACGCGCGACAGTAGCTGCCAGAGGGTAATCACCACGGCCAGGTTGCACAGGTTGAACCACAAGGCCGGCAACCAGGCGCTGCCGCACAGCACGTCAGCGCCGATCATGGCCAGCCAGACCAGGCTGAAGCCGATCAGCGTGGCCAGACGGGGGTAGCGCAAGAGCACGCCGGCCAATACGGCATTCACCGGCCAGAACAACGACAGCGATTCGATCGGGCGTGCCAGGATGCCGCCAAGGGTGAGGGCAAACGTCAGGCACAGCAGGGTAATGTAGGGCAACAAGCGCGATTGGGCTGGAAAAACCATGGGCTCGACCGACAAGCGGAAACGAAATCCAGGAAAACGCCTTCGAAGCACCTGGGGCAATTACCGGGCAGTGTGTTTCGTCAGGGGAGTTGATGTCAATCTGCCGCGATTGGTTGGAATAATGCCAAATTGCCTTCACTCTTTGCCATTTCAGTTCAAGCCGAAGAACCACGGCACCATCACCACTGTCACCACCATTACCAGCAACGTGAATGGCACGCCGATCTTGACGAAGTCGGCAAAGCGGTATTGGCCGGGGCCCAGCACCAGCGTGTTGACTGGCGATGATACCGGGGTCATGAACGCCGCCGATGCTGCCAGCGCCACGGTCATGGCGAACGGGTAGGGCGACATGCCCAACTGCGCTGCGGTGCTGACGGCAACCGGCGCCATCAGGACTGCAGTGGCCGTGTTGGAAATGAACAAGCCGATTATCGCCGTGACCGCGAACAGGCAGGCCAGGATGGCGCCAGGCCCGGCACCTCCCAATACGCTGACCAGCCCGCCTACGGCCAGGTCGATGCCGCCGGTTTGCTGCAGGGCTTTGGCAAAGGGCAGCATCCCCACGATCAGCACCAGGCTTTGCCAATGGATGGCGCGGTAGGCACTGTTCATGTCGATGCAGCGGCCGGCGCCCATCAGCAGGCAGCCGATCAGCGCCGCGATCACGTTGGGTACGACACCGCTCACCATCAGCCCGACCATCACTGCCAGGCTCAGCAATGCTTGCGGTGCGCGGGTGCGGGCGGGCGCCACCTGGTCGATTTCTGCCGGCAGGCTCAGTACCAGGAAGTCCTTGGGTTGGCTTTGCAGCAGGCGCACGGCCTTCCATGGGCCGACCACCAGCAGGGTGTCGCCCAGGCGCAGTTTTTCTTCCACCAGTTGCGCTTCGATGGCCGCCTGTTCGCGGCGCAGGCCGACCACGTTGAGGTCGTAGCGGGTGCGGAAGGCCAGTTCGAGAATGCTCTTGCCGATCAGTTGCGAGCCGGGGGGCAGCGACACTTCGGCCATGCCCAGTTCCTGGGACTGGTCGATGAAGTAGGCCGCCTTGAAGTGCAGCGGCTCCAACTGCATGGTCTGGCACAAGGTGCGCAGGTCATCACGGTTGGCAAACAGGTCCAGCAGCAGCACGTCACCCTGGTGCAGCACGGTATTGGAATCGGCGCTGATCACCCGCGTGGTGAACTTGTGCTGGCGTTCAATGCCGATCACGTTGGCGCCGTGCCGGGTACGCAACTCCAGCTCGCCCAGCGTGTGGCCGATCAGCGGCGAGTGGGGGCGGATACGCAGGCGCCGTTCACGGCCTTTGAGCTTGTAGTCCAGCACCAGGTCCAGCAAGGTGCGGCGGCTTTCCACGCGGCCGTCCTTGCGGACCTCGCCATTGAGCCAGTGCCGGGTCAGCAGCATGTAGCCGATCCCCAGCACCAGTACCACCAGGCCGAACGGGGTAAAGCTGAAAAAGCTGAAGCCCTGTTCGCCAGTGCGCACCAGCTCGCTGTGCACCACCACGTTGGGCGGCGTGGCTACCAGGCTGAGCATGCCGCTGATCAGGCCGGCGAACGCCAGTGGCATCATCAGGCGGCTGGGCGAGATCTGCAGGCGCGCGGCGATGCTCAGCACCACCGGAATGAAAATGGCCACTACGCCGGTAGAGCTCATGATCGACCCCAGTCCGGCTACGGCCACCATCAGCAGCACCAGCAGGCGTGCCTCGCTGTTGCCGGCGCGCTCGCTCATCCACTCGCCGATGCGGTAGGCGATGCCGGTGCGCACCAGGCCTTCGCCGATCACGAACAGGGCGGCGATCAACACCACGTTGGGGTCGCTGAAGCCAGCCAGGGCCTGTTCCACGGTGAGGATGCCGAGCAGCGGCAGGGCGAGAATCACCAGTAGTGCGACCACGTCCATGCGCGGGCGGTTGATGACGAACAGGATGACCACGATGGCCAGCAGGCCAAGGACCCAGAGCAGCTCTTGGTTCATGGGGAGGGGGCGTTCCTTCACACAGGGCACGATAGACAGTAGCAGCCAGTGTGCCAGCTTGTGCTGAAGGGGGTGTTGATGTGCTGCAACAAAAAGGGCCGCTGTGCGGCCCTTTCAGTCCTCGATGTCGATCAGTGGCGGTGACGGCGGTGCTTCTTGCTGCTGCCGTTGTTGTCGCCCATGTGGTTGCCCAGGGCGCCACCGGCTGCGCCGCCCAGGCCGGCACCTACGGTCGAACCGGTCTTGCCGCCTACCGCGCCGCCCAGCAGCGAACCGCCGGCCGAGCCCAGGCCACCGCCGATGGCGGCTTCGGTGCGGTTACCCTTGCGTGCACCTACCGCGCTGCCGGCTGCGCCGCCGACGCCGGCGCCGATGGCTGCGCCGGTCTTGCCGCCAAGCTGTTGGCCGACAACGTTACCCAGCACGCCACCCAGGCCACCGCCAATGGCGGCGGTACCGTCACCGGCGAAAGCGCCCTGGCACAGCAACAGGCCGAGGGCAATGGAAGGCAGAGTCAGACGCATGATACGAACCTCAAAGGAATCATCAGGTTAAGGTGCCGCGAAACAGGGGGCGGCAAGTCAGGGTTGCAAAGACGCTTCAGCGGTAGTAACGGTCACCGCGGTATTGACGATTGTCATCATCGTCATCGTCGCGGTCATGCCGATGGTGGTGACGATGGCCGCGGTCGCGGTCACGCCAGCCATCGTCGTCGTCATGATAACGATGGCTATGGCAGCCGGCGGTCAACAGCACAACGGCAACCAGCGAAAGGCTTGCAATACGCGATATCACGATATAGGTCCTTGATCCGCAAAGGTTTACGGGGCACTTCTTCAGACTGGGAATGATCCATTTGGTTTCCCGGGCGGGCAAAAAAATGTGCTGGACGCGATGGGTGGCGAGCCTGCGGGTTGCTGTTCTGTCCCGTTCGGTCATGGCCGAACGGCTGATGGCGCCCTAGACTTCAGGGCAAGCCGCAGCCAAGACGGCAACCTGCCACACGGTGAATCACGATGATCGCCCACACCCCCACGCTGTTCGCCGCCGTTGCCCTGGTCGCAACCATCCTTGCCTTCTGCCTGTTGCTGGTCGGGCGCAGTAACCGCCGGGACAACCTGATGCTGACCGGGTGCGGGCTGTTGGCGCACGCCCTGGCGTATGTCTGCTACACCGTCTATGCGCAGGCCCCGCTGTGGCTCAGCTATGGCCTGGGTAACAGTTTGTTATCGCTGGCGCTGGCGTTCTACACGGCCAGCCTGTTCCGGGTGCGTGAGCAGCGGGTGCCCTGGCGCACTGTCTTCGTCATCCCGGCCTGCATGCTGGTAGGGCTGATGCTGCTGCTCGATACCCTGGAGCCGCGTATGCTGCTGGCGACGCTGGTGTTGATGCTGCAATGCTCGCTGATTCTCTACTGGGCCTGGCGCCACGCCGAACGGCCGGGCAGGGCCCACCTGCTGCTGGAGATTGGTGCGCTGATCAGCCTGGTCGGCCTGGGCATGCGCGTAGTCGCGGTGGCCAATGGCACGGCGGTGGAAATGCGCTATGACACCAGCAACCTCAAGCAGAGCTTTTCGGTGGCAATTGGCACCGCCACGGTGATGATGTATTCGATCGGCCTGGTGCTGATGGCCAAGGAGCGCAGCGAGTCACGCCTGCAGCACCTTGCGCTGCGTGATGTGCTGACCGGCAGCTATAATCGCCGGGCCATTCTGCAGCGCTTTGCCGTGGAGCTGGACCGGGCGCGCGAACAACAGAGCAGCCTGGCCGTGGCGATGATCGACATCGACCATTTCAAACGCATCAACGACCTCTATGGGCATCTGGCTGGCGATGAGGTGCTGTGCCATTGCGTGCGCCAGCTGCAGCAGCGTTTGCGCCACGGCGACAACCTTGGTCGTTACGGCGGGGAGGAATTCCTGCTGCTGTTGCCAGGCACCGACCGCAATGGGGCGATGGTGGCGCTGCAAGGGCTGCGCGAGGCCATTGCGCGCAGCCCCGCCTGTTTTGCCGGTGACCAGATCGAGATGCGCTTCAGCGTCGGCTTGTGGTGCGGGGTGCCGGGCGCCGAGGACAATACTGCCAGCCTGCTGGCCCAGGCCGATGCGGCGCTGTACCAGGCCAAGGCCGCCGGGCGCAACACGGTGCACATGGCGGCGCTGGTCGAGGCGGGTTGAATCAGGACCCCGACTGGATCGCCAGCACTACACCATTGGTGGTCTGCACCAGCACGTAGTGGTCGCCCATGCGCACCCAGTGGCTTTCTTTCTCGGGGGCGGGCAGGCCCTTCGCTTTCCAGTCCTTGATTGCCGCGTCGTCGCGTTTGTACTGATCAGGCGCCTTGTCGCCGACCTTGAGCTCACGGTTGTGGGTTTCCGGCGCGGTGATGCTTTCTTCGGGCGCAGGCGCGGCGGTTGCAGCCAGAGGCAGGCAGGGCAGCGCGGCAAATAGCAGATAGTGCAGTTTCATGGCGGTCTCCTTTTGACGTCATGCCTTTATTGCGACAGCGGCAGGTGCGCGACAATTCACTCGCGATGCCAGCTGGTGCTAGAGTCGCGTTCTTTTTCAAAACCCTGAGGATGTAACATGCGTGCGATTCTGCCGATGGCCGCAGCGCTGATGCTGGTCGGTTGTGCTTCTTCGACCATGGAAACGGCACGCGGCGGCAAGCCGACTGCGCACCTCGACTCGCACAAGGCGCCACAGCTGGTTGCCCAGTGCATCCAGTTCAGCTGGCAGGAAGAGAAGGTGTTCGGCGACGATGCCAGTGGTTACCTGGAGTCGCGCAAGCAGGGTGGCTTGACCGTGTATACCCGCGGGGCCGAGGCGTTCGTCGACGTCTACCCGCAGGCGGGTGGTACGGGGGTCGATTACTACGCGCAGAAAAACGATGGTGTGGCGCTGCAGCGTCGCGCGGCGGCGGCGACCTGCTTGTAGCAATTGGCAGCTGCAACGCGCCGCGCCAGCCTTACAATTTTTAGCACGGCAGTGGTGTCGTCGGCGAGCAGGCAGAGGCTAGCATGAGCTTCTCCCCCTCAAGGACGACAGCATGGAACACTCACTGCAACTCAACCGCGCCAGCTGGGACGAACGCGCCCCGCTGCACGCTGCCTCCAGGGACTACGAAGTCGAGCGACTGGTCGAGGCCCCGGGCCACCTTTCCGAAACCGTGCGCTTCGACCTGCCATTGCTGGGCGATATCGACGGGCTCAATGCCGTCCACCTGCAGTGCCACATCGGCACCGACACGCTCTCGCTGGCGCGCCTTGGCGCCAAAGTCTGCGGTCTGGACTATTCGGCCGCGTCGCTGGCCGAGGCGCGGGCACTTGCCAAGCGCTGCGCGGCACCCATCGAGTATGTAGAGTCCGACGTCTACGCCGCCGACCAGGTACTGCCGGCAGGCACTTTCGACCTGGTCTATACCGGCATCGGCGCGCTTTGCTGGCTGCCCCGTATCGAGCCGTGGGCGCGCACGGTTGCAGCACTGCTGAAGCGGGGCGGGCGGCTGTTCCTGCGCGATGGCCACCCGATGCTGATGGCAGTCAACGAAGACCACCAGGACCGCCTGCAGCTCGAATACGCCTATTTCGAGCAGGAGCAACCGACGGTGTGGCACACCGACCAGACCTACGTTGAAACCGATCAACGCCTGGCCCATACCGAGACGCACGAATGGAACCACGGCCTTGGTGAGGTGATCACGGCTTTGCTGGCCAACGGGCTGCAGCTGACGGCACTGGCCGAGCACCAGAGCATCCCTTGGGAGGCGCTGCCGGGGCAGATGGTCAAGGGCGACGATGGCGAATGGCGCCTGCGCGACCAGCCGGCACGCCTGCCCCTGAGTTACACCCTGATCGCGGTCAAGGCCTGATCAGGACAGGTAGCCGCCGTCGACATTGAGCGCCGTGCCGGTGGTATAGCTGGACGCATCGCTGGCCAGGTACAACACCGCGCCGGCCATTTCCTTGGGGTCGGCCACGCGCTTGAGCGGGATCTGCTGCAGCGCGGCATTGAGGATGGCGTCGTTCTTCACCAGTGCCGAGGCGAACTTGGTATCCGTCAGCCCCGGCAGCAGGGCGTTGCAGCGGATGCCGAACGCGGCGCATTCCTTGGCAAACACCTTGGTCATGTTGATCACTGCGGCCTTGGTAACCGAATAGATGCCCTGGAACAGGCCTGGTGACACGCCATTGATCGACGCCACGTTGATGATGCTGCCACTGCCCTGTTCGCGCATCAGCTTGCCGGCCTCCACCGACATGAAGAAGTAGCCGCGGATGTTCACGTCCACGGTTTTCTGGAACGCGCCCAGGTCGGTGTCCAGCACATTGCAGAACTGCGGGTTGGTGGCGGCGTTGTTGACCAGGATGTCCAGGCGCCCGAACTGTTCGCGGATACTGGCGAACACCTGCTGGATCTGCTCCATTTCACCGATGTGGCAGGCCACTGCCGTGGCCTTGCCACCGGCCGCGATGATGGCGTCGGCCACCTGCTGGCAACCGTCCAGCTTGCGGCTGGAGACGATCACGTGGGCACCTTGCTGCGCCAGCAGGTGGGCGATGGCCTCGCCGATGCCGCGGCTGGCGCCGGAAACGAAGGCGATCTTGCCGTCGAGGTCGAACAGGTGGGTCTTGGGCATGCTGTTTTCCTTGTTATCCGTCGTCGTGGGCGCTGCTCAGAGGCTGGATTTGGCAATCACCTGCAGGCTCATCTGCTCCAGCAAGCGGTTCATGTGGATGAACTGGGCGAAGCGCTTGTCCTGGGTCTGGCCGTGGTAGTAGCGGTAGTAGATCTGCTGGACGATGCCGGCCAGGCGGAACAGGCCATAGCAATAGTAGTAATCGAAGTTGTCCAGCTGGATGCCGGCGCGTTCGGCGTAGTAATCGACGAACTGGCGGCGGGTGAGCATGCCGGGGGCGTTGCTTGGCTGGCGGCGCATCAGTTGTACCGGTGCCGGGTCGCCGGCCTCGATCCAGTAGGCCAGGCTGTTGCCAAGGTCCATCAGCGGGTCGCCCAGGGTAGCCATTTCCCAGTCCAGCACACCAATGATGCGCATCGGGTTGTCGGCGTCGAGGATCACGTTGTCGAAACGGTAGTCGTTGTGCACGATGGCGGGCCGCGGGTGGTCAGCGGGCATTTTGTCGTGCAGCCAGGCGGTCACCTTTTCCCAGTTCGGGGCGTCTGGCGTCAGGGCCTTCTGGTAGCGGCTGGTCCAGCCCTCGACCTGGCGCTGCACGTAGCCTTCAGGCTTGCCCAGGTCGGCCAGGCCGCAGGCGTCGTAGTCCACCTGGTGCAGCTCGACCAGACGGTCGATAAAGCTTTTGCACAGGGCTTCGGTGCGGTTGGCGTCGAGGTTGAGTTCTGCCGGAATGTCCGAACGCAGGATAATGCCCTTGACCCGCTCCATCACATAGAACTCACCGCCGATCAGGCTGCTGTCGGTGCAATGTACGTAGGCCTTTGGGCAGTACGGGAAGCCGCTGTTCAGCTGGTTGAGGATGCGAAACTCGCGACCCATGTCGTGGGCCGACTTGGCCTTCTGGCCGAACGGCGGGCGACGCAGCACGAAGTCGCGGCCCGGGTAGCTGACCAGATAGGTGAGGTTGGAAGCGCCACCGGGGAACTGGCTGATCCTCGGCTGGCCCTCCAGACCGGGGATGCTGGCCTTGAGGTAAGGGTCGATGACGGCCGCATCGAGTTCTTCGCCGGGGCGTACCTGGGTGGACTGGTCGGTGAGCGTCATGCGGTTTCCTTATTCTCGATCGCAAGGACTATTGGCTAATCTAATGCGCTGCCAAGGTTGGAACAAGCGTGCCAGGCGCCAAATAGGCGAGGGTGTTGCTGCCCGATCAGCTGCCTTGATAGACCCGCACCATCGGGCAAAAAAAAACCGAAGCCGGTCAGGCTTCGGTTTTCGATCATCCGGTATTCCCTGCCCTCAGGACGGGAACAGCTCGCTGAGCTTCATCGACAGCATCATGTCGCCTTCGACGCGCAGCTTGCCGCCCATGAAGGCCTGCATGCCGTCGGTTTCGCCGCTGACGATACCCTTCAGGGTTTCGCTGTCCATCACCAGGGTGCAGTTGGCATCCGGGTTCTCGCCTTCCTGCAGGTCGCAGGTGCCGTCCTTGACGATCAGTGCATATTTCTTGCCTTCGTCGGTGATGTCGAAGCCGAACACCAGGTCCAGGCCGGCGGCAGCGGATGGGTTGAACTTCTCTTGCATCTTTTTCACGGCATCAGCTACGGAGGTCATGGCGCATTCCTTATAGAGTGATTTACACGTCCCCGCAGGGACACAACTAGCCGGGCTTATCGGTAAGTGACAAGCTCCGGCGCCTTCAACAACTGCACATGGGCCTGGCTGTTGAAGGAAGCCAGTGCCACGTCGCGGCCGCGGAACTTGAGCTGGCTGAGCGACGTGTTGATGATCTGCCAGTTCAGCGCGAACGCCTGGCTGGGGGTAATACCGGTTACCAGGTGGAGCAGGGCGGCAATGGTGCCACCCGAGGTGAAGATGGCGATATTGTCACCGCTGCCGGCAGCGTCGAGTACACGGTGCAGGCCACCTTGCACGCGGGTGGTGAACGCCTGCCACGTCTCCAGGCCCTCGGCGGCATGCTCACCATCGTGCCAGCGCTGCACCATCAATGCGAACAGGCGCTGGAATTCGCTGCGGTGCTGGGCAGCGTTGCGCAGCACGTGCAGGGCATCGGGCTCATCTACCAGCAGCCCGGGCAACAAGGCCCGGATCACGCCGTCGGCATCGAACTCATTGAACGCCACGTCGGTCACAACAGCCGGCACCGGGCAGCCACTGCCGTGCAATGCCTCCAGGGCCAGGCGTGCGGTATCCTGCTGGCGACGCAGGTCGCCTGCCACGCAGCGGTCCAGCCGAACCCCCAGCTGTGCGAGGTGCTCACCCAGGGCCTGGCTCTGGCACACGCCCACAGGCGAGAGGACGTCGTAGTCATCGGCACCAAAGGAGGCTTGGCCATGTCGGATCAGGTAGAGGTTGCCCACGAAAGGTTCCGGCCTGTGGAGGTTGCTGCGAGGTTAGGATGCAGCACACGGGCTGTCAACGAAAAAACATACAAGCGTTTGAAAAGGTTGTTTGAAAGATGTTGCCAGCGTTTACACCAGCTGGCAGCACCTCAGGCGCAACGGTATGCTTGCAACAGTTACGCGCCGTAGTGGCGCATGCATTCAAGGAGTCAACGTGGAGTTTCTTGCCGAGTACGCAAGCTTTCTCGCCAAAACCGCCACCCTGGTGATCGCCATCCTGGTGGTGCTGTCGGCTATCGCCGGGCTGCGCGGCAAGGGGCGGCGCAAACCGGGTGGGCAACTGCAGGTCACCCGCCTTAACGAATTCTACAAGGACCTGCGCGAGCGCCTGGAGTCCGGCCTGCTCGACAAGACCCAGCTCAAGGCCCTGCGCAAGCAGCAGGCCAAGGCGGAAAAACAGCAGAAGAAGGGCAAGGCCAAGGCCGAAGAAAAGGGCCGGGTATTCGTCCTGGACTTCGATGGCGACATCAAAGCTTCGGCCACCGAAAGCCTGCGCAACGAAATCACAGCACTGCTGACCCTCGCCACCCCGCGTGACGAGGTGGTGCTACGCCTTGAAAGCGGCGGTGGCCTGGTGCACAGCTACGGCCTGGCTGCATCGCAGCTGGCGCGCATCCGCCAGGCGGGTATTCCGTTGACCGTGTGCATCGACAAGGTGGCCGCCAGCGGGGGCTACATGATGGCCTGCATCGGCGAAAAAATCGTCAGCGCACCGTTTGCCGTGCTGGGTTCGATCGGCGTTGTGGCACAGTTGCCCAACATCAACCGCCTGTTGAAGAAGCACGATATCGACTTCGAGGTGCTGACTGCCGGCGAGTACAAGCGCACCCTGACCGTGTTCGGTGAAAACACCGAGAAGGGCCGGGAGAAGTTTCAGGAAGACCTGGACATCACCCATCAGCTGTTCAAGGACTTCGTCGCCCGCTATCGCCCGCAACTGCACATCGACGAAGTGGCTACCGGTGAAGTCTGGCTCGGTGTCGCGGCGCTCAATCGGCAGCTGGTGGACGAACTGCAGACCAGTGACGAATACCTCAGCGACCGGGCGCGCAATGCCAACCTGTTCCACCTGCACTACGCCGAACGCAAGAGCCTGCAAGAGCGAATCGGCATGGCTGCCAGCGGCACTGTGGAGAACACCGTGGTGGGCTTGTGGAGTAAACTTGGCCGGCTGCGCTAACACCTTGAACCCGTTGAAATTTTTTTTCGTTCAGGGGGTTGCAAGGTTAGAAGAATGACGACATAATGGCGCCCATCGAAACGCAGCAAACTTTGAAAAAGGTTCAGCGTTTCAAGGAGATAGCAAAGCGCAAGCAGCTAGATCCGACCTTTGAGGCCGAGTAGCAAAGTGGTTATGCTCCGGATTGCAAATCCGTCTACGCCGGTTCGATTCCGACCTCGGCCTCCACCATTCGAAAGCCCCGCAGATTAACGTCTGCGGGGTTTTTCTTTGGGCGAGGGAAAATACCGAAATCCCAAAACCACTTACCGTCAGCTGCCCAAATCAAGGTTTCAAGCCCTGACGGGACATCTCTGGAGGACGACCAGAAAGCTGAACGGAACTGAGATCAGGTAGGCCTTTGGAAACGCCGGCCCGTTAACCCTCAGGCGGGTTGATACCGCAGACGAACTCACTCGAGCCAAGGCGGTGCGAGCCATACTCCACCACGTACTCGTCACCGCGGCGCTGCGCTTCCGCCACGGCTGTTTGCCGGTCGGCATAGACGTCGACAAAGTGCCATGGATGTCTATCCCGCAGCACGCCCCATCCCAGCACCCAGCCTTCGTTACCGGGGTCTGCAGGCAGGTTCTTTGCCAGGCTGCGAATGCTCATTGCGGCTATTTTTCTCAAACGACTATAGGTCGGAAGAAAGCCCGCAGACGAAGTCTGCGGGCTTCATGTGGGCCAGAAGTTTCCCCTGAGGCGAAAACCCCGAAACGTTGTTATCGCTCAGACCTGGTACAGGATGGTGTACGAAGCATCACACTTGGGCCCCAGCACAACCGGTTTCTCAAAGAGTGTGCCGCCACCCACGGCGTTGTAGTTGGTACCACATGCCCCCTCAAGTCGCGTCCATAACCCCACATCGTGAATTTCGATCCGCGTGGCGACGCGGCCATGGGGATGGCTCAGTTCGTACTGGATGCGCTCAACAACATCTTTGGCTTCTTCTTCTGTCATGCTGTCTTCTCCGTTCCAACCGGTACCGCACGGGCCGGCCCGATTACCGGGCAGGATTCACGCTTTTACACAGTTTAGAACTCAAATTGCGCCTGTTGGTTCGTTCCGCCGAGCGGCATGATCAGCTCGGCGCCCTGGTTGCGCACATTGCCTACGGCTTTGCCCACCGGGTACCAGTGAAACGATGCTGCCGGCCGAGATCCCTCCCGCACAATTTCAGCTGCGCGCTCGGCTGACGTGGTCGGGTCGAGCCATTCCCTGGCCGTGTCAGGTGTCAGCACCAGGGGCTTGCGGTCATGGATGTCCACCAGGCCCTGGTCTGCTGCAGCGGTAACGATCACAAAGCCGTCACACGGGTCTGGCTCCATACCTGGGTGAACTTCCGCCAGCGCGGCGAAGTACAGCGGGGCGCCATCGACGCCGGTGATGTACCAGGGTTGCTTGTGCTTCGGGTCGTGCTGGTCCGGGATCCACTCGAACCAGCCATTTGCTGGCGCCAGGGCTCTGCCGCCTGGCCACAGGTCTTTGAAAAATTCGCCGGTCATCACTGTTTCGGCCCGCGCGTTGATCGGGTCTGGTCGTTTTCCCTTCGCCCAGAAAGGCGACCAGCCCCATTTCACCCGGTCCACGCTCAGCCCGTCGTCAAGCTGGCGGACTACCTCTACGCGAGTCGACGGCGCCACGTTGTAGCGGTTGATCGGTTCATGGTCGTACCCGTTGATCACCACCAGGTCCAGCGACAGCTGGCGCAGGTAATGATCCATCGACTCGTAGATCGAGTACCGTCCACACATTTCCCACCTCTCGCCTGTCAGAAATTTCGTCGCTCAGGATTGACCGGACAACCGATGCCGGATTTACTGTATATGCATACAGTTTGCGTCGAGCCGTCCATCATGACCATTACTTTTCTGGGTACGCCCGCCGGCGGTACCCAACCCATCCCGCTTTACGCGTTCCAGATTCCGGCCGGGTTTCCGTCACCTGCGGCGGACCATCTGGAAGGCCATATATCGCTCGATGAATTGTTCGACCTCCGCGCGCCGCATGTGTATCTGGTAAAGGTAGAAGGCGACAGCATGCAGGGGGCCGGTATCTACTCTGGCGATATCGTCATCGTCGACCGTGGGCGCGAGGCGGAGCATGGCGATATCGTGATCGCCGCGGTCAATACCGAGCCGGTGTGCAAGCGCCTGCATCGGCGTGACGGGGTGGTGATACTCAAGTCGGAAAACCCGGCGTATCCGCCGCGCTACATCATGGAAGGCGACGATCTGCTCGTTTGGGGCGTGGTGCGTTATAGCGTGCGTGACCATGCGCAGTGACCCGGTGTTTGCGTTGATTGATTGCAACTCGTTTTATGCAAGTTGCGAGCGGGTGTTCCGGCCGGACCTGGCCAAGACCCCGATCGTGGTGCTGAGCAACAACGACGGTTGCGTGATCGCCAGGTCGTATGACGCGAAACCGTTCGTGAAAATGGGTGAACCGTACTTCCAGGCCAGGGACAGGCTGCGCCGTCACGGCGTCCTGGCCTTCAGCAGCAATTACGCGCTCTACGGCGACATGAGCGAGCGCGTCATGACATTGATCGAGTCGATGGTGCCGGCGGTCGAGATCTACAGCATCGACGAGTGTTTCGCCGACCTCAGCGGCATTGCGCAAAACCTTACCCAGTTTGGCCACAACGTGCGCGCCCGGGTGTTCAAGTGCACGGGCATTCCGGTGGGGGTGGGTATCGCCAGCACCAAGACGCTTGCCAAACTGGCAAACCACATGGCGAAACGCCTGCAGGCTCACACCGGTGGCGTGGTAGATATTTGCGACCCGTTCAAACGGGACTGGGTGCTGCGCAATACCGAGGTGAAGGAAGTCTGGGGAATTGGCCGGAAGATGACTGCGCACCTCGAGGCAATGGGCATACGCACGGCAATGGACCTGGCCAAGGCCGACGCCCGCACGCTGCGTGACAGGTTCAGCGTGGTGGTGGAGAAAACGGCCCGGGAGCTGGCCGGTACACCCTGCCTGGAACTGGATGAAGCCGAGCCGCCGAAGCAGGAAATCTGCTGCAGCCGGATGTTCGGCAAGCGGCTCACCGAACTGACGCCGATCACGCAGGCAGTGGCCACTTACGTCGGCCGTGCAGCGGAAAAACTGCGCGCCCAAGGCTCGGTGTGCAAGCGCATGCGGGTAAGTATCCGCACCGGCATGTTCAACCCGGACGAGGCCCATCATGCCCAGGGTGCGCTGGTCGAGCTGCCGTATCCAACGTGTGACACGTTGTTGCTGACGCGGTTGGCCACCGATGCGGTAGCGCGTATTTTTCGGCCTGGGTTTCGCTACAGCAAAGCCGAAGTGCTGCTGATGGATCTTCGCCAGCCGGGGGAGTTTTCAGAGGACCTGTTTGCGCTCAAGCAGTCAGTGGCGTGCGGCCGGCTGATGCAAGTGATGGACAACATCAACGAGCGCTGGGGCAGGGGGACGATGCGGGCTGCCAGTGTTCCGGCGGTACCGGACTGGGGCATGCGGCGGGAGCTGATGAGCCAGTCCTTTACAACGCGGATCGATCAGCTGTGGACGGTCAAATCTTGAACCTCCTGGCCGTTTTCCCGGTCATCAGAACAGACAGCGACTTGCTGGTCGCAGGATTCTGAAATATTCGGAAGCTATCGTTGGGATCTTCAAGTGGGTTCCACCGACGACGGAGTCATGAAATGGACTATTCAAGCATGGTTGAATCGTTGGATAAAATCCTGAAAGAAGCGGCCATGGCTGAAGATTGCAAAGCGGCGCACACGTGCCTGCACGCATCTGAGGCTGACGGTCACCGGTGCATACGTAGCCATTCATCTGCCACTTCACCCATGGTGGATGGCGTCCCGCTCTTGATCCAGGCCATGAATGTGCGGTCGAACCTGAATGCCTCGCCGCATTCGCTCAGCAGAAACTGACGAACTTTCTGGGTGTTGCGGTAATGCTTGTCCAGCGGGGTAGTGCGGGTGATCGGGCCGGCGTGCCAGTCGAAGCTCATGGTCTGTTCCTTGACGCCCAGCAAAGTAAAAAAGCCCGTAGAGGACGTCTGCGGGCTCATTACGGGTTGTGACATCGACCTTCAGGCTATCAGCCTTCGAACTGGATCACCATTCGCCCCTTGATCTTGCCCTCGAGCATCTCCTCAAAGATCTGGTTGATGTCCTCGATCGGCCGCAGGGTCACCTTGGGCACCACCTTGCCTTCAGCGGCAAACTGGAAGGCTTCCTGCAGGTCCTGCCGTGTGCCCACCAGCGAACCGATCACTTCGATGCCATCCAGCACCAGGCGCGGGATGTTCAGGTTCATGGCTTCTGATGGCAGCCCGACGGCAACCAGGCGGCCACCGGCGCGCAGGGCGTCGACGGCGGAGTCGAAGGCCGCCTTGGCTACGGCAGTAACCACAGCGGCATGGGCGCCGCCGGTCTTGGCCTGGATGACCTTGGCCGCGTCTTCGCTACGTGGGTTGACGACCAGGTCGGCGCCCATTTCGCTGGCGAAGCGCAATTGCTCATCGTTGACGTCGATGGCAATCACTTTGGCGTTGAACACGTTCTTGGCGTATTGCAGGGCCAGGTTGCCCAGGCCGCCGAGGCCGTAGATGGCGATCCACTGGCCGGGGCGAATGTTGGAAATTTTCACCGCCTTGTAGGTGGTCACGCCGGCGCAGGTAACGCTGCTGGCGGCGGCGGAGTCGAGCCCGTCGGGCACTTTTACCGAGTAGTCTGCATTGACGATGCAGGCCTCGGCCATGCCACCGTCCACGGTGTAGCCGGAGTTCTTCACTTCGCGGCACAAGGTTTCATTGCCGCTGGTGCAGTATTCGCAGTGCCCGCAGCCCTGGTAGAACCACGCAACGCTGGCGCGGTCACCGGGTTTGAGCGAGGTGACGCCGGGGCCTACCTGCTGGACCACGCCAATGCCTTCATGGCCCAGCACGACGCCGGTCTTGTCACCGAAATCGCCATTTTTCACGTGCAGGTCCGTGTGGCACACCCCGCAGCACTGCATCTTCAGCAGCGCTTCGCCGTGTTCGAGGGGGCGCAGGGTTTTTTCCACCACCTGCACGCGACGGCCTGGTGCAACAACAGCAGCTTTCATAAGAGCCTCCGTGTCTATCCGAGTGAGCTTGGGTTATGGCTGGGTTAGCATAGCCCTTGCCTGGTCGGGGAAAACTGCTTCAGGTCATGGGTCGGTATGGCGAATACCTGAAAAGCTTCAAAAAAGAAAAGCCCGCGGCAAGAATGCGGCGGGCTGCAAGAACATACGGAGCGAGGCCAGTGTGCCCACCTGGATGTCATCATTTTGTGAAGATCAGGTCGGCAGCGTGTCATGTCTCACTTGGGTAAATGCATAAAAAAGCCCGCCATGAAAGGCGGGCAAATGACGTTTTGAAGGGAGAGCCTGCAGACTGGACCTGGCCGGTTAACCCAGCATTAAGCGGCAACGCATTGACCTGCAAAGGCGATCAGCCTATACAGGCCTGCCACTTGCCCAGGAGCCAGCATGCACGACGAAGACGACCTGCACGAACCCGAACACGATCACCTGCTTGATCACGAATTTCTCTACGAAGACATGGAGCACGAGGCGGATGCCCAAGGCGCCGAGGATGAGGTGGAGGAGGACGAGGAAACGCTGGATGACCTCGATGATGAGGAGCGCGATCACCCAGCCTGGTTTGACGACTGCGTAGACGATTGAATCAGCGCCCGTCCACCGAGAAGCGCCCGGGACCGCTTACGGCCAGCAACAGCAAGCCGCCCATGATGGCGAGGTTCTTAAGGAACTGGGTCATGTTGGCGCTGCGCTCGGGGTCGACCATGTTCCAGAACGGATGCCCGAGCAGCGCCGTGCCCAGCACGAACAGGGCAAACAGCAAGGCCAGCGGCCGCGTATAGAAGCCGAGGATCAGCAGGATGCCGACAACGAACTCCATCAGCACGGCAATGCCAGCTGCCAGCATCGGGGCAGGGGCGCCCAGCGAGGTCATGTAGCCAACCGTGCCGTCGAAGCCAGTCAGCTTTGCCCAGCCAGACAGGACGAACAGGATCATCAGCAGCACGCGGGCAATCAGGATAATGATGTCGCGTTGGCCATCGAACAGGGAGTAGCGCATGGTGGCGTTCCAGTGGACGGGGACAAGCTCCACTTTAGCAGCTGCGCAAAACATTGCTGGCAGGCAGCAAAAAGGCGCCGCAGGGGCGCCTTTTCACAGAAGTTTGGTGCGAGTGGCGGGACTCGAACCCGCAAGGCTCACGCCGACAGATTTTAAGTCTGCTGTGTATACCAATTCCACCACACTCGCACGCTTGAAGGGGTCGCAACGACCAGCTCGCTTCTAAGTAGAAGGGCTTCGCAATCAAGCGCGCTTTATAACCCATCGTTATAGGTGAGTCAACCACAGCACCTATCATCAACAGAATGAACGGTCGATCAAATGCTCAATTGACACCTTGCTGTCATTGCGCCACTGTTGCGGTTTTACCTGGCCCAGTGCTTGTCGAAGAGTGCTGACTGGCGGTAGTTGTCTGGGTGCCCATCGGCGGGCGCCTGGGTTACCCTCATTTAGTTCCTGCTGCTGTGCCAGTGGAGTATTCATGGTTTCAGCTGACTGTCTCGACCACGCTGTCATGCCCGCCCACCGCTATGAACAGCTGGTTCAGTCGGTGGTCGACTACGCCATCTACATGCTCGACCCTTCCGGCCATGTGGTGTCGTGGAATGCGGGCGCGCAACGGATCAAGGGTTACCGCGCCGACGAAGTGATCGGCCAGCATTTTTCGCTGTTTTTCACCCCTCAGGATTGTGCCGATGGCCGACCCGATCGCTTGCTGCGCCAAGCGCTGGAACAGGGTGTGGCACAGGATGAAGGCTGGCGGGTACGCAAGGACGGCACGCAGTTCTGGGCCTTGGCGGCGCTGGATGTGATCCGCGATGATCTCGGCCAGATCGTTGGCCTGGCCAAGGTTACCCGCGACATTACCGACCGCCGTGAGTCGGCCATGCAGCTGGATGCCGTGCGCGCCCAGTTGTTCCAGGCGCAGAAGCTTGAAGCACTCGGCCAGTTGACCGGTGGCCTGGCGCATGACTTCAACAACATGCTGACCATCATCATCAGCTCGGCGCGCCTGGCGCTGGCTACCCAAGATCCGTTGCGGACCCAGCGCATGCTGCAGCACATCCTCGATGCCGGGCAGCGGGGCACTGAACTGACCCAGCAATTGCTCAGCTTTGCCCGCCATCGCAAGCTCGATGTGGCGTGCGTCGCACCGGCTGATCTGGTAACCGCGACCCGTGGCCTGCTGGAGCATGCATTGCCTGATGCGGTTGACCTGCACGTCGTGCTGCAACCGGACCTACCGTTGATCGAGGTGGATGCCGGGCAGTTGCAGATGGTGCTGCTCAACCTGCTGTTCAATGCCCGCGATGCCATCACCGGGCAGGGCCGGATCAGCCTGATGGTGGATGTGGTCGAACTGGTTGGCGAGGTGGAAGGGTTGCGCGGCAGCTTCGTGCGTTTCGAAGTGCAGGACAGCGGCGAGGGTATTGCGCCAGAGGTATTGCCACGTATTTTCGAGCCGTTTTTCACCACCAAGCCTTTTGGCAAAGGCACCGGCCTGGGCCTTAGCCAGGTGTATGGCTTTGCCAGGCAGAGCGGTGGTGCGATTTGCGTCGACAGCGACCCCGGCCATGGAACTTGCATGCAGCTTTACTTGCCAGTGTACCAGCCTCCGACAGACAGCCAACTCCACAGGTAGACAGCATGGCACAGGCACTCAAGCGGCTGGTGACGGGCATAGAAGGCCTTGATGCGTTGCTCAAGGGTGGCCTGGTTGCCGGTTCGTCCTACATCATTCAAGGCCCGCCGGGTGCCGGCAAGACCATCCTGGCCAATCAGCTGGCGTGTGGTCATGTGCGCTCCGGCGGCCGGGTACTGGTAGCCACGCTGCTCAGCGAATCGCATGAGCGGCTGTTCCAGTACCTGGCCACCCTGGACTTCTTCGACCCGGCACTGGTGGGCGACCAGATCCAGTTCGTCAGCGCCTTCGATACCCTCGAACAGGAAGGGCTGGATGCGGTGGTGCGCTTGCTGCGCCAGGAAATCGCCCGGCAGCAGGCCAGCCTGCTGATCGTCGACGGGGTGCTCAATGCCCGCGTGCGCGCGGAAACCGCGCTGGACACCAAGAAGTTCGTCTCCGAACTGCAGGGCCATGCGGCCTTTGCCGGCTGCACCTTGCTGTTGCTGACCAGTGCCCGGCTGGACGAGGGCAGCCCGGAGCACACCATGGTCGACGGGGTGATCGAACTGGGTGAACAGCTGGTGGGCAGCCGCGCCGTGCGCCATGTCCAGTTGCGCAAGACGCGCGGCAGTGCGGCGTTGTCAGGGCGCCACGAGTGCCTTATCGATGAAGCGGGCATGCACGTGTTTCCGCGGCTGGAGTCGCTGTTCAGCCACCCTAGCCAGATGGGCAACGCAAACCTTGGGCGTGTCACCAGCGGTGTGGCCGACCTGGATGAAATGCTTGACGGTGGCCTGGCTACCGGTTCGGTCAGCCTGCTGATCGGGCCTTCGGGCATTGGCAAGACATCGTTGGGCCTGGCGTTTCTCGGCGCCAGCACTGTGCAGGCCCCTGGGCTGCATTTCGGCTTTTACGAAACGCCCGAACGGCTGCGCAGCAAAGCCGCATCGTTGGGCTGTGACTTTACCGCAATGGAGCAGGGCGGCAGCCTTCAGTTGTTCTGGCAGCCGACCACAGAGGGCTTGCTGGACCAGGTTGGCGCACGCCTGCTAAAGCAGGTGGAGGCGCACGGTAGCAAGCGCGTGCTGATCGACAGCCTTGGCGCATTCAGCCGCCTTGCCATCGACCCGACACGGCTCAATGCGTTTTTCCGTGCCTTGGCTGGCGAGCTGCGCGCGCGCGATGTAAGCGTGATGCTGACCTGGGAAATGCGCGACATCTTCGGTTCGGAAATCAGCGCGCCCGCGCCAGACCTGTCGAGCATTGTCGACAATCTGGTGCTGATGCGCTTCGTCGAACTGGATTCGCAGCTGCGGCGCATGCTGTCGATTCTCAAGGTGCGTGACAGCCACCATGACCCCGCCTTGCACGAGCTGCTGATCGGGCCGCAGGGCATTAACTTGCGCAAGGCGTTCGAAGGTGCCAGTGGTGTGCTTTCGGGAACGCCCGTACCGCAAGGGAGCGGCTAACAGGATGAGCAGATGAACACCATCCTGATCGTCGATGACGAGTACCTGATCGCCGATATCCTCGGCTTCGCCCTGGAAGACGAAGGCTACGCGGTGGAAAAGGCGAGCAACGGCTGCAAGGCCCTGGAGGCGCTGAAGGAGAAGCGCGTGCAGCTGGTTATCACCGACTACATGATGCCGCTGCTCAATGGCGAGGAATTGGTGCGCTCAATGCGTGAAGACCCGTCCTTGAGCGAGTTGCCGGTCATCCTCATGAGTGGCGCGCAGGCCAACCAGGGATGCCCGGAACTGTTCGCCGCCGTGTTCGACAAACCGTTCGACATGGATTGTATGATCGCCAAGGTGCGCGAACTGCTGGGCACCTGAGGCGCGGGGCGATCAAGCGCATCCGTGCGGCTTGAGGCAAGTCGCTCAGTGCGAGTCGTCGTGCTTTTCCGGGGCCGGGCTGCCGGCCTGGATGCGTTTGAAGATCTCTTCGCGATGAACCTGGACATCTTTCGGTGCATCGATACCGATCCTCACCTGCATCCCTTTGACGCCCAGAATGGTGACTTTGATGTCATCGTTGATGACGATGCTTTCGCCAACCTTACGGGTGAGTATCAGCATGTAGTTCTCCTTGGTGATGTAAAAAACCGTCGGGCCAGTTGCCTCGGCGGCGGGAGCGTGTCCCTCTTCCTTCTCATTAAAGACGCTTTCGGCGGATAGTAATTCCCCGACAGACAAATTCTGTTGCGTGTCTTCAGTTGCAGGTGGCTGGGCAAACCGTCAGCGGTTTGTCGGCCAAGGTGCTCGGTGTCAAGGATAGGGCGCTTGGCGACCAATGGGAAATTTCTTCGCATCATGGGCTGAATAGACAGGCTCAATGGGCCTCCTGTTCCTCAAGTGCCTGTAAAAACAGCAGCAATGCGACTTCTTCGGGGTCCAGCCCCTTGCGTACCCGGTTTTTCGGCAGGTTGGCCAGACGCCCCAGTGCATAGTGCTCGAGTACAGCAGGGTGAATGTAACAGCGCCGGCACACCGCGGGTGTATTGCCCAGGCGCGCGGCCACCTGGCGGACAATGCCGGCCACCTGGCGCTTGGCCTCGGCTTCGGGTTCCCAGGCCAACGGCCGTAGCAGGTCCAGGGCCAGGCTGCTGCCGGCCCAGGTGCGGTAGTCCTTGGCGGTGAAGTCGGCGCCGGTAAGCTGTTGCAGAAACTGGTTGACCTCGCTGGAGCCGACACTGTGGCGCTGGCCGTCTTCATCCAGGTACTGGAACAGCGCCTGGCCGGGCAACTCCATGCAGCGCTTGAGCAGGCTGGCCAGGCGCCGGTCATTGAGGGTGACGTTGTGCTCGACGCCGCGTTTACCGCGGAACTGGAAACGGATAGTGCTGCCCTTGATCTGCACATGGCGGTTACGCAGCGTAGTCAGCCCGTAGGACTGGTTGTCGCGCAGGTAGCGCTGGTTGCCAATGCGGATCAGGGTATGGTCCAGCAGGCTCACCACCAGCGCCATGACCTTTTCGCGGTCCAGGCCTGGCCGGGCGAGATGGTTTTCCAGTTGCGCCCGCAGCTTGGGCAGGGTCTGGGCAAAGGCCAGCATGCGCCCGTACTTGTGCTGGTCGCGCAGCTCGCGCCACTGCACGTGGTAGCGGTACTGCTTGCGGCCACGGGCATCGATACCGGTTGCCTGCAGGTGGCCCATGGGGTCGGCGCAGATCCACACATCGGTATAGGCCGGTGGGATCACCAGCGCGGCGATGCGCGCCAGGGTTTCGCTGTCGCGCACCCGCTGGCCATCGGCATCCAGATAGATGAAGCGGTCGCGCCAGCGCTTGCGGGTCAGGCCCGGCTGGCTGTCGTCAACGTAATGCAGGGTACGCGGCAGAGGGCAGTCGAGCATGTGCGGCAAGCCTCGATCAAGTTACTGATCAATGGACAACAGCCGCTTCGGGGTTGCTCAGCCCAACAGCGCGACCGACTTGATCTGGGCAAACAGCATCTGCCCCGGGTGCAAGCCCAGCTGGTCAGCCGAGAAGCGCGTGATGCGGGCCAGCAGGGGGCTGCCGCCGGCATCCAGGCTGACCAGCACATGCGCGGGGTTCTCGGCCGGTCGGCTTTCGCGCACGCGCACCGCCAAGCGGTTGAGAATGCTCGAGGTGCTGTCGGCTGCCAGCGCCAGGCTGACGTCACGGGCCTGTACCTTGACGCGCAAGGTGCTGCCCATCACATGCGCCGGGTGAGCGATGCGCAGCAACGGCCCAGTGCTACCGGGCAGGCGCAGGTCGAGCAGGTCGTAGTACGGGTCGTGGCCCACCACCATGCCCTCGAACACCACGCCGGCATCCTCGCCCTGGGCCAGCGACAGGTCGAGGCGGGCCAAGGTTTCGCCAATCGGGCCGCTGGCCACCGCCTGGCCTTGCTCCAGCAGCACCAGGTGGTCGGCCAGCCGCGCCACTTCATCCTGGGCGTGGCTGACGTACACCAGCGGGATGTCCAGTTCGTCGTGCAGGCGCTCCAGGTAGGGCAGGATCTCGCGCTTTCGCGGCCCATCGAGGGCAGCCAGAGGCTCGTCCATCAACAACAGGCGCGGGCTGCTGAGCAGGGCGCGGGCAATGCCTACCCGCTGCGCCTCGCCCCCGGACAAGGTGGCGGGGCGGCGTTGCAGCAGGTGGCCGATCCCCAGCAGCTGGCTGGCCTGGTCGAGGCTGACCTTGCGTTCAGCCGGGGCCACCCGGCGCCAGCCGAACTCCAGGTTGCCACGTACCGACAGGTGCGGGAACAGGCTGGCCTCCTGGAACACGTAGCCCACCGGGCGCAGGTGCGGTGCCTGGAAGTAGCCGCGGTCGCTGTCTTCCCAGACTTCACCGTTGACCTCGATATAGGCGCTGGCAGCCCGCTCCAGCCCGGCCAGGCAGCGCAGGCAGCTGGTCTTGCCCGAGCCCGAGTGGCCGAACAGCGCGCTGATGCCGCGCCCTGGCAGTAGCAGGTCGACATCCAGGGTAAATTCGTCGCGCGCCAGTTTCAGGCGCGCCACAATCGATGCGGTCATTTCAGCTCCAGCCAGCCTTGCCGCGGCGTCCGGCGTACAGCAGGAGCAGCACCAGGAAAGAGAACACCAGCATGGCACCGGCCAGCCAGTGGGCTTGCGAATACTCCATGGCCTCGACGTGATCGAAGATCTGTACCGAAACCACGCGGGTCTTGTCAGGGATGTTGCCACCGATCATCAGCACCACACCGAATTCGCCCACCGTGTGGGCGAAGCCGAGGATGCTGGCGGTGATGAAGCCGGGCCGCGCCAGGGGCAGCACCACATGGACGAACGTGTCCCAAGGGCTGGCACGCAGTGTCGCCGCCACTTCCAGCGGGCGCTGGCCGATGGCGCCGAAGGCGTTCTGCAGCGGCTGGACCACGAATGGCAGGGAATACACCGTAGAACCGATCACCAGGCCGGTGAAGCTGAATACCACGGTGCCCAGGCCCAGTGCCTGGGTCGCCTGGCCCAGCCAGCCGTGCGGGCCGAGGGCGATCAGCAGGTAGAAGCCGATCACCGTTGGCGGCAGCACCAGCGGCAGCGCCACCACGGCGCCCACCGGCCCGCGCAGCCAGGAGCGCGTGCGCGCCAGCCACCAGGCGATGGGTGTGCCGATAATCAGCAGGATCAGGGTGGTCAGGCTGGCCAGCTTGATGGTCAGCCAGATGGCACCCAGGTCACTGGCGTCCAGTGGCATCAGATTTCATAGCCGTAGGCCTTGATCACTGCAGCGGCTTTCGGGCCTTTCAGGTAATCGACCAGGGCCTTGGCGGCCGGATTGTCCTTGCCTTTGTCGAGAATGACGGCGTCCTGGCGGATCGGGTCGTGCAGTTCGGAAGGGACGATCCAGGCCGAGCCGTTGGTGACCTTGCCGTCCTTGTAGATTTGCGACAGCGCCACGAAGCCCAGCTCGGCGTTGCCGGTGGAAACGAACTGGAAGGCCTGGGTGATGTTCTGGCCTTCGACGATCTTGCCCTTGGTGGCGTCAGTCAGCTTGAGCTTGTCCAGAACCTGGGTGGCAGCCAGGCCATAAGGCGCAGCTTTCGGGTTGGCGATGGACAGGTGCTTGTACGCGTTCATTTTCAGCACGTCGCCTTTGGCGTCTACATAACCGTCCTGGGCCGACCACAAGGCCAAGGTGCCGATGGCGTAGGTGAAGCGCGAACCCGGGACGATTGCCTTTTCCTGTTCAAGCTTGGCCGGGGTGCTGTCATCTGCGGCGAGGAACACTTCGAACGGGGCACCGTTCTTGATCTGTGCGTAGAACTGCCCGGTAGCACCATAGGCGGCGACCAGCTTGTGGCCGGTGTCCTTCTCGAAATCCTTGGCGATGGCCTGGATCGGCGCTGTAAAGTTTGCTGCGACCGCAACCTGGACTTCATCGGCCCAGGCAGTGTTGAAGGCGAACAGGCTGGCCAGGGCGGTGACGGCCAGGCAGGACGGGCGGACACGCATGAATACAGCTCCTTGGGGTTATCGTTATGGCCTTAACTATATAGCGGTAGGCCATTTGCCGGGAAGGGGCTGATCGATTCGCCCGCGAAAGGGCCAAACCTGCTTAAGAAGATGCCTGACACCCGACCATTGCCAGCGCCTTGCAGGCAATTTCGCGGGTCAATTCGCCAGCGGGCATATGCCTGCCCAGGCGCAGCGCCTGCCCCGACCACAGGTTGCTGAAGTCGCTGTTGCCCTGCGGCTCGGTGATCGCACGCAGGGGCATCAATGCCCCGCCCGCCAGCGGAAAGCGCGGGGCCAGGTCATTCATCGGTCCCAGTTCGCGCATGATGCGGTTATTGATACCCCGCGCCGGGCGACCGGTGAACAGGTTGGTCAGCGCCGTGTCGCTGGCAGGGGCGCTGTCCAGGGCCCGGCGATGCGCTGGCGAAACCTTGGCTTCGGGGCAGAACAGGTAAGCCGTGCCGATCTGCACGGCCGCAGCGCCCAGGGCCAGTGCTGCCACCAGGCCGCGGTGGTCGCCAATGCCGCCAGCGGCAATCACCGGCACGCTGACCGCGTCGGCCACCTGCGGCACCAGGGCAAAGGTGCCGATCTGGCTGGTGATGTCGCTGCTCAGGAACATGCCGCGGTGGCCGCCGGCCTCATAGCCCATGGCGATGATCGCGTCACAGCCATTGCGCTCCAGCCAGACGGCCTCTTCCACGGTGGTGGCGCTGGACAGTACCTTGGCACCGCTGGCCTTGACCCGTTGCAGCAGGTCGGCCTGGGGCAAGCCGAAGTGGAAGCTCACCACTTCCGGGCGCAACGCCTCGACCAGTTGGCAGCTCTGCTCATCGAACGGCGCGCGGTTGGACACTGGCGTGGGCGCCGCGAAATCGGCACCCACTTCACGGTAATAAGGTTCAAGCGCCTGCTTCCAGCGTGCGTCGTGCTCGGCATCGGGCGCTGGCGGCTGGTGGCAGAAGAAGTTCAGGTTCAGTGGGCGGCCCGGGCAGCCGCTGCGAAAGGCGGCGATCTCGGCGCGCACCTGTTCGCCCGTAAGCATGGCGCAGGGCAGGGCGCCCAACCCGCCAGCCAGGCCCACGGCAATCGCCATCGGCGCGCCGGTTGCACCCGCCATGGGCGCCTGGAGCACAGGCAACTCGATGCCCAGCAGGTCGAGGATACGGCGGTCGGGCCAATGGCTCATGCGATTCTCCTTGCGCGGGGCTGGCGGTGCGGCGGGGCTCACGGCAGTTTTACAGGGCCTTGCTGACCTGGATGTCGCTGATCTTGTCGGCGTCGTCGCCGTGGATCTTGCGCAGGGCATCGAGGGCTTGCTCGAGAGAGGCATCGGGCATCAGCGCGAAGTCCCAGCGGCGCTCGCCGTCGAGCTTGTATTTGATGACGTACTTGATGATCTGGGTCATGGTGGCCTTATCTGAGTTTCGACGACGAACGACGGATGATCTTGATCTTGTGGGTCAGGGTCGGCTTGCGGGTGACCGAGATCGGGCGGGTGGTCACGGTATCGATGGTGATGTTCCAGAAGCCGGTGCTGGGCACCGTGATCTTTGCCGGGAACTGCTCGAAATGGCCGCCGTGGTAAGTGTGACGGCCGCCATTCTTGAAGCTGCGGAAGTTGGCGTCGTTCATCAGGCGGATATTGCAGCGCTGGGAGCACTCGACGACGACGATGTCGTCTTCGTTGAGATGCTCGCGCTGGTGTACGAATTTCATGTGATGCTCCGCAAGGTTTGGATCTGCAAAGGCAAAAGATACCACGATGTGTCGATACACTGCCGCGCTGTTCGCCGGGCGTGGATAAATCTGCCAGTACGAGGAGCAAAATCGCCTGGTCGTGGTCGAACCGAATTCTTGATGGCGGAGGTGCTGCAAATGAAGTGGATGGTGGCGGCGTTGTCGGTAGCGCTGGGTGGCTGTGTCAGTGTTGCAGAACTGGAACAGTCGCATGAAACACTGGATGTGATGTCTGGCAAGAGCCCGCGCGAGTATGCCGATTGCATCAAGCAGAAGCTGGCCGAGACCCGCGACCCGCTGACCGAAGAGCAGCGTGGGGATGGCCTGCGGCTGATCGTGCCGCAGAAGATCACCTCGGGGGTGGGCCCGGCGGCGCTGGTGGACATCGACAAGCGTGGCAGTGGCAGCAGCATCACGCTGCACGAACGGTTGAACAACTTCCCGCTGCGCTTGGGTGATGTGCGCACGGCGGCTACCCAATGCATCTCCGGAAATTGATCTGGGGCAAGTAACAGGCGGTTAAGCGGCCCTTGGCCATGGCTTGGCCCGCCTTGGCGTTGTTGCGATCTCCCTGGCAGGGATAGTATCCATTTGCTTATGTTTTTTAAGCCTAAGCTTATAACAAAAGAAATGGAGGTTCGTGATGACAGCGTTGAGTCGCGTCGTGGTCAGCAGCCTGCTGATCCTGGCCTGGCCCGCGGTACAAGCCGCTGACGGCCAGAAAGTCTTCAATCAGGGCGGGGCCAACCCCGCTGCCATGGCCTGCCTCGGTTGCCATGGCGCGGATGGCAAGGGCATTGCCGCCGCCGGGTTTCCACGATTGGCCGGGCTCCCGGCCGGTTACCTCGGCAAGCAATTGCATGACTGGCGCAGCGGCAGCCGCAAGCATGCGGTGATGGAGCCGCTGGCCAAGGCCCTGAGCGAGGATGAAATCAAGGCGGTCAGCGGCTACCTGGCCAGCTTGCCAGCAGACCCCGCAGGTGACCTGCGCCGCCAGCAGATCGCCGATGACCCCACAACGCGCATGGCCCTTTACGGTGACTGGAGCCGAAAGATCCCGGGCTGCGTGCAATGCCACGGCCCTGGTGGCGGTGGGGTTGGCGAGCATTTTCCACCCTTGGCCGGCCAGCCCGCCAGCTACCTGGTGGCGCAGCTCGATGCCTGGCGCGACGGTAGCCGCCGCAATGACCCCAACCAGCTGATGGTCGGCGTGGCCAAGGCCATGACCGATGCCGAGATCAAGGCCATCGCCGAATTCTTTGCCCGCCCCGCCAGCCAGGAGGTCACGCCATGAAACGGATGACTCCGGCGTTATTGCTGCTGGCCATGGCCAGCGCCCAGGCCACACCGATCGCCATGGAAGACCAGTCGCAGTTGAGGGTGCCCGGCGTGCAGGCCGCGCCGCAGTTCGTGCCCCCCGCTGAAAGCGAGCTGCCTGATAATGCCTTTGGCAAGGCGGTGCGTGAGGGCCATGCCTTGTTCGTCGACACCCGCCGGTTGATGCCGGAGGCCGTGGGCAATGGCATGAACTGCAGCAACTGCCACCTCGATCAGGGGCGGCTGGCGCACTCCGCACCCTTGTGGGGCGCTTACCCGATGTACCCGGCCTACCGCAAGAAAAACGACAAGGTCAACACCTATGCCGAACGTATCCAGGGGTGCTTCCAGTTCAGCATGAACGGCAAGCCGCCTGCCGCTGACAGCCCGCAGATGACGGCGCTGGCGGTGTATGCGTACTGGCTTTCGACCAAGGCGCCGACCGGTGTCGAGATTGCCGGGCGCGGTTACCCTGAGGTTGCACAGCCTAAAGGCGGATACGACTTCACGCGCGGTCAGCAGGTGTACCGTGAGCAGTGCGCGATTTGCCACGGCGACAATGGAGAAGGCCAGCAGGTGGCGGGCGAGTACGTGATGCCGCCGCTGTGGGGCAAGGATGCCTACAACTGGGGCGCCGGCATGCACCGGATCAACACCGCAGCGTCGTTCATCAAGTACAACATGCCGCTGGGCAAGCCGGGCAGCCTCAGTGATCAGCAGGCCTGGGACGTGGCGGCGTGGATCAATCGCCATGAACGCCCGCAGGACCCGCGGTTGGTGGACGGCTCCATCGAGAAGACGCGGGTGAAGTTTCATGCCAATGACGGGGTGAACCTGTATGGGCAGAAGGTGGATGGCGTGCTGATCGGGCAGGGGACCGGCGGTTGATGTGTCGCCTGTGCCGGCCTCAGCGCGGGTGAACCCGCTGCCACAGGGCGAGCGCGACCCTGGGAAAAGGCCGGTGCAGGCTGCCAGATTCGGCTGTCATCCAACGGTCATGTATGACGGTAATATTTACGATCCGCCGGAACTATCTACACTGGGTTATCTCTATCATCCCAACGATCGGCCAGGGGTGGGGCATTGTAAGGTGACTGCCGCCTGATTAGACTGCGCCGAATCCCACAGGCCTAGCCTTTTGTAAGGACGTATATGATCAAAAAATGCTTGTTCCCGGCAGCCGGCTACGGCACCCGCTTCCTGCCTGCTACCAAAGCCATGCCCAAGGAAATGCTGCCGGTGGTCAACAAGCCACTGATCCAGTATGGCGTTGAAGAAGCATTGGATGCCGGTCTGAGCGAGATTTCCATCGTCACCGGCCGCGGCAAGCGCGCCCTGGAAGACCACTTCGACATCAGCTACGAGCTGGAAAACCAGATCAAGGGCACCGACAAGGAAAAATACCTGGTCGGTATCCGTCGTCTGCTCGACGAGTGTTCGTTCTCCTACACCCGCCAGACCGAAATGAAAGGCCTGGGTCACGCCATCCTTACCGGCCGCCCGCTGATCGGCGACGAGCCGTTCGCCGTGGTGCTGGCGGACGACCTGTGCGTCAACCCCGAAGGTGACGGCGTGCTGACCCAGATGGTCAAGCTGTACAACCAGTTCCGCTGCTCGATCATCGCCATCCAGGAAGTCGACCCGCAGGAAACCAACAAGTACGGCGTCATCGCCGGTGACATGATCCGCGACGATATCTTCCGTGTTACCAACATGGTCGAGAAGCCGGCTCCGGAGGACGCGCCGTCCAACCTGGCGATCATCGGCCGCTACATCCTGACCCCCGATATCTTCGATATCATCCAGAACACCCCGCCAGGCAAAGGCGGCGAAATCCAGATCACCGACGCGCTGATGCAGCAGGCTCAGAACGGCTGCGTGATTGCCTACAAGTTCAAGGGCCAGCGTTTCGATTGCGGTGGCGCCGAGGGCTACATCGACGCGACCAACTTCTGCTTCGAGAACTACTACAAGACTGGCAAGGCTTACTGATAAGCCCTGCTGGCCTGATGAAAGCCACCCTTGCGGGTGGCTTTTTTGTTGTGCGCCAGGCATGGCGCGTTGCGCGTAAGCGCAACCTGCTTGGCTGTGGTGGCCGAGCGGGTGACTTGGAGGTGAAAGTCCTCGACACACCCGGCAAGGGGAAGTGTTAGCCGGAGGCAAGGGTGTCGCGGGCGACTGCGAATCTGAAGGAAGCCCGAGGCAAAATGCTGGCCTGACGAACAGGAAGCGGATCAGGCGGCACAGCGGGGTCAGGCGGCAACAATCGCCAAAGCCCAATACTTGCACGGAGCGCTGTGACGTAAATCCGACAGGCATAAGCAGGAAGGTCGCGCGAATTACCCTGGGAGATCTGTACGCTTGCCATAGTGCTACCGAGCGTCGAGAGGCGACGGGATGAGCGTGCAGAAGTCAGCCGAAGCCGTAGTAAGTGGCGGTTAACCGCGCCACCAAGGGCCGAACAGGTTATGCCGCTAGTAGGCGTCACTGTCTCGTTGGTAGCCGTAATGCAGAAATTTCCTACAACGGAATCTGTCACTCCGAATCCCGGCCAGAAGCCGAGGGTGATGCCTGACAGTGCAAAGGTGCCGGCGGCGTCAGCGACGTGGACGAACGCAGAGCCGGACACGCTGATGGAGCGGGTGCTTGCACCGGCCAACCTCAGGCGTGCGTATCAACGCGTGGTTAGCAACAAGGGGGCTCCGGGTGCTGATGGCATGACGGTCGCTGACTTGGCGGGCTACGTGAAACAGTATTGGCCAACCCTCAAGGCCAGGTTGCTGGCCGGTGAATACCATCCCCAAGCAGTGCGAGCGGTTGAAATTCCCAAGCCGCAGGGCGGCACACGGCAACTGGGAATCCCCACCGTCGTGGATCGCCTGATCCAGCAAGCACTGCAGCAGCAGCTCACACTTATCTTCGACCCACTGTTCTCGGACTACAGCTATGGTTTTCGTCCGGGCAGAAGTACGCATCAAGCCATCGAGATGGCTCGTGCTCATGTGACAGCGGGACACCGCTGGTGCGTGGAAATCGATCTGGAGAAGTTCTTCGATCGAGTCAACCACGACATCCTGATGGCCTGTATCGAGCGCCGGGTCAAAGATAAGTGCGTACTCAGGCTTATCCGCCGCTACCTTGAAGCGGGAGTCATGTCAGGCGGTGTCGTCAGCCCACGGCAGGAGGGGACGCCGCAAGGCGGCCCGCTCTCGCCGCTGCTGTCGAATATCCTGCTCGACGAACTTGACCGCGAACTGGAACGGCGGGGTCACCGCTTCGTGCGCTATGCCGATGACGCGAACATTTATGTACGCAGCCCTCGGGCTGGCGAACGGGTACTGGCCAGTGTCGAACGCTTCCTGAATCAACGTTTGAAACTGACGGTGAATCAGAAGAAGAGTCGAGTCGCGAGAGCCTGGAAGTGTGACTACTTGGGCTATGGGATGAGCTGGCATCAGCAGCCAAGGCTGCGGGTGGCAACGACGAGCCTGGGTCGCCTGCGCGACCGGCTCGCAGAGCTGCTACGCGGTGCACGGGGTCGCAAGATGACGAATACCATCGAGCGGATAAACCCTGTCCTGCGAGGCTGGGCGGGTTACTTCAAGCTTAGCCAGAGCAAACGGCCACTTGAGGAACTGGATGGCTGGATCAGGCACAAACTCCGCTGTGCCATCTGGCGCCAATGGAAGCAGCCCTCTACGAGGGCGCGCAACCTGATGCGTCTGGGCTTGAGCGAAGAGCGTGCCTGTAAATCGGTCTGTAACGGCCGAGGCCCGTGGTGGAACTCGGGGCCGCCACATATGAATCAGGCGCTGCCGAAGAAGCTATGGGATCGACTCGGACTGGTCTCGATACTGGATACGATCAACCGGCTTAGCCGCATAGCTTGAACCGCCGTGTACGGAACCGTACGCACGGTGGTGTGAGAGGACGGCGGGTGCGAGCCCGCCTCCTACTCGATTGCGGCGGCCAACGGCGTTATGCTGGGCGCCTGCCTAGGAGACTGAATACATGGCCTACGATTTTGATCTGTTCGTGATTGGCGCCGGGTCCGGCGGTGTGCGCGCGGCGCGCTTTGCTGCGGGCTTTGGCGCAAAAGTGGCGGTGGCTGAAAGTCGCTACCTTGGTGGCACCTGCGTCAACGTCGGGTGCGTGCCGAAAAAGCTGCTGGTGTACGGCGCGCACGTCGCCGACGAGCTGGAGCAAGCCGCAGGTTTTGGCTGGACCCTCGAAGAAGGGCATTTCGATTGGGGCACGCTGATTGCGAACAAGAACCGCGAAATCGAGCGCCTCAACGGCATCTACCGCAACTTGCTGGTCAACAGCGGGGTGACCCTGCTGCAGGGCCATGCGCGCATGACCGGTGCCAATGAAGTCGAAGTCGACGGCAAGTGCTACACCGCCGAACACATCCTGATTGCCACCGGTGGCTGGCCGCAGGTGCCGGACATTCCGGGCAAGGAACTGGCCATCACCTCCAACGAAGCCTTCTACCTCAAGGCGTTGCCACGCCGGGTGCTGGTGGTGGGTGGCGGCTACATCGCCGTCGAGTTCGCCGGGATCTTCCAGGGCCTGGGGGCTGCTACCACGCTGTTGTACCGTGGCGACCTGTTCCTGCGTGGGTTTGACGGTTCGGTGCGCACGCACCTCAAGGAAGAGCTGGAAAAGCGCGGCCTCGTCCTGCAGTTCAATGCGGACATCCAGCGCATCGACAAGCTTGAGGACGGCAGCCTCAAGGCCACCCTCAAGGATGGTCGCGAGCTGCTGGCCGACTGTGTGTTCTACGCCACAGGCCGGCGCCCGATGCTGGACAACCTGGGCCTGGAAAACACCGGCGTCGAGCTGGATGCGCGCGGTTTCATCCGCGTCGATGAGCAGTACCAGACCACCGCGCCGTCGATCCTTGCCATTGGCGATGTGATCGGCCGTGTGCAGCTTACCCCGGTAGCCCTCGCCGAAGGCATGGCTGTGGCGCGGCGCCTGTTCAAGCCGGAGCAATATCGCCCGGTGGACTACCAGAACATCCCCACCGCAGTGTTCAGCCAGCCGCCAATCGGTACCGTGGGCCTGACCGAGGAGCAGGCGCTGGACGCTGGCCACAAGGTGCAGGTGTTCGAGAGTCGCTTCCGCGCCATGAAGCTGACCCTGACAGACATTCAGGAAAAAACCCTGATGAAGCTGGTGGTCGATGCCGAGACCGACAAGGTGCTGGGTTGCCACATGGTTGGCCCCGATGCCGGCGAGATCATCCAGGGCCTGGGCATTGCCCTGAAGGCGGGGGCGACCAAGCAGCAGTTCGACGAAACCATCGGCGTGCACCCGACGGCGGCAGAAGAGTTCGTAACCATGCGCACCGTGACCCGCTGATCACCCGGCGCAGATTCATGCTGCAGGAGCACCCTTGTGCTGCGAAGAGGCCGACATGGGAGCAGGTGGTCTGTTGCCATGCCGGCCTTTTCGCAGCACAAGGCTGATCCTGCCCGAGCGATGTGCGGCCATGGAGCCTGCGCAATCCTTTGCTCAGCCCATTCCCTTCTATTAATAAACCCCGGTTATAGCCAAAACCAATCACAAGCATGAGCTTTGCCAATGAGCCTTGAACGGGATGAACGGTTAGGATTCTTTCCATCAACTGATTCCAACCCCATGAAGGAGCGTCTCTCATGCCAATCATCAACAGCCAGGTCAAACCGTTCAACGCCACCGCCTACCACAAGGGCGAGTTCGTTCAGGTCAGCGAAGCCGACCTGAAAGGCAAGTGGTCCGTCGTGTTCTTCTACCCGGCCGACTTCACCTTCGTCTGCCCGACCGAACTGGGTGACCTTGCCGACAACTACGCCGAGTTCCAGAAGCTGGGCGTGGAAATCTACGGCGTGTCCACCGACACCCACTTCACCCACAAAGCCTGGCACGACACTTCGGACACCATCGGCAAGATCCAGTACCCGCTGATCGGTGACCCGACCCACGTTATCTCGCGCAACTTCGACGTGCTGATCGAAGAAGCCGGCCTGGCCGATCGCGGTACCTTCGTGATCAACCCGGAAGGCCAGATCAAGATCGTCGAACTGAACGACGGTGGTGTAGGCCGCGATGCTGCCGAGCTGCTGCGCAAAGTGAAGGCTGCCCAGTACGTTGCCGCTCACCCAGGCGAAGTGTGCCCGGCCAAGTGGAAAGAAGGCGAAGCCACCCTGGCGCCATCGCTGGACCTGGTCGGCAAGATCTAAGGCCATGTGCCAGTCGCGGGCGGTAGCCAGCCGCCAAAGCTGAAGTTTCTCCCGCCCCGTAAAAACGCCCGGGCGAACTCGCCTGGGCGTTTTTGTATCCGAGTTTTGAAAAAAGGAATCGCCCCGTATGTTGGACGCCACGCTTAAATCGCAACTGAAAACCTACCTGGAGCGGGTCACCCAGCCGATCGAGATCGTTGCCTCCCTCGACGACGGCGCGAAGTCCCGCGAATTGCATGACCTGCTGGTGGAAATTGCCAGCCTGTCTAGCCTGATTACCTTCAGCGCGGACGGCACCGACGCCCGTCGTCCCTCGTTCTCGCTGAGCCGCCCGGGTGCTGCCCTTGATGGCAGAAGCATCAGCCTGCGCTTCGCCGGCATCCCCATGGGCCACGAATTCACCTCGCTGGTGCTGGCGCTGCTGCAAGTTGGCGGCCACCCGTCCAAGGCCAGCGCCGAAGTGATCGAGCAGATCCAGGCGCTGGAAGGCGAATTCAACTTCGAAACCTACTTCTCGCTGTCGTGCCAGAACTGCCCGGATGTGGTCCAGGCGCTGAACCTGATGGCCGTGCTCAACCCCAACGTGCGCCACGTGGCCATCGACGGTGCGCTGTTCCAGGCAGAAGTGGAATCGCGCAAGATCATGGCGGTGCCGAGCATCTACCTGAATGGCGAAGTATTCGGCCAGGGCCGCATGGGCCTGGAAGAAATCCTCGGCAAGATCGACACCAGTGCCGGGGCTCGCCAGGCCGAGAAAATCAACGCCAAGGACGCGTTCGACGTGCTGGTGGTCGGCGGTGGCCCAGCGGGCGCGGCAGCTGCCATCTACGCCGCACGTAAAGGCATCCGTACCGGGGTTGCCGCCGAACGCTTCGGCGGCCAGGTACTCGATACCCTGGCCATCGAGAACTTCATTTCGGTGCAGGAAACCGAAGGGCCGAAGCTGGCCACGGCGCTGGAAGAGCACGTCAAGCAGTACGACGTGGACATCATGAACCTGCAGCGCGGCGAAGCGTTGATCCCGGCTACAGACGGCGGGCTGCACGAAGTTCGCCTGGCTGGCGGCGCTGCGCTCAGGGCCAAGACCGTGATCCTGGCCACTGGCGCGCGCTGGCGGGAAATGAACGTGCCCGGTGAGCAGGAGTACCGCGGCCGCGGCGTGGCCTACTGCCCGCACTGTGACGGCCCGCTGTTCAAGGGCAAGCGTGTGGCCGTGATTGGTGGCGGTAACTCGGGTGTGGAAGCGGCCATCGACCTGGCTGGTATCGTCGCCCAAGTGACGCTGATCGAGTTCGATAGCCAGCTGCGTGCCGATGCGGTCTTGCAACGCAAGTTGCACAGCCTGCCGAACGTGAAGGTGATCACCAGTGCGCTGACCAGCGAGGTGTTGGGCAATGGTGAGAAAGTGACCGGCCTGCGCTACAAGGATCGCACCACCGATCAACAACATGAGGTGGCGCTGGAAGGCATTTTCGTACAGATCGGCTTGCTGCCGAATACCGATTGGCTGAAGGGTACCGTCGAGCTATCGCCGCGTGGCGAGATCATCGTCGATGCCAAGGGCCAGACCAGTATTCCGGGTGTGTTTGCGGCAGGTGACGTGACCACTGTGCCGTACAAGCAGATTGTGATTGCGGTGGGTGAGGGGGCCAAGGCTTCGCTGGCGGCTTTCGATCACCTGATCCGGACGTCGGCGCCGGCGTAAGCCTGCACTGGCCCTCTCGCCGGCAAGCCAGCTCCCACAGGTGATCGCAGAATTCAGATCTGTGGTGCACTTGTGGGAGCTGGCTTGCCGGCGAGAGGGCCTTCGAAGGCTGAGGGTGTCTATGATTAGTGCAGACCCCTCAGGAATCACACCCATGACCCTGATCAGCCGCGAACCCTGGTGGCTAGTCCCTCCAAAGCCCGGCCAGCGAGAGCAGGACCTGCACTGGGGCTACCTCGAGATCTACGCCGACGGCCGCACCGTGTTCGTCGACCAGCGCCCTAGTGACCGGGAGCTGGCCGAGCGCAAGAGTTGTCGCAACTTCCCCGACCCCGAACCCTGATCGCTCAGCCGCCCAGTTCGGTCAGGCGTGCTTCGAGGGCTGCGATGCGCGCCTCAAGGGCTTCGATCCGCTCCTCCGCCACAGTGCCAGCGCTGCTGCGTGCACTGCCTTCGTGCTGGCGTGCGGCCAGAATCGCCTCGATTTCCGCCGGGTCACCCAGGGCATGGGTGTAGCGGTCTTCGCGCTGGCCTGCCTGGCGTGGCAGGTGCACGGCAAGGTCGCGTGAGATCAGGCGCTCCAGCTGGTGCTGGATCTGTTCGGTGTCATCGAATTCGTGCAGGCGGTTGCTGCGGGTGAGCAGTTCGTTGAGGGTTTGCGGCCCACGCAGGAACATCAGGCCCATCAGTATCAGCTGCGCCGGCACCAGTTCCAGCGCTTTGTCCACCCGGTGTTCCCAGCGGTCGGCGCGGCTGCCCATCTGCAGACGGGTCATGCCCTGGCCTTCAAGGGCGCGCAGGGCCTGGCCGACCTGACCTTGGGTAAGGTTCATCACCGGCTCGCGGCTGGTCTTCTGGTTGCAGGCCAAAAGCAGGGCGTTGAGGGTCAGCGGGTAGCTTTCCGGGCTGGTGGCCTGCTTTTCGATCAGTGAGCCAAGGACCCGGATCTCGATGCTGCTGAAGCGGCCTTCACCTGCGGTTTCGTGTTCTGACATGGCCCTGTCTCATTACTGGGGAAAGGCCACTAGCCTAGGTAAAGCGCCAGGCTTAAGCAATCACTGGCATCATCGCCGGCAAGCCAGCCCCCACAGGACTGCATACGAGCTGAGGGCGATACGATCCATGTGGGAGCTGGCTTGCTGGCGAAAGGGCCGCAACGCGGCCCCGGCAATCTCAAGCGTTACGCTGTACTTCGGCTTGGCACGCCGCTGCGGTAAACAGCACATCAGTCGAAGAATTCAGCGCCGTTTCGGCCGAATCCTGCAGCACGCCGATGATGAAACCTACTGCCACCACCTGCATGGCAACCTCGCTGGGGATACCAAACAGGCTGCAGGCCAGTGGAATCAGCAGCAGCGAGCCACCGGCCACACCCGAGGCGCCGCAGGCGCACACCGCCGCCACCACGCTGAGCAGCACGGCAGTCGGCATGTCCACCGGAATGCCCAGGGTATGCACGGCCGCCAGGGTCAGCACGGTAATGGTGATCGCCGCACCGGCCATGTTGATGGTCGCGCCCAGTGGGATCGACACCGAGTAGGTATCTTCATGCAGCCCAAGACGCTGCGACAGCGCCAGGTTGACCGGGATGTTGGCCGCCGAGCTGCGGGTGAAGAATGCGGTGATCCCGCTTTCGCGCAGGCACAGCAGGGTCAGCGGGTAGGGGTTGCGGCGGATTTTGCAGAACACGATCAGCGGGTTCATTACCAGCGCCACGAACAGCATGCAGCCAATCAGCACCGCCAGCAGGTGCAGGTAGCCGAGCAGGGCGTCCAGGCCCGACTGGGCCAGGGTGGAGCTGACCAGGCCGAAGATGCCCAGCGGCGCGAAGCGGATGACCACGCGCACGATCAACGTCACGCCATTGGACAGGTCCTCGACCACGGTACGGGTGGTTTCGCCAGCATGGCGCAGGGCCACGCCCAGGCCGATGGCCCAGGTCAGGATGCCGATGAAGTTGGCGTTCATCAGCGCATTGATCGGGTTGTCGACGGCGCTTAACACCAGGTTCTGCAGCACCTCGGCAATGCCCCCAGGGGCGCTCAACGAGGCATCGCCGGCGCTCAGCGCCAGGGTCGACGGAAACAGCATGCTGGCAACCACCGCTACCACTGCCGCCGCGAAGGTGCCCAGCAGGTACAGCCAGAGGATCGGACGGATATGGGTTTCCTGGCCATGGCGATGGTTGGCAATCGAGGCCATCACCAGGATGAACACCAGGACGGGCGCCACCGCCTTGAGCGCGCTGACGAACACTTTGCCGAGGAAGCCCAGGTCGTTGGCGACGGCGGGCGCAAGCAGGGCCAGGACAATACCGGCGAGCAGGCCGATGACGATCTGGGTCACCAGGCTGACGCGATTGAGAAGGTGGAGGACAGGGGTCATGTGCAGCGAGGTCTCGGAATCCGGAAAGGGCAGGACTTTACCATAGACCTCTGTAGGGCTGTTCCGGCCACTTCTCCATCAACGGCCCCTGATGGCTACCAATGAAACAGCTCCCGCCGCGCCCCCTCGGTAATCGCCACGATGCCCGGGTGCTTGACCTTGCGCTCCACCGAAATGGCATAGAACGACTCGTGCACGGCGTCGGTCTGCCCGACCAGTTGCACGCCATACTGGCGGCACACTTCATCGGCAATCACGCTGGGTGCCACGAATATACCGCTGCCCGACTGCCCGAATGCCTGCATCAAGGCGCTGTCATCGAACTCGCCGACAATCCTGGGCTGCACCTGCTGCTCGCCCAGCCAGCGCAGCAGGCGGCTGCGCACCACGGTTTCCTGGCCAGGGATGAGCAGTGGTGCGTCCTGCAAGCAGGCAGGGAAGGCGCCGGCATGACGCTGTGCCAGCGCGGGCGTGGCGAAGAAGCTCAGCCCGCACTCACCCAGCTTCTGGCTGTAGCCCTTGATGTCCAGGTGGCTGGGCATGGGGCTGTCGGAGATAACCAGGTCCAGCCGCTGGATCGCCAGGTCACCCAGCAACCGTTCGAGCTTGTCTTCGCGGCAGTTGATGCGCAGCACGTCGTCCAGTTCCATGGTCGGGGCCAGCAGGCGATAGACGATGGACTTGGGCACCACGTCAGCCACCCCCACCCGGAACAGTATCTGCTCTTGTGGGCCAGCCCGCAGCATGGCCTCCAGTTCGCTGCCCAGCTGGAACATCTGCTCGGCATAGATCAGCGTCTGGCGCCCGGTTTCGGTCAGTTCCAGTTGCCGGCCCACGCGCTGGAACAGGTCCAGGCCGTAGGTGTGTTCGAACAGGCTGATCTGCCCGCTGATGGTTTGCGGGGTCAGGTTCAGTTGTTCGCTGGCGCGGGCGACGCTGCCGGTCTTGGCCACCGCCCAGAAATAGTGCAACTGCCGATAGTTGAGCATCGGAGCTTTTCCCGATTCGTAAAAGCCGAAGTATAACCGCTGAAAATACGAATTTTCCTGATGTATTGCGTTGGCTAGAATTCTCCACCATCAGGCGCCCTGTGCGCCGCCGGAATATCGACAAGCGAGGAACCCATGCTGCAATTCAAATCCATCGGCACGCCGCTGGTGCTAGCCTTGGCCCTGTTCACCCTGGCCGGTTGCGACCAGGCCGAGAAATCTGCCCAGCAGATGCTCGACCAGGCGGCGCAGTCGGCCAAACAGGCCATCGATGACACCAACAAGGCCGCCCAGCAAGCGTTGAACGAGGCTATCGGCACTGAAGGGCAGAAGCCCAAGGACGCCGAAAACAAAAAACAAGACACCCAGGAAATCTGACCCCAACCGCCGCTGCAGGACTTGAACAATGGAATACTTGCTGGAACTCGCCGCTAGCCCTACCGCCTGGGTCGCCCTGGCTACGCTGGTAGCCATGGAAGTCGTACTGGGCATCGACAACCTGATCTTCATCTCCATCCTGACCAACAAGCTGCCGGTGGAGTACCGCTCCAAGGCACGGCGTATCGGTATCAGCATGGCCCTGGTGATGCGCCTGGCCTTGCTCAGCACGGTGGCCTGGATCGTGCAGCTGACCGACCCGGTGTTCGAGGTGTTCGGCAATGCGTTCTCGTGGAAGGACGTGATCCTGATTGCTGGTGGCCTGTTCCTGCTGTGGAAGGCAACCAAGGAGATTCACGAAAACGTCGACCCGCATGGCGCCAAGGAAGAAGCCAAGGTGGGTTCGACAGTTACCCTGGGCTTTGCTGCGGCAATCTTCCAGATCCTGCTGCTGGACATTGTCTTCTCGGTCGACAGCATCATCACCGCCGTGGGCATGACCGAGCACCTGCCGATCATGATCATCGCCGTGATCACTGCGGTCATCGTGATGATGGTGGCTGCCGACCCGCTGGCCAACTTCATCAACGACAACCCGACCGTGGTCATGCTGGCGCTGGGCTTCCTGATCATGATCGGCATGACCCTGATCGCCGAAGGCTTTGGCGCCCATGTACCGAAAGGTTATGTGTATGCGGCCATGGCGTTCTCGACGGTGATCGAGATGCTCAACATCTTCGCCCGCCGGGCGCGCATGAAGCGCGAGGCGGCGGAAGGTTGATGTGAAAACGGGGCGCGTTGCGCCCCGTTTGCGGGCCTCGGGTAATGCTCAGATCAGTGCACTCCGGCATGCCGCCCCGTGCGGCGCACGGTTTGCGGCTTGGCCGGGGTTTGGGGTGGCAGGTGGTGGGCATGACGCCGCACGATACGCAGTACACCCCACAACATGGCGGCTGCGACGCTCAGCCACATACCCACCAGCATGAGGATTGCCAAGGTCAGGCTCATCTGTGCCTCCATCTCTACAGCAAGCGCTCGGGGATGCCAGCGCTCGCGTTCCAGACACAGCTTTAGTCTAGCTCGGCCCGTGTGACGTTCCATCGAATAAAGCCCTGCGCTTTGGTCCGATTCGCTTCAAGCGGCTGTCGGACTATACCCGCGCCGCCGTGGGACCTATGATCGGTGCCCAGAGCCGGGCGCTGCCTGCCTGGCGTTGGAACAAGCGAGTGTCCATGGAGCACGTTTCCTGCAAGTCGCCATTCACTGGCTCGCGGCGGTTGCTGCTGGCGTGCCTGATTGCGGTAACCCTGGCTGGCTGTGCCGGCACGCCTCCCGGCAATCTGAAGGGCCTGCCGCAACGGGTCGAGATCAGCAGCGTGCCCTTCTACCGTGGCAACGCCAACCACAGCGGCGCCATGGCCCTGGCGGCGGTGCTGTCGCAACAGGGCGCGCCGATCACCCCTGGGCTGCTGGACAAACCGCTGAACCTGCCCCAGGGCGCCGAAACACTGGACAGCGGCATCCCCCGCGTGGCGCGGGACTACGGCATGGTGGTGTACCCGTTGGACAAGCAACTGGACGCGCTGTTGACCCAGGTAGCGGCGGGCAACCCGGTGTTGCTGCGTTATGAGGACGGTTCGGCCTGGTGGAGCGAGCCACGCTATGCCGTGCTGATCGGGTATGACCGCTACAAGCAGCGGGTGCTATTGCGCTCGGGCATGCACCGGCGGCAGGTGATGGCGTTCGATGATTTTGTCTCGGCGTGGGCCAAGCAGGGAAGTTGGGCGGTGCTGGTGCAGCCACCGCGCCAGTTGCCGGCCCAGGTCGACCGCCAGCGTTGGTTGCAGGCTGCGGATGAGCTGGCGCGGGCGGGGCAGGAGATTGCGGCGAAGCAGGCCGTGAACAGCCTGAACAAATAAGTGTGCCGCTGCCGGAACGCCAGTCAGTCAAGCAATTGGGGCCGCTTTGCAGCCCATCGCATTCAAGCCATGCTCCGTACTTGTGGGAGCATGGCTTGCCGGCGACGGGCTGCGCAGCAGCCCCATTAGCCTTTTGACTGGCATTAGCCGCTACCGGCCTGCCTGCATCAGAAGCCCAGGCGATCGCGCAGGCTGTAGTACCAGGCACCGATGGCGCTGAACGGTACGCGCAGCATCTGGCCACCCGGGAACGGGTAGTGCGGCAGGCCGGCGAAGGCATCGAAACGCTCGGCCTGGCCACGCAGAGCCTCGGCCAGCACCTTGCCCGCCAGGTGGGTGTAGGTGACGCCGTGGCCCGAGCAGCCCTGGGAGTAGTAGATATTGTCGCCGATACGGCCGACCTGCGGCAGGCGCGATAGCGTCAGCAAGAAGTTACCGGTCCAGGCGTAGTCGATTTTCACGTTCTTCAGCTGCGGGAACGCCTTGATCATCTTCGGACGGATGATCGCCTCGATGTTGGCCGGGTCACGCGCGCCGTATACCACGCCACCGCCGAAGATCAGGCGCTTGTCGCTGGTCAGGCGGTAGTAGTCGAGCAGGTAGTTGCAGTCCTCGACGCAGTAGTCCTGTGGCAGCAGCGTGCGCGCCAGTTCCTCGCCCAGTGGCTCGGTGGTGATCACCTGGGTGCCGCATGGCATCGACTTGGCGGCCAGCTCGGGTACCAGGTTGCCCAGGTAGGCGTTGCCGGCGACGATGATGAACTTGGCGCGGACCTTGCCCTGCGGGGTGTGTACGACCGGGTTGGCACCGCGCTCGATACGAATGGCCGGGGTTTGCTCATAGATGATGCCGCCCAGCGACTCGACCGCAGCGGCTTCGCCCAGTGCCAGGTTGAGCGGGTGGATGTGGCCGCCGCTCATGTCGAGCATGCCACCGATGTAGCTGTCGCAGGCAACCACTTCGCGGATGCGCTTCTGGTCCATCAGCTCCAGCTGATTATGGCCAAAGCGTTCCCACAGGCGTTTTTGCGACTCCAGGTGGCCCATCTGCTTGCTGGTGATGGCGGCGAATACGCCACCGTCTTTCAGGTCGCACTGAATGTTGTACTTGGCCACGCGCTCACGAATGATGCGCCCGCCTTCGAAAGCCATGTGGCCCAGCAGTTGAGCCTGCTGGGGGCCGACGGTGCGTTCGATGACGTCGATGTCGCGGCTGTAGCTGTTGACGATCTGGCCGCCGTTGCGGCCCGATGCGCCAAAGCCCACCTTGGCCGCTTCGACAATGCTCACCTTGAAGCCGTTTTCCAGCAGGAACAGCGCGCTGGACAGGCCGGTGTAGCCGGCACCGATGATACAGACATCGGTTTCCACCTCACCCTGCAGCGCCGGACGTGGCGGCACCGGGTTGGCCGAGGCGGCGTAGTAGGACTGGGGGTAGGGGGTGTTAGCCATGCTGCAGGAACCTCTGTGTTTTATATTTTTAACGAATGTACCGATGCTATCAATAATAAAAAACACCCGCTAGTCGTCCGTTGAAAATCCTTTACTCGGCCCCGGGGCAGCACCTTTATATAAAGAGGTTAAGATTCAGTAGGTTAGCTCGAAAAAAAGTGTTGACAGGGTTTTTGGAATCAGTAGAATGCGCACCACACGACAGGCACATAGCTCAGTTGGTTAGAGCACCACCTTGACATGGTGGGGGTCGTTGGTTCGAGTCCAATTGTGCCTACCAAATCGAAGAAGGGATGATCCGCAAGGGTCATCCCTTTTTTCATTGTCCCGTTTATCGGGCAATGCGACTGCGATTGAAGGGTGATGCGCTGGCAGTCGAAAGTTTTTGATTTTTCTGAAAAAAAAGCTTTACAGGTACGCATTCGATCACTAATATGCGCACCACACGACAGGCACATAGCTCAGTTGGTTAGAGCACCACCTTGACATGGTGGGGGTCGTTGGTTCGAGTCCAATTGTGCCTACCAAATCCGAAAAGGGCGATCAGAAATGATCGCCCTTTTTGCATGTGCGCTCGTAGCAGCGTGTAACCTTTGGTCGCGGTTCCCGGCACTGCCTGCATGCTAGAATCCGCCCCTTCGAATCTGGAGGTACACGCGTGCGCAAACTGGCTGTGGTAATGGCAGTGCTCGCCCTGGCGGGCTGTGAGAACGAGGTCGAAGGCGTACACAAGCAGGTGGCCGAACACCTGCACAACCCCAAGACGGCCAAGTTCGGCAACGTACGCATCGATACCCAGGGCACCATCTGCGGCCAGGTCCGCGGCAAGGATGATGCCGGGCAGTACGAGGCCTATCGCAGCTACGTGGCGATCAAGCGCGATGGCCAGTACGACATCATCGTCGACGACAGCGGCAATAACCTGCGCATTCGCGAGATCTGCGGTGGTGCCGATCTGCAGCGGCGCGCCGACGCGCTGGCTGACCAGCCGGCCCCGCAAGGCTGGGATGTAGAAGTGGTCCAGGGCGCCAACATGGGCGCGCTCAGCGACATGACCGCACGCCTGATCGAAAAGGGCATCCCGTCCTCGGTTGAGTACCGCAACGGCAAGCCGGTGGTGCTGATGGGGCCATTCCCTACCCGCGAAGAAGCGCAGGCGCGCAGGGACGAGGTAATGGCCAAGCTGGGCACCGACTCGGTGGTCATCCAGCACGGCGTGGCCCGCTGATTTCGCGATCAATCTAGATAGTCTGCAGGTTCCCCGCTAATGCGACGGCGGCTGCGACGGTGAATGGCCGGGGGATATTAGCCAGCAGGCCCGGCCCTGTCGCGGCGGTTCGACGGCTGAAGGGATGTTGGCCAGCCGCTGGTCCTGACCGCAGCCAGTGCTTGCGACATTTTTCACACAAGTTTGGCTATGCTTGGGTTGGGAGATGCTGAACGGGGAGGGCCTCATGTCTACACTGGAGCGGGCCATTGCCGTGGCTGCCAGGGCGCATGAAGGGCAATACGACAAGGGTGGGGCGGCTTATATCCTCCACCCGCTACGCGTGATGATGCGGGTTGCCACACCTGAACAACGGATTGTCGCGGTGCTTCACGACGTGATCGAAGACACGCCGCTGACCTTGTCCGACCTGGCCCGCGAGGGCTTTGCGCTGAAGATCCTTGCCGCCTTGCTGGCGCTTAGCCGCCGCGAGGGCGAAGCTTACCAGGACTTCGTGGTGCGCCTGGGCGATGACCCGTTGGCGCGCAGCGTCAAACTGGCCGACCTGGCGGACAACAGTGATCTTTCGCGCATCGCTTCCCCAGGCCTTGACGACCTGGCGCGGCTGACCCGTTACCGCCAAGCCAGTGCCTATCTGCAGGCATTGGCGTGATGCTCAGCTGCAGGCATTGAGGTTGACCGGCCCGACAAACTCATTGCCACGCCCCATCAGGCAGGCCACTCGCTGGTTGCGTTGCTGCTCCCAGGCTTGCGGCGGGTAGGTCTTGTTCCAGGCTTCGAACAGCTGGCGGTCCTGTCTGGACAGGCGCAGGTTGTATTGCTTGCTCATGTAGAAATAGGTGCGCGCGATCATGCCGCGGATAGACGGGCGCGGCATGACTTTCTTCGCCTTGAAGTCGACCTGGGTCAGGCAGCTGCCATATTGCCCGCGCTGTTCGGGCAACCAGCCGAAACTGTAGTTGCTGCGGTCGCCGTTGACCTCGCCGATGCTGGGCACCAGGTTGTGCAGGTCGGCCTCGGCGCGCTTGTACGCCTCGTCATGCTGCGAACACTGCTTGCGCCCACCGTTCTGCCAGCACTGGCGCTGGTGGCCGATCTGCCAGGCCGGCACGATGTGCTCCCACTCGATGCGCGCTGCGCGCTGGGCATTCTTGCGCGGGGTGTAGCCGCACGACGCCAGGTCGACCTTGTTGCCCTTGTACTTGCAGCCGCAATAGAACTCGGTCGATTGTGGCGCGTACAACTTCCAGGCGACCTTCTTCGCCTCCTGGAAGGTGCGCGGCGCGTCGGCTTGCACAAATGGGGTGATCAATAACAGGCAGGCTGCCGCGAAAAACGAAACTCTCATGCGTGGTCAGTCTTCCTTTGGCACGGTCCAGAAGATCTGCACGCCGCCATCATCGCGGTGGGCGAGGGTGACATTGTCGTTTTCGGCAATCTCCTCGAGCAGGGTTTCCCAGTCTTCCGGGGTTTCCTGTTCCAGGCGATAGATCAGCGCCGCACGGCTGCGCTGGGCGGTGGGGCTGTTGATGATCTTCTGGATGCGTACACCCAGCTGTTCATAGCTGCTTGGGGTGGCAGAGGCGGTCCTGGACACAGGCATTTCCTTGTTTTGCTGTATGCGCATACAGTATTTCACTGTAAGTAATTTCGCAACAGCCTGTCAGGCGAAAACCTTGCTCAAGCCTGGGCCGGACCGTGGGCGGCTGTATCCCGCGTATTCCACAGGGTTCCTCATCGTCGGGTTCTGATTCAGCAGCGAGCAAAAAAGCGGATTGCCATGGACCCGACCATGATCCTGGCAGGCAAGTGTGTGTGGCGCTGGCGAGCCTCAGTGTTCAGCGCGGCGCGGCGGTGGTGCCGCGCACGATCAGCTCGACCGGCAGGCACTCGCTTTGCGGAGCCTGACCGCTGCGGATCCACTGTAACAAGGTACTGGCGGCACGCTGGCCAAGCTCGTAGGTAGGCAGTAACACGGTCGTCACTCCCGGGGTGACCTGTGCGGTGAGGGGCAGGTTGTCGCACCCGACAATGGACAGGTCCGCCGGGACCTCAAGCCCCAAAGCCTGGGCTTCGAACAGGCAGCCCACGCTGAGCACATCATTGCCGCAGAACACCGCCGTCGGACGCTGGTTCAGCTGCAGCAGCTGGTTGAGCCCGGCACGGCCGCCTTCGAAGCCGAACGGCTGCTCGACGATGTTGCCGTCGGGCAGGGTGCAACCGGCAACGGCCAAGGTTTCACGGAACCCGGCCAGGCGCGCGCGGGCCCGATCGTTATGGCGAAAGAAACCCGAGATCACGCCCATCTGCCGATGGCCGAGGCGTAACAGGTGCTCGGCAGCCAGCTGGCCGATACGGTAGTTGTCGAAGGCCAGCGACGGCTGGGTAGGGTGGCTGGCCCAGGTCACCAGCAGGCGTACGTCATGCGCACGCACCATCTCCCACACCGGCTGGGGATGGTCCGCACCCACCAGCACCAGGCCATCGATTGCCTGGCCAAGCAGGGCCCGCACCAGCTCCAGCTCGGCGTTGGGGTTGTATTCGTGGGTTGCCAGCAGCAACTGGTAACCCTCGTTGGCCAGGGTGGTCTGCAGGCCTTGCACTGCGCGGGCGAAAATGGCGTTGTCGAGCGTGGGCATGATAGCGCCGATGATCCGTGCACGCCCCGAGGCCAGTGCCCGGGCCGAGCCGTCGGGCAGGTAGCCAAGGCGCTCGATCGCGTGCTGGATTTTTTCCCGGGTGTCGGCACGCACCAGCTGCGGGTTGGACAGCGCGCGGGAAACCGTGGCGGGGGAGACACCGGCCAGGGCGGCTACATCATGCAGGCGGGGGCGTGAATTCATGGCGGTCTGGTAAGTGAGCGGTACCTGACAATACAACCATTCGGCACTTTTTTCCCAATGTTCTTGATCTTGGCGGAGCAGAGGCTACGTTGAATGAAAGCGCTTTCATTTCTTTGCAAGAACATTTGCCGGAGACACCATGACCATCACTTACCTCAAGCAGGCCAGCAAATCTGCCGACGCCAACACAGCCGAAGCACAGCGGGTGGTAACCGAAATGCTCGAAGACATCCAGCGGCGCGGCGAGGACGCGGTGCGCGACTATGCCCGCACGCTCGACAAGTGGCAGGGCGATATCGTGCTCAGCGATGCCGAGATCGACCGGCGAACTGCGCAGGTGCCCAAACGTGTTCGTGACGACATCGATTTCGCCGCGCGCCAAGTGTATGAATTTGCCTGCGCCCAGCGACGCTCCATCGAAGACCTTGAAGTGACCCTGCCATCCGGAGTAATTGCCGGGCAGCGGGTGATCCCGGTGAATGTGGTGGGCTGCTACGCACCGGCAGGGCGTTATGCGCATATCGCTTCGGCCTACATGGGGGTGGCCACGGCCAAGGCCGCCGGGGTAAGGACGGTGCTGGCATGTTCCAGCCCGTTTCTGGGAGAAAGCATCCACCCCTATGTGCTGTATGCCTTCAAGTCGGCCGGTGCCGACCTGATCATGACCCTGGGTGGGGTGCAGGCCATTGCCACCATGGCTTACGGCCTGTTCAGCGGCAAGCCCGCCGATGTCGTGGTGGGGCCCGGCAACAAGTTTGTCGCCGAGGCCAAGCGCGCCCTGTTCGGCAAGGTGGGCATCGATGTGTTCGCCGGGCCTTCGGAGGTGGCGGTTATCGCCGATGACAGCGCCGATGCGGCTATCGTGGCCAGTGACCTGGTGGGCCAGGCCGAGCATGGTCACGAGTCGCCGGCCTGGTTGTTCACCACTTCGCGCAGCCTCGCCCAGGCGGTGATGGCCAAGATACCGGAGCTGATCGAAGCCCTGCCGCCGGTAGCCCGCGATGCGGCGTTCTGCGCCTGGCGCGACTATGGCGAAGTGATTTTGTGCGACAGCCGTGACGAGGTGGTAGAGGTGTCCGACCGTTATGCCAGCGAACACCTGGAAGTGCACGCGCACGACCTTGGCTGGTGGCTGGACAACCTGACCTGCTATGGCTCGCTGTTCCTCGGTGAAGAAACCACGGTGGCCTTCGGTGACAAATGCAGCGGGCCCAACCATGTGCTGCCGACCAAAGGTGCAGCCCGCTACTCGGGAGGATTGTCGGTGCACAAGTTCCTCAAGACCTTGACCTGGCAACGCATGCCCCGCAGTGCTGTGCGCCAGATCGGCCAGGTGACGGCGCGCATCTCGCGCCTGGAGGGCATGGAGGCCCATGCGCGCACGGCCGATGACCGCCTGGCCAAGTACTTCCCGGGCGAAGGCTTCGATTGCGGTGAGCCGGTTACCCGCTGAAGCAATCGTCCCTGCTCATCTACCCATACCCGCTCGGGCGCTGGCCCGGGCGACAGGAGTGATGCATGAACCCGGCAGTAATGTTTGACCTGCAAGGCCGCACCGCGCTGGTGACCGGGGGCGGTAGCGGCATCGGCGCGCTGATGGCCCAGGCACTGGGGTCTGCGGGCGCCCGTGTGGTGTTGATGGCGCGTAGCGAAGCAGCCTTGCAGCAGCAGGTTGCGCACTTGCAACAGGCCGATATCGAAGCCAGTTACCGATGCTGCGACCTGACCTGCGTGGATGACCTGCAAGCGGCGGCGCGGTCACTCGGCACGGTGGACATCCTGGTCAATGCCGCTGGCGTCAATCGCCGTGAACCCTTCGAGCAGGTAAGCCCGCAGACCTGGGATGAGCAGTTGGCCCTGCACCTGAAAGCGCCGTTCTTCCTGGCACAGGCTCTGGCCCCAGGCATGGCCGACAGCGGTTGGGGGCGCATCATCAACATTGCGTCGCTGCAGTCCAGCCGCGCCTTCGCCGACAGTGCGCCATACGGCGCCGGTAAAGGCGGCATCGTCCAGCTTACCCGCGCGATCGCCCAACGTTGGTCGCGTCACGGCATCACCTGCAATGCCATCGGCCCGGGGTTCTTTCCTACCGCCTTGACGGCTCAGGTGTTCGCCGACCAGGCATTGGCCCAGCGCCATGCCGAACGCACATGCATCGGGCGCAACGGCAACCTCGAGGACCTGGTGGGTGCCACGCTGTTCTTTGCCAGCAATGCCAGCAGCTACGTCACCGGCCAGACGTTGATGGTCGATGGTGGCTACACCGCCAATTAACCAGGCCGCCCAGCAGGCGGCCACAACCGGTTCGACCGTGGAGATAACAACAATGACTTCCACTGCGCCTGCCTCATCCAACCTGCGTCGTGCCACGATCTCGAGCGTGCTTGGCTCGGTGATCGAATGGTATGACTTCTTCCTGTATGGGGTCGTTGCCGGCCTGGTACTGAACAAGCTGTACTTTCCCGCCGACGACCCATTGATCTCGGTACTGTTGTCCTATGGCGTATTCGCCGTGGGGTTTATCGCGCGGCCGGTCGGCGGCATTGTCTTCGGCCATTTTGGTGACACCTTGGGCCGCAAGAAAATGCTCATCATCACCCTGGCGTTGATGGGCGGTGCCACGGTCGTTATCGGCCTGATCCCGACCTACGATCAGGTCGGCGTGCTGGCGCCCATCCTGCTGCTGGTGTGCCGCATCCTGCAGGGCATCGGCCTGGGCGGGGAGTGGGGTGGTTCGGTGCTGATGACCTACGAGTCGGCGCCGCCGGCGCGCCGCGGGTTCTACGCCAGCCTGCCGCAGATCGGCATGTCGCTGGGCCTGGTCATTGCATCGGGGGTGATCGGCCTGCTGTCCTGGTTGCTCAGCGATGAGCAGTTCATGAGCTGGGGCTGGCGTTGCGCATTCCTGCTCAGTGGCGTGTTCGTGCTACTGGGCAGCTACATTCGCACCCACGTCAGTGAAACCCAGGACTTCAAGCAAACCCGCCCGCAGGCTGATGCCCCGGCCCGGCAGGCGCTGCCGATCCTGATCATGTTGCGGCGTTACCCGCGGATGATTTTCGCCTGCATGGGCGCGCGAATGATCGATGGGGTGTTCTTCAATGTGTTCGGGGTCTATTCGCTGAACTACCTGACGCAATCGCTGAACCTGCCGCGCACCAGTGCCTTGGTGGGGATCATGCTGAGCGCCTTGCTGATGAGTTGTTTCATTCCACTGTGGGGCCATGTGGCGGACCGTGTTGGCAAGGCGCGGGTGTATGGTGCCGGGGCCTTGCTGTCGGCCTTGTCGGTGTTCCCGGCGTTCTGGGTGATGCACAGCTTTTCCGGGCAACTGGCGCTGGTGTGGCTGGCGATCATCATCCCCTTCGGGATCTTCCATGCGGCCGTGTTCGGCACCATGTCGTCGTTGTTTTCGGAGTGCTTTGACGCCTCGGTGCGTTACACCGGCATTTCGTTCGTGTACCAGGTGGCCGGGGTTTTCGCGGGGGGCATGACACCCATCATCGCTGCATTGCTGACGGGCATGAACGCCGGCGATCCCTGGTTGCTGTGCAGTTACGTGCTTGGCATCGGCTTGCTCAGTGCCTGGTGCGCCCGCTGGATTGGCCGGCACCAGTCGCAGGGCATGACCGAGCCGGGTTACCAGCCTGCCCCGGCACGCTGAAGCGATGCAGGACCCCAACAACAAGGAGCAGCCATGAAAGCGCTTGTCTACACCCAACCGATGCAAATGCAGTTGCAGGAGCGGCCCTACCCGACGCTGCAGGCCGGGGAGGTAATCATCAAAGTGGCCGCTGCCGGTATCTGCGGTTCGGACCTGCACGCCTTCCACGGCCACGACCCGCGGCGCCAGCCGGGGCTGGTGCTGGGCCACGAACTGGCAGGCGTGGTAGTGGCAAGTGCCAGCCCGCGGCTGCAGGAGGGCCAGCGGGTTACCGCGAACCCGCTGATTACCTGCGGCAACTGCGAATATTGCCGTGCCGGGCGCGACAACCTGTGCGCCAACCGCAGCATGATCGGCATGAGCCGGCCGGGTGCCTTCGCCGAATTCCTGGCGATCCCGGCGGCGTCGGTGATCCACATTCCCGACAGCCTGTCGATGGTGCAGGCGGCAATCACCGAGCCTGCGGCCACTGCCCTGCATGCCATCAACCTGTCATTGCGTGTGCTGGCGCGGCCACTGCCCGAGCTGCGTACCCTGGTCATCGGTGGCGGTGCGGTGGGGCTGCTGGCTGCCCTGCTGTTGCGCAGCTATGGCTGCCGACGGGTGAGCATGGCCGAGGTAAACCCACTGCGCCGCGAGTCTGCCCACGAGCGTGCAGGCTGCGAGGTGTTCAACCCGCTGCAAGCGGATACCCCGGTCGACGCGTTCGACTACGTGATCGATGCGGTGGGGGCCAAAGCCACCCGTCACGCCGCGCTGCAGGCGATAAAGCCGGGCGGTGTGATCATGCACATTGGCTTGCAGGACTGGGCCAGCGAAATCGACATGCGCAAGCTGACGCTGGCCGAGGTGTCGCTGCTGGGTACCTACACCTACAGCATGGCCGACATGCATGCCACGGTACAGGCGCTGGAAGACGGGGCCTTCGGTGATCTGGGCTGGGTCGAGACGCGGCGCATGAGCGAGGGCGCGCAGGCCTTCGGCGACCTGCATGCGCAGCGCACGGCGTCGAGCAAGCTGGTGTTGTTGCCGGACGTCTGACAGGCAGCATGAGCCCGTCCCTGTGCGGTCGTTGCAGGCGCGGGCTTGTCGCGTGAATGGGGCGCAATGCACCCCAGGCTGGTGAGCTCAGGCGCACATTTGCAACGTATCCAGCAACGCCTGCGGCACTTCGATGAAGTCACTGTTGGCCTGCCGCTCGCGCATCCTCCGCTGCCCTGGCAAACGCACGCCAGGCTGCTCCAGCATGGCCGCGAACAACGCTTCGACATGGCTCAGGTAGCCCACCCCGAACCGTTGCGGGTCGATCAGCAACAACAGGTGAGCCACCCCCGGCGCGTCGCCTTGGGCATCGAAAAACGAGCTGGCCTGGAAACCGAAGTGGCTGCCTGTCAGGCCAGCCGTCAGCAACTCGACCATCAAGGCCAGCGCAGCACCCTTGGCATCGCCCATGGGCAGCATGCTGCCGGCCAGCGCAGCCGCCGGGTCGGTAGTGTCGTTCCCGACCTGGTCGATGGCCCAACCGGCCGGGATCGACGTGCCGGCCTGCCTGGCCAGCATCACCTTGCCGCGGGCAACTTTCGACAGCGACAGGTCGATGACAACAGGTGCGTCGTCCAGGCGGGGCGAGGCGAAGGCGATGGGATTGGTGCCGAACAACGGTGTGCGCCCGCCCCAAGGCGCCATTGCCGCTGGCGCATTGCTCAGGGCGAGGGCCAGCAAGCCTTCGCGCGCGGCCCGTTCTACCGGTTGCCCGGCCACACCGAAATGGTGCGAGCGGCTGATGGCCAATGCCGCGATACCCAGCCGCCGTGCCGTGGCCATCGCCGGGCCGAGCCCGGCATCGATGGCCGCGAAGGCCAGGCCGAAGCCAGCGTCAACCCGCACCACCGCGCCTTCGACCGACATATCTGGCACGGCCTTGGCGTCGACTTTGCCAGTGGCCATCTGTTCAAGGTAGAACGGCAAGCGCGACAGGCCATGCGATGGCAGGCCTTCGCATTCGGCCTGCACCAGGGCATAGGCGCAGCTCTGCGCGCTGCTTTGCGGCATGCCGGCGCCGAGCAGGGCCTGCACCGCCAGATCACGGGCACGTCGAACGCTGATTTGCACAGTCATGAATTGGCTCCTTGCAGGGGGTCATGATTTTTTCTGCGAAAGGTTCAGGGGGGCTTGATCAAGCGTCGGCAAGCGGCCAGGGGCGGCCAGTTCAGCGCGGGCCTGGGCGAGGTCGAGCTTGCCTTCCCAGCGGGCAATCGCCAGGGTGCCGACCACATTGCCCATCATGTTGGTCAGGGCCCGTACTTCATTGAGAATGCGGTCAATGCCCAGAATCAGCGTAATCGCCGCTACGGGAATGATGTCGTGGCTGGCCAGCGTCGCTGTCAGCACTATCAGGGCCGCACCGGCCACCCCGGCACCGCCTTTGGAGGTGATCAGCAAGATCACCAGCAGGCTCAGTTGCTGGCCCCACGACAAATCGATGTTCAACGCCTGGGCCAGGAACAGCGAGGCCATGGTCAGGTAGATGGCGGCGCCGTCGAGGTTGAACGAGTAGCCCGTTGGCAGCACCAGGCCGACCACCGACTTGTCGCAACCCAGCCGTTCCAGTTTCTGCATCAGCCGGGGCAACACCGACTCGGTGGTAGAGGTGCCCAGCACGATCAGCAACTCCTCGCGAAAGTACTTGAGCAGCGACCAGATATTGACCCCGCAGGCAAAACTGATCGAGCCCAGGACAATCCCGATGAACAGCAGGCTGGTGACATACAGGCAGACAATCAGCAGGCCCATCTGCTGCAGTGCACCGATGCCGTACTTGCCGATGGTGAAGGCCATGGCGCCGAACGCGCCGATCGGAGCCAGCCACATGATCATGCCGACGATGCGCAGCAGGGTTTCGCCAAACTGTTCGATCACCCGCGCGGCCAGCCGGCTGCGCCTGGACATGCCGGACAACGCCACGCCGAACAGCACCGAGAACAACAATACCTGCAGCAGGTTGCCGCTGGCGAAGGCGCCGACCACCGAGTTGGGGATCAACTGGGTGAGCAGGCTGGAAGACTCCTGCGCGTGTACCTGGTCCAGGTACTGCGACATGGCGCCACCGTCGAGGCTGGCCGGGTCGATGTTCATGCCGGCACCGGGCTGCACCAGGTTGGCGATGATCATGCCCAGCAGCAGCGCCAGGGTGGTCACCACTTCGAAGTACATGAAGGTCTTGAAACCGACCTTGCCCAGCTCCTTCAGGCTTTCCATGCGCGCGATGCCGATGGCCACGGTGCAGAAGATCACCAGGGTGATGAGCATCTTGATCAGGCGGATGAAGGTATCACCCAGGGGCTTCATCTCGACCCCGAGCGAGGGCCAGCAGTAGCCGAGAAGAATACCGGCGATCAGGCCGATGACTACCTGGACATACAGGTTCTTGAGAATTTTCACGGTTGTTTCTCCATGAGCGTATACCCCACGCCAATCGCGCTGATCAGGGCAGGGAACAGGGTCTTTATTTTTGTAGGGCCCGGTGCAGGTCAGTACGGTCGTGGTGGTTGCGCGGGCTGGGGGAGAAACAGCGGAGGGGGAGGAGGAGTGGGGGCAGGGCGGAGCGGTTTCATGAAGGTCTCCATTTATGGTTGTTGTGAGACGTACTTCTTGAACGCAGGCAAAAAACCAACGCCGTTGCCCGTGGCAGGCAACGGCGTGGCCGGTCAGGCGCTTTCGAACAACCGGGTCAGCACGAACTCGCGGTGCCCCAGCGCTTCGGCGGCGGTGAAGCGCCCGTTGGCAGTGCGCATCAGCATGTCGAGCAGGCGGTCGCCCGCATCGTCCATGTTTATCTCGCGCCGCAGCAGGCCAGATACATCGACATCGATATGCTCACCCATGGTACGGAAGGTGCGCGGGTTGGCGCAGATCTTGATCACCGGCAAGATAGGGTTGCCGATGACGTTGCCCTGCCCGGTGGGGAAGAAATGCGCCACATACCCGGACGCTGCGCACAAGGTCACCATTTCGGCGGCGGCAGACGACGAGTCCATGAACCACAAGCCCGGCCCGGTGGGTTCCTCAGCCTTGTCCAGCACACCGTCCACCCGGCATTTACGGCCGATCTTCTGGATATTGCCCAAGGCTTTTTCCTCGATGGTGGTCAGGCCCCCCTCGATGTTGCCCTTGGTCGGTTGCGACTCGGACAGGTCGCTGGTTTTCCAGCGGTCGATCATGGCGCTGTAGCGGTCGAACATGAACTGGAATTTCTCCCGCACCGCCGGGGTGCTGCAACGCTCGGCGACCAGGTGCTCGCCGCCAGTCAGCTCTGATGTTTCGCCAAACACCAGGGTACAGCCCTGGGCGTACAACTTGTCGAAAGCGTTGCCGACGGTGGGGTTGGCGCCACAGCCGGAAGTGGTGTCGGACTCGCCACACTTGGTCGACACCCACAACTCGCTGATGTCGCATGCCTCGCGGCGCAGCTCGGTGGCGTACTGCACGAACTCGCGGGCCTTGCGCGAGGCGGCGCAGATGGTGTTGTGGTCGCCGTTCTGCTCGATCCAGAAGCCTTCCACCGGTTTGCCGGTGGCGCGGATACCCTCGACGACGCGTCGGGTCCAGCCTGGCTCGATGCCGATCACTACCACTGCTGCGACGTTGGGGTTGCAGCCGGTGCCGATCAGGGTGCGGAAGTGCAACTCCAGGTCCTCGCCGAACTGCAGCCGACCATAAGGGTGGGGCAGCCCGAGGGTGCCCTTGATGTTGTTGGCCACCGCTTCGGCAGCGGCATTGGAGATGTCGTCCACCGGCAGGATGATCACGTGGTTGCGAATGCCCACACGGCCATTGTCGCGGCGGTAGCCCAGGAAAGTGCGCCCGTTGAGTTCCATGCTTACCACCTCTTGGTTTTGACGTTGTGGACGTGGAGGTGCTCGCCTTCACGGATGGGCTTGACGACCCGGCCGATATCGACCCCGTACTTGATCACGGTATCGCCTTCCTGCAGGTCACGAATGGCCAGTTTGTGGCCGATCGGGATGGCGTCACGCACCACGAATTCCAGGGTCTGGTCCTGGTCCATGACCCAACCTGTCAACTTCTGGCCCGCCTGCACGCCTTCGACTACGACGACGCCGACAGCGTCGTCGGCGTCGTGGACGACAAAATCAATGCTCATTGTTGTTCTCCTGTGACGGTCATTCATATGCCGTAGGTCATGTATAGGACATAGGTTGTAGGATAGTCAAGGCGAGATGCTTTTTCCCTCGTTCGGGTTATACTCCAGCTCTACGAACTGCCGACGCCAGATGCCCATGAACGACGCCCTGCAAAATCCGCCCAAGGCCCCGACCTTTCAGCCGCTGTACATGCAGATCAAAGACTTGCTGATGGAGCGCATCCAGTCAGGGGAGTGGTCACCTGGCACGTTCATTCCCAGCGAGGCGGCATTGGCGACCACTTATCAGGTCAGCGTCGGCACGCTGCGCAAGGCGCTCAATGAGCTGGTGGCCGAGAATGTGGTGGTACGCCAGCAGGGCAAGGGAACGTCGGTTGCCACCCATGATGGTGACCATGCCTTGTTCCGTTTCTTCAATATCTGCCGCCCGGACGGCGAACGCTGCCTGCCGGTGTCGATCGTGCTGGGGCGCAAGGTACGCAAGGCCAGCGTGCAGGAAGCACAAGCGCTGGGCCTGCAGCCGGGGGCCAAGGTCATCCATATTTCGCGTATCCGCGAACTGGACGGCAAGCCAGCCATCTACGAAGACATCATCCTGTGTGCCGAGCGTTTCTTCGGCCTGGAGCGCCAGCCGGAAGTGCTGCCCAACACCCTCTACCGGCTATATCAGCAGCGCTTCGGGGCAACGGTGGCGCATGCCGATGAGCGTATTTTCGCTATCTGTGCCGATGCCGATCAGGCCCAGTTGTTGGGTCTGGAGCCAGGCGCGCCGCTGCTGCAGATCGTGCGCATTGCGCTGGATTACCAGGGCAGGGCAATCGAGAAGCGGCTGTCGGTGGTCAGCACCCAAGGCCACTGTTACATCAACAGGATCTAGGCCTGCGTTACCAAGACCCTTTGAATTCATCTATCTGCTTTCGTATACCGTGCCAGCCGCACGGTGGCGTTGCCCCGGGCGTGACCTGCAAAGGGTCGGCCTGGGTTTCAGGAAGTTTTGCATGTATCAAATCCCTTCTCGTTTACCCGCACGCACGGGCCTTGCCCTGTTTCTGGCAGGGGGCATGAATGCCGCTGGCCATGCCGCCCCCCGTGCCCCCGATGTGGTGGTCATGGACCCCATGGTGGTCACCGGTGCCTATGCGCCCACCAGCAGCTTCGACTTGCCGTTTTCGGTCGATACCGTTGACCTGTCCAACGGCACCGACGGCCAGCTTGGCGTCAACCTGTCGGAAGTTCTGACCAAGGTGCCGGGGCTGGTGGTGCAGAACCGCCAGAACTACGCCCAGGACCTGCAGATTTCCTCGCGCGGCTACGGTGCCCGTTCAGCGTTCGGTGTACGCGGCATCAAGCTGCTGAGCGACGGTATACCCGCCAGCACCCCCGATGGCCAGGGGCAGGCGGCCACGCTCAACCTGGACGTGGCCGAGCGCATCGAGGTGCTGCGCGGCCCTGCCGCGACGCTGTACGGCAGCAATGCCGGTGGGGTGATCCAGATGTTCACCCGTGACGGCCAGGGGCCGGCCCGGGTCGGCGCCGAAACCACCTTCGGCAGCGATGGCAACAAGAACCACCTGTCTGCCGAAGGCGGTACCGACACCGCCGGTTTCGTCCTGGATGCATCGCGCATGGACACCGATGGCTACCGCGACCACAGTGCCGCGCGTCGCGATCAGACCTTCGCCAAGGTCAATTTCAAGCTCGACGATGACTCGCGCCTGGCGCTGATCTACAGCAGCCTGGAGCAGAACAACACGCAGGACCCGCTGGGGCAGACCTGGGACGCCTACAAACACGACCCGCGTTCAAGCGCCCCAGTGGCGGATACCTACAACACCCGCAAGAGCATCGATCATCAGCAGCTTGGCATAAACTACGAGCGCTATTTCGGCGATGCCACGCTGCAGTTCAACCTGTATGCGGGGCAGCGCAGTGTGGTGCAGTACCTGTCCATTCCCAGGGCAGTTGCCTCCAACAGCCAGCGCGGTGGCGGGGTGGTGGATTTTGATCGGCAGTTTCACGGTGGCACCCTGCGCTGGATCCAGCCGGTTGCCGCTGTGCCGGGCAACCTCACCTTTACCGTCGGCGCCGATTACGACCAGAGCAAGGACGACCGCCGCGGCTACCAGAACTTCAGCGGCGATCAGCTAGGCGTGAAGGGCGAACTGCGCCGTGACGAGCAGGACACCGCCACCAGCCTGGACCCGTACCTTCAGGCCCACTGGGAAATCGGCAACTGGACCAGCGAGCTGGGGCTGCGCTACAGCACGATGGAAATGCGGGTAGATGACCATTACCTGGCCAACGGTGATTCCAGCGGCTCGAAAAAGTACCAGCAGGCCACACCTTCGCTGTCGGTGATGTACGCGTTCACGCCTGACCTGCGTGGCTACGTGAGTGTTGGCAAAGGCTTCGAAACCCCCACGCAGGCCGAGATGGCCTATGCCCCGGGTACCGCCGAAAGCTTCAACTTCGGCCTCGAACCCGCCACCAGCATGCAGTATGAAATGGGCGTGAAGTACCGGCTTGGCGAACGCACGCGGCTGAATGCGGCGGTGTATGAGATTCGGACCGATGACGAAATCGTCGTCGACAGTTCAAAAGACGGCCGCACCAGCTATCGCAATGCCGGGCGTACTGTGCGGCGCGGTTTTGAGGCGAGCCTGCAGAGTGACCTGAGCGAGCAGTGGCAGACCACCCTGGTCTACACCCGCACCGATGCGCGCTACGCCGAGGATGTCAGTCAGACCATCGAAAGCGGTAACCGGTTGCCCGGTGTGCCGCTCGACAACCTGTATGGCGAGCTGCTGTGGAAGCCCGTCGCGTCCATCAGCATGGGTGTTGAAGGCCAGTACCGCAGCAAGGTCTACGTGGATGACAGCAACAGCGCCAAGGCGGCGCCGGCGTATGCCGTGTTCAACTGGCGCACGCGGTTCGAGCAGCATGTCGGGGCGTGGACGTTCCACCAGCTGGTGCGGCTGGACAACCTGTTTGACCGGCAGTACGTGGGGTCGGTGATTGTCGGCGACGGCAATGGGCGGTACTACGAGGCAGCGCCTGGGCGCTCCTGGTATGCGGGGGCGGGGTTGGAGTATCGGTTCCGGTAACGGTGTTGCTGACAGGTTTTGGGGCTGGCCCGGAATACTCCCCACCGGGCCGATCCAAGCGCAGTTTGACGAACAGAAGCTGCAGCAGTTGATGGAGTTGTTGAATGACCTGAAGCGTATCGAGCCTTGATTCCCCAGGCCGCTCCTGCTTCGACTGCATGGGTGTCAAGCCATCTGCAGTATCGGTGGGAGCCTGGCTTGCCAGCGCTCACCGGCGCAGCCGGTGCCATGCACTGCGATAATACAATCAAACTGATTCTGGAGCCTGTCCCATGAGCAACACGCAATTCCGCCAGCCTGTCGTGGCAGACGCCGAGCGCTGCTACGCCATCGAGATTGGCGCCTACGAGGGTGACGAAGCCGCCACCCTGGAAAAGATCCGCACCCGTATCAGCCAGTACCCGCAAGGCTTCCTGCTGCTCGAAGACTCGCAAGGCATCGTCGGCTTCATCAACAGCGGCTGCGCCCACCAGGTAGTGATGTCCGACGAAGCGTTCAAGGAACTGGTCGGCCACGACCCGCAGGCACCCAACGTGGTGATCATGTCGGTAGTGGTCGACCCGGCAGAACAGGGCAAAGGCTACGCCAGGTTGCTGATGAATGAATTCATCCAGCGCATGAAGGCGCAGGGCAAGCAGACCATTCACCTGATGTGCAAGGAACAGCACGTCGAGTTGTACCGCAAGATGGGCTATCAGTACGTACAGCCTTCGCCCTCTGACCACGGCGGCATGGCCTGGCATGAAATGGTCATGAACCTGCAGGGGTGAGACCCAGGGAAGCGGGGCACGAGGGTGCCCCGGCTTCCTTGGGTTAAGCGATCAATACTCCCAGAAGATCCGCTGCAGCTCTTTGCTGTCCTGGGTCTTGGTCATCGCCACCATCGCCAGAATCCGCGCCTTCTGCGGGTTCAGGTCATGGGCCACGACCCAGTCGTTCTTGTCATCGGGCTGCTCGGCGTTGCGCAGCACGAAGCCACCCTGGTTGACGTGGGACGAACGGATGATCTGCACGCCATTCTTGCGCAGTTCCTGCAGCGCCGGCACCACCCGCGACGACACCGAACCGTTGCCGGTACCAGCATGGATCAGCGCCTTGGCACCGCCCTGTGCCAGCGCCTTGTAGGCGGTGTCGGTGACGTTGCCATAGCCATAGGCGATGTCCACCTGCGGCAGGCTGCTGATCTGCTTGATGTCGAACTCGGAGTTGACCGTGTGGCGCTTGGCCGGCAGGCGGAACCAGTAGGACTTGCCTTCCACTACCATGCCCATCGGGCCCCAGGCGCTCTTGAAGGCTTCGGTCTTGATGTTGACCGATTTGCTGACATCACGACCCGACTGGATCTCGTCGTTCATGGTCACCAGCACGCCCTTGCCACGCGACTGCTTGTCGCCGGCCACGGCCACGGCGTTGTACAGGTTGAGCATGCCGTCTGCGGACATGGCGGTGCCCGGGCGCATCGAACCGACGACCACGATCGGCTTGTCGGTCTTTTCCACCAGGTTGAGGAAGAACGCGGTCTCTTCCAGGGTGTCGGTGCCGTGGGTGATGACGATACCGTCGACGTCGTTGCTGTCGGCCAGTTCGGCAACGCGCTTGCCCAGTTTCAGCAAGTCTTCGTTGGTGATGCTTTCGGAGGCGATCTGCATCACCTGCTCGCCGCGGACGTTGGCGATATCGGCCAGTTCCGGCACGCCGGCGATCAGCTTGTCGACGCCCAGCTTGGCGGCCTGGTAGGTGGCGCTGTTGGCGGCGCTGGCGCCAGCACCGGCAATGGTGCCGCCAGTGGCGAGGATGACCACGTTGGCCAGCTTCTGCTGGGTTTCGGCTTCTTTGGCCGAGGCGGTGGCGGGCAGGATCAGCAGCAGGGCGAGTGCGCTGGGGGCGAAGGTTTTCAGTGCGGCATTCATCGTTATTGTTCTCTCTTCCTAATGAGACGTTTGTTGTGTCGCCCCGTGTTTCAGGCACTTTTCATACCACACCGGAGCGTGCTGTCTGTAGGAGCGGCCTTGTGCCGCGATGGGCTGCGTAGCAGCCCCGACTTTCTTCGCTGAATCATCCATCCTGGGGCTGCTGCGCAGCCCATCGCGACACAAGGCCGCGCCTGCAAAGGCAAGCATTCCATTCGAGATTCCGAACAAGCATAGGAAAAGGTGTTCGGTTTTTCGGAAAAAATCTGGATAATCGGGCCAGCAGTGTTTTGGCCAACGATAGCCAAGCGGCATTGACAAACCACGGTCCTGTTACCATAGTTAGTCAACGCAAACGTTTGCGATCCGATAAAAAAACAAGATTCGGAGTCATCGTCCATGAAACTGCCGTTCCCCGGTCGTCTGCTGGCCCTCGCTGTCGTTTCCTCGCTGTCCCTCACCCTGCCGTTTTCCGCCGCCCACGCCGAAGACCCGCCCAAGGTCGCCCTGGTCATGAAGTCGCTGGCCAACGAATTCTTCCGCACCATGGAAGACGGCGCCAAGGACTACCAGAAAGCCCACCCCGACCAATTCGAGCTGGTCGCCAACGGCATCAAGAACGAAACCGACACCGGCGAACAGATCCGCATCGTCGAGCAGATGGTCAATGCCGGCGCCAAGGCCCTGGTTATTGCCCCTGCTGATTCGAAGGCGCTGGTATCGGCGGTCAAGAAGGCAATGGACAAGGGCGTGGTGGTGATCAACATCGACAACCGCCTGGACCCTGAGCTGCTCAAGAGCAAAGGCATCAGCGTGCCCTTTGTGGGCCCCGACAACCGCAAGGGCGCACGCATGGTCGGCGATTACCTGGCCAGCCAGAAGCTCAAGGCCGGCGACCAGGTGGGCATCATCGAAGGCGTGCCGACCACCACCAACGCCCAGCAGCGCACCGCCGGCTTCAAGGACGCCATGGATGCCGCGCAAATGCAGATCGTTTCGGTGCAGAGCGGCAACTGGGAAATCGACAAAGGCAACGCGGTTGCCGCGTCCATGCTCAACGAGTACCCCGACCTGAAAGCCCTGCTGGCCGGCAACGACAGCATGGCCCTGGGCGCCGTGTCGGCCGTGCGCGCCGCCGGCAAGGCCGGGCAGGTGCAAGTGGTGGGCTACGACAACATCAACGCCATCAAGCCGATGCTTGCCGATGGCCGCGTGCTCGCCACCCTCGACCAGGCTGCCAGTCAGCAGGCCGTTTACGGTATTCAGGCCGCGCTGAAAATGGTCAAGGGCGAGAAGCCCGATGTGGATGCCGACAATGTCATCCAGACCCCGGTCGAACTCATCACCAAGAAGCCCTGACGCTGCCAGGAGAAACGGCCATGCCGGCATCGGCCAATGAAGTGGTGCTCGCCGCCAGCGGCCTGGGCAAGACCTACGCCCAGCCCGTGCTGGGCGAGGTCAGCCTGAACCTGCGTGCCGGCGAAGTGCTGGCCCTGACCGGCGAAAACGGCGCCGGCAAGAGCACCCTGTCCAAGCTGATCAGTGGTCTGGAAACCCCCACCACCGGCCACATGCGCTACCGCGGCCAGGCCTATGCGCCCGGCAGCCGCAGCGAGGCCGAGCGCATGGGTATACGCATGGTCATGCAGGAGCTGAACCTGCTGCCGACCCTGACCGTGGCCGAGAACCTGTTTCTCGACAACCTGCCCAGCCGTTTTGGCTGGATCAGTCACAAGCGCCTGCGCCAGCTGGCCACCGCTGCCATGGCCCACGTCGGCCTCGACGCCATCGACCCGGACACCCCGGTCGGCGAGCTGGGCATCGGCCATCAGCAGATGGTCGAAATCGCCCGCAACCTGATCGGCGACTGCCATGTGCTGATTTTCGACGAGCCCACCGCCATGCTCACCGCGCGCGAGGTGGAGCTGCTGTTCACCCAGATCGAACGGCTGCGCCAGCGCGGGGTGGCCATCGTCTATATTTCGCACCGGCTCGAAGAGCTGCAGCGCGTGGCCCAGCGCATCGTCGTGCTGCGCGACGGCAAGCTGGTGTGCGACGAGCCGATCCAGCGCTACAGCAGCGCCGAGCTGGTCAACCTGATGGTCGGCCGCGAACTGGGCGAGCATATCGACCTGGGCCGCCGGCAGATCGGCGCGCCGCTGCTGAAGGTCGACAAGCTCAGCCGCGCTGACAAGGTGCGCGAAGTGTCGTTCGAGGTCAGGGCAGGGGAGATTTTCGGCATCTCCGGCCTGATCGGCGCCGGCCGTACCGAGCTGCTGCGGCTGATCTACGGCGCTGACCGTGCCGACAGCGGCAGCATCGCGCTGGGCCAGCCACTGCAGGCCGTAAAGATCGATTCGCCCAGGGCGGCGGTGCGGGCCGGTATTGCCTTGATTACCGAAGACCGCAAAGGCGAAGGCCTGCTGTTGACCCAGTCGATCAGCGCCAATATTGCCTTGGGTAACCTCGGCGCGGTGTCGCGCGCCGGTGTACTCGAGGGCGAGGCCGAGCGGGCCCTGGCCGAGCGCCAGATCCAGGCCATGCGCATCCGCAGTGCCGGCACCCACCAGGTGGTGGGCGAATTGTCTGGCGGCAACCAGCAGAAGGTGGTGATTGGCCGCTGGCTGGAGCGCGACTGCCAGGTATTGCTGTTCGACGAGCCCACCCGTGGCATAGACGTCGGAGCCAAGTTCGACATCTATGGCCTGCTGGCCGAATTGGCGCGCCAGGGTAAGGCGCTGGTAGTGGTGTCCAGCGACTTGCGCGAGCTGATGCTGATCTGCGACCGCATCGCCGTGCTGTCCGCCGGCCGCCTGATCGACACCTTCGACCGTGACCACTGGAGCCAGGACCAGCTGCTGGCGGCCGCCTTCGCCGGTTATCAGAAACGTGACGCGCTGCTGCATGATGCAGCCCCCAGGATGGACGCATGAAAACCACCCCGCTTGACAGCCAGGGCGCTACCCCCGTGCGCCGCAGTGGCAGCTACCATGGCCTGGGCACCTACCTGGGCCTGGCCGGCGCCTTGTTGGCGATGATCGTGCTGTTCTCGTTGCTCAGCAGCCATTTCTGGTCCTACAACACCTTCAGCACCCTGGCCAACCAGATCCCCGACCTGATGGTGTTGGCGGTAGGCATGACCTTTGTGCTGATCATTGGCGGCATCGACCTGTCGGTGGGTTCGGTGCTTGCGCTGGCGGCCTCGGCGGTAAGCGTGGCGATTCTGGGCTGGGGCTGGGGCGTGCTGCCTTCGGCGCTGCTGGGCATGGCCGTGGCCGCGCTGGCGGGCAGCATTACCGGCGCCGTCACCGTGGCCTGGCGCATTCCGTCGTTCATCGTTTCGCTCGGCGTGCTGGAAATGGCCCGTGGCCTGGCCTACCAGTTCACCGACTCGCGCACTGCCTATATCGGCGATGCCTATGCCTGGTTCTCCGACCCGGTCGCGTTCGGTATTTCCCCTGCGTTCATCATCGCCTTGCTGGTGATCGTGCTGGCCCATCTGGTGCTGACCCGCACCGTGTTCGGCCGCTACCTGATCGGTATCGGCACCAACGAAGAGGCCGTGCGCCTGGCCGGCATCGACCCGCGCCCGTACAAAGTGCTGGTGTTCGCCCTGATGGGCCTGCTCGCCGGCCTGGCCGCGCTGTTCCAGATATCGCGGCTGGAAGCGGCCGACCCCAATGCCGGCGCCGGCCTGGAGCTGCAGGTGATCGCCGCCGTGGTGATTGGCGGCACCAGCCTGATGGGCGGGCGCGGCTCGGTCATCAGCACCTTTTTTGGCGTACTGATCATTTCTGTACTGGCCGCCGGGCTGGCGCAGATCGGCGCCAGCGAACCCACCAAACGCATCATCACCGGGGCGGTGATCGTCATCGCCGTGGTGCTGGACACTTACCGCAGCCGGCGTGCAGCCCGGCGGAACTGAAACCATGGCAACCATCAAAGATGTCGCGGCACTGGCGGGTATTTCCTACACCACCGTGTCCCATGTACTGAACAAGACCCGGCCTGTCAGCGAGCAGGTACGGTTGAAGGTAGAAGCCGCCATCGTCGAGCTCGACTACGTGCCCAGTGCCGTGGCGCGCTCGCTGAAGGCGCGCAGCACGGCCACCATCGGCTTGCTGGTGCCCAACAGCGTCAACCCGTATTTCGCCGAGCTGGCGCGGGGCATCGAAGACGTCTGCGAACGCAACGGCTACTGCGTGATCTTGTGCAATTCCGACGACAACCCGCAAAAGCAGCGCAGCTACCTGCGCGTGCTGCTGGAAAAGCGCATCGACGGCCTGGTGGTGGCCTCGGTGGGCCAGGACAGCGACCTGCTGCAAAGCCTGGCCTGCGTGCGCACGCCTATGGTGATCGTCGACCGTGAACTGGAAGGCGTCGATGCCGACCTGGTGCGCATCGACCACGAGCAGGGCGCCTACCTGGCCACCCGGCACCTGCTGGAGCTTGGCCATCGGGACATCGCCTACATCGGCGGCCCCGCCGAAACCGGCGTCACCCAGCTGCGCCTCGGCGGTTTTCGCCGGGCCATGGCCGAAGCCGGGGTGCAAGTACAGGGCAGCCGCGTGCTGCACTGCGACTTCACCAGCCCCGGTGGCCATGCAGCGGCAGCCCGGGTGCTGGAGGGCGAGCGGCCCACCGCGATTTTTGCCGGCAACGACATGATCGGCTTTGGCGTGCTGCGTGCGGCGGCCGAACGCAATATCAACGTACCTGGCGAGTTGTCGGTGATCGGTTTCGACGACATCGAACTGAGCCGTTACGTGTACCCACCGCTGACCACGGTGGGCCAGTCGATTCGCGAGCTTGGCGAAAACGCCGCGTCGCTGTTGCTGGCGCGCATCGGTACGCCCCGCCAAGGCGCGGCAGAGCAACGCATCGTTGCCCCGCGCATTGTCTTGCGCGAGTCCACCGGGCCGCGCCCGGACCTGTTCAACGATTACCGCTAACGCTAAGGAAATGTCATGAATGCCAAGGTCGTGGTGGTCGGTAGCCTCAACATGGACCTGGTGGCCCGCGCGCAGCGCCTGCCCCGGGCCGGCGAAACGCTGCCTGGCGACAGTTTTTTCACCGTGCCGGGCGGCAAAGGTGCCAACCAGGCGGTGGCAGTGGCGCGGCTGGGCGGCAGCGTGGCGATGATCGGCAACGTGGGTGACGATGATTATGGCCGGCAACTGCACCGGGCCTTGTACGTCGAGGGCATCGACTGCCAGGGCGTCAGCACTTGCCCGGGGGTGTCCAGCGGGATAGCGCTGATTACCGTGGATGCCGCCAGTCAGAACTGCATCGTCATCATCCCCGGCGGCAATGGCCTGCTGACGCCACAATCGGTAAAGGCGTTTGATGCGTTGCTGCAGGCGGCCGAGGTGATCATCTGCCAGCTGGAGGTGCCCATGGATACCGTGGCCTGGACCCTGGCCAGGGGGCGTGAGCTGGGCAAGCAGGTGATCCTCAACCCCGCGCCCGCCACGGGCCCGTTGCCCGCGGACTGGTTCGCGCACATCGACTACCTCACCCCCAACGAGAGTGAGGCCGAGGCCCTGACCGGTATTGCGGTCACCGACCAGGGCAGTGCCCGGCGGGCCGGCGAGCGCTTGCTGCAACTGGGGGCGGGCAAGGTCATCATCACCTTGGGCGCGCAAGGGGCGTTGCGGGTGAGCGCCCAAGGCCATCAGCACTATCCGGCGCCGGTGGTGCAACCGCTGGACACCACTGCTGCCGGCGATACCTTCATCGGCGGCTTTGCCGCTGGCCTGGTGCGCGGGCTGGGGGAGGGCGAGGCCATCGCCTTCGGCCAGCGCGCAGCGGCCCTGTCGGTCACCCGCGCCGGGGCCCAGCCGTCCATTCCTTATCTGGCGGAGCTAGCGCCATGAAGAAAACCCCGCTGCTGAACGTTGCCCTGTCGCGGACCATTGCCGGCATGGGGCATGGCGATATTCTGGTGATCGGTGATGCCGGGTTGCCAGTGCCGCCGGGGGTCGAGCTGATTGACCTGGCCATCACCCCGGGGCTGCCGGATTTCGCCAGCGTGTTGCGGGTGGTGCTGAGCGAATTGCAGGTCGAGCGGCATGTGCTGGCGGAGGAGATGCAGAAAGTGGTGCCGCCGGCGCTGGTCGAGATCGAGCGCTTGAAGGGCAAGCTGGGCAAGCGGGAATGGCTGAGCCATGAAGAATTCAAGGTGCTGTCGCGCAGTGCCCGGGCGGTGGTGCGTACTGGGGAGTGTCAGCCCTATAGCAATATTGCGCTTGTTTCTGGTGTGACCTTTTGAAGGTGGGTGTTGGCCGTCGATCGCTGGCAAGGCAGTCCGTCAGGGATTGCATCAGGGCTGACAGGTGGTTACCGGAAAATATGCGGCGCCTGTCAGTCCCGATGCAGCCCAACCCGCTCAACGCCCGTTTGGCGCGATCGGAACAGCGGCATGCGAAGCAAACCGCTCGAACACCTGGTCGATAAAGCTGCGTGCCGCCTCGCTGCCGCGATCGCGCACCAGCAGGTCGACGGCAATCAATAGCAATTCCTCGGGGGTACTGGGGCTATAGGCGCTCTGGCCCTCGGCCCACCTGACCTTGATATCGGCATCGATGCTGTGGCTGCTCATGAAAGGCTCTCGCTTGCGGCCCGGGACGAAAGGGCGAACACCGGATCCTGATGTTCGCAGGAGGCATTGTGCCTTCACTTCCTAAAGTAAATCATGACTTTGCAGGGCAAACCAAGCGCCTCGTCAGTTAAGCGGTAAAATTCGGTCACGATTACCTTTCGCCTGACACGCCGGGTTGAGGCAGACTTGTCCGGTTTTGCAACCAACGCTTGGCGGAACTGTCGTATCAGGCAGTTCCCACACCGATTTAGGAGGATTCATGTTCCGTACCCGTGCTTTGTTGGCAACCCTGGCTGTGGCAGCTGTCCTGGCTGGTTGCAGCACTGGTGGCAGCGCTGGGGGTGGCAAGGCGCCAGAATCCCCAGCCGGCAACGATGGCCGCTGCGAAGCCAGCGGCGCCGATTTCGCCATCGGCAAGCAGGGCAGCGCCGAGCTGCTGGAGCAGGCACGCAAGGCCAGTGGTTCGCAGATGGCGCGCATTCTCAAGCCCCACGATGTGGTTACCCTGGAATATCGCTCCGAGCGTCTGAACCTGAATGTAAACGAGCAGGGCACCGTGACCCGCGTCAACTGCGGTTAAACTCGCAGCCTGGCTCCGCCCTCTGTATCAGTAGGAGCAGCCTCGAGCTGCGAAGAGGCCGGCACTGACCGACCATTATGTGCCGGCCATGTGGGCCACTTCGCAGCACAAGGCTGCTCCTACCAGCTCGGCGCCGGCTTCAGGGGCGGTGGCCCATAAAAAAACCCGCCACAAGGGCGGGTTTTTTCACAGCTTCCGAATTACTCCGGACGAACCTGTGCAGCCTGCATGCCCTTCTGGCCGCGCTCGGCGACGAAGGAAACAGTCTGGCCTTCTTTCAGGCTCTTGAAGCCGTCGGATTCGATGGCCTTGAAGTGAACGAACAGGTCGTCGCCGCCGCCTTGTGGGGTGATGAAGCCGAAGCCTTTCTCATCATTGAACCATTTGACGGTGCCGGTTTGGCGATTGGACATGGGATGAATCTCCAGACATTAAATTTTCAGTAGTGCAATGCGGCGAAAGCTACGGAGCACGGACAACATCATAGTCTAATTCTGCGCGTGTAGCGCCTTTTACATTCATCAGAAGCTGATTCAGCTCAAATAAATGCTCGCCAACCCCGCTTTAAGGCTTCAGCTATGGGGTGTGCAGGCCTTTTTTACAACGTTTTGGGCCTTGGCCATCAGCTTGGCATCCACCCCGTCACTACTATCGAGGTCGGCAATCTCTGCATCGGTGAAGTTTTTCTTGATGGCTTGCGCGCCGCACGAGCAGTGCTTGGTTGCCATTTCGGCGCTCACGCCCTGGTTTGTCGCTACCTGCCGGCACTGGGTCATGTAGTCTTTCTCCTTACCTGGCGGGAAATCACCTGCGTGAGCCGCCAGCGGCAGCAGGGCGCTCATGGCACATACGGCCAGAAGGGACTGAAATCTCATAACCGGTTACTCCTTGGGTCAAGGTCTCATCAAGAGTAGGTTGCTTCCCAAAGTCTGAGCGGTATTTTTCCGCGTTAGTTCACCGCTTCGGCGCAATTGCCAAATATTTCTGCTTGGGGTGCAACCCGCGTGCTAGCATGCTCGGCTTGTGGTCGCACTGTGCCGGCTGCAGCTATCTTTTTTCTTTCCAGTCACTCTGGTTCGCCCCTGACAAGCCGAAAGGCTTCTGCCACTGTGAGGCAGGCTTCCTTGATGAAGGAAGGCAGGCCGGATCTTGTACTGGCTCATCCCAACCCACGTGACCTTTGGTAGGGGTCACCACTAGGAGAGGAGGCGCCATGCCCGTAATTACTCTTCCCGATGGCAGTCAACGTTCGTTCGATCACGCCGTATCCGTAGCCGACGTTGCCGCTTCGATCGGTGCCGGCCTGGCCAAGGCCACCGTCGCCGGCAAGGTCGACGGCAAACTGGTCGACGCCTGCGACCTGATCAACCACGACGCCACCCTGCAGATCATCACCCCTAAAGATGAAGAGGGACTGGAGATCATCCGTCACTCGTGTGCCCACCTGGTCGGCCACGCGGTGAAGCAGCTTTACCCGACCGCCAAAATGGTGATCGGCCCGGTCATCGACGAAGGCTTCTACTACGACATCGCCTACGAGCGGCCCTTCACCCCGGAAGACATGGCCGCCATCGAAAAGCGCATGATGCAGCTGATCGAAAAAGACTACGACGTGATCAAGAAGGTCACGCCGCGTGCCGAAGTCATCGACGTGTTCACCACCCGTGGCGAAGACTACAAGCTGCGCCTGGTCGAAGACATGCCGGATGAACAGGCCATGGGCCTGTACTACCACGAAGAATACGTCGACATGTGCCGCGGCCCGCACGTGCCCAACACCCGCTTCCTCAAGGCATTCAAGCTGACCAAGCTGTCCGGCGCCTACTGGCGCGGCGATGCCAGGAACGAGCAGCTGCAACGCGTGTACGGCACTGCCTGGGCTGACAAGAAGCAGCTGGCAGCCTACATCCAGCGCATCGAAGAAGCCGAAAAACGCGACCACCGCAAGATCGGCAAGCAGCTCGACCTGTTCCACCTGCAGGAAGAAGCCCCGGGCATGGTGTTCTGGCACGCCAATGGCTGGACGGTGTACCAGGTGCTTGAGCAGTACATGCGCCAGGTTCAGCGCGCCAACGGCTACCTGGAAATCAAGACCCCGCAGGTTGTCGACCGCATTCTCTGGGAGCGTTCCGGCCACTGGTCCAACTACGCCGAGAACATGTTCACCACTTCGTCGGAAAGCCGTGACTACGCGGTAAAACCGATGAACTGCCCGTGCCACGTGCAGGTGTTCAACCAGGGCCTTAAAAGCTACCGCGACCTGCCGCTGCGCCTGGCCGAGTTTGGTGCCTGCCACCGTAACGAGCCTTCCGGCGCCCTGCACGGCATCATGCGCGTGCGTGGCTTCGTACAGGACGATGCGCACATCTTCTGCACCGAAGAACAGGTGAAGAAAGAAGCCGCAGACTTCATCAAGCTGACCCTGGACGTGTACAAGGACTTCGGCTTCAGCGACATCGCCATGAAGTTGTCCACGCGTCCGGCCAAGCGCGTCGGTTCCGAAGAGCTGTGGGACCGCGCTGAGTCAGCGCTGGCCGACGCCCTGAACGAATCGGGCCTTGAGTGGGAATACCAGCCGGGCGAGGGCGCCTTCTACGGCCCGAAAATCGAGTTTACCCTGCGCGATTGCCTCGGCCGTAACTGGCAGTGTGGTACCCTGCAGTACGACCCGAACCTGCCAGAGCGCCTGGATGCCAGCTATATCGCCGAAGATAACAGCCGTGTGCGCCCGGTCATGCTGCACCGCGCCATCCTCGGGTCGTTCGAGCGCTTCATCGGCATGCTGATCGAGCACTACGCTGGCGTGTTCCCGGCGTGGCTGGCACCGACCCAGGCGGTGATCATGAATATCACCGACAAGCAGGCCGATTTCGCCCTCGAGGTAGAGAAATCTCTGAACGGTAGCGGTTTCCGTGCCAAGTCGGACTTGAGAAATGAGAAGATCGGCTTTAAAATCCGCGAGCATACTTTGCTCAAGGTCCCGTACCTTTTGGTTATAGGGGACCGCGAAGTCGAAACGCAAACCGTCGCTGTGCGCACTCGCGAAGGCGCTGACCTGGGCTCCATGCCCGTCGCCCAATTCGCAGAGCTGCTGACACAAGCGGTTTCCCGGCGTGGTCGCCAAGAATCGGAGTAATGACTATTAAGCGTGAAATGAGAAACGATAAGCGTGCTGTACCGAAGGCCCCGATCAACGAGAATATCTCGGCCCGCGAGGTTCGGTTAATTGGCGCAGACGGCGAGCAGGTTGGCATCGTCTCGATTGATGAAGCGCTGCGTATCGCTGATGAAGCGAAGCTGGACCTGGTAGAAATCTCTGCAGACGCGGTACCACCGGTCTGCAAGGTCATGGACTACGGCAAGCACATCTTCGAAAAGAAGAAGCAGGCCAACGAAGCCAAGAAAAACCAGAAGATCATCCAGGTCAAAGAAATCAAGTTTCGTCCAGGGACGGAGGATGGGGATTACCAGGTAAAACTACGCAACCTGGTACGTTTCCTTACCGATGGGGACAAGGCCAAGATCTCTCTGAGATTCCGTGGTCGTGAGATGGCCCACCAGGAGCTGGGCATGGAGCTGTTGAAGCGGGTTGAAGCTGACCTCGCCGAATACGGCACCGTTGAGCAGCATCCTAAGATGGAAGGACGCCAGCTTATGATGGTCATCGCCCCCAAAAAGAAGAAGTAATCTCCCGGGCACGGCAGGCCTGATGATTATTGTGTAATTTTTTTCGAATGCGGAGTTCAACATGCCAAAAATGAAAACCAAAAGCGGTGCTGCGAAGCGCTTCCTGAAGACAGCTTCGGGCTTCAAGCACAAGCACGCTTTCAAGAGCCACATCCTGACCAAAATGTCGACCAAGCGTAAGCGTCAACTGCGTGGTAGCAGCTTGCTGCACCCGTCCGACGTGGCGAAAGTCGCGCGCATGCTGCGCGTTCGTTAATTCTGGTTAAGATAGAGGAAGTTACTCATGGCTCGTGTTAAGCGCGGCGTTATCGCTCGTAAGCGTCACAAAAAAATTCTGAAACTGGCTAAAGGTTACTACGGTGCACGTTCGCGCGTATTCCGTGTAGCCAAGCAAGCGGTCATCAAGGCAGGCCAATACGCCTACCGCGACCGTCGCCAGAAGAAGCGTCAGTTCCGCGCACTGTGGATTGCTCGTATCAACGCCGGTGCCCGCGTTAACGGTCTGTCCTACAGCCGTTTCATCGCTGGTCTGAAAAAGGCTTCGATCGAAATCGACCGTAAGGTTCTGGCTGATCTGGCAGTGAACGAAAAAGCGGCGTTTGCTGCGATTGTCGAGAAAGCTAAAGCCGTTCTGGCTTAAGTACCCGCGACAATCACCCGGCGGCGCTAGCGCCGTCGGGCATTGAACGTCATCGATAGGGGAAGAGCCTTCAAAGCTCTTCCCCTATTTTCGTATCTGGAGTCTGTACATGGAAAACCTGGATGCGCTGGTCTCCCAAGCCCTTGAGGCCGTGGAGCGCGCTGAAGACATCAATGCCCTGGAACAGATCCGGGTTAATTATCTCGGCAAGAAGGGCGAGCTGACCCAGGTGATGAAGACCCTGGGCAACCTGCCAGCCGAAGAGCGGCCGAAAGTCGGCGCGCTGATCAACGACGCCAAAGAGCGCGTCACCGTTGTGCTCAATGCCCGCAAGGCCGCCTTTGAAGAGGCTGAGCTCAGCGCTCGCCTGGCTGCCGAATGCATTGACGTCACCCTGCCAGGCCGCGGCCAGGCCACCGGTGGCCTGCACCCGATCACCCGTACACTCGAGCGCATCGAGCAGTTCTTCACCCACATCGGCTACGGCATTGCCGAGGGCCCAGAGGTCGAAGACGACTACCACAACTTCGAAGCGCTCAACATCCCCGGCCACCACCCGGCCCGGGCGATGCACGACACCTTCTACTTCAATGCCAACATGCTGCTGCGCACCCATACCTCGCCGGTGCAGGTGCGGACCATGGAGTCCAGCCAGCCGCCGATCCGCATTGTCTGCCCGGGCCGCGTCTATCGCTGCGACTCGGATATCACCCACTCGCCGATGTTCCACCAGGTCGAAGGCCTGCTGATCGATCGCGATATCAACTTCGCCGACCTCAAGGGCACCATCGAAGAATTCCTGCGGGTATTCTTCGAAAAAGAACTGGCGGTACGTTTCCGCCCATCGTTCTTCCCCTTCACCGAGCCGTCCGCCGAAGTCGACATCCAGTGCGTGATGTGTTCCGGCAACGGCTGCCGCGTGTGCAAGCAAACCGGCTGGCTCGAAGTCATGGGCTGCGGCATGGTGCACCCAAGCGTGCTGCGCATGTCCGGCATCGACCCTGAAGAGTTCCAGGGCTTCGCCTTCGGCATGGGCGCCGAGCGCCTGGCCATGCTGCGCTATGGCGTCAACGATTTGCGTCTGTTCTTCGACAACGACCTGCGCTTCCTCGCGCAATTCCGCTAGGTCAATGCCGACGCAACTTTCAGGAGAACAGCATGAAATTCAGTGAACAGTGGCTGCGCGGTTGGGTAAACCCGCAAGTCTCCCGTGACGAACTGGTCGCCCGCCTGTCCATGGCCGGCCTCGAAGTCGACAGCGTTACCCCCGCTGCCGGCCAGTTCAGCGGCATTGTCGTGGGCGAAATCCTCGCCACCGAACAACACCCGGACGCCGACAAGCTGCGCGTGTGTCAGGTGACCAACGGCCAGGAAACCTTCCAGGTCGTGTGCGGCGCGCCTAACGCCCGCCCAGGCATCAAGGTGCCATTCGCCATGATCGGCGCCGAGCTGTCTGGCGACTTCAAGATCAAGAAGGCCAAGCTGCGCGGCGTCGAGTCGTTCGGCATGCTGTGCTCGGCTGCAGAGCTGGAAATCAGCGAAGAAAACGACGGCCTGCTGGAACTGGCTGCCGACGCCCCGGTGGGTGAAAACATTCGCACCTACCTGAGCCTGGACGACGCCAGCATCGAAATCGGCCTTACGCCGAACCGCGGTGACTGCCTGTCCATCGCTGGCCTGGCCCGCGACGTCAGCGCCCTGTACGACACCCCGGTCACTCGCCCGGTGGTGCCTGCCGTCGCGCCGGCCCACGACGAAGTGCGCCCGGTCGAAGTCAGCGCCCCGGCTGCCTGCCCACGCTACCTGGGCCGCGTTATTCGTAACGTCGACCTGAGCAAGCCGACCCCGCTGTGGATGGTCGAGCGCCTGCGCCGCAGCGACGTGCGCAGCATCGACGCCGCCGTCGACATCACCAACTACGTGATGCTCGAACTCGGCCAGCCGATGCACGCCTTCGACCTGGCAGAAATCAACGGCGGCATCCGCGTACGCATGGCCGAAGAGGGCGAAAAACTCGTCCTGCTCGACGGCCAGGAAGTGGCCCTGCGCGCCGACACCCTGGTAATCGCCGACCACACCCGCGCCCTGGCCATCGCCGGCGTAATGGGTGGCGAGCACAGTGGTGTGAACACCGAAAAAACCCGCGACCTGTTCCTCGAAAGCGCCTTCTTCGAGCCGATTTCCGTCGCTGGTAAAGCCCGTTCCTACGGCCTGCACACCGATGCCTCGCACCGCTACGAGCGCGGCGTCGATTCGCAGCTGGCCCGCGAAGCCATGGAGCGCGCCACCGCGCTGCTGCTGGACATCGTTGGCGGCGAAGCCGGCCCGATCGTCGAAGCCGTCAGCCAGCAGCACCTGCCACAAGTGGCCCCGGTGACCCTGCGCGACGAGCGCATCACCCAGATGCTCGGCATGCAAATGGACCCAGCCCAGGTCGAGCAACTGCTCAACGCCCTGGAACTGACCACCACCCGTGAAGGGGAAGGGCAGTGGACCGTCAGCGTGCCAAGCCATCGCTTCGACATCAGCCTGGAAGTAGACCTGATCGAAGAGCTGGCCCGCCTGTACGGCTACAACAACCTGCCGGTTCGCTACCCGCAAGCCCGCCTGGCCCCGCAAGGCAAGCCGGAAACCCGCGGTGACCTGCCAACCCTGCGCCGCCTGCTGGTTGCCCGCGGCTATCAGGAAGCCATCACCTACAGCTTCGTCGACCCGAAACTGTTCGAGCTGTTCAGCCCGGGCGTAGAGCCGCTGCTGCTGGCCAACCCCATCTCCAGCGACATGGCCGCCATGCGCGCGTCCCTGTGGCCAGGCCTGGTCAAGGCACTGCAGCACAACCTGAACCGCCAGCAAGACCGCGTGCGCCTGTTCGAAAGCGGCCTGCGCTTTGTCGGCCAGCTGGGTGACCTGCAGCAGCAGCCAATGATCGCCGGCGTTATCACCGGCAGCCGCCTGCCAGAAGGCTGGGCCAACGGCCGCGACAGCGTCGACTTCTTCGACGTCAAAGCCGACGTCGAAGCCCTGCTGGGCTACTCCGGTGCACTGGCCGACTTCACCTTCAGCGCCGGCAAGCACCCAGCCCTGCACCCAGGCCAGACCGCCGCCATCGAGCGCGACGGCAAACTGGTCGGCTACCTCGGCGCCATCCACCCAGAGCTGGCCAAAGCCCTGGACCTGGACCGCCCGGTGTTCCTGTTCGAGCTGGTGCTGGGTGAAGTGGTCGAAGGCCGCCTGCCGAAATTCAGCGAACTGTCCAGGTTCCCGGAAACCCGACGCGACCTGGCCTTGATCGCCGGCCGTGATGTGGCTTCCAGCGCGGTGCTTGAATTAATTCGTGACAATGCAGGCGAATGGCTCACAGACCTCAGGCTGTTTGATGTCTACCAAGGTAAAGGCATTGATCCTGATAGAAAAAGCCTTGCCGTCGGCTTGACCTGGCAGCATCCATCGCGCACTCTTAACGACGATGAGGTGAACACTACCCTGCAAAACATCCTCACCTCGCTCGAACAAAGGTTGAACACCACGTTAAGGAAATAACGGCATGGGTGCTCTGACGAAAGCTGAGATGGCCGAAAGGCTGTACGAGGAGCTAGGGCTTAACAAGCGTGAGGCCAAGGAGCTGGTCGAGCTGTTTTTCGAAGAAATTCGGCACGCACTTGAAGAGAACGAGCAGGTCAAGCTGTCCGGTTTCGGCAACTTCGACCTTCGCGACAAACGCCAGCGGCCGGGCCGCAACCCCAAAACCGGGGAAGAGATCCCGATCACTGCACGGCGCGTCGTCACCTTTCGTCCAGGGCAGAAGTTGAAGGCCCGGGTTGAGGCCTATGCTGGAAGCAAGCCATAACGACGAACTGCCCCCCATACCGGGCAAACGCTACTTCACCATTGGTGAAGTAAGCGAGCTTTGCGCGGTAAAGCCGCACGTGCTGCGGTATTGGGAGCAGGAGTTCGATCAGCTGAACCCGGTTAAGCGGCGGGGGAATCGGCGGTATTATCAGCGGCAAGACGTGCTGATGATTCGGCAGATTCGGGCCTTGCTGTATGAGCAGGGGTTCACCATTGGCGGGGCGCGGTTGCGGCTCTCCAGTGATGAGGCCAAGGATGAATCTAGCCAGTACAAGCAGCTGATTCGGCAGATGATTGTCGAGTTGGAGGATGTGCTGGTGGTGTTGAAGAAGTGAGCCTGGGTTTTTCTGATGAGTGGAAATTTTTTTGAGAAAAAGCTTTCACTTATCAGATGGTTAGGGTACATTCTTCAACGTTCTCGGCAGGATTGAGAACATGCTTCAAGCCCAGTCGGGGCGTAGCGCAGCCCGGTAGCGCACTTGCATGGGGTGCAAGGGGTCGAGTGTTCGAATCACTCCGTCCCGACCAAAAAACTCCAAAGAATCCAGTCACTTAACGGTGACTGGATTTTTTTATGGCTATGGTTTTTTGCGGTGAATTCATTTTTGCCCCACTTTTTGCCCCACCGCGAAATCTCTTGAGTTTGTTGGCTTGTTATTGGTTCCTCTTAGATTGTCTGACCTTCAGCCAAGTGCTTACTCAGGGTTTCGCGTGAAAATCAGGTGTTACCAGGTGGTGTACGCCTTTCAGGATACGTCTATCGGCTGCTGACAATGACCGCGTGGCGGTCTGATCAATGCAGTTTTTAGGGCGACAACAAGCCTGGCTTATCCAGTCCGAGTATCCGAGTCCATGTGCCACTGCTTCAGCTCCAGACCCTGCTGAGCAAGCCAGGCTTTGAAGGCGGCATATTCCTCGTCGAAGTCTGGCTCGTCGGGGTGGCTCCACCATCCGTCTTGGTCGCGCTCGACTGCCACACGTTGGATCAGCTTGATTCTTCAGGCATGACGTTTCCTTAAGCTGATGAATTCAGCTTTCTTTGGGAATAAGACAGGGGGTTTGATGGTCTAGATGGCAGACGGCCAGCAAAACCCTACTTAAACGAAAGTGGGCTGCGCGCGTTATGAGGAAAAATTAAATGCTTAATGCCGACCAGAAATATCGTGCATATCAGCTCCTAAAGGAGCTTGATAAGACGACTTCGTTGCTCATGAATCGTGTGGCGTACAGCCATGGCGCAAAGCTTTGCTGGAGTGAAGATCTCGAGTCTCAACGCAAAGCCTTTGAGGACTGGATGCATTTCGCTAGAACTATAAGCGACGATCTGTAAAGATTTTCGAAGAAAATTGTACAATAATATTAAGATGTACAGGTTTTGGCCGATTGTCAGTTTCAGTTCTCAATGTTGCAATTTCCGCTTGTCTGTCGGGATATATTCGTTATTTTTGGTTTCTAGTAAGGAATACAGATCAAATTTAACGGAGGAATTATGAGAACTCGAGGACAAGCGTATTGGGATTGGGCAGACCCGAGTCTTCACCACCGCTCCCATGACGAGATCCTTGACGATGGCACTCAGATTGATGTGCAAGTCAGGTTATCTCGCACAGGCAACACGCAGTTGTTCATCGGTGTCTATGCTCAATCAGGTATTGCATTGTACGAACAGGCTTTCGATTCCCGGCCCGGAGAGTCAATGACCAAAGCGCTGGCTTGGGGCGTGGGACGTGCTCGCGTATTCGCTTGTGAGCCATCTTCAACCAAATCTACGTCAGCTTTGGCAAGTGGAAGGTAGCGACAGGACGTTCGGAGGACAGACCAATGTCATCAGCCAACGAAGTGGAAATTCAGCTTGAGCAAGCGTTGCTCTCAGTACTTGCGGCAGCGGACCAGTTGGGGGTGGACCCGGAAGACCTGCGACTCGTAGCCATCGGCGGCATCTTGGGTCACGGCTCGTGGAGCTGGGTGGATAATGACCAGGCGCTAGGTACCGTTGCAGTCCTGAATCGTGCTGCGGAGACTTTGGAGTTACATTAGGTGGCGCATAGATTCCATTTCATGGCAGGAGCACAGATGTGCTCCTGCCAGCATTTTCGCTACAGGATAGCGTGCGGCTGTAGAGCGAGACCCTTCACTGCCTCGCGGTAAATGAATTTGATATTGTCCCAAAGGGATCGTCTGGCGCTGAGCATATTCACCCTCGCCATCGCAGATCTCGCACCCCTCTCTTGGCTCGTCCAGTTCGAGGCATTCAGGGCATTCGCGGGTTACCTTCAGCTTGAACTCGCCAAGCAATAGGGCTTTGGCTCCATTCTCGGCGATGGGCCGCCTGGGCATGATGCAGTACCCTTCAGGAATCAATGCAGCCGGCGCGCTCGATTCCGTCATCGGGCCAAGACCCACGACCGGCAGCCCAGTAGCCGCCGCATCCCTCTCTGCCTGGCGGTGCCGATCAGCAAAACATTACATGAGTGGATGTTGGCCCAGCGCCACCTAGTGCCCGACGGATCAGCCACGGCCAAAGCCCTCGATTACAGCCTGAATCGCTGGGTAGCGCTGACGCGCTACCTGGGCGATGGGGCTGTGCCCATCGACAACAACCAGGTTGAGAACCAGATACGGCCATGGGCGCTCGGACGCTCGAACTGGTTATTTGCCGGGTCGCTACGCAGCGGGAAACGGGCGGCTGCAATCATGAGCCTGATCCAGTCAGCGCGGCTGAATGGTCATGATCCGTACGCCTATCTAAAGGATGTTCTCACGCGCCTGCCGACGCAGCGCGCGAGTGAGCTTAATAAGCTGCTGCCGCACAGGTGGGCACCTGTTTAATCGCGCAGGGTGTTTTGTCCTTAGGTCTTCCCTGGCATCTACATTTTGCGCCACACCAAAGCAGGAATTGCTCGGATGTAAATTAGTTCGCTGACCAACTCAATCAGAGTTTGAGTAATGACTGCTGCCGCAGCGAGCCCTCTGATTTCCTCGGGCAAGGCCAATGCCAATGGTAGAACTACCAATGAGTTTCGTGTCGAGCTGCTGAAAGCGACTGATCTTGCCGTGCTAGCCGGTAACTTAAACGCCCGAGCCACCAGCGCACCCACCACGGGTGCCAAGAGCATGAAACCAATGTAGACGGGAATAACAGGCAGCAGCTTGTCCATGTCTCTGACCACCGTTGAAATCTGAGAGCCGATCACTACGACCAATACAGCCGCCATAGCTGGCACAGGCATCCAAGCCCATACATTGTTCCAGCCCTCAACGACGCGTGACCCCTTTGCCCCGGCAGCTGTTGCTACTGCCAAGACCAAGGGTAAAGCGATCAGCACTACGAAGGCCTCAACAAATAGGCCGACCGATATAACCACCGCCGAGTCATCACTCACCATGAAGGCTAGATAGAGGGGTAGTAGCACAAGCTGAAGCACGAGTAGTAATGGCGTTGCCGCCAGAGTCAGTTTGGAGTCGCCCTTACCGATATGGGTAAACACCACAACATAATCGATACAAGGCGTCAGCAAGACCAATAGTGCGCCCACCAATATCGCCGGGTGGTCGGCTAGGCCCATCGTCAACGCCCAAACCAACAGGGGGATGGCGACGAAATTGGCGGTCAGCAGCGCGGTCATGAAACGCTTGTTTGCAAGCCCTTTGCGGAGATCCAGGAATGGGATCTGTAGAAACATGGCGTACATCAGCACAGCAATGGCTGGTGTCACCAACGCACCTAACGCTTGAGAGGCATCAGGTGCGAGCAGGCCTCCGATAGCCGCGACAATGACCGCGACGAAGTAAACGGGAATCTGGTTCTTCTCTAGCTGCTCTCTGTCCACGGAATGCCCTTAAAACGCGTGAAATCATTTTTCGATTGAGCAGGTTAATATCTGTAGCTACTACAGGTTCAAGAAAATGCTTGGGGAGTTTGGATGTCAGGAATCGGAGCACTGTCGAAATCAACGGGTTGCCACATTGAAACGATTCGCTACTACGAGAAAATAGGCCTTCTCCCTCCGGCCCTACGGTCGACAGGGCGGCATCGAATCTATACCGAAAAGCATCGGTCACGACTCATCTTCATCAGGCAGAATCGTGAACTGGGCTTTCCACTCGACGATATCCGCGAACTCATTGCGCTCGCGGCAGATGCTGATCGTCCGTGTGCTGATGCGTTGTCAGTGGTCAAGAAGCACTTGGCAGAAGTGGAATCTAAGGTAGCTAAGCTCCAGCAGATCCGGATAGAGCTGCTCTCAATGACAGGCACGTGTGAGTCAACATGCCTAGGCTCGAACACTCCAGACTGTACGATTGTTGAGTCACTGTTCGAACCCGTTGCTGGGGCTCGCTCTGGTTGCTGCTCCTAGACGAGTCAAGAGCATAGGGGGAGCAAGCTGCCGTCGAAACCGAATAGCGCGATAGTCTCGACAGGGTGTTTCGAGCGTCCGTCTACACCAAACGGGCTGGTGCAAGATGTGTTCGGCAGACGCTTACCTACGGACGTCTTGCCGACCTCTACATACCTAGACCCAGAAATGCACATCCGTACCCTGAGGATCGCTTCGCGCCACATACCCGAGGCAGGAGCCGTATGCGGTAGTTCCGCACGTACGGATCTGTGCGGGGGGTGGCAGGTAACTGCCATCCCTACCGAGACCACTTGTTTAGCTGCAGGCACTCCTGAGCCTCGCCCGCTTCCCAAGTTTACGTGCAGATACCATCTGCCTCCGAACGGATAAAGGACATGATCATTGAAGAAAAACGCTCCCGGTAAGGTCTCGCAGCAGGGCAGAATTTTTGAACAGGCATAGGAGTTTAACCTCAAAATTAAAACGCCTGAGGGAATGATCATGGACCTTTACGGGCTATCTAATCTAGAAATTCTCCAGCTGATAGAGCGCGCGTTTCTACCAGATGTCTGCAGGTGCACGTTAGCTGGAGACCTCCTGAGCTTGAGCCTTACGAGCTATCGCGACCCCAAAAAAAGTGTTGTGCTGCAGGCGGTTGATTCACAGGTCCTTAATTCCGCCCGTGAAATTGCCGGTTTGATTGCAGATGCACGGATTCAACTCGCAGGACTGACGGCAGTAGACGTGGTGCACGTAGCTGTTTCTGTAGAAGTGGGGCCACGGCGCGACCCGTAGGCCGCCCTGGCGATAGAGTACGTTGCGGTTCGGCGGTGCTCACGGCTGAGCCTCAGTGGAATAACATATGAATTTACGAAATGCGTAATCCTTCGATAGTTTCTATCAGTACCTCATACTGCACAGGCTTGGTCAGGTGCTGATCAAATCCGGATAGAGTAGAGGATACCTTGTCACCATAGCCCGAAAGAGCGATGGCAGGCGTCTTCTGCAAATGGTTGATCTTGCGCAGTTCACCAACCAGTTGATGTCCATCCATACCCGGCATGCCAATGTCCGAGATAATGACATCGTAGTGGGTAACTTTGGCGTGCTCGACCACTTGCAAGGGATCATGAAATGCCGTCACCACAGCTTCTTCCATTTCAAGTAACTGTTGCATGACGTCCAATATTTCGGTCGAGTCGTCGACGAGCAAAATCTTGATGCCATGCAACCGCGCAGCTTGCACCGGATCCTGGGAAGGCCCATTGACCGATGACTGAGCACAAAGCGGCAAAGTGACGGTGAAGGTACAGCCAAGGCCGATACCTGCGGAAGAGGCCGCAACGCTTCCACCATGGGCTTCAACCAGCTGACGAACCAAAGACAAGCCAATGCCAAGGCCTTCCCGCTTGTGCGTGGAATGCTGATGCGTGGCTTGACTGAACAGGTTGAATACACGATCCAGATCCTGTTTCGTCAGCCCGACCCCGTTATCGACAAACTGCAGTTTCACCGTGTCGTTCACTTGCTTGACAATAATCTGGATGACGGGATGCGCTGCGCTGAACTTCAGGGCATTGTTGAGTAGATTCCAAATCACTTGTTCAAGGCGCGTGACATCGCCGTTCACCCAGCAGTCACCCCTGGCCTCAGGCTCGATCTCGAGCGTGATGTGGCCTTCAGGACATTCGCTGGAGGCGACGGCAAAGATTTCTTCCAGGATGGCCGTGATTTCAACCGGCTGCTTTTTGAGTTTCAGTTTGCCTGTGCGAATACGGGCGACGTCCAGCAAGTCGTCAATGATACGCGCTTGGCTGGCAACCGCATCACTGATGGTGTCCACGGCCTTGCTGGCGCGCTCCGCTGCCCGAACTGCCGGTACGCGTCGCAAGATTTCAGCATTGAGCTGTATCAAGTTTAACGGGTGCTTCAGCTCATGAGACATCACAGCGAAAAATTCGTCCTTCATGTGACTGTTGGTCTGGGTTTCTTTGAGGATACGGCTTTGCTGCTCTTGCATGCGCTTGTGCCCAGTGAGGTCGCGGGCAATTTTTACATAACCGCTGAGTGAGTCGCTTGTCAAAGTGGCGACTTCGCCACTGCAGTAGAAGCGTTCGCCCCCTTTACGCACATGCCAACGCTCGTCTAGGCAGCGGCCCTCCAGGTGGGCCTTGCGCAGCTCCTCTGCCGGTACGCCGCTGGCGCGGTCTTCGGCGCAAAAGATCAGCTCAAAGTATTTGCCGATAACTTCCTCTTTGACATAACCAAAAATCATCTCTGCGCCCGTGTTCCAGTCGCTGATCATGCCGTGTTCGTCCATGACAATGATGGCGAAATCGTGAGTGCTTTCCGCTACCAAGCGCATGCGTTCCTGCCCCAGCCGCAGGCTTTCTTCAGCGGCGCGGCGCTTGGTAATATCGATGAACGTCAGGACCGTCCCATTGATCAGGTTTTCGTTTGACCGGTACGGCAGCAAGCGGGCGATATACCAGCGTTGGTTGTTACTGGGGACTTCGCGTTCGATGATATTCAACGTTTCAAATACAGCCGCCGCATCGTCGGTAAGCTGCGGATAATCCAGCCGGTGGGTAATGTCTAGCAAGGAGCGGCCCGTGTCGCTGGTCAACATGTTGAAAATATCGGTAGTACGAGGCGTGAACCAACGAATGCGCATACTTTTATCGACAAAGATGGTCGCGATGTCGGTGGACGCTATCAAATTGCTAAGGTAGTCGTTGACTTTGTCGGTTTCTTCGACTTTGGTCTTCAGCTCGTAGTTGACGGTTAAGAGTTCTTCATTGATCGACTGCAGCTCTTCCTTACTGGTTTCCAATTCCTCCGTAGCTGAGCGCAGCTCTTCGTTGATGGCTTGGGCTTCCTCGTTCGAGGCTTTGAGTTCCTCACTCGAGACTTCCGACTGTTCAATGGTCTCCTGAAGCTGAAGTTTGGTTTGATGCAGTTCCTTTTCCAGCACGGCCAAGGCAGGGTTGTCCGCGCTCGACGGTGCCTCTTGCCGCTCAGGCGAAGACGGCGGGCCAACCTGAAAGACGACCAGGAACACGTCATGATCGGTGGCTTCGTCGCGGTATGGCTCAATGAGCACGCGTACACGTTCGTCGCCGAGTGTCGCCACGCGCGAGCTCGCGCGCTTACCGCTTTGCTGGGCCTGGTAAAGCGTTGTGCGTAACTCCAGACGCAGCGCAGGGTCGATCAAATTGACCAGATTACGGTTAACTTCACCGGCGACATAACGCAGAAAGCGCCCCACCCCGTTGTCCAAGTGCAGAATATCCAAATTGCCGTCGACCACCAGGCTGGGCGGCTGGATGCTTTCCAGGGCGCGCCGATGGATATCGGCAAAGGAAATTTTCCCGGCACGCTTGGGCACCACTGGCACTGACTCATCGATGCCGCTGCGTACATAGCCTGCACGTGGAATGGTAGGCGAACGCCGTTCCGTACTGCTGAGCTTCGCGCGATAAATACGATTGCGCTTATCAATGGCGACAAACAGTTCAGGACACACATCGGCGGACTCGGATGAGCCCAGAAACAGGTAGCCACCGGTGCGAAGCGCGAAATGGAACATTTGAAGGATTTCGCGTTGAACTTCGCGGTCGAGGTAAATCATCAAGTTGCGGCAGACAATCAAGTCGATTTGCGAGAACGGCGGATCCGCCAGGATGTTGTGCTTGGCAAACAATACGACATCGCGCACTTCCTTGTTGATCCGGTAGTGCGATCCTTCCTTGACGAAGTAGTGGCGTAAACGGGTAGGTGGGACGTCGGTCAAAATGGCTTCGGAGAACTGCCCGGCGCGGCCTTTGGCAATGGCGCGCTCATCCACATCGGTGGCGAACAGCTGAATTTTGCGCTCGCTGTTTTCCAGCGACTGATGCTCCATTGCCAAGATCGCGAGGCTATAGGCTTCTTCACCGCTCGAACAACCTGCCGACCAGATGCGAATCTCTTCTCGCTGGGAAGGGTTCTGAGGCTTTCGTGCGAAAATTTCGCCGAGAACGCTTCGTTCCAACGCTTCAAACGCTTCACGATCGCGGAAGAAATTGGTGACGCCAATCAACATGTCACCTAATAGCGCCTTGGCTTCTTCGGCATGGGTTTCAATGTAGGTGAGGTAGGCGGCCAGGTCAGCTTGGGTCGTCACCTGCAGGCGACGCTCGAGTCGCCTCAGCACTGTCGCGCGCTTGTAGTGTTTGAAATCATGCCCGGTACGGTTACGCAGCACAGCGAGTATTTGCCCCAGCAGGTATTCATCGTCATATTCGGGGGAAACCGCGACGGCGTCGCAAGGCTGGAAGGCATTGGAGGCGGGGAGTCGAATCGTTTGAGCGTTGCGCCACAGATCGAGCAGTTTTTGCGGCATCTCGGCAACTGGCAATATGACATCCACCAACTGCGTTTCGATTGCAGCCCGTGGCATGCCATCAAATTCCGCATCCTCCGGGTTCTGCACAAGCGTCACGCCGCCTTGCTCTTTGATTCGCGACAAACCCACCGCGCCGTCCGAACCGGTTCCCGATAGCACCAGGCAAAATGCGCGGTGCTTGTGAACGTCTGCCAGGTCTCGAAAGAACAAATCGATGGCGACATGAGTCCCCTGAGGCCGGGTTGCAACATTGGCGTGCAGGTAGCCATCGTTCATCGCCAATTGCCTGGCAGGCGACAACACGTACACGTGATTAGGCTTGATCTCGCAACGCCCGGTCACCTGTTGAACGGGCATTTTGGTGCTTGAGGCGAGAATTCTGTCGATGACGCTTTCGTGATCGGGCGAGAGATGTAGCACCACCACGAATGCCATACCGTTATCGGCTGGCATGTTCTCGAGAAATTTTTTGAGCGCCTGAATGCCCCCCGCCGACGCACCGATGCCAACCACCGGAAATGGCAGCTCGCTCGGCACTATCTCTTTGCGCTGCGGTAATGCGGTTTTGTTATCGTCAGCGCTCATAGCAGGATTCTCATCGGAAGGACAAAAGCGGCCAGTCTAGTTCAGCCCGACGCGCAACAAAACAGGCATGTAAGGAAGGCCCTTGTTCAGTCGGTGAACGCGAGCGTACGCGGGTGATAATGCTCGTCTTTCGTGGCGGCCGATGCCGGCGCCAGGGTGTGCGCAACGTCGTTGCTGGCCGGGGGCTCAGGGAAGTCCCTGTCGATAACAGCGAGGTGTTCTAATGCATCTGCATAGCAGCGCAGCGCTGAAGCTTTCAGTCGTTTATAGCGTTCGAACTGCTCCGCATCCAATTGGGGGTGAGTCAAAATTTGCTCCGCTTGCTTGAGGCGTCGATGCGCCTCGCCGAGCAGCCGTTGATTCTGTTCAAGAGCAAGGGCTCGGCATCGTTTCAGTTCATTCGCTTCATCAGACTGCATCGCGGCGTTCTCCACAGAATACCCTTTAACTTGTGACTGGGTACGCATCAGTGGGTGCTATCGAATGTGTTCGAAAATCTGCAACGTGTGAGCGCTTAATGCATCGATTTTTTCAACCGATAAGCCGCCTATGGCTTGAGCATGCAAGTGAGCGACAGGCGACGGAATATCCCTCGAATCGGATGCTGACGGATCAGGTACCTGCTGCAGCCGTTTATCCATTTTTCGGCACTCTGCCGAAGGGCAGGTGTTCAACCGTTCACCCAGAGCCTTTCAGGAGTGACGGTCATGCCCCGTGGAGACAAAGACAAATACACCGAGAAGCAAAAACGCAAAGCTGAACACATCGAAGAAAGCTATGAGTACAAAGGCTTTTCCAAAGATGAAGCAGAGTCCCGCGCTTGGGCCACTGTCAACAAACAGTCCGGTGGCGGAGAGAAAAAGGGCGGTTCGGGCAAGCAGACGCCGGCGAGCGAGAAGAAAACAGCGCGCTCCGATTCGGCCAGGCGCGCAGCTAAAACCCGAGAGGGCCACGCACGCACCTCGGGATCTTCGCTGCAAACCCAGACCAAGGAAAGCCTGATGAAGGAAGCCCGCAGCAAAAACATCAAGGGGCGCTCGAGCATGTCCAAGGCGCAATTGATAGAGGCGCTGCAAAAACACGGCTGAATCGCCAGCATGGGTTGCTGCAAGGAGTTTGCATGACGGGCGCCGTTCGCTCACCGTGGTGAAAGCATGCAGTAAATTGCCTGCTTGAACGGGTTGTTGCGCGGGGCCTTCCATTTGCCCGGTCCAAGCGTCCCGTGACAGCTTGCGATCTAGCAGCGCAGGAAAGAAGAACGTGCCTATTTAATTACAAGGCTCCAGCGCGTCGATGAGAGAGGGCACTGATCAGCCCGCGCCAACGACCCGAGCTGATCAGCCATGCCAGCGTGAAGCTAGGTCAGCATGCTGACCTGGCCTCGGTCACGCGAGGTCATTCACTCTTGCGACCACCACCGTGGCTGTGCTGGCCGCCAACGCGGCCGGCTTCGGATGCACGTTCACGGTCATTGGCGAAATTGCCGCCTGAAGCTTTCCCCCCTTTGCGCCCGGCCTCGGACGCCTTCTCCCGATCATTTGCGAAATTGCCTGGGTTGTTTTGAGCAGTGCCGCCTTGATTGCCACGGTTACTTTGATTGTTAGCCATGATCTTTCACCTCATGTCAGCGCACAGGAAAGTCTGTGTTCAACTAGGACGGTAGGCGCGGCGCAATTGTCTCGGGTGATGTGGACATTTACCGATGAGTTGCACTAAAGATAAAGTCGGCAATGTGTTGTGCTCAAATGCTTTGGCATCAATGTATTAGGCAACGTCAACACGCTATTGGCTTGAACCTCCGCGGTGAGGAACCAGTCCATCGTCATATGAGAATGGTGAAAGGAGGCGGGCATGTCCAAGCCAGGCAAGCTCAGGTCAAGAGCAACCGTGCTGTGCTTTCGCGGGGCCAGGGTATTGCTGGTGCGCCGCAAATCGCGCAAATGGAATTTTCCAGGGGGCGGCGTCAAGCCGCACGAGGCCCCGTTGAATGCGGCCATTCGCGAACTCCAAGAGGAAACAGGCATTTGCCGAGAGCACCTGGTACCGCTGTGTACCCTTCGTGCGGGCGATATTGTTCATCACATCTTCACGATGCAGATCGATGAGCGAGACCACCCCGTGCCGCAAAACGAGATCGTGGCGTGTAAGTGGGTGCAGCGCGACAAACTGGCACCGTCTCTGCTCAAGCCCGCTGCTGCCGCACTGCTGGCACGAGAGCTACCGGCACTGATCGCCTGACACGGCTCAAGGACTTGAGCGGCTGTTGGCATCGTTTGGCGTCGGGGACGCGGCAGGGCTATGCACATGCTGGCCGGTCGGGTCAGTGAGCTGAATGATTGTGCCATGCTCCCAACCGTTGGCTGCGGGGTCGACAGGGGGGATCGGTATATCCGCACGTTGGACCTTGCGCTTGCGAGTATCCAGCTGCAATCGCTGATTGCGTTGCCGAACCATGGCTGGGTCGGCCTGCCCATCTGCGGTGAACCCCATCATCAATTGCGGCACACCCAAGGGCAGGCGCTTGTCCTGATCGGTATGCCATGTATGCCACGTCTTGCCATACGTATGGGCCAGCCGGGTCATCAACGCGTGTTCGGCGCTTGCAGGGATGTTGGGTGCGCTCAACTGCCCGGATGACACTTCATACCCGTGGCTGTGCCACATGGCCTTTTCAGCGGCAGGCAGTTTGGCGAACAGGCTGGCATCGATGATGTACTCTACGCCCATGATCTTCGCGTCTTTGGTTGTGCCATCGTAGATCACGCATTGAATGACATCCTCGTTGAGGACAGCGCAGTAATGATGAGCCTCCATTTGTGCGTCTGGCTGGCCATTATAGAAATGAAACCCGTTGAGGTAGGCATTGAGGGCATCGATCGGGGGCTTGGTCTGAAGCACTGCAGCGCCTGCTTCAAGCAGCTGGGTGCCAGCGGTTTCCGGCCTTCCAGGTGCCTCTACGGGAGACTGCGTGGCAACACTGCCGCAGCCCCAGACAAACAGGCTGCAGGCAACAGGAAGGACAGCGCGGAAGGTTTGGATTGCGTGCATGGGGCGTTTTCCAGGGCAATGCGCGTCTCGCCGGGCCGAGACGCGCGATGGTCAATGGGCGTTATCGTTCAGTGCGGTTGCGCAGCAGCGCGTAGGCGCAGGCGCCCACCAGCAACGACACGGCAATACCCATTAATACGGGGGCTTTTTGCTGGCCTTCGCGCCATCCGCCATGTACCTGGCGCTCGCCGCTTGGCGGGGCGAACAGGTTGCCCGATGAAACATCGGCGGCGGGGCTGCGGCTCAATCCGAGACGGGCCAGCCAGCCTGCCAGATGGCCAAGCCCTGGAACGATGTAGCTGGCCAGATGTGCTACGCGGGCTGCGCTCCCCACTGTCGTGGATGCCCTCGGTGTGATCGCACAGTTCACCATCGCCTTGGCTACGCGCTCGGGGTCATAGATTGGCCCTGGCGGCTTGAGTGCATGCCCGGTGTAGTTGCCACCGTCACGAAACCCTGGGGTATCCATCACGGCGGGGTAGATATCGCAGACATGAATATCTGCAAACTCGGCGAGCTCGCCGCGCAGGGCTTCGGTCAGGCCACGCAAGCCAAACTTGCTGGCGGAATAAGCAGCCGCATAAGGTTGAGCGACCCAGCTTCCCAGCGACAAGGTATTGATCAAGATGCCGCTTCGCTGCGACTTGAAGTAAGGCAGGGCCACATAGGCGCCGCGCAAGTAGCCGATCAGATCGGTCTGAATCACTTGCTCATGGGCTTCAAGGGGTGTTTGGTCGAAACGCCCCACGGCCCCCACACCTGCATTGTTGATCCATATATCGATGCGGCCTTTGCCGAATTCGGCGGCGCGCGCTGCCAACGCCTGCATATCCGCGCTTTGGGTAACGTCGGTGGTCACCGCAACGGCATCGGTACCGCACTCGGTGCATTCATCGAGCACTTCGAACAGGGCGTTCTCATCGCGTGCAGCGAGGACCAGGCGTGCCCCTTTGCAGGCAAACGCATGCGCTGTAGCGCGGCCAATGCCACTGGATGCACCGGTGATAACCACTACCTTGCCACGCAGTGGTCCAGTGAACGTTTTGCCGTTTGGCTCGCTCAAGGCTTGATCAGCCTCTGGCAATTCATCGTCCACACTGGAAGCAGACACATCAGCCTCGATTCGCGACAGTTCGAGTGACGTCCCGTCGACCAACTTCAACGTGAGGTTTTCAATGTGACCGGCAACCCGATCGGGGAAAACCGGTTCGCCCTCGGCATCCAGGCTGTCATAGATGAACCGCTGCCCATCGAGCCAGCCAACGGCGGTCAGCAGCTCGGGCCCCAGATAATACTTACCGTCCAGAAAAAAGCCTGCAAATTGATGCGCACGTTCAACGTTCTCGACGCGATAGCGTTCCCCTGGCTTCATACCCGTTGCTTTATCGATCATGGCTGACACCTCTGCCTGGTTTCAATGGGTTATGGCGTGGGCATTGCCCAGGCGCATCAGCCATCGGACTGCTCTTCGGGTGGCACCTGATCGTCAGGCCAATCGGGAGCCTGTTGACCAGGGGCGGGCTTGGGCGCGGGTTCACCTGGGTTCTGAGGGACATCATCGACATACGGGTCGTGTTCGTCGGGGGCTGCCATGGGGGGCTCCTATGCAGTTGGTTTGCCTTCCATTAGGCAGCCGTTATGCTCTGGCTGTTCCATCTGATTGTTTGGCAATTCAACGATTGCCGAACTCCGGGGTTGGCCTGTGCAATGCGTAGGCCACCGGTTGTCATTTTTACCGATCGTTCTTCTTGATCGGTCTGTCAATGGAAAGAATCCCTGCAGATGGTGACTGAATGGACCCGATTTCTGATAAAGATCTATCGACGCGTAGCCACGTGGTCCGACAATTGATCGTCGTGTTTACCGGCCTGTTGATGGTGGTACTGATTGTCGGCTTGGTGTCTCTCTACCGGATTGCCGGGTCACTTGATCAACGCGAAATGGCGCAAAGCCGTTTTCATGCTGAGTCTGCAATGGCCCAGCTACAAAAAAATGAGCGAAGCTATGTCCTTACCCACGCCATCTGGCAGTCTGCATTTGACCATCTAGGCCGCGAGGTCGATGTGCAGTGGGCTTTTGATGAAGATAACGTTGGCCCCACGCTGTTTACCGCTGACGGTTATGTGGGCGTGTTCGTACTCGATGATGACGGCAGCCGCTACGCCATGGTCGATGGCCAATTGAGCGATGCATCATTCGCCCACTACAGCCCCGAGGCTGACCTGATCCTCAGCCAGGCGCGGCAGGTTGCTGCCAAGCAACAAGCCACTTCAGGCTATTTCCAGTTTGGTGGGCAGCCGGCACTGTATACGGCTGCGGTCATCCAGCCGCCCTCGATGCCACATCATCTACCGGCGCCCAGTGCGGTACTGGTATTTGTCCGGCGTCTCGATGCCAGCCTGCTCGAGCCCTTGGGCCGTGCTGCTGGCCTGTCTGGCTTTGCCGTCTCGGATCGCATGGCCGCCGACGGGGCGAAGGGTAGGCTGGCGCTTGAAGGCAGTGGTCATACGCTGACGTGGCACAGCGAACGCCCGGGCAGTGAGCTGGTGTCCACCGTGGTGCCTGCGCTGGCCTTGGCGGGAGTGCTCATTGGCTTATTGATGACGCTGTTTGCCCGTTATGCCATCCGCGCCAGCACGGGCATGGACCGCAGCCATGAACAACTCGCGGCGTCCAAAGCGGCGCTCGAGACCAGCGAGGAGCGGTTTCGGGCTGTGGCCGAAGCGTCATCCGACTGGATCTGGGAAACCGATGCCGACTTGCACCTGAGCTATCTGTCGGCGCGGTTCGCTGAACTCACCGAGCACAAGGCAGACGCTTGGCTGCATCGACCGATTACCGAGCTGCTCGATTGCGACACCGCGCAGCTTGAAAACTGGCTGCACGGCCTGGCTGCCAGCCACGCTACGGGCAGCTTGCGCTGCCAGTATCATGATCACCTGAGGCAGCAGCGTATTTGCCGCATTGCGGCACGGGCAAGTTTCGATCGTGGTGTCTGCAAAGGGTTTCGTGGCACCAGCAGCGATATCACCGACGAGGTTGCCGCCCATGCACAGATACAACACCTGTCGCTTCACGACGCCCTCGGGGTTGCCAAACCGCAATAAGCTCTTTCGATTCCTGGAACAAGCGGGGCAAGGCGCTGTGCCCCAAGCCATCGCGCTGATCTTGCTGGACCTCGACAATTTCAAGCCCATCAATGACAGCTTGGGCCACCCGGCCGGTGACGCTGTGCTGATCGAAGTGGCGAGGCGCCTGGGTGAGATAACGCGCGACACTGACTTGGTAGCACGTTTGGGGGGCGACGAATTCATCATCGTGCTCTCGCGCCCCGGGCAGCGCGTCGACATGGACCGCTTTTGTGCTCGCGTCGTGGAGTCGTTGCAACAACCCATGTTGGCTGAGGGCCATTCCGTGCAGGTCGGGGTCAGCCTGGGTGTGGCACTCTCAGCGGAGTACCCGGGCACCCCCAGTGACCTGATCCGATACGCAGACATTGCGCTGTACAGCGCCAAGTCTGCTGGCAAACACACCTGGCGTTATTTCTCTGCGCAGATGAACGAGGCGCTGCTGGAAAAGCGCGTGCTTTAACGCGAATTGCGCGAAGGCATTGGCCGTGATGAGCTCGTATTGCATTTCCAGCCGCGCTACAAGGTCGATGGCACAACGGTCGCCTCGGTAGAAGCGCTGGTGCGTTGGCAGCATCCGCGTCAAGGTTTGTTACGCCCTGATCGCTTTATTGCGTTGGCCGAGGAATCCGACCTGATCGTGCAGTTGGGCAACTGGGTGATCCACGACGCTTGCGCCAAGGTCAAGGCCTGGCCAGTGGCAATCATGGTCTCGGTCAACATGTCACCCGCGCAGTTCAGCCGTAGTGAGTGGTACGTGATGTCGCCGAGGCGCTGCGCCAGACAGGGTTGCCTGCCCACCGCCTGGAACTGGAGATCACCGAAAACGTGATGCTCAATGACGTCGAGGGGGCCTTGCAGACCATGAACGCGCTGAAGGAGCTGGGCGTTCGGCTGAACATGGATGACTTCGGCACCGGTTACTCTTCGCTGGGCTATCTGCGAACTTACCCGTTCGACAGCATCAAGATCGACAAACGTTTCGTTCAATCCTTAGGTAAGAGCGTGAGTGACCGCAGCGTGGTTCAGGCCATCATCAATCTGGGCAATGCCATGGGCATGACGGTAACCGCCGAGGGCGTTGAAACTGCCGAGCAACTGGCCCTGCTCAGCGATGATCAGTGCCATGAAGTACAAGGTTTCCTGCTCAGCAAACCGGTCGACAACGACGCCCTGATACGGCTCATGCTTACTCGACAGCCGAGCGCTGAAATGCCCACCGATTAATAAAGCTACGGCTTATCTTGCCCGAATATTTTGTGCTCAATACCTTCGAGCGTTTCGTCAGGGATCGCAAAATTTCTTTCACCTACAAGCCATTGCTGCAGGTCATTAGTGAACACAGAACATCCTGTGTTAACGACATGAGGTGAAAGATCATGGCTAACAACCAAGACAACGACCGTAGCAACCAGGGCGGCAACGCCAACACTAACCCAGGCAACTTTGCCAATGACCGGGAAAAAGCATCCGAAGCAGGTCATAAAGGTGGCCAGATGTCGGGCGGCAATTTCAAGAACGATCCTGAACGTGCATCCGAAGCGGGTCACAAAGGTGGTCAAGCATCAGGCGGCAACTTCAAGAACGACCCTGAGCGTGCATCCGAAGCAGGCCAGAAAGGTGGCCAGGCCTCCGGTGGCAATTTTGCCAACGACCCGGAAAAAGCCTCGGAAGCAGGCCGCAAAGGCGGCCAGCACAGCCATGGCGGCGGGCGCAAGAGCGATGACAATCGCTGATCAACGTTGAATCGACCGGGGCGGCTCTGGCCGCCCCGGCGAGCTGATGAGGATTTTGCCAATGTTCATGCACAACAAGCGATTGCAATATACCGTGCGGGTCGCCGAGCCCAACTCTGGGCTGGCCAACCTGCTGCTGGAACAATTCGGTGGCCCGCAGGGCGAACTGGCTGCGGCCATGCGCTACTTTACTCAGGCGGTGACGGAGGACGACCCAGGGCGCAAGGACATGCTGTTCGACATTGCCACGGAAGAGTTGAGCCACTTGGAGATTATTGGCTCGATCGTGGTCATGCTCAACAAGGGGGCCAAGGGGCGCCTGGCCGAGGGGGCTGAAGCGGAAGGTGAGCTGTATCGCTCGCTGACCGGCGCCGGCAACGACTCGCATATCACCAGCTTGCTGTATGGCGGTGGTGCGGCCCTGGTGAACTCTGGCGGCATCCCCTGGACGGCCGCCTACATAGACACCATCGGCGAACCTACTGCCGACCTGCGTTCAAACATTGCCGCCGAGGCCAGGGCGAAGATCGTTTACGAGCGACTGATCAATGTCACCGATGACCCCGGTATCAAGGATGCCCTCGGCTTTTTGATGAGCAGGGAAATCGCCCACCAGATGTCGTTCGAAAAGGCCCTGCACTCGATTCAACCGAACTTCCCGCAGGGCAAGCTGCCCGGTGATCCGGCCTTCAACCGCACCTACTTCAATATGTCTCATGGGGCAGAAATGCGGGGGTCGTGGAACGAGGGACCGGATTGGAATTACGTCGACCAGCCCGAACCTGCCGTGGATGGCGGCGATGGCATGGCAAGTGTGCAGCTTGACCAGGCTTCGGCTGCGGCTGCCGATGCCATGAAAGTCAGAACTCAGTCCAATCCCGAAGCACAACCCTTGACCGGCGCTGAACTGGGCAAGGTCAACGGCGACCAGCCGGCCTGAAAATACCCGCAGCGGAGGGTGTCCGCTGCGGGCCTCATTCTAGCGTTTAGCCTCGGTGTCCGGGTTGGCAGACCGGGCCAGGAACGCACGGGTAATTTCCGGAAGGTGGTCCTTGAGCCACTGAGCCATCGCTTCTTCTTCCTTGAGTATGGACCTGCAGGCTTGCGCGGTGGCGGTGTCACCGGCCGCTTCGGCCGCCTCTATCAATACCGTGTACGACGCGATCTCCATGTTTTCGAATACATAGCCAGACATGGCGCCCTTGACCACTTCATCGCTCATGACCATGCCACCGACAGCCTGGCCGAACGCCATGAGCTTGCCGGCAAGGTCCTTGAGCGTGGAAGTGCTACCCCCCAATCGCTCGATGCACCCGAGCAGCAGGCGTTGTTGCCCTTGGGTTTCTTCGATGTGCTGAACGATACGCCCCTTGAGCTCGGGGTAATGTTCGAGACGTTCGGCCTGGCCCTTGAGCATGCTCTCGGCCTGTTGCTCCATGGCATGTGCGTCGCGCAGCCAGTCCAGCAGATTGTCTTGTACCGTTGCCATTTCAAGTACCTCGCTTCCAGTAATGGGTACAGTTGGGAAAACGCCAGTGCTGTAACGATCGATTGAAACGACAGATGGCACCCAAAGCATCAAGCTAGAGCCAGTCGTCAGCCCTGCTGAACGCCAACGCTCAAGCCTGGATCAACCCAATGAGTCGTCCCCGTCTGCAAGCCTCGGAGAACCCAGCGATGGCCAAGTATTTGTATTTGATCAGCTACATCTTCGACAACCAGCCCGGCACTTGCGAGTTCCGCAGTGACGAAGAAGACCTTAGCCGCGAGGCTGCCCGCGAGTACCTGCAAGGTTTGCACCGCAACGAAGCGTCCTCTTTCACGGACGTACAAGTGCAGCGGCAGGAGCACGATCATGAACCGGGCACTTCGCCCGGCCATTATCAACAGCCTTGAGTCAGGCCGTGGGCAAGGGGGGCGAGATGCCCTTCATGCCCTTGTTCAAGCGCCTCTGAGGCCTCGCCCCTCACGGCCTTGCCCCAGCCGGTTGGCCTCCTCTGGCAAGGCGGTGACTTTGATTGCGCGTACCGGCACGGCGAATTTGGCCCCTATCGTGGAGAAGCGCTCCAGGAGCCGAAAATTGATGGCCTGCTGAATATCCATGTACAGGTTGTAGCCTGGGTCCTTGACGATATAGACACATTCGAACTCCAGCGCTTCCTTGCCGAAGCCGCGCAGATGTGCGCGGTCGAAGCGTACCTGCTGTTGGTCTTTGATGGCTTCTTCGACGATGGCCGGCGCTTTTTTCACCGCCTCGGTAGGCGTGTCATAAGAGAGGCCGAATTCAAACACGATCCGCCGTTCTTGCAGGCGCTTGTAGTTCTGGATCGTGCTGCTGATCATGCTGGCGTTGGCCATCACGATCTGCTCGCCACCGAGGCTACGGATGCGCGTGGTCTTGAGGCCAACGTGCTCGACGGTGCCAGCCAGCGGCCCGATGACGATGAAGTCGCCGACCTCGAAGGGCTTGTCCACCGCAATCGACAGCGAGGCGAACAGATCGCCGAGGATGTTTTGCACGGCCAAGGCTACCGCGATGCCGCCCACGCCCAGACTGGCGACAAAAGCGGTGATGTTCACCCCCAGGTTCGACAGCATTGCCAGAAGCACCATGGACCATAGCAGCACCCGCGCGCCCCAGGCCGAAAGGGTGGCCAAGGCACTGCCTTGGTTCAGGCCGGTAGCATTGTGGCGGGCGAAATAGCGGCTCAACCCCAGGCCAATGGCGCGGTTGGCCCACAGGCCGATCTGCAATGCGGCAACCACGAACCACAGGCTGCTGACCCGAGTCAGCCAGCGTTCTGGCAGGTCGAGCATACTCAGGCCCACCAGCAACGAGGCGAGGAACAGCAAAAAGTTGCTGGTACCTGACATTACTTTGGCCAGTACCTGGCTCAACGCGCCATCGTGCTCGGACCAGCGCCGGACCCGGCGCAACAGAAAACTGATGGCAGCGCGGGCCACCAGAAACGTGAGCAGTGCCACGCACAGTGCTACAAGCACATTGAGAATGGAGATACCGAATACGGTGGTGTCGGTGAACAATGCAATGAGTCGATCATTCATTGGCGGTTAGCCTCCTTGGTTGCCCTGGATTGATAAGCAGGTCACTGTGCTTGGACGTCAATGAGGCGCCGCATGTCGATCGGATTTCACAAACCCAGCATGTTGTAATGCACGTAGTACATGATCCACAGCGAGAGCCCCACCAGCAGTACGATGATCACGGCCGTAAACACCAGTGCTACCAAGCTCCAGCGTTGCTCGCGTGCGGTAGTCAGGTGCAGGAAGAACACCATGTGCACGAGGATCTGGATCACTGCGCAGGTCAATATCAGCAAGAAGGTGATACTGCGCGGGAGGCTGGGATACAGGGCCAGAGCGAACGGAATCAGCGTCAACAATGCGGCCAGCACGAAGCCGATGTTGTAAGTCTTGTGGCTGGATTGGCTGGCCCCGGCGCTGCTGTGAACCTGGCTTTCGCTGCTCATCAGATCACCCCGAACAGGTAGACGACGGTAAAGACGCATACCCACACGATGTCGAGAAAGTGCCAGAACAGGCTGAGGCAACTAAGCCGTGTGGAGTTGACGCAGCACAGGCCGCGCTGTTGCACTTGAATCATCAGCAGGGCCATCCACACCAAGCCAACCAGCACATGCAGGCCATGGGTGCCGACCAGCGTGAAGAACCCGGTGAGGAATGCACTGCGTTGCGGGCCGTAGCCTTCGGCGATCAAGTGATGGAACTCGTTGATCTCCATGGCGATGAACCCCAGGCCTAGCACAAAGGTAATGCCCAGCCACTGCAGCACTCGACGCTTGTCTTTGCGATGGTTGGCCAGCATGGCGTAGCCATACGTAATGCTGCTGAACAGCAAGAGAAAGGTTTCTGCAAGCACGTAGGGCAGTTCGAAGATGTCCGCTGCGCTGGGCCCACCGGCCACCGCCTGGCCCAGGACGGTATAAGTGGCGAACAACGTGGCGAACAAAATGCAGTCGGTCATCAGGTAAATCCAGAAGCCGAACAGGCTCAGAGAGCCGGCATCTTCATACCCTTGCTCCTGCTGATGGGCAGACTCATTCAGAACGATATGCGACATGGTTCAGGCCTCCGCCATCAGTTGGCGCCGTTCGGTTTCTACGCGCTCGACTTCCTCGGCCGTGACGTAGTACTCGGTATGCTGGTCGTAGCTACGTACGACCAAGGCTGCGACTGTGGCAAGCAGGCTGGTAATCACCAGCCACCAGATGTGCCACACCAAGGCGAAGCCCAGGACGGTGCTGAGCACGCCGATCACCACGCCCAGGCTGGTGTTGCAGGGCATGTGAATCTTGCGGAAATCCGCCTCGATCAGTGTCTTGACGCCACGCTCCTTCATTCCCCAGTACGCGTCGATACCGTGGACCACCGGCTGCTCGGCGAAGTTGTAGAACGGCGGCGGCGACGCGGTAGCCCATTCCAGTGTGCGTCCGTCCCACGGGTCACCGGTGTGGTCGCGGTTTTCGTGGCGCTTGCGAATGCTCACGACCAGTTGCATGACTTGGCAGGCCACGCCACAGAGAATGATCAGCACACCAACCATTTCCAGTAACAGGAAGGGGCGCCATTCCGGCACGTTGAAGTGGTTCAGGCGCCGGGTCATGCCCATGAAGCCGAGGAAGTAGGAGGGCATGAAGGCAAAGTAGAAGCCTGCCAGCCAGCACCAGAACGCGGCGCGGCCCAACGGGTCATAGAGCTTGAAACCAAAAGCCTTGGGGAACCAGTAGGTGAGGCCGCAGAGGTAACCGAATACTGCTCCCCCAATAATTACGTTATGGAAATGCGCAATCAGAAACAGGCTGTTGTGCAGCAAGAAGTCCGCGCCCGGCACGGCCAGCAGTACACCGGTCATACCGCCAATGCTGAAGGTGACGATGAAACCTACGGTCCACAGCATCGGCGTTTCAAAACGTACTCGACCGCGGTACATGGTAAATAGCCAAGTGAAGATTTTTACCCCGGTGGGCACGGCAATGATCATGGTCATGATGCCGAAGAAGGCGTTCACGTTGGGCCCTGCGCCCATGGTGAAGAAGTGGTGCACCCAGACGATGAACGACAGCACGGTGATCACGATGGTCGCCCACACCAGTGAGTGGTAGCCGAACAGGCGCTTGCGTGAAAACGTCGACGCCACTTCCGAGAAGATGCCGAAGGCCGGCAGAATCAGAATGTAAACCTCCGGGTGACCCCAGGCCCAGATGAGGTTGATGTACATCATCGGGTTGCCGCCCATCTCGTTGGTAAAGAAATGCATGCCCAAGTAGCGGTCCAGGCTAAGCATGAACAAGGTGGCGGTAAGGATCGGAAAGGCTGCCAGAATCAGGATCGACGTGCACAGCACCGTCCAGGTGAATACCGGCATGCGAAACAGTGTCATGCCGGTCGTGCGCATTTTGAGAACAGTGACGAAGAAGTTCAGCCCCGTCAGCAACGTGCCTATGCCGGATATTTGCAGTGACCAGATGTAATAATCGACCCCCACCCCAGGGCTGTAACCGATGCCCGACAGCGGCGGGTAGGCGACCCAGCCGGTGCGGGCGAACTCACCAATGCCCAGCGAGATATTCACCAGCAAGGCGCCCGAGACGAACAGCCAGAAGCTCACTGCGTTGAGGAACGGATAAGCCACGTCACGCGCGCCGATCTGCAGCGGCACCACGATGTTCATCAGGCCGACCACGAACGGCATGGCCATGAAAAAAATCATGATCACGCCATGGGCGGTGAAAATCTGGTCGTAGTGTTCCGGCGGCAGATAGCCGGGTGAGCCATCCGATGCCATCGCTTGCTGCGTGCGCATCATCAACGCGTCGGCGAAACCGCGCAGCAACATCACCAGGGCGACAACGATATACATCACACCGATGCGTTTGTGATCGACCGAGGTGAACCACTCCGTCCAAAGGTACGTCCATTTGCGCTTGTAGGTGATGGCCCCGACCCCGCCAATGCCGATCAGACCGACCACGGCGAGGGTGTACATGATGATGGGCTCGTCGAGGGGGATGGCGTCCCAGCTCAATTTTCCGAACATGTGCGTTACTCCTTGCTGCCTTGCGGCGTTTCACCTTGCGGGTCGCTCAAACGCCGCTCGACCTCGCGAGAACGGTTGACGCCCTGGTACTTGTCGATGAGTGACTGGAACAGCTGAGGGGTGACCGCAGCGTAATGCTCCACCGGGTGGGCGACGCTCGGTTTGGCCAGCCGGGCATAGCCGTCCGGGTCGAGCTGACGTTCTGAGCTGCGTACCTTGGCGACCCAGGCATCGAAGCCAGCCTGGTCGAGCGCCAGCGCCTTGAAGTGCATGTCGGAAAACCCCGGGCCGTTGTAGTTGGCGGCGATTCCGGTGTAGGTGCCTGGGTGATTGGCGATCAGGTGCAGCTGGGTCTGCATGCCGGCCATGGCGTAGATCTGGCCGCCCAGCGCGGGGATGAAGAACGAAGTAATGGCGCCATCGGCGGTCACGCGAAAGTCCACGGGCGTATCAACGGGCATTGCCAGTTCATTGACGGAGGCGATGCCCAGCTCGGGGTAGACGAATAGCCACTTCCAATCGGTGGCGATCACCTGCACTTTGACCGGGGGCCTGTCGGATTCGAGTGGTCGATAAGGGTCTAGGGCATGGGTAGAACGCCAGGTCACGATACCGAGCACGATGATGATGACCAGGGGCACACCCCACACCACCGCTTCGATGACCCGAGAATGGCTCCACTCCGGGGTGTAGCGGGCCTTTTCGTTGGAGGACCGGTAGTGCACCGAGAAGACCAACGCCATGATCATCACCGGGACCACCACGATCAGCATCAGCAGCGTGGCCAGGATGATCAGGTTGCGTTGTTCCGACCCCACCTGGCCTTTTGGGTTGAACAACACCATGTCGCAGCCCGCCAACTGCAGCGTGACGAACCCCAGCAGCATCAACCCGAGCAGCCGGGCGCCCTTCGTGAATCCCTTTGCCATGTCCTTGTCCCGTAATTGTTGCCGAATGTTTTGGCTTGTTCAGTTAGAAGAATGAACACGGCAGGAAGGTTGTCTGGAATTCATGTATTGACGACGAATGGCGGTTGTACAAAAAGAAGGTTTTGTACAACCAAGCCGGCTGTCTGACGTTGTTGATTGTTTTCGACTGATGAGCGGTGAGAACGATCTACCGGCTACACCATCGGCGAGGGCAGACAAATGAAAAAAAGAGGCGAGACCTACCGACAATGGTATGACCCGATCCTGCACCATCAGACCCACGAAGAAGCCCTTGATAACGGCACCTGCCTGGAGGTGCAGGCACGGTTGTCACGCACAGGTGCCACGCAATTGTTCATCGGTGTCTATCGCGCAGACGGTTCACTGATTTGCGAGCGGGCATACTCGCAACGTGCCGGCGAAACCGTGAGTCGCGCACTGGTATGGGGGGTTGGTTATGCCAGACGGGTTGCGGTAGAGGGCAAGATGAATACGTCGTCATTACGGCCTACGGCGCGGCGTTGGCCAACCCGCTGACGCGTCGGGCCTGTTGGCCGTTGAGGCAAACGGAACAAACTTTTTGCCCGCCTTCGGGTTCTTCTGAAATGACTTCAACAGTACGAGGAAATCCCCATGAAGCGCACCGATGACAACACAGGCGACAAGGTCCCGCAGCCGCTTGCTTCTGAACAGGCGCAACGTGGCGAACAGCTATCAGGCCCGGTGCTCAAACAGCCGGAGCCGGAAACCGAGGCGGTGGACAAAGCCATAACGCCTACCTCGATCAAGGAACAGGAGCAGCAGACCCAGCACATCAATCAGCGTCTGGCTGAGGTCGACGAAAAGAAACAGTCTTGATCGCCACAACATGCGACCGGGTGTCTAGCCCGGTTTCATGGCGAGCTCCGCGAAGGCGTAGTGCCTTCGCGATTGCAACGCTAAACGCGCAATGACCAGTCAGTCTAAATTTCTGAATTTTTTTTGCTTTCGCCCGCTCCATTAGCCTGAGCAATGGAGGAGAGTCCCATGGCAGGACCGCAAATGTATGTCATTGAATATGAGCTACATGGAGAATTCCGCACCTTCATCATCCGGCTTGAGCGTATGGACAACGCTGAAGCCTGGCACTGGGCGAGCTGCGATGCGGGGGTAGGCATCATTCCCAGGTTCGGCCAGCACAAGATAAAGAAGGTCAGCCGGCCCATGGCGGAGCGGTACGGCATTGCCAATGTACGTTGGAGGCCATCAGGGCAAGGCCCCGAATTTGTCCCGCTGCCTATCGATGTCAAGAAATTCTCGAACAGCGGCACAAGCAGCGCCTGAGGCGTTGCTTGCTGGCAGGCAAGGCCAGGGTCGTCGCCCTGGCTATTTCAAAAGACAGAGGTAGCCCCATGGAAATCATGCCGCTGCTAGAAGCCTTGTTACTGGCCCGCGGCCCAGGCGGCCAAGAAGATGAAGTGCGGGCGGTATGTCGCGATGCGCTTGGGGCGTACTGCGACGATGTGCATACCGACAACGCCGGCAACCTGCTCGGGGTGATCCGCGCCGCTGGCGATGCCAAGCCCGACGCGTCGATCAAGGTCATGGCTCACCTGGACGAAATTGCCATGATCGTAAAGAACGTCAGGCCGGACGGCACGCTCGAAGTGCTGGCACTCGGCGGCGCGCAGCCAATCAGCTTTGGTGTCTGCCCTGTGGACATCCTGGGTGATCGACAGATGCTTCCCGGCGTCCTGTCTTTCGGGTCGATGCACAGCAGTGGGCAGACCGCCAGCGGGCGTGACGTGCTGGCTGGAGCGGCGCAGTGGTCTGACCTCCATGTGGTCACGCGCAAACCCAAGAAGGCGTTGGAGGCAGTCGGCGTACGGCCAGGTACGCGGGTGGTGCTGAGCCGCCATTGGCGGCAACCGTTCAAGGTCCACGACAGCATTGCGGCGCATTTTCTTGACGATCGCGCGCCCTTGGCTGCGGTGATCCATTGTGCTCATCAGCTACAGCTAAGGCGCAGCGAATTGCGCCAGGATGTGTGGTTCGTATTGACGACGTTGGAGGAAGAATCCAACGCGGGCGCTATGTATGCGGCGTCCAGGCTGCCGGGCGATACCACCATTGCCGTCGAGGTCGGTCCGGTGCTGGAGGAGTACGGAACCAGGCTGTCTGCCGACCCGATCATCAACACGGGTGACCAGAAGGGCTATTACTCCCGCCAAGTGGTACAGGTCCTGATCGCGGCCACGCACCGGGCTGGTTACACCCCCCAAGTCGCACTGCTGGTTGATTTTGCGTCCGATGCAAGCGCAGTGCTCAGTACCGGTACGGACGCCCGAGCCGGCTGCATCGCCATACCCACAGAAAACACCCATGGTTTCGAGATGGTGGTGCAGGAAGGCATTAACGCCTGTGCAAGCAGCCTGCTGGAATACCTGCTGCAACCAGAGCAGATCATTCCTGAGGTATGATCGAGATCTTGCCATTGCGCTCGACGATGGCGAATTTGATTTGCTCGACGGTTTCGATGCCTTGGCTGTCGCGTGCAGATTCGAGGATATCGTCCTCGGTCAGCCGTGCTCGGCGCATGCGTTGGTGAAGAAAGCGTCCCTGTTCGACCACCAGCGTTGCATGGCCGTCGAGCAGACGTGCCAAAGGTCTGGAATTCAACTTGGCCAACGACAGACCTACATCCAGCACAATCAGCGTGGCAATCACCAGAACAGCATTGGTAAAGGAAAAGTCCTCACCCAGCAACGCCTGCTGAGTCGCTTCGCCAATGATCAACAACAGCACGAAGTCGAACGTGGTCAGGTCGGCCAACGAGCGCCTGCCAGCCACACGAAACAGCAACATCAGGACAATGTACATGCCTGCCGCACGAAGGATGGAGTCCATGTCACGCTCCTAGGGGTACAGGAAGGTAGTGAAATGTACCGCGCTGCTCGGGCCTGCCCTGACACTGCCTTCAAGGGTGCCGACATAGTCGCTGCGCAGCGTCAGGTAGAGGGTGGCCACACCGTCTTCGCTGGTGCCAAGTTCCAGCAGCAGTGCCTCGCCATGAGACCGCGACACCAGCGGCTCGGGCTGCAGGGTCTCGATACTGGCCTCCTGCAGCAAGGTTCCGCCCAGCAGCAGTATGACCGGCTTCCCGGGGGTGCCGCGAACTGTGATTCGCATGTTATCGGTACTGCCTGTACGGCTGAGCCGCTGATACTCGACCCGTACACGGCCGTCGCTACTCACGGCCTGGGCGTCACTGAGCGGTCCATTGCCAAACAATCCGGCCAGGGCAAGCAACACGATCAGCACCAGCGAGTACCATCCAACCCGCTCGAAGCGCCATACACGGCGCTGCATGGGCATGTCTTCCTCGACCGGGTGATGCCTTGAGATCAGCTCGTCTTCGCTCACGGCCTTAGCCCTCAGGCGCGCTCACCGCGCAGCCAGCGTTGATGGTAATGCTCCAGGTGTGACAACCCGAACAATGCCCCCTGGCGGATGATGTCTGCGCGGTCACCAAAGAAACGCTGCGTCCGGGTGAAAACGGCAAGTGGCTCGCCGGCGAAGGCCCAGGCAAAGCAGACAGTGCCCGGTGCAATGCCGTCTTGCGGCTCCGGCCCTGCGACACCGGTGCTGGCGATGGCAACTGTGGCGTCGCTGTCCTTCAACGCACCCAATGCCATTTCCCAGGCCACAGCCTCGCTAGTAAGCCCGTAGCGTTCAATGGTTTGTTGGCTAACGCCTAGGAGCCTTCTTTTGGCGCTGGGCGAATAAACGACGTAACCGCTTTCAAGTACTTCGCCGGTACCCGGTACTGCCGCCAGCAATGAGACCATGGCGCCAGCCGTGCATGATTCGGCAGTCGTCAGGACCAGATTGTGGGTCCTTAGGTAGTCAAGCGCCTCGAATACTGGATCTTTAGACATAGTGGGCCATCCGAGTGCTGTTTTGCGATGGACGTGTTGCGGGCAAAGTTGGTTCAGTGTGCGTGGCGTCCATTCATCTAAGCCGGATAAAGCTGCCTGAACTTTGAACGGCACGCAGGCTTCCCTTTTATACGAGGCCATGGTTTTCGTGGCCTGTTATTTGGAATAGGAGAGGCGGTCATGACCGAGCCTGTGACGTATTTCTGGATCGCCGTGGCGGTGATCATTCTACTTGTCGATCTGTGGGCCATTGTCAGTGTCTTTCGCAGTGACAAAGCCGATGCGACCAAAGCGCTGTGGGCGCTGTTACTACTGGCACTGCCCATCGTCGGCCTGGCTATCTGGGGCATCATGGGGCCGCGTGGCATCAAGCGCGGGACGGGACCGTCATCCCCCGAACATAGTAAGGGGTGAAGCCAAACAGACGGCTTCGCAATGCGTTGTGTCTCAGCCAAATTTCACGAAAGAGGCTAATATTCGCAGGGAAACTAGCCTGGGCATGGTAATGGACAAGCGTACTTTCGTAGGAATGGTTGAGGCCGGCGAGCCGTTGATCCAGCAGGCAGTGGACGCATTCCGTGCCTACCACGAGGCTCAGGATTGTAGCGCTCCACCAGAGGAGGTTGAACGGCTCCGCCTGCTGGCTGAATCTCTGTTCCAGGCGGTCTCCGACTACCAGTTCCGGGTCATAGCCAAGGCTCGTGGCAAAGATTTGCCACCATTGCACTGACCTGCTGATCGGCAATTCCCCGTACCAGGTTTCGCCTATAAGATACTGTATTTTTGTACAGTGTCGGTACCCTATGTATTTCCTCCTCGTTCGCCGCCGCGTGAATGGCGTGGCCATCCCCACCAGTCAGCTCAGGAAGATCAGGCCGCTCCGGGCAGACATCCACATCGGCGACAATCACAGTGAGCCACTGGGCCGGGTCGCTACTCAGGCCTGGGTATTCAACCCGACCCCTGGGCCTGACGTGATACCCCGGCTACACGACGCCAGGGTCAACTGCATGGCCCAGCTCGGAATGAACATCAACGGCATCGAGGAGATCGACGGCGTGATGTACGCGCAGTCGTGGTGGTGCAGGGCGGAATGATGGCCGGGATACCGCGCGCTTGGCTCGATGAGCTGAACGACCAATGCGCCCTGGCCACCGACCCAGATGGCCGTGCCGCCGTGCTGGCCGAGATGGCCATGGCCGCCCACTGTCGCGGGGAAGTGGGCGAAGACCAGCTGTGCCAGATGCTGAAGTTTGCCGAGGCGGCGCGGCTCTACGGCCTAAACGAGCACGAGGACATGTACGCCTGCGGCCTGGTCGGATACCACGACCCTTTGCCGGAATGGGGTATCGAATTGATCAAGGGGGTAGGGAAGGAGACGCCCACGCTGGATTAGGTGGGCGGTCGGCAGAACGTAAGCGTCCGGCGAACTCACGTTCCGAACTCCAGCATTAAGGGCGATGGTGTCCGCGTATTTTGATCTGACCCCGAAATGTTGGACGCCTTCTATGCCCGCCGGGCTTGAGTCCTGTATTCCACAGGGCTCAGGCCACTCAGCTTTAGCCTGATTCTCGAATTATTGTAGTAGTGTATGTAGCTTGCTATCCCGGCTTCAAGCTCTTCTAGGTTATTGAATTTGTTCAGATAGAAGAACTCAGATTTCAAGGTGCCAAAAAAACTTTCCATCGCCGCATTGTCATAGCAATTGCCTTTGCGAGACATGCTTTGCTTCACCGCATGCTCGTTCAGTACACGTCGGTAGATTGGCATGCGGTATTGCCATCCCTGGTCTGAATGTAGGATCGGCTTATCACGAGGCTTTAGTCGCTCAAAAGCCTGCCGCAGCATTGTGCCGACCATGTCGAAAAGTGGTCGCCTGGCAGTCTTGAAGGCGATTATTTCGCCGTTGTAGAGGTCGAGTATCGGCGAGAGGTAAAGCTTGTGCTGGCCAACTCGAAACTCTGTCACATCAGTTACCCATTTCTGATTTGGCCGTTTTGCCACGAATTTCCTCTTCAGTAGGTTGGGCGCTATCTGACCTTCCTCTCCTCTGTAAGCGCGGTATTTTTTGATGCGCACACAGCTTTTCAATTCAAGCTCGCCCATGAGGCGCTGGACAGTCTTGTGGTTCACCAGGTGGCCGCCCCGCCTAACGGCAGCAGTGATACGGCGATACCCGTACCGCCCCTTGTGCTCTTCGAAAATCGAGCGAATACAGCTTTTTAGCATCGCGTACTTATCACCCGCTTGTCGCACCTTTTGTTGATAATAAAATGTGCTGCGGGCGAGGCATGCCAGTTTCAGAAGGCCGTCTAGATGATATTTCTGCCTCAGCTCCATCACGATTTGCGCTTTTTCGGCTGCGCAGATCGTTCCTTTACTTGAACCAAGGCTTCTAGCTTTTTTAAATAATCTATTTCCATCCGCAGCTGCTGCACTTCGACCAGCAAATCATCGCGGGTGCGATCTTCGTCGTCCGTAGAGGCGAGCTGAGAAGGCTGGGGGATTTTCGCCATTTTGCTATGAAGTCCACTTCCTGGATGCCGGGATAATGCATCTAAACCGCCCTCATCATAGCGACGTTCCCACTGGCCAATGATGTCGAATTTTCGAATGTCAAATAGTGCGGCCGTTTGACGATAAGACAGCTCTTCATCACGCATGCGCTGCAATACGCTTAGCTTGAACTCGGGGCTGTAGTGTTTCTTTTTCTTGCGTTTCAGCCCCACCTCACCAAGCGCCTGGTACGCCGCGATCCACTTTCGAAGGGACGAGACATCAACTCCATGTCGGTGCGCGACCTCTCTGTGGCCTGCGCTACCCGAGCAGTAGTCTTTCACCGCTGAGAGCTTCACCAGCTCTGTGTATTTTTCCATGCCTTCCCCCTGTGATGATGTCCAAGGTCTGGGGGTCAGATCATTTTTAAGCGGACGCGATCACCCTTATCGCCAGGATTTCCATGCGCCAACGAAGCTCTTATCCGAAACCGTTCAAAGCCCAGGTCGTTCAGGAATGCCTGCAACCTGGCGCAACCGTGTTCAGTGTCGCCATCAACCACGGCATCAATGCCAACGTCATCCGCAAATGGCTGCCGCTCTATCGAGATCAGCCCGCAGCGGTTTCACTACCAGCTTTCGTCCCGCTAAAAGCCGCACCTAAACGGCCAGTCGAAGCGTCAGTGATCATCGAGTTGCCCGTGGCCGGCCAGGTGATCACGGTGAAATGGCCAGCCTCGGATCCCGAGGGTTGTGCGCAATTTATTCGTGCTTTCGCTCAATGATCCGTATCGATGCCATCTGGCTGGCCACCGAGCCGATGGACATGCGCGCCGGCACCGAGGCGGCATTAGCCCGGGTGATTACGGTGTTCGGTGCGGCGAAGCCGCACTGCGCTTATCTGTTCGCCAATCGCCGGGCTAACCGGATGAAAGTGCTGGTGCACGATGGCGTCGGTGTCTGGCTGGCAGCGCGTCGACTGAACCAAGGCAAGTAATGAGATGGGTCACCCCTCACCCTGCGAGGGCTACGCTTTCGCAGGGTGTTTTTAATTCGGAGACCATCACCATGAGCGATTTGGCACTGGTCGGTATCGACCTCGGCAAACACACCTTCCATCTGCACGGTCAGGACAAATCCGGTCGAGACCTGTTTCGCAAGAAGCTTTCACGACAGCAGATGATGCGGTTCTTCGCCAACCTATCCGCTTGCACCGTGGTGATGGAAGCCTGCGCTGGTGCGCATTTCGTAGCGCGTGAGCTGACAGCTGTGGGCCATCAAGCCAAGCTGATTTCCCCGCAGTTCGTTAAGCCCTTCGTCAAAGGCAACAAAAACGACTTCATCGATGCGCAAGCGATCTGCGAGGCCGCTTCGCGCCCGACAATGCGCTTTGTTTCACCTAAGACCGAAGCCCAACAAACCCTTTCAGTATTGCACCGCCTGCGCGAATCGCTGATCCGCGACCGCACAAAGGTCGTCAATCAGGTGCATGGATTCCTGTTGGAGTTCGGCATCAGCCTGCCGCAGGGGCTGGCCGTCATGAAGCGCCTGTCTGATGTGCTCGCCGAGCACGAGTTGCCTGTTCGGTTAACAATGCTGCTACAGCGCTTGCACGACCATTTCGTCTACCTGGACGAGCAGGTCAAGGGGCTTGATAAAGAGCTAGCAGGCCAACTTGCTGACGATGATCTGGGCAGTCGTTTGCTGAGCATGCCGTGCGTCGGGCCGATCACCGCCAGCCTGCTGGCTGTAGAAATGGGTGATGGCCAGCAATACGGTTGCAGTCGCGACTTCGCAGCGTCCGTCGGACTGGTGCCCAGACAATACAGCACGGGCGGACGGGCGAATTTGCTGGGGATCAGCAAGCGTGGTGACAAGAACCTAAGACGGCTTTTGGTGCAGTGCGCCAGGGTCTACATGCAGCGTCTAGAGCATCAGAAAGGCGCTCTGGCCGACTGGGTGCGCAGCCTGCTGATGCGACGTCATTCCAACGTAGTCGCCTGCGCGCTGGCTAACAAGCTGGCACGCATAGCGTGGGCAATCGCCGCACACCACACCGAATACAAAGCAGGGCCAGACGCGCTGAACACCTAGCCCTGCGGTTGATGCTGTACCACGATTCACCTTTCAGGTTTTGCGATAGCTGAACAACAGATGAAATGAACGGCCTACCGGCCTGGCGAAGATCCTTACAGTGAAACCGGCTAGCTAGAGAAGCCGAGCAAGTTCTTAAGGTTCGTCAGGCGCGACTCTCATCGTGGCGCGGGGTATACCCCAATTAGACGCCGGATAGATTTAAGCAAGCCAACAACTTCATCCGTTAAACAGTATTGCAAAAAATGGGGTGACCATAGATTCCACTGGCCCGGCATTCGCCACGGCTGCGAGGTCGAACTCGACAGCGAACAACTCCAGGCGTTGGTGCTGGGCCTGCCGTGGCAGCGCGTCGGTGCAGGCGGTGTGATTAGCATGCTGTAAACGCCGGCCATTTGGCCGGTCTACTTGTCGTCGCCCCGCGCCTGCTCTGGCACAATCGGCGGCATGACTTTCTCGCCCAACCTCGACCAGATGACCCCGGAACAGCTTCGTGCCTTGGCGGCACAGGCGTTGCAACTGCAATCCCAGATCGAGGCGATGAGCAGGAAGATTCAGAACGATGAAATCCTCATCGAACAGTTCAAGTTCGAAATCGCCCTGCTCAAACGGCACAAGTTTGCCAAGCGCAGCGAGCAAATCAGCCCGGCGCAAAGCAGCTTGCTGGATGACCTGCTCGACACAGACCTTGAAGTATCGAGACCGAGCTAAAACAGCTTCTCCCAGATGCGCCACAGGCCGAACCACGACATTCCCCGAAACGTGCGCCTTTGCCGCCGCAGTTTCCACGCACGGTGATTCGTCACGAACCCGAAAACACCTAGTGCGTCTGTGGCTGCCAACTTCAACGCATCGGCGAAGACGTCAGCGAGAAGCTGGATTACACGCCGGGCGTGTTTACCGTCGAGCAACATGTGCGGGGCAAATGGGCCTGTCGCCAGTGCGAAACCCTGATCCAGGCCCCGGTGCCAGCCCAGGTTATCGACAAAGGTATCCCGACCGCAGGTTTGTTGGCCCACGTGATGGTGGCCAAGTTTGCCGATCACTTGCCGCTGTACCGGCAGGAGAAAATCTTTGGCCGCGCCGGGCTGGCAATTGCTCGCTCGACCCTGGCGCAGTGGGTCGGACAAACCGGCGTGCGGCTTCAGCCACTGGTCGATGCACTGCGTGAAGCCGTGCTGAACCAGGGCGTGATCCACGCTGATGAAACACCGGTGCAAATGCTTGCGCCAGGCGAGAAGAAAACCCACCGGGCCTATGTCTGGGCGTACAGCACGACGCCGTTTTCAGGGCTCAAAGCGGTGGTTTACGACTTCAGCCCAATCCGTGCTGGCGAACATGCGCGCAACTTCCTGGGTGACTGGAACGGCAAGTTGGTCTGCGACGACTTCGCTGGCTACAAAGCCGGTTTCGAACAAGGCATCACTGAAATCGGCTGCATGGCCCACGCCCGGCGCAAGTTCTTTGATTTGCACGTGGCGAACAAAAGTCAGCTGGCTGAACAGGCTCTGCACTCGATCAGCGGCTTGTACGAGGTCGAACGTCAGGCGCGGGACATGAGTGATGAAGAGCGCTGGCGAATACGACAAGAATTGGCGGTGCCGATCCTCAAAAAACTGCATGACTGGATGTTGGCTCAGCGCGACCTGGTGCCCAATGGATCAGCCACGGCCAAAGCCCTCGATTACAGCCTGAAACGCTGGGTAGCGCTGACGCGCTACCTGGACGATGGGGCTGTGCCCATCGACAACAACCAGGTCGAAAACCAGATACGGCCATGGGCACTTGGGCGCTCGAACTGGTTATTTGCGGGATCACTGCGCAGCGGTAAGCGGGCTGCGGCAATCATGAGTTTGATCCAGTCGGCGCGCATGAATGGGCATGATCCGTATGCCTATCTCAAAGATGTGCTGACGCGGCTGCCGACCCAACGGGCCAGTGAGATCGGACAGTTGCTGCCGCATCAGTGGGTGCCGGCCTGACTTACGCAAGGTGAGTTCGCCGGACGCTTACGGCAGAACGCCGGATGAGGGTGAAAATCGGTTCCAAAACTGAAGCGGCAGCCCTTGTAGTATGCGGCCTGTAGCCGTTCCGTTTCGTCTTTGTTTTGCAAGCGATTTTGAGCTACAGCCCGCATGGCGCGGGGCTTTATATTACGGTCTTGAAAACCGCTGCCAAGCAACAGTCTTACGACATCGGCGGGCTCAGCAGGTACAGCGATTGGCTCCTATCGATCCGAATCTGACATCGAAAAGCTACTTTTGACAAGCTGAACGAGCTGGTCAATGTTATTTCTCGGTTGCCGACTTGTAGGAGCCTTTCCTCGTCTGCACCTGCTTTTGTTACTCTACCTCCCTAATCAAGCACGATGATTTTGGATACAAGCTCTGCGCTGTTCTTAGCCTTCAATTTTTTCATCAGGCGCGCACGGTGAACCTCTACGGTTCGATGAGAGATGTTCAGTCTGCGGCCAATCTCTTTGCACGTCAGCCCATTCACAATATCTACCGAAATTTCACGCTCTCGAGGCGTTAAATTCACGGCCGTGCGGATAGCACGATCAACCCGCTCGAAGTGCCAGACCATCAGCTGGAATGGATCTTCGGGTGTCAACGTGAAGCCGTTTGCCCGAGCCCAGAACACTTCTCCGCTGCGGTGTTGCATGAAGCGCTCATCCGAGTAGGCGCCGTTCTTAGCGTGCCGGAGCCAGTTCAGGCTCCGCTCTCCTATATCGCGGAAGTCGGCCTGTGATGGGTAGAGCTTGAGTAGGAGCTTCCCAATAAGCTCCTGGCGCTCAAAGCCAAAGAGGCTTCCGAAGGCCTGATTGAGCTCTAGGATGCGACGGTTCGACGTGATCACCTGGGGAGCCGGAGAGCATTGAAAACCAATCCGCTCAAGTTCTTGCGGCTGACGTGAGTAATCACTCATAAGGGGAGCCTTAAGACGCTAGGGTACCAACACTCAGGGTACCACGCTCCTGATACTCATTCGTGTACGTAGTTGCACGAATAGCGGCGCGTTGATGGGTGATGCAATCTGGAATGGCTCTGTGAATTGAACAGCAACCGGTGCCATTGGCATGAGGAGGGTGCCGATTGAAGGGACTGGGCCTCATAAGAGCAGGAAATAAAGACTGCGAGAGGCTGCCAATGCAAGTCCACATCGAGAAAAAATGCGTGTGTAGTTCTTAAATAACAACAAAAGAGGATGCAGCTATGAGTGATAGCGCTGATGGTGTAGTTCGGCAACGTAGGCGTGCTTTCATTGGTGCCACCTCGGGGCACCTCATCGAGTGGTATGACTACGGTGTTTATGGCTTTCTGGCGGTCTATATCGGCCAAGCGTTCTTCGTATCTGATGATCCAACCACAAGCTTGCTGAGCAGCTTCGCGGCCTTTGCACTGAGCTTTTTCATCCGGCCGCTGGGCGGTCTCTTCTTCGGGCCGCTCGCAGACAAGATCGGACGCCGGCGTACCTTGATCACGGTCTTGGTAATGATGTCCGGATCCACCTTCCTGATTGGCCTTGCTCCTACGTACGAAACGATAGGTATCGCTGCACCCATCCTGTTAGTGCTGATTCGGTGCATTCAAGGTTTTTCAGCTGGTGGAGAAATCGGGACGATTACGAGCTTCATCTCGGAATATGCTGGGCCAGGTCGTAGAGGTTTCGCCACTTCCTGGTTGATGGTCACTGCTGTATTGGGACTGGTGTTGGGCGGAGTTGTCGCCAACGGCATGACCTACTTAATTGGCGCAGAGTCAATGCAGGAGGGTGGATGGCGGATCCCGTTCCTGCTTGCAGGCCCTATGGGTTTGGTGTCGATGTACATTCGACTGAAGCTGGAGGACAGCCCTGAGTTCTTGGCATTGGTCCACTCTGGTGAAACATCCAAAGCTCCGCTTCGTGAGGTATGGCAGTGGAAACGGTCGATAACTTTGGTTTTCTTCATTATCTCCCTTCACAGCTCGATCTTTTACCTGGTCCTCACGTTTGCATCGACGTATATGTCAAAGATTCTGGGTTTCAGTAGTGGTGTGACGCTGCTGTACGTGTTCATCGCTAGTGTCGCGTCGGCTGTTGTGATGCCGCTAGGTGGTATATTTACTGACCGCTACGGCCGAAAGGGCTTTCTTTTGGTTGTGGCTGTTCTTGCCACCTTGGCTATGTACTGGCTTTTCAGTTCTGCCGAAGGCGCGACACCGTTCTCCTTCCTGGCCCCTCTTATGGTCGTGGCAATTTTGTTTGGACTCTATGCTTCGTCTACCTATGCCACGATGAGTGAGTTGCTGCCGACAAAAGTTCGTTCAACCGGTATCGCTATTGCTTACAACATACCGGTAGCATTGTTCGGTGGAAGTGCGCCCTTCATCTCGACGTGGTTGATTCAGCGGACAGGCGACCTTTCATCACCCTGGTATTTCTACGTGTCCACAGGCGTTGCTTCAATAGTCGCATTGTTACTGCTGCGGAAAAGTGACTTCGTCGGTACCCAGGTGTTTGCACGATCGGAGCCTGATCAGGAGGCACGCGTGTTTCCGCGAAGCCAAGGTATTCCGGTTGAGCATGAATGATCGGGCATTAGTCATACTGAGAAAGGCGAGAAGAAATCCATGAATACTGAACATTCGAAATCGGATCCTCAGGTAACAATCCCTGAGCAGGTAACAAACATGTTGCAGAAGCTGACCCACGCGACGCCCGAGAATGCGCCATTTGTTGCAGGGCGCCGGCATTTTTTTAAATACCGTGATTTGGGGCTGACCGATGCCACCGACGGCGCGGCACGAGCGCAGGTTACTTGTGCGACGGATGTGATGGAGGAAACCGGTTGGCATTATCACATCTGTGATGTGCATTTTGTTTTTGCGCTGCGGGGATGGATCGATCTTCAGTTCGAAGATGGGCGCACTGTCCGTGTGAACACCGGCGAGTCGCTGTTCATTCCACCAGGGCTCAAGCACAACGAGACAGCCATTTCGCCGGATTTGGAGCTGTTTGAAATGTCTGTGCCGGCGAAGATGGGCACCGTCGCCTGCGATCCACCACCTCACCTGCCAAAAAATGGTAATAAACCGGTATAGCTATCAAAATCCGCAACCGCGGGGCATTACAGGGAGATGCTGTCCTGCTTGAATCTTTATGATTTTGACCGTCGCAAAGGAGTGAGGCATTTTTATGAGTATGAAGGGCTACCTTTTTGCAGAACTTACCGTCCACGATCATGATGTCTTTTATCAGGAGTATATGGCGAAGGTGCGTCCGATACTCGAAAGCTGGGACGCTAACTTTTTAATATCGACCGACGTTCCTGAAGTCATCGAGGGTGGTCGTACAGTGCCCAGGGTGATTATGATTGAGTTTGAATCAGTGCAAAAGGCGCGAGATTTTTACTACTCGGAAGCGTACCAATCCATTATCAAGCTTCGATTCAATTCTTCCAGAGCACACCTTTACATCATGGAAGGACGTGCAGCGAAGGCCTGACCGTGAGGCTGAGTCAGCAGCATGGAGCTGGTAGCGGTCTCGGGCTCTACCATGCTGTCTCAGTGGTGTAGGTCCGAAGGCTCTTTCCGCCGGTTATAGAGAGCTAAAACTGTCGCGAAACAATTAAAACCGTCGCAGAGAAAGGGAGCCGTCACTGGCTCCCTTTTTTTGTACGGTTTTACTCCTGCTGCACCGTTACACCCCCTGCTTTAGGCTCTGTACGAAAAGAGATGTCGCAAACACCGCATGGAACAAGCCAGTGAGACCATGGCGGCATAGCTTTTCGCGAGCTTGTCGAAGCGTGTCACGATGCGGCGGTTCTCTTTCAGCCAGCCAAACATACGCTCGATGAAGTTGCGCTGTCGGTACTTGGGCCGATCAAACAGTCTGGGTAAGCCTGGCTTGGGTTTGCGCTTCATCGAGCGCATCCGCACCTATACCTGAGTCTGGCGCTGGCCTACATCGGCGCTGAAGGAAAACCTGCTCCCAAGAATCTGATCTTCGCATCGTCAGTTAAGCCCGACCTCCGGCTCAGCAACGCTCTGGATAATGATGTCGAGGTGATGACCAGTGTGGATAGGGTGCTGATTTATGACCGGTCAATAGGACATGCCGGTTTGCTATGGCGAGACCTGCAGTCATGGTACGAGGAGAAGGAAGGGCTCAGTAAAGGGGAGGGCAAAAAGCCCTTGTATCAACGCTTGAGCGAGAGTCTCAAGGACACATCGAAGGTGCAGTCACTGGCGTTCACAAGCTTCTACAAAGCGTTCCCCAGGGAGAACGTTCCAAACCTCCCAGCTCTACTGCCAGAGGTCTGGTTTCACTGGGATCCGCGGTTGCGCAACGTGGCAAAGAGGCGTTGCTCCGGTCGCGGATGGATTTTCTTCTGCTGTTGCCCGGCGGTGTCAGGATAGTCATCGAAGTCGATGGCCAGCACCATTACGCAACGGATGATGGCCGAGCTAGCCCGAAGCGATACTCAGACATGGTGGCTGCAGACAGACTGCTCAGGTTGTCAGGCTATGAAGTGTATAGGTTTGGGGGATACGAGCTTAGTCAGTCTGGCGCTGAAGAGGTGCTGGTCCGGTTCTTCCGAGTACTATTTGATCGATACGCTTTGTTATGACAGCGTGATGCGATGAGCTCGCCTCGCTTTTCGGCAAGGTTGTGTGCATAGGTCTGAATAGCCTGCCATGTTGTAGAAAAGGTTGGGATGTGTAGAAATACCTTGTGGTCTCCAGTAAACGCACCAGCACTATTAGCGGCACCATTACTGACTGCCACATCCCACACGATTCGCGAATGAACGGCTGGGTAGTTCCGGGCTTTAAGAGATTAAAGTCAAAAACGGATTGTTGGCGGGAAGTTCCCTCGAAATTGATCTGGCGTCGCGTAACAAGTAGCCATTCAATGAGCTAGCTTTGCGGGGACCTCTGACCTCGCAGCCCCAAATATTCCTACCATTGGGCTTTCTCAGATGAACATCCAACTTCTCAAATTGACGTTGGAGGCTTCGCCATTCCTCTCTTTGAGTCGCTGTTTCGACCAACGTGGCGTGCTCGACAGCGTAACGCTGGAAAATGCCCGGCGTGACTAGGAAAAAAGTGCCGTCCACGGTGTGGACCTTTGCCTTGCTGTCGTTGACCAGTAAGCGATGAGTATGGATTCCGTCGCGCAGCCACTCGAGGAAGGCAAGCCCTGCGGCATCCTGGGGTGGCGCAGCGGCAGATTGCTGGCTTCCCGTGCCTGATCCAGTTTCGAGCTCGCCTGGCACTTGCAGCATGTCCATCAAATCGTCGAGGTAGTCGAAATCCTGATTCAATTGCTCGGGGGCGTGCATTTTTTCTTCTGGAACTACTTGCGGCCGATCTGGGGCTGACTCGCTGATTTCATGAGTTGGCAGAGAATCGTCCAGCACCGGCTCAACCGTACCGCCAAAGTATGCTGGCCGGGGCTCATCGGCCCAAATCAGGCCCGGCCTTAGGCGAAGAAAGGTAAAACGATGCTGCCAGTCCCCGTCTGTGACGGCGGCGCTCCACACCGCTTTCCCTTCACCTGTCGCGTCCACCAATCCATGTGATTGCAGCTCATCGAACAAGGCGATATTGGAGGAGGGGATACCATCCACGGATTGGGCCAGCAGGTAGGCACGCAGTTTGTCAGTCGCAGTTTTGCTGACCAACCACAGATGGTCCGGGGTGAGCCAGCCGGCCGCGCCGGGCTGGTTGAGCTTGAATTCGTTTTTGATCAGGTGGCGCAGCCCCGTCAACAGATGATGTTGCAGCGAGCGCTTGGGTGCTTGCAGTGCCTTTATCGGGTTGGCGCCGATGTTTTGCGCCGTGGAAACCCTGTCTGCCTGCAGTACGAGCTCCCCAAGCGTGCCGGCGAGCTCATAGTGGTCGGCTAGCAAGGACAGTAATTGTTTCCACAGTGCTGGGTAGATGCAGAGCCAGTCGAGTAGGACTGGGGGCAGGATCTTCATATACAGCAAACCTGCGGCGGCACCGTGTAAGTGGTAATCCCGGTCGGGGAGGTAGCGGAAGCGGTAAGGCTGGTTCAGGGGGCCGTGCCAGGGGTGCCAGCGTTCACCATTCTGGTACTCCACCTGGAGATCGACGGCAATTTTACCAACATCATGGAGAAGGGCGCCGTAGGCAATGGCGGCGCTCCAGGCATCAGCCTGCGCGGCCTGGTCTTCCGGTGCGGCACCACTGGGGAGCAGGTAGGACTGACGCAACTTCAGGCTGCACGCCACCACCTCCAAGCCGTGGTCGAGCATGCCCCCAGGATAGGCATGGTGATGACTCTCACTGGCCGGTAGTTGCTGTACATAGATGGCGTAGCGGTGGATCGGTCCGAGGTAGAGTTGCTCGAACTGCGGTTGAGAAAGGGCAGTGTATTGCCAGATGCGGTCAAGCAGCTTTTTGCGGTGGCCAGCAGCAAGCAGTGATTCTGCCGACAGCGCTGGAAGAAAACCCTCGGCGGCGGATTTGGTCTCTTCGGGAAGGCCTTTTTGAGGTTTGAACCACCAGCGTTTCATCGCAGTACCTGCCTTGCGTTCAAAAGGTCCTTTTGCCTTTTCGGATAAGCCTCTTACCCTTGCGCCCCCTTCCATTGACACCATTACCCTTTACCGCCTTGGCCTTTTTCGCGAGTGCAATAATCCGAAGTCTGGCGCGTCGGGTTAGCCGGCCGATCGGCATAGCCGACCCTTTCGAGTGGGGGTAGTCTGCCCGGCATCATTTTTTAATCTGGGGCGCTGATGACGCTGAGTGATGCTCTATTGATCGTGCTGCTGACGGACCGAATTCATGGCACTGATGCTGCCATTCGGTCTGCCGCCAAGCGCGGTGCGAAAAAGATGCCGCGCAGCCAGCGCGACATCTTGTTCAAGATTGGCAACAGCGTGGCGCCTCGCGAAGTGGTAGCGCATCTTTGTCAGAACTTGGCTGACTGATCTGTCACAGAGTTTTGCAATTAATGAGAATGAAATGACTCTTAGATTGGCAATTAATACTCGGATATTGAGTGTGTCTCAGTTACTATGCCTTCACATGTCTCATGCCTAGGAAAGATCTCTCATGTCCAAACTTGCCGAATTCAAAGCACTGGAAGCGCAGCTGGCCGCTCAACTTCAACAGCTGGATGCGATGAAAAACGATTCTGGCCTGAAGCAGGAAATCGAGTTTGAACAGAAGCTCAAGGCCTTGCTGGAGGAGTACGGCATGAACCTGCGCCAAGTGATCACCATTCTGGATCCGTCCAAGGGCGTGAGCGTGAGTGCCGCTAGCGCGTCGAGCGGCGCTCAGCGCAAGCCGCGCGAAGTCAAACGCTACAAGAACCCGCACAGCGGCGAGGTTGTGGAAACCAAGGGTGGCAATCACAAGATCCTTAAGCAGTGGAAGCAGGAACACGGCTCGGATACCGTCGAGAGCTGGCTGCAGTAATCGGTTGCGCAGTTGCAGCGGCCGATGCTCGGCGCTGCAGGCAAAACAAAGGCCCCAAATCGGGGCCTTTTTGCTGGTTGAGGGAAATCACGCCGTGAGTCGCTCCGTCGCTTGAGTCGTGTGATCGGACTGCAGTGTCAGCAGGTACTCCGAGGCCTCACGGGCCAGGCCACTGGCGCGGAAGATCGCACGCTTGTCTTCCTTGAGGATCTTCAGCCAGGAGGCTAGATACTCCTCGTGGCGCAACTCTCCCTGGGTTCCGGTCAGCGCGCAGAGAAACGCTGCACCCATTTCCGCGACCAGTTCCTCGAAGGCATAGGCTGCGGAGCCGAACGCGTGCCCGCCGGTGATGCCATCGCGGTTCAGGCGCGATCGGTGACCCGACCAGTGAGTCAGCTCGTGCAGAGCCGTCGCGTAGTAGCTGCCGACGTCCTCGAATTGAGCCTTGGTGGGCAGCTGGATGCGATCGCGCAGCGGCTGATAGAACGCGCTATCGCCGTAGCAATGCTCGATCTGCGCGCCGCTGGCTTGCAGCAACTGTTCGGCCGGGGCATGGTCGATAAACACGGGCGGCTCGGTATACTCAGCGGGGTCTGGCTCCTCGCCAGGCAAGCCTTCGGTCTGCTCGATGTTGAACAGGCAGTGCGTGCGCAAGAGGGCGAACTGCACCATTTTTATATTGCCCTCTTCATCGCGAACGACCTGGCCGTCCTCGTCGTGCGCCTCCTTGCTCATTGGTTTGTACAGCACCGCGAGGGTGGATTGCTCGCCCTTGCGTACATGGCCGCCAGCTTTGCGTGCCTGGTTGAAGGTCAGCCAGCGATCCTGCGTGAAACCTCGCAGCCGAGCCTCGGCCCACAGCAGTGGAATGTTGATGCCGGCGTAGGGGCGTTTGGTGATGGCATTGATGGGAAAAGGGGAGTCAGCACTTGAACCGCTGGTGGTCCAGGGTTTGATCCAAGGGATCACGCCTTGGCTCAAGGCGCTGACGATCTTGTTGGTGACATCCAGGTAGATATCGGACATTGCGTTCTCCGGGCGTGTAGGGGGAACGCTGCCCAGCCGGGAAGGGTTCCCGGTGGGGTAGTGAGGCAGTAGCGGTGCTGACAGGGTCAGAGGGCGGCGATATCTACTACGATTTCGCCGGGTAGCCTGATGAGCAGAAAAACCGGGCCGCTGGGTGGCGTGATGCGAGCCAATTGAAGCTGCGGCAGTTGAGCCGATACCGAAATGCCGTTGCGCCGCGAGTGGTCGAGTTGCAGCTCAATGGGGCAGTGTGAGGTACGCGGTACCGAGTTCAGTACGCTGTTGAGCAGGTCTGCCAAGCGCATGGCTGACTGTCCAATCGGTTCTTCGCCTGTGGCAGGTGCAATGAACTGCTGCCAAACACCGGGGCTCAGCACCACCGCATCGGAAAAGCGCTTCATCCTGGACATTGGGACCTCCGCGTAGCTGATCCCGCGACATCTCATGTGAGGTTCGTGCGTGGTGCTCAATCTGAACAAGGCATTGAGCAGGGGGCGTCCATTTATTAAACCGTGCTTGGCCGTGAGGTCAATCTCCGATCCCTACCTCCAATGGAGGGCTCTATCCAGGGAGTTCCAGCGAAGACTTCCGTCCTTGGATTCCTGACAAACGGCGATCTTCAACCGACTGAAGATGGATGCGCGAGGCGCCCAGAGAGGCCCGGTTAAGGTGCCGCTCTGGGTACGCGTGGAGCTCGCTTCTGCGTTCAAGACTTGCCTGCCGGATCAACCTCGGCGGCCAGGTACAGGTGGGTGGAGGTGGCTCCACCACCAGGGATCCTGCGGTGCCGCGAAGGCTGGCGAGGACAGGATCATCGACGTCGAAGTGCTCGGCAAAATCATCGCCGCCGAATTCATCGCGGGCGCGATTCCACCAAGTCTCGAAGTCGTCGACGTTGGGGTTGCAGCCAGTGGCATAGGCCACGCGTTTGCGGCCACCGCCATCCGGTTTGCTTTCGCCGATCTCGGACATGAGGTAAACACCGTGGTCCTTCACCAATATCAATCTGCAACCATTGATACCGGCCTCGGCCAACACGGCGTGAAGTTCAGTGCCTGTGAAACGCAGCATGATGAGATCCTCCAGAGGGTGCGCAGGAACGCCACCCTGTGTGGGAGAGTTCCCAGCACTGGAATGGATGTGAGTAGGGTGCAACGAAGACGCAGGTTCAGTAAACCCGGGGGAGTAGATAGCGTTCATCACCGGGGAACGGTGACCATGCGAGCTGCCGAACGCGTATCGCATTTCGGGGTAACCATCACATGCGTGACGTAGCCTCAAAGGTTATGGCTACCTGGGTGCTGGAAAACCAGCGATTGCACTTACTCAATACCAAGCAGGGTGACTGCGGTCAACGGCAGGAACGGTGCACCAGCAGGCTTCGAGTCCACAAAGTTCCAAGGCGATGTTTCAGTCTGCTGCTGAACGATGAGCGGTGCTGTTCGTAGTTCTGAAAGGAGTAGACTTTAATCTTGGATCCAACGGGCTGTTTGCCTGTGGAGGTGCAAGATGACAAGTCAATTCCGTCCATCATTTTCGGGCCGCTTAGGTTCTGGCCTGGGAACAGCCTGGCGAAATTTGGTCTCCAAGCTATCTGGCTCTCGTCGTCTAACTCAAAGTCCACGTAGACAATTCATTGTGACAGCAGCTAGCAAATTGCTCTTCTTGTTTGGTCTTGCTGCTGTAGCTCTCGCTATTGCTTTGCTGATCATCACCAACCTGGCAGTTGCGCTGCTTCGTAGCTGGTGGGAGAACGGCGAACTTGTGGCGAGTCGGGACGAATCAGTCCCAGACTCTCTGGGGGCTGACCTCTATATTGGCGATTACGATAGCAACGGCCATTACATAGGCGACTTTAAATCACCTGATTGATTTCTTGCCGGCGCTCGTCAATTGCGCTGTGCCTTTGCTCGCGGCGTCGGTCGCATTTTTGCCCCCACTTGCCAACATGCTCTGGATCCCGTTACCCACGGCATAGCCTGCCCAGCTCATAGTGCCCACGAACAAAGCCGGCAAGACAATGAACATCGCGCCCATGACGTATTCGATCACTTGCGCGGTGACTGTTCCATCCATGAACCCTGCTGTCGGTAACGACAACAGTGCTTGGTCTGTACCCGATACCTGGTTGTACAGCGTTTCCAGCATGCTCGAGTCGATCCAGCGCGCGAGCTCCCACCAGAAGGTGAGCATGTGCAGCGTGAACAGCGCGAATGTGATCGTCATGAGCGCCTTGAGCTGGTAGGTGCTGATCAGCAGCACCAGTGGCAGACTGATGATCGTGCCCATGATCAGAAAGGCCTGGACCATCGGCAAGGCCGCGCGCAGCGCATTCATCGCCGGGAAGTTACTGAACGAGCCTAGGGCCAAACCCGTATTGGTGGCCAGGTTGTTGAGCCCTTGCGTCAGCGAACCGCCGCGGGCGCTGCTGCCGTAGTCCTGGAACACCTGCCCAGGTGCCATGCTCAATGACTGCTGCCGTGGGCTCACCAGCTCGCGCAAGGTGGCGTCTTCGACCTCCGTAGAGGTGCGCCCCGTCAGCCAGCCCCGCAGCTGCGATAGCAGTGATGGATCAACCTCGGCCACCAAGCGATCGCGCAGTCCGATCGTGCCGTCGCTCCACCACTGCTTGCAGGTGGGGTAGCCGGCGCCGTTGTCGAGCTGAGGCAGTGAGGTGTCCCGGGTCTCATCGTACGGCCACTCGACACGGGGCGTTCGCGAGCGGTCGGTATCGTAGTAGCCCGGTGTGTTGAGTAGGTACGTCGAGCCAATCCAGGACGCGTCGTAGCTCTGCGATTCATCCAGCTCGGGACGATTGGTGAACAGCCGCGAGCGCGAAAAGCCGTAGCAGTCTCGGGTGAAGTCGGCGACTTCCTGCAGCAGCACCTGGTCGTTGATGCGCGAGCTGTCGATCTCCATGCGCATGGCCCGGATGTCGGGCGCGCAGGGAATCGACGCGGTCGCGGCGGCGGTGATGCCTTTGCTCGTTGCATGCACGAGAAACCACCACACCGGCACGTTCGCTGACTTCTCGCCGATGGTGTTGAAGATCGTACCCCAGGCCGTGTCGGCGGGCCTGGCCATGGACACGCCACAGCGCTGGCTCGCGGCATCGTCAAAAGTCACGGAGGACAGGTTCAGCGGGAAGAACGGCATGCAGCCGAATAGAATGACCACGTAGCTCATCCACAACCGGTTCTCGACGCGAGGGATAGACAGCAGGCCCTTGTTGCCCTCGTCGGCCCCCTGTTGGCGGGCCGACAGCCATTCTTGCAGGATGATCGCACCGAAGGGGGCGGCGAACAGCCCGGTGTCCGCTAGTGTGTTCCAGATGCCGTTGTTGATGATCCAGGCCAGCAGCGACAGGTAGTACTCAAGGTAGCTGTTGGTGCTCATGTTCATGGCTGCACCTCACACGCGAGACATTTCGACCAGGATGATCGAGCTGAAGCCGATCAATCCCAGACGCTTTAACCGTTGCTGGTCCTCAGGCGCAGGCCGCATGCGCAACGCTGCGGCCCAACCGGTGAAGATCAGGGTGAAAAGCAGGGCGCGCCACCACGCCAAGTAGGCGGCAGTCGCCTGCGTGGGTCCGAGCCAACCCAATTGGGCGGCGGGCAGTTGTAGTGCCAACCAGGCAATCAGCAACTTGATCAGCAGGGTGCCGAGGATCAGCAGTACCTGGGCGATCACAGACCTCACAGAAAGCGGCATCAAGGTGTGCTCCTTTCCTGTTCAGCCCGATGGAGTCGGTCCGGCTCCGGGTCGCGCTGATCGATGTATCGCGAGGCGTCAGCACCGCCGGCGTGACGATCAAGGACCAGGCTGGCGGTATTGGTGGCCAGTGATTGACGTACCTGCAGCTCGGTTTGCAGCAGGCGGATCTCCCGTTCCAGGGTTTCGACGTTGCTATTGAGGGCAGTGGTGGCGGGCTGTGCCGACGCCACGTTCGGTTCGTGGCTGCCGGCGAACAGCGTGCGCTGCAGCAGCATCGCCTTGTAGATCACGCTGGCCAGCGCGGTCTCACTGGCGAGGCGCCGGGCCAGCAAGTTCTGGTCGGGATCATCGCGCAGCCCCTCGATGACGCCGCGCGAGACCTGCAACAAGGGGCTGGAGACCTTGCTGAGGTTCTCTGGGGTAGGCTGGTCGGCGCCAGAGACCATGCGCTGCAAGCCTTCCAAGTGTTCCGCGTAGGTTTCCTGGATCAACGGCGATAGGCCCGTACCGGCGGTTACACGCAGCGTCTCGCAGTCGTCACAGGTCTCCACCTCAGTTTCACCGAGCACCCGTGTCGCCCATTCTGAGGCCTCCTCGGGGCTCGACCAGGCTTGGCAGATGGCGCCATTCTGGCAAGCCGACCCGACGGCCGAGGTGTCCTCGACTGCCCGGTTGTGCAGCAGGTTGTAGCCAGCCTTGACCACGTCCGAGGTCACCCGGATAGGTTGCTGACCGTTGCCGCCAGCTTTCTGCCCACCGACCCAGCTGACGCCGTTGTTGCCGTTGTTCGACTCGGTATCCTTCACCGCCATTACGGCATCGCCGCCGGACTGCTCGAGGTTGTGCTGCATCTCCTGGTTCTGGGCCAGCGCACCCCATCCGGCCTGGTCGACCTTGTCGGCCATTTTTGCCGCCATCGCTTGGCAGGTGAGCTTGGAACGATCGAAGTCGATGCGCCCCTGCAGCACGCCATTGCTCAGTAGCTCATACAGACCAGGATTGGCGCGCTGGATAATCATCGCCGGCAGCGACATGACTGCCTGTGTAGCGTTCTGGATGACATTGCCCATGATCTGCTGGAAGCCCTGGGTAGCGCCATTGAGCTGGTTTTGTAGGGTGTTCGAGAGGTTCATGTTTCCGCACATCATATTGGCCCGCCAGGACATACCGACGCCGAGGCCATTGGGTCGGTAGAGCGAGGAGGGCGCTCCGGCTGCTGAGCCGCCACCGATGGTGTACATCACGCGGTCATCCATGACCGGAGCCTGGTCACCAAGGTGGTAGCCGTTCTCTGCAGCATGGCCTGCGGCACACACAAGGAAGCATACGAGTCCGAGCGCGAGGTTGTTCATCACTGGCCTCCATCAAAGTCGATGCTGAACAGAAACGTCTGGCCCATACGCTGGCAGCAGCGGTAGGGCCGCCACAGCGACCAGGCGTAAGCGCCGTCGGTGCTCTGGACCGTTGGGCTGGGGAAGATGGCGCAGGTGTTCTGGATCACCGGGACGAGCAACTGCCAGCGGTGGTTGTTGATGTTGTTCTCCATCACCGGCTGCGGCGGCCAGTAGCCGGGTGCCGGCATCGGCTGCAGCGGAAGATAAACGTGCGGCTGGCCAACGCGGGTGATGAAGTCGCTGGCGCGCTGGGCCATCACGGCAGCCGCCTTGAAATCATCGGGCTGCACCAGAAAACCGTGTCGCGGATACACGCTGCCCCACATGTCCCCAAGTGCCTGGTTGCCGATCTCACGCATCCCAGGTACCAGTGCCTGCGGGTAGACGGATTCGGGAACAGCCTGGCGCCACGCCAGCGGGTCGAGCGTACTGAGGTAGTAGGGCGCAAATGGCACGGCCCCACTTGGGCAGGCATAGCCGAACGTATGCGCCAGGGCCGTGAGGTCTGCCCCGCCGGGATGCCCAATGCCGTCGACATTCTTGAACCTGGGCAGGTTATCGCGCTGCGGCGAAGGCGTGATCAGGTTGCCACCCCCTTGCGACCCCAGCGTCGGCGCCGACAGCGCCGACATTTCGCTCCAGGGATTGCCGCCGGTGTCGGCATAGCTCGATACCACCAGCTCGGGAATGAAGTGACGGATCTTCGGTGAGGTCCGCACCGTGCAGCCGAGCGGCGTGCAGAGCAGCCAGTAGCAAATCCCCACGACCCGGTACTCTAGGCACTGCAGCGAAGTGACGGAGGCGATGATGGTTGGCGTGGTCAATGCCAGACACTGCTCGGCGGCAACCAGCAGAGCTGCCGCGGTGAATGCACCGCCACGGCGAGCCTTTCTGGGTTTCGGCGCTTTGCTTCGGGTGAAGGCGGTGACGTTCATGGGCAACGCTCGGCAGGTGGCAGCGGTGTGCATCCGTGCGCCAAGTTCCAGCATCCCGGATCCGGTACTGGAGGAGGGCGGACAAACCGAGTCCGGGGTGATCGGTTTCGTCGGACGCTCGATTTAGCGGCGCGAGATGAGCAAAAATGCCAGAGGAGTACAAATGTGCTCTTACCGATTTTTACTAAGCTGATGGGCTCGGATAGCCCTGACGGTGTCGTTCACGAGATGCCGCGCAGGCGATCAATCTCCGCCGCGACCTGCAGGGCGGCATCCAGTTCGGACTGCTGGTGCTCTTCCATCAATCGCCAGCGCTGAGCTTTTTCCTCGGGCTCGGTCATGGCCAACGCGAGGTACAGGCTCGGTGGTACCGCGCGGAACAGCGTTTCCAGGTTCTTCGACAGGACCACACCCTCGGTGTATTTGCCCGAGGCCTTGCTCGCGGAGAGCAGCAGCGCTTTCTGCGCCGGCGTGAGTTTCTTGAAGCGGGCGATCTCCTCGATTTCTGCTGGCGGCATATTCAAGCAGATCCACCACTCGATCATGTTGAGCATGGTCTGCGCCGCATCGGGCAAGTCGGCCATGTTCTGCGTTGCCAGCCAGAACCAGGCGCCGAGCTTGCGCCACATCTTCGTACCCTTGACCACGAAGGGGGCCAGCAGCGGGTTCTTGGTTATAATGTGGCCTTCATCGGTGACCATGATGATTGGACGCCCCAGGTACTGATCGCGCTCGGCGATGTTGTTCACCGTGTTCATCAGGCTGATGTAGCTGATCGACATCTGCGCTTCGTAACCCTCACGGGCGTACGTGGCAAGGTCGACGATCGTTACGTCGCTCTCCGGCCAAGGTGTGCCGGGCCGGTCGAACAAAGCACTTTCGAAACCCTGGCAGAACAGGTCGATGGACTCGGCCATCTCCTGCGCGCGCTCGCGGCGTTTATCCGGCCAGTGGGTATCGCTTGCGACTTTACGCAGGGCATCGCGAACATGGCGGGTCAGCACCTGCTGCTCAGTCGTCGCGCAGTGCCGGGCGGCATCGAGGATGCACTCGCGGATCAGGCTGCGGTCTGCCCGGCTCAGGCGCGCCTCTTCTTTGGCTTCGCCGCCGGTGATCATCAGCCGCGCGGTGATCTCCAGCTCGCCTAGCACGTCGCGCTGCTCATCGCTGTCCGGCGCGGCTTCATCCAGGTCTTCGGTCGACAGACTGGCGACCTGGTCCGGATGTTCGATCAGGCGCCGGGCATGGGCAAAAGGCGCCAGGCTCACATCACTGCCCGGTTTGAGCTGAACCTTATTGACGGACAGCCCGAGGGTGGCGAAATAGTCGCCTTGCAGGCCAAAGGAGTTCCCGGCTTCGACGATGAACAGTCGCGGTCGGTACACGGCCATGACTTGCATGAGGATCGAGACCAGGGTGGCCGACTTGCCGGCGCCGGTCGGGCCGAACAACAGCAGGTGGCCATTCATCGAGCGGTCGAAGCGCGACAGCGGGTCGAATGACAGCGGCGCTCCACCGCGGTTGAAGAAGGTGATACCCGGGTTGCTGGTACCGATGCTGCGCCCCCAGAGCGGCAGTAGGTTGGCGACGTGCTGAGCAAATAGCAGCCGGGTGTACCAATTGCGTGTGTCCCGCGCCGGGTTGTAGACCATCGGCAACCAGCGCAGATAGCTGTTGCAGGCGGCCACTTCATCACCCTCGCGCACCGGCTGCAGGCCGGCGCCGAGTAGTACGTTGGCAGCCTGGACCGAACGCTGGCGCAGCTGCTGTTCATCGGCACCGCGCAGGTACAGCGCCAACGTGCCGCGGTACAGTTTGTGTTGGCGGCCAATCAGCGCGCGGGCCTCTTCCACGTCCTGGCGGGTCTGGGTCGAGGCGAGGTTCTCGCCGATGGCTTTGCGCGCCAGGCGATTGAGCTGCTCCTCGAGCACATCCTGGGGCGTTATCACCAAGGTCAGGCTCATCACCGCCTGCTCGGGCAACTGATCGAACAGGGCGTTCAAGACTTCGCCCTTGCGCGTTTCGCCGGTCAGTTGGCCGATATGCGGCGGCCTGCGCAGCTTGTCGACCACCATCACGGCGTGCGGCTGTTGATCGAAGTACCACAGACCTTGCTCGCTGTCGGAACGCGGCTCATGGAAGAACAGCCGCTCGGCGAAATCGTGGTCGAACGGCAGCAGTAGCTCCTCGCCGTCATCTCCTTCCGGATAAGGCACACGTCGATAGAACGCGGCGGGGGATTCGCCGGTGAGGGGTGGAGCGGGGTTGAACCAAGGCAGCAACCAGGCGTAGAAATCGCGCCCGGTCAACCGTCGAGGGCTGACTCCGCACGCCTGCAGCGAGGCCACCAAGCGGTCGCAGGTGCGGTTCAACAGCTGGACCGGGTTCTGCCCATCCTCGTCGGCTTGGTCGCCGAGCCAGCGGTAGACCACTAGGCGAATCCGCCGGTTGCTACCGCGCCACGGCAGGTGAGACACCACATGGTCGTCGAACAGCCCGCCCGGTTTGCCGACGGCATCAAGGTGACGCTGCATCGACGCGAGGAAGGCTTCGGTGAACGGCGTGCCTCGCGCACGCGGCGCGATATAACGCTCCAGGCGTTCAAGGTACGGGGCAAAGTCACTGTCGTCCTGGCAGAAGAACTGCACCACCCAGGGCGCCTGGTCGAGCTCGTCGAAGCTGTCCTGCAGTGCATCCTCCAGCGCGTCGCGCGCCGCCATCAGCCATTCGGGCTCGCGCCCCTCGGTTCCGATGGGTTGCAGCTCGAGCACGGCGCCAACGGAACGATTGTCATCAAGCAGAAAGCACTGCTGCTGCTCCAGATACTCGACCCATGGCAGGTGGTCGGCGAAGCTGGGGTTGTGCGCATACTGGGCAGCCTCGTCGGCCAGTGTGGCTCGCCGACGTTGCGCCGAACGCCAGGGCTGCCAGCGCGGTGGGTCGCGACTCGCGTCATCGGTCATCACAGATCTTCCAGGCGCTCGCCGGGCAGCGCGTATTGGACCTTCTCGTACAACGGAAACACGGTCGAATAGCCAGGCACAGGTGTCTGCTGGGTACCGGCCAGGTGTGGGTATACGTACATGACTAGGTCCGGGTTGGGTAGGCGCGGGAATTGGGCACGGATCTCGTTGGCCGCCGTGCGCGTGTAGGCGCTTTGGTCGTTGTTCAGGCGCTCGGTGTCCAGCACCGGGCGACGCAGCTCGCCACGCGCCTCCAGCAGCTGTTGCTGAGTACCGACCGAGCCACCGCCGTTCCAGATATCCAGCATGGTGTTATTGCCGTGGGGCAGCATTTCCTCCTTACTGGTGGAGCAGCCGGCCAGGTGCAGGCCGAGCAGTAGGCTAATCCAGATCCAGTACCGAGACGGATGGGCTTTCATGGTTCACTCTCCGGCCTTTGGGTTCGTAGTCGATGCTGATTTCGTGGTCCAGATGCAGGGCCACTCTGGCCCCAGGCGGCACGTAGATCGCGGCGAAGGCTTCGCCGTAGAGCTTGTTGATCCACTCACGGATGTCGCCAATGCCACCGCTGATCACCGAGTTCAGCGCGCTGTTGCCGCTGTTCTGGGTCAAACCCAGGCTGCCGCTGGCCGAATTGATGAAGGAGGTGTTGGTCTGCTCGCTGCCCAGGGCTGCAGCGAAGCCGGCGCCGGCTGCGGTGATCAGGCTCTGGCTGCCCAGGTACTGCTGGGCGTTGGAGCGGCGCTCACCGGAAATGCAGGGGATGCCGTAGGGGTCGGAAATGTAGCCCAGGCCGCCGCGGATCTTCTCAGTGTCCGAGGTCTGGGTGCTGCTGCGATTGCGGCTGACGACCTTCTGCGGCTGCGGCACCGTGCGAACGGTGCCGTCGCCGAAGACAAAGGTGATCGACTCGACCTGACCACGAACGCAGGACAGCGTCCAGTCCCCCGCAGCGGTACCGCTCATGACCGCGCCAAGCACATCCGGCAGCCCGATGCCGTTGGCAGTGAGGTTGTCCGGGCCCACCAGCACCTTGAACGGATAGGGATCGTTCACTGTGCCGTCCACCGGCACCCGGCCAATCAGTGCTGTCATGGCGATCGAGCCCATCAACGTCGAGTTCTCGGGTATGGTGTAGACTGGCTTGGCGCCTTCGGTACGGTCCTGAGCGTTTTCCAGATCACGCTCGCCTTTGGCGACGGCACGCAAGCGGTCCTGGCCACGGTCGATGGCGTTGTTGTCCAGGCCGTGTAGGTCCTTGAACTTCGAGGTCAGCGATGAGAGCGGTCCGTCGGCTTTACCGGTGTCTTCCTGGCCGGCGCGTACATTCGACGGTTCGATCCACTGTACCGCATCTGCCGGTGCTGGAGCCCCTGCAAATTGCTGCTCGTCGCCCGGTTCAAGACCGAAGCCCGCAGGTACATCCGACTTTGCAGCTGGCTTTCCGGTGAGCTGGTCCTTGAGTCTGGAGAGTAGCCCCTGGGTCTCGCGGTGCTGCTGCTCGGCCTTCTGCCGGGCATCGTTGGCCTGCTGGCGCTGCTCGGTGACTTGTTGGGTGACGCTGCTCAGCGTGCTCTGGATGCGCGTGTCGATGTTGCCCTCGCGCGTGCGCAGCCGGCTGTTTTCAGTCTGCAGTACATCGTTGCCTTTCTTCAGCGTCTGCATCTCGCTGCGCATCGCCTTGACCTGGCCAATCAACGTGGCCACGGTGTCGCGCGGGGTGTCGCCGGCGATGCCCAAGGCTTTGGCCTGTTCCGCGCTGAGCGTGGCATTCTCCGGATCGTGAGTGGGCTGGCCATCTGGAGTGGTCACCCAGGACTTGATGATGATCAGCACGATGCCCAGCAGGACCGCAGGCACAAACCATTTCAGCAGGCTGTTAGCTTTCATGATCGGCAGCCTCCGGTTTTGCCGGGGGCAACAGCAGCGCGTGCTTCAGGTCGCCGCCACGGGTAACGAGATAAGCCACGGTGGTGTCTTCAGGCGTGCCGGCAAGTCCGAGGTCTGTGTGCTGGAACGTCGCGGCATACAGCGTGGCTTGCAGGTGGCGCGGGTCGAGCACCACATTGCCAGGGCCACGATTCACGATCTTCACCGCTGTCACCCAGTAGTCGCCCAGCCGCCAGGCGGCGAGTGCCTTGATCGAAACCCGCTCGGTGGGCAGCAGCGAGCTGAACGCAACAGAGTCGCTCAGCGGCACCCGGCGCACACCGGGCAGTGGTGCCACGGTACGCAGGGGCGCATAGAGGTTCTGCGCCGCATACCGGGTGAGCACCACCGCTACCGGCGTCGCGGCAGGTGCCGTGTCTTTGGCAGCTTCCACGTCCGGTGTCGGAACCTGGGCCACGATCTTGACCGGTTCCAGTGCCTCGCTGCCCTTGAGCGCCTCGATGTCGATCAGGATGATGTCGCCCGACTTCACCGACTGCAGTTGCAGCCGGGTAGGGGGAAGGGCTTCCGCGGCGCGCAGATACACGCTGCCACTGACGGACTGCACCCGCAGCTTTCCGGCGATCGCATTGGGCAGGCCGACGCGCACATCCTCATCCAGCATCAGGACGCGCTCCTGGCCCACCGTAAGTGGAACGGCCAGCGGCAGGCGATCCCAGTATTTGACCTCAACGGCACCAACGACTGAACTCCAGCCGGCGGCTACCACCACTATTAGAATCAAGACACGCATCATCCCGCACCTCCAGGCAGCGTCAGCTTCTGCGGTGTGCCTTCGTAGCAGTCCAGGGCCAGGCCCCACTTGTTGTGCTCGGGGTCGACGTCGAAGCGCACCACCCGTAGCGGATAGCGCACGACCACGCGCTTCACCGGCTCGGCGGCGTAGTACTCGTCGGCGTTGAGGTCGAGCTTCACCAGCCAGCTGTGCTTATCCAACTGTTTCACCCGCAGGTCCGGGTCGTCGCTGTAGCCGCGGCCCAGCACCTCGTATACGCCGCGCACCCGGCCGCGCAGTTCGCCGGCAGCTTTGCGGTACTCGAAATCACCGTCGAAGAAGGTCTTGCACGCCGGTGTCAGGTAGGGCTGCAGGGCAAAGATGGCGCGGTGGTAATCGACCTCGCCGTCGGTGGGCCAGCGGTTGAGCTGGCCGAAGATGTACAGCGCGAAGGCGTAGATGTTTTCCGGGGGGACATCCCACCATTTGCGTGTACTGCCGGAGCGCAGATCGGGCGGCACGTGAATGGTCAGCTCGGAGGGCGAGGACTGCCAGCCGTACCAGAGCCCGCAGCACAGCAGTGCCAAAATCGACACGGCGAGACGCAGGCTGAAGATATGCGCCTGCTGCGCATCCACCTTGTTACGGAAGCGGCTCATGGCGTCGACCTCGCATGTCGACGCGTGCGGCGCACGGTCCAAGGCCCCGAGTGCAGGATCAACTGATGAGTGCCGACACCCCAGTGCACTGCCAGATGCCATTGCAGGCGACGATACAGCCAGGTTTCCGGGCGGGCGCGCTTGGCTCGGCGAATCAGCTTGCCGCCACCCAGCAACACCAGCGCCATGCAGATGAAGATGCATGTGGGGAGGGTGGCGATTGAGGCGGTGGCCACCGCCAGCGGAGCACCGAGAATTACTCCCAGCCCGGCACCGACTACTAGGGCGACCCACATCTCGTCGTTGGTGAGCCCGCGGAGAACGGCGGGGTCTCGGTTGAGGCGCTCCGGCAGGAAGGTCAATGTGCCATCAGGCAGCGTGGTTGAGGCATCGGACATAGTGACCTCACAGGATCGTCGCGGCTTTGGTGAGGAACCACAGGATCACCACCACCAGCAGGGCGCCGACACCGACCACGGCACCGAGGTCCTTCCAGGTCTTGCGCTGGTTTTGTACGTCGGCGTAGACGGTGAGCGAGTGCCAGGCCACGCCAAGGAAGGCGAGGGTAGCAATCAGCAGGCCGAGCAGAATGCCGCCGTCGTAGGCGTAGTTCTTGATGGTGTCGATCAGGCCCGAGCCCTCACCGCGAGACGGTGCTTCCATGGTCGGCAGGTCGGCCCGGGCCAGTGTCGAACTCAACAGGATCAGACCGCCGAACAGGGCTTGCGAACAGGATTCCCGCAGCAGAGCGAGCGGGCGATGATAATGACGGGGGAGGTTCATGGCGTGGTCTCCTGATTACGACAGCATGAAAAACATCAGCACGATCAGGGCGAGGGCCAGGCGCAGCGTGCTGCCGCCGAGCGCACCGAAATTGAGGTTGCCGGCCGCCCAACCGCGATAGCCGGTCCACAGGGCCCAGGTGCACCAGAGCAAGGCGAGCACCAGCACTGATGAGCGCCACAGCACTGAGCTGAGCTGCGGGGTGAACCCGGCCACGACCGAGAACGCGTTGAGTTGGGCGTCAGTCATGCTCATCGGATGCCTTCGCGAGGGGCGCTTCAGTGCGGTAATCACCGGTCAGATCGACCAAGTCAGCCGGCTGCGAGCGGGAGGGCGAAAGGTATTTGTGGATGCCTTGACGCATACGCTCGAGGTCTGCAGCGAACCTTGAATAATCGAAGCGATAGCGGGCACCTGCGGTATCGGCTGAGCCGCTGTTTGCACGGTCGGCCAACAGCTCGATCGCGGTGATTTGCCGCTGCACCAAGCTCAGATCCGAACGCTCGCGCCCCTCTTGAGCTGCGGCACCGAGCGACACCAGATAGGCAAGAAGCAGGGCGGAAGAAATAGTCGTCATGGCAAAGTCCAGTTGTGCATCTGGTATCCATCTTCAGGGCGTGGTTTGGCATTGGCATGTGGAAAAAGGAATTGGATTGAGTCATTTTTTATGACTGCGCTGATCCGTTCAGCTGTCGACCCAGAGACGATGTTGAGGCTTGACGAGGCATGGCGTCTCCCACAGAATCAAGGCACTATGCCATTACCAATGAATGTGTGGGTTTGAAATGGATTTCTCGATACTTATTGATTGCCATTTTGACGACTTAAAACTTACTGAGCCCTCTGAAATTACGGCTCAAAAGAAGGTTTTAAGCGTGGTCAATGATTACGAAGATGGCAAGTGGCGATATACTAAGTTTCAGGACTTTATTTGGGATAATATCGCAGAAACTTCACTGTCGCAGAGGGAACGAGAAAGCCTGGGCGGTAAGCCATCTTCCTTATTGAGGGCTGCAGCAAAGAACCTCCGTTTGACCGACAAGGACGGTGATATCGGGCGTGGTAGTGAGTTGGCTGAAATTGTGCTTTATGGAATTATGAAGCATCAATATTCAGCTTTGCCGGTAGTACCTAAAATATTTTACAAGCAAAATTCTCAAGATAATGCAAAGGGTGCGGATAGCGTGCACATTGTCTTGGAGGGGCAAGATTTTAGTATATGGTTTGGTGAGGCTAAGTTTTATACCAGTATTAAGGATGCCAGGCTGGGTTCGATTATTGCTTCGGTGGAAAATGCTCTTGATACGAACAAATTAAAGAAAGAAAATAGCATAATTACTAATGTGAGCGATCTGGATGGGCTTTGCCTTGATGCAGAGCTTGTTGCGCGAATTAAAGAATCTCTTTCTAATCAGAGTTCAATTGATGGGCTGAAGCCAAGGCTGAATATACCTATTTTGTTGTTGCACGAGTGCGATATCACTAATGGCTCTAGAACACTTAGCGCAGCGTATGAGTTAGAAATTATTGAGTATCATAAGCAGAGAGCGCTGGCCTACTTCAAGAAGCAAGCGGAGGAGCTTGGGGGTAGGGTTTTTCTTTACTCTGAGATAAAGTTTCACATCATATTGTTTCCGGTTCCTCAGAAAGCGCCAATAGTCGATAAGTTCGTTTCTAAGGTTGAGTTTTTACGAGATGAGTAGCATGGATGCGTTTGAACAGTGTCACGTCGTCAACGATCTTATGGAAGGCGGAAATGAAAGTGCCGCAAGGGATGAATTGATAAAGCTTTTGCATGAGTTCAAGATCTCGGGTACGCCATACTCGCCGGTAGTAAATCACCTCATTCGCAGGGCTGGTCTTTATCCTTACTTAGAATTAAACTCGTCTTCATGGCAGGATAGATTAGTTCATGAGGCATTTAAGGTAGATGTGGGCGGGAGTGAAAAAATCACACTGCACCGAGAGCAGTCATTCTTGCTTCATAAGTTGCTTAATGGGGAAAGTATTGCTGTAAGTGCACCGACTAGCTTTGGGAAGAGCTTCGTTATAGACTCTTTTATATCTGTGAGGCGACCCAAAAATATTGCAATAATTGTCCCGACGATAGCTCTGACTGATGAGACTAGACGGAGGTTGCAGCTGAAGTTTGGTTTCAAATATAAGATCATTACTACAGCAGACCAAACGCTTGCGGATAACAATATTTTAATTTTTCCGCCTGAAAGGGCTATTCAGTATGCTGAGAAGCTCGAGTCATTGGATATTCTAATCATTGATGAATTTTATAAGGCGAGTCATGCGTTGGATAAGGAGCGCTCGCCAGCTTTGCTGAAAGCAATTCTCCGGCTAAGTAAGTTGTCAAAGCAGCGCTACTTCCTGGCGCCAAATATTAGTAGCATTAAAGACAATGTTTTTACTAAGGGTATGGAGTTTTGCAACTTAGATTTCAATACGGTTTTTTTAAAGAAGTACGACCTCCACGAAGAAATAGGTGGGGACGAAATCAGAAAGAGTGAAGTCCTCCTTAAGATCCTTTCAGAAACAACTGGGAAGACGCTGATATACGCCGGAACTTATTCAAATATCGACCGCGTCACAACTCTTCTTATCGCTGACGCTGCTCGGAGCACCAGCCCACTTTTAGAAGATTTTAGCCACTGGCTTGCCAAAAACTATGATCCTAATTGGCCTCTTACTCAACTGGTGAAGCGTGGAACCGGCATCCATAATGGCCAACTACATCGATCCTTGAGCCAATTACAAATCCGCTTGTTTGAAGAGGTTGACGGACTTCAGCGATTAGTATCTACCTCTTCGATAATTGAGGGTGTTAATACTTCGGCGCAGAACGTTGTGCTTTGGAGTAATCGTAGCGGTAAAGGCACGGCTAAAATCACAGATTTTTCATACAAGAATATTATTGGGCGAGGAGGTCGAATGCTTCGACACTTCGTTGGTAATATTTATATTTTGGATAAGCCCCCCGTTGAAGTTGCTACTGAGCTTAAGCTATCGGTGCCAGATGAGTTATTGGGCGGGACTAATGAAGATGATTTTCGAGACGATTTGACGGCAGATCAAATCGCTAAAATCGTGGCGTATAAAGAAGAGCTTGTTGAGCTTGTCGGTGATGACGGCTACAAGTTCATACGTGATAGTAACTCCATTCAAACTACGCACTCTGGCGTAATCAAGGATATTGTGACTGATCTGCACAATAATCCTAGCTCCTGGAACGGGTTGAAGTACCTTAATTCTGAGCGAACCGGCGACTGGGATCGCCTGCTTTACAAGATCTTGCGGCTGCAACCCGGGGTTTGGGGCGCTTCATATACTAGCGTTGTTGAATTTATCAAGATACTGTCTGGAAATTGGCGATACTCGATTCCAGAGCTTCTGGCCCAAATGGAAAGTCTCGATATTGGTGTGGACGATTTCTTCAAGCTAGAGAGAACCGTAACTTTCCGCTTGCCAGGGCTGTTGGGTGATATCTGTGTTCTGCAAGAGAAGCTTCTGGGAGCGCCCGCAAACGACATTAGCCCCTTCATAGCAAAAGTTTCCTCTGCTTTCTTGCCGAAAGTGGTCTATCAGTTGGAGGAGTATGGGCTGCCGAGATCGATTTCGAAAATAATTCATCGCTCGGGATTGCATGACTTTGAGGATGAGTTATTAGATATTCATGCTGCTATAAATAAATTATCGCAGAAAAGAGATAAGATTCTGGACTATTTTAATAGTCAGGGGGATCGGTTTGAGCTATACATTCTTAATTATTTCTACGAAGGTATTGCTCATCGATGAGCTAATTTAGTGAAGCAGTGATCGCATGGCTAATGCCTTTGGCTTCATTTGCAGAAGGCGGTCAAGTCATGCCGCCTCGAAGTTTTGCCAGACTGCAACTTATCCTCACCAATTTTAGCTGCTGGATCGGGTGGGAGATCGGGCTTGGATATTGATTTTCACCCAGTCCAGTAAGCTTTTAGTGTCTCTAAATATTCTTTCACAACTCTGGCTAATCATTGGGTTGTTTCCAGTGGGTAACGCCTGTCTAATATCTTCCTGCAGGGCGATGCATTTTTTATTATTTGCAAAGCAGTAGCCTAATTCAAATGCTACACCTTCGTCTATGTGTGCGCCGTGCAGCACTGCTAATATAATGTCGGATTCTGACATGGCCTGGATGTCTGCATCAAATACCATTCTGGCGGCAATGTCTTCCCGAACACCACCTTTAACGATGTCGCGCAATAATAGGCCGTCGTCCTGCGGTAGAAATACATCAAAAAATGGGGAAAGTTCTTTCTTTAATGAAGAGTTGTAGTTTAGCTCCATTTCATTGAAGAGTGGGGCGGCAAGATACAGGCTAAGTCTTTTAGGCATTTGCGATATTCCTAAGTTCGTTGTCTAGGTCGGAAGGGGTGTATGCTGCCGAAAATATTATCTTGGCAACATCGCGAATTACATCTATTTCTTTCCTTCCAGTTGATTGAACGAAGTTTGGGTTTAAGGGTTTGTACAGTTTAAGGCTTTTTTCCTGTAGCTGAGCTATCTTTTCAGGAGGCCAGCTGGTTTCCTTTCTCTTTGTTATCAGCCTCGACCATATCTCTGAAGGCTCGCCAATCATGTGAATGATTTCTCCAGCTGCAACAGTCTTTGAAGATTTTCCGGGCCTAATGCCTTGGCAGAGCATTGATCGCGCCCTATCCTCAATGGTGATGTCCACGACAAAAGTCAAGGGGTCCATCGGGGACCTATCAATTATGAATACACCAACCTTTTTGCTTGATAGGTAATTGTTTTTCTTTCCGAATTGCTGATTGGTCCAAGAGTCAATAGTGATGGTCTTATGGGTGGATAAATCTTCTGGTGAATTCGCCATTTCAGCAGGGCGCTCGTCGAACCACTCATCGAGCGTTATTAAATTGCCGAACTGGCTTAAGACGGTAGACTTCCCAATTCCTATAGAGCCGACCATGTAATAACAATATTTGGTGGGGAGTCCGAGGATGTCAGATTCAAGCAAGAAGTCATCTTCTGGAAGTGTTATTGCGTCCAGGAATTCTCGAATGTCTGAATTTGTGAAGAATAGAGTGATGAGATTGTAATTGTTGAAGTTAGCTTCGAAAATAGCCGCCTTTGATTGAGAGTCTAGGATTTCGTCGTCTCTCATGAATCGAATGAAATAATTGTAGTTGCCAGGACTTATCGTGGCGGACTTTCGGAGAAGGTGAAGTAAGGTTGAGTCTGTCAGTGAATGCCCTAGTAATATGCTGGTCTTTTTTGTCAGCACATGAAGTAAGGTTGAAAGTCCACCGCCAATTCCTTCAAGGAGTTGGTCCGCGAAAGCACCATCAGAAAATATCAAGTTTTCGCTTTGAAACTTCTTTTTGTCGAATGGTAAGAAGCCGTTTGGGTGATAAATTACGCACTTATCCTTGGTGAACTGTGAGTGGTGAGACCAGATGGTTTGATAGGGGCGCTCGTGTTTGGTCGGGTTGAGGTCCGTAAATGATAAGCCATACTCAACATAGTCATCAAAATTATAGTTAACAGTCAATTCTGATTGTTTGATGAAAGCTATCATCTGCTTGAAGTATGGGTGCTCGTCGATTGTCTTTCGGCGCTCGTTTTCTTTTGTGTCGCTATACAAGGCTTCATGAATAAGTTCGCGCCAGTCAGAGAGGATTTTACGCTCAACTAAGTTTGAGTCAGTGTAAATCCCGCTTGCGATGATTTCAGCTTTTTTAAATGAATAGAAAATTTCGAAAAGCACTAGAGCTGCCTTCCCGGGCGCATCGGCGACCAACATGGCTTCGGGTGCCTTAGTTTGCATGGTGCTCTTTATTTTCTCGATTAAGCTCCCCCAAAGTGGAAGCTTTAAATCCCAGCTGATTCCAGCTCCCAGGACCAAGCTTGCCTTATTTTTATGGAGCTGTACTCGAAGTTGGCATATATATTTCCACGCAGCTATGACCTCACTGGATTGAAATTTTGATTCCGTTGGAGCCATTATCATCTTCCCTAGCGTAAGCTGTGAGATAAAGATTAAACAGACAAGTGTCTATAATGCTAATGCAGTTCGTGTGGCGGTTGGCTCATGGATCGAGTAAGTATATTCGATTTTTTTAATGCAATGATAGAGAGATCAAAAACGAAATCGATAGCTACCAGTGTCAGAGAGCATGAGGGCGTGGAAGTATGGCTAGAGGAAGAAATTCGATTGGGTCTAGATAGAAACACTCGCGCCGAGGCGTTAGGTGATCCGCAGGTGGGTGCTGTCTGGATCAATCGGGTCTGAGATGCCTCGTCAGGTAATGCAGAGCAGTTAAAGGTATTTTTTGAACGTCGTGGCGGTTATCGCCACCATGCAACCGAGCAGCGCGGCACATGGCAACAGCACCCAGATGGGGTTGAGTGACCAAGGCAGGGAGAGATAGATCATCCAAGGGCTTATCATTAACGGCAGCAATGTTCGCTTAGCTCTATGGTAGACAAAGCTGCTCTCGCGTCCCGCTCCGAATTTGCGCAGATCACGGCGCATCAATCCGTCAACCGCGCCGGTGATCACCGCAAGGAGGAACAAGGGGCTGGCTAAGGTGAGAACGGCCAGTCGCACGACGAAAGTAAAGACCGTAAACAAGGCCGCCAGCAGGTAGTCCTGCATCACAATGTAGACTTGTGCCAACTGTCCCTGCAATGACGCTTCGTGACTGAGAAGTTTCAGCTGGATATCGGATTGCGCCCAACCAGAGCGCACTACGACCCAGTTGTTGAGGTGTTCGAGGACCTTGGCGGTCGCTTGCGCCGGTTCTTGCACGAGCAGCGAATTCTTGAAGTGATTGCTGAGCCAGCCCAGCTCACTCAGCCACATGGCATGGCTGTGATGCCAGCGCTGCTCGGGCCAGAACCAGAGCATGCCCATGAACTCCAGCACGATGGAGAATATCAGCGAAGCGAACAGCAGGCCGAGTAGCCGCAGGCACAGTTCGAGCATGCCGAAGATGAGCCCCGGACTTCGCTGTGGAGGAGGTGGGGTGGCTGAGGTGGTCGACATATGGGCTCCAGAGTATCTGGTTGCACACCGGGTGCTCATCAGGAGTGTCTGCGTCCTGGTGGAGGCATCTCGGGATCAAAATCGACCGTGGGAGCACCTCCCGCGCTACTCCACCAACTCCCCGCGTGGGCGTTGTAGGACTCGCGCATGCGCGCGGCCAGGGTCTGCAGGTCCGCCGGCATTTGGTCGTCATTGGCGGGTTTCGGCAGTGGCATACGCACTTTCCATAGCTGCCCCCCTTCCTGGAACGAGAACATCTGCCCCTTGGGCAGGGCGATGATGTGCGCCGGTTCGATCAGAGGCACGGCAGTGGTGGTCACCCGGTCCTGTGAGGAAGAGGTGAAGTCGGTGCGAGCATCGGGATCGGCGGTGTCCGTCGCACCGGAGACCAAGGTACGTGTCTGCACGTTGACCTTGGGCAGTTGGTTGGTCAGTAGTTCTGCGGTCGCGGTCTCCCGTACCCGTAGCATCTGCAGGGTGTTGAAGTTGCCGATGACTTGGCCGGCCTTGGCCCGGTTGCCGATCCGCGCCTCGATATCGCTCAAGGTCTGGGTGTAGGCGGTGACCTGAATACCGGCACCGCCGCCTTTGTTGATCAGTGGAATGAACTCGTCGCCCATCAGCTCGTTGAACTCGTCAGCGTGGAGGTTGATCGGCACTTTGTCCGCGGCGCTGGAGGAGCCTGGCAGACCATGATCGATACCGTGCTTGTAGATATGGCCGGCGACGGAGACCAAGTCGGCAAACATCGAGTTGCCGACGGCAGCCGCCACTTCGGCATCGGACAGCGCGTCCAGGCCGACGTAGACGATGCCGCGTTTGCGGATGACCTGCAGCCAGTCGAAGATCGGCCGTGGATCGTCGAGGTCGGTGTAGTTGGGGGCGAGCAGTTGTGCGGTCTTGCCGCTGGTGAGTTTTTCCAGGAGTGGCAGCAGCGAAGCGACGATCTTGTCGAAGTAGGTGCGATCGTAGCGCACGGCTGAACGGAGGCCGTCCATCACCGGATCGAAGATGCGTTTGGCGGTCAGGTACTGCTCGATGGCGACCACGCGCTTTTCCCGACCAACCATGTGCCGCGGTATGTTCTTCTCGTTCAACCGGCCTTCGATTTGCACGATCGCTTCCCAGGCCTGAGGATCATGGCGGGCGAAGAAATGCTGGGCATACTCGATGAACAGCGCATCGATGTTCACCACGTGCCGCTGGATCTGCAGGTAGTCCGGGCGCCGGCCGAGCTCGATCAGCGCCCGGGCGATGATGTTGACGAAGCGCCAAGCGAACTCGCGAAAGGCTGCGGAATTGCCTTCGCCGCTCAGTTGGCCGGCGATGCGGGTGGCGACTTCGGAAATGCGGCCGAAGCGGCCGATGGCGTTGTAGCGTGCAGAGATCTCCGGCCAGCCAAGGTGAAACACGTAGAACTCATGCTCGCGGCCGGCCCGCCGCGCTTCCACATACATGCGTTTGAGCAGGTCGGCATCGCCCTTGGGGTCGAAGACGATCACCACTTCCTGAGTAGGGCGGTGGATGTCCTGGGTGATGTACACCTCGGCCAGGCGTGTCTTGCCGACCCGGGTGGTGCCCAGGACCAGGGTATGCCCGACGCGTTCGCCCAGCGGCAAGCTGGCTTCCTGTTCCTTCGGCTCGACGCCATGCAGCAGCGGTGAGCCACCCACCGGCGGTAGCGGCCGCACCGGGTTGAATGGGCTGTCCCAGGCGGTCAGGCGGGGCAGCAGTGACAGCCCGGGTGGGGCCTTCTCCAGCAAGTGCTCCATCCGCCGCGCCCACTGGTGGGCAGCCGATTGATTGACGTAGCGGGCCAGCGCCGGGTTTTGCGCCTCGAGCAGGCGCTGGGTGTGCAGGCGGGTCCAGCGAAAGCCGCGGCCCATGAACAGGCGCTTGCCGCTCACCGGAATCTGTCGGCTGGTCAGCGAATAGCGCGGCAGGCGGCGGATGTTGCGCCGGTAGCGCAGGACGATCCGCGCCTCGTTGAGCCGCTTGAGGCCGAACGCGGTGTAGGCCAAGGCCATCCCTGTGCCCACCTCGGGCGACAGGGCCACCGCCCAGGGCGAGTGCAGGCAGAGGGCGCCGGCACCGGCGCAGATGCCCACGGTGTACAGCTCCACCGCAGGGCGTAGCAGGGATTCCATAGCATGCTCGCCCATGGTGCACCCTCACTGCTCCAGGCCGGTGGGCGTGATCAACACCGGGTAGTGCTCCAGTTCCAGGCGTTCGGCGATGTCGTCACCACTCACCGGCCAGATGTTCAGCCTCGGGGCTGCCGCCTGGATACGGCGCAAGGCTTGGGTGTCGGCCACTTCAACAGCCAGGCCGCTGGCGCCCAGGTCCTGCAGCCTCTGTGCATGCTGGGCCAACCATTTCAGGGATGCGGGGTCTTGCCCGACCAGGAACAGGGGCGTGAACCCGGGCAACTTCAGGGTCCTTGGCGACACGGCACCAGGTGACAGGCGTGTGCTGTGTACGGGGAGGGCCCAGGTCAGCGCGCGGGGATCCGGCAGCTGGCTAGGGCCCGCGAGCGCGCCAACCGTCCACCACAGGCAGGTAAACAGCGTTACCCAGCACCGACGGTTCATGGCTGCGGCTCTCCTGGGGATGCCACGACCGCCTGGACACGCTGCCAGTGCTGACTGAACTGTCGGCGGTACTGCGCTGCGGGTTTACCGCCGGCAGGACGGTGATAGCGGCCCGCCGCCACGACCCAGTCACCACTGTCGGCATAGTGGCCGCGCAGCAGCTCGGCGGTCACGGCCAAATTGGCGCGTGGATCGAGGGCATCGCAGGCGCTGCGGTAGCGGTCCGGGTGGTAGCCGAGGTTGGTCTGCCCGAGCCCGACATCGATTCGCTTGGGGTCGTGACGGACCAAGGCCTGTTTGAGTGCGGTACACGCCTCATCACGGCGGGCGAAACGCTGCGGTGTGCCAGCAACATTCAAGGTCCAGGGCCAGGGCATGAGGTGACCCCGCAGTGGCGTACCGCTCTCCTGAAGGGCAATTGCGAACAGCACGGAGGCGGGGATGCCAGCGCGCGCAGCGGCCAGTTGATATGCAGGCGGCGGCAGCGCGTCGGCGTGAACGGCCGTGGCGCCGGTCAAGGCCAGCGCCAGGATCAGTCGATGCGCTGCCATTTCCCGTCCACCTGCTGGTAGCGCGCCGGCAAGGGGCGGCTGGCGCCCAGGGCGAACCAGCGGCCGCGGTCATGGTTGAGGGTGACCTGGCCACTGCTGACCTGGGCGGGGGTAATGCCCGCGCCACGTGCCCACTGGCGTAGACGCCCATCGTCACCCTGGCTGCCGACCAGGTACACATCGAGGTGCGCGCCGCCTTGCAGCCATTGCTGGGTGTTGGAGACGCAGGGCGGGCAGCGTTCCTCCACAAACAGGGCAAAGCGGCCGGCAGGGGTAGCCGCTGGATCGTCTGCCATGCCTTGCACGGGCAGCATGCCCGGGAACAGCCGCGCCCAGGCGGCGGTGTAGGCTTTTTGATAGGCCAGTTCGCGCTCGGCGCGTTTGGCTTCGAGACGGACCTGCAGCTCGGCGTACCGTTGCCGTTCCTGGGCCGAGTCGGCTTCCACCCCGAGGGTGGTGAGCGGATCGAGCTGCGGCGACCAGTAGTGACGGGGCCCAGCCTGCAAGCGCTCGAACTCGACCCACTCATCCTCTGTCAGCCCCCAAGCCTTGGCCCGAGACGCATCGGATGCCTGCCGATCCAGTAGCGTCTGTTCGCTGAACTGCGGGGCCGAGTCGACCAGCTTGGGCGCGCTCCACGCCAGTCCTGCAAACAGGCAGCCGGGGAGCAGGATGAACGAGAGAAAGGAGAGCCGAGTCATACGTACCTCGTCACGGCAGGGGCAGCGTGCGATCGCCCTGCCCGGGGACATGGAACACCACCCGGTCGCTGCGAATCGCGCGCAATTGCCAGTTGTTCAAGCTGTCGCCGGGCTGTAGCAGGTGCACGGTCGTCAGTGAATGCGCACCTGCGGGCAGGGCGGCCACGAAGCTGACGTCACCTCGGGTCTCGATACCCAACAGAGTGAAGGGTGGGGCCAGAGGCTTGGCCTTGGCTTTCTCACCGCTGGAGGCCTGCGGTTGCGTATTGGCGGTTGCAGGCGCAGAAGGGCGGGTCGACAGTTTCTCGAGCGTGGCCTCTGCCGTGGCCAACCGTTGTCCCAAAGCCATCAGATCGTTGCTGCTTGGTCCTAGTGGTGCTGCCTGGAGCGCCTTGAGCGAGACGGCCAGCTCATCCTGCTGCTGGCCGAGGGCGGCCTGCGCTGCAGTGTGTCGACCTTGCGCCTCGCCCAACGCCAGGACCTGCGGCTGCAGCGTCGTGAGCCGGTCGGCCAACGCATCGATATCGCGGCGCAAGGCCGGCGCTGGATCGGCCGGGGCGTTGTGGGCCGCAGCTTGAAGCTCGGCCAGTTGCTGATGATGGTTGTACGTTTCGGCGGCGAGCACGGCGGCGCCCAGGCACAGGGCACCGACTACCAGGGCCTGAAAATGAAGGACCTTCATGGCGTGAGCTCCAGGGTCGAGTAGGGAGGAGCGGGCGTCGGCACGCGCAGGGCAAAGCACACGGTCCGATCGACCGGATCGATGTCGAGTCGCCAGGCCGGGCCGCCGATGATGGTCAGGGCGTCCAGCAGTGAGATGGGGCCGAATTGGTGCTGCACTGCGGGGAGAGGGCGATGGAACAAGCGATCCACCGCTGCGCTATCGGCACACAGCGCGTAGCCTGAGCGTTGCAGCACGTGACGCAGGGCTTCACCGACGGTGGCATGCAGGGCTGGCGCAATTTGTACGTTTACCAATTGATACAGCGGCTGGCGCTGCTCCAGCGTTGGCCGGGTGGTGACCAGGGTGTAACGGTCCTGGCGCACCCAGGCCGGCAGCTGGGCTTTCGGCTTTGGCAATGCCGCCGGCAATGCGGGTGGTGCTGCGGGAGCCGGGGCCGGAGGCGGTGGCGGCGTGCTGCAGCCCGCCAGGGCGATCATCAGTCCGAGGGTGGAGAGTGTGGGTGTGTGCATGACCGTGTCTCGACAAATGTTGCCGATACGATGGCGAAGGCGTGAGTCGAGTCCCCACTGGAAAACCGAATCTGGCCAGACAGCTTTACAGCCGGCTACCACAAAAAAGGCGCCCGGGAGGGCGCCTTGGTCAGTCTTCGGTGAATAGCGGTAGCTCCGCCAGTGGTGCGGCGTCAGGGTCAAAGATCAGCAGGCGGGTGTCTGCCTGGCCTGCCAGCATCAGCAGCTGGAGCAGCACAGGCGGGACATGGTCATCGCGCATGCGCGCACAGACTTCGCTGGCGCTCCAGCCGATCCTACTGGCTTCATGTGCCGCTACCCACGGTGTCGAGTACAGCTTGCACCCCACGGCGTGGTTGCTGTTGAGCTCGAAGCACTCGAAGAAGCCCGCTGGCGAATTGCACCTAGTGCACACCTGCAAGAACTCGAACTCGTCTGCGGGCATGTGCGCGCTGCTGATCTCCCAACTGCGGCTGTAGTGTCCGGTGGCAAAGGACAGTTGCTCGATCAGGTTACGCGCCGCCTCGACGTTGCCGAGGTCGCCGATATGCATCGAGCGTCCGAGCTGATTGCCCAGGATCTGGTAGAGCACCGTGTTCACCAGGCCGTCGGCCGGGCAGCGCATGCGCATAAACTCGGGTACGCACACACCGTCGGTGATCACCGCGACGTCGTCATCGAACAGGCACGGTTGCAGGCGAATGACCTCATCGGGCAGCTCGTTCTGAGCCGGGTGCAGGGCGCGGTAGCACGGTGGGCAATCGTCGGCATAGCTGATTTGCAGGACACGCTCGTAGCGCAGGTCTTGGAAGCCGCGAAGAAACGGATTGGTAAGAGAAGGGTGCATGGTGGTTCTCCGAAAACGCCGAGGCCACCCCGAACGGGCGGTGACCTTATGGGCAAGGTGGGCTGTCACATCCAGCCGCATTCGGCCAACGAAAGCGGAGTGCCTTCGCCGACGATGATGTGGTCCAGGACGCGCACCTCGACCAAGGCCAAAGCCTCGGTCAGGCGGGTGGTGAGCACCCGATCGGCGCCGCTCGGTTCCGAGCAGCCGGAGGGGTGGTTGTGGCTGAAGATTACGGCGGCGGCATTGTGTTCGAGTGCCTTGAGGACCACCTGGCGGGGATACACGGAGGCGCCGTCAATGCTGCCGGTGAACAGGATGTCGAAGCTCAGCACACGGTGGCGCGAGTCCAGGCAAAGCAGGGCAAACACCTCGTGCTGGTAGGGGGCGAGCTGCAGCTTCAAGTAGGCCGCAGCATCGGCGGGGGTTATCAGCACCTCGCCGCGCTGGAAGTGACGCTGGTCCAGCAGCTGCAGGGCCTCGGTGATCAGCGCATCCTCACGGGCGCGTTGGGCCAGTACGGGATCGAGCGGGTCGACCAGGTTCAAGGCGGTGTTCATGGGCAATTCCTCGTGAGAGCTGAGGCGCCTCCTGAGGGCGTGTCCCAGGCTGGTTTAAGTGTGTGATCAAAGGCGCGTAAAGCGATGCGGAGTGCCGTGCAGGGGGCTTTGGCAGCCTTCGCACGGTTGCATGGAGAAGGCCTCGATACCGGCGCCGGTATGCGGATCGAAATCGGCGCTCAGGGGCAGCAGGGCCTGCAGTTGTGCGCGCATGTGAGCGATGCGGTGTTCGACTTCAGCCTCGCTGTAGTACAGCGACAGCGCACTGAAGTCGTCGTAGGCGACCGCCTGCAGGCAGTCCTCGCAGAGCCAGAAGCTTTCCATGGCGACCTCCGATGTGCATGAACAACAGGCGCTCCTAAGAGCGCCTGCTGCGGGCGGCCAACCTGCCTCAGGCAGACTGGCGAGCGGCGGTGGATTTACGTGCTGCGGGTGGGGTTGGCCGGCCTTGGTCAGCCTCACTGTCCGCCTGTTCCGACTCTGCTGCTTCAGCAGCCTCAGGGGCTGCAGCAGCGTCGGTCCGAGCCGGCGCACGGTAGCTGAACTGGCCGTCGACCTTGATCCACTCGATGAAGATCAGTCGGCCTTTGAGGCTGGCGCCGGGTTGCCCCTTGCGTTCGCCTTTCTCGTACATGAACGGATCAACCCAGAGGTCGCCGATGCGAAACGCGATAAGGACCTTGCGTTCGGCTTGGACGTCTTCCAGGTGTTCACGGATCAGCCGGTCGGCTTCACCGCTGGCGACTTTGCAGTCGAAGCGGGTGTACTCGACGTCGTCCGAGGCACCGTGCAAGGCAGCGATGTCACAGGCCATGAACGCTTGGCCGCGGCGAACCGGGACTTCGCGAACACGGTTCAGGTAACCGATGCCTTGGGTGTGCAGGTTGAAGTAGGTGGTGGGGGCGTTATTGCTTGCAGTAGTCATGATGGAGCTCCTGTTCAGCAGAACGCGGACATCCACCGGCCCTGGCGGCTGGTGAGTTCCGCAAGGGGAGGTGCGAACACATGATCGGTCGAGGAAGCGCTCATCACCGATGGGACGGTGACCGTGCGAGCTGCCGAGCGCGAGTCGCACTTTGGGGGAGAACCACCCGAAGTGGGCGTAGCCTTGAAGGTCCTGGCTACCTGGGTGCTGTCAACGACAGCGGTGTGCAGCTCATCTATAAAACGCCGCGAAAGGCCCGTCAACCATGATCTTCAGGCGCTCTGAGCGGGCGGAATCGGGTGGCTTTCGGTGGATAGTCGGCGGCGAAAAAATAGCCCGACGGTCATCAGGCTAGGAGGAGTTGGACCACCCTTGACCCGGCGATGTGACACCGGAGTCCGTCGCAGAGCTCCACTGCCGATCCACCTGGATCAACCGACCCTTGTCGTGGCCTGGGTCGGAATCAACTGGCACGCATCCGCGCACAAAAGGTGCCCAGTGTTTCGCCGGCGGGCACCGGAGCTGAGCATCGTCGCCGAAGCGGATGACCCCTGAGGCCTGGTACAAGCCGCACGGGTCATCCACCTGGGAGACTTGGAACGCTGAAAAGTCATCCGCTGATGGACTGAAGTGTGGCTCCGAACTCTAGGAGTCTGACCGAGCTGCCCGGAGCGAATCGGTCTAGGTCGCCAAGCGGCGAGGGGCCAGATCACTACACCAGCGCTGTGGTGTGCCGTCAAGTCATGCGTTTTTCGCCCGCTTGATTTTTGCCACCGGTTTGGTGGCCTGGCATTCGGGGTAGCGGATGCACGACCAGAAGCTACCGGTGCGACCTTTGCGCTGGCGCATGGCGCTGCGGCAGACCGGGCAGAAGGGCCCCTTGCTGGGGGGCGGGCGCAGGGCGAGCGTGGCGTTACTGCGCACCAGTCGAGTCAGCCATTCTGCCTGCTTGGCGAGAAAGGTCTCGACGCTCAGCTGGCCCGATTCGATGCGGTCCAGCGCCTGCTCCCACAGTGCGGTCATGACCGGGTCGGCCACCTCTGGTGGCACCGCTTCGATCAAGGTATGCGCCGCCGCTGAGGCAGCCAGGCTGCGATTTTTCTTGGCCAGGTAGCCGTGGTCGATCAGGCCCTGGATGATGGCCGCGCGGGTGGCCTCGGTACCGAGCCCGCAGCTGTCCTTGAGCTTCTGCTTCAGGCGCGGATCGGCCACCTGGTTGGCGATGGTTTTCATGGCTTTGACCAGCGTGCCTTCGGTGTAGGCCTTGGGCGGTTGTGTGCGCTGTGCGTTGAGCTTGGCGTCGATCAGCGCCACCGTCGCGGATTCACGCAACGTCGGCAACTGCTGCGCCTGTTCGTCCGGCTCGTTGCCGTCGGCCTCGTTGATCACCGCCTTCCAACCGCGGACCAGGATCTGCTTGCCACGGGCCATCAGTTGGTCTGCCTGGCTGTGCAGCAGTGCCTGGGTCTTCAGGTACTCGTGCTCGGGCATGAACTGCGCGAGGTAGCGGCCGCGAATCAGCGTGTAAACCGCCCGCTCGCGTTCGGAGAGCTGCGCCAAATCCAGGGTGACAGCGGTAGGAATGATGCCGTGGTGCGCGGTGATCTTGCTGCTGTTCCAGGCACGGGAGCGGCGGCTGGGGTCGACTTCCTTGAGCACCGCCCCCAGCGATGGTGCAGCGGCCAGGGCGTGAAGCACGCGCGGCACCTCATCGAGCATGCTCTCCGGTAGGTAGCCGCAATCGGTACGCGGATAGGTCGTCGCCTTGTGGGTTTCATACAGGGCCTGGACGGTGGCCAGGGTCTCCTGTGCACCGAGCCCGAGCTTGGCCGAGCAGATCTCCTGCAGTGTGCCCAGGTCGAACAGCAGCGGCGGGCCTTCTCGCACGTGTTCGACTTCCAGATTGTTGATCACGGCGGTGCCGACTTGAATAAGGCGTTTCAGCGCCTGCTGTGCGGCGGTTTCGTCGATACAGCGTCCAACCGCATCGCTGACCGCGATCGTGGGCTGCCAGCGCGCTCGAAAGCGGATCCCGTTCTGCTCCAGGTGTGCATCGACGGTCCAGAATGGCTGCGGCACAAAGCTGGCGATCGCCCGGTCGCGCTCGACCACCAGGCGCAAGATGGGGGTTTGCACGCGCCCCACCGGCAGCAACCCATCGAAACCGGCGCGGCGGCCGAGCAGGGTGAACAGCCGGCTCAGGTTGATGCCGACCAGCCAATCGGCACGGGAGCGGGCGAGGGCACAGTGGTACAGCGGCAAGGTCTGCTCTCCTGGGCGCAAGGCGCTCAACGCCCGTCGGATCGACGCTTCATCCAACGCGGACAGCCACAGGCGCAAAATCGGCCCCTGGAACTGGCAGCGCTCGAGAATCTCCCGGGCAATCATCTCGCCCTCGCGGTCGGCGTCGGTGGCGATCACCACTTCGCTGCATGTCTGCAGCAGTTGGCCGATCACCTTGAGTTGGCCAGCGACCTTGGGCTTGGCCACCAGTTGCCAGCGGCTGGGAATGATTGGCAGATCGTCCAACGACCAGCGCTTGTAATCGCCATAGGTTTCAGGCGGAGCGGTCTCCAGCAGATGGCCGACGCACCAGGTGACCGTGACGTTCCGACCCTTCAGGCAACCATCACTGCGGCGGCTGGCCTGCAGCACCCGGGCGATGTCGCGGGCTTGGGATGGTTTCTCGCAGATGAACAGGCGCATAACCGTGCCCTCTCGGTGGGTACCGACAGGGTGGGGGTGTGGTCACGAAGCGCCAGGGTAAATCCGAAGGTGCCGAGTTCATATCGGCGGGCGGGTGTTACTTGCGTTGCGCGAGGTGGCTTGCCAGCGTTTTCAGAGACTCCAGGGCGAACTGCTTATCCGCCTCATCGAGTTCCTTGATGATCGAGTTGATCTGCACGCCCAGGTCCTGCGGCCGAGGGCTGATCGCGAGCAGCAGTTCATCGGCCGGGCAGCCGTACAAGTCGGCCAATTGCAGCAGCTTGGATACCGAGAGCTCAACGAAGCCTCGCTCCAGGCGCGACACCGCTTCGCCGGAGATCTGTAGGTGCTCGCCGACTTGCGCCTGGGTCAAATGCCGGGCACGACGATACTTCGCTAACTGGCGGCCAATGTGATGTGGGCTAGGCTCTTTGACGGGCAATGGGGGGCTCTCCAATTCGACCTATATGGTCGAACAGCACCCCAAAGATATGAACGACTCAAAAGGTTGACTAACAACTGTACGAGGCGTATCACCGGTAATTAGATGGATGACTCGACCGTCACCACGGAGGCAACAAACTTGCACGGATCCCACCAGAGTGAGGCAGATGCGTTAGCGATCAAGGCCTATGAGCTGTTCATGGCCACCCATCTGGAACCGGACAAGGAGCAGGCTCGCGCCCGGCTAGTCGCCTGGGTTCAGGAGAGTCCGCTGCACTGGCGGGCATTCCTTGCCCTGGACCAGTACTTGGCGGAAGTGAAGCAAATGCTGGAACATGAGCGGCATAGGAGTGCCCGGCGAGAATGAAACATCGGCAGCAGCCGGTGTTGCCCGCTGAGCTGACTCTATGGCTCCAGTGATATCGCGCTGCGGGCGGTAATTCCACTGAGTACCACGCACTTACCCGGACTTGCGCGGCGCTTTCTTACCACCCCCCTTGCGCGAACTACTGGCGTTATCGCTGGCTTTCTCGCGCATGGTCACCGAGGCCAGGCGGTGCGGCAGGATACCGATGCGCCGGGCCTCCACCTTGAACGTCACGCGCGCGTTGTCCTCGCTGTCCTCCCACTCCTCCTTGACGGTGCGCCCTTCGACCAGGACGCGCATGCCTTTCTGGTACAGCGTGGCCCAGTGTTCGGCGTCACGGTTCCAGAGCTCGACGGGCGCCCAATAGCCGCCGCGATCCTCGTAGCCGCCTTCGCGCGGTACCGGGTTGTCGAAATAGACATTCAGCCGCAGCAGGCGGCGCGGCTCATCCGGGTTGGTGTTGAACTCCTGATACTCCGGAACGCTGCCGATGTTGCCTTCACCAACAAACAAAGTACTCATGCGGGTTACTCCTCGGTGGAAGAATGGGTCAGGGCGAGCTCGGCGGCCTCGAGCTTGCTGGCACCAGTGATGGCCTGGCGATACAGCGACTGCAGGCTGCTCATCTGCAGGTTCAGCACCACGCGGTTGGTCTCCAGCTGATACAGCGCCTGCCGCAGTTCCGGGTGCAGCCGCGGCTGAACCACCGCCTCTTGCCACACCTGCACGCCCATGCGCAGAAAATCCGGACTGCGCCAGCGCAGGAAATCGGTGCCCGTCGCGCTGTGCTGGACGACCAGTCGCAGCTCCAGCAACGAGAAGGGGGGCAGGGCCATGATCGCCAGCATCACCGCCATCAACTCGGCGACCTGGGTGCGCAGGCGCAGGATCGTCTCGGCGAACTGCTGCAGCTCCCCCTTACCCTTAAAAGGCTTTAAAAGGCCTTTTAGGGAGGCACCTTGTGCGAACTCACGATAGGCATCGGCTGACAAACGCCGGGCAATGGCTTCGGCCAGGGTCATGCCTCACCCCCGTCGTTCGGGGTGTCGGCTGTGGGCTGCTCCTCGGCTTCCGGCGGATTCGGGCCTTCGAGCTCGGAGGGCGCTTTGCTGCGGGCGATCGGCGGGGCGAACTGGGAGCGGCGCGTCCCTTCGAGAATGTCCTGCGGCAGGGTGCCGAACTTGTCGATGGCTTCGCGGGCACGGGCATTGTTGGCGGCCATGTCGTCCCGACTCACCCCGGCCAGGCGGTAGCGCTGCGCCAGGCCGAACAGGCTGCGCAGCAGATGGGCGCCGTCATCGATCCAGGATTCCATGTCACCCCGACCGATCAGCGCCGTGTGGTGGGCGAGCAGCACCCGCCGGACCAGGGTGTCGTAGTCGGTGAGCAGGTAGATCGCGAGAAAGCCCAGTTGGCTGCCGATGAACAGCGGCAGGGTGACGGGATGGATGTTGAGGTTGTCACCGACATCGACTTGCGTGGGCAGTGCCCGTTCTACACGGCTCATTTGCTGCGTCAGCGTGGCCATGTCCAACCTGGCCTGCAGCAGCTTTTCTTCCAGCTGCAGCATGAACCAGTCGGCATATGGATCACCCTGGCTGCTGGCGTGCTTGAGCAGGTTGGTGACGCTGATGTAGCCGGGCATGCCCAGGATCGGGTGTACCCCGTCGCGACCGCTACGCCCTTGCCACAGCCGTGCCGCATGATGCGTGTGCAGGGTCAGGGTGATGCTGCTGCGCAGGGACCCCAGGTTGAGTTGATAGTGATCGACCATCGCCAGTACCTCGCCGTCGGAATGACGCCGACGATGAGCCTAACCCTGGCCGGGAACGCGAATCATCGCGAAGGTGGTGCGGTCACATTTCCAGAAGGGTGGACGTTGTTGGAATCTATGGCATCGGCATTATGTCCACCGAGTTCCAGCTCTATGTCGCCGTCGCTGCAGGGATTCCTCGGCAACGTTGTTTCAGTTCCTCCAAGCAGGAGAGGGCAAGTGGCGAGACGGTGCGCTGACCGCTGCGCTTGGGTCGCTCGCGGGGCGTTTCTTCCGACGCAGGCTTGGCTGTGCGTGAAGGAGGGGCTGCGGATGTCCCTTGCTCAGCACGCGCAGCCCACAGGGTGAATTCGCCCTGGCAGGCGCGCTTGATCAAGCCCATCAGATAGGCGACGGGTTTTCGGATCTCACCGCGGGCGCAGCGCACCGCCGCTTCGTTGATTACCGCTTGTTGCTGTTCCGGCTCGAGCTGACGCATCGCCTGGGAGGCCATGCGCCGCTCATTCGCGTTTAGCGGTAAATCTTCGGGCCATCGCGCTCGACCAAACTCCACCTGCCCCAGTACCGTACTTTTTTTGCTTTGGTCTTTCTGTACTGTACGGCCAGCGTCGGTATTCCGAACCACAGGCAAATCCGGTGCATTGCCGCAGGGTTCGGGATTTGTTGCCGGAGCCCGCGAATTCCGAACGAGGTCGAGTGCGCCAGGTTCGGAAATCTGTGGGGCTGCTGCTTCGCTCTTCAGCGGCAGCGTTTGCTGTTGGACCGGCGGCAGCGAGCCGAGCTTGTCCTTGTCGACTTGAGCGACTTGCGGGTCGGCCTGGATTTCCGCGATCACATGCTGCGCCACGTCTCGGACCCCTTTGGTGGCATGAGAGAGGTTCTGTTGCAGCAACGCCGCGTAGCCGCTGTCCAGCTCCAACTGCTCGGCCGCGGTCAACGGATCGCCGTGCAGGACGTAGACGCAACCACGCAGGCAGCCGTTGGCATCCCGTGAGCGCTCCACCAGACTGAGCCAGCGAGTAGTGCGTAAGACATTCAGCGCCCGGGCGATGGTTTCCCGTGAGGCCTGGGCGCCGCAGGGACTGGTCGCCAGGTAAGGTTGCAGGTCCTGGTAGCGTGGCGTCTTGACCTTACGTTCGGTGATCAGCCAGCGCAGCACCTGCCAGGTATTACGTTCCAGTGGCGTCAGCCGGCGGTCCAGCAGCAAGGTCTGCGGCAGCGGGTTATTGTCGCCGTAGTAGATCGTCCGCACTGCGGGAACATCGGTGGAGACAACCAGTTTGCCCCGCGCCGCGTACCACTCATTTCGGCGCCGAAGGGCGTCGTAGCACTGGCGCACCACGTCCTGCCAGTCGACCTCGTAAAAGCTCAGCATGGTGTGCCTCCGTACAGTTCGACCTGTTGCCAGACCAGGGTCAGGCTGATGTGTTGCTCCTCGGCCAGCATCATCATGGTGTCCAGCGGATCGCTGTCCGGTTCTTCCGTGCGCAACTGGCTCCAGCGATTCCATACGGCATGCTCCTGCGCTTCACTGAGCTGGACCGGCCGACCGCGGTGCGTCTCGATCTTCAGCACACGGCGGCGCAACGCGGTTTCCGAATGATCCAGGCCAAAGCAGCGGTACATGATGTTGGAGCTCGCGCCCAATTTGAGCGCACGATTGATCAACCGCTCGTTCTGTTCATCGCGTTCGGCCTGGACGATCAGGCGGCGCAACACGGTGATATCGACCTTCACTTCGACCCAGGCGATCGACGAGTGTGCCAGGTGGGACAAGGTAGTCGGCGGCAGCGACTGCAGCACCTCGATGTCTTCATCGGCCAGGCCCAGGGCCTTGCAGCGCTGCAACCGGCCATGGCGCAGCTCATGCAGTACTTGGTTCAACATGGCATGGTTCAACAGATTGAAAGTCGTGCTCATGAGGTGGCTCCTCACGTTATCGAGTGGACGACAGCGTCAGTTCGATCAACTGACGGGCGTGGCGGATCAGCGTGAACAGCTGCTCCAGCTGGGCATCAGGAAGGCGTTCAAGGCCCACCGTCAGGGCTGGGCGGTCGGTAAAGGGCAGGTCGTAGACGCCGATCAGCAACTGACCAAACAGTGCTGCCGGCAACTGCTGGCGCTCCTTCCAGGTCACGTCGTCCTGCAGGCGCAGCAGGGCAGAAAGTAACAGCTGGATACCGGTGTGCCGTGGGCTACTATGCTCGCTATGCCCCGGTGAAAGCGTGAAACCTAGGTCGTCTGCGAGCGCGTTGACCATGTCGCCAGCGTCTGCGTAGACGGCAAGCTCGGCGGCCAAAGACGCGCAGCTCGCGCGCAAGGCGCTGATATCGTCCATTGGTGCTGTGCCTGATGGCGCCGTCACGACCGGCGTTGGAACATCCTTGAACTCTTCCAGGTGGTTTTCCGGCAATGGCTCGGCCCCCAGCGCCTGGCGTATATCGGGCAGGCGTGGTGCTTGCTGCGTCGGGAGGCCCGCACTAGCTTCTGTCGGGGGATCGGGTACCGCAGTCGGCGCTTTTGGCGGATGTACAGATGAAGGCGAGGACCTTGCACACTCGTCCGCTGGCGTGGGGGGAGGGGTAGGAGTGCTGGCGGCTGAGGGCAGCGAAGGACTTTGTTCCTGGTGCAGTTCCAGTGCCAACAGACGAGGTGTCTGCTCCAAGGACACGGACATCCTGGCAATGAGTTCATCCTGCAGCTCACTCGAATCCAGTTCCGGCTTTTCGCCGTCGAACGCTGATAGAACCTCGAACCACAACAGCGGGAACTGCTCGGAAGCACCGAAGTACCGATTCCAGATCGACTCCGCTCGCCGTCGCAAGCTGATGAGGCGCATGATGGCGGATTTGCCCAGGCCCGCGTACAGCACCTGCGGGATGGCAGGGAGCAGATGCTCGAGCGCATCGAACATGCGGCTGATGTGTGATTGCGAGATGGGGTAGCCACCCTCACTCAAGCGTGTGGCGAGCTCGCTTTGGGTGAGGTGGGTGTCCGCGGACTGGAACATGTCCTGGAGCTTTGCCACGGCCAGAGCCCGCTCGATAAACGTCAATTGGCCGTGCAAGTCACTCTCGGCCAGGTGCCCGAGCAAGGCATGTGACTCCGATTGCCACGGACGGAACAGGCAATGGATACGGAAGAAGCGCTCTTCGCGCGTTTCCTGCCACAGTTCACCGAGGATGCTTAGACGCGTGTTACCGCCGTTGCGGATGATGAAGTGCGGCTCATCGGGACGGCGGGTGATCGCAGGTGGCTGATCCAGGCCACGCTCGCGGATTGAGGCTTTGATGTCGTCGTAGAGCGGGTTGCGCACCACACGCGGGTTGAGCTCGTAAGGGCGCAGTTGCTCGAGAGTTACCACCATCGGTGTATCGCCAACGGGGGCCACGGCGAGGTCGCGGTCATGTTTTTGGGGAAAGTGCGCCTGTTGCAACTGACGCGTGATGTCTTCAGAGGTCGGCGGCTTCATCACTCATCCTCCGGTCAGCCGCGACGGATCTGCTGGCACTCGGCAGTAGCCGGGTGGCCAGGCATAGGCGCGTCGAGAGCGCCGAGCTCCTTAGCCCATTGTGGAAACAGCTCGATAGCCAAGCCACGCATGATCTCGGCGGCACAGGGGCTGCGGCTGCCGGGCGCTGGAATTGGCTCTACCCGGTGCACAGGCAGGCCGAGCGAAGCGGCATTCGGATAAGCCACACGATCGGGGATCACCGTGCTGCAGACGCTGACATGAGGGGCTTCCTGAAAAGAAGCTTGGAGGCTCTGCATGATCAAGCGCGTATCGCGGCGGTTGGCATTGACCTGGTTGAGGAGCAGCTTTACTGATGGCAAGTCAACGCCCAGGTAGCGGTAGGGTTCCAACTCTTCGAACAGACCCAGCGTACCCCTGCGCAGCTCGCGCGCGGCGAGCATTTCCGGCAGGACCGGGCATAGCGCGCAAGCGGAGGCGAGGATGACCATCTCCACGACCACGCTGCGTGCGCCTTGGGTGTCGATGATCATCACGTCGTAGTGATCCTCGAAGGCAGGCAGCAGGTTGCGCAGGCGCAGACGACCATCGGCCGCGTGCAGCAGCAGGGTGCTGATGTGCCCGGCGCGGTCGTTGGAGACGATCAAATCGAGGTGCTGGATGACAGTGGCAGAGATCACCTGATCAGGTGCCGTGAGCCGCTGGGCGATAAGTTCGTAGCTACCGGCCCCACGTGCCTCGCTCATGGTGTAGTAGCTGGACAGCGTCGGTTGGCTGTCCAGGTCCAGTAGCAGAACGCGAAGGCCGGCATCGGCGAGCACGCCGCCAAGGTTGGCGGCGACGGTAGTCTTGCCCGCGCCGCCCTTGGTCGAGATCAGCGAGAGGACGTCCATGAGTTAGTCTCCCGTGGACAGTCGGTCCTGAACCCACTGTTCGATTTCCAGAGAATCCCAACCGACAGCGCGGGTACCGATGCGCCGGCATTGCGGGAATTGGCCAGCCTTCATCAGGTTGTAGATGTGCGAGCGTTTGAAGCCGGTTTTCTGCTCCACTTCATCGCGGCGCATGATGTGGCGGTCGGCTGCCAGAGGGTTAGGACTGATCGGTTGCATGATGTCACTCCGTAGCGCCGGGTGGCGCGTGGTGGGAAGTGACAGTCAGTGAAGATCGGAAGAGAGTGAAAAACATTGTCAGGCAATGCCGGGCATTGCCTGACAATGCGGCGTCAGCCCCGTTCTACTTGGGCTATAAGCCGGCGCGCGTCGGAAAATCGCCGATCAATGGTACTTTTACTCAAACCCTCCACCCCGGGAAAGCGCAGCAGAATGGCTTGCACCAACGCTGCCTGGCTGGAATAGATCGACTGCTGCTTGCCGTTCTGGTTTTTCCCAAGCGTGGTCTCCAGCATTGCGCCAATCAGCCTGTTTTGCATGGCTTCGGAGGTCTCGGAAGGGATGCCCAGTGAGTCGAGTCGCGCTTTCAGCTTGTCGTTGAGCGTGGAAAGCGCTGCCATCTCCTCAGTGGCGGCGGCATAGGTTTGCTGCAACTGCTCAAGCGTGCTCAGGGCAAAGTCGAGCTGGGCCTGCTTGGCCAAATGCGCATCCAGGCTGACGCATCCCGAGTGATCAACATTCTGCGAAAACAGAAAGGCAGGCTTCTGATCGGGATGGCTTCGCAAAAACCAGATCAGAAGGTCGGTGCGCCGAACGGAGTAGTAAACCCGGTGGACGTGGCTCTCCAACGTTATCGGCTTACCCAAGTAAGTGGCGGGCAATTCGCCGCTGAGAATAGCCTCGTAGATGCACTCGACGTGGTCGTGCAAACTTGGCCATTGCGGAAAATGCTTTCGCAGGCTGCCTGGCTGGGAGAGATCTACCTGAAGGATCTCGTCTTCGTGGTCGGAGAGTTCACACCACAGAATGGCGGCGTCAATGGGATGGTACGAGCTTTGTATCGGTATCATGGCACACAGCCTCCTGCTGCGTTCATCCTAGAATCGCTGGCGGGGGCTGATCCGGCCCCGTCGAGCGAGCCGGGTTCCGAATGGCTTTTTCGGATCCAGCGTTAATGACAGTACTCTGATAGCTTGGTTCTGCTAGGTAGAGCCGACTGCGACAGGATTTGACGCGAATCATCCTTGTCAACATTCTGCTCCGAAAGTCTTACCTGGATACCTAGGGGCTCTCCGATCAAGTCACCACAGGCCGTCTGACCTGTGCTGAAATAGCCCTCCGTCCAACTACCCTCTACAAGCCCTCCATCCCATGAGTCAGATGAGCTTTTCCGATTTCGAGTACGCCGGTAAGCGCAAGCAAACCCGTCGCGAGCGTTTCCTGGCCGAGATGGAGCAGGTGGTACCGTGGAGCGGTTTGGTGGCATTGATCGAGCCGCACTACCCAAAGGCTGGCGGTGGTCGCAAGCCGTATCCACTGGAAACCATGCTGCGTATTCATCTGCTGCAGAACTGGTTCTCGTTGAGCGACCCAGCCATGGAAGAGGCGCTTTATGAGATCACTTCGATGCGCCAGTTTGCTCGCCTGACGCTCAGTGCTCCGATCCCCGAAGACACGACAATCATGAATTTCCGGCACCTGCTGGAGAAGCACGAACTGGCCTCGGGGATTCTGGAAACCATCAACAATTACCTGCGCGACAAGGGGCTGTCGTTGCGCCAGGGCACCATCGTCGATGCCACCATCATCCACGCTCCCTGTTCGACCGAGAATAAGGAAGGTAAACGCGATCCTGAAATGCACCAGACGAAGAAGGGTAATCAGTATTTCTTTGGCATGAAGGCGCATATCGGTGCCGATGCTGAGTCGGGCCTGGTGCACCACGTCCACGGCACAGCGGCGAAAGTGGCTGATGTAACAGAGGTCGCCCACCTGTTGCATGGCGATGAAAACGTTGTCTGTGCCGATGCGGGTTATACCGGCGTCGAGAAACGGCCGGAGCATGAGGGGCGGCCGGTGATCTGGCAGATTGCGGCTCGTCGTAGCACCTACAAGCACTTGAGCAAACGCAGCGTGCTCTACAAAGCCAGACGCAAGATCGAGAAGGTCAAAGCGCAGGTGCGAGCAAAGGTCGAACATCCATTTCGTGTGATCAAGCGCCAGTTCGGTTATGTGAACACCCGCTTCCGTGGCTTGGCCAAGAACACGGCGCAATTGATCACGCTGTTTGCCCTGTCGAGTCTGTGGATGGCACGCCGCCAATTATTGTCTGGTGCGGGAGAGGTGCGCCCGTGAGGGCAGATAACCAAGGCGTTGCCTTGATTATCCAATAATCAGCGTCTGAAATCGGGCTTTTCGGCGTTCCCAAGCCGTCCATTTTCGGATGATGAGTAACTTGTTCGGAGTTTCCCTAAGGCGCTGATGGATTGAGTCTGGGCGTCGGCTTACTGTTGAAGGTGTCTTTCCCATGTCTTGTAGCCGTCGCACTGCGACAAATACCTTCGAGGAATCAGAGATGGTCGTCGCCTGTGGATCAAGGCATACCCCGAGCTGTTTTCCTTGCCTGAGAAATACACAGCGCAGGATAGCTACAAAGCGACTGGCCTATCAAAATCCAAAGTAAAGCAGCGAAGCTTTAAATTTCCAGTTACTTCCGACGATTCGTCATCAGTCTGCGATCACTTGAAGTTCTGAAGAAGCTGCCAGATGAGCCGGATAGAACCAGTAGCCCCGATGCCCGACAGGCGACACTTTGAGCGGCACCCGCGACCACAGAACCAACAAGCCCAACAGCGGGGCCAATGCGGCCAAGACAAGTGCAGCTATTTCTGGCTTTGGGGAAGCATTTTCATAAAGGAAGGTGCTTCCCACCAGCAAGTGAGAAGCCATACATTCGGTGTTCTGGTGTAGTTACGCATGCTAGAGCCCACGTCGCCCTCTACGGGACGCAGGGCCATCACGTAGTCGTTGTAATTCGAATAAGCTGATGGCTGTTATGGCTGTTATGGCTGTTATGGCTGTTATGGCTTTTGTGGCCCGTAATTTTTATTGCAGATATTGCGACCCCGGACATAATGATGCTCCTGTATACAACTGCTCAAGTGGTGAAGCTTTACGAAGAAAACTGATTTGTGACTACATCCATGCTATAGGTTTTACTTCTGACAACTGCTGCTTTTTGCTATCGGAATATGCATTGGTGATAAAAAAAGGCTAGGATTTGCCACGATTTTATTGCTGCCCGACAGTCGCTTGGGTACGGTTTCTTTCAGAAAGCTCACCCATGTTCTGATTTTGGCATCCAGGTATTTTCTGGAGGAGTAAACAGCATATACGCTTTGGGGATGCAACTCGATCGTGGGTAGCAGTCGCTGCAGCTTTCCAGAAATTAACGCCTGCGAAGCGACATAATCAGGGATGATGCATACACCCATGCCGGCAATTGCACTATCGCGTAACGTCTGAGCAAGGTTCGCTTTCAGCCCGGTGCCATGGAAATCTAGAAAGCCCCGAACGTTGTTATAGTCGGCCAGTTCCTTTTTTCGATCATTGTTAAATCCGAGGATCCTATGTTTACTCAGGTCCTGCAGAGACCGTGGTTTTTCAAATCTCCGCAAATAATCAGGTGCTGCGCAGATGACGCTGGAAAAGCCTCCTAGATATTGGGCTACCATATCTGAGCTGGGCAGTGCGTCATGCTTGCAGACGACTATCTGCATATCCTGCTGTTCGTCGATAAGATTCGATGTTCCGGAGGTCAATGTTAATTCAAGGTCTACGTCGGGGTGATCTTTGGTATACGCAGCCATCATTTCCGCCAGGTGCTCGATACCAAACTCTATGTCTGACAGGATTTTCAGGCAGCCTTGCGGGGTCAGACAAGACTTGTTGGCCTCAAGCGCTGCCTCATCAACTTTTGCGACTATCTCTCTGCAGCTCTCAAGATATCTAGCACCGGCTTCCGTGAGTGACTGGTGGCGCGTATTTCTCTGGATAAGCCTGGCCTGGACCGATGCCTCCAAGTCCGATACGCAGCGTGATACGTGAGGAGTGGAAACATTCAACAGCTTCGCTACGCCGGAAAAGCTTCCAACGTCACTGACCTTAATGAAAACTCGCATGCAATTGAATAAATCCATTCCGCTATCCAACCTTAGGCTCGAGGCCAGCCGCCACCCAAGGCGCGATATAGCCGTACACGATCCAACGCCGCTTGAGTCGCGCTGTCGACAAGCGCGCTCTGAGTTTCGAGCAATGCACGCTGAACGCTCAGCACGTTGATGAAGTCCGAAGCCCCTTGGGCGTACCGATCACGCGCAGTGCTCAGTGCGATGTTGTTTTCCCTTACAGCTTCCTGGAGGGACTCGTGATGTTTCTTTTCCGCCGCATAGTCGGTGATAGCGGTATCAACTTCATGCCAAGCATTGAGAACGACCTTTTGATAGTTGATCGCTGCTTCCTGGGACTGTGCATTGCGCAGCGCCAGTGTTCCGGTCAATCGGCCACCTTGGAAAATCGGCAGGTACAAACTAGGGCCATACGACCACTGGCGGGAGCCCCAGCTACCGAGATCCGAGCCGTTGAGGGACTGAAATCCGAAGTCGGCACCCAAGCTGACTCTCGGATAAAAGTCTGCTTTAGCGACACCGATGGCAGCTACGGCGCGGTGCAATGCAGCCTCGCTCGCGCGAATATCTGGTCGCCGCGTTGCAAGTTCGGACGGCACGCCGAGGGGAACGTCCGGCGAAGGGTTTGGAATTTCCTTCGGGTCAATTAGTTCGTCGCGTAAGGCCCTGGGCGCTTTGCCTACCAGAAAGCTCAATGCATTTATGAGGCGCGCCTGGTCGGCTTCGAGCACAGGAATCGTTGCATCGATCGTCGCTACAAGCGCCCCGGAGTTGGCCGTATCGAGGTTTGTTGTTACACCGTTATCGAAACGAGTCTGAGTGAGCGTTCGGCTTTGCTTTGCGATTTCAAGGTTTTGCCTGGCGACAGCCAGCCTTGCTTGCACGCCCCTGAGTAGGATGTAGTTACTAGCAGTGTCTGCGGCCACGCTGAGCATGACGCCGTCGCTCTCTGCTTGTGTCACCTCAACTTGGGCGTCAGCAGATTCCACTCGGCGTTTAACCCGTCCCCAGAGATCCACTTCCCAGCTCGCATCAAGCGCACCGCCCCAAAGCTCATAGGGGCTTTGGCCATCACGATTGGACGCGTCGATCAGTCCCTTATTGCTGCTTCGTGCGCGCTGGTATGAGCCGCTCGCGTCAACTGAAGGCAATTCATCGCCACGCGTGACCTTCAAAACCATTCTGCTCTGCTCAAGCCGGCTGATTGCAGAACGGATATCCAGGTTGTTTTCCTTGGCTCGCTCGACAAGCGATGTCAGCTGAGGATCACCGAGCTGCTGCCACCATTGTGAGTCCACCGGGCCGAGTGAGATGCCTTTGGTGACAGACTCGGCCTGCCAAGTTTCAGGTAAATGGGCGTGCGGTTGCTTGAAGTCGGGACCAACGGTGCACGCACCTAAGCTTAAAAGAGCGACAAAAAGTGACAAGTGCTTCATTTTATTCAACCTTGGTTGTGTCAACGCTGGCGACGACCGACATACCAACTCGCAGTCTGTCCAAGTTTGGTTGGTTCTCATCGAAGATGATTTTTACTGGCAAGCGTTGCACGACCTTCGTAAAGTTTCCGGTTGCGTTGTCTGGAACAATTTCCGAGAAAGAAACGCCTGTCGCAGGCGAAACGCTTTCAATGTGACCGATGAAATCATGGTCTGGATAGCTATCGACGCGAAGCGACACTTTCTGATTGGCAGCCATATGTGCGAGCTGCGTTTCCCGGAAGTTTGCAATCACAAAGGCTTTTTCAACGGGTACGACAGCTAATAGTGTTTCACCTGGGGAGACGTTAGCTCCGACACGTACGGACCTGCGTCCAACCATGCCATCAAATGGTGCTTTGATCTTCGTGTATGACAGGTTCAACTCTGCTTGTCTAAGGGCGGCCTCGTTTTTATCCAAAACAGATTTCGCCACTTCCAGCTGAGCCTTCAACACATTCAACGCTTTTGACGCCGCGACTTTTGAAGCTGAATCCCGGTCGACAGCCGCTCGCCAGCTCTCCAGATCGGCCTCAGCTTTCTGCCGTTCTTGTTGCGTACCAGCACCGGCTGACGACAGATTCTTGTATCGTTTCGCATTTTCTTCAGCGAAACGAAGCGAAGCTTTGGTAGCGCGGATGGTTGCCGAAGCTTGGTCGATTACCGCACTCTGCCGTTCGATACTGGCGGCCAAATTGATCAGTTCGCTTTTTGCACCGTCCACGTTCGCTTGCGCCGATGCCCTGGCGACCAGATAGTCGCTGTCATCAATCTCAGCCAACACCTGACCTGTTTTAACCAGCTGGTTGTCCTCTACCAGTACGTTTAGAATCTGACCAGATACACGTGGGGACACCATCACAGAGTCGGCACGTATATAGGCGTCATCTGTGACCTGGATGTTGGAATTTCCGAGAAGCCTTGTTATGCCATAACCGAGGCAAATGACGATTGCGAGGCTCACAAGGCTTATTGCAGTTCTATGCTGTTTCATGACGTTACCGGAGGTTGCGGTGGATATGCACGTTTTGGGAGGACGAGGAGAATAACGAGAAGCGCTGATATAACGATGAGCAGTGCTAAGAAAGCGTCGCTGTAGCTAAGAACGAATGCTTGTTCACGTATGCGTTCAGAAAGTTCACGTAGCTGATCGATACTTCGCGAGTTTTCCATCAAGAGCGACCGTGCACCCGCACCATCAATCAAAGTATTGGAATGGAGGTGTTCACGATGAGTAATAAGGTTTTCCAGCGAGACCGACCCAATCACCGAAAATAGGCCGCGCATGGTATTCACCATCGAGGAGGCAAACGGCCCCTCCATCGGTTGGATAACGCCCGTCGCGTTCATCAGCAGGGGCACTACAACCATTGGCTGTCCAAATGTATGCAGGCACTGCAGAATGTAGAAGTCGTCCCGGATCCACTCCGAGGTTACGAATGAACCACCGATACACGCGGCTCCGATCATCAATAGACCGGTGGCCATCACGTATCGGGAATCCACCCAATTTCGGTTGATGACCCCTGCAACCATCGGCGCAAGAAGCAACTGAGGTATCGAAATGATCAGTGCTGTCGGCATCGTTTGTAGGGGCCGGTAGCCTTTTACCTCGGCCAAATAACCCGCTGGGATAGCGCTCCCAGCCAGCGTCAGCATCAGAAACAGGCACAAGGTGATCAAGCCGAAGGCGAAGTTTCTACGCTCCAGCAACTGCAGCTTGAACAGCGGCAGTGGATGAAACCATTCGTTGATCAAAAACAGAGGAAGCGCGATCAATGCACCCAGCAATAAAGCGCAGATCAAAGGCGAGTTCAGCCAGTCGAGGCGCTCGCCTTGGGTCAATCCCAATACCAGCATCGAGATGCCGCCGACGCCCAGAATGGCGCCTCGCCAATCAGCTTGTTTGAAGCGCTCCAGACGCAACGGATCTTGGGGCAGCCCATAAGCGATTAACGCGGCACCGATCAAGCAGGTGGGCACGATTTGCCAAAAAACCATCCGCCAGTCGCCGCCTTCAGTCCAGAGAGAAGCCAGCGGCATGGAAATGTTCGGGCCAAAAGTAGCCGTAAGCGCATAGGCTGAAAGGCCATAAAGCTTTACATGCCAAGGCAAGAACCTCAGCGCTACGGTCATGAGTAGAGGCGGCAGCGCACCTCCCGCAAGGCCCTGCGCGATGCGCAGAGCCACCAGGGTTTCATAGTTAGGAGCAAAGGGGATCAATACACCGAAGCATGCGAATGCCATAGTGACGACAATCGCGAAGCGCCGGAGCGAAAATGTCACTGCCAGCCAGGGCGACAACAGCATCGCCGACACCTCTGCGGCTGCGTAGACGGAACTGATCCAGGTACCTTGGTCATGACCTATCCCAAAGATTCCAAGGATGTCTGCGAGAGCGATATCTGTTACACGGTCGTTGATTCCAGACGTCAGTGCGGCGATCAAAACCCCAACCAGACCAAGTGCTAGACGAAGTCCGAATGGGGCGGGCGATGGTGGAGATGGGCTTTGCGACACGAAGAAGCACCTGAATGTGAATTGTAAACCTACTGTGTGGTACACTATACCGACCAGTGATACATTGGACAAGAGACGATGAATTCAGAAACCGACAAAGGCGGCGTACAGGTCATATCGCGGGTTGCAGCAATCCTCCGTTCGCTGGAGGACGAGCCAACGGGTTTGAGCCTGGGGGCTATTGCGAAAAAAAGTGATCTGCCACGTTCAACGGTTCAACGGATGGTTGAAGCGCTTTCTATTGAGGGATTACTAGAAGTGCGCGGGCGGGGAGCTGTCTGCTTGGGCCCAGCGTTCCTGAAGCTGGCCAGCCATAGCCACGTGGACCTGACGCAAGTCGCGCGTCCTTTTCTTGAGGAGGTTGCGCTGGCAACAGGTGAGACCACCGTATTGGTTAGCGCTAATGGTGCCGAACTCATCGTGCTGCATGCGGTGGTGTCGAACCGGGCGCTGCGGGTGACGCCTGTGGGCGGGATGCTGTACAGTATGTATGCGACTTCAGGGGGGAAAATTCTGTTGTCACGGCTAAACGACGAAGAAGTCGGTCGTCTGCTGGGCGACTCCATCGAATCGCTCACCCCTCATACCCCGTCAATTGGTGAGTTGATGGTGCAGCTTGAAAAAGTACGCGTTGAGGGTTTCGCCTACTCGAGGCAGGAACACACGCTCGGAATCGACTCGATCGCGTTGAGTATTCGCTCACCTCAAGGTCGTTACGCCGTAGAGGTCGTTGGGCCCTCCTGGCGTATCTCCAAGGAAGAGGCGCAGATCAAAGCATCGCTTCTCAAGTGCCAGGCGGACTTGGCCAACGTGATGCGCAATATCGACTGAACACCCGAAAGCAGCCGGTTATCGGCTGCTTCCCGAGTGTTGACGTCAGTTGAGAGCTGCGAGGTTTGAAGAGTCTCGCTGATTGAGCATTTTCCACCGGCTTGGCCTGATGAGAAGGTTTGCTGCACATGCGGCAAGCATGTGCTCTGGTGTCGCGACAGGTAGTAAGCCCGTTAGGCCCATTCCTGCTGAGAGCACCCAACCGGCGACCAAGGGGCCCGCTACCGACCCGAGACGTCCTACTGCGACTGAAGCCCGACACATGTCGCCCGAATTGCCTGGGGGGATATTCCAAGAGACAACGCGTAGAGCAATGATTGGCCCCCTATCGAGCAATAGCCTGCGAGGAAGCCCGCCGCGACGGTGATGGCAAATAGGTTGGCGAGCCGTAATCCAACCAACGCTACCAGCATTCTTATGTAGGCAATGCTTATCGCCAGACCTGATCTGCGAACATAACGGCTCCTGTCCGAAGCGTCTTCGAGATTCACGGTGATGTGGCAATCCGATCAACTTGCCTGCTGAAGGCGAATGCCCTGGACAGCGCCTATTATCAGGCGCTCTGCCACTCGCTCTCGCTCGACTTCCGAAATCGGGTAACTCTCCAGCCAATCAGGCAGATTGGTGATCAACTCCGCGATGACGTGATTCGATGCATCTATTATCTTGGGATCGACTCTTGTGCCCGTGCCCCCCAGCAACTGCATCAAGCTTTCTTCGAATTGCCTTTGCATTTTTTCAATGCGATGACGGTATTCGTCCTCAAGACTTGCGGTGTCTCGTTGTACGACTCGGCTGTGGAATGGAAACTCTCGGTGCAGTGCCAACCGCGCCTTGATGAAACGTTGAAGCGCTTTAGCCTTGTCCCCACCTGGCTGCAGGCAGTCATGCAGGATCGCCCCCATGTCCTCGTAAAATTCTTCCAACAGCTCAAATAACAGGTATTGCTTACTGGGGAAATGGTGGTACAGCGAGCCTGCTGTCAGCCCTAGATGACTCGCCAGATCCCTCATACTGACTTGCCCGAAGCCTTTGCAAGCAACCAGCTGGAGTGCTTTTGTGCGGCTTTCTTCGTAGCGCGATAAAGGCGGTGACTGAGACTCTAGGTCCGGCAACGGCCCTAACTCAGTCGTACCCTGAGCGACGTGGATGGATTTTTCACTCATTCAACCTGTCCTCAAAACACGACAGAACACGATCACCGGCCGGAGACCTCTGCTCCGATCATCACGAACAACGCTCTGGCAATTCGCTTGCTTTTGTTACGCCACGCATGCCGAGTGCCGTTTTGAACGACTACGTCACCAGCCTTCACCAGGCGCTCCTCGCCATTGTCCAATTCCAGCCATAATTCGCCCTCCAGGATGATTCCGTAATCCACGGTTGGGGTTGCGTGCATACCTGGCGCATCGGCTTCAAAGCACTCGAACAGCCCCGGGAGGGCCGCTGCCAATTCGCCGAATGCTTTCTCAGAGGCTATGGGATTTTGCATGACCTCATCCGGGGGGAAATCGAACAAAGCGATGCTTGTCCCTCCGACTGGAGGAATCAGTGAGGGATGTGCTGCTGTCGGATCATCAGTTTTCGCGGAGATGTAGGGCAGGCTATCGGTCGCCCATACCTGCGCCATTCCGTGTCCTGGGATGGAGGTAAAGGAGCAAGCTCGCGGGGTGAGGTCGTCCGATACAAAAACGGAATTTCCCGACGCGTCGTGGCCGGTTACGAGTCTTCTTATTTTCATATTGTTGTCTCGTGGCGTGTAAATGGTAGGTGGAGCGAAACCGCTCCACCTACAGTGCAATCAAGGACAGATGACGTAGTTGCTGAAGCCTCCGTGGCGGTTCTCAATGCCCGTGATCGCGCTATTGACGTCTTCCAGCTTGAACGCGGTATTTTCGAAGAACGACAGGTCCAGAACGCCGGACTCAACCATGTCGGCCATTTCCTGACCTTGGCCTGTCGTGAACCAGGCGGACCCGCTGATCTGAATATCGTTGTCCATGATCCAGTGAAGATCGATCGGAACCTCACCCGCGACGGCACCGATGTTGACCAGATGGCCGCCCCGATGAAGTGATTTCAGCGCTTGGGTCAGGCTTTCGTGTGGCGCACCGGGTCCTAACGCGTCGATGACGATATCGACGCCTTCACCGTGGGTGACTTCTTTGGCCCATTGGTCGGTCGGAAGACTTCCCAGCGTGTGGATTTCGATACGGCCGGGCGCCGCGAGGTCTTTTACGCGCTGGAACAGCTCTTCATTTCTAGCCGTCCCCAGAATCTTTTTCACGCCCATGGCGAGAGCCAATGCAACGGCTCCCAGGCCTAGCGTTCCACTGATTCCGTTGATCAAGACGGTGCTGCTTGGCCCAGCGTTCGCCTTGCGCAGTGCTTTGTAGGCAGTGCCGAGATAGCCCAGTCGAGCAGCAGTTTCATAGCTGATGTTGTCTGGAAGCTTCACGAGGCTGTATTGCGGCGCCGGGATGAATTCGCACAGGCCACCATAGGGGTAGTCGCCGTACATCCGAGGGCTTTTTGGTGTGAAGCCGAAGTAGCCGTTAAACGTATAGGCAGTGCAGGAGATGGAGTTGCCGGCGCGACAGGCACGGCAAGAGCCACAGTAGCGGCCAGGGTTGACGTACACCCGGTCGCCTACGTTGAAGTCGTAAACTTGCGAGCCGACAGCCTCAATGACACCGGATGGGTCGAGACCGAAAATCGCAGGGAAGGGTGGCAGCGGGTTTTGGGGAAACCACTTCACCCAGTTGGTCAGAATGTTGTGAAGGTTTGGAACAATGCCACATGCCTTGACCCTGACAAGCACCTCTGTCGGGCGAATCGATGGAACGGTGACCTGTTCCATTACCATGGGCTTTCCACCTTCATACAGGCGGGCGGCACGCATCATTTTTGCAGTCATTTTGTTTCTCCAACTCACATATTGTTTTTGTATTGGTATGAATCTGTGGAGCAGGTACCGCGCTAGGGCGGCAACCTCAATCAGCGCAAGCCGTCCTCTCCTTTCACGTCTTTAGCGTCGAGACCGCCCAAGCGGGAGTGGATACGGCCGCCGGTCGCCATTGCCAGGCCAAACGCAATTTCGCCGCGACGTGGGCCATCCCAGACAGTCATCTCCGCAACCCCGAAATGGCTACGCACGTAGGCAGCATGGACGTGACCAAGCGGAATCATTATTCGGCTACCGGGGGACGCGATCGTTTTGCCCGCCGGGACGATTGCTTTGGGATTGCCGAGTGCCTCGCGCATGGCCCAGCCGCCTGCCTCGTGCCAAACCGCACCGTGTTCGAGTTCACCGTCTTCACCGACGATGGCTCCTTTTCCGTAGGCCTGAACAACCTGGGCGCCCCCCAGCGTGTGGATCAAGCGTTCGGAAAGCTCGCTGCCTAGTGCTCTGAGCTCCTGCATGAAAGGCAAAAGATCTTCTACATATTTACCAGCGTAGGGATTGGTGATGACGGCAGTGGCGACGGCGATGCGCAAAGGCGATGACCGACGAGGCCCCCCTTCATGAAACACCTCCTCAACGTCCAGCTTGACCTTACGGATACTCACGAGCGACATGCGAAACCTCCGATACCGAAGCCTGAAGGGCTTGTTATTTTTTTTGAAGCGGTCTTCCGGATTATGCACTTAATGATGTATGGTGCAAGAACTTAGTTTTTATGCACAAAAAACAAGGAGACATCATGAAGCTGATTTCGTATCACAAGTCCGGGCAAGCCCTCTACGGTGCTGTTGAAGGCGATGGCGTCGTGGAGCTGAGCCGTCGTTTTCCACAAGCCCCTGATCTGGCGTCATTTCTGGCTGATAGCTCACGGCTCGCTCAGGCCCGAAAAATGGTCGAGGAAGCGGGCCCTGACTACGCATACTCCGACATTCAGCTCGACTCGGTAATACCGAATCCTGGAAAGGTCATTTGCGTAGGCATTAACTATGTCGCGCACGCTGAGGAGGCTGGCAGGAAGGTCGGGCAGTTCCCGGTGATCTTCCAGCGCTTTGCTGAAACGCTGCTTCCTCACGGAGAAGCGCTCGTCCGTCCGAAGGTTTCGCAAGAGTTCGATTTCGAAGCCGAGCTTGCGGTAGTGATCGGCAAAGGGGGAGCTCACATTGCCCCGGAGGACGCTATGGACCACGTTGCTGGCTACACATGCTTCAACGATGCCAGTGTGCGTGATTGGCAGTTCCATACACATCAGTACGGGATGGGTAAAACCTTCCGGAAAACTGGCGCCCTCGGCCCATGGCTCGTACCCGCCTCAGAAATCTCCGATTATCGTGAGCTTGTCGTGCGCGGTGTCCTTAACGGCGAGCAGCTGCAAGAAGGACAGCTCTCCGAGCTGGCTTTCGACATCCCAGCTCTGATTTCCTATGTATCCAAAGCCTTGCCATGGAACCCGGGTGACATTCTGGCTACCGGCACGCCCAGCGGGATCGGCTTCAAGCGCACGCCTCCGATTTTCCTGAAGCCAGGCGATGTGTTTGAGGTAGTGATCTCCCAGATCGGCACGCTCTCCAACACCGTCATTGACGAAGCCTAAAAGCCACACCACACAAGCATAAAAATTGGAGGTTTCACATGCCGGCTCTTCCTCGAATCAACTTCACTCATTCGGGTGTGTTTTGTACCGACCTGGATGCCATGGTCGATTTCTACTGCCGTATTCTGGGCTTCGTTGTCAGTGACAAGGGTGTTGCCTCTACAGGTAATCGCCTGTTTTTCATGACGCAGAACCCCGAATTGCATCACCAGGTCGTTCTGTTTGATGGTAAGCCTGCCAACCTTCCGTTCAACCCGATCAACCAGCTGTCATTTTTGCTGGACTCCCTTGACGATCTCAAAACCTACTATCAGTTCGCCAAAAAAAGCGGGATCGAGAACATCGCTCAAGTTGACCATGGGAATGCTTGGTCGATTTATTTCACTGATCCTGAAGGCAACCCCGTAGAGATGTACGTCGACGCGCCGTTCTACACCAACCAGCCTTGCAAGGAGCCGCTGGATCTGGAGCTCCCGACTGAGGCTATCTTGGCCCAAACCGAAGCGATGTGCCGTCGTCGCCCGGGCTTCCAGACTCGTGAAGAGTGGATGGAATCCACCCGTGCCCGGATCGAAGAACAACGCGTGCGCATTGGCTGATCGACGATAGCCTTTGGCGGAAGCAATCCGCTGAACGCATCTAGCTCCGTTGAGCTTCCAAATAGCTCAACGGAGCAGCACCTGATAAAAATAAAAGCCGGAGTAGACGATGGACTACGATGTGATCATTGTTGGAATGGGCCCCGTGGGTGCCATGTGCGCGAACCTTGCCGGCCTATGGGGCCTAAAGACGCTGGTCGTGGACAAGTCCGAAGAAGTGTACGCCAACCCTCGCGCGATGGGCTTCGATCATGAGGTCATGCGTGCATTTGGGAACATCGGTTTGGCAAAAGATATTGCTGATTACGTCATGCCCTATCGGCCGTCTGAGTACCACACCACAGGCTCTCATCTGATCAAGCGCATCGATGCCGCAAAACCCCCATTTCCTTTGGGCTGGGCACCTAACTATGTTTTCTCCCAGCCTCCCGTGGAGAGAGCCCTACGGGAAAAGATTTCGAGCTTGCAGAATGTTACCGTTGAACTCGGTGCTGAAGTTTTAGGTGTTGATACTGCGAATGCAGAGGCGGCTGTTCGGATTCTTTCGAAGAATGGCGAAGAGCGTACCGTCAGCGCCAGTTACGTCCTCGCTTGCGACGGTGGCACGAGTCCCATCCGGACCCGTCTAGGCCTCAAGATGGAAGACCTCTCCTTCGATGAGCCATGGCTCGTAGTGGATGTGATCTTGAATGAAGGAGCAGGAGAGACGCTGCCGAAGACAAACGTTCAGTTCTGCGAGCTCGCAAGGCCCTGTACGTTCGTTGTGGGTCCAGGCAGGCATCGTCGATGGGAGTTCATGATCAATCCGGAAGAACAGCCGACGGAAGTTTCCCAGCCCGAAAATATCAAAAAGCTGATCTCCAGGTGGTTGCCTGAAGACGAGTACCAGCTATGGCGCGCGTCTGCCTACCGGTTTCATGCCCTGATCCTTGAGCAGTGGCAGTCGGATCAGATTTTCTTTCTGGGCGACGCTGCTCACATGACCCCGCCCTTTCTCGCTCAAGGGATGTGCCAAGGCATTCGCGACACAATGAACCTGGTGTGGAAGATCGCGCTGGTGAAGCGCGGATTGGCCTCACCAGACCTCCTGCAGACTTATCAGGCAGAACGCATTCCGCACGTTCGACAGACAACGCTCGCCGCAAAAGAGTTTGGCGAGTTGATCTGCGAGCGCGACAAGGATCGGGCGGCTCGCCGAGATGCTCATCTCATCCAGCAGATGAACGAAAACCCAGGCGGGACAATTCGACAGTCGCTAATCCCAGGCCTTTCTCAAGGGTTCATAGCAAACGCAGCGCCGGCAGGAGAGCTGTTTCCTCAACCCAAAGTGGTGAACAACCAAGGCGCGGTAGGCCTGTTGGATGAATTCACGGGCCAATCATTCAGGGTCGTGATCGCTGCTGGCTTCGATGCAAGTGCGCTTCTGCAATGCTTGCGCAGTAGCCAGGCACTCGAAGGGTTGCCCATGAGCGTTGTGCGATTGGTTAACGATAAGCCGACTCAACGTGACGAGTATCAGGAAGCTGACGGTGTGCTGGGGCGCTGGCTCGATAGCCGGGGCTGCCATGTTGTAATTGTGCGACCTGACCACTACGTCTACGGCGGCGCGATGACCGTTGCATGGGCCATGGAGTTGCTGGAGGGTATGGAGCACGCGCTGATGTGCCAAAAGTCTGAAGCGATCATGGAATAAAGCATAAACAGACAGAACGTTTAACCAGGCACCAACCCTGCCTGCCGAAGTCCACGATCGCTTCGGGGGGCAGGGCATTCATTCAGCCCGCGATCTGATTCAAACCATATTTGACCGTGGCCAGTGTGCGCTTATTGAAGGGTGGCTCGCTGCTTTTCCAATGCTTCAATGACCCGCCCCAGCGTGTTCTGGATATGGTTGCGCAAAAGCGTAACGGCTTTCTCGGAGTCTCTGGCCAACGACGCGTCCATGAGCTCCTGATGTTCATTCCCTTTATGCCGTTCCACAATTCGTTGCTTGGCAGAAAAGCGTCTGTATCGCTCGGCACGATCAAAAAGCGAGTCGATCATCCGCAGCATAAGGGGTGAAGGACAAGCCGAGAAAAGTGCGAAATGGAATGCTTTATGCCGCGCAGACCATTCTTCGTCGAGCGTCAGCGGTCCGGCGTCGAGCTTACGTTCTGTCAAATTGAGCCGGTGAAAGGCGCCCAGAACGTTTGCTTCCCACTCGTCGTCACCGAAGCGGATCGCATCACTCAACGCTTCGCCTTCAAGGAGGCAGCGCAAGCGGGTGATCTCACGGAAATCAGCCTCGGAAATCGCAGCCACACGAAAGCCTTTGTTATCGCTGGCTTCAACTACGCCGTCTTGTGTTAGCCGATTGAGCGCTTCGCGAATAGGTGAGCTGCTAAGCCCATAGACCTTCGATAGCTCAGCGACCTTGAGCCTCTCTCCTGGGCGCAGCTCACAGCAAACAATCGCCTTTTTCATCTTGGCCAAAGCCACGTCGATGAGCGGACTGTTGAGGGGGGTCATAGGGGCTCGTCCTAAATTTGCATTAAATCAATTTTATGCGCAAAAAATAGTTTGATGCAAAGAAATTAGGCGGAATTGCGCACGTTTTTTATCACGGCGCAACCCTGAAACCAATTCATTTTATCGGGAGCGCTCTAGCCTGCGGCTTACCAACACCTTATCTGCAGCATCTGGGGTTATCCGCGTTTGCGCCGCCCCACTTCCAATGGCCCTCAAAGGTTCGCGCTCTGACCTCCCGTCCGACTGAACCCTGAGGCTGTCTTCCCGCCAGCTCCCTGCGCGATCCAAAACCAGCTTGACAACAGATTTGCGCAAGGATAGGTTTTGTGCACAAAGGTAATTTGGATGCAATAAAAGTATTTTGTGCATTATCCATCATCGCGGAGGTGCTATGCGACATGTGCGGATATTGGAGCTGCGGGATGCCGAGCTGATGCTGGAGGCGGCAGCGGAAGAAGCGTCCCGGTGCGGGTGGAATGTCTCGATGGCCGTGGTCGACCAATGCGGTTGCCTGATGGCTTTCAAAAAAATGGATCGGGCAACGGTGTCCTCTGCGCAGACCGCGATCCAAAAGGCACGAAGCGCAGCATTGACCAAGCGACCTACGAAGTTTTTCGAGGACATGGTCAATGCCGGTCGGCCAGGAGCCGCGATGATCGATGGAGTATTTCCCATCGAAGGTGGGCTTCCAGTTCAGGTGGGTGACGAAACTGTGGGCGGCTTAGCGGTAAGCGGCCTGAAGTCAGAGCTGGATCTGGTTTTGGTAGAAGCGGGGCTTTCTGCTTTCGCTCGTCATTGTTCAACGTTGGCTTAACGCAGGTTTTTTCCAACTCAACGCAATTGTTCATTTAAAAACCGCATCCGAATGCGGGCAGATGGCCTTTACAAAAACAAAAAAACAGGAACATCTTCATGAGATTACCAAAGGTTCGGCTTCGTCCGCTGCAAACCTCGTGCACATCATGCGCCGTCGGCGCGGCGATGATTCTGGGGTTCTCATCCCAATCCTCTGCATTCCCAATCGACACCGGTAATCCGGATCTGACTGCGACCTGGGACAACACGCTGAAATACAGCAACGCGTGGCGGGTCAACAAGCTTGATCACAAAGTTGCAGCCGGTCCCGGCACGTCTAATAGCAATCCAAACCTGGACGATGGCGATCGTAATTTTGATCGCGGGCTGATCTCCAATCGCTTGGACATCCTCTCTGAGCTGGACATCAAATACAAAGATGTAGGAGCACGACTGAGCGCTGCATCCTGGTACGACAATGTCTACAGCAAACACAATGACAACGACTCACCGGGTACCGCCAACTCGGTCAGCGTCGATCATGACGAGTTCACCAGTGACACCCGGCGAATTCACGAGCAAAAGACCGAGATCATGGATGCCTTCGTATATGGCTCCAAGGATATCGGCACCACCTCGCTGTCAGGTCGCCTGGGGCAGTTCACACAGATCTACGGTGAGAGTCTGTTTTTCGGCGCGAACGGTATAGCCAACGCTCAATCGACAGTCGATCTGGTGAAGCTGCAGTCGGTGCCCAGTTCACAGTTCAAAGAGATCTTGATGCCGACCAAACAGCTGTCCGGGAACTGGCAGCTGAACGACAAGCTGAGCATCGGTGCTTACTATCAGTTCGAATGGAACAAGACCCGCCTGCCCGCTGCAGGAAGCTATTTCAGTGGAGCAGACTTTGTCGGTGAAGGGGGTGAGCGCGTATTTTTCCCCACTGGCGTTTTGCGTCATGGAAAGGATGAAAATGCACGTGATTCAGGCCAGTTCGGTGGCCAGATCAAGTTCACTTTGGACGATTGGGAACTCGGCCTCTACGCAGCGAAATATCATGAGAAGACTCCGGTCTTTTACTTCCGGCCGGCGGCCTTGGTGCCAGGTGCCAACGATACCTTTATCAATGTCTACCCCGAGGATGTGAAGGTTTTTGGTGTCAGCTTCAGCACGCTGGTTGGTGAGGCGAACATAGCGGGTGAGACGTCTATCCGATTCGACACGCCCCTTGCAGGTGTAGGTGGCACGATCATCACCGGAATGGACTCTGACAACGACTCCAACCCTGCTTATCCGGTAGGCCGATCATGGCACGCGCAAGTATCGATGGTGAACGTCTATGGCGGATCTGCGCTTTGGGACGGGGCCTCCTTTGTCGGCGAGCTTGCTTTCAATCGCCGTCTCAGCGTCACGAAAAACGCAGATCAGCTCGATCCCAATACCACACGTGATGCCTTCGCGCTGCGCTTCACATTTGAACCTCAGTACTTCCAGGTATTCCCGGGAATCGATGTTCAGACGCCTGTCACCATCGGATACAACCCTTCAGGACGGTCTTCGGTCACACCGCAGGCATTCGGCCCTGAACACGGCGGGGACCTGACGCTGGGGCTGAAGGCAGATTACAAGAAGCAGTGGTACGCCTCTCTCACCTACACGAATTTCTTCGGCGAGGCTGGCCCTGTCATCAACGCCGCCAACTCGTACACCTACCAGCAAAGCATGAAGGATCGGGACTTCATTGCCTTCTCGATTCAGCGAACCTTCTGAGCAGAAACAGGCGGGCTTGAACAATGACAAAAAATACATTGCTACTGGTTTCTACACTATCGCTTTCGGTACTGGCCAGCACAGCATTCGCTGTCGGCCCAGATGAGGCTGCAAAACTCAAAAACACTCTGACTCCTATGGGGGCCGAGAAAGCGGGCAACGCTGATGGATCGATTCCGGCGTGGACGGGCGGCCTGACCAAGGACGTCTCCGGACCTAAATTTGGCGACGTGCCTGCTGATCCGTTCCCAGGAGAGAAGCCAACGCTTCAGATCACATCGAAGAATGCCGGTCAGTACGGCGACAAGCTATCCGAGGGTACGAAGGCGCTTCTTGCAAAGTATCCTGAGACATTTCACCTGGATGTTTACCCTACTCACCGCACAGCGGCGGCGCCTGAGGAGGTTTATAAGAACACGTTCGCCAATGCGACCAACTGCAAGCTCGTCAGCAATGGATTGTCGGTACAAGGCTGCTTCGGGGGTATCCCGTTTCCTATCCCTAAATCGGGTAGCGAGGTGATCTGGAATCACCTGCTGCGGGTCGAGGCCGAGTCCATTCAGATGGGATACGCCAACGTGATCGGAAACGCGGACGGAACCCGGACGCTGGCCAGCCGCGGTGTCGAGAACTGGCAGTATCCGTACTACTACAAAGATGGATCGGCAGATAAATGGTCCGGCCAATACGCGCTGCTGCGCTTCATCACCAATGAGCCGCCATTCAAGGCCGGCGAATCACTGGTGACTCACGACAGTATCAATGCCGAACAGCCAAGAGAGGCATGGCAGTACCTGGTGGGACAGCGTCGTGTGCGTCGCGCTCCCACTGTGGGATACGACACTCCTGACTTCGTGGCATCAGGCGCCAACTACTTCGATGAGGTCCAGGGGTTCATCGGGCATCCGGATCGCTATGACTGGAAACTGGTAGGGAAGAAAGAGATGTACATCCCCTACAACGACAACAAGTTTCATGCAGAAAAACGTGACGACGCCTTCGCGCCCAATCACCTGAACCCGGATAAAGTCCGCTGGGAGCTGCATCGAGTCTGGGAAGTTGAGGCCACTGTTGCCCCGGGCAAACGCCACGCTGTACCAAAGCGTAAGTTCTATATCGATGAGGATAGCTGGACCGTGTCTTTGGTCGATGGGTATGACGCAGAGGGCAAGCTGTGGCGCGTATCTCAAGTCCTTCCTTACGTTGTCCCATCAATTCCGGCGGTCGTGGTTAAACCCGTGGTCATTTACAACCTTCAGGCCAAGACCTACAGCGTTGTACAGAGCCTCAACGGGGAAACCTACAGCGTTGTCCCGCGTAAGCCTGAAAACTTCTTCACGGGCACTGCCGTTGCTTCTGGATCAGTTCGCTGAGCGGCCACTCCCATCACCAAGAAGCGAGCCCAGTGCGCAGCCCTTGTGGCTGCGCACGCGACCTGAATTTGAGGCAACACCTATGGTCAGTCGACACATCGAGCATTTCGGTAAGCAGGCGATAGCTGCATTACTGGTCTTCATCGGGCTGGGTAGCGGGATAGCTGCAGCAAAGAGCGCAGACCTATTCGAGCAGCCCGCCATTTCGAGCGTCATGGCGACGCGGTCCGTGATGCTCAGCGTTGCGAAAGCTGGGAAGCGTCTGATTGCAGTCGGCGAGCGAGGCTTCATCATCATCTCGGACGACAACGGGGGGACTTGGACTCAGGTGAGCTCACCTGTCAGCGTCACGCTCGTCAAGGTCTCTTTCGTTGACGCCAAGCAGGGCTGGGTCGTCGGCCACGCCGGGGTTGTGCTGCACAGCCGAGATGGAGGGTTGAGTTGGACTCGCCAACTCGATGGTGTGAAAGAAGCTCAACTGGAGCTTGATGACGCACGGCAACAGGCGTCTGTTGGAGAAGCGAGTGAGCAAACCAAGGAACGTTTGAATCAGGCCCAGCAGTTTGTAGATGACGGCCCGGACAAGCCATTGCTCGACGTTCTCTTCTTTAACGCCCAAGAAGGCATCGTGGTGGGTGCGTATGGCCTGGCGTTTGTGACTCGGGATGGCGGAGCGAGTTGGCAATCGATTCGCGGCCAGATAGACAACCCGTCCGGTTTGCATCTCTACAGCCTGCAGAAGGTAGGTAATGACATCTTCATCGCGGGTGAACAAGGACTGCTGCTGCGCTCCAGAGGGGGAAAAGGCCGCTTCGAAGCTCTGACGTCTCCCTATGAAGGGACAGCATTCGGGCTGCAAGCAACCGCTGACGGTTCAATGATTCTCTTTGGCCTGCGAGGTAACGCGTTTGTCTCGCCAGATAGAGGTGAGTCCTGGCGGAAGCTGGATAGCCTGCAGCCCATTAGCCTCACAGCCAGCGTTCGCCGCTCAGACGGAGCTCTGCTTCTGGCCGATGAGTCTGGCAGGGTCCTTCGCTATGAAGAGGGGTCGACGAAGTTGGCTAATGAATCCGTCGGCCAACCCAGTTATGTGAGCGGAATGGTCGAGGCCGCGAATGGAAATCTGGTGCTCAGTACCACAAGAGGAATGCTGTCCTCAACCTGGCCGGACGTCGGCTCGGAGAGTTCGAAATGAATAGCTATGCACGCACGAAGAATGATTCGATGACCAACGAATTAAAAGCATTCGATCCCAAGTCAGGTACCGTGGTTGAGCGCTTGCTCTTCAACCATCGAATCTGGGTACTAGCTGCCTGTGTGCTGCTGAGTCTGTTCTTTGGTCATCAAGCGATGAGCCTCAAACTCAATGCCGCATTTGAAAAAATGATTCCTACCGATCACCCATACATCCAGAACTACCTCCGGAACAAGGGGCAACTGGGAGAGGGCGGCAATACGCTACGCATCGCCATTGAAGCCAAAGATGGGACGATATACGACAAGGAGTATCTGGAGGTTGTCAAAAAGATCACGGATGAGGTTTTTCTGCTTCCGGGCGTCGACCGTTCCTACATGAAGTCGCTCTGGACACCGGCCACCCGCTGGATTGGTGTGACGGAGCAAGGTTTTGACGGCGGGCCTGTCATTCCTGATGAATACGACGGGTCAGCTAAAAGCCTGGATCAGGTTCGACAGAACGTTGAACGGTCCGGAGAAATCGGAAGGCTGGTAGCGGCCAACCTCAAATCCAGTATCGTACTGCTACCCCTTCAAGAATCGGCTACAGAGTCAGGCAAGCCTCTTGACTACCATGCTCTTTCTCAGCGGCTGGAGCAGATTCGCAGCACTTATGAATCCGACAAATTCAAGATTCACATCACCGGCTTTGCCAAAGTGGTGGGCGATCTCATCGACGGCATGCTGCAGATGGGGTTGTTTTTCGCTGCGACTCTTGTGATTTGCGCCTTGGTGCTGTTCTGGTACACACGGTGCATCCGAAGCACCTTACTCGTGCTGCTCTGTTCGAATATTGCTGTGGTGTGGCTGTTGGGTCTGCTACCAACGCTTGGATTCGACTTGGACCCCTATTCGATCCTGGTGCCGTTTCTGGTCTTTGCCATTGGCCTGAGTCATGGTGCACAAAAAATGAATGGCATCATGCAGGACATCGGCCGGGGTGCGAACAAGCTGGTCGCTGCACGTTTTACCTTTCGCAGGCTATTTCTCACCGGACTGATGGCCTTGGTGGCAGATGCTGTCGGTTTTGCAGTCTTGATGATCATCAAGATTCCGGTAATTCAAGACTTGGCAGTTACTGCAACGATGGGCGTGCTTGCGCTTATATTCACCAATCTGATCCTCCTCCCAATCCTGCTCTCCTACACCGGGGTCAGTAAGACCGCCGCTGCCCGGGAGGCCGCTGCAGATCAATATTCCCGATTGGACAACGCGCATATCAGACACCCATTCTGGGCATTCCTGGACCATTTCACGGAGCGTAAGTGGGCATCGCTGGCAGTCATCGCCGCACTCGCCCTGGGAGCTCTCGGCTTTGTGATCAGCCTGAACGTGAAGATTGGTGATCTGAATCCTGGCGCACCGGAATTGAGACCAGACTCCCGATACAACACCGACAATCGCTTCATGGTCAGCAATTTTTCGGCGAGCAGCGACAAGTATGTGGTGATGGTGAAGACACCCCAGTACTACTGCGCCAATTACGACACGCTAGTTAGCGTCGACGCGTTGGAAGCGCAGTTACAGCAATTGCCTGGCGTCGTCTCGACATCATCATTGGCAGCGTTGAGTAAACAAGCTTCTGCCGGGATGAACGAAGGCAGCATGACCTGGTACGAGATTCCCCGAAATCAGGGACTGTTGAATGCGATCATCACGCGAGCCCCGAGGGAGCTTTTCAATCAAAACTGTGACCTGCTGACAATTTATGTTTACCTGTCTGACCACAAGGCGGATACGTTGACCAACGTCGTCCAGGCGGTCGAGCGCTTCGCTGCTGCTCACAACACGACGGATTTGCAGTATCTGAACGCCGCAGGCAACGCGGGCATTGAGGCAGCCACCAACATCGTTGTCAAACGATCCAACGTGCAGATGCTGTTTATGGTTTATGCCGCAGTCATCGCGCTGTGCTTCATCACCTTCCGCTCCTGGCGTGCGGTGGTATGCACGGTTCTGCCCTTGATGCTGACATCGATCCTGTGTGAAGCATTGATGGTCGGACTGAACATCGGTGTGAAGGTAGCGACACTTCCTGTCATCGCACTCGGCGTTGGCATTGGGGTCGATTACGCGCTTTACATTCTAAGCGTGACTCTCGCTAACATCAGGCGCGGTCTGTCCCTTTCGGACGCCTATTATCTGGCGCTACTGTCGACCGGAAAGGTTGTGGTCATGACCGGTATCACCTTGGGTATCGCCGTCCTGACCTGGGTACTTTCACCGATTAAGTTCCAAGCTGACATGGGCATCTTGCTCGGCTTCATGTTCATCTGGAACATGGTAGGAGCACTGATCCTGGTTCCCGCCTTGGCGCACTTCCTGCTGAAGCCTCAGACCGCATCAAAAGCGACCCCCAACCTGGTGATGAGCTGACGTAATCATGAATGGTTCGAACATCTCTGGAAAACGAATGATCAATTACGCTGCCAACCTAACCCTGATGTTTCAAGAGTGGTCCTTCCTGGATCGATTCGAGGCAGCACGCGAGGCTGGGTTTGAGGCGGTTGAATTCAGCTTTCCTGCCGACATTCCGGCGAACCAGGTGCGCGCCCAGCTTGAACGTACTGGCTTGCGTCAGGTTCTGGCGACGGTCCGACTGCAGCCCGGTAGTAAAGGTACTGCAGCCGTTCACGGGCAGCAGAGCCGTTTCCGGGAGGACTTCCGGATTGGCCTGGAATACGCGGTCGAAGCGAAAAGCCCTCTGCTCCATGTTTTAGCTGGCACTGTTGTACGGTCGGACCTCGCGGCGTCCTGCGGCCAGTTTTTATCCAACATGGAATGGGCAATTCAGCATGCTGCCACGGAGAATGTTCGGGTAGTGATTGAGGCGATTAACCAGAACTCGGTACCTAACTACTTCATCACGTCCCTTTCCGCCGCATTTGATTGGTCTGCACGACTGCCGGGGCTTGGGGTGATTCTCGACCTGTATCACGCTGCGATGGAAGGGCTGGGGCCGGTTGATTGTATTGGTCGGTACGTTGAGCAATGCGACCATATCCAAATCGCAGGGTATCCGGGTCGGCATGAGCCCGATCGCGGGACTCTGGATCTCGGCGAAATCCTAGCTACGATCGAAAACAGTCATTATCGAGGATGGGTAGGCTGTGAGTACCAACCGGCGGGCCCAACAGTCGACGGCCTGCGCTGGCTGAGTTCAATCAGCTCCTGAGGCAGATAAAAAACTCAGACTGTCCAATCGGGGCTGGTGGGACCCTTCGTTGGTGTCGGTGCTCGATTTCCCGATCAAGCGTTGGTGCTTGCGTTGGGGTTCGACGCAAAACGGTTGCTGAGCTGCGGCACTAGCGGTCGATGGGGAATGGCGACTTCGCCCTACGCCAACAAATCCGTGCGTTTACTGTACGTCCGCTAGAGCGATATTGACTGTTATTGCCAAGCTCCAAGACATCTCCCGCAAGATTTACCGTTCGCGGCTGCACCTGGCCTATCCAATTCGGGAACATCGAAACTGCGATGGTGTGGGTGAGCTGACCCGATTGCTCGTCCACATTGAAGGGGCCGCAGTAGGAAATGTACGACAGCCCTTGGGCGCGGTATTCCGCATCGGTACCTTCAAACCAGTCACCCGAGAAAAAAGATGCCCGATTTGGCATGCTCAGCTGAGCCGACATATAACCATCTGCTGTGTACATTATGAAGCCTTCAGGATGTTCGCCGAAGGGATGTATGGGCTCGGATCCGTCCACTGGGTATTCTGTGTAGGTTTCGAGCACCCAGGTTCCAATCAGTTTTTCTCGCATGCTCATAGTCGTACCTCACATCGTCTGCTGCATATCGTTGTCGATTGGCAAAAGCTGTCCAGAGATGGACTTGCCTGCGTCCGATGCCAGGAAGACTGCTAGTTCTGCAATGTCTTTCGGGTCCACGAGGCGTTGGAGAGATTGAACCGAAAGCGCCTTCCTACGTTCTTCCTCCACGGAGTTGCCGCTGAGACTGGCTCTACCATTGAGCACGCTTTCAAAGCGTTCCCCTTCGACAGCTCCGGGCAGAATGGCGTTTACACGGATCCCATACGCGCCAAGCTCGCGTGAAAGGCTCTTAGTGAAACCAATCAGTCCCCATTTACTGGTCGAGTAGGGGGAACGATCGGGGTAGCCCAGTCGTCCCGCAACAGAAGACATGTTGATGATTGAGGGGCGGGATGAACGCTTGAGCGCAGAAACGGCCAGGCGCGTAACGTTGAAGGTACCATTCAGGTTTATCTGCATTACCTTGTCCCACTCATCAGGGTCAAGCTGCTCAACCGGAGCGGTGGGGCCGGATACCCCAGCGTTGTTGACGAGAACATCTAGACCACCCATGGTTTCGATGATGCCTGGAATGCTGAGTTCAAGGCTGCTGCGATCAGCTACGTTGCACACTGCGGTGCGGATAGAAGGATGCTCTAATTTAAGGCGGCTTAAGCCCTCAGTGTCGATGTCGACTACCGTGACGTCGGCGCCGCGGCTGTTGAAAGCCAGCGCGATCGCATGCCCGATACCAGATGCTCCCGCTGTTATCAGTACTTTCTGCTTGGTCATGATTGATTCCCAATAAATGCTCTGGGAGAACAATAGATTCCCGTGAAGCTATCCATGAAATTGTTTATCGTTATGCGACCTATCATTAGGATGGATTGGTCATGGACCTATCGCGTATCGACCTCAACCTCTTGGTTTCGCTGGACACGTTGCTGGCTGAGATGAACGTGACTAGGGCAGCTACACGCCTTCACATCAGCCAGCCAGCAATGTCTGCACAGCTGTCACGCTTGCGCGAGCTCATGGGCGATCCGCTGTTGGTCCCTATACAAAAAGGCCGGAGCATGACCCCTACTGCACGGGCCTTGGCGTTGCGGGGACCTCTTCGCTCGGCATTGAAGACGCTCGGTTCAGTCATTCAAAGTGAGTTGGAATTCGATCCTTTGAACGACGAGAGGGTCTTCCGGATAGCCGCCTGTGATACAGCCTTGAGCACCATCTGCGAGCTGTTGATCGCCTCAATCACCAAGCACGCAGGCACGCAGATTCAGGTGTCACTCAATGCCGTTGATCCTGGACTCATAGGACGGCAAATGGAGGAGGGTTTTTTCGATCTGCTGATCGACTCAAGCCGCGGCCTTCCGCAGGGCGTAAAACTCACAGCACTGGGGAACGATGAGTTCGTCATGGCGCAGCGCAAAGATCACCCTCGTGGACGCGAGCCTCTTACCCTGGATGGGTATTGTGAACTCAATCATCTTGTCGTATCGCCAGAACGGGAGAGCTTCAGGGGTTACATGGATGAGTATTTGCGTTCCGCCGGCATGAGTCGAAGGATCAACCTTACCGTGCCGACCGCTGGGATGGTCCCAGGGGTCCTGATGTCGACGGACTTGGTCTGTACGATGCCTCGCATGCTTATTCAGTCCCAGCACGAAGCCATCGAGACGTTTGAGTTGCCGTTTAAAAGCGAGCCTTTCCAACTCGTGATGGCTTGGCATCCGAGGGATGATGCTGACCCGGCTAATCGCTGGCTGCGTCAGTTGGCCCAAAATCTGGCTGCATCAACTCAACCCGCACCGAGCGACGCCAATTAATTTCGTTATCTGGATAGCGGCTACTGGACCTGGATAGCCACGTTTGAAGTCGAGCGGATAATTAGAGCTGTGGCCGCCGATGCGCCGGTCACACCTTAACGGCTCCCAAGAGCCCCACAGCCCTGACAAAAAAAAAGAGGGTTTGCTTCATGCCAGGTACGATGTTGGCTGCTCGCCTCCACGAAGTTGGTGGCAAATTTACCGTGGACGAAATTCCTCTTCCTGATGTTGGAGAGCATGACGTCCTGATCAAAACTGCCGCCTGCGCTGTTATCCCCAATCTGCGCAACGTCGTCACAAATTTCCCGGAGTGGTACCCGTTTCTACCGCTGCCTGAGCTGCCTGCTGTGTTCGGTTTGGATGCCGCTGGCACCGTGGTATCGGTTGGTCGCTCTGTGAAAGATTTCAAGGAAGGCGACCGGGTCTACGTCAATCCTGGACTGAGTTGCGGTACATGCAAACAGTGCCTGGCCGGACTTCCGACGCGGTGCGCTAGCTATACCTTCATGGGCTATTTCGGATTCAGCCCGTCTTCGAAAGAGGTATTCCGCGAGTATCGCCATGCCGGATACGCCCAATTTCTCCGAGCACCTGCGCGTAACCTGATCACTTTGCCTGACGACTTGTCATTCGAGCTAGCCACACGCCTTGGATACCTAGGCACTGCTTACTCTGCGTTGAAAAAGCTCGAACTCACGCCAGGTCAGAGCTTGCTGGTACTGGGGGCTTCTGGAACCTTGGGTATCGGTGCGACACTGGCCGCAGTAGCGATGGGCGTGACGGATATCATCGTGGCAGCACGAGATGGGACTGCACTCGAACGGCTCCGCCAACTGGCCCCAAAGCGCATTCGCACGCTGCAAATCACGAGTACCGACTTGCATTCAAGCATTCGTGAAATGGCTCCGTGCGGAGTTGATGCAGTCGTTGATACGCTTGGCGCGAAGGCTCCGGCGGAGCTTTCTGTTTCGGCCATGAACGCCGTTACGTCGGGAGGAAAGATCGTACAGATCGGCGGAGTCAGCGGACCTATTCCTATCGATCCTCACCCGTTCATGTGTACACAGCTTCAGTACATCGGCTCCCTGTGGTTCACCACCGCAGAAGCCCAGGAGCTGATGGCGTTGATCAGAACGGGATTGCTCGACACCAATCAGTGGGCACCTCGACCCTACACACTGGACCAGCTCAACGAAGCCCTTGAAGACGTCAAAACCGATGCTAGCGGCTTCCTGAACTACCATATCGTGCACGGCTAATGGCGGAGCAGGGCGACGATACAGATCGTCGCCCTGACGTTGTTCTCAGTTCCCTTTTGTTGCTAGGTTGCTTGTACAACTCACTGCCTTTTTGAGGGCTCTCCATGGCCTGGCCCAACGTCGCCCCATTTGTACCATCTGATCAGGTCCTCGCGGATTTCAGCGTCTGCGAGTCGTCCAATCTTGAGGAGGCAGTGCTGTGCGGTGAGCGGATGTTTTGCAAGAACCGGCTTGAAAAAAAGGGAACCGAGTTCAAGGCTCAATTTTTTCATCGGTCGGCTGGCGAGGCTGGGGTTGCCAGAATGTCCTTTGGGGGAGAGGTCGCTATCCATCCAGGGAAGCTGGATAATATCGTGCTGGTCCAGTCGGTCCTCACTGGCCATGAACACGTGATCAGTGATCAGTTACGCCTCAACTGCAACCCGGGGCATGCCACCGTTTTCAACTACCACCGGCACTCCTTCTTCAATCATTTCCCTGGCACTGACAAGCTGCTCGTCCGTATTGATCGAACGCTGCTGGAAACCATGCTTCAACGTCAGCTGGGGAGGAGTATCAAGCAGGACATTTCCTTTCAGCCTCAGTTGCCAATGGATACCTTCGCTGGCCAGAATTGGCTGCAGACACTGGGGTGGGCTTACAGCCAGCTGTCGTCCAAGTCATTACATTCATCGCATCTACAAAGCCTAATTGGTGAGGTGCTGGCCTCTTCTTTGCTCGAGTTCCATGAAAGTAATCACAGCCAGGCGCTGCGGGATTCGGCCGAAAAGAAAGTAGTCCCCGCGATTGTACGGATGATTGAGGAGTTCATGGAAGAGCATGCTCAAGAGCCCCTCACGATCTCGCAGATTGCAAGGCACGCTGGCGTGACTGCTCGAACAGTTCAGCTGAGTTTTCAACGCTTCCGCGGACTGTCACCGATGCAATTCTTGAAGGAGATTCGCCTGCGGCGCGTTCGTGTAGAGCTCGAGACCCCGCAGCATGCTCACGTTCAAGTTTCGTCCACTGCATTGAAATGGGGCTTTACCCATCTCGGTCGATTTTCCTCTGATTACAAGCAGCGATTCGGAGAATCACCTTCCATGACGATCAAGCGGAGAGGGGGATAAATGAGCTTTGTTCAGCGTCTGCTGATAGTGTAGTCCTATGATAAATTGTAGTTGAACAAGCAGGGTGGTGTTGAGCGAAGAAGTTTATCGATAGTGACTATTATTATGTTTGATTTCACCGGTTGGAGGTTTTCCATTACTGTACATCTCGATGAAGTGAGGCGCGGTACCCTTCCTTGTACCAAGCGAGTGTCCTTCATTGCCCTTTGGTGTTGCCGCTTGCCCGCAAGCGGCTTTTTTACCAAAATTCTTTAAGTCGTTGCTTCTCAGATGAGCGCGTAGTGGCCTTCATTTTGGCTCCTTGGATGGTATAAATAACCTCCCTTTACTATGGCCGTCAGGCCATAGTTTTTTTTACGTCTTCGATTTGGAATAGGGTGAAGCCGCCTGGGGGAAGGCGGTTGAAATATTGCACTTAACTTACTGAGCGCTCTCTTTATCCACGCTGGCGAGTGCCTCCTGCAAAGTGTGGAATGCAGGTCCTAGAGCAGTAGCGAGCTGGTCAGCGCGCTCTGTTGGTATCCAAGGCCGCTTACCCAAAAAGAGCTCATCGCCAAATCGTTTGCGAAGCTTGGCTATGGTATTGCTGATGGCTGGCTGTTTTACCCCCAAGCGTTGGGATGCCCGTGTCACTCCTTTCTCTTGGTACACCACCAAGAAAGTGATTAAACTATGTAAGTCTGCATTCAGCAAGATTTTTTCAGGGCTCTGCATGTTGGCTCCGTATTTCACTATCCATAAATAATGATCTGAAGCAGATGCTTCGGCAGCTGGATGTCAAGAACGCTATCAACGCTGCGAAACTCGAATTTGAAAAATGATCAATCATATCCTTTTCGTTGGTCCAGAAGCCGCTAATAATCATCGAGCTGAAGTATTTGTTTAGCGCGATTATCGAGTAGCTCATGCACCCCGGCTCGGTGCGGAGCACGTTGACCAGCTCGTCTATGGCTAAAAGAACATCATCGTCAGGACGCTTATCAAAGCGAACCTCTATCGCGCTTGCTGATGTCAACGACATTGCTATTGCTCCCGATTTAAAATTGGCGTTGGCTCGCCACTTTAGGTCGAAGAATTTATTCAAGCATTCTCTTGAAAAGTAGGGCAGCACTTCTGTAAGGCGCTGCCCCAGATTCTCAGTTCTGGCTTACGCTCCAGCCGCCCCCAAGGGCTTTGTAAAGCTGGACTTCACTGTTGATTTGATCGAGCTGATCATTCAATAGCTTCTGTTGTGAGGCGAACAGTTCGCGTTGGGCATCCAGTACTGTCAAGTAGCTATCAATGCCCTGGTCGTATCGCTGCTGTGCTAAGCCAAAATACGATTTGTAGTTATCAACCAATTCGTTCTGAGCACGAAGCTGCTTGCCATAAGTTCCCCTCGCAGCGAGGCCGTCGGCTACCTCCCGGAAAGCCGTTTGGATACTCTTTTCATAAGTCGCAACGCCCACATCCTTCTGAATTTCAGCGTAATCGAGATTGGCTCGCAGCTTTCCTGCATTGAAGATCGGCACACTGATTTGTGGAGCGAAGCTCCAGCTTTCAGATCCGCCGTTGAACAGTCCGTCCAGATCGCTGCTGGCTGAGCCCGCTGACGCTGTCAGGCTTATGCGTGGAAAAAATGCCGCACGAGCCGCCCCGATGTTTGCATTAGCGGCCATAAGCTGATGCTCGGCAGAACGGATGTCCGGTCTGTTTAGTAGCAGATCTGCTGGTAGCCCTGCTGGAACCTTCCCTATGGCACTCATGGCCAGTGGCAAGTTTTGTGGCAAATCAGTTGGAATCTTGCAGCCCAGCAACAATTGCAGTGCGTTTACATCCTGCGCGATACGCCGGGTGTACAAAGCCTGCTGTGCCTGGGCTTGGTTAACCAGCGTCCTCGCCTGTCGGACATCCAGCTCCGACGAAGTACCCGCCGCTGCGCTGGACTCGATCATTGCCAGGCTTTCGACGTAGCTGGTCAGCGTCGCTTCGGTCAGCTCCAAAAGTGCTTGGTCGGTTCGCCACAGAAAATAAGTGGTTGCCACATCGCCTATCAGTGCGATCTGAACGCTGCGTTGCGCCTCCTCAGTAGCCAGATACTTTTCAAGCGCTTGGCTGGACAAGCTTCGGATTCGGCCAAATAAGTCCAACTCGTAGGCAGTCACCAGGCCGACTTGGTACTGGCTATCGATCCGAGAATCGCCGGTGGGGGACAAATCATCAGGCAAGCGGGTTCGATTTCCAGATGCTTCGCCATCAAGTGTGGGAAACCGCTCCGCTCGTTGGATACGGTAAAGCGCTCTATAGGATTCAACATTTTTGGCAGCGATTCGAAGATCTCTGTTGTTCTCCAACGCCGCATCGAGGAGGCGGACCAGCGCTGGATCTTTGAAGAAATTTTTTGCCTCGGGGAGAGCCGCCGCGATACTACGCTGGTCTCCCTGCCCGCCGTAGGCCTCGCCCGTTGGCCATTGCGCCTGCACGGGGGCGGCTGGCTGCTGGTAGTCGGGCATCAAGCTGCATCCGCTGAGCATCAGCAATGCAAAGACGGGGAGCGACTTAAACTTCATGAGTCACCTCCTTGACCGCTTTTGGCTTTCGTTTCATGAGCCCCTCGAAAAGCTTGACAACTACCACGTAGAACAGCGGAACAAAGAAGACGGCCAGCACGGTTGCTGTGATCATGCCTCCGACGACGCCCGTAGCAATGGAGTGCTGGCTCCCAGCGCCTGCGCCCGATGCAATGGCCATCGGCAGCACACCGAATGTGAATGCCAGCGAGGTCATCAAAATCGGACGCAAACGCAGCTTGGCGGCCTCTATCGCAGCTTTGACGATCGGATAACCTTCCTTTTCATACAGCTCTTTTGCGAACTCCACGATTAGGATGGCGTTCTTGGCGGACAGGCCAACTGTCGTCATCAAGCCCACCTGGAAGTACACATCCGCCGTCAGGTCGCGCCAAAGCGTTGCCAGCACGGCGCCCAAAATACCCAGAGGAACAACCATGATCACCGAGACCGGTACCGACCAGCTTTCATACAGTGCGGCCAGGCACAGGAATACGATCAGCACAGTCAATGCGTAGAGCAATGGTGCCTGGTCGCCAGTCTGTATTTCTTCATAAGAGAGACCGGTGTAGCTCAGGCCGATGCCAGCAGGGAGCTTTTGCATGATTTCAGCGATGGCAATCATCGCGTCACCAGTGCTGTATCCAGGGGCTGGCTCGCCGAGGATGTTCAGGGAAGAAATGCCACCGTAGCGCTCCAGCTTCGGTGAGCCGTTCACCCACTCACCGGTTGCAAACGCCGAGAACGGAACCATCTGGCCAAGGCTATTGCGCACGTACCATTTATCGAAGTCTTCTGGAGAGATTCGCGAGATGTCTTCGCCCTGTACGTACACCCGTTTGACCCGACCGCGGTCGATGAAGTCGTTGACATACATCGAGCCCCAGGCTGCCGACATCGTTTCGTTGATAGACGCGATGCTTACCTGCAGCGCACGGGCCTTTTCGTCATCAATGTTCACCTGGAATTGCGGCTCGTCGTCCTTACCGTTTGGACGCACTGCTTGGAGTTTGGGGTTTTCGCTTGCCAGTTGCAGGAACTGGTTTCGAGCTGCCATCAATGCTTCATGACCAAGACCTAGGTTGTCCTGTAGGTACAAGTTGAAGCCCATCGCGTTCCCCATTTCCAGAATGGCAGGGGGCACGAACGCCATGACGCTGGCATCTTTGATCTTGGCAAAATGCTGATTAGCCCGTTGCGCGATGCTGAATACGTCTTGCCCAGCGCCGTGACGCTCCTTCCAATCCTTAAGGGTAATCAGTACCAGCCCCGAGTTCTGACCACGACCAGCAAAGTTGAAACCATTCACCGTCAGGAAGTGCTCAACCAACGCACCTTCATCATTGCTCAAGTAGTCTCGCACCTCTTGAAGCACACCCTCGGTGCGCTCCGCTGAAGCATTTGCCGGCGTACGCACTTCGATCATCATCAAGCCCTGGTCTTCGTTGGGCAGGAATGCCTTCGGGATCTGGGTGAACAGATAGCCGGTTCCTCCAGTGATCAGCAAGAACGCAAGCAGGTATCTACCGCGCCCCTTCAGCATTGCACCGACGCCTCGCTCGAATCGCAGAGTGCCGCGGTCGAAGATGCGGTTGAACCAGCCGAAGAAGCCCTTTTTCTCGTGGTGGGAAACGCCTTCCGGAGCTTTGAGGATGGTCACGCAAAGTGCTGGAGTGAACACAAGCGCGACAAAGATCGACAGTCCCATGCAGACCACGATGGTGATCGCGAACTGTTGATAGATGATGCCAGCGGATCCACCAAAGAAAGCCATCGGTACGAACACAGCCGACAGCACCATGCCGATACCCACCAAGGCCCCGGAAATCTGGTCCATCGACTTACGGGTAGCCTCAAGTGGCGTCAACCCCTCGTCGTGCATGAGCCGCTCAACGTTCTCGACCACGACGATCGCATCATCGACCAGCAAGCCGATGGCGAGCACCATGGCGTACATGGTGAGTACGTTGATACTGAGGCCGAAATAGGGCAGAAGTGCGAATGTGGCGAGCAGCACCACGGGAACTGCCAGGGTGGGAATCAGTGTTGCCCTGAAGCTCTGTAGGAACAGATACATAACCAGGAAGACCAGTACCACCGCTTCAAAAATAGTGTGTACTACCGACTCAATCGAGGCATCAACGACAGGTGTTGTATCGTAGGGATAAATGACCTCCACGCCATCTGGCAGATAGGCCTTCTGCTCCTCCATCAGCTTCTTGACAGCTTCTACGGTCTCCAGCAGGTTGCCACCGGTGGACAAACGCAGCGCCAGGCTTGCGGTTGGGGAGTCCTTGTATTTCGCGGAAATGGCGAAGCTGTCAGCCCCCAGTTCGGCACGTCCGACATCCTTCACTCGTACCTGTGAGCCGTCCGCGTTCACCTTGACCAAGATCTCATCGAACTGGCTAGGCGTTGTCATGCGCGTCTTGCCGAGAACGGTGGCATTCAGCTGGACGCCTGAGCGAGTTGGTAGTCCACCCAACTGGCCAGAGGACACTTGGACGTTCTGTTCCCGGATAGCATTGGCTACATCAGTAGGTGTCAGCTGATAGCTGTTGAGCTTGCCTGGATCTAGCCAGATACGCATTGCGTAAGGCGAGCCAAACAGCTGGAAATCACCGACGCCTGGAATGCGCGAAATGGGATCCTGAAGCTGTGAAGCGATCAGGTTGCCCAGGTCGAAGTTATCGAGCTTCCCCGAGCGATCCACCAAGCTCATGACCAAGAAGAAATTCATCTGGTACTTCACTACGCGAAGCCCCTGACGCTGAACTTCCTCCGGCAAACGAGGTGTCGCCAGTTGCAGCTTGTTCTGCACCTGAACTTGAGCGATGTCCGGATCGGTCCCCTGTTCAAAGGTCACGATGATGGTCATGCTGCCGTCAGAGGCGCTCTCAGCCGACATATATCGGAACCCATCAAGACCACTGAGCTGTTGCTCAATGACCTGGACCACCGTGTCCTGGACGGTTTGTGCAGAAGCACCTGGGTAGCTGACCTGGATCGAAACGGCAGGGGCCGCGATGTTTGGATATTGGCTAATCGGCATCTTGGCCAGCGAGAGCGCGCCGGCGAGCATTGCCACGATAGCGAGAACCCAAGCGAAGATCGGCCGGTCGATAAAGAAGCGAGACATTTACGGCGCCCCCTCAGTTAGCCGAGGCTTCAGTGGTAGCGGCGAAGTCAGCTACCAAATCCACATTTTTGGCTTCTACCGCATTGACGGCGATGCCGCTGCGGACACGTTGAACACCTTCGGTCACGATTCGCTCTCCCTCGGATACGCCTTTGCTGATCAGCCAGGCGTTGCCCACAGTTCGTAGGGTCTGGACCTCGCGGGCCTCAACAGTGTTGTCGGCCTTCACCACCCAGACACTTGGCACGCCACGCGTATCGCGGCTGATGGCTTGTTGTGGAACCAGGATCGCCGCCTGCTGCACACCTTCCTTCAGGAGGGCGTGAACAAACATGCCTGGAAGCAACTTGCGATTAGGATTCGGGAATTCGGCGCGAAGGGTTACTGAACCTGTGGTCGGATCAACGCTGACCTCAGAAAACTTAAGGGCGCCCGGGATTGGGTAAGCACTACCGTCATCCAGGGTCAGGCTGACTTCGGCCTGGTTCTCACCTGTCTTCTGAAGTCGCCCTGACTCCAATGCCTGTTGCAGGCCCAGCAGCTTCGTGATCGGCTGAGTGACGTCAACATAGATCGGGTCTAGCTGAGTAACAGTGGCGAGCGACTGTGCTTGACCGTTAGTAACGAGTGCACCCTCGGTAACTGTCGACCGTCCGATGCGGCCTGAGATCGGCGAAAGCACACGGGTGTACTGAACGTCGATACGAGCGACCTGATAGTCAGCCTCCGCCTGTTTCCATGCGGCAAGGGCATCGTCGTACTGCTGCTTGCTCACAGCCTTGGTTTTCAACAACGTTTCATATCGTCGAGCCAGGTTCTGCGCAGTAGTTCGATTGGCTTCGGCCCGACGCAATTGCGCCTCATAGGTACGCGGGTCAATTTGATAGAGCTGCTGACCCAGCTTGACCTCAGTCCCCTCAACAAAGAACCGCTTTTGAAGGATCCCCGATACTTGTGGGCGCACTTCCGCTACCCGGTAGGCCGAGGTCCGGCCGGGCAGGTCGGTTGTCAGGGTCAGAGACTGTGAGCGGACGGTGTATACGCCCACGTCAGGGGGAGGCGGAGCTGAGGCGATGTGGTCTTTTTCACCACAGCCGGTCACCAGCATCAGCGCCGTTAGGGGAATTGCATGTAATGCACGCGAGGATCGTATCTGTCTCACCGATTTGCTCCATCTCTGCGCCCCTAGGCCGGGGACTTGTAATTGCTGAATCACCATGTGGTCAAGTGTACCACTATGCGATACTATGAGCGCAAGCAAGCAGTAATAACCATCGGTCGAACGTTGGTGAGATAGGTGTTCGGAACGTGTGACTGGCTAGGCGAGGCACGGAGCTCTAAAGTGGCGGCCATAACAGATGCTGCAGCGGTGCACGCTGAGGAGAGATATGAACCAATCAGACGAAGTCGGTGGCAAGGCGGGGGGTATTCAAGTCATCGCCAGAGCTGCCTCGATCATGCGAGCCCTTGGCAGTCATCCGAATGGCTTGAGTTTGGCGGCTATCGCGCAGTTGGTCGGGCTGCCGCGCTCGACCGTCCAGAGAATCATCAACGCCCTGGAAGAAGAGTTTTTGGTTGAGGCATTGGGCCCTAGTGGAGGCTTCCGCCTTGGGCCGGCGCTTGGCCAGCTCATCAACCAGGCACAATCAGACATTCTTTCGTTGGTAAAGCCGTACTTACGCTCACTGGCGGAGGAGCTTGAAGAGTCGGTCTGCCTGGCTTCTCTGGCCGGCGATAAAATCTACGTGCTGGATCGCATCGTGTCAGAACGAGAGCTGCGTGTGGTGTTTCCGATTGGCATCAATGTGCCCGCCGCTGCGACCGCCGCAGGTAAGGTCCTTTTGGCAGCGCTGCCTGAGGAGTCACTCCCAGCAGCACTCAGTGATCAACTTCCAGTGTTCACCCCAAACACGCTCGGACGACAGGCGCTGATTAAGCAACTGAGTGAAATCAGGGCGAGCGGCATAGCAAGCGATCTGGATGAACATATCGATGGCGTTTGCTCATTCGCAACGCTTTTGGATACCTACCTTGGCTATTACTCCCTCGCAGTCGTAATGCCGAGTTCCAGAGCGAGTAAGCAGTCGGACACGATCAAAAAAGCTCTGCTATTGACCAAGCAGAATATAGAGCGCGCCATCGGTCGCGCGTCAAAGAAAGCGCCCTAGTTAAAATGGCCAGGAAGACGGTAGCCGAGGCTGAGGAAACACGACAGCGCATTATCGACGCGGCTGTCGAGGTGTTCGCTGCCCAAGGAGTTCCAGACGCTACGCTGGACCAAATAGCCCGAAAGGCAGGCGTCACTCGTGGCGCCGTTTATTGGCATTTCAATGGGAAGCAAGAAGTACTTCAGGCGGTGCTGACATCGCGGCAGCATCCACTTGAATTGGAGTTCTCCGCCGACGACGGAATCGAACTCTCCTGGGAAGCTGTGGTGACCGCCATGCTTGATGCTGTTAATAGCCCCCAGTCAAAGCGGTTCTCGGAAATCTTGATTTATCAGGGGGGGGACGAATCGGGTCTGATCCATAGCCGCATGGAGCAAGCGAGTAATCGATTCCTGCAGTACATTCATCAGGTGCTTAGGCATGCGATTATTCAAGGTGAATTGCCGAAGACTCTGGACCTTCTCACTTCGATAGCCGTCTTCAAAGGGTTGGTCACCGGGTTGCTTTATGAGGGCCTACGCAGCCAGCATCAACCGCCTCAAGTCATCAAAGCCGCGCTGAGATCATTCTTGGCGTTGCTCAAGGAGCCTCCTCGCCACTTACTGTGCGAGGAGGTTCAAGTTCCGCAAGCCTCAACAGAGTACTGTCAACAGTAGCGCCGTTTCTGCCACTGATTAGACCGCCAGCGCTCGCTCGCGCAGTTCACTGTTCAGGATGCGGTCGTTCTCGCTGTAGTCGACTGGGCAGTCAATGACGTGAACGCCGGGGTTGGCAATACAATGATCCAACAGTGGCAGCAAAGCATCCGCGCTTTCCACCCTGTGTCCATTGGCACCATAGGCTTCGGCATATTTGACGAAGTCCGGATTGCCGTAGTCGAGACCGAAATCGGTGAAGCCCATGTTCGCCTGCTTCCAGCGGATCATGCCGTAGCCGTCGTCACGCAGGATTACCACGGTAATGTGCATGTTCAGGCGAACCGCGGTTTCCAATTCCTGGCTGTTCATCATGAAGCCACCGTCGCCACACACCGAAATTACCGGGCGATCCGGGTACACCAAATGGGCGGCCATGGCTGACGGCAGGCCGGCGCCCATGGTCGCCAAGGCGTTGTCGAGCAGCACGGTGTTGGGCTTGTGCGCCTTGTAGTTGCGGGCGAACCAGATCTTGTAGATGCCGTTGTCTAGAGCGACGATGCCTTCGGACGGCAGCACGCGACGGATGTCGGCCACCAGGCGCTGAGGATAGACCGGGAAGCGGTCATCGTCGGCGCCTTCGGCGATCTGGGCTTCGTTGGCTTCACGAATCGCCATGAGACGGGTGAAGTCCCAGTGCGAGGTGTCGCCCAGGCCTTCAGCGATCTGCCAGACGGCGTTGGCGATGTCGCCGATCACTTCTACCTGCGGGAAGTACACGGCGTCGACTTCGGCGGAACGGAAGTTGATATGGATGACTTCGGTGCCGCCACGGACCATGAAGAACGGCGGCTTCTCGATCACATCGTGGCCGATGTTGACGATCAGGTCAGCCGCTTCGATCGCACGGTGCACGAAATCACCGGACGACAGCGCAGCGTTACCCAGGAAGCGCGGGCTGCGCTCGTCAACCACACCCTTGCCCAGCTGGGTGGTGACGAACGGGATACCAGTCTTATCGACCAGCTGCTTGAGGACCTTGGCGGTCATCTTGCGGTTGGCGCCGGCACCGATCACCAGGATAGGGCTGCGTGCGGTGCGCAGTTTCTCGATGGCAGCCTCGATGGCCACGTGCTCGGCCAGCGGCCGGCGGTGCAAGCTGCGCGGGATCGGCATGGCATCGGTCTGCTCGGCGGCGATGTCTTCCGGCAGTTCCAGGTGCACGGCGCCCGGTTTTTCTTCTTCGGCCAGGCGGAACGCTTCACGCATGCGCGAAGGGATGTTGTCGGCCGAGGCGAACTGGTGGGTGTACTTGGTGATGGGGTCCATCATGCCGCACACATCGATGATCTGGAAGCGGCCCTGCTTGGACTTCTTGATCGGCTTCTGGCCGGTAATCATCATCATCGGCATACCGCCCAGGTAGGCGTACGCACTGGCGGTTACCAGGTTGGTAGCGCCAGGGCCGAGGGTCGACAGGCTGACGCCGGTCTTGCCGGTTAGGCGACCATAGGTGGCGGCCATGAAGCCCGCGGACTGCTCGTGACGGGTCAGTACCAGCTTGATCTTCGACTTGCGCAGGGATTCCAGCAGGTCGAGGTTCTCCTCACCGGGAATGCCGAATACATACTCGACACCTTCGTTTTCCAGGCATTGCACAACGACATCAGCGGCCTTAGCCATAGTTCACCCTCATCGCACTCGAGGCAGTTTGGACCTGAGAGGGAGGCGCAGCAGCAGGTGCGCCACTCTCCCACGGGCTCTTATCGGTTGGTTTTTACATCTAGTGTTTGCAGCGCAGCGGCCGAGTGGCCTCCAGCGCGGTTGGAGCAAATAAAAAGAAGGCCCGGCATCGAGCCGGGCCTCTGAGGTATTGCTTAACCGAGGACGCTTTGGAGAGCCTGCTGCAGTTCTGAAACTGCTTCGTCGGCCGACCAAACAGCGTTGCTGTGCCGCCAAGCGACATAGCCATCAGGTCGAACCAGAAGCGCGCCTGCCTCGTGAATCTCACGAACCGATTGCCAATCGCAGTAGAGGTCCGCGGTCCCTTTTGCGCCTGTGACAACGGTTTTCAGGAATGGCTGGTTCAAGCTTTCTGCAGCAGCCACCCATGCCTGGCCGGCAAGGCCCGTGATAAGCGTCATTTGCCCTTTACCCACGACATCGAGTGTAGAAATCCGGTGGCCGTTTTCGTTAACCAGCCAAGCGTGAGGAAGCTTGGCACCAGGGCGAGTGGTAGCCTGCAGGTACAGTTCTTTGTCACGAGCCCAGAGTTCAACACCATCCCTAGGATCAGCTTTAACGGCAGAGGACACGTAGCGCTGGTTCAGCTCGACACCTTGAGCGTTGAATTCGCGACTCTTGATTTCCAGCGCCTTCTGCAGGTTCATGCGAACTTCCACACCAGCCGGGCTGGGGTCACGCATGCGATCAAGCAGCTTGGCGATTGTGTCCACGCCATTGCCAAAGTTGAAGCACTCTTTCAGCAGGGCATAGTCCTTACGCGACTGGTTGGCACGTGCCACGATCTGCTTGCCCACGGGAGCACGCTCTGCGGTGTAGCTTTCCAGCAGATTCGGATCGGCAAAGCCTTTAAGAACGTAAGCCAGCTTCCAGGCAAGGTTGAAGCCATCCTGCATACAGGTGTTGGAGCCCAGGCCGCTTGATGGTGGGTGACGGTGAACAGCGTCGCCGGCACAGAACACTCGGCCACGGGAGTACTCGGTGGCATGTGCTTGGTTTACATACCAGGTCGACATGCGTTCGATCTGAACTTCCAGCTTGGGATCACCGACCAAAAGACGAATCTTGTCTAGTACCACTTCTGGCGATAGATCCGGAGCGCCTTTGGTTATGTCGAAGCCCCAACCCGCAATCCACTGATCCCACGGACGGATGGCGCGCAACAAACCCATGCCGATCTCACCGAAACCAGCCTCTGGAGTAGCGATCCACTGCAGGATACTTGGACGGTGTTCTACGTACTTGCTCAGGTCTGCGTTGAAAATGACGTATGCGGTTCCAGCCCTTGCCATCTCGCCTACGATCGGTAGGTCGATTTCTTTAGCTACTTTGGAGTTGGCTCCATCGGCGCCCACCAGATACTTCGCTCGGACCTCGTATTCGATACCGGTCAGAACGTCCTTCATGCGAGCAGTTACACCTTCGGCATCCTGCTTATGGCTCAAGTATTCGGTGTTGAAGCTCACTTGAGCACCGCGTGCTGCAGCATGCTTGAGCAGGATAGACTCCATTTCAGGCTGGATGAGATCCAGCATGGTGCATGGACTGCCCTGGACGTAGTCGCCCTTGCGTTTGTCGCCAGTGCCCCAGGTGCGCATACGTGCGATTTCTTCACCTGCCAAACTGGTGGTGAACAGCGTATCGCCCATCTGATCCCAGGGCGTGGCCGCTCTCACCACCTCCTCTTCCAACCCAAGGTCACGCACGACCTCCATGGCACGCTGGTTCGTGATGTGAGCGCGCGGCGAGTTTGCCAGCCAGTTGAACATGGTGACCATTTTTACCCGCACACCGTAGGTGGCGAGTGCTAGGGCAGTGGTCGCACCAGCAGGGCCAGTGCCGATCACCAAAACATCGGTGTCAAAGCTATTGGAGGTAGTCATTTTCTTATTCTCCAGGCGTTACAAAGGTCGTTTCGAGCTCGCTAAGGCTCGGATCAGTTTTGGTGCTGGAAACCGGAACGCCGACGAACTAGGCGTCAGGCAGTGCCAGCTTTTAAGGACGAACGTCAGAACGCTGCGACTTAGAGTGCGCGTATGGGATGAGGGGCTGCTGCATGGGACCTCCGGATATTTATTGTTCTTTAGGTTCAGGGCAATCAGGTCAACGCAAAGTGCGAGGAGTAGCCTGCCGCCAACCCATGCTTGCATGCTAGCATGCAAGCATGACGTAGACAACGAGGCTGAAGCTGCATTTCGTCAGCCTCTCTAGTGCCTGCTTTTGCCCATCCCCTGGGGGCACTCAGCGCGCAAGCAGTTAAGTTTTTTCAACCGCTTCAATTTCTTCTCTTTCTGATATGGGGCGACAAGTAGCTATCATACCTACCAGAGCAATGAGGGCCGCAGCTAGGCAGAAACTCATCAACAGCAACGCTGCACTCAAGGCCGGCATCAGCTCGTAGAACCAAGGAAGAGTCACACTAATCCCTGCGGAGAAAAGCATTTGAACAGTCCGGAGGAGTCCTGAGGCGGTGCCTCTATCCTCTGTTGCCGTTGAAAGTGCACTGTGGGTTGCTGCTGGGGATACCAATCCAAAAAAGTAGATCGTTAGGCTGGTAAATACGACAAGCATGGTTAACGAAATTTCGCCGAGCGTTCTCTGCAGTACGAGTGCTGCGATGCTAATCAGTAAGCCTGAACAGCCGATCACCATGACCCTTCTGTCGGTCCAGCCTCGACGGTTCAAGGCAGCGGTGGTCAAGGAGCCAAAAAACGCGGCACCTGAGATGAGAGAAATAAGCAATGAAAATTGAAGCCCCGTTACAGAGTAATCACCGTAAAAAATTTTTGGCGAAGCCGTGATGAATACGAACATGATGGTAAAGCAAGCGGCATAGATGATTGATGAGCAGGAAAAAACCAGGTTCTTCAAAAATGCCGCGCATCGAATGACTGCTGAGGTGAACGAGATTTGCTTACGCAGGGTCGGTATAAGTGTTTCTTTATAGGTTAAACAGAGCCCAAGCCAAATGGCGGCCCCCGCCAGCGCCTGTACGAGGTGAACCGTACGCCAGGACCAGAAATCAGTGATCACGCCGCCAAGCAATGGCGCGATCAATGGTCCGAGACCCACAACCGCCGTCAAGCTGGCTATATGGGTGCGTGCTGTCTGTTCTGGAAGACTCTCTCTGACAATCGAGAACGGAAGGGCAACACATGCACCGGCAGCGGCACCCTGGAAAGCTCTAGCCACAAGCAGAGCCGTGAAGTCACTGGAGTGTGAACAGGCTAAAGCTGCGAGGCTGTAGCATAATAGGCTGACTAGTAGCGTGATGCGACGACCGAAGCGATCAGCGATCAGCCCGCTGACAAGAGGTGTTGAGCAGAACCCAGCGAGGAATATCGCCAAGGTCAACGAGCCTTTTCCCCCTTGCACACCCAGTTCATGCTCCAAGTTAGGAATCCCAGGCAAGGACATGTCAATTGACATTGGGCCAAGCGCGCAGATCGCACCAAACAGAAAAGTAAACCAGATCCCTAGTGTGCTGCGACCTGTCATGCTCAACTCCTATGTCGTCACTCTTTTTCTTCCCCGGATTGAAACGGCACTAGCGCGTCGTTTCACCACAAAGCAAATGTGTAGTCGACGTTCACTCGCAGCTCATTGTCATCACGGTGAGTAGCGCCAGGACCGAAATCATTTCGATACCAAGCGTGCCTTACTCGGAGTGCCACATCTTTGAAGGTACCGCTCTGGATGACATAGGAAAGCTCGACGTCTTTTTCCGACTCTTTGAGATTGCCGCCGCCAAGGTTCGGAAGATCAATGTTGTCCCCGCTGACGTAACGCAACATGCCCTTCAGTCCTGGGACGCCAACCCCAGCGAAGTCATAGTCGTACTTGACCTGCCAGCTTCTCTCTTTAGGGTTTAGGAACTCCGAGCTTAGGGTGCCTTCGGTTATCACCAGAGGCTCAGTACCAAAGAGATAGGGCATAGCGGTATCGCCGGTCAGCTGCATGAAGCCAACGCCGAGACGATGCACGCCGAGCTGGTAGGTCATCATCAATGCAGTATTGCGGTTGTCTACCTGCCCAGCTTTTGCGGATCCATTGTCTTTGGAGTCATAGAAGCGGAAGTCGGAAGTGAGCCGTCCTGAACCCAGCTCACGGGTGTCGACGAAACCGAGGTAGTTCTTGTCGTAGATGTCTTCCAGCTCTGCGTAGTAGTACTTGAGGGTTAGGTTTTTGGACCAGGCGTAATCGCCGCCCAAGAAATAGAAGGCATCAGACTCCGCAGCTCCGTTGAAACGTCCGTTCGGCGCTGAAACTCGCATCTTTTGGTAATCAGTTGAATCTCGTAGGTTGATTCGGTCCAACCACCCCGCGTGCAGTGACAAATTGCTGATGTCTTGCGAGCGCAGGTAGGTCCCGCGGAAAGTCTGTGGCAGCAGCCGTGTTGGACTTGCGAATGCGATCGGCAAGAACGTGCTCACAGTGCCGTACTGCAGCTCGGTTTTGGAAACTTTGATCTTCGCTGTGAGCCCTAGCTCGGAGTAATCCTTAGCGGGCTCCCTGGTGGCGGCAGAGAACGGCAAGAGGCCAGTGCCTACCCGGTCTGGTGAGGAGTCCAGGCGCAAACCCATCATGGCTTGAGCATCCAATCCAAAGCCGACCACGCCCTCGGTGAAGCCCGAGTTGAAATTGACGATGAAGCCTTGGGCCCACTCTCGCGCCGCAGCTTGCGGCGTCTGGTTGATGTAATTGCGATCGAAGTAATAGTTGCGCAGCGTTACCTTAGCTTTCGAATCTTCCACGAACCCGGCTGCCTGGAGTGAAGCAGCATGCATAGCCAGCAGCCCGGCGAATGCAATAGTTGTTGATTTGCTCATGTCGTGTCTTCTTTTTTGTTTTTGTGATGACGCAATTTCGGTCAAACCGCTGAAGCACTCAGCTCAGGGCGCTTCTTCAGAGACGAGAGATAAAGCAGCGAGATAGCCGCTAGAACGATGCCCGGCGCCGAGGCCAACATTACGCCGCCCGCACCGGCCCCCAGGACCATCATTTTTCCTACGACGAGTGGTCCCGTCATGGCACCAATACGACCGACAGCGAGTGCTGCGCCGGTCCCGGTCGCCCGGCCATTGGCGGGATAGAACTGAGGAGCAAGGGCGTAGAGCACGCACTGGCCACCCGTTGTGAAGATGCCGGCCAAGAATCCTGCACCGATCATGGTAGGGAGTGAAGCCGCCACGGTCAGGCAGGCCAAGGAAATCAGAATGCCCCCATAAACCAGTGCCGACATGGCCCAGATAGGTAGGCGATCCATGGCAACGCCGAGCATCAACGTACCCACGGCCGCTCCAAGCTGCATGGCCAATACGACGACGCTTGCCTCGCTCGGTTTGAATCCCTGTCCAATCAGGATGCTTGGCAGCCAGTTGATCAGGATGTAGGTGACCATCAGTGTGAAGAAGAAGCTAACCCACAGGAGCAGGGTTTTCTTCAGTGCACCGCCTTCAACCAGGATGGCTTTGGTGGAGGGAACTTCGATCGTGGTGGTGGCTGCAATTGATTGCTTGTACACGTCGGGCAGGAAGAGAACCAGCAAGGGAACGATGACCAAAGGGACCACGCCGCCGACGTAGAAGACGAGCTTCCAGCCAGCCCCGAAATCCAGCAGCCCAATGGCGGCTGCCAACGCGGCCCCCAGCGGTACACCGCAGTACATCAAGCTTACTGCCGTGCCTCGCATGCGCTCACCAGCGGCTTCAGAGGCGAGTGCGATCAGGTTGGGCAGCGATGCTCCCAACCCCACGCCTGTCAGGAGCCGGGCGAACAGCAACGCGCTGAAGCTCCAGGCAACCGTAGTGACGAGGGAGAAGATGCCGAATAGTGCAACCGAGACGATGAGTACTTTCTTCCGGCCATAGCGATCAGCAAGGCGGCCGCCAATGAAAGCGCCTGGGAGCATACCAAGTACGCCAACACTGAAGACCCAGCCCATTTCCAGCTTATCCAAGCTGTAGTCGGCAGACATGCCGTGAGCCGCGATCCCTGGGGCTTGGAGATCCAAGCCTTCCATCAATGCTACGAGGAAGCAAAGCGCGATGGTGATGAAAAGTTTGGTCTTGTCAGTTTTGTCAGTCATAGCGACCCCCTCCGAAGCCCTTGAAAGGTCTTCAGAAAACACGTGATTGTGGTTTTAGTAACGCCAGTAATGTGGAGCTACATCAGCTCAGTAATCACTCAGAAAAGAGTGAGTAGGTGGGCTGATCACTGCGTGTTCGGAGGTGCTGCCAGTAGGGATTTTGCGAGGCATTCATGTCGGGTGGTCTCTCTTATTGTTGTCTCATAGACCCCCTCCCTGACGGGAGGGGATTGCTGCAGACAGCTTGCGTGGAGCTGTCTGCGAACCTCAGCGCTTCAGCAAATCCAGTGCGACATCGACGATCATGTCTTCCTGGCCGCCGACCATGCGGCGTTTGCCCAGCTCGACCAGGATGTCTACTGCTTTGATGCCGTAGCGAGCAGCTGCAACTTCTGCGTGGCGAAGGAAGCTCGAATACACACCGGCGTAGCCGAGAGCGAGAGTCTCTCGGTCAACACGTACCGGGCGATCCTGAAGTGGGCGAACCAGATCATCTGCTGCGTCCATCAGGGCGTACAGGTCAGTGCCGTGGTTCCAACCCAGCTTGTCTGCGGCCGCAATGAACACTTCCAGTGGTGCATTACCGGCCCCGGCGCCCATGCCTGACAGGCTCGCGTCGATGCGGTCACAGCCTTCTTCGACGGCGACGATCGAGTTGGCCACGCCGAGGCTCAGGTTGTGGTGCGCGTGGATACCGGTGTGAGTGGCCGGATCGAGCACCGCTTTCACTGCGCGGAAGCGCGCACGGATGTCATCCATATTCATCGCGCCGCCGGAGTCGACGACGTAGATGCAGGTGGCACCGTAGCCTTCCATCAGTTTGGCCTGCTGCGCGAGCCCTTCGGGGGTCTGCATGTGGCTCATCATCAGGAAGCCTACCGTGTCCATACCGAGCTCGCGGGCGTATTCGATGTGTTGCTTGGAGACATCGGCCTCGGTGCAATGGGTGGCGACACGGACAACGCGAGCGCCCGCGCTGTAGGCAGCTTTGAGGTCGTGCAAAGTACCGATGCCTGGGAGCAGCAACGTTGCAATCTTGGCGTGCTTCACTGCGTCGGCGGCAGCTTCGATCCACTCGATGTCGGTGTGTGCGCCAAAGCCGTAGTTGAAGCTGGAGCCTTGAAGGCCGTCACCGTGAGCGACCTCGATCGAATCGACCTTGGCGGCATCCAGTGCTCGAGCGATTGCTTGGACCTGATCCAGCGAGTACTGGTGACGAATAGCGTGCATACCATCACGCAGGGTCACGTCCGAAATGTAGAGCTTTTTACCGTTCATATCTGCGCTCCTCAGGCTTGGCTCATCGACTGTGCCATGCGCTCGGCGGTAGCCAACGCAGCAGAAGTCATGATGTCGAGATTGCCTGCGTACGATGGCAAGTAATGTGCAGCACCCTCGACCTCAAGGAAAACAGAGGTCTTCAGGCCGCTGAATTTGCCGTGGCCGGGAATGTTCAGTGGGGCAGATTCAGGGATGACTTCAAACTGCACTTTCTGCTTGAGGCGGTAGCCGGGGACATACGCATTCACGGCGGCAACCATTTCTTCAATGGAGGCCTCAACCTGATCCTGGTCCGCTGCTTCAGACAACACGTAGACGGTGTCGCGCATCATCAGAGGAGGCTCAGCCGGGTTCATGATGATGATGGCTTTACCTTTGGCTGCGCCGCCAATGACTTCGATGGCTTTCGAGGTGGTTTCAGTGAACTCGTCGATGTTCGCACGGGTGCCAGGGCCTGCCGATTTGGAGGCAATTGATGCGACGATCTCTGCGTAATGCACTTTGGCAACACGCGATACTGCAGCGACCATCGGAATAGTTGCTTGCCCGCCGCACGTGACCATGTTCAGGTTCTGCGCGTTGACGTGTTCTTCGAGGTTCACCACCGGCACACAGTATGGGCCGATAGCTGCCGGAGTAAGGTCGATCACACGGATGCCCGGTTTGCACTCACGCAGCATGGCGTCGTTTTTGACGTGAGCACCGGCGCTGGTTGCATCAAAGACGAAATCGATGTCAGCAAACTCTGGCATTTTGATCAGGCCGGCGACCCCTTCGTGAGTGGTAGCCACGCCCATTCGGCCTGCGCGGGCCAGACCATCAGAAGCAGCGTCGATACCAACCATCACGGCCATTTCCAGGTGCTTGGCATTGCGCAGGATCTTGATCATCAAATCGGTGCCGATGTTTCCGGAGCCGACAATGGCGACTTTGCGTTTTGTAGTCATTTCTAGATCTCCATCACTCGACACTGAACGACACGCCGACGCGGCCAAGGCCATCGATCTCGGCTTCAAAATGATCACCTGGGCTTACGCCAACCATCGGCCCTAATGCACCGGTGAGGATGATGTCACCTGCTTTCAGTGGCTCACCAAACCCAGCCATTGTGCGGGCGAGCCAAACGGCCGCGTTCAGCGGGTTACCCAGGCATTCAGCGCCATTTCCGGAGCTGACAAGTTCACCGTTTTTCGAGAGGCGCATCGTTGCACCCCGCAGGTCAAGCCCGTCGATGCGCTGTGCAGGACCACCGAGCACAAAGCATCCGCTTGATGCGTTGTCTGCTACGGTGTCGGCGAACTTGATGTTCCAGCCCTCAATGCGGCTGCCGACAATTTCAAGCGCCGGGAGAACCCAGCCAGTTGCGGCGATGACGTCTGCGAAAGTTGTGGAAGCGCTAGGCAGGTCGCGTTCCAGAACCAGTGCAATTTCTGCCTCGATTTTGGGCTGCAGAACACGTTCGAACGGAACCACTTCGTTGTCGCCGTACGCCATGCCTGCAAACAGGCAGCCGAAGTCCGGCTGGTCTACGCCCAGCTGGGCCTGGACCTTGGGGTTGGTCAATCCAATCTTGCGGCCAACCAGACGCTGTCCATTTGCGATGGCATGGGCTTGGTTCAAGCGTTGAATCGCATAGGCACTTTCCACGTTTGTGGCGCCGATCACGTCACGCAGTGGTCCAACAGGCTCGCCCTTTCCTTCAGCTCTGCGCAGATCAGCCGCCAAGCGCTCAAGGGTCTCTTGTGTAATGTTCATCGTGACCTCGATCAGTGGGTGAGGAAGTCGAGAACCATGCGGTTGAACGTGTCCGCGTGTTCCCATTGGGCCCAGTGGCCGCATTTGTTGAAGACATGCAGTTGAGAGTTGGGGATGCCGGCAACCAGGCGCAGGCCGGTGTCCATCGGGACAAAGCGGTCATTGCGACCCCAAACTACGAGGGTCTCGGCCTGAATCTCGCCGAGGCGATGACTGAAGTCAGGGAACTGCTTGAGGTTCGCAGCGAGGCTCGCGGTGAAGTTTTCGAGATGGTCTTTTCGAGCCAGCATGTTGTCCAGGCGCGCTTGGAACAGTTCCTCGGTGAGGTCGCTGGTGTCGTAGACGAAGATGTTCATCATCTTCTTGAGGTTTTCGATCGTTGGCTCGCGGTACAGGCCGTTGAGCAATTTGATGCCTTCAGTCGGCATTGATACGAATGGGCTGACCCCGCCGGTGCCTCCGCCCATAAGCACGAGTTTGCCTACGCGCTCAGGCCAAGTCAGCGTGAAGGCTACGGCTGTATGGCCACCCATGGAGTTGCCCAGCAAGTGCACCTTGTCCAGGTCCAGCTTATCGACCAAACCTTTCAGAACACGGGCATTAAGATCGGAGCGAGAGCCTGTGCTGACGATCGAATCACTTTTACTCCAGCCAGGGCAGTCCATGAGGATGACCCGGAAGCCAGCCTCTACCAGTGGCTCGATGTTGCGATTGAAGTTGGCCCAGCCGCTAGCACCAGGGCCAGAACCGTGCAGCATGACAACCGTTTCTTTGCCTTCACCGCAGTCGTTGTAATGAATATTCAGATCCAGCTCGCCGTCTTGGACGCGAACGAATTTGCTGGTGTCTTTTTCAGTAATTGCAGTCACGATTGATTCTCCGTGAAGGTTGTTAGCGCTGAGAGTGCGCACTGATAGAGCCGAAGCCTGCGATCCACTCCGGGATCTCTCGGTAGTAGCGATCTGTCGCGGTGTATGCGCCGTGGGCAGCGAGCGCTGAGAACGCAGCGACCCAGGCCTTGACCTCATGCGTGGATTTGCCGGCCAATTCGGAAAGATGTGCGTTGGGGAGCTTATCCAGATCGCTCAACAGGTCCTGCTCAACAACGTCGAGGAAGTATTGATCCCACTCGGGATTCAGCGGGTGGAGGGTGTTCTGATCTTCGACAAATCGCTCAGCTGCGATGACCACGCGTTGGGTGCGAGCGGTGCGCTCGTCTTCTGGCAGGTTGCGGCCACTGCCCATGAGCCGATCAGCCATCCGGGCATCGACTTTGGCTAACTCCGGAACTGGAGGTTGATGTGAAAGGCCGCCCGATCCCAGGAACAGCACCCGCTTGTTCAGGGTGCGCGTGAATCGACCGACCGCATCACCCATCAATCTGACTCGCTCGAAGGTAGGCAGAGGCGGCGCCACACAGTTCACGAAGATCGGCAAGACCGGATACTTGTCCAGGCCGCCGAGAAGAAATTCGAGCGGTTGAGCGAAGCCGTGGTCGACCTGCATGCGATACGAAACAGGCATGTCGATGCCATTGCTCAGCAGAGACTCAGCACAAGCTTCAGCGATGGATTTGGGGACAGACAGGGTGCCGGCGAGCGAGCCGAAATCGCCGATGGCTTCTGCCGCCATGCCCAGGCAGAAAGGGGGCATGACATCGTAAAAGAAGCCGTTGTAATGGTCTGGAGCGAAAAGCACCACGAGCTCAGGATCGAAAGCGGCGATGCGTGCACGGGCGGCGCGGATCACCTCATCTACTTCATCCAGCACGTTCTTGGGCGGATCGAAATGCCCAATGAGGGGCGTGTGCGATAGGCAATGCAGGTAAGCGTTCATCGATACGAAACCTTTACGTCGTGCCCCAGTGCAGGCCGCCTCGCACTGGGACGGCATGAGCGCTTTCCTCAATGCCTTACGGCAGAGGGGCAGCGCCATGCAGGTAGATTTGTTTTTGTCTGCCTGATCATCATGCACGCTAGAATGCTAGAATGCTAGCATGCAAGCTTGGAGATGCCCGCTCATCGTCGTATGGATTCACGCCTTGGAAAAAATCGGGCGCGACGGATGACGAAGCGATTGGTGCGAAAATCTGGTTTACTATCCGAAATGCTAGTATGCAAGCCAGTTAGCGAAATGTTGAATCGCGCACTCAGTCCTAGGAAGATCACACCGATGCAAGTGGCAAACAAGAAGACCGCTATCTATCAGCACATTTTGGAACGCCTACTGAATCGCAGATATGCGTTCGGTGAAAAAATCCTGGTTAAGGAAATCAGCGAGGAAACGGGTGTCAGTCGTCAGCCAATCATGACCGCACTGAACAGCCTGCAGGAGAGGGGCTTTGTCGTGATCACTGCCCAGGTTGGATGTGAGGTTGTGCACCCTACACGTTTGGAAGTTGATGACTTCTACCAAATGTTTGCGAACAACGAAGCGCTTATCGCAGGGCTTGCTGCTGAGCGTGGCTCCCCTGATGATGTGCTGCGTATGTCCGAGATCAACGACAAAATTAGAAGCATCAATCCAGCTCACAGCGATGCTGCCGACAGTTATCGGAATTTGAACGTAGAATTCCATCGCGTGCTGCACTCAATGGCGAAATCGCCAATACTCTCGTCACGCCAAGTAGCAAATTTCGAGCTATCCGACTTTTTCATCGTGCAAACCTGCGGCTTCCAAGTGCACTTGGGGGCTGCTACTGATGAGCATGATGAGATTCTTGCAGCGCTGAAAACGAGGAACAAAAAGGCTGCAGCCAATGCGGCTGCGAGCCATATTCACAGTGTGGCGAAGGATGTCGTATCTAAAATGCCTGAGGCTGAGAAGCTAGCCTCATAGCGGGAACGCGAACTCAAGCCATAGAGAGTCGCCTTTGGGACCGTTCTTGACCGCGGTCTCACGCATCCACTTGAGCACGACCCCTGACTTCTGATCAAACGCATAGAAGATTTGGGGGCCAACGGCGAATTTACTCAGCCGGTTCCCATCATCGAGGTCACCATGGTCGTAGCGATCATCGGTGACCTGCTTGGTGTAATATCCCACCAAACCCAGCTGAACCTTGGGATTGGACTGCAGCCTGTAGCCAAGCAGGTAGTCGACGTTGAACACGTTGCCCGAGCGATAGTCGGTGTCGTCGTTCTTCGCATTGATGGTGAAGGTCGGTGCAATCGAGACCTCCCAGTTAGGGTGGGGGAACCAGGTTAGGTCAAATTCCTGAGTATAGCTCGCATAGCCTGGCGGGCTATTCGCTAACTTATTACCGTCATAGTTTCCCAATGGGACAAAGGCACTGAATCCCGTTAGCAAGTGCAAGTTTTCGGAAGGCGAGTAGCCGACATATAGAGGGGTAAGGTACAGCTGCCTGAAGCCGGAGTCTGTATCACTGTTTCCGAATGCCTCAACCTTGATCTTGTTCGCTGACCCGATGATTCCGCTGCTGAGAGTAACGCCGCTATCGAATTTCACGTCCCACGTGTGCACCACACGAATAGCTTGAACAAAATTCTCCAAGCTGAACCCTGGGACAGAGGATTTGCCACTGTTGTCTTTAAAGCTATCCGCCTTGTAGTAGGCGGTATAACTGTACAAAGAGGTTTCACCTGGTGGGGGCAGGATTGCCGGAAGAACGGTCTGTACGCCTAGCGGCCAAACGGTATCTCCACTTTCAGTACCGTAACATAGCGAAGAAACGAGCAAAGAGCATCCGAACGCGCTAGCAACGCCGGCGCGTGTTACATAACTTTTCATTGTTATTATCCTATGTAATTTTTTACCGCAGGACGTGGGCGCCAATCAGGACGAATGTAACCCACGCAGGTTCGGTCCCGGGGTTTCGCCAAGCATGTATATTGCCTTGCTGCACCACGATGTCTCCGCTCGCGAGCTCCCTGATCTGGCCGTCGTCCAGTTCGAGAATGAGAGGGCCTTTGACCACAATGCCGTAGTCGACTGTCGGAGATGCGTGCATGCCTGGTCGCTCAGGGTCGAAGCATTCATACAGTCCAAGCAGGTGGCGTTGCTGCTCAGCATGGGCCTCCTCGGGATTGAAATCCGAGGACTGGAAGATTGAGTCAGGCGGGAAGCTCACCGCCAGACACTTGGTTTCTCCAGGCTGAGGCAGCAGTGAAGAGCTGGCTTGGACTGGATCGTCAAATGCTTCAGGAAGGGACGGAGATGCCACCGTTTGCCATATTAAAGAAGTAGCGAATCCTGGAATATTTTTGTACTCATGGGTCTGAGGCGCGAAACCGTCGGCTAGGAATACAGCTTTACCATTCTGCGTGCCTGCAACTACTCGTCTCACTTTCATGTTGGATCTCCGACTGAGCGCCGCCCGATCGAGCGGCGCTGCGTTTCAGGTCAGGCTGGGATTGATTACAACGTTGGTGAAACCGCCTTTGCGATCTGCTATCGCATCCATCGCCTCGTTGACCTGTTCGATGGCGAATACTTCCTGGTCGAATACCGATAGGTCCAAGGTGCCAGCGGCAGCCATTTCGGCCATGTCCTGACCTTCTGCCACAGTGAACCAGAGGGAGCCGATCACGCTAATCTGGAAGCACATGAGTTTGAACATCGGTACTGGCAGGTCCTCAGACATACCCCCGATATCCACCATGCGGCCGCCGCGGCGAAGGGCACCAATTGCGTCAACGGTAAGTTCGTGAGGAGCGCCAGGGCCAACCGCATCAATGAAGACGTCAGCACCGAGCTCATCAGTGTGCTTACGTACCCAATCACCCAGTGGCTCATCGCCGACGGAAATCGTGAAAATACGATCTGGGGCGAGAGCGCGAACGCGCTCCAACAATTGGCGGTTGCGAGCCATTGCGAAGATTTTTGTAGCCCCCATCGCCAGGGCAAGCAGGACGGCTCCAAGTCCGAGCGTACCGGTGGCGCCACTGATCAGCACAGATTGACCAGAGCAGACGGCTGCTTTTCGAAGGGCCGAATAGGCTGTGCCGAGATAGCCAAACCGGCACCCCTGCTCGAAGGAGATAGCTTCAGGGAGCTTGACCAAGCCCGATGCCGGCGCGGTCATGTATTGGCACAATCCGCCGTAGGGGTAGTCCTCAAAGATTTCTTGGGAGCCTGGGCCAAACCCGAAGTAGCCTTGGAAGGTGAATGCGGTGCAGTTGATATGCTGACCGCGCAGGCAGGCATGACAGGAGCCGCAGCTACGGCCGGGGTTCACGTACACGCGGTCTCCGACTTTGATGCCGTGCACGCCTTCACCCACTTCTTTAACGATGCCTGAGGCGTCCAGGCCATAAACCGCCGGCAGCTTCGGGAGGGGGAGGTAGGGGAACCATGTGGAGTAGCTTTCGATGACATTGCGAAGGTTAGGCACCAAGTTGCAAGCCTTCACCTCCACAACTACGTCGTGTGCACGTGGTTTCGGGACCTCGATCGAGTCGAGCTGGAAGGTCGGACCAACCTTATGCAGACGGGCAGCTTTCATCATGCTCATTTCTATTTTCCTTATTTTCATTGGGCCAGTGGCCGTGGGCACTAAACAGACAGGCATCTAGCTCGCGAGAGCGGTTAAGCGCTTGAGAAAACGACAGGGGTAAGGCCTGCCTTGGGTGGGGGCCTTTAGAGGATCGCGACACGTGGAAACGTGAGGGAAAGGTAGAGGGGCTCTGCACGCAATGCTGACCATGATGGGCACCGCTTGTTTGTAGTTATGTGTCCATCATGCATCACTAGAATGCTAGCATGCAAGATGTCTTTCGTCAGATGGAGGTGCCGCTATTCATCTCAATCGCTTGAGGGCTTAGCGGCTGTCGCGCCTGCCTCCTTTGCACGTAGGCAGGATTCCATACGCCTGTCCGGGTGCTATGTCCGCAGGCCGGACGATCGTGCAATTCAGCAGCGGAGCTCGGGAAAGCGCATGCTGAGGCTTTACTAGAAGGATAAGGTATCTCGGCCGGATCTTGGCAACACCGGTCATCTCTGACCGACGCTTCGGGTCAAGCATTGCAGTAATGTAGGTCAGACCCGAGGATTTAGAAGTGATATCGGAGGCCCGCATGCTAGCGATGGTTCTGCTCGGCCCTTGTCTTTCAGCAGGTCCCCGTTGCTGGAGCAGTCAGTTCCGTTGTTTTGCCGCGCGGCGGGACCAGATTTGAAGGCTGGCGGCTTTTGTCTTGGGGAACGATGGCCTGGCGGCTGACTGGTTGACCCAACCGGCTTTGGGTCTAGGGAGGCGAATCCCCTGCAGTCTTCTGGGAGATAACGAAGGTTATCGCCAAGTCATTGAACACCTTATACGGCTCGATTACGGTGTTTATTAATGTGCTGGGGCAGTGAGTCTGCCAAGAGTCACACGGTCTGACAAATGTGTACCCCGCTGGATTGATGGGCTGCCAAGTGGAGCTTGCCTGCGTAGAAGGAGGGTCAGCAGAGGCATCAAGCCATGGGCTACAGTCGAGGTTTTGTAATCGTGCGTCGGAATCTCCCTCCTCATCTGAGCCTTAATCAAGAGGTATCACGGACCGCAGTTTTTGACCGAACATTGAATAGAGGCAACAGATATTGCTCCCTCCCAGTTATATCCACACGAAAGAGGGCGCTCGACCGTGTCAGAATCGGGCCGCCTGTAAATCGCAGAGTGCTGTGAAAAATAATTTTAGTATAGCTGGAAGCTGATCGCCGTCGTTTGGATTTTGTTTATATCGAAGATTCATCAGCACCTCCGTTACGTGGCCTACGGGATGATTGATAGCTTCCGTAACAGGCTGACCTCGCTGACGAAGCCTTCCACGGTTGTGTCTTTGTTGAAAGCGAGATATGCGTCGCACTGTGAAAGGAAATGCTCGATGTTTGGATTGATGGTTTCTTTGTAGCGCACCTCATCCATCACGTGTGCTGCCGCTTCCTGAGCCGGTTTGCACATGGAGCGCGTCCACAGATCCCACATGCTTGACCCACCTGGTGCCCCTAAAGACGTTCCACTTCCTGCCAAGAAGCCAAGATTGGGAACTTGCAATGCCGCAGCGAGCATGTCCGACAAAGCTGTGCGGTTGGAAACGATCCTCGCTGGATCAGGTGGTGGAACGCCCTTGAGGACGGTGTAGGCTTCTTCATTCAATGGCGCCCAATCAGAAGCCCCTGGTACCAGGTAGGCCTGAAGGCCCTTACGGTTAGCATCAAGCTCCACAGGAGTGTTAGCAGCGGGCGAGGGTACTACGGCATCTTCAGAAGGGTTGACGGCTGGCGTGGCGTTTTCGTTGGACATCAACACGATCCTTGAAGATGTGGCGTATCGCGATGGCGTCCTATGGGCCAATCGAGTGCGCGTGATGAAACCTATGGGCAACGCAGTATGAGCATAATGCCATCAGCGCTCTGAAACCGGTAGTGGGAGAGGCCGCTGAACCTGATAGATACTTATAACTTATGTCTAGAGTGCCAGTCTTTAATGGTATGGGCGCTTTATTTGGCCAATTTCGAACAACCCTCGGGGTCTTGTGCGCTATCCTCTTAGTCCTACACAGCTCTAACTCTTTCTCGAGGTTTTAGAAATAAGAGAAAGCTACGAGCATATTGCTATCTATGGCGAGCAAAATGCTCGCCAGTACGAGCTTAATGCCATCTTGTACCGGTCAACTGATGGCGTAGCATGACAACATGAGCAAGATGACAGCAGCCATGCACGGAAGCGCTTAGGCATACAGCGCTCATGGATAACTGTGGTTTTGACGAGCACAAAATCGTCGAAATGGCTAGCCCTTAATTTAATTACAATATCTAGGGATTTCCAAATGATGTCACTCCGTAAGCTTTTTGTTTTGGCTGCGCTTCCCTTCTGCATCAGCCTGGTGCAAGCGAAAGAGTATAAATAGATCAGATTTGGCGTAGATGCTAATTACGCTCCCTTTGAGTCCAAGGCTCCAGATGGCAGCGTTGTTGGGTTTGATATTGACTTGGGAAATGCGATTTGCGCTGAGCTCAAAGCTGAGTGCAAATGGATCGAAAGTGATTTTGATGGGCTGATTCCTGGGCTTCGTGCAAATAAGTTCGATGGTGTGCTGTCCTCTATGACGGTCACGTCTGTACGTGAAAAAGCAGTCGATTTCACAAATGAACTGTTCTCCGGCCCAACGTCGTATGTCTATAAAAAGGGCTCTGGGCTCAGTGCGGATGTGAGTTCGCTCAAAGGCAAGAGTGTTGGATTTTTCCAGGGCAGCATTCAGGAAGGCTACGCTAAAGCGGTTTTGAAGAAGGCGGGTGTTAAGGTTCAGTCCTACCAAAACCAGAGCCAGGTTTACTACGATCTTGTGTCGGGCCGGCTCGATGCTTCTATCCAGGACACGCTTCAAGCCAAAGCAGGATTTCTAAGCTCGCCTCAAGGTGCTGATTATGAGATGAGCGAGCAAGTCGAAAGCGAGTTGCTTCCCTCTAAACGGCCATCGCCGTTGTCAAAGGCAATGATGACCTCAAGGCGCAGCTGAATAAGGCCATTAAGGCAATCCACGAAAATGGAACCTACGCCAAGCTCCAAACGAAGTATTTTGGTGATTTGAACCTTTACAGCGGTAAGTAATGGGGCTGGAGCTTTGTCGCAAAGCATAATTTCCAAGGCATGGCGGCCTCGTGCCTCAATAGCTGGTTATTCTTGCTTGGAGGGGCCAGCCTGCTGCCGTTCGCTTTGAACTCGTTGCTCAGAATAGGACGAAAGGATTGGTTAGTCGGCGTGGCGGCGGGTGGTGTGCTGTTCGTTGCGTTTGCATTTCAAACGACAGGCATCCAGCTCACGTCGCCCTCGAATGCTGGATTCATAACCGGGCTTGCAGTGGTTTTCACTCCTCTGATCCTGTATTTCGTGAGTGGTGAAAAGACCAGTGCCCTCCAGCTCGCAGGAGCTGTCATTGCCTTGGCAGGCTTGGGCCTGTTGGGGGGATGTGGCTGTCGAGCTGGTGTTGCCACACCGCACCCCAAGCTCACCGCCACAGACGGCTGCGGACCAGCAGATGCTGGATGCTGAAATAATCCGCAGCGCGGTCGCTTGGCGGAGCTACCTTGCCCAAGCGCCAGGCGCATAGGCGGATCGAGGCCCCAGGTGCTCCTGGGGCGTGCCGCACGTCGGGTTCACGGCTGCTCGGTGCGCGCTTGCATCTGTGATGCTGATACTGCTGCACGTTGCAACAGGTCGGGTAGATCAGGGGCCAGCAGCTTGCCGTTCTGTTTGACCAGCCTGCCATCGACCATCACGGTGCTTACGTTTTCCGGCCGGGCCGAGTAAACCAGCAGGGCTGCCGGATCGCCACCGGCGAAACCCGAGGTATTGACGCCGTCAAGAGCGATGATCTGCAGGTCGGCGCGCTTGCCGGGGGTGATCGAGCCTATTTCGTCTGCACGCCCCAGCGCTTCGGCGCCGCCGCGTGTCGCCAGGCGTAACAGGGCGCGAGGGTCTGGCGCTGCTTCTTGGCGCAGCCCGCCGCTCCAGGTCAGGGCCACCAGGCGAAGGCTGGCGAACATGTCAGCGCTGCCTGCCAGCGCATTGCCATCGATGCCCAGCCCTTGGCGTGTGACTGCACTGAAGTGGTCCAGACGGGTCAGGCCATAGCCGACCCGCTGCTCGCTTACCGGGGTAAGCGACAGACTGCCTCCGGCCTTCTCCAGCGCCTGAAGTTGTTCTGGCGTAGCGTCGGTGGCATGTACCACCGTAAGGCCAGGATAGAGGTAATCACGTGTGATGAGCGCGTCGAACATGGGTTTCGATTCGCCGCTGACATGCACCTGAATCGGTAGTTCAAGGCGGCGAGCGGTATCGTATTCACGCTGGCGCATCGCCCAGTTGTCGGCATCCTCGCGATTGCGGGGCAGGCGCCATGCCAGGCCCATCCGCACCAGGCCGTCGCCCTGCTGGACAAGCGTCTTGAGCTGTTCGAGATCGATGGGGTAGCGGGTAGTCTTGTCGGGGCCGCCGTAGAACAACGTGGCGCGAATTCCCGCGTCCTGCAAGGCGCGAAGACCGGCCTCGCTGTGCGCTGGCGACAGTACGTTGTCGAAGTAATCGCCCGTGGTGGTGATGCCGCCCGCCAGCAGCTCCAGCGCTCCCAGGCGCATGGCGGTGTAGGTATCGTCGGCGCTCATCTGCGCAGCCAGGCGCGAGCTGACATGGAAGAACTGGCCTTGGTGGTTCCTGAACTGCCCGCGCATGGTCGTGACATAGAGATGGTTGTGCGTATCGACGAAGCCTGGCATGACGATCTGCCCGCGGGCATCTACAGGGTCTGCATCAGCGGCCTGCAGATTGCGCCCCACCGCCACGATGCGGCCGTCCCTAATCAGCACGTCCCCTTGCTCGATATCGCCCAGGGTCGGATCCATCGTCATGATCCACCCTCCTTGAATCAGTATCGAAGCCGAGGGCTCCTTTGCGGATACCAGTTGCCAGGGTGAGCAGAGCAAGAACAGCAGCGCGACTATCGGTAATTTCATGCGTCTCATCCTTGTGATGAAGTAACGGCGGGTTAATGCTCGGCGTGCATTTGCATTGCCGCATTCAGGGTGTGTCTGGCCCGGGCAACCTGCTCCGCCTGGATGGTCGGCGCTGCGTTGCCCCAGCTGTTGCGTACATAGGTAAGCACAGCAGCGATATCCGCATCGCTCAGCTTCCAGTCGAACGAAGGCATGCCGGCACCGGTCAGGTTATGCTCGGTCACCACCGCCTTGCCTCCTTTGAGTACCGTGGCGATCAGATTCGAACCGCTGGGGGTGCGCACTCCAGGGTTGTCGGCGAACGCGGTCACCATGCCGTTGATCCCTTCGCCTTTGAGGTTGTGGCAGGCCATGCAGTTGTACTCGTAGACCTGCGCGCCGCGCTGCATGACGGGTTCGCTGGCGGCCAACGGCTTCGGCGGCTGGGCGCCTGAGCCGGGCAGCGACTTGAGGTACTCGGCGATGGCGGCCAGATCGGGGTTGGTCAGATGCTGGGTCGAGAACTCGACCGCTTCACCCATGGCGCCGGAGGCGATCGCCTGGTGGTTCGCACCCGTCTTCAGGTACGCCTGGATCTGTTCATTGCTCCAGGTGCCAAGGCCGCGATAGGCATCGTTGGTGATCTCCGGCGCATGGCTGCCAAGCAGCTCGGCGCCTTGCAGGTATTGATCGGTATCGCCGCCAAGCCAGTTCTTCGGGGTATGGCAGGCGCCGCAGTGGCCGGCGCCCTCGACCAGATAGCGGCCGCGGTTCCATTGCGCGGATTGCTCAGCCTGGGGCACGAAAGGCTTGTTGTCGAAATGCAGCAGGTTCCAGCCAAGCAGGCTCAGGCGGATGTTGTAGGGGAAACCGAGTGTGTTGCTCGGTGCCACCTGTTTGACCGGCTGCAGGGTTCGCATGTACGCCCACAGGTCATGCATGTCGGCATCATTGATGTTGACGTAGGCGTTGTAGGGCATGGCTGGATACAGCAGCTGGCCGTTGCGGTGCTGGCCATGGCGCACCGCACGGAAGAAGTCCCGCTCGGTCCAGTTGCCGATACCGCTGCTGCGCTCGGGGGTGATGTTGGTCGAGTAGATGATGCCGAATGGCGTCTCCAGGCCATACCCGCCGGCGTAGGCTTTGCCGCCTGGCGCGGTGTGGCAGGCGGCGCAGTCGGCTTGTCGCGCGACATAGGCGCCGCGGGCGGCAGCGGCCGGGTCGACCGGCTCGGCATCGGCCGCAGCGACCCGGTCATCGGCGACGTTGACCGGGCTGGTGTCGCCATTGACCAGCAAAGCACCACCCAGGCCTGCGAGCATCACCACGGCCAGCGCCGACAGAGCGTTTTTCTTGTTCATATGCCTTCTCTCATGCCTGTACCAGCGGGCCGGGGTTCTTCACGTACTGCTCGAGGATGGCCTTGGCCGTCCACAGTGCCAGGGCACCGATGGTCACCGTGGGGTTGTAGCCACCGTTGTTCGGGAATGACGAGGCGCCCAGGACGAACACGTTGTGCGCGGCCCAGCACTGCTGGTAGCGGTTGAGCGCGCTGGTGCGCGGGTCGGTACCCATGACCACGCCGCCATTGGTGTGCGAAGAGTCGTTGGCGCGGAATGGGGTGTAATGGTCCGCGGCAAAGTTGTAGGACTCGATGCGCGTGCCGCCCACCTCGCGCGCGATCTGCTCGCACTTGCGGCGGATGAACTCGCCCGAGCGCTGATCGTTGAGGTTGTAGTCGAAGGTCATGCGCATCAGCGGGCGACCGTAGTTGTCCTTGTAGGTGGGGTCGAGGTCGAAATAGGCGTCTTCATGCGCATAGCTGGTGCCCTGGCCTTGGACCATCGCCCAGTTCTGGTAGCTGTGCCGGAAGGCCTGCTTCCAGCCTTTGCCCCACGCCGGGGCGCCCTTGGGCAGCACCCCCGCCATGCCGATGGGCAGACCGCTGTTGGACAGCGACTGAATACCGGCGCCGCCGATGAAGCCAAGCCCGCTGTGGTCGAAGTTGTCGGCGTTGAAGTCATCGATCTGAATGGCCAGGCAACCGGTGTTCATGAACGGGTTGAGGTGCTCGTTTTCGAACCACAGGTAGGCGTATGAAAGTGTCTGGAAGCTGTAGTTGCGCCCGATCACCCCGCGCCGGGTGCGCGGATCGTAAGGCTCGCCGATGCCCGACAGCAGCATGAGCCTGACGTTGTCCAGCTGGTAGGCGGCCAGGATGACGATATCGGCCGGCTGCTCGCCGCGCTGGCCGTGCTTGTCGATGAAGGTGACGCCGGTGGCAGTCTTGCCGTCCGGCGCCTTGTTGATGTGCAGCACTTCGGTTTCGGTCAGCAATTCGAAGCTCGGGTGGCGCATCAGTGCTGGCACCACGCAGGCATTGGGGCTGCTCTTGGACCAGTTGCCACAGCCGAACAGCTGGCAGTAGCCGCAATAGGTGCACGGCCCCATGCGCACGCCCAGCGGGTTGACGTAGGCCTGGGAGATCGTACCTGCGGGTACGGGGAAGGGGTGGTAACCCATCTCGCGGGTCTTCTGGCTGAAGATGTCGTTCCAGTGGCTGGGCACCAAGGGCGGGGTAGGGAATTCACGGCTGCGTGAGCCTTCGAAGGGGTTGCCGCCCGGCACCACCTGGCCCTGGATGACGCCTGCCTTGCCGCTGGTGCCGGCGATGCGCTCGAAGCGGTCATAGAATGGTTCGAGCTCTTCATAGTTCACGCCCCAGTCCTGAACTTGCAGACCGGGTACCAGCTGCTGCTTGCCATAACGCTCGATGGTCTTGCTGTAGGGCTGGAAGTCGAACGGGTTGAAACGCCAGGAGGCCGCCGCCCAGTGGGTGCCGGCACCCCCGACGTTGTTGCCCAAGGTCAGGTTGCTCCACTCACGCACCGGCAAGGCCACCTGACGGGCGTTGTTGCGTACGGTATAGGTCTCGAGGCTGGGCGGCTGGAGAATTTCCTTGCGCGTCGCCCAGCGCAGTTCGTCGGTATCCACCGACGGCGGGAAATCGCTGGCCGTGTCGCGCCAGGCACCGCGCTCGATGGCGACTACGCGCAGGCCCGCCCTGGCCAGTTCCTCGGCAATCACCGAGCCTGACCAGCCGAGGCCGATAACGACTACATCTGCTTTAGGTCTTGTTGTTCTCATGGAGCTTCCTTGCGCGCAGCCGGCTGCCGACAGGCCCGTGGCTGCCGCGTGCATGTTCGAAGAATGGGTTTCAGCTGGCCCGATCGAGCAGGCTCACCGGTTCCAGGTCCAAGGGCACGCCCTTGCGATGGATGTAGGGGCGATAGTCGTAGCGCGCCCCTGGGAAGCCGATCAGGCGCCAGCCGACCATGTCACGATTGCCCCCGTACATGGGGTCGGCCAGGTAGCCTTCGCGCACGTTCTGCAGCAGCAGGGCGAAGAAGTTGGCACCGATCTCTGACGGCAAGGCGGGGTCGGCCCCCTCCATCGCCCTGAGCAGGGCATCCTGCTGGTCACCGTGCAGTGCGCTGAATGCCCGGCCGTAGCGGCTTTGGCAATACTGGCCAAGGCGCTCGAGACCCAAGCGGTAGCGCTGCGCAGGCGTGTGAGCGAACTGCGGCCCTTGCTCGGGGGTGCCTTGGCTGAACGGGCCAAGACGATAACTGCTGGCAGCCTGGCCATACGGGCCAGCCAACTGCCGGTCGATGAACGTCACGCAGCCGGCCTGGCTGGCGCTCATGCCCAGTTCGTCTTCGGGGATCAGGCGATCGAACAGCGCGGCCACTTCGTGCGCCTCGGCTTCGGTCAGGTAGGTCAGCCCGCCGGCCTTGGCCGGGACGGGCAAGACATCGGCGCGGGTGCCGGTGGCAGGGTGGGGGGCAGTGCTCAACACGCCCGCGCTGGCGCTGCCGATCGCACCAAGGGCGCTCAATTGAACGAGTGATATCAGCGCTTCACGTCTGTTCATGTCCATCATCCTCAGGACGCGCGTTCACCAGAGCCGGTGCAGGCACACCGCGCTTGCGTGACGCTCGAGTTGTTGTTATGGGCGCAGCGCAAAGGCGGCTCGGCGCTGGCGGGCCGAGTCTATTGGCCGTGGCGCGAATTGCGCCACGGCCGTTTTGACGGGTTTCCTTCAAGATTTTCACAAGCTACTCTGGCGCCACTTCAACAATCGATCAGCGTCGGGGTAGGGCGGGCATGGCGGCACAGGGCAAGGAACACACACGCACGGCGGTCACCCTGACCGATGTGGCGCGCCTGGCCGGTGTCGCGCCGATGACCGTGTCGCGCTACCTGAACCAGCCGGAAGCCGTACGCGAAGCCACCCGCCTCAAGGTGCGGCGGGCCATCGAGCAGACCGGCTACGTGCACAACCGCCTGGCCGGTTCGCTCAAGTCGAGCCGCACGCGGCTGGTGGCCCTGGTGGTGCCGATGGTGACCAACCCGCTGTTTTCCGACACCTTCCAGGCCATCAACGAGCGCCTGGCGAAGGCCGGCTACCAGGTGCTGCTCGGGGTATCCGGGTACCAGAGCCAGCAGGAACAGGAGCTGCTCGAGGTGATCCTGAGCCGTCGCCCGGATGGCATCATCCTCACCGGCACCCTGCACACCAGCACCAGCCGTAATCGCTTGCGGGCAACGGGCGTACCGGTGGTGGAAACCTGGGACCTTTCAGATGAACCGATCGACATGCTGGTCGGCTTCTCCCACGAGCGGGCCGGGCGCGAGGTGGCGCGCGTGCTGACCGGGCAGGGCTATCGGCGCTTTGCCTTGTTCGCGGTGGATGACCCACGCGGGCTGCGCCGGGCCGAGAGCTTTGTCGAGACCCTGGCCGAGCAGGGCATCACCGACGTGCATCGCCAGACCTGGCAGGGTTTGCCGGCGCTGGAGCAAGGCCGTAATGGGCTCCGGCAACTGCTGCTGGAAAACCCAGGCGAGCACGAGCCGTGGATGGTGGTTTGCACCTCCGACACCATTGCCCAGGGCGTGCTGACCGAGGCCGCGGCCCGTGGCTTGCGAGTACCGCAGCAACTGGCGGTGATGGGGTTCGGCGACATGGCCTTCGCGGCGCATACCTTCCCTGCGTTGTCCACGGTGCGCATCGACGGCAAGTTGATGGGCGACACGGCGGCCGCGCTGCTGCTGGAGCGCCTGGCCGGCGGCGAGCAGGCGCAGACCACGGTGGACATCGGCTTCAGCCTGGTGCAGCGTGACAGCACCATGGATACCGCTAGCGAACGTTAACATTCTCGGTCGCGCAATTAATTTTCCGCATCCCCTTGTCGTCCACTCAGCGATGCGATAGGTTTTTTAGCAGAAATGGTAACGATACCATTCTCTGAAAAGGACTCAGGACAAGAACAATGTCGAAGATTACCTGTGTTAGAACGCTGCGCCTGCCCGAACGCCCCAAGCTGCTTTGGCTGGAGATCGAAACCGATGAAGGCCTGATCGGCCTGGGTGAAACCTTCCGTGCCGCGGCCACGGTCGAAGCTGCGGTGCACGAACTCATCGCGCCAGGCTTGATCGGCCGTGACTCACGCCAGATAGAGGCGATTTCGCTGGAACTGACCACCCCCTACATCGGCTACCACAGCGCCAGCGCGGAAATTCGCGCAGCCAGCGCGGTGGACATCGCGCTGTGGGATCTCAAGGGCCAGCGCCATGGCGTGCCTGTCCACGAAGCGCTTGGCGGTGCCTGCCGCGACCGCATCCGTGTGTACAACACCTGCGCCGGCTACGACTTCAACACCCAGCAAGGCGCACGCCGCGAGATCACTACGGCCGACCGCGCCCAAGGCCCTTACGACGATCAGCTGGCTTTCCACCGCGATGCCGGCGCCCTGGCCGTCAGCCTGGTCGAGGAGGGCTACACGGCCATGAAAATCTGGCCATTCGACCAGTTCGCCCGCCAGCCGGGGGCAAACAGCATCAGCCTCGACCAAGTACGCAAGGGCTGCGAAGCGTTGCGCCAGATCCGCGCCGCGGTAGGCGATCGCATCGAGATCATGGTCGAGCTGCACAGCCTGTGGGACAGCACGGCCGCGCTGCGCATCTGCCAGGCGTTGGAGGACTTCGACGTGTACTGGGTCGAGGACCCGCTGTGCAAGATGGACGACGCCCAGGCACTGGCCGACCTGCGCAATCGCACCCGCGTACCGATCTGTGCCAGCGAGACCCTGGGCGGCAGCACGGCCTACCGGGACCTGCTCAATGCCGGCAGCCTCGATTACCTGATGCTCGACCTGGTGTGGTGCGGCGGCTTCACCGAAGCGCGCAAGATCGCCGCGCTCGCCCAGGCCTACAACAAACCCCTGGCCCCCCACGACTGCACTGGCCCTGTCGCGCTGTTCGCAGGCTTGCATCTGGGGCTGCACGCCCCTACGGCGGTGCTGCAGGAAGTGGTCAGAGCCTCGTTGGCGACCTGGTACGGCGAGCTGGTGACGCAGCTGCCGTGCATCGAGGCAGGCCATGCCTTGGCCCCGCGCGCACCCGGCCTGGGTACCGCGCTGCGGCCTGAAGTGCGCAGGCGCGCCGATGCCATCGTGCGTGAAACCACCGCCCATTGACCTCCCGGCCGCGGCTCCGTGCGAGCCGCCATGCCGACCGGGTATCGAGAATACAATGAAAAAAATACATTCTCTGCGCCGTTACATCGCCGAGCATCGGCGCCATGAAGTCATCGCTTTGCTGTTCGTGATGATGATCATCAACCAGGGCGACCGTGCCACGCTGTCCATCGCCGGCGCCAGCCTGGCCGACGAAATGGGGCTGGGCCATGCCCAGATGGGCTGGTTGTTTTCCGCGTTTGCCTGGGCCTACATGCTGTTGCAGCTGCCCGGTGGCCTTGCCATCGACCGCTTCGGCAGCATCCGTGTGCTGGGCCTGGCCATCGTCGCCTGGTCGGTGTTCACCGGCCTTATCGGCACGGTGGCGATGATGCCGGTCGGGTTGGCCTTCGTCGCGGTGTTCGCCTTCCGCTTCCTGGTGGGGGCGGCCGAAGCGCCGTGCTTCCCGGCCAACAGCAAGATCGTGTCGATGTGGTTCCCGACTGCCGAAAGGGGCACCGCCACGGCCATCTTCAACTCTTCGCAGTACTTTGCCGCCGTGGTGTTCACGCCTTTGCTCGCCTGGGTCTCGACGCGCTGGGGGTGGCCGTGGGTGTTCTATGTGATGGGTGCGGCCGGGGTGGCCATGGGCGTGGTATTCATCCGCAGGATCAAGGCACCGATCGAGCATGCGTCGCTCACGCCGCTGGAGCTGCAGACGATGCAAGCCGGTGGCGCCAGCCTGCGTGAACATACGGGTGACCGTCCGCCGCAACAGGGCTGGCGCGATACCTGGGCGCGCGCCCGTGAGTTGCTGCGCCAACGCATGTTCCTGGGCATTTACCTGGCGCAGTTCTGCATCAGCACGCTGACGTTCTTCTTTCTGACCTGGTTCCCGGTGTACCTGGTGCAGCAGCGCGGGCTGTCGCTACTGGATGCCGGGTTGCTGGCAGCGGTGCCGGCGATCTTCGGTTTCATCGGCGGGCTCACCGGCGGCATGCTGTCGGACTGGATGCTGCGCAAAGGGCTGTCGCTGACCCTGGCGCGCAAGCTGCCGATCTTCATCGGCATGACCCTGTCGATGAGCATGATCCTGTGCAACTACGTGTCGACCGACCTGCTGGTGGTGCTGTTCATGGCCCTGGCGTTCTTCGGCAAAGGTGTGGGGGCGCTGGGCTGGGCGATCATCGCCGACGTTTCGCCCAAGGACAGCATCGGCATGAACGGGGCGATCTTCAACACCTTCGGCAGCCTGGCGGGGATCGTCACGCCCGTGGTGATCGGCTACATGGTGCAGTCGATGCAGTCGTTCAATGGCGCCCTGGTGTATGTCGCGCTGAACGCGGTCGGCGCCTTCGTCAGCTACCTGTTCATCGTCGGCCCGCTGCGCCGGCCAGGCGATGCCCCGACCGTACCCGGCAAAAGCCCGGACAAGCCTGCGCTGAACACCATCGGCGCCCACTGATTGCACTACGGACCATGACGAAAAGGACAACAACAATGATGATCCCAAGGACCTTTGCCCGTACCCTTCGCACTGCCGGTCTTGCGCTCGGGCTGTCCTGCGCTTCGCTGGTGCAGGCGTATGATATTCCGCCCAGCGGCCAACCCTTGATCGAAGTCGCCAGGCTTGACTGGCTCTGCAATGCGGTGGCCCTGACCTCCGATGGCCGCTTGTTCGTCGGCTTGCCACGCTGGCCGGGCTTCGAGAAAACCCCTTCGATCGCCGAGGTACTGCCCGACGGCAGCCTCAAACCCTTCCCGGGCGGGCAATGGAACGAGTGGGCCCCAGGCAAGCCCAACGCGCAGGCACTGGTAAAGATCAACACCATTCACATTTTCGACGACGACACGCTCTGGGCGATCGACCAGGGCGAGGACGCCGGCCCCAAGGGCATCAACCCGGGGCAGAAGATCCTGCAGTTCGACACCCGCAGCGGCAAGCTGCTGCGCAGCATCAGCCTGCCTGAAAAGGTGCTGCCGGCCGGCGCCAACCTCAACGACCTGCGCCTGGACCGCGAGCATGCCTACATCACCGATTCGGGGCTCGGTGCCATTATCGTCGTCAACCTGCGCACAGGTGACGCCGTACGCCGCCTGGCCGGGCATCCTTCTACACAGATGAATCCTCAGCGCCGGCCGTTCGGCGAAAACGGCCAGCCGCTGCTGCTGGCCGATGGCAGCGATCACCAGGTGCATTCCGACCCTATCGAATTGAGCCCGGATGGCCAGTGGTTGTACTACCAGCCGCTGAGTGGGCCGCTGTGGCGGGTGCCGACCGAGGCGCTGCGTGACACCCGACTGAGCGAGGCGGCTCTGGGTGAGAAAGTCGAATTCGTCTACGACACCAGCCCGCTGACCGGCACTGCGATGGACAGCGCCGGCAACCTCTACCTGGGCGAATACGACAAACCAAGGGTGACAGTGCTGAGCCCGGACGGCACCTTGCGTGTGGTTGCCCAGGACACGCGGCTGTGGAACCCCGATGCGATGATCGTCAGCGATCAGCGCCAGCTGTATATCCCGGTGCCACAGAGCGCGCGTATGGCCTCCAACCGCGGCCCCGGCGGCCAGGATGCGCTGGTCAAGCCGTTCATGATCTACAAGGTCCAGTTGCCGGATGCTCTGGGTGCCCGTGCACACGTGCCAGCAGTCGCAGGCAAGCCGCTGGCGACTGCCGAGCGCTGATCAACCTAGCCTTGCGGGTCAACCGCAAGGCCGACTCCCACCCTTCGCCCAAAACGCGATTGCCAAGGCGCGCGCAGGTTGCGCTCGCCCGCAAAAACCGTTTCGCCAGCCCTGTGCAGTGAGCACAGGTCATAAACCCAAGGAGATGTACCCATGAAAACAACAATGACCATGGCCGCTTTGTCCCTCGCCCTCAGCGTTGCTGCCATTCCAGCGGCGCATGCCGCAGACGCAGCGAGCGCATCGGTGGTGGCCCAGCAGAACCTGTCCACCGCAGCGGCGTTGCAGCTGGCGCAGAAAGCCACTGACATCGCCCGCAGCCGCGACATGAAAATCTGCATTGCCGTGACCGACGCTGACGGCCACCTGCTGGCGTTCACCCGCATGCAGGGGGCTTACGCGGGCTGCGTCGAGGCGTCGATCGCCAAGGCGAAATCCGCCGCGCGCTTCGCCATCGACACCATCACGTTCTATGACCTGGCGCGTAAGGAAAACCTGGCCATCGGCACCATCCCCGGCATCCTGCCCGCGGTGGGCGGCGTGGTGATCAAACACGCCGACAGCGTGGTCGGCAGTGTCGGCATCAGCGGTGCAACCGACCTCACCGAACAGCAGCTTGCCGTGGATGTCGCCGCGAGCCTGCGCTGACCCGCATGGCCTCCTGCGCGGCAGCCGGGCAGGGGGCCAGGACCCTGATCAAACAAAGGAATGAACCATGGGCTTGAGTTCCAGACTGGGCGCATCGATGCGCCTGCCGTCGATCCTGTGCATCGCGACACTCTGTGCGCCCTGGGCGATGGCGTCCGAAGGTGCTTTGCGTGGCACCCATACGCTGTCTCTCGAGGGGGCTGCGGCATTGCTCGACAGGGCGGTGGCTGCGGCAAGCCAGGAAGGCGTGCATCCCTGTATCGCAGTGACAGACGCCAGCGGCTACCTGCTCGCGTTCAAACGCATGGATGGCGCGGCACCGGGTTGCGTCGAGGCGGCAATCAGAAAAGCCAATTCAGCCGCAATCAATGATGTCGACACCGTCGTGTTCTACGACCTGGCACGCAAGGAAAACCTGCAGTTGGGCAGCATCCCGGGGATCTTGCCGGCGGTAGCGGGAGTGGTGGTGCGCCAGCACGGCCAGGCAGTGGCTGCGCTGGGGGTTGCCGGCGGCGCGAGCGATGCCCAGGAACAGCGCTTCGCCACTGACCTTGTGCGGGCCTTTGAAAAGACCCTGCCTACCTCCATTGCCGACGGAGGCCGACCATGAACAATCCGCTATTGACCCTGGACACCGTCGACGGCGCCTACGCGCGCGACTACAACGTGCTCAAGCCCGCGTCGGTGCCCAACGCGCTCGGCGTGGCAGGCTTGGCGGCGACGCTGCTCGCTTCGATCTACTGCGGTTGGGTCGATCATTCGCTGCCCGACTTCGCCGCCTGGTCCAGCACGCTGTGGATGTGCGTGGCCTTGTTCAGCGCTACGTTCATGACGCCTCGGGTATTCGCCCCCGGGTTCCTGCTGTCGCTGCTGCCGTTTCTGATCGCCTGGCGAGTCGCGGCGATGACCGATGCGCGGGTGATGGTGTGGGTCGCAAGCATCGCCGCCGTGCCGTTGTTCCTGCAGTTCGTCGACTGCGTGGCCAGCGACCTGCGCCGCGACCGGGGAAAATCGAGCGCCTGGTTGGGCACCCTGCTGTGGCAGGCCACCCTGGTTCGCATGTATTTCGGTCTGAACGAGCTGTGCCACAGTTCGGAGAAGATTTTTGCCGGAATGGACTGGTTTCATCGGCTGGAAGCCGGCTTCCAGGGCTTCGGCCTGGGGGAGGCCGCAGCCGCGTTCGTCGTGCTGGGCGGCCTCATCGAGCTGGCCAGCGCCGTGAGTGTCGGGCTGGGTTTGTTCGCCAGGCTCGGCGCGGTGCTCAGCCTGGTGTATTTCCTGGTTGCCACGGTCGGCTTTGGCGGCGAATGGAGCCGCGGCTATGCCTGGGCCTCGGCGGGTGGAGGCGGCTGGGAGTATGTGATGCTGCTGATGGTGGTGTTTGCCGGCGTGATGTTCACCGGTGCCGGCAAGTTCTCCCTCGATGGCTGGTTGATCCGCAGCGGGCGCATGCCTCGACGGCTGCTGCCGCTGGCGGTGAACGCCCAAGGCAGCGATCAGCCCTAGGGCTAGCCGGAGTAGGCGAAACACCAGCGGCGTGGCAGACTTCGCGGTTTTGGTAACCGGATGTTTCGCCATGGACAGGTCTGACCGTCGTCAAGGCATGGCTGACGTCGCCGAGCGCGCGGGCGTCAGCCTGAGTACCGTCGACCGAGTGCTCAACGAGCGCGGCAGCGTGTCCGACGCCAAACGCCGCAAGGTGTTGCAAGCTGCCCAGGCGCTTGGGCTCAAGCGCCTGCTGCCCTCGGCCGTGCATGGGCTGTTACGCTTTGATCTGGTGATGGTCGACAGCGCCACCGACCACTTCAAGCGCCTGGCTGCGGCCTTCGGTCGGCAGGCGCAGATCCATCGCTCGCGCCTGGTACTGCAGCGCCACACCTGGCAGGAGCGAGCCCCCCAGCAGCTGCCGGACCTCATCAATCATCCGCGGGTGCCGCGTCAGGGCCTGATCGTGGTGGCCCAGGATACCCCGGACGTCCGCGCAGCCTTGCGCGCGCAGGTGGCTGCCGGGGTGCCGGTGGTATTGCTCACCACCAGCATGCCGGGGCTTGCCGGCACCACCTATGTGGGGATCGACAACCAGGCTGCGGGTCGGGCTGCCGGCCGGCTCATGAGCCAATGGGTGCAGGGCCGCGAGGGCAGGGTGGTGCTTTTGACCAATTCGTTGCTCTACCACGCTCATCAGCAGCGCGTGCAAGGCTTCCTTGATTTGATGGCCGAACGCGCGCAACAGGTCGAGGTGGTGGGGCCGGTCGAGTGCTTCGATGATGACGACCTCAACGCAACGAAGCTCAACGACTATCTGCAGCAAGGCCCGGTCAGCGGGTTGTATAGCACCGGTAGCGGTTCGGCGGGGGTCTACCGCGCCCTGGCCAGGCAGGCCCAGCGCCCGGTATGGGTCAGCCATGAAGCCACCGCCGCGCATGCAGCAATGTTGCGTGAAGGGCTGCTCTCGCTGGTGCTCGATCAGGACCCCGAAGGCCAGGCGGAGGCGGCGATTCAACAACTGCTTTACGCCAACGGCGACCTCGACGCGCCGCCCCAGGTGCGCCCGCAGTTACGTATCGTGATCGATGAAACCGTCGAAGACTTGCGCTAGATGAGGCGTTTTGACGTAAACACGTCAAAGCCATGATGGCGTGGCGCAATGCCGCACCCTAAGATCTGCGCCGCCGTCGTCAGTAGGCCGACCGGGTAAACCGGTTCGCGCCGTGCTTTTTCGTATCCCCGCCTGATTGCCAAGCCCTTGGTGAGCACCCTGTGCCTGCCATGAGCTGTTGCGTGCGCGAAAAACTGCCACCTGTCGCACGGTCCCCGTGATTGTCGATAAGGAGAACTCCATGAAACGTAGGGACGCCTTGCGTTCAATGGGCGCGTTGTTTGCCGCTGCCGGCCTGGCCAAGGTCGGCGCAGTGGAACTCAAGTCAGTGCCGCCAGAAACCGGCCTGACCCGCGAGATGCTGCCATCCCCGGTCATGAGCGGTGGCCAAGGCAATGTCTTCAAGGGCCAGGCGCGCGCCACCCTGACCGCCGTGTTCGACCGCCTGATCCCGCATGACGAGCTGGGCGCATCCGCCAGTGAGGCCGGCTGCGTCGACTACCTCGACGCGCAGATGAACGGCCCGTATGGCGAGTCGAAGGACCTGTACCTGGACCGCCCACTGCGTGCCGACGAGTCGCAGTTGATGGGGCTGACCATCAGCCTGCGCACCCGCCGCGAGTACACCCTGGCCGGCCTCGAGTTCATCGACAGCCACGCGCGCAAAGCCCATGGCCGCGCCTTCGCAGAACTCGACGGCGAGCAGATGGACGCGATCCTGCGGCAGCTGGAGGAAGGTCGTCTCGACTGGGAAGGCACAGGTAGTGGCAGCCGCCTGTTCGAGTTCCTGCTACTCAGCGTACGCGAAGGCTACTTCGCCGACCCGCTCTATGGCGGCAATCGCGGCATGGTCGGCTGGAAGCTGGTGGGCTTCCCCGGAGCCCGTTACGACTACCGTCAGTACATTGACCGTCGCGGTCAGAACCTGGGCCTGGAGCCCATCAGCCTGATCCCGGTGAGCTGAGGCCAGAGGAAAACAACATGGCAATTACACGTAAACAAGCTGACGTAGTGATCGTCGGCCTGGGCTGGGCCGGCTCACTGATGGCCGAAGAACTGACCCGCGCTGGGCTGGAAGTGGTCGCCATCGACCGTGGCCCGTGGCTGGACACCTCCACCGACACGCCGCCGGCCGTCGATCCCGATGAGCTGCGCTGGACTATCCGCCGCGAACTGCTGCTGCAACCGGGCGACTACACGCTGACCTTCCGCAACCATTCCGGCCAGACAGCAGTGCCAACCCGCGAACTGAAAGCCTTCCAGATGGGCAAGTCGGTCGGCGGCGCCGGCTTCCACTGGGCCGGGATGGCCTGGCGTTTCTCCGAGTGGGACTTCCGCGTGCGTTCGGCGACCCTCGAGCGCTATGGCGCCAGCAAGCTCAAAGGCCTGGAGCAGGTGCAGGACTGGGGCATTACCTACGCCGATCTCGAACCGTTTTATGACCGCTTCGAGCGCATTGCGGGGATTTCGGGTGTCGCCGGCAATATCAACGGTGAGATCCGCCCCGGCGGCAACCCGTTCGAAGGGCCGCGCAGCCGCGAATTCCCAACCCCGGCGCTGAAAGACTCGCAGTTGATGCAGATGTACCGCGCAAGCACCGAGCAAATGGGCTTGCATCCGTTTTACATCCCGGTCGCTCACGTCGGCTCCGCCTACGTGAACCCGCTGGGCGTGAGCATGGCGCCGTGCACCTACTGCGGCTACTGCATGTTCCACGGCTGCGGCAACTACTCAAAGTCCTCGCCCCAGGCCTGTGTGATCCCGGCGCTGATGCGCCGCAAGAACTTCACCCTGATTACCCAGGGTTACGTGACCAAGATCCACAAGGCCGACGACGGCAAGACTGCCACCGGCGTGAGCTACTTCGACGAGCAGGGTCGCGAGGTGATCCAGCCGGCCGATATCGTCGCGCTGTGCTCGTTCACCTACGACAACGCCCGCCTGATGCTGCTCAGCGACATCGGCAAGCAGTACGACCCGGTCACCCAGACCGGCACCATCGGCCGCGCCTACAATTACCAGACCTGCGCCGGCGCGCATGTGTGGTTCGAGGACGAAACCCTCAACCCGTTCATTGGTGCCGGCGGCCTGGGCATCCAGGTCGACGACTACAACGGTGACAACTTCGACCACAGCCAGCTCGACTTCATCGGCGGTGCCGGTTTGCTCACCGTATCCCGCGAGGGCATGCCGATCGGTCGCGCAGGGCTGCTGCCGCCGGGTAGCCCGCGTTGGGGCAAAGGCTTCAAGCAGACCTACAAGGACAACTACCAGAACTACGGGATCATCTTCGGCCAGGGCACCTCGATGCCGACCCGCGATGCCTACCTATCGCTGGACCCGAACTACAAGGACCGCTGGGGTACGCCGCTGCTGCGCATGACCTTCGACTGGAACCGGAACGACCGCAACATGGCGCGTTTCATCGAGCAGCGCGCGGTGGACATCGGCAAGAAGATGGGCGCCAAGCACGTGCACACCTTCAACTCGGCGGCCAAGTCCTGGACCCCGTACGACGAGAACTCCAACCACACCCAGGGCGGCATGATCATGGGCGAAGACCCGCGTACCAGCGCGGTCAACACCTACCTGCAGAGCTGGGACGCGCACAACGTGTTCGTGGTCGGCGCCTCGGCGTTCCCCACCAACGCCGGCTACAACCCCACCAGCACCGTGGGCGCCCTGGCCATCCGCACGGCCCGGGCGATCCATGAGAAGTACCAGCACAACCCCGGTTCCCTGGTGTGAGGCCTGCGATGATCAACAAGAAAACTGCCCTGATCGGCGGCGCTGTCCTGGCCCTGGCCGGCGCCGTGATGCTCGGCCTGGTGATCCAGGCCAATTCTACCGCGCGTTCGGACATGGCCGATGATTCGGTACGCCTGAGCGACTTTCGTTCGTCTGACGCGGCCTTGGTCAAGCGCGGCGAATACGTCATGCGTTCGGCCGACTGCGCGGCCTGCCATACCGCCAAGCACGGTGCCTTTGCCGGTGGCTACGTGATCGGCACGCCGTTTGGTGACATCCAGTCGTCTAACGTCACCCCCGACCGTGAAACCGGTATCGGCAATTACACCGAGCGCGACTTCTTCAACGCGGTGCGCCAGGGGCGTGGCCGGCACGGCATGCTGTTCCCGGCGATGCCGTACACCGACTACACGCGCATGAGCGACGATGACCTGCATGCGTTGTGGGCATTCTTCAGCACGCTCGAGCCCAAGGTGCATGAAGTCGACGAGCTGGCAGGCATGAACTTTCCGTTCAACCAGCGCCTGCTGATGGCTGGCTGGAACTGGATGTTCTTCGAGAACAAGCCATTCGTGCCTGACCCGGCACAAAGCCCGGAATGGAACCGTGGGCGTTACCTGGTCGACGGCGCGGGGCACTGCGCCGCTTGCCACAGCCCGCGCAACGGGCTAGGTGGGCCAGTGGTCAGCGAAGCGCTGTATGGCGGGTTGGTGGGTACCTGGTTCGCCCCCAACATTACCAATGATCGGCACCTCGGGTTGGGCGACAGCTCGGTAGAGCAGATCGTCGACTATCTGAAAACCGGCAGTGACGGGGTGGCCGTCGCCAGCGGGCCGATGGCCGAAGCCATCGAGAACTCGACCCAGCATCTGACCGATGCCGATCTGCGCGCAATTGCCATCTATCTAAAGTCGCTACCGGGCAGCGGGCTGCCGGCACCCGAGGCGCTGGCAGCCTCCGAGCCGCGCATGCAGCGTGGCGCGCAAGGGTATGAGGTGCATTGCTCGGCGTGCCACGGCACGGCAGGCGAGGGCGTCAGCCACATGATCACCGGCTTTGCCGGCAACAAGGCGATCCTGGCCGGCAACACCGACACCTTGACCAGCGTGGTGCTGGGTGGCGCGCGGGCGGTGCACACGCACACCTATGTCACCGGGGCCGGCATGCCGGCGTTCGACTGGAAACTCAGTGATGCCGAGATCGCCGACATCCTGACCTTCATGCGCAATAGCTGGGGCAACAGCGCCGCAGCGGTGACAGCCGAAGAAGTGGCCAGGATGCGCAAGCAGCTTGAGCTGCCTGAGCAGATGCGCGCCAGCGTTCAGTAAACACCCGTCGTCGGCAAGCCGCAGTGCTCCGGAAGGAGCCGGCTTGCCGACGACAGCTTCCTGTCAGTCTGCAGACCAATAACAAAGAGAATCCCATGCTCCCTTTCAAATACCGAGCCCTGCTCGCCGCCATGGCCTGCGCACCGCTGGCCCACGCTACCGAACCCTTTGCCAGCGATTCGCCATGGGCGCTGGGCGACTGGAACGGCACCCGCAGCGATCTGGCCCAGCAGGGCATCGACTTTGAATTCGCCTACGTCGGCGAAATCGGCGCCAACCTGGGTGGCGGCTACGACAATGATCGTAGCGCCAGCTACAGCGACCAATACTCCCTTGGCGCGCGTTTCGACCTCCAGAAGCTGCTCGGCTGGCACGATGCTCGCTTCCAGCTGACCGTGGCCAACCGCAACGGAGAAAACATTTCCAACGAGCGTGTCGGCGACCCGCGCGTCGGCACCCTGAGTTCGTCCCAGGAAGTTTGGGGCCGCGGCTCGCATTGGCGCATGACCCAGCTTTATTACCAGCAGGCGTTCTTCGACCGGCGCCTGGACATCAAGGCCGGCCGCTTCGGCGAGGGCGAGGATTTCAACAGCTTCGACTGCAACTTCCAGAACCTGACCTTCTGCGGTTCGCAAGTCGGTAACTGGGGAGGTATCTGGTACAACTGGCCGATCACCCAGTGGGCGCTGCGGGTCAAGTACGCGCTCACGCCTGAGCTGTTCGCACAAATCGGGGTATACGAGCAGAACCCGTCGAATACCGAAAATACCAACGGCTTCAAGCTCAGCGGCAGCGGCACCAAAGGTGCGGTGCTGCCGGTGGAATTGCTGTGGAAGCCGCGCATCGACGGCCTGCCAGGTGAATACCGCGTGGGTTATTACTACAGCACCTCGAACGCCAACGACGTGCTCAAGGACAGCAATGGCCAGCCAGCGGTGATCAGCGGCGCAGCCTACCGCAGTGCATCGAGCAAGCACGGGGTGTGGTTCGGCGCTATGCAGCAGGTTACCCGGCACGCTGGCGACGCCGCGCGCGGGCTGAGCCTGTTCGCCATGGCTACCGCGCACGACCACAAGACCAGCAAGGTCGACCACTACGTTTCCGTCGGGGCGATCTACAAGGGCCTGTTCGACGCACGCTCCGAAGATGATATCGGTCTGGCGATCTCCGAAGTGCACGTGAACCCGGCCTATCGCAAGAACGCGGCTCTGACCAACGTGGTCAACGGTGTTGATGATTACGTGGATCCCGATTACCTGCCGGTGCAGGAGACCGAATACAACGCCGAGCTCAACTATGGCATTCACTTCACTGACTGGCTGACAGTCCGCCCGAACCTGCAGTTCGTTCGACACCCTGGTGGGGTGAGGGAGGTGGATGATGCTTGGGTAGGTGGGGTGAAAGTCCAAGCCACCTTCTGACCTTTGTCACGCGGGTCGCTTTCTGCGCCCCGCTTGGACAGGCAAGGGTCGGTCATCGCAGGCCTGTCGGAGAAACGAGCAAACGCACATGATGGCTCGGTCGAGGAGGGCATGAGTGGCTAATATTTCATTGAATGAACTGGGCTGGAAGGACGCCACTCTGGAATATCTGAGCCGCCTGCCGGTCAAGGACTGGCCAACGCAGCGCGAGCTCACCAAACGACTAGCGATCAGCGAACAATTCTATCGTTACCAGTTGCAGCTAGAAGGTGCTTCTTATAGGGCACTGAAGCAAGAGGTGCGCATGACGCGGGCGCTTCATCTGCTGAGCAGTGGATCCTACCGGAGCATTGGGGAGGTCTCAGACGATATGGGATTTTGCGATGAGCATTCTTTTCGCAAGGTGTTCAAGCGTTGGGCGGGGTGCTCGCCGACCCGCTATTTAATACGCCATTCGCCGCCCCGGACCGAAAGCCCTCGACCCGTCAACTCTCGTTACGCATCACCCACTGCTCGTTAGTGATGGGTCGCTAAAGGCTGACAAGATATTCACAAGTTCCCCTCCCAGCCTACACCATGCGTCTTTTTTTTCTTTCGCATAGTCGTAATGTAGATAATGCCTGCGCACTCTTGAACCACCCAGTAGGTGGTTCTGGCAGCGGTCGATGATTTCAAGAGTCACTCCCAGTTCCTGCATGAGCGTCGCTCCAGTGCGGCGCAAATCGTGCGGGGTCCATTCACCTCTGCGGCCCTGGCTAAGCACCAGCGAGTCGTCATGATGGCGTCCTGACAATGCTTTGCTTCGATTCTTGAAGCTGCACTGGCGATCACCGATCAATTTGCTGACTGTCTTGGTGTCGACATGGCTCTTCTGGTCCTTACCGGGAAAGCAGAAAGGCGTATGTCCGGTTTCTGCTTTTAGTCGTTGAAACTGTTCCAGTGCAAAAGGTGACAGAAACACATGATGATCCTGTCGTTTACCTTTGTGTCCCTTTGTTGCGGTAGCCGGTATGAACCAGGTACCCTTAACCAGATCCACGTTCCTCCATTCAGATTTCAGCAGCTCGCCAATCCGGCAGAGCGTGCTCAGGCATATCCATACGGCGCATTGAACACGCTGGTTGACCGGACGAATCCCTGAGTATTTCTGGCCAACGTCCAACGTGTCATAGTCGTGTTCAAGCCGGGAGAAAATATCGCGCAACTCCCGAATCTCATCTGGATTGAGCAGGCGGTCGCGTTGCTCTTGGTAGTCGTGATCCAGAAGGTTTTTGATGTCTAACAAGTCCGCTGGGTTGCCGTCAGCCAGTAGAGTGCGCCACGGCTTGCGTTTTTCTGCCCAGCGCAGCATCTGACCGATATCATTGCTGCGAATCACAACGGTACGGTTGAGGCCGCGGGCTTTGACTGAGCGCAGGACAGTTAGCAAGTCCTTCTCGGAAAGAATTCGCAGGGGCTTATTTCCAATGATGGGAAGGACGTCCTTGGTGAAACTTCGCCGCAATTCGGCATTACCATCCTCTCGCGCAACACCATCCCGAAGCCATTCTTCAAAAAGCTCTGCTACCGTCTTGTTTTCAGCAATCTGACGTTCGGCATCTGCAAGTGTCGCTGCCACCGAAACCTGTGCTTCGATCTTGGCGGCTCTGCGCGCGGCGCTCGGTATGATGCCCTTGGCGGCGATCGCCTTCACTTCGTCGCGTTCGGCACGGATTTGGGCGAGTGACTTTTTGGGCCAGCTACCCAGGCTATGGTCGCGCTTCTCGCCTTGCTGCTTGAACTCGTAACGAAAAAGTACTGTCACGCCACGCACACCCGCGCGAACCTTGCCTACCAGCCCACCATCCTCGCGGAGGATCGTTCCATCATCGTCAGCGGTGATCGCTTCCAGGAATTTCACTGTCAGCTTGGGCATGTCCTACCCCTTGCATTAGTCGGTCACAGTAGAATTTTACCCCACTTTTACCCCACCGAATTGCTCGGCTGTCGGAGGAATTGAGCGGATCGTAATGGGCGCTGATTACGGCTGAACCCATTGAATTTACTGGGCAATCACGATCCAGTGACATTCATTGACAGCCACCGAAAACCATGGATAATGCGCATGGGGTGCAAGGGGTCGAGTGTTCGAATCACTCCGTCCCGACCATTATTGAAAACGAAAAAGCCCAGTCGGTAACGACTGGGCTTTTTCGTTTGTCTCGTATCGTCCTAAATAAAGTTTGCACCTCCCATCCCGAATTCTCGGAACCCTACAGTTTGAAACGCACACAGCGGCATAAATCGCTGTCTTGTAAATTGGCAAGCGATCGAGCTGCATCGATGTGGCTGCAGTGTTGCTCGAGTATTATGTTTGCGACATAGCGTTCGAGCTCAGGCGTAAAGCTTCAGCGGTGACTGCTCGTCGAACGTTTCTCGATGGCTGTGCCTGATATGACTTGGCCGTTATATGAACTGCGTGCGAAGTCGTTCTGCTAGCAAATAGCTCTGCCACTACTCTTAAAAATCCTCTACCATGAAGCGTTATGTATGGAGACAGCCGACTTGAGGGTCATATGGCACTGAAATCAAACCTGGTAAACCTCGATGCGATGATCGCAAGAGCAGATTTTGCCATATCCGATGCCGACGCAGCTCTGTTTGAGAATGTGGCGACCATTTCTCTGCGAGAATTCTCTTCTGGTGGGATGATGGGGCCGAATCTTAGGAAGCCTGATTTTCAGAGGGAAACCAATCATTGGACTCCAGATCAAGTGGTGTCATTGCTTGAGTGCTTCGTAGATGGGGATCTGATTCCATCGGTTATTCTGTGGCAGTCTCCAACGTATCTATTTGTGATTGATGGCGGGCATAGATTAAGTGTACTGAGATCTTGGGTGGAAGATGATTATGGGGATGGTCCGGTTTCTCAGGCTTATTTTGGATATGATATATCGCAGTCCCAGAGGGAAATCGCTAAAAAAACGCGCGATTTGATCGCGAGAAGAGTTGGTACCTGGCAACACTACCAAGCGCGGAGCTCAGATATGGGGTCAGCTATTGTTGATAGAAAGAGGTTGGCTACGGTTATTAGTAGAGGGTTGCCGATACAGTGGGTTAAGGGTGATGCAGATAAAGCTGAGAGTTCATTCTTTAAAATAAATATGAAGGGCACTCCTCTTGATGATATTGAGGAAATGCTGCTTAAAAATCGAAAGAAACCAGTCCCGATAGCTGCTCGTGCAATTATCCGATCAGGGAAGGGGCACAGATATTGGTCTAGTTTTTCCCCTGCGGCAATGCTTAAAATCGAAGATACCGCAAAAAATCTCCATTCAACCTTGTTTGATCCAGAGCTGAAGAGGCCAATCAAAACTCTTGATCTTCCATTGGGTGGCCCGAAAGTAGTTAGGGCGGCTTTACAAACTTTAATTGACTTTGTTCTCGTTTCGGTGCGAGATCAAATGGGCAATCCAAAAGTAATATCAGAGATGGATGATGATCTTGATGGAGGTGCGACGGTTAGGGCCCTAGAAAAAGCCCTCGGTTTGGCTAAAAGAATCACCGGAAATGACAATGGAAGCTTGGGCTTACATCCGGCAGTATATTTTTATGGGCCGACGGGGCGTCATTCTGGAGGGCTTTTTATGGGTACCGTAGTGTTGTTGGGTAAGAAGATATCTAACAATGATCAGTCATTCTTTCCTAAATTTACTAGGGTTAGGGAAAGATTGGAGTGGGAGCTGATAGAGAAAAAGGAATTGATCGCTACTATTCTACAAAAAAGCTCCAGCAAGAGCCGTGCGGTCGTCTACGCTGAATTGCTCGAGAAGCTAATACAAGCCTTAGATAAAAACTTAGAAATTTCGGAGCAAGATATAATCAAGTTTTCAGGTGCAGCTGGGAAGGTTTTTGTTGGTGACTTGGGATCTGTTTCGAAGGCGTTCAGTGACGATGTTAAGAGTGAAGCATTTATAAGTGTTGCGTTAGCTTCTGCTCCGAAATGTGCAATTTGTAAGGGCTACCTAGATCCAGAAAAATCCATCTCGTACGATCACGTCGTCAGGGCAAGGGAGGGTGGTATTGGATCGTTAAGTAATCTGCAATTGACACACCCATACTGTAATCAGTCGGTTAAGGCTTGAAGTCTTATATCAAAATCGAGTTCTGCTGCCCAAGAGCTATTTCGCTGCAGCGGCGCGATTTCTAAAAAGCTTGACCAGGACAGCTAGGCCTAGTCAAGCTGGAAATGAATTCTGTTGCGCCGTGGGTTCGCAATCAAGGCAGGAATTTTGCCTGGTTTCGATTTATGCGTGACAGCTTGCTGTTTGCCTTACGCCAACTTTAGATTTCCATGCGCATATTGCGAGTGACCTTTTTGCCATGCTACTAGAAGCTTGGGTGTCTCAAGGTTTGAGTGTGCATAGATTCTTCCAATTCGGAAGCGCGTCGACATACTATTTGATAGACAATTTCTGCAATTTTATTAGCGAGCAAAGGCGGAACTGCATTTCCTACTTGGTGGTATTGCTGGGTTCGATTCCCTTCGAAATAGTAGTTGTCTGGGAATGTTTGAAGTCGTGCAGCTTCGCGAACGGTCAGGCTACGACATTGCGCAGGCTCATAGTGAATAAAGTAATGCCCATCTTTAGAGATGTGACTTGTAATGGTAGTGGCCGGAAGATCTGCAAGTTGTACTCTGAAGCGGTCACTAAACTTGCCGCTTTCCCAGTTTTTGTGTGCTGGTGCAAGTCCGGGAAGTGAGAACTGCTGATGCCCTTTTGGCGAGTATTTGTTGTGCTCAGCGAATGTACTTGCAAATACGTACCGGCGGAGGTCCGCGCGCATATGGCTACGGGCATCATGACTCATCCAGTATTTTATCTTGGGATCCTGATACCAATCATCCAAAGATGGGACGCCTGTGACCCCTTGCCCTTCTTTTTTAATCACGCGCTGATCGCCGGAGCTTTTTGGTGAATCGAATAGCGCCTGGCGAGTAGCCCGAAGAGGAGCAATTAACTCACCATTTTCAAGCTCAGCATAGCGCACCAGATCATCCACCTCATCCGCAACAGCACGATACCAAGCTTCTTGAGAGTCCGTGCCCCGTGATAGCTTGCTTCTGAGCTTGGGCAGCTCTCCAATCGCTTGTTTTACCGAAACTGGTTCAGTTGTATTCAACAGCTCGTGTGGCGGAATATTGCCGTGTTCGTCGACAGCTATTCCTAAAAGAATGACGCGATGTCGGGCTTGAGGAATTCCGTACTTCTCAGCTTGGATGATAAAGGACTTTGGGTTCACCCTATCAATGCAGTCTGAAGAGCTGACAGACTCCTCGGAAACTAGTGAGCAAATCTTGTACTTTTGACCGCCCTCTACATTATCTAAAGCCTTAGTAGGGTCCATCAGATCCTGAAGAATTTGTGCAAAAATCCCTTTGCCTCCAACTTTAGAGGATAAGATTCCTTTTACATTTTCCATAACAAATACGGTGGGGCGATAATCCTTGATGATGCGCAGATAATCTTTATATAAGAAATGCCTATGATCATTCTCGGCGACGTAACCCTGCTTAGCTTGGTTTCTGGCTCGTCCTACGATTGAATAAGCTTGGCAGGGGGGGCCCCCTATGAGAACCCATGGACGCCCATCTCTATTCAGTCTTTCTTTGATAAGATAGTTTAATTCTTTGTCGCCGCTTTCTGAGCCCAAGGTTATCTGGCGTGCTTCTTGGTCAGCCTTAGTCCAATAATCAACTGTATCAGGGCTGAAGGGCTCTGTTGCCTCGCCATTGCAGTAGCGATAGTAATCCTTCAGGCCGTCAGGATAATCACGCTTGAGCAAGCGGTAGAACGCACGCAGCCGCAGAGTCTGTCTGGCAACAGGGTCCATTTCGGCTGAAACGATGATGTCGAACCGCTTGCCCTTGCCTGAGGAAGAAAAGCCCTCACCCAGACCGCCAGGGCCAGCGAAAAGGTCGACGATCTGGATAGCATCTTCGACTGCAATGGCTGGCTCAGCGGCTGCCTTAGGCGGGAAAAGGGGGTTCTGGTATTCAATCATGGGCGTCGTCGTCACAAAATCAGGGATGGCTACAGCGTGGGAAGCCGAGTCACGCTACTCTACTAGGATTGGAGCGGCAGTGCAGCTTCAGGGGCAATTTGCATGGTCACATTTTTCCAGCTTGAGGTCGGATGGATAAACTCCGTCTCGCTGAAGTCAATCCGAGACCTCCTTTGCCTCTTTGTGCAGCGAGGCCATTAACCGATAGCGAAAAAATAGCCAATTGTGGTTGAGGTCCAAGTGCGCTAAGGCAGGTGTATGCGTCCTAGGGAGTGATTGATGGACAGAGTAAGCAAAGAAGTTAGGTCTCGTATGATGGCCAGCATTCGCAACATTAATACAGTACCTGAGATTAAGGTCCGGAAACTGCTGCATAGGCATGGTTTCAGATACCGCTTGCATCCAAGAGAGCTTCCAGGTTGTCCAGATATAGTGCTCCCTCGCTACCGCCTCTGCATATTCGTCCATGGCTGCTTTTGGCATAGGCACCCAGGTTGTCAATATGCGACCGATCCCAATTCTCGAAAAGACTTTTGGCAGTCAAAATTCGAGCAGAACGTGAAGCGAGACGCCAGAAGTCGGACAGAATTAATTCGGCAGGGGTGGCGCGTCTTCGAGTTGTGGGAGTGTGGAATTCGAAAGCCAGATTCCGAATTAAAGTGGCTGTTAGAGGCATTGCCAGACCTTGGTCAGCAATATGTCTCCTGGCCCGACTTAACTAATTCTTCTTCCATCTCACAATGAAATTGATTTAGTCAGGCCGGGGGCTCTTAAATTCTCGTGATCCGTTGCGGTCATCTATTTCGCTTCGGTGTTAGTAGTCGCTGCTCGAACAATGATAGTGCAGCTTTAAAATTTCTGCGATTGCAAGCCAGAAAGGTCCACGCCATACTCCAGCTGAACAACACCCGTTGGTATGGCGCCGCCCTCGAAACTAGCAGGCGTTACACGGGGGAAGCATTCATCAACCGTATAAGATCGCACTTCTAGCAAGTTGTATGCCTCTTTTCGTACAGCGCATCCTGCTTCCATACCAAGCCGCTGTAAAGCGGCTTCTAGCATGGCGGCATCAATTCCGAGCGCAATTAGGCGATCACAGACAAGATCTATCGATAGGCCGGCTTCAACTGGCTCGAATCTGAAATGTATCAGTTCCAGCGGCTTGCCGGATGAAGCAGCCAACTGGAACTGACCAGAAATTTTGACTATGGCCCCGTAGCGGCTGATTGTTGACTTGATCTCATAGTCGGTAGTTGGGGTCTTGATGTCCACTACACCGCCGTAGGGGCCGCTCCACTCAAAGGAGTCTCCTCTGATGACCAGTATCTCCAATGCGAGCAACTCTGCGAGTACATCATAACCATGTTTGTCGATCAGTGCGTTCCCAAGTAGGTGGCGCCATCGCTCCCACCAAACAATTGGGTCAGCCAATAGTGCTGAGCGGGTATCGGTGCCAAGGTCGGTACTCACCATGTGCGCACAAATCAGTCCGAACTCGTTGCGAAGCCATTCCATGGACGATTCCAAGCGAAGAAAGCGCCTGTGCTCGCCTGAAACAATTCGTTCTACCGTTCTGAGTCTAGCGCCAGAAAATCCTTCTGAAATTTCCAGTGATTCAGAGCACTCAACTGCAACACCAAACCTATTGTCTTCTCGAAAAATCCACGCTGGGGCCTCTGAAGGCATCGTTTTGATGAGTAGCATTCGACCGCTTTGGTCAAGGTTGGCAAAGCCTTCCTGGATCTCTTTCAGCAGGTCAGTCATGGTCACCATCCGAACTCTTAGAAGCGCAGCCCACGTCTGAAAAAAGCTCGTCGACGTAGCCGAACAGGCCCCCTTTACATAACAGAGGCTCTTTCAAAACGATTTGCGCCGTATTGAGCTTCATGATTGCCCTGAACTGATCTTGGGAAGGGTTGCGCAGAAGACGCATCGCAAAAATCTCTCTTGTAAGGTCAATTCTGAAACCTCCCTTACCTGGGCGCTCGACCAGTTGCACGACCGTATCCGTAGTTACGCTCTCCAATATCTTACGAGTGCTCTTTTCCGAGCCTTGCCATGTTAGATATACCGTCCACCACACCGCACGCAACCAGATGCGGCTTCGCCCCTTCCAGAAGCGAACTGGTGGGGCGCTATCCCAGCGGCTTTTCACTAGGTCTGGAAATACCCTCAATGAAAGGAAGCGCCACCAGCCATCATCGGCTGCGGTTCGAAGGTCCATACCTGCCTCTTCCAGTATCTGGAACAACGCTAGTCCGACTTTCATGTCATAAGCGCCAGGGCCTGAGGAGTTTCCTCTAGCACTTGCATCATACGGCGATACCACAGCAAGCAGTTGCTGGCGTATTTTTTCGACTTCCGGATTGCACTTTTCTGGAGTGTACGAGCCCTGCTTCACCATTTCGTCGAAGTGGCGCTGCGATAATTTAAGATTCAGTGTCGGGAAGTTCATTTTTTGGCCTCCAGCTCCCGTACACGGTTGTCAAGCCAGCATTGGGTAGATTTGAAAAGTTCTGGAAGGGAGGCTGTGTTCAGGTGACCTAATTTTATGAATGCTCGCACCGCTTCCGCAATGCTTCCGATCCCGTCATCGGCTTCGGGGGCGTCCATATACGTATCGAACTCAACTCCCATGTCATCTTTGACATGAGCAACAACCAAGGCGAGCCAAGCTGCAAAAACCTGACGCATCAGTGGCGACTGCTCGATATTAAGAGCCCGGCGATCGCGTAACTGATCGAAATGAGGGTGGCTGCTGTTAAGTACCAAAGCGACATATTCACTGGTAAACGGCTCATCCTGCGGGTCGCTCCAGTGGGCCTTCAGCTCCCACAGTGGTTCCTCTTCACCCAAAGCTTCTTCGAGCACAGGGAAAAGGGAGCCGTCACCGTCAATGATGATTTCTATCGGCTGTGTCAAAGGTCCCAGTCGAGCTCCTGACTGATTTGCGTAGCCTGGGATGTAATCTGATGCGTGCCTGCCTACGAATGCTTGAACCGATATATGGCCACTGCCTCTGACAGTTCCTGATTTGAGTTCGAGCTCGAGAATTATATTTCTATCACTTGCATCGTGCTGCAGTCCATGTATCTCCCCAAGAGTTCTCCAGCTCGAGTCTGCAGATGCCCACTCCAATGCGAGCAAAACTTCAGTTTCCGCAGTTGCCACCCCCTCAGGACCGAATATGGCTTCCAGCAGAGCTGATCGTTCAATCACGCATTGAACCATTAGAGAATGTTCGGCCGGATTCCAATCACTATCCTTGCCGATGGCGTACTGATAGTGAGTCACGGAGGTAACACCAGGATCGAGATAGTCATCTGAGCTGAAGCTGAAATCCACTACCGAATCACTTACGTTGGGGAGGGGGGCATTCAGCATGCGATACAGGGGCAGTCGAGTGCTCATTCCACTCCCCCATTGGTATCCAGAATCCGAACTCCGACGACAGGTCGCAGGAGCTTGCCACCGGACTCGCTCACTTTGACTAAAACTTCTCCCTCAAGCACCAAATCAGAGGGAATGGGATTTGCGCCAGTAATGGTGAGTTTTACGCCGCTTCCATCAGCAGATTGTGAGCAATTTACAATGGCAGTGCTACTCGTGATGCGCGGTGATTCCAATCGAAATGGGAACGAGCTGAGCCCACTTTCAAACCATCCTTCACATGTGATTGGTCCGGACTCTGAGTCAACAGAAACTATAATTTCCCTCGGGGTATTTACTTGCACGATTCCCCACCTTAAGCACCACTTCATGGCGATGCTGGATGCTGCATGCTTGATTTCTCTTATTTCAAGCATCGGCGAAGTTACTTTTATTCCTTTGGAGCCGTGCGCAGTAGTAGCACGTGGCGTAGTTTTACCAAACCGACCATCACCACCAAAGCCTCGATTAGGTAGTACCAACTCGGCCAGTTTGCGGGACATCCGCATGGATGGTTTTACAGTCACGCTAGGCTGCGGTGGCACGCCGAACTCCTTCCAAGCTCGGCCGCACTGCGAGCGAATCTTTTCAACGATCCGCCCTCCATTTACGTCTACCCACGCAGCATGATCGGCACGCTCGCAACTTCGCAAATAACCTTCTAGGTTCTGTATGCTCGAGCGTAAACCCCGTGCTGCCGATGGCATAAGTTCCTGTTGCGAATCTGGCAGAAAGATGCCTACGGCGTATCGTCCGTCCACAAAACCAGCGAAACCACCGGCCCAGCCTCTTGAGTCAAGACTGTCATCCCAGCAGATATTCATTCCAGGTGAGCGCATGAAGGTCATGATCGGTCGATGGGGAGCGCCGCTGTCCTTCTTCGAGAATATACAAACTTCTGGGCTCGGGTTGTTGTGTGGTGCTTCCATTTGCAATTGGCGAGGAGTTAGCGCCACTGCAAGCAGTTGCCCCGCCTGACCACTGCCCACGAATTCGCCGCGCAATGAAATAGACCTATTCAGCACTTCGTTGAGCTTGACGCCTTGTGTCGTAAGGTAGTCGCTCGCTTCGGGCACCTCTCCTACCGCGCGGTCATACAAACACTGAGTTGCTCTGAAGATTGGCAACATGTCATCGCTAGTTACCTCTTTCCCGTTTACAGATGCTCTCAGATATCTACCGCTAGCGAAAAATGGGTTATCCAGCCGGGCGCTGAACCAGCGCTGAATCGCGACACTTACATAGTCCGCGTACGTATGAGTCCACCACGGCGCCGTCGCGCCTTCTTCTTCGAATACAGGCAGCAAGGTTTCCTTCAATAGCGGAATTATGATTGCCGTTCCGGTCTCCCTATCGGTGAATGGCTCGGCACCAAAGGCCATCAGAATATCTTTAATACGGCCAGGCTCGGTGATTGCTTGTAGAGCTTCTTCTGCTCCCCACCATGCGATGCCGGTTTGTGTCGTGAGTTGCAATCGGTCTTCACGGCTCTCATCTTCAACCAGTGAGGCCACCAGCCGCTCCTCATACCCTTCGGCATTCTTTATCCGGCTGTAATAGATAACCAAACCGGCGCCCATTCGGAAGTAACACGTCTTGCCTAACCCCCATGAACCACCAGCGCCGTCATCTGAGCGAGTTCTTCCGATTTCGAACACAAGCTTCAGAAAATTTCCATGCTGGCCGTTGTTTTCGACGCTGTCGAAGGTCATCGGCCCGGTCAGGCCTTCTGTATCAGAATCACGAATTTCAAGCAGTTTCGGTGTGCGCGGGTAGCGCTTGGCCAGCATCTGCAGATCTAAACCTTCACTAAAAGTGGTAGAAATTGCATCCAGAGAGTGCTCGCGGATATGGAAATCCACTGAAACTGGACGTCCCCGAAGTCCATTTCGGCCCGCATCAAGGGCGTTCTGAACGGATTCACGTACCAATAGGTCCAGCAATGGGGTTTCTTCGTTCTGCAGCGCGCGAAGCAAAAACGCCCCGGACTCTTGCATGGGTTGCAGTGGGAGGCAGTAGTATTTCATGTGTCAGATCGCGCCTACTTTCTCCTCGAGACTTTCTTCCGATCCCGAGAGAGGTTCAGGAATGTGCACAGTCACGTGAGTGACATAGCTCTTCTTCTTGCCTTGCGAGCCCGGTAGATAAAGACTGATGCCTACGATGTGGGCTTTGGCATTTAGTGATTCTCGCTCTCTACGCGGTGCAGGCTTCACCTTTGACGGATTGTCATATTTACTGGTTTTATCGATGAGGTAGATGAGTAGTTGAGGTGTATTTCCGACGCCACCTTTACTGCGTAACTCTGCTACTTTGAAGTTAGTGAAAATCGCCTTTGAAAGCTCATCGCCTTCAAGCTCTCGTACATCCGCCAGCAAATCCTTTGGATCGCGCAGCGCGCCAATGGATACACCATCATCCGAGCGTTTGTCAGCATACCGGCTACGGTTAATTCGACCAACAGCTTTGCCGGCGATCTCCCAACTATTTCCTTCCTTTGGAGAACTACCAGCAACGACAACGTTCCAGTTTGTGTAGCCGGCAGCATCAGCATGTTCGCCGAGCCATTCTAGAAAAGCTGTAATGTCGGAGAAGAACTGATTGCCAGGATGGAACGACAAACGTGCCAAATACTCAGCTATTTGGCTCACATCTACGTTGCGCCAGACGAGGCTATTGGCCCCCTTCAATTCAGACTTTTCGAGATGGGCACCTGCTGAATTCAGAAACTCCTCTGTGAGCTGTAAATTACCATTGAGTGCTTCTGCAGCATCATCGCCATCATGGAAGACCGTCGTCTGCCGATTAATACCTGAAAAGTCGAATGCAGCTTTGATCGCGCGCTGCATTCTGTTCGCTCCAGTTGGACGAATCCAAGCCAACCTTGCATGCACCCGGACACGCGGACCGAATTCATCAGGCCTTGAGCCGCCATGCATGAAGCGCTGCAGATCATCACGAAGCTCTTCTTCCGCAACTGTCATGAATTCGTATTTGGTTCTTGTGTCATCAGACATCCAGATCCTTGGCAACAATTCATAACCCTTGCGATATCCAAACCAACGCCCCATCTGCATGAGGGAGTCTGCCTGTGCCGAGCCACGCAGGAAGAAGGTACTAACTAGGTTCTCAATTGTCAGTCCGCGGGAAAGGGTTCCGCCGCCGATCACAATAAAAGCTGTGCAATAGTCAAGTTTTTGAGCGGCGTCAGGATAGAATAGGCGCCGGACTTCATTGTCATCGTTGACCCCATTGTTGGCGCAGTTGTCAACGCAAACATGGACCCCTCGGTGATACATAAGCCTGGAATCAGCGTCGAGTTGAATGGCTGTTACCGTGTTTAGAAGCATTCGTATTTCTGGGAAAATACTTTCAAACGCTGGCAGCTCTCGAAGTTCTGAGAGTCGTCCGTAGTCAGGGAAGCGTATAGAAAACTGGTTGACGTCTAGATCTTTCGAGACTTTTTCCCATACATGCCTAAAGAATTGATCCAGCTTAGTATCACTGTATTCTGACCATGCTTCGAGCGCAGTCTGTATTGCTTTGCTCATGTGATCATGGTGGGCCTGCCTTGCGCTTGTATGAATCAACATACTGACGGGTTTTGCAAGACCTGACAACCGCATCGCGGCCACGCAGCACAAGTACCAGATCAGACTTTCTCTCAGTGCTTGAGATAGGGTCAGGTCTTCGCCTTCATGAATGCTGCGAACCTTTTCCAAATCATCGTTAGTGATTTCACGAACGATTCCAAGCGGCTCTTTATTCTGGTCAGGGTATCCGAAGATCTGCACAGGTCCGAAATGTTCATCCGCTTGTGGCAAAGCAGCTATGAAGTCGGTGGGGTAGAGGGTATCACCAGGACCTTCGTTAAGGAAGTTGGCTGCGGGAGTAGCAGTAAACGCCACGTAGTTCACGCTTTGCAGCGGCAAACTGATCAATTGCAAGATGAGATCGTTGATAACCGTGCGTTCATCCCTGGAAACGTCATTCGCGTTAATCCCTGCCTGATCCGCCTCGTCATCTATTACCACGAGCCGCATTTGCGACATTCCCTGCGGATGTGCACTGATCCAATCTATGAGGTGCCTCAAGCGCGCGGGGTTCTTCAGGCAGACCACTAAATGACGGTCTCTCCGGCCGGCGTCGAACTGCATGTCCTGCGCACGAGCTCCATAAGGACTATTTCTAGACGGGTGTTCAATTGACTTCCAGCTGAGGTTGCCATCATGCTCGAAAAGATCGCCGACGAGTCGCTTGCCGGTTTGTACCCGCAGATTCTCCAGCGTGCCGGTGAGTACGACGAATAGGTTCCATCGATAGTCTGCGGCCATTGAAATTAGGCCGGCCATGTTGGCAGTTTTTCCGGACTGGACATGCCCTACCACCAAGCCTTTCACTGCGGCTCGATCTTTTGTGTTTTGGCGAAGGTGCTTGAGTACACGCAAAGCAGATTTCTGGATGTTATCGACCGAGGCTTCCTTCCAGCCTTGGTTGATCAGATGTTTCCTGTAGAGCTGCCAAGCACTCCGCCCCTCTTGTGGCACAGCTAAGCCAGGTTCGGCCTCTTCGGGCCCAACAATGATCAAGGGTCTCGCCGCGGCTACAGACTGCTGCTCTGCGTGTTCCTTGTGCCAGACGAGTTCCTTCCAACGTTTGAATCGCTCTTCCGGGCTATTTCCCAGCGAAGGCCAATCCTCCATTTCCTCCTGCATCAGGAACCAGTCATTGACCTTCTCGAGCGATTCCCCCAAGCGGCCGAGCGCGGCGATGTTGATCCAGCTCCTGCCCTTCAGGCGCCAGCCATCAATGAATGCGCGGCATTTGTCGTACGCTGGGTCAATACTGTAATCAGCCATGAGCATCCCTACTTTAGTCGGAGGACAGCCTGAATCAGGTACATTCACTTTGCATTCAGGTCAGAAAGTGGCATAGTGGCACAGCGCCGCATGCCTTGCAAAACCGCATTATCAATGCGGCCACTCAGTACCTTCCATGATTGCTTGAGCGCTCTTTTCCTCGCGAACCAATGCCACCTATTGAGTAGAGAGACTCCAAATCTGACCAAAAGCTGTGGGACCGGAGACCGACCTTGCGACGACGCTGTGCGTCAACTGTCTCGCTGTAACTACATCGTTAGCGGGTTATGACTCTTAATCGATGAATCGATGTATTGAGAGGAATGGTGTACGGGCGATGGGTATTTAAGTCTTGAGCGCATGCTGACTTGCAAATGTGGTTATTAAATTCCGTGCTTCAGGCAATAGGAGGCGCCGGGCCAGCCTTGAGGATACCAAGCCCAACCCGCCACCTCCAGCGCCACAGCGGCTCATCTAGCAACCCAACCCCCCGCAACTGCGTCTGCCCTGGTGCTTCTCCAGCTCCAGCACATTGCACCCCTCACACGCCGTCAACGCTTCGATTAGCGGCCTGATATGCGACACCACCGTAAGCGTCCGCCCAACTCACCTTGCGTAAGTCAGGCCGGCACCCACTGATGCGGCAGCAGTTACCCGACTTCACTCGCTCGCTGTGTCGGCAGTCGCATCAGGACATCTTTGAGATAGGCATACGGATCATGCCCATTGATGCGCGCCGATTGGATAAGGCTCATGATTGCAGCCGCCCGTTTACCGCTGCGTAGCGACCCGGCAAACAGCCAGTTCGAGCGCCCAAGTGCCATGGCCGTATCTGGTTCTCGACCTGATTGTTTTCGATAGGCACAGCTCCATCGTCTAGGTAGCGCGTCAGCGCTACCCAGCGTTTCAGGCTGTAGTCGAGGGCCTTGGCCGTAGCTGATCCGTTGGGCACCAGGTCGCGCTGAGCCAACATCCACTCATGCAGTGTTTTGCTGATTGGTACCGCCATTTCCTGACGGATTCTCCAGCGATGTTCATCACTCATGTCCCGTGCCTGGCGTTCGATCTCGTACAAGCCGCTGATCGAGTGCAACGCCTGTTCGACTAGCTGACTTTTGTTCGCGACATGCAGATCGAAATATTTGCAACGAGTGTAGGCCATGCAGCCGATTTCAGTGATGCCTTGCTCAAAACCAGCTTTGTAGCCAGTGAAGTCGTCGCAGACCAACTTGCCGCTCCAGTCGCCCAGGAAGTTACGCACATGTTCGCCGGCACGACTGGGGCTGAAGTCATACACAACTGCTTTCAGTGCCGAAAACGGCGTGCAGCTGTAGGCCCAGTGGGTTTTCTTCTCGCCCGGCGCAAGCATTTGCACCGGTGTTTCGTCAGCGTGAATCACGCCCTGCTTCAGCACCGCTTCACGCAGCGCATCGACCAGCGGCTGAAGCCGCACCCCGGTTTGTCCAACCCACTGGGCCAAGGTCGAGCGAGCAATTGCCAGTCCGGCGCGGCCAAAGATCTTCTCCTGCCGGTGCAGCGGCAAGTGATCGGCAAACTTGGCCACCATGACGTGGGCGAGCAAGCCTGCGGTTGGAATACCTTTGTCGATGACCTGGGCCGGAACCGGCGCCTGAATCAGGGTTTCGCACTGACGGCAGGCCCGTTTGCCACGTACATGTTGCTCGACGGTAAACACGCCCGGCGTGTAATCCAGTTTCTCGCTGACATCTTCGCCAATGCGCTAAAGCTGGCAGCCACAGGCGCACTGAGTGTTTTCGGATTTGTGACGAATCACGGTACGCGGAAACTGCGGCGGCAATGGTGCACGTTTGGGTGATTGCCGTGGCTCGGCCTGTGACGAAGCGGGAAGAAGCTGTTTTAGTTCTGCCTCGATAGCTTCAAGGTCTGTATCGAGCAGGTCATCCAGCAAGCTGCCTTGTGCCGGGCTGATTTGCTCGCTGCGCTTGGCAAACTTGTGGCGTTTGAGCAGGGCGATTTCGAACTGGAACTGTTCGGTGAGGATTTCATCGTTCTGGATCTTTCTGCTCATCGCCTCGACTTGGGACTGCAACTGCAACGCCTGTGCCGCCAAGGCACGAAGCTGTTCCGGCGTCATCTGGTCGAGGTTGGGCGAGAAAGTCATGCCGCCGATTGTGCCAGAGCAGGCACGAAACGACGACAAGCAGACCGGCCAAATGGCCGGCGTACAGCATGCAGATCACGCCGCCTGAGCCGACCCGCTGCCACGGCAGGCCCAGCACCAACGCGTGGAGTTGCTCGCTGTCGAGTTCGACCTCACAGCCATGGCGAATGCCGGGCCAGTGAAACCTGCCTTGATTCAGGCGCCGCGCGGCAAGCCAGACACCCACGCCATCGTGTACCAGCACTTTCATCTGGTTAGCCTGGCGATTGGCGAACAGATAAGCGCAGTGCGGCTTCGCTGCACCGAACACCGCGATCACTTGGGCCAATGCCGTTTCGGTACCGGCGCGCATGTCCATCGGCTTGGTGGCCAGCTAGATTGCATCGATGCGGGTCATCGAGCGACAGTCCGGATAAATTGCGTGCAGCCCTCGGGGTCTGAGGTAGGCCATTTCACTGTTATCACTTGGCCGGCCATGGGCAACTCGATGATCACTGACGCTTCGGCTGGCCGTTTAGGTGCGGCTTTTAGCGGGACGAATGCCGGTAGTGAAGTTGCTGCGGGCTGCTCTCGATACAGCGGCATCCATTTGCGGATGACGTTGGCATTGATGCCGTGGCTGATGGCGACACTGGACACCGTTGCGCCAGGTTGCAGGCATTCCTGAACGACCTAGGCTTTGAACGGTTTCGGATAAGAGCTTCGTTGGCGCATGTGAATCCTGGCGATAAGGGCGATCGCGTCCGCTTAAAAATGATCTGACCCCGAAATGTTGGACGCCTTCTATGCCCGCCGGGCTTGAGTCCTGTATTCCACAGGGCTCAGGCCACTCAGCTTTAGCCTGATTCTCGAATTATTGTAGTAGTGTATGTAGCTTGCTATCCCGGCTTCAAGCTCTTCTAGGTTATTGAATTTGTTCAGATAGAAGAACTCAGATTTCAAGGTGCCAAAAAAACTTTCCATCGCCGCATTGTCATAGCAATTGCCTTTGCGAGACATGCTTTGCTTCACCGCATGCTCGTTCAGTACACGTCGGTAGATTGGCATGCGGTATTGCCATCCCTGGTCTGAATGTAGGATCGGCTTATCACGAGGCTTTAGTCGCTCAAAAGCCTGCCGCAGCATTGTGCCGACCATGTCGAAAAGTGGTCGCCTGGCAGTCTTGAAGGCGATTATTTCGCCGTTGTAGAGGTCGAGTATCGGCGAGAGGTAAAGCTTGTGCTGGCCAACTCGAAACTCTGTCACATCAGTTACCCATTTCTGATTTGGCCGTTTTGCCACGAATTTCCTCTTCAGTAGGTTGGGCGCTATCTGACCTTCCTCTCCTCTGTAAGCGCGGTATTTTTTGATGCGCACACAGCTTTTCAATTCAAGCTCGCCCATGAGGCGCTGGACAGTCTTGTGGTTCACCAGGTGGCCGCCCCGCCTAACGGCAGCAGTGATACGGCGATACCCGTACCGCCCCTTGTGCTCTTCGAAAATCGAGCGAATACAGCTTTTTAGCATCGCGTACTTATCACCCGCTTGTCGCACCTTTTGTTGATAATAAAATGTGCTGCGGGCGAGGCATGCCAGTTTCAGAAGGCCGTCTAGATGATATTTCTGCCTCAGCTCCATCACGATTTGCGCTTTTTCGGCTGCGCAGATCGTTCCTTTACTTGAACCAAGGCTTCTAGCTTTTTTAAATAATCTATTTCCATCCGCAGCTGCTGCACTTCGACCAGCAAATCATCGCGGGTGCGATCTTCGTCGTCCGTAGAGGCGAGCTGAGAAGGCTGGGGGATTTTCGCCATTTTGCTATGAAGTCCACTTCCTGGATGCCGGGATAATGCATCTAAACCGCCCTCATCATAGCGACGTTCCCACTGGCCAATGATGTCGAATTTTCGAATGTCAAATAGTGCGGCCGTTTGACGATAAGACAGCTCTTCATCACGCATGCGCTGCAATACGCTTAGCTTGAACTCGGGGCTGTAGTGTTTCTTTTTCTTGCGTTTCAGCCCCACCTCACCAAGCGCCTGGTACGCCGCGATCCACTTTCGAAGGGACGAGACATCAACTCCATGTCGGTGCGCGACCTCTCTGTGGCCTGCGCTACCCGAGCAGTAGTCTTTCACCGCTGAGAGCTTCACCAGCTCTGTGTATTTTTCCATGCCTTCCCCCTGTGATGATGTCCAAGGTCTGGGGGTCAGATCAAAAATACGCGGACACCATCGCCCGTAAAGCTGGAGTTCGGAAGGTGAGTTCGCCGGACGCTTACGGTGATTTACTACAAAGGCCGTATCAAGGACAAAGCCTTCACGTCCGCGCGCCTAAGCGACGCGCCGCATTATTTTGGCAAGGCGCGCATCGGCAAGGTCTACCCGGACTCAAAGAGTGATAAGGGTGATCTGTACGCGTTCATCGAGAGCTTTACGCCGTTTGAAAACGCTGTCCTTTCCAAAAACGACGGGGTGTACCTGGAGACTATTCCCGCTACTCGCGCGAAAAATTACTGGCGTGACGGGGTTCGGCCCGTCTCCCAAGCCGATTACGATGCCATCTTGAGCTATGCGAAATTTTCGCCTTTGCAGGATGAAGCGGTCGTGTCGAACACGGAAGAAGATGCTTACATCTTCGAGTCGTTCAGTGAGGGTAGCAAGACAAGCTACTTCGGCACCCGCTACGAGCGCCGGAAAGACCTCAGGATAAAGGCCATTGCCTTCCACGGGCTTGACTGCAAGGCCTGTGGATTTGATTTCGAACATGCTTACGGTGAGCATGCGAAGGCTTCATCCACGTTCACCACGTATTGCCGATTTCGGAATATGGTGGGGAGCAGACCGTAAACCCTGAGACAGATCTGGTGACGTTGTGCGCCAACTGTCATGCAGTGGTGCACCGCAAGCGAGACATGACTCTGAGCGTTGAGGAGTTGAAAGGTATGCTACGAGGGCGATGGGTCAACGATTCGGTGTAGAAACGAAAGCGGAAAACGACTGAGCCGACAGCCCTAAGTCAGACTTTGCAAATCTCTTGCAGTCTGCTTTTCTGGCTAGGCCATACAGCCGGATCGCCTCCGAGACCTGGATCTGATTTTTGGTCTCGAAGACATCCGTGGTGCAATTGGTGAGTCAGCGCATCATTCCCAGCTCGGCATCATCCATAAGCGCTTTCGCCATGGCGCAGAGGTAGTGAGATGCCCAGATCAGCTGCGGTTTATCGTCCATCAAACCGTCCAAGGTCATATCCCGTGCATAGCCAATCAGCTCCGAGGCCTGTTCACGGGCACTTTGGCAAGGAATGCCGGCTGCTATGCGGAAGAGGGGATGGGTTTGGTTTGCACCTTGGTAGAACGTGGTTTTGCCGACGGTGAATTTGGTTTCTTCTGTAGACATTATTCAATCTCCCCGAAATCTCTAACGCCTGAGCTGGCCTTATCGTCAGCAATCCCCACAGCTGCTCACAAGCGCCCAAGCCTGTGACATAGGTCAGTTCACTGTCGGGGCCTGGCTTGCCGGTAATGGGCCATGCCCAGGCGACACAATCAATAAGGCCTCAGTGCGAAGTCCTGGGCTCGGTGGGCGCCTGAAGCTGCACCAGCGCGGACTCAAGCAAAGCGCGCAGCGTCTCCAGTTCATGCATCGAGGTCATCATCAGAATCGACACAGGCGACTTGGGCTGCAGCAATATGGCCTGATGCACAACGGTCGCCGCGCACAGTGCGTATTCCGATGCCTGGATCAAGGTGTCTTCAAGGCAGAGAGTTTTGTGAGGTGGATCAGGGACTATCTTCAGCATGCTCACGCTCCAACAATGGTTGAGCTGCACACCGATTAGCCGTCAAGCAGGAAGGGTGGCAGCTGTACGTAGGTTGACGGACCGAGATTGTTGGCACTCGGCGCACACAATGTGCCCGTACGTACAGCCGCCATAAGCGTATGCACACGAACAACAATCAGCGGCCCGTCAAGGTCGGTCGCTGAATTGGCAGCGACGGATCGAGACTAGGTCCCACGATTTGCGTGTGCAACGAAAATCAGGCGCAGGGAGTATCTTTGGGAAATGCCCTACAAGGAAGTTCTTTTTTCTGATTCTTTCCCGGCGTTTGCCATCGAATTCTGCTGCGTTCGCTACTGGGCTACCGCTTCAAACCTCTCAAAAAGCGAACCACCCACTCATCCCTGTATCCAGTCATGTCCCGATGATGTCAAACGGTCACCATGGACTTACGCCCCCCAGCCCCCGAAACTGTCCCTCACGCACCCAGACCAAGGCAGGTCATGACCAACCTCAAACGCACCACCTCCCTCCTGCTGTTGCTGGCCACAGCCTCACTCACGGCGTGCCTCCCCTGGAAACGCGAACGCGCCGCCTACGCGGACCTCTGCCAATCCGAATTCCAGTTCAAAGTCCCAGGCCCGCAGGGCCAAACCACTCTCTACCTGGAAACCTACCTCTACGATCACGCCGCCCTATGGGGCGAAAAGCGCTACGAGCAAGGCCTGCACGTGCAGTACCCGGGCGAGCAGTACCCGCGGCCGGAATTCTTCGTGCAGATGATCGCCTACAACAAGGACCGCCAGCGCCCGTCGACCGACTCCAAAAGGGGCCAGCCGCCGATCCCGGTGCTGTACGACAGCCGCCAGGCCTACATTACCTTCGAAGACGGCTCGCGCCTGAATGCGCGGCCCGAGGTGTACGTGGGCCTCAACGATATCTACGACTATCCGACTGTGACCGAGCGGGCTGCCAGGCCATCGCCGTACGACATCAACAGCGATGAAGTGCACCGGATGATTCCCAAACTCACCAACAACAAGCGCTATGGCTCGGCGTATGTGATCTTCCAGACGGACAAGCTGAACGCCGACGCCAAGTGGACCATTCACCTGGGTAGCCTGCAGGTGCAGGGGCGCGAGGTGGCGATTCCGCCGCTGCGGTTGTGTTATCACCCGGTGAAGAAATGGATCGGTATCGAGCCGCTGATGCGGCCCTGATACCAAGGTTTGAAGGGGGTAAGTGCTTTTCTAGTTTTGCTGCGGAAGGCCAGCCCACCCGTCCCGCATGCCTGCAAACACGTTCAAGCTTGGGCATACCAGGCGCACCATGCGGTCTGCCTTGCGGCGGAATTTGAGGTTTTCGTCCTCCGTCCACACGTAGGCTTTGAGCCAGATCGTCACGGAACCGACCTGAAACCGCAGGGCGCTCTCTTCATCCAGGATCTTCAGCGCTCGCTTGATCTTTTCGTCGCGCTCGAAAACGGTGGCTACCAGCCCGACGCGATAATCCAGGCCGCTATCCTGTTGCTGTTTCACCGCGCGGAAGTCGGCATCGGAGAAACGATAGTAGCCCCCTCGCTCCAGCTCCAGTTCGGTCTTGATCTCATCATCCTGATAGCTATACGGATGGCTGTGGTAATCGCCGAGGAACGTGACCTCGGGGAAGAACGTATCGATGAAGCTTTGTTTGATTTCCTGCGGGGCAGCACCGTAGGAAATCGACCCTTTGTCTCGGGTGACAGCGGTGCACGTGTCTGCCCAAACCACGCGATACAGGGTTTGTCCGCCAATGGTGGTTTGAGCGTAACCCCACAGGTGGCCGAACGTTTCCACCCGCGCTGAGAAATCACCGTTTTCGAGTTGGTGCTCGACCTTGTAGGCTTCCAGCGCCGAGGTGACGATGCTGAAGAATGCCTGTTCGGATATCGATACTACTGAGTTGACCATGGGTTGCCTGGGGTTAGTCGATCGGTTGTAGGGGCGCCGTTCGGCGTGGCTTTACGGTAGGGTTCGCCATCAACCGTGCTGTTGGCCGCGACGGTTTGTAGGTCCGGCAGATTGCGCAGGAGGATCTGGTCGATCAGGAAGCGGCGTGCTGCACGTGATTTGGCACTGACGCTGCTCGGGTGCTGTATGCGGTAGCACTGCACCGAGTCATGCAGGCGGAAGCGCCACAGTTGGTTAACCGGTATGCCGTGCATACGGTAATCACCAAGCTTGCTGCAAACACTGTGCTCACCCTTGTGCGGAAAGAACTGCTGCCTTATGCGGGCACTGCTCGCGCCGTTGGCAAACACGATGATGTCAGGGCGAAGAATGTCGATTTGCGCCTCGAGCAGGCGCTTGGATACCTGCATGAGCTGCGTGAAATACCGCCAACGCATGGGGGAGCCTCGCTGCCATGCGAAGCTGAAGAGGTTGGCCCAGGCGATACCCAGGGTTTGATCAGCCTGGCGTATTTCGCGGAGAAAGTTGAAGAAGCTGGCTCCGCGGTCGGTTTTGCAGTGTAGATACTTTGCAAAATGGCTTTGCTGTTTTGCCATGGCGCGCTGGATGTACTCGTCCAGGTCTGCAAAGCGGCGCGTTTCGCGGCCCACGACCATGATGCGGTTCGTGGCCTGCTCGAATTCCGGTGAGGTACCAGGCAGGAACAAGCCTGAAAGGTGCTTGAAATCCGCTTCTTGATCGCGGCTGCGGTCCAGCCAATGCAGCGGGAGGTCTGATAATGCTTGGCGGAACGCTTCCGTCAATTGCTGATGTTTGCTTTCCATCGCTTGCTTTCCAAGGCCGCATCAATGCGGGGATTCTGTGGTACGGAAGGTTTGCAAATTGGTGGGGTAGTGTCAAATTGATGTCACGCATCGCGCGCCCGGCAGCGCATCAGCGGTTGAGGGTAGGGCGGTTCATTGGCGGGCGCCTGAGAGGTGAGCGGCGATGAAGGGGGAGTTGGCCTTCTCATTCGGGCGATTCACGGCATGTGATCATGCTGATCGCAAATTCGGGTAAACGCGCTTCAAGCCATGTTGGGCTCGGGCAAATCTCGTCAGTTCACTGCCGCTGTGAACGTTGAAACCAGCTGACTGCGATCTGCACGGCGGCTGCCACCAGGCAAAGCAGCCCGATCTGCCAGCCGCCCTGCAGCCCCAAATAATCGCCTATCGTTCCGACGATCAGGACGGTGAAGAAGATGGTGAAAGGCAGAATCATTTTGTTTATCGGGGCTTTCAGCAGGCTGCATGGGCATAGGTAAAGCGCAGCGTACTCGGCAGAAATGAGCGCGGATCATAGCAAGCCCGGTTCCGCGTAAGGCGTCGCGTGCATGGCTTCATCACTAGTATCAAAGTGATATCACTTTGGATATAGTTGCGCCCGGCCGATGACCGGCCTTGCCAATGATGGCGCAGTGGAGCACTCCTGATGATGGTTCGGAAGTTGATTGGGGCAGCAGTAGTCGTAGCAATGCTGGGTACTCAGGGTTGCGCGAGCATCGTTGGAGAGTCGCGATACCCGGTCGCGGTATCCAGTGCGCCGATGGGGGCGTCATTTGAAATCACCGACAAGAACGGCACCGTCGTACACACGGGCAATACCCCAAGTACCGTTACCCTGAAGTCGGGCAAAGGCTATTTCTCGGGGCAGACCTATGCGCTGCGGTTCAAGAAAGAAGGCTATCCGGACAAGACCGTGGAACTGGATTCGAGCCTCAGCGGTTGGTACTGGGGCAACATCCTGGTCGGGGGAATCATCGGCCTGCTGATCGTCGATCCTCTCACCGGCGCCATGTACAAACTGCCGGAATTCGCCTCTGCAGATATGGGCAAGCCGTTGGCTGACATTGGCGAGCAGCCCCTGAAAGTTGGCGTAATCGACGATTTGACTGCTGCTCAGCGCGAGCGTCTTGTTCCGGTTAACTGATCAACTGCAGCTACAGCCCGTCTCCCAGCCCTCCGGGCTGCGCTGTCGCGCAGGGAACTCTGCCCGCAAGCCCGCCGCATCAGGTGTGGGAGCCTGGCTTGCCGGCGATGGGCTGCGCAGCGGCCCCAAGGTCTCAATTCAGTCACAATCCGCCAGAATGGTGTCGCCTGCATTGGGGCTGCTTCTCAGCCCATCGCCGGCAAGCCGGGCTCCCACAGTGACCGCGTCAAATCATGGAGATACGATTGGTCCATGAGATCGGTCTTAGCCGCGAACACCGGGGCAGCCGGTGCCATGCTCCGCGGTGGCTGCTTCGCGGGTGAACCCGCTCCCACATTGAATGCGGCGGGGCTGCGTTGCACCTTGTGACCCAGCTCTTTCGGGCTGCGCTGTCGCGCAGGGAACTCTGCCCGTAAGCCCGCCGCGTTAGGTGTGGGAGCCTGGCTTGCCGGCGATGGGCTGCGCAGCGGCCCCAAGGTCACGTCTGCGAATAAGGCTGTTCACTGCAACCGATTTCAGTGATGCCCTGCTCAAAACCAGCGCTGTAGCCCTTGGGGTAGAACGGCTCGATCAAGCCCAGCAGTCCACTCCAGGGTACAACCTGATTCATTTCGGCGTAAACGCGCTCGCGGCGTATCTGTGGGGCGGGTGCCGGATTCATTCTGGTTTGAATCCCGACTTGCCGTTGGCTGCACGCCACTCTTTGATTATGCGTAGAATTTCTTCAGGCGTGTCAAGGCCGTCTGCTTCAGGCCAATAAATCAGGTCTGAGCCGTTGGGGTGTTCGCTCAAAACCTTGAATGCCATGATTTGTGCATCAAGTTCTTGATCGCTCATATTGTCTGGTGGGTTGATTATTGCTTTGATAAGGTTCAAGAAGTCAGGTTCTGTATATTCGGAGATCGTGGCTTTTTGAGTCATTCGGAGGCCCCATAGTGAATGTCGTGATGCGCCGCTGGCGTAACTACCCTTAAGTTGTCTACGTCGTAGACAGCTCCGTTCTCGGAAATTGGAATCACGTGGTGGAGCATGAAGGTTGCGTGACCTTTGTGGTGATCTTTGTCGCGTGCTCTGGGCGCGCGCCCGTTGGCGATAAGACTTTGGTTTGCATCATTGAACTGGCTAGAAAGCTCTGGGGTATCGGATATCGCCTTCCAGAATGCGGTTCTGAACGCATCGAAATCTCGAAACTCTCTTCCCCTCAGCGCATTTGCAATTTGCGTCGGGATTTTTGCTCCGGTCTCCCTGGTTATGTCTCCAAGCCAGATACCATCGATTTGCGCCCCTGAGCCCATGGCAGTGCCCGGCTCATATCTCGGGCTCCTGAACACCACCAGAATAGGCGGTAATCCAGAGTCTATGGGGAAGGTGATGATCAGCCGTTCCTGGTCCAGCAGGTCAAGCGCGGGATAGCCCTCCTGCTCGATGATGACAGGGTTCAGGCTGCTGCCGGTGTACACGACGGCACCTAGCGGGACTTGCGGCAGGCTGGTGGAGCTTCCCTCTTCACCGCCCGGCGCGCTAACGGGGGTCCAGGTCAAAATTCGCTGCGGATTATCCAGTGTCAGACTGTACACCTGCCGTTCACTGTCGAACGTTGCTGCGCGTACCGCCACTGGCTTGCCGCCCGGCACCACATAGAGATCCAGCTCGTTTTCGTTCTCAACCCCCGCCAGAAGGTAGAGCAGGTCGATGCTGGTCGAGGATGCCGCCAAGGCAGCAAGGTCAGGTCCACCGGCAGGGCTGAGGCTACCTAGGGGTGTGCTGATGAGGTAGTGGCGTTCACTGTTGCCCAGCGCTGACGGCCACGCCATCGCAAGCGTGCCGACTGTAAGCGAGGGGATAGCCGTAGCAACAAGGCGGGCTATTGCGGCCCCGATCGCTTCTCCCAAGGCTGAGTAAGCTGCTTCGGCCACCGCAAAAGTGCTAGCACCAATGGGGATTACGGCTGGCGTTGATCCCGCTAAACGCACGCCATTGATATAAGAGATGCTGCGTCGCTGGGCTTCTTGCCTTTGCCGTTCGGCTTCCGCAGCCAAGCGCTCGGCTTCGGCTTGTTGGCGTGCAGCTTCTTCCTGAGCAGCGAGTTGACTCAGGAGGTTTTCCACTTCAGTCGCGCGCTGCATCAGATTCTGCGTGGCACCTGCATATACACCCAGAAATCTGATCGATTCGGTTAGCGCCAGTGCCCGGTGATATTCCTGCCAGCGGGGGCCGGCCCGGCGCAAGCGTTGCTCATCTACAAGATGCAAAAGCCCTTCAAGTTGCGGTTTCGACAGGGGGCTGTTGATGCGTGGATTTCGATCATGATACTGCGGTATTTGCGATTGCTTGGCCTGTAGCAAGGCCGCAGCGGTTGCCAAGTAGGCGCTGAAGGTTTGAACAAGCGTGAGCGCGTCGTCAATGACGGTTTGACCCAGCTCATGCTGAAGCACGTTGGGTAAACAATCGAAATGTATTTGCCGCTCTGTTTGAATCTGCGCCGTTCTGCGCGCAATCATTTGCGGCAAATCCGCAGGAAGGCTGAGCTCTTCCTGGTCTACTTGGCTTGCCAGTGCATGAAGTACGTCCGCCAATGCTTGGTGCTTCTGAGCTTCCAGGTGTAAACGGTACGAACCCTCCCAGGATTTCTGCAGTCTTGTGGCCCATTCCACCCCCAATTCCTGGCCCGTTGTCGCTGCGAAGAATCCCGGGTCCAGAAACCGGCTCATCATTGAGTCGCCGCGCTTGTAGAATGCGGGTACGCCAAAGTAGTTATTGGCTTCCGGTAAAATTTGCAAATAGCCATCACGAATCTGGCTGATGCGTAACGACAGTATCTGTTGCTCTGTTACGAGTGTGGATACGGCGCCGTTTGTACTGCTTGCCTCGGCTTTGATCTGAGCTTTCAGTGCATTTATGGTTTCAGGAAGCTGGCTTGTTTCAGCAGCGTACTTATCTGAATAGTCCTTTTCGATGATCTGAAATTCTTCTGTCAGCACCCGGCGCGTGGAAATGACCCGAGCAATGTCGTTTTTGGTTGGACTGGTGCCACGTGGATAACCATCGCTTAGCCCCCAGCCACCTGCGCCCGGCCCACCCCCACCGCCACCAATAAAACTCAGTTCAATACCTGTTGGTGCTTGCGCACTGATGTACAGCGCCTCATTGAGATAATACGTATTGTCGCGTGCCATGTAGGTTCTCCTGGTGGCTACATGGGCTAGCTTTACGTACATCGAATTTGCAGTATGTCAGCTGCAGCCTGTCAATCGGTAGGAAGCTTCGGTGAGCGACCAGACGGTGTCTGATCAGCATTTCAAGTTTGAATGAAATCGGATCTCAGGCCAGCGCCTGTGTTGGAGGGGATGCTGCAGCGGCGGTTTAGGGTTCGAAGCGGGCGAAGCGATTGATGGACCCGGCTGTGCCGGTGTTCGCGGGCGTGCCCGCTCCCACAAAGATTGTGCAGGCTTTCAGATTTCGAGCAAGGCTGCTGCGTGCCCATCAGACCAAGTTCAACGTGAAATCAGTGAGTTAACGCCCCCGATCAAAGCCATCCCTGCAGAAAATGTTATGGTAGGTCCCTCGGCGAGGTGATTTTTTCGCCGCACCGCCATTCTCCCCGTGTAATCCCCCAGGTGTTTGCCCGTCCATGCGTACGGCTGCCGACATCTGATCCCGCAGCGTTTCCAATCAGCGAGCGCTCACCCGTTCCCCGTGTGCTTCAAGCCACATCGAAGTAGGAGTAGACCATGCCTGTCAAACCGTCTGACGAGGATCAGCCGAACACAATACAGCCCAATGGCCCGATGCCGAACGCTGAAAATGAACCGCTACGCGCCGCCCTGGAGCGCAAGCGCTTCGGTGGTCTGGACCGCCGCCATGAGCGTCATGAAGACGATGCGCCCGTGTCGCGAAGTGACCTCAGCAAAGGCCCGCAAGAGCTCATCGAAGACTACCAGTCGCATATCAACTGGTCGGTAGTGATCATTTCGTCAGTGGTGATTCTGGCGTTCTCGATTTGCACGATACTCAGCCCCGCTGAAGCGCGCACGACCATGAAGCTGATTGTGGACTGGATCGCGATCAACCTCGGCTGGTATTACGTGCTGACCATGACGCTGGTGATCGCCTTTGTGCTGTGGGTGGCGTTTTCCAAGGAAGGTGACGTGCGCATCGGGCCTGATCACTCGCGGCCGCAATACAAGCTGGTGACCTGGGTCGCCATGTTGTTCGCGGCAGGCGTGGGTATCGACATGCTCTTCTACTCGGTCACCGGGCCGGTCGTGCAGTACCTCACACCGCCCGCTGGCCAAGGCGGCACGCCGGCGGCCATGCAGGATGCCGTGGTCTGGACAATGTTCCACTACGGCATCGCTGGCTGGGCGATGTATGCATTGCTGGGCATGGCCATGGGCTATTTTGCTTACCGCTGGGGCATGCCGCTGTCGATTCGAGCGGCGCTGTATCCCTTGCTGGGCAAGCGCGTGCGGGGCCCGCTTGGGGATGGTATCAGCATCATTGCGTTGATCGGCACGGTGTTCGGTGTCGCCACCTCGATGGGCATCGGCGTGGTGTTGCTGAACGTCGGCTTCTCGCTCATCTTCGGCCTGCCAGAGGGGCTTGGGCTGCAGATCGCATTGGTCGGCGGTGCGGTGCTGCTGACCATCGCCGCGACCACCTCCGGTGTCGACCGGGGTATCCGCTGGATCGCCGAGCTGAATCTGTGGAGCGCGGTGGCGATGATGCTCTACATCCTGTTCAGCGGGCAGACGGCGTTTCTATTGAATGCGCTGGTGGAAAACATCGGCCGCTTCATCGTCACATTCCCCGCACGCACCTTGCAAACCTTTGCTTACCAGCCTGGCACCACCGACTGGATGGGCTCATGGACATTGTTCTTCTGGGCGTTCTGGCTGGCTTGGGGGCCGTTCGTGGGGGTATTCCTGGCCCGTATCTCCCGTGGCCGCACCCTGCGCGAATTCGTTATCGCTGCCATCACAGCGCCGGTGCTGTGTGACTTCATCATCGTCTCGCTGTTTGGTAATTCCGCGTTGTTTCAAGTGATGCAGGGCAACACCGAATTCGCCGAACTGGCAATGCAAAGCCCGGAGCGAGGCTGGTACGCGCTGCTCGGCATGTTCCCTGGCGCGATGTTCCTGATCGGCCTGGCGACGCTGTCCGGGCTGCTGTTCTACCTGACCAGCGCCAACTCGGGCGCGATGGTGATGTCGAACTTTTCTACGTCGATCCCGGACCCTTCGCATGACGGGCCGAGCTGGCTGCGCATCTTCTGGGCGATCATGACTGCGGTACTCACCGTGGCGATGCTGATTGCGGGAGGGGTGACCACCATGGAATACGCCACCCTGATCTTCGCCTTGCCGGTCACGGTCATTGCCTACCTGGTCATGGCCTCGTTCTACAAGGTGTTGCGCATGGAACGTGCCGAGCGCGAAGGGCAGGTGCTGCGACGGCCATCGATGGCCCCGATCGGTGGCCACGTGCCAGAGCGTTCATGGAAGCAGCGGCTGGAGCAGATGCGTGCGTTTCCGTCGCAGCGCCAGGTCAGCCAGTTTCTGCAGCGCACTGTCCGGCCTGCACTGGATGAAGTCGCCGCCGAATTCGGTAACCAGGACTACCAGGTCGAGCGTGAAAACATCAGCAATGCCTACGGCATCGAAGAGCCGATACTGCGGCTGCCGATGGACACGTTCCGCGACTTCCTCTACCACGTTGCCATGGTAGAGGCACCGGTGCCGATGTTCGGCGGCCGCATGTCGCGGGAGACCGACGTGTACTACCGCCTGGAGGTTTACACCCAGACCGGCTCGGGTGGCTATGACCTGATGGGTTTGACCAGGCAGCAGATCATCGACGACGTGCTGGAACGGTATGAAACGCACCTTGCGTTCCTGACCCTGTCTGCCCAGACGGATACGGCATCGGTCATTACACCGCCCGGTGTCACTTGATCAGCGACAGATACCCGGCCACATCGCGTTTCTGCAGCAGCATCCTGAGTTGGCGCCGCCCCCAATGCATCCCCGCGGCCTTGTACCTGAGCAGCGCAACAACCAGCGACAAGGCAAAGATCTGTGGCACATAGGTGATCAACCATTGCGTCGTCCTGCCCAGGGCACCGGTCAGGCGAATGTCAGGCATCAGTTCGGTAAACCTGAGCACTACATAGCCTGACGGATGCAGGGCCATGAACAGATTCAGCAGCAGGATGCCGGGCACGGCCAGCACAATGGCGCGTAGCAGATGGCCCTCGGTCCAGCGCCAGACCTTGGGTGCCAGCAGGGGCAGGACCATTCGGTTGAAGACCAGGGCAACCAGCCCCCAGCAGGCCAGCGGCCAGTAATCCCCGCGTTGTGCCACGCTGTTAATCAGCGATTGCAGCGGCAACATGAACGCCGCCACTACCGAGTCGGGGTTGTGCGCCAGCGCAAACAGCCCGATGTAACCCTCGTTCCCGGCCATGGCACTGGGTGTGTTGCGGTGCAGCAAGCTCATTGCCCCATACAGCACGGTCATCACTGCGCTTAACGAGAACGCCAGCCCCAGCACGGCGCTCAAGCGGAACTTCAGGCTGGTGGAGATGATGTGGTAAAGCGAGCGATTACGGGCATCCATGAAAGCAGTCGCGTCGGCCGCGCTGATGATGCCGTTACGCACGGGTGAGGTTTTCTCGACGTCGGTCTCGCGCTCCATTTCCTTTATCAGCAAGCGCGCGATCTTGCTGTTCGATGCCTGGTTGACCTGCCAGATGTTGGTGTATTGCTGCACACCGTCGACGGCTTTCTTGAAGCCGCCGCTGAGCACGCCATCAAGGAACACGGTGTGCAGGTTGGGGCCGATGAACCGGCAGGTGCCGCTTGCCTGTTGATAGGTCACTTGCGCCTGTGCCGCGACCGCGTGACCGCTGGCGGTAAACACGTTTGGCTGGTCGGCGGTGGTCTGGTAGCGATCCACGGCAAATACCTGGTGGCGGTGCGGGGTGTTCATCACTTCCCGCAGGGCTGGCAGCAACCAGTCTGCACTCATCGCACCCCATTGGAAGTTCACGGAGGTGTCTGCGAAGACGTCCAGATGGTATTCGCAGATCAGTTGGCAAGCGCCTTTGCACGTGGCGCAGGTGACCTTGCCCGCTCGGCACGACCTGCAGGTGATGTTCCCTGAGCTGTGGCAGATGTGGCAGGGGATCGTTCCCGAATCATTGCACCTGTTGCAAGGCATGCCGGGCCTGCGGTTGCCGTTGCAAACGTTACAAGGCAGGCGTAATGAGCGGTAGCATCGATCGCACGGTTCGAGGGCGCTGCCCCTGCATCTGGAGCATTGGGTTGTGCCATGTCCGGCGCACCCCTGGCAGTCTTCGATGCCGCAGTAAACATTCTGGTCAGTGAGGATGCGAAACTTTCCAGGCTCTCGGTAGCGGCTGACATTACTTTTCAGCTGCGCCTGAGTCTGGTCCCGCAGAAAACCTGGTGCGGCCAGCAGCTGTTGCTGTCGATGGCTGAGTACCGCGCGCATATCGGCCTGGTCATACAGCGGGCCGGTTGCCTGGCTGACGTAGCGGCTCTGGTACTCGAACGCGTAGTTGGCGGTGACGGTATAGGTGAGCTCGGCCCGGTGCTGCTGCACATTTTGCACATTGACTGGCGCGGTGACCTTTTCGCCGAAGGCGTCCTGTGCCTTGGCCTTCATCGCCTGGGCGATATCGTTGGCGGTGAAACCACTTGTTCCTGACATTTGCAATCCATGGCTGGGGCTATTCTTGAAAGGCGCATTTTGCCAGCGCCGAGTCGTGCGGGTACAGCGCATGTGTGGGTTCCCCGCGAACACCGATGAAGCCGGTGCCATGCAGCGAAGCAAAGGCCCTATAGGCTAAAGCCAGTCAGTCAAGGCTGATGGGGCTGCTGCGCAGCCCATCGCCGGCAAGCCAGCTCCCACCCAGACCGCATCGAATTCAAGCCATGCGCCGTACTTGTGGGATCCAGGCTTGCCGACAATGGACCGCTAAGCGGCCCATTGCTTGACTGACAGGCATTCTCGCCACATCGAATTCAAGCCATGCGCCGTACTTGTGGGATCCAGGCTTGCCGACAATGGACCGCTAAGCGGCCCATTGCTTGACTGACAGGCATTCTCGCCACATCGAATTCAAGCCATGCGCCGTACTTGTGGGAGCCTGGCTTGCCGGCGATGGGCCGCAAAGCGGCCCCATTGGTTAACTGACTGGCATTCCCCGATAGGCTGCCATCGGCCCAACTCAATCAACCCATCGCCAAAGCGGCTCATCCAGCAACCCGACCCCACGCAACTGGGTCTGCCCGTGATGCTTCTCAAGCTCCAGCACATTGCACCCGTCGCACGCCGTCAGCGCGTCGATCAGCGGCTTGCTGTGCGAGACCACCCACACCTGGCTGCGTTGCGAAGCGCGAATGATCAGCCGCGCCAGGGCCGGCAGCAGGTCGGCATGCAGGCTGGTTTCCGGTTCGTTCAGCACCACCAGCGACGGTGGCCGTGGGGTAAGCAGCGCCGCCATCAACAGCAGGTAACGCAGGGTCCCATCGGACAATTCAGCCCCGCCCAGCGGTCGCAAAAGCCCATGCTGATGCAGCCGCACGCTGAACAACCCTCCCGGCGGCGCATCAATCTCAAGCCGGCTACCGGGGAACGCGTCCTCCAGGGCCGCTGTAAGGTCTTCAACCTCGCCAATCTCGATAATGGTCTGCAACGCCGAAGCCAGGTTGCGCCCATCGTGATGCAGCACCGGCGAGCGGGTCCCTAGCTGTGGCTGGCGGCAAGGCGCGTCGCGGTCGATGCGGAAGTGGTCGTAGAACCGCCAGCTGTTGATGAACGCGCGCAGGTCGCCAATCTCTGGCGCCTGGCGGGGGCGGCCGACAATGTTGAAAAAGCTTTCGCCGCTGTCGGCATGCTGGTCGAGCACGGTCCAGCTGTTGCCCTCGCGGGCGCGCACCATGGCGTTCTTGCGTTCGACCAGCAGCGAGGCGGGGCGATAGGCGCCGGCGCCCCAGATGGCTTCGCACTTGATCTCGGGGTCGAGCATGAAGGCGGTTGGGTAGGGCACGGGGATCGGCAGGCCGAGGGAGATGGCAAAGCCGAAATCTTCGGTGGCGAAGCCCAGGCGCAGGCGTTTGGCTTCGCTTGGGTGCTGGCCCTGGATGGGCACTTCGCCGCGCTTCATGCGCGCACTGGTTTGCGGGCCGGCCCACCAGGTGGAGTCCAGGCCACCTTCGCGCGCGAGAGCTTCGATTACCCCGCCCTGGGCGGTTTCGGCCAGCAGGCGCAGGGCTTTGTAGAGGTTGGATTTGCCGCTGCCGTTGGCGCCCGTTACCAGATTGAGCTGGCCGAGGGGCAGGACGAGATGGTTGATGGAGCGGTAGTTGCCGATGGCGAGGGTGGTGAGCATGCCGTGCGTCCGAGCTTGGAGCTGATGGGCAATTGTGGCTGGCCTCGACACCTGGATGGAAGCGAAATCGCAGGCAAAAGAAAGCCCGCCGAAGCGGGCCAAGGTCTATCACGTAGGGATGGTGCGATTGTCCCTGGGGCCTCGTGAAAATTAGGTGAAAGAAAAGTCCCCAGACCGTGATCATCGCGATGCTTTTTGCCGCTGTGCACGCTGGAAACGGCTGACCGCGATCTGCACGGCAGCGGCCACCAGGCACAGCAGGCCGATCTTCCAGTTGCCTTCCAGGCCGTAATGCTCGGCGATCTTTCCGCTGATCAGGACGCTGAAGAAGATGGCGACAGGCAGGATCAATTTGTTCATCGGGGGCTTCCAGCAGGGTGTACATGGCTTGGGTGAACGGGCAGCTCACCCAGCGAAGAAGAGCAGCGATCATAGCAAATCTGTTTCCGCGTGAGTGGTGGTACAGGGCGCGGTGATAGCACTTCACTGATGTGCCCGTGAAGCGGTGTTTATAGAGATGAAAAAAATGAAGCAATTTGCCATCTCCAGTGGTCGATCCAGTTGGATGGGGCTAATTCGAAAGTAGGATTCCCCGCGCGCCTTTGGACACTGCCAATGTTGGTCGCTGGAGGGCTATATGCGAATGAGGGGTAACGTTTACTGGGCATGGGTCGATCCTACGCTTCACCACCGCTCCCATGAAGAAACGCTGGGCGACGGCAGCCGGATCGACGTGCAGGTGAGGCTTTCGCGCACCGGTAGCACGCAGATGTTCCTGGGGGTGTATGCGCGTTCCGGCATGGCATTACACGAAGAGGCGTTTGCCTCGCGGCCAAACGAGTCGATGGCCCGGGCGTTAGCCTGGGGTGTTGCCAGGGCGCGTCGGCTTGCCGATGAAGGTTTCTTTGCCGCTGATCCCATGGCGGCCCTGGAGTAGAGGGGCCGTCAATGAACCGGGCTCGACCACTTGCGTTGGGTCGCCAGGGCCAGCAACTCCCGCTGGCCGGCAATCCCCAGCTTGCGATACAGCCGCTTGATGTAGGTGGCCGCACTCGACTGCTGTATGCCCATGCTCGTACTGATGGCTTGCACGTCGCAGCCGGCCAGCATCAGCTGCAGCAGCTCATGGTCACGCCGGGTCAGTTCCGGGTACAGGCTGATGACGCGCTCACTGAGCAGCGCTGGCATTTCATTGGCTTCAAGATAGGCGCGGTAGTGCAGGCGGGAGATTTGGACGATCAGCGGGGCGGCTGTTTCGATGACATTGATCTCGTTGGCTGAGAAGCGGCCGTGTTCTCGGCCGCGGTAGAAATTTATCGACAGCCAGCGGTTGCCATCGCAGTGGCTTAGCAGCGCGACGCGCTCGGATATTTGCGGCAGCTCGTAGCAGATGCGTCGGTAGTCGCGGTGGGCGATGTCCTCGATGCCCTGGCGTTGCACCATGATGCGCTCGGCGCTCGAGGGGGTAGGGCGTGCAGTCATCGCCTGCTGGTTGCCGTCCATGCTGTAGAAGCGTTCGGCGTAGTTGCTGGAGATTCTGGGCAGCTCGAGCATGCGGGCGCGGTCGGCAAAGGAAATGATCTGCGGGCTGCGGTTGGGGCTGTAGGCGAAGAGGGTGCATTGTGCCAGGGGCACCTGAGCGCCGAGCAATTTCAGCATGTCGGCGGCCAGTAGCTTGCCGTGGCTTTCACTTGTGCGCGAGAGCAGGCTGGCGGTTTGCTCGACGCTCAGGCGGAAGTCGCTGGTGGATGGGCGTAATGGCCAGAATTCCATGCTGAGCTCCGTGGGGACAAGGCATGATTTATTGTTGTACGCGGCCCGGCGGGTGAAGGCCAGTCAGTCAAGCAATCGGGGCCGCTTTGCGGCCCATCGCCGCGGTTCGTCGCCACGACAAGCCAGGCTCCCACAATTACGGCGCATGGCGTGGACTCGATGGGCTGCGCAGCAGCCCCTTTAGCCTTGACTGACTGGCATTAGCCTGGCGGGGGCTGTTGAGCAGGATAACCAATTTGTCAGCCAGGCAGCCAGATGAAGCGGGGCTGCGCAGCAGCCCCGTGGCTCAGAAGCGAACCGTGATCCCCGCATTCACCGAGTGCATGCGGGCGTCCGAACCGAACTGGCCCTGATACGACAGCCCCACATCCGTCTGGCGGTTCAGTTGCACCTTCGCGCCCACTTCGGTCATGGCCACGTTGCGCGTCTGGGCGATCCCCTGTACCGCGAAGTCCGGGCCGCCGGCAAAGGCCTGGGTGCTGCCAGGGTCCAGGTCACCGTACGCGCGGCGCCAGCCCAGCGAGCCGTAGAACTGGGTGTCGTGGTTGGCCACGCGGGTGTGTGTCGAAGCGCGCATGCCCACGGTCGAGAACCAGGTGTCCTGCTGTTCGCTGGACACATCCAGGGCCGCTGCACCGCCTTTTTCACGGAAGCTGTCGGCGTCGTATTTCACGTAGGAAACGCCCACGAACGGCTCCAGCGCCACCGCACCCAGGCCGATGCGATAAGCTGCTTCGCCACTGGCCTGCAGCGTGTTGGCGTCGCGCTTGCCCTTGAGGTGGTCGGTGAAGCCGGCAAAGGCCACGTTGCGTTTGCTGTCCAGCTTGTGCCAGGTGTAGCCGACGTCTGCACTCAGGCGCAGGGCATCGAGTTGGGCACCGGTGTACAGGCCCAGGTGGTAGTTGTCACTGTGGCCTTTGGCATCGCGGTCGTCGGCATCGAACTTGGTGCGGCTGTAGCCACCGTAGACGCCGGCGCGCCAGTCGGGGTTGAAGCTGCCGTCGGCGCCCATCAGCACACCGCCGGTGCGCTGATGCAGGCCGCTGGCGCCGTTATTGCCGTCCAGCCGCGACCAGTTGCCGAAGGTTTGCGCCCAGGCCCCGCCCTGCGCTTCAGGGGTGGTTGGCATCAGGCTCGATGCACCCAGCGGCATGCGCACCGTGGTGCTGTCGAACAGGCTGCGCAGACGAGTGCCCAGCACGCCGGAGACCACCTGGCTGTTGGCGATCAACGCGGTCCCGGTGCTGCTGTGGTAGTCGCCGGAGAGCTGATCGATGGCATTGCGCGCGCTGTCGGCATCCAGCACCAGCAGGTTGTTGTACAGCCGCAGCGGGTCGCCGCTCTGCTGCAGAACGCTGAGTGCGCCCGCAGTGTTCCACTGGTTCTCGGTGAGCGCCACGGTCTGGAAGATCCCCGGTGTGCCTGGCCCGCCCGTTTCTGGCGGCTGGACGGGTGGCTGCACCGGTGGCTCGACAGGCGGCTGCACCGGAGGCTGCACAGGCGGCTCTACCGGAGGCTGCACCGGTGGTTGCACAGGCGGCTCGACCGGCGGTTGCACAGGCGGCTCTACAGGCGGCTCTACAGGCGGTTCCGGCGTGGTGGTCTTCTGCGCGATGGTCAGGTTCAGTTCATTGGCCGTGCGCTGCAGGCTGACGTCGAGGAACGCGGATTGGGTGAATGCCTGGGCATACGCGGTGCCGGCGGCGGCACCGTCGACTACGCCGCCCTGGGCGGCCAGCAAGGTGTAGGTTTGCCCGGTCTGGTAGCTTTGCGCATCATTCAGCGTGGTCACATCCACCCGCGTGCCACGCAGGGTCGCGGTGCCGCTGACATTGACGTGGTCCGAGCCGCCATCGCCGGCGATGTCTGCGGCGTACCGCGAGCCGGCCGCCATGTCCAGGTCGCCCTTGATCGACAAGGTCCCCAGCGCGCCCTCACCCGGAGAGAGGGTACCGCCCGAGGCAACCTGGGTTGTACCGACCTGACCGCTACCGGCCAGCACGCCGCCGTCCAGTACCTGAGCGCGGTTGCTGTAGTTGCCGGCGGCGTCGGTGTGGCCGACGGTGCCGTTGACCACCAGGGTGCCGTTGCCGACGCTCAGCAACGAGGTGCCGCGTGGGTTGCTCTGGTCAACATCGCCGGCCAGCACCAGGCGCCCGCCGCGCACCACGGTGCTGCCGGACATGCCGCTGAGGTCGCCGCTGAGGGTGGTATTGCCGCTGAAGGCGTAGACACGCCCTGCGCCACTGATGCTGTTGCTGACCTGCAGGTCGCTGTCGGTGTGGTTGAACGCCAGCGCTCCGCTGCCGGCGCCAAAGCGGATCGCCGTTTGCGGGTCCAGGCGCCCGGCGGCCTGCGCGGCGCCGGCGGTGATGGCGTCGATATCGGTGCGGCTGTCATCCCTGACAACCCCGCCACCGATGCTGAGGGTGCCGCGTGCAGCCGAGTTGATACTGGTCAGCTCGCTGATGTCGATGCCCTCGGTGCTGCTCAGCTCGGCGCCATCGGACAGCACCAGGTTGGTGCTGTAGGTCGTGGTACCCACGGTCAGCGTGCGCGTGGCCAGGCGCGTGCCTGCGCCGGATACGCTGACCACGGTGTTGCGGCCGATGTTGGCAGAGCCCAGTTCCATGGAGTCGCTGGTCAGCACCGCGCCATTGCTCAGGCTCATGTCGTTGCGGTTACGGAAGGTCCCAGTGTTGTCCCAGCGCGTGTTGGCGCCGGACAGCTCGCTGATCGAGTTGATGGCCACGCGTTCGCTGGCAAGCTGCCCACCATCCTTCAGGGTAATGCGCGAGTCGTAGAGAAACACCCCGCCTGAGGTCACGTTGACGGCATCCACCTTCGAGCCTTGACCGCTGACCAGCAGGTTCGCCCGGGACAGGGCATTGCCGGCATTGCCGTTGTCGCTGAGCTGAAGGTCGCGCACCAGCACTTGCCCGCCGTCGAGCACATTCAGCGTGCCCTGGCCGGCGCCGCCAACAACGAGGGTGTTGCCCAGCACGGCAGCGGTCCGCGGCACCACCCAGCGGGTACCGGGGCCCTGGACCGTGACGGTGGCCATGGCCGCACTGGCTTCGTTGTTGGTAAGCGAGCCACCTATTCGCCCGCCTTTGCTGGTGAGTTCGGCACCGTTGTTGATGGTCAGGCTGGCAGGGACACCGTTGCCGGGGCGCAGTGACACCGTGCCGTCATACGCGCGGTCGCTGCTGAAGGTGTCTTGCCCGCTGTCGAGGATGTAGTCCGCCGCGTGGGCGTTCGGCAGCATGGCGAGGGTGATCGCGAACGTGAGCGGGGAAAGTCTGAATAGGGGGTTCATGGCGACTCCAGATACTCCATTTGATGCCACGCAAGTGGCTGCCAGCCTCGAGGGCAATGGCATTCCTTAGGTGCAACGCATTAACACCGGGAGTATCGGGAGCGCTCGCCGCGCGGAGAATAGTACGCATGTACTAGCGTGTTCCGGAACGTGATGCGGCGCACATCGTGCCGTGCAGGTACTGCATCCAAGGAGCGGGCCGGCCCGCGAAGAGTCCGGCTTCAGACCGCTCCGCCTGCAACCTCACCAGCAACCCAACGGCTGAATGCCTCCGCGACCGGCGAAGGGTGCATTGCAGCGGATTGCGCCAGCACCACTTTCTGCGGGGATACCTCTTCCAGTAATGGCCGGCACAACAGCGGGGTGCCGTCATAGCAGTGGTCGCCGGCAGGCCGGGTGCATGACAGGGCAACCCCGTAGCCATGCGCGACCAGGCCCCTTTGCATCTCGAACGTCTGGGTAAATTGCTGGGTACGCGGTTGCAGGTTGTGCGCCCAGAACAGTGACAGGAAATACTCGCGGGTTTGGGCGATGTCCTCGAGGATCACGCACTCTTGCGCCAGCTCATGCAGGGGTATCGCTGCCAGGCCGGCTAGCCGGTGGTCAGTGGCGACCAGCGCGTAGGGTTTCAATTGCGCCAGTACCTGGCGCGGCAGCGAGGGATCAAGGCCTATGTCATAAGTCAGCGCGAGCTCGGCTTTACCGGCACTGAGGTGGCGGTGTACCCCTGCCAGATCAGTCTCGAACAGTGTGACCTCGACATCGGGGTGTTGCTTGCGAAAACCGGATAGCAACCGCGGCGCGTAATAAGGCCCCAAGTCCTGAAAACAGATAAGCGACAGGTTGCCGCGCAGTGAGCCCGGAGCGGTCTCCGCCTTTTGATTCATGGCGATGGCCATGCCAATGATTTCGCGTGCCTGGGCCAGTAGCCGCGTGCCCGCAGCAGTAAGCTCGAGCCCGCGACTGACCTGGCGGCGGAACAGCCGCTCGTTCAGCGCCTCTTCCAGCTGGGCAATCGCAACCGAAACCGAAGGCTGGGACACGTGGCGGGCCCTGGCGGCAGCACTGATGCTGCCATGTTCGGCCACGGCGACGAAGTATTCGAGCTGTCGGAAGGAGAACCCTATCATGTTTTCCTATACTCAAAATTAGGAATTATATTCTTTTCCTATTGGTGCCAAAACGCAATACTCGCTGCGCACCTTGCTTATCGCGTTCATACACCTGGCAGGGGTGCTGTTGCCCAATAAAAAGACTAAAGGGTGCTCTATGAAACCGTCCGCCGAATTTCAACTAACTGAAGAAACCATCGAGGCATTCCAGCGCGAGGGTGCTGTCTGCGTACGTCAATTGTTCACGCCAGAAGAAGTTGCCCTGCTGGAAACCGGCATTGAACAGAATTTGAAAGCGCCAAGTGAACGCGCCAAAGTCGCGAGTCGCCCGGATGACCCGGGTTGGTTCTTCGAGGACTTCTGCAACTGGGGCGATATTTCGGCCTATCGCCAGTTCATCTTCGAAAGCCGGGTGGGTAGCGTTGCCGCGCAATTGATGAACAGCGAAACAGCCCGGCTGTATCACGACCACCTGCTGGTCAAGGAGCCCAATACCCGCCAGCGCACGCCGTGGCATCAGGACCAGCCCTACTACAACATCGATGGGCGCCAGAACTGCAGCATGTGGATGCCGATCGATCCCGTCGCCAGGGAGTCCACCCTGGAGTTTGTCGGCGGCTCGCACCTTGGCCCCTGGCTGATGCCGCGCAGTTTCCTCGACAGCCAGGCGCAATGGTTCCCGGAAGGCAGCCTGGCCGACCTGCCGGATATCGAGGCCGATCGCAGCGCCTGGAATATCCTCGGCTGGGAGCTCGCGCCAGGTGATGCGGTGTTCTTCCACATGTTGACGTTACACGCCTCTGGCGGTGTCGGTGGCAATCGCCGGCGGCGTGCTTTTTCGGTGCGCCTCCTGGGCGACGACATTACTCACGCACCACGCCAATGGAAAACCTCGCCACCGTTTCCCGGGCTTGAAACGCAACTGGCCAGCGGTGCCACGATGGACCATGAACTGTTCCCGGTGTTGTGGCCAAGGGCTTGATGAGTGCAATGACGCGTGCCTGATTAAACCGCGCAGCATCGGTGTTGTGCGGGCCTGATAATAAAATCAAGAAGGTATCTATGAACGCTCAATCCTCACCGCAACTCAAGCGGGGTCTCACTACCCGGCATATTCGTTTCATGGCCTTGGGTTCTGCTATCGGTACGGGGCTGTTTTATGGCTCGGCATCGGCAATAAAGTTGGCAGGGCCTTCGGTGTTGCTGGCCTACCTGATCGGTGGCGCAGCCATTTACATGATGATGCGCGCCCTTGGCGAAATGGCGGTTCACAACCCGGTGTCCGGGTCGTTCGGCCACTATGCCAGCCAGTACCTCGGTCGTTATGTAGGCTTTCTGACGGGCTGGAGTTACGCGTTCTCGATGCTGATGGTGTGCCTGGCAGACGTGACGGCGTTCGGCATATACATGGGGCTGTGGTTCCCTGAAACACCCGCGTGGGTCTGGGTGCTTGGGATAGTGTTCTTTATCGGGGCGCTGAACCTGTGCAGCGTGAAAGTGTTCGGCGAGATGGAGTTCTGGTTGTCGTTGCTCAAGGTAACCGCCATCGTCGCCATGATTGTCGCAGGGGCCGCCGTGCTGCTGCTGGGTATCCAGCTGAATACTGGTACGGGCACTGTTGCCGGCATCTCGAATCTATGGAGCCATGGTGGGTTCTTCCCCAATGGCGTCAGTGGCATGATTGCCTCCTTTACCGTGGTGATGTTCGCCTTCGGCGGGGTCGAAATGATCGGTATTACTGCAGGGGAGGCAAAGGACCCGAAGCGCGTGCTGCCCAAGGCGATCAATTCGGTGCCACTGCGCATCCTGTTGTTCTACATCCTTACCCTGCTGGTACTCATGGCCATTTACCCTTGGACGGGTATTGGCAGTCACGGTAGCCCATTCGTGCAGATCTTCAGTGGTCTGGGTGTCAGTTCTGCGGCAACCGTGTTGAACATTGTGGTGATCTCTGCGGCGGTTTCGGCGATCAATAGCGATATCTTCAGCGCTGGGCGAATGATGTACGGCATGGCGCAGAACGGCCAGGCGCCTGCCGGTTTCGCGTCACTCTCGCGTTTCGGTGTGCCGTGGATGACGGTTGCTGTAATGGGCATCGCACTGTTGCTGGGGGTGGTCTTGAACTACCTGGTGCCAGAGGACCTGTTCTTGGTGCTCGCCTCGGTAGTTACGTTCTCCATTGTCTGGGTGTGGTTGATGATCCTGCTGTCCCAGGTGGCCATGCGCCGTGGCATGAGCAAGGAAGAGGCGGCTGCTCTGGAATATCGCGTGCCGCTGTGGCCGGTAGGGCCAGCGTGTGCGATTGCATTCATGGTGTTCATCTTTGGCGTGCTTGGTTGGTTTCCGGCCAGCCGCACAGCGATGTATGTCGGGGTTGGCTGGCTGGTCCTGTTGTCCCTGGGTTACTGGTTGTGGGGTGTGCGCGCACCTCGCCCGGTGTCGGCAAGCGCTTGAGGCATTGATTTGTGGGGTGTGCAAGTTCGCTCATAGAACTGCACATGACTTACTGATTTAGCAGGGGCCTTGTGGGAGCGGGCGTGCCCGCTCCCACAGCGCCCAGCATCAGTTCTCTGCTCGACAGCGCAGCTCAATGGGCTGGGCAATCCCCTACAGGTTCGGTGTTGGCTTTGGGGTGGACGAGGGCAATGGCAGCAAGAAGGTCAACAGCGCGCCGATCACCAGCAGCACCGTGGCGTAGACAATCCCGGCAGTGAAGCTTTGGGTCAGGTCCTTCAGCCACCCGACCACCAGCGGGTTGAGCGCCGAGCCGATGTTGCCGAACGCGTTGATCACCGCAATACCGATCGCCCGTGCCTTGAACGACATGGCCTGGTCCGGGGTGGTCCAGAAGATCGACATGGCGGTGTACGAGCCGGTGGCGGCCATGCAGATGCCTGCCAGCTGCACCTGGGGGGCGCCGGCATACGCAGTGAACATCCAGCCGGCCGCTGCCACCAGCATGGGCAGCACCAGGTGCCATTTGCGTTCCCGGGTACGGTCGGAATGCAGGCCCCACACCAGCATGCCGATAATGGTGCATACCTGTGGAATCATCGCCAGCAAGCCAATGGTGCTGTTACTGCTGCCGGCGGCACTGATGCTCTTGATGATCAACGGCGTCCACACGGCGATCATTGCCAGGGTGTTGACCAGGCAGAAATACACCAGGCTGAACATCAGCACCGTGGGCGAGAGCATTTCGCGCAGCAGGCTGGGGCCCTTGTCTTCGGGGGTGGGGGTGGCTGCCGGGGTGTCTGCGGCCAGGGCGTGCTGCAAATGCTGCTTTTCCTGCGCATTCAACCAGTGGGCCTGTTGCGGCTTGTCGTTCAGGTAGTAGAACACCACCAGACCCATGATCACCGATGGCATGCCTTCGAGCAGGAACAGCCACTGCCAGCCGTGCAACCCCCATGTGCCGTCCAGGCCAAGAATCAGGCCGGAAAGCGCCGAGCCGAAGCCTGCCGTGAATGGCATGGCGATCATGAACAGGGCATTGGCCCGTGCCCGATAGGCCGCCGGGAACCAGAACGTCAGGTACAGCAGCACGCCAGGTAGAAAACCGGCTTCGGTAATGCCGACCAGGATTCGCAGCAAGTACAGGCTGTGCGCATCGGTCGCGAACAGTGTCGCCGTGGAGGCGAGCCCCCAGGCGATCATCAGGCTGCCGATCCATTTGCGCGCGCCGACCTTGGCCAGCGCCATGTTGCTGGGGATACCACAGGCGATGTAGGCGATATAGAACAGCGTGGTGGCCATGCCGAACTGGGTACTGCTCAGTCCCAGGTCGCCCATCATGGTCAGGCCGGCAAAGCCGATGTTGATACGGTCGAGAAACGACAGCACAAAGCAGGCGAACAAAAAGCCGAGCAAGCGCCTTGAAACCTTGCGCATTACCGCTTGCTGCGGGTTGCCGGTGGTTGTTGCGGTGGTAATGGGGGCTGTGGTGTGGTGCATCTGGGCGCCTGATTATTATTGGTTTGAGCGGCACCGGCCGCTGTGCCGGCGCGCAAGGCAAGGGCTGCGCCGGTGCTTGTGCAGCCGCAGGTTCTACAGGTCCTGCAGGGCGGATCGGGTCAGTTCGGTGAAGGTCTGGGCATCGCCGATAGCCTGGGCACCGAGCAAGGCCAGCTTGGTCAGAAACAGCTCGGCCTTGGCCGGTGTGGCCTGGTCCAGGGCTTCGGCCAGTACGTCGTAAACCACTTCCAGGTCTGTTGCGCTAAGGGTATTCATTGCGGTTGCTCTCAGTGTTTGCCCAGGGCGGTGTCGATGGCGAGGTGCAGTTTTTCGGCAGACAGTTGCTGCCAGCGGGCGCAGATGTGCTGGTCCGGCCGCACCAGGTAGGCGCCGCCACGGGTGATGCCGTACTTGCTGGCGATATGGCCCGTCGGGTCGTCGATCAGCTGGTCGGCGCCGGTGATGGCAGGCTGCGCGCTTTGCGCAATCGCGATGATCTGCAAGGGCACGCCGCTGTCGCGAATGGCATTCGCCTGCGCGCGCACATCGCTGGGGATACAGTCACTGTCGGTGAAGCAGAGCAGGTGGAAACACGCACCAAGGCGGTCGAACAGGTAGTCGTTTTCGGCCAGCTTGATGTTCAGCATCGGCGCACCGTTGCGCGGCCCAGCACTGAACAGGTCGTTGTCGTCAGTTGCACAATTGAGCACCGAATCGGCGTAATCGTGCGGCCGCGAGGTGCGCCAGTGGTACAGCGGGCGGACGAATGCCTGGGTCAGGGACAACGACAGCACTGCATCACGTACAAGCCGGTAACCAGCGCTGGGCGGGGCCATGAACCGGGTGCTCTTGCCGGCCTCGCTGATGATTTCCCGCGCGGCACTGACCCGCTCGGTGGAATAGGAAGGCAGCAGCCTCGGGCCTGCCAGCCCTTTGAGGGTGAACGCCAGTTTCCATACCAGGCTGTGGCAATCCTGGAAGCCGGTGTTGGCGCCACGCACCCCGAAAATCGGCAACAGGTGGGCTGCGTCCCCTGCGAATATCACGCGTTTGTGCAGATAATCCGGCAGCGTCAGGGCACGCGCCGAATACACCGAACTCCAGTCCATCTCCCACTCAGGGGCTTTGACGCCGAGCATCTCCAGTTGAGCGTTGATGCGCCGGCGCAAGGACTCAGGTTGCAGCGCCTGCTCCGGGGTCTCGTTTTCCGGCAGCTGGTAGTCGATGCGCCAGATATTGCCCGGCTCGCGATGCATCAACACCGTGTTGCCCGGGTTCCAGGCGGGGTCGAAGTAGGCCAGCCGCTCGGTGGGCAGGTCCAGGTCGATCTTGATATCAGCGATCACGAACCGCCCTTCGTAGGCGGTGCCTTCCAGTTTCAGGCCGAGCAAGGTGCGGATCGCCGAGCGGGCGCCGTCAGCCGCCACCACCCAGTCGGCGTCCAGTTCATAGCTGCCGGCAGGGGTATCGATGCTCAGGCGGGCGAAGCCGTCATGCTGCGCCAGGCCGGTCACGTGGTTGCCCCAGCGGATGTCCACCAGCGGGTTGGCCTCGGCAGCCTCTGCCAGTAACTGCTCCAGGCAGGGCTGCTGCAGGTTGGTCATGGGTGCATGGCGGTCGTCCGGGTCGTGCGGGGTTTCCATGCGGAACACCAGCTGGTTGCGGTAGAACGAATTGCCGCAGCTCCATGGCAGGCCCAGCGCGCAGACCCGCTCGGCCACGCCCACTTGTTGCAGGATTTCCATCGAGCGGCGGGTGAACACGATTGCCCGGCTGCCTTCGCTGAGCTGCCGCTCAGACGCCAGCACCACACAGGCGATGCCATGGCGGGCCAGGTCCAGGGCGGTGGTCAGGCCGATCGGGCCGGCGCCGACCACCACCACCGGTTTGCGGTCAGGGTGCGCGGCGCCGACGCTGGCGGTGTGGGCAGGGAACACGTGATAGTCGAAATACAGGGAGCGCCGCGGCTCGCTTTGGGGCTGATGCATGGCAATGCACGTCCTTATTCTTGTATGAGCTCAGGGCTCTTCAGGTGTGCAAATGACTGTACGTGAGGCGGCGGCGGGCGATGTCCCCTGCAGGGGACAATTGCAGTGGATGGCCACGATTATCGCAGTGCTATAGCGTGCGCAGCATCTCCCAGAACGATGCCCCTACGCCCATGATGCTTTCACCGGCAATCAACCCGGCTGCCGCCGTGATCGCGAAGCGCTCGGTGATGCTCGGCCAGCGGCGACTGACCAGCCAGGTCAGCACCGCGCCAAGGCCCATCATCATGGCGATCGATGCCGGTAGAATGAATGCCAGCCCCAGCGCCGCGGTGCTCGGCAGCCAGCGCGCCACACGCTGCGGCAGCAGGCTGTCCAGTGCGCCCAGCAGCACGCCGGCCCCACTACCGGCCACGATCGCCCAACGCACCTCCGGCGGCAGCGCACCCAGGCCCTGGGTCAGGGTCTGGGCCACCGCTTTCCAGGTCGCCACGGCCGGGGCCGGCCACTGTTCGGTGAGCAGCATGGCCTGCGGATCAGGTATCAGCATCAGGTACACCAGCACGCCGACCACGCTGCCGATGAAAATGCCGATGCACTGCGCAATCAGCTGCTTGTGCGGGGTGGCGCCGATCGCCAGGCCAACCTTGAAGTCGTTCATCAGGTCGGTCGATTGCCCGGCCGCGCCGCCCGCCGTGTTGGCGCTCATGAGGTTGATCGCCACCTGGCCCGGGGCGACCAGACCGAAGCTGAGCTGCGACAGCTTGCCAATGGCGCCAATGGGCGCGATACCAGTGGCGCCGACCACGCGCGCGGCGACCACGGCCAGGCATACCGCCAACGGGATGCTCAACAGCGCCATCCACCAGTCGATCCCGAACAGCAGCGCCTGCAGGGTCACGACCAGCGCGATGGACAGCAGCAGGCCCGACGCAGCCGCCGGGGCAAAACGCAGCCTGGCGCGCGGCGGCCGGGCGGTCAGTGCATCAGCGGGTGATCGCCGCCGCACGTGCACCAGGCGAACAGCCAATGAAGTCAGGGTCGCACACACCATCAGGCTCACGCCGGGCCATAGTAGCCATTCCACCAGCGCGGCAAACTGTGGGCCGCTGGCGTTCGGGCCCAGCACCACCCAGGCATGCTCGATCAGCCACGGCGCCAGCCCGCCCCACGCCAGTGCGGCGCCCAACAGCAGCGTCAGGCCCACGCGAATGCCGATGATGCCGCCAAAGCCGATCAGCAACAATGAAGGATCGAGCGTGAAGGTCAGGCGCTCCAGCCCAGGTGTGGGTGACCAGCGCGGTATCGCCCAGGCGAAGCTGTCGATCCATTTCACCAGCCCGGACAACAGCGCGGCACTGCACAGTACCTTGATCCGGGTTATTGCTTCCTGCCCGTGCTGGTAGATCTGCTGCAGCGTTTCCAGGGTCGCCATGCCTTCGGGGAACTTCAGGTCAGGGTCGTTGAGCAGGGCAGGGCGCAGGTACCAGGCGATCCAGATGCCCAGAAAACTCACCGAGAACACCCAGGCCATCATCGGCACCGGGTCCAGCTGCTGGCCGGTGAGCAGTGTGTAAGCAGGGATCGGCGCCACCAGCCCGCCGGAAACGATCGAGGCGGCGGCGGATGCCACGGTCTGGTTGATGTTGCTTTCGTGCAACGTCCACGGGGGGCGCTGATTTCTGCGCCCTGCCAGGCCTTTCCACAAGGCGAAACCGATCAGCAAGGCGATGATCGACATGTTGAATGACCAGCCGATCTTCAGCCCGACGTACACGTTTGAGGGGGTGAGCAAGATGCCCAGCATCGCGCCAGTGAGCACCGCCCTCAGGCTCAGCTCACGTTCGACGCGGAGCTCGGGGAGGGCAGTGGGGCGAGCAGGGGTCATGGCAATCCTTTGTGGCTGTCGCAGGGGCGTGAACAACTGAACGCCTGCAGCTACGAAGGTTCATTGCCGCTTAGGCAGTGACTGGCCTTGGCCGAGGATGGTGCAAGAGAAACGTTGATTCCTTTTCGGGTTAGGTATATGTTACATCCAACTTAAATTGTCACGTAAATGGAACATGGATTACTCGCTGATTACCACCCGGCTGGGCGAACAGTTGCGCAACCGGCGGCTGAATCGCGGGCTGACGCAAGCCAGGCTCGCAGCGTTGGCTGGCATCACCCGGCAAAAGGTCATTGCCATCGAGAAAGGTGACCTGACGGTAGGCATGACAGCCTATGCGCGGGTAGTCGGAGCCCTGGATTGCGAGTTTGCCTTGGTGCCCGCTGCCATGCCTACGCTGGATGAAATAGAGGGAGTATTCAGCTGATGATGACCACCTTGCGTGTGGCAACCCCTGAAGGCGAGAGCGGCAGGATTATCAATGCTGGGGGCGACTACCTGTTCCGCTACCGTGAGGATGCGCGGGCGTCTGCAGCGATCAGTATGCTCATGCCTGCGCGCCTGGAAGAATACCGTCACCGAGAGCTGCACCCGATCTTCCAGATGAACCTTCCTGAGGGTTATGTGCTGGAGCAGCTGCGCAATCGGCTGGCCAAAGTGGCGAATGTCGATCCCATGCTTTTGCTGGCGCTGTCTGGCAGCAGCTCGCCAATCGGGCGGGTTGCAGTGAATTCCGATCAGGTCGATGCGCTGCTGCGCCGCCAGCAATTTCCGGGAGAAAAGCTGGATGAGATTCTGGCCTGGGACGGAGCAGAGGACATTTTCGCCACCTTGGTCGACCGTTACATCTTGCGCGCCGGGATATCTGGCGTTCAGCCCAAAGTACTGGTGCCGGAGCAGCACGACACTGCGCCGCAGCGTTTTACCTCTAAAACCTCGGACTTGATCATCAAGAGCGGCCGGGACGAGTTTCCCGGTTTGGCGATCAATGAATACTTGTGTATGTCGGTGGCTAAAAAGTCAGGAATCGCGGTACCGGAGTTCTATCTCTCGGAGAATGCCAAACTCTTCGTCATGCGCCGCTTTGACCGGGATGAGCACCTAGACCCTATCGGTTTTGAGGACATGGCTGCATTGATGGGGCTGGCTGCCGAGCAGAAATACAGCAAGAGCTATTCAGCTATCGCCAAGGCCATACGGCTTTTCTGCCCGCCCAACGCAGTGCAAAGCTCGTTGGCGCAGTTGTTCGCGATGGTTAGCCTGAGTTGCATTGTCGGAAACGGCGATGCACACCTGAAGAACTTTGGTCTGTTGTATTCCGACCCCACCCAGCGCAATGCACACTTGGCCCCGGCCTACGATATCGTCAACACCACGGCCTACATTCCTGATGACGTATTGGCGCTGGATCTGGTCGGCAACAAATCATTGCTCGCTTCACGCCAGGGGCTGCTGGAGTTTGCCAGAGCGTGTGATGTGGTCAGGCCAGAAGATGTCATACGTGAACAGTTGCAAGCATTGGAGCAGGTGCTTGACGGTTCGGCCGAGCTTTGCGAGCGCGCCCCTCGGGTAGCCGCTGCGATCCGGCAGTGTGCTGAACCTTTCATGCGGACGTTCGGTTAGGCCGCAAGCCTGAAGGGGGTGTGGCGATTAAGGCTAATGGGGCTGCTACGCAGCCCATCGCCGGCGAGCCAGCTCCCACCCCGACCGCTTAGAATTCAAGCCATGCGCGGTACTTGTGGGAGCCTGGCTTGCCGTGGCGACGAACCGCGGCGATGGGCCGCAAAGCGGCCCCAATTGCTTGACTGGCTGGCATTCACCGGAGCCCCAGCTATTGGCGCCACCGGTCGTACCCAAGGCACTCCCGCTCGCCATGTTCCCTCTTAACCAGGTGAACCCCACCGCGCCATAGCAGGAGAACGCCCATGGCAATCGATCAGAACGGCCCAGACGCCCCCTACCCAGGCCCAGCAGAAAATACGCCCGACACCGGCGCGGCCCACGGCTCTGGCCTTGAACAAAGCGAGTCCGAGCCCAAGCAGGGCGTCGGTGAATCCTGGTCCGAGAAACGCCCGGTAGACTGGGACCCGCCTCCCGGCAATCCTGGCTCGGACCAGGACAGCCAGCTCGAGCGGGATAACGGCAGCGCACGAACCAAAGACGAGCAAAGCGCAGGCGCTGAAGGAGAAGTGCCGTTACCTTCAGACGATGACGGCCCCATAGAAGAGGAAATGAAGGACGTCGAAGCCAATAATTCGGTGTCCGCCGAGCATCCTCAATCTCGCTGAGGGTATTGCCACGACAGGCCAGGCGCTGCCCGAGCGGCGGCGCCTGCTGAACTCCCTTTTGTGCAAGGTTTACGTCAGCCTGTCAGGCCCGTCGCAACGCAGTGGCAAGCCCGACCGTCAGCACCACGGCACATACCATCGCCAGGCTGATGGTGACGGCGATGCCCCATGTTTCCAGCAACCCTGCCAGCACCAGGTAAAACGCGATCACCCCTACCGCCCCGATCGCATTGCCACGCACCATTGCCGCCATCCCCGCTCGGCCGCTTTGTACATGGGCGAACACCACCAGCGGCCAGGCGATCACCGGGATCGGCGCCAGCATCCCGCTGGTTGCCGGGCCCAGCCAGCTGGCCAGGCCGGTAGTCGCCATCAGCAGCGCGGTGGCCGAAACCATGCGCAGGGGGATCTCCCAGTACCGATGCCGAGGGCGGGCCAATGTGTCCGGCCTGGGCTCGCGTCCGCTGGCGCGTATCAGCACGCCGATCAGCAACAGCGCCACGGCAATCGACAGGTACAGATTGCCCCAATGGGTAAACGCATAGGCGGCCAGCCCATAGAACAGCATCGCCAGCAGCACGGCCGTGGCGATGCCCAGCCGGCGCGTGGCCAGCAGGTAGAAGGCGTAGGTCGCCTGCACCGCCGCCAGGCCGCCCAGCGCGCCGGGTATGGCGCCCATGCCGAAGGCCGTGCCCTGTTCAAGGCACAGGAAGGTCATCACCAGCGCCGAGGTGATCGGCAGCCCGGACAGTAGCCCGCCCAGCAGGCCACCCCAGCGCCGCGAGGCGAGGGAGATGGCCCACATCAGCACGGGCGTGACGATGAGTTTCAGGTAGAACAAGGTCATTGCAGGGCTATCCAGCTTTGCAGAATGAAGCGGCGCCATGCTGGGTGCCGTCGAATGCGAAGGAGGTCGTCTGGTAGATCGGCACGGCCACCGCCCGGGTGGTCGGGTCGGGGCTGAAGCCCGCGTGGATGGCGAGAGTTTCCAGCTGCATGCGATCGTTCCTTGAGCGTGGGTGGAAGCGTTCAAGCATGCGGCGGCGGGTTGGAACAGGTCAAGGTGGGCCTGACTGTCTGTAGCAGCGGTGGCGCACGCCGACTGTAAAGATACGCAAAGTTTCCGCGGGCCATCACACCTCCACTCTGGAATCCGCCTGCCTGACCGGCCAACGGCTGGCAGCCGGGCGGTGGTCATGGTGGTGGCCACGACGGTGGCGGTGGCGTTGGCTTTGGCGGCCATCAGGGCGGCCGCCCTCGTTGAGTTGGCCCCGCGATGGAACGCACTGCCTCGGCCGGGCTGCAACAGTGCACCCGGCGCGAGCGCATTCACCAGGCGATACGCTCGCCATCCCAGCCCCGGAAGCTGCCACTGTCCGCCGGCCCAAACCGCCCCACCTGCTCGATCACACATTGTGCAGCAAACGCTGGCTCAAACAGCTTTCCTTCCGGCACGTTGGCTTGAAAGGGCTTGGACAGCTCGGTATCGGTAGTGCCCGGATGCAACGCCAGCACCGTGGCTGCAGGGTTCAAGCGCTTCAATTCGATACTCGCCGTGTGCAGCAGCTGGTTGAGCGCTGCCTTGCTTGCGCGGTAGCTGTACCAGCCACCCAGACGATTGTCGCTGATCGAACCCACTCTGGCCGAAAGCGCCACAAACGTGGCGGGCTGTTTGCGTAGCAACGGCAGCAGGTGTTTGAGCAGCAGGATCGGCGCGAATGCGTTGGTGGCAAAGCTGGCCTGCAGGCCGGATAGCTCCAGTTGCGCCAGCGACTTTTCAGCCTTGGCGCCGTCCTGATGCAGTATGCCGAGGGTGCTGACGACCAGGTGAAGGTGCGGGCAGGTGGTGCCTGTTTCGGTGGCAAGCCTCGCAAGTGCCGCTTCGTCCAGTGCGTTGCAATCTATCAGCGCCAGCCGCTCGCCATGTTCGCTGGCCAGTGCCACGAGTGCGGGGGCGGTGCGGGCATGCCGGGCCACTGCCCACAGCCTGCCCACGTCGTCTCGCGCCAGCAATGCTTCGCACAGCGCCAGGCCTATGCCACGGCTTGCGCCGCACACCAGCACACTGGCTTTGCCAGTCAGACCCGGGATCAGGCTCATGGGGTTCCCCGCACAGATAGATTGAGAGGTTTGTGGCTAAGTAGACTGTATCCCATGGCCGGATGCCAGTCAGTCAAGGCTAATGGGGCTGCTGCGCAGCCCATCGCCGCGGTTCGTCGCCACGACAAGCCAGCTCCCACCCAGACCGCATCCCTTTCAAGCCATGCGCCGCACTTGTGGGAGCCTGGCTTGCCGGCGATGGGCCGCAAAGCGGCCCTGGTTGCTCAATTGACGGCAGCCTCCCATGGCCCGTTATTCCTTCGCGGGCCATCCACTGCTATCCAGCGGCACCACCATTACGCTTGCGATATTCCGCCGGCGTCACCCCCATGTGTTTCACAAATGCCCGCCGCAACGTATCCGCATTGGCAAACCCGCACAACGCCGCCACCTGCTTGGGCGCCTCCCGCCCAGCCTCCAGCCGTATCCGCGCCGCATTCACCCGTGCCAGCTCCACCCAGGCCGCCGGCGTCATGCCCACGTCGCTCTGAAACACCCGCGCAAAATGCCTTGGGCTCAGTCCGACCCGCGCAGCCAGGCTGGCCACCCCATGGTCCAGCGCCGGGTTGGCAGCCACGTAACGCTGCAGGCCCTGCAACGCCGAACGCCCAACCGGTGAGGTCGCGCCTTGTCGGCTGAACTGCAACTGCCCGCCCGGCCGCTTGAAGTACATCACCAGGTGCCCAGCCACCTGCTTGGCAATGTCCCGCCCAAGGTCCTCTTCGACCAAGGCCAGTGCCAGGTCCAGCCCGGCGGTCACCCCGGCAGCAGTACGCAGTTTGCCGTCATGCACCTGGATGGCATCGGCATCCACCTGCACTCGCGGGTAGCGCTCGGCCAGCGGCTGGGCTACGGCCCAGTGGGTAGTGACGCGCCTGTCGTCCAGCAACCCCGCAGCCGCCAGGGCAAATGCCCCCGTGCACACCGAGCCGTAGCGGCGGCAAGCGCTTGCGCGGTGGCGCAGCCAGTCGAGAATACCGGGGCGCAAGTATTGGTCGGCAGCTTGCGGCGTGCCGGCAACCAGTAGTGTGTCGATGGCCTGCAGGTCTTCGCCGATCCAGCCGTCGGCGACCAGGCGCGTCCCGGACGAGCTCACCAGCGGCCCCGGTTCGCAAGCCAGCAACAGCAGGCGATAGACATCGCGGCCGGCCTGGCGGTTGGCCTCGGCGAAGACGTCGAGCGGGCCGCAGGCATCCAGCAGTTGCACGCCGGGCATGGCCAGGATGGCGATGGTGATAGGGGGCATGATCACTCCGGGCGTTTCGCTGCAAGTCCGTAATCCATCGACAATGGCAGGATCCGGCGCTTAAAGTCAATTGAGGACATTGGTGTTCAACCTCAGACTGAGCCTGTCATCAACCCACCAGGAGCGAACATGTCCTCATCCATCGCCGGTATCCAGCTGCCCGACAGTGCCATGGCCCGGGAAATTACCGAACTCGTCCGTGACACGGCTTCCCCATTGCTGTTCCACCACTCCAGCCGGGTGTTCTATTTCGCCGCCCTTGCCGGGCAGCGGCTGGGGCTGCGCTACGACAGCGAACTGCTGTACGCAGGCTGCATGTTCCATGACATGGGCCTGACCCATCAGCACAGCAGCGATTGTTGCCGCTTTGAAGTGGATGGTGCGAATGTGGCGCGCGACTTCCTTCAGCGCCATGGCGTGGACGAGCGCGATGTCGAGCGCGTGTGGACAGCGATCGCGTTGCATACCACGCCGGGCATTGCGGAGCATATGCATCCGTTGATTGCGCTGGTGACCGCCGGGGTGGAGACCGATGTGCTGGGGTTGCACCATGAAGGGCTGGGTGTCGTCGCGCGGGATGCGGTGGTGCAGGCGCATCCGCGTGGCGAGCAGTTCAAGGAGGCGATCATCCAGGCGTTCTACAACGGTATTCGTCATAAGCCGCAGACCACGTTCGGCAATGTGAAAGCGGATGTGATCGCCGACAAGGACCCGGCATTCCGGCCCGGCAATTTCTGCAGCGTCATTCGCCAGTCTTGCTGGGCCAGTTGAATTTCTGCCCAGGAGCGCGGTGACCGAGGCCGGTGGCGGCTTGGTGGATCCGTTGCGAGCCGTACACCGTGGTACATGGCACCGGCTGCGCCGGTGTTCGCGGGTGAACCCGCTCCCACAAGTACGGCGCATGGCTTGAATTCGATGCGGTCGGGGTGGGAGCTGGCTTGCCGGCGATGGGCTGCGCAGCAGCCCCATCATCCTTGACTGACTGGCATTCGGCTAACGCCTCACTCCTGGTAAATCTTCGTCAACAAGCGCAACAGCTGCCCCCGTTCCTCATCATCCAGCGCCGCAGTCGCCTCGCGGTCGCTGTCGCTGGCGATCTGCTTGAGCTCCTTGAGCAACGCTTCGCCTGCCTTGCTTAGAAAAATCCCGTACGAACGTTTGTCCGGCTTGCACCGCACGCGTACGGCCAAGGCGCGTTCTTCCAGCTTGTTCAACAGCGGCACCACCTGGGGCGGCTCGATCGCCAGCGCGCGGGCCAGGTCGGCCTGCATCAGCCCTGGGTTCTGCTCGATCACCGCCAGCGCCGAGAACTGCGCCGGGCGCAGGTCATGGGCCGAAAGCCGGCCGATAAGGTGCTGGAACAGCTTCAACTGCGCGCGGCGCAGGGCGTAACCGAGCAAGTCTTCAAGCACCGCCTCCGCCGGCGTAGCGGGCGTGGCGGCGGTGTCGGTAGTGCGGGCAGACCTTGCCATCGGGGTGCATGCTCCTCGTTCATGGGTAAGAAAGTTACCCAGTTTGCCTGCCTTGTCGCCTGCCGGCTAGGGGAGGGCACGGGAAAATGCCATTCAGCACGCGCCTCGGAGAAAGATAAATTTCATAATGGTTAATTGACATAACTAATCTGCTCGCTTAGCTTGATGTCACCACCTCGAACAACAAGAGTGCAGAACCATGAGCAAATACGAAGGCCGCTGGGCTACCGTCAAGGTCGAACTGGAATCGGGCATCGCCTGGGTAACCCTCAACCGCCCGGAAAAGCGCAACGCCATGAGCCCCACGCTGAACCGGGAAATGGTCGACGTGCTGGAAACCCTCGAGCAGGACGCCGACGCCGGCGTGCTGGTGCTGACCGGCGCTGGTGAGTCGTGGACCGCAGGCATGGACCTGAAGGAGTACTTCCGCGAGGTGGACGCCGGGCCGGAAATCCTCCAGGAAAAAATCCGCCGCGAGGCCTCGCAGTGGCAATGGAAGCTGCTGCGCATGTATGCCAAACCCACCATCGCCATGGTCAACGGCTGGTGCTTCGGCGGTGGCTTCAGCCCGCTGGTGGCCTGTGACCTGGCCATTTGCGCCGACGAAGCCACTTTCGGCCTGTCGGAAATCAACTGGGGCATCCCGCCGGGCAACCTGGTGAGCAAGGCGATGGCCGATACCGTTGGCCACCGCCAGTCGCTGTACTACATCATGACCGGCAAGACTTTCGGCGGCCCCAAGGCTGCCGAGATGGGCCTGGTGAACGACAGCGTGCCGCTGGCGCAGCTGCGTGACACCACCCGCGAACTGGCGCTGAACCTGCTGGAAAAGAACCCGGTGGTGCTGCGTGCAGCCAAGAATGGTTTCAAGCGTTGCCGCGAACTGACCTGGGAGCAGAACGAAGACTACCTGTACGCCAAGCTCGACCAGTCCCGCTTGCTGGACACCGAAGGCGGGCGCGAGCAGGGCATGAAGCAGTTCCTCGACGACAAAAGCATCAAGCCCGGCCTGCAGGCCTACAAGCGCTGAGTTCAGGCGGGCTGGGCCGTTACCCGGCACAGCCCGCGGATATTCCCGATAAGTACAACAAGAGGAATAAGCATGTTGCAGGTGCCTTTGCTGATCGGCGGGCGGTCGTGCCCCGCCAGCGATGGACGAACCTTCGAACGCCGTAACCCGGTCACCGGCGAGGTGGTCTCGCAGGTGGCCGCGGCCACCTTGGCCGATGCCGATGCAGCGGTTGCCGCTGCCAGCGCGGCCTTCCCGGCCTGGGCTGCCCTGGCGCCCGGCGAGCGGCGCAGGCGCTTGCTGGCGGGGGCCGACCTGTTGCAGGCGCGGGCCGACGAGTTTATTGCGGCGGCCGGCGAAACCGGGGCCATGGCCAACTGGTACGGCTTCAACGTGAAGCTGGCCGCCAACATGCTGCGCGAAGCCGCAGCGATGACCACACAGATCACCGGCGAGGTCATTCCTTCGGATGTACCCGGCAGCTTCGCCATGGCCCTGCGTGCGCCCTGCGGTGTGGTGCTCGGCATCGCCCCGTGGAATGCCCCGGTCATCCTCGCCACCCGTGCGATCGCCATGCCGCTGGCCTGCGGTAACACCGTGGTGCTGAAGGCCTCGGAGCTGAGCCCCGCGGTGCATCGGCTGATCGGCCAGGTGCTGCACGATGCCGGCCTGGGCGATGGCGTGGTCAACGTGATCAGCAATGCCCCGGATGATGCCCCGGCCATCGTCGAGCGCCTGATCGCCAACCCGGCCGTGCGCCGCGTCAACTTCACCGGCTCTACCCAGGTCGGGCGGATCGTCGGCGAGCTGGCTGCACGGCACCTCAAACCCGCCTTGCTGGAGCTCGGTGGCAAAGCACCGCTGCTGGTGCTCGACGACGCCGACCTGGATGCCACCGTTGAAGCCGCCGCCTTCGGCGCCTACTTCAATCAGGGGCAGATCTGCATGTCCACCGAGCGGCTGGTGGTGGACAGCCGTGTTGCCGATGCCTTCGTCGACAAGCTGGCGGCGAAGGTTGCCGGGCTGCGCGCCGGTGACCCGCAGGCCAGCACTTCAGTGCTCGGTTCGCTGGTCAGCAGTGCGGCTGGCGAGCGCATCAAGGCGCTGATCGACGATGCCGTGGCCAAAGGCGCGCGCCTGGTGTGCGGCGGCCAGTTGCAGGGCAGCATCCTGCAGCCGACCCTGCTCGATAACGTCGACGCCAGCATGCGCCTGTACCGCGAAGAGTCCTTCGGCCCGGTGGCCGTGGTGCTGCGCGCCAAAGGTGACGAGGCTTTGCTGCACTTGGCCAACGACTCCGAGTTCGGCCTGTCGTCGGCCATTTTCAGCCGTGACACCAGCCGCGCGCTGGCCCTGGCGCAACGGGTGGAGTCGGGCATCTGTCATATCAATGGCCCGACTGTGCACGACGAGGCGCAGATGCCGTTTGGCGGGGTCAAGGCGAGTGGCTACGGCAGCTTCGGCAGCCGTACGGCGATCGACCAGTTCACCCAGTTGCGCTGGGTCACCCTGCAGAACGGCCCGCGCCATTACCCCATCTGAGCAACACGCGATTGGCCGCCACCGGCAGCGCCGGGCGGCGGCAGGATGTACAACAAGAACAAGGAGCAACCTGCGTGAATACCGAAGCCCGCTCACGGTCGACCGACCCTGGCCAACCTCCGCGCTACCGGCAGGTGTCCATCGGCCATCCCCAGGTGCAGGTCAGCCAGGCTGACGGCATTGTGCGCATGCACCCCGTCGAACCTTTGGCGCCGCTGCCGGCGCGCCTGCTCGACAGGCTGCTGCACTGGGCGCACACGCGCTCCGATATCACCTTTATTGCGGCGCGCGAACCTGACGGCAGCTGGCGCGCGATCACCTACGCGCAAATGCTCGGCCAGGTGCGCACCATTGCCGCCAACCTGCTGGGTTTCGGCCTGAGCGCCGAGCGGCCGCTGGCGCTGTTTTCCGGGAATGACATCGAGCACCTGCAGATCGCCCTGGGCGCCATGTATGCCGGCATTCCTTATTGCCCGGTGTCGCCGGCCTATGCGCTGCTGTCGCAGGACTTTGCCAAACTGCGGCATGTCTGCGAGGTGTTGACCCCGGGGCTGGTATTCGCCACCGACGCGCAGCCGTTCCAGCGCGCGTTCGATGCCGTGCTTGATCCGTCGGTAGCGGTGGTCAGTGTGCGTGGCCAGGCCCAGGGCCGTCAGCACATCGATTTTGCCAGCCTGTTGCAACCCTGCGACCTGGCGCCCGCCGACGCCGCGTTTGCCGCTACCGGGCCCGACACCATCGCCAAGTTCCTCTTCACCTCTGGCTCCACCAAGCTGCCCAAGGCGGTGATCACCACCCAACGCATGCTCTGCGCCAACCAGCAGATGCTGCTGCAGACCTTTCCGGTATTTGCCGAAGAGCCGCCGGTGCTGGTCGACTGGCTGCCCTGGAACCACACCTTCGGCGGCAGCCACAACCTCGGCATCGTGTTGTACAACGGCGGCAGCTTCTACCTGGACGCCGGCAAACCCACCCCGCAAGGCTTCGGCGAAACGTTGCGCAACCTGCGCGAAATCTCGCCTACGGCCTACCTTACCGTGCCCAAGGGCTGGGAAGAGCTGGCCAAGGCGCTGGAGCAGGACGCCCAGTTGCGCGAGGTGTTCTTTGCCCGTATCAAGCTGTTCTTCTTCGCTGCCGCAGGCCTTTCGCAAAGCGTGTGGGACCGCCTGGACCGCATCGCCGAGCAACACTGCGGCGAACGTATCCGCATGATGGCTGGCCTGGGCATGACCGAAGCCGCGCCGTCCTGCACCTTCACCACCGGGCCGCTGTCGATGGCGGGCTATGTGGGGTTGCCGGCACCGGGTTGCGAAGTGAAGCTGGTGCCGCAGGCGGGCAAGCTGGAGGCGCGTTTTCGCGGGCCGCACATCATGCCGGGGTACTGGCGCTCCCCGCAGCAGAGCGCCGAGGCATTCGACGAGGAGGGCTTCTACTGCTCGGGCGATGCGCTGAGACTGGCCGACCTGCAGCAACCGGAACAGGGCCTGATGTTCGATGGCCGTATCGCCGAGGACTTCAAGTTGTCGTCCGGGGTGTTTGTCAGCGTCGGCCCCTTGCGTAACCGTGCGGTGCTTGAAGGTTCGCCCTATGTGCAGGACATCGTGGTAACGGCGCCGGACCGGGAGTGCCTGGGCGTGCTGGTATTTGCGCGCCTGCCCGAATGCCGCCAGCTGGCCGGGTTGGCGGCCGATGCCAGCGATGCCGAGGTACTGGGCAGCACTGCGGTGCGCAGCTGGTTCGCTGACTGGCTGGCGCGGCTGAACCGCGATGCCCAGGGCAACGCCAGCCGCATCGAATGGCTGGCGCTGCTGGACGAGCCGCCCTCGATCGACGCAGGCGAAATCACCGACAAGGGCTCGATCAACCAGCGCACGGTATTGCAGCGTCGTGCCGCGCAGGTAGAGGCGCTGTACTGCGGCGAACACCCCACCCAGCTGCACGCGCAGGCTCGGCCATGAGCAGCGGCGGGTTATGCACCGCGTTCGACGATGTGGCCATCGTCGAAATGGCACGCACGCCTTGGGTCGACCTGGGCGGAGCGCTGGCAGGTGTGTCGCCCATCGACCTGGGCATCAAGGCTGGCCGGGCCGTGCTGGTGCGCGCCGGCCTTGATCCGCAGGCCGTGGACAGCGTGCTGGCCGGCAGCATGGCCCACGCCAGTTTCGATGCCTACTTCCTGCCGCGCCATGTCGGGCTGTACTGCGGTGTGCCGCAGGCCACGCCCGCATTGGCGGTACAGCGCATCTGCGGTACCGGGCTGGAACTGCTGCGCCAGGCCGGCGAGCAGCTGCGCAGTGGTGCGCAACAGGTGCTGTGCGTGGGTACCGAGTCGATGTCGCGCAACCCGATCGCGGCCTACGAGCACCGCGGTGGCTTTCGCCTGGGGGCGCCAGTGGGCTTCAAGGACTTTCTCTGGGAGGCGCTGCACGACCCCGCTGCCGGTGTGGACATGATCGGCACTGCGGACACCCTGGCGCGTGAGCATGGCCTGGACCGCACTGCAGTGGATGCCTGGGCCCTGCGCAGCCATCAGCGTGCCCTGCAGGCGCAGCACGCGGGCTGGTTCGATGAGGAAGTTGTCCGCATCACGGCTGAGACCTTTGACGCCGAAGGCTGCCTGCCACGTGGTATCGAACTGCCGCGGGGGGTGAGCGAGGTCAGCCGCGACAGCCATCCGCGGCCTACCGACGCCGTGGCGCTGGCCCGGCTGCGTGCCGTTCACGCCCGGGGCGTGCAAACCGCCGGCAACAGCTGCGCAGTGGTCGATGGTGCTGCGGCGGCGCTGGTGGCGCGCTTGTCCACCTGCACGCGGCCACCGTTGGCCCGCTTGCGGATGGTCACGGCAGTTGGTGTGCCACCGCAGACCATGGGTATCGGGCCAGCGCCGGCGATCGCGCTGCTGCTGGCGCGCAGCGGTCTGCGCCTGGAGCAGATCGACCGTTTCGAAATCAACGAAGCCCAGGCCGCGCAAGTGCTGGCCGTGGTCCAGTCGCTACAGCTGGATGTCAACAAGCTCAATGTCCACGGTGGGGCCATTGCCCTCGGCCACCCGCTGGCCGCCACCGGCCTGCGGCTGGTGCACACCCTGGCCCGGCAACTGCGTCAGGACAACCTGCGCTACGGGGTTGCCGCAGCCTGCATCGGCGGCGGCCAAGGCATGGCACTGCTGCTCGAAAACCCCCATTTCATTGGCTGAACACGAGGTATCCCATGGCCTGGAAGGCACCTTTGGCGGACATGCAATTCGTACTGCAACACTGGCTGCGGGCCGACCGCGCCTGGCAGGCAATGCCGGCCTATGCCGAGGTCGACCTTGATCTGGCCATGCAGGTGCTGGAACAGGCTGCCCGTTTCAGCGAGCAGGTACTGGTGCCGCTGAACACAACGGGTGACCGCCAGGGTTGTACGCTGGAGCATGGCAACGTGCGCACGCCGCAGGGTTTCCCGGCGGCCTATCGGGCTTATGTCGAGGGTGGCTGGCCTGCGCTGGCCTGTGATCCGGCGCTGGGTGGCCAGGGTTTGCCTGTGCTGCTGGACGCTGCCATGCAGGAGATGCTGTTTGCCAGCAACCATGGCTGGGCCATGTATACCGGCATCGCTCATGGCGCGTACCTGTGCCTGAAGGCCCATGCCTCTGCCGAGCTGCAGGCGCGGTACCTGCCGGGGATCGTCAGTGGCGCAACCTTGCCCACCATGTGCCTCACCGAGCCCCAGGCCGGCAGCGACCTTGGCTTGCTGCGCTGCCGCGCCGAAGCTGTGGGCGAAGGCCGTTATGCCGTCACCGGCAACAAGCTGTTCATCTCCGGCGGCGACCACGACCTCACCCACGATATCCTGCACCTGGTGCTGGCCCGCTTGCCGGGTGCGCCGGCAGGCAGCCGCGGCTTGTCGCTGCTGCTGGTGCCGAAATGGCTGGAGGATGGCCAACGCAATGCCGTGCACTGCGATGGCCTGGAACACAAGCTGGGCATCCGCGCCAGCGCTACCTGCACGCTGCGCTTCGAGGGCGCCAGCGGCTGGCTGGTCGGGCAGGCGCACGGCGGCCTGGCGGCCATGTTCGTGATGATGAATGCGGCCCGGCTGCATGTCGGCCTGCAAGGGCTGGCGCATGCCGAGGCGGCCTGGCAATGCGCCCGGGACTATGCCCTGGAGCGTCGGCAGATGCGTGCGGTGGGGCATGCGCTAGGGGATGCCGACCCGATCGCCCTGCACCCTGCCATGCGCCAGGTGCTGCTGGAGCTGCGGGTGCGTAGCGAAGGCATGCGCGCGCTGGGCTACTGGACGGCGCACTGGCTGGATGTGGCCGCCGCAGCAGCCGACCCGGCACAGCGGACCAAGGCGTCTAAGCTGGCGGCCCTGCTGACGCCGATCGTCAAGGCGGCCTTCACCGACTACGGTTTCAGCCTGGCCAGCAAGGCCCTGCAGGTGTTTGGCGGGTATGGCTACACAGGCGAGTTCGGCATCGAACAGACCCTGCGCGACAGCCGCATCGCCATGATCTACGAAGGCACCAACGAAGTGCAGGCCAATGACCTGTTGCTGCGCAAGGTGCTGGGCGATGGTGGCGAAGGCTTCGCGCTGCTTCTGGAGGCACTGCGCGAGGAGGGCGATGCGCTGCGCAGGGTGTGCGACACGCTGGAGGACGTGCTTGCCAAGGTCATGCGTGCCGCGTCAGACGACCCCGAGTATGCATACCGTGCCGCGGGCGGCTTCCTGCAATTGTGCGCCACCGCCTTGCAAGCCTACGCCTGGGCGCGCACCGCGCGCTGCATCCAGGCACTGCCGCTGGATGCGCCGCAGCGGCTGGAAAAGCAGCAAAGCGTGGGGTTCTTCTTCAACTACCTGCTACCCGATTTCGACCGGCAGGTGGCGGCCGTCGAGGCGGCCGCAGCACCTTTGCCGTACATCAGCGAACCGTCCTGAAGCCCACGTGTGAAGTGGCGATGAACACCGGCTGTGGCTGCCGCGCCGAGGGCCGGTAGCGCATGCAGCGGTCCGCCGAGCACAGGTGCGAGCCACCCTTGATCACCGCCACCTTCACGCCCGGTTCGGCAGGGTCCAGGCTTTGCGCCAGGCTAGGGCCGGGCGGATCCGCTTTGGCGTTGTCTTGCGCGGCATGGCCGGGCCGGTAACCGGTGCGGGTCAGCTCCCAGACATTGCCGCCGGCATCGAACAAACCAAAGCGGTTGGCCGGGAAGCAGCCTACCGGCGAGGTGCCGGTAAAGCCATCGGCAGCCGCGTTGTGGTATGGGAACTGGCCCTGCCAGGTATTGGCCATGAGCTTGCCCTTGGGCAGTTCCGTCGTGCCCCAGCTGAAGTCGGCATCCTGCAGGCCGCCGCGCATGGCGTATTCCAGTTGGGCCTCGGTGGGCAGCTTGCGCCCGGCCCAGCGGGCATAGGCCTGCGCATCCTCCAGCGCCACCTGCACCACCGGGTGGTTGTCCTGCGCTATCACGCTGCTGTCCGGGCCCAGCGGGTGGCGCCAATTTGCCCCGGCCACGAACTGCCAGCCAGGGCTGGGTACATCCGGGCCTTGCTGGAACACCATTGCCCCGGGCACCCGCAGGTGCTCGGGGAGGGTGGGGTCGTCCTCGGTGCTGATGCCCCGTTCGGCATGGGTGAGGTAGCCGGTGGCGGCCACGAAGCGGGCGAACTGCGCGTTGGTGACCGGGTGCACATCGATCCAGAAAGCCGACACCTTCGCCGCATGGGCCGGGCCTTCCTCGTCGTAGTAGCGGTCCGAGCCAAAGCTGAACCCGCCGCCCGGCAGGCGCACCATGCCGTCACGCCAGGCACCTTGCCGTGCGGCTGGCAAGCCGCTGTAGCCGTCGCACAGCAACACCGGTGCCGGGGCCTCGGGCCAGGCACTGTAACCGGCGACGAGCAGGCCGGCGGCGACCAGGGCGCAGCCGGCTACCCGGGCGATCATTGCTTGCCGGCCACGGCCTGGCGGGCCTGTATGGCAGGGCTGGCAGGGCGGCCATCGGCGTCGATGACGATGTTGCTGCGCTGGGCATAGGCCTTCCAGTCCCGCAGCATCTGCGTTACCTGCTCAGGGTGTGCGGCGGCGATGTCGTGGTGTTCGCCGGGGTCGTTGTGCAGGTCATACAGGTGCCAGGCCGGCTGGCCGTCGGTGGCGTCCCACAATAGCTTCATCGGGCCCTTGCGCAGCGAGGCGCTGCCGTTGATTTCCCAGCCCAGGGCTTCGTCCTCGGCGTGGATGCGCGTGTCGTTGCCTTGCAGGTAGTTCAGCGCAGAGGTGCCCTGTGGCGGCACGATATCGCGGTCGCGGTACTTGATGCCTGGCATCGGCGCACCGGCCAGTTGTAGCAAGGTCGGCATGATATCCCGGACACTGGCCAGCTGTTCGCTGCGCCCGGGTTTGATGGTTGCCGGGTAATACACGAACGCAGGCACGCGGATGCCGCCCTGGTAGGTGGTCATCTTGTAGCGGCGGCTGGGCAGGGCGCTGACCTGGGCCCAGGCCGAGCCGATCATCAAGAACGAATCGCGGCGGCCGTAGTTGTCCAGGCTGTTGTCGAAGTGCTGTTTGATCCAGTTCGGGTCGACCCGGGTCGCGTTCTCCGGCCCATTGTCGGACATGAACAGGATCAGGGTGTTGTCCAGCTCACCGCTTTTGCGCAGGTGATCGACCAGGCGCCCGACTTCGGCATCCAGCGCCGTTACCATGGCCGCATAAACCTCCATGGTGCGGGCCGACTGCTGCTTCTGCTGTTCACTCAGCGAGGCCCAGGCCGGCACACCCTCCAGTTGCGGCTGCAGGGGGTAGTCTGCCGGTACCAGGCCGGCCTTGCGCTGTCGTTCCAGGCGTTCACGGGCAATGGCCTCGTAGCCTTGGTCGTAGCGGCCGCGGTATTGCGCAAGGTAGGCGTCTGGTGCCTGCAGGGGCCAGTGCGGCGCGGTGTAGGCGGCGAAGGCGAAGAACGGTTTGCCGCTGGCCTTGCCCTCGTCGATGGCGCTGATAAGGCGGTCGGTGAACCAGGTGGTGGAGTAGAAGTCGTCGGGTAGCTCGACAGGCTTGCCGTTGTGCTGGAACGTTGCGCTGTAGTTCGATTGCAGGTCCATGTTGGCCTGCTTGAAGTGCGCGGCGCCGCCTTCCAGCAGCACGTAGGCCTGGTCGAACCCGCGGTTCTGCGGTTGTTGCGCGGGCTGCATGCCCAAGTGCCATTTTCCGGAAATGTAGGTGCGGTAGCCGGCGTCGTGCAGCAGTTCGGCCAAGGTGGCGACATTGCCACCGAGCACGCCTTCATAGCCGGCGCGCACCTCCGAACCTGCGGGCAGGCGCTTGCGTGCTTCGGCCATCATGCCCAGCCCGGCGATGTGCGGGTCATTGCCCGACATCAGCATCGCCCGGGTGGGGGAGCAGCTGGGCGCCGCGTGGAAGTCCAGCATCAGGCGGCCGTCGGCCAGCAGCTTGTCCAGGTTCGGCGTGCGGATTTCGCTGCCCAGCGCCGACAGGTCGGAAAAGCCCAGGTCGTCGGCGACCACAAGCAAAATGTTCGGTTGTTTAACGGTTGGCGCAGCCATGGCCTGGCTGGCGCCGAGCATGAGCAAGCCGAGAGCGGCTAGGGGTTTGAGGCAGTTCATGAAGGTGCTCTTGTTGTTTTAATAGGTGAGTCGTGTCGCGCAGGTTCATAGCAGACGCTGCGCAGGACAGATACTAGCGGTGAATCAGGCTGATTCGCAGCCGTTTGGCTCATTAGCGTTCGATCAGCGAACGTTTAATGGCGCTTGCCCCTTGCGGGCATCAGTTGGCTATTGACGGCAATATGATTAACAAAAATAATCGTTAACAGAGTTATCCAATTTTATAAAAACAAGTAAAGGGAAATTCTGATGACGAGGCCGTTGAACCGGGCGTTGATGCCCGTTGTACTGCTATCGCTGTGCCAGTGTGCGTACGCGGCCAGCCCGCTTGAAGACAGCCGGCCTGGCCGGCCGGGGGCACCGCGCTGGATCGAGGACTATCGCTTTCTGGATGACCCCGCCAAGGTCGACGACCCGTTCGATGGGTTGCGCTACCACCGTTTGTCCGAGTCGGCCTGGCTGCAGCTGGGTGCCGAGGCGCGTTATCGCGCCGATGCAATGAACCGGCCGTTCTTCGGCCTGCGCGGGCTGAAGGACGACTCCTATCTGCTGCAACGGCTGCAGGCACACGCTGACCTGCACTTGTTCGATGATGCTTTGCGCACCTTCGTGCAGGTGGAAAACACCCGCGCCTTCGGCAAGGACCTGTACTCACCCAACGATGAAGGGCGCAATGAACTGCGCCAGGCGTTCGTCGACTTCAACCATGACTTCGCCGATGGCCGCTACACCACACGTGTGGGCCGCCAGGAGATGGCCTTCGGCGACCAGGTGTTCGTTACCTACCGCGACGTGCCGAACATCCGCCTCAGCTTCGATGGCGTGCGTGCCAGCCTCAACCTCAAGGACGGGCGCAAGCTCGATGCCTTTGCCGTGAGGCCGCTGAAAACCGGTGAGGACAGCTGGGATGACGGCAGCAATAACGCCGTGAAGTTCTATGGCCTGTACGGCACCTTGCCGTTGGCGGCCATCTGGAACTTGGACCTGTTCGCCTTCGGCCTGGAAACCGACCAGCGCAGCCTGGCCGGCGAGGCTGGCGACGAGCAGCGCTACACCTACGGCACGCGCCTGTTCGGCCGCTACCAGGCCCTGGACTGGAGCTGGAACCTGGCCGGGCAGGGGGGCCACCTGGGCGGTGCGTCGATCCGCGCCTGGGCGGTGTCGAGCGACAGCGGCTACACCTTCGCCCACCCTTGGCAGCCCCGCCTGGGCATGCGCATCGATGCTGCCAGCGGCGACAGCGACCCAGGCGACGGCAAGGTCGGTACCTTCGACCCGCTGTTTCCACGTAACGGGGTCTACGGCGAAGCCAGCCTGACTACCTTGAGCAACGTCATCGTGGTCGGGCCTACCTTCGGCTTCTCGCCCTGGCCTACGGTTCGCTTCGAGCAGGGCGTGCTCGAGGTCTGGAAGCAGCGCGAAGAAGACGGCGTGTACATGCCCGGCATGAGCATGCTGGCCAACACCCGCGGCACCGGCCGCCATGTGGGCACCATCTATCGTGCCAACAGCCGCTGGCTGGCCACGCCTAACCTGACGCTGGACCTCGACCTCAAGTACTACGACGTGGGCGCTGCCATCAAGGAGGCCGGCGGCGAGGATGCTTCATTCGTCTCCCTGCGCGCCACTTTCAGGCTTTGAATTTCCCGATCCATAACAACAAAAGGGGCCACACATGAGTCACTCCTCCTCATCTTCAAGCAAGCCGGTGCTCACCATCGGCCTGTGTTTTCTGGTGGCGCTGCTGGAGGGCCTGGACCTACAGGCCACCGGTGTTGCTGCACCGCACATGGCCAAGGAGTTCGCGCTCACGCCTGGCATGCTCGGCTGGGTGTTCAGTGCCGGGTTGCTCGGGCTGCTGCCGGGCGCGTTCATCGGTGGCTGGCTGGCCGATCGGCTGGGCCGCAAGGTCATCCTGATCGTGGCGGTGCTGTTGTTCGGTGGTTTTTCCCTGGGCACTGCCCATGCCGAAAGCTACAACACGTTGCTGATCGCGCGCCTGATGACCGGGCTGGGCCTGGGTGCGGCTTTGCCGATCCTGATCGCCCTGGCCAGTGAAGCCGCGCCGGACCGTCTTCGCAGCACCGCGGTGAGCCTGACCTATTGTGGTGTGCCTCTGGGCGGGGCCATTGCTTCGGTCATCGGCATGGCCGGGCTGGGCGAAGGTTGGCGGACGGTGTTCTACGTCGGGGGTATCGCGCCGATTGCGATCGCCTTCGTGCTGATGCTGTGGTTGAAGGAGTCCCAGGCATTCCGCGCCCGGCCCGCTGCCAGTGCTGGCGCTGATGGCATGCTGGCGCAGCTGTTCGGGCCAGGGCAGGTCAGCCGCACCCTGTTGCTGTGGGTGGCGTGTTTCTTCACGCTCACCGTGCTGTACATGCTGCTGAACTGGTTGCCGTCGTTGTTGATCGGGCAGGGCTACAGCAGGCCGCAGGCGGGAGCGGTGCAGATCCTCTTCAACCTCGGTGGCGCTGCCGGCTCGTTCCTGACCGGGCGCATGATGGACCGTGGCTACGCCGGCCGGGCGGTGTTCATCGCCTATGCCGGGATGCTGGCGTCGCTGGCGGGGCTGGGGTTGTCGACCGGTTTCGGCTTGATGCTGCTCGCCGGGTTTACTGCGGGCTATTGCGCCATCGGCGGGCAACTGGTGCTGTATGCGCTGGCGCCTACCTTGTACCCGACCCAGGTGCGTGCCACGGGTGTCGGCGCATCGGTGGCGGTAGGGCGGCTAGGTTCCATGGCCGGGCCGTTGGCGGCTGGGCAGATTCTGGCGGCGGGGGCCGGGGTGGGTGGTTTGCTGCTGGCGGCCTCACCTGGCCTGGTGGTGGCGGCCGTGGCAGCGCGGGCTTTGCTGGGGCAGCGCAAGCGCTCTGTCGGGCCAGCGCCGACCGAAAGTATTGCCCGCTAAGACTGGGCTTTGGCGGTGTTCGAGGTTGAACCCGCTCCCACAGGGTACGCGGAGCGCCCGGCATCAGTTCTCTGCGCGACAGCGCGGCCCACCAGGCTGGGCAACCTCCTACAGACAGGGTGCATTCTTTAGCAGGTGAGGTGCGACCGGCGGTTGATCGTGTTCGGGGCAAGGCGCTTGCGGTGAGTGCCGCCTGTTCGCCACCCCAAACGGTACATGCACCATCGGCAGGTCCCCTGCCGGTGACTGCAGGTGGCTGCGCTGATCGTCGAAAAACACATGGGGCTTGAGGATCGACAGCACCCTGGGCTTTTCCATCCCACCCAGGAAGAAGCACTCATCTGGCGACACGCCCCAATCCTTCAGCGTGGTCACCACGCGCTCATGCGAAGGGGCGTTGCGCGCCGTCACGATGGCAATCCGCAGAATCCGCTTGTACGCCGGGTCTTCGGCCAGCTTGCGGTCTTCGAGCATGCGTATCAGCGAAAGCTTGCGGTACAGGTCCGCCAACGGCCCTGGCGTATGCGGGATGCCCTTGTGGACGCGTTCGTGTTCCTGAAAATCATCCAGGTTGTCGTTGCGTTTGAACACGCTCTCGGCCTCGTCGTCGGCAATCACGCCATCGAAGTCGAAGGCCACCCGCAATTCGGTGTCGATCTCGTCATCGTAGATGTGGGTTGGCAACACCCTTCCTGCCGGGTAGTTGGCGTCGATGGCTTTCTGCACATCCTCTTCGTTGGCGCTGAGAAACAGCGAGGCATTGAACGCCGGAATGTATTCGTAGGGCGAGCGGCCCGACATGAACGCTGCGCGGGTGATATCCAGCTGGTAGTGATTGATGGAGCGGAACACCCGCAAACCGGTTTCCGGCGAGTTGCGCGACAGCAGCACCACTTCCACCGGCAACTGCTCGGGGAAGGCCTTGTTGATGCTCAGAAAGCGGCGAATGAACGGGAACGCCACGCCTTTGGGGAACGGCTCGTCAAGGTTCTGCTCCTGATGCTTCCGATAAGCCTCGACGCCTTCGGTCGTGTAGATATCGTCGGAAACGGTGAGGTCGAACAGCGCACTCGAAGCCACGCCGATGACCAGTTTCTGTTCGATGGGGTAGGGCATGCGGAAACTCCTGAAGCTGCGCTGAAGGCAAGTGTACGCGTCGTTCAAGCCGGGCGTGGTGCGCTATCTGTTGGCACGTGAGTATCAGTGTCGCTCATGTTGGGCTAGTTACTCTAATTGACCCGCTACCTGCTTTTTCATTTGTCATGCTCGGTGAATGTCGAGCCATGTTGATGATGCTGCAGCAGAAAATCCACGAACACCCGTACGCGCGCCGGCATCGCCGGGCCGCCGACGAACACCGCATGGATCGGCTCGCGGTCGTCAGGGTTGTACGCTTCCAGCAACGGTACCAGCCGCCCGCTGGCCAGGTCATCGGCCACGGTGAAGGTGCCGATGCGTGCTATGCCGGCGCCAAGCCTGGCCAGCTGCGCCAGGGCTTCGCCGCTGCTGCATTGGATATTGCCCGTCACCTTCAACGAGAACACGTGGCCATCGCGGCGGAACGGCCAGTCGGGTTCGGCGCGGCGGAAGTTGAAGCGCAGGCAGTTGTGCCGGGCCAGGTCTTCGGGCACTACGGGGGTACCACAGCGCTGCAGGTACTCGGGCGAGGCGACGATCGCCTGGCCGGTCTCGCCAAAGGCTCGCGCGGTCAACGAGCTGTCCGGCAGGTGGCCGAAACGCAGCGCCACGTCGGCCTGGCCGCCGAGAATGTCCGCCACTTCGTCGCTCAGGGTCAGGTCGACCAGCACTTGCGGGTAACGCGCGCTGAACGCCGCCAGCAATGGCACCACGGTCAGCCGTGCATGGCCCAGCGCCGCGCTGACCCGCAGGCGCCCGCGTGGCACGCCCTGGTCGGTGATGGCCTGTTCCACTTCGAGCAGGTCGGCCAGCACCCGCCGTGCCCCGCGCAGGTAGGCCTCGCCCTCGGGGGTGAGGGTGAGCGCGCGGGTTGTGCGCAGCAGCAGGCGGGTGCCCAGCCGCTGTTCGGTGCGGGCGATGATGCGGCTGACTGCCGACGGCGTCAGGCCAAGGGCCCGGGCGGCGGCAGACAGGCTGCCTTCTTGCGCCACCCTGGCAAAAATCTCCATTTCTCCGGATCTTCCGCTGAAGTCCATTTGTGCCTCACAAGCAAAGGTGATTCGCAGCAACACGGTCTAGTGCACTTTAGCCGTGGATCGTAGCATTCGCGGCATAGATAAGGAGCTTTGCCATGCGTATCAATCCCCCCTTGGTCGCGCTCGCCATCGGTGCCTTCGGCATTGGTGTCACCGAGTTCGCCCCCATGGGCATGTTGCCCAATATCGCCACCGACCTTGGCGTCTCCATCCCTGCCGCCGGCCTGCTGGTCAGTGCCTATGCGCTTGGTGTGCTGATCGGCGCACCGTTGATGACCTTGGCCACGGTGAAGATCCCGCGGCGTTACCTGCTGATCGGGCTGATGGCCATTTTCACCCTGGGCAACCTGATGTCGGCGCTGGCCAGCGACTACACCAGCTTGCTGGTCGCCCGGGTGGTCACCTCACTCAACCACGGTGCGTTCTTTGGCATCGGTTCGATTGTCGCGGCCAGTGTGGTTGCGCCGCAGAAGCGTGCCGGGGCCGTTGCGGCGATGTTCATGGGGCTGACCCTGGCCACCATTGGTGGCGTGCCGCTGGCGACCTGGTTTGGTGAAATGCTCGGCTGGCGCACAGCGTTCTGGGGTATCGCCGGGCTGGGCCTGGTGGCGATGACCACGCTGTGGTACGCGCTGCCCGATGTGGCGTTGCCCAAGGGTGACGGGGCCATGGCGGAAATCCGCGTGTTGCTGCGCGGGCCAGTGCTGGCAGCACTGTCGCTGACGGTGGTGGGCTCGAGTGCGATGTTCACGGTGTTCACCTACATCGCGCCGATCCTGCACAGCGAGGCAGCTGCCTCCACCACCTTCATCACGGTAATGCTGGTGTTGTTCGGTATTGGCCTGACCTTGGGCAACATGTGGGGTGGCAAAGCGGCCGACCGTTCTGTCGACCGCACGCTGATGCTGTCGCTGGCCGTGCTGATTGCCGTGTTGCTGGTGTTTCCGCTGGTGATGGACTGGGCGCTGCCCACGGCGCTGGCGGTACTGGTCTGGGGCGCTGCCAGCTTTGCCCTGGTGCCACCGCTGCAGATGCGTGTGATGGAGGCGGCCAAGGATGCGCCCAACCTGGCCTCGGCAGTGAACATTGGTGCGTTCAACCTGGGCAATGCAATTGGCGCGGCGCTGGGTGGGGCAGTAATCAATGCGGGGTTGGGCTACCCGGCGATCTCCCTGGCGGGGGCGGCGATGGCGGCGCTGGGTTTGCTGATGGTGCTGGTGTTTGCCTGGCGTGGGCGGGGGGTGGCTGGTAGCGGGTTGGCCGGTGTTCGCGGGTGAGTGCATAGGCAATCGCGGCAGGGCTGACAGGCGCTGCATATGTTGTGGCAAGCACCTGTCAACCCTCCCTGGTCAAGGTGTACCGTTGCGGCCATGCAGGTGGTAGGCCGGACGTTCGCTCAGGCGCTCGTAATAGTCGCGCACCGCCGGCAACTGGGGGTGCTCAAAGGGCGTTTCGAACCAGCGGTTGACCGCTAGGCCGATAGGGATATCGGCCAGGGTGAACTCGTTGCCCGCCACATAGGCGCCGGTACTGGCCAGCTGGCGGTCGAGAATGTGCATGTAGCGCGACCAGTCGGCGCAGCCGGCGGCGAGTGCCTGCGGGTCCTGGTGGGCGGGCGAATGCCTGACCAGCGACATGAACGCGTAGCTCCAGGAACGGTTCAGGTCCGAGGCCTGCCAGTCGATCCACTGGTCGACCTTGGCCCGCGCCTGCGCCTCGACGGGGTAGAACGCGGTGGCGCCGTAGCGATTGGCCAGGTAGCGGATGATGCTGTTGGATTCCCACAAGGTGAAGTCGCCGTCCTGGATCACCGGGATCATGGCGTTGGGGTTCAGGGCAAGGAACTCGACGCTGTCCGGGCTCTTGAAGCCTATGCCCCAATCTTCGCGCTCGAACGCAACCTCGAATTCGGCGCAGGCCCACAGGACTTTTCGCACATTGATGGAAGAGGCTCTGCCCAGTATGCGTAGCATGGTGTTCGTCCTTGGGTGGGGGAGGTTGATCGTCCGCCACTGTCGGGAGGCGGTCAAGCGGCAGATCGGTTGTCACCAGCCCCTTTACAGTCTTCTTGTGGTCCATTTCCGAAAGTAGGCCTTTTCACCCCATTGGTCATTGTAGTGGGGCAGGCAGCGTCCTACTCTCCGCGTAGGCTTGCCTGGGGGCCGCTAACTTGGCACCCTTGGGCCGGTTGAATTGTCTGTATCACCACAGAAGGATGTTTGCATTGAGCTGGGACAAGGTGGGGAAACTCCTCGTAGCCGCGCTGATTGGCCTGGTAGTGCTGTTGGCCGCCTACGCGATTTTCAGGGGCAACCCGCGCCTGGAGGCGTCACTGACCTATGCCTACCTCACCTACCCCAGCCAGTTCAGCGAGCGGATCAGCAAGGCCAGCGAGCAGCTCAAGTACGAGCAGTTGCAGGGCCGTATCAACAACATTGGCCAAGGCGAGCTGAGCCACGACCAGGTCGAGCGGCTGGTTGAAATGGCCCAGGCACCCTATGCCCAGCTGTTTGCCAAGCCTTTCGAGGCCGGCCTGGTCGACCACCGCACCGGGTTGCTGATCGAACTGCGCAACAGTGGCGACGCGCCGGTACGCGAGGTCAGGATCCGCCTGCCTGCCAAGGGCCTGGTGCAGGTGCGTGATGCCGCTGGCAACGACACCATTGTCGAGGCCGCCACTGCGCAGGTGGACATCCCCGGCATCGAACCCGGCGGGGCGTGCAAGGTTTGGGTGTACTTCGACGCAGACTACTCGCAGATCCGCCAGGGCGGGGTCAGCATCAGCCACGCCGATGGTGTTGCGGATGTGCAGGTGTACCGCGAGTTCACCGGGCTCCCCGCCATGGTCGCCCGTTACAGCCGTGAGCTGCTGATACTGCTGGGCATGTTGACGCTGGGCCTGCTCGGCTTGGCCTACGCCTGTGTGGCGCGCCGTACCCCGCACCAGGCGCGCGGCCTGTAGGCGCAGCCTGTTGCTGCGAAGAGGCCAGTAGCAGCGCTACAACTGTTCTGCCTGTACCGGCCTCTTCGCAGCGCAAGGTGCCACCCGAGGGCAATCACTTTGTGAGGGGTCAACCGCCCCCATCATGCAGTGCCAGGCTGTGGCGCAACTGCTCCAGCATGGCCGTGCGCAGCGCCTGCGGGGCCTGCACCCGGATCGAGCCGGCCTGGGACAGCAGCCAGCCCATCAGCGCCCGGTTGTCATTGACAGTGGCGACCAGCGTGGCACCACCGCCCGCTTGCGCGCTCAGTTGCATGTCCGCGGACAGTGGCTGCGCTTGCAGGCGCCGCGCCAGCCCGTCGTCGACCCAGGCGTGCAGCTGAACCTGCACTGGGGGCGCAAGTACATCGGGTTGCAGCTGCCGCGCTTCGCCCAGGCTCAGGCCTGGCTGCCAATGCCAGCCGTAGGGCATGCCCTTGCTGTTGCATTGCAGCGGGAACAGCGCCGCGAGCTCGACCAGGTCGCGCTCGACGGTGCGTTTGCTGGTGGTGTGGCCCACGGTTGTCAGTGCAGCCTGCAGCTGCGTGGAACTCATGCCCGGGTGGCGGCCGGGCAACAATTTGAGCAACTGCCACTGGCGGGCGATCGTGTGGCGGGTCGGGTGGCTGGGCAAGAGGGCTCGTCCTTGAGTGCAGGCGCCAAGCTTGCCACTGATGGCTTTTGGCTATTGTGCGAGCATAACCTTTCAGGGGAAGGGATCCAAGTTGTGGCATCAAGCTTCAACGGGGTTGCGTGGCGCCAGGTCAATGATCTTGTAACGAGCGGTCGCGGTTGCCAGGGTTCGGCCCATGCTGTCTTTGAGTTCGCCTCTCGTGTAGCAAGTGTCACCGCACCGTCTCTGCATCTTGCCAATACCGGTAATTCGGCCAGGCGAAGCGGGTCGAAGGAAGCACGTCGCCATTTTTGTCGTCAGGGCGATTTCGTGCTGTTCGAGCAAGGCGTAGATAGCGGGACCCATGCAATCGTCAAGCATGGCGGTCAGCATGCCGCCCTGGATTTTGCCGACCGGGTTCGTCAACGCGCTTGAGGCGTCAAACTCTACGAAAATCTCGCGAGTGCGCTGCTCGTGATTCACTAGCTTCCAACCAAGCAACTGGGCGACATTGGGCAGCGGGCGCAGCCCTTCCATGGTTTTCCAGAACAAGTTGTTTTTCATGAGGCGCTCCGCCTATGCACAAGCCCGGGCCAGCAGCCCGAACAAAAAGCCCAACCAGCACAGCATCATGGTGACCCAGCCGACCATGACTGGGGGTGATCCATTGGTACGACGTTTTACCTGGCTGGTCACCGCGATGATCGGGGTGATCGCCAGCAGGCAATAGGCTTGTAGCAGCACCAGCAGCGGTAAGGGGACACGCAGCACGAACAGCTGGTAGAGCATCACCAACCCGGCGCAGGCGATCGCCAGCCATCCCCAGCCGAGCAGGCGTATCAGGGCTAGCAGCAGAAATTGCAGCGGGGCGTCGAGGGTATGCCAAGGGCGTTCGATCACTGCAGCGTGGTAGGGCATGAACTGCGAGCGAGCCGCGTAGATAAGTGCAAAGGCGGCGATGATGACCAGCGCGGCGCCGTAGCTTGCCAGATGTAACAAGATCAGCCAGTCCATCCGCAGCAGCCTCTTGAGTACCTGAGGCGATGGTGAACCGCATCAGGTCGTGGGGCTACTGGCAGAAATGCTTGGTGGCGCTGTAGTGGCGCTTAAGTCAGCTTTGTCACCTGTTTTCCGGGCCTGAACCGTCATGCAACTGTCGCAGCGCCTCGATGAACACCTCCTCTGCGCGGCTGAACCGCTGGTCCCTGTTCCACAACAGATGAATGTCCACATCGGCAATCCCCTCCTGCGGCGGCAGCTTCCACAGCAAGCCTGCCTCGACATCCGGGGCCACCACATGTTCGGGCAGGCAGCCGATGCCAAATCCGGCAATCACCAGCCGACGCACTTCCTCAAGGCTCGGCGACGACGCCACGATCCGCCCGGCAAACCCCTGCTGGTCCCGGAATATGGTCAGCGGCGACAACATGCCGCCAATCTGGTCACTGGTGAAACTGACGAAGTTCTCCCGCTGCAGATCGCCTTCTGCCTGGCCGAACAAGGCATGGTGCTTGCCACAGAAAAACGCATAACGCTGGCGCAGGAACAGCCGTTGTTCCAGCCTTGGCTGCGTACGCCGGCTGAGGCTCAGGCCCGCCGTGGCGGTCTTCTCCTGCAGGGCGGCGACGATGTCTGAGCTGCGCATCACGTCAATCTCCAACTCCACCCGCGGGTGCTGGCGATGGAACCCGGCGAGAAAGTCGTCGAAGCGTTCGTCGACGATGCGGCTGATCATCAGCAGGCGTACCTTGCCTACCAGTTCGTCCGCTGGTTCTTCCAGCAACCCGCCGATCTGCGACATCTGCCCATACACCTCGCCCGCCAGCAGGAACAGTTGCTCGCCCATTTCCGTCAGGACGAAGCGTGGCCCACGGCGGGCGATCAGCTGGCGCCCGAGCTGTTCTTCCAGGCGCTTGAGCGCCTGGCTCACCGCTGGCTGGGTGAGGTGCAGGCGGGCGGCGGCGCGGCTGATGGACAGCTCCTGGCCGATCACCCGGAAGGTGCGCAGCAGGTTCCAGTCGAGGCGGTCGTTGAGCAGGCGGTCAGGCATGGCAGGGCTCTATGATAAGCATGGCTAATAGTGCAAATAATAAATAGAAAATTGACTAATCATAGCCCTGGGCCGATAAATCGCAGTGCAAGCGCCAGCAGAGCGACACCGTGATCCCGACAACTCCTGCCAGAACAACAAGCAAAGGAGCCCTCATGCAGCCCACCACGTCCCCCCAGCCGCGCCGTGCCGCCGCCGCCGCGTTCATCGGCACCATGATCGAATGGTATGACTTCTACATCTACGCCACCGCTGCCGCACTGGTGTTCGGCGCACTGTTCTTCCCTTCCGACGACAGCCTGTTCAGCACCATGGCCGCCTTCGGCACCTTTGCCGTGGGCTTTTTCGCCCGGCCATTGGGTGGGATTATCTTCGGCCATGTGGGCGACCGGATCGGGCGCAAGAAGTCGCTGGTCATCACGCTGCTGATGATGGGCATCGTCACCGTGTGCATCGGCCTGCTGCCGACCTACGCGCAGATCGGCGCCATGGCCCCGGTGCTGCTGATCATTCTGCGCATCGTCCAGGGCATCGCCGTGGGGGGCGAGTGGGGTGGGGCGGTGCTGATGGCCGGCGAGCATGCGCCCAAGGGGCGGCGCAATTTCTTCGCCTCGTTCGCCCAGCTGGGCAGCCCGGCTGGCTTGATCCTGTCGCTGCTGGCCTTTGGCGCGGTGACCCGCCTGCCGGAGGCAGACTTGATGAGCTGGGGCTGGCGAGTGCCGTTCCTGGCGAGCGCGCTGTTGCTGCTGGTGGGCCTGGCGATCCGCCTGGGGGTGAATGAGTCCCCCGAGTTCATCGCCAGCCGCCAGCAGGCGGAAAAGGCCCAACGCAAGGAGCAGGCGCCGGTCTTCGAAGTGCTGCGCACGGCCTGGCGCCCGCTGCTGCTGTGCATCGGTGCCAACACCCTGGGCATTGCCGGGGTCTACTTCACCAACACCTTCATGATCAGCTACACCACCCAGCAACTGCACCTGGAGCGCTCGCTGATCCTGGAATGCCTGTTCTTCGTGGCGGTCATTCAGTTCTGCGTACAGCCGCTGGCCGCCTGGTTGTCGGAAAAGATCGGGGCCACGCGCTTTTTGGCCCTGGTCGCGCTGCTGGCGATGGCCTCGCCATACCCGATGTTCGTGCTGGTCAGCTCTGGCCAAGGCCCGCTGATCGTGCTCGGCATCGCCCTTGCCGCAGCGTGCATGGCTTCGTTCTACGCGGTGATTGCCGGCTATGTCAGCGGCATGTTCGAAACCCGCGTGCGCTACACCGCTATTTCCCTGGCGTATCAGATCTGCGGTGCCATCGCCGGTGGCCTGACCCCGCTGATCGGCACCTGGCTGGCCCACACCTTCAGCGGCCAGTGGTGGCCCATGGCTGCCTTCTACACCTTGATCGCCACCATTTCGCTGGTATGCGTGCTTGCCCTGTCGCGCCAGTACGCCCGCAGCCAGCGCCTGGAACTCGCTTGATTGAAGCGCTTTATTCTGGAGTACCCGCACATGTTGAAAAGCAATGGCGAACGCCTGTGGGCGAGCCTGATGGCCATGGCCGAAATCGGCGCTACCGCCCGTGGTGGCAGTTGCCGACTGGCCCTCAGCGACGAGGACAAGGCCGGCCGTGAACTGTTCTGTCACTGGTGCCGCGAAGCCGGCCTCACGCTGAGCGTGGATGCGATCGGCAACCTGTTCGCTCGCCGCGCTGGCAGTGACCCACAGGCGGCGCCGGTAATGATCGGCAGCCACCTCGACACCCAACCCGAAGGCGGCCGTTTCGACGGCGTCTATGGTGTACTGGCAGGACTGGAGGTGGTACGCCGCCTCAATGACCTGGGCATCCATACCCGCAAGCCGCTGGAAATCGCCGTGTGGACCAATGAAGAGGGCGCCCGCTTCACCCCGGCCATGTTCGGCTCGGCGGTGTTCACCGGGAGCCTGGCGCTGGACGACGCGCTGGCCATCCGCGACGCCGATGGCATCAGCGTCGCCGACGAGCTGCAACGCACCGGTTACGCCGGCCAGCGTCCTTTGGGTGGCCGGGTGGATGCCTATTTTGAAGCGCACATCGAGCAAGGCCCGATCCTTGAGGATAATGCCAAGGCCATCGGCGTGGTCAGCGGCGGCCAGGCGATTCGCTGGCTGGACGTGACCGTCGAAGGCATGGCGGCGCACGCTGGTACCACGCCGATGCCACTGCGCAAGGATGCTTTGTATGGCGCAGCGCGCATGATCCAGACGGTTGAGCAACTGGCAGCCGACTTTGCCCCGGAAGGCCTCACCACCGTGGGGGAACTGTCTATCGCCAAGTCTTCGCGCAATACCATCCCCGGCTTGCTGCAGTTCACCGTCGACCTGCGCCACCACCGTGATGAAGCCATTGAGGCGATGGAGCGCGACCTGGCCCTGAAGCTGCAAGCCATCGCCAGCCAGCGCGGCCTGCAGGTGCGCATCGAGCGCCATTGGGTCAGCCCGGCCACCCCGTTCGACGGCGATTGCGTGGCCGCCGTGCAGCGGGCGGTGGACGGCCTTGGCTACGCCCAGCAGTCGATCGTCAGCGGCGCCGGCCACGACGCCATCCTGCTGGCCCGCTACTGCCCGACCGCGATGGTGTTCATCCCCTGCGTCGGCGGCTTGAGTCACAACGAAGCGGAGGATGTATTACCTGAAGACGCCCGCAAGGGTGCCGATGTACTGCTCAATGCCGTGCTGGCCCGCGCTGGCCGTGTCGATCAAGGAGAAGCCTGATGCGTTGCTATTTCCACCCCGAACAGCTGCTGCACCACCCGCGCAGCTACTATTCGCGCGGCGCCATGCGCACCCCGCAGGAAGTCCCCGAGCGCGCCCAGCGCCTGCTGCAGGCGGCCAAGGATCTGGGCTTCGATATTTGCCGGCCCGAGGATGCCGGCCTTGATCCGCTCAAGGCGGTGCATGGCGAGGCCTATCTCGCTTTCCTCGAAGAAGCTCATGCGCGCTGGAAGGAAATACCGGAGGACTGGGGCGACGAGGTCATGTCCAACATTTTCGTGCGCGAGCCCAACGCCCTGCGTGGCATTCTTGCCCAGGCCGGGCGCTACCTGGCCGATGGCAGTTGCCCCGTCGGTGAACATACCTGGCGCTCGGCCTACTGGTCGGCGCAGAGCGCAGTGGCTGGCGCCAAGGCCATTGTCGAGGGCGAACCTGCTGCCTATGCCCTGTGCCGACCGCCGGGGCACCATGCGCGGTTCGATGCAGCAGGTGGCTTCTGCTACATCAACAACGCAGCCGTGGCCGCCCAGGCCCTGCGCAGCCGTTTCAGCCGCGTGGCGGTGCTCGATACCGACATGCACCACGGGCAAGGGATTCAGGAGATTTTCTACGATCGCCGCGATGTGCTGTATGTGTCGGTGCATGGCGACCCGACTAATTTTTACCCAGGTGTGGCCGGGTTTGAGGATGAGCGCGGCAGCGGTGAGGGGGAGGGGTACAACCTCAACCTGCCCATGGCACATGGGGCTGACGAAGCGGACTTCATGGCGCAGTTGGAGGTTGCGCTGGCTGCGGTGAAGGATTTTGGTGCCGAGGTGCTGGTGTTGTCGTTGGGGTTCGATATCTACGAACTGGACCCGCAGAGCAAGGTGGCGGTGACGACTGAGGGGTTTGCTGCGTTGGGTGAGCGGATTCGGGCGTTGCGGTTGCCTTGCCTGATTGTACAGGAGGGGGGGTATCACCTTGAGAGCCTGGAGGCGAATGCGCGGGCGTTTTTTGCTGACAAGGTGGATTGGCAGTAAGTTCAGCGGGCCGGCAGCTCGATGCGGCTGCCGGCGTGATCATAGCTAATGAGGGTGTCAGAAATTTTGTGTTCGGGCATAACATGAGTAAGAGGTGCATGTATGCCAACCAAAAAAAAACCGCTCCGAGAGTTACCAAAGGTTCCGAAAGAGCTGCTGGAACAGTTTTCCGCTGTTCCGCTGATGACCGCAGAAGCCATCGAAGAAGCCTCTGCGGCATTCAAGAAGGCGCTGATAGAGCGAGCCTTGAATGCCGAACTGGGTCATCACCTGGGCTATCCACCGGGCGCGCAGCGCCCGGAGGATGAAACCAACCAGCGAAATGGGAAGAGCGGCAAAACGGTACTCACTGGTGATGGCCCGCTAAGGCTGGATATCCCTCGTGACCGGGATGGCAGCTTTTCGCCCATTTTGATCCCCAAACATGAGCGCCGTTACACCGGTTTTGACGACAAGATCATCGCCATGTATGCCCGCGGTATGACGGTCAGAGAGATCCGTGCCTTTCTCTCCGAGCAGTATGGAACAGAGGTCTCGCCCGACTTCATCAGTTCCGTGACCGACGAGGTCATGGAGGAGATTGGCGCGTGGCAACAGCGGCCTCTGGAGCCGATGTATCCGGTCATTTTCTTTGATGCTCTGCGGGTCAAAATTCGCGAAGAAGGCTTGGTTCGCAATAAAGCGATCTACTTGGCACTGGGCGTTTTGCCAGATGGAACGCGCGATATTCTTGGCATCTGGATTGAGAACACCGAAGGTGCGAAGTTCTGGATGAAGGTGTTCAATGACCTCAGGACGCGCGGCGTCGAGGATGTGCTGATTGCCGTAACCGACGGCCTCAAAGGCATGCCGGAAGCGCTCAGTGCAGTATTTCCGGAGACGACACTGCAGACCTGCATCGTCCACCTGATCCGCAACAGCCTCGCTTATGCGGCCTGGGACAAGCGTCGAGCCTTGGCCAAGGCTCTCAAACCGATCTATCAGGCCATCAACGCCCAGGCGGCTGAACAGGCACTGGATGAGTTTGAAAGCGGGCCTTGGGGCACGCAATATCCAACAGTGGTGGCTGCCTGGCGACGGGCGTGGGATCGAGTGATTCCGTTCTTTGCTTTCCCACCGGCCATCCGGAAGGTGATCTACACCACCAATGCCATCGAGAGTATCAACGCTCAGCTACGCAAGATCATCAAAACCCGCGGTCACTTCCCGAACGACGACGCGGCGACCAAACTGATCTGGCTGGGGCTACGCAACATCACAGCGAACTGGGGGGCAGCGGCGCATGACTGGAAAAGTGCGATGAATCAATTTGCGATTCTGTACGGAGATCGGTTCATCAGGCCAACCTGGTGAAATCAAGGCCTGCCGGGCGGCAGGCCATTACCGGCCCGCACACAAAAAACCTGACACTCCCTAGCTAATCCCTATAAAGCATCTTTGAACGTGTATTTCTGTTCGAGCATGAATGGATGTGCCGTCCATTGAGGGCCCGCGCGGCCCTCGATCTCACCGGCGCTGAAAAGGTAATGGCGAACTACATTCCACCCCGCCGCACATGCTTCACAAACACCTTTTCCAACAACTCCCACATCGCAGGATCGGTACTGAACGCCACATTGAACCGCATCCACCCGGTGGCCTTGGCATCGACCATGAACAACTGCCCAGGCCCAAGCATGATGCCTTTCTCCAGCGCATCATCCAGCAGCGCCGCGCTGTCCAGGATGGCCGGGTGGCGGGTCCAGATGTACATGCCTTCATCCGACTCGGTGAACAGTTCGAAGCCCAATCGATGCAGATGCCGGCCGACTTCCTGGTGCGCCTCGGCCAAGCGCTGGCGCAGGCGTTTGAGATGCTTGCGCCAGCGGCCGTCGATGATTGCGGCATACACCACGCGCTCCATCACCTGCGAGGTGGTCAGGCCCGAGCGCATCTTCAGGTGCAGCAGTTTCTGCATCAGCTCCGGGTTGGCGAGCATGTAGCCGACCCGCACGTTGGGCGAAATGCTTTTCGAGTAGCTGCCCACGTAGACCACCTGCTGCAGGTGGTCGAGGCTGGCCAGGCACGGCTGCGGTTCGGCAATCATGTCGGCGTACAGGTTGTTTTCCACCAGGCGGAAGCCATGCTGGCTGGCCAGCTGCAGCAGCCGGTGCAGTTGCGGCAGCGGGGTGCGCGAGCAGGTCGGGCTGTGCAGGTGCGGTTGGGTGAAGAACGCGGTCGGGCGGTGGTGGGTGAGCAACTGCTCCAGCTGGTTCAGGTCGTAGCCGGCCGGCGTGCGTGGCACACCGACCAGGGTCGCGCCCTGGGTGCGCAGGATGCTCATCAGGTTGGGGTAGCCGGGGTCGTCCACCAGCACCACATCACCCGGGCGTACCAGCGTGCGCGCAGCCAGGTCCAGGGCCTGGCTGGCGCCGTGGGTGAGCATAAGTTGCGCCGGGTTGGCGACGATCGACAGATCCTGCTGCAGGTTTTGCGCGGTCAGTGCGCGCAGCTCCTGCAAGCCCATGGGGTCGCCGTAGCCCGACAGCTCCAGCGGGCTGCCGGCCACCTGGCGCAGGCCGCGGCGCAAGCCGTCTTCGTACATCCAGTCGTTGGGCAACCAGCCGCACCCTGGTTTGAACGGCAACTGGCGGATTTCAAAGATCTGTTGCAGGTACCACTCGGAGTTGAACGTGGGTCGGCTGGTGTCGGCTTCAGCGTTGTGCTGCTCCAGCATTTCGCTCGCTGCGCGGTTGACGAAGAACCCCGCATTGCCACGGCTTACCAGCAGACCCTGGGCAACCAGGCGGTCGTAGGCCTCGACCACGGTAAAGGTGCTCACCGAATAGGTCGCGGCAAAGGCGCGGATGGACGGCACCTTGGCGCCTGGCTTGAGGGTCTGGTTGTCGATCAGCTCGCGCAGCCCGTCGATGATCTGGTTGACCAAAGGGGTCGAGGAGTCTGGATGTAATTCGAGCATTCGTGGCCTTCAGGGTGCGTATCGCCAGGCGTTTGCAGGGTGTACTGCATGGGCGACCTGTACAGTGCAGTGCGAGATTCATGCCACTGTGCATGGCTCTCTGCGTCAGACATTTTTACATTAGGTGTCGGATATCGCCACATAAAGCATGTTCAGTTCGCTCCGGGCGCAACAACCGGGGCGCGTCAGCAGGCCGCCACGGATGGCCTGCGTGTGTTTGTTCACACCATCCTGCCCGCATTAGCACTGATGTACAGGTGAAACCGCCAGCCATCGGGGTTTTACAGTTTTCCTTGGATAAAAAGAAGCACGGGGTACACAACTGATGGACGCAACATCCACAACCACCACCGCGAAAAGCGGGCACGAGAGCAAGCTCAGTGCCTCGCTGAAGTCGCGCCACCTGACGATGATGTCGATCGCCGGGGTTATTGGCGGCGCCTTGTTCGTAGGTTCCGGCAGCGTGATCCACAGCGCCGGCCCAGCCGCTGTCCTGGCCTACCTGGCAGGCGGCATCCTGGTGGTGCTGATCATGCGCATGCTCGGCGAAATGGCGACTTCCTCGCCGGACACAGGCTCGTTCTCCACCTACGCCGACCGCGCCATCGGCCGCTGGGCCGGTTTCACCATCGGCTGGCTGTACTGGTGGTACTGGGTCATCCTCATGGCCTGGGAAGCCTATGTGGCGGGCAAGATCCTGCATGGCTTCTTCCCGGACGTCAGCGTCAACGTGTTCGTGCTGGCCACGACCCTGTTGCTGATCACCGTCAACTTCTTCAACGTCAAGCACTACGGTGAGTTCGAGTTCTGGTTCGCCTTGATCAAGGTGATCGCGATCGTCTGCTTCCTGATCGTGTGTACCGCTGCGGTCACGAACGTCTGGCAGTTCGGCGAAGTACGTGGCATCACCCACCTCACTGCCGAAGGCTTCATGCCCAACGGCATCAGCACCGTGATTGGTGCCTTGCTCGGGGTGATGTTTGCCTTCCTCGGTGCGGAAATCGTCACCATCGCCGCTTCCGAAGCCAAGGACCCGGCGGCCCAGATCGTCAAGGCCACCAATTCGGTGGTATGGCGTGTGTGCCTGTTCTACGTCGGCTCGATCTTCCTGATCGTCTGCCTGGTACCGTGGAATGACCCGCACCTGGGCGTTTCCGGCTATGGTGCGTACCGCCGTACCCTGGAACTGCTGGGCGTGCCGTATGCCGAGCTGCTGATGAACTTCGTGGTGCTGACCTCGGTGAGCAGCTGCCTGATCTCGGGCCACTACACCGCTTCGCGCATGCTGTTCTCCCTGGCCCAGCGTGGCGATGCGCCGTCGTTCTTCAAGATCACCCGCGCCGGCACTGGTGTACCGGTGTACGCGATCATCGGCTCGTGCGCCGTGGCCGTGGTCTGTGCGCTGATCAACTTCAGCGAAACCCTGCGCCCGAAAGACGTGCTGGATACCCTGATGAACACCACTGGCATGATCGCTTTGCTGGTGTACCTGGTGATTGCCTTCTCGCAGCTGCGCATGCGCCGCAAGCTGATTGCCGAAGGCAAGGAAGTGCGCCTGAAGATGTGGCTGTTCCCGTGGCTGACCTACCTGGTGATCGCGTTCATCGTGGCGGCCCTGGTGACCATGGCCTTCATGCCTGACTACCAGATCCTGGTGATCTCTACCGGTATCGCTGCGGCGATCGTGGTGGCGATGGGTGTGGTGCACCAGATTCGTTCTGGCAAGCAGCACTAAGCGTCACTCGCTTCTCGAAACGGCCGGCTCCCTTGTGGACCCGGCCGTTTCGCGTTGCTGGGCCTGGTTTTTTTCGGCGGGCATGTGGAAGCGCTGGTTCATCCACGGCGAGCCGAGCAGGCCTGCAGCGGCGATCAGGGCCAGGATGGCGAGGGCTACGTAGATCTTCATGGATGTGCGCATGTAAGGGATGACCTGCAGCATGGCCCGCCAGTTCCGCCGCGGGTGTTGTTGCAGGACATGCCCCGTACATCGCTTTGAAGCTGGCCTTTTCAGCTGAAGCTGGCGAAATGCGCTTGCATCCGCGCCGCATCCGCCTGGCGCCCGCTGAACAGCTCGAACGCCTTCACCGCCTGGAACACCGCCATGTTGCTGCCATCCAGCGTGCGGCAACCCAGTGCCCGGGCAGCGCGCAGCAGCTCGGTCTCCAGCGGGAAGTAGATGATTTCCGCCACCCACAAGCGCGCGTGCAGCAGCTGCACCGGTAGCGGCGTACCCGGCAGCTTGGCCATGCCCACCGGCGTGGTGTTGACCAGCCCGTCCGCCTCGGCCAAGGCGCTGGCCAGGTCGCTGCCGACCACGGCGCGGCCAGCGCCGAAATGGGCATTGAGGTTGTCCACCAGGGCCTGCGCCCGGGCCGTGTCAACCTCGAACAGTACCAACTGCTCGACCCCTTCACCCAGCAGCGCATGGGCCACCGCCGAGCCGGCGCCACCGGCGCCCATCTGCACCACCCGGCGCCGCGCCACATCGGGCAGGCCGCGGCGCAAGCCTTCGGCAAAACCCAGGCAGTCGGTGTTGTGGCCAACCCGCTTGCCGTCCTTGAGCACCACGGTATTCACCGCGCCGATGCCACGCGCTTCGTCCGACAGTTCGTCGAGCAGTGGCAGGATGGTCTGTTTGAACGGGTAGGTGATGTTCAGCCCGGTAAAGCCGGTGTGCTGCGCGGCATCCAGCAGGCCGGGCAGGGCGCTGTCATCCAGTTGCAGCTGGTCGGCGTCGATCAGCCGGTACAGGTAGCGCAGGGCCTGGGCATCGCCTTCATGTTCATGCAGGGCCGGGGTGCGCGACAGCTGGATGCCGCGGCCGATCAGGCCCGCGAGGATGGCTTGCTGGCTCATGCCGTGCGCTCCTGGAACAGCTCGGCGAAGTGGCTGATAGCCATGCGGTAGCCATGGCTGCCCAGCCCGCAGATCACGCCTACGGCAATGGACGATACGAACGACAAGTGGCGGAACGGTTCGCGCTTGTGCACGTTGGACAGGTGCACTTCGATAACCGGTACTTCGCTGGCCACCAGGGCGTCGCGGATGGCCACCGAGGTGTGGGTCCAGGCGCCTGGGTTGATCACGATACCGGCGCAGCGGCCCCGGGCTGCGTGGATCCAGTCGATCAGTTCGCCTTCGTGGTTGGTCTGGCGGAATTCGAGTTCCAGGTCGTGGGCTTGGGCAGTATCGGCGCAGCCCTGGGCCAGGTCGGCCAGGGTTTCGCGGCCGTATTGGGCAGGCTCGCGGGTGCCCAGCATGTTCAGGTTAGGGCCGTTGAGCACGAGGATAAGTGGCTTCATGAGGGGCATCACTTTGTTGTTGTTGGTTGCGCCTAGTTTTGTACTGACTGGTTAGTTCCGTCAATTAGGCTGGTGCTTCGGGTGGGGAAAGTGGGCGATTATCGGACTGGTTTGCCTTGACACATTCAGCGCCTATGAGACCGAGCGCCGCCCGCGCGGCGCTCGATCTCACAGGCGCTGAATGCATCAAGGCGAACACCCCGGGGCATTACAAAATTGTAATTCTGCCGCCACCACCCCGATAACCACCCTTCCCTAAAGTCCCTCGCCACCGCTCGCCGTCGAGGACCTGTCCGTGCCCATCCCCCGCAAGATCGCCTTGCTCTGCCTGCTGCTGTTCGGTGCCCACAGCGCCCAGGCCAGCCAGAGCCTGAGCCTGCCCCAGGCGCTGGCTGCCGCCTTTGCCCAAAACCCGGAGCTGGCCGCTGCCAGCCGGGAAATCGGCATTGCCGACGGTGAGCGGCGCCAGGCCGGTTTGCTGCCCAACCCCGAGCTGGCGTGGGAGGCCGAGGACACCCGCCGCGACACCAGCACCACCACCGTCACACTCAGCCAGCCGCTGGAACTGGGCGGCAAGCGCGGCGCGCGTATCGCCGTGGCCGGTGCCGGCCAGGCCATTGCCCAGCTCGACCTGGAGCGCCAGCGCAATGGCCTGCGTGCCGACGTGGTGCAGGCCTTCCATGCGGCGTTGCGGGCACAGACTGCGCTGGAGCTGGCGCAGCAGTCGCTGGCGGTGACCGAGCGCGGGCTGCGGGTAGTGCAGGGGAGGGTGACCGCCGGCCAGTCAGCGCCCGTGGAAACCACCCGTGCCCAGGTGCAGCTGGCCCAGGCCCAGGCCGAAGTGCGCCGTGCGCAAAGCCAGCGCCGCGTTGCCTACCAGGTTCTGGCACGGTTGACCGGCAGCCCGCTGGCAGGCTTCGACCAGTTGCAGGCCAGCAGCCTCTCGCCTGGCGTGGCGCCGAACGCCGATGCTTTGCTGGACCGCATCGAGCAAACAGTCGAATGGCGCCTGGCCGCTGCCCAGGTTGAGCGCGGTGACGCGTCCCTGGGGTCGGAAAAGGCCCAGCGCATTCCCAACCTCACCGTCAGCCTTGGCAGCCAGTACAGCCGTGAGGACCGCGAGCGGGTCAACGTGCTCGGCCTGTCCCTGCCGCTGCCGCTGTTCGACCGCAACCAGGGCAACGTGCTGGCCGCTGCGCGCCGCGCCGACCAGGCACGTGACCTGCGCAATGCCGTGGAATTGCGCCTGCGCAGTGAAACCCGTAGCGCGCTCAGTCAGTGGGACACGGCGATGCAGGAGGTGGACGCCTATGACGGCACCATCCTGCCTGCTGCGCAGCAGGCGGTGGACACCGCTACCCGTGGTTTCGAGATGGGCAAATTCGCCTTCCTCGACGTGCTCGATGCCCAACGCACCCTGATCCAGGCCCGCGGGCTGTACCTCGAGGCCCTGGCCTCGGCGACTGACGCGCGGGCGCAGGTCGAGCGCATCTACGGCGCCCTTGATGGCTTGAGCAAACACCCGAACAGCAGGAGCAACAATGACTAACCCATCCAAGATAGCGCTACTGGTCGCCGCGATGGCCGTGCTGGGCGTCGGTGGCCTGGCCTGGACCGGCAACCTCGGCCAGGCGTCGAATGCTGAAGCCCGCCATGACGAGCATGGCGAAGACGGCCACGGCCATGGCCAGGACCAGGCCGAAGCAGGTCATGCCGAAGAAGAGGGCAAGCTGCACCTGTCCATCGCGCAGATAAACGCCGCCGGTGTGCAGCTGGCGACCGCCGGACCCCGTGAGTTGGCGACCGCCCTCAGCTTCCCCGGTGAAATACGCTTCGATGAGGACCGCACCGCCCATGTTGTACCGCGCGTGCCGGGGGTGGTCGAGACGGTACAGGCGGAGCTGGGCCAGGCGGTCAAGCGCGGCCAGGTACTGGCGGTGATCGCCAGCCAGCAGATCTCCGACCTGCGCAGCGAGCAACAGGCCGCCCAGCGCCGCCTGGAACTGGCGCGGCTGACCTTGCGCCGCGAGCAGCAGCTGTGGCAGGAGCGCATCAGCGCCGAACAGGATTACCTGCAGGCTCGCCAGGTAGTGCAAGAGGCCGAGATCGCCTTGGCCAACGCCCGGCAGAAGGTCGCCGCCGTGGGTCCGGCCGGCGCTGGCAACCGCTATGAACTGCGGGCGCCCTTCGATGCGGTGGTGGTGGAAAAGCACCTGACCGTGGGCGAGGTGGTCGATGAGACCAGCAACGCCTTCACCCTGTCCGACCTGAGCCGGGTATGGGCCACGTTCGCCGTGGCCCCGCGTGACCTGGACAAGGTTGTGACTGGCCGGCATGTCACGGTCAGCGCCCCGGACTTGGGCGCCCAGGTCGAAGGCAAGGTCAACTACGTCGGCAGCCTGCTCGGCGAGCAGAACCGCGCTGCCACCGTGCGCGCTACCCTGGCCAACCCCAACGGCGCCTGGCGCCCCGGGCTGTTCGTCAATGTCGCGGTCAGCGTCGAGCGCTTCAAGGCCGCCGTCGCGGTGCCGGAAAGCGCCCTGCAGACCTGGGAGGAGCAGACCGTGGTGTTTGCCCGCACCGAGGAAGGTTTCGAAGCGCGCCCGGTAACCACTGGCCGCCGCGACGGTGGGCAGGTGGAAATCACCAGCGGCCTGGCCGCCGGCAACCGGGTAGCCGCTGCCGGCAGCTTTGTCCTCAAGTCCGAGCTGGGCAAGGGCTCGGCCCAGCACAGTCATTGATCACGGGGACACCTGCATGTTCGAACGCCTGATCCAATTCGCCATCGAGCAGCGCCTGGTGGTGATGCTGGCCGTGGTCCTGATGGCCGCGGTGGGTATCCACAGTTACCAGAAGCTGCCGATCGACGCCGTACCCGACATCACCAACGTCCAGGTACAGATCAACACCGCCGCCCCCGGCTATTCGCCGCTGGAGACCGAGCAGCGCATCACCTTCGCCATCGAGACCGCCATGGCCGGCCTGCCCGGGCTGCAGCAGACCCGCTCGTTGTCGCGCTCCGGTTTGTCGCAGGTTACGGTCATCTTCGATGACGATACCGACCTGTTCTTCGCCCGCCAGCTGGTCAACGAGCGCCTGCAAGTGGCCCGCGAGCAGTTGCCCGATGGCATCCAGGCTGGCCTGGGGCCGATCTCTACCGGGCTGGGCGAGATTTTCCTGTGGACTGTGGAGGCCGAGGAGGGGGCGCTGAAGGATGACGGTAGCCCTTACACCCTGACCGACCTGCGGGTGATCCAGGACTGGATCATCAAGCCGCAGCTGCGCAATGTGCCGGGGGTGGCCGAAGTCAACAGCATCGGCGGCCATGCCAAGCAGTACCTGATTGCGCCGGAGCCCAAGCGCCTGGCCGCCTACAAACTCACCCTGAACGATCTGATCACGGCGCTGGAGCGCAACAACGGGAACGTCGGCGCCGGCTACGTCGAGCGCAACGGCGAACAGTTGCTGATCCGTGCGCCCGGGCAGGTGGCCTCCGCCGAGGACATCGCCAACATCGTCATCTCCAGCGTCGACGGCACGCCGATCCGCGTCAGCCATGTCGCCCAGGTTGGCCTGGGCGAGGAACTGCGTTCGGGCGCGGCAACCGAAAACGGCCGCGAGGTGGTGTTGGGCACGGTGTTCATGCTGATCGGCGAGAACAGCCGCACGGTGTCCCAGGCGGTGGCTGCCAAGCTGGTCGAGATCAACCGCAATCTGCCCAAGGGCGTGGTCGCGGTGACGGTGTACGACCGCACCAACCTGGTGGAAAAAGCCATTGCCACGGTGAAGAAAAACCTGGTCGAAGGCGCCATCCTGGTCATCGCCGTGCTGTTCCTGTTCCTGGGCAACATCCGCGCTGCACTGATTACCGCCATGGTCATTCCGCTGTCGATGCTGTTCACCTTTACCGGCATGTTCAGCAACAAGGTCAGCGCCAACCTGATGAGCCTGGGTGCGCTGGACTTCGGCATCATCGTCGACGGCGCGGTGGTGATCGTGGAAAACGCTATCCGCCGCCTGGCCCATGCCCAGCAACGGCATGGCCGCATGCTGACCCGCAGCGAGCGCTTCCATGAAGTGTTTGCCGCCGCCCGCGAGGCGCGTCGGCCGCTGATCTACGGGCAGCTCATCATCATGGTGGTGTACCTGCCGATCTTCGCCCTGACCGGGGTCGAGGGCAAGATGTTCCACCCCATGGCCTTTACCGTGGTCATGGCCCTGCTCGGCGCCATGATCCTCTCGGTGACCTTCGTGCCCGCGGCCCTCGCCCTGTTCGTCACCGGCAAGGTCAAGGAAGAGGAAGGCCTGGTGATGCGTACCGCGCGCCAGCGCTATGCCCCGGTGCTGGCCTGGGTGCTGGGCCGGCGCAAGCTGGCGTTCACCGCCGCCGCCACCCTGGTTGTGTTGTCCGGGGTGATGGCCAGCCGCATGGGCAGCGAGTTCATCCCCAGCCTCAGCGAGGGGGACTTTGCCCTGCAGGCCCTGCGCGTGCCGGGTACCAGCCTGTCGCAGTCGGTGGACATGCAGCAGCGTCTGGAACGGGCGATCATAGCCCAGGTGCCGGAAGTGGAGCGGGTGTTCGCCCGTACCGGCACGGCCGAAATTGCCTCCGACCCGATGCCGCCAAACATTTCCGACGCCTATGTGATGCTGCGTCCAACTGCGCAATGGGCCGACCCGGGCAAGCCACGGGACGAATTGATCGCCGAGGTGCAGCGGGCTGCGGCCAGCGTGCCGGGCAGCAATCACGAACTGTCGCAGCCGATTCAGCTTCGCTTCAACGAGCTGATTTCCGGGGTGCGCAGTGATGTGGCGGTGAAACTGTTCGGTGATGACATGGACGTGCTCAACCGCACCGCTGCGCAGATCGCCAGCAGCCTGCAGGGCGTGCCTGGCGCCTCGGAGGTGAAGGTCGAGCAGACCACCGGCCTGCCGGTGCTGACCATCGACATCGACCGCGACAAGGCCGCCCGCCATGGCCTGAATGTGGGCGACGTACAGGATGCCATCGCCATCGCCGTGGGTGGCCGTACGGCCGGCACCCTGTATGAAGGCGACCGTCGCTTCGATATGGTGGTGCGCCTTTCGGAAACCCTGCGCACCGATGTCGACGGGCTGGCCAGCCTGTTGATCCCGGTGCCGGCCAGTGCCACTGCGGGCACCGGGCAAATCGGCTTTATCCCGCTGTCGCAGGTGGCCACGCTGAACCTGCAGCTTGGGCCCAACCAGGTCAGCCGTGAGGACGGCAAGCGGGTGGTGGTGGTCAGTGCCAATGTGCGCGGGCGTGACCTGGGCTCGTTTGTCGAGGAGGCCGAACAGGCGTTGATTGGCCAAGTGCCGATACCGCCGGGTTACTGGACGCGTTGGGGTGGCCAGTTCGAGCAGTTGCAGTCGGCGACCGAGCGGCTGCAGGTGGTGGTGCCGGTAGCCTTGCTGCTGGTCATGGCGCTGTTGCTGATGATGTTCAACAACCTCAGGGATGGGCTGCTGGTATTTACCGGCATTCCGTTCGCCCTTACCGGTGGGGTGCTGGCGCTGTGGCTGCGGGATATTCCGCTGTCCATTTCTGCCGGGGTGGGGTTCATTGCCCTGTCCGGGGTAGCGGTGCTCAACGGGCTGGTGATGATCGCCTTCATCCGTGGCTTGCGTGAGGAAGGGCGCACGTTGCGGGTGGCGGTCGAGGAGGGCGCGCTGACGCGGTTGCGGCCGGTGCTGATGACGGCACTGGTGGCGTCGCTGGGGTTCATCCCGATGGCCTTGGCTACCGGAACCGGGGCAGAGGTGCAGCGGCCGCTGGCGACCGTGGTGATTGGCGGGATCTTGTCGTCTACCGCACTGACATTGCTGGTGTTGCCGGCGCTGTATCAGTGGGCGTATCGGCGGGAGGAGGAGGTGCAGGAGGGCTGATAATCCGGGGCGCCAGCTCCCACAGGGATCGCGGCTGTCAGCCTTGACGCAATCCCTGTGGGAGCTGGCTTGTCGTGGCGACGAACCGCGGCGATGGGCCGCGCAGCGGCCCCAGGATTTCAAACGGTACGACGAGCCTCACCGCTAGCGCCGTCCGCCGCCACGTCATCATGCAACGAAATCCGCGAAGTCTCCGGCAACGCCAACCCACCGACCAACGCCACCAGGGCAATCACCACCAGGTAGAACGCCGGGGCCAGGCTGCTGCCGGTCTGCCCGATCAGCCAGGTCGCCACCAGCGGCGCGGTACCGCCAAACAATGTGTAGGCGACGTTGTAGGTAATCGCCGAGGCGGTATAGCGGGTGCGGGTAGGGAAACTTTCCGACAGCAACGCCGCGGTCACCACGCCGCTGCACAATGCCCCCACCGCCAGCAGTATCACCCCCAGCAGTGCGCCCGACAGCGAACCGGAGCTGGCCAGCCAATACGCCGGGAACACGCACAGCATCACCCACAGGCAGGTAAAGCCGATGGTCTTGCGCCGCCCGACCCGGTCCGAGAACGCCCCGGCCAGCGGGCAGCCGACGGCGGCGAACAGCAGGGCCACGGTGGTTACCAGCAGCGACTGCGCACGGGTCAGGTTGCCGACCAGTTGCAGGTACGTGGCGAAGTAGGTGGTGAACATGTAGAACGACAGCGCCGTCAGCGAGATGAAAGCGCCCAGGTTACGAATCGCCCGGCCATGGTGACGCAGGGTTTCCTTGAGAGGCGAGTGTTCGTGCTGCTTGCCTTGAGCGACCGCTTCACGGAAGGCCGGGGTTTCTTCCATGCGCCAGCGCAGGTACAGCCCGACCAGCCCCAACGGGGCCGCGATCAGGAACGGAACACGCCAGCCCCAGGCACTCATGGCCTCGGCAGACAGGCTGGCCTCCAGGCCATAGGCGATCACCGCTGCACAGGCAAAGGCGGAAAAGGTCGAGACCGGTACGAAACTGCCATAAAAGGCTCGCTTGTTGCTGGGCGCGTGCTCCATCAGGTAGGCGCAGGCACCGGCATACTCGCCACCGGCAGAAAAGCCCTGCAGGCAGCGCGCCAGGGTCAGCAGCACGGGGGCGGCCAGGCCGATGCTGGCGTAGGTTGGCAACAGGCCGATCAGGGTTGTGGAGCCGGCCATAAGCAGGATGGTCAGCGACAGGATGCGCTTGCGCCCCAGCCGGTCGCCCAGCGCACCGAACACGATGCCGCCCAGTGGGCGCAGGGCAAAGGCCACGGCGAACACCGCAAAGGTCTTGAGCAAGGCTACGCTGGCGTCCTCGCTGGCAAAGAACTGGCTGGCGATCAGCGTGGCGAGAAAGCCGTAGACGGCAAAGTCGAACCATTCGACGAAGTTGCCGATGGCCGAGGCAGCGATCACCCGGCGCAGGGTGGCGGGGGATACCTCATGAGGTGCGGGCATGCGGGGGCTCTCCGGTTCCATTGGTAGTATTCGCCAGTAGATAACCGGGAGCGCAAGGGTGCTGTGTCGAGGGCGACCTCGGGATATTCGATTCAACCAGGGTTGCAGTGTTCTTACAGTCTCCCGACCTTCCACGGCGCCTATTCGAGTTCGCTGTAGCCCTGGGCCTTGCCCTGTTCGTCAGTACTGAACCCGGGCAGGCGGCTCAGGTCCAGCGTCAGGCTCGCCGGTATCGGCGGTGGCGATACCGAGTTGCAACGCTTGCTGCATGTCACGGGTGAAGGTTTGCAGGCTGAGCGTGTCGGGCTCGGAGGCAGGACGGCTCTGGCAGCCTGTCAGCGCGATGAGGGTGACAACCACAAGCGCTGGGGACACCGGTCTGAACACAGGGACTTCCTTGATGATGCAGGGGCCAGCTTTCATGCCGGCATGGGTGATGACGACCATTATCACTCAGGGCGGTCGACGGTTTTGTGGAGTTTGTGCGTAGGAACTGCCCTTAAGGACGATGCCAGCACCAGGCCGGCATCGCCCTGTGCATCAGAAGCGCATGTCCAGCGCCAGTTCGACGGTGCGCGGTGGCCCCATGTAGTACTGGCTGCTGTAGGCCTGCTTGGCGTACACCTCGTCGGTCAGGTTGCGCACGCGCCCGGTAAGCGTGGTGTGCTCATCCAGCCGGTAGCGGGCGAAGGCGCCGAACAGCGTGTACGCCGGGGCCTTGAGGCTGTTGGCGTTGTCGGCATACACCGAACCCACGTAGCGCCCGTCCGCGCCCACCGACCACGCCGCGGACAGGCTGTAGGTCAGCCACAGGTTGGCGACACTGGCCGGCACGTTCACCGGGGCGTTGCCCTTGCGCGACACCGACACGCCGTTGACCGCCTCGTTGAACTCATCGTACTGCGCATCGACATAGGCATAGTTGGCCTCGGCCAGCAGTCTCGGCGTTACCTGCAGGCGCCCGGACAACTCCACGCCCCGCGAGGTCTGCTGTCCGGCCTGGACCGTGAGGTTGGCGTCGTTCGAGTCGCGTACGGCAAAGTCCTTGCGCACGATCTGGTACAGCGCCAGCGTGGCCGCGCCGCGCCCATCGAGGAAATCGAACTTGCTGCCCACCTCCCACTGCTCGCCTTTGGACAGGTCGAACAACCCCACGTTGGAATAGGTCGCTGCCGCCAGCGAACCGGCAGGCAAGTCGGCCGAACTGCTGTACTGCGCATAAAGGCTGGCGTTGGCGGTCAACGCATAGGTCAGGCCGATGCGCCCGGACAGCGGTTCCCAGCGGCGCTCGAAATACGCCGGCGAGGTTGGCGTGACCGCACCGTAGTTGGTTACCTGCATGTCCAGGTAGTCGTAGCGCAGGGCGGTCAGCAGGGCCAGGCGCTCGGTGAGCTGCAGGCGGTTTTCGGCAAACACCGCGCGGTTGGTTACCTCGTGGCGGCGTTGCTTGGTCAGGCCGGCATTGACCCCGGGTATGTCATCGAAGCTGCCGGGGTCGAAGTGCTCGGCATCCACCACATCGCTCCAGCTGCTGGAAGTGGGGTAGAGGGTCTGGCGCATGCGCGAGTATTCCAGCCCCAGCGACCACTGGCTGGCCAGGCCAAGCAGCTGGTTGTCGTGGCGCACTTCGATGCGGTCGCCCAGCAGGTTCTGCTGGTGGCTTTGCAGGTAGGGGCTGCTGCGCTGCACTTTGCCGTCGGGTGTATAGGCGTAGCGTTCGAGGTTGCGGTAATCGCGCTGGGCGTTGTAGTGGTACAGGGTGTTCTGCACGCTGGTGCTGTCGCTGACCTGGTAATCGAGGATCGAGCGCAGCCAGCGCACCCGCTGCTCGTAGCGGCCGTCGGCGACGTTGTAGTTTTCGAAGCGGCGGCTGTTGTCGATTTTCATCGTGCTGCGCCCGGGGAGGATCGGCGAGCCCCAGTAGGGGCTGTCTTCGCGGTCTTCCTGATACTCCAGCGCCAGGGTGTGGGTGAGGTTGGGCACCAGATCGCTGAGCAGCGAGAACGCCAGGCTGTCGCTGTGCCGCTCGTTGCGGTCGACGTAGCCGTTGCCATGCCCGCGGCTAAAGTCCAGGCGGGCGAAGTGCCGGGCGTCGGCCGGGTTGCTGGCCAGTGCCTGGTTGATGCCGAACGCCACTTCGCTGTCGTCGAAACTGCCGTAGCGGATACGGCCGTCGACGATTTGCTGGTCGCGGCTGGCCAGCTTGCTGATGTAGTTGATCGAGCCGCCCACCGCACCGGCGCCATGCAGGAACGAGGAGGGGCCGCCGATCAGCTCGACCCGGTCGAGCACCCAGGCATCTATCGGTCGGGTGGCACTGCTGTAGCCCAGGTTGATGCCGTTGTACAACTGGGTGACCTGATTCTGGGTGAAGCCGCGGTAGGCGACGAAACCGCCAAAGCCGGGGTTTGCCGAGGCGTTGACGCCGGTCATGGCGTTGATCACGTCCTGGCTGTCCTTGGCGCCGCGTTCTTCGATCAGGCGGCGGTCCGAGACACTGACCGAGGCGGGCGTTTCCCGCGCGGTCAGGCCCAGGCGTGAGCCCGTGCGGATCGGCTCGTCCAGTTGTACGCCGCTGGCGGGGTCGCGCTCACCGTCGATGGTGGTGGCGCCCAGTTCCACGGCGGCGCCGTCGGCCCAGGAAAAGCTGCAGGTGCCCATCAGGAGCACCAGGGAGGAATGGCGAAGCATGTTGATGTGTCTTCCACGCAAAGGTCATGGCTGACCGCGAGCGCGCAGGCAGGCGCGCCCGGCTGAGGTCAGGCGAGATGAAGTACGGCTGCGGGGATGGCTGTGGGGGAGGCGCGAGGATTGAGCGCGGGGCGTAGGTAGCGCGGGGGCGGCTGCGCCCAGCTGCGCACGACGATGGGCGAGTTGGCAACGGCTTGCGCCGGGGTGAGCGACCAGCCGCTGCTGCCGAGCGGCACGGCCAGGCCAAATGAGGAGCACACCGGGCAGTCGAGCTGGGCCATGTGCTGGTCACCGCCGGCGCCATCGAGGTCGATGGCCACGCCGTGTTCGCTGTTGACCGAGCAGAAACCGCCTTCCAGGCCAGCCAGGCGCAGGCCGCCCATCTGGCCATGATGCAGGCCGCACAGCAACAGGCTGAACAGGACGCTGGCATAGAGCGTCCAGGCAGTCAGCGTGCGAGTGTGCCGGGTGGTTTTCATGGCGGCGAATCTACCACCCGGATGAACGGTCGGGTAGCTCTTTGACGCTACAATTTCACGCTGCCTTGCAGCCCTGTCGCCTCAAACCGGCAAACTCTGGTAGGGCAACTCGTCCCCCGGGCTGCGCTCGAACTGGCGCTTGTACTCGCGGCTGAACTGCGACGTGCTCTGGTAGCCCACCCGGTGTGCCGCCTGCGCCACCCCAAGGCCTTCGCCGATCAGCATCTGCTGCGCCTTCAGCAACCGCAGGCGCTTGAGGTACTGCATCGGCGCCATGTCGGTGCAACGTTTGAAATGCTCGTGGAACGTGGAAACACTCATGTTGGCGCGTGCCGCCAGCGCCTCCACGCTCAGCGGTTCGGTGTAGTGCTCGCGCAGGTGAGCGAGGGCGGCGCCGATGCGGGCGAAGTGCCCCTGTTGCTCCACCAGTGCCCGCAACACGCCGGCTTGCGGGCCGCGCAGGGCGGTGTATAGCACCTCGCGGACCCGCGACGCGCCTAGCACTTTGGCGTCCAGCGGGTCCTGCAGGCAGCGCAGCAAGCGCTCCACGCTTTCGCGCATGGGTGCGTCCAGCGCCGCCGAGGTCATCGATTGCGGTGTTTGCGCCTGCACCGCAACGTCCGGCGCCAGGTCCATGCGCTGCACCAGTTCACCGAGCACGGCACGGTCGATGTCCACCGCCACTCCCAGCAAAGGCGCTTCGCGGGTGGCGAAGGTTTCACACATGAACGGCACCGACAATGCCTGCACCAGGTAGTGCCCCGCGCCATATTCCAGGGTGCGTGGGCCGAGGCGGGCCAGCTTGCTGCCCTGCGCCAGGATCATCAGGCTGGGCTCGTAGATCTGCGGGCTGCTGGCCACATAGTGGTCCCAGCTGAGTACCTGCACCTGGGGTAAATGCGTGGGCACGAAACCCGGGCGGGTGGCGAGGCTGCGAATCAGTTCGCAGAGCGGCGCATTGGCATCGACGTGGCGGGTCAGTTGCATAGTGAACCAAGGCAGAGAATCAGACAGCCTGATCATCGCAGATTGGAGGCAGAGCGCCAGGTGTCCTATGGCATCTTCGGAGAATCAGGCATGCATGCCGGAGGATCAGCCGTGGGCGCGGCGGTAAACCACGCGCAGAATGCGCCGCCTGAATCGTTTCACTTCACTGCGAGGCCCTGCATGTACACTGCCATTGGTTACGCCGCCCAAACCCCCACCAGCCCCCTGGCCCCCATGACCTTCGAGCGCCGCAGCCCGCGCCCGGACGACGTCGCGATCGAGATCCTGTACTGCGGCGTGTGCCACTCCGACATCCACCAGGCGCGCAACGAATGGGGCATCGCCGTGTACCCGCTGATGCCTGGCCACGAGATCATCGGCCGCGTCACTGCGGTGGGTGGCCAGGTGACGGCGCACAAGGTCGGCGACCTGGTTGGCGTCGGCTGCATGGTCGACTCCTGCCGCCACTGCGAGGCCTGCGCCAAGGATCTGGAGCAGTACTGCCTGGAAGGCCCGACCATGACCTATGCCACCCCCGACCGCGTCGACGGCAGCAACACCATGGGCGGTTACTCCAGCAGCATCGTGGTCAGTGAGCACTTTGTGCTGCGTATCCCGGCCGGCATGGACCTGCCCAGCGCCGCGCCGATCCTGTGCGCCGGCATCACCACCTATTCGCCGCTCAAGCATCATGGCGTCGGCCCGGGCCACAAGATCGGCATCCTCGGCATGGGTGGTCTGGGCCACATGGGCATCAAGCTGGCCAAGGCCCTGGGCGCCGAAGTGACCTTGTTCACCCGCTCCCAGGCCAAGGCCGAGGAAGCCCGCCGACAAGGCGCCGACCACGTGATCGTGTCCACCGATGCTGAACAGATGCGCGCCGCTGCCGGCCGTTTCGATTTCCTGCTCGATACCATTCCGGTGCAGCACGACCTCAACCCGTACCTTGAAACGCTGAAGTTCGATGGCGTGCACATGCTGGTCGGCCTGATCGAACCGATCGACCCGGCGGTGCATGCTGCCAACCTGGTGATGAAGCGCCGGGTGCTGGCAGGGTCGTTGATCGGTGGGGTCGCTGAAACCCAGGAGGTGCTGGATTTCTGTGCCGAGCATGACATTCGCTGTGATATTGAGATGCTGGATATCCGCAATATCAACCAGGCGTATGAGCGGATGATTGCCGGGGATGTGAAGTATCGATTCGTGATCGACATGGCCACGTTGCAGCGCTGATTGATCGGTTGCCTGAGGTGGCCTCTGCGCGGGGGAAGCTACGGGGATCGCATCAAGGCTAACGGGTGCTGCAGGCCTTGTGGCAGGCCCTTGTCAGCCCTGACGCGATCCCCATGGGCTGGCCTGCCGGCGATCACCCCGGCGCATTCAGCAGGTCCGGTCACCCAGGCAAAAAAAGGGCCCGCAAGGGCCCCGTAGAGGTAAATGGCTAACGTCCTCAGGCGCTTTCGACCTTGCGCGGCGCCATGAAGTACATCCACACCAACGCCAGGAAGTACATGGCCGGAATCATGGTGAACAACACGGCATAGTTGTTGTGGGTAGCAGTCAGCACGCTACCGACAATCTGCGTCATGAACATGCCGCCAATCGCCGCGCACATGCTGCCGAAGCCGAACACTGTGCTCACCAGGTGCTTGGGTGTGTAGTCCATCACCAGGCTCCAGATGTTCGCCGTCCACGCCTGGTGCGCACCCACCGCCAGCGAGATGGCCGCCACTGCGACCCACAGGCCGCTGGCGTTTGCCGCGAAGGTGACGCTGAGCATGGTGCAGGCAAAGATCAGCATCGACACCAACCGCGCAGTGGTTGCGCGCACGCCGCGTCCGATCAGCCAGGACGACAGGATGCCGCCACCGATGCTGCCAAAGTCGGCAGTCAGCCAGATGATGATCAGCGGAATGCCCATCTGGGTCACGTCGATGCCCAGGCTGTATTGCTGATTGAGGAACGGCGGCAGCCAGTACAGGTAGAACCAGAACACCGGCGCAGTAATCGCATAGGCCACTGCGAACGCCCAGGTGCCACGCAAGCGCAAGATGCGGCTGAATGGCACGCGAGTGGGCTCGGGCTCGTCATCCTGCTGGATGTACTCGACCTCGCTTTGGCGCACGCTGGGGTGGTCTTCAGGGTTGTAGTACTTCAGCAGCCACAGCACCACCCACACCAGGCCCAGGCTGCCCATGGCGATAAACGCGGCCTGCCAGCCCCACACCGCCAGGATCACCGGCAGCAGCGCCGGGGTGACCATGGCGCCGACGTTGGTACCCGCATTGAACAGGCCGGTGGCAATCGCCCGCTCACCCGCCGGGAACCACAGGCGTACGGTCTTCACGCAGGCCGGGTAGTTGGCGGCCTCGGTCAGACCAAGAATGAAACGGCAAACCATGAAACCGGCCGCCGAGGTGGCCAGGCCGTGGGCCCCGGTGGCCAGGCTCCATAGCAGCACGGCAAAGAAGAACGCGCGCTTGACCCCGACCTTGTCGATCAAACGGCCCTGCAGCAGGAAGCCGATCGCATAGCCGACCTGGAACCAGAAATTGATGTTGGCGTAGTCCATCGCCGTCCAGCTCATTTCCTTGGCCAGCACCGGCTGCATGATGCCGAGTGCGGCGCGGTCGATGTAGTTCAGGGTGGTGGCGAAGAACACCAGGGCAAGCATGCCCCAGCGGGTCTTGCCGACGCCGAAGGCGCCGCGAAGCTTGTCGCCGATCGAACCCTGAGGCATCCGGGTGGCGGCGGGGGTGATCTTGGAATGGTTCATAGACTGCTCGTTTCTTGAAATTGTAGTCAGCTGCGGTGCTACGGGTACGTGACCAGTTACCGGGCAGAGGGCACGCAAGGCCGGTGCATGGTGAGCAGTGAAGCCGGCAGCGTCAATTCGAGAGACGGGCTACTGTTCGGTTATCGAACGGTTGCGTTGCCTGCGTGTGGGGCAGGGGCCAGTCAATTGATGAAGGTAGTCGGGACTGGCGCTGGATACAGGATGGCGCAAGTCGAGCGGGAGGGGGGAAGTGCGGGTTATGGACGTCATGCCAGCGTGCATTCAGGCCCAGGCAGTAGCCCAGCGCTCGACCTCGGCGCGGCCGTATTGCTCGATCCACGATCGCACTGTCTTGTGCAAAGTGCTTTTCGCTTCCACCACCTCGCCCGTGTACGGGTTCTTGTAGTACTTGCTTTGCCGCGCGCGGTAACGCGGGGATGGTGCTAGACGAGACCAATGCTGATAACTATCGTCGTATTCCTGCCGGCTCTGGCTCTCGAGGATGGCCACGACATTCGACAGGTTGAACTGGTATTCGGCAAGCAAGTCGTGGAGTTTGCATTCGAATTCGAATTCGCGTTTGAAATGGGGGTTGACCTTGATGAAGGAAAGTTCGGATTTTTTAGCAGCGAGCAGGCGCTCCAGGGCGCGGAATTCGGCAAGGCGGGACATGGTTTATCTCCAGCGGTTGATGGAGATAGTGTTAGTGGCTGCAAAGCCGTAATGCAAGCAGTGAAATAATTTGAGAAGTTATTTTTGAAGATGTTAGTGGGTGTGTCGGCGAATGGTTTGTTTAATGCCGAGAGATATCTGTAAGTTTGTTCCTACACGAGAGTACTTGATAGAACATGGCGTGGTTCCATGGGGCGTTCCTGAAAGAAGCGGCTGGCGATAAGAGGCCGCAGGACGGCCCCGGTCGTTGACAGGCAGGCATGAGAATGCACGGCTTAGTTGGTGGTTGCGGTTAGTTAATCAGCCAACCCGGGTCTCCCTCGACCAGCACGCCTCCATGGCTGGTAGTATCTCCCTCCCTGGCGGCCGGTTGGCCTTCGATGATCGTGCAGGCAGCGCCGGTTTCGATGACGGCGCCGCAACTGGTGCGGTCGCCGACCCGTGCGATGGCCTTGCCATCCACGAACGCGGCGCTTGCCCCGGTTTCCACGATGCCCACCCCATGGATCGGGCACTCATGACGATGGCCTACAAGTACGATGGGTTTCATTTGCGCTTCCTTTTACCTGGTTGAATGACCGGTGCTTCTTCGAAGGCCGCCTGGGGTGGTGCGGCGGCCCGGATGTTGAAGAGCCGGCAGAGGCCGTACCAGCAGATGGCAAGCGTGAGGTTGTAGGGGAACAGCACCGCCCAGAATGGCAATTGCCAGTTCTTTTTGCCCTGCATTTCCCCCGGCTCGCCGGTTCGCCAAGGGGCGTAGTGCCGCCAGGCTTCTGCCGGGGTCAGACAGATGGCGTGAAGCGGCTTGTGCCACCAGTTGGGTTCACTTGGCGGGGGAAGTTTGTCCGGGCCGTGGTCCATGAAATGGCGTAGGTATTCCCAGACTTCGGCGACGTGCCTGACCCCGGGTTCTGTGGGTTCGTTGCTGTCGATCCAGAGGCAGTCTTTCTGATGGAGAGTGCCGTCCTCTCGGCGAGGGGCGAAGGCAAGGGCGTAACTGGTGCTGAACGACGAGCCACCATATTCGGTGCGTTTGAAAACGCCTCCGCCGGTATTGTTCCAGTCGAAGATAATTAACTTGCTTAAGCGTTGATAGTATATTTTTTGGGTTGAGCGGTTGAGGCAGAAGCTGGATAAACTTTTTATGAAGTATATTCGATAAATGAGAAAGGGGGAGAAAGTGAAGGGCATGAGTACGAATCCGATAGTTAGTGCGGGGTCAGATATAAAATATTCAAAAAATTCACTATCAAAGAGGTAGGGATAAAAGCCAAGCATTAAAAATATGTTCATTGCGCAGTACAGTTTTGCCATGAATACTGAGTCTGATACCCAGGGGTTTCGCAGCTGTAATGTGTTTTTGGTTAGATCTATTAGTTGTCCGCCAATGGCAGGTTTGTGCCCTGAGCATGATGCTGTGTTGAATAGCCAGATGGTTGCCATAATCATCGCTCGAGATGAAAAGTTGAAAGGATCTCACTGTCGTCATCTAGCCCCTGATTAGGGCAGTAGGCTAGCCGCAGAGAGATAGATTTATGGTGGGGCAGCGGCCTTTCGAAATGCAAAATCAACCCAGCGCCTGCAATGTGCCCGGTAGGCGTAATAGGGAACACGTCCATGCCTTGGTCGTTACGAAAGGCGGCTAAACTTCCTGCCCATTCGCTTACCCCTAGCACGAAGCTTGGCAGAAGCACTACGAATTCAGCGGTTGGTTGAGTCGTGGCTACTTCGTTGCGTGTGATGGCAGCCCAGTCTGGTGGCGCCCAGTGGTTGTTCTGGCGCCATCTGCTATCGACGTTGTTTACACCGAGTGATTGAGCTTGCTCGGCCGATAGCAGTTTTGGCCCATAATGCTCCCTGTGCCAGGCTTTGATTTCTGCGTGCAGCGAAGTAAAGGCGGGAAGTTTCTTCTCATGGTCCAGCGTAATTTCAGCGCGGATTTCTCCATCATTGATGCGATTCCCGAAGATGCTGCGGGCTGCCCAAAGCTCAATTGAACTGTGAAGGTGCTCATGCGCTTTGGCATGAAGGTAGAGACCTCCTGCAATGATGCCCACCCCTACGAGTACAAGCGCAGCTGCGGCCCATCCGGCAAAGGGCACAATCGATGTAGCGCCCGCGACTGCAAGTCCAGCCTCAAGGACGACAGCAGAACCAATCGCCATGGTGAGTCCGCCTCCTAGCGTATATACCGCTGCGGCTCGATTGCCGTTTTTGAATTGACGTACTCCTTTAGCACCGTCCGAAAACAGGCTAAATGCTATTGCGGGATAACCCGCCAAACGCGCAAACAGATTACTGCTCAAAAACTGGATAACGCCGTTGCCAAAAGCCATCCCCGGGGCTCTTGAACTCAGCCTCAGCATGACGGCCTTTTGCGTGGCCCGTGTGCTGACCAACGTCGCCGCTGCCGCACCGATCACGCCAAAAATGGATGAAGCAAACCCCATCGCGTATTCCGGGGCATCGCTCTTCTGCAGGCTGTTATAGGCCGTCTTCAGCGACAGCACGTTGAACCACAGCATCCCCGCGTTCAAACCGCCTCCGCCGCCAGAAACAAGCAACCCGACAAAGTTAGGCTTCACCCGCGCGGTAGTGGTCAGTTCAATTGACACCGTTCGGCTTCCCGAGATACGCAGTTGCTTCATTTCTTCAACTTGCGCCATCCCGTTCTTGAGGTATTTCTCCACTTCCTGACTGAACGGATTTTCCCGAACGGCCTGCTCGGTGATCCGATACCGGGCTGCCAATAGCCCCAGCGCTTTCTCGGCATTGCCTTCACGTGCTGCCAGCAGCACTTGCTGACGCAGGCCATGACTGGCATCCCACCTTGTCTTTCCACGCAAGCGCTTGAGCAACACGGCATTGACCGACTGGGCGGTGAGGTCGGTGATGTCGGCCATGGCCGGGAAACGACCGGCCAGGCCCTCGACCACATTGTCGCTGGCGCCGAACAGACTGCCGATCGAGTCGGCCTTGTCCTTGAACGGGTTGAACGGTGCCAGGGCTGTGTACAGCGGGCTGTCGTGCTGATCCAGCCACTGTTCCAGGCGTTTGAAGCGTCGATCCTGGTCTTCGGTACCGGGTGTTGGCTGACCCATTGGATTGATTATCAGCGCCAGAGATATTTCCAGGCCGCGGGCGGAGAGGCGTTCGTCACGGTCGTAGCAGGCCAGCGCCGCAGCAAGGCTGTAGGGATTATCGACAGCAGCGGCCTCCGCCGTGGCCAGCCAGACGTCGTGATCGTTGCTGGCTTGCAAGGCCAGCTTGCGCAGGCTTGCAAGCCGCTCTTCCAGCGCATCGCGTTCAGCGAGAAAGCGCAGGTATTTGGCGGTATCGATGCGCTGTGCCAGGCGTGCGCCGCCGGGGGAATAGTCCTGGTGGGTGAGGGCCTCGAAGCGTGCCGCTGCCGGAGCAGCGGCGGGGCCGCGGCGTTCCGTGTTGATCCTGAAGGCGGCCAGCTCCGGTGACGGTGCATCGGCCGGGTACAGGCTTTCCAGCGTCTTGTTCAGCAGCATGCCCACCAGGTTGCGATGGTGGAAATCGCGGCTTTGTCGGCTCAGCTGTTCGGCATCCAGCCGGTAGCACGCTGGCACTCGTTCATGCTCGGGGCCTTGCGCAGGTCGGGTGTGTTCCAGCTGCTCGGCGGGCATCAGGTCACGCAGTTGATGCTGGTAGGCCGACACCGACAGGCCCAGGTCCAGGGCCATGCCTTCGGCATCGGCGAGGGCCACCACCACCGGGACTTTCGGCTGGGTACTCGGGTAGTGCCGCGCCATGGCGGTGAGGTTGCCGATGGGCAGCGTGTCGGTGAACGGATGGCTACTCCAGGTCAGTGGCATGCGCCGGCTGGCCGGCTTGAAGTCTTCGACCCAGGTTTGCAGGGCGCTGACCGGCAACACATGGGGCTGGCTGGACGGGGACTGGTTGCTGGCCAACAGCTCGGCCATGTCCAGCTGGCGCATATGCCGTTTGCGCAAGGCGGCTGAACCGGTGATGCGCGCGGTCGTGGCGTTGGTCCACAAATGCGGGCTGTAGCCGATCCACACTTCCTTGGCGGTGTCCGGGCAGGTATCGGCCCACACCCAGCCCACGGTCCGGCTGGCCTGGTAGCGATGACGCAGGTGATAGTCCTCCAGGCCCCGGTAGTGCAGTTCCTTGTAGTGGCCTTCGCCGTCGTATTCATGAATGACCAGCTTTTCGCCCTGGGGGCCTTGCATGAACATGTAGATGTAGCCAGGGCGCAGGGCACGCAGGGTGTAGGCGGAGTGCTGCAGGGGGGTAAAGCCTTGTTCCAGGTTGAAGCCTGCGTCGGCGTAGCGGCAGGCAGGGGTAGCGCCGGTACGCGGCACGATGGCATAGCGCACCGGCAGGATCGGCACGCGTGCACTGCAGGCAGGGCCGGAGGTGGCACTGCTGACACTGGCGTCATTCATGGACGGGCTCCTTGCTTTCTATCAAGGCTTGCAGTTCGCGAAGGCGGCTCTGTGGGGACTCATCGAGGTTGGTGTAGATCTTCCCGGCTTGATCATTGCCCATGAGCCACATGTGCCTAGCCATCAGCCTGATGAACTGCCCAGCGACTTCCTCATCGCGGAAGTTGAGGGCCTTCAGTTGTGGCAGCAGGGTTTCAATCCAGCGCCGAATGTCGGCCAATATATGGGTGGAAGGGTGTTGCAGCGCTAACACCTCATGCGCCAAAGACAGAACGAAGTGCTCGTGCATGCCTGCTTGCAATCGCTCGATTTCCAACTGGCGAAGGCGCATGGGGGTGTCCGCGAAGCAGCGGCCGGTGGTCGGGCTGCGCTCAAGGGTTTTCCACGCGTGAGCCGGCCCCCAGTTGGCTCGCCAGGCCAGTGAAGTCACTGGCCCAAGCCAAGTGGCCAGATGGTCGTCATCCAGTGCATTCAGCCAGGCTTCGAGATGGTCCGGTTTGAAGTGAAAGGTCGCAGATCCCTGATCGGGAAGGGTGATTTGAACAAGGCTGGTGAAGTGAGCTGCCAATGCGGTGAGGCCAATCTGCGCATCCAGGGCAATGGCGCCGCCAATCGGCATCCAGGTCGATATAGCATGGACAAGCAGATCAGGCGCTTCCGTCACGTCTACCAGCAACGGCCCAAAATCATGCTGCTCGTCCAGAATGCTGCGCCTCCACAGCCATTCATGCTGGGTATTTCGGTTTACGTCATTGATGAGCTCAAGCACCGAGGGGGCATAGGCCGGGACCAGTTCACCTTCCTGAGGGATGGGTCGGTAGGCCCAGTATTCGAGCACGCTGGTCATGAGCACCAGAAAGCGAGCGCCTTGTCCGAACTGCTCGCCAGGCGGTGCGTTCGAAGTGGTGGTGTTCATTGGCCCGGCCCTCTGATGCAGCGGCAGTCGGGCAGCCCGCAGGTGCCATCGGGGCGGCGCCCGCATCCACGTTCAAGGGGTTTTCCCGTGACCGGTGCGCTGCTGATGGAAAAGGGGTTGGTTGCCCCGTCTGCCGATTTGAGCAACTGGCCGTTTATGCGGATTGTCGGGCCCTCCAGGGTGATGCCTGTCTCATCGATCTGGATGGAACCCCCAGGGCCCTGAATGATCACGGCTTGCGCTGTGCGTAGCTCGTAGCGGCGGGTGCGCCTGCGGATTTCTCCTCGGGCTTCGAGCTCGGCATGCCCTTCGACCTGCTGTTCGAGGTTGCCGCCGATGCTGCTGTGATGATTGGCGGCAATCTTGTCGTGGCGGTGATTGCCGATGGTTTCCACACGGTCCTTGGCAATCTTGATGGTCTGGTTACGGCCGACATCCAGAGCAGCGTCCTGTCCGATGCTGACGCGCTCATCATTGCCGACCGTTTCAGTGCGGTCATGGCCGATCTGAATCGATTCGTCGTTATCGACCTGTTCGGTGCGGTCATTACCGACCTGCGTGGACTCATCGTGCCTGACCACGATGTTCTGGTCTTTCTGTGCGTGGATGAACACCTCTTCCTGCCCCAGTTCATCTTCAAAACGCAGTTCGTTGAAGCCATTTCCCTTGTGGGTCTGGCTTTTGATGGTCATACGCGTCTTGTGTCGGGGCAGGTCATAGGGCGGTAGCTGATCACCGCAATAGGTACGCCCGGTGATCATCGGCTGGTCTGGGTCGCCATTGACGTATTGGATGATCACGTCCTGGCCGATACGCGGGATGGCCATCGCGCCCCAACTGCCTCCGGCCCAGCCTTGCGATACCCGCACCCAGCAAGAGCTGAACTCGTTGCTCCTGCTCTCGCGGTCCCAGGGGAAGCTGACCTTGACCCGGCCCCACTCGTCGCAATAGATCTCCTCACCGGGCGGGCCGACCACGGTGGCCATGTGCGGGCCGTCCACGCGAGGTTTCTGCAAAGGGGCAGGGCGCCATTCGGTGCGACCTGGCACCAGCACTGCGGTTTGCTCATAGCGCGTGCTTTGGTCGACGCTGGCAGCCTCTTCCTGCAGGCTGGTGAACTGGCGGCCCTTGTGAACGACACTGTTCACTCGCCAGTGGGCATTGAGGTCATCGCGAGGGTGACCGGTCAGCGTGAAGCTCAGCCCGGGTTGTAGCCGTGCGTCATCCCCCTGAACTTCGGCAATGCGTGCATCATGACGCAAGGCGGTGATGCGGTTTTCAGTGAACGGTTTGCCCACCGCATCGCGCTTGTAGCGGCCGGGATAATCGAAGCGCTCATATTCGCTGGACTGATGCTCCAGGAAAGGGCCGGACGCGCGGTGTTCCTGGCGATAGGCAGGATGGGTGAAGGTGTAATCGCGCTGGACCTGCCGCGCTGTCCGCACCTGCTCGCTATAGCGCAAGCGCCGCAGGCAGGGCCTGGCCTGATCGCCGCCACTGTTGGACTGATACAGCACGGTATTGGGGTCAATCACTTCCCCGTCTTCAAAAAAACCTTCGTCTTCATCCTCGCGCTTGAGCGCGCCGTGGCTGATCAGGCCAAGCGATTGCACGCGATCCGTGATGATCAGTTTGTGCAGCTTTTCACTGTGCTCGAAGCGGTAGACAAAGCCTTCTTCTGCGGCGAGGCGGGCAATAAAGGCAAGGTCGGTTTCACCGGCCTGTACGCAGAACTCGCGCACCTGATGCTTATCCACCGCGTGCAGCTCGTACTGATCGATGCCCTGACGTTTGAGCATCAACTCAAGAATCTGCGGCACGGTTTTTTGCTGGAAGATGCGCCAGTTCGAACGCAGGCCGGCGCGGGCCAGAATGGGTTCGACCAGCGCGTGATAGTAGGTGCGGTAAAAGCCGCTTTCGCCCTGGCTGAAGCTGCTCACCAGGCCGTTCACGTAACGCACCGGCCCTTCTTCATCCAGGATGGTGAGTACCACCGGTTTGTCCAGCACTTGGCCGAAGTCGATATCGGGCTCGAAGCTGACCAGCTCCAGTTCCAAAGTAAAGGGTGCGCTGATCGCTTCCCTGAGTTCAAACGACACCACTTCGAACTCAACGTCGCCCACCAGTGGCTCGAATCTGTAGCGCAAATCAGATTGGCTAGGCATAAAAGATCCTTGTCCGCCGTCCGAAGAGTTGAAAGCCCAGGCAGCGCGAGGCTTGCCTGGGGCAATTCAGTGGGGTCAGGCGATCGGTTTGCGCCAGTCGTCCGAGCCTTCGGTGCCTGCAACCACATGAGCCCAGGAGATCTTGCGGTAGGACATGGACACTTCGATCAATTGTGTGAAATCAGCGTTTTCCTTGTCCTGCGCATGCGGCAGGGTGGTGTGGATATCGACGATGGTGGCGTCCTCCAGCTTGGTGGTGAAGAAGTGTTCCTGCTTGCCCTCCACTGAGGTGCGATACCAGCTGACCTCTACCGTCGGCAACATTTCGCCGCTGGCCAAGGCCTGGTACATGAGCGGTGTGGCTTTGTTCAGGGCACTGGTGAAAATGAACGGTTTGTGCACCCGCTGGCCCGCCGGTTGGCCACTCTGCGGGTCGGTTGGGGTGGTCACCTGGTGCTTGATTTCCTGCACCAGAATCTCGTCTTCATGGCCCTCGACGAACACGTTGCCGACCGAGTCAGAGGTGAAGGCGCCTGCGGTGATATTGCCTTGGGTCTGGCCTTCGATCTTGATGTAAGCGGGTGTTGGCATGGCAGTTTCTCCTGCGTCCAGGTGGATACAACACGCCAGCACGAGCGGCGTGGCCATCGGAAACGATGGGCTTGTCAACGAGGCAGGTACCTCGTCAATTCGTTGGATTCGGTTGCGTCGCTGTTCGACGCGCTATTGCTGCAAGATGCCGTTGAGTGACTCCAGCACCTCGGTTGTTATCAGGTGCAGGCGGTAGCTGTAGATGCTGTAGGCCACGGCCATGGCGACTGCAGAAATCACCAACGGGCTCCACCAGGGCCATTGCCGGTTCATGCGAAAATTGCGCGGGGCCACGTTGGTGTAGGGATCGCCGACCGATTCCGGCACGGGGCCGCGCAGTTCGCGGATGATCCCGTGAAGCTGGTGAATGAGGCCGTTCAGCGACTCTTCGCCTTTCGGCGCGATGGCGTACTTGCCCTTCAAGCCCAGGCACAGCGCGAAATACATGAACTCCAGCACGTCCTGGTAGCGCTCGGGTTCCTGCATCAGGCGCGAGAGCACGGTGAAGATCTTTTCGCCACCCCAGGTTTCGTCGTGGAAGATGCTCAGCAGTGGCTCCTGGCTCCAGCAGCTGGTCTGGCCCCAGGGTGTTTCCATGACCGCTTCATCGATGTAAAGGCACAGACCGTAGGAGTAGGCCAGCAGCTGAGTGTGCTCGTAGCCGTGCTGGCGCATTTCTTCCCTGATGTTGTCGATCTGGTTGCGTACCTGCCGGTGCACGTCCTTGATGTTGGGTAATTCATCCAGGGTGCGCAGGCGCATGACCAAGCCGAACAGGGGGGATGCGGCGTCCAGCATCAGGTTGTCGTAGCCGCCACGCAGCTGGAACTCGGGATCAGCGGCATAACCTTCATGGCCGGGCTCCGGCTTGGGCTCCTGCGTCGGGGCCTCGCAAGCGCCAGCAGCGGCTGTGGGGCCAGGCTCCGATTTATGCAGCGTATCGGGCAGCCGCGCACCCTCAGCTTTGCTGGTGCCGTTGTGCGTGTTGTCAGTTTTATCCATTTCATTCACTCCTGATTGCCCAGAACTGCATCTCAAGCCCCGGGAACTCCCCGGCGATGTGTATCCCGAAGCCATTTGCCGTCTTCATGCAGCCCCAGGCCGGGTCGCGGCGGTCCAGTTCGAAGTAGCTGAACCCTGCATGGAAGGGCAGTTCGCGAGGCGCTACTGGCAACTGCCGCAACGGAATTCCGGGTAACTGCTTGTGAACGCGATCATTCAAGCCTTCCAGTGAAGTTACCTTGGCTTTCTGCACGAACAGCTTGCGCAACGTCGTCGGCGGCAGGTCGGCGCGCACGGCGACGATGAAGTCGGCTTCGTCGATCAGGCGGCGGTCTTCCAGCGTTGTTGTCATCACCCCGTAGTCCTGGGTTGCCAGGGGCAGGGATACGGCGCGCGGTTGCAACACCGTGCCCAGCGCACGACGCAGGGTGTCTTGCAGCGGCTTGAACGATGTGCGCAGCGCCGTGTGCTGATAGGCGGGGTATTCCTGCGGCAACCTGCCTTCGTCGGTGAAGGTCACCAGTTCGCCACAGGCCTGGCTCATGCAGAGGTACAGTTGTTCGGGGTGCGTCTGGCCTTGCCTGGCCAGGTGCTGGAAGCACGGCCACCAGCGGTTCATGGCTTGCAGCAGGTTGAAGTCGCGGATGTCGGCAATGCCCGATTGGCCGGATGCGCCAATGCGGGCGGCCAGGTTGCGCGCGCGTTCGCGCAGGGTGTTGGTGATTTCTTCGAGGGAGCGTTGCAGGGCTGGTACTGCGCGTACCGAAACGCTTGTGGGATAGAACGCTTCGTCCAGCTGCAGGCTGCCATCGGGACGGCGCTCAAGAATACGTGCCACTGCCAGGCGGGTGTAGGAACTGCTGTCATCGGCCTTGCGCTTGAGTTGCAGGTTGGGCACGGCCAAGTCGACCTGCACCAGGTCGCCGTCGGCACTGTGGGTGTCCTTGATCTCATGGGCCTGGGCGTTGTAGCGAACGTTGGCCGCGCTGTCGGGCCAGCTCACCTCGCGGCCACCTTCGGTGCGCAGTGGCAGGCACAGGAATACCTCGCTGTCAGTCGCACCGTCATCAATGATTTCCAGCGGTGGCGGCGGTGGCAGATCTGCGGGAATGTCGAACACCGTGCCATCGGGCATGATGCCTCGGGCGCGGGTAATGGCGATCTTGCCCAGGCTCAGGTACTCGTCGTTCAGCTGCAGTTCGCTGAAGCCGTAGAACGCTGCATTCAGGCTGGCGAAGCGTTGCTGCAAGGCAGCTTCGCTGGCCCGGGCGGCTTGCTGGAAATGTTGCGGCTTGACGAACAGGCCCTCAGGCCACAGGACGGGGTTGCGGGAGCTCATGGGCGATCCTTGTCATCGAGAGTCAGCGAAAAGGGCAGGGCTAGAGGCAGCATTAGTCCTCTTCCTTGAGCAGAATCTGGGTGTCGTTGACCCGTACCGACAGGACGATCTGGCGGCCACGCGGGGGGATGCGCAGCACTTGCTGCCAAGTGGCGTTTTCCTGGTTCGTATAATCGCCAATCACCGCGATGAACCGGGTCTCGGGCTCGATGGGCACGAAGGGGATGAACTTGAACTGGCCGGGGCGCAGCAGGTAGTCGTCATCACGGACGTAGCTGCTGCGCAGCGCTTTGGCCGGGTCTTTGTGCAACAACTGATACACGCTGTTGCGCAGCAGCGAGTCGTCGCTCAGCTGCAGGATCTTGATGGCGATCGGCGTGGCGATTGGCCCAGGGGGCGCGGTGGCAGTGGGCGGGAGTGCAAGGACTACCGTCGGGTCGCCGTAGCTGCCTGGCGTGCTTTCCTCAAGCGGCGAGTGTTGCGGATTAAGGTCGTGGTCTTCGTCCATCACGACGGGCGACATCGCAGGGAACTGCTCCTGGAGATACTCGAACAAGGCCCCGATTTTCTCGGTCAACGCATAGGGGTCGCCGGCGCTGAGGCTGACCGCATAGGGGTTGGGCTCCAAGGCGTTTTCGGATGCATGTGCTACCTCGAGGCTGTTCGGGTTGCCATTGATCGTGGGGCTAGCGTTGATGCTGAATGCGACTTCGGTGGGGTGGTCCCTAGGCGGGCCGATGGGCAACGAGTGGTCCCTGATTACCTGGCTGGCTCTGTTCCATGACGTGCAGCCAGGCAGTGCGACCAGCGCGATCAGCAGCGGCGTGAGCAACGACGCCTGGCGGTTCATGGGCGGTCTCCCGCAAGCAGGCGCTGCAGCGGGTCGTCCGCCGTAGGCGCTGCAGCCGCCCCTGCATCCAGTGCCGCCAAGGGATCATTCCCCAGCGCAGGTTCGAACGCCGAGCAGATCTCGGGGAGCGGCTGTAGGGGACGCGTTTCGGGTTGCCACGCATCGGCGTGCGCATCGCTTAGCCACTGGTCCAGTAGCGTGCTATCCGGATCGAGCAGATCTTGCAGCGAACGCGTATCGGCATCGGTGCACTGGACCAGCAGCCGATACGCGCCGATACGCAGCTGATCGCCGTGACCCAGGCGCCGGGGTGGATGCGCACCCACGCACGCGATGCTGTCGTTCAGATACGTGCGCTGGCAGTGGTCAATGACGCAGTAACTGCCTTCGATCCAGCGGATTTCGCAGTGGATCGGGGCAATGGCCAGCTGACGGTCATCCACTTGCCAGGTGCTCCCTTTGCTACCGATGGTGCCGCCGTTGCGATCGAACTCATGCCGAGCACTGTTGGTGTGCTGCAGCTGTTCGATGTTGATGATGCTCAAGGTCAATGTGCTCATGAACGTCCTCGAAATCGAACCACCGGGCTGATCTCGCCGTGGCGGTCATCGATAAAGCTGGTCCAGCCCAGGTACGCGCCCTGGCTGCGGTGCAGGCAGAAAAGCGACAACGCGTTCTGCTTCAACCGCAGTTCCAGGTCGTAGGCCAGGCCGTCACGCAGCAAAAAATCGATCAGTGCCCGCAAGCGGCCGAAGTTGATGCCGCTGGGCAGCAGGTCACGCAGTTGCGCCTGGTCCAGTTCCCTGATCACGATGGTGAACCTGCTGCTACGTGTGCACGTGCGGCTGCCGACCATGAAGCTGCTGCCCAATTGACCGTTGCTACGCCCCAGGCTGACCAGTTGCTTCGCGGCGGTGGGTACCGAGCGCGAATCGAACTCACGGATCCGCACATGCGTCAGGTCGAAGCAGTGAGCGATGATGCCGGCGACGGTACCGGGTGAACGGCTGCGGCTGGCGATCACGCCGGCGAAGCTGAGCAGCCTGCTCCAGGGCAGCGGGGTGTCGCCGCGCAGCTGCTTGTCGTTCAGGCCGAGCAGGGCGAAGATGTACTGTGAAAACCCATCTGTGGCACCCGGCTGGAAGCGGATGTAGTAGCGGTACTTGCGCCAGATGCGGTGCAGCAGGCTCAGCACGTAGTGATTGAAGAAGTCGAAGAACGCCGGCCGCACGCCGATGCCGTGTGCATGCTCATAGGCCACCTGCTCCAGGTAATAGTTGGGCAGGGGCGAGTCAGTGCCATGCAGGCCCATGAACGTGGTGCACACGCGGTAGCGCTCTTGTTCCCCAGGCATGCGTTCGGCCTTGTACACGTCCGACACGGGAAAGGTCAGCCGTGGGTCACTGCCAAGGCGTACACGCAGGCGGGCGGCCTCGCTGGGCCAACGCGGTTCGAGGTCATCGCCGTGCAGCCCGTGAAGACGCTCCAGCAACTGGAAAAAGTTGTACTGGTGCGCGTCGGCGAGCAGCCGGTCAGCTAGATCAGCGGTTGCTTGCCGGTCTGGATGGGCCATGTGTAGTGCTCGTTGTTGGTGGTGTTGATCACTTCCAGCTGGTGGAAGGAATTGAGGCTGGCGTACAGGGCGAAGAAGTGCGCGAGCACGCAGCTGAACAGGTACAGGTCGCCTTCGCAGAGGAAGGCGCCCTGGTCCAGCTTCAGCCGGGTATGCAGGCCCCGAATGGGCTGGCCCTTGATCAGCCAGTCCATGGGTTGCGTGTGGATGTCATGAATGCCTTCTAGGCGCTTGCGGGTCGTGCGTGCCTGTTGAATGTCATATAAGGCGGCGAAGTCATAGGCGCGGATCACCGCCTTCAGCGGCTCGACTGAAAGCAGCGACAGGTAGTTGAGCGACATGTTGGAGAGCAGCGCCCACTGCAACTGGCCGTCCAGCACCGGGCGACAGGGTCGGGTGGGCGTGCGCAGGTTGGTATAGGTCGCCAGGGGCGGCGTGGCTTCGGTGAACACGTTGATATCACCGATGGCCAGTGCCAGCGGCAGGTCGCGGTTGGTGCAGGTCAGCTCGATAGAGGCGGTTTCCAGCTCGCCGATGTAGACGTTGGCATCGGCGCGCACAAAGGCCATGCGATGCGTGACGCCATCGCCACGCAGGGATTCCTCGAGTGAGTAACGGTAATAGAGCGCCGTGCGCCCCTGGAGATGTTCGATTTCATGGGCGAACGATTCGAACGGGCGAAAGGTACGCAAGTGCTCGCCAATACTGCCATCGGTGGTAGTGCGGGTGCTGATGACCTCGTCGACGCTGAACACTTCGTAGGCGTGCTGCTCTTTGCCTTTGGGCCTGAGCTCTGCCTGGGCAGCTTCGCTGGACAGATCGATGGGTTCGGCGCTGTGCTTGAACAGGTTGACTGCCGGGGTGCAAGACAGACTGAAATCGGCTTTGCCCACCCGCAGCGAAGCAGGTAACTGGCGGCTGAAGTGGAACTCGATGCTCACCTGCTGACTGGCATGTGCCGGCCACAGCCTTGCCAGCCCGGTCACGCTGAAGAAGTGAAAGCGCTGTGGGAAAAGAAAGTATTCCTGCAGAATCCTGTAGCCATCGAAGACGTTCTGCGGATAAGGCAGCAGGGCGTCGTCCGGGCTGAAGCCGGAAAAGACGACGTTATCGGCCGGCACCCGGCGAACTTCGCCATTGATGATGACGCTGATGTGCTTGAGGTATTGAGAGATCCACAGATACAACGTGCGAGCGGTAAGGTCATCGCCGCCAAGGTGGAAATCGAGACTGGCGCATTCCAAGGTATCCAGGGGCCGCTCGACCAGAGGCTGCAGGTCGATGCGCACCACCGTGCTGTCGAGGGTCTGGGTTGTGGCTACCGTGTCGATGTCGAACGGATGAATAGTTACCGGCGTGCAGGTACGAAACTCGCAGGCCACGTTGTCAACAGGTTTCGAGAACAACCGCGACCCCTTGGGAATTTGCTGTGACTGGCTGAGCGACTGCTTGCGCGCTGTGAACTGGACGATCGTGGCACTGGGCAATGGCCGCAGGTAGTTGGGCCACAGCAGCTGCAGCATGGGGTGGGTCAACTCCGGCAGGTCGTCTTCCAGTTTCAGCCGCAGCTTGGCCGTGAGGAACGCAAAGCCTTCCATCAGGCGTTCGACATCGGGGTCGCTCCCGCCTTTGCCCAGCCACCGCGCCAGTTGCGGGTTGTCCCTGGCGAAGTCGTTGCCCAGTTCGTGCAGGTGACGCAGTTCTTCGCTGAATCGATCTTTCAGAGACATGGGTCACCTCACGCGGGTGTAGCGGTTGTGCCCATTGACCAGCAGCTCCAGTTGCAGCTGCTCTGTGTGGTCATTGACCTGCACCTGGCAGTCCAGCCTGAAGTGCAACTCCAGCGGGGCATGGCAATCGGGTACTGCCTTGAGGGTTCGCACCTTGATGCGCGGTTCGAAACGCTGAAGGGTGTGGCGGATATCGGCGCTCACTTGCCGCAGCAGGTCGCCGCTGCTCGCGTCATGCCCGTTGAAGTCACTCAGGCCCAGCTCAGGGCTGCTCTGCGAGCAACCCTGGCGGGCGTTGAGCAACGTTTCCAGATGACGCTTGATGGCGGCGAATTTGTGCAAAGCGTTCTCCTGGCGGGTCGGGTTTCGGGCGACGGACGGGTCCGCCATCAGGCGATCAAACAAGCTGCTCATGGCGTATCGAGCCGCCCGACCAGGGAGATCTCGAAGTTGGCGCCCATGTACTTGAAGTGCGGGCGCACGGCGAGCGATACCTGGTACCAGCCCGGGTCACCGGCCACGTCCGAGACTTCTACCTTGGCCGCCCGCAGCGGGCGACGACTGCGAACATCGGCCGAAGGGTTCTCCTGGTCGGCGACGTACTGCTTGATCCACTTGTTGAGCTCGGATTCGAGGTCTTTGCGCTCTTTCCAGCTGCCGATCTGCTCGCGCTGCAGCACCTTGATGTAGTGGGCCAGGCGGTTGACGATGAACAGGTACGGCAGCTGGGTGCCGAGCTTGTAGTTGGTCTGCGCCTGCAGGCCTTCCGGTGTCTTGGGAAAGTGCTTCGGTTTCTGCACCGAGTTGGCCGAGAAGAACGCGGCGTTGTCGCTGTCCTTGCGCATGGTCAGGGCGATGAAGCCTTCTTCGGCCAGCTCGAATTCCTTGCGGTCGGAGATCAGCACCTCGGTAGGAATCTTTGCCTGCAACTGGCCGAGGGATTGGTACAGGTGCACGGGCAGGTCTTCGACGGCACCGCCCGACTGTGGGCCAATGATGTTCGGGCACCAGCGATAGCGGGCAAAGCTGTCGTTGATGCAACTGGCCAGCAGGAAGGCGGAATTGCCCCATAAATAGTTGTCGTGTCGCCCGTCGATGTTCTCTTCATAGCCGAAGCTTTCGATCGAGTGTTCTTGAGGGTGATAGGCAGAGCGGAGCATGAAGCGCGGACCGGTCAACGCTGCGTGGCGGGCATCCTCGCTGTCACGGAATGCACGCCATTTGGCATGCCGCGGGCCGGCGACAATGTCCTTGATCTCCTTGAGGTTGGGCAGCTCTTCGAAGCTTGCGAGGTTGAAAAACTCGGGGGAGGGGGCTGCGAGGAATGGCGCATGCGACATGGCGCCGACCGAAGCCATGTAACTGAGCAACTTGATATCGGGTGAAGAGGGGCCGAAATTGTAGTTGCCAACCATGGCCGCCACAGGTTCGCCACCAAACTGGCCATAACCTGCGGTGTAAACGTGTTTGTAGATGCCACTGCAAGTGATGTCAGCCGCGTTTTCGAAGTCATCGAGCAGCTCTTCTTTGCTGACATGTAACAGCTCAAGCTTGATGTTTTCACGGAAGTCAGTACGGTCGACCAGAAGTTTCAGGCTGCGCCATGATGACTCAAGCTGCTGGAATGCCGGCTGATGCAGAATTGCATCCATCTGTTTGCTGAGCACTCGATCCAGCTCTGCAATCATCTGGTCGGCGCGATGCTTATTGATTAATTGATCTGGATCATTGCTTTTGAGGATTTCGGTGATAAAGGCAGAAACGCCCTGGCGGGCAACTTGATAGCCCTCTTGCGTGGGCGCCAACTTTGTTTCGGCCATGATCTGGTCGAGCAAAGTGGCATTGCTCGACACATCGGCAGCTGTTTCAGAGATGACAGTTGCATTGCTTGGCTTTGACATGGGGACGCTCCGTTGTCTCAGTCTGCTTTGGGCGCCTCGAGCACCAGGTCCAGTTCGTGGGCGAGCCGCTTGCGCGCTTGTTCGTCATTGAGCAAGTGCTGCAGTTGCTTGCGGAAAGCAGGGACGTTGCCCAATGGCCCTTTCAGCGCCACCAGCGCTTCGCGTAGCTCCAGCAACTGATTTAACGCCGGTACCTGGCGGGCGATCTGATCGGGGCCGAAGTCGTCGATCGACTTGAACTGCAGGTTGACCGCCAGCTCGGCATCGGCGGTCGCGCTGAGCAGGCAGGGCACTGACATGTCCATGCGAACGTCGGCATCATTCAACACGTTGTTGAACGTGTGTTTATCGATGCGCATGACCGGACGGTCTTCCAGTGCACGGTCGTCATCCAGGCCGAAGTCGCCCAGCACCAGCATTTTGTGCGGCAGCTCTACTTCGGCCTGTTCGTTGCCAGTGGTGGGAACATACTTGATGTTTATGCGCTCTTTTGGCGCCACGGATCCGGTAGATTTGCTCATGGTTATATGTCCGTTTATATAGGCTTTCCATATGTAGGAAGTTTCCTACGTATTTGTGGGTGGATGCCGGCGAGTGACTTGTTGGAAGTTTTTCTCGCATAAAAACCATGCGCTTGAAGTGCGAAAATAGTCGAGCGAGAAAGTGTAAGATAATATTTTTATGTATTCGAATTTTGTGATGGGCTAGGCTGCAGGCGATTGCGCATGACTTGATGAGTCGTGCTTGCTTTGTTCAAGTTGACTAAGTCATATGGGTTGTAGGAAAGAGAGAATTTTATAAGTAGTGAATATGTGCTGTTGCGAAGGAAGGTGGACTCACTATGATCGCCCATGCTACCCGTGGTTTTACTCTGCTATCGCTGGTTTTTGTTTCGTCGGCGTTGGCGAACCCTACCCGGGACTGTCCTGGGATAGTGTCAAACGTGGAGCGTCTGGCTTGTTTTGATCAAGCTGCAAAAACGCCTGCATATGCCCCGAAGCGGCAGTGGTCCGCCCCGGAGCAGGAGGCCCCCAGCGTTCTGCGCGTGTTGGCCAATGAAAACGCGCGTGGGCCAGATGATCTGACCTTCATCACGAGTACTCGCGCGGAGGATTGGCGAGTGCAGGGTCTGGTGATATCAGCACCGGCAATCGCGTCTGTCGAGCCCCGCCCTTACCTAGCTATCAGTTGTATCGAGAGCATCTCCAGGCTCCAGTTGATCACGGGTCAGCCGTTGGAAGCGAAGCGGGCCAAGGTACAACTGCAAGGGATGCGCGGATCCACGGTTGCAACGCCGTGGCAGGTGATGGAAAACGGCCAGGTCCTCGACGCGGGGCGGGGGCTGCCAGCCATCGAACAGATCAGGAAACTGATCGGTGCAGGACGGATACAGGTGCTCAGCGACAACCCTGTGATTGATGGCCTGTTGTTCGACGCGCAGGGGCTGGACGCACTGATCACCAAGGCGCGCAGCACATGTCGCTGGTAACGGGTGGATCCGAAGCGGAAATCAGCCGGCTGCTCGCGCCGATCGATCCGGCAACGCCGGCTGGCCTGTTTGACGTGGAGGATGAAACATACCAGGCCATCGACCAGGAGATGGTCAAGCTGGGTGGGTTGCAGGAGTCTTCAATCGACTGGGCCTACATCGACGAGGCCGCCCGCCATTACCTCGGCCAGCAGTGCAAGCACTTGCGCATCGTCGCCCACCTGGGTGTGGCCTGGCTGCGCAACGGTTGCTGGGAGCGCTGGGCACTCACCCTGGCGTTGCTGGCCGGTATGCTTGAATGCTACTGGGAGGCCGCTCATCCAAAGCCAGGTCCCAAAGGCTATCTGGCCAAGCGCAAGCTCGCAGGCCTGATGCTCAATCGACTGATCGAAGCGCTACCGCGTCTCGATCGCTTTACCTACAGCCGGGACCATGCAGCGGCAGCGCAGGCTGCGTTGCTGCGCATGCAACCGCTGCAGGCTGCCACGCAGCTGGATCCAGCTGTGCTGAGCGATTTGCAGCGCCTGCTACTCATGCACATGGATCTTGCCGAGGGCGCAGGCCAGCCTGCAGAGCCCATCACTCCTTCACCCATCAGCAGACCCGCTTCGTTGGCCGAGGTCATGGCCACGCCAAAGTCCGCCGTGTCGATGGGCAACGAACGTGAAACACGGCGCGCCGTGCTGGTCATGGCCGAGCACATCAATCAACAGGACCCCTACGACCCCGTCGGCTACCAGCTACGTCGTTTTGGCTTGTGGGCCCACATTCAGGCTGCCCCCCAGGCACGGCAGGGCAACCGTACCGAGTTGATGGCGGTGCCAGTGGATATTGCCGGGTTCTATGAAGACGCCATATCCAGCTCGGCGGTTGACCCTGCGCTGCTCCAGCGGATTGAAAAAAGTGTCACGGCCAGCCCCTACTGGATTCGCGGCAGTTACCTGGCAGCAACCGTCGCTGCCCGATTGGCGATGGGCGAAGTCGCGGAGGCCATCAGGTCTGCAAGCGCACGGTTCGTCCAGCGCCTGCCAGCGTTGCAGCAATTGTGCTTCAGCGACGGCGTGGGGTTTGCCGACGACCAGTGCCTGGCCTGGCTCAAAGGGGCTCAAGGGCGATCCGAACCCGGTGCGGCCTCTCAGGCGTTCGCCAACCTGCGCGAGGAGCTGATCAGCCAGCTGGAAAACGGTGGCATCGAACCGTTACTTCTCAAACTGCAGGGCATGCAGGCGAATCTCGACACCCCCCGTGAGCGTTGCCACACCACGGTGATTGCGGCGGACCTGCTGGCTACTCGAGGCGTGTCCTGGTTGGCCCAGGACTTGTGCAGCGGCGTCGCCAGGACCATGCAGAACACCACCGCCGATGCGTGGGAGCCCGAAGTGTTTCAGCGGCTGCAGCAGTACGCAGCCCCCACAGCGTTGGCCGATCGGAACAAGGAGCAGGAGCCTCGATGAATCTGAAATTTAAGCAACTCATACGTTGGGGCTTGCCGCTGATGACATGTATCGGCTTGGCGATGCCCATGCTGCTTGGGCTTGGCGCAGTGCTGATGCTGGTTGCCATCTGGTGGCTCGGCCCGGAATGGACCTGGCGCGAGCATCAGCCGCTGGCAAGTGTGGCCAATCGAAGTGTGGCTAGCCTGATGCTGGTCCTGATACCACTCCTGTGCTGGCTCATTGTGCTGCGCACGCGCTTTCGCCGGCTGCAAGCGGAACGCCAGCAAGCAGTGGCCGCCGAGCTGGATTGTTCATTGCCGTTTATCCTGGCTCAAGACAAGGCCTTGAGCCAAGACCTCGCCCGTTACCTGGACAATGTCGGCGGCCAGCGTGCCTTGTACCAGTTGCCCTGGTATCTGGTGCTGGGTGCTGAACACGCCGGTAAAAGCAGTTTCATCGACCACACCGATCAGTGCTTTTCCCTGACCCGCATCGACAGGGCCCAGGCACGAGCCCAACTGGCTGAGGTGCTTGCTTACCCGGTGGGCTGGTGGGTCAGTGATGATGCCGTGATCATCGATCCGCCGGGTGCTTTGATCAGTCAAGCCGCCGCGCCGGGTGGTTCGACAACGGCCGAAACCCAGGCCAGATTGTGGCAGCATTTGCTGGGCTGGTTGCTGCGAAATCGTAGCCAGCGAGCGCTCAACGGCTTGATTCTGGTAGTCGACTTGCCTGCGCTGCTGCATGGTACGCCCGAACAACGTGTTGCATTGACTTACGTCCTGCGCACGCGTCTGTACGAGGTAAGCAGCCAGCTTGGCTCGCGTCTCCCCTTGTATGTGGTGCTGACAAAGTTCGACCTGTTGGACGGCTTTGACCAAGCGTTCAGCAAGCACTCGGCCGCCAAGCGCGAACACATGCTGGGGTTCACGTTCAAGCTGGATACAGTCGATTCGTATGACGCCTGGCTGGACGAATATCGCGAGTACTACGATCACCTGCTCAAGCAATTGTTCGAGCAGCTCGTTGACCAGCTCGATAGGCTGGGCAGCGCCCCCTTGCGGGGGCGCTTGTACTCCTTGCATGCACAGATGATCGGGCTGCGCCCGATACTGCTGGGCTTTCTGCAGGAAACGCTGGCGAGTGACCGTTTCACCACGCCTGCGTTGGTCCGCGGCGTGTATTGGTCGTCGGTCGTGCAACAAGGCGACATGCTCAACGCTTTCGTCCGCGAGGCGGCACAGCCCTACCAGACAAAACTTCCCTTGCGTGAAGGCAAGGCGCAAGGCAAGGCGCTGGTCTACTTCATTCAACAGGCCTTCAGGCGTGTCATTTACCCGGAAGCCGGGCTTGGTGGGGACAATACCAAGGTTGCGCGCAGCAAGCGCCAGTTGTTCTGGGTAGGGTCTGGTGTAGGTGCTCTGGCATTCTGTGTCGTCATCGCCAGCTGGCAACGCTATTTTGATATCAACAGTACCAAGGCAGTCGGCGTACTTGCCAAGAGCCAGGCGTACAGTCGTCAGGAAGTGGACCCGCACCTGGACTCGACCGGGCGGAACCTGCTGGAGCCGTTGGACCAGATTCGCGATGCTGTCGCGGTGTTTGGCGACTATCGCGCTGCCTGGCCGGGTGTTGCCGATGTTGGCCTGTATCAGGGCCGCGCTATCGGGCCTCGGGTCGATGAGGCTTACCTGAGTTTACTCTCCAGGCGCTTCTTGCCGGCCTTGGCCAGCGGAGTGGTCGATGCCATGAACGCTGCTCCCCCGGGCAGCGAGCAGCAAATGGCCGCGCTCAGGGTTTACCGCATGCTTGAGGACCGGCAGAACCGTCGGCCTGAATGGGTAGAGGACTGGATGGCCCGCATTTGGCAGCAGGCTTTCCCGGGCCAGGGGCAACTGCAACGCGACCTGATGCACCACCTGAAATACGCATTGGCCTATGTCGATACCGATCTGCCGCAGTATCGCCAGGAAATCGCAGCGGTGCAGCAAGCATTACGCAAGGTGCCACTGCCCGAGCGGGTCTATGCAGGTCTCAAACGCCAGGCCGGGGAGCAACTGCACAGCGGCCTCGACCTGCGGCATCAGGTGGGCCCAGCTTTCGATGTGGTGTACCGGCCGTCTGCCGGGGTCAGCGATGGCGACAATAGCGTGCTGCTTTCGCCGTTGCTCACCGCCAAAGGGTTCAGGGAGTACTTTGAGCCACGCAGTCAGCAGTTCGCCGACATGGCAATGATCGACCAATGGGCGCTGGGTGAGCGCGACCACCTCGATTATTCGGAGAGCGACCGGCATGCGCTCACCGAACGCCTGAGCAACCTTTACAGCGCCGATTATATTGACAGCTGGCGGCGTGCCTTGAATGCCTTTACGGTGGCTGACTTTGCTGATCTGGATCATGCAGTGGCAGTTCTGGAGCAGTTGACCGGCCCCGCTGCGCCGTTGCACCGGCTGCTGGATGCGGTGCGGGAAAACACCGCGTTTTCATCGCCAGTGGATGTTCAGACGCCGAGCGAGGCAACGATACAGCGGCCAGCAAGCAGCAGATCCGAGCAACAGCAGGCGATGGCTATTCAACGTGCATTCGCTGGGCTGGCTGCCATGTTGCAGGTAACCGCCGAAAAACCGAGCTACCACGATGAAACCGTCGCCGCCATCGTGGCCGTTCACGACTATGCCAAGGCGGTGCAGGACAGCCCGGACCGCGGCAAGGCGGCATTGCAGGCGGTGCATCAGCGCTTTTCGATGACCGGGCACGACCCGATCAGCAGCTTGCAGCGGGTGGCCACCGGCTTGCCGGAGCCGCTCAATCACCAGGTCAGAAAAGTGGCTTATCAGACTGCCCAGGTATTGAATGTCGAAGCACTGCGCGAGTTGGAGCGTCGCTGGGATACGCAGGTGTACAGTTTCTTCCAGCAACGGCTCGCAGGGCGCTACCCCTTTTTAGTGAGCGGGAGCGATGCTTCTCTGGATGATTTCGAAGCGTTCTTTGGGCCGAAGGGGCGCCTGCAGCAGTTCAATGATCAGTACCTGAAGGTGTTCCTGAAGGAAAACCTGGAAGCCCTGCAATCCGGTCAGCAGGGGCAGTCGTTGATCCGCAGCGATGTGATCGAGCAGTTGGCGTTGGCAGAGCGCGTCCGCGAAACCTTTTTCGATCAGCGCGGCAACCTGAGTGTGCAATTCAGCATCGAGCCGCTGGGGCTGAGTGCTAATCAACGCACCAGCCTGCTGGACCTGGATGGCCAGTTGATCTCCTACACCCATGGCCCGAGCCAGATTACCGGTGTTGTCTGGCCCAACACCCTGGGCCAGCACGTGCGCAGCAACCTGACCTTGCTCCGCAACAATGGCAATAGCAGTAGCCTGGAGTACCGCGGCCCATGGTCGATGTTCCGCTTGTTGAGCCGCGGCTCGCTCAACGGGCGGACCGCGACCAGCGTGGACCTGAGCTTCAGGACCGGCGATGGGGTGATGCGCTATCGGCTCAACGCCGAGAAGGCTTTCAATCCCATTACCCAGCAACCGTTCAAGGGCTTCCGGTTGCCACGCGGCCTGCTGCAACAGCCACCCATCGTGACCCAGGTTGGGGAATGGTATGACCGGCCTTGATAAGCCCGATTAGCTGCACAAGGCAGATGGAGGACTACAACCCGCTCAGCCCCCTGCCGGCCAGGTAACCGAACGTCATCCCCGGCCCAAGGGTAATGCCGCCGCTGGGATAATGCCCGCCCATCACGCTGTGCATGTCGTTGCCCACCGCATACAGCCCGGGAATCGGCTGCGCCGCGTGGTCCAGCACGCGGGCCGAACTGTCGGTCGCCAGGCCGGCAAAGGTACCCAGGCTGCCCGGCAGCAGTTTCACCGCATGGAACGGCCCGTGCAGCAGCGGCCGCAGCGACGGGTTGGGGGCCTGCAACGGTTCGCCCTGCGCCTGGTTGTAGGCTGAAGCCCCGCGCTGGAAGGCTGGGTCTTCACCCTGGCCCGCATGGTGGTTGAAACCCTCTACCGTGCGCTGCAACTGCCCAGCGTCGATCCCGCAGCGCTGCGCCAGTTGCGCCAGCGTGCGGCCGCTGTGCAAATAGCCGCAGCGCTGATAATAGCGAGTAGGGAAGGGGAAGGGTTTTGCCCAGCCGATGCCATAGCGACGTTGTGCGGCGTGGTCGCAGATCAACCATGCCTCGTAAGGCTCTCCCTGTGGCGTAGCGGCGAACAGTGCATTCATGAAGTCATGGTAGCAATCCGCTTCGTTGACGAAGCGTCGGCCGTCGCGACGCACGGCGATAAAGCCAGGTTTTGCGCGGTCGATCAGGTGCGGAAAGTGGCCGAAACGGCCATCGCCATACGGCACCCTGGATACCGGTGCCCAGGCGCCAGCCTGGGACAATGGGGTGCCGATCCGGCCGCCAGCTTGCTCGCCCAGGCGCAGGCCGTCACCGCTGTTTTCCCTGGGCGCTGCGCAGTAATGCTGCACACCGTCCGGCGCGTGCGGCATCAGTTGCGCGATGCGCTGACGATCATGCGCGAAGCCACCGCAGGCGAGCACCACACCCCGGCGGGCGTGGATCACCTGGCCGTCGGCGAACGCCGCGCCATTGACCCGCCCGTCACCCAGCAGGCGGCTGGCCGGCTTGTCAGTCAGCAGCGTGACGCCAAGGTCAAGGGCGCTGCGCAGCAGGCGTGCCACCAGTGCGTTGCCATTGACCAATTGCCGGCCGCGACGGTACAGCATCAGGTCACGGCCGTGGCGCAGCAGGCGCTTGCCGACATGCCATGCGGCCTTGGGCGAGCGCGTGGCGTTGAAGAAAGCAGCCATGTCTGCCCCACCGGCGATGCCCATGCCGGCCAGGCTGACGATATCCAGCGGCGGGCGCAACCTGTGCAGCCAAGGCCCAAGCAGGCGCCCATCGAAAGGCAGCGCACACAGCGACCGGCCGCCGCGTGCGCTGCCGTCGCCTTCGTGCATGTCGGGCATGCGGTTGCCGGATTGGAACTGCACGGCAGTGTGTTGCTGGAAAAACGCCACCATTTCCGGCCCATGCTGCAGGAACGCACGCTGGCGCGCGTCCAGCTCACAGCTGTGGGTTTGCGCACGCAGGTAGCGCTCCGGGGCATCGTCGGCTTCGACGATGCCGTCGGCGATGGCGAGCGGGTTGCGTGGTATCCACAACCAGCCCCCCGACCAGGCGCTGGTGCCGCCCAGCTGGCTGGCTTTGTCTGCGACGATCACCTGCAGGCCGTGGTGCGCGGCAGTAACGGCGGCAGCCAGGCCAGAGGCGCCAGAGCCGATGACGAGTACGTCACATTCGAGGGGATGCATGTGGGGTTTCGCTCAGGCATTGAAAGAAAGGGCGTGCGCTTACTGCAGCGGCGAAAAGCCGGTGGGCCGCAGCAGCCGTGACTGCAGGTGCAGTACTGCACCCAGCTCGCGGTTGCGCCGCGAAAACTCCGCCCAGCGCGGGTCTGCAGCCATGGCGGCGCGCCGTGCCATACGCTCGTCGAGGCTGGCATAGCCCCACATGTGCACCACCTGGTTGGCGTCGCCGAACTCACTGGTAAAGAAGCCGACCAGGTTGCCCAGGTGCTCGCTTTGTACTTCCAGCGCGTGGCTCTGGTACAGGGCCAGCCAGTCAGCCATTTTCAGCGGATCGAGGGTGTAGGTTCTCAGTTCGTAGTACATGCGTGAGTCTCCGTTTGAGTGGTCGGCGCCTGCAGGCGCGCGGTGATGTGGTTGGCAGCGAGCCAGCCGAAGGTGAGGGCGGGACCCAGGGTGATACCGGGGCCTGGGTACGTGCCTTTCATCATCGAGTTCATGTCGTTGCCGACTGCGTACAGCCCGCTGATGGGCTGAGCGTTGCGGTCCAGTACGTTGGCATTGACGTCGGTTACCAGGCCGCAGGCCGAACCGAGGTCGCCGGTGTGGACGCGGATGGCGTAGTAGGGGCCGCTGGCGAGCGGCGCCAGGCACGGGTTGGGCGTGTGCTGCGGGTCGCCCATGTAGCGGTTGTAACTGTTGCCGCCTTTGTCGAACGCGCGGTCGATGCCGTTGCGGGCATCGCTGTTGAACTGCTCCAGGGTCGTTGCGAATACCTGCGGGTCGATGCCGATCGCCTGGGCCAGGGCTTGGGGCGTTGCGGCGCGGTACAGATAGCTGGCGTCGATCAACGCCTGGTTGTTCACCGGTTTTGGTCGCGCCAGACCGAGCCCGTAACGGTTCATCGCCTCGGCATCGCAGACCAGCCAGCAGTTGGCAATGCCTTTGGCGAACATGGTCTGCACAAAGTGGTGGTACGAGTCGGACTCGTTGACGAAGCGGCGCCCGCTTGGGTCCACCGCGATCACCCCTGGTTTGGCGCGGTCGGTGACCAGATGCGGAAAGCGCTCACGCTCGCCACCGGCATGGCGCAGTTCAGAAACCGGTGCCCAGAAGAAATTGGCCGCCAGGCCCTCGCCCACGGCTGCCGACACAGCTTGACCAAGGCGCAAGGCGGCCCCGTCATTGCTGCATGGCGACATGCTCAGGTGCGACACACCCAGGGCTGGGCGGTAGCTGGCAGCCAGCGCGCCGGCAGCGAACCCACCCATGGCGCACACCACACCGCCGCGGGCCAGTACCCGCTCACGGCGGCCCTCGCGCTGCACCACCACGCCTGTCACCGCGCCGCGTTCGACGATCAGCTCCAGTGCCTCGCTGCGCAACCACAGCTGCGCGCCGTGGGCGAATGCGCTGGTGGCCAGGCGCGCGATCAACGCGTTGCCGGTGGTCAGCCGGGTGCCACGCGGGTGGTGCAGGCGGTCCCGTGCATAGCGCGCCATCAGCTTCAGGCAATGCCACAGTGACCCGGGCGAGCGGCGCAGGTTTAGGAAGTGCTGGATATCCACGCGGTTGACCATCATGCCGCCGAACAGCAGCATGCCAGGCGGTGGCATTTTCAAGTCCTTGAAACGCGGGCCAAGGTGCTTGCCGTCGTACTCGACCATTTCCAGCGCCCGACCGAACTGGGTGGCGCCGGGCGCATCCGGGTAATAATCCGGCGAGTGTGGGCGCAGGCTGTAGCGCAGTTCGGTGTGCTGCTCCAGCCAGCGCAGCGCCTGATGACCGTGCTCGATGAAGGCATCGACCAGGGCGGGGTCGTAGCCATCGCCAATGACATGTTCAAGATAGGTGCGCATGGCTGCGGGTGAGTCCTCGGCGCCAGCGGCACGGGCCTGGTCGGTGCCGTACAGCCACACCGCCCCGCCGGAAATCGCCGAGGTACCGCCAAACTGCCCGGCCTTTTCCACCACCAGTACCTTGAGCCCGCGGCGGGCGGCCGTGGCGGCGGCAGCCAAGCCGCCGGCGCCGCTGCCGAGGACGATCAGGTCAACGCTGTGTTCGAGAGTTGCCATGGCTTCAGATCTCCAGCGGCGTGACGCCCATGAATGCGCCGAGGTGGCCGAGTTGGGCGAAGGCCATTTGCGGCCCGGTCTGGATCGCGCAGCCTACCTGGCGTGCCCGGTTCAGCAGTGGGGTGATCTCGGGCGAGGTGACTACATCGGCCACCAGGGTGTCGGGCTGCAAGGTGGCCAGCAGGGCGGCTGACAGCGGCAGCTCCGCGCTTGCGCCCATGCCGACGGGGGAGGCGTTGGCGACCAGGTCGAAGTCCTCCAGGCCATAGAACTGCGTGTTGATAGCGATTTCGGGGAAGGCATTGCCGAGCAGCTCGCATACCGCGCCCATTCGCATGGCGCTGGGGTCATGCAGGGTAATGCTGGCGATGCCGGCCTCGCCCAGTGCATAGGCAATGGCACTGCCGACTCCGCCGCAGCCAATCACCAGCGCCCGTTTGCCTGTCGGCTCAAAGCCATGCTTGCGCGCGGCCCCCAGAAAACCGGCGCCATCCACGTTGTCGCCCAGCAGGCGGCCGTCACGCTCGCGGCGGATCACATTGACCGAGCCCAGTGCGGCCGCACGCTCGCTCAGGCCGTCCAGGCGGCTGGCCAGGGCCTGCTTGTAAGGCACGGTAACTACGCAACCGCGCAGGTTCTGCCAGCCGCGCAGGCTGCCGGCAAAGCTGTCCAGCGCCGTTTCCTGCAGGTCGATGGGCAGCATGGCAAGGTTGCAATTGTTGTGGGCAAACCAGGTGTTGAAGTTTTCCGGGGACTTCACCTGGGCGATGGGCGAACCGACGATAGCGACCAGTTCCGTTGAACCACGAATCATGCTGACCTCCTTCTTGGCGTTGTTGTGGAGGCAAGCCTGATGCAGCAGCGCGTGTGCAACAATGCGCGGGAGTGGCAGTTAATGCGATAATCGCATCCATGTTGCGATTATCGAATTAATCGCCGTTTTCGCATCCTGCTTGTGAGCCGATTCCGTGACCATTCCAGAAATCCACCCTCGTGATCTCATCGCCGGGTTGCAAAAAGGCCTGGCGCTGATGCAGCTGTTCAGCGTCGAGCAGCCGCGCCTCAGCGTGCCGCTGGCCGCCAGGTTGTCAGGCCTTACCCCAAGTGCCGCACGGCGCTTTCTGTTGACGCTGGTGCACGAAGGTTTTGCCGAAACCGACAGCCGCGAATACTGGCTGACGCCCAAGGCCCTGCGCATTGGCCAGGCCTATGTGGACTCGGCGCAACTGCCGCGCATGCTGCGGCCGATTGTCGAGCAGGTGGCACGGCAGACCCAGGAACACGTGTCGGTGGGCACCCGCGATGGTGACGAAATCATCCACCTGGTGCGCAGCCGCTACAGCCATGTGGCTTCGTTGTCGATCAGGCCTGGTTCGCGGGTGCCGATGCATTGCACCGCCAGTGGGCGCATCTGGCTGGCCTGGCTGGATGAAGGTGAGCGGGATGGCTACTTTGCGCGTAACCCGCTGCGCGCCTTGACGCCTTACACCCAGACTGACCGGCAGCAGCTGGAGGCAGATTTGCAGCGGATCAAGGGGCAGGGCTTCTGTATCGTTGACCAGGAGTACGAAATCGGCATGCGCGTGCTGGGTGTGCCGCTACTGGACCGGGCCGGGCGGCTGAAAGCCACGCTGACCATCACCACCCACGCATCGCGGTTGAGTGTTGATGAAATACGCTTGCGCTATCTGCCGCCCTTGTATGAGGCTCAGGCGTTGCTGCGGCCGGTTCTGGACTGAGCGCCAGCAGCGCCAAGGCCTATTCCACTGCCTCGGCCACACCCTGGTCCTCACCCAGGAACCCGCCACTCTGGTGCTGCCACAGCCGCGCGTAGGTGCCGTTTTTTGCCAGCAACTCGGCGTGGGTGCCTTGCTCGATGATGCGCCCTTCATCCATCACGATCAGCCGGTCCATGGCCGCGATGGTAGACAACCGGTGAGCGATGGCGATGACAGTCTTGCCCTGCATCATTTCATCCAGGCTTTCCTGAATCGCCACTTCCACCTCCGAGTCCAGCGCACTGGTGGCTTCGTCCAGCAGCAGGATCGGCGCGTTCTTCAACATCACCCGGGCAATGGCGATGCGCTGGCGCTGGCCGCCGGAGAGCTTGATGCCGCGCTCACCCACCAAGGTGTCGTAACCGCTGTGGCCTTGGCGGTCGCTGAGCTGGCTGATGAATCCATCGGCCTGGGCATTGGCAGCAGCGGCACGGATCTGCGCCTCGGTCGCATCGGGACGGCCATAGGCAATGTTGTCGCGAATCGAGCGGTGCAGCAGCGAGGTGTCCTGGGTGACCATGCCGATGGCGCTGCGCAGGCTGTCCTGGGTGACCTTGGCCACGTTCTGCCCGTCGATGAGGATTTCACCACTGTCAACGTCGTAGAAGCGCAGCAGCAGGTTGATCAAGGTGGACTTGCCCGCCCCGGAGCGGCCGACCAGCCCGACTTTTTCACCCGGGCGGATGTGCAGGCTCAGATCGTTGAGCACCTGCCGCTCGCCGTTGTAGTTGAAGCCGACCTTGTCGAAAGTCACCGCGCCACCGCGTGTCACCAGCTCACCGGCACCTGGCGCATCCTGCACCTTGGGCCCGCGGGTGAGGGTGGCCATGCCGTCCTGCACGGTACCGATGTTTTCGAACAGCGAGGTCATCTGCCACATGATCCAGTGCGACATGCCGTTGATGCGCAAGGCCATGGCCGTAATCGCCGCCACGGCTCCGGTGCCGACCTGGCCCTGGTGCCACAGCCACAGGGCATAACCGCCCGCGCCAAAGATCAAACCCACCACCAGCGCCTGGTTGACGATCTCGAACTGGCTGACCAGGCGCATCTGGCGAAAACCGGTCTGCTTGAAGTCTTCCATGGCAGCGCGGGCAAAGTGCGCTTCGCGCTTGGAATGGGAGAACAGCTTTACCGTGGTGATGTTGGTATAGGCGTCGGACACCCGCCCGGTCATCGACGATCTGGCATTGGCTTGTTCCTGGCCGACCTTGCCCAGGCGTGGCACGAAATACAGCATGGCCAGCCCGAACAGCAGGAGCCAGGCAATGAACGGCAACATCAGCTTCAGGGCGAAGCCACCGGCCAGGGCAATGATGGCAATGAAATACACGCCAATACCGGGCAGGATTTCGATGACGGTGAACAGCACTTCGCGCACCGCCAGCGCCGTCTGCATCACCTTGGTGGTGACCCGGCCAGAAAATTCGTCGGAGAAGAACGACAGGCTCTGGCGCAACATCAGCCGGTGAAAGTCCCAACGCAGGCGCAGCGGCAGGTTGATCGCGAGGACCTGGTGCTGAACCATGGTGCGCAACGCCACCAGGCCGATGCTGACCAGCAGCACGATGCCAATGCCCCACAGTGCGCTGCTTTCCTGGGCGCTTGCTGCGCCACCCGCCTGCCAGGCCGACAGCAGGTCGACCACCTGGCCGAGAAAGGCAAACAGCCAGGCTTCGTAGATCGACACGCCGGCACTGAGCAAGGCAAGCGCCAGGATGTAGCCACGGGCGCCCCGGGTGCAGGCCCACAGGAAACGCATCAGGCCAACCGGTGGCGGTGGCGCCTCGTCAGGGGGGAAGGGGTCGAGCCGTTGTTCAAAGATACGAAGCATGCTTGTCTCCGGGAAATCTGCATTCGCTTAGCAGGTAACCATACAGCACATCGCAGTATTCGCCTGCAGACGGGGCTGGCCAGCTGGTTTCAGGGTGCCGTGATCAGGCGTGGAATGATGCGTTGCAGGCAGGCATTCTGGCTGGCTTGACCCTCCTCTGGTTTGCGGGTGCGGCGCTGTCGTAGGGCGAAGAGAGGCCCGCCCTTACATACCTTTGCAATTGCTTACATTTACTTTGTCATAAACAGTCGCTGGTGCTGTAGAATTGACGGCTTCCCTGGTAACAACCTCCTTTTGCCGTTTTATTGACGTGAGTCATTAAGGCGACAACGGTGTTTGTGTCACATTCCCCAGAAATCCGATTTATTTTTTTTGCAGAGCCAGTGTTTTGACGAATGGAATGCCGTTGTTGGCTATCCCCGGCTTAGGCGCCGAAAGCAGCCAGCTTCATCAACAAGGACTGTATTGGTTAGCTTGCGATGCCGCCGAAGACGCCATTTTGCTCTGCCGCCAGGTAATCGAAGGCATGCCCGATAGTGCACGCGGCGCCTTGATTGCCGATGCGCAAACCTTGGGCGACGTGCTGGCGGTGCTCGACTCAGCCAGTGGCCCGGCCGAGCTGGCGCTGTATGAATCTACCCCGCAGGCCATCTGCAACCTGGCACAGGACCTGCCCCGCCTGGATGCGGGCGAGCGCGTGCTGGTGCTGATGGCGCCGGCTGGCACCTGGGCAGGCGACGACGTCGAGCGCTGGTGCAATGCCCTGCGCCCGGCGTTGCTGGCCGAAGGTGCGCTGTTGCTGGTCATCAGCAGTGGGCAGGGCGCCAGTCTGGTGGCGCACCTGCGCGCATTCAACCAAGGTGTCGACGGCCTGGCGCAGCTGTATCGCGGCAAAGGCGGCGTGCGCTACTTGCAGCATTTCTGGAGCAACCTGCTGGGCAAAGCCGGTACCCGCGACGTGGAACTGGCGCGCCTTCAGGCAGGCTTTGCCGCTGCCCAGGCGCCGCAGGCAGCCGCGGATACCGGTGGCGACGAATTGCAGTACCTCGCCCAGCGCGCGGTACTGGAAGGTGCACCGGCCTTCTCCGAACACTGGGTGGTGTGTGAAGGCCCTGACGACCTTGGTGCCAAGGCCAGCCGGGCGGTTTCCGCCACGGTGATCTTCGCCACGGACGCCGGTCAACGGCTGGACAGCCTGGCGCGGCAGTTGCACCGGTTACGCCAGCTGCGCGGCAATGCCCTGAAGCTGGTGGTGCGCGAAATGGCGCCCACCCTGCGCTATCAGGACGAACAGCTGCTGCTGGGCTGCGGCGCCAGCCAGATCGTGCCGTTTGGTGCCAGCCTTTCGCGCTTCCTGACCATGGTCGAGAGCATCCAGGGCTACGTCTGGCGCCGGCGCTTGCCCGGCGACTTTGACGCCTTGCTGGCACGCTTGCGGCCGTTGGCCATTTGCGGGCTGGTCGCGCCACGCGCATTTGCCGAAGCCGTGCAGAGCATGTGGCACGGCGTGCGAAACGGCGAGATCGTCCACCAGCTGCTGGTGCTGCGTCCGGCCCCGGGCCTGAGCCCGCTGCAGGCCTGCTCGCGCGCCGTATTCCGCCGTGATGGCGATATCGCCTGCGTGGTCGGTGAAGTGCTGTTCCTGTTCCTGTTTGCCTGCCGCTCCGAAGGCGTCGAACAGGCGCTTGACCACATCTTCCAGTTGTCGTGCAAAGAGCTGTTCATCAGCCAGGAGGTGCTGGCCGGCATCGACAGCCTCGCCACCCCGGCGTTTCTCGATGAGCGCTTGCCACGGCCACCGCGCGACGATGCGGCGCAGCTGCCTGCACAGGCACGGCCAGCCCTGCTGCCACGTCGGGTCGGCCTGGGCAAGTGGGGTGCAGCGTGAACTTTGCACAACTGTTGCAGGTGTCGGGCATCAGCGCATTGGTCACGTTGGCCCTGGCCCTGCTGGTGCTGCGCCTGCAGCGGGCAGTGCGCCGCTGGCTGCGCCGTCGCCTGTCCCCCCGTTACCTGAAACCGCTGGGCGTGCGCCACCGCGCCGCACGCCAGGAACCCCGCAATGACTAATACTTCAGCCTCCCTCCCGGTGCTGGCCCGATGGCCTGGACTGGGAGGGTGGAACTTCTATTTCCTGGCCAAGTTCCTGCTGGTCAGCCTCGGCATGCTCGACTTCCAGGCATTGCCCAACCTGCTGTTTGCCGCGTTTCTGCTGATCCCCCTGGCGGGCAAGTGGCTGCGTGTTGCCCGGCAATTGGCGGCCGTGCCCATCGGTATTGCGTTGTTCTATCAGGACACTTGGTTGCCGCCGTTCAGCCGCCTGCTGGCGCAGCCGGGGGTGCTCGATTTCTCCTGGGAGTACTTGCTGGAGCTGATCGGCCGCTTCGTCAACTGGAACCTGATGGGCGCACTGGCGTTGTTGCTGGTGGGTTACCTGTACCTGCGTCACTGGCTGCGCCTGAGTACCTTGAGCCTGCTAGGGCTGGCGTGGCTGGCTGTCGGCGGCTTGCCGTCGCTGGGGTTCAGCGCGGGCCCGGCGCCAGGCGCCGAGGTTGCCAGCGCCGCCGACCAGGTACAGGGCGGGGCAGTGGCCGACAATGCCAGCCTCGACAACTGGCTTGAGCGCTTCTTCGCCAGTGAGCGGGAGCGGGTGACGGCGTTCCCGGCGATCAAGGCCGATGAACAGCCCTTCGACTTGCTGGTGATCAATATCTGCTCGCTGGCCTGGGATGACCTGTCAGCGGTCGGGCTGCGGGACAACCCGTTGTTCTCGCGCCTGGACGTGGTATTCGACCAGTTCAATTCGGCCACGTCCTACAGCGGGCCCGCCGCGATCCGCGTGCTGCGTGCCAGCTGTGGCCAGTCGTCCCATGCCGGCCTGTACCAGCCCGCAGCCGAGCAGTGCCTGCTGTTCGAGAACCTGGCCAAGCTTGGTTTCCAGAGCAATACCTTGCTCAACCACAGCGGCCGTTTCGACAACTTCATCGGCGACATCAGCCAGCAGAACATGCCACAACCGGGCCTGCGCAACACCGACTTCCCGCGGGCACTGGTCGGCTTCGACGGCTCGCCCATCGCCAGCGACCTGGACGTGCTGCGCCGTTGGTGGGGGCAGCGCAAGGGGGCTTCGGCCGAGCATGTGTCGCTGTTCTACAACAGCATCAGCCTGCACGACGGCAACCGCATCGTTACCGCCGACGGCGGCACCCGCGTGGCCGATTACGCCACCCGGGCCAATCGGCTGTTCGGCGAGCTGGGCAGCTTCCTCGATGAACTGGAGCGCAGTGGCCGGCGGGTGGTGGTGGCGATTGTGCCGGAGCACGGCGCTGCGCTGCACGGGGACCGCATGCAGCTGTCGGGCATGCGCGAGATCCCCACACCATCGATTACCCATGTACCGGTGGGTCTGAAGTTCATCGGCATGGGGCAGCCTGCCCGCAGCGAGCCGCTGCGGGTGACGGCGCCCACCAGCTACCTGGCGTTGTCCGAACTGATCTCGCGGGTGTATGCGGGCCTGGGGCAGCAGCAGGCGCTGGATGTGCCCAGCCTGCTGAGCGACCTGCCGGCCACCGAGCAGGTCGCCGAAACCTCCGGCGCACAGGTTGTGAACTACCAGGGGCGCGCCTACATGCGCCTGCAAGGCCAGGCCGACTGGCAGCCCATTCCCAAGGAGCGCCCATGATCACTGGCACAGCAGACCCCTCCGAGCGTAGCGACGACATCGCCCAGCTGCGCCAGCACCTGGGCATGCCCGACCTGAACTACCAGGATATCTCCCTGTTGGTGGGTGTTCAGCAGGCCCTGCAGCGCTGGCCGTTACTCGGTGAAAGCTGCCGCGCCGGCGCCCAGGGCACACTGTACGCAGCGGCGCCGCCGCGTGAGGCGGTGTCGTCATGACCAGCCTGGCATTGCACGGTGTACGCGGCGGCCTGGGCCGCAGCGCGTTGCTGGCCGCATTGGGCTATGCGCTGCATGGCGTGGGGGAGCGGGTGCTGCTGGTCGACCTGTGCCCCAGCAACCTGCTGGGTCTGCACTTCAACCTGCCCCTCGACACGTGTGAAGGCTGGGCGCTGGCCGAGCGGCAAGGGCGGCCGTTCGGCGACGCCGTGTACCAGGTGCTCGACGGCCTGTGCATGTTGCCGTTCGGCAATCTGTCTGCTGGCGCGCCGCCGCCTGTGCTGGACGCGGATGCATGGCGCGTGCGCCAGGCAGAGCTGGCCGGGCATTTCGACTGGGTGCTGTTCGACCTGCCGCAGTTGCCGGGCGATGGCGCTGGCGGGGTCGAAACCGATGTGCGTGTGCTGGTCGCCGAAGCTGAAATGGCCAGCCACCTGCTGCTTGGGCGGCGACCGGTCGAGCACTATGACCTGTTGCTGGTCAACCGCTACGACCCCGCCAGCCGCTTGCAAAGCGACTTGCTGATGGTTTGGCGCGACCTGTTCCGTGATCGCCTTCCGCTGCAGGTGGTGCACCGCGACGAGGCGTTTCTCGAAGCCTTGGCGTGCAAGGCCCCGCTGGGCCATTACGCGCCGCAGAGCCTGGCCTGCCGGGATGTGCAGAGCCTGGCGGTGCGTTGCCTGACGAGGCGCCAGTCGTGACATTGACGCCATTGTCGGCCTACGCCTGGTTCAATGCCCGCGGCGCGCGCCGAGCGGTCGCCTGGCTGTTCACCCTTGGGGTGTGGCTGGCGTATCTGTTCCTGCGTCTGGAATCGCCCGCCTGGCAGGCGCTGCTGGCTGAGCGCAAGCGACTGTACCCGCAGCTGGCGGGCAAGCGCCCGAGCCTCGGCGACCCGCTGCGGCTGCTGATTCAAAGCCTGTGGCTGCTGCTGCGGCGTCAGCCGCAGCCACGCCAGCCTGGCGCCGCACGCCGCGCTCTGGGCGCCTTGCGGGCGCAACTGCGGCGCATGCGGCAAGCGGCAAACCACTGCCGGAGCCTGCTGATTGCCAGCCTGCAGCAAGTCCCCGCACGTTACCGTGCCAGTGCCTTCAGGCACGGCGCCTCGGTACGCCTGCGCAACCTCAGCGTGCTCGCCCGCCGGGCGTTCTACGGCGTGCTGACATTGTGCGCCGTCAGCCTGGCCTTGCTGTGCGTGACCGAGCCCTTCGGCTACCTGGCGCAACTGGTGTTCATCTGCCTGTTGCTGGGCATCGCCATGCTGGTGCGGCACATGCCGGGCCGCTTCCCGACATTGATGCTGATCGTGCTGTCGACCATCATCTCCTGCCGCTATCTGTGGTGGCGCTACACCGCGACCCTGAACTGGAACGACAGCACCGACCTGGTGTGCGGGGTGATCCTGCTGGCGGCCGAGACCTACTCATGGTTCGTGCTGATCCTGGGCTACATCCAGACCAGCTGGCCGTTGCAGCGCAAGCCGGCGAGCCTGCCGGCCAACCCGCAGCATTGGCCGACGGTGGACCTGATGATCCCCACCTACAACGAAGACTTGTCGGTGGTACGCACCACGGTGCTGGCGGCCCTGGGCCTGGACTGGCCACGTGAATGCCTGCGCATCTACATTCTTGACGATGGCCGCCGCGAAGCCTTTCGCGCGTTCGCCGACGAGGTCGGGGTGGGCTATATCGTGCGGCCAGACAGCAGGCACGCCAAGGCCGGCAACCTCAACCACGCGCTGGGCGTGACGGACAGCGAGCTGATTGCCATCTTCGACTGTGACCATGTGCCGGTGCGTTCCTTCCTGCAGATGACGGTGGGCTGGTTCCTCAAGGACCCGAAGCTGGCGCTGGTGCAGACGCCACACCACTTCTTCTCGCCCGACCCGTTCGAGCGCAACCTGGGCTCGTTCCGCCGTCGCCCCAACGAAGGGGAGCTGTTCTACGGGCTGATCCAGGACGGCAACGACATGTGGAACGCGGCGTTTTTCTGCGGTTCGTGTGCGGTGCTCCGGCGTACCGCGCTGGAGAGCATCGGCGGCTTCGCCGTCGAGACTGTCACCGAAGATGCCCATACCGCTTTGCGCATGCACCGTCAGGGGTGGTCGTCGGCCTACCTGAGCCTGCCGCAGGCGGCCGGCCTGGCTACCGAGAGCCTGTCGGCGCACATTGGCCAGCGTATTCGCTGGGCCCGCGGCATGGTGCAGATATTCCGCACCGACAACCCGCTGTTCGGGCGTGGGCTGAGCCTGTTCCAGCGGGTGTGCTATGCCAACGCGATGCTGCACTTCCTGGCCGGCCTGCCGCGGCTGGTGTTCCTCACGGCGCCGCTGGCGTTCCTGTTGCTGCATGCCTACATCATCTACGCACCGGCGCTGATGATCCTGCTGTACGTGCTGCCGCACATGATCCACGCCAGCCTGACCAACTCGCGCATGCAGGGTAAATACCGGCAGACTTTCTGGGGCGAGGTGTACGAGACCGTGCTGGCCTGGTACATCGCACGCCCCACCACGGTGGCGCTGTTCGCGCCGAAGAAGGGCACGTTCAACGTTACTGCCAAGGGCGGCCTGATGGAGCAGGAACAGTTCGACTGGCGTATCGCCCAGCCTTACCTGTGGCTCGCGGTGCTCAACGTGGCCGGCCTGGGTTTTGCCGTGTGGCGCCTGTTCACTGGCCCGTCGGCAGAAATCGGCACGGTGATCGTCAGCTCGCTGTGGGTGGTCTACAACCTGCTGATCATCGGCGCCGCAGTCGCCGTGGCCGCCGAAGTGCGCCAGGTGCGCCGCGCTCACCGGGTACAGATGCAGCTGCCGGCGGCGCTGGTATTGGGCACTGGGCATGCCTTCCCCTGCACCCTGGTCGACTATTCCGATGGCGGCGTGGGCCTGCAGTTGCACCCGGGCCTGGTGCTGAAACCCGGGGAGCGGGTGCGGCTGCTGCTTAACCGCGGCCAGCGCGAGTTTGCCTTCCAGGCCTGTGTCACCCGTACCGTCGGGCAGCACGCGGGCCTGGTGTTCCACGACCTCAGCCCGCAACAGCGCATCGACCTGGTGCACTGCACCTTTGCCCGGGCCGATGCCTGGCTTGGCTGGGGCGCGCAGCATGAGGTCGACCGACCGCTGCGCAGCCTGATCGATGTGCTCAAGCTGGGCGGGGTCGGCTACCTGCGCCTGATCGAACACATGCCGCCCTGGGCGCGTGCATGGCTACGCCCGCTGCGCAGCCTGGGGCACTGGCTGGCCAGCTACAGGCCACGTACACCCGCGCCTGTCCTTTCCATGAACCTTGTTGACCGAGACGCATGATGACTCGTTATCCCTCGCGTACCTGGGGCCTGGCGCTGGCGCTGTGCGCCGCCTTGTCCCAGCCCGCTGTTGCTGCCAGCGCAGCGCCGCTTGCCGAGCCAGGTGTACCCACGGTACCGAACTGGCCGGTTGCGAAAACCTTCGAGCAGCTCGGGCATGCGTCCGACAGCCTGCTGTTGGGGGTGCGCAACAGCGAGCAGATCGAGTTTGGCGTGCGTCGCGACCGCCTGGCCACCGATGCCACCTTGCAGCTGGACTACACACCCTCACCAGCCCTGTTGCCGAACCTGTCGCACCTGCGCGTCTACCTGAATGACGAGCTGATGGGGGTGGTGCCGGTGGAAAAAGACCAGCTCGGCCAGCGCGTACGCCGCCAGCTGCCGCTGGACCCCAAGCTGCTCAGCGACTTCAACCGGGTGCGCCTGGAGTTCGTCGGGCATTACACCGACATTTGCGAAGACCCGGCGCACAGCGGCCTGTGGCTGAACCTGAACCGCAAGAGCCAGGTGCAGCTGCATGAACAGGCACTGGCGCTGGACAACGACCTGGCGTATTTCCCGCTGCCGTTCTTCGACCCGCGCGACACCGGCAAGGTTGTGCTTCCAGTGGTGTTCAGTGGCTCGCCGAGCCTGGAGCAGCAGCGCGCCGCAGCGATCCTGGTGTCCTATTTCGGCAGCCAGGCCGGTTGGCGCAAGGCAACTTTCCCGGTGCTGTACAACCGCCTGCCGGCCCGTGGCGAGCAACCCACGCCCAGTATCGTGTTTGCCAGCAATGACCGGCGCCCGGGCTTCCTTGCCGACCTGCAGCAGTTCCCTCCAGTCGACGGCCCGGTGTTGCAGCTGATCGACCACCCCGACGACCGCTTCAGCAAAGTGCTGCTGGTGCTGGGCCGCAACGACGAAGACCTGGTCGAGGCAGCCTCGGCGCTGGCGGTGGGCAACAACCTGTTCCGCGGTGCCCGAGTGCAAGTGGAGCAGATGGCCGCGCTGCAACCGCGCCAGCCCTACGACGCACCGAACTGGACGCGCACCGACCGGCCGGTACGTTTCGCCGAGCTGCTCGACTACCCTGGGCAGTTGCAGGTCAGCGGCCTGCAGCCGCACCCGGTGACGCTGCAACTGAACTTGCCGCCAGACCTTTTCGTCTGGCGTAACCAGGGCATTCCACTGCGTACCTTGTATCGCTACACGGCACCGGCAGTGACCGACGAATCGCGCCTGAGCATCAGCGTCAACGACCAGTACATCACCAGCATGCCGCTGGTGGGCAATGACCGGCGCGGTGGCACGCTGGAGGAAATGCGCCTGGCAGTGCTGTCGGGTGACAACACGGCACTGACCGAAAAGTCGCTGGTCCCGGCGTTGAAGATCGGCGACCGCAACCGCCTGCGCTTCGACTTCAGCTTCGCCAGCACCCTGGGCAGCGCCCAGCGCGATCGTTGCCAGACCTCGCTGCCGGTGGACGTGCGTGCGGCGATCGATGAAAACTCGACCATCGACCTGTCCGGTTACCACCACTACATCGCCATGCCCGACCTGCGCGCATTCGCCCGCAGCGGCTTCCCGTTCAGCCGCATGGCCGACCTTTCCGAAACCCTGGTCATGGTGCCGGCCAAGCCCACGCCAATGCAGGTGGGCACCTTGCTCGACACAGTGGCCGGCCTGGCCGGGCAGATCGGTTACCCGGCACTGGGCCTGAAGCTTGCAGATGACTGGCAACAGGCGGCAGCGGCCGATGCCGACTTGCTGCTGATCGGCAACCTGCCGCAGGCCCTGAGTGACGCGCCCAACCTCGGCCTGCTGCTCAGCGCCCAGCGTGACTGGCTGCTGCAAGGCCGCAGCACCGGGTTGCCTGGCAGCCAGCGCTTCGATACCGCAGGTGCTCCTGCCAGCAGCCGCGTGGCGGTGAGTGCGCAGGCGCCGATCGCCGCCATCACCGGCTTGCAGTCGCCATTCCACCCACAGCGCAGCGTGGTTGCACTGCTGGCCAGCAGCGACAGCGACTATGCGTTGTTGCGTGATGTGCTTGGCGACGTCGGCAAGCTCGACGCCGTGGCCGGTTCGGTGAGCCTGGTGCGCAGCAGCGGCGTGACCAGCCAGTTCGTTGGCGAGCACTATTTTGTCGGCGCCTTGCCCTGGTGGCTGTTGTTGTGGTTCCACTTGTCCGAGCACCCGGTGCTGCTGGCGGCGATCGCTGCCGTGAGTGTGGTGCTGTTCGCCTTCCTGCTGTGGCGGGCACTGCGTTGGGCTGGCCGACGTCGGTTGGGTGAGGCGGCCTGATGATGCGACCATTGCTGACAGGGCTGGTCGCCCTGGGCCTGCCTGTTTTCGCCAATGCCGGGGCGGCCTGCTCGTGGCCTGCCTGGGAGCACTTCAAGGCCGAACTGGTGAGCGTGGATGGCCGGGTCATCGACCCGAGTGACGCGCGCCTGATCAGCACTTCGGAAGGGCAGAGCTACGCGCTGTTCTTTGCCCTGGTCGGCAATGACCGTCCGGGCTTCGCCAAGCTGCTGCGCTGGACCAGCAACAACCTGGCCGAGGGCGACCTGGCCCGGCATCTGCCGGCCTGGTTGTGGGGGCGCAATGGCCAGCGCCAGTGGCAGGTGCTGGACACCAACAATGCCAGTGACGCCGACCTGTGGATTGCCTACAGCCTGCTCGAAGCCGGGCGGTTATGGAACGAACCGGCCTATGCGCAACTGGGGCAGCGGCTGTTGTGGCGCATCGCCGCGCAGACCGTACGAAAACTACCGGGCCTGGGCGTGATGCTGTTGCCGGGTGACTACGGCTTCGAGGATGCCAGTGGCAGCCGCCTGAACCCGAGCTATCTGCCGCTGCAACTGCTCGACCGCTTCAGCCTGGTGGACCCGTTGTGGGGCGAGCTGGCGGCCAACAGTCGACGTGTGTGGCTGGCTTCTTCACCCAAAGGCTTTGCCCCGGACTGGCTGTTGTGGACCCCGGCCGGTGAACCGGCATCCGACCCGCAACACGGCAACGCCGGTGACTATGACGCTATCCGCGTGTACCTGTGGGTCGGCATGCTGGCCGAGGACGCGGCGCAGCGGACCGAGCTGCTGGCCCACTATGCGCCGATGGCGGCATTGACCCACAGTCAGGGGCGCCCACCCGAGCGCGTGGATGCGCGCAGCGGCGCCGCCACCGGGCATGGCCCGGCGGGCTTTTCGGCAGCGTTGCTGCCACTGCTGGCAGCGTTGCCCGAGCACGCGGCGGCGTTGGCGCAGCAGCGCCAGCGCCTGGCCGAACAACCGGTCGAGCCCAAGGCCTACTACAGCCAGGTGCTGGCGCTGTTCGGCCAGGGCTATGACCAAGGCCGTTATCGCTTTGCCGCCGACGGCCGCCTGTTGCCCGCCTGGAGCCCGTCATGCAGCGAGTAATCGGCGTGCTGATGCTGGTGGCGATCAGCTGCCAGGCCCTCGGCCAACCGAAGGATGCCAGCGAGCAGCGCCAGTGGCTGCTGGAGCAGGTTCGCCGCGGCGAAGCGCTGCACCGTGACGACCTGGTGCGCGATGCGCTCGGCCGCCTGCAGTTGCTGGAACCGCGCAACCCCGATGTGCTGCTGGCGGCCTTGGGCCTGGCGCTACGCGAAAAGAACAGCGCCCAGGCTGAACAGTTACAGGCCAGGCTCAGCGCCTTGGCGCCCGGCAGCCTGCAGGCTCGCCAGGCCACACGCCTGCTCCAGCTGCAGCAGCCCGAAGCGGCGCGGCGCTTGCAGCAAGCGCGGCTGCTGGCCGTTACCGGGCGCAACGCAGAGGCGCTGGCAGCGTACGAGCAGTTGTTCGCAGGCGAGCCACCCAGCCTGGAGCTGGCCCTGGACTACTGGCGGGTGCGCGGCAACCTGCCAGGCCAGCGCCCGGCGGCGATCAGGCAGTTGCAGCAACTGGACCGCCAGTATCCCGGCAACGCCGGGTTGCGCCAGACCCTGGCCGGCTGGCTGTTTGCCGAAAAGCGTGACCGCGAAGCGCTGGCCCTGCTCGATGAGCTGGCCCGCGACCCCAACGCGCGGGATGCTGCTGCCCAGCGCGAGTTCGACTACCTGGCTGGGCAGTCGGTCAGCACTGCCAGCGCAGCGGCCTGGCAAGCGTTCCTCCAGCGCTACCCGGCCTCGCCACTGCTGGCGCAGGCCGGCCAGACCCTGCAACAGCAGCGCACGTTGCTGGCCGACCCGGCTTGGCAGGCGGGCCAGCGCGGCAAGGCGTTGGTCGACAAGGGGCGCAACGCCGAAGCCGAAGCGCAGCTGCGCCGGGCGCTGCGCCAGTACCCGGATGACGCCAGCCTGCACGGTGCACTAGGTTACGCGCTGATGCGTCAGGGCCGCTATGAAGACGCCCATGCAGCGTTCCGCGCGGCCAGCGCGAAGGAGCAGGACACCTACTCGATCAGCCAGTGGAAGGACCTGGAGTCGTCCAGCCAGTACTGGGCACTGATGAACAAGGGCGAGCGGGCATTGCAGGCGCAGGATTTGCGCGGCGCACGCGCGTTTTACCTGCAGGCGCGTCAGCAGCGGCCAAAGGATGAATACGCATTCCTGGGCCTGGCGGATGTTGCGCTGGCCGAGGGCAACGGCGCTGCCGCCGAGCGGCAGTTCCTGCAGGTACGGCGCATGGCGCCGGACAACGAAAGCGCCGTGCGCGGCTTGATGCGCGTGTACCAGGCACAGTCACCCGACAAGGCGCAGGCGTACCTGGACAGCCTGCCACCACGCCAGCAAGTGCAGTTCGCCAGCCTGCGTCGCAACCTGCAGCTCGCGCGGTTGAGGCAGCAAGGGGAAGCAGCCTTGCAGCGCGAAGACTGGGCCACCGCCAGCCAGGCCCTGGCCCAGGCTGCGAGCTTGGCCCCCGATGAGCCCTGGCTGGTCTACCAGTTGGCCAACAGCCTGCGTCAGCAGGGGCGCAGCGCCGAGGCCGATGCGGCTTTCGCCAGGCTGGTCCGGCAGCAGCCTGGCGACCCGGCCACGCGCTACGCCCATGGCCTGTTCCTGGAGTCCAGCGACCGCGATGCCCTGGCCCTCGATAGCCTCGCGGCGGTGCCGCCGGCAGCCTGGAACGCTGACATGCACGCGCTGCAGCAGCGTATCCAGCGGCGCCTGACCCTGGCCTCGGCGCAGCAGTTGCAGGCACAGGGCCGCGGTGCCGAGGCCACAACCCTGCTCGAAGCCGGCCTGGCGCGGGGTGAGGGCGGCCCCGACGACCTGATGCTGTTGGCCGACTGGGCAGCCGCGCGCGGGGAACCAGGGAAGGCGCGCGACTATTACTGGCGAGTGCTTGCCGTGCAACCCGGGCGACCCGAAGCGCGTCTTGGGGTGATCGAAAGCGCGGTGGCCGAAGGCAACCTGGCACAGGCCCGGCACATGCTGGGGGTGCAGGTGCCCCGGTTGGCCGCCGATGACAACAACGGCCAGCGGCGCCTGGCAGCGGTCTGGGTTGCCCTGGGCGAACACGACCAGGCGGCCAGGCAGCTTGATCAGCTTGCCGCGCAGTCGCCTCGCCCCGACCCACTGCTGCGACGCGATGCAGCGCGCCTGGTAGCGCAGACCGACCCGCAGCGGGCGCTGGACCTGTATGCCGCAGCGATGGCCGATGCACAGCTGCTGGATCGTGCTGGCGCAGCGCCGCGGGATGACCAGGCACTGACGCTTGCCAGCCGCGAGCAAGCCAGCGACGACTGGCTGGCGCGCAGCCTGCGCAGTGATGTGGATGCGTTGTACCGCCAGCGCAACACCCACGTGACCCTGATGCACGACTACGGCTGGCGCGAGGATGACGGTACTCCGGGCACGTCGCAACTGAGCACCCACTCGACCTTGCTGCATGTGGATACCCCCTGGCAGGACGGCACCGCCTTTGCGCGGGTCGAGCGCATCAGCATGGATGCGGGCGCGTTCGAGCAGAACGCGCAGGGGCGCTACACCCCGGATTTCGGCAGTTGCCAGTTTGTCGGCAGCAGCGCTGACGGCAAGGCGCTGCCCGCCTGCGAGGGCGGTTCGCAAAGCGCTGACGGCAGTGTCCTGGCGCTGGGTTGGCAGGGCAGCCGTTGGGCGCTCGACCTGGGCACCACCCAGGGCTACGCGATCAACAACTGGCTGGGGGGCGCGACGCTCAACGGCGGCCTCGGCCAGGTCGGCTGGTCGCTGACCGCTTCGCGGCGGCCCATGAGCAACTCGCTGCTGTCGTTCGCCGGCGCCCGTGACCGCCCGACAGGTGTGCGCTGGGGCGGGGTCACGGCCAACGGCGCCACGCTCGGCCTGAGCTGGGACCAGGGCGGCGACAACGGGGTCTGGGCCAGCCTTGGGCACCATTGGCTGTACGGCCAAAACGTTGCTGACAACCAACGCACGCGGGCCATGGCCGGTTATTACCACCGCGTGGTGGAAAAGGCCGACGAGCGCGTGCGTGTCGGCCTGACGCTGATGCACTGGCGCCACGACAAGGACCTGGGCGGCTACAGCCTGGGGCAGGGCGGCTACTACAGCCCGCAGCGCTATACCTCGGTGGGTGTGCCGGTCAGCTATGCCTGGCGCAACTACGACTGGTCACTGTTGCTGGAAGGGTCCGTCAGCTGGTCCCAGGCCCACAGTGCCAGCAGCCGGCTGTACCCGGACGTACACCTCAACCGCAAGGTGCTGGCGCAGTATGCTGTCGACTCCAACCTCGACGCCATGACTGAAGCCAGCGACAGCAGCGGCTTGGGCTATCGCCTGCGCGGCCTGTTCGAACGGCGCCTGAGTGACCATTGGGTGCTGGGCGGCGGTTTCGACTGGCAGCACAGCGATGACTATGCGCCCAGCCATGGCATGCTTTACCTGCGCTACCTGTTCGAGCCGTGGCGCGGCAACCTGGCGCTGCCGGTGACACCGCTGGAGCCCTATAGCGAGTGGCGGTGATTGACTGGAAGGTTGACACCGGGCACACCGCCCCACCATTATCCAGCCATACCCACGCAACGGGCTTTCCAGCATGTCCATGACCAACCACGCCATTTCCGCTTCGGGCTTTATCGCCCAGGCAGACGCGTGTGTTGCCGTTGCCAAGAAATCCAAGAAACAGCCGCTCATCTGACCGAGGCGCGCTGTCTCGTCAGGTGGGCTGACGAGACAGAAGGCGCCAGGTATCCCTGCCAGACCACTTCCTCTCTTCGCCCTGCTGACGCTGACTATCGGTCAACATCAGGAGTTTTTGCATGTCGAATTTCCGTGGTATCTGGATCGCCTTGGTCACGCCATTGCGCGGCAATGAAGTCGACTTTGTCGCGCTGGAAAAGCTGGTGAACAAGCTGCTCGAAGACGGCGTCTCCGGTTTTGTGGTGTGCGGTACCACGGGGGAAGCGGCCGCGCTGTCCAAGGCCGAGCAGCTGGCCGTGCTGGATGCCGTGCTGGCCTGGGTGGAGCCGGGCAGGGTGGTGATGGGCCTGTCGGGGTATAACCTGGGTGAACAGCTGGCCTTCCAGGCGCAAATCCAGCAGCGCCAGATCGGCGGGCTGCTGGTGCCCGCACCGTGCTACATCCGCCCGTCGCAGGCCGGCATCGAGGGCTTTTTCAACACGGTGGCGGATGCCGCCAGCGTACCGCTGATCGTCTACGACATCCCTTACCGCACCGGCGTGCGCATCGAGCGGGAAACCCTGCGCCGTATCGTGCGCCACCCCCGCATTGCCGCCGTCAAGGATTGCAGCGGCGACAGCGAAACCACCCTGGCCCTGATCGAGGACGGCCACGCCCAGGTGCTGGCTGGCGAAGACCTGCAGATCTTCAACAACCTGTGCCTGGGCGGTGCAGGGGCCATTTCGGCTTCGGCGCAGGTGCGCGCAGACCTGTATGTACGCATGCTGCAGCAGGTCGAAGGTGGCAACTGGCTGGCCGCGCGCGGCACGTTCTATCAGATTCTGCCGTGGATCAGGTTGGCCTTCGCCGAGCCCAATCCGGCGGTGATCAAGGCGGCCTTGCACCTGCAAGACTTGATCAGTGACGAGCTGCGCGAGCCCATGCAGGCCTGCACGCCATTCACCCGGGGCAAGCTGCAGGCCGTGCTGGATTCGCTCGGTGCTTGAAGCGACCAGGGCAGGCAACGCCGCTTCTACAGGCATGGCCACGTTGCAACAAATGAGCAGCCTTGTGCTGCGAAGCGCCGCGCGGGCGGCGCCCGGTCTCATAGGCGCTGCATTTCTTGCGCCCAGCACTCGTCAGCCCTGATGCGCCCCAAAGCCAGCCCCGATCAATCTTGTCATTTGCCCAAGCTTAGGGCAGGGTCCTTAACACGGACATCTCTGCCAAGGAGTCACCCATGTCAAAGCTCTATCCCAGTATTGACCCTGAGGGGCTGGTCGAGTACTCGGTGGTCTACACCGACCGCTCGCTCAACCACATGTCGCAGGCATTTCAAGGCGTGATGAAGAACATCTCCACGACCCTGAAACAGGTCTACAACGCCCAGGCTGTTGCGGTAGTGCCGGGCAGCGGTACATTTGGCATGGAAGCGGTGGCGCGGCAGTTTGCCACCGGCCAGCAATGCCTGGTGATCCGCAACGGCTGGTTCAGCTATCGCTGGAGCCAGATCCTCGAAACGGGCAACATCCCGGCGGCCACCACCGTACTTAAAGCCCGGCCGGTCGAAAGCGGTCGCCAGGCTGCCTACGCGCCACCCCCGCTGGACGAAGTGCTGGCGGCCATTCAGGCGCACCGGCCGCAAATTGTCTTCGCCCCCCACGTTGAAACCTCATCCGGGATCATCCTGCCCGACGCTTACCTGCGCGCTGTCGGCGATGCCGTGCACGCGGTGGGGGGCTTGTTCGTGCTCGACTGCATCGCCTCGGGAACCGTCTGGGTCGATATGCACAAGTGCGCAGTCGACCTGCTGATCAGCGCACCCCAGAAAGGCTGGAGCGCATCCCCTTGCTGCGCCCTGGTGATGCTCAGTACCTTGGCTGTCGAGCGCATCGGGCATACGCAAAGCAGCAGCTTTGCCTGCGACCTGAAAAAGTGGCTGCAGATCATGCAGGCCTATGAACAGGGCGGGCATGCCTACCACGCCACAATGCCCAGCGATTCTCTGGCACGGTTCAACGAAGTGATGAACGAGATGCAGGCCTACGGGTTCGACAAGCTGCGCAGCGAACAACAGCTGCTGGGCGACCGGGTGCGCGCCATGTTGACCGGCAAAGGCATCAACAGTGTCGCCGCCGCCGGCTTCCAGGCCCCGGGCGTGGTGGTCAGCTACACCGATGATGCCGACATCAAGAGCGGTAGGAAATTTGTCGAGCATGGCCTGCAGATAGCGGCGGGTGTGCCGTTGCAGTGTGATGAGCCGGCCGATTTCCAGACCTTCCGCATCGGGCTGTTCGGCCTCGAAAAGCTGCACAACATCGAGCGTACGGTCAGCACCCTTGAGCAGGCTCTGGACGAAGTGATGGCGCCTTAGGCTGTTCACCATCTTTGGGATCAAGCGCCGCGCGGGCGGCGCTTGATCCCATGGGCGCTGAGTCTTGTCCCGGCGGCAAATAGTGTGGTGTTTCAGAAGTACCACTGAAAAATCACTTGCCCAGCGCTCGTGCTGTACGAGCGACTGAGGCGAGAATATCTTCTACCTTGTTATGCCACCGAAACGGTTTCGGACTCTGGTTGTAAGTTTCCAGATAATTCTCAATCGAAGCTTCAATGCTGGCGAGTGTGTCGGAGAACTGTTAGTCGGGTGCTTTGAAGACCTGGGGCCCTATTGCCTGCCCCAGATTGTGCGTCGGATGCAGGAAGCCTGCCAAGATCACTTGTCGACATGCGCGATGGCAGTTTCGATTACGTTGGCGGTGAGGGCGCGATAGAGCTGGCCATCACCTACGACTTGGGTTTTTCGTCGAACACGCAGTGCGGTGGCATGGTTTAACGAGCGACCGTCGTTTGCATCCGAATGACCAATGGGTAGGGTGCCCGCGCAGCCTGGATAGGTAGAATGAGTCTGCATCCGTGAAGAGGCAGGGAAGAACTAATCCTGGCTGTTTCCGAGGCCCTGCTATCCAGAGCCCCGGACTCTCTAAGTTGGTCGAAAATTACCACTCTTGACCGGCGGGCAGCGCCCGCGCCTGTGCGCGTATTTAAACTTTTCGCGCCATCATTCAATGCCTTTTCAAAATCTTTCCAAAAGATAATATTGCTTAGAGCTTGGTAGTTCCAAATACCGGCGCATATATCCAGCGTGTTTTGTCAAGTCCTTGACTTGAGATCGTGCTTGATGCCGGGGTTCATCAATGAAGCTGGTGAAACCTTTTAAGGGGAGTTCGGTTTTTAGCAATTGGTCTTGCAGATATTGAAGGTTGAATACGTCCGTGTTGTTTAGTCTTCCGTCGTTTCTATAATCTACTTTTTGCCCTTTGGAGATTGCGTCGAAATAATCCAGATACCTACTCATGGAATGTTTGTCTGCCCAAACGTCCATTTGATTTATAGAGGCGGCATTTTGCAAGTCCCCTGGCGATAGGTGGTTCACTATGTTGTCAAATATTTCTGGATACATGGGCTCTATTTCCGTTAAAAATCTGAAGGCGCCCCTTTGTTGTTCTTGCCTACTAGGCACAGGACTAACGGTAGTTATAGGCTCGGCGTTAACCCTGGAATGCGCTATGTCTGACCGGTTACGTCGCCCCCCAAAAAAGCCCTTGATTCTACTCCATAGGCTAACCGTTCCTGTCGGGTCGACACGGTTGACTGGATCTCCGGAGCAATAGGCGTACGTGTTTACCCCGCCGGCTCCAAAAGGGCTGAAACGATCTGGGCTGGTAAATCTCATCAATAGAGGGCTGTACTCACGATGACCGTTTCCCAAATGATATAAATTTGCCAGGGGATTGAGCAATGCTCCGTTAAAGCCAATCTTGAAAGTGCGTTGAGAAGGCAGTTTGCTATGGCCGTAGACGGTATAGTTGGTAAATGTGGTGAGAGAAGTATGTCGGCAGTCTGGTTTCATGGCTGTTCTTCTTGGGGTCTAAAGGGTGGGGTGTATTGGTTTTTCATTTGGCGGTTCAAATGCTTTTGTTTTTAGGGTGCAGCCTTAAGTGGTGATTCATAAGGTTTGATTAGTGTTTGATATGGGGGTTGCGGACCCCGCTTGGAAACATGCCTTTTAAGTCCCACCTCCGAATCTGCATCGCGGTTGAGGTGTTGGTCAACTGGCAGAATTACCAGTTTCTGCACCAAAGAAATGCCGCAAACACAGCATGGAACAAGCTAGTGTGGTGTTTCAGAAATACCACTGAAAATTTGGCATAGCTCGGTAGAGCCCTACTCTTCAAGCGTTGTGTATCGACATGGGCCGACCAGCGACTGTCACTACCCTATCTGAAACTGAAAGTGCGGAGCCGCTACGCCGTGTCCAGCTCCGCAAAGGCGCCCAAGATGCACGTCTGCGGGCCGAAATAATCCGCGCTTGTGCAGCCGGCGATTCTGGCAATGACATTGCTCAGCGCTTGGGTACCACCAAGGATCGTATCGCGGTGGCGGCAACGTTTCGCTGAATTGGGATTGTTGGGTTTGAACGATGAACCCCGCTCTGGCCCGCCACGCACGATCTCGGTTGAGCAGGTTCAGCAAGTAGTCAATCAGGTATTCCAAGGTAAGCCCGACGATTCCAGCCACTCGAGTACTCGCCGCATGAGCCGCGAGACAGGCCTTTCTCCTGCCAGCGTCATGCGTATCTGGCACGCGTTCGGGATCAAGCCGCATCTGGAAAAAACCTTCAAGCGTTCCACCGATCCGTTGTTTTTCGAAAAGGTTCACGACATCGTCGGGCTGTACTTGAATCCCGGGTCATCGATTGCGTACCAGTCCTCGTCGCTTGGCTTGAAGAACGTCGAGCTTTGCCAGTAGGCATTGCCGCCCACGGTGAACTTGCGGCGCCGGCGAATCCAGCCCTGCAGCCATTGGCTGTGGTCGCGATACAGGGCATGCATGTCATCCTGCCGGGAGATGCGGGCGGCAGCGGGTAGGGCACCTGGATCTTCCTGATTATAAGTGCGGATAAGAATTGATCGCAATTATAGTGATATCAAGGTGCTTTGCAATGTTGTCAGGTTCAACGGATAGGTGCCGAGTACGTGCCCCGGTAAGACCTGATGCTTTGTGTAAACAGCATCAGGTCCAGCATGCCTTACAGCCCCAGTTCAGTCAGGCCTGGGTGATCGTCTGGTCGGCGACCCAGTGGCCAGTGGAACTTGCGCTCGCTTTCCTTGATAGGCATATCGTTGATGCAGGCGAACCGGCGGTGCATCAAGCCATCCGCTTCGAATTCCCAGTTTTCATTGCCATAGGAGCGGAACCAGTTACCCGAATCGTCGTGCCACTCGTAGGCGTAACGGACGGCGATGCGGTTGTCGGTGAAGGCCCAGAGCTCTTTGATCAGCCGGTAGTCCAGCTCTTTTTTCCACTTGCGAGTGAGGAATGCCTGGGCCTCTTCGCGATTGGTGGCAAACTCGGCACGGTTACGCCATTGGGTATCCAGCGTGTAGGCGAGCGCAACTTTTTCGGGAGCGCGGGAATTCCAACCATCCTCAGCAAGTCGGACTTTTTCAATCGCTGATTCGCGAGTGAAGGGAGGAAGTGGCGGGCGAGCTTGTTCGTTGGGCATGAGGGTGCCTCCAATCATGTGGATCGTTCAGTGGAGTTAGCATTTCGTGCAACTTCAAGCGCGTGTGCGCTGTACTTCTTTTTTGAGCAAAATTTCGGCGACTTCTTTCGCGCTATCGATCGCGGTATAGTCGCCCATTATGCGGGCCACGGTTATCGTGCCCTCTATAAGCACGAACAATTGCCTGGCCAGAACAATCGGATCTGTGACGCCTAAATCGCTGGTCAGTTCGAGGGTATAGTCAAGCAGCTTTTGTTTATGCAGCTTTGCGATCTGTCGAATGGGATCGTTTGCGTCGCCAATCTCCCCGGCGGTGTTGATGAAAGCACATCCGCGAAAACCGTCAGACTCAAACCAACGCTTGAGCACATCAAAAATGCCCAGGATACGTTGTTGTGGAGTTTGCGCTTTTTCGCATTCACCACGAAACCACTGCATCCAGCGTACATCGCGTGCATTCAGCGCAGCTGCCGCTACATCGTCCTTGGTCGCAAAATAGCGATAAATACTTTTACGTGCTACACCCGAGGTCTTTACGAGGAGGTCCATGCCAGTGGCGTGAATCCCGTTTTCGTAAATCAGCTTCTCGGCAGTAGCCAGAATTTTTTCGCGTGTATCGGTCATTGGCTTATCCATGTGGCCAAGGTAGAACGATCGTTCTCCCTGGTCAAGCATTTGTTGAAATCTTGGCGGCTCAGGCACCCGGAAGATTGCCAGTACCCCCTGAAAGCCAGGCCTATCAAGCCATCCTCTTTCTACCAACCCTGCAGTAAACGCCTATACCACCGTCATCTTTGACAAAGTGACCTGGGCCCCCGGTTCGCAAATAGTCGGCCAGCACGCTCCCGCAGATGCGGCGCTGGCCTGGAGGTTGGTGATAAAGTTGCCGGAGCCGGCTTGTCTGGTAATGAACACGGTGACGGGGGTATCGAATGCTTTTCGTTGTGCTGCTCGGCGGTAAACATCCTCGGGCAAAAATAGAAGTGCACGACGTCGCTTTCGTCGTGGCCGACACGCTGGAGCAAGCCTACCCGGAGCTTCGTGACAGCTGGTTTGGCAGCCCCAAGGGCATGCACATCGACGCGTGGATGGCCATCGATGGTGTCGAGGGCTGGCGCGTGGAATTCAGCACCTTGGCGCCATTGCCGGATGCGCCTTGCCTTTACTTCATCAACCTGGGTGGCTACGAGTCACAGGCTTTCGGCGAAGCGCATCATTATCTGTTGGTCGTGGCCAGGGACAAGCGGGAGGCCAAGGCAAAAGGCAAGCGGCAGATCCTGCCGCATTGGGCTCAAGCCCACACCGATGCAGTGCTGGATGTTGATGACTGTTTGCCAATTGATCAGGTCGGCGGCCGATATGTGCATCTGGTCGAGGGGCCACATGCCGGGATCGTGCAGCGCAACGCTTACATCGTGCTTACCTAGGCTGGGCACCTGGGCACCTGGGCACCTGGGCACCTGGGCGAGTGGGGCAGGTGGGTGTCTGTTATCGACCCCATAGCAGACATTCAGATGGAAGCCCCAACCATCTATATATAGGCTGTGCGTTCTGAAATGGATTTCCAGGTAAGGGCAAGCGGCTTATGGCAAGTTCCGAAATTCACGAACGGTTGAACAACCGTCGATTCACCGTCGCCAACAACACCCACGGGCTATCGGGCAACGGAACGGTATTTCATTATCTCGTCGACGGTGGGGCCATCACCGGCACTTACCAAGGCGGCCGGATCCGCATGGGCTCTCAAGTGGGGCGGGTGACAGGCCGCAACACCATCGAGCTTCTTTATCACTGCATTACCACTGAGGATGAGATCCTCGCTGGCTGGTCGCGCGGTGAGATTGGCCTAGACCAACATGGCCGCACGACGCTTCACTTTGTTTGGGGATGGTTATCAGGTGCGACGGGTGGGGGCGAGTCTAGTTACGTCGAGCTTGCCGAATAGCTAGCCTATTGCAGAAGCAGCGATTCTCGAACGTTTGCAATGGGTCGATGCCGGTCAAAATTCTCTTCAAGGGAGTGTGAATTGTGCGGGCGGTCTGGAGCTATCTTCAGCATGCAGATATTTTCAACAATTGCTGCGCTGCACTTTATTTTGCCGTCAAGCAAAAAGGGTGGCAGCTGGACGTAGGTCGACGGACCGAGACTCCATGGCCGGCTCTGCTAGGATGACTCGCTCACCAGAACTTGAGCTACAGACGATCAACCACTAAAAGGAATTTCCATTGATCAAGCAATGTGTACTCGGTCTTGCAATCGCATCGATACTAACAGGCTGCGGCGAGGACAGAGAGAAGACCGCCCGCACCAAGATCGGCGCAATCAGCGTAGCGTTCGATGCCCGCCCGCAAGGCACCCCAAACGCCAGCGGTACCAGAACGCTGACCCGGCAAACCATCAACCAGTGCGTCGAACACCTGACCAAAACCAAGGCTGACTTCGACGTCATCCGCAAGGACTATGCCGACACCCAGGCAGTGCAGTCGATGGAGACCAAAGCGCTGTATGGAAAGGTGCGCGGCCAGCTGGCGACTTGTCAGCAGACGAAGGCTAAGTTGGACTATTGAGAGCTGACGCAACTCACTCAAAGGAATTGAGGACCGGATGCCATGAACGACATCAACAATGTGCAACGTTTGTATTCCATGGAAGGCGCAGCCCACCTGTACTCCAGCGACCCTGCAATACTCACCCCCGCAGATCTCTACAATGTGAAGCACGAGCCCGCACACCTTGCGGCGCTGCAGAACTGCAACATCTACCTCATCGTCCGCCGCCCCCGGGTGTACCTGCAGCCGGAGAGTTTCAGCCTCAGCGGCCGGACCGTAACCGGCAACTTCCTGGTTCGCCGTGCGCAGGGCATGGTGGCGGTGCCGTTTGTCTACGAAATTCCAAAAAGCTCCATCCCCGCAGATGTGCCGATCGTGGATGTCGCGATCGCGGTAAATGGCGCTGCGATGGTTGCTATCACACCCTGTGGCAAGCAGATGATGTCGGCTAGCGTGATCATCGCCGCATCGGAACATGAGCTTGCCGATGAAGACACCGCGATGGAGGTGCTTTACGTGGGGCAGGGGATTGGCCGAACCCGTGCGCGCACGGCGCTGGACAGGCTGCAATGCCACAGCACCCTGCAGAGGATCCTTGCCGACACGCTCACCAACTTCTACGAGCATGAGGTTTTGCTGTTGCTGTATCGCTTCGAGCACGGGCGCACTGTGGTCAGCAATGGCGGCGATTTCAACGTCGATGCCCAGACGGACGACCACGCCGACCTGGCACACTTCAAGCGCTTGCAGGGCGTGCGTCTGAAGCGTCATGAAGTTGTGTCGCTGGTCGAAGCGGGCCTTATCAATTACTTCAAGCCCTACTACAACAGTTTGCTCAAGGCGACGAGCTTCTCGGCGAAAAACAAGCTGAAGGTTCTCAGGCAATTGATGGCCAAGGGGCCGACCGGGTTGATTGTGGAGCTGTCGACCGTGAACCTGCGTTCGCGCATCGGCACGCTCCATGCCATACCGGTTGACCTTGCAGCTGCCTATCCGCCCGAGGTGCTTGATGGGCGCAACATTGATGATGAGCAAACGCGTGAGCGGTGGCGGGAAGAACTGAGAAGGGTCGCGCATACCCACATCGCAAAGTTTGCCCTGACCACAGCCGATGAGCGAGAGACTTTCATGCATGGGACGGTTTTTCTGGGGGATAGCGAGCGGGTTATGCTGTGAGCCGATGCTTCCGCCGATTGCTGCCTGATGCGGTTAGGCGCACGCATGGAACAGCCAAAGTGACGTTGTGATAGTCATTGACACGTGCGTTCAACGATGCCTTGGTTCCACTTAACTCACGGCCACCAGAGGCTACGATAGAGCCCCGAATCACCATCAACTGCCTGCTTCAATCAATCGCAGGCTTATGATAAGGAAGTCAAGAAAATGGATGTACTTTGCACCTCTCTGGACGAAGTCCGCCAAGGCATCGATGACATAGACCGCAGCCTCGTTTCGCTTCTCGCCAAACGGGGAAGGCTCGTCACGCAAGCGGCGGCCTTCAAGAAAACCTCCGATGATGTACGTGCGCCTGCACGGGTTGAGCAAGTAATAAGGAAGGTTCGTGAAATGGCTGACGAAAGCGGTGCCTCTGCTGAGGTCGTGGAGCAGGTGTACCGGGCGATGATTTCGGCATTCATCACTGAAGAACTGAGCACTCATGCGAAGCTGACCAACGAACCTTCAGCACCTTGATCACAACGCGGGGCTCATCGAAAGCCCCGCCGCTTTTGCTCGCCCACTAGCCCATTTATCAGTCGTGGCCGCTGGTACAGCATGACTTTGCCCAGTAAGCCTGCATGCTGGAATATTTTTTTATTTCCGGTCACGTACGTACAGTTCGGAAGAAGCGACTCAAAGTGCTCAGTGTATTTATGTGCGATGTAAAACAGCACGATAATAGACAAAATGATGGGCGCAAGGATCAACAGCGCAATCAATCCAGGGTCAACTGTATTCACTTTGATACCTCGCGAAATAAAAAATCACCCACCATCTCGCCTCCCAAGGGGCTGATTACATAATGACGTTCAACCCACCCTTGATCACTAGCAGGAACTGGAACTGCTTGAGGCCTTACCCTAATGGCCCAGATATATTTCAGTCGGAGTGGAGCTTTTTGCCCGACCCATTTGCCTTTGTTCCCAGCCGCCAGTTTTCACGGCGCCGCTTGAGGCGTTGATCAGGCCGCCAGTTTCGCAACCCGCTTGCCATCGCCGATCAGGATGTCTTCAAAAAACGCCCCCACCGGCTCGGTTGGGTGGCACAGCTGTATCTCCAGCACCCACACCACTTCGCTCGGGACGATTTCCACCTCGGCCAGTTTGTCCTGCCCATACAGCACATGCGGGAAATCGGCGATGCGGTGGCCGGCCAGGTTGCGTTCAAGCTGCCACCCTTTGGCCTGGGCGCTGCGTTCGGCGAAGTCATACAGCTCCCGTCCGGTCAGCCCGCGGCCCCAGGCCTGGCGGGTTTCGTCGAACACTTCATGCAGCGCCTTGACGCAGGCGTGGTGCAGGTCGTGCTCACCAAACACGAAGGTATCGCCATAGTCGCCTTCGTAGCCGTCCCATACCGGGCCAACGTCAACCACGACGATATCTGTGGTACGTAATACACGTTTCAAATCAACGCCTTGCCGAGGTGTACGGACCGTGTCGTCGCCAAAACGGATGTAGGTCGGGTGCCAGGTATGTGAAGCGCCCATGGCCTGCAAGGTGTGCGCGGCCATTTCCAGCGCCTGGGCGGTGGTCATGCCGACCTGCAGCTGGCTGGCGATGGCGGCGACTGCCCGTACCGACTGCTCGCGCGCCGCCAGCATGCCGTCCAGCGAGTAACGCGGGCCGACCTTTTCCAGCTCGGGGTGCAGTGCGCTGGATAAAGCAGCGGCCGCCGGCGAAGTGCCGCTGGAAACAAAAGCCTCGGCGACAAAACGATGGGGCTGCACGCCTGCTGCAAGGCACAGCTCGCGGGCCTGGCTGATCATCGTCGCGTTGCCGCAAGCATAAACCTGGATGTCGGACCAGCGGTGTGCCTGGGCCAGCGCCACCTGTTGCACGCGTGCCTCGGGCGAAAGTACCCGGTGCCAGCGGAAGTTGGGGTGCGTACGGCTGGCCTCGTCGAGAAAAGCGCAGTCATGGAAATCCGCCTGCGATGAACCGCCCCAGTACAGGGTGACCTGCGCATCACCCGCCAACGCCCTCAGCAGCAAGGGCTTGATGCCTGCGTAACCGGTGCCGGTGGCGAACAGCACCACCGGGAGCTGGTCATCATGCTGCCAGGTGCAGGCACCCACGGGGCCTTCGAGTTGCAGTGTGTCGCCTGCCTGCAGTGTGGGCAGCAGGTGATGCGTGAACAGGCCGCCACTGACCTTGCGGATGTAGAACACCAGCTGCCCCTGGTCCTGGGCTGGCAGGTTGGCGATGGAGAAACAGCGGCTGTCGCCGTTGTCGAGCAGGAACCTGACGTACTGGCCCGCCCGCACCTCCAGCGGCTGGGCAGGCTGCAGCACCAGTTCGACGATATCGGTGCTCAGTTCGCGCTGGGCAACCACCTGCGCCTGGGTTTGCAGTACGGGCGTTTCCAGGGACCACCCCGGGATCTCCAGGCGCATGTCACTGCAAGCGTGGCTCTGGCACAGCAGCATCTCGTCGTCGGCCAGTGGATAGCACGGCGCGGGCGCGTCTGCATCGCGTTGCCTGGGCTGGTACTGCCCAGCCACCACCTTGACCTTGCACGAGCCGCAGGCGCCGCGGCGGCAGGAGAAGGGCACCGGCAGGCCGCTGGCGAGCATGGCGTCGAGCAGCAGTTCCTGGCTGGCTTCAAAGGTTTTGCCCGAAGGCGACAATTCAATGACGTGGCGGCTTTGCATGAGCACCTCGGGGCAAATGGAGGTTTGATTGTTGCTATAGTCCAGGACCAGAAGAACCTCCAGTTTTGGATAATTCACATGGTCCAGCTTCGCAAATGGCCGCCGCTGCTCAAGCTCGATGGCGCGCAACCGCAGGCTTCGTACAGGCAGATCGTCGAGGGGCTGGTGGCCGCGATCAGCGAGGGCCGCCTGCGCCCTGGCACGCCATTGCCGGGCACGCGCGAGATGGCGCGGCTGCTCAACGTCAATCGCAAGACGGTGATCCTTGCCTATGAGGAAGCGCAGACCAAGGGCTGGCTGGAAACCGTGCAGCGCCGAGGTACCTTCGTCAGCCAGCAGCTGGCGGCTGGCACGCAGGTCGAACACAGTGTCGCGCAGCCCTTTGCCTTGGCGCTGCCAGAGGCGCCTGCCGTCGCCTACTTCGCCGCCAATGAACTGGCTGCCGCCCAGCAGGGGCGGCCAGGTGCGTTGTTCATCGACAACGGCGCCTGTGACCACCGCCTGCTACCCCAGGCCGTGCTGCATCGCTACTACCGCAATGCGTTGCGCAGCAGCTTTGCCAGCAACAGCGTGCGCCATGGCAGCGACTGCAGCAGCCGCTACCTGCGCACTGCGCTGGCCGACATGCTGCGGCACAATCGCGGCCTCAACGTTGGCGTCGAACATATCTGCCTGACCCAGGGCATGCAGATGTCGCTGCACCTGGTGGCCAGTGTGTTGCTCAAGCCGGGTGATGTGGTGCTGGTCGAGCGCCTGAGCTACCCGCCGGCGTGGGAGATTTTTCGTCAGCTGGGCGCTCGGCTGGTGACGGTGGAGCTGGACGATGAGGGCTGCCGGGTCGATCAGCTGGAGGCGATATGCCGGCTGCACCCGGTGCGAATGCTGTACATCACGCCCCATCACCAGTTCCCGACCACCGTCAGTCTGCCAGCCGGGCGCCGGCAGCGGTTGCTGGAGCTGGCGCGCCAGCATGACTTCTGTGTGGTCGAAGAAGACTACGACTATGAGTATCACGTCGTCGGGCGGCCCTATCTGCCGCTGGCCAGCGACCGCCAGCAGCGGCATGTGATCTACATCGGCTCGCTGTCCAAGGCCTTGGGCAGCACGTTCCGTTGCAGCTTTATCGTGGCGCCGGCAGAGGTGACGCAAGTGCTGGAGCGCAGGGCGACGCTGAACCTGGGGCAGGGCGATGCGGTGATGCAGCGGATGCTGGCCGAGCTGATCAATGATGGCGAGCTGAAAAAACACTTGCGCCGGGTCAACCGCGAGTACCGCCGGCGTCGGGAGACCCTGCTGGCTTGCCTGCGGGATGCGTTTGGCGAACAGATTACGGTACGCGAACCGGAGGGCGGGCTGGCCTTGTGGGTGCGGTTTGCCGACGCCATCGATGTGGACCGGCTGGTTCGCAAAGCGCAGGAGCTGGACCTGGTAGTGCGCAGTGGCCGGCAGTTTTCGCCGTTCGGGCATGCCGAGAACGCCTTGCGCCTGGGGTTTGCTTCGCTGGATGCGGATGAAATTCGCCGGGCCGTCCAGCGCTTGGCGCAGGCGGCCAGGGCGATGTAGTGCCGGGCTAGGCTTTGGTTTTGGGGTCTGCTGACATCCGCCACCAGCCTGACACTGACCTCGGTGTCCGCCTCGCCGAGCCTGGATGCACCAGAAAACCCCCAGCGCATTTCGCTGCAGGTCGAGGGCAGCGGGCCGGACGTTTTCGTCATGCTGGATCAGCCACATCCATTTGCGCTGCCGTGATCGACTTCCTCGGCCGATGAGGTTAGCCTCGGCGCAATGCTGCCAGCCCAGCCAATAGAAAATCCATCGCCATGACCTCAGGTTTTCCCGGGTTGCCCTCACTCAACGCGCTGCGCGTGTTCGAGGTGGTGGCGCGCCACTTGAACTTTCGCCTGGCGGCCGAGGAGCTCGGTGTCACCCAGGCCGCCGTTGCCCAGCAGGTTCGCGGGCTGGAAGCCGGCCTGGAGGTGCGCCTGTTCGAGCGCTTGCCGCGCGGGCTTGGCCTGACCGATGCCGGGCATGCCTACAGCACCAGTGTGCGCAGTGCCCTGGCGATGATCGACGAGGCCACACGGCTGCTGCGCCCGACACCTTCCCACCTCACCGTCAGCGTGACGCCGACCTTTGCCTCGAAATGGCTGATCCCCAGGCTAGGGCACTTTGCCGAGAGCCACCCTGATATCGACCTGCGGGTGCTGGCCACCGACCGGCTTTCGCACTTTCATACCGATGGGGTGGACCTGGCGGTGCGTTATGGTCAGCCACCATTTGCTGCCGGGTTGAACGCAGAGTTGTTGATGGAACCGCGTGTGGTGGCAGTGGCGAGCCCGGCACTGTTGGCCGGTATGGGCCGGCCGCAAGGCTTCGCCGCCCTGCAGCGCTATGTGGCGCTGCACGATGCGCACAATTTCTGGCCGTCATTCTGTGCAACGGTGTTCCCTGGTCACCCACCGCCCACCGCCAGGACCGTGCGCTTCAACCAGACCTCGCTGGCCATAGAAGCGGCCATTGGCGGCCAGGGCATCACCTTGGCCAGCCATGCCTTTGTCCGTGACGACATCGCGGTCGGCCGGCTGGTGCAGGTATTCCCCCAGCACCTGCAGCTGGACAAGGCGTTCTACCTGGTATGGCCACGTAAAGGCCAGCCCATTGCGGTGCTGGAAACGGTGAGGGCCTGGCTGAAGGCGCAAGTTGACGAAAGAAAATCTACTGGCTAGGCGAAGCCTGGCTGCCTCCCTCGGTCGCGGCGTGGCTGCTACTGTGAATGCACTTGTAAGCACAGCGTTGCATCTTCAACGGAGGCAGTATGTCGGTAGAAAAGGTAGCAATCATCACCGCCGGTGGCAGTGGCATGGGCGCTGCGGCAGCACGCCGCCTGGCCGCAGACGGCTTCAAGGTCGGGATTCTCTCGTCCTCGGGCAAGGGCGAGGCGCTGGCCAGGGAGCTGGGCGGGATTGGCGTGACGGGCAGCAACCAGTCGGTCGAGGATTTGCAGCGGCTGGTCGATGCCGTGGTCGAGCAGTGGGGGCGTGTCGATGTACTGGTGAACAGTGCCGGCCATGGTCCACGTGCGCCGATCCTCGAGATCAGCGATGTCGACTGGCACAAGGGCATGGACACCTACCTGCTCAACGTCATCCGCCCGACACGCCTGGTGACGCCGATCATGCAACGGCAGAAGGGCGGGGCGATCATCAACATCTCCACCGCCTGGGCGTTCGAACCCAACGAAATGTTCCCGACCTCGGCGGTGTTCCGTGCGGGCCTGGCAGCGTTCAGCAAGATATTTGCCGACACCTATGCGGCGGATAACGTGCGCATCAACAATGTGCTGCCGGGGTGGATCGACAGCCTGCCGGCCACCGAGCAACGTCGCGACAGCGTGCCGCTCAAGCGTTATGGCACCAGCGAGGAAATTGCCGCGACCATTGCCTTTCTGGCCAGCGAGGGTGGCGCGTACATCACTGGGCAGAACATCAAGGTCGATGGTGGCCTGACGCGTAGCGTCTGAGCTGCTGCCGTATTCGCGGGCAAGTCCGCCCCTACAGAGGAGCGGACTTTGCCTGGGGCACTCGCGCTTTCATCAAGCGCTTTGGGCTGCCAGGCTGTTGCTGACATTGCGCCCCAGCACCAGCACCGTGACAAACCCACAGCCCACCAGCGCCGTGGCCAGGCTCAGCAGCACCGCCGTGCCCATATGGTCGACCACCTGCCCACCGAAGAACGAGCCCAGCGCAATGATCACCTGGAACATCGCCACGAACAGCGGCATGCCACGCTCGACATCCTTGGGCGCGACCACAAACATCCAGATATTGGCGCAGGCCGGGAACGCGCCAAAGGCAAAGCCCCACAGCGCGATCAGCATCGCGGCGCCGGTCATGCCGGTGGCGAAGTGCGGGAACAGGGCGGTGCTGACAGCGATCAGCAGCGCGACCAGCATCAGGGTATGCCGTACGCTGCGGTTGGCCGCGAAACCGGCGAAGATGTTGCCCATGAAACCGGCCACGCCATACAGCAGCAACAATGAGCCGATGGTAGGGCCATCAAAGCCGGCATTCTGTTTGAAGAACGGTGCAACGTAAGTGTACGCGGCAAAGTGCGCCAGACCGATCAGCAGGACGGCGATCAAACCGACCCGCGCTTGCGGGTTGATGAACAGGGCCGGCAGGTCGCTCACGCGAATGGCCTTCTCCGGGTTCAGCCGCGGCAGCAACAGTACCTGCGCCAGCAGCACCGGGATCCCCACCAGCGCGGTAACCAGAAAGGTCATGCGCCAGCCCATCAGGCCACTCAGCCAGGTACCTACGGGCACACCCACTACAGTCGCCAGGGTAACCCCGGCCATGATGATCGAGTTGGCCTTGGCTACGCCCATGCCATCAGGCGCCAGGCGGCCGCTGAGGGCAATGGCGGTGGCCCAGAAGCCGCCGATACTGACGCCCAGCAGCACCCGGCCGACCAGCAGCAGGTTGAAGTCGACGGCGTAGGCGACGATCGCGTTGGCGATGATCATGATCAGCGTCAGGCCGATCAGCAGGTAGCGCCGGTCCAGTGCACCGACGCCCACGGAAATCAAAGGCGCGGCCAGCGCGGCCATGATGCCGGGCAGGGTCACCATCAGGCCGGCAAGGCCGGCACTGATGCCAAGGTCGCTGGCCACATCGTTGAGCACGCCCACCGGCAGAAACTCGCTGGTGACCAAGGCGAAGGCACCAACGGCGACCGAAAGAATCGCCAGCCACTGCTGGGTGAGACTCTGCTGGCTGTGTTCGGGAAGGCCCTGACGGGCCTGGGGGGTATTTGGCATGGGGTGCGGTTCCATGAGGGGATGTCGCCTGTGGCAGGCGCAGGAGCGGGGAGATTTGCAGGCGATTATAGGGACGGCCCTGCCAGGCCGACAGGCGCGCCGCTCGATAGTGATCATCAGTGCAATCGATGAAAGCTCACCGCTGCAGCTTGCTGTCCCGGCGCAACGCCCCCCCAGCACCATGTGGAGGACCGTTTGGGTAGCGCGTTCAAAATCCGCTTTGTTTGGGTAGGGCGGCGCGCACGGCGATATCGTGCGAGTGCGTAGCGGTAAATGTCGACTCCTGCCGAGGCGGCTGTGGAAAGACGCCCGGCAAGATCGTCGACACCGTCAGTTCATGGCGATACCAGCACGTCACACTGCGATTCGTTCAGCACATGTTTGGTGACGCTGCCGACCAACAGCGCTTCCAGGGCGCTTTCACCCTGTTTGCCGACCACGATCAGGTCGCACTCCAGCGCCAGCTCCTGCTCGGCAATCCGCCAGCCAGGGTCACCATGCAGCACGATCTGCCGGGCGTCGGCCACGCCAGCAATCTCGCTCAGGGCGGCGAGTTGTTTCACGGCATCCTTGCGAATGACGTTGCGGTAGTGGGTGAGGGTGTCATGGTCGATGTGGGCGAAGCGGATACTGCTTTCGAACGGGGCTTCGTACACATGCAACAGGATGATTTCGGCCTGAGGCGCAATGGCCTTGGCCAGTTCGATGGCCCGCTGCGACGCTGGCGAAAAGTCGACGGGCACCAGCACGGTGCGGTAGGCGTCGCGGGGCGCCTGCTTCACCACCAGCAAAGGGCAGGGCATCCGATCAAGCATTTTGTGCACGGTAGAGCCCAGCAGCAAGCGCCGGCCCACGCCCTGGCCTTTCGCCCCACACACCAGCAGGTCGCTGCCCTTGTCTTGCACCACACGGGAGATTTCCGTGGTCACCGAGCCGTTGGCCACCTGCACGCCAGCGGCAATGTCATAGCGCTGGAACAGCATTGCCGCCTGTGCGCGCAGCTTTTCGCCGGCGCTGTCCCGCACCCGCTGCAACAGGTCGTCATCAGGTACCACCAGCTGCTTCAGGCGCTCGAAGGGTGCCGGGTTGGCAATATACAGCAGGTCCAGCGGGGCTTGCTGCGCCTGGCTGAGGACGGCCGCGCGCTCCGCTGCGTTGCGGGCAAAGGGTGACAGGTCGGTGGCTACCAGTATGTGTTTCAGCGGGCTCATGTGGGGCTCCTTGTCCAAGATCGCGCGGTTATCGATGCGCTGCTTGCTGCCATCGTCTCGCGAACCCGATACGGCGGCTTGATTTGCGTCAACTGCATGCCGATCCCGTCTGCATCAAATCCCAGGCCCTGGCATCTGCCGGGTCGGCGGGGATCAAGGCCGGGATGCAGCAGTCACGAGCAATGCGCATGGGGGCAGAAACACGCGCTGCACTGAAATTTTGCATGAGCCATCTTGATGCTTTCACATAGTGGTACTAATACTTAAGCACTGCTGGAAGAGGGATGATCATGCAGACGCGCTTCGTAGTAGTTCCCGCTGTGCCGCTCCAGAAAGAATTGCTCCCTCGCCGTTTTGGCTTCCCGGCCGCCTTGGGGGAGGGCTACGACCTGTATGACACGCTGGAAAAGGTGCGCCTGAGCATCAACTTCCCGACCCGCGCTGCCGCGGAATACGAGTGCGCTTCGCGCAACGGTTGCTGTGATACAGGCGGGGCGGATATCGCCGGCAATGGCTGATCAGGCCAGGTAGCGCCGGTAATAGTCCAGCGTCGCCAGGTTTTTGTCCTTGGCTTCGAACATGATGTCGAACCGGTCCAGGAACTGCTGGGCGTAGCGGTTGGTCCAGTCGTTCCACATCTGAGCGCTGTGTGCGTACAAGTCGCGTTTAGCCCAGGCGCGGCATGTGAATTCTCCAGAACTGGTGGGAGGTGTCGCGGCACCCCTGCCGCTAACCGTGTGTGCGCAACGCTTCGACCAACTCGGCTTTGGTCATGGTGGAACGCCCCTTGATGTCTTTGCTTCGCGCTTCTTTCATCAGGCTGGCCTTGGTCTGGGTTTCCAGCGAACTGCCAGAGGTGCGTGAGTGGCCCTGACGTGATTTGGCGGCACGTTTTGCCGAGTCCGAGCGCGCGGACTGCTTTTCGCTGGAGGCGGTCGTTTTCCCCGAACCGCCTTTTTTATCGCCACCCCCCGACTGCTTGTTGACCGTGGCCCAGGCGCGCGCCTTGGCCTCGTCTTTCGGTACGCCCTTGTGCTCATAGCCCGCCTCGATGTGCTCGGCTTTGCGCTTCTGCTTGTCTGTGTATTTGTCTTTGTCACCGCGTGGCATGGTCCTCACTCCCGCTTCATTGGCCTGACCGGTTGAAACCCTGCGCAGCGCCAGAGTGCCGGGCAATGGACGAATGGCACCATTGCTTCGGCCGATGGTCATTCAATGGACATATACAGGCTTTAGGGTGGAGACAGGAGCCGTTACAAGGCTCCGGTCCAGCTAGGCGAACCGGGATGACTCATGAAGGCAATGGACATCGCTACAGCCAGGCGCAAGGGTATCAAGCTGCGCGCCACGGTAATTTATCGCAAGGATGGCCAGGTGCTTTTTGTGCGCAAGCGCAATGCGAAATGGAACCTGCCGGGGGGCAGGGTCGAACCGGATGAGACGCCACTGCAGGCTGCGCGGCGGGAAATGGCGGAAGAGACCGGCCTGGCCTTCGATGAATTGCGCTTTGTCAGCGAGTACCGTGAGGAGCGGGTTATCCATTATTTGTTCGAGGCGCGCAACGCGGCGGACAAGCCTCGTCCTCGCAACGAGATAGACGCCTGCCGCTGGATCAAGCCGCGGCAGGTGGCCAAGCGGCGGGTCAGGCGGCCGATCAAGACGCTGTTGCGGCATTGCGCTTGAGGCTGGGGCACGCAAAGATCGCGTGCGGGCTGACAGGTGCCTGCCACAATACATGCAGCGCCTGTCAGCCCTGACGCGATCTTTGCGTGCCCCAGACAATGCCCCCGCCCCACCCCTGTCAATAAACCTGCGGCACAATCATGTCCACCGGCGTCGGGTTACGGCTGTAGTCCTCCTGCCTGACCCGCTGTGGCAAGTCGATCCTCGGCACCTCCGCCTCTTCATCCAAGCAGCTCGCGATGGATGCCCCTCATCAAGGTGTGTTCTGTCGGGGACATGGCGAGCGCTCGTGCTGGGGATAGATGGCAAATTGATAATCGCCTTCGGTTACCAAGGCATGACATCACCCTGCCGCCATGGCAGAGGGAAAAAGCTCTACCGTGCGGCCTGCCATTCAATCGTCACAAAGCTGTAACACAGCTGATGCAAAGTGTGCCGGCCATCACAAGGAGCGCTTTTCGATGATTCGCCTGATGAAGTCTGCTGCACTCGCCGTTGCCGTTTCGCTTTGTGCCACTTCCGGGGCTTTCGCCGCCGAGAACGTTCGCCTGACCGGTTCCGGCGCGAGCTTCCCGGCTCCTATCTACCTGACCTGGTTCAAGGACTTCAGCAAGAATACTGCTGGCGTCACCGTTGACTATCAGTCCAAGGGTAGCGGCGCGGGTGTCCAGGACTTCCTGAACAAGACCGTCGACTTCGCCGCCAGCGACTCGGCCATGAGCGAAGCGGACATCGCCAAGGTCGGCGAAGGCGTGCAACTGCTGCCAATGACCGCCGGTGAGATCGTCCTGGCCTACAACCTGCCGGGCGCCCCTAAAGGGCTGAAGCTGCCTCGCGATGTGTACTCCAACATCTTCCTGGGCAAGATCACCAAGTGGAACGACCCGCAGATCGTCGCTGCCAACCCCGAGCTGAAGCTGCCAGACATGCCGATCACCGTGGTGGTCCGTGCCGACTCCAGCGGCACCAACGCGGTGTTCACCAAGCACCTGTCGGCTATCAACGCTGACTTCAAGAAAGACCTGGGTGAAGGCAACACCGTCAACTGGCCAGCCACCGACAAGTTCATCAAGTCGCCGAAGAACGACGGCGTAACCGCCACCGTACGCCAGACCCCAGGCGCCATCGGCTACATCGAATACGGCTTCGCCAAACTGGCCAAGGTCGACTTCGCCGTACTGCAAAACAAAGCCGGCCAGTACGTCGTGCCGAACGCCGAGAGCGGTGCCGAAGCGCTGGCTGCGGTGAAGATGCCGGAAAACCTGATTGCCCACCTGCCAGACCCGGAAGGTGCCAAGTCCTACCCGATCACTTCCTACACCTGGATGATCTTCCGCAAGGACAATGGCAGCCCGGAAAAGGCCAAGGCCATGCGTGAAATGGTCGAGTACGGCCTGACCAAAGGCCAGGAGATCGCCGACTCGATGGGTTACATCCCGCTGCCAGCGTCGGTTGTCGCCGAAGTGCGCAAAGCGTCGGAAAACATCAAGTAATACCCTCAGGCGCTCCTGGCGTGGACGGACTGTCACGCCGGGGGTGTTTGCCCTTTGTCCCGGAACTCGCCCATGAACACACCTTTTGCCATACCGGATAACCCGGATTCCGCGTGCCAGCCACCGTCCGCCAAGGACTTCCTGGTTGACCGCACCTTCCGTGCGCTTGCACGTATCGGTGTGGTGCTGATCCTCGCGCTGGTCTTCGCGCTGGTGTACGAAGTAGGACGCAAGGCACTTCCTGGCATGGAAAAGCACGGGTTTGATGTGCTGTTCGGCACTGTATGGGACGTCAACCAGGGCAAATACGGCATTCTGCCCGCCATTTGGGGCACGCTTTACAGCGCCCTGATCGCCTTGTTGATCGCCGGCTTCTTCGGCGTCAGCATGGCCATTTTCCTCACCCAGGATTTCCTTCCGGCCAAGCTTGCCGCGGTGTTCCGCACCATCGTCGAGCTGCTCGCCGCCATCCCCAGCGTGGTCTACGGCCTGTGGGGCATCTATGTGGTCATCCCGGCGATTCGCCCGCTGACCGCGTGGCTGAACAGCGAGCTGGGCTGGATCCCGTTTTTCGGCACCTCACTGAGCGGGCCAGGCCTGCTGCCTGCGGCGTTGGTACTGGCGATCATGATCCTGCCGACCATTGCTGCCGTTTCCCAGGATGCGCTGACCAGCGTGCCAATGAAAACCAAGCAGGCGGCCTACGGCATGGGCACCACCCACTGGGAAGCCATCCTCAAGGTGATGGTGCCATCCGCCGCCACCGGCATCTTCGGCTCCTTGGTGCTGGGCCTCGGCCGCGCACTGGGTGAAACCATGGCCCTGGCCATGCTGGTCGGCAACGCCAATACCATCACCTTGTCCCTGTTCGCCCCGGCCAACACCCTGGCAGCGCTGCTGGCGCTGAACTTCCCGGAAGCCGGCCCGAACGAGATCGAGGTGCTGATGTATGCGGCACTGGTACTGATGTTCATCACCCTGCTGGTGAACGTGTTCGGCTCGATGATCATGCTCTACGCCCAGCGGGGTAACAAACAATGACCGACCTTTCGACCCCTGTAGCCGCGTTGCCCAGCCTGCAGCGCAAGCTCGAAGGCCGCGCCCTGCGCAGCCTGGTCCTGACCTCGCTGGCCTGGTTCGCGGCGCTGGTTGCCAGCGTGCCGCTGATTTCCGTGCTGTACATGCTGATCACCCGCGGCGGTGCGCGCCTCAGCCTGGAAGTGTTCACCGAGTTGCCGCCTACCGGCTTCGAGATGGGCGGCGGTTTTGGTAACGCCATGGCCGGTACCTTCGTCATGGTCGGCATCGCTGCCGCCATCGCGGTACCGGTCGGTATCCTGGCAGCCGTGTTCCTCGCCGAGCTCGGCCCGGAGAGCAAGCTGGCCAACGCCGCGCGCTTTGCCGCGAAGATGCTCACTGGCCTGCCTTCGATTCTGGCCGGCGTATTCGCCTACGCCCTGGTGGTGATGACCACCGGCACCTATTCGGCACCGGCAGGTGGCGTGGCGCTGGCGGTGCTGATGCTGCCGATCGTGGTGCTGACCGCCGAAGAGTCGATGAAGATGGTGCCCAAGATCATGAAGGACGCCGCCTACGGCATGGGCTGTACCCGTGCCCAGGTGATCTGCAAGATCGTCCTGCCCACCGGCCTGCCTGCCATCCTCACCGGCGTGATGCTGGCCGTGGCCCGCGCCGCTGGCGAAACCGCGCCACTGCTGTTCACCGCGTTGTTCAGCAACTACTGGATCTACCATGACGGCAGCCTGGCGGTCATGAACCCCACGGCATCGCTTGCCGTACTGATTTACAACTTCTCCGGCATGCCGTTCGACAACCAGCTCGAGCTCGCCTGGGCGGCCTCGCTGGTACTGGTGATGATCGTGCTGGTAATCAACATTCTGAGCCGAGTCTTCGGCAAGCCCAAGTATTGAGAAAGGGAGCATCCAACTTGAACGTATCCACTGCGCAAAGAGCCGCTCCCATGGTCAACGAAGCCCCGATCGTCATGGACTGCAAGCTGGACAAGATTTTCTACGGCAACTTCATGGCCGTGCGTGACAGCCATGTGCCGATCCGCAAAAACGAGATCACCGGCTTCATCGGGCCGTCCGGCTGTGGCAAGAGTACCGTGCTGCGCAGCCTCAACCGCATGAACGACCTGGTCAAGGGTTTCCGCTTCGAAGGCCATGTGCACTTCCTTGGCCAGGATGTCTACGGCAAGGGCGTCGACCCTGTGGTGGTGCGCCGCTACATCGGCATGGTGTTCCAGCAGCCCAACCCGTTCTCGATGAGCATCTTCGACAACGTCGCCTTTGGCCTGCGCCTGAACCGCTACAAGGGCGACCTGGGCGACCGCGTGAAGCACGCCCTGCAAGGCGCGGCACTGTGGGATGAAGTGAAGGACAAGCTCAAGGTCAGCGGCCTGTCGCTGTCCGGCGGCCAGCAGCAACGTCTGTGCATCGCCCGCGCCATCGCTACCGAGCCGGAAGTGCTGCTGCTGGACGAACCCTGCTCGGCGCTCGACCCGATCGCCACCCGTCGGGTGGAAGAGCTGATGGTCGAGCTGAAGAAGGACTACACCATCGCGCTGGTAACCCACAACATGCAGCAGGCGATTCGTGTGGCCGACACCACGGCGTTCTTCTCGGTCGATATCTCCCAGGGTACCCGCACCGGCTATCTGGTCGAGATGGGCCCGACCGCGCAGATCTTCCAGAACCCGCGCGAGCAGCTGACCAGTGACTACATCAGCGGCAAGTTCAGCTGAATCACACCCATCAAGGTGGCCGGGTGTTGCAACCAGGGAGGTTGCAACACCCGGCCGCGTTACCTTCCGTTAAAGTGTTACCCGGGATTTCAAATGCGAGCGATACGTCGTCTTGATCTGTCAGCGGTAGAGCGCGCACTGCGCGAGGTGCAGGGCCGCTTTGCCGAACTCAGCCAGCACTTCACCGAACCGCGCGACCCGTTTACCGACGAGGTGCTGCTCAATGTGCTTGAAGGCTATGCGCTGATTGACGACTATGTCGCTCGCGGTATCGACCTGTTCGACCTGCAACAGCTGAACCTGATGCTGGAAATCAATGCCACCGTGCTGTGCGGCACCGACCCGGCCCGGCGTGTGGAATTCGCCCCGCACCTGGCGGCCACCGAGGCGCACTTTTTCAACAACGTCGAAGGTGGCATCAAGGACTTGTACAACTGGTACTGCTCGTACCGCAGTGATTCGATCTGGAAGCGGGCTGCCGGTGTCTATGTACGTATCCTCAGCAAGCCGCAGCTGTTCATCGAAGGCAACAACCGCACGGGCTCGCTCATCGTCAGCTACCTGCTGATGCGCGCCGGGCTGCCACCATTCGTGCTGTCGCTGGACAACGCCGAGGGTTACTTCAACCCGTCCTCGGTCATTCGCAACTCCGCTAAACACGGTGTCAAGGCATTGTACGAATTACCCAAGATCAAGAAAAAGTACGCCGCGTTCCTCGAAGCGCACGCGCCTGAGCCCGGCAAGTTCTTCCTCGGTGGCACAGCCGTGCCGGTTTGCGAGGGGAGCCGCTGATGCAACGCACTTCACTGTTCGCCCGCGGCCGCCAAGCCCTCGAGCGCAAGCTGAAGCGGGGCCAGGTACGCATTTCGTTCGATATCGACGACACGCTCGCCTGCCTGCCCGAACACGCGGCCGCCGAGGACAGCAAGCTGCCGGGCTTTGTCCATCGCTGGCTCGGTGAACCGCTGCGCAGCGGCACCCGCGAGCTGGTCCGCGACCTGCGCCGCCAGGGCTGCAGCATCTGGATCTACACCTCGTCGGGGCGCACCCCGTCCTATATCCGCCGCTGGCTGCTGTTGTACGGCATCCATGTCGACGGCGTGGTCAACAGTGACCGGCACCAGCATATCCTGGCCCAGAACGGGCTGGAGAACTCGCCCTCGAAGCTGCCGTCTGCCTTCGATATCGACTTGCATGTCGATGATTCCGAGGGCGTTCGGCTGGAAGGCGTCGACCACGGTTTCCGCGTGGTCGTCGTCTGCCCCAAGGATGAAAACTGGGCGCAGAAAGTGCTGGATGCGGCTGTGGCCGTGCAGGAGCAACTGGCCTGGCAGCAACCGCAGCGGCATCAGATGCCTGTGCGGCAAGCCCGCCAGGCGCTTGCCTCCTGAGCCGGCCGCACTGGCTTACTCGGCGGGCATGGCACGCTGCCGGCCGTACCCGAACAGCTGGCCCAGCGTTCGGGCCAGCAGCAGCACCGCCCCCAGCACCGGCAGGCTGACCAGCAGCAAGGCATAACGCAGGGACTCCTGGCCATACCAGGGCTGCAGCAAGTCGCTGACCAGGCCCGTGAGCAGCGGGCCGACGCCGATGCCAAGCAAGGTACTGACGATGGTTTGCAGAGCCATCGCGGTACCCCGGCGTTGCGGCGCCACCAGTTGCGTCACCAGGTTGTACGATGGCGCCACCCACCACACCGCAAAAAAACTGTACAGCGCGCACCACAGCATCGCCATCGGCACTGGCAGGGTGCCCAGGCGCATCAGCACGTCGCTGGGCGACAGCAGGTAGCTGGCGAGCGCCGACGTGGCCGCCAGGTGGCCGATGATCGGCAGTGTCACTTGCCAATGGCCAGCCCTGCGAGCCAGGCGATCGCTCAACCAGCCACTGAACAGCCCACCCACACCAGCCGCCGTGCCGCACACCACCCCGGCCAGCATCCCCGCGTCCTGCAGTGACAAGCCATGGGAGCGCACCAGGAAACTGGTGTTCCACATGGCCACGGCGTACGAGCCAAGCGTGGTCAGCCCGCCCGCCAGTACCAGGCGCCGGTAAGGTGCCAAGGCCCACAACAGCCGCGCTTCGGCGCCTAGGCCTAGGCGGGCGGCGGGCAGTGCGTGGGGGGCAAGGTCCCAGCGCCCGCGCTGCGGGTCGCGTACCAGCAAACCGAGAACGGCGGCAAAGGCCAGGGCCGGCACCCCCAGGGCGATGAATGCGCTGCGCCAGCCGTACTGCTCGACTACCCAGGCACCGACGCTCAGGCCAATGATCGAGGAGAACGTTGGCGCAGCGGTAAAACAACTGATCGCGAACGAGCGCCGTTGTGGCGGGTAAAGGTCGGCAATCAGCGACAGCGATGCTGACGTGGTCGGCGACTCGCTCACTGCCACCAGCATGCGCGCCAGCGCCAGCACCAGGAAGCTGCCGGCCAGCCCGCAGGCCATGGTCGCCAGCGCCCACAGCAAGCAGGCGGCGGCCAGCAGGCGGGTGCGCGGCAGGCGGTCCACCAGCCGCCCGGCAGGCAGGCCGAGCACGGCGTATACCCCGGCGAACGCCAGGCCGGAGATCAGCCCGAGCGCGGTGTCGCCAACGCCGAATTCGGCCTTGATCGGCTCGAACATCACCGCCAGGATCTGCCGACCGACAAAATTGTCGGCGAACACCGCCGCCAGCAGCATCAGCAGCCCATGGCTGCGCCAGCCGACTGCCGCCGCCGGCAAGGTGGGCGCGGCGCTGCTCACCGTGGCGCCCAGAGGTCCGGCAGGCCGGGGTCGCTGACCACGATCAGGCGCTTGAGCAGCACCTTCAGCGCCTGGGCATCGGCCTCGCCGAGCTTGGCGGTGAGGTCCTCTTCCACCACCTTGGCCAACGCTACCTGTTGCAACGACAGCTCGCGCCCCTGGGCGGTCAATACAAAGCGCAACTGGCCAGCATCACCCTCGATGGCCACCAGGTCCTGCCGTTCCAGAAAGCGCATGCCCGCCAGGGTCACCACATGACCGGTGTAGCTGACAAAGGTGTTGAGCTCTTCAAGGCTGAGGTTGTCGCGGATCGACAGCACTGACAGCACGAAGAACGCCTGTTCATCCAGGTGCTGGTTGCTCAGCAGCTGGCGCAGCAGGTTAAGCGCCTGGTAATGGCCACGGCCGAGCAGGTAGCCAAGCAGGTCTTCGGTATAGCTGCACTCCGGGGGCGGCGGGGTGGTGGCCAGGCGCAATTCGCTGCGCGGCTTGCGCGTGGCCAGGGCATACTGGCCGCTCTGGAACGCCAGCGGCGCGCGGTCACTGTGGTCGAAGGCCAGCACTTCGCCAACGAAGATCACGTGGTCGCCGCCTTCGTACTGGAACGCCGTGCGGCACTGGAACCGCGCCGTGCAGTCCTGCAGCAGCGGGGCATTGCTGATGCCGTTGTCCAGTTCGATCTCGGCGAACTTGTCCTCGCCCTGGGTGGCGAAGCGCCCGGACAACTTCTCTTGCTCGATCGACAGCACGTGCACGTTCCAGTGCTTGCCGCTACTGAACACCGGCAAGCTGCGCGCCTGCTTGGACAAGCTCCACAGCACCAATGGCGGGTTGAGCGAGACCGAGTTGAAGCTGTTGGCGGTGATGCCCACCGGCAAGCCGTCCTGGTCTTGCGAGGTGATGATGGTGACGCCGGTGGTGAACGTGCCCAGCGCAGCACGGAAGGCCTGGGGGTCGAAACCGATCTGTTGTGTTGCCATGGCGGGCCTCAAGGGTTGGCTTTTTGTACTGCCAGTATTGGTTGCCCCGCCCGCGCAGGCATCGTCTCAACGGACTAACGCTTTTGCTCGATTCTGGTCCGATCGGACGAGGCGCGCGCCGGCGTCCCATGGCTAGTGTGGCGACATGCGCAGCCAGCGCAGCTCGCAGCCAGAGGAGACACGCATGCAACCCGCACCGTCATCGGTCCAGGCGCTCAGCAGCCTGTTGTCACAGCAGCAACGCGCATTCGGCACGGCCGGTGCGGTCAGCGCCGAACAGCGCCGCCAGCGCATCCAGCAGGTGATCGATCTGCTGATACGCCACCATGAACGCCTGACCCAGGCCATCGACCAGGACTTCGGCGGCCGGCCAGCCGGTTTTACCCTGATGAACGATGTGCTGGGGGCGCTGGCCAGCCTCAAGCATGCCAGGGATCACCTGCACGGCTGGATGCAGGATGACCCGCGCGCGGTGTTTGCCCCTTATGACCAGCTCGGCGCCAAGGCGTGGGTGCGTTACCAGCCCAAAGGCTCGGTGGGCATCATCGGCACCTGGAACGCGCCGTTGTACACGCTGTTCAGCCCGTTGGCATCGGCCCTGGCGGCGGGCAACCGGGCGATCCTCAAACCCTCCGAAGTGCTGCCGCGCACGGCGGCATGCATCGCCGCGCTGTGCGCCGAGCACCTCGACCCGCTGGAGGTGGCGGTGGTGACCGGTGGCGCCGACCTGGCCGAGGCCTTTACCGCGCAACCGTTCGACCACCTGGTGTTTACCGGCAGCACCGGCATCGGCCGCGCGGTCATGCGCAATGCTGCACAGAACCTGGTGCCGGTTACCCTGGAGCTGGGCGGCAAGTCGCCGGTGGTGCTGTCGCGCAGCGCCGACCTGGCCAAGGCGGCCTTCAGCATTGCCGTGGCCAAGGCCACCAACGGCGGGCAGATCTGCATCAACCCGGACCTGGTCTACGTGCCTCGGGCCGCGCTTGAGGCGTTCCTCGATGCCCTGCGCTCAGCCTACTGCACGCTCAACCCGACGGTCACCGGCAACCCGGACGTGGTGGCGGTGGTCAACGCCCAACACTGGGCACGGGTCGACGCGCTGGTGCAAGGGGCTCGCCAGCAGGGGGCACGTATCGAATCACTGCCTGACGTGCAGCCGGGTGACGACCGTCGCTGCCCGTTGCGGGTGGTGGTAGACCCGCCGCAGGATGCGCGCATCCTGCACGAAGAAATCTTCGGCCCCGCCGTGGTGGTGCTGACCTATGAGGCACTGGCCGAGGTCATCAGCCACATCAATGCCCGGCCACGGCCGCTGGCGCTGTACTACTTCGGCAACGACCCGCACGAGCAGCAGCAGGTGCTTGACCACACCGTGTCCGGTGGCGTCACGCTCAATGAGGTGATGATGCACGCGGCGCTGCACGATGCGCCCTTCGGTGGTGTCGGCGCGTCCGGCATGGGGCATTATCACGGGCGCGAAGGGTTTCTCGAATTCAGCCATGCGCGCACGGTGTTCCAGGCTGCCGGCCACGACCCACGCGCCGAGTGGGGCCTGTTGCCGCCCTATGGCGAGCACTTTCTGGCGGCCATGCTGGCGCAGGTCACCGCCGACTGATCAACCCCGAAAACAACAACGAACAGGACGCCAAGACCACCATGCCAAACGATCCGCAAGCCACCATTCCCGCTGCCCAGGCCACCTGGCCACGCCGCAGTGTGCTCAAGGCCGGTGCTGTCGCCGTGAGCGCCGGCCTGCTCGGGCGCTTCGCCGATGCTGCCAGCAGTGGCCTGTCAGCGGCTGACTATCAGGGCCTGGACGCCTGGGCCATGGCCGAAGCGGTGCGCGCCGGCAGCCTCAGTGGCGAGGAGCTGCTGGCCGCGGCGCTGGCCCGCTGTGCCTTGGTCAACCCCAAGGTTGCGGCCGTGAACATGCTGCACGAGGACTACGCCAAGGCTGCGCTCGCCCGCCAGCGCAGCGCGGGCACCAGCACACAGGGCGCGTTGGCCGGGGTGCCGATCCTGATCAAGGACCTCAACACCTACCTGCAGGGCACACCCACCAGCAACGGCAGCCGGCTGTTCCGCGATGCACCGCCGGCCACCTTCACCAGCACCCTGGTCAGCCGCTACGAACAAGCCGGCGCGGTGCCGTTTGGCAAGACCACCTGCCCGGAATTCGGCCTGACCACCACCACCGAATCGCTGCTCTGGGGGCAAACCCGCAACCCCTGGAACCTGGGCGTGAGCGCCGGCGGCTCCTCCGGCGGCGCAGCATCGGCGGTGGCGGCCGGTATCGTGCCGGTGGCGCATGCCACCGATGGCGGTGGGTCGATTCGCATCCCGGCGTCCTATTGCGGCCTGGTCGGCCTCAAGCCCAGCCGTTACCGCACCCCCAGTGGGCCGGCACATTACGAGGGCTGGTTCGGCGCCAGCGTGGCCCACGTGGTGTCGCGCAGTGTGCGCGACACGGCGCTGTTTCTCGATGCCGGGCAGGGCCACGAAGCCGGCAGCGCCTACTGGAGCGCGCCGCTGGCACGCCCGTATGTCGAAGAGCTGCGCCGCGACCCGGGCACGCTGCGTGTGGCCGTGGTGCGCCAGTCGCTGACCGGCGCACCACTGGATGCTGCGGTGGCCGCCACCCTGGAGCAGACCATCAAGCAGCTGCTGGCGCTGGGGCATGAAATCGAAGACCTGCAACTGCCGGTCGACCCGCGCGAACTGTTCGGCGCCCACGGTGCGGTGATCGGCACCGCATTGCTCAACCTGGTGCAGGAGCGCGAACAGGCGCTGGGCCGCGCGGCCACTGCGCAGGACCTGGAGCAGGTCACCCAGGTGGTGCTGGAGCGGGCCAAGGCCATCAACGGTGTCGGCATGTACCAGGCCCGGCAGCGTTTCGAGCGGATCGGCGCGGCCATGGAACAGCCCTTCCAGCGCTTCGATGTGATCCTGTCCCCGGTCACCGCCAACCTCACCCCGGCCCTGGGCCAGCTCAGCCTCGATCAGCCCTGGGACAGCTACGCCCAGCGGGCGATGGGCAGCGCGGCGTTCACCGTGCTGGCCAATGTCAGCGGCCAGCCGTCTGTATCCCTGCCATTGGGCCAGAGTGACAGCGGCCTGCCGGTGGGCATGTTGTTCACTGCCCGCCTGGGTGGCGAGGATGTGTTGCTGCGCCTGGCCAGCCAGCTGGAGCAGGCTCACCCCTGGGCCGGGCGGCGCGCGGTCGTCTAGCGCCAGGCCGGGGCAGGGCGCCTAGTCCGCTTTGACGATGAGGGTGGGCCAGCCAGCGCCGATCATGGGATGCACGCCGCCAACGGCTGCGCAACGGTGTTGGCGGTATCCCCTGACCTTAGCGAGTGGCACAACAACAATGACGGCTCAAGATCAGTCTCATACCCAGTACGACGTGATAGTGGTCGGTTCGGGCGCCGGTGCGATGACCTCGGCGGTGTTCCTGGCCGACCAGGGGTTCAGCGTGCTGGTGCTGGAAAAAAGCGACAAGTTCGGTGGTACCTCGGCGATTTCCGGCGGCGGCATCTGGATCCCCAACAACCACTACTTCGCCCGCCAGGGCGGCAATGACAGCCGCGACCAGGCCGAGCGCTACCTGGCGGCGGCGGCCGGTGAGCAGGTCGACCCGGCCCGCCTGCAAGCCTACCTGGACAACGCTCCGCAGATGATCGAGGCGCTCACCCGCTGTAGCCATGTACGTTACGCGGTAGCCGCCAAGTACCCCGACTACTACCCGCACCTGCCTGGCGCCCTGGCAGGGGGGCGCACACTTGATCCCGAGCTGTTCGACAGCAGCCTGCTTGGCGACGAGCTGCACAACCTGCGCAGGCCGTCGCCGTCCACCTTGCTGATGGGGCGCATCGCCTGGACTGCGCGTGACGCGCACAAGGCCATGGCCCGAGGCTTCGGCTGGCGCCTGTTGATCCTGCGCCTGATGCTGCGCTACAAGCTCGACTTCAAGTGGCGCCGCAAAAGCCGCATGGACCGCCGCGCGGCGCTGGGCAGCTCGCTGGTGTGTTCGCTGCGCCGCTCGCTGATGGACCGCAATGTGCCGCTGTGGTTGAACAGCGACTTCCGTGAACTGCTCAGCGAACAGGGGCGGGTCAGCGGCGTGCGCATCTGCCGCGATGGGCAACTGCTGGACCTGCGCGCGCGCCATGGGGTGATCCTGGCCTCCGGTGGTTTCGAGCAGAACCAGGCGTTACGTGAGCAATACCTGCCCAAGCCGACGCGCATGGCCTGGAGTGCCACACCACCGGGCAACAACACCGGTGCCGCGCTGCAGGCAGGCCTGGCCCACGGCGCGGCCACTGCGCTGCTGGACTGGGCCTGGTGGGCACCGACCATCGCCGTGCCGGGTGAGGACAAACCGCGTGGCATCTTTGCCGAGCGCGCCTTCCCCGGCGCCATCGTGGTCAATGGCCAGGGCCTGCGGTTCGTCAACGAAGCCGCGCCGTACCTGGAGTTCGTCGATGCCATGCACCGCGACAACGTGCGCAGCGGCGGGCGTTCGGTGCCGGCCTGGGTGGTGTTCGACGGGCATTTTCGCTTCAACTACGCCATGGGCCCGTTGATGCCGGCCCAGGTCATGCCCGACAGCCGTCTGCGCAAAGAGTGGCGCGATACCCTGTACTGGAAGGCCGACACCCTAGAGGCACTGGCGGGTCAGATCGGCGTCGACCCGCAAGGCCTGGCCGCGACCGTGGCCAAGGTCAACGGCTACGCCAGCACCGGGGTGGACGAGGACTTCGGCCGTGGTGGTAATGTCTTCGACCGCTACTACGGCGACTGCAACATCAAGCCCAACCCGTGCCTGGCGCCGCTGCGCAAAGGCCCGTACTACGCCATGCGCCTGGATGCCGGCGACATCGGCACCAAGGGTGGCCTGCTGACCAATGCCCAGGCCCAGGTGGTGCGCGACGACGGCTCTGCCATCGCCGGCCTGTACGCCATCGGCAACTGCTCGGCATCGGTGATGGGCACCAGTTATCCCGGTGCCGGCGGCACCCTGGGCCCGGCGATGACCTTTGCCTACGTGGCCGCCAACCACCTTGCCCGGCAGCGCCAGGAGGCCCGATGAACACCAGTGTCACGCCCATTCTGGCACCGCTGCAGGTCGATGATGCCGCGGCCGTGCATTGGCAGGCGCACTGCGACGTACTGGTCATCGGCTGGGGCGCAGCAGGTGCCTGCGCCGCGCTGCAAGCCCGCGCTGATGGCGCCGATGTATTGATCGCCGACCGTTTCACCGGCGGCGGCGCCAGCGCCAGGAGCGGCGGCGTGGTGTACGCCGGCGGCGGCACAACGCAGCAGCGCGCGGCCGGCTTCGACGACACGCCCCAAGCCATGTTCGACTATCTCCGGCACGAAACCCACGGGGTGGTCAGCGACGACACCTTGCGGCGCTTCTGCAACGACAGCGTGGCCAACCTGCAATGGCTGGAAAGCCACGGCGCGCCCTATGCGCACCAGATGCCCGCTGGCGGCAAGACGTCGTACCCGCCCGATGGTGCCTTTCTCTATTACTCGGGCAACGAACTGGTCCCCGCCTATGGCGGCGCGCAGCCCCCGGCCCCGCGCGGCCATCGCACGGTTGGCAAAGGCCAGTGCGGCGCCGTGCTGTATGGCCATCTGCAAGCGGCCTGTTTGCGCGCCGGGGTACGGCCGCTGCTGCAGTCCGCCGCCAGGCGCCTGGTCATCGACCGCAGCGGGCGAGTGATCGGCGCCGAGTTGTGGCGCCTGCCAGCCGGCAGCAAAGTCGCCTTGCAGCATGCGCGGCTGGCCGCGCGCGCCGAGCGCCTGCAGAACTTTGCCCCAGGCTACTGCGACCGGCTGCGCCAGCGCGTCAGCGCGCTGGAACAGGCCCATGCCAGGCCTTGCCTGGTGCGCGCTGGCAAGGGGGTGATCCTCAGTACCGGTGGCTTCATCTTCAACCGCGAGTTGATCAAGGCCCACGCGCCCAGGTTTCGCCGCAACTTCAAGGTGGGCGCCACCGGCTGCGATGGCAGCGGCCTGCGCCTGGGCCTGAGCGTTGGGGCAGCCAGCGACAGGCTGGAACGGGTATCTGCCTGGCGATTCATCAATCCACCGTACAGCTGGCACCGCGGCATCGTGGTCAACCGTGACGGTGAACGCTTCTGCAACGAAGAAGTGTATGGCGCCACCCTGGGCCAACCGCTGATGGAAGAGCAGGGCGGCCGGGCCTGGCTGGTGCTGGATGCGCCGCTGCGGCGCAAGGCCCTGCAAGAAGCGTTATTTGGTGGCTACTGGTGGTTCCAGGCACTGCCGGCGCTGGTGCTGATGCTGTTCGCTGCACGCAAGGGCAAACACCCCGCGCAGCTGGCCGCAGCCACCGGGATGCAAGCCGAAACCCTGCGCCAGTCGCTGCTGGCCAACAACGCCGCAGCCCGAGGGCAGGCCCCGGAGCCGTTCGGCAAGTCGGTCGCGGGTCGCCAGGTGCTGCAGCAAGGGCCTTACTACGCCTGTGACATTTCCGTGGGCAACCCGATCTTCCCCTTGGGCGCGCTGACGCTGGGTGGCTTGCGCGTAGACGAACGCACCGGCGCGGTGCTGGGTGCAGGCGGTGAGCGAATCGCCGGGCTGTTCGCCGCAGGCCGAACGGCGCTGGGCATTCCTTCACATCTGTACATCAGTGGGCTGTCCCTGGCCGACTGCGTGTTCTCTGGCCGCCGTGCCGGGGCAGCCGTGGCGCAGGGCGCGGATTTGGCAGTGGACTGCGAGGTGGCATCATGAGCGAGCGTAACGGGCGCGTGCAGGGCAAGGTCGCCCTGGTCACCGGCGGGGCCAAAGGTATAGGCCGGGCAAGTGCTCGCCTGCTGGTGGCCGAAGGTGCGCAGGTGCTGATCAGCGACATCGACACCCAGGCCGGGCAGGCCCTGGCCGACGAGCTCGGCGCGGCCGCCCGCTTCATCCACCACGATGCCAGCAGCGAAGCGGCATGGCAGCGGGTGATGGACAGCCTGGTCGAGCACCATGGCCGCCTGGACATCCTGCTCAACAATGCCGGCATGCTGCAGACCGGCACGGTGGAAGACACCGCACTGCAGGATTGGGAGCGCATCATGCGGGTCAACGCCGGCAGTGTGTTTCTGGGCTGCCGCGCCGGTATCGCCCTGATGAAAGCCCAGGGCGGGTCGATCATCAATGTATCGTCGGTGGCGGCGCTGGCCGGGCGTGACGACTACCTGGCCTACAGCGCCTCCAAAGGCGCGGTGGCCGCGTTGACCCGCTCGGTGGCGGCACTCTGCAGGCGCCGCAAGTACCGCATCCGCTGCAATTCGCTGCACCCGGACGGCGTACTGACCGACATGACCCGCGGCGGCTTCCCCCAGGGCATCGACCCGGCGCGGTTGACCATCGACAGCGACCCGATGAACCGCATGTGCCTGCCGGAGGATGTGGCGGGCAGTGTGCTGTACCTGGCCAGTGACGAGTCGCGGGCCGTGAATGGGGTGGAGCTGCGTATCGACAGTGGTCAGCTGGTGATGTCGATCTAGGCCGTATGGCCCATCACCGACTGCGGTGATGGGCCGCTGGGCTCAACAGCCCTCAAAGCGCGGCGCCCGCTTCTCGATGAACGCCTGCATCCCTTCTTTCTGGTCACGCGAGGCAAACAGCAACGCGTTGGCCTTGCGCTCCAGCGCCAGCCCGGCCTCCAGCGGTGCATCCATCCCCGCCAGTATCACCTCTTTGATCTGCTCCGCAGCCAACGCCGGCATCGCTGCGATCACCCGCGCCAGCTCCAGCGCGTGGGCCTGCACCTGGTCGTCCTCCACCAGGTCGCTGACCAGCCCCGCCACCCAGGCTTCCTCGGCGCTGATCGGCTGGCCAGTCAGCGCCATGCGCATGGCCTTGGCCTTGCCCACCGCACGCACCAGGCGCTGGGTGCCACCAATGCCGGGCATGATGCCGATGCGGATTTCCGGCTGGCAGAAGCGCGCACTGCGGCCGGCGACGATCAGGTCGGCCAGCATCGCCAGCTCGCAGCCGCCGCCGTACGCATAGCCGCACACGGCGGCGACCACCGGCTTCGGGCACTGCTGGATCGGCGCCCACAGGCGCTCGGTATGGCGCTGGTAGATATCGATGGGACCGACGTCGGCCATGCTGCCGATGTCGCCACCGGCGGCGAACACCTGGTCGCCCCCGGTCAGCAGGATGCAGCGCACCGCCGGGTCGCCAGCAAGGGTGCTGAAGTGCTGCGACAGCAACGCCTGCAACTCCAGGCTCAAGGCATTGGTGGCCTGTGGGCGGTTGAGCCGCAGCAGTGCCACCCCGGGCAAGGGGTGTTCGAGCAGAACGGGTGGGGCGGGCGTGGCAGGCATGGGGTTCCTCGCGGGCAACGTGTTGGATGGCGGCCAGTGTTGCCCCCGGCCCTTGCCCATTCATCGTCCGTTCAGACGAAGTACGGCCCACGCATAGCCTCTAGAGTCGTCCCTGACAGCAAAAACCAGGAGCATGCAATGGGGCTTGATTTCAGTGGCAAGGTGGTGCTGGTCACCGGAGGCAGCAAGGGCATCGGCGCGGGTATCGCCCAGGGCTTTCTGGCCGCCGGTGCGCAGGTAATCGTCTGTGCCCGCAGTGCACCCGAGCACCTGCCGAGCGCTGGCGGGCGCAGCGCCGCCTTCATCGCCGCCGACGTGCGCGACGGCGACTCGCTGCAGGCGCTTTTCGACACGATCGAGCGCGACTTCGGCCGCCTTGATGTGCTGGTCAACAATGCCGGTGGCAGCCCCTCGGCGGTCGCTGCCACGGCCTCGCCGCGGTTTCACGAGAGCATCCTGCGGCTGAACCTTATCGCCCCGCTGAATGCGGCGCAGCACGCCAACCGGCTGATGCAGGCGCAGCCGCAGGGCGGTTGCATCGTCTTTATCGGCAGTATCAGTGCCTTGCGCGCATCGCCGGGCACGGCGGCCTATGGCGCTGCCAAGGCCGGGGTGCTGGCGCTGGTGCAGTCGCTGGCGGTGGAGTGGGCGCCCAAGGTGCGAGTGGTGGCGGTAAGCCCTGGCCTGGTGCTGACCGACCAGGCGCACCTGCACTACGGCAGCGAACACGGCATCGCGGCCGTCAGCGCCGGCATCCCGGCCGGGCGCATGGCCGACGCCAGCGACATTGCCAATGCCTGTTTGTACATCGCTTCGCCGCTGGCCAGTTACGCCAGCGGCTGCAACCTGCTGCTGCACGGCGGCGGTGAACGCCCGGCGTTTCTGCACGCCGCGCAAGCCCAACCCACTTGATCGACCACCTGGCGGTGGCCGATCCGGGTCGCTGCCCTAACGCTGCAGGAGACGACTTTGGCTGATCCACAATTGCTTTGCGCTGTGCGCGCCCTGGTTGGGCGCCAGTACGGCCGGGTGTATGCCTGGGACGCGGTGAACGCGCCGATGATCCGCCAGTGGTGCGAGATCATGGGCATCGACAACCCGCTCTACACCGACCCGGCGTTCGCCAGCACCGGCCCTCACCAAGGGCTGGTGGCGCCACCGGCCATGCTCCAGGTGTGGACCATGGAGGGGCTGCACGCCAACAACTACCCGCCGGGCTCCACCGACCAGAACCCCTACGAAGTGCTGAAGCTTATCGAGGAATACGGCTACGCCTCGGTGGTAGCGGTGAACTCCGAATTGAGCTTTACCCGGCCGCTGTACCTGGGTGAGCGGCTGTACTACACCACCCGCCTGGAGGCCGTGGGTGACGAGAAGACCACGGCCTTGGGCACCGGTTTCTTCGTCACCCTGGTAATGAGCCATTTCGTCGAAAAGCCCGAAGGCGACGAGCCGGTGGGCGAGCTGTTGTTCCGGGTGTTCAAGTTCCGCCCGGCCAACCCGCAACCGGCGCCGCAGCCGCAGGCCGAGCCGGCCAAGGCCAGGCGGCCGATGCCCGGGGTCAGTGACGATACCCGCTTCTTCTGGGAAGGCTGCGCCGAAGGCAAGCTGCTGATCCAGCGCTGCAGTGCCTGCGCCACCTTGCGCCACCCACCGGCACCAGTGTGCATGCACTGCCACAGCTTCGAGTGGGACAGCGTGCAGGCCAGCGGGCGCGGCAGCCTGTATTCGTTCGTGGTCATGCACTACCCGGAGGTCGCGCCCTTCGAGCACCCCAACCCGATTGGCCTGATCGAGCTGGAAGAAGGCGTGCGCCTGATCGCCGGGCTGACCGGCGTGCAGCGCGAGCAGTTGCAGGTCGGCCAGCGCTTGCAGGTGGCCTTCGAGACCTTCGATGAGCAACTGACCCTGCCGTTGTTCCGGCCTGTGGTCGAATAGGAGGGCGTGACCATGGATTTCGAGTTGAGCGAAGACCAGCGGGCGATCGAGCAGATGGCCGACAGCCTGTTCAGCGACCATTGCCACGATGACTACCTGCGCCAATGGGACAGCACCGGCGATGCGCTGATGGCGCCGCTGTGGGCGTTGTGCCAGGAAACCGGCCTGCATGCCCTGGCCATTCCCGATAGCGCAGGCGGCAGCGGCCTGGGCATGACCGAGCTGATGCTGGTGCTGCAGGCCCAGGGGCGCAGCCTGGCGCTGGTGCCGCTGTGGCGCCACCAGCTGGCGGCGGCAACCCTGGCCAACTTTGCCCTGGGTGACGCTGCCGGGCTGGCCGCTGAGGCCGCCCGCGGCGAACGGCTGCTGAGCCTGGCGCTGGACAGCCTCGGCACTGCCCATGGCATCGCGTTGCTTGCCACCCCCTGCGTCGAAGGCTGGCAGGTAGACGGCCAGGTTGCCGCTTTGCCCCTGGGTGGCCAGGCCGACGCAGCGCTGGTGCCGGTGCGGGTGGACGACCAGATACGGCTGTTGCTGCTGGAACTCGACGCCCCGGCGGTACGCCGTAGCTGCGGCGTGCTGACCCACGGCGAGGCCATTGCCGACCTGCAGGTGGAAGGGCTGCGGGTGAGCGCCGACCGGGTCTTGCCTGCCGCTGCCCTGTCCTGGCTGGAGCCACGCGCCATCGCGGCGCTGGCGGCGCTGCAACTGGGGGTCAGTGCCGAGCACATCCGGCGCACCGTGGCGTATGTCGGTGAGCGCGAGCAGTTCGGCCGGCCGATTGGCAGTTTCCAGGCCGTGCAGATGAGCATGGCCGACAGCCATATTGCCCTGGAAACCCTGCGCAGCACGTTGTGGCAACTGTGCTACCGCCTGGATACCGGCCTGCCGGCGCCCTCCGAGGCCCTGGCCACGGCCTACCTGGCCTGCGAGGCAGGGCACCGCATCGGTCATGTCGCGCAGCACGTGCATGGCGGCATTGGCGTCGACCTGACCTACCCGATTCACCGCTATCTCTACTGGAGCCGCGCCCTGGGCATTGCCCTGGGCGGTGCGGCGGCCTGCCTGGAACGGCTCGGCGACTGGCTGAGCGACAACGACAAGCTGGGATGGAAATATGACCTCGAAGAACACCAAGCGCTTTGACGACGTGCGCCCCGGCGAAACCCTGCCGACCCTTGAAGTGCCGATCACGGTAGCGCTGATTGCCGGCGGGGCGATTGCCACGCGCGACTACTTCCCCGGTCACCACGATCTGGACGCCGCGCGTGAACTGGGTTCACCGCATGTGTTCATGAACATCCTCACCACCAATGGCCTGGTGCAGCGCTTCGTCGAAGCCTGGGCCGGCCCGCTGGCGCGCTTCACCGCGCTGAAGATCAAGCTGGGGGTGCCCAACTACCCGGGCGACCGCCTTACCTTCAACGCCAGCGTCACCCGCCACGACCCCGAAACCCGCGAAGTGGAACTGACCCTTAGCGGCCGAAACTCCATGGGCAACCACGTGACCGGCACGGTCGCGCTGGTGCTGCCATGACCACCGGAGGCAGCAGCATGAGCAACCTGTCCATTTCCGGGCGCGCCGCCATCGTTGGCCTGGGCGCGACCGAATTTTCCAAGAACTCCGGGCGCACCGAACTGCGCCTGGCGCTGGAAGCCACTCTTGAAGCGCTGCGCGACGCCGGTATCGACCCGTCCGAAGTCGAGGGTTTCAGCTCGTATTCGGTAGACAAGGTGCCGGAGTACGAAATCGCCCGCCTGCTGGGCTGCAAGGATGTGAAGTTCTTTTCCCAGGTGCCGCACGGCGGCGGTGCGGCCTGCGCGCCGGTGATGCACGCGGCCATGGCGGTGGCCACCGGGGTAGCCAAGGTGGTGGTGGTGTATCGGGCCATGAACGAGCGCTCCTGGTACCGCTTTGGCAGCGGCAGCTACGGTTTTGCCGCCACGCCGATCTTCGACAACGTCAATTACGGCTGGTACATGCCGCACGGCTTCCACACCCCGGCGGCCTGGGTGGGCATGTTCGCCCAGCGTTACATGCATACCTATGGCGCCACCTCCGAGGACTTCGGCCGGGTTGCCGTGGCCGCGCGCGACTTTGCCGCCAGCAACCCCAAGGCGTTCTTCCACGGCAAGCCGATCACCCTGGAGGAGCACCAGGCGTCGCGCTGGATCTGCGAGCCGCTGCACCTGCTCGATTGCTGCCAGGAATCCGACGGCGCCGTGGCCATGGTCATCACCTCGGCCGAGCGGGCCCGTGACCTGCGGCAGAAACCGGTGACCATCAAGGCCGGCTCCCAGGGCATCACCTGCGGCCAGCAGAGCATGACCTCGTTCTACCGCGACGACATCACCGGGCTGCCCGAAATGGACGTGGTGGCCAAGGAGCTGTATCGCCAGTCCGGTCTCGGCCCGGAGGCCCTGCAAACGGCGGTGATCTACGACCACTTCACCCCCTTTGTATTGCCGCAGCTGGAAGCGTTCGGTTTTGCCCGGCGTGGCGAGGCCAAGGACTTCATCCGTGCGGGGCACCATGCCCGGGGCGGCAAGTTGCCGATCAACACCCATGGCGGGCAGCTGGGCGAGGCCTACATCCACGGCATGAACGGGGTTGCCGAGGCGGTGCGCCAGGTGCGCGGCACCGCGGTCAACCAGGTGGCGGATGTCGAGAACGTGCTGGTAACCGCCGGTACCGGCGTGCCGACCAGTGGCCTGATACTGGGCGCGGCCTGAGGAGCACAGCATGTTTGTCGATCTTACCCCCGAGCAACATGCCCTGCGCCGCAAGGTGCGGGACTACTTCCAGGCCTTGATGACCCCCGAGCTGCGTGAACGCCTGCGCGGCCAGGAGGGTGGCGAGCTGTACCGCCAGACGGTGCGGCAGATGGGCCGCGATGGCTGGCTGGCGGTGGGCTGGCCCAAGGCCCATGGTGGCCAGGGCTACGCCGCCACCGAGCAGTTGATCTTCTTCGAAGAAGCCAACATTGCCGGTGCGCCGCTGCCATTCGTGACCATCAGCACCGTCGGCCCGGCGTTGATGGCGCACGGTAGTGACGCGCAGAAGGCGCGTTTCCTGCCGGGTATCGCCGCTGGCGAAATCATGTTCGCGATTGGCTATTCCGAGCCCGACGCCGGCAGCGACCTGGCCGTGCTGCGCACCAGCGCCCGGCTGGACGGTGATGCCTTCGTGGTCAACGGCAACAAGCTGTGGACCTCGGGCGCCGAGTCGGCCGACTACATCTGGCTGGCGGCGCGCACCGACCCAAGCCAGGCCCGGCACAAGGGCGTGTCGATCCTGATCCTCGACACCCGTCTGCCAGGCTTTGCCAGCACGGTCATCCCCACCACCAGCAACCCGACCGCCGCCACCTATTACGACCATGTGCGGGTACCCGCCGACATGCTGGTGGGCGAGCTGCATGGCGGCTGGAAGCTGATTACCGACCAGCTCAACCATGAGCGCCTGGGCCTGGGCTCATGGTCGGACAAGGTCGTGGGCCTGTTCCGCAGGGTCTACCTGTGGGCGCGCGCCCGCGACGAGCAGGGCCGCCGGGCGATGGACAAGGCCTGGGTGCGCAGCACCCTGGGTGAATGCTACGCGCGCCTGGAGGCCATGCGCCTGATCAACCTGCGCATCGCCGCCAACCTCGAACGCGAGCACATGGATGTGGCGCTGAGTTCGACCACCAAGGTCTATGGCTCGGAGTCTGCCATCGAGATCTTGCGCCGGCTGTCGGCCATCGTCGGCGCCAATGGCCTGGTACGCGGTGGTTCGGCGGCTTCGGCCCTGCAAGGCGAGCTGGAGTACGAGCTGCGCGCGTCGGTCACCGTGACCTTTGGCGGCGGTACCAATGAAATCCAGCGTGAGCTGATCGCCCAGTTCGGCCTGGGCATGCCGCGTTACCAGCGCTGAGCGCCCCGCGCCGCCGCGTCATTCCAACAAAAGGCCCCCCGGCAGTGGCCGGGGCTGGGCCGAGGGTTGCATCAATGAACACGATCGAGCAATTCAGGCACGAAACCCGTGCCTGGCTGGAAGCCAACTGCCCGCCGTCGATGCGCGTGGCCATGGGCGAGGGTGATGTGGTGTGGGGGGCCAGCCAGCCGCAGTTCCCCAATGACGACGCGCGCCTGTGGTTCGAGCGCATGCGCGACCAGCGCTGGTTCTGCCCCGGGTGGCCGCAGGCCTATGGCGGCGCAGGCTTGAACGCCGAGCAGGTGGCGGTTCTGGAAAGTGAAATGCGTCGGCTGCGCTGCCGGCCGCCGCAGATCAACCTGGGTATCTGGATGCTCGGGCCGGTGCTGCTGGCCTACGGCAGCGAGGAGCAGAAGCGCACCTTGCTGCCGCCCATGGCGCGGGGCGAAGTGCGCTGGTGCCAGGGCTTCTCCGAGCCCAATGCCGGCTCTGACCTGGCCAGCCTGAAGATGGCGGCGCGCGACGCCGGTGACCATTTCGTGGTCGACGGCAGCAAGATCTGGACCTCGTACGGCGACAAGTCCGACTGGATGTACGCCCTGGTGCGCACCGACCACCAGGCGCCCAAGCATGAAGGCATCAGCCTGATCGTGCTGGACATGCGCAGCCCGGGGGTGAAGGCCGTGCCGATCGACCTGATCAGCGGCAAGTCGGCGTTCTGCCAAGTGTTCTTCGACTCGGTCAAGGTGCCGAAAAGCAATCTGGTGGGGCCGCTGAACGGTGGCTGGAACCTGGGCAAGTACCTGCTGCAGCACGAGCGCAAGGCGATGTCGAAGTTCGGCGAATTCAGCCTGCCTTCGCACTTTGACCTGCTGGCCCTGTTGCGCGACTACCTGCCGCAGCCGCGCAGCCAGGGCGAATGCGCCTTGCAGGCGCGCGCCGTGGCCTGCGCCATGGACGAGCACGCCTATAACCTGACCGTGCAGCGCATGGCCGAGGAGGGCCGCTGTGGCGACGATATCAGCGGGCTGATGGCAATCATGAAACTGGTGCACACCGAGCAGGAGCGCGACAAGTTCGAAGTGCTGCTCGACGCCATGGGCGGCCACGCTCTGGGCTGGCAGCACGAGAGCTTCAGCGAGCGCGAACTGGCGGTGACCCGCGCCTGGTTGAACAGTTACGCGCTGACCATCTCGGGCGGTGCTTCGGAAGTGCAGCTCAATGTCATTGCCAAGCGTGTGCTTGGCCTGCCTGATGGCAAGAAAGGAGTGCAAGCATGAACCTTCGTTACAGCGAGGAGCAGCGCCTGCTGGCCGACAGCGCCAGGGATTTTCTTGCCGCCCGCAGCCCGGTGGCGGCCCAGCGTCGGCTGCGCGATCAGGGCGCGGCCAGCGGTTTTGACCCGCAAGTGTGGCGCGATGCGGTGGCGTTGGGCTGGAGCGCGATACCGTTTCCCGAGGCGCAGGGCGGGCTGGACTTCGGCTGCATGGGCCTGGGCCCGGTGTTCGAGGCCATCGGCCACAACCTGGCAGCGACGCCGTTGCTGTCCAGCGTGGTGCTGGGCGGCTCGCTGCTGCACCTGGCGGGCTCGCCGACCCAGCAAGGCGACTGGTTGCCGGCGTTGATCAGCGGTGAGCGACGCGTGGCGCTGGCGGTGGATGAACGTGCCCGCCATCAGCCCCGTGATATCGCCTTGGCAGCGGTGGCCGATGGCGACGGCTTCTGCCTGCAGGGTGAAAAGTTCTGGGTGGTCGATGGTGTCGGTGCCGATGCTTATGTGGTAGCGGCGCGCACGGCTGGCCAGCCGGGCGAGGCGCAGGGCATCAGCCTGTTCCTGGTGCCCGCCGATACACCAGGGGTGGCCTGCAGCCCGCTGCCGTTGATCGACTCACGCAACAGCGGGCGCTTGCGCCTGGACCAGGTCCGGCTTGGCCGCGACGCCTTGCTGGGTTGCCCTGGTGAGGGCTGGGTGGCGCTGGACGCCGCGCTGGACCGTGGCCGGGCATGCCTGGCGGCAGAACTGTTGGGCGCGGCGCAGCAGTTGTTCCAGACCACCCTCGAGTACCTCAAGACACGGGTGCAGTTCGATGTCCCGATCGGCTCGTTCCAGGCCCTGCAGCACCGCGCCGCGCAGTTGTATGTGGACCTGGCGTTGGCCCGCAGTGCGGTAATGGCCGGCCTGGCGGCGCTGGATGATGGCGAGCTCGACGCTGCCCGGCGTGGTCGCCTGGTCAGCCTGGCCAAGTGGAAAGCCGGCGATACCGCGCTGAAGGTGGCCAACGAAGCGGTGCAGATGCACGGCGGCATTGGCGTCACCGACGAGCTGGACGTCGGCCTGTACCTGAAGCGCGTGCGGGTGGCGCAAGCTTGCCTTGGCGACCGGGACTTCCACTGCGAGCGCTATGCCGACCTTGACCAGGCCTGCGCCTGAAACCTCGTGGGAGAACCCTGATGAGCATACAACTGTGGCGACAGGCCTGGCAGCAGCTGATAGCGCCGGGTGCGCCGTTTGAAGTGGTGAGCCCGGCCGATGGCAGCCCGCGGTATTTCCGTCACGCTGCGCGCAACCTGATGCAGGTAATCGACGCCGGCCGCGTGCATGGCGACAAGCAATTCATCATCTGGCAGCAGCAACGGCTGACCTTCAATGATTTTTTCGACGCGGTCGACCGCCTTGCCGGGCAACTGGCCGGGCCATTGGGGGTACGCCCCGGCGAGCGGGTGGTGATTGCCATGCGCAACCAGCCTGCCTGGCTGGTGGCCTTCGCCGCTATCCAGCGTTGTGGGGCGGTGTGCGTGCCACTGAATAGCTGGGGGCTGCGCGACGAGCTGCTGCATGGTGTCGAGGACAGCGGCGCACAACTGCTGTTTTGCGATGAAGTGCGCCTGGCGATGTTGCGTGAAGACCTGACGCGGGGTGGGCATACCTGCATCGTGGTCGGGCACAGCTCCGAGCCTGCATTGCCTGAAGGCTGCCTGCGCTACGAAGCCCTGCTGGCGGCCGAGCCGCGGGTGCTTGCGGTGCCAGAAATTCCACCCGAGGCCCCGGCGCTGATCCTCTACACCTCGGGTACCACCAGCCGCGCCAAAGGCGTGCTGTCCAGTCACCGGGCGGTATGCCAGGCCCTGGCGGCACTGGAGTTCCAGGGCGCCTTCTGTGCCATGAGCTCGCCCCAGCGGGTCGGCGGCATGCTTGCCAGTGGCTACGCGCCCACCTCGTTGATGGCGGTCCCGCTGTTCCACGTCAGTGGGCTGCACGCCCAGTTCCTGTCGGCGTTCCGCCCTGGCCGGCGGTTGCTGCTGATGTACAAGTGGGACCCGGAGCAGGCGCTGGACCTGATCCGCGATGAACGCTGCACCCAGTTCAACGGCGCGCCGGTGATGATGCAGCAGTTGCTCGCTTCTGAACGCTACGGCAGTGACGATACGGCCAGCCTGTTCGGCCTGGGCCTTGGCGGCGGTGCGTCGTCTGCCGGGCTGCTGGCCGAAATGCTCGCCCGCAAGCCCGAGGTGATCGGCGGCAGCGGTTACGGCCTGACCGAGAGCAACGGTATTGGCGCAGCCATCGGCGGTGACCCTTTCGAGTACCGCCCGGCCACGGCCGGTTGGCCGTTACCGATTGTCGAGGTCCGCATCGGTGATGACCCGCTGCAACCTTTGCCGCCAGGCACTTCAGGCGTGATCTGGCTGCGCTCGCCGACGCTGATGGAGGGCTACTGGAACCTGCCGGCCGCCACGGCCGACAGCGTGCGCGCAGGGTGGCTGGACACCGGTGACCTCGGCTACCTGGACGACCAGGGCTTCCTGTACATCAGCGGTCGGGTCAAGGACCTGATCAACCGGGGTGGCGAGAAGATCTCGGCAGTTGAAGTCGAGAGCTGCATCAGCGACATGGCGGGCGTGGATGAGGCGGCCGCATTTGCCCTCGACGATCCGGCAATGGGCGAGGTGCTGGCGCTGGCAATCCAGGGCAGCCCGGCCACGCTGCCGTCGGATGAACAGGTGCGCGGCTACATCGCTGCACGCCTGGCACCCTACAAGGTACCCGCCCAGGTGTTTCGCCTGCATCAGCCGCTGCCGCGCAATGCCACCGGCAAGGTGCTGAAGGCCGAACTCAAGGCACGCCTGTGCGTCGAGTGACTTTTTAGTCTCTCCGGACGATGCCGATCGCCCTGGAACACGAACAATGAAGTCATACCAGAAGCCTTATCAGCGAAGGAGGCAATACATGAAAACAACAAAAGGTGTGATGCTCGCCGCCGTCATTACAGTCAACAGCGGGCTGCTGGCCAGCGCCTACGCCGCCGTGCCGGCAGACGAAGCCGCCAGGCTCGGCAAGGACCTTACCTGCGTCGGCGCCGAGCAGGCGGGGAACGCCGCCGGCACCATCCCGCCCTACACCGGCAAGTACCTGGGCGAGGTGCCGGGCTGGAACCACGTGAAGTTCTCGGGCGACCAGCCCGTGGACCCGTATGCCGACGAAAAACCGATACTGGTGATTACCGCGCAGAACATGGACCAGTATGCCGATCACCTCAGCGAAGGGCAGAAGGCGCTGCTGAAGAAGTACCCCGCCACCTACAAGATGAACATCTACCCCGGCCATCGCGACTTCCGTTACCCCGACTACGTGTGTCGCCGGGTGATGAGCAACGCCGTGAATGCCAAGCTGGTGAACGACGGCCTGGGTGTCGAGGGGCTGGGCCAGGTACCGTTCCCGATCCCGAAAAACGGCATGGAGGTGTTGTGGAACCACCAGTTGCCGGCACGTGCCTACACCGAGGAGAAGATCTCCGACCTGGCATCGGTGTTGCCCAACGGCAGCATCGGCTGGGGTCGCGCGCATGCGCGCAACCTGTCCCAGGCCAACTCGCCAACGGTGGAGCCGAAAACCTCGGACATGGTCCAGGCGATGAGCTACAACACCACCCTGAAGCCCGCGCGTGACAACGGCGTGATCAGCATTGCCCACGAGCCGTACAACTTCGTCACTTCGTCGCGCCAGGCCTGGTCCTACAGCCCGTCGACCCGCCGCGTGCGGCAGATGCCGGGGTACGGTTACGACCAACCGATGATCGGCACCAACGGCACCATGACGGTGGACGAGGACCGTCTGTTCAACGGCGCACCGGAACGTTACACCTGGAAGCTGTTGGGCAAGCGCGAAATCTACACCCCGGCCAATGCCTTCAAGGCCAACGCCGGCAACGTCAAGTATGCCGAGCTGCTGACGCCCAACCACCCCAACCCGGCGTTCATGCGCTATGAGTTGCGCCGGGTCTGGGTGGTGGAGGCGGACCTGAAGGAGGGCTACCGGCATGTCTACGGCAAGCGCGTGCTGTTCATCGACGAGGACACCTGGAACGCGGTGATGGCCGATAACTACGATGCCCGTGGGCAGTTGTGGAAGCATGCGATGGTCAACTATTACTACCACCCGGACATGAGCGGTTGGCAGGCCGGCTCGCAGTTCTTCATGGACCTGAACTCGGGGCAGTACACCGGTTACGGCATGACCAACGAAGCGAAGAAGGGGCCGATTCTGAACGAGAGCAAGTTCACCCCGGACATGTATACGGCGGATGCAGCGCGGGCTATCGGGCGTTGATGGACTGATAGTTCCCCCTTGAAGTGAACGAGGCCTGGCAGGGATCAACCCTGGCAGGCCTTTTTGTTTGTGAGGTGAAAGGTTTGTCGGGGCGTTGGGGGAGGGCTACCAGGTGCCTGGCATGGCATTTTCGCCGGGGCACAAATCGAGCGCCGCGCGGGCGGCGCTCGATTTCACAGGCGCTCAAAATGCAGTGCCAAGCACCAGCGCCCCTACACCGCCACCGCGCCAACAACCTTGCCCGCCGCCACCCCCTTGATCTGCGCCCGATACCGCGGCAACGCCATCGCCAGAAACCCCGCCGCCAGCACCAGCAACACCACCGAAGCCGCCAGCGCATAGCGCAGCGACTCACCCTGCAGGCTGGGCAGGAACACATCGCTGAGCATGCCGATCAGCAACGGCCCAAGGCCTACCCCGAGCAAGGTCATGGCCATGACGAAGATCGCCGTGGCCTGGGCCAGGCGGTGGGCCGGGAACAAATGCGTGATGGCGCCCAGGCACGGCGTTGCCCACCACACGCCAAAGAAACCGAACGCGCTGTAGAACAGAAACGCCTGCGGTACCGGCGTGTCGCCAATATGAAACGCCACGCCTTGTGGCCACAGGAAGTAGGCCAGCGCAAACGGGATGCTCAACAGCGTGCCCAGCAACGGCACGCCAATCTGCCAACCCACGTCACGCCGGGCCAGGCGGTCGGTGAGCATGCCGCAGACCAGGGTGCCAATGGTCGAGCCCGTGCCGCCCACCACACCTACCAGAAAGCCCGCCTGCTGCATGTTCAGGCCATGAGAGCGAATCAGGAAGCTGGGGCTCCAGGTACCAATGGCATAGCCGGCTATGGCCGCTGCACCGCCAGTCAGTATCAACCACAAGAACGAAGGCATGCGCAGCAGCTCGGTCAGGGTACGCAACCATCCTTCGCCCGGCTCATTCGCTGCTTGCCGCGTACGCACCGGGGCCGGTGCGCGAACCGTCAGCAACAGCAGCAAGCCCAGCAAAATGCCGGGTGCGCCAATCAACAGGAACGCGTAGCGCCAGCCATGCTGCTGGGCAATCCAGCCGCCCAGGCCCAGGCCGACAATCGCGCCCAGGCTGGAACCGAGCATCAGCACCGCCAAGGCAGTGGAGCGGCGGTGCGCCGGGTACAGGTCGGACACCATCGCCACCGAAGGCGCAGTGCCGCCGGCCTCGCCGATGGCAACCCCGATCCGCGCCAGGACCAGGGTGAAAAAGCTGCCGGCCATGCCGCAGAGCATGGTCATCAGGCTCCAGGCCATGCAGCTGAAGGCAATCACCGGTTTGCGCCCGATGCGGTCTGACAGGCGCCCCAGCGGCAGGCCGAACACCGTGTAGAACACCGCAAAGGTCACACCCGATAGCAAGCCGATGCCGGTATCGGAAATGCCGAACTCCTGCTTCACCGGCTCGATCAGGATCGCCATCAGCTGGCGGTCGATGTAGTTGAAGACGTAGATGCCGGCCAGCACCAGCAGGGCGTAGTGGGTACGCCAGGTCACAGGGGGGGATGGGTTCACTGTTCAGGCTCCGCTTCTTGTTTTGGGTGCGCACGATCCTCGGCGCATTGCGCATGGTTTTCATCGTCTGTTCAGACCAGTTCAGGCACCTGTCACCAGGCTTGCCGACGGCCGCAGGCGCGGCGCAGAAAACGGCCTCGGGCGCCGCACCGAAAATAGTCTCGACGGACGATGTTTCGCACCCGCCCACGGTGAATCATTCAGCCCATATCCGGTGAATTGCGTTGCCGGCAAGCCGGAAACAAGAATACGTAAAGGAGCTGAAATGGACATCTTGTTCGAGCCTGTGCGCCTGGGCGAACTGCAACTGGCCAACCGCATCGTGATGGCCCCGATGACCCGCAGTCGCGCCGATGCTCGCGCAGTGCCGGGCAGCGATATGGTCGAGTACTACCGCCAGCGCGCCAGTGCCGGACTGATCGTTGCCGAAGGCACCGCGCCTTCTGCCAGCGGCCTTGGTTATTGCCGCACCCCGGCGATCTACAACCGCGAGCAGATCAGCGCCTGGCAACAGGTTACCCGCGCCGTGCACGAACAAGGCGGGCGCATCGTGCTGCAATTGATGCACGTGGGGCGCGCTGCCAGCCATTACAACAAACCCCAGGGTGCGCCAACCGTAGCCCCATCATCGCTGCCGGCGCGTGTCCAGCTGTTCAGCGATAGCGCAGGGATGGTCGATGCCGATGTGCCCCAGGCGTTGTCGCTGGCGGCTATCGCCGAGGTCATCGGCGACTTCCGCCAGGCGGCGCTGAATGCCCGCGAAGCGGGGTTCGACGGGGTCGAGCTGCACTGCACCAGTGGCTACCTGCCGATGCAGTTCATGGCTTCGGGCAGCAACCTGCGTACCGATGCGTATGGCGGGCCGGTGCAGCAACGGGTGCGCTTTGCCAAGGAAGTGCTCGAAGCCATGGCCGCGGCCATCGGCGCCGGCCGGGTCGGGCTGCGGCTGTGCCCCGGCAACCCTTACAACGACATCGACGACCGCGAACCTGAACACACCGCTACGGCCCTGTGCCAGGCGGTGGCACCACTGGGGCTGGCCTACCTGCACATCATGCGCTCGCCCGTGCCCGGGCTGGATGCCTTTGCCCTGGCGCGCGCGCATGGCCCCCAGGGGCTGATCCTCAACGACGGCTTCGACGCAGCTTCCGCCCGCACGGCGCTGGCAGCGGGCGAGGGCACGGCGGTGTCGTTCGGCCGCCTCTTCATCGGCAACCCTGACCTGGTCGAACGCCTGCGCCACGACAGGCCGCTGGCCGGCTTCGACCGCAAGACCCTGTATACCCCCGGTGCCCGCGGCTACAGCGATTACCCAACCTGGCAGCAGCACCTGGAGGTGACGCAATGAACCTGCCGCACAGCCTGAGCAGCCTGGCGCCTGTCAGCCGCGAGCACACCCAGGCGCTGCTCGACCTGCGCGCCGAGGCCAGTGCGCAAATCAAGCCGCGTGACCTGTACACCCTCGCCGACCGCCTGGAGGCCCAGGCCATCCGCCACGGCGAGCGGCCATTCCTGATCGCGGGCGACCAGGTGCTGAGCTATGCCGAAGTCGACAGCCAGGCCAACCAGATGGCCCACCGCGCACGTGCCGCCGGCCTGCAGGCTGGTGACGTGTGCGCAATCATGATGGAAAACCGCCCGGCGTTCTTCACCTGCTGGTTCGGCCTGGTCAAGCTTGGCGTGGTGGTGGCGTTCATCAACACCCAAGTGGCCGGCAAACCCTTGCTGCATGCCCTGCAGACGACCGCGGCCAAGGCGCTGGTGGTGGGCGAAGAATGCCTGGGCAACCTGCAGGCCACCGACGGGTTGCCCGCGCTGCCATTGTGGATGGTGGCCGATGCCGAAACCCCATGGCCCGGTGAACTGCCCGAAGGGGTCGACCGCACCTTCGCCACCGGGCTTGCCAGTGCGCCGCGTACCCCGTTGCCCGCAGCACTGCGCGCCGGTATCGAAGCCCAGGCGCCGACGCTGCTGATCTTCACCTCGGGCACCACTGGCCTGCCCAAGGCCGCGCGCTACAGCCATATGCGCTGGCTGTCGTCGGGCGATGTGATGCAGGTGACCCTGGAGGCCGGCGTCGACGATGTGTTCTATTGCTGCCTGCCGCTGTACCACGGCGCCGCCGCCACGTCGGTGACGTCCACCGCACTGCGCGCCGGGGCCAGCATTGTCGTGCGGCGCAAGTTCAGCGTGCGCGAATTCTGGAGCGACGTTGCTCGCCATCGCATCAGCGTGTTCCAGTACATCGGCGAAATCTGCCGCTATCTGCTCAACCGGCCGCCGCAGGCCGGGGAGCGTGAGCACAGCCTGCGTTGCATGCTCGGTGCCGGCTTGTCGGGCGAAACCTGGCAGCGCTGGGTGGAGCGGTTCGGGCCGATCCAGGTGTTCGAAGGGTGGGGGGCGACTGAAGCCAACACCAACCTGATCAATGTAGACAACTACCTCGGCTCGTGCGGCCGGGTCCCGGACTGGAGCCGTACCAACCTGCGCCTGGTGCGCTTCGACGTCGAGAACGACTGCCACCCGCGCGATGAACACGGCTTCTACCAGCTGTGCGAAGTGGGCGAGGTGGGCGAGGCCATGGGGTTCATCGTCGACCACCCGGACATCGGTGGTGGCCGCTTCGAGGGCTACACCTGTGCCGCCGCCACCGAGAGCAAGATCCGCCGCAATGTGCTGCGTGAGGGCGATGCCTGGTGGAGCTCCGGTGACCTGCTGCGCCAGGACGCCGACGGCTATTGCTATTTTGTCGACCGGATCGGCGACACCTTCCGCTGGAAGAGCGAAAACGTCTCCACCCAGGAGGTGGCCGAAGCCCTGGGCGACCTGCCGGGCCTGGAGCTGATCAACGTCTATGGCGTGCAGGTGCCGCAGCACGAGGGCCGCGCCGGCATGGCCGCGGTGCTGATGCAGGCCGGCCAGGCATTCGACCCGCAGGCCTTCTACCGCCTGACCGACACCAGGCTGCCACGTTACGCCGCGCCGGTGTTTGTGCGGGTTACTGCCGCGGCAGACCTGACCAGCACCTTCAAGCTGCGCAAGGTCGACCTGCAGCGCCAGGGTTACTGCCCGGATGCCTGTACCGACCCGCTGTTCATTCGCGACGAGCGCAGTCAGACCTACCAGCCGTATTCGCCCGCGTTGCTTGCGCAGCTGGGCTTGCCAGCCTTCGTCGGTGGCCAGCATGGCTGAGCTCGACGACAACGGCCATGAGTTGCGTGGCGGCCTGCGCTACCCCTGGCCGCAGCCGCCAGCGAGCGGTCAAGCGTGCGAGGTAGCGTCGGGGGTGTGGTGGCTGCGCATGCCGCTGCCGTTTCGCCTTGACCACATCAACCTCTACCTGTTGCGCCATGACCACGGCTGGGTGGTGGTGGACACCGGCATGAACACAGCGCAAACCCAAGAGGTCTGGGCCCGGGTGTTCGAGCAGGTGTTCGCCGGCCAACCGCTGCTGGCGGTGATCTGCACCCACTACCACACCGACCATGCCGGCGTCGCCGGCTGGCTGGCCGAGCGGTTTCGCTGCCCGGTGTACATGACTGCTGCGGAATACCGCTCGCTGTATGTCGCCGTGCCAGGCGAGCAGGCGCCGGGCTGGGACTTCGTGGATTTCTATGCCAAGGCCGGTTTTGGCGACGAGCAGATCGGCGAGCTTTATCGGCTGGTGCAGAACGGCCATTTCCGGCCGCTGCATTTCAACAGCTACCGGCGCCTGCGTGAGGGTGATCGGCTGCGCATCGGCAGCCGCCAGTGGCGCGTGGTGGTCGGCCGTGGTCATTCCCCGGAGCACGCCTGCCTGTATGCCGAGGATGGCAGCCTGCTGCTTGCCGGCGACCAGGTCCTGCCGCGCATCACCCCGACGGTGGGCGTGCATGCCACCGAGCCCGAGGCCGACCCGCTGCGTGAATGGCTGGCCTCGCTGGAACACCTGCGCAGCCTGCCGGACAGCGTGCTGGTGTTGCCAGCCCACGAGCGGCCGTTCTGCAACCTGCATGCCCGGCTCGACCAGTTGCAGGCTCATCACCAGGCCCAGCTCGCGCGCCTGCTGGCCAGCTGCGAGGCGCCCTCTACCGCGCTTGAGCTGATGGCTGCGCTGTTCCCCAGGCTGTCCGGTCGTTTCGACGAACTGATGGCCCTTGGCGAAACGTTGGCCCACGCCAACTACCTCATGGCCGAAGGGCTGCTCGTGCGCGAGTACCAGCCACCGCTTTACCGCTATCGCCGTGCCCGGCAGGCACCCGCGCAGCAGGCGGCGGGTGGCCCGACGGCGACGTTGAACATTCCAGGCGGCCAGTCGGTTGCCCTTCAGGAGAGTCCGTGTGATCAACAAGAACAACAATGACGGCACTGCCCTTGCTTGCCGCAGTGTCCAGCTTGCCAGCCTGGCCACGGCGATCGCGCTGGCGTCGACGCCGGCCTGGTCCGGGGAAACCCTGGAGTTCGACAATGGCGCCACCATCGACTGGTCGGTGACCACCAGCTACGGCATCGGCGTGCGCCTGGGCAAGCCCAGTGACCGCCTGCTCGGGGTCAATGCCGATGACGCCAACCGCAACTTCAACCAGGGCAGCCTGACCACCAACCGGGTGGGCGCCCTGGGCGAGATGATCCTGCGCATGGACAACTACGGCGCCGTGGTGCGCGCCAGCACCTTCTACGACGACGTCTACCACCGCAAGAACGACAACGACTCACCGGCCACGGTCAACAAGGCCGGTGACAACGACGAATTCACCAGCGATGCGCGTTACTACAGCGGCGGCCGTACCCGGCTGCTGGACGCCTACGTGTTCGGTGGTTGGCGTTTCGACAACGATTCGATGCTCGACGTCAAGGCCGGGCGCCACATCGAGTCCTGGGGCGAAAGCTTGTACTACCCCGGCGTCAACGGCGTGCAGAACCCCTCTGATGCGGTCAAGGCCGCGCAACCGGGGGTCGAGGTCAAGGAAGTGCTGCTGCCGGTGGGGCAGGTGTCGGCGTCGTACCGCTTGAACCCGCAGTTCACCTTTGGCGGCTACGTGCAGTACGAGTGGAAGGGCACCGAACTGGCACCGGTGGGCAGCTACCTGTCGGGCACCGATGTGATCGGGCCAGGGCGCGAATTCCTGATCACCCCGACGGGCAATGTGCCGTATCGCGGTACCGATGAGCCCCGCGACAGCGGCCAGTGGGGCATACAACTGCGCTACCGGCCGGTGCCGGCGCTGGAGTTGTCGCTGTTTCACGTCAACTACCACGACAAGAACCCGGCCACAGCGCTGGTGGGCTACAGCCCGGTGCCCGTCGGTGGCGGCCTGTTCGCCTTTGCCGCCAACGGCTACCGGGTGAAGTATTTCGAAGACATCAAACTGACCGGTATCAGCGCCTCGACCAAGCTCGGCGATACCCAGATAGGGGCCGAGTGGTCGTACCGCGACGGCGCGCCGGTGCTGGTCAACACGGGCATGGGACCGACTGCAGCCAAGGGCAAGGGCCAGCAGTTCCAGCTTTCGGCCATGCGCGTGCTGGGTGACCGGCCGTGGGCCAGCCAGACCACCCTGACCGGCGAGATCATTCATGTGCGGGTGGACAGTGTCGAGGCCACTTCCGCAGCCAGCAACCTGCAAGGCGTGGCCCTGTTGCCCAGCCTGACACCCTTGGTTGGAGCGTCCGATGACTACACCTACAAGACCGCATCCGGCTGGAAGAGCCGCGACGCCAGTGCCTACACCGTGGGCGCATCGTTCAGTTATCCGGGGGTTTTCCAAGGCTGGGATCTGGAAGTGCCAGTGCGCTTCTCCAATGTGTTCAGCGGCTCGACGCCCATGTCCGGCAGCATCGCCGGCGTGCAGGGCGACCGCCGCATCAGCGTAGGCACCACCTTCAAGTACCTGGGCAACCTGGAAGTCGGCCTGACCTACGTGGGCTACCTGGGCTCGCCCGACCCGATCAAGCGGCCCTATGCCGACCGTGACTACGCCACGTTCTCGATGAAATACACCTTCTGACCGACCACCTGGACAACGCCGGGGCCTGCGGCTCCGGCATGGAGGCACTATGGGGCTCAAAGGCCACGCAGCAATAGTGGGTACCGCGCAGTACAAGCCGGAAAAGTACGCGACGGCGCCCAGGATGTTCCACCTCGAACAGGTCGCCGACCTGGCCGCCCAGGCCCTGCGCGATGCCGGCCTGCAAGCCTCGGACCTCGACGGCCTGGTGATCAACGGCCCGCAGTTTCACGAAGCCTCGGTGTTTGTGCCGGCCATGGCCGCCGAATACCTGGGCCTTCGCCTGAACTTTGCCGAGGTGGTCGACCTTGGCGGCTGTACTTCGGTGGGCATGGTCTGGCGCGCCGCCGCTGCCATCGAACTGGGCTTGTGCCAGGCCGTGCTGTGCGTGCTGCCAGCGCGCATGGCCCCGCTGGGGCCGGATGAAGATCCCGGCTGGATGGCCCGGGCCATGCGTTTTGGCGGCCACAGCACGGCGTTCGGTGCCCCCGAAGCGGAGTTCGACCTGCCGTACGGGCACATGGGCCAGAACACCGGCTATGCCATGATCGCCCAGCGCTACGCCGCCCAGTACGGCTACGACCCCAGGGCCCTGGCCAAGATTGCGGTGGACCAGCGCAGCAACGCCCAGGCCAACCCGCAGGCGATGTTCTTCGGCCAGCCTTTGAGTGTCGAGCAGGTGCTGGCCAGCCGGATGGTCGCCGACCCGCTGCACGTGCTGGAAATCGTCATGCCGGTGGCCGGCGGTGCCGCCATGATCATCGCCTCGAAGGAACTGGCGGCCAAGGCCCGCAAGCGGCCAGCGTTCATTACCGGCTTTGGCGAACACCTGGCGTTCAAGTCGCCGTCCTATGCCCAGGACATGCTGCACACGCCCATCGGCCCGGCATCACAGCGTGCCTTCGCCATGGCCGGGCTGAAACCGGCAGACGTCGATGCCGCGCAGATCTATGACTGCTACACCATCACCGCGCTGCTCACCCTGGAAGACGCGGGCTTCTGCGGCAAAGGCGAGGGCATGGCGTTCGTGCGCGAGCACGATCTGACCTGGCGCGGCGACTTCCCCATGAACACCCATGGCGGCCAGCTCAGCTTTGGCCAGGCCGGCTCTGCTGGCGGCATGTCGCAGGTCATCGAGGCGGTCACGCAAATTGCCGGCGCGGCCGGCGAGCGCCAGCTGCAGCGTTGCGACAGCGTGTACGTCTCCGGCACCGGTGGCGTGATGAGCGAACAGGGCGCATTGATCCTTCAGGGAGCATAACCAGTATGTCCAATAACAAACCCATGCCTGTGGCGACGGAAATCTCCGCACCGTTCTGGGAGGGCCTGAAGGCCCGGCGGCTGTTGATCCAGCAGTGCAACGCGTGTGCGCAGTGGCTGTTCTACCCGCGCCGGCACTGCCCGGCCTGCCTGGCGCCAGACCCGGCCTGGCGCGAGGTGGCGGGGCAGGCGAGCCTGTACAGCTATACCCTGACGCGCATTGCAACCTTGCCGGACTTTGCCGATGAAATGCCCCAGGCCCTGGCGGTGGTGGAACTGGCCGAAGGGGTGCGCATCAACACCACCCTGGTCGGGCTGGACGAGGCGCAGATTCGTATCGGCATGGCCTTGCAGCCGGTGTTCGCCGAGGCTGACGGCAAAGGCACGCGGTTGCTGCGCTTTACCGGCCTGGAGCAGGACGTGCACAGCCTCGAAGCCCTGGCGGGCGGCGCTGACACACCAGCGGTCGAGCCCAAGCCTGGCAGCAGCGTGCAGGTAGATTGCAATGATGCACAGGCCTTGCAGGCATTGGTCAGCGAACAGTTCAGCGGCTGGAGCAACAGCCTGCTGGTGGACCAGGCGTTGATCGATGCCTTTGCCGAGCTCTCGGGTGACAACTACTGGATCCACACCGACCCTGAGCGGGCCCGGCGCAGCAGCCCGTTTGGCGGCACCATCGCCCACGGCGCGCTGGTGCAGGTGCTGCAATCGCGGCTGAAGCTGGCGCTGGGCTTCGAGATCACCGGCTTCACCACGCAGATCAACTACGGCTCCGACCGCCTGCGCTTCCCGGCGCCGGTGCCGGCCGGCTCGCGCATTCATGCCCGGGGCCGGGTCAAGGCGGTCGAGCTGAACCAGCGCGGCACCCAGCTGACCCTGGAAATCAACACCCACGTGGTCGGCCAGGAGCGGCCGTCGGTGATCAATGACCTGGTGATTCTCTACCAACGCTGAGCAGCTCGCAGCATTTCAAATCAGAAATGGGCGTATCGCGATCGCTCGGTGGTTGCTGAAGTTCGCGCTGATCCGGGTGATTAATCAGGTCACTTCGGGCCACAACGTGATGATGTTTTGAAAGAGGTACTCGAAGAGCACCTCTTTCAAATCTCGGGACTTTCTACCTGCAAGGCCTATTGTGCCGGAAGTAGTCATGAGGCGTAGGTATGCGTTAACCTAGATAACTAATGACAGGGGCGAGATTATAAGTATGAAGCAAGCGCTCGTCATTCCTGGAGAAGCAGTAAGCATGAAGGTGATGGCCTGGAAGAGACTCCCATTGGTCGAGCTGGGCACGGGTGACCCCTTTGAGATCGCTACCTCTCAGATCATGAATGTAGATCTTCCGGTTGCGTAAATTTCTGCGTACATCTCGATAATCATAGTTGGTTCCATTTAGTATATTGAAGCTGTTGACGTCGTCTTCTGTGACTAGTCTGCGCAAGCGGTCGCTGGGTTTGGTGTGGGAAAAGGCAGATTTGTCTTCAAGAAGGAATTCTACGTCGTTGAGATAAGGGTCGCGTCTGACTGTAACTTTGCCTAGGGTGCTTCGGTAGCTAGTGAAGTTGTCTCCAGTTGTTTCGCCGTGAGCACCTGTATAAGCATGGATGTCACTTTTTGAGTTGCGCCTGGATATTTTAATGAGCGCATCTTTTACGTCGCTGTGAGTTACAGTCATATCAGCGGTCCAGAGTATTCTCTGCTGGGGCCCGGGCAGGGTGTCCTGATACCATACGGGAGCCCTACCGGGGGCTGCTTGAGAAATCACTTGTTGAGACTTGTTTCCGAATACTCTGAGCCCTGCAGTTTTACCTCCCATGGGATTGCCCGGATACGAGGTAGGTCGCGGAGCATGGGGTGATCTGACGGCATATTTGAATCGTCTTGGTCCCAGCGATGCGCGCAAAGCGCGCAGCCTATGAAACCCTTCGCCAAGCGCTTTACTCAGCTTACTCGCTCCGGCATGCGCCAGGTCAACCAGGCCAGCAGCCATCGCCGCCCATCCCAGTTTCTCGGCCAGTTCAGGGTTACTCTGTTGCACCGATACCTGAGCGATGGTCAAACCTGCATACGCCAGCGTCGATCCATATATCACCGCCTTCGCCACCCCGGCCATCTGCGAGCCGAATGCCGGCGCACTGGCCAACGCCATCATCACGTGCCCCACAGGTTCCAATATCCGCGACAGCTCCGGGTTCGACTGCCTCAATGCCATCCCCGTCGCCGTAACTGCGGCACCCGCTGTGTAGGCGATCATCAGCCCGGCGATCACCGGCGCACTCAGGGTGCCTGCCGAAGCTACGATCAGCAGCCCGCCCAGAATCGTCAGGCCAGCGAACAACAGCCAATCCCCCGTGCTGGCAGCCTGGGGTGGCGCTGTCTCCGTGCTGGGAGTAAGCGCGGCAATAATGGTGTCGAGCCGGGTCAGGCTCGCGGCCTGGGCCTGGCGGTTGAGCATGATGTGGCCACTGGGATCCTCGAAGTTGACCGGGTCGGCTTTCGGGCAGTAGGCACGGTCATTCGGGCCGGCTGCACCCAGCGGGCTCCAGTCGTCGGGCTGGCAGAACACTTTGTGCTGGGCGTCGTAGACGCGGTAGCCGTCGCCGAGATGGAAACCCCCCGTCACCCGATCCACCCGCTGGCCGTTGTAACCGACGCCCACCGATTGAGCGTTGAGGGTGGCCAGATGGGTAACGCCCCAAGGCGTGAACGTGACCGAATGGCGAACCCAGGCGCCGTCCTTGAACTGGTATTCGTCACCCCCACCGGTCTGCGGGTCGCCGAGCACGAACAGCCATTGATCGCCCAAGGCAACCGCCAGGCCCGCCTGGTCATCCAGCGTCAGGCGCTTGAGCACCTTGCCTGCACCATCCAGCCAGGTTTCCCCACTCAGGCCATTGGCACCATAGTTGAGGATGCGCCGCTGGTTGTTGACGACATCACACTGGGCAATCAACCGGTCATGTTCGTCGTACTCGTAATAGGTCAGCGGCGTCGTGCCACCCTTGGCAGTCACTGACCTGAGGCGGCCGCTGTCAGTGTAGGCCAGGGTCTGTTCCCGCTCGTTGGTCGCCAGGTTGCCGTTGGCGTCGTACGTCAGGGTGACCGTGCGGGTACTGGTCTTGCCGGCAAGTGTCGCGGCGCAGGTGATCGCCGTACGCCGGGTTGGATGCATCGCATCGTCGTAGGCATAACTGCGTACCAGCGTGTCGTTGTTGCTACGCGTGGTCGAGCATTGGGTCATGCTGCCCAGTTCGTCGTATTGGTAAGCCTCTTCCTTGATGGCATGCCCTTCGTCATCCTTGACCTGCTCGCCCGCCACTGCGTCCACCGTCCATTGCTGCAATTCATCGCTGGTACCGGTCACACTGGTGTAATAGACGAATGTCTCAGTTCTTGCCCGTGTGCCGTCACGGTACAGCGTTTTGCTTAGCAGCTGGCTGGCCGGTGACCAGGTTTGCTCGTAGCGCACCTTTTCCTGGCCGTTCAGCGAATAACTGCGCTTGGTTTCGCGGCCGAAGGCATCGTAGTCGTGCAGCACCTGCAAGTGCCGGCCGCTGCGCATGTCTTGCACCGTGAGGCAGGCCAACTGGCCCAGTGCAGTGTATGTGTATTGGTATTCGAGTGATCCCCGGCGCAACCGGCTGCGGTAACCTTGGGCATTTTCCCAGGCCTGCAGGGGCAGGTTGTTGCTGTTCCATGTGCCGGTCAAGACGCCGCGCAGGGAGGCCGAACCCTCATCGCGCTGCTGTTGCCCGTGCACCGTCCGGTTGAAGCGCCAGGTGCCCAATAGCAGCGGCTGCAAGGTTTCGCTGGTGACCAGGCTTTGATGATCACCCTGCACCGGGCGTTCGGCCTGCAAGGCCTGTGTGACGGGGCTCAACTTGAAGGTTACCAAGGGTGTCTTGCTATCGGTGCTGCCTTTTTGTGCATACCAGGACAGGCTGCCATCGTCGTTGCGTGCATGGTAAAGGCTGGTACCGTCTGGCTTCACGTAACCGTCTGGCCGGGTTCGCAGCGTTTGACTGGTATCACTGCCCCTGACCAGCGTCGCCACGGCGCCCTCGTTGAACGTGCGGCTGGCCAGTACCCGTTCTGGCGCGTTCGCCGACTTCTTCACGCTCATGCGGGTTGGGGCATCGTTCAAGCCTTCGTAGGCCCAGGTAATGATCGATTTGTCCGGTTGGGTCAGTGTCTCTGCGCGCCCCAGGCCGTCGTAGCTGATATTCCAGGTTCTGGCTTGCTTGGCATAGCCGGGGATGTCCTCGGTCACCTGAGTGCGCTGGCCTTTCTGGTTCAGCGTCTGGGTGGTTGTGATGGCTGCACCGGCGGCAGGTTTCTCCAGGCCTTTCCATGCTTCGTGCGTCAGGGTGACCGACCCGTCCCGCAGGTTGCGCTGGGTGGTTTGTTGAGTGCTCAGTGCGCCCTGCGAGATCAGCCCAAGGGTGGAGCGGGTGGTCAGCGACACATTCTGGTTTGTGTCGGTAACCACCGGGTCATGCCCGTGGGCCTGCCAGAACCAGTCCTTGCTCCGCTCGGGCAGTGCTTTGACGTTGTCGATGCGCAGGCCCCCGGGCAAGTAGTCGAACATCACTTGGCCGGCCATTTGCCCATCGCTGTCCCAGGATGTTTGTTCCACCGTGCAGTAGTTGCCGGCACCGTGGTCGGGCCCTGGCACGCGTTGCAGTTCCCGGCGCACCATGCGTTGCTGGCCATCGTAATAGCACCGCTGGTGACGCCCGTGGACGTCGCAACTCCTGACACAGGTTCCCTCGCCGTCTTCCGAGTAGTGGATGGATTGCGAGTGGGTGGTTACTAGCGAGGTCACCAAGCCAGTGGTAAAGGCCTGTTCATTGAACGCATAGGTGTCACTGCGCACGCCCCGGCCCAGGCTATCGTACCGATGGCAGGTAAACGCTATGGCCTTGCCCTCGCTGTCTTGCCGGGTTTCACGCAGTAGGCGGCCGGTACGCGCCGACACGATGTGGCGTTGGAGGATGGCCGTTGCCGTCGAGTAGGGCGTGGTGCGCAACAGTTCGAGGGTGGCGGCTTGTTGGCCGATGGTCACTACCTCGGTCACGGTCTGGGTGCTGCGTGCGTTGTCGTTCTGGTACCACTGGGTGGCGATGCGTTCGCTGCTGCGGACCGCGCCGGCCTGGTGCTGGTAGTTGGCCTGCACCAGGGAGACGGACAACGCTGTCGGTTTGGCCAGCTTCACGTCCATCAAGGCCAGGGTGTCGCTGTCGGCAAAGGCTTCGAAGCCTTCGAAGGTAAGCACGGTGTTGGGCAGCAGGGTACCGTGCTCGTCGCGCTGGTTCAGGGCGTAGCCGAACAGGGTCAGTACCGGGGCCTGGCGGGTACCGTCGGGCAACAGCAGGTACTGGTACTGCGCGCACAGTGGCAGCAGGCCTTTACCCGCCGCCGGGCGCTCGGTGCAGGTGAGCTGGGTGGCATCGGCCAGCGCCCTGCCGGTGGTGCCTTGCGTGGCGTTGGTACCGGTGGTGACCTTGGCCAGTGTCAGCCCTGCAACCAGCTTGCTGATATCCAGTGGATGGGCGTCGGCCTCGTAGTACCAGAGCCGTGTGTGCAAACCATCGTCAGTGATGAACTGTATAGGTTCCAGGCCGCCGGGGCGGTAACGGGTGAGCGCGGTTTCCGTGAGCGAAGCGGCTGGAAGGGTGGGGGCTGGGCTGGAGGTGGTCTGATCCGTGCTGGTCATGGCTGCTGTTCCTCGGCAGTGGCGGCGACGCGGAGATCTTCGACGGTGATGTGCTGCTCTGTTTGCCGCGGCTGGCGCAGCGGAGCGGGCACGGCGTGGTCGGTCTGATAGACATGGCGCGTGATGCGCTGCTGCTCGCCGGGGACTTTTTCGATCAGGCGCGCAAGTTGCGTGGCACCGTCAGCGCTGTGGGACCACTCCCAGCGGGTGGATGGCACCTGTTCCAGGTCGCTGCCGACAGGGGCGTGCGCGTAGCGGGTGGCTGCGGTGATCTGCTTTCTACCTTCCCAGGCCCAGGCATGGTGGGTATTGGGTTGTTGGCCACCGGGTACCAAGGTGTGCAGCGCGACACGAGGTGCTGAATTGTAAAATGACTCGTCGTAGGCGACCACTTCCCGTGAACCATCGTCCTCGGCAATGCAGCACAATACATTGTCCAGCGTTGCCGACACGGTGTACTGGAAGTACAGGCGCTGGTCGGGCTTGTCCGTCTGGGAGCCGCTGGATCGAGTCAAACGCCTAAGCAGGCAGTCTTTGATGTCCAGGGTGATGCAGCAGCGCTCATCGGTCTCTGGCCAGAGGGTGAAAACGCTCTGTTGGCTACCCTTTAGCACCGGCTCGGCGGAGTGTTCGGCCTCGAGCAGCACGTTGACACCGTCCTTTATGCTGTTCAGGCGGACATGGCCCTTTACGCCTTGCCAGTCCAGTTGCAGCGCTCTGTTGTCGGCCTTGAGTTGCAGTGGCACCAGGATCAAGGCATTGCGCTCGATATCGGCGAGTGCCAGCGCCATTTCGGTTTTCAGATTGTTCAGATCTTTTTTATTCGCGATGACCTGTTTGAGTCTTTCCCGATCCTTGCCTAATAAGTCGGCGCCCCATGTGGTGTTGATAAAGCCCGCGACAATGGAAGAGAGTTGCATGCTGCGGGTTTTTTCGTAGTCATCAACTTTTGAACCTGGCAAAAAGCCAATGCCTCCGGTCAACAGCCCACCGATAATGCTCCATATTGGCGGCGAATCTGTTGATGGTGTTTTCAGGTCCTCCAGTGCTTTATCGATTTTCGCGATAATTCCATTGATCTGGCCTTTAAGGTTATCTTTATAGGTCCCGCCACTTTCCAGGTTGTCATGGGCCTGGGGGAGCCCAAGCACTTCTTCGTGGCCGTTAAGATATTCGATCGTGAAAGCCGTCAGGTGATAGACCTTTCGTTTACCACCTTCAGCGCTCAACTCGTCGGTAGTCCCTTGGCCCGCTTTGAGGCTATAGTCAAGGCATACTATCGGCTCGCCTTCGATCAGTTGCTTGATGTTATCAATGCTGAGCTCATGCACGGTCCCGTTACCCAGTACCAGGCGCCGCTTTCGATTGTCGTAAGAAGAAAAACCGGAGAACGCGAAGCCATCGCCGAGGGCGCTTTCGTTGGCACGTAACGGTGAGTAGTTAAGCGCCAGTGTGATCGCAGGCGTACTGCCGGAAAGGCAGGAGAGCGTTGCAACTGTGTGATGGAAGTGGAACAGGCCTGTCTGAGGCGAGACGCCATGGGGCTGCGAGCTGCTAGAGGCGAAGAGCTCGGACCCGTCGGTATTTGCCATGTCGGCGCACAGTGTGTCGTGCGCAGGCTCTTCGATACTTATTTCTTTTGTTGTTGTGCAGCTCTGAATTTTTCTCCAAAGAAATTCAGGAGACACGATGCCGATCAAAATCCCTGCTGAAGCGCTAACTTCATCGGGTTCGAAAGGGACGTTTAAGTCGAGTGCAAGTCCGTAGTCATTGCGGCTGCAGGAAACTAGAGAAAAACGTCTATCGATGGCTTGAGCATCAAGCCAAATGCAGAGTTGCTGCCGCAAAGAGGAGAAATGGATGTCGATAGTTGCGAGGTGGCATTGGGTGGTCGCTAGGTTTGATAAGGTCTTTTCAATGAATTTTCTGTCACTGAAGATCTGCGCAAGCGTGCTAAGGTCTCTATGTTTAGTGGTTTTAGTAAGTCGGAGCAAACCCGTAAGTGTGTCATGAAATCCAGCTGCAATAACCCAGGTGGAATCAAATATTGAAGATCCCTGCTGGATGGTCACGAGGCGTGGGTCGGGCATGCTGAAGCTGAATGGCGAGTCTTCAATGTCTGCCTGTCTAAATTGTACTACTTTTGAAACTTTATCAAGCGCCGTGTGTGTCAGCTCGGTTGGTGGCGTGTGTATATTGAGTTGTGCAAGATTTTTTATGATTTTCTTTGCAGTGACTGGAAAGACTCCAGGAGAACTAACTTTTTTTTGAAGTAGCTCTGCATATAGATAATATATGTCGTCTGTGACGGGTTGTGGTGTGCGCTGGCTGGCGTTGGTAGCGTGGGCGTTATGTGCCTGGACTGGTCCGTTCAGGATGAATTTATTAATATGAATGGGGAAAGGGTTGGTGCTTTTACTGCCAGTCGCTATGGGTGTTGATGTCAGTTTCTCAAGTGCTGTTTGTAGCTGGAGAACAGTTGCTTCATGCACTTTCCAATTGTTCAGGGTGGTGCCGGAAACGTTGGAGTCGATGTTGAGCTCCAGCCAAACAACCCCGGTTTGTTTCAAATGCTCGTTAAGCGTTTTCGCCAGCTTGGCCCGCTTTGCTGGCTGATCTATCGAAGACTCCATCGCCGACAAGGTAATGGATGAGGTGTGGCAGAGGTGCCCCGTGCGCGTGTCACGGCTCTCAATGACCAACTGACAACTTTCGTCGCCAAGACAGGCGTCAAGCACGTCATCGAAATCCTCGTCGGAGCGGCTTGACCAAGCAGGTGAAGCCAAGGGCTCACTCATCCAGATGCGAAGGGGAATCCCTGCGCGCAGGCAACGCCATGTCGCTGCAGGGGCCGTGCCGCCGCTTGCCTGTTCCAGTTTGATGTAGGGTGCCAGGGGGGTGCCAGCCAACTGACTGGCCAACGCGGCCGGCCATTGGTTCTGCCCCTGCGTTTCAATACTTGGAGAGAACGTGAACGGCGATCCCGGCAGCGGCGCGCCCGTTACATCATCGTGTACCGCAATCATCACCTTGCTATCCAGGGCCAGGTCCGAGTTCACGGTGAATGCTGCGTGCTCAAGCCAATTGACGGCTTCAAGTTGAACAGAAAGGTCGGACAGTTGCGGTATCCAGAGCCGATTACCCTGCAGCGCGGGCGTGATGCTGATGCCATCGTCCTGGCGCTTGCCGGCCCTCAGCATCGCACTGTGCTGGTTGACAAATTCGCTCATCTGTTTGCTCCAGCTATCGCTGGCGCTGTTCGCTTCGGGCTGGAAAAAATGGGATTCGTACAGGTGCTGGCTGGTCCTGTGGCGTACTTGGATGCATGCACGATCTCCCAGGGACGGCGCTGCATCTGGAAGCGTAAGTGCACAGACCTGATTGGCCTTGAACGGAAGGTTGCTGAGCAGCCTGCAATGCGTATCAAATGCCCACAAACGGTCGACCTGGCTTTTCTCGATGTTGTTGTACCCCGTGAAGGTTTGCGAGGTGGGGGCATCGGTGTTTTCGGTCAGTTCGGCGTCGTTCGAGAGATGCCCGGCCTGTAGCAGCACGGAACCTTCGACCAGCGTCTCGTCGGCCTGGATCGCCTTGACCAACGCAACAGGCCAGGCCACGCGGGCCTTGTTGGCTTCGGTCGCTGTTAGCGAGACGGTTTTCAGCACGCGCCCATCGATGGGGTCGACGGCCCAGACATGAACGGTTTCGTCCAGCTGCAGGTCCCGGTCCGCCAGCACATGGCAGGGGCTTGCCCAAACGCAATCACCGGTGCCCAACGCGCTGTGCTCGAAGCCTGTCATGCTGGGCAGCTCGGCCAGCAGGTCGGGCGCTATGGCAGGTTCAACGGCAGGCTCGACCGTAAGCGGAGGGGTGATACCGGGTAGTTCAAGAACAAAATCAGGTGCTATTTCATGCACGAATGCCTGGTATCGGGTGGCTTCCATGTCCACGAAGTCAGGTGGTGGGGTGTTTTCGCCTAGGAAAAAGAACACGTAGTTTAATTTTTGGTCTGGGTAAAAACCTGTGGTAAGTCTATTTGAAAACCAGGGGTTGGCAATTTTGGCTTTCAATGCTTCGACGTCATCATCGTTGATGAATACAGCTCTTGAGGCGTCACGCATTGAAACCTTGCCGATCTGAAAGAAGGACGAAATTTTATCGAAACTATGCTCGGTCAGGAGTGGGTGAGGGAGGGTATGGAGTTTGTCGTGGTAGCTGGTCTTCACCAGCCGCCAGCCTCTCTTGAAAAACTCGGAAAAATCGTTCGCTACTCTTTGCTTTGTTTCTTCAAGGCACTCGATGCTGTCGACCTTGCTCCATTCAATCTCAATGAAGTTTCTATACTCGAGCGTTGGCGTGAAGAAAGCGACCCGTTTGTTGGCTCCCCCCCAGTAGTACGCATTCCCGTTGACGGTAACGGGGTCGCCTGTATTGAAGCACCTGAACACATCCTTTCCGCTGTAGGCTTTCTTGGCGCTCATCTCAACTTCTCCGGTTAGAGACCACAACTGGGTGCTGGATTTCGCTGCCCAGCCGATGTAAGCAGCAGGGCGGATTGAGTGTTCATCTGGATGAAAAGAGGGGCAACTGGCAAAAATGTCAGTTGCGAACGTACGAGTTTGGCTCTTGTGGTGTTGCTATCAGCATGATTGCGCGGATGGCACCGGTTGCTCCGGTGTTCGCGGCTGAAGCCGTGCCCACAGGATTATCTTGGTTTCCAGTCGTGCGCTGTACTTGTGGGAGCCGCGCTTTCCGGCGATGGGCCGCGACGCGGGCCCACGATTTCAAAGTTGTTGCATAAATTGCCGGGGCCGCTTCGCGGCCCATCGCCGGCAAGCGCGGCTCCCACAGGGGGCGCACACGGGTTCACCCGCGCAGAAGGCCTAAAGGTCGATACAGCCAAACCTTAAGCCATTTGGACGATGTTTGCGCCGCGCTCCCGACTGACTATCCCCTCATGCCCCCGCCTGACAAGAACAAGAGGAACGGCTCCATGGCTGCGTTGTATCTGCCCCTCGATCAGGAGCGATGCCCATGCGCTCGGTGATCGGCTATCTGGTCTGCCTGTTCGTGGGGCTGACCATCGTCTTTACCTTCCTGCCCCGCCCCGAAGCCGCGCCCGCCGACGACCCCCTGCGTGCCGACCGGGTGCAGGTCAACGCTTTGCTCGCCCTCGAACCGCGCGTGCTGGCCGTGGGTGAGCGCGGCAGCATCCTGTTCAGCGACAACCAGGGCGCCAGCTGGCAGCCTGCGGTGGTCGAGCCGCAGCGCGAAGTTGCCCTGACTGCCGTGGTGGCCCTCGACCGCCAGCGCCTGCTTGCGGTCGGCCATGACGGCTGGATCCTGCGCTCTGACGATGCCGGCCAGCACTGGCGCGAGGTGCGCCACGACGACCAGCTCGGCGAGCCCCTGCTGGGGGTGTGGGCGGCCAGTGCCGACAGGGTGCTGGCCTATGGCAGCTTCGGCAAGTTCTACCAGTCCGATGACGCCGGGGCGACCTGGCGGCCGTTGGCGCTGGACATCGACAGCGCCCATCTCAACGGCATGGACGGCGGTGAGGACGGCCGGCGCATGCTGGTCGGCGAACAAGGCCTGGTGCTGCGCAGCCGCGACGCCGGTGCGCACTGGCAGGCCTTGCCGGCGTTCTACAACGGCTCGCTGTTCGGCATCGTGCGCCTCAGCGCCAGCGACTGGGTTACCTACGGCATGCGCGGGCATGTGTTTGTCAGCCACGACTTCGGCGAGCACTGGCGCCAGGTCCAGGTGGGCAATGCGCTACCGCTGTACGGCCACGCCCGTTTGCCTGGCGGTGGCCTGGTGATCGTCGGCGCTGGCAGTTCGGTAGTTCGCCTGGATGCCAGGGGCGAGCTGGCAAGCGCCACCCGGATCGCCGGGCACGGCACCCTCACCTCGGCAACCATGGTCGGTTCACGGCTGTTGCTGGGGGGCGAGCAGGGGGTTTTCGTGGAGCCGGCGGGCAACCTGGCCACGCTGGATAAACAAGAGGCGTTCCGATGAGTAAGGCACAGACTGGCGTGGCGCGTTGCGTCGAGGCCACCGCCAACGGCTTGATGAAAGGCCGCAAGGGCTTGCTGCTGTTGTTCGTAGTGCTGACCCTGGGCCTGGGCTACAGCGCCACCCATACCCAGCTTGACCCGGGGTTCAACAAGCAGATCCCGGTACGCCATGCCTACATGGTCAATTTCCTGCGCTTCAGCCAGTATTTCACGGGTGCCAACCGGTTTCTGGTGAGTGTGCGCTGGAAGGGCGAGGGCGACCTGTACAACCCGGAATTTCTCGATACCCTGCGCAATGTCACCGACGATGTGTTTTTCATCTCCGGGGTGAACCGCGCCAGTGTCACCTCGCTGTTCACCGCCAACGTGCGCTACATCGAGATCACCGAGGATGGCTTCTACGGTGACGTGGTGGTGCCGCCGCGTTTCAACGGTAGCGCCGAGGACCTGGCCCAGGTGCGCAGCAATGCCGCTGCGGCCGGGCAGGTCGGCCGGCTGGTGGCCAACGACCTGAAATCGGCGATGGTGCGCGCCGACCTGCAGGACATCGATCCGCAAACCGGCAAGGCGGTCGATTACGCTGCAGTGGCCGAGCACCTCGAGGCGATCCGCCACAAGTACGCCAACGCCGACATCGAGATCAACATCGTCGGTTTTGCCAAACTGGTGGGCGACGTGGTGGAAGGCCTGAACACCGTGGTCGGCTTCTTCGTGATCGCCTTCGCCATCACCGCGCTGTTACTGTGGCTGTATGCCCGGTCGTGGCGCCTGACCCTGGTGGCGCTGCTGGTGGCGCTGCTGCCGGTGGTGTGGTTGCTGGGTTTGCTGCCGCTGCTGGGGCTGGGCATCGATCCGATGTCGATCCTGGTGCCATTCCTGATCTTTTCCATCGGCGTGTCGCATGCCGTGCAGATGACCAACGCCTGGAAACAGGACGTGGTGGCCGGCGCCAGTTCGCTGCAGGCGGCCCACTCGGCATTCTGCAAGATCTTCATCCCAGGTTCGCTGGCGCTGCTGATGAACGCCCTGGGTTTCGGGGTGATCATGCTGATCGATATCCCTATCGTGCATGAACTGGGCGTCACCGCCTGCATTGGCGTGATGCTGATGATCGTCACCAACAAGCTGATGCTGCCGATCATCCTCTCCTGGCTGCACCTCGAGCCCGCCTCGCTGCGCCAGGCCCAGGCCGCCCGGGCCGGCCGTCACCGCCTGTGGTGGCGGCTTTCAGCGCTGGCCGAACCGGGCCCGGCGCTGGTGGTGTTCGGCTTGAGCCTGGCGCTGCTGGTAGCAGGCGCCTGGAAGGCGCGGGACCTGGCCGTGGGCGATATCGGCGCCGGCGCGCCGGAGCTGCGCGCCGACTCGCGCTACAACCAGGACAACGCCCGCATCATCAGCAGCTATTCGATCGGCCTGGATGTGCTGTCGGTGTTTGCCGAGGTCAAAGGCACCGAAGAGGGTTGCCTGTCGCCAGAGGTGATGCGCGCGGTGGAAGCCTTTGATTTTCGCATGCGCGCGGTCAGCGGCGTGCAGTCGGTGCAAAGCGTGGCGGGCATGGGCAAGCGGGTGATCGCCGGTAACAATGAGGGCAACCCGCGCTGGGCAGCCATCCCCGGTTCCGCGCGTGGCCTTAGCCAGGGCGCGCGGGCCTACATGCCCGACGACGGCCTGGTCACCGAAGGCTGCCAGCAGATGCAGATCCTGGTGTTCCTCAGCGATCATGAGGGCGCCACCATCAGCCACGCGATCAATGAAGCACGGCGGATCATCGACGCTGTGCGCACGCCGAAGGTCGACTTCCTGCTGGCCGGGGGCAACGTCGGCGTCATGGCCGCCTCCAACGAAGCGGTCAAGCGTGCCGAGGTCATCATGCTGGGCGCGTTGTTCGGCTCGGTGGCGCTGTTCTGCTGGCTGACGTTCCTGTCGCTGCGGGCTGTGCTGTGCATCCTGGTGCCGCTGGCGATCGTCGCCATCCTCTGCAATGCGCTGATGGCGCTGCTGGGCATTGGCCTGAAGGTCGCCACGCTGCCGGTGATGGCGCTGGGGGTCGGGGTGGGGGTCGATTACGGCATCTACCTGTACGAGCGTATCCAGCACGAGATGCAGGCCGGTGCGGACCTGCGCGAGGCGTTCTATCAGGCCATGTGTCAACGTGGCACGGCGGCGGTGTTCACCGCGCTGACCATGTCCATCGGCGTCTGCACCTGGGCCTTCGCGCCGCTGAAGTTCCAGGCCGACATGGGCGTGCTGCTGTCGTTCATGTTCCTGGTCAACGTGCTGGGGGCAATCTTCCTGTTGCCGGCGCTGGCCGCCTGGTTCAACCGTGGCCGGCCGCTGGTGGCCAGGCAGGCGGCAGCGCGTGCGGTGCTGGCAGGTGTTCAGCGCTGAAGCATCCGGTAACCGAAATAAACCCGGTGCCCCTATTGTCGGCACCGGGCCCTGCCAGCGAGACTTGGCCACGGGCAACTGTTGCAGCAAAGGGCCGCCGGCCCAAGCCGAAATTATAAAAATAACAAGGGAAGGCCCACGCCTTACCCGAGCGAGGAGAAGACTGTGGACACAGCTGTCTTGACCCATGATGCACTGGCCGCCCTCGGCCTCGACCTGGCCGCCTACGACCGCCTGGTCGGCGAGGTTTATGAAGGCGCCCTCGACCCCAAGCTGATGGCCCGGGCCCTGGGCAGCTTCCGTACCCTCTACGAAGCCAACTACGTCACCCTGATCCTGCGTGTGCCCGACCAGCCCGACATGGGCGTGATGATCATTTCCGGCGATATCGAAGGGGCGGGCGATGTCAGCTACATGACCTACCCGCAGACCAATTCGCCGTTCGCCAACCAGCCCCTCGACCATGTGTTCACCGTCGATGACATCATGAGCTCGACCGAGTGGGAGCTCAGCGGTTACTTCAAGATGTTCTGTGGCCCGCAGGACGTCTACCACGTGATGGGGGCAGACATCTCCACCCCTGACGGCGGCAAACTGCGGTTTCGCATCACCCGGCCCAAGCGCTCGGCCAACTTCTCGGCCCATGAACGCGCGCTGTGCGGCATGTTCCTGCCCCACCTGCGCCGGGCCTTGCAGGTGCACAACCTACTGGACCGCAGCGAATCGCTGAGCGACCTGTATTCCCAGGCCATCAGCCGGCTTTCGGTGGCGACCCTGGTGCTGGACGAAAGCGGCAGCGTGCTGCGGGTCAACCCCGTGGCCCAGGACATCCTTGCCAGTGCCGACGGCCTGAAGCTGGTCGGCGGGCGCCTGGAGGCCACCTACCCGAGCGACAACCGTGAACTGCAGCGCCTGATTCGCGCGGCCTTTTCCCCCGACGCACCGAAGAGCGCCGAGGCGATGTCGGTGACCCGGCCGTCGGGGCTGGTCAACCTGGGGCTGGTAGTGGAGTCGATCCCGTCGCTGGACTGGGCCGAGGAAAAAGGCAAGCCGGCGGCGCTGGTGTATATCCGCGATGCCGCCAGCAAGTCGTTGGCCAGTGAGGTGGTGACCAAGCAGCTGTTCAACCTGACCCGCGCCGAAACCGCGCTGGCCATGGAATTGGCCAATGGCCTGTCCCTGGAAGAGGCCGCCGAGGTGCTGAACATCCGCCGCAACACCGCCCGTGCGCACTTGCGCTCGATCTTTTCCAAGACCGGTGTGCGGCGCCAGACCGAGCTGGTGCGCATCCTGCTCAACAGCGTGGTCGCGTTGGGGAAGCCCAAGGTGGCGCTGAAAACCATAGACCGCCTCAAGGTGCCGCCCCCCCAACTGGCAGTCGCCTTGCCACGCCGGGCCTGAAGCCACCCCATCGCGCCGGATGTAGTCCGCCAGGACGATGCCGGCGCGTGCACCACCTGCCGATACTGGCCGCACCCATCATGGAGATTCACTATGTCTGTTACAGCTATCAGTGGCAGTGCCTCGGGCATTGGCGCAGCGGTGAGTGCTGCGTTGCGTGCGGCGGGGCATGAGGTAATCGGTATCGACCGCAGCAATGCCGAGGTTATCGCCGACCTGTCCACCGCCCAGGGGCGGCAAGCCGCCATCGACCAGGTGCTGGAACGCAGCGGCGGGGTACTGGACGGCCTGGTGTGTTGTGCCGGGGTTGGCGTTACCGCGCCGTCCTGCGGGCTGGTGCTGGCGGTCAACTACTTTGGTGTCAGCCAGTTGCTCGATGGCCTGCAGGATGCCCTGGCCCGTGGCCAGGCACCGGCGGCGCTGGTGATCGGCTCGGTAGCGTCGACCCAGCCGGGTGCCGAGCAGCAGCCGATGACGGCGGCGATGCTGGAGGGGGACGAGGCCAGCGCAGTGCAGTTGGCCAATACGCTGGGCCAGCCGCATATCGCCTATGCCTGCTCCAAGTATGCTGTGACCCACCAGGCCCGGCGACTGGCGCCGGCCTGGGCCGACCGCGGCATACGCCTGAACGTGGTAGCACCCGGTGCGGTGCAGACGCCGCTGCACCAGGCGTCGCTGGACGATGCCCGGTTTGGCCAGGCGGTGCGTGACTTTGTTGCGCCGCTGGGGCGTGCTGGCACCCCGGATGAAATCGCCGCACTGGTGGCGTTCCTGCAGTCCGGGCAGGCGGCGTTCATCCATGGCAGCGTGGTGTTCATCGATGGCGGTATGGACGCAATGGTGCGTGCGCCGCGCTTCTGAAAAGGATCTTGCATGAACAAAGTGGCTTTCATTACCGGCGCCAGCCGTGGCATCGGTCGGGCGGCGGCATTGGCCTTCGCCCGCGCCGGCTATGATGTGGCGATCAGCGCACGCACCCTGGAAGAGGGCGAGCAGCACCCGCATGCCCTGCGTGATGCCAGCGGCGCGCCGCTGGCGGGCAGCCTCAACGCGACCGCCGACGCTATCTGCAGCCTGGGTGGCAGGGCGTTGGTGGTGCCGATGGACCTGCTGGACAGCAGCACGGCCGAACAGGCCTGCGCAACGGTACTGGCCGAGTTCGGCCGTATCGATGTGCTGGTGAACAATGCGATCTACCAGGGCAGTGACCTTAACGCGACCTTTCTGGCGCTGCAGCCGGAGACCCTCGAGCGCATGTTCACCGGTTATATCCTCAGCCCGTTCCTGCTGACCCGGGCGGTGGTGCAGCGGATGCTGGGGCAGGGCGGCGGGGTGGTCATCAACGTCACCTCTGGCGCCGGTGAAAGCGACCCGCCGGTGGCGGCGGACAAAGGCGGCTGGGGTTATGCCTACGGTGCCGGCAAGGCAGCGGTGTCGCGGCTTTCCGGCATGCTTTCGGTGGAACTGGGCGAGCGCGGTATCCGTGCCTATACCCTCAACCCCGGCGTGGTCACCACCGAAGCGCTGAAGGCGACCATCGGTGAGCAGGGCGTGATTGCCCTGCGCGCCGGCAGCGCCCCGCCCGAGGTACCGGCGGCGGTGATGCTGTGGCTGGCCGAGGATCAACGCGCGCCGCAGTACCAGCGGCGCACCGTGGCGGCACAGGCGTTGGCGCTGCAATATGGGATTGTGGCTGACTGGCGCTAGGCGACTGCGGTGAATGGCACCGGCTTTGCCGGTGTTCGCGGGTGAACCCGCTCCTACAGGATTGCATCGGGGCTGACAGGTGCTCGCCACAGCATTTTTAGCGCCTGTGAGATCGAGCGCCGCCCGCGCGGCGCTCGATCTCACAGGCGCTAAAAATGCTGTGGCCAGCTCACTCAGCCGCGCTGGCGCGCCAGGGTCATGGCGGTATCCTCGATCATGTCTTCCTGCCCCCCCACCATCCCGCGGCGCCCCATCTCCACCAGAATCTCCCGCGCCGACACGCCGTACTTCTGCTCGGCGCGCTTGGCGAACAGCAGGAACGAGCCGTACACCCCGGCATACCCCATGGTCAGCGCATCGCGGTCGCTGCGAATAGGGAAGTCCATGATCGGCACCACCAGGTCTTCAGCGACATCCTGAATGGCAAATACATCCACCCCGGTCTCGATACCCATGCGCTTGCACACCGCCACCAGCACTTCCATCGGCGTGTTGCCAGCGCCCGCGCCCAGGCCCGCGCAGGCCGCGTCGATCCGGTTGGCACCGGCGGCAATCGCAGCGATCGAGTTGGCCACACCCATCGACAGGTTGTGGTGCCCGTGAAAGCCGATCTCGGTTTCCGGCCGCAGCGCAGCGCGCATCGCCGCCACCCGCTCGCTGACCTGGTGGGGCAACAGGTAGCCGGCGGAATCGGTCAGGTAGATGCAGTTGGCGCCGTAGCTTTCCATCAGCCTGCCTTGGGTCACCAGGCCTTCGGCGCTGTTCATGTGCGCCATCATCAGGAAACCCACGGTGTCCATGCCCAGGTGGCGGGCATGGGCGATATGCTGCTCGCTGACGTCCGCTTCGGTGCAGTGGGTAGCCACGCGCAAGGTACTGACCCCCAGTTCATGGGCCATTTTCAGGTGTTCGACGGTACCGATGCCGGGCAGCAACAGCGCCGACACCTTGGCCTGCTTCATCAGCGGGATCACCGCCGCCAGGTACTGCTCGTCGCTGTGCGCCGGAAAGCCGTAGTTCACCGAGCTGCCGCCCAGGCCATCGCCGTGGGTCACCTCGATCAACGGCACGCCTGCCGCATCCAGGCCACTGGCGATGCGCTGCATCTCATCCAGGCTGATCTGGTGGCGCTTGGGGTGCATGCCGTCACGCAGGCACATGTCATGTACGGTAATGCGTTTGCCAGAGAGGTCCATGGTCGCTTCCTTAGGCCAGAGCAGTGGGGGCGGGGCGCAGCACCAGCTCGCCCTTGAGGATTTCTTCGGCGTACAGCTCGGCGGTACGCGCGGCGGCCGCAGTCATGATGTCGAGGTTGCCGGCGTAACGCGGCAGGTAGTCGCCCAGGCCTTCGACTTCCATGAAGATCGACACCCGGTTGCCATCGAAGACCGGGCCGTTGACCAGCCGGTAGCCCGGCACATAGCGCTGCACCTGGGCGATCATGGCGTCCAGCGCCGCGCGGATCGCGTTCTGGTCCGGCGTGTCGGCAGTCAGGCAGTGCACGGTGTCGCGCATGATCAGCGGCGGTTCGGCAGGGTTGATGATGATGATCGCCTTGCCGCGCCGGGCGCCGCCCACCTGTTCCACCGCGCTGGCGGTGGTGCGGGTGAACTCGTCGATGTTCTTGCGCGTGCCAGGCCCCACCGATTTCGACGCGGCGGTGGCGATGATCTCGGCATATTCCACCGGCTGCACGCTGGACACGGCGGCCACCAGCGGGATGGTCGCCTGGCCACCGCAGGTGACCATGTTGACGTTCATCGCACCCAGGCCGAGGTTGGCCTTGAGGTTGACCGGCGGCACGCAGAACGGGCCGATGGCTGCGGGTGTCAGGTCGATCATCAGCACGCCGAGGGCGTTGAGCTTTTCCGAGTTCTGCGCGTGGACGTAGGCCGAGGTGGCATCGAAGGCGATCTGGATGCGGTCGTCGAGCACGTGCGGGAGCAGGCCGTCAACGCCGTCAGCGGTAGTCTTCAGGCCCATCTCGCGGGCGCGTGCCAGGCCTTCGGAGCTGGCATCGATGCCTACCATCCAGACCGGCTCCAGCACCTCGCTGCGCTTGAGTTTGTACAACAGGTCGGTGCCGATGTTGCCTGGCCCGATCAGCGCACAGCGGATCTTCTTGTTCATGTTCATGGCTCCAGGGAGAGGGGATCAGGGCACGAAGCGCAGGCTGGAATGGCCCAGCCCGCTCATGCTCAGGCTGATGCGGTCGCCGGCAACCACCGGCACCAGGGGCGCAAGCGCGCCGGAAAGAATGATTTCGCCGCGCCGGAAGGGGATGCCGAGTTCGCCCAGGGTATTGGCCAGCCAGGCCACGGCCGCACAAGGGTGGCCCTGAACGGCGGAACCCAGGCCGCTGCCGGCGGCTTGGCCGTTTTTCAGCAGCTGCATTTCGACCCGGGCCAGGTCCAGGCTGCGCGGGTCGACGCGCTGGGTACCCAGGGCGAACACACCGCACGAGGCGTTGTCGGCCACGGTGTCCTGGATGCGGATCTGCCAGGCATCGATGCGCGAGTCGACGATCTCGAAGCAGGGCATCACCCACTGCGTGGCGGCCAGCACGTCGTCGGCGCTGATGCCGGGGCCGTGCAGGTCTTCAGCCAGCACGAAGGCAATCTCGCCCTCGGCCCGGGGCTGGATCAGCCGGTGCTGGGCCAGGCTCACGGCACTGGCATCCTCGACCTGCATGGCGTTGGTCAGGAAACCGAAGTCCGGCTGGTGGACATCGAGCATTTCCTGCACGGCACGGCTGGTCACGCCGATCTTCTTGCCCACCACCTGCTCACCCAGCGCTTCGCGGCGCTGCAGGAAGGCCAGCGAAATGCGGTAGGCCTGGTCGAGGGTGATGGCCGGGTAGCGGCGGGTCAGCGGCGGCAGGGTCTGGCGGCCACGAAGGGCATTGAACAGCTCGTCACCGAGCGCGGTGATCAGGTGGGCGTCCATGGCGGGGTCTCTGCAGTGGAAAATGAACAGACAGGGAATAAAAAGGGCCGGTTCGAGTGTGCTGAGGCCGGCCTGAGAAAAGCGTTGTTCAGCCCACCCACACGCTGCTGTCGGCGCCACCGTCGACGTCGATGATTTTGCCGCTGACCCAGGCCGATGCGGGGCTGGCCAGGTACAGCGCGGCGGCGGCGATGTCTTCAGGTGTGCCCAGGCATTTGAGCGGGGTGTTGGCTTCCATGCTCTGGCGCATCGCGGCGGGCATCACCCCACTGAGCGCGGCGGTCAGGGTGGGGCCGGGGGCGACCGCGTTGACCCGCACCTGGGGCGCGAAGTCCTGGGCCAGCAGCCGGGTCAGGTGGCTGAGGGCGGCCTTGGCGGTGCCGTAGGCGCTGAAGTGGCGCTGGGCGTAACGCGCCGCCACCGAGCTGATGTTGACGATGTTGCCGCCGCCGGCCTCGCGCATCAGCGGCACGCACAGCTGGCAGAACGCGTAGGCGCTGGACACGTTGAAGCGCAGCACCTCGTCGAACTGCTCGGGGCTGAGGCTCAGTGGGTCGTTGGGGCCGCCGCCGCCGACGTTGTTGACCAGGTGGGTGATGCGCCCCAGATGCTCGTGGCTCTGGCTGACCAGTGCCCGGCGCTGTTCGCTGTCGTTGACATCACAGGCGAAGGCCAGGGCGTTGCGGCCCATGGCGCGAATTTCCTCGGCCACCCCTTGCACATCGTCCAGTGAGCGGGCGGCGCAGACCACATCGGCGCCGGCCTCGGCATAGGCCAGGGCAATGGCGCGGCCGATGCCACGGCCACTGCCGGTGACGATGGCGACGCTGCCGTCGATTCGAAATCGCTGCAGGATACTCATGGCGGTGCTTCCTCAGGGCTGTGGATGGCAACGACTATCGCCTCGCCAACACCCGCCGGCATCGTCTCAACGGACTAGCGCGGCAGGCCCTGCACGCCCCGCAGCGTGGCGGCAAACCCTAGTCCGCATTGACGATGAAGCCTGTCGCGTACCGCCCGATCATCGGCTTCAACTCGCGCAGTGGCGCAGCGAGATCGGGAGAAACCAGTGATGCACAGCTTGCGAGAAAAAACCCAGGAAGAACTCGAACTGATCGAACGTGCGCGGCGCCTGGTGCCGCTGCTCAAGGAGCGTACCGCGCAGGCCGACCGCGACTTGCGCATCCCCGACCAGACCATCGCCGAGCTGCAGTCGGCCGGCCTGCTGCGCGCCCTGCAGCCACGCGCCTTCGGTGGCTATGAAGTCGACCCGCGCACCTTCTTCGAAATCCAGATGATCCTCGCCGAAGGCTGCATGTCGACCGCCTGGGTGTACGGCGTGATGGGCGTGCACCCGTGGCAGGTGGCACGCTACCCGGTGGAGGCACAGCGCGAGGTGTGGGAACACGACCACAACGCGTTGATCTCCTCGACCTACATGCCCTCGGCCAAGGTCACGGTGGTGCCGGGTGGTTACCGCATCAGCGGGCGCTGGGGGTTTTCCAGTGGCAGCGAGCACTGCCAATGGGTGCTGCTGGGCGGCATACTGCCCGCCGACGGCGACTTTGCCAGCGAGCACGGCACTTTCCTGCTGCCGCGCGCCGACTACGGCATCGAGCCAAACTGGGATGTGCTCGGCCTGCGCGGCACCGGCAGCCACGACATCGTGGTCGAGGACGCGTTCGTGCCGGCACACCGCGTACAGCGCACCAACAACTGGCAGATCGAGGCCACGCCGGGGCGGCTGGTGAACACCAATCCGATCTACGCCATCCCCTTTGCCCAGGTGTTCTCCCGGGCGGTATCGACCTCGGCTATCGGGGCCTTGCAGGGCGCGATCAACACCTTCCGCGACAACGCCGCGCAGCACATCGGCAAGCACGGTGCGCGCACCGCCGACGACCCAGTGGCGCAGACCGCCGTGGCCGAGGCGGTGATCACTGTCGACTGCCTGAAGCTGGTGCTCGAACGCAACTACGAACACCTGATGCGCCTGGCCCGCGCCGGCGAGTATCCAGACACCGAGACGCGCCTGCTGTACCGCTACCAGTCCTCCTACGTCACCAACATCTGTGCCGAGCGCGTCAGCGACCTGCTGCGCAGCATGGCTGCGTCCGGCCTGTACAACAGCAACCCGGTGGCGCGCCTGTTCCGCGACCTGCACCAGGCCCGCGGGCACATCGCCAACAATTTCATGGCCTACGGCCGCAGCTTCGGCGCGGTACAGCTGGGCCTGCCCAACCCGGACCCGTTCGTATGAGTGACTACCTGGCCTTGCGCGTGGCGCGGGTGGTCGAGGAAAGCGCCGACGCCCGCTCCCTGGTGTTCGAGGTGCCGGAGGCCCTCAGCGAGCGCTTTCGCTACCAGCCAGGGCAGTTCCTGACCCTGCGCGTGCCGTTTGACGGCGGCTGGCTGCCACGCTGCTATTCGTTGTCCAGCACGCCGCTGCTGGACGAACCGCTGCGGGTGACCGTAAAGCGGGTGCGCGACGGGCGTGCCTCCAACTGGCTGTGCGATGCCCTGCAAGAAGGCCAGACCCTGCAAGTGCTGCCCCCGGCCGGGGTGTTTGTGCCGCGTGACCTGTCGGCAGACCTGCTGCTGTTTGGCGGCGGCAGCGGGATCACCCCGGTGATGTCGATCTTGCGCTCGGCGCTGCTGGCCGGGCAGGGGCGCATCCTGCTGGTGTACGCCAACCGCGACCAGCAGTCGGTGATTTTCCGCGACGAGCTGCGCCTGCTGGCGGCCGTGCACCCGCAGCGCCTGCAGGTGGTGCACTGGCTTGATGCATTGCAGGGCATTCCGCTGGCGGGGCAGCTGGCGGAGCTGGCGCGGCCGTTCATCGATGCCCAGGCGTTCATCTGCGGGCCAGGCCCGTTCATGGACACCGCCGTCGAAGCCCTGAAGCAGCTAGGCATGCCGCCGGCAAGGGTGCATGTGGAGCGCTTCGTCTCGCTGCCTGGCGAAGGCGACGCGCCCACCAAGGTCGCAAGTGACGCGGCCGTGGCCGCGCAGCTGGCGGTGCGCCTGGATGGCCAGGAACACCAGCTGGCCTGCGACAGCGGCGAAACCTTGCTGGACGCCATGCACCGCGCCGGCCTCAACCCGCCCAGTGCCTGCCGGGTAGGGGGCTGTGCCTCGTGCATGTGCACCCTCGAAAGCGGCGATGTCGAACTGCTGCACAACGATGCCCTGGATGCCGGCGAGCTGGCCGAAGGCTGGATCCTGGCCTGCCAGGCCGTGCCCACCAGCGGGCAGCTGCGTATCCGTTTTCCCGAGTGACGCCGATGAGCGAGCCCCGCATGAATCCAAGTCTCAATCCCACCCCTTCCCGGCAGCCAGCACCTGCCACCATCGCCCGCTTGCTGTTCGACAGCGCCCAACGCTTTGCCGGCCATGCCGCCATCGAGGAAAACGGCATGCGCCTGGACTACGCCGATTTGCCGGACCAGGCGCTGCAGGTGACCCGTGGCCTGATGGCGCTGGGCATACAGGCCGGTGATCGGGTGGGCCTGTGGGCGCCCAACAGCCGCGAGTGGATCCTGGCGGCGTTGGGCATACACTGCGCCGGCGCAGTGCTGGTACCCGTCAATACCCGCATGAAAGGGGTTGAAGCTGCGGACGTGCTGGCGCGCAGTGGCTGCCGCGTGCTGTTCGTGCAGCAGCGTTTTCTGGAAGTCGATTACCCGGCGCTGCTCGCTCCCCACCGGCCAGCGACCTTGGAGCACCTGGTGGTGTTCGACGGCGCCGGGGCATTGCCCGCGCACGATCTGAGCTACAGCCAGTTCCTGCGTGGCGCCGCCACCATCGAGAAACTCACCGCCGAGCGGCGCGCCCTGTGCATCGGGCCCGAAGCGGTCTGCGACCTGCTGTTCACCTCGGGCACCACCGGCAAGCCCAAGGGCGTGATGAGTGCCCATGGGCAGAACCTGCGCGCCTTTGGCGAATATGTGCGGGTGCTGGGCCTGGGGCCGGGCGACCGTTACCTGATCGTCAATCCGTTCTTCCACGCCTTCGGCTACAAGGCAGGCTGGCTGACCTGCCTGATTGCCGGGGCGACCATCCTGCCGCATGCGGTGTTCGACGCCGAAGCGGTGTTCGAACGCATCGCCCGCGAGCGGGTCACGGTCCTGCCGGGCGCCCCCACCTTGTACCTGTCGTTGCTGGCCCACCCACGGCTGGCCAGCACCGACCTGTCGAGCCTGCGGGTTGCCGTGACCGGCTCGGCGAGCATCCCGCCCAGCCTGATCGAGCGCATGCGCAACCAGCTGGGCTTCAGCGTGGTGACCACGGCCTACGGCCTGACCGAGTGCGGCGGCCTGGCCACCTTGTGCGACCCGCAGGACGCTGCCGAGGTTATCGCCGGTACCAGCGGGCGGCCGCTGCCCGGCACCGAGGTCAGTATCCGCGATCCCGAAAACCGCACCCTGGCGCAGGGCGAGACCGGGGAAATCTGCCTGCGCGGCTTTCACATCATGCAGGGCTACTTCCAGGACCCGGCCGCCACTGCCGAAGCCATCGATGCTGACGGCTGGCTGCACACCGGCGATGTCGGCCGGCTGGACCCGGCCGGCAACCTGGTCATCACCGACCGCCTCAAGGACATGTACATCGTCGGTGGTTTCAATTGCTACCCGGCGGAGATCGAGGCGGCCTTGCTGGGCCACCCGGCCATCGCCCAGGTGGCAGTGATCGGCGTGGCCGATGCGCGCATGGGCGAGGTGGGGTGCGCCTGCGTGGTGCTGCGCCAGGGGCAGCAACTGGACGAGCAGGCGTTGATCGGCTGGAGCCGCGAACGCATGGCCAACTACAAGGTGCCGCGCCAGGTGCGCTTTTTCAGTGCGTTGCCGCTGAACCCTTCGAACAAGGTGGCCAAGAACGACCTGCGTGGGGTGGTTGCCGGGGCCTGAACGCGGTGCTGGCGGTTTCACCAAATGGACGATGTGCGCCCGCGTGCGCTGTTCCAGGCTGCGTCGGCATACCGCAACAATAACAATAAAGGAGAGCAGCATGTCTATGTCGAACCGGCTGGCGCAGGGCGCCGCCAGGGGTTTTGCCGGGCGCGGTTGGTTGGCCATGGCCGTTGGCCTGGCCAGTGGTGGCGTCTGCGCCGGGCCGACCCTGGAGCTGGGCGAGGACACCACCCTGGACTCATCGCTCACGGTCAACTACACCGCCTCGATGCGTACCGCCAAGCAGGCCAGCCAATACCTTGGCGACCTCAACAACGATGACGGCACGCGCAACTTCAAGCGCGGCGGGCTGATCACCAACCGGGTCAGCCTGTTCGGCGAATTGCGCCTGCGCCACGACAATATCGGCGCGGTGCTGCGCGGCAGCCACTTCTACGATGATGTCTACCACCAGCGCAACGACAACGACTCGCCGCAGACGGTGAACAAGGTCGGCCGCGCCGATGGCTTCGTCGAAGATACCCGGCGCCTCAGCGGCAGCAAGGCGCGGTTGCTGGATGCCTACGTGTATGGCAACTACCAGATGGGCGACACCCAGTACCTCTCGCTCAAGGCCGGTCGCCACTTGGTGGCCTGGGGCGAAAGCCTGTTCTGGGCCAACATCAGCCAGGGCCAGGCGCCGGTGGATGCCACCAAGTTCAACGTCCCGGGCACCGAAGCCAAGGATGCCTACCTGCCGGTGGGCCAGGTATCGTTGTCGTGGTCGCTGAACGAAGACCTGGCGCTGGTCGGGTTCTATCAGTACGAGTGGGAGAAGACCCAGCTGAACCCGGTGGGCGACTACTTCGGCAGCGACACCTTCGGCCCGGGTGCCGAATTCTTCCGGCTTGGCGCCGGGGTGATCGACAGCTTGTCGGACAAAAGCTTCACGGCGGTCAACTATGCCGGTGAGGTCAAGCCGCGCGACAGTGGCCAGTGGGGCATGGGTGTGCGCTACCGGGTCACCGAGAATACCGAGGTGGGGCTGTTTCACTACCGTTACCACGAGCGCGTCGGTTCGCTGTTTTTCGACTTCACCGGGCAGACCCGCTATTCGTCGAACGCGCGCATCAGCCAGCGCGCCAATACCGATGCGGCGCCCGCCTACCGCATGGGCTATTTCGAGGATGTCGAGCTGACCGGGGCCAGCTTCAGCTCCAAGGTCGGCGATGCCGTGCAGTACGCCGGTGATCTCAGCTACCGCGATGGTGCGTCGGTCTACCTCGACAACGGCGCCCCGACCACCGGGCAGATCTGGCAGGGCAACCTCAACGCCTCGTACATCCTCGGGCCGAGCCTGCTGGCCCAGCAGACCACCTTCATGGGTGAAGTGGTGCACCAGCACATTGCCGGTGTCGACACCTTGGTGGTGACCGGGGGCGGGCCGGGCGTGGATGGCCGGTTCGACAATTTCGAATCCGCCACCCAGACCCGTGGCTCGACGCTGCTCGGGGTGGGCGCGTACATGGATTACCCGTCCATTGCCGACGGCCTCGACCTCACCACCCGGGTGGTCTGGCAGCAGAACGTCAATGGCAGCGCCTACCAAGGCCTGGGCCGTGACGAGAAGCGCCTGACCGTGGGCGGTGATTTCAAGTACCTGGGCAACTTCCAGGTGGGCCTGACCTATGTCGCCTACCTCAGCTCCCCGGATGTCGCCCAAGGCCGCCTGTTGGCCGACCGCGACTATGTGTCGTTCAACGCCAAGTACACCTTCTAGCCCAAGCCGAGGATACCGTTCGCCATGAACCCGACCACGCCTGCATCGCCGTTCCGCCCCGTCAGCATCGGGCCGCTGACTCTCAAGAACCGCTTCATCAAGGCCGCCACCAACGAAGGCATGAGCACCCAGGGCGTGCCGTCGCGGCAGCTGGCCCAGTTGCACGGCAACCTGGCCGCAGGTGGAGTTGCCTTGACCACGGTGGCCTACTGCGCGGTCAGCCGCGATGGCCGCACCTTGCCCAACCAGTTGATCCTGGAGCGTGCGAGCCTGCCGCACTTCAAGGCCCTGACCGATGCCGTGCACCGTGAGGGCGGGCTGGCCAGTGCGCAGATCACCCATGGTGGCTGCTTCACCTTCATCCGCGAGCGCTCCACTGCCAGGCCGTTGTCGGCCAGTGGCGGCTTCAACAAGATCGGCATGATGAGCGGCATGTTCCTCAAGCAGGCGATGAACGAGGCCGACATGCAGCAGGTGGTGCGTGATTTTGCCCAGGGCGCGCGGCTGGCCCGCGAAGCCGGCTTCGATGCCGTGGAAATCCACATGGGCCATGGCTACCTGCTCAGCCAGTTCATATCGCCGTTGTACAACAAGCGCCGCGACCAGTACGGCGGCAGCCTGGAAAACCGCCTGCGCTTCCCGCGTCGGGTGTTGCGCGCGGTGCTCGATGCCGTCGGGCAGGAGCTGGCGGTGATCTGCAAGTACAGCATCACCGAAGGCGTGCGCGCGGGTAACAGCGCAGAAGACGGTGCCAGGATCGCGCAGATGCTGGAACAGGAGGGCGCACATTTGCTGGTGCTCAGTGCCGGCATGAACGCCGAGTCGATCACCACCATGTTCGGCTCGTCGTTCCCCAAGGAGAACCGGGTGCAGCAGAAGAACCCGGTGATTGCCCTGGCGATGGCGATCCAGCGGCGCATGGACCCGGTTGTCGAGTTTCGTGAGCTGTACTTGCTGGAGCATGCGCGCAAGGTGCGGGCGGCGGTGAAGATGCCGCTGGCGTACCTGGGCGGTGCCAAGAGCCTGGCCAGCATCGAGCAGGTGATGGCTGAGGGGTTCGAGCTGGTGGCGATGGGGCGGGTGCTGATTGCCGAGCCTGATTATGTGAACAAACTGGCCAGTGGGGCGAGTTGCCAGTCAATTTGTACTGCGTGTAACCGGTGTGTGGCGATGATGTACACCCCGGGGGGGACCTCGTGTGTGTTGGGTCGGCCGGGGGATGCGCGCTTGAATAGCGAGCCGGCGGGGGTGGTTTGAGATTTGGTTAGGCGGTGGGTTTGGCATTCAATTATCAGCGCCTGTGGAGGTGTCCGCCACCACATCTTCAGCGTCTATGAGATCGAGCGCCGCGCGGGCGGCGCTCGATTTCACAGGCGCTGAAGATGTGGCAGCGAACACCTTCACAGGCGCTGAACATGTTGTGGCGGACACCTACACAGGCGCCAAAAACTCAAACGCGGGCACCCCCATCAACCATGCTGCAAAAAATCCACACAGCTACGGTTGAATAGCTCGCGGTGCTCCACCTGCACCCAATGCCCACACCGGTTCAGCACAATGAACCGCGCCTGCCGGGCACCATCGATGATGTACTGGGCGCCACTGACCGGGTTGAAATGATCGTTGCTGCCCCAGAACCCGAGTATCGGGCATTCGATTTCCCCCAGCCGCGCCCGCATGTTCGGCACCAGCATGGTGCTGAACAGGTTCTTCGGCTGCGTCTGCGCCACCGCCACCCGCTCCAGCAGCAGTGGCTCAGGCAGGATCGAGTCATCGAACAGCTGCAGGCGCATCATGCTGCGCATTTCCTCCAGCCCGATCGGGCCGGCGTTGAATACATTGACCATGTGCACGATGCCAGGCATCTGGAAATAGGTTTCGCGCTCCTCCACACCGCCCGGTGCCAGCAACACCAGGCGTTCCACCAACTGCGGATGGCCCAGCGCCAGGCCCAGGGCAATGGCACCACCCAGCGAGTTGCCCAGCACGGTGCAACGGTTGACGCCGATCTGCTGAAGAAACGCCGCGACACACTCGACGAAAAACGCCAGCTCGTAACGCACATCCTCAGGTTTGTCCGAACGGCCGAAACCGGGCAGGTCGAGCAGGATGTTGCGGTAGCCGGCCGCCGCCAGCACCGGGTAATTGCCCTTGAAATTGCTGAAGCCGCTGGCCCCCGGGCCGCTGCCGTGCAGCCACAGCACCACAGGGCCGCTGCCTTCATCCAGGTAGTGCAGGCGCAGGCCGTTGGCCAGGGTTGTGTAGTGCCCGGTGGGCAAGGGCACGTCGACAGGCTGATTCATGCTGTTCTCCAGGTTGCGCAGGTTTCAGGGTTGCATGCCAGGCGGGCCGCCACGCCGCCTGAAGGGGAAAGCCCGGGCCAGCCCGGCATGCGTCATCCGATCCTGGGCTGCGCCGGCAATGCTCACATCGTCCGTTCAGACCAGCCCGGCAGTGGGCGTTAGTCCTATCGGACGATGTGAGCCCGTGCCCGGCAGCCAATGATGGGGCGCACTCACGCGCTTCAACCAAGGAGAACGCTATGAAACTGCAAGACAAGGTGGCATTCGTGACCGGCGCCGGGCAGGGCATGGGCCAGGCCATCGTGCGCCGGTTCGTTGCCGAAGGGGCCAAGGTGGTGGCCGTCGACCTCGACCAGCCGGCCCTGGCCGCTGGCCTGGCCGACCTGGGCGAGCAGGTACTGGCGCTGGGCTGCAACGTCGCGGACGCAGCGTCGGTGGCAGACGCCATGGGCCAGGTCGAGGCACGTTTCGGCGGCCTCGACATCGTCGTCAACAATGCCGGTGTCGGTGCCCTGGACAGCTTTTTGGACACCCCCGACGACAGCTGGGCGCGGGTGATCGGTGTCAACCTCGGCGGTACTTTTCTGTGCTGCCGCGAAGGCGCACGGCTGATGCTCAAGGGCCAGCGCCAGGGGGTGCTGATCAACCTGTCGAGCACCGCCGCACTGACCGGCGAAGGGCCAAGCCACTACTGCGCCTCCAAGGCTGCAGTCATGGGCCTGACCCGCTCGATTGCCCGTGAACTTGCCGCGCAGGGTATCCGCGTCAACACCCTGGTGCCCGGCCCGACCAACACGCCGATGATGGCCGGCATCCCTGAAGAGCACATGCAGGCGCTGCTGAAGAACGTACCGTTGGGGCGCATGTGCGAAACCGACGAGATCGCCCGCGTAGCGGTGTTCCTCGCCAGTGACGATGCCAGTTTCATCACCGGCCAGAACATCGCCGTCAACGGCGGCATGGCCTTTATCTGACAGGAGAACAGCTGATGAGCAGACGTCTGCAAGACAAGGTTGCATTCGTTACCGGCGCCGGCTCCGGGATTGGCGCAGCGACGGCGCTGCGCTTTGCCGAAGAAGGCGCGCTGGTGGTGCTGTGCGGGCGCCGCGCGCAACCGCTGGAGGCGGTACTTGAACAGGTTGTGGCCGCGGGCGGGCGGGCCGAGGTGGCGGTGGCCGATGTCAGCGACGAGCAGGCCTATGTTGCCGCGCTGCAGGCCACCGCCCAGCGTCACGGGCGCCTGGACATCCTGGTCAACAACGCCATGGCCTACACGTGGGGCGGCATCGACAGCATGACCACCGCCGACTGGCACGCCAACTTCACCACCACGGTGGACGGCACGTTCTGGGGCACCCGCACCGCCATGCAGCTGATGCAGGGCAAGGGCGGTTCGATCGTCAATATCGCCTCCATCTGCGGGCTGTTCGGCACCGCCTGGATGGCCGGCTACTCGGCGGCCAAGGCGGCAGTGATCAACTTCAGCCGGGCTGCCGCCAGCGAAGGCGCAGCGCACAACATACGCTGCAATGTGATCATCCCGGGCGTGGTCGATACCCCGGCCACCGCCGGCATGCTGGGCGACGCCCGCGCCCGCGCCAACACCGAAAAGGTCATCCCCATGCGCCGGGTCGGCCAGCCCCACGAACTGGCCAATGCCATTCTGTTCCTGGCCAGCGACGAGGCGTCCTACGTGACCGGGGCCAGCCTGGCAGTGGACGGCGGCCGGGGTTCGGACCTGTACACGGTGCTGGAATGACCAGCATGGACAGCAGCGCCTTGCTGCAGCGCATCGACCGCCTGGAGTCGCTGGACGCGATCCGCCAGCTGGCCGGCAAGTATGCCCTGGCCCTGGACATGCGCGACATGGACGCGATGGCCAACTGCTTTGCCGAGGACGTGCGGGTTGGCCGCGACAAGCAGGGCCGCGCGCACCTGAAGGCCTGGCTGGACGAGACCATGCGCAAGCAGTTTCACGGCACCTCGCACCACCTGGGCCAGCACATCATCGAGTTCAGCGACCCCGACCACGCCACGGGTGTGGTGTATTCGAAGAACGAGCATGAAACCGGGCCGGAGTGGGTGATCATGCAGATGCTCTACTGGGACGACTACGAGCGTATCGATGGGCGCTGGTGTTTCCGCCGGCGCTTGCCGTGCTACTGGTACGCCAGCGACCTCAACAAACCGCCGATCGGCGGGCTGAAGATGCGCTGGCCGGGCCGGGAGCCGTACGCCGGCAGTTTCCACGAGCTGTTCCCGTCGTGGGATGCGTTCTGGGCCCAGCGCCCGGACAAGGACGCGTTGCCGCAGATTGCCGAGCCGGCGCCGCTGGAAGGGTTTCTGGCAGGGTTGCGGCGCGGGGCAGGGGACCCGAAGATCAGGGTCCGGTAAGGCGCTGCAAACCGGCGCCTTCGCAGCCTGCCGCGAAGGCGCCGGCTTGTGGATCGTTCAGCGGCTGCGCGGTTCGCGCGGCATGCCCAATGCCCGCTCGGCAATCACATTGCGCTGGATCTCGTTGCTACCGCCGTAAATAGTGTCCGAGCGGGTAAACAGGAACAGCGACTGCAACCGGCTCAACCTGTATGGCGCCGCTTCCAGCACCTCGCCGGCGTCGCCCAGCACGTCCATGGCCAGCTTGCCCAGCTCGGCATGCCAATTCGACCAGGCCAGCTTGTAGATCATCGCCTCGCGGCCGAGGTTGCCATCCTGCGGCCCCGACAGCATGCGCAGCGAGTTGTAGCGCAGCACCTTGAGCCCTGACCAGGCCTGGGCAATGCGCTGGCGCAGCAGCGGGTCGCCAGCGGCGCCATTGGCCTGGGCAATGCGCATCACTTCGGCCAGCTCGTTGTGGAACTGCATTTGCTGGCCAAGGGTGGATACGCCACGTTCAAAGCCGAGCAGGGCCATGGCGATCTTCCAGCCTTCCCCAGGCTGGCCGACCAGGTTGTCGGTTGAGGTCTGCGCCTGGTCGAAGAACACTTCGTTGAATTCACTGGTACCGGTCAGTTGCACGATGGGCTGCACGCGGATCTGCGCTTGCGCCATCGGCACCAGCAGGAACGACAGGCCATGGTGGCCAACGCTGCCGGGCTCGGTCCGGGCCAGCACGAAGCACCAGTCGGCTTCGTGGGCGAGCGAGGTCCAGACCTTCTGCCCGCTGATCAGCCAGCGCTCGCCTGCCGCATCGAGGCGGGCGCGGGTCTGCACGTTGGCCAGGTCCGAGCCGGCGCCTGGCTCGGAATAGCCCTGACACCAGAACTCGCGGCCCTCGCGTATACCCGGCAGCAGGCGCTGGCGTTGCGCGGGCGTGCCGAATGCCGCCAGGGTCGGCCCGACCAGGCCTTCGCCGATATGGCCCATGCGCCCGGGGCCGCCGGCCCTGGCGTACTCTTCATGGAAGATCACCTGCTGGCTGATGCTCAGCCCCCGGCCGCCATCTTCGGGCTGCCAGCCGACGCCTACCCAGCCCCCTGCGGCCAGCTCCCGCTCCCACGCTTTGCGTTCGTTCGGGAAGCTGTGCTCGTCGCCGGGGCCGCCGCGAAAGCGCAACGGCGCGAACTCACCCTGCAAATGCGCGGCCAGCCAGCCGGCGATCTCCTGGCGAAAGCTTTCATCTGCACTGCTGAAGCCGATTTTCATGCGTGTTCTCCGAACAATTGCGCGGCCAGGCGCTCACGGTGCCAGGCCGGGGTGCCGAGCATTTGCTCGCTGGCCCTGGCGCGCTTGAAGTAAAGGTGGGGGTCGTATTCCCAGGTGAAGCCGACACCGCCGTGCAGCTGGATCGACTCGGCTGCGCAGTGGAAGAACGCTTCGCTGGCGTGGGCCTTGGCCGTGGCTGCGGCGGCCAGCAGCTCGCTGCGCACGGCCGGGTCGCCATCGGCCGCCAGGCATTCACGGGCGACGCAGGCGGCATACCACACCGCAGAGCGGGCGCACTCCACCTGCAGCATCATGTCGGCGCAGCGGTGCTTGATGGCCTGGAAGCTGGCAATCGGGCGGCCGAACTGGCGGCGTTCGCTGATGTAGGCCAGGGTCAGGTCCAGTGCTTGCTGGGCGCCACCAAGCTGTTCGGCGGCCAGGCCGATGGCGCCGATGCGCTGGGCATCGCGCAGCAACGGCCAGGCCTGGCCTGCTGCGCACAGCAGGTGCGCGTCGCCGAGGTGAACCTGGCGCAACTCGATGCACGCCAGCCGGCGCGTCTGGTCGAGGGTGGGCAGGGCAGTGCGCATCAGGCCGGGGGTGTCGGCCGGCACGGCAAACAGGCTGATGCCCTGTTCGCCGGTGCTGCCAGGGCTGCGCGCCGGTATCAGCAACAGGTCGGCCTGCGCGCCATCGATGACCTGGGCATGGCTGCCGTGCAGCCGGTAGCCGTCGCCATCGGCCACGGCCTGCACCTGCACCCGCGCGGGCTGCAGCGCGCACGCCAGGGTGGCGCAGGCCTGGCCAGCGGCAATGGCGCCCAGCCAGCGCGCCTGCAGCGCCGGGTTGTCGGCCAGCATCAGCGCCGGGGTGGCCAGGCAGCTGGTGGCAAACAGCGGCGAGCCGAGCAGAAAGCGCCCGCATTGCTCCTGCAGCACAGCCAGCTCGACAAAACCCAGGCCCATGCCACCGCAGGCTTCGGGGACCAGCAGGGCGGGCCAGTACAGCTCCTGGCCGATGCGCCGGCACAGTTCGGGGTCGTAGTCGTCGGCACGGCGCAGGGCCGCGCGCACCGCCTGCGAGTCGCTGGCCTGGGCCAGAAACCGCTCGGCGCTGTCGCGAATCATCAGCTGTTCGTCGGTGAAAGCGAATTCCATGGGTGGGTCTCTGTGGGCGGATGGATGCACCCCGTGCAGCCCGGGCAGCACAGCGGCCTCATGAGTCTATGCAGGCGCCGGATGGCGCCGAATCACTGAAACGGACTAGTCCGCCAGCCCGGCGCAGCGCGGCGGCTGCGTAGTCTCAACGGACGATGAGCGCTGGCGCGGGGCTTAGCACAATGTTCCCCAGGCAACGACTTGAGCCAGGAGGAACCCGGGCATGATCGACATTCGCGGTTTGAGCTACTTCGTCTCGCAGATCGAGAACCTCAGCCAGTGGCAACGCTACGCCGAAGATGTGCTGGGCATGCAAGTGCACGCGGCACCTGGCGGCGGCCTGTACGTGAAGATGGATGAGCGCCCGTTCCGCATGCTGGTGGTCGAAGGTGACGCCCCGCGCTACCTGGCCAGCGGCTGGGAACTGGCCTCGGAGCAGTCGTTCGTCCAGGCCCTGCAACACCTGGAGCGCCGCGGCGTGCAATGGCAGGCGGGCACCGACCAGGCCATCGAGCAGCGCGGTGTGCAGGCGCTGGTCACTCTCACCGACCCGTCCGGCAACCAGCATGAGCTCAGCTGGGGCCATCGCTCCGACTGCCAGCCGTTCGTGTCCCCACAGGGCGTACCGCGCTTCATCACCGGGGACATGGGGCTGGGCCACACGGTGCTGCCTGCGCCGCAGTTCGACGCCACCCTGGCATTCGCCAAGGACGTGCTCGGCTTCGGCCTGTCGGACATCTTCAACTTCCGCCCCGACCCGTCGGCCCCGCCCGTACGCATCCACTTCCTGCATTGCCGCAATGCCCGCCACCACAGCCTGGCCCTGGCCGAGTACCCGGTGCCGTCGGGCTGCGTGCACGTGATGGTCGAAGTGGACTCGATGACCGAGGTCGGCCGTGCCCACGACCGCCTGCAGGCCCACGGCGGGCAGCTGTCGGCCACCCTCGGCCAGCACTTGAATGACCGCATGACCAGTTTCTACATGAAGACGCCGTCCGGTTTCGACCTGGAATACGGCTATGGCGGGTTGCAGGTCGACTGGGCCGAGCACTCGGCCTTCGAATTCACCCGCGTGAGCATCTGGGGCCACGACTTCTCGGTCGGGCAGCAGCAAGGAGCAACATCATGACCCTGAACAAACAACTGACAGCCGCCGATGCCGTCGCCCAGTTGCGCGATGGCATGACCATCGGTTTTGGTGGCTGGGGGCCACGGCGCAAGCCGATGGCGATTGTCCGCGAAATCCTGCGCTCGTCCGTGAAGGACCTGACTGTGGTCGCTTATGGCGGGCCCGAGGTAGGCATGCTGTGCGCTGCCGGCAAGGTGCGCAAGCTGGTGTTCGGCTTTGTCACCCTCGACGCTATCCCGCTCGAGCCGTACTACCGCAAGGCCCGCGAGGCCGGTGAACTGGAGTTGATGGAGCTGGACGAAGGCATGTTCCAGTGGGGCCTGCGGGCGGCCGGCATGCGCTTGCCGTTTTTGCCCACCCGCTGTGGCCTGGCCACCGACGTGACCCGGCTCAACCCGGCCCTGAAAACCGTGTGCTCGCCCTATGACGACGGCGAGCTGCTGCTGGCGATGCCGGCATTGAACCTGGACGTGGCGTTCTTGCATGTGAATGTCGCCGACCGCCTGGGCAACTGCCTGGTCACCGGCCCAGACCCGTATTTCGACCACCTGTTCGCCCGCGCCGCCCAGCAGTGTTTCGTCTCGTGCGAGCGGCTGGAAGAGCGCCTGTCGCTGGATGCCGAGCAGGCCCGCGGCAACACCTTCGAGCGCTACCTGGTCACCGGCGTGGTGCATGCCCCGCTGGGGGCTCACCCGACCTCGTGCCCATCGGACTATGGCTGGGACCTGGAGCACCTGAAGCGCTACGTGGCCAGCAGCCAGGAAGAAAACGGCTGGCAGCAGTATGTCGAGGCCTGCGTGGCGGGTGGCGAGCTGGCCTATCAAGCGCACAACGGCGGTGCCGCGCGCATGGGCGCCTTGCCCCTACCTGTGTTCTGAGGAGTGCCAAGCATGTCTGCTACCTGTGATTTCACCCTGGCCGAGCTGATGATCGTGGCCGCTGCCGAAGCCTGGCGTGGTAATGGCGAAGTGATCGCCTCGGGCCTTGGCGTGATTCCGCGCCTGGGCGCCAGCCTGGCCAAGCTCAGCCATAGCCCGGAGCTGTTGATGACCGACAGCGAGGCGTTTCTGGTGGAACAACCCATCCCGCTGGGCCCGCGTGGCGAGTATGTCGCCCGCTACAGCGGCTACCTGTCGTTCGAGCGGGTGTTCGAGTGCGTCTGGGGCGGCCGCCGCCATGCGATGATCGGGCCGACCCAGATCGACCGCTGGGGCCAGACCAACCTGTCCTGCGTCGGCGACTACCACAAGCCCAGAACCGCCATGCTCGGTGTGCGCGGGCTGCCCGGCAACAGCATCAACCACCTCAATTCGTTCTTTGTGCCCAACCACAACACGCGGGTGTTCGTCAGTGGCGAAGTGGACATGGTCTCGGGCGTGGGCTTCAAGGCCGACCGCTGGCCGCAAGGCGCCCGCCGTGACCTGATGGACATTCGCCGGGTGGTCACCAACCTGTGCACCCTGGATTTCGAAGGCCCGCAGCGCGCCGTGCAGGTGCGCACCCTGCACCCAGGCGTGAGCTTCGATGAAGTCCAGGACAACACCGGCTTCCCGCTGCTCAAGGCTGCCCAGCTGTGCGAAACCGCGCACCCCAGTGCCGAGCAGCTGGAACTGATCCGCCACCTCGACCCCCATGGCCTGCGCGCGGCAGCGGTGAAGGGCAACCCACCTGGCATTCGCCCGGCCTGAGGATGTGAGCATGCACAGCAGCGACAGCCAGTTCGTCAGCCGCGAAGACAACGCGGTCTATGAAACCCAACACCCGGTGCTGTATGCGGTGGCCGACGGCATTGCCACGGTCACCCTCAACCGCCCTGGTTTCAACAACGCACAGAACTCGCAGATGACCTACGCCCTGGACGCCGCGCTGCGCCAGGCGGTGGACGACGACAGCGTCAAGGTGATCGTTCTGCGCGGCAACGGCCGGCACTTTTCCGCCGGCCATGACATCGGCACGCCCGGGCGTGACATCAATCGCCCGTTCGAACGCGCGCAGCTGTGGTGGGACCACACCAACAAGCCGGGCGGCGAGCAGCTGTATGCCCGTGAGCAGGAGGTGTACCTGGGCATGTGCCGGCGCTGGCGCGAGCTGCCCAAGCCGACCATTGCCATGGTGCACGGCGCCTGCGTTGCAGGCGGGTTGATGCTGGCCTGGGTCTGCGATCTGATTGTCGCCAGTGACGATGCGTTCTTCCAGGACCCGGTGGTGCGCATGGGCATTCCGGGGGTCGAGTACTTTGCCCACCCCTACGAGCTCAACCCCCGTATCGCCAAGGAGTTCCTGTTCTGCGGCGACCGTATGAGCGCCGAGCGCGCCTACCAGATGGGCATGGTCAACCGCGTGCTGCCGCGCGACCAGCTGGAGTCGGCAACCTACGCGCTGGCGGCCGGCATCGCCCGCCAGCCGCGCATGGGCCTGGCCCTGACCAAACAGGCCATCAACCACGTCGAAGACCTGCAGGGCAAGCGCGCGGCCATGGATGCCGCATTTGCCTGGCACCAGTTTGCCCATGCCCACAACGAGCTGCTGTCGGGTGACAAGCTCGGCGGCTTCGACGCCAAGGGCATGGCCCAGGCCAACAAGCAGGCCGCGCAGCCGGAAGGAGGATGCCTGTGAGCCGCTGGATGCACACGGCGCTGACCGAGGCGCTGGGCTGCCGCTACCCCATCGTGCAGACCGCCATGGGCTGGGTGTCGGACGCCAACCTGGTCATCGCCACCACCCAGGCCGGCGGTTTCGGCTTCCTGGCCGGGGCGACCCTGGCCGCCGATGCGCTGGAGGGCCAGATCCGCAAGGTGATCGAGGCCACCGGCGGCAGCAACTTCGGCCTGAACTTCCACATGTTCCAGGACAACGCCGCGCAGTGCGTCGACCTGGCCATTGCCTACCGCCTGCGCGCCGTCAGCTATGGGCGCGGGCCGGATGCGCAGACCATCGCCCGCTTCAAGGCCGCCGGGGTGCTGTGCATCCCCACCGTGGGTGCGCTCAAGCATGCCCTGAAGGCCGAGCAGCTGGGCGCCGACCTGATCACCCTGCAAGCGGGCGAGGGCGGTGGCCATACCGGCGGCGTACCGGGCACGATCCTGCTGCCGCAGGTGCTGGCGGCGGTGCGCGTGCCGGTGATCGCCGCTGGCGGGCACTCCACCGGGCGCGGCCTGGCGGCGGTGCTGGCTGCCGGGGGCAGTGGCATCGCCATGGGCACGCGGTTCTTGATGACCCGGGAATCGCCCACCCCCGCCGCCACCCTGGCGCGCTACCTGAAGGTGGCTGACCCGCAGCAGGTGCGGGTCACCACCGCAGTGGACGGCATGCGCCACCGCATGATCGAAAACCGCTTCATCAACCGCCTGGAACAAGCCGGGCCGTTCGCCCGCCTGCGCATTGCCCTGGGCAGCGCCTGGCAGTGGAAGCAACAGACCGGCATGAGCCTGGCGCACATGGCTACGGTGTTCCTGCGCGCCCTGCGTGAAGACCCGGCGGCGCTGGCGCAGGTGGTGATGGCCGCCAACCAGCCGGTGCTGCTGCAACGCTCGATGGTCGACGGCCTGCCGGACGACGGCATCCTGCCCAGCGGCCAGGTGGCAGCAGCCATCAGCGACCTGTTGACCTGCCGCGAGGTCATCGAAGGCATCGCCGCCGAAGCCGCGCAGTGCCTCGATGCCTTGCTTGCACGCTGCCCGGAGCACACACCGGCAGCCGTTGCCGACCGACTAGCCCTCACTGGAGAACGTTCATGACTTGCGCCTTTACCACCCAGATCGACCAGGGGATCGCGGAGCTTGTGATCGACAAACCGCCGGTCAACGCCCTGGACAGCCAGCAATGGCACGCCCTGGCCGCGCACATCAATGCCCTTGGCAGCAACCCCGAGGTGCGGGTGATCGTGATCCGTGCCGAAGGGCGGGGGTTCTGCGCCGGTGTCGACATCAAGGAGCTGGATGCACACCCGGAACGCATCGTTACGGTCAATGCCGGCAACTACGAAACTTTCAAGGCCGTGCACCGTAGCCCGGTGCCGGTGATCGTCGCCGTGCACGGCTTTGTGCTGGGCGGTGGCATCGGTATCACTGGCGCTGCCGATATCGTCGTTGCCGCCGATTGCGCGACCTTTGCCTTGCCCGAGGTTGACCGCGGTGCCATGGGCGGCGGTGCGCACCTGCAGCGGCTGTTCCCGGTACAGAAGGTGCGCTACCTGTTCTTCACCGGTGCCAGCATCGGCGCGCCAGAGGCCCAGGCCTACGGCTTTATCGAGCGGGTGGTGCCCAGGGCGCAGCTGCGCGAAACGGCGTTGGAGATTGCCGCCCGCATCGCCGCCAAGAGCCCGGCCATGATCCGCCTGGCCAAGGAAGCCCTGAACGGCATCGAGGACGGCAACCTGGAAGACAAATACCGCTGGGAGCAGGGCTTCACCCTGCAGGCCTACACCAGCCCCGACTCGGCTGAAACCCGTCGGGCGTTCGTCGAAAAACGCGACGCGAAGTTCTGAGGGCACGCCATGCAACTGACCTATACCCCCCAACAGCAAGCCTTCCGCGCCGAAGTGCGCGCCTGGCTGGCGCACAATATGCCGCGTGAACCGCTGGCCAGCTATGACACCCGCGAAGGCTTCGAGCAGCACCGTGCCTGGGAGGCCAGGCTGTTCGAAAGCCGCTGGTCGATGGTGATGTGGCCCGCCGAGCTGGGCGGGCGCGGCTGCGACCTGATCGAATGGCTGATCTTCGAGGAGGAGTACTACGGCGCTGGCGCACCCATGCGGGTCAACCAGAACGGCCAGCTGCTGCTCGGCCCCACGCTGATGGAATTTGGCACGCCCGAACAGAAGCGCAGGTTTCTGCCGCGCATGGCGGCAAGCCTGGACATGTGGGCGCAGGGTTGGTCCGAGCCCAATGCCGGCTCCGACATGGCGGCAATCACCAGCAAGGCGCTGCTGGACGGCGACCATTACGTGATCAATGGCCAGAAGACCTGGTCGACGCGTGCCACCTTTGCCGACTGGCTGTTCGGCCTGTTCCGCAGCGAGCCGGGCTCGGCCCGCCACCATGGCTTGTCGTTCCTGATGGTGCCGCTGAACGCACCGGGCGTGACCATTCGCCCGATCAAGGCGCTGAACGGCAAGGATGCCTTCGCCGAGGTGTTCTTCGACGATGTACGGGTGCCGGTGGCCAACCGCATTGGTGCCGAAGGGCAGGGCTGGCATGTGGCGATGGCCACCGCCGGGTTCGAGCGCGGGCTGCTGTTGCGCTCGCCGGCGCGCTTCCAGCACACCGCCCGCAAGCTGGTGCAGCTGTTCAAGGCCAGCCCGCACAGCGCAGCACGTGACCCGGGGCTGGGTGATGCAGTGATCGACTGCTGGATGGGCGCCGAGGCCTACGCCCTGTCGGCCTACCACACCGTCGGGCGCCTGGGGCGCGGCGAGCAGATTGGCGCCGAGTCGAGCATCAACAAGATCATCTGGTCGGAGCTCGACCTGAAAATGCACGAGACCGCCATGCGCCTGCTGGGCGCTCGCGGTGAACTGCTGGCCGGCGCCAGGCAGGCCGAGGACGCCGCCGGCTGGCTGGAAGGCTTCCTGTTTGCCCAGTCCGGGCCTATCTACGCCGGCACCAACGAGATCCAGCGCAACATCATCGCCGAGCGCATGCTCGGCCTGCCCAAGTAAGGACCAGGCCATGGACTTCACCTTTACCGATGACCAGCTGTCGTTTCGCGAAGCCATCAGCCGTTTCCTGATGACCGAGGCCGCCCCGGAGATGCTCCGCGAGATCTGGGAAACCGACGCCGGCCGCTCGCCGGACCTGCGCAACCGCATCGCCGCCCAGGGCCTGACCGCCTTGTCGGTGCCCGAAGCCGAGGGCGGGCTGGGCATGGACGATGTCGCCTGGGCCTTGATGACCCAGGAACTGGGCTACTACGCCATCCCCGATTCGCTGGCGGACACCGCCTATGTCGCCAGCGGCCTGTTGAGCCGGCTCGACCCACAGCACCCGGCGCGTGCGGCGCTGTTACCCCGCATCGCCGAAGGCAGCCTGCGCCTGGCGATCAGCCACCCGGTCAACCCGTTGGTCAGCGACGCCCAGCTGGCCGAGGTGTTGATCTTGCCGGCCGGCGATGACTTGCACCTGGTGCCGCGAGCGGCGGTGGATGTGCAGGCGCAGCCGAGTATCGATGCCTCCAGGCGCCTGGGTCAGGTCAGCTGGAACCCCACCGCGCAGACCCTGCTGGCCAGCGGTGAGCAAGGCCGCCGCCTGCAAGCGCAAATGCTCGACCGCGGCGCGCTGTCGGTGGCCGGGCAATTGCTCGGCCTGGCCCAGCGCATGCTCGACCTGTCGGTGGACTACGTGGCCCAGCGCAAGCAGTTCGGCAAGCCGATCGGCAGTTTCCAGGCGGTCAAGCATCACCTGGCAGATGTGGCGCGGCAGGTGGAGCAGGCCAAACCCGTGCTGTACCGCGCCGCTCATGGCCTGGCCAATGCCGAGCCGGGTGCTTCGGTGTGGGTTTCGCAAGCCCGGCTGGCCTGCTGCGAGGCCAGCTGGCTGGCCGCGCGCAAGGGCATCCAGGTGCATGGCGCGATGGGGTACACCTGGGAAGTCGACCTGCAGATGTTCATGAAGCGGGCCTGGGCGCTGGATGCGTCGTGGGGCGACCGCGGTTTCCACAAATCCCGTGTCGGTGCCTACCTGTTCGCCGACCACGCCCGGCTTGGGCCCGGGCATACCTTCGAGGAGTGAACCATGCCAGAGGCCTATATCGTCGATGCGCTGCGCAGCCCCACCGGCAAGCGCAAGGGTGCGCTGGCCGAGGTCCATGCCATCGACCTCGGCGCGCATGTGCTCAAAGCACTGGTGGCGCGCAATGCCGTCCCCGCAGAAGACTACGATGACGTGATTTTCGGTTGCGTCGACACCATCGGTGCCCAGGCGGGGGACATCGCCCGCACCAGCTGGCTGGCGGCCGGGCTGCCGCTTGGCGTGCCGGGCACCACCGTGGACCGCCAGTGCGGCTCGTCGCAGCAGGCGCTGCACTTTGCCGCCCAGGCGGTTATGAGCGGCACCCAGGACGTGATCGCAGTGGGGGGGGTGCAGACCATGACGCGCATCCCGATCGCCGCGGCGATGCTGGCGGGGCAGCCATTGGGCTTTGCCGACCCGTTTTCCGGCAGCGAGGGCTGGCGCAGGCGCTTCGGCGCGCAGCCGGTCAACCAGTTCTATGCTGCCCAGCGCATTGCCGAGCACTGGCAGATCAGCCGCGAGCAGATGGAGGCGTTTGCCCTGGAGAGCCATCGCCGGGCGCTGGCGGCCATGGCCAGCGGCCGCCTGGACCGCGAGATCGTGGCCTGTAACGGCTTGCGCGAGGATGAAACCCCGCGCCAGACCACCCTGGCAAAGATGGCCGAACTGCAGCCAGTCGACCCGCAATATCCGTCTATCACGGCGGCAGTGTCGAGCCAGACCTGCGATGCCTCGGCGGCGTTGCTGGTGGTGTCGGAAGCTGCGCTGAAACGCTACGACCTGACCCCCAGGGCGCGCATTCACCACCTGACCGTGCTGGCTGACGACCCGATCTGGCACCTGACCGCACCCATTGCCGCCACGCGCCGCGCCTTGCAGCGCAGCGGGCTGCGCATGGCCGACATCGACCGGGTGGAGATCAACGAAGCCTTCGCCTCGGTGGTGATGGCCTGGAGCAAGGAACTGGACTACGACCCGGCGCGCACCAACGTCAACGGCGGCGCCATCGCCCTGGGTCACCCGCTGGGTGCCAGCGGCGCACGGCTGACCACCACGCTGCTCAACGAACTGGAATGCAGCGGTGGCCGCTACGGCCTGCAAACCATGTGCGAAGGCGGTGGCCAGGCCAACGTGACCATTATCGAGCGCCTGTGACGCGCAGCTTGTCAACCGTATGCAAAGGAGTGGGACATGGCGATATGTGAAGGCCGCACGGTGATCATCACCGGTGCCGGCGGCGGGCTGGGCCGTGCCTATGCGCTGGCGTTTGCTGGCGAGGGCGCGCGGGTGGTGGTCAACGATATCCGTGCCGAGGCGGCGCAGGACGTGGCCGGCGAGATCCTTGCCAGCGGTGGCCAGGCGATCGCCAACAGTGACGACATCACCACGCTGGACAGTGCCCAGCGCATAGTCGATGCCGCGCTGGCGGCGTTTGGCGAGGTGCATGTACTGGTCAACAACGCCGGGGTGCTGCGCGACCGCATGTTCATCAGCCTGTCCGAAGAGGACTGGGACCTGGTCATGCGTGTGCACCTCAAGGGCCATTACTGCCTGGCCAACATCCTTGGTCGACGCTGGCGCGACCTGGCCAAGGCCGGCACCCCGGTGGCGGCGCGCATCATCAATACCAGCTCCGGCGCCGGCTTGCAGGGCTCGATCGGCCAGTCGAACTACGCCGCAGCCAAAGGCGGCATTGCCGCGCTGACCCTGGTGCAGGCGGCGGAGCTGGCTCGCTACGGGGTGACGGCCAATGCCCTGGCACCGGCCGCACGCACGGCAATGACCGAGAGCGCCATGCCGGAGGTGGTCAAGGCACCGGATGACGGCAGCTTCGATGCCTGGGCGCCAGACAACGTCGCGCCGCTGGTGGTGTGGCTGGGTAGCGAAGCCTCGGCGCAGGTGACCGGGCAGGTATTCGAAAGCCAGGGCGGGCGGATTTCCCTGGCCGATGGCTGGCGCACCGGCACTACACAGGACAAGGGCGGCCGCTGGCAGGTACAGGAAATCGGCCCGGTCATCGCGCAGATCCTGGGCCAGGCGCCAGCGCCGCAGAAGGTTTGGGGCAGCTGAATGCCGCCCCTGAGCCACCCCCCACTTTTGGAGTGCCCCACGTGAAGCAAGCCCCTGCCTATGTACCCGGTCACCAGCTGCTGGCCGGCAAGTCGGTACTGATTACCGCCGCTGCCGGTGCCGGCATCGGTTATTCGGCGGCCCGGCGCAGCGCCGAGGAAGGCTGCCGGGCCTTGATGATTTCCGATGTGCACCCGCGTCGGCTGGAGGAGGCGGTCGAGCGCCTCAAGGCTGAAACCGGCCTGCAGGCCATTCACGGCCAGCTGTGCGATGTCACGGTCGAGGCCGACGTGCAGGCCTTGGTCGACCGCGCCGAAAGCCTGCTGGGCGGCGTCGATGTGCTGATCAACAACGCCGGCCTGGGCGGCCAGAAGACCGTGGTCGAGATGACCGACCAGGAGTGGCAGCGGGTGCTGGATGTGACCCTCACCGGTACCTTCCGCATGACCCGCGCCATGCTGCCGCACATGCAGCGCCGTGGCGCCGGCGCCATTGTCAACAACGCCTCGGTGCTGGGCTGGCGGGCGCAAAAGGAGCAGGCGCATTACGCGGCGGCCAAGGCCGGGGTGATGGCGCTGACCCGCTGCAGCGCCCTGGAGGCGGCCGAGCATGGTGTGCGCATCAATGCCGTGGCGCCGTCGATCGCCCTGCACGACTTTCTCAAGAAGGCCTCCAGCGAGGCGCTGCTGGCCAGCCTGGCCAGCCGCGAAGCCTTCGGCCGCGCGGCCGAAGTCTGGGAAGTCGCCAACGTGATGATGTTTCTGGCCAGTGACTACGCCTCCTACATGGTCGGCGAAGTGCTGTCGGTCAGTTCACAGCAAGCCTGAGGAAACTGCCATGAGCCATACCTTCAACAGTGCCCAGGCCTTGCTGGCCGCCGAGGGCACGGAGCTGGGCTGCAGCGGCTGGCTGACCATCAGCCAGCCGCGTATCGACCTGTTCGCAGAGGCCACCGGTGACCATCAGTGGATTCATGTCGACCCGCAGCGTGCGGCGTCCGGGCCGTTCGGGGCGTGCATCGCGCATGGCTACCTGACCCAGTCGCTGGTCAACCTGTTCCTGCCGCAACTGCTGGTAATCGACAACCTGGCGATGGGGGTGAACTACGGCTGTGACCGGGTGCGCTTCCCGGCGCCGGTGCGGGTCGGTGCGCGGGTGCGTGGCCGTGGCCAGATCCTGCGCGCCGAAGCGCTGGGTGACAGCGTGCAGCTGGTGGTACGGGTCACTGTCGAGATCGAGGGCGAAAGCCGCCCAGGCTGCGTGGTCGACACCATCAGCCGTTACACCTTCAACCCTGTTGCCGAGTGAGCCTGTGATGGACATGAATGAAGCCGTTATCGTCGCCACCGCCCGTACTGCGCTGGCCAAGTCGTTCCGTGGGTCGTTCAACGACACCGAGGCGCCTGTGCTGGGTGGCCACGTGGTGCGCGCCGTGGTCGAGCGTGCGGGGGTCGAGGCCGAGGCCATCGACGATGTGATCATGGGCGCCGCCGTGCAGCAGGGGACCCAGGCCTACAACATCGGCCGGCTGTGTGCCTACACCGGGGGCTTGCCCGCCAGCGTGGCCGGCATGGCCGTGGACCGCATGTGTGCCTCGGGCCTGATCAGTATCGGCCTGGCAGCCAAGGGTATCGTCACCGGCGAGCTGGGAATCGCCATTGCCGGTGGCGTGGAGTCGCTGTCGCTGACCCAGACCCGGCACAAGAACACCTATCGGGCGCAGTCCCAGGCGGTGCTGGAGGTGATGCCGGATGCCTATATCCCCATGCTGGAAACTGCAGAAATCGTTTCACGCCGCTACGGCATCAGCCGCGCGGCCCAGGACGAGTACGCGCTGCAAAGCCAGTTGCGCACGGCGGCGGCCCAGCGCAGCGGGTTGTTTGACGAGGAACTGGTAGCCCTTGAAGTCGACAAGCTGCTGTTCGACAAGGAAGGCCAGCCTGCCGGGCATGAGCGGGTGCGGGTCGAGCGCGACGAATGCAACCGTCCAGGCACGCGGCTCGAAGACCTCGCAGCGCTCAAGCCGGTGTGGAAGGATGGCAAGTGGGTCGGCGCTGGCGAGTTTGTCACGGCGGGCAATGCCTCGCAGTTTTCTGACGGTGCTTCGGCCAGCCTGCTGATGAGCCGCGCCGAGGCGCATCGGCGTGGCCTTGCGCCGCTGGGCATCTACCGGGGCATTGCCGTGGCCGGCTGCGCGCCGCAGGAGATGGGCATCGGGCCGGTGCTGGCGGTGCCCAGGCTGCTCAAGCGCTTCGGGCTGACAGTGGCGGATATCGGCCTATGGGAGATCAACGAGGCGTTTGCCTGCCAGGTGCTGCATTGCCGTGACGCTCTGGGTATTGCGCCGGACCGGCTCAACGTGAATGGCGGGGCCATTGCCATTGGCCATCCGTTTGGCATGTCGGGGGCGCGGATGGTCGGGCATGCCCTGCTCGAAGGACGTCGGCGCGGGGTTCGGTATGTGGTGGTGGCGATGTGTATTGGTGGCGGGATGGGGGCGGCGGGGTTGTTTGAGCTGCCCTAGGCTGCCGGGCTTTCACAGGTGCAGCGCGGGTGTTGAGCCGGGCGCGGGCGTTGTGGGGCAAATTGCACGAGGGCTGACAGGTGCTTGCCGCAGCATTTGCAGCGCCTGTGAGATCGAGCGCCGCCCGCGCGGCGCTTCGCGGGTGAACCCGCTCCCACATTTGTCTAGGCCATTTGGACGATGTACCCCAGGCCAAGGCCACCGGATCATCCCCGGCACAATTCTAAAAGGATGCCCCCATGAATCCCGCCACGTGCCTGCCGCTGTCGCCCCGGAGCCCGTCATGCGCCAGCTGACCGCATACGCCATGAGCGCCCTGGTGATCGCCGCCGTCGCCTTCGCCTTCGCGCCACGCCAACCCGCCCCTTTGGCCGTGACCCAGATCCTCGCCGACCGGGTCCAGGTCAATGCACTGGTCAGCACCCCGCAACGGCTGATTGCCGTGGGCGAGCGTGGCACCTTGCTCAGCAGCGACGACAACGGCCGCAGCTGGCAAGCCAGCCAGGTCGGCGCAGGCCGCGATGCGACCCTGACCGGTGTAATCGCCCTGAGCCCGGAGGTGCTGATTGCGGTAGGCCACGATGGCTGGATCCTGCGCTCGGACGATGGCGGCCAAAGCTGGCAAGAGCGCCACCATGATGCCGACCTGGGTGAGCCCCTGCTTGGCGTGTGGAGCGCTGATGGCCAACAGGTGGTGGCCTACGGCAGTTACGGCAAGTTCCTGGTCTCCAGCGATGCCGGCGAACACTGGACAGCGCGGGAGATGCCCGGCGATGGCGCGCATTTCAACGGCCTGGACGGCGGCACCGACGGCCGTCAGCTGCTGGTGGGCGAGCAAGGGCTGGTGCTGCGCTCCAGCGATGGCGGTCAGCACTGGCAGCAACTGCCAGCGTTCTACAACGGTTCGCTGTTCGGCGTGGTGCGGCTGTCAGCCTCGCGCTGGCTGGCCTATGGCATGCGCGGGCATGTCTACGTCAGTGGCGATTTCGGCGACAGCTGGCAACGCATCGATGTCGGCAGCAGCCAGCCAATCTACGGCCATGCGCAGCTGCCAGAGGGGGCGGGGCTGGTGCTGGTTGGGGCCGGCAGCAGGCTGATCCGTCTGGATGGGCAAGGCAAGCTGGTGGCAGTCGACCAGCGCAGTGGCCTCGGCACACTGACCTCGGCGGTGGGGCTCAACCCGCGCCACTTGCTGGTCGCCGGTGAAAAAGGCGTATCGCAGGGCGCGCAGCAGCGGGTGGCCAGCACCGGCATGGAGCAGCAACCATGAGCAACAGCTTGAGCGAGCGTTGCGTGCACGCCTGTGCAGCCCGACTGTTCCGAGGCCGGCGCGTCTGGCTGGGAGTGTTCCTGCTGGTGACCCTGGCCCTGGGCTACAGCGCCACCCAGGTGCGCCTGGACCCGGGTTTCAACAAGCAGATCCCGGTCCGCCACGACTACATGGTCAACTTTCTCGACTTCAGCCGGGTGTTCACCGGTGCTAACCGTTTGCTGGTGAACGTGCGCTGGAAGGGCGAGGGCGACCTCTACAACCCCGAGTTCCTCAAGGTGCTGCAACAGGTCACCGATGATGTGTTTTTCATCGAGGGTATCAGCCGGCCAAGTGTTACTTCGTTGTTCACCCCCAATGTGCGCTATGTAGAGGTCACCGAGGACGGCTTCGTCGGTGACCTGGTGGTGCCGCCCCAGTACGCCGGCACCCCGCAGGACCTGCAGAAGGTGCGCAGCAATGCGGCGCGGGCCGGCCAGGTGGGGCGCCTGCTGGCCAACGACCAGCGATCGGCACTGGTGCGCGCCGACCTGCAGGACAGCGACCCGCGCAGTGGTCAGCCGGTGTCGTACGTGGAGGTCGCCAAGCGCCTGGAGCAGATCCGCGAGCGCTACAACAGCCCGAACATCGAGATCAACGTGGTGGGCTTTGCCAAGCTGGTCGGCGATGTGGTGGAGGGCCTGGATACGGTGTTGCTGTTCTTCGTCGTGGCCTTTGTCATCACCGCCTTGCTGCTCTGGGCCTACACGCGCTCGCTGGTGATGAGCTGTGTCGCCCTCCTGGTGGCGTTGCTGCCGGTGGTCTGGTTGCTGGGGTTGCTGCCGTTGCTGGGGCTGGGTATCGACCCGATGTCGGTGCTGGTGCCGTTCCTGATTTTCTCGATTGGCGTATCGCATGCGGTACAGATGACCAACGCCTGGAAGCAGGAGCTGGCAGCCGGCGAATCGGCGCAACAGGCGGCGTATGCCGCGTTCTGCAAGATCTTCATCCCCGGTTCGCTGGCCCTGCTGATGAACGCCCTGGGTTTTGCGGTGATCATGCTGATCGATATTCCCATCGTCCACGAACTGGGGGTAACCGCCTGCCTTGGGGTGATGCTGATGATCGTCACCAACAAGATGCTGCTGCCACTGGTGCTGGCATGCCTGCCCGTGGGCGGCCAAGGCACCGCGCAGCCAGCACCCGCCAGTGCGCGCCATGGCCTGTGGTGGAAGCTGTCGGCGGTTGCCGAACCCGGCCCGGCGCTGCTGGTGTTCGCCGTCAGCCTGGTGCTGCTGGGCCTGGGCGTGGTCAAGGCGCGCGAGTTGGCGGTGGGCGATATCGGGTCGGGTGCCCCGGAGCTGCGCGCCGATTCGCGCTACAACCTGGATAACCAGCGCATCATCAGCAGTTACTCGATCGGCCTGGACGTGCTGGCGGTGTTCGTCCAGAGCCACGGCATCGACGAGGCCTGCCTGAACCCGGCCGTGATGCGTGCCGTGGAGGCGTTCGACTTCCAGATGCGCCATGTCGCCGGTGTGCAGTCGGTGCAGAGCGTGGCCGGCATGGGCAAGGAAATGATCGCCGGCAACAATGAAGGCAACCCGCGCTGGGCTGCCATACCCGGCTCTGCGCGCGGGTTGCAGCAGGGGTCGATGGCCTACACGGCGGATGCCGGGCTGGTCACCGAGGGTTGCCGCCGCATGCAGATACTGGTGTTTCTCAATGACCACGAGGGCGCCACTGTGGCCCATGTGGTCAACGAGGCCCGGCGCGTCATCGGTCCCCTGCAATCGTCGGCGGTATCGTTCCACCTGGCGGGCGGCAACGTCGGGGTGATGGCCGCTGCCAACGAGGCGGTCAAGCATGCCGAGGTGTGGATGCTGGCCGCGCTGTTCTGCTCGGTCGTGCTGTTCTGCCTGGTGACCTTCCGCTCGTTGTCGGCGGTGTTGTGCATCGTCGTGCCGCTGGGCATCGTGGCAGTGCTGTGCAATGCCCTGATGGCGCTGCTGGGCATCGGCCTGAAGGTCGCCACTTTGCCGGTCATGGCGCTGGGGGTTGGCGTGGGAGTGGATTACGGCATCTACCTGTACGAGCGTATCCAGCACGAAATGGCCCATGGGCAAGACCTGCGCAACGCCTTCTACCGCGCCATGTGCCAGCGCGGTACGGCAGCGGTGTTCACGGCCGTGACCATGTCGATCGGGGTGGGTACCTGGGCGTTCGCGCCGCTCAAGCTGCAGGCCGACATGGGCATACTGCTGGCGTTCATGTTCCTGGTGAACGTGTTCGGGGCGATCTTCCTGCTACCGGCGCTGGCGGCCTGGTTCGACCGCGCCAAACCGTTGCCGGGCGGTGTGCCGGCCCACGCCAACCCGGCTTGACCCACCACTACGACAATAATGCTGCGGGCCGGCGGCATCGGCCCGCCCTGGGGGCTGTCCATGCAGACTACGCTGTCCAACGCCCAGGTGCTGGCGCACCTGGGGGTCGAGTTGGCCGACTATGAACGCCTGCTCGGCAACATGTACGACGCCGCGCTGGATACCCGGCGCCTGAACGAGGCCCTGCAACAGCTGCGCGGGTTGTTCGGCGCCTGCTATGTGACCTTGATCCTTCGCGTGCTGGACGAGCCCTTTCTGTCACCGATGATGGTGGCGGGTGACGTTGAACCGGGCGAGGGCGGGGTCAACCACTACGCGTATTGCGAGAAATCCACCTTGTTCGACAGGTTGCCGGTCGACCAGGTGTTCACCATCGAAGACCTGATGAGCGACCGCGAGTGGGCCAGCTCGTCGTTCTACCTGCTGTACTGCCAGCCCTACAGCTGCTACCACATGCTCGGGGTGGACATCAGCATGCCGGATGGCGGTACCTTGCGCCTGCGCATCAACCGGCCCCGTGAGCAACCGCGTTTCGGCGCCGTCGAGCGGGCGCTGTGCGCGATGCTTGTCGCCCACTTGCGCCGCGCCTTGCACATGCACACCTTGCTCGACCGCAGCGTCTCGCTGGGTAGTCTGTATTCGCAAACCATCAACCGCTTGGCGGTGGCGACCATCGTGCTCGATGAAAACGGCCATGTGCTGCAGCTGAACCCGGTGGCACGGGCGATCCTGGACAGCAACGACGGCCTGAAACTGGTGGGTGGTCGCCTTGAAGCGACCTACCCCAGCGATAACCGCGAGCTTGCCCGGCTGGTACGCAATGCGTTCTTGCGCAGCCGGCCGGGGGACAAGGTGGAGCAGGGCGCCGAGGCCATGTCGGTGTCACGGCCTTCGGGTCAGGTCAACCTGGGGGTGGTGGTCGAGCTGATCCCGTCCCAGGAGCTGGTGGAGGGCAAGGGCAAGCCGACCGTGGTTGTGTATGTGCGCGATGCGGTGGGCAAATCGCTGGTGAGCAACGGGGTGACCGCGCAGCTTTACAACCTGACCCCTGCCGAGACCGCACTGGCCCTGGAACTGGCCAATGGCTTGTCGCTGGAGGAGGCGTCCGAACGGCTCAATATCCGGCGCAATACGGCACGCGCGCACTTGCGTTCGATCTTCTCCAAGACCGGGGTGCGGCGCCAGACCGAACTGGTGCGCATCATGCTCAACAGCGTGGTTGCACTGGGGGCGCCAGGGCAGCTGGCCCAGCCGTCGGCGCCGGCATGCATGGGGTAGACGTGCGTTAGTGCGTTAGTCCGAGCGGACGATGCTCCCCTCGCAAAGGCCTGCCGATACTGGGCCACCGCTATCGGTAACCAAGGAGAACAAGAATGACCGACAGTAAACCGGCCAGCCGTTGTCTGCTCACTGCCCGTGCGCTTGCCCCGCAGAACCTGGCGCTGGTGATGCTGCTCAGCGCCCTTGCAACTGGCGTGCAGGCCGCCCCTGAGGACGTCGAGCGCCTGGGCAAGGACCTGACCTGCCTGGGGGCCGACCCGCAGGGCAACGCCGACGGCAGTATCCCACCGTTCTCCGGCCAATGGCTGGGGGCGCCGCCCCAGGTGGACTTCAAGGGCACCGGCCATCATCCCGTCGACCCGTACGCCAGCGAAAAGCCGCTGTTCGTTATCAGCGCCGACAACATGGCTCAGTACGCCGACGCGCTGTCCGATGGGCAAAAGGCCCTGTTCAAGCTGTACCCGGCCACCTTCAAGATGCCGATCTACCCCAGCCACCGGGACTTCCGTTTCGACGATGCGGTGTGCCAGGCCACCCGTGAAAATGCCAAGGTGGCCAAGCTGGTAGATGATGGCGAGGGGGTGGTCGGCAAGACCGGCGGCACGCCGTTCCCGGTGCCGCGCAGCGGCCTGGAGCTGCTGAAGAATGCGTCCACGTTCACCCTGCGCGCCTGGACAGAGGAATACACCTCCGACAACGCGTATGTACTCAAGGATGGCAACATCAACTGGGGCCGGGTGCACTCGCGCAACCTGGCGCCATCGCTGGAACCGGGCAAGGCGGGCGACACGGTCGGCAACTCGTCGTTCTACCTCAACGAGACGCTGTTGCCGCAGCGCGACAAGGGCGAGATCAATACCGGCACCGAATTCTGGAACGACAAGACCGAACCGCGCCAGGCCTGGCGGTACGACCCCGGCACTCGGCGGGTGCGGCAGTCGCCGGGGTATGGCTTCGACATGTCGTTCCCTGGCAGCGGCGGCTCGATCACCGTGGACGAGGTGCGCCTGTTCAACGGCTCGGGGCAGCGGTATGACTGGAAAATTGTAGGCAAGCGCGAAATGTTCATCCCGTACAACGCCTACAAGGTCCATGCCCCGCAGCTCAAGTACGCCAGCCTGCTGACTCCGGGCCATCTCAACCCGCAGGCGATGCGTTACGAGCGCCACCGGGTGTGGGAGCTGGAGGGCACCCTCAAGCCCGGCTACCGCCACCTGTATGGCAAACGCAAGTTGTACATCGACGAAGATACCTGGTTCCCGATGCTGGCCGACAACTACGACAACCGCGGCGAGCTGTGGCGCACCTCGATGGTGAACTACTTCTATGCCTATGAAACCCAGCGCCCGCAGGCCGGTGTCGGGCTTTACCACGACCTCAATGCCGGCAGCTACCTGGCGTTCAACCTGATCAACGAGCAGCGCAACGGCTACCTGCTCAACCGGCCGGGTTTCAGCCCGCGCGACTTTGGCCCCGAGGCGGCGCGGCGTTTCGGCCAGTAGAGCCTGGGCGGGCCCCGTCTAGTCCGATTGAAGGATGAGGGCCCGGCAGGTCTGTTCAAAGATGTCAGCCAGGCAATGCCCCTGCTCGCGCAGGGGCATTGCCGATGAATGGCGTATCCAACACAGGAATAACAACAACATGACCAAGCTCGCCGAACTCTCCCTCGACAGCGCCCAGCGCGCCCATCGCTACGCCAGGGGCTGGCACTGCCTTGGGGTGGCCGATGACTACCGTGATGGCAAGTTGCATACCCTGAATATCTTCGGCACGCGCCTGGTGGCGTTCGCCGCCAGCACTGGCGGCATCACCATCCTCGACGCCTTCTGCCCGCACATGGGCGCCGACCTGTCCCAGGGCACCCTCGAGAACGACACCGTGGTGTGCCCGTTTCACCACTGGAAATACGACAGCAGCGGCAAATGCGTGGAAGTCCCGTACTGCAAGCGCATTCCGCCCAAGGCCAAGACCCGCAGCTGGCTGACCTGCGAGGAAAACAACCTGCTGTTCATCTGGAACAACCCCGAAGGCCGTGCGCCGAAAGCCGGCGTGGTGATTCCGCATCTGCCGCAGATGGACGACCCGGAGTGGATCCACGAATGGAACATCGACACCATGCTGATCGAGACCAACCCGCGCGAGCTGGTCGACAACCTGGTGGACGCTCAGCATTTCGGGCCGGTGCACGGCACGCCCACCAAGTACTTCGCCAACGTGTTCGAGGGACATATCGGCCGGCAGATCTTCCACGGCGACTCCGAGCGCCTGGGTGGCGACCTGATCGCGCCCTCGGCGTATTACGGGCCGGCCACCCATTTTACCGAGCTGAGCTCGATGTTCGGTGATGTGCGGGTGCATGCCATTCTGCTCAACAGCCACGTGCCGGTGGGCCCCGACAGTTTCGTGCTGCGCTTCGGTTGCATGGTCAAGCGCGTGCCGGGCTGGACCGAGGAGCAGAACAGCGAAATCGCCAAGGCCTATGTCATGGGCAACCGCGCCTCGTTCTACCAGGACGTTGACATCTGGAAGCACAAGGCCCGCATCGACAAGCCGGTGCTGGCCGAGAACGACGGCCCGGTGTACCAGTTGCGCGAGTGGTACCAGCAGTTCTTCACCGACGAGGACCAAGTGCCGGCGAGCATGGCCGAGCGGCGCGAGATTGTCACCGTGGACGAGCGCTGAGTGGCGCAAGGCCCCGCCAGTGCAGCTGGCGGGGATGCAGACCGAGGGTGCTTGCCATGAAATTGCAGAGCTTGCTGGTTTACTGCGTACCGTTGTCCGTGGTGCTGATCATCGGCTTCACCTTGCTGGCCTCCGCGGCGCCGGAGTCGGCCGGGGCCAAGGCATGCAGGCATATTCCGGGGTGCCTGAGCATCCTGCCGAGTTTTCAGGGGCTGCCGGGGGTGAGGTAATTGGGCGCAGCCGGTGCCATGCGCCGCGTTGAATTCTTCGCGGCGCTACGCGGAGCGCCCAGCATCAGTTCTCTGCGCGGCAGCGCAGCCCAATGGGCTGGGCAATCTCTTAAGGTTTCAGATGGTGGGCGAGGCAGCTTAGCTGTTCCAGTCTGGCGCAAATACCGGGCTCACCACCCGCTGATCCTTCGGCAAGCCGGCAATCGCCGCGCGGTCCTCGTCATCCAGCTGCACCTGCAGGGCCGCCAGGTTGGCCAGCTGGTTTTCGCGGCTGCTGGCCTTGGGGATTGCCGCCACGCCGTCCTGCTCCAGCAACCATCTCAGCGCTACCTGGCTGGGCAGCACGCCATGCTTGCGGGCAATCGCCTGGATCACCGGCTGTGCTGCCGCCTGGCCACGGGCCAGCGGGGTGTAGGCGGTGAGCAACAGGTCGTGGCGGCGGGCGTAGTCGAGCAGCGGTTGCTGGTCGAGCAGCACGTGGTATTCCACCTGGATCGCCGACAGCGGGGCCCCCAGGCTTTCCACCACCTGGCGCAGCAGCCCCAGCGGGAAGTTGGCCACGCCAATATGGCGTGCCTTGCCCTCGTCGCGCAGCGCTACCAGTGTGTCGATACTGCGGGCCAGATCCCAGTCCTGGCCAGGCCAGTGGATGTGGAACAGGTCCACCTGCTCGGTCCCCAGGGCGCGCAGGCTGTCCTCCAGCGACTGACGCATGGTCTTGGGCTCCAGCTTGTCCCACCACACCTTGGTGGTCAGGTGGATCTGCTCGCGCGGTACGTCGCTGTCGCGCAGGGCCTGGCCGACGGCGGCTTCGTTTTCATAGGCGGTGGCGGTGTCGAGGTGCCGGTAACCCAGGTCCAGCGCCTGGCGCACGGCCTGGGTGCATTCGGCGCCGGTCATTGGCCAGGTGCCAAGGCCGATCGCAGGCAGGTCCAGGCCGTTACGGGTGGTGAGCCTTTGCATGTAAATTCCTTGTAGGGTTGAGCAGGGTGGCGCTCGATGGTCGGCGATCAGCGCGGCGCGGGCCATGCGTTCGCAGCGCAAAGTGGTCGATCAGCGAACAGAAAATGCAATTGGCCTGGACAAGCGGCATTTGAACTTCCTTATGCTGGGCTATCTCTTCTAGAATCCGAGCAGTTGCATCCGCCAGGCCAGGCCTGTGCGGCCTTCCCTGGGCGTTGCAACCTGCCGCGCCGTCATCGAGAGAGCCATGAGTTCCAGTACACCGCTGTCCGGCGTCAACCAACCCCTGCGTGGCATTGGCCTGGTGGTGGTGGCGACGTTCCTGTTCGCCAGCCACGATGCCTTGTCCAAATTCCTCGGCGGCCTGTACCCGATCATCATGGTGGTGTGGGCGCGGTATGTGGTGCATACGCTGCTGATGGCTGGCATCTTCCTGCCCAAGTCGGGCCTCAATGTGCTGCGCACCCGTCGTCCGCTGTTGCAGACGCTGCGTGCACTGAGCCTGCTGAGCACAAGCCTGCTGTTCACCACTGGCCTGCAGTACCTGCCGCTGGCCGAGGCCACGGCGGTCAACTTCCTGGCCCCGGTACTGGTGACGGCGTTGTCGGCGCCGCTGCTGAAGGAGCGGGTGACGGTAGGGCAGTGGGTGGCAGTGGTGATGGGCTTTATCGGCGTGCTGGTGGTGGTGCACCCGGGTGGGGCGATGTTCACGCCGGCGATCCTGTACCCGTTCGGCTCGGCACTGGGCTTCTGCTTTTATCAGCTGCTCACGCGCATCCTGGCCGCCCATGACAGCCCGACCACCAGCAACTTCTATGCAGGGCTGTGCAATACCCTGGTGATGAGTGCGCTGGTGCCGTTCTTCTGGGAAGTGCCGCGCTGGGACCATGCGCTGCTGATGCTGGCACTGGGCGGCTTCGGCATGACTGCGCACCTGTTGCTGACCCAGGCCTTCCGGCATGCGGCACCGGCATTGCTGGCGCCGTTCAGCTATTGCCAGATCGTGTTTGCCGGGTTGCTGGGGTTGGTGGTGTACAGCCAGGTGCCGGATACGCTGAGTCTGGTGGGGATTTCCATCATCTGCCTCAGTGGACTGGGGGCGGCCTGGATGCAGCGGCGCAAATAAAAGCCTGTATCGCTATGACGGCTGGGGGCCTGCAGCCATGAACTGCAAAATTCGCTCGCGCAGCCAGCGCTCGGCGGGGTCGTTGTCCTGGGCACCGCTCCAGACCATCGACAGCTCGGCCTCGGTGATCTCGAACGGCGCCGGATCGGCGCGCAGGCTGCCGTCGTCGGCCAGGGCGCAGGCAGCGTAGTCCGGTACGGTGGCGATCATCTCGGTGTTGCGCAGCAGGGCCCGCAGGCTGCCGAACTGCGGCACCGCCAGCACCACTTTACGGCAACGGCCGATGCGCGCCAGGTCAAGGTCGATGTTGCCGCTCATGTCGCCCGAGAACGACACCATCACATGCGGGCGGGCGCAGTATTCATCAAGGGTCAGCGGCCCCGGGCGGTCGTCGGCGCGTAGCACTCGCACGCCGATGTCGCGCAGCTTGCGGCGCTTGGCGGTGGCCGGCAGGTCGGTGGTGTAGCTCACGCCCACCGATATCTCGCCGCTGGCCAGCAGGCCCGGCATCAGCAGGAAGTTGGCCCGCCGCACCACCACGCTGATGTCCGGGGCTTCTTCGCGCAGGGCCTGCAGCAGGGCCGGAAACAGGCCGAACTCGGCATCGTCGGACAGGCCAAGGCGGAACACGTTGCAGCTGTTTGCCGGCTCGAATTCGCGAGCACGGCTGATGGCGGCGGAAATCACGTCCATGGCCGGGCCAAGTTCGGCGAAGATCTGCATGGCCCTTGGCGTGGGCTCCATGGCCCGGCCATTGCGAATCAGCAGCGGGTCGTCGAACAGTTCACGCAGGCGGGCGAGGGCGGCGCTGACCGTGGACTGGGTGATGAACAGCTTTTCGCCGACCCGGGTCAGGTTGCGTTCGATCATCAAGGCTTCGAACAGCACCAGCAGGTTCATGTCGACGCGGCGCAGGTCGTTGCGGTTCATGAGGGCTCGGGTTCCGGAGTGAAAGGCAGGGCGGTGTATTGAAGCACGGCGCAGGCCCGTGTGCCTTGTATGGATGTGCGGGGGTGTTGGCGGCGGTACGCACCGCAGTGAAAGAGCCAGCCTATCAGCACGCAACAGCCACTCTATTAGAACTCTGCCCAAGCTCGGCTAGTCTTTCCCCTGGCCCCGCGAATTCCGCGAGCGGGCGGCCTGTCAGCACCTGCGTGCAAGACCGCGCCAACCCGCCGTGACAGCTTCGCAAGCCCCGTGTAGACCTGATGAGGGGTAGCACGAGCCCACACGCTCGGCTGAAAGAACACCTGGCATAGACCGGAAATCTGGATAACCGACCCAAAGGTACCCGCAGATGTCGAACGAATCGAAATGCCCGTTCCATCAAACCGCAGGTGGCGGCACCACCAACCGTGACTGGTGGCCTGACCAGCTCAACCTGAGAATTCTTCACCAGCATTCCTCCAAATCTGATCCGATGGACCCGGACTTCGACTATGCCAAGGCGTTCAAGAGCCTTGACTTCCAGGCCCTCAAGCAAGACCTCAGCGCCCTGATGACCGACTCGCAGGACTGGTGGCCCGCAGACTTCGGCCATTATGGGCCGTTGTTCATCCGCATGGCCTGGCACAGCGCCGGTACTTATCGTATTGGCGATGGCCGCGGTGGCGCGGGCGCTGGGCAGCAGCGCTTCGCCCCGCTCAACAGCTGGCCGGACAACGTCAGCCTGGACAAGGCCCGGCGCCTGCTGTGGCCGATCAAGCAGAAATACGGCAACAAGATTTCGTGGGCCGACCTGATCGTGCTCACCGGCAACGTCGCCCTCGAATCCATGGGGTTCAAGACCTTCGGCTTTTCGGGTGGGCGCGCCGATGTGTGGGAGCCGGACGAAGACGTGTACTGGGGCTCGGAAAAGGTCTGGCTGGGCGGTGATACCCGCTATGGCAAGGAACAGGTCAAGGCCCAGCCGCCAGGGCAGGGCGACCTGGTCGCCGAACCTGCCAAGCGCCCGGAGGAAGAAAGCCGCGACCTGGGTGGCGAGCGCAACCTGGAAAACCCGCTGGCCGCCGTGCAGATGGGCTTGATCTACGTGAACCCGGAAGGGCCTGAAGGCAACCCTGACCCGGTCGCCTCGGGGAAGGACATCCGTGACACCTTCGGCCGCATGGCCATGAACGATGAAGAAACCGTGGCGTTGATCGCCGGCGGCCACGCCTTCGGCAAAACCCACGGCGCCGGCCCTGCCGACAACGTCGGCCCCGAGCCGGAAGCCGCAGGCCTTGAATTGCAAGGTCTGGGCTGGCCCAACAAATTCGGTACCGGCAAGGGCGGCGATACCATCACCAGCGGCCTGGAAGTGACCTGGACCTCGACCCCGACCCGCTGGAGCAACGAGTACCTCAACAACCTGTTCAACTTCGAGTGGGAACTGACCAAGAGCCCGGCGGGCGCGCACCAATGGCGGCCGAAAGAGGGCAAAGGGGCAGGCACCGTGCCTGATGCCCACGACCCGGCCAAGCGCCATGCCCCGTCGATGCTCACGTCCGACCTGGCGCTGCGCTTCGACCCGATCTACGAGCCCATCGCCCGGCGTTTCAAGGACAACCCGGAGCAATTGGCGGATGCCTTCTCTCGCGCCTGGTACAAACTGATCCACCGCGACATGGGCCCGCTGGCGCGCTACCTGGGCCCGGAAATGCCCAACGAAGAGCTGCTGTGGCAAGACCCGATTCCCAAGGTCGACCACCCGCTAGTGGACGAGCAGGACATTGCCGCGCTCAAGGCCAAGGTGCTGGCGTCGGGCCTGACGGTTGGCGAACTGGTGGCTACCGCGTGGGCTGCGGCGTCGACCTTCCGTGGCTCGGACAAACGCGGCGGGGCCAATGGCGGCCGCTTGCGCCTGGCCCCGCAAAAAGACTGGCGGGCCAACGAAGGCACCGCCAAGGTGCTGGCGGCGCTGGAGCAGATCCAGGCCGGGTTCAATACTGGTGGGAAGAAGATTTCACTCGCCGACCTGATCGTCCTGGCTGGGGCCGCTGCGGTGGAAAAGGCGGCCAAGGACGCGGGGCACAACCTCAACGTCGCGTTCCGCCCGGGGCGTGCCGATGCCTCGCAGGCGCAGACCGATGTCGAGTCGTTCGCCGTGCTGGAGCCCCTGGCTGATGGTTTCCGCAACTTCAGCAAGGACCGATACAGCGTCAAGGCCGAAAAACTGCTGCTGGACAAAGCCCAGTTGCTGACCCTGACCGCCCCGGAACTGGCCGTGCTGATCGGTGGCCTGCGGGTGCTGGGCGCCAACCATGGCGGTAACACGCAAGGCGTGTTCACCGACAAGGTCGGCACCTTGAGCAACGACTTCTTCCGCAACTTGCTGGACATGAGCGTGGAGTGGAAGCCGACCTCGGCAGACAACGAAGCGTTCGAAGGCCGTGACCGCAAGACCGGGCAGGTGAAGTGGACCGGTAGCCGCGTCGACCTGGTGTTTGGCTCGCATGCCCAGCTGCGGGCGGTGAGCGAGGTGTACGGCAGCGGTGATGGCGGTGACAAGTTTGTCCGTGACTTTGTGGCGGCCTGGGAGAAGGTCATGGAGCTGGATCGTTTTGACCTGAAGTAAAGGCGTTATCGGTGGGACGCGCTGCGTCCCATTCGCGGGCTTGCCCGCTCCCACAGGAGGGCTGCGCTGTACCTGTGGGAGCGGGCAAGCCCGCGAATGGGCTGCAACGCAGCCCCTTGAGACACTGGCAATCCCGCCAATTCCAGGTCGGATAGGTACAAAAGCGTCCTCGTCGGTTCTGTTGCAATGCTTCTCAGGCGGCCGGCCTGAACAGCGTGCTCACAACGACAAGGAACCCCGACCATGCAAATGCCCAAGACCCTGAAAATCCACAACGGCGACAAGGTCCAGCCGACTTTCTCGGCCCAGGAATATGCTGCCCGCCACGCCCGGCTGCGGGCCTACATGGCCGAGCAGGACATCGAGGCGGCAATCTTCACCTCGTACCACAACGTCAACTACTATAGCGACTTCCTGTACTGCTCGTTCGGCCGCCCCTATGCGCTGGTGATAACCCAGGACAAGGTGGTCTCGATCAGTGCCAACATCGATGGCGGGCAACCCTGGCGGCGCACGGTCGGCGGCGACAACATCGTCTACACCGACTGGCAACGTGACAACTATTTCGTCGCCATCCAGCAGGCGCTGCCGCTGGCCTCGCGCATCGGTGTGGAATACGACCACCTCAACCTGCAGAACCACAGCAAACTCGCCGCCTGCTACCCCAAGGCCGAGCTGCTGGACATCGGTGCGCCGTGCATGCGCATGCGCATGATCAAGTCGGCCGAGGAGCAGGCACTGATCCGCCACGGTGCGCAGGTGGCCGACATCGGCGGTGCCGCGGTGGTCGAGGCACTGCGCGATCAGGTGCCTGAATACGAAGTGGCGCTGCATGCCACCCAGGCGATGGTGCGCGAAATCGCCAGGCGTTTCCCCGATGCCGAACTGATGGACACCTGGACCTGGTTCCAGTCCGGGCTCAATACTGATGGGGCACACAACCCGGTCACCAGCCGCCGGGTCGGCAAGGGCGAGATCCTCAGCCTCAACTGCTTCCCGATGATCGCCGGCTACTACACGGCGCTGGAGCGCACGCTGTTCCTCGACCACTGCCCGGACGAGTACCTGCGCCTGTGGCAGGCCAACGTCGAAGTGCACGAGGCCGGCTTGAAACTGGTACGCCCGGGCATGCGCTGCAGTGACATCGCCCATGAACTGAACGAGATCTTCCTGCGTCATGACCTGCTGCAGTACCGCACCTTCGGTTATGGTCATTCGTTCGGCACGCTTAGCCACTACTATGGCCGCGAGGCGGGGCTGGAGCTGCGTGAAGACATCGACACCGTGCTGGAGCCGGGCATGGTGGTGTCGATCGAGCCGATGATCATGTTGCCCGAAGGGCGACCGGGTGCCGGTGGGTACCGCGAGCATGACATCCTGATCGTCAATGACAGCGGTGCCGAGAACATCACCAAGTTCCCGTATGGGCCGGAGCACAACATCATTCGCAAATAAGCATCGCGCGGCCTGCTTCGCGGCTGACCCGCTCCCATAAGGCCTGTAGAGGGCCCAGTGGGAGCGGCTTCAGCCGCGAAGAGGCCGGCCCAGACAACAAAAAAATAACTGTATGACCACCAGACCCTGCCTCCAATTAAAAGAATCAGAGGGTACCCGTCATGTCCAGCACCATCCTGAACGCTCCCACCCTCGACGGCGCCGCGCCCAGCGCTGAACGCCAGGCCTTGCGCAAGGCCGCCCGGGCCAGTTTCATGGGCAATTTCGTCGAGTGGTTCGACTACGCCGCCTACGGCTACCTGGCCACCATCATCGCCGCCACCTTCTTCCCGCAAACCGACAAAGCCACCGGCCTGCTGGCGACCTTCGCGGTGTTCGCCCTGTCGTTCCTGGTGCGCCCGCTGGGCGGCGTGATCTGGGGCCATTTCGGTGATCGCCACGGGCGGCGCAACGCCTTGTCGTTGTCGATCCTGATCATGTCGCTGTCTACCTTCTGCATTGGCCTGTTGCCAGGCTATGCACAGATCGGCCTGTGGGCGCCGTGCCTGTTGTTGCTGATCCGCCTGGTGCAGGGCTTTTCGGCGTCGGGCGAGTACGCCGGTGCCGCCGCCTTCCTCGCCGAGTACGCGCCGCCCGGCCGGCGTGGCATGTACACCAGTATCGTACCGGCCAGCACCGCAGCCGGTTTGCTGTTCGGCGCGGCGTTTGTCGCCGTGCTGCATGAGCTGCTCAGCAGTGAAGCCCTGCACGAATGGGGCTGGCGTCTGCCGTTTCTGCTGGCAGCGCCATTCGGCCTGGTGGGGCGCTACATCCGCATGAGCCTGCAGGACACGCCCAAGTTTCTGGAAATGGAGCAGCGCCTGGAGAACAAGGCCTGCATGACCCCCGCGCCGATCCGTGAACTGTTGAGCAAGCACCGGCGCAGCCTGGCCATCGGCCTGGGCGTCACATGCCTGAACGCGGTGGCGTTCTACCTGCTGCTGAGCTACATGCCCACTTACCTGTCTACTGAAATGGGCATGAGCGAGCGGGATTCGTTCATCGCCTCGACGGTGTCGCTGGCCACCTATATCGGGCTGATTTTCCTGATGGGACGGCTGTCCGACCACTTTGGACGCAAGACCATGCTGGTGGTGGCCTCACTGTTGTTCCTGGGCTTGACCGTGCCACTGTTCCGCCTGCTTGACGGCCAGCCTTTGCTGGTGATCCTGGCGATCCAGATCATCTTCGGGGCGATGCTGGCGATGAACGATGGCACCTTGCCGTGCCTGCTGGCGGAAATCTTCCCGACCCGGGTGCGTTTCAGCGGCTTTGCCCTGAGTTTCAACCTGGCCAACGCGTTGTTCGGCGGGACCGCGCCGTTCATTGCCACCTGGCTGATCCAGGTGACCGGCAGCAAGCTGGCACCGGCGGGGTATTTGCTGGCGGCGGCACTGGTGGCGCTGGTAGCCATGCTGATGTGCCGGGAGACAGCCCACGTGGCCCTGGAAGACTGATTGGCCAGTGCCGGCCCTTTAGCGGGTGAATCCGCGAAAGGGCCGGCAAAACGTAAACACAACCTGAATCAATGCAACGAAGCCTGACGCCGCTCCCCCAGCGGCGACAACCCGAAGAACCGGCTATAGCTCTTGGAAAAATGCGCCGGCGAACTGAACCCGCAGGCCAGCGCCACCTCACGCACCTGTACGTCGCTGCGCAGCAGCAATTCGCGCGCCCGCGACAACCGTAGCTGCAGGTAATACTGGCTGGGCGTGCGCTGCAGGTATTTGTGGAACAGCCGCTCCAACTGGCGCACGGTCACCTGGTTGAGGTCGGCCAGCTCTTCCAGCCCCAGCGGCTCTTCGAGGTTGGCCTCCATGATCGCCACCACCTGGCTCAGCTTGGGCTGGGCACTGCCCAGCAGGGTGCGCAGCGGCACCCGCTGGCGCTCACGTTCGCCGCGCACCCGGTCGCACAGCAGCAGCTCGGCGGCCTTGGCCGCGATGTCCTGGCCGCCGGGCTCGCGGGCCACCAGTTGCAGCATCATGTCCATCGCGGCCACGCCGCCCGAGCAGGTATAACGGTCGCGGTCCAGCTCGAACAACTGGCTGGATATGACAATGCCGGGGAATTGTGCCTGCAATGTCGGCAGGTCTTCCCAGTGGATAGTGCAGCGATAGCCCTTGAGCAGCTCCGCCCTGGCCAGCAGGTAGCTGCCGGTGCAGATACCGCCCAGCGGCAGGCGTTGGCGGGCCAGCTGGCGCAGCCAGTCGATCAGCGGGCGATTGCCACGGCCACGGTCGATCGGGTTGGCGCCGACCACCAGCAGCGCATCCAGCGCGGGGGCGTTGGCGATGCTGAAGTCGGGCAGCACGCGCATGCCGTTGCTGGCCATCACCGGTGCGTCGTCCGCGGCGATGAGCACGGTGCGAAACAGCGGCCGGCGCGCTGCCAGGTTGGCCATGCGCAGGGTCTCGACGGCAGAGGCCAGGCCGATGGTGGTGAAATTGGGCAGGATCAGAAAGCCGAAGGTCTTTACTGTAGACGTCGACAGGTTTGCAGATGCGGGGTGGACCATTGCGCGGTTCCTGTGCAAGCTGAGGCATAGTTCGTCAGGGGCAGTGAGAAAATACAGCCTCGCGTGGTTCTTGTTGTTATAGGTCGTTGCCGGGTCGATCTTACACCCCCGGCACTGCGGCCAGGAATGGCCCCGCCGGTTGGCGGGGCCGACAGTGATTGCACACATAAGGTGATCGTGAGTGAACCCCGAAACCATGCTGGCGGAATTGCCAGGCTACGCCGTGGCGCCCGAGTCGATCCAGGTATTGCCGGACGCCAAAGCCTACTGCGCCTGCCTGCTGGAGCGCATCCGCACCGCGAGCCGGCGTATCGTCATCGTCGCGCTGTACCTGCAGGAAGACGAGGCCGGCCAGGAAGTGCTGGATGCCCTGTACCAGGCCAAGGCGGCGCGGCCAGGCCTGGAAATCACCATCGTGGTCGACTGGTTCCGTGCCAGGCGCGGCCTGCTGGGCGGCGGGCGCCAGCCGGGCAATGCCGCGTGGTACCAGGCCCAGCGCCAGCACCACGGGCTGGACATCGTCATCCATGGGGTGCCGGTGCAGACCCGCGAGCTGTTCGGGGTCTTGCACCTGAAGGGCAGCATCATCGACGACTGCGTGATCTACACCGGTGCCAGCTTGAACAACGTATACCTGCACCGCTTCGATCGCTATCGGCTGGACCGCTACCACCTGTTCCAGTCGCCAGCGCTGGCCGATGCCATGGTCGATCTGGTGCGGCGTCTGCTGCACCACACCGCCACACCGCGCCTCGATCTGCCGCAGCCGCCATCCACCCGCAGCCTGCGGGGGGACATTCGGCGTTTGCGCGCGCGGCTGCGGCGCATGGTCTACCAGGCACCTGCCAGCGGAGCGGGGCAGGGCCTGCGGGTGATCCCGCTGCTCGGTGTGGGCCGTGGCAACCCGCTGAACCGCACTGTGTGCGCGTTGCTGGCGGCCGCGCGCGAGCAGGTCATCATCAGCACGCCGTATTTCAACCCGCCGCGGGTGCTGATGCGCGAGCTCGATCAAGCCTTGGCGCGGGGGGTACAGGTGGAGCTGATCGTCGGTGACCGCACGGCCAACGATTTCTATATCGCCCCTGGCGAGCCGTTCAGTGCCAGCGGTGCGTTGCCTTATTTGTACGAGGACAACCTGCGCGCCTTCGCCCGGCGCCGCCACGGCGCGATCGCCAGCGGCCAGTTGCAGGTGCGTATCTGGAACGATCCGGGGCATACCTTCCATGCCAAGGGCGTGTGGATAGACCAGCGTTATTCGCTGCTGACCGGCAACAACCTGAACCCGCGCGGGTTCAACCTGGACCTGGAGAACGGCCTGCTGATCGATGACCCGCAGGGGCAGTGGCTGGCGCCGCGGGAAGCGGAGCTGACCGAATTGCGCCGGCATGCGCCGAAGATCGGCTCGGCCGAAGCGCTCGGGGCCAAGACCGAGCACCCGAAGGACGTGCGCAAGTTGCTGCGAAGGTTGCGGTATAGCCGGTTGGAGCCGTTGATCAAGCGGGTGCTTTGAGGCTTTTTGGCTTTGCTGGCTTTGACGGGATCTCACCGGCGCTGCATATCTTGCGGCAAACACCTGTCAGCCCTTATGCAATCCCTGTGTGAATCGCTTTTTTTCGAACATGAGTAAGCGCAGGCGATTGCTGGCGGCCGACACCGCCATCGGGAATGTGCTTTCGCGACTGGGAGCGACTGAGTTCGCACGGGCGGCTTCTGGTGAGCTTTTTGTCCGGGCAACAGCTTGCAGCGCCGGGCGCGGGCGAACAGCGCGAAGGGCAGGCCTCTCGTCAGGTTGCGGTGCCCAGGGAGCAGTGATATCAATATGATATCTATGCTGCATGAATGGCCTGGAGGCTGGGCTATCATTTGTCGGCAAGTGTGCAAGCCCCCTCTGAAAAGTCATTACGTGCGCATACAATCGCGCCCTTTCCTCGTTAACCAGATAGGCCAAAGCGTATATGGCGCTAGATCCACCTACGATGCTGACCATCTCGATCGCCTTGGCTGCAGCAGCTGCCCTGTACCTGGCGATCGAATGGCGCAGTGTCCGCGAACCCTCGCTGCTTTACTGGAGTGCGGGCTTCGCCACTATTACCGTCGGTTGCATCCTGGCGTTGTTGCGCGGGATCGGCTTGCTGTTCATCGGCATCTGGTTCGCCAATGGCTTGCTGGTGATCGCCCACGGGTTCTTCCTGCTGGGCGTGTTGCGCTTTACCCATGACCGCTTGTCGCGTGCCTGGTTGATCATCGTGGTGGTCTGGTTCGCCTTGCTGCTGTTGCCCGTGGGGCCGCAGTGGTCAAAGGTGATGCTGATGGTCAACTCGTTGCTGGTCGCGGCATTGACCCTCAAGGCCAGCTTCCTGCTGCGCCCGCACGGCAAGTCGCTGAGCGTCGGCGCGGTGCAGTTGCGCTACGTACTGCTGATCCACGGATTGTTCTATGTGGTGAAGGCGATCATCGCGATCACGCCGGGTACATTGATTGACCTGGCAACCTTTGGCGGGCTGATCATTCAGGTTTCCCTGGTAGAAGGGGCGATGGCGATCATGCTGATTGCCTTGTCGATGACCGGCACCGTGCGCTACCGGCGCGAGGAGCGCATCGCCCGGCTGGCAGCCCGCGACCCGCTGACGGCGCTGTACAACCGGCGCGCGCTGGAGGTGCGGGCAGCGCATTTCTTCAAGGATGTGAGCCCGGCGCAGCCTGGGGCATTGCTGCTGATCGACATCGACAATTTCAAGCTGGTGAATGACCTGCATGGGCACATTGCCGGGGACCGCTTGCTGGTTGCCCTGAGCGAGATGATTCGCGCGGTGCTGCCCGAGCGCTCACTGGCGGCGCGGTTGGGGGGCGATGAGTTTGTCATTCTGCTGAGTGGGGCCAGCAGCGAGCGGGTAGCGGAGTTGGGCGGGGTGTTGCGCGAGCAGTTCCAGCAGTATGCCGGCAAGACGGTGCCTACTCCGCAGGCGGTTACCTTGAGTATCGGCGCCAATGTGTTCGACCAGGCGCCGGCTAGCTTGGCGGCGTTGATCGAGCAGGGGGATGTGGCGTTGTATCAGTCCAAGCGCGGGGGGCGGGACAGTTTGCGTTTTGTCGAGCGGCCGATGGCTGATATCGGCCAGTAATCGACATCTCCTGAGGTCGCGACGATCAAGGTCAAGGCAACAGCTCTTGCTGTTGCTTTGCTCTGGCTTTTGCTTCTAAGCGCGATAGTCCAGGTGCCACGGATTGCGACTTCAGGAGGCTGAGCGCAGGGTTTGCGGAGGGAGGTGACGGGACAGGCCCATGGTTACTTTTGCCAAGACAAAAGTGACCCGCCGTAAGAGCGGAAAGGTGACTCAGCGCCACCCTCGCTAATGAATGTCTACTTGATGTGAATGCCCATGGCTTGAAGTTTGAAGTTTGAAGCTTATGCGCCGGTTTCGATACGGCGAACAGTCCATTTGCGATGGCGACGCTGACTCACCTTTTCGCCCTTACGGCGAGTCACTTTTTTTCTTGGAAAAAAGTAACCAAAAACCGCTCGCTCCCATCATCCGGCCCCTACGCTGCGCTCCGGGGTGCCCTCACTCCGGCCTTGCTCCCGGGAGGACCGCGCTGCAGGCCCCATCCTGGGGCCCAGCGCTTGACGGGCATCCATGCCCGTCACCTCCCTCCGCAAGGCCTGCGTTCGGCCTCCTGAAGTCGCGAAGATCAAGATCAAGATCAAGATCAAGATCTACAGCAACAGCAACAGCAACAGCAACAGCAACAGCAACAGCAACAGCAACAGCAACAGCAACAGTTCCTGCTTCTGCTCTTGCTTTGCTTCTAAGCGCGCGATAGTCCAGGCGACACAGATTGCGACTTCAGGAGGCCGAGCGCAGGGCTTGCGGAGGGAGGTGACGGGCATGGATGCCCGTCAAGCGCTGGGCCCCAGGATGGGGCCTGCAGCGCGGTCCTCCCGGGAGCAAGCCCGGAGCGAGGGAACCCCGAAGCGCAGCGTAGGGGCCGGATGATGGGAACGGGCGGTTTTGGTTACTTTTGCCAAGACAAAAGTGACCCGCCGTAAGGGCGGAAAGGTGACTCAGCGCCACCCTCGCTAATGAATGTCTACTTGATATGAATGCCCATGGCGTGAAGCTTGAATCTTATGCGCCGGTTTAGATATGGCGAACTGTCCATGTGCGATGGCGACGCTGACTCACCTTTTCGCCCTTACGGCGAGTCACTTTTTTTCTTGGAAAAAAGTAACCAAAAACCGCTCGCTCCCATCATCCGGCCCCTACGCTGCGCTCCGGGGTGCCCTCACTCCGGCCTTGCTCCCGGGAGGACCGCGCTGCAGGCCCCATCCTGGGGCCCAGCGCTTGACGGGCATCCATGCCCGTCACCTCCCTCCGCAAGGCCTGCGTTCGGCCTCCTGAAGTCGCGAAGATCAAGATCAAGATCAAGATCAAGATCAAGATCAAGATCAAGATCAAGATCAACGGCAGGGGGAGTTGGTTTCAGGTGACTACCTGATAGCACGGCACATACGCTGCGCCGCCAGGCAGCTTCATCCGGTGCTGGTCGACGAAGGCCTGCAACAGCCGGCCCAGAGGATCCAGTACGGCGCTGTCGCCACGGATCTGATATGGCCCGTGCTCTTCGATCAGGCGGATGCCCTTGTCCTTGACGTTGCCTGCCACAATCCCGGAGAACGCCCGGCGCAGGTTGGCGGCCAGTTCATGGGGCGGCAGCTCGCGACGTAGCTGCAGGTCGGCCATGGCCTGGTGGGTGGGGTCGAACGGGCGTTGGAAGCTCTCCTCGATCTTCATCAGCCAGTTGAAGTGGAAGGCATCGTTGCGCTCGCGGCGGAACTGCTTCACCGCTTTCAGGCCTTCGACCATCTGCCGGGCAACTTCCGCCGGGTCGTCGATGATGATTTCGTACAGGCGGTGCGCCGCTTCGCCCAAGGTGGCGCCGACAAACGCGTGCAACTGCTGCAGATACGGCTCGGCGCTGCGCGGGCCGGTGAGCACCACCGGGAACGGCAGGTCGCGGTTGTCCGGGTGCATGAGGATGCCCAGCAGGTACAGGAACTCCTCGGCCGTACCGGCGCCACCGGGGAAGATGATGATGCCATGGCCGACACGCACGAAGGCCTCCAGGCGCTTCTCGATGTCCGGCAGGATCACCAGTTCATTGACGATCGGGTTGGGCGCCTCGGCCGCGATGATGCCCGGCTCGGTCAGCCCCAGGTAGCGGCTGCCGTGCATCCGCTGCTTGGCGTGGGCGATGGTAGCGCCCTTCATCGGCCCCTTCATCACGCCAGGGCCGCAGCCGGTACACACGTCCAGTTTGCGCAGGCCCAGCTCGTGGCCGACCTTCTTGGTGTACTGGTATTCCTCGGTGCTGATCGAGTGGCCGCCCCAGCACACCACCATCTTCGGCTCCACGCCCGGGCGCAGAGTACGGGCATTGCGCAGCAGGTGGAAGACGTAATCGGTGATGCCCTGGGAGCTTTCCAGGTCGATGCGCTGGCTGGCCAGCTCGCTTTCGGTATAGACGATGTCGCGCAGGGCGCTGAACAGCATTTCACGGGTGCTGGCGATCATTTCGCCATCGACGAAGGCGTCGGCCGGGGCATTCAGCAGCTCCAGGCGTACGCCGCGGTCCTGTTGGTGGATGCGCACCTCGAAGTCCTTATAGGCCTCGAGGATGGTCTTGGCATTGTCGACATGGGCGCCGGTGTTGAGGATGGCCAGGGCGCACTGGCGGAACAGGGTGTAAAGGCTACCGGTACCGACTTCACTCAGTTGCTGCACTTCACGTTGTGACAGCGTCTCCAGGCTGCCTTTGGGGCTGACGGATGCATTGATGACATGGCGTTGAGGCATCTAAGTCTTTCCTGTGCGGGTAAAACATCCTTCTTTGACACCACCATACCTAGAAATGTGGACGGCAACGAGGGGGGCTGTGAAAAACCTTGAAGCCGAGTCGCCTGCTTCGCGGGTCTACTTGCGAAGCAGGCGACCCGGTCTCCAGTCAGCCCAGCAGTTTCTGCACCCCCAGGGTAATCGCCAATCCCCCACCCATCAGCCACAGGTTCAGGATCGCCCCGGTAGCCAGCGCCCGTGGCCCAGCCTGGCGGATCTGGCTGAAGCGCGTCTCCATACCCAGCGCGGTCATGGCCATGGTCAGGGCAAAGGTGTCCAGGCTGTTCACCGCCTGGGTCACGCTGCCCGGCAGCACCTGCAGCGAATTCACCAGCACCAGCGCCAGGAAGCCGAAGGCGAACCAGGGCATGGCGATGCGCCCGTTGCCTTGCGCCTGGCCCGCCTGCCGCGAGCGGCTGATCCACAGGCCCACCACCAGCAACACCGGTACCAGCAGCATTACCCGGGTCATCTTGACGATGGTGGCGATATGCGTGGCCTCGGGGCTGACGTTGCTGGCCGCGCCCACCACCTGTGCCACCTCGTGAATGGTCCCGCCCAGCAGCAGCCCGGCACCCATGGTGTCCAGGTGCAGCCAGCCAGCGTTGATCGCCAGTGGGTAAAGGAACATCGACAAGGTACCGAACAGCACCACGCTACCCACCGCCATGGCGCTTTTATGCGGGGCGCTGCGCAGCGCCGACTCAAAGGCCAGCACGGCTGCGGCACCACAGATGGCACTGCCGGCAGCGGTCAGCAAGGCGGTATCGCGGTCCAGCTTGAACAGCTTCATGCCGCACCAAAGGCCGATCAGCAGGGTGCTGCCCACCACCAGCAGCGACACCAACAGCCCCGACCAGCCGACTTCGGCAATTTCCTGCAAGCTAACCCGCAGCCCAAAAAACGCCACGGCAATGCGCAGCAGGCCGCGGGCGGAAAAGTTGATGCCCGCCGCCCAGCTTGCCGGCACGCCATCGCGCAGGGCATTGCCGTACAGCGCCCCTGCCACGATGCCGACGATGAGCGGGCTGATGCCCAGGTTGGCGATGGCCGGGATGGCGGCCAGCTCGGTGACTGCAAACGCGAACAGCGCGACGAAAAGGATGCCATTGAGCCGCCCTCGGGTAGAGAGGGCAGGTGCAAAAGCAGGGGTGGACGGAACCGTGGCCATGTGAGTCCTCCGGGAAGGGTGTTTCGACAAGCCCTACGTTAATCTGGTTATAAGCTTATAAAAAATCGTAATTTAGAATGGCAAATATCCGGATAGCTGATATTTTCAATTCATGACCCCAGAACAGCTGATAACATTTGCCACTGTTGCCGAGCACGGCAACATCAGCCATGCCGCGCAGGCCCTGCACCTGTCGCAGCCGGCGGTGTCCGGCCAGCTCAAGCTGCTGCAGGAGGCCTTTGGCGAGCCCCTTTACCAGCGTGCCGGCCGCGGCGTGCGGTTGACGGCGGCTGGCGAGCAGTTGCTGGCGCATGCCCAGCGCCTGCGTGAAACCTTTCGCCAGGCCCAGGCGCTGCGCGAGGCCATGCGCGGGTTGGAGCGCGGGACGCTGCGCATCGGTGCCAGCACCACACCGGCCAGCTACCTGCTGCCGTACCTGATCGCCGATTTTCACGCCCGCTACCCGGATGTGCTGGTGACTACATCACACGGCAACACTGCAGAGATCGTGGCTGCGCTGGACACTGTCGATATCGCCCTGATCGAAGGGCCCCCCGGGCAAGAGCTGCCGTTGGGAACGGAGGTGACGGCATGGCGCCAGGACGAGATCGTGGCAATCGTGCCGCGTGGGCATCCACTGGCAGAAAGTGACCAGCAAACGCTGGTGTCGCTGGGTGCTTATCCGTTAGTGCTGCGCGAGAGCGGATCAGGTGTGCGGCAGATCGTCGAGCGGGCGTTTGCCCGCGACGGCGTGGCGATGCGTGTAGCGCTGGAGATTGCCGGTGTGGAGGGCGTGAAGGAGGCGGTGCGGGCCGGGATGGGGATCGGCTTTGTATCAGCGATGTCGATACGGCATGAGGATGGGGCGTTGCGCCGGTTGCAGGTTGCGCCGCAGGCGCTGGTCAGGCGGTTTTCCATATTGATGCCGCATGCGGCCACGCCTTCGCGGGCTGCTGCGCGGTTTCTGGAGTTGTGTGTGGGCATGCAGCGAGAGGTGGGTTGACTGCAAGGTCCCCCTGCAGGCACAGGTTTAACCGCAATGAATTTTCAAACCGGGGGTTGCTCTACTGCATACACGTAGATGCATTCAGGAGTAGCGCAGTGCCCCGAATCATTACACCGCAAACCCCTGAGCATGAGGTGACGGAACACAATGCCAGGATGTTCGGTTCGCCCAAGGAGCGACTGGATTTCTACCGCAGAGAGATTCAGTACGAGACCAGCATCCTGGCCAACCGCACTGATGCGTATCTGGCCGCCCAGTCCTTCCTGGTCATTGCGTTCGTATCTTCCATGGGCAATCTGAATCAGTCATGGGGAGAGATGTTCACCCTGATCGTGCCCGCGTTTCTCGCGTTATTGGGCGTTCTCAGCTCTCTCAATGCCTGGCCGGGAATACGTGCGGCCTATCGCATCATCGACCACTGGCAGTTGAAACAGAGCCACCTGCTGCGCAGCGAGCCGCTCATGGGGCTGGCTTATGATGAGTCGCCGCTGTTCTGCGAAGCCGAAACGTCACAGGCAGGGCATCGGAAATCGCTGCTGTTCTCACTTCGAACGCCTTGGATCTTTCTCGTATTCTGGATGCTGCTGGGGTGTTACTCGGTGTACATCCAGCTGGCGTGAGCTTGGAACAGGCGGGCGGGTAGTGGCCTCGTTCGGGAAAGCCTGACCTCGCTATAAAGCCGGGCGCCATCTGCAGTATACGATTTGCGGGCAAAAGAAAGCCCGCTGCTAGTCGGGCAAGGTCTATCACGTAGGGATGGACCAAGTCTGCCCTCGAAGTAGTGAAAATTGAGTGAAAGCAACATCTGCAAAACGTCAGCGACGTCCAGCCCAGCCAACCGCGGCTCAAGTAAAGGGTAATGGCTTGTTGGTTAGCAGCTGTGTCTATCAGGTTGAACGAGTCGTCATAAAGGTGAGTCTTCAGGGAATAAGTCTCTCTTCGCTACAACGAGACGGATATGAACCCAATGACGAGCTGAGTGTGTGCATGCGGGACAATAAAGCGCGAAAAGCCAAGATCAAGGCCAGGGCGACGATAATTTGCCTTCGAAGCGGCAAAGTCCTGCTGGTTCGGAAAAAAAGTGGAAAGTGGAATTTCCCGGGCGGCGCAATCGAGCAGGGCGAGTCGCCTGTCGCGGCCGCAGCACGGGAGCTTAGGGAGGAGACGTCCATTGAAGGCCACGGTTTGTTTGCGCTGTGCACGGTGAAGGTGGGGTGTACAGTCCACCACGTTTTCACCACACATTTCGATGATGATCAAAAACCCATGGCTTGCAATGAAATCGTGGCCTTGAAATGGGTAGTCAGAGACAAGCTAAGCCCCGCGATGTTGAATGCAACAGCCGCTGGGCTCTTGTCCAGCCAGTTGCCGGCACTGACCGTGTAGCGCTTCAGCGGCGCCGGCGCTGCGTATGGGTGATGATCAACCCGGTAACTAAACCGATGACTGCGGCACTCACCAATAACGGTATTTTGTCCTTACGGGTCAGACCGCCGTCTGCGAGCCATCGCTGCGTAACAGTTGGCGCGAGACTTTTTTCGCCAGGTTTCACGTCGCTCGGCTCGTGGTCCTGCGCAGCGTCGGCCTGCACCCGATCAGCTGCCTCGACGTCTTCAGGCATGGCGCTGACTTCCACCCTGGAAAGCTTCAATGCTGTGCCATCCACCAAGGTCAGTGTCAGGTCTTCCACCTCTCCGGCCACGCGGTCAGGAAAGACCGGTTCACCCGCAGCGTCCAGGTTGTCGTAAATGAAGCGTTTGCCCTCCACCCAGCCTACGGCTGTCAGCAACTCGGGGCCAAGATAGTATTTTCCATCGAGAAAGAAGCCAGTGAACTGGTGTGCACGTTCAACATTCTCCACCGAGTAGCGCTGACCTGCCTTCATACCTGTAGTTGGATCAATCATCACCTTCACCTCCATAGCTGGTATAGCGATGGAGATTGAGCCAGGCAGACCTGTTCCGAAGGGCTGACCAGCGGGCTAAAGCCTCGGTTGCAACCGGCCATGGCCAAGGCAACGATTACGAGAACGCTTTCGCTCATCAACGGTCTTGTTTGACCAGGCCAAGCTGGTGGTCGAGCGCGGCTTCATCGCCGCAGAGGATCACGCCCTCGGCGGCCAGCGCGCCACAGGCCTCGATGGCGCCTGCCTGGGTGAGGGCGCGGCAGGCCGGCAGGTACAGCAGCACCTGAAACCCGGCCTGGCGCAGTTGGCGGGCGGTGGTCTTGACGCAGTAGTCCAGGGCCAGGCCGCCGACGATCACTGCGGCTACCTGCTGCACCTTCAGAAATTCGATTACCCCGGTGGAGCGGCGTTCGGCCAGGTCGTGGTAGCAGGCGCCGTAGGGGTGCAGGTCGGGTTCGACCCCTTTCCACACGAAATAGTCGTAATCGATCGGCGCGGGCAGGCCGGGCAGCAGTTCGAAGCCTGGCGTGCCAGGCACGCAGTGGCTGACCCAGGTCAGGTCGGCGTTGGCCAACTGCAAGGGTTGCAGCATGCTCGCGGGCTCGGCCACCACCCACGCGGCGTTGGCAGGGTGGGCGTCCTTGCTTCCCAGGCGCAGGTCGGCGCGCAGGGCCATGGCATTCAGATCAGCCGCGATTTCGTCGCCTTCGGGGACGGGCAGCTCGTGCGGGGCGTTGGCGGTGAAGCCGTTTTGCGCGTCGACATCGAAACTGGCGATCTTCATGACGATTCCTCCTGGCCGTGGGGCGCGGGCATTTGTGTTTGACCAAAGTCTGATGCCAGGGGGGAAATGAGGTAATTGGACCTGACATGAATGCCAGCTTACCAACCTGCTGAGCGTGCTTGCTGTGAATTTCGAAGTTGAATTGCGTGAGTGAGGTCAATGCTGTAATTGCCGCGCATGAAGGGGCGCGCGCGTTTGCGCAGGATGCCCCGCCAGCGTATGGCTCTTGGTTCTAGACCACTAATAAAGCGGCCGCTCCCCTCGATAGTGTTATTCCTGTCGATCGAGCAGCCGCTTCACTTCATTGCGCGCAGCGGCTGGTATCCCCTTGCTCAGCCGGGGCCTTGCGCGCTGCTGCCAGGATAGTCGCCAGCACGATCAAGGCAGCCCCCGCCGCCATGCGCAGGGTCGGCTGGTCGCCGAACAACCACCACGCACCCAGAATCGCGTACACCGGCTCCAGCGCGATGATCATCCCCGCAGTGCGTGCTTCCAGGCCCTCCAGGCTCTTGACGAACAGGAACTGCGAAAGCCCGGTGCAAAATACCCCCAGCAGCGCCAGGTTGACCCAGTCACTGCCGCCCAGGCTGGTATTGCCCAGATGAGTGAAGGCAAACGGGGCCACCAGCGCAGCCACCACCACGTTCTGCCAGAACGCCACCTGCATGGCGTTCATGTTCGAGGCATTGCGGCGGTTGGCCACGGTCAGCAGAGCGAAGGCCAGGCCCGAGCCCAGGCCCCAGAGCAGGCCGATGGTGCCGCTGTCGAGCAGGTCGAACGATGGCACCACCATCACCAGGCCGGCAGTGACCATCAGCAACAGCAGACCTTGCACGGCACCGATCCGCTGGCCGAACACGCTGCGCTCGATCATGGCGATAAACGCCGGGAAGCTGGCGAAGCCCAGTGTGGCCACAGCCACGCCGCCCACTTTCACGGCGATGAAGAAGGTCACCCAGTGGGTGGCCAGCAGGGCGCCAGTCAGGCCCAGCACGGGCAGGTTGCGCAAGGTGATTGCATCGAGCAGGCGGGTGCCTTTCAGCCCGGCAACGAAGCCCAGGGCGATGAAGGCGAAGGTGGCGCGGCCAAAGGTGATGATGCTGGCGTCGGCTTCGATCAGGTGACCGAAGATACCGGTCAGGCCGAACAACACAGCGGCGATATGAGCAACGCACAGGGCGTTACGGTGGCCGGTGGCAGCACCGGCTACGGGGATTGAAGTCGCGATCATGGCAGTCAAGTCTTCACAATGTGACGCGCGCAAGCACTCCCGGCTGGCGCGGCGCGGGTCTTTAATACTGGAAGTTTTATCGTTATGAGCCCGGACGAACTGCCCGGTGCAAAAAGGCGCCACAGCGTTGGAATTGTGAAGCGAGGCTGCTTACTCGCAGGTACCACACCAGCCAGCCCACGGCGCGGGGCTGGTCGATGTGTGTATTATTTTTGTATACAGGGATTGGCAGCCGGTTGCGGGCGACGTGTGCTTGTCTGATCGCGACATTGGCTGTTGCCTTGCTGCGCCGCGTGGTGTCTGGCGGCTTTGTGCGGGGAGGGGCGTTGTGGGTTGTCTGATCTGGCCTCTTCGCGGGTGAACCCGCTCCCACTCAGGTATTACCGAGGTTGAGACCCGTGTAGGGTTTACCCGCTGAGGGGCCGGATCAGGCTGAATCAGTGCCCCATGGCAAGCTTGGCACTCGTCTGCCGACGACGGTAGGCACTGTCACGGCTGGCCAGCCACCAGTACAGGGGCGAGGTGATTGCCAACCCCACCAGCCAGGACAGATCGGCCCCGTTGATATGCTCGGAGATCGGCCCGACGTACAGCGGCGTGTTCATGAACGGGATCTGCACCACGATGCCGATCGCATACGCGATCAGCGCCTGCGGGTTGTAACGTCCGTAAATGCCGCCATCGACCTGGAAGATCGACTGGATGTCGTAGTCACCCTTGTGAATGACATAGAAGTCGATCAGGTTGATCGCAGTCCACGGCACAAGCACTACCAGCAGCACCAGCACCATGTCGACGAAGTGGCCGATGAAGTCTGCCGAGGCGAACACCGCCACCACGCAGCAGGCCGACAGCACGATCAGCGACAATACCGCTCGGCTCTTGGCGGTGGGGATCCAGCGGTAGGCGAAGGTTTGCACCAGGGTGATCAGCGACAGCACCGCACCATACAGGTTGAGGGCGTTGTGGCTGATCACGCTGAGCAGGAACAGCACCAGCATGACCGGGCCCAGGGTGCCGGTGGCCAGCTTGACCGCGTCCATGGTGTCCATGCCGGCCGGAATCGCCAGCACCGCCACGGCGCCAAAGATGAACGACAGGCTCGAGCCCAGGGCCGAGCCGAGGTAGGTGGTCCAGAAGGTAGAGCTGACTTTTACATCTGCCGGCAGGTAGCGCGAGTAGTCCGATACATAGGGCGCAAAAGCGATCTGCCACAGCGCCGCCAGCGACACGGTGGCCAGCCAGCCGGCCAGGTTGAAGCCGCCGCGGGTCAGGAAATCGTCGCTTTGCACGTGGGTGAAGATGTAGCCGAAGCCGACCACGATACCGATACCCAACACCCAGGTGCCAATGCGGTTGAGCACGTGGATGAAGCGATAGCCGATGATGCCGATGATGCCCGAGCCCAGCGCGCCGATGACGATGCCCACCGACACCGGCACGGCGTCGACCACACCATGCAGCGATTTGCCGGCCAGCACGATATTGGAGGCGAAGAAGCCGATGTACATCACCCCGGCGATCACCACCACCAGCAGCGCGCCGAGGGTGCCGAACTGGGCGCGGCTCTGGATCATCTGCGGGATGCCCATTTGCGGGCCCTGGGCCGAATGCAGCGCCATCAGCACGCCGCCGACCAGGTGGCCGACCAGGATGGCGACAACGCCCCACACCAGGTTCAGGTGAAACAGCTGCACGCCCAGCGCGCCGGTGACGATGGGCAGCGGCGCGATATTGCCGCCGAACCACAGTGTGAACAGATCCCTTACCTTTCCATGGCGGTCTTGCGGGGGCACGTAGCCGATCGTGTGTTTTTCTATCAGGGGTGCCGTATTGGCTGCACTGGTCATGACTGACTCCAAGGCAAGGTAGGGCATCGGGAACTGCCCGGGGGCGTGCCGGCGAAGGGCGACGCGTTCTTGTTGGAGCGATGATGCGGGGCGCCGGGATAACGGGAAATTAGTAAATATGTGCCCACAAACGTTAAAAAACCTAAGGCTGACAAAAGCTTAAGCGGGTGACGGTAGCAAGGAGGGTGCCATTTGGCGCGAGGGCCTGAAATAGAGGGATCAGGCGGATGGCAAGCCGGAACGGATGATCCGGCGTGGTGCATGTGTGCGTTTATGGGGCAGTCGATGTATCAGTTGTAGCCGCCTGGTGGCGGACGCCTACATAGGTAATAACCGATCCTGGATGACCTCTTTCATTACCAGGGTCGAGCTCAAGCGCTTCACATTGGGAATGCTGGTCAGGTGTTCGTCATACAGCTTCTGGAAGGCGGGCAAATCCCTGGCCACCACATGCAACAGGTAGTCCGGGTCGCCAAACAGCCGCTGCGCTTCGACAATCTGTGGGATCTCGGCCAGTGCCGCTTCAAAGTCCGCTACCGGCTGGCGGGTCACCTCGCGCAGGGTCACGAACACCAGGGCGGCAAAATTCAGCCCCAGCGCGCTGGGCGCGAGGCGGGCGTGATAGCCCAGAATCGCGCCCGAGTCTTCCAGCGCCCGGAGGCGCCGATGGCACGGCGACAGGCTGAGCCCCACGCGGTCGGCCAGCTCCGTCACCGAGAGCCGACCGTCTTTTTGCAGCTCGGCAAGGATTTTTCGATCAGTCCGGTCCATTGAGAAGATTCTTCCAGTCATTAGGCGCTCGGGGGAAATATACGAAAGATAATCCTCCAGTGGAATCCGTAATCTTTCGATATCCCCAAGCAGTGGAAAAGGAAGATACAAGTGGCTATCAGTGTTCTGACGGCGTTCTGGGCTGTGTCGATGCTGTTCGTGATTACCCCGGGTGCGGACTGGGCCTACGCCATTTCGGCGGGCATGCGCGGGCGCTGGGTGATGCCTGCGGTGGCGGGCATGTTGTCGGGGCATTTCCTCGCCACTTTGGTGGTCGCTGCCGGGGTGGGGAGTTTACTGGCCGGCCACCCGCTGGCGCTGACCCTGCTGACGCTGGCCGGGTGCGCTTACCTGCTGTGGCTGGGCGGCAACCTGCTGCTGAGCCCGGCCTTGCCCGAAGCCGGGCGGGCCGGGGCGGGGGAGTCTGGCTCGCGCTGGGCGTTGAAAGGGTTCTGCGTCAGTGGCCTGAACCCGAAAGTGTTCCTGCTGTTCCTGGCTTTGTTGCCGCAGTTCACCGACCCGCAGTCGAGCTGGCCGGTGCCATTGCAGATATTGCTGCTGGGGCTGGTGCATCTGTGCAGCTCGCTGGTGATCTATTCGCTGGTCGGTTACGGCGCCAAAGCCTTGCTGAGCACGCGGCCTGGGGCGGCGAAGCTGGTCGGGCGGGTGTCGGGGGGGGCGATGATCAGCGTGGCCCTGGGGCTGATCGCTGGGCAAATGGGATGAGTGCGCTCGGGCTGTCGCTGGCCTGCCTTATGGTCCGCACCCATGCCAGCTAAATGGTGCTGTTGATCTTGCCCAGAAAAACCGCGGAACGAACTGTTGATTGCAGCTCTCCTATCCAGAGATGGATGGCAATATGCCCGGGACTACCCAGACATGAGATCGCTTCAGCAATCGACGACCCCTGTGAACCCGGCGCTCGGCTTTCTGCTGAACGGCGGTGCCATCGGCAGCCTTCTGCAGACGATGGACTGGACCGAATCACCGCTGGGCCCACCAGAAACCTGGTCGCCGCACCTGCAGGCCGTGATGACCACGCTGCTGCCGGCCCAGGCGCAATTCGTGCTGTTCTGGGGCGCCGCCTATGTGGCGTTGTACAACGATGCCTACGCCCCCACCATCGGCACCAAGCACCCGCAGGCGCTTGGTCGACCGGCGCAGGAGCATTGGCGTGAACTGTGGGACGACCTGGAGCCGTTGCTGCGCGGCGTGCGGGAGACCGGCCAGACGTTCGCAGCCAAGGATCGCCCGTTCTATATCGAGCGGCGTGGGCTTGGTGAAACGGTCTACTTCGATGTTTCCTATTCGGCCGTGCGGGAGGCCGATGGCAGTGTCGGCGGCGTGTTGTGCCTGGTCACCGACACCACCGAGCGCGTGCGTTTCCAGCAGCGCCAGGCGTTTCTGCTGCAGCTGGGCCGGACCTTGCCAGGGTTGGGCTCGGCCGAGCGCATCGAGGCCTGTGCCGTGCAACGCCTGGCCAAGGAGCTGGGCGCGGCGCGGGTGTGCTTTGGCGAGGACCAGGGCGATGGGGTCTGCTTCAAGGTGAGCCAGGACTGGGCCGATGGCGTGCCATCGCTTGTTGGCCAGCATCGATACCAGGACTTCGGTGCTTCGTTGCACGCCCAGTTGACTGCAGGGCAGACGGTGCAGCAAGCCTATGAAGACTCGCCCGCCCGATTACCGGGCCTGCACTTGAGCCTGCACGTACCCATTCTCAGGGCAGGGCGCCTGGAGGCGATGCTGGGCTTGTATTTCCATAGCCCGCGCCAGTGTTTCGAAGACGATTGCCAACTGGTCGAGGAAACCGCCAAGCAGGTCTGGGCAGCCATCACCCACGCGCGTGCCGAGCGGGCCTTGCACTTGCTCAATGAAAGCCTTGAAGAACGAGTGGCGACTGCGCTGGCCCAGCGCGAGGCGGTCATGCTGCAGCTGCACGAAGCGCACAAGATGGAAATGATCGGGCAACTCACCGGGGGTATCGCCCACGACCTCAATAATATGCTCACCCCGATCATCGGCTCGTTCGAGCTGTTGCGCCGGCATCCGCATTCAGAGCGCGCACCGCGCTTGATCGACGGTGGCCTGCAGGCGGCCGAGCGCGCGCGCAACCTGGTCGGGCGCCTGCTGAGCTTTGCCCGCCGGCAAACCCTCAAGCCCCAGGCGGTGGCATTGTCGGCACTGGTGGAGGACATGCGCGAGCTGATGGCCCGTTCGCTGGGGCCGACCATCGCCGTGCAGCTGCAGATCGACCCGGCATTGCCGGTGGTGATTGTCGACCCGCATCAGTTGGAGCTGGCGTTGCTCAATTTGGTCGTCAATGGTCGTGATGCCTTGGGCGAAGGTGGCGGCCTGCGTATCGTCGCGGGCCTGGAGGCCCAGGGGCCACCGCGTCCCGCAGGCGTGGCGGCTGGGCGCCTGGTGTGGATCCAGGTGAGTGATGACGGCTGCGGCATGGACCAGGAGCAGTTGCGCCGCTGCATCGAGCCGTTCTTCTCGACCAAGGGCGTGGGCAAAGGCACCGGCCTTGGTCTGCCGATGGTGCAGGGCCTGGCGTTGCAGTCGGGTGGCGGCTTTGACATCCGCTCGACACCCGGCCAGGGCACCCAGGCCACTCTGTGGCTGCCGGCCAGCGATGAAGTGGCGGCGTGCCGTGCTGCCGATGCCCAGGAGGTGCCGCTGGCCGAGCGGCCGAGCCGGATATTGCTGGTGGACGATGAAAACATCGTGCGCCATGCCACCGCGCTGCAGTTGCGTGACCTGGGTTATGAGGTGACCGAAGCTGCCAGCGCGGCGCAGGCATTGCGGCTGGTAGAGCAGGGCTGGATGCCGGACGTACTGGTCACCGACCATGTCATGGCCGAGATGACCGGTGTGCGATTTGCCCAGCAGATGCGCGAGCGCCAGGCAGACTTGCCCGTGCTGATCATCACCGGGTATGCCAACCTGACGCCGCGTGAGCTGAAGGGGTTCGAGGTGTTGCGCAAGCCCTACCGGCGGGCAGAGCTGGCGCAGAGCGTGGCGCGGTTGCTGGCCGGGCGGCGGACCTGAGCGTTCCATGCTCAGCGAATGAAGTGCACTTTGCCGGTGTCGTCGTTGCCCATGTAGATCCCGTATACACCGGCTTGTCGCTCAAGGATGTAGCGCTCGAGAATCTGCCGGATGGCCGGGTAGTAGATCTCGTCCCACGGAATTTCGTCGGCCTCGAAGAACTTGTACGCCAGCGTCTCCGGCCCGTACTGGCCGGTCTCTTCGGTAGCGATGGCGCGGAAGATGATGTACACCTCGCTGATCTTCGGCACGCTGAAGATCGAATACGGCGAGACGATTTCGGCGCGTACCCCGGTTTCTTCCCAGACTTCGCGCAGCGCTGCCTGTTCGGTGGTTTCGCCGGCTTCCATGAACCCTGCCGGCAAGGTCCAGGTGCCGGGGCGCGGCGGGATCGCGCGCTGGCACAGCAGGTACTTGCCATCGCGCTCGATGATGCAGCCGGCGATCATTTTCGGGTTGATGTAGTGGACGTAGCCGCAGCCGTTGCAGAGCAGGCGTTCGTGGGTGTCGCCTGTGGGAACGCCCCGGGCCAGTTCTGTGGTGCAGTGCGGGCAGTAGCGCGGGGCGTTGGGCATGATCAGCGACCTATACGGGGTTCTATGCGGGGTTCCTTGAGGGCCAGGGGCTCGACCATGTCGCGCACCTTGGCGTTGTCGTCCTGTTTCTGGCGCAGGTAGTCCAGGGCCACCTTGGCGGCGGCGCGGACGTGGTCGACCGAGGCCTGGTGGGCCACCAGCGGGTCGCCACCCTTGATCGCCTCGACGATCTTTTCCATTTCGCGGTTGCTGGCGCCGCGGCGGTTTTCCTGCGATACCGACGTGGCCCGCAGGTAGCTGATGCGCGCCTGCAACTGGCGCAGCTGCTGCGCCGCCACCTGGTTGCCGGAGCCTTCCAGCAGCACATCGTAGAAACCCTGCACCGAATCCAGCACCTGTTGCAGCTCGCCTTCCTCCAGCGCTTCGCGGTTGACCTCCAGCGCGCGCTCCAGGGCACGGATGTCCTTGGCCTTGGCGTTGAGGGTGAACAACTGCACGATCAGGCCTTCGAGCACGCAGCGCAGCTCGTAGATATCGCGGGCGTCTTCCAGGGTGATGATGGCCACGCGCGGGCCCTTGGCATCGGCGAACTCCACCAGGCCTTCGGACTCCAGGTGACGCAGGGCCTCCCGCACCGAAGTACGGCTGACGCCGAGGCGGTCGCAGAGGTCGCGCTCGACCAGGCGGTCGCCTGGCAGCAAGTGGAAGTTCATGATCGCGGCGCGCAGCTTGTCGAGCACGATTTCGCGCAGGGTAACGGGGTTGCGGTTGACCTTGAAGCTGTCGTCGAGTGGCTGGCGTTTCATCAAGTGCGCTCTTAAAGAGGCTGCCCGGCCGCAACCGCAACAGCACCACGAACCTGGGGTGCTCCTTGCGTGGGTTCGAACAGCCCGGTGTTAACGGGTTGACTCCGCATCGGCTTCAGCGAACGCTTCGCGGGCCAGGCGGAAACTGTCCACCGCCGCGGGCACGCCGCAATAAATGCCGACCTGGAGCAGGATCTCGCGAATCTGTTCACGGCTCAGGCCATTACGCAAGGCGCCGCGAATGTGCAGCTTGAGCTCGTGGGGCCGGTTGAGCGCGGAAATCATGGCCAAGTTTATCATGCTGCGCTCTTTGAGCGACAAGCCTTCGCGGCCCCAGACGTGGCCCCAGCAGTATTCGGTGACCAGTTCCTGCAACGGTTTGGTGAAGTCGTCAGCGTTCTGGATCGACCGGTTGACGTAGTCCTCGCCCAGAACCTGGGTGCGGATCTGCAGGCCTTTTTCGTACTTCTCGTTGCTCATGGGCAGTACTCCGGAATAAAAAGGGGCCGCAACCGAGGGTGAGACGATTAGCGCGACCCCTGCAAAGCAGGAAGATCGGTGTTGGATTCTTCGCGGGTAAACCCGCGAAGGGGCCAGTGAGGTCTGTCAGCCAAGTGGCGGCAGGGCGCCCAGCTTGCCTTTGTGGTAGACCATCGGGGTCACCGGTTCGGCCGGCAGCACCAGGTTCTGCACCGCGCCGACGATGATCGCGTGGTCACCGCCGTCGTACTCGCGCCACAGTTCGCACTCGATGATCGCCGTGGCGTTGGCCAGCAGGGGATTACCCAGCTCGCTCAAGTGCCACTCGACACCTTTGGCCTTGTCCTTGCCCTTGCCGGCGAAGGCGTAGGCTTCGGCGGTCTGGTCGGCGGACAGCAGGTGAATCGCAAAACGCTTGCTGTCCCGCAGGATCGGGTAGGTGTCGGAGGCGTAGTTGGGGCAGAACAGCACCAGCGCCGGCTCGATCGACAGCGCGCTGAACGCGCTGGCGGTGATGCCGACGATGCCGCCGTCGGCGTCCAGGGTGGTGACAACCGTGACGCCGGACGGGAACGAGCCCATCACGTCTTTGTAGATGCCGGGTTCGATCATCTCGTGCTACCTCTTAGCGCATCACAAACGGGTCGGGCATCGGCGCGGTGGACAGGTTGATCCACACGGTCTTCAGCTCGGTATAGGCCAGCACCGAATCGATGCCGCTCTCACGGCCGTAGCCGCTGTTCTTGAAACCACCGATCGGTGCCATGGCCGACACGGCGCGGTAGGTGTTGACCCAGATGATCCCCGAGCGCACGTCACGGGCCAGGCGATGGGCACGGCCCAGGTCGCGGGTCCAGATACCGGCCGCCAGGCCGAACTGCGAGTCGTTGGCCATCGCCAGGGCTTCTTCCTCGGTCTTGAAGCGGATCACCGCTGCCACCGGGCCGAATACTTCTTCCTGCATGATGGTCATCGAGTTGCTGTCGCACTCGAACAGCGTCGGCTCGTAGAACCAGCCTTCACCCTCGACCTCGGCACGCTTGCCGCCCATGTGCAGCTTGGCGCCTTCGGCCTTGGCCGCAGCGACCAGGCCTTCGACCACGGCCAACTGCTGCGCGGTGGCCATCGGACCCATTTCGCTGGCGTCGTCCTGCGGGTTGCCGATGCGGATGCGCTTGGCGCGGGCGATCAAACGCTCGACGAACTCGTCGAAGATCTCGTCCTGCACCAGCAGCCGCGAGCCGGCCACGCAGCTTTGCCCGGAAGCGGCATAGATACCGGCCACTGCGCCGTTGATGGCGCTGTCCAGGTCGGCGTCGGCGAAGATGATGTTCGGCGACTTGCCACCCAGCTCCAGCGACAGCTTGGCGAAGTTCTCGGCGCTGCTGCGCACCACGTGGCGGGCAGTGGCGGCGCCGCCGGTGAAGGCGATCTTGCGCACCAGCGGGTGGCGGGTAAGGGCTGCCCCGGTGCTTGGGCCGTAGCCGGTGACCACGTTGACCACACCCGGCGGGAAGCCGGCTTCGAGGGCCAGGCGGGCCAGCTCGAGGATGGTTGCCGAGGCGTGCTCGGACGGTTTCAGCACGATGGTGTTGCCCGCAGCCAGGGCCGGGGCCAGCTTGATCGCGGTGAGGTACAGCGGGCTGTTCCACGGAATGATGCCGGCGACCACGCCAATCGGCTCGTGCACGGTGTAGGCAAACAGGTCGGGCTTGTCCAGCGGCAAGGTGCCACCTTCGAGCTTGTCGGCCAGGCCTGCGGTGTAGTGGAAGAATTCGGGCAGGTAGCCGACCTGGCCGCGGGTTTCGCGGATCAGCTTGCCGTTGTCACGGCTTTCCAGCTGGGCCAGGTGCTCCTTGTTTTCGGTAATCAGATCACCCAGGCGCCGTAGCAGCTTGCCACGCGCGGTGGCGGTAATGCTGCGCCATGCCTTGCTGTCAAAGGCACGCTGGGCGGCCTGCACGGCCAGTTCGACATCGGCTTCGTCGGCGTCGGGCAGTTGCGCCCAGGCCTGGGCGGTGGCCGGGTTGAGGCTGTCGAAGGTCTTGCCGCTTTGCGCATCGCGCCATTGGCCGTCGATGCACATCTGGAAACGAACGAGGGTCATGCAACTATCCCCTTGGCGGATTCGGTAAGGGTGCGGGCTTGGGCGAGGAAGTCCAGCAGCATCTTGTTGACTTCACGCGGTGCTTCCACCGGCATCATATGCCGTTGCTCGGCCAGCACCACGCTGTGTGCGCCAGGGATGCTGGCGGCAAGCTGGCGGGTCATGGCCGGGGTGGAGCCCGAGTCGAGTTCGCCGGTGGCGATCAGCGTGGGCACCTGGATGCTGCCCAGGTCGCTGGCGCGGTACATGTCCTGGGTGGCAAACAGCGAGTAAGTGGTGTGGTAGCCCTGCGGGTCGTTGCTCGCCAGCACCTGGCGAATGGCAGCGACCTGCGCCGGGTTGGCAGCCTTGTATTCACGGCTGAACCAGCGGTCCAGGGCGGCATCCACGTTTGCATCGGGGCCCAGCTCCGCGGCCTGGGCGGCGCGGGCGATAACGCCGGCACTCTGCTCGGGGGTGCGGTTGAACACGCTATTGAGCACCACCAGCGCAGCCAGGCGCTGCGGGTAATTGAGGGCGAAGGCCCGGGCAACCAGGCCACCCATGGAAAAGCCGATCACGGTGGCCTGTGGGATCTGCAGGTGGTCGAGCAGTTCGGCAAGCTGGGCGGCATAGCCTTCCAGGTTGGTGTCGGCAGCCGGCAGGGCACTTTGGCCGTGGCCGAGCATGTCATAGGCGATGACGCGGTAGTCGTTGGCCAGGCCAACGATCTGACCGCCCCACATTTCCTTGTTCAGGCCCACGCCGTGGATCAGTACCACGGGCTGGCCCTGGCCGACGGCAAGGTAGCTGGTGCCGGCAGGTGTGCGTTCAGCGACAGGCTGAATCATGGAGGGCGCTCCTTGAAGGTCGGGCGCGGCGGGTAAGCACGCCACGCCCCGGCCCGTCTTGGTTGTTGTTATTGAGCGTTGGCTTTTTCGGCAGCCAGTTCTTCCAGGTCGATGTAGCGGTTGCCGATACGCGGGTGCAGGCGGCCGCCGTCGGCTGCGCCCAGGACCACGACGATTTCGTCGGCACGCGGGGCGTCTTCGATCTGCATTTCCAGGGTGATGTAGTGCGAGCGCAGGCCTTCGTCGTCCTTCTGCATCATCGGGATCTGGATCGAAGTGCCTGGGCCGCCGCGCTTGTTGGTGAAGCTCAGGTAGCTCTTGGCCTGTACCGCTTCGCGGTAATGGTTGCCGAAGCGCAGGGTGTGGATCACCGCCGAAGCGTGCTCGATCTCGCCATCGGCGCCGACCACAGCGGCTTTACCGTAGGCTTCGATCTTGTCGGCACCGCCGATGGCGGCGGTCAGGCGCTCGACCATCAGCGCGCCCAGCTCGGAGCAGTTGGCGCGAATTTCCGGCTTCAGGTCTTCAACAAAACCGCGACCGGCCCATGGGTTCTTGATCACCACGGCCAGGCCGACCATGGTCACCGGCTTGTCGGTGGCCTTGCCGCCTTCGATGCGGGTCTCTTCGGAGTAGGTGACGATCTTGCGGATTTCGAAACTCATGGGTGGCTCCTGGTGAGGGTTATCAGCTCTTGTTGTCTGATGGTATACCATAATATTTGTTGTGCAAGAGATGTCTGGAAATTTCTCTTGCCGGGGGGACGAAAGGTGGGCTGATGCCTTGATTTCCGTGCCGTCTGTACTGGCCTCTTCGCGGGCACCACTCGAAAAAAAGCCCGCTCACGCGGGCCACAAGGGCCCACGGGAGCGGGCTGCGTCCCGCAACAATTCAGGCAATGGGAATTCAGGCGAACGCCGGTACCACTTCCTTGATGAACAGCTCCAGCGACTTCTTCTTCTCGGCGTGAGGCAGACTGTTGTCGCACCAGAAGCTGAACTCGTCGACGCCGAGCTCCTGGTAGTACTTGATGCGCGCGATGATCTCTTCCGGCGTACCGATCATGGTGTTTTTGCGGATGTTCTCCAGCTGGAACGCCGGCACTTCGGCAAACTTCGATTCCGGGCTTGGCTCAAGGAAGCCGTTGACCGGCACCGTCTTGTTGCCGAACCAGGCGTCGAAGGTGCGGTAGAAGCGCGAGATGGCCTGGGCGCCGACCTTCCAGCCTTCGGGCTCGGCCGGGCTGTGCACGTGGGTGTGACGCAACACCATCAATTGCGGGCGCGGCACGTCGGGGTTGTTGTCCAGTGCTGCCTGGAACTTGTTCTTCAGGTCCAGCACTTCTTCGTCACCCTTCATCAAGGGGGTGACCATCACGTTGCAGCCATTGGCCACGGCAAAGTTGTGCGAGTCTGGGTCGCGCGCGGCGATCCACATCGGCGGCGTAGCGTTGAATGGCTTGGGCACGCTGGTGGAGGTCGGGAACTTGTAGACTTCGCCGTCATGGGCATAGTCGCCTTCCCACAGCTTGCGCACCACCGGCACCATCTCGCGCAGCGCCTTGCCGCCGTCGGTGGCCGGCATGCCGTTGGCCATGCGATCGAACTCGAACTGGTAAGCGCCGCGGGCCAGGCCCACTTCCATGCGACCGTTGCTGATCACGTCGAGCAGGGCGCACTCGCCCGCCACGCGAATCGGGTTCCAGAACGGCGCGATGATGGTGCCGGCGCCCAGACGAATCTTCTCGGTGCGCGCGGCCAGGTAGGCCAGCAGCGGCATCGGGCTCGGCGAAATGGTGTATTCCATGGCGTGGTGTTCGCCGATCCACACGGTGCTGAAACCGCCGTCTTCGGCCATCAGGGTCAGTTCGGTCAGGTCTTCGAACAGCTGGCGGTGGCTGACCTGTTCATCCCAACGTTCCATGTGTACGAACAACGAAAATTTCATGTGGCTTTCCTCAACGCTTGAAAGTGGCTGGCACCGGGCAGGGCAGGCGCCAGTTGTCTCGATTCAGAATAGGCTTCAGGCAAAGGCCGGCAGGCTGGCCATCTTGCCGCGGCAGTACACCATCGGCCGCGGTGCTGCTTCAGGAACGATCAGGTTGTGCACCTTGCCGACCATGATGGCGTGGTCGCCACCTTCATATTCACGCCACAATTCGCATTCGATGACGGCGGTGGCACCGGCCAGGATCGGGTTTCCCAGCTCGCTCAGGGTCCACTCGATACCGCTGGCCTTGTCCTTGCCCTTCTTGGCGAACGCATAAGCTTCGGCTTGCTGCTCACCGGACAACAGGTGAATGGCAAAACGCTTTTGCTTGATCAGTACCGGGTAGGAATCGGAAGTGTAGTTGGGGCAGAACAGCACCAGCGGCGGGTCCATCGACAGGGAGGAGAAGGCGCTGGCGGTCAGGCCGACGACCGAGCCGTCGTCGTCCAGGGTGGTGATGACGGTTACGCCGGACGGAAAGGAGCCCAGGACGTTCTTGTAGACGGTTGCGTCGATCATCTGGTGTACCTCTAAAAGGCTGCGGTGGTCCGCGGTTTTTATCGTTGATGTGTCTGATGGTATACCGTAATACCTATTTTGCAAGCGGAATTTTCACTCGCTGTTTTTCACGATGAATGGCTACAAGCCACGTATAACGTGGCCTGTAGCGGTGAGGCGGTTTGTCGCACGGCAGGCGCAAGCGGATCAGTGGCCATTTTTTCATGCGGATCAGTGTTGTCAAAAGCTTGGAATACCATAATATGGTCCGCAGCTGAGAGGCCGCCTAGACGCGGTTTCCTTACAACGATAAAAACGACCTTTCGAGCTGAATCCTATGTCCCAATCGTCATCGCAAAACCAGTTTGTCGAGAATCACACGGTCGATTACGTTCCACCTGCCGAGCGCCATGGGAAGGCGCGCGATCTGTTCACCCTCTGGTTCAGTACCAACATTGCGCCACTGCCTATCGTCACCGGCGCCATGGTGGTCCAGGTGTTCCACCTGAACCTGCTGTGGGGGCTGATCGCCATCGTGCTGGGTCATCTTGTCGGGGGCGTGGTCATCGCCCTGGCCTCTGCGCAGGGACCGCAGCTGGGCATTCCGCAGATGGTGCAGAGCCGGGGCCAGTTCGGCCGCTATGGCGCCTTGCTGATCGTGTTCTTCACCGCGCTGATCTATGTCGGCTTCTTCATCTCCAACATTGTCCTGGCAGGCAAGACCATCCACGGCATTGCACCCAGCGTGCCGATGCCAGGGGCGATCGTGATCGGTGCCCTGAGCGCCACTGCCATTGGCGTGGTTGGCTACCGCTTCATCCATATCCTCAACCGCATCGGCACCTGGGTGATGGGCTCGGCGTTGCTGGCCGGCTTCATCATGATGTTTGTCCAGGACTTGCCGGCCGACTTCTTCAACCGCGGCGCGTTCAACCTGTCGGGCTTCATCGCCACGGTGTCGCTGGGGGTGATCTGGCAGATCAGCTTCTCGCCGTACACCTCTGACTACTCGCGCTACCTGCCGCGGGAAGTGGGCATTGCCAAGCCGTTCTGGGCGACCTACTTCGGCGCCACCCTGGGCACCATCCTGTGCTTCAGCTTTGGGGCGGTGGCGGTGCTGTGCGTGCCGGAAGGCACCGACGCGATGGATGCGGTGAAGCAGGCGACCGGCTGGCTGGGGCCGATCCTGATGGTGTTGTTCCTGCTCAACATCATCAGCCACAACGCCCTCAACCTGTACGGTGCGGTGCTGTCGATCGTCACCGCGATCCAGACCTTCGTCGCCGAGTGGACGCCGAGCATCAAGGTGCGGGTGATTCTGGCTTCGGTGATTCTGCTGGGCTGTGGCCTGGTGGCACTGAATGCTTCGGCGGGCTTCATCGGCCAGTTCATCGGCCTGATCCTGGCGCTGCTGCTGGTGCTGGTGCCGTGGGCTTCGATCAACCTGATCGACTTCTACCTGATCAAGAAGGGCCAGTACGACATCGCCTCGATCTTCAGTGCCGATGGCGGCATCTACGGCCGCTTCAACCACCACGCGATCATTGCCTACGCCTGCGGCATCCTGGTGCAGTTGCCGTTTGCCAATACATCGCTGTATGTGGGGCCGTATTCGAACATTGTCGAAGGGGCTGACCTGTCGTGGCTGTTCGGCTTGCTGGTGACGGTGCCGCTGTACTACTGCCTGGCGACCCGGGGCAAGGCTGCCGAGCAGCCGGGGCGGGTGGTGAGTATCAACGACTGATAGATAGAAGTTGCGGTGACAGGGGCTGCTTGGCAGCCCATCGCAGGCAAGCCAGCTCCTACAGGTACAGCGCAAGCCTTGGACATTGTGCAATCGGTGTAGGAGCTGGCTTGCCTGCGATGGGCCGCAAAGCGGCCCCAGCTGTTTCAGGTCATGCGTTGTATTGCTCGACCCAGCCAGCCACACCCACTGCAAGCCGGCCGCCGCGTTGCCTGGTAAAAATGCCAGTTCAACAAGAGATCATTTTTCCGCACAGTCTTACGAAAAGTAGTTCATGAAGGTGATGGAATGAACCGGCGCCGCAATCAAGTCTCAGACTGCCTACTTAACTATACGGCGTATGGTTACCTGCCAGTCAGCAGTGCTGAGGCAATGTTGGGGTTCAACGGCCAACTGCTGGATCGGATGATTCAGGGTTATTGGCTTGGCAACGGGCATCGGTCATACGCCCCCTCTCTCATGCGTTTTATCAGCCCGGACCAGCTGAGCCCATTTGGTGAAGGTGGGCTGAACAGTTATGCCTATTGCGCAGGTGACCCGATCAACTGGGTTGATCCGACGGGAAAAATACGCTGGCCTGGGCGTGCTTTCAGGCAGCGCAATGGACCGGGGAGTTACAAGGGCTTTCCGGAGCGTAGCGTGAATCGAACGGACATTTTGATGGCGATGGGAGAGAGCGCTCCGCGAAAAGATCTCTCAAAGCTCCCAACGCAAGAGGTCGTCGGTACTCCCTCAAATGGGCCAACTATCGATCAGTTAGTCCCTGAATGGTATTGGGAACACCGGCCAGTCCAACGCCCGTTTTCTCGTGATGAGATGATTGCCAATCATCAGCGAACCCAGGGAGGAGGAGAGATCGCGGCTGTTGAAAACAGGCAAGCAGACATCAGACAAATTCAGATCCTGTCCACTGTAGGACACGACCCACTCTGAACAACGGAACCAGTCGCCGTGAATGGTTGCAAGGCATTCAAGTTCCACCGCCGCGGTCATCTGGTTGACGGCGGTGGCGGCGTTACGGCATGAAGTGACAAAACCGCCATTTGCTGACGGTTCTGTCTGGAAATAGCCGTCAAACGATCGCGATCAGCGGGTCGGCCGCTGCCAGGGCCAGGGCGCGGTCCGCTGCTGGCGGGTAGATCCATACCGAGTTGATCTGGCGCTTGAGGTCCTTGCCTTCCTGGCCATGCAGCTTCAGTTCGCGCTCCCAGCCTTCACTGAAGGCTGCGCCCCAGTCGCCGAGGTCCAGGCAGGTGACATACTTGGGCTGGCGGTAGACCACCGGCTGCATGCCCAACAGGTCGGCCATGGCGTTATTGCCAGAGTGCCGGCCCATGGGGATGGCGTGCTGGCAGGTCATCAGGGCATGGTTGCCCAGCTCGTCGACGGCCGCCCAGGCAGTATCGCCGGTGGCGTAGATGTGCTCCTGGCCGATTACTCTCAGGTGGTCGTCTACCTTGAGCCGGCCGAAGTTGTCACGCTCGCCGTCCACCTGCGCAGTCAGCGGGCTGGCCTTGACGCCGACGGTCCAGATTACCGTGTTGCTGGCGATGTACTCGCCGTTGTCCAGGGTCACCCCACCGGCATCGACGGCCACCACCGACGTACCCGCCCGCCATTCGACACCGGCCTGCTCGCACGCTGCAATGATCGACGGCGTGATGCCTGCGCCCAGCGCCGCCCCGATCTTTGCGCCGCGGTCCACCACCAGCACCCGTACCGGCGCATCGCTGCCAAGCAAGGTACGCAAGCGCGCGGGCATTTCGGTGGCGGTCTCGATGCCGGTGAAGCCACCGCCACAGACCACCACGGTATTGCGTGCCGGCGAGGTGGGCAGGGCGGCCAGACCGGCCAGGTGCTGCTCCAGCTTGATCGCCGACTCCATCTGGTCGACATCGAAGACATGTTCTGCAAGGCCTGGCACTGCCGGGCGGGCGACCTGGCTGCCAGCGGCGAGGATCAGGCGCTCGTAGCCGATCTGCTGGCGCTGGCCGTTGGTGTCGGTGTAGCTGACGCTACGGCCAGCGGCATCGATGCCCTCGGCATTGCCGGTGATGAAACGCACGCCTACGGCCTCGAACAGGTCGCTGACCGACGCTTTCATGCTGTGCACATCGGCTTCGTAGAAGCGCGGGCGGATGCGCAGTTCCGGTTGCGGGGCCAGCACGCTGATGCTCAGGTCGTCGCGCTGCGCCTGGTCCAGGAGGCGTGCGGCGCTGAGGGCGCTCCAGACGCCGGCAAAACCAGAACCGATGATGAGGATGTTCGATTTCATGTAGGTGCTCCGCAAGGGTCGAAGAGGGCTTCGAGCACAGGTTGGGGTCGCTCGAATAACTACGACTGTATTTGTCGGAGTTGCTTGGTGCAAGTGTTTTTTTCGGGTGTTGGAGTTTTTGGCCGAGTGGTATGGCCTTGGGGAGATGGGTGTATGGGGCAGGCCGGTCGGTTGTGCGGGGTGGGGCTGACAGGTGCTGAAACTCTCATGTCGGTCACCTCTCAGCCCCAACCCCCACCCCCACGACAATCAGCCCATCCCCCACAACCAGGCCCGCAACCGACAGATTCACACTTTGCGCTATCCCTCTCCCACGCGTATTATTTACGACAATATTGGTCGGAGATTACTATGTCGCTCTACAGTGCTGGCGTCGAATACGGCATCCATTGCCTGCTGTTCCTGGTGGACGAGCGCGGTGATTCGCGAGATTCCAGCGTGCGCGATCTGGCAGAGTTGCAGGGTGTACCCCAGGAATACCTGGCCAAGGTGTTCACCAAACTGGCCCGAGCCGGGCTGGTGGCCGCCACCGAGGGCGTGCGCGGCGGCTTCCGCCTCGCCCGACCGTCCGATGAAATCACCGTGCTGGATATCGTCAATGCCATCGATGGGCAGAAAAAGATCTTCGACTGCCGCGAGATCCGTGAACGTTGCAGCCTGTTTGAGGGCTCGGCACCCAGCTGGGCGACCGAGGGCACCTGTGCCATTCACGCGGTAATGCTGGGCGCGCAGAAGCGCATGGAGGAGGCCCTGGCGCAGCAGACGATTCTCGACCTGGCGCGACGCTTCGGGCGCAAGGCGCCGGCCGAGTTCGGGCAGAAGGTCAATGCCTGGATGGGCGAGCGGCGGGATGGTAAAGGAGCAGGGGATATTCCGGTTAAACAAGTGTGAATCTGTTGGCTGTGGCGGTCTTATCGATGGGTAGCGCTCTGTGGCTCACCGCCCCTCATGCTGCCTGCGATAAGCCCCTGGCTGCACCCCCACGGCCTTGGCAAACGCCCTGGTAAACGCCGCCACCGACTGATACCCCACCTGCGCGCCAACCTGTTCTACCGTGTGCCCGGTTCTGAGCAGCTGGCTTGCATGGCGCATACGCAAAGCCAGCAGCACTTGCCCCGGCGACTGCCCGGCGACCTCACTGAACCGCTTGAAAAACGCCGACCGCGACAAACCGGTACACGCGGCCATGCTCTCCAGCGTCCAGGCTTGCCCCGGGTGCTCGATCAACTGCTGCAACAACCCGGCAAACGCCGCCTGCCGGGCCAGTGCAACCAGCCCGCCCAACGATTGCCCGGCATGCACCTGCTGGCGCAGCACATACAGGAACAGCAAATGCGTCAGCCGCTCCAGCAATGTCTGTGATGGCCCGGCGTCGCGTTGGCATTCTTGCAGAATCAGCTCGAACAACGCGCGTGCCGCATGCCCGGCCGGTTCGTTGCCGCGCAGCGTTATCCAGTCGGCCAGCCCTTCGACGATCAGCGCTGACAAGCCTGGCTTGAAATGGAAGAAACCGCACACCAGCCCAACCCCCTCGACCGCATCCGCTTCCAGTGCCTGCATGTGCTGGCGCGGCTGGGCGCAGGCGCTGGCCGGGTCCTGGTCGCTGGACAAGCGATAACCAAGGTCACGCAGCAGGAACACCGCGTCCCCGGCCTCCAGGCGCAGCGCCTGGGCATGGCCGTCGATGTGCAGCCAGCAATGCCCCTGAACCACCAGGTGGAAGCTGGCCCGGCCCATGCCTTGGGTGCTGGCGTGCCAACCGCCACAGTAGCGACCGACATGGAACAGGCTGGCATCGAGCTCCAGGCCTTCTAATAACCAATCGACAAGGGGGCTGGACGAAATCATCTAATACAAAGACTCGGGAGCAAGGAAAGGCGACTGATGAATATGGAGGGTAATTCTTATAACCAACAGACTGTAGTGACACCCATCAAAGGAGACCACTGCATGTCCTCGCGCATTACTCTACACACCCTGCAGACCGCACCGGAAGCGGCCCGTCCGTTCCTCGAGAACGCTCAGAAGGCATCCGGCTTCATCCCCAACCTGCTCGGCGTGCTGGCCAACGCCCCGGCAGCGCTGGAAACCTATGTGACCGTTTCGGCGCTCAATGGCAAGTCCGAACTGACCCTGGCCGAGCGCGAAGTGGTGCAGCTGATCGCCGCTACCCAGCATGGCTGCGATTTCTGTGTCGCCGGCCACACCGCCGTGGCCCTGAACAAAGCCAAGCTGCCGCAGGAAGTGGTCGATGCCCTGCGCGCCCGCGGCGAGCTGCCCGATGCCCGCTACGAAACCCTCGCCGCGTTCGCCCGTGAAGTGATCGCCACCCGCGGCAACGTCAGTGAAGCCACCTACCAGGCTTTGCGCGCAGCCGGTTTCAGCGAGGGCAACGCCCTGGAGGTGATTCTGGGCGTGAGTCTGGCAACGCTGTGCAACTTTGCTAATGTGTTCGCCCAGACGCCGCTCAATGAAGAGCTTGGCAAGTACCGCTGGCAGCCTTCCGCTTGATCCGCGCGTGACACCTGCCATAACGCGGTGGTTGTAGGAGCGGCTTTGTGCCGCGAATGGGCCGCACAGCGGCCCTGGCGTTTCCCAAGGAGCAAGACCATGCAAGATTGTGCATTTCGACGATGGCTGGACGCCAATGCCGAGGCCATCGACCGGGGCCAGTGCGAACCGCAATTGGTATTGGCGCAGATTGCCGAATCGCAGCTGCTGCGTATTGGTGTAGACCCGGCCCTTGGCGGCACGGGCGGGCAGGTTACCGACGCGGTCGAAGCCATTGCCGCCATCGCCAGTCGCTCGCTGGCCGCAGCCTTTGTCTGCTGGGGCCAACGCGCCTTCATCGAGTACCTGCTGCACAGTCCCAACCAGCCCCTGCGCGAGCGCCTGTTGCCGCGCTTGCTGACCGGCGAATTGGCCGGGGCTACCGGGCTGTCCAACGCCATGAAGTTTCTGTCCGGTATCGAAGCGCTGCAGGTGCGCGGTCGGCCGGCAGCCGATGGCTGGGACCTGGATGGGCGCCTGCACTGGGTGACCAACCTGCGCAAAAGTGGATTCGTGGTGGCGGCAGCGATTGAAGACGAGGCCGGAAGCGCGCCGTTCGTGCTGGCCATTCCATCGGACGTGCAAGGCCTGGAGCGTTCGGATGACCTGCAACTGATGGGCCTGCAGTCGAGCAACACGGCGGCGCTGGCTTTGCGCCAGGTGCAGTTGTCGCGGGAATGGCTGCTGCATGAGAATGCCCGCGAGTTCCTGCCGCGGGTACGCCCCGCGTTTCTGGCGTTGCAGTGTGGCATGGCCATCGGCCTGGCGCGACGTGCACTGGAGGAAGTACGGGCGCATCTGAATGGTCGTGCCTCGTTCCTGGAGGAGGCCCGCCAGGTGCTCGGCGAGCGTCTGGAAAATACCGTAAGCGAACTGAAACAGGGCCTGCTCGATGGCCGCTTCCAGCAGCAACCGGCGGCGTTGTTCAAGCTGCGCATCACCTTGGCTGAAAGCGCCGCCGACGCCGTACAACTGGAGCTGCAGGCCAGCGGTGGCAAGGCTTACCTGAGCGAGTATGGCGAAGGGTTTGCCCGCCGCTGGCGCGAGTCGGCCTTCGTGCCGATTGTCACGCCCAGCCTGGTGCAGCTGCGCGCCGAACTGCAGCGCCAGGCAGGCGCGGCATGAGCCCAGTGTTGCTCGAAGCCCGCGACATCAGCCTGGGCTACCCGCGCGAGGGGGGCTGGCAGCAGGTGCTGGCGCAGTTCGACCTGCAGCTGGCACCGGGCGAAGTGGTGAGCATTCTTGGCCCCAGTGGGGTTGGCAAGTCCAGCCTGCTGCGCGTACTGGCCGGCCTGCAGCAGCCACGCGCTGGCAGCGTCACCCTGCACGGTCAGCCGTTGCAAGGGCCGCACCCCCGGCTGGCCGTAGCGTTCCAGGACCCCAGCCTGCTGCCTTGGCTGAGCCTGGAGAAAAACGTCGCCTTCGGCCTGGACTTCGCCCGCCAGCCCAGACTGGCCGCAGCCGAGCGGCGTGCACGCATCGACCATGCCATCGCGGCCGTGGGCCTGGCCCATGCCCGTGGCCAGTTCCCGGCGCAGCTGTCCGGCGGCATGGCCCAGCGCACTGCACTGGCCCGTTGCCTGGCCCGCCAGCCCGAGGTGCTGTTGCTCGACGAGCCGTTCGGCGCGCTGGACGAAGTGACCCGGGCCGACATGCAGCAACTGCTGCTGCAGCTGATCGCCACCCACAACACGGCGGCGGTGCTGATCACCCACGATATTGACGAAGCCCTGCTGCTGTCCGATCGGGTGCTGCTACTGGGCAACCACCCAGCGCACATCCTCGGGCAGTGGCTCGTCGACCTGCCGCAGCCGCGCGCGCAGCGGGTCGACGAGCTGGGCGCCCTGCGTATCGAAATCCTCAAGACCCTTCGGCGGGCAAGCCGCACAGTCGAACCCACCCCAACCCCGTTGCCCTCGGAGGCTGTCCATGTGCATGGATGACTGCTGTTCCGCTTCTTCACGTCGCGATTTCCTCAAGCTCGGTGCCATGCTCACGGCAGCCGGCGCGCTGCCATTGCTTTCAAGCCTGCAGGCCCGCGCCGCCGCCGAACCGGACGCGCCGGTGCGTATCGGCTACCTGCCGATCACCGACGCCACGCCGCTGCTGGTGGCGCACAACAATGGCCTGTTCGAAGCCGAAGGCATCAAGGCCGAGCGCCCGGTGCTGCTGCGCAGCTGGGCCCAGGTGATCGAGGCGTTCATCTCCGGCCAGGTCAATGTCATCCACCTGCTGTCGCCGATGACAGTGTGGGCGCGCTATGCCAGCAAGGTGCCGGCCAAGGTGGTGGCCTGGAACCACGTGGGGGGCTCGGGTCTGACCGTGGCCCCGGACATCACCGACCTCAAGCAGTTAGGTGGCAAGACCGTGGCCATCCCGTTCTGGTATTCGATCCACAACGTGGTGCTGCAGCAGATGCTCAACGACAACGGCCTGACGCCGGTGTCGAGGCCGGTCACTGCCCAGCTGGGCGCCAATGAAGTCAACCTGCTGGTGCTGCCGCCGTCCGACATGCCGCCAGCCCTGGCCAGCAAACGCATTGCCGGCTACATCGTTGCCGAGCCGTTCAACGCCCTGGCCGAGAACCTCAAGGTTGGCCGGGTGCAGCGTTTCACCGGCGATGTGTGGCGCAATCACGCCTGCTGCGTGGTGTTCATGCACGAGCATGACCTGAACAATCGCCCGGAATGGTCGCAGAAAGTGGTCAACGCCATCGTCAAGGCGCAACAGTGGACGCGCGATCACCGCGCCGAAGCGGCGGCCTTGCTGTCCAGGGCCGGCCCCAACAAGTACACCCCGCACGAGCCTGCGGTGCTGGCCAAGGTGCTGGCGCCGGCCGCCGAGGACCGGGCTGGCTACATTGCAAGTGGTGCCATCCGCCATCAGCAGTGGGACGAAAAACGCATCGACTTCCAGCCGTACCCGTACCCCAGCTACACCGAAGCGCTGGTCAAGCGCTTGCAGACCACCCTGATCGAGGGTGACAACGCGTTCCTTGCCGGCCTTGACCCGGTGCAGACCGCCAGGGACCTGGTCGACGACCGCTTCGTGCGTAACGCCATTGCCGCCGTGGGCGGGCCGTCGGTGTTCGGCATTGCCGACAGCTACGAGCGTAACGAGGAGTTCGCGGTCTGATGCGCACGCATGTCCTGCACGCCGGGCTTGGTCTGGCGGGTTTGCTCGGTTTGTTACTGTTGTGGTGGGCGGGTGTTGCAGTGTTTGGCCAGGCCGATGGCTTGTCGGCGCGCTTTTCGCCCAACGCAACCCTGGCCAGCCTGGTCGAGCTGCTGGGGCAGGGGGAGGTCTACGGGCATATCTGGGTGAGCCTGAAACGCATCCTGATCGGGCTGCTGCTGGCGCTGCTGATTGGTGTGCCGCTGGGCCTGCTGGTGGGTAGCTACCGGCACCTGGAGGCGGCGACCACGCCAGCATTCCAGTTCCTGCGCATGATCTCGCCGCTGTCGTGGATGCCGGTGGTGGTGATGCTGATGGGCGTGGGCGACCAGCCGATCTATTTCCTGCTGGCGTTTGCCGCGTTGTGGCCGATTCTGCTGAACACCGCTGCCGGGGTCAGGCAACTGGACCCACGCTGGCTGCAGTTGAGCCGCAGCCTGAGCGCCACGCGCCGGGAAACCTTGTGCAAGGTGATCGTGCCGGGGGTGATCGGCCATGTGCTGACCGGGGTGCGGCTGGCCATCGGCATCTTGTGGATCGTGCTGGTGCCGTGCGAAATGCTCGGGGTCAGTGCGGGGCTGGGGTACTTCATCCTCGATACCCGCGACCGGCTGGCGTATTCCGAGCTGATGGCGATGGTGCTGCTGATCGGGGTGCTGGGCTTTGTGCTGGATGCCTTTGCGCGAGGGCTGCATCGGCGCTGGGTGCATGGCTGATGGGCCTATGAGGTTTCTTCGCGGGCTTGTCCGCTCCCACCGGTATTCATCGCCCTTGGGTCTTGTGATATCCCTGTGGGAGCGGGCGAGCCCGCGAAAAGGCCCCTCGATCAATGTACGGTCTTGCGCTGCCGCACACACTCCCGCGCCTGAACGGCCAGCTCGTCCAGCCGCTCATCGCGCATCTGTTCCGCTTCGATCATCGCATCTTCACCCTGCTGGTTAAGCAGGTAGGTATGAATCTGCATCACTTCAACCGCCTCGTAGATCGGTGCAATGTCCAGCCGCCCGATCAACGCACCGCTGGCTTGCCCGGTACTGCTCATCAGCACCTGCGGCCCGTTGGCGGCCACTGCCTGCATGCCCATGGCCTCGAACCACGGCACCTGGCTGGCAAAGGCGTTCAGTTCCACGCAGGCATGGCGCGCCTGCAGATCACCCAGCAAGGCGCGGGCGATACCTTGGCGGCGGTGGCTGGGTTGCACGGCCAGGAACGCCAGCGCGCAGGCCTGTTCGTCGTCCTCGGCCGGCAGCGACAGGGCAAAGCCCAGCAGCTGGTCGGGCGCCTCGGCGTCCAGCGCCAGTGTCAGCGCCACCGCCAGGCCGCGGGTGCCGTCCATGGCTTGCAGGTACTGGTGCACCTCCATGCCGACGCCGTACTGGTACAGCGGATACAGGGGGTTGTCGGCAGTGATGGCGACACTGCTCAGTTCGCTGACATTGTGGATCACCAGCTCGCGGATCTGGTTCTGGAAAGATTCGGGCGGCACGCTGTCGAGGCGGCTCAGGATGAACATCGGGTGACGGGCTCCGGCGGGTGGGAATACAGCCCGCGCCGTGCTGGCGCGGGCTGTACAGTTTAACCGGTTTTTCCGTTTCAGCCTTGTGCCTGTAACGCACCAAGCATCAGGTCCAGGTTTTGCACCGCCGCGCCCGAGGCGCCTTTGCCCAGGTTGTCGAACACCGCAGTCAGCAGTACCTGGCCGTGCTCGGGGTTGGCGAACAGCGCCAGGCGCAGGTCGTTGCTGTCGTTGAGCGCCTCGGGGTCGAGGTTGGCCGCAGCGCCGTGCTGGTGCAGGGGCATGACCTGGACGTGCCGGGCACCTTGATAGTGCTGTTCCAGGCAGGCTTGCAGCTGGCCGGCGCTGACCTGGCCAGGCAGCAGGCGCAACTGCAGGGGAATGCTCAGCACGATGCCCTGGCGGTAGGCGCCGTATCCGGGCATGAACATCGGCCGGGCCGACAGGCCGGCGTGCTGCTGGATCTCTGGTACGTGCTTGTGCGCCAGTTCCAGGCCATAGAGCTGCAGGGTCGGGGCCTTGCTTGCGTCGGGCTGTTCATGCCGTTCGACTGCAGCGCGTCCGCCGCCGGAGTAGCCAGAGATGGCGTGGATGTTCAGCGGATAGTCGGCAGGCAGCAGGCCGGCCTTTACCAGTGGGCGGAGCAGGGCAATGGCCCCGGTGGGGTAGCAGCCGGGGTTGCTGACACGCTTGCTTTGCGCAATGCGCTCGGCTTGTTGGTCGTCCAGCTCTGGCAGGCCATAGACCCAGCCCGGGGTGGTGCGGTGCGCGGAGCTGGCGTCGATTACCCGCACCTGCGGGTTGTAGATGGCCGCCACGGCCTCGTGGGCAGCGTCGTCGGGCAGGCACAGCAGGGCGATGTCGGCGCTGTTGATTGCCTCGCGGCGGCGTTGCGGGTCTTTGCGTTCGCTTTCGGGCAGGGTCAGCAGGCGCAAGTCGCTGCGGCCTTGCAGACGGGCGTGGATTTGCAGGCCGGTGGTGCCTTGGTCGCCATCGATGAAGACAACAGGGGTATGCATGGTCGGGGTCCGGTTGGGGAGGGGTGGGTTATGCTCGCCTGTGGCTTTGATTAAGGAAATTTGAATATCATGACGGTAGTGTTCAGATTTTCTGAACGAACATGTCAAGGCCGGCCCTTTAGCGGGTAGATCGGATCGCCGCACCGCCGCTTCTACACGGACGGGGCTGGGTTTGACAGGCCCTCAGGCTCTTCCTGTGAAGTGGACGGTATAGACAATGCGCGAAATCAGCCTCGACCGCCTCCGCACCTTGGTGGTCATCAGCGACCTTGGCTCGTTTGCCGAGGCTGCACGCCAGCTCAACCTGGCGCCGCCCACCATCAGCCTGCACGTGGCCGAGCTGGAGGCGCGGGTTGGCGGTGCTTTGCTCAGCCGCACCCGCGGCCAGGTTCGGCCCACCGCGATCGGCGAAACGCTGCTGGCGCGTGCCCGTCGCTTGCTGGCCGATGCCGACCTGGCGCTTGAAGAAGTGCGCCGGCAGGTCGAGGGGCTGACCGGCCGGGTGCGGCTGGGCGCGTCCACCGGGGCCATCGCCCACTTGTTGCCTCAGGCGCTGGAGCAGCTGCGGGTGGAGCACCCGAGGATCGACGTGCAAGTGCAGGTGCTGACCTCGCAGGCGTCGCTGGCACGGCTGCGCGAGGGCACGCTGGACATCGGCCTGGTGGCCTTGCCGCAGGTGGCGGGGAAAGGGTTGACGGTAACCCCTTGGCGGCGCGACCCGATCCTGGCTTATGTGCCTGCCGACTGGCAGCCACCGGCGAAGGTTACGCCGGCCTGGCTGGCGCAGCGGGCGTTGATCCTCAACGACAGCAGCACCCAGCTGTCGCGGGTGACCGGGGAGTGGTTCGCAGCGGCGGGGCTGTACCCCGAGCCGCGGATCGAGCTGAACTACAACGATGCGATCAAGAGCCTGGTCGGCGCCGGGTATGGGGCGACGTTGTTGCCGCAGGAAGGTGAGGCGGCGGAGCTGGACCGGCGTGTTATGCGCAGGCCGCTGCGGCCGGGGTTATGGCGGCAGTTGGGCATCGCTTGCCGGGAAGGGCAGGGGGAACGGGCAACGGAGTATGTGCTGCAGGCGTTGGAGCGTTTGCGGCAGTAGGGGCTCCATCGTTGGCAGGGGATTTTTGGGGGGATTGCATCGGGGCTGACAGGTGCTTGGCACAGCATTTTCAGCGCCTATGAGATCGAGCGCCGCCCGCGCGGCGCTCGATCTCATAGGCGCTGCACCTCTAATGGCAAGCACCTGTCAGCCCTGATGCAATTTGCCCTGGAGCATAGAATCACCCTCACACTCTGCGCAACGCCTGGTGATCGGTTCTCGTGTGGCAGCAACCTCACCGCCGCTCTCGCGCCCGTACCTGGGTCACCGTCTCCCCACCAACCCCCCAGTTATCGGTCGGCACCTCCTCGATCACCACAAAGGTACTGGCCGGCGGTTTGCCCAGCACTTGCTGCAACATGCGGGTGGTCTGCTCGATCAGCTGGCGCTTGTGCTCAGCAGTTACCCCTTCATCGGTCACACGAATATGCACATAAGGCATGGCTGCTTGCTCCTCTGTTCAGTGCCAGGTGCCGGCAGTGCTGCCGCCATCCACCGGCAAGATCACACCGCTGACGAAAGCTGAGTCGGCCAGGTACAGCACGGCGTCCACCACGTCCTGCGGCGAGCCGGTGCGGCCGCTGGGTGACAGCGCGCCCAGGCCTTGCACATTGCCCCCATGCAGTGGGGTATCGATGATTCCCGGTGCCACCGCATTCACCTGCACCCCGCTGGCCGCCAGCTCCAGCGCCAGGCCTTTTACTGCCTGGTTCAGGCCGCCCTTGACCAGCACCGGCAACAACGCGGGTACGCGGGTGTCTGGTTGCAAGGCGATGGAGGCGGTGATGGCGATGATCTGCCCGTGCCCTTGCCCTGCCATGATCCGCGCCGCTTCCTGGGCCGGGTAGAAGAACCCCTTCAGGTTGGTCCCGACCAGCGCGTCGACATCCACTGCGGTGTACTCGGTAAACGGTTTGGCAATGAAGATGCCGGCATTGTTGATAAGGATGTCGACCCCACCAAAGGTTTGCACCGCGCTGGCGAACAACCGCTCAGCCGTGCCTGGTTCGGCGATGTCGCCGGCCACACCAACAAAGCGCGAAGGATTGCCGAGGCGGCCGGCGGCCTGCTCCAGGCGCGCCTGGCTGCGGGCATTGCCGACGACATTGTCGCCGCGTTCGAGGAACGCCTCGGCCAGGGCGAAGCCCAGGCCGCTGGAGGCCCCGGTGATGATGACGGTTCTTGGCTGGGTCATGCTTGCGTACTCCGGAAGGTGAGCCGATGGCTCGGGTGGAGCTCACTGTAGGCTGCAACACATGCTTGAAAAATGTGCCGGATAGCATTTCAATCAATACACCATGTAATCAATCGAGCCCTCATGTCCCGCCACTTCGATGACCTGCAACTGGGCAGCCTGGAGCTGTTTTGCCTTGCCGCTGACAGCGGCAGCTTTACTGCCGCAGCCACCGAGGCTGGCGTCACTCCGGCGGCGGTAAGCCGCAGTGTGGCCCGTCTGGAGGAGCGCCTGGGAGTGCGCCTGTTCGTGCGCACCACCCGGCAGATGCGGCTTTCCGAGGCTGGGCAGGCGTATTACCAGCAATGCCGCCAGGCGCTCGGGCAACTGGTCGAGGCAGAGCGCCAGGTCACAGGCGGCCAGGTCGCGCCCAGCGGCCGCCTGCGCATCAGTGTGCCGACGCCTTACGCGCACCACCGGCTGCTGCCGTTGCTGCCGGCGTTCCAGCAACGCTACCCGCAGGTGCAGGTAGACGTACATGTCAGCAATCGCAACGTCGACTTTGCCGAGGAGCACTTCGACCTCGCCATCCGTGGCCGCGAGCCTGCCGACTCGCGGCTGGTGGCGCGGCGCCTGGAAGATGCCCCGTTGGTGGTGGTGGCCACGCCCGCCTACCTGGCACGCCGGGGCACACCGCAAGTGCCGGAAGACCTGGCTGGGCACGAGTGCATCCAGTTCGAACTGGCCAGCAGCGGCCGGCGCCCGCGCTGGAGTTTCCGCCGCGATGGCCGAGAACTGGAGTTGGAGACCGATGGCAGCTTCACCTGCCTTGGCGATTTTCTTGCCACCGCAACCCTGGTGCGCCACGGCGCCGGGCTGATGCAGGCCTACCGCTTTACCGTGCAGGAGGCGCTGGACAGCGGCGCGCTGGTGGAGGTGCTGGCCGAGTACGGCGGCACCTCGCGGCCGTTCGTGCTGATCTACCCGCAGTCCCGGCACATGCCGCTGCGGCTTCGGGTATTCATCGACTATCTGTTCGCTGAAGGCGCACGATCACACGGCTGAGCGCAGGTGTGGTTGCCCGAGGGGGACTATGCTGTGTGTGGCGTCGAGCCGATGTCGCTCGAGCATCTTTCGAATTTCCCAGGAGAATGTTGCATGAAATCCATGACACTGCTGGTGATTGCTTCGGTGCTGAGTTTTGCTGCACATGCGGATCCCAAGACCAACTGCGATGCGAAGATTCAGGAGTTGGAAGACTTCCACAAAGCTAGCGGTCAGGCGATGCACGGTGGCATGGCACATGACTTCAAGGTGAAAATGGAGGAGGCCAAGACGGCGCGGGACAAGGGTGACATGACCAAGTGCCAGTCGGCTGCGGACCAGGCCAAGACCATCTACAACAAGGCGCGTAGCAAGTAGGTGTGAGCCGTGCCGGCCTCTTCGCGGAACAAACCTGCGAAGACGCCGGCATAGCTGGCATCAGAACCAGCGGTCGTTCTTCTTCCGGCCACGGGTCAACGCCGGCAGGATCAGCCCCATCAGCAGCCCCGCGCCGGCAATGCTGCCGCCATACACCATGTAGCGCATCATCACCTGCTTGTTCTCATCGCCAAGGCGCGCCTGGGTATCACGCAGGGTCGACTGGCTCTCATCGAGCTGCTCGCTCAGCGCCTTGTTGCGCGCCTCCAGTTCGTCGACCAGCTTCTTGCGTGAGTCGAGGGTTTCCTGCATGCCCTGCACACGGTTCTTCCAGCTGTCGTCGATGGTCTTCAACTGCCCGGTCAACTCTGCGACCTGGGCATCGAGCAACGGCAGGCGTTCGTTCTGGCCGGGCACCGACTGCAGGTCGTTGCTGAGGATCCACACCACATCGCCATTCTGCCCGCGTACCTGGCTGTAGTTGCCCTGGCTGCCGACCAGGGTCAGCTTCTGCCCGGACTTGAGCGTGCCGACGATGCGGTGGCCGTCGGTCGGGCCGCTGCGCACGTAGGTGCTCAGGCTGTCACTGACCCAGCGTGCATCGCTGGCAGGCTCTTCGGCATGCGCCGGTGCGGCAAGGGCCACCACGGTGGCGATCAGGCCACCGCGCAGGGCAATGAGGGCGGAGGCAGTTGGGCGGGATTCGGGCATGTTGGGTCTTCGCTGAAACAGGACAAAAGTAGGCCCGGTGACTGGGCCGGTGAACCGGTCGGTGAGTTGACCGTCAGCGAAAGACCGCTTTTTTGTAAGCAGGTTCACTACCTGATGTCGGAAATGTCTGCAGAATGTTGCGGCGCCCGGCCTCAGGCAGCGCCCCTGCTGTCGTTGACTGTGGCGATGTTGCTGACCGCCATCGCCGGGCAGATTGTTGAGCGCAGCGCCAAGCTTGCTATCCTCGCCACAACAGCAGTCGCGAGACCCCCATGCCCAGACCCCGCAAGCAAGCCCGCCAACGGCAGGTCAATGGAAGGGCTCGCAGCAGGGGGATTTATCGTACAGGCGTACGGTAAAATCGGCTGTGCGGGCCTTGGGTCAATGCCGAGGCTAGACTCTAACGTTCTCCCTCATTCATGGAGCACCACCATGACGGCCAAGAACACAATCTGCCTCTGGTACGACCACGATGCCGAAGAGGCCGCGAATTTTTATGCCAGCACGTTTCCCGACAGCAGCGTGATCGCGGTGCACCAAGCGCCGGGTGATTACCCGTCGGGCAAGCAGGGCGACGTGATCACGGTGGAGTTCACGGTGATGGGCATCCCTTGTGTGGGCCTGAACGGTGGCCCGACGTTCAAGCACAGTGAAGCGTTTTCGTTTCAGGTCAGCACCGAGGACCAGGCCGAAACCGACCGGTTGTGGGACGCAATTATCGATAACGGTGGCGAGGCCAGTGTATGCGGCTGGTGCAAGGACAAATGGGGGATCTCCTGGCAGATCACCCCGCGCATCCTCATCGAAGCCATCGGCCACCCCGACCGTGCGGCGGCCAAGCGCGCGTTCGACGCGATGATGCAGATGGGCAAGATTGATGTGGCCGGTATAGAGGCGGCGTTGAACGGGTGATGCGTGACCCTGTGGGGCGCTTCCACCGAGATCGCGCCCCCGTTATTGCGCCCCAGCGGTGCTGCGGGGCTGTGCGACGAGTACCCGAGCATTGGTTACCCGGAAGACCCTGAATCCTATGGCTACGAAGGCGAGCTGCAGGCGGGCATGGCGCTGTGCGTGGAGGCCTGCATTTACGCGTTCGAGGACAGCTTCCTGGGCGATTGACTGGCCCTGAAAAACAACACATCCGCAGGCTTGCCAAGGCCCGGTAGGAGATCGCCCAGCTCATTGGGCTACGGTGTCGCGCATAGAACGGATGCTGGGCGCTCCGCGTACCCTGTGGGAGCGGGCGCGCCCGCGAAGAATCCAACCCGGTGCATGGCACCGGCTGCGCCGGTGTTCGCGGGCACGCCCGCTCCCACAGGTTCCCTGCTAAATCAGTGAGTTATGTGCAGTTCTACGAGAGCCCACCCGCGAATGCGTTGGCCAAACCAACGACGCATTTGCGGGTAAAGCCCAAAGAGACGAGCGCCAGCCGGTTTCAGCGCTGGGCCACTTCACTGGCCTCTGCCGCCGGCTTCACCGAGGCCTTCTTCTCCTGCACCACGATGTAGAACTCCTCGCCATGCTTCACCGCCCCATACAGCACGGCTTTTTCGATCAGCTCGTTGCCACGCAGGTGGCGCAGCATCATCGGGTCCTTGCGCAGGTCGCGGTACAGCGCCAGGCACAGCAGCACCATCACCACCACGAACGGCAAGGCCACGACAATGGTCAGGTTCTGCAGCCCGGTCAGCGCCTCGCCAGGGTCACCCGGGTCGCCGATCGCCAGCATGATCGCCGCCACCGTACCGGTCAGTGCACCCCAGAAAATCACCGTGCGCCGTGATGGCGCGGTGGTGCCATGTTCCGACAGCGTGCCCATCACCAGCGAAGCGGCATCGGCACCGGAGACAAAGAAGATGCCCACCAGGACCATCACCAGCACCGAGGTGGCCGAGGCCAGCGGGTAGCTGTCCAGCAACTGGTACAGCGCATGGTTGCTGTTGACCGCCCCGTTGGCCAGTTGCAGCGCGCCGTCGCGCAGGGCGTCGATGGCCGCGCCGCCGAACACGGTGAACCACACCAGGCTGACCAGGCTCGGCACCAGCAGCACGCCGGTCACGAACTGGCGAATGGTGCGGCCACGGCTGATGCGGGCGATGAACATGCCCACGAACGGTGTCCAGGAGATCCACCAGGCCCAGTAGAACACCGTCCAGCCGGCCAGCCAGTTGTCCATCTGCTCGCCGCCGCTGGCGTTGGTGCGGGCCATCATTTCCGGCAGCATCTTGATATAGATGCCGATCGAGGTCGGCAGCAGGTTGAGCATCAGCAGGGTCGGCCCGACCACGAACACGAACAGCGCCAGCAGCAGTGCCAATACCATGTTGGTGTTGGACAGCCACTGGATGCCTTTGCCGATGCCCGATACCGCCGAGGTGACGAAGGCAATGGTCAGCAGCGTAATGATCGAAATGTAGAACAGCTTGCCCGGGCTTTCGATCCAGCCGTTGTACTCCAGGCCGCCGGCGATCTGCAGCGCACCCAGGCCCAGCGAGGCGGCCGAGCCGAACAGCGTGGCGAAGATCGCCATCATGTCGATCAGCCGGCCCAGCGGGCCGTTGGCGTGCTTGCCGATCAAGGGGCGGAAGGCAGCGGAAATCAGCTGCGAGCGGCCGCGGCGGAAGGTGCCGTAGGCAATCGCCAGGCCGACGATGGCGTACATGGCCCAAGGATGCAGGGTCCAGTGGAACAGCGTGGTGGCCATGGCCACCTGCATCGCTTCGCTCGACTGGGGGCTGGCCGAACCAGGCGGCGGCGACACATAGTGCGACAACGGTTCGGCCACGCCGAAGAACATCAGGCCGATACCCATGCCGGCGCTGAACATCATCGCCACCCAGGACACCGTGCGAAATTCTGGCAGTTCGCCATCACGCCCCAGCGGCACCCGACCGTAACGGCTGGCGGCCAGCCACAGCACGAACACCACGAACAGGGTGGAAGTGAGCACGAAGAACCAGCCGAAGTTGAGAATGACCCAGGATTGCGCGCTGGAAGCGCTGCTGGCGAGGCTGGCCTGGTTGAGCAGGCCCCACAGCACGAATGCGATGGCCAGGCCGCTGGTGCAACCAAACACGATCCAGTCGAGCTTGCCCTCGAAACGCCGGTCCTGGCGGGCTTCTGCGGTTTTCGAGGGGTCGGTCACCCCAAGGTCGAGCGTTTCGGTGATGTGTTCCTTTGCCATGAAGAATGAGGCCCCTGTGGCTTACCTGCAGGTGCAGGCTTGTTGTTGTGTGGGCTACCGAGCTCGATGACGGCCTCGGCCGGGTGAGTTGCCGCCGCGATTATCCTGTGCCGCAAAAGGCGGCTCCTGTCCCGATTACGCCCTGGGGCGTCCATTGCGCGACCTGCCAACTGCTTTTAGTTCCGGGGGCCATGACCCTTTATACCTCGCGTTCTGGTAACCTGACGGTCATTACCCGGGCCTGCACATCCGAGCACCGTAGAAGCGCTGCTGCTTGTGGGCCAGGCCGTACCAGGAAACGGAGATTCGTCAATGGCCACTGACCGTGTGAGCCTGATTCATTTCGATAAACTGAGCATGAGCCCTGACGCAGCCGATCGGTTCCAGAAGGCTCTCGACGCGCTTGAAGCGCTGAAGTTGCAGGACCGTTACGTGTATCTCATCGCGCATTATCTGGGTGATATCGCCGACGCCTCCGACACTGAGCAACTGAATACCGCCTTGGCCCAAGGCATTCGCGTGGTCGATGAACTGCTGCCGCCCAGGTCGGTCAGCAAGGTCAAGGCTGCAGAACTGCGCAAGGTTTTCCACGACGCCGCCGAGCGCGCGCGTGCGCAATTGTCTGGCTGAGCACCGGCATGGCCAAAGACATCGACAACCCCTGCGTCTCGTTATGCCAGCTCAACAGCGAGCTGTGCGTAAGCTGTGGCCGTAGCCGTGACGAAATCCGCAAATGGCGGGGCATGAAACGCCCGGAAAAGATGGCCACCGTGCAACGGGCGGCGACGCGCATGAAGGCTATCGCCAAAAAGGCAGCCAAACGGCAGAATGCCGACTGAACCTGCGTGCCATCCACGCAGCCTTTGCCGATTGCCTGACGAGCCTGAAATGGATTCCCACTCGCTGCTTGCTTTTACCCTGGTTGCCGCTATCGCGATTGCCAGCCCTGGCCCTGCCACCCTGATGGCCATCAACAACAGCCTGGCCCACGGCCAGCGCAGCGCGATCTGGTCGTCGCTGGGCAATGGCTTGGGCCTGTTCTGCCTGTCGGCAGCCGCCATGCTGGGGCTGGGCGCGCTGCTGGCCAGTTCCGAAATGCTGTTCAATGCCGTGAAGATCCTGGGGGCGGGCTACCTGTTCTACCTCGGGGCGCGGCAATTGCTGAAAAAAAGCCCGATGCTGGTAGCGGGAAGTGCAGAGGGCGTGGCCAAGGTCCGGCCTACGCCTGTGAAACTGTTCAAGTCGGCCTTCTTCACGGCGGTCACCAACCCCAAGGCGACCATGTTCTTCACTGCATTGTTTCCGCAGTTCATCGACCAGGGCGCCGCATTGCTACCGCAGTTCCTGACCCTTACCGGGATTTTCGTGGCGTTGTCGCTTACCTCACTGAGCCTGTATGCCGCCTTGGCTGCGCGGGCAAAAGGGGTATTGACGCGGCCGTCGCTGTCGCGCTGGGTGAGCCGGGTGGTGGGTACGACCTTTATCGGGTTTGGTGCAGCGATCCTGGCGATGCGCCGCCAAGGCACGTGAAAATGCGTGGTCCGGCCGATGAAAGGCCAGCCTGCTAGCCGCTGATGGTCCAGACTGTCTGCAGCACGCGCAGATGATTGCTGCAGTCGACCACAGGAGGTGGCAGCCTTTGGCCGCTCCGCCGGGTCGGCGGATGTCACAGGTGCCGAGGGTCGTCGATGATCGAGCGTTGCTTTCGCTACGCCTTGCCAGTTTTTCTGTGCCTGCTGCTTCCCTTGGCGGCGGCAGCGGCTGAGCAATGTCGACGGCTGACCGCCACCGGTAACCCGGAATACCCCCCGTACCTGTGGCGCGACCCGCAAAACCCCCAGCAGCTGATCGGCGCCAATGCCGACCTGCTCAAATACCTGGGCAAGCAGCTTGGGCTGGAAATCGATGTGATCTACGCCGGGCCTTGGTCGCGCGCGCAGGAAGAAGTGCGTACTGGCCGGATCGACCTGCTGGCCGGGTATTTTCAGACCGATGCGCGTCGGCAGCAGATGGACTTCGTCGCACCGCCATTTCTGCACACACCCAGCGTGGTGTGGGTGCGCCGGGACAACGCCTTTGCCTATCGGCAATGGGCCGATCTTGCAGGTCGCAAGGGCGGTACGCTGGTCAACAACAGCCACGGCCAGCAATTCGACGACTACGCCAAGGCCAACCTCACCCTTGAAGCGGTGCCCGGTGCCCGGCAGGCGTTCGAGAAACTGATGCACAAGCGCAGCGATTACGTGGTGTACGAGCAGTACCCCGGCATGGCGCTGGCGCGCACGTTGGGTATCACAGGCACTCTCCAGGTGCTGGAGCCGCCGGTTTCCAGTGAGGGGTTGTACCTGGCGCTGTCGCGTAACTCGCGCTGCAACCAGTCACAGCTGCGTGAAGCGCTGGCACGGGAGATGGAGAGGATCGTTGCCGGGGAATTGCCGGAGCGGTTGTTGAAGCAGAACCTGGAGCGGGCGCAGCCGTAGCAGCCCGCCCCTGCTTCAGCGCATATGCAGAATGATCGGGCTGCTGCTGGCCGGGTCGGTATGTTCACGCAGCTTCCCCACCGCCTGCGCATTCACCGCACCACCGTGGTTGCCCCATGCCGTGCGCACGAAGCTCAGCACCTCGGCAATCTCCTGATCACTCAACTGCTCGCGCAAAGCCGGCATGCGATAGGCATCCGGCACCCCGGCAGTTACCACGCGCTGCGAACCGTTAAGGGTGATGTTGATCGCCGAGGCCGCCTCTTTGGCCAGGGCCGACGTGGCCCCGGCCAGCGGCGGCATCCATTCGGCCTGGCCCTTGCCATCCAGGCCGTGGCACGTTGCGCAGCGGGTCACATAGGTATATGCGCCCGGGCTGTCGAGCCGCGCCGTTGCAGATTCTGCCTGGTACTGCCACGGCACGCCGTCGCGCTGCGGGTCGCCGGGCAGCGATTTCAGGTAGCGGGCAATGGCGGCAAGGTCCTCGTCATGCATGAACTGCAAGGAGTTGTTGAACGCCTCGGTCATCGAACCGAACACCACCGCATGGCGGTTTCGCCCGGTCTTCAGGAACTGCGCAATGTCCGCCTCGCTCCAGCGCCCCAGCCCGGTATTGGGGTCGGCGCGCAGGCTCGGTGCGTACCAGCCATCGAGCAGGGCGCCGGCGAGGAACGGCTTGCCGCTGTCATCCAGGGCTTTCTCGTTGAAAGCCAGGCCCCGCGGGGTATGGCAGCTGCCGCAATGGCCGGGCCCCTGGACCAGGTAGGCACCACGGTTCCACTGCGCATCCTGCTCGGGTTTGTCTGTGTATGGTGTGTTGGCAGCGAACAGGCCGTTCCACAGGGCGATGGGCCAGCGCAGGTTCAGCGGCCAAGGGATATCGCTGGCCAGGTTGGCCTGCCGGGCAGGTTGCACCCCGTGCATGAAGAACGCATAAAGCGCCTTCACATCATCATCGCTGAGCTTGGCGTAGGACGGGTAGGGCATGGCCGGGTACAGCCGCCGTCCGCCAGGAGCCACGCCTTGACGCACGGCGCGGTCGAAGTCGGCCAGGCTGTAGTTGCCAATACCTGTGTCGCTATCAGGGGTGATGTTGGTGGCGTGGATTGCGCCCAGCGGGGTGGCCATTTCCAGTCCGCCGGCAAACGGTCTGGCGTCTGGCAGGCTGTGGCAGGCCACGCAGTCGGCGAGACGGGCCACGTACTCGCCGCGGCTGACCAGCGCCGGGTCGCTGGCCACGATCGGCGTCCCGGCAAACGGCGAGGCGGGCTCGCGGGTGACGTACCAGGCCAGCAGGCCTGCCGCGACCAGGCAGGGCAGCACCAGCCAGCCAGCGGTCCTTGCGAAACGATGGGTCATGGGGCGTTCCTTGTGCAGTCAACTGAAGGTATGGCGGCTCAATGGCAGGCTGCGCACGCGCTGGCCGGTAAGCTGCGCGACTGCATTGGCCACGGCCGGTGCCACGGCGGGCAGCGGCGGCTCGCCGATGCCACCCATCTTCGCGCCGCTTTCGACAATACGTACATGCACCCGGGCCATGCGCGAAGGTGGCAGGATCGGGTACAGGTCGTAGTTGCGCGCGCGCGGTTTGCCGTCCACGTACACCGCTTCCTCCAGCAACGTCTGCGATAGGCCCAGGGCGACTGCGCCGTTGACCTGGTGCTCGATGATCGCCGGGTTGACGATGCTGCCCGGGTCGATGGCCTGCCAGATGTCGTGCACCTTGACCTGGCCGTTGTCGATCGACACCTCGGCAATCACCGCGGCCTCCGAGCCGAACGGTGAGGCCATGGCCACGCCCCGCGCGCGCTTGCTGCCATCTTCGGCGGTGAACGGGCCGCGTTTCCAGCCACCGGACAATTCGGCGACCGCGTTCAGCAGGTTGGTCAGGCGCGGGTTGTCGCGTAGCAGGTGGCGGCGCAGTTCGAACGGGTCCTTGCCGCCCTTGTCGGCCAGTTCGTCGAGAAAGCTTTCATAGAAGAAGTCGTTCAGCGAATTGCCGACCGAGCGCCAGTAACCCAGCATGGCCGGGCCTTTGACGTAGATCTGGGCAATGCGCTTGTTGGCAATGGCGTAGGCCTTGCCCGATAGCCCTTCAAGCGCGGTTGGGTCGACTTTGTCGCCTTGCTTGCCGGCGATGGCCTCGGTGGGGCCTTCAGTGGCACTCACCGCCTCCAGCGCAACCGGCCAGCCCTCGGCGTCCAGCCCAGCGCGGAATTTCACCACAGCAACGGGCCGCAGCACATCGCGCAGAAACTCCTCTTCACGGCTCCAGATAAGCTTCACTGGCCGGCCGACTGCCTTGGCCAGGGCGATGGCCTGGGGGTAGGGGTTGGCCGAGTCGTACAGGAAGTGGCGGCCAAAGAAACCGCCCAGCAGCGGCGAGTGGAGGAGGATCTGTTCAGGGTCCAGGCCCGTACGCTTGGCAATGTCGTCACGGAACATGTCCGGTGCCTGGTTGGGCAGCCAGACCTCCAGGGTGCCGTCGGGGTTGTAGCGGGCGAGGGCAGAGGGTGGCTCCAGCTGGGCGTGGTTCAGGTACTGGTTATGGTAGCTGGCTTCGATGCTGGTCTTGGCATTCCCCAGTGCGCCGGCGATATCGCCTTCGTTCTCCTCGTCGCGGGCCGGCCCCTGCACGGTGGCCAGGTGCTCGCGCCAGCCGTCGCTGGAAAAGTCCGCGGGCATCGGCCGCACCTTGGTGTCCGCCGCCGGCTCTTTCCAGTCTACCTGGACCGCTTCCACCGCGCGCTTGGCGTGCCACCAGCGCTCGGCGACCACGGCGACGGCGCCTGGCAGCTGATGCAGTGAATGCACACCTTTCATGGCCTTGACCTGATCCTCATTGCGCAGGCTGCCCACGGTCATGCCCAGACGGGGTGCGTGCTGCACGGCGGCATGCAGCATGCCGTCGACTTTCATGTCGATGCAGTACTGGGCCTTGCCGGTTGACTTGTCATAGGCATCCAGGCGGCGCACGGGTTTACCGATCCAGCGAAACTGGCTGGGGTCGCGCAACTTGACCGTGCTCGGATCAGGCACCGGCAGGTCCATCGCGCGCCCGGCCAGCTCACCGTAGGGAATTGAGCGGCCAGTCGTGGTATGTACTACGTTACCCGGCGTGGTGGACAGCTGTTCGACCGGTACGCCGAGCTGTTCGGCGCCTGCCTGCAGCAGCATGGCACGGGCCAAAGCGCCCAGGCGGCGCATGGTCGGGTAGCTCATGCGCACCGACATGCTGCCACCGGTAATACGCATGCCGTTTTCCATCACCACATAGGCTTCGCCGGGTGGCGCGCTGTCCACCACGAAGTTGGCAGGGTCGACATCCAGCTCTTCGCCGACGATCTGCGCCATGGCGGTAAAAGGCCCCTGGCCGCCTTCCATGAACGGGCTGAGCAGGCGCACCGTACCGTCCGGGCGGATCTCCAGAAACGCCGGCACCTGGGTGCCGCGTTGCGCGCTTGCTGTGGCCGCCGCTTGCACCCGGGCCGTGCCCATGGGCAGGCCGAAGCCAAGTACCAAGGCGCCGACCGCAGTGCCGGCGATAAAGCGCCGGCGTGACAGATTGACTGTTTCGCCAAGCTGCAGTTTGAGCAGTTCGGCGGGGGTATCGGCTGGGGTGTTCATCAGGCTGTTTCCCCCTGAGCCAGGTCATGCACGGCGACATGGATAGCGTTATAGGTGCCGCAGCGGCACAGGTTGACCATCGCCGCTTCGATCTGCGCGTCACTGGGTTTGGGGGTGTGCTTGAGCAGCGCCGTGGCCGCCATCACCTGGCCAGACTGGCAGTAGCCGCACTGGGCCACCTGGTGCTCGACCCAGGCGGCGACCACGCGCTTGCCGACCGCATCGGCCTCGATCGCTTCGATGGTGGTGACCTCGCGCCCGACCACTCCGGCCACCGGGGTAACGCAGGCGCGCACCACATTGCCGTCCACCAGCACCGAGCAGGCGCCGCACTGGGCCAGGCCGCAGCCATACTTGGTGCCGGTCAGGCCCAGGTCATCGCGAATTACCCACAACAAGGGCGTGTCGGCGTCCGCCTCGACCTGATAGGTCTTCTGGTTGATGCGTAGTTCCATGGTTCACCTGCCATTCACGGTTGCTGTCGCTGTGTTTTTTGCCTGGGGAATACGTTGTTCTCCAGTGCAGAAACGCTAGCACACCTCTACGACCGCGCGTCCCTTGACCGGGCGGCGGCAGAGGATCGGGCAAGCAATCCGGTGAAATGCGCAAGCCTGCGGCCGCGCTGCGTTCAGATGCGGGGAGGACTTCCTGCGTGAAAACCCGGATAATGCCGGCCAATTTCGTTTTGCACGCTTAAATCACGGTAAACCCGCATGGAAATCAAGGTCAATTTTCTCGACAATCTCCGTCTAGAAGCCAAGTTCGACGACTTCACGGTGATCGCCGACCAGCCGATCCGTTACAAGGGCGATGGTTCGGCCCCAGGCCCGTTCGACTACTTCCTGGCGTCCTCGGCCTTGTGCGCGGCTTACTTCGTCAAGTTGTACTGCCAGACCCGCGACATCCCCACCGAAAACATCCGCCTGTCGCAGAACAACATCGTCGACCCGGAAAACCGCTACAACCAGATTTTCAAGATCCAGGTGGAGCTGCCCGAGGACATTTCCGAGAAGGACCGCCAGGGCATCCTGCGCTCCATCGACCGCTGCACGGTCAAGAAGGTGGTGCAGACCGGCCCGGAATTCGTCATCGAAGTGGTCGACAACCTCGATGCCGATGCCCAGGGGCTGCTGATGCCGGTGTCGGACACCAGCACCTACATTCCCGGCAAGGACCTGCCGCTGGAGCAGACCATCGCCAACATGTCCGCCATTCTCGCCGGGCTGGGCATGAAGATCGAGATCGCTTCGTGGCGCAATATCGTGCCTAACGTGTGGTCGCTGCATGTACGCGATGCGCAGTCGCCGATGTGCTTCACCAACGGCAAAGGCTCGACCAAAGAGGCCGCACTGGCCTCGGCGTTGGGCGAATTCATCGAGCGCCTGAACTGCAACTTCTTCTACAACGACCAGTTTTGGGGCGAAGACCTGGCCAACGCGTCGTTCGTGCATTACCCGAACGAGCAGTGGTTCATGCCTGGCCCACGCGATGCGCTGCCGGCCGAAATCCTCGATGCGCACTGCCTCGAGGTCTATAACCCGGATGGCGAGCTGCGTGGCTCGCACCTGTACGACACCAACTCGGGCAACAAGGCGCGCGGCATCTGCTCGCTGCCGTTCGTGCGCCAGTCCGACCAGCAGGTGGTGTACTTCCCGTCCAACCTTATCGAAAACCTGTTCCTCAGCAACGGCATGAGCGCCGGCAACACCCTGGCCGAGGCGCAGGTGCAGTGCTTGTCGGAAATCTTCGAGCGCGCGGTCAAACGCGAAATCCTTGAAGGCGAGCTGTGCCTGCCGGACGTACCGCAGGAGGTGCTGGCCAAGTACCCGGCCATCGTCGCCGGTATCCAGGGGCTGGAAGAGCAGGGGTTCCCGGTGCTGGTGAAAGATGCCTCGCTGGGCGGTGAGTTCCCGGTCATGTGCGTGACCCTGATGAACCCGCGTACCGGCGGCGTGTTCGCCTCGTTCGGCGCCCACCCTAGCCTTGAAGTGGCGCTGGAGCGCAGCCTTACCGAACTGCTGCAGGGCCGCAGCTTCGAGGGCCTGAACGACCTGCCGCAGCCCACCTTCGAAAGCCACGCGCTGACCGAGCCGAACAACTTCGTCGAGCACTTCATCGATTCCAGCGGTGTGGTGTCGTGGCGCTTCTTCAGTGCCAAGGCCGACTTCGAATTCGTGGAGTGGGACTTCTCCGGCCACGGTGAGGATTCCAACCTCCAGGAAGCCGCCACCCTGTTTGGTATCCTCGAAGCGCTGGACAAGGAAGTGTACATGGCGGTGTATGACAACCTTGGCGCCACCGCGTGCCGCATTCTGGTGCCTGGTTATTCGGAAATCTACCCGGTCGAGGACCTGATCTGGGACAACACCAATCGCGCCCTGTCGTTCCGTGCCGACATCCTCAACCTGCACAGCCTCGATAGCCGCTCGCTGAAGCTGCTGCTCAAGCGCCTGGACAACTGTGACGTCGATGACTACACCACCATCACCACGCTGATCGGCGTGGAGTTCGACGAGAACACGGTGTGGGGGCAATTGACCATTCTTGAGCTGAAGCTGCTGATCTGCCTGGCGGTGCAGCGTTTTGAAGATGCCAAGGAACTGGTCGAGGCGTTCCTGCAGTTCAACGACAATACCGTCGAGCGCGGCCTGTTCTACCAGGCCCTGAACGTGGTGCTGGAAGTGCAACTGGACGACGAGCTGGAAATGGTCGACTACGAAGCCAACTTCCGCCGCATGTTCGGCAACCCGCGCATGGACGCGGTGCTGGGATCGGTGGACGGCAGCGTGCGTTTCCACGGCCTCACCCCTACCAGCATGAAGCTCGAAGGCCTTGACCGCCATCTGCGCCTGATCGAAAGCTACAAGAAACTGCACGCTGCCAGGGCCAAAATGGCCTGACCGCAGCTGCATCCAGCCGCTCCTACAGGGATCATGTGGTCCCTGTGGAGCGGGCTTGCCGGCGAATCCGATATCACCGCCAACAATCAATGCCAAAGTCATATGAAGGGCCGGGCATACCTCATATAACGCCTCGATCTTGTCCCTATCCCTATTTCGTCTTGCCGCTGCGCCTGCCAAAGGCGTAGCTTTCTGCACCCATCCTTTTGATCCACCGGCGCATACACCGCCAGAAGGACCTCGGCCGCGCACAACAAGAAGGCGCAGACCATGAGCACCCCTTTGGACAACAATGCCCTGAAAACCCGCCAACAAGCCGCTTGGGCAAGTGGTGATTACGCGGTAATCGGCACCACTCTGCAGCTGGTTGGCGAACGCCTGGCCGAGGCCTGTGACCTACGCTGGGACGAGCAGGTGCTGGACGTTGCCGCCGGCAACGGCAACGCCACCCTGGCCGCTGCCCGGCGCGGCTGTCGCGTTACCTCCACCGATTACGTGCCCGAACTGCTCAAGCGCGGCGAAGAACGGGCGCGGGCCGAGCACCTGAACGTGGTGTTCCAGGCCGCCGATGCCGAAGCCTTGCCATTCGCCGATGGCAGTTTCGATGCAGTGCTGTCCACCTTCGGTGTGATGTTCGCCCCCGACCAGACCCAAGCCGCGCGCGAGCTGGCGCGGGTGTGCCGGCCCGGTGGTCGCATCGGCCTGGCCAACTGGACCCCGCAAGGCTTCGTAGGCCAGATGTTCAAGACCCTTGGCCTGCATGTACCACCGCCCGCCGGGGCTTTGCCGCCTTCGCGCTGGGGCGATGAGGCCCAGCTGCGCGTGATGTTCGAGGGGGCGCATGGCGAATTGAACGTCAGCCGCCAGCACTTCAATTTCCGCTACCGCTCGGCAGCGCACTTCATCGAGGTTTTCCGGACATGGTACGGGCCGGTGCACAAGGCGTTCGCCGCTTTGGAGCCGGAGGCGGCCAAGGCGTTGGAGCGTGATCTGGCTGAATTGTTGAATGCAAACAATGTGGGTGGCCCATCGTCGCTGGTGGTGCCGAGTGAGTATCTCGAGGTGGTGGTCACTCGAGAGCGTTAGCAGGCGCGCTTTCAAAAGCCTCAGCGGGTGGCGCCGCTGCGCGGACATTGAAGAGCTTGCAGACGAAGTACCAGGCAATGGCGACTGTGAGGTTGTAAGGGAACAGAACGGCCCAGAATGGCAATTGCCAGTTCTTTTTGCCCCGCATTTCTCCCGGCTCGCCGGTTCGCCATGGGGCATAGTGGCGCCAGGCTTCCGCCGGGGTCAGGCAGATCGCGTGCAGGGGCTTGTGCCACCAGTTGGGTTCGCCTGGCGGGGGAAGTTTGTCCGGGCCGTGGTCCATGAAGTGGCGAAGGTATTCCCAGACTTCGGCGACGTACAGAATGTCGGATTCGGTGGGCGAGTTACTGTCGACCCACAGGCAGTCTTTCTGGTGCAGGCTGCCATCTTCTCGGCGAGGGGCGAAGGCTAAGGCGTAGCTGGTGGTAAAGGATGATCCACCGAATTCAGTGCGTTTGAATCGGCCTCCCCTGATGTTGCTCCAATCAAAAGTGAATAGTTTTCCGAAGCGTTTATAATAGATTTTTTGTGTTGTCCTATTCAGGTAGATGTCAGAAAGCTTTTTTATATAGATTATTCTATAGGCTAGGAAAGGTGTAAAAATAAAAGGTACTATAATCTGCGCTACCAGAAATGCGTAGGCGCCCTCTAGCTCATAGTTGGTTGTGTCATCTAAAAGAAGAGTGTACACAAATATTGCAGTAGCTAGGCACATTGCCGTGTACATTTTCCCCATAAATACTGAGTCAGTAACCCATGGATTTCTCAAGCGCAGGAAGAAGCTGGTGGAATCAACTAGCTGGTCTGAGATTTTAGGTTCTATGTCGTTTTTTTGATGGGGGTTGAATAACCATATGGTTGCCATGCGTCACCTCTCGATACAGAATTGGGTATTTAGCTTTAATCGTGTGGCTAATCCATGATTTAGATGATAGTTGATTGTTAGTCTTGCGCTTTTGGTTGCTTTTTTTTGGGTCTTGTAATGGAGTACTAAGCCAGCTGGTGTTATATAGCATATTGGTAGCGTGGTAATCGTTGTTGTATGTCCATCACGATCGCTGGACTCCAACGCTCCTGACCATTCGCTTTGTTCGAGCATGAAGTTTGGCAGCAATATGGTGAATTCTATTGTGGGCGTGGCCTGTGATACTTGACTGTGTATAATTGTTGCCCAGTCCGGGGTAGGCCATTGGCTGTTTACGCTAAGGTCTGTGGTAAGCCCTTCTAGACCTAATTGTGTAGAGTGATCCAGCGAAAGTGCTAATGGAGCATATGTCTCAGAATGCCATGATTCGATTTCCATAATTATGTTATCGAAGCGAGGAAGTTTTTGCTCAAAGTCTAGAGTCAAGTCAGGGCGGATTTCACCATCGCTTTGTCTGGTTCCAAAAATACATCTGCTCGCCCATAACTCTATCGGGCTGTGTAAGCGTTCATGCGCCTTGGAATAGAGATATAGCCCTCCTGCCATAAGAGAGGCTCCCATCAACACTACACCCGCTGCGGCCCAGCCTGCGAAAGGTATAAAAAATGTCGGACCAGCGATGGCAAGGCTCCCCTCTAATATGAGGGCGGAGCCTATGGCACTTACCGCGCCGCCGGTAATATTATATAGACCGGTAACTGAATTACCGTTTTGTGATTGGCGCCATCCCTTGGTAAAGTCAGATAGAAGGCCCAGTATTATCGCCGGGTAGCCTGATGCTCTCGCGAACAGGTGACTATTGAGTAGCGTGATGATTCCCTTGCCGAAGGCAATACCTGGCGCCATTGGGCTAAGCCTCGAGATTACAACTCTTTGCGCTGCCCTTACGCTGACCAATGTTGCCGCCGCTGCACCGATCACGCCGAAAATGGATGAAGCAAACCCCATGGTGTATTCCGGGGCATCGCTCTTCTGCAGGCTGTTATAGGCCGTCTTCAGCGACAGCACGTTGAACCACAGCATCCCCGCGTTCAAACCGCCTCCGCCGCCAGAAACAAGCAACCCGACAAAGTTAGGCTTCACCCGCGCGGTAGTGGTCAGTTCAATTGACACCGTTCGGCTTCCCGAGATACGCAGTTGCTTCATTTCTTCAACTTGCGCCATCCCGTTCTTGAGGTATTTCTCTACCTCCTGGCTGAACGGATTTTCCCGAATTGCCTGCTCGGTGATCCGATACCGGGCTGCCAGCAGCCCCAGCGCTTTCTCGGCATTGCCTTCACGTGCTGCCAGCAGCACTTGCTGACGCAGGCCATGACTGGCATCCCACCGGGTCTTTCCACGCAGGCGCTTGAGCACCACGGCATTGACCGACTGGGCGGTGAGGTCGCTGATATCGGCCATGGCCGGGAAACGACCGGCCAGGCCCTCGATTACATCGTCGCTGGCGCCGAACAGACTGCCGATCGAGTCGGCCTTGTCCTTGAACGGGTTGAACGGTGCCAGGGCTGTGTACAGCGGGCTGTCGTGCTGATCCAGCCACTGTTCCAGACGTTTGAAGCGTCGATCCTGGTCTTCGGTACCGGGTGTTGGCTGACCCATTGGATTGATTATCAGCGCCAGGGATATTTCCAGGCCGCGGGCGGAGAGGCGTTCGTCACGGTCGTAGCAGGCCAGCGCCGCAGCAAGGCTGTAGGGATTATCGACAGCAGCGGCCTCCGCCGTGGCCAGCCAGACGTCGTGATCGTTGCTGGCTTGCAAGGCCAGGTTGCGCAGGCTTGCAAGCCGCTCTTCCAGCGCATCGCGTTCAGCGAGAAAGCGCAGGTATTTGGCGGTATCAATGCGCTGTGCCAGGCGGGCGCCGCCGGGGGAGTAGTCCTGGTGAGTGAGGGCCTCGAAGCGTGCCGCTGCCGGAGCAGCGGCGGGGCCGCGGCGTTCCGTGTTGATCCTGAAGGCGGCCAGCTCCGGTGACGGTGCATCGGCCGGGTACAGGCTTTCCAGCGTCTTGTTCAGCAGCATGCCCACCAGGTTGCGATGGTGGAAATCGCGGCTTTGTCGGCTCAGCTGTTCGGCATCCAGCCGGTAGCACGCTGGCACTCGTTCATGCTCGGGGCCTTGCGCAGGTCGGGTGTGTTCCAGCTGCTCGGCGGGCATCAGGTCACGCAGTTGATGCTGGTAGGCCGACACCGACAGGCCCAGGTCCAGGGCCATGCCTTCGGCATCGGCGAGGGCCACCACCACCGGGACTTTCGGCTGGGTACTCGGGTAGTGCCGCGCCATGGCGATGAGGTTGCCGATGGGCAGCGTGTCGGTGAACGGATGGCTACTCCAGGTCAGTGGCATGCGCCGGCTGGCCGGCTTGAAGTCTTCGACCCAGGTTTGCAGGGCGCTGACCGGCAACACATGGGGCTGGCTGGACGGGGACTGGTTGCTGGCCAACAGCTCGGCCATGTCCAGCTGGCGCATATGCCGTTTGCGCAAGGCGGCCGAGCCGGTGATGCGCGCGGTCGTGGCGTTGGTCCACAAATGCGGGCTGTAGCCGATCCACACTTCCTTGGCGGTGTCCGGGCAGGTATCGGCCCACACCCAGCCCACGGTCCGGCTGGCCTGGTAGCGATGACGCAGGTGATAGGCCTCCAGGCCCCGGTAGTGCAGTTCCTTGTAGTGGCCTTCGCCGTCGTATTCATGAATGACCAGCTTTTCGCCCTGGGGGCCTTGCATGAACACGTAGATGTAGCCAGGGCGCAGGGCACGCAGGGTGTAGGCGGAGTGCTGCAGGGGGGTAAAGCCTTGTTCCAGGTTGAAGCCTGCGTCGGCGTAGCGGCAGGCAGGGGTAGCGCCGGTACGCGGCACGATGGCATAGCGCACCGGCAGGATCGGCACGCACGCACTGCAGGCAGGGCCGGAGGTGGCACTGCTGACGGAGGCATTATTCATGCAAGTTCCTTATTCATGGCGAAGCCTTTTCAAACCAAGGCTCAGGTATTTGAGATGGTGTGAGCTTCTTTGCTTGAATTATCTGCGGGGTGCAAATTTCGCTTTGGATGCTGGCGCAAACTGATTACTTGCGTGTAAAAGACAATGCCTCCATTCCTGCGTTTTGGTCGAGGCTGAAAGTGTAAGATTTTATTGAGGTATGTTTGTGTTTTTGTTTGCGCGATACTGTGCGGGAGAAGTTGTGCTGTAAGTTGTAGGAATTATCTGACAGCAAATAGCCTACATACTCAGTTTTTGCACTTGGCCATCACCACCTGGCAAGTCCTGGGCGTACCTCCCGACCGGCTGGCATAGCGCATGCAATTGTTCATGGATTTGTGCCGGGCAATGCTCAGGGTGTCGCCCCACGCCAGGCCGCCTTCGCCAGTTGTCGGTACGGCTTTGGCGAAGCAATTGGAGCCTGTGGCAGGCGTCGCGTAGCGCGCCTTGCCGGCTTTACTGGAACAGCCGGCGGTGAGCGCCAGGCTGAGGGCGAGCAGCGCGGTCAGCGCCCAGCATCCGACCGGATGGATCAGTGTTCTGCTCATGGCGTCCTCTTCTGCGCTGGGCATGGAATGCCTGACAGAATATTTCATTTCAAGCGAAGCGGTGAACTATCGCGTCGTCAAGGGGCTCCCTTGCTAGGCGCATCCTGCGCTCACCTGATGGTGCACAGCCATCAGCCCGGGTCACTGAATGAAAAGGAGGCACCGTGACCGCATCTGACCAAGCGCTGTACCGCTGCACGCCCAGCCCACTGCATGCACTGTTGCTGGCTGGCAGTGTGCCCTTGTTTCTAGGCGCGCTACTGAGCGACATCGCCTACTTCAACAGTTACCAGATTCAGTGGAGCAACTTCGCTGCCTGGCTGATAGCCGGTGGCCTGGTGTTCTGTGGCCTGACCCTGTTGTTCGCGCTGGCCAACCTGGTCCGCGCCGAGCGCAAGGGCGGGCGGCCGACGCTGTACTTCCTGCTGCTGCTGGTGACCTGGGTACTCGGGCTGATCAATGCCTTCGAGCATGCCAAGGACGCCTGGGCGGTGATGCCATCGGGGCTGGTGTTGTCGGTGATCGTGACGGTGCTTGCAGTGGTAGCTGCCTGGACCGGCCTGAGCAACTTGCGTTCGGGAGGTGCGGCATGAAGCCTTTGCATGCATTGAGCCTGTTAAGCGTGGCGCTGCTGCTGAGCGCGTGTGGCGGGGATGGCGAGCCGACCCAGGCCCGTGGCCCAGACCCGAAACTGCCTGACCCGCAGCGCGGTCTGCTGCCGAGCATGAAGATTGCCGAACCGGTCGCCTGGGGTGAACAGAAACCCACCGTGCCAGAGGGCTTCAGCGTCACGGCCATTGCCACCGGCCTGAAGATTCCGCGCCAGAGCCTGGTGCTGCCAAACGGCGACATTCTGGTGGCCGAGGGCAGGGGTGGCAGCGCGGCCAAGCTCAAGCCCAAGGATGTGATCGCCAGCCAGATCAAGGCCAAGGGCAACACCCAGGTCAAAGGTGGCAACCGCCTGACGCTGCTGCGCGACGCCGACGGTGATGGCACCTACGAGGTGCAGACCGTGTTCGCGGACAACCTCAACGCGCCGTATGGCCTGGCGTTTGCCAACGGCAAGCTGTACGTGGCCAACCAGGATGCGCTGGTGCGTTTCGACTACCAGGACGGCCAGACCACAGCCGGTGGCCCGCCGACCAAGGTCACCGACCTGCCGGCCGAAATCAACCACCACTGGACCAAGTCGCTGACTGCGAGCCCGGATGGCCGCTATCTGTACGTGGGCATCGGTTCCAACAGCAACATCACCGAGCGTGGCCTGGAGGTGGAGATCGACCGGGCGATGGTCTGGCAGGTAGATGCCGAAACCGGCGCGCACCGGCCTTACGCGACCGGCCTGCGCAACCCGACGGCGCTGGCCATGCAGCCGCAGACCGGGCAACTGTGGGCGGTGGTCAACGAACGCGACGAGCTGGGACCGGACCTTGTGCCGGACTACCTCACCTCGGTCAAGGAGGGGGCGTTCTACGGCTGGCCCTACAGTTACTGGGGGCAGAATGTCGACGACCGGGTACGCCCGCAAAACCCTGACAAGGTCGCTTCGGCCACCAAGCCGGACTACAGCCTCGGTTCGCATGTCGCAGCGCTCGGCGTCGATTTTTCGATCCCGGCCATGGGCGAGCGCTTCGCCAATGGCGTGTTCGTGGGCGAGCACGGCAGCTGGAACCGGCCCAATCCGGTGGGCTACAAGGTGATTTTCGTGCCTTTCAGCGACGGCAAGCCGGCGGGGGAACCCATCGACTTCGCCACGGGATTCAGGGGTGAAGATGGCAAGACCCGTGGACGGCCGGTGGGGGTGACGGTGGATCCGCGCGGGGCGTTGATCATTGCCGACGACCTGGCGAACACGGTGTGGCGGGTGACGCGTAACCGCTGAGAACTACCAGGCGGCTGCTTCAACATACTTACCGAGGATGGCGCATCCTCGGGTGGCAGCGGGTTCACCCGGGAAGCTGGCACCGCGGTGCATGGCACCGACTTAGCCGGTGTTCGCGGGTGAACCCGCTCCCACAGAGACCAGCAGACAAAATGGGTCGCAAGGGCGGGTTCCGGCACAGCGGCAGGGAATGGCTATGCTTGTCAGCGCATACACAGTTCACCCACCCGTTCGGTCTTGATCACATGGAAGCAGGCCTATGAACCCGATTCGCTCAGTTGCTCGTGCTGTTGCCCTCGCCACGCTGGCCTCTGCTGCCAGCTTCACGGCGCAGGCTGCCGATATCCCCATTGCCAGCGAGGCGCTCGAAAGCCATGTCACCACGCAGGTCACGGCCATTGATATGGCCAACCGCCAGGTCACAGTGAAGGGCCCGGATGACAAGAAAGATGTGACCTTCCAGCTCACCGAAAAAGCCAAGGCGCTGCCCAACCTCAAAGTCGGTGACCAGGTCGACATCTACGTCACCCGGGCGGTGGCCTATGTACTGAATACACAAGTGGGCGGGGCGCCGAAGGCCAGCGAGGAGTCCGGTACCATCCGGGCCACGGCGGCTAACCCCAACCCGGGCGGCGAAGCGTTCCGCCAGGTCAGGGTCACCTCGCAGATCAAGAAGATCGACCTGAAACAGCATGAGGTAAGCCTGTTGCCACCCGAGGGCAAGCTGCAGGTGGTCAAGGTAGAAAACCCTGACCTGCAGGCGCGAATGAAGAATCTCAAGGTCGGGCAGACGGTCGATGCGATCTACACCGAGGTACTGCGTATAGAAACCTCGCGCTGACAATCATTTGGGCAGGCTTCGGGTTGCCCGCAGGTGGATCCGCCGTGATGCCTTGCATGACGGCGGGTATCGTTCAAATAGCTGAATCACCCAATCGGGCCGGCTCTTGCTGGCATCGTTGAGCCAGTTGGCGACCGAGTCCTGCGCATATTTCTCTGTTTCGGCGAGGTTCGGTACCAGCAGTGGCTCGGCTGCTTCCGGCGTTTGCTTGAGCTCGGCAATGTGCTCACACCAGACGCCGCGCGGGCGCAGCACCTCGATGCAGAAGCGACGTACCAGCGGGTTGCTGTCGCTGGCATGCCGGGCGAGCAGCACCAGCGCACTGTCCAAATTGTGGGTCAAGCGCGGGCGCAGGGCGATCCAGGCCCATTCGCGGACGCCGAAATGCTCATCGCGCGCAAAGCGCAGCTGGGCCAGGAAGGCTGCTTCAAGGTCCAGGTCGCGCGACAGGTACGCCTGGGCGAAGGCCGCCCAACTGCGCACCGTATCGGACAGGTGCGCACTGCAGTGCTCGAAGACGGCTTCGGCAACGGACGGCGGTGCCTGTTCCAGCCACTGACCGAGCGCCAGCCCGATCGCTGCGATTTTTTTCGAAAGGCCCATCGCCTGGGCGGCTTCGGCACACTCCGCCAACTGTTGTGCCAAGGAGCCGGGCAGTTGGCTTGCCAATGCGTTGACCAGGACCGCCTGGTTCACTGCCAGGCATTCGGCCAGGTTGCGCGTGGGCAACTGGCCAAGGTCGATAAAGGTTGTACGTTCATTCATTTCAGCCACCTCCATGTGGTCGTGCGGTGCATGCATGCTACGAATAATGGGCGTGCATGTCTTTGATTTCCATCATCGGGGCTGACCGAACCATCATGTGGGTCATGCGTAGACAGATGGAGAACGATCGTGCTGAGCAAACCGATGATACTGCTGGTGTTGCCAGTGGCCATGGCCTTAGTGGCGGGGGCGGTGCTGCCGTTCCAGGCGGCGGGCAATGCCGCTGTCGGCCGGGCGTTGGGGCACTGGTTGTGGGGCGCGTTCACCTCGCTGACGGTGAGCTCAGTGGTGGTGATTGCCGCGTTGCTGGTGCTGCGGGTGCCGGCGCCCGACCTGGGCAAAGCCCTGCAAGGCCCTTGGTGGTTATGGGTGGGTGGTGTACTGGGCGCACTGTACGTGGCCGGCGCTGCGGCGCTTACCCCCAAGCTGGGGGCGGCGGGGTTTCTGGTGTTGGTGGTTGCCGGGCAGATCATCACGGCAGTTGTCGCCGACCATTTCGGGATGATGGGGCTGGGCGGCAAGCCGCTGAGCGTGGCCAGGCTGGTGGGGGTAGGGTTGATCCTGTGCGGAGTGCTGCTAGTGCAGGGCACGTGGGCTGCGGGTTCAAAGGTGACTACCGCCCCGGTTGTAGAACAGTCTGACGGCTGACTAGCGGCCCGGCTGGCTGCACGCCCATACCGTTTCGCGTAACCAGCGGTGGCCTGGGTCGCTGTCCTTCCTGCGGTGCCAGGCCTGTTGGTAGTCGAATGCGGGTATCGCCAGTGGAGGCTCGAACCTGCGCAACGTCGGGTGCTGGCGCAGTGAGCCCACTGCACGGCTGGCCACGGTCAGGATCAGGTCGGTACCGGCCAGTACCTCGACCGCTGCGCTCCAGTGCGGCAAGGCCAGGGCGATACGTCGGCGCAGGCCTTGGGCTGCGAGCGCGCGCTCGATCTCATCGAAGGCATCCGGGCGCATGGCCATCAACACATGCGGTCGCGCCAGCCAGTCATCCAGGGCCAGGCCGCCGCGGTCGGGCAACACCTGGCGATCGGCGACACTGATGAAGCTGTCGGCAAACAGGGGTTGGACGGTGATGTCCTGCGGCAGGTCGGGGAACAGCCCCAATGCCAGGTCCAGTTCACCGTCGAGCAACTGGGCCAGCATGCTGTCGCGGCTCGCCTGGCTGATGGCCAGGTCCACCCCTGGGGCAACCTGGCGCAGGTGGCGCAGCAGGGGTGGCAGGATGATGCGCGAGGAGTAGTCCGAAAGCGACAGCCTGAAACGGCGCTGGGCCTTGGCGGGTTCGAACTGCGGGGTGGCCAGCAGGCCGTTGAGGTTGCCCAGAGCGTCCTGCAGCGGTGTGGCCAGGGACTGTGCACGGGCGGTGAGTGCCATGCGGCCATTCTGACGCACCAGCAAAGGGTCGTCGAAATGTTTGCGCAACTGTGCCAGGGCGTGGCTTACCGCCGGTTGGCTGCGATGCAGGCGCAGGGCGGCGCGGGTCACATGCTTTTCGCTGAGCAGCGCGTGCAGGGCGAGCAGCAGGTTGAGGTCGATCTTGCGCAGTTCATCCATAGGGTGAATGGCCTTGGTCAGTTCTGGCTGGCTTGATCAGCTTATCAAATACCTCGGCTGCGCGCGGTCCTGCAACGACCGAGGCCGCCACAGGCGTTATACTCCCCACCCGTTTCACTGTTATCCGAGTACACCGATGGGTCTTTCCGCAACCGCCACACCCGAACCGCGTCGCCTGGGCGCACCCGTAATTGCCCTGGCCCTGCTGTTGGCCGGTGCCTGGTTTCTCAATCTCAACGCCGGCTTCAAACAGGTGTTGCTGCTACTTGTCGGCGCCGCGCTTGGCCTGACGTTGTATCACGCGGCTTTCGGCTTCACCTCGGCCTGGCGGGTGTTCATCAACGAGCGCCGTGGCGCGGGTCTGCGGGCGCAAATGGTCATGCTGGCCGTGGCGGTGCTGCTGTTCTTCCCGGCGCTGTCGGCTGGCAGCCTGTTCGGCAACCCGGTCACCGGCCTGGTGGCCCCGGCCGGGGTCTCGGTAGTGTTCGGCGCCTTCATCTTCGGCATCGGCATGCAACTGGGCGGCGGCTGCGCGTCCGGCACGTTGTTCACGGTAGGTGGCGGCAATGCACGCATGCTGGTGACTTTGCTGTTCTTCATCATCGGTTCGGTCACTGCCACCCACCACGCCGACTGGTGGTTTGCCTTGCCGTCGTTGCCGGCAACCTCGATTGTGCAGGCCTGGGGTGTCGGGCCGGCGCTGCTGGTCAGCCTGGCGGTGTTCGGGTTGATAGCCTGGGCCACCGTATTGCTGGAAAAACGCCGCCATGGCGCGCTGGAGGCACCCGTTGCCAGCAAGTACCAGGGCCTGCGTCGCTTCCTGCGCGGCCCGTGGCCTTTGCTGTGGGGTGCCATCGCGCTGGCCCTGCTCAACTACGCCACCCTGGCACTGGCCGGACGGCCGTGGGGTATTACCTCGGCCTTCGCCTTGTGGGGCGCCAAAGCCCTCGACGGCCTTGGCGTGGATGTCGGCAGCTGGGTGTTCTGGCAGGCCCCGGCCAATGCCAAGGCGCTGGCCTCGCCGCTGTGGCAGGACGTCACCACGGTCATGGACCTGGGCATCGTGCTGGGTGCCTTGCTGGCGGCTGGCCTGGCCGGGCGCTTTGCCCCAAGCCTGAAGATCCCGCTTGCGTCGCTGGTTGCTGCGGTAATCGGTGGCCTGCTGCTGGGCTACGGTTCGCGCCTGGCCTATGGCTGCAACATCGGTGCGTATTTCAGCGGCATCGCCTCGGGCAGCGTGCATGGCTGGCTGTGGCTGGTGGCGGCGTATACCGGCAACCTGATCGGCGTGCGCCTGCGCCCGTTGTTCTTCGCCGGCGAACGGCGCCCTGCGGTGCTGACCGGGTGCTGATGCACTGAGCGATCGCTGCAAGGGGTGCAGAAATCATCTGCACCCCGCCTGATTGTTCAATTTTGCCTGACCCAATAGCCTGACTCGAACTTCCATCCAACAGGATTCGATCATGGCTACCCGCATCATGCTCGACAGCACCGGCCCGGCCGATGTCATGCAGCTCGAACACTTGAACGTGCTACCACCAGCGGCAGGCGAGGTCTGGCTGGAACACAGTCAGGTGCGCGAGCTGACCCACGGGCAAGGCGTGGACGTGGCCTCGCAGCACGCGGCAGTTGCGCTTTACCGATGAGGGTGAGCGGCTGGTGGCCAAGGTGCGCGAGGCCAACCATCTGATTGCCGAGGCGGAACAGCAGGCTGCCGAAGGCGCGGCAAGCGTGCGTGGTCGCCTGCGCCTGGCGTTGCCGGCAGCCATGGGCCGGCGTTGGTTGAGCGCGATGGTGGCCGACTTTGTGCTGACGTATCCGCAGGTAATGGTCGAGGCCGAGTACGCCGACCGCTTCGTCGACCTGATCGGCGAGGGTTTCGACGCTGCCATCCGCATTGGGGAACTGGCGGACAATCGCCTGGTGGCGAGAAAACTGTGCGATCACCAGCGCATCCTGTGCGCATCACCCGACTATCTGGCGCGCCAGGGTGCGCCAGTGAATCCGCATCAGTTGACGGACCACAATTGTTTAGGTTTCAGTGGCTTGCGCTCATTTCCTGAATGGAGACTGATGAGTGGTGAACAGCAAGTAAGCGTGAAGGTCACCGGCAGCCTGCGCAGCAACGATAACGAAGCGCTGCTGCAAGCGGCTCGGCGTGGCGTGGGCATTCTTGCTGGCGGTGACTGGCTGATGGGCGAAGACCTGGCCAGCGGGCGCCTGGTGCGGGTGCTGCCGGATTGGCAGCTGGACGTGGCGGGCGCCAGTGAATTATTTCTCCTAAATAGCTTTATATTTATTTATTAACTAATTGATAAATATCAATTTATCTTTTTGCTACAGCATGCTGTACGCATTGCTCATAGTATGTCTGTTTGATCGCCGCAGGCTTCAGCCGAGAACGGCTGTTGTAGGTCTGCTCGGTAATGCCAAATGCGGTCATACGCATCCAGGGTTTGGCAAACTTACGCACCTGCAGCTTCTTGCGCGTGGCATACAGGGTTACCCCGGAAAGTTTGGCCTGCTGCGCCTCGGCGGCAATCTGTGCACCCCAGCCGCAGGTGTGGCGATCATTCTGGCTCAGGGCCCGCGCCTGGGCGCCCGAAGCGAGCGTGGCCAGCAGGCAGCCGGCCATCGTTGCTAGAAGTACTCGCATGTTGCTGTCCTAAGCATCTGAAGAAAAACGAAGTTTGCCTTCGCTTTCGGCAGTCGGGGGCCAGCAATTTGCCGTCAGATGACCGCCAGGCGCAACGGGTTGGCAGCTGGCTTGCGCAGGCTGGCCGATGCCAGGCCCACTACCCATAGCACCGACACAGCGTAGTTCAGGCGCTGGTACAGGCCGAACAGCTGGCCGCTCTCGACCGCCTGGCCCATCAACCCGGCAGTGACGATGGCAAGCACCAGACACGCCAGGGAAAACAACGCCAAGGCCCGCGAGCCGGCAAGCCGATTGCCCAGCCAGGCCCACAGGGCGCTGGCCAGGGTCAGCGAGAGAAACATCAGCAACCCGGACAGGTTGTGCAGTTGCTGGGAGGTGGACGGCTGCGCGGCTGCGCAACCCTGGTCGCAGGGGAACCAGCCGGTGCCGAGGCTGCCAACGCCATGCAGCAACACCAGGCCGGCGCTCAGCAGCGCAAGCTTCGAGCCACGCCAGCGCCGCGCCAGGCCCCAGGCGAACAGTGCAAACAGCGCGGCCAACGGGAAGTTGTTGACCAGCGGCGACCAGCTGCTGGTAGGCGAGCCAGCGGCGCCGAGCTGGCTCATGGCCTGTTGCAGGTGGTCGTAGCCGGGATACGCGCGTGCCGTGAGCCATACACCTGTCAGCAGCCACAAGGGGATCAGCAGGCCACTGGCGAGTAAAGCGCGGTCGACAGATTTCATGCTGCGTTTCCTTCCATGGATAAGTGAGCGTGAAGGCACACAGTACCGCGCAGTGCAGGCTCGGGGCCAGCACTTGTGCCGGGTTACCCAAACCGTGATCCCAAGGCTTGAGCAATAAATACCGCACCCGGTGTATGTGATCGTACAACTGCTTGCGCTATGATGAGCGCTGTCTTTCAAGGTGAAACACAGGGCAATGACAGAGCAGCAGGTACAGGCAAGGACCCGGCGCAAGCCGCGCAGTCTGGCCCAGGAACTGGTCACGGTGCTGACCGAGCGTATTCGCAGCGGCCAGCTCAAGCGCGGCGACAAGCTGCCGACCGAATCGCAGATCATGGCCGAAGAGGGCGTCAGCCGCACCGTGGTGCGTGAGGCGATCTCGCGGCTGCAGGCTGCCGGGCAGGTGGAGACCCGCCATGGCATCGGCACCTTTGTGCTGGACGCGCCATCCACCGGGGGCTTTCGTATCGACCCGGCGACCGTGGTGACCCTGCGCGAAGTGCTGGCGGTGCTGGAACTGCGCATCGCCCTGGAAATCGAGTCGGCAGGCCTGGCGGCGCAGCGGCGCAGCGATGAGGCGTTGGCGGGCATGCGTGCGGCGCTGGATGAACTCAACGAGGGGGCAGCCAATGCCACGGATGCCGTGTCGGCGGACTTCCAGTTCCACCTGCGCATTGCCCAGGCCAGCGGCAACCATTACTTCGCCGACATCATCAACCACCTGGGCACCAGCATCATCCCGCGGACCCGCCTGAATTCGGCGCGGCTGGCCCATGATGACCAGGCGCACTACATGAGCCGGCTGATGCACGAGCACGAGGCGATCTACGAAGCCATCGCCCGGCGTGACAGCGAAGGGGCCAAGATGGCGATGCGCATGCACCTGAGCAATAGCCGCGAACGCTTGCGCCAGGCGCATGAAGAGGCTGAGGCGCAAGGGGCTTGAGGCCCTATTCGCGGGTTAGCCCGCGAATAGGTCACAACCTCCAGTACAAAAGCCCTGCCTTGCGCAGGGCTTTGTGCTTTCAGGCAATCAATCAGACCGCCTCGTCACTCCACTGTCCATTCACCAGCCGGCGCAGCCCCAGCGGGTTGCCGTCGCGCAGCGCCTCGGGCAGCAGCGCCTGCGGGTAGTTCTGGTAGCACACCGGGCGCAGGAAGCGGTCGATGGCCAGGGTGCCCACAGACGTGCCGCGCGCATCGGAAGTGGCCGGGTATGGCCCGCCGTGCACCATTGCGTCACACACTTCGACACCGGTCGGGTAGCCGTTGACCAGTATCCGCCCGACTTTCTCTTCCAGCAGCGGCACCAGCCAGGCAAAGGCCTCGAAATCCTCGGGCTCGCCGATCAGGGTCGCGGTCAGCTGGCCGCGCAGGCCCAGCAGGGCAGCACGCAGCTGCTCGGTGTCCTGCACTTCCACGGCCACGGTGGTAGGGCCGAACACTTCTTCTTGCAGCAGCGGGTCGGACTCGACCAGCAGGCGGGCGTCGGCCTTGAACAGCTGGGCGCGAGCCTGGCTGCCTTCCTGCGGTTGCCCGGCCAGGTGCTGGATTCCGGCATGGGCGTGCAGGTGTTCCAGGCCGCCCGCGTAGCTGCGCAGGCCGCCCGCATTGAGCAGGGTCTGGCCGGCCTGCTGGCCGAGGTGTTGGCCAAGGTCCGTCAGCAGCTGGCTGTACTGCGGCGACTGCAGGCCGATCACCAGGCCTGGGTTGGTGCAGAACTGGCCGGCGCCAAGGCACACGGAACCCGCCAGCTCACGGGCGATGGCGTCGCCGCGCTTGGCCAGGGCGCCCGGTAGCACGATCACCGGGTTGATGCTGGACATTTCGGCGAACACCGGAATCGGCTGCGGGCGCTCGGCGGCCATGCGGCACAGGGCATCGCCGCCTTTCAGCGAACCGGTGAAGCCCACGGCCTGGATGGCCGGGTGCTTGACCAGCCACTCGCCCACGCCGCCACCGAAGACCATGTTGAACACACCCTTGGGCATGCCGGTGCGCTCTGCGGCGCGGACGATGGCGCAGCCGACCAGGTCGGCAGTGGCCATGTGGCCGCTGTGCGCCTTGAACACCACCGGGCAGCCGGCGGCAAGTGCAGCCGCGGTGTCGCCGCCCGCGGTGGAGAAGGCCAGCGGGAAGTTGCTGGCGCCGAACACGGCGACCGGCCCGACACCGATGCGCATCTGGCGCAGGTCTACCCGCGGCAGTGGCTGGCGCTCTGGCAGAGCCAGGTCGATGCGGGCACCGAGGAAGTCGCCGCGACGCAGCACCTGGGCGAACAGACGCATCTGGCCGCTGGTGCGGCCACGCTCACCCTGGATGCGGGCGGCGGGCAGGGCGGTTTCACGGCAGACGATGGCGACGAAGGCGTCGTCCAGTTCATCCAGTTCGGCGGCGATGGCATCAAGGAACTCGGCGCGGCGCGCCGGGGCCAGCTGGCGGAACTCGGCGAACGCGGCAGCAGCAGCGTTGGCCGCCTGGTCCACTTCGCTTTCGGTGGCCTGGGCAAAGCTGTAGGGCAGGGCCTCGCCGCTGCTGGCGTCCAGGCTCTGCAGGCGCTGTGAGCCAGCGGCGCTGCGCTGGCCGGCGATGAAGTTGTGGCCGAGGATTTCAGGCATGGGGTGCTCCTGTAGATAATAGTGAGGGAAGAGAACGTGCTTGAGGCGTTTGCTCCCACAGGGACGGCGTTGCAATGTTGAATTGGGCAAACCCGAACCATCAGGTGATGGGCGCCGGGTTGAACAGGGTGATGTCGTTGTGCAGGCGGTGCTGTTCGGCCCAGGTCTGCTTGCGGCCGCTGGCCACGTCCAGGTAGTAGTGGAACAGTTGCCATCCCAGCTCCTCGATGCTCGAGCGGCCCGTGGCGATACGCCCGGCGTCGATGTCGATCAGGTCGGGCCAGCGCTGCGCCAGTTCACTGCGGGTGCACACCTTCACCACTGGGGCCATGGCCAGGCCGTACGGGGTGCCGCGGCCGGTGGTGAACACGTGCAGGTTCATGCCGGCAGCCAGCTGCAGGGTGCCGCAGACAAAGTCGCTGGCCGGGGTGGCGCAGAAAATCAGGCCCTTGCGCTCAACCCGCTCGCCCGGGCCCAGCACGCCCTGGATGGCACCGCTGCCCGACTTGACGATCGAGCCCAGGGATTTCTCGACAATGTTGGACAGGCCGCCTTTCTTGTTGCCGGGTGTGGTATTGGCGCTGCGGTCGGCGGCGCCTTGCTGCAGGTAGCGGTCGTACCAGTCCATTTCACGTATCAGGGCATCGGCAACCTGCTGGTTTTCTGCCCGCGAGGTCAGCATGTAGATGGCATCACGCACCTCGGTCACTTCCGAGAACAGCACCGTGGCACCGGCGCGCACCAGCAGGTCGGATGCGTAGCCCAGCGCCGGGTTGGCAGTAACGCCCGAGAAGGCATCGCTGCCACCGCACTGCATGCCCAGGATCAGCTCGCTGGCCGGCACGGTTTCGCGGCGGCGTTGGTCGAGTTTCTTCAGGCGCGTTTCGGCCAGCGCCATGATCTGTTCGATCATTTCCACGAAGCCCAGGCTGGCGTCCTGCAAGCGGTACAGCCAAGGGTCGCTTAGGTCGACCGACGGGTCGTTGTCGTGCATCACCTGGCCGGCCTGGAGCTTTTCGCAACCCAGGCTGATGACCAGTGCCTCGCCGCCCAGGTTGGGGTTACGCGCCAGGTTGCGCACGGTACGGATCGGGATATAGGCGTCGCGGGCATTGATGGCTACGCCACAGCCATAGCTGTGGGTGATGGCCACTACATCATCGACGTTGGGGTACTTTGGCAGCAGCTCGTCACGAATGCGCTTGACGGCATGTTCCAGCACGCCGGTCACGCACTGCACGGTGGTGGTGATGCCGAGGATGTTGCGGGTGCCGACGGTGCCATCGGCATTGCGGTAGCCTTCGAAGGTGAAACCGTCGAGCGGCGGCAGCGGTTGCGGCACAGCATCGCAGCGCGGCAGGCTGTCCAGCGCTGGCGCGGCAGGCATGGCCAGTTGGCTTTCCTGTACCCAGCTGCCTTGGCGCAGGTCTTCCAGTGCGTAGCCGATGATTTGCCCGTAACGGCGTACCGGCTCGCCTTTGGCGATAGCCACGGCGGCCACCTTGTGGCTCTGCGGTACGCCTTCGACCAGGGTCAGGCCGTCGGCAAAGCGGGCACCTTCGCCCAGGCCGCCGTCGTTGACCACTACCACGACATTGTCGTCGTCGTGCAGGCGGACGTAGCGGGGCGAGTCGGAATGTTCGATCAACTGCATGTTTTGGCCCTACGTGTCAGGTTCTCAGGCTTTTTGTACAGCCGCCCGCACCGGTGTCCGGCGCGGGCGTGTTCACTCAGTGACGCGAGCTGGCCAGTTCGCCATTGGCGCCAGGCTCAGCCTGTGGCTTGGGGGCATCGTCGCGCAGTTCGATACGCTTGATCGGGCCGACGATCACCAGGTAGCTGAATACCGCCACCAAGGCATTGGCGCCCACATAGACCAGCGCCCATTTGAACGAGCCGGTGGCGCTGATGATGTAGCCAATGACGATGGGCGTGGTGATCGAGGCGATGTTGCCGAAGGTGTTGAACAGGCCGCCCGACAGCCCGGCAATCTGCTTGGGCGAGGTGTCGGCCACCACCGCCCAGCCCAGCGCGCCGATGCCTTTGCCAAAGAAGGCCAGGGTCATGAAACCGACCACCATCCACTCGGCGTCGACATAATTGCAGAACACCATGGTGGTCGACAGCAGCAGGCCACACACGATCGGCAGTTTGCGCGAGAAGGTCAGCGAGTTGCCACGGCGCAGCAGCCAGTCCGAGATCACCCCACCCAGTACACCGCCGATAAAGCCGCATACCGCCGGCAGCGAGGCGATGAAGCCGGCCTTGAGGATGGTCATGCCACGCTCCTGCACCAGGTACACCGGGAACCAGGTGAGGAAGAAGTAGGTGATGGCGTTGATGCAATACTGGCCCAGGTACACGCCCAGCAGCATGCGGCTGGTCAGCAGCTGCTTGATATAGCCCCATTTCGGGCCAGCGTTACCGCGCTTCTGGTCCATGTCCACCAGGCCGCCGTTCTGCTCGATGTGTGCAAGCTCGGCCGGGCTGATGCGGGGGTGCTGGCGTGGGTTGTAGATGGTCTTCAGCCACACCATCGAGAACACGATACCTAGCGCGCCCATGACCACGAACACGTGCTCCCAGCCGAAGCTGAACACGATCCAGCCCATGATCGGTGCGAACAACGCGGTAGCGAAGTATTGCGCCGAGTTGAAGATCGCCGAGGCGGTGCCGCGTTCCTGGGTCGGGAACCAGGCCGCGACGATGCGGGCGTTGCCCGGAAACGACGGGGCTTCGGCGAAGCCGACCAGAAAGCGCAGGGTGAACAGGGTGACCACTGCCCAGGCAACCGGCAGGCCGCCGACAAAACCCTGCAGCAGGGTGAACAGCGACCAGGTGAAAATGCTGAAGGCGTAGACGTTCTTGGAGCCGAAGCGATCGAGCAGCCAGCCACCAGGAATCTGGCCAGCCACGTAAGCCCATCCAAAGGCGGAAAAAACATAACCGAGGGTTACGGCGTCAATGCCGAGGTCTTTCTGCAGGCTGGAGCCTGCGATGGCGATGGTAGCGCGGTCGGCATAGTTGATCGTGGTCACCAGGAACAGCATGAACAGGATCAGGTAGCGCACATGCGTCTTCTTAGTCGCTTGCATGCTGGCAATACTCCCACTAGTTATTTTTGTGCGGGCTCACGAATTGTAACCGGAGTGGGCTTTTCCCACTCCGGATGCGGCAAGGGCAGGCCGCAGGGTCGCTTATTGCGGGCCCATCTTGTCCATCAGCGCGGCGAGCATTTCGTACTCTTCGCCGGTCAGGTCGGTCAGCGGCGTGCGCACCGGGCCTGCGTCGTAACCGGCGATTTTGGCACCGGCCTTGACGATACTCACGGCGTAACCGGCCTTGCGGTTGCGGATATCCAGGTACGGCAGGAAGAAGTCATCGATCAGCTTGCCAACGGCGGCGTGGTCGTCGCGGGCGATGGCGTTGTAGAAGTCCATGGCGGTTTTCGGCACGAAGTTGAACACGGCCGAGGAATACACCGGTACGCCCAATGCCTTGTAGGCGGCAGCATACACTTCGGCGGTCGGCAGGCCACCCAGGTAGCTGAAGCGGTCGCCCAGGCGGCGACGGATCGACACCATCAGCTCGATATCACCCAGGCCGTCCTTGTAGCCGATCAGGTTAGGGCAGCGCTCGGCCAGTTTTTCCAGGAGGTCGGCGTTCAGGCGGCAGACGTTGCGGTTGTACACCACCACACCGATGTTTACCGATTTGCACACGGCTTCGACGTGGGCGGCAACGCCGTCCTGGCTGGCTTCGGTCAGGTAGTGCGGCAGCAGCAGCAGGCCCTTGGCACCCAGGCGTTCGGCTTCCTGGGCGTATTCGATGGCCTGGCGGGTAGAACCACCGACGCCGGCGAGGATAGGTACCGAAGTGGCGCAGGTATCCACGGCGGTCTTGATCACCTGGCTGTATTCGCTGGCGGCCAGGGAGAAGAACTCACCGGTGCCACCGGCAGCGAACAGGGCGCTGGCGCCATACGGGGCCAGCCATTCCAGGCGCTTGATGTAGCCAGCCTGGTGGAAGTCGCCCTGGGCGTTGAAGTCGGTGACCGGGAAAGACAGCAGGCCGTGGGAGAGGATGGATTTGAGTTCTTGGGGATTCATTGTTGTTGGCATCCTGTGGCGCTTGGGTGATGGGTGTTGTGCTGCGTTAGAGGTAAGTTATCGTACAACCTGTTCGATGACTAGCCCCCTCGCAGGAAATTTTTTGTCAGGGCGCACAGGTGATCGGTTTAGGGTTTGTGTTGGTGCAGATATCGCGCGCCGCCCGCACGGCGCTCGATCTCACAGGCGCAGAAAATCTGAAGACTACCACTTGGCAGTCATCGTATCTCTTGGAGGAAAGGCAAAAAACGATCGCGGAGACAAGCACAAGCCCGCCGCCCGCATCCACGGGAAGTGTTCTGGGACCAGCAGAGGGTGACCGGGGAAGCGAGGGCGGCCTTGCGCCGCCCCGCGATCAAAGCAGAGGAAACTGAAGGTCAGGCAGCGTGCTGGCGCTTGATCTGCGCCTTGCGTACCTGGGCGCGGCAAGCATCGCCGAACGCCTGGAACATCTTGATCGAATCAGGGTTCTTCGCCGCTTGCCACTCCGGGTGCCATTGCACGGCGAACAGGAACGGCGAGATGCTCGGGCCATGAATGGCCTCGACCAGGCCATCTTCGGCGTGGGCGATGGCTTCGAGGCCGCTGCCAAGCGTGCGCAGGCCCTGACCATGCAGCGAGTTGACGCGAATCTCGTCGGTACCCAGGGTATCGCGCAACCAGCTGCCCGGCTGGACCTTCACGCTGTGCACCTGGGCGTACTGAACCTCGACCGGGTCTTCGGGGTTTTCCCGATGGTCGTTGAAACCAGGCTCGGCATAGACCTTCTGGTAGATGTCGCCGCCCAGGGCCACGTTGATTTCCTGCATGCCACGGCAGATGCCGAAGATAGGCAGGCCGCGCTTGAGCGCCGCCTTGACCAGCGGGATGTCGAACAGGTCGCGGTTCTGGTCCTGGCCCTTGCCCGGGGTCTGGTTTTCCTGGCCGTACAGGGCTGGGTCGATGTTGCTGCCAGCGCCGGTCAGGTACACGCCGTCGGCCATGTCCAGATAAGTCTCGAGGTCTTCGGTGCCGCAGCAGGTGGGCACAAGTACCGGGACGCAATCTGAAAACTCGACCAGCGGGGTGATGTATTTGTGGGTCATGACCTGGTAGTCATGGCCTTTGCGCTCTTGGCTGCCCATGGTCATCAGGACGACGGGTTTGCGCAGGGAAGGTTGCTTGTTGCCAATGTTGCTGTTGGACATATGTCACCTTGGGACAGGTTCGACCTGTCGTTGTTGTGCAGGCGCACGGCCCGGGGCCTTGAGTGCTGCCTGAAGCCCCGAGCACTGCCGGCTCGTCAGAGGCGACGATTCCGGTCGGGGCTTGTCTGTAGCTTGCCAGAGCCGTTCGATATGTCAAACGACAGCAGAGGGCTTTAACGCGGGGAATGCACCGGTTTTTGGGGGCTGAAACCGATGCGGGCCTGTGCCGGCGTGGGTTTGCCGGGGGTGGAGGTCAATAATATTTAACGATGCAGTTGGGTCTTTGCAGCGCTGCAATGAAGGTGGTTCTGTGGTTGTGCTACTGGGCCTCTCGCCGGCAAGCCAGCTCCCACAGGGTATCTGCAGCTTTCAAACCCGGTGCAGTACCCGTGGGAGCTGGCTTGCCGGCGACAGGGCCAACTCAATTTGCTCAGTGCAGAATCTGCGCCAGGAACCCCTTGGCCCGCTCGGTACGTGGCTGGTTGAAGAACACCTGCGGCGGGCTGTCCTCGAGGATCTGCCCGCCCTCCAGGAACAGCACCCGCTCGGCCACCTGCCGGGCAAAGCCCATTTCATGGGTCACGCACAACATGGTCATGCCGGTACCTGCCAGCTGCACCAGCACATCCAGCACCTCGGCGACCATTTCCGGGTCCAGCGCCGAGGTGGGCTCGTCGAACAGCATGATCCGCGGCTTCATGCACAGCGCCCGGGCAATCGCCACGCGCTGCTGCTGGCCGCCAGACAACTGGCTGGGGTATTTGTGCGCCTGGCTCTCGATGCCGACCTTGCTCAGGTACATGCGCGCCCGCTCTTCGGCCTCCTTGCGCGACAGACCGCGCACGCTGGTGGGGGCCAGCAGGCAGTTGTCGAGCACGCTCATGTGCGGGAACAGGTTGAAGTGCTGGAACACCATGCCAATTTCACTGCGCACCTGGGCAGCAGCGCGGGTGGTGGCGGCAAGGTCGGTACCGTCGACGTGGATGCTGCCCTGCTGGGCGATTTCAAGGCGGTTGATACAGCGGATCAGGGTCGACTTGCCCGAGCCGGACGGCCCGCACAGCACGATGCGTTCGCCTTCGCGCACCTGCAGGTCGATGTCGCGCAGCACGTGAAACGCGCCGTAGTGCTTGTTCAGGCCTTCGATGCGGATGAGCACCGGGCGCGGGTCGGGTTCAGGGGCAATGCTGGCAAGGCTCAGTGGTGCGGTCATCTTGTTGTTCTCCCGCGTGGGTTCAGTCGAAACGGGTCGCGCTGTAAGGCGCGGGGTCGGTGAAGGGGCGCTCGCCGGTGACCAGCTCTGCCACCAGCCTGCCGCTCACCGGGCCCAGGGTGAGGCCGTGGTGAGCGTGGCCGAAGTTGAACCACAGCCCCGGGTGGCGCGACGCCGGGCCGATCACCGGGCGCATGTCGGGCAGGCACGGGCGACGGCCCAGCCAGGGGCTGTCGTCGAGGCGCTCACCCAGGGCCGGGAACAGCTTGCGCGCCAGGGCTTCGCAGCGGCCCAGCTGGATCTGGTTGCCCGGGGCGCTGCTGGCGTCGAATTCGATGCCGGTGGTCAGGCGCACGCCGCGCGCCATTGGCGCCAGTACGTAGCCGCCCTGGGTGTCGCAGATGGAATGCTCCAGCTGCGCGCCGTCGCGGGTGCCGTAGTGCATGTGGTAGCCGCGCTTGATCGCCAGCGGGATCTGGTAGCCCAGCCCGCTGAACAGATCGGCCGACTGCGGCCCCAGGCAAGCCACCACTTCGTCGGCCGTGATCGGGCCGCGGCGGCTGTCCACGCGCCACTGGCCGTTGGCCTGGCGCAGGCTGCGCGCATCGCCATGCAGGAACTGCCCGCCGCGCTGCATGAACAGCGCCGCGTAGCCGCGGGTGAGGGCGCCGGGGTTGTTCACGGTCTTCGGGTCGAGCCAGTGAATACCGCCCACCACGGTGGCGTCCAGCTGGTGCTCACGGGCCTGCAGCTGGCCACATTCGAGGATCTCGAATTGCAGGCCGTAACGGCTCAACCCTTTGGCATCGGCCTTGGCCTGCTCGAACAGCGCCGGATCGCGGAATACCTCGATCCAGCCTTTGGCCTGCACCAGCCCTTCCAGGCCGGCGGCGGCAATCAGCGCGTCATGTTCTTCGACGCAGCGCTGCACCAGCGGCAGCATGTCGGCGGCGGCGCTGGCCAGGCGCCCAGGCGCCGACTGGCGCCAGTAACGCCACAGCCACGGCGCCACCTTGGGCAGGTGCGCCAGGCTGTAGCGCACATCAGGCTGGCGGTTCAGGCCGTAGCGCAGCAGCGCGCCCAGTTGCCGAGGGAAGGCGTAGGGGATGACGCTGGAGCGCTCGATCAGCCCGGCATTGCCGTGGCTGGTGCCGCTGCCCGGTTCGTCGCGGTCGATCAGGATCACCTGGCGCCCGCGGGCCTGCAGATGCAGGGCGGTGCTGACGCCGACGATGCCGGCGCCGAGGACAAGGGTCTGGCAATGCATGGAACGTATCCTTCGGTCAGTTCAGGTGGCGGCCCAGGCGGCCTTCCAGGTGTTTCAGCAAGCGGCGCACCACCTCGACGATCACCAGGTAGAGCACGGCAGCCCACAGGTAGATCTGGAAGTCGAAACTGCGCGAGAAGGCCAGTTTGGTCACGCCCATCAGGTCGTAGATGGTCACCAGCGAGGCGATTGCGCTGGCCTTGATCATCAGGATCAGCTCGTTGCCCAGCGGGCCGATGGCCACCAGCAGCGATTGCGGCAGGATCACCTTGAAGAAGGTGGTCGAGCGCTTCAGGTTCAGTGCCCGCGCCGCTTCGTGCTGGCCGGGTGCGACCGCCATCAGGCTGCCGCGGAAGATCTCTGCCTGGTATGCCGCCGTGTTCAGGGTGAACGCCAGCAAGGTGCAGAACCACGCCTCGCGGAAGAACCACCACAGGCCTACGTCCTGCCAGAAGCCCTTGAACGAGCCCAGGCCGTAGTAAAGCAGGAACAACTGGGCCAGCAGCGGCGAACCGCGGAAGAAGTACACGTAGCCTGCGGCCATGCGCTGCAGCAGCTGGCTGCGCGACATCCGCGCCAGGGCCAGCAGCAAGCCCAGCAAGGCGCCCAGGCTGAAGGAAATGGCCACCAGCTTGGCGGTGACCAGCAGGCCATCGATAAAGCGCGGCCCGTAGCGCTCCAGCAAATCAGGGTCGACAACCAGTGCCAGCAGTTGATCGAGGCTCATGCCCGTGCTCCTTGCAGGTGGCGGTTACTGCGTCGTTCGATGAAGGCGAACACCCGCCCGGACAGCGCCGCGAACAGCAGGTAGCCCAGACAGGCGACGCCATAGAAGAACATCGGCTCCTTGGTCACGCTGACCGCCAGGTTGGTCTGGCGCATCAGGTCGACCAGCGAGATGGTCGACACCAGCGAAGTATCCTTGAGCAGCGACAGCCAGTTGTTGGACAAACCGGGCAGGGCGATGCGGGTGAGTTGCGGCAGTACCACCTTGAAGAAGCCGGTGCGCTTGCTCAGGCCCAGCGCCGAGCAGGCCTCGAGTTGGCCTTTGGGCAAGGTCTTGAAGGCTGCCAGCCAGATCTCGCTGGAAAATGCGGCAAACACCAGGCTGAAGGCAATCATCGCAGCCAGGAAGGTGTTGATCAGGAACTCTCCCTCGTAGCCCATGGCCGCAAGGATTTTCTGCGCCGCGATCTGGCAGCCGTAATAGATGATCAGCAGTGTCAGCAGCTCGGGCAGGCCGCGGAATACTGTGGAAAAGGTCGTGGCCCAAGCCCGGGGCAGGCGCTTGCGCGAGCGCGCCGCCAAGGCTACCACCAGGCCCAGCGGCAGGCCGATGGGCAGGCAGGCCAGGGCCAGGGAAACGGTGACCAGCGCGCCGGCCAGCAGCGCCTGGCCCCAGCCTCCGCTGGCGAAGGACAGCAAGGACAATTGATCGAGCATGACGAACACCTTGTGTTGACCTGACCGGCCTCATCGCCGGCAAGCCAGCTCCCACAAGGGGCTGCGCATCCCTCAGGCCTTGTGCGGTCCTGTGGGAGCTGGCTTGCCGGCGATGGGGCCCGATCAGGCGAGACGGGCTCTGAGATCAGTTGTAGATATCGAAAGCAAAGTACTTGCTGGCGATCTTCTGGTAGGTGCCGTTGGCCACCAGCTGTTGCAGCGCGGTGTTCAGGCGCTGGCGCAGGGCCTCGTCATCCTTGCGCACGGCAATGGCGGCATCGGCCTTGGTATCGGCAACGTCTCCGAGGATCTTGCAGCAATCCCCACCGTTTTTGGTCATCCACTCGTGCAGCGGGAACTTGTCGGCAATCACCCCGTCCAGGCGCCCGGCGGCCAGGTCGGCGTTGGCTTCGTCCATGGTCGGGTACAGCTTCACATCGGCACCGGCCTTGCCGTACACGTCCTCGGCGTAGATAGCCTGGGTGGACGACGACTGGGCACCGACTGTGTAACCGACGAAGTCGGTCTGGGCGCTGTCGATCTTGCTGTCCTTGGCTACCGCGACAGTGAGCGGAGTGCGGTAGTAGTGGTCGGTGAAGGCAATTTTCTTGCGTCGCTCCTCGGTGTTGATCATCGACGCGACGACGGCGTCATACTTGCGCGCCATCAGGGCGGGGATAATGCCTTCCCAATCCTGGGCCACCAGCGTGCACTCGACTTTCATCTGTTCGCACAGGGCATGGGTGATGTCGATATCGAAGCCATGCAGCTTGTTATCGGCGTCTACATAGTTGAAGGGCGGGTAGGCACCCTCGGTGGCGAAGCGCAGGGTTTCGGCACTGGCGGCACCGGTCAGCAGCAGGGCGCACGCACCCACCAAGGCCATGGTCTTGTTCATCTCGCACCTCATTGCACTCTTGCTATTGTTGTTTGCTCGGCGGCCACGAGGTGTAGCCGACGAATTCGTTATGTAGAGCGGCAGTCGCTTCCAAGCGTTTTTCAACATCAGGTCCGAGCTTCTTGCAGACCTCGTTGACCATCAGGTGCACCCACGACAGCATTGTCGAGGTGGATTCCCAGAACAGGTTGAACTCCGTGGGGATGCGGAACACCTCGTCGGCGTTGGCATCGGCCCAGTCACAGAAAGTGTCGGTCACCAGCGTGACCGCGATGCCGGCCGCGCGCGCCTTCTGGCACAGCAGCAGGGCGTGGCGGGAATAACGGCGCGCCTCGAACACCACCAGGGCGCTGTCTTCGGCACGGCCCAGCAGCACTTCGCCGAAGTGCCCGGCGCTGATGTCTACCAGTTGCACGCCATCGCGCAGGTATTGCAGCAGGTGGCTCATGCACATGGCGATGCCGCGCTCGGTCTGGAAACCGGCGACGAACACCCGCGGCTTGGCCGCCAGGCGTTGCGCTACGCTGTGCCACGCCGGGCTCTGGCGGTACTCGTGCACACGCATCAGTGCGGCGATTTCCAGTTCCAGGCTGCCGGCGTTGTCGCTGGCGTCCTGGTTGTGGCGGTAATCCTGCAAACGGTCACCCACCAGCCAGGGGCCATCGCCCAGGTCGTTCTGCAGGTCTTGCTTAAGTGCCTTGAGGTGGGCATAACCCAAGGAGCGGCAGAAGCGCCCGACGCTGGATTCGCTGACGCCCAGCTTGGCAGCGATGCTGGCCGAGGTCTGGAACGGCAGTTCGTGCAGGTTGGCGAGCATGTAGGTGGCGATCTTGCGGCCCGAGGCAGCGGCCCCTTCCAGGCTGTTTTCCAGGCGTTGCTTGATCGGTTGGCTCATGCTGCGGCTCCAGGGGTGAGGCTTGCGACAGAAAATGAATGTTTTCTGTCATCAAGTCAACATTTGACAGATAGCTGTCACATGCAGGAAAGTTTTTGTCGTTGCAACGCTGTAGCCATTCCAATACCAACAAGGAGCTTCAGATGTCCGCACCTTCCACCGGCACCGACGTGCGTGTGCCTTTTACCGAGTTGCAGGACCTGTTGCAGGCCATTTTCCAGCGTCATGGCTGCAGCGAGAGGGTGGCCCGTGTGCTGGCCCACAACTGCGCCAGCGCCCAGCGCGATGGCGCGCACAGCCATGGGGTGTTCCGCATGCCGGGCTATGTTTCGACCCTGGCCAGCGGCTGGGTCGACGGCCAGGCCACGCCAGAGGTCAGTGATGTGGCGCCCGGTTATGTCAGCGTCGATGCGGCGGGGGGCTTCGCCCAGCCTGCGCTTGCAGCGGCCCGTGAGTTGTTGGTGGCCAAGGCGCGCACCGCCGGTATCGCCGTGCTGGCGATTCACAACTCGCACCACTTTGCCGCGCTATGGCCGGATGTGGAGCCATTCGCTGACGAGGGCCTGGTGGCCCTGAGCGTGGTCAACAGCATGACCTGCGTGGTGCCGCATGGCGCGCGCCAGCCCCTGTTCGGGACCAACCCCATCGCCTTTGCCGCGCCTTGCGCCGAACACGACCCGATCGTCTTCGACATGGCCACCAGCGCCATGGCCCATGGCGACGTGCAGATTGCCGCGCGTGCCGGGCAGCAATTGCCCGAGGGCATGGGCGTGGATGCCAGTGGCGAGCCGACTACCGAACCCAAGGCGATCCTCGAAGGTGGCGCCTTGCTGCCATTCGGCGGGCACAAGGGTTCGGCGCTGTCGATGATGGTCGAGTTGCTGGCGGCGGCGCTGACCGGCGGGAATTTCTCGTGGGAATTCGACTGGTCGGGGCACCCGGGGGCGAAAACGCCGTGGACCGGGCAGGTGATCATCGTGATCGACCCGAGCAAGACCGAGGGCGAGCGCTTCGCCCAGCGCAGTCGCGAACTGGTGGAGCAGATGAAGCACGCTGGGCTGACGCGCATGCCGGGTGAGCGACGTTACCGCGAGCGCGAGGTGGCCGAGGAGGAGGGGGTGGCAGTGACCGGGCAGGAGTTGCAAAGCCTGAGAGAGTTGCTTGGCTGATCCGGCCCTTTCGCCGGCAAGCCAGCTCCCACAGATACACCGCTAACCCTGAGCGTTGTGAAGTACCTGTGGGCGCTGGCTTGCTGGCGACAGGGACATCACCGCCAGCACAAATCCCCAGCCATGCAATGTTGCATAGACAACCTTGCACATTAGTGGATGTTCCTGAGCCTGCACTCCGGGTATGCTCAGGTCTGCCTTTTCGAACTGTCCTGATCCAAGGAGCTGCACGCTGTGTTCAAACATGTCGATGCCTATGCCGGCGACCCGATCCTCTCGTTGATGGAAACCTTCAAGGCCGACCCGCGCGCCGACAAGGTCAACCTGAGCATCGGCCTGTATTACGATGAGGCCGGTGTAGTGCCGCAACTGGCAGCGGTGGATGCGGTGGAAAAACGCATGGCCGGCCAGGACCACGAAGCCTCGCTTTACCTGCCGATGGAAGGCCTGGCCAGCTACCGCCAGGCCATCCAGGCGCTGCTGTTCGGGGCCGATCACCCCGCCGTGACCGGCAAGCGCGTAGCCACCGTCCAGACGGTTGGCGGTTCCGGCGCGCTGAAAGTCGGCGCCGACTTCCTCAAGCGCTACTTCCCGCAGTCCGAAGTCTGGGTCAGCAACCCGACCTGGGACAACCACCGCGCCATCTTCGAAGGCGCCGGTTTCAAGGTGAACACCTACCCGTACTTCGACCAGGCCACCCGTGGCGTGGACTTCGACGGCATGCTGGCCACCCTGCGCAACCTGCCGGCCAACAGCGTGGTCCTGCTGCACCCATGCTGCCACAACCCCACCGGTGCCGACCTTACGCAAAACCAGTGGCAACAAGTGGTCGAGGTGGTCAAGGCCCAGCAACTGATCCCGTTCCTCGATATCGCTTACCAGGGCTTCGCCGAAGGCCTGGTGGAAGACGCCTACGCCATCCGTGAAATGGCGCGTGCCGGCGTGCCGTGCCTGGTCAGCAACTCGTTCTCGAAAATCTTCTCGCTGTATGGCGAGCGGGTAGGGGGCCTGTCGGTGGTGTGCGATGACGCCGACACCACCCTGAGCGTGCTGGGCCAGCTCAAGGCCACCGTGCGCCGCAACTACTCCAGCCCGCCCAACTTCGGTGCCCAGCTGGTGGCTGGCGTGCTCGGCGATGCCGGCCTGAATGCCCAGTGGGCTGCCGAAGTCGAAGTGATGCGCAAGCGCATCCTCGACATGCGCCAGGCGCTGGTCGATGCCCTGGCCGTGCTGCTGCCAGGCCAGGACTTCCAGTTCTTCCTCCGCCAGCGCGGCATGTTCAGCTACACCGGCTTCAGCGTCGAGCAGGTACGCCGCCTGCGTGACGAGTTCGGCGTGTACCTGATCGACAGCGGCCGGGTTTGCATGTCCGGCCTGCGCCCCGCCAACCTGCAACGGGTTGCCGAAGCGTTCGCTGCCGTCCAGAAGTAACACCGCACGGGGCCGCTTTGCGGCCCGAGCGCCGGCAAGCAGGCTCCCACTGGTACAGCGCATGGCTGGGAGCCGGCTTGGCGGCAATCGGGCTGCAAAGCAGCCCTTGCTACAACCTGCTTGTAAAGACAAGTGCAACCGCTCCTCGGAAAAGGGCTTCGCAAGTGCAACCTTTGCGTGCACAATCGCGCCCCTCTTTCCCGGTTGAGTTGGGCGAATCGTCTATTTCGCCATTCTCAGCCTGTTGCAGTCTTGCGAGTGGAGCTTCACCCGGATGAATGAGCAGGCCCCAAGCGTTGAACAACGCTTTGCAGAATCGACCCCCGCCACCCTCGGCAGCTGGGCGCGTCAAGACACCACCTGGATGCTGGGCCTGTTCGGCACAGCCATCGGCGCCGGGACTCTGTTCCTGCCGATCAACGCCGGCCTCGGCGGCTTCTGGCCGCTGCTGATCCTGGCCGTGCTGGCCTTCCCGATGACCTACTACGCCCACCGCGGGCTGACCCGTTTCGTGCTGTCGGGGCGCAACGGCGGCGACATCACCGAGGTGGTCAAGGAGCACTTCGGCATCAGCGCCGGTGCGTCGATCACCGTGCTGTACTTCTTCGCCATCTTCCCCATCCTGCTTATCTATAGCGTGGCACTGACCAATACCGTTTCCAGCTTCATGGAACACCAGCTGCACATGGCGCCGCCACCACGGGCCATTTTGTCGTTCGTGCTGATCCTCGGCCTGCTGGCCATCGTGCGCTGTGGCGAGCAGGCCACGGTCAAGGTCATGAGCCTGCTGGTGTACCCGTTCATCGTCGCCCTGGCGCTGCTCGGCCTGTACCTGGTCCCGCACTGGACCGGCGGCATCCTCGACAGCGCCACCCAGGTACCGCCGCCTTCGGCCTTCCTGCACACCCTGTGGTTGGCCATCCCGGTGATGGTGTTCTCGTTCAACCACTCGCCGATCATCTCGGCCTTCGCGGTTGACCAGAAGCGCCGCTACGGCGAGCACGCCGATGAGCGCAGCGGCCAGATCCTGCGCCGTGCCCACCTGCTGATGGTGGTGATGGTGCTGTTCTTCGTGTTCAGCTGCGTGCTGACCCTGAGCAGCGCCCAGCTGGCCGAGGCCAAGGCTCAGAACCTGTCGATCCTGTCGTACCTGGCCAACCACTTCAGCAACCCCGCCATCGCCTTCGCTGCGCCGCTGATCGCCTTCGTGGCCATCGCCAAGTCGTTCCTCGGCCACTACATCGGTGCCAGCGAAGGCCTGAAGGGCATCATTGCCAAGACCGGCGCGCGCCCAGGTGCCAAGGCACTCGACCGCGTGGTTGCCGGGCTGATGCTGGTGGTGTGCTGGATCGTCGCCACCCTGAACCCGAGCATCCTCGGCATGATCGAGTCGCTGGGCGGCCCGATCCTGGCGGTGCTGCTGTTCCTGATGCCGATGTACGCGATTCGCCGGGTACCGTCCATGCGCAAGTACAGCGGCGCGGCCTCCAATGTGTTCGTCGTGGTGATCGGCCTGGTTGCGCTGACCTCGGTGGTCTACGGCCTGCTGAGCTGATTCGCTGCTTGCAGTAAAGGCTGCCCGGGTCGGCTATCGCCACCCGGGCATTTTTTTAAGCCTGACCAAGGTTTCAGCAGCGTTGCATTTCATCGTCCTTGGTGCACGCAAGCAGCCACCATCCACAGAGGCTGGCCACCACGAACAGCAGTCCCAAGCCTACCGGAAGTGTACTTTCGAAGCTTGCGACCACGCTGCCAGTCAAACCCGCCCAAGCGAACAGCAGTGTCGTGTTGAGCGAGGCTGCCGCACCTGCCTGGCGCGAATAGCGTGCCAGGGCCTGGGTCGTCGCAGCCGGGCGCACCAGGGTTGTCCCGGTGGTACAGACAATCATCGGTAGCAGAACACCCACCACAGACAACCCTGCTAGCTGCTCCCATATCAAAAGGGTGGCGCCCGCAGCACTTATCAGCAGGAAACCCGCTTTTATTTGAGCCTGCGGGCTTACGCGATGGTTCAAATAAGTTGCAGCTACTCCGCCAGCGATATAGGCCAACCCATAGCCGATAAATACAATGGAGAATTGATAGGTCGTCAGCTCCAGCCTGCCCATCAGCAGCAATGGCGCTATGACGATAAAGGAAAAATGGCAGGCAAAGGCGAGGCTGGACTGCATGGAATAGGCGAGATAGGGCGTGTCGCGCAGCATCATCAGATAACTGGAGAAGCCTGACGCCCGGTGGTGCAGCCCAGGTGCGTCCTGAAGCAGCACATACGACAAAAGTGAAACGATCGCAGCGATGCCCACGAATACTGTGAAGCTTGCCTCCCAGCCAAAGAGCTGCTGGAGAAAGGCACCTGCCAGCGGTGACAGAGAGATGAATAACCCACTTGCGCTGGTTAACAGGATTCGCATGCCATTGCGTTGTTTACCCCTATACAGATCCTGCACAAGCGCCTGACCGAGCACGAGGCTGCCGCAACCCAGGGCCTGCATTAAACGAAACGCCATGAACGTTTCATAGGTGGTTGAAAATATGCAACCGAGCGCCCCAGCAATGGCTACTCCCAACCCGGCGAGCAGCAAACGCTTGCGCCCGATGCTATCCGACAATGGGCCGATCACTAGTTGCGCCATGGCAACGCCAATAGCAAAAAAGCTCACGGAGTACGCTATCTGCTTTGAGTCGACCCGAAACTCATCTGAGAGCGCAGGGAATGATGGGAGGATCACATCCAGCGGAAATACACCTAACAGACACAACAGAATCAGCAACGTCGAGCACAGATGGCGCCGGAGCGAATCCGGTGGGCGGTTCATGCTACTAACCCCGCCGATTGGAAATGCAAGAAATAGCGTTCGTCATCCAGTAAATCAGTGCACTCAACTGCCCGAAGCGTCGGCCCGCAAATTTCCATCATTCGTACCGCCTGGTTCGCCAGTGCATGAGCGGAAACTTCGTCTCTGAGGGTTGGCCGAGTTTTGAAAACCATTCGCAAGAAGGGTAGATCGGGTTGGAAGATGTACAAGATTAACTTGGTGGCGAAACGTCCGATAAAGTTGTAGGTTTTTTTACCTTGATACTTGTCAGGGGTGGCTCAACTTTATCGTAAAGCGCTCTAGCTCAAGCCATGCAGCCATTATGAGGGTAGTATTGTGCAGCTCATATCAATCAAGAAACCAACTTTGTAGCAGGCTCGGAGTGGGAGGTCGGGATGGGCTCGGCAACTGGCCGTCACGGCAGGTATCGGCATTTTGTCCACAAAAATTCGTCTGTGATTAGAACAATTTCACTTGCCCCCATAGGCACCCGGTCGCCTTCATGCTTAACTCAGTGTCCTTTTCAAACCTCGCATAAGGATTTCGTCATGGCTCAAGTGACTCTCAAAGGCAACCCGGTCCAGGTCAACGGCAACCTGCCACAGGCCGGCGCCCAGGCTCCGGCTTTCTCCCTGGTAGGTGAAGGCCTGGCTGACAAGTCGCTGAAAGACTTCGCCGGCAAGCGCAAGGTGCTGAACATCTTCCCAAGCGTCGACACCCCGACCTGCGCCACCTCGGTGCGCAAGTTCAACGCCCAGGCCAACGACGTGGCCAACACCGTGGTGCTGTGCATCTCGGCTGACCTGCCGTTCGCCCAGGCCCGCTTCTGCGGCGCCGAAGGCCTGGAAAACGTGAAGAACCTGTCGACCCTGCGTGGCCGCGAGTTCCTCGAAAACTACGGCGTTGCCATCGCCGACGGCCCGCTGGCCGGCCTGGCCGCCCGCGCCGTGGTGGTGCTGGATGAAAACGACAAGGTGCTGCACAGCGAGCTGGTTGGCGAAATTGCTGACGAGCCGAACTACGATGCGGCACTGGCTGTACTGAAGTAAGGGTTGCGGGGGGGGCAGGGCAGGCATTTGTAGCCTGTACCGGCCCTATCGCCGGCAAGCCAGCTCCCACAGGTACAAGGCTGTTCTCAATGCCTGTGATGTGCTTGTGGGAGCTGGCTTGCCGGCGATAGGGCCAGCAAAGGCAACGGAAACCTTCAGGCCCATCTCCACTCCAAGCAAAACCCTGTAACGGCCCGGAACACGTTCCGGGCCGTTTTCATTTAAAATTCCGCGTTTTGGCAACGTCAGGCAAAGGTAAACCTCTGGTAAAGGGCCTTTGCTAAAACGATGCCAGTGCTTATCGTTCACCCTCCCAAGTCGTCATTCCGAACAAGGTTCGTTCAACCCATGCAAGCGTCCAATTCCCGTTCCCCCCGTCGCTGGCTCGTCGGCCTGCTGATCCTGCTGCTGGTGGCGGCCCTCGCCTGGTGGCTGTGGCCCGCAGCGGCGCCTGTGCATCAAGAAGCCGGCGGCGGGCGCGGTGGCAAGGGCATGGGCATGGGCGGCCGGCCGGGCTTCGGCGGCTCCACCGACCCGGTGCCGGTCCGTGTCGAACCGGTACGTGTGGGCGACTTCCCGCTGTACTACAAGGCACTGGGCACGGTCACTGCGACCAATACCGTGAACGTGCGCAGCCGCGTGGCGGGCGAGCTGGTGAAAATCCACTTCAAGGAAGGCCAGCAGGTCAAGGCCGGCGATCTGCTCGCCGAGATCGACCCGCGTTCCTACCGCATCGCCCTGCAGCAGGCCGAAGGCACCCTGGCCCAGAACCAGGCGCAGCTGAAAAATGCCCAGGTCGACGTGGCCCGTTATAAAGGCCTGTACGCCGAAGACAGCATCGCCAAGCAAACCCTCGATACCGCCGAAGCGCAGGTGGCGCAGTTCCAGGGGCTGGTCAAGACCAACCAGGCGCAGGTCAATGACGCCCGCCTGAACCTCGATTTCACCCAGATCCGCTCGCCAATCAACGGCCGGGTGGGCCTGCGCCAGCTCGACCTGGGCAACCTGGTGGCAGCCAACGATGCCACCGCGCTGGTGGTCATTACCCAGACCGAGCCGATCAACGTCGCCTTCACCCTGCCGGAAACCGAGCTGAGCACGGTGCTGGAGCGCTATCGCAGCGGCGCCAGCCTGCCGGTCGAGGCCTGGGACCGCAGTGACAGCAAGCTGCAGTCCACCGGCGTGCTAGGCAGCATCGACAACCAGATCGACACCACCACCGGCACCCTGAAGTTCAAAGGCCGCTTCGAGAACAAGGACCTGGCGCTATTCCCCAATCAGTTCGTCAACGTGCGCCTGCTGGCCGACACCCTCAAGCAGGTGGTCATGGCTCCGGCAGCGGCGATCCAGTTCGGCAACGACGGTACCTTCGCCTATGTGGTCAACGCCGAGAACACCGTGAACGTGCGCAAGCTCAAGGTCGGCGCCAGCGACGGCGACAACAGCGTCATCCTTGAAGGCCTGGCCGCTGGCGACCGCCTGGTGCTGGAAGGCACCGATCGCCTGCGCGAAGGCACCAAGGTCGAGGTGGTCGAAGACAGCTCGCAAGTGCCGACCACGCCTGGTCAGCACCTGCAGGGCCAGGACGCCAAAGGCTCGGCGCAAAGCGGTGCGCCGCAGCTTCCGCAACAGCCGGTTAAAGCAGCAGGCAAGGCGGGCGCATGAACCTCTCGCGCCTGTTCATCCTGCGGCCGGTCGCCACCACGCTGAGCATGCTGGCCATCGTCCTGGCCGGCCTGATCGCCTACAAGCTGCTGCCGGTGTCGGCGTTGCCGCAGGTGGATTACCCGACCATCCGGGTCATGACCCTGTACCCCGGCGCCAGTCCGCAGGTGATGACCAGCGCGGTAACCGCGCCACTGGAACGTCAGTTCGGGCAGATGCCGGGCCTGGAGCAAATGGCCTCGACCAGCTCCGGCGGTGCTTCGGTGCTGACCCTGCGCTTCAACCTCGACATGAACATGGACGTCGCCGAGCAACAGGTGCAGGCCGCGATCAACGCCGCCAGCAACCTCCTGCCCAGCGACCTGCCGGCACCACCGGTGTACAACAAGGTCAACCCGGCCGACACCCCGGTGCTGACCCTGGCCATCTCGTCCAAAACCATGCCGCTGCCCAAGCTCAATGACCTGGTCGACACTCGCGTGGCACAGAAGCTCGCGCAAATCAGTGGTGTGGGCATGGTCAGCATTGCTGGCGGCCAGCGTCAGGCGGTGCGGATCAAGGTCAACGTCGATGCGTTGGCGGCCAATGGCCTGAACCTGGAAGATGTGCGGACCCTTATCGGCGCTTCCAACGTCAACCAGCCCAAGGGCAACTTCGACGGCCCGACCCGGGTGTCGATGCTCGATGCCAACGACCAGCTGCGCACCCCGGCGGAGTACGCCAACCTGATCCTGGCCTACAACAATGGCGCGCCCCTACGGCTCAAGGATGTCGCTGAGATTGTCGATGGCGCCGAAAACGAGCGTCTGGCAGCCTGGGCCAACCAGAACCAGGCAGTGCTGCTGAATATCCAGCGCCAGCCCGGCGCCAACGTGATCAAGGTGGTCGACCGCATCAAGGAGCTGCTGCCGTCGATCACCGACAACCTGCCGGCCGGCCTTGATGTATCGGTGCTCACCGACCGTACCCAGACCATCCGCGCTGCGGTCAAGGACGTGCAGCATGAGTTGCTGATCGCCATCGTGCTGGTGGTGATGGTCACCTTCGTCTTCCTGCGTCGCTTCAGCGCCACCCTCATTCCCTCGATTGCCGTGCCGCTGTCGCTGATCGGCACCTTCGGCGTGATGTACCTGGCCGGCTTCTCGGTGAACAACCTGACCTTGATGGCCCTGACCATCGCTACCGGTTTCGTGGTCGATGATGCCATCGTCATGCTGGAGAACATTTCCCGGCACATCGAGGAGGGCGAGACCCCTTTGCAGGCGGCGCTCAAGGGTGCCCGGCAAATCGGCTTCACCCTGATCTCGCTGACCTTCTCGCTGATTGCGGTGTTGATCCCGCTGCTGTTCATGGCCGATGTGGTCGGCCGGCTGTTCCGCGAGTTCGCCATCACCCTGGCGGTGGCGATCCTGATCTCCCTGGTGGTTTCGCTGACACTGACGCCGATGATGTGCGCACGGCTGCTCAAGCGTGAGCCCAAGGAAGAGGAGCAGGGCCGCTTCTACCGCGCCAGTGGCGCCTGGATCGACTGGCTGATCAAGCACTATGGCCGCGGCTTGCAGTGGGTTCTGCGGCACCAGCCGCTGACCCTGCTGGTGGCAGTGGCTAGCCTGGTGCTGACCGTGTTCCTGTACATGATCGTACCCAAGGGATTCTTCCCGCTGCAGGACACCGGGGTGATCCAGGGTATTTCCGAAGCCCCGCAATCCACTTCGTTCGCCGCCATGAGCGACCGCCAGCAGGCCTTGAGCAAGGTGATCCTGCAGGACCCGGCGGTGCAGAGCCTGTCCTCGTACATTGGCGTGGACGGCGACAACGCCACGCTCAACAGTGGCCGCCTGCTGATCAACCTCAAGCCGCATGGCGAGCGCGATGCCACCGCCGCCGAGGTGATCAGCCGCCTGCAGCCGCAGGTCGACAAGCTGGTCGGTATCCGCCTGTTCATGCAGCCGGTGCAGGACCTGAGCATCGAAGACCGGGTCAGCCGTACCCAGTACCAGTTCAGCCTGTCTTCGCCGGATGCCGACCTGCTCGCGCTGTGGAGCGGCAAGCTGACCAATGCCCTGCAGCAGCGGCCCGAACTGCAGGACGTGGCCAGCGACCTGCAGGACAAGGGGCTGCAGGTGTACCTGGTGATTGACCGCGACATGGCCAGCCGCCTGGGGATCAACGTTTCGCAGATCACCAACGCCCTGTACGACGCCTTCGGCCAGCGGCAGATCTCGACCATCTACACCCAGGCCAGCCAGTACCGGGTGGTGCTGCAGTCGCGCGATGCGGCAAGCATCGGCCCGCAGGCGCTGGAGGCGGTCCACGTCAAGGCCAGCGACGGCGGCCAGGTGCGCCTGTCTGCGCTGGCACGTGTCGAGCAGCGCCAGGCGCAACTGGCGATCTCGCACATCGGCCAGTTCCCGGCGGTGATGATGTCGTTCAACCTGGCGCACGGCGCTTCGCTGGGCGAGGCGGTGAAGGTGATCGAGCAGGTGCAGCAGGACATCGGCATGCCGATTGGCGTGCAGACCAAATTCCAGGGCGCCGCCGAGGCGTTCCAGGCATCCTTGTCGAGCACCTTGCTGCTGATTCTGGCCGCTGTGGTGACCATGTACATCGTGCTGGGCGTGCTGTACGAGAGCTATATCCACCCGGTGACCATCCTCTCGACCCTGCCATCGGCAGCGGTCGGCGCATTGCTGGCGTTGATCCTCAGTGGCAACGACCTGGGCATGATCGCCATCATCGGCATCATCCTGCTGATCGGCATCGTCAAGAAAAACGCCATCATGATGATCGACTTCGCCCTGGAGGCCGAGCGACACCAGGGCATGAGCCCGCAGGATGCGATCTACCAGGCGGCGCTGCTGCGCTTCCGGCCGATCCTGATGACCACCCTGGCGGCGCTGTTCGGCGCTGTGCCGCTGATGCTGGCCACCGGTTCCGGTGCCGAACTGCGCCAGCCGCTGGGCCTGGTGATGGTCGGCGGGCTGCTGGTCAGCCAGGTGCTGACGCTGTTCACCACACCGGTCATCTACCTGTACTTCGACCGCCTGGCCCAGCGCTGGCGCCCGGCCACTGACGCGAAGCAGGCCGAGGCATGAACCTGTCCGCACCTTTTATTCGCCGGCCGGTGGCGACCATGCTGCTGAGCCTGGCGATCATGCTGCTGGGTGGCGTCAGCTTCGGCCTGCTGCCGGTGGCGCCGTTGCCGCAGATGGACTTCCCGGTGATCGTGGTGCAGGCCAACCTGGCGGGGGCCAGCCCGGAGGTCATGGCCTCTACCGTGGCCACGCCGCTGGAGCGCAAGCTTGGCAGCATCGCCGGCGTTACCACCCTGACCAGCAGCTCGAACCAGGGCTCGACGCGGGTCATCATCGGCTTCGAGCAGGGCCGGGACATCGACGGCGCTGCGCGTGAAGTGCAGGCGGCCATCAATGCTACCCGCAATCTGTTGCCCAGTGGCATGCGCAGCATGCCCACCTACAAGAAGATCAACCCGGCGCAGGCACCGATCATGGTGCTGTCACTGACTTCGGATGTGTTGCAGAAGGGTCAGCTGTACGACCTGGCCGATACCATCCTGTCGCAGAGCCTGGCCCAGGTGAGCGGGGTAGGGGAAGTGCAGATCGGTGGCAGTTCGTTGCCGGCGGTGCGCATTGCCGTCGAGCCGCAACTGCTCAACCAGTACAGCCTGTCGCTGGACGAAGTTCGCACCGCCGTGGCCAATGCCAACCAGCGCCGGCCCATGGGCTTTGTAGAGGACGGCGAGCGCAACTGGCAAGTGCGCGCCAACGACCAGCTGGAAAAGGCCAAGGACTACGAACCGATCGTGATCCGCCAGCAAAATGGCACCATCTTGCGTCTGGCCGATGTGGCGACCGTGACCGACGGCGTCGAAAACCGCTACAACAGCGGTTTCTTCAACGACCAGAGTGCGGTGCTGCTGGTGGTCAACCGCCAGACCGGCGCCAACATCATCGAGACCGTCGACCAGATCCACGCACAGCTGCCGGCCCTGCAGTCGCTGCTGCCGGCCAGCGTCCAGCTGAACGTGGCGATGGACCGCTCGCCAGTGATCAAGGCCACCCTGAAAGAGGCCGAGCACACCCTGCTGGTCGCCGTGGTGCTTGTGATTCTGGTGGTCTACCTGTTCCTCGGCAGTTTCCGTGCTTCGTTGATCCCCAGCCTGGCGGTGCCGGTGTCGCTGGTCGGCACCTTCGCGGTGATGTACCTGTGCGGGTTTTCCCTCAACAACCTGTCGCTGATGGCGCTGATTCTCGCCACCGGCCTGGTGGTGGACGATGCCATTGTGGTGCTGGAGAACATTTCGCGGCATATCGAGGACGGCCAGCCGCCGATGCGCGCGGCGTTTCTCGGCGCCAGGGAAGTCGGCTTCACCTTGCTGTCCATGAACGTCTCGCTGGTGGCAGTGTTCGTCTCGATCCTGTTCATGGGCGGCATCGTGCGCAACCTGTTCCAGGAATTCTCGATCACCCTGGCGGCGGCCATCATCGTCTCGCTTGTGGTCTCGCTGACCCTCACGCCGATGCTCTGCGCCCGCTGGCTGAAGCCGCACCGCGCCCAGCCGACGCGTCTGCAGCGCTACAGCGACAAACTGCACGAGCGCATGGTCGATGGCTATGACCGCAGCCTGGGCTGGGTGCTGCGCCACCGGCGCCTGACCTTGATCAGCCTGCTGGCGACCATCGGCCTGAACGTCGCCCTGTATGTGGTGGTGCCGAAAACGCTCATCCCGCAGCAGGATACCGGGCAGTTGATGGGCTTCATCCGTGGCGATGACGGGCTGTCGTTCGGGGTGATGCAGCCGAAGATGGAAATTTACCGCCGGGCGCTGCTGGCGGACCCGGCCGTGCAGAGCGTGGCCGGTTTCATCGGCGGCAACAGCGGTACCAACAACGCTATGGTACTTGTGCGCCTGAAGCCGATCAGCGAGCGCAAGATCGACGCGCAGAAGGTGATTGAACGGTTGCGCAAGGAAATGCCCAAGGTGCCCGGCGGGCGGCTGTTCCTGATGGCCGACCAGGACCTGCAACTGGGGGGTGGTGGCCGCGACCAGAGCTCGTCGCAGTACCTTTACACCTTGCAGAGCGGTGACCTGTCAGCCCTGCGCGAGTGGTTCCCCAAGGTAGTGGCGGCGATACGCGCGCTGCCCGAACTGACCGCCATCGATGCCCGCGACGGTTCTGGCACCCAGCAGGTGACCCTGGTGGTAGACCGTGACCAGGCCAAACGCCTGGGCATCGACATGAGCATGGTCACCACGGTGCTCAACAACGCCTACAGCCAGCGGCAGATCTCCACCATCTACGACAGCCTCAACCAGTACCAGGTGGTGCTGGAGATCAACCCCAAGTATGCCTGGGACCCTAGCACCCTCGAGCAAGTGCAGGTGATTACCGCCGACGGCGCTCGCGTGCCGCTGTCGACCATCGCCCACTACGAGAACAGCCTGGCCAACGACCGGGTCAGCCACGAGGGGCAGTTCGCCTCCGAGGACATCGCCTTCGATGTCGCCGAAGGTTACAGCACCGACCAGGCCATGGCAGCCGTGGAGCGTGCGGTGGCCAAGCTGGGCCTGCCTGAAGAGGTGATCGCCAAGCTCGGCGGCACGGCCAACGCCTTCGCCAAGACCCAGGAAGGCCAGCCGTTCATGATCCTCGGCGCTTTGGTGCTGGTTTACCTGGTGCTGGGTATTCTCTACGAGAGCTATATTCACCCGCTGACCATCCTCTCGACCTTGCCCTCGGCAGGGGTCGGTGCGTTGCTGGCGCTGTACGTCACCGGTGGCGAGTTCAGCCTGATCTCGCTGCTGGGGCTATTCCTGCTGATTGGCGTGGTGAAGAAGAACGCCATCCTGATGATCGACCTGGCCTTGCAGCTGGAGCGCCATCAGGGCCTGTCGCCGGAAGAGTCGATCCGCCGTGCCTGCCTGCTGCGCCTGAGGCCGATCCTGATGACCACCCTGGCGGCCATTCTTGGTGCCCTGCCGCTGTTGCTCAGCCGTGCCGAGGGTGCGGAGATGCGCCAGCCGCTGGGCCTGACCATCATTGGTGGCCTGGTGTTCAGCCAGGTCCTGACCCTTTATACGACGCCGGTGGTGTACTTGTACCTGGACCACCTGCGTCACCGTTTCAACCGTTGGCGCGGCGTGCGCACCGACGCCGCCCTGGATACCCCGCTATGACTTTTGCCCAGACCCCACTTCACCGTGCCCTGCAAGTGCTGACCCGTGGCCGCGGCTCGCGCCTGCTGGGTGCCGGATTGTGCGCGGCCTTGCTCAGTGCCTGTAGCTTGAGCCCGGACTACCACCGCCCCGAGCTGGACAGCCCGGCGGCGCAGTTCAAGCACGCCGAAGGCTGGACCCAGGCCACGCCGTCCGATGCCATCGCCCGCGGGGCCTGGTGGGAACTGTACGGCGATGCCGGGCTGAACGCGCTGGTCGAAGAGCTGAACCGCAGCAACCAGACCGTGGCGCAGTCCGAAGCCCAGTATCGCCAGGCCCAGGCACTGGTGCGCAGCAGCCGGGCAGGGTTGTTCCCCAGCCTGGACCTGACGGTCGGCAAGAACCGCTCTGCCCAGGGTACGGGCAGTTCCAGCTCGAGCCTGTCCAGCAGCAGCAGCGGCATCCGCGACACCTACAATGCACAGTTGGGCGTCAGCTGGGAGATCGACCTGTGGGGCAAGCTGCGCGAAACCCTGAACGCCAATGAAGCCAGTGCGCAAGCCAGCCTGGCCGACCTGGCCTCGATCCGCCTCAGCCAGCAGTCGGAGCTGGTGCAGAACTACCTGCAACTGCGGGTAATCGACGAGCAGAAGCGCTTGCTGGAAGCTACCGTGGCGGCCTATGAACGCTCGCTGCGAATGAACGAAAACCAGTACCGGGCCGGTGTCGCCGGCCCCGATGCGGTGGCCCAGGCGCGTACCCAGTTGAAGAGCACCCAGGCCGACCTGATCGACCTGATCTGGCAGCGCGCGCAGTTCGAGAACGCCATTGCCGTGCTGATGGGCAAGACGCCGGCCAACTTTGCCCTGGCCGACAGCAAGAACATTCCGGCTCTGCCGCAGATTCCGGTTTCATTGCCTTCGCAGTTGCTGGAGCGGCGGCCGGACATTGCCTCGGCCGAGCGTAACGTGATGGCGGCCAACGCCAATATCGGCGTGTCGCGGGCGGCGTATTTCCCGGACCTGAGCCTGAGCATGAGTGGCGGTTATTCCAGCAGCAGTTTCAACAACTGGATCGAGCTGCCCAACCGCTACTGGTCGGTGGGCCCGCAGCTGGCGCTGAACCTGTTCGACGCCGGCAAGCGCAGTGCCGAAGTGGACCGCACGGTGGCGGTATATGACCAGACCGTGGCGCAGTACCGCCAGACCGTGCTGGACGGTTTCAAGGAAGTGGAAAACCTGCTGGTGCAGCTGAAGGTGTATGGCGACGAAGCGGTGGTGCGCCAGGAGGCTCTGGATGCAGCCCGCGAGTCGCTGCGCCTGACCGAGAACCAGTACCGTGCCGGGCTGATCGGCTACCTGGATGTGGTGAATGTGCAGACCACGGCGCTGAGCAACGAGCGCAGTGTGTTGAACCTGCTGCAGGGGCGGTTGGTGGCCAGTGTGCAACTGGTTGCCGCGCTGGGTGGGGGCTGGGACGCCGATCAGGCGTTTGCCGAGCAGGATTGACTCGCTTTCCAAGCCTTATGATGCCTGTGACGGCCTCATCGCCGGCAAGCCAGCTCCCACAGGCACCACACACTGCTTGAGACAGTGCGGACCCTGTGGGAGCTGGCTTGCCGGCGATGGGCTGCACAGCAGCCCTGAAAGCACAGTGAAGGGCGCGATCTTTGGATCCATTCCCATTCGCAAAAACCCCGTGCGTTTCGGCAAAGCTTGAGTACAATCGTCAGCTTTTTCCGGGCCCCCCTGTCCCGCGCTGGAACTCCCCATGTTGACCGGTAGCTACTCCTCTTCGCTGGTGTTGATTTCGCTGTGCGTGGCGATCCTGGCGTCCTATACCGCCCTGGACCTTACCGGCCGTATCGCCACGGCCAAGGGCCGGGCTGCATACTTGTGGATGGGGGGTGGCGCATTGGCCATGGGCATCGGCGTATGGTCGATGCACTTTATCGGCATGCTCGCCTTCAGCCTGCCCATCGACCTGGGTTACGACCTGCCCCTGACCGCGTTCTCGCTGCTGATTGCCGTGTTGTCTTCAGGCTTTGCCTTGTGGCTGGTCAGCCAACCAAGTCTGCCCTGGCTGCAGCTGGGCTTTGGTGCGCTGATCATGGGGGCGGGCATCGCCTGCATGCACTACACCGGCATGGCCGCGCTGCGCATGCTGCCGGGAATCGACTATGACCCGGCCTTGTTCGGTGCCTCCTTGCTGATAGCGGTTGGGGCATCAGCAGCGGCCCTGTGGATCGCCTTCCGCCTGCGCAAGCACACGCCCTATGTCAGGCAGATCCGTGGTCTGGCGGCGGTGGTGATGGGCTTTGCCATCGTCGGCATGCACTACACCGGCATGGCGGCGGCGAATTTCCCCGAGGGCAGCTTTTGCGGCGCGCTGGGCAGCGGCCTGCAGGGTGACGGCCTGGTCTACCTGGTGCTGATCACCACCCTGGCGGTATTGGCGGTGGCCTTGCTGACCTCGGTGCTGGACGCCCGCCTGGAGGCACGCACCGCCGAGCTGGCCCGTTCGCTGACTCTGGCCAATCAGGAGCTCACGCAGCTTGCCCTGCACGATACTCTCACCGATCTGCCCAACCGCACCCTGTTGGCCGACCGCATCGAGCAAGCCATCGCCAAGGTGGCGGAGCAGGGCGGCTGTTTTGCCCTGATGTTCATCGACCTGGACGGCTTCAAGCCGGTCAACGATGCGTTCGGCCACCATATCGGCGACCTGCTGCTCAAGGCCGTGGCAGGGCGCCTGCGCGGGCATCTGCACAGCCAGGACACACTGGCGCGCATTGGCGGCGACGAATTTGTCCTGCTGGTGGAGTTGCAGGAACCGGACGATGCCATGGACGTGGCGGTCAAGCAGGTCAACCTGGTATCGCGGCCATTCCGCGTGGCCGAGCACGACCTGCAATTGTCAGCGAGCCTGGGCATCGTTCTTTACCCGGGCAATGGCCAGGACCAGCACGAGCTGCTGCGCAACGCCGACGCCGCCATGTACCACGCCAAAAGCGCCGGCAAGAACGGCTACAGCTTCTTCGACGTGTCGATGAACAGTAATGCCCGCCAGCAGCTGCAGCTGTTGCAGGACTTGCGCCAGGCCCTTGAGCAGCGCCAGTTCCGCCTGCACTACCAGCCCAAAATCGATGCCCAGGCGTGCCAGCCGATCGGTGCCGAGGCGTTGCTGCGCTGGGAGCATCCGCAGCAGGGTCTGTTGCTGCCCGACCGCTTTATTGGCCTGGCGGAAAAGACCGGGCTGATCATTCCAATCGGTGAGTGGGTGCTTGGCGAGGCATGCCGCCAGATGCGTGAATGGCTGGACCAGGGCCACCAGGGGTGGCGCATGGCGGTGAACCTGTCGGCTATCCAGTTCTGCCACGCAGGGCTGGTCGAGAGCGTGGCAAAGGCGCTTGAGCAGAACGGTCTGCCGGCCAACTGCCTGACCCTGGAAATCACCGAAACCACTGCCATGCACGACGCTGATGCCAGCCTGGCCGTGCTGCAGCGCCTGTCGGACATGGGCGTGGACCTGTCCATCGATGACTTTGGTACCGGTTATTCCAGCCTGATGTACCTCAAGCGCCTGCCGGCCAACGAGCTGAAGATCGATCGCGGTTTCGTCCGTGACCTGGAGCAGGACAGCGACGATGCGGCAATCGTCTCGGCAATCGTCGCCCTGGGCCAGGCGCTGGGGCTGCGGATTGTGGCCGAAGGGGTCGAGACCGACAGGCAACAGGCTTTCCTGACCCGCCTGGGCTGTGATTCGCTGCAGGGCTACCTGCTTGGGCAACCTGTGCCGGCCGAGCAGTTCATGGGCAGGTTGCAGGCCCTGGGCGAGAAAAATATGGCAGCAGTCTAGACCGCAGCGCGCAGGGTGAAGGCGGGTATGAAAGCATCCATCTCGGCCTCGACGGCCTCGATGATGCGTTCGACATCGGCGGCGGCCATGATGGCCGCGCAAGGGATGCCGGCAATGGCCAGTACGGTCTCCCCGGTAGCGCGGTCGAACAGCCGCGCGATCATGCTGCGTGGCGCATCCATGCTGGCCTCGAAACCCAGCGGGTGGAAATGCCAGCGCATCACCTGGCAGGCGTTGGGGAACGTCATCTTGTTCATGCCAGCCTCCTTGTCCGTACCTGGACGTGGTGAGCAAGTGGCCACATCGATGCGGCCGCCGGGAAGGTAAAGATAGCACCTGCCATGGGTGATTCTCGGCGGCAAATACGACAAATGTACTAATGCATGACAGAGATCACATAGCTTCGGGGGCATGCCGGGCGGCAACTGGCCAAGCAAACGTTTTCCTTGAGCTGTCGCGGTGCATATCTCCATGATAATGCTCTGATACTTTCGGACGAGCGGCGCGCTCAGCCCAGTAGGCCTGCCGCGATATTGATGGTGAATCCCAGAATCGCCGTATTGAACACGAACCCCACCAGCGAATGCGCCAGCACCACCCGCCGCAATCCCCGTCCGGCCACACCCACATCGGAAGTCTGCACCGCCACACTGATGGTGAAGGAGAAGTAGTGGAAGTCCCAGTAATCCGGGTTGCGCTCGCCATCGGCGAAGCGCAGCGGCGGTTCATGGTTCTGCCCTGTGTAGAACAGCCGCGCGTAGTGCAGGCTGAATATGCAGCCGATCAGTAGCCAGGACCCTGCCACGGTCAGGCCGGTGTACAGGTAATGCAGGGCCTGGTCAGCACCTTGCAGATCGCGGCTGGACACCAGTTGCAAGGTCACTGCGGCAAGGCTGGCGATGGCGGCAATGCACACGGTGAGCAGGACCAGGCCGGCGTTTTCGTCTTCGACCCGGGCGACCTTGCGGACCTTTTCCGGGCTGGCGTTCCAGCTCAGGTACAGCACCAGCAGCAGGTATAGCCATACGCCAAGGTTCCAGCCGGCGAGGATATGCTGCACGGTGTCGTCGGCGGGGATGAGCCACGCCCCGAGCAGGCCGACGGCGGCGGCGATGCTCAGGCGTGGGTGGGTGCGGGTCAGACGGTGGAAAGCCATGGGGCCTCGTATTCGATGGGTATGGCCTCTACTCTAGACCGGCATCCGCAAGATGAGCGGCATGCGCGGAGTCTGTAGGAGCGGCCTTGCGGCCCGATCGCGACGCAAGGCCGCTTCTACAAGGGGCGCGTCAGCTGTTCTTTTCTTTGCTACCGCCCATCGCACGGTATTGCAACTCTCAGTACACTGCACGCTCCAACACCAACATCCGTTGAACTCGAGGTTTTTGCATGACGCTCAGTCCTTTGGCAGGCAAGCCGGCTCCGGCCAGCGTGCTGGTCGATATTCCCCGCCTGCTTACCGCCTACTACACCGGCCGCCCGGACGCTGCCGTGGCGGCTCAGCGAGTGGCCTTCGGCACCTCTGGGCACCGGGGCACGTCGTTGGAGTTGAGTTTCAACGAGTACCACGTGCTGGCCATCACCCAGGCCATTTGCCTGTACCGCCAGAAAAAGGGCATCGATGGCCCGCTGTTCATCGGCGCCGACACCCATGCACTGTCGGCACCGGCCACCGCCAGCGCCCTGGAAGTGCTGGCGGCCAATGGCGTGCAGGTGATGTTGTCCAAGGATGACGAGTACACGCCGACGCCGGCCGTGTCCCACGCCATCCTCTGCTACAACCGTGGCCGCGAGCAGGGCCTGGCCGATGGCATCGTCATTACCCCGTCGCACAACCCGCCGCAAAGCGGTGGCTTCAAGTACAACCCGCCCAATGGCGGGCCGGCCGACAGCGACGTGACCAAGTGGGTCGAGGCCAAGGCCAACGAGCTGCTGGCGGCTGACCTGGCGGGCGTCAAGCGCATGGACCATGCCCAGGCGCTGCAGGCACCGACCACCCAGCGCCACGACTACGTAGGCAGCTATGTGGCCGACCTGGAAAACGTGATCGATTTCGACATCATCCGCAGCGCCAAGCTGCGCCTCGGTGTAGACCCGCTGGGCGGGGCAGGGGTGCGCTACTGGTCGGCCATCGCCGAGCACTACAAGCTTGACCTGGAAGTGGTGAACACCGAGGTCGACCCGACCTTCCGCTTCATGACCGTCGACTGGGATGGCCAGATCCGCATGGACCCGTCCTCGCCGTACGCCATGCAGGGCCTGATCGGCCTGCGCGAGCGCTTCGACGTGGCCTTCGCCTGCGACCCGGACCACGACCGCCACGGCATCGTCACCGCCGATGGCCTGCTGCAGCCGAACAACTACCTGGCCGTGGCCATCGACTACCTGTACCGCCATCGCCCGCAGTGGCGCAGCGACGCTGCCGTCGGCAAAACCGTGGTGTCCAGCGGCATGATCGACCGCGTCACCACGCGCCTTGGTCGCGACCTTTATGAAGTGCCGGTAGGCTTCAAGTTCTTTGCCCAAGGGCTGTTCGACGGTTCGCTGGGCTTTGGTGGCGAGGAGAGCGCCGGTGCGTCGTTCCTGCGCCGCGACGGCTCGGTGTGGGCCACCGACAAGGATGGCCTGATCCCCGCCTTGCTGGCTGCCGAGATGACCGCGCGTACCGGTCGCAACCCGAGCCAGGCCTATGCCGACCTCACCGAAGCGCTCGGTAAGCCGTACGCCACCCGCGTCGAGGCCAAGGCCGACGCCCGGCAGAAGGCCCTGCTGAGCAAGCTGGCGCCGGAGCAGGTGAAGTCGACCGAGCTGGCCGGTGAGCCGATCGTGAAGATCCTCAGCCATGCCCCGGGCAATGGCCAGGCCATCGGCGGGCTGAAGGTGATGACCGCCAATGGCTGGTTCGCCGCGCGCCCGTCGGGCACCGAGGACATCTACAAGATCTACGCCGAAAGCTTCATCGACGAGGCGCACCTGCAGCGCCTGGTGCAGGAAGCCCAGGTGCTGGTGGACGCGGCGATTGCCTGACGGGTAACAAAGCGCTTGGTGCTGCGGTGCAGTGTAAATTAGAATTAATCCTATTTACGCCACCGCAGGGCCTTCGCCATGATCGACGCCGCGCCGCCATCGCAACCCAGCCTGCCTGCCTTGTACCGTGAGCACCGCGGCTGGCTGGAAACCTGGCTGCGCCGGCGCATGGGCAATGCCTGGGACGCCGCCGACCTCAGCCAGGATACCTTCCTGCGCATCCTCGCCAGTGCCCAGCCGCTGGCAGACATCCGCGAGCCACGCGCCTACCTGCTGACCGTGGGCAAGCGCCTGCTCAGCAACTTCTACCAGCGGCGCAGCCTGGAACAAGCCTACCTCGAAGCATTGGCGCAGTTGCCCGAGCAGCACGTGCCTTCGCCAGAGCAGCGCTGGGTGCTGCTGGAAACCCTGCAAGCGCTGGATGAATTGCTCGATGGCCTGAAAGCCCCGGTGCGCAAGGCCTTTCTCTGGAGCCAGCTGGAAGGCCTGGGCTACGCCGAGATCAGCCAGCGGCTGGGCGTTTGCGAACGCTCGGTAAAGCGCTACATGGCGCAAGCCTATGAGCATTGCCTGCTGGCCGATTTGCAATGACTGACCATTCCCCTGGGCTTCGCGATGCGCTGCGAGCAGCCGCCGGCTGGCTGGCGCTGCTGGATTCTGGCGGCGCCAGCGAGGCGGACCTGACGCGCCTGGAACAATGGCGTGCCAGCAACGCCCTGCACGAAGGTGCCTGGCAGAAGGCGCTGTTGCTGCGTCAGCGTTTTTCGGGGCTGCCGGGTGCACTGGCCATGGCCACCCTCGACCGCCCGGATGCCGGCCGCCGGGCGCTGCTCAAGCAGGCATTGGGGGTGGCGGCGTTGCTGCCGGCGGCCTGGCTGGCGAGTCGCGAACTGCCGCTGGATGCCTGGACCGCCGACATGCGGACTGCGGCAGGGGAGCGCCGGCAGTTGATGCTCAGCGATGGCACCCTGGTGCAGCTGAACACCGACAGCGCAATCGACATCGACGCGGGCCGACGCCGGCTGACGCTGCTGCGCGGCGAGGTGGCAGTCAAGGTACCGGGCAACCTGACCCTGACCCTGCAGGTGCCCTATGGTCAGGTGGTACTGGGCGCTGGCGAGGTCTGTGCGCGACTGCTCGATCAGGCCTGCCGCGTGTCGGTGCTCAACGGTGCGGCGCGCCTGCAGCCGCTGCACGGCCCGGCATTGCTGCTGCAGGCCGGGCAGCAGGCTAGCCTGCAGGCGGCTGGCGTCGGCCCGGTTACAGGCCTGGACGAATGGCGGCTGGGCTGGCGCGAAGGCGTGCTGCGGCTGGATGATCGGCCTTTGGGCGAGCTGCTGCACGAGTTGCGCAGGTATCGCCCAGGGGTGCTGCGCTGGGCACCAGAGCTGGAGCGCCTGCGCGTGACCGGTACGTTCCGCCTGGACGACACCGACCGGGTGCTGGCCTTGCTCGCCGCCAGCCTGCCATTGCAGGTGCAGACGCGCACGCGCTATTGGGTCAGCCTGGCTGCGCGAGAAAATCGTGTTTGAGGCTGTCCCCTTTTTTTTCCTCACCGGTCATTACCGGTAGTAGAAAATAAAGGGGAGCCTTGTTCGATGCCTGCAGTGACTTATTGCCGCCTGCGCCCACTGGCGCGCGCAGCACATCCGTTGTTCGCCATGAGCCTGTTGTTGTGCGTCCCGGCGTGGGCCGATGAGCCGGCCCGGCGCACCTATGCAGTAGCACCCGCCAGCCTGGGTGCCGCATTGACCCGCTTTGCAGACCAGGCCGGGATCAGCCTTTCGCTGGACCCCGCACTGGTCCAGGGCCGGCAGAGCACTGGCCTGTCCGGCAGCTATAGTGTCGACGAAGGGTTCATGCAGTTGTTGCGCGGCAGTGGCCTGCAGCTGCTGCCAGTGGGCGAGGGTGCCTTCACACTGGTGCCGGCGCCCCAGGCCGGTGGCGCCCTGGAAATCGCCCCCACCAGCATTGTCGGTGGCCTGGCCGCCAGCGGCGATACGCAGCCCTATGCCGGTGGCCAGGTGGCGCGGCAGGGTGGGCAAGGCCTGCTTGGCTCGCGGGACTTCATGGATACCCCGTTCAGTATCACCAGCTACACCAGCGAATTGGCAAAGAACCAGCAGGCACGGACCCTGGGCGAGCTGATCGCCAGTGACCCGTCGGTACGCGCCACCAACCCGGCTGGTGGGCGCTTCGAGCAGTTCACCATCCGCGGTTTCAGCCTGTTCAACAGCGATGTGGCGTACAACGGCCTTTACGGCATTCTGCCTACCTACTCGATCGACATGGAAATGGCCGAGCGGGTCGACATCATCAAAGGCCCCAGCCAGTTGATCAACGGTATTTCGCCGCGTGGCAGTGTCGGCGGTGGTATCAACGTGCAGCCCAAGCGGGCAGGCGACAAACCGATCACCGAATTCACCGGCAGCTTCGCTTCGGGTAGCCAGGCAGGCGGCGCAGTGGACGTTGGCCGCCGTTTCGGCGAGGGCGACCAGTTTGGCGTGCGCTTCAATGGTGTGAAGCAGTCGGGTGACACCGAATGGGACCATCAGAGCGTCGATCGCGAAATGGCGGTGCTGGGCCTGGATTTTCGCGGCGAGCGGCTGCGCCTGTCGGCAGACCTGGGCCATACCGAGCGTGATACCGACGCGCCCCAGGAGCGGGTACTGATCGGTGCCAATGCCAAGGTGCCGGATGCCAACGACGTGCGCCACAACTATGCCCAGGCCTGGAGCAAGGCGCGCACCAACGACACCTTTGGTGCATTGCATGCCGAGTACGATATCAGCGAGTCGCTGCTGGCCTATGGCGCGGTCGGTGCACGCAAGAGCAACCACGACTTCCTGCGCCACAATGTGTCGATCCTCAACGATGCCGGTGACTTCACCGTGCAGCCACGGGATTTCACCCGGGATGAAAGCGTGCGTACCGCCATGGCCGGCTTGCGCAACTGGTTCCATACCGGGCCGGTCAGCCACGAACTGAACCTGGCCGCTACCTACTTCTACATGGACTTCACCAACGGCGGAGCGCGTTATGCCTCGGCGCCCAGCAACCTGTACAACCCGGTGGCGACACCGACGCCAGGTACACCGACCCGCATCGACCCCGAGGTCTACACGGAAAACCGCTTTTCCGGTGTGGCCCTGGCCGACACCCTCGGCTTTTTCGATGACCGTCTGCTGCTGACCCTGGGCGCGCGCTGGCAGCGGGTGCAAGTGGATGACTGGAGCGATGGGGTCAAGGGTGACACCGCCTACGACGAAGAAAAGGTCTCGCCTTCGGGCGGCGTGCTGCTCAAGGTCACTGACCAGCTATCGCTGTACGCCAACTACATGGAGGGCTTGAGCCAGGGCAAGATCGCGCCGTCGACCTCGATCAACGAAGACCAGATATTCCCGCCATTTACCAGCCGCCAGGTTGAGGTGGGGGCCAAGTATGACCTGGGCAAGGTCGCCTTCACGGCCAGTGCTTTCCGCATTCGCCAGCCGGCCTACGAGACCAATGCCACGTCACGGGTGTTCGGGCCCAATGGCAAGCGTGACAACCGCGGGATCGAGCTGAGCGTGTTCGGCGAGCCTGTGCAAGGTGTGCGGGTGCTGGGCGGTGTGATGTATATCGACAGCGAACTGACCGATACCGTTGGCGGCAACTTCGATGGCAATCGCGCGCCGGCCACGCCCGAGTACAACGTCAACCTTGGCGCCGAATGGGATATACCGGGGGTAAACGGCCTTACCCTGACGGCGCGCGGTATTCATTCGAGCTCGCAGTACCTGGACCAGAACAACAGCAAGCAGATCGATGGCTGGGAGCGTTACGATCTGGGGGCGCGTTATGCGTTCAAGGTAGACGCTACCGAGGTGACCTTGCGCGCCAGTGTCGAGAACGTGCTGGATGATCGTTACTGGAGTTCGGCGGGGGCTTCGGATGACAGCGAGCCGGGGCTGACGCTGTCGACCCCGCGGACTTATCTGCTCTCGGCGACGGTCGGCTTCTAGCCTGAATCGCCGGGGCCGCTACGCGGCCCATCGCCGGCAAGCCAGCTCCCACAGGGACAGCACAACGCTCGAGGTTCGCACCATTCCTGTGGGAGCTTGCTTTCTCGCCGCCTTGCCCAGGGACCTGTGTATCAGCGTTGAGGTGCCGTGTGCAGGTGTGCAGGCAGAACAACGCTTGCAAGCGGCGGCGCAGGCTACCCGAAGGTGGCTGCACGGCAGGCTGTGATCCGCCGCGCAGCTTGCCGGTCATTCCTGATCCGGCACCACGGCGATCACATCGATCTCCATCAGCCACTCCGGCTGGGCCAACCCGGCAACCACCAGCCCGGTGGAAATCGGGAACACCCCTTTGAGCCACTTGCCCACTTCCTTGTACACCGGCTCGCGGAAGCGCGGGTCGGTGATGTAGGTGGTGGTCTTGACGATGTGCGACAGGTCCGAGCCGGCTTCCTCAAGCAACTGCTTGACGTTCTTCATCGCCTGCTCGCTCTGTGCCCGGGGGTCGCCCAGGCCCACCAGCTTGCCCTCGAAGTCGGTACCCACCTGGCCGCGCACATAGATGGTGTTGCCGGCGCGCACCGCCTGGCACAGGTCGTTGTCCAGGGTCTGGTTGGGGTAGGTGGCCTTGGTGTTGAACATGCGGATGCGGGTATGGGTAGGCATCAGTGGGCTCCGAGGGTGCTGACGTTGCTGATCTTGGCGGGTTGCTGCTCATCCGCTGCGCGCTGGTCGCTGTCGCGGTAGGCGGTATAGGTGCGTTGCGTGGCGATATGGCCGGCGACGTGCTTGGCGTCGTGCCATACGCCCCAGATGAACGATGAGCCACGGCGCGAAAGCCACGGCAGGCCAAGGAAGTACACACCCGGCTCACGGGCCACGCCGCGCTGGTGCTGGGGCTTGCCGTTGGCATCGAAGGTGTCGACCTGCAGCCAGCCGAAGTCCACGCCGTAACCGGTGGCCCAGATGATGCTGGTGACGCCGGCCTCGGTCAGGTCCAGTTGCTGCAGCGGGTTGCGCATGCACTCCGGGTCGGCCAGGCGCGTGCGGGCTTCGGGCTCTTCCGGCAGGTCGAGGCCGTTGCGTTCGATGTAGGCGTCGGCGGCATCCAGCAGCGCCAGGTAGTTGTCGTCGCCACGGTTGATGTTGTCGACCAGGTTGTTCTGGAAGCGCGCCACGCCGTTTTCGAACGACTGGGTCAGGCCGACCAGGGTCATGCCCTGGTGGGCGAGGGCGCGGAAGTCTACGGTGTGGCCGCCACGGGCGCCGCTCACGGCGATGGTCACGTGTTCGCGGCCGGGCTTGGCGATTTCCGCATCCCATTCACCCAGCACCCCCAGCCACCAGCAGAAGTCGCGGTTGCGGTAGGCACGTGGCGGGCGGTCGTGGGCGCCGACCGACAGGTACACCTGGCGACCCGCGCGCATCAGCTCTTCGGCGATCTGTACGCCCGAGGAGCCGGCACCCACCACCAGCACCGCGCCTTGCGGCAGTTGCTCAGGGTTGTAGTACGCCGCCGAGTGGATCTGGTGCAGGCTTGCGTCTTTCGGCGCGATCGCCGGGATCACCGGCTTCTGGAACGGGCCGGTGGCGGCGACTACGCGGTTGGCACGAATCACACCCTCGTTGGTTTCGATGGTGAAGCCTGGGCGGTCGCTGTTGCGCACCACGCGCTTCACTTCTATGCCGGTGCGCACGGGCAGGTTGAACTTGCGTACGTACTGCTCGAAATAGTCGGCTACCTGGTCCTTGCCGGCGAAGGCGTCGGCGTCGAGGTTGAATTCCAGCCCCGGGAAGCGGTCGTGCCAGACCGGGCCGTTGGCCACCAGCGAATCCCAGCGGCCAGTGCGCCAGGCCTCGGCGATGCGGTTGCGTTCAAGCACCAGGTGCGGCACGCCAAGCTTGCTCAGGTGTTCGCTCATGGCCACGCCGGCCTGGCCGGCGCCGACGACGAGGGTGTCGATTTCGAAGTTGTTCAGTGTCATGTCCGAGCCCTTGTTCAGGCGGTTTTTGTCAGGTCGGTTTGGAGGACCGCCGTTGCCTGGGGCCAGACTAGGGATGCCGGGGAAATGGCGAAAATAGTATTTAGCTGGGGCTTGCCGATAAAACGGCGAACCCCTCGATTTTGTTGCTTTGCGGGGAGGGTGGGGCACGTGCATCCGGTGATTTCTGGCGGGCGGTGCTCGATGTCTGCCAGAGCACAGTTTTTTCCTGCCTAACCCCTCGGAAAAAGGTCGTTTCGCCCACTGCAAGGTTCGACCCAGAATGCCGTGTATCGCACAGCACAACAGGAACCATGACATGACGTTCTCCATCATCGGTCGTTGCCAGGAAACCGGCCAGGTCGGTATCGCCATCAGCTCGTCGAGCATCGCCGTAGGCGCACGCTGCCCGTGGGTGCGTGCAGGCGTGGGTGCGGTCTCTACCCAGAACATCACCTTGCCGGCGCTTGGCCCGCAGATTCTCGACGCACTGGAGCAAGGCCAATTGCCGCCCGCCGCAGCACTGGATCGGGTGCTGAGCGCCAATGGCTGGAGCGAGTACCGCCAGGTCACGGTGATCGACAGCCACGGTCAGGTGGCGGTGTTCACCGGCCGCGAAGCGTTGGGCACGCACCATGCCGTGGCAGGGGAGCAATGCGCGGCGGCAGGCAACCTGCTGGCCTCCACCCAGGTGATCGACGCCATGGTGCTGGCGTTCGAGCAGGCTGGCGGGCACCTGGCCGAGCGCCTGCTGGCGGCAATGCATGCGGCGATGGCCGCTGGCGGCGAGGCGGGGCCGGTACACTCGGCCGCATTGAAAATTGCTGGCGAGCTGACCTGGCCGCTGGTGGACCTTCGTGTCGACTGGGCCGATGCCGACCCGATCGGTGTGCTCGATGGCCTGTGGCAAGCTTATCGCCCGCAGATGCAGGACTACGTCACCCGCGCACTGGACCCCACCGCCGCGCCAAGCTACGGGGTGCCGGGCGATGAGTGAATTCGCCAGCCGCGCGCTGCTGGCCCGGCTGATCGGCTTTACCACGGTCAGCCGCGATTCCAACCTGGCGCTGATCGGATTCATCCGCGACTACCTGGCCGAGCAGGGTGTGCACAGCGAGCTGTTCCATAACCCCGAGGGCACCAAGGCCAACCTGTTCGCCACCATCGGCCCTAGCGACGTGGGGGGCGTGGTGCTGTCCGGGCATACCGACGTGGTGCCGGTGGACGGCCAGGCGTGGAGTGTCGAGCCGTTCGCCCTGACCGAGCGCGACGGGCGCCTGTATGGCCGTGGTACAGCCGACATGAAGGGCTTCATTGCCTCGGTGCTGGCGGCCGTCCCCGCATTCCTTGCCCAGCCGTTGCGCATGCCGGTGCACCTGGCGTTCTCCTACGATGAGGAAGTCGGCTGCCTGGGCGTGCGCTCGATGCTCGCTGCACTCGAACAGCGCCCGCACAAGCCGCAGCTGTGTCTGATTGGCGAGCCCACAGGGCTAAAGCCGGTGCTCGGGCACAAGGGCAAGCTGGCCATGCGCTGCCAGGTGCATGGCGCGGCCTGCCACTCGGCGTATGCGCCTTACGGGGTGAATGCCATCGAATACGCGGCGAAACTGATCGGCAAACTGGGTGAAATCGGCGCGGTGCTCGCACAACCAGAGCAGCATGATGAACGCTTCGACCCGCCGTTCTCCACGGTGCAGACCGGCGTGATCAAAGGCGGCAGGGCGCTGAATATCGTGCCGGCGGAATGCGAATTCGATTTCGAAGTGCGCGCCTTGCCAGGGTTCGAGGCGCAGGCAGTGGCCGACCAGTTGCAGACCTACGCCGAGGCCGAGCTGCTGCCGCGCATGCGCAAGGTCGATGCCGCCAGCGCCATTCGGCTGGAGCCGCTGAGCGCCTACCCGGGGCTGGCCACGCCGGCAGACAGCGAAGCGGCGCGGCTGGTGGCGTTGCTCAGCGGCTCTGACGAGTTCGGCACGGTGGCGTTTGGCACCGAGGGCGGGTTGTTCGACCAGGCCGGCATCCCGACCGTGGTGTGCGGGCCTGGCAGCATGGACCAGGGGCACAAGCCTGACGAGTTTGTCAGCGTCGAGCAGTTGCAGGGGTGTGATGCCATGCTGCTCAGGCTGGTGGATTACCTCAAGCAGGATTGATCGTGCTGGCCTCTTCGCGGGCAAGCCCGCCCCGGCAACCGGTTCAGAAGGTTGCTTTTACCTGCAGACCTACCACCAGTGCATTGTCGATGTCCTTGCCGGAAAACGCCCCCGGCTCGATGATGTACTGCACATCCGGGCGCAGGTTCAGCCACGGCGTGGCCTGATAGCCATAGCTCAGCTCGATCAGCTGCTCGGCGCTGTCGATATCGGGGAACTGCTGCCCAGTGTTGAACGCAGCATCTTCCAGCACATCGCGGCTACGCGGGTTGGGCACGGCGCGGCCGTACCCCAATGCCACGGTGTCCTTCGGGCGCCCCTCGAACGGCTTGTACAGCACCACGCCGGTGCCATACCACTTGGTGAACGGCGAGGCCGCCTTGCTCGATGCCGAGTACTGGCCGAACGCATGCAGGCTGCGACCTGGGGACGCAGGGTCGTTCCAGATCGCCTGGTCTACCAGCAGGTAGTGGCCGCCGCGACCGGATACCTCATCATCGCTGCCGACGCGTTTCACGTCGGAACTGTCGTAGTAGTAGCCCAGCTTGTACTCGCCCGGCAGGTCACCCTGCAGCTTGTACACCAGCTCCACCGGCACCACGGTGCCAGTCGTGTGCTTGGGGCCCAGGTGCCAGGCGCGGCTGGAGTTGCCGTTGCTCTCTGGGTCGACGTTGAACGCAGCCACGCGCAACTGCCAGGCCGGCGACAGGTCGTACTTCACGCGCACGCCCAGGTGGGCGTTGGGGTAGTTGGTCCAGCCGCTGCCGCCGGACATGTTCAGCGGGTGGCCGCAGAAGCCGGCGTTCATGAAGTTGCACAGGATGCCGCTGTCCAGGCCGCCAAGGTCGTTGCCCATTGCCATGTAGCCCAGTTTGACGTTGAGCGCCGGGGTGAACAGGGTACGCTCGTAGCTCAGCTCGGTCAGGCGGGTGTACAGGCCACCGTAGTTTTCCTGGATCGGCAAGCGGTTGCCGACCAGGTCTTCCGAGGCGCTGTTGCCGCGGCGGTCGTTGATGGTCAGCTGGACCTTGCCGCCGTTGTCCAGGCCGTACAGTTTCGACAGGTCGAACTGCACGCCCAGCTTCAGGTTCTGCGAATAGCGCGCCGAGCGGTGCAGGCCACCGTGGGCGTTGTAGGCGGTTTCGCCGCTGTAGTCGCCGGTAAACTTGACGCCGTCGTCTTCCAGCTGGTGGCGCAGGCCACCCCAGTCACCGGTGAGGGTGTTGCGGGTCATCAGGTCGCCGTCGGCGAGGGCGGTGGTGCTGGCCAGGGCCAGCAGCAGGGTAGGGGTGATGCGGATTGCGGATGGCATTGCTGTGTCTCGAAAAGTTCTTGAGGCAATTCGCGGGCGCGCCCGCTTCCACAAGGTTCAAGGCAGAACCTGTGGGAGCGGGCATGCCCGCGAAGCAGGCGACGCGGTCTTACGGCAGCGCGTAAGAAATCACGTAGTCGCCACGGTCAGTCGACTGGCGTGCACCGCCAGCGGTGATCACTACGTACTGCTTGCCGGTCTTCGGCGAGACGTAGGTCATCGGGCCGCCCTGGCTGCCCACTGGCAGGCGAGCCTTCCAGATTTCGTTACCGTTGCTGCTGTCGTAGGCGCGCAGGTAGAAGTCCTGGGTGCCTGCGATGAACACCAGGCCGCCTTGGGTCGACAGGGTGCCGCCGAGGGTTGGCAGGCCGATCTTGATCGGCAGGTGCATGCGGATACCGAGCGGGCCGGTATCTTCAACAGTACCGACCGGTACCTGCCAGGCTACCTGGCGGGTCTTCATGTCGATGGCGGTCAGGGTGCCGAACGGCGGCGCCTGGCACGGAATGCCGGCTACCGACAGGAAGCGGTTCTTGTTCACCGCATACGGGGTGCCCTTGAGCGGTACCGCGCCCATGCCGGTGTTCAGTGCTTCACCCCCGGAGGCCGCGTCACCCTTGTTCTGCGACGGGATCATCTGGATCCACAGACCAAGGCGCATGTCGTTGACGAAGATGAAACCATGTACCGGGTCGGTAGACAGGCTGCCCCAGTTCATGCCACCCAGCGAACCCGGGAAGCTCAGCGACAGGTCGGTGCCTGGTGCGGTGTACAGGCCGTCGTAGCGCATCTTCTTGAAGTCGATACGGCACAACAGCTGGTCATACGGGGTTGCGCCCCACATGTCAGATTCGGTCAGGGTCTGCGCGCCGATCTGAGGCATGCCAACCGACTTCGGCTGGGTGGGGGAGTACGGCTCGTTGGGGATGTTGCTTGGCTTGACCGGTACTTCGTCAACCTGGGTCAGCGGCTTGCCGGTGGCGCGGTCGAGCACGTAGATCTGCCCAGCCTTGGTGCCGATCACCACCGCAGGTACCGACTGGCCGTCGTCCTTGGTGAAGTCGATCAGGCTTGGCTGCATCGGCAGGTCGAAGTCCCACAGGTCGTTGTGCACGGTCTGGAACACCCACTTCTGGTTGCCGGTGGTGGCGTCCAGGGCCAGTACCGAAGCACCGTAGGTGTGGTCCAGCTTGTTGCGTTCAACGCCATAGATGTCGGTGGAGGACGAGCCCATCGGCAGGAATACCGTGTTCATCGCCGGGTCATAGGACATCGGTGCCCAGCTGTTCGGGGTGCTGCGCACGTAGGTGTTGTCACCCTGAGGCGCCTGGCGATCTTCCGGGTTGCCCGGGTCGAAAGCCCAGCGCATTTCCCCGGTGATCACGTCGAAACCACGGATCACGCCACCTGGCATGTCGGTCTGGACGTTGTCGGCGACCCGGCCGCCAACCACCACGGTAGTACCGGCCATCAATGGTGCGGAGGACAGCTGGTAGAAGGAGTCTGGCACGTTGCCCAGGCCTTCCATCAGGTTGACCTGGCCGTTGTTGCCGAAGCCCTGGCAGAACTCGCCATTGTCGGCGTCGACGGCAATCAGGCGGCCATCGATGGTGTTTGTCAGCAGGCGGCGCTGGCAGTTGGCGCCAGCCGCTACACTGCCGCCAGCGATCGGCGAGCTGTTCGGCTGGGTCGGCTGGGCGATGGCGGCTGTCGCATCGAAGTAAGCCATGCCGCGGCAACGCTGCCAGACCTTGGATTGCGCGTTGATCGCGTTTTTCCACAGCTCTTTGCCGGTGTCGGCGTCAAGGGCGATCAGGTTGTTGTGCGGCGTGCAGATGAACACCTTGTTGCCGATCTGCAGCGGGGTCAGCTGGTCTTCGGCGCCGTTGCCGTCGCTGATGGCCACGTCACCAGTGTGATAGGTCCAGGCCACTTTCAGCTTGTCGACGTTGTCACGGTTGATCTGGTCCAGCGCGGCGAAGCGGCTGCCACCCTCGGTGTTGCCGTAGTGGGCCCAGTCCTTCTGTTCCTTGCCGGCTTCGACCGGGGTCATGCCCGGGCCCTTGCCGGTGGGAGCGACGCTTGGGTGGGCAACGAACATGTTGCCGGCGGCGATCACCAGTACCACGGCCATCACCGCGGCAATGCCGTAGGCGCCACGGCCGCTGTTGGCACCGTTGGCGCGGGCCAGCAGCGGGTAGACCAGCGCCACCGCCATGCCGATCGCGCCGAACATGAACAGGCGCGAGAACAGCGGCCAGAACACCAGGCCGGCATCGACCAGCGCCCAGGCGGCAGTGCCGACCAGAAACGCCGCGTACAGCCAGGCACCGGCCTTTTTGCGGCGGGCGATGAGGATACCGGCAATGGCCATGGCCAGGCCGCCGATCAGGAAGTACCAGGAGCCGCCCAGGCCGGCCAGCTTGATGCCGCCAGCAGCCAGGAGGAGGCCGAGCAGGGCGATGATCACGCCCAGGCCGACAAGGATGATGTTTGTGGCGCCAGACGCGCGCGGTGTTTCTTTCATGCCAGGGATCTCAGCAGGTGGAATGGGCGCAGTTTAATCCCTTAGCTTGCTAATTAACAAGTTAGTACATAACTTTGTGAGGCTGATTGTCGCAGGGCTGAACTTGCCAAGGTGTGGCTAAAAGCTTAGATCAGGCGGTGAAAAAAGCATTAAACGGGGTGTTCATGCAGGTTATTAAATTTGCATTGATACTTTGGTCGAGTGGCGACCGCGTTTGTGCCAAGAGCAGCTTGGTGCTGCTCTTGCAGACACTACGGGCGGCCTTTCAGGTGGGCCACGGGGTGGCACTGGTATAGAACACGGCGAGCCAGACGGTCGGCATGCCAGGTGCCGTCCATTCCACCCGGTGGCGGCAGTGCGGTGGGATGTCCAGGCAATCGCCCGGCGCCAGCAGCCGGGTATGGTTTTCGAGCTCGAAACGCAGGCCGGCGGCGCCGCTGAGCAGCACGATCCATTCGCCCTCGGCCTGGTCGTACCAGTAACCTGGCGGACTGGCTTGGCCGCTGGAGACGATACGCTCGACGCGCACGCCCGGGCGGCTGAGCAGTTCGTCCACGCGTTCGGCGCAGGTTGGGTCGGCGGCGGGCAGGGCAGTCAGCAGGTTGGTCAGTGTCATGGAAAGCCTCATGGGAAGGATTTGATTCCACTATGAACGCTATTGCCCAGCAGCGCGCTTCTTGACCGGCCCGGCGGTTTGTAAGAACTTTCTGAGTTTTGGAGCGTGGGCGGCAAATGGACAAACTCCAGGCAATGAAGATGTTCGTGGCCACCATCGATGCCCAGGGTTTTTCTGCCGCTGCACGCAGGCTGGGGCTGGCGACATCGTCGGTGACGCGCCTGGTCGATGCTCTGGAGGCCGAACTGGGCGCCACCTTGCTCAACCGCTCGACCCGCCAGGTCAGCCTGACGGAAGCGGGCGCCCGTTATTACGAACGCGCACGGGGTATTTTCGAAGCCCTGGATGAAGCCGATGCCAGCGTTGCCGACCGTGGCGAGGCGCCGGTCGGCGTGTTGCGCCTGTGCCTGCCCGTGGAGTTCGGCAGGCGCGTCGTCGCCCCGCACCTGGGGCAGTTCCTGGCGCAGCACCCGGCGCTGGAGCTGGACATCGACCTCAGCGACCGCCTGGATGATCTGCTCGACGGGCGTTATGACCTGTCGATTCGTCTCGGCGACCCCTCGCCCAATGACGAGCTGGTGTGTCGTCAGCTGGGGCGCTTCGAGCGTTGGCTGGTAGCCAGCCCGGCCTACCTCGCCCGGGGTGAGCCGCCGCAGCACCCAAAGGCGTTGCTTGATCATGCCTGCCTGCGCTTTCGCTATGGGCAAAAAGCCCGTCCCTGGCGCCTGACCCAGGGCCAGGACAGCCTGGAACTGGACGTGCGCGGGCCATTGCGCAGCGCCAATGCCGACATGCTCCGCGAAGCTGCACTGGCGGGCAGTGGCATTGCGCTGCTGGCCGACTGGCTGGTGCGCGAGGATGTGCTTGCCGGGCGGCTGCAGCAATTGTTCCCCGCCTGGCGGGCAAGCCCTGGCACAGCCAATGACAGCATCAATGCGCTGTACCTGCCCAATCACCGAGGTTCGCGGCGGGTGAACGCGTTCATCGACTTTTGCGAAAATTTGCTGCAACCGCGCACCTAACGTTGCGCTGCACGCAAAGCCGCGTTGCGTCGTCGCCGGATTCTCGACCCACCCGCGACTGGGTAAGGTAGCCGACATATTCCACCCCCTCGCCGAGGACACCGCCATGAATCCCACCCTTGCCACCGCGCAGCCTGCAGCCGCCGGCCTCAGCCGCACGCTGGTCGTGCTGCTGGCTTTCTGCTGTGGCGCAATAGTCGCCAATATCTATTATGCCCAGCCAATCGTGGCGCTGATCGCCCCGGACCTGGGGCTGTCCACCGAGCATGCCAGCCTGATCGTTTCCCTCACGCAGCTGGGCTATGCGCTTGGTCTGCTGTTGCTGGTGCCGCTCGCCGACCTGCTGGAAAACCGCCGCCTGATGGTGGCCACCGCGGTGCTGGCCTGCGTCAGCCTGTTGCTGGCGGGCACCAGCAGCAGCGGCCAGGGCCGGTTGTTCCTGGGCTACGCGCTGCTGATCGGTTTCAGTTCGGTAGCGGTGCAAATGCTGATCCCGCTGGCCGCGCACCTGGCACCGGAGCAGCAGCGCGGGCGGGTGGTGGGCAATATCATGGGCGGCCTGCTGCTGGGTATCCTGCTGGCGCGGCCGTTGTCGAGCCTGGTGGCTGACCACTTCGGCTGGCGGGCGGTGTTCATTGGCGCTGCCGGGGTCATGCTGGCGATCATCCTGCTGCTGGGCCTGACCCTGCCGCAGCGGCGGCCTGAACACAAGGCCAGCTATGCCGAGCTGATGCTTTCGCTGCTTACGTTGCTGCGGCGGTATCCATTGCTGCGCCAGCGTTCGTTGTACCAGGCATTGATGTTTGCAGCGTTCAGCCTTTACTGGACAGCGGTGCCGATGGCCCTGGCAGGTGAGCATGGGCTGTCGCAAAGCCAGATCGCGGTGTTTGCCCTGGTGGGCGCGGTAGGGGCCGTAGCCGCGCCGCTGGCCGGCCGCCTGGCCGACGCCGGACATGCGCGGGCCGGCTCGCTGCTGGCATTGTTGCTGGCTCCGGCGGCATTGTTGCTGGGCCTGACCGCGCCGGGCTACAGCGTGATCGGTCTGGGGCTTACCGGAGTGCTGCTGGACTTCGCGGTGCAGATGAACATGGTCATTGGTCAGCGCGAGGTGTACGCGCTGGACCCGGCCAGCCGCGGGCGCTTGAACGCGGTTTACATGACCAGCATCTTCCTCGGTGGGGCGCTGGGTTCGGCGGTGGCCAGTGCGGTGTTCAGCCAGTTTGGCTGGCAAGGCATCACGTTGGTGGGGGCAGGGTTGCCGGGCATTGCCTTGCTGGTTTTCCTGGCCAGAGCGCATCGAGGCTGAGCGCCCCAGCCTGGGCATCAGCGGCCAAGCGGCAGGGCCACGCCAATCACGGCAAACAGGCTGCCGCAGCAGCGGTTGAAGCCCTTGCCGCCTTGGGCCAGCCAAGGGCGAATGCGAAATGCCAGGCGCGCCAGCAGGTACTCGACCAGAAACTCCACGCTGGCAAAGGTCGCCGCCATCACCACGAACTGCAGCAGCAACCCCCGCTGCGGGTCGATGAATTGCGGCAGGAACGCACCGTAAAACAGCAACACCTTGGGGTTGGCCAGGGCCGACAGCAGGCCTTGGCGGAACAGGCCGGCGTTGCCAAGACGGGCGCTGCGCTCGTTCAGTTCCAGGTGCAGACCGGGGCTGCGCCACAGCTGAATTCCCAGCCAGACCAGGTAAGCCCCGCCGACCCACTTCAGCACTTCCAGCAGCGAGGCCGAGGTCTGCAGCAACGCTGTCAGGCCGAACATGGCCAAGGCAATGAGCGCGCTGAAGCCGAATACGCCGCCAACGATGGTGAACAACGTTCGGCGCGCGCCATAAAGGGCCCCGTGAGTCAGCGCCAGCAGGCTGTTCGGGCCTGGCGTCAGCGACAGGCCGATGCTTGCCAGCAGGTAAATAATCCAGGTGTCGAGAGCCATGTCGGGAAACGCCTTGTTGGTCCGAAGAGCGCCAGTCTATGGCGCCAGGTCTTCTCTGTCAGGGTATGATTCGGACATTCGACGGTGATTTCTGGACACAGCTTCATGCAGCCTGACATCCGCTTGCTTATCCTGCCCTTGCCGGATTTTGCCCTGCTGCCGTTAGGTGCCTTTCTCGACAAGCTGCGCTTCGGGGCTTGCCGACATGCTCGTGGATGAAACCCGCGACAGCCGCCATGCCTTGCGCTCTTTGGAACTCGGCGGCGGGCCAGGACGGCAAGCGGAGCGGGCACAGGCATTGATGCGCCATCACCTGGGCACGCCAGTGGCGGTGGAGCAGTTGGCTGCGCAACTGGGCATCAGCCGGCGGCAACTGGACCGGCAGTTCCAGGCCAGCCACGGCGTGAGCGCCAAGGCCTGGTGGCTGGAGATGCGCTTGCAGCAGGCGCGCTGGCGCTTGTGCAACTCCAGCCACAGCCTGATGCAAATTGCCGATGAAGTGGGTTTTGCCGACGCCAGTCACTTGGGCAAGTGCGTGCGGCGGCGGTTTGGTTGTACCGCGCTGGCGCTCAGGCAGGCTTACTGCGGCGAGCCGAACAACCCTGTCCAGTAGATCCCTGCGTCGCTCTTCGGGTCTACTGCATAGGCAGCACCCAGCTCACGGAAGTCCGGATTCATCAGCGTTGCGCAATGCCCCGGGCTGTCCAGCCAGCCCTCGACTACCTTGTGCGCAGTGTCGCGCCCGGCCGCAATGTTCTCGCCGATCTGCTGATACAGGTAGCCAGCCAGCTCTGCACGGTCACCGGGGGTACGGCCATCCTTGTCGATATGGTCGAAGAAGTTCTGGTTGGCCATGGCCCGCGTGTGGTTGGCGGCGACGCCGGCCAGCGCAGTGCTCCAGGCCAGCGCGGGGGCGGCGGCGAAGGGCTGGCCGCCGCATTGGCGAGGCACCTTGCGCGCGTCGTTGATTGCCTGCAGCACCTTCTGCCCCTCGGCCTGCCAGTCGCCCAGGCGGCCACTGAGCAGCGGCCGCGCCAGCACGATGCGCCAGTCGCGGCCCTCCTGGCTGACGCCGATATCGACGAACTGCGGGTCGAGCACCACTTGGCAGAAGCTTTCTTCAATGGCATGCATTGCGGCGCGCGCATCGCGCGGCCCGGACAGGCTTATGGCCTGGACGTTGACCATGGGGTAGGCGGCGCGGGTCATGGCCTGCTGCAGGTCGCGGGTACCCTCTGGCGACAGCGCCAGGCGGGTATCGCTGTTGAGCGGCGGCAGCTCCAGCGATGCCTCGCCACCGCAGGGCTGGGCCTTGCTGCGGTAGACGTTGATCGAGTCGATCAGTTGCGCCTCTTCGCCGGTAACAGCCAGCGCCGCGGTCGAGACGACCAGGCCCAGTGACAAGGCGGCAAGTGATGGCAGGACGCGCATGTGGATCTCCCTGTGACTGGCAGCGTCGTGGTATGCGCTGCTCATCCTACACAAGCCCGGGGCTTTTGGCCCGGGGTCATGCAAAGCAATGAAAACGCCGGCGTGGGTTGCTGCCGGCACAAGAGGGAGTAGACCACTGGTCGCCGGAAAAGTGCGGCGGTTTGGTAATCATTCGTAACATCGACGCTTCACGGGAACGCTCGACTTCAGATCTAGCGTGCCAACGCCTGGTTCGGCTTGTAGAACAGGAAGTGCGTGGTCTGCGCGGTGCGTCGATAGGCCTTGGCCCAGTCCGGGCGCACCGTGCGGTCATGGAAGTACAGTGCACCCCCGGTGGGGTCCTTGAGTTGCTGGTTCAGCGCCTTGCGTGCGATCTCCTTGGCGACGTCGTAACGCTGCGCTTCCTCGACCTGGTCGGAGCGCCCGTCGCACCACCAGGAAAACTGGCAGGCCTTGGTCTCCACACCCTGCTTGACCACCCCGCAGATGGTGTCCGGGAAACCATCATGGCCCAGGCGGTTGAGCACCACGCTGGCAACGGCGGCCATGTCCTTGGCGTCGGCGCCCTTGGCCTCCCAGTAAATGGTGCGGGCCAGGCAGGTAATGCTGTCGTCCAGCGGCGCCTGGCCGGCAGGGTCGACGGCCTTCGCTTCGCTCGGTGTCAGGGTTTCCGCCTTTTTCGGCGCAGGCGCGTCGTTCGCCACTTTCTGCTCCAGCACTTCGGCCTTGTCCTCGGCAACCGCAGCCTTGGCCGGGTCAGCGGCCTGCAAGGAGCCTGCGAGCAGGGCCGAGGTCAAGCCAACTACCATCCACGATAGGCGCATGGTCCAAGCTTCCGAAGTGTGGGTTGAATCTGAGTCTAGCCAAGCGTAAGCATTAATACCAAAGGCAGTGTGGCGGCGGCGGCCACGGTCTGCAGGGCTATGATCGTCGCCATCAAGGGCGCATTGCCGCCCATTTGACGGGCCATCACATAGGATGACGAAGCGGTAGGCAAAGCCTGGAACAGCACCGCCACCACGGCGGCCTGGCCACTCAGGCCGAGCACCCGGCACAGGCCCCAGGTGGTCAGCGGCATGACCAGGAACTTGAACGCCGATGCCGCCATCAGCGGCCGCACCTGCTGGCCCAGGCGGGCGCCACCCAGGGCCGCGCCAACGCACAGCAGCCCAAGCGGCAGGGCAGCCTGGCCCAGGGCCTTGACCGTAGGTTCGATGCCGGCCGGCAGGCCAAGGCCAGTTACCCGTAGCAACAGGCCGCCTGCGCAACCGACGATCAACGGGTTGGCGAAGATCGCCCTCAGCACCGTGGCGGGCGAGCTATGGCGAGCGCTGAAGCGCGCAAAGACCAGCACGCAAAGCAGGTTGACCAGCGGCACGATGGCCGCGTTGGCTACCGCCGCCAGGGCAATCCCGGCGCTTCCATAGATGCCCGCAGCCAGGGTGGCACCGATGTAGTTGTTGAAGCGGATGCCGCCCTGGAACACCGAGGTGAAGTCGGCGCCATCGTGGTTGATCGCGCCCTGGTAGAGCACCAGCAGCACGGCCCCCGCCAGTGTCGAGAGCATCAGTACACCGACCATGCCCAGTACCGGTACGCCGTCCAGGTTGGCGGTGGCCAGGCCGTGGAGGAACAGTGACGGCAACAGTACGTAGTAGCTGAGGCGCTCGGCCCCGGGCCAGAAGCTTTCAGACAGAAAGCTGCGCAGGCGCAGGAAGCTGCCCAAGGCAATCAGCAAGATGATCGGCAGTAAGGTGGTCAGCAGCAACTGGAGCATGGGTGACGTTCCGTAGTCGGGTACGGGGTCACATTACTGGCGGCAACTGATTTGTAGAAACGTTGTTTTCTTAACTGACCATTGAGGAAAAATGCATGTTACTCCGGCCCGCGCTGTGGCCTCGGCGCCCTCACGCTTCCAGCGCGGTTTTCAATACTGCACTCAAATGCCGCCGCTGACTTTTCTCATGCTCCAGCAACACCACCCGCCGGGTCAGCTGGGGCTCGCCAAATGGCAGGCAGGTGGCCGGTGGCAGGCGTTGCAGGTCGTCATCGGCCATTGGGATGATGGCCACCCCAAGGCCCATCACCGCCATGCGCGCCAGGGCTTCCTGGCTGTCCAGTTCCATCTGCTCGCTTACCTGCAAGTGCTGCCGGCGCAGTTCCTGTTCGATCTGTCGCCCGGCCCAGGCGCGTTTGTCGAAGCGCAGAAAGGGTTGCCTGGCCAGCAGCTGCGGCACGCTGTGGCCGGCCAGCTCAGGGCTGGCAATGGCCCAGAAGCGGTCCTCGAACAAGGGCGTGAAGTCGAGGTTCTGCGGGTAGGGGCTGACCGGTTCGGTGGTGATCGCCGCGTCGAGCTCGCCGTCTTCCACGCGCCGCGCCAGTTCTGCCGACATGCCGGAGGCCACGCTGATGTGCAGTTGCGGGTGGTGGGCCTTGATCCACACCAGGGCCCTGGGCAGCCGCCGCGCCAGCACGGTATGGATGGCCCCGAGGCGCAGGCGGCCGCGCAGGCCAGGGCCACTTGCCAGGGCGTCGGCCAGTTCGTCATAAGCGGCCAGAATGCTTTCGGCACGGGCCACCGCCAGCTGGCCGGCTTCGGTCAGCACGACCTGGCGGCGGCTGCGGTCGAACAGCGTCACCTGCAGTTCGTCTTCCAGCGATTTGATGTGCAGGCTCACTGCCGAGGGGGTGAGGCTTAGCAGGTCGGCGGCACGGGCAAAGGTGCCGTGACGGGCGATGGTCACCAGGGTGCGCAGGGCTTTGAGGGACATGCCGAGGGGTCCGGTTTCTGTTGGCAGGGTTGCATTGTCAGGCTCGGGGGGATTGGCGGCAAGGCGCACGGGGATCGCCCTTGGCGCCGATCCAGGCTACCCGATTCAGCGCCTGCTCCCCCCATACGCCTGGCTGATCCGATCGATCACCATGGCCAGCGCAACGATGGCCAACCCGGCCTCTACCCCTTGGCCCACATTCAGGGTCTGGATACCCGCCAGCACGTCCTCACCCAGCCCGCGCGCGCCGATCATCGATGCCACCACCACCATCGACAGGGCCATCATCACCGACTGGTTGAGCCCGGCCATGATACTGGGCAGCGCCAGCGGCAAGGCAATCCGCCGGAGCCGCTGCCAACGGCTAGCGCCCAAACCGTGGGCGGCCTGCAGCAACGACTGGTCTATCTGGCTGAGGCCCAGCTCGGTCAGCCGTACCAGCGGTGGCAGGGCGTAGACCAGCGTGGCAAACACGGCGGGCACCTTGCCCAGGCCAAACAACATCAGCACCGGGATCAGGTAGACAAAGGCCGGCAGCGTCTGCATCACATCGAGCACCGGCAGCAACAGCCGCCGTGCCAGCGGGCGGGTGGCCAGGAGGATGCCCAGCGGTACACCCACCAGCACGCACAGGCCGGTACTGACCAGCACCAGGGCCAGGGTCTGCAGCAGTTTGTCCCACAGCCCGAGCATGCCGATGAATGCCAGCAACGCGACCAGCACCATACTGCGCAGCAGGCTGCGGCTGGCGTGCCAGGCCAGCGTGCCGACCACCAGCAACAACAGCCACCAGGGTGTCAGCCGCAGCAGGTTTTCCAGGCCGACCAGCAGTTGCAGCAGCTGGTCCGAGACACTGCGCAGGTGATCGCCGTAATGCAGCACCAGCCAGTCGACCAGCCGGTTGATGCTGTCGGCAAAGGAGAATTGCAGGGCTTTGGGAAAGCCGTCGTTCACAAGCTGCCCTCGACCTTGGCCGTGACCTCGGCAGGCAACCAGGCTTTTCACACCTCGGGGTTGTCACGCAGAAACGCCAGGGCAGCGTCGCGAGGGGGCGTGCGATTTTCGCTCATTGCCGCCAGTGCCTGGTTCAGACGGTCAATCGGGATGTCTACTTTTTCGAACATCGACACCAGCTCGGGATAGCCCTCGCGGAAGGCTTTGGAAACGCCTATCGATAGCTTGGCGGGCAGCGACTGGCTGCCTTTTGGATTGGGGTTGCCGGCATCGGTGAGGGTGGCCCACGCCTGGGCATCGAACGGGGGTTCTTCCAGGCGTACCAGCTTGTAGCGCCCCATCAACGGCGTCGGGTTCCAGTAATAGAACAGCACGGGATGGCCCAGGCGGATGGCTGCGCTGATTTCTGCATCCATCGCTGCCCCGGAGCCGCTGCGGAAGTTGGTGTAGAACTCATCCAGGCCATAGGCCTTCAGTTTCTGGGTGTTGACCGTTTCCGAAGTCCAGCCGCTGGGGCTGTTGAGAAACCGCCCTTTGCCGGGTGACTCGGGGTCGCGGAACACCTCTGGGTAGCGCTTGAGGTCTTCGACCGTTTTAAGGCCTGGCGCAGCGGGTTTCAAGTCACGCTGGTTGTCGCCGTTGATCACGTAGTCCGGTACCCACCAGCCTTCTTCGGCATTTTTCACCGTGTCGCCCAGGGCGAACACCTGGCCGGCCTGTTCGGCCTTGATCCAGGCAGGGCTGCGCCCGGCCCATTCCTCGGCGATCACCTGCAGGTCGTTGCGTGCCAGCGCCACTTCCAGGCTCACGGTGCTGCCGGGCAGGGTGTCGGTGAGGTAGCCATAACCGTGCTCTGTGATCAGCCGCAGGATCTCGGTGGTGAGTGCCCCGCTTTCCCAGGTGAGGGCGCCGAAGTGGATAGGTGTGTGGCGATCTGCCGATGCAGCACTGTCGGTGCTGGCCACGCCTGCAGCCAGCAGCAGGCCGGCCAGCAGCGCTTGAATTGTTTTCATCAGGGCCTCGTGGGTTGCCGGTGGGTGGCTGCCGGCAAGTGTAGACGACGCCCGCGCAAGCCTGCGTTGCTGCCAGGGAACGGGGCCCCGGTGCCACCGTGGCTGGCAGGTTGCAAAGGTGGTCGCCGCCATGTGGCGACCACTTTTTCGCGAGGCCTCATCCCATGACCCTGAACCTTGACTTTGTCTATTACCGAAACTTCCGCTTCGACGGCAAGTTGCACGTTCGCTGTAGCGGGCCCGACCTGCACAAGGTCAACCGCATCCGCTACGAACTCGAACGGGCCGGGCCGGATGGGCCGGTGTCGTTCAAAGGTGTTTCAGCCTATTCCCAGGCAGGCAGCGGCAAACTGAGCGACCACGGTTGCCCGGCCACGTTGGTTGCGGAAGAAGCAGCGGGCGTCTATTCCATACGGCCCAGGGTGGTCTTGCTGGATGAGCATGCACGGGCGATGAACCGGCCGACCGGGGCTGCTGGTGTGATCGACATGCCGCCGTTGGTGCTCGATATCCAGGCCGAGGAGATCAACCGTAGTGTTCTGGACAAAGTGCCGTTGTCTTCGACTGACGCACGTCGCAAACGCGAAGTTGCGCCAACGGTGGTGCCCGAACTGCTCGCCCAAGCGCTGCCCGTGCTGGCGCCGGGCGTGTCTTGCCCGACGTTGATTGTGGTGTTCAGCGAAGGTGGTCATGCGCGCCTGCTGAATGACCTGGAGCCAACCTCCGGTTCGGTTCTGGTTCGCTACTGGCCGAATCTGAAAACGGTGTTGATGCCCCGGCCAGTGCTGAGCGAGCAGGAGCGGGATGAGCACAAGCTTGAAGCGCTGCGTGATTGCTGTCTGCTCGACCAGCCTGCGAGCATGCTCAACGACACGTACATCGAGCTGTTGAAGACGCTTTCGGCTCTGGACTACGTGCAGAACATGCATTTCTTGCCGCCAGTCGCGCCCCCCAATATTTTCGTACTCGGTATTGCAGGTCTGATAGCGACGGTATTGACGGGGGCTGCAGTGGTGGCCGGTAACCGCGCACACGAAAATGCCACGGCAACGCCTGATTTCGAAGCGCGTCAGACTTACCTGGATCAGCCGGGGCCGCGCTGGCAGGGGCTGAATGTACGAAAAGCGTGGACGGGCGATGTGACTGGCAAAGGTAGCCGTATCCATTTCAGCGATGAAGGGCTGCACGCCCGGCATGAAGACTTGCGGGACAACCCCAATCTGAAAATTGTCTCGATAGAACCTCAAACCTACGCGGACCACGGCACTGCTTCAGTCGGGCTGATACTGGCCGCACGCAATGGCTTCGGCGCAACAGGGATCAGCCATGACAGCGAGTTGTACGTGTACAACCACATCAAGACAGATGCACAGGGGAGCTACCAGGCACTCAAGGATCTACTGCGCAACGTAGAGCCTGGTGACATTGTCGGGATCAATCGCCAGACGGCCCATGTCAGTGTGCTGAGCACCATGCTGCCCGCCTTGCACGACAAACTCTGGTGGTCAGTGATGAAGCAACTGGCGCAGCGTGGTGCGGTGGTGGTAAATGCTGCGGCCAATGGCAGTAACCAGACCATCGCGAATAAAGGTACACGGCAGAGCGAAGGTGTGGACCTGAGCAACTGGTCTTATTTCCAGGACCATGGTGATGCAGGCGTCATCCTGGTGGGGGCTTGCCGGTCATACGATGGCAAGCCCCATCTGTATTCCAACCACCACTATCCTTATCGGATGCTCAATGCCTGGGGCGACAGGGTAGTCACGCTTTCCTATTCGGACTTGCAGGATTTTGCCGGTAGTGACCGGGACTACACCGCCACCTATGGTGGCACTTCGAGCGCCACACCCATGGTGTGTGGTGCACTGAGTCTCATCCAGTCCTATGCCATGCAGCACCATCACATCTACCTCAACGGCAACCAGATGCACCAACTGGTGATGCAGTCTGGCTACGACGACGCGAGGCTACCCGACACCGATGTACTGCCAATGGGGGCACGGCCCAATGTGCATGGCGCATTGGTCCTGCTGGATCATATTCTGGGTGGAGGCGTGTTCGAGGCATGAGCGAGGGCCGACAAGCGTCGGCCCCGACGTGGTTACACGCGGAACTGGTCCATCAGCGCCTGCTGCTGGTTGGCCAGGCTGTTCAGCGACTGGCTGACACGCGCCGACTCGTTGGCCTGGCCCGACAGCGATTCGGTGACATCGCGGATGGTTGCCACGTTGTTGTTGATCTCTTCCGCCACCGCACTTTGCTCCTCGGCGGCCGAGGCGATCTGCAGGTTCATGTCGGTGATCACCGTCACTGCCTGGCCGATGCGCTGGAGCGCGGTGACGGCTTGACCCACCTGCTGCACACCGCTCTGCGCCTGGCGGTGGCTGTTGTCCATGGCGCCGACCACTTCGCGCGTGCCGTTCTGCAGCGCCTCGATCACCTGGCGGGTTTCTTCCACCGATTCCTGGGTACGCTGGGCCAGGTTGCGCACCTCGTCGGCGACCACCGCGAAGCCACGGCCGGCCTCACCGGCGCGGGCGGCTTCGATGGCGGCGTTGAGGGCCAGCAGGTTGGTTTGCTCGGCAATCGAGCGGATCACTTCCAGCACCGAACCGATCTTCTCGCTGTTCTGTGCCAGACCTTCGACTTCGGCCATGGCATTGCTCATGTCGGCGGCCAGGGCGTCGATGCTGTGCGTGGTGCGGTCGATCACCGCCAGCCCTTCGCGGGTGGCCTGATCGGCATCGCGCGCTGCCTGTGCGGCCTGCGCGGCGCTGCGGGCGACGTCCTGGGCGGTGGCGCTCATTTCGTGCGAGGCAGTAGCGACCTGGTCGACCTGGCGGTACTGCTGCTCCATGCCGGCGCTGGTTTCAGTGGCGATAGCCGAGGACTGGTCGGCGGTGCCGCGGGCGGCCTGCACCGAGCGTTTGACGTCGGCAATGGTGGGCTGCAGCTTGTCGAGAAAGCGGTTGAACCAGCCTGCCAGCTCGCCCAGTTCGTCTTGCTTGTGGTAGGTCAGGCGGCGGGTCAGGTCACCCTCACCGCTGGCGATGTCCTTGAGCATGCTGGCCACGCCGAGAATGGGACGGGTAACCCCTCGGGCCATCAGCCAGACCATCAGCAAGCCTGCAATGGCCGCAGCCAGGCCCAGGCCCAGCTCCAGCAGCGTGCCGCTGGTGTTCAGGGCGTCCAGTTCCTGCTGCAGTGCTTCGGCGGGCCCGGTCAGCGCGTTTTCCGGCACGTCCAGCAACACGCCCCAAGGTTGGGCATCGGGGATCGGCCGGAACGCGGCCAGCACCTTCAGGCGCTGCTGGTCGTGCAGGATGCTCAGCTTGCCATCGGCCAGCTTGCGCACCAGTTCGGCGCCCTTGGCCGGGTCGACCTGGTCGAAGCGCTGGGCCAGCTTGCTGGCGTCGGCGCTATAGCCAGCGAGCAGGCCGACCGGGCTGAGGATGCCGACCGTGGTGCGGCCTTCGTACAGGCTGCGGCTGGCCTCCTGGCTCAGGGCCTGCAGGCTGTTGAGGTTGATGTCGATGGACAGGGTGGCAATGATCTTGCCATTGACGGCCAGCGGGAAAACGATGCTGGTCATCAGCACCTGCTGGCCATCGATGGTGTAGAAGTAGGGCTCCACCACGCACACCTTGCCGGTGTTGCGCGGGCATACCCACCAGGTGTTGGCCGGCTGGCCGCTGGGGCCGATCTGGGTGTCGGCCATGTCATGCTCGGGCAGTGCCATGGCGGTCAGCTGGCCGGCGCGCGGTTGCGACCAGTACAGGGCAAAGCGCCCGGTTTCGTTGCTGCCCAGTTCGGCCTTGTCGGCGAACAGGCTGTCCTTGTTGTCCAGGGCGTTGGGCTCGAACACCAGCGACAAGCCCAGCAGGTCGGGGTTGGCCTGCAGGGCGGCGCGCACCTGGCGGGTCAGGTCTTCGCGCAGGTCGAAGGCATCGAGAAAGCGTTTTTCTGCCTGCTCGCGCAGGAACAGCACCTGGCGGGCGAAGCCTGCGCCGTACTGGTAAGCGTCCATGAACTGGCGGCGGATGTTCAACGCTTGCACTTCGCCTTGCGACTCGATGCGCGACTGGGCGGCCTCGGTCAGCATCTGCATGCTGCTGGCCTTGACCAGGTCCGAGCTGTGGTCCATGCGGTACAGCGACAGGCCGACGAGCAAGGTGACGATGCCGGCCAGGCAGAGGCCGGCGAGCAGGGTGATCTTCCACTGGATGGAGAGTTGTCGCAAAGGCATGGGGCGGATCCCTTTTTTTTGAGCAGTAAGGGTTATGGCTTTGGGGCTGGGGTGGCTTTGGGATGGTTTCGGATCGGGCCGACAGGGGCCTGGCCTCTCACGATATCGGCCCCCTCCATTTTTTCTTTATTCAAACAGTCAATTTAAATCTCGGCCTCTGCGAAATCCGCCGCAACATGGCGCTTTTGACATCTGTCGCCCACTGCTTCAGAGTTCGCGCTTTTTCCGTCGTAATGAGGTAAGCCAACCATGAATGCAGTGATCGCCGCGGTCGGCATCATGCTGATACTCAGCCTGTCCCGCGTGCATGTGGTCATCGCCCTGATCATCGGCGCCCTGGTGGGGGGGCTGGTGGGTGGCCTGGGCATCGAAGGCACGCTCAAGGCCTTCAACGGCGGCCTGGGTGGCGGGGCCACGGTGGCTTTGTCCTATGCGCTGCTGGGCGCCTTTGCGGTGGCCATCGCCAAGTCCGGCCTGGCCCATGCCCTGGCCGACCGGGCCCTGACCATGATCGACCGCCAGGGCCATGCCAATGGCGGCAAGGTCAAATGGCTGATGATCGGCCTGATGCTGGTGGTGGCGGTGTCGTCGCAGAATATCCTGCCCATCCACATTGCCTTCATTCCGCTGCTGGTGCCGCCACTGTTGTACGTGCTGACCCGCCTGCGCATCGACCGTCGGCTGATCGCCTGCGTGATCACCTTCGGCTTGATCACCCCGTACATGTTCCTGCCCGTGGGCTTCGGCAACATCTTCCTCAACGAGATTCTGCTGGCCAACGTTGCCCGCGCCGGTGTTGACATAAGCGGGGTCAATGTCACCCACGCCATGGCCATCCCCGCCGCCGGCATGCTCGCAGGCCTGCTGCTGGCGGTATGCGTCAGCTACCGCAAGAAGCGCGACTATGACCTGGGGCGCATCGAGCAGGTAGAGCAGGTGAGCGTGCAGTACAACCCGTTGACCCTGCTGGTGGCCGGGCTGGCGATCGGTGCGGCATTCATCGTCCAGCTGTTGCTGGATTCGATGATCATCGGCGCCATGGTCGGTTTCCTGATCTTCTCGCTGTCGGGCATCGTCAAGTGGAAGGACACCGACGACCTGTTCACCCAAGGCATGAAGATGATGGCCATGATCGGCTTCATCATGATTGCCGCGTCCGGTTTTGCCGACGTGATGAAGGCTACCGGTGAAGTGCAGAGCCTGGTGGAAACGTCCGCGCAGTGGATCGACCACAGCAAAGGTGTGGGTGCCTTGCTGATGCTGCTGGTGGGCCTGCTGGTAACCATGGGCATCGGCTCGTCGTTCTCTACCGTACCGATCCTGGCCGCGATTTTCGTGCCGCTGTGTGTGCAGCTCGGGTTCGACCCGTTGGCCACGGTGTGCATCGTCGGTACTGCCGGTGCCCTGGGCGATGCGGGCTCGCCCGCCTCGGACTCGACCCTGGGCCCGACCTCCGGCCTGAACGTCGATGGCCAGCACCACCACATCTGGGACACCGTGGTGCCGACTTTCCTCCACTACAACCTGCCGCTGCTGGCGTTTGGCTGGTTGGCGGCCATGACGCTTTGAGGGGAGCGGGCGTCAGCGCTTGTGGGGCGGCGGCGAGATGCGATTGAGCACAGTGCTGCCGTCCTTGCTGCGGGTCAGATAGACCGGCAGCACCTTGGGCAGGTTGTTGACCAGGCGCCCAACCTCGCGGGTGTTGTAGATGCCGCTGATGCGAATGCGCCCGGTGGCAGCATCGGCCAGCAGCAGCGGGGTGTCGAGGTAGCGGTTGATCACCGGCAGTGCCTGTTCCAGGCTCAGGTTGTCGAGCACCAGCTTGCCGCCACGCCAGGCCAGGCTGTTGCCGTAGTCGTTGCTCTGTTCCAGCTGCGGTTCAAAGTCGCCCTTGTGATAACTGGCCTGCATGCCTGGGCCAAGGCGATAGCCACCGGCGCTGCCATCGCTGGACACCAGTACCGAACCTTCCACCAGGGTGACCTTGACCTGGTCCTGATACTTCCACACGTTGAACTGGGTGCCGGTGACCCGGGTCTGGCCGCGGCCGGCATGCACGATGAACGGGTGGCTGCTGTCGTGCTGCACATTGAAGAACGCTTCGCCGCGCTTGAGCGTGACCTGGCGCTGGTCCTTGTAGTTGAGGTAGGTGAACTCGGTGTTAAGGTTCAGTTGCACCGTACTGCCGTCGCTCAGCTCGACGGTCTGCATGCGCTCGCCAGTTTCGAAGTGCTGGTAGTGGTTGGGCAGCCAGCCCTGTTCCCAGCCCAGCCAGCCAGCCAGGGGCAGCACCGCCAGGGCAATTGCAGCAGCTGACGCCAGCGGCCGCCAGTTGGGTGTGCGGGCGGCCTGCCGGGCGGGCGGGTTGAAGTCGATGACGGTGGCATTGCGTGGCAGCAGGTCGGCGGTTTGCCAGATTTCCAGCATTGCCTGGTATTCCTCGGCATGCCGAGGGTCGGCCGCCAGCCAGCGGGCGAATGTCTCGCGCTCGGCCGCCGTGCAATCTTCGGCGTGCAGGCGCATGCACCAGTGCGCGGCGGCGTCGGTGATGGCATCGTCAGGGCTGGGGTTGAGGCGGTCGTGGTTCATTGCGGCTCCGGTTTTGCGCATTCTACCCTTGCTAGAGGGCTGCCGAGAACCAACGTAATGGCGAATGACTATCAGTTGTGCCGGTTTTTCGTCGGATTTGCAATGGTTTTCAGCGTTTGAGAACCCTTCGCGCGCGGGAATGACGCCTGTAACGGTTAGGGTAGGAGAGTGCCCAGCCCATTGGGCTGCGCTGGCGCGCAGAGAACCGATGCTGGGCGCTCCGCGTAGCCTGTGGGAGCGGGCGCGCCCGTGAAGAATCTACGCGGTGCATGGCACCGGCTGCGCCAATGTTCGCGGGCACGCCCGCTCCCACAGGGTCCCTGCTGAAGTAAGTTATGTGCAAACCCATGCATCTTGCACTGGCCTCTTCGCAGCACAAGGCTGCTCCTACACAGGCAGGACCGCGTCAGGCTCTCAGAACTGCGCCGCACCCAGCCCGTAAAGGCTGCCACTGCCCGCCCGAATACTTGCCTCCAGCCCCAGGCTGCGTGGCAAGACACGCTGGAAAAAGAATTCGGCACATGCCAGCTTGGCCCCATAAAACCCAGGGTCCGCATCGCGCTTGGCCAATGCCACCGCCGCCATCCGCGCCCACATGTAGGCATACGCGGTCAGCCCGAACAGCTGCAGGTACTCCACCGCCACCGCGCTGACCAGGTTGGCATCCACACCCGCACGTGTACGCAGCCAGGCGCTGGTGGCCTCCAGCTGTGCCAGGCTCGCTTGCAAGGCCTCGCGATGCAGCGGCGCACCCACGCTGAAGGCCCGCACTTCGGCAGCAAAGCTGGCCAGCGCCTGGCCACCGTCGGCCAGCACCTTGCGCCCGAGCAGGTCAAGGGCCTGGATGCCATTGGTGCCTTCATAGATCTGCGCGATGCGCACGTCGCGCACACGCTGCTCCTGGCCCCATTCGCGGATATAGCCATGGCCGCCATACACCTGTTGGCCGAGCACGCAGCTTTCCAGGCCGTTGTCGGTAAAAAATGCCTTGGCTACCGGCGTCAGCAGCGCCACCAGGCGCTGCGCATGCTCACGCTCGCCGGCGTCGTCGGCATAGCGCGCCAGGTCCAGCTGCTGGCCGACGTAGGCGGCAAATGCCCGGCCGCCTTCGGTGAGGGTGCGCATGGTCAGTAGCATGCGCCGCACATCGCCGTGGTGGATGATCGGGTCGGCCACCTTGTCCTGCGCCTGGGGGCCGCCGGCAGCGCGGCTTTGCAGGCGCTCGCCGGCATAGCGGGCGGCGCTCTGGTACGAGGCTTCTGCACAGCCGATGCCCTGGATGCCGATGGACAGGCGCTCGTAGTTCATCATGGTGAACATCGCCGCCAGGCCCTTGTTCGGCTCACCCAGCAGATACCCGGCGGCGTCATCGAAATTCATCACGCAGGTAGCAGAGGCCTTGATACCCATCTTGTGCTCGATCGAACCGCAATGGGCGGCGTTGCGCGCGCCCAGGCGGCCATCGGCCTCGACCAGGAACTTGGGCACCAGAAATAGCGAGATGCCCTTGGCCCCCGCCGGCGCGTCTGGCAGCTTGGCCAGCACCAGGTGGACGATGTTCTCGGTCAGGTCCTGTTCGCCGCCGGTGATGAAGATTTTGCTGCCGCTGATGCGATAGCTGCCGTCAGCCTGGGGCTCGGCACGGCTACGGATCAGCCCGAGGTCGGTGCCGGCATGGGGTTCGGTGAGGCACATGGTGCCGGCCCAGCGGCCCTCGTAGAGCGGTGGCAGGTAGGTAGCCTTGAGCGCTTCGCTGGCATGCGCATCGATTGCCAGGCAGCTGCCCGCGCTTAACGCCGAATACAGGCTGAAGCTGCAGTCGGCGGCGTAGAGCATTTCTTCGAACAGCACGCCGAGCATTTTTGGCATGCCCATGCCGCCGTACTCCGGGTTGCCACCCAGGCCGACCCAGCCGCCTTCGCGGTAGGTGTGCCAGGCCTCGCGGAAGCCGTCAGGCGTGGTGACTTCGCCTGCGTCGAAGCGCACACCTTGCTCGTCGCCGTTGCGGCTGAGCGGGGCAATCAGCTGGCCGGTGACTTTGGCCGCTTCCTCAAGGATGGCGTCGGCAGTGTCGGCATCGATGCGTTCGGCCAGGGCGGGCAGGCGGGCCCACAGGGCCGGGGCGTTGAACACGTCATGCAGGACGAAGCGCATGTCACGCAGGGGGGCAGAGTAGGTGGTCATGGGGAGCTCTCGAAAAGTAGGAGATCAGGGCTGGCCTGTTCGCGGGCAAGCCCGCGAACAGGCCACCAAGGCATCAGAGGGTTTTGGCCCGGTCGCGTAGCACGTACTTCTGGATCTTGCCGGTAGAGGTCTTGGGCAGCTCGCCAAACACCACGGTCTTCGGCACCTTGAACCCGGCCAGGTGCTCGCGGCACCAGCTGATGATGTCCGCCTCGCGGGCATCTTCGCGGCCTGGCTTGAGGGCGATGAAGGCGCACGGGGTTTCGCCCCATTTTTCATCCGGGCGCGCCACCACGGCGGCTTCCAGTACGGCGGGGTGCCTGTACAGGGCGTCTTCGACTTCGATGGTGGAGATGTTCTCGCCGCCGGAAATGATGATGTCCTTGAGCCGGTCCTTGATCTCGACATACCCGTCGGCATGCCACACGGCCAGGTCGCCGGTGTGGAACCAGCCACCCCGGAAGGCTTCGGCGGTGGCTTCGGGGTTTTTCAGGTAGCCCTTCATCACCGTGTTGCCGCGCATGAAGATCTCGCCCAGGGTGTTGCCGTCGCGTGGCACAGGTTCGAGGGTTTGCGGGTCGGCAACCATCAGGCCGTCCAGGGTCGGGTAGCGTACGCCCTGGCGTGACTTGATGCGCGCGCGTTCTTCCAGCGTCAAGTCATCCCATTCGTCATGCCAGGCACACACGGTGACCGGGCCGTAGACCTCGGTCAGGCCGTAGGTGTGGGTGACCTGGATGCCCATCTCTTCGACGGCACCGATGACCTTGGCCGGTGGCGCGGCGCCGGCAACCATGGCCTGGACCGGGTGCTCGATGGCCGCCTTGGCCGCCTCGGGCATGTTGACCAGGGCGTTGAGCACGATCGGCGCGCCGCACAAGTGGCTGACCCGGTGTTCGCGGATCAGGGTCAGGATTTTCTGCGGGTCGACCCGGCGCAGGAACACGTGGGTGCCGGCCAGGGCGGTGATGGTCCAGGGGTAGCACCAGCCGTTGCAGTGGAACATCGGCAAGGTCCACAGGTACACCGGGCGGTGGCCCATGGCCCAGGTCATCTGGTTGCCCAGGGCATTGAGGTAGGCGCCGCGGTGGTGATAGACCACGCCCTTGGGGTTGCCGGTGGTGCCGGAGGTGTAGTTGAGGGAAATGGCCTGCCATTCGTCATCGGGCCACTCCCAGGCAAATTCCGGGTCGCCTTCGGCGAGCAGCGCCTCGTAGTCCAGTTCGCTGACTGCGCGACCTTCGCCGTACTCCGGGTCATCCACATCGACCACCAACGGCGGGTGTTCGAGCAATGCCAAAGCGTCCTCGATGACGGCGTGGAACTCGCGGTCGGTGATCAGTACCTTGGCTTCGCCATGCTGCAGCATGAAAGCGATGGCCTCGGCGTCCAGGCGCACGTTCAGGGTATTGAGCACGGCCCCGGTCATGGGCACGCCGAAGTGCGCTTCGAGCATGGCCGGGGTATTGGGCAGCATCACCGCCACCGTGTCGCCCTTGCCGATGCCCCGGCCTGCCAGTGCACTGGCCAGGCGCCGACAGCGTTGGTAGGTTTGCTGCCAGTTGCGGCGGATGGCGCCGTGGATCACCGCCGGATAGTTGCCGTATACGGTGGCGGTGCGTTCGATGAAGCTCAGCGGGGTGAGGGCGACATGGTTGACGGCAGCGGGCATCAGGCCCTGGGCATAGATCGACATGCGGTAATCCTGTGAGGGAGGCAGGCACAGCCTGTGCGCCTGGCCCCCGATGGCTGATTGTTAGCTCTGTTCAGGGTGTCGGGAGGCGGGCGGTGGGCCGTTCCCCTCTGTCGCTGTTTTACGCGAGTCGCTATGGTAGTAGGAATATCGACTATAGCAATATAGTAAAACTACTAGATCAGCGAGCCGCCTGCCGTGGACAAGACCGCTTCCCCCTTGCTTGCCAAGGACCCGCAACCCAGCCTGCTGCTGGCCAGTGACGCCAGCCCGTTGCTGCTCAACCCGACGTTGCAGGCCTGGGTCGATGAAGGCCCGGCGCTGGTCCACTGGCTGCCGACCAATTGCGCAGCCCTGGTACGTGCCTGCCTGCGCCAGCACCGGGCGATTGCCGATGTCGAGGTACAGGTTGGCGAGCGAACGGTGCTCTGGACATTCATTCCTGATGACCAGGGCCAGCAGGTGCTAGGTCGCTGCCGTGACGCCAGCGAAGAGCGCCAGGGTGCACGCGAAGCCAGCCGCGCCAGGCGCCTTTACCGGCTTATCATCGAAAACACTACCGACCTGATTTCCCGACACAGCCCCGACGGCCGTTTCCTCGATGCCTCGCCGGCAGCTTATCGTCTGCTTGGCCTGTGGCCCGAGCAACTGCGCGGCCGGGCCGTGTACAGCCTGCTGCACCCGCATGAACGCCGCCAGGTCCTGCGCCAGGCGGCCGCCGCGCTGGATCAGGACGGTTACCACACCACCACCTGCCGGGTGCGTCAGGCGGCGGGCGGTTATCGCTGGTTCGAGATCGCCAGCCGGGCCATTCGCGAGACCTACACCGGTGCCGTGGTGGAAGTGGTCAGCGTGTCGCGCGATATCACCCTGCGTATCGAAGCCCAGGAGAACCTGGCGCACAGTGCCCGCCTGGCGACGCTGGGGGAACTGGCCTCGGGCATCGCCCACGAGATCAACCAGCCGTTGGCCGCCGTGGTCAATTACGCCAATGCCAGCCAGCGCTATTTGCAGGGCCTGGAGCGCGACCCGCAAGCCCGCGAGCGGGTCGGGCAGGGCCTGCAGCGCATCAGTGAGCAGGCCACCCACGCCGCCGAAGTGATCCGCCGCCTGCGCGCGTTTCTGCGCAAAGGGCCGCGCCGGCTGCAGGCATTGGACATGGCCGAGGTGGCTGGCGAAGCAATGCGCCTTTGCGCCTGGGAAGCCGCGCGTGATCAGGTGGCCGTCGAGTTGCGCATGAGCGCGCAGTTGCCCTTGGTGTACGCCGACCGGGTGCTGCTGGAGCAGGTGCTGCTCAATCTGCTGCGCAACGCCATCGATGCCAACCGCGAGCAGCATGGCGAGCGGCCCTCACGTATCCTGCTCGGCGCCGTGCGCGAAGGCGACGGTGTGCGGGTCGAGGTGGCCGACCAGGGCCCAGGCGTGGCGCCTGGGCGGCTGGATGACATCTTAACGCCATTTACCACCAGCAAGGCCGACGGCCTGGGCTTGGGTTTGAGCATGAGCCGCAGCCTGATTGAAGGGTTTGGCGGCAGCCTGTGGGCGCGGGCCGGTGACAACGGCGGCCTGGTACTGTGCTGCCGGCTGGCGGTGAGCAGGGGATAAAGGGGGTAGTGGTGCAAGCGAAAGTGTATGTGGTCGATGACGACCAGGGGATGCGTGATTCGACCGTATGGTTGCTGCAGTCAGTGGGCCTGCAGGCCTTGCCGTTCGCCAGTGGGCAGGCGTTTCTCGACGCCTGTGTGGACGATGGGGCGGCCTGCGTGCTGCTGGATGTGCGCATGCCGGGGCTGGGCGGGCTGGCCGTACAGCAGGCCATGCGCGAGCGCGGCTTGGCGCTGCCGGTAATCTTTGTCAGCGGCCATGCCGATGTGCCGATCGTGGTGCGTGCGTTCAAGGCTGGCGCCTGCGACTTCATCGAGAAGCCCTACAGCGACCAGTTGTTGCTCGACAGCGTGCAGGCCGCACTGGAGTCCGCCGAGCGGGCGCGTAAGTGCGATCAGGCGCTGGCCGAGGTGCAAGCGCGCATCGACGGCCTGACGCCGCGTGAGCGTGATGTGTTCGTGCCGCTGGCCCAAGGCTTGAGCAACCGCGAGATTGCAGAGCGGTTGGGCGTCAGCGTGAAGACTGTGGACTTGTACCGGGGGCGGGTGATGAAGCGGTTGCAGGCCACCAGCCTGGCCGAGCTGGTGGGGATTGCGATTGCTTGCGGGGCGGTCGAGGCGTTGGGCCTGCGAACCGTGTAGGAGATCCCAAAAGAACTGATGCCGGGTGCACCGCGTACCTTGCGGGAGCGGGCGCGCCCGCGAAGAATCCAACGCGGTGCATGGCACCGGCTGCGCCGGTGTTCGCGGGCACGCCCGCTACCACAGGCCACTACAGGGCTGCGTAGGGCAAATATCATGAAATTTTGCATAGCTAGCTAATCAAGGCTTTGACATTCACTGCCTAGGCAGTAATATTTGTACACAATTACCCGAGCAGTCCCTGATGGCCCATTTCTCACCCGAAAACTTCCAGACCTGCGCCATCGGCATGTTGCTTGGCCGCGCGGCGATCCTCAAGGACCGCATCCTCGACTGGCACCTCGAATCAGAGGGCGTCACTGCCGCGCAGTTCAAGGTGCTGATCATCGTCACCCAGTATCAGGTGGACACTCCGGCCGAGCTGTGCCGCTACCTCGGCCTGGACAGCGGTTCGATGACCCGCATGCTCGACCGCCTCGAGCAGAAGGAGCTGGTCGTGCGCAACCGCTGCGCCGATGACCGCCGCCAGGTGCGCCTGGCGCTCACCGCCGACGGCCAGCGCCTGGCCGACCGCCTGCCGGAAATCGGCGCTGCGGCCATGAACGAGCTGTGCGGTGTGCTGCAACCCGAGGAGCTGAAGACCCTGGAAGGCCTGCTGGCCAAGGTGCTGCTCGGCGCTGGCGACCCTTTGACGATCCGCCGCTTCGGCGACCGTTGAACCCTGTCACGAATTATTCAAGGTATTGTCATGGCCACTTCCGCAGACACTCAAAATCCCCCCGCCGCACCCGAGCCGTCGCGCAAACGCAAGGTCTGGCTGCTTGGCCTGCTGCTGCTGATCATCGTTGGCGGTGTCGGCGTCTGGGCCTGGTACAGCCTTGTCGGGCGCTGGCACCAGAGCACCGATGACGCCTACGTCAATGGCAACGTGGTGGAGATCACCCCGCTGGTCACCGGCACCGTCACCAGCATCGGCGCCGATGACGGTGACCTGGTCCATGCCGGCCAGGTGCTGTTGCAATTCGACCCGGCCGACAGCGAAGTGGCCTTGCAGTCCGCCGAAGCCAAGCTGGCCCGCAGCGTGCGCCAGGTGCGCGGGCTCTACAGCAATGTCGACTCGCTCAAGGCACAGCTGGAGACGCGCCAGGCAGAACTGCGCAAGGCACAGCAGGACTTCAATCGGCGCAAGGTGCTGGCCGACAGCGGTGCGATTGCCGCCGAAGAGCTGTCCCACGCTCGCGATGATCTGAGCGTGGCCCAGGCCGCCGTCAACAGTGCCCGCCAGCAACTGAGCACCAGCAGCGCGCTGGTCGACGACACGGTAGTGTCCTCGCACCCCGAGGTGATGGCGGCTGCCGCCGACCTGCGCCAGGCTTACCTCGACCACGCCCGCACCACCCTGGTAGCGCCGGTTACCGGCTACGTCGCCAAGCGCACCGTGCAGCTGGGCCAGCGCCTGCAGCCAGGCACTGCGACCATGGCGGTGATCCCGCTGGACCAGGTGTGGATCGACGCCAACTTCAAGGAAACCCAGCTGCGTGACATGCGCATCGGCCAGCCGGTCGAGATCAGCGCCGACCTGTACGGCAGCGAGGTCAAATACAGCGGCACTGTCGACAGCCTGGGGGCCGGCACCGGTAGCGCCTTTGCCTTGCTACCGGCGCAGAATGCCACCGGTAACTGGATCAAGATTGTCCAGCGCGTGCCGGTACGCATCCACCTCAGCCCCGACCAGCTCAAGGACCACCCGCTGCGTATCGGCTTGTCCACCGTGGTGGAAGTCGACCTGCACGACCAGAGCGGCCCGACCCTGGCCCAGCAGCCACCGCAGCAGGCCAGCTACACCACCCAGGTGTATGACCGTCAGCTGGTCGAAGCGGACAACCTGATCGCCCGGTTGATCCACGAAAACAGCGCAACCGGCAAGACGGCCCAACGATGAGCAACAATGCTGCGGCCCAGTTCACGCCACCGAGCCTGCTGCTGACCACCATCGGCCTGTCGCTGGCGACCTTCATGCAGGTGCTCGACACCACCATTGCCAACGTCGCCCTGCCGACCATTTCCGGCAACCTGGGGGTGAGTTACGAGCAGGGCACCTGGGTTATTACCTCGTTTGCTGTGAGCAACGCCATCGCCTTGCCCCTGACCGGATGGCTGAGCCGGCGGTTTGGTGAGGTGAAGCTGTTCATCTGGGCCACGCTTCTGTTCGTGGTGGCCTCGTTCCTGTGCGGCATCGCCCAGTCGATGCCTGAGCTGGTGGGCTTTCGTGTGTTGCAGGGGGTGGTTGCCGGGCCGTTGTACCCGATGACCCAGACGTTGCTCATTGCGGTGTACCCGCCCGCGAAACGGGGGATGGCCCTGGCGCTGCTGGCGATGGTCACGGTGGTGGCGCCGATTGCCGGGCCGATCCTGGGGGGCTGGATTACTGACAGTTACAGTTGGCCGTGGATCTTCTTCATCAACGTGCCGATCGGCCTGTTCGCTGCCGCTGTGGTGCGCCAGCAGATGCGCTCGCGGCCGGTGGTTACCAGTCGCCAGCCGATGGACTACATCGGGCTGCTGACGCTGATCATCGGCGTTGGCGCGCTGCAGGTGGTGCTGGACAAGGGTAACGACCTGGACTGGTTCGAGTCGTCGTTCATCATCATCGGCAGTGTGATTTCGGTGGTGTTCCTGGCGGTGTTCGTGATCTGGGAACTCACCGACCGGCACCCGGTGGTGAACCTGCGGCTGTTCGTGCACCGCAACTTCCGGGTGGGCACCATCGTGCTGGTGGGGGGCTATGCGGGGTTCTTCGGCATCAACCTGATCCTGCCGCAGTGGCTGCAGACGCAGATGGGCTATACGGCCACCTGGGCGGGTCTGGCGGTGGCGCCGATCGGCCTGCTGCCGGTGATCATGTCGCCGTTCGTGGGCAAGTATGCGCACCGGTTCGACCTGCGGGTGCTGGCGGGGCTGGCGTTTCTGGCGATCGGTGCCAGCTGCTACATGCGGGCGGGCTTTACCAGTGAGGTGGACTTCCAGCACGTGGCGTTGGTGCAGCTGTTCATGGGGATTGGTGTGGCGCTGTTCTTCATGCCGACGTTGAGCATATTGCTGTCTGACCTGCCGCCGCACCAGATTGCCGATGGCTCCGGGTTGGCAACTTTCCTGCGTACCCTGGGGGGGAGCTTTGCGGCGTCGTTGACGACCTGGATCTGGATCCGCCGGGCGGACCAGCACCATGCGTACCTGAGCGAGAACATCAGCCAGTTCGACCCGACTACGCGGCATACGCTTGAACAACTGGGTGGGGCAAGCCCGCAGAGTTATGCGCAGCTGGAGCAGATTCTCAACGGGCAGGCATACATGATGTCGACGGTGGATTACTTCACGTTGATGACTTGGGTGTTTGCGGGGTTGATATTGCTGGTGTGGTTTGCCAAGCCGCCATTTACGGCCAAGGCGGGGCCGGCTTCGGCGGGGCATTGATGGGTATGCTGCGGCTTTGAAGCTTGAAGCTTGAAGCTTGAAGCTTGAAGCTTGAAGCTTGTGCGCCGGTTTTGATGCAGCGAACAGTCCATTTGCGATGGCGACGCTTACTCACCTTTTCGCCCTTACGGCGAGTCACTTTTTTTCTTGGAAAAAAGTAACCAAAAACCGCTCGCTCCCATCATCCGGCCCCTACGCTTCGCTTCGGGGTCCCCTCACTCCGGCCTTGCTCCCGGGAGGACCGCGCTGCAGGCCCCATCCTGGGGCCCAGCGCTTGACGGGCATCCTTGCCCGTCACCTCCCTCCGCAAGGCCTGCGTTCGGCCTCCTGAAGTCGCGAAGATCAAGATCAAGATCAAGATCAAGATCAAGATCAAGATCAAGATCTACAGCAACAGCAACAGCAACAGCAACAGCAACAGCAACAGCAACAGCAACAGCAACAGCAACAGCAACAGCAACAGCAACAGCTCCTGCTCCTGCTCTTGCTTTGCTTCTAAGCGCGCGATAGTCCCGGCGACACAGGTTGCGACTTCAGGAGGCCGAGCGCAGGGCTTGCGGAGGGAGGTGACGGGCATGGATGCCCGTCAAGCGCTGGGCCCCAGGATGGGGCCTGCAGCGCGGTCCTCCCGGGAGCAAGCCCGGAGCGAGGGAACCCCGAAGCGCAGCGTAGGGGCCGGATGATGGGAGCGGGCGGTTTTGGTTACTTTTGCCAAGACAAAAGTGACCCGCCGTAAGGGCGGAAAGGTGAATCAGCGCCACCCTCGCTAATGAATGTCTACTTGATATGAACGCCCATGGCTTGAAGCTTGAAGCTTATGCGCCGGTTTAGATATGGCGAACAGTCCATTTGCGATGGCGACGCTTACTCACCTTTTCGCCCTTACGGCGAGTCACTTTTTTTCTTGGAAAAAAGTAACCAAAAACCGCTCGCTCCCATCATCCGGCCCCTACGCTTCGCTTCGGGGTCCCCTCACTCCGGCCTTGCTCCCGGGAGGACCGCGCTGCAGGCCCCATCCTGGGCCCAGCGCTTGACGGGCATCCTTGCCCGTCACCTCCCTCCGCAAGGCCTGCGTTCGGCCTCCTGAAGTCGCGAAGATCAAGATCAAGATCAAGATCTACAGCAACAGCAACAGCAACAGCAACAGCAACAGCAACAGCAACAGCAACAGCTCCTGCTCCTGCTCTTGCTTTGCTTCTAAGCGCGCGATAGTCCCGGCGACACAGGTTGCGACTTCAGGAGGCCGAGCGCAGGGCTTGCGGAGGGAGGTGACGGGCATGGATGCCCGTCAAGCGCTGGGCCCCAGGATGGGGCCTGCAGCGCGGTCCTCCCGGGAGCAAGCCCGGAGCGAGGGAACCCCGAAGCGCAGCGTAGGGGCCGGATGATGGGAGCGGGCGGTTTTGGTTACTTTTGCCAAGACAAAAGTGACCCGCCGTAAGGGCGGAAAGGTGAATCAGCGCCACCCTCGCTAATGAATGTCTACTTGATATGAACGCCCATGGCTTGAAGCTTGAAGCTTATGCGCCGGTTTAGATATGGCGAACAGTCCATTTGCGATGGCGACGCTTACTCACCTTTTCGCCCTTACGGCGAGTCACTTTTTTTCTTGGAAAAAAGTAACCAAAAACCGCTCGCTCCCATCATCCGGCCCCTACGCTTCGCTTCGGGGTCCCCTCACTCCGGCCTTGCTCCCGGGAGGACCGCGCTGCAGGCCCCATCCTGGGGCCCAGCGCTTGACAGGCATCCTTGCCCGTCACCTCCCTCCGCAAGGCCTGCGTTCGGCCTCCTGAAGTCGCGACGATCAAGATCAAGATCAAGATCAAGATCTATAGCAACAGCACTGATCTTGATCATTCCACTGTGCAGACTTTTCGCCTATTGTCGAGTTTCCCTTCCCGAACGACTGGCACATTCATGCAGAAAGTCATCGTCATCACCGGCGGTAGCCGGGGCATTGGCGCCGCCACAGCGCTGCTGGCTGCCCGCCAGGGCTACCGCATCTGCATCAACTACCACGCCGACGAACAGGCAGCCGAAGATATCCTCGGCCAGGTCCGCGCTCTGGGCGCCCAGGCTATCGCCGTGCGCGCCGACGCCAGCGTTGAAGACGAGATTGTCCAGCTGTTCCGGCGCGTCGACGAGGAGCTCGGCCCGGTCACTGCACTGGTCAACAATGCCGGCACCATTGGCCAGCAGAGCCGCGTCGAGGACATGTCCGAGTTCCGCCTGCTAAAGGTCATGAAGACCAATGTCGTCGGCCCCATGCTCTGCACCAAGCACGCCCTGCTGCGCATGGCGCGCCGGCATGGCGGGCAAGGCGGGGCCATTGTCAACGTGTCGTCGATGGCCGCGCGCCTGGGCTCGCCCAACGAATATGTCGACTATGCCGCCTCCAAGGGCGCGCTCGATACCTTCACCATCGGCTTGGCCAAGGAAGTGGCAGGCGAGGGCATTCGCGTGAATGGTGTACGGCCGGGCTATATCCACACCGGTTTCCATGCGCTGTCCGGCGACCCCGACCGGGTCAGCAAGCTGGAAGCCGGTCTGCCCATGGGACGTGGCGGGCATCCCGAGGAAGTGGCCGAGGCCATCCTGTGGCTGCTCTCCGACAAGGCGTCCTACTCCACCGGCACCTTCATCGACCTCAGCGGCGGGCGCTGAACGCCCCCGTCAACTTTCGATCAGTTCCCGTACCCGCTCGGCCAGCACTTCCAGTTCGAACGGCTTGGTCAGCACCAGCGTACCCTGCAGCAACTGGCCGTCACTGAGCGCCGCGCTTTCGTCGTAACCGGTGATGAACAGCACCTTCAGATCGGGATAGCGCTCACGGCAACGCTCGGCCACCTGCCGGCCATTCAGGCCGCCGGGCAGGCCGATATCACTCAGTAGCAGGTCTGGCCGCTCAGCGTTTTGCAGGTGGGCGAGGGCGGCGGGGCCGTTTTCGAACGCGTCGACCCGATAGCCCAGCTCCTCCAGCACTTCGCAGACCACCAGGCGCAGCGCGGACTGGTCCTCGACCAGCAGAATGCGTTGCTCTGTCGACGCGCTTCTTGCCAAAGGTGTACGGCGCGGTCTGGGGGCCGGCGCCTGCGGTTGCGTGTGGTGGCGGGGCAGCAGCAGTTCGATGCGCGTGCCCTCACCCAGCACCGACAGCACCCGCAGTTGTCCGCCTGACTGCCGCACGAAGCCGTAGGCCATGGATAACCCCAGACCGGTGCCTTGGCCCGCCGGTTTGGTGGTGAAGAACGGCTCGACGGCGCGCTCGGCCACCTCTGCCGACATGCCTTTGCCATCGTCGATGATACTCAGCCGCAGATACTCGCCGGCTGGCAGTTCCAGTGCCTGGGCCTGATTGGGGTCGAGCAGCAGGTTGTCGCCGATGATATCGATCGCACCGCCTGCGGGCATGGCATCGCGGGCATTGATGCATAGGTTGAGCAGGGCGCTTTCCAGTTGTGGCGGGTCGATGAACGTTGGCCACAACTGGCTGGCGAACTGGCTGCTCAGGGTAATTGCCGGGCCGATGGTGCGGCGTAGCAGCTCCTCCATGCCGGTTACCAGCGTGGCCACTTGCGTGGAGCAAGGTTGCAGGGTCTGCTGGCGAGAAAAAGCCAGCAGCCTGTGCACCAGCGAAGAAGCCCGCTGCGCCGAACCGCTGGACAGCTCCAGCAACGGTTCCAGGGCGTCAAAGCGCGACTGCTCAAGGCGTTGGCGCATCAGCTCCTGGGCGCCCAGGATGCCGCCGAGCAAATTGTTGAAGTCATGGGCGATACCCCCACTGAGCTGGCCCACGGCTTCCATTTTCTGCGCTTGGCGCAAGGCTTCCTCCGCCTTGGCCAGGCGTTCTTGCTCCCGCACCCGCTCGCTGATGTCATAGGCAAACAGGTAGGCACCCTGGATTTCACCTTCGGCGTTACGCAGGGCGTTGAAGCGCAGCTCGTAATGGCGTTGTGCGGCTACCTGACCAAAGCGGCCGATTTCGGTGAACTGCTCGCCCGCCAGGGCGCGCTGCCACATTGGTAAAATTGGGGTCTGGCCATCGCTGCCATCGTCGATCAGCGTCGGGACGTAATCGCCGACCTCCGGTGCTTGCCCATACAGCAACCGAAAGTCGTGTTTCGCCTGGCTGTTGACCGCCAGCCAGCGCATGTCGTTACCGACCACATGCACGTTGACGACGCTGTGGTCGATCAGCTCTGCAAACAGTCGGCGCTCCGCCAGTGCGATATTCACCCGCTGTTCAAGCTCTTCGTTCAGGCGCTGCAAGGCCTGTTCCGCCCGCCGTCGTTCGGTGACGTCCTTGAACAGCACCGCCACCTGGCGCCTTTCGGCCGGCTCCACGCGGAAAGTGGTAACGGACAGTACATGGCCGGTGGCCACCAGCTCCTGCTCGAATTGCAAGGGTTCGCCCGTGCGCAGCACCGCGCCATAGCGTGCCACCCAGCCATCCGCCTCGTCGGGCACCATTTCGCGCAGCTTCTGCCCGACCACGTTGGCGATGCCGGCGTGTTTGGCGTACGCCGCATTGGCCAGCACGTGCACATAGTCACTGAGCGGCCCGTGCGGGCCGTCGAAAAACTCGATGATGCAGAAACCTTCGTCCATGGTGTCGAACAGCGAACGGTAGAGGTTCTGATCATGGCCTTGAAGGCTCGCAACCTGTGCCTCCAGTAGCGCGTTCTGCCGCTGCAGGGCTTCGACTTGTTGATGCAGGGAAAGCAGGTCGCGGGATGACATGCCGAGGTCCGACGCAAGAGAAGGCAAAGACTTTAACCTGTTCGCCTGTAGGCGGATACCCGGTCGGCATGCTGCCCATGGGGTGGTTAGGCATCAGAACGAGCGGATGATCCGCCCCAGGGTTTCCATGGCCCTTTCGGCGCCGTCATGCCAGGGGCTGCCGTAGTTCAGGCGGATACAGTTGCCGAAGCGCCGGGTGGGCGAAAAGATCGGCCCGGGGGCGATGCTGATGCCTTGGGCCAAGGCCATGTGAAACAGTTTCAGGGCGTCCATCTGCTCGGGCAGTTCCAGCCACAGGAAGTAGCCCCCGGACGGTTGGCTTACCCGTGTCTGAGCCGGGAAGTAGCGGGCGATGGCGGCCAGCATGTTGGCCTGCTGGCCCTCCAGGGCATAGCGCAGCTTGCGCAGGTGCCGGTCGTATCCGCCGTGCTGCAGGTAGTCGGCAATGGCCGCCTGCGCCGGCATCGAAGCGCAAAGCGACGTCATCAGCTTGAGCCGCTCGATCTTCTGCGCAAAGCGCCCGGCCGCGACCCAGCCGATCCGGTAGCCGGGTGCCAGGCTTTTGGCGAACGAACCACAGTGCATGACCAGGCCCTGGGTGTCGAAGGCCTTGGCGGGTTTGGGTGCCTGCTGCGAGTAGTACAACTCGGCATACACATCGTCCTCGATCAAGGGCACCTGATGGCGCGCAAGCATTTCTACCAGGGCCTGCTTCTTCGCCTCCGGCATGCTTGCGCCTACCGGGTTCTGGAAATTGGTCATGCACCACACGGCCTTGACCGGGTGTTTTTCCAGGGTCTGCGCCAGTACACCCAGGTCCATGCCTTCGCGCGGGTGCACGGGGATTTCCACTGCTTTGAGCTTGAGCCGCTCCAGCACCTGCAGGCAGGCATAAAAGGCCGGGGCTTCGATGGCCACCAGATCGCCGGGCTCGGTTACCGCCTGCAGGCACAGGTTCAATGCTTCCAGCGCGCCGTTGGTGATCAGCAGCTCTTCCATTGGCAGCATCAGCCCGCCCACCATGTAGCGCAGGGCAATCTGCCGGCGCAATTGCGGGTTGCCGGGCGACAGGTCGGTCACCACCATGCGCGGGTCCATGCTGCGGCTGGCGCTGGCCAGCGAGCGCGACAGACGTTGCAGCGGGAACAGTTCGGGGCTGGGGAAGGCCGAGCCGAACGGTATGGTGTTGGGGTCCTTGATCGAATCCAGGATCGAGAACACCAGCGCGCTGACGTCGACGTCGGTGGACTCGCTGACCGGCTGCAGCGCCTGTGGCTCGCTGAACTGGCGTGGGGCGTGGGTGTTGACGAAGTAACCCGAGCGCGGCCGGGCACGAATGAGCCCGCGCCGTTCCAGCAGGTAATAGGCCTGGAACACGGTGGACGGGCTGACCCCGTGGGTCTGGCTGGCATAGCGCACCGAAGGCACGCGCTGGCCGGGGCCCAGCACCCCGGAGCGGATCAGTTCGGCGATGTCGTCGGCGAAGCGTTCGTAACGTTTCATTCTGGCCTTCTGTCGAAGCCTGGCAGGCAAGGTGGTGTCAGTGTAAGGGATCAGCGGTTGATCGGTGCGACGAAGCGGCTCTCGGCCACGCTGCGCACAGCAGGGTTGTCACGTTCGCTGATTTCAAAATTCAGGGTCTGCGAACTGCTGGTCGGGCGCTCGGCGAGCATCGCCACCGATACTGGCAGTTCACTCATTTCACCGGCAGGGATCACCAGGGTGCTGTTGCCCTGCAAGGTGAAACCGTCGGCGTCCAGCAAGCGCAGTGCATAGTGCTGTGTGCGCTCGGTCTTGTTGATGACTTTCAGCAGGTAGATGTTTTCGATCTGGCCCAGGGCGTTCTCGCGGAACAGGCCGCGGTCCTTGATAACGTCCAGCGACACCATCGGGCGCAACTGCAGGGCCAGCACCAGGGCACCGATCATCAGCACCAGTGCGGCGGCGTACCCGAGCAGGCGCGGGCGCACCCAGTGGGTGGTGCCGCCCTGCAGGCTGTGTTCTGACTTGTAGCCGATCAGCCCGCGCGGGTAACCCATCTTGTCCATCACCCCGTCACAGGCGTCGATGCACGCGGCGCAACCGATGCAGGCCATCTGCAGGCCATCGCGAATATCGATACCGGTGGGGCATACCTGCACGCACAGGGTGCAGTCGGTGCAGTCGCCCAGGCCTTGGGCGCGTGCGTCGCTGCCTTTCTTGCGCGGGCCTCGGGTTTCACCGCGACGCGGGTCGTAGGCCACCGCGAAGGTGTCCTTGTCGAACATCACGCTCTGGAAACGGGCATAAGGACACATGTGCAGGCACACCGCTTCGCGCAGCAGGCCGGCATTGATGTAGGTGGCGGCGGTGAAGAACAGCACCCAGAACAGCGCCACGCCGCCCAGTTGCAACGTGAACAGCTCCGCCGCCAGTGGCCGGATAGGGGTGAAGTAGCCGACGAAGGTCAGCCCGGTAACTACGCCGATGGCCAGCCACAGGCTGTGCTTGAGCGTGCGGCGGGCGAATTTGCCCGGGGTCCAGGGCGCGGCGGCCAGCTTGATGCGCTGGTTGCGGTCACCCTCGATGAGTTTCTCGCACCACATGAACAGCCAGGTCCAGGTGCTTTGCGGGCAGCTGTAGCCGCACCACACGCGGCCGGCATACACGGTGATGGCAAACAGGCCGAAGGCACAGATGATCAGCAGTGCCGACAGCAGGATGAAGTCCTGGGGCCAGAAGGTGGCGCCGAAGATGTGAAATTTGCTGTTCTCCAAATCCCACAGCACGGCCTGGCGGCCATCCCAGTTCAGCCAGGCGGTGCCGAAAAACAGCACAAACAGCACACCGGCGAAGCCGATGCGCAGGTTGCGGTACAGCCCGGTGAAGCTGCGGGTGTGGATGCCGCTGTCGTAGTGTCGCGTCCGGGGACTGGCTGGGGCAGTGGTGATCTCTGTGAAAGGGACTCTATCGCTCATGGTTCTGTGCTCATCAGGCCTCGATCAGGCATGAGCACTATGGCCCTGAAGCTGTTATCAGCACAGGTTCAGATTTTACGATAAAAACCATATCAGTTGCTGGGTTGCGCCCCGCCAGGCCTCAGATTACCGAGCCTGGCGTACTGGCCTTCAGATGCCTGCGGCTATCCACCGCACCCGCCACGGTAAGTGCATCGGCCTCGGCTTCGGTAATGGGCACGCGCTGGCCTGCGAGCAGGGCTACCGACATGCGCAACTGCTCGTCGGTGACGATTTCGATGTCCGGGCCGTCGCCCTCGATACGCACGTCTTCGCCAACCAGCGTGCAGCGGCGGGTGGTTTCGTCGACTTCAACAGGCATGGTGTGGTCCTCCTGGGGTTGTTACAGGGTGGACCACGGGGCAGAGGCAGATGCTGCATCGGCAGGCTGAGCGGCACTTTATGAAAGGCGCAGTGGTCCACAGTTGCAGATGGCAGGCCCGGTCCTTTCGCGGTCCTGGCAATTCAATGCTCAGCGTGGGAGCGGCCGCAATGGAGCTGATCTGGCAAACGATCCAGGCCGAATTCGCCGATATCACCGACTGGCGCGAGGTGACCCAGATTTCCGTAAGGCTGCTGATGGCGGCCGTGCTGGGTGCAGTCCTGGGCTTCGAACGCGAACACAAGGGCAAGTCCGCCGGGGTGCGCACGCACATGCTGGTCTCGCTGGGCGCGGCGCTGTTCGTGCTGGCACCGAGCATGGCCGGGGCTGATGAGCAGGCGCTGAGCCGGGTGATCCAGGGCATCGTCGCCGGTATCGGCTTCCTGGGTGCGGGCACTATCCTCAAGGGTAACGGCCAGGACACCAGCCACGTGAAAGGCCTGACCACGGCCGCGGGGCTATGGATGACCGCCGCAATCGGTACGGCTGCCGGCATGGGGCGCGAAGCCACGGCGCTGATCAGCACGGTGCTGGCCCTGCTGGTGCTGGGCACGATGCCGATGCTGGTAGACAAGGTAGAAGGGCAGAACGAGGAAAAGCAGAAGGAGGAAGAGGACGGGAAGCACTGAGGGGAGCCTAAGCTCCCCTCAAAGCGTTGCTGCCTGCTCTTTTTTTATTATTGGGACGGGCCTTTTATTGTTTTTGTAAGCCTGTCCTGGTGTTGCGAGCGACCCCCATGCGGGGTCAAGAGCAAACGTATTTTTTTGAGCGCTGACCTGCCTTCATCATTGCTGATCCGAACCTGGCTGCTGCTACCTTGTGGTAGTTTTATTGTTCTGTGCCAGACCGCGGGGCGTACCCCTGAAAAGCGTGTCGACTCCAAAAAGATCTGCTTGCTACGCCTCTGCCGTGTTGTTCTTGTTATGTCAGAGCCGTTACCTGTTGTTTTTATTGGGTATCGCATTTTTGTTGTTCTTGTACCAAAGATATAGCAGGGTGCGTGCCAACTTTTGAAAAGCCTTTAAAATCAATGGCTTAACGATTTTTTGCAAAATCTCGTCGCCTGAAATTCTGTCGATTTGTTTCCCTGTTACCCGATTTTCTACTGTGAAGCGTGGGGGCGGTAACACTCCACCCACGCACATGTGACAGCCGTATGACTTATTGTGCGCTGCGCGCCCGTGCCACCCGCGACCCGTTGTCGCGGCCCAACACGCTGCTGATGCGCCGCCCGGCGGCGATCAACCGATCAAGGTCGATGCCGGTTTCAATACCCAGCCCCTGCAGCAGGTACACCACATCTTCAGTGGCGATATTGCCGGTAGCGCCTTTGGCGTACGGGCAGCCACCGAGCCCAGCCACCGAGCTGTCGAACACGCTGATGCCTTCGAGCAGGCTGGCATAGACGTTGGCCAGGGCCTGGCCGTAGGTGTCGTGGAAGTGCCCGGCCAGCTGTGCCCGTGGTACTTGTGCCGACACCACCTCGAACAGCCGCCGGGTATCGCCGGCGGTGCCGCTGCCGATGGTGTCGCCCAGCGACACCTCGTAGCAGCCCATGTCGTGCAGGGCGCGGGCTACCGGGGCGACCTGTTCGGCACTGACCTTGCCTTCATAGGGGCAGCCGAGCACGCAGGACACATAGCCGCGTACACGCACGCCATGGTTGCGCGCGGCTTCCATGATCGGCTCGAAGCGCTTGAGGCTTTCGCTGATCGAGCAGTTGATGTTGCGCTGCGAGAACGCTTCGGAGGCGGCGGCGAACACGGCCACTTCCTTGACGCCCGCGGCCAGGGCGTCCTCGAAGCCGCGCAGGTTTGGCGCCAGAGCCGCATAAGTGACCCCCGGGCGCTGCTGGATGCTGGCGAATACCTCGGCAGAACCGGCCATTTGCGGCACCCACTTGGGCGAGACGAAACTGCCCACTTCGATGTAGGCCAGGCCCGCCTCGGTGAGGTCGTCCACCAGTCGCACCTTATCGGCGACGCTGATGGGCTGGGCTTCGTTCTGCAGGCCGTCGCGGGGGCCTACTTCGACCAGACGGACTTCTTTGGGCAAGTGCATGGCGGGTTTCCTGTGGCGTTCAGCGGTGGTCTTTGTTGTTCAGGGTGGCGGCCAGGGCCTGTTCGCAGCGCTCCTGGGCGGTGTCCAGTTCCAGTTGCATCTGGTGGATGTCGAGCATCTGCTGTTCCAGCTGGGCGCGGCGCTCGGCGATTTTCAGCAGCATGCTGTTGAGCTGTTTGAGGTTGCCACTGGTGGGGTCGTACAGCTCGATCAGTTCGCGGCACTCGGCGAGTGAGAAACCGATGCGTTTGCCGCGCAGGATGAGCTTCAGGCTGACTTTGTCGCGCGCCGAATAGATGCGTTCCAGGCCGCGGCGCTCCGGGCTGAGCAGGCCCTGTTCCTCGTAGAAACGAATGGCACGGGTGGTGATGTCAAGCTCGCGGGACAGGTCGGAGATGCTGTAGGTCTGGGTGCTCATGCTCGGGCTCGGCGTGGGGTATGGCGGTATCCTGAGGGTAGGTTGACGTTTACGTCAAGCAGGAGCCGGCACAGGCAGGCACTGATCAGTCCGGCTGCACCGCCCGCCGATAGCCATTGGGTGTCTGCCCACTCAACCGCTTGAACCACCGCGCGAAATACGTCGGGTCGGTGAACCCCAGGCTATCCGACAACTGCCCGATGCTCATGCGCGTGTACACCAGGTTCCGCCGCGCCTCCAGCAACAAGCGCTGGTGCACGACCTGCAGCGCTGTCTGCCCACTCAACGCCCGACACAGCTGATTCAGTTGCAGGCTTGGAACATTAAGCCGCGCGGCAAAATCCTCCACCGACAAATGTTCCCGGTAATGCGCCTCGACCAGGCGCAGGTATTGCCCGAGCAACTGGCGGTCACGTTCATCACGGTTGCGCGGCGCCTGGCCCAGTTGCTGGCGGCGGCTGATCCACACCATCAGCGCGGTCACCAACGCCTCGAGCAGGGCCGCCCGCGCCGGGGCGTTGCCCTGGTATTCCTGCTGCAGGGTGTCGATCAGGCTGCGCAGGTGCATACGGTCCTTGCCCAGCCGGTAACACGCCGGGTTGGCCAGCACCGTCAGTGGCGCGCCAAGGCGCTGCTCCAGGGCCGCCACCAGTGCCGGGCCGAAGGTCAGCACATGGCCCTGGATATCGGCACTGAAACGAAAGCCGTGCACGGTCATCGGCGGCACCACCTGGATGGCGGCTTCGCCAATGGCGCTGCGTAAACCTTCGATCTCCACCTGGGCCTCGCCGCGCTGCACATACAGCAGCTGGAACAGCTCGGCATGCTGGTGCGGCTTGATCTCCCAATGGTGCAGGCGGCTGCGCGCCGGGATCGACTCGCAGTGCAGCAGGTCGGTGCCCGGCCAGGCCTGGTTTTCGCCGTACAACTTGAACAATGGAACGCCGGGTAGGGTGGATTTCATGCGGGTTGGCCTGTCCGTTAATCGAACGAATTTTTTAAAAGTGCAGATTTTGCATGGAATAACACACTTCTATGGCAGTTTTTGCCAGTAAAAATGCAAGGGTAAACCCTAACAGCAGATGCCGACCCACTGCCAGTGCGGGGCCGGCATTGTCCGAACAGAGATAACAACAATGAAAACTCAGGTTGCAATTATTGGTGCAGGTCCGTCCGGCCTGCTGCTTGGCCAACTGCTGCACAAGGCCGGCATCGACAATGTGATTGTCGAGCGCCAGACGCCAGAGTACGTGCTTGGTCGCATTCGCGCCGGGGTACTGGAGCAAGGCACCGTCGATCTGCTGCGCGAAGCTGGCGTATCGCAGCGCATGGACAGTGAAGGCCTGGTACATGAGGGCGTCGAGTTGCTGGTTGGCGGCCGCCGTCAGCGCCTGGACCTCAAGGCCCTGACCGGGGGCAAGACGGTAATGGTATACGGCCAGACCGAGGTTACCCGTGACCTGATGCAGGCCCGTGAGGCCAATGGTGCGCCGATCATCTACGCGGCCAGCAATGTCCAACTGCATGAACTCAAGGGAGAGAAGCCCTACCTGACGTTTGAAAAGGACGGCCAGGTGCATCGGGTTGACTGCGATTACATTGCCGGGTGTGACGGATTCCATGGTGTATCGCGGCAGAGCATTCCCGAAGGCGTGCTGCAGCAGTATGAGCGGGTCTACCCGTTTGGCTGGCTGGGCCTGCTGTCGGATACGCCGCCGGTCAACCATGAGCTGATCTACGCACACCATGAGCGCGGCTTCGCCCTGTGCAGCCAGCGGTCGCAGACGCGCAGCCGGTATTACCTGCAGGTGCCCCTGGATGATCGGGTGGAGGCGTGGTCCGACGAGCGCTTCTGGGACGAACTCAAAGCCCGTCTGCCCGCCGATGTGGCCGCCGACCTGATCACCGGGCCGGCGCTTGAAAAAAGTATCGCGCCGCTGCGCAGCCTGGTGGTTGAACCGATGCAGTACGGCCACCTGTTCCTGGTCGGTGACGCCGCCCACATCGTCCCGCCAACCGGGGCCAAGGGCTTGAACCTGGCTGCGTCGGACGTCAACTACCTGTACCGGATCCTGGTCAAGGTGTACCGCGAAGGGCGCACCGACCTGCTGCAGCAGTACTCGCCGCTGGCCTTGCGCCGGGTATGGAAAGGCGAGCGTTTCAGCTGGTTCATGACCCAGCTGCTGCATGACTTCGGTAACCACAAGGATGCCTGGGACCAGAAGATGCAGGAGGCTGACCGCGAGTACTTCCTGACCTCGCCGGCGGGGCTGGTGAACATTGCCGAGAACTATGTGGGGCTGCCGTACGAAGATGTGGTCTGACCGAAAGTTGCGGAAATTTCAACGCATGCACTGAACCGGTAGGAGCAGCCTTGTGCTGCGAAGAGGCCAATACCGCAACATCCAATTGCCAGTCATAACGGCCTTTCGCAGCACAAAACTGCTCCTGCAAGCTATGCCTGGCGCGCAAGCAGTTTTTGCATCTCTCGATATCCCCGCTGCCGCGCGTGCTCCAGCGCTGTCACGCCATCCTTGTCGGCAATCTGCCGATCTGCCCCGGCCGCCAGCAACCGGCGCACAATCTCCACATGCCGCGGCCCGCCATCGCCCAGAATCACCGCCTCCAGCAGCGCGGTCCAGTGCAACCGGTTGAGGTGATTCACATCCACCCCGGCATCGATCAGCATTTGCACCGTCTCGACATGCCCGCGCTCGGCCGCAGGGATCAGCGCAGTCCCGCCGTAACGGTTGGTGCTCTTCAGGTCGGCGCCGTGACTCAGGGTCAGTTGCAGGATGTCGTTCAGGCCACGGGCGCCGGCATACAGGTAGGGGCTGTCATTGATGTTGTCCTTGGCATTCACGTCGGCACCGGCCTCGATCAGTGCCTGGGCCGCTGCGATCTGGTTGTCTTGGGTGGCGACCATCAGGGCAGTGCGGCCCTGCTCGTCACGGCTGTCCAGCCGGGCACCTTGTTTCAGCAACTGTTGCAACGTGCGTACGTCGTTTATGCGGGCTGCGTTGTGCAGGCGGTTGTCCATGGGGCTGGTCTCGGCGTGGGCGGCAAGGCTGCTGAACAGGGCGAACAACAAGGTTGCGAGTGATAAACGCATGGGGCAAGGTCCTCGATGGCTTGCCTGCATCCTAGAAAAAATACGCCAGGGCTTGAAGTCAAGTTTGTGCATGACCCACAGTGACTTTCCTGATAGCTGATGGCAGGACGCGCAACCATGAGATTTCCAACGCCGCTGGTCGGCGCCCTTTGCCTGCTGGCTGCCAGTGGCTGGGTCTGCGCCGACCAGCTTCTGCCTGCGCCACCAGAGCTGGCATCCGGTTACCGCAGCGGCCTGCAGCCGGTGCATGCCAGCCGGCATATGGCTGCCGCAGCCAACCCGCTGGCCAGCGAGGCGGGACGGGCGATGCTGCGGGCCGGAGGCAGCGCCATCGATGCCGCAATTGCCATGCAGATGGTGCTGACCCTGGTCGAACCGCAATCCAGTGGCATTGGTGGCGGGGCGTTCATCCTGTACTGGGATGGCAAGCGTGTGCAGGCTTTTGATGGCCGCGAGGCGGCACCGGCGGCGGTGACGGAAAAACTGTTCCTGCAGGCCGATGGCACACCCATGCCGTTCCGGACGGCGCAGATCGGTGGGCGTTCGGTAGGCGTGCCTGGGGTCTTGCGTGCGCTGAAGCTGGCTCACGAGCAGCACGGCAAGCTGCCGTGGCGCGACCTGTTCGCACCCGCCATCGGGTTGGCGCGAAATGGTTTCCCGGTCTCCCGGCGCCTTCATGCTTTGGTGGCCGGCGACCCGTACATTGCCGGGTCGCCGAGCATGGCCAGTTACTTCCTGGATCAACAAGGCCGGCCACTGCAGGTGGGCACGGCCCTGCGCAACCCGGCGTTGGCGCAAACCTTCGAGCAGATCGCGGCGCAAGGTCCCGAAGTGTTCTACAGCGGCGAGATCGCCGAAGCCATCGTGGACAAGGTACGCAACCACCCCAATGCCGGCTACTTGTCGCTGCAGGACTTGCGGCAGTACCAGGCCAGGCAGCGCGAACCGGTCTGTGGCCCTTACAAGGCCTGGCGCATCTGTGGCATGCCGCCGCCATCTTCGGGCGGGGTGACAGTGTTGCAGACGCTGGGCATTCTTGAGGCTGCACAGCGCGCAGCGCCGCAACGCGACCTCGCAGCGTTGCCGCCTGTCGCGACCACATCCCCGGCGGGCCTCGAGGCTCGGCCACTGGCCGTGCACCTGATCGCCGAGGCGGAGCGCCTTGCCTATGCCGACCGTGCCCAGTACCTGGCCGACAGCGATTATGTACCGGTGCCGGTCAAGGCGCTGACCGATTCCGCCTACCTGGCCAGCCGTGCCAGGCAGATTACCGCGCACAGCATGAAGCAGGCCCGCCCGGGCCAGCCGCACGGCGCGGACCTGGCGCTGGCCCCGGACCGCTCGCCACTGCGCATTTCCACCTCGCACCTCAGCGCGGTGGATGACGCCGGCCAGGCCCTGGCCATGACCACCTCGGTGGAGGCTGCGTTCGGTTCGCACCTGATGGTCAAGGGCTTCTTGCTCAACAATCACCTGACCGACTTCTCGTTCATCCCGCAGGAACAGGGCAAACCTGTGGCCAACCGGGTGCAGCCAGGCAAGCGCCCGCTCTCGGCCATGGCGCCCACGCTGGTGTTCTTGCGTGCTTCTGGTGAACTGGTGGCCAGCCTCGGCTCACCGGGCGGCTCACAGATCATCGGCTATGTGAACAAGGCCCTGATCGGCCTGCTGGATTGGCAGCTCGACCCGCAGCAGGCCGCTGGCCTGCCCAACTTCGGCAGCCGCAATGCCGGCACCGAGGTGGAAGCGGGCCTGGCCAGTCCGGCGCTGATCCGGCAGCTGGCGGCCTGGGGTCATGAGGTGACGCCCATGACCATGACCAGCGGCATGCAGATCATCCAGCGCCATGGCGAAGGCTGGTCGGGCGGGGCCGACCCCCGGCGTGAAGGTGTCGCCCTGGGTGATTAGCCCATCGCGTTGCGGTGCACGAGGTGGCGTGATAGAAGTCAGGCTTGCCATTCAGCAGTTGAATATCAATATGTCTATCAGCGTTAAATCGAATAGGGCCCTGTTCGACCTCGACCTGCTGCGCGCCATCGTCGTGGTGGCCGATTGCGGCAGCTTTACCACCGCAGCCGCGCGCCTGCATTCGACCCAGTCGACCATCAGCCAGAAGGTGCGCCGCCTGGAGGACATGGTCGGCCACCGGCTGTTGGTGCGTGGCAACCGCGACGTGCTGCCGACCGACGCAGGGCAGACCTTGCTCGGCTACGCCCGGCACATGCTGGCGCTGAACGACCAGATGCTCGAAGCCCTGGCCGGGGCGATGGTGGGCACCACGGTGCGTCTTGGCGTCCCCGAGGACTTCGTTGGCGGGCGTACCACCAATGCGCTGTCGGCCTTCAGTCGCCTGCACCCGCAGGTAAAACTCGAGGTGACCAGCGGCCTGTGCCGTGACCTCAGCCAGGCCTACGACAACGGTGAGCTCGACCTGGTGCTGCTCAAGCAGCGGCGCAACACCCGCGAAGGCGTGGCCTGCTGGCCCGAGCGGTTGCAATGGATCGACAGCGCGCGCTCCCCGGCTTTCGAGCTGGACCCGATCCCGCTGGTGACCTTCCCACCCCGTGGCCTCTACCGCGAAGACATGATCAGTGCAATCGAAGGCATGGGCCGGCGCTGGCGCATCAGTTTCACCAGCTCCAGCCTCAGCGGCATCCAGGCGGCGGTTGCCGATGGCATGGGCATCAGCCTGCTGCCGCCAAGGGCGGCGACTGGCGAGCATCAGGTGCTGGGAGGCAGGCAGGGGCTGCCGGAGGTCGACAGCTATGAAATCGTCATTGTCCACCGGCCGACAGCGGACGTGATGATCAAGGCGCTGGCCGAGGTGATGACGCAACTGCTGGCGGGCGGCGGCATCTAGCGGCCGAGGGGGAAGTGTTTCAGTCTGTGGCTGGAGGGAATGCATGGCAGTCTGCGCAGTCCCACCTGTTACGTGGGTACGACGCCCAACATCCCAAGCCATGGAGAAACATGATGAAAGCAGCAGTATTCGCCGCATTGCTGACCAGCACCGGCCTGGCCCAGGCGGCCCAGACTGTGGAACTCAAGCTTGCAGGTGCCGATGGCCCGGGCAAGTCGATCGGCACCATCAGCATCGAGCAGAACAAGTACGGCACTTTGCTGACCCCGGACCTCAAGGACCTGCCGCCGGGTGTGCATGGCTTCCATCTGCACCAGAAAGGGTCTTGTGCAGCGGCTGAAGAGGGCGGCAAGACCGTGCCGGCCGGGGCTGCCGGTGGTCATTGGGACCCGGACACCAGCAATGCCCACAAAGGCCCGTACGATGACAGCGGCCATCGCGGGGACTTGCCGGCGCTGTATGTCGGGGCGGATGGCAAGGCCACTTACCCGGTGCTGGCGCCGCGCCTCAAAGCCGAGGATTTCAAAGGCCACGCGCTGATGGTGCATGCTGGCGGTGACAACCATAGCGACCACCCCGCGAAGCTTGGCGGGGGTGGGGCACGGGTGGCGTGTGGGGTGGTGGAGTAGCAGGTTGTGATCCCAGCGGGATAGTCATGGAGCCCTATAGGGATCCCATAAGGGCAGACAGGTGTTTGCCGCAAGATATGCAGCGCCTGTGAGATCGAGCGCCGCCCGCGCGGCGCTTCGCGGGGCAAGAGAGTGTCAGTCAGTTAAGGCTAATGGGGCTGCTGCGCAGCCCATCGCCGCGGTTCGTCGCCACGGCAAGCCAGCTGCCACCCCGACCGCATCGAATTCAAGTCATGCGCCGTACTTGTGGGAGCCTGGCTTGCCGGCGATGGGCCGCAAAGCGGCCCCAATTGCTTAACTGCCTGGCATTAGGGCTTGCCCCGCGAAGCGTCGCGCGGGCGGCGCTAGACCTCACAGGCGATGCAAATGCGATGGCAAGCACCCGTGAGTCAGGCACACGCCGCAATCAGGCGCGGTGACAGGTGAATCCCGGCAATCATGCAGCGCACCGAGCCGCCGGCCATTTCGATGGTCGGCACGTCCAGCGGCACTAGCCGCGCCGAGCGTTCGATGCGCTGGCGCTGCTCGGCGGTCAGGCTGTCGAAGGCCTTGCGTGACAGCGCCAGGATGCGCCCGTCACGCCCGGACAGCTCGATGGCATTGCCGGCGAACTGGCTGATCTGCAGGTTGCTCAGCGCGATCACATCGCGGCCCGATTCAATCAGGCGCATCCGCACTTCTTCAGCCCGCGCCTTGTTGGTGAACGTGTCAAACCCCACCAGGGCAAACTCGGTCGCCACGCACATCAGCACGTTGGTGTGGTAGATCGGCGTGCCGTGCTCATCGGCAGTATCGAACACCATCGGCTCGAAATTGAAGTGCGTGCTGAAACGCTCGAGGGCAATCGGGTCGGCGCGGTTGGAGCGTGCGGTGTAGGCCACCCGCGACAGGTGGTCGAAGACCATGGCGCCGGTGCCCTCAAGGAACAGGTCGTCCTGTTCCAGCCCCGAATAGTCGATCACATCCTGCACGCGGTACTCATGCTTGAGCATCTCGATCACATCGGCGCGGCGCTCGCGGCGGCGGTTGCGCGAGTACATCGAGTAGATCGCGATGTGCCCGCCTGGATGCGTGGAGAACCAGTTGTTGGGGAATACCGAGTCCGGGGTGTCGTGCTCGCCAAAATCGTCGAACAGGTGCACGCGCACGCCTTCGGCTTCCAGCCTGCCGGCGGCGTGGGTCACTTCATCGCGGGCCACTTCGGCCAGGTGCTGCCCGGCAGCCCCGCTGCTGCTGCGCTGGAACGAGTTGTCGGCTGCGGTTTCCGGGTTGGGGGTGAACGCATGCGGCCTGACCATGACCACTGCTGCAGGTGCTTGAATCGAACGCGTTGGAAATGCCATGTAGAAATACCCGTTGGGAAAGGTCAGGCAACGCGTCGGATGCGGGTTTTGGCAGCACGGCCACGGGTATGGCTGAACAGGTCTTTAGGGTCGTCTTCCACCCACGGCACCAGGTCGATCTTCGCGCCCATGCCGCGCTTTTCCGCTTGCTGTAATACGTACCGTAGCACGGTGTAGTCTTCGAGGGCGAAGCCCACCGAGTCGAATACGGTGACCTGGCTGTCGCTCTGGCGGCCCTCGGTTTCGCCTCGCAGCACGCGCCACAGGTCGACCACCGGGAAGTCCGCTGGCAATTGCTGGATATCGCCTTCAATGCGGGTTTGCGGCTCGTACTCGACGAACACCCGGGCGTTGCGCAGCACATCGGCATGCAGCTCGGTCTTGCCCGGGCAGTCGCCACCCACGGCGTTCAGGTGCATGCCGGGTTCGAGCATGTCGGCGGTGATGATGGTGGCGTAAGCCTTGTCGGCCGTCACCGTGGTGATGATGTCGACGCCTTTCACCGCTTCGGCCACCGAGCTTGCGCGGCGGATGGTCAGGCCGCTGTATTCCTTGAGGTTGGCGATCAGCTTGGCAGTGGCCAGCGGGTCGGTGTCATAGGCGACGATTTCTTCGATGCCCAGATGTTTGTGGAAGGCCAGGGCCTGGAACTCGCTCTGCGCACCGTTACCGATCAGCGCCATCTTGCGTGAGTTGGGCCGCGCCAGTGCCTGCGCCGCCATCAACGAGGTGGCCGCAGTGCGCAGCGCGGTGGCGATGGTCAGTTCGGACAGCAGCACCGGGTAGCCGGTATCGACATCGGCCAGCACGCCAAAAGCCATTACCGTATGCAAGTCACGGGCAGTGTTGGCCGGGTGGCCGTTGACGTATTTGAAGGCGTAGCGGCTGTTATCGGCCACGGGCATCAGTTCGATCACGCCCACTTCCGAGTGGCTGGCGACACGCGCGGATTTATCAAACTCTTGCCAGCGCATGAAGTCATCACGAATGGCCGCAGCCAGTTCGCCAATGAACGGCGCTACGCCAATGTCATGCACCAAGTCCGACATGGTTGGAACATCAATGAAATACGTCATGTGCTTGCACCTTGTTATTGTGCACTTACCCCGCAATGCAGGGTAAACGCTTGAAATTGTCGAAGTGTCGCGGCCTGAATATTTTGCGGCAGGGTTACGTCAACCGGAAGAATGCAGGTTGCCAGTTTCGTCAACTTTCTAGACAATCTGCCACCCCAAAGTAGCAATCTGATTATTTGGCAGGATTAAATGGATACTATCGATCGGGAACTGATTGCGCTGTTACGGGACAACGCGCGTACCCCGGTGCTGACCTTGGCGAAGAAGCTCAAGGTGGCCCGGGCAACCGTGCAAAACCGCATCACCCGGCTCGAAGAGCAGGGCGTGATCATCGGCTACACGGTACGCCTGCGCTCCGATGCGCTGGACCAGGGTGTACGGGCAATCACCAGCATCGGCATCAGCGGCCACCACGCCGCAGAGGTCAAGCACGCGCTGCGTGGGCACCCCAACGTGGTGGCGATCCATACCACCAACGGCCGTTGGGACCTGATGGCAGAGCTGCGCGCCGACACCCTGGAAGCCTTCGACCGGGCGTTGAACGCCATTCGCTCGATACAACACATCGAAAACACCGAGACCAGCATCCTGCTCTCGACCTACAAGATGTGACCGAAGGGTCAAGCGTTGGGCCGCGCGCATTGCGCAAACTGTCACCCAGGCTTTTCACACTGCACAAAATCGCGTTGGCGCTGTGCACTCTGTAGCGTTCCGCTTGACCTGGGCCGCTGGCAAAATTAAACGGCTTTCGCGGCACGTCACCCGGGTGCGTTTCAATTGAATAGGCAAACCCGCTGCGAAGTTGCGCCGGGCACTGTCAGTCATCTGTGTTACTCCCCACGCTTCGTCAGTCTTTGATGACTTGAACCTGCACGTCAGTCCCTATTAACGGGTGCGGTGCGGGATGCTGAGGTTTTACAAAAAAGAATAAGAGGTCAACTATGCAGCAAACGTGCAATGCGCAAAGCACACCGCCGGAAGCGGGTCGCGTGCTTAAACGGCGACTGGAAAACCGGCATATCCAGCTTATTTCGATCAGTGGCGCCATTGGTACCGGCCTGTTCATGGGGTCGGGCAAGATCATTGCGCTTTCCGGCACTTCGATCATTCTCGTCTATGCCATCATCGGCTTCTTCGTTTTCTGCATCATGCGCGCCATGGGCGAGATGCTGCTGGCCAACCTGCAGATGGAGTCGTTCGCCGAGCTGGTGCACAACTACCTGGGCCCACGGGCCGGCTTCATCCTCAGTTGGTCGTACTGGCTCAGCTGGGTGGTGGCGGCGGTGGGTGATGTGGTGGTGGTAGCGGGGTTCTTCCAGTACTGGTACCCCGATGTGCCCACCTGGCTGCCGGCATTTGCCACCATGTTCCTGCTATTGGGGCTGAACATGCTGGCGGTGAAGGCGTTCGGTGAAGTGGAGTTCTGGTTCGGCCTGATCAAGATCGTGGCCATCGTGCTACTGGTGGTGACCGGGCTGGTCATGGTCGCCACGTCCTACACCAGCCCGGTCGGCGTAACCGCATCGTTCAGCCACCTGGTGGCGCCGGGGGTGGTCATGCCCCATGGCTTCCTTGGCTTCCTTGCCGGCTTCCAGATCGCAATCTTCTCCTTTGTGGGTACCGAACTGATCGGCACCGCAGCGGCAGAGGCCAAGGACCCGGAAAAGACCTTGCCCAAGGCCATCAACACCATCCCGGTGCGCATCCTGCTGTTCTATATCTGTTCGCTGGTGTGCATCATCAGCGTCATCTCCTGGGCCAATGTGCCGGCTAACCGCAGTCCGTTTGTCGAGCTGTTCCTGCTTGGCGGGCTGCCAGCCGCGGCCGGTATCATCAATTTTGTGGTGCTGACTTCGGCCGCCTCGTCAGCCAACAGTGGCGTGTATTCGGGCTCGAGGATGCTGTACGGCCTGTCGCATCAGCAGCAGGCGCCGGTGGCCTTCGGCCGGCTGTCGGGCTCGGGCACGCCGGTGCGCGCGCTGGTGTTCTCGGGGGTGTGCATGGCCATTGCGCTGACGCTGCTGTTCGTGATCCCGGAAGTAATGACGGTGTTCACCCTGGTGTCGACCATTTCTGCCGTGATGATCATCGTTACCTGGTCGTTGATCCTGATGTCCTACTTCGCCTACCGTCGGCAAAACCCGTTGGCGCATGCACAGTCGAAGTTCAAGCTGCCGGGCGGCAAGGTCACCGCAGCGCTGTCGCAGCTGTTCCTGATCTTCGTGCTGTGCCTGCTGGCGCTGGAACCGGACACTCGCACCGCGCTGTATGTGATGCCCTTGTGGTACGGGGGGTTGTTGTTGGCGTATCGGCGCAGGGCCAAGGCGTGTGCGCAGCTGCAGGCCGCCACCGCAGCGTAGAATTTTCGGGCTGCGCAGCAGCCCCGCTTGACTGCTCAGCCAGCGGGCGATGCATCGCGCAGCCAGTCCACCAGCCCCAGGATCGTCGGCGTGACGGTTCGCCCTTGTGGCACCACCAGGTAATAAACCTCACGCCGCTGCACAACCTGGTCGGTGAGGCGATCGAACACCGAGGCGGTCTTCTGCATGGATCGGACATTACCGCGGACAGCGCCTGGCCCTCGCTGGTCAGGCGGGTACCGCGATGCAGGCGCTGGAGCAGCCCTTCAAGGCTGGCGCTCCGCCACCGCCCGCAAGGTGCGCAATGTCACGACCGGCGCATCCACCACAAACCGGTTGGCCAGCCACCCCGGCACGTCCCCGGCAGGGTCGGCCTGCAACTGGTAAGTGACCTCAGTCTCGCGCTCACCCAAGGGTTTCATCCGCCACTCACCGCTCAACCGCTGCACCCGGATCAGCCCCTCGACCTTGGGGATCCTGTCGGGCTCGGCGCTGAGGTGCCGCAGCAGGGTGCCGTCTTCCAGGCGTTCGCTGGTGACCTTCAGCACGATATCCCGCGGCATCGTCGGCCATGGCAGGTTGGTGGTCAGGTACACCCAGGTGCGGTCGCCGTCCACGTCCAGCAAGCGCATCTGATCGCAGGCGTACAGCCACTTGCAGGCCACCCGCAGGTTCTCCTGCAGGTCGGTGAGGGTACGCACGCTGGCTTTCATGGTGCTGACCCCTCGAAACTGCTGGTAGGACGAGTCGCTGGCAGCGCTCAGGTACACGCGAATGCCTTCGCGGTCGTAGGCCAGGCTCCAGTCATCGGCGGCCAGGGCAGGGGTGCACAGCAGCAGGGTGGCGAGCAGCAGGCAGCGGTTCATGGCTGGCACCGCGCGGGGACGAAGTGTCTGAGTATGCGCGGCAAACAGAAAGCCCGCCAGGTTGGCGGGCTTGCGGGCATCAGCGTGGGCTTAGCGCTTGGGGTTGAGCGTCAGGTGCACATGACGGTTGACGTCCTTGTACAGCAGGTAGCTGAAGTTGCCTGGGCCGCCGGCGTAGCAGGCCTGCGGGCAGAAGGCGCGCAGCCACATGAAGTCGCCGGCTTCCACTTCGACCCAGTCCTGGTTCAGGCGGTACACGGCCTTGCCTTCCAGCACATACAGGCCGTGTTCCATCACGTGGGTTTCGGCGAACGGGATCACGCCGCCTGGCTGGAAGGTGACGATGTTCACGTGCATGTCGTGGCGCATGTCGGCCATGTCGACGAAGCGGGTGGTTTTCCAGCGGCCTTCGGTGCCCGGCATTTCGATGACGGTGGCGTTGTCGCGGTGGGTGACGAAGGACTCCGGCACATCCAGGCCTTCAACTTTCTGGTAGTGCTTGCGCAGCCAGTGGAAGGTGACATTGGCCTTGCTGTTGTTGCGCAGGCTCCACTCGGCGCCCGGGGCCAGGAAGGCGTAGCTGCCCGGTACCAGGCTGTGGTGCTTGCCTTCGACGGTGATGTCCAGCTGGCCTTCGACGATGAACACCACGGCTTCGGCGTTGGCGTCCATTTCAGGGCGCTCGCTGCCGCCTTCCGGGGCCACTTCGACGATGTACTGGGAGAAGGTTTCGGCAAAACCGGTCAGCGGGCGGGCGATGACCCACATGCGCATCTTGTCCCAGAACGGCAGGTGGCTGGTGACGATGTCACGCATTACGCCCTTGGGGATGACGGCATAGGCTTCGGTGAACATGGCACGGTCAGTCAGCAGCTCGGTCTGAGCCGGGTGCCCACCGTGGGGGGCGAAGTACGATTGGTTCGACATGGACGATCTCGACTTGTTGTTCTCTCCCCATGCCTTGAACCGCACCGGCCGGTGCGGCGCAGGGGATGTGGCGACAGAATAGGGTCGAGCGCGTCCCATCCACAAATTAAATGTTGGAATACCCGGTATTTGATCGCTGAATGTCGACCTGGCGACCCACGTGCTGCTCCGGCAACCGGTCGCCCTGGCCGAACAACTTGTGGCGCAGGGTGCCGTCGGCGTAGCTCAGCGGGTAGCGGCCACGGCGTTGCAGCTCGGGCACCAACAGCTCGACGACATTGGCCAGGTCCTCCGGTTGTACGGCGTAGGTCAGGTTGAAGCCATCGATACCGGTCAGGTCCAGCCAGTGCTCCAGCTGGTCGGCAATGTCGCTGGCAGCGCCCACCAATACCGGGCCGCGGCCACCCAGGCCAACGAACCCGGCAGCCTCGCGTACGGTCCAGCGGCGGTCAGGGTCGGCTGCGGTGAAGGCGGCCAGGGCGGCTCGGCCGGCATCGTTTTCGACGTACTCGATGGGCGCGTCGGGGTCGAGGTCGGCGAAGTCGATACCGGTCCACCCCGACAGCAGCGCCAGGGCGGCGTCCAGGTCGACATGGCGGCGGTAATCGGCAAAGCGTGCCTCGGCTTCTTCGCGCGTGGGGGCGACGATCAGCAGCGCCTGGGCGTAGATCAGCACCTCGTCGCGGCCACGCCCGGCCGTTTCGCTGGCCTGGCGGATGCCGTCGGCATAACGGCGCAGCACCGTCGGCGTCGGCCCACTGATGAACACGCATTCGGCATGCTGCGCGGCAAACTGCTGGCCGCGTGCCGAGGCACCGGCCTGGAACAACACCGGCGTGCGTTGCGGCGACGGTTCGCACAGGTGCATGCCGGGGACCTGGAAATGCTCGCCAACATGGTTGATGGGGTGTACCCGGGTTGGCTCGATGTAGCGCCCGCTGTCACGCTCCAGCAGCACCGCATCGTCGTCCCAGCTTTTTTCCCACAATTTGTACAGCACCTGCAGGTATTCCTCGGCCAGGTCGTAGCGCTGGTCGTGGCCCAGCTGGCGCGCCAGGCCCAGGTTGCGCGCGGCGCTGTCGAGGTAGCCGGTGACGATGTTCCAGCCGACCCGGCCATTGCTCAGATGGTCGAGCGTGGACATGCGCCGGGCGAACGGATAGGGGTGCTCGTAGGTAAGCGAAAAGGTGACGCCGAAGCCCAGGTGCTCGGTGACCCCGGCCATGGCCGGCACCAGCAGCAGCGGGTCGTTGACCGGCACCTGCACGCCACCGCGCAGGGCGGCTTCGGGGCCGCCCTGGTAGACGTCGTAGATACCCAGCACATCGGCGATGAACAGGGCGTCGAACAGGCCGCGTTCGAGCAGCCGGGCCAGGTCGGTCCAGTAGCTGAGGCGGTTGAAGGCCACGCTGGTGTTGCGCGGGTGGCGCCACAGGCCGGGGGACTGGTGGCTGGCGGCGTTCATGCTGAAGGCGTTGAAGCGGATCGGGCGGGGCATGGCTGGCATTCTCCGCTCAAGGCAACACGGAGGCAGGGTAGACCGCATCGGCTACCTGCAGCTTGCGCGGGATGAGGCCCAGGCCCTGGAAGGTATCGGCCAGTTTCTGTTGCTCTGCAATTATTTGCGGGGTGATGGCCACGGCGTTGTAGTTGCGTCGTTCGCTGGCCACTTCCAGCACGTCGGCATTGATCCCTAGCTGTGGGGCCAGCAAGGCGGCAACCTCGGCAGGCTTGCTGTTGGCCCACTGGCTGACTCTGCCCAGTTCGGCGAAGAAGGTTTTCAGCAGGGCGCGGTGCTGGTCGGCGAAGCTGGCGGTGGACAGGTAGAAGGTGCGGTTGCTGGACAAACCGTTGCCATCGCGCAGGTTTTTCAGGCCGGGCTGGTGCTCTGCGGCGGCGAGGAACGGGTCCCACAGGGTCACGGCCTGGACGCTGCCCGATTGCAGGGCAGCTACCGCGTCGGCGGCATTGTTGACGTAGGCGGGGGTGATGTCCTGGTAGCTGAGGCCAGCCTGTTGCAAAGCCACGGCCAACAGATACTGGGCGTTCCAGCCACGGCCGGTGGCTACACGCTTGCCTTTCAGGTCCTGCACGCGGGCCAGGTGGTCCTGCTCCCGCACCACCAGGCCGATGCCGCGTGGGTAGGGTTGTTCGGCGGCCAGGTAAACCACCGGCTTGCCTGCGGCTTGGGCAAACACCGAAGGCGCGTCGGCGGCGTGGCCGAGGTCGATTGCACCAGTGCTCAGGGCTTCGAGCAACTGTGGGCCCGCAGCAAATTCGTGCCAGCTGACAGTTACCCCCTGCGGTGCCAGGGCCTTCTCCAACGCGCCGCTACCTTTGAGAATGTTGATGCTGTTGAATTTCTGGTAACCGATGCGCAAGGTCTTGGCGTCTTCGGCCACGGCTTGCGACCACGGCAGCAGGGCACTGGCGACACTGGCCAGCAAACCGCCGATCAGCAGGCGGCGCAGGGGGGAAAAGGGTCGGGAAGGCATGGGCGTTGTTCCTTGTATGGGGCAGCTAGCGATGCACCCAGACTAGGGAGATGGCCGTTGGCTTTCAATTTTAATATTTCCTTTTGTTAGATTGTTTTGTTCTTTTTATATCCTTTTGTTTTGTAACGATCTGTCGATTTTCGACATTTTTTTCACATCCGCTTGCTAGCATCCCCGGCAATCCCGAGGAGCCCCTAGATGCCGCACATCCTGCGCAAACGCAGCACCCGTATCGCTTTGACTGCCACCACTGGCCTGCTCGCGGCTACCTTCGGTTTTTTCGCCTGGCAGAGTTTTTACCCGGTGCAGGCTGCAGCCGGCTGGGGCGTCGAGGTGCTGCACCGGGATGTGACCAAGGCCGCGTCGCTGTTGCCGCAAGCTGATGGCAGCCTGCTGGTCAGCCGCGAGCTGGATGATGGCCAGGGCAGCATTCTCAAGATCACCGCGCAGGGCGACCGGGTGGTGGTCATCGACAACCTGTCCAAGCCTGACGGTATGGTGGCGGCGCAGGGCGGCTGGGTGTTCAGCCAGGAAGGCGGGCTCGCTCCGGTCAGCCTGGCCCGTGATGGCCGGGTGACTCGACTGTTCGATGGCGAGAGCGTGCAGGGCCTGTGGAATGACGGCGATTACCTGTATGCCATTGAGGACCGCAAGGGCAATGGTCGTTTGATGCGCTATGACTGGAACAGCGGCCAGCTCGATGTACTGCGCGCCGGCCTGACCGAAACCGAAGGCCTCACCCGCTGCAGCGATGGCCGCCTGCTGTACACCGAGAAGGCCAATGGCAAGGTCCGCGCCCTGTCCGAGGATGGCAAGGACCCGGTAGTGGTCGATGGCCTGCGTAACCCCACGTTCCTGTTCTGCGACCAGCGCGGCCTGTGGATCAGCGAAGACAACACCCATCGCGCACGCCTGCTGCGCGTTGATGCCCAGGGTATTCAGCACACTGTACTGACCTTCCTGAAAGCCCCTCAGTCCATAGCCGCCGATGGCAAGGGCGGTTACCTGCTGGCTGAAGGCGGTCGCAACCGTGTGCTGCACCTGACCCCGCCGCTGCAGCCAGATACCGCACAGCGCGACTGACCCCGCGCTTAGCTGGGCAAGCGCCGCTTGCGCCCCGGCAGCAGCCCCAGCACCAGCATGCAGCCGAGCAGAATCACCACGCCGCCGGCGGCCTGCAACAGGCTCAGCGCCTCATCGAGGAACAACGCGCCGACCACTACCGCCACCAGGGTGACCACGAACTCCACGCTGATGGCGCGGGTAGCGCCGATGCGTGCCACCAGGCCAAAGTACAGCACGTAGGTGGTGGCGCTCATCACCGCGCCGCTAAGCAGCAGGTACAGCCAGTCGCTGGCTTGCGGCACACTGGGCACCGGCACTACCAGCAGCAGTGGCAAGGTCAGCAACCCGCCCGCCAGGAACGCGCCGCCGGTTACCGTCCAGGGGTCCTGGCCGCGCAAGTGCAGGCTGGCGTAGTTGCTGCCGTAAGCGGCGCTGATGCAGCCGAGCAGCGAAGCGATGCAGCCGTGGATGAAGTCGTCATCGATAGGCCGGGCGGGGAAGCCCACCAGGATGGCGATGCCGACAATACCCAGCAGCAACCCTGCCAGGCCCTGCCGGGTGATTTTCTCAAGGCCCCAGACGCGTCCGATCAGCATCGAGAACAGCGGAATGGTGGCGACAATAATCGCCGCCATTGCCGTGCCGATGCGCGGGGTGGCGTACGACAGGCCGATCAGCTGCCCAGCCACCGTCGTGGCGCCCACCACCAGCAGCGGGACCAGCAGTGGCCGCAGGCGCAGTGTGCGGCCCAGCAGCGCGGCGAGCAGCGCCAGGGTACCCCCGGCGATCAGTGCCCGCAGGCTGACCGCGCCAACCCAGCCAAAGGCATGCACCACCTTGAGTACCACCAGGAACGAAAAGCCCCAGGCGATGGCCAGGAACAGGTAGGCGGCGAGGTCGCGCGGTTGCATGGGGCAGGGTCCGTCCGGGGCAGTGGCAGGCAGGCTAGCGGGTTGTGCCGGGCGCTGACAAGGCCAGCCAGCAGGGCTGCTACCTGGCTACCCGACCAACAGCGTGCTTCCCTGCATGGTCGCGCTCACGGATAATCCCCCTATTCCAATAAACAGCCTGTGAGTGGGTATGAGTGATTCCGTAGTCGGCCTCGGCCAGCCTGAAACCGAAGGGGTGCGCAGAACGCGCAAGAACAACCCCGAGAAAACCCGCGAGGACATCCTCCAGGCCGCCATCAACGAATTCGTCCAGCAAGGGCTGGCCGGCGCCCGCGTCGACGCCATTGCCGAGCGCACCGCCACCTCCAAGCGCATGATCTACTACTACTTCGGCAGCAAGGAGCAGCTGTACTGCGAGTGCCTGATCAAGCTGTACGGCGATATCCGCAAGACCGAGCAAAGCCTCGACCTGGAGTCGCTGCCGGCCGAGCAGGCGATCCGTCGGTTGGTGGAGTTCACCTTCGATCACCACGACCGCAATGTCGACTTCGTGCGGATCATCTGCACGGAGAACATCCACTATGGCGAATACGTGAAGCAGTCGCCGGCGATTCGCGAAATGAGCAGCCTGGTGCTCGAAGCCCTGGGCAATACCCTGCACCGTGGTGTGCAGGAAGGCGTATTCCGCACTGGCATCGAGGTTATCGACCTGCACATGCTGATGAGCGCGTTCTGCTTCTACCGGGTATCGAATCGCCACACCTTTGGCGAGATCTTCCAGATCGATCTGTCCGACGAGCAAATCAAGCTGCGCCACAAGGCCATGATCTGTGATGCGGTGCTGCGCTATATCTGCGTCTGAGCAGGCTGACAGGGTGTTGCGCCAGTGAGATCGAGCACCGCGCGGGCGGCACTCGATATGCCCGGTTATTCGCCCAGGCGCTGCTCCCGCGACGGCGGGTACCCGAAGTACGCCGCATAGCACTTGCTGAAGTGCGACACCGAGACAAACCCGCAGGCCACTGCCACCTCCATCACCGACAGGTCGGAGTACTGCAGCAGCCGGCGGCTCTTGGTGATGCGCAGTTCCATGTAATAGCGCCGCGGCGACGTTCCCAGCTGGGCCTGGAACAGGCGGTCGATCTGACGGCGCGAGCGCCCGCTGTAGGCGGCCAGCTGGTCAAGGCTGAGGGTTTCCTCGAGGTTGTTTTCCATCAGCTCGACGATGGTACGCAGGTGCAGGCTCATGGATTTCTTCGCCCCTGGGCCGACCTGGCGGTAGCGTGCGCCCGAGAACGACAGGATTTCCTCCACGCCCTCGGCCAGGCCGTCGCCGTACAGCCTGCGCACCAGGCCCAGCATCAGCTCCATGGCGCCATTCGGGCTGGCGGCGGTGAGGCGGTCGCGATCGAGGGTGAAGCTGGCCGGGGTGATGCGCGTTTGCGGGCTGCGTTCGGACAAGCTGGCGCGCTGCTCGGGGTGAATGCTGCAGCCATAATCGTCCAGCACCCCGGCGCGACCCAGGAACCACGCGCCGTTCCACAGGCCGCCCAAGGCCATGCCGTGAGCGGCACTGTCATCTAGCAGGCGGTCGAGTTGCGAGTACTTCAACGGTGTGCGCAAGCCGCCGCAGACAACCAGCAGGTCAAGTTCCTTCAACGCCTCGGCAGACAGCTCGGTGGCCACCAGCTCCAGCCCCAGGTCGCTGAGTACCCGGTCGCCGTCCAGCGACAGCGCGGTGAACTGGAAGCTGTCGGCACGTAGCAGGTTGGCTGTGACCAGCACGTCCATGGCCACGGTGAAGCTGGCCATCGAGAAGTGTTCGAGCAGGATGAAATCGACCCGATAGGGGGCCTGGGCATTGGCGCTGCTGGTTTTCAGCCGCAGCATGTTGCTGGTACTGGTCTTCTTGCTGAACTGGCGTGGCGTGGGCACTCTGGACTCCGCTTCCTGGCTGGCCTGGAGAGTGTGGGGGCTGGCCGGGGGAAAGACAACTTTCCGGGTGGTTGTGACGTATTGCAGGTCGTGTTCATGCAAGCGGCCTGGTGTGGCAACCAGCGCCCACATGAACTGCACAAAGCCAGCGTCTGGTGCTTTACTTGAAGAAGCTGGCTTGCCGGCGTGGAGCCTCAAGGCAGGCAAATCCGTCTGAACCCTTGGCGCTCGCTGCCACCTAAGCCAGTACATGCCAATGGGAGGATGCTCATGGAAATCGGAACAATCTGGTTCCTCGTTGCAATCGCGGTGATCCTGCTTGAAGTATGGGCCATCTGGCACATCATCGGCAGTGAGCGGCGCGCCGAGCGCAAGATGCTGTGGATCGTGTTCGTGGTTTACGCACCTGTCATCGGCCTGCTGGTTTGGGCCTTGCGCGGGCCGCGGGCGGTGAAGGGCAGGGTAGTGCTGGAAGAGAAGTGAGCATCGTCGGCATCAGGCGCAGGGGCGCCCGATGCCGCGCCGCAAGCTAGACGATATTGAAGCGGATCGCCGGGCCCAGGCCGTCGACCATCAGGCAGCCGTAGAATTTTACGCTCGACAGTACTCGCAGCTGTTTGAGTTCTGCATGAATGCGCTCGCGGATAACCCGCTCCGCTTCAAGGGCTTTGTCCGCCTTGGAAAGGCTGGCGAGCTGTACCCAGCCCAGCAGTGTGGTCTCGATATGCTCCACGGTGTCCAGGCCAATGTTTTCCCGCAGGCGCTGGCGTGCCTGCGCGGCATCGTATTCATCTTCATCCGGGTCGCGCGGCTTGATGGTGTAGGCGAGTTGAAAGTCATGTTTGCTCATGGGGTTTCCTTGTTGCATGCAGGCCTCCGTGCCGGGATGGGCAATCTAACGCCTGTCAGCGACGGCGCAAACAGACGCGTGGTTTACGGTAGCTGCCACGTTGTGCGAAACGTCCTACATCGCGAGGCTTGCCTGGCGAGCGTCCCCGCCTTTTCGGGCTTGACCTCGAGTTAACTTAAGGTCCGATACTCCGCCACTCTTTCAACTGAACGAGGGCTTGTCGTGACCCCATCAAGTGCATTCCAGCTAAGCAACCCAGAAGGCCTCTACGACCCCAGTAGCAACGCGTATTCCCACGTTGCCGAGGTGCGTGCCGGCAGCCGCCTGCTGTTTATCGCCGGCCAGGGCGGGGAGGACCGCGACGGCGCGTTGTCGCCCGTGTTCGCCGAGCAGGCGCGCCAGGCGCTGGCCAACCTGGAGCTGGCTTTGGTATCGAAAGGCGCCGGCTTGGCCCAGGTCGTCAAGTTGACACTGCTGGTGGTCGAGCATTCGCAAGCACGGCTGCGCGAATGGGTGGCCGCGGCCGACGAGGCCTGGGGGCCGAACATGAAGCCGACTTGCACACTCATACCGGTGCCCCGGCTGGCGCTGGACGGCATGCTGGTGGAGATCGACGCTGTGGCAGCGGGCTAGGACTTTGGGGCGTTGCATCAGGGCTTACAGGTGCTTGCACAGCATTTTCAGCGCCTGTAAGCCCTGATGCTATCCGGGTGCCTGACCATCGGGCTCGCCGGCCAACCAAGCGCCAAAACCCCATCTGTTGTATATCGACGCAGGTCCTGTCAGCATCCCCGCTACAACAACAGTTCCCCCTCAGAGGTGACCCCACCATGAGCACCGGCACCACCACGCTTACCAACCGCAAGGCCCGTTCCTGGCTCTGGCCTGCATTGTTCAGCCTGGTGGCCTTCGCCGCCAATTCGGTGTTCTGCCGGCTGGCGCTGAAGGACGGGGCCATCGACCCGGCATCGTTCACGGTGGTACGCCTGGCCAGTGGTGCGTTGTTCCTGCTGTTGTTGCTCCGCCTGCGTCGGCCGGTGCTCGCCATGGGCGGCAGCTGGCGGGGCGGTCTGGCTCTGTTCCTGTACGCGTTCCTGTTTTCTGCCGCGTACCTGCAACTGGGCGCAGGTGCAGGTGCCTTGCTGCTGTTCGGCGCCGTGCAGATCACCATGTTCGGGTTCGCCTGGTACAAGGGCGAACACATCACCGTGCGCATGTTGCTGGGGATGCTGATCGCCTTTGCCGGCCTGCTGGTGCTGCTGCTGCCCGGGGCCGAGGCGCCACCCTTGCCCAGTGCCTTGCTCATGGCTTTGTCCGGCGTCGCCTGGGGGGTGTACACGCTGCTGGGCAAAGGCTCGCCCAGGCCATTGGCCGACACTGCCGGCAACTTCATGCGTAGTTTGCCCTGGCTGGTGCTGTTGACACCGATGCTGCTGCTGAGCGCAGGCCCACACCTCACCACGCCGGGTTGGTTGTATGCCCTGGGCTCCGGCGTGCTGGCATCTGGCGCGGGTTATGCGGTGTGGTATGGCGTGGTCAGGCAGGTCACTGCGCAACAGGCAGCGACCATGCAGCTGAGCGTGCCGGTCATTGCCGCACTGGGTGGGGTTGTGCTGATTGGTGAACCGCTGTCGGTGCGCCTGCTGGTGGCCTGCGTTGTGGTGCTGGGGGGTATCGCCCTGGCACTGGCGCCGCGCCGTTAAAAGAAACTGCGCTGCGCCTTGAGCGTGACCACGCTGTCGCAATAGGTGTTGATGCCCGAGTATGCGTCACACCCGTCGCCACTGAGGTTGGAGTTGCTGTAGATGAGGTTGAGGTCGATGCCAAGCCAAGGCCGCGACAGCTCCAGCGACCAGTCGGAGAACCCACTGACCTGGCTGCCATCACCAATGGTGAACGGCGTGCCCAAACGGTGATGAGCGAGCTTGACGGTCAGGTCGACAGCGAACAGCGGCAGTTGGCCGAAGTCGGCAAACAGGGTGCCGGTGCGGTTGTCGGGGTTGTCGCGCAGCGCCCCGCCGAAGCGGCTGCCCAGCACCGAAATACCCCCATACAGCGCATAGCTGTCGGGGCCTGCGATATTCGGCTGGCTGTAGTGGATCAACCCCATTTCGTAGCCCAGGCTGCTGTCGAAGTGGTGCTTGTAGCCCAGGTAGCTGTCCAGCCGCAGCGTCGAATCGGCGGTAACGCCCATGCTGGGGGCGTACTGGCCAATGTACCAGCCACTGGGGTGGCTCAGGTCCAGGCCGCCGTGAAAGGCACCGACGGCACTGGGCGAAATCAGCCCTTGGGCCATGCTGCGTGATGGGGTGGTGCCGAGCGTGAAGTCGAAGCCGCCCAGATCGCGTTTGATCTGCTGGGCCAGCAGCATGGGGCTGAATAGCAGTGCAGCGCTCAACAATAGAAGAGGCCTGGTCATGGTCTCCATCCTGGAAAGCTTGCGGTTGAGCGGTAGAGGATACCTGCGCAGGTGGCTGGAGGGAACCGCCGGTTAGCCGGTTCAGCCTTTGGTCGAACGGTCAGCGTCGGCGGCTTCCGTCACCACAGGCAGGTTGCCGGCACGCTGGATCACCCGCCGCTGCAACTCGTAGTCGTCCAGCGAAAGGCCCCGGCGCTGCAACGCTTCCAGCTGCAGCTGGCGGGTTTCGTCGGCGGTGTATGCACGCAGTTCGGGGTGGCTGGCACAGCCGCTGCTGATGGCGATGGCAAAAACGGCAAAGATGGCGAGCAGCGGGCGGGCCAGGGTATTCATGGGTGAGCTCCGGGGGCCTGTGGTAGTTGGCGAGTCGATGGAGCAAGGTTATTCGGCAATGCCGTTTGGCAGAAATTGCCATTCTCGATAGTGACTATCGACCGCGCGTGAGCCGCTGGCGGTTTATGCCCGATGGCCGAATTCACCATCGTTGCTACCCTTAACCCACGCGGCCTGGTCTTGGGGATAAGCGATGCGCATGCCACTGTGTGTGGTTTTGACGGCAGCACTGTGCCTTGGCACCGTGCCCGGCCTGGTGCTGGCAGCAGAGGTACCGGCCACCGAGCCGCCTGCGGCGGCCGATGCGGTCGCGGCCAAAGACCCGGTTTTCACCCAGGCACAGCTGGACCAGATGCTCGCGCCCATCGCGTTGTACCCCGATGCGCTGCTGGCCCAGGTACTGATGGCGGCCACCTACCCCGGGCAGGTGAGCGAAGCCGTCACCTGGTCCAAGGCCAACCCCAAGGCGTCCGGCGACGATGCGGTCAGGCAAGTTGCCAAGCAGCCGTGGGACCCGAGCGTACAAGCGCTGGTGGCGTTCCCGCAGGTGCTGGCGACCCTCGGCCAGGACCCGGCCTGGGTCCAGCGCCTGGGCGATGCCTTCCTTGCCCAGCCCGACGATGTCATGGCCGGCGTGCAGCGCTTGCGTCACCAGGCACAGGCTGCCGGCAACCTGCAGAGCAACCAGTACCAGAACGTTACCGTGCAGGCCGCCCCGGCACCGGCGGCCAGCACCCAGGCGCCTGTAGCCAGCAGCCCGCCGAGTACCATCATCATCCAGCCGGCCGACCCGCAGGTGGTTTACGTGCCCAGCTACAACCCCACCACCGCCTATGGCACCTGGGCCTATCCCGCTTCGCCACCGGCCTACTACCCGCCGCCGCCCCTGTATTACGCCGGCTCCGCACTGGTGGCGGGCCTGGCCTTCGGTACTGGCGTGGCAATTGTCAGTTCGCTGTGGGGCAACTGTGACTGGGGCCACAATGACATCGACATCGACGTCAACCGCTACAACAACCTCAACGTCAGCAACCGTATCAGCAACAACCAGAACAAATGGCGGCACAACACCGTCAACCGCGAAGGTGTGCCTTATCGCGACGCCCGCAGTCGCCAGCAGTATGGCCGCCAGCTGGACGGCGCCACGCAACGTACGGCCTTTCGCGGTGACGACGCCCAGCGCGCGCAGGCCCGTGACAAGGCCAGGGCCTCGATGGACCGGGCCGGCATCGAACGGCCGGCGACCAATAACCGGCAGGCACGCCAGCAAGTGCGTGAAGCGCAGGCAGGCAATGCGGGCGGCCAGCGCGTGCAGCCCCTTGGCGATAACGCGAGGGCGGCCGACCGTCGCCAGGAACTGCGCAGTACCCGGGCGCGGCATGGTGAAGGCCAGGCGCGGCAGTTGGCCCATAACCGCGCTGCCGGTACCGCAGGCCGGGCCCGCAACAATGCCTTCGACGGCGTGCGCGCACCGTCACGCACCAGCGCGCAGGCCAGCCGTGGCCACGTCAGCCAGGCGTTTGCCCAGCGCCCCAATGCATCGCGTGCCGCGGGGCACGCCATATCGCGGCCGAGTGCGCCGGCGCGCCGTGGTGCAGGGGGCCGGCGATGAGCCGCCGGGCGTTGGCGGCATTGCTGCTGGCGGCAGGCATGGCCAGCTCAGCGTTGGCCACAGCGCAACAAACCTTCGCGACGCCGGAGCAAGCAGTGGATTCCTTTGTCGCAGCGCTGGGCGAGACAAAAGCTGACGAGGCCCGCCTGGCCCAGTTGCTGGGCGATGACTGGCGTACCTACATACCGCGCGGCGGCGTGCAACGCAGCGACGTGGACACGTTCCTGGCGCAATACCATGCGCAGCACAGTATCGACCGGCCTGGTGAGGACAAGGCCATACTGGCGGTAGGCAGTGACCACTGGACCTTGCCCATACCGCTGAGCAAAAGCCGCCAGGGTTGGCACTTCGACCTCAAGGCCGGCAGCGCCGAAATCCGCGCCCGGCGCATTGGCCGCAACGAGCTGGGCACCTTGCAGTCGCTGCTGGCCTACCACGACGCGCAAATGGACTACGCCACCCAGGACCATAACGGTAACGGGGCGCTGGAATACGCGCAGAAGGTATTCAGCGAGCCGGGCAAGCATGACGGGCTGTACTGGGACGACAACGGCGACGGTGAGGTCAGCCCGCTAGGCCCGCTTTTTGGCCAGGATGTGGTCGGTGACGCCTGGTACGGCTACCACTTTCGCATCCTCGATGCCCAGGGGCCCTCCGCCCCGGGTGGCGCCTACAGTTACCTGATCGGCAACCAGATGAGCCGCGGTTTCGCCATGGTCGCCTGGCCGGCCAGGTACGACGATACCGGCGTGATGAGCTTCATGATCAGCCATGACGGCCAGGTCTTCGAAAAAGACCTCGGGCCGCATGGCGACAAGCTGGCTGGGCAGATGAAGCGCTTTGACCCGGATGACAGCTGGACGGTGGTGGATGTCGCGGCGGGGGTTGATCGCGCAACTTCAGCGCCTGGCCTGAATGCTGCCGCAGCGCCTCAGTGCGCACACGCAGCCCGAACCTCCCGCGCCGTGCACCCATAACGCTGGCGAAACGCCCGGGTGAACTGCGCCTGGTCGGTAAAACCCCAGCGAAACGCCAGTTCGCCGATGGCCAGGTGGCAGTGCGGGTCGCGCAGTTGCCGGTGCACGGCCTCCAGGCGTTGGTGACGCACCCACTCACCGAGGGTATAGGGTGTGATCGCGAACAGCTTGTGCAGGTAGCGCAGCGACAGCCCGCAGGCACCGGCGATGGCGGCTGGCGACAGCTCTGGGTCGCCAAGGTGTTGCTGCACGTACTGCTCGACCCGCGTCAGGTGCAGGGTGCTGAGGTTGCTGCCTTCGCTGCCCAGCACCCGCTGGTCCTGTTGCAAGGCCAGCAGCAGGGTGGCGGTGGCCTGCTCCAGCAGCAGGTGGCGGGCGGCGGCTGGGCTGGCGTCGAAGTGGCGGGCGCACAGGTCCAGCTGCTCGACGAAGATGCGACCCAGGCCCTGGCTGGCATCGAAGCAATGGCGGGTGTAGCGCTTGTGCCCGAGCAGGTTGGCCTTGAGTGCGCGTTCGGGCAGCTTCAGCACCCACAAATCGTTCTGCTTGCCGTAATGGAAGCGGTAGGGCGCATCGCCGCGCTCGACGATGAAACCGCCCGGGCTGCAACTGAGCTGCTGGCCGTCCTGTTCGAAATGCACCTCGCTGCTGCGCGGCACGGTCACCAGGTAGAACGCTTCATGGTCCTGGCCGATGTGCACCTTGCTGCGCGAGTAGCCCAGCTGGCTGGAGCGCAGGCGCGACAGGCTGAGCGGCGTGCTGGGGGTGCTCCAGCGCTGCAGGTGGCCGTCGAACGGCTGTGCGGTGGCGAACTCCAGGGTTAACGGGAAGTAAGTGTCACTGATGGCTTGGGCCCAACGCGCCTGGCGCTCCGGCTGTGGCCAGCCGTGGGTCGAGAGTTCTGTGGGCATGGTGGTCCTTTTTCAAAGAGGGCAGCATTGAAAAAAGGAACTGCAGGCAAGCTACTCAAGCAGCTCTTGTTATTGTGCAAACCGCCCGGCAGCGCAAACTGCCGGGCGGTTGTCAGGCCCCATGATCGGCGTAGGCCGACCTTTCGATCAAGCCCCGCGTGTCACCCGGTAGGTCGCCGAAGGCTCCAGCCGCGCCTGCCAGCCAGGCGGGATGACGATATTGGTGGTGTCTTCCTCGATCACGCAAGGGCCGTGCACGGTCTGACCCTGCAGCAACCGGTTGCCGTTGAACACGGGCGTGGCTTGCCAGCCGCCGTCGGCACTGAACAGCATCGGCCGCAGCGTGCCCGGCGCCGGCACCCCAGGCTCGGCCGGGCCCGACAACTCGGGTTGCGGAGGGCGCGGCAGGTGGCCGATCACCGAGCATTCCAGGTTCACCAACTCCACCGGGCTGTCCGGCTCGCTGTACGAGTACAGGGTCTGGTGACGGGTGTGGAAGCGGCTGATCAGTGCGGCCAGGCCGGTGTCATCCAAGGCGTGCTGCTCCAGTTCGACACTGCATTCATGGATCTGCCCCAGGTAGCGCATTTCCAGGGTGTAGTGGCAGCTGCTGGCCTGGTCGCCAAAGCCGTCTTCGCGCAGGTTCGCCAGGCCTTGCTGGCGCAGTTCAGCCAGAGCCTGGTTGAGCTGCGCCAGGTTCACGTGCTCGCCGTCCACGCGCATCGACAGGCTGGTGAGCTGGTCGTAGCGCACATCGGAAAGGATCTGGCCGAAGGCGCACAAGCCCGAGGCCACCTTGGGGATCAGCACAGTCTGCATGCCGATTTCCTCGGCCAGGCGCACCACGTGCATGCCCGCTGCGCCGCCTGCGCCGATCAGCGCGAAGTCGCGTGGGTCGTGGCCGCGTTCGATGGACACACGCCGGATGCCGTTGACCATGTTCAGGTTGACCAGTGTGGTGATCCCGAACGCGGCGCGCTCCACGCTGATGCCCAGCGGCTCGGCGATGTTGCTGCGAATGGCGTCCAGCGCAGCCTGGCGGTTCAAGCGAATGCTGCCGCCCAGCAGCGCGCCATCGGGCAGGTAGCCCAGGGCCAGGTTGGCGTCGGTCACGGTCGGCTCGCTGCCGCCCTTGCCATAGCAAACAGGCCCAGGCATGGCGCCGGCGCTGCGCGGGCCGACCTGGAGCATGCCGAACTCGTCCAGGTGGGCGATGGAGCCACCGCCGGCGCCCAGGGTTTCCACCTGGATCATCGGCACGCCGATGCGCTGGCGCAGGAAGTCCACGTCCTTGCTGAAGTTGGTGCGCCCGGCGTTGGTCAGGGTGATGTCGAACGAGGTGCCGCCCATGTCCACGGTGATGACGTTGTCGATGCCGAACGGGCGGGCCACCGCCAGCCCGGCCTGGGGTGCCGAAGCGGGGCCGGAGTTGATCGCATTCACCGCGCGCTCGCGCATCAGGTGCCCGGGTGCCAGCCCGCCGTTGGACTGGAAGTAGCGCACCGGCTGCTGCGCGCCAAGCTCCTGGAACAGGCTGTCGATACGCGCCACGTAGCGCGCCATCACCGGGCTGAGATACGCATTGACCACGGTGGTGGAGGTGCGGGTGTACTCACGGATCTGCGGGAACACTTCGCAACCGGTGCAGACGAACACTCCAGGCAGCGCCGCTCGTACTAGCTCGGCGGCACGCTGCTCGTGGCTGGGGTTGCGCACCGACCACAGGAAGGAAATGGCCACGGCCTGCACGCCTTCGGCACGGAAGTAGTCGATGGCGGCGTGGATGGCGCGCTCGTCCAGCGGGCTGTATTCGCGGCCATCGCCAAGCATGCGCCCCGCGATCGGGCGGCGCAGGTGGCGCGGGACGAGCATGTGCGCTGGCGGGTAGTGGGCATCGTAGCGGTGGCCTTCTTCCTTGTGTCCCAGGCGGATTTCCAGGCTGTCCTCATGGCCTTCGGTGCACAGCAGGCCGACCTTGACCCCGGTGCGCTCGATCAGTGCGTTGAGGGCCACGGTGGTGCCATTGATGCACAGGTCGCAGTTGGCGATCAGCTCGGCCGGGCTGTGACCGGTGGCATCGGCGATTTGCGCCAGGCCGGCACGAATGGCCAGGGTGCCGTCCTGCGGTGTGGATGGCGCCTTGAACAGCTGTACACCGCCGGCGCGGTCGGCCAGGATGAAATCGGTGAAGGTGCCGCCGGCGTCGATGCCCAGGCGATATTGGTTACGCATGATGATTCTCCGGTCAGTGCGGGGCGCGGGCGAGGCGGGTGGCGGTTTCATCCAGCTGGCCATCGGCATCGAGGACCACGCCGTACTCCAAGGCCGCGCCTTGGGGCGAAACCAGGCCGTTGCGTACATCCTGCAACACCGAGGCAATGGGGCGCTGCAGGGGGTCGCCGTAGCCACCACCACCGGGGTTGATGTTGATGATGCGTTCGCCGGGCTGCAGGGTCAGCATCGGGTTTTGCGTGTAGTGGTCCTCGCTGCCGTCGGCGTGGCGGTGAATCAGCCGGCCCAGCTTGGGCTCCAGCAGGGTATTGCGTGCGCCGGCGGCACCGGCGGTGGGCAGTTGACGGCCCTCGCCAAAACCGACCACGGTCATTGCGTGGTCCAGCGGTTCGATTTCCAGGCGGGTGCCCGAGCCACCGCGGAATCTGCCGGCACCGCCGCTGTCGGCCATCAGGCTGTAACGGTGGATCAGCACCGGGTAGGCATGTTCCAGCAGTTCGATGTCACCGCTCATCAGCGCCCCGAAGCAGCACAGCGGACCGCAGGCGTGCCAGCCGTCCATCACCTGGTTGGCACCGGCGCCGGAGATGATCGAGGCCAGCACCATGGTCACGTACTCACTGTTGCCGTTGCGCAGGTCGCGGCCGGCGATATTGATGCCACTGGTATGCCCCCAGGAGGCGGTCACCCGCTGTGGTGAGGCTTGCTCCAGTGCCGTGCGCACGGCATCGGCCAGGGTTTCCATCGGCGTGGTGGTGCAGTTGACGTGGGGCGCCGGTTCCTCGGCGTTGCACAGCGTACCCCTGGGCCCGACATCGACCGTGACACAGCGGTACAGGCCCTCGTTGTAGGGCGGCGCCACCTGGGCGAACATCATCAACCCCAGGTACACGCCAGACACCGAGTTGCCTTCGTAGGAGTTGATAAAGTAGGGCACCTGCGGCGGGCTTTCGATGCGCACGTGGGCCTGGTCGCCGCGAATCTGCACATGGGCAGTAATGGCCAGTTGACCCAGGCCGTGGCCGGAATCTTCCAGTACTGCGGTGCCGCTGTAGTCGCCGTCCGGCACGTCGCGCAGCAACGCACGCATGTGCCGGTCGGCCATGTTCTTCAGCTCGGCAATACAGGCACGTACTTGCGCCACGCCATATTTGTCGAGCAGCTCCAGAAGGTGTCGCTCGCCGACCTTGCAGGCCCCGTACTGGGCGTTGAGGTCGCCTTCCTGATAGGGGCGGGCGCGCATGTTGGTGAGCATGAAGTTGATCACGTCTTCGCGGCGCTTGCCCTTTTCCCACAGCTTGACCGGGGGAATGCGCAGGCCTTCGGCGTAAATTTCCTTGGCATCGGGGTTGTAGCCAGCCGGCACCGGGCCGCCGATATCGGTCAGGTGGCCCTTGCACACGGTCCAGAAGACCAGTTCACCCTGGTAATACACCGGCTTGTACATGCAGCAGTCGAGAATATGGCTGCCCTTGTAGGCCGGGTCGTTGTGGTAGATCACGTCGCCTTCGGCGATGTCGTCAGCGAAGAACTCGGCCACGCACTTCATGGCCGGTATCAGCGAGCCTAGGTGGATCGGGATGTCCTGGCCTTGCAGGATCATTTCCGGCAGGTGGTCGAACAGCGAGTTGGAATAGTCGTGGGCCAGGTTGAACACACTGGAGCGGCCGGTCTTTTCCAGGGTCAGGGTCATCTCGCGTTGCGCTGTTTCCAGCGCTCCGCGTACAACCGCCAGGGTGATCGGTACTGTCTGCATAGGTCACCAACGTTTGTTCTTGTAGTTTGGCTGCGTGCCGCGGTGGGCGGCGCGTGGTGACAGGCTACGGGGCAGGGTGGGGGGAAGGCTTGTCGCTGGGTGTACTGGTTGTTGTGCCTGGGCGCACACTTGAGGAAGGCGTTATCCGGCTACCGATTCAACATCTGACGCACCAGCCACTGCCCGGCCAGGCCCAGTGCCCGGCGGCTCGACCAGGCCACATCCATATCAATCCGCCGTGGATAGCCGGCCACCTGCAACTCCACCAGCCCACTGCCAAACCGCGCCACCAGCGCCTTGGGCAGTTCGGCCCAGCCAAACCCGCGCACGGCGAACTCGAGCAGGGTGAGGTAATCCGGTGCCGACCAAGCCTGGCCACGGCCCTGATGCAGGCTTGGCGCGTAGGTCTTGATATATAACTGGCGTGCGTTTTCGAGGTGCTGCGTTTGCACCTGCGCAATGCCCGCCAGCGGGTGCCCGCTGGCCACGTACACGGCGAATTCCGCCTGCTCGGGCAAACGCGCCACTGCAACGTCGGCAGGGTAATTGGGCTGTGTGGCAAGAATGCCGATCTGCGCCATGCCCAGCTGGATCATTTCGATTACATCGGCATCCTCCGACGGCCCGCAGCGCAGCTCGGTGTGCGGGTAGTGCTCAGCAAACCGGGCCATTACCGCACCCTGGAAGGTAACGCTGTAGCTGTCCGACATCACCACCGACACCAGCGCCTCGACATGTTCTGCCAGCCGCACCGCCAGTGCATCGAGCTGGGCGCTGGCATCGAGAATCGCCTCGACACGCCTCAGTACCTGCCGGCCAGCCTCGTTCAGCGTGGGATGGCGGCCAGTGCGGTCAAACAGCGGGCAACCAACATCGGCCTCAAAGTTGGCGATCGCGATGCTGATAGTGGACTGGCTTTTGCGCAGCTTGCGCGCAGCGGCGGAAAAAGACCCCAGCGATGCGGCTTCGACAAACGCAACCAAGGCTTCGGGTGAGTAGCGCATGTATTGATAAAACCGATGGTAGCTATATCGCGAGTATCTGTTCTATCAAAGAAAATAGGAAGCACGACTCACGCACTGGATGGAATTTGCAATGAAAAACGTCTCTTTCACCGAACGCCTGGTTCACGCCGTCGGTTATGAAGTGTTCGCAGTGCTGCTGTGTGCGCCGCTGTTGTCCTGGGTCATGGGCAAATCGCTGGCGACAGCCGGCGCGCTGGCGGTGACCCTGTCGGTGATCGCCATGCTGTGGAATATGGTCTACAACGCGCTGATCGATCGTTATGTACAGACCGAGCGGATCCACTGGCAGGCCCGCGCGCGTTTCGCGCACGGCCTGGGCTTCGAGGCCGGCCTGGTAGTCTGGTGCCTGCCGGTGGCCGCGTGGATGCTGGATATTTCGCTTTTGCAGGCGTTCATGGTGGAGCTGGGCTTCTTCGTGATCATCCTGCCCTACACCGTGCTGTACAACTGGGCGTTCGACAAAGTCCGGCACCTGCTGATGCAGCGTCGCCTGGCCTAAGGCGTGTGCCCAACTCCCACACCAATAAAAACGGGGCATGCCATTGCTGGCATGCCCCGTTTTCAAACCGCTGAAACGACTCAGGCGACTTTGACGATCCAGCCTGCCGGTGCTTCGACATCACCGCTCTGGATGCCGGTCAGCTCGTCGTAGAGCTTCTGGGTAACCGGGCCGACCTTTTCCAGGTCGTGGAACACGTGCAGCTTGCCGTTGTACTCGATGCCGCCGATCGGGGTGATCACCGCAGCGGTACCGCAGGCACCGGCTTCGATGAAGCGGTCCAGGTTGCTGATTTCGACATCGCCTTCGATCACTTTCAGGCCCAGGCGCGATTGCGCCAGTTCCATCAGCGACAGGCGGGTGATGCCTGGCAACACCGAGGCCGATTTCGGCGTGACGAACTCGTTGTTGGCGGTGATACCGAAGAAGTTGGCCGAACCGACTTCCTCGATCTTGGTGTGAGTCAGCGGGTCGAGGTAAATGGCGTCGGCGAAGTTGGCCTTCTTGGCCTCCGCGCCTGGCTGCAGGCTGGCCGCGTAGTTACCGCCGACCTTGGCTGCGCCGGTGCCTTGCGGGGCAGCACGGTCGAAGCTGGAGATCTGGAAGTTGTGCGGCTTCATGCCGCCCTTGAAGTACGAGCCAACCGGGATGGCGAATACCGAGAAGATGAACTCGGGGGCGGTGCGCACGCCAATGTTGTCACCAGTGCCGATCACGAACGGGCGCAGGTACAGGGCGCCTTTGCCGTGCGGTGGCACGAACTTTTCGTTGGCCTTGACCACCTGCTTGCACGCTTCGATGAACACATCGGTAGGCACGTGCGGCATCAGCAGGCGGGCGCAGCTGCGCTGCATGCGGGCGGCGTTCTGGTCCGGGCGGAACAGGTTGATCGAGCCGTCCTTGCAACGGTAGGCCTTGAGGCCCTCGAAGCACTGCTGGCCATAGTGCAGCGCCGTGGAGCCTTCACTGATGTGCAGTACGTTGTCTTCGGTCAGGGTGCCCTTGTCCCACTCGCCATTGCGCCATACGGACAGGTAGCGTTTGTCGGTCTTGATGTAGTCGAAACCCAGCTTGTCCCAATTAATGCTTTCGTTGCTCATGACACCCTCATTGTCTTGCAAGTGCCCGATCGCTCGGGCTGCTGTTATATGCGCACCATGCCACCATAATACATCCGCAGCAGATCGGGAACGGCCAGTCACGAATTGATAGCCTGCGATGCATTGTGGCCGGCTGCTACAGGTGCAGGTACGTGTCCAGCGCCCGCCACCGCCGCAAAAATGTCGCCAATCCCAACGGTCTACCGCCCCAAGCGCTTCCCCCAATCACCGCCATGCCCCTGCGCACAAGCCTCTTCACTGTCGAACCGCACATGCCATGCCGGATGATCCAGTGCTATGCCCGCCGCCTCCAACGCTTGTGCAGTCAGCACCAGCATGCGCGTCTTGGCGTCGCCCGTCATGGCTGCAGCCTTGTCGGCTTCTTGCTCGAACACCCAGGTTATGCGCAAGCTGGCCGGAAAATCCTCAGGATCGAGCCGGTGGGTGAGCCAGCTGAAGCCGATGATTTCTGCCTTGGCCGTTTCGCAGGCATCGGTCAGGCATATCACCAGTTCACGCTCCAGCCTGGCCATTTCACGCTTGCCAGATGCCTTCACAGGTTTGCCTCGTCGTCGATCTGCTGACAGAACCGCAGCCGGTTACCGAACGGGTCCCACACCTGCATCTGCAAGCCCCAGTCCAGGCGCTCGGCTTCGGGCCGCGCGTAGCCGTACTGTTTCGCTTGCAGTTCATGCTCCAGCGCGCGCAGGTCGTCGATGCGGGCGAACACCGTCGAGCCGGGGCACGCGTCACCATGGTGTTCGGAAAGGTGCAGGATCAGGCCGTCACGATGCACCTGCATGTACAGCGGCAGGTCCGGGCTGAAGCGGTGTTCCCAGTCCAGCGTGAAACCGAGAAATTCGAGGTAGAACTCCCTGGCCTTTTCGACCGAGAAGATACGCAGCACCGGGATGGCGGGAGCGAGGGGCATGGGGCGTCCTTGACCGTGGGCAAAGACGCTACTCTAGCGCAGTTGCGCAACCTGTGGTTGACCACCCGCCAGCCACTGCGTAGCCTTGCCAGTTCGAGGTTCTTCGGCCAGGCCGAAGCTAAGACGGGAACGCGGTACAAGCCGCGGCTGCCCCCGCAACTGTAAGCACCGACAACGGATCGACACAGCCACTGCGCCAGCGCGCGGGAAGGCGTCATCCCGCCAGCCTGGCTTCAGCCGGCAACTGGAACGGTGCCAGCCAGGAGACCTGCCTCGCAACGTTTTCGACTTTCAACCGGGCGGGGTGATCCGGTGGCGAACAAGCCCGGCCGGCCTGGCCTGCGGCTGTCGTCCTGCATGCCCGCGCCATTCTGCCAAGGGCACTGCGACATGAAAACACTGGCCAAGCTCCCCGTCACCATCGTTACCGGCTTCCTCGGTTCGGGCAAGACCACCTTGCTGCGGCACATGCTCGACAACGCCCAGGGCCGCCGTATCGCGGTCATCGTCAACGAGTTCGGCGAGCTGGGCATCGACGGCGAAATCCTCAAGCAGTGCAGCATCGGCTGCACCGAGGAAGAAGCCAGCGGCCGCGTCTACGAGCTGGCCAACGGCTGCCTGTGCTGCACCGTGCAGGAAGAATTCTTCCCGGTGATGCGCGAGCTGGTGGCGCGCCGTGGCGACCTCGACCACATCCTCATCGAAACCAGTGGCCTGGCCCTGCCCAAGCCGCTGGTACAGGCCTTCCAGTGGCCGGAAATCCGCAACGCTTGCACGGTCGACGCGGTGATCACCGTGGTCGACAGCCCGGCGGTAGCCGCCGGCACCTTCGCCGCCTACCCTGACCAGGTCGATGCCCAGCGCAAGCTCGACCCTAACCTGGACCACGAATCGCCGCTGCACGAACTGTTCGCCGACCAGCTGGCCAGCGCCGACCTGGTGGTGCTGAACAAGGCCGACCTGATCGATGCCGAGGGCTTGGCCAAAGTGCGTGCCGAAGTGGCCGAAGAACTGCCGCCAGCGGTCAAGGTGATCGAGGCCAGCAGCGGCAAGTTGCCAATTGACGTGCTGCTGGGCGTGGGTGCCGAGTCCGAAGCGCACATCGATGGCCGCCGTACCCACCACGACTCGCACCACGATGGCGACGACCATGACGATCATGACCACGACGCCTTCGACTCCATCTCCATCGACCTGCCCGAAGCCGACGAAAGCCTGCTGCTTGATGCCCTGACCCAGCTGGTGGTGGAGTTTGGCGTGCTGCGCGCCAAAGGGTTTGCGGCCATCCCGGGCAAGCCGATGCGCCTGCTGGTGCAGGGCGTGGGGACTCGCTTCGACAAGCACTTCGACCGCGCCTGGCGCGCCGACGAGCCGCGCATCACCCGCCTGGTGCTGATCGGCCAGGACCTGGATGCGGCCCAGCTGGAAGCACGCCTGCGCAAAGCCCTGGGCGCCTGACCCCATGCACCTGCTGCGGACCCAGCCCGGTGGCTTCGTACCGGATGACAGCATTGCCGACCTCGGCCAGACACCCGCCGAGCTGGTGATTCTCTGCAGCGGCGATTCGCACCTGGCATTGCTCGCCGATACCGCCGAGCAATTGCCCGAAGACTTCCCCAGCCTGCGCCTGGCCAACCCGATGCAGGTGCAGAACCACGCCTCGGTCGACCTGTATGTCGATCAGGTGCTGCGCCATGCCAAGGTCATCCTGGTGTCGCTGCACGGCGGCGTCGGCTACTGGCGCTATGGCGTCGAGCAGCTGGTCGAGCTGGCCGCGCGTGGCGTACAGCTGATCCTGGTGCCAGGCGACGACCGCCCCGACCCGGAGCTGACCCGCCTTGGCACCGTCAGCAGCCAGCAGGCCGAGCGCCTCTGGCACTACCTGCGCCAGGGCGGCAAGGCCAACGCCATCAACCTGTTCCAGTGCCTGGCCAGCCAGTGGCTGGGCCGCGACTATGCCTGGGACGAACCGCAACCCTTGCCACGCACGGCGGTGTATCACCCGGCCAAGGGCAGCGCCGTGCTGAAGGACTGGTACCCGCACTGGCACCCTGAGCACCCGGTGGCGCCGCTGCTGTTCTACCGCTCGCACCTGCAGGCGGCCAACACCGCGTTCATCGACGAGTTCTGCCAGCGCCTGCAGGCTGCCGGGCTGAACCCGTTGCCGATCGCGGTGGCCAGCCTGAAGGAAAGCGCGTGCCTGGAGCAGGTCGAAGCCTGGCTGGACGAGGTGGGTGCCGAAGTACTGGTCAATACCACCGGCTTCGCCCTGTCCAGCCCCGAACAGCCCAACCTGCGCCCGTTCCGTCGTGACATCCCGGTGCTGCAGGCGATCTGCGCGCAGGACAACCAGCCCGGCTGGGAAGCCAGCGAGCAAGGCCTTGGCGCGCGCGACCTGGCCATGCACATCGCCCTGCCAGAGCTGGACGGGCGCATCATCACCCGGCCGGTCAGTTTCAAGGACATGGCCTGGCGCAGCGAGCGCAGCCAGTCTGACGTGGTGTGCTACCGCGCTCACCCCGAGCGCATGGACTTTGTCGCCGAGCTGGCGCGTCGCTGGGTCGAGCTGGCCCGCCTGCCCAATGGACAAAAGCGGGTGGCACTGGTGCTGGCCAACTACCCGACCCGTGATGGGCGTATCGGCAATGGCGTCGGCCTGGACACACCGGCCGCCGCGCTGAACATTCTCAGGGCGCTGCAGGCCGAAGGCTACCCGCTGGCCGAGCTGCCGGGCAGCGGCACGCAGTTGATCCACCAGTTACTCGGCGGCGTGACCAACGACCTCGACCACCTCGACCAGCGCCCCTGCGCCCAGAGCCTGAGCCTGGGCGACTACCAGGCCGCGTTCGCGCGCTTGCCCGAGGCCAATCGCCAGGCGGTGCTGGAACGCTGGGGGCCACCCGAGCAGGACCCGATGTACCGCAGTGGCCGGCTGATGGTGGCGGGCCTGCGCTATGGCCTGACCTTCGTCGGCATCCAGCCGGCCCGGGGCTACCAGGTAGATCCGAGCGCGGTCTATCACGACCCCGATCTGGTACCACCGCACGGCTACCTGGCGTTTCACTTCTGGCTGCGCCATGCCTTTGCCGCCGATGCAGTGATCCACGTCGGCAAGCACGGCAACCTGGAATGGCTGCCCGGCAAGGGCGTCGGGCTGTCGGCTGAGTGCTGGCCGGATGCCTTGCTCGGCCCGCTGCCGAACATCTACCCGTTCATCGTCAACGACCCGGGCGAGGGTGCCCAGGCCAAGCGGCGCACCCAGGCGGTGATCATCGATCACCTGATGCCGCCGCTGACCCGCGCCGAAACCTATGGCCCGTTGCGCCACCTGGAACAGCTGGCCGACGAGTTCTACGAAGCGCAGCTGCTCGACCCACGGCGTGCCCGCGAGCTGCAGCGCGATATCCTCGAACTGGTCAAGGCCACCCATATCGACCGCGAGTTGCAGCTGGAAGGGCAACTGGACGATGCCGCCGTATGGCTGCCGCGCCTGGATACCTACCTGTGCGACCTGAAGGAATCGCAGATTCGCGATGGCCTGCATGTGTTCGGCCAGTCGCCGCAAGGCCGCTTGCGCCTGGATACCCTGCTGGCGCTGTTGCGGGTCGAGCGTGGCGACGGCCGCGGCGGCAATGCCAGCTTGCTGCGGTCCTTGGCCAAGGCGCTGGTGCCGGGCTTCGACCCGCTCGATTGCGACCTTGGCCAGCCATGGCAGGGTGTGCGGCCCGGGCAGTTGCAAGCCATCAGCAGCGAACCCTGGCGCACCTGTGGCGACACCCGTGAGCGCCTCGAACTGTTGGCGCTGCAGGTGATCGAGCAGGTGCTGGGCGGCACCGCACAGTTGCCTGACTTGAGCGACTGGCAGCCGGTTCACGAGGTGCTGCAGGCCCTGCGCGAAGCGGTGGCGCCCGGCCTGGATGCCTGTGGTGCTGCCGAAATGAACGGCCTGCTGGCGGCGCTGGCCGGGCGCTTCGTGCCCGCCGGCCCCAGCGGCGCGCCCAGCCGGGGCCGCCTGGACGTGCTGCCCACCGGCCGCAACTTCTATACCGTGGATGTGCGCAACCTGCCCACCACTACCGCCTGGCGCCTGGGTTTTGCCTCCGCCAACCTGATCCTCGAACGGCACTTGCAGGACCACGGTGATCACCTGCGCCAGCTCGGCCTGTCGGTATGGGGCACGGCGACCATGCGCACCGGCGGCGATGACATTGCCCAGGCCATGGCGCTGATGGGCGTGCGGCCGGTATGGGCCACCGGCAGCCAGCGCGTCGACGATTTCGAGATCCTGCCGCTGAGCCTGCTCGATCGCCCACGGGTAGACGTGACCTTGCGCGTGTCCGGGTTCTTCCGCGATGCCTTCGGCAACCTTATCCGCCTGTTCGATGCAGCGGTGCAGGCAGTGGCTGCTCTGGACGAACCCGACGACCTCAACCCTTTGGCAGCGCGCGTGCGCAGCGAGCGCGCGACCTTGCAGGCGCAGGGTGTGGACGCAGAGCAGGCTGCGCGCCAGGCCGGCTGGCGGGTATTCGGTGCCAAACCCGGTGCCTATGGCGCCGGGGTGCAGAACGCCATCGACGGGCGGCTGTGGCACAGCCGCGATGATTTGGCGGAGGTCTACCTCAATCATGGTGGCTATGCCTACGGCGCCAGCGACGAAGGCACCCCGGCTCGCGCCCAGTTCGCCCAGCGCCTGGCCAAGGTACAGGCGGTGCTGCAGAACCAGGACAACCACGAGCATGACTTGCTCGATTCCAACGATTACTACCAGTTCCAGGGCGGCATGCTGGCGGCGTCGGAGACCTTGTCCGGTAGCGCCGTGGCCGGTTATCACGGCGACCACAGCCAGGCCGACCGGCCACGCATCCGCACCCTCAAGGAGGAACTGAACCGGGTGATCCGCGCCCGGGCGCTGAACCCCAAATGGATCGACGGGGTCAAGCGCCACGGCTACAAAGGTGCCTTCGAGATGGCCGCGACGGTCGACAACCTGTTCGCCTTCGACGCCACCACGCACCTGATCGACGACCATCATTACCAGGGGCTGGCCGATGCCTATGTGCTCGACCCGGCGACCCGCGATTTCATGCGCGAGCACAACCCCGAGGCCCTGCGCGACCTGACCGAGCGCCTGCTGGAGGCCCAGCAGCGTGGCCTGTGGCAGGCGCCGGGCGATTACCGCGAAGCCCTTGAGGAGCAACTGCTCGACGGCGAGGAACAGGCTTGAAATGAGTGAACCCGTACAATTTCCGCTGGCCGCCGTGGTCGGTGCGGACGACCTGAAGCTGGCGCTGTGCCTGACCGCCATCGACCCCAAGATTGGCGGCGTGCTGATCGAAGGGCCGCGCGGCATGGCCAAGAGCACCCTGGCCCGTGGCCTCGCCGACCTGCTCGGCGAAGGCCCGTTCGTCACGTTGCCGCTGGGCGCCAGCGAGGAACGCCTGGTCGGCACCCTCGACCTGGATGCTGCGCTGGGGCAGGGCAAGGCGCAGTTTTCGCCGGGCGTGCTGGCCCATGCCGACGGCGGCGTGCTGTATGTCGATGAGGTCAACCTGCTGCCCGACACCTTGGTCGACCTGTTGCTTGACGTGGCCGCCAGCGGCACCAACCGCATCGAGCGCGACGGCATCTCGCACCGGCACAGCGCCCGCTTCGTGCTGATCGGCACCATGAACCCGGAGGAGGGCGAGCTGCGCCCGCAGCTGCTCGACCGTTTTGGCCTGAACGTGGCGCTGGAGGGCTTACCCGAGCCCGAGGCGCGGCAACAGATCATTCGTCGTCGGTTGGCTTTTGACAGTGATCCGCAGGCCTTCTGCGGGCAATGGGCCGCAGCCCAGGCACAACTGCGCGAGCGCTGCCACGCGGCACGCCAGGCCTTGGCCGGTATCGCCCTGGATGATCAGGCGCTGGCCTGGATCACCGAACGTTGCTACGCCGCTGGCGTCGATGGCCTGCGCGCCGACCTGGTCTGGCTGCGCGCAGCACGGGCGCACTGCGCCTGGCGCGGTGCCGCGGCCATCGACCAAGCGGATGTCGACGCCGTGGCCGAGTTCGCCCTGCGCCATCGCCGCCGCGCAGCGCCACAGACCAGCCCACAGTCGGCGCCGCCGCAACCTGACCAGCAGGGTACCACCCACTCAGGTGACCCGGGCGGGCAGGGCGACTGGGGCGCCTTGCCGCCGCAGCCGGTGGCCAGCGGTGCCCGTCGCGAGGTGCCGAACTGGGCAAAAAAGCCCTGAGCATCCCCCAGCCACCTGCCACAGGGGCGGATGCCAAAGCGGACGCAGGCAAGCAGTACGGCGCGAGCCGTGGCCGCGCGCGCAATGCTGCAGCTGGCCGGGTAGCCTGGCTGGCGACCTTGCTCAAGGGCCGGCCACGGCTGCGCCAGGACGTGTGCTGGCAACAACGCCAGGCCAGGCCCGCAGAGTTGTGGCTGGTGATTGTAGACGCCTCGGCCTCCACCCGCCGGCACCAGGCGCTGGCACAGACCAAAGGGCTGCTGGCAGCACTGTTCGACCAGGCCTACCGCCAGCGCGCCCGTCTTGCCTTGCTGACCGCCAGCGGTCATGCGCCGCAGTGGCAGCGCCACGGCCTGAAAGCCTCGGCTGCGCTGCAGCCCTGGCTTCAAGCCTTGGGCGCCGGTGGCGGGACACCGCTGATGAACGCGTTGGAGCAGGCCCGCCACTGGCTGCAGGCGCGGCGGCGAGCCCACCCCGAAGAAGTGGTGCGTTGCCTGATATTCACCGACGGTCGCCTGCAGCACTGCAACGGCGTGCAGCCGATGCCATGCGACACCTTGCTGGTAGATATGGAGTTGGCGCCGGTTCGCGTTGGGCGCGCACAGCGTCTGGCTGAGCAGTTGCAGGCCGAATACCAGCACTTGCATCAGTTCAAGGTCGTGAATTGAAAAATGTGCGCGACATCATGTCGCAATAAGGAAAGTTGCCAGAACAGCCAGTGGGGAAGTTGCACAAGTGCGTGGCGGTGCACGCACTTGGCCGGGCGGGCGATATTATTTCGGCATCGACCAGGGCTGCAGGTTGTAGCCTTTCTCGCACAGTTCGGCGCGCACTTCCTCGATCAGGCTGGCCCACTGGGCAGGGTCGGAATAGATGCGCGACGACACTTGCTTGCTGCCGATGCGAGTGCTGGTCCGGTCGATCACTGCCAGGCTCAACTCACCAGTACCGTTGGGTGCATCCCAGGCTACGCACTGGAAAGGTTCGAAGGCATGGTCGGCAATCAGCAGTGCTTCGTTGACACGGAGCGGGGCATTCATGGTTCGGTCTCTCTATGGTCCCAAACATCGAAGTAAGTCCGCGTTGCTTCAAAGTCGCCTCTTTGATTCGCGAGTTGCAGCGCGGGGTTATGTGTACTGATGCTCGTTGTCCGGGGGCAAGTCACACATTGGTTGTAAAAAAATTTGTCAGGATGGAATCCGTTCTTGCCTGCGCCGCCATGTGATGTCGATAAAGTGCGAAAATTCCCGTATGGGTTTGTAAAAAAATGATTCGGCAGACAGACGGTACTGGGCAGCGTCAACTTCGTTGCTACTGTTAATTGGGCGCCACAACTTGCTGTTTTACTTCAAAAAACCAAAAAATGGCGCCAAGGATCGATCATGCAGCAGCCCGCCGCTCAACGCCGTTTGCTCATCGTCGACCCCTGCGACGACTGCCACCGCTTGCTGCCAGGCCTGCGCAACGCTGGGTGGGATGTGGACAGTTGCGTGCTCGGGGCCGCACTGGATCATCCTTGCGATGTGGGCCTGTTGCGTTTGCAGGCAGCGCACCTGAGGCACCCGGACGCGGTCAAGGACATGATCAAGCGCAGCAACACCGAATGGATCGCGGTGCTCAGTGCCGAGCAATTGCGCATGCCGGCGTTCGGCGATTTTGTCTGCGAGTGGTTCTTCGACTTCCATACCTTGCCATTCGACGTCTCTCGCGTGCAGGTTACCCTTGGCCGGGCGTTCGGCATGGCGCGCCTGCGCGGCAAAGGGGCGGTCAAGGTCGACGAAGCCACCCACGAACTGCTCGGTGAAAGCCGGCCGATCCGCGAGCTGCGCAAATTACTGGGCAAACTGGCGCCCACCGAATCGCCGGTGCTGATCCGCGGTGAAAGCGGCACCGGCAAAGAACTGGTGGCACGCACCCTGCACCGCCAGTCGCAACGCAGCGAGCAGCCGTTCATCGCTATCAACTGCGGAGCGATTCCCGAGCACCTGATCCAGTCCGAACTGTTTGGCCATGAGAAGGGCGCGTTCACCGGCGCTCACCAGCGCAAGTCCGGGCGTATCGAAGCGGCGCATGGTGGCACGCTGTTTCTCGACGAAATCGGTGACCTGCCGCTGGAGCTGCAGGCCAACCTGCTGCGTTTTCTCCAGGAGAAGCACATCGAACGGGTGGGCGGCAGCCAGCCGATTCCGGTGGATGTGCGGGTGCTGGCGGCGACCCACGTGGACCTGGAACGGGCCATCGAGCAAGGGCGCTTTCGCGAAGACCTGTATTACCGCCTGAACGTACTGCAAGTGGTGACCGCGCCGCTGCGCGACCGGCATGGCGACCTGTCGATGCTGGCCAGCCACTTTGCCCACTTTTATAGCCTGGAAACCGGGCGCCGGCCGCGCTCGTTCAGTGATCATGCCCTGGCGGCGATGGGCCGGCACGACTGGCCGGGCAATGTGCGCGAGCTGGCCAACCGCGTGCGCCGCGGGCTGGTGCTGGCCGAAGGCCGGCAGATCGAGGCGCAGGACCTGGGGTTGCAGCTGCTGGACCTGGAGCAGCAGCCGCTGGGCACCCTGGAGGAGTACAAGCACCGGGCCGAGCGTCAGGCCCTGTGCGATGTACTCAACCGGCACAGTGACAACCTCAGCGTGGCGGCCAAGGTGCTTGGGGTTTCACGGCCGACGTTCTATCGGCTGCTGCACAAGCACCAGATACGCTAGGTTGTCGTCCTCGGATCAATGCGGCCCGCGCACAATGGTCTTCAACAGGTCTTCCGGGCTGATGTGCCCCACCACCTGGGCCACGGCGCTGCCCGGGGTCGGCAGGTCGATGATGTGGCTTTTCATCTTGCCCACCACATGCATTTCGCACGGTTTGCAGTCGAACTTCAGGGTCAGCACCTCGTCACCCTGAATCAGCTGCATCGGTGCCACCTTGGTACGCACGCCGGTCACGCCCTTGGCCTGCTTGGGGCACAGGTTGAACGAGAAGCGCAGGCAGTGCTTGGTGATCATCACCGGCACTTCGCCGTGCTCTTCATGGGCCTCGTAGGCCGCATCGATCAACTGCACGCCGTGGCGGTGGTAGAAGTCGCGCGCCTTCTGGTTGTAGACGTTGGCCAGGAACGACAGGTGTGAATCGGGGTATACCGGCGGCGGCGTGGTCTCGGCCTTGCGCGCGCCACGCGGGTGCGCCTGCACGCGTGCTGCGGTCAGTGCCTCGATGGCTTCGCGGCGCAGGGCCTTGAGCTGCGAGTTGGGTACGAAATAGGCCTGTGGCGCGTCCAGCTGGATGCTGTCGGCGTGATACATCGTGGTACCCAGCTGGCCCAGCAGGTCGTGCAACTGGTCCAGCGCCTGCTGCGGCTTGTTGGCCGGGCCGAACGGGCCATCCAGGGCCACCTGCACGCTGATACCTTCTTCACTGCTGAGGGTCAGCATCAGGCGCTGCTCGCGCAGAACGGCGTGCCACTCGACGCCCACCCGGCGCTCGGAAGAGGTGCGCTGCAGGGCCTGTTGCCAGTTGTGGTCGAGGTTGCGAGACAGCGGGTGGTTGGGGCGCAGCTTGTGCAGGCCTTCGGGCATTTCGTTGGGTTCGACACGGTAGCGGTAACGCTTGTGGCCGTCTTCCTCGAACTCGCCGCGTGGTTCGGCGATGTTGGCACGGAAACCCACCACTTCGCGCTTGACCAGCACATTCAGGCCGTCGCCGTTGGTCAGTGGCACCTCGGTGACCACCTGCATGTCACGTTTGCCGACTTTTTCCACCACGCCGACCGGCAGGCCGGTGAAGGTTGGCGAGTCGAACGCGCCGATGTCGACCTTGCGGTCGCTGACGAAGTAGTCGGTGCTGCCGCGGTGGAAGGTCTTGTCCGGGTCGGGCAGGAAGAAGTGCTCGGTGCGGCCGCTGGAGGCGCGGGCCAGTTCCGGGCGGCCTTCGAGGATGGCGTCGAGCTCTTTGCGGTAGTGGGCAGTGATGTTCTTCACGTAGCCCATGTCCTTGTAGCGGCCCTCGATCTTGAACGAGCGCACGCCGGCATCGACCAGGTCCGCCAGGTTGGCGGTCTGGTTGTTGTCCTTCATCGACAGCAGGTGTTTCTCGAAGGCCACCACGCGGCCCTGGTCGTCCTTCAGGGTGTAGGGCAGGCGGCAGGCCTGCGAGCAGTCGCCACGGTTGGCACTGCGGCCGGTCTGCGCGTGAGAGATGTTGCACTGGCCGGAGAAGGCAACGCACAGCGCACCGTGGATGAAGAACTCGATGGCGGCATCGGTTTCGGCGGCGATGCTGCGAATCTGCTGCAGGTTCAGCTCGCGGGCCAGTACCAGCTGCGAGAACCCGGCCTGGTCGAGGAATCGGGCCCGCTCCAGGGTGCGGATGTCGGTCTGGGTGCTGGCGTGCAGCTCGATCGGCGGGATGTCCAGCTCCATCACCCCCAGGTCCTGCACGATCAGGGCATCGACGCCGGCGTCGTACAGCTGGTGAATCAGCTTGCGCGCGGGCTCCAGCTCGTTGTCGTGGAGGATGGTGTTGATGGTGGTGAACACCCGTGCGTGGTAGCGCCGGGCGAACTCGACCAGCTCGGCGATATCGCCGACCTCGTTGCAGGCGTTATGGCGCGCGCCGAAGCTCGGGCCGCCGATGTAGATGGCGTCAGCGCCGTGCAGGATCGCTTCACGGGCAATGGCCACGTCGCGCGCAGGGCTGAGCAGTTCCAGGTGATTCTTTGGAAGGGACATGTCGTTATATTTTCGGGCTGTCACGGTAGGCGGGCATTGTAGCGGTGAAACGGGCCGGCGGCATCATTGGGGTGCTGGGAGGTGTATCGCTTGTACCGGCCCTATCGCCGGCAAGCCAGCTCCCACAGGTACGACGCTGCCTTGAAGGCTGCGCTGTACCTGCACTATCGCCGGCAGCCAGCTCCCACAGGTACGACGCTGCCTTGAAGGCTGCGCTGTACCTGCACTATCGCCGGCAGCCAGCTCCCACAGGTACTGCGCATGCCTTGAAGGCTGCACTGTACCTGTGGGAGCTGGCTTGCCGGCGATAGGGCCCTGGCAGGTAAATCAGCGCTTGGCGGCCATTGCGGTCACTTCGACGCGCATGCCTTCGAATGCCAGCGAAGCCACACCCACCGCAGCACGTACTGGCCACGGCTTGCCGAAGAAGCGCTGGTACACCTCGTTGAACGCCGCGCGGTCGGCCATGTCGGTCAGGTAGATGGTCAGGTGCAGCACCCGGTCCATGCCGCTGCCGGCCTTTTCCAGGGCCACTTTCAGCGCCTGCAGGGTGCATTCGCTCTGCTCGACGATACCGCCCAGTTCCAGGCTGCCATCGGGGTGGGTCGGGATCTGGGTGGTGACCAGCACGCCGTTGTACTCGGCCACGTCGGAGGAAATGGATTCGGCGTCCGGGTCTGGGGTGTAGATGATGTCTGCAGTTGCCATGGTCTGTTTTGCCTTGCGACGGAAGGAAAGCGGCAAGCCTACGCGAGCCCGGCGGGCGGGTCGAGGGCGCCCCGGTGTTTGTAATGCGCGCTGTTCGCCGTCAGAATCGCGCCCCATTGCAACGCAGGGGTTTAACGTGAACGAACAGACTTTGTCCAGGCGCCTGGAGCGCGTGGCCGCCCATGTGCCACAGGGCGCGCGCCTGGCCGACATTGGCTCCGACCATGGTTACCTGCCGGTGGCCCTGATGCTGCGTGGGGTAATCGAGGTGGGCGTGGCCGGCGAGGTGGCGCAGACGCCGTTCGCCTCGGCCCAGCGCAACGTGCGCAAGAATGACCTTGAAGACCGCATCACCGTGCGCCTGGCGGATGGTCTGGCGGCCGTCGAGGCGCAAGATAGGATCTCGGTGATCAGCATCTGCGGCATGGGTGGCGACACGATGTGCGAGATCCTCGAAGCCGGCAAGCAGCGCCTGGCTGGGGTAAAACGCCTGGTACTGCAGCCCAATGGCGCCGAACGCGAACTGCGGCAGTGGCTGATGGGTAACGGCTTTTGCATCGTCAACGAAGAGCTGTTGCGAGAAAACCGCTTTGACTACGAGATCATCGTCGCCGAACCGGGCAGCGCGGCCTATACCGCTGAGCAACTGTACTTCGGACCGGTGCTGATGCAGGCGAAAAGCGAGGCGTTTGTGGTGAAGTGGCGCCGCATGCTGAAACAGAAGCAGCAGACCCTGGCCAACTTCGCGCGTGCCCGCGACGCGGTACCTCAGGTGAAAATAGACGACTTCAACCAGCAGGTGGGCTGGATCACCCAGGTGCTGGGCTGACTCACTGCTGCGAGCAGTTGCCCATCTCGCGGTAGTCGATTTCGCGCTTCTGGCCCTGATGGTCGACATACACCATGTGAGCGGTGCCAACCTGGCAATCGGCGGCGTTGCTGGCAGGGGTGATGGAGATGACCTTCGCCACATCCAGCGGCATGCCGTATTCGTAACTGCTGCTGACCGGCTGGTTTTTGCCCGTGTCGGCGAAGGCACCGAACGAGGCCAGGGCAGCGGCGACTGCAAGCACAGCGATCGAACGTTTCATGGCAAGCTCCTTTTTCAATGTATGACTAATGATGTATTCAAAGGTCTCACACAATAAATGGGCCAAGCCGTGATAGATTCCTGCCTTTAACGTAAGAATAAGACCAACAAGGAGCACCCCTTTCATGGACATGCTGCATGCCATGCGTACCTTCGCCCGTGTGGTTGAATGTGGCAGCTTCGCTGCGGCCGCCAATGCCCTGGACATTTCCGCCGCGCAGGTTTCGCGCATCGTCGCCGAACTGGAAAACCAGCTGCAGACCCGCCTGCTGCACCGCACCACCCGGCGCCTGCGCATGAGCGAGGCAGGCGAGCGCTTTCTTGAGCGGGCGCGGCAGATCATGCTGCTGACCGAGGAAGCGGTGGGTGAAGCCCGTGGCGCGCACCTCACGCCACGTGGGCGCCTGCGGCTGCATTGCCCGCACGGGCTGGGCCTGCTGCTGATGCCGCTGGTGGCCGGTTACAATGCGCTGTGCCCGGAGGTGGTGATCGAATTGACCCTGTCCCAACGCAACCCCGACCCGTTGGCCGAGGGGCATGACGTGGTGATCACGGTTGACGGGGCGCTGCCGGACTCGCAGCTGATCGCCGTGCCGCTGGGCAACATCTTCAGCATCCCTTGCGCGGCCCCCGCGTACCTGGAGGCCCATGGCGTACCGGAGCGCCCCGAAGACTTGCACAGCCATCGCTGCCTGCGCATGGCCTACCCGATGTACGAGGGCGACTGGGTGTTCCCGCAAGGGGTTGACCAGTGTGTGATTGCGCCGAACGACAGTTTTTCCACCAACGTCGCCGACGCCATGCTGGTGGCCAGCGAACTGGGCATGGGCATTGGCTTGCTGCCGTTCTATACCGCCAGCCAGTCGATCGGGGAGGGGCGCCTGTGCCGGCTGCTGGCGCCGTACCGCCTGCGTGAGAGTGCGCTGTACGCGATGTACCCGTCACGGCATTACCTGGATGCCAAGGTACGGACCTGGATCGACTATCTGAAGGAACAGCTGCCGGCGTTGTTCGAGGGGCATGCGAAGGTGGTGGATGATTCTCGCTATTGGCGTTGAGCACCAACCCCCAGGGTTGCGCCGGCCTGTGTAGGAGCGGCCTTGTGTCGCGAAAGGGCTGCGCAGCAGCCCCAGGATTTCGGCGCAGATGCACAAATTTCCGGGGCTGCTTCGCAGCCCTTTCGCGACACAAGGCCGCTCCTACAGGGACGGCGCAAGTCTTTCAGAGCGGGTAGTGCTTCAGCTCTCGCGCAATCAGCATCCGCTGGATCTCGCTCGACCCTTCATAGATCTGCGTAATCCGCGCATCGCGGTAATAGCGCTCTACCGGGTAGTCCTCCAGGTAGCCATAGCCGCCATGCACCTGGATCGCCATCGAGCACACCCGTTCGGCCATTTCCGAGGCAAACAGCTTGGCCTGTGAGGCTTCCGACAGGCACGGCTTGCCGGCGCTGCGCAGGCGTGCGGCATGCAGGATCAGCAAGCGGGCGGCATTCACCTGCACCTGCATATCGGCCAGCAGGTTGGCGATGCTCTGGTGTTCGTTGATCGGCTTGCCGAACTGCACACGATCACGCGAGTACACCAGCGCCGCCTCGAATGCAGCGCGGGCAATACCCAGTGCCTGGGCAGCAATGCCGATGCGGCCGCCTTCAAGGTTGGACAGGGCGATGGCCAGGCCTTTGCCACGCTCACCGAGGATATTGGCAGCCGGGATGCGGCAGTTGTCGAAGGTGACCGCGCAGGTGTCGGAGGCGCGGATGCCCATCTTGTGCTCGCTGCGGTCAACCTTGAAACCCGGGTTGTCGGTAGGCACCAGGAACGCCGACAGGCCCTTTTTGCCCAGCTCCGGGTCGGTCACGGCAAACACGATGGCCAGCCCTGCGCGGCGGGCGTTGCTGACGAACTGCTTGGCGCCGTTGATCACCCACTGGCCATCCACCAGCTCGGCGCGGGTACGCAGGTTGTGCGCCTCGGACCCGGCCTGTGGCTCGGTCAGGCAGAAGCAGCCGATCACCTCGCCCGTAGCCAGGCGTGGCAGCCACTGCTGTTGCTGTTCGGCTGTACCGTAGGCCAGCAGCGGGCCGCAGCCCACCGAGTTGTGGATGCTCATCATCGCCCCGGTGGCGCCGCAGCCGGCGGCGATTTCTTCCACGGCCAGCGCGTAGGCGACATAGTCGGTGTAGCTGCCGCCGAAGTCTTCCGGTACCACCATGCCCAGCAGGCCCAGTTCGCCCATCTTGCGCACCACGCCATCATCGATCCAGCCGGCCTTTTCCCAGGCCTGGGCATACGGGGCGATCTCGCCACGGGCAAAGTCCCGGGCCATGTCGCGGATCATGATCTGTTCTTCGCTCAGTTCCAGGTCTTGCATCTGTGTACTCCCGGGCTCACAGGCCTTCGAAGAATTGGTCGACCCGCTGGCGTTGCAGCGCGGCCAGGGTCGGCGGGTTCCAGCGCGGTTGTTTGTCCTTGTCGATGATCAACGCACGTACGCCTTCGATGATATCGCCGTGCCGGAACCACTGGCGGTCCAGGTGCAGCTCCATGGCAAAGCAGTCTTCCAGGTTCAGGTGGCGGCCACGGCGCAACATCTCCAGGGTAACCGCCATGGCCAGGGGCGAGCGGCTTTCCAGCTGGTCGGCGGTGGCCAGGGCCCATTGGTGGCTGTCGTCGACGCTGACTGCGCGCAGTTGCTCGACGATGGCGGGCATGTCGGGCAGGGCGAAGAAGTGGTCGATGACCGTGCGCAGCTTTTCCAGCGGCGCATCGCCGAGCACCTGGGTGCCGAGCGTGGCCAGCAGGTTCTGCAGGTCCTTGAGCGGCTGGTCGCTGAACTGCAACTGGTCCAGCCCTTGGTCGAGGGCCGCCAGCTGGTCGCTGGCCAGGTACCAGTCGGCCAGGCCGCAGTACAGTGCGTCGGCCGCCTGGATCTGGTTGCCGCTCACGCCCAGGTAGATGCCCAGTTCACCGGGAATGCGCGACAGGAAATAGCTACCGCCGACGTCGGGGAAGTAGCCGATCCCAACTTCGGGCATGCCCAGGCGGCTGCGCTCGGTGACCACGCGCAGGTCGCAGCCCTGGGCCAGGCCCATGCCGCCACCCAAAGTAAAGCCGTCCATCAGCACCAGCACCGGTTTGCGGTAGTGGTGGATGAGCAGGTCGAGGGCGTATTCCTCGACGAAAAAGTCTTGGTGCAGCGTGTCGTCGGCTTTGAAGCTGTCGTACAGCGAGCGGATATCGCCACCTGCACAGAACCCTTTGGGGCCCTCGCCACGCAGTACCACAGCGTGTACTTGCGGGTCTTCCGCCCAGCGGTCCAGCTGTTGGCGCAGGCTGCGTACCATGTCCAGGGTCAGGGCATTGAGGCCGGCGGGGCGGTTCAGGGTCAGGTGGCCGACTTGGTTGCGGACTTCGGCCAGCACGTGGTCGGTCGGAGTAATAGCGTGCGCAGTCATTGCGTTCTCCCTGCTTTGTTATTGATTTTCCAAGTGAAGTCTGGAGTTCGCTGGAGGATCTGCGGATCCTTGCATGCGAATTTGCCTTGCACAATCGACAAATCTGCAGGGCGAACCTGCATTTCTGCCATGGCTGGGGATGTTGCCACTCTAACAAGGTTTCAGGGCGATAGGGCCAGCCGCACCCATGCATCCCTTTGTTCATTAACCTGACCGTAACGATCTGCCACCGAGCTTGATTGATCCCCCAACCCCCCAGGCCTAAGTTGACCCCACGACAGCGAACCCGTGGAGTCACCATGACAACAACACAGAATCCACCACCGCAATGGTCGCGACGGCGTGCCGAAAAGCAGCGCCGCCTCGACCGGGTCCGCCACCTCGCCGACGGCGTGGTGCTGCCCACCGAGCGTATCGTCGAAGCCCTGGAGCTGTTGCTCGCCCCCGGCGACCGGGTGGTGCTCGAAGGCAACAACCAGAAGCAGGCCGACTTCCTTTCGCGCTCGCTGGCCAAGGCCGACCCTGCGCGCCTGCACGACCTGCACATGATCATGCCCAGCGTCAGCCGTGCCGAGCACCTGGACCTGTTCGAACGCGGCATTGCGCGCAAGCTCGATTTCTCCTTCGCCGGCCCGCAAAGCCTGCGCATCGGCCAGCTGCTGGAGGATGGCCTGCTCGAAGTCGGCGCCATTCACACCTACATAGAGCTGTACTCGCGGCTGCTGGTCGACCTGATCCCCAACGTGACCCTGGTGGCAGGCTTCATGGCTGATCGCGATGGCAACCTGTACACCGGCCCCAGCACAGAGGACACCCCGGCACTGGTGGAGCCAGCCGCCTTCAGCGACGGCATCGTCATCGCCCAGGTCAACCAGTTGGTGGACCGTGTAGACGACCTGCCACGGGTTGATATCCCGGCCTCCTGGGTCGATTTCGTGGTGGTCGCCGACCAGCCCTTCTATATAGAACCGCTGTTCACCCGCGACCCGCGCCATATCAAGCCGGTGCATGTGCTGATGGCGATGATGGCCATACGCGGTATCTACGAAAAGCACCAGGTGCAGTCGCTCAACCACGGCATTGGCTTCAACACCGCAGCCATCGAGCTGATCCTGCCCACCTATGGCGAGTCGCTGGGCCTGAAGGGCAAGATCTGCCGCAACTGGACACTCAACCCGCACCCCACACTGATCCCGGCCATCGAGACCGGTTGGGTGCAGAGCGTGCACTGCTTCGGTACCGAGCTGGGCATGGAGGACTACATCGCCCAGCGCCCCGACGTGTTCTTCACTGGCCGCGATGGTTCGCTGCGCTCCAACCGCATGATGTGCCAGCTGGCCGGGCAATACGCCGTCGACCTGTTCATTGGCGCCACCCTGCAGGTGGACGGCGATGGCCATTCCTCGACCGTGACCCGCGGCCGCCTGGCCGGTTTCGGCGGCGCGCCGAACATGGGCCACGACCCCCGTGGCCGGCGCCATGCCACCCCGGCCTGGCTCGACATGACCGTGCCGGACACTCTGCTCGAACGCGGCCGCAAGCTGGTGGTGCAGATGGTCGAGACCTACCAGGAAGGCGGCAAGCCCACCTTTGTGGAAACCCTCGATGCCGTGGAAGTAGCCAAGAAGGCCGGCATGCCGCTGGCACCGGTGATGATCTACGGCGACGACGTCACCCACCTGTTGACCGAGGAGGGCATCGCCTACCTGTACAAGGCCCGCAGCCTGGAAGAGCGCCAGCAGATGATCGCCGCCGTCGCCGGGGTTACTGCGATAGGCCTGCGGCATGACCCGAAGGATACCCAGCGCATGCGCCAGCAGGGCCTGATTGCCTTGCCCGAAGACCTCGGCATCCGCCGCACCGACGCCAGCCGCGAGCTGCTGGCCGCGCGCAGCATCGCCGACCTGGTCGACTGGTCCGGCGGTCTCTACAACCCGCCTGCGCGGTTCAGGAGCTGGTAATGAAAGCACTCGACTTGCAACCGCATGGGCCTCTTCGCGGGCAGGCCCGCATGCTTATCCCTTCTCTTCAATCCGGCACCGTCCCTGTGGGAGCGGGTTTACCCGCGAAGAGGCCGGCCCAGGCAATCGAAATTCCCTTGGCCGACCACTTGGCCGACCTGGCGGTAGAGGCCCTGATCGACGAAGCCGACCTGTCACCCAAACCCGGCCTGGTAGACCGCCGCAGCAACGGCGCCCATACCGATATGACCCTGGCCCTGATGCACGCCTCGGCCCTGGCCCTGTGGCCCTGCCTGCGCAACATGGCTGAAGCCGCCCAAACCATCGGCACGATCAGCCAACCGCTACGTGCCTCCCTGGGCAAGCTCGGCCGCGATGGCGAAGCCGCGATGCTGGCCGCCACCAAGGGTGTCAACACCCACCGCGGTGCAATCTGGGCCCTGGGCCTGCTGGTAGCCGCCAAGGCCCTCGACCCCGATGCCGACGCCAGCACCCTGGCCGCCCGCGCCGGGCGCATCGCCCTGCTCGACGACCCGGCCATGCCGCCACAGCAAAGCCACGGCCTGCAGGTGCGCCAGCGCTACGGCACCAGCGGCGCTCGCGAACAGGCACAGCAAGGCTTCCCCGCCGTCATCCGCCACGGGCTGCCGCAACTGCAGCGCAGCCGCGCCGCCGGCGCCAGCGAGCCTCACGCCCGTCTCGACGCGCTGCTGGCAATCATGGCGGTGCTCAGCGACACCTGCGTGCTCTGGCGCAGCGGCCCGGCCGGGCTGGCAGCCGTCCAGCAAGGCGCGCTGGCAGTTCTGGGCGCAGGCGGCAGCGCCACGCTGGCCGGGCGCCGGCAGCTGCGCGAACTCGACCAGCAACTGCTGCACCTGAACGCCTCACCGGGCGGCGCTGCCGATCTGCTCGCCGCCTGCCTGTTCCTCGACAAAGCCGGGAGCCTGTGACATGGAAACCCTGAACTTTCAATTCCCCGCTGCGCAACCTGGGCGTGGCCGCACGCTGGTGGGCTGCGTCAGCTCCGGGGACCTCGAAGTGCTGATCGAACCCGGCACCGCCGGCAGCCTGCAGATCCAGGTGATGACTTCGGTAAACGGCAGCGCTGCGCGCTGGCAGCAACTGTTCCAGCGCTTGTTCGAGGACCGCGCCTGGCCGGCGGTGAATATCGATATCCACGATTTTGGCGCCACCCCCGGCGTGGTGCGCCTGCGCCTGGAGCAAGGCTTCGAGGAGATTGCCCATGACTGATACCGAACGTTTGCTGCACAGCCGCAGCTTTGTCGAGCTAGGTGCCCGGCAACGGGCCCGCGCACTGCTCGACGCGGGCAGCTTCCGCGAACTGCTGGGCCCTTTCGACCGGCTGATGTCGCCGTGGTTGCCGCGCCAGGGCATCGTGCCGCAGGCCGACGATGGCGTGATCATTGCCAAGGGCCTGCTGAACGGGCGCAACGCGGTGGTCGCCGCCATTGAAGGCGGCTTTCAGGGTGGCAGCATGGGCGAGGTGGGCGGTGCCAAGATTGCCGGTGCGCTGGAACTGGCCATCGAAGACAACCGCAACGGCGTCCCTACCTGTGCGGTGCTGCTGCTGGAGACCGGCGGGGTGCGTCTGCAGGAAGCCAACCTGGGCCTGGCGGCGATTGCCGAGATCCAGGCAGCCATCGTCGAACTGCGTAACTGGCAGCCGGTGATCGGCCTGATCGCAGGTTCGGTCGGCTGCTTCGGCGGCATGTCCATTGCTGCGGGCCTGTGCAGCCATCTGCTGGTTACCCGCGAAGCGCGCCTGGGCCTCAACGGCCCGCAGGTGATCGAGCAGGAGGCGGGCATCGGCGAGTACGACGCCAAGGACCGCCCCTTCATCTGGAGCCTGAGCGGTGGCGAGCAGCGCCATGCCAGCGGGTTGGTGGATGGGTACGTGGCGGATGATATCCAGGCGGTGCGCGAACAGTTGTTGCAGTTACTTGACGCACCTTCCAGCGACCGCGCCAGCCAGTACGCCTGGTTCCTCGAACGCCTGGCCGGGCTGGGCGATAACTGCCCGCAACTGGATGCCGCGACCGTACGTCAACTTTACCAAGGAGAAGCCCGATGAACCGTGCACTGAACTGGCTGCCGGGCCTTGCCGGCGGGCAAGCCTTGCCGGGCTATCCCGCGTCGTTGCGGGTTATCGAGGGTGAGCTCGACAACCGCCCGGCGCGCTTCATCGCCGTGGTGCCCGATGCAGCAAACCCGTTCCCCCGCGCGCGCTCGGGCGAGGTCGGCGTGCTGGAAGGCTGGGGCCTGGCCAAAGCCGTGAGCGAGGCGGTAGAGGCGGACCGAAACGGCCAGAAGCGTGCCATCGTTGCGGTCATCGATGTGCCCAGCCAGGCCTATGGTCGTCGCGAAGAGGCGCTGGGCATCCATCAGGCGCTGGCCGGTGCAGTGCAGGCATACGCTCGGGCGCGGTTGGCCGGGCATCCGGTGATCGGCCTGCTGGTCGGCAAGGCCATGTCCGGTGCCTTCCTGGCCCACGGCTACCAGGCCCAGCGCCTGATTGCCCTGGACGATGCCGGGGTGATGGTACATGCCATGGGCAAGGCGGCAGCGGCGCGCATTACCTTGCGCAGCGTCGAGCAACTGGAGGCCCTGGCGGCCGAGGTACCGCCCATGGCGTACGATCTGGCCAGCTACGCGTCGCTGGGCTTGCTGTGGCGCCGCCTGACGGTGGAGAACGCTGAGGCGCCGAGCAGCGCCGATATCACTCAGGTGCGCGCCTGCCTGGCCGAAGCAGTGCGCGACATCGGCAGCTCGACCGACCTGTCGTCGCGGCTGGCCGGTGAAAACCGTAGCGCCTCGCGGCAAGTGCGCGAACAGCTGCGCCGCCAGTGGCAGGGGGCGTGAAATGAACACACCACGGCCGCACGACCTGCTTTGGGGTATGCCTGTGTCGGCGCTGCCCGATGATGCACCGCAGTGGGCCCAGGATGTGCTGGCCAGCGCTCAGCCGGTAGTGGTGCGTCGTGCCAGCTGTGGGATCGGCTGGCTGGCGGTGGGGTTGCGTGGCCAGGGTAGGGCGCAGCGCTTGGGCGCCCTGATGCGGCTGGCCGACATCCAGCGCCAGCTAGGCCCGGAAACGCTCCGCTGGCAGGTGGCAAGCCCATGGCCTGCGTTGCGTGCTCTGGCTTCGGTCGCACCGGTACTGGAAGCCACGGGGCTGGCCTGGGGGCCGACCGGTGGGGCCGGGTATCAGATCGCCACGGGCAGTGAGGTGCTGCACACCGACAGCGACCTGGACCTGGTGTTGCGCACGCCACAGCCCCTGGCCCGCGAGCACGCGCGGGACTTGCTGGATATTCTCGACTGCGCGCCTTGTCGTATCGACGTGCAACTGGAGACCCCGGCCGGGGCCATCGCCTTGCGTGAGTGGGCCGGGTTTTCCCCGCGCGTGCTGCTCAAGTCGGCAAGTGGTCCGCTGCTGGTCAGCGACCCATGGGCAGCACTGGAGCATGCCGCATGAGCAGCCTGTTCGCGTTCCCCGGCCAGGGCGCCCAGCAAGCGGGCATGCTGCAGCACCTGCCTGAGGGCGCCGGGCAACTGCTGGAGGAGGCCAGCGACACCCTCGGTCAGCCCGCGCTGGCGCTGGACAGTCAGCCCGCGCTGCAATCTACCCGTGCCGTGCAGCTGTGCCTGCTGCTGAGCGGCGTGGCCTGGGCGCGCTGGCTGATGCAACGCAGCCCTGCGCCGGATTACGTGGCGGGGTTGTCGATTGGTGCCTACCCGGCAGCGGTTGTCGCCGGCGCACTGGGTTTCGCCGATGCGGTCCGGCTGGTTGCCCTGCGCGGGGAGCTGATGCAGCGCGCCTACCCGCAAGGTTACGGCATGACCGCACTCAGCGGCCTGGACCTGGCCAGTGTCGAGCATCTGCTGGGCGAGGTGGGTGGCGAGGTGTATGTGGCCAACCTCAACAGTGAAAACCAGATTGTCATTGCCGGTAGCGATACGGCGATGGCGGCGGTCGCGGCCCTGGCGCGCAGCCTGGGCCGGGGCGTGGCTCGCCGGCTGGCGGTGAGCGTGCCGTCGCATTGCCCGCTGCTGGACGGCCCGGCAGCGGAGTTGGCCAATGCGTTCGCCACGGTCGAACTGCAACGGCCCCGTATCACTTACCTCAGTGGCAGCAGCGCGCGGCCGGTTTTCGACCCGCAGCGCCTGCGCGATGACCTGGCCGGCAACATGGCGCGGCTGGTCGACTGGCGTGCCATGGTGCGCAACGCCTATGAACGCGGCGTGCGTCTGCACCTGGAAATGCCGCCTGGCAGCGTGCTCAGCGGGTTGGCACGGTCGGTGTTCGAACAGGGCAGGGTGGTGGCGGTGGACGGTACCCGTTGGGACACCCTGGATGCGCTGCTGCGCCAGGAGGTGGCCGACCGGCGATGATGGCTGGTATCGCGATGGATGGCACGGGCTGCGCCCGTGTTCGCGGGTAAACCCTGCTCCCACATGCAGTGCACATGCCTTGAATGCTGTGAAATTACTGTGGGAGCGGCGGTGCGGCGATCCGATTTACCCGCGAAGAAGCCAACGCGGTGCCTGCAGGTTTACTGAAGGCGAAGAACAACAACAAGCAACTTCGACACTACCTGAGGGTAACAATAATGATCATCTATGGTGTGGCACTGCTGGCGGTCTGCACACTTGCCGGCGTTATCGTCGGCGACTTCCTGGGCGTGCTGCTGGGCGTCAAATCCAACGTCGGCGGGGTCGGCATCGCCATGATCCTGCTGATTTGCGCACGGCTGTACATGCACCGCAACGGCGGCATGAGCAAGGAATGCGAATTCGGCGTGGGCTTCTGGGGCGCCATGTACATCCCGGTGGTGGTGGCCATGGCTGCCCAGCAGAACGTGGTCACCGCCTTGCATGGCGGGCCGGTGGCGCTGCTGGCCGCCATTGGGGCGGTGCTGGTGTGCGGTGCGACCATCGCGCTGATCAGCCGCAGCCATCGCGGCGAGCCCTTGCCTGCCCTTGAACCCACCCCCGAAGCCAATGTGCAGGCTGCCCCTGCAGGAGGTCGTTGAACATGTGGCCACTTATTGACAATGCCCTGGAACACAACGGCCTGATCACTGCTTTTGCGGTGGTGGGCGCCATCATGTGGCTTTCGGTTCTGATGTCGAAATACCTGACCTTCGGCCGTGTGCACGGCTCGGCCATCGCCATTGTCATCGGCCTGGTGCTGGCCTGGGTCGGCGGTACTGTGACCGGTGGCCAGAAAGGCCTGGCCGACATGGCGCTGTTCTCCGGTATCGGTTTAATGGGCGGGGCCATGCTGCGTGACTTTGCCATCGTCGCCACGGCCTTCGAAGTACAGGCCACCGAGGCGCGCAAGGCCGGGATGATCGGTGCGCTGGCGCTGCTGCTGGGCACCGTGCTGCCATTCATTGTCGGCGCGGCGGTGGCCTATGCCTTCGGCTATCGCGATGCGGTGAGCATGACCACCATTGGCGCGGGTGCGGTGACTTACATCGTCGGGCCCGTGACCGGGGCTGCGCTGGGTGCGAGCTCGGACGTGATGGCCTTGTCGATTGCCACCGGGCTGATCAAGGCGATTCTGGTTATGGTGTTTACCCCTGTGTCTGCGCGGTTACTGGCGCTGGACAACCCGCGGTCGGCGATGGTGTTCGGCGGGCTGGCGGGGACCGTATCGGGGGTGACGGCCGGGTTGGCGGCGACGGATCGGCGGCTGGTGCCGTATGGGGCGTTGACGGCTACCTTCCATACCGGGTTGGGTTGCCTGATGGGGCCGTCGATACTGTACTTCTGTGTGCGGGGGTTGGTGGGTTGAGGCGAGCGCAGGCCGTGTGCGAGCTGTGATGAGTCGCGCAGGGTCTGAAATAGGTCATAACCTTGAGGTGAGCAGGATTGCGATAACAAAGCGCAGGAATCACAGCCTGTTATTTATGCCAGTTCAAGCATTGCTCCGGCTGTGAAAGACTTGGCCGATCAGCAGGTGTGGCTCGTGCGCTTTCTATGAGGTTCGCTGACATGACAGTCCGTATGAACGCTTTTTATCAAGGCGGGCTAATATCCGCGATTGTTGACCCACAAGGTACATGGAGAAGGTTAGGGTGGTCCGGCAAGACACCGCTGTCCGAATATCGTGGCGAGCGAAATGGGCTTGTTAGTCTCATGGTAGCTTCAGACCATGCAGGTTCGGTCTTGTCAAGTGGCGTTGCGCGTGCACCACGCAGTATCAGCTATAATCCTTATGGATTCAGTCACTCGGGGGGGAAGGACCAGCCATCGCTGAAATTCAACGCAGCGTACATTGAACCCATGGGTTTGTATTTGTTAGGCAACGGCGTGCGAGCTTATAGTCCTCAGCTGATGCGCTTTTGCTCTGCTGATGCACTAAGCCCCTTTCATCGGGGCGGGTTGAACGCATATGCGTACTGCCTTGGGGATCCGGTGAATCGTAATGATCCATCAGGCAGGACGGCCAAGCTCATAAAATGGTTTGGGCGGAAGTTTGCATTCATCGCTCCGAAGTACACAAAGGCCAAAAGTCAGATCATGCAGAAAGCCAATGATCAAACTGGGGTCATTGCAGGGCTGGCAACGGACTTCGCTGGCCTAAAGCTTGCCAAGCGCGATGCGATACAGGATACAAGCTTGACGAATATAGACAGGCAGAAATTTGGTGAGCAAGGAAATGCGATAAATGCTGCAGAGTGGCAGGTGGAAGTGCGGCACTCCGAGCTACTGGAGGGGGACTTGCAAATCCTGCAGATGATTGATTCCGTGCCTCATAAATATCAGGATGCTGCAGTGCTTGAATTGAAGAATTCGATAAAGGTTTTTCACGAAAATCTGGATCTCGATAATTTTCAGACTGCATTTCTTATACGTCACGAGAACGATTTGCTACGGCGGCGATGAAACGACGTCAGTGAAACAATGCGCTTTGGGCGCGTTTTTGGCTTCTGTGTGCGCGGACTAGTAGGTTAAGGCCTTTGCATCACAGCCACATCACCGGGGCCGCTCTGCGGCCCATCGCCGGCAAGCCAGCTCCCACAGGGTTAGCACTGACCTGAAGACTTGTGCAGGATCGCACTGCTCTGAGGCTTTATACAGAACCTGTGGGAGCTGGCTTGCCGGCGATGAGGCCGGTCGGCGCTACATCAATGCCAGGTGATATTCCCGGTCCGTCAGTCGTGCAGCAGCTCTGTGAGCCTTGGTCATCTGCCCATGATGCACCGCACTTGGGCTCATCAGTGATCCTGCTGTTCATTCCATCGGCAGGTGAAAACATCCTCTGCCAAACACCCCACAAGCCACCCCCAATTCGGGGAAAACCGCTGGGGCATCCTCCCCAATCCGTTTCGATTGCCTGCGCAACCCTCTGAAAACCCTGGCAATTAGCACCTGGCACACACCTTGCTCCAGCTCCTCGCAGAGTTCCTGTGTTCCGGAGGTGCAGCATGTCGACGCCGCTAAAAGGCCCCGTCCTGTCATCACTTGTACTGGCCTTGCTTGGCTGGGAAACGACCAGCGAGGCGGCTGTGCAGTGCCAGCGCACCCTGGTCGCCAATGTGGTGGCGCTGGACCAGCCGCTGATGTTCAACCGCCTTGGTGCGCAAAACGCCAATGGCATGATGTTCGCCCTGCGCGAAGATGTGGTGGACGACAAGAACGTCCCCTTGGGCAAGGGTGGCGCGGCGGTGCCGGGGAAGGTGACCCTGCGCCCGGACAAGCGCCCACGGCCGATCGTGCTGCGGGTGGCGGCCGGTGACTGCCTCACCGTCAACCTGACCAACCTGCTGGCCTATCAGGCCAACCCCAACAAGCACGGTATCGACCCCGAAGAAACCGAGGGCGAGGGGGAAGAGGAGGAAGGGCCGGAAAACGAAGTCGACAACCAAGGCGGTGAGCACTTCGTGGCTGACGAACAAGTGACCGACCGCCATGTCGGCTTCCAGGTCAACGGCATGCAAGCCGTCAACAGCATCGCTGACATCGCTGCCAACACCGGCCGCAACGGCAACTTCCTGGTATCCCCGGGCAACACCCGCAGCTATACCCTCTACGCCGAACGTGAAGGCGCCTTCGCTGCAACCAGCCAGGGCGCTACCTTTGGTGGGCAGGGTGGTGCCGGTAACGTTGCCAATGGTCTGTTCGGCCAGGTGGTGGTGGTGCCAAAAGGCGGCCGCACCTACCGCAACACGCTGACCGAGGAAGAAATGCGCCTGGCCACCACCGGGCGCACGGCCACCGGCCAACCTGTGATCGACTACCAGGCGCGTTACCCGCAGGCCGAACCCTGGGTCAGCGAAGGCAAGGCCGGCAAGCCGATCATTGCCATGGTCGATGGCAATGAAATCCTCAACAGCGAGACCGATGCCATCGTCATGGGCCCCAACCCCGATGGCAGCTTCCCGCGCTCTACCTACCCGCTGGAAAGCATCAACAAGCGCAACCCGGCACTGCCCAACCGCTTGGAAGCCTTCCGTGATTTTGCCTCTCAGTTCGCGGATGAAGTGGCTGCCACACAGGCATTCCCAGGCTACTGGGCTGACCCGGTGATGGGCCATGTGCTGGAGCCTACGCGCGACTCGTTCATGATCAACTACGGCTCTGGCGGCATGGGCGCCGAGGTGGTGGCCAACCGCCTCGGTGTAGGGCCGATGCATGATTGTCTGTCGTGCGCCTACGAAGAGTTCTTCCTCAGTGCGCATACCGTGGGCGACATCGGCACGCTGGTCGACGTACCGGCCAACGTCGGCCTGGAAAATATTCGCCCTGGCGAAATACCACCGGCCAGCGCCGTCGGGGTCAAGGCTGGCATGGCGCTGTACCCGGCCGAGCCCGCCAACGTCCATCACAGCTACATTGGTGACTTCACCAAGTTCCGCAATACCCACAACGGCCACGAGCAGCACATCTTCCATTTGCATGGGCACCAGTGGCTGTTCAACCCCAACGATGACAACTCCGACTACATCGATGCCCAAGGCATCGGGCCGGGCATCGGCTACACCTATGAAATCGCCAACGGCGGCTCGGGTAACCGCAACCGCGTGGCGGGTGATGCCATCTACCACTGCCATTTCTACCCGCATTTTGCCCAGGGCATGTGGGCCATGTGGCGGGTACACGATGTGTTCGAGGAAGGCACTCGCCTGGAGGTAAGCGGGCAGGGCCAGAACGGCTTCCACACCGCGCCGTTTGCACTGCGCAGTGGCAAGCCAGCGGTGGGGGCAAGGGCGCTGCCGGACGGCGAAATCGTCGCCGGTACGCCAATCCCCGCTATTGTGCCGCTGCCCGGCAAGGCCATGGCGCCGATGCCTGGCAAGGTGGTGGTGGTGCCCAAGCTCTCCGAGGAACTGGTCGCAGCCCATGGCGACGACGATGATGACGAAGGCGAACACGAAGGTGATGACGACCACGCCAGCGAAGCGCCCGTGCGCAAAGCCATCGGCTCGCTGGCCCTGGTCGACCGCAGCGACGCCAACCGCAATGCCGACGGCAGCCTGAAAAACCCTGGCTATCCGTTCTGGATCGGTGGCATGGAAAGCAGCGTCGGCAACCGTCCGCCAACCCCGCCGCTGGACATGCTCGACCCGGCGCTGGCAGAACAGTTGAAAAACACCGGCAAGGCGCTGTGGGCCAACCTCGACCCGAACCAGGTCGATGGCTGGGACGGCGGGCTGGGCCGGCATGCGCTGGACGGCGTATCGGCAGGCGGCGAAGCCCAGACCACTACCACCAAGCTGGACTTCTCCAAGGTGGTGTACAAAGCCAAGCCGATCTACATGCCTGAAGAAGGTACTGACGTAGAGCAGGCTGCCATGCAGTTCCACGCCAAGGCCGAGCACGCCAGCTATGCATTGATACCCGGCAGCCAGCCGGTGGCCAAGGCGTTCCGTACCAACGGTGCGCTGCCAACGGCCGGTGCGCCTTTCTATGAGCCGTGCATGGACGACCGTGGCAAGCGCCTGACACAGTCCTCGGGCACCGGCGAATTCGCCAGTGGTGAAAGCCTGACGGGCATGAGCTTCCTTGGCGCGTCCACCTTCACCGCCGACCGCCCACGCATCTACAAAGGCGCCAATATCCAGTTCGACGCGGTGTACAACAAGGTCGGCTACCACTTCCCGCAGGCGCGCATCCTGGCGCTGTGGGAAGACGCCTGGCCGATCATCACCAAACAGCGCCCACCAGAGCCGCTGGTGATGCGCATGAACACCTTCGACTGCACCATGTACACCCACACCAACCTGATCCCGTCGGTCTATGAAATGGACGACTATCAGGTGCGTACGCCAACCGACGTGATCGGCCAGCATATCCACCTGCCCAAGTGGGACCTGACGGCCGCCGACGGCTCGGCCAACGGCTGGAACTACGAAGACGGCATCCTCTCGCCCGGCAGCGTGGTCGAGCGGGTGCACGCCATCCGTGCCTACAACAGCTGCACCGAAGGCGACAGCCGCGATGGCACCGCCGCCTGCCCGAAAGCCAAACAGCACCCGTACTTCGGCCGCTTCGGCCGGGCCGACTGGCTGGGTGCGCGCACGGCCATGCAGCGCTGGTTCGCCGACCCCCTGATCAACGTGCACAACGTCGACCGGGGCCTGGGCACCATCTTCACCCACGACCACCTCGGCCCATCGACCCACCAGCAGCTTGGCCTGTACGCCACCGTGCTGGCCGAGCCGGCCGGTTCCACCTGGTTCCACGCCGAAACCGGCGAGAAGCTCTACAACCCGGCCACGCGCCAGGATGGCGGGCCGACCTCGTGGCAGGCGGTGGTACAGACCGGCGACCATGATGGCGATGGCAAGAACGACAGCTACCGCGAGTTCTTCCTCGAATACAGCGATTTCCAGCATGCCTACGAGGCTGGCGTGTACGTGGGTGCCGGCCCCGATGGCGTGCCCAACGGCCAGGCGTACCCGCCTACCGCCGACAGCTTCCGCTACGCCATCAACCCGCCCGTGCGGCAGAAGGCGTCCAACCTGCTGGAATCGGTGGTCGAGTCGCGCGGCGGTCTGAGCCCAGGCTGCCCAAGCCGGCCGTGCCCGCAGGCCATCTCGGTGGATGACCCAGGCATGTTCGTCGTCAACTACCGCAACGAGCCGCTGGCCCTGCGGGTGTTCGACCCGAACAAGGTCGGCCCCGACGGCAAGCGCGGCATGCAGGCAGACGGCCTGGCCGGCGACCTCAGCTACGCCTTGCAGAGCCGTACCGACCGGGCGATCCCGGCCATGAACCTGGCCCCCTCGGCGATCACCTCGGCGGTCGGCCCTACCGGCGGGACCACGCTGTTCCCACCGCACATCAACAAGGCCGGCAGCGAGCCGGGCGACCCGTTCACGCCCATGCTGCGTACCTACTCCGGCGATAACGTGCGCCTGCGGCTGCACGCCGGTGGCCATGAAGAGGAGCACAACGTCACCCTGCACGGTGTGAAGTGGCTGCAGAACGGCTCGGGCTTCGGCAACAGCTCGAACTCGGGCTGGAAAGCCTCGCAGATGATCGGGATTTCCGAGCAGATGGGCTTCATGGCGCCGGTGTCGATGATCTCCAGTTCTGCGGCCACCAACGGCGATTACCTGTACGCGATGGACGCCGCCCTGGAAGGCTACTGGAACGGTATCTGGGGGGTGATGCGCAACTACACAGCGCAGCGCCCGGATCTGTTCCCGCTGCCGAACAACCCGCAACCGGTGGCCATGCGCAACACCGTGAACTTTGACGGCATCTGCCCGAAAACCACGGCCAACCCCAACGGCATCGGCTCGCGGACCACGGTCAAGCGCAGCTACGAGATCGTCGCCGCGCTGGCCAACGACATCCTCGAGAACCGCAACGCTGTCAGCATCAACGACCCGGCCGGTGTCGGCCAGCACGTCGGCGGCCCGCTCAAGGCCAATGGCGGCACCCTGGTGTTCAACAGCCGCAAGACCAGCATCCCGCAGGTGACGGTGGTCGACGAGGAAGACGGCACCACCTTCACCGTAGGCGGCCACAGCGCGCCGCTGCACGACCCGACCGCCGTGCTGTATGTGCGCAAGGCCGACCTGGACCCGGTCAGCGGCAAGCTCAAGGCGGGGGTACCGGTAGAGCCGCTGGTGCTGCGCGCCAACGCCGGTGACTGCATCAGCATTACCCTGGAAAACCGCCTGCCACAGGTGATGCCAGACCTGCCCAGCACCGCGGTGATGCAGAACGTGGTCAAGCGTGACCGCTTCGACAGCGAAGGCTCCACAGCCTTCAACAACAACCTGATGCGGCCGTCCAGCCACGTCGGCCTGCATGCGCAGTTGCTGGCCTACGACATCACCAAGTCGGACGGTGCCAACGTCGGCGCCAACCCGGTGCAGACCGTGCCACCACGGGCGGGCAACAGTGGCGCCTACCCAAGCCGGGTGTACCAGTATTACGCCGGTCACCTGGAGCGTGAAGGCAAACCAACCCTGCAACTGGGCCGCACGGTGGACATCATCAACACCACGGCGATCGAGTTCGGCGGCCTGAACCTGACCCCGTCGGACTTCATCAAGCAGCCACAAAAGGGCCTGGTAGGGGGCATGAGCATCTTGCCGCAGACCGCGACCTGGACCGAGGACGCCGCCAGCCGCGCGCAGGCCACGGTCAAGGTCACTGGCCAGCCCGACTACCGCGACCTGGTCACGGTGTGGCAGCGCTCGATGAACATGCGCTGGGCCGATGGCCGGCCGGTCGAGGGCATCGCCACCGAAGGCAACGGCGTGCCGGGGGATCCGAAGGACAACGGCAACATGGCCATGAACTACAAGACCGAGCCGCTGTGGCTGCGCTTCGGCCTGGCGCCAGATGCCCCGTTCGGCCATGCCGATGGCTTCGGCCTGGCAGACGTACCCAACGCCCACATGGCCTACAGCAATGCCCTGGTTGGCGGCGACCCGCAAACCCCGGTGCTGTACGCCAAGCCTGGCCAGCCGGTACGCAGCCATGTGCTGATGCCCAGCGGTGGCAGCCGCGGTATCACCTACCAGCTGGACGGGCACCTGTGGCCACTGCACAACTACCAGGCGGAGAAGAACGATACCGACGGCTACCCGACCAACCTGCCCGGCATCGGCTCGGTGCGCTTCGGCTACAACCCGATGGCCATGTACATCGGCGCGCAGGAAAGCGTACTGCCGGCGGCGCACTTCAGCTTCATGCTGCCGAGCGCTGGCGGGGCCAACGCGGTGCCAGGCGATTACCTGTTCCGCGACTACGCCGCCTACGGCAACCTCTCGGGGCTGTGGGGGATCTTGCGGGTGACCAATGAAGCGCCGCCGGCAACGGCCCAGGCGCAGTGACGGAAGGGAGCGCGAGCATGAACAAGAAGACTCGCCCCGCTTACTTGGGGGTAGTATTGGGGGTAGCGTTGATCGGCCTGGGCGTGGCGTATGAAAAGCTCTGGTGCGACCCACGTGAGCTGTTGCAGGAACCTGCCGACCCGCAGGCCCTGCACCGGCTCAGCCGGGACGGCGTGACCGTGGAGTTCGAGGCCCGGCCACTGGCTGGCGGCGAGCTGCAGGAGGGCAGCTTCGCCAGCATCCGCTTCAAGGTCAGCGACCAGACCAGCGGCCAACCGCTGTCGGGGATGGCCCCCGGGGCGTGGATCGACCCGGCGCAATCAGCCCCGCTGGGCGAACGCGACCAGAGCTGCAAAGCCCGTGTGGCGCTGTTTCTGAAAAGCAGCATCGGCGCCCGGCCGCTGCTCGACCTGAACAGCTACTTCCTGTTGATGCTGAACAAGGATGCCAGCCTGACGGTGATCGACCCGACGGTATCGGTGGGGGGCGTGACCAGCACCATGGCACGCATCGAACTGCCCGGGTCACCCATGGACTGGGTGGCCACCAGCGATGACAAGCAGGTGTTCGTGTCCATCCCCGAGCGCGGCAAAGTGTCGGTGATCGACACCGAAACCTTCACCCGGGTCGCCGACCTGGACGCCGGTGACCAGCCATTGCGCGTGGCCTTGCAGCCGGACCAGCACCGGCTGTGGGTGGGCAACAACAGCAGCGACCCGGCCAAGGGCGGGGTAACGGTAATCGATGTGCCGGGGCGTACCACCCTGAAAAGCTTCAACACCGGCACCGGGCACCACGAAATCGCCTTCAGCAGCGACTCGCGCTACGCCTATGTCAGCAACCGCGACAGTGGCACCCTGAGCATCATCGACATCCCGGAAATGCGCCTGGCGAAGACCATCAAGGTCGGCCCGCACCCGCTGTCGGTCAGCTACTCGGCCTTGTCCCAGGCCGTGTACGTGGTCGACGGGGAGGAAGGCAGCGTGCGGGTGTTCGACGCCCGCAGCCACCAGCTGCGCCACACGGTCAAGGCCGAGCAGGGCCTGGGCCCGATGCGCTTCAGCAGCGATGGCCGCTACGGCATCGTGCTCAATACCCTGGAGAACCAGGCCCTGGTGATCGATGCCAGTACCGACAAGCTGATCCACCATATCCCGGTAGCGGCCGAACCGTACCAGCTGACCTTCACCAAGGGCTATGCCTACGTGCGCGGCCTGGCCTCGCCGAAGGTGAGCATGATCAACCTGTCCAGCCTGGGTGAAGGGCGCTCGCCCATCGTGCAGGGCTTCGAGGCCGGCCCGGCAGCGCCGCGCCAGGCTGGCGACCTGCCGCTGGCGCAAGGGCTGTCGGTATCGCGTGACGACAATTCGGTGTTCGTGGTGAACCCGGTAGACAACACCACCTACTTTTACGCCGAGGGCATGAACGCCCCGATGTCCGGCTACAACAACCGCGGCCACCAGGCCCGCGCCGCCATCGTCGTCGACCGCAGCCTGCGCGAGGTGGCGCCGGGTGTGTATGGCTCGACGGTGAAGATGCCGGCGGCCGGCAAGTTCGACGTGGCCTTCCTGCTCAACCAGCCGCAGATCATCCACTGCTTCAGCACTTATGTGGCGGCTGCGCCCAACGCCGGCAAGCGCAAGGGCGCGCATGCCGAGTTCATCGGCCTTGACCGGCCGTTGCCGCAGCACAGCAACTTTACCGCCAGGGTGCGCATCGTCGGCGACGACGGCCAGCCACGCCTGGGGCTGAACGACCTGAGCCTGCGCTACTTCCTGGCGCCCACCTCGATGCCACGCAACCTGCAGCTGCAGGAAGTGGGCGAGGGCATCTACCAGGCGGCGCTGACCCTGCCCGAAGCCGGCGCCTGGTACCTGCACGTGCAGTCGCCGTCGCTGGGGCGCAAGTTTGCCGAAGACAACTACACCAGCCTGCGCATACTGCCGGCCGCCGCGATCAACGCTTCCCAGACTGACGTGAGGAGTGTGCGATGAACACCCAGCATTCTTTCAAACTGTTGGCCCTGAGCCTGGCGCTTGCCAGCAACCTGGCGCTGGCCCACGCCGGCCACGACCATGATGGCCACACCGCGCAGCCGCCGGCGGCGCATCAGGAAAAGACCAGCGTGCGCTTTGCCGACGTGTCGCTGCTGAACCAGGACGGCATGCCGATACGCCTGGAAAAGGACCTGGTCGGTGATCACCTGGTGGTCATGGGCTTCATCTACACCAGCTGCACCACGGTGTGCCCGGTGGTGTCGTCGATCATGGGCAAGGTCCAGCAGCAGCTGGGTGGCCGGGTAGGTGAAGAGATCCACATGGTATCGATCAGCGTCGACCCGCAGCGCGATGACGCCAAGCGCCTGCAAGACTACGCCAAGGCCTTCCAGAAGGGGCCGGGCTGGAGTTGGCTGACCGGCACCCCCTACGCCATCACCGAAACCCTCAAGGGCCTGGGCAGCTTCAGCGCCGACCTCAGCCAGCACCCGCCGCTGATCCTGGTCGGTGACGGGCGCAGCGGGCATTGGACGCGTTACTACGGCTTCACCGACCCGACGGTGTTGATCGAAGAAATCAACCGCCTTAGCGCCCGCCGGGTACATGCCAAAAGCACAGCCATTGCCGACCATCACGAGGTGCAACCATGAGCCAGTCAAGTTCCTGCCGCGCCGGCATGCGCAGTTTTGACTGGCTGGTACTGGGCGGCTGCCTGTGGATACTGGCGTCGGTCGCGTTCGCCCACGAAGGCCATGCCCCGCAGGCCCCCGAGCCGCAGCCGGCACCGCAGGCGATGACCAGTGGTGGAGGTACCCGCGACGCCCAGACCTGGTTCACCGACACCGTGCTCAAGGACCAGAACGGCCGCGAGCTGCGCTTCTACAGTGATGTGCTGAAGGACAAGGTGGTGATGCTCAACGTGATCTTCACCCACTGCACCGACGCCTGCCCGCTGATTACCCGCAAGCTACGCGAAGTGCGCGAGGCCATGGGGCCGCAGCTGGCCAGCCAGGTGACCTTCGTGTCGATCAGCAGCGACCCGCTCAACGACACCCCGCAAGCGCTCAAGGCCTTTGCTGAAAAGCAGGGCGTGGACAGCGCCAACTGGTTGTTCCTCACGGGCGACAAGGCCAATGTCGACCTGGTGCTGGGGCGCATCGGCCAGTTCCTGCCCAGCCCCGAGCAGCATTCGACACAGCTGATTGCCGGTGACGTGGCTGGCAAGCGCTGGAGCAAGATCCGCCCGGATGCACCACCCGCGGCGATTGCCCAGCGCATGCAACTGCTGACCCAACCCTTGGCTGGTCGGTGAGCAGCATGAAGACCTGGGCGGTCTTGTGCTGGTGCCGCTGGCCTCATCGCCCGCAAGCCAGCTCCCACAGGGTTGGTAGTGCTTTTTCTGTGGGAGCGGGCTTGCCGGCGATGAGGCCAGCACAGGAAAAAAGCGCCATCAGCCCAATGCTGGTTCTGCTTGCCAGCCTGTCACTTGGCACTTCGGCCCTGGCCCTTGACCTCACGGACCAGGAACAAGCCGGCAAACGCCTCTACCGCGAGGGCATCTCCAGCAGCGATGCGCAACTGCAGGCCCGGGTCGGTGCCAGCGACATGACTGTACCCGCCAGTGTGCTGCCCTGCGCCAGCTGCCACGGCAACGACGGCCGTGGCCGCGCCGAAAGCGGCGTGCGCCCGCCAAACCTCGACTGGCAACGCTTGGCACTCGGCCAGGGCGTGCGCGAGGCCAATGGCCGCAGCTACCCAGCCTACAGCGACAGCAGCCTGGCCCGGGCCATTCAGCAGGGTATGGACCCGGCCGGCAACCGCCTGGACCCGGCCATGCCCCGCTTCGAACTGACCCTGGCCGACCAGCGCAACCTCACCGCCTACCTCAAACGCCTGGCTCAGGAGCGCGACCCTGGCGTGGAAGAGGGCGTGCTGCGCATCGGCACATTGCTGCCCGCGACCGGCCCGCTGGCCGAAGCCGGGCAGGTCGTACGGGCCGTGCTGGAAGACGGCCTGGCACAACTCAACCAGCAAGGCGGTATCCATGGGCGGCGCCTGGAACTGGTGGTGCTCGACCCGGGCTACCAGCCGGACAGCGCCGAGCGGGCGTTGCAGAAGTTGCTGGAACAGCAGCGGGTGTTTGCCCTGGTCTCGCCGTTGGCGCCCATGCTCGACCAGCGCTTGGCAACCCTGCTGGCGCCGCAGAATGTGCCGTTGATCGGCAGTACCCCGCGCAGCGGTGGCAGCGCCCAGATCTTCGACCCGCTGCCCGGCTTGCCCGTGCAACTGCTTAGCCTGGCAGGCCATGCCCGTGAAGCGCTGGGCCTGGCGCCCGGCGACCTGCGCGTGGTGTACGCCGGCAACGAGCAGGCGGGGGTGGCCGAGCAGGTGCGCGACAGCCTGCTGCAACAGGGCTGGGCGCCACCTGCCGTACAGGCCTTCGATGGTCAGGCTGTGGACGGGCAGGGCATCCTCTTCCTTGGCCGCGCCCAGGCCTTTGCCGAACTGGCCGCAGCGTTGCAGGCGGCAGGCCGCCAGCCATACCTGTTTGCCGCTTCAAGCCAAGTGGCGGGTGGCGTGGCGCGCTTGCCCGAGCAGTGGTCGCAACGGGTGTTCCTGGCCTATCCGTACGTGCCCGAAGACTGGACCGAGCAGGGCCTGGCAAGCCTCGCCGGGTTGCAGCAGCGCCAGGGCCTCGACCCGCGCCAGGCATCGCTGCAGGTGAACACGCTGTGCGCCCTGCGCCTGTTGAGCGAAGCGCTGAAGCAGATTGGCCGGGATGCCAGCCGCGAGCAGCTGATTGCCGCGCTGGAGGGCCTGCACGATGTTTCCACCGGCCTGACTCCGGCCCTGGGGTTCGGCCCCGGGCGCCGCCAGGGCATGGCCGGTGCCCATGTGGTGGCGGTGGCCCTGCCCGGGCCGCGTTTCACCTCGGTCAGCCCGTACCGGCCGGTGCCGGACAGCCCTTGAGCGGAGGTTGCCATGCGTATTCTGTTGTTGTGCCTGTTGCTGGTGCTGGCCAAGGCGAGCTGGGCTGATGTGCCGGCGGCGCGGGTCAATGGCGTGGAAATCGGGCTGACGCGCCTGGAGCGCTATTTCAGCGAGTACCTGGTCGCCCAGGGCCGTGCGCTAACCAGCATCCGTAACCCGAACCTGTACAAACGCCTGCGCGAACAGGCCCTGGATGAGCTGATCGACAAAGAGCTGCTGTGGCAGGAGGCGCAACGCCAGGGCATCGCCATCAGCGACGAGCAGGTGTCGGCGCATGTTGGTGAGGTTGAAACCGCGTTCGGCAGCCCGGCAATCTTTGCACAGCGGCTGGCAGAGGCAGGCTTCGACAGGGCACAGTACACTGACTACACCCGGCACGAGATGGCGGCCCAGCAGGTGTATGCCCAGCTCAGCGCAGTCGACGCGCCGAGCCCGGCCGAAGTGGAGGCATTCTATGATGCCAATCGAGAAAGACTGCAAGGAGCGCAGAACCAAAGTGATAACCCCTTGGTCATACGCGAACAGGGCCTGGAGTTGGCCAGGGCTACGCTCATCGCTCAAAGACAGGGGCAAGCTCGCCAATCCGTGCGCCAACGTTTGCGCCAGTCGGCTACAGTGGAAATCGCCGACTGAAGGCCCTGCTGGCGAGTCCCCAATGCTGGGGAATAAAGGTTTGGCAAAGTGCCATCAGTTGCCCCGCTTGTGGGGAACCGGGTGGGTACTGTTGCCTGCCGCCGTCTGGGTGGTCGCGGCTACCCTTTGCAAATCAACGCGTTACAACGGTGCAACATGACTATGCACGCCTGGCACGAAGCCTGCTCAAGCTTGTACAAGGGCGCACTTCGCAGACCGGGTAACCGGGCAGTTCTAGGGAGTCGACCTTGGTGAACAGAGTATTGGTAGTCGATGACGAACAGACCCTTGCGCAGAACCTGCAAGCGTACCTGCAGGCGCAAGGCCTGGAAGTTCATGTTGCCCATGACGGTGCCAGTGGTATCGAACAGGCTGAACGCCTGGCACCGCAAGTAGTTGTGCTGGATTACCGCTTGCCCGATATGGAGGGTTTTCAGGTTCTGGAGGCCGTACGCAAGAACAGGCAATGCCACTTCGTGCTGATTACCGCACACCCCACCGCCGAGGTGCGTGAGCGGGCCGCCGAACTGGGTGTAAGTCATGTCCTGTTCAAGCCGTTCCCGTTGATGGAACTGGCACGTCCGATCTTCGACCTGATGGGCATCGAGCGCCGGCGCAGGGCCACGGACAACCCGGCAGACGGGTTCGTCGAACGACGCCAGACCAGGAACGAATCGTTCCCCTTGCAGTTGTACGATGGAAGCTGGGTTTTGGCCGACCGCCGCCGTAATGGCGCCAAGCCGCCAGGGCCCGACGACGATCAACTGCTCACAGGGGAATAGCGGCGCCCGCACCCTTGGCTGAGCCAGCCTGCGACGCGCCCCCTGAGCGGAGTCGCAGGCCATGTCAGACGCATTCGATGCATCCCCGAAAGTTCTACAGCCTGCGCTGGCCTCTTCGCGGATAAACCCGCTCCCACAGGGTTCGTGCACTCCTGAAGTCAATGGGGATTTTGTGGGAGCTGGCTTGCCGGCGATAGGGCCGGCACAGGCAAAACAGTTTCAGGCATACCCCCGCGACCTGCTGACCCAGGCCCGGCTCCAAGCCAGTGATGAACGCCTGCTCAACTGCCTTGAACGCCTGGCCTGCGACACCCCCGACACCTTCACCCGCCGCCTGGGCCTGACCCTGCACTACCCGGTGCTGGACAGCCACACCCTGCTGCACAGCAACCCACGCTTCGACAAAGTCAGCCTGGCCGTATGCCTGAAGCGCGAGTTCGTGCTGATCGAGCAGGACGGCCAGCTGCTGGGCGTGTTCGCCGACCCTTTCGACCCGGCCCGCCTGGCCTGGATCGACGACGTGCTGCAAGGCGCACCGCTGTACCTGGCGCATGCGGCCGAGCTGGCCACCTTCCTGGCCCGCCACGAAGAAAGCTTCCACGCCGTCGATGCGCTCGACCATGACCCCGAAACCAGCAGCGAAAGCGACCCGCTGCAACGCCTGTCGCTGGCCAGCATCAGCGAAGACCAGAGCCGCGTGGTCAAGCTGGTCAACTCCACCCTGTACGACGCCCTGAAGCTGCACGCCAGCGACATCCACCTGGGCATGACCGGCCAGGGCCTGACCATCAAATACCGCATCGACGGCGTGCTCAACGGCGCCGGCAAGGCCAGCGGCAGCGCCTTCGCCGACCAGGTCATCTCACGTATCAAGGTCATGGCCGAGCTGGACATCGGCGAAAAACGCGTGCCCCAGGACGGCCGCTTCAAGGTGGCCGTGGGCGATCGGCAAATCGACTTTCGTGTATCGATCATGCCCAGCATCTTTGGCGAAGACGCCGTGCTGCGGGTACTCGACAAACAAGACCTGTCCGACCGGGTCAGCGGTGTGCAGCTGCAGGCCCTGGGTTTTGCCGACGAGACCCTGCGCGCCCTGCGCCGGCTGGCCGCCGAACCCTACGGCATGATTCTGGTCACCGGGCCTACCGGCAGCGGCAAGACCACCACCCTGTACGCCATGATCAGCGAGATCAACCACGGCGTGGACAAGATCATCACCATCGAAGACCCGGTCGAATACCAACTGCCGGGTGTGCTGCAGATCCCGGTCAACGAGAAGAAGGGCCTGACCTTCGCCCGCGGCCTGCGCTCGATCCTGCGTCACGACCCGGACAAGATCCTGGTCGGCGAAATCCGCGACCCGGACACCGCGCAGATCGCCGTGCAATCGGCGCTCACCGGCCACCTGGTGTTCACCACCATTCACGCCAACAACGTGTTCGACGTGATCGGCCGCTTCAGCCAGATGCAGGTCGACCCCTACAGCTTCGTTTCCGCACTCAATGCCGTGCTGGCGCAGCGACTGATTCGCCTCGCCTGCGCGCACTGCGCCACACCTTGCGAGGTGGATGACGACACCCTGTATGGCTCGGGCCTGACCCGCGAGGGCGTGGCCGGCTGGCGCTTCGTGCGGGCGCAGGGCTGCGGCCAGTGCCGCGGCAGTGGCTACCGCGGCCGCAGCGCCATCGCCGAACTGCTGCACCTGGACGACGACCTGCGGCAGATGATCGTCGAGCGCCGCCCGCTGGCGCAGATCAAGACACTCGCCTGCCAGCGTGGTTTGCGCCTGCTGCGGGCCTCGGCCCTGGACCTGGTCCGCGATGGCCGCACCACCCTTGAGGAGATCAACCGTGTCACATTCATCTGATCGATTCTGCGCCGTGCTCGGCGCTGAAGGTGTCGGCCTGGGTCGCTGGCACAACAACCACCATCAATGGCTGGGCAGCCGCGCGTTCACCTGCGACGCCGCGCAACCGGCCTGGGAAGCTGCCGTCGATGCGCTGGCCGCGCTGCTGGCCGAGCATGCCGCACGCGGTGCGCAACTGCGGGTGCTGCTGTCGGCGCGTTACAGCCGCTTCTGCCTGGTGCCCTGGAGCGATGCCATCGGCCACCCGCGCGAGCTCGACGCCTACGCCCGGGCCTGCTTCGAAAACCTGTACGGGCAGCCGCTGGACGACTGGCGCATCGTGCTGTCGCCGGAACCTGCAGGTGCTGCGCGCATTGCCACCGCGTTGCCCGAAGCCCTGCTGCAACGGCTGCAGGCGCTGGCCCGGGAAAGCCGCCTGAACCTGCGCTCGGTACAGCCGTACCTGATGGCCGCCTACAACCGCTGCTCGGCGCAGCTGGAGCAGGGCGATTTCCTGTTCGTGCTGGCCGAGCCACGCCGCAGTGTACTGCTGCTGGCGGCCGGAGGCGCCTGGCAGCAAGTGCTGGCGCAAGGCTGCGCCGACAGCGACCAGGCCCTGCAAGCGCTGATCGAGCGCACCTGCGAGCTGTACGGCGAGCACCTGCCACGGGTCTACCTGCATGCCCCGGGCCGGGGCGACGTGCCGCAACTGGCGGCGGTGCAGCTGTGCCAGCCGGCCAGCGAAACCGACCCGCTGTGCGCCATGTGGCGGGCGGTGGCCTGACATGCGCCGCCTCGACCTGGAATTCCAACCCCGGCGCAGCGGCCCGCTGGCCTGGACGCTGCTGGCACTGACGGGCGCCGCAGTGGCTGCGCTGGTGCTGCTGCAATACAGCCTGCAGGCCGAGCAGGTCGACCTGGAAGCCAGCGTCCACAGCCTGGAGCTGCAACTGGGCCGGCGGCCCGCCACCGTCGCGCCACAAAGCACCGCTGCCAGCCGCGAACAGGCCGAGCGCCTGGCGCAGATGCGCAGTGTCTCGCAGCAGTTGCAACGGCCCTGGCAGCAACTGTTCGCCATGCTCGAAAGCCTGCCGCAGGACGATGTCGCCTTGCTCGGCCTGACCCCGGACGCCCGCAAAGGCCAGGTCCGCATCAGCGCAGAGGCTCGCAACCTGGAGGCGATGCTGCAGTACCACCAGCGCCTGGAGGCCAGTGCCGAGCTTAGCGATGTGTCGCTGCTCAACCATGAAGTACTGGCCGCGCAGCCCGAGCACCCGGTGCGCTTCACCCTTACCGCTACCTGGGAGACTGGCCATGCGCGCCCTTGAATCGCTGAACAGCCTGATTGTCCAGGAGCGCCTGCGCCGCGTCGGTCCGGTCGGCCTGGCGGCAGTCGCTGCGGGCCTGCTGGCCCTGGGCGTGGCCGCTGCCGGTGTGCTGCCACAGTGGCAGAGCGTGCGGGAGCTGCGTGCCAGCGAAGCGGATGCCAGCGTGCAGGTCGGGCGGGTCAAGCGCGGCGAGCTGAAGATCGCCGTCAAACCCGAGCAACAGGCGCTCGACAGCCTGCGCCAGCAATTGCCGGGGCAGCCCCAGGCCAGCGAGCTGATCGAGCGCCTGTACCACCTGGCCAGCGCCGAGCACATCAGCCTGGCGCGTGGTGAGTACGCCCTGGGCATCGACCCCAAGACCCAGCTGGCGCGCTACCAGATCGTGCTGCCGGTACGTGGCAGCTACCCGCAGATTCGCGGCTTCCTCAAGGGGTTGCTGGGGCAGCTGCCAACGCTGGTGCTGGAAGACCTGGAACTGCAACGCAAACGCATCGGCGACAGCGAGCTCAACGCCCGGCTGCGCATGACCCTCTACCTGTCGAGGTCGTGATGAACACACAACGTGCAGTCATCTGGGCCGGTTTCATCGGGGTAAGTGCAGCGTTGGCCTGGGCGCCGGGGCACTGGTTTGGGCAGGACGATGGCGTCGCGGCCTTCGCGGGCTCGCCCGCTCCCACAGGTTCGGCGGCGCCCACAGGTTCTGTGGTGGCGGGCGAGCCCGCGAAAGGGCCGGAGCAGGCCTCCCGAGATCTGTTCCCAACCCAGAAATGGACCAAGCCCCAAGCCCTGGCCACCGTCACCGAACAACCCGTGGTCGCCGCGCCTGTCGTAGCCGCAGCGCCCACCGCCCCTGAGCTGCCGTTCCAGTTCATCGGCCGCATGGGTGAACGCGACGACTTGCAGATATTCCTGCAGAGCGGCGAAAAACTCTACGTCGTGCGCCAGGGCGACGTGATCGAAGACACCTACCGCCTCGATCGGGTCTCAGCCAGCGAGCTGAGCCTGGTCTACCTGCCTTTGCACCAGTCGCAGACCTTGTCTGTCGGGAGCGCACCATGAAGTCATCGAAGCTGTGCAAGCCTGCTCCGTTCCTGCTTGTGGCGCTGTGCGTGGCCATTGCCGGCTGCGGCTCCAGTGCGGTACGCGAGGACAGCGACCAGTTGATGAAGGAGGGCCAGTACGAGGCCGGCATCGCCCGCCTGGAAGAAGCGCTGCGCGATGACCCGCGCGACACCGAACTGAACATCGCCCTGGCCCACAGCCGCCAGGCCGCCATCGAGGCACTGATCACCCAGGCCGACAGCGACCGCATCCGCCACGATTTCGCCAACGCCCGCATGGGCTACGGCCGGGTGCTGACCCTGGAGCCGAACAACCGCCGCGCCCAGGAAGGCATCCGTCAGCTGGAGCTGATCCGCACCCTCGACGAGCGCGTGGCCCTGGGCCAGGCAGCGCTGCGCCAGGGCGACCTGTTCGGCGCCGAGCGCTACATGCGCGAAGTGCTGCGCCTGGACCCGCAAAACCAGAAGGGCATCGCCCTGCGCACCGACATCGAGAACGTCCAGGCGCGCACCGCGCAGCCGTTCCCGCAACTGCGCAGCAAGCTGGAGCGGCCGGTGACCCTGGAGTTTCGCGATGCCAACCTGAAGACCATCTTCGAGGTGCTGTCGCAGGTTGCCGGCATCAACTTCATCTTCGACAAGGACATGCGCCCGGACATGAAGGCCACCATCTTCGTCCGTGACGTGCGCATCGAAGACGCCGTGGCGCTGCTGCTGGAGCAGAACCAGCTGCGCCAGAAGATCGTCAACGACAACACCCTGATGGTGTATCCCGACTCGCCGCAGAAGTCCAAGGACTACCAGGAACTGGTCATGCGCACCTTCTACCTGACCAGCATCGACGCCAACACCGCGCTGAACATGGTCAAGACCATGCTCAAGACCCGCGACGTGTTCGTCGACGAGCGCCTCAACACCCTGACCATGCGCGACACCCCCGACGCCGTGCGCATGGCCGAGAAACTGCTGCAGTCGCAGGACCAGTCCAACCCCGAGGTGGTGCTGGAAGTGGAAGTGATGGAAGTGGCCACCTCGCGCATCCTCGACCTGGGCCTGCAATGGCCCAACACCTTCGGCGTGCTCAACTCCGAGGGCAAGTCGGTGAGTGTGCTCGACCAGCTGCGCGGTATCGACTCCAGCCGCATCAGCATCTCGCCGGCGCCGCAGGCCAAGATCAACGCCTCGGACAAGGACATCAATACCCTGGCCAGCCCGGTGATCCGCGTCAGCAACCGCGAGCAGGCGCGCATCCACATTGGCCAGCGGGTGCCGATCATCAGCGCCACCTCGGTGCCGTCCACCCAGGGCCCGGTGATTACCGAAAGCGTCACCTACCTGGACGTCGGCCTGAAGCTTGAAGTGCAGCCCACCGTGCACCTGAACAACGAAGTGGCGATCAAGATCGCGCTTGAAGTGAGCAACGCCACCCCGCTGGAAGCCACCCGCCAGGGCACCATTCCGGTCCAGGTCGACACCCGCAACGCCCAGACCAGCCTGCGCCTGCATGATGGCGAAACCCAGGTGCTGGCCGGTCTGGTGCGCAACGACCACAACGCCAGCGGCAACAAGATCCCCGGCCTCGGCGACATCCCCGGCCTGGGCCGTCTGTTCGGCAGCAACAAGGACGACATGAGCAAGAGCGAGCTGGTGCTGGCGATCACCCCGCGCATCGTGCGCAACCTGCCGTACCAGAGCCCGTCGGACATGGAGTTCTCCACCGGCACCGAGTCGGCCATGCAAGTCCGCCAGATGGCGCCGCTGCCACCGGTGGATGTCCCTGGCAACGCGCCAACCAGTGATGCACCGGTAGTGGAAAGCCAGATGGCCGTAGTACCGGTAACCGCGAGCCCACGGCCATGAAACGGCAACGCGCCATGCACGGCTTCAGCCTGATCGAGGTGGTGCTGACCCTGGCGCTGCTCGGGCTGCTGGCCAGCATGGCAGCGCCGCTGACCGAAACCGTGGTGCGCCGCGGCAAGGAGCAGCAGCTGCGCGAGGCGCTGTACCAGATCCGCGATGCCATCGATGCCTACAAGCGCGCCTTCGACGCCGGCTACATCGAGAAGCGCCTGGATGCCAGCGGCTACCCGCCGAACCTGCAGGTGCTGGTCGACGGGGTACGGGATGTACGCAGTGCCAAAGGCGCCAAGTTCTACTTTCTGCGGCGTATCCCGCATGACCCGCTGGTGGCGGCCAAGGATGACGACGCCGGCGGATGGGGCTTGCGTGCCTACGACAGCAGCCCGGACAGCCCGCGCGAAGGCGAGGATGTGTTCGACGTGTATTCCAAGGCCCGTGGCAAAGGCCTCAACAGCATCCCTTACGGGCAATGGTGACAGCCATGAAACGCAGCAAAGGCTTCACCCTGATCGAACTGCTGGTAGTGATGGCGATCATCGCCACGCTGCTGACTATCGCCATGCCGCGCTACTTCAACAGCCTGGAAAGCTCTCGCGAGGCCACCTTGCGCCAGAGCCTGGCAGTGCTGCGCGAATCGCTGGATCACTTCTACGGCGACACCGGCCACTACCCCGACTCGCTGGAGCAACTGGTTGAACTGCGTTACCTGCGCAACACCCCGGTCGACCCGATTACCGAGCGCAGCGATGCCTGGCAGCTGGTGCCACCGCCAGAGGGCGTGGCCGGCGGCGTGGCCGATATCAAGAGCGGTGCTACAGGGAGGGCGCGTGATGGCAGCCTCTTCGCTGAATGGTAAGGCCAATGCCGGCTTCACCTACCTGGGCGTGCTGCTGTTGATTGCAGTCAGCACCATCGCCCTGGCCGCCACCGGCACGATCTGGGCCAGTGCCGCCCAGCGCGACCGCGAACGCCAGCTGCTGTGGGTGGGCAGCCAGTACGCCCAGGCCCTGCGCAGCTACTACCGCGCCTCGCCGGGGTTGGCCCAATACCCGCAGGACCTGGCCGACCTGCTGCAGGACAACCGCTTTCCGCAGGCCAGGCGGCACATTCGCCGGTTATACCCCGACCCGATCAGCAACAGCGACGAGTGGGGCCTGCTGCGCTCGATCGACGGCCGCATCACCGGCGTGCACAGCCGCTCGGACGACACCCCGTTCAAGCGCAGTGGCTTTGGCGCCGAGTGGAGCGGTTTCGAAGGCCTGGAGCACTACAGCGACTGGCAGTTCGTCGCCGAGCAGGCGTTTACCGAAAGCGCCGGCGGCGTACAGACCCACAGCGGCCCGGGAGACACGCCATGAACCGCCTGGCTGCGCTGTGCCTGGGCCTGCTGCTGGTGCTGAACACGTCGGCCAAGGCCGGGGTGGAGGACGAGATGCAGGGCTTTATCGTCGACAACACCATCTCGCACATCGGCCACGACTTTTACTACTACTTCGCCGACCGCCTGCGCGCCACCAGTCGCCTGGACTTCAACCTGGTGGTGCGCGAACGCCCGGATGCCCGCTGGGGCAGCCTGGTCACCGTGGAGTTCGAACGTGAAGTGATGTACCGCCGCTTCCTGCCCCCGAATACCACCGAGCTCAAAGACGAGGCCGTGGCAGCCGCCGACCTGGTCAAGCAGCAAATCATTCAACGCAAGCTGCAACGCCTGCTGCAGGACACCACCGACTTGGAGAGGGACGAGCTATGAACCACCGTATTTCACGTTGCATCGCCGCCTGCCTGCTGGCCAGCGCCTGTGCTGCCCAGGCCACCGAGCTGGTGTACACGCCGGTCAACCCGTCCTTTGGCGGCAACCCGTTGAATGGCACCTGGCTGCTGAACAACGCCCAGGCGCAGAACGACTACGACGACCCCGACCTCAAGGACCGTGCTTCGGCCTTTACCGGTACCACGGCCCTGGAGCGCTTCAGCAACCAGCTGGAGTCGCGGATGTTGTCGCAGTTGCTGGACAACATCAGTAACGGCAACACCGGCAGCATGGCGACCGATGCATTTCTGATCGACGTCATCGACGATTCCGGGGCCTTGAGCATCAAGGTCACCGATCGCGCCACGGGAGAAACTTCGATCATTGAGGTCAGCGGCCTGAACCCCTGAGAGGGAAAGGCTTTTATGTTGGGGAGAGAACACCATGAAACGTCTGCTGAGCACGCTGCTGATCCTCACCGCCCTGGGCCTGCAAACTGGTTGCAGCCTGCGCGAGCCCATGTCGGCCGAACAGGACTCGGAAACCCCGACCCTGACACCCCGGGCCTCGACCTATTACGACCTGATAAACATGCCACGGCCCAAAGGCCGGCTGATGGCGGTGGTATACGGTTTTCGCGACCAGACCGGCCAGTACAAGCCAACCCCGGCCAGTTCGTTCTCCACCAGCGTCACCCAGGGCGCGGCGAGCATGCTGATGGATGCCCTGAGCGCCAGCGGCTGGTTCGTGGTGCTGGAGCGTGAAGGCCTGCAGAACCTGCTGACCGAGCGCAAGATCATCCGTGCTTCGCAGAAAAAGCCTGATGTAGCGGAAAACATCATGGGCGAACTGCCCCCGCTGCAGGCTGCCAACCTGATGCTCGAAGGCGGCATCATCGCCTATGACACCAACGTGCGCAGTGGCGGCGAGGGTGCGCGTTACCTGGGGATCGACATCTCCCGCGAGTACCGCGTCGACCAGGTGACCGTGAACCTGCGGGCGGTGGACGTGCGTACCGGGCAGGTGCTGGCCAACGTGATGACCAGCAAGACCATCTACTCGGTCGGGCGCAGTGCCGGGGTGTTCAAGTTCATCGAGTTCAAGAAGTTGCTGGAGGCCGAGGTGGGGTACACCACCAATGAACCGGCGCAGCTTTGCGTGCTGTCGGCGATTGAGTCGGCGGTGGGGCATTTGCTGGCGCAGGGGATTGAACGGCGGTTGTGGCAGGTGGCGGGGGATGCGGGGGCGGGGAAGGCTACGGTGGACAAGTTCTTGAGTCAGAATCAGCAGCAGTGAATGGGTTTGATGGCCTCTTCGCGGGCATGCCCGCGAAGAGGCTGGAGCTGGCAACAGAATTGTTACTGAAGGCCCACCAGCCTTGAAAGCTTTCCCTAGGGCCGGTAGGCTTCCTCCGCTGCTGTAAATCCAGCAGCCGGGTTTGGTAGCCCGCGATCAATCAAGGCGCACAAGCGCCCGCTCTGCGATACAGTTGGCGCTTTTTTGTGCCCGGCTGTTTCGTTTTATGGCGGCTGTGCGTAGGGCGCCTTCGTGCGCGCCGGTTTCCTTGATTCCCGGTCTACCAACCTGCGTACAGCCGTCACCCTTTCGTTTGGTAGCGATTTGTGGCGGCTCCAGTGAATCAAGGAGCGACACAATGACAAAAGGCTTACCAGATCCTCCCGCACGCGCCACGGCGGCCTCCAGTTTTTCCACCTGTGAATGCAGCCACCCGCCATTGTTTGCCGTACGTTCGGGAGTGGACTACGAAGATGCGCTGGTGCATCTGTCCACGCTGCTGAAAGGGGCGTTTGCCACCAATCTCAAGGCGCTGGAACTGGCCAAGGGCACCTGCCGTGACCTGTTGTTGAGCAATGACCATGGGCTGGATTCGGCCAAGGCGGTGCTGGAGGCGTTGCTGGATGGGGTTGAACGGCAGCAGTTGGCTGGACGGGGGAGGGTGGTGTCGGTCTAAGCGCGGTTTGGGTCTCTAAGCGCCTGGCGATAGAGATTTGGCGCCCGTGAGATCGAGCGCCGCGCGGGCGGCGCTCGATCTCAGCCCCCACCCAAAACCCAAGCCATACACCCCCAGCCATCCCCAATCCATCAACCAGATGACGCCCAGCCATTTCTCCCGCACACTGCGGAAAATTCCCAAGCCCGTCTCCCGCCACCTTGCGGGGCACAGCCGGAGTAGCAAATGGCGCGACCACTAATAACAAACGCCCAAGACCCGCTGCACGAATCCCGCCAGGCCCGCCTGAAGCTGGCCAGCGAAGGCGAGCTGCCGCTGGGCATGCTGCGCGACGAAATCGACGCCTCCTGGCGCCGCAGCCTGGGCCATGGCCTGGACAGCCTGCAAGGCGAGCAGGTCGGCCTGGGCCTGGAACAAGGCCGCGACCTGCGCACCCTGCTCGAGCGCAACCGCCTGCTGGTCGACGCGGTCACCCCCGAACTGGATTACCTGGTCGCGCGCCAGGGCCAGGCCGGCATCATCATCCTCGGCGACGCCAAGGCCAACGTACTGGCCATCGAGGGCCAGACCCATGTGCTCAGCCGCGAGGGCCTGCGTGACCTGCAGCCCGGCAGCTGCTGGAGCGAAACACTGCGTGGCACCAACGCCATCGGCACGGCGGTCGTCGAAGGCCGGCCAACGCTGATCAACTGCGGCGAGCACTACCTCGACCGCCTCAGCCCCTTCTCCTGCACCTCGGTACCCTTGCGCGACCCGCGGGGCGAGGTGATCGGCGTGCTCGACATCACACGCGAAGGGGTGATGGCGCAGCCGCAGGACAGCCTGACAACGCTGATGCTGGCCGCCGGCAACATCGAAAGCCGGCTGTTCGGCCTGTGCCACCCAGAGCAACTGGTGCTGGCGTTCCACAGCCGCCCGCAATACCTCAACAGCGCCTGGCAGGGCCTGCTGGCGCTGAGCCTGGACGGCGAAGTACTGGCAGCCAACGACAGTGCCTGCCAGTTGTTGCAGGTGCCGCGCCATGAACTGATCGGCCGGCACAGCACCGACCTGCTGGGCGAGCGTTCGCCGGCCTTCATCGCGCGCCTGTGGCAGGGCGGGGTGAGCAGCGTGCAGACGGCCAAGGGCGAGTTCTACTTCCGCGCCCTGCAGCTGCCGCGCCATGGCCGGGTCAACGGCAGTACGCCGGCGAGCAAGCCGACACTGAGCAGGCAAGCACCCGCACTCGACGCCCTGGCCGGTGGTGATCCGCGCTTGGCGCGCAACCTGCGCATGGCACGCCAGGGGCTGGGCAATGGCTTGCCAGTGCTGCTGCTGGGCGAGACCGGTACCGGCAAGGAAGTCGTCGCCCGAGCCTTGCACCAGGCCAGCCCGCGCGCCGACAAACCGTTTGTGGCCGTCAACTGCGCAGCGATCCCCGAAGGGCTGATCGAGTCCGAGCTGTTCGGCTACCGCGAAGGAGCCTTCACTGGTTCGCGCCGGGGCGGCATGGTCGGCCGGTTGATGCAGGCCCAGGGCGGCACGCTGTTCCTCGACGAGATCGGCGACATGCCGCTGGCCCTGCAGGCGCGCCTGCTGCGGGTTCTGCAGGAGCGCCGTGTGGCGCCGCTGGGGGCGGGCGACGAGCAGGACATCGACGTGGCGCTGATCTGCGCCACCCACCGCGACCTCAAGCGTCTGGTGCAGGAGCAACACTTCCGCGAAGACCTGTACTACCGGGTGAATGGCGTGTCGTTGCGCCTGCCGGCCCTGCGCGAACGGGATGACTTGGCTGCAATCATCCAGGGTTTGCTGGACAAGTCCGGCGCCAAGGGCGTCAGCCTGGACCCGGCCCTGGCTGGGTTGCTTGAAGGTTTTGACTGGCCCGGAAATATCCGCCAGCTGGAGATGGTGGTACGCACGGCACTGGCCATGCGCGAAGATGGCGAGCTGTTGCTGACCCTTGACCACCTGACCGATTGCCTGCTGGACGAACTGGCCAGCGCAACGGCGCCTTCCGGCAGCATCAAGGACAACGAGCTGGAGCTGATTCGCGCCGCGTTGACGCGCCACCAGGGCAACGTTTCCGCTGCTGCCGAAGCGTTAGGTATCAGCCGGGCGACGCTGTACCGCAAGCTCAAACAGTTGCGCAGCTGACATGGGCGGCCTGTTCGCAAGGCTGGTGGACTCCAGCGACCCTGTACTCATGCGCCAGGCATTAGCCTGGCTGTATGGTTTCGTCCGACCCCACCGCCGCGCCATCGGCGTGCTGCTGGGCCTGTCGCTGGGCGCCTCGCTGCTGGCACTGGCGCAACCCTGGCTGGTCAAGACGCTGATCGACGAAGGCCTGTTGGCCAAGGACTACCAGACGCTCTGGCACATGGCGGCGATCATGATCGGCGCCGGTGTGCTGGGCACCGTGCTGGCCGGGGTCAACCGCTACCTGCATACTCGCTTGTCGGGGCGCATCCTGTTTGCCCTGCGCGATGACCTTTACCGTCACCTGCAGCAGTTGTCGCCAACGTTCTACGGCCGGCGGCGCACCGGTGACATTCTTTCGCGGCTGGATGGCGATGTGGCGGAGATCCAGCGCTTTGCCGTGGACTCGCTGTTTTCGGCGGTGTCGGCGGTGATCGGCCTGGTCGGTGCGGTGGCATTGATGCTGATGCTGTCGTGGCAACTGTCGCTGCTGCTGGCCTTGCTGATCCCGATCGAGGTGCTGTGGCTGCGCTGGATGCGGCGCAAGGTGGAGCGCGAAGTGCGCAGCCTGCGCGAGCGCTCGGCGGATGTGTCGTCGTTCCTGGTCGAAACCCTGCCGGCGATGAAGTTCATCCAGGCCGCCGGCCAGCAAGATCGCGAGGCAGGGCGCCTGGACCAGCTGGGGCAGGGCTACATGCGCCAGTTGCTGAAGGTGCAGGTGACCGAATTCTTCACCCAGGCCATCCCCGGTACGCTGACCTCATGGTGTCGCGCCTGCGCGTTCCTGGTCGGCGGCTGGTGGGTGATCCAGGGGACCTGGCAGTTGGGGGCGCTGATCGCCTTTTCAACCTACATGGGCATGGCGGTGGGGCCGGTACAAAGCCTGCTGGGGCTGTACGTGGCGGTGCAGCGCATGGCAGTGAGCCTGGGGCGGGTGATGGAGCTCAAGCAGGAGGCCGTGGCCGTGCGCCCGGCGGCCAACCCGCAACCCATGCCCGATGGCCCGGGCGAACTGCGCCTGGAAGCACTGTGCTTTAGCCATGCAGGCCGCCAGGGCGCCGTGCTGAACAACGTGCAGGTGTGCGTGCCGGGGGGGCTGAAGGTGGCCATCAGCGGCGCCTCTGGCGTGGGCAAGTCGACCCTCATCGACCTGTTGCAGCGCTTCTACGACCCTGACGCAGGGCGCATCCTGCTGGACGGCACCGACCTGCGCGAACTGGACCTGGCCGCGCTGCGTCGAAGTATCGCCGTGGTCAGCCAGGACATCGTGCTGTTCCGCGGCACCCTGGCGCAGAACCTGGCCTACAGCGTGCCCGAGGCCAGCCGTGCGGAGCTGGAGCGGGTGGTGCGCCTGGCGCGACTGGACAGCCTGGTCGAGAGCCTGCCGCTGGGCCTGGACGGCCTGCTGGGCGAGCGTGGCCAGCAACTGTCTGGTGGGCAGAAGCAGCGCATCGCCATCGCTCGCGCGGTGCTGCAAGCGCCGGCGATCCTGGTGCTGGACGAAGCCACGTCGGCAGTCGACGAGTCCACCGAGCGTGAAGTGATTGCGGCTATCGACCAGCTGTTCGCCGGCCGCACGCGCATTTTGATCAGCCACCGCGCCTCGACCCTGGCCGATGCGGATCTGCACCTGCACTTGTCGGACGGCAAGTTGCAGGTACTGCCGCAGGAGGTGATCAGGCATGGGCACTGATCTGCGGATTGGCGTTATCGACAGTGGCTGCTCGCCAGAGCAGGCCAATGGTGCAATAGATGCCCGGCGTTTCTGGCTGGAAGACGGCCAGTTGCGTGAAGGCGCGATGCTGCCCGACCAACTCGGCCACGGCAGCGCGGTGCTTGCCAGCTTGCAACGTGCGGCCGGCCCGGTGCCGCTGCTGGTAGCTCAGGTGTTCGGCGCCCAGGCCAGCACCAGCGCATTGCAGGTGGCGGCCGCGCTGCTGTGGCTGGTGGAAGCCGGCGCTACGCTGGTCAACCTGAGCCTGGGGTTGCAGCAGGATCGGCCGGTGCTGCATCAGGCCTGCGCCGAGGCGCTGGCGGCGGGCGTGCTGTTGTGCGCATCCAGCCCGGCACAGGGCGCAGCGGTGTACCCGGCCAGTTATGAGGGGGTGATTCGTGTCACTGGCGATGCCCGTTGCGCACCTGGGCAATGGTCGTGGCTGGGTACCCGGCAGGCGGATTTTGGTGGCTACGTAGGGGCGGCGGGTAGCGCGGGCGCGAGCCTGGGTTGTGCGGCCGTGAGCGGGAGGATTGCAGCCCTGCTGCATGAACAGCCGGGGCTGGACCGGCATCAGGTTCATGACTGGTTGCGCCATCACGCAGCATTTATCGGCCCCGAGCGACGAGGGGCCAGCCATGCCTGAGCCGCGCATTGTGGTGTTGGGTGCTGGGCCGGCAGGCGCGGCCACAGCGATTGGGTTGCGGCGCCTGGGGTACGCGGTAACGGTCGTTTCCGAATGGCGCCGGTTCGCTGCAGTTGAAGGTGTATCGCAACGGGTGCTTGAGGGCTTGCGCAACGCGGGGCTCGGTGGCGCCTTGAGCCAGGCGGCGATGCCCGCTAACCGGCAGGTGCACTGGAACGGCCAGCACTTGCAGATGAACCAGGAGTTTCTACTCGACCGGCAACGCTTCGACCGCGCGCTGCGCGACGATCTTCTGCGTGCGGGAGTGAGCGTGGTCGAAGGCCGGGTGCGCGAGGTTGTGCCCGGGGACGGCCATTTCGTTCGGCTGGATGATGGGCAAGTACTACCGGCCGATTTCCTGGTTGAAGCCCGCGGGCGCCAGGCCCCACTGGCCGCAGACCGCCGGCGCGGACCGGAAACGGTCAGCCTGCTGAACGGCTGGCAGAGTCTTCCGGGCAAGCCGGCGTCAGCGGTAGAAAGCCTGGAGGATGGCTGGGCGTGGATGGCGCGCCTGGAAGATGGCCGCTGTTACTGGCAGGTCACCCTGGATGCCGCCGGGCTGCCGGGCAAAGCCGGGTTGGCCGATTACTGCGCAGCGCGGCGTGCCCGCAGCGCGCTGGTGGCAGAACTGTTCGACGCCCAGGCGCTGCTGCCCGCGCAGGTGCATGCGCGCAGCAGTACCGCCATTCTTGCCGGTGAATGTGTTGGGCCGGACTGGATACGCGTGGGCGATGCGGCGATGGCGGTTGACCCGCTGTCGGGCAACGGGATCTTTCAGTCGCTGTCTTCGGCGTTGCAGGCACCGGTGGTGATCAACACCTTGCTGCGCAAGCCCGAGCGAGCTGCATTGGCGCAGCAGTTTCACCAGCAACGGGTCGAGCAGCTGTTCTTGCGCTTTGCTCGCATTGGCCGGGATTTCTACACCCAGGAGCAGGGGTGGGCAGGGCAGGCATTCTGGGGGCAGCGCCAAGGTTGGCCGGATGCGCAGCCATTGCATCTGGCGGCGGATTGGCAGGCAGTTCGGGTTGAGCGACGGCCTGTACTGCGTGATGGGTTGGTGGATGCGGCCGAGGTGGTGGTGACGGCGGACCAGCCGTTGGGGGTGTGGCATCTGCAGGGGGTGGAGTTGGCGCCGGTGGTGCGGGAAATACGTAGTGGCCGGCCAGTCGAGGCAGTGTTGTCAGGGCTGGCGGTTGAACAGCAGGTCATGGTGCGGCGGTGGGTGTTGGAGCAGGGGTTGGCTTGATATCGCCGGGGCCGCTTTGCGGCCCATCGCCGGCAAGCCAGCTCCCACAGGTACTGCACAAAACCCAGAATTTGCGCTGTACCTGTGGGAGCTGGCTTGCCGGCGATGGCTGCAAAGCAGCCCCTGGATCTCAAATCAGAAGAAGGTCCCGACAATCAACTGCATATAGGTCCCGGTATCCCGCCCGCCCAGCTGCGTACCACCAGTCGCAGCACTACGCTCCGGCTTGTAGAACCCGACCACCGGGCTGATCAGCAGGTGGTCGTTGACCATCCATTCCACATACAGGTCCAGCTCCCGCCCGCCGAGGTTGCCCTGGTCGGTGTCCAGGGTATCGAAGTCGAAATACAGCGCGCCCACTGTCAGGTTGTCCCGTGGCTTGCCCTTCAGCGCCACGTGGTGCACCTGGCTGTTCTTGTTGAACGGCCCGGCATAGTTGGCTGCCACTTCGCCCTGGAACCAGGTGCCGTAGCCACGGCTCAGGCCATAGAACAACGGGTCGAAGCCTTCCGAGAAACGGCTGTAGCGGTAGGTGGCGGTGGGGGTCCAGGGCAGTTCGGAGAAGGTCCAGTTGCCTTCCAGGTACCAGGCGTTCTCGCGCCCGCCTGTCTTGTCCTGAGTGACGTACTCGGCGGCCAGCTCCAGGTCCTTCACACCGAGGTTGCCGCGCCCGCGCAGGCTGGCGGTGTCCATGCCGTCGCGGTGTTCCAGGCCCAGCAGCTGCGCATAGCGCTGGTCCACGTCGAGCCCGCGGATCCAGCTGAGGCCGACGGTGCCGTTGTCGCCGACATGCTCCAGGTTGGCCACTGCCATTGAGGTATCGGCCTGATAATGATTGTCGGACTTCAGCCACATCAGGTCGCCGCGCCAGCCCTGCTTGCCGCCCAGGCGCAGTACGGCGGTGCGGTCGAAGGCCTTGCGTGCGGCCAGGTAGTAGGCGCCACCGCGGTCGAAGTTGGCACCCAGGTCGACCTTGCCGAGGTTGACCGGGTCACCCTGGATCAGGAAGCCGTCGCCCAGGGTGACCACCTGGCGGCCAGCGGAAATGTCCACGCCGTCTTCGCCCAGTGCCGGGAACAGGTTGGCCGAGCGCCAGCCCAGGTACAGGTCTTCGATGGCGGTACGGCGCTCGTCGCCCAGGGTCAGCCCGGCGGCATCACCATCGCCCCAGGTGGTGGAGCTGAGCAGGTTGAAGGCGCCGTAGAGCGCGCCGCTATCGGCCAGGGCCTGGCTGCCGCTCAGTCCGTATTTCGCGTAGCCCTCCTGCCAGGCGCTGCTGCCCGGCTGGCGGTTGCCGGCCTGGTTGAAGCTTTCGTCGCTGTGGAAAACACCCAACAGGGCTTCGAGTTCGGCGTTGAGGGTGGTGCCGTTGTGGTTGTACAGCTCGTAGGCTTGGCTGGCGGGGGCGGCTAGCAGCAGGGCCAATGTGCAGGCGAGTGTGTGCCTCATGGGTTTGCTCCATGGTTTTTTATTGTTGTTTTTGTAGTGCCTGTACCGGCCTCTTCGCAGCACAAGGCTGCTCCTGCAAGGAATGCGCGACCGTAGGAGCAGCCTTGCGCTGCGAAGGGGCCGGTACAGGAAAATGATCAGAGCTTGATCAACACCGACTTGAGCTCGGTGTAGTGCTCGATGGCCGCAGCGCCCATCTCGCGACCAACGCCAGACATCTTGTAGCCGCCAAACGGCAGCGCCGGGTCCAGCGCGCTGTGGCAGTTGACCCACACCGAGCCGGACTTGATACGCGGGATCATCCTGTGCACAGCCGCCAGGTCGTTGGACCAGATGCTCGCGCCCAGGCCGTAGGGGTTGTCGTTGGCCATGCCGATCACTTCGTCGAGGTCCTCGAACGGCATCGCCACCAGCACCGGCCCGAAGATTTCTTCCTGCACCAGGCGGTGGCGCTGGTCGACATCGACGATCACCGTCGGTTTGACGAAGTAACCCGGCCCGAAGCTTTCACCGCCACAGGCAATGGTCGCACCCAGTTCGCGGCCCAGTTCGATGTAGCCGGTGACGCGGTCCTGCTGTTTGGCCGAAATCAATGGGCCCATCTGCACCGCCGGGTCCAGCCCGCTGCCCAGCTTCATGCCGTTGGCGATGCCGGCGATGTCGGCCACCACGTTGTCGAAGTGCTTGCGGTGCACATACAGCCGCGAGCCCGCGCAGCACACCTGGCCCTGGTTGAAGAAAATCGCCGTGGCCGCACCGGCAGCGGCTTCCTGCAGGTTGGCGTCGGGCATGACGATGGTCGGCGACTTGCCGCCCAGTTCCAGGGTCACGCGGGTCATGTTGTCCATGGCCGCCTTGCCGATCAGCTTGCCGACTTCGGTGGAGCCGGTGAAGGTGAGCTTGTCCACCCCGGGGTGGCGGCTGAGCGCGGCGCCGGCATTCAGGCCGGTGCCGGTGATCACATTGAATACACCGGCCGGGTAGCCGGCCTCGTCTACCAGTTCCGCCAGCTTCAGCACGCTCAGTGGTGTTTCGTCGGCGGGCTTGAGCACCACGGTGCAGCCGGTGGCAAGCGCCGGCCCGAGCTTCCAGCAGGCCAGCAGCAGCGGGAAGTTCCAGGCGACGATGGCACCGACCACGCCCACTGCCTCGCGGCGGATGAAACCGTGGAACTGGTCGTTGGGCATCAACGGCATCGAGGCTTCGACGGTGCTACCCTCGATCTTGGTGGCCCAGCCGGCCATGTAGCGCAAGAAGTCGATGGCCAGTTGCACGTCCATTACCTGGGCCACGGCGGCGCTCTTGCCGTTGTTCAGGCATTCCAGTTCGGCCAGCTGGCGGGCATCGCGCTCCATCAGGTCGGCCAGGCGCCACAGCAGGTTCTGCCGCTCGCGCGGGCGCAGGCGGCTCCAGGGCGAATCATCGAAGGCCTGGCGCGCCGCGCGGACCGCGCGGTCGACATCTTCGGCCTCGGCCGCGGGCACTTCGCCCAGTACTTCGCCGGTGGCCGGGTTGCGGAACGACAGGGTGCGGCCATTGGCGGCGTCCTGCCAGTCGGCGCCAATGCGCATTTTCAGCTTGCGTTCCAGGAAGGCGCGGGTGGCGGGCAGGATGGGCAGTTCGGAAAGCATGGGGGCGGTGCCTCTTGTCATTGGATGTGACGGGCACTGGCGCAATGGCCGTGCCAAGCTGCGCAGATGGCCGCAAAGCGTTGAAGGGGTTGGGGTTTGCCGAGTTGCAAGGTTGTCGTTGCAGGTGTGCGCTGTTGCACATTGAGACGGTGTGAGACGGTTGTGAAACAGTGGCCTCAAGGCCCGATCGCCGGCAAGCCAGCTCGCACAGGTACAGCACAGGTCTTCAAGGCAGTGGTTAATCTGTGGGAGCTGGCTTGCCGGCGATTGGCCTGCGCAGCAGGCCCTGTCTCAGGATGAAACACCCTGTCGCGAAATGGCACGCTGCATTTGGCTATCCCAGCTGGGAGTAAAGCCCTTAAAACCGGCTAAAAGGTTGAAAGAAAACGGTTTTGCATCTCCTGGCACACTTCCTGTATCACAACCGTCACATGCACACCTGCTGTACCAAAGCGTGCGAAAAACGATAAGAACAACAACCGTGGAGGTCTGACCTTGAAGACGACTCGACTCCGGCGGCATGCGGGTAAACTGGCGCTGGTCGCCGCCGCGCTGCTGAGCACCCAGGCCATGGCGGCCGAGCAGGGCCCGAGCCTGTTGCAGAACAAGTGCATGGGGTGCCATATCCCCGAAGGTAACGATACCTACAGCCGTATCAGCCACCAGCGCAAAACGCCGGAAGGCTGGCTGATGAGTATTGCCCGGATGCAGGTGATGCATGGCCTGCAGATCAGCGACGACGACCGTCGCACTCTGGTCAAGTACCTGGCCGACAAGCAGGGCCTGGCGCCCGGCGAGACCGATGGCGTGCGCTACGCCATGGAACGCCGGCTCAATACCGTCGAGCACTTCGACACCCAGCTCAGCGAAACCTGCGGCCGTTGCCACTCCGGTGCTCGCGTCGCCTTGCAACGGCGCCCGGCCAAGGAATGGGAGCACCTGGTCAACTTCCACCTCGGCCAATGGCCGTCTCTTGAATACCAGGCCCAGGCGCGCGACCGCGACTGGTTGCCCATCGCCCTGCAACAAGTGGTACCCGAACTGGCCAAGCGCTACCCGCTGGATAACCCTGCATGGGCCGAATGGCAGAAGGCGCGGCCCAAGGCCGACGCGCTGCCGGGGCAGTGGGCATTCAGCGGCCACATGCTGGCCAAGGGCGATGTGCACGGGGTGATGAGCGTCTCGGCCGAGGAGGGCGATACCTTCAAGGTCGAGGTCAAGGGCGCGTACGCCGATGGCACGCCGTTCAACGGCAGCGGCTCGGCAATCCTCTACAACGGTTATGAATGGCGCGGCAACGTCAAGGTTGGCGATGCCAACCTGCGTCAGGTGTTCGCTGCGCTGGACGGCGAAATGAAAGGCCGCATGTTCGAGGCCGAGCACGATGAGCGCGGGCTGGACTTCACTGCAGTCAAAGAAGGCAAGGCGCGCCTGCTGGCGGTGCAGCCTGCGTTCATCAAGGCCGGGGGCGAAAGCGAAATCAGCCTGGTTGGCAGTGGCTTGTCGGGCAAGCCGGACCTGGGCGCCGGGGTCGAGGTGACCGAGGTGCTGGAGCAGACCGCAACCCTGGTACGGGTCAAGGCCCGCGCCGCGGCGGATGCCAGGCCCGGCCAGCGCGAAGTCGCGGTGGGCGCACTCAAGGGCGTCAACCTGGCGGTGTACGACAAGGTCGATGAAGTGAAGGTGGTGCCGGCGTTCTCCATCGCCCGTATCGGCGAAAACGGCGCTTCGGTGCCGAAGGTGCAAGGCCGTTTCGAAGCCGAAGCGTGGGGCAAGGATGCTGATGGCCAGCCGCTGCGCATCGGCTACCTGCCGGCCAGCTGGAAGGTCGAGCCGTTCAACGAGCGTGCCGTCGAGGATCAGGACGTCAAGTTTGCCGGGCAGATGCAGGCCGATGGCGTGTTCGTGCCAGGCGGTGCCGGCCCCAACCCTGAGCGCAAGATGATGACCAACAACGCTGGCAACCTGAAGGTCATCGCCACGCTGGCCGACGGCGGCCAGACGGGCGAAGGGCACATGATCGTCACCGTTCAGCGCTGGAACAACCCACCGCTGCCATGACGGCAGCACGTAACGGTTTTCCCACGCATCGATTACCGGGAGGTCGCCATGGGCGCACTACTGAACCTTGTCGAACGCAACCTGCACGAAGTGCAGGTCGACGCCGACCGCATGCTGTTTCATATTCCTAGCAGTTCGCTGTTCACCGCCGATGCGGTAACCGGCGGCATCATCGATTCCCTGCGCCAGCAAGGCTGCTCGGCCGAGGAGCTGATGCAGCGCCTTGGCCAGCAGTTTGCCGGTGACGATATCCAGGACACCCTGCGCGAGCTGATCGCGCTGGAGCTGGTCAGCGACGGCTCGCCGCTGACCCCCGAAATCGCCCTCAAGCAGGTCGAGCGCACCGCCTTGAACACCGTGGTGCTCAACGTCAACACTGGCTGCAACCTCAGCTGCACCTATTGCTACAAGGAAGACCTGGACAAGCCGTCCGCCGGCAAGAAGATGAGCACCGACACTGCCGAGGCCTCGGTGGAGATGCTGCTCAAGGAGTCGCCCGACGAGCAACGCTACAGCGTGGTGTTCTTCGGGGGCGAGCCGCTGTCCAACCGGCCGCTGATCGAGCACATGGTCGCCTATTGCGAACGGCGGTTCGCCGAAGCCGGCAAGCAGGTGGAGTTCATCATGACCACCAACGCCACCTTGCTTAACGAAGAGGTCATCGACTGGCTCAACGCCCACCGCTTTGGCCTGTCGATCAGCATCGACGGCCCCAAGACCGTGCACGACCGCAACCGCATCACCGTCGGCGGGCAGGGCACCTATGATGTGGTGCGGCGCAAGGCCGAACTGCTGCTGTCGCGCTACACCAGCCGCCCGGTCGGCGCGCGGGTAACCCTGACCCGTGGCATCACCGATGTCGAAACCATCTGGAACCACCTGTTCAACGAACTGGGCTTTGCTGAAGTCGGCTTTGCCCCGGTCACCTCCGGCGACATGGCCAACTTCAACCTCACCGGCGAAGAGCTGGTGCAGGTATTCGCCAACATGAAAGCCCTGGGCCGGCGCTACCTGGAGGCGGCGCTGGAGCACCGCAATATTGGCTTCTCCAACCTGCACCAGCTGATCACCGACATCCATGAAGGCCACAAGAAAGCCCTGCCGTGCGGCGCCGGGCTGAAGATGCTGGCGGTGGACCACGAGGGCGAGCTGAACCTGTGCCATCGCTTCACCGGCTCCAGCCTGCCCACCTTCGGCAACGTGCACCAGGGCGTGAAGCAGGCGCAGCTCAACGACTTTCTGTCGCAGCGCCTGGACCGCAGCAACACCGGCTGCGAGAGCTGCCGTATCCGCAACCTGTGTTCCGGCGGCTGCTACCACGAAAGCTACGCGCGCTACGGCGACCCGCAGCACCCGACCTACCACTACTGCGAACTGATGCGCGACTGGGTCGACTTCGGCATTGAAGTCTACAGCCGCATCATGGCCGCCAACCCGGCCTTCATCGACCGCTATATCACCCCGCGGAAGGCGCACTGACATGAAGCACTTGAAGCCCCTCAACAACAAGGCGCGCATCCTTGAGCAGGCCGCCGCCGAAGACCGCGTCGAAGAAGTAATGGCCATGAGCGCGGTGGCCGGCTGCACGGCCACCACCGACCCGGGCTGGGAGGTGGACGCATTTGGTGGTGTGAGCTCGCTGTGCCAGCCGATGGAAGCCGACCTGTATGGCTGCTCCGACCCTTGCTGGTGGCCGGCCCAGGTGCCGGACATGATGAGCACCTACCAGGACTGGAACGCCCAGGCGACCAACTCGGCGGATGACTGGCGCAACCTCGGCACCGTGTTCCCGAAAGACAAGTGACCGGCCCGACAAGAATGACAAGGGGAAACCGCATGAAAGCTGGACGCTGCGCGCAACTCGCGCTCACCATCGCTGCCACGGCCTGCGCCGGGCTGGTACAGGCCGACGACAACGGACCGGCGCTGAAGGCTGGCCACGAATACATGATCGTGACCAACTACCCGAACAACCTGCACGTGGTCGATGTGGCCAGTGACACGGTGTACAAAAGCTGCCAGATGCCCGACAAGTTCGGCCCCGGCACTGCCATGATGGCGCCGGACAACCGCACCGCCTACGTGCTCAACAACCACTACGGCGACATCTACGGCATCGACCTGGATACCTGCAAGAACACCTTCCACGCCAACCTGTCCAGCGTGCCGGGCGAGGTCGGCAAGTCGATGTACTCGTTCGCCGTCAGCCCCGATGGCAAGGAAGTGTACGCCACGGTCAACCCGACCCAGCGCCTGAACGACCACTATGTTGTCAAACCACCGCGCCTGGAGGTGTTCAGCACTGCCGATGGCCTTGGCGCAAAACCGGTACGCACCTTCCCCATGCCGCGCCAGGTGTACCTGATGCGCACTGCCGACGATGGCAGCCTGTACGCCGCCGGGCCGGACATCTACAAGATGGACGTCAAAACCGGCAAGTACACGGTGGCCTTGCCGCTGCGCAACTGGAACCGCAAGGGCTACAGCGCCCCGGACGTGCTGTACTTCTGGCCACACCAGAACCCGCGCCACGAGTTCTCGATGTTGTACACCATTGCCAAATTCAAGGATGACAAACAGGACCCGAACGAGGCCGAATTGTTGTACGGCTACCTGAGCGTCGACCTGAAGACCGGAAAAACCCATACCCAGGAGTTTGCCGACCTGACCGAGCTGTACTTCACCGGCCTGCGCTCGCCCAAGGACCCGAACCAGATCTACGGCGTACTCAACCGCCTGGCCAAGTACGACATCAAGCAGCGCAAGTTGATCAAGGCGGCTAATCTGGAGCACACCTACTACTGCGTCACCTTCGACAAGAAGGGCGACAAGCTGTACCTGGGCGGCACGTTCAACGACCTGGCGGTGTTCAACCCGGATACGCTGGAGAAGGTGAAGAACATCAAGTTGCCGGGGGGCGACATGTCCACCACTACGCCGCAGGTGTTCATCCGCTGAACCGGTGCTGGCTTCTTCGCGGGCGCGCCCGCTCCCACATGGCTTTCACAATCGCTGAGAGCTGTGCAGTCCCTGTGGGAGCTGGCTTGCCGGCGATAGGGCCGGTGCAGGCAACACAAAACAACAAGAGAATCCCCATGCCCCAGCCAAGCTACTCCCAGGGCAACCAGGACAAAACCCTGCTGACCCAGTGCATCGGCGACGCCTTCGACACCACGGTCGCCCGCTTCCCGGACCGCGAGGCCCTCGTTGTCAGGCACCAAGGCCTGCGCTACACCTGGCAGCAACTGGCCGAAGCCGTCGACCAGCACGCCCGCGCACTGATCGCCCTGGGCGTGCAACCGGGCGATCGCCTCGGCATCTGGGCCCCCAACTGCGCCGAATGGTGCATCACCCAGTTCGCCAGCGCCAAGGTCGGGGCGATTCTGGTCAATATCAACCCGGCCTACCGCTCCAGCGAGCTGGACTACGCCCTCGGCCAGTCCGCTTGCCGCTGGGTGATCTGTGCCGACGCGTTCAAGAGCTCTGACTACCACGCCATGCTGCTGGGCCTGGTCCCCGGCCTGGCAAACGGCCAACCAGGCGCGTTGAATTGCGAACGTTTTCCCGAACTGCGTGGTGTGGTCAGCCTCGCCGCCGCGCCACCCTCGGGCTTCCTCGCCTGGCATGCCCTGCAGACGCGCGCCGGGGCGGTAAGCCGCGAAGCCCTGGCCGAGCGCCAGGCGCAACTGCGCTGCGACGACCCGATCAATATCCAGTACACCTCGGGCACCACGGGCTTCCCCAAGGGCGCCACACTCAGCCACAGCAACATCCTCAACAACGGCTACATGGTGGGTGAAAGCCTCGGGCTGACCGAACACGACCGGCTGGTGGTGCCGGTGCCGCTGTACCACTGCTTCGGCATGGTCATGGCCAACCTGGGCTGCATGACCCACGGCAGCACCCTGATCTACCCCAATGATGCCTTCGACCCGCTGGCGACATTGCGCGCGGTGGCCGAAGAAAAGGCCACTGCGTTGTATGGCGTGCCGACCATGTTCATCGCCGAACTGGATCACCCGCAACGGGGTGAGTTCGACCTGTCTAGCCTGCGCACCGGGATCATGGCCGGCGCCACCTGCCCGATCGAGGTGATGCGCCGGGTGATCGGCGAGATGCACATGGCCGAAGTGCAGATCGCCTACGGCATGACCGAGACCAGCCCGGTATCGCTGCAGACCGGGGCCACCGACGACCTGGAGCGACGTGTGACCAGCGTTGGGCGCACTCAGCCGCAGCTGGAGAACAAGGTCGTCGATGCCGATGGCAATACCGTGCCACGTGGCGAGATCGGCGAACTGTGCACCCGCGGCTATAGCGTGATGCTGGGGTATTGGAACAACCCCAAGGCGACTGCCGAAAGCATCGATGGCGACGGCTGGATGCACACCGGCGATCTGGCGGTAATGGACGAGCAGGGCTATGTGCGTATTGTCGGGCGCAGCAAGGACATGATCATTCGCGGCGGCGAGAACATCTACCCGCGCGAGCTGGAAGAGTTCTTCTTCACCCACCCGGCGGTGGCCGATGTGCAGGTGATTGGTGTGCCGTGCAGCAAGTACGGGGAAGAGATCGTGGCCTGGGTGCGGCTGCACCCGGGGCATGCGGCCAGTGCGCAGGAGCTGCGCGAATGGGCGAAGGCGCGGATAGCGCATTTCAAGGTGCCGCGGTATTTCCGCTTTGTCGATGAATTTCCGATGACGGTGACCGGCAAGGTGCAGAAGTTTCGTATGCGTGAGATCAGTGTCGAGGAGTTGGCTGCCAGCTGATGTATGGCCTGCACCGCCCTCTTCGCGGGTCTTGAGAAGCCCTGTGGGAGCGGGTTCACCCGCGAATAGGGCGGTACAGGCAACAGATGACTTCAGCCTTGCAGCAGCTCCGGGCTGTTGAAATTGCTCAACCGCCGATCCCCCTCAGCACACTCCAGTCCGTGGACCGGTTCGCGCAGCAAGGCTTTTTGCAAACTCCTTTCACCGCTCGCCCAAGCCTGCTCCAGCACCGGCAACACCCGGCGCGGCAGCACGCTGAACATCGGCTGCCAGTAACCGCCCTGGCGCACCATCGCCGCGCCGTCGTTCGCCACGGCCAGCCGCCGCAGATCGTCGATCAACCCGCGATCAACCAGCGGTGCATCACAGGCCAGCAGCACCACCCATTCCTGTCGCGCCACCTTCAGCCCGGCAATTACCCCCGCCAACGGCCCTGGATAATCCGCCTCTGCATCGCCCACCAACTGGTCGGCATACGCCCGATAGGCATCCTGGTTGCGGTTGCAGGAAATCACCAGATCATCGCTGAGTGGCCGCACTACCCGCTGCACATGCGCCACCAGCGGCGCGCCTTGCCACTCGATCAGCCCCTTGTCACGCCCGCCCATGCGCTGCCCGCGACCGCCGGCAAGAATCAACATGGAGCAAGCGGGGAGCGAGCGATAGCCGCGATACAATTGCTGGACCTCCGGGTCATCCAGGCTTTCGTACCTGATGTTCTCTTTATCCAGGCCATCCAGCCCCTGGATCGCGCCAATCAGTTCTGGCCATTGCGTTCTGTGTGAAACATCGACCAGAAAAGGCTGCAGGTACCGATCAGGATGGCCTTTCGACGGTTGGTTGATTTCAGCGCTCAACGCTGCAAGGTAGTCGTCCTTGCTGGTACGCGACCAGTCGATGGCGAAGCCGGCGCGATGACACAGCTCCATGAAAACCAGTAGTATCGTGCGGCCGTTTCCATCCAGGAAAGGGTGCGCATCTGCCAGCAAACCCAACACCTCGCCAGGATGCTGCCGGAGCCACTGCTGATCCTGTCCCAATTTCAACGCATGGGCGGCCCAATGCTGAATCTGGTCCGGGGGGCAGAATGCGGTGTGCCGAGGGTCGTTCTCCGTTCCCTTGAAAACCGCCAGCCTGGGCACCAGTTCGGTACGGTCCTTGCCGGCCCACGGATAGAAGTCCGAAAACAACAGATGATGTAGCGCAAGCAGGGTCTGGTAGGTGATGGGCTGGCAGGTCGACAGGAGGGCGATGGCGTCTTCGAGGCTGGCTTCAAATGCCAGATGTTCCATTCTTTTGACTTGCGCGGCATCTTTGAGCTTGAAGACGTTACGCAGGTAGCCTGCGCTTTCAAAATCGTAGAACGGATCGAACATCATGCGCTGATCTGTCGTCCATTGCCGCGCTGAGATGATTCGCTCAGATAGCGCGCTTCCAGCTCAAGCATCTTTTGTTTGCTGATAACGCCTTTTTTCTTGAGTGAAACCAGCAGACGTTCAAAGTCATCCAGGGCGACCAGGTCACCTGACAGGCGGGTAATCGTCATGGCCAGGTCGCTGAAATGGTCTTTTTGGCTGGTTACACCATGCTGTCTGGCAAGCGCCAGGACCTGGCTTTTGATGCTGGCATCGCAGGTGTTTTTCATTTCAGCTCCTCCACCGATGCCAGCAATATTAACATACCGGTTCTACTCGTGCGGGCGCTCCACCTGGCTGACGGCTGAAGCTTCGCTATGCTCACTGGCAGATCTGCTACGGCCCGCAACGCGCATCACCACTACAAAGAACACCGGCACGAACACCACCGCCAGGGTAGCGCTGAGCATGCCGCCGATCACTCCGGTGCCGATCGCCTGCTGGCTGGCCGAGCTGGCGCCGGTGGCGATGGCCAGTGGCACCACGCCGAGGATGAACGCCAGCGAGGTCATCACGATCGGCCGCAGGCGCAAGCGCGCGGCCTGCACGGCGGCGTCGACGGCATCGACCCCCTGATCGACCAGGCTCTTGGCGAACTCGATGATCAGGATGGCGTTTTTCGCCGACAGACCGATCAGGGTGATCAGGCCAACCTTGAAGAACACGTCGTTGGGCATGCCGCGCAGGGTTACCGCCAGCACCGCACCGAGCACGCCCAGCGGCACCACCAGCAGCACCGCGGTCGGGATCGACCAGCTTTCGTACAGCGCGGCCAGGCACAGGAACACCACCAGCAACGACAGCGCCATCAGCATCGGTGCCTGGCTGCCGGACAAGCGTTCCTGCAGCGACAGCCCGGTCCACTCCAGCCCAGCGCCTTCTGGCAACTGCGCCACCAGGCGCTCGATTTCGGCCATGGCTTCACCCGAGCTGTAGCCCGCCGCCGGCTCGCCGGAAATCGACACGGCCGGATAGCCGTTGTAGCGGGTCAGTTGCACCGGGCCGCTGACCCATTTGGCCTGAACAAACGCGCCCAGTGGCACCATCTTGCCGCTGTTGTTGCGCACGTGGATTTGCAGCAGGTCCTCGACCTGGCTGCGCTGGTCACCTTCGGCCTGCACCACCACCCGCTGCATGCGGCCCTGGTTGGGGAAGTCGTTGACGTAGCTGGAGCCCACGGCCACGTCCAGCACTGTGCCAATGTCGGCAAACGACACGCCCAGGGCGTTGGCCTGGCGGCGGTCGATCTCCAGCTGCACCTGCGGGCTCTCCGCCAGCGAGGCTTCGCGCACGTTGGTCAGCAGCTTGCTTTTGCCGGCACTGGCCAGCAGTGCATCGCGGGCGGCCATCAGCTCGGCGTGGCCCATGCCGCCGCGGTCCTGCAGGCGGAACTCGAAGCCGGTCGATTCACCCAGGCCGTCGATTGGCGGCGGCAGCACCGAGTAAGCCACGGCGTCCTTGAGCTGGGTGAAGGCCATGGTCGCGCGGTCGGCAATCGACTGGGCGCTGTCATCGGCGCCACGCGCGGACCAGTCCTTCAGCGTGGTGAACGCCAGGGCGGCGTTCTGGCCGCTGCCCGAGAAGCTGAAGCCCAGGATCAAGGTGGTGTTGCCCACCCCGGCTTCCTCGGCGTTGTGTGCTTCGATCTGCGCGGCCACCTGCTCGGTGCGCATGCGGCTGGCGCCGGGCGGCAGCTGAATGTCGGTGATGGTGTAGCCCTGGTCTTCGGTAGGCAGGAACGCGGTAGGCAGCTGGCTGAAACCATAGCCCAGCACCGCCAGCAGCACCGCGTACACCAGCAGGTAGCGGCCGCTGCGCTTCAGGGCCTGGATGACCCAGCGCTGGTAGCCGTTGCTCATCCTCTCGAAGCGGCGGTTGAACCAGCCGAAGAAGCCTTTGCGCTCATGGTGCTCGCCCTTGGCCAGCGGCTTGAGCAGGGTGGCGCACAGCGCGGGGGTCAGGCTGAGGGCCAGGAATGCCGAAAACAGGATCGACACCGCCATGGACACCGAGAACTGTTGGTAGATGACCCCAACCGAGCCTTGCATGAAGGCCATGGGCAGGAACACTGCCACCAGCACCAGGGTAATGCCGACAATCGCACCGCTGATCTGGCCCATGGCCTTGCGCGTGGCTTGCTTGGGCGGCAGGCCTTCCTCGGCCATGATCCGCTCGACGTTTTCCACCACCACGATGGCATCGTCCACCAGAATGCCGATGGCCAGCACCATGCCGAACAGGGTCAACACGTTGACCGAAAAGCCCATGGCCAGCATCACGGCAAAGGTGCCCATCAGCGCCACCGGCACTACCAGGGTCGGGATCAGCGTGTAGCGCAGGTTCTGCAGGAACAGGAACATTACCGCAAATACCAGCAGCATGGCTTCGAACAGGGTATTGATGACCTGCTCGATGGACACTTTCACGAACGGCGAGGTGTCGTAGGGGATGTCGTACTTGACGCCTTCCGGGAAGTAACGCGCCAGGTCCTGCATCTTCGCCCGCACCAGGCTGGCGGTTTCCATGGCGTTGGCCCCCGGCGACAGCTGTACGCTGAAGGCGGTGGCCGGCTTGCCGTTCAGGCGGGTGCCGTACTGGTATTCCTGGGCACCGATCTCGACCCGCGCGACATCACCGATGGTTACGGTGGAACCGTCCGGGTTGGCGCGCAGGACGATGGCGGCGAACTCTTCGGGGCTGCTCAGCTGGCCCTTGACCACTACGTTGGCGGTAATTTCCTGGGTGTCGCGGCTGGGCAGGTCGCCAATGCTGCCGGGGGCGACCTGGGCGTTCTGCGCGGCGATGGCTTCGGCCACGTCGTTGGGCGTGAGGTGGAAACCGATCAGCTTGCGCGGGTCGATCCAGATGCGCATGGCCCGTTCCGAGCCATACAGCTGCGCTTTGCCGACGCCCTTGAGGCGGCGGATTTCGTTCATCACGTTGCGCGCGAGGATGTCCGACAGCGCGGTTTCATCCAGTTTGCCGTCCTCGGAGGTGAGGGTGGCCAGCAGCAGAAAGCCGGTGGAGACCTTTTCCACCTGCAGGCCCTGTTGGGTAACCGGGCGGGGCAGGCGTGACTCGACCACTTTCAGGCGGTTTTGCACATCGACCTGGGCCAGGTCGGGGTTGGTGCCCGGCTCGAAGGTGGCGGTGATGGTGGCGCTGCCCAGGCTGCTCTGCGACTCGAAATACAGCAGGTTGTCGGCGCCGTTGAGCTCCTGCTCGATCAGGCTGACCACGCTTTCGTCCATGGTCGCCGCCGAGGCGCCCGGGTACACGGCGTAGATTTCCACCTGCGGGGGTGCCACATTGGGGTACTGGGCCACCGGCAGTTGCGGGATGGCCAGCGCACCGGCCAGCAGGATGAACAGTGCGACCACCCAGGCGAACACCGGGCGGTCGATGAAGAAATGCGGCATGAATCAGGCCCTCACTGGCCGGTGTGCTGTGCGATGGGCGGCGCGGCCGATGCGTTGTCGACCTGCACCTGGTCACCGGCCTTGACGTGTTGCAGGCCCTCTACCACCACCCGCTCGCCGGCGGCCAGGCCTTCGCTGACGATCCAGCGGTCGCCCTGGGCGCTGCCCAGTACCACCTGGCGGTCGCTGACCCGGGCCTGCTGGTCGACCACCAGCACCTTGGGTACGCCGGCGCTGTCACGCAGGATGGCGCGTTGCGGCACGCTCAGGCCCTTGGGCTGCACCGCTTGCTCCAGGCGCACGCGTACGTAGCTGCCGGGCAGCAGGTCGAGGTCCGGGTTGGGGAACTCGCTGCGCAGGGTGATCTGGTTGGTGCTGGGGTCGACACTGATGTCGGAGAACAGCAGCTTGCCCGGCAGCGGGTAGGCGCTGCCGTCGTCCTGGATGAGCGTGGCGCGGGCCTGGCCGTCGCCCACCTGCTGCAGCTCGCCAGCACGCAGGGCGCGGCGCAGGGCGTTGAGCTCGCGGGTCGACTGGGTGACATCGGCATGGATCGGGTCGAGCTGCTGGATGGTCGCCAGCGGCGTGGTCTCGTTCTGCCCGACCAACGCACCCTCGGTGACCTGGGCACGCCCGATACGGCCGGAAATCGGCGCCGTCACGGTGGCGTAGCCGAGGTTAAGGCGGGCGCGCTCCAGCGCCGCCTTGGCTTCGGCCACCTCGGCGTCCGCTTGCAGGAAGCTGGCTTTGGCGTTGTCGTATTCCTGGCGGCTGACGGCCTTGTCATCGACCAGCTCGCGGTAGCGCTGCTCTTGCAGGCGTGCCTGGTACAGGGTGGCCTGGGCTTTGGCCAGGGTAGCCCTGGCGCTATCGTGGTCGGCCTTGAACGGCGCCGGGTCGATCAGGAACAGCACATCGCCGCGCTTGACGTCGCTGCCTTCACGGTACACCCGCTTGAGCACCACGCCGGCCACCCGGGCGCGCACTTCGGCAGTGCGCGGTGCCAGGATACGGCCGCTGAGTTCGCTGCTGATCGCCAGGGGCTGCAGTTGCAGGGTTTCCACCCGCACTTGCGGGGTGGGAGCCTGTTCGTCTTGCTCGGCGCTGTCGCCGCAGCCGGCCAGGGACAGGCTCAGAAACGCCAGAAGCGCCACCGGGCGCAGGCGAGGGGGGAACATAGTAGGCATACGGATCTTCCGTTGATGACCCGGCGTATGCTACGGCAGGTGCTGCCCGGGGGGCTGTTAATAGCTGTAGGGCGAGTGTGAAAAAGTGTGAAGAACAATCCTGTCGCGGTGTAGTGTTCTATATCCTGAGTGTTCCTGTACCGGCCTCTTCGCGGGTAAACCCGCTCCTGCAGGGTCACCATAATCCTTGGGATCCGTACCCGCAAAGAGGCCGGCAAGGTTTACCACCATCCAGATGCCCAAGCGCCTATGCCGAATATTATCCTGGTCGAAGACGACAGTGCCCTGTCCGAGTTGATCGCCAGCTACCTGCAACGCAACGACTTCCACGTCCAGGTGATCGCCCGTGGCGATCATGTGCTGGACGAGTACCGCAGGCAAAAGCCCGACCTGGTCATTCTCGACCTGATGCTGCCAGGCATCGATGGCCTGCAGTTGTGCCGCCTGCTGCGCCAGGAATCGCACAGCCTGCCGATCCTGATGCTGACCGCCCGCGACGACAGCCACGACCAGGTGCTGGGCCTGGAAATGGGCGCCGACGATTACGTCACCAAACCCTGCGAGCCCCGCGTGCTGCTGGCCCGGGTGCGCACCCTGCTGCGCCGTAGCAGCGTCAACGAGCCGCGCCTGGACAACGACCTGATCCTCATCGGCGGCCTGCGCATCGACCTGGCCGAACGCACGGTCAGCTGGCGCGGCGACGAGGTGGAGCTGTCCAGCGGTGAGTACAACCTGTTGGTAGTGCTGGCGCGCAATGCCGGCGAAGTGCTGAACCGCGACCGCATCCTGCAGCAGTTGCGCGGTATAGAGTTCAACGGCACCGACCGTTCGGTGGACGTGGCCATTTCCAAGCTGCGCCGCAAGTTCGACGACAACGCCGGCGAAGCGCGCAAGATCAAGACCGTGTGGGGCAAGGGCTACCTGTTCAGCCGTGTCGAGTGGGAGTGCTGACCGCCCATGCTGAAGATTCTGGTGCGGTTGTACCTGGTCATCATTGTCGCGTATGCCGGGGCCTTGCTGTTCATTCCCGACACTATCGTCGGTCTGTTCCGTGACCGCTTCATGGCCTACAACCTGGACCAGGCCAAGGGCGTGCAGGCGTTGATCGTGCGCCAGTTCCGCCAGACCCCGCCCGAGCAGTGGCCGGAGGTGGCGCACGAGCTGGCCGCTGATTTCGCCCCGCTGGAGCTGCAACTGCTGCGCATGGACCAGGCCGAGTTGAGCGACGAGGAGCAGGCGCGCCTGGAGCACGGGCTGTATGCGGTACGCATCGCTGAATGGGGCTACTACGAGACGGTGCTGGCGCCGCTGGACAAGCAATGGCTGGTGCGCCTGCACTCACCGCCAGACCCGCTGGACATCAACGTGCTGTCGTGGGGTGTGACCGTGCTGATCGGCGCGGCCATGCTGGGCTGCCTGCTGCTGTGGGTATGGCCGCACTGGCGCGACCTTGAACGCTTGAAGGAGACTGCCCGGCGGCTGGGCCAGGGGCAGATGGCCGAGCGTACGCACATCTCGCCACACTCCAACATCGGCGAACTGGCCGGGGTGTTCGACACCATGGCCAGTGACCTGGAGCGCCACGTCAACCAGCAGCGGGAGCTGCTCAATGCGGTGTCGCACGAGTTGCGTACGCCGCTGACCCGTCTGGATTTCGGCCTGGTGCTGCTGTTCGACGAGGTGCCGGCGACCAGCCGCAAGCGCTTGCTGGAACTGGTCGGGCATGTGCGCGAGCTGGATGAACTGGTGCTGGAGTTGCTGTCCTACAGCCGGCTATACAACGCTGACCAGGCCCGCGAGCGGGTCGAGGTGTCGCTGCTGGAGCTGGTCGACAGTGTGCTCGGCGGCTTTGCCGAGGAGCTCGACAGCCGTGGCATCACATGGGAAGTGCAGGCAGAGGGCAGCCTGCCACGTTTTGTGCTTGATCCTCGCCTGACCGCACGGGCAGTGCAGAACCTGGTGCGCAATGCCATGCGCTATTGCGACGAAAGCCTGTTGCTGCGTTTGCGCCTGGAAGGGGATGGCGCCTGCCTGTTGACGGTGGAAGACGACGGGATCGGCATTCCGGTGGAGGAGCGGGAGCGGATTTTCCAGCCGTTCTACCGGCTGGACCGCAGCCGTGACCGCAATACCGGCGGGTTTGGCCTGGGCCTGGCGATCAGCCGGCGGGCCATCGAAGGGCAGGGTGGCACCTTGACCGTGGCGCAGTCGCCGCTGGGTGGGGCGCAGTTTCGGATTCGCTTGCCTGCGGGGTGATATGCCGCCTGCGAACACGCGGGTTGTGCAAATTTCAGGCTTTTTCTTAAAGGCCAGTTCTTGTAGCTTTACAGGTCGTTTACCCCGGGAGTTGAACATGCAAGGCAAGGCACGCAAGATCGTCCAGGCCATCCTCTACGAAGCCATCGCTGTCGCCTGCGTGGCGCCCGCGCTGGAGCTGGCGTTTGCCGCCGGCATGGCGCAGTCGACCGTGCTGTCGGTGCTGATGTCGGGCATCGCGATGAGCTGGAACATGGCCTACAACTGGGCCTTCGAACGCTGGGAGGCGCGCCAGCACAAGCGTGAGCGCACCTTTGCCCGGCGCATGCTGCATGCCTTGGGTTTCGAGGGGGGGCTGGTGCTGATCCTGCTGCCGCTGGTGGCGTACTGGCTGGGTGTAAGCCTGTGGGCAGCGTTGCTGACCAACCTGGCGTTGTTCGTGTTCTTCTTCGTTTACGCGTTTGTCTTTCAGTGGGGCTTCGACAAAGTGTTCGATGTACCGTTGTCGGCGCAGCAGGCCAAGTGTTGACTTACCTGCACGCGGCAGGCTAAGTTCCTGACCCATGAATACATTCCCGCATGTGAACGCCATTATTATTACCGCCATTATCAGTTTGGCGGGCTAGCGCGTACGTGCACTGAACCCGCCCTGGAGGCGGGTTTCTTCTCTCTGACTCCTGGGCAACGTGAAACAGCCAAGGAGTCATCGATGACCAGCTTCAGCGTTACCCCCCGTACCACCGTTACCCCCCAGCAACTGCTGTCGGAGCAGGTGCGGCGGATTCTTGCCGCCCCGGTGTACGACCTGGCCATCGAAACCCCGCTGCAGGCAGCCCCGGCATTGTCTGCCAGCCTGGGCAACCAGGTATTGCTCAAGCGCGAAGACCTGCAGCCGACCTTCTCGTTCAAGATCCGCGGTGCCTACACCCGTCTGTCACGCCTGAGCAGCGTGCAGCGCGAGCGTGGGGTGATTACCGCATCGGCGGGCAACCATGCCCAGGGCGTGGCGATGGCTGCGTCGCACCTGGGCATGAAGGCCACCATCGTCATGCCGACCACCACGCCATCGTTGAAGGTGGAAGGGGTGCGTTCGCGCGGCGGGCATGTGGTGTTGCACGGCGAGAGCTTCCCGCATGCCCTGGCGCACGCCCTGACCCTGGCCGACAGTGAAGGCGCCACCTTCGTGCCACCGTTCGACGACCCTGATGTAATCGCAGGGCAGGGCACTGTAGCCATGGAAATCCTCCGCCAACGGCCGGGTGCGCTGGACGCCATCTTCGTACCGGTCGGCGGTGGCGGACTGATCGCCGGTATCGCCGCCTACGTGAAGTACCTGCGGCCAGAGGTGAAGGTGATCGGTGTCGAGCCAGAGGATTCCAACTGCCTGCAAGCGGCCATGGCTGCCGGCGAGCGAGTGATCTTGCCGCAGGTCGGCACCTTCGCCGATGGCGTGGCGGTGGCGCAGGTGGGCGCGCATTGCTTCGAGCTGTGCCGGCACTTTGTCGACGAAGTGCTGACGGTGAGCAGTGACGAATTGTGCGCGGCGATCAAGGACATCTACGACGACACCCGCTCGATCACCGAGCCTTCCGGCGCCCTGGCTGTGGCCGGGATCAAGAAGTACGTGGCGCGCGAGGGTGTGCAGGGGCAAACCCTGGTGGCGATCGATTCCGGGGCCAACGTCAACTTCGACCGCCTGCGCCATGTGGCCGAGCGGGCCGAACTGGGCGAGCAGCGCGAGGCGATCATCGCGGTCACCATCCCGGAGCAGCCGGGCAGCTTCCGCGCATTTTGCCAGGCGCTGGGCAAGCGGCAGATCACCGAGTTCAACTACCGTTACTACCCCGGCAAGGAGGCGCGGCTGTTCGTGGGGGTGCAGACCCACCCGCTGCACGACCCGCGCGAACGGTTGCTGGTCAGTCTGCGGGAGCAGGGCTACAGCGTGCTGGACCTGACCGACAACGAACTGGCCAAGCTGCATGTGCGCCATACCGTGGGCGGCCATGCTGCACCAGGGGCTGACGAGCGCGTGCTGCGTTTCGAGTTCCCTGAGCGGCCGGGAGCCTTGCTGGGCTTTCTGGAGCGATTGGGTAAACGCTGGAATATCAGCCTGTTCCATTACCGCAACCATGGTGCGGCGCAGGCCTGCGTGTTCGCGGCGCTGGAGGTGCCAGTGGAAGAGTTGGCGGGGATGCCGCTGGCGCTGGATGAAATGGGCTACCGGTACTGGGATGAGACCGATAACCCGGCGTACAAGCTGTTTCTGGGCTGACCTGGAAAGTTGCAGCCTGCACGGTCCCTGTGGGAGCGGGCAGGCCCGCGAATCAGGCAGCGCAGTGGATGGTACCGGCGTTGCCGGTGTTCGCGGCCTCGGCCGCTCCCACAGGGATCGCGCCAGGTTGTTCAGCGCTCGCGCATGAAAAAGCCGGCGACGAACTTGCGGAAGGTTTCCAGGCTCTTGAAATCGGCGTAACGCTTGAAGTTCTCGGCATCCGGCTCGGGACCGATGGGCTGCTCGAGCAGGGAGATCGACAACACCCGGTCCTGGTCAGAGGTCATCACCAGCTCATCCGCCACCTGGCCGCCAATTACCGGCCGGCGCATCTGTACCTTCACGCCCTTGCTGGCCATCCAGTCGACCAGCGACACCAGCGCCTTGAGCGGCTCGCGCTCTTCATCGCGGTACACCGGGAACATATGGGCACGTGACAGTACCGGCACGCTGGCGACATGAATCAGTTCGTAATAATGGCTGCCCGCGCTGGTCGGCGAGTAAAGCATCAGTGCCAGCAACGGCCCAGTGGTGCGGCTGCCCCCCCAGTACAGGTGGTGCCCCTGGAAGTCGAAGCCATCCTCGCTGCGGTTGTTGAACAGCTTGCGCCCCTTGACCTGGTCGACGCAGTCCAGCAACAGGCCATGGCGGCGGTGGTTGCCGAACACAGTGGCTTCGCGCAGGCGGGACTTGAGCATCATCATGTGCTTCATGTCCAGGCGGGTTTCCAGGTAGTTGCTGGCGGGCACCCGTTCCAGCAACGGGTAGCGGCTGGCCACGCTGCGCAGCTCGGCAAACTGGCCGGTCAGGTCCTTTTTCAGGTGCGTGGCGTACAGGTTGAGGCCGCTGGTCTCGATCCAGGTCAGCAGCAACGACAACAGGCGCTGCTGTTCGCGCCGCTCGCTGCCTTCGCCGCCGACACTGGCGTTGGCGGCACGGAAGTCGCCGATCAGGCGCAATGGCGTGTCGGGCGGCAGCCAGGCGGCGGGTGGTGCCGGGTCGTCTTCGCGCTCGGCGGCTTCCCGTTCGTCCTTGGTGAACGGGCAGCCGGGCGCATGCTCGGCGGTGCCCGGATTGTTCTTGAGGAAGAGCGTGCCGGTGCTGCCGTTAAGGGTCACATTGAGCACCGGCAGGGCGTCGTTGCGGCAGTCGCAGGCCAGCCACTGGTTGGCGTTGCGCACCTTCATCAGCAGCTGGTTGGCCTGCAGCAGGCGAGGGCCGACGAGGCTGCCGGTGGCAAAGCCGGCCAGCAGTTCCTCTTCGGCGGGGGTCAGGCTGCGCACCTGAGCGGCGGTTTTGTCGATGATTCGCATGAGGCAGCTCCAAGCTACAAGCCCCAAGCTTCAAGCAAAGTGGCGCCGCTTTCAACTTGCCGCTCAGTTGCCGCCAAACATCTTCGCCGCGCGGGCGCGTATTTCGTCGGGGCTCAGGTCCTCTTTGCGGGTGGAAACGAACCAGATATTGCCGAACGGGTCTTTCAGGGTGCCGCTGCGGTCGCCATAGAACTGGTCGGTCAAAGGGTGCAACTGGGTACCGCCGGCTGCCAGGGCCTGGGCGTAGACCTTGTCGCAGTCCTCGACATACAAATGAATGCCTACGCCTGCACCGTTGAGCTTCTGGCTGGCGGTAAGGCCGCCCTCCATGTCGCAGGGGTCGCCGAGCATCAGCGAAGAATCGCCGATCCTCAGCTCGGCATGGCCTACCCGGCCGCCCGGGGCGTCCAGGCGGAACATTTCGACTGCCCCGAAAGCCTGCTTGTAGAAGTCGATGGCCTTGGCGGCATCGTTGATGGCCAAGTAGGGGGTGATGCTGTGCTGGCCTTCGGGGATGGGTTTGGCTGCCATGTTCGACGCTCCTTTGCAGTGGGCGCCGGAGGGCGCCCTGTTGCTTAGAGTCGTCTGCGCAGAAGGAAAATCGACAAGGGTGCTAGACCGATTCTCTATAAGCGCGTCTGTCAGAAGATGTAGTCGGTGGTCAGGAAGCTCGACTGGCGGTTGCGGATGATCTCGCTGATCAGCTCCTTGTTGGCTTCCTGGAATCGGGTCGCCACCAAGGTACGGATGGAAAACACGCGCAGGGCGTCATGCACCGACAAGGTCCCTTCGGCGCTGTTCTTGCGGCCATTGAACGGATAGGTGTCGGGGCCGCGCTGGCATTGGGCATTGATATTGATGCGCCCGACCTGGTTGGCAAAGATGTCGACCAGGCTGCCGATAGTCGCCGGGTCGTTGCCGAACAGGCTCAGTTGTTGGCCGTAATCGGAATCCAGCACGTAGTCGATCACCGTCTGCAGGTCGCGGTATGGCACCACCGGCACCAGCGGGCCGAACTGTTCTTCGTGGTAGACGCGCATGTCGCTGTTCACCGGGTACAGCAGCGCTGGGTAGAAGAACGAACCCCGGCTTTGGCCGCCCCCTGTGTTGAGTACGTGCGCACCCTTTGCCGTGGCATCGGCGACCAGGCCATCGAGATAATCGACCTTGCCCGGTTCGGGCAGCGGCGTCAGCGCCACGCCGGGTTCCCAGGGCATGCCCGGCTTGAGCGCGGCCAGTTTGCGCTGGAATTTGTCGAGGAAGGGTTGGACCACGTCTTCGTGGACGAACAGGATCTTCAGTGCGGTGCAGCGCTGGCCATTGAACGACAACGCACCGGTGACGGCTTCCTCGACGGCGTTGTCGAGGTCCACCTGAGGCAGCACGATGCCCGGGTTCTTGGCGTCCAGGCCCAGCGCTGCGCGCAGGCGGTGCGGGCGCGGGTGCAGTTTTTTCAGGTCGCTGGCGGCTTTGTGCGTGCCGATGAAGGCGAAAACATCGACCTTGCCGCTGGCCATCAGCGCGCTTACCGTTTCCCGGCCACGGCCGTAGATGACGTTGATCACCCCCGGCGGGAAGCTGTCGCGGAAGGCTTCGAGCAACGGGCGGATCAGCAGCACGCCGAACTTGGCCGGCTTGAACACCACGGTGTTGCCCATGATCAGCGCCGGGATCAGCGTAGTGAAGGTTTCGTTGAGCGGGTAGTTGTAGGGGCCCATGCACAGCGCCACGCCCAGTGGCGCGCGGCGGATCTGGCCCAGGGTGCCTTGTTCGAGCTCGAAGCGGCTGGAGCGGCGGTCGAGGTCCTTGAGGGCGTTGATGGTGTCGACGATGTAGTCGCAGGTGCGGTCGAATTCCTTTTCCGAGTCCTTGAGGTTCTTGCCGATTTCCCACATCAGCAACTTGACCACGGCCTGACGCTGCTCACGCATGCGCGCCAGGAAGGTTTCGACGTGCTGGATACGCTCGGCCACGCGCATGTTCGGCCAGGCACCACGGCCCTTGTCATAGGCCTGCACGGCGGCGTCGAGGGCAGTGAGTGCGGTATCGGCATCCAGCAGCGGGGCGCTGCCCAGGATCACCTGACGTTCCTCGCTGCCGTCCTTGAGCCAGACCGGGCTGCGCACCGTGGCCAGCGGGCCGTCCCAGCGCCTGAGCTCACCGTTCACCAGGTAGTCACGTTGTTCCAGAGGGGCTTCCAGGCGCCAGGGTTCCGGGATGTTCTCGGCGCTGGGGAAGAGTGAATCGAGCAGACGGTCCATGGGTACTGCACCTCACATTGCTGGGCGGGTTCAAAGCCAGGTGAAACGCTTCAGCTTCGAGCATGCACCGGCTGCGGGAAAAACACCAGTCTGGCTCAAACTTGTCACGTGTGCCCGCGACACGGTGTCATCTGGGTTTGCTTCAGTGCGGGTTCCGCCCAGCACGGCAACTGCGGCTTGAGCAGCGTTGATGCGGGCTGTTAGCAGGCATGTCCTGCTCGTTTATGCAAAGAAGGCATCAAAAAGTTTTTTGAAATAGCGAAGTGTTAATCGGGTGCCGCGAGGTCGGCCCGCTTATAGCTAATGACTGGGAGTTGAGGCAGTTAATGCAGAAAAATTGACGCCATTAAACTTTATTCAGCGCAATCAAAGTGCCACTTGCCAAAGTGTTTTTGGGTATCTTAAATTGTTACTGGATGTGATGGCAGAAGTTACTTGTAATTACTTAGATATCAGGATGTTACGTTTTTTATTGCTGATTTATTGTTTTTTCCCGATACACCATAGGGCACTTCAAAGGACGTCGAAGCAGACATGAAAGCGACCTTGACGGCAGTGGCGCGAAAATACATATCGCCCTCCCAGCGTTACGAAATCAGACACCTGGCCAGCAAGGTGCGTGAAGTGATGGCGCGTGCCTGTTTCTGGCGCTGGGAGGTTGCCAGGTTTCGGCTGCAGCAGGAGAGCCCTTACGAAATCCTCTACATCGGCCGCAAGCAGCAACGGGAAATGGCCAAGCTGCTGATTGCCGGCAAAAGCCAGGGCAGCGCGGCGATCGTTGACAGTGCGCGTGCGACAGCGGCCGCCAGCCATGTGGTGCTGGTCAGCGAAATGCCGACATCCGGCGCCTTGTCGGTGCCGCACTACCTCAGCGCTGTCGTGCCACTGGGCCGCGCGCTGGAGGACATTACCGCTCGCTACGACAGCGAACTGAGGCGTAGCATCCGCAAGAACCGCCCGCTGTACCAGATGCGTCAGGCGTTGTCCGACGACGAGATCGCCATGGCTGACCGCGACCTGCTTCGCCCCTATGCCAGCGCGCGGCAGGGCATCCATGCCGCGCAATTTCCCACCGATGAGGTATTTCGCATTGCCAAGAGTGTCGGCCGGCTCGACTTGATTACCTTGGGCGATGAAGTAATCGGCTGCCACCTGGGCTGTGAAGTGGTGCGCGGCGGCAAGCGTTACTGGAGCACTTTGCGTTTCGGTTATTGCGAAGCGGTATTTGCCGATGCCAAGAAGTTGCGCGAGGTGAACTCGATCACCACCTTCATGGCCCTCGAGTGGGCCCTCGAGCAGGGCTTCGATTATTACGATATCGGCCTGTGCCTGGCGCGCCCTGATGACGGCTTGTTGAAATGGAAGCGCCGCCGTGGGGGTGACATCGACTCGCTGGGCAACCATGCCTACCTGTTCGTCCGCCTGCCCAGGACCGGTACGGCGAAGTTCCTCTGGGACACGCCGATGTTCGCGGTTGAAGGCGACAAGCTGACCCTGCACCTGGGGCTGCCCGACGGGCCAAGCAGTGAGGAAGTGGCCAGCCGTTATCATGAAATGGTGTTCGGCGGGCTGCACAAGATCTACCTCTATGGCGGCAACGCCGAGGGCGAGCCGTTCGTGGAGAGCTTGCGCAGCCGCTATGCCAACCTGCAGTCGCCGCCCACCCTGGAACGGGTTGCGTGCAGCTGAGTCGTTGCCTGTGAACCATTGATCGGCGCTCCGCGCCAGGCTCGTCATCTAGGGAGGACGCTTCATGGGAGGCGATATCTCGCAGTTCAGTGCATCTCCCGCAGCCAGGCAGCATACCTGGACCCTGGCCGCCTACCGCTACATGGCGCGTAAACGACTGGGCAAGCACCGGGCCCTGGACCTGAAAAGCATCGCCGACAAACGCTGGGACATCGCCCCAGGTGAGGTCACGGTTTCGCCGCCGGCCCTCTACCTGCCCGGCCAGCTGGAACGGGTGACGGGTTGGGAGGGCAAGCGGTTCTACCCCTACGAGCACCCGGCGCGCACCATGGAGGGCGGCATCAGTACCTCGCAAGGCCCCACCCGAGGCTACCTGATCAAGAATGCATGGCTGGTCGACGGGGCGTTGTACAAGGGCAAGGCCAGCCACTGGCTGTCGCAGAAACCGAGTACCTTTCCGACCATCATCGTCGACAACGAGATCGACCGTGCGGCCGTCTACTGCACGCAAAACGGCAATTCGTGGTTCGGCACCTGGCTGATGGAAGACTGCCCAACCTATGCACTGGCCTGTAACGAGGGCTTGCCGGTGACCATTGCGCCTTCGGCAAAGTTTCCGCTGTTTACCCAGGCACCGGCCTACGAAGACTGGCTGGGCATGAAACCGCTGCGCTTGCGCAGTGCGTTCTTCCGTGAACTGGTGCTGTTCGATGACCAGAGCAACAACCGCAGTCGGCATGCCCGCTACCAGGCCATGGGCGACAAACTGCTTTCGCATGTGCCGCATGCCCCGCACCCTGGGGTGTTTCTGCTGCGTGGCGGCGACGGCGACCTGCGCCTGCTGCGCAACGAACTGGAGCTTGCCGAACACCTGCGCATCACCCGGGGCTTTCGCGTGGTCAACCCGTTGAAGTCCGATGTGCCCAGTATCGTTGCAGCGTGCGCCGGGGCTAACGTGGTCGTCGGCGTCGAGGGTAGCCAGTTGGTGCATGGGGTCAATGTGCTGCAAGCCGGTGGTAGCCTGCTGACCTTGCAGCCGCCGAACCGCTTTGTCAGCTATTACAAATACCTGACGGACCGTGACCACCAGCATTTCGGGTTTGTGGTCGGCATACCGGAGGGCGATGGCTTCAGGATCGACATCGGCGAGGTGGAGCGGACGCTGGACTTGTTCCCCCGATAACTGTGTAGTATCCAGGCACATGGCCGCGACGAGAAGGGCGAGGGATGATCGAGGTATCACGGTTCTGGCGCGACCCTGCGTTGCCTTTCGTCGAAGCCCGTCGGGTAGGGGATGGGCGCCAGGTGTGCTATGCGGCACATTCCCACGAAAGCTTTTCCATTGGGGTGATCACCGGTGGGCGCAGTACCTATCTGAATGGCGATCAGCGCATTGAGGTGGAGGCGGGTACCACAGTCCTCATGAACCCGGGCGTGGTGCATACCTGCAACCCCATTGCCGGCGAGACATGGTCCTACCTGATGCTGTTTGTCGACTGGCCTTGGTTGCAGGCGCTGGATTTTGCCTTGCCGGCACAGACCTGGAGCCGTTCGCCCGTGTTGTACCGGCGGCTGTTGCAGGCCTTTGCAGACCTGTTCGATGCCAGTGTGGCGGATCGCGAAGCACGCCTGGCCATCCTGTTCAGCGCATTGCCCGGGTTGCTTGGTGGTGAGGCCAGCGTGATTGACGAGGGCAACCCGCGACTGGACGCTGCCGCAGCTTTCATACGCGCTCATCGCAGCGACCCACTGAGCCTGGAAGACATCTGCTCGGCCTGCGGCCTGTCGCGGTCCTACCTGATTCGTGCGTTTCGCCAACGTTTTGGATTGACGCCGCACGGCTACCTGCTCGACCAGCGCGTGCAACTGGCCCGCGCACAGCTGCGCCAGGGCAGGGCGATCGCCGAGGTGGCGCAGGAGGCCGGGTTTGCCGACCAGGCGCACCTGCAACGGGCATTCAAACAGCACCTGGCGGCAACGCCGGGCCATTACCGCAATGCAAACAGCTGAGTGTGGCCTTCGCTGCGTTGCATTTCTTGCGGCAAGCACCTGTCAGCCCTGATGCGACCCTGTGGGCACTGGCTTGCCCGGCGACAGGGCCGGTACAGGCCCTCAGATCACCAGGTAAACCGCACTGCCCAGCAATAACGCTGCCAAGCCCCGATTAAGCAGGCGCATGTGCCGTGGGTCGCTCAGGTACTGGCGTATCACACTACCGGCCCAAGCCCAACTGGCTACCGAGATGAAGCAGATCGGCCCATAGATCCAGGCAAACAGCCACAGCAAGTGCTGTTCACCCCCGGTATAGGCGCCAACCCCTGCCACCGCCGCCAGCCAGGCTTTGGGGTTTAGCCATTGCATGGCCGCACCGTGCCAGGCCGTGGGGGCCTGATCAGTCTGAGTGCTGCCCAGGCGGCCGCCATCGCTGGCCAGCTTCCACGCCATGTACAGCAGGAAGGCAACGCCGCCCCAGTGCAACAGCAGGCCCAGCAATGGCCAGCGCGTCAACATTTGATGCACGCCCAGCCCGACCAGTACCAGCAACAGGCAAAAGCCCAGCGTGGCACCGGCCACATGCGCCAGGCTGGCGCGCAGGCCGTGGCGGGCGCCGCTGCCAAGCGCGACGATGTTGACCGGGCCAGGGGAGATCGAGGCCGCCAATGCGAAAGCGGCCATGGAAAGGGACAGGCTCATGAGGGCAATCCGTATGGTCAAGGGAGGCGTCCATCCTCGGCCATCCCGGGCCTCGCGTATTGAAGAAAAGTCTCCCGTCCCGGATTTGCACAAGTGGCCCGGGTTCAAGCAGGGCTGTTACAGGTTTTGTAATAGTTTTGCGCTATCAGATAAACCTGCTGGGCTTGTAGCATCTTTCTCCCAATCTGTTATCAAGGCCTATATGAGCACCTTCGCGGAGCCCCCCAGTTTTCGGCCGTCCTGGCCATCCGTTCCCCGTCCCTGTGACGTTACCGTCGTGAGTACCCGCTAATGGAATGGCTAGCCGACCCCACGGCCTGGCTGGGCCTGTTGACGCTTATCGTCCTCGAGCTGGTGCTGGGTATCGACAACCTGGTGTTCATCGCCATCCTTGCCGACAAGCTGCCGCCACATCAGCGCGACCGCGCGCGGGTCATTGGCCTGAGCCTGGCGCTGATCATGCGCCTGGGCCTGTTGGCCAGTATCTCCTGGATGGTCACGCTGACTGCGCCGCTGTTCGAGGTGTTCGACAAGAGCTTCTCCGGCCGTGACCTGATCATGCTGTTCGGTGGTGTGTTCCTGCTGTTCAAGGCCACCATGGAGCTGCACGAGCGCCTGGAAGGCCATGTGGCACAGGCCAGCGGCCCGGTTCGTCACTCGGCGTTCTGGCCGATTGTCGCGCAGATCGTGGTGCTCGATGCGGTGTTCTCGCTGGATGCCGTGATCACTGCGGTAGGTATGGTCGAGCACCTGTCGATCATGATGATCGCGGTGATTTTCTCGATCGGTATCATGATCGTGGCCAGCAAGCCGCTGACCCGTTTCGTCAACGCCCACCCCACGGTAATCATGCTGTGCCTGGGCTTCCTGATGATGATCGGCTTCAGCCTCACTGCCGAGGGCCTGGGCTTCCATATTCCGAAAGGCTACCTGTACGCGGCCATCGGCTTCTCGATCCTGATCGAGCTGTTCAACCAGTTGGCCCGTGCCCGTCGCAAACGCAGTGTGCAGCAACACCGGCCACTGCGTGAACGCACGGCGCATGCCGTGCTGCGCCTGCTGGGTGGGCGCCGGGTCGAAGCTGACGAGGTGGGCGAGGAAATTGCTGACCTGGTCGAGGGCGGCGAGGAGCAGGTGGTGTTCGACCGCCGCGAGCGAGTAATGATCAGTGGCGTGCTGAACCTGGCCGAGCGGCCGATTCGCACGGTCATGACCGCCCGCACCGAGGTCGATGTGATCGACCTGGCGCAGCCGGCTGATGCCATTACCCAGGCACTCGCCAACTCGCCGTACTCGCGCTTGCCGTTGATTCGCGATGGCCGTGTCGACGAGCCGCTGGGCTTTGTGCACAAGAAGGAACTGCTCAAGGAACTGCTATCGGGCAACCAGCCAGACCTTGAAGGCATGGCCCGGGTGCCGTTGAACCTGCTGGAAAGCTTCAGCATCCTCAACGCCCTGGAGCAGATGCGCGGCCAGTCGACCCACATTGCCTTCGTGGTCAACGAGTTTGGTGACTTCACCGGCCTGCTGACCATGACCGACATCCTGGAATCGATTGCCGGTGAGCTGCCGGATGCCAGCGAGGTGGAAGGCCCGGGCATCGTCCAGGAGGGTCCAGCCTTTGTGGTCAGTGGTGCCGTGAACCTGAGCCAGGTGCAAGCACGTACCGGCTTCAGCGCCCGCGCCACCGAGGACTACCAGACCCTTGCCGGCCTGGTGATGAGCCTGCTCGACCGCCTGCCGATGGTCGGTGACCGCCTGGCCTGGAATGGCTGGACGCTGACCGTGGAGGCAGTCGAGGAGCGCCGCGTGCGCCAGGTGCGGCTCACACCGAACGGCGACGCTGACGCAGCAGGTGCTTGAAGCCTTCCAGCACCAGCACCAGCACTGCGGCCCAGATCGGCAGGTAAGTCAGCCACTGATCCGGGCCGATGCTCTCGCCCAGCAGCAACGCCACGCCCACCAGCAGCACGGGCTCGACGTAGCTGAGCAGGCCGAACAGGCTGAACGGCAGCAAGCGGCTGGCCAGTACATAGGCGATCAGGGCCGAGGCGCTGATCGCCCCGAGGATCGGGATCAACGCGTACAGCCCTGGGTGTGCCTGCAGGTCGGCACCGGAAAGCGGGCCCTGGATGACGAAGTACAGCGCCCACGGCAGCAGCAGGCACATGTCGCACCACAGGCCTCCGAGGTGGTCGGTGCGGCAGCGCCGGCGCAGCACGAAGTAGATCGGGTAGCCGATCATCACCACCAGGGTTTCCCAGGCAAAACTGCCATGCTGGTACAGCTCGTGGCCTACGCCCAGCGCGGCGCAGGCCACGGCTACCTTCTGCAAGTGTGACAGGCGCTCGCCATACACCAGCCGCCCGGTCAGCACCATGGTCAGCGGCAGCAGAAAATAGCCCATCGACACTTCCAGGCTGCGCCCGTGCAGGGGCGCCCACAGGAACAGCCACAACTGCACGCCCATCAGCCACGAAGTACCGACCATGCCCAGCAACAGTGCCGGTGTACGTTTTATGCGCGAAAACAGCTCACCCACACGTTTCCAGTCCTTCGAGACAAGCATGAACAAGGTGAGGCAGGGCAGGGTCAGCAAGGTGCGCCAGCCGAAGATCTCTTCGCCATCGAGTGGCTTGAGCAGGGAGGTATAGAAATACATCACAGCGAACAGACAGGACGCCATGACCGATGAAACGATGCCTTTTGACACGAATGCCTCGAATACGGGAGTTGAGCGGGTGAATCAGCCGCGCATGATCTCAGGGGGCGTGCGTTGCGGCAACTGTGTCGCGCCTGGGCGGGCGGCCAGCGCTTCAAGAAACTGTGCCGCAGGCATGGGCTTGGCAAACAGGTAGCCCTGCTGGAAGTCCACATCGTGGCGGGCCAGGTAGTCACGCTGGGCTGCGGTTTCCACGCCTTCGGCGACGATGCCCAGGCCCAGCTTGGCCGACAGCTCGATAACGCTTTCCAGGATATGCACCGACAGCGCATCGGCCCCGATCAGCGCGACGAAACTCTGGTCGATCTTCAGGTAGTCGACCTTGAACTGGCGGAGGTAGTTGAGGCTGGACTGGCCGGTGCCGAAATCGTCCAGGGCAATCATCACGCCCATCGCATGGAGTTTTTCGAACAGTTCCAGGGTCACGGGCGTGGGCTCGATCAGCTTGCGCTCGGTCAGCTCCAGGGTCAGCACCACCCGACCGTGTGGGAAGTGCTGCAGGAAGGTGCGGCAGTCGTCCAGCAGGCTCAGGTCGCGGCAATGGTCGGCGGTGATGTTGATGCCGATGTGAAAGCCGTCTTCCAGCAACCCGGCATACGGCGCCAGACTCTGCGCGGTGTGCATCATCAGCGCGCGGGTCATGTCGACGATCTGCCCGCTGTGTTCGGCGTAGGGGATGAACAGGTCGGGCCGTACCAGGCCTTCTTGCGGATGGTTCCAGCGCATCAGCACTTCGGCGCCGGCCCAGCGATAATCACCCTGGCGCACCACTGGTTGGAAGTATGGCAGAAATTCATCGGCCTCCAGCGCCCTGCGCAGTTCGGCGCGGGGCGAGCTGGCGCGGCGGATCTGCCAGCGGCAGGCCAGGGCGGCTGCAGCGCCCAGCACCAGCAGCAGGCCCAGCAGTGCCGGATAGTGGCTGCGCCACAGCCGGCCCTGCTGCGCGGCGGCATAGCCGCCCTGCACGCTGAACGGGTAGCGGGTCGAGCCCAGCAGCACATGCGCGCTGGCGGCGGCTGGCGGTACGCCCTTGTGCACGATACCGTCCTTGCCCATCCACCTGTCGCCCACCCGGATGCGCAGCTCTTCATCGGGGCCGATCAGGCGCAGCGCTGTCAGCAGATGGTCGCCATCCACGGTACTGATGGCGCCGCGGTCACCGTCGCTGGCCCGGTAGACCAGCAGCGCATGACCCGGAGTGACCGAGTTGCCGTCCATCAGCCATAGCGTGCCGTCGACGTAGTCGGCTGGGTTGACCGGCTCGTCGAAGTCACCGAACAGCGAAGTGCAATAAAGGGTGTTGTGGCTGAACAGGTTGGTGGAGCGCACGAAGGCATTGCGCGTAACCTGGGCACGCAGCGTCAGCTTGGCTTGCTCGCACGGGCTGCCGGCGAGCGGTAGCAGGGAATTGGCAGCGCTGGCCAGGTTATCGAGGATGTGCTCGACCTGCGCGACAACCTGGCGCGTCGTGGCCTGGCTACTGGCCTGCATTTCCTGTTCTAGCTGCCAGTTCATCACGCCCAGGCCACACACCACAGGGAGTGCGCCGACGACCCAGGGCAGCAGGGTGCGCCAGCTGAGCGCGGCGCGGTGTTTGGCGGTAAGGGGCATGCTGACCTGACTTGTATGAAAGCTAACGAGAGGATAGCCGTTTGTCGGAACGGCCGAGCAACTAAAACGCGACAAACCATTTTACGCACTGTAGAATCGGTTTACGAATACAACAATAAGGTCCTTCATCATCGAAGGATCAAACCCGCCGAGAATGGGTCCATATGACATACCATGGGTTCAAGCTGATCATAGGTGGCTTCCTCGCCCGTAGCGTGCGGGGCATACCCTGCTCACCGCCATTTCTGTTCGACATCCTACGCACTCAATAATATTTCGCTGCAGATGAGGACACGAACATGGCTGATATCTTCGAAAATCCAATGGGCCTGCTGGGCTTCGAGTTCATCGAACTGGCTTCGCCGACCCCAGGCGTGCTTGAGCCTGTATTCCAGATCCTGGGTTTCACCAAGGTGGCTACCCACCGTTCCAAGGATGTGCACCTGTATCGTCAGGGCGGCATCAACCTGATCCTGAACAACGAACCCAAAAGCGTCGCTTCCTACTTTGCCGCTGAACACGGCCCGTCGGTGTGCGGTATGGCGTTCCGCGTGCGCAATGCCAATGAGGCCTATGCCCGCGCCCTGGAACTAGGTGCTCAGCCGGTCGAAATCGAAACCGGGCCGATGGAGCTGCGGTTGCCGGCGATCAAAGGCATTGGCGGTGCCCCGCTGTACCTGATCGACCGCTTCGAGGAAGGCAGCTCGATCTACGACATCGATTTCAATTTCATCGAAGGCGTAGACCGCAACCCGGTAGGTGCCGGCCTGAAGATCATCGACCACCTCACCCACAACGTCTACCGCGGGCGCATGGCTTACTGGGCCGGCTTCTACGAAAAACTGTTCAACTTCCGTGAAATTCGTTACTTCGACATCAAGGGCGAGTACACCGGCCTGACCTCCAAGGCCATGACCGCGCCGGATGGCATGATCCGCATCCCGCTCAATGAAGAGTCTTCCAAGGGTGCCGGGCAGATCGAAGAGTTCCTGATGCAGTTCAACGGCGAAGGCATTCAGCACGTGGCCTTCCTCACCGACGACCTGCTCAAGACCTGGGATGCCCTGAAAGGCTTCGGCATGCGCTTCATGACTGCGCCGCCACAAACCTACTACGAAATGCTCGAAGAGCGCCTGCCGGGTCATGGCGAGCCGGTCGACCAACTGCAAGCCCGGGGCATCCTGCTTGATGGGGCCTCGCAACCGGGCGACAAGCGCCTGCTGTTGCAGATATTCTCGGAAACCCTGCTTGGCCCGGTGTTTTTCGAGTTCATCCAGCGCAAGGGCGACGATGGGTTCGGTGAAGGCAACTTCAAGGCCCTTTTCGAATCCATCGAACGCGACCAGGTACGCCGTGGTGTACTGAGCACCGACTGATGCTCGCCTGCATCGCCGTCATGCATCTCTGACGGCGGTGCCGCTATGGGCCTTGCGCGCTCTCATCAAGCCCAGGTACAAGACCAGTGAGGTCGCTACGCCGACCAATGCCAGCGAAGGTAGCACTTGCGCGATGGTCATGCGGAACTCATTGGCGGTATACCCCTTGCTGTAGCCGCCCCGGACGGTATAGCCATATTTTTTTGACTCTGCCCACTCGCTGAATTCGTCCTGTGAAGGGCGTTCCGGGTCGCGGCTGTCGCCATCTGTCCATATGTAGTGGTCCCCGAATTCCAGTATCAGCGTCAGGCCGGTCTGAAAGCTTTTCAGTTCCTTGCGCAGTTCAATGCCATACAAAGTGCCAACTACCCCGGAGTTCCTCCCAGGTGTTTGAACTCTGAGAATGGCGGCGTTTGGCGAAGAAGGGACATCGAATGCGAGTTCCGTGCCTCGCCCGGACTTTATGAACGCGGAAATATAGGCCATGGGGTCTTTTTCGGTAGCGCAGTACGCCTCGCCATTGACGGTTAACGCCAGTGAGCGCAAATGCGGGCTGATCGCGATGATGTCATGCAATTTCCCTGACACTTGCGCACAGGGCTTTCCCGCCAGGTCGTTGGCACGATCAAAGGTGGCAACCATACGGTCCAGCAACTGGTCGACGCTGAAAACTGCCTCTTGAACGGAAATTTGCGAAGTTTCGGCAAGTTTCTTGCCCAGGTGATAGTTCATCACCAGCAGGCCGGAAACTATCGGCACGGCGCCAATGGCTATTACCATCAGCCTTTTCAGCAAGTTGTACCTGGTATTCAGGGTGAAAGGCATAGGTATGATGCTCCCAGGTGCATTGCTGTTCGTGGTGAACAGATTGACCCTGAGCCTATGTCCCTGACGACGCGATGGCTGTAGTCCATGAGCGATCCGAACCAGAGGAAATACGGAAAGCCACTGTCAGCCTCAGCTTTGATGGCCCGCAATTTTCGCCAGCACCTTCTCGGCGAGCAATCCAGTCGAGGCGGGGTTTTGCCCAGTGATCAGCCGCTCATCAGTGACGACAAACGGCTTCCACGGTTCATCATGCTTGCTGTAGTTGCCGCCGCGGGCCCCCAGTTCGTTTTCAGTCAGAAAGGGCACTACCTTGTCCAGCTCAGCCAACTGTTCCTCGGTGTTTGAAAAACCGGTAACCTGACGACCCTTCAGCAGCAGGCTGTTGTCGCTGAGCTTGACGTTCAGCAGGCCGACAACGCCGTGGCAGACCGCCGCCACGATGCCTTCGTTCTCATAGATGTGGCGCGCAAGCGCCTGCAGCGCCTGGTCATCGGCAAAGTCGTACATCACCCCATGGCCACCGGTGTAATAAATGACGCTGTACTCATCTGCCTTGACCTGACCTGGGCTCAGGGTGGCGCCCAGGCGGGTCATGAAACGCTTGTCGTCATACCATTGCCAATCCAGGTCGGGGGCCATCTGCAGGCTGTGCGGATCGATCGGGACATAGCCGCCCATTGGGCTGACATAGTCCACCGCGTAGCCGGCCTTTTCGACCATCTCGACAAAGTGCACAGCTTCACCCAGCCACAACCCCGTCGCTCGCTTGAGGGTCGGGTACTTGGCTGTATTGGTCAGCACCACCAGCATTTTCTTGCTCATGTCCCACGCTCCTGTCGGCAACCTGGATGGGCCGGTGCTCCTTGGCCCGAGGGAAAACTTAATCAGCATAGCTGCCACCTGCAAGTACGCCATCGGGGGTAGTGCGCGCTGTGCTAACTTCAACCGAGCCCACGAGGCGAGCCGAACGAGCAGGGCGGCGCCTCGGTCAACCTGAGCATTGCTGGAGTCACGATAGTGGTCGCAAATGGTATGCCGCGCGAGCCTGCGCCTGTTTTGGCAACGGTCGAGCCGATGGGCGAAACGGTTGCGCACTTCGATTGGGGGCGAACAGCACTCGGGCCGTTGTCACGCTGGCCGGCTTCGCTGCGTATTGCGGTGGACATGATGCATTTGTCACCGTTCCCGTGTGCCGTGGTTTGGGGATCAGCACTCAGCGTCGTCCACAATGATGCCTACCGGGCGTTGCGGGCCGCTGCTCCGAATACCCTGGGCAGTGCATTCGATGCCTTGTGGTGGGATATCTGGCCCGAAGTGGGGCCTTGGGTATTCAAGGCGCTTGAGGGGCGCTCGAGCTTTGTCGAGGACCCACCCCTGCGTATCGTCAAGGGCGAAGGCGCCGAACCGCTATGGTGCGCGTTCGGTTATGCGCCGCTGCATGACGAACTGGGCGGCGTGGCGGGCTTTCTGCACACCGTGATCGAGACGACGGCCAGCGTCGAGGCGCACAGCCACTGGCGGGAGCAGGCCTTGGTGTTCGAACGACAGCTAGCGCGTCACGAGGCCGAGCGCGAGCAGATCTGGCAGCTGTCGCGCGATGCAGTGATGACCGTTACTCCTGACTTGACGTTGCAAGCTGTCAGCCACACCTGGCAGCGTATTCTGGGCTGGGCCGAAGAGCAGGTGCTGGCGCGGCCGGTACTGGAACTGATTCACCCGGCGGATCGCGCTGAAGTTCAGGTGGCCGTCTCCGGCTTGCTTGAATACGGGAGCACCGGCCAGATCGAGACCCGTCTGCGCCACCGCGATGGCCACTACCACTGGTTTCGCTGGACCGCGCGGTTCGATGGCAGCATGCTGACCGCGGTGGGCCGGGATATTACCGAAGACAGGGCCGAGGCCGCGCGCCAATCCGAAGCACTGATGCGCAAGAACCAGCATATGGAGGTGGTTGGCCAGTTGGCGGGGGGCATGGGCCATGAGTTCAACAACCTGCTGTCCGGGATTGGCGGCAGCCTTGAACTGCTGCAACGGCGCCTGCAACAAGGGCGCCTGGAGCGGGTGGAGGACTATGTCGAGGTGGCACGCGATTCGGTGCAGCGCGCCATGGCGCTTACCCATCGACTGCTGACCTTTTCCCGCCATCAGCCCACGGCCCCCAAGCCACTGGATTTCAACCTGCAATTACGCTTGAGTGAGCCGCTGCTGATGCGGGCACTGGGCGCCGAGATGCGCCTGCGCTGGCAACTGGATGTTGCACCGTGGGTGGTGAGTCTTGATCTAACCCAACTCGAGAATGCTCTGGTCAACTTGTGCGCAAACGCCCGTGAGGCGTGCCTGGAGCGGGGTACTGTCACCATTCGCACCGTCAACCAACGACTGACAAGCTGTTTTCCGGATGAAGATGGCCTGCCGCCAGGCGACTATGTCGCTCTGCATGTCGAGGACGACGGCCATGGCATGGCGGCGGCAGACATCGCCAGGGCCTTCGAGCCGTTCTTCACCACCAAGCCCATCGGGCGTGGGGCCGGGCTTGGGCTGTCCATGGTCTATGGATTTGTCGGCCAGTCGGGCGGCTATGCCTGGATCGAGTCGGTCGGGGAGCGTGGCACAACGGTTTCAATGCTCTTCCCAAGGTGCCACGACCCGCTCCCTGAACCGCCCAAGCCAGTGCCGCGCCCGCAGCGCATGGCCTGTGGGGAGCGCCTTCTGCTGGTGGATGACGAGCTCAACCTGCGTGCCGTCATGCGTGAGTACCTGGCTGATCGGGGCTTTGATGTCACGGATGTCGGCGACGCCAATGCTGCGCTGGAACGCTTCCGCCATGATGGGCCTTTTGACCTGGTGATTACCGACATCGGGTTGCCAGGGGGCTTCAGTGGGCGGCAAGTCGCCAAGGCCATGCGCATGCAACTGCCGCTGCAGAAAATTCTGTTTATCACCGGCTACGCGAACCAGCCGGTCGAAGCGGAGTTCCTGGAGCAACCGGGCATAGCGTTGATGAACAAGCCGTTCCCGTTGGCCGCCCTGGCGGATGAGGCGCTGCGCATGCTTGACGGGTAAGGTAGTTTCACTTCGTAGCAAGAATCCGCAGCACTTGGGCCTGCAGTTGTTTCAGCTCGAACGGTTTGCTGATCAAGTACATGTCCGTACCCAGGAAGCTCTCTCGGGCAATGGCCGTTTCCGCGTAGCCGGTGATGAACAGTACCGGCAGACGCGGGCGCAGGCTCCGTGCAATTTCGGCCAACTGCCGGCCGTTCATGCCGGGCAAGCCAACGTCGCTGATCAGCAAGTCCACCGGCTCTGTCGAGCGCAGCACTGCCAACCCCTCGCTGGCGTCAGCGGCGCTGTGGCAGGGGAAGCCGTCTTCGCGGAGCGCCTGGCACAGCAGCTGACGTACATGCGAGTCGTCCTCGACCACCAGCACATGGCGACCACGGCCCCCCTGCACAGGCGGCTCAGGGTTGCTCGGTTGGGTGGTCCGGCCGTGATGGCGCGGCAGGTACAGGTCTACCCGGGTGCCTTGGCCGATCTGGCTGTGCAGGGTGACATGCCCACGGGATTGCTTGCTGAAGCCGTATACCATCGACAGGCCCATGCCGATGCCCTGGCCGATCGCCTTGGTGCTGAAAAACGGCTCGAAGGCATGTTCCAGCGTGCTCTGTGCCATGCCCTGGCCGTCATCAACGATTCGCAGGCGCACATAATCGCCACCGCCCGGCGTGGCGCCCTGACCATGTTCGATGTGATGGTTGCTTGCCTCGATCCACAGCATTCCACCGCTGGGCATCGCCTCGCAGGCATTGACCAGCAGATTGTCGACGGCTGCCTGCAGTTGCTGGTCATCAGCTTCCACTGGCCACAAGCCTTTGGCGATATGCACGTGCAAACTGACTGTGGGGCTCAGGCTAGCCTTCAGCTGCTTGATCTGCAGCAGGCTGCGCAGGTCTATGCGCTGGCTGTGCAGCGACTGCCGGGAAGCGAACGCAAGCAGGCGGTGGGTCAGCTTTGCCGCCCGTGACACCGCCTCGCGGCCCATGCGCAGTACGCCTTCCACCCCATCGTTGCGGCCCTGGCGCAGGCGCCGGTCGATCAGTTCGAAGCTGCCGCCAATGCTGGTCAGCAGGTTGTTGAAATCATGCGCGACCCCGCCGGCAAGCTGGCCGATGGCTTCCATCTTGCGGGCCTGGTAGCGGGCGAACTCGCTGGGCTCTTGCTCGTCACCGGGCTGCTTGGGTCGGGCGTCCAGGCGCCGCTGCAGGTCCTGCAACTGGTCGCGGGCCAGGTACTGCTTGCGCCTGTTGCGCAGCGCGGACTGGGCCATGTGCAGCAACTGAGTGTTTTCGAAGGGCGAGACCAGCAGGGCAAGATTGCCCACCGGATGATTATCCATGCTTTTGGCCGACCACGCGCCCTGGGTGACCAGCACAATGGGCAAGTCCGACCAGCAAGGCTGCTGGTCGATGAACGCCTGCAGCAACGCGCTTGGGCCCTGGCTGAACACCTGCTCGTCGATGATCGCCACGCCTGCGCCTTCGGCCAGGCGTGCCTGCAGGTTGGCCAGGTCGCCTGCGCACAGGCTATCTATCCCGGCGGAGGCAAGCAGGCGTGAAGTGTCCGCGTCCAGGGGCGGGGGTGCCAGGATCAAGGCACGTTCATCCATCGCCAATGTACTGGCCAAAACGACTCTCCTGTGGGGTGCCCTGATACCCACTGGACCTTGGGTGCGAGCCCAAGGTTCAACACAAATTCAGGGCTTCACTACAAGCCCTGCTGCAGTACCGGATCGTCCGGGTTCTGTCGTTCGAGCTCGGCCAGCAGCACCTGTACATTCTGTAGCTGGCCGGTCTCTTTCCAGTACTGGATGAGCAACACCCGCGCTCGGCGATTGGCCGGCTGCCGGTTGAGCACGATTTCCAGCTGCTTCTGTGCCGCGTCAAGTTGGTCCAGCTCATGCAGGGTGACTGCCAGGGTATAGCGGTAGTCGCTATTGTCCGGGTCCAGCTCGACGGCGCGGGACAAGGCCAGCAAGGCGTACTCGCGCTGGTCATGACGGTTCAGCCAGAGCCCCAGCTCATACTGCAGAAAGGCCGAATCCGGGCTCAGGGCCAACGCCTTGCCCAGCACCTGGCGCGAGGTGTCGTGATGGCCCTGGCGCTCCAGCAGGCGCACCTGGGTAGCAAGGGCGTCGAGGTTGCCTGGGGCTACCGCCAGCGCCCGCTGCAGGGCCGTGGCGGCTTGGTTGTAGTCGTTTTCATGCAGGTACAGGCGTGCGAGGTGAACTTGGGCGTCGGCATCCTCGGGTTGTTGCTCCAGGGCTTGCTGGTATTGCTCAAGGGCCGCCTGGAGCGGGCCGAAATACAGGCCGATGGCGTCGGGGTCAAGGCCCAGCAGGGCGTCTACGGCAGCAAAGCGCACGCTTTGCTCGTCGTCGTTCAGCAGCGGGCCGAGCACCAGGCTGCGCTGCGCCGGCGGCAGCAGGCGGCGTATGCCGGCAATCGCCGCTCGGCGCACCAGCGGCTCGGCATGCGCCAGGTCCTGTTGTGCCAGTTTCAATGCCTGGGGCGATGGGTAATTGGGCAATTCGGCGTACAGGGCTGCCCGGCGGATGGCCGGCAAGTCGCTGCGTTGCAATTGCTGGTAAAGCACCCGCGCGGCACCAGGCTGGCCCTCGTGAGCCTGGCGCAGGGCCTTGGCGTAGCTGTGTGCTGGCAAGGTCGGCGCGGCCGGCTGGTCGTCGTGCCACAGGTAGCCGAACAGGGCCGATACCAGGGTCAACAGCAGCAGGGCAATCAGGTAGCGGTTGCGTCTGGGCATTGATGGGACCGTGGCGACGGGAAGCGCAGAGCTTGGGGCAGTGGGGAGGGAAATGCAACCGGGGGCGGCGTGCGCCTGGTGGGGGACCGAGTGAGGGCTGCCATGTGTTCGGCTCGGTATTGAGGTGATGCACACACCGAGCGCCGAAGAGGGTGCGGCATACATCATGAACCCCCATAAAAAAGCCCCGCAGACCAAAGCCTGCAGGGCAAACGGCTGGGGGAGAATCCAACCAAAGGAGCCGTTGAAACAGGATGTATCAGTGCGCGATGGCCACCGCTTCCGGTTGCCAGCCGCCGCCCAGGGCCTTGTAGATCGAGACAATGCCGCGGTACAGCTCGACCTCACCCTGTGCTTGCGCGTCTTCAGCGCTAAGCCGTTCGCGTTCGGCATCCAGCAGCACCAGGTAGTCCACCGTCCCTTCGCGATAACGAATCGAGGCCAGTTGCGCCGCTTTGCGGCTGGCGTCGCTCTGGCGCATCAGCGACAACAGCCGCTGCTGGGTCTTGTCGTAATCGCTGAAGGCGTTGGCCGATTCTTCCAGGGCCAGCAACACCTGCTGTTCGTAGTTGGCCAATGCCCCTTCGGCATCGGCCTTGGCACCGCGCAGGCGGGCCCGCACGCTGCCCAGGTCGAACGCCGCCCAGGTGATGCTCGGGCCCAGCGCCCAGGCATTGGCCGCCGAGGAGCCGAGCTGCGATCCCCGCGCGGCGGTAAAACCAAGGAAGCCGCTGAGGCTGACGCGGGGGAACAGGTCGGCCGTGGCCACACCGACGTTGGCGGTGGCGGCTGCCAGCTGGCGTTCGGCACTGCGGATGTCGGGGCGGCGGCGCAGCAGTTCACCCGGGTCCCCCACCGGCAGGGCCTTGGTGATGGCCGGCAGGGCTTTAGGCGACAGGTCTACGCTGAGCGCGTCGGGGCGCTGGCCGAGCAGGGTGGCGATACGGTGTCGCGCCCGGGCCTGTACGGCCTGCAGCTGCGGCACGGTGGCTTCTACCCCGGCCAGGCGCGCATCGGCGCGAACCACGTCGAGGTCGTTGCCGACGCCGGCATCGCGCAGGGTTTCGGTGATGCTGCGTGATTCCTGCTGGGTCTTGAGGTTGGCCAGGGCGATGTTCTCGCGCAGCTGCGCACCTCGCAGTTGCCCGTAGGCATCGACCAGCTCGGCGATCAGGCTGACCTGCAACTGCTGCAGGTCGGCGGCGGCCGCCCCTTCCTGAGCTTCGCTGGCCTCGATCTGGCGCTGGATCCGGCCGAACAGGTCGAGCTCCCAGGCCATGTCCAGGCCCAGGTCGTAACGCTCGCTGTTCACCCGGTTATCCGCCTGGCCAGGAATCTGGCCCTTGCCGATGTCGCTGCTGGCGCGGCTGGTGACTACCGGCAACTGATCGTTCTCGGCGTCTTCACGAATCGAGCGGGCCGACTTCAGGCGGGCGAAGGCCACGCGCAGATCCCGGTTGCCCTCCAGCGAAGCCTGCACCAGCTGGTTCAGCACCGGGTCGTCGAACTGCTTCCACCACAGGCTTTCGAAGCGGCTGCGGTCATAGGCCTTGGCCTGTACGTCACCACTCAGCTGCGCAGGCTCGGTGGCTGGCGCCTTGTAGTCCGGGCCGACTGCACAGGCGGCCAGGGCCAGTGCCAGCAGGCTTGGGGTCAGGGGTTTGAGCAGGTTCATGCGTGGTTCTCCAGCACTTGCACGCGCTCGGCCTTGCGGGCCTGGCGACGCTCGACGAAACGGCGAATCAGGAAGAAGAACACCGGGGTCAGGAACAGGCCGAACACCGTCACGCCGATCATCCCAGAGAACACTGCCACGCCCATGGCATGGCGCATTTCCGAGCCGGCACCGGAGCTGAACACCAGTGGCACCACACCCATGATGAAGGCGATCGAGGTCATCAGGATCGGCCGCAGGCGCAGTCGGCAGGCCTCCAGCACCGCCGCCAGCGGGTCGAGGCCCTTGGCCTGCTCATCCTTGGCGAACTCGACGATCAGGATCGCGTTCTTGCATGCCAGCCCCACCAGTACAATCAGGCCGATCTGGGTGAAGATGTTGTTGTCGCCACCCGACACGATCACACCGGTGATGGCCGACAGCAGGGTCATCGGCACGATCAGGATCACCGCCAGCGGCAGGCTCCAGCTTTCGTACTGGGCGGCCAGCACCAGGAAGGCCAGCAGCACGCACAGCGGGAACACGAACAGCGCGGTATTGCCCGAGAGGATCTGCTGGTAGGTCAGGTCGGTCCACTCGAAGGTCATGCCGTTGGGCAGTTCCGCTTTCAGCAGCTTCTCGATCGCAGCTTCCGCCTGGCCGGAGCTGTAGCCAGGGGCTGCTGCACCGTTGATTTCAGCGGTGATGAAACCGTTGTAGTGCATCACCCGGTCCGGCCCGGAAGTGTCGCTGACCTTGAGGAAGGTTGCCAGCGGGATCATCTCGCCCAGGTTGTTGCGCACCTTCAGCTGGCCGATCTGCTCGGCATCAAGGCGGAACTGCTGCTCGGCCTGGACGTTGACCTGGTAGGTGCGGCCAAAGCGGTTGAAGTCGTTGGTGTACAACGAGCCCAGGTAGACCTGCAGGGTATCGAAGATGTCGTTGATCGCCACGCCGTGGGTCTTGGCCTTCTCGCGGTCGATGGCGGCATCGACCTGCGGCACGTTGACCTGGTAGCTGGTGAACAAGCCCGCCAGTTCCGGCACATTGTGGCTCTTGGCGATGATGTTCTGGGTTTCCTTGTACAGCGCTTCGTAGCCCAGGTTGCCACGGTCTTCGATCTGCAGGCGGAAGCCGCCGATGGTGCCCAGGCCTTGTACTGGCGGTGGCGGGAAGATCGCGATGTAGGCGTCCTGGATGTCGGCGAACTGGGCATTGAGCGCCGCCGCAATGGCCGCTGCCGACTGGCTCGGGTCCTTGCGCTGGTCGAACGGTTTGAGCGGGGTGAACACGATGCCGCTGTTCGGGCTGTTGGTGAAGCCGTTGATCGACAAGCCAGGGAAGGCCACCGAGTCGGCCACGCCAGGTTGTTTCAAGGCAATTTCGCTCATGCGCTTGATCACCGCTTCGGTGCGGTCAAGGCTCGCTGCATCCGGCAGTTGGGCGAATGCCACCAGGTACTGCTTGTCCTGCGACGGTACGAAACCGGTCGGGGTAGACGAGAAGCCCAGGTAGGTCAGGCCCATCAGGCCGGCATACACGAACAGGGCGATGCCGCTGGAGCGGATGACCCGGCGCACGCCGCCAACATAGCCATGGCTGGCGCGGTCGAAGAAGCGGTTGAACGGGGCGAACAGCCAGCTGCCCAGCAGTTTTTCCAGGAACCGAGAGAAACGGTCCTTGGGTGCATGGTGGTCCTTCAGCAGTACGGCAGCCAGCGCTGGCGACAGGGTCAGCGAGTTGAACGCCGAAATCACCGTCGAGATGGCAATGGTCAGGGCGAACTGCTTGTAGAACTGCCCGGTAAGACCGGAAATGAACGCAGCAGGCACGAACACGGCGCACAGCACCAGGGCGGTGGCGATGATCGGCCCGGTGACTTCGCTCATGGCCTTCTGCGTGGCTTCCAGCGGTTTCAGGCCCAGGCCGATGTTGCGCTCCACGTTTTCCACCACGACGATGGCGTCGTCCACCACGATACCGATGGCCAGCACCAGGCCGAACAACGACAAGGCGTTGAGCGAGAAGCCGAACAGGTGCATCACCGCAAAGGTACCAATCAGCGACACGGGCACGGCCAGCAGCGGGATGATCGAGGCGCGCCAGGTCTGCAGGAACAGGATCACCACCAGCACCACCAGCACCAGCGCTTCGAACAGCGTATGCACCACAGCTTCGATGGAGCCGCGCACGAATACGGTCGGGTCATAGACGATGCTGTAGTCCATGCCCTCGGGGAAGTCCTTCTTCAGCTCGGCCATCTTCGCCCGCACTTCGTCGGAGATCTCGATGGCATTGGAGCCTGGGCGCTGGAAGATCGGGATGGCCACGGCGGGCTGGTTGTTCAGCAGCGAGCGCAGGGCGTACTGGCTGGAACCAAGCTCGACCCGGGCGATGTCCTTCAGGCGAGTGATTTCGCCATCGGCGCCAGCACGGATGATGATGTTTTCAAACTCTTCCTCGTTGACCAGGCGGCCTTGGGTATTGATCGACAGCTGGAAGCTGGTCGAACCCGGGGCAGGCGGGGCGCCCAACTGGCCGGCGGCCACCTGACGGTTCTGCTCGCGGATCGCTGCCACCACATCACTGGCAGTGAGGTTGCGCGAAGCGGTCTTGTTCGGGTCCAGCCACACGCGCAGGGAGTAGTCGCCCATGCCGAACAGCTGCACGTCGCCCACGCCGCCCAGGCGCGCCAGCTCATCCTTGATGTTGAGGATGGCGTAGTTGGACAGGTAGAGCATGTCGTAACGGTTGTCCGGCGAGGTCAGGTGCACGACCATGGTCAGGTCGGGCGAGGCCTTGTCGACGGTGATACCGATGCGGGTGACTTCCTCGGGCAGCTTGGGCTGGGTGCGGGTGACGCGGTTCTGCACCTGCACCTGGGCATTGTCCAGGTCGGTACCCAGAGCGAAGGTGATGGTCAGCGTCAGCTTGCCGTCAGCGGTGGACTGGGAGGACATGTACAGCATGTTCTCGACACCGGTGATGGCCTGCTCCAGCGGCGCGGCGACGGTTTCGCCGATCACTTTGGGGTTGGCCCCGGGGAAGTTGGCGCGCACTACCACGGTGGGCGGCACCACTTCGGGGTATTCGCTGATCGGCAGCTGGAACAGCGAGATCGAACCGGCAATCAGCAGTATCAGCGACAGCACCGCGGCGAAGATCGGCCGGGTAATGAAGAATTTCGAGAAGTTCATCGGAGTGGTCCCTTAACCGCGTGGCGCTTGGGCGCTGGCGGCTTTTACTGTGTTGCCCGCCACTTTCGGCGCCGGGTTGCTGGCCTCCAGCGCCTGGCGCTGCTGGGCGAGGGCGGCGAGGGTCTGTTCGCTGGCCATCGCGGTTTCTTCCGGGGTGACTGCCGAGCCAGGGCGCACGCGCTGCAGGCCCTTGACCACGATACGGTCATCCTTGCCAAGGCCGCTGCGCACGATGCGCAGGCCTTCGAGCTTCGGCCCCAGCTCCACGGCGCGGTAGGCGGCCTTGTTGTCCTTGTCCATGACCAGCACGAACTTCTTGCCAAGGTCGGTGCCCACGGCTTCGTCGTTGATCAGCACGGCGTCGTATTGGGCGCTGCCCACCAGTTTCAGGCGTGCATACAGGCCCGGGGTGAACTGGCCGTCGCGGTTGTCGAACACCGCGCGGCCACGGATGGTGCCGGTGCGCGGGTTGACCTGGTTGTCGACGAAGTTCATCTGGCCCAGGTGCGGGTTGCCGGTTTCGTTGGTCAGCCCCAGGTACACCGGGGTGCTCTGGCCACGCTGGCCTTCACGGGCCAGCTGGGTGTACTTGAGGTACACGCGCTCGTCGGCGTCGAAGTAGGCGTAGACCTTGTCGGTGGACACCACGCTGGTCAGCGGGGTGACATCGGCGCTGACAATGTTGCCGGCGGTGAACTGGGCGCGGCTGACGCGGCCACTGATGGGCGCGGTGACGCGGGTGAAGCTGAGGTTCAGGCGCGCCAGGTCGAGCTGGGCCTGGATCGCATCGACGCCGGCTCGGGCCTCGGCAGCGGCGCTGCTGCGCGATTCGGCCAGCTCGGCAGAAATGGCGTTGCTGTCACGCAGGCGCTCGCCGCGGCGGGCTTCGTTGGCGCTGCGGATGGCGGTGGCCTTGGCCTGTTGCAGCTGGGCTTCAAGGCGGCGCACCTCGGCCTGGAACGGGCGCGGGTCGATCTGGAACAGCAGGTCGCCTTTCCTGACCTGGGCGCCCTCGGTGAAGGCTACCTGATCGATCTGGCCGGAGACCCGTGGGCGTACTTCGACGGTTTCCGGGGCTTCGAGGCGGCCGGTGAACTCGTCCCATTCGTTGATCGGTTGTTCGAGCACTTTGGCCACGGTGACTTTTGGCGCGGCGGGAGCCTGCACGGCGTCGGGGGTTCGACCGCAAGCGCTGATCACCACCACTGCCAGGGCAGCGAGGGGGAAGCGCAAGGGTTTGAGTGATTGTTCCATGGAGAACTCCGCCAATGTATTAGTAGTGGGCGGAGTGTGAGTGTGTTGCGCGCAAGGCACGAATCGAACGGGCCGAAGGTTAATATCACGCTGAATGATAGGTGCGGATCATTCACCGACGCCACGCATGGTCGGGGCTGGCGATTCAGTGAATGCTCGACGCCAGCTCAAAGATCGGCATGTACATCAGGATCACGATCAGGCCGATCAGCAGGCCGATGAAGGTCATCAGCAGCGGCTCGAACAGTTTGACGAACCATTCCACCCAGCGGCCGATTTCCTGGTCATGGAAGTCGGCGCAGCGCTCCAGCATCTCGCCCAGGTTGCCAGACTGCTCGCCTGCGCGCAGCAGCCGCAGTGATACCGGCGTGACCAGTTGCCCGGCTTCAAGTGCATCAGACAGCGGCAGCCCTTCGCCCACGCGCTGGCTGGCCTGTTGCAGGCCCTGCGCCGCCGCGCTGCCGAGCAGGCCACGGGCCATGCCCATGGCGGTGAGGATGGGGATACCGCCTTGCAGCAGGATCCCCAGCGAGCGATAGAAGCGCGCCAACTCGTACATCATCAGGCGCTGGTGCAGTGCCGGCAGGCGCCGCAGCTGGCAGGACGCCCAGCGTCGCACCCGTGGGTGGCGGCGCAACAGCCACAGCGCCGTGACCCCACCGACGGTGCCCAGGGCCAGCGGCAGTTGCTGGGCATGCAAGAACAAGCCGATCTGCATCAGCACCCGTGACAGCCAGGGCAATTCGGTGCCCATGCCCTCGAACACCTGGCTGAAGCGTGGCACCACGTAGCCCAGCAGGAACAGCACCACGCCACCCCCCACCAACAACAACAGCATGGGGTACACCGAGGCCCCCACCAGCTTTTGCCGCACCAGGTCCAGGCGCTGGCGGTAGCTGATGTAGCGGGCGAGGGCATCGCCCAGCGCGCCGGTGCGTTCGCTGGACTGCACCAGCGCCACGTACAGTGGCGGGAACACCCGTGGCTGCTGGCCCAATGCCTGGGACAGCGAGCGGCCTTCGTACAGCTGGCGTACCAGCTCGCTCAGCACTTTGCGCGCTGCGGCAGCGGGGGCCTTTTCTGCAAGGCTTTCCAGTGCGTCGATCAGCGGCAGGCCGGCGTTGAGCAGGGTAGAAAGCTCCTGGCTGAACAGCACCAGGTCGAACGCGGCCTCGCGGCGCCAGGCCATGCCGCGCAGGGCACCGCCCTGGCCGCGCAGGCTGAGCACACGCAGGCCCTGTTGTTCGGCCTGGCGCCGGGCCTGGTCGGCGTCATCGGCGTCGATCTGCAATTGCACCACGCCCTGTCTGCCCAGGGCCTTGAGGCTGTAGCGCATGGCCGCTCTCCTTACTGCCAACTGGTGATTTCGGCGTTTTCCCCGTCGCCGCCGGGCTGGCCATCCTTGCCCATCGACAGCAAGTCGTATTCGCCGCCGTTCTCGCCGGGTTGCCGGTAGATGTACGCGCGGCCCCATGGGTCCTGCGGCACGGCCTTCTGCAGGTACGGGCCGGTCCAGCGGGCCTCGCCACTGGGGGCGACCACCAAGGCCTGCAGGCCTTGCTCACTGTTGGGGTAGTGGCCGACCTCCAGGCGGTACAGGTCCAGGGCCTTGCTCAACCCCTCTATCTGCGCCCGCGCCACCTTGGCCTCGGAGCGCCCGAGCTGGCTGAAGTACTTGGGCGCGACGATGCCGGCCAACAGGCCGAGCACCACCAGCACCACCAGGAGTTCAAGCAGGGTGAAGCCACGTTGCGGGTTGGTTCTGCGCTGCATGATGAAACCCTCCACTGCATGGGAACACGCGTTTCCAGTCACCATGCAACAGCCGTGCACGTCTGCCTCGGGGCCTTGAGCCATGCGGCACAGGAAGCGGCACAGTGCTTGCGTCGTGGTCATCGACCTCGGGTTTTCCGGGGCATTTCCCCCACATCGGGGGCCACGACGAAGAGGCGACCGACATGCGTGGACTCATCCTTGGTTTGATCTGGCTGACGGCAGGTGCTGCCCAGGCCGATGTGTATATTTCCATCGATGCCAAGGGCGGCTACGTACTGACCAACGTCCATCGACCCGGGCGCCACTACGAAAAGGTGATCAGCGAGCCGCTGGCGCTGGCCGGCCCGGCCAATGCACAGATGATCACCGGGCGGCCGTACGCCGAGGTGGTCGCGGCGGCGGCGAAGGTCCACAACGTACCCCAGGCGTTGTTGCATGCGCTGATCAAGGCCGAATCGGGCTACAACCCCAAGGCCCGCTCGCGGGCCGGTGCGGTGGGGTTGATGCAGCTGATGCCGGATACTGCCCGCGAAATGGGTGTGGAGGACCGGCTGGACCCGGAAGACAACGTGCAGGGCGGTGCGCGATACATCAAGCGCATGCTCACGCTGTTCGACAACGATATCACCCTGGCCGTGGCGGCCTACAATGCCGGGCCGGATGCCGTGCTGCGGCGCGGTGCTGTACCGCCTTTTGCCGAAACCCGGCGCTATGTACCGACTGTGCTGAGGGAGTACCGCAAGCTGCAGGGCCTGGCAGATGATTCGCCGCTCTGAGCCAGCGGTGAGTGCACAGCCTGGGTAATACCCTTCGGCGGGCGCCATTAATTTAATACCATGGTCCCCCCAACTCTGGGCTATAACCTTCTCAAGGTGCCCAGCTGTGGAGTCCGTCATGGACATCGCCCCTCGTTCCGACGCTATGGATGTGCCTGCCGGTAGCGAGCTGGCCGCCCCGCGCAAGCCGTTCAACCTGCTGCGCTGGTACGCCTGGGTCAGCCTGGCCATCATTCTTTCGGTAGCCGCCGGGCTGGGGCTGATTTCCAGCCGGTTCATCATCGACGAAAGTGTCGAGCGCGACGCCTTGCTCACCGCGCAATTCATCACCTCCATCGCCGACGCCGAAGTGCGCCACGTGTCGATCCCCAATGTGCGCACGATGGGCGAACTGCTCGACCCGCGTACCGACCACATGGCCCTGCCGGGTGTCGACCCTGATGCCCGGCGCAAGGCCCGCGGCGAGTTCCTCGACCACATCGCCCACCTGCCGGACATGCTGCTGGCCAACATCTATGCCCCGGACCGCACGGTGATCTGGTCCAGCAACCCGGCGCTGATCGGCAAGCTGATCGACGCTGACGACGACCTGGATCGGGCGTTTGAATACAAGATGCGGGTCTCGGCCAGCTACCACAACTTCGAGCAGGCCCGCGCCGAGCAGAAATTCGTCACGCCGCCCGAGCAGTTGTTCATCGAAAACTACATTCCGCTGTTCGACGCCGATGGCGACCACGTTATGGCCATGGTCGAGATCTACAAGGAACCCCACGACCTGATCGTGCGCATCGAGCATGGCCTGATCCTGATCTGGCTGGCGATCACCGTCGGCGCGGCGCTGGTCTACATCGGCCTGTACGGCATCATGCACCGCGCAGCGCGGTTGCTGGCGGTGCAGCAGAAGCGCCTGATCAACAATGAAACCTATGTGGCGCTGGGCGAGGTGTCATCGGCGGTGGCCCACAGCCTGCGCAACCCGCTGGCCAGCATCCGCTCCAGTGCCGAACTGGCCCAGGCGTTCGACGAAGGCCCGGCGCAACGCAATGTCAACGACATCATCAGTCAGGTCGACCGCATGTCGCAGTGGATCCGCCAGATGTTGCAGTCGCTGCGCCCGCTCAACGATGAAGCCGTGGCAGTGGACTTGCCACAGGCATTGCAGGAAAGCCTGCAGACCTACGCCGTGCCGTTGGCGCGCGGCGGCGTGAGCCTGGACCTGCAGCCGTTACCGGCGGTGCAGGTGCTGGGCCACCCGGCGTTACTGCGGCAGATCTTCAGCAGCCTGATCGCCAATGCCCTGGAGTCGATGGAGCAGGGTGGGCGGCTGCGTATCGAGGTGGTGCGCCAAGACCGGAGCAGCCTGATCCTGCGCCTGTCAGACAATGGCAAAGGCATGAACGAAGCGCAGCAGCGCATGGCCTTTCGGCCGTTTTTCACCACCAAGCAGGGTGGTCTGGGCGTGGGTCTGGTGCTGGTCAAACGCATCATGGAGCGCTTCGGCGGCACGGTACGGCTCAGTAGCAGTGAAGGCCACGGGACGCGAGTGTCGTTGAACTTTCGTTTGGCAAAAAGCACCTAGAGGCATTAACTATATTCGCTAACTATTTGATATATATGCTTTTACTGGTTTTGGGGTGAAAAGTACCCAATTGTGGGGCATTGACCTCCGAGTATTTTTAATAAAACGCGGTAACCGGCTGAAAAATATACCTATTATTCTTTCAGTATCGGGCTGGCTGATTTTTTGCTACGTGATTGACCAAGCGCAACACGCGATGAATGGCAGCTGCGGCTGCCCAAGCGGGATGCTCTCAAACGGCTACTGCCATTTGCCTTGATGCATTTCTGAACGGACGCCCTGCGCGGGAACCACGCGATGCAGATGCTGGAAAACGAAGCTTCCGACAAGGCCAGTGCGACCCCCAGCGGTCTCGCCGTGCCATTGCGTGAATTCAACCTGTTGCGCTGGTTTTCGGTCATCAGCCTGTTGATCATCACTGCGGTGGCGGGTGGCCTGGGTTACGTCTCGACGCGCTTCGTGGTACGCGACAGCGTACAGCGCGATGCCATGCTCACCGCCCAGTTCATCCAGGCCATGGCCCAGGCCGAAGTGCGCCACTCGCAGTTGCCGCCAGGCACCACCATGGGTGAGTTGCTCGACCCGCGCCTGGACCAGCAGCACCTGCAGGTCAGCCCGGCACTGGCCGAGTCGACCCGGGTCGAGTTCCTCGACCATGTCGAGCACCTGCCGGATACCTTGCTGGCCAACGTCTATGCCCGCGATCGCACCATTGTCTGGTCGACCAACCCGGTGCTGATCGGCAAGCGTATAGAAGCCGATGGCGACCTGGACCGCGCCTTCCGCTCGCGCAAGGCGGTGTCGGCCAGCTACCACAAGGCTGAGCAAGGTCGCGAAGAGCAGAAGTTCCAGAGTGAGCCGCAATACCTGTTCATCGAGAACTACATCCCGCTGTTCGACAGCCAGGGCGAGCAGGTATTGGCCATGGTGGAAATCTACAAGGAACCGCAGGACCTGATCCGCCGCATCCAGCGCGGCTACGTGCTGATCTGGGCCTCCACACTGGTAGGCGGGGCACTGATCTACTTCGGGCTGTTCTGGATCGTGCGCAGGGCGGCGCAAATGCTGAGCTTGCAGCAGGACCGGCTGGTGGCCAGCGAAACCTACGTGGCGCTGGGGGAAATGTCCTCCGCAGTGGCGCACAGCCTGCGCAACCCGCTGGCCAACATCCGCTCCAGCGCAGAGCTGGCCCAGGAGATCGCCAACCCTGCCGCGCAGAAGAACATCACCGACATTATCAGCCAGGTCGACCGCATGTCATGCTGGGTACGTGACCTGCTGGTGTCGTTGCGCCCGACCAGCGACGAGGCCGAGGCCGTGGACCTGGTGGCTGCCATCGAGGACACCCACGTGGCCTTCTTCCAGCAGATCGAGCGCAACGGTGTGCGCTTTCACTTCGAAGGCCCTGACGTGCAGTGGGTCGCCAGCCAGCCGCTGCAGCTCACCCAGATTCTCAACAGCCTGTTCTCCAACGCCCTGGAGGCCATGCCCTCCGGTGGCATGCTGACCGCCCAGGTCAATGTGCAGGAAGGCCAGCGTGCCGAGTTCGTGCTTACCGACACCGGCAAAGGCATGAGCCAGCAGCAGGAACGCATGGTGTTCAAACCGTTCTACACCACCAAGCAGGGGGGGCTCGGTGTCGGCCTGGCCCTGGTCAAACGCATCATGGAGCGGTTTGGCGGCTCGGTCAGCCTGAGCAGCCGGGAAGAGGAAGGAACCCGCGTCAGCCTTACATTCAATATCGCAGCGGGAGGGGACCATGGAGCACAGCATCCTGGTAGTCGAGGATGATGAAATCCTCGCCGACAACGTTCGTACCTACCTCAGCCTGAAGGGCTTCGAGGTCACCGTGTGCCATAGCGCGGAGCTTGCGCTGGAGCAGATCAAGCGGGCTCAGCCCGACGCGGTGCTCACCGACAACTCGCTACCCGGCATGAGCGGGCACGACCTGCTGCGCACGCTGGTGGCCCAGGCGCCGGACCTGAAGGTGATCATGATGACGGGCTACGGCAACGTCGAAGATGCCGTGCAGGCCATGAAGGAGGGCGCCTTCCATTACCTGACCAAGCCGGTGGTGCTGGCCGAGCTCAAACTGACCCTGGACAAGGCACTGGCTGCCGAGCGCATGGAGCGCACGCTGACGTTCTACCAGGAGCGCGAGGCGCAGAAGTCCGGGCTGCAGGCGTTGATCGGTGAGTCGCCGGCCATGCTCAGCCTCAAGCACACCCTGCGCCAGGTGCTGGATGCCGAGCGGCGCATGGCCAGCGACGACCTGCCACCGGTACTGGTCGAAGGCGACACCGGCACGGGCAAGGAGCTGGTGGCCCGTGCCCTGCATTTTGACGGCTCGCGCAGCAAAGGGCCGTTCATCGAATTCAACTGCGCCTCGATCCCCGCCAACCTGTTGGAGGCCGAGCTGTTCGGCCATGAAAAGGGCGCATTCACCGATGCCAAGGAGCGCCGGGTCGGCCTGGTGGAAGCGGCCGACGGCGGCACCCTGTTCCTGGATGAGATCGGCGAGATGGACCTGGTGCTGCAGGCCAAGCTGCTCAAGTTGCTGGAAGACCGCAGCATTCGCCGGATCGGCGCGGTGAAGGAGCGCAAGGTCGACCTGCGGGTGATCAGCGCTACCAACTGCAACCTGGAGCAGATGGTGCAGCAGGGCAAGTTCCGCCGCGACCTGTTCTTCCGCCTGCGCATCATTGCCTTGAAGGTGCCGCGCTTGCATGCGCGTGGGCAGGACGTGCTGATGCTGGCACGGCACTTCCTGGCTCACCACGGCCGGCGTTATGGTAAGCCGAACCTGCGGTTTTCTGCCGAGGCCGAAAGCCTGATGCTCAGTTACACCTGGCCAGGCAATGTGCGCGAGCTGCGCAACATGCTGGAACAAACCGTGCTGCTGGCCCCGAACGAGGTGGTGCAGGCGCATCAGTTGAACCTGTGCATGACCTTGATCGACGAGCCGCTGGTGGCGCAGCCGACTGCCACGGTGTACGAAATGCCGCGGCATGATCCGGAGCCTGGGACAAGCCTGCCAGACATGGAGCGCGACCTGGTGTGCAAGACCCTGGACCGCACGGACTGGAACGTTACCAAGTCGGCGCGAATGCTTGGGCTGTCGCGGGACATGTTGCGTTACCGGATCGAGAAACTCGGGCTTACCCGGCCTGACAAGCGGCAGTGGTGAGAGAGGGCTGCTATGCAGCCCAATCGGCGGCCAGCCAGCGAGCTGGGGATCGCATCAGGGCTAACAGGTGCGATCCCCGTGGCGTAATCCTGCTCCCACGGCGATTAACGCTGACTATCTGCCCCACCCTGACGCCCGGCCCCTTCCGAGCCACTGCCATCCATCCCCGGCAAATCACGGTTGTCATCCTGCCGGGCCGGCGGGCTTTCAGGGTCGTTGCCCTGGATGCGCGGGTCGGTATCCCTGGGCATCGGCTTCTCGATCGGGTTGAGGGTGCTGTCCACCCCCGGCTTCGGTGCCGGATTATGCGGGTCGTCAGGGTAGGTGGGGCCGGTGCCGACGGCAAACGCCAGCGGCGAGGCGAGCAGGGCTATCAACAGAATGCTTGAGCGGTTCATGGCAGGCTCCTTTGCTTCAGGTAGGGCGCATACTTCCCTTCGGCCCTACCCGAAGCGTCAAGGTGCCATGACCCCGATCAACGGTCACACCACCTGCGACAGCAACATGATGAAGATGATGCCGACCACCGAAAGAATGGTCTCCATCATGCTCCAGGTCTTGAAGGTTTCGGCGACGGTCATGTTGAAGTACTGCTTCACCAGCCAGAAGCCGGCGTCGTTGACGTGGGACAGGATCAGCGAACCGGCGCCGGTGGCCAGCACCAGCAGTTCGCGGTTGACCCCAGGCACCAGGTCGATCACCGGGGCAACGATGCCGGCGCCGGTAATGGTTGCCACCGTCGCCGAACCGGTGGCGATACGGATCACCGCCGCCACCAGCCAGGCCAGCATGATGGGCGAGATTTCCGCCTGTACCGCCATTTGCCCGATCACGTTGCCGACACCGGTGTCCACCAGCATCTGCTTGAAGCCGCCGCCGGCCCCGACGATCAGCACGATGGCAGCGGTCGGCGCCAGGCTCTGGTCGAGCATCTTCATGATCTGCTGGCGGTTGAAGCCGCGCGCCGAACCGAAGGTATAGAAGGCCAGCAGCAAGGCCGCGAGCAGGGCGGTGATGGGGTGGCCGATCAGGTCCATCCACTGGCGCACGATGTGCTCGGCGGGCAGCACCACATCGGCAAAGGTTTTCAGCAGCATCAGTGCCACCGGCAGCAGCACCGTGATCAGGGTAATGCTGAAGCTCGGCAGGTTGCCCTGGTCGGACTCCTTGGCAATCTGGTCCATCAATTCCTGCGACGGGTTGCCCGGGATGTAGCGGGAAATGAAGTTGCCGAACAGCGGGCCGGCAATGATCGCGGTGGGCAGGGCCACGATCAGGCCATAGAAGATGGTCTTGCCGATGTCAGCGTGGAAGATGCCGATTGCCAGCAGCGGGCCCGGGTGCGGGGGCACCAGGCCGTGGACGACGGACAGCCCGGCCAGCAGCGGAATGCCGATCTTGACCAGCGACACGCCAGAGCGCCGGGCGACGATGAACACCAGCGGAATCAGCAGTACGAAGCCGATTTCGAAGAACAGCGGGATGCCAACCAGAAAGGCTGCGAACATCATGGCCCAGTGCACGTTCTTCTTGCCGAAGGCACGTATGAGCGTTTGCGCGATCTGGTCGGCACCGCCGGAGTCGGCCATCAGCTTGCCGAGCATGGTGCCCAGTGCGAGCACGATGCCGACAAAGCCGAGCACGCCGCCAAAACCGTCCTGGAACGATTTCATCACCTTGGCCACCGGCATACCGGAGGTCAGGCCGAGAAACCCGGCCGCCAGGGTGAGGGCGACGAACGGGTGCACTTTGAAATGGGTGATCAGCAGGATCAGCCCGATGATGGTAACCAACGCGTCGAGCAGCAGGAAGGTGTCAGTAGCCAGTCCGAACATGGTGTGAAGGCCTCGGTCTTATCGTTGTTTTTGGCGGAGCTTTTTTGAACTTTGCGTGTATATGCGGATCGGGGTAGCGCTGTCTTTGGTGAGCCAAGCAAACCGCCGCGATCAGGCGGTTTGCGCCAGGCCCGGCTCACCGCAGCGCTTTAGCCAGCGGTCTACCGCTTCGGCCAGGACTTCGATGGGTTGCGTGGCGTCCAGTGCCAAGGTCAATGGCTCGCCGCGCGGCGATTCCAAAGCAGCGAACTGGCTGTCGATGAGACTTGCCGGCATGAAATGCCCCGGGCGGGCCAGCACGCGTTTTTCAGCCTCGGCGGGCGACAGTTCGAGGAACACGAATACCAGCCCCGGCATCGCATCGCGCAGGGTGTCGCGGTAGCGGCGCTTGAGTGCCGAGCAGGTCAGGATCGGGCGCTCTCCGGCGTGTGTGGTGGCTTGCAACTCTTCACCAAGGCGGACCAGCCAGCCGGCACGGTCGGTATCGTCCAGCGGGATGCCATCACTCATCTTGCGGATGTTTTCGGCAGGGTGAAAAGCGTCGCCTTCGATCAGGCGACCGCCGCTTCTGGCAGCGATGGCAGCGCCGATGCAGCTTTTGCCGCAACCGGCCACGCCCATCACCACGATGGCGGACAGGGGAGAATTCATCAGTACCTCCTGCGGGGTGAGATAGCGCTGTCTCGTCGCCGACGAACAGCCACCTCCCCGGTGTTATTGGTCTTGTCCTTACGCAGTATGGACGCCTGGCGGCAAGCGCGCGGTGGCTGCTACCAAAGATTACATTGCCTGCGTCCTGAGACAGCGCTACCTTAGTGGCCGTTCCCCATCCTTGCAAGTAGTAAAATTACAACATCCATGTCCCGAACCGGCTCCCGTACTACAGGTCGTCCCACCCTGGCCGAAGTTGCCAGGCTTTCCGGGGTTTCCCCGATTACCGCCTCCCGCGCCTTGCGCGGGGTCAGCACGGTTGCGCCGGAGCTGGTGGAAAAGGTCGCCGCCGCAGCGGCGAGCCTGGGCTATGTGGCCAACCCGGCGGCCAGGGCCCTGGCCTCGGCGCGTAGCCATTCGGTGGTGGTGTTGATCCCGTCGCTGTCCAACCAGCTGTTCATCGACACCCTCGAGGCCATTCACGAAGTCATGCGCCCGCGTGGGCTCGAGGTGCTGATCGGCAACTATCACTATGACGTTGCCGAAGAAGAGAATCTGATCCGCAATTATCTGGCGTACCAGCCCTGCGGCATGCTGCTGACCGGGTTCGAGCGCAGCGACGCGTCGCGGCAGATGCTGGCCGCCAGTGGCGTGCCCTGCGTGCACATGATGGAACTCAACGGCGAAGCCGGGGCGTTGTCGGTCGGCTTCTCCCAGCAAGAGGCCGGGCGCGCTGCCGCCCGGCACCTGATCGAGCGTGGGCGCAAGCGCCTGGCGTTCATTGCGGCGCAGCTCGACCCGCGCGTGATGCAGCGTGCCGACGGGTTCCGCCAGGCGCTCGCCGAAGCCGGGCTGCAGGCGGCCGAGTTGGAAGTGCTGGCGCCGGAGCCTTCATCCATTGCCTTGGGCAGCGTGTTGTTCAGCCAGTTGCTGCAGCAGGCGCCGGATGTCGACGGCATCTTCTTCTGCAACGACGACCTGGCCCAGGGTGCGGTGCTGCAGGCGTTGCGCCAAGGGGTGGAGGTGCCGCGGCAGGTGGCAATGGTCGGTTTCAACGACCTGCCGGCGTCAGCGCACATGGTTCCGCGGCTCACCTCGATTCGCACACCGCGGGCTGCCGTGGGCCGGGGCGCGGCGCAGGCGCTGCTGGCCTTGCTCGATGGCAAGCGGGTGCCGAACGCGCAGCAGGACCTGGGCTTCGAGTTGATGGTGCGGGAGAGCTCCTGAGCCTCCTGGAGCGTGTGTAGTCATTAAAATGTATTAATTACAAAGTGATAGCACATTGCTTGCACTGCGCTAACGGCGATCTATGCTCAGGACACCGCGCATAAAGGAGCCCGGCGTCATGTTCGATTTCCACCGCAAGTCCGACCTGGTCGAGATCCAGCGTAGCCAGCAGGCCTTGGCCAATGCGCAGGCCAAGCTCGCAGCCATCAGCCGCTCCATGGCGATGATCGAGTTCGCCCCCGACGGCACCATCCTTGATGCCAACGAGCGTTTCTGCCAAGCCATGGGCTACAGCGCCGAAGAACTGCGGGGCAAGCACCACCGACTGTTCTGTGAGCCGGGCTACGCAAAAAGCGCCGAGTACCAGCAACTGTGGCGGGAACTGGGGCAGGGCAAGGCCATCAGCGGCACCTTCGAGCGCGTCGACAAGGCGGGCCGCGAGGTGTGGCTTGAAGCCAGCTACATGCCGGTGCTGGATGCACAGCGCCAGGTCAGCAGCGTGATCAAGGTGGCGTCCGACATCAGCCAGCGGGTAGTGCTGGAGCACGAAAGCGAAAGCCTGCTCAAAGCCATCGGCCGCTCCATGGCGGTGATCGAGTTCACCCCGCAAGGCCGAGTGATCAAGGCCAACCAGAACTTCCTCGACACCATGGGCTACCGCCACGATGAAGTGGTCGGCCGCCACCACGGGCTGTTCTGCCTGGCGCATGAGCGCGAGTCGGCCCAGTACCGTGAGTTCTGGGCTTCGCTCAACCGTGGCGAATACCACTCGCACCGCTTCGAGCGTGTCAACAAGCAAGGCCAGACGGTTTACCTGGAAGCTTCTTACAACCCGATTTTCGACAGCAAGGGCCGCTTGTACAAGGTGGTCAAGTTCGCCAGCGACATCACTCGCCAGGTCAGCACCCAGCAGAGCGCCGCCGATGCGGCACATGCCAGTTCAGTGCAGACCGACGCCTGCGCGCGCAAGGGCACCGAGGTGGTGCAGCAGACGGTGCAGGTGATCGAGCAGATTTCCCACGAATTGAACGACGCGGCGCGTAGCAACGATGCCGTGAGCAAGCAGTCGGATGTGATCGGGCAGATCGTGCTGACCATCCGTGGCATTGCTGACCAGACCAATCTGCTGGCCTTGAATGCGGCCATCGAGGCAGCCCGCGCCGGTGATCATGGGCGCGGTTTTGCCGTGGTGGCTGACGAGGTGCGCAATCTGGCGGCGCGGACCAGCAAGGCGACCCTGGAAATCGTCGATGTGGTGCGACAGAACCACGACCTGTCGCTGTTGGCGGTAGCCAGCATGCAGTCAAGCCTGAACCGCACCTGTCACGGCGTCGCGCTGGCCAATGAGGCCGGCACGGTGATCATGGAAATCCAGCAAGGCTCACGGCATGTGGTCGATGCCATCAGCCAGATCAGTTCGACGCTTCAATTGCACTGAGGGCTTCGCGCATCTCTTCAAGCAGCGCCTGCAGGCTGGCTTGAAGTTGTGCGCGCTGCTCAACCGTGGGCAACCCCTGCGCGTGGGCGTGTTCGATGGCTTCACAGTCGGTGGCCACGGTGCGTACCCTGATCATCCTGGCCCCGCCTTTGATGCGATGAGCCAAGGCACGCACGTCCTCATCCGGGGCGTCTGGGGACAGCGCGCGCAGGGCGGCCAGGTCTTCGTCGACGCTTTGTGACAGCTGCTCAAGCAAATGCCGGGTCAACTGCTCATCGTTCTGGGTCAAGTGGCGCAGCTCGGCCAGGTCGAACCCGCCGTGGGCTGCTTTAAGGGGCTGTTGCCGAGGGCGTGCCTGCGTCAGGTGCGCCTTGAGGGTGCGCAGGCCAATTGGCTTGAACAGGCATTCGTCCATGCCGCTGGCCAGGCAGCGGGTACGCTCCTCGGCCTGGGCATTGGCCGTTACCCCGAGAATCCGGCACGCCGGCAGGCCAAGGTCGGCCTCCAGGCTACGGATACGCCGGGTAAGCGCGTGGCCGTCCATGACCGGCATGCTGCAATCGGTGATCACCAAATCGAAGCATCCGTCCTGCCAGTGGGCCAGGGCGATTTCGCCATTCTGCGCCAAGGTCACACGATGCCCCATGGTGTGCAGTTGGCGCTCCAGCAGCAGCAGGTTGGCGGGGTAGTCGTCGACCACCAGAATATTCAGCGGCCCGCCGCTGCTTTCAGGGGCCGGCACTTCCTGTTCAGCTTGTACGGGTGCCGCGCAGGTGGGCAGCTGCAAGTTGACTTGCACACGGGTGCCGACCCCTTCGACGCTCTGCAAGCTCAAGGTGCCGCCCATCAATTCGGCCAGTGTGCGGCTGATGACCAACCCCAGTCCCGCACCCTGCCGTGCGCGCGGGCCGTCGACCTGGACGAAGGCACTGAACAGTCGGGCCTGGTCGGCAGGGCTGATGCCGATGCCGGTGTCGCGCACGTTCAGTTCGACCGCCAGCATGCTGTGGCCGGCGACCGTTGGCAGCAACAGGCTGGCCTGGACTTCACCGCGGTCGGTGAACTTGATGGCGTTGCTGATCAGGTTGGACAGCACTTGCTTGAGCCGCAGCGGATCAGCCAGCACCCAGACCGGCGCAGCGGGTAGCTCACCGTGCAGGTGCAAGCCCTTGGCCCGGGCATTGCCTTCGAACACGCGCAGGGTGGCCCGCAGCAGCTCGACCAGGTTGGTGGGCACTGGTTGCAGGGTGATATGCCCGGATTCGATACGGGAAATGTCCAGGATATCGCCAATCAGCTCGAGCAGGCCGATCGCAGAGTCGTGGGCGGTCTGCAAAGTCTGGGTGTCGCACCGGCCGCTGCGGCTGTCCTCCAGGGCGAGCTCCAGCAGGCCGATCACGGCATTCATGGGGGTTCGGATTTCATGGCTCATGGTCGCCAGGAAGGTGCTTTTGGTCTGGCTGGCCTGTTCGGCGTCGTCCTTGGCCTGACGCAGCTGTTCGAGCAGCCCGCGGCTCAGCGCCAACTGGTCCTGCAACGCGTGTTTTGCCTCGGTGCGCTGGTTGATCAGCTTGCGCAGGTAGCTGTTCCAGAACACCACCCCTGCCAGCAGCAGGCCGGACAGCACCAGCACCTGCAAGGTCAGGGTGCGGTAATCTCGCCAGGCGCTGTCACTGACCAGCGTGCTGGTCCGCCAGCGGTTGATCAGCTGGTTCAGTTCATCGGGGGGAATGCTCAGCAGTGCCTTGTCGAGAATGGCTTGCAGCTGAGGCTGGTCCGGGGCCACGGCGAAGGCGGCCACGGCCGCGTCGTCATCCAGCACGCTGGCGATGCGCAGGCGGTCCTTGAACACGTGGCTGATGTAGTAGGCGGCATTGATATGGCTGCTCAGGGCAACGTCGGCAGTCCCGTTGGCCACCGCTTCCATCAGGCCTAGCGGGTTGTCCACCTCGACCACCTTGGCCTGGGCGAAGCGTCCCTCCAGCGCCGCCCGTTGCGGGGAGCCGCGCACAAGGGCGATGCGCTGACCGTCCAGTGCCCTGGCCTGCGCCGGTGCGGAGCCATCGTTGCGGGTGACCAGCACCCTTGGGCTGACCAGGTAGGGGCGGGTATAGCGCATCTGCTTCGAACGGTCTGCGCCATAACCCAGGGCACCGATCATCTGCGCCTCACCGCGGGCCAGACGTTCGACCATTTCCTGCGCCGAGGAGCTCTCCAGCGGTTTGAAATGCAGCCCCGTTCGCAGGGAGATCTGCTTGAGCAGGTCGAGGGTGATGCCGCTGGGACGGTGCTGGGCATCGTTGAATGTGAGGGGTGCCAGGCCGGTATTGACCAGCACGTTGACGGTCGGATTGCTGGCTATCCAGGCTTGCTCCTCTGCGCTCAGCACTGACAGGTGGCGCTGAAGCAGCAGGCTGGTGTTGCCGCTGCTCCAGCGGCGCAGGATGTTCAGGCGTTCGCTTTCGCTGATGCGGGCCAACGCCTGATCGACCAGTCGGTGCAAGCGCGGGTTGTCGCTGGCCAAGGCAAAGGCGAACTCGCCAGGGGCAACCTGGCTGAAGTGGTCGATCTTCAGCGTGTTCTGGTAGCTCTTGCCCATGGTGAAATCGGTGCTGATCGCATCGCCCAGGTAGGCGTCGGCCTCGCCGAGCTCGACAGCGGCAAGGCCGGCCAGGGTTGAGCGATACAGGCTTAGCTGGGCCTTGGGATACAGGGCGTGCACGGCGCTGGCCGGCAGGTAATGGTCGACCATGGCCAGGCGCATGCCGGCAAGGTCACGCGCATTCTTCAGGTCACTGCCTTTGCGGGTGACAACGACAGGCAGATCATCGGCATAGGGGGTACTGAGGTTGAGCTCGGCGTCCGCCGCCTCGAATGCGTTGGAGCTGCCCAGCAGGTCGATCCGGCCCTCGCGCAGGGCCGCGATGGCTTCATGGCGGCTGTCGTACCGGCGCACTTCGATCGCAATACCCAGTTGCTCGGCGATGATGCCGGCGTAATCGGCGCTCAGCCCTTCGTAGTCACGCTGGCTGACGTTGATTTCGAACGGTGGATAGTCAGGCCGGGAGCTACCCAGCACCAGCCGCTGTCGTCGCGCGAGCCAGTCACGGTCGTCGCTGGGCAGTTGCAGCGGGGTGGCAGCGCTGACGGAACGCGCCAGCAGCTGTCGGGGTTCGCTGTCGGCAAGCAGACTTGCCGAGGCCGAAAGGCCAATGGCGATAACGGCACTGGCCAGCAGACGTTTCATGGTGGCCAAGCGCTCAGTTGACGTCGTTGCGTCTGGCCAGGTCGACCATTTCAACCAGCGACTCGGTCCTGAGCTTTTCCATGATACGGCCTCGGTAGGTACTGATGGTCTTGGCGCTGAGGTTCATGCAGTGCCCGATGTTCTTGTTGTTTTCACCGCGCGCCAGGCGCCGCAGCACTTCCATTTCACGGTTGGAGAGGCTTTCCAGGCGCACGGGTTCGCTCTCCAGCGAGTTGCTGTTGACCGACATCTGCGGGAAGGTCGAATAGCCCTTGATCAGGGCCTTGAGGGCAAACACCAACGGATCGGTATCTTCATCCTTGGTGACGAAGGCGCCGATGCCGGCATCCAGACAGCGGCGTACGTACAGATCGGTGGCCTGACCGGTCAGGACCATGATTTTCGGCACTGCCTCCAGGCACTGCAGGCGTTTGATCACTTCCATGCCGTCCAGCCCGGGTAGCCCGATGTCCAGAATTACAACGTCCGGGCGCAGCTCGCGGGCCACCTGCGCCACGATCCGGCCGTCGCCCACTTCGCCGACAACATGGAAGCGCTCGCGCTCGAGGATAGTGCGCAAAGCGACCCGGACGATCGGGTGGTCATCGACGATCAGCACGGTTGTCATGAGAAAACTCCTGTCAGGATGTGGTCCGCCTTCCTGGATCACTCAGGAATACGTCTGCAAGCGGGTTAATCGGAAGCGCTGCAAGATACGACCAATCCTGAAGTTTGGTAATGCCGAGTATAGAAGTGTTGATAATCCTCGGGTGCCTTGTTGAAAATTCCTACAAATAATGGAAAGACATCACCGCTAACAAGGCGGAGTGTCGATTTTCTGGTCGGTCAATTGCAGGCGAGGTGTGTTTTATTCACGCGCAAGGGCGAGGCGGGGTTGTTGGCCAAGGCCTGGCCGACCCGCGTCGGACGGGTCACCAGCTGGCCTTTGCAGTTCGGGCAATAGCCCTGCAAGCGGGTTTCGACGCAGGTGCGGCAGAAGGTGCATTCAAAGGAACAGATCAGCGCGTCAGGGCTGTCGCCAGGCAGGTCGATATCGCAGCATTCGCAGTTGGGGCGTAGATCCAGCATGAGCTTGACTCCGGTTCGCAAGCGGGAACCCGGAGTCTGCTACGCCTGTGGTGAGCCTGGCAATGCTCAGTCGCCAGGGCGATACAAGTGGGCGTGCCCTGCGCGGTACAAGGCCGAATCGGCGAACGGAGTGTTGCCCAGCACATGCCCCACCAGAATCAGTGCGGTGCGGCGGAAGTCCTTGGCGGCGACACGTTCGGCGATGTCGCCAAGGCTGCCACGAACCCAGTCCTGGTCTGGCCATGTGGCGCGGTGCACGACCGCCACCGGGCAGTCTGCGCCATAGTGTGGCAGCAGTTCGTCGACGATCCGCGAGAGGTGCTTGACCCCCAGGTGAATCGCAAGCGTGCTGCCATGGCGCGCCAGGTCCGCCAGCTGCTCGCCGGGTGGCATCGGCGAGCTGTCGCCATAGCGGGTCAGGATCACCGTCTGTGCCACCTGCGGCAGGGTCAGCTCGCAGCCGAGCAGGGCGGCGCTGGCGGCCGTTGCGGTGACACCGGGGATGATCTGGTAATCGATACCCAGCGCCTGCAGGTGGCGGATCTGCTCGCCGATGGCGCCGTACAGGCTGGGGTCGCCGCTATGCACGCGGGCGATGTCCTGGCCTTGCTGGTGCGCCGTGCGCATGGCGGCGATGATCTGCTCCAGGTGCAGCTCGGCACTGTTGATCACGGTTTCGGCCCGGTGGCCTTCGAGCACGGCAGCAGGCACCAGCGAGCCGGCGTAGATGATCACCGGGCACTGACGAATCAGCCGTTGCCCCTTGACCGTGATCAGTTCCGGGTCGCCGGGGCCGGCGCCGATGAAGTAGACCGTCATGGAAAGTCCTTGCAAGAAATGAGGGTGCAGCGTTCAGCAGGCCAGCGCGAGGGTTGCCGGGCCCATCACCTGGCGTGTGAGCAGCAACCGCGCGGTGCCGAGCCGCTGGCTGGCCAGGGCCAACGCCGCGCTCTCGGCCACCCCCCAGCAACCCGTGTGGGCATGGGCCACAGCAGAACGGTGGCTGAGCAGGGGGGAGTAGGGTTGCAGTTGCGCGCCATGGTACAGCACCAAAGGCAAACCGAGGTGTTCGGCCAGTTGCTGCAACCCCGGTTCGTTGGCCTTCAGGCTGATGCTGGCGATACCGTGCAGGTCGGCCAGCGCCAGGCCCTGATTATCCAGGGCCTGGCGCAGAAGGCTGAGCAGCGTATCCACCGGGCAGCCCCGGCGGCAGCCAAAACCGGCGTAAAAAACCGGCATCAGGCCTGGCTTGAGCGGCGGAACAGCCAGGCGCTTAGCAGGCCCAGGGCCAGCCAGAAGGCGGCGTTGGTCAGCCAGGAGGCCAGCTTGAACTGGGCTTGCAGTGCTTCGGGAGCCAGGCTTTCGTGCACCTCCGGTTGCGGCGCGCCAATCACATGCGGCACCACCAGCAGCACGGCGCCCAGCGCTTTCAGCAGCCCGTGGCGGGCAAACGCCAGCAAGGCCAGGCCCAGGGCGGTGGCGCTGGCGGTGCCAATCCACCAGGCCTGACGTTGCCCAAGGTCGGCCGCAGCCGTACCTGGCAGTTCTGGGGGCAGGCCCAGGGTTGGCGCGAGGCAGAACACGGCGAAGCCCGCCAGCCCCCACAAAGCCCCCGTGCTGGCGCGCTTCGGAGCGCGCAGGCTGTAGAGCGCGGCCAGGATCAGGGCGAAGCCGACCGCCACCACCAGGTTGCCACCGGTCGTAGACAGCACGCGCTGCCAGCCGTCTTCCGGCGACCAGGCTTCGGCGCTGTGCTCATGGGCAGCGACTTCGCTGCCATGTTCGTGGTGTGCGGCCGGGGCCGAAGACTCGTAGGTTTCCGCCTGAAGAATCAACGGGGCCACCCAGAAGCTTTGCAACAAGGTCAGCAACAAGGCCGCAAGCAGCCCGCTGAAGCCCGCCGTACGGGCAATGCGCGTGATCATCGGGCGTACTCAGTGGCAGGGGAAGGCGGCGCTGTGGCGGGTATCGTGGGCAGCGTTGTGCACGGCCTCGATGTGCGAAAAACCGGCGAAGTAGACCAGGCACAGGCCCAGCAGGCTGGCGCCGACGGCGATGACGACGCGTTGGCTTAGCGTGGTGGGGGTGGCAAGGCTGTGTGGCTTGGCGCTGGTGACGGGCATGACGCGTTCCTCTGCTTTTTTGTGGGCAACGGACAAGCGCGGCAGCCCCGAGCGTGATTGCCCAGGGAATGCGACAGCGCCCGCCCACCGCGGGGTGTTCATGAACGCCAGGCCGGTCTCCGGGCTTGCGAGGAAGAGCAGGGCTCCTGAAAAGCGTCACCTTCCCATGCCGAACTACGGGCACAGTGGTACAGACGCTTCGCTCGCTTACCGTTGCGGGGGCAGCACCGGGCTTGTCCGACCCTGCTGAAGGGCCGCGACGCACCGGTTTCCCGTTTCACCCCAGAAGGGGCACCTGAACGCAGGCATAAGGAGAGCATGGGGCGGGCGTGGCGTCAATTGCGGGATATGAGCTGGGCCCTGATGCCCCCCCTAACAGCGCCTCTCCCGCCCCATCAACCGCGAGCAAACGCCGCCAGCTTCTCCCCGTCCAGGCGATAGCGCACCCACTCGTCCTGCGCCTCGGCCCCCAGCTTCTGGTAAAAGCCGATCGCCGGCTCGTTCCAGTCCAGCACGCTCCACTCCAGCCGCCCGCAGTTGTTCGCTACCGCTTCGCGCGCAATGTGCTGCAGCACTTGCCGCCCCGCGCCATCGCCGCGCTGCTCGGGCGTGATATACAAGTCTTCCAGGTAGATGCCGTTGCGCCCGAGCCAGGTCGAGTAGCTGTAGAAATACACGGCGAAGCCGATTGCCTGGCCATCGCGTTCGCACATCAGGCCATGCACCGTGCTGCCCTCGTCGAACAGGCTGTGCTCGATGTCGGCGACGCTGGCGATCACTTCGTGACGGGCACGCTCATACTCGGCCAGTTCGGTAATGAAGGCCAGAATCTGTTGCGCATCGGTGCGAACGGCAGGGCGAATGGTAACGCTCATGTTGACGGCTTCCTTGATTCGGGTAGCAATACAGTGAGGTGTATCTACATAATTTAATGAAACTGTACTGGTCGCAGGGGAGGGCGACTCCGTTAGTGTGACAGCACCTATAAAGAAAGTGGACCGCCCCTATGCTCGCCTCTGCCGACCTGCTGACCGCCTTCGTGCTGTTTGCCTTCGTGTCCTCCATCACGCCCGGCCCCAACAACACCATGTTGCTGGCCTCTGGGGTGAACTTCGGCGTGCGCCGCTCGATTCCTCACGCTGTGGGCATCAGCGTCGGTTTCATGGTCATGGTGCTGGCCGTTGGTCTGGGCCTGGGCGAGGTGTTCAAGGCGTGGCCGCCGCTGTACACAGTGCTGCGCTACACCGGGGCGGCCTACCTGCTGTACCTGGCCTGGAAAATCGCCACTTCCGGGCCAGTCGGTACGGCTTCGTCCGGTGCTCGCAAACCCATGGGCTTCTGGGGCGCAGCGGCGTTCCAGTGGGTCAATCCAAAGGCCTGGGTGATGGCGGTGGGGGCGATTACAACCTATACACCGGCGCAAGGCTATGTGACCAACGTGATCGTCATCGCCGCCTTGTTCGCCCTGGTCAACCTGCCCAGCGTGGGCGTGTGGGTGATGTTTGGCAGCGCGCTGCGCAACCTGCTGCAGAACCCGCGTTGGCTGATGCTGTTCAATGTCCTGATGGCCCTGTTGCTGGTGATTTCACTGTACCCGCTTCTGTTTGTAGAATCGGCGTTTTCCTAGCCCGCGAGTTGCCCAAGCCCATGCAGTTGATCCCCTGGTCCCACGAATGTGCCGAAGGCTTCACCCTGCGTGGCTGGCGCACCGCGGCCAGCGGCAAGCCGCTGCTGCATTTCTTGCACGGTAACGGCTTCTGCTGCCTGGCCTATCAGCCTTTGCTGATGCGCCTGGGCGAGCATTTCGACCTGTGGCTGTGCGATGTCCAGGGGCACGGTGACAGTGACCATGGCGGGGCGTTTCGCGGCTGGAACCGTACCGCCGCGTTGGCCGTGGAGGCATTTCAGGCCGGGCGTGGCGAGTACGGCGAAGTGCCGCGCTTTGCCGTCGGGCACAGCTTTGGCGGCGTGCTCACCGGGCTGATGCTGGCCAGTGAGCCGCAGCTGTTTGCACGTGCCGTGTTGCTTGACCCGGTGCTGTTCAGCCGGCGCATGCTTGGCGTGATGGGCGCGGCGGCCCTGGTTGGCCTGCACCAGCGCCACGCCCTGGCGCGCAAGGCCGCGAGCCGGCGCAGCCACTGGCCTGATCGCGAAGCGGCGCTCGCTTCACTGCAAGGCCGTGGCATCTTCAAGGGCTGGGCGGATGCGGCGCTGCAGGCCTATGTCGAACATGCCATCGGTGATTGCGGCGAAGCGGTGGTCCTCAAATGCCGGCCCAGCCGTGAGGTGGAAATATTCAGCTCGTTCCCCAGGCGCATGTGGGCAAGCCTTGCTGCGATCAGCACCCCTACGCAGGTGTTGTATGGCGAGCACACCTATCCCTTCGTGCCACACTCGGTAAGTCGGCTGGCGGCGCTCAACCCGAATGTGACTGCGCAACAGGTAGCGGGCGGGCATTGTTTCATGCAGGAGGACCCTGGCAAGGCAGCTGATCAGGTGCTCGATTTCTTGCAGGGCTGATTGTTCCATCCATGGAACGATGCATGCCAAAACGGCTGACTACCGCCCGATTGACATCATTGATAAGGTTATCCCAGCCAAGAGAGGAGCCTTCTCATGAAAAAGATTCTGGGTATCCACCGCAACCCGCACGCTCATTGGGTGGGGGATGGTTTTCCGGTGCGCAGCCTGTTCACCTACGACAACCTGGCCAGCCAGATCAGCCCGTTCCTGCTGCTTGACTATGCCGGCCCCCATGATTTCACCCCGACTGCTGCACGACGGGGTGTCGGCCAGCACCCGCACCGCGGCTTTGAGACTGTGACCATCGTCTATCAGGGCGAGCTGGAGCACCGTGACTCCACCGGCGCTGGCGGTCTGATCGGCCCTGGGGACGTGCAGTGGATGACCGCCGCCAATGGCATCATCCATGAAGAGTTCCACTCCCCAGCCTTCGCCCGCAGCGGCGGCACGCTGGAAATGGTACAGCTGTGGGTCAACCTGCCGGCGCGGGACAAGCGGGCAGCGGCCGGGTATCAGACGCTGCTGGCCAACGACATCCCGGTGGTTGCACTGGACGGCGAGGGCGGTAGCTTGCGGGTCATTGCCGGTAACTACCTTGGGCACCAAGGCCCGGCGCGGACTTTTACCGCAATGGATGTGTGGGACCTGCGCCTGACTGCTGGTGCAGCCTTGCAGCTGCCGGTGGCCGCAGGGCGCAACGCGGCGTTGGTGGTGTTGCGCGGGACCGTGCGGGTCAACGGCGAGCGCGAGGCCGGCCCCTCCAGCCTGGTGCTGCTTGACCCGGCTGGCGAGGACATTACCCTCGAGGCGCCGGAAGGTGCCAGTGTGCTGCTGCTCAGCGGGGAACCGATCGATGAGCCAATCGTCGGCTACGGCCCGTTCGTGATGAACAGCCAGGCCGAGATTGCCGAGTCGTTCGACGATTTCCATGCCGGAAGGTTTGGGCAAATGCAGGATGCGCGGGACGGCGCTGCGCATTGATCATGGCGGATTGAATCGCCCGTACCGGCGACAAGGCCGGTACAGGCTACCGGTTTGCTGGCATGATGCAGCCATGCCCAAGCTCACCCGCCTGCACGCCGTGCGCCGATCACTTCCTACCCCACACCACCACATACTGTGGCTGCGCTACCGTGCCCCCTACCACTGGGCCTCGACCGTGGCATTCCTCGCCGCCCGCTGTATCCCTGGCATCGAAACCTGCCTCGACGGCACCTACAGCCGCTCGTTGGTGATTGCCGGTCAACACGCGGTGATGCACGCCACCCCTTTACCTGACCAACGCCTGCAGGTTCGCCTTGAAGGGGTGCCCTGCGCTGCGCTACCCGGCCTGATCGCCAGGCTTCGCCGGGTATTCAACCTTGACGCCGACCCTGTGCGCATCGCTGCCGAGCTATCTCGTGACCCACTGATGGCCCGGCTGCTGCAACAGCGTCCAGGCCTGCGTGTACCGCAAGGCTGGGACGCTTGCGAGCAGGCGATGCGCACGGTACTCGGGCAGCAGATCAGCGTCGCCGGCGCCATGACCCTGGCCGGCCGGCTGGTGCAACGCCACGGTGTCCCGCTGCGTCTCTCGGCGCCGGGGTTGAGCCACGTTTTCCCTGCTTTGTCAGTGCTGGCGGCTGCCCGGTTCGAGAACCTGGGCATGCCCAAGGCAAGGGCCGCCACCCTGGGCACGCTGGCCAATGCCTTGCTCGCCGAACCGGGCCTGTTGCGCACAGGGCAAGTGCTGGATGTGGTGCTGGGTAACCTCTGCAAACTCAAAGGCATCGGCCCATGGAGTGCGCAGTACCTTGCCCTGCGCCAGGCCGGCGCTGCCGACGCGATGCCGCTGGGCGATGTGGCCCTGGTCAAGGCGTTGCGCTTGCTGGAGGGGGCTGATGCGCAATTGGCTGATCGGGCATTGGCATGGCGACCTTGGCGAGCCTATGCAGCCCAGCATCTGTGGGCGTCGTTGGCCACAGGCGAGACCGCTCGTCGTTAAGTGCGCGATTGCGATCGAACACCCCCAGTGTCTGCGGATCTTCCACTAAGGTGCTAGATGATTCCCCCGAAAGATCATTGCCCCGGCGCATGGACGCCTGCCCGGGCATGCGCAATATCAATTGGCGCCCTGCCTGACAAAGGTGTACTCAAACACAACAGGCCATCCCACAGAGAGGGTCGTACCATGTCGTTGATTGGAGTTTCGATGCTAGAGATGCGGCAAATGATCGAGCAGGCCTGCCTGCCCGACCGTTGTGAAGTCAGTTGCCCGGATGGCGCCAACCTGACTATCCGCCTGGGTCAGGGCCAGAGTCTCGAAGCAGGCGTGACCCTGAGCGGGGTCCCGCTGCACAACCTGAACAGTTGCCGGGACCTGGTCACGCTGGTGGCGCAGCTCCACGCGTTACGCGCGAGCCACCCGGTCCCCCTCAAGGCCATTGCCTGAGGGAGCCTGTGCCCCGGCCAGTCCAGGCTGGCCGGGGACATCTGGCCCCGCCTCAGACTGAACCTATAGCAACTCCAGCAGCAGGTTCATGCCGCCGTCTCCGCATTTACCCTTGTCGCGCACCACTCCCCGATAGCTGCGCCCGTCCCAGACGAAAGCCACGCTGTGCGCCCGCTCGACCTTGTCGGGCAGCGGCGGGCAGATATGCAGGCGCAACCCCGGCCGCCCTTTGAGGGTCAGGTCGGCCATCTGGCATTCGCACTCCACGCTCTGGGCCACAGGGCCAAACAGGGTGTCGCGCACGTAATCGAGTTGCAGCGAGGCGTTGGGCGAACGGCCGGGCATTTTCATGGGCGCGGCACTCCGTATTGAAGGTGTGAAGGGTAAGGCGGGTTAGGCATGGCAAGCTCCAGGCAAAGCTAAGGCGCGACAAGGTATTTGAAGCCTGCCTGGCGAAGATGTTCAACGTGTTTCAGCCACGGGTGCTGAACGGTGGGTTGCCTGCCAGCTTCAGCCACCGGCCTTGCGCAACGTCAGGTTGATACGCCGTTCACCCAGACGCGGGTGCACGCCGGGCTTGATCGGCAGCACGCCATGGAACCGCAAACGGTCTTCGCCACCCCAGACCAGCACATCGCCGTGGTTCAGCGGGATGCGCCGGGTCTTGTCGGCACGCTGCAGGCCACCAAACAGGAACACCGCCGGCAAGCCCAGCGATACCGACACGATGGGCTGGGCGAAGTCCTGCTCGTCGCGATCCTGGTGCAGGCTCAGGCGGGTGCCGGGCAGGTAGTGGTTGACCAGGCAGGCATCGGGCACAAAACCGTCAAAGCCGGCCATGGCTGCGGCGCGGGTTGCGAGGTTCAGCAGCAGCGCAGGCAGCGCGGGCCAAGGCTCGCCGCTGAGCGGGTCGCAACGGCTGTAGCGGTAACCGTGTTCATCACTCACCCAACCCAGCGCACCACAGTTGGTCAGGCCCACCGCCATGCGCAGGCCCCCGGGGGTGGTCATGTGCCGGAACGGCGCGGCACGCAGCACCGGGCGCAGGGCGTCGAGCAGTGGCTCCATTTCGGCCAGGGCAAAGCCGGGTAGCAGCACGGTGTGGCTGGCCAGGCGTTGCGGCTGGGGGCCGAACAGATCGAGGTCGGACTGGATCATGGGGGAGGGTCAGGTCAGGTTTTGACCATTGTAATGTGCTTGGCAGGTCTGGCCTACTCGCGGGTGAACCCGCTCCCGCAGGTTCTGCACAGGCCTGAGGCAGTGGAGACCTATGGCAGCGGGCTCACCCGCGAACAGGCCGCGTAAAAAAACAAACAGGGCAGGAAAAAAAGGAACCGCGGCACCAGGGAGAGAAGCACCGCGGTTCAAGGGGGAGCCGTCTACTTCTGGGTCACAGTAGCCATGTTGGCGCTGCCCAGCTGGCTGATGGTGGCGGTTTGAGCCATACCGCTCTGGTCGACGAACGCCTTGTTGCCCTGGCCCCCTTGGGTCACGTAGGCGACGTTGATGCTGTCAGCCTGTTTGATGGTGGCTTCGTTGCCACTGCCATACAGCTGGTTGGTGTAGCTCTGGTTGCTGTAGCCGGACTGGTCCAGGGTGATGCTGTTGCCAGTGCCCTGGCTGTTGCCGTAGGCATAGTTGTCGGTACCACGCTGGTCGGCAATCAGGATGTTGTCGGTGCCGTTCTGCTCGAAGTACAACTCGTTGTTGCTGTCGGCCTGCTTGGTCTGCATCTGGTTGCCGGTGCCTTTCTGGTTCAGCGTGGCCACGTGGTTTTCACCATTCTGGGTCAGGTTGACGCCGTTGCCGGTACCGTTCTGGTTGATGGTGGCGGTCTGGTTGGCGCCGAACTGGCCGCCCATCTTGGCGCCTTTCCAGTTGCTGGCGGTGATGGTGTTGCCGTTGCCCTTGGTGTTGATGGTAAGGCTGAGGTTTTCGCCGTTCTGGTAGGTGTAGTGCAGGTTGTTGTTACCGGTCTGGGTAATGGTAGTGTTCGAATTGTTGGTTTCGAACTGATCCGACCAGCTGGCGTTGGCACGGCCCTGCTGTGACAGGCTGACCTTGTTGTCAGCGCCGAAGCTCTGGTCGATATAGGCTTCGTTGAGCTGCCCGGTCTGGGTGACGGCGGCTTGGCTGCCGATCTGTGTGTCCTGCCACACTTCCGCCGAGTTGCCGGTGCCGTACTGACCAATGCCGATGGTGCCGCCAGTACCGTCGCGCTGGTCGCCATAGGCCCAGTTTTCGCGGCCGTCCTGGTAGATCTGGACATCGCCATCGATGTGGTTCAGGTGCTCGGCGGCGGCGTAGTTGTCCTGGCCGGTCTGGGTCACCGTGCTGCGGTTGTTGCTGCCGCCGAAAGTCTGCTCGATGAAGGCTTCGTTGCGCTGGCCGGACTGCGAGGTGGTGGCCTTGCTGCCTTCTTGAGTGTCCTGCCACACGGTCGAGACGTTTCCGGTGCCTTGCTGGGTTTGCAGGGCCTCGTTGTTGTTGCCCAGCGACTGGCTGGCGAAGGCATCGTTGGTGGTGCCACCGGCCTGCTGGGTGATCTGGCTGCCGTTCTCGAACAGTTGCTCGGCGTAGCCGGCGTTGAGCGAGCCGGTGGCGCTTTGCTTGATGTCGCTGGTGCTCTCGGTCTGCACCGCCAGGTGGTTGTGGCCCTTGCCGGTCTGGTTCTGGGTGGCCGAGGCGAAGGATGCGGCAGTCTGGCTGACTTCGGCGATGTTTTCCTTGCCGTCCTGGGTCTGGGACGAGGTGCTGTCAGCAGCCATGGCCTGACCTGCGAGGGCCAGGACGATAGCGGCACTTAAGGGAGCGAGCTTGTACATGGTGGTGCCTCCAGGTCTATCGGTATTGGGTGATCTGAACATGCTGGCCATTGCCTGCCTGGGTCACGGAGCTGTTGAGGCCCGTGCCGGACTGCACGATGCTGGCGCTGTTGTCGTTGCCGATCTGTTCGATGGCTGCGCTATTGCTGCTGCCGCTCTGGCGGATCGACGCGCTGTTGCCATTGCCCTGCTGGATGATGCTGGCCATCAGGTCACTGCCTTCTTGCAGGATGTACGCCTCCTGCGCGCCACCGGTCTGGACGATGCGGCCCAGCAGGGCCTGGCCGTTCTGGTCGAGGGCGGCGCGGTTGCCCGACCCTTGCTGCTCGATCACCGCCGCCTGACCGGCGCCGACCGGGAGCAGGCGGATGATCACTGGGTCACCCAGGTCATTGCCGGGTGCGAGGTCGGCATTGTCCATCAGGTCTTCGGCCCAACTGGCCTGGCCCGCCAGGGCCAGGCTGAGCAGCAGTGGATACAGGCGTTTCATGGCGTTACTCCGGCCGTTACTGCACAACCACGTTGACGGTGCGCGTGGTACCCGGGCTGGTGGTGATGGTCGCCGTCGGCGCGGCGGTCGGGATCAAGGTGGTGCTGTTGCTCACTGCCAGGCGCCAGCGGCCGGTCACCGGTACGGTGGCGGTGCCCAAGGTCTGCACGCCTGTGGTGGTGGTGACGCGCACCGTCACGACGTTGCCGGTGGTCACCGACGAGGTACCGCTGATGTCCCAGTTGAAGCGGTTGTTGGAGCGCGCCGTGACCGTGGCGGCCGTGACTGTGAAGGTCTCGGCAGCCGGGCGTGGCGACACGTTGACGGTGACGGTGCCCGCGTTGGATAGCGCCCCCAGCGAGTCACGCGCCTGGTAGGTGAAGGTGGTCGTGAAGGCTGCGGTTACCGTAGCCGGTGGCGTGTAGGTCACGGTGGTGCCGTCGGTGCTCACCGTACCCCGGCCGGCAGCCGGCTGGGTAACGGCGGCCACGGCCAGCGGCAGGTTGCCTTCCGGGTCGGTGTCATTGGCCAGTACGTTGATGGTCAACGGCACGCCCAGGGTGGCGACGGTTTCCGGGACGGCAGTGGGTGCCTGGTTAGGCGCGACGTTGACGGTGACCGTGGCCGGTTCCGACTTCAGGCCCTTGGCGTCTGTTGCCCGGTAGCTGAAGCTGGCCACCAGCGGTTGCGTGGCGCCGACTGGCGGGGTGTAGGTGACCGAGGTGGTACCGTTCAGCACCACGCCGCCCAGGCCGGTACCGGGTTGGGTGAGGTCGCTGATGGTCAGCGGCACGTTGCCGTCCGGGTCGCTGTCGTTCAGCAGCAGGTTGAGGGTGATCGGGATACCGACACTGGTGCTGCCGACATCGGCCTGGGCCAGCGGTGGCTGGTTGGCCGCCTCGACCGGGGCGTTGCCGACCACGATCACCGGCTCGACATCGCTGCCGCCATGGGCAGACTTGACGGTGACGGTGGCTGGCGGCTGCAACACATCGTTGACGGTCAGGCTTTGCAGCGTGCCCGATTTCGACATGCGGCCATAGCCTTGGGCAAGCAGGTCGGGGATCGCCACCTCGTCGCTGGATGCGGCTTCGATCAGCAGGCGTTTATTGGCCCAGTCATAACGCGCGGTGCTGACCTGGACCACGTCGGTCAGCTTGCTCGACAACGCGGTAGGCTGGGTGCCGCCGGCCGCGTTGCTGGCGGTGACCACCACCACTGCAGGCTGCACGGCCTGGCTGAACTGCTGGCTGAAGAACAAGCCGTTGTTGTCCGCAGTCAGGGTGAACTGGCACGGCGACGGCGGTGTGCCGATCAGTGCCAGGCCATTGCGCATGCACAGGCTGGCCTCTTTAGGGGCCTTGGCGAACACCTCTACCCGGGTGCCGCTGCCGTTACGCGAGTAGGTGGCGCGCTCCAGGGTGACGGGGGTCGGCGCGCGCTCGTCGAGGACCTTGCCGGACACGGTGAAGGTATTGGTCTGGATGGATCCTGCAGGGCCTTCTATGCGGACGAAGTTGGTATTGAAGGGGCTTCCGGTTACCGCTTCGGTGATGTTCGGGTCGCCGACGAATGTTTCCGAGCTCCCCGTGTCGGGGTTGACCTCCACATAGGGCCCACCGACGCCCCGCAGCCATGGGCCAAGTGCGCCATTCAGTGGGCCGCTGAAGTTGCCTGGCGCGCCAATGCCGATGTCACGGGTAATGTTGATTGCCCTTCGGCCAGGTGTCGTGACGTTGACGGTTTCGACGCCATAGGGGTGGGTGATGGTGTAAACACCGGCCCGTGGTACCGAGGCACGGATACGGATGCGGGCAAAGCTCTGCTGGTCGCCATCGACAGGGTTTTCGGCGGCGAACGCCGCTTCCAGGCCCGCCACGTATACCTCGAGCTCATAACCGCTATTGCCGACCTGAGGGATCTCGGTTTCGGCCAGGAACCAGAACATCTCCGGCGGCCAGTTGTCGGGGAACACCAGCGGCAAGGCGTCGTCGTAGATACCCGGTTCCGGTAGCAGGGTGCACATGTACGAAGGTGCGGCCGGGGTCCCCGGCACCCGGGTACTGGTCGCCCGGGACTGGCACAGCTCCAGGGACTGGTCGAGGCCGTCCTTGTACCACATCGGGTAACCACCGGTGGCGAAGGTGTATGGCCCCGGGTCGACATCAGACAGCGCGGCAAACGCGGCGCTGGTAACGGTGAGGGAGAAACCGGCGGCCAACAGCGCACGGCGCGACCAAGTGTTCATGCTGCCTCCTTGAAGGCTGAGCCTTTGTCTGTTCATGGCACCAGCACCACGTCTTCGGTATCGCTACCGCCATTGGCGCTGGTGACCTGCACCTTGGCCGGCGGGATCGGCGACAGCGACATGCTTAGTGTCTTGACGGCGCCGTTGCCGCTCAGGGCGCCGATCAACGTACCGTTGCCGGTATGCGCGGTGAGCACAGGCGGGGAGGTCTCGTCGCTGGTGCTGGCCACCAGGGTCAGTTCGCCGGTAGACAAGCGGTACTGCGCCTGGGTGATGGTGACCAGGTCGGTCAGCGGCAGGTTGCTGGTGGTCAGGCTGCTGGTGGGGATTGCCACGCTGTTGTCGGCAGTCAGCGTGACGATGGTGCCGGCAGCCGGGTTGAGCGCCGACTGGGCGTACCAGGCCCCGGTGCCATTGGCTTCGGTCAGGTTCAGGTTGGGCGTCTGGCTGGTCAGCGTAACGCTGGCCGGTGGCGGTGGGGCCATCACGAAGATGTCCTGCTGGGCACGCAGGTCGCCGTTCTCGGTATGCCGCGAGTAGGTGCTGCGTTGCGGCATCAGCGGGGTCGGCAGGGCGACTGTCGAGAGTTTGCCGGAAATCGAGAACAGCTCGGTGCGCAGGTCGATGCCGCCCGGGCCCTCGATGCGCACATAGTTGGTATTGAAGGGGCTGCCAGTGACCTGTTCATCCAGGTTCGGGTCGCCGATGAAGCGCTCGCTGCCCTCGGTGTAGGGGCCGTTGACGCTGCGCAGGAACGGCCCGACATCACCCTTCAACGCGCCTGTGAAGTCGCCGGCGCCGGCAATGCCGATGTCGCGGGTCATGTTGATTGCCCGGCGCCCGGCGGCCGGTACATCGAAGACTTCGACGCCGTAGGGGTGGGTGACCACATAGGTGCCGGCGGTTGGCACGTCGACCCGGATGCGCACCCGGGCAAAGCTGACCTGGTCGCCCTCCACCGGCTCTTCGGCGGCGAACGCCGCTTCGATCGCCGTACCGTAGCTCAGGTCGATACCGCGGGCGGCGTCGACGATGGCGGCGTCGGCGGTAAACCAGAACGCTTCGTCAGGAAAGTTGCTGGGGAAGGCGATGGGTTGGGTATCGTCGAACACGCCCGGGGTGGGCAGCAGCGTGCACATGTACGACGGCGCGCCGGGGGCGCCGGCCACGCGTGAGCTGACCGCCTTGGTCAGGCACAGGTCGAGGGTTCGACCGTGGCTGTCCTGGTACCAGGCGGGGAAGCCGCCGTTGGCGGGCACGTAGGCGCCTGGATCGACTGCGTTCAAGGCAGCCTGCGCCGGGAGCTGGAGCATGCCGGCGAAAATCGCCACTGCCAGCGGGTGGGGTATCGGTCGGTGCATGAGTCAATTCCTCCTGCAAACGGGCCCATGGACTTGGGGCGTCTGGGAGGAGATCGGCAATAGCTGTGCCAACACTTGAAAAATGCGTTGCAGGCCTTGTGGGGCAAGGCGTCCGGTTTTTTTACAGGGCCATCTTCGAGGTTTTGGCAGTGGGTCCGGTTGCCCCAAGGTTGGGGATTGGGGGCAGGGGGGCCGGGCCCATCACCGGGAGATCTGTGGGTCAGGCCCTGATACAGTCTGCGCTTCCATCCCCGACCCGAGCCCAGCAATGCAACCCCTCGACCCCCTGTCCCTGAACCTGTTCATCATCGTCTGCGAGGCGGGCACCATCGCCCGCGCCGGCGAGCGTGCGTTCATGGCGCCGTCTGCGGTCAGCAAACGCATCTCGGACATCGAGGCGCGCTTCGGCACCGCCTTGCTCACTCGCAGCAAGCGCGGTGTCGAGCCGACCCCGGCAGGCCTGGCCCTGTTGCGCCATGCGCGGGAAATGACCCGCGCCATGGAACGCCTGGACAGCGAGCTGAGCGAATACGCCGAAGGTGCGCGTGGTCATGTGCGGGTGCTGGCCAATGTGTCGTCGATCATGGAGTTCCTGCCCGAGGAACTGTCGGCGTTCATGCTGGAAAACCCGCTGATCCAGGCCGACATCGAAGAACGTTTCAGCCCCGACGTGGTACGAGGCGTGGCCGAAGGCAACGCAGACCTGGGCATATGTCGCAAATCCATGGCAACCGGCGACCTGGAGTTCGTGCCCTACCGGCAAGATCACCTGGCCGTGGTGGTCGGTGCGGACCACCCCTTGGCTACTCGCCAGCAGCTTGCCTTCGAAGAAACACTGGCGTACGAGCACTTGGGCCTGTCGACCTTCGCCACCCTGAACACCTTCATGCGCAAAAGGGCCGAACAGGCCGGTGGGGAGCTGCGTTTCCGCTCCTACGTATCGTCGTTCGACGCGGCATACCGCCTGGTGCAATTCGGCCTGGGCCTGGCCGTATTCCCGCAAGAGGCTGTGGGCCGGTATGCGACGTTGTTCGACCTGAAGGTGATTCCGCTGACCGACGACTGGGCGCTGGGCGAGTTCGTCATCTGCATGCGCGACCGGCACGCATTGTCCCTGTCGGCGCGGCGCCTGCTTGACCACTTGCTGCTGCGCGCACCGGCCTGGCAGGCGCCTGGCTGATCCATCGTGGCTGGCGATGGATCAGCCCGTGAAACACGTCTTTTCTGCTTGGCACCCAGCTTTTAGTCTGGCGCAACGCTTCAGACAGAGAGACCGTGATGACAACAATAACAATCAACGAAGTCGGCCTGCGTGATGGCTTGCAGAGCTTGCAAACGATTATGCCGACCGCTGCCAAACGCCGCTGGATCGACGCCGCCTACGTTGCCGGCGTGCGCCATATGGAAGTCGCCTCGTTCGTGCCTGCACGCCTGCTGCCGCAAATGGCCGACGCGCGCGAAGTGGTGGCCCACGCCCTCACATACCCCGACCTGCAAGTCACTGTGCTGGCGCCGAACCTGCGTGGCGCCAGGGACGCATTGGAATCGGGTGCGCAGCGCATCGTTGCCCCGGTGTCGGTGAGCATGGCCCACAGCCTGGCCAATGTGCGCCGCACACCCATGGAAATGGTCGAAGAACTGGGCCGCATGTGCCAACTGCGTTCCGAAATGGGCCTGCACGATGTGCAGCTAGTGGCTGGCATGTCGGTAGCCTTTGGTTGCACCCGCCAGGGTGAAGTGCCCTTGGCCGACCTCTGCGCGCTGACCCGCCAGGTCATCGAGGCGGGTTGTGACCTGGTCTCCCTGGGCGACACCACCGGCTACGCCAACCCCGGCCAGGTGGCAACCGTACTGCAGGCGGTGCGGGCAATTGCCGGCGAGCGGCTGAAGGCGGCGCACTTCCACGATACCCGCGGCCTGGCCCTCGCCAACAGCCTGGTGGCGGTGCAGCAGGGTATCGGCGAGCTGGATGCCTCGCTGGCCGGGCTGGGTGGCTGCCCGTTCGCCCCGGGCGCGTCCGGCAACACCGTTACCGAGGACCTGGTGTTCATGCTGCAAAGCATGGGCTACGACACTGGCATCGACCTGCCTGCGCTGATCGCTTCGCGCCAGGTACTGACTGAAGCGCTGCCGGGCGAGCCTCTCTACGGGTGTATTGCCCGCGCCGGTTTGCCGCTTGGCTTTGCCCACCCTTCGCCGCACACCGAACAGCACGCCTGACCTGCCTGAACGAGGAGCACCACGATGTCCAGACTTCCCTTGGACGGCATCCGTGTCGTCGAAATTTCACACATGGTCATGGGCCCGACCTGCGGCATGATTCTCGGTGACCTGGGTGCCGAAGTGATCAAGATCGAACCGGTGCGCGGTGACGGCACGCGCCGCTTGCTGGGTGCGGGGGCGGGTTTTTTTCGTACCTTCAACCGCAACAAGCAGTGCATCGCCGTCGATGTCGAAACCCCTGAGGGCCGCGAGGCGGTCCTGCAGCTGATCGACACCGCCGACGTGTTCATCGAAAACTTCAAGCCCGGCCGGATGCACAAGCTGGGGTTCGGCTACCCCGCGCTGCGTCAGCGCAACCCCCGGCTGATCTATGCATCGCACAAGGGCTTCCTCAGCGGGCCCTACGACAACCGCCTGGCGCTGGACGAGGTGGTGCAGATGATGGCGGGCCTGGCTTACATGACCGGGCCAGTGGGCCGCCCGTTGCGTGCGGGCAGCTCGGTCAACGACATCATGGGCGGCATGTTCGGGGCCATTGGCGTGCTGGCGGCGCTCAATGAGCGCCACACCACCGGCAGTGGCCGCGAAGTGCAAAGCGCCCTGTACGAGAACTGCGTACTGCTGGCAGCCCAGCACATGCAGCAGTACGTGGTCACCGGCGAGGCGGCAGCGCCGATGCCCAACCGCAACAGTGCCTGGGCCATCTATGACGTGTTCACCTTCGCCGGCGGCGAGCAGATGTTCGTGGCGGCTACCGGTGAAGGGCAGTGGCGGGCGTTGTGCCAGGTACTGGGGCAGGCAGCTTTGCTCGATGACCCGACGCTGGCCAGCAACAACGACCGCGTGTTGCAGCGGCCACGTCTGCTGGCGCACCTGGCCGAAGTGTTCACGCTACTCGACGCAGGGCAACTGGCGCTGCAACTGGAAGCCAACGGCATTCCCTTCGCGCCGATTCGCCGGCCTGAAGAACTGTTCGATGACCCGCACCTGCAGCAGAGTGGCGGCATGGCCGAGCTTCAGCTCGAAGACGGCAGCCACACACCGATGCCGTTGCTGCCACTGTCGCTGGACGGCCAGCGCCTGCAGCCACGCCGGGCGATTGCACGGATTGGCGAGCATACACGCAAGGTGATGCGTGAGCTGGGCTACAGCGATGCGCACATTGCCGAGCTTTGCGCGGCGGGCGTACTGAAAACCGACGACGCAGCCTGAGGACGAGTTGAAATGGCGATCTATCAATACGACACCCGCACGCCCAACCTTCACCCGGAAACCTTCGTTGCCGAAGATGCCACGGTGATCGGCGACGTTACGCTCGAACAAGGCGTCAGTGTATGGCCGCAGGCCGTGCTGCGCGGGGACAATGAACCCATCCATATCGGCCAGCACAGCAACGTACAGGAAGGTGCGGTGCTGCATGCCGACCCTGGCTTTGCGCTCACCGTCGGGCGCGGCGTGACTATCGGGCACCAGGCCATGCTGCATGGCTGCACTATCGGTGACGGCGCGCTGATCGGCATTCAGGCGGTGGTGCTCAATGGCGCGGTCATCGGTAACAACTGCCTGGTCGGTGCCGGCGCTATCGTCACCGAGGGCAAGGTGTTCCCTGACAATTCACTGATCCTCGGGGCGCCGGCCAAAGTGGTGCGCGAGCTGACGGCAGAAGCCATCGCCAGCATGCAGCGCAATGCCGCCGAGTATGTCGGCAAAGGCCAGGCGTTCAAGGAGAAGCTGGTCCGAATCCGCTGAAAACCCTGCAGGCGGCGCCCCCGGAGGTGCTGCTGCTCTCCAATAATTACAACAATGGAGATCCACCATGGTTGCCATGACCGGCGAACTCGCGCGTGAGCGCAACGACAGCCACATCGACGAATTGCTGCTGTACCGCCGCGTGGCCTGGCGCATCATGCCGCTGGCCATCATCTGCTTCCTGTTCTCGTACTTCGACCGCATCAACATCAGTTTCGCCAAGGCTCAGATGCAGCAGGAACTGGGCTTGAGCGATGCCGCCTACGGCCTGGCCGCGAGCATGTTCTTCGTCGGCTACGTGCTGTTCGAAGTGCCCAGCAGCTTTGGCCTGAAGCGCTACGGAGCACCGGCGTGGATCTGCCGGATCATGGTGTCGTGGGGCCTGGCCACGGCTGCGCTGGTGTTCGCCTATACCCAGCACACGCTGTACTTCCTGCGGTTTCTGATCGGCGTGATGGAGGCCGGATTAGGCCCGGCGATCCTGTTCTACCTGGCGTGCTGGTTTCCCCGCAAACACCTGGCAAAAATGAATGGCCTGTGGTTCCTGGCGGTGCCGTTGGCCGGGGCTGTCGGTGGGCCTGCAGCGGGCTTCCTGCTGGGCACCATGGACGGCGTGCTGGGCCTGGCCGGCTGGCACTGGTTGTTCCTGATGTCCGGCCTGCCGTGCGTGGTGCTGGGCGTACTGGTGCTGTGGAAGCTGGACCGTGATATCGAATCGGCGAAGTGGCTGAGCCGCGAAGAAAAGGACCTGCTGGTACAGAATCTGGCCGAGGACAAACGCACTGCAAAGCCGATTCTCGGCTCGCTGTGGCGGGTGTTGCTGACCCGTGAAGTGGCGATCATGGCGTTCATCTACTACGTGGTCAAAACCGCCTCCTATGGGCTGAATTTCTGGATGCCGCACCTGATCAAGTCTTCGGGTGTGCAGGACATGCTCTGGGTTGGCGTGCTGTCGGCACTGCCCTACGCAGTAGCCTGCGTCGGCATGGTGCTGCTCACCCGCCGCTCCGACCGCACCGGCGAGCGCAAGCGCTACCTGGTGTACTGCCTGCTGGCAGCGGCAGCGGGTTATCTGCTGGCATGCCTGTTTTCCGGTTCGTCCGTGGCGATGATGGCCGCACTGGTGCTGGCTACTGCTGGCACGTTCATCGCCATCCCGATCTTCTGGACCATTCCGCAATCGACCTTCTCGGGGCTGGCGATTGCCACCGGCACTGCGGCAATCAACTCGGTCGGGCAACTGAGCGGCATTGTCGCGCCGGTGATGGTGGGCAAGATCAATGACCTTACCGGCAGCACCTACATGGGCATGCTGTCGATCGCGCCGCTGATCCTGATCGCCTGCCTGGTGGTGATGCGCTACGTGCGCAACCCCAGAAGCTGAGTGGCGCTGAGTCTTCGAACAACAACAAGAAAAAGGCACATCCCATGATCGTTATTTCCCGGCGGGCATCGCTGATGCTCGCGGCGCTTTGCTGCACCTGCCAAACCGTCCACGCCGCGTTCATGGGGGACGGTAGCGGCAGCCTGGAACTGCGCAACTTCTATTTCGACCGCGACTTTCACGGCGACAGAGCCGCGCAATCCCGGCGTGGTGAATGGGCCCAGGGCTTGATGCTGCGCTTGCAGTCGGGTTACACCGAAGGCGTGGTCGGCTTCGGCCTGGATGCAGCGGGCATGCTCGGGGTAAAGCTGGATTCGTCGCCCGACCGTAGCGGCACCGGATTGCTGCCCAGGGGCAGTGACAGGCGCGCTGCAGACGAATACGCCAAAGCCGTCGCCACTTTCAAAGCCCGGTTGGCGCATACAGAGCTGAAGGTCGGCGGCCTGAGCCCGCAGTTGCCGTTACTGGCGTCCAATAACAGCCGATTGTTTCCCCAGTGGTTCAACGGTGCGCAACTGGTGAGCAAGGACCTGGACCGGTTCACATTCACCTTTCTGCAGGTGGATGGCACCAAGCTTCGCGACTCCACTGACTATGAGGACCTGACTGCAATGGCACAGCAGGGCGCCTATTCGGCAACCGTTACCAGTGATCGGCTGTACTACGCCGGGGTCGATTATCAACCCCTGGCGAATCTGACCCTGAGCGTGCATACCAGTGAACTTGAAGATCTGTTCCACCGTGATTTCGCCGGATTGCGGTTCAAGACCGGCCTGGGGCCTGGCGAGGTTTTCACCGAATGGCGATGGTTCGATGCGCGCGATCAGGGCCGGGCGCTGCTGGGTGAGGTCGACAACCAGACCCTCAGCACCAACTTCGGCTACAGCGTCCGCGGGCACACGTTGAGTGGGGGGTATCAGAAAGGCCGTGGCGATACGGCGTATGCCTACGTCGGGGGGACCGATACCTACCTGTTCAGCGAGCAGCAGGTCAGCACGTTCGCGCTGGCCAACGAGCGGGCGTGGATGGTGCGTTACGACTACAACTTCGCGGCGCTAGGCATCCCGGGGCTCACTTTCAACGTGCGCTATGTGACGGGTGACCAGGTCGACCCACAGCGTATTGCCAGCGCCAAGGGCAGGGCGCTGGCGGCCCGCGGTGGCGAAGGCCGGGAGTGGGAGCGGACCACGGATATCACCTATGTGGTGCAGTCAGGTCTGCTCAGGAATGTATCGCTGCGCTGGCGCAACGCGAGCATGCGCTCGAACTTTGCCGATGCGGCGGACGAGAACCGGGTGATTGTGGGGTATACGTTAGGGTTCTGAGACAGGTGCAGTCCGGTGGCAGCCTGCGCAAGCCGTGAAACGGTGGAATTGCCGAGAACGCCATGCTGCATGTTGCCACTCCATTCTGCTCGCTTGATACGAGAGCGGGGGCACTGTAGTCAGCGGGATGTTGATACACAGTGAGCTGCATGTGAAAAAACCTTGGCCCGACAGCTTCCCTGAACGTTCATTTGTCAAGATGTCAAGCATGAAACCGGTTTCAAAACATTTCTGAACGCGTTAGATTATTCGGCTGTCTTCTTGATGGCCTATCAAGATCAACACCCACATTGAAAAACAGATGGCGCCTGTCAAGGCCGCCACAGCCGATGAGGATTCCAATGCCTGAGCATGCCCCGGACAACCCGCGCAGGGATTTCCTGCGCAAGACCCTGACCCTGATCCCGGTCGTTACCGTGGCCAGTACCGGGCTAGGGGCGGGTGCCAGCCAACTGCTTGCCGCCCCGCAGCCCGAGCCCAAAGTGCCTGCCGCTCCACCGGCGGGCCATTACCAGCCGACCTTCTTCAGCGCTGAAGAATGGGCCTTTGTGCAGGCCGCGGTGTCGCGCATCATCCCGGCGGACGAACTGGGCCCCGGCGCGCTCGAAGCCGGCGCCGCCGAATTCATCGACCGGCAGATGAACACCCCCTATGCGACGGGCGCGCAGTGGTACATGCACGGCCCGTTCAACGCCGATGCTGCCCCCGAGATGGGCTACCAGTTGCAACTCAGCCCCCAGCAGATCTACCGCCTGGGCATCGCCGCCGTGGATGGCTGGTGCAAGGCCAATGGCGGTCAGGTTTTTGCTGCGCAAGATAGCGCTACCCGCGACCGTATTCTCAGCAAAGTCGAGGCTGGAGAGCTGCTTTTCGACACCGTCCCGGCCAAGGTGTTTTTCAGCTTGCTGGTGCAGAACACCCGTGAAGGGTTCTTCTGCGACCCGATCCACGGTGGCAACAAGGGCATGGTCGGCTGGACCCAGATCGGCTTCCCGGGTGCCCGCGCCGATTTCATGGACTGGGTCGAGCGCAATGAACCGTACCCGTTCCCGGCTGTTTCGATTCGCGGTGAGAGGGCCTGAGGCATGGCGACTGTGTTGAAAAAAGTGGATGCGGTGATCGTTGGTTTCGGCTGGGCCGGCGCCATCATGGCCAAGGAACTCACCGAAGCTGGCCTGCACGTGGTGGCCCTGGAACGCGGGCCGATGCAGGACACGTACCCGCAAGGCAGCTACCCGCAGGTGATCGACGAGCTGACCTACAGCGTGCGCAAGAAGCTGTTTGTCGATGTGTCGAAAGAAACCGTCACCATCCGCCACGGCGCGCATGACGTGGCGCTGCCCAATCGCCAGCTCGGCGCCTTCCTGCCAGGTAAAGGCGTAGGCGGCGCGGGCCTGCACTGGTCGGGTGTGCACTTTCGGGTCGACCCGGTCGAGCTGCGCATGCGCAGCCACTACGAAGAGCGCTACGGCCGCAAGTTCATCCCCGAAGACATGACTATCCAGGACTTTGGCGTCAGCTATGAAGAGCTGGAGCCGTATTTCGACTTTGCCGAAAAGGTCTTCGGCACCTCCGGCCAGGCCTGGACGGTCAAGGGCCAGGTGGTCGGTGAAGGGAAGGGCGGCAACCCTTATGCGCCGGACCGTTCCAGCGCGTTCCCGCTGCCTGCACAGAAGAACGTAGTGTCGGCCAGGCTGTTCGAAAAGGCCGCCAGCAGCCTGGGCTACAAGCCCTACAACCTGCCGTCGGCCAACACCTCAGGCCCGTATACCAACCCCTACGGGGCGCAGATGGGCCCCTGCAACTTCTGTGGCTTCTGCAGCGGTTACGTGTGCTACATGTACTCCAAGGCCTCGCCCAACGTGAACATTCTGCCCGCGTTGCGCCAGGTGCCCAACTTCGAGCTGCGGCCTGACGCCCACGTGCTGCGGGTAAACCTGGACGACAGCAAGCGCAAGGCTACCGGCGTGACCTACATCGATGCCCAGGGGCGCGAAGTGGAACAGCCGGCAGAGCTGGTGATCCTGGCCGCGTTCCAGTTCAACAACGTGCGCCTGATGTTGCTGTCCGGCATTGGCAAGCCTTATGACCCGGTGCAGAACGAAGGCGTGGTCGGCCGTAACTTCGCCTACCAGAACATGGGTACGGTCAAGGCGTTCTTTGACAAGGACACCTACACCAACAACTTCATCGGCGCCGGTGGCAACGGCATCGCCATCGATGACTTCAACGCCGACAACTTCGACCACGGCCCCCACGGCTTCGTCGGTGGCTCGCCGATGTGGGTGAACCAGGCCGGCAGCCGGCCGATTGCCGGCACCGCCAACCCGCCCGGTACACCAGCCTGGGGCAGCGCCTGGAAAAAGGCCACGGCCGATTACTACACCCACCAGGTCTCGATGGACGCCCACGGCGCTCACCAGTCGTACCGTGGCAATTACCTGGACCTCGACCCGACCTACCGCGACGCCTACGGCCAGCCACTGCTGCGCATGACCTTCGACTGGCAGGAAAACGACATCAGGATGAACCAGTTCATGGTCGACAAGCTGAGCAAGATCGCCCAGGCAATGAACCCCAAAGCCATTGCCGTGCTGGGCAAGCAGGTCAAGGACCACTTCAACACCGCCAGCTACCAGACCACCCACCTCAACGGCGGGGCGATCATGGGCACCGATCCGAAGACCAGCGCGCTGAACCGTTACCTGCAAAGCTGGGATGTGCATAACGTTTTCGTGCCAGGGGCATCGGCGTTTCCGCAGGGCCTGGGCTACAACCCGACCGGGCTGGTGGCCGCGCTGACCTACTGGTCAGCCCGCGCCATTCGTGAGCAGTACCTGAAAAACCCCGGCCCGCTGGTCCAGGCTTGAGGAGCGATGAACATGAAGACACTGTTGATCGCAACCCTGCTGCTGGGCGCCAGTGCAACGGCACAGGCCACCGCCAATGAAGACGCCCAGGTGCGTCAGGGCGAGTACCTGGCGCGTGCCGGCGACTGTGTGGCCTGCCATACCGCCAAGGGCGGCAAGCCGTTCGCCGGCGGGCTGCCGATGGAAACTCCCATCGGTACGGTGTACTCGACCAACATCACCCCGTCGGCCAGCGGCATTGGCCAGTACAGCTTCGAAGACTTCGACCAGGCCGTGCGCAGGGGCATCGGCAAGGACGGCAGCACGCTGTATCCGGCAATGCCATACCCCTCTTACGCGCGGGTCGGCGAGCAGGATATGCAGGCGCTGTACGCCTATTTCATGAGGGGCGTGGAGCCGGTCGAACAGGCGAACAAGGCCACGGATATCCCGTGGCCGTTGAGCATGCGCTGGCCGCTGGCGATCTGGCGCGGGATGTTTGCACCAGAGGCCAGGCCGTGGCAGGCATCGGCGGCAGCCGACCCGGTGGTGAACCGGGGTGCGTACCTGGTCGAAGGCCTGGGGCACTGTGGCGCCTGCCATACGCCGCGCGCGCTGACCATGCAGGAGAAAGCACTCAGTGCAGAGGATGGCGCGCAGTTCCTGGCTGGCAGCGCGCCGCTGGAGGGCTGGATTGCGAAGAACCTGCGTGGTGACCACAAGGACGGTTTGGGCAGCTGGAGCGAAGCGCAGCTGGTGCAGTTTCTGAAGACCGGGCGCAGCGACCGCAGCGCGGTGTTTGGCGGCATGAGCGACGTGGTCGAGCACAGCATGCAGCACATGACGGATGCCGACCTGACAGCCATCGCCCGTTACCTGAAGACATTGCCGCCGAGCAACCCTGACGACAAGCCGCATGTGTATGACAAGCAGGTGGCGCAGGCGCTATGGCAAGGGGACGACAGCAAGCCGGGCGCGGCGGTGTATATCGACAACTGCGCGGCTTGCCACCGCACTGATGGCCAGGGCTATACCCGGGTGTTCCCGGCCCTGGCTGGCAACCCGGTGGTGCAGACGGCGGATGCCACGTCGCTGATTCATGTGGTGCTGGCAGGCGGCACGATACCGGCGACGCACACCGCGCCGTCGAACGTCACCATGCCGGCGTTTGGATGGCGGCTGAGTGACCAGGAGGTTGCTGAAGTGGTGAATTTCATTCGGAGTAGCTGGGGGAACCAAGGGGATGCTGTCAGTGCAGGTGATGTGAAAGCGCTTCGCTAAGGTTGCATCAGGGCTGACAGTAGCCTGCCGCGCCATGTGCAGCGCCTGTGAGATCGAGCGCCGCCCGCGCGGCGCTTCGCGGGTGAACCCGCTCCCACATTTGTTGCAACGTACCAAACCTGTCAGGCCATGGTTGCCAGCCTTGTCGGGCCGACGCGATTTCATGGCTGGCGCATCTGCCGCCACGCTCGCCTTGAGTCATGCACCAAGGCGGGAAACGCCGCTTTTACAGGCATGGCCACGTTGCAACAAATGTGGGAGCGGGTTTACCCGCGAAGCGCCGCGCGGGCGGCGCTCGATCTCATAGGCGCTGCATCTCTTGTGGCAAACACCTGCCAGGCCTGATGCATTCCCTATGAAAACCGCCATGCCGCTCCCAAAATTAAACGCCCCAGCCCAACTAAATGTTGACGAACACGCATACTTTTGCTGTATTGAAACCGGTTTCATCGCTACCACAACAATCATAAGGACTGCCCATGACCGACGCGCCTGCCCATCACCGCGAACGGGTCACCATCAGCGAAGTTGCGCGTGTCGCTGGCGTCTCCAAGGCCACCGTTTCGCGCTACATCGGTGGCGACCGCCAGTTGCTGGCCGAAGCCACCGCCAAGCGCCTGGCCGAGGTCATCGAGCGCCTCGGCTACCGTCCCAACCAGATGGCCCGTGGGCTGAAGCGCGGCCAGACGCGCCTGATCGGCATGCTGGTGGCCGATATCCTCAACCCTTATTCAGTGGCGGTGATGCATGGTGTGGAAACCGCCTGCCGTCAGCACGGCTACAGCCTGGTGGTATGCAACACCAACCGCGACGACGAGCAGGAGCGCCATCACCTGGTAGCCCTGCAGAGCTACAACGTCGAAGGGCTGATCGTGAACACTCTCGGCCATCACCCCGGCGAACTGCTCAATTTGCAACGCGAAATCCCCATGGTACTGATCGACCGCCAGTTGCCCGAGCTGGAGGTCGACCTGGTCGGCCTGGATAACTTCGATGCGGTCGAGCAAGCGCTCGACCACCTCCAGGCACAAGGTTACCGGGATATCCTGGCCGTCACCGAGCCGCTCGATGGCACCAGCTCGCGGCAGGAGCGGGTGCAAGCGTTCGGCCAGTCGATCAGCCGTCGCCCCGGCATGCGCCAGCAGGTGCTGGAAACCAGCGCCGGGCTGGGCGCCCAGCTGGCTTCGTTTCTGGCCGCCAGCGGCCATGGCCCGCAGGCCATCTTCACCTGCAACGGCGTCGCCACCTTGGCGGTGACCCGCGCCCTGCACGAGGCCGGGCGCAATCTGTTCGCAGACGTCGGGCTGATCGCCCTCGACGACCTCGACTGGTTCCCCTTGGTCGGCACGGGTATCACAGCCCTGGCCCAGCCCACCGAGCGTATCGGCGTGACGGCATTCGAAAGCCTGCTCGGCCGCCTGCGCGGCGTCAGCGGGGCAGCCCGGCGCATCGACTTCAAGGCCGACCTGATCATCCGCGGTTCAACTCACCCACGCTAACCAGTGGCAGGCATTGGCGTGCCTGCTGTCGACAACAAATGAAACCGGTTTCATAAGGACAACAACAATGCACGCGAACCCCGTTTCCATCAGCCTCTCCAGCTATGGCGCCGACTTTGTCCGGCAACGTGGCCAGGAGCAGTTTCTTGACCTGCTGGCAGCCGCCGGCGTCGCCCGTGTCGAGTTGCGCGAAGAGTTGTTCGCCACTACTCCCGACGCAGCAGCGCTGGGTGCGGTCATTGCCGCGCTGGACCTGGAGTGCCTGTATTCCACACCGCTTGAACTGTGGACCGAGCAAGGCCTGCCTGACCCGCAATTGACGCACAAGCTGGACACTGCTCACGCCCTGGGGGCGGTAGCGCTCAAGGTTTCGCTGGGGCACTACCATGAGCGCTGCGACATGGCCGCCCTGGCAGCGCTGTTGCCTGTGCACGGGCCGCTGCTGCTGGTGGAGAACGACCAGACTCGCCAAGGCGGTCGTATCGAACCGCTGCAGCACTTCTTGCAGCGCGCCGACCAGCTTGGGCTGGGCCTGGGCATGACCTTCGACATTGGTAACTGGCAGTGGCAGGGCGAGCCTGCAGCACAAGCCGCGCGCCAACTTGGCCGGTGGGTGCGCTATGTGCACTGCAAAGCCGTTCAGCGCCTGGCCGATGGTCGTCTGGCTGCCGTACCACCCCAAGCAGCCGACCTGCGGGAGTGGGCCGGGCTCATGGCGGAATTCGCCCCGGGTGTGGTGCGCGCCGTCGAGTACCCGCTGGTCAGCGACGACCTGCTGACGCTGACCCGTGCTCAGGTGCGCGACCTGTCGCTGCTGGGGCTGCAGGCGGCATCGACCGGGGAGCTGAGCCATGCATGAGCAAGACGTGCTGTGCTTCGGCGAGACCATGGCCATGTTCGTCGCTGAGCAGGCGGGGGACCTGGCCAGTGCCGGCCAGTTTGGCAAGCGCATTGCCGGCGCCGACAGCAATGTTGCCATCGGCCTTGTGCGGCTGGGCTTCAAGGTCCGCTGGCTGAGCCGTGTAGGCAACGATTCGCTGGGCCGTTTCGTGCTCGACAGCCTGCGCCGCGAAGGCCTGGACTGCTCCGCCGTCGAGGTGGACGCCAGTTGCCCCACCGGCTTCCAGCTCAAGGCCCGCTGCGACGATGGCAGTGACCCGGCGGTGGAGTATTTCCGCCGCGGCTCGGCGGCCAGCCGGCTGTCGCCAGCGCACGTGGCCCCAGGCTTGCTGCAGGCCCGTCACTTGCACGCCACCGGCATCCCGCTGGCGCTGTCGGAGGGCTGTAGGGCCTTGTCCCACGCACTGGTGGACGCCATGCGCGCAGCCGGGCGCAGCATCTCGTTCGACCCCAACCTGCGCCCGTCGCTGTGGCCGGACCCCCGCACCATGGTGCGGGAGATCAACCGCCTGGCGGTCAAGGCCGACTGGGTCTTGCCGGGCCTGGAAGAGGGCCGGTTGCTGACCGGCCAGCATACCCCGGCAGACATCGCCGCTTTCTACCTCGACCAGGGGGTAGAGCTGGTAGTGATCAAGCTGGGCGACGCGGGGGCCTATTTCCGCAGCGCCAAGGGCGAAGGGCAGGTGGCTTCGGTGCCGGTCAGCCAGGTGGTGGACACCGTCGGCGCTGGCGATGCCTTTGCCGTGGGCGTGCTCAGTGCGCTACTGGAAGGCCGCGCAGTGGCCGGGGCGGTAGCGCGTGGCAACTGGTGCGGCAGCCGCGCCGTGCAGTCGCGCGGCGACATGGAAGGGTTGCCATTGCGCCATGAACTGGAGGCTCACGAACTGCGCATCAGCGCGTGAACAGCCGAACCGCGTCACCTGTTGCAACAAAAACAAAAAGCTCAGGAGAAACAAACCATGCAAAGCCAAAGCCTGGCACCGCGCCGCTGGTGGTACATCATACCGATCGTGTTCTTCACCTATAGCCTGGCGTACCTGGACCGCGCCAATTACGGTTTCGCTGCAGCTTCCGGCATGGCCGAAGACCTGCACATCACCCCCGTGCTGTCGTCGCTGCTGGGGGCGCTGTTCTTCCTCGGGTACTTCTTCTTCCAGGTACCCGGCGCCATCTATGCCGAAAAGCGCAGCGTAAAAAAGCTGATCTTCGTTTCGTTGATCCTCTGGGGCGGGCTTGCCACGCTCACCGGCATGGTCAGCAACGTGTACATGCTGATCGGGATCCGCTTCCTGCTCGGGGTGGTGGAGGCGGCAGTGATGCCGGCGATGCTGGTGTACCTGTGCCATTGGTTCACGCGTGCCGAGCGTTCGCGGGCCAATACCTTCCTGATGCTCGGCAACCCGGTGACGATCCTGTGGATGTCGGTGGTATCGGGCTACCTGATCAAACACTTCGACTGGCGCTGGATGTTCATCATCGAGGGCCTCCCGGCGGTCATCTGGGCATTTTTCTGGTGGCGCCTGGTGGACGACCGGCCGGCCCAGGTGAGCTGGCTGAGCGAGCAGGAGAAGGCTGACTTGCAGCAGGCGCTGGCGGCCGAGCAGCAGGGCATCAAACCGATGAAGAACTACCGCGAGGCGTTCCGTTCGCCGCAGGTGATCATCCTGGCGCTGCAGTACTTCTGCTGGAGCATCGGCGTTTATGGCTTCGTTCTCTGGCTGCCGTCGATTCTCAAGCAGGCGGCCAACGTCGATATCGTCCAGGCCGGCTGGCTGGCATCGGTGCCTTACCTGGCGGCCGTGCTGGCCATGGTCGGGGTGTCCTGGGCATCCGACCGCCTGCAGAAGCGCAAGCGCTTCGTCTGGCCGCCGCTGCTGATTGCTGCCGTGGCGTTCTACGGCTCGTATGCCTTGGGCACCGAGCACTTCTGGCTGTCGTATGCGCTGCTGGTGGTCGCCGGCGCTTGCATGTATGCACCGTATGGCCCGTTCTTCGCCATCGTCCCCGAAATCCTGCCAGCCAACGTTGCCGGCGGCGCCATGGCGCTGATCAACAGCATGGGCGCGCTGGGCTCGTTCGGCGGCTCGTGGCTGGTGGGCTACCTCAACGGCGCCACCGGTGGCCCGGGCGCGTCGTACCTGTTCATGTGTGGCGCGCTGCTCACCGCAGTGGCGCTGACTGCCGTACTCAATACCTCGCAGACATCTGGTCGAGCCAAACGCGGCAGCTCGCGCCTTGTCATGAATCATTAGGAAACCGCAATGAAAAAGCGAATCGTGCTGTACAAACGTCTGTCCGATGACCTGATGGCACGCTTGCACGAGCGGGTCGAGGTGACTTGGGTGGACACTACCCAGGCCGATGGCCTGGCCCGCTTGCGCGACGCCTTGCCGGGCGCCCATGGGTTGCTGGGCGCGAGCTTGCGCGTGGACGCCGGCCTGCTCGACCTGGCACCACAGCTGGAGGTCGTGTCCAGCGTTTCGGTGGGCGTGGACAACTATGACATTGCCGAGCTCAACCGGCGAGGCGTGATGTTGACCAACACACCTGACGTGCTCACCGAAACTACTGCCGACACGGGGTTTGCCCTGATCCTGGCGACTGCCAGGCGGGTAGTGGAGCTGGCGAACTGGGTGCGTGAAGGGCGCTGGCAGGCCAACCTGGGGCCCGCACAGTTTGGCAGTGATGTGCATGGCAAGACGCTGGGTATCGTCGGCATGGGCCGTATCGGCGAAGCCCTGGCCCGGCGTGCTGCGGCGGGCTTTGGTATGCGCGTGCTCTACCATAGCCGAAGCGCCAGGCCCGAAGTGGAGGCGCGTTATGCCGCGCGCCAATGCAGCCTGGATGAGCTGTTGCAACAGGCGGATTTCGTTTGTCTGACGGTGCCGCTCAGTGCCAACACCGAAGGCCTGATTGGCGCGCGTGAACTGGCGCTGATGAAGCCTGAGGCGATACTGGTGAACATCTCGCGTGGGCGCGTGGTGGATGAGGAGGCGCTGATCGAGGCGCTGCGGGCCCGGCGCATACGCGGGGCGGGGCTGGATGTTTTTGTGCACGAGCCGTTGGCGGTGGATTCGCCGCTGTTGCAGCTTGATAACGTGGTGGCGACACCGCATATCGGCTCGGCGACCGAGGAAACCCGTCAGGCCATGGCGCGGTGTGCGGTGGACAACTTGCTCAGCGCGCTGGCCGGTGAGCGGCCTGCGAACCTGGTTAATGAAGTGTGTGGTGCTTGAAATCAAGGGGCCGCGTTGCGGCCCATCGCCGGCAAGCCAGCTCCCACACGGACTGCGCAAGGCCCAAGCCACCAAAGATCTGTGGTAGCTGGCTTGCCTGCGATGGCCCAAGCCTTCAAAGACCTGTGGGAGCTGGCTTGCCGGCGATGGGCTGCGCAGCAGCCCCAGATACCATGCAGATCTAGCGACAATTACCGGCTTTTCGATAACCCGCTGCCTGCGCCTCTCCTTCGGTGGCGAAGCTGACCTGGTTCTTTGCCGCCACCTGGTTGTAGCCCGGGCAACCCACCGATAGGTGATAAACGTGGCTGTTGCGGTTGCCCAGCACCGCGCCTACCGACCCGGCACTGGCCAGGCTCGGCTTGGCCTCTGGCTTAGCCGCCTTGGCCGGCACCGCTTGCACCACACCAGCGCCTGCCGGCTTGTAGTCGGCTGTCCATTTGCGCTCGCCGGTCACGAACGGGTTGGCATGCCCCATGATCGCGGCAATGCGCCGGTCGCGCTCTTTTTCCCAGGCCGATACCGGGTGCTGCTTGTCCCAGGCCATCAACAACTGCTGTTGCTGGCGCGACATGCTCAACTTGTAACGGTCGAACATGTAGAACGTGGTGCGGGCTACCAGACCTTTCACTTCGTCACGCGGCTCCGCAGCGCGCTGGGCGAAATCGACCTTGGTGGTGCACTGGCCATATTCGCCGCTATTGCCGGCGACCATTCCATAATTGAAGTTGCTGCGGTCACCATTCACCTCACCCACGGCCGGGTACAGGTTGAACAGGTCGGCCTCCATGGCGCGGAACACCGGGTCGTCATCCACGCAGTGCTCGCGGCCGCCGTTCTTCCAGCACTGGCGCTGGTTGCCGAAGGTGTGCGCGGGCACGATATGTTCCCACTCGGTACGCTCGGCGCGGTTCTGCTGCTTGCGGGTCTGGTAACCGCAGGAGGCCGCATCAATGCGCCCGCCAGACTGGCCCACCCAAGTCCATTTGCAACCGCAGTACAGGTCGCCCATGGCACTGCTGGCCTGGTCCAGATAAACCTTCTGTTTGGCCACCACCTTGGCCTCGGTGAAGGTCGCAGGCGGGTTGGCCAAGGCGGGCAGGGTGAAGGAAAACACTAAGGTTACGGCGTAAAGCAGTGATTTCATGGGGAAAACATATTTCAGATTGGGGCGCGCATTGTAATGCTTTTGGCGTGGGTGACTAGCTCGCCTAGCCACCCCAGTGGTCGGTTCGGGTCGTTGCTGCCCATGCGGCTGAAGGTGTCAGAGTCGAGCATTTTCCGCGCCCAGCGCTACTTGAAGCCGGTCACCGCGTGGGGCACGTAAGGCGCCTGCAGCCGGGCCACTTCGTCTGCGCTCAGCTGTAGCCCCATTGCCGCCAGCGCATCATCCAGGTGCCCCGGTTTCGATGCACCGACAATCGGCGCTGATACGCCAGGTTTGCCCAACACCCACGCCAGCGCCACCTGGGCCATTGGCACGCCGCGTTCGCCGGCGATCTGCTCGACCACATCGATCACCCGGCCGTCTTCCAGCTCGGTGTTTTCATAGAACGACTGCCCGGACACATCGGTGCGCGTGCGCTCGGTCTGCAACCCGTGCGGCCGGGTCAGGCGGCCACGGGCCATCGGGCTCCAGGGCATCAGGCCAACGCCTTGGTCCAGGCACAGCGGGATCATCTCGCGTTCTTCCTCGCGGTAGATCAGGTTGAGGTAGTTCTGCATCGACACGAATCGGCTCCAGCCGTTGCTGGCCGCTATCTGCTGGGCCTTGGCGAACTGCCAGGCGTACATCGACGAGGCGCCGATGTAGCGCGCCTTGCCGGCCTTGACCACGTCATGCAGGGCTTCCATGGTTTCCTCGATGGGGGTGTGGTAGTCCCAGCGATGAATCTGGTACAGGTCGACGTAGTCGGTGCCCAGGCGGGTGAGGCTGGCGTCGATGCTGGCCATGATTGCCTTGCGCGACAGGCCTTGCTCATTGGGGCGGGTGGCGCCTTCCCACATGTTGGCGGGAAAGAACACCTTGGTGGCGATCACCGTTTCTTCGCGGCGGGTGAATTCCTTGAGCAGTTTGCCAACGATGATTTCCGAGGTGCCGGCGGAATAGCTGTTGGCCGTGTCGAAGAAGTTGATGCCTTGCTCGACGGCGTGGCGGATGATCGGCCGGCTGGCGTCCTCGCCCAAGGTCCACGGGTGGGTGCCGGCATCCGGCTCGCCAAAGGTCATGCAGCCCAGGCACAGCCTGGAGATATCGAGCCCGGTACTGCCCAGTTTCACGTATTGCATCATCGTCTCCTTGAAAGGAACGTCATATCTGTAGGAGCAGCCTTGCGCTGCGAAGAGTCCAGTATTGGCAATGCATGTACATCGATCAGACAGGCCTTTTCGCAGCACAACGCTGCGCCTACAGGCGATGGGCCGCAAAGCGGCCCCGATTGCTTGACTGACTGGCATTCGTCCCGAAGGCTGGCCTCAATGCCCGCCCTTCATCCGCCGCGCCACCAGGTAGATACCCAGGCCGACCAGCGCCGTCGCAGCACCGATGTACCCGGTGCCGGTCCAGCCCATGCCTGCAGTGATCGCCATGCCACCCAGCCACGGCCCCAGCGCATTGGCCAGGTTGAACGCCGCATGGTTCGATGCCGCCGCCAGGCTTGGGGCTTCATGGGCAATGTCCATCAGGCGGATCTGCAGCGGCGCTGCCAGGGCAATCATGGTGCCTACCAGGGCAATGCCCAGCAGCAGGCTCCACAGTGCCTGCGCGGCAAAGGTGAAGAACAGCAGCACAGCAACCGACCACACCAGTACCAGCCCCACAGCGCGGAACTGCAGGCGGTCGAACAGTTTGCCGCCCGCGATGTTACCGACGATGCCGCCCACGCCGAATGCCGCCAGGCCGAATGGAATCCATTGCGGCGACGCCTGGGTCACCTGCAGCATGGTCGGTGCCAGGTAGCTGAACACGCAGAACATGCCGGCAAAACCGATCGAGGCGATGGCCAGTGCCATCCATACCTGCGGCAGGGCAAAGGCCTGCAGTTCCTTACGCGGGTCACTGCGCACTTCATCGTGACGTTGGGGCACGCAACGCCACACCAGCACCATGGTGCACAACGCGATGGCGCCCACCAGCACGAATGCCGAACGCCAACCGAAGTACTGGCCCAGCAGCGTGGCGACCGGGTTGCCAAGCAGCATGGCCAGGGTCAGCCCCATCATCACCCGCGCCACCGCACCTGCCCGCTGGTCCTTGGCCACCATGCTCGATGCCACTACCGCGGCGATGCCGAAGTAGGCGCCGTGGGGCAGGCCGCTGATGAAGCGGAACGCGACCAGGCCACCGAATGAGGGCGCGAAAGCGGTTGCCAGGTTGCCGAGGGCATACAGCAGCATCAACAGCAGCAGCATGTGCTTGCGCAGCAGCTTGGCGCCGAGAATCGCCAGCGTGGGGGCACCGACCATGACCCCCAGCGCATAGGCACTGATTGCATGGCCCACTTGCGGTTCGCTCAATTGCAGGTTGCTGGCGATGTCGGGCATCAGGCCCATGATGGCGAACTCGCCGGTGCCGATGGCGAAGCTGCCCAGCGCCATGGCCGCTTCCATCTTGGCGACGATGCTTTTACTGGGGAGAGGGGGGTGTTCCTGGACTGACATCTGGATCCTTATTGAAACATGCTGAAACGTTCAAGGTGGGATCATAGTCAATCTGTGACTGCAACGTCGAGGAAGCGCCGAGCTTCCTCGCATTTCGGCTGGCGTCCGGTGCGTATCAACGGGTTATTGGCTTTGGGCGCTGCCTTGGGATTTTCATCATCCAGGGGAACTCGCGGCAAACAATACGAACCGCAATCACAATGTCAGCTTCTTGCTGAACTTGGTCTCCATCACAATGTGCGAAGCCGTATGGGTCACGCCCTTGATCATGTTGATACACGTCAGCTCGGCATTCAGCTCGCCCAGGGTGTGTGTGGTCAGGTGGATGATGAAATCCATTTCGCCCGACACCGCATACACCGCCTGCACCGAGTCCATCTTGCGCAAGGTGGTCATCACGTCGGTGTAGCTCTTGTTGCTGCACGAGGTCATGGTGAAGCAGTTGATCACCTGCTGCAGCTTGTCCTGGTCGATGCGCACGCTGTAGCCGGTGATCACCCCGGCGTTTTCCAGGCGGTTGATGCGCTCTTGCACCGCCGAGCGCGATACGCCCAGCTTGCGCGCCAGCGACGCGGTGGGCTCGCGGGCGTTGGCCTGCAGCAGCGCCAGCAATTGCCTGTCCTTTTCGGTGAGTTTGAACAGTGCGCCGGGGGGGAGGGCGTCCATGGCAGTTCCTGGTTGTCGTTCTAGTTGCTGTGTTGCGCGCGGGCTTCCTGGAACTTGTCCATCAGCTTAAGCCCGGCATACACGGTCTGGGCCGCGGCCGGCCCGAATGGTCCGCCGTTCCATTGCAGCCCATAGGCGTCGAACAGGCGGTAGCGGTCGGTTTCGCCGCAGACCGCCTCGGCGACCACTCGCGCGCCCACGGGTGCGGTGTTCATACCATGGCCCCCAAATGAAGTACAGGCCCACAGCCCCGGGCCCAGCGGGCCGATGTGCGGCATCTTGTGGCGGGCGTAGCCCATCAGCCCGGACCAGGCCTTGGCAATTTTCAGGCCCTGCAACTGTGGGTACACGCTCAGGATGTCGCGGGTCAGCAACTGCCCCAGGCGCTGTTCGTCCTGCAGGTTGCGTGTGGTGATATGGCCGCCCCACAGCAGGCGGTCGCCTTCGACAATGCGGTAGTAGTCCGAGGCGCGGCGGTTGTCACCCACCGCATCCGTGGTACGTACCACGTCACGCAAGCGCTCATCCAGGTGTTCGGTGAGCACGACATAGGTGGCAATCGGCAAGAACGCCCGGCGCAGCGCGCCGAACTCGGGGCCACCGTAGCCGCCGCAGCAATACACCACGTCGTTGCAGATAACCGCGCCGTGGGCGGTGCTCACGCGATGATGGCCGTTGTTGTGCTGTACCTGCAGCATGGGCGACTGTTCGTGAATGCGGCCACCGGCAAGCTCGACCAGTTCGGCCAGCCCAAGGCAGTAGTTCAGTGGGTGGAAATGAAAACCGTGGCTGTCGCGCAAGCCCTGGAAGTAGCGGTCGGTGTTCAGGCGGCTGCGCAGCGCATCGGTACCCAGGTATTCCATCTCGAAACCGAAGTCGCGGGCCATGCGGTCGCGGGTGCGCTGCAAGTTGTCGGCGTCGTCGTAGCGCACCACGCTGAGCTTGCCGGTAGTGGCAGCGCAGCCTGGCAACTGGTTCTGCGCGATGGTGTCGCGGACGATATCCACCCCTTCCAGCGACAAGCGGAACAATGCAGCGGCGGTGGGCTTGCCGCAGCGTCGCTCGATCGCCGAAAGCCCTTCGGACCAGCCTTGCAGCACGAAGCCGCCATTGCGCCCGGAAGCGCCCCAGGCCACCCGTGCGGCCTCGAGCAGTACCACCGAACGACCACGCGCCAGCAGTTCGCGGGCCACGCTCAGGCCGGCCAGGCCACCGCCGATGACGCACACGTCAGCGCGGGTCTGGCCGCTCAGTGCCGGGCGCTGCGCGGCGGGGCGCATGGTCCCGGTGTAGTAGTTGTTGCTGTAGCTGGACATCGCCTGGGGCTTCCTTTGGCTAGGGTTTGCAGGTCTGGCGGGCACGGGGCGGCCGCACGCCCTTCAGCAGAAGGGCGCTGGCCTGCGGGTCAGGGGTTACTGGACTTGCGTGAGGTCGGCGCCGTACCACTTCTCGGACAGCTGCTTCAGCGTGCCGTCGGCCTTCATGCCGTCGACGGCCTTGGCCAGCTCGGCGTTGAAGGCGTCGTCGCCCTTGTCGGTGGCGATGGCCAGCGGCTCGTAGTAGGCGGGCTTGCCCTGCACCGGGGCAATCGGGTAGCCGGCCTTGATCGCGCCCATGATGGTTGGCAGCGCCGACAGCGTGGCGTCCAGGCGCGTGCCATTGCCCATGCGCAGGTCATCCAGCGGGCCCATGCTGTCGCCGTAGGTCTGTACAGCGCCCGGCTCGACGCTGTAGCTGAAGGCGGGCACGTCCGCCGCGTCGATCTTCAACCGACGGTTGATGTAGTCCTCGGAGGTGGTGCCCGCTTCGACGCCGATGGTCTTGCCGTTGAGGTCGGCAGCGCTGGCGCCGGCGGCGTCCTTGTGCACGGCGAATACGTACGGGGTGTAGTAGTAGATCGCCGGGAAGTCGAGCACCCGGCCACGTTCGGTGGTGGGCGTCATCGAGCCGACCGACAGGTCCCAGCGGCTGGCCCAGCGTCCGGCGGTGATGATGCCGTACTCGGGGGTGACGAACGCCACCTGGGTGCCCAGGCGTTTGCCGATCTCGTTGGCCACGTCGATGTCGAAGCCCTGGAGTGTGTTGTCCTCGCCGAGGAACGACTGCGGTGGCCAGTTGGCCGCCGTGGCCACTTTCATCACCTTGCCCTGGTGGATGCGCTCCAGGGTGGCGCCCGCCCAGGCGGTGCTGGCCATCAGGGCCAGGCTGGCGGCGACGGCGGTAGAAGCGAACAAGCGTGCGACTGGGTTCATTCGGTAAGTCTCCGGGTATGCGTTTGTTGTTGTGGTGTTGGCACAGCGGTAGACACAGGCCTCAGTGGCTGAGGATCTGCGAGAGAAACTCCCTGGCGCGCGCATGGCGTGGGTTGTCGAAGAATTCGCTGGGCTGGCCCTGCTCGATGACCTGGCCGTGGTCCATGAAAATGATGCGGTCGGCGACCCGTCGGGCGAAGCCCATTTCGTGGGTGACGCAAAGCATGGTGATGCCGTCCTGGGCCAGTTCGCCCATCACGTCGAGCACCTCCTTGACCATTTCAGGGTCCAGCGCCGAGGTGGGTTCGTCGAACAGCATGATCCGCGGCTTCATGCACAGCGCTCGGGCAATCGCCACGCGCTGTTGCTGGCCGCCGGAAAGCTGCCCCGGAAACTTGTCGGCCTGGCTGGCGATGCGCACCCGGTCCAGGTACTCCAGGGCCAGCGCGCGGGCCTGGGTGTCGCTGAGCTTGCTGACCAGGCGCGGGCCGAGCATCAGGTTTTCCAGCACGGTCAGGTGCGGGAACAGGTTGAACTGCTGGAACACCATGCCCACCTGGCGGCGCACGGCAGCCACGCTGGCGGCGTCGCGGCCCAGCGGGTTGCCGGCGATCAGCACCTGGCCTTTCTGGAAGTCCTCAAGCAGGTTCAGGCAGCGGATCAGCGTGGACTTGCCCGAGCCGGACGGGCCACAGACCACCACGATCTCGCCGCTGGCGATCTCCAGGTCGATGCCCTTGAGCACGTGAAACTCGCCGTACCATTTCTGCAGGCCGCGAATGGACACGGCGGCCTGGGTGGCAGCGGGGGTGTAAGGCTGGTTCATCATCAGGCTCCTCGATCAGCGGTGTGCGCGGTCGAAACGTTTTTCCAGACGTGACTGCACGGTTTCCAGCAGGATCGACAGGACCCAGTACAGGACAGCGGCGGTGATCAGCATTTCCAGGTGGCGGAACTCTGCACGGCCTTGGGTGCGGGCGAGGAACATCAACTCCCAGACGCCGATTACCGACACCAGCGAGCTGTCCTTGAGCATGGAGATGAACTGGTTGCCCGTAGGCGGGATGATCAGCCGCATCGACTGCGGCAGGATCACCCGGGTCATGGCCTGGAAGGGTGTCAGGCCAATCGCCCGCGAGGCTTCCCATTGACCGCGCGGGATGCTGCTGATGCCGGCACGGAAGATCTCGGTCATATAGGCGCCGTAACACAGCGACAACGCCAGGATGCCTGCCGGCACTGCGCCGACCACATAGCCGAGCTGGGGGATGCCGAGGTAGATCAGGTAGATCTGGATCAGCAGTGGCACGCCGCGGAAAAACGATGTGTAGAAGCTGGCAATGGCGATGGCGAAGCCGTTGGACGACAACCGTGCGGTGGCGCCCAGCAGTGCCAGGACGAAGGCGATGGCGATCGAGACCGTGGAGACGTAGACAGTCGTGAACACCCCTTGGGTGATCATGAAGCCAACCTTGCTGGCGATGAAGCTGTAGGACAGGTCGAAGGTGCCGAAGAACAGCAGGAACAGCAGCAACAGTTCGCACCAGACCGTGATCACCTGGGCCCGCAGCGGAAAACGGCCGAGGATGAACAGGTTCAGTACCAGGGTGATTGCCAGCGTCCCGGCCACCGCGATGTTGCGCAGCAACGGTGCCTGCAGGTCGAGCACGATCGGCCCCATCAGCCGGGCCAGGCTACCGTCGCCGACGCCATAAAGCAGGGCGAGCGCAAATATCACGGCAGTGACCAGGCCCATGAAGGCCGGGTTGTCAGTGGCGCGCGGTTTGACGATGTGGTCTCTGTACATGGGGGTCGTGCCTCACGGAGCTGGGCTCGTTTGTTGTTGTGAGGCCATTGTAGGGAGGCGAAGCGCAGGCAAGAACCTGTTGAAATGCAATGAATCAACAGTTTTCGCTGGCACTTGAACGGGTTGTATCGCGACAAATGCAGATCGATACCCGGCGGATTGTTGGCGTGCTATCGGGTGGAGTACAAATGTACTACCGAACGACCTGGCAGCAATGTGGGGCCTGGCACCGGCTTTGCCGGTGTTCGCGGCTAACGCCGCTCCTACAGGTACCGCGCAACACCTTTTTGGGAGCTACTGTCTTGCTCAGAATCCAGAAGCTTGCGAGATCCCTGTGGGAGCGGCTTTAGCCGCGAAAGGGCCGGAACAGGCTGGTATCAACGCTCCAGGTAATGCGTCTGCGCGGCAAAGTCGATAAACCGCTTGCTGGCCAACGACAGATACTCCCCCGAGCGCCAGCACAACCGGAAGCTCATCTGCTGCGCCGGCCGGAACGGCACGCCGACGATGCCCGGGGTACGCTGCTGCACCGAGCGCAGCAGGGTGGCCACGCCCATGTTGTCCAGCGCAGCCTGCACCACCAGCGAAACGAAGTTGCTCTGCAGGGCCACCTGGTAGGTGATGCCATGCTCGGCGAAAAACGCGTCCAGCAGCTGGCGCTGCACGAACGTACGGTCAAATACCACCATATCGGTATTGCGCAAGTCTTCGGCGGTGAGAAAGGCCTTGCCGGCATAGGGATGGTCGGGGTGCATGCAGCCCAGCATCTCGTCACTGCCCAGCAGGATCGATTCCTTGTCGGGCGGTACGCGCCTGGACTCCAGCAGGGCCAAGTCGATTTCCCGCTGCTCCAGTCGCTGGCCAATATCTTCGGCACTGCCTTCGAACACGGTCATGGCAATGCCCGGGTACAACTGGCGGAAGGCGTTCATCAACCCGGGCACGTAGTGCAGGCCGAACATCGGCGGAATGCCCAGGCGCACTTCGCCTCGTTTCAGGTCGGCCATGTCGCGCAGCTCTTGCCGGGCAATATCCATCTCGCGCAGCGCCGAGGCAATGCGTGGCAGGAACTGCTCGCCCTCGGCAGTGAGTATGACTTTGCGGGTAGTGCGGTTGAACAAGGTCACGCCCAGTTCTTCTTCCAGCCGGGTAACCGCCATGCTCAGCGCCGGCTGGGCAATGTGCAGGTGCTGCGCGGCCTTGGTGAAGCTGCCCTGCCGGACGATCTCGACGCAGCAGCGCAATGCCTTGAGGTTCATTGAGGGGAACTACCTTTCATGCTTGGAGCATTCATAACGAAATGTGATGCCAAGCATCATAACAATATATTTATTATTATTAACCAGAGGGCCTACGATGCGCGCCACTGAGACATCCTGCAACATCTCAGTCACACAGCTTAATAAATCTGCAATCCCACGAAGATTTTGAGGTAGTACCCCAAATGGCCAAGGCCGCCGATGTCGTTGTGCAATGCCTGGAAAACGAAGGTGTCGAGTATGTATTCGGCATTCCCGGTGAGGAAAACCTCGACCTGCTCGAATCCCTGCGCAAGTCGAAGATCAAGCTGGTACTGACCCGTCATGAGCAGTCTGCAGGTTTCATGGCTGCCACCTACGGTCGCCTGACCGGCAAGACCGGCGTAAGCCTGTCAACCCTCGGCCCTGGCGCCACCAACCTGGTCACCGCCAGCGCCTACGCCTACCTGGGCGGCATGCCGATGATGATGATCACCGGGCAGAAGCCGATCAAGAAGTCCAAGCAGGGCCGCTTCCAGATCATTGACGTGTGCGGCATGATGGACCCCATCACCAAGTACACCCACCAGTTCGCCTCGGCCGACAACATCCCGGCGCGCATGCGCGAAGCCTTCCGCCTGGCCGAAGAAGAAAAGCCGGGTGCGGTTCACCTGGAGCTGCCGGAAGACATCGCCGCCGAGCAGACCGATGCACTGCCGATCCCGCGCAGCCTGCACCGCCGCCCGCTGGCCGAGCACGTCGCCATCGAAGCTGCATTGGAAAAGCTGCAGAACGCCCGTAGCCCGATCCTGGTGATCGGCGCCGGCGCCAACCGCAAGATGACCGCCAAGGTCCTCAAGCAGCTGATCGACAAGACCGGCATCCCGTTCATCACCACCCAGATGGGTAAAGGTGTGGTCGACGAGCGTCATCCACGCTTCCTCGGCAACGCCGCGCTGTCGTCCGGTGACTTCGTTCACCGCGCCGTCGAGGCCGCCGACCTGATCATCAACATCGGCCACGATGTGATCGAGAAGCCGCCGTTCTTCATGGTCCGCGGTGGCACCGAAGTCATCCACATCAACTTCCGCTCGGCCGAAGTCGATGCCGTGTACTTCCCGCAGGTGGAGGTGATCGGCGACATCGCCAACGCCGTGTGGCAGATCAGCGAAGCCCTGAACGACACTTCGCACTGGGACTTCACCCGCCTGCTGGCCATTCGTGAGGCCAACGAAGCGCAGATCGCCGAAGGCGCTGACGACAACCGCTTCCCGGTGTACCCGCAGCGCATGGTTGCCGATATCCGTCGCGTACTGCCGTCCGAAGGCATCGTTGCTCTGGACAACGGCATCTACAAGATCTGGTTCGCCCGTAACTACAAGGCGCACAAGCCCAATACCGTGCTGCTGGACAACGCCCTGGCGACCATGGGCGCCGGCCTGCCATCGGCAATGGCTGCGCACCTGGTGCACCCGGACCGCCCGGTGATTTCGGTATGTGGCGACGGCGGCTTCATGATGAACAGCCAGGAGCTGGAAACTGCAGTGCGCCTGAACATGCACATCACCGTGGTGATCCTGCGTGACGATGGCTACGGCATGATCCGCTGGAAACAGGCCAACATGGGCTTCACCGATTTCGGCCTGGATTACGGCAACCCGGACTTCGTCAAATACGCCGAAGCGTACGGTGCCAACGGCCACCGCGTGGAAAGCGCCGAAGGCCTGCTGCCGCTGCTGGAGCACTGCATCAAGACCCCGGGCGTGCACGTGATCGACTGCCCGGTCGACTACAGCGAGAACGACCGCATCCTCAACAGCGAGCTGCGCGAGCGCGCGCTGGCGGTGTAACGCCTGGCCCCACAGGTACGACGCATCGGCGCCGTACCTGTGGGTGCAACTGTCTTCTGTAGTAGATCGCCCAGCCCATTGGGCTGCGCTGTCGCGCAGAGAACTGATGCTGGGCGCTCCGCGTACCCTGTGGGAGCGGCTTTAGCCGCGAACACCGGCGAAGCCGGTGCCATATACCGTGTTGGATTCTTCGCGGGTCAACCCGCTCCCACACAATACCGCCCCGGCTTACATCAGTGAGGCCCTGGTCGCAGAGTGGCCCAATTGCCTCAGCGCAGAAGACCTTGCAGGCTGGCCAGGATGGTATTGGCATCATAAGGCTTGCGCGTGACGGGAACGTGCCCCAGGTGCTCGGGAATGCTGACACCCTCGCCGTAACCCGTGGCAAACAGGAACGGCACCTGCTGGCGCAGCAGTTCATCGGCGACGGATATCGACGTCCCGGTCCCCAGATTCACATCCAGTATCGCAACGTCCGGTTTGCGTTTGGCAAGCAAGCGTATTGCCTCGTCTTCGGAGCTTGCGGTAATCACGTCCTTGATCTGCGCATCGTTCAGAATCTGCTCCAGGCCTACCGCTATCACCAACTGGTCCTCGAGGATCAGTACGCACAAGCCTGGCCGGCCTGCAAAAGCCTCGGCTGCCCGGGCGATGGGCAAGGCCAGGGTAGGGGGTTCGATCTCTTCGGCTACGGACAGGTGCTTGGCCGGGATCCTGAAAAACCCTTGCAGTCCTTCGGGGTGATACTCCACCGTGCTGGTACCGCCCAGGTCGAACGGTATGCTGCGCTCGATAAGCACCGAGCCAAAGCCCCTGCGGCTCGGGGGACGAATCACCGGCCCGGCGCTTTCACGCCAGTGGATGTCGCAGGCGTAGGCGGCGTCGATTGCCCAATGTACCGCAAGCTTGCCGCCTGCCCGCGACAGCGCACCATACTTGGCAGCGTTGGTGGCCAGCTCGTGCAGCACCAGCGCCATGACCGAGTAGGCGCGCGCATCCAGGATCACGTTCGGGCCGTGCAACTCGATCATGCCGGCGGCAGTGCGGTAGGGCGAGAGCTCGGCCTCGAGCAGCATGGCCAGGCGCCCGCCACCATCACCACGCACCACCTGGTCATGGGCAAGTGACAAGGCCTGGATGCGCCCCTTCAAGGTCGCCACATAGTCCTGCAGGGTCTGGCTTTCCGTGGTGGGGTGGGCGACCAGCGCGCCAATCAGCGAGAGGATGTTCTTGACCCGGTGGTTGAGTTCTTCGTTGAGGATGCGCTGGCGCATGTCGGCCTTGGAGCGCTCGCTGGCAAGCAACTCGCTGTTGTGCAACACCACCTCGACGACGGCGGAGCGGATGGCATCGCCGAACTGGCGGTCCTGTTCGGTCCACGGCAGCGACTGCTGGTGAACGGTCTCTTTCCAGATGGCGAAGCTCTTGCGCGGCGTCAGGCGATCGCCCAGCGCGCCGCTGTCATAGGTCTTGTTCGGATCGCCGGCCCAGTCGAGGGTCTCGATCACTTCCTTGCGGAAGAAGATCAGGTAGTCCCGTGGGCGCTGTGACATCGGGATGATCAGCACGCCAGAGACATCGGTGCTGTACGCCTGGGCTGACAGGTGCACCGTCGAGAGCCGGTTGGACGCCCAGGTGCGGCCTTCGGCGACCATGTCTGCCAGGCGCAGCAATTCAGGCACAGCCGACGTGGGCGGGGCCAGCCCGGCAGATGCCCAGCGGCCTTGCAGCGACATGCCAATGCCATCGCAGGGGATCAGCGACATGAACTGCGGCAGGCGCGCGTGGAAGAACCCGTCGATATCTTCAGACTTGCTGGCATCGCGCAGCATGCGGCCCAGTGCCTTGTGCACCTGCACGGCGGTTTCGAGCCTTTGCCGGCTGCGCAACGTCTCGATATGCAGCGCGAAAAACTCGCCGAACATTTCCGCAGCCACCCGTTGCCCCATGGCCAGGGTACGTGGCGCGTAATGATGGCAAGCGATCATCCCCCAGAGCTCGCCGTTGACGATGACCGAAATCGACATCGAGCCGCGCACGCCCATGTTGCTCAGGTACTCGCAATGGATCGGCGAGACACTGCGCAGGTGCGCGTAGGACAGGTCGAGCGGCTCGCCTGACGGGTCGAGTACAGGGTCGATGGCCACGGCCTTGAACTGTGCGTCGGAAATGACCCGGATCGGGTTGCGCAAATACAGCGCGCGGGCCTGCTTGGGGATGTCGGAGGCAGGAAAGTACTGGCCCATGAAGCTTTCCAGGCCGCTGCGCCTGGCCTCGGCTACCACCTTGCCGGCGCCATCGGCACCCAGCTGGTAGATCATCACCCGGTCGTAGCCGAGCACGGCGCGGACAAAACGCGCGGCGTCGCGGAACAGCTTGGTGGTCTGGTCGATTTCGCGCAGCTGGCCGATCAAGGTACGGGCCAGTTCTATCGGCTCGGCGATGCTGGCGCCTGCGGGCTCGAGCTCGAGGATCGCCGTGCCCTTGAACGTGTGGGCCGCGACATCGACGGCCTGGCCGCTGGGCAGCACCACGCCGAAACTGAGCGCTGGCCGCGCAGCTTCGCGGGTGCGCGCCAAGGCGTTGCGCAGGGTATGCGCCACCTCGTCGCCCAGTACCGCATGCAGCTTCTGACCGTTCAGTTCACCCGTTACGCCGAGCAAGGCTTGCGCATTGAGCGAGTGGCGCAGGATGGTGCTGGCTGACACGTCACAGGCCAGCAGGCAGCCATGGGGCTGGATGCTGCCGGGTATCTGGATGGGCTCGCGGTCGCAGTTGGTCAGGTTTACTTCAGGGTTGGAGGTCATTGGCCCGTGCCTGTGGGGGAAATGAAAAGGCCGCCAGCAGGGCCGCCGCCGTCAGCCTAGCAGGCATTGTTCGGCTTGGGGATAGCAAGCCGGCCAGGCGCGTTCAGGCAATCGGGTTCGCCCCGCGGTCATCGGAAAACCCGAGCTCGCGAATGAACATCGAGAACAGTTCGGGGTGGGACGAGATGTTCAGTTTCGTGTACAGGTGCCGTCGGTGCACCTTGATGGTCTCGGGCGAGATCCCCAGCCGTTGTGCCATGGCCTTGGACGAGTAGCCGCGCAGGATGAGCCGGGCGATTTCCAGCTCGCGCTCGGACAACAGGCCTTGGCCGAACCTTGCCAAGGCGTCGCCAACGGCTGGCTGAACGGGTACCGAGACGCCGCTGCGGGCCCAGTGCTGCTGGAGCAACGCCAATACCCAGGCACTGACCAAGGTGAGTTTCCCCAGCTCCGCCGTCTCGAACGCGCGGCGCATGCCCAGCGACAGCGACAGCACCCCGTCGGGCAACTGCAGCAGAAACTGTACTTCGTCCACCAGCACATGGGCCTGGAAGTAGTTCAGGTAATAGTCCGCTTGCCAGAAGTGATCCGGCGCCACCTCCTCGAGGTGGTAGCAACCACTGGGCAAGCCTTCGCGCGCAGCCTGGTAGAAAGGGTCGAGCAGGTACAGCCCGTCGAGGTACAGCTCACCGGCGGCGGGCGCTGGCGCGGCATCGTATTCCTCCAGCACGTGCGGGGCGCCCTGGGGCGGGAAGTGAATTGCCAGCGCATTGTCGAATGGCACCCAGTGGCGCAACACCAGGATCAGCTGCCGCCAGAAGCGCGGGCCGCCGATGTGTTCGATAGTTCGGGCCAGGGCGGCGTGGCCGGCAACTTCATGAAAGAGAATGTCCACGACACGGTCCTTGAAAGCGGTAAGGCATTGGTGCGCTATTGGCCGCCGCTGTCAACGGGGGTAACCCTTAGTGGGAATTGTCCAGGCGGGTGCTGGCGCATAGATTCCATCCCCATCAAGCGGGCCGTCGAGCCCGCCATCGTTCGCCTGCTGGTTCTGCCTCCTGACACACCAACAATAACGTGAGGATGAACATATGACGTCCTGTAATGCCCCCACCCCGGCGCTGAAACCCACGCTGAGCGTGCCTGATGTAGTTGCCATTACCGTGTCCTCGGTAACCCCCGCCAGTTCGGTATTCGTGATTGCGCCGTTTGCCATTGCCCAGGCAGGTACCGGAGTAATCTGGGCCTTTGTGCTCGGTGGCGTGCTGGCGCTGATGTTCGCGCTTTGCTACGCCGAGCTGGGCCGTGCGCACAGCGCCGCCGGCGGCGAATACGTGTTCGCCAAACGGGTCTTTGGCGGCATGGCAGGTTACGCGACCTTTCTTACCGTGCTGGCCATGCTGGTATTTGTGCCGCCTGTGTTGGCCACCGGGGCAGCCACCTACCTGAATGCGGCACTGGGTACCCAGCTGGACGGGCAGACGGTGGCCTTGGTGATTGTGGCGCTGGGCTATCTGCTCGGCATCCTCAACATCAAGCTCAACGCGTGGGTCACCGGCATCTGCCTGCTGCTTGAGGTAGCGGCACTGATGGTGATCGTGGTGTTGGGCTTTGGCCACGCCCAGCAACCGCTCGGCACGCTCGTCACCCCACTGGTACTGGATAACGGGATATTGCACGCGGCACCCTGGGCACTGGTGATCGGGGCGGTCGGTACGGCGCTGTTCTCGTTCAACGGTTATGGCGGCGCCGTGTTGCTGGCCGAGGACATGAAGTGTGGCGGGCGCGGTATCCCTCGGGCGGTACTGTGGTCGCTGGTGCTGGTGGTAGCCATCGAAGTGATTCCGCTGGTGGCGTTGCTGATCGGTGCGCCCTCGCTGGAAGCGATGCTGGCAAGTCCCGACCCGATCGGCTACCTGCTGACCGCCCATGGCAACGAAACGCTGTCGCGCCTGGTCAGTGCCGGTATCTTCCTTTCGGTGTTCAACGCGATCATCGCGCTGGTGATCCAGAGTGGCCGGGTGATCTACAGCAGTGGGCGAGACGCGTTGTGGATGCCCACCCTGAACCGTGCCTTCACCCGCATCCACGCCAAGTGGGAATCGCCGTGGCTGGCCACGCTGTTCCTCGCCGTGCCCTCTGCGGCCCTGACCTTCAGCTCCAGCTTGTCGGAGCTTACCTCCTTCACGGTACTGCTGATCCTCGGCGTGTACCTGGTGGTGGGCCTGTGCGCGCTGTTCAGCCGGGTACTGCGGCGTGACCGCGAACACCCGTACCGGATGCCGCTGTGGCCTCTGCCGGCACTGGTTGCGGTGACGGGGGCGGGGTACCTGTTGACCACCCTCCTGAGTGAGGCTTCGGCCCGGGACATCCTGATCATCCTTGGCATGCTGCTGACCTCTGTGGTGCTGTACGGCACATACGGCAAGTTGAGCCCTGCCTTCCAGAAACTTTGAGCGAGAGACATGATGCGAGCACGCGACCTGGGCATTACGCTGGGCCTTGGCCAGCCAGGCCCCCACAATGCAATTACCGATGTACCTGGCGTACGGGTGGGCCACGCCACCTTGAACACCAGCCATGGCGGCAAACCTGTGCGCACCGGGGTCAGTGTCATTGAGCCCCGCGACGGACCGGCGCGCTACCAGCCCTGCTTTGCCGGTTGCCATGTGCTGAACGGCAATGGCGATGCCACGGGGCTGGAATGGATTCGTGAAGCGGGCCTGCTGACCACTCCCATCGCTACCACCAACACGCACAGCGTCGGGGTAGTGCGCGACGCGCTGATCGCGCACGAGCATGCGACCCTGGCCGACACGTCGACCTATTGGTGCATGCCGGTGGTGATGGAGACCTACGACGGGGTGTTGAATGATATCTGGGGCCAGCATGTGGATGCGGACCTGGTCCAGCAAGCGCTGGCCGCCGCCAGCAGCGGGGCGGTGGCCGAGGGCGCGGTTGGCGGCGGCACCGGCATGATCTGCCATGAGTTCAAGGGCGGCATTGGCAGCGCGTCACGGGTGGTGCCGGCAGAGCAGGGTGGCTGGACTGTGGGTGCGTTCGTCCAGGCCAATCACGGCCAGCGTCGTGAGCTGAGGGTGGACGGTTATCCGGTGGGCCGGGTGCTACTGGACCTGCCGTCGCCATTTGCACAGCAGGACACCGCGGGTATGGGCTCGATCGTGGTGGTGCTGGCTACCGATGCACCGTTGCTGCCGCATCAATGCCAGCGCCTGGCGCAACGTGCTGCGCTGGGAATTGCCCGCACGGGGGGCGGCACCGACGATTCCAGTGGTGATGTGTTCCTGGCGTTTTCAACGGGTAATACCGGGCTGGCGCCGGCCGACTACAACCGCCGCGATCTGCCGACCACGGCGCAGGTGGCGATGGTCAACAATGACCATATTTCGCCGCTGTTTGCGGCGGCGGCCGAGGCGGTGGAGGAAGCGATCGTCAACGCGATGCTGGCCAGCCGGGGCATGGTGGCCGGGGACGGACGACAGGTGCCAGGGCTGGCGGGGGCAGCGCTGCTGGCGGCACTGCGGGAGGTGGGCTGGAAGGCTCGGGTTTGAGGGGGGGCGTCAGGGCTGACAGGTGCTTGCCGCAAAATATGCAGCGCCTGTCAGCCCTGGCGCAATCTGCCAAAAACCATGAACTCTTCCATCCGAACCGATCATTTCCTGCTGCGGAGTACAAATGTACCCCTCACGCTTCCCCTTGAACCCGCGTCGCAATAAATGCTCTCATCCCGCCCCAAACCCAACCGGTACCGAACATGAACCGCCCGCTGTTTGTTTCCATGGACGGCCCCAAGGGCACCGGCAAGACCACGCTGCTCGAGGCCGTTACCCAGGCCCTGAGGGCCGAAGGCAAGAAGGTGATCCGCCTGTGCGAAAAGAACAACGACCCCTTCAGGCGCGAGACCATGGCCCTGGTCAACCAGCTCGCCAGAAACCCCTCGTGCGAGCTGGAGCTGCAGGTTTGTGAACGTTTTGCCGAAAGCCGGGCCTGGATTTCCCGGTCCGTGCTGCCACGCCAGCCGCTGGGCAGCATCATCCTGATCGATCGCTGGTACCCGTCCGACGCCGCGTTTCGCCGCAGCGTGCCATTTGCCGACATCTTGCAATTGAACCTGCGCCGTGATGTCCAGGTGCCAGACCTGCACGTCGGCGTGGTCACCGACCCGCAGACTTCATGGGCCAGGGCCGCAGCCCGCACACGAGGGCTGGGCAGCACGGTCATCCATCGTCTGGAGGAACAGGCTGCCTGCACCGAGGCGTTCGAGCGTGCGGCTGCAGAACACGGCTGGCTGCTGTGCCGTAACGAGGGAAGCATAGAAGCGGCCACACGCCAGTTGACCACTGAGATAAACAACGTGCTGCAGCAACGCCAGAACCTGGCAGGTTGCTGATCCTGCCTCTACCGCGTGGTTTCCAGCGCAGCCCATCGATCCGTCAGCTGGTCGATGAAAACGCGGATCGCAGCCGGTACATACATGCTGTTCCGGTACAGCGCATGGATGGGCTGGCGCAGCAGATGCGCGGGGTCGACGACGGCGTCGAGTTCACCCATGGCGATGGCTTCACCCACTAGCCAGGCTGGCAGAAGCGTCACCCCTAGGCCGCGCACGGCCATGGCCATCAAGGCTTCGGCGCTGTCCGCCTGCAACCGCGGTGGGTACTCGAAGCGCGCGTGACGGGGCAACAACCCGGGCTTGAAGAAGCGCCACGGCGCATCGCGCAGTTGCGTATGCGCCAGCCAGTGCGCGTGTACCAGCGCGTGCGGCGAGGCGATCGGGTGGCGCTGCAGGTACGCCGGGCTGGCGACCACTTGCAACGCATAGTCGCCAATTCTGGCGGCCTTGAAATCGGAGTCTGCCAACTGCCCCAGGCGGATGGCGACATCAAAGCGTTCGGCAACCAGGTCACTGAGCTGCGATGAGGCTACGTGCTCGATCGACAGATCAGGGTGAGCCTCTGCCATGTCCGCCATCAAGGGCAGCACCGCTCGCTGTGCGAAGGCCGGCGTACTGGTGATGCGCAAGCGCCCGCCGAGCCCGGCATGCGACTGCTGCACGCTTGCCGACGCCCGCTGTGCAAGCTCAAGCAGCTGGCGCGCCTCGCGCAGGAATGTGGCCCCGACATCGGTCAACACGGTGTGACGGGTATTGCGGGCCAGCAGGCTGACCCCCAGGTCTGCTTCCAGGCGCCGGACGTTGAAGCTGACCCGGGCCTTGGACAGGGCGAGCAATTGGGCTGCCTTGGTGAAACTGCCGGTATCTGCGACAGCCACGAAGGTGGCAACACGGTGAAGATCGAGCATGATTGTCAAAAAATAGCGAACAGTGTGAACGATATTACAGCACTTATGCCCCAGCAGCTGTTTGCTTACAGTCAGGCTCGCTGACTGGAGTTCACCGTGGCCTTACTTGACATGCGTCGTCGCATCACCTGCGTTTACCTGCTGGGGTTCTTCCTTGATCTGATCAATACATTCATCACGGCGGTGGTCGCCCCGAGCATCGGCGAAGCCCTGCAGGCCGATGTGGCGACCTTGGCCTGGGTAAGCACTGCCTATCTGCTGGGGCTGATGCTGGGGATGCTGCCCAGTCGATGGCTCGGGGAGCGCCTGGGCGAGCGCCCAGTGCTGCTGGGGTCGCTGGTGCTTTTCTCGGCGGCGACGATGTTGATCCTCGGGGCCGGCCAGATGGCTTTGCTATTGCCCTTGCGCGGGCTGCAAGGCTTTGCTGCCGGGCTGTTCATTCCGGTCGGGCAGGCGCTGGTGTACCGGCTGTACGCTGCCGACGAGCGCCCCAGGGTAACCATGGCGATCATGGCCACCGGGCTGCTGGCGCCCGCCGTATCCCCCGTGCTGGGTGGCTGGTTGTCGCAGCACATGCCGTGGCAGTGGGTGCTGCTCGCCAGCCTGCCGATCGCGCTGATCACGCTGGTGCTGGGGGCTGTTTGGTTACCGCGCACACCGGCAACGGCGGCTCCAGAAGCTTTCGATGGCAAGGGCATGCTCCTGGCCGGGGCCGGCATTGGCATCGGCTTGCTGGGCATGACCGAAGCAGGCAATGGTGCGGCCTGCAAGGCTGCTGCGTGGTTGCTGCTGGGGGCAGGCTTGCTCGCCGGCTACATCAGGCATTCTCGGCGCAGTGCAGCACCACTGGTGGATTTCTCGGTGGCCCGTGAGCCCGTATTCGCGGCGTCGCTGGTCTTGTACCTGGCCATACCGGGCCTGTTCATCGGGGTGAACCTGCTGGCCATGCTTTACCTTCAGGCCCAGCTTGGCTGGAGCCCAAGTGCAGCGGGTAGCCTGATGCTGCCATGGACACTGGGGGCAGCACTGGCGATAGCATCGACCACCTGGGGCTACAAACGGTTCGGCCCTGTGCCGTTGCTGCTGGTCGGGATCGTGCTGCAGATACCGGGTTATGCATTGCTGGCGCTGGCTTCGAGCGTGCCGTCATTGACGATCGCCTATGCGCTGCTCGGCCTTGGCGGCAGCTTGTGCACCAGCGTCGCGCAAAGCGCTGCATTTTCCACATTGCCTGCATCGGCGCTCGGCCAGGCCAGCACTCTCTGGGCCCTGAACCGGCAGTTGAGTTTCTGCCTGGGGGTAACCTCTGGCAGCCTGGTCTTCGGTTTGCTGGCAACGTTCCTCGGCGCCCGAACTGCCTACCAGACCACTTTCATGCTGGCGGGGGCAGTGCAGCTGTTGTGCCTGGCAACCCTCGGCTGGCTTCGCCTTTTTTCATCTGCAAAACGAAAGGAATGCCATGAACCCGTATCTTGAGGAAGTCATCGCTCTGCATGACATGATCGAAGCGCTGTTTGCCACAGGGGAGGGCTCTGTTGCCGGCATGCTGAAGCGCTTTCACCCGGACTTTGCCATGGTGACACCGGCCGGCATGCAACTGGGGCTGGGCGAGGTCTCAACACTGTTTGCCCAGCGTGGTGGCTCTCAGCCCGGGTTGTGCATCGAGCTCACCGAGCAGCAGGTTCTCGCGCAATGGCCGGAGGGGGCAGTGGTCAGTTATCGGGAAACGCATCATGTGCCCGGTCAGCCGGCCAAGGCACGCATCTCCACGGTCCTGTTCAGCCTGCAGGCCGGGCAGGTGCTATGGCGCCATCTCCATGAAACCTGGGCGGCTTGAAGGCACTCAGGCGCCCTGGCGGTCGATGTCACGGCGCAGCACCACCGAGGTGGTAATGTCGTCCACCGACTCGTGCCTTGCGACGTTGTCACGCACCTGATTCAGGTCTTCGATTGTGCGGGTCTCGACTTCGACCACCAGGTCAAGCTGCCCGCTCACCGAGGAAACGCGGCGCACCCGTGCGTCCGTTGCCAGCTGGTCGAGCAGGCCCATGGCCGGTGTGCGTTGCAACGTCACCAGCAGGATCGCGCGGATGACGTTCGCGTCTATTTCACCAATGTCGGCGCGGTATCCGCGAATGACCCCGCTGCGCTCAAGGTTGGCGACCCGTTCTGTCGTGGCACTTCTGGAAAGGCCTATACGGCCTGCCAGTGCCTTGAGGGCAATGCGCGCGTCCTTCGAAAGTACTTCAAGAATCTCACGGTCTTTTGCGTCCAGCTCCCGCATTGCACCACCCAATCCGCCCACCGTCTTTATGCCGGCCGGAACCGGCATTATGCTTGTCGATCCCGACAGCATGCAGGGTGTCGGTTTCGGTGGTGCATGACAAGCTATTGAAAAACAATTTGCTCGCCTGGAACGTGATGACATGACAGACCTTTCCCACCCGGCACCTCGGTTTTCGGCAAGCGATGCAGAGGGCCTCGCCAAAGAATTCTTCAATATCAGCGGCGCTGCGACGCCACTGGACGGGGAGCGAGATCGCAATTACCGGCTGACTACCGGCGTCGATGCAGGCTGGATCCTGAAAATCGTCAACGCCACGGAACCCCGTGTCGAAAGCGAGTTTCAAACCGCGCTGCTGGGTCACCTGGCTGCCCATGGCGCGCACCTGGGCGTGCCGCACGTGCGGGCAAGTGTGGCAGGCGATGTGTTGCCGTCGGTGACCAGTGCCAGTGGCGAACAGCATACGCTGCGTCTGGTCAGCTGGTTGCCCGGTAAGCCGCTGGCCGAGGCCAGGCGCAGCTTTGCGCTGATGGGCAACTTCGGCCGGGCGCTGGGTGAGCTTGACCGCGCACTGCAGGGGTTCATGCACCCAGGGGCGGTGCGCGAGCTGGATTGGGACCTGCGCCATGCCGCGCGTTCGCGCTCGCGCCTGCATTACATCAAGGACCCTGAACGCCGGGCCATGCTCGAGCGTTTCATCAGCCGCTTCGAAGCGACCGTCCGGCCGAAGCTGGCCGCACTGCGCGCCCAGGTGATCCACAACGACGCCAACGACTGGAACATCCTGGTCGATGCCGAAACCACCAGCAGCGTGACCGGCTTCATCGACTTCGGCGATGCAGTGCATACCGTGCTGATTGCCGAGGTCGCGATCGCCAGCGCTTACGCCATCCTCGACATGGACGACCCCATCGGCGCTGCGGCTGCACTGGCTGCGGGCTTCCATGAGTGCTACCCGCTGCAGGCACAAGAGCTTGATGTGCTGTTCGACCTGATCGCCATGCGTTTGGTCATCAGCGTCACCTTTTCCGCGTCGCGGCATGATCAGACCGACGACAACCCTTACCTGGCCATCAGCGAGGCACCTGCCTGGCGCCTGCTGGAGCGGCTGGATGCGATGAACCCGCGGCTCGCCACCGGGATCCTGCGCAAGGCCTGTGGTTTTGATGCCATTGAAGGTGCTGGCGCGGTCCGCACCTGGATCGCGCACAACCACAGAGCCTTCGCCGACCTGGTGCGCCCGTCAGCTGCCATCCTGAACAAGGTGCTTGCGCCGTTTGGTGACGCCAGCCACGAGATGACCATCGCTTCAGCCGAACAGCGCCCTGCCGATGCCACCCGCTGGTGGGATGAATTCTCTGCTGCGCACAAGGTGCCGCTGGCCATCGGACCGTGGGGCGAACTGCGCACCATCTACACCGATAGCGCTTTCGAGTCGCGCTTCATCAAGGGGGAGCGCCGCACGCTACATGTGGGCGTCGACCTGGTGATGCCAGCGGGTACGCCGCTGTATGCGCCCGTCGCCGGTGTGGTCAAAAGCGTTGAAGTGGAACCAGATCCGCTGGGTTATGGCGGCCTGGTGATGATCGAACACACGCCACCTGGTTGTCCGCCGTTCCTGACCCTTTGGGGACACATGGCCCATGAGGCACTCGGCCGCTTGAAAGCCGGGGACAGGCTGAACGCCGGTGACCTGGTCGGCTACATGGGTGCCGATCATGAGAACGGCGGTTGGATTCCGCACCTGCACTTGCAGATGACCACCGATACCCGGCTGAGCGCGAGCGAGATCATCGGTGTGGGTGAGCCCGAATACCGCGAAGTCTGGGCGGACCTGTTCCCTGATGCTTCGGCGCTGGCCGGTATCCCGCCAGAAACCTTCAGCCAGGACGGGATGACCAAGGCCCAGATCATCGCCAAACGCAAGGCGTTGCTGTTGCCTAACCTGTCGATTTCCTACAGCGACCCGATCAAGTTCGTGCGCGGTGACGGCGTGTGGCTGATCGACAACTTCGGCCGGGCCTACCTGGATTGCTTCAACAATGTCTGCCACCTGGGCCACAGCCACCCCGACGTCGTGCAAGCCTTGACTCGCCAGGCCGCGCTGCTGAACACCAACACCCGCTACCTGCACGACAATATCGTCGAATACGCCGAGCGCCTGACCGGCACCCTGCCAGAAGGCCTTTGCGTAGCGTCTTTCGCCTGTTCGGGCAGTGAAGCCAATAGCCTGATGCTGCGCATGGCGCGCAACTACACAGGACGTGACCAGGCAATCGTGCTGGACTGGGCCTACCACGGCACCACCCAGGAGCTGATCGACCTGAGCCCTTACAAGTACAAGCGCAAGGCAGGCAAAGGCAGGGCGCCGCATGTTTACGAGGCGGTGGTGCCGGACAGCTACTACGCCCCCGAGCATTGGCCGCTGGAGCAACACGGCAAGCGCTTCGCCGAATCTGTCGCTGACCAGTTGGATGCCATGCGCAAGGCAGGCAAGGCCCCTGGGTTCTTTATCGCGGAGTCGATCCCTAGCGTGGCGGGCCAGGTATTCCTTCCCGAGCATTACCTGCAAGAGGTGTACGCCATGGTTCGCGCCGAAGGTGGGTTGTGCCTGGCCGATGAGGTGCAGGTAGGCTTTGGGCGCGTGGGCAGCCACTGGTGGGCATTCGAGACCCAGGGCGTGGTGCCGGATGCCGTGACCATGGGCAAGCCGATCGGTAATGGCCACCCGATGTCGGCGGTCGTCACTACGCGTGAGGTGGCGGATGCCTTCGACAACGGCATGGAGTACTTCAATACCTTCGCCGGCAACCCGGTCTCTTGTGCTGTGGGGCTGGCGGTGCTCAACGCGATCGAGCGTGACGGGCTGAAAGAGAATGCATTGCAGGTCGGCAACTACCTGCTCGACGGTTTCCGCAGGCTCCAGCAGCAATTTGATGTCATCGGCGATGTGCGAGGGCTTGGCCTGTTCCTTGGCATTGTGCTGGTCACCGACCGCCAGTCGAAGGCGCCGGCTACCGCATTGGCCAGGAAAATTGCAGATGGTGCCAGGGAGCGTGGGGTGTTGATCGGCACGGAAGGCCCTTACGACAACGTGTTGAAAATGCGTCCTTCGATGATTTTCAGCCGGGCAAACGCTGATTTTCTGCTGGATGTGCTGCAAGACAGCTTTGCAGCGGCGTTGAAATAACCGGGCGGGCAGGGCGTGTCGACAGGCACGCCTTGCAAGCCAACTTCAGGCTTTCTGCCGGTCGATATCACGTCGCAAGACCACCGCCGTGGTGATGTCATCTACCGAATCGTGGCAGGCCACGGCGTCCCGTACCCGGTTCAGGTCATCGATGGTCCGTGACTCTACCTCGATTACCAGATCAAGCTGCCCGCTGACCGACGAAACCCGCTTCACCTGGGCGTTCTGCGCCAGCAGGTCCAGCAGCCCCAGCGCGGGCGTGCGTTTCAGCGCTACCAGAATGATTGCCCGGATAACGTTGGCATCGATTTCACCAATGTCGGCTCTATACCCGCGAATGACCCCGCTGCGCTCCAGCTGCAAGACCCGTTCGCTGGTGGCACTTCTGGACAGGCCTATCCTGGCTGCCAGCGCCTTGAGTGCCACACGTGCTTCCTTGGACAGTATCTCGAGGATTTCCCGATCCTTGACGTCTAAATCGCGCAATGCCGACACTCCCGCCTGTTGACCGGTAAATGGCACCCGCGCCCGGCAAAGTGCCGGGGGCAGGCAGCCGTGAACTTGCTGCTGTTTAGCGCAAGCATGACACTACTGCAGTTTCGGTCAGGCGAAAGTGGCACCGACGTTATGCCGGTGTATCCCGGCAATGTGCCAGCTGAACCTGCACATTGCAGGGTGATTTCAAAGTACCGGTGTGCAAAGCTTTCGGTGAAGGTTGGGACCTGCGAGCCCAAAACAATAAGAAATACAAACTTCCAAGGAGCGCCGCGATGCTGGCAAGAACAACAAGAATGCTACTGGCTTCAACCGCTGTCGCAGCGGCTGCATTGTTCGCTCACGGTATAGCGCAAGCCGATGACCTGCAGGCTGTAGAAGAGGCCAAAGTACTTCGAGTGGCCATGAGCGGGCAGTACTCGCCGTTCAGCTTTGCCAATGAAAGAAATGAAATTGTCGGTTTCGACGCTTCGGTGGGTGAAGCACTGGCCCAGCGTCTGGGTGTGAAGATAAAAATCATTACAACGCCTTTCGACGGCATTATTGCCGGGCTGTTGGCCAAGAAGTACGACGCCGTCATCGCGTCCATGACCATTACCCCGGAACGCTTGAAAGCAGTTGACTTCGTGGGGCCTTACTACCATGCAGGCCGTACTATCGGGGTGAAGGAAGATTCACCGATCAAAGGGCTCGATGACCTGAAGGATGTCACCGTTGGCGTCACCCTGGGCGACTCGCATGACAAATGGGCGCGTGCCCGCGGCAACTTGAAGGTGCGCACTTACAAGGGCTTGCCGGAAATGCTGGTGGATCTTGAAGCCGGGCGTATCGATGCTGTGGTAATGGACAGTATTCCAGTCATGGTGGCGGTGAAAGAGACCGGGCAGAAAGTGCGCATCATCAGGCTGCCAGACGAGCAGGGTGGTCGTGAGGGGCTCGGCATTGCCATCCGCAAGAACAACCCTGAACTCAAGGCCCGGCTGCAGCAGGCGCTGGACGAGATCCTGGAAGACGGCACCTACAAGGAAATCTCGATGAAATGGGTGGGTAGCGATATTCGCTGACGCGCGTCCAGAACGGCCTGGCCAGCGTGGCCGGGCCTGGTTAGCCGATTATTCGAGTGGTTCCCATGGATCTATCATTAATCCAGCGCACCTACCCGTTCTTCCTCGAGGCGGCGTGGGTCACCGTGCAGATTTCATTGCTGTCATTGTTGCTGGGCTTGCTGTTGGCAATGCTGCTGGTTGCTTGCAGATTATCGCCTTTCATACTCTTCAGGTGGGCGGCAAGACTCTATGTAAGCGTGTTCCGCGGCACACCGTGTCTGGTGCAACTGTTCATTATCTATTTTGGCGGGCCACAGGTTGGCATCGAACTGGAACCGTTTTCCGCAGCGGTGATCGGTTTGGGCATGAATATCGCGGCCTATATGTCCGAGTCCATTCGCGGCGCCATCGACAATGTCGACCCGGGCCAAGAAGAGGGCGCGCGGTCCATTGGCTTCAGCCGCCGTCAAACGCTGCTGTTCATCACTATTCCCCAGGCACTCAAACTCATGATCAGGCCGCTGGGCGTCAATGCCATCGGCCTGATCAAGGGCTCCGCACTGGTATCGGCCATTTCAGTGGTGGAGCTGACCTACACCGCTCAGCGTTTTATCAGCTCAACCTACAAGCCGTTCGAAATATTCATGGTTTCCGCGTTGCTGTATATCGTCATGGTCTACTCGGTCAAATACCTGGTGGACGTGCTGGATAGACGCTACTCGACCCAGTAAGGAGTGGTCCGTGGAAGGATTGAACCCAAGCGTCGTAACACCTTATCTCGACATGCTGGCAACGGGGTTATGGTGGACGGTTGTCATGTTTCTCTATTCGAGTGTGATCAGCCTGATCGTTGGCGTGCTATTCGCATTGGTCGACCTGTACGCGCCCAAATCCCTGGCGCTGCCGGTACGCTTCGTGACCTGGCTGTTGATGGGTACGCCACTGTTACTGCAGCTCTATCTGATCTACTACGGGTTGGTCCAGGTGGGGATCGATATTCCGGCGCTGGCGGCAGGTATCATCGGGTTGAGCCTGCATTTCGCAGTCTACAACGCCGAGGTGATCAAGTCCGGGATCGAGTCTGTCGACCCAGGCCAGATCGAAGGCGCACGCTCCATTGGCCTGAGCAGGGCACTCACCCAGCGCTACATCATTGTGCCGCAGGCGCTCAGAAAGACCATAGCGCCGTTGGGCAACAACCTCATCGTATTGCTCAAGGACACCTCACTGGTATCGATCATCGGTATCGCCGAACTCGTCTACAGCGCACAACTGGCGGTCAGCGAAACGTATAGCCCCTTCGAGTTCTACATCGCCGTCGCGGTGATCTACTACCTGGCCAACCTGGTACTCGAGGCCGGTCTGAACATTCTTGAAGCAAAGGTCGAGATGTCACGATGAATAACAACGCTATGGTGCAAGTGAAGGGCGCTCGCAAAGCCTACGGCGCAGTTGAGGTGCTCAAGGGCATCGACCTGTCGGTCTCGCGTGGGCAGATCGTCGCCATCATCGGCCCCAGTGGCTCGGGCAAAAGCACATTGCTGCGGTCGATCAATCATCTTGAAGTGCTCAATGGCGGCGAAATCTGGCTTGACGGCGCCCAGGTCAACCAGCCCTTGAAAGGCCGTGCCTTCGAACAGCACATCAACCAGGTGCGCCAGCAAATGGGCATGGTGTTCCAGCATTTCAATCTGTTCCCGCACCTCACCGTCTGTGAAAACATCGCGATCGGGCCGGTAAAACTCAAGGGCTATTCAAAAAAAGCGGGCAGGGAGCTGGCGCTTGAGTACCTGCAAAAGGTTGGGCTGGCGCACAAGATCGACGAGTATCCATCGCGGTTGTCCGGTGGGCAAAAGCAGCGCGTCGCCATTGCCCGGGCACTGGCCATGCAGCCCAAGGTCATGTTGTTCGACGAAGCGACGTCGGCGCTGGACCCTGAGCTTGTCGAGGAAGTGAACCTGGTAATGAAACAACTGGCGGCCGAGCACATGACCATGCTGATCGTCACCCATGAGATGCATTTTGCCGGCGAGGTGGCTGATCAGATCGTGTTCATGGATGGCGGGGTGGTTGTAGAGCAGGGTGCACCAGGTGAGATTCTGAGCAGCCCGAACCAGGAGCGCACACGGGCATTCTTGAAGAAGCATCTTCACGCTCGCTAGTTGCTCAAGATGGTCAGGCACGCATGTGTCAACTGCCCGTGCTGGGGGGTATCCTGAGCGTGTTATCCCTGGAGGCATATACCGTGCGTAGACTGATGCTGTTTCTCGCCGTCATGGCGGGTGCGGGGTGTCAGGCGCCCTTGCCAGCCGCAAACCCACAGATGGCCTGGGTCGACTTATCGGTGCCATTTCCCAATGACAGGGTGCTGATGGCCGAGCGCCTGGACAGACAGCGCCTGAGCGACGGGCGCTTTTTTCAGGTCAGCCCGGGCAGCCATGAATTGCTCGTCCGGTTCGACTACGAAGTTGGCGGGGGCGGGGGAACGAGCATGATGGGCGGCACCACGGTTCGCCAGTGCTACCTGACCATTCCTTATGCACACTTCAAAGCAGGCGAGCGATACCTGCTGGAGGCCCGATCGATGGCGCTGACGCCCGAGGCGCGCTTGTACGACGGCAGGCGCCAGGTGGTTGCAGAGCTCAGCGAGTTCTACTGCTTGTGATCACCGACCGCCCAGGTTGGTGATGCCCAGTGGGGTGGCGTGGGCGTCCCCTTGGCACCCATCAAGGAGCCTACATGGCTGCCATTCGCCTCCACTGCGCGCGGCACCTATCGCCCCCCGAACCGGCAAGAGAACATTTGTACTCCATGCGTGTGCCTTTACGTGCTGATTCAAGCAATAGTGTGTTGTTCTAGGGCAGCGGGGCGAAGGCTGTGATAATGAGGGCAATCACAAGGGCCCTTTCATGCTGATCATCTCCAATAGCGTGCATCTGCCGGATGCCGACATCGAACTGACCTACATCCGCGCGCAAGGCGCGGGTGGGCAGAATGTCAACAAGGTGTCCAGCGCCGTGCACCTGCGCTTCGACATCCGGGCCTCATCGCTGCCCGAATTTTACAAGGAGCGGCTGCTGGCGCTGCGTGACAGTCGCATCACCGGCGACGGCGTGCTGATCATCAAGGGCCAGCAGTACCGTACCCAGGAGCAGAATCGTGCCGATGCACTGGCGCGTCTAGCCGAGTTGATCATCGCTGCCGGCAAGACCGAGAAGAAACGCCGCCCCACCAAGCCGACCCTCGGCTCGAAAACCCGCCGCCTCGAAGGCAAAGCCAGGCGCAGCAACGTCAAGGCAGGGCGGGGCAAGGTGGAGTACTAGCCAATGGCCGACGACCGCTACTGATTAACTTCCGCGATGGCGGAGGGCTGTCTCAAAACATGCGGCATCTGACAAAGCACTGCCGTGTTCCGCAGTAAACAGGATATCGTGGCGGAGCAGGATGACTCTGTGCCGCCCAATGGCAACGAATTTTCTACAAGAGCGGTGGCAAAGGGGTGGTCGTTGAAGGTTTCCAGGCCGAGGTTGCGGGCGAGGTGATGACTGATTGGCAAATGAGCCTGGGCTACAGCTACACCCACGCCGCCACCGCTGAAAAGAAGAGAAGAAACACCGAGCAGCCATTGAACCTGGTGCGCTTCTCCAGCACTTACAAAATGACCCCGGTACTCACCGTGGGGGCGAGCCTGGATTGGCAGAGCGACAGTTTCAAGTTGGCTAACTCGGCCAGAAGGCGTTCTCGGTGGTGGGGTTGATGGCACGTTATCAAATCGATGAACCCTTGGCAGCGTCGGTCAACGTGAAGAACCTTTTTGACGAGCACTACTACAACAATGTTGGATTCTACAACGGTGTTTACCAAGGTGAGCCACGGACAATGATGGTCAGCCTGGACTGGAAATTGTAGGGCCAAGGCGCCGCCAGGCGTGATGCCTGGCGCTGCGCAGTCGTGACGGCTTACACTTTCACCGACGTCAGAAGTCCCCCGAGAACGCCGCTGCCGAGCACTACCAGCCATGGCGGCAACTTCCAGAACATGAGCGCGATCAAGGCCACAATGGCGAGGACGAAGTCTTGTGGAGTGAGTATTGCGCTCGTCCATACCGGCCGGTAGAGAGCGGCCAGCAACAGCCCGACTACGGCCGCATTTGTTCCCTGTAAAGCTGTTTGCATGAGGGTATTGCCGCGCAGGCTCTCCCAGAAAGGCAAGGCACCAGCTATCAGTAAAAATGAAGGTATAAAGATGGCGACCAGGCAGATCATGCCCCCGAGCCAAGCGGTGGGTGCCTGGTTCATCGAGGCGCCCAGAAAGGCTGCAAAGGTAAAGAGTGGCCCTGGAACAGCTTGCGCTGCACCGTAGCCAGCCAGAAATACATCGGCATCAACCCAACCAGGTGTGACGACTTCCGCCTGCAGCAGTGGCAGTACCACATGCCCCCCTCCGAATACCAGCGACCCGGTCCGGTAGAAGGCGTCCACCAGAGACAAACCGTGGCTCGCCGAGAGTTTCGTCAGGAGCGGGAGGCTTAATAACAGCGCAAAGAACAGCGCCAGCCACAAAATCCCGGCGCGACGGCTCACAGAAATGGGCAACGGCTCATGGGTGTCGTATGGCTGAGGTTTCAGGAGCCACAGGCCAGTCATCGCGGCGACAAGAATGATCCCGACTTGCCCGATAGCAGACGGGACGAACAACGCAAGGCAGGTGGCAACCATCATGATCGTGATACGAGGTGGGTCGGGGCAAAGATTGCGACCCATACCCCATACCGCTTGGGCAACAACCGCCACTGCAACCACCTTCAAACCGTGTAACACCCCGGCGGGCATGGCAGCGCCATAACTGGCGATACCCAGTGCGAAGAGGATCATGGCAATCGCCGAGGGGAGGGTAAAGCCCAGCCAGGCGGCTAATGCGCCGCCGTAGCCAGAACGTGAAAGCCCCAATGCGATCCCCACCTGGCTGCTGGCTGGCCCCGGTAGAAACTGGCAAAGGGCAACCAGATCAGCGTAGCTACGCTCGCTCAGCCAATGTCGTCGCACCACAAACTCATTGCGGAAATAGCCAAGATGCGCAATAGGCCCACCAAAGCATGTCAGCCCCAGGCGAAGGAAAATCACGAAGACAGCCCACGGGCTGCGGTCGGCTTGACGGCTGGTGGTCATACTGGATGATCCATTGAGAGCTTTCACATGCCCGTAATTGGAGAAAGCCAATTTTAGGGGATCGTATTGCCTTGGTGGGGACCTAGATGAAATACATGCGGCATTTAACCAGCTTTCAGCTGCTGCTTGAGCTTGGCCATGAGGCGCAGGCCTGCCGCTTCGACAAGATCGCCGTGATGACTGATGGCCCCACAGCCTCTGCAGGTAATCAGTGATTTGCGATGCAGTCTGATCGGCTGAACGAGCTGCTTTCCATCGCATTTCAGGCAACGCAGGGTGAGGCTCATGGTTCCGTCTCCTTGGAAAAATCGCAGGTGCTGCCCTCGTTCCTGCGAGTGCATCAGGTGGAGTCGGGATGGGCCATGAACGTTCATTCCAAAACACGTGCGGCGCTGTACTCTTCCGACTACGCCTTCAGTTTTGGCAAAAATACCTTTTGCAGCCCCTGGCGCGATTCGGTTGTCTGAGAGGTATCCGCTCACGAGTCTGTACTATGCATCCAACGACACCAGACGGTCGCTATTTCGTAGTTAAAGGCCAGCTTTGGCGCTGCAGCAATCCCGCGCTTTCTGACGAAGAGCGTCAGCACTTGGTGCACGACCTGATGAAAGCTAGGCGAGCCGTGAAGGAAGCGAAGGCATCAAGCGATGCAGTTCAGATGCGTATCGCTCGAGTAGCGGTAAATCAAGCGAAGGTGGCATTGGGGGAGAGGGGGCCCGTATGGTGGAGCGACGGAAGCCCGGACTACAACCGCTATAAAGCTGATAACACGCCGTACGCTCAGTGGTTCCGCTCGTTGCCAGATCAGGAAAGCTCATAGGACGGCCTGGAATTGGTACCGCAAAGCTTGAACGACCAAGGTAAAAGCGGGTGAGGGTTGGCGACGGCTTGGGTAGTAAAGGTAGTAGCCCGCAAATGGGGGGCACCAGTCTTCCAGCACACGCTCCAGCTTCCCATCTTTCAGGTGAGGAGCAAATTCCTCTTCGGGAAGCCAGGCAACACCTAATCCTGCAACTGCAGCGTCGACGATATTAGGTGAGGTGTTGAACGTGAGTTGCCCATCCACACGGACATTCACCTGTCGGCCCCTTTTCTGGAAATCCCAAACGTAGAGCCCCCCTGAACTCTGCATCCGCTGATTTATGCATCTGTGGCGGATAAGGTCTTTGGGTGTTTTTGGCTTCGGGTGTTCCGCGAAGTACGCCGGAGAGGCAACAACGGCCATGCGTAGCTGTGGGCCAATGGGCACTGCGATCATATCCTTGTCGATCGTGTCGCCCATACGAACACCTGCGTCGAAGCGGTCGCTGACGATATCCCGGAGGCCGTAGCTCACATCAAACTCGATGTTTATGTCGGGGTGTTCAAGCAAAAAAGGCGTGAGCTTGGGCAGCAAGGTCGTGCGCAAGATGTGATCACCGCTTGTGATCCTTACCGTTCCCGCTGGTTTGTCTCGCAGATCCGTCAGCTCGTCCAGCTCGGCTTCAATCTCATCAAAACGGTGCCCGATGGCATTCAGCAGGCGCTCACCCGCAACGGTCAGTGAGACGCTGCGAGTAGTACGAGTCAGGAGCCGAATCTGCAAGCGCGCTTCCAAGCCACTCACGGTTTGGCTTAGGGCCGACTGGGACACGCCCAGCAGCGCAGCTGCACGCGTGAAGCTTTTCTCGCGGGCGACAGTGACGAATGAAAGCAGATCGTTGAAGTTGCGTTTGGCCATGCCGCAAGTATCGCACAGATTATTGATTAGCCTAGCTTATAGGTTTTGTAAGTATTAAGTAGCTAGTCAGATGGGCTATTGGAGCAGACCATTGTAGTCATCATCAACGGGTCGCATATGGACTGCCAAATGACCGAGCCTACTGAAATCCCTCTAGATCACCCGGACGTAGTAAAGCCTGGTGTTGGGCGTCGCACATTGTTGAGGATGACCAGCACCGGAATTGCATCGATTAGCGTGGGTGCAGCGCTTCCTAATGGTGCCTTTGCCACAAGCGGCGTGCAGCTCGACAGCAAGTGGGACAAAACCTTTCCCAAGAGCGACAAAGTCGACCACCAGAAGGTAGCTTTCAAAAACCGCTATGGCATTACTTTAGCGGCCGACCTGTACCGCCCGAAAAACACGGCAGGCACGCAACTGCCAGCGTTAGCAGTCAGTGGCCCCTTCGGGGCTGTCAAAGAACAAGCCAGCGGTCTGTACGCTCAGGTGATGGCTGAGCGCGGCTTTGTCACAGTCGCTTTCGACCCTTCGTTTACAGGCGAAAGCAGTGGCGAAACCCGAAACATCGCATCCCCCGATATCAACACCGAAGACTTCAGCGCTGCTATCGACTTCTTGGGGCTGCTGCCCTACGTCGACCGAAACCGCATTGGCGTCATTGGCATCTGTGGTTACAGCGGGATGGCACTGACTGCAGCCACAAGCGACTCCCGAATCAAAGCGGTCGCCACTTCATCGATGTACGACATGTCCCGTAGCATGAGCCGAAGCTACAAAGACAGTTACACCACAGAGCAACGCCACCAGGTGGTCGACTACCTGAGCCAGCAGCGTTGGGCTGATGCACAGCTTGGCAAGCCTGCGTTGGGCTACCACGAAGTACCGTTTGACGAGAATGGCAACATCGTGAAGGGCCAGCGTGTATTGCCAGAAACGCTGCCGAAAGATCCGAACCCGGTATTGGCGATATTCTTCGATTACTACCGTACGCCTCGCGGCTTCCACCCCAGAGGGGTTAACTCGACAACGGCGTGGACGGCAACCACTCCCGTGTCGTTCTTCAACTTCCCAATGTACGCGAACATCGAAATGATCTCTCCACGCCCAATTTTACTGGTCGCTGGTGAGAACGCTCACTCGCGTTATTACTCCGAGGACGTCTTCAAGGCAGCCTCGAACCCTAAAGAGCTGTTGATTGTCCCCAATGCGGATCACGTGGATTTGTACGACCGCATGGACAAGATCCCTTTCGACAAATTGACAGCATTCTTCCAGCAGCACCTGGCTTGAACGTAAGCCCCTGACGAACTGAAACACGCCTGGCGCCAATGACAAGGACGCCAGTCTTTGAATGGGCGCGGTCAGTTGCGTCAGCCCGTTGGTACACACAGCGAGGAATCCATGACAAATCAAATGAGCAGCGCCACGTCAGGCTCTGCGACCTCAAAAACTTACGGTGAGCCGCGCGCCTACTGGAGCGGCGTATTCGCAATGACCCTCTGTGTTTTTGCGCTCATCGCATCCGAATTCATGCCGGTTAGTCTGCTTACACCCATCGCTGCTGACCTCCATATCACCGAAGGCATGGCGGGCCAAGGTATCGCGATTTCGGGTGCCTTCGCGGTTCTCACAAGCCTGTCGATCACGTGGATCGCCGGCAGTATGGATCGAAAGGCGATGTTGCTGGGCTTCACCGCGTTGATGGGCGTCTCAGGCGCAGTTGTCGCTTTTGCTCCGAATTACTTGGTCTATATGGTCGGTCGCGCGCTTATTGGCGTTGTCATTGGGGGCTTCTGGTCGATGTCCGCAGCGACGGCAATGAGGCTGGTACCCAGTGAACAGGTGCCTAAAGCGCTTGCGATCTTCAACAGCGGTAACGCTCTGGCAACGGTCATTGCCGCCCCATTGGGAAGCTATCTGGGCGCTATGGTCGGATGGCGCGGTGCCTTTCTTGCACTGGTACCCGTCGCCCTTATGGTTCTGGCTTGGCAATGGTTTAGCTTGCCCTCCATGAGAGCTGCTCCACGTCGCGCCACCTCCAGCAATGTTTTCAGGCTGCTCAGAAAGCGGCCTGTAGCATTGGGCATGGCTGCCAGTGGTGCGTTCTTCATGGGCCAGTTTGCTCTGTTCACCTACGTGCGACCCTTTCTTGAAACCGTGACACATGTCGGTATCACCACGCTGTCGCTCGTTCTGCTGGTCATCGGGGTGGCGGGCTTCATCGGCACCGCCTTGATAGGCACTTTCCTCAAAAGGGGACTCTACCGAACCCTGATCATTATCTCGATTTTGATGGCTGTAATCGCTCTCACGTTAATCCCCATGGGGGCCTGGGTCGTTCCTGTAGCAGTGCTCTTGGGGCTGTGGGGCCTGATGGCCACAGCTGCTCCTGTTGGATGGTGGAGCTGGGTAGCCCAAGCGATGCCAGACAACGCTGAGGCCGGCGGTGGCTTGATGGTAGCTGTCGTTCAGTTGTGCATCGCACTGGGCTCAACAGTGGGCGGTGTGCTGTTCGACGCGAGCGGGTACCGAAGCACGTTCATCGCGAGCGCGGCTATTCTTTTGGTCGCGGCATTCCTCACCTTTCTCACATCGCGATCGCAAGTATCTTGCTGAGCATGAGCTTATGAGGACCAAGGGCGATGGGGCCATCCAGGTGACCCCATCGCCGCGCTTGAAGCGCATGGCTTCCCAGTGTTCGGGCGGGGTATATCGGCCAAGGGTACCGTCAAGGCGACTACGCCTTCAGTAGGTCAACCGTTCCTCGCTCCGTGCGGCGTGCCAATCTATCCACTGCTTCTGCGAGGATGCACGATAGCTGAATAACCACGCAGAAGTAGAGCAGCGGAAGGCTGCACCTGCGCAACACCCCCGCTGTTGACCCAGAATGCTGATATCTTTTCCGATCGAACGTTGGCGTGAGTGTGTCCTCAAACATCTGCAGGAGGACTAATTATGCAGCCCAATACCGCAGGAACTGAAGAGCAGGGCCCCAGTGGCGTTCCCTATATCAATGACCCGGTAAAGCCCACGTCACCACCCATGAATGACGCCGACGCCACTGATGCTGACGAGGCCGAGCAAGACATGGAGGACGACGGTGAATCCATCCAGGTCAGAGGAGCAAGGCAATGGAGAACTATCATCTGAGTCAAACCCCCGATGGTTGGGAGCTCAAAAAAGCAGGCGCTGTCCGGGCCTCCAAGCGGGCCTCGACAAAGCAGGAGTTGGTGGGTTTACTGGCCGATTTTTTTGACGGCAAAACTGGATCGGTGAAGATCCACAAAGCCGACGGCACCATTGAGGAAGAACGTACCTACCCGCGGTCTACTGATCCGAGACGTTCGAAAGGGTGATCACCATTACTGCTGCTGACTTTGGAATCGAGGTCGGCGATGCGAGCAGCCACGGGTTGTACAAGTGGCTGCTCGCGAGCTTTTTGATCGCGAAGAGGATTCGATCCTCGATCGCTGTGGAGGCGTATCGAAACATTGTTGTTCGGCATGGCTTGGATACGCCCGAGAAGCTGGCTCAATGCTCACATCGTGATCTGGTCAGGTACCTCGGCCAGGCAGGGTATGCCCGCTATGACGAGTCTACGGCAAGGCGGTTGCATTTGCTGGGCGCTGGGCTCTCAAACGATTTGAAGACACGCATGAGCGCATTGACCCTAGGTCTCATCGACCTCGCGACATTTCAGCGTTGGCTTCTGAGCTTTGAAGGTATAGGCCCTAAGACGCTGGAGATTTTCATGCGCGAAGCGGGGCCGAGTTTCACCCGCCAACGGCAGAATAAGCTGGAGCCCATGTGTCGCCGTGATGGCGGTTTAAAGATCTAACTTGGAAAACGGAGTGGGAATCTGCCCAGGCGCGGGCATTCCAACGTGCAGGACCAGCGTGCCGTCGGCATCACTGAAGACCCATCGAAAATACCGGCAGACAAACTCCGCGCTCTGTTCGGCGTGCGCGTGCCGCAACGCAAAGGCCTGCGACAGTGGATACCTGCAAAGGCATACTCCACGGCAGCGTTCGAGCATTTCTTTGCTGCCACCATAGAGACCGTTGAGCAGCTCTGGCGCAAGGCCTGCAATGGACGAGATGTTGATGACAGCGCCTCATATCGGTACTTGCTCACGTAGAGATCAGCGATCCTCCCGTTGCTTTTGTAGCTCTCTGTGCAACCACACGCTTGCTGGTTCTACATCTCCTGAGCATCGCACCTCATAGGCACGGCCACTAACACTGCTTTTAGTCGCAGCAAGGTCAATGAAGTCTTCCGCGCTTTTCACCATGTTCTTGCTTTCGAGATAATTGAGCTTCTGCTCCAGGTGCGCTCGGGCTCGGGGGCCTGAATAGTCGGCGCCGTTACGAATGAATCTGCAGCCACTTTTTTCTACAAACTCTAGCAGGCCTTTTATTTCATCAGCGGTTTGAGGTAAGGCGAATACCCGCATGTCAACGGTGATTGCGATCACGCAAATACTCACTGCCGTGATCAGTTGGCTGACGACCCGCCGGGGGCCTTTCATCCACTTGCGCATGATTTGTCCTACCCACGCTATAGCATCTTTTCAAGCCCTATCGTGCTGCTGAGCCACGAATTGAAGCGCCGCCACCAGCCCCCCGGTTCAGTGGTCAACGTGCGTTGTTGGCCATTGTCCTCGGTGACCCAGACCAGATGATTATCTTCCAGCCGGGCCTGGTAACTCAGGGCAGGTGCCATGCCCTCCAGGGCCAGTTCGCGCACCCGTCCGGCGAGCTGCGGATCATCAACCAAGACACCGACCTCGGTGTTCCACAGCAAAGAGCGCGAATCGAAATTGAACGAACCGACAAAGGCTTTCTGTTGGTCGAACACTATCGCTTTGGTATGCAGGCTGGAGTCGGAGCTACTGGAGGGGCTGCTGGAGGACCCCTTGTGGGAGAAATGCGGCTTGGTATCGCTATCACTTCGACCACCGGCCTGGCGACGTAACTCGAACAGCTTCACACCATGCTCAAGCAAGGTCTTGCGATAGGGCGCGTAAGCACCGTGCGAAGCCGGTACGTCGGTGGCCTCCAGAGAGTTGGTCAGCAAGCTGATCGACACGCCGGCGTCGGCTCGACGGGTCAGGTACACCACTCCCGGATGGCCAGGTACCATATAGGCCGACACCAAGATTAGCTCCTTGTTGACCCCGTTGAGCTCGGGTGCCAACTGGGTGGCCAGAAGCAAGTGCGGAGCAGGTTCACCACTTGCCAATACCTTGCTCGGTGCATCCCACATCGCTTTGTTCCAGGCCCAGATCAACTCCCTGCGCCAGTCATTCAGGCGTGGCTGGGTGGTATAGCTCATCAATTGCCGGTAGAGCGCATGATTCTGGGTGCGAGTTTCCTCTAGGGACGCAACCAGCCGAGTCCGAAGATCTTTCAGATCTCTGCTGGTCGGCTTGAACGATATGAACTGCTCGATGGGCTTGCTGAGGACACTGTTCCAGTACTCGTCAAAACTATGTCCCAACTGTTCCGCGACCGGGCCGACACTGAGCATGTCAACGTCAGTAAAATTTCTGTTGGGCTCCGCATCGAAATACTCGTCCCCCAGATTGCGCCCACCGACGATGGCCACACAGTTGTCCACCACCCACAATTTGTTGTGCATTCGCCGGTGTTGCCGGGAAAGGTTGAAGAGCCGGCCCATCGTGCGTGTCACGACGGTACTGCGGCCCAAATGAAGAGGGTTGAATACCCGGATCTGTATATGCGGATGCGTCGTCAGTGTCGCGAGGGTTTGCTCGAGGTCGTCGCTGGTGGTGTCATCGAGCAAAATCCTGACGCGCACTTCACGGTCGGCCGCGCGGAGCAACTCGCTCAGCAGTATCCGAGTACTGATACCGTCGTGGACGATGTAGTACTGCAAATCAATGCTGCTCTGAGCACTACGAATCAGCTCCGCGCGGGCGGCAAAAGCTTCGGCACTCTCCGGGAATAGGCGGAACCCCGATTGACCGTGATGTGGAGCAACCTGGGTCTGGATAGATCGACCGAACGCCGAACCGTTTGCAGGCAAGGCCTGACTGGGTTCGTAGGGGGTGTTGGGTGTTGCACATCCACCAAGGAGAACCGTGAGTGAGAGAGCGGCAATCTGGAGCTGTTTGGTTCTCACTGAGCGCACCTTGACGATGGTGATGTGGGTCTCGGATGCCGAAGAATGGCCATTCCCTTACCACCCTGCATTCGGCCGTAACGACCTTCTGCAATGCGTCTTCGATCTGCGGCTTTTCTGAAGCGTAGTTCATTCCCAAGGACTGCGACGTTGGCCCTGTGCGAAATAGATGACGCCGATTAGACCAGCCAGGCAATCTAAGACCTACTGCCAAATTTTATACAAATCACATTGCGAATTATTTCATATACGCCTATCTCCACAGAGTACGATCAGCGTGGCCCGACCAGGTCGGTCAGACCTGGTCATTTATCTTGCCGAGTTAGATAAATTTTGTTACGTGTCAGGTTGCGAACAGTGCAAGCTATTAATAAGTTATTCAACCTCCTCCTTGATTGACCTCAATCGCGGGTGCAGTTTTTGATGGCGCTGGCAATAAAGTTGAGCTGCGCTTCATTATGTTGATCACCCATGTTTGCGACGACACGCAATCTCGCACTACCGGAGCTGTAGATTGTGATTTCTGAGATCATATTCTGAGAAGAAGGGTGGCCTTCGATTGTGCAGAAGCACGAAGGGGTAAGCCGAGGCTCCAAAACTTTCTTATAATTTCTACATGCTCATCATCCCGAGCGTTGGCTCGTAACCCTGGCATCACGCAGCAGGACGTTGATCAACATCCTTCATGAGATGAGGCCTTACGCACTCAATGAAGCGTTCCAGCGACCAAGGTTTTTGGAGGAATTGGATCCCCTGGGGTAGCGCCTCATCCATTTCAGGGTGATAGCCGCTGGATACGATGATGGCAGTATCCGGCAGTTCCTTGTGTGCGATCCAGGCCAGGTGGAGTCCTGTTGCGACGCCTGGAGTCCGGACATCAGTGATCACCAACGACCAGGATTGCAGCTTCAGCGCAGCAATGCCGTCGTCGGCCGTTGCCAGAGCGGTGACGGATGCGCCCAAGTCTTCCAGCAGCATGGTTATCAGTTCTCGCAAAGCGGGTTCATCCTCGACCAAGAGAACGGAGGAAGTGAAATCAGGGAGTCGTGGTTCTATCATCAGGGTGCTCGCATTCAAGCGCACGTCGGAAAAGCCATCCGTCCTTGATCCGCCCCAGCGGCATGGTGACGTGCGATATCATTCCGACATCGCTTTCACCGGCAAAATTCACTTCCACTGCCTGAAAAAAATTTCACCTCATCTCATGGCGTCTTCGCTGGGGGGTTGGGCGGGATCGGCGTCCGTATAAGGGTTGCCTGCTGCTGCTTGCTGATCACAATTCTCGCCCATCGCCCGATACTCCTTGCGCAGGGCTCGCAGCTGCTTATTGTCCAGTGCTTCAAGGTCAAGGACGGAGCGCTCGGCAGACTTTGTCGCCCGAATAAGCTCGTCCAGCTTGAGGTGGATTATGTCATTGTCCCGGTTTTGGGTGTTCTGAATCAGGAAAACCATCAGGAAGGTGATGATCGTCGTGGAGGTGTTGATGATGAGCTGCCATGTATCGTTGTAGTGAAACCATGGCCCTGAGGCTGCCCACATTCCAATCAGTACGACGGCGATGAAGAAGGTACTTGGCCTGCCAGCACGGTTGGATAGCCATTGGCAGAACTGCGCGAATTTCATGATGCTTTTCCTTTTGAACACGTTGCATGTTTCGGTTGACCCCAAAACCTTTCAGAAATCTTTTTTTACATTTGCTGGGTCTGACGAACAGCCGTATGTTTCCGTGACGGGTTGTCCAGAGACGATTACTACGGGCAGGTCGGGTTGGTTGACCAGATCGTTTTGGCGAGCCCAAGCCCATCTGTGGTGCCTCGCATGTTCAGGTCAGTAATGACGAGATCAAACGGCTAGGCGTTTAACTTACCGAGGGCATCGTGGGCATTGCTGCATTCGACGGCCGGATAGCCCAAGTGTGTCACGGCTTCGGCCATTAGCCTGCGCAGGATGTCATCGTCTTCGACCAACAAAACCCTCTGCGACATAGAGCTTTCGTCTGGAGGCTGATGCTGCTTATCTCAGAGCGGTCGCAGGGGACGATGATCCCTCAAGAATTGGATCGACGTAGGGTGTGGGCATGGACGTAGTCGTCTGAGACGCCCCGTCCATACCCAGCTGCAGATGGTGCCTTTCTAGTTTTTCCTGCGTTGTGAGCGGGCGATTGTTAAACCTGCAATGACTCCAAGCGCAGCTGCGCCGATCAGCAGTCGCGTTTTGTCTTTCGGCTTCCTCCAGCCTCCGTCTATCCCCCTCGTACCACTTGGAGGTTCAAAGAGATTGCCTGAGGATGTTTCGGCTAAAGGGCTGCGATTTATCCCCCACCGCGTCACCCACCCAGACAACAAAAACATACCTAGTACCAGGTAGCTGGCCAGGTGCGCGAGGCGAGCAGCAGTGCCGACCGTTGTGTGAGCTCGAGGTGAGATTGCACAGGCCACCATTGCCTTGGCTACCCGTTCGGGATCGTAGATGGGGCCTGGCGGTGTCAGCGCATGTCCCGTGTAGTTGCCGCCGTCTCGGAAGCCAGGTGTGTCCATGACTGCTGGATAGATGTCGCACACATGGATGTCGGGAAACTCGGTCAGCTCCCCTCGCAGCGCCTCGGTCAGTCCACGCAAGCCGAACTTGCTCGCCGAATAAGCCGCTGCATAGGGCTGGGCCACCCAGCTCCCCAGCGACAGGGTGTTGATCAGAATGCCGCTACCTTGCGCTTTGAAGAAGGGAAGGGCGACGTAGGCCCCTCGCAGGTATCCGACCAGATCGGTCTGGATAACCTGTTCGTGAGCTTCCAGTGGGGTATCCTCGAAGTTTCCGACTGCCCCAACTCCGGCGTTGTTGACCCAGATGTCGATCCGTCCGTGGCCAAATTCCGAGGCCTGCGCGGCCAGCGCTTGAACCTGGTCGCTGTGCGTGACATCGGTCATGATCGCTATCGCATCCGTACCGCAATCAGTGCATTCATCCAGGACGTCAAATAACGCTTCTTCATCGCGGGCCGCGAGCACCAAGCGTGCGCCTTTGCAGGCGAAGGCGTGTGCGGCGGCGCGGCCTATGCCGCTGGATGCCCCTGTGATTACCACGACTTTTCCGCGCAGCGGCCCCCTCACAGGATATCCACTGCGGGGCGCTTGTTGCTCTTTGCCAGTGCTGCAGTGATCGAGCGGGGCGATGATTTCGTCGGCCTCGACCAGAGAGAGCTCAAGGGCGGTGCCATCGACCAGGTTCAAGGTCAGGCCTTCTAGCGTACCGGCCTCTTTGTCTGGAAACACGGGTTCACCTTCAGCATCCAGGCTGTCGTAGATGAAGCGTGTACCTTCGAGCCATCCCACAGCTGTGAGAAGCTCAGGGCCTAGGTAATACTTCCCGTCTTGAAAGAATCCTGAAAACTGATGCGCTCGCTCCATGTTTTCCACACGGTAGCGCTCACCGGATTTCATACCTGTCGCTTGATCGACCATTGTGCATATCCCTCCAGGTGGTGCCAAGAAATGTCAGCCTTTGCTGTGCTCGTCAGAAGTGGGCCCAGTGCCTCGCTTGATTCCTCGCGGGCCAGCAACGCCCCATATGCCCAGACCAACAAGCGGTAGTGCCACGATCAGGAGGGCCCACGCCGCTTTGACGGCATCTGTCTTGTCGCTCCGAAACACGCTGACAATGGCCCACAGGTCAATGAGTAGAAGAATTGCCGCTACGGCAATCCAGAAATAGCTGGCGACACCGTTCATGACCATTACCCCTCTACACGAAGTCAGGGCCCAGTGTCCCTGATGCAGCCCCTGGAACAAGGATCACCTTGCGACAGTTGTCCTCTTTCTGATCGAACATCTTGTAGCCCATGGCTGCCTCCTCCAACGCAAGGCGGTGGGTGACGATCAGCTCGGGCTGGAGGCGTCCGGCTTCGATGTGTTCGAGTAGCTCGGGGAGGTACTTTTGGACGTGGGTCTGACCCATCTTGAAGGTCAGGCCTTTGTCGAAGGCATCACCGAACATGAAGCCGTGAATGAACCCTGCATAGACACCGGGGACGCTGACGACGCCGCCACGTCGCACAGCCGCGATGCTCTGGCGCAGGGCCTTGCCGCTGCTGCCTTCCAGTTTCAAAGCCGTCATCACGGTTTCCGTGGTGCTGCCTTTGGCCTCAAACCCGACCGCATCGATGACCGCGTCTACGCCACGCATGCCGGGTGTCTGACGAATGATGCTGTCGGCGGGATCGTCATCGTTTTCGAAGTTGATCGGGATGACGCCGTAGGCTTCCTGGGCGTAGGCCAGGCGGTAGTCGTTGTCGTCCACCATGAAGACGGTGTGAGCACCCAGCATCCGTGCGCAGGCGGCGCTCAGTAGGCCCACTGGCCCAGCGCCGTAGATCGCTACCGACGAACCTTGGCCGATCTCGGCATTGATGACCGCTTGCCAAGCGGTGGGAAGGATGTCGGAGAGGAACAACACTTTGTCGTCAGCGAGGGTGGTCGGCACTTTGAACGGCCCGACGTTACCTTTGGGTACTCTGACATAGTCGGCCTGGCCTCCAGGGATGCCGCCATACAGATGGCTGTACCCAAACAGCGCTGCGCCTGGTGGAATGCCTTTTTTATTGAGGATCGATCCGCGACCGGTGTTTGTGGTTTCGCAGGCGGCAAACAGATCGTGCTGGCAGAAGAAGCAACTACCGCAGGCAATCACAAACGGGATCACTACACGGTCGCCAACCTGCAGGTTCGTCACGTCTCTGCCGACGTCTTCGACGATGCCCATGAACTCGTGGCCGAAGATGTCGCCGTGTTCGGTTTCAGGGATTTTGCCGCGATACAGGTGCAGGTCAGAACCGCAGATCGCGGTTGCAGTGACCCGAAGGATTATATCGTCCGCCTCCATGATGATGGGGTCCGGGACGGTATCGACCCTGACATCGTTTGCTCCGTGGTAGGTCAGTGCTCGCATGGTGCTTTCTCCTGCATCAGGTTCAGAGGTTATGCAGGGGAAGCCATGGACAGTTACAAAGTTCAGACAAACTGATTCAGTGGTTAACTTAGGCGCTAACTGTTGGGGTGAGGTTGTTTTTATATTTTTATAAAACTTGGCTTGAACCTTTTCAACTTTTCCTTTCGTCCTGAAAACGCGTGGTGCGCTAGCACGTATCGAGTGCAACTGGCTCCCATCCATAGACGGCGCGCATTTATTTGGGCGCTTGATCAGCCGCGAGGAGAAAAATATGTTTATTCACAATAAGCGCTTGCAATATACGGTGCGCGTCGCGCAGCCCAATCCCGGCCTTGCAAACTTGCTTCTGGAGCAGTTTGGCGGCGCTCAGGGTGAGCTTGCCGCTGCGAGTCGTTACTTCACCCAGGCGCTCGCCGAGGATGACCCAGGCCGCAAAGACTTGCTGATGGACATCGCCACCGAGGAGCTGAGTCACCTGGAGATTGTAGGTTCGATCATCGTGATGCTTAACAAGGGTGCCAAGGGCCGACTTGCCGAGGGCGTTGAGGAGGAGGGAGAGCTGTACCGAGCCATCAATGGGGCCGGTAACGATTCCCATATTACCAGCATTCTCTATGGGGCCGGCGCTCCGCTCACCAACTCGGCAGGGGTTCCGTGGAGTGCGGCCTATGTCGACACCATCGGCGAACCGACGGCTGATTTCCGCTCCAACATCGCTGCCGAAGCGCGGGCGAAGATCGTGTACGAGCGCCTGATGAACGTGACGGACGACCCAGGCGTGAAAGAGGCCCTGGGCTTCCTGATGACTCGGGAGATCGCGCACCAGCTTTCTTTTGAAAAAGCGTTGCACGCCATTCAGCCAAACTTCCCTCAAGGCAAGCTTCCAGGCATGCCGGAGTTCACCAACAAGTATTTCAACATGTCGGGTGAACCGAATGTGCGCGGCCCTTGGAATGAAGGCGAGGAATGGGAATACGTCGAGAACCCATCGGCTGCCGTTGATGGCGGAGATGGCACTGCTTCGGTGGAACTGGCCGCGCCTGATCTGGCGGTTCTGGAAGCCATGAAACTGCGAACGATGTCCGATCCAGCCAGTAATCCGGTCACCGGTGCGGATCTGGGTTCTGGTTTGGTCAACGGCAAAGATGACTGAATTGAAGGAGGCCGCAATGAGCACTTCGAGAAGAAGGGATAAGGCTCAGGCTGACATCGGCTTCGAGCATTTGATGAGCACGGCGGTGGCAGAGTTTGAGGCCGACTCGCGCCTGGCTTGCCGAGCGATGCGAGTGAAGATGGCGATAGGCATGTTCGGCGTAGGCTCGGTGCTGCCTAACGATCTGCCCCTGAAGCTTCCGACTGAGTCCTTACACAAGAGTCTGGTGAGCCACACCCTGCAGTAACACCGATTTTCACACCCAAGGAGAATGACGATGGTTGCTCGCAAGACAGTTGAAGATCTGTTCATCCATGAGCTTTCGGACGTGTACAGCGCTGAGAAGCAGATCACCAAAGCATTGCCGCGCTTGGCTCGGGCATCTACCAACCCGCTTTTGGCTGATGCGTTCACCTCACACCTGGCGGAAACCCAGGGGCAGATAGAGCGCATTGACCAGTTGGTAGAGTCGGCTGGATTGAAACTCAAGCGGATGAAGTGCGTAGCCATGGAGGGGCTGGTTGAGGAAAGCAAAGAGCTGCTGGATGAAATCGAGAAGGGGGCAGTGCTCGATGCGGCGCTCATAGGGGCATGCCAGAAGGTCGAGCATTACGAGATCGCCAGTTACGGCACCTTGATTGCAATGGCGAAGCACCTGGGCATGGAAGAGGCCGCCTCGCTATTGGCAGACACACTCGCAGAAGAAAAAGCCGCTGACGAGAAGCTGTCAGCGATTGCCGAAGAGGGCGGCAATCAAGCTGCTACGCTCGAGAAGTAACGGGTCGGGCCCAGCCAGGGACGCGCTGGGCTTCCAAGAATTTGCGATTTCAATCATGTTCCTGGCCGAAGGTCTGCGTTATGCGGATACCATTTCGGTATGTCGAGTTTTATGACCTCACTCACTCGGTCAGCGCTTGGGAGTATGCAGATGCATTGCGCACCAACTGATAAAGAGATCGCGGACGCGCTGTGCATCAGTGAGATTGAGGTAGCCCGGTATGGACGGGATGTATTCGGACTTGGAGATGGAGGTTGGCTGATTCACTTCGAACTCAGCATGCCCCGAGAGCTTGGGGTCAACATCGAGGGAAGGTTCACCTTGATCATACGGCCCCCCGGTGAAGCGAACGAGAGACGCGCCCAGGATGTGTGCTGATGAGATGCTTTCTGGAACCCACCCAGAGCCAGCGAGGATGGGCAGAGATTGGCTTATGAAGGGAATTCAAGCATTCTCAAGAGCCGGACTCACGTACATCGACTACTACTTATGAGCAAGCCTGTCTTCCCTCAGCCCTTTACAGCGATTGGCTGCTCTCAATGTCGCGACGCTGCGAGCCTGGGTTTCGATTTTACAATGGCGTTTCAGCCTATCATCCATGTCCCTTCAGGGAGACCATTCGCCTATGAGGCACTGGTTCGGGGCCTGAACGGTGAAGGCGCTTCGGACATTCTGGCCCAGGTGACGCCTCACAATTTGTACCGCTTCGATCAGGCCTGCCGAGTGAAGGCCATCGAGCAGGCTGCTGCGCTTGGCTTGGGGCGGAAGACGGAATGTAAATTGAGCATCAACTTTCTGCCCAATGCCGTCTACCGGGCCAGCACCTGCATTCGGGCTACCCTGGAGGCCACGCGAACGTTCGACTTCCCTGCAAATCGGCTCATGTTCGAAGTGACCGAGGGCGAGCGGATCGAAGACACTGAGCATTTGAAGGCAATCTTCAAGGAATACGACCGACAGGGCTTCACCACTGCGATAGACGACTTCGGCTCGGGTTACTCAGGTCTGAATCTGCTTGCGGAATTCCAGCCGGACGTACTCAAGCTGGATATGGCACTCACTCGGGGAATCAGTCAGGATCCAGTTCGCCAAGCCATCGTCGCCGGTATCGTCCTGGTAGCCGAGCGGCTGGGCATCACCCTTGTAGCCGAGGGGATTGAGACTGACGCAGAGAGCCAAACGCTGGGGGCGCTCGGGATTGATTTGATGCAAGGGTATTTTTTCGCGCGGCCGGAGATAAATAGATTGCCCCTGATCGAGCGGCTTGCCTCGTCATGAACTGACCGCGCACTATCAAGGCGTGCTCAGCAGGTGCAGGAATACCTGGTGCAATCAACTGACCGGACGAGACTTCATACCCGTGGCTATGCCACATCGCCTTATAGCTCTCGGCTAGCAGTGTTGGTGGCGGCAACCTACTGGCCGCTACCCAGGTGAGCCCATTCGCGGTATGCCGATTTCAATATCTGGGGCAGGCGAGGCAGCTCACGCCTGATTTCGCCCAGAGCATCAGGACTTCGAATCCATTCCGTCAGCCACGCGATCATCATGGGTCGAGTAGTGGGGCAGGGCCCTACTTGCTGTTCAAGCTCGTCGGCTATGTGGGCGAGTAGTTCAAGGTACGCGTCCAGCTCGGCCATTTGATTTGCCATGGTGTTCAGCCTCTTCACGTGCGGACAAGCACTGGCTCCGCCGCCATCTTGGCTCCCATTTCAGCAAGTGAGCAGCCTCTACTCGTTCCCCAGGCCATTGCCCGCGTAGTCGTCTCACCGGGCCGCTTGGCGTAAGCCTCCTCAATTCCTTGCCTCCTGATTACATCTCCATCAGGACAGCCTAGACCGTTTCGCTTGTATCACGCGGACTAATTATTTCAGGTCATTCCGGGCAGGCAGAATTTGGAGCAGAAGTAGTGTTTAGCTTCGCGTGTGTTGAACTGATAGAGGGTGAGCGCCTCTTCCCCTTCAGTGACAGTGATATCACTCAGGTTGGCCGACACCGCCACGGCACCACGCATGCGGCAGAGCGAGCAATTGCACCTACGCGCGGTACGCAAACCATCGGTCAAGCGCAATGAGAAGCGCACCGTCCCGCAGTGGCAGGCTGCCTGGTAAACAGGGCGATCATCGTTCTTTTCATCAGTCATAGCGTTCTCTGATCCAGTCTGAGCAGGCAAAGTTGATTTGGCGAATACCCCGTTCTCGGCTAGGTAATTCTAACGAGATAACTGGTTCCTGTCGGTGGCCCGGCAATCACTATCAGCCCTCGCTACCTGGTGCGATCTTGGAAGGGGGTATGTGGACACAGTGTCGGCCACCACGCAAAGTGAACCGCGAGACCAGCGTGTGGGTCGGATCGTTAACTGTCACGAAAAAGGAAGTTAGCGATGAAAGCGACGACTCGACTGTTCACTGGCCTCGCCATGGTTGGCGCACTGGCAAGCTCTGCAGCATGGGCTGACCAGCCTGGTGCTGATTGGAAGGTGACCAAAGATCAGGCTGAAGCCACTTTGAAGGGCGCCGGATACACGCAAATCACCAAAATCGAGGCCGATGACGGACATTGGGAAGGGGAAGGCATGAAAGCTGACGGCAAGCAGTATGAATTCCAGGTCGACCCACACGATGGCAAGATCATCAAAGACCAATTGGACAACTGATGATCCCGCATGCGGATGAGCCCGCGCTATGGCGCGGGCTTTTGTTTGAGCCGTGATCAGAAACCTTCCAGGACAATCTTGCCTCGGGCCTTGCCGCTTTCGATCAAGGCGTGGGCACGCTTGAGATTTTTGGCACAAATGCTCCCGAAGTGCTCCCCAACAGTTGTTTTCACAATCCCCTCATCGACCAGCTGCGAAACACGTTCGAGGAGTTGGTGCTGCTTGATCATGTCCTCGGTTTTGTACAGTGAGCGGGTGAACATGAGCTCCCAGTGCAATGACAGCGATTTGCGCTTGAGGGGCATGACATCCAGTTGTGCCGGATCATCGATCAGTGCGAGTTTGCCTTGCGGACGAAGCACATCCACTAATTGCCGGAGGTAGGTGTCGGTGTGCGTCAGGCTGATTACGTAATCAATCGGATTCAGTTTGAGCTCTTCCACCTGAAGCGGGATCGGCTCGGAGTGATCAATCACATGATGGGCTCCCAGATCTTTCACCCAGGCTTGAGTCTCTTGCCTTGAGGCCGTGCCTATGACTGTAAGCTGCGTCAACTTGCGTGCTAGTTGTACCAGGATCGAGCCCACACCGCCCGCAGCCCCGACCACCAGGAGGCTTTGACCTTCGCCGCCATTTTCTTCGACGGCTAAACGGTCGAACAGCAACTCCCAAGCCGTGATGGACGTCAGAGGCAGGGCGGCGGCACTGGCATTGTCCAGGCGCTTAGGCTTGTGGCCGACGATTCGCTCGTCCACCACATGGAGCTGGCTGTAGCTGCCGGGTCGATCAATGGCACCGGCGTAGAACACTTCATCCCCTGGCTTGAACAGCGTTACCTCTGGGCCAGTTTCACGGACGACACCGACAGCATCCCAGCCGAGAACTTGTGGTTGCTCACCACCACGGCTAGCCCGAACTTTGGTATCGACCGGGTTGACGGCAATAGCCCGGACTTCGATAAGCAGGTCGCGGGCGCCGATTTTTGGCTCCGGGAGCTCCGCGTCGTATAGAGACTGAGCGTCCTGAATAGGTAATCCGGGTTGTGTGTAAACGACAGCCTTCATGGCGCTACCTCTATGAAAATCAAAAGTGGGCACAGGTTATTCGCTTCGATCAACTCGAAAAACAGCCTCAAAGCAGTAAGACTTTCACGCTTGTAATGAAAGTGGTGCGAGGCGTTCACATCGACCAGGGCACTGTCGACCAGGTCATGAGCGGACATGGCGATGCCGGGATCGAGGTTCTCGACAGGCAGGCCGCCGATCTGCAGAAGTCGGTCGCAGTGGCTCCCGGCAGAATCGCCTGAATCTTGATGCCTTTGTCTGCAAGCTCCTTGTGCAGGGATTGGCTGAAGGCGGTGACGTAGGCCTTGCTGCCACCGTAGACACCGTTGAGCAGCTCTGGCACAAGGCCTGCAATGGACGAAATGTTGATGACGGCGCCTTCCTGGTGGGCGACGAAGCCTGGAATGGCCGCGTAGGTCAGTCGGGTCAAGGCGGTGATGTTGAGGCTGATCATTTCGGCCATGCGTTCGACATCACTATCCAGCAGGCTGGTGTGAGTTCCGATACCCGCATTATTCACCAGCAGGGTGATGCTGGCGTCATCACGAAGTGAGGTCGGAGGCGGGAAGGTGGAACAGGTAGGGACGGGTAAGTGCTTGGTTTTTTCAGGAACGGGGTTTTGTGAAAATCTCAACGGGGGTTAGTGGAAACGGACACAACAAGCACACACTATCGTAATACTGCATTTAACATAATATGCATTATCCGAACCTACGCATTTTGCACGTGAGGCCAGGGGCCACGCAGATTTTAAGACAGCTCAAGCCCCACAATCACCTTAACCCTCATTTCCATGACCCAGGTTAAGGTCACTCATCCTGCCGCACTCAAAATGAAGCTCCGCACCCTCACGGGGATTCTCCTATGAGCATCATCGTAACCGGCGCCGCAGGTTTCATCGGCAGCAATCTCGTACAGGCGCTCAATCAACGCAGCGAAACCGAGATTATTGCGGTCGATGACCTGACTGATGGCGACAAGTTCTGCAACCTGGCCGACTGCGACATCGCCGACTATCTGGACAAGGACGACTTTCTCGAGCGCTTCAGGCTTGGCCAGTTCGGCAACGTGCGCGCGGTACTGCACCAGGGCGCGTGCTCGAGCACCGTGGAAGCCGACGGCCGTTTCATGATGGACAACAACTACCGGTTCAGCCGTGAACTGCTGGCCGTTGCGCAACAACAGCAGATCCCGCTGTTGTATGCCTCGTCGGCAGCGGTCTACGGCGCGGGACAGGACTTTCGCGAACAGCGCGATTGTGAGCGCCCGCTGAACGTCTATGGCTATTCCAAATTCCTGTTCGACCAGCACGTCCGCCGGCAGCTACCCGGTGCACGCAGCCAGATCGTCGGGTTGCGTTACTTTAATGTTTACGGGCCCCATGAGCAGCATAAAGGCCAGATGGCGTCGGTGGCGCTGCACTGTTTCAATCAGTACCAGGTCAACGGCAAGGTCATGCTGTTCGGTAGCTATGGCGATTACCCCAGCGGTGGTCACCTGCGCGACTTCGTGTCCGTGGACGACGTGATCAAGGTCAACCTGTTCTTCCTGGACCGCCCACACTTGAGCGGCCTCTACAATGTCGGCAGCGGCCGAGCACAAACCTTCAACGATGTCGCCCTGGCTGTTATCAATCGCCTGCGCGCGCAACAAGAGCAGCCACCACTTTCATTGGCGATGGCATTGCTCGAAGGTGTTTTGGAGTATGGGGATTTCCCTGATCACCTGCGTGGCAAATACCAGTGTCATACGTGCGCAGACCTGGAACGCTTGCGCGCGCAGGGTTTTGACGCAGCAACGTTAACGGTTGAGCAAGGCGTTTCGCGGTATTGCGACTGGCTGCTGGGAGGGTTCCGCCCGCCCCTTGCTGTTGAACGTCAAGCAGGAGTGGCTTGATCATTTGGACGGCCTTGCATCACCCAGATTGGTATGGGCCAATAATAACTACGCTAAATAGTCATTTAGCGTAGTTATTTATCAGGCTGGTCCAGCTACCTGAGCATACGCTCCGAACTCGTCGCATCGCAGGCCATATCTAGGTCATTACCTGCGAGCACTTGTGCGTAATGATCTTTCAATTCCTGCTCCCAACTCGCCACTTCTTCAAGCCAATGCTCGGCCTGATCGCGCGTCAGCGCAAAATGCGCATGATGACTCAGCAGGTTTGCTCGGCTGATCTGGCTACCCTCTCGGCCAACTGCCATGGCCAAGGCTTTCGCGGGCCCTTCATCAAGCATGGGCAATACGTCGTACATCGGTGAAAGCCGCCACTTCCCGCCAACCCAGATCACTGCATGATTGCGCGGGTGATCATCGGAGTTGCCCACCAGTGCGTTGTAGCACATGCGTTTGAACAGCTCCTGGAGGTCCCCGCTCGGTACACCTCGCCGGCGCATTTCGTCGGCAACAGCAGCATAGCGCCAATCCTTGTGGTGTGGACCGTTCCACTCAGAGTCGAGCAAAGTGAGCGCGCTCAGCATCGGTATGCGCCGTGCGCCCTCGGCAATTGGCGTACGGTCGAAGCGTTCAACCAGCAAGGTGGACGGTTGTTCGGCATGCAGAGCGGTTCGGGCCACATTGATACCCTTCCCTGCCGCAAATGTCATGCAGGCATACTCGATCGTCGGCAAGTCGAAGTGGTCAAACCGATCGCGTGGTTTGGCCAGAATGAGCATCCCTTTGTCCTGCAACGTGCGCTTGGGGCGCGCACCACCCAATGCGGAACGTTGCTGGCGCAGATTCAACGTTGCGATCGATTCATTGTCGAGCTGGCCGTCGTAGACGGCCTCGCATGCCAGAACAAATTTTGCCAACCCCTTGAGGTTCGGCACGGCACCCTCGCCGATGCCTTCGGCAGGTGTTGTGGCGCTACCCGCCATGAGGTTGCCGACGCGGTCGTTGTTAGGAGACTTGAGCAGGAAATCGATGGTACCCAACTCCTGCCCGTAGGCCCGGTGTAGCAGCCGCTCGCCCCAACCATCTGGCATGGCGTCGTTGATGAAGCCGGGTATCCCGCGGTTCTTGGTAATGCCGGCGTAGGCTTCGGCGCGCAGGGGGTAATTGATCGAGTCGGGCACCCAGCCGCCCCGTGCTACCTGGTCGGGAGAATACAGGAACTCTCCCTGCTTGCCTTTGAGGGTAAGACGGCCAAGCGTCACGACCTCGGTCGTTTCGGGGTGCTCCATATAGATGTAGGCGCGGGACATCAGAACGCCTCAGGCTTGGGTTTTGCCAGGCGCACGCGCTTGGCTGCAATCCCCACGGCTGCATCGTCGTCCGGGGCAAAACGTGTGATCTGCGAACGTTTCTCCAGGTCATCCAGCGAGGTGAAGACTACATCGCTCAGACCCAGCCGCCAGAGCACGAGCATGAACGAGCGCAAGTCCACCAGCTCCGATCCGCTCTCGATTTTGCGCAGCACATGTGGCGAAACCCCGATCGCTTCCTTGAGGTCGGCCTGGCGCACCCCTAGCGCCAAGCGTCGTGCTTTGACCAGCAAGCCGATTTTACCGAGGGTATCGGCACATCCCACAGGAAAGAACTCAACCATAAAGGTCACCGGGATCAACCTTAAATTGCCTAAAGTTAACCACAGTACGCATTAAAAATGAAGGCAACAGGTTTAATATTCATGGGGGTAAACCTTATGGTGCATAAGGCTAACCATGCTAGATATTAATTCATCAAGCCAACCCGCCAAAACGCTTGTAGAAGCTCTCGTTCACGTCCGGCAAAGGCCCGTCTGCGGTCTCCAGGGCGGCATTCAACCACTCCTCCGCCTTGGCGAATACCAGGCGATAGAGGTTGCGGCACAACTGTCGTGCAGCCCTTCCCTCCCAATCCCCTGGCAGCAGCTCGTCAGGCAATTGCGGGTCGCGCAGCAGCAGCCGGCGGTACTCGTGAATCAGCAGCGTGCGTGCCAGGAAGCAATCCTGCGCATCAAGCTGCGGCTGTTCCTTCAGCCCTTGCCATAGCGGCCTGAACAGTTGAATGAACTCGCTGTACTGCTGCCCCAGCTCGTCGATACGCCAACTTTCCCGCACCTGGGCGCGCATCGCTTTGGACGCAAGCACTTCCTGGGTGTGGGTTTCGAAGACAATGCTGTCGTCGCTGGCTTCCAGGTCACGCAAGGTGGCGGCCAAGTCGGCGCGGTCTGCCCGCGGGCAACCCAGCAGGTTCGGCGCCATGACACCAAACCCCTGCCACTCCAGCTCTTCACGCAAGGCCTTGCGCTTGCCGGCCTCGAGTTGCGATAGCAGTACCAGCGTCCAGGCCCCGTCCCAGGCTGGCTGGCTGGGGCTGTACACCCGCTTGAAGGCTTTTTCGAAACGCCGCCGGCCGGTGCCGGTCAGGCTGTAATAGCTGCGTCGGCCAACCTTTTCGGCGGTGAGCCAGCCTTCCTTGGTCAGGCGGAAGATCGACGTGCGGATCAGCCGCTCATTGATGCCGATCGGTTCCAGCAGGTTGATCAGGCTACCCAGCCAGACCGTACCGCCGTGGGGCTCGATGGCATCGCCGTACAGGGTGATGATCAGGGAACTGGCGCGGATCGGCGTCTGCTCCTGAAAGCGAGTGATCAGGGTATTGAGTGGGGCAAGATTGCTCATGGGCGAACTGTGCGCGGATAAAGCACCGACTATACCTGTGCGACGGGCCGCCTGGCCAATACGTGAGGCTGGCAGGCTCATGCCGTTACCTGGCCTTTGGGCCGAACACCGGTGTCTTCCATGCGTGGGCGCCCTGCTTCGGCCTGGGCCAACGGCGGGCATTCGACCATGCTGTTCATGCAGCGCTGCGCCAGGTGCTGGTACTCGGCGGTGCCGCGCTGTTTCCAGGCCAGTTCCTGGTCGGTCAACGGGCGTTTGACCTGCGCCGGCGAGCCCATCACCAGGCTTTGCGCCTCACATTGGAACCCGGCTTTGACGAACGCGGTTGCCGCGACGATGCAGCGTGGAGCGATGTGGGCGCCATCCATGACCACCGCGTTCATGCCGATCAAGGCGTCTTCGCCTACGCGGCAACCGTGCAGTACGGCGCCGTGCCCGACATGGCCGTTGCGCTCTACTACAGTGTCGCCCCCCGGGAAGCCATGCATCACGCAGGTGTCCTGCAGGTTGGCACCCTCCTCGAGCACGATGCGACCGAAATCCCCCCTAAGCGATGCCAAAGGGCCGACATAGCACCGAGGGCCGACGATGACATCGCCAATCAGCACTGCGCTGGGGTGCACATAGGCCGTCGGGTGCACTACGGGCGTCAGGCCATCCAGTCGATAGCAAGGCATGGGAAACCTCCTGAAATGATTTGAAGTTCCATGCGATCTTGTATCACATGGAAATGCATCGTCAATCCGATTTGGGATGTATCGCTTTTGAAAGGTTGGGAGATCAGAATCAATAATCAGGGTCCTAGGCCTGAAAAGCTTGAGGTTAGGCCGTTATTCAGTCATGTCAGCGAATGATGGCTTCGTTGCTCATTCGGATAAAGAGATACACGGACAGATTGTTATGCTTGCCTAAATGTATCGCATGATGCATATACTGACTTCACCCGGTCGTGAGCCACCGCCACGCCCCTGCAAACAACAAGAAATGCCGGCCCCACGATGTGCCGTGCGTGCAGCCAGAGGAACCCGACATGCCGCAATATCTCGATGTGCAGGCGCCTGAGAACGGTGTCCAGCTCATGACCTTGCAACGGCCCGAGGCACTCAACGCCCTGTGTACCGAGCTGCTGGCAGAGCTGGCAGCAGCGTTGGCCGCAGCCGCGCAGAACGACCACATCGGCGCCGTGGTGATTACCGGCAGCCGCAAGGCGTTCGCCGCAGGCGCCGACATCCGCGAGATGGCCGAGCGCGATCTGGTCGGCATCCTCAATGACCCACGTGTGGCCCACTGGCAAAGCATCGCTGCGTTCGCAAAACCGCTGATTGCCGCCGTCAACGGCTATGCCCTGGGCGGTGGTTGCGAACTGGTGATGTGCGCCGACATTGTCATCGCCGGCAGCGACGCCCGTTTCGGCCAGCCGGAAATCACCCTCGGCATCATCCCTGGCGCTGGCGGCACCCAGCGCCTGGTGCGGGCCGTGGGCAAGCCGCTGGCCATGCAGATGGTGCTGACCGGCGAAGCCATCACCGCCCGCCACGCCCAACAGGCCGGCCTGGTCAGTGAACTCACTCAACCGGAACTTACCGTGGAGCGCGCCATGCAGGTGGCGCGCAGCATCGCTGCCAAGGCGCCGCTGGCAGTACGGCTGGCCAAGGAAGCACTACTGAAGGCCGGCGACACCGACCTGGCCAGCGGCCTGCGTTTCGAGCGCCATGCGTTTACTTTGCTGGCCGGCACTGCCGACCGCGCTGAAGGTATCCAGGCGTTTCAGGAAAAGCGCCCGGCACGTTTCCAGGGCTGCTGACCCACCCTTTCCACGACTGACGGAGCGAGCCTGTCATGACTTTCCAGCACATTCTGTTTTCCATCGAGGACGGCGTCGCCCTCCTCTCGTTGAACCGCCCCGAACAGCTGAACAGCTTCAACACCGCCATGCACCTGGAAGTACGCGAGGCGCTCAGGCAAGTGCGCCAGAGCAGCGAGGCGCGGGTGTTGCTGTTGACCGGTGAAGGCCGTGGCTTCTGCGCCGGCCAGGACCTGTCCGACCGCAACGTCGCGCCCGGGGCCGACATGCCGGACCTGGGCGAGTCCATCGACCGGTTCTACAACCCCCTGGTGCGCACCTTGCGCGACCTGCCGCTGCCGGTGATCTGCGCAGTCAATGGCGTGGCGGCGGGTGCCGGGGCCAATATCCCGCTGGCCTGCGACCTGGTGCTGGCGGCCCGCTCGGCCAGCTTCATCCAGGCCTTCTGCAAGATCGGCCTGGTGCCGGATTCCGGTGGCACCTGGTTGCTGCCACGCCTGGTCGGCATGGCCCGGGCCAAGGCGCTGGCCATGCTGGGTGAGCGCCTTGGCGCCGAACAGGCCCAGCAATGGGGGCTGATCCATCGCGTGGTGGACGATGTCGCGCTGCGTGACGAAGCCCTTGCCCTTGCCCGTCACCTGGCCACCCAGCCCACCTATGGCCTGGCGCTGATCAAGCGCAGCCTGAATGCCAGTTTCGACAACGGCTTCGATCAGCAGCTGGAGCTGGAGCGCGACCTGCAGCGTCTGGCCGGGCGCAGCGAAGACTACCGTGAAGGCGTGGGTGCCTTCATGAACAAGCGCACGCCGTCATTCACGGGGCGCTGATCATGAGCCAACTCGCAAGCAATGTGCAGGTGGCAGTGATCGGTGCCGGCGCAATGGGCGCCGGGATCGCCCAGGTCGCGGCGCAGGCCGGGCACCCGGTAAAACTGTACGACACCCGCCCGGGTGCCGCCGCCCAGGCGGTGGACGGCATCAACCGGCAACTGGCCCGGCTGGTGGAAAAAGGCAAGTTGCAGCCAGGCGAGCATGAAACGATCAGCGCCCGCCTGTGCCCGGTCGACACGCTCGAAGCGTTGGCCGATGCAGGCCTGGTGATCGAAGCCATCGTCGAGAACCTGCAGGTCAAACAGGCGCTGTTCAGTCAGCTGGAAGCCTTGTGCGGCAAAGACTGCATACTCGCCAGCAACACGTCGTCACTGTCCATCACCAGCCTCGCTGCCGGGTTGTCGCGGCCGCAGCGGGTGGTGGGCATGCACTTCTTCAACCCCGCACCGCTGATGGCGCTGGTCGAGGTGGTCTCAGGCCTGGCAACCGATCCGGCAGTGGCCGCCTGTGTCTACGCAACCGCCCAGGCCTGGGGCAAGAAGCCGGTGCGCACGCGCTCCACACCGGGCTTTATCGTCAACCGTGTGGCGCGGCCGTTCTATGCCGAAAGCCTGCGCCTACTGCAGGAAGGTGCCGCCGATTGCGCCAGCCTCGATGCATTGCTGCGTGACGCTGGCGGTTTCCGCATGGGGGCCTTCGAGCTGACTGACCTGATCGGTCACGACGTCAATTACGCGGTTACTTGCTCGGTATTCGATGCCTTCTATGGCGATTTCCGCTTCCAGCCATCGCTGGTGCAAAAAGAGCTGGTGGACGCCGGTCGCCTGGGCCGCAAGACAGGCCAAGGCTTCTACAGCTATGCCGCAGGCGCCGAACGCCCGCAGCCAGCAGAACTGCACAGCCCCGCCATTGCCGAAACCTGCGTGGTCGAAGGCAGCCTGGGGGTGATGCAGCCATTGGTTGAACGCCTGCGCAAGAACGGTATAGCCGTCACTCAGCGTGCCGGCAGTGGCCTGATCCAGGTGGGCGACGCCACCCTGGCACTCTCCGATGGCCGCCTGGCCAGCCAGCGCGCCCGTGAAGACGGGCTGCGCAACCTGGTGCTGCTGGATCTGGCGCTGGACTACAGCACGGCCAGCCGACTGGCAATCACCTGGTCAGCCGATACCACCGACAGCGCCCGCGATCACGCCGTCGCGCTGCTCCAGCGTGCCGGTCTCAAGGTGACGGCGGTTGCCGACCTGCCCGGCCTGGTAGTGCTGCGCACCGTAGCCATGCTCGCCAACGAAGCCGCCGATGCCGTGCTGCAGAGTGTCGGCAGCGCCGCCGACATCGACCTGGCCATGCGCGCCGGGGTCAATTACCCCTGCGGCCCTCTGGCCTGGGCAGCGGCTGTCGGCATCCCTCATACCCTGCGCGTGCTCGACAACCTGCAGCGCAGCTACGGCGAAAGCCGCTATCGCCCTTCCCTGCTGTTACGCCGTTGCGAAGCCAATGGAGGCACCTTGCATGACTGAAACCGAACTGGCACAAGCCTGTGCCGACGCCATGTATGCCCGTGACCAGGCCAGCCAGGGCCTGGGCATCAGCCTGCTGGATGCCGGTCCGGGTCGGGCGAGCCTGCGCATGCCGGTACGCGCCGACATGATCCAGGGCCACGGCACCTGTCACGGTGGCTTCCTGTTCGCCCTGGCCGACTCGGCGTTCGCCTTTGCCTGCAACAGTTATGACCAAGCCACTGTGGCGCTGGGCTGCAGCATCGATTACCTGGCGCCAGCGCTGCGCGATGATGTGCTGACCGCCCATGCCAGCGAGGTCAGCCGCAAAGGCCGTACCGGCCTGTACGACGTACGCATCGACAACCAGCGTGGTGAGCTGGTGGCGATGTTCCATGGCAAATCCTACAAAGTGCGCGGCACGGTGCTGGCGCAGGAGACCCAAGATGACTGAACACTCCCTCGCCGATGCCTTGATCATCGACGCCGTGCGCACACCCATCGGCCGCTACGGCGGGGCCTTGAGCAGCGTGCGCGCCGATGACCTCGCGGCCATCCCGCTCAAGGCCCTGCTCCAGCGCCACCCCGAACTGGACTGGAAAGCCGTCGACGATGTGATCCTCGGTTGTGCCAACCAGGCCGGCGAAGACAACCGTAACGTCGCCCATATGGCCAGCCTGCTGGCCGGGCTGCCCCTTGAAGTGCCGGGTACCACCCTCAACCGCCTGTGCGGTTCTGGCCTGGATGCCATCGGCAGTGCCGCCCGCGCCCTGCGTTGTGGCGAGGCCGGTTTGATGCTGGCCGGTGGTGTCGAATCGATGTCGCGTGCGCCGTTTGTCATGGGCAAATCCGATCAGGCGTTCGGCCGCTCGGCCGAGCTGTTCGACACCACCATCGGCTGGCGTTTCGTCAACCCGCTGATGCAGCGTGGCTTTGGCACCGACTCGATGCCGGAAACTGCCGAGAATGTGGCTGAGCAGTTCGGTATTTCCCGCGCCGACCAGGATGCCTTTGCCCTGCGCAGCCAGCACAAGGCTGCAGCGGCACAGGCGCGTGGCCGGCTGGCACGGGAAATCGTGCCGGTCGAGATCGCCCAGCGCAAAGGCCCGGCCAAAGTGGTCGTGCACGACGAACATCCGCGCAGCGATACCACCCTTGAACAGTTGGCCCGGCTCGGTACTCCGTTTCGTGAGGGTGGCAGCGTCACCGCCGGCAACGCCTCCGGGGTCAATGACGGCGCCTGCGCCCTGCTCCTGGCCAGCAGTGACGCTGCCCGCCGGCACGGCCTGAAGGCCCGTGGCCGTATCGTCGGCATGGCCGTAGCCGGCGTCGAACCCAGGCTGATGGGTATCGGCCCGGTACCGGCAACCCGCAAGGTGCTGGCACTCACCGGCTTGTCGCTGGCAGACCTGGACGTCATCGAACTCAACGAGGCCTTCGCCGCACAAGGCCTGGCCGTGCTGCGCGAACTGGGCCTGGCCGACGACGACTCGCGGGTCAACCGCAATGGCGGTGCCATCGCCCTCGGGCATCCGCTGGGCATGAGCGGTGCACGCCTGGTCACCACCGCCTTGCACGAGTTGGAAGAGACCGCTGGCCGTTATGCGCTGTGCACCATGTGCATCGGTGTCGGCCAGGGCATTGCCATGGTTATCGAGCGCCTCTGAGCGGCTCGGACCATCGGCCTGTTACCGAACCGAACGCAGCCGTATATGCTGCGCTCATGACACTCACCGTGCGGCCTGCAACCGCTGCCGCGCGGCGTACAAGAACAATTCGAGTGAAGCCATGAACATGTACCATGATGCCGATCGTGCCCTGCTGGACCCGCTGGAAACCGCCAGTATCGACGCCCTGCGCCAGCACCAGCTGGAGCGCCTGCGCTGGAGCCTGAAGCACGCTTACGACAACGTGCCGCTGTATCGCAAGCGTTTTGCCGAGTACGGCGCACACCCCGACGACCTCAAATGCCTTGAAGATCTGGCCAAGTTCCCCTTCACCGGTAAGAACGACCTGCGCGACAACTACCCTTACGGCATGTTCGCCGTGCCCCAGGAAGACGTGGTGCGCCTGCATGCGTCCAGTGGCACCACCGGCAAGCCGACCGTGGTGGGCTACACCCAGAACGACATCGACACCTGGGCCAATGTGGTCGCCCGCTCGATTCGCGCCGCTGGCGGGCGCAAAGGCGACAAGGTGCATGTCTCCTACGGCTATGGCCTGTTCACCGGCGGGCTGGGTGCGCATTACGGCGCCGAGCGCCTGGGTTGCACGGTGATCCCCATGTCCGGCGGCCAGACCGAGAAGCAGGTGCAGCTGATTCGCGACTTCCAGCCCGACATCATCATGGTCACCCCGTCCTACATGCTCAACCTGGCCGACGAGATCGAACGCCAGGGTATCGACCCGCACGACCTCAAGCTGCGTCTGGGAATCTTCGGCGCAGAACCGTGGACCGACGAGCTGCGCCGTTCCATCGAGCAGCGCCTGGGCATCAACGCCCTCGACATCTACGGCCTGTCGGAAATCATAGGCCCTGGGGTGGCGATGGAGTGCATTGAAACCAAGGACGGCCCGACCATCTGGGAAGACCACTTCTACCCCGAGATCATCGACCCGGTCACCGGTCAGGTCCTGCCGGACGGCCAGCTGGGCGAGCTGGTATTCACCTCGCTGAGCAAGGAAGCCCTGCCGATGGTGCGCTACCGCACCCGCGACCTGACCCGCTTGCTGCCCGGTACGGCCCGGCCGATGCGGCGGATCGGCAAGATCACCGGCCGCAGCGATGACATGCTGATTATTCGCGGGGTCAACGTGTTCCCGACCCAGATCGAAGAACAGGTGCTTAAAATAAAACAGCTTTCAGAGATGTACGAGATTCATCTGTATCGCAATGGCAATCTCGACAGTGTCGAGGTGCATGTGGAGTTGCGTGGCGAGTGCCAGCACCTCGATGAGGGCCAGCGCAAGCTGCTGACCGGCGAGCTCAGCAAGCAGATCAAGACCTACATCGGCATCAGCACCCAGGTACAGCTGCAGCCCTGCGGCTCGCTCAAGCGCTCCGAGGGCAAGGCTTGCCACGTCTTTGACAAACGCTTGGCCAGCTGACCCGTTCGGCTTGCCTTCCAGGCCCCGGCATTGTCCGGGGCTTTTTTTTGCATTTTATCTGCCGGCCCTTTCGCGGGTGAACCCGCGAAGAGGCCCGAAAGCGATACACAAATATTATTCGATACACACAAATATGTTTGACGTTATGTTTTGTATCGCTTACAAATGACTCATGCCTTAGCAGGAGTCGGAACACATGTACGCACAGCTAGTGGAAACCGGAGTCAAGCGGGTCAAGTCGCTGGAAGAAATGTCCCCCGAGGAACGCAACTTTCAGGAAAAGATCGACGCCGAGATCAAGATCGAAGCCAAGAACTGGATGCCCGAGGCTTACCGCCAGACCCTGATCCGGCAGATCTCCCAGCACGCCCATTCGGAAATCGTCGGCATGCTGCCCGAGGGCAACTGGGTCACCCGTGCCCCCAGCCTCAAGCGCAAGCTGCAACTGATGGCCAAGATCCAGGACGAAGCCGGCCACGGCCTGTACCTGTACAGCGCCATGCAAACCCTGGGCGCCGACCGCGATGAAGAAATCGCCAAGCTGCACAGCGGCAAGGCCAAGTACTCGAGCATCTTCAACTACCCCACCCTCAGCTGGGCCGACATGGGCGCCGTGGGCTGGCTGGTGGATGGCGCCGCCATCGTCAACCAGGTGGTGCTGCAGCGCACCTCCTACGGCCCCTACTCCCGCGCCATGATCCGCATCTGCAAGGAAGAGAGCTTCCACCAGCGCCAGGGCTACGAAATGCTCCTGACCATGATGCGTCACGGCACCCAGGCCCAGCGCGACATGGTCCAGGACGCCATCAACCGCCTGTGGTGGCCGTCGCTGATGATGTTCGGGCCCAGCGACGAGCACTCGCCCAACAGCGCTCAGTCGATGGCCTGGAAAATCAAGCGCCAGACCAACGATGAGTTGCGCCAGCGCTTCATCGACCAGACCGTGCCGCAACTGGAACTGCTCGGCTGCACTGCCCCCGACACGGAACTGAAGTGGAACGCCGAGCGCGGCCACTACGATTTCGGTGCAATCCAGTGGGACGAGTTCTACGAAGTGCTCAAGGGCAATGGCCCGTGCAATCAGGAACGTGTCGCCACCCGGCGCCAGGCCATCGACGACGGCGCCTGGGTACGCGAGGCCGCGGTGGCCTACGCGCGCAAGCAACAGAACAAGAACGCCGCTTGAGCGGCGATTGATGCGGAGATCGAAAATGTCTGTCTGGACCCTTTACGAAGTGTTCGTGCGCAGCAAGCACGGCCTTAACCACAAGCATGTCGGCAGCGTGCATGCCGCCGATGCCGCCATGGCCATCGAAAACGCCCGCGAGCTTTACACCCGCCGCAGCGAAGGCGTCAGCCTGTGGGTAGTGCCTTCGGCACTTATCACCGCCTCTTCGCCTGACGAGAAAGACCCGCTGTTCGCCCCGTCGGACGACAAGGTCTACCGCCATGCCAGCTTCTACGAACTGCCCGACGAAGTCGGACACATGTGAGGTTGATCATGCATAACCAAGCCCTTGTCCCCTACCTGCTGTTGCTCGGTGACAGCGCCCTGGTGCAGGGTCAGCGCCTTTGCCAATGGTGCGGCCACGCCCCTGCCATCGAAGAAGAGCTGGCCCTGATGAATGTTGGCCTTGACCTGGTCGGCCAGGCACGCAACTGGCTGGAGTACGCCGCCGAACTGCTGGATGACGGCCGCGATGCCGATGCCTTGGCCTTCCGCCGAGACGAGCGGGCTTATCGCAACCTGTTGCTGGTCGAACAACCCAACGGCGATTTTGCCGTGACCATGACCAAGCAGTTTCTCTATGACGCCTGGCACCTCGCCGTGCTCCAGGGGTTGGTCGAATCGAGCGATCCGCGTATTGCCGGTATTGCCGCCAAGGCAGTGAAAGAAGTCACCTACCACCTGCGTCGGTCCAGCGAGTGGGTGCAGCGCCTGGGCGATGGCACCGAAGAAAGCCGCCAGCGCATGCTCGCTGCCATCCCGGCACTGTGGCGCTTTACCGTCGAGCTGTGTGCTGCCAGCGACAATGAGGTGCAGCTGGCGAACGCGGGTATCGGCGCCAACCCCGCCAGCGTCGCCAGTGCCTGGCTGAAGCAGGTAAGCGAGACGTTCGCGGCGGTCGAACTGCCACTGCCCAAGGCGGCCAGCTACTTCTACCTGGACGGCCGCAAGGGCCTGCACACCGAGCACCTCGGCCTGCTGCTGGCCGAAATGCAATTCCTGCCGAGGGCTTACCCCGATGCAACCTGGTGAGCTGATTGCCGGCGACCGCGGTGCGCGAGCGCAGCATGGCGATGACCTGGCCCGCGCCTGGGCAGTTCTGGGCCAGGTCATGGACCCGGAAGTGCCTGTGGTCAGCGTGGTCGACTTGGGGATCGTCCGCGACCTCGACTGGCGCGCCGGCCACCTGCACCTGGTGGTTACACCGACCTACTCCGGCTGCCCGGCCACCGAGGTGATCGAGGGGGATATCCGCCAGGCGCTGGAGCAGGCAGGGTTTTCCGCGCCTGACCTTGAGCGCCGGCTGACCCCGGCGTGGAGCACCGACTGGATCAGCGAACTGGGCCGCGAGCGCCTGCGCGCCTATGGCATCGCACCGCCGCAAGGCAGCGCCAGCAAGCGCAGCCTGTTGGGTGACGCTCCCCAGGTGTGCTGCCCGCAGTGCGGCAGTACCCATACCGAATTGCTCAGCCAGTTCGGCTCCACGGCCTGCAAGGCGCTGTACCGCTGCTGCGAGTGCCTGGAGCCGTTCGACTATTTCAAATGCATTTGAGCCGTGGAGAACGCCATGAGCCAGTTTCACAGCCTGACCATCAAGCAAGTGCGCAACGAGACGCGTGATGCGGTGTCGATTGCCTTCGACGTGCCTGAGCACCTGCAAGCGCAGTTCCGTTTCACCCAGGGCCAGTACCTGGTCATGCGGACCCGGCTGGACGATGAAGAGGTCCGCCGCTCCTACTCGATCTGCAGTGCCGTGCACGACGGCGAGTTGCGCGTGGCCGTCAAGCGCGTGCCGGGCGGGCGTTTCTCGGCGTTTGCCAATGAAGTGCTCAAGGCCGGCCAGCAGCTGGAGGTGATGCCGCCATCGGGCAGCTTCTTCGTGCCGCTGGACCCGGCTCGCCGGGGTAATTACCTGGGCGTGGCCGCCGGCAGCGGCATCACCCCGATCCTGTCGATCATCAGTACTACCCTGGCCAGCGAGCCACACAGCCGCTTCACCTTGCTGTACGGCAACCGTTCGAGCTCCGGGGCGCTGTTCCGCGACAGGCTGGAAGACCTGAAAAACCGCTACCTCGACCGCCTCAACCTGATTTTCGTGTTCAGCCGTGAGCAGCAGGATATCGACCTGTACAACGGCCGCATCGATGCCGACAAATGCGGCCAGCTGTTCTCGCGCTGGCTGGATGTTCCAGGCCTGGATGCAGCGTTCATCTGTGGCCCGCAGGCGATGACCGAGACCGTGCGTGACAGCCTGCAGGCCAATGGCCTGAGCAAGCAACGCATTCATTTCGAGCTGTTCGCCGCAGCCGGCAGCGAAGCCCGCCGCGAGGCCCGTGAGGCCGCCCGGCAGGTAGACGCGGCGGTCAGCCACATTACCGTGATCAGCGACGGCCGCGCCCTGAGCTTCGACCTGCCACGCAACAGCCAGAACGTGCTGGACGCCGGCAATGCCATCGGTGCCGAACTGCCCTATTCGTGCAAGGCCGGCGTGTGCTCGACCTGCAAGTGCCGGGTGATCGAAGGCGAAGTGGAGATGGACAGCAACCATGCCCTGGAGGACTACGAAGTGGCGGCCGGGTATGTGCTGTCGTGCCAGAGCTACCCGGTAAGCGACAAGGTGGTGCTCGACTTCGACCAGCTCTGAGACCGCGTCGCCTGCTTCGCGGGCGCGCCCGCTCCCACAGGTAGGGCGCTGCCCCTTGGCCTTGTGCAATCCCTGTGGGAGCGGGTTCACCCGCGAAGCGGCCATCACCACCAACCCAGTACCCGCGTGACCTCACCAAAAACAATTACAACACCCAGAGATCGCAACCCATGACACCCGAACGCATAGAAAGCATCGCCAACCACCCCGACTTCCAGCACCTGGTGCGGCGCAAGCGTCGCCTCAACGGCAGCCTGACCCTGGCGATGCTGGTGATCTACTACGGCTTCGTCCTGCTGGTGGCGTTCTCGCCCAGCACCCTTGGGCAGTCGCTTAGCGGCGGCGTGACCACCGTCGGCATGCTGGTGGGCGTACTGATGGTGCTGCTGTCCTTTGCCCTGACCGGTATCTACGTGCACCGCGCCAACAACGTGCTCGACCCGCTCAACGACAAGGTCAAGCAGGAGTGCGCGCAATGAACTGGACTGCCATCTCGATGTTCATGGTGTTCGTCTGCTTTACCCTGCTGGTCACCCGCTGGGCCGCCCTGCGTACCCGCTCGGCCAGCGACTTCTACACCGCCGGCGGCGGCCTGACCGGCATGCAGAACGGCCTGGCGATTGCGGGCGACATGATCAGCGCCGCCTCATTCCTGGGCATCTCGGCGATGATGTTCATGAACGGCTATGACGGCCTGCTCTATGCCCTGGGCGTGCTCGCCGGCTGGCCGATCATCCTGTTCCTGATCGCCGAACGCCTGCGCAACCTGGGCAAGTACACCTTCGCCGATGTGGTCAGCTATCGCCTGGCGCAGACCCCGGTGCGCCTGACCTCGGCCTTTGGCACCCTGGTGGTAGCCTTGATGTACCTGGTGGCGCAGATGGTCGGTGCCGGCAAGCTGATCGAGCTGCTGTTCGGCATCAGCTACCTGTATGCGGTGATGCTGGTCGGCGTGCTGATGGTCGCCTACGTCACCTTCGGCGGCATGCTGGCCACCACCTGGGTGCAGATCATCAAGGCAGTGATGCTGCTCTCGGGGACCACGTTCATGGCCTTCATGGTGCTCAGGCACTTCGGCTTCAGCACCGAGGCCATGTTCGCCAGCGCCGTCGCCGTGCACGCCAAGGGCCAGGCGATCATGGCCCCGGGCGGCTTGTTGTCGAACCCGATAGATGCCATTTCGCTGGGCCTGGGCATGATGTTCGGTACCGCCGGCCTGCCGCATATCCTGATGCGCTTCTTCACCGTCAGCGACGCCAAGGAAGCACGCAAGAGCGTGTTCTACGCCACCGGTTTCATCGGTTACTTCTACTTGCTGCTGATCGTGGTCGGCTTTGGCGCCATCGTCATGGTCGGCACCGAGCCGTCCTACCGTGACGCCAGCGGCGCGATCATCGGCGGCGGCAACATGGTCGCCGTGCACCTGGCCCAGGCCGTGGGTGGCAACCTGTTCCTTGGCTTCATCTCCGCCGTGGCCTTCGCCACCATCCTGGCCGTTGTCGCCGGCCTGGCGCTGTCCGGCGCATCGGCGGTTTCCCACGACCTGTATGCCTGCGTCATGCGCAAAGGCAAAGCCACCGAGCAAGAGGAAATGCGCGTGTCGCGCATCGCCACGCTGGTGATCGGCCTGCTGGCAGTGATCCTCGGTCTGATGTTCGAGTCGCAGAACATCGCCTTCCTCTCCGGGCTGGTACTGGCGGTGGCCGCTTCGGTCAACTTCCCGGTGCTGTTGCTCTCGATGTTCTGGAAAGGCCTGACCACCCGTGGTGCGGTATGCGGCAGCATGGCCGGCCTGGTTTCGGCAGTGGTGCTGGTGGTACTGGGCCCGGCGGTATGGGTCAACGTCCTGCACCACGAACAGGCGCTGTTCCCTTACAGCAACCCGGCACTGTTCTCCATGAGCCTGGCGTTCCTCGGTGCCTGGGTATTCTCGGTCACCGACAGCTCCGAACGTGCCGCTGAAGAGCGTGGCCGCTACCTGGCCCAGTTCATCCGCTCCATGACCGGTATTGGCGCCGCCGGCGCCAGCAAGCACTGACCTCAGGGAAGAACGACCATGTCGGGTAAAACAACAACAATGAACCGCACGCATGTCATGACAGCCGCCTGGCTGGCCACCCTCGCCCTGCCCTTGCCGGCGCTGGCGGACCTTATCGGCGACAGCCATGCACGCCTGGAGCTGCGCAACCACTACATCAACCGCGACTTCCGCCAGAGCAACGCCGCGCAGGCCAAGGCCGAGGAATGGGGCCAAGGCTTCACCGCCAGGCTGGAGTCGGGCTTCACCGATGGCCCGGTCGGTTTTGGCGTCGACGCCATGGGCCAGCTGGGCATCAAGCTGGACTCCAGCCGTGACCGGCGCAACACCGGCCTGCTGCCGTATGGCCCGAACAGCCAGGAACCGGTCGACGACTACAGTGAGCTGGGCCTGACCGGCAAGGTGCGCGTGTCCAAGAGCACCCTGCGCCTGGGTACCTTGCAGCCAATCCTGCCCGTGGTGGTGTACAACGACACCCGTCTGCTGGCGTCCACTTTCCAGGGCGGCGTGCTCACCAGCCAGGACCTCGAAGGGCTTACCTTCAACGCTGGCCGCCTGACCAAGGCCAACCTGCGCGATTCCTCGGGCCGCGACGACATCGGCTACGGCGCCGCCAGCAGCGACCACCTGGACTTTGGCGGCGGCAGCTATGCCATCACCCCGCTGACCAGTGTCAGCTACTACTACGCCAAGCTCGAGGACATCTACCGCCAGCAGTTTGTCGGCCTGATCGATACCCGCCCACTGGCCGAAGGTGTGAGCTTGCGCAGCGACCTGCGCTACTTCGACAGCCGCAATGACGGCGCCGAGCGCGCCGGCAATATCGACAACCGCAACTTCAACGCCATGTTCACCCTCGGCGTGCGGGCGCATAAATTCACCGCCGCCTGGCAGCAGATGTCGGGTGACAGCGCCTTCCCGTTCGTCAATGGCGGCGACCCGTTCACCGTCAACCTGGTCACCTACAACACCTTCACCCGCACCGGGCTGGACTCGTGGCAGCTGCGCTACGACTACGACTTCGTCGCCATGGGTATCCCGGGCCTGAGCTTCATGACCCGTTACACCGACGGCCGCCACGCCGAAACCGCGACCATCAGCAACGGCCGCGAGCGCGAACGCGATACCGACCTCACCTACGTGATCCAGAGCGGCCCGCTCAAGGACGTCAGCCTGCGCTGGCGCAACGTCACCTTCCGTTCCGGCAATGGCCTGACCAACGCCGTCGACGAAAACCGCCTGATCATCGGCTACACCCTGGCGCTGTGGTAACAGCGCCCCCCTACTTCTGAACAGCATGGAGAACAGCATGTCTGCCGCCCCTACTCTGCAAAGCTTCATCGCCGGCCGTTGGCTTGGCCAGCACGGCGCCCAGGCCCTGCGCAGCGCCCTCGACGGCCACGTGCTGGCCTACAGCCATGAAGAGCGCCCGGACTTCGCCGAAGCCGTGGCCTTCGCCCGTGCCCGCGGGCTTGCCACGCTGATGGCCATGGATTTCCAGCAACGCGCCCAGCGCCTGAAAGCGTTGGCCCTTTACCTGGCCGAGCACAAGGAGCAGCTCTACGCGTTGTCCCACCACAGCGGCGCCACCCGTGCCGACAGCTGGATCGACATCGAGGGCGGCAATGCCACACTGTTTGCCTATGCGGGCATCGGCAGCCGTGAACTGCCATCGGGCAACCTGGTGCACGAAGGCCCGGCGATCCCGTTGGGTAAGCAGGGCCATTTCGCTGGCAGCCATATCCTGGTGCCGCGCGCTGGCGTGGCAGTGCACATCAACGCGTTCAACTTCCCGATCTGGGGCATGCTGGAGAAGTTCGCCCCGACCTTCCTGGCCGGCATGCCGTGCATCGTCAAGCCGGCGACCTCCACCAGCTACCTGACCGAAGCCGTGGTGCGCCTGATGAACGCATCCGGGCTGCTGCCAGAAGGCAGCCTGCAACTGGTGATTGGTAGCACCGGCGACCTGCTCGAGCGCCTTCAAGGCCAGGATGTGGTGACCTTTACCGGCTCGGCCGATACGGCCGCCAAATTGCGCGTCACGCCGAACCTGATTCGCAATTCGGTGCCGTTCACGGCCGAGGCCGATTCGCTGAACTGCGCCATCCTCGGCCCGGACGTCACCCCGGACACTGAGGAGTTCGAGCTGTACATCAAGGAGGTGGTGCGGGAAATGACCACCAAGGCCGGGCAGAAATGCACCGCCATCCGCCGCGTCATCGTGCCGGCCAGGCATATCGATGCGGTTGCTACGCGCCTGCGCGAGCGCCTGAGCAAGGTGGTGGTCGGTGACCCGTCGCTGGAAGGCGTGCGTATGGGCGCCCTGGCCTCCCACGACCAGCAGCATGATGTGGCCGAGCGGGTGCGCAGCCTGCTGCAGAGTTGCGACCAGCTGTTCGGCGCCAGCGATGGCTTTGCCCCGCGTGGCGAAGGCGTGGCCGAGGGTGCGTTCTTTGCCCCGACCTTGCTGCACGCCCGCGACCCGCATGCCGAAGGCGGTGCCCACGATATCGAGGCGTTCGGCCCGGTCAGCACGCTGATGGCCTACCACGACCTCGATGAAGCCCTGGCGCTCGCCGCTCGCGGCAAGGGCAGCCTGGTAGCGACGCTGGTAACGGCCGACCGCAGCGTAGCCGCCAAGGCCATTCCGGTGGCAGCTGCCTGGCACGGCCGCCTGCTGGTTCTCGACAGCGAGGCCGCCAAGGAATCCACCGGTCATGGCTCGCCGCTGCCACAGCTCAAGCACGGTGGCCCCGGCCGCGCCGGTGGCGGTGAAGAGCTGGGTGGCCTGCGCGCGGTCAAGCACTACCTGCAACGCGCTGCCGTGCAGGGTTCGCCGAACATGCTCACGGCGGTAACCGGTGAATATGTGCGCGGTGGCGAAGTGATCGAAACCGAAGTGCATCCGTTCCGCCGGTATTTCGAGCAGCTGCGCATCGGTGAATCGCTGCTCACCCACCGCCGTACCGTGACCGAAGCCGACCTGGTCAACTTCGGCTGCCTGTCGGGGGACCACTTCTACATGCACTTCGACGAGATCGCGGCCAAGCAGTCGCAGTTCGGCAAGCGCATTGCCCACGGCTACTTCGTGCTGTCGGCGGCGGCCGGGCTGTTCGTTTCGCCAGGTGCCGGGCCGGTACTGGCCAACTATGGCCTGGATACCCTGCGCTTCATCAACCCGGTAGGTATTGGCGATACCATCCAGGCGCGGCTGACCTGCAAGCGCAAGATCGACCAGGGCAAGACCAGCCCGCTGGGCCAGCCGCAGGGCGTGGTGGCATGGGATGTGGAGGTGACCAACCAGCTGGGTGAGCTGGTGGCCAGCTACGACATCCTGACGCTGGTGCTGAAGCAGCCACAATGATGGGGTGAGGCTACCGGCCTCTTCGCTGGCGCGCCCGCTCCCACAGGGATATGCGATCCCCTGTGGGAGCGGGTTCACCCGCGAAGAGGCGGCACAGGCTACATAAAGGCCAAGGGCCACCTCGTACATCCGCCCTAATCGCCTCATCACCCCCTCGGCGTTATAGTCCAGTGAGAACAACGCCAAGGAAGTCCCCATCATGCACCCCATCAAGCTCGTCCTCAGTGCCGCCCTGCTGGTCGGCGTCGCCGGCTGCCAGACCATCAACCCCTCCGAAGATACCCTCAAGCAGCGCACCGAATTCGCCCTCAACACCAAGGTATCCAAAGTCGCCGATGTGCGCAGCGACAGCACCATCACCTACTACACCGCCACCACCGCCAAAGGCCAGTACGAGTGCCAGATGCCCAGCGGTGGCATCGTCGCCGTGGCCGGCATGGGCCTTTACCAGCCTACCCCTTCGTGCATGAAGGAAGGCCAGGCATTGATGCTCCAGTAACCCACGCAAAACCTTTGCGCCCTGTCGCCGGTCTAGCCGACCGGCGCCGCAGGCAGCTCGCGCAACGCGCGCAGGGCGGCACGCAGTTCGGCTGGACGCACCGGTTTGGAAAGCACGGCGATATCACGCTCATGCACCTCTGCCTGAATCTTCTCCGGGTCGTGCCCGGTCATTATCAACGCTGGCACCGCCCATCCACGCTGGGCCCTGAGGCGGTCGATGCAATCGATGCCGGTGGCGTCCTGGCCCAGGTCATAATCCGCGACAATCACCTCGCAATCGCTGCTCAGGCCGCTTGGCGAGCTGTGCGCTTCTACCTCGCAGCCCCATTTCTGCAGCAGTGCCGAGGTAGCCCGCAGCACGTTGCGGTCGTCCTCGACCAGGCACACCCGCAAGCCGCCGAGCAGGCCGGGCGCTGCCGGCGAGCGTTGCGCCGAAGGCTGGTCCGGTTGTGCCTGCAGGCGTGGCAAACCCTGCAGAGTTACCGCCGTGCCGCGCCCCGGCCGCGAGCGCAAGCGGACTTCCAGCCCCATCAGGTGCCCCAGTCGGCGGACGATCGACAAGCCCAGTCCGACGCCTTCGACATCCTTGTCACGGCCCTGCCGTACCCGGTAGAACTCCTCGAACACCAGCCCCTGATGCGCCTCGGCAATGCCTCGCCCCTGGTCGCAGACGACAATGGCCAGGTCCCGGCCGCAGCGTCGTACCGCGATCAACAACGGGCGCTGCGCGGCGTATTTGAAACTGTTGGATATGACGTTCTGGACCATGGTCGCCAGCATGCCGCGGTCGGCACGGGTCCAGTAGCTGCAGGGCCGCAAACGAATGTCCACGCCTGCCCAGCGCGCGGCCTCGCTGTTGTTGCGCAGCAGTTCAGCCAGGAAATCACCCAAGGCAAAGGTTTCGTAACGGGGCTGCACCCGCCCGTTGTCCAGCGTGTACAGGTCAAGAATCGAGCGAAACAGCTGCGATACGTTGAGCAGCGAACGGTCGATGCTGTCCACCAGCCGCCGCTCATCCTCGCCCAGCGGCGCCTCGCGCAGGCAGGCGGTGAACAGGCCGATGGAGTGGATAGGCTGGCGCAGGTCATGGCTGGCCTGAGCCAGAAAGCGGGACTTTTCCTGATTCGCCGCTATCGCCTGTTCCGAGGCCTTGCGCGTGCGCTCCAGCAGCAGGTGCGCATACACCGGAATGACCGTGCTGGTGGTCAGCAGCATCAGCACCATGAACGGGTTGGCCTGCCAGTAAGGCGTAAGCTGATAGACCACCAGCAAGGCCGCCAGCGCCAGCACGGTGGCAATTGCCAGGTAGCGCGAGCCGAAGCGCATGCCGTTGCCCAGGTTCACCCACACCATGACCGCATAAATCGGCAGCGCCGCTTCGCCGCCTATCACCAGGCCAAAACAGGTGCCAGTGTAGTCATGCAGCATGCCCAGCACCCGGCGCCAGGGGTAATGGCCGGGCCAGCGGGCGATGGCCTGGCGAAGGCCGACCGACACCAGCAGGAACGAGACGATGTAGTAGATCACCGGCAGGTATCGCGCATGCGACTCGCCTGGCATGAAACCCAGCAGACCCATGTATGCCAGGGCGCAGCAGGCGACGATGAGGCGCAGGTTGGCTTGATCGAGCTCGTTGTTCTTGTCCAGGTCCATGGGCATTGTCCTTGTGCACATTTCGCGAGGCGGCACAGTCCGTGTAAGGCTGCTAAATTAGCATGGCCCGGTTCGCTGGTGGCTACAGGGAGTTGCCAGACGTGAAATGCCGCATCATTGTCGCCGATGACCATCCGCTGTTCAGGGACGCCATGGCCCGCACCGTCCGGCGGGTGGTGCCCGGTGCCTGCGTGGAAGAAGCCGGGGACCTTGCCGAAGTCTTCGCGCTGAGTGCCACTGGCGAGATACCCGACACCCTGGTGCTGGACCTGCGCTTTCCCGGCCTTACCGATATCCAGTGCCTTTCCCAGGTACGCCGGCAACTGCCACGTACCACGCTTATCGTGGTTTCAGCGGTCGATGACCCTGCGCTGATCGAGCAGGTGATGGCCACAGGTGTCGACGGTTTCATTGGCAAGGACAGCATGCCGGAAGACATTGGCGCAGCCATCCTGGCGATCCGCGAGGGCGAAGTATTGGTCAGGTACACCCCCTCGGGCTTGTTCCCTGGCGTCAGCCCCGACGGCGCGGTGGAGCAGCTTACTCAGCGCCAACATGAGGTACTGCGGCTGATTGCCCAAGGCAGGACCAACAAGGAAATTGCCAAGGCCCTGAACATCTCGCCCTTCACCGTGCGCATCCATGTGTCCTGCCTGCTCAAGGCATTGAAGGTCACCTCGCGTACGGCCGCGGCGGTTAAATACAGCGGGAGCTGAACCGTTGGTCAGGCTCCAGCGCACCTGCAAGGACTTCTACCGACCCGCCGACCCTCTCAGTAACTGAGGGGTGGCCAAAAAATTCGCCTCTCACGCCTGCAGTGGCCCGCCGGCCAGGCGGGCTTTATTTACCCGAAAGGAGGCCCGGAACATGAATCACAAGCTATCGATGGGAGGCGGGAACGTGGAGGATGACTGGCCAGAGCTGGAGCCGGACCGGCGCAACGACCAGGTCCCCGACCCTGACGCCGACCCTGATTTGACGGATGACGAGCAGAATCGGCCCGGCGTACCGGCGAGCGACCCGGAGTCGGGTGCCTGACTCGCCGATTGCCTGCACAGCAGAATCAGGCAGTGGTGGCGGGGTCTTCCAGCGACTGGCCGGGCTTGCTGCCCGATACCCGCCAACTCACTTCAGTCACCCCATAGCGCTCGGCCATGGGCCTGCTCACCTTGCGAATCTTTTCGCGCCCGAATTTCGGGATGATGCCAATCCCCGCGTCGCAGCTTGCCCAATGCCAGGCCTCGGCATTGTCCAGATGTTCCAGGCGGATGATGAAACTGCGCGGCTTGCCATGCAGTTGGTAGTCGATGATGTACAACTGGGGATTAGGCATCGCTGGGCCCTCCTCTTTTCCATGGATGACTTTCAGATTGAGTCGGGTGGGGCCGGAAAGATTCAAAATTTGTGAAATCCTGGGCGTGAATGGTTACCCGGCAGCTCACCACCGGGCAACCGCTGCAGTCACGCCGGGGGTTTTAGGGATTACGGCTACCGCCGTGGCTGTTCTGGCCACCTTTGCGGCCCGCTTCCGAGGCGCGTTGGCGGTCATTGGCGAAGTTGCCGCCGGATACCTGGCCGCCTTTCTGCCCCGCGCGGGAGGCCTTTTCACGGTCATTGGCAAAATTGCCCGGGTTGGTTTCCTTGGTGCCGCCACGTTGGCTGGTTTGATCCGGATCACGAGCCATGTCGTCTCTCCTTGAGGGATACGAGGTAACACGGTGTTATGCCGTGCTCTTGTTCCGAACACGCAAGGGCGCCAGGCGCTCAGTCGCAGTAGGCACTTGCGGACGAGTGGCGCCAAATGACTTCGCGGTCACCCATTGGCGGACTATCCGTTTGCGCACGCGCGAGTGCTCGCTGTTGCTTCGCAGGCCTGCCTATAATGGGGCTCACATGCCCGGCGATGCGTCGATGGGCCGTCTGTCAGGTCTGCACAAGGCACCGCCATGAAGTCGTCTGCTAACCAGCCCGCTGCCCCGCAGGACCCCAACCTGAGCCCAAGCCACCTGGACTTTCCGGTCGTTGGCATCGGTGCCTCGGCCGGGGGCCTTGAGGCCATCTGCACAATGTTCCGGCAGATGCCTGCCGATTCGGGCATGGCGTTCGTCATCGTGCTGCACCTGTCACCGGATCATCAGAGCGTCGCCGACCGTATCATCCAGGAAACCACTGCCATGCCGGTGCGCCAGGTGACCGAGCCGGTGCCGATCGAGCGCAACCATGTCTACGTCATTTCGCCGGCCAACAGGTTGTCGACCAATGACGGCTATTTGCGCGTGACGCCTGCCAACCGGCGCCGGGGTGACCATGTCGCCATCGACCTGTTTTTCCGCGACCTGGCCGACGTGCACAAGGACCATGCGTTTTGCGTGGTCTTGTCCGGCACCGGTGCCGATGGCGCAGTCGGGCTGTCGCGCATCAAGGAGCAAGGCGGGGTCACCCTGGTGCAAACGCCAGACGACGCCCAGTACGACAGCATGCCGCGGGCCGCGATCGAGACCGGGATGGTCGACGTCATCCTGCCCGCCGCCGAGATACCGCAGAAACTGCTGGAGTTGTGGCGCAACGCCCGCAAAGTCAGGTTGCCGCGAATCGATGACGATACCCTGCCGCCTCCGCTGGGTACCCGGGTCGGCGACCCGCAGGCCTTCGAGCCCCTGCTCGAAGAAATCCTCCTGCAGTTGCGCAGCACCACCGGGCATGACTTCCAGCACTACAAACGTGCCACCGTGCTGCGCCGCATAGAACGGCGCCTGCATGTGACGGGGCAAGCCGACCTTGGGGCGTACCTGCGCTACCTGGAGGAGCACAGCGAGGAGTCTGCGGCGCTGTTGGCAGATATGCTGATTGGCGTTACCAACTTTTTCCGCGACCGTGAAGCGTTCGAGGCGCTGGAACGGCATGTGCTGCCGCAGCTGGTCAGCGAACCCGAACCCGCCGAGGGTTCAGGCGAAATCCGCATCTGGTCCGCCGGTTGCTCGACCGGCGAAGAAGCCTACAGCCTGGCGATACTCGCCAGCGAGCAGCTGGCGCTGGAACAGCGCGCCAGCAAGGTCCAGGTGTTTGCCACCGACCTGGACGAGCGGGCGATCGGCATCGCCCGGGGCGGCTGCTACTCTGAGGCGATCGTCACCGATGTACCGCCTTCGCGGTTGCGCCAGTTTTTCGCGAAGGAGGACCAGCATTACCGGGTGCGCAAGGAAGTTCGCGAAAAAGTCCTGTTTGCCCGGCACAACCTGTTGTCCGACCCACCGTTTTCGCAGATCAGCCTGATCGTCTGCCGCAACCTGCTGATCTACCTCGACCGCGAAATCCAGCAGGACATCCTGCGCATGTTCCACTTCGCCCTGCGCCCCGGCGGCTATCTGTTCCTCGGCTCGTCCGAATCCGCCGACCTGGCCAGTGAGCTGTTCGCCGTGGTCGACAAGCGCAACCGCATTTACCGGGCACGTGACGTCAGTAACGCCGCGCGGCGCTCGGGCCGGCAGTTGCCGGGCCCGGACCTTGCCAATGTGCTGCAACCTGCGCGGGGTAAAAGCAAGCCCGGGCGCAAACCTGCCTATGCCGAACTGCACCACCGGGCGCTTGCGCGGCGGACCCCGCCCAGCCTGATCATCGATGGCGAAGGTACCATCCTGCATCTGAGCGAAGGCGTGGGGCGATTCATGCAACTGGGCAGTGGCGAACTCAGCCGCAACCTGCTGAACCTGGTGTTGCCGAGCTTGCGCCTGGCCTTGCGCAGCACCCTGTTCCAGGCTCGCCAGGGCACCGAAGCCGTGACCTCGCGGCCGGTAGACCTGGGCGAAGGCGCAGCACGGCTACAGGTGGAAATCACCGTCCAGCCGCACAAGGACGAGGCCAGCGCTGGCGAGTACCTGCTGGTGGTTTTCGAAGAACGCGCGCCCGACCCGTCACTGCCCCTTCCCGGCGCCATTCGCCAGACCGACAGCATGGTGTTGCACAACCTGGAGCGGGAGTTGCAGCGCACCCGGCTGCAGCTGCACGAAACCATTGAGCAATCGGAGATTTCCAGCGAAGAGCTGACCGCCTCCAACGAAGAGATGCAGGCGATCAACGAAGAACTGCGCTCGGCCAGTGAAGAGCTGGAGACCAGCAAGGAAGAACTGCAGTCCATCAACGAGGAGCTGCTGACGGTCAACTACGAGCTCAAGAACAAGGTCGAGGAAACCGACAAGGTCAACGACTACCTCAGCAACCTGATCGCCAGCACCGACATCGCCACGGTGTTCGTCGACCGCAACCTGCACATCCGCTGGTTCACCCCGCGCGCCACCGACCTGTTCAACATGCTGCCGGTCGACACCGGTCGTTCGCTGCTCGACATCACCCATCGCCTGGACTACCCGGCACTGGCCGACGACGCCCGTGCCGTGGTCCAGGGCGAAAGCATCATCGAACGTGAAATCGTCGGCCGGGACCAGCATTGGTACCTGGCGCGCCTGCTGCCCTACCGCTCCAGTGAACAGAAGATCGACGGCACGGTGCTCACTTTCATCGACATCAGCAAGAGCCGGGCAGCCGAAGAGCGCGTGCGCCTGGGCGAAGAGCGCATGCGTGTGGTTGCCGAGAGCACTCACGACTTTGCCATCATCCTGCTCGACGAGCAGGGCCTGGTGACCGACTGGAACACCGGTGCCACGTTGATCTTCGGCTACGCCAAGGCCGATGTGCTCGGCCAGCACTACCAGTTGATCTTCACAGAGGAAGATCGCCAGCACGGCGTACCCGAGCGGGAGCTGCAGGCAGCACGTGCCAACGACCGTAGCCAGGACGAGCGCTGGCATGTGCGCAAAGATGGCAGCCGCTTCTACTCCAGCGGCGAAATCTCCCGGCTCAAGGGCAGCAGCTTGCGCGGCTTCGTGAAAATCGCCCGCGACCTCACCGGGCACAAACGCTTGCACGACGAACAGACCAAGCAGCTGGCCGAATCGCAGAGCAACAGCCACATGAAGGACGAGTTCTTCGCCATCATGTCCCACGAACTCAAGCATCCGCTCAACCTGATCCAGCTCAACGCGGAGATCCTCCGGCGCCTGCCTTCGATTGCCCATATAGCGGCCGCGAACAAGGCCGTGAGCACCATCCGCGACGCGGTCACCAGCCAGGCGCGAATCATCGATGACTTGCTCGATGTAGCGCGTATCCGTACCGGCAAGCTCAAGCTCAAGACCGAACCGCTGGACTTCACTGCCATCCTGCAGGGGATCCACGCGGTGGTGCTGAGTGAGCAACCAGCCTGCAGCGTGGCGCTGGAACTGCCCGCGGACGGGCTGGCGTTGTTCATCGAGGGCGACAGCACCCGGCTGGAACAGGTGATCTGGAACCTGCTGAACAACGCCATGAAGTTCAGCCCGGCCGGCTCGGTGATCCGCCTGGTGCTGAGCCATGCGGATGATCAGCTCTCGCTGCGGGTTATCGACCAGGGTATCGGCCTGAGTGCAGGCAGCCTGGAGCATATTTTCGACCTGTTCAGCCAAGCCACGCCGGCATCGGGCAGTCACACCCGTGAAGGCCTGGGGATTGGCCTGTCGCTGGTCCGGCAGCTGGTGGAAGCGCATGGCGGCAGCGTGCAGGCGCAATCGGCGGGCATCGGCCAGGGCTGTACGTTCACCGTCAGCCTGCCCTTGTCCGCTGCCGGACGCCGCCCGTCTGCGGTGCCGGCCGAGGTGGACTACGCGGGTCGGCTCAGCGGCATTCACGTGCTGCTGGTCGATGACTCGCCTGAAGTGCTGGAGGTGATGCAGCAACTGCTGGAAATGGAGTGCGCCGAAGTCAGCGCCTTCAATGACCCGCGCCAGGCGCTGCAGGCGGCAGGGGACTCGACCTACGACATCATTCTGTCCGACATCGGCATGCCGGTCATGGACGGCCATGCGTTGATCAAGGCGCTGAGGGGCCTGCGCCACCTTCAGCACACGCCGGCGATCGCGCTGACCGGCTACGGCGCCAGTGCCGACCAGCACAAGTCGCGGCAGTCGGGCTTTGACCGGCACCTGAACAAACCGGTCGGCTACGACGACCTGGTGGAAGCGATCGAAGCCCTGCACGGCTCGGTGCCGTACTGACCGCACATCAGTCAGTACGGCATTACGAGCCAGTGGCTGGCCTCAGGCATGCACACTCCACTGGCTCACCTCCGACGCCAGCGGCATCTCGTCGATGGCATGGATCATGCCGCTTTGCAGCGCTTCTTGCGGGCCGAGTATGCGCGGGTAGGCCATCAGGTAGCGCGGTACATCCAGCACCTCGCTGCTGCCCTGGGTGCGCTCTGCCACGATTTCCGCATACAGCCGCAAGTCGTAGTCCAGACTCATGGCGTACTCGGCCATGCGGGCGTGGTCCACGGAGCCATGCAAAGTCCAGTGAAACGGGTGGAACAGGAACTTGCTGTGGGTGCAGGCAGTGCGGTGCTCGCCTGCCAGGAACAGGATGTTGCCCATGGACTCCACCGTCCCCAGGTTATGGGTGTGCAACGGAATCGGCAGGCCGCGCAGGAAGTTGTACAGGGTAAAGCCGTAGCTGCACTCCCCGCCCATGGTGGCGATGTTCAGCTGCAGCAGATCTGCGCCTTGTTGCATGGCTTTGGAGCAGGTATTGATCAGGTTGCCACAGGTAGATGAATTGATCGGGCCGGTGAAGTGGATGATATGTCTGGCCATGCGTGCCTCCAGGGTCTGGCAGTGCTTCTTCCGGTGAATCGGGCAGGCCTTCAGTCACCGGGTGGGTCCCGGCGGTCGGCCTGATGCGGGTCGAGCTTGCCCATGCTTTGGTACTGCTTGCGCAGGGCGTGCAGCTCGGCCGGGTCCATGTCTTCCAGGTCCAGCAATGCCTTGTGCGCACGCTTGGTGGTGCGCAGCAGTTCGTCGATCTTGATGTGCAGTTCGTCGTTGTCGCGGTTCTGGGTGTTCTGGATCAGGAACACCATCAGAAATGTGACGATGGTGGTCGAAGTGTTGATCACCAGCTGCCAGGTATCGTTGTAATCGAACAGCGGGCCGGTCACTGCCCAAGCCAGTATCAACAGAAAGGCGATGGCGAAGGTCTGCGGGCGACCCGCACAATTCGCCAGCCATTGCGCGAAACGGTCGAATTTCATGCTGTCGGTCCTCCCCGTAGCGCCAGGCTTGGGCTGCTTAAGGGTGGAATCGCGCGTGACGGCAAAGTTCAATCCGCGACCGTGCGCGCCGTCGATCTTCACCCTTGAACCCTTGTGCAGTTGCACGTGTCGCAATTGATGAACCGGGCAACGACGATCATGAGGAGGCAGCGTGAGCGAAGTGCGTATCGGCATTTCAGGTTGGCGCTATGGCCCTTGGCGCAAGGATTTCTACCCCAAGGGGCTACCCCAGGACGATGAGCTGGCGTTTGCCTCTCGAGCCGTGAACACCATCGAGATCAACGGGTCGTTCTACAGCCTGCAAACGCCTGACCGTTACCAGGCCTGGGCTCACGCGACGCCTGAGGATTTCGTGTTCTCGGTGAAGGCGCCCCGCTACATCACCCACATACGCCGGCTGAGGGAGATCGAACAGCCGATTGCCAATTTCTTCGCGTCTGGCCCGCTGCTGCTCGGTGACAAGCTAGGGCCGTTTCTTTGGCAGTTTCCACCCAACATGAAGTTCGACGAGGCGCTTTTCAGCGCGTTTCTTGACTTGCTACCCCGCGATGTTGCAGCTGCGCGGGCCTGTGCCGAGGGCTGCGCCGAACGCCTGCAAGGGAATGGCGGCACCGCCATCCAAGGCAATTACCGGCTGCGCCATGCGGTGGAAATACGCCACGAGAGCTTCCTGTGCGAAGCCTTCGTCAAGCTGTTGCGCAAGCACCACGTTGCGCTGGTGGTTGCCGACAGCGCGGGTAAGTGGCCGTACGTGGAAGATGTCACGGCCGACTTCATGTACATGCGCCTGCACGGCGATGTCGAACTGTACAGCAGCGGCTACACGGTGCGCGCGCTGCGGCGCTGGAAGCATCGGATTCAGCAATGGAGCCAGGGCAGCCAGGCCGATGATGCCAAGCTGATCGTCCCGGGCCCGCCGCCTCGGCGTGCTTCGCGGGATGTCTACTGCTACTTCGACAACGACCAGAAGGTGCATGCGCCCTACGATGCGCGACGTTTGCTGGAGAAGCTGCACCTGGACCACCCGCTGATGACCGAGCCCGGCGTGGCGCCGGAGGTGCCGCTGTGAACAGGACCCTGCCTGCCCCCCATTGCATCATCGACAAAGTTACCGCCGTACACCGGCTGAACGTGCTCACCCTCAACGTGCACAAGGGTTTCACCTTTTTCAACCGGCGCTTCATCCTGCCCGAGCTGCGCGAAGCCGTGCGTACCACCGGTGCAGACCTGGTATTCCTCCAGGAAGTGCATGGCAGCCACCAGCAGCATGCTGTACGCCACCCAGCGTGGCCGGAGGCACCGCAGTACGAATTTCTCGCCGATAGCATGTGGCCGCAATTTGCATACGGTCGCAATGCGGTGTACCCCCACGGCGACCACGGCAATGCCCTGCTTTCCAAGTTTCCGATTACCCGTTTCGACAACCTCGACGTGTCGGTACACGGCAACGAGCAGCGCGGCCTGCTGCACTGCCAGCTGGAAGTGCCAGGCCACGAACAGGTCCATGCGGTGTGCGTGCACCTGGGCCTGCGCGAAGCGCACAGGCAAAGCCAGGTGAAGCTGTTGCTCGAACTGCTTGACCGCCTGCCGCCAAAAGCGCCGGTGATTGTTGCCGGCGACTTCAATGACTGGCGGCTGAAGGCGGACGCAGTGCTGTCGCAGCGCCTGGTCGAAGCCTTTGGCGAGCGGTTCGGCACCCCGGCGCGCAGTTTCCCGGCGCGCATGCCGCTGTTGCGCCTGGACCGGATCTATGTGCGCAACGCCATGCCTGGCAAGGCCCAGGTGTTGTCCAACTACCCGTGGTCGCACCTGTCCGACCACGCCCCCCTGGCTGCGGAGATCGTTGTGTGAAAAGACCCTGGGTAGACGGTAACAGCGTGGAACTGTTGATCAATGGCGAGGCATTCTACCCCCGTGTATTCGACGCCATCGGCCAGGCACGGGAAGAAGTCCTGCTGGAAACCTTCATCATTTTCGACGACAAGGTCGGCCAGCAGCTGCAGCGGGCGTTGATCGAGGCTGCCAGCCGCGGCGTGCGGGTCGAGGTGGTGGCAGATGGCTACGGCACGGCGGATCTGCCCGACGATTTTATTGCGGCCATGACCGATGCCGGGGTCAGCTTTCACCTGTTCGACCCCCAGCCGAAACTGGCGGGCATGCGCACCAATCTGTTCCGGCGCCTGCACCGCAAGATTGTGGTCATCGACGGCGAGCTGGCCTTCATCGGCGGCATCAACTACAGCGCCGATCACTTGGGCGATTATGGGCCGATGGCCAAGCAAGACTACGCCGTCGCAGTCACCGGCCCAGTGGTGGCGCAAGTGCATGCAGTGAGCCGACGCCTGATGTCGCCTGTGCTCGAACCCCCCAGCGAGGTGCGACCCGTGACCGCGCCTACCGGCGAAACAACTGCGGTGTTGGTGGAGCGTGACAACGGGCAGCGTCGCACCGCCATCGAAGCGCAGTACCTGGAGGCCTTGCGCGCTGCCCGCCAGCGCATCGTGGTCGCCAATGCGTATTTCTTCCCCGGCTACCGCCTGCTGCGCGAGCTGCGCAATGCCGCCCGCCGGGGGGTGGAGGTGACCCTGATCATGCAGGGCCAGCCGGACATGCGCTGGGTGCGGGCGCTTTCACGGCTACTGTACAACTACCTGCTGCGCGATGGCGTACGCATTCACGAATACTGCCAGCGCCCGCTGCACGGCAAGGTGGCGCTGGTGGACGATGAGTGGTCCACCGTCGGCTCCAGCAACCTGGACCCGTTGAGCCTGTCATTGAACCTGGAGGCCAACCTGTTCATCCGCGACCGTGCCTTCAACCAGCAGCTGCACCAGCACCTGCGCACGCTGGCAAGCGAGCAATGCAAGCCGGTGACCCTGGAACGCATGATCCGCGGCTATTGGTGGCGGGCCCCGCTGATATTCCTGTGCTTCCACGTAGTTCGGCATTTTCCGCGCATTGCCGGCTGGTTGCCGGCGCACCGCAAACGCCTGAAATCGCTGCAAGCGCAAGTCCACACCCAAGGCAACCTGCACGAGGGCAATACCTGATGGAGCGCAAGCGCTGGCAAACCTGGGCCAAACGCCTGTTCACCGTGCTGTTCGTGGTGCTGATCCCGGTGCTGTTGTTCATGCTGGCACGCAATCTGGACTGGGGCGAAGTGCGCCAGTCATTGTTCGCCTACAAGCCTGGCGTTTTGGCGGTGGGCCTGGTGATGGCGCTGTGCAGCTTCCTGATCTTCGCCAGCTACGACCTGCTGGCACGCACCTACACCGGCCACACGTTGCCTGCCCGGCAGGTGCTGCCAGTCGCGTTCGTGTGCTACGCCTTCAACCTCAACTTCACCACCTGGGTGGGCGGCGTTGCGCTGCGTTACCGGCTGTACAGCCGGCTTGGGCTGGATACGGCCACCATCACCCGCATCCTCACCCTCGGCCTGCTGACCAACTGGATGGGTTACATGCTGCTCGCCGGTGGTGTGTTCGCGTTGCGTCTGGTAGAGCTGCCCGCGAACTGGGCGGTGGGCACTACGGGCCTGCAATTCATCGGCTTTGCGCTGCTGGCCATCGCCTTTGCCTATCTGTTTGCCTGTGGTTTTGCCAAGAAGCGCACCTGGCGCTGGCGTGATCACGAGCTGACCCTGCCTGGGCTGCGCCTGGCGCTGTGCCAGGTGGCACTCGGCGCCAGCAACTGGGCGATGATGGCCTTGCTGATCTACTGGCTGTTGCCCGACAAGGCCTTCTACCCCTCTATTCTGGGGATTCTGCTGATCAGTTGCGTGGCTGGGGTGGTTGCGCATATTCCGGCCGGGCTGGGCGTGCTGGAAACGGTATTTCTGGGGTTGCTGCATGGCCAGATGGGCCAGGGCAGCCTGGTGGCGGCGCTGCTGGCTTACCGGACCTTGTATTACCTGATTCCCTTGGCGCTGGCGGTGATCACCTATGTGGTGCTGGAAAAACGTGCCAAGGCCATGCGCCAGCGCGACAAACCAGCTTCGACGTGAATGACGGCCTGTGGCCGGGAGGTGTCCCATGCGTGTCTTTACGATGACATTGATGTTGGCAAGCCTGGCCAGCGGCGAGGTGCTGGCCGAGGCCTGCGATGTGGTCACCCGATCGTCCAGCGAAGCGGTGAAACCGGTGGCGCAACATACCTGCTACACCTTCGGCAACATGCCGCCGGAAGCGATCAACTGGTCGTGCAGCAACGAGAGCAAGGACATGCTCAGCGCGCAGAAGCAGAAGGTGGCGCGTTGCGCCGATGGCAGCGTGGGCAGTTGTATCGCACCGTTGACCCAGGAGGCGCTGGCCAATCCTGAAGCAGCCGGCAATGACCAGCCGTCCACTCGGCCTGGCTTGCCCAAGGATGCCCGGGTGGTGACCTATTACTACGATACACCTAGCCTGGGGCAGGCGCGTACCGAGTGTGAGCGCAGCAATGGGATCTGGCAGACGCATTGAAGGCCAGGCAGAACAGTCCCGGCAGCGCTAAACAGGCGCTTGCCACAGCATTTGCGTCGCCTATGAAATCGAGCGCCGCGCGGGCGGCGCTCGATCTCATAGGCGCTGCATATCTTGCGGCAAACACCTGCAAGCCGTTCAAAGTACTAGCATGAATCAGGGAGAAATCGGATCACTCGCCGGGAAGGTCTCATCCAGCGCATTGTCGACGCTGCTTTCCTTCACCTGCGCCACCTGTCCGCAATTGCAACCCGGCATACGGCACGGTTCACCGTTACGGTGCCCGCTGGCACAGGCCTCACAGCAGTAGGCCTTGCCGTTCTGAGGGGCGGCATCCACCGTACAGGAGCATTCACTGCACGCGCATCTTAACTCGCTCATGGCTTGCCCCCTTGGTCTTCGTCGATCACATCATCGGTCCATGGCTCGCCATCCAGCGGTGCGGAACGGGCCAGCTCGGCTTCATCCAGGCCGAACCCACCGCCGATCTCGTCAGCATCCACCTCGCGCAATGCCTCGTCCGCCGGGCCACCCTGGCCAGGCTCATGCGGGTCGCGGGCGCCGGTCTCGTCCAGCAGCGTATCGGGGCTCAGGTCGTCATAGGTCACGTTGTCCTCATGCAAGCTGTCACTCAAGGCCTCGCCCCCTGTCATGCCGCTCTGCGCCACGCGGCGCGGCGAAAATTCCTGGGCGACATCGGCTGCCGGGCGCTCATCCCCTACCCGCCCCTCGCGTTCATCCTGGCGCTCACTGAAATCCAGTTCATGGACGCTGCCCATGCGGTCTTCGGTGTCATCGATTTCGGTCGGTGTATACGGTTTGGGGTCATCAGGTCTGGACATGATCGTCTCCGTCAGTTGGCTTACCTTCGGTCGACTCCACCAAACCCAGGAAGATTCAGAGTTTTTCAGCGCGCTCGCCTCGGCGGATATTTTGAACTCCGCCGGGCCCCGCCGCCTCCCAACGATAAGACCGCGACTCGCCCCGGAGCCCGCCATGGCCAAACCCCTCGAGGAATACGCGCGCAAACGCGATTTCAACGCCACGCCTGAACCCAGTGGCAAGCGCAGCCGTGCCAAGCGGGCCCACGCCTTGCAGTTCTGCATCCAGAAACACGACGCCAGCCACCTGCACTACGACTTTCGCCTGGAGCTGGATGGCACGCTGAAAAGCTGGGCCATCCCCAAAGGGCCGTCGCTCGACCCGAAGGTACGGCGCCTGGCCGTGCACGTCGAAGATCACCCTCTGGATTACGCCGACTTCGAAGGCAACATCCCTGAGGGGCATTATGGCGCGGGTGACGTTATTGTCTGGGACCGGGGCATCTGGGAGCCCGAGGGCGATGCGCAGGCGGCCTATGCCAAGGGCAAACTGCGTTTTCGCCTGCAGGGCGAGAAGCTCAGCGGCGTATGGAACCTGTTTCGCACTCGCCTGGCGGGCAAGAAGGAACAGTGGATGCTGGTCAAGTCGCACGACGGCCAGGCCCGCAGTGAAAGCGAATACAGCATCGTCGACGACCAGCCCGACAGCGTCATCAGCGACCGCACCCTGGTGCCAAAAGGCAGTACCGCAAAAGCAGCGAAGCGAAAACCTGCCACCCGCAAGCGGGCAAGCACCGGCAAAGCAGCTGCATTGCCAACCCACCTGGAGCCGCAGCTCGCCACCTTGGTCGACTCACCGCCCACCGGTGAATGGCGCTACGAAGTGAAATTCGACGGTTATCGCATCCTGGCCCGGATCGAAGGCGATGACATCCGCCTGTTTACCCGCAATGGCCACGACTGGAGTGCCAAAATGCCGGGGCAATTGAACGCCTTGCGCGAGCTGGGCGTCGACTCGGCCTGGCTGGATGGCGAAATGGTGGTCAACAACGAACACGGCGTGGCCGATTTTCAGGCGCTGCAGAATGCGTTTGACTCCGGGCGCGATGAGCAGATCACCTATTACCTGTTCGACCTGCCGTTTCTGGGCGGCCGTGACTTGCGCCAGGTACCGCTGCAGGAGCGCCGCCAAGCGCTGCGCCAGTTGCTGGAGCACAACGAGGCCGACAACCTGAAGTTCTCCGCCGACTTCGACCAACCGGTGGATTCGCTGCTCGACAGCGCCTGCCGCCTGCAACTTGAAGGGCTGATCGGCAAGCGCCTGGACAGCCCCTACGTGGGCCGGCGCAGCGCCGACTGGATCAAGCTCAAGTGCACGCAACGCCAGGAGTTCGTGATTGTCGGCTTTACCGACCCCAAAGGTAGCCGTAGCGGTTTCGGCGCCTTGCTGCTGGCACTGCATGACAATGAAAGCGGCGCGCTGCGCTATGCCGGCAAGGTCGGTACCGGCTTCAGCAGCACCACGCTTGCCAGTATCCATGCCCGTCTCGAACCGCTGGAAATCGCCAAGCCCGCACTGCCCAAACCACCGACCGGGGCCGAAGCCCGCGGCGTGCACTGGCTGAAGCCACAGTTGCTGGCCGAAGTCGCCTACGCGCAGATGACCCGGGAGGGCATCGTCCGTCACTCGGTGTTCCATGGCCTGCGCGATGACAAACCTGCCACTGCCATCGACCTGGAGCGCGCCATGCCCGCCAAGACCGTGCCGAAAACCAAAAAGGCCAAGGCAGCGGATGAGTTTGACGACCTGCGCCTGACCCACCCCGACCGCGTCATCGATGCCAGCAGCGGCAGCACCAAGCGTGACGTGGCCGAATACTACGCAGCGGTCAGCCAGTGGATCCTGCCGCAGCTCAAGCACCGGCCGGTGGCGCTGGTACGTGCGCCGGACGGGCTGGCGGGCGAGCTGTTCTTCCAGAAAAACGCAGGCCAGCTGCACATCGCGCATGTGCTCAGCTACGAAAAAGCCGAGGCGGGTCAGGCGGCGATGGTCATCAATCGCCCGGACACGCTGCTCGGCGCCGTGCAGATGAACATGCTCGAATTGCACACCTGGAATGGCACTGACAAAGACTTCGACAAGCCAGACCGCTTCGTCCTGGACCTCGACCCGGACCCCGCGCTGCCCTGGAAAGCCATGCTCGAGGCCACTCAGCTGACCCTGACCCTGCTTGATGAGCTGGGCCTGAAGGTGTTTCTGAAAACCAGCGGCGGCAAAGGTATCCACCTGGTGGTGCCGTTGACCCGCAAGGCCGGCTGGGACGAAGTGAAGGACTTCAGCCATGCCATTGTCAATTACCTGGCCAAGCTGTTCCCGGACCGCTTGAGTGCCGTATCCGGCCCCAAAAACCGCGTGGGCCGTATCTTCATCGACTACCTGCGCAATGGCAAAGGTGCCACCACTGCCTGCGCCTACTCGCTTCGGGCTCGCGAGGGCTTGCCGGTTTCGGTACCCATATGGCGCGAAGAGCTGACACAGCTCAAGGGCGCCAACCAGTGGAACATCGCCAACCTGCGCGAGCGCCTGGCGGAGGTGGAAGACCCATGGGCTGACATGGGTAAAGTGCGGCAGTCGGTCACCGCCCGCATGCGCAAGCAGATGGGCCTCGAATGATGGCGTTACAGCCAATGGACATGACCCGGGAGACGCGCTGATGAGCATCGTTCAGGACTTCAACCTGACCAACCTCGACCGGCTGTTGCGCACCTTCGGTGAACGGCAGCAGCCTTTGAACCTGGACACGCAACTGCCCCAGCTTATCCAGGCCTTGCAAGCCGATCACCTGGACCTGCTGCCGTTGCCGGGTCAGGGCAACACACTTCGCCGCTGGCAGACCTTGGCCAGGGTGGCCGGCTGCGACCTGGCCCTGGCCAAGCTGTACGAAGGCCACACCGACGCCCTGGCCATACTCGCCGAATGTGCTGCCGCTCATCATGCTGCAGACGGTATCTGGGGTGTATGGGCTGCCGAGCCGCCTGGTGCACGTGCCCATATCAGCGCGCGGCAGGGTGACCAGGTGCGTCTGGTCGGCCGCAAGGCATGGTGTTCCGGCGCCTTGCAGATCGACAGGGCCTTGATCACCGCCTGGGACGAAGCGGAGCAACCGCAGCTGGTCGCGATCGAGCTGTCGCAACCCAGCCAGGAGTTGAACATCGAACACTGGCAAGCCGTGGGCATGGCGACCACGGCCAGCGTCGAAGTCGAATTCAACAACACCCCTGGCACGCTCATCGGCAAACCCGGCCAGTACCTGTCGCGCCCCGGCTTCTGGCACGGCGGCGCGGGCATTGCCGCCTGCTGGTACGGTGCGGCAGAAGCCCTGGCGGACTACCTGCGCGAGCATTGCCGCAACCCACGGCCCGATGTGCATGCCGATGCGCACCTGGGTGCTGTGGACGCCGCGCTGTTCGGCGCCCGCGCGGCGCTGCGCGAATGCGCTGGCTGGATTGACCGCCAGCCCGGGGCAGACGCCAGTTTCGAAGTGCGGCGCACCCGTGCGCAGGTCGAACAGGCGGTGGAGCAAGTGATCAGCCATGTCGGCCGGGCGTTGGGCGCGACCCCGTTCTGCCGTAGCAGCCACTTTGCTCGCTTGATTGCCGACCTGCCGGTATTCCTGCGCCAGAGCCACGCCGAGCGTGACCTGGCGGTCCTGGGGCAGCAGCTGGCACAAGTGCCGGCCGGGGCGTGGCAGCTATGAGCGAGAACCTGATACAAGCCAGCAGCGGCACGCCGTGGGCAGCCTGGCAGCAAGCGGCACTCCTGGCCCGCGCCACCTGGCTCGATGCGCGCCAGCTGTGCCCGCCGGGGCGCCGCCTGGTGCTGATCGCGCCACATCCGGATGACGAGATACTCATGGCGGGCGGCTTGCTGGCCGATTTCCAGGGGCGCGAAGGCGACTTGCTGCTGATCTCCGCCACGGACGGTGAAGGCAGCCATCCCGGATCAAACCAGTGGAGCGAGCATCGCCTGCGTCGGCAGCGTCCGCAGGAAAGCCGCCTGGCCCTGCAGCAGCTGGACCTTGACCTGGGCCGGGTGGACTGGCGCCGACTCAACCTCAAGGACGGCCATCTGCCTCGCGAAGAGGCGTTTCTGGTCAGCCACCTGACCCAGCTGCTGCGGCCCGATGACTTGCTGATGGCAACCTGGCGCGGGGATGGACATTGTGACCACGAGGCCGTCGGCCGCGCTGCCGCGCACGCCGCGCACGCCCGTCAGGTGCAACTGGCGGAGGTGCCGGTGTGGGCGTGGCACTGGGCGCAGCCTGACGACCCGCGCCTGCCGTGGCCCCGTGCGCACCGGCTGCAGCTGGATGAAACCCGCCTGGCGCGCAAGCGCAAGGCCCTGGCCGCCCACGCCAGCCAGCTGGAGCCGGATGGCACTAACCCGCCGGTGCTGCCGACGAACCTGCGTGACTGCCTGTTGCAACCTTTTGAACTGGTGTTTCTTTAAACGGAGTTGTCATGAGCCTTGATGCGCAGTATTTCGCTGACCTGTATGCCAGCAACGAAGACCCGTGGGCGTTCCGCACCCGCTGGTACGAAAAGCGCAAGCGTGAACTGGTCATGGCCAGCCTGCCGCGCCAGTGCTACCAGCGCGTATTCGAACCCGCCTGCGCCAATGGCGAGCTCAGTGCCCTGCTCGCCGACCGCTGCGCCGATCTGCTGTGCCAGGACATCGACCCCACTGCGGTGGGCCTGACCCGCGAGCGCCTGGCCGACGTCCGGCACGCCTCGGTGGACGCGGCACGGCTGCCCGGCGACTGGCCGGGTGGGCGGTTTGACCTGATCGTGCTGAGCGAAATCGGCTACTACCTTGACCCCACCGACTGGCTGCAGGTTATCGAGCAGTCGGCGGCCAGCCTGACCTACGACGGCGGCCTGCTGGCATGCCACTGGACTCACCCGATTGCGGGTTGCCCGCAGGACGGCCGCGAAGTGCACCGGATGCTGGCCAAGCACCTGCCGCTGTACCCGGTATTTCGCCATGAGGAGGCGGACTTCCTGCTGGAGTACTGGTCCAGCCAGCCCAGCGTGGTCGACCTCGACGAGACCTGCCCATGATTGCCGTGGTTATCCCTGCGCATAACGAAGCCCGCCGCCTTGGCCGCTGCCTCAAGTCTGTGCTGGCGGCGGCACGCCAGGCTGAACAGGCCGGGCATCAGGTTGAAATACTGGTGGTACTGGACCGCTGCAGCGATGGCAGTGCGGCCGTGGCCAGGCGCCATGCGGTGCACACCCTGGCTCTTGACGCGGGTAACGTCGGTAAAGCCCGGCGGGCCGGCGCGGCCTGGATGATCGAGCGCGGCGCCAGCTGGCTGGCCTGCACCGATGCCGATAGCCAGGTGCCGCCGCACTGGCTGGTGTCCCAGCTGGACTGCGGCACGGATGTGGTGTGCGGCACCGTGCACGTGCAGCGCTGGCAGCCGTGGCAGAAGGCGGCGTTGCGCCAGCTGTACCTGAGCCGCTACGAAGCCCGTGAGGGCCATCGGCATATCCATGGGGCGAACCTTGGGGTAAGCGCGCAGGCCTATCAGCGCATTGGCGGGTTCCGGCCATTGCCGGCGCATGAGGATGTGCACCTGGTCCGGGACCTGGAGGCGCTGGGCGTGCTGATCAGCTGGACCGCCCGGCACAGCGTGGCCACCAGTAGCCGCCGCGACAGCCGCGCGCGCGAGGGCTTTGGTGATTACCTGGCGAACCTGGAGGGCTTTGCACCGGTCGAGGGGTCATGACGCCTTGCGCGTACGCTTGGCAGGCTTCTTCTCGGCAGCAGGCTTCTTCTTGCTCGGTGCGCTGACCTTGCCACCCAGGCTGCGCTTGAGCAGTTCGGTAAGGTCGATGATGTCCGCGCTTTTCTCGGCACCGGCAGCTTCGCCCTTCTCCACCGTCTCGATCTTGCCCTTGCTGGCCTTCTCTTCCACCAGATCGAGAATGGTCTGGCGGAAGGCATCATGATACTCGTCGGGGCTCCAGACACCGGACATGTCCTCGACCAGTCGCTTGGCCATGTCCAGTTCGCGCTTGTCCACCTTCACATCGGTGACGCTGCTGTCGAGCTCCAGGGTTTCCAGCCCGCGCACTTCTTCCGGCCAGCGCAGGGTGATCATCACCAGGGCCTCGTCCAGCGGCCGTAGCAACGCCAGATGCTGGCGGGTATGCAGCACCACCGTGGCCAGGGCCACCTTGCCGGTGCTGGCCAAGGTTTCGCGCAGCAACGCGTACACCTTGCCGCCACGCCGGTCCGGGCTCAGGTAGTACGGCGTATCAAAATGCTGCAGCGGGATATCACCGGCATCGACAAAGGAAAAGATATCGATGGTCTGGGTGGCCTCGGGCCGCGCCTTGCGGATTTCTTCCTCGCTGATCACCACATAGCGGCCCTTCTCGTACTCCACCCCTTTGACGACGTTTTCCTTGTCGATGTCCTTGCCGGTGACCTTGTTTATCCGCTTGTAGCCAACCGGGTCCATGCTGCGCTTGTCGAGCCAGTCAAAGTCGACGCGCTCGGTGCGCACTGCGGTATTGAGCGCTACCGGGATATGTACCAGGCCAAAACTGATCGCGCCTTTCCAGATTGCCCTAGCCATGGACCTGCTCCTCGATTGCCTGCCGATATCACAAGTGACTGCTGGGGACCGCGAAGGTTTAACCTTGGCGCCCTATGGCAGCGGGTTGCCGCCGGTCACGCCGAAAATTTCACCGGTGATGTAACTGGACTCCTGGCTGGCCAGCAGCACATACACCGATGCGCATTCGGCTGGCTGGCCCGGGCGCTTCATCGGGGTATGCCCGCCGAAGTCCGGGATCTTCTCGGCTGGCTGGCCGCCGCTGGGCTGCAGCACGGTCCAGATCGGCCCGGGTGCCACGGCATTGACACGGATGCCGCGCTCGATCACTTGCTTGGCCAGCGCCTTGGTGAAGGCAACGATCGCGGCCTTGGTGGTGGCATAGTCGAGCAATGTGGCCGAGGGCTGGTAGGACTGGATGGAGGCCGTGTTGATGATGGTTGCCCCGGCGGGCATCAGCGGGATGGCGGCCTGGCACAGCCAGAACAGCGCATAGACATTGGTTTTCAGGGTGTGGTCGAACTGCTCGTGGCTGATCTGGGTGATGTCCTTGCGGGCTTCCTGCTTGCCAGCGACGTTCACCAGAATGTCCAGGCCGCCCAGCTGCTCATGGGCCTGGTCGACCAGCTGCTTGCAGAAGTGCTCGTCCTTCAGGTCGCCGGCAATGGCGACCGCCTTGCGGCCCTCTGCTTCGATCAACTTGATCACTTCGCGGGCGTCGGGCTGTTCTATCGGCAGGTAGTTGAGGGCAATGTCCGCCCCTTCGCGGGCAAATGCGATGGCCACGGCCCGGCCGATGCCCGAGTCGGCACCGGTGATCAGCGCCTTGCGCCCCGCGAGGCGACCGAAGCCTTTATAGGTGTGCTCGCCGTGATCGGGTTTGGGTTGCATGTTGGCATCCAGGCCAGGTGCAGCCTGGCCTTGGGCCGGGAATGGCGGGTGTGGATACTGGGTCAGCGGGTTTTGCATGCTGAACTGGTCCTGGGGCTTGCTGGGCATGGTGCGGGTCCTCTGCGGAAAACAGGTAGAAGCCTTCGCGACTGTGTAGCGCGAAGGCAGTTCTTCCATTTCGAGGTAGTCCCGGCATCGATGGTTTTTTCGGCCCGCGCAAACACCGACCGGCGGTCAGCCCTGGCTGAACAGCACCCGTTTGAAGGCCTCGGCAGCCAGGTGCACCTGCACCGCCCAATCGCCCGCCGCATCACTGCCGGCGTCATCGGAGATGTACTTCAGGCAGACCAGCGGAATGCCTTCGCTACGTGCGATCAACGCCAGCACATAGGCCTCCATGTCGACCACATCATAAGGCGCGTCACCATGGTTGATCTCGAAACTGTCTCCGCTGCCGCACGTTTCCAGCGGCAAGCCCGGCACTGTCACGCCATGCTCCAACAGCACGGGGATATCCGATAACGGCGTCTCGTAGCGGGCGAAACCCAACGGCGTCACGTCCATGTCGCGCTGGACGAATCGGGTGCAACACACCACCTCGCCCTTGCCGTGGCGCAGGCTGCCGGCGGAACCGAGGTTGATGATGAGCCTGGGCCGGCGCGTAGCGATGGCCTTGGTCAGGGCGATGGCGGCATTGACCTTGCCGATGCCGGTGAACACGGTGTTCATCCCCGCGAACACACTGCCCGCTTCGGCCTCCAGGGCGAAGACAAAAAGCGTATCGGCCAACGAAATATCAGGGAATTGCTGGGCAAGGATCATGGTGCAGAACGTCCGGGTGGCTGGCAAAGGCGCCGCCATTGTCGTTCAACCCTCTGCGATTGCAAGTGCCGCGGTATCATGGGGGCGCTGTTTACCGCCCTCTTCCACCACCTGCTCAACCACCCTGCGCAGCGCCTGATGCGCTGTGGCGCCGTTTGCGCGTGCACGTTCGAAACAGGCCAGCTGCCGGTCTGCGCTGGTGCCAGCGTCCAGCAGGCGGCGCGCATGCAGCAGGGAGCGCTCGGCATCTGCCGTATCGACCGGGAAAGCCTCGTGCAACTGGGCGAGCCAGCCCCGGGAAGACACCGCCTGTTGTTGCTGCTGGCCGATGAATGAGCCGTGGCGACCATGGCGCATGGCGCGCCAGTAGTTCTCCTGCGCTACCCAGCGCAGCTCCCGTGCCGGGGGCGCGCGGTCGAGCCCAGGATCGAGGTTGTGCTCCACCAGGTGCCGAAACAGCCCGGCGATGCACAGCGCATCCTCCAGGTCGGGGCAGGCATCACAGATGCGCAGTTCTACGGTCGGATAGCGTCGCGAGGGGCGGATCGCCCACCAGAAATCCCCGTCCTCGGCCAGCACACCGGTGCGCTGCAGCAACGCCCGGTAACTTTCGTAGGCGGGCCAGTCGGGCAATGGCTCAGGCAAGCCCATGTGCGGCCATTCAGCGCAAATCACCCTGCGGTAGCTCATGTAGCCCGTGTGCTGGCCGGTCCATAGCGGTGACGATGTGCTCAACACCAGCAGCAGCGGCAGCCAGGGTACCAGCCGATTGATCAACTGCATCCGGTCGCATTCTGCCGGCACGCCCACATGCACATGCAGGCCGTTGAGCAAGCTGCGCCGCGCCACGTGCTGGTAGTCATCGAACAATTGCCGATAATGCGCCGATGCGGCGGGTTTCTGCCTGTGCCACTGGGCGAACGGATGGCTCGCGGCGCCATACAGGCCCATGCCTTCCTGGGCCACGGCTGCGGCCAGGCGCTGGCGGCCCTGGGCGAAGAATTCCCGCGCCTGGTCAAGGTTGCCGAACACCGGGGAAGCCACCTCGATCTGGCTGCGGAACATCTCCTGGGCAAAATGCTTGCCTAGCGCATCGCGGCAACGCTTGGTCACGCCCAGCGCCGGGGTCACCGGCACCCGACCAGTGGCCAGGTCGATCAACAGGTACTCTTCTTCGATGCCGAAGGTGCACGACCTGGCCATAGTCGGATTACCCGTTACGGGTGACGGTAAGCGCCACGGCCGCAATGCGTTCCACGTGCTCGTAGCCACGCTCATCCAGTTGCTCGCCGAAAACATCCGGGTCGATTTCCCGGTATACCCACGACCATTCAGGCCCTGCCAGCCGCAGGCGGACCGCTTCCAACAGGGCATCCCGCCCTTCGACCATCGCGACCCCGGTGTACAGCAGCAGCGATCCGCCCGGGCTCAGCCGTTCGCGGGCTTGCTCGACGATGCGCAGCGAAAGCGCTGCGCCCAGTGATCCACCGCCATGCCGATAGGTGCGCTCGCTCAGGTCAAGCATATAGGGTGGGTTGGCCACGATCAGATCGAACGTGCCGGTAATGCCGTCAAGCAGGTCACTGGGCTCGACCGAAACATTGCTGACACCGGCCAGTGCTGCATTGATGGCGGTGTAGCGCAGCGCCAGCGGGTTGATGTCGACAGCGCTGACCTGAGCATGCTGCGCGGCCCGGGCAATCAGCAGTGCACCGACGCCGCTGCCGCAGCCGATGTCGACCGCATGCTCGACCCGCTGCGGGGTGCGTTGCAGGTGGTCATGGATGACCTGGGCGAAGCGGTAGCTGTCCGGGCCGAAAAACACTGCATCGCTGGCGTCGGTGGGGTATGCCGAGTGCACCAGTAGCAGGTCATCGAGGGTCGACCAGCGCACGGTACTGTGCAGCAGTTGCCCGTGTTCGGTGACAAGATGGCCGCGCTGCAGTTGGCCCAGTTCATCAGCAGACAGCAAGGCTGGCGAGAACGGGCGGCTCCAGCCGAACACGTCGCGCAAGGTGCGGGCCTGTTCAGCCCCCTGGCGGCTGTTGACGCGGGCGTGGGTAGCGGGCGTGACACAGGTGAAACGGTAGCCGTCGGCACGTAGGCGCTTGCCTAGCTGCAGTAATGCCCGGTCGGTTTCCAGATGTTGTGGGTCGAGCATCATCAGCAGGGTTGCTCCTGAATCAGGCCGGTGGCGCGCAGATACGCGCGGGTCGCGATCAGACCCTCCGGTGCGGCATGGCGATTGCCGGCCATTTTCTCAATCAATGCATCGATATTTTCATCCTGCGACCTGCCGAGAGGTGCGTCCTCCGGCTGCACAGGAACATCCCAGCTGCCCGGCATGACGCGCCTGACGCGGGTTTGCCAGCCCGCCGCGATCCAGTCGTGCCACAGCTGTTTCTCGTAAGCGTTGAATACGCCGTACATGGGTGCCGACGGCCCTTCGATCAACGTCCACCAACGGCTCTGGGCCGGCTGTTCGCCGCGGCGGATCCAGCCCTGGGCCTGCAGCGCCTGCAGAAACGCTGGCATGGCGCCCGGCTCGGCCAGCCACTGGTTGACGGTACGCTGCTGCAGGCGGCAGTGGTCCGAATGCATGAACTGGCCGAAATTGCGCTTGTGCTCAAGCGCCCGCAGCAGCTCGGCCTCCAGGTCGAAGCGGCTGATCAGGCTTGGCGTATCGACACCCAGATCATTGAGGCGATAACCGAGCCTGACGCGCTCATAGAAGGCATGCTGATCGTGGGCGGGGCACAGTTGGCGCACTGCCTGGGTGGACAGGTGGGCATGACCGCTGGCAGCGTTATCGATAGTGACATGCAGCTGGAAGTACTGCCCATCGATGCCCAGCTCGGCCAGCTCGTAAGTGGTAATCAGCAGGTGCAACGGCGGTTGCTCGTAGCCGAGGTTGTAGCCGATCATCTCGGCAAGGAATGCGTCGCCGTGCTGCCCGAGCGCGAGCTGTATAGCACCCTGCAGGTAGCGTTCGTCCTCAAGTTCGGCTTGGCCCGGGCAGCCGATGCGGCTCATCAGCCGCTGATAGATCAGCACGTGGTTACAGCGCGGGTCGCCGCTGCCCAGTTCTTCCAGGTAGGTACGGATCAGGCCGTGGAAGCGCGGATCACCCCAGTGGCGCAAGGTGCTATGTAGCCATGCACCGTCTACTGCCTTGGTGGGCGCCACTTGCTGGAGAAACCACAAGGCCTGGGCACGGTTGGCAAAATAGCGCCGTGGCGCGCCTTGTCGACGCTGCTGCAGATACGCCGCATAGGCTTCGGCCACCTGAGCGGCATGCTGGGCACTCCAGGCTTGCAACTGGGCGGGATCAGCGGGCAGGTCGTCCGGCAGGCGCCGAGCGTGCGCCAGCTGTTCGTTCAACCACGCGGCGCTGGTCGTGTCGCGGCCTTCGAGCAGTTCGTGGTAACGAGCGTGAAGGCTGGGCACGGTCGCCAAGGCCTTACCCTTCACGGCGGTCTTGCAGGTCGTGACCGTCATGGCGTGTTCCTCATGCGCGTGTTATGGGCTGGTTTTCTGGCCTGGCATCGGCTCAGGGTCTGGCGCAGGTTGGGGAGCGGGTTTATCAGTGGGTTGCTGCATCTGCAGAGAAGGCTTGCTGGGATCGGAATCCTTGCCCGGGTGGTCGTTGTCGCGGTCGAAGCAGCCGCCGACCAAAGTCAGGGCGCCCATCAGGGCGATCAGGGGAGTCAGTCGCATAAGGAGCTCCTGCTTAATAAAATCGCAGTGCCAGGTTGCCCTGGCACTGCGTAGCCTCACTTACGAACGGCCGCCCTTGCGGCTGGTATCGCTGCTTTGGCCGCCACCGGAATGCTGGCCGCCTTTGCGCCCTGCTTCGGAAGCTTTCTCGCGGTCATTGGCGAAATTGCCTGGGTTCTTGCTACCACCCTGGCTGCCTTGTTGATTGCCGGTGCGGCTATTCTCTTTGTTGGCCATGGTCTCAAACCTCATATGACTTCGGAATGCACGGCTTTTTCGCCGTACACCTGTTCGGAGTTCCGGCATATGAAGGGATTCGGTTTATTGCGAAGCGTTCGGACCGGCGGCGTTAAATAAGCGGCGGCGCCATATTTGGTGCGCTTGTCAGTCGCGCAGCGGGCGTTCCAGGCAAGCCTGTCGGCGCCCTAGCCAACTCCCGGTAGCCGCCCAGCACAACGCAATCAGTGTGCCGATCAGCATCGCCAGCTGCGGGTGTTCGGCCATCACGTCCAGCGCCCGCTTCAGCCAACCGCTCAAGGCATCGCCGCCGCGGTAGACCACAGTGTCGATGAAGTTCTTGGCCTTGTATTTGTCCTCGGCGGGCAGCACGGTGAAGAGCATTTCGCGGCCTGGGCGCACCAGCGCGTACTCACCGGCGCGCCGTACCACCATCACCACCACGAATGCGCCGAACACGGGTGCCAGTGCCAGCCACAAGAAGCCAGCCGCCATTACCAGCGGTACCGCCACCAGCAATATGCCAACCCCCAGGCGCCGCGCCAGGCGGCCGGTAAGAAATACCTGGGTGATGATGGCCAGGGCCTGGACCACGCTGTCGATCAGGCCGAACACCTGCGTCTGTCGAGTGCGGTCAGTGAAGGTTTCGCTGACGATGCGCGCCTGCTCGAAATACAGGAAGGTGCTGACACTGGCCAGCAACACCACGAACAACGCGATGCCCAGCAGATACGGCGAGCGCAGCACGGCGGTAGCACCGGCAAACGGGTTGCCGCCCAGCGGCCGCGCGTCCGGGTGGCCGGCTTGCGTTGGCAATGGCTGGCGGGCACGCCAGCGCTGCAGGTACAGGGTCGCGCCGATGCTGCCGAGCAAAAAGGCGGCCGCCAGTAGCAGCAGCCCGGCATGCCCCAGTGGCGCCACCAGCAGCGTGCCCAGGATCGGGCCACTGAGCCCGCCAAGGCTGGCCCCGGCCGCCAGCAAGCCGAACAGGCGCTTGCCTTGCACAGTGGAGAACAGGTCGGCGAGCACGCTCCAGGCCAGCGAAATGGTCAGCAGGTTGAACACCGACAACCAGATATAGAAGGCCCGAGCGACCCACACATCGTCGGGCGCGCGGGCAAACAGCACGGCAAACAGCACAAGGTTGCTGGCGAAGAAGCCGTAAGTCCACGGCAGGATATGCCGGCGCTGCGCCCTGGACGCCAGCCACCCGAACAGCGGCAGGCACGCCAGGGTGGCGATGAAGGTGCCGGTGAACAGCCATTGCAGGTTGTCGACGCCACCGGCGACACCCATGGTTTCGCGCACCGGGCGCAGCATGAAATAGCCGGTGAACAGCAGGTAGAACAGCAGCAGGCCGGCGACGACCGCCGGCCCCTCGCCAGGCTGGATGTTCAGCCCTTGGTCCAGGCGCCGCCGCCAGGCCTGCATGGCGTCAGGCAAACAGCTTGATCAGCGCCTGTTGCTGCGCCTGGGTAAGCATCGGCTCATGGCCGGCCTTCAGCTGGTCGAGCTGGCGGTCGGGGCGGCTGGTGGCAGGAATGACCGTGGTCACCGCCGGGTGGCTGATGGCGAACTTGAGAAACAGCTGCGCCCAGCTGCCGATACCCGCGTCTGCAGCCCAGGCGGGCAAGGCCTGGTCCTTTACCTTGGCGAACAGGCGGCCATCGTCAAAGGCCCTGTTGATCAGCACCGCAATACCCTTGTCCTGGCACAGCGGCAGCAACTCGCGGGCGGCTTCGGGCGCGTTGACCGAGTAGTTGATTTGAATGAAGTCCAGCGGCTGGCTGCGGACGATGCTGGCGACCTCGTCCTGCCCACTGTTCAGGTAATGGGTGATGCCTACGTAGCGGGTCTTGCCCTGCTGCTTCAGTTCCTGGGCATAGGGCAGTTGCCGCTGCCAGTCGCGCAGGTTGTGGATCTGCAGCAGGTCGACCTTGTCGGTACGCAGGCTTTCGAGGCTACCAGCCCATTGCGCTTGCGCATCGGCGCGGCTGTTGGCGGCGATCTTGGTGGCAATGAAGCATTGCCGGTGCCAGCCGCCCTCCTCCAGCAATTGGCCAAGAATACGGTCGGCGCCGCCGTAGTTAGGTGAAGTGTCGATGACCCGCCCGCCGCCCTCGAAAAAGGCCTTGAGGACAGTTTTCAGCTGCTGGTACTGAGCCGAGCCGGCTTCCACTTCGAAACTGCCGGAGGTGCCGGCACCAATCACCGGCAGCGCCTCGCCGGTGGAAGGGACTTTGCGCGTCAGCAGCCCGGTCGGGGCAGCGGCGTGCAACCAAGGGCTCGCGGCAAGCAAACCCAAGGCGGCACCTGCGCGTAGGACATCACGACGTGCGTACATGGGAAAGCCCCCGTCATGAACCGGAAACTTTCAATGCTAGCCGCTCTGGCCTGCGTTGGCAGGTGTTTCTGTGTCTGGATGTTTAGTGATCAGCCCTGCAGCAGCTGGCTCAGGTCGGCACCCGCCTCAGCGATCGGCGGGCACCAGTAATAGCCGCCGGTCAATGGCCGGCTGAAGCGGTAGAGGCCGTCAATGATCCCGTCTTCCAGTCCGCTCATGCGCCGCAATTGCACTTCGAACGCGTCGAAGCTGTGGCCCAGGGCGACGAAGGCCAGGCCAGCACCGCGTTGGTCGGCCCAGGCCACCGAGCGACGCACCATGAACGCCTCAGGTTCGAAGCTTTCCTGGGCGGTCCGCTTGACGTGGGCTGATTCGGGCGCGTCGTCCAGCTCCTCGTTGTCGCTCAGGCGACGGCCGATGATGTTGTCCTGGTCCGCCTGCGGCAGCGACTTGAAGTATTCCAGGTCATGCTTCCACAGCTGAAAGGCTGCAAAACTGGAGCCGTCTGCCGCAATGGCTGCCTGCACGGCGTCTTCGTCCACCGGGTTTTCGGTGCCATCCTCGTAGCCGGTCAGGTCATGGCCGCCACGGTGCAGGAAGGCATCAACACTGTCGGCCAGGCGCAGGGCCGGCGCCAGCAGCTGTTCCAGGGCCTGGGCACGCAGCAACAGATCGCCGCGCTCGTTGCCGCGCAGCCACAACCACAAGGCGTGCTGAGTGCTCGGGTTTTCCACGGCGGCATCCAGCTGCGGAAACGCACGCAGGCCCGGCACTTCGCGGCCCATGGCCTTGGCCAGCGGTGCTCCGACGCCCAGGATCAGCTGTACGCCATCGATCTGCGGCAGCAAGGCATCGAGAGCGGCAGGCAACGCCTCGGGCGACTGCAGGGTGAAGAACAGGTGACGGGCGTGCGCCGGCACCGGAGTGGCAAGCAGACCTTGCTGGAACGGCATGAAAGGCTAATCCTCGGTAAAAGCGGGAATGCTACTGTGCCTGCAGGCCTGCTGCAATGCGGCATGCGGGCGCGATGGCCGGTTTGCCGGTAACAAACAGTTACCAAGAGCTGGCTCTTTGCAATTAGCTATCAATCGAGGCCGTCCTACACTCGTCGGGATCCTTCGCCCAAGAGACACGCCCATGACCGCCTCGCCCTTGCTTACCGCGTTCCTGCCGCTTGCCCTGGGCATCATCATGCTCGGCCTTGGGTTGTCGCTGACCCTGGCCGACTTCGCCCGGGTGGTGAAGTATCCCAAGCCGGTGGTGATCGGCCTGGCCTGCCAGATTCTGCTGTTGCCGCTGGTATGCTTCCTGATCGCCAATGGCTTTGGCCTGGAATCGGCGCTGGCGGTGGGGCTGATGCTGCTGGCAGCATCACCGGGTGGCACCACGGCCAACCTGTTCAGCCACCTGGCCCATGGCGACGTGGCGCTGAACATCACCCTGACGGCCGTCAACTCGCTGATTGCGATCCTGACCATGCCGTTGCTGGTGAACCTGTCGCTGGGCTGGTTCATGGCATCGGACCAGGCCATCCCGTTGCAGTTTGGCAAGGTCATGCAGGTGTTTGCCATTGTCTTGCTGCCGGTGGCCCTGGGTATGCTGATTCGGCGTTTCGCCCCCGGCTTTGCGGGGCGCATGGAGAAACCGATGAAGCTGGTGGCGGCGCTGTTCCTGGCGTTCACCATTGTGCTGGCCCTGACCAAGGACTGGCAGACCGTGGCCGAGTACGCGCCGGTGGTGGGGCTGGCGGCGTTGCTGTTCAACCTGCTCAGCCTGGCAGTTGGCTACTTTGTACCGCGCCTGCTGAACATTCCCAAACGCCAGGCGATCGCCATCGGCATGGAGATCGGTATTCACAACGGCACCTTGGCGATTGCCCTGGCCTTGAGCCCTTCGCTGCTGAACAACCCGACCATGGCCGTGCCGGCGGCGCTGTACAGCTTGATCATGTTCTTTACTGCGGCGGGGTTTGGCTGGTGGGTGAGCCGCGGGCATGTGGCGGCGCGGGCTGAGGGGGAGACGGTGAATTGAGGGGAGGCCATGGTGCTTTTGCTGGCAGGTCATGGGGTTGCGGGGGATTGCATCAGGGCTGACAGGTGCTTGCCGCAGCAGTTGCAGCGCCTATGAGATCGAGCGCCGCCAGCGCGGCGCTTCGCGGGTGTCCGCCACCACATCTTCATCGCCTCTGAAACCGAGCGCCGCCCGCGCGGCGCTCGATCTCATAGGCGCTGCACCTCTTATGGCAAACGCCTTTCAGCCCGGATGCTATCCCTCTTGGAACATGCCCAACCAACAACCCCGCCCCAGCACAGCCACCTTCAGCCGCTCTTCCCGCGCAACTGCCGCTTCAACACCTTCAACGGCGGCGCGTAGAAAAAACCGAACGAAACACACCCGGTCCGCCCCTTCACCGCATGGTGCAGCCGGTGCGCCCGGTGCAGGCGTTTGAGGTAACCGTTGACCGGCCGAAGCTTGCGCGGCCAGTGCCGGTGGAAGAAACCGTCGTGGGCCACCACATACAGCACCCCGTACCCCGCCACACCAGCGCCCACCCACTGCAACGGTGCATACCCTGCCTTGCCTGATGCCACCAGCGCGGTAGCGATCAGCCCCAGGGCCAACAGATACAGGTCGTTGGTTTCGAGCATGCCCAGCTGTGGCTCATGGTGAGATCGATGCAGCCACCAGCCCCAACCATGCATGATGTATTTGTGAGCCAGCGTGCCAACGCCCTCCATGGTCACCAGGGTGCCGAACAAGATGGCGAGATTGAACAGCATGGAACGGTCCAGGTGATGGCCAAGGAAAGTGCAAGGGTACCCACTGGCTGCGTTTTTTGCCATGCAGGCGTGCCGGCTGCAGGCCCTTTGCCGATGAAGCCATTGTCATCTTTTCACCCTTGACCTCGTCTGTCCCGGGGCGTAAGGTCCGCGACGCAATTTTGCTTCCCTGAACAGGAGACCTGCATTGGACAGTAGCCCCAGTCGCTTGCGACAGGCCCACGTGGCGCGCTAGCCTGGCAGTGTCCTGCACTGTCTGGCCGCAATGGCAAGACGGTGGTTTCTTGTAACCCCCTCTTCTCTTCCCCTCCCCCGTGGTCCTGCGCATTTTCTGGTTTTTCAACCGCGCCACCTGATGGCGTACGTGCGGGCATTTGCCCGTGGAAGAGGTTTGCTATGGATTGGAAAGTATTTCTGCTGCGCGTCAGCATCGCCCTGATGTTGGGGGCGCTGATCGGTGCCGAGCGCCAACTGCGCCAACGCCTGACCGGACTGCGCACCAACGCGCTGGTCAGCACCGGTGCCTGCCTGTTCGTCCTCATGACCCAGGCGGTGCCAGGCATGCTCCCTGCCGACGCCTCGCGGGTTGCCGCGTATGTGGTCTCGGGCATCGGCTTTCTGGGTGGCGGTGTGATCATGCGCGACGGCTTCAACGTACGCGGCCTGAACACCGCCGCTACCTTGTGGTGCACGGCGGCGGTCGGCGTGCTGTGCAGCCTGGGGCTGCTGCTGGAGGCGGCACTGGGCAGCCTGGTGATTCTGTGCGCCAACATCCTGCTACGCGACATCGCCCAGCGCCTGGACCGCCAGGACGTGGTGCCGGCCAGCGAAGTGGAACAGCACTTTGAAGTGCGCATCGTCTGCCGTGCCGAGGACGAGATCCAGGTTCGCAGCTTGATGCTGCATAGCCTGGCCGACCCTGAGCTGCGCCTGCAGTCGCTGCAAAGCGAAGACCTGGCCAACCCGGCCCGCCTGGAAGTGCGCGCCGAGCTGCTGGGCACGGCGCAGGCACCGGGGCAACTGGAGCGCTTGGTCAGCCGGGTCAGCCTGGAGAAAGGTGTAAGCTCGGTGCGCTGGCAGCTGCAGCCACAGGTACTGAGAGCAGATTGAAACAACAGGACAGACGCATGCGCATTGGCCCTACCCTTGAGCACGACATCCAGTGGCTGCCCGGCATCAAGCGTTCGACAAGGATCTGGGTTGGCGGTTGTGCGGGGTTCTGCGCAACGAGCGGGAGCAGCGGGCGCTGCGCCATGCGTCTTCAACTGAGGCTTCAGGCTTTATGGCGCCACGCCAACCCCTGCATTTGCCGCTACGCAAAATCCATCCCGGCCCTGCCGCTTGGCCTGGTACAGCGCGCCGTCGGCGGCCGCCATCAGCCTCTCGGCCGTCACCCCTTCCCGCGCCAGATCACCGACCGCAATCCCGGCACTGAACGACACGCGCCCCAGCGGGCTCCCGCCGTGCTCGAGCAACTGGCGCCGCAGCAATTGCTGCACTTCCACTACCAGCACCTCTGCCCCGTGTGTATCGGTATCGGGCAACAGTAGCGTGAACTCCTCTCCGCCATAGCGCACGGCCAGGTCTGCTGGCCGCTTCAGGGCCTGTTGCAAGACTTCAGCGAAGCGCCGCAGGCACTGGTCGCCCGCAGGATGCCCGTAAAGGTCGTTATAGGCCTTGAAGTAATCCAGATCGAGCATCACCAATGCCACCGGGTAGCCCTGTCGCCGCGCACGCTTCAATTCTGCCTCGAACACCGCATCCAGGCGACGACGGTTTCCCAATCCAGTCAGGCTGTCGGTCAAGGCCAGCGCCTTCAGCGTCTGGTGCGCCTGGTGCAGCGCCCGCTCGATGGTTATTCGTTCGCGTAACTGGCGCAGCACCACCCCAGCAAATGCTGCCAGGCCCAGCAACAACAGCAACAACACCGCCAGCGACTTGATGGCATCGTGGCGCCAGGGCGCGACGATGGATTCACGCGACAAGCCTGCTTCAACCACCAGCGGATAACTCGACAGCGCGCGGTAGGCGTATAGCCGAGCCGTCCCGTCTACCACCGCTACTGCCTCTGCTACCCCCTCCGCAGCGTAAGGCAAGTGGTTACGGAAGATCTCGCTGTTGGCCAGGCTTCGGCCTACCGCCGGCTCGACGAACGGTCGCCGTACCAGGATGGTCCCGTCACGCTTGGCCAACACCAGCGCGCCACGCTCGTCAATCTTGAAATCGCCGTAATACTGCACGAACCATTGCACTTTGATGGTGCCCAGCAGGACGCCAGCGAAGCTGCCGTCGGGGTACTCCAGGCGCCTGGAAATGGGAATGATCAGGTCGCCCGTCGAGCGGCTGCGCACCACCGAACCGACCCGCACACCGCGGTCGGCATGGTCACGGTGATAGACAAAATAATCCCGGTCGGCATTGTTGGCATTGGCGGGGATAAGCGCCTGATCGGTAACGATCCAGTGGCCATCCGGGCCATACACGAACAGCCCGTGCAACTGCGGCATGATGCTTTTCTGCTTGGCCAGCAGTGCATGCAGCCGGGGCCGGTTGATGTGGTCGAAACCGTCGCCTTCAAGGCGCTCGGCCAACGTAGCGGTGATGGCGTCGACCTGGCGGATGGCGTCTTCGGCATGCTGGGCCGTGGCCCGGGCCAGGTTGGTGACGATGTTCTCGGCATTGCTGAAGGCGTGCCGGTAGTCGCGCCAGATACGCCAGCCTTCCACCAGGGCGAAGGCCAGCATCACCACCAGCATGAATGCCAATACCAGGCGGAACAACGCCACAGCGCGCCCCTCGCCGGCTACCGCGATAAGCCCGTCATCATCCTGTTTCCTGGCTGCGCACATTCAAATCCCTAGCCATACGGCATTTTGCCGCCTTTCACTATAGTTCAGGGCCGCCGGAGCGAAACCCGTCGCGAAAAAGATTAAACCTTTGCCTCCCCCGCACCCTCAACCGTACGCGACACTGACGTCGCGCCACGGTTTAAGGAGTGAAGCATGAGCAGTCTCTTCATCAAGCGCGTTGGTTTGTCCATGGTATTGGGCCTGGCATCGGTCCAGGCGATGGCAGCCAGTTCAGATGATTTTGTCGACGCGGCCACCGAAGCTGGCATTGCCGAGGTGGTAACCGGCAAGCTGGCCCTGGAAAAAAGCCAGGACGCCGAGATCAAGACATTCGCCCAGCAGATGGTCACCGACCACACCCAGGCCAACCAGAAACTCGGCGACATTGCCCGCAAGCTGGATATCTCAGTGCCCGATGAGGCGGCCATGACCGACAAGGTCAAGAAAATGATCCTGGAGTGGCGCGACGAGTCGTTCGACAAGTCTTACGTCAACAACCAGGTCGACGCCCACGAAAAAGCAGTGGAGCTGTTCAAGAAAGAAGCTGCTTCGTCCGACAAGGCGGAGCTGAAGGCCTTCGCCAGCGAGACCCTGCCGAAACTCGAAAAGCACCTGGAACACGCCAAAGCGCTTCAGACCAAGCACGGCAAGTGAGGCCCAGCATGACTAATGATGCATTGAAAACCGAAGTACTGACCCGCCTGTTACATGCGCACCCCCAAGGGCTGGGCAAGGAAGTGCTGGATAACTACCGCGGCGAGAAGGCCGTGGCCGGCATGCTCAAGACGTTGCAGGAGGCGGGTTTGATTCATGATGGCAGCGTGACGGTGGGCAATGACCACCAGATCAGCGTGAGCTATCCGATCAAGTTGTCTGCTGCGGGTGTCGAGGCAGCCAGACAGGCCGAGGCCTGACAATCCTGGGGGCACACCGCTAGTCAGGCAAATCAGGGGCCGCTTTGCGGTCCCTGATGACGTCGAGTGACGCTAGCCTTCACTGTTTCTTTTCCACATCCCTTGGCGGTTTGGCCGGCCCTTGCGGGTCGACCTGCGGGTCATCGGCATCCGGCGAATCGGGGTCGAACCCCAGGTCATTCGGCTTATCTGACTGTTCGGACGAGTGAGGTCCTTCTTTGTTTGGCGCTTTAGATTCAGGCATGGCTATCTCCCGTGAGTGTCCATAGAAGAAAGCAGCCGTCCGCGAAAGTTTGATTAATCTGCAACCGCAGGCAGTTGCGCCCTGCACTGCGCAAGTGCCTCGTCCCGCTCCCTCAGGTGCTCCTCCAGCCGCTGCAACTGGCGAGCCTGTTCGGCGCAAAGGTCGCGCCTGTCCTGCAGGCTTTGGGTCTGCACATCCAGCTGCCGGCGCATTTCGTCGCTGGCGCCCTGGGCCTGGGCGAGCATCGTGCGCAACCCCTGTATTTGTGCGTCGCGCTGCTCTAGCAGCTGGTCTTGCGCCCGGCACTCATTGGCGGCCTGGCGGTGTTCGCCCAGCAAGCGCTCGTTGTCGCGGTGAAGGCGGGTCAGCTCGTCCTGCTTGACGATCATGCCCTGTTGCAACTGGCGTAGTTCCAGCTGCAACTGCTGCAGCTGCGCTTCGTGGCGGCGCTGCTCCTGATCGCGCTGTTCACGGCTGGCCGTGCGGTAGTGCTCCAGCGCATCGCGGGCATGGCGGTGCTTGTCCTCCAGCGATTTGACCTGCTCGTCCTTGTCGGCCAGGCGCACCTGCATTTCACCCAGCGACTGATTGAGGCTGGCGCTGCGCAGTTGTTCGGCCTGCAGCGTGCTCTGGGTGGACAGCAGCTTTTGCGACTCGGCTGCCAGCGCAGTCACGTCGATCTGGTGCTGCTGATGGGCTGCAGCCAGCGCCTGTTGCGCGATCGCAAGCTGCGCTTCCAGTTGTTCGCGCTGCTCGGTGAATGTGCTTTCGGCTTGCTCGATCCTGAGGTCCGCCTCGTCCTGCAGCTGCGTGGCCAGTTGGCCGACCAGGCGGCTGAGCACTTCGCTCAGCGCTACGCCCCCTTCCGACGCCACCGGCTGCTGGCCGTTCAGTTCCTTCAAATAGCGATGAATCGTGGTCTTCGACCCGGTATTGCCCAGCTCTATACGTATGGCGTCGATGCTGGGGTTTTCGCCCCGGGCAATCAGCGCCTGACGTGCCTGCTGCACTACGACCTTGTTGATACCGCCCCGGCCCATGCTTGCTCCTACGATTTTGTACTGTGTTATGTACCATGTAATTACATACCAATTATGACGATAGTTGGGCTGCCCCGCAATGCTTGATTAAGGTGGAATAATCACGGCTTATCGCATGTTAGGTGAAATTTCAGGCGTTTTTACGACGCAGCCGTACACACGTGCGCATCGCTAACGCATTCCAGCACCAGCCGGTGACGGGTTCGTGATCGAAGAAATGGGGAGGACGCAACGGCGCCAACGAGAGCGGAGATCGGCCTCAGCTAACGGAGGAGTATCGAAGGTGCCGCTGCTATTGCAGCAGCGGGGTGTTGCGGTGATCGTGTGCCGCCGCAACATCTTGCAGGGAAGTTTTTGAAGGCCATTCAGCCCTGATGCCAGTCAGTCAAGGCTAATGGGGCTGCTGTGCAGCCCATCGCCGGCAAGCCAGCTCCCACCCCGACCGCATCGCATTCAAACCATGCGTCGTACCTGTGGGAGCCAAGCTTGCTGGATGCCTGCTCCATCCGACCGCATCGCATTCAAACTATGCGCCGTAGCTGTGGGAGCCAAGCTTGCTGGATGCCTGCTCCATCCGACCGCATCGCATTCAAACCATGCGCCGTACCTGTGGGAGCCAAGCTTGCTGGATGCCTGCTCCATCCGACCGCATCGCATTCAAACCATGCGCCGTACCTGTGGGAGCCAAGCTTGCTGGATGCCTTCTCCATCCGACCGCATCGCATTCAAACCATGCGCCGTACCTGTGGGAGCCAAGCTTGCTGGATGCCTGCTCCATCCGACCGCATCGCATTCAAGCCATGCGCCGTACTTGTGGGAGCCTGGCTTGCCGGCGATGGGCCGCCGAGCGGCCCCAATTGCTTAACTGACTGGCATTCAGCTGTGCCCTGCCAACTTTAGAGCAACCGTTGCACCTGCGCCGGGGTGCGCCGCATCAGTACCTTGCCATGGCGCACCGACACCAGCGCATGCCCCTGGCTGCGCACCATCTCGTAATCGTCTGGGGCCGACAGCAGCAACAGGTTCGCCGGCCGCCCGACCTCGATGCCGTAGCGCTCGCCCAGGTTCAGGGTGCGGGCGCTGTTGTCGGTAATCAGATCCAGGCAGCGCTGCAGGTCGTCGTAGCCGAGCATGTGGCAGATATGCAGCCCGGCCTCGAGTATGCGCAGGATGTTGCCGTTGCCCAGCGGGTACCACGGGTCGACGATGGAGTCCTGACCAAAGCACACGTTCATGCCGGCACGATCGATCTCGGCCACGCGGGTGACACCGCGTCGTTTAGGGTAGTTGTCGAAGCGCCCTTGCAGGTGAATGCTCTCGGTCGGGCACGACACGAAGTTGATGCCCGACAGCTTGAGCAGGCGGAACAGCTTGTAGCAGTAGGCATTGTCATACGAGCCCATGGCCACGGTATGGCTGGCCGTTACCCTGCTGCCCATGTCGCGTACCCGGGCTTCTTCGGCCAGCACTTCGAGAAATCGCGATTGCGGGTCGTCGGTTTCGTCGCAGTGCACATCCACCAGGCAGCCGCTGCGCTCGGCCAGGTCCATCAGGAACTTCACCGACGACACGCCCTGGTCGCGGGTGTTTTCGAAATGCGGAATACCACCGACGACGTCGGCGCCAATCGCCACCGCTTCGGTCATCAGCGCCCGGCCGTTGGCATACGACTCGATACCCTCCTGCGGGAAGGCAACGATCTGCAGGTCGACAAGCTCGCGCACTTCGTCACGCACCTCGACCATGGCCTTGAGCGCGGTGAGCGCGGGGTCGGTTACATCGACATGCGTGCGCACATGCTGGATGCCGTGGTCCACGAGCATGCCGATGGTTTTTTTCGCGCGGGTCTTGATGTCATCGTGGGTGGTGATTGCCTTGCGCTCGGCCCAGCATTCGATGCCTTCGAACAGGGTGCCGCTCATGTTCCACCTTGGTTCGCCGGCAGTAAGCGTGGCGTCCAGGTGGATATGCGGTTCGATGAAAGGCGCCACCACCAGGTTTTGCCCAGCGTCCAGGTCATCGGCGGCGCGTGGTGTCACCGGCTCGGGCTGGGGCACGATGGCGGCGATGCGCTCGGCGTTCAGTTCGATGCGGAACAGGCCGGGTTTGCCGCGCAGTCGGGCGTTGAGGATGTTCATCGAGGATCTCCTTGGGCTTTGCATTGCTCACACATCATAGCGGTTCGAGCCCTTTGATTTGGGAGATTTGCATCAGGGCTGACAGGCGCTGAAAATCCTGGGGCAAACACCTCTCAGCCCCCAATCACCCCCCATCCAACCCCATCTGCCAGAAATCAGCCTCAAGGCTCGACGCCTGGCCAAAAATACCGACCAGTTCGCCAAACCGCTGCTCGGTCATGCTCCGCGCCGCCAGCTCATCCAGGTGCTTGCGCGCTGCCGCTGCCACGCCCTGATAACCGTCCCCGGCATACTCGCCAATCCACTCGCGGTACGGGTGGTTGCTCAAGTCGCCGATCTGCTCTGCCAGGGCCCGCCCGATCTCGGCATAACCGATCACGCACGGCGCCAGTGCCACGTGCAGCTCCAGCAAGTCGCCCGCTGCACCGCAGTCCAGCACATAACGGGTATAGGCCACGGTGGCCTGGTGCTCGGGTGCCGCCTCGATGTCGGCCTGGGTCAGCCCCCAGCGCGCGCACAGGCGCAAGTGCAGCTCGGTTTCATCCAGAATCGCCGCCAGCCCCGCCTGTGCCGCGCGGATGTCGGCCGGGCGGCGACTTTTGTAGGCAGCCAGGGCCCAGGCGCGGGCGAACTGGACAAGGAACAGGTAGTCCTGCACCAGGTACGTCCGAAACGCCGCCTCACTCAGTGTGCCCTCGCCCATCTGCCGCACGAAATCATGGTCGACATAGCTGTGCCACTGGGGCTCGGCAGCCGTCTTCAGGCGCTGGAAGATGTCCATGCTCATTTGACCTCCGGGTACACGGCGTCGAAGAAGGCCAGCTCCAGCGCCACGGTGCGCTGGTAGAAGTCACTCGCCAGTGCCGCCTCCTGCGGGCCGACGCGGTCCAGCTCGCTTTGCAGGAAGGCGACGAACGCCTGAAACGCCGGGTTGTCGTGCAAGGTGATCCACTCGGCATGGACGAAATTGGCCGGCATGGGTTTCGGCGCTTTCAGCGCCCAGTCCAGGTACAGGCCTTCGGCAACGTTGAGCACGGCCAGCGCCGCCGCGTAGGAGCGGGTCGCCGCCGCTTCGCGCATGATTGCCTTGAAGCCCGCCGTTGGCGCGCTATCGGCCGGCTCGCTGCGTTGTGCAGGGCTGACGTCGAGGGCCTCGAAGGCGCGCAGGAAGTAGGTGTTCTCGTCGCTGCTGATCATTCCGGCAAAGCGCCCGAAGCGCAGGCGCGCCTCGAAGCTGTCGGTGCTGGCGATGGCCGCGCCCAGCAAGGCCAGGAAGCTGTCGAGGAAGCGGTGATCCTGCACCAGGTAGTCGACCATGATCGGGTCAGGCAGGCTGCCGTCGCACAATTGGGTCACGAAACGGTGGCCAACGGCCGCCGACCAGGTCGGCTCGCTCTGGCGGCGCAGGAACTGGCTGAAGCGTTCGGTCATGTTGCTGTCCTTGAAGGGGGTGACAGCGAGACCTTGGAAGTTGGCATGGACAGGCCCCGCAGTGAGGCCGGCAAAAAGGCAGGTTTCGAATCCCATCCCTTCGCCGGCATGATCCGGATCAGGTTCGAAGGGTCACCGCGCTGCAGAGCTCAGCGGTTTCTCAGCCCGTTGCCGGGCTCCCCTTGGTGGCGTTCAGGTATACCCCAGGGCGGCCCGGCTGTCACTCCCCCCACTCCCCAAAACGTGGGCAACCGGTGCCCCGCTACTGGGTACTTATCCCCATTATTGACGCGCGGTTATTTAGCGCGCTTCAGGCGCCGCAAGGATTTGTTTAACAAAGCATTACAGAAATATCTGTTGGCACAACCATTGCTCAGGCCCTTGAACCAGGCAAAACGCCATTGATGGCTCCCAGCCATATAGCCGTGAGCGAGGCACAAGGCAATGAAAACACCTGCCATGATCCACCCTGCCAGGCATGCATTCCAGCTATCTACCGTCACAGCGCTGATGCTCAGCCTCGGGCTGATCACAGCAGTGGCCTCGCCGCTGGATGACAATAGCCAGCCACCACCGACCGATCCGTCCTATTACTCTGATCAGCCCGACGACCCCACGCCGGCTCTGCTAAACCTCAATACCTTGAAAGAAGCCAACGAGGGCTCGCTGGAACTCACTGATGGCGTGTATGGCGACCGTTCGACCGTGCGTATAGACAACGTGCTGCCTCCCGCGCTGCAAACCTCGGACCGGTACCCTACCAACGGCAAGCCCAGCCCGTTGTTCGGCGCCCAACCCTTCACCCAGCAACTGCTGCTGTTTGAAGAATTCGGGCCGGAAAAACTCGACCCGGCACTGCCTCCGCCCGACCTGACATTCCCGGTCCCCACGCTCGGCGCCGCCCCTGCACAGGACCCCAACGTGGTGGCCCGCAGCGGCCCCAGCGGCACCGCGCTGGAAGCATTCCTCAAGCAGCCAGGTCTGTACCCCTTCCCCACCCAGTACGCCAACGTGCTGGACCGCAACCCGTGGAAGGCGCAGATCGAAATGTTCCTCAACCGCCACCCGGTGGGTTCGCCGGCAGAAGGCCGGCCACCAGGAAAAGGCTGGTCGCACCAGCGCTGGAACGAGTTCTACCCGCAGGCGGCGTTCAAGACCGCCCAGGCCGGGGCGCGGATAAACCTGGGCCTGCGCGATCGCAAGCAGCTGCACAACTATGCTGCCGGTGAGTTCGCGCCGGGCGGGCTGTACTACCAGACGTCCGATATCCCGACCACGCTGGGTACCACCAAAGGCATCGATACCCGATTCCACCCCAACTTCCCACTGCAGAACCACAAGTCACTGTGGACGTTCGACGGCACCTTCCCGCCCAAGCTGCTGATGGTGCGCTACGGCCAGCCAATCCTGATGCGCCACTACAACGCCCTGCCGATCGACCCCTCGGCCAACGGGGGCTTTGGCCTGCATACCATTTCGACCCACGAGCACAACGGCCACTCACCGGCTGAAAGCGACGGCTTCGCCAACGCCTACTTCTTCCCCGGTCAGTACTACGACTACCGCTGGCCCGTGCAGCTGGCCGGCTACGACACCATCAACACGCGTGCCCAGGACCCGCGTGCGGCGTTCCCCTGCGCGCCAGGTGAAACGCTGTTCGTCAACGATGACTCGCCAGGCCTGAAAACCTGCCAGAACGGCAGCATCAAGATTCGTGGCGACTGGCGTGAAACCATGAGCACCCACTGGTTCCACGACCATATGATGGATTTCACGGCGCAGAACGTCTACAAGGGCAACGCCGTGATGATGAACTACTACAGCGCCCTGGACCGCGGCAACGAGGCGTTGCAGGATGGCGTCAACCTGCGCTTCCCCAGCGGCTCGGGCATGCCATGGGGGAACCGCGACTACGACGTGAACCTGGTGATCGCCGACAAGGCCTGGGATGCCAACGGCCAGCTGTGGTTCAACCCGTTCAACACCGATGGCTTCCTGGGTGACCAGATCCTGGTCAACTGGCAATACCAGCCCAAGCTCAAGGTGCGTGCGCGCAGCTACCGCTTCCGCATCCTCAACGGCTCGGTGTCGCGCTACTTCAAGTTTGCCGTGGTACGTGAAATTGCTGGCACCAGCGGTGAGTTCAAAGGCCCGTCCGGCTCCAACGTGTCGTATGCGCGAGTGCCGTTCCACATGATCGCCAACGACGGCAACATCATGGAACACGCCGTGCCGTTCGACGGCACCATGGACCTGAATGCCGACGGTAACCTGCAGGACAACAACGGTATATTGCCGCTGCAAGGCATCGCCGAACGCTACGACATCATCATCAACTTCGCCAAGAACGGCATCAAGGCCGGCGACAAGCTGTACTTCATCAACCTTGAGGAGCACCGCACCGGCAAGGGTCCGGAAGGCACTATTTCGCTGGCCGATGTGCTGTCGGGAAAATACAAGGCAGTGATCAAGCAGACCAGCAACGGCCCGCAGTGGGACAACGGCGACCCTGCAGTCGGCAAGTTCCTGCAACTGCTGGTACAACCGTACGCCGGTCAGGACCTGAGCATGGACCCGGTGGCCTACGAACCGGCCAAACCGGGCAAGGCTGAAGGCCTGAAAATGCTGCCGCTGCCAATCGACCGCAACTCGGCAACCGACCAGGCCAAGATCAAGGATGCCCGCCACCGCGAGTTCATCTTCGGCCGCTCGGACGGCACCGACACCAACCCCTGGACAATCAAGACCGACGGTGGTTTCGGCTACAGCATGGACCCACGCCGCATCAGTGCAGCACCGCAACTGGCCAACCAGTCCACCGATGCCGGGTTCAGCGGCGACGGGACCTTGGAGGTGTGGAAAATCAAGAACGGCGGCAACGGCTGGAGCCACCCGGTGCATGTGCACTTCGAGGAAGGCGTGATCCTGAGCCGCGACGGCAAGGCGCCGCCAGAGTGGGAAAAATGGGCGCGCAAGGATGTGTATCGCATCGGGCCGGATACCGATTCGTCGGAAGAAGTGGAAATGGCCATCCGCTTCCGCGAGTTCGCTGGCACCTACATGGAGCACTGCCACAACACCCAGCACGAGGACTCGTCGATGCTGCTGCGCTGGGACCTCGAGCATCCGGGCCAGTTCCAGGTGATGCCGACCCCGCTGCCGGGCTGGGACGGAGTGGAATACATGGCTTCGGTCGGCCTGCCGACCTTCCGTACCAAAGGTAATGATGATGGCGATGACGATAGTTCGGCCAACAAGCCACCGGTCGCCAACAACGACAGTGCCGCCACTACCGCAGGCAAGGCCGTCAGCCTGAATGTGCTGGCCAACGACACCGACCCGGAAGGCAACCTGCCGTTGACCGTCACTGGCCTCAGCCAGCCGGACTCTGGCCAGGGCACCACCAGCACCGACGGGACTACCGTGACCTACACCCCACCGGCCACGGTAGGCACACCGTTCACCGCCAGCTTCAACTACACGGCGCGTGATGCCAAGGGTGCCGAGTCGGTAGCGCCCGCCACGGTCAGCATCGTGGTGAACCCGGCGGCGCCAGTCGACCAGATCCAGGTCACCAGTGCCACGGTGCAGGTACGCAGTGGCAACCGCTACACCTGGGACCTGGCCGGTACCACCTCGGTGGCCACTGGCAACAGCATCAGCGTGACCGCTGCAACCACCGCCGGGCCGCTGAACCTGGGCACGGCCACACTCACCGCCGCCACCAGCGGTGCCCGCTGGCGCTTGTCGGTAACCACCACCGGCAACGGCCCGGCCACGCCGGCAACGGTGACCGTGAAGTCGACCCTGGGCCAGAGCGTGACAGTGCCGATCAGCATCAAATAGCTGGGCAATGGTAACGACTGTAGGAGCAGCCTTGTGCTGCGAAGAGGCCGGTGCAGGCAGCCGCCACGTCTGTAATGGCCGCTTCGCAGCACAAGGCTGCTCCTGCAAAGATTGTGTGCAGCATCCCCACAAAGAGGACCGCATCATGCCCGGCACATGGCGTTTCCTGCTGGTGCTCGCGCTGTTCGCCGCCAGCCTTCCATTCTGGCCATTGCAGCCGCAACAACCGGTGGCCGACGAAGCCGCCACCCCCTGGGGAGCGGACTACTTCCCCAACATCCCGCTGCTGACCCAGGACGGCGAAAAGGTGCATTTCTTCGACGACCTGATCAAGGACAAGGTGGTGGCCATCAACTTCATCTTCACCGGCTGCACCGATTCCTGCCCGGTGGAAACCGCCCGCCTGCGGCAGGTGCAGAAAATACTGGGGGACCGCATCGGCAAGGACATCTTCCTCTATTCCATCAGCATCGACCCCTACAACGACACCCCCGCCACCCTCAAGCGCTACGCCGAAAAGTTCGGCATTGGCCCGGGCTGGACGCTGCTCACCGGTGAACCCGACGATATCGAAAAATTGCGCCGCAGCCTTGGGCTGTGGATCGACGGCCTGGAAAACGGCCGTTCCAAGGACCACAACCTGAGCCTGATCATCGGCAACCAGGCCACCGGCCGCTGGATGAAGGCCTCGCCCTTCGAGAGCCCGTACATCCTCGCCGACCGCCTGGGCAACAGCCTGCACAACTGGAAGCAGGCCAGCGCCATGCACAACGACTATGCCCAGGCCCCCGTGATACGCCCGCCCAGCAGTGGCGAGCAGATCTTCCGCACACGCTGCTCGTCCTGCCACACCCTGGGCCGCAGCGAACCCGGGCAACCCGGTATCGGCCCCGACCTGTTGGGCGTGACCCGCCAGCGTGATGCCAACTGGCTGACCCGCTGGCTGAAAGAGCCCGACCAGATGCTGGCCGAAAAAGACCCCTTGGCCATGCTGCTGTATGAGCAGTACAACCGCATGGCCATGCCCAACATGCGCCTGGGCGATGCCGAGGTCAGCGCGTTGATGAGTTATATCGAGGAAGAAACCGCGCGCTTGCAGACACCAGTAGCTGACCGGGGAAAACCTTAGAGGCTATTGGCCACTAGTCATTAGGCTGTCATCTGACTGTCGTATTTTTCAAACATCACCCAGGGTCGGGAACTATCAGCAGTGATTCGCCGTTCGCTTTCCTCCGCCAGCCTTCTGCGGCTGCTGATCCTGATGCTCTGTGCAGCGACCCTGGCCTTCCTCTGGGGGCTGCACGTCACGCAAAAAGCTGCCGCTCGGCAAGATGCGCTGTCGGCCAAGGCCGCCGAGCACCTGAACCTGGCCAGTATCGTCGGCGAAAGCCTGCGCCAGCTTGTCGACCGCGCCCAGGCCGTGGGCGGGGTCACCCAAGACGACATGAAGATGCTGCGCCAGGGCAACTTCAGCCTGGCGCGGATACTCGCCGAAGACCCGGTGTTCAAGCGCATGAGCCTGTACGACCGGCAAGGCCGGCTGCTGTCGGCAAGCCATGCCGACGAGGCCCGCGGGCTGCCCGAAGACTGGTTGCGGCAGTTGCAGCGACACATTGCCCGCTATGGTTTCAAACCTTTCCTGCCCAGCGTTCAAGCCGCCCGCCCGCCAGCCGCCCTGCCTGACTGGCGCCTGCCCTTTGTGCTGCCACTGACCGACCTGACCGGGCGCGAAATCGACCATATCCTGGTGGTCCAGCTGGACATCGGCTACCTGGCGGTGCTGTTCCAGCACATCGACCTGAGCAGCAGTGGCCTGGTACGGCTGCTGCAGGATGACGGCCTGGAGCGGTTGCGCATCGACACCAGTGGCGTGGTGGTGGCGGGCGATACGCTGCAGCCCGAGCTACCGAACAGCGCCAACGAAGCGGGCTTGCTGGCCCAATACGCAGCTGGCGAGGCGTACCAGAGCCTGTACCGGCGCGTCCCTGAACGGGGCTTCAGCGTGGTGGTCAGCCAGCGCCAGGATGAAATCCTGGCGGCCTCGACCCTGGCCTATTCCCGGCAGTTCTGGCTGAACCTCAGCATGACCCTGATGATCCTCGCCAGCCTGCTGTGGACCTTGCGCCTGTTGCGCAAGCGCCAGGAGGCCTTCAGCGCGCTGGAACATGCCCAGCAGGTCAACCAGCAATTGATCGGCCGCCTGGAGGACGAACACCGGCGCAGCAGCCACGCCGCCGCCACCGACCACCTCAGCGGCCTGCACAACCGCCGCCAGTTCGTCGAAGTGGCCGGCCTGGCGCTGACCAGGCAGCGCGGCAAGCGCCGGCTGATGGCGATCCTGTTCATCGACATGGACCGCTTCAAGTCGATCAACGACTCGCTTGGGCACAAGATCGGCGACTTGCTGCTGCAGGCCGTGGCCGGGCGTATCCAGCGCCTGCTGGAGCCTGGCGACGAGGCTTCGCGCTTTGGCGGCGACGAGTTCGTGGTGTTGCTTGCCGGCGAGCGCAGTGAAGAACAGATCAATGGCTGGGTTCGTGAACTGGTCCAGAAGCTGTCGGCCACCTACGCCCTGGACGGCAAGGAGGTCAACACCAGCCCCAGTGTGGGCGTAAGCATCTGCCCGCGCGATGGCCAGGACATCGACAGCCTGATCCGTACCGCCGATGCCGCCATGTACTCGGCCAAGCAGGCCGGGCGCGCGCAGTATCGCTTCTTCGACCCCTCGCTGAACCTGGCTGACATTCAGGCGTTCACCCTGAAGCAGGCCTTTGGCAGCGCCTTGGCCGAGCGCCAGTTCGTGCTGCACTACCAGCCGCAGATACGCCTGGATACTCAGCAAGTGCTGGGCTACGAAGCGCTTGTGCGTTGGGACCACCCCGAATTCGGGCTGCTGTACCCGGACCGTTTCATCGACCTGGCCGAACGCAGCGGCTTCATTGTCGAGCTGGGCTGGGAGGTGTTGCGCCTGGCCTGTGAGGCGTTGTCCAGCTGGGATGCCCAGGGCCGGGAGACGCGGCTGGCAGTGAATGTTTCCGCCCTGCAGCTGCGCCAGGCCGACTTCGCCGCGCGGCTACTGCGCAAGTTGCTGCAGCATGGCCTCGCGCCCCATCGGCTGGAGCTGGAAATCACCGAAACCACTATCCTTGACGCCGAAGGCACGGCAGTGACGCACCTGCATACCTTGCGCAACGCCGGCCTGGGTATCAGCCTGGACGATTTTGGCCGCGGCTACGCAGGCTTCGCCCACCTGCACTCACTGCCACTGAGCAAGCTGAAGATCGACCGCTCGCTGATCGCGCCGCTGTCCAACAGCCATGACGACAGCCCGATCGTGTCCTCCACCATCATCCTGGCCAAGCGCCTGGGGCTGGAAGTGGTGGCCGAGGGCGTGGAAACCCGTGAACAGGTGGTGTGCCTGAAACTGGCGGGCTGCGATATTGCCCAGGGCTACCACTTCAGCCGGCCGCTGTCGCTGGCGCAGTTGCGCGAATACCCGCCTTTCAACGGCGTCGAGGACAAGGCATGCGCGTATTGAAAACCCTGGCCGGGTTGCTGCTGGTCAACCTGCTCGGCATCCCCCCTGGCAATGCTGCGCCGGCGGACTGTACGCCACGCAGCCTGCGCCTGGTGGTGATCCCGATCAAAAGCGCCGAACAGATGATCCGCGAGCATCAGTCGCTGCTGCAGCGCCTGAGCGTGGCGGCGGGGGTGCCAGTGGAGCTGGTGATCGCGAGCTCCTACGAAAGCGTGGTCGATGCCATCGTCTCGGGTGGAGCGGACATCGCCCGCCTCGGCCCCGCCTCGTATGTGCTGGCCCACCGCCGCGATCCGCGCATCGAGCCGTTTGCCACCCTCACCTTGAGCGCTGGCCCCTACACCCCGGCGGGCAATCATTACCAGGCGCTGCTGCTGACCCGGGGTGCAAGCCCTGATGGCATCGAGGCGCTGCGTGGCAAGCGTGTGGCGCTGACCGACCCGGCCAGCACTTCCGGCAGCCTGGTGCCCAGCGTCGAGTTCGCCGAACGGGTGGGCATGCCACTGTCGCAGTTTTTTGGTGCGCTGGTGTATGCCGGCAACCACGACAATGCACTGCAAGCCTTGCTGGAAGGCCGGGTCGATGCCGCGTTCGTCGCCAGCGAGCGCACCGACGCGTACCTCGCCCAGCACGCCATTGCACCGGCGCAGCTCAAGGCACAATGGCGGTCACGGCCAATCTACTACGACCCGTATGTGTTCAGTGCCAGCCTGTGTCCGGCGCTGAGAAGCCGTATTCGCAGTGCCATGCTCGATGACCCGCAGGCGCTGGCGGCGTTCGTTGCTTCGCAGGATGCCAGCGGCCTGGTCCCCGTCAGCCAGGCGGACTATGCGCCGCTGCAGCAGATGATGGACGCAGCGCTGCGGCCCTGAGCCTGCCTGCGCGACCCCGTTGGCATGCATTGCGCCCTGATACCGGGTATGGTGTGCCCATCACCCACCGACACCCGCACCATGACCGATATCGAGCGCTACCTGCGCGCCGCCACCCGTGACAATACCCGGCGCAGCTACCAGGCTGCCATCGAACACTTCGAAACCCACTGGGGCGGCTTCCTTCCGGCCACCGCTGAAAGCATTGCCCGCTACCTGGCCGACCACGCTGACCAGCATGCCGTCAGCACCCTGCGCCAGCGCCTGGCCGCGCTCAGCCAATGGCACGTCGCCCAGGGCTTTCCCGATCCGACCAAGGCGCCGCTGGTGCGTCAGGTGCTGCGTGGCATCCGCACCCTGCACCCGACACCGCCAAAACAGGCAGCCCCGCTGTTGCTGCAGCACCTGCAAACCGCCGTGGCCTGCTTTGAAGAGGAAGCCCGTGAGGCCCGTGAGCATCACGACCTGGCCGCCCTGCGCCGCGCCCGTCGCGACAGTGCGCTGCTGTTGCTGGGCTTCTGGCGCGGTTTTCGCGGCGATGAACTGGCGCGTCTGCGCATCGAACACATCCAGGCCGAAGCGGGTGTCGGCATCACCCTGTTCCTGCCACGCAGCAAGGGTGACCGCGAGGCCCTGGGCGTGCAGCACCGCACCCCTGCCCTCAAGGCCCTGTGCCCGGTCACTGCCTACCTGCAGTGGCTGGAGGTCGCCGGCATTGCCCACGGGCCGGTGTTCCGCAAGCTAGACCGCTGGGGCAACCTCGGCGACAGCGCACTCAACAGCAACAGCCTGGTCGGCCTGCTGCGGCGCATGCTGGAGCGCGCCGGGGTGCCGGCAGCGCTGTACACCGGCCACTCGCTGCGCCGTGGCTTTGCCACCTGGGCCACGGCCAATGGGTGGGAATTGAAGTCGCTGATGAGCTATGTGGGCTGGAAAGACGCAAAGTCTGCGCTGCGCTATATCGATTCGGCGCAACGCTTTGGTGAACTGGCCGTGTTACCGGCCAGTCAGGCCCAGGTGCTTATTCCTTGAAGCAGTGTCGGGCGACGCCGCCGATTTCCGGGCGGATAGCGTAGAGGTCGCCGGCGTCCGGATAATGGTGCAGGTCTTCGGCACTCATGTCGTAGCGCGCGGTGCTGATGTACAAGGTATTAAGCCCCGGGCCGCCGAAGCAGCAACTGGTGGGGCATGGCACCGGCATCAGCACCTGGTCGGTCAGGTGGCCTTGGCGGTCATAGCGCAGCAGGCAACTGCCATGGTACTGGCACACCCACAGGCCGCCTTCGCGATCCAGGGCGAGCCCGTCCGGGCGCCCCAGCTCGGCAGGGGTTTCGGCAAACAGCGTGACGGCGCCCAGCCGCCCTTCGGCCAGGTAGTCGGCGCAATAGATTGCGCGCGCCGCCGAATCGACGAAGTACACCGTGCGGCCGTCCTGCGACCAGGCAATACCGGTGGGCAACGCCATGTCGTCGTGGATCACCTGATCGCACAACTGCCCGTCAAAGCGAAACAACGCCCCGCTTTTGCCGCTGGGGGTTTCGTCCATCAAGCCAGTCACGAAACGCCCTTGCGGGTCGCATGCGCCATCGTTGAAACGGTAGGTCGGGCGGGGATGCACCGCCGCCGAATGCTGGCTCACCGTGCGCGACGGCACATTGAAGATGCCCACGCTGGCATCCTCGGTGAAAATCAGGTTGCCGTGGTCGGTCAACGCCAGGGCGCCGATGCGTGCGGCGGACTCGTACAGGCTCTCGACTTCGCCGTCGGCCGCCAACCGGTTGATCCGCCCGCCAGAAATATCAACGAAGTACAAAGTGCTGCTGTGCTCGTCCCACACCAGGCTTTCGCCCAGGTCGGCGCGGGTATTGGCGACCTTGACTGGCACATAGTTGCATTCCTTGATGCGGTTCCAGCGTTCGGCAACCTCGGCCAGGTTGCCCGCCTGCACACGGCCGAGGTCCCGAGGGTAGCTGACGCCGCTGTTCTCGTTGAAGCGTGTGGCGGTGAACTGGCCATTGCTGGCCCGCAGGATGTAGCCGGTGTCATGGCACAGCGCGCTGGCCAGGTACAGCACCCCGGGCGTGACCCACTCGGGTTTCAGCTCCTCCGGGGGTTGGGTAATGCCCCACATGCGAGTCTTCGCCACGGGTGAAATGGCATTGACCAGGATGCCGTGCTCCTGGCCCTCCATGCTCAGGGCATTCATGATGCCGACCTGGGCCATCTTGCCGGCAGCGTAGGCCACCAGGCCGGGCTGCGCATAGCGCTGGTACATGGCACGGTCCGAGGTGGTCAGCACCACGCGCGGGGCCGTGGAACGCTTCAGGTGGGCCCAGGCATGCTTGGCCAGCCACACGGGTGCCTGTACGTTGATGCCCAGCGCGCGCTGCAGAAAAGCGTCATCCTGCGCCTCGATGCGCTGGTAATCGACCCAGCCGGCGTTATGGATCAGGATATCCAGTGCACCGAAATGCTCGATGGCCAGCTCGACCAGTTGTTTGCATGCGTCTTCGTTTTCCAGCCGGCCGGTGTGACCGACAACCGCGAAGCCCTTGGCCCGCATGGCCGCCAGCGCGTGATCCAGGGCCCAGGTATCCTGCCCCTGCCCGGAACGATCGGTGCCCAGGTCACTGATCACCACCCTAGCGCCCCGTTCGGCCAGTGCCATGGCATAGGACAAGCCCAGGCCCTGTGCAGCGCCGGTGATCACCGCAACTTTGTCGTGGAAAGGGTCTGTAACGGGCATTTGCTGGGTACCTTCAAATCTCCTTTTTAAGATATCAACAAAAAAATCAATGGCTTAATATTAAAAGCATGCAAGTTCGATATCTGAAAGATATCACCGCCGGGTCAGCTGTACTGAAGGAATGCTGGATGATCGAGACACGTTTGCTGCGGCAGTTCATTGCCGTGGCCGAAGAGCTGCACTTTCACAAGGCGGCCGAGCGCCTGCACATGGCGCAACCGCCACTGAGCCAGGCGATTGGTCGACTTGAGGAAAAGCTCGGGTTCAAGCTGTTCCTGCGCAACAAGCGCGGGGTGCACCTGACCGCCGCCGGCACGGCATTTCTCGACACGGCTTACCGCACGTTGGCCGAGTTGGAACAGGGCATCGAGTACGCCCGCAATGTGTCTGCCGGGGTCAGCGGCAAGCTCGCCATCACTGCCATTTCCATCGCCTACTACGACTCGCTGCTCAACAGTTTGCGCCGCTACCGCGAGACCTACCCGAACGTGCAACTGACCATCCGCGAGATGCCGTCGGCCTCGCAGGCCAAGGCGCTGCTGGCCGGCGAGGCAGATGTCGGCTTCATGCGCAGGTTGCCGCTGCCGGCCGGAACCCTTGAGTCGCGACTGCTGCTTGACGAGCAGATCGTCATGGCGTTGCCCGCCCGTCATGCGAAGGCCCAGGAATACGACGTGGACCTGCGCGGGTTTGCCGATGAGGATTTCGTGTTCACCCCGCAAAACCTTGGCGGTGGCTATCACGCGCAGTTGATCGCGTTGTGCGAAGCGGCGGGTTTTTACCCCAAGGTGGTGCAGGAGGCTGCGCAGATTCACACGCTGCTTGGCTTGGTGGCCTGTGGGTTTGGCGTGGCACTGGTGCCGGCTTCGTTTGCCAGTTCCACGCCTGGCGAACGTGTGCAGTTTCGGCCGATCCGGGTTATCGGTAACCAGCCTGTGCCAGGGCTTGGGTTGTACATGAAATGGAGCGGGCAGAATGCATCGCCAGCGCTGGCCAACTTTATTGCCATGTTTGGAGAGTCTTGAGGTTATTGGTGGCAGGTTGGGCCAGCAGGGATCGCATCAGGGCTGACAGGTGCCTGCCGCTGCATTTGTAGCGCCAGGGAGATCGAGGAGGGTGTCAGAAATTTTGTGTTCGGGCATAACATGAGTAAGAGGTGCATGTATGCCAACCAAAAAAAAACCGCTCCGAGAGTTACCAAAGGTTCCGAAAGAGCTGCTGGAACAGTTTTCCGCTGTTCCGCTGATGACCGCAGAAGCCATCGAAGAAGCCTCTGCGGCATTCAAGAAGGCGCTGATAGAGCGAGCCTTGAATGCCGAACTGGGTCATCATCTGGGCTATCCACCGGGCGCGCAGCGCCCGGAGGATGAAACCAACCAGCGAAATGGGAAGAGCGGCAAAACGGTACTCACTGGTGATGGCCCGCTAAGGCTGGATATCCCTCGTGACCGGGATGGCAGCTTTTCGCCCATTTTGATCCCCAAACATGAGCGCCGTTACACCGGTTTTGACGACAAGATCATCGCCATGTATGCCCGCGGTATGACGGTCAGAGAAATCCGTGCCTTTCTCTCCGAGCAGTATGGAACAGAGGTCTCGCCCGACTTCATCAGTTCCGTGACCGACGAGGTCATGGAGGAGATTGGCGCGTGGCAACAGCGGCCTCTGGAACCGATGTATCCGGTCATTTTCTTTGATGCTCTGCGGGTCAAAATTCGCGAAGAAGGCTTGGTTCGCAATAAAGCGATCTACTTGGCACTGGGCGTTTTGCCAGATGGAACGCGCGATATTCTTGGCATCTGGATTGAGAACACCGAAGGTGCGAAGTTCTGGATGAAGGTGTTCAATGACCTCAGGACGCGCGGCGTCGAGGATGTGCTGATTGCCGTAACCGACGGCCTCAAAGGCATGCCGGAAGCGCTCAGTGCAGTATTTCCGGAGACGACACTGCAGACCTGCATCGTCCACCTGATCCGCAACAGCCTCGCTTATGCGGCCTGGGACAAGCGTCGAGCCTTGGCCAAGGCTCTCAAACCGATCTATCAGGCCATCAACGCCCAGGCGGCTGAACAGGCACTGGATGAGTTTGAAAGCGGGCCTTGGGGCACGCAATATCCAACAGTGGTGACTGCCTGGCGACGGGCGTGGGATCGAGTGATTCCGTTCTTTGCTTTCCCACCGGCCATCCGGAAGGTGATCTACACCACCAACGCCATCGAGAGTATCAACGCTCAGCTACGCAAGATCATCAAAACCCGCGGTCACTTCCCGAACGACGACGCGGCGACCAAACTGATCTGGCTGGGGCTGCGCAACATCACAGCGAACTGGGGGTCAGCGGCGCATGACTGGAAAAGTGCGATGAATCAATTTGCGATTCTGTACGGAGATCGGTTCATCAGGCCAACCTGGTGAAATCAAGGCCTGCCGGGCGGCAGGCCATTACCGGCCCGCACACAAAAAACCTGACACTCCCAGATCGCGCCGCCCGCGCGGCGCTCGATCTCACAGGCGCTGAATATACCAAGGCATACACCTGTCAGCCCTGATGCAACCTCCCAGAGGCCACCCCCCACATGACCTGCGCTCCCCACCGGGGCAATACCTTCAGACCCGCTTCGAACAACGCCACAACCGCCCGATATCACAAGCCCGTGCCTGCAACAGCTCCCCAGCATTGGCACACGCGTGCTCCAGGCTCATCGGCCCACTTGCCAGGGCAAAGGCCGCATCTATCCCATGGGCATACAGGGCCTGATAGCCCTTACCCAAGGTCCCGGCCAGTACCACCACCGGCACACCATGGCGCTTGGCAACCCGGGCTACCCCCATTGGCGTCTTGCCGCGCAAGGTCTGCGCATCGAAGCGCCCTTCGCCAGTCACCACCAGATCAGCGCCTTGTACCAGCGCATCGAGACCGGCCAGTTCAGCCACTACCTCTACCCCCGGGCGGAACTGTGCACCCATGAATGCCCGGGCCGCAAAACCCATGCCGCCGGCAGCACCGCAGCCAGGGTAGTCACGCATATCCTCGCCCAGCAGCTGCGCACAATGGTCGGCAAAATGCCCCAGGGCATGGTCGAGCGCATCAACCTGCTGCGGATTCGCACCCTTCTGTGGGCCGAAAATGGCCGATGCACCGTTGGCCCCACACAGTGGGTTATCGACGTCGGCAGCCACTTCAAACTGCACCTCGGCCAGGCGCGGGTCGAGGTCGCTGGCATCGATGCGGGCCAGCCTGGCCAAGGCCAGGCCGCCCTCTTCCAGCGTTTGCCCTTCGGCATCCAGCAGGCGCAAGCCCAGCGCCCGCAACATGCCGCTGCCGGCATCGTTGGTGGCGCTGCCGCCGATGGCCAGCACCACCCGCTGCGCGCCGGCGGCCAGGGCGGCGGCAATCAGCTCGCCGGTGCCCCAGGTGCTGCTGCGGCAGGCGTCGCGCTGGCTGGTTGGCACCAGCTGCAGGCCACTGGCCTGGGCCATTTCGATGATTGCCGTGCGGCTTTGCGGCAACCAGCCCCAGCCGGCTTCGACACTTTGCCCCTGCGGGCCGCGTACGGCCTGGCGGCGCAGTTCGCCGTGGCTGGCAGCAAGGATCGCCTCCATGGTGCCTTCCCCGCCATCGGCCATCGGGCACTCGACCAGCTCGGCCTGCGGCCAGGCCTCGGCCAGGCCGGCGGCGATGGCGCGGGCGACACCGGCAGCGTCGAGGCTGTCCTTGAACGAGTCGGGGGCAATGACGATTTTCATGGGGATTCTCCTGTCCTGATGAGCGGCATGCTGACAGTTGTGCGCCTGGGGGGCCTCGGTCAAATGCACAAAACGCGGGACGGGTTGTTTGGGCAGATGCATTTGTGCCTGCTTCGGGGCTATTTGCGGCAGGCCAGCTGCCGCCGACGCCCGCCGCAGCTCACCCCATCACCCAGCCGGCAACAACTGCAACCCCAGATACAAGCTGAGCATCCCTTCCATGCGCAACGGATCAACCTCGCCCAGTTCGGCAATCCGCTCTAGCCGGTAACGCAGGCTGTTGCGATGTATACCCAGGGCATCGGCACACGCCTGGCTCTGGCCGTCATGCGCGCACCAGGTGCGCAGGGTGGTCAGCAACTGGCCGCTGCCGTCCTTGGCGCGGATGCGCTGCAACGGTTCCAGCAGCTCATCTAGCGCATCATCGTTGCGGTGCCGCCACAACATGGCCGGCAACCGGTAGCGCTGCAGGCTGAGCAACCGTTCGCCGGGCAGTACCTCGCGCCCGTATGCCAGCAAGTCACGCACCCGGCGATAACCTCGGCGCAGTTGCTCCAGGCTCTGCGCAGCACTGCCCACGGCGAGCCGCTCCACTTCCCAGCCATGGCGTTGCAGGCGCTCGAGCAGGCGGGGCTCGTCCAGCGCCGCGCCGGCCGGGCGACACCACAGCAACGACTGGCGAGCCGGGCTGACACACCAACTGTCCGGGTAACGGCTCATCAACCATGCCGACAGCGCCTCGGCGGGAGGGCCCGAGGCCAGTTCAAAAAGGCACGGTACCCGCGGCAACTGGGGTTTCAGGCCCAGTTGCCGGGCTTCATCGAGCAGCCGTGGGGAGTCGCCGCTGCCGCCGAGCAACAGCGCCAGCAGGTCGTCACAGCGCTGCCGACGCCATTGCTGGTCGGCCTGCAAATGGCGCTGGGCCAGCAGCATTTCAGCGGTCATGCGCACCAGCTCGCCATAGGTACGCACCTGTTGCGGCTCACCAGTCAGGCCCAGTACACCCATCAGCCGGCCATCGAGCATCAGCGGCAGGTTCACCCCCGGCTGCACGCCCTTCAGGCATTTGGCCGCGTCGCTGTCCAGCTCGACGATCCTGCCGTTGGCCAACACCAGTTGCGCGCCTTCATGGCGGGTGTTGATGCGCTCCGGTTCGCCACTGCCCAGGATCAAGCCCTGGCTGTCCATCACGTTGACGTTGCACGGCAAGATAGCCATGGCCCGGTCAACGATATCCTGTGCCAGGTCATGGTCGAGTTCGAACATTGCAGGGTCCTTAGGGGTGTTAGGCTTTTGGGCCCGGGCACAGCAGGCTGGCCCAAGCGCTGTGCAAAAGCACAAAGACAGGTACGCCGCCGTCCCCGAGACTCGTCAGGGCGAGCGCCGAAACAGGCGACGCGGCGACAACCATAACAACAGAGAACCCGATCATGGCACACAGCCCCGCCCCTGACCAAGGCACGGACTCCACCCGCAACGCGCTGTACCGGCGCATCACCCTGCGGCTGATTCCGTTCATTTTCATCTGCTACCTGTTCAACTACCTTGACCGCGTCAACGTCGGCTTTGCCAAGCTGCAGATGCTCGACGCGCTGAAGTTCAGCGAAACGGTGTACGGCCTGGGGGCCGGCATCTTCTTCATCGGCTACGTGCTCTGCGGCTTGCCGAGCAACCTGGCGCTCAACCGCTTCGGACCGCGGCGCTGGATTGCGCTGATGATGATCGCCTGGGGCAGCCTCTCCACCTGCCTGCTGTTCGTCACCACGCCCACCGAGTTCTACACCCTGCGGCTGCTCACCGGCGCTGCCGAAGCCGGCTTCTTCCCGGGCGTGGTGCTGTACCTTTCGCGCTGGTTCCCGGCTGCCCGCCGTGGTCGCATCATGGCCCTGTTCATGTCGGCGATCCCGGTGTCCGGCCTGCTTGGCGGGCCGTTCTCGGGCTGGATCCTGCAGCACTTCGCTGCAGGCCAGCACGGCCTGGCCGGCTGGCAATGGATGTTCCTGATCCAGGGCCTGCCCACCGTTGCCCTTGGCATGCTGGCCGTGTTCCTGCTCAGCGACGGCTACCAGAAAGCCGCCTGGCTGAGCCCGGCAGAACGCCAGATGATCGCCAGCGACCTGCAGGCCGATGCCGCTGGCAAGCCCGGCACCAGCGGGGACCGCGTGCTGGCCGTGCTGACCAACCCGCTGATCTGGGCCTTCGGTTTCGTCTACTTCTGCATCCAGAGCGGCGTATACGCGATCAACTTCTGGCTGCCCTCGATCATCAAGAGCATGGGCTTCGACAACCCGCTGCTGATCGGCTGGCTCAGCGCCATCCCGTACCTGCTGGCCGGTGTGTTCATGATCCTCTGCGGGCGCTCGGCTGACCTGCGCAACGAGCGGCGCTGGCACCTGGTGGTGCCGATGCTGATGGGTGCCATCGGCCTGCTGATTGCGGTCAACTTCGCCGGCAACCCTGCCATCGCCATCCTCGGCCTGTCGATCGCCACCATGGGTGCCCTTACCGGCCTGCCGATGTTCTGGCCTATGCCCACTGCGCTGCTCAGCGCCGGTGCAGCGGTGGCGGGCCTGGCGATCATCAACTCGGTGGGCCAGATGGCCGGCTTCCTCAGCCCGTACCTGGTGGGGTTCATCAAGGACCAGACCGGTTCCACCGATGCCGCGCTGTACTCGCTGGCGGCGCTGATCGTGGTCGGTAGCCTGGTGGCCTTGCGCATCACCCGCGCGGGTGCGTTGAGCTCTGCAAAAGCCAGTTGAACTCATTCGGGGGTAAATCGGAGCGGCGGTGCGCAATTCGATTTACCCGCGAAGAGGTCCGCCCAGGCCACATAAAAGAACCATCCCCGCCGCTCGTCAGCCTGACATTATCGCTAAACGGTGCTGACCATTACCTCCAACAGCTCTTTAGTTGCCGGCATGTTCCGGAGGTTGCGCATTTCATCGGGCAGTTCAATGCGAACAATGCCCGATTCCCTTGCGCGTAGCATATTCACACCGAACATTTCCTGCGCCACCTCACTCGCAATCTGCGCGTAGCTGATGTTGTACTGCGAGATGTCTGCGAGTGTACGCTTCGAGGAGCTCCAGGCCTGCATCGCCCGCCCTGTCATGCCCGATGCTCCAGTGCCCAGCCGCGTCCCCGACGAAAACATCGAAGACAATGACGATTGCGCTTGCCAAGCCGCTACGATTCCGGTTGGCGTGCCCAGGATCACACTGGCCACCCCCGATACCGTTGCAATTGAATTGCCGGCGCGAGCCAGCTTAGGGTATTCGGGAATACGCGTGGGAAAGGCGAGGTACTGCTCTGCTGTCATGTTCAACTGCGCGGCATGAACTGACCTTTTGATAATGGGTGTAGCAACCTTGAGCCCTGACATGCCGGTGTTTATCAACCCAGTGAAGCCACTGAAGAACTGCTGCAGGGTACGCACAAAATCATGACCGCTTCTGTCGACATGGTTTACGGGGTCGTCCTGACAGTAGGCATAGCTGTTCAGTCCTCCTTTACCAAAGGGGCTAAATGAGTCAGCGCTGCAGAATCTCATCAAATTCGAACGATACAAGCGCTGGCCATTTCCAGGCAGATAGCCCCCCGTGGCAATGTCTCGCCACTCGCCGACAAAGCCCAAAGCAGCGTTGCTCCGCGAGTTGAACCCATACGCAGTGTGAGGCGTGGCGCCCATTACCGACTGTTGTATATCCACTGTGAGTAGCATGCCGGCTCCTGATAGCGGCGCTCAGTGAAAGGATGGGCAAACGCGGGGCATACTGAAACTGATAAAAATGCCAGTTGCACATACACCACTCCGATCGTCAGATAGGTGCACTTACTCCCGACCCCAGGCGTCAAATGGTTGCAAAGGCCCCCTTTGGAGAAGCCCGATGACCCAGCACGCCGTCGCCCGCCTGGCCCAGCTCGATCAACACCGTCCCCTACGCGTACAAGCCGGCAACGAAGAACTGATCCTGATCCGCCAAGGCGACCAGGTGCATGCCTACCAGGCCACCTGTCCGCATGCGGGCGCCCCGCTCGATGAAGGTGTGGTCTGCGCTGGCCTGCTGGTGTGCCCTTGGCACAAAGCTGCGTTCGCCGTTGACGACGGTGTGGTCTGCGAGCCACCTGCCCTGGCTGACCTGCGGCGTTACAAGGCCTGGGTGAAGGGCGACGAAGTCTGGGTCGAAGATCAACCCCTGCCCGTGATCGAGCCGCCCAGGCACAGCGATGCCCGCTGTTTCGTCGTGGTCGGCGCCGGTGCCGCCGGCAGCGCCGCAGTTGCCACCCTGCTGTCCCACGGCTTTGCGGGCCGGCTGCTGTGGATCGACCAGGAGCGCCAGCCAGCGTACGACCGCACCGCCCTGAGCAAATTCGTGATTGCCGGGGAGATGCCCGCCGACGAAGTGCCCGCATTGCTCGAAGCCGACGCCCTGCGCAAAGGCCATCTGGAACGCAAGCACGGCAAGGTGCGCACCCTGAACAGCCAAAAACGCCAACTCACCCTCGCCGACGGCCAGCAGTTCGACTATGACGCCTGCCTGCTGGCCACAGGTGGCAAAGCAATCCGCCCCGACATTCCGGGTGTCGACCTGCCTGGGGTATTCACCCTGCGCTCAAGGGAGGATGCCGCGCAGTTGCTCGACGCGGCCGAACCTGGCCAGCCAGTGGTGATCGTCGGCGACGGTTTCATCGGGCTGGAAGCCGCCTCGGCGCTGCGTAAGTACGGCGTACACGTACACGTGGTCACACGCCATGAAATCCCCCTGGCCAGGCAGTTGGGGGAGCGCATTGGCCGCAGCATCCGCGCGCTGCACGAACGTAAAGGCGTTACCTTTCATGGCCCCACCGAGGTCGAGCGGATCGAGGGCCAAGACAAGGTGGAAGCCGTGTTGCTGAGCAACGGTGAACGGTTGCAAACGTCACTGGTGCTACTGGGCACCGGGGTAAAGCCGGCCACCGGCTTCCTCCAGGGCGTGCCCCTGACCGAAGACAAATCGCTGCGGGTAGATACCGAAATGCGCGCCGCCGACCGTCTGTGGGCCGCAGGGGACATCGTGACCTTCCCGCTTGCGGGGCGGCCGGTGCGCATCGAGCACTGGCGCCTGGCCCAGCAGCAAGGGGTAATCGCCGCCGCCAATATGCTCGGCGAGCAGCGCCGCTACGCCGATGTGCCGTTCTTCTGGACATACCAGCATGGGCGCACTTACGAAGTGCTGGGGCATGCGCGGGACTGGGATCGTATTGAATTTGTCGGTGAGCCGGAGGAAGGCGACTTCATTGCGTTGCAATGCGTTGGTGATCAGGTTGAGGCAGTGGTAGCAAGGGGGTATTCAGATGCCATGGCCATGCTGTCTCTGCTAATGAAGCGTTCCCTGAGCCTGAAAGACGCGCTTGAACGGATTGGCGAACCTTTCCATTGTTCTCGTTAAGACGATTTATAGTTGTTGGCTCAGCTCTCGCCCCCCCCAAGTTCACAACCCATTCTAACGAGCACACTTGAGTCGATTCAAAACGTTCGAAGCAGGCTCATTAGCGCCTTACAAGATTTCTGGCGTAATAGAAAGCGTCATGCATATATTTTCTATTCAGTACATAAACCAAACCGACTCCCGCTGTTACACCAAATACTGCCGCCACTCCACGGGCGGCAGGACTATTCCCCAAAGCTTCTGCAGCGGTAATTTGAACTACGTATTGCGTTGCATAAGCAACCGGTAGCTTCAGCAGGAATTTTCTGGTTTCGGCCGACATTATCCGGGATGAAGATTCGACGCCTGCCGTGCGCACTGTAGCGGGGCTTGAAGTGCTGCCACTGCCTGCAAGAGAGGAATGAGTAGAGGTTGCCTCAGTGCTTGATGCAGCTATCTGCCTGGTAGCTTGGCTGGGCAGGGGCTCTGACTGCTGATCCAGAGTGGGGGCGGAGGGTCGCAAAGGGTTCATTTCCACATCGACATCCTGTGGTTGAGCGCGACGTCCGAAAGTTCGAGTTAGAAAATTTCTAATTCGCTCCCAGAACCGTCCGCCAGGATCATTTCGATTCACGGGATCAGATTGGCAATAGCTATATCCATTGATCCCGCCCTTCCCGAATGGAGACAGCGCGTCCGGCTGATTGAAGCGCATCGTGCGCGGATTAAAATCACGCTGCCCGTTGCCAAGAGGATAATTCCCCGTGGCCTTGTCGCGACGCTGGCCCACGAATGTTACCAACGTCGTCGGTTCTTGTGATTTTGAAAACCCGTAAGGGGTGTAAATTTGAAAATCGGCCGTTCGGCTGTTTTTCATGATCGTATTTGCTTGGTCACATTGCAGCGCTGAAATGATCTGGTCGTGGATGTTTAACTGTGCGCACGCGATCGAAGCGCCCCAAACCACGCGTGCGCTTGCGCCCCCAATGGTGGTAGACGTACGCCTACCTTGGTAGAAATAGAGTTCCCGTTGCTTTGCCGGCATGATGCTGGAGCTCCAGAGTTTGATGCTCAGGATCATCGGCGATCGCGCTGCAACCTGCTACTGGCAAAAATGTCAGGTTGTCCGATCTGAATTGCTTATCGCGCATGGCGTATCAAGCATTGGCGCCTGGCCCAGCAGCACGGGGTAATCGCTGCCGCCAATGCTGTACCGAACCAGTGAGGCCTGTGCCAATCGTGCGCGACCGCCTTGTCGTACCAACTCGATATCAAGGCAGGCGCCAAGGGGCCGAGCGCCTCGGCCTCAGGAATAATTGGCCCGAAACAGATTGTAGGAGCAGCCTTGTGCTGCGAAGCGCCGCGCGGGCGGCGCTCGATCTCACAGGCGCTGAAATATTGTGGCAAGCACCTGTGAGCCCCCACGCGCGCCCTGTGGCGCTTGCCCGAAAAAAGACCCCAGACAACATACAAGGACCATTGGGGAGCTCTACGCCGGGCTCCCGGTCCCCCCTTTCCCCAATCACCTCGGTATTGTGCGCACCATTGGTTTTGACCTCTGGAGCTGCAATGAAACTGCTACAACCGCTGCAAATCGGCCCGCTCACCCTGCCCAACCGCGTATTCATGGCGCCCCTGACCCGCTTGCGCAGCCTTGAACCGGGCGACGTGCCGACCGCGATGATGGCCGAGTATTACCGCCAGCGCGCCAGCGCCGGGCTGATCATCACCGAAGCCACGCAGATTTCCTTCCAGGCCAAGGGCTATTCCGGTTCGCCTGGTATTCACAGCGCCGAGCAGATTGCGGCCTGGCAGCGCATCAACGCAGGCATTCACGCCGAAGGCGGCCACAGTGCCGTGCAGGTCTGGCACACCGGGCGGGTTTCACACACGTCCCTGCAGCCTGGCGGCGAGGCGCCGGTGGCACCTTCGGCAGTGCCGGCCGGAGCACGTACCACCTTGCGTGACCAGCAAGGCAACCTGGTGCGTGTCGAAACTTCTGCGCCGCGTGCTCTGAGTGAGAGCGAAATTGCCGACATCGTCGCCGATTTTGGCCAGGCTGCGACCAATGCCCGGGAAGCCGGTTTCGACTTCATCGAACTGCACGCTGCCCACGGCTACCTGCTGCACCAGTTTCTCACCCCAAGCGCCAACCAGCGCGAAGACCACTACGGCGGCAGCGTCGAGAACCGCGCGCGCATCGTGCTGGAAGCCGTGGACGCAGCAATCGCCAATTGGAGCGCCGAGCGCGTCGGCATCCGCGTCTTCCCGCTGGGTGGTTTCAATGGCGTCGACAATGGCGAGGACCAGGAGGCTGCCGGCCTGTACCTGATCCGCGAGCTTGCCAAACGCAACCTCGCCTACCTGCACCTGTCCGAGCCTGACTGGGCCGGTGGCAAGCCGCTGCGTGACGGGTTCCGTGAAGCCATCCGCGCCGCCTATCCGGGGGTGATCATTGCTGCCGGCGCCTACACCGCCGCCAAAGGCGAAGACCTGATCGGGCGCGGCCTGATCGATGCCGTGGCATTCGGGCGCAGCTACATTGCCAACCCCGACCTGGTAGCGCGGTTGCGTGAACAGGCGCCGCTGAACGCGCACAGGCCGCAGTTCGATTATGCCAATGGGCCTGAAGGCTATACCGACTACCCGTTCCTGCAGCAGGCGTGAAGCCCCGCAACCCGGATTTCATGCAAAAAAAACGGAGCCCTTGAGGGCTCCGTTTCTCAGTGGTCGATCACGCCTGAGCGTATTCGACACACAGCCGACTTACTCTGGACGCACCTGAGCAGCCTGCATGCCTTTCTGGCCTTTTTCAGCAACGAAAGAAACCTTCTGGCCTTCTTTCAGCGACTTGAAACCGTCCGATTCAATGGCCTTGAAGTGAACGAAGAGGTCGTCGCCACCGCCGTCCGGGGTGATGAAGCCGAAGCCCTTTTCGTCGTTGAACCATTTAACCGAACCGGTTTGTCTGTTGGACATGCTCTGAATCCTCAATGCTGATTGGTGCGTTTTCAGTGAAAGTTGAAGCGGCTGTGTCGTTCGACCAACCTCTGCACGGTACATCTTGGGCGATCCGGAGCAATCTAGCTACTAGCATTTCTGCTAATTCGCATAAAAATATCTGGACACTGAGCGCCACAACTGCGGGGCAGCTATCTGCAACGCCCTCGAATCGTGCGAACGTTGCCGCGCCAGAGCCGTTCGCCGGCCACCCAGTCAGTATTCCCAGGGCACACCCGCTTCCCAACTGGCCACCAGCAGGTCGATGAAACCGCGAACCCGCGGCGACAGGTGGCGCTTGCTCGGGTAGACGATGCGGATCGGATCTGCCGGTGGCCGGTAGACCTGGAGCACTTCTACCAGCGTGCCCGCACGCAAATCGTCGCCGGTGATGTAGGTGGGCAGGTGAATCAGCCCGAAACCTGCGCGGGCGCCGTCCAGCATCGCTTCCGAGCTGTCGATGTTCAGCCGCCCGGGGTCTTCGCACAGGTGCAGCCCCGCTTCGCTGTGAAAGCGCCAGGGCATGGCCTTTTCGCCGGCGAGGAAGGCGATCTTGTCGTGCCCGTAGAGGTCGGCGGGGACCTCGGGTACGCCACGCGCTTGCAGATAGGCCGGCGAGGCACAGGTGACAAACTGCTGCCAGGCTACGGTGCGGGTCAACAGCTGCGAATCTTCTTTTGGCGCACCGATACGCACGGCAACGTCGACGCCCTCCTCGACCAGGTCGACGAAACGGTCGGTGAAGCGAATATCTGCACGCAGTTCCGGCCATTGCTTGAGGTACTGGTCGAGGATCGGCAACACATGCCGCTGGCCGAGCGACAACGGCGCCGTCAGGCGCAGGGTGCCGGTGGGCTTGCCGCGGCGCTGGGCCATGGCGCTTTCCACCTCGTCCAGGTCATCCAGAATCTGCCGCCAGCGCTCGAAGGCCACCAGCCCCTCATCGGTCAGGCTCAGTTTGCGTGTGGTGCGGTTGAGCAGGCGTACCGCCATGCGTGCTTCCAGGCGGGCAATGCTTTTACCCACCGCCGAGCGCGTCAGCCCCAGGCTGGCGCCGGCGGCAGTGAAACTGCCGGCCTTGGCGGCACTGACAAAGGCCGCGATATCGCCGAAGCGGTTGGGTTCCATGGGTTGATCCTGCCTCGATTAAGACCGCTTTAAATGGGTATGAATTGGCCGATTGCAACCGGTCCTGAAGCAGCGGGTTTACTCGCGAATGGCCGCAAAGCGGCCCCATTGCGACCTCAAACCAACCCCCTTATAACCAGCAAATGCACCGGATAAAACAGGTAACCCCAACGCCCGACAGCAGGCACCGCCCAATCATCATGGCGCAGCAACCCCCAGCCAACCGGGATCGCCAAGGCTGCTGCAGCCAGCGTCAACAAAGTAATAGGCGCCAACAGATGCGCCTGCAGCCAGCTGTTGGTCAGGTTCCCGCCCATGGCCAACAGGCAAGGCAAGCACCAGGCCACGCCGCCCTGCCGGCGTGCCATCAGCCAGGCGCCCGGCAGCAACACCCCCGGCAGGCCATACATCAGCTGCTCGCTGAACAGCCACCCCACTCCCAGCCCGGCGAGGCCGAGCACCCGGGCCGAGATCAGTGGGTGATGCACACCCCAGGCTACCAGCAACCCCAACACCAGTGTCGGCATCACGCTGAAGGTCGGCGAGCCACTGTCCAGCCAGCGATACGCCGGTTCCGACAGCACCGCGAACAGCAGCATCAGCCCCAGATAGCGCAGGTTGACGCGGGTATACAGCGCCCCTGCCCTGACGCGCCCAACATTCACCGCGATCGCCAGGCAGAACAGCGGAAATGCCAAACGCCCCAGCACGAACAGGCCATCGGCACTCGGCCACAAAAAGCGCAGGTGGTCGGCGACCATGGTCAGCATCGCCGTCCACTTGACCAGGTCCAGCCCCGCCGAGCGCATGCCTTAGCGCCTGCCCTCGACCGGGCTGACACCCAGGTAGCGGTCAGTCCAGACGGCCAGCGGCAACGGCGGTTGCTGTTCGACGATGCGTCGCCAGATCAGCGCCAGGTCAGCGCCATTGAACATCGTCCCAGGCCCGCTGCCTTGCCATACCGAAGGCACATCCACCGTCCAGCGCCCCTGGCTGTCGCGGTGCGCCATGTTGAAACGGAAGGTGTAGTTGCCCGGGATGCCCATGCGCAGGTCGGTGACCACCAGCGCGTCGCCGACCTGGTCGTAGCGCAGCCAGTCATCGGTGAACCAGCGCAGCCGCTGGTGCAGCGGCGCCCCGGCCAGTGCTTCGGCCAGATCAAGGTTGCGCGACAGGCGTTGCATTTCTGGCGGCTGGCGGTCGAGTACGCTGCTGATGCCTTCGTAATAGTGGCCATCCGGGGTCTTGGCCAGCACGCGCCAGACCAGGCTGTTGAAGGCGATGGGCACGGCACGTACCTCGCTGGCGACGACACCCTGTTGCTCCAACGCCGCCTGGAAGCGCTGCTCGGCCGCCATCCGCCCGGCCAGGCCAAAACCCAGGTAGGCAGTGCTGAACACCAGCGCCAGGGTCAGCAGGCGAGTAGCCCTCTGCGTAACGCCCTTGAAAATGGCGTAACCCACCGCTGCCAGCAGCGGCACCGTGTAGACCGGGTCGATGATGAATACCGCAGCCCAGCTCTGCGGGGTTGTCTGCAGTGGCCAGAACAGCTGCGTACCGTACACAGTGAAGGCATCGAGCAGCGGGTGGGTGATGAGCACCAGCCAGAACGCGAGGAACAGCCTGGGCAGGGTGTAGCCCTTGCCGGGCCAGCATTTGCCGACCAGCCACGCCAGCAGCAACGCCAGCCCGGTGAGCACGAACAATGAGTGGGAGAAGCCGCGGTGGTAGGTCATCTGCGACACCGGGTCGGCGTAGCGGATGATCACATCCAGGTCGGGCAGCGTGCCCAGCGCCGCCCCGTAAAGCAGCGAGCGGCGGCCCTGGATGCGGCCCAGCACGGTACCTTGCAGGGCGGCGCCGAGAACGGCTTGGGTGATGGAGTCCAAGGGTGGCATTCCTGAAAAGGTGGTTTGCCGACGCTACCCTCATCCGGCGCTGACACGCAATCGCGATTGTGGGTGCACGGGCTACAGCAACTGCCAGGTGTACACCAGGGTCAGGCGGTTCTCGTCGATGTCACTGCGGTAGTTGGACCGGGCCATGGCGTTGCGCAGCCGAATCCCCAGGCCCTTCAGCACCCCGCTCTGCACCGCATAGCCGATATCTAGGTCGCGCTCGCGGTCACGCCCTTCATAACCCTGCCCGGTATCTACATTGTTACCGGTGATGTAGCGCACCGTCGTGGTCAGCCCCGGCACGCCCATGGCTGCGAAGTTGTAGTCGTAACGCACCTGGTAGGAGCGCTCGTCGGTGTAGGCGAACTCGTAGGTCGGGACTTCGTTGCCCAGCGGCGAGATGTTGGCGAATACCCGTGGGAACGGGCTGTCGCCGTAGATACCCTGGTAGCCGACATGCAAGCTGTGCCCGCCATGCCGGGCGGTGAACATCGAGAAGAACGCCTGGTTGTCGATGTTGCCGAGCAGCGCCTCGCCCGCTTCACGCGCAGTGAAATACCCCAGGTTGGCGCTGAGTACCCAATCCCCTACCGGTTTGCTGTGCTTGAGCCCGACAAAGCCTTGCTGGTAGATATCTTCCAGTTCCCCGTACCACAGGCTGATGCTGCTCTGGTTGGCGTTGAACGCATAGTCGCCGCCCACGTAGTTGAACGCATCGCTTTGTGCCTGGCGCATCGGCACATGGCCGAGCATGGCGTTCATCTTGCCGTCGCCCCCTTCGTTGCGCAGGTGGGTGCTTTTCAGGTGACCGGCCTGCACCGTCAGCCCGTCGATTTCCGCCGAACTCACGCTCGCCCCCTGGTAGGTCGGCGGCAGCAGGCGGATGTCGCTGAAGGTCAGTACCGGCAGGTTCGGTTGCAGCTCGCCCACGCGCAGCTCGGTCTTTGACAGCCGTGCCTTGAAGGTAGGCGCCAGGCGGCTGTATTCGTCGGCAGCGCGACCATCGCCATGCACCGGTAGCAGGCCGGTGTTGACACGGTCCGGGCTGCTGTCGAGCTTGATCCCCAGCAGCCCCAGGGCATCCACGCCGAAGCCGAGCGTGCCTGGGGTGTAGCCGCTCTTGAAATCGAGGATGAAACCCTGGGCCCACTCCTCGGCCCTGGACTGCTGGTTGGCCCCGACAATGTCGGAGAAGTCGCGGCTGAAGTAGTAGTTACGGGCACTGAGGCTGGCCTTCGAATCTTCGAAGAAACCGCCTTCGGCGGCCAGCAACGGTTGGCTGAGCAAAGTCATGCCCAGGGCGACGCAGGGGGTGTGGTTCATTCCGAAGCTCTCTTGATCTTGTTTTTATGGATAAAGCGTTGGAACAGCAGCGGTTCATGGGTTACGGCGCAGCACCTCCCGTGCCTGTGGCCGGCGCAACCGCAGCAGCGCGTGGGCCAGCAGGCCGAACACCAAGCCCCAGAACGCCGCCGACAGGCCCAGGAAGGCCACCCCCGAAGCGGTGACCAGGAATGTGAACAGCCCGGCATCGCGCTCGGCCGGCTCGGCCAGGCTGCGGGCCAGGGCTTCGCTGATCGCGCCGTACAGGGCCAACCCGGCCAGGGCGGCGATCAGTGCGGCGGGAAAGGCTGCAAACAGCGACATCAGCGTGGCCCCGGCAATGCCCAGCAGCAGGTACAGTGCACTGCCGGCCACTGCCGCCACATAGCGGCGGCGCGGGTTCGCATGGGCTTCGTGGCCGGTGCACAGGCTGGCGGTAACTGCCGCCAGGTTCAGCCCGTGGCAACCAAAGGGCGCAAGCACCGCACCGGCCAAGGCACTGGCGCTGATCAGCGGGCTGGCAGGCGTTGCGTATCCGGCGTTGCGCAGCACCGCCATGCCCGGCATGAACTGCCCGGTCAGTGCCACCAGCACCATCGGCAGCGCCAGGCTGAACAGCGCCGCCAGGCTGAACTGCGGGGTGATCAGTTGCGGCGAAGCCAGCTCCAGCACCAGTGCTTCACTGCGCAACGCACCGCTGGCCACGGTCACCAGCGTGCCGACGCACAGCACCGCTGCCACTGCATAGCGCGGCTGCAGCCGGCGCATCAGCACGTAGGTGACGAACATCGCCATTACCAGCAGCGGCTGTAGCGGCAAGGCGCGGAATACCTCGCTACCGAAGCTGAACAGGATGCCCGCCTGCATGCCGGCGGCGATGGAGCCTGGCAGGCGCGCAATGATGCGGTCGAAGGCGCCGCTGATGCCGATCAGCAGCAGCACCAGGTTGGCCACCAGGTAGGCACCCACTGCCTGTTCCAGGCCGAGCTGCGGCAAGGCGGTTACCAGCAGCGCAGAGCCGGGGATCGACCAGGCGATGACCACCGGCACCCGGTAACGCAGGCTGAGCAGCGCGCCAAGCACGGCGCTGCCCATGGACACCGCCCACACCCAGGACGACAGCTGCTGGTGAGACAGGCCGGCGGCCTCCGCGGCGTGGAAGATGATCACCAGCGGGCCGGCATAAGAGATCATCGTGGCGATGCAGCCAGCGACGATGGCGGACAGCGAGCTGTCCTTGATCAGGGTTTTCATGGCACCTCGCGCAGTTCGATTCAGGCCTGGGCCGCAATGGCCTGGGCATGCCGCCGGCCGCTGGCCAGGTGCACAGCCATGGCCAGTGCGGCAATGGCACCAGGGATGGCGAAGGCGATGAAATTGAGCTGCAGCGGCAGGTTGATTCCCATCAGTGCACCGCCCAGCAGCGGCCCGACGATGGCGCCGTTGCGGCCGATACCGGAAGCCCAGCCAAGACCGGTGGAGCGCACCGACAGACCGTACATTTGCGCGGCGCCGGCATACAGCAGGATCTGCGTACCGATGGTGGTGGCACCGGCAATGAAGATCAGCAGGTAAAGCAGCGGCGTTGGGCTGTTTACCCCCAGCAGGCTGATCGATAGCGCAGCGGCGATGAAGAACGCCATCTTGACCTTGACCAGGTTGTAGCGGTCGCCCAGCCAGCCGCCAAGAATTGCCCCGGCCATGCCGCCGAAGTTCAGCGCCAGCAGGAACGAAAGGCTTGAGCCCAGGCTGTAGCCGGCGTTGGCCATCAGCTTGGGCAGCCAGGAACTCAGCGCGTAGACCATCAGCAGGCAGCAGAAGAACGCCAGCCACAAGGCCAGGGTGCGGATGGCCAGGCCGTCGCGGAACAGGTCGAGCACTGACGCCCCGCTGCTTTTGCGGTCCACCGCCTGCAGCACGTCATCGGCCTGCACGTCGCACGTCGGGTCCAGTCGTTTGAGCAGCTTGCGCGCTTCTTCGGTGCGGCCTTGGCGCACCAGAAAGCCAATCGATTCCGGCAAGTAGTAAAGGATTACCGGCAACAGCAGCAGCGGCACGGCGGCGGCGAAGAACATCGACTCCCAGCCGAACCGCGGCAACATGAAGATGCCCACGCCTGCCGAAAGCATGCCGCCCAGCGAGTAGCCACTGAACATGATCGCTACCAGCGTGCTGCGCAGGCGCTTGGGCGCGTATTCGTTCATCAGGGCCACGGCGTTAGGCATCAGCCCCCCGCAACCCAGGCCGGCGATGAAGCGGTAGATGCCAAACTCGCTGGGGCTGCTGGCGAAGCCGTTGAGAATGGTCGCCCCGGAAAACAGGGCGAAACAGATGGCGATGCCCTTCTTGCGCCCGATACGGTCGGCCAGGCTGCCGAACGCCAGCGCGCCGAACATCATGCCGAACAGCGCGTAGCTGCCCAGCGCACCGGCCTGCAACGGGGTAAGGCCCCACTCTTTCATGATTACCGGCAGTACCACGCCGTAGATGAACAGGTCATAGCCGTCGAAGATCAGCAGCAGGCCGCACCAGGCCATGACCATCCAGTGAAACGGGGTAAAGCGCGCGTTATCGATGATCGGATGTACGTCGAGGGTTCGCATGGCATCTATCGCTCTTGTTTTTGTTGTGGTGAAAAGCTGTTGCCGTGGGGGGGCTGCTCAGCCGAGGTCGCCGCCCCCTACCGGCAAGGTCACGCCGGTGATGTAGGACGCCTCGTCCGAGGCCAGGAACAGAATCGCCCCGACCTGTTCATCGATGCTGCCGTAGCGGTGCATCAGGCTGCTGTCGAGGGTCTGGTCGACGATCTGTTGGTACCAGTGTTTTTCCTGCTCGCTCTGCTCGGCGCTGTTGCGCGGCACCCGCCGCGGTGGCGCCTCGGTGCCGCCGGGTGCGGTGGCGTTGACGCGGATGCCACGGCCGGCGGTTTCGAACGCCAGGCACGCGGTCAGCGCGTTGACGCCGCCCTTGGCCGCGCCATACGGGACACGGTTGACGCCGCGGGTAGCGATGGACGAGACGTTGACGATGGCGCCGGCACCGCGTTCAAGCATGTACGGCAGCGCGGCGTGGCAGCACCACAGGGTGGGGAACAGCGAGCGGCGTACTTCGGCTTCGATCTGCTCGACCTGGTAGTGCTCGAAGGGCTTGGCCCAGATGGTGCCGCCGACGTTGTTGACCAGGATATCGAGGCGGCCGAAGGCCTCTACCGCACTGGCCATGACCCGGGCGCAGTCGCTGTGCTGTTCCAGGTCGGCGGTGAGAGTCAGCATGCCCTCGCCGGCCAGTTCGTGAACCAGTTCGGAGCGGTCCACCGCCACCACCTGCGCGCCTTCGGCCTTGAGCCGCCAGCACACACCCCGGCCGATGCCTTGCGCGGCGCCGGTAACCAGGGCGACCTTGCCTTGGAATCTGTTGTTCATACTCAAATCTCCGCCTGCCCGCGATCCCTGTGGGAGCGGGTTTACCCGCGAATGCGTCCGACCAGGCAATGTCGTTGTACCGGCCGGCCTCTTCGCGGGTGAACCCGCTCCCACAAGGGGCGGTGCTATGTTCGGGTGAAGGAATCAGGCCGCTGCGGCGAACTTCTCGTAGTAGAAGTTGGCCGGGGTAATGCCTTGCTCGCGCACGTACTGGCTGACCGCCTCGACCATCGGCGGCGGCCCGCACAGGTACAGGTCGACGTCGCCATCATTGAGGTGGCGTGGCTCGATGTGCTGGGTCACGTAGCCCTTCTGCGGGTACTGGCTGTCCGGGCTGGCCACGCAAGCGCTGAAGGTGAAGTTGGGGATGCGCGCGGCAAAGGCCTGCAAGCGGTCGAGCTCGACCAGGTCGAAGTCGTTGGTCACGCCATAGATCAGGTGCAGCGGGTGATCGCTGCCCTGCTCGGCGATCTTCTCCAGCATGGCGGTGAACGGTGCCAGGCCGGTGCCGCCAGCCAGCAGCAACAGCGGGCGCTGGATTGGCCGCAGGTAGAAGCTGCCCAGGGGCCCGGCCAGGCTCATGCTGTCGCCAGCCTTGGCCAGGCTGGTCAGGAAACTGCTCATCAGCCCGCCCGGCACGTTGCGGATCAGGAAGCTGACTTCGCCGTCCTTCTGCAGCGAGCTGAATGAATAGGCGCGGCTCTGCTCGCTGCCCGGGACCTTGAGGTTGACGTACTGCCCTGGCAGGAAAGCCAGGCGGCTCAGCGCCTCGCCCTTGATCGACAGGGCAATGGTGCTGGCCGACAACTGGCGCACGTCGCTGATGGCCGCCTCGAAGCTGGCCTGTTCGGTCTTGCACAGTTGCGATGACGCCGGAATGCGGATGACACAGTCGCTTTCGGCGCGCATCTGGCAGGTCAGTACATAGCCTTCAGCGATTTCGTCTTCGTTCAGGGCGTCTTCGATGAAATTGTCGCCCAGGTCGTAGCGCCCGGCCTCGGCCTTGCACTTGCAGGTACCGCAGGCGCCGTCGCGGCAGTCCAGCGGAATGTTGATGCCTTGGCGGTAGGCAGCGTCGGCCACGGTCTCATGGCCGCTGGCCTCGATGAAACGGGTAACACCGTCTTCGAAATTGAGTGCGATCTGGAAACTCATGTTGCACCTCGCGGGCGAGCCTGACCACGGCGCGTCGGCTGACACACCGGGCAGTGCTCGCAAAACACTGGATCAGATGTGGTAGATGTCGATGACCTGACGCACGTAGTCGTTCTTCAGCACCACCTTCTTGGCCAAGATCTGCGGCTGCTCGCCGCGCAGGTCGAGGGTGTAGAAGCTGCTGCCGAAGTAACTGTCGGTGGTCTTGTAGCGGAAGCTCAGGGTGTGCCAGTTGAAGCGCACCTGGCAGCTGCCCTCGCCCTGCTCGACGATCTCGATGTTGCTGATGTTGTGCGAGGTGCGGGTGTCGGGCACGGTCGCACTAGAGCGCTCGGTCTTGATGCGGAACACGCGGTCTTCCAGGCCGCCACGGTTGCCGTACCAGATCAGCGAGATCTCGCTTTGCGGATCTTCGGTGAGGGTGTCGTCATCGTCCCAGCTGGGCATCCAGAACGTTGCGTCGCTGGCGTACAGCTCCAGCCACTGGTCCCACTGGGCATCGTCCAGGTAGCGCGCTTCGCGGTAGAGGAAGTCGCGCACGGTCTCGTACAGGCTCATTGCACGGCCTCCACGGGGATCAGTTGCTGCTCATCCTTGAGCGCCTGGATCATGGTGTCCTGCCAGTACTTGTGTTGCAGCACGAACAGGCCTTCGTCCTCGGTGCGCACGCCAGACAGCAACGGCTGCAGTTCGATCTCCCTGGCCGCTTCGTCGGCGCCTTCAACCCAGTGCGCTGCGCCACGGGACATGTCGTTCCAGCCGGTACCGCCGCCATAGCCGGTCTGGCACGAACGGAACTCTTCCAGGTCGTCCGGGGTGGCCATGCCGCTGACGTTGAAGAAGTCTTCGTACTGGCGGATGCGCTTGGCGCGGGCATCGGCGCTCTCGCCTTTGGGGGCGATGCAGTAGATGGTGATTTCGGTCTTGTTCACCGAAATCGGCCGGGCGACGCGGATTTGCGAGCTGAACTGGTCCATCAGGTACACGTTCGGGTACAGGCACAGGTTGCGCGAGTTCTCGATCATCCAGTCGGCACGCGCCTGGCCGAAGTCAGCGGCCAGCTGCTCGCGACGCTCGTAGGCCGGGCGGTCTTCGGGGTTGGCCCAGCGGGTCCACAGCAGCAGGTGGCCGTGGTCGAAGGAATAGAAACCACCGCCCTGCTTGGCCCAGGCGCCGGCGCTCATGGTCTTGATCTCGTCACCGGCCTCGCGCTGCTTGCGCTGGTTCTGAGTGGCGGCGTAGTTCCAGTGCACGGAGCTGACATGGTAGCCGTCGGCGCCGTTCTCGGCGGTGAGTTTCCAGTTGCCCTCGTAAACGTACGAGCTGGCACCGCGCAGCACCTCCAGGCCTTCAGGCGACTGGTCGACGATCATGTCGATGATCTTGGCCGACTCACCCAGGTGTTCGACCAGGGGTTTCACATCGGCATTCAGGCTGCCGAACAGGAAGCCACGGTAAGACTCGAAGCGCGCGACCTTGGTCAGGTCGTGCGAGCCGTCGCAGTTGAAGCTGTCGGGGTAGCCGGCGTTGCTCGGGTCTTTGACCTTTAGCAATTTGCCGCTGTTGTTGAAGGTCCAGCCGTGGAACGGGCAGGTGTAGCTGGAGCGGTTGCCGCGCTTGTGCCGGCACAGCATGGCGCCGCGGTGGCTGCAGGCGTTGAGGAAGGCATTGAGCTCACCGTCCTTGTTGCGCGCGATGAAAATCGGCTGGCGCCCCATGGTCAGGGTGAGGAAATCGTTTTTCTCGGGGATCTGGCTTTCGTGGGCCAGGTAGATCCAGTTGCCCTCGAAGATGTGTTTCATCTCCAGGTCGAACAGGCGTGGGTCGGTGAACATCTCGCGCTTGCAGCGGTAGATGCCCTTTTCACGGTCGTCCTCGAGCATGGCATTGAGGTAGTCGAATCCCAGGAACATGGCCAGGGTCTCCATTGTTATTGTTCAGACCTGGTCAGGTTAGGGAGACCGCTGGCGGGGGACTATCCGGATTGTGCAGAGTGCTATCCAGCTTTACCGGGATCTCGCACTTTTGGAACCAGCCGTTTGGGGTCATGGAGCCAGCTTGCAACAACATCGTTCACAAGAGTGTTCACGCTTCCTGCCGCTTGCATTATTTCGTTAAGTGGTGCGACTACCGCTAACGCCTCCATCAAGTGACTGTTGGACGATATCGGAGTCGCAGCCGCATTGACAGGATCGCCAGCGGCTCTCTGCAAATTTTCTCCGATGTTGCTTGATAGCTTCACTGCGGTGCCTTGCACTAATAATTTTTGAGCATCTGACCAATGCGATGAATTCATGATGGGTTGTATTTGATCCCCGTAACCACGCCCGAGATTGTTGATAGTTTCTACGACTTGATTACTCACAGTATAGCCGGCGACTCCTGCATGTTTTCGAATACTTGACAGTTGCACTGGTTTCTGAGGTCTTGGCGCTTCAGGCGTTTCCCAAATTTTCCGAAGCGCAGGGGCTTTTGAAATCTTAGAAAACTTACGGTGCCCACTAGGATCAGCATAATTAACCGGATCCCCACCACAGTAGGCATAACAGTTTATTCCTCCAAGCCCCATCGGGCTCAAGCTGTCAGGACTGTGAAACCTCATCAAGACCGGATTGAACGCGCGGTATCCATTCCCTAGTAAGTAGCACCCTGTAGTAGGCTCAATTCTCTCTCCGCCGAAGCCCAGCATGGATGCAAATTGCTCACCGCCGTCATGCCCATAAACCGTGTACTGCCGTGAACCAGAGGAATTTCGCGACGTTGACATGGACCCACCTTCTCATCGAAATAAATCAAATGGTGGGACGTACATGAAATGTAAGCAACTGGTGGAAATGTCAGGTGACCACGCTAACGCGCCTCATCTGTGGCGTTTGAACGTCTGCGAAGGCAGCTCGCCGAACTGCTGGCGGTACACTTCAGAAAACCGTCCCAGATGCAGGAATCCATAATCCAGGGCAAGTTCCGTCACACTGCGCACACCACAAGTCGGGTCGTTCAGGCACGCATGCACCCGCTCAAGCTTGCGCTGGCGCACGTAATGCTTGGGTGTAGTACCCAGGTGCTGGTCAAACAAGGTATACAACGAGCGCAAACTCATGCAGGCCTGCTCTGCCAGCACGTCAGCCGATAGCTCCAGTTTCAGGTTGCGGTCGATGTAGTCAAGAATGCGCTCAAGCCCCGCCTGCGGTGCGCTCAGGCTTTCGCGACGGATATTGGTGCTCATCAGGGTCAGCAGCTTGCTGGCCACGATCTGGCTGTAATGGCCCTGCACCCTGGGCAGCGAATCCGTCACCTCCGCCTCCTGGCACACCATTGCCAGCAAATTGACGAACCCGTCCAGCTCGTCCAACCGGTAATGGTTGCGCAGGAAGCGCACGCCGCCGTCGGGGCGATACCAGCGCTGTTCGTCGCAGATCGAATCCAGCAACCGGGTGGGCACCTTGAGGATAAACTTCTCGCAGTCTTCCGAGTAGGTCAGGTCAACCGGGTCGTCGGGGTTGATCAGCAGCAGTTCCCCCGGCACCAGGTGATGCTCGCGCTTGTGCCCGCGCCACAGGCAATTGCCGTTCAGCAGTACCTGCAGGTGGTAGATGGTCTCCAGGGCTGGCGAGGTGACCCGCACGCTACCGCCGTAGCTGATGCGGCACAGGTCGAGTTCGGCGAACGTGCGGTGGCTGAGGCTGGCCTGGGGGTGGGTGGTGCGCGACAGACCGATGCAATGCTGGCCTACATGCTGGTTGACGTAATCGGACACAGCATAAGGGTCGGCGTGGTGGAACACGCTACTGCGCTCGCTCAGCAGGCGGCTTTCCATAGGCAAGGCACTCGGCATCGTTATTGTTCTGTTCGCCGCTGCCTACCGCCTTGTGGGCGGTGGCCGCGGTCGTTCACGGTTATTGTATAGCGCCGGCTGCGGGTCACGGGGGGCAGGTGACAACCGGTGGATGGGGACACTTAAGCAAAAAGGCGGGGGATGGGCAATGCGGCGATCGGATTGGATGGGCGGATAGCGGACAGGTCAGTTTTGATTTTCGTTCGGTAATCGAACACATTCTGCAGGTCTGGCCCTATCGCCGGCAAGCCAGCTCCTACAGGCCTCTCGATCCTGTGGGAGCTGGCTTGCCGGCGATAGGGCCGATGAAGGCTTGCAGATTCCTGGGTCAATGGACCGCTACATCCTGCCGCCCAGCCCAACCCTGGCTGCGCGCCCGATACTTGCGCGGGGCAATGGCAAACAATTCACGGAAGCGCCGGTAGAAATGCGGGAAGCTGAATCGTTGGCCGGCTGGTTGATCAGTTCTTGCGGGGTGCCGATCTGCACCACGCGGCCGCCCTCCATGATCGCAATGCGATGGCCGATGCGGATGGCTTCCTCGATGTCGTGGGAAATGAAGATGATGGTGCGCTGCTGCTCGGCCTGCAGGCGCATCAGTTCGCCCTGCATTTCACTGCGGATCAGCGGGTCGAGTGCCGAGAACGCTTCGTCCATCAGCAGGATGGTCGGGTCGTTGGCGAGCGCCCGGGCCAGGCCCACCCGCTGCTGCATGCCGCCGGACAGCTGGTGCGGGTAGCTGTGCTCGTGGCCAGCCAGGCCAACCTGGCTCAGCGCTTCGCGGGCACGGCTTTGCCGTTCGGCTTCAGGCACGCCGGCAATCTCCAGGCCGAAGGCGGTGTTTTCCAGCACGCTCATGTGCGGCATCAGGGCAAAGGACTGGAACACCATGCCCATTTCCTTGCGGCGCACGTCGAGCAGGGCTTTGTCGGAGAGCCCGGTAATTTCCTTGCCGTTGAGGTGAATGCTGCCGGAGGTGGGTTCGATCAGGCGGTTGAACAGCCGCACCATGGTCGACTTGCCCGACCCGGAAAGGCCCATGATGACGAAAATCTCGCCGCGTTTGACGGAGAAACTTGCATCGAACACGCCGACGACGTGGCCGGTCTTGCTGAAAATTTCGTTCTTGTCGGCGCCCTTGCGGAGCATCTGCATGGCCATGTTCGGATTAGGCCCGAACACTTTGAAGATGTTTTTTACCGAAAGAATCTCATCGGCATGGCTCATACGACCCTCTTTATTATGCTTATTAACCAATCTTTCAACATCGCACTTTCAATAAGGCGGGTAGAGATCAGTGCGAGTACGCTTGGCAGTCCGTTCAAATTCGAACGTGAGTCAAAACCGGCACGCAGAATGACCTGCTTCAAAATTATTCGACATCGATGTCACCAATGTCGCGCCGTGGCTTTAACGTTAAGCCCTGAACCAGAGCGGGTCCAACGACATTTGATTTACGCTAACCATTACCTGAAGTTATCAATCGGCGTGAAAGGCCCTGCGCAGAGCCTGCCGCCGCACCCTTGAATGCGGTAGCAGCCTTGTGCTGCGTAGATGCCGGCTCATACACTGGCGCCGTGGTGCCTGTACGGGCCTTTTCGCAGCACCAGGCTGCTCCTACGAAGAACCTCCCACTACCGACATGGTCAGACACTCCGAGCCCGATCAGACGCTGATCAAGATGCCCTCGCTGCGCGCGGTCAAAGTCTTCGTCGCTGCCGCCAAGTACCAGAACTTCACCCGCGCGGCCGAAGCGCTGTGCGTCACCCAGGCGGCGGTCAGCCGGCAGATCCGAGAGCTGGAGACCTACCTGGGCGCCGAGTTATTCACCCGCGTCGGGCGCGCGGTGGAGCTGACGGTGGCCGGCTCGATCTTTTTCGATGCGGTGCAGTTGTCGTTCGTCAACATTTCCCAGGCGGCCGAGCGCATCCGCAGCAATACCAACACCAAGCACGTGGTCACCTTGTGCTGTTCCCCGGCGTTCGCGGCCTTGTGGATGGGCCCCCGCATGTCCAGGTTCTTCGACGAGAACCCGGACATCGACATCAACCTGGTCACCACGCAGAACTTTCTGTCGATGGAGCCTGGCGTGCGCCCGGACATCTACATCACCAAGCTGGGCAAAGTGCAGGCGGGCTATCGCTCGCACCCGCTCAACCATGACGTGATCTACCCGGTGTGCACGCCGCAGTATCTGGCGCAGCACCCGGAAGTGCGCACCTTGCAGGGGTTGCGCGATGGCACTTTGCTTAACCTCAGCCCCTATGGGCGCTCGCAGGTGGCCGAGCATGTGGACTGGAACGTATGGCTGGCCTTCCATGACGTCGACCTGAAAAGCCGCGCCAACACGGCGCCGCACTTTTTCAATGCCAACGACTACAACCTGCTGGTACAGCTGGCCCTGGGCAATCAGGGCGTGGCGCTGGGCTGGCACCACCTGGTGGCGCCGCTGGTTGCCCAAGGGCTGCTGGTGAGGCCGGTGGAAGAGGAACTGGTACTCAAGGACACCTTCCATTTCCTGGCCTTCAATGAGGACAAGGAACATGAGTCCAGCTGCCGGCGGTTGCGTGACTGGTTGCTGGATGAGTTTCGGCCGTTGCTTGAATCTTTGCGCAGCCTTTGAACCCATAACCCCAGACACAACTTGTTATCAAACCCTCCCCGCCATTCGGCTGCTTTCCCACATCAACCCGAGCGCATCTGCTAAAAAAGCCTCCATGTCCACCCTCTTCCTCATCCACCTGCGCCGCCGCTGGCTTACCTGGCTGTGCGCCAGCCTGCTGGTCATCGGCCTGCCCACCAGTTGCGCGGTCCTGCAGTGCAAGGAACGCGAACTGGTGTTTCGCATCGAACCCGGCCAGGCCAGCTGGTTCCGCGGCCTGCCCAACGATGTGCAGGAACTCGACCTGCGCCCGCGCAGTTTCACTGACAACCAGAGCCTGCACGCCTGGTGGTGGCCGGCCAAACGCGCCAATGCCCCGGCCATCCTCTACCTGCACGGCGTGCGCTGGAACCTTACCGGCCAGTTGTTCCGTATCGAGCAGCTGCATGCCATGGGCTATTCGGTGCTGGCTGTGGATTACCGCGGCTTTGGCCAGAGCCGTGGCGGCCTGCCATCCGAAGCAACCGTCTACGAGGATGCACGCATCGCCTGGGAACGCTTCGCCCAGCTCCAGCCGGATGCCGGCAAGCGCCTGATCTTCGGCCATTCGCTGGGCGGCGCAGTGGCGGTGGAACTGGCCAGTGAGCTGGCGCGTGAGGCGCAAGAAAACGGTGCCAAGGCACCTGCACGCGGCCTGATCCTTGAATCCACTTTCACCTCATTGGGCGACGCCGCCGCTGCGGTCGCCAATACTTCACTCCCGGTACGCTGGTTGATGTCGCAAAAGTTCGACTCGCTGGACAAGATCAAGGATGTCGGCCTGCCGGTTTTGCTGGTACATGGGCTGGATGACCGCTTCGTGCCGCCGCGTTTCAGCCAGCAGCTGTTCGATGCCGCCCACCAGCCAAAAACGCTGTTGCTGGTGCCGGGGGCTACGCACAACAACAGCATGAGCCTGGCCGGTCAGCGCTACCGGCGTGCCATCCAGGCATTGCTCTGAAGTCACTGCACCGGCAAAAAGTTCATCAACAGCAGGCTTTGCGCGTAATTCAACCCGATCCGCCGATAGCGCTCATCCAGCAACTCGGCCAGCAAATCCAGCCGCGCGACGATTTTGCCGAACTCCACCGCAAAACTCAGGTTGCTGCCCTCCTCCGAAATCTCGTTGGAGAACAGCAACAGCACGCCATTGGCATCCTGCCGCTGGCTGAGCATCCACGTCGCCTTCTCGATATTGCGCGCCGCGTTGTTGATGAACAGCGGGTCAATGGTATCGGTCATGTAGAACTCGGTACGCCCACCGTGCGCGGTAATCAGCATGCTGCCGATGGCGTAGATGAAAGCACCGACGCGGTCACCGCGAAACTCCGGGCTCAGGGCGTAGCTCAAGGCCGCCAGGTCGCGGCGATTGCCCAATTGCGGCAAGGGTTGCCGCTGTTCGATGGCGATGCGGATCTGCCGCTCTGCGGTGGCGGCGTCGACGTAGCCAGACATCTTCCACTGGTTGGGGTTGCGCAGGTACAGCTTGTTCATCAGCAGGTACAGGCTTTGCAGGTTGTCGCGCATCGACAGCGTGGCCAGGCGGTCGACGCTGGTCTGGAACAGCTCGCTGGGCTTGCCGTTGCCGAACTGGCTGACGATGTCACGGCCTTGCTCGTGGGTGCAGGCGCCCAGGCATGTGAGGGCGCCTGCCAGCAGCAGGCGCGGGAGGACGTTCAGGTAGCTTGCAACCATCGGCACCGGGTCGATATTCGGCGGCTGTACTGGGGATCAGAGCAGCCTGGCCAAGCATAGAGCCCGGAAATCGGAAAAAGTGCAGTGGTTGGGGATATTGGCAACCTGTGCTGGCCTGTTCAGACACACATTCCTTACATGGCGTGACGCAACAGCTCCACCACCTGCGCATGCAGCACCGGGTCGCCACAGGCCACCACACACCCGCCATTCTGCGCGCTGCTGCCATCCCAGGCAGTGATCACCCCACCCGCCGCTTCGATGATCGGCATCAATGCCTGCACGTCATACGGCTGCAGGCTGGCCTCGACGATCACGTCCACAAAGCCCGACGCCAACATGCAGTAGGCATAGCAATCGCCGCCATAACGCATCAGCCGTGCCTTGCCGGCCACGGCCTCGAACGCGGCCTTGCGCTCGGCGCTGTCGAACATGTCTGGCGTGGTGCACATCAACGTGGCCGTGGCCAGGTCGGCACAGGCCCGGGTCTTCAGCGGTGTACCGCTGCGCCATGCGCCCTCCGGCGTGCCGACAAAGCGCTCGCCGGTGAACGGCTGGTTCATCACCCCGATCACCGGGCGCTCGCCATCGTTCAGGGCGATCAACGTGCCCCACAGTGGCAGGCCGGTAATGAAGGCGCGAGTGCCGTCGATGGGGTCGAGTACCCAGGTCAGCGGGCTGCTTCCAACTGCCACGCCAGCCTCTTCGCCGAGGATGCCATGCTCGGGGTAACGGGCCTGGATCAACGCACGCATGGCGTCTTCGGCCGCCTTGTCGGCCACGGTCACCGGGTCGTACAGGCGCCCGCCCTTGTCCTCGACATCCAGGCTGGCGCGGAAATATGGCTGAATCGCCACAGCGGCAGCATCGGCCAGCTGCTCGGCAAAGGCACGGAATTCGCCGATCTGTTCAGCACTCAGGGACATGGGGCAGGCCTCGTGGCAATGATGGGGCCCGCATCATACCCGACAACCCGCACTGCGCCAGTCACTACACGGCAAGAGCCACTATAATGCCATTACCGCTGCGCCGATGCTGGACAAGCATATCGATGCGCTGCAACCCTGACCCGCAACCAGCGCCGCGCCGGTGCGGTGTCGGCGCTCGACCAGCCAGGCGCAGACCAGCGTCGACAGCACCCGGGCTGCGGTGGCCCGCTACAAGCGCCAAGTCGCCCAGGACATCAACCAGCTGACGCTGCTGGTGGGCGCAACCGTTGCCGACAATCTGGCGGCCCTGCCCCTGGCCGACGAGCAGATTGCCGGGTTGCCCGGCGGGCTACCTTCCGATCTGCAGCGAAGCCGGCCAGACATTCTTCCGGCGGAATACCAGCTGCGGGCGGCCAACGCCAACATCGGCGTGGCGCGGGCGGCGTTTTCCCTAGCATCAGCCTGACCGCCAACGCCGGTAGTACCAGCCCCGAGCTAAATGGCTTGTTCGATGCGGGCTCAGGCACGTGGTTGTTACAGTCGCAGATCAGCCTGCCGTTCTTTACTGGTGGCAGGGGCGCTCCCTGTGGGAGATACCAGTGCGTAGTGAAAAAAAGCGTGAGCGGTTTTACCGGGCGCGCAGGGTCTAGACTGAACAGGATCAGGTAACCGGGGGGCTGCCACACGTGGAGGTGTGAGATGAGCCAGTTCAAGCGTCTGTTTGTCATGCTCGGCCCGCAGATGCGCCACACGCCAGCGCTGCAACGCGCGGCGGCGCTGGCGGAATCTTGCGGTGCGTTGCTGGATATCAACGTAGTCGTCGACGATGTCGACACCTTTGGCTTGATGAGTGACGGCCACGAACGTCAACGGCTGCTGGGCGATAACCGCCAGTGGCTGGCGGACCAGGCCGAGCAGCTGGGCAATGCCGGCCTGGACGTGTCCATCGAACTGCTGCTGACCCGCGACCCACTGGGCAGCGTGCTGCAACGGATAGAACGGCTGGGGTGCGACCTGCTGGTCAAGGATGTGCAACACGAACCGGTGCTCAAGCGTCTGCTGGTAACACCGCTGGACTGGCAGCTGCTCAAGGACAGCCCGGTCGCCGTGCACCTGGTCAGTGACATCCGCCTGCCCCTGCCCCGGCAGATCGCCGCCGCTGTGGACTTGAACAGCCTTGGCGCTGGCGAACACCTGGATGAGCAGGTGATCCACTGCGCCCATGCCCTGGCCCTGCAATGCAACGGGGAGCTGCACCTGGTGCATGTGTGCGATGCGGCCAGGACGCACATCGCCGACTTCGGTGCCGGTACGGTGACCATGCCCGGCTTCGAGGGCAGCGTGCGGACGGCGCAGCGGGCAGCGTTCAACCGGTTGGGCGACCATCACCAGATCCCGCTGGAACGCCGGCATTTTCTCGAAGGGGCTGCGATCAGGGCGATTGCACATTTTGTTGGCCACAGCCGGGTGGATGTGATCGTGATGGGCAGCCATCGGCATGACGCCATGCATACCTTCCTGGGCGGGACCACGGCGCATGTGCTGGAGCATCCGCTGTGCAATGTGCTGGCGATAAAGGGGGGTCGGTAAGGGAGTGGGGTTACAGGCTGCCGATTCTGGGGTTTTGGCGAGTTGCATCAGGGCTGACAGGCGCTGAAAATGCTGTGGCAAGCACCTGTCAGCCCTGATGCAATCCCCGCGAAAACGCCCCGCCCCCGCGACCAATAAAGCCCAAATCCCGCCGATTGGTATCTGGCACACCAGTGCCACTTAAAAAGAATGCATTTGATAATGATTCGTAGTAGTTTCCCGGCACTATTCCACCCTTCCCCTAGCGCCCTACTTCAGGATCGTACCGTCGATGCGTCGAACGTTCGTTTCGCTTTGCGTGCTGCACGCTGTCTCCCCGCTGGCCTTTGCCGAGCCTGAGCCGCTCAGCGACCCCGCCCGCATAGAACTCCAGGCCCTGAGCATTACCGGCAGCGCCGACAGCGAGCGCGCCGACGGCCCGGTCGATGGCTACATGGCGACCCGCTCGGCCAGCGCCACCCGCACCGACACCGCCCTGCACGAAACGCCGCAGTCGGTCAGCGTGGTGCCCAAGGATGTGCTGACCGACACCGGCGCGACACGGTTGCAAGATGGCCTGGACTACGCCGGCGGTGTCGGCCGCGCCAACAACTTCGGCGGCCAGGGCCTGACCACCTTCACCGTGCGCGGCTTCACCACGGGCGAGTTCTACCGCAACGGCTTCCCGATCAACCGCGGCTACCCCAACGCACCGGACGCCAACACCGTCGAGCGCCTGGAAGTGATCCGCGGCCCGGCCACCAGCCTGTACGGCCGTGGCGACCCCGGCGGTACGTTCAACGTGGTCAGCAAGCAACCGCTGCCCGAGTCGAAGGTGACCCTGGGCAGCCAGTTCGATGATCAGGGCATGCACCGGGCCACCCTGGACGCTACCGGGCCGCTGAACCAGGACGGTTCGCTGGCCTACCGCCTGAACCTGCTGGGCGAAGGCGGCGACAGCTTCCGTGACGACGTGGAAAGCGAGCGCTATGACGTGGCGCCGGTACTCAGCTGGCAGGTCAATGACAGCACCAGAATCGTCTTCGAGGGCGATTTCATGCGCAACAACCACCCGCTGGACCGCGGCCTCACCCGCTACGCCACCCAGACCGGCAGCGCATCGCGCGACACCTATATCTGGGAGAAAGGCAGCGACAACCTGCTGCATAACGACAACAACATGGCCCAAGTGCGTTTCGAGCACCTGCTCAACGACAACTGGACGCTGGGCGGTGGTTTCCAGTTCCTCGATGGCTCGCTCAAAGGTAACGCCGTGGAAGCCGATGGCGCACCGGCAGACGGCCGCACCCTGCAACGCAACTTCAACTACCGCAAGCTGGAATGGACCGACCGCGACTGGCAACTGAACCTGACCGGCCACTTTGATACCGGTGCGTTCAGCCACACCCTGCTGACCGGCGTGGAGTACGAGAACTACGACTACAACTCGATCATCCGCCGCTCCTCTGCTCCTTACCCGATAGACATCTACAACCCGGTGCTGGGCCAGCCCCGCCCGGCACTGGTGCGCACCACCACCTGGGACAAGGAAAACCTGCAGACCTGGGCCTTCTTCATTCAGGACCAGGTGGCGCTGACCGAGCGCCTCAAGGCCCTGGCGGGTGTGCGCTTCGAGCGCTTCGAGCATGACTACGACAACAAGCTGAACAATGCCGGTGATTTCGACAAGGGCGAAAACGGCGTGACCCCGCGCTTCGGCCTGCTGTACGACCTGACCGACACGGTCGCGGTCTATGCCAACACCGCGCGCTCGTTCAAGCCCAACACTGGCACCCCGGCCGGCGGTGGTGGCTTCGACCCTGAAAAGGGCAAGTCATACGAACTGGGCGTGAAGTGGGAGGCGCTTGACCGCCAGCTGAGCGTCGATGCGGCGGTGTATCACATCGTCAAGGAAAACGTGCTGACCCGCGACCCGGTCGACCCCAACTTCAGTGTCGCCGCCGGCCAGGTGCGCAGCCGTGGCCTGGATATCAACATCGCTGGCAACATCACCCCCGAGTGGCGTGTGATCGGCGGCTACGCCTATGTCGATGCCGAAGTGACCAAGGACAACCGCCTGCCTACCGGCACGCGCCTGGCAAACATTCCGCGCAACAGTTTCAGCCTGCTCAACACCTATGAGTTCCAGGACGGCTTCGCCAAGGGCCTTGGGCTGGGGATGGGAGTGAAATACGTGGACGACCGCAATGGCCAGACCGAGGCAGTGACCTACAACATGGACCAGTACACCGTGGTCGACCTGCTGGCCTTCTACAAAGTCAACGAGCACGTGCGCCTGAACCTGGACGTGAAGAACGTGTTCAACAAGGAGTATGACGAGGGGGCGTTCAACCTTTACGCCTATCCGGGGGCACCGCGGACGGTGCAGGCAGGGGTTTCCTACACCTTCTGATGCAGGTGGGGCCGCTTTGCGGCCCCGGTTGTTCAGATAGCCTTACTGTAGAACAGCGAGTACGACTCGATCCCGTCGTTAGGCTCTTTGATCCCTGCGTTGGAGTAGTGCATCGCGCGGATCCCCACCTTCTGCTCCCCCGGCAGTTTCAGGCCAAAACCGATACGGTCCTCGAAGTTGACCGACGAACCCAGGCGCTGGTCACCCACCTCGGTCTTGGAGAACGCTGCCAGACCAATGCCGGCCTCGATATACGGGGTGTAGGTGAAACCGCTGAACTCGTAAGTGAACACCGGGCTGAACGACAGCGAATGCGCGCCACTGGCGTCACCACCCTCCCAGTAGGTATAGCCGGCATCCCAGTAACCGGTCACATGCCCGGTACTGCTTTCCAGCCACTTCGTGTCCCAGTCGAACGACAGGCCGATACGGTATGTCATGTCGCCCTGGCTGGTGGCCCCTACGGCGCCGGACACCTGCGCGGCCTGGGCCAGGTTGGCCCCGACACAGGCCAGCACTGCAGCGGCCAGCGAAGCTGCGAGACGGGTTTTCATCAACAACTCTCCTGATGGTCTACACGGCAAGCGGGGGCTTTGGCCCCTCGGTCTTATGCGGTGACTGGCGCATCCCGACCAGTCACACGGAGTAATACTTTTCCGATTATTGACCAGATAAACAGAAAGTTGAAAGTGAATTGCCACTATTGGCGAATCCACCACCCAAGCTCCCATCGCCGGCAAGCCATGCGCCGTCTTGTGGGAGCCTGGCTTGTCGTGGCGACGAACCGCGGCGATGGGCCGCAAGGCGGCCCCTTTGCTTGACGGTCTGGCATTCACCCAAGCCCCTGCCCCGCAAGATAGCGATGATCAACGCCAGTTCAGGTTCACGGTCGCAGGCGCCTTGCCGCTCACGCTCACCTGTTGCTGTACCGTCTGACCTTGGGCGTTGCCGGTGACTTTGTACTTGCCTGGTGGCAACTGCACATACAGCAAAGGCCCGGCATCACTGACGCTGAGCACGGTTTGCCCTTGGGCATTGTCGATATCGACCGTGGCGCCACTCTGGAACTTGCCTTCCGGCCCGGTAGAGAGTTCCACGTGCAGGTCATAGCCCGGCAGCTTGCGCAGGGCATTGGCTTCATCCTGGCCGATACCGCCTTGCACATAGCGCACGCCGTGCTGTTCCTGCGGTTGCAGTTGCACCGCCTGCATGTCGATGGGCGCATTGAGGTCGGCAGCGGCGGCCAGGGTCCATGGCATGGCCAGGGTGATCAGCAGCGCCGCGCCAAGGGCATAGTGATGGTTACGCATGGTATGACCCTCCTTTCGAGGATGGCTTACCTAATATCTGATCCTCCAGGCGCAGTGGTGTTCGTGGGGATGCAGGGTCAGCTGAATGAAATTCGCACTTTAAGAAAAATAATGCTTTAAATCATAAAACTACGCGATCTTCCTCAAGTAATTTCACAAACATGCTCAAACTGCGCGACACCGTGCCCCGGCGCCAGACCAGCCAGGTTTTCAGGTAACGGAAATCCTCCGACATCGGCCAGGCACTGACCGTGCTGCACCCTGGCATATTGTCGAGCATGCTGCGCGGCATCATGGCCAGGCCGGCGCCAGCGCTGACGCAGGCCAGCATGCCGTGATAAGACTCCATTTCGTGGATCTTGCCCGGCACCGCCTGGTCCTGCACAAACCAGCTTTCGAAGTGGTGGCGGTAGGAGCAGTTGGCGCGAAAAGCGTAGATGCTTTCGCCGTTCACATCCTGGGCGCGGGTGACGGGTGCGTGGTTGAGCGGCGCGATGACCATCATCTCTTCCTCGAACACCGGCATGCCTTCCAGCGTGGGGTGCAGCACGGGGCCATCGACGAACGCCGCCACCAGCCGGCCAGACAGCACGCCTTCGAGCATGGTCCCGGAAGGCCCGGTGGACAGGTCCAGGTCAACCTTGGGGTAGCGCTGGTTATACGCCGCCAGCAAGGCTGGAATGCGCACCGCCGCCGTGCTTTCCAGCGAGCCGAGGGCGAAGGTGCCCTGCGGATCATCACCGGCCACGCTCAGCCGTGCTTCATGCACGAGGTCGAGGATGCGCCGGGTGTACTCGAGAAAATTCCAGCCCGCAGGCGACAGGCGCAGACGGCTCTTTTCGCGAATGAACAGCTCCACGCCCAAGTCTTCTTCCAGCTGCTTGATGCGCGTGGTCAGGTTCGACGGTACCCGATGGATGTGCTGTGCGGCGGCGCTGATGCTGCCGTGCTCGGCAACGGCCTTGAAAATCTCGAGTTGCACCAGGTCCACGGCCTTTCTCCAAACGTGAATGTTTCGCTCATTATTATTCAGTTTTCATTAAACCCATAGCCCACTAGTCTGGCGTCACCTGATTAACAACAACGAGAGTGTCCCGCCATGAGCGCGATCAGCAGCCTGACCCACGCCATCTCCCTCGACCCGTACAGCGGCGAGCAGATCGGCGCCTACCCGTTCGACACCGACGCCGCACTGGAAGCGGCGCTGCAACGTGCCAAGGTCGGCTACCGCCAGTGGCGCCAGGTGTCGCTGGGTCAGCGCAGCGAGTACTTGCTGGCCCTGGCCAGCACTCTCGAAGCCAAGGCCGAAGCGTTCGCGCAAATGATCAGCCGCGAAATCGGCAAGCCCGTCGCCCAGGCCCGTGGCGAAGTCAGCAAATGCGTCGGCCTGTGCCGCTGGTACGCCGAACATGGCCCGGCCATGCTCGCCGCCGAGCCGACCCAGGTTGAAAAAGCCCGCATCGAATACCGCCCGCTGGGCCCGATCCTTGCCGTGATGCCGTGGAACTTCCCGGTCTGGCAGGTATTGCGCGGCGCTGTGCCGGCGATCCTGGCCGGCAACACCTACGTGCTCAAGCACGCACCGAACGTGATGGGCAGCGCTTACCTGATGGGCGAGCTGTTCAAGGATGCCGGCCTGCCGGAAGGCGTGTTCGAGGTGCTGAACGTGACCCCGGACGGCGTCACCCGCGCCATCAACGACCCGCGCATCGCCGCCGTGACCCTGACCGGCAGCGTGCGCGCCGGCATGGCGATTGGCGCCCAAGCCGGTGCCGCGCTGAAGAAGTGCGTGCTCGAGCTGGGAGGTTCCGACCCGTTCATCGTGCTGGCTGACGCTGACCTGGATGCTGCCGTGCAGGCGGCAGTCATTGGCCGTTACCAGAACACCGGCCAGGTCTGCGCTGCGGCCAAACGCCTGATCGTCGAAGAAAGCATCGTCGATGAATTCACGCGCAAGTTCGTAGAAGCCACGCGCCAGCTGAAACTGGGTAACCCGCTGGAAGACGACACGTACATCGGCCCGATGGCCCGCTATGACCTGCGCGACGAGCTGGATGGCCAGGTTCAGGCGACCCTAGCCGAAGGCGCCACCCTGCTGTTGGGTGGCAGCAAGGTCGAAGGCGTGGCCAACTTCTATGCACCGACCGTGTTCGCCAACGTCACCCCAGAAATGACAGCATTCAAGCAGGAGCTGTTCGGGCCGGTGGCGGCGATCATCACCGCGCGGGATGCCGAGCATGCCGTGGAGCTGGCCAACGACAGCGAGTTCGGCCTGGCTTCGACCATCTACACCGCCGACTATGCACTGGCCGAGCGCATGACGGCAGCGCTGGATACCGGTGGCGTGTTCATCAACGGCTACTGCGCTTCCGACCCCCGCGTGGCGTTTGGCGGTGTGAAGAAGAGCGGGTTCGGGCGGGAGCTGTCGCACTTTGGTGTGCGTGAGTTCACCAATGCCCAGACGGTGTGGCTGGATCGTAACTGATTCTAGGCCTGGGGCCGCTTTGCGGCCCATCGCGGCACAAGGCCGCTCCTACAGGGCACTGATGCTGGGCGCTCCGCGTACCCTGCTGAATCAGTAAGTTATGTGAAGCTGCGAGGCCCTCAGGACCTCAATCCCGAACCTGGTCCTTGACCCAGTCCAGCATCCCCCCCGGCACGATCAGCTCATGCCGCGCCCGCGAACAGGCGGTATACAAGCCCGCCAGCATCCGCGCCCGCTCATTGCGGTTGCCCGCCACCTGCGGCGGCACCATCAGCTCTGGCGACACCATCACCCGGGAAAACTCCATGTTTTTCACATCCCGTACCCGCCCCAGGAACAGCTTGGGCGCCTTGTCCCAGCGGTAGCGGCTCTTGGCCTTGGCAAAGTGCTCCGGCGTATAGCCCTTGCGCAGCATGGTGGCCACGGCAACGAACGCCTTGTCATCGCCTTTGTCCTGCTCCAGCGCCTGCCAGCTGGCATAACGAAACAGCATCGGATGGCGCGGCCGCGTGCCATGCCGGTACAGCTCGATGCAGTCCTCGACGAACAGTTCGAAGTCCTTGCGGGCGCTTTGCAGCAACACGAACGGCACGCCTTGGTGAGTCAGGCGCTGAAACCAGCCAAACAAACCCCATTCGTCATCGACAATCAGCGCCGTGGGCTGCTCCGGCACCGTCACCGTGTCGAAGAAACTGACCCGGGTGTAATGCTCGGCGCTGCCACTGAATGCCGCCTGGATCGCCGCCGGATGTGCCTGAATCAGTGGGTTCAGCACATTGTCCATCGCCGGGCCGGCACGCAGTGAGTGGTCGATGCAGCGTTGCCGGATGAAACTGCCATGGTGCGCGCTGAGGCCATTAAGGTTCTGCAACTCGTCGCCCAGGGCGATGATCGACTGCGGGCTGCGGTCGAGCACGGCAAGCATCGGTGCCGACAGCTCGTGGGCCTCGTCGACGATGACATGGCTGTAGCGGCTGTCGATCACATAGCCCGTCAGTGCAAGCAGCTTGACCCGATGATAATCGCGCACCGGCAGCTGGATTTCCCGCGCCGACGGGCGAATCAGCTCCTGCCAGTACTGCCGCGCCTTCTCCAGCAGCACTTCCTGGTCCAGTGGGTGCGTGCCCGGCCCGGCCCATGGCAGGTGGTGCAACTGCAACTGGGTGTCAGCACTGTGGCAGAACGTGCGCACGGCGCGGATGCACAAGCCAACCACATCGCGAGCGGCCAGTGGCCCGATATCAGGAATCGCCAGCCATTGCGCCACCTGCGCGTCCTGCGGGCGCCACGAGCGCTTGGTGCGGTAAGGGTCACGCAGGCGCCAGCCATTGTTGGTGAGGTCACGGTTCAGCAGCTCGTCCGCCAGCTGGCCGAAGGTAAGCGCGGTGTACGCTGTGGCGTCCTTGACCCGCGCCTGCAACGCCCGCAACTGGCCCTCGGTAAGGGCCAGCAGCAACGTGCGCTGCGGGTCGAGCAGGCGGGCGAACTGGTGGATCAGGAAGGTCTTGCCAGTGCCGGCGAAGCCCTGCACTGCCACCGACTCGTCGATACCACTGAGAAATTCGCGTAACAATCGATTCTGCTGGTCGCTGAGTCTCAGGTCACTGGCCAAGGCCGGCAGGGACACAGGGTGCAGCGGTGTGGCGCGTTGGCGGTACAGGTCAGCGAACTGGAAATTCCACTGGCCCTCGGCATCCAGCAACTCTTCAGCCTTGTACTGCACCTCGGGGGACAGCAAGGCGAGACCGTTTTCGCCCAGCATGCCCAGGCCCATGGCCAAGGCTTCGTGATCGAAGTGCTGCGCCACCTGCCCCTGGAAGCGCCCGGGTGCCGCGCTTTCGACTTCATTGGCGATGCGCACGATTTCGGCGAAACGACGCTCTTGCGCATCTGCCGAGGCGGTGGCGGGCTGGCGCGGCAGGTTTTGCACGAACAGCACGGCGGCAGCGTCCAGGACGCTGGCGGTGGTGAAAAAGTCAGTGGTGGGTTCGCTGGCGAGGCGGTCGGCCTGGTCGCTGGGCAAAGGCAGGTAGAACATCGGCACCTCGGGTGGAAACAGGACGGCACCATAGCAATTTTCGCGGTGCAATGCTGGTCTCAGTGTTGCCCGGGGCGGCCTCTTCGCGGGTGAAACCGCTCCTGAATGTAACGCGCAGAGGCAGGTGGCACTGGCACCCGGTTCAACCCCTGCCGCGCTTCAACGTCTCGTTCGGAAACTCCTTGAACAACTGCCGGTAACTCTCTGAAAACCTTCCCAAATGCCAAAAAGACCAGCGCATCGCCACCTCGGCTACGGTCACGTCCCCACCGCGCAACAAATCCCGCCGCGCACCGTTGAGCCTGCGCAATCGCAGCCATTGCGCAGGCGGCATGCCGGTAAATGCCTTGAACGCCTGCTGCAGCTGGCGCAGGGAAACCCCGGCAACCTCCGCCAGCTCCACCAGGTTGAGCGTTTCCTCCGGGCAATCGGCGGCCCATTCACTGACCCGGTGCATGATCGCCCGTTCTTCGTCACGTCGCCCCAGCGCCACGCCCTGCAAGCGCTGGCAGGCGTTGTCGAGGATGAACAGGCAGTCCTCCAGCAGTTGCTCTGCCAAGGCCTGCCCCTGCAGCGGGCAATCGGCCTGGCTGAGGCGGGTCAGCGTGGCACTCAACCAGCTGCCGAACAGCGCATTCTGCCCGCTGCCCAGCGGTACCATGAACAACCCTTCCAGGCGCTGCGGGTCCAGCCCATGGTCGGCCAGGAAGCCCTGGTCGAATACCACGGCCACTTCCTGGTAGTTCTCCGGGGTGATCCAGATATTGCGGCTTTGTTCGTTCAGCAGGTACAGGCTGTTTTCGCTGCGGTCGAAACAGAACGCCAGTGAGCCGCTCGGCGCGCGAAAAAACTGCTCGACGCGAGTATTCAGCCTTTCTTCGTACACCTCCACGCCCTCAAGCCCCAGGCAACGCAGCTCGCCGCTGAAATGCCCCGGCGACATCTGCCGGTACTGTTGCTGCCAGCCAGGGGTGGCCCGCACTTGCTCGGTAACGTCGGTGGTGTGGTAAGCCTGGACCTGCAACGCATTGGCGGTTGTCACGCATTGTCCTGTGTGCACTCTTATGGTGCATTCGATGCCGAAGAAAGTGGATAGATCGCCCCTGGGGGCTGCGACCAAGATAGTCTCCAGTGCGTCACCTGGGAAGCGCAACGCCTTCGAAACCGTGCAACGGCTGGCACAGGCACCGCGCTCCCACACTAAAACCCAACCAAGAGGTCTGTATGAACGCCCCCTTCGATCAGCTGTCCACCTGGCTGAAAGAACACCGCATCACCGAAGTCGAATGCGTGATCAGCGACCTGACCGGCATTGCCCGGGGCAAGATCGCGCCGACCGCCAAGTTCCTCCACGAACGTGGCATGCGCCTGCCCGAAAGCGTGCTGCTGCAGACGGTCACTGGCGATTACGTGGACGATGACATCTACTACAACCTGCTCGACGCCGCCGACATCGACATGGTCTGCCGCCCCGACCCCACCGCCGTGTACCAGATCCCGTGGGCCATCGAGCCGACCGCGATCGTGATCCACGACACCTTCGACAAGCAAGGCAACCCAATCGAGCTGTCGCCGCGCAACGTACTGAAGAAGGTGCTCAAGCTGTACGCCGAAAAAGGCTGGCAGCCGATCGTCGCGCCCGAGATGGAATTCTACCTGACCAAACGCTGCGAAGACCCGGACTTGCCGCTGCAAGTCCCGCTGGGGCGCTCCGGGCGTGCCGAAAGCGGCCGCCAGTCGTTCTCGATCGATGCCGCCAACGAATTCGACCCGTTGTTCGAAGACGTCTACGACTGGTGCGAAATCCAGGGCCTGGACCTGGACACGCTGATCCACGAAGACGGCCCGGCGCAGATGGAGATCAACTTCCGCCACGGCGACGCGCTGGACCTGGCCGACCAGATCACCGTGTTCAAGCGCACCATGCGCGAAGCGGCGCTCAAGCACAACGTGGCCGCCACCTTCATGGCCAAGCCGATCACCGACGAGCCGGGCAGTGCCATGCACTTGCACCAGAGCGTGGTCGACATCGCGACCGGCAAGCCGATTTTCGCCAATGAAGACGGCAGCATGAGCCAGCTGTTCCTGCACCATATCGGCGGCTTGCAGAAGTACATCCCCAAGCTGCTGCCGATGTTCGCCCCCAACGTCAACTCGTTCCGCCGCTTCCTGCCGGACACCTCGGCACCGGTCAATGTCGAGTGGGGTGAAGAAAACCGCACGGCCGGCCTGCGGGTGCCCACCTCCAGCCCCGAGGCAATGCGCGTTGAAAACCGCTTGCCGGGCGCCGATGCCAACCCGTATCTGGCCATCGCCGCCAGCCTGCTGTGCGGCTACCTGGGCATGGTCGAGCAGATCAACCCCAGTGCCCCGGTGCAGGGCCGTGCCTACGAGCGGCGCAACCTGCGCCTGCCGATCACCATCGAGGACGCGCTGCAGCACATGGAGGACTGCGAGACCGTGCAGGAGTACCTGGGCAAGCAGTTCGTCCAAGGCTACGTGGCAGTCAAGCGTGCCGAGCACGAGAACTACAAGCGGGTGATCAGCTCGTGGGAACGCGAGTTCCTGATGATGAGCGTCTGACCGTCTGGGGGTGCTTTGCACCCCAATCGCCGGCAAGCCAGCTCCCACAGGTTACCCATGAGCCTGAAGCCAGCGCTGTACCTGTGGGAGCTGGCTTGCCGGCGATTGGGCTGCGAAGCAGCCCCCTTTAACACCGAACTCGAAGAACAAGACCAACGAGGTGTCCCCATGCGTCATCTGCAAACCCTGATACCCGCTGCATTCACCCTGCTGTTCGCCACCACCGCCCACGCCGTCCCCAGCGTCAGCGTGTACAACTGGACCGACTACATAGGTGACACCACTCTGGCCGACTTCCAGGCCAGCAGCGGGATCAAGGTGGTGTATGACGTGTTCGACTCCAACGAAACCCTCGAAGGCAAGCTGCTGGCCGGGCGTACCGGGTATGACGTGGTGGTGCCGTCCAACCACTTCCTCGCTCGCCAGGCCCAGGCCGGTGCGTTTCTGCCGCTGGACCGCAGCAAGCTGACGAACTGGCAGCACCTGGACCCCAAACTGCTCAAGCAGCTTGAACAGAACGACCCGGGTAACCAGTACGCCGTGCCTTACCTGTGGGGTACCAGTGGCATCGGCTACAACGTCGACAAGGTCAAGGCGGCGCTGGGCGTCGACCATATCGACTCGTGGGCGGTGCTGTTCGAGCCCGAGAACCTGAAAAAGCTCAAGCAATGCGGCGTGGCATTCATGGACTCGCCCGACGAACTGTTCCCGGCCATGCTCAACTACCTGGGCCTGGACCCGGGCAGCGAATCACCGGCCGATTACGCCAAAGCCGAAGACCGCTTGCTCAAGCTGCGCCCGTACATCACCTACTTCCATTCCTCCAAGTACGTCTCCGACCTGGCCAACGGCGATGTCTGCGTGGCCTTCGGCTACTCCGGCGACGTGTTCCAGGCTGCCAACCGCGCCGTGGAGGCCAACAACGGCGTGAACATCGCCTACAGCATTCCCAAGGAAGGCAGCAACCTGTGGTTCGACCTGCTGGCCATCCCCAAGGACGCCAGCAACCCCGACCAGGCCCTGGCTTTCATCAACTACCTGCTCGACCCCAAGGTGATCGCCAAGGTCAGCGCCACGGTCGGCTATGCCAACGCCAACCCGGACGCCAAGGCCTACATGGATGCATCACTGGTGCACAACGCCGAGATCTACCCACCCCAGGACGTGCTGGACAAGCTGTACATCTCCAGCACCCCGAGCCCGAAGATCATGCGCCTCATGACCCGCTCGTGGAGCAAGATCAAGTCCAATCGCTGAGCCGAGAACGCCCATGTCTTTCGATACCCAACACACCGCATCGTACTACGCCGCCACGGCTCGCGATGCAGCGCCCTACCCCAGCCTGGACGGCGAACTGACGGCCGACGTGTGCGTGGTCGGCGGCGGGCTGACCGGCGTCAATACGGCCCTGGAGCTGGCCGAGCGCGGCCTGTCGGTGGTACTGCTGGAAGGCCGACGCATCGGCTGGGGCGCCAGCGGGCGCAATGGTGGCCAGCTGATTCGCGGCATCGGCCACGACGTCAGCGGTTTCGCCCGGCATGTCGGCCAGGATGGCGTGCGCTACCTGAAGCAGGCCGGCATCGACTCTGTGGCGCTGGTCGCCAGCCGCATCGCCCAGTACGGCATCGATTGCGACCTGCGCTGGGGATTCTGTGAGCTGGCCAACACCCCCGCCCAGTTCGAGGCCTTCAAGGATGAACAGGATGACCTGGCCGCGCTGGGCTACCGCCCTGAAACCCGCCTGGTCGACGCCGGCCAATTGCATGAGATCGTTGCCAGCGACCAGTATGCCGGCGGCCTGGTCGACATGGGCTCGGGCCACCTCCACCCGCTGGACCTGGTCCAGGGCGAAGCCCGCGCCGCCCATGGCCTGGGTGTGCGCATTTTCGAGCAGAGCCCGGTACTGCGCATCGAGCACGGCCCCAGCGTTGCCGTGCATACCGCACGCGGCAAGGTACGGGCGAGCAGCCTGGTGCTGGGTTGCAACGCCCACCTCGATGAACTGGAACCGCGCTTGAGCGGCAAGGTGCTACCGGCCGGCAGCTACGTGGTCGCTACCGAGCCATTGCCCAAGGCACTGGCCAGCAGCCTGATCCCGCAGAACATGGCGCTGTGCGACCAGAAGGTCGGCCTGGACTACTACCGCCTCACCGCAGACCGCCGCCTGCTGTTCGGCGGCGCCTGCCACTACTCCGGGCGCGACCCCAAGGACATTGCCGCGTATATGCGACCAAAGGTGCTGAAGGTGTTCCCGCAACTGGCCAATGTGCGCATCGACTACCAATGGGGCGGCATGATCGGCATTACCGCCAACCGCTTCCCTCAGGTCGGGCGACTCAGCCAATACCCGAACGTGTATTACGCTCAAGGCTATTCCGGGCATGGCCTGAACGTGACCCACTGGACGGCGAAGCTGCTGGCCGAAGGCATTGCTGTCGGCCATAGCCAGGGCCTGGATGTGTTCAGCGCCGTACCACACCTGACCTTCCCTGGCGGCAAGGCATTGCGCTCGCCGCTGCTGGCCCTGGGAATGTTGTGGTACCGGTTGCGCGAGGTGCTGGGGTAGCAGCCAGGCAGCCGCTTCGGGGCAAATGGAGGCTTAAAGAAGAACCTGCAGGCCTTTGTCTTTAATGACATTCAGCAACTTCAAGGCAGGCCCGGAAGGGCTTGTCTCGCCCTGCTCCCATTTGCGAACCGTCGACGCACTGGTATGTAAATGCATCGCAAAGACCGGTTGACTGAAGTTGAGCGCCTCGCGCAATCGACGGATGTCCAGCGCGCTGAAATCCCGCACGGGCGCGGGACACAGCGCTTCGTAATCGCGAAGGGTGACTTTGCCGACTGCCCCGGCCTTGTGCAGCGCAACAAGGTCCTCACGTAACGATTCAATCAATTTGCTGCTCACAGCAGACCTCCATCAACACACCCGCTAGAATCGCCCGGCCAAGCGCCAACGGTGATAAGTCCAGAAAAACCTTGCCTGCGAATTGCAGCGCCTTTTGCTCTTCCTGCGTGATAGTGGCCTTGTCGCTTTTGGCGAAACCATACAGGAACACACAGCGATTGCCGATGCGGGCGGAAACCAGGGTTCGATACCCACCACGCTTGCCCATACCCTGCGCAGCTACGCGTTTTTTGAACAACTCCCCACCCAGGCTTGCATCGACCAGGCCTCTGCACATTTCATCCACTGCTTTGCAGAGCATTTCGTCCCTGAGCCTATGAGCAGCTTGCCAACGCGCGAAATCCTTGCGCCTGAAGATTTCCATTACACAACCCACCATACCCGTATCGGGCATAGCTTTCCACTACCGGTCGCTGATGACTAGTTGGCGTGATCCTATGTATCGGTAGGAAATTTCGCCGCCTGGACACGCGATGCCCACTGGCCAACCGTCTCGCACCTGCTAGCGTTGTTCTGGCCGACCCCTCATGGATGCCTCTTCATCATGAAATCACTGCCCCGCCTTACCCTGTTGTGCGCCGCGCTGCTTGCCGTAGCCGCCTGCTCCAGCCATAGCGTTGACCCCAAGGACTATTCCGGCTTCCTCAAGGATTACAGCCGGCTGCAAGAAGCCAAGAGCCCGTCGGGTGACCCGGTAATGCGCTGGATCGACCCCAAGGCCAACATCAACCAGTACAGCCAGGTGTTCGTCGAGCCCAGCCAGTTCTACCCCAAGCCGCAGCCGACAGCCGTCATCTCGGCGCAGACGCTGCAGGAGATCACCCGCTACTTCAATGAAGCGCTGCGCCGTGAAATCGGTAGCGTGATGCCACTGGCCAAGGGCCCCGGCCCGGGGGTAATCGTGGTGCGCCCGGCAATTACTGCGGTGTCCACCAGCAACGAGGGGCTCAGGCCGTATGAGGTGATCCCCATCGCGCTGATTGCGGCAGGCGTGAACACGGCCACCGGTGGCCGTGACCAGGATGTGGATGTGGGTGTGGAGGCTGCCTTCCTGGATGGCGCCAATCAGAAGGTGTTGGCCCAGGTGGTGCGCAAAGGCGCGGGTCAGGAACTTGAAAACGATACCCAGAAACTGACCTTGAATGACGTCAAGCCAGTACTGGACGGCTGGGCCAAGGACATGCGCGCCAGCTTCATCGAGGCGAAGCAGAAAGCCCGCTAACCCTTGCAGCGGACACTGCAGGAGCAGCCTTGTGCTGCGAAGAGGCCGGTTCAGGAATACAGATATCAGTGCAGCTACCGGCCTCTTCGCAGCGCAAGGCTGCTCCTACAACAGGCTCAACACTCGACGAACGCAACCGCCAGGCCGCCCCGAGAGGTTTCCTTGTAGTTGGCATGCATGTCCGCGCCGGTGTCACGCATGGTGCGGATCACCCGGTCGAGTGAAATAAAGTGCTCACCATCCCCACGCAGCGCCATCTGCACGGCGTTGATCGCCTTCACCGCAGCAATCGCGTTACGCTCGATGCACGGCACTTGCACCAGTCCGCCGACCGGATCGCAGGTCAGCCCGAGGTTGTGTTCCAGGGCGATCTCGGCCGCGTTTTCCAGCTGGGGTGGCGTGGCACCCAGCACCTGGGCCAGGCCGGCAGCGGCCATCGAACAGGCCGATCCCACCTCGCCCTGGCAGCCGACTTCGGCGCCGGAAATCGATGCATTCTTCTTGCAGAGAATGCCGACAGCCGCTGCGCCAAGCAGGAAATCCACCACATCGGCATCGCTCGTGGTCGGGTTGAATTTCATGTAGTAGTGCAACACCGCCGGGATGATACCGGCAGCACCGTTGGTAGGCGCGGTCACCATGCGCCCACCGGCGGCGTTCTCTTCGTTGACCGCCAGGGCAAACAGGTTGACCCATTCCATGGCGCTGAGCGTCGAGCCGATCACGTTGGGTTTGCCCAGCTCCTGCAGGCTGCGGTGCAACCGGGCCGCGCGACGTTTGACGTGCAGACCGCCAGGCAGGATGCCCTCGTTGCGCAGCCCGTTATCTACGCAATCCTGCATTGCAGCCCAGATACGCAGCAGGCCTTCACGCACCTCGGCTTCCGGGCGCCAGGCACATTCGTTGGCGATCATCAGTTGCGCCACGCTCAGGTTGTGCGCCTTGCACAACGCCAGCAGCTGGGCAGCACTGTCGAACTCGTAAGGCAATGCCACTGCATTCGCAGCGTCCGCCGGCGCATCGATTTCGGCCTGCTCTACGATAAAGCCGCCACCCACCGAATAGTAGGTCTGGCGCAACAGACTGCCCTGCCCGCCCATGGCTTCGAGGCTCATGGCATTGGGGTGATACGGCAGGTTCTCGTCGAGCAACAACATGTCGCGTGCGTACTCGAACGCCAGCGGGTGGCTGCCATCGAGCATCAGGCACTGCTCCTGCAGCACCTGACCGATGCGTGACTCGATGGTGGCCGGGTCGATACGGTCTGGCCACTGGCCCATCAGCCCCAGCAGGCAGGCACGGTCGGTAGCATGGCCCACCCCGGTAGCCGACAGCGAGCCATACAGCCGCACTTCGACGCGCGTTACCCCTGCCAGCAGCCCCTGCTCGCGCAGGACCTGGGCAAATGTCGCCGCTGCCCGCATGGGGCCGACAGTGTGGGAGCTGGAGGGCCCGATGCCGATTTTGAAGAGGTCGAAAACACTGATAGCCATACTAATGCCTGACCGTACCTTGATATGTATCCAAAGCACGGGTATCTAGAGAAATTGAGCTTTGACGCGATTTTGCGTGATACTGACGCCCTGGGTAACGGATGACCAACGAAACTTTCTAAGCAAGCCTTTAGTGGTACTAAACGATGAAAGGACAACTCAACGGTCAGGTGTTCGTCTGGCTGCACGTGTTCGCCTGTGCAGCCCGGCATCTGTCCTTTACCCGCTGCGCCGAAGAGCTGCACATTACCCCGGGCGCGGTCAGCCAGCAGATGCGCCAGCTGGAAGAACGCCTGGGCTACCGGCTGTTCCTGCGCCGGGCGCGTGGGGTGGAGCTGAGCGCCGAGGGGCAGCGCCTGGCGCAGACGGTGGCCGAGGCCTACGGCAGCATCGAGGCCGAGCTGCTGCGCCTGGACGCGGGTGAAATCCGGGGCACCTTGCGCGTGCGCTCGATCCCGTCGTTCCTGGCCAAATGGCTCACGCCACGGCTGCCGCGCTTTCAGCAGCGCTACCCGGACATCGAGCTGCGGCTGGTGGCTGAAGACAGTGCGCAGGCGCTGAACCCTGGTGATTTCGACCTGGCCATCGACCTGAACGATGGCAGTTACCCAGGCATGCTTTCGACACCATTGCTGGATGAACAGATCTTTCCGGTGTGCTCACCCAGCCTGCTGCGCGGGCGGCCGCCCCTGCATGGGCCGGCCGACCTGGCGCACTACCCGCTGCTGCACGACATCACCGCCTGGCGCGGCAGCTCGGAATATGCGGAATGGGAGTTCTACCTCGAGGGCATCGGTGCCGCGGGCCTGGATGTGCGGCGTGGGCATACCTTCAACCGCAACCACCTCACCATCGAGGCCGCCATTGCCGGCATTGGTGTGGCGATTGCCCGACGCACGCTGCTTAACGATGAACTGGAACGCGGGGCGCTGATCGTGCCGTTCGGCGTGCCTATCGCCAACCACAAGCGTTACGTGGTGCATTACCCGCCAGGGGGGTTGAACCAGCCGGGGGCGCGGGCGGTGCATGACTGGCTGGTGGAGGAAGCCCGGGGATTCAGGGAGCTGCATCCGCTAAACAAGGAGTAGCGGCTCCCCAGAATGCTCGCGGATCCTAATACGCTTGCTTGCCGGTGAAGGCGTTCAATGTGCGCACCAGAATCACGAAATCCAGCCACAGCGACCAGTTGTTGATGTACTCGATGTCCGAGTCAACCCGCTGGATCATCTGCTCGATATCCCTGGTTTCGCCCCTGAAGCCACGCACCTGCGCCAGGCCGGTCATGCCAGGTTTGATGTTGTGGCGGGCGAAGTAATCGACGATGTCCTGCGAGTACAACGTGTCATGTTGCAAGGCATGCGGCCGGGGCCCGACCAGCGACATTTCCCCGGTCAGCACATTGAACAACTGTGGCAGCTCATCCAGGCTGGTGCGGCGAATGAAGGCACCGACCCGGGTCAGCCGCGGGTCATTCTTCTGCGCCTGCTTCACCACGCCCTGCTCCGGCTGGTGAACATGCATGCTCCTGAACTTCCAGATGCGGAACGATTCGCCGGTCCAGCCCGTGCGTTCCTGGCGGAAGAACACCGGGCCGCGGCTATCGATCTTGATGGCCAGGGCCACCGCCAGCAACACCGGTGACGCACACAGCAGGATCAGCACCGCCAGCACCCTGTCCTCAAGGTTTTTCAAGAACAGGCTCATGCCCGTCAACGGCGTTTCCGACAGCGTCAGCACCGGGATACCGGCGATTTCCCGCACGCTATGGTTGATAAGGCGCAACGAGAAGATATCCGGCACCCAGTTCACGGCAATGCACTTGTCGAGCAGCTTGAAGTACACGTCATTGATCACTTCGGAGCCACCCAATGGCGTGACCAGGTACACGGTACGGATAGCGTGCTTGGCCACCAGCTCGTCCAGATCGGCAACATGCCCCAGCACCGGCAGCCGCTGCTTGCCCTCGGTATTCTCGCGGCCCTGATCGTCAGCGTTGTCGATCAGCACGCAACCCAGCACCCGTTCGCCGAACCACGGGTTGTTGCTGATCTTCTGATACAAAAAGTTGGCCAGGTCACCGGCGCCAATGATCAGGGCATTGTCCAGGCGCGCATGCGCGGTAAAGCGCTTTTGCAACTCACGCACCGCAAAGTGCAGGAACAACTGGGCCACGTAACCAATGACGAACAGTTGCCCGACCAATAGCCGCGAATAGGTTTCGCTCTGCTTGGTCAGGAAGGCCATCACCACCAGGAAACAGAACGTTGCCGACCACGCTTTGAACAGCCGGAAGGCCTTGATGGAAAGCCCGACGTTGGTGCGGTAGATCGCATAATGGTCGTAAATGACCGCCAATGCACCAATCAGCAACAGCAGCATGATCACGTAATCGGAGGTGATGTAGCCGAACTGGTCGTAGATCAGGTACCAGGCAATGCCGGTCACGGCGATGCCATCGAGGCCCGCCTGGATGGCGTTGCTTACGCTGCTTCTTCTCTGGAGCAAGGAGCGACTGCTTCTGGGTTCGAAAACCATCTCAGACCTCATGAATTTGAGCGTAGCGAATGCCTTTCATCAAACAGCCAGTCTTGAAACAGCTTTTGCAAAGCCAGTGGAGCAGGATAGTGCCGCGCCCAAGCCATTGATATCACTGTAGCAGCCACCCGTTGCTGGCGAGCCGGGAATCACCCAGCACGCGCATTTTGGCCGATTTATACGGTGCGCCTGGCCGAATCCACGGCTCGGCGGTACAGCAGGGTGCGCAACAAGAACAATGGGTTGCCCACCACATAACGCATGAACAAGCGCCTGGGCTCGCGTACCAGCCGGTACAGCCACTCGCCACCCAAGCGCCGCAGCCAACCAGGAGCGCGGCTGACCTTGCCACCGAGAAAGTCCAGGATGGCTCCGCCGCACACGATCAGGCACGGGCCGCCGACGGCCGCCAACCGTGCGGCCACGGCTTCCTGCTTGGGCATCCCCATCCCCAGCACGATCAGTTCGGGACGTTGCTCGCGGGCCAGCTGCAGGTAGGTTTCGACGCTGGCAAAACCGTCGTGAACGGACACCGGCACTACGCCAAACAGGCTTTCACAGCGTTGTGCGGCCTGGTCCAGGAAGGGTTGTCGGGTGCCCCAGAACGCCACCCGGCGCCCACGGTAGGCCGCCATCAGCGTTGGAATGAAGTCGGTGCCATTCATGTTCAGCCCGGGCTCCAGCCCCAGGCGGCGGTATAGCATCGCCATGCCCGAGCCATCGCGCAGCAGCACATCGGCAGCCGACAGTGCCTGGCAATAGGCGCCATCACGCACCACCAGGTTCATCGCATGGGCGTTGACGAAGCCCAGCACCGTGGCCGTTTCGGGGGTCGCCAGGCGGTCCAGCAGGTGCTGCGCCGAGGCGCCGTCTGCCACCACTTCCAGCTGGCAGATAATGCGCTTCCAGCGTTCCTGCCACAGCCACTGAGCCATCAGTCGTCATCCCTTTTTGAACGCACCCACTCGACCTGGCGCCTGATCAGGAAACTCAGGTACAAGGGAATTTTCCTTGCGGCGTAGAACGGGGCATACAGCAGTACCGAAAACGGGATCAGCTCGCGACAGAAGCGCGCCCAGGCCAGCACCACCGCCAAGCCCAGCAATGCCAGTGCACCCAGGGCGAGCCACGCCGGTGTGGCCAGGCCAAACAGCAGGTACGCCAGCCAGGTCAGCAGGTTGAGCCCCAGTAACGTCAGCACCAGCAACGCCAGCGGCGGCACCAGCAAGTCCAGGGTCATCGCCGCCAGGCTGCCGTTGCGCTGCCTGAAGGCGGCCGCCGCGCGTTTAGGGGCGTCTGCCAGCATCAGGCCCAGATGGCCATGCTCCCAGCGGGTGCGCTGGCTGGTGAGGCCTTGCTGGCTGAGCGGGAACTGGCTGGTGACCAGGGCCTCCGGGCAGAACAGTGGCGGCTTGCCCTGCTGACAGAGGTCCAGGCCCAGCTTCACATCCTCGACCAGGTGACCATTGGCCAGGTTGATCAAGGCCAGGTCGTCCCAACCGAAGGCCATGCCTGCGCCCATTAGCTGGCACGGCAGCCCCAAACGCGACCAGCCGCGTGGGCGTACCAGGTTCTTGACCCGCCAGGCGAACTCGGCCACCTGCACTTTCAACCCGGCACCGGCGGGGGCGCGCATCAGGTACAGCGACTGTACCGGCCGACCGGCCTCGCGGTAACGCCGCGCCAGGCAGTCGATGGCCCCTGCCGCGACCAGGCAATCGGCGTCGACCACGATCACCACCTCAGGCGGCTGCTCGGCCAGGTGCCGCACGCCGAAATCCAGGGCGTAGCCTTTGCCGCGCAGCAACGCATCGTGGCGCTCCACCACTTCGGCGCCGGCTTCGCGGGCCAGCTGCGCGGTGTCGTCAGTGCAGTTGTCGGCCACCACCAGCAAGCGGTCGCCTTCGCGCAATTGCGGAACAACGCTCGCCAGCGTGGCACGAATGATCGAAGCCTCGTCATGGGCGGGCACCAACACCGCTAGCCGCGGACGATCGCCGCTACCCAGCGGCCGCACCCGCACCGGCAGGCACGCCATCAGCACCTGCACCAGCAACACCAACACCGGCACCAGGACGATGACCGTCAGCAGGCCCAGCAACCAACCCAATACACTTATCATGCGAATGCCTTGAAGTAGCCGGCCAGCCTGGCCGCCTCGGTGTCGATATCGTGCCGTTGCAACACGCGCTGGTAGGCCGCCTCGCCCATCCGCTGGAGGGCCTCGGCGGGCTGCGCCAGGCAGTCGGCCATGGCGGTGGTCAGCTCGTCCACGGCTCCGGCCGGGAACAGCCAGCCGTTTTCGCCCGGCCGCACCAGTTCGGGGATGCCCGCTACATAGGTGGTCAGCACTGGCCGGCGCAGGGCCATGGCTTCCATGATCACCACCGGCAGGCCCTCGGCGAAACTGGGCAACACCAGCGCGCGGGCGGCGAGGATTTCTTCGCGCACCTGGGCACTGCTGATCCAGCCGGTGATGCGCACGTGTTGCTGCAGGCCATGCCGGGCAATCAAGGCCTCGATCTCCCCGCGCATCTCGCCGTCACCGGCCAGTACCAGCTCGAAAGCGATCGACTCGGCGGCCAGCCTGCGCGCCGCCTCCAGCAGCAGCAGCTGGCCTTTCTGTTCGCACAGGCGCCCTACGCACACCAGCCGCGGCGCCGTGGGCACGGCAACCGGTGGCACCTCATGAAAACCACGCTCCAGGCCGCAATGCACCACCTTGACCTTGGCCCAGTGCTCGTGCGCCACCCAGCGGAACAGCTGACTGCGCCCGTAAGAGCTCACCGCCGCCACAAAAGCCGCACGCCGCACCTTCTCGCCCATATGCAGAAACTGCGGCTTGTCGAACTCTTCCGGCCCGTGCACGGTAAAGCTGTACGCCGGCCCGCCCAGCGCGTTGGCCAGCATCACGACTTCGGTGGAGTTGGTGCCGAAATGGGCGTGCACGTGTTTCGCCTCCCCTGCCTGCAGCCATTGCACTACCTGGCAAGCCTCGGCCAGGTAGACCATGTGGTAAGGCCAGCTGCGGTCGGCTCGCAGGCCCAGGCGCATGGCCAGCCGCAGCGCCCGGAAAAACCGTCCAGGCTGTGCCCGCAGCACCTGCCACGTCGGCGCCAGCAGCCCCTTGAGCCCGCCTTGCAATACATAGCGGGTCTTGTCCCGTTCGCTCACGTCCTCGGCGTCCTGCACCTCGGCGTCCCACCCGCGCAGGGCGATGCGCTGCACCTCTACCCCCTGGCGCTCCAGCGCCAGGATCTCGCGACGGATGAAACTGTGGCTGACTTTCGGGTACTGATTGATGAAGTAAGCAATGCGCATACGAATCCACATCCAAACCCGCTTGATGACCTACCGCCTCAGGCAACCTTCACTTCAGGCTGTCGACTACAGGTGGTCGATCCACTGCTGATGCACTCACGACAAATGCATCCCCCTGTTTTCCTTGTAGTCCAAGGTTGCTACCGCTGCTTGGCAATGCTGCCTGCAAGCGGTTGAAAAGATCGTCGAGCAACGCCTGGCGGCGGCGATACATCGCCCGTTTCTTCGCCGGAATGTCCGCTTCTGCCCGCTGCGCGGGTGCCAGCGGGATGGCGAAGAAGTCCTCGCGATTCGACGCTGTGGCGGCGTTTTCCTGCCAGATCACGTCGTAGTTGGCCGCCAGGTCCTGGCCTTTGTCGTTGCCAAAATACGGGTGGCGGTGATGCCGGCAGGCATCGCTGACCGCATACAGCTGCGTCACGCCCAACGTCCTGGCCAGGCACTTCAAGGCTTCGAGCAGCAGGCTGCGCGGGCGCAGGCCCTCGAAGTCCTTGGTCAGGTCGCGGTAGATGGCCAGCGAGGTTTCGCTGTCGATGCCTTTGTGAATGCCCTGCACGGCACCGATGAACAGGCACAGCTCACCCTGGCTACGGCACAGGGTGAATGCCAGGGAGGCCACGCGCAGGTCGCCCTGGAACAGGTTCAGCACCAGCTCGCCTTCGCGCTTGAACCAGATCGGCCGGTCAAGCACCAGGCGGCAGCCTGGCGAATGCGCCGCCAGATCGCACAGCGTCAGGCTTTCGTCGCGCCCCAGCAGCAACAGTGCCGGAAACTGCCCGGCCAGCACTTCAAAGTGCGACGCCACCACCTCCAGGCGCTCGGGCGCCTCCCAGCGCTGGCTGATGTAGGGCCATTGCACCACGCCGATGCAGTCCACGCCCAGCCGCTGCAGACCTTGCCGTCCCAGGGCCACCGTCATGCGCCGGCTGAACGCCTCAAGCTCAGGCCATTGCCTGGCAATCTGCAGCGTCAGCTTGTACTTGTTGTTCAACGCCCGCAACGAGTAGCCCGGTTGCAAGGTGAACACGCTTTTCACGAGGGTGCCGAGCATCATGGGTTTCTCTCACTTGTACTCGATCAACGCCGATTTGCCGGCCGCAAAGCGGTGGCGCAAGAATTTCAGCTGGCCGAGCATTTCCGGGAACTTGCCCAACACCAGAAACACCGCCTGCAGCCAGTTCTCGCGCGCCGACTTGCCACCACGGCGGGCCAGGCGTACTGCCTGCAGCGGGTAGATCAACAGCAACAGCAGGCCCCAGCTGCCCAGCAGCAGGCAGGCCAGGACGATGGCCAGCGGTATGCCCAGGCCCCACAACCAGGCCCGGCGTGACTCGCGCAGCCAGTGCCGCTCTGGCGGCCGGCCATGCAGGTAAGCCCCCTCGGCATAGGCATGTCCAGCGCGCAGGCTGCGCCGCCACCACTGGCTGAAACGGGTCATGGCGGCGTCGTGCAGGGTCATTTCGGCGGCCAGGCGCCAGACCTTCCAGCCTTTGGCCCGCAAGCGCACGCACAGTTCTGGCTCTTCGCCGGCGATCAGGTCGGGGCGAAAACCGCCGACCGCGGCAAATGCGTCCGCGCGCATCAGTGCATCGCCGCCGCAGGCCTTGGCCTCACCGATGGGGGTGTCCCACTCCAGGTCGCACAGCAGGTTGTACACCGAGCGCTGCGGGAAGCGCTCACGCCGGCGGCCACACACCACCGCCACGTCGGGGTGGTCATGCAGAAACGCCTGCGCCGTGGCCAGCCAGCCTGCATCCACCTCGCAATCGCCATCGACGAACTGCACCAGCTGTATCCAAGGCGATAGCTGCCGCAAGGCGACGAAGCCTTCGTTGCGTGCGCGCGCAGCGGTGAACGGGCGGCGCATGTCCAGCGCCATTACCTCCACCCCCAGGCTGCGCGCCAGCGGCAGCGAGCCGTCGGTGGAGCCCGAGTCGACATACATGACCTGGTCCGCACCCTGCGCCAGCGAACCCAGGCAGCGCGCCAGGCGCTGGCCTTCGTTGCGGCCGATAACCACCACCCCGATCCCTGTCGCCATGAGTGTCACTCCACCGCTGCCGTGGCGGCCGGTTGCCGCGCCTTGATGGTGGCCGGCACCCCCACTGCAAGCGAGTTGTCCGGCACATCCACCAGCACCACGGCATTGGCGCCGATGATCACGTTGTTGCCGATGCGGATGCTGCCCAGCACCTTGGCTCCGGTACCGATATCGACATTGTTGCCGAATACCGGGGCAATCGGTTCGTCGACATTTTTCAAACCCACCACCACGCCGTTGCGGATGCGGCAGTCATCGCCAAAGCGGGCATAGCCACTGACGACGATGCCGCCAAAATGGTCGATGACAAAGTTGCGCCCGATCTCTACCTCGCAGGGCAGCTCGATACCGGTGATGATCTGCACGAACTTGAACAGCACCTTGTAGATGAACGAGCACAGCTTGCGCAGCAGTGCCGGGCGAACGCGGTAGCGCCAGCGGCCGAAGCGATATACCAGCAGTACCCAGAAACCCTGGGCGCCCCAGTCGCCGCCATGGGCGCGCAAATCGGCACGGATATTCTCGAACATGGCTCTACCTACCTTGTCGGTTGGCTGGCGTAGCGGGTCTTGAGCAGCAGTGACCAGGTCGCCCGGCAATGCCGCCAGCAGGCCTGGATCGCGCCCCATCCGCGTCGTTTCAACAGCGCCTTGAGTGCCAGCACCAGGTCCCCCAGGGTGACGAGCAGCATGTGCAGGGCCAGGCCCGCCACGCCATGATGCTTGCGGAAGTACAGCAACTCGCTTTCGATCTGGTATGACGAAATCTGCCGGCTGGCCGCCTCCAGCTCGGCCACCGACTTGGAGCTTTCACCGCCGATGTGCACCACCGTGGTATGCGGGTAGAACACCACCTTCCAGCCCGCCTCCTTGACCCGCTTGCAATGGTCGACCTCCTCGTAATAAAGGAAGTAGCGCGGGTCGAACAGGCCGACCTGGTCGAGCACTTCGCGGCGCACCAGGTAGAAACAGCCAGGCAGCCAGTCGCATTCGCGCACCGAGGCATGGTCCCAGTTCATTTCGTCGACCATTTTCAAGCCGGGGAAAAAGCGCCCCAGCCCGGTTCGCCCGACAAACACGTTGAGGGGGGTCGGGAAGTAGCGGCAGCTGGGCTGCAAGTCGCCATCGCGGCCCTCCAGGCGCACGCCCAGCACGCCACACTCCGGGTGGGCATCCATGTAGTCGACGGTTTTCTGCAGGGAGTCGGCGGCGACGAATGCATCGGTGTTCAGCAGCAAGGCGTACTTGCCTTGCAAGTGCGCCAGCAGCTGGTTGTTGGCGCGGCCAAAACCGATGTTCTGCTTGTTGCTCAGCAACAGCGCTTGCGGGCACACCTCGGCCAGGCGCTGCACCGAGTCGTCGGCCGAGGCGTTGTCCACCACCAGGTAGCTGGCCAGCCGTTCGCTGTCGGCCTGGCGCAGCGCATCGAACATGGGCTGCAACAACCCGGCGGTGTTGAAGTTGACCACCATCACATCCACAGGCTTAGCCATTATTGCTGTCCCCGAAGAAATACTGGCGCCGTTGCTCCCTGAGCATCGGTTCTACCTCCGGGTCGTAAGCACCCTTGCGTTGCTTGACGATGTCGATCCACGGGTAGGCTTCGCAGCGTGCCTCCACCCGCTGGATCAACGCCTCGGTGGTGCAGATGAAGGTGGCCGGATTGCCGCCATAGACGGTCCCGGGCGGCACGTCCTTGGTCACCACCGCGCCAGCCGCCACGATCGATTCCGGCCCGATGGTCACGCGGGGCATGACGATGGCACCGTGGCCGATGAAGCAGTTGTCCTTGATGTCGATGAAACCGACCGAGTCCAGGTGCTTGCCGAAGCGGTGTTCGATCAGCAATACCACGCCGTCATGACCGATCAAGGTGCAGTCGGACAACCCCACGCTGTTACCGATGCGTACCAGCGACGGGTCGGTGATGTTGCACCCCTGGTTGACAAAGAAGTTGCTGCCCACCGAGTGGAAACCGCCCCAGCGGGCCAGGTAGGCGCCCCACTCCAGGCCTGTTGGGTTGAAGAACCTCTTGTAGAACGAGGTTCCCCGCCCGGTTGCGTGGACATAACGCGTCACGGCACTACGTATCCATCCCTTCATACTGCCTGGCCTCGCAATCATTGCAATCTGGACTGTCCCTGAGGCGCTTCGGGTCTCGTTCTTCTAGGTACTGACCGCCGCGCACTCAACCCATGTACAACATGCTTCACGCTGCGGCGCCGCTGGCCGCTCTCATCTTGGCATCGAGGTGGTCGGCCAGCCGCACGGCAAACTGCAACAACGGCATGGTCGGGTTGGAGGCGCCGCCCTTGGCAAAGATACTGCTGCCGGCGACGTACAGGTTTTCGGTACCGAACACCTTGCAGTTGGCATCGACAACGCCGTACTGCGGCGAGGCGGCCATGCGCGTGGTGCCCATGTGGTGGGCATGTGGCGCCATTTTCAGTGGTATCGAGGTGTCATAGACGAAGTCGTTGAGCTTGACGAAGCCCAGGTCCATTTCGGCAAACTGCTGGGCCAGTTCGCTGCCGATGCATTTGATGGTATGCCGGTCATCAGCGCTCAGGGCCCAATTGACATTGACCTTGGCCACACCCAGCGCGTCCTTCTCGTCCAGCAGCGAAATGCGGCTTTGCAAGTTGGGAAACTGCTCGATCATGGTGCTGATCACGCCGTCACCGGGGCAGCTGAACTTGGCGACGAACTCGACCTTGCTGGAAATACCCATGTCGCAGGCCAGGTTCTCCAGAAAATGCTTGACCTCGGCCGTGCGCCCATAGGTTTGCACGTCGGCCAGCAATACGGCCGTGACATTGCCTTTACCGGCCTTGTACTCGTCGACGAAGGCATCGGTGGTGTAGTACTGGCGGGGCTCCGGGTCCTGCCCTGACTTGAGGATGAAAGTGCCCAGCTCGATGTTCAGGTGTTCCATGAAACACCCACCGACCAGCCCCTCCTTGCTCACCACGCCTGCCGCCAGCAGTGACTGGCTGTTCAGCAACTGCCGGGCATTCTCGATGGCGCCGGTGGCCAGGATGAAGTTGCTTGCCACCAGGCGCTGACGGTTGTGCTGGTAGTCGGACAACACCACCGCAGCCAGGCGGCCGGAAGCCGTGTCGAACTCCAGGTCGACACAGTTGCAGTTGATGAACACGTCCAGGCCCTTGGTCTGTTCAAGGGCCGTGGCGTATTTCTGCGCGAAACGCGTAGGCGGGCTGAGCAGGAAGCGATCAGGCTCGAAATCGCCGCCGTTGAGCCCGGTATTCATTGCATGGAATTCCGCCCCGCTGGGCAGGTCGACGATCTCCATGGCCGCTGGCAGGTAGCCTTCAATCTCCGAATAGGGGATCGGCCAGCCAGGCAGCTCGCCAGGCGGGGCGAGGGTGAAGTCGGAGGGGGTGAATGGCCGGCAACGGCCGGCCCAGTGGTTGGAGGTGCCCCCCAGGTAACGCAGGCGGGTTTCCTCGGCATACAGTTCCAGGCCCGTGGATTCACAGGCATACAAGCCTTGCGACTGCAGCGCGTGCTCGCGCCCCCCGCCTTCGGCGAGCAGCACGCTCCAGCCAGCGGCGGCCAGGCGCAGGCCCAGCGTGATGCCGGCAGGCCCGGCACCGACAATGCAGAAATCGTAGCTGTCGCGCAGCGTCTTTTGCTGCTGATAGTCATTGATCATGCTTGCGCGTTCCGGAAGTAACGGGACGGCAGGACCCAGCCGTTGATCACAACAAAACCGGGCTTTTCAGCGGATTTGCCAACGACCGCCGACGAAGCGCCAAACACCGCGCCCCCCACGCCCAGCAATACACAACTCTGAAGAAAGCCCCGACGACCCAACTGCGCAGTACAAAACGTAAGCTTCCCCATGATCGCGTGACCTGTACCGTTGAAAGTTTTACCCTGCAAGCTGCGTCACAGCCAGTTGAAGAAGGCTGTCAGCAGCGCCCCGCACAGCGCCCCGACCGGTAGCATAGGCAGCACCACCAGCTCACGTTTGAGGCTGAATATATCCAGTTTGCAATTCACATACACGACCAGCACCAGCGTCGGCACGGTATGCAGGGCAACCCCCCAGATCGCCCACTCCACACCGCCAAGCGCCAGCAGCAGCGGTAGCAGCCCCCACAGTGAGACCAGGCGGATGATGTTGTCCATGGCCTGGTACTTGGTCAGGCCCAAGGCAATCCATACCTGATGTGCCAATGTATAGCGCAATGTGAGGAACGAGAGTGAAAGAATTGCTAGCATAGGGCCAGCTTCCTGGTAGCGCTCGTCGTACATCCAGCCGATCAGCAACGGGCTGGCGGTCAAAAAACCGCCACAGATGAACAACACCAGCAGGTCGACCAGCAGGCGGAAGCGGTGATACAGCGCCTTCAGGCGTGCCTTGTCATCGGCCCGCGCCGCTTCGCTGAACGCGGGCAGTGCCACAGCGCCGACCACTTTCATCAGCGCGGTCTGCACCGCGCCCAGAATCAGCACGGCAATCGAATACACGCCCAGTTGCGCCGCCGACATACTGGCGCCAAACAGGATCCGGTCGCCGTACATGGCCAGCACACCCACCATCGACGACAGCAGGATCCAGCGGCCGAACACGATCAGCTCGGTCAGCGCCGTGCGGTCCCAGCGCAAGTGGTTGCCGGGGCCTTCCAGGGCGGTATGCCCCAGTACGGTCCAGGCCACGGCCGATACCAGGCCGGCGATAACGAGCGCCCAGATCGAGTGGGTCAGCAAGCCCATTACCAGCATCACCACCAGACCGGCGACCTGCGAGGCCAGGTCCACCAGCACCACGCGCTTCTGTTGGAAAGTTCTGACAGCGACATCTATCTTGGTGGACTGGAAACCCCAGATGAGCGCCGACAGCCCGGTCACTGCCAGCACCATCGGCAGCACCGGCGCGGCATAGGTGGAGTCGGCCGGCCACAGCTCGGCCACCTGGGCCAGCCACGCGCCAAAGGCCAGCAGCAGGGTCAGGCCAAACAACAGGAAGCCGCGGATGATCTGCACGGTCCAGGCGGTATTGAGGAAGTCCGGGTCATCACCCCGGTGGCTCTGGATGATGTTCTGCCGCAGCCCGACGTCCGACAGCAGGTGAAGGAGTACCGAAACCGTGGTGGCAATAACCATTACCCCGAACATTTCCGGTAGCAGCAAGCGCGCCATGATCAGGTTACCGCCCAGGCGCATCACCTGCGACGCGACCTGCGAGAGCAGGTTCCAGGACCCGGCTCGCAGAGCCCGGTCGCGCAGGCTCGCGGCAGCTGTCACATCAATCGACGGCATGACTTCAATCTCTGACTGATTGGCTAAAAGTCACTATAGTTTCAATTAGCCACGATGCTAGCCGTTGCCCACCGAGGGAAAGGTGTACATAGCCGATGCCTGAACATTTTCGTGCGTTGATCGTCATTCTGTTTCTGGCAAGCGTGGTGTTCGTGCTGTCGCGCCGCCCTGCCACCGACCTGATCCCGCTGGGCGACTACAAGCGCCGGCGCAACCTGTGGTTCCTGCTGACTGTGCTGGCCTTCGTGTCGCACAGCTTCTGGCTGTACCTGGCCGCCGGCGGCGTGATCCTGTTCATCGCCGGGCGCCGTGAACATAACCCCATGGCGCTGTTCTACATGTTGCTGTTCCTGATTCCGCCGGCATCGGTGCAAGTGCCCGGGTTTGGCGTGGTCAATTACCTGGTCGACCTCAACCACATTCGCCTGCTGACCCTGTGCGTGCTGCTGCCGGCGGCACTGGCCTTGCGCCAGCAAGGCGACACCCTGCGCTTCGGTCGTACCTGGCCCGACAGATTGCTGGCCGCCGGGCTGGTGCTGATGAGCGTGCTGTACCTGCGCGAGACTACCCTGACCGACACCTTGCGCCAGGCGCTGTACCTGTACGTCGACGTGTTCCTGCCGTATTACGTCGCCAGCCGGGGCCTGCGCCAGGTCAGCGACTTCAAGGACACCCTGCTGGCGTTCGTCCTGGCGTCCTTCGTGCTGGCCCTGATCGCCGTGGCCGAGTACGTGCGTCACTGGTTGCTGTACAGCGCCCTGGTCGACGCCATGGGCGTGCCATGGAGCATGTCCGGTTACCTGAGCCGGGGCGGCTCGCTGCGCGCCAGTGCCACCACCGGGCAAGCCATTGCGCTGGGCTATGTGATGAGCGTGGCGATTGGCTTGTTCCTGTTCGTGCAGGGCTATGTGCAACGGCCGCTGCATCGCGCCATGGGCGCCCTGCTGCTGGCCGCCGGCCTGTTCGCGCCGCTGTCGCGCGGCCCCTGGATCGGCGCGGTGGTGATCGTGGTGGTGTTCATCGCCCTTGGCAAAGGGGCGGTCAGGCGCCTGGCGCTGCTGGGTGCAGCCGGCATGCTGGCCCTGCCCCTGCTGACCGTGGTGCCAGGCGGTGAAAAGGTGCTGGACCTGCTGCCCTACATCGGCAACATCGAAAAAGAGAACATCACCTACCGCGAGCGCTTGATGGACAACTCCTGGATCGTCATCCAGCGCAACCCGTTGTTCGGCTCGTTCGATTTCCGTAACACCCCGGAAATGCAATCGATGATCCAGGGCGAAGGCATCATCGACATCGTCAACACCTACATCAACCTGGCACTGCGCGTCGGGCTGGTCGGGCTAAGCCTGTTCGTGGCGTTTTTCGCCGTGGTGCTGTTCGGCATCCGCAAGGCCATGCTCAGCTTTGCCGACAAGGACGATGAGCGACGACAGCTTGGCCGGGTGCTGTTGGCAACGCTCATCGGCATTCTGATGATCATCTTCACCGTCAGCAGCATCACCTTCATCCCGGTCGTGTACTGGTCGATCGCCGGGCTGGGCGTGGCCTATATCCAGATGGTGCGCAGGCTGCACAGCAGCCAGGCCATCGAACTGGCCGACCCCGGCCTCAACCCAGGTAATCTCCATGACCGTGCTTGATCTACGTCACCTGCTGCGCTTGTCGGCGTTGGCCGGCCTGGCCCTGTTGCCTTTGGAAGGCTGGGCGTCGGCCTGGCAGGTCAGTGTCGATGAGCAGAATGGCCTGCCCACGGTGACCCGTGGTGGTGGGCCGGTGATGCAGGCCAAGTTCGACTTCTGGGCCGCCAACTGGAGCTGGACCGGCTTCTACACGACATTCAAGGTCAATGGCCCCTACCACTACACACTGCAGGGCAAGAACAAGGAGCTGGACTTCGACCTGGCAGCCGACATCCGCAAGGAGCAGCCGCAAACCCTGAGCTGGGCCTTCGACCTCGACGCCCACAGCCGTCAGAGCGGGGTGATTGGCGGCGGCACGGTGTTCCAGTTCGACCCGGCGCAGATCGCCGCAGGCATGGGCGCCCCGCAGCTGCTGCCGGGTAATCGTGGCTGGTCATGGGGCCAGGTTGACCAGGGCCGACGCATCGAAATGCGCTTCGACCCGCCACTGGCCAAGGTGTATTTCGAACGCGGCAACCCTTCCGAGTTGCGCGCTTTTTTGTACGACAACCCGATCAACGCCGGGCGCAAGCAGATCAAAGCGGTGCTGAACGTGACCGGCGACATCGACCTGGGGCCGACCCCCACCGAACGCTTTGGTCTGGCCGACCCCGCCAGCTGGCCCGATGACCAGCTGGACTGGCGCACCTCGCCGGTGGATCTGTCGTTCCTCAATGCGGCAGAAAAGCCCGCCGGCAAACGCGGCTTCGTCAAGGCGGTCGGTGAACAGCTGATGTTCGACGACAACACATCAGTGCGCTTCTGGGGCACCAACATGTCCGCCTACGCGCTGTTCAAAAGCCCCGACGAAGAAATCCGCCAACAGGCCAGGCGCCTGTCGGCACTGGGCTTCAACCTGGTGCGCCTGCACCACCACGATTCGCCGTGGGTCAGCCCCAACGTGTTTGGCGACGGTACGCTGGTGCGTGATACCCAGCAGCTCAGCGCCGAGTCGCTCCGCAAGCTCGACCTGTGGATCAAGGCACTCAAGGATGAGGGCATCTACATCTGGCTGGACATGCACGTGCAGCGTGCGTTTACCGCCGACGACAATATTGAAGACTTCAATGAGCTGCCCGAGAAGGAAGGTCGCGTCGACCTGAAGGGTTACGCCTACGTGAACGACAGTATCCAGAACGCGATGAAACGGTTCGCCGAGCAGTACCTGACCCATGTGAATGAATACACCGGCCTGGCTTACAAGGACGACCCGGCCATCGCCGCCGTGCTGATCACCAACGAGAACGACATCACCCAACACTACGGCAACGCCCTGATGCCGAACAAGGATGTACCGCAGCACAGCAAACGCTACATGAAAGCGGCCGAAGCCTTCGCCAGGCAGTACGACCTGCCCGTCGACCAGACCTGGCGGGCCTGGGAGCATGGCCCGTCGAAGCTGTTCCTCAATGAACTGGAGCAGCGCTTCAACACCGACATGATCGCGCACTTGCGCGGCCTTGGGGTCAAGGTGCCGATCGCCACCACCAGCACCTGGGGCGGCAATGGGCTGAGCGCACTGCCTGCCCTGACGGTGGGCGATGTGATCGACGCCCACAGCTACGGTGCCATTGGCCAGCTGGAGAAAAACCCGCTGACCAGCGACGGCATGATCGACTGGATCGCTGCCGCCCAGGTGGTCGGCAAGCCACTGACCGTGACCGAGTGGAACGCCGAGCCATTCCCGCTGCCTGATCGCCACTCACTGCCGCTGTACGTGGCCGGCACTGCCAGCCACCAGGGCTGGGACGCGATGATGCAGTACGCCTACAGCCAGCAAGGCTTCAACCCAGGTTGGCGCACCGCAGACAACTGGCACGCGTACAACGATCCGGCCATGCTCGCCACCCTGCCCGCTGCCGCCCTGCTTTATCGGCGCGGCGACGTGAAGCCGGCAACCACCCACTACGTGTTCGCGCCCACGCCTGCCACCCTGTACGACCAGGAAATCACCCCGCGCAATTCGCCACTGTTGCGCACCGCCATGGAGAAAGGCCGGCTGCAGATTGCCTTGCCGCAGACCCCACAACTGCCCTGGCTGAAGCCCGCCGCCCTCCCCGCTGACGCGCAGGTGCTGCACGACCCGCAGCAATCGCTGCTGGCCGCCGATGCCAGCGAGTCGGTGACCGACACCGGCGAACTGAAGCGCAACTGGCAACAAGGCATCTACACCATCGACACACCGCTGACCCAGGCCGCCAGCGGCTGGCTGGGTGGCCGCTCGATCAGCCTGGGCGCGCTTGAGGTGCAAACGCAGACACCCTACGCCAGCGTGGTGCTGCAAAGCCTGGACGGCAAACCCCTGGGCCAGTCGCGCGAGTTGCTGCTGTCACTCGGCACCCGTGCCATGCCCAAGGCCGATGACAAGACACCGTTCAACGTAGAACCGCTGCAAGGCAGCCTGACAATCAAGGCGCCTGCAGGCCTGAAACTGTTCGCCCGCGATGCACAGGCGCAACTGAAGGCCCTGCCGGCAGCCTACAAGGATGGGCATTACACCGTCACTTTCGATGGCAACTACATGTCCAACTGGCTGTTCTTGAAATAGAGCATATGGCCATCTACGCTCAGGTCACCGGTAGCTGATCATCCCACCTGCACGTTTCAGGGACGGTTCACTGCGTCTGTACAACACAGCAGAACACAGGAGGTGCGGATGAAGTTTCTGGTAGTGGGTGGCGCGGGCTACATTGGCTCGCACATGGTCAAGCACCTGCTGGGCAGCGGCCATGAGGTGGTGGTGGCGGACCTGGTATCACCCGGCCCGGGCATCCAGTGGGCCAAACTCGACATTGCCGACGAACCCGCACTGGATGTGCTGTTTGGCGTCTGCCGCTTCGACGCCGTGTTTCACTTTGCCTCGTTCATCCAGGTGGGCGAGTCGGTGAGCGCGCCAGGCAAGTACTACCAGAACAACGTGGCGGCCACCCTCTCTCTGTTGCAGGCCATGGTCAATGCCGGCATCAGGCATCTGGTGTTTTCTTCGAGTGCCGCCGTTTACGGCAACCCGCAGTATGTCCCCATCGACGAAGCGCACGCCAAGGGGCCGATCAACCCTTACGGGCTGAGCAAATGGATGGTCGAGCAGATCCTCGAGGACTTCGACCGGGCCTATGGCCTGAAGTCGGTTTGCCTGCGCTACTTCAATGCAGCGGGTGCCGACCCGGAAGGCCAGCTCGGGGAGCGTCACGATCCGGAGACCCACCTGATCCCGCTTATACTGCAGGCCGCATCAGGCCGCCGCGAGGCGGTGACGGTGTTCGGCCGCGACTACGACACCGCAGATGGCACCTGCATACGCGACTACGTGCATGTGGCTGACCTTGCCGCGGCGCATGCGCTGGCGGTGGATTACCTGCTGGCGGGCGGTGAACGGGCCGCGTTCAACCTGGGCAATGGCCTGGGGTTCTCGGTGCAGCAGGTGATCGATACCGCCCGGTCGGTGACTGGCCGGCAGATCAATACCCTCGACGCGCCGCGTCGCGCCGGCGACCCGCCGCGGTTGGTGGCAGATGCGAGCAAGGCAATCGATGTGCTGGGTTGGCGGCCGGAGTTTGCATCACTGGAGGAAATTGTGCGCCATGCCTGGGAGTGGGAATTGCAGTATCCGTGGAGCAAGTGCCAGGGCTGACATTTTGGGGGCGCTTTGCGCAATGCCAGTCAGTAAGCAATTGGGGCCGCTATGCGGCCCATCGCCGGCAAGCCAGGCTCCCACAAGTACGGCGCATGGCTTGAATTCGATGCGGTCTGGGTGGGAGCTGGCTTGCCGGCGATGGAGGAAGCCTCAGTAATAGGTGCGCGGCTGCTCGTCGGCCTTGTTCAACACCGTACCGACCAGGTTCACCGTGGCCAGGTGATGCAGGCAGTCCTCGATTTCCTTCTTGTTGTTCATGCCGTTGGCGACCACCAGCAATACACAATCGAACTTGGGTATCACGGTGATCGCATCGTCCGAGCTGAGCAACGGTGGCAAATCGAAAATGCAGATGCGCGACTCGTAACGGTTGCGCAAGTCGCCGATCAGGTTGTGCACTTTCGGCGAGGACAGCATCTCGGTCGACAACGGCACCGGCACCCGCGTCGGCAGCACCACAAAACGCGGCAGGGTCGGGTTGACCAGGCAATCCTGCAAGTCAGCCTTGTCGCTCAGAAACTCGTTCAGTGCCTGCTCCATCGGCAGGCCCAGCGTGCTGCCAACCTTGGGCCGACGCAGGTCGAAGTCCACCAGCAATGCGGTCCTGGTGGTGTAGTGGGCGATGCTCATGGCCAGGTTGATTGCCAGCACCGTCTTGCCCGCCTCAGGGGTTGGCGAGGTGATGCCCAAGGTACGCCAACCGTTCTCCTCCATGATCCTGAGCACCTGCGTGCGCAGCAGGTCGATCGGCCCGTTCATGTTGGAGTTCTTGTTATAGGCGACGATGCGGTTGCGCTCCAGGTGGTCTGCGCGCAGCGACACCACCTTGGTGTTCACGTAGTCGAACTGGCCAGGCACCTCGGCCAGGGCCGTGCCGGGGGGGGCTGAGACAACCTGGGGAGTGCCCGGGGTAACCTGGTGAATCGTGTTGCCTACAACCGGCTTGATCCTGTCCATCACTGCTTTCCCTATGCAAACCGAGACATGGCCTTGAACAACAGCACATCCAGTGGCATGTAGAACATGTGTACCAGCACTATCATGATAGCCGCCAGCGCCAGTGCCGCCAGAATCAGCCAGTTGCGCCAGCGCTTGCGCCTGGCCACGTCGGCGCGGGTATCGATGTAGGGCAGCGCTACCAGCACCCGCTTGCCCAGCAGGCTTTCCAGGGCCCCGACGCCGCGCACGCGCTGGTTGAGCATCTCCAGCAGCATCACCAGTGCGCCGCCACCGGCCGGTGCCAGCACCAGGCCCAGTGCGGCGATCTTCTTGCGGTTCGGCTTGATCGGTTTCTCGGGCATCAGCGGTGGCTCCAGCAGTACAAAGCGTTCAGCCTTGTTCTCCTGTTCCAGGCTTTCGGTAATCTTCGCGCCCATTTCCTTGGCGCGGATTTCTTCGTACTTCTTGCGGGCGTTGTCATGGTCACGCATCAAGGTCACCAGGCCACGCTCGACTTGCGGCGCCTCGAGGATCTCGGCCTCGTAGCCTTCCATCTTGCGGGTCAATTCGCGCTTCTGCTCGGCCAGCGAACTGATCCGCTCCTGGGCAGCGCTCATCTTGGCACGTACCCGGGCGACGTCGAGGCTGACCGTGGAGGCCACTGCAGTGCGGCCACCGGTGGCCTGAAATGCATCGATCTTGCGCTTGACCGCGACCACGTCCGGGTGGGCGTCCTTGTAGCGGCTCAGCAGCCGCGCGTATTCGGCCTTCAGGCTGGGCAGGTCCTGCGGCTGGTCGGCACTGGCAGGCTTGCTGCCTTCGGTGGCCTTGGTGCCTAGCCCGGCGTTGGCGGCAGACAGTTCCAGCTCCAGGTAACGCAGTTCTTCCTGGGCCGCCTTGTAGTCACGGTCGACCTCGCGGAACTCCAGCTCCGAGCGCGACAGCATGTTCATGCGCAGGGTCTGGTGCTCCGGCAAGGCGTTGGCATGGGCCTGCTTGAAATCGGCCAGCTGGTTTTCCAGGCTGGCCAGTTCGGCGCCCAGCTTGTTCGCCTCCTGGGTAAGGAATTCGGTGGTTTCGTTGGCCCGTTCGGTGCGCTGCTTGAGGTTTTCGTTAAGGAAAAGTGTCACCAGCTCGTCGGCGACTTCCTTGGCCACTTGCGCCTGCTTGTGCTCGAAGGACACATTGAAGGCAACGGTCGCTTCGCCGCGCCCGCGCACAAAGGTGGTGAGGGTTTCGACCACGATGGCATTGCGCATCTGGTCGATCTTGTCGCTTTCGCTGAGGCGCTTGTCGGCGAACAGGCTGTACTTGTCGATGATGCGCAGCAGGTTTTCGCGGGTCATCACCCGCTGGCGAATCACCTCGATGCGCTCATCGGCAAAACTGGTGGTGTTGGTCGACACCAGCTCGGGCGAAATCTGCTGTGATTCCACCAGGATGGTGCCGGTCGACTGGTAGATCGGCGGCACCATCAACGCGACCGCCACGGTCGCGGCAAGAATGACTACGGCACTCACCCCTAACACCAGGGCCCTGTCCTTGATAATGGCGATGTAATCTCTGATCGAGAGTTCGTAGTCAGACTTCATGGGGCCACCTGCCTGAAGTTCAGATGTCGGGATACCTGTACGTCAACGTCAGACCAACGATCGTCGCGGTTGCATCGGCTTCGTGGTCCTGCTGCCGTTCCTTGTACATCAGCGACAGGCGCAGGTCCCAGTACGGCGAAAACTGGCGGCTGGCCCATACGCTGTACGTCTGTAGCGTGTTGGGCGACTGCCCCTTGCTGTCTTGCCAGGCGGCGTCCGCGCCCACCCGGGTCAGCTCGCCCACCGCGTAACTCCACACACCGCGTACCTGGTCCAGCTCGGCGAAGCCGCCTTCGGCGCTGGCCACCGTGCTGCGCTCAGCCGTGAAGCTGGCATCGGAGCGCACACCGGTGTACAGCAGCGAAACCCCGCCCTCCCCGCGCCGCCCGCCGTCGTCACCCGACACTTCATTGACGCCAACGTGGGCATCGGCACTCAAGCCTGCAGCCAGCTGGTACTTGATGCCAACTGCGGGCGTGTAGCTGTTGGAGGCCGTCGCGGTCAGGTCCTGCTCGGGCTCGTAGCGCCGGGCGCCAAAGCGGGCATACACATCGGCGCGCTCGCTCCAGGCATAGGTCCAGGTGAATACGTTTGCCAGTTCTTCGTAGCCCGTCAGGGTACTGATGTCGTAACGGGCACGGTTGTAGGTGGTTTCGTTGCTCAGGGTGCTGCGCTCAGTGACTGCCTGGCTCCAGTTGCCGGTCAGCGTGTACAGCTTCTGCGTACCGTCGGTGGTGATCACCCCCGTGTCCAGCACCGTCCCCGACAGCGTCGAGCTCTCGTTGTAACGCGCCAGCAGGCCGAAACGCCCGCGTTCGGTGGTGCGTTGCCAGCCCAGGCTGATGTCGGGGTCTTCACGGTCATCGACGATATCCGTGTCGGATGAGCGCAATACATGCATGCCCAGCCCCAACCTCAATTCGTCACGGTCGAAGGTGCCGATCAGGGTGTAATCGGGCGCGATGATCGTGCGCGTTACACCTTTCTCCCCCGACGACAGCAACAACGGGTTGCTGTCGTATTCAACGGATGTCGGTACCACCACCGTAGACTGCCAATTTGCCGCCAGGACCGCGTCCGTGAACGGCAATACCAGGATTGCCGTCGCAATGCGAGTTGTTCTTAGAAGAGGCATTAAGTGTTCTTATTAAAGGCAAGATCAAGGAACGACCAGCGTATCGCCAGCCTGAAGTTGGATGTTGGTGGACATGTCCCGCCCAGACACCAGGTCCTTATATCGCACGGGCAGGATCTTTTGGGAAGTGCCAGTGCCGCGGACCACCTTGATATCGCTTTCGTCAGCAAACTTGTCCAGGCCGCCCGACATGCTCAGGGCCTGCAGCACGGCGGTCGGGCCTGCCATTTGTACCGGTCCGGGCTTGATCACTTTGCCTTGGACATACACCAGGTTGCCGGCAATGCTCTTGACGACAACGCTGACATTCGGGTCGGGGAGGAATTTTTCGAGTTTGCTGGCAACTTGTTTTTCAACTGCGGTCACATCCAGCCCGGCGACATTGATGCGCCCGGCCAGTGGGAAGGTGATGCTGCCATCGGGAAGTACGGTGGCTTCTTGACGCAGGCTGTCTTCCTGCCATACCGAAACCATCACCACATCGCCAGGGCTGAGCAGGTAGGTAGCACCGGACTGATCGGCATTGGTCACACCAGACCACGCCGCCAGCATGCAGAACGCGGCAAACATTGAACGCATCATGAGGGTCCCTCCGGCCAAATGGCCCGACAAAGAGCACTGAATGAGAACAACACACCAACTCTCGCTCCGCTTCGCGACGGACTGCTGCCGCGATGGCCTGGACCTTTCTGCAGGCCCTTACCTTGACGCTGCGCAGCTACCCTGCGCTGCCTGCAACCGTGGACGTTCACAGGCTACAGGGAATATAGCAACGGTTGGGGAATTGACAAGCCGACGGCGGGGTGATCAACCCTCCAGCGTGCAATCAGGTTCAGATCTTTCTACGGTTGGCCACGGCCACAAAACCGACAACTGCAAAAGCAAAGAACCAGACTGCGGTTGAAACAGGAATGATACTGTTTTGGTTTATATACGAATCCGCCGCGCGAGCCGCGCCACTCAGAAGCACCATCAGAAACATCGATTTGATAATCAGAGTCGTGCGCATACGCCCTTCCTTTAAAGAGGAAAATCAATGAGTTATTGGCGCGGTGTGGCGGGAGTTGTATTGCTGTTGAATTGAGCTTATGGGCACAGTGACACTACGTCAATGATCCGACACCATAATAAAATTCAATGGGTGATAGGCGAGTTCGTCAAAATATCGACATGCAGAATATGCGCAGGCGGGTGGGGATGTTCGCTGTAGCGTTTCACCGATGAGATAGCCGGCACTGGCGCTGAGGCCGCACTGCGCCCCCCCGTCATTTTATGCTTCCCCGTGGTGTACCACGACCAGCAACTGTGCCGGCAGCGCCCCCACCGAGCGTAGGCGGTGCGGTGTTTGCGCGTCGAAATGCAGGGCATCGCCCTGCTCCAGCAGCACCCGCTCGTTCATGAAGTCCACCTCCACCTGACCGGCGTGCACGAACAGAAACTCCTCGCCCTGGTGCTCCTTGAACGTGGGGTCACTGAATTCTGACGGTGGCTGGATCAGGAACGGCAACAGGCTGCGCTGCCCCACCTGGTTGGTGAGCGCCGCGTAGCCGGGGCCCTGCCCATCCCCGACCAGGGCCTGGCGCTGGCCACTGCGCACCAGGCTGTAACGGCTCTGGCCGTGCTGTTCTTCGGCGAACAGTTCTTCGACGTTGACGTTCAGCGCCCGCGCCAACTTCAAGGCGGCAGCGATCGACGGCGTGTTCAGGCCGCGCTCGACCTTGGACAGGTAGCTTTTGGTCATGCCGGTTTTCTCGGCCAGCAGTTCCAGGGTCATGCCCAGTTTCTTTCGCAGCAGTTTCAATCGGATAGACATGTGGCGCGGGGCTCCCAGGCGAAGGCAGCCATGATACGCGTGTTGAGCCCGGCGCCAAACCTTGGGCGCGGGCTCAACCGCGCAGCGGTTACGGCATTACCGGTGGCGCATACTGCAGCGTCGTGCCCAAGGCCCACAGCAACACCAGCACCAATGGCGCATGCACCAGCAACTGCACGAACGAAAACCCGATCAGGTCACGCGCCTTGAGCCCCAGCACGCCCAGCAGCGGCAGCATGTAGAACGGGTTGATCAGGTTCGGCAAGGCTTCGGCAGCGTTGTAGATCTGCACCGCCCAGCCCAGGTGATACTGCAGGTCATTGGCCACCAGCATCACGTAAGGCGCCTCGATGATCCACTTGCCGCCGCCCGAAGGGATGAAGAAGCCCAGCACCGCCGAGTACACGCCCATCAACAAGGCATAGGTGTCATGGGTGGCAATCTGGGTGAAGAACAGCGAGATGTGATGGGCCAGGGTCTGTTCATCGACGCCCTTCACCTGGGTGAGGATGGCAGCGATCGAGCCATACAACGGGAACTGGATCAATACGCCCGTTGTGGTCGGCACCGCACGCGCCACAGCGTCAAGAAAACTGCGCGGGCGCCAGTGCAGCAAGGCACCAAGCATGATGAACAACAGGTTGTAGGTGTTCAGCCCGGAAATCGCAGTAATCGCCGGCTTGGTCGCGAACTCCTGGTACAGCCAGCCCGCAGCCAGTGCCACCAGCAACAGGATCAGGATCGGGCGGTGCTCCAGCCACTCACCCGGGCGGGTGCGCTGGGGCGCAGGAGGCGCGGTGAAGCAGGGGTCGATACCGCAGTCCTCGGCGCTGCGCGCACTGTTCGGGCCTGGCGCCGTGGCATAGGCAATCACCAGCGAGACCACGATCAGCGCTGCCAGCATGACGCCCGACTGCCACAGGAAGATGGTTTCGGTAAAGGGAATGACCCCGGTGATCGACAGGATCGACGGTGGCAGGCTGGCCGGGTTGGCCTGCAGCTGCGCCGCCGAGGATGACAGCCCCAGCGCCCATACGGCGCCCAGGCCCAGGTAGGCTGCCGCACCGGCGGCACGGTAGTCCATTTTCAGCTCGGTGCGCCGCGCCAGGGCGCGTACCAGCAGCCCGCCGAATACCAGCGACAAGCCCCAGTTGAGCAGCGACGCCAGCATCGAGATCAGCGCCACCCAGCATACGGCCGAGCGACCATTGCCGGGGATGCGCGCCAAGCGGTCGATAAGCCGCGCGGCGGGCGGCGAGCTGGCCACCACATAGCCGCCGATGACCACAAAGGCCATCTGCATGGTGAACGGGATCAGGCTCCAGAAGCCATCGCCGAAGGCCTTGGCCGTGTCGGTGGGTTTGGCGCCCATTGCCAGGGCACCGAGGCACACCAGCAGTACCGCCAATGCGGCGAACACCCAGGAATCGGGGAACCAGCGTTCGGCCCAGTTGGAACAGCGCAAGGCAAAGCGGGCGGAACGGCTGTCTTGGATTTCAGCGGCCACAGGGCAATTCCTTTTATTGGTTTTATGAGGGGGCAGTTTTGCCGAATAACGCAAAATCCCTGTGGGAGCGGGTTCACCCGCGAATGCTTCGGTAAATTCACCGCCGCATTCGCGGGTGAACCCGCTCCCACAGGGATTGAGGTGATGCTTAGAAGGTCATTTCCTTGACATCATCGGGCACGATCAGCTTGCCGGCGGTTTTCTCGATGATTTCCTCGACGCTCACCCCAGGTGCGGTCTCGCGCAGGATGAAGGCGCCGTCTTCGATTTCCAGGTAGGCCAGGTCGGTCAACACCTTGCGGATGCAGCCGGCACCGGTCAGCGGCAGGCTGCACTGCGCCAGCAACTTGGACTCGCCGTCTTTCGAGGCGTGGGTCATGGTGACGATGATGTTGTCGGCGCCAGCGACCAGGTCCATGGCACCGCCCATGCCCTTGACCAGCTTGCCGGGGATCATCCACGAGGCGATGTTGCCTTGCACGTCCACCTCGAAAGCGCCCAGCACGGTGAGGTCGACGTGGCCGCCACGAATCATGGCGAACGACTGCGCCGAATCGAAGATCGAGGCGCCACGGCGGGCAGTGACGGTCTGCTTGCCGGCGTTGATCATGTCGGGGTCGAGCGTGCTTTCGGTAGGGAACTCGCCCATGCCGAGCAGGCCGTTTTCAGATTGCAGCATTACATCCATGTCGGCGGGCACGTAGTTGGCCACCAGGGTCGGAATGCCGATGCCCAGGTTGACGTAGTAGCCGTCCTTCAGTTCACGGGCAACGCGTTGTGCCATCTGTTCGCGGGTCAGTGCCATGGTCAGGATCTCTTTGTTGTTCTGGTGATGGCGCTCAGGCCTTGACGGTGCGCTTTTCGATACGCTTTTCGAAGGTGCCGACGATGACGCGGTCGACGAAGATGCCCGGGGTATGGATTTCGCTGGGCAGCAGCACGCCGGGTTCGACGATCTCTTCCACTTCGACCACGGTGATCTTGCCGGCGGTGGCCGCCAGCGGGTTGAAGTTTTGCGCGGTGTTGCGGTACACCACGTTGCCGTAATGGTCGGCCTTCCAGCCCTTGACGATGGCGAAGTCACCGGTGATGGATTCTTCGAGGATGTACTTGCGGCCCTTGAACTCGCGCACTTCCTTGCCATCGGCAACCGGGGTGCCGTAACCGGTCGCCGTATAGAAGGCCGGGATACCGGCACCGCCGGCGCGCATCTTCTCGGCGAGGGTGCCCTGCGGGGTCAGCTCGACTTCCAGTTCACCGCTGAGCAGCTGGCGTTCGAACTCGGCGTTTTCGCCCACATAGGACGCCACCATCTTGCGGATCTGCCGGTCCTCCAGCAGCACACCGAGGCCAAAGCCGTCGACGCCGCAGTTGTTGGAAACCACCGTAAGGCCCTTGACGCCACGCCGCCTGATTTCACTGATGAGGTTTTCCGGAATGCCGCACAGGCCGAAGCCACCGGCCAGTACCGTCATGTTGTCGGTCAAGCCTTCAAGGGCCTGTTCGTAGGTTGCAACGCGCTTGTCCAGTCCGGCCATGCTGATCCGCCTTTTGTAGTTGTTGAACCGACGATGCTGTCGGTGAGCGTGTGTAGACATCTTCACCGCAAGCGACTGATTTGTTAATTTTGTTTTAATCATCGATTGATAACTTTTACAAAACAAACTGTAGGCCTGTCATGAACGTCAAGCAACTGCGTGCCTTTGTCACCGTGGCTAAGTACCAGAGCTTCGCCCAGGCGGGTGAGCACCTGCATGTCTCCCAACCGGCCTTGAGCCTGACCATCAAGGCACTGGAAGAAAACCTTGGCGGCGCCCTGCTCAGCCGTACCACGCGCAGCGTCAGCCTGACCGCCGAAGGCGAAGTGCTGCTGCCACTGGCCAGGCGCCTGCTGGCCGACTGGGACGACACCGAAGAAATGCTGCGCCAGCGTTTCACCCTGCAGCTGGGCCGGGTGTCGGTAGCGGCCATGCCGGCCTTTGCCGGCAACTTGCTGCCGCAATCGCTGAAGGTATTTCGGCAACGCTACCCCAAGGTCAATGTCACCGTGCATGACGTGATCAACGAACAGGTACAGGAACTGGTGCGCCACCGCCGCGTCGAACTGGGCATCGGCTTCGAGCCGGACAACATCGACGGGCTGAGCTTCTATCCGTTGTACATGGACCGCTTCGTCGCCGTGGTGCCCGCCGATTCACCGTTGGCGCTGCTGCCCCAGGTCAGCTGGACGCAGCTGATGGCCGAAGACTTTGTGGCGTTGCAGCGCCCATCAGCCGTACGCTTGCTGATGGAGCAGAACGTGGCTGCCTGCCACGGCAAGCTCACGGTAGCGTTCGAGAGCCATCAGTTGGCGACCATCGGCCGCATGGTTGCCAGCGGCCTGGGGGTCAGTGCCGTGCCCGCGCTGTGCATCAACCAGATGCAGGAGCTGGGCGCACGCTGCGTGACCTTGGTCGAGCCCACCGTCGAGCGGCGTATCGGCGTGATCGCCCTCAGCGAGCACAAGCTGTCCACTGCAGCGCAAGCATTGCTTGAAGTACTGCTTTCCAATACCCACATCCCGGAGGTGACATGCGTTACGTGAAACTGGCAGGTTCGAACGTTCCGGTTATCGGTCAAGGCACCTGGTACATGGGCGAAGACCCAGGCCGCGAGGCTGCCGAGGTGGCGGCCCTGCAGCAGGGCATCGAGCTGGGGCTGACCTTGATCGACACCGCCGAAATGTATGCCGAAGGCGGTGCAGAAACCGTGGTTGGCCAGGCCATTGCCGGGCGCCGCGACCAGGTGTTCCTGGTCAGCAAGGTCTACCCGCACAATGCCAGCCGCAGCGGCATGGCGGCCGCCTGCGAGCGCAGCCTGAAGCGCCTGGGCACCGACTGCATCGACCTGTACCTGTTGCACTGGCGTGGCCAGCACCCGCTGGATGAAACCGTCGAGGCCTTCGAGCGCTTGCGCGAGCAAGGCAAGATCAGGCGCTGGGGGGTGTCCAATTTCGATGTCGATGACCTGCGTGAGCTGGACAATCTCGATTGCGCTACCAACCAGGTGCTGTACAACCCGGCCGAGCGCGGCATCGAGTTCGACCTGCTGCCGTGGTGCGAAAAGCGCGCGCTGCCGACCATGGCCTACTGCCCGCTGGCGCAGGCCGGGCGCTTGTTGCAAAGCCCGGTGCTGACGCAGATTGCCGAGCGCCATGGTGCGACACCGGCCCAGGTCAGCCTGGCCTGGGTAACCCGTCATAGCGGGGTAATCGCCATTCCCAAGGCTGTCACGCCCGAGCATGTGCGCCTGAATGCGGCGGCGGGTGCGCTGAGTTTGACCAGCGAAGACCTGCGGGCGATCGACCGGGCGTTTCCGGCGCCGACGCGCAAGCAGCGGCTGGCGATGGTGTGATCTGGGGGAGATTCTATGAGCTTTGGCTGGTTGCATCAGGGCTGGCAGTTTTCGCCACAGCATTTTCAGCGCCTGTCAGCCTTGATGCGATCCCTGTGCAAGCGGACATACTCAATGAAAATCCCGACTGCGCACATCCAGCCCCTGCAACAGCAAAGTCACATCCTCCAGCCGCCGGGCAATCAGGTGACGCACGCCATTTTCCTGCTCCAGCCGCCCGCTGACCTTGAGCAACTGTGACCCTACCAGCGCCCGCCGCTGCCGCTCGGCCAGGTCGCGCCACACCACCACGTTGATCATCCCGTGCTCATCTTCAAGCGTGACAAATGTCACGCCACTGGCAGTCTGCGGCCGCTGCCGGCCGACCACCAGCCCGGCCACGGCAATGCTGTCGCCATGCTCGACACCCTCCAGCTCACTCGAACTGCGACAGCCCAGCGCCCGCAGCCGTGTGCGCAGCAAGGCCAACGGATGCGGCCCCAGCGTGGTACCCAAGGTCTGGTAATCGGCCACCAGGTCCTCGGCCACCGAGGGCACTGGCAGCTGCACTGGCGTTTCAGGCAAAGCCTCAACCTCGGCGAACAAAGGCAGTTGTGCCTGCACCGCTGCCACCTGCCAGCGTGCCTGGTGGCGGTCGCTGGCCAAGGCACGCAGTGCCCCGCCATCGGCCAGGCGCGCACGGGCACGCGAATCAAGCCCCGCGCGCCGGCACAGGTCTTCGACATCGCGCCAGGGTCGCTGCGCCCTCGCCTGCTCCAGGCGCCTGGCATCGGCCTCAGCCAGCCCTCGCACCAGGCGCATGCCCATGCGAATGCCCAGGACGCCTTGGGTATCCGGCTCGAGGGTGCAGTCCCACTCACTGTGGCAGACATCAACCGGCCGAACCTCGATGCCTTGCCGTCGCGCTTCTTGCAGCAACTGGTCGGGGCTGTAGAAACCCATCGGCCAGCTATTGACCAGCGCACAGGTGAATATCGCCGGCTCATGGCACTTCAGCCAGCTGCTGGCATAACACAGCAAGGCAAAGCTGGCGGCGTGGGACTCCGGGAAGCCATAGCTGCCAAAGCCCTTGATCTGTTCGAAGATGCGCTCGGCAAACGCCAGGTCGTAACCATTGCGCAGCATGCCCTGCACCAACCTCTCGCGGTGCGGTTCCAGGCCGCCGTGACGCTTCCAGGCCGCCATGCTGCGGCGCAGCTGGTCGGCTTCACCGGGGCTGTAGTCGGCTGCGACCATTGCCAGTTCCATCACCTGTTCCTGAAACAGCGGCACCCCCAGGGTCCGCTCGAAGACTTCCTTGAGCTGCGGCGAAGGGTACGTCACCGGCTCCTGTTTGAGACGCCGGCGCAGGTACGGGTGCACCATGTCACCCTGGATCGGCCCCGGGCGGACGATGGCCACCTCGATGACCAGGTCGTAGAACGTGTTGGGCTGCAGCCGGGGTAGCATGGCCATCTGCGCGCGTGACTCGATCTGGAACACGCCCATGGTTTCGGCGCGGCTGATCATGGCGTAGGTGGCCGGGTCTTCGCTGGGGATGGTGGCCAGGGTCAGGTGCCGACCGCGGTGGCGCTGGAGCAGGTCGAAGCAACGGCGCAGGGCGCTGAGGATGCCCAGCGCCAGCACATCGACCTTGAGCAGGCCGACCATGTCCAGGTCATCCTTGTCCCACTGGATGACCGTGCGCTCTGCCATCGCGGCATTTTCAACCGGCACCAGCTGGTCCAGCGGTTGCTGCGAGATGACAAAACCACCCGGGTGCTGCGACAGGTGCCGGGGGAAGCCGATCAGCTCACCGGCCAGCACCAGCACCCGCCGCAGCGAAGGGCTGCCGGCCTCGAAACCGGCTTCAGCCAGGCGCTGCGCATCGGGAATACGGTCGCTCCAGCGGCCACAGCATTTGGCCAGGGCATCCACCTGGTCGGCGGGCAACCCCAGCACCCGCGCCACATCCCGCACAGCACCCGCAGCATGATAAGTGTTCACCACCGCAGTGAGCGCCGCGCGGTGTCGGCCATAACGGCGGAACACGTACTGGATCACTTCTTCGCGCCGGTCATGCTCGAAGTCCACATCGATATCGGGCGGCTCGTTGCGCTCGCGTGACAGGAAGCGCTCGAACAGCAGGCGGTGCTCCATGGGGTCGAGTTCGGTGATGCCCAGCACGAAACACACCACCGAGTTGGCCGCCGAACCACGCCCCTGGCACAGGATGCCCTCCCTGCGCGCGAAGGCGACGATGTCGTGCACGGTCAGAAAATAACTCTCGTAGCCCAGCTCTTCGATCAGCGCCAGCTCCTTGGCCAGCACATCCCGCACTTTGCGGCTTGGCCCGCCCGGCCAGCGTAACGGCAAGCCTTGTTCGCACAACTCACTCAGCCAGGTCGCTGGTGTATGGCCTTGAGGCACCAATTCGCGCGGGTACTGGTAGTGCAACTCGCTCAGGTCGAACCGGCAGCGCTCGGCGATGGCGAGCGTCTCGGCCAGCAGGTCGCCGGGGTACAGCTCGCCCAGTTGTGCCTGGCTGCGCAGATGCCGCTCGCCATTGGCAAACAGAAAGCGCCCGGCCTCGGCCACCTGACAATGCTGGCGGATGGCAGCCATGCAGTCCTGCAGCGCACGCCGGCCACGCACATGCATGTGCACGTCGCCGCAGGCCACCGCGCCGATACCCAGCCTGGTCGCCATGGCGAGCGAATGCTGCAGGCGCAAGGCATCGTCACTGCCCCGGTGCAGGTGCACAGCCAGCCACAGGCGGTTATCGAACACGCTGCGCAGCCACTGGCCAGCAGCGGTATCGCCGCTGTCATCGGCCACCCACAGGGCAAGCAAGCCTTGATGATGGTGCAGCACGTCGTCACGGAATAATTGGTACTCACCCTTTGGCGCCCGCCGCCGGGCCCGGGTGATCAGGGCGCAGAGGTTTTGATAGCCGACCAGGTTCTCCACCAGCAGCACCAGCTTGGGGCCGTCCTGCAATTGCACCTCGCTGCCCACGATCAGTTGCAGCTGATGCTCCTTGGCGGCCTGCCAGGCCCTGACGATGCCCGCCAGGGTGCATTCGTCAGTGATCGCCAGGGCCTGATAGCCTTGCTCACGCGCACGCCGGAACAACTCGTCAGCGCTGGAGGCACCGCGCTGAAAGCTGAAATTGGACAGGCAGTGCAGCTCGGCATAACCCTGGGTGTTCATGCGAACCAGCCCTGCAGCCACAGCGGCCCGGCCTGGCTCAGGTCGCGGTAGGCCCAGCCGCGCAGGCCGTCACGGGTTTCGATGCGGTAGTAGTCGCGGCGCACGTCAGCGCCATCCCACCAACCCGATTCGATGCGTTCGGCCTGCCCCTGCACCTGGTAGCCGGCTTCGTCCAGCGCCATGGGCGCGGCAAACAACCAGCCAGGGCGGCTACCGGGGGCGACCGGCATGCTGCCCTGGGCGCCCTGCTCTCGCGCTTGCCAGGCGCACTCGGGGCGATGATCGGCTGCGGCGCTCAGGCCCTTGACTGCCTCATCCCCCAGCCGGGCGCGCAGGCGCTCGCGCAATTGCTCCCAAGGTTGCGCCTGTTGTGCTCGTGGGTCGAACAACGCATGGTGCTGCGGCACAAAGGCTGGCAGGTCTTCGGCAACCAGCCGCAGGTTGCGCACCGGGGCGGGAATGCGTAGCGGCTCCAGGCGCCCCCGGGCCAGCTCGAACAGCCTTGCGGCATCCCGCTCGGCCGCCAGCAGCCCCACCTTAAGCAAGGTGTCCGGCCCTTCGACGTGTTCCAGGTGCAGGCAGAACCGCTGAACACCACAGTCGCGCCCAGCCAGGAAGGCGGCCAGGTCATTGAGCATGCGCCGCAGCGGGAACAGCAGGGCCTGGTGTGATTCGACGTCGAAATTCAGCTCAAGACGGGCTTCGAAGCGGTCCGGCGGCTGGTAGAAATCCAGGCCGAAATTGCGCAGGCCGAGCAATTGGTCAAGGTGCAACTGCACCTGGGCAGGAAAGCGTTTCGCCAGTGTGTCGCGCGGCAAGGCCAGCACCTGGCCCAGTTGCCGCAGCCCCATGCGAGCGAAGGCATCCGCGGCGTCGGCCGGCAAGCCGACACGCTCGATCGGCATGCCCAGGAGCGCCGCCCGGGTGTCGTCAGCATCGGGCACGGCCAGGCCGTCGTGACCATTGGCGAGCATGCGTGCCGCCACCGGGTTGCTGGCCAGGACGATGCGCTGACGCAGGCCCAACTCTGCGAGTTCCTGCCGCAATTGGGCCTCGAACGAGGGCCAGGGCCCGAACAGTTGCAGGCTGGAGCCCACCTCTAGCAACAGCGCCCGTGGGTAATGCAGGCTGACCTGGGCACTGAAGCGGTAGGCCCAGGCTGCCAGCAGCTGCTGTACCTGATCGATGCGTCTGGGGTCGGCTTCGACACAGGTAAAGCCATCGGCCAGGGCGCGCGCCGCTGTCAGGGTTTGCCCGGCACGCAGGCCGAGCGCAGCAGCCGCCAGGTTGACCGCCTGCAACACGCGTCGCTGGGTGGGCCCGCCAACCAGCACCAGCGGCGTATCAGGGTCGTCACGCTCACGCAGGACGGTGTCGAGCGCCAGCTGCGGAAGCAGGATGCAGGCCCAGAGCATGTTGCATCAGCCCCGGCCCGGGCAGGCGATGGGCAGCGCTGGTGGCATGCCACCACGGCTTTTCAATACACGCCATTGCGCCGGCCGGGTGTCGACGGCAATGCGCAGTGCTGCGGGCGAAGGGTTGTGCGCCGCCTGTTGCGGCCTGCAGGCGAACGCCAGCGCCTGGCCGGTTTCAGCAGCCACCTGCAGGCGCCGCAAGGCACGGTCATCGGCACGTTCGGGCCAGCACAGCACCGCCGCGCAACTGCCCGAACGCAGGCACTGTTCGGCGGCCCACAAGGCATCGGCCGGCTCGGCATTTACCTGCACCAGCCAGCGCAGGTCCACCCCCGCCGCCTGCCAGGCCGGGGCGTAAGGAATGAAAGGCGGGGCCACCAGCACCACCCGGCTGGCTTCAGTACTCAGCCGGGCCAGTGTCGGCCACAGCAGTTGCAACTCACCGCAGCCCGGGCTGGCCAGCAGCAATTCGCTAAGCGCAGCCGCCGGCCAGCCACCTTCCGGCAGGCGTTCATCAAGGGCGGCATGGCCGGTTGGCTGCAACCCCAGTGGCCGAACCTGGGCCTGCCGGCCACGCCATACCCGGCGCTGATCGAGCAGCCTGTCGAGGTCGACCACCGCGCCCATCAGTCACGCCTCAGCAAGCCGCAGAACACGCCTTCGATGAAGAAGTCCTGTTCCGGCTGCACATCGATCGGTGCATAGGCGGGGTTGCGCGGCAGCAGCCGGTAGGCATTGCCCAGGCGTTGCAGGCGCTTGATGGTCACTTCGCCGTCCAGGCGCGCAACCACGATCTGGCCATCACGGGCATCGCCCTGCTGGCGAATGCCGACCAGGTCACCGTCGAAGATGCCGTCGTCCACCATCGAATCGCCGCGGACTTTCAACAGGTAGTCGGGGGTACGGCGGAACAGGCTGGGGTCGAGCAGCAACTGCTCGTGAATATCCAGGTCCGGGCCGATCGGGGCGCCTGCGGCCACCTGGCCGAGCACCGGTAATTCGAGGATTTCTGGCTTGCGCAAGGGTTCGGCCAAGCGAATGCCCCGCGCCTGATTGGGCGTGACATCGATATAACCGGCCTGGCACAGCGCGGTGATGTGCTTGCGCGCGACGCTGCGCGAGGCAAAACCGAAGCGCTCGGCGATATCGGCCAGGCTCGGTGGCTGGCCGTGGTCGGCGATACGCTCGCGAATGAAGTTGAAAATGGCGCGGCGTTTGGGGGTAAGATTGTCCATGGAGCACATTTGTACTCTTTTCGTGGCTCACTGAACAGCCCCCTTCGTCGTCAGCATTGGTTATGATCCCCTGGCTTGTGTTTTCTTGATCTGGATATCCCATGCTGACCGCCCTGCTGTTCGACCTTGACGGAACCCTTACCGACACTGACACCTTGCACCTGCAGGCCTTTCGCCAACTGCTGCACGAACACGACGGCCGCGAGCTGAGCCAGGCGCAGTTCGACGCGCAGGTCAGCGGCCGGGCCAACGGCGAGCTGTTCGCCGAGCTGTTCAGCGGTGCCAGTGCCGAACAGTGCCAGGTACTGGCCGACCGCAAGGAGGCGCTGTTCCGCGACATGTCGCCTGCGCTCGAGCCGATGCCGGGCCTGTTGCGTCTGCTGGGCTATGCCCAGGATCATGGCCTGGGCATGTGCGTGGTGACCAACGCGCCGCGGCTGAACGCCGAACACATGCTGAGCGCCATGGGGCTGGGGCAGCGATTCGAGCATGTGCTGGTGGCCGAGGAACTGGCACGGCCCAAGCCGGACCCGCTGCCCTACCTTACCGGGCTGCAGCGGCTGGGTGCTGAGGCTGGTCAGGCGCTGGCGTTCGAAGATTCGTTGCCGGGGGTTACGGCGGCCAGTGCTGCGGGGATCTTTACGGTTGGGGTGGCGACGACGCAGAGCCCGGAGCGGTTGCTGGCGGCGGGGGCTGGGTTGGTGATTGACGATTTTGAGGACCCGGCCTTGTGGGCGTTGATCGAAGGGCGGGGGTGATTCGAGGTGTATGACTGCGGGTTTTCAGCGCCTGTGAGATCGAGCGCCCACACACAACCCTGAAGCCCTACCCACCCCAACCACCGCGCTGCCAGGCCACCCCATGCTGATCGACGAAGAACTCACCCTCAAAAAGCTGGAAACCTTCCTCGCCTTCATGCGCACCGGCAACCTCGGCCGCGCCGCCGCCGAGCTGTCTACCAGCGCGGTCAGCGTGCACCGCGCCATCCACTCGTTGGAAAACGCGCTGCGCTGCCCGCTGTTCAAGCACGAGGGTCGCCAGCTGATCCCGCTGGAAAGTGCCTACGTGCTGGAGAAGAAAGCCCGCCAGCTGATCCAGGACGCCGAACAGATGGTGCGCCAGACCCGTGAGGCCGCCGGTTTCTACGCCGAACGCTTCCGCCTGGGCGCGCTCTATTCGCTGACGGTGAAAACCGTGCCCAAGCTGGTCATGGGCCTGAAACTGCGCCGCAGCGAACTGAATATCGACCTGACCCTGGGCTCGAACACCGACTTGCTCCAGCGCCTGAAAAACCACGAGCTGGAAGCCATCCTGGTCTCGCTGGACGAGAGCGTCAGCGACCCGGCCTGCGAGCAGCTGCCGCTGTTCTCCGACGACATCTTCCTCGCCGTCCCCACCGACTCGCCCTTCGCCGGGCAGCCCGAGGTGGACCTGGCCGACCTGGCCGACTCCACCTTCATCACCCTCACCCAAGGCTTCGCCACCCACCGCGATGGCGCGCGAGTGTTCCAGCAAGCCGGCTTCGAACCGAAGGTGGCCATGCAGGTGAACGACATCTTCACCTTGCTCAGCATGGTCAGCTCGGGCGTGGGCTTCGCCTTGCTGCCCGGGCGCATCGCCGCGGTTTACGAAAACCGCGTCAGGTTGATTGCCTTGCAGCCGCAGTATCGCCTGCAGCAGCATATCGGTGTGGTGTTTCTGAAGGCGCGGGAGCGTGAGCCGAACCTGCTGGCTCTGCTGGCGGAATGCCGGATGTACAGCCGGGAGCGCTGAGCCGCTGGGCGGCACATCGCCCTTGCAGCCACACCGCCACTGCCGCCAGCCCGGCAGGGATCAACAACGCTGCGAAAACCTGCGCAAAGCTCCAGCCCAGGGCCAGCATCTGGGCCCCGGCAAAGGCGCTGAGCACCGCGCCAATGCGGCCGATGCCACTCATCCAGCTGGCCCCTGTGGCCCGCGCTTCGGTGGGGTAGAACGCTGCCGCCAGTGCATTCATGCCAACGCTCGCGCCATTCAGGCCAAAGCCCACGGCGCTGGCAATCGCGCACAACCAGGCAAAGTCTCCGGCCACTTGGCCGATGGCAAAGATGACCGCGCCACTGAACAGGAAGGTCAGCATCAGCACCCGCTGCGGGTTGCAGCGGTCCATGGCCCACCCCACCGAAATCGCACCCAACGGCCCGCCTATCTGGAAACAGGCAGTGACAATGGCCGCTTCGGATACCGAAAAACCCCCGCCCTCCTTGACCAGCGTCGGCAACCAGCCGCTGAACAGGTAGACCAGGAACAACGCCAGTATGTAACCGGCCCAGAGCATGCAGGTGCCAAAGCGGTAGCGTGGCGAGAGGATGGTGCCGATCGCCCCACCCCTGGCCCTTGGGGTGACCGGCATGACGAAGGTGCAGTCGGCGTTGGCGTGCGCGGGTGACAGCCGGCGGACAATCGCCAGGATCCGCTGACGATCCGCACCTTTGCTGACCAGAAAGGTGACCGATTCCGGCAAGCGCCAGTACAGCAATGGCAAGGTCAGCAGCGGCAACACCCCCGCCAGCACCAGCACGCTGCGCCAGCCCAGGTTGGGGATCATCCAGGCGCTGACGAAACCACCGGCCGCAGCGCCAAGGGAGAACCCGCAGAAGGCCAGAGTGATCAGTAGCGAGCGGCTGCGTGCCGGGGCGTACTCGCTGACCAGGGTGCTGGCATTGGGCATGGCGGCGCCCAGGCCCAGCCCGGTCAGAAAGCGCAGCGCAACCAATGTTTCAAGGTCGGGTGAAAAGGCCGAGGCCAGGGTCCAGACGCCGAACAGCAGCACGCTGCACAGCAATACCGCCTTGCGCCCGTAGCGGTCGGCCAGGGGGCCGGCAATCAGGGCGCCGAGGGCCAGGCCGATCAGCGCAGCACTCAATACCGGACCCAGGCTCTGCGCGCCCAGGCCCCAGTCGCTTTTCAGCTGTGGGGCAATAAAACCGATGATGGCGACGTCCAGCCCATCCAGGGCAATGATCAGAAAGCCCAGGAACACCACCCATTTCTGGTAGCTGCCAATGGGTTGCTGGTCGATCAGTTGGCGCACGTCTAGCGTGTTGTTCATCTGGTAGCACCTGTTGTTGTTTTTATGGAGGTGTATCGGGGCCGCGTTGCGGCCCGATTGCCGGCACAGGCAGGATTACTGCCGGGCGAGGCTGGGTAACCGAACCGGCCGTAGGATCCGCGTCTCCTGCGCCACCACCAGGTCACGGGTGGCATGCAGATAGGCCGCAAAGTCCGGGTCGGCGTCACGCGCGGCACTGCGCTTCTCGAAGTCATCGAGGCTGGCATAACCCCACAAGTGCACCACCTGGTTCAGCGGCCCGATGCTGCTGGTGTAGAAGGCCAGCGGCGCCCCCAGGTGGCGCAGCAGGATCGGCATCGCCAGCTGGTCGAAGGCGTCGAGAAAAGCCGCCATGCAGCGCGGGCGGATGGTGTAGATGCGGTGATCGACGACGGCCTTGTCCATCACGCCACCTCCTGCGCAGTGCCCACTGCCGCAAGCCCCTGCTCGACACCCGCCAGGTGCCGCCCGGTGATGTAGCCGAAGGTCATGATCGGGCCCAGGGTGATGCCCGCACCGGGGTAGTTGCCGCCCATGATGCTGGCGCGGTCGTTGCCGACCGCATACAGGCCGTCGATGGCCTGCCCGTCTGCCGCCAACACCTCGCCGACCACGCTGGTACGTAGCCCGTCGAAGGTGCCCAGGTCGCCCATGATCACTTTCACGGCAAAGTACGGCCCCTCGCCCATCGGGGCCACACAGGGGTTGGGCCGCTGTTGCGGGTCAGCCAGGTAGCGGTTGAAGCTGGTGCTGCCGCGGCCGAACTGGCGGTCTTCGCCCTGCACCGCGCCAAGGTTGTACTCGCGCACGGTCTGCGCCAGCCCTTGCGCATCGATACCGGCCTTGCCTGCCAGCTCGGCCAGGGTGTTGCCCTTGAGCAGGTAACCGTTGCGCAGCAACGGCCCCAGCGGCATGGGAGCGGGCTTGGCAAAGCCCAGGCCGTATTTGCCCAGGGTGCGACGGTCGCACACCAGCCACATGGCCGTTTCAGCCTGCCCGGCACAGGCCTCGATCATGGCCGCACCAACGTCATGGTAGGAGTTCGACTCGTTGGTAAAGCGCCGCCCCGAACGCAACACGCCAATCACACCCGGCTTGTAGCGGTCGAGCAAATGCGGGAAGGCGATATGCCGCCCGCCCCCCATCGGCACCTTGGACACCGGCATCCACGCCGCTGCCGCTTGCAGGCGGATATCGACCTTGGCACCCAAGGCTTCCGCCATGCGCGCACCATCACCGGTGTTGCCCGCCGGCACCGGAGAAAAATGCTCGCCGCCGCGGCGCACATGCGGGTAGGCCTGGCGTAGCCGCTGCAGGTCATGGGAGAAGCCGCCACACGCCAGCACCACACCGCGCCGGGCCTGGATGGTCAGCTCGCTGTCGCCTTGGCCGACTTCTGCGCCCACCACCCGACCGCCTTCGCGCAGCAACCGGCGCGCCGGGGTACCGGTCAGGATCGGAATGCCCAGGTCCAGTGCCGAACGTACCAGCCGGGCCGCCAGGGCATTGCCGCTGGTGACCTGGGTACCGCGACGGTACAGGGCCAGCTCCTTCAGGTGGGTCATCAGGCGCTTGGCCACATACACGAAGGAGGTCAGCGAACGGGTCACATTGAAGAAATGCTTGAGGTCGGCATTCGACGAATTGAACATCATACCGATGAAGGTGATGGTTTTCAGCGGCGGGCGCAGGCGTGCCATGTCTGGCCCCAGGCCGCGAATATCGTAAGGTGCGGCCAGGATCGAGCGGCCAACGTCGACGCCACCTTCGATGTGCGGGTGATAGTCGGGGTACAGCGTGGGCACGAACTTCACCGCTGTCTCGCGCTCGAAAAATTCCACCATCTGCGGCGCGTAGCGCAAAAATGCCTCGACCCCGGCTGCGTCGTAACAGCCACCGGTTTCGTTGCGCAGGTAGGTCATGGCCGCTGCGTGGCTGTCGTTGGCCCCGTGCGCGGTACCGGGCACCCACAGCACGCCGCCGGAAAACGCCGTGGTGCCGCCAAAGCAGTCGTCCTTTTCGATCACGATCACATCCAGGCCGAGCTTTTTCGCGGTGATCGCCGTCGCCAGGCCGCCCGCGCCCGCGCCGACCACCAGTACATCACAGCTGCGCGTATTCATCGGCCTGCCCCCTCGAAGCCTGGGCGCGGGATCAGTGCCATGGGCATGCTCTCCAGGCCGCCATCCACGGTCAGCTCGGCACCGTTGATGTAGTCGGCACGCCGGCTGGCCAGGAACAGCACGGCGTCGGCGATGTCCTGCGGCTCGCCGATGCGCCGGTTGGCGGTCATCGCGCAGCGCTGGCGCTCGACCTGCGGGTCGGCATAGAACGCCGCCGACAACGGCGTGCGGATCAACCCCGGGCACACCGCGTTGCTGCGCACGCCCCGTGGCCCCCACTCCACCGCAAGCTGACGCGACAGCATGCTGACCCCGGCCTTGGCCACGCTGTAGGCGCCGCTGTCGGGTTGCGGGTAGTGGGCGGCAATCGAGGCCACGTGCACGATGCGCCCCTCGCCGCGCGCCAGCATCGAACGGCCGAACGCCTGGGCACACAGCAGGTAGCCACTGAGGTTGACCGCCAGCACCTGGTTCCATTGCTCCAGGGTCAGCTCGTCCAGCGCGCCGGGGCGCAGTACGCTGGCATTGTTGACCAGTACATCGCAGCGCCCGTGCAAGGCCTGCACCTGGGCCGCAGCCCGCTCCACACTGGCCGGGTCGGCGATGTCGCAGCCCAGCGCGCTGACCTCACCGACACTGCGCTCGCCGAGGGTGGCCGCCAGTTCGCGGCATTTGTCCAGGTCGCGGTCCAGCAACACCACATGGGCCTGCTGCTCTACCAGCGCGCCGGCCAGCGCCGCGCCAATGCCACCGGCAGCACCGGTGACCACGCAAACGGCTGAGTCCAGGCCCAACCAGCGAGAAGGAATATTGTTGTTGTGCATGCTGCTCTCCAGAATGTCGCTTGATCTGGGCCACAGCCTAGGGCCGGCAGGCACACCGGCAGAATGGACAAAACCTGCAACCCGCCCCACATTCCGGTCAATTTTCCCTTGCCCGCTGATGCCTGCGTGCAGCTGTGGCACAGTAGCCAGGTACCGATCAGAACAATTACAACGTCATGAACAAGATCCCCAACTACGCCCTGTACGGTGAAACCGCACAGCCGGTGTGGCACGAAGCCCTGCATGTGGAGCGGATCTCCCAGCGCTCCGGCGCGCACAACTGGGAAATCGCTGCGCACCGTCACGAAGGCTTGCTGCAGTTGCTGTACCTGCAGAGCGGTGGCGGGGAGGTGCTGTTCGACAGCCAGCGGCTGCAGGTGCAGGCGCCCTGCGTGGTGTACATACCGGCGCAGGTGGTGCATGGCTTTCATTGGGCCGGCCAGGTCGAGGGCCAGGTGATCACTGCCGCGCAGCACCCGCTGGAAAGCATCACTCAGGTGCTGGCCCCGCACCTGCTGGCGCAAGTGCGCAAACCGCAGGTGGTGCCCCTGCCGCTGTGGGCCGACGACGAAGACCCGTTGCTGCCACTGTGCCGTGCCCTGCGCGAGGAATACCACAACCGCGCCCGCGAGCATGTGGCCAGCAGCATGGCATTGTTGTTGACGCTGTTGATCCAGGTGCTGCGCCATGAACCCCAAGTGCCCCAGGGCGAGCACCGCCCGGCGTCAAGGCGCAGCCAGCAGCTGACCAGCTTTCGCGAGCTGGTCGACATGCACTACCGCGCCCATTGGCCACTGGGGGACTATGCGGCGGCACTGGGCATGACCCTGGCGACCCTGGGGCGGCTGTGCCAGGAGCATCTGGGCATGACGCCGATGAATGTGATCAATGCCCGCCTGGTGCTGGAGGCCAAGCGCATGCTCGGGCATTCGAGCCTGAGCGTGAAGGAGATCGCCCACGAACTGGGGTTTGCCGATGTGGGGTATTTCAGCCGGTTTTTCCGCAAGCAGGCGGGAGTCAGCCCTAGCGGGTTTCGCGAAGGTCAATAGTCCTGCCCGGTACCGGCCCTGTGGGAGCGGGTTCACCCGCGAAAGGGCCGCTAGACCACCAAGGCCCGCTGCACCTCACCCACCGTGCTTGCCAGGCTGTTCAGGTGCAGGTTCAACACCCGTTCCACCGGTGCCTGGTCGAGCGGCCAGTGCAAGGCGATGCTCCCGGCCAGCCGCCCTTCGGCGTGCACCGGCAGGGCAATGGCGCGGATCAGGAACGGCAAGCGCACCGGGTACTCCCAGTGGCCTTCGGTGCGCTGGCCAAAGCCCTTGTGCGCATCCTCCTGCAGATCGCGCAGCACCGTGTCGTCGCGCAGCCGCTCATGGGCCGCCAGGCGCTGCACCTCATCGACCGCCAGCTCCCCCAGGCACGCCCGCCCCATCGCTGAATGGAACAGGCTGGCATGGTGGCCGACGATCTGGCAGGTGTGGGGATAGCGCTTGCGCAATACCTGTGGAATGGCACTTTCCATGACTTCCAGCCGCTCGCCGTCGAAACATGAAAGGTCGGCCACCAGCCCGGTGCGTTCGCTGAGCTCCAGCAGCATGGGCGCAGCGCTTTCCACCAGGCGCCGCTTGAAGCGCAGCTGGCGGTCACCGAACAGCCGTCGCGCACTCAGGCGGTAACGCCGGTCACTCAGGCCGCGGTACACCCAACCCTGCTCCTGCAAGGTGGCGAGCATGCGCGACACCGTGGCCTTGGGCAGCGTGGTCAGGTAGTGCAGTTCTTCCAGGCCCAGGGCCTGGTGTTCCCCCAGCAGGTCGACGATGGCCAGCGCCCGCTCCACCGAACGCACGCCGCCACTGTCTGCGCTAATACCCATGTGAATGACCTCCCTGTACTGGATGGTCAGCATAGCCAGCAAGATCCGCGCCTGCCCAGCGCTTTGCTCAGGCTTGCAGGCACCGGGGCGGGCAGCGCTGTACCCAACGGGTGAGCTGCTCGTGGGCGTATGCCAGCTGCAGCACTGCATGGTCGGCCTGGGCCGGGCCTATGATCTGCAGGCCCATGGGCAACCCGGCAGGGTTGAAACCGACCGGTACGCTGATGCTCGGCAAGCCGGCCAGGGTCGGCCCGATCACCACCTCCATCCAGCGGTGGTAAGTGTCCATCGGCCGCCCCCCGACCACCGTCGGCCACGGCTGCCGTGCATCGAAAGGGAACACTTGCGCCGATGGCAACAGCAGGAAATCGTAACGCTCGAACAGGCTGGCCAGCGCGCGGTACCAGTCGCTGCGGTGCAGCGAGGCCTGGTAAACCGCCGCCGCCGTCAGCTGCAGGCCGCCCTCCACTTCCCACTGCGCCTCGGGCTTGAGCAAGGCACGGCTGGCCGGGTCGGCATAGGCCGCCGCAAGGTTGCCGTGCACCAGGAAGTGGCGGTGGGTCAGCCAGCATTGCCACAAACGGGTCAGGTCGAAGACCGGCTGGCAGGCCTCGACCCGGCAGCCCAGTTCAGCGAAGTCGGCGAGGGCCGCCTCGCACAGGGCCATCACCCCGTCGTCCATCGGAAGGTAGCCGTTGTAGTCGCCCAGCCAACCGATCCGCACGCCACGGAAATCGCGCTGCAACTGCGCAGCAAAATCGCGCCGGCCGTCACTCAGCGACAGCGGCACCCGCGCATCACTGCCGGCCTGAATCGACAGCAATCGCGCCACATCAACCACGCTGCGGCCCATCGGCCCCTCGGTGGCCAGTTGCTGAACGAACAGCTCGGGCGCCGGGCCATGGGGCACGAGGCCCTGCGAAGGGCGCAGGCCGAACACGTTGTTGAACGCCGCCGGGTTGCGCAGCGAGCCCATCATGTCGCTGCCGTCGGCCACCGGCAGCAAGCGCATGGCCAGCGCCGCGGCTGCCCCACCGCTGCTGCCACCGGCCACCCGGGCGTGGTCATAGGCATTGGTGGTGGTGCCGAACAGGCTGTTATAGGTCTGCGAGCCAAGGCCGAACTCAGGCACATTGCTCTTGCCAACGATCACTGCCCCGCTGGCCCGCACCCGCGCCACACTAATTGCATCCTGCTCGGGCACGTGCTCGGCAAACAGCGGCGAACCCAGGGTGGTGCGCAGCCCGGCGGTGGCGGCCAGGTCCTTGATTGCCTGCGGCATGCCATGCATCCAGCCGCGCGAGTGGCCACGGGCCAGTTCGCGGTCCCGCTCATCGGCTTCCACCAGCAGCCCTTCGGCCGGGCGCAGCGACACCAGGGCGTTGACCTGCGGGTTGAAACGTTCGATGTGCCCCAGGTAGGCCTGCATCACCTCGCGGCACGACACCTGACGGGCATGGATGGCCTGCGACAACGCCTCGGCATCGAGGACAACAATGGGGTCGATGGCTAGCGGCTTCACGGTTTTACTCCAAAGTTGAGGGCGGCAGGCTTGCTCGCCCGTGGTGCTTCTTTCAGGCAGTAGGTGCCCAGCAGCGTCAGCAGGCAGGCGAACAGCACGTAGAACGAAGGCGCCACCGGGGTGCCAAGCACCTTGGTCAGCCACGTGACGATCAACGGCGCAAAGCCACCAAACACCATCACCGCAACGTTATAGGCGACCGACACGCCGGTGGAGCGCACCTCGACCGGGAACTGCTCGGCCAGGGCGGTGGGTGCCGGGCCGAAGAAACCGCCGATGGCGGTACACAGCATCAGTTGCATCACCAGCAGGCGTTCGATGGATGGCGCAGCGGCCACCCAGACGTACAGCGGGTAGACCATGACGAAGAACGCCAGGGTAAAGGCCATCAGCACCGGCCGCCGCCCCAGCCGGTCCGACAACGCCCCGGCCAGGGGAATGACTACGGTCATCAGCGCTACTGCCAGCATCTGCACCAGCAGCACCTGGTCCAGCGGCAACCCCAGGCTCTGGTGGGCAAAGGTCGGCATGTTCACCAGCACCACATAGAACGAAACAGTCGCACCACAAGCCAGGCCCATCGACACCAGCAGGCTGCGCCGGTGCTCACGCAGCACCTGCAACAAGCCGGGCGACTGGCCCTTGGCCTGGCGGCGCGCCTGGATGAATTCCTCGGGTTCCTCCATGTGCTTGCGAATCCACAGCCCCACCGGGCCGATCAGCAGGCCCAGCACAAACGGGATCCGCCAGCCCCAGCTGTCCAGCGCAGCAGGTGAGCACAGGTGCGTGACCAGCGCCACCATCGACGCCCCGGCAAACACCGCCAGGCATTGCCCCACCAGCTGCCACGAGCCATACAAGCCCTTGCGGTGGGCCGGCGCGCTTTCCACCAGGAAGGCCGTGGCGCTGGCGTACTCGCCACCGGTGGCAAAGCCCTGCAGCATGCGCGCCACCACGATCAGCAGCGGCGCGGCCATGCCGATGGCCAGGTAGTCGGGGGCAAAGGCAATCATGGCGATCGACACCGTCATCAGCCGGATGATCAGCTGCATCGCCGCCTTGCGGCCCTTGCGGTCAGAATACATGCCCAGCAGCACGCCGCCGACCGGGCGCATGAAGAAACCGACGCCGAAGGTGGCCAGGGCCATCAGCAGCGAGGCGTACTCGTCGTCGGACGGGAAAAACTGCCGGGCGATGATGCTGGCCAGAAAGCCATACACGATAAAGTCATACCACTCCAGGGCGTTGCCGATAACGGCTGCTACCACTTGCCGGGTACGCGACACGCCGGTGCTCGAAGTCTGCATAGGAACACTCCACAGGATGATTGGGTGATCGCCCAGACGCGGTCGCGCCCGGGTTCCAGCGGCAGTCGTGAAAAAGGCAGGTCAGGCGGGCGCGAGCCAGCGCTCTGCCAGCGCGCCCCAGTAGGCGGCGCCGGTCAGCAGAATGTCGTCGTTGAAGTCGTAGGCGGGGTTGTGCACCATCGGCCGCGCCACGCCGTTGCCAATGAACAGGTAGGCGCCGGGGCAGCGTTGCAGCATCCAGGCAAAGTCCTCGCTGCCCATCAGCTTGCGGGTGTTGCCGTCCACTGCGTCGGCGCCCAGCAACTCCACCCCTACCTGGGTGGCGAAGGCGTTTTCTGCGGCATGGTTGACCAGCACCGGGTAGGCCGGGCGGTGTTCAAGGGTGGCGCGGCAGCCAAAGCTTTCGGCCTGGTTGACGATGATCGCCCGCACCCGCTCCAGGGTCAGCGCCCGTACCTGGGCATCGAGCGCACGCAGGCTCAGGCGCAGCACCGCCTGTTGCGGGATCACGTTGGCCGCTTCGCCAGCCTGCAAGGCGCCGACGGTGACCACCGCCGCTTCCTGCGCATCGATATTGCGCGCCACCACCGTTTGCAGCGCCATCACCACACTGGCGGCGGCCACCAGCGGGTCCACGGTCAGGTGCGGCATCGAGCCGTGCCCGCCGACCCCTTCGAGGGTGACCGTTAGCAAGTCCTGCGAAGCCATCATCGGCCCCTCGCGAAAGCCCAGGTGCCCGGCTGGCAAGCCTGGCATGTTGTGCATGCCGAACAGCGCATCGCAGGGGAAGCGCTGCAACAGGCCATCGGCGAGCATCGCCTCGGCACCGCCCTGCCCCTCTTCTGCCGGCTGGAAGATCAGCGTCAGGGTGCCATCGAACTGCCGGGTCGCCGCCAGGTAGCGCGCCGCCCCCAGCAGCATGGTGGTGTGCCCATCGTGGCCGCAGGCGTGCATGCACCCCTGGTGCTGGCTGCTGTAGGCCGCGCCGGTGGCTTCGTGAATAGGCAGCGCGTCCATGTCGGCGCGCAGGCCCAGGCGGCGTGGGCTGCTGCCATTGCGCAGCACGCCGACCACGCCGGTCTTGCCGATGCCGGTGTGCACCTCGTAGCCCCACGCCTCGAGCAATTGGGCGACCAGCGCCGAGGTGCGGCTTTCTTCAAAGCCCAGTTCCGGGTGAGCGTGGATATCGTGGCGGATAGCGTGAAGGTCGCTGGCCACGTCGTTCAGCCAGGCCAGGATGTGCTGATGTCGGGACATGTTGGAGTCTCCTTGCGCGGGTGGTTTCCCGTTCTTGTTGTTCGCTTGAGGTCACGACGGGTGAGGCAGGTCGTGCTGGGAGACAGATAAGCGCGAGGCGTGTTGGAGTACAACCGAAACTGGTTTCACACGGTGGAACCGAAAGAGGGCGACTGGCGGGCAAGGCGGTTGGTAGTGCCGATGAAAGTCGGAGCGCCAGCTTGAAAGGGGGTAATTTTGCTGATCGGGCCAATTAGAAGATAATTATAAGGTGCGAGGCATAAGGAAGATGTGTATTAATGAAAGGGCAGCAGAGTCTCTGGACTTCTTTTCCCTAAGTGGGGTCATATGGATTGATGCTATAGCCTCAGAGGCGTTGGCAAATAAAGTTCAGGCTGGAAATTTGCAATCCTACTCAAGACCATGGATTTTCCAGCGCACTCAGAAAGCTCATAGTCGAAGCACCGCGGCATCTCATCCGGATTAATAAAAAAGTACTCTCTAGCCACAGACTTTTCATTGAAGTGCCTGACATGTGCCGGGGCAAAATTTATATCCGCATTTACCCCCTCAAGCACTGACCTTGATGCTTTTGACACAAAAAATGCGCCACAGGTTGTTAAAAAGAAGTCCGACTTCAGATTTCGCACCTTCCTATCCAAAATCACCTCGACCGACAATCCGTCCAACGCCAGCTTGCTACTGACCTTATAGTGATCATCCAGGGGTGGAGCAAACCGAACATCGCCATCAGCATATCCGCCACCCGTAACCTCACGGCACATTGAATAATATTTCACCGCTCTACCTGTTAACAGGTTGGTCGGATACCTTTTGGTCCAAGGTCCGTGTTTTACAATCGTAACGTGTCCGAGCCAAGACTCATTCTCACACTGCGCTCTATAGCCCAAATCTTTTTCAGTAACCGAGTTGACACCCTTCATCTTCAAGTCAAATCCGACAGCAATGGGATATCATACTCCTTACTTTTAACGATTTGTTTCGATTTTTTTGCTTCATCCAAGTCAGTAAACTCCGCACCTTTACCTAGGACAGCAGCGCAATGTATAAATACTGCAGGGTACGCGTAACTTTCAGGCGAAGACAAAACATCCTTGATTGTCCGATCACTGGGCACAATACACGCTAAAACTTTGGGGACATAAAAATTCTCTAGCACACCTCTAATGTGCGCACATACTTGACCCACCAAATCTGGCGCCGGTGTTTTTATCGCTCCATCCAAGCTACCACTAAAAACTTTATTTTTCTCACCCGACGAAATAAAAGAAAAGCAAAACTCATTGAATAAATTGCTTTTATAAGGAGGAGTAAAGTTAGAAGCGCACTCATAAATCTCTCCTCCACTTACCATCCCAAGCAACACATAAGAATCTACTTTAGACAAATGCTCAAGAGCAAGCTCGGCCACAAATTCTTTATTATACTTGAATTTTAGCCTGTTTTTTGAGGCGGTCACGCCCTTGAACTTAGCGGCGACCAACTTCAGCTCTTTTAGTAACTCAGACTCGAAAAAGGCGCGATCCTCTGCACTCATACATTACCTATACTTAAGAACGTTGAATATTGAATCATGAACAGCACCTGTAGCGCCATGCGGCTTACCACGCGCACTCTTGGTACCGACCTGTAACCACGGGATGGCTCCATAACCCTCCGCCGGGATGCTGGATGTGAGGGAAGATCTGGCTTTCAAGCGCTGCAAGATCATATATATACCAATCGCGTACGCTGACCTAGATTGGATAACTGACCTAGGTCACAAGCGTGGTCGGGTGGTGCTATTCGCCGGCGATCTTGCGGCCCAGCCGGTCGGTTTCTTCCAGCAGGCATTACCGAATGCAATGGTCTAGCGCCTAGCAGTCTCAGCGAAGACTAGAGCGATGCGCCCGATATCCTTAAAGCACCCAAACACTCACTCCCCCTCATACAAACCCACATACTTTAAACCATTGTAATTTGATTTTAATGGGATTGAGATAGGGGTCGCTCCGTCAGAATACCAAAAAATTGCATTAGCCTTGGTTACTCCAAGCCTGAGGCACTCTGCCTTAACACTTCCAATACAGGCTCGATCGACCGCAGCATCTTTGAGTATTTCATCTAAGCTCACCTCACATGACTTTCTGGGAATGATCCCTATGAAATCCTCGTCATACCATCTTGCACCAATATCCTGGCAAAATCCACACGCCTTGTAGGCCGGATCATCCAAATCTTCCGTGTATTCCAACTCGAAATATTTAAGGTAAACTTCATCGGAGGAAAAGTTCGTACCTATCCACAGATGCACCTTTCCGTAACGATCAACGTCATCCATCTAACATGCCCCCAATTTCATCACTGCGATGCAAATCAATCACACTCAGCGCTTGCGATTTACTTTGCGTGGAATTCTAATCATTAATGAGATCATTGTGAAACAATCTACCAGCCCTACTTCCATGATGAGGACCGTACGGCACAGGCTTACCATGTTCGTCAGCAACTCCAACAAAAGTAATATCTTTGGTCAGCACTGTCAATTGCTAAGTTCTTGAGCGGTAAATCCGAGTTCTTTTGCTTTCGAAGCTGTTTCGGTGCCACGCATGACACTTCGCGGCACCTCCGCTAACAATATATACCTGGCAATACAAACAACCTTATAGATTCAGCTTTTAAGTACCCCTTCACATCCAGCACTCAAACAACTAATTCTACCGCACTGCCATTAAAAAGCACTTGCAAAGCCTTTCGCAAGGAAGATGCTTTCCCTGCCGACTCAAAAATAACACTATCGAACCTGGCGAAAATAGATGAACCACCGAAATGCTTAATGAATTCCGGTTTGACTTCAACCCTAAGACCACTCTTCTCTAATGCTATTTTTTTTATAGCACCTGCCACCTCATGGCTTGCCTCAGAAGTTTGCAAGCCGATGCAGTCATCAACACTCGAATTATCTTCATCCTCTAAACGCGTCATTATCACATAATTGGCAGGATCAGCGCTGCCATCACCAATTGCAACTATTAGGACATCGTCTTCCTCATAGCACTCGATGCTTGACGCGATGAAGTCATTCATACAAACCTCCAGTGCTAGCCACACCCAGAACCAAATGTTTTTGGTATTTTTTTGCTTTTTGCATTCCAAACCTCTTTGACGCGGCTGCCAGGTGCTGCCGTCCGGATAGCGGACCTGGGTCACCAGCTTGGTCAGGTGGTGGTATTCGTACCGGATCTTGCGGCCCAGCGGGTCGGTTTCTTCCAGCAGGCGGGCGTACTCGTCGTACTTGAAGGCCAGGCGATTGCCGTCTGGCAAGCTCAGGCCGACCATGTTGCCCTGCTCGTCCAGCGCGATGGCGTACCGCTCGCCGCCGTAGTCACGGCTGGCGACCACGCGGTGGTCGGCGTTGTACTGCACTTCCAGCTCGCGGCCGAGCACGTCGGTGGCCCAGCTGGTGCGGGCGTCCAGGTCGTAGCGGAAATGGAAGTGTTCGCCGTCGCTGGTCCAGTGCTCGACCACCCGTGGTTTATCGCCCAGCGTTTCCCAGCGGTAGTGACAGCCCAGCCCCAGGGCGTTGCTGTGGGTCACCATCAGGCCTTCGGCGTAGCTGAAACTGCGCACGGTGTCGCCGTTGCGGTTGATTACCGCGGTCAGCTGGCCGTGTTCGTCGTAGCGGTACTGGGTGAGCGTTTCGACGGCCTGGTTGTTGACCACGCGCTTGATATCGGTCAGGCGGCCCAGCGGGTTGTCGTAGTGAAGGTGCACGCGGGTGCCGCCGGTGGCGCTGATGTCGGTCAGGGTGCCGTCGGGGGTGCGGGTGAAATGCAGGAAGTGGCCGAGGGCGTTCTCGATGCGTTGCAGCGGCACTTCGGTGTTGGTGTCCGGCACTTCGCCGAAGTAGAAGAACAGGTTGTCGAGGGTTTGCAAAAGTCAATTGACGCCTTCGATGAAAACCAAATCTATTCGCTAGCTTGCACAAGCAATGCGAGACATAAACCTAATTTGCATGAAGAACGGGCCCCGCATATACACTAGCAGAGCCACATTAAACGATACACTTTTAAAGAACCGGCGCACGCATATCGCCAAGATCAACTTTCCTTCAAGAACTCAACACCACCAGACAGCGATGCTAGAATTAAATCATAGAATTCATCAATACAATTTGCAATCTTATAAAGGTTACCGCAATCGCCCCGCTCCGCGATATCAAAATTATTTATTTTATCAGATTCGTGCAGGTGGGTTCTATCCCAATAATAAACCCCCTCCCGACCCGCCTCAGTTATGAGAACATAGGGATTTCCCCCCCCATCCTCGCCAATCGCCAGAACACCATCAATAAATATTAACTCAGGGATGAATTCATCATTAAAGCTAACCAGATCATTACACTCCTCCTCAGGAACGACCCCAAACAAACGATCAAAACTAACCACGCCATCTTCAACTGATCTTAATGGCAACTGCCCATAATCAGGATCAGTTAAGTAAAACCCATTCATGCGTGCCAGCAGGCTCCTATAATCAGTTGGCAAAGGAACCTTAACTGTAGCCTCTAGAGAATTCAGTGCAGCATCAGTCAAGCCCGCCTTGTAAACTATAGGCATTTTCTCACCTCACTAACAACTTGATTTCATATTCTTAACACCACCCGAATGGGTGAACCTGTTGTGGATCTTCTTAGGAACTTCCTGCATTGTCATCATGTTTTCATGGTGATGCCAAGTATTTTTTGCATAGTCAGCCTTACCTTGTGGCGCAAGCGCATCTGCCTTGCCAAAGTCTCCACCAGGATTTTTCCCGTGATTCCCTTTCAAGTCAGGAACATCAACTTTCTGCCGCTCGAATGGAGTAAAATCAGGGTGCCCCCCTGGATACCTTACTACATTACTCTCCCAATCTTGATAAACCCATGTGCGCCCGTCAATTTCCATATGCACGGAACCACCTTTTTCGAGCCATTTGGCAACATCAGGGGAGTGCGATGGCTTTGCACTCCAGCCCCAAGGATAAATCCAAGATGTCGGATTTACTCCATAGTTATAGAGGTTAACTCCACCCAACACCCCGATTGGGTCTTGGGTTACAAAGCGCCCAACCCCTGAATCATAGTAGCGGAATGTATTATAATTCAGCTCAGTTTCCGCATCAAAATACTGACCTTGAAATCGTAAATTCTGATCGACATCGCTAACGGCTAGCTGCTCTACAGCCCCCCACGAGCGATAGATCGCCTGCCAAACGATCTTGCCATCGCTATCCGTCATCTCCAACGGTGTACCAATCTGATCCGTATGGAAGTAGTAGAGTTTTTGCTCTTCGCCTTCTAACTGATCAACCCTGGCTAATGGCGCATAGGTACCTGGTTCATACAGGTAGAGAGTGCTCTGCCCCGGCGTTTCCTCGCGCAGCATCCTCAGCCCTTGCCACAGAAAGCGCTTCTGCTCGACCTGGCCATTGATCTCAGCCTGCTTGGCTACCCGGCGCCCTAAGCTGTCATAGCGATACTCACCCCGGCTTTCCAGCTTGCCATTAACCAGCGTCTCCGCCCGCACCAGCCGGTTTTCGCAGTCATAGCTGAAGTGCTGCAGCTTGCCGGTCCCCGAGCGCTTTTCGATCAGGTTACCCCAAGGGTCATAGCGATACTCCTGATCACGCCACCGCTTGATCCGGTTGTCCTTGACCTTGTCGAACTGCCGCGCATTGAAGTCCAGCCGGTTCGCCGCTGCGTCATAACGAAACTCTTCGCTACCCACCAGCGAGCCGGTATCTCGGCTACGCAACTGGCCGTTGGCTTCGTATTCGTACTTGATCTCGCCACGCAGCTTGTCCAGCGTGCGCACCAGTTCACCCGCCGGGTCGTACTGGTAACGTCGGTGAATCGGGTTATAGGCATGTTCCACCAGCAGCGCGGTATTCACCCCGGTGTTGTGCACTTGCGACAGCTTGTCGGCGGGCAAGATCGAGGCAAACTGCCAGGCCTTGCGCCCCATGGCGTCATAGCCAAAGCAACTGGTGAGCTTGCCCTGGGTCCGGTACACCTCGCGGTGCAGGTCATCGCGCTCCATGTCGCTGATCACCTGGCCATCCAGGTTCAGCTGGTGCAGGTGGCCGCTGCCGTAATACAGGTGGTTGACCTTGCGCCCATCCGGTAGCGTCAGCGTGGTCAGGTTGCTGAGCGGGTCGTATTCGTAGCTGAGCTTCCCATCTGGAGTGATTTCCTGCGTCAGCCGGCCCAGCAGATCGTAGGTGTATTCCAGCTTTTCTTCGGTGATGCCAAGTTGCTTGCCGATCCCGCTGGGCTGTCGCTGGATGCTCAGCAACCGGTCAGCGTCGTCATAGCTGAACTGCTGCTGTGCGTCGCTGTTCAGCTTGCTGAGCAAGCGGCCAATAGCATCACGCTCGAACAGCGTATGCCGCTGCGGCCGCTCGGCATTTTCGCCGTAACCAATCTCCTCCAGCCGCGTCAGATGCCCGCCAACGTTGTAGCTGAAGCGCCGGGTCAGGTTGTCCACCCGCACCTCTTCCGTCAGCCGGTCCGACACGTCGTAGGCAAAGCTGTAGGTGGCGTTGTTCTCGTTGACCAGCGCGGTCAGGCGAATGGCCTTGTCGTATTCGTAGCGCACCCGCTGGCCCTTGGCATCCTGGCGGCTGCCGGGCAGGCCGCGGGCGGTGCGCAGCAGGCGGGTGGTCTGGCCCTTGCCGTCGGTGTGGCTGAGTACTTGGCCGTAGACGTTGTAGGTGAAGGTTTCCGCCGTGCCGTCCGGGTGGTTGATGCGCAGCACTTCACCGTCGGGCTTGCGCTCCAGGGTCGTGGTCTGGTTCAGCGCATCGGTCACCGCTACCAGGTGCTGACGCTCGTCGTAGCGGTACCACGTGCTCTTGCCCGAGCAATCCTGGTAGCGCTCGACCTGCGCCCGGGTGTTCCACCACAGGTACTTGGACTTGTAGGTGGCATCGATGATGGTGTGCGGCAGGCCGTCATCGCTGTTGAGGTATTCGGTCATCTGGCCGAGGGCATCGATTTCGGCGAGCAGGTTGCCCTTGTCGTCGTAACGCGCTTGCCAGGTGCTGCCATCCGGGTAGGTGATCTGGGTCACCAGCGTGGTCAGGTGGTGGTATTCGTACTGGATCTTGCGGCCCAGCGGGTCGGTTTCTTCCAGCAGGCGGGCGTACTCGTCGTACTTGAAGGCCAGGCGATTGCCGTCTGGCAAGCTCAGGCCGACCATGTTGCCGTTTTCGTCCAGCGCGATGGCGTACCGCTCGCCGCCGTAGTCACGGCTGGCGACCACGCGGTGGTCGGCGTTGTACTGCACTTCCAGCTCGCGGCCGAGCACATCGGTGGCCCAGCTGGTGCGCGCGTCCAGGTCGTAGCGGAAATGGAAGTGTTCGCCGTCGCTGGTCCAGTGCTCGACCACCCGTGGTTTATCGCCCAGCGTTTCCCAGCGGTAGTGACAGCCCAGCCCCAGGGCGTTGCTGTGGGTCACCATCAGGCCTTCGGCGTAGCTGAAACTGCGCACGGTGTCGCCGTTGCGGTTGATTACCGCAGTCAGCTGGCCGTGTTCGTCGTAGCGGTACTGGGTGAGCGTTTCGACCGCCTGGTTGTTGACCACGCGCTTGATGTCGATCAGGGTGCGGTAGACCACGCGCGCGTAGAGTTCGGCGACAATACCCCTACGTCAGAAACGTATTTCAATAAATTGGGGCGACTACCGCCCCATAAATACCTCTTTCTTAAAGAGCATCACTTCCATTTCCGTCAGCACTAAATACATATCGATGAAAGTGAAGCAGATTACGTCGACAACACTAAGCCTGCTATCATAACACCACTCTAAACATGATGCAGCGATTGAAACCTCTGCATCATGCCACTTAAATACAAACGACAGGCTTCACAGGCTATTCATCCAGCTCTCGAACTCTCTCGCCTCTTCTGCAGAGTTCAACTGCGCAATCCACTTGCATTCCCAGTCAGCTCTAACCATGTCAGAAACTGCAAAGACTACTATTTTCCCGGGCAAAAACATCGGACGCACCTCGTCCAGTACATCTACGCAAATTTGAAAAATTCTTTCACAGTGAGCTTCAAAATCCTGCTCTGGACTCATGGAATCGCTCAGTCCTGCTAACTCTTCAGAAATCCCATCAAACAGCTCAGCAGCATAAGCCTCATGGCTCCACTCTGCAGGCGCCCACTTGTAATAGATTGCATCATCGGGATCACCCGACTGCATAGCCTCCAAATTGCTCCTAAGATTAAGAGAAGGAGCTAAAGTACGTGCATCTGCATCTGAATAAAGAGCAAACGCACAAACTTCACCCTCCGGAAACTCACTAGCCATTCTTTCAGCAACTGCAATCGTAGCTGTTTTGATTTTTTCTTTCAAATTATTATAATTCATATAATCTACCCTCATCACCTATGGCAATAGATCAATTGTACCATCCGCAAAATGCTGGCCCATTTTTCTTAGAGCAGCAACCACACTGTCTCTGGATCCCGCGCCACCTGCATCGGCCCTAGCCAAAGCCTCGTACACTTTTTTTGCGTTAGCAGTTGAATGTCCGGTATTGGGCGCCCAAATCAAGTTTTCCTTGCCTTTATACCAATCAATATCGTGCCTCTCCAAGATTTCCTTACTCTTATCAAGAATAGCCCGCATTTCTTTGCCCTTACCATTCTTAAATACGATGTGATGCGCGTGTGGCCTAAGCATTCCTTTAGGCGCCTCACCCCCACCAATACTTCTAAGATGATTACCCCATTTGACAGTATCAGCGCACAGGCCTAAAGGATCAATCCAGGTCAATGGGCTGGCTGTATACTCATAAAGATTCCAGCCACCATATAAACCGATTGGATCTTGCGTTACAAATTTACCGACCTCAGGGTCGTAGTACCTTAGAGTATTGTAGTGCAGTCCTGTTTCATAATCGAAGTACTGGCCTTGGAAACGCAGATTCTGTTCGACTTCGCTTACGTTTAGCTGCTCTACCGATCCCCACGAATGATACGTCGCCTGCCAAACGATCTGGCCATCGCTATCCGTCAACTCCAGCGGCGTACCAATCTGGTCTGTATGGAAGTAGTAAAGCTTCCGCTCCTCCCCTTCAACGTGATCAACCCGCGCCAACGGCGCATAGCTACCCGGCTCATAGAGGTAGAGAATGCTCTGCCCCGGCGTTTCCTCGCGCAGCATCCTCAGCCCTTGCCACAGAAAGCGCTTCTGCTCGACCTGGCCATTGATCTCAGCCTGCTTGGCTACCCGCCGCCCTAAGCTGTCATAGCGATACTCACCCCGGCTTTCCAGCTTGCCATTGACCAGCGTCTCCGCGCGCACCAACCGGTTCTCGCAGTCATAGCTGAAGTGCTGCAGCTTGCCGGTCCCCGAGCGCTTTTCGATCAGGTTACCCCAAGGGTCATAGCGATACTCCTGGTCCCGCCACCGCTTGATCCGGTTGTCCTTGACCTTGTCGAACTGCCGCGCATTGAAGTCCAGCCGGTTCGCCGCTGCGTCATAACGAAACTCTTCGCTACCCACCAGCGAGCCGGTATCTCGGCTACGCAACTGGCCGTTGGCTTCGTATTCGTACTGGATCTCGCCACGTAGCTTGTCGAGCGTGCGCACCAGTTCACCCGCCGGGTCGTACTGATACCGCCGATGAATCGGGTTATAGGCATGTTCCACCAGCAGCGCGGTATTCACCCCGGTGTTGTGCACTTGCGACAGCTTGTCGGCGGGCAAGGTCGAGGCAAACTGCCAGGCCTTGCGACCCATGGCGTCATAACCAAAGCAACTGGTGAGTTTGCCCTGGGTCCGGTACACCTCGCGGTGCAGGTCATCGCGCTCCATGTCGCTGATCACCTGGCCATCCAGGTTCAGCTGGTGCAGGTGGCCGCTACCGTAGTACAGGTGGTTGACCTTGCGCCCATCCGGCAGGGTCAAGGTGGTCATGTTGCTGAGCGGGTCGTATTCGTAGCTGAGCGTCCCATCTGGAGTGACTTCCTGCGTCAGCCGGCCCAGCAGATCGTAGGAGTACTCCAGCTTTTCTTCGGTAACCCCGAGCTGCTTGCCGATCCCGCTAGGCTGTCGCTGGATGCTCAGCAACCGGTCACCGTCGTCATAGCTGAACAGCTGCTGTGCATCGCTGTTCAGCTTGCTGAGCAGCCGGCCAATGGCATCACGCTCGAAAAGCGTATGCCGCTGCGGCCGCTCGGCATTTTCGCCGTAACCAATCTCCTCCAGCCGCGTCAGATGCCCGCCGACGTTGTAGCTGAAGCGCCGGGTCAGGTTGTCCACCCGCACCTCTTCCGTCAGCCGGTCCGACACGTCGTAGGCAAAGCTGTAGGTGGCGTTGTTCTCGTTGACCAGTGCGGTCAGGCGGATGGCCTGGTCGTACTCGTAGCGCACCCGCTGGCCCTTGGCATCCTGGCGGCTGCCGGGCAGGCCGCGGGCGGTGCGCAGCAGGCGGGTGGTCTGGCCCTTGCCGTCGGTGTGGCTGAGTACTTGGCCGTAGACGTTGTAGGTGAAGGTTTCCGCCGTGCCGTCCGGGTGGTTGATGCGCAGCACTTCACCGTCGGGCTTGCGCTCCAGGGTCGTGGTCTGGTTCAGCGCATCGGTCACCGCTACCAGGTGCTGACGCTCGTCGTAGCGGTACCACGTGCTCTTGCCGGAGCAGTCCTGGTAACGCTCAACCTGGGCCAGGGTGTTCCACCACAGGTACTTGGCCTTGTAGGTGGCATCGATGATGGTGTGCGGCAGGCCGTCATCGCTGTTGAGGTATTCGGTCATCTGGCCGAGGGCATCGATTTCGGCGAGCAGGTTGCCCTTGTCGTCGTAACGCGACTGCCACACGCTGCCGTAAGGAAAGCGGGTTTCGGTGACCAGGGGCGTGGCACGGCAGTGCTTGTAGCTGATCTTGCGGCCCAGCGGGTCGGTTTCTTCGACCAGCCTGGAGAAATCGTCGTACTTGAGCGCCAAATTTGCTATAGAAAATATTAAAACGACGAAAAATTAAAGGCAAATAACTCCATATGTCAGCCTAAAAAACGTAAATTAGACGACTGAGACAAAGTTGACGATCACCTCAAAACATAGTTTATTAAAGAACCCAGCAACACGAAATTTATCCTAAGCAGCTAGCAATCTCGTAACTCAATCGCCTTTGAGCCAAACAAAGCCCCCCTCCCCCATCGCGCCTGAATAGAAATGCAAACGCTGCTTATATAACAATTAATTTGTCGCCCGCATACCCAACAGGCCATCTACCTGAAAAATAAAGCCCTACTATTTTTGACCACGCACCATCATCCCCATAATAAACTTGAGAAACATATTGTCGAAATGCAAAGCAAGCTGCATTTCTAGCAGCCAGACTGAAGTCATGCGCGCCAAATACAAATTTATCTTTCGCCACCCCCTTAACCGACTGCATAACTGCCTTACTAACCTTAAGCCTTGCATCAGCTAATTCTTTAGGTGGCTTAGGAAACGAATTGAACGGATCATCTTGAGTAGGCGTAGTTGGCAGCCACTCCAAGTCTTTGTAGGAACCTGCAAAATCAGATTCTAGCGGTTCAATAAAAACCCTGAACACGCTCTCTATATACACAACCCCCTCAACCACATCAGGAGCCTTACCCATATTTGAGAAAAAATCTGTTTGTGCTATATCATCAATCAACTTTTCGACGTCCAACATATTAAAATCTCATATCTGTTATCGTACCTGGCGGCAAAGCTTTTCGACTCTGCTGAATTGTCGTTCTCAATACACCACCGGCGGCGTGCGGCCCAGGAATTCCGGGAAGTGAGTGATTAGGCAGCTTACCTCTCGTTGGCATAAGATTCCACCATTTATTTGCTCCCCCACTTTCCAATGGGATAATATGGTGAGGCGTGGCCCCTTCTGGCCAAACTCGCCCTGTATGAGCCTCCCACTGTTTCATCAAGTAATCCTGATCCCGAACAAACTCTTTTCGAGCCACTTGGTTTTGGAAGACGCTACGGCGCTGCACAATCGGCAAGTTCCCCTTCAATATTGCAGCTTGCTGCGCCGTGATATTGCCACCGGAAGCGGCGACCTGATTCGCCTCCGAAATAATTTTATCATTTAACTTACCGCAAGTTAGACCTAATGGATCTACCCACCCGTTCGGCTCCGGCGCATATTGATAGAGATTAATTCCTCCCACCAACCCAACCGGATCCTGAGTTATAAATCGGCCTACTTGGGCGTCGTAGTAACGAAACGTATTGTAATGCAAGCAACTTTCGGAATCAAAGTACTGTCCTTGAGACCTAAGATCCTGCTCAACCTCGTTAACCGTAAGCTCTTCTAGCTCGCCCCACGAACGATACCTAGCCTGCCAGACAACCCTCCCATCACTGTCCGTCAACTCCAGCGGCGTACCAATCTGATCCGTATGGAAGTAGTAGAGTTTTTGCTCTTCGCCTTCTAACTGATCAACCCTGGCTAATGGCGCATAGGTACCTGGCTCATACAGGTAGAGAATGCTCTGCCCCGGCGTCTCCTCGCGCAGCATCCTTGCCACAGAAAGCGCTTCTGCTCGACCTGGCCATTGATCTCAGCCTGCTTGGCTACCCGGCGCCCTAAGCTGTCATAGCGATACTCACCCCGGCTTTCCAGCTTGCCATTAACCAGCGTCTCCGCCCGCACCAACCGGTTCTCGCAGTCGTAGGCAAAGGTCTGCAGCTTGCCGGTCCCCGAACGCTTTTCGATCAGGTTGCCCCAAGGATCATAGCGATACTCCTGATCGCGCCACTGCTTGATCCGGTTGTCCTTAACCTTGTCAAACTGTCGCGCATTGAAGTCCAGCCGGTTCGCCGCTGCGTCATAACGAAACACTTCGCTACCCACCAGCGAACCGGTATCTCGGCTACGCAACTGACCGTTGGCTTCGTACTCGTAGTGGATCTCACCGCGCAGCTTGTCCAGCGTGCGCACCAGTTCACCCGCCGGGTCGTATTGGTAACGGCGGTGAATAGGGTTGTAGGCATGCTCCACCAGCAGCGCGGTATTCACCCCGGTGTTGTGCACCTGCGACAGCTTGTCGGCGGGCAAGGTCGAGGCAAACTGCCAGGCCTTGCGCCCCATGGCGTCATAGCCAAAGCAACTGGTGAGTTTGCCCTGGGTCCGGTACACCTCGCGGTGCAGGTCGTCGCGCTCCATGTCGCTGATCACCTGGCCATCCAGGTTCAGCTGGTGCAGGTGACCGCTGCCGTAATACAGGTGGTTGACCTTGCGCCCATCCGGCAGGGTCAGCGTGGTCAGGTTGCTGAGCGGGTCGTACTCGTAGCCCAACGCCCCATCGGGTGTGATTTCCTGCGTCAGCCGGCCCAGCAGGTCGTAGGTGTATTCCAGCTTTTCTTCGGTAACCCCGATCTGCTTGCCGATGCCACTGGGGTAGCGCTCGGTACTGATCAACCGGTCGCCGTCGTCAATCGCGAATGATGCTTGGCGATCAAGCGGCCAAGGGGTCACGCTCGAACATAGTATGTCGGCCGCGCACTTGATGTCGGTCAGGAACCAGCTGAGATGCAAATGGCTAGGGGCGCTTTCGCGCGGCGCAGCAGCACCTCAGTGTTGATGCCTGGCATTTCGCCAATAGGACTGAGGTTTGCGCTTCAGTCCCCTACTCTGGATTGTTAAAGATCGATTGTAAACACGTACAATTTACAACACTAATCACAACGCCCTAACCTCCTTGAAATCCAAACCCTTCAAGTCGACCCCCTCCGCCGCTTCTAAAAATCTATCAGACACATAAATAGAAAGCGGATTTTCGTCCACGCGGAACACATCGTACCCTTGCACCACCAGACGATTCAACACAAGTTTGTACACAACCAAACCATTGGGATACTCATCAAACTCCGACAGTTCTCTATTAAAAGCACCGACAAGTTTCGCATCAACCACCACACCTAAATGATCTGGATTTGGAGATCGGACATGTATATCCAGAAAAGACTCTGGAGCTATTGACTTTAGTAGTTCCCTAGCCTTCGACGTCAAAATAAGTACAGGTTTAAAAAATGTGAATACATCAGCACCATCTTTCTTCCTTTTGTCATCAGAGTTAAACTCCAACTCATACTGCCTGGAAAATACAGCGGTGGCATCCTTGCCGAAAGCATACTGTTCCGCGGCTTCATGCAAGGCCAGCTCTTCCTGCTTTCCGACAAGCGTCTTAAAATCATCACTCTGAGCTATAGAATAATATTTCATAATTACCCAAAAATTTCTTTCCAGTTTGAGTTTCTAAGAGCATCCAGAAGCTTCTGCCGGATATTCCCTATGGCGGCTGCAGAGCAGGCCGCGGCGGCGCGCAGCATGCGGTGGGTGGTCTTGCCCTTGCCGTCGGTGTGGCTAAGTATCAGGCGTGCGGGTGAAATGCAGGAAGCAGACGAAGGCGTTCTCGATGCGTTGCAGCAGCACTTCGGTCTTGCTGTCGGGTACTTCGCTGAATAGAAGATCAGGTTGTCGAGGGTTTGCAGGAGATATTGTGCAGTTTTTGTGTAAACTAAATATCTCAGCCCTTATGCACAAAAAAACACTTACTCAATAACGACCCGTCAAAAGGTCTTTACTGTTGCATATGCCCAAGCAGAGCCAGACAAAGTAATACATGTTAAAGAACCTGCTTATTGCGACTTTGATCCACTTAACATCACCAGAGTTGCACAACGGACTTCGCCGAACATTGGCCACGCGTACTATCCAAGAAGCATCTCGAGAAGCAACGCCTTACAAGTGACCTACCGCGGACTGCTTGAGGTGGCGAAAGCAATGAATACACCCAGCGATAAAAAATTAACAAATTAAATTTCGACCACTTTTTCATCATCTTTCACAAAGCAAGCACAAAAGCCTCCCCATCCAGCCCGCACAAATAAGAAACTCCCCTGCAAGTCAAGATCTAGCAAGGCAAGGCAAATTAAGGAAAGCGCTGCTCTTCGTAGCCATTAGAACAAACATTTGTTATCCGCAACAATCCTTCGTCACCGTACTCAAAGCGCACCTCAAAATCACTAAAAGAAGATTCTACATGTTCTTTTTGCTGCACGATAATTTTATCAAGCACCTGACCAACATAAATATAGCTAGAGTCACTACACCCATACTCCCCCCAATTCAGATCTCTCACGACTGTATCACCCTTAAGCAACGAAACAGACACGCTCCTCAACTTTCCCGCGCTAGTAAAGTAAGCGCGCTCGACATAATCGTCACCATAATTGTAAAACTCTTTGTTTATTATATTCTCAGACTGACCATAGATTTCAACAAATAAAATCCTGGCCCATTCATCAAAATGGTAAATATGAGTATTTTTTATGCTGGCCGGGACTTTTTTTTACTGCTTACCCCTCTTAAAGCCAGCCCGCTCCGCTTCATACGGGCGAGAATTATAAAGCGGACCTTTACTGATTACGGTGTCGCGCAACCTGGATTGGGCCTCCGACAAATAAGCGTCTAAGTAATACTCTTTTTTGAATCAATTTCGGAAAATCTTTTCTCGAGATCTTTTAGGCTATACATTTCTTAATTCTCCGATTCTAGAAAACCCCACGATAAATTTCCGAATTGACTTTATTCAACTCACTAAGGGTCAGGTGGTGGTATTCGTACTGGATCTTGCGGACCAGCGGGTCGGTTTCCTCGAGCAGGCATTACCGAATGCAGTGGTCTTCCGAGATCAGAGCAGCCATTCCCCTTAACCAACAGCAAATCGGAAGTGACTGAGACAACGTTGGCAGCCACCTCCGCACCTACATTCTTAAAGAGCTAAGCCATCAACTCTGTGATTAGCCAAAAATACAAGCATGCAACAACTCGTCGCCCCCCTTTCAACCCGACTCATCAAACTACTGATAAATCCATGGCAATAACTTGGCTTTTTTGAAGAGCGTGAAGGCTTCCATGAAATTAAAATGCTTTTCGCCCCAAGCCTGTTAAGATAGATTGATCACAACATTATAAATCGTCAAGCTCTGCCCATGGATCATATCTATAGTTTTCATCTACAGGCAGAAATGAAATCCCTTTTAGAAGGCTTGCGGCATGCTTGAAACGCTCACTGCAGAGCAGCTGCAATGTTTCTTGACAGCGAAAGACGTCACTATCAACAGAATCGGTCAGAACAAACAAATCAATTTTACTAATGCTAACGGCACCTGGATAAAGCGGGCTTTGAATGACGGCTCCAGTTTCTAGATCTTTAGCCACTTCATATACTGAAAGCGATGTATCTAGAGCTGATAAGCTTTCGCCCGGTAGAAATATAAAGTACTCACCCGCTGCAACCCTCCCCTTTAGGGAAATCTCAAGGGGTACCGCTCTATATTTTACCTTAAGAGCATCGCACACTTCTAAAAAATTTCGAGAGACATAAGTCGACCCTAGTTGATAAAAATCAAAATCAAGTAAATCGAGATCTATCTCTAGATCCGATAAAGCGAGTCGATATTGCTTCCTTATACTCAATGCCTCTGGATGCATCTCATACGGAGACCACTCATAGCTATCACAATTAAAAAATCCTACCAGACTAGAAGGACACCCTTTGCCGACAGGCTGATACTGCATTACGTAACATTTGTTTTCATTGAGAATCATGGCAGCCGTCCTGTGATTCATTCACAACGAATTTGCTCACTTTAAGGGCTCTCGAGAGCTTGCCTTGGGTTTGTTACACCTCGCGGCACAGGTCATCACTCTCCATGTCGCGCATCACCTAGCCATCTAGGAGGGGTTGACCTTGCGACTATCCGTCAAGGTCAGTGTGGTCAGTCTGCTGACCGGGGCGTAGTCGTAGCCAAGTGTGCCGTCGGAGAACCGGTTGTCGAGGGTCTGCAGTAGTGGCCACCTTTGGTGCACTCGAAGTAGACCTACTCGCTGCATCGCCCGGTTGGAGGGCCACAAACATCACTCCCACTGATACTGCCATTGAAACGCACTTGCAAAGTTTTTCGTAAGGAAGTTTCTTTCACCCCAAATTCTAATAAGCCACTATCAAATTTAGCAAGGACAGTTAAGCCAGCGTAATGCTTGATGAGTTTCGGCTTAACCCCAACTCTAACGCCACTCTCTTCCTCCACTGCCTTCTTTATAGAACCCGCTTGCCTCATAGGTTTGCAAGCCGACACAGATATCTAAACTCGAATTATCTTCATCATCTATACGAGTCATTATCACATACTTTTCACCTTCAGCATCACCATCACCATCACCAGAAACAGTTACTGCGACATTTATCTAGCCAAGGTCACTGAGTCGAATATCAATTTCGGACCAATACACACCCTCGGCAAAAACCACGAACTTAGAGCGATGTGTGGCGCAAAAAAATTACCGACCATCATAAATTACTATTCTTTCCTCGCCAAATATAGAGTATAATGAAACAAGTTCACCCTGATCGAAGACCGGATAAATTTTTACACCCGGCAAGCTATTAGATGAATACGTTAGAATCTCCTGCAGACACCCTTCACTCCAGTCGTAACCAAACGCCCAATATTCTGAATCGGAGTCAACCCTACAAGCTCTAAGCACTTCACCTTGCTCTATGTGAATTACCTTTAGCCATAAGCGTTCTCCGTGACGATTAACTTTGAGCGAATAAATGCGATCGCCTTCATAAATAAAGCTCTCAAAGGCATGAACCTCACCCTTCGCATTGAAAATTTCAACCCTCTTCAAACGGGTTCCAGAATAAAAGTATCTATTAGTATTTTTTTTGTTTGCAGGCTCCTTTGCAACCATCTTGCTTGGTTTTACGCCAGACATTTCTAATTCGTACGGAATGAAGGAAACACCCACGCCCTTCGACCACATAACCTTTGACCACTCTTCACAGTCAGTTTCGAAAACGGCCATGAAGTGAGTGCCCTCAAACCTCTCAAGAACCTCATCCTTTAAGTGCTTCAAATTTTCGATCAACATACATCTACCTCATGGTTTTAAATGAAATTCCATCAAACAACGACTTCTTAACCTCGGAAAGTGCGCTGAGAAAATCCTCTCTGGTGTTCGTTCCTGAGAGCTTATCAAACACATGTTGCTTATATGCTTTACCATGCACACCAGCGCCCTTGTGAGGTGTGGCGGTGGTTCCTGGAACCCTTGCAGACTCTGTGTTGGGCAACCAAATCCCATTACGCTTGTCGTTGATATCGATGTCAAATTCATCCATTTTCTTTCGAAGAGCAATCATTCTTATATCTTTTGAGTTGGACATCACGATGTGATGCGCATCATACTGACCTCCCCCTCGCGGACTTACCCCGAGCTCCTTTCGGAGAAGCTTGGCATCTGAATTACACGACAGCCCTAGTTCATCAATCCATCCGATAGGGCTAGGCGCATATTGATATAGATTATGCCCGCCTGCTAGACCGATGGGGTCTTGTGTGACAAACCTTCCAATTTCAGGTTCATAGAATCGGAACGTGTTGTAGTTCAGCCCCGTTTCACTATCATAATACTGGCCTTGAAAGCGTAGGTTCTGTTCGACCTCACTAACGGCTAGCTGCTCTACAGCCCCCCACGAGCGATAGATCGCCTGCCAAACGATCTTGCCATCGCTATCCGTCATCTCCAACGGCGTACCAATCTGGTCTGTATGGAAGTAGTAAAGCTTCCGCTCCTCCCCTTCAACGTGATCAACCCGCGCCAACGGCGCATAGCTACCCGGCTCATAGAGGTAGAGAATGCTCTGCCCCGGCGTCTCCTCGCGCAGCATCCTTAACCCTTGCCAAAGGAAGCGCTTCTGCTCCACTTGACCATTGATCTCAGCCTGCTTGGCTACCCGCCGCCCGAGGCTGTCATACCGATACTGCCCGGTGCTCTCCAGCGTGCCATTGACCAGCGTCTCAGCCCGCACCAACCGGTTCTCGCAGTCATAGGCAAAGGTCTGCAGCTTGCCGGTCCCCGAGCGCTTTTCAATCAGGTTACCCCAAGGGTCATAGCGATACTCCTGATCCCGCCACCGCTTGATCCGGTTGTCCTTGACCTTGTCGAACTGCCGCGCATTGAAGTCCAGCCGGTTCGCCGCTGCGTCATAACGGAACTCTTCACTACCCACCAGCGAGCCGGTATCTCGGCTACGCAACTGGCCGTTGGCTTCGTATTCGTACTTGATCTCGCCACGCAGCTTGTCGAGCGTGCGCACCAGTTCACCCGCCGGGTCGTACTGATACCGCCGATGAATCGGGTTGTAGGCATGCTCCACCAGCAGCGCGGTATTCACCCCGGTGTTGTGCACTTGCGACAGCTTGTCGGCGGGCAAGGTCGAGGCAAACTGCCAGGCCTTGCGACCCATGGCGTCATAACCAAAGCAACTGGTGAGCTTGCCCTGGGTGCGGTACACCTCACGGTGCAGGTCATCGCGCTCCATATCGCTGATCACCTGGCCATCCAGGTTCAACTGGTGCAGGTGGCCGCTACCGTAGTACAGGTGGTTGACCTTGCGCCCATCCGGCAGGGTCAAGGTGGTCAGGTTGCTGAGCGGGTCGTACTCGTACCCCAGCGTGCCATCAGGCGTGATTTCTTTCGTCAGCCGCCCCAGCAGGTCGTAGGCGTATTCCAGCTTTTCTTCGGTCACCCCAAGTTGCTTGCCGGTACCACTCGGGTGGCGCTCGATGCTGAGCAACCGGTCAGCGTCGTCATAGCTGAACTGCTGCTGAGCATCGCGATTGAGCTTGGCGATCAAGCGCCCGATGGCGTCGCGCTCGAACAGCGTATGCCGCTCTGGCCGCTCGGCATTGTCGCCGTAGCCAATCTCATCCAGTCGCGTAAGGTGACCACCGACGTTGTAACTGAAGCGTCGGGTCAGGTTGTCGACCCGCACTTCTTCGCTCAGCCGATCCGAGGCGTCGTAGGCAAAGCTGTAGGTGGCGTTGTTCTCGTTGACCAGTGCGGTCAGGCGGATGGCCTTGTCGTATTCGTAGCGCACCCGCTGGCCCTTGGCATCCTGGCGGCTGCCGGGCAGGCCGCGGGCGGTGCGCAGCAGGCGGGTGGTCTGGCCCTTGCCGTCGGTGTGGCTGAGTACCTGGCCGTAGACGTTGTAGGTGAAGGTTTCCGCCGTGCCGTCCGGGTGGTGGATGCGCAGCACTTCACCGTCGGGCTTGCGCTCCAGGGTCGTGGTCTGGTTCAGCGCATCGGTCACCGCCACCAGGTGCTGACGCTCGTCGTAGCGGTACCACGTGCTCTTGCCCGAGCAATCCTGGTAGCGCTCGACCTGCGCCCGGGTGTTCCACCACAGGTACTTGGACTTGTAGGTGGCATCGATGATGGTGTGCGGCAGGCCGTCATCGCTGTTGAGGTATTCGGTCATCTGGCCGAGGGCATCGATTTCGGCGAGCAGGTTGCCCTTGTCGTCGTAACGCGCTTGCCAGGTGCTGCCATCCGGGTAGGTGACCTGGGTCACCAGCGTGGTCAGGTGGTGGTATTCGTACTGGATCTTGCGGCCCAGCGGGTCGGTTTCTTCCAGCAGGCGGGCGTACTCGTCGTACTTGAAGGCCAGGCGGTTGCCGTCTGGCAAGCTCAGGCCGACCATGTTGCCCTGCTCGTCCAGCGCGATGGCGTACCGCTCGCCGCCGTAGTCACGGCTGGCGACCACGCGGTGGTCGGCGTTGTACTGCACTTCCAGCTCGCGGCCGAGCACGTCGGTGGCCCAGCTGGTGCGCGCGTCCAGGTCGTAGCGGAAATGGAAGTGTTCGCCGTCGCTGGTCCAGTGCTCGACCACCCGTGGTTTATCGCCCAGCGTTTCCCAGCGGTAGTGACAGCCCAGCCCCAGGGCGTTGCTGTGGGTCACCATCAGGCCTTCGGCGTAGCTGAAACTGCGCACGGTGTCGCCGTTGCGGTTGATTACCGCAGTCAGCTGGCCGTGTTCGTCGTAGCGGTACTGGGTGAGCGTTTCGACCGCCTGGTTGTTGACCACGCGCTTGATATCGGTCAGGCGGCCCAGCGGGTTGTCGTAGTGAAGGTGCACGCGGGTGCCGCCGGTGGCGCTGATGTCGGTCAGGGTGCCGTCGGGGGTCCGGGTGAAATGCAGGAAGTGGCCGAGGGCGTTCTCGATGCGTTGCAGCGGCACTTCGGTGTTGGTGTCCGGCACTTCGCCGAAGTAGAAGAACAGGTTGTCGAGGGTTTGCAGGAGGTAGTGGCCACCCTCGGTGCATACCAGGTACACCTGCTCGTTGGGGTTGTAAATACGCTCGCCCGGTTGCAGGGCCACGAACGGGATTTCGCGGCCCTGGTTATCGGTAAGGTAGATGAACGAGGCCTGGCGGCGCACGCTCTGTTCCCACGGCAGCACCCAGCCGCGGCCGAGTACGCTGTCGACGGTAAGGTCGCTGGCATAGAAGCGCGACCACTCGATAGGCATCAGGCCCGGCAGGCTGAAGTCGATTTCATCGGGGATCAGTTTGCGGCCAGTGGTGAGGTCGACCGGATTGCCGACCAGCCCACCGATGGCCTTGCGCGCCACCGGTTCGACCACGTAGCGGCTGGCGACTTCACCGGCGACGAATCCTGCGGTGAACTTCAGGGCGCAGGGCATGACAGCTTTCATGCCGGCCTGGGTACCGGCCTTGATCAGCTGGGCGATACCGCCCGCAGCGCCGGCGATGGCCATCAGCACATCCACGGTGGTGCGCAGCCATTCCGGGATCTCATCGTCCACCGGCAGGTAGCGGTAGGTACCGCCGCCGATGATGACGTTGTCCGAGCCTGCGGAGATGGTCGCACCGCAGGTCAGCTTGTCGCCCTTGCGCGCAGCGGCCACGCTGTTGATGAAGACGTTGGTCGAGCCTTCGGCAATCTGCACCGGCCCGGGGTGCTTGTCGCAGGCACCGATGCTTTTTTCGACGCGGGCAGCCTTGCGGCTGTTGATGAACACGTTGGGTGAGGCAGTGGTTATGGTCCCTGAGGGGGACGAGAACATACTGCCTATCGCCTCTCCGGCAGCGGTCAGCAAGCTGCCCCCGATACCGGCTGCGAGGCCGGCCAGCAAGGCCACGCCGAACCCGCAAGTGAAGGTGGCGATGGCCACCGTGGCCACCAGCGCGATACCCAAGGCAGCTCCGATCAGGAAGCCCCCCAGGGCGCTTGTGTGCGATATCTCGTCGCCGAACCTGGCCGCTTCGAACATGAGGGTTACTCCTGTTCGCCGGGCTCGGGGCTGGTCACGACCGGGTGGCGCGGGGTGAAGCTGGCCAGCAGGTTGTCCCAGTCCTGGTTCTGCTGGGCACTGAAGTCGGCCTGTGCAGTGGTGGAGAAGATCAGCGCCCGCCCGGGGCTGATGATGAAGGCGGCCTGGCGCTGATAGAGCGGACGGCCCTGGTTCATGTAGTAGGCGTCGATCTGGATGCCAGCGATAGGCGCGCTGGCCGCAAGCGCGACAGCCTTGTTGCCCATGCGGGTGTAGCCGCGCAGCTTGGAGGTGAGCATTTTGACCTGGCGATCAACGTAGGCCGGCAACGCTTCGTCAGGCAGCAAGGTGTCGCGCGAGACGGTAATGCTCAAGGGCGCGGGCACACTGGCACCCAGGACGAACATGTTGACCGTGCGGTCCTCGAAACCTGCCGGCAGCGCAATGCTGCCTTCCTGCAACTCGTAATCCATGCGATGGAAATTCCTGATAAAGAAGAACGGGTTCAGCCCGGCGCGAAGCCATCGAGCATACGGTCGAAATCTGCCAGCCATTGGCTCAGGCCTGGCTTGCTCGGGTCTATCACGCTGGAAATGTCCAGCCATTGCTGCAAATCGCTGCCGGCTACGGGTACCAACGCGCCGACCAGGCGACCGTGCCGAGGCTCATGACCAGCAGTGAAGTGAAAGTCCAGCACCTTGGCCGGGTGGCCAGCCAGGTGGCAATCACGCTGACGTATCAGGCGCAGCTGCGGGGTCAATTCGCGCAGGGCCTTGATTGCCTCGTCGAACAACGCCTCCAGCGTCTGCCTGGGGCGGACGTCACGACGGCGGATGCGAAGGCTGACCGCTTCGCCTTCATGCTCGAGGGTGGTCTGGATATCGCGGAAGCGAAAGCCGGCCGGAAACTGCAGGTGGAAACCGGCGAAGGTAAAGCCACTGGCCACGTCCAGCAACGCGGTGGCCAGTGGTTGCGGTTCGGGCGCAGGCTCGGGCATGTTGGCGGGTTCAGCGAGCCTTGCCAGCCGCGCAGCTTCCGCTTGCGCTTCGCGCTTGGCCGAGAGGCGGTCGTAGATCGAGGTCTTTTGCATGAACCCGCCTCAGTCGTTGATTCGCACTGCGGCGCCGGTGATCTGGGTAGTGTCGGTACTGGTGGTGACGATGGCCTTGCCCTTGATCTCGATGCCTTCCGGGGTCAAGGTGATGCTGCTTTCCCCCACCTGCAGGATGATGTGCTGCTTCGCGGCAATCTGGATGAACTGGTTGTCGACCTGCAAGGTGTAAGAGCCATCGGTCACTTGCACTACCGTGTCCTTCTTCACGGTTTCGGTGTGCGTGCCACCCACCGTAATCGTGCGGTTGTTACCCACATCATGGGTTTCATCCAGCTCGATCTCGGTGTCCATGTTGCGCTCGGCGTGCATGATGATCTGCTCGGCGCCGGCCTTGTCTTCGAAGCGGAAGAAGTTGGCTGTACCGCCGTCGCCCTTCATCGAGCGCGTCAGGAAACCGCTTTGGGTCTTGTTGGCCGGCAGCGCCCACGGTGGCGTGTTGCTGCTGTTGTAGAGGCTGCCCATGATCAACGGGCGGTCGGGGTTGCCGTCGAGGAACACCACCACCACTTCGTCACCGACGCGCGGGATCTGGATACTGCCGAAGCCGCCGCTGGCACCTGACTGGGCCACGCGGACCCAGCAGGAACTCTGGTCGTTGTACTCCCCATTGCGGTCCCAGTGGAACTGCAACTTCACCCTGCCCAGGTCATCGGTGTAGATCTCCTCGCCGGGCGGGCCGACCACAATGGCTGTCTGCGGTCCGCTGATGCCAGCCTTCGGTGTATGCGCTGCGGGGCGGAACGGGATTTTACGACGAATACAGCTGAAGCTGTTGCGATAGCCCGCTTCACCGTCGCTGGCGTAGTTGTTCTGGCCCCAATGGGTAACGGAAAGCAGCAGAAACTGGCGATCGTCGGGGGCGTCGTTGTCGTGATCGTAATGCTGGCTCAGCTCGAAGTACTGGCCGGCCTCCATCGCGCGGCAGTTGCTCTGGCCATGGAACGTCTTGCCGTCCACTTCCATCGCCTCGAGCCTGCGCTGTGCCTTGCGCACACCTTCATCGGAGTCTGCGTAGCCGTAAAGGCCCTCGTATTCGAAGACCTCGTACTGGCCGACCTCACCCTGCTGGTTGACAGAGTTCAGCTGCACCAGATGCGGGTTACCAGGCTGCTTGTAGTCGAACGTCTTGAGGGCCAGGCGCGTTGGCTGCATGCGTCGCGCCGAGGACCACGCCGTGATCGAGTCAGCGGTCTCGGTTACCGAGGCGCTGTGGTATCTGATCAGCGGCTGACGCTCCAGCTGCGGCAGCATGCTGCTGTCATCGCTGATGATCATGCGATGGCCTTCCTGAGAATGCTCGAACGTGAAGAACAGCCCCTCCTGTTCAAGCAGGCGCAGCACGAAATTCAAGTCCGATTCCTGATACTGCGTGCAGTAGCTGATGGGCTTGAGGGGCTGGCTAAGACGGAACTCATGCTCGGCCAACGTCAGGTAGTAAGCGAAGACTTCCTTGACGATCTGCTCGGTGGTCTTGTCCTGGAAGATACGTGAATCGCGGCGGCGGCTAAGAATCCAGATCCATGGCACCAGCTCGGCGGTGTAGTTGGCAATGCCACCGTCGGCACCGGTGTGGACGAAGTCGGAAACATGCGCGCTGAGGTAGCGCGTACTGCCATCGGCGAGCGCGATGCCCACCGTGACTTTCTTGCCGATCAGCTTCTTGAGCTCGATGCGGGCGTCCTGGGAAATCAGGTTTACCTGGAAACTGAACAGCTCGGAAATGGCCTCGCGACCACTGAAGCTAAGGAGTTGCAGCTCTTGCTCAGGGGGCAGAGGTGAGTCAAAGGTGAACAGGCGTTGATGCTGTGTGAGCATCGACTCAAGGGCATCCGTAATCATATCAATGCATCCTGCATCAAGCTGGAAATCCAACAATGAAAACGTGCTTGGCGTGGGCTGTCAAATGATGGCGATAAGCCAGAGAGCCCTGAATCAAGAGCAGAGGCCACTTCCGCCAATGGTAACTGATAGCGATTTCCCATTAGACGCTTCCTGGATTAATTACATCGGAATATGTCCCCCCGTTTGATCTGGCTGACGTCTGGGGTGTAGGCTCCTTGCGCCTGGCTACCAGGCCGTACACAGCGAATATCAGGGAGCGTTGCCATGAGCGTGAGTGAAGCCCAACTCAGCCAACTGGACCGAGACATGGACCAGAATCACCGGGAAATGGTGATCATGTCGGTGGAAGACTTTCAGGGCCAGTTCGCCCAGAAAGCACAGGGTGCTACGCAACCACTTCAGGTGTGTACCCGAACACAGGCCGATAGGTTGACTGGCACCTGGCAAGGCATAAGGTCTACTTACAACGGCCTGCCCCACACTTTCGTCAATACCACCTGGGGCGTGCCCGGCGCAATGGCAGCGTGGGATGCGAAAAATATCATTGGTTTCATTCGCGACATGAATGGCTTGGGCACGAAAGTGCGCTACATCGTGCGCAACGGCAAGCAATACGTGGTCCTCTCCGGTTACCCTGGCCTGCGCAAAACGCTGGATGCGCCTCGCTACGGCATCCAGAACGCCAAGCTGATCAGCATGGGTATCGGTAAATATGGTGTTCGTGGCTCCTCCATCAAAGGATTCAAATTATCCTGCTATGTGGCAGTCGCTATCGAAGTCGCGGAATGGGTGTTCGCTGATGAACACATCATGAGCGATCTATTTGGTGGCGTCGGCGTTGAACTGATCAAGGCCGGCATTGCTACAGCAGTCGGCTACGCAGCGGCTGTGCTGGCGGGAACATTCTTTACCGCCGCCGCTGCGCCGGTGATTGCAGGCGCACTCTTCGTCTTTGCGGTAGGCCTTGGCTTGAACGCTCTTGATAACCACTTCGGGATAAAAAATTCGGTAAAAGCCGGGTTGCGCTATGCAACTGACCATCTGGAATCACTCCACCAGACACTTACCGAAATCAAGGCGGCGGACCTGCAAAACTACCTGAAAGAAACCACCGCCAACATTGCTGGCAACATTGCAGACCAGCTTTATGATGAGGCCAAGTCATGGGTTATCCGCAAGCTACGCCCGGACGGGATCGATCTACCCGCTTGGCCGAGTGCGCCCAGATTGCCTTCAATTCCGTCTCTGCCCACATTCAATCTACCTAAATTTTAATGACGAACATGCACCCGACTCTGCCATCACTGGAACTCACACCGGTCAAATTCAGACTGCTGGCTATCGTATTCATCATCATGCTACTGCTGGTCGGTGGTTTCTCGGTGTACGCCTATGCGCACTACCTGCTGCCCCTGTACGGCAGGCTTTACCGGGCAGCGCCCGTAGTAGAAACCCCCTACCTGGCTTTTGGCCTGCTTATGGCGCCGCCAGCGCTTGCCATTCTGCTCGTGGGAACCGCTACGTGCGCACTGACAGGCAAGAAGTTTGACCCACCCCTCGGCTCGCGCCTGCACCGCTTCCAGACATTGATGTTCGCACTGTCGCTGAAAACACTTTTCTATATCGTACCTGCCGTAATGATCCTGACCTCCGGCGCATTACTGGCCAGAGGTTACACGCCCTGTTCAAAATTGCTGATCTCAGGCTCAGCCTGGCATTTATTCTGGGTCAACGATGAGCGGGTATGTTTCAAGCCGGATCATTACATCAACGATAACTGGCCATGCAAGGTAATCGATGGCAAGGATATTTGCGTTCAGGTCGATGGCCGCTAAAAAAGACCTCCGGCCTACGACTGATGCCGCATAAACTGAAAACCGCGCCCAGATAGCCTATAGCGAGCAGGCGAAGCGCTTCGGCACTTGGCCCCTAACCGGGGCTAATGATCAACACTCAAGGCTTCTCGGTTCGATAGACAACCAGGAATCCAACGATGAATCCAGATGCACTGAAACTCGCAGCCATGGCATTGCGCGACTCGCTTGAGCACTATCAACAGCAAGAGCGCGCTGCAGCCCTGTTGCTTCAGGATCTGGATGGCTTGCTCAAGCGAGCTGCGAATAAAGAAATTACCACCCCCATGGAGGCGCGCGATATCCCTGGCCATCGCTACTTCACCGAAACCCGGCTGGGCGCATGCCGCGACCTTGAAGCGCTCTATGCCTCGTTTTACATCGAACTCATCGACGGCCGAAGCTCGAAAGCTTTTCAGATGCTCCAAGCTAAAATGAGCAAGCCCTGATTACGTCAAACTGATCACATCAGGTACGCCAGGAAACCCACGATTTCTTTCGGTTATGTGCGAAAGGCGACCGATCTGGCCGCGCAGCGAAAAGGCAATTGGGGCCGCTTTGCGGCCCATCGCCGGCAAGCCAGGCTCCCACATGAATTCGATGCAGTCTGGGTGGGAGCTGGCTTGCCGGCGATGGGCTGCGCAGCAGCTCCATTCGCCTTGACTGACTGGCAGTGATTTATGCCTGCCTGGAGAGCGGTGAGCGCTAGCCGTTACTGCCGTAGCTGCCAATCATCATGCGTGATGCACGCTCTCGATGCCCAGCCCCTGCCCGTACTGCCATCATCATACGGCAACCTTGCCAGTGCCCATACGATTGCGCCCAGGCCCAAAAGTGAGACCTGCTTCACTTTTTATAAAAAATTTTTACCCGCGATTTTCAGCATTTTTTTTAGCCCTGCACGCCCACGTTTTAGGGGCGAGGCCCCGTTTTCTGCGCCCCCAACACACAGCCAATGTCACGGCGCCATTATTGCGTCTCTGCACAAAACGGGGAAAAAATCGCCTCCCTTGCCGGAACTTCTTCCGCAGCGGGGTGCCCTACTCGGCATTGCTGGCAACACGATATTCATGTGCCAGCACCCAATTTTCCGCAGCCGAAAGGCGCGATTTTCAGGTCCTCGCCACTGGCGTTTCAGGACGATCAAGCAGGCACATGGACGATGCACCGATGACCCAGACATTCGATGTCGAAGCACTGATCAAGCTGCGTAGCCAGACGCGGGCGATCGCCGATGCGCTGAAAGCGCAGGCGGCTGATTACCTCGCCACCGCGGCGCCGCTGATTCGTCCGCAAAACCTGTTTGGCGAATACCTGCAAGGCGCCCAGCGCAGCAGCGGGCGTGAAACCCAGGGCCACTTCCAGTCGCTGATCGAACTCTACGAACGCATCGGCTCGGCCGCACCGTTCCAGCTGGTCAGTGAGCTGGAAGTGCCGCTCAACCTCATCAGCACCACACCGGAACTGTTCCCGCTGGAATACGACAAGGTCCTGGCCCCGAGTGGGCAGGTCATCCGGATCACCAGCCCGGTGCGTTGGGTGGTGGGCTTCCAGGGCTTCGAGCTGGCGCGTTTTCGCGCGGTCATCAATGACCCCAACCGCAGCAGCGCCGAGCTGTACCGCTTCGTGGTGCATTACCTGGTGCTGTTCTACTGCCTGAGCAAGTCGCCAGGCCTTGGCCGGCTGTTCGAAGGGCTGCGTTTCAGCCTCAGCTTCGAGCGCCTCAAGGGCCTGGGCGACCTGCCGTTCTGCGTTATCAGCTCGCCGGTGCGATCGGCACTACCCGACGATTCGGTTATCCGCAGCAGCACGCAAATTGCCGGCAACACCAGCTTCGAAGAGCTGGTCGGCCGCGACAACATTCTGGAAATGAACGACGAAATCCGTCAGCGCCTGCTGCTGACGATCGAAGGCCTGTAACGCGAAGGGCCTGGCAACGGCCCGCGCAATGATTCGCAGCGAACTGCTCGCAATGGAGAACACGATGGCGAAGAAGGAAAGCACCCAGCACAAACTCGACCGCGTTCGCGCGCCTCGGGTTCATATCACCTACGACGTGGACATCGGCGATGCCATCGAGAAAAAGGAACTGCCCTTCGTCGTCGGCGTACTGGGCGACTTTTCCGGCAACCCGCTGGAACCGCTGCCCAAGCTCAAGGACCGCAAGTTCGTGTTCATCGACCGCGACAACTTCAACGGCGTGCTCAAGGGCATCAAGCCGCGGCTCACCTACCGCGTCGACAACACCCTGGCCCGTAACGGCACCCAGCTGGGCGTGGAGCTGAACTTCAACAGCCTCGAAGACTTCGAGCCGCAGAACGTGGTCAAGCAAGTCGAGCCGCTGCGCAAGCTGCTGGAAGTGCGCAACAAGCTGGCCGACCTGCGCAACAAGATGGGCGGCAACGACAAGCTCGAAGAGCTGCTGATGGATGTGCTGCAGAACACCGAAAAGCTCAAGACCCTGGGCAAGGAATTCGGCCGTGAAGCCGAAGTGAACGACCCATCCAGCAGCGATCGCCCCTGAGCAGGAGCCCGAACATGACCGACAAGCAAACCGCACCGCAACAGGCCGGCGACCTGGTCGAAGTGGAAAACTTCGCGCCACAGCCCTCGCTGCTCGACAGCATCATTTCGCAAAGCCGCGTGGCCCGCTCCGACACCGAGCGCAACCGCACCCGCGACCTGATCGGCGAACTGGTGAACCAGGTGCTCGAGGGCGAGATGACCCCGAGCAAAGACCTGATCGCCGTGCTCGATTCGCGTATCGCCGAAATCGACGCGATGCTCTCCGAGCAGATGAACGAGATCATGCACGCCCGTGAGTTCCAGCAGCTGGAAGCGTCCTGGCGCGGCCTGAAATACCAGGTCGACCAGACCGAAACCAGCACCACGCTGAAGATCCACCTGCTCAACGCCTCGAAGAAGGACCTGGTACGCGACCTCAAGGCCGCCAGCGAATTCGACCAGAGCGCGCTGTTCAAGAAGGTCTACGAAGAAGAGTACGGCACCTTCGGTGGTGCGCCGTTCGGCATGCTGATCGGCGACTACGAGTTCAACCGCAACCCCGAAGACCTGTACCTGCTCGAAGAAGTCTCGCACGTGGCAGCTGCGGCCCACGCGCCGTTCATCTCGGCGGCCTCCCCCGAACTGTTCGGCTGGGATTCATTTACCGAAATGTCCGGCCCGCGTGACCTGGCAAACATCTTCGATACCGTCGAATACGCCAAGTGGAAGTCGTTCCGCGCCTCGGAAGACTCGCGCTACGTCGGCCTTACCCTGCCACACGTGCTCGGGCGCCTGCCCTATGGCCCCGATACCACGCCGGTGGAGGAATTCAACTTCGTCGAAAGCGTCGACGGCCGCGACCACGACAAATACCTGTGGATGAACGCCGCCTACGCCCTTGGCACCCGGGTCACCGATGCCTTTGCCCGCTACGGCTGGTGCGTGGCGATCCGCGGTGTGGAAGGCGGTGGCCTGGTCGAAGGCCTGCCGACCCATACCTTCAAGACCGACGATGGCGAGATCGCCCTCAAGTGCCCGACCGAGATCGCCATCACCGACCGCCGCGAAAAAGAGCTGTCGGACCTGGGCTTCATCCCCCTGGTGCACTGCAAGGGCACCGACTACGCCGCGTTCTTCGGCACCCAGTCGGCGCAAAAGCAGAAGCAGTACAACACCGACATCGCCAACGCCAACGCCCGCCTGTCTGCGCAGCTGCAGTACATTTTCGCCACCTCGCGCATCGCCCATTACATGAAAGCGATCATGCGCGACAAGATCGGCAGCTTCGCCTCGCGCATGGACGTGGAACGGTTCCTCAACCAGTGGCTGGCCAGCTACGTGCTGCTCGACGACACCGCCAGCCAGGAGGCCAAGGCCAAATTCCCGCTGCGCGAGGCCCGCGCCGAGGTGTTCGAGGTGCCAGGCAAGCCAGGCGTGTACAAGGCCGTGACCTACCTGCGCCCGCACTACCAGCTGGACGAACTGACCGCTTCGCTGCGGCTGGTCGCCGAACTGCCACAAGGCGCGCGCGGCTGACGGCCCGGTGTGTACAGGGATGACACATGAGTAACCAGGCCCGCCTGCTGCCCTCGCTGCTCGACCGGCTGCTGGACGACCGACCCTTTCAGTCGGCCGAGCCGGCGGTGCAACGCACCTGCTCGCTGGCCGAGTACAAGGCCAGCATCGTCCGCGACCTCGAGGTGCTGGTGAATACCCGCCAGTCCCTGGTCGCCGCCGAGCTCGCCGGCTTCAGCCAGCTTGGTGGCTCCATCCTTGAATACGGCATGCCCGACTTCATCAGCCGCAGCGTGCTCGACCCGCATGATCGTCGCCTGATCCAGCAACAGCTGGAGCGGGCGATCAGCACCGGCGACCGGCGCTTTCGCCGGGTCCGTGTGCAGCTGCTGGCCCAGCAGAACGGCCATCGCATGTTGACCTTCCGGGTAGACGCCGTGCTGCGCCTGCAGGACATCAGCCGCCAGGTGTCGTTCGACGCTGTGCTGCAGGTCAACACCCAGGAATACAAAGTGCAGAACCTCAACTGATGCTCGACGAACTGCTGCCCTACTACGAAAGGGAACTGTCGCACCTGCGCTTCCTCGGCCAGGAGTTTGCTGCGCAGTACCCCAAGATCGCCTCGCGGCTGCTGATAGAGGGCGACAACTGCGAGGACCCGCACACCGAGCGCCTGATCGAGGCGTTCTCGTTCCTGTCTGCGCGGGTGCACAAAAAGCTCGATGACGAGTTTCCGGAAATCGTCGAGTCTTTCCTCGAGGTGCTGTACCCCCACTACCTGCGCCCTACCCCGTCGATGTCGATCGCCGAGCTGAGCCTGGGCAAGCACGAGAAGGTCACCGAAGCCTACCGCGTTGCACGGCATACCGAGATGCATGCCAATGCCGTGGAAGGCGTGGTCTGCAAGTTCCGCACCTGCTACCCGGTAGCGCTGTGGCCTATCGCCGTGCAGCAGGCCTCGTTCAGCGAGATGGAACGGTCGGCATTCAATGGCCACAGCGCCGACCTGGTGGCGCACCTGCGGATCCGCCTGGGGGCTACCGGCGATGCCCTGTTCGGGCAGATGGAAATGGACTGCCTGAGGTTTTTCCTCGACGGCGAAGCGACGCTGATGCTGCAGCTGTACGAGCTGCTGTTCAACAACCTGGCCAAGGTTACCCTGAGCTTCCAGGACCAGGGCCGCACCCGCGAAGTGGCCCTTGCGGCCGATGCCCTGAAGCCCGTGGGCTATGCCCGCGACGAAGGCCTGGTGGACTACTCCGAACGCTCGTTCCTGGGTTACCGCCTGCTGCACGAGTACTTCACTTTCCCCGACAAGTTCATGTTCTTCGACCTCAGCGGCTTTGCCCGCATCCTGCAGGGCAAGGCCGTCGAGCAGGTGGAGCTGAATTTCTATTTCTCCGATTACGACCTCAGCGATCGCCTGACCCGGCTGACCCAGAACATCGGGCGCAACAACTTCAAGCTCAACTGCACCCCGATCATCAACCTGTTCCGCCAGCAGGCCGAGCCGATCAAGCTGACGCACACCCGCCACGAGTACCCGGTCACCCCGGACACACGGCTGCACAATGCCGCCGAAGTGGTATCGATCGACCGCGTACGGCGGGTGCGCAAGCTGGGCGGCGTCGATCAGGTCGACACCTGCCAGCCGTTCTTCGAGCCACGTGGCGAACAGGACCCGCGCAGCAGTTTCTGGACGGCCCGGCGACGCAGCCAGGGCGATGCCACGGCCATGAGCATCCGCGTGGTCGACCGTAACCTCGAACTGATCGACGCCAGCAATGACACCCTCAGCATCGGGCTGACCTGCAGCAACCGCGATGTACCGCTGATGCTGCCGTTCGGTGGCGAGCGCGGCGACTTCAACATCCCGGCCAACTCGGTGATCAAGGACATCCGCTGCCTGCGCAAGCCTACCGCCACCGTGCGGGTGCCACTGGGCAAAGGGCTGATCTGGCGGCTTATCGCCCACCTTTCGCTCAACCACCTGTCGCTGGTCAGCCAGGGCCGCGAGGTGCTGCTCGAACTGCTGTCGCTTTACAACTACCGCAACGTGTCGGCCATCCGCAAGCAGATCAATGGCATCAAGGCCATCGACAGCGAGCCGGTGGTTGCCCGTATCGGCCACCCGCGGCCGAACTTCGTGCGCGGTGTCGGCATTACCCTGACCCTGGACGAGAGCCAGTTCACCGGCAGCGGCGTGTTTCTGTTCGGCACGGTGCTGGACCATTTCTTCGGCCAGTACTGCTCGATGAACAGCTTTACCCAACTGACCCTGCGCACCCAACAACGAGAAAAGAGAGTCGCCCAATGGCCAGCCCGCACTGGCGATCAGCCCCTGGTCTGATCGATCAGGCCCGAGCCGAGCCGCACCGATTCGAATTCTTTCAATTGGTGCGTCTGCTCCGCCTGCACTACAGCCGTACCGGGCGCATGGACCTGGCAACCCGGCCGCATGAAGACCCGCTGCGCTTTCGCACCCAGCTGTCGCTGGCGTTCCCCGCCAGCGAGGTCAGCGACTTGCACTTCGAGCGTGAAGGCAAAGTGTCGCCGGCCGGCCTGCCGCTGTCCGAGCTGCAGGTCACGTTCATGGGCCTGGTCGGGCCATCGGGCGTACTGCCGCGGCCGTACACCGAGCTGCTGCTCGAGCGCCATGTGCAGTACCGCGACGATGCGGCCCATGCGTTTCTCGACATTTTCTCGCACCGCATGACCACGCTGTTCTACGAGGCCTGGCAGAAGTACAAATTTCATATCGAACACGAACGCAATGGCGCTTCGGCGTTCGATGGCTACCTGCTCAACCTGGTCGGCCTGGGCCCGCGCGCGCAGCAGCTCAAGTTCGAGCAGCAGCCGACGGCGCTGCGCCGCGAGCTGTTCAGCTATTTTGCCGGCCTGCTCAGCCAGAAGCCGCGCAACGCGCTGAACCTTGAGCGCATGCTCGGCTTCTATTTCGCGCTGCCGGTCACGGTGTGCCAGTTTGCCGGGCGCTGGCTGCACCTGCAGCCCGAACAGTGCACCCAGCTCGGGCGCAAGAACGCCCAGCTCGGCCACAGCGCCGTGGCCGGCAACCGGGTCTGGGACTACCAGTCGAGCATTCGTATCGAGCTGGGCCCGTTGAGCCTGGCCGATTACCGGCGCTTTCAGCCGGGCACCGCGTGCTACCGCAAGCTGGTCGAGCTGGTGCGCTTCTATATCGGCGCCCAGCTGGACTTCGAAATCGCCCCGCGCCTGCAGCGTGAGGCAGTGCCGCGCGCCCAGCTGGGCCGCAGCGGCAATGTTGCGCTGGGCTGGCTGGGCTGGCTCAAACGCCCCGGTCGTGACGCGGAGCCTTCGCGTTGCGCCGTCTTCCAAATACCTTACGATGGGGTCGCCTTGTGAACCTGAAGTCTCTGTTCGCCAAGCTCAACGAAACCAGCCGCACGGCCACTGAAAGCGCGGCGGCCCTGTGCCTGTCGGAGCACCATTACGACGTCGAAGTGGAGCACCTGCTGCTGCAGCTGCTCGACGCCGGCGACAGCGACCTGGCGCCGATCATGCGCCACTACGATGTGGTCGCCGAACGCCTGCAGGCGCAGCTGGTCACGGCTTTGGGCACGTTCAAGAAAGGCAATACCCGCACCCCGGCCCTGTCGCCACATATCACCCGCATGATCGAGCAGGCCTGGCTGTTGGCGTCGATCGAATACGGTGTCGGCCAGGTGCGCAGCGGTTACCTGTTGCTGGCCCTGCTCGACGACGCTGAACTGCGGCGCGTGCTGATCGCCTCGGCGCCGGAGCTGGAGAAAATCAACGCCGACGACCTGCGCCTGAACCTCACTGGCCTGGTAGAAGGCAGCACCGAATCCCGGCAAGCCAGCCCGCTGGCCAGCCCGGCAGCACCGGCAGCCAGTAGTGCCAAGGCCGGCGGCAAGACCCCGGCGCTGGACCAGTACACCATCAACCTCACCCAAAGCGCCCGTGAAGGCCGTATCGACCCGGTGCTGGGCCGCGAGTTCGAAGTTCGGCAGATGGTCGATATTCTCACTCGCCGCCGCCAGAACAACCCCATCCTCACCGGTGAAGCCGGGGTCGGCAAAACCGCAGTGGTCGAAGGCCTGGCCCTGCGCATCGCCCAAGGCGATGTGCCGGCAGTGCTCAAGGACGTGGCCGTGCATACCCTGGACCTGGGCCTGCTGCAGGCAGGCGCCGGGGTCAAGGGCGAGTTCGAGAACCGCCTGAAGGCAGTGATCGAAGAGGTCAAGCGCAGCCTGCACCCGATCATCCTGTTCATCGACGAAGCGCACACCCTGATCGGCTCCGGCGGCCAGGCCGGGCAGAACGATGCCGCGAACCTGCTCAAGCCCGCCCTCGCCCGTGGCGAGCTGCGCACCATTGCCGCCACCACCTGGGCCGAATACAAGAAGTACTTCGAGAAGGACGCCGCCCTCGCCCGCCGCTTCCAGGTGGTCAAGGTCGAAGAGCCCGACGAAGACAAGGCCATTCACATGCTGCGTGGCCTGCTCGGGAAAATGCGCGAGCATCACAAGGTTGCGGTAATGGACGAAGCGCTGGTGCAGGCGGTGCGCCTGTCCAGCCGCTACATCACCGGCCGCCAGCTGCCCGACAAGGCAGTCAGCGTGCTGGACACCGCCTGTGCGCGCATTGCCCTGGCGCAGTCGTCGCAGCCTGGGGCGCTGGAAGACTGTCGCCGACAGATCGACAACCTGCAGGCGGAAATCGCCGTGCTTGGCCACGAAGCCGGCAAGGGCCACGACCATGCCCGCCGTCTGGGCGAGCTGCAGGCTGCCCTGCAGGCCGAGCAGCAGCGCGAGCAACAGCTGAGCAGCCAATGGCAGCAGGAGCTGGAACTGGTCGAGCAGCTCAAGGCCCTGGATGCCGAAAACGACGCCGACGCCCACCAGCTCAATGCCCTGCGTGCCGAGCTGGCCCGCGTGCAAGGCGACCAGCCACTGGTGCACGCGCTGGTCGACAGTGGCGCCATCGCCCAGGTGATCAGCGGCTGGACCGGCATCCCCCTGGGCAAGATGCTGCGTGACGAGATCGACACCGTGCAGCGCCTTCCGGCCCTGCTCGGCGAGCGCGTGCTGGGCCAGGACCACGCCCTGCACGAAATAGGCAAACGCATCAAGATTTCCCGCGCGCGCATGGAAGACCCGAACAAGCCGATCGGCGTGTTCCTGTTGCTCGGGCCCAGTGGCGTCGGCAAGACCGAAACCGCCCTGGCCCTGGCCGATACCCTGTATGGCGGCGAGCGCAACCTGATCACCATCAACATGTCCGAATACCAGGAAGCGCACACCGTATCGAGCCTGAAGGGCTCGCCACCGGGCTACGTCGGCTACGGCGAAGGCGGTGTGCTGACCGAAGCCGTGCGCCGCAAGCCGTACAGCGTGGTGCTGCTCGACGAGGTAGAAAAAGCCCACCCCGATGTGCTCGAACTGTTCTTCCAGGTGTTCGACAAGGGTGTGCTGGACGATGGCGAAGGGCGCGAGATCAACTTCCGCAATACCGTGATCATCCTCACCTCCAACACCGGCACCGAGCGCATCATGCAGACCTGCCTGAATGCCGCCGAGCGACCAACGCCCGCGGCCATCGTCGAAGGCCTGCGCGACGAGCTCAATCAGGTGTTCAAGCCTGCCTTCCTCGGCCGCCTGAGCATCGTGCCGTTCTACCCGGTGCAGGACCAGATCCTGGCGCGCATCGTCGCGCTCAAGCTCGAGCGCATTGCCAGGCGTTTCGCCCGCAACCACCAGGCCGAACTCAGCTACGACGAAGCGCTGGTCAACGCCATCGCGGCACGCTGCACCGAGGTCGACAGCGGTGCGCGCAACATCGACAACATCCTGTCCCAGACCTTGATGCCTGAGCTTGCCCAGCGCGTGCTCGAGCGCATGGCCCAGGGCTCGCCAATCGAGCGCCTGGTGATCGAACTGGGTAGCGATGGCGATTTCGCCTATCGCCTGGCCTGAACCGTTTTCGGAGATTTAGCCGTCATGCATCACCAGCACACCGCCCTCAAACGCCTGACCGCCGCAGCCCTGCTGCTGGCGCTGGCCGGCTGCGGGGTCACCGACCGCATCGGCAAGCGTATGGAAGACAGCTGGGCAGCCGACATGCTGGCCGACAGCGAGAAGGTCATCCTGACGTCCGACGGCGGCAACCACCTCAACCCCGACGCCAACGGTCAGCCGCTGTCGGTGGTGATGCGCGTGTACCAGCTGACCGACCTCGAGCGCTTCGCCGCGGCCGACGCCGAGACCCTGTGGGCCAGCCCGGAAAAAGCCTTGGGCAACACCTTGGTCGAGGCTCGCGAAATCACCCTGCTGCCAGGCATCGGCCAGATCGACCAGTGGCCGCTGCCGAAGAACGCGCGCTACGTCGGCATGGCGGCGTTTTTCCGCGATGAACAGGGGGCACGCTGGAAAGTCGCGTTCGACGCCAACTCGCTGCGCAAGGACGGTATCTGGTTCTCCTCCGATGGCCTGCGGGTGCTGGTGGACAACACCGAAATCAGCGCCATGCGTGGCGTCGACGTGTTGAACACAGCGCCTGCTGCGGACCCGCTGGTCGCCGCGCAAAACGCCGAGCAGGCCCCGCCAGGCCTCACCGACAAGGTGCAGGACGCGGTGCTCGACAAGGCCAGCGATGCCGCCGGCCAGTCGGCACGCAACGCCATGGATTCAACCTTCAACTCTCTCGTGGATGGCACCAAATGAGTAAGCAGAGCCGGGTCATGTGGTCGGAAGGCATGTTCCTGCTGCCCCAGCATTTCCAGTATCAGGATGAGTTTCACCAGCACCAGCTGGCCGAGGCTTCGCTGCGCGCAACGCCGTTCAACTGGGGCGTGCAGGCGCTGCAGGTGGACGAGGATGCCCTGGCCAACGGTACGTTGCAGCTCAAGCGGCTGAAGCTGGTGTTTCCCGACGGCAGCCTCTACGACGCACCGCAGCACGACCCGCTGCCCGCCGCGCGCGACCTGAAGGACCTGCTCAAGGCCAACGACCTGAAAGTCCATGCCGCGCTGAAGCTGGCCGAGCCGTTTGGCCGCAACTACGTCGAGGACGGCCAGGAACACAAGGCGGCACGGCGCTTTCGCAAACAGTTCGACACCCTGCCCGACCTCAACGAAGGCGAGCTGGAAAACGAAATCACCAGCCTGCGCCTGAACGTGGTGCTGCTGGTCGACGGCGACAGCCTGGACGGCTACAGCCACTGCCCGCTGGTCAAGCTGACGCGCAACAGCATGGGCGGCTTCAACCTCGACCCGCATTTTGTCCATCCGACCCTGCACCTGGGCAACCATGAGACCCTGGCCGGCATCGGCAAGCGCCTGCTCGGTGCCCTTCAGGCCAAGAGCAAGGCGCTGTCCGGCCGGCGTCGCGAGCGTGCCGACCAGATCGCCGAGTTCGGCTCCAGCGATGTCACGCTGTTCTGGTTGCTGAACACGGTGAACCGCGCCCACCCACAGCTGGCCCATCTGCTTGCCCACCCGCGCCTGAACCCAGAGCGCCTGTACCTGTTCCTGGCCGACCTCGCCGGGGGCCTGCTGACCTTCACCCTGGACACCCAGCTCGGCGATATCCCCGAGTACGACCACCATGACCCGGCGGCTTCGCTGGCCAGGCTGGACGAGATGATCCGGGTGATGCTCGACAACGTCGTGCCCAACCAGTGCGTGGTGATCAACCTGACCCAGACCAAACCGTCGTACTGGCAGGGCCAGCTGCGCGACCCGCGCCTGGCCGAAGCCGACTTTTATGTTTCGGTGCACGCCGACATGCCCGGTGCCAGCCTGCTTGAACTGGTGCCGCGGGCGGTCAAGATCGGCTCCCCGGAGGACATCGAAGTGGTGGTCAACAGCGCCATGCCCGGGGTCACCCTGAACCATGCCACGCGGCTGCCCAACGCGATCCCGGTGCGCCTGGACAACCAGTACTTCGCGATCGAGCCGCATGGCCATGTCTACGAGCGGATGATGAACGCCCAGACCATCTGCTTCTATGCGCCCGGCGCCCTTACCAACCTGAAGCTTGAACTGATGGCGGTGCTCAAATGACCGAAGCCGCATTGCAACAGGGCGCCGCTGTGGCCGCCCAGGAAAAACCGACACTCAAGGCACTGGTCCAGGACTTCGTCAGCATGGCGCTGATCGTGCGCCGTGGCCGCCAGGTCACGTCGGTGCAGGCCTTCGAAGGCAGCGTCGAGCGTTTCTTCGCCAACCTGGAACGCGATGCCCGTGCGGCCAACTACAGCGTCGAGCAGGTCAAGGATACCCAGTACGCGCTGTGCGCCTTCCTCGACGAAAGCGTGTTGCGCGCCGGTGACAACGAACTGCGCCGGCACTTCGAGCTGCAGCCGCTGCAGTTCCGCTACTTCGGCGTGCACCTGGCCGGTGAAGGCTTTTTCGAGAAGGTCGACGCGCTGCGCGCCGACGTCAAGCAGAACATCGACGTGCTCGAGGTCTATCACCTGTGCCTGGCCCTGGGCTTCGAAGGCAAGTTCAGCCTCGGTCAGAAGGACCAGCTGCGCTACCTGGCCAACAGCCTCGGCCAGGACATCGCCCGCTACCGCAAGGCGCCCAGTGCGCTGTCACCGGACTGGGCCCTGCCCGACCAGGTGTCGCAGATGCTGCGCCATGAAGTGCCGCTGTGGGTGTACCTGGCGTTGATCGCGCTGGTCTGCGTCGCTGTCTACCTGACGCTGGACTGGTTGCTGGACAAGGACGTCGCCGCCCTTTCAGAACAAATTCGCCAGCTGTTCAGTGCCTGAGCCCCGTTCAGGTAGCCGAGTCAGGAAGACATGAAAACATTACTCCGCCTATTGAAAAGTTTCTGGGTTCTGCTGCCACTGCTGTGGCTGGCGAGCCTGTTGATCTGCTGGCTTGCCGCCCCCTTGCTGCCGTGGCTGCGTCACCACCTGCCGGAGGCGCTGGCAATCATCAGCGCCTGCTTCCTGCTGGTCATCGTGCTGCGCCAATACCAGCGCATCCGCGCCGAGCACAATCTGGAGAACCTGCTGCAGCTCGAAGTCGATCGCTCGTGGAATGCCACCGGTGAGTTCCGCGACCAGCAAGTACTGCGCGAGCGCCTCAAGCACGCCATCGCCATGCTGCGTACCGACCGCTCCGCCGGCGGTGGCGGCAAGGCGGCGCTGTCCGACCTGCCGTGGTACCTGGTAGTGGGCATGTCGGCCGCTGGCAAGACTTCGTTGCTGACCCATTCGGGCCTTTCGGCCAGCATTGCCACGGGCAACGACAGCGCCAGCGGCACCCAGCACTGCGATTGGTATTTCAGCCCGGACGCGGTGATGATCGACACGGCCGGCCGCTACCTGCGCGACGACCAGTCGGCCAGCGAGTTCTCGGCCTTTCTGCGCATGTTGCGCAAGCAGCGCGGCAAGGCGGCGATCAATGGCCTGGTGCTGGTGGTCAGCCTGCCCGAACTGCTGGCAGCCAACAGCGATGAGCGCAATGCGCTTGCCGCCCAGTTGGTAGCGCGGGTGGAAGAGTACGCCGAGTGCCTTGAAGCCAACCCACCGGTCTACCTGATGCTGAGCAAGACCGACCAGCTGCCAGGCTTCAACCAGGCCTTCGAGGGCCTGGACCTGCATGAACGCCAGCAGCCGCTGGGCATGACCTTTGGCCTGTCGGAAATTCGCAACAACGGCCTGCATGGCGCATTGCAGAACCGCTTGCACAACCTGCAACGGCACATCCGCCGGCATGTCGACGCACAGACGATCGCCCTCGGCGCCGACGCCGACAGCACGCTGCTGAATTTCCCGCAGTACTTCGCCGCACTGGGCGATGTGCTCGAACAGTTCCTCGAACCCTTCACCCGCGGCCACCGCGGCGGCACCCCGTTGCTGCTGCGCGGGCTGTACTTCACCAGCGCGCTGCAGACCGAACAGCAGCTGGGGCAGGTGTACGAAGACGCGGTCGCCGAGGAGTTCGCCCTTCAGCCCGCCCAGGACGACGCCGCCGGGCACTGCGCCAAAGCAGTGGGCAACCGCAGCTATTTCATCACCGACACCTTCCGCCGGGTGATCTTCCCTGACCGTGACCTCACCCTGTATCAGTCGCGGCTGGGCCGCCAGAGCGCCTTCAGCCCGTTGCTGCTGGCCGTGGCAGCGGCAACCGGGGTGCTGTTCATCGGCTGGCAGGCGCTGTCGTTCGCCAACAACCGCCAGTGGCTGGATAGCCTGCGTGGGCAGTTGGCGCAGCTTGAGCAGGCTGACGACCGGGCGCAGTTGCTGGCCGCCGGCAAGGGCCTGGAAGTGCTGCGCGAGCAGATGGCCATGGTAGAAGCGCATCGCCTGCAGGGCGTTCCGCTGCGACTGGGTGCGGGCCTTTATCATGGCGATGCAATCCATGAAGTGACCCGCACAGCCTACCTGGCGCAGTTGCGCAGCCAGGCGCTGGAGCCGGTCGCGCGCAGCCTGCAAGTGCAGATGCGAGCATTCAACACCTTCGCCAGCGGTATCAACCAGGCGCTGGAATTCACCCCAGCGCCGCAACGGAAAAAACGCAACGGCAAACCATTGGCACCTGCTGTCGCCGCCAAGGCGCAGGCTGCGCTGGGCAACACCCGTGCCGGGGCTTACGCGGCCAAGGTCAACCTGGCTACCGCCAGCGACGCCGCCGAACTGTCCGCCACCACCGGTGGCCTGTCGCTGTCCGAAGAAATGCTCGGGCGCCTGGACGAGCAACAGGTCGCGTCCATCATCGAGGCCTACAACACCCTGAAGCTGTACCTGCTGTTGACCCAACCACAGCAGCATCCAGACAGTGCCTTCGTCGCCGCCAGCCTGCCCAAGGCCTGGGCCGGCGCTGCAGGTAAAGACGCTGCAGGTGAAACCATTGCGGCTGACGCTGGCGTGATCGAAGAAAACGTGCCGCTGTACGTGCAGTTGCTGGAACAGGGGCAAGCGCCAGCGCTGCCACGCAACGACCAGCTGATCAGCGAAACCCGGGCAAACCTCAAGTCGTTCATGCTTTCCAGCTCGCTGGTGGACCGCGAATACCTGCGCCTGCAACTCGAGTCGAGCCGCCAGTTCCCGGCGCTGACCCTCAACGACCTGGTGCCGCAACCCGGCCGGGCACTGCTGTATGGCTCTGCCGGCGTGCCGGCTATCTATAGCCGCCAGGGTTGGGATACCTTCGTCAAGCCAGAGCTGATCAAGCTGCTGTCGGGCAACCTGCGCAATGAATCGGACTGGGTGCTGGACGGCGAAGGCGGCGATGCCATCGTGCAGAAAGCCAACTTCATTCGCGAGTTCATGACCCGCTACAAACGCGACTATACCCAGGCCTGGTACAAGATGGTCAGCAGCGTCGGCGTGCGCCATTTTGCCGACCTGGCGTCGGCAACCCAGCAACTGGGCCTGCTGAGCGACGTGCAGAACTCGCCGGTGAAGCACCTGCTGGCAGCCGTCAACGACAACACCCAGTGGGACCTGCCGGCCAAGCATGCGCTGCCGACGCCTGGCGCCGCCCGCGAAGACGGCTTCTGGAGCAAGGTCAGCGGGCTGTTCGATGCCCAGGACAACCTGCCGGCCAGCGTCGCGCCGAGCCTGCCGGCCGTTGATGACGGCAGCCTGGCCAGGCGTTTCGAGCCGGTGGCACGGGTGTTCGCGGAAAACAACGCCGAAGGCGCCGACAGCACCATCATGGACCGCTATCTGGCGGCCCTGCGCAACCTCAAGGTACGCATGAACAACATCCAGCGCTCGCAGGATGTCGGCAAGAGCAGCAAGCAGCTGATCAGCGAAACCCTGGAAGGCCAGCCGAGCGAAGTCACCCGCGTGCGCAATTATGTGGAGAGCAGTGTCGACACCAGCCAGGACGGCTTGTCACGCTCCCTGCAGGGCCTGTTCAGCCTGCCCATCCAGTACGCCTGGGCAACCCTGCGCGACCCTGCCGGCCAACAGATTGCCAAAGCCTGGGCGCAGCAGATCGCCAAGCCCTGGGAACAGGTCATGGCGCACCGCTACCCGATCGCCGGGGGCAGCCGCAACGAAGCGTCGGTGAAGGACCTGCAGCGTTTCGTCGACCCCGAAAGCGGCCTGCTGCCGGCCTTCAAGCGCAACGAAATCGGCAACCTGGCCGGCGGCGAAGGCCTGGGGGTGGGCGACGGCCAGGGGCCGGCGCTGGTCAACCCAGGCATGCTCAACAGCATCGACAAGGCCAGTTCGGTGGGCCAGGTCATCGCCAGCCTGTCGGACCGCGACAACGGTTTCGAGATCATGCTGGAACCCTCGGCCAGCTTCACCGACATCGTGTTTACCCTCGATGGCCAGGAACAGCATTACCGCAACGGCCGCAGCAGCTGGAACCGCTTTGCCTGGCCAGGCGCCAGCAACGCCCCCGGCGCGCGTCTGGATGTAGTAACCCTGAGCGGCACGCGGGTCACCGTGTTCGACTTCCCAGGGCGCTGGGGCCTGCTGCGCATGAACGAAAGTGCCCGCGTCGAAGACGTCGACGGCATTCAGCAGCGCTTCAGCTGGAACACCGCCAATGGCCGGGTCAGCCTGGTGGTGCGCAACTTCGGCGGGGTCAAGCTGACCGACCTGGGTGAGGTCAAGGCCCTCAGCGCCCTCAACGGCAGGGGCGCGCAATGATCGGCTGCTTCGGCAAGCTACCGTCGAGCGCCGACTTCGTCAGCCTGCATGGCGCGGCAGAGGAAGTGTGCGAGTTCGATGCCTGGCTGCAGTCTTCGCTGGCGGCCATGCGCGACCGTGACGACTGGCAGGCGTTGTTCGACGGGCTGCCGATGTGCGCCTTCAATTACCGCGCCCGCAATGGCAACTGGCTGTTGGGTGGCCTGCTCAGCTCGCAGGATGCCAGCCAGCGGCGCTACCCGTTCTTCATCTTCCAGCTGCTCAAGGGCGAGGAAGGTACTGCGCTGGTGAACCCGTTCACCCTTGGCGAACTGTTCAGCGCGCAGATCAAGCCATTGCTGCACCAGGCGGTGCAAGGTGCCGATTGCACCCGCCTGTTCGCGCAGATCCAGGCCCTGCGCCCGCTGCAGGCGCAGGACCTGGACCTGTTCCGCCGGGTGCATGCCAAGTTCCTCCACGATTTCAGCTTTGCCGACGTCGCACGTGCCTTGCACGGCTCCTGGCCAAGCTTTGACAGTGCTACCGCACTGGCGCGGCTGCAGGCCAGCCACGCCGCGCTGCACAGTGACTTCGACGGCGGCATCGAATTGCCGCTGCCGGCCGAACGCGGCTTGAAAAACCCCACGGCGGACCTGTGGCTGACCTGGCTGACACGCATGAGCGGCCAGCCCGGCGTGCCGGCGATCAGCTTGCTGGCCGACGACTTCATGCACCCCCGGTTGTACTGCTTCCCGGCGCGACATGCCAGCAGCGCCTATCGCCTGCTCAGCGGCTGCGCCGAGGCGCGTCAGCACCTGGGGTTGCTCGGCCCGCTGCCTGGCGCCGCGCACCAACACGCCTACGACCGACCTCTTGAACACGTCATCGACCAGTTCGTCGATGCGCTGGATACGACGCCCGTATGAACAAGATCAAGTACTACTGCCTGCGTTATCAACCCTACCTGCTGGGGGTGGCGTTCTTCCTGGCGATCTTCCTGGTCTGGGCGATCGGCCGCGCCCTGGGCTTTGCCTCGCTGCCCAGCCTGCTGGCAGGCATCGGTCTGTTCCTGCTGCTGTCGGCGGGCTATGTGCTGCTGCTGTACCGCGGCGCCGGCCAGCACCACAACCTCGAAGGCCTGCTGCGCGACGACGCCGACCAGGCCGTGCTCAACGCAACGCCGGCAGACCGCGAGGAAATCAGCCTGCTGCGCGAGCGCCTGCTGCACAGTATCGAGCGCCTGCACAGCAACAAGCCGCGCGGCACTGCGGCCAAGGATGCGTTGTACGCCCTGCCCTGGTACCTGGTGATTGGCCAGCCGGCGGCGGGCAAAAGCACCATGATCCTGCAGTCGGGCCTGAGCTTCCCTTACGCCGAGCGTGAGGGCGCGCGCGTCGCCGGCCTGGGCGGCACCCGCAACTGCGACTGGTTCTTCAGCTCCGAAGCCGTATTGCTCGACACCGCGGGGCGCTACATGAACAGCCCCGAAGAGGCCGGCAAATGGCGGGGCTTTCTGCAGCTGCTGCGCCAGCATCGCCAGCGCAGGCCGCTGAACGGCCTGATCGTCAGCGTCAGCATTGCCGATATCCTGCATGGCTCCGCCGAGGACCAGGAGCGAGTGGCCAAACGCTTGCGCGAACGCATACAGGAAAGTTGCACGCTGCTCGAAGTGCGCCTGCCGATTTACCTGGTGTTCACCAAATGCGACCTGATCCCCGGCTTCACCCCGTTCTACCGCCAGCTCGATGATGCCGCCCGTGGCGAAGTGATGGGCAAGACCTTCTCGCACAAAGGCTATGAGCAGGCCGACTGGGGCCGGCGCTTCGGCGCAGCGATGGACGAACTGAGCGGCTACTGGCAGCAAGTGGCCAGCCAGCAACTGGTGCAGCAGGATATCCAGGTTACCCGGCAGAACGACGCCGCGTACCGCTTCCCGCTGGAGCTGGCAGCGCTCAAGCCACGCCTGCAGCAGTTCGTCGACAGCCTGCTGCGTGCCAACCCCTACCAGAATGCCGAAATGCTGCGGGGCTTTTACTTCACCGCCGCGCTGGAGGCCGACGAGGCCCAGTGGGGCAGCCACGGCCAGCATGTAGCCGAGCGCTTTGCCCTGGAGTATGGCAACGACGCTGCACGCCCGGGCAGCCAGCCTGCCCCCCTGTTCATCAACAGCCTGTTCCGCAAAGTGATCATCCCTGACCAGCACCTGGTGGCGCTGTACACCAGCAACCGCCGCGAACGCCGGCGCAAGGCTGCCTGGGTGGGCGCTGCGGGCCTGGCTGGCCTTGTGCTGTGCAGCCTCTGGGGCTGGTCGTACCTGAACAACCGCGCCGTTCTGGCCAGCATCAGCGGCGAACTGGCCGAGGCCAAGGCGCAAGACCGGGCAATCAGCGACCAGTACACCGCCTGGCGCAGCCTTGACCGTTTGCGTTTCTGGACCGCGCATTACTATCAGCAGCACCATGAGCAGGGCGTACCGCTCGGCATGCGCCTGGGCCTGTACCAGGGCCATGCGCTGGAGCCGGTGCTGCGCAACCGCTATTTCGCGACTTTGCAGAACGTCATGCTCAAGCCCACGGCCGACAACCTGACGCGCACCTTGTACCTGCTGACCACGCTCAAGGTGTACCAGCGCAACACCCGCGAGCTGCACCCGGTCAGTGGCGTCGACAGTGTGGAGGCCGAGGCCCTGCCGCATGACAACCGCGCGCAGTCGATCGCCGACTTCGGCAAGGCGACCCTGGACACTTACCTGATGCTCTCGCCAGCCCAACGCGAGAAGGCCGACCCGGCGGTGCTCAAGGCACGTCTGCCGGATTACTGGTACCCGGCCATCGCCCGCCAGACCGGCAACAGCCTGGCTGCGGCCGGCGACCAGGCCGGTGGCAACCAGGACTACCTGTACGCCAGCCGCCAGATCAGCTTCTACAGCGAGCAGATCCGTGAGCCGGATGTGCCGCGCATTCTCGACAACGCCTTCCTGATTTCCAGTTCACGCAACTACATCGACAGCCTGCGAGCCCAGTCGCTGCGCTCGATCGAAACCATCACGCTGGAATCGGACACGCTGTTCGCCTTCGGGCGCGCTGATTTCCAGAGCCTGAAGAACGAGGGCCAGAACCAGCTGAGTGCGATCGCCAGCAAGCTGCTCAACACCCCGGACATCGGCAAGATCATCATCTCCGGTCACGCCGACCAGCTCGGTGACAGCCAAGGCAACCTGCAGGTTTCCAGGCAACGGGCCCAAACCATTCGCACCTACCTGGTGGGCAAGGGCGTGCCCGCCGAACTGGTGGTCGCGCAAGGCGAAGGCAGCCGCAAACCGCTGGTGAACTGCAACCTGCAGCAACCGCGAGCGCAACTGATCAAGTGCCTGGAGCCCAACCGCCGGGTGGAAATCGAAGTGCGCGGGCTCAACTGAGGCCGCGCAGCAAGAACCAGCTGCCCGGCCTCACAGGATGAGGCCCGGGTGGCGGCAAGCTACCTCTGCCGGTGTATCGGGTGAGGTCAAAACCAAGGGACGCATGAGCGACCCTTCACTGTTGTTAATGGAGAGTTTCACAATGGCATTTGACGCGTATATCCAAATCGACGGCATCCCGGGCGAAGTACTGGATGACAAGCACAAGGACTGGATCGAAGTGCTGGGCTACGAGTACGGCGCCACCCAGGCCACCTCGGCCACCGCAAGTTCCTCGGGCGGTGCATCCTCCGAGCGGGTTGCCCTGAGCGACTTCAAGATCCGCAAGGCGGTCGACAAGGCTTCGGCCAAGCTGTTCGAACACTGCTGCACTGGCAAGCACATTGCCAAGCTGAAACTGAACGTGAACCGCGCCGGTGGTGACAAGGTCACCTACCTGACCATCGACATGGAAGAAGTCGTGGTGTCGTCGGTCAAGTTCGTCGCCGGCGGCAACCAGGGCGGTGAAGACAAGGCCGTGAGCGACCTGCCGATCGAAGAAATCAGCTTCAACTTCGCCCGTATCAAAACCACTTACACCCAGCAGAACCGCACCGACGGCCAGGCCGGCGGCAACATTGTCGGTGGCTGGGACCGTACCGCGAACAAAGTATTCGCCTAATCAGCTGCTTGCCCATGGGCCGCGCGCGCGGCCCATGTTGCGCAGCGTGCCGGCGCGTCGCCTGGCACGCTGCTTTCTTCCCCTGATCAGAGTGTCCTATGCCTGAAATCCTCAACGACCTTTCGCTGGCCACACTGGCCGCACCGATCGACGGCGGCAGCGGCGAAGATTTGAGCTTCTCCGCCCTTTTCGACCAGATCAAGGAGGCGCGCCGTGCCGACCCTGACTACCTCACCCAGGGCGACTGGCAAACCGATTTGAAGACCGCCGACTGGGAACAGGTCATCAGCCTGGCCGCCCAAGGCCTGACGCAGCACAGCAAGGACCTGATGCTGGTCGCCTGGCTCAGCGAAGGGCTGGCCCAGCGCGAGCATTTCGACGGCATCACCTTTGGCCTCGAACTGACCCGACAGGTGATGGAAACATTCTGGGACAGCCTGTATCCCGACCTGGAACACGGTATGGACGAGCGCGCGGCTCGCCTGTCCTGGCTGAAAACCACCCTTACCGACATCGCCGCTGGCTTGCCCATTACCCAGGGCGAGCATTTTGGCGTGCTGCGTTATGACGAATCACGTCACGTGGAAAACCTCGCGCTGCAGAACCCCAAGGCGATGCAGACCGCACTCAACGAAGGCAAGATCAACGCCGAAATCTTTCAGCGCTCGGTGGCCCTCAGCGATACCGAACACCTGCGCGCCAAAGCCTTGCAGATCGCCGCCAGCCTGCGCGCCTGCAACCAGCTGCAGGCGTGCATCGACCGGCTGTTCGACCACGACGCGCCGAGCTTTGCCAGCCTGGCCGACATGCTCTCGCGCGCCAACCATCTGGCGGAAAAGCTGCTCAAGGACCGGGGCGTTGAACTGCACCCTGTAGAGGTGGCGGGCACTGCGCCCGAACCCGACGTCGCCCCGCCCAGCGAAGCCGGGGAACCGATGGCCTCGCCCTCCCAGCCGACCGCCCCTGCGCCCATGCGCACCACCCCGCTGACCCGTGACGAAGCGTTCAACATGCTCGCGGGCGTGGCCCGGTTCTTCAAGCAGAGCGAACCGCAAAGCCCGGTGCCGTACCTGATCGAGCGCGCCATCAAGTGGGGCAACATGCCGCTGGAAGGCTGGCTGAGCGATGTGATCAAGGACAGCAACGTGGTCGACAACATTCGCGATGTACTGGGCACCCGCGAACCAAGGTCTTGAACCGGCCGAGCGAACAGTCGAGGCAAATCCTGCTACCTTGAGCCTCGACCCACGGCCAAGGCACGACCCGTGGTCCAGCGCACCATAAGCACCTTTTCCGGCAAAGGCTCGAGAATGGCCGACTCCTGGCCCAGGAGCCGATTCCATCCAGAGGCTTCCTTCAGCGATTCTATTGCCAGTTTGCCCAATGGAATTCTGTTTATCCTGGCTTCTATCAGGGTGGCTTTGATATCGGTAACCAGCTGCCTCATTTTTCCCACACCGGCGACCGAGGCTGCTCCCATCCCTAATACGCTGAATGCTTCACTTGCCAATCCGACAGTTGGATAAGAGAAAGCCATCGCCACACCTGGGGCTTTGGTCAGGGTACTGACAAGGCCACCGGTGAAAATCATTGCATTGTTGGTGCGGCTCGCGGCGTCGAACTCCCTGGGTACAGGCTGCCCATTGGCCTTGGCAACCGATCGTTTGACAATTGTTCTTGAAGCTTTGTTGAGCGAAGACAGCATGCCCACCGTTCCCCAGACCAACCCGGTGCCTTGCCCGGCTATACGTGTGGGTGAATGCCCATCACAGTCCACATTGTTGACCGGATCGCCTTGACAATAAGCATATGCATTGAGACCTCCGCGGCCAAAAGGGCTTACTGCATCGGGACTGTGAAAACGCATCAGCCCTGTGTCGTAGGCCCGTTGACCGTTGCCAAGCAGGTAGCGGCGCGGCAGTGCCCCGCATAATTCACCGGCGAACGCCAGTAACGGGGCTGACCGGGGCAAATGAAAACCATAAGGTGAATAGGTTCGGGCTTCGAAGTTGTTGCCCGGCGCAGTGGAAGCTTGTTTGTCTAACGCCTGTAGTTCCGAATGTAGTTCCGAAGATAGTTCCGAAATCAGTTCCGAGATTTCCATGATTCAGCCCCTGGATAATAGTGTTCTCACGGCCACACTAATCATCCGCCAAAGACTCGGTAACTCTCAGTTCCATGAGGTGACAACGCTGCAGGCATGACAGCGGTAATGCTGTTACCGTGGGCGCACTGACAAGCCACAGCCAAGGACTGCGTCATGCCCCCACGCCAAACCACCCCGAACGGCTTCGTTCGCGTACACGGTGCCCGCGAGCACAACCTCAAGAACGTTGATGTCGATATCCCCCGCGACGCTCTGGTGGTGTTTACAGGCGTGTCTGGCTCGGGCAAGTCTTCGCTGGCCTTCTCCACCTTGTATGCCGAAGCCCAGCGCCGTTACTTCGAGTCGGTGGCGCCCTATGCCAGGCGCCTGATCGATCAGGTAGGCGTGCCGGACGTGGACGCCATCGAGGGCCTGCCGCCGGCGGTGGCCCTGCAGCAGCAACGCGGTACGCCGAGTGCCCGCTCCTCGGTGGGCAGCGTGACCACCTTGTCCAGTTCTATCCGCATGCTCTACTCGCGCGCCGGCCATTATCCGGCCGGGCAAGCGATGCTGTATGCCGAGGATTTTTCGCCGAACACGCCGCAGGGCGCCTGCCCCGAATGCCATGGCATGGGCCGGGTCTACGAGGTCACGGAAGCAACCATGGTTCCCGACCCGTCGCTGACCATCCGCGAGCGCGCGGTGGCGGCGTGGCCAATGGCCTGGCAGGGCCAGAACCAGCGCGACATCCTGGTAACCCTGGGCTACGACGTCGACATCCCCTGGCGCGACCTGCCCCAGGCGCAGCGTGACTGGATCCTGTTCACCGAAGACACCCCCACTGCCCCGGTGTATGCCGGCCTGACCCCGGCGCAAACCCGCACCGCCCTCAAGCGCAAGCAGGAGCCCAGCTACCAGGGCACCTTCATGGGCGCCCGGCGCTACGTGCTGCACACCTTCATGCATTCGCAGAGCGCGCAGATGCGCAAGCGCGTCGCCCAGTACATGCGCCCCAGCCCCTGCCCGCTGTGCGCAGGCAAGCGCCTCAAGCGCGAGGCGCTGGCGGTGACCTTCGCCGGCCGCGACATCGCCGAGCTGTCACACCTGTCATTACAGGCACTGGCCAAGGTGTTCCGCGAAGTGGCAGCGGCGGATTACCTGACGCGGCAGCAGGACGACCTGACCCTCGAGAAGCGCCTGGCCGCCCAGCGCATCGCCAAGGAACTGCTCGAACGCATCGATACCCTGCTCGACCTCGGCCTCGGTTACCTGGCGTTGGAACGCAGCACCCCGACCTTGTCCTCCGGTGAGCTGCAACGGTTGCGCCTGGCAACGCAGCTGAATTCGCAATTGTTCGGCGTGATCTACGTGCTCGACGAGCCCTCGGCCGGCTTGCACCCGGCTGACAGCGAGGCCCTGTTCGAGGCCCTGCAGCGCTTGAAGCACGCTGGCAACTCGGTCTATGTGGTGGAGCACGACCTGGACACCATGCGCCGTGCCGACTGGCTGGTGGATGTCGGCCCGGCTGCCGGCGAGCATGGTGGCACCATCCTCTACAGTGGGCCGCCCGCCGGGCTGGCGCAGGTGCAACAGTCGTGCACCCGCGCCTACCTGTTCAGCCCCCCCGCCCAGGCTGCCCGCGCACCACGGCCGGCTCGCGACTGGCTGAAGCTGGAAGGCATCACCCGCAACAACCTCGATAACCTCAGCGCCGAATTCCCACTGGGCTGCTTCACGGCCGTAACCGGGATTTCCGGCTCGGGCAAGTCCAGCCTGGTCAGCCAGGCCCTGCTGGAGCTGGTGGGTGCCCACCTGGGCCATGCCGAGCAGCGTAGCGAAGCCGATGAGCAAAGCCTGGAAGACGAACCTGAACAGGCCAGCAGCGGCCAGGTGAGCGCGGGCATCGACAGCATCAAACGCCTGGTTCAGGTCGACCAGAAGCCGATCGGCCGCACGCCCCGTTCCAACCTGGCCACCTACACCGGCTTGTTCGATCACGTACGCAAACTGTTCGCCGCCACCGAGCAGGCCAAGGCGCACGGCTTCGATGCCGGGCGGTTTTCCTTCAACGTTGCCAAGGGCCGTTGCGCCAACTGCGAGGGCGAAGGCTTTGTCAGCGTCGAGCTGCTGTTCATGCCCAGCGTGTATGCACCTTGCCCGACCTGCCACGGTGCCCGCTACAACCCCGAGACCTTGGCGGTGAGCTGGCAAGGCATGAATATCGCGCAGGTGCTGCAGCTGAACGTCGACCAGGCGCTGGAGGTGTTTGCCGCGCAGCCAGCGGCGCGACGCTGCCTGCAGGTGCTGCAGGATATCGGCCTGGGTTACCTGCGCCTGGGCCAGCCGGCCACCGAACTGTCCGGTGGCGAGGCGCAGCGCATCAAGCTGGCCACCGAACTGCAACGCGTTGCCCGCGGGGCGACGCTGTATGTGCTGGACGAGCCCACCAATGGCCTGCACCCGCAAGACATCGACCGGCTGCTGGTGCAGCTGAACCGCCTGGTCGAGGGCGGCCACAGCGTGGTGGTGGTGGAGCATGACATGCGGGTGGTGGCGCAGAGTGACTGGGTGATCGATATCGGGCCAGGGGCCGGGGATGCCGGGGGCAAGGTGGTGGTCAGTGGTACGCCGCAGGTGGTGGCTGGGTGCCCTGAAAGCCGCACGGCGGAGTTTCTGGCCAAGGTTTTGTAGCGCTGGTGCTGGGTGCATGGTCGGCGAGGCGGGCCATGGGATTGCATCAGGGCTGACAGGTGCTTTCCACAGCATTTTCAGCGCCTGTAAGATCGAGCGCCGCCCGCGCGGTGCTTCGCAGCACAAGGCTGCTCCTACACCTGTTTCGGGCCAGTCACTCCTGAGGCCGAGGCACTCGGCCCCTTGGCGCCCGCCTTGCTATCGAGTTGAAACGACAAGGCGGTCGCGCACAATTGGCACAGGCCTCACTGGCCCGAAACGAATGTGAGCAGGCTTGTGCTGCGAAGCGCCGCGCGGGCGGCGCTCGATCTCATAGGCGATGCAAATTCTGTGGCAACCACCTAGCAGCCCCAACCGCCGCTAAAGTACAGTCTGCCCCATGGACAAATACGCCCCCCGCCACTGGCTCCCCCACGAAAAACCCAGCTTGCCGGGCTCGCCCTCCACGCCCCTGCACTCGCCCGCCAAGCGCCTGGCCTACGGCGTTGTCGGCCTGCTGGTGGCAATCACCGGTGGCCTGGGCAACGCGCTGGTCACCGCCAATCTGGTGTTCCTGCAGGGCGCCCTGGGCGCGACCACGGCGGAAATGGCCTGGTTGCCAGCCGCCTACGTGATGACCAACGTGTCCATCAACCTGCTGCTGGTCAAGTTCCGCCAGCAGTTCGGCCTGCGCGCCTTTACCGAAGTGTTCCTGGTGCTGTATGCGCTGGTTACCTTCGCCCACCTGCTGGTCAACGACCTGAACTCGGCCATCGCCGTTCGCGCAGCGCACGGCATGGTCGGCGCCGCGCTCAGCTCGCTGGGGCTGTACTACATGATCCAGGCGTTCCCGGCGCAATGGCGGCTCAAGGCGATGGTCCTGGGCCTGGGCGCCTCGCAGCTGGCGCTGCCGCTGGCGCGGATCTTTTCCGAAGACCTGCTGCAAATCGCCGAATGGCGTGGGCTGTACCTGTTCGAACTGGGCCTGGCACTGGCTGCGCTGGGTTGCGTGATGATGCTCAAGCTGCCGCCCGGCGACCGCTTCAAAACCTTCGAGCCGCTGGACTTCCTGACGTTCACCCTGATGGCCGGCGGCACTGCCCTGCTCTGCGCTGCGCTGTCGCTGGGGCGCATCGACTGGTGGCTGGAGGCGCCGTGGATCGGCGTTGCGCTGGCGGCATCGATCGCCCTGATTTTCAGCGGCCTGGCCATCGAACACAACCGCCAGAACCCGTTGCTGATGACCCACTGGCTGGGCAGCGGGGCCATCATCCGCCTGGCGCTGTGCGTGGTGCTGATCCGCATGGTCACCTCGGAGCAGTCCACGGGTGCGGTCGGCTTCCTGCAGGTATTGAACATGGGCAGCGAGCAGCTGCGCGCGCTGTACGGGATCATGCTGCTGGGCGCGGTGGCCGGGCTGGCCAGCAGTGCCCTCACCATCAACCCCAACCACCTGGTGATTCCGCTGTTCGTCTCGCTGCTGGCCATGGCTGCCGGCGCCTTCATGGACAGCAGCTCCAGCAACCTGACCCGCCCGGCGCAGATGTACTTCAGCCAGTTCCTGCTGGCTTTCGGCAGCACCTTCTTCCTTGGCCCGTCGATGGCCCTGGGTATCAGCCATGTGCGCGCCAACCCCCGCAACCTGGTGAGTTTTTCGGTGCTGTTCGGCATTTGCAACAACCTGGGTGGGCTGATCGGCGCGGCGCTGCTGGGCACCTTCCAGACCTGGCGGGAGAAGTTTCATTCCAGCCACCTGATGGATCGCCTCAGCTACCTGGAGCCGCTGGTGAATGCGCGTGTGCAAAGCGGCGGCGGCGGTTACGGTGGCGTGATCGCCGACCCGGCGCTGCGCAGCGAAGCCGGCATGCGCCTGCTGGCCAGTGCCGCCACCCGCGAAGCCAATATCATGGCCTACAACGATGTATTCGTGCTGATCGGCAGCATCGCAATCCTGACCATGATCTGGATCTGCATCCGCAGCACCTGGCTCTGGTACGCAAAACGCAAGGCCACCTCCACCGACTCGACCCCCGGCGCGACCACCCGATGACCGACGACACCCGCACCACGACCACCACCGCCATCGCCGAAACCCCGGAAGGCGCCACACCGCCCAGCGAGCCAACCAGCCCGGTACGTTCGCGGCGGATGCGGATCCTGTCATCGATCAGTTTCGCCGGCGTGGCCCTGGCCGGCATCCTGCTGGTGCTGTACGCCTGGCGCCTGCCACCGTTCAGCAGCGCCATCGAAAGCACCGAAAACGCCCTGGTGCGTGGCCAGGTGACCATCATCGGGCCACAATTGAGCGGCTACATTACCGATGTACCAGTACACGACTTCCAGTTCGTCAAGGCTGGCGACCTGCTGGTGCAGCTGGACGACCGCATCTACAAGCAGCGCCTGGCCCAGGCCGTTGCCCAACTGCAGCAACAACAGGCGGCCCTGGCCAACAACCTGCAGCAGCGCAACAGCGCCGATGCCACCATTGCCCAGCGCCGGGCTGCCATCGACGACGCCACCGCGCAGGCTGCCAAGGCCAAAGCCGACCTGGGCCGCAACCAGGCACTGGTCAACGACGGCTCGGTGTCCCGCCGCGAGCTGGACCTGGCCCGGGCCAGCGCAGCCGCTGCCGTCGCCAGCCTGGCCCAGGCCAGAGCGGCGCTGGAAATCGCCCGGCAAGACCGGGAAACCGTGGTCGTCAACCGGGCCGCGCTGGAGGCGGCAGTCGAGAACGCCAAGGCGGCTGTCGAACTGGCCCGCATCGACCTCGACAATACCCGCGTCACCGCCCCGCGCGACGGCCAGCTGGGGCAGATCGGCACGCGCCTTGGGGCTTATGTGAACTCGGGTGCGCAGCTAATGGCGCTGGTGCCCGACACCCTGTGGGTGATCGCCAACATGAAGGAAACCCAGATGGCCGAGGTGCGCATCGGCCAGCCGGTGACCTTTACCGTGGACGCGTTGAACCACCTGAAGCTGCACGGGCACGTGCAGCAGATTTCGCCGGCCACCGGCTCGGAGTTCGCCTTGTTGCAGGCGGACAATGCCACCGGCAATTTCGTCAAGATTGCCCAGCGCATACCGGTACGCATCACCGTGGACGCCGACCAGGCCCAGGCCAGGCGGCTGCGACCCGGGATGTCGGTGGTGGTCAGTATCGACACGCGCAGCCGCGATTGATGGTGTGGCTACCGGCCGCTTCACGGGGGAACCCGCTCCCACCGGTACTGTAGAGTTTTCTGGGGCTGTGCTTAGGCCAGAACAGGCTTACATCCACCAGGCCAGCACCACGGGCAACCAGGCAAATGACAGCACCGTCGAGCACATCACCAGGTTCGCCACCTGCTCCGGCTCGCGGTTGGCTCGCACCGCCATCAGGTAGTTGAACACCGCCACCGGCATTGCCGACTGCACCACCAGCACTGCTCGCTCAAGGTTGTCCATGCCCAGCGCTGCCCCCACTGCCCAACCCATCGCAGCCCCCAGGCCAATGCGCAAACCGCCGAGCAACAGGCCGCTGCCTACGTGACGCAGGCGAATGCTGGCCAGCGATACCCCCAGGGTCAACAGCATCAGCGGGATGGTCATGCCGCCCAGCAGGTCTGCGGTATTGGCCAGCCAGCGCGGCAGTTCGAAATCGAGAAAGATGATGGGCATGGCGCCCGCCAGGCTGATGACGATCGGGTTGCGCAGCAGCGCCTTGAGCGAAGCCGCCGTGCCGGAGATGGCCATGCCGATCGTGAACTGCACGATCGACAGGGTGAGGAAAAACGCCACGGCCAGTGCCAAGCCGTGTTCACCGAAGGCGTACAGGCTGATCGGCAGGCCCATGTTGCCGGTGTTGGGGAACATGAACGCCGGCAGCAGTACCCGCCAATGCATGCCAGAAGCGCGGCACACCAGCAACGCAGCCAAGGCCATGCCCAGGGTGCACAGCAAGCAGGCGACGGCCATGCTGGTAAAGGCATTCGGGTTCAGCTCGGTGCGGCTGAGGGTGGACAGCACCAGCGACGGGGTGCCGATGGTCATCACCACCCGGGCGATGAAGTCGGTGGGGTAATCCAGGCCCTTGCGGGCCCAGGCAAAGCCAATGGCGGCGACGATGAAAACCGGGGCCAGGACTGCGAACAGCGACGCGAACATGGAGGCCTTCCTTGGTGTGGATGCAGCATTATGCAGCAGTCTGCGCATTTGCCCAGGCGACCCCGTCTCTTGCAGGGGCAGCCTTGTGCTGCGAACAGGCCATTTCAGCCACAAACAAACTCAAAGCTTACCGGCCCTTTCGCAGCGCAAGGCTGCTCCTACCAAAATCCAGGGCAGTCATTGAAAATGTCTGCCCAAGACACTTTCATGTCGCCCTTGGACTGCGGCGTCTCGTCGCACGCTGTTGCCCCTTGGGCAAAACCTTCCAAGCCCGTAGAATCGCGCTTCCTTTTCGCCCGTCGCCTTGAACGGTGGCAACCCGCAGCAATGACAGAGTCCGTGCCTGAACACATGCCCGTACATGTGAAATAGGCTCAACCCTCCCCGCCCGGCCCAATTCCCATAGGCCCAGCGGTTGAGTCTTGCCCAGGTCGCATCCGTGCAACCCCCTCGCCCCTGCCGGGTCGAGCCGGTGTGCGCGTCCGAAAAGGCGCTCATCCCGCTCATCCAACTAGAGGTACGTATGTCTCCGCGTTTGCTGGCCATGGCGCTGGCGCCCCTGCTCGGGCTGTTCATCATTGCCCTGGGCAACGGCTTCATGTCTTCGCTGACCACCCTGCGCCTGGGCGCTGCCGGTGAATCGGCCACCACCATCGGTATCGTCTCGTCGACCTACTTCATCGGCCTGACCCTGGGCGCTATCTTCAACGACCGACTGATCCTGCGCATCGGCCATATCCGCGCCTACACAAGCTTTGCCTCGCTGATTGCCGTGACCATCCTGCTGCAGGGGCTGTTCTATGACGTCACCTGGTGGTCGGTGCTGCGCCTGATCAACGGCTGGGCTGCGGTCGGCGTATTCCTGGTCATCGAAAGCTGGCTGTTGCTGGCCGGTGACGCGAAGATCCGCGGCCGCCTGCTGGCGCTGTACATGATCGCCTTCTACGGCGCCGGGGTGATCGCCCAGGCCGGCCTGGGCGAAATCACCCACCTGGGTGACACCGCACCGTTCATGCTGGCTGGCGTGCTCGCCGCCTTGTCGGTGCTGCCGATCGTGATCCTGCCGCGGGTGTCGCCGCTGCTGGACCAGGTCGAACCGCTCAAGCCCCGCCAATTGCTGGGTGTGGCGCCCTCGGGGCTGGTCGGTTGCTTTGGCTCGGGTGTGGCCATTGCCGGCATCTATGCCCTGCTGCCGCTGTACTTGCAGCGCATCGGCCTGGATGTCGGTGAAGTGGGCAACATGATGGCCTGGGTGATCCTCGGCGCCATGCTGCTGCAATACCCGGTCGGGCGCTGGTCGGACCGCAAGGACCGCCTGGACGTGCTGCTCGCCCTTGCCGGGTTGTGCGTCGTGCTGTCGCTGGTGACGGTATTCCTGCCGTCGGACTCGATCGTGCTGCCGGCCATGCTGTTCCTGCTGGGTGGCGGTGTATTCACCCTGTACCCGGTAGCCGTCAGCCATGCGGCCGACCGCGCGCCCTCCGATGCGCTGGTGCCGATGATCCAGGGCTTGCTGCTGATCAACTCGCTGGGCTCGGCCATGGCGCCAATGGCAATTTCGCCGGTGATGACCGAATTTGGCGAGGCCGGACTGTTCTGGGCGTTTGCCGTGGTCAACCTGGCCATGGTGTGCTTCTTCATGTGGCGCCGCGGCAAGCGCCCGGCGGCTGAGCACCCTGCACCGTTCACCGCTTCGACTACCTTCTCGCCGACTGGCGCCGAGTTGCGGGTCACCGAGGACCTGATGCATGCGGCCCAGGAACACCCGCCGCTGGAAGCCTCCGAGCCTGTGCACGCACCGCGTAGCGAAACCGAGTGAAGCCAAGGGGCTGCAGCGCAGCCCCTGCATTTACCACTCGTCGCCCGGAAGGCACCCCTGCCCCCGTCCCCAGCCCAACGAATGACAGATCATCCGCAAAGGAGACACGCCATGATCCGCATTCGCCCGCTCTCCCTGTGCCTGGCCCTCGGCCTGGCCTCCATCACTGGCACCAGCTTCGCCGCCACCGACACCAACACCGACAGCCGCCCGCAAACCGACCAGTCCGGCGGCAAGACGGCCGGTGAAGACAGCAGCGTTAACAGCCCTGGCAGCGGCAAGAGCAATGACAGCAGCGACACCGGCAGCAACACCGATGCCGCCGACGGCGCCAGTGGCGGCTCCAACAGCACCGGTGAAGCCACAGGCTCCGGTGCCGGGTACAGCGGTGGCACTGCCGAAGACCAGGACAGCCGCTGAGGCTGGCCTGGACTACACTGCGCCCCATCGCCCTGCCAAGGACTCGCCATGAACCTCAAACCCTGGCTGCTTGCTGCCCTCATACCTTGCAGCGCCATGGCAACCGGTAATAACCAGGGCGCCCTGTCGATCAGCTCTGCTTCGTTCACCGATGGGGGCGTGATTGCCTTGCAGCAGGTCGGGCCAGACCCGGCCTGCGGCGCTGGCGAACAAGTCACCCCGCAACTCAGCTGGGAAAACCTGCCCGAAGGTACCCAGTCGCTGGCGCTGATCATGTTCGACCCGGACGGCGGCAAAGGCATTGGCGTGGTTCACTGGATCGCCTACAACATCGACCCCGCCCAGGATGGCCTGAAGGAAGGCGCTGCCGCGCTGACCGGGCAGCACGTCACGGTGGGCCGCAACTCGCGCGGCACGCTCAGCTACCGAGGTCCTTGCCCTCCCGCCGGCGACAACCCGCACCATTACGCACTGACCCTGATCGCTACTGATCTACCAATAGGCACGCTGCCCGAAGGCCTGGACCGCAGCGGCCTGCTGCAGTTGTTGCAAGGCCATGCGCTGGGGGCTCAAAGCCTGGTTGGGCGTTACGGCCATTGAACCATTCAGTACAAAAACAAATGATCGCCACCATAGCATTTATCCATTGAATGCCCCGGCCGAACTGAAGTAAGCTCGGGCTCATTCACTGGAGAGCAACATGCCGAAACACACCCGCAACCACGCCAACCACACCGGTCGCAGCCTGCGCCCTGTGCTGGCCGTTGCCGGCTGCGTGGCACCTGCCAGCTATTACTTTGGGTATTGGTTTAGCCACTAGGCGCCGATACCCACACGGCGCCCACCTTCGAGGGGCCGCCGAACATGAGAATACTCAACCCCCGGTCGGCTCCCCGACCGGGGGTTTTGCTTTTCAGGCCTTTGCACATTACCGATTCAGATTGAGGACAGATTCATGAACTACGCCACTTATTACTACGCAAGCACCTCCGCCTGGCGATTTAGCCAATCCCGTTCGGGCCAGCCTGCCGCCTCCGTTCGGAATTCCACAGGTGGCAACGCAGCAGTCAATCCGCATTCAACGATTTGTCGAACACCTCGATAGGGCCGACAGCGCGGGCCAGAACCCGCCGTCCGCCCAGGGAAAAACGCCATGCAAGCCTCCAGCCTCGCCCTGCCCCTGACCCAGCCACAAGCCGCCAACAGCACTGTCAGCCTGCGCCTGCCCAGCCCGCACCTGCTCAAGCAGCAGATGCCGCTGTCCAGCGAGCTCACCCAGCAAGTCCATGCCCATCGCCAGGCCATCCGCGACATCCTCGAAGGCCGCGATGAGCGCCTGCTGGTGATCGTCGGCCCCTGCTCGATCCACGACCCGCGCTCGGCCCTGGAATACGCCGATCGCCTGGCCGCCCTCAGCCGTGAAGTCGACGACAAGCTGCTGTTGGTGATGCGCGCCTACGTCGAAAAGCCGCGCACCACGGTGGGCTGGAAAGGCCTGGCCTACGACCCGCACCTGGATGGCAGCGACGACATGCACGCCGGCATCGCCCTGTCCCGCGGGCTGATGCTGAACATGATCGAGCGCGGTCTGCCGGTCGCTACCGAGCTGCTGCAACCGATGGCCGCCGGTTACTTCGATGACCTGCTGGCCTGGGCCGCAATTGGTGCGCGTACCACCGAATCGCAAATTCACCGCGAAATGGTCAGTGGCCTGGAACTGCCGGTCGGCTTCAAGAACGGTACCGACGGCGGCATCGCCATCGCCAGCGATGCCATGCGCAGCGCCGCCCATCCGCACCGCCACTTCGGCATGGATGCGCAGGGCCATCCGGCAATCATCGAGACCCTGGGCAACCCGGACACCCATTTGGTGCTGCGCGGGGGCCACAAGGGCCCGAACTACGATGCCGACAGCATCGCCATAGCCCGCCAGGCACTGGCCAAGGCCGGCCTGCAGCCGCGGATCATGGTCGATTGCAGCCATGCCAACAGCGCCAAGGACCCGGCGCGCCAGCCAGCCGTGTTCAACGATGTGCTGGCGCAGCGCCTGGCCGGTGACCGTTCGCTGGTCGGTGTGATGATCGAGGGGCACCTGTTCGATGGCTGCCAGGCGCTGGGCAAGGGCGCGCTGAAATATGGCGTGTCGATCACCGACGGCTGCCTGGGCTGGGCCTCCACCGAAACCCTGTTGCGCGAGGCAGCACAAAAACTGTAAACAAAGGTTGCAAGCCTGGCGAGACATACCCCGGACAAGTGCGCTAGGCTTGGCTTTTTTACCCCAAGGAGCAGTACCCATGGCCCGTGCAACCGCCCGCCACATCCTCGTTGCCAGCGAAGACAAGTGCAACGAACTCAAAGCCCAGATCGAAGCGGGTGCCGATTTCGCTGAAATCGCCAAAGCCAATTCCACCTGCCCGTCCAGCCGCCAGGGCGGTGACCTGGGTTCGTTCGGCCCAGGCCAGATGGTCAAGGAGTTCGACACCGTGGTCTTCAGCGCCCCGGTCAACACCGTGCAAGGCCCGGTGAAGACCCAGTTCGGCTACCACCTGCTGGAAGTGACCAGCCGCCAGGACTAAGTAGCCAGAAGCGGCTCATGTCCCCTGTGGGAGCGGGTTCACCCGCGAATGCGTCCGTTCACGCAACGTCGTTGCCTGATCTGGCGCTTTCGCGGGTGAACCCGCTCCCACTGGTCCTGTGCTACCTGTTCCTGCTTTGTTTTTCGCTCCATAGCCAGGCTGCACCCACCCACGCCCTCACCGTCTACGGCGAAGCCCCCCGCTACACCAGCAGCTTCCAGCACTTCGACTACGTAAACCCCAACGCCCCCAAAGGCGGCATCCTACGCCGCTCGGCCATCGAAATCGGCCAGTTCGACCACATTCTGCCGTACATCGACAAAGGTATCGGCGTCAGCGAAGTCGACGGCCTGCTCTATGCCCCGCTGGCCGTGCGCTCGTTCGATGAACCCTATACCGTTTACGGCCTGATCGCCCGGCGCATGGAGCGCGGCCCGGATGACGCCTGGCTGCGTTTTGAAATCGACCCGCGGGCCACCTTCGCCGATGGCAAGCCGGTGCGGGCCGAAGACGTGCGCTTCACCTTCGACTTGCTGATGAGCAAGGGCAGCCTCAAATACCGCACCCAATTCGCCGACGTTACCGGCGTTACTGTGGAAGGCCCGCGCAGCGTGCGCTTCGACTTCAAGCCCGACCACGGCCGCACCCTGGCGCTGGACCTCGCCAGCCTGCCGGTGCTGCCCGAACACGACTGGCAGCAGCGCGATTTCGCCAATGGTGCCGGCTTCGACAAACCCGTCGGCAGCGGGCCGTACGGCATCGGGCGGATCGACAACGGCCGCAGCATCACCTTCGAACGCGACCCGGCCTGGTGGGCGCGCGACCTGCCCACCAGCCGCGGCCGCTACAATTTCGACAAGCTGCGCATCGAGTACTTCGGCGACACCGAAGTCGCGCGCCAGGTGCTGAAAGGCGGCGGTTACGACTACAACCGCGAGTTTTCTGCCACTGCCTACACGTCAGGTTACAACGGGGCCCAGCTGGATGATGGCCGGCTGCAGCGTGCCCACCTGGGCCCGGCCAAGCCGCAGGTGGCCCAGGGCTTCGTGTTCAACCTCGACCAGCCGCAGTTCAAGGACCGGCGCGTGCGCCAGGCGCTGGGCCTGCTGTGGGACTACGAGTGGAGCAACCGGCAGATGATGCGCAACCTGTATATCCGCCAGCAGAGCGTGTTCTCCAACACCCCGCTGGCGGCCCGCCAGCTGCCGGACGCCGGCGAGCTGCAGCTGCTCGAGCCGCTACGCGGGCAGGTGCCCGACGAGGTGTTCACCACTGTGTTCAGCGCACCGGTTACCGATGGTTCAGGCATCATCCGCAAACAGCAGCTACAGGCGCTGGACCTGCTCGAACAAGCGGGCTGGCACCCGGAAGGTGACCGCCTGGTGAACAACAAGGGCACGCCGCTGACGTTCACCTTCCTCAACGGCCAGGCGGGGCTGGAGCGCCTGCTGCTGCCATGGAAGCGCAACCTGGCACAGATCGGCGTAACCCTGAACATCCGCAACGTCGACGCGGCCCAGTACGTCAATCGCCTGATGGCCCGCGACTACGACATGATCGTCACGGGCTACCCGGTGACCCTGTCGCCGGGTGCCGAACTGTACAACTACTTTGGCTCGGCGGCGGCCCACGACCCTGGCTCGAACAACCTGATGGTGCTGCAGGACCCAGCCGTGGACCGCCTGGTCGACGGCCTGGTGCGTGCCGATACCCAGGCCGACATGCTGCACCACGCCCGTGCCCTGGACCGGGTGCTGCAATGGAATTATTACTGGATCCCCAACTACTATCCCCCAGGCAGCTCCACTGCCTGGTGGAACCGCTTCGGCCTGCCCAAGGTGCAAGCCACCTATGACGAAGGTCTGGACACCTGGTGGGAGGTCAGCCCCACCGCGCTGACCAACGCGCAAATGGCCGAACGCCGGAAGCCCTCGCCATGACCTCGTACCTGCTGCGTCGCCTGTTGCTGATCATCCCGACGCTGTTGGCCATCCTGCTGGTCAACTTCGCCATCGTCCAGGCGGCGCCCGGTGGCCCGGTGGAACAAGCGGTGGCGCGCCTGCAGGGCCTTGGTGGCGGCGCACCCGGGGCGCGGGTCGAGAGGGTGCACAGCGAGTCCAGGGCCACCCGTGGCCTGGACCCGAAACTGCTCGAAGAAATCAAGCGCCAGTACGGTTTCGACAAATCCGCGCCAGAGCGCCTGTGGCTGATGCTCGGCCAGTATGCCCGGCTGGACTTCGGCAACAGCTTCTTCCGCGGCGCCAAGGTCACCGACCTGATCCTCGACAAATTGCCGGTAACCCTGTCCCTGGGCTTCTGGGCCACGCTGATCACCTATCTGGTGTCGATCCCGCTGGGCATCCGCAAGGCGGTACGCCACGGCAGCCGTTTCGATGCCTGGAGCAGCGCATTGATCGTGGTCGGCTACGCCCTGCCCTCGTTCCTGTTCGCCCTGCTGCTGATCGTGCTGTTCGCCGGCGGCACGTCACTGAACTGGTTCCCGGTGCGCGGCCTGGTTTCCGACAACTTCGACCAGCTCAGCCTGCTGGGCAAGCTGGCCGATTACTTCTGGCACCTGGTGCTGCCGGTCGGGGCGTTGGTGATCGGCGGTTTCGCCACCCTGACGCTGCTGACCAAAAACGCCTTCCTCGACGAGATTGCCCGGCAGTACGTGGTTACCGCCCGGGCCAAGGGCCTCAGCGAGCGCCGGGTGCTGTATGGCCACGTGCTGCGCAACGCCATGCTGCTGGTGGTGGCCGGGCTGCCGCAGGCGCTGATCACGGTGTTCTTTGCCGGCTCGTTGCTGATCGAGGTGATCTTCTCGCTCGATGGCCTGGGCCGCATGAGCTACGACGCCGCCGTGTCCCGGGATTACCCGGTGGTGTTCGGCACGCTGTTCATCTTCACCCTGGCCGGCCTGCTGATCCGACTGATCGGTGACCTCTCATACACCCTGCTGGACCCGCGCATCGACTTCGACACGAGGGCGCACTGATGCTTTCGCCGGTATCGCGCCGTCGCCTGCAACGCTTTCGCCGCAACCGCCTGGGCTGGGTTTCACTGTGGGTGTTTGCCGGCCTGCTGCTGTTGTGCCTGGGCGCCGAGCTGGTGGCCAACGACAAACCACTGCTACTGGGTTACAAGGGCCAGCTGTACGTGCCAGCGTTCAAGCGCTACACCGAGCAGCAGTTTGGCGGGCAGCTGCCGTTCCAGCCCGACTACCGCAGCGCCTATGTGCGCCAGTTGATCGCAGACCAGGGCGGCTGGATGCTGTTCGCGCCCATCCCGTTCAGTGCCGACACCCCCAACTATGACCTGCAGGTACCCACCCCCAGCCCGCCCAGCACGAGCAACTGGCTGGGCACCGATGACCAGGGCCGCGATGTGCTGGCGCGGGTGCTGTATGGCACGCGGGTATCGTTGCTGTTCGCCTTTGCCCTGACCGCGGTCAGCGTGCTGATCGGCGTGACCGCCGGTGCGCTGCAGGGCTACCACGGCGGCTGGGTCGACTTGCTGGGCCAGCGCCTGCTGGAGGTGTGGTCGGGGTTGCCGGTACTGTATCTGCTGATCATCCTCAGCGGTTTTGTCGAGCCGGACTTCTGGTGGCTGCTGGGGATCATGGCGCTGTTTTCCTGGTTGACCCTGGTCGATGTGGTGCGTGCCGAGTTCCTGCGCGGGCGCAACCTGGAGTATGTGAAGGCTGCCCGCGCGCTGGGTTTGAGCGACAACCAGGTGATGGTGCGGCACATTTTGCCCAATGCCATGAATGCCACGCTGACCTATGTGCCATTCATGTTGACCGGGGCAATTACCACACTCACCGCGCTGGACTTTCTCGGCTTCGGCATGCCGGCTGGCAGTGCTTCGCTCGGTGAGCTGGTGACCCAGGGCAAGGAGCATCTGGAGGCCCCGTGGCTGGGCTTTACCGCGTTCTTCGCGCTGGCGGTGATCCTGTCGCTGCTGGTGTTCATTGGCGATGCACTGCGCGAGGCATTCGACCCACGAGGTTGAGTGGGCGGCACAGCCCGCGTGGTGCCTGACTGAAAGCTTGAACCAAAGGAGCGTTTGCATGGCACTTCAAGGCAAGACTGCACTCATTACCGGCTCCACCAGCGGCATCGGCCTGGGGATTGCACAGGTGCTGGCCCGGGCGGGCGCAAACATCCTGCTCAACGGCTTTGGCGACCCGGCCCCGGCACTGGCCGAAATCGCCCGGCACGGGGTCAAGGTGCTGCATCACCCGGCGGATTTGTCGGACGTGGCCCAGATCGAGGCGTTGTTCGCGCTGGCCGAACGCGAGTTCGGCGGCGTCGACATCCTGGTCAACAACGCCGGCATCCAGCATGTGGCGCCGGTCGAGCAGTTCCCGCTGGAAAGCTGGGACAAGATCATCGCCCTCAACCTGTCCGCGGTGTTCCATGGCACACGCCTGGCCTTGCCGGGCATGCGCACACGCAACTGGGGCCGCATCATCAATATTGCCTCGGTGCATGGCTTGGTAGGCTCGACCGGCAAGGCGGCTTATGTGGCAGCCAAGCATGGCGTAATCGGCCTGACCAAGGTGGTGGGCCTGGAAACCGCAACCAGCCATGTCACCTGCAACGCCATCTGCCCGGGCTGGGTACTGACCCCGCTGGTGCAGAAGCAGATCGACGATCGTGCTGCCAATGGCGGCGATCCGCTGCAAGCGCAGCACGATCTGCTGGCAGAAAAGCAGCCTTCGCTGGCTTTCGTCACTCCCGAGCACTTGGGTGAGCTGGTACTATTCCTCTGTAGCGAGGCCGGCAGCCAGGTCCGCGGTGCTGCCTGGAACGTCGATGGTGGCTGGTTGGCCCAATGATGGGTGGCCTGGGCCTGGCAGCGGCCTTGCATTCGTTTATCTGCAAGGAGGCCCTATGCGCCCAACCCCGATCACCGCGATTCTGGCCCTGACCCTGGCTGCCGCCGCTCCGGCGATGGCAGCCAGCCTGAAGGACGTCGCGCCCTACCCCGAGGCAGAAAAAGGCTTCACCCGGCAGGTCATCCACCTGCCGGCGCAGGCCGACGAGTCGGCCTACCAAGTGGAAATTCTTGCGGGCAAGACGTTGAAGGTGGACTGCAATCAGCAGCGCCTGGGCGGCAGCCTTGAGCAACGTACCCTGGAAGGCTGGGGCTACAACTACTACCGCCTGGACAAGGTCAGCGGCCCGCTCAGCACGCTGATGACCTGCCCGGACGGCAAGCAGACCGAAGCCTTCGTGCCGGTGGTGGGTGAAGGCTTCATGCTGCGCTACAACAGCAAGCTGCCTGTGGTTGTGTATGTGCCAAAGGATGTGGAGGTGCGCTACCGCGTGTGGTCGGCGTCACAGGACGTGCAAAAGGCCACCGTCGAGTAAGCGCCACCCGTTCACAGGGATCGCCCCCGCCATGGATGGCCTCGGGCTGATCAGATCAGGCATAATGCGCCCCTTTTTTGCACCCCGATGCACAGGTATCCCATGAAAGCCCAAGCCCGCCACATCCTGGTCAAGACCGCTGACGAAGCCGAAAAGCTCAAGCAGCGCATCGCCAACGGCGAGGCGTTCGATGTGCTGGCGAAAAAGTTTTCCATCTGCCCTTCGGGCAAGCGTGGCGGCGACCTGGGCGAGGTTCGTCCTGGCCAGATGGTTGGCGCCATCGACCAGATCATCTTCAAGAAGCCCTTGCGTGTAGTGCACGGGCCAATCAAGAGCAAGTTCGGCTATCACCTGGTGCAAACGTTCTACCGCGACTGATAGCCCAGGGCCACCTAGCATTTTTGCCAGTTGTCCCTTCTCCGCGTATTCCATACAAGTCAGGCAGGGCCGAAGCCTCCCCGATGGCGTCGCTTCAGGTAGTGGACCCTCTAATGGACCCGGAGACCTGCCTATGCGCTGCCCTCGCCTGCTGCTGCCTGTAGCACTTCCTCTACTGACACTGCCTTTGCTGGCCCAGTCCCAATCCTTGACGGTCGTACCGGGCGACAGCCTGGGCGCGATCGTGCAGACCGCCGACGACGATGCGGTCAGCATCAGCGGCGGCACGGTTCTGTCGTTGCAGCAAGGCAATGGTCGGGACGCGTTCAGAATGGAGGGCGGCACCCTGGGGTCGTTGAACCAGGGCGGCGACATGGACACATTCCTCATGACCGGCGGCACCATCAGGGGCGCTTTCGAAGATGGCGACACTGCCAGGTTCAAAGGCGGCAGCATTGGCCGGATAGACCTGAAGCTTGCAGACAACTTCCTGGAAATGTCCGAAGCGCCCGGGGGCAGTACCACCGTGGTCGGCAACGTGGTCAGCGGCTTTGGCAACGACACCATCGTCATTCTGGGCGGCACCATCGGCGGCAACATCAGCACCAGCGGTGGCGTGGACACCATCACCATCAGCGGCGGCAGCGTGCAAGGCAACGTATTGGCAAGTGCGGGCAACGATGTCTTCAAGTGGCTGGGTGGCACCATCGGGCGGGTCGACATGGGTGGGCGAGTCGACATGGGCAATGACGACGACACTGCCACGGTCAGTGCCATTGACCTGGTAGCCTCGTCTGTCACCCTCGACGGCGGTACTGGCACGGACATATTGACCTTTGTAAACAGCCAGGTCGGTAAAGGCGCGCTGTACATCAACTGGGAAACCATCAAGCTCAGCCAGGGCAGCCAGCTGGCCCTCGACGACACCTTGAAACTGGGTGATCTGGGCGCCAGCGAACCTCGGGTAATACCTGCCACCGGCACCGGCACCTTGCAGATCGATGCGAGCAGCCGACTGTTCAGCAGCACAGGCAGTATCGCCAGCGCCCAGAGCGGCAACAAGGCGACGGTTGAAAACGCTGGCATCATCGACCTCAGTCGTGGCAACGATGCCCAAGGCCGCCTGACTATCGAGGGCAACTACAGCGGCAACAATGGCACCCTGCGCTTGAACAGCGTGCTGGCCGGTGATGGCGCGGCCTCTGACCGGCTGGTGGTCAGCGGTGGCGCCATCAACGGCTCCACCCAGTTGCTTGTCGACAATTTTGGTGGCACAGGCGCGGCAACTCCGCAAAAGGGGATCCTGGTCGTCGAAGCACGGGACGGTGCCACCAGCACGCCAACAGCATTCGTGCAGACGCAGAGGCTATCAGCCGGCGCATATGACTATCGTTTGTTCAGGGATGCTGAGAGCTTCTACCTGCGCTCGACCTTGGTCGCAGCACCCGCTCCCGCTCCGCAACCAGAAGACCCGACCCAGCCTGCGCAACCGATTCCCACCCCGCCTGTCGCGGCGCCTGCGCCCGGCCAGATCGAGCTGCCCGCAGCGGTTCAAGGTGAGAGCCTGCCACTGTATCGGCCTGAAGTTCCGGTGTATGCCGCTGCGCCAAGGGGCGCCGCAATCATCGCCCGCCAGGCGTTGGGCACTTTCCACCAGCGCCAGGGCGATCAGCTGCTGCTGCAAGGCGAAGGCACCCTGCCCGCCAGCTGGGGCCAGGCCTACGGTGGCAGCCTGCGCCAGCAGTGGAGCGGCACGGTCAGCCCGAGCCTGGATGGTGACCTGTACGGTTTCAAGGTTGGCCAGGACGTGTATGCCAAGGTTGGCGACAACGGATACCGCCAACACGTGGGTTTCTACGTCAGCCATAGCCGGCTGGATGCCGACATCAAAGGTTTCGCACTGGCCATGCACGACCGCAGCGTCGGTGACCTGAAACTCGATGGCGACAGCGTGGGCGCCTACTGGACGCTGGTCGACCCGCAAGGCGCGTACCTGGATGCGGTATTGCAGTACTCCCGCCTCGATGGCCGGGCGCGCTCGCACCGCGGTGACAAGCTGAACATCGATGGCCATGCCTGGACCGCTTCGCTGGAATCCGGCTACCCCATCGCCTTGTCCGAACGCTGGACGCTGGAGCCACAAGCCCAGCTGATCGCACAGAAGGTCTCGCTCGACAGCGCCAGCGACAGCGTCTCGCACATCAGCCATGACGCTCAGGTCGAGCTGACCGGCCGCCTTGGCGTGCGCCTGCAGGGTGCATTTACCGGCAGCAGCGGGCGGCGGCTGCAGCCCTATGCGCAGGTCAACCTGTGGCACGGTGATGGTGGCCGTGACACCCTGACCTTCGATGGCGCCGACAAGATCAAGACCGACTACCGCTATACCTCCGTGCAACTGGAAAGCGGCGTGGTGGCGCAGGTCAGCGAAGCGCTGAGCCTGCATGGCGGCGTGCAGTACAGCGCCAACCTGGACAGCCGCCAGCAGGAAGCCAGCGGCGTCAACCTGGGGGTCCGCTGGCAGTTCTAGCGCCGTGCAGCCAGCAAGCCGAGGCCAGCGCAGCCCAGCAGGGAGGCGCTGACCCGATTGAACAACCGACGCGGGCCAGGCTGGCTGAACCAGCGTTGCATGTAGGCGCCAAGCCCCCCGTAGATCGCGATCGCGGCCCACTCCAGCAGCAGGAACAGCACACCCAGCCACAGGAACTGCTCGCTTACCGGGGTAGCGCTGCCAACCGAGACGAATTGCGGCAGGAAGGCGGTGAAGATCAGGATGGCCTTGGGGTTGCCGGCCGCGACCCAGAACTCCTGGCGTGCCAGGCGCCAGGTGCCGCGCGGGTGATCAGCGGCGACCACGGCCTCGCCCACCGGCGCACGCCACAGTTGCCAGGCGATGTAGAACAGGTACGCCGCACCCACCACCTTGATGGCCAGGAACAGGTATTCGCTGGTATGCAGTACCACCGCCAGGCCCATGGCCGCCAGGGCGATCATGCCGCTGAAGGCGACAATACGTCCGCCACCGGCCACGCAGGCCGTGCGCAGGCCGTAGCGGCTGGCGTTGTGCAGTGACAGCAGGTTGTTCGGCCCCGGAGCCATGTTCAGGGCAAAGCAGGCGGGGATGAAGAGCAGCAGGCTTGAAAGGTCCATTCTTGTTTTCCTTTGACAACAGCCGTCTATTTCGGCGTGTCGAGGGCCTTGCGGTCAAGCTACAGCCAGCGATAAAAACTGTACGGGTACGCCGCAGCTGTTAATCTTCCGGCGCTATCGAGGACAGCCTGATGCCCCCTTCCCAAGCCGCCCTGTGGCGCGACCCGGCCCTGCCGCACGTCGAAAGCCGCCGCGCCTGCCACAGCCGTGCCTGCTACAAGGCCCACAGCCACCCGACGTTTTCGATCGGTGCGGTGGATGCCGGTCATAGCCATTTCACCGGTGCCGGTAACGGCCAGGAACGCCTGACGCCCGGTACGCTGGTGCTGGTACCTGCCCACCGCGTACATGCCTGCAACCCCGCGCCCGGGCATGCCTGGAGCTACCAGATGCTGCATGTGGATGCCCACTGGCTGACGCAGCTGCGCCGTGAGTCCGGGCTGGACGTCGCCGACACGTCAGCCCCGGCACGTATCTGCCGGGAGCCAGCGGTGTATCGACAATTCTGCGAGATGAACCGGGTGCTGTTTTCCGGTGCCAGCAACGCTGAGAAGGATGCAGCGCTGATTGCTTTTCTGGGTGACCTGGACTGTCGCGCACATGCACCGCTGCTGGCGGCGCCGGGGCTGGGGGCGAGCGCGTTGAACGGGTTGCTCGCACGCGTCGAAGGCATGGACCCTGCGCACTTGAGCCTTGAACTGCTGGCCAGGGAGGCAGAACTCGGGCGCTATCAGCTGATCCGAGCATTTCGGGCGGCCACCGGGTTTACTCCGCATGCCTACCTGCTCAATGCCCGGGTCAACCGGGGGCGGCAGATGCTCGGTGAGGGGCAGGCGCTGGCGGAGGTGGCCTATCAGCTGGGATTTGCCGACCAGAGCCATTTCCAGCGGGTATTCAAGGCCCATGTGGGCATGACGCCGGGGCAGTATCGGGCTGACTGAAAGCCTGTAGGAGCATGCAATATTGTTCAATACGGCTTGTGCGCAGCTGGGCAGACTGCGGCTTTTCCGCAAGAGCCGCCCCCATGCAACAATTCCTGATCATCGCCCTCGCCCACTTCCTCGCCCTGCTCTCGCCCGGCCCGGATTTCTTCCTGGTCGCGCGCTCATCGATCAACAGCGGCTGGCGCATCGCCAGCGGCGCGTGCCTGGGTATTGCCCTGGCCAACGGCGCGTTCATCGTCATGGCCTTTACCGGCCTTTCGGTGCTTCAGGAAGGCACCTTTCTGTTCATGGTTCTGCAGTTGGCCGGTGCCAGCTACCTGCTGTACATCGGTGTGCTGTTCCTGCGCCATGCCGGGCAAACCAGCATGAGCGCGGCAACGGGCAAGCAGGCTGTGCAAGGCTGGTGGCATGGCTTGGGCATGGGTTTGCTGTCCGGCCTGCTCAACCCCAAGAACGCGCTGTTCTATGCCAGCCTGGCCAGCATGGTGGTCAGCGCCAGCGCCGGCTGGAAAGCAGCCTACGCGCTGTGGATGTTCAGCATCGTGCTGCTATGGGACCTGCTGGTTGCCTTGGCCATCGGCAACCCACGGGTACTGCGGCGTTTCGCCCGCAGCCTGGGGTGGCTGGAACGGGCCTCAGGGCTCATGCTGGTGCTGCTGGCTGCGGCGTTGCTGTTTCACCTGGCCTGGGGCTGACCAGTTTCAGCGTGCGCATGTCCATCAAGGTGAAATGGCCGCTGGCCCAGCCACCCGTGTCCAGATGCCAGACATTACCCAACTGCTTGGCCTCCAGCACCGGTGTGTGGCCGACCAGCAAGGCACGCAGGCCGTTCACCGGCCGGGTGTCGCCAAACTTCAGTCGCCGCCGCGACCACTGGCACACTTCACGTACTTCGGGGTTGTCATCCAGTTCCAGCCAGCTCCGCAATTCTGCCCATTCGGCAAATGGGCTGTCTGCATGCAACAGGCCTACCAGGCCTGCTGCACTTTCAACCTCTATCGCAATCGGCAGTTGCTCGAAACGCTGCACGAAAGGCAACTGTTCGGCCCGCGGCAAGTCAAGAAACCAGCTGCCCCCAGCGGCGCGGTACATGTCCAGGTCGAGTCGCCCGCCGCGCACGCGGGTAATCGCCAGGGCCTCATGGTTACCTTGCACGGCATGGAACCAGGGCTGCGCCAGCCATTCCAGCGCCGCCTCGCTGTCCGGCCCACGGTCGACCAGATCACCTACGCTGAACAGGCGATCCACGGCCGGATCGAACCCTACCGCATCCAGGCAGTGTTTCAGCCGCTGGAAGTGACCATGGATATCGCCGACTGCCAAGTCCCGCCCGCGCAGGTTGGCCATCAGACGCCGAAACCGTCCCATTACAATCGTCCTCTGCTGGTCGCGCCACGCCAGGGGTAAAATGGACCTGCACGCCACTCATTGCGCAGGTGCTTCATACGTACCGCCCTTGTATATGCCGTGCTCATGGCGCTTTCACTGAACAGCATGGCACAAGGCACCCCAGCCGCGCAGGTGGAGGTGCGTTTCGATCATCCGGAAAAATTCCGCCGGCAAAGCCGACCAGCAAGCCCGGCAACGGGTCAGCGACAAGATGTACCTCAGCCGCCCCGGCCGGGCCGCCAGCAGCAGCGAGCGCCTGCACGCCGAAAAGGCCATGCACGACGACTGGCTCCGCCAGCGCTTCGCCGCGCACCCGGCTTCCTGAAAAACCCTTCACTGGTACAGGCGTTGATGCCGGTAGTATGCTCGGCGTTCAACCTGTACCAGGGAAGGGTTTTTCATGAAGCTATGCGCCGTGCAACTGGCCTCGATCAAGGGCGATGTGCCGGGTAACCTGCAGCGCCACCTGGCCTGCATCGAACAGGCTGCGGCCCTTGGCGCCGAAGTGGTGGTGTTCCCTGAGCTGTCGCTGACTGGCTATGAGCCAAGCCTGGCGCGCCAGACTGCCTTGCCGATCAGTTCGGCACGGCTCGACCCGCTGCAGGCAGCCTGCGACCGCCTCGGCATCAGCGTTGCCGTTGGCCTGCCGCTGCCGACGCCGGACGGCATCCGCATCGGCATGCCGATCTTCCGCCCCGGGGCGCCGCGCCAAGCCTATGCAAAGCGGCGCCTGCATGAAGACGAGCTGCCCTGGTTCACCCCCGGCGACCAAAACGTGCTGCTGGAAGTGGGCGAGCACCGCCTGGCACCCGCCATCTGCTACGAATCGATGTTCATGGCGCACGCCGCGGCAGCGCACGAACACGGCGCCGACCTGTATCTGGTCAGCGTGGCCAAAACCGCCAAGGGCATCCGCGAAGGCTACGCGCATTACCCCGAGGTGGCGCGCGAGCTCGGCATGCCGGTGCTGATGGCCAACTGCGTGGGCCCTGCCGACACATTCATCGGCGCCGGTGGTTCTGCCGCCTGGGACAGCCAAGGGCGCTTGCTGGCCAGCCTGGATGAGCGCAGCGAAGGACTGGTGCTGCTGGACACCGCCAATGCCAGCGCCGTGACGTTGCCGTTGGACCCGCACCCCGCATGATTTATCTGTTTCTGGTGTTGCTGAGCTACGCCTGCACCTACTACGTGGTCGGCTTGATCATTCACGGCCAGCTGGCCGATGTGGCCGAAGGCCTGCGCCACCGGCCCGATGCCCCGACGCCCGGCGAATACCTGCGTGAAGTCCGGCCACATGCCAGGCGAGCCCACCGGCATTACACCCTGCTGGCTGGCTCGGCGCTGACGGTATTGGCCTGCCTGCTCGCCAGCTGGTTCTGCTGAAGCATTACAGGTCCAGGGCCAAGGTCTGCCGACCCTCCAGCGCCAACAGGTACTGCTTGGCCGCCAGCCCGCCGGCAAACCCGGTCAGGCTGCCCGAAGCGCCGATTACCCGGTGGCACGGTGCGATGATCGAGATGGGGTTGCGGCCATTGGCGGCGCCCACCGCGCGTACCGCGCTGGGGTTGCCGATCTGCCGGGCGATGTCGCCATAACTGCGGGTCTCGCCAAAGGGTATCGCCAGCAGCGCGGCCCACACCTGGCGCTGGAACTCGGTACCGGCAAAATCCAGCGCCAGTTCGAACCGCTGGCGCTTGCCGGCGAAATACTCGCCCAGCTGGCGGGCGGCTTCCCGCAGTACCGGCGACTGGTCGTTACGGTGCAAGGCCCCCAGGCGCACGCGGTTTTCCCGCTCCTGTTCCCACAGCACGGCGGCCAGGCAGTCGCCGCGGGCTACCAGGGTCAGCGTGCCGACGGGCGATGGCATGAAGGTGAAGGCGCTGGACATCAGCAGGCTCCTGGCAAGTTGCGATCAGCGAACTGTACGCATCCACAGCCCTTCACGCACTCGCTTTCTTGCTCAGGTAATCGCGCAGCCGGCAATCTGCCTTGCCTGACTGAGGTTGACCTTGGGTATCAGCTCGGTCGGTATCCGCGAGGTCGCCGACAGGTTGTAGACGTGGAAGTGCTCGTTGACCACCTCGCGGGCCATCAGCGTCAGCGATGGCAGGATGCGGCTGTCCCAATGCTGGTCGAGCCCGCACGGTGAGCATGGGCCCTGGCCTTGTTCATAGAAACGGCCTACCGCCTGGTCCAGGTCCACGCCTACCAGCAAGACCTCTTCGAAGCCCAGGTGGTAGGCCAGTTGCAGGGCCACATACGCCACGGTGCGTGCATCGAAGAAGCCATGCGCCAGGTCTTTGCTGAAGGCGATCGAGCGCGTGCGCTTGCTCCACAGGGCACGGTTGCACACACAACTGCCGCCGTGGCCGCGCAGGCCATCGAGCAGGCCCGGCGTATCGGCCTTGTGCAAGGCATAACGCTCGGCGTCGGGCGCTACCTCGGCACCTGAATACTGTTCCGGCCACAGTGCCAGGCGCTGGCTGTCGCGCAGCGCGATGGCGAACAGGGCCGGCTGTTGCAGGCGGAAGCTCTTGTCGGTACACACGTAGAAGAACGGCCGGATGCCATGTTCGGCGGTCATGGCAACCGACCCGTTCATGGCGATGATGGGCAGGTGCGCGAACTCGCCCAACGGAAAATGCCTGGCGGATGCGCCCGAAGCGAGGATCACCACGGGGCCATGCTGGGTATTGCGACACGCCTCGAAACTGGAGAACGCCCCGCGTTCAGCGCTTGGCTGCGACGGAAGTGTGTTCATCAATGGCTTCTTTGGGCTGGACAGTTCAAACCACGATACTGATCCCTGTATTACGCCGTGGCCGCTTTTACTCAACTTTACCTAAGAGAACAGTAGTCAACGGACGCGTCCCGCGCTTGCCAGGCGCCGGGGCCGGATAGCCCTGACGCCGGGTCGCAACCTACAGCTCAGCCAGGCGGATGCGCTTCTTGTCGATCTTGCCGACACTGGTCCTCGGGATTTCACTCACGCAACGCAGCTGTCGCGGTATCGCCCACTTGTTCAACTGCCCGCTGTCGACATACGGCTGCAGGTGACGGGCCAGCGCTGGTTGATCCAGCAGCTCACCGTCATAGCAGACCACCAGGGCCAGGGGTTGTTCCCCCCACTTTGGGTCAGCAATACCGATCACCGCTACCGACGCGACGGACGGGTGCTGGCTGATGAAGTTCTCCAGCGCGACCGAGCTGACCCACTCGCCGCCGGTCTTGATCACATCCTTGATACGGTCGCGAATGCGCACCACGCCCGCCGCGTCGATGCAGGCCAGGTCACCGGTGTGCATCCAGCCCCCCAGCCACAACGCTGCACCCTGCTCCGGTTCATGCAGGTAGCCTTGGGTCAGCCACGGCGCACGCACCACGATCTCGCCCAGGCTTTCGCCGTCGTGGGGCACCTGCGCGCCCTCGCTGTCGACGATGCGCAGGTCCACCATGGCGATCGGCACGCCGGCTTCGATGCGCATTGGCAACTGCTGCGCCATCGGCGATGCCAGGAGGTCGGCGTTCAGGTGGGTGATGCTCAGCAGCGGGCAGCTTTCCGACATGCCGTAACCGCAATGCACGCGGATGCCACGCTCGCTGGCGCGCTGCGCCAGGCCCAGGGTCAGGGCACTGCCGCCCAGCAGCATTTTCCAGCCAGTCAGGTCGGTGCAGCGCCCTTGCTCGCTGTCGAGCATCATTTGCAGCACGGTGGGCACGCAATGCGAAAAGGTCACCCCCTCTTCACGGTAAAGGCGTACCAGACGGTCAGGTTCGTAGCGCCCGGGATAAACCTGCTTGATACCCAGTGCAGTGGCCACATAGGGCACGCCCCAGGCATGCACGTGGAACATCGGCGTAATGGGCATGTACACATCACCGCTGCGCAGCAGCGGCTGCTCGCCGCATGCGGCCAGGGTGCCCTGTTCGACCAGGGTATGCAGCACCAGTTGTCGATGGCTGAAGTACACCCCTTTGGGGTTGCCGGTGGTACCGCTGGTATAGAACAGCGTGGCCAGCGAATGTTCGTCAAAGTCAGCAAATTCAAACACCGGTTCGGCGCCCGCCAGCAGGTCTTCGTACTCGCCCAGCAACGCTACACCCAGTGGCGCGGGGGCCCCGTCACTGAGGCGGATGAAGCCCTGTACGGCAGGTAAATCTGCGTGCAGCTGCTGCATCAACGGCAGAAAGTCGTCATGCACCAGCACCCACCGGTCCTCGGCATGGTTCATGGTGTAGCGCAGCTGCTCGGTGGACAGCCGCACATTCACCGTGTGCAGCACCGCACCCAGCATGGGTACGGCAAAGAAGCACTCCAGCGCCCGATGGCTGTCCCAGTCGAGCAAAGCCACCGTGTCGCCTGGCCTGACCCCGGCGGCAGTCAGCACGTTGGCCAGCTGCTGGATACGTAGCAGCAGCGTGGTGTAGGTGTAGCGCAACCTGTCGGCGTAGACGATTTCCTGGTTGGGCTGGTAACGCACGCCAGACAGCAGCAGGCGCTTGATCAGCAGCGGGTAGGCATAGGCATGCTCGGCCGCCGGCATGATGCGCGTGGTAATCGTGCTTGAGGGCTTCACAGTTGCCAGCCCTCGAGCAGGTACAGGCTATCGCTGCCGGCCCTGACACTGGCACTGAGCGAGTGAATGCGGGGCAACAGGCGCGCGAAGTAGAAACGAGCGGTACCCAGCTTGCTCTGGTGGAACGGCTCGGCTGCAGCCTGGTCCTGGCAGACCACGGCCATGCGCGCCCACAGGTACGCGTAGAAGGTGTAGCCAAACACCTGCAGGTATTCAACCGCCGCTGCGCCAAGCTCCTGCGGGTTGCCCTGGCCCCGGTCCAGCAACCAGGCCGTAAGGTCATCGAGATTGCGCACAGCGGCGAGCAAGGGGGCGCTGAATTCGGCGTATTGCGCAGGCAACGCTTCGGCATAGGCGACGATTTCGTCAGACAGGCTGCGATACGCCTTGCCACCCTCACCGAACAGTTTGCGCCCCACCAGGTCGAGCGCCTGGATGCCATTGGTGCCTTCGTAGATCTGGGTGATACGGCAGTCGCGAATCAATTGCTCCTGACCCCATTCGCGGATATAGCCGTGGCCACCGAGTACCTGCTGGCCGTGCACGGTGGTTTCCAGCCCCATGTCGGTCATGAAGGCCTTGGCCACCGGCGTGAGCAACGCGACCTTGGCCTCGGCCCGAGCGCGAGTGCCTGGGTCTTCACTGTACCTGGCCAGGTCAAGCTGCAACGCGACGTAGGTGGAAAACGCCCGCCCGCCTTCGTTCAGTGCTTTCATGGTCAGCAACATGCGCCGCACATCCGCGTGGACGATGATCGGGTCGGCGCTTTGCGCCGGCGCCTCGGCCCCCGTCGCAGCCCGGCCCTGCAGGCGGTCGCGGGCATAGGCAAGGGCGCCCTGGTAAGATCGCTCGCCCAACGCCAGGCCCTGAATACCCACGCCCAGGCGCTCGTAGTTCATCATGGTGAACATGGCATTGAGGCCCTTGTTCGGCTCGCCCACCAGGTAACCGACGGCGCCGTCGAAGTTCATCACGCAGGTGGCCGAGGCCTTGATGCCCATCTTGTGCTCGATCGAACCGCAGCTCACTGCATTGGCCTCACCCAGAGCGCCCTCTGTGTCGACCAGCACCTTGGGCACCAGGAACAGCGAGATGCCCTTCGGCCCTGCCGGCGCATCCGGCAGCCGCGCCAGCACCAGGTGAATGATGTTCTCGGTCAGGTCCTGCTCGCCGCCGGTGATGAACATCTTGGTACCGCTGATGCAGTAGCTGCCATCGGTGCCTGGCTCGGCGCGGGTGCCGAGCAGACCAAGGTCGGTGCCGGCATGGGGCTCGGTGAGGCACATCGAGCCAGCCCAGCGGCCTTGGTACATGGGTGGCAGATACAGGGCCTTCAAGGGCTCGCTGGCGTGATTGAGCAGCGCCAGACAAGCGCCGGCAGTGAGCATCGGATAGAGGCCGAACGACAAGTTGGCCGCGTTGAGCATTTCTTCGAGCTGCGCAGCGATAACCTTCGGCATCCCCATGCCGCCGTACTCCGCAGCCCCGGCTACGCCCACCCAGCCGTCATCGGCAAATGCCCGGTAGGCGTCGACGAAGCCGTCGGGGGTATGAACCTGGCCGGCTTCCCAGCGGCAGCCTTGCTCATCGCCGCTGCGGTTGAGCGGCGCCACCCTTTGTGCAATCAGCTTGCCTGCCTGTTCCAGCACGGCCCGGGCGGTGTCAGCATCGACCTGCTCGACCAGCGCAGGCGTTTGCGCCCACCAGGCCGGGATGTCGAACACTTCGTTGAACAGGAAAGCCATGTCGCGCAGCGGCGGAAGGTAATCAGACATGAGGCGAACACTCGGTTTTTGGGGTTGGCGAAAGCGTTGCGGCCTGGGCTTCGGCAGGCGCCGGGGCACCCTGGCCGCGCAGGAGGAAGTGCGACAGCGCCGGTATCAGCACCAGCGCGCCGAGCATGTTCCACAGGAACATGAAGGTCAGCAGCAGGCCCATGTCGGCCTGGAACTTGATCGGCGACCAGGCCCAGCCGACCACGCCCACCGCCAGGGTAATGCCGACCAGTCCCACCACCCGGCCGGTGAAAGCCAAGGCCTTCTGGTAGGCCTGGGCCAGGCTCAAGCCGGCGCGCTGGTAGTGCAGTTGCACGCTCAGCAGGTACAACGCGTAGTCAACGCCAATCCCCACCCCCAGTGCGATCACTGGCAGGGTGGCGACCTTGACGCCAATGCCCATGGCCACCATCAGCGCCTCGCACAGCACCGAGGTCAACATGAGCGGCAATATCGCCACCAACGTGGCGCGCCAACTGCGGAAGGTGAGCAGGCAGAACAGTGTGACCGCCAGGTACACCAGCAACAGCATGCGATGGTTGGCCTCGCGGACCACCTCGTTGGTGGCGGCTTCGATACCGGCACTGCCGGCGGCCAGCAAGAACTGTTGCCCGTCACCGCTGTTGGCGGCGGCAAAGCGTTCGGCCGCTGCGGCCACCTGCGCCAGGGTGTCGGCGCGGTGATCCTTGAGGTAGGCGATCACCGGCATCAGCGAGCAGTCGTTGTTGAACAGTTCCGGGGCGTTGACCGAGGCCTGCTGGGCCGCGTAGTTGAGCACGTCCTGGTTGCGTTGCAGGCTGTTCAGGCGGGGGTTGCCTTCGTAGGTGCCAGCGGTGATCTGGCGCACGGCATTGGCCAGCGACACGGTGGTCTGTACACCCGGCAGCTGTTGCAGCTCCCACGCCAGGCGGTCGGCGAGCAGCAGGGTGCGGTATTGCAGGCAGCCTTCTGCAGCGGTCTTTACCATGACCGCGAAGGTGTCGCTGGACAGCGCGTAGTGTTCGGTAATGAAGGCGTTGTCGAGGTTGTAGCGTGAGTTTGCCCGCAGCTCGGGGGCGCCGCTGTCGAGGTCGCCAATTTTCAGTTGCAGGCTGCCCCAGGTGCCCAGCGCCGCCAGCGCCAGGGCAACCAGCAGAGCGGCGCTGGCCCATTTGCGCTCGGTGAAGCGCTCAAGCAGCGCCCATGGATTGACTCGCCGAGGTGCGCCGCCACTTTGCAAGCGCCCTTCCCCGCGCAGGGCCCAGCGCGCATCGATAGCCAAAGCTCGCTCGGCAGCCGTGCTGCCCACACCGACATAGGACAGTGCCACCGGCATCAGCAACAACGACGTGAAGATCAGCACCGCCACACCAATGCTGGCAGTAATCGCCAGGTCCTGGATGACCGGGATGTCGATCAGCATCAGCACGGCAAAGCCCACGGCATCGGCCAGCAGCGCGGTTACCCCGGCCAGGAACAGGCGGCGAAAGGTGTAGCGCGCTGCGACCTGGCGGTGGGTGCCGCGGCCGATGTCCTGAAGAATGCCATTCATCTTCTGCGCCGCATGGGACACACCGATGGCAAAGATCAGGAACGGCACCAGGATCGAATACGGGTCGATGGCATAGCCCAGCCAGGCGACGATGCCCAGCTGCCACACCACCGCAGTCAGCGAGCACAGCACCACCAGCAAGGTGCTGCGCAGGCAGCGGGTATAGCAGTAGATGATCAGCAGGCTGGTGAGCACCGCCAGGGCGAAGAACGCCATCACCTCGATCAAGCCGTCGATCAGGTCGCCCATCAGCTTGGCAAAGCCGATGACATGGATACGATACTGGCCGCTGGCCTCGTAACGGGCGCGCAACTGCTCGAGCTTCTGCGCGAAGGCGTGGTAGTCCAGCCCCTTGCCAGTGGCCGAGTCCTGGTCGAGCAGCGGCACGATCAGCATGCTCGACCTGAAGTCACGCGCGACCAGGCTGCCGACAATGTTGGCGCGTTCGATGTTCTGGCGCAGTTGCTCGATGTCTGCCCTCGCACCCTGGTAACTGTCGGGCATGACCGGGCCACCCTGGAAGCCTTCTTCGGTGACTTCGGTCCAGCGCACGGCGGGGCTCCACAGCGACTTGACCCAGGCGCGGTCCACGCCCTGGCTGAGAAACAGCTCGTCGTTGATGTGGCGCAGGGTCTGCAGGTAGCCCGGATCGAAAATATCGCCTTGGGTGTTCTCCACCACCACCCGCACCGCGTTGCCCAGGCCGCGCAACGAGGCGCGGTTTTCCAGGTAGTTGTGGATATACGGGTGGCTCTGCGGCAGCATCTTGTCGAAACCGGGCCGCAGCTCCAGACGGGTCAGGGCCATGAAGCCCAGCACCAGGGTAGCCAGCAGCATGCACAGCAGGAACGCCAGGCGGTGATTGAACACCAGGCGCTCCAGGCCGTTGCCCGAACGCGGGTCGAAGTCAGCGAGGTTGCGAATTACCGGCAGGGTATCTTGGCGGGTAGCGGCCATCAGGGTCTTCTCTTGTTATGGGTGCGACGGGGGATTACCGGCCTGGTTGCGTACGCCCCGCTCGCCCACCAGCACCAGGCCGTTGCCTGCATCGGTGGTGAGCGCGGTCACCGGGCTGCGGGCGCTTTGCGGCACCGGGCTGAAACTGGCGCCGTCATCCTGGCTAAGCAATAGCTCGCCGGCCTGGCTGGCCAGCCACAGCTGCCCGTCACGGTCGATGCCGGCAGCGGTAAGGCTGCTGTTCACGCCGGTGGAGACCGGCTGCCATTGCCGGCCGCCATCCGTGCTGCGATAGGCGTGACCACGCAGGCCGTAGACCAGCAATACGCCGCGCTTGCCGACAGCGCCGAACAGCGTGCCGGCGTAGGGTGTGGCAATGCGGCTGAAGCGCTTGCCGTCCCATTTCAGCAGCAAGCCCTGTTCGCCAGTGATGTACAGGTCGTCACCCACCGCCGCCAGGCTGGTCAGGTGCAGACCTTGCGGGTTGTCGCTGTGGTCCAGCCACGGCTGCCAGTGCGCGCCACCGTCAGTGGTGCGCAATAGCAGGTTGAACACGCCCACCGCGTAACCATTGCGGGCATCGCTGAACCACACGTCGAGCAAGGCATTGTCGGCACTCGCAGCCGGCAGCTGTTCGGCCAGCGCGCGGCCGTCCAGCTGCCGCTGCCAGTGCCCACCACCATCGCGGCTGTGCAGCACCACACCCTCGTGGCCGACCGCCCACCCCAGTTCGGGCGTGGCGAAACTCACGGCGTTGAGGTCAGCGCTGACCGGCACCTCGGCCTGTTGCCAGTGAGCGCCGTGGTCATCGGAGTACAGGATGTGCCCGCGCGGGCCCACCGCGACCAGGCGCTGCCCGGCCAGGGTCACATCGCGCAAGGCGCTGCTGGCGACCAGCGCGCTGGGCATGGCGGGCACATCCAGCACGTCGGCAAAGGGCGCCGCCATGGCTGCGCCGTGCAGCGCAGCCATGGCCAGCATCAGTGCGCTGCAGCGTTTGAAGACAGACATTGGCCACCTCTGCTCCATGGTTCAGCGAATGCCATTGCCGGCCAGCGACTCGGGCGACCATTGGGTCTTCGACAGCGGGTCGATGTAGCGGATGCCGCCATAGGCGCCGACCACGCCATTGAGGTTATAGGTGCCACCGATCAGGTCATGGATCATGAACGGGGTGGCATCCGGGGTCTGCTTGTCGTAGCTCTGCGTGAGGAAGGCGAACGACCCGCGGTACAACTGGCCACGGGCGTCGTACTGGTCCGAAGCCAAAGCGATCCAGCTGTCTTCGTCGAGGTAGAAGCGGCGCTTGTGGTAGATGTGCCGTGCGCCGTCCTTCAGCTTGCCCTCCACAACCCACACGCGGTGCTTCTCCCAGCGTACGAACTGCGGCGCCAGATGGTTGGGCGTGGTCAGTTGCCTGACGTCGGTGTTGTAGGTGAGCTGGTAGGTGTTGTACGGCACATACATTTCCTGCTTGCCGACCAGGGTCCAGTCGTAGCGGTCCAGCGCCCCGTTGAAGACGAACACGTCATCGTAGGTACCCGAGCCCGAAGTGCCCGGGTTAGGCGTGTCGTATGCCAGGTTGGGTGCCAGCTTGACCCGGCGCTGGCCCGGCAGGTACTGCCAGGCACTGCGCGGCTGCACCAGCGGGTTGGCGGCATCACGCAACATCATGGCTTCGCCGGCACGGCGCGCGGGCCCGGTGTACACCAGTTTCATCTGGTAGTAGGTGTCCTTGGCGCCAATCGGCTTGTTCATGTCTTCGTATATCGGGTAACTGATGTTGGCCTGGCCGGTGGTCGACAACGTGGGTTTGCCGGCAGCATCGACGTTCCATGAGTCGTATTTGGCAGTCATGCTTACGCCTTGGTAGCGCAGCAGGAAGTTCCACATCGCTTCGGCACCGTTCTGCGGGATAGGGAACGGGATGCCGGGTAGCACATTGTCGACTGCACTACCGCCTTCCTGGCTGTGGGCACCGGTGGCGTTTTTACGGGTGTTGTCGAGCACCGCCTGGGGCAACGCCACGCTACGGTGGGTCGGGAACACATCCACACGGTAGCTGGGGTAGCGCTTGAGCAGCTCCAGGGTGGTGGCGGTGAGCTGGTCCTTGTACTGCGCGGCGTTGTTGCCATCGATGACCAGCAGCGGCTTGTCGCTGGCAAACGGGTCGGGACGCATGCTGGCGCCGCTCTGGTAGCCGGCGGGCGGGGTCAGCAGGCCGCCCTGGTAGGCCGGGATCGAGCCATCGGCGTTACCGGCTTTTTCCGCGCCGATGGCGGTCAGGCTGGTGCCCAGGCGTGCGGCCTGGTCGGGGGACACAGCGGCCTGGGCAGTGCTCAGGGCGGCCAGTGACAGGCACGAGGCCAGCAGGGTTGGTACGAAGTTCATGATGGTTGTCTTCCTGTATGGGCGTTAGGAAACATGACTCAGAAGGTCGTCTTGACGGTCAGGTACAGGGCGCCGCGGTCCTCGGTGGTGGCACCACCGCCGGAGAAGGAGGCGTAGCCGCCGCCGTAGCAGGTGTAATCCTGTTCGCCATCCAGGGCGTTGGGGGTGCTGCCGTCGGTCTGGCCGTCCTTGCAAGCCTTGGCCTGACCGAAGCTGTCGACGTACTTGAGGTCGACGAAGTACTGGTTGTAGATGGCCGCGCTCAGGCCCAGCGCATAGTTGCCAGTGTTCTCGGCGCCACCGCCTTGCACCGGCGACACACCGTCGATGCCCACGTTGATCGACAGCGGCAGGCTCAGGTCCATGCCCGGCAGCACCTGATACCAGGTGGGGGTGAAGTTGACGGCGATACCCCAGTTGTCCCGTGTAGCCTTGTCCAGGCCGCGATAGCTGCTCTTGCCCTTGTACAAAGCCTGATTGTGGCTATCGAGCTTGAGCAGGTTGCTGTAGAACAGCTCGCCCAGCAGGGTTGCCGCGTCGAACAGCGGTGTGTCGCCAATGGTCATCAGGCCGTTGACGGTGAAGTGCAGCGTGTCGCCGGTAGCACTCAGGCTGTCGCCATCCCTGGGCACGTCGTAGACCACACCGCTGCTGGGCAAGCGCGCGGGCAGCAGGCCGAAACCGCCGCCCAGGCCGCCCTGGCCAGGCGCGCTGACGATTGCCGGGATACTCGCCAACGGCATGTTGTGGCGGATGTTCAGGTCACTGCCGACGCTGATACCGCCGACATCCCTGGAAAGGCTCAGGCCATAGATATCGATGTTGTCGGCATAGGCGAACTGGTAGGTCGCGCTCTGCAGCGAGTTGTACAGGTTGCCTACCGCGCCTTGGCGGCTGCCCGGCGGGTTGCCGAACGGGCCGTTGGCAACGCTCATGCCGCGCGCGTCGAGCCAGGCCTGGGGCAGGATTTCCGAGGTCTTGCGGTAGTAGAAACCAAGGGTGCCACCCAGCCAGTCCGGTGCCCATTTGGCCATGACGCCCCAATCGCCGCGCTTGCCCGGCGTCAGGTCGTGGCCACGGCGAAGGGTGGTCAACGCCCCGCGCACCGGAATAAGCCCCGGTGTCCCGGTGTGCCCCAGCAGGAAGCTCTGCGCACCCTCGCCTACCACATCCGCGCCACCATAGTAGGTACCAGCCTCAGGCAGGCGAGCGGCGTCCCAGTCGAAGAAGTACTGCGCAGCCACGCTCAGTTCAGCGTTGACCAGAAAGGAGGTCGACAGCTGGTTACGCGGTACGAACAGTTCCTTGGCCTCGGTGCCCGGCGAGGCGGCCAGCTTGGCCAGGTCCAGACCGGACTGACCATAGCTCAGCGAGTGCACCGGGTTGAGCAGCGTTTCCCCCCAGAACAGATTGTGCTGGCCGAGTTTGGCGCTGACCTGCGAAGCCTCACCCACGTCACGGCTGATGAATACGAAGGCATCCAGCACTTCGCCGGACGGGCCACTGTAGTAGCGTTGGGCATAATTGCTCAGGTGCGGGCTGCCAAGTGGCACGCCGGTACCCGGCAGGCCGTTGAGACTGGGGTTGATGCCCGACTGGTCGCCGTTGCCATTGACGAACGGGTTGCTGTTGGAACCGGCGTTGTCATAGGCCTTGTCGTACCAGCTGGCGGTGCTGACGCGCAGCCCGGTATTGCCGTGGTACACCACGTCCAGTTCGGTCAGCAGATCGACCCGGTTGCTGATAGTGCTGCCGGCCTTGCGAAAGTTGTAGTCGCCGTCGTTGCTGTTGGGCGTGCCCAGCATGCGCTTATCGGCACTTTCGGTACGCACGCCGTAGTTGTATTTGACGGTATTGTCGAAGCGCACTGCCCAGCTTTCATTGCCAGTATCGACTTCGAAAGCCTGCGCGGCGGGTAGCGCAAGCAAGCCGATGGCGCAGGCGAACAGGCAGCGCTGTGGCTTCACGGCGCGGTGAATGCGGTGTTCAGGCATTACGATGGCTCCACGTATTGTTATTGTTTTTTAACCAGCCCGTCTTGCGCGGGCGTGGTTGGGGCGTCCATGCACTATTACAGGTGGGCACTGTCCATTCGGCGGATCAGCGCTTCGGCCAACGGCCAAGGGCCGAAACCGGAGGCCGGGTTGAGGTGGCCCACGGCGCCCAGGTTGACCAGCTCACTACCCCACCGACCGGCCAGTACGCCGGCGGCGGCGTAGGAGGCCAGGGGGTCATTGCTGCTGGCCGCAACGATGCTGGGGAACGGCAGCGGCATTGGCGGCAACGGTGACCAGCCCTTTTCTGCCAGGCTGGACGGGCTGGGGTAATGCGCTGGCCAATCAGCGTCGAGGTCTGGTGGCGCTGCCAGCAAGGCGCCCTTGATGGGGCGTCGGTAGCGCGCCGCCCAATGCGCGACCATCAACACGCCGGCACTGTGGGCCACCAGCAGCACCGGGCCATCAATCTGTTCCAGCTCGCGCTGGATCGCTTCGACCCGGGCGTTGCAGCAAAGCCCGTCAACCTGCAGCGGCGGCACGCTACGCACCTTGGCCAGGCGGCTGGCGAGCAGGGTTTGCCAATGCTCGGCGACATGGTCACGCAAGCCTGGAACGATCAGCACGGTGGCAGTGGTTTGCAGTTTTTCCACGGTGAACCTCGTGTGCGGGTATGTCGCTTGAGGTTCACAGTAAACAGCCCCTCCCCCGAGTGCTTCACATTGGGCGTCAGGCACTTTTCATTTGATGACAAGGCCCCGACAGCACTTTGCTTTTCAATTCATGACACGCACGCTATAAAAAGCGAACTGCATGTCGGCCCAGCCAACTACAAAAAAAACCGCATGGAAAACAATAAAAATGCCCGCTTTAGTCCGTGCTGCCAGCTTGACCAACTACCTGGAGGTATCCCGCCACCTGGGGCTCAACCCGAATGCGCTGCTGGCACAGGTTGGCCTTGGTGCAGCGTTGCTTGACGACCCCGACCGGCGCATTCCGGTCGCTAGCGTCATCAGCTTGCTGGAGGCCTCTGCCAAAGCCAGCCAGTGTGAAAGTTTCGGCTTGCGCATGGCCGAGTTGCGCCAGCTGTCGGACTTCGGTGAAATCAGCCTGCTGCTCAGTCACCAACGTAATCTGCGCGACGCCCTGCAGGTCATCGTGCAGTACCGCCACCTGCTCAATGACGCCCTGGCCATTCACATCGAGGAAGCCGGCAAGACCGTGGTCATCCGCGAAGAGGTGATCAACGAGCGAGCGCCTTGTAGCCGCCAGGCAACCGAGCTGGCGATTGGCGTGATGATGCGTCTGTGCGCGGCCCTGCTGGGCGGCCAGTGGCACCCGATCAGCGCCAATTTCACCCATGCCGCCCCTGCCGACCTGGCCATTCACCGACGCATCTTTGGCTGCACACTGGTGTTTGGCAGCGAATTCAACGGTATCGTCTGCCCCGCCGCCGACCTTGACAGCACCAGCCCGCAGGCCAACGAAGCCATGGCGCGCCTGGCACGGCGCTACCTGGACACCCTGCCGGCCGGCAGCCCAGCGTCGCTGGAGCTGGAACTGCGCAAGACCATCTACCTGTTGCTGCCCATGGGGCGGGCCACGCTCGAGCAAGTGGCGCAGACCCAGGGCATGAACGTGCGCACCCTGCAGCGGCGGCTTGAAGAAAGCGGGTTGACCTTCAAGGACCTGATCAACAGCGTGCGCCGCGACCTGGTGATGCGCTACCTGGAAAACCCCAACTATTCGCTGGGGCGCATCGCCGACATGCTCGGCTATTCGATGCCCAGTTCGTTCACCCGCTGGTTCATCGCCCAGTTCGGCATGCCGCCAGCCAGTTGGCGCATGCAGCACAGTGACCCACTTGCGTCAGGGCCACCGGGCGTTTGAAGCGGGCTTGCTGGCGCCAGGGGAATCTGGCGCCATCGGCTTTGCGGACTATTCGCTGTCGACGCAGATGAACACCTCGTCACCCTCGCGCTCCACGGGGTAACTGACAACCCTGAGCGCCGTGGAATTGACCAGGTACCCACTGGCCAGGTCAAACCGCAGCCCATGCGCGCAACACTGGATCACCCGGCCTTCCAGGCGCCCGCCGCACAAGGACGCGCCCTGGTGCGGACAACTGTCGGCGATGGCGTAGAGTGAGTCGGCCACATTGAACAAGGCGATGCTGCGGCCCTCGCAGGCGAGTAACACGCGCGCACCGCGCGCCGGTACCTGCGTGGGGAGCAGTCGGATGCGTCGGCTCATGCCTGCTGCGCCTCATGCAACGCTGCGGACATGCCTGCAAACAGCGCCTCGGCCGGCTGCAGCCCGGCAATCAATGGCCCCTGGTTGAAGCGGTAGCATGGCACCGCGCTGCCGGCACGCCCTGCCCCGGCGAGAAACGGGCTGCCATCGTCACGCACACAGTCGATGATCTGCGCGGCATCCAGCCCGCAGCCTTGGACGATAGCCAGCAAGGTGGCGCTGTCGCCCAGGTCGCGACCCTGGTGGAAGTAGGCAATGAACAGGCGTGCCAGCAAGTCTTCCAGCTGCCTTGGGCTGAGCACGCTGGCGGCCCGTTGCACAAGGCGGTGGGCATTGCCGGTGTTGGGCATGCGCTTGATACGCGAAAAATCGATATCCTCACCGACCACTCGGGCCGCTTCACGCACCTGGGCCTGGCGCTCGCGTACCGCTTGCTCGCTGCCCAGGCGCTGCCGGTAGAAGGTAGTGAAAGGCAGCCCTTTGGCGGGCAGCCCCGGCAGCAACTGCACGCCCCGCCAGTGCAACTGCACCTGTTGCCCGGGGTAGCTGCGCTGCAGCAGCAGCAAGGCCGCTTGCAGGTGTCGTTGGCCAATCAGGCACCAGGGGCAGACGAAATCGAAAAATACCTCGACAGACAACAGCTGTTTCACGTGTTCAACTCCTGAGTTGCAGACGTTCCATGTCGCGGTGGTAGTGACGTTTGGCGGCAAAGAACACCGCCGCCGCAGCGATGCTTGCCAGCGGCACCAGCTGGAGCGCAGCCTGCAGGCCGATAAGGTCCGACAGCCGGCCAGTGATCAATGGCCCGGTGGCCAGGCCCAGCAGGTTGTTGGCCAGGGTCAGGGTGGCGAATGCCGTGCCATGCACTGCGGCATGGGTCAGGTTGGCGACCATGGCGCTGGAAGGGCCGTTGGTGCCGGCGGCGATCATCATGCCCAGGCAGATCAACAGCAGTTGCGCAGTGCCGACTGGCAGCGCGAAGGCGATGCTCAGCAGCACGCAGCTGCCCAGGCAGTAGGCAATCGCCAGGCTGATCTTGCGGTCCGGGCGCTGGCGCCCGAGGCGGTCGCAAAGCATGGCGCAGAGAATCATGCCGATGCCACTGCACAGCACGATGACTGCGGCGATAGCCCCCGCCCGGTCGGTGCCCATGGCGTAATAGCGGTTCAGGTAACTGGGCATCCAGACGATCAGTGTCCCACCGACGAACAGCTGCAGGCCGCTGCCGACGTAGGCGGCAATGACCGAGCGGCTGCCGTACAAGCTTCGCAGCGGGTGGCTGGGCTTGCCTTGCTGGCGTTGCGCACAGCCAGGCGCAATGCGTGCTTCCTTGACGATCAGTGGATACAGCATGGCCAGCACCAGCCCGAACAGGGCCATGCCGGCGAACGCCCAACGCCAGCCCAGATGCTGCGCCAATGCGCCGCCCAAGGCCATGCCCAGCACCGAGCCGAACATCCCGCCGGCCATGAAGGCACCGGCCAACGTCGAGCGCATGTCGCGAGGAAACACCGCTACTACCACGGCAATGCCGACACTGCCGTAGGCTGCCTCGCCGACGCCGACCAGGAAGCGTGCGATGAACATCTGCGGGTAGTTTTCTGCCAGGGCGCACCCGAGGGTCGCCAGGCTCCACAGCACGGCCATCAGCACCAGGCTGCGCACCCGGCCGAACCGGTCGGCGAGCAGCGACAGCGGGAAGGTCAAGAGGCCGACCATCAGCGCAACAATGCCGCTGAGCAGGCCGAGCTGGCCGTCGGTCAGCGCCCATTCGGCTTTGAGCAGCGGGAACACCGCGTTGAGTACCTGACGCGACATGTAGTCGGAGATCAACAGGCCGAAGGTCAGCGCGAAAACCACCCAGGCATAACGCCGGGGCACGCTGTGGGCGGTTTCGGTAGCGCAATCTTCGGCACTGGCGAGGTAGGTGGCCATGTTGCCTCCTTGGGAGTGGGACTTGAATGTCGCTTTTGTTGTTATGGGTAACAGCCAGAACTGATGTTGCGCTTGGGGCTTCTTCGCGGGCGTGCCCGCGAAGCGCCAGGGCGTGCTTCGTCAGGTACGCTGCGGCACGCCTTTCTCACCGGGCTGGCGGTTGGGTGCCATGCCGTTGCGTTCGAGGGTCTGCTCGACGCTGTGGTACTGCTGCCCGATACGGTAAATGGCGCGGGCCTCTTTGCCGTTGGCAATCTCACGGCCCAGTTCGTGGGCCACGCGCACGGTCTGCTGGATCTGCTGCACCGAGGTGAAGCGCTTGCCGTGTTGGTCGATGATGGTGTCTTCGTTGCCGCAGCGCGGGTGCAAGCCCATGGCCAAGGCCATGGTGTTGAACGGCAGGACGTTCTTCAGCAGCGATTCGGCAGTCAGGGTGCAGCCGTCTGGCGCACGGTGGATGAAGTTGAAGAAGTTGAACGGGTTGGGGCCATCGAAGCCGCCACCAATACCGATCCAGGTCAGGTTCAGCGGGCCCATGTAGTCGCCGCGACGGACGATGCGCTCAAGCGTTTCCAGGGCATGCATGCCGGTCAGCTGAAAGTGCGGCTGGATGTTGCTGGCCTGCAGGCGGCGCAAATGCTCGCGGACCCAGGCCGGGCCGGCCGGTACGGTCATCTCGCTGTAGGCGGCGTGGATCGCCGGGCTGGCCAGCGAGGTGCCTTCGAGGTACTGCGGGTACAGCAACTCCATGATGTTCATCTGCGTGGTGTTGATGGCCACGGTCACCTGATCGGGCCGCGGCGTCAGTTCGGCGAGCATGTGCCGGGTGTCGTCCGACAGCCATTTGGCGGCCTCGCCTTCGCCTTCCGGCGCGAAGGAAATCGAGCCGCCGACCTGGATGATCATGTCCGGCACCGCTTCGCGCACCCCGGCGATCAGCTCATTGAATTTGGACAGCCGTTTGGAGCCTTTGCCATCCAGCTCACGCACGTGCAGGTGCAGCACGGTAGCGCCTGCCTCGAAGCAGTCGACGGCCTTCTGCACCTGCTCGTCCATGGTCAGCGGAATGTCTTCAGGGAAATCTTCGGGCATCCACTCCGGGCCATAGGGGGCCACGGTGATTACCACCTTTTCCATGTTTTCCGGGTGCAACGAATCGTCGAAGAATTGCATGCTGTAGTCCTCGCTATTGTTATTGTGCGGTTGCCGCCAATGGCGGCAGCAGGCTTAAAACGTGGGGCTGCCCTGGATGCCCGCGCGCTCCATCTTGCGGTGGCACGGCGGGTAGTCCATGACCGCGTAGTGCTGGGTACTGCGGTTGTCCCAGATGGCTACGCTGTTGGGCTTCCAGCGCCAGCGCACCTGGTACTCGGGCAGGTAAGCCTGGCTGATCAGGTAACGCAGCAGGTCGCTGGCGCCGGGGTTGGCATCCTGGCCAAAGCGCACCCGCTGCGGGGTGTGGTAGTTGCTGAAATGGGTGGTGAAGGCGTTGACGAACAGCACCTGCTCACCGGTATCCGGGTGGGTGCGTACTACCGGGTGCTCGGCATCCGGAAACTGCGCCCTGAGCGCCAGGCGCTTTTCCATCGGCATGGCGGCGCCGAAGCTGGCTTCGATGCTGTGGCGGGCCCGCAGGCCTTCGATCCTGGCTTTCACATCGGCGGGCAGGTTGGCAAAGGCCAGGACCATGTTCGCCCACAAGGTGTCGCCACCCACCGGTGGGCATTCGATACAGCGAAGAACGCAGCCCATGGGCGGTGAATCGCGCCAGGTGGCGTCGGTATGCCAGGCATTTTCATAGCGGTCGTTGGGCTGATCCGGGCGCTTGTAGATCCGCACCAGGCCCGGGTGTTCAGGGTCGCTGCCGGCAACCGGGTGATCCTCCAGTTCGCCGAAGCGACGGGCGAAGGCCACATGCTCGGCGCGACTGAAGTGCTGGTCGCGCAGGAACAGCACACGGTGCTGGAGCAACTGCTGGCGTAGCTGGGCGAACAGGTCGTCGTCATGGATCGCGTCGGCCAGGTTGACACCCCTCACCTCGGCCCCGATCGCGCAGGTCAGTTGTTCGATGTGCATGCAGTTGCCCTCTTCAGATGACGAAGATCGACGAGCCGGTGGTCCTGCGGGCTTCAAGGTCGCGGTGCGCCTGAACCGCATCCTGCAAGGCGTAGTGCTGGTTGATTTCGATACGAATGCGGCCGCTGCTGACATGGTCGAACAACTCGCCCGCCAGGTCGGCCTTTTCTGCCGGGTCGGCGATGAAATCGGCCAGGGCCGGCCGGGTCAGCTGCAGCGAGCCCTTGATCGCCAGCAACTGCGGGTCGAACGGCGCGATGCTGCCCGACGCGGTGCCAACGCAGACCATAAGGCCGCGGCGCTTGAGCGAATCCAGCGAGCCGCTGAAGGTGTTCCTGCCGACACTGTCGAACACCACGTTGACCCCTGCCCCATCGGTCAGTTCGCGCACGCGACTGGCCACGTCTTCGAAGCTGTAGTCGATGACGTGGTTGCAACCATGGGCGCGCGCCACCTCGGCCTTGGCCTCGGTAGAGACGGTGCCGATCACGTTCAGCCCCAGCAACCGCGCCCACTGCGCGACGATCAGGCCTACGCCGCCAGCGGCAGCATGCAGCAGTACGCTGTCACCGGGTTTGAAGTCATACAGCCGGCGCAGCAGGTAGGCTGCCGTAAGGCCGCGCATGGTCATGGCGGCGGCCGTCTCGAAGGCGATGGTTTCCGGCAGTTTGATCAGCGCAGCGGCGGGCACCAGGCGCTCGGTGCAGTAGGCACCCAGGGTATTCAGGAACCCGGTGTAGGTCACCCGGTCACCCACCTCGACTTGCGTCACGCCCGCACCCAACGCCTCGACCACGCCCGAGGCTTCCACGCCAATGCCATTGGGCAGCGGAATCGGGTAGGTGCCGTTGCGGAAGTAGGTATCGGCGTAGTTCAGGCCCACCGCTACCTGGCGCAAGCGCACTTGCCCCGGACCCGGGTCGCCGACCTCGGCGTCCTCGTAGCGCAGTACCTCGGGGCCACCGGTCTGATGGAAACGTACGACTTTGGACATGCTTGTCTCTCCAATCATCGATCTGGACGCCAGGCGTCAGTGCTGGGTGACTGGACTTTATGCCCTTGGCAAGCGGGGTGCTTCGCATCGGACGACAGCGGATTAGCATTTGATGACAGCGGCCGTTATGACCTTGTGATTAGCCGGAACAGAACTGAGCCCTGCAGTGTTTGTACGGGTCCAGATGCTTGAACGCAGCCAATCTGACGAGGTGAACCATGACCATCGAAGCAGAGACTCTCGCTCAACTGACCCAGGCGCTGAGGGCCCAGGGTGCAAGGCGTATCGCCGACCTCACCTTCATCCGCGCGCCCTATCGTTGCGACCACCGTTGGGTGTGCAACGTCGTACGTCGACACGGAACGCGCTGAACCGTCAATTATTGATGAGCCTGCTTGATGCTTATCCATGGCACGACTAATACTTAGGTCTCTGCCTGGGGAGGCACGAAACATGCAACCAAGATTCGTTATCGTTCCGGCTGTGCCCATCGAGAAGGAGTCGTTTCGCGTGGCGGGCCGGTATTACGCCGCTACCGTCTGCGGGGGATTCGACATTTACGACAACCACGCCAAGGAAAGGCTCAAACCCAGCTACTCGAGCAAGACGGACGCGCAGTTGCGCTGTGAGCAGATGAACAAGCGGGGTGATATCGGGTGATGCAGGCCCGGTAGCACTCGGTTCCCTGAGCAAGGTGGACACCACCGCGTTCATGAGCTGCGCCGAGTGGAGCTATACCCAGCACACGGCCCGCCTGCCCAGCATGGGCGGATCGAGCGGCTCGGGTTACTGAGTCAGTCCAGGCATTCCCTTGCAGCCTGGCGCAGCTTGTCGCCCGACAGGAAACTGCCTTTGTAGAACGTCGCACGGCTGCCGTCGCGGGAGTCGATGACGTCCAGCACATCATCGCTTGCCACGGCACTGGGCGCTGTCAGCCGGTAGCCGTGGGCAATCGACTTTTGCGTGGCCTGGGGCGCCAGCGCCTGCCACTTGGGCAGTACACAGGCGGCGTATTGTTGCGGCGATTTGTGCGTCAGCTTGCTGGCGGTGGGTTTACCAGGCGTTGCGCAACCGGTGAGCCCGGCAACTAACGCAAAAGCGAGAAAGGTACGAAACATAGGCATTTGCAATTGGCCGTTATGGATACGCTGCATTCTAGCCAGACGTGCGCCCATATACCAATGAACCAAAGTCTTGCAGACCCGCCCGCCCGGTTGACAGAACGACAACAAGTCGACGACACCAAGACCACAACAATCCCTGTCAACTGCACCCTGCCGATAAATATTTGATTGAACTCAAGGAACGAATCCACTCTGCGGTGCTTCTGATGAGCAACAGGCAGCGACAGTGCCGGGCGGGTTGTTCATGGGGAACGATCAGCGCCCTTCTCGCCCAGGAGAATCCCATGCTGTGGTGGTTGGAAATACTCGCCCAATATGCGGCTTCGACCGGACTTGCCGTCTGCTGCATTTTTCTGTTCTGGGCTTACGGCCTGGCATTCGGCAGGGTCTACAGGCAGCTCTGCTCTGGCCTGCTGGCCATGATGCTGCTGTTGATCGCAGCGTTCCCCTATGGCATCGACTTTGCGCTGGGTAAACACTTTGGGCCTGGTGATACCAGCGGCTTGCTGCTGTTTCTTGCCGATGCACTGGGCGTGATCACGGCCGTGCTGGTCGCTTCGTTGTTTTTCGACCCCGAACAACTGCCGGGCTAGCCTTTGCCTCGCCTGTAGTGCAGCACCTGATATTTCTGCCAGTGGCGGCGCCGGGTGAAGGCTGAGAAAGTGGCGATACCCATGACTTCGGCAGGAGACACAGGCATGCAAAAGGATGCCCAGCGTACGCGGTTTTTTTATCAGAATGGAAAGCTCATCAGCATTATTACGGGGGAAAATGACCGTGCTATCTTCCGTACACCTGCTGTGGCGCTTGGCGAACGTCAAGGGGGGAGCTCGCCATCCAGCGGGTTATTAGGGACGGATCAGCAGGGCTCCGTTCTTCATGTAACCGATAACAAATGAACCTGTCCAACCCAGACATCGTGCCCTGCGTCTTCCGAGGCGCAAGGCGCCACCTGCCGGCTGTTGCTTGACCCGGGTCACGGCTTTTACAAAGTAGTTGCACACGACCCTGACCTGCGGCGATCCTCACAGGCCCGGAAGCAACTATCAAGGAAAGCCGTTCACGCCATGGAAACGCTTCACAGCATCAAGTCTGACCTGGTCAGAACAGCCGACCACCTCGATCAACTCAGTCAAAGCATGAGCGGACACGTCAAGTTCATGCAGGCGAGAGGCACCTCGCAAGCAGACCCCGAGGTCACAGCGCACATCACTTCCATCGATGCCGTTGCGGGAGAGTTGCGTGCTGTCGCCGCAAGGATCGACGACATCGAAGGCGCCCCAACTGATTACAGTAGTTGAGTCCATTTCGAGCCAGGGCAATTCTGGCGGCGACCCGCCTCCGACTTTTTAGCTGTACTTGAGCTTTACCACCTTGCTCAGCGCCCAACCGCTAAATACGTAGAACGCATCCAGATAGAAACGGCCGGCATAATTGGGTAGCGGCGCATGATTCAACAGCACGTCAGGATCAGGCGCTGGGGGGAACATTGCATAGAACCCATTTGGCAACACCGCCAGTGCTACCAGCAACATGTAAGTCCCAGCGCGCAGCAAGGTAGCGCGATCACTGGACGTGCCAGCCCACTTCAGCCCGTAAAAGGCGACCAGGCCAGCAACCGGCAATACCCAGAAATGCGTCGGGATCCCAATGAACATTTCGGCAACAACGCTTCTTGCTTCCACCCGGAGTGCTCCGTCCAAATGCGTGGATTATTGCGGGCATGGCCGGTAAATGCAAAAGAAGCCCTGCACCCACACCATCGCCCCCAACGGCACCCCGGCAGGCACGCAAAAAAGCCCGCTCTCAAAAGGCGGGCTTTTTCCTCGGAGGGTCAGTTGATCATGCTTTCGAACACATCAGCGCCGCATCCAGCAATCTGCCATGGTCGTACCAGGCATCGCGCTGATAGGCCGTGAACTGGTGCTGGCTTCCCGCACCTCGCAGCTCGACAAGCCCCTCTGCCTGGCTGGGGTCTGTACTTTCGATGAACAGCTTGACCGAGTTTTCACCCTGAACTTCATAGGTTTTCACATTGCCTTGAAGTTCGCCTTTGACGCACCCCAGATAGGCAGGTGGGCTTTGCGCGGTAGTGCCCGAAGTATAGTCATGGCCGTCACGCACATCACGATTTTGTGCACAACCTGCCAACAGCAATGACGCAAACCCGGACACCAGAACGGCGCCTGCCAGCGATCTTGAACTCTTCACCCGACACACTCCTGCTGCCCCATCGCGAACGTAGGAAAGTGTTGCCAAGCAGCTTGCCCTTTTTTTGTTTTCGTCCGCCCATGTTACTGCCCAAGTCAGCCGGGCAATAGGTTTGTTTGCTATATCTCCGCCGGGATGCCCAGGGCCATTAACGGTGAATGGCCCCAGTTTCGCGTACCCCCAAGCCCACTATCGGGTTCAGGCGATAGCCTTGAGGAACACCAACGTGGCCCCCAAATCCAGGATCAGCACAGCTGCCACCACGAAAATCATGTAATAGCGGTCATCCTGAGTCATTTTTGCGTTCTCCGCGGGTTCAGTGTCCCAGGAGAAAAGCAATTCCCATTCCAACATCCGCGCCGGCTGCGCTCATATGACAGGCCGCTCATGCAACACAGCCGTGACACAACACGCCACTGAATCGTCTCGATGAGTCATATTGTGGTCTTCCTGTTGCGGGCCAATACTTAGACGTCTGCCTGGGGAGGCCAATGAACATGCAACCGAGATTTGTGATCGTCCCAGCTGTACCGATAGAGGGTGAAACCTTTCAAATCGGCAACCGCTTCTTCGCCGCCACCACCTCGGGCGGTTTTGACATCTATGACAACCAGCAGAAGCAAAGGCTCAAGCGTGGCTTCGTCAACCGGTCGCAGGCCGCTGGAGCGTGCGAGACGATGAACGCCGGCTCGCGCAATCCAGAAGAACTGTTCCCCTTGCTGCGAACAGACTGACCGAACGATCAGCCCTTGGGCGCCCGGCGAAACAACGCATCAAGGCGCCATGAGGTAGGCGGCCACGCCCTTGGCCAAGCGCCATGGCTTCCACAGCGAAAGGTGATCGAACAACCGACTGGAATTGCCCGCCAGGCCTGCAACCGTGAGGTAGACGAGCCACTTTCGCAGCGCTCGGGAGAACTTCTTCTTGATGAATCGCAACAGTTGGCACGCCTTGGAGAAATGTTCCTGTCGCTAAAAACGAAAAAACCCAACACAGTGTTGGGCTTCAGCGTCAGCCCTGGACATAGGCAGGGCTGACAGGACCTGGAAATTTACGACATCACGCAATGTTGATGCAAGGCGTTGTAGGGTGATTTCACTGGGTTCAACACTCCTCCGCTCCCACTCTATTCCCCATCAGTCGTATCAAAAAACTGGTAGCGCTTCTTGTATCGCCAAATGTCCGCTATCGACCCCATAGCGGACATCTGTAACCGGGGCCGCGTTGCGGCCCATCGCCGGCAAGCGCGGCTCCCACAGGTACAGCGCGTGCCTGACGGCTGGCGATATTCTACGACCAATCTGCTGCGCCGCGTCTTCGCCAAAACCGAATGGACATCATCCAGCGTAAAGCGCAACGCGATCACCAGGCTGTCCACCATCCTGACTGCAGCCACCCGGGAAGGCCTGCTAGCAAAGAACCCCGTCGAGCTGATTGCCTGCCGATCTGCATAAACAGTGGGTGCCAGTGCTGAATGAATTGGGGATCACGCGTCGCTCCCCATACAACTGCCGTCACACCTATGCGACAATATGCTCAATGTCTGGTCTCAACCCCGCATTTATCGCCCAACAGCTCGGGCATAGCGTGCAGATGCTCTTATCGACTCATGCGCGCTGGATTAACTCGTCCAACGACTGGCAGGAGCTGGAAAAGCTCCAAATTGGTCCGAAAATGGTCCCAAGCTGCGAAGAAGCCACGTAAGTTATTGATAGGTAAGCTCCTTGATCTCCACCGCTAACATCACCATGCAGTTCGGCTCCAAGCCGCTGTTTGAAAACGTTTCCGTCAAATTCAACAACGGCAACCGCTACGGCCTGATCGGCGCCAACGGTTGCGGCAAGTCGACCTTCATGAAGATCCTCGGCGGTGACCTGGAGCCGTCTGGTGGCCAGGTCATGCTCGAGCCGAACACCCGCCTGGGCAAGCTGCGCCAGGACCAGTTCGCCTACGAGCAATTCACCGTCATCGACACGGTGATCATGGGCCATGGCCAGCTGTGGAAGGTCAAGGCCGAGCGTGACCGTATCTACTCGCTGCCGGAAATGACCGAAGAAGACGGCATGGCCGTCGCCGAGCTGGAAACCGAATTCGCCGAAATGGACGGCTACACCGCCGAATCCCGCGCTGGCGAACTGCTGCTGGGCCTGGGTATTCCGCTGGAGCAGCACTTCGGCCCGATGAGCGAAGTGGCGCCCGGCTGGAAGCTGCGTGTGCTGTTGGCCCAGGCGCTGTTCTCGGACCCGGACGTGCTGTTGCTCGACGAACCGACCAACCACCTGGACATCAACACCATCCGCTGGCTGGAAACGATCCTCACGGCGCGTAACAGCACCATGATCATCATTTCCCACGACCGCCACTTCCTCAACAGCGTCTGCACCCACATGGCCGACCTGGACTACGGCGAGCTGCGCCTGTTCCCGGGCAACTACGACGAGTACATGACCGCAGCGACCCAGTCGCGCGAGCAGCTGCTGTCGGACAACGCCAAGAAGAAAGCCCAGATCGCCGAGCTGCAGACCTTCGTCAGCCGCTTCTCGGCCAACGCCTCGAAGGCCAAGCAGGCGACTTCGCGTGCCAAGCAGATCGACAAGATCCAGCTGGCCGAAGTGAAGCCATCCAGCCGCGTCAGCCCGTTCATTCGCTTCGAGCAGAACAAGAAGCTGCACCGCCAGGCAGTAGTCGTCGAGAAGATGGCCAAGGCCTTCGATGAAAAAGTGCTGTTCAAGAACTTCGACATTACCGTCGAAGCGGGCGAGCGCGTCGCGATCATCGGCCCCAACGGCATCGGCAAGACCACCCTGCTGCGCACCCTGGTCGGCGAAATGACCCCGGATGCAGGCTCGGTGAAGTGGACCGACAGCGCCGAATTGGGCTACTACGCCCAAGATCACGCTCACGACTTCGAAGACGACATGACCCTGTTCGACTGGATGGGCCAGTGGACCTCCGGCGAGCAGGTGATCCGCGGCACCTTGGGGCGCATGCTGTTCTCCAACGACGAGATCCTCAAGTCGGTGAAGGTGATTTCCGGTGGTGAGCAAGGCCGTATGCTGTTCGGCAAGCTGATCCTGCAGAAGCCGAACGTGCTGGTGATGGATGAGCCGACCAACCACCTGGACATGGAATCGATCGAGGCGCTGAACCTGGCCCTGGAAAACTACCCGGGCACCCTGCTGTTCGTCAGCCACGACCGTGAGTTCGTGTCGTCGCTGGCCACGCGCATCATCGAGCTGTCGGCCGATGGCGTGGTGGACTTCAGCGGTACCTACGACGACTACCTGCGTAGCCAGGGTGTGCTGGTCTGATTGACGGGCAAAGCCGAATGCCAGTCAGTTAAGCATTGGGGCCGCTTTGCGGCCCATCGCCGCGGTTCGTCGCCACGACAAGCCAGGCTCTCACAAGTACGGCGCATGGTTCGAATTCGATGCGGTCGGGGTGGGAGCTGGCTTGCCGGCGATGGGCTGCGCAGCAGCCGCATCAGCTTTAACTGACTAGCATCAGGGTATCGCACTATCCGACGAATAATTCGTTAGCCTGCTTTCATTTCCTTTGCGCAGCGGCCATGATGGGAACGCCCAACCGCCCGCCCGCGAAAGAGCCCATGACCGCGCAACAACCCGCCTCCGCCAGCAACACGCAGCCCATCACCCTGCAGATCCTGTCGATCGTTTTCTATACCTTCATTGCCTTCCTCTGCATCGGCCTGCCGATTGCAGTGCTGCCCAGCTATGTGCACGACCAGTTGGGCTTTGGCGCGGTAATCGCCGGGGTGACCATCGGCCTGCAATACCTGGCAACTCTGCTTAGCCGCCCGTTTGCCGGCAAGGTGGCCGATACCCTGGGCGGAAAACGGGCGATCCGTTTCGGCCTGCTGGGGATCGCCGGCTGCGGAGTGCTGACGCTGCTGTCAGCCTGGACCCTGAGCGTGCCGTTGCTGAGCCTGGGACTGCTGCTGGGTGGGCGTTTGCTGCTAGGCATCGCCCAGGGGCTGATCGGTGTCGCCACCCTGAGCTGGGGTATCAGCCAGGTAGGTCCCGAGCACACCGCGCGGGTAATTTCATGGAACGGGATCGCTTCCTATGGCGCCATCGCCATCGGTGCGCCACTGGGTGTGGTGGCCGTGGAGGGGCTGGATTTCAGCGTCCTGGGGCCGGCTTTGCTGGTACTGGCGACCGTTGCCTTGCTGGTGTTGCGCAAACGGCCCGACGTGGTGGTGGTGCGCGGCGAACGCCTGCCCTTCTGGTCGGCGTTCAGCCGGGTTGCACCGTGCGGCCTTGGCCTGACCCTGGCCTCGATCGGCTACGGCACCCTTACCACCTTCGTCACCCTGTATTACCTGGAGCGCGGCTGGGCAGGCGCTGCCTGGTGCCTGAGTGCCTTTGGCGTGTGTTTCATCATTTCGCGGCTGTTGTTCGTCAACGCGGTCAACCGTTTCGGTGGCTATAACGTGGCAGTAGCCTGCATGGCCACCGAAGTGCTCGGCCTGGGCCTGCTGTGGCTGGCACCTTCACCGCCCTGGGCGTTGGTTGGCGCAGGGCTGACCGGCTTCGGGCTGTCGTTGGTGTACCCGGCGCTGGGCGTCGAAGCGATCAGGCAGGTGCCCAGCAGCAGCCGTGGCGCAGGGCTGGGGGCGTATGCGGTGTTCTTCGACATGGCGCTGGCAATTGCTGGCCCGCTGATGGGCGCTGTCGCCGTGCACCTTGGCTATGCCTCGATTTTCTGCGTGGCGGCCCTGCTCGCCCTGGCGGGGGTGGGCCTGACGTTGTTACTGGCGCGGCGCGCTGGACGCAGCTGAGCGCTCGTCGGCTTGTGGCGCACCTAGCACCTGGCTGAAGAACGCTGCCGTTTCCTGCTGCAATGAGTGATGAATATGCCGGCGGTCCACGCCTTCGGCATCCTTGCACAGCGCCGGCATCCGCGCATGCTGCTCGGCATCGCAACGGGCCATGAACACGAAATGCCCGGCGCCGGCCAACAGGCGGTAGTCTGGCGTGACCGGGAGCTTGCGGACCAAAGCCTCGGCGTTGCGGTCCACGGCCACCAGCTGATCGCTGTCGCCGCTGTAGATCAGCGCCGGCACCTGCACCCCGGCCAGGGCATGGCGGCCGAACAGCAGGCTCAGCGGCGCCATCAACACCACCGCCCCCACGCGCGGGTCTGCCTGGGGCGCCAGCTCGCTGCGGTCGGCAATCAGCACACCGTGGGTCTTGCAGGCATCGGCATCGTTCGGGCGCTCCAGGCAGTACTGGCGCAGACGGTCCAGGTCGGGGCGTGCTCCAGACAGGATCAATGCGGTTTCACCGCCGGCCGAGTAGCCAATCACACCGACCTTGCCCTCGTTCAGGAAAGGCCCGACCAATTCATCGTTGCGGGCCGCCGTGATTGCGGCACTGACCTGCAGCGGTCGGCCATAGAGGTTGCTCAGAGTGCCCAGGCGGCTGTGATCCCGGGCGTTGTCACCGGGGTGAACCACCGCCACCACGACAAACCCCTGGCGCGCCAGCGAGGTGGCCAGGTAATGCAGGGCCAACGGGCTGCCGGTGTTGCCGTGGGACAGTACCAGCAGCGGAAAGCGCCCCATGGCTACGGGCGCCTCTTCGGCCACCTCGACCGGGTAACCGTCGACACGGGTGCTGCGGATAGTGCCAACGGCTGGGTAGAACGCCAGCGCTTGCATGGGCCGGGCATCGACCGGGTCGGCGAGGATCATGTGGTGCAATCCGGCAACCCAGGGCGCGGCCTCAGCTTGTGCCAGCAGGCCGCCGAGCAGGGCCAGCGTCAACAGGCAACGTCGGATACTCATCGGCAGGGGGCTCCTCGCTGGGCTCAGCGATACCCCAGCATAGAGCCGGGTGGCGCTGCAGCAGATGAAAACTGGATGAAACCATCGCCATGCATCGCGCGCTTGCGCCCTGTGCATTTGCGCATTTCGCCGAACCCGTGGCATAGATACAGGTCCACGTACTTACGTGACCGTTTCGCGCCATTGAAGGAGATTCATGCATGAGCAAGCCCCCTTACGTGCCGCCCAAGGTCTGGCGCAACAGTGCAGCGTCCGGCGGCCAGTTCGCCAGCATCAACCGCCCGGTTGCCGGCCCGACCCATGACAAGGACCTGCCGCAGGGTGAACACCCGCTGCAGCTCTATTCCCTGGCCACGCCCAATGGCGTAAAGGTCACCATTGCCCTGGAAGAGCTGCTTGCATTGGGCCATGCCGGAGCCGAATACGATGCCTGGCTGATCCGCATCGGCGAGGGCGACCAGTTTTCCAGCGGCTTTGTGCAGGTCAACCCCAACTCGAAGATACCCGCCCTGCTCGACCGCAGCGTCGAGCCGCCGGTACGGGTGTTCGAGTCGGGCTCGATTCTGCTGTACCTGGCGGAAAAGTTCGGCGAATTGCTGCCAAAGACTCCCGCCGCGCGCACTGAAACGCTGAACTGGCTGTTCTGGCAAATGGGCGCGGCGCCTTACCTGGGCGGTGGTTTTGGCCACTTCTATGTGTACGCGCCGGAAAAAATCGAGTACGCAATCAACCGCTTCACCATGGAAGCCAAGCGCCAGCTGGATGTGCTCGACCGCCGCCTGGCGGAAAGCCGCTACCTGGGTGGCGAGGAATACAGCATTGCCGATATCGCCGTGTGGTCCTGGTACGGCCAGCTGGTGCGCGGCACCGTGTATGACGCGGCCGAATTCCTGGCGGTGCAGGAGTATCCGCATGTGCTGCGCTGGGCCGAGGAAATCGCCCAGCGCCCGGCGGTGCAGCGAGGCACCCGGGTGAATCGGACCTGGGGCGATGAAGACACGCAGGTGCCGGAGCGGCATGCGGCTGCTGACCTGGCACGCTGACCCCCGCCCCGTGGAGGAGCGACCTTGCCGAGGCGCTCCTGCAAAAGGCCCACGCAACGCTGGACAATGCCTGCCTGCACAAAACCATTTGCCCCTGCGCAAACCTGCTTCCGCCAAGCCCTTCTTGTACACTCCTCGCATTAGCCCCCACCTGCACATTTTTTGGTGAACGCATGATCGAGGTAACCGAGGTTTCCATTGCCGAGCTGCGCGACGCGCTCGAGTCGGGCCGCACGACAGCGGTCGAGCTGGTCAAGGCCTACCTGGCACGTATCGATGCCTACAACGGCGCCGATACCGCCACCGCCCTGAACGCCGTAGTGGTGCGCAACCCGGAGGCGCTGAAAGAAGCCGAGGCATCCGACGCTCGCCGTGCCAGCGGCCAGGTGCTGAGCCCGCTGGACGGCATCCCCTACACCGCCAAGGACAGCTACCTGGTCAAGGGCCTGACCGCTGCATCCGGCAGCCCGGCCTTCAAGGACCTGGTCGCCCAGCGCGACGCCTTCACCATCGAGCGCCTGCGCGCCGCCGGCGCTGTGTGCCTGGGCAAGACCAACATGCCGCCCATGGCCAACGGTGGCATGCAGCGCGGTGTTTATGGCCGTGCCGAAAGCCCGTACAACGCCAACTACCTGACCGCGCCATTCGCCTCGGGCTCGTCCAACGGGGCCGGCACCGCCACCGCCGCCAGCTTCAGTGCGTTCGGCCTGGCCGAAGAAACCTGGTCCAGCGGCCGCGGCCCGGCGTCCAACAACGGCCTGTGTGCCTACACACCGTCACGCGGGGTGATTTCGGTACGTGGCAACTGGCCGCTGACCCCGACCATGGACGTGGTGGTGCCTTATGCCCGCACCATGGCCGATCTGCTGGAAATTCTCGACGTGGTGGTCGCCGATGACGCCGACAAGCGCGGCGACCTGTGGCGCCTGCAACCTTGGGTGCCGATTCCGGCGGCCTCCACCGTGCGCCCGGCTTCGTATCTTGAACTGGCAGGGGATGCCAGCGCGCTCAAGGGCAAGCGCTTTGGCGTACCGCGCATGTACATCAATGCCGATGCCGAAGCCGGCACCTCGGAAAAACCAGGCATCGGCGGCCCGACCGGCCAGCGCATCAATACCCGTGCCACGGTGATCGACCTGTGGCAGCAGGCCCGCAAGGCCCTGGAAGCGGCCGGCGCCGAAGTACTGGAAGTGGACTTCCCGCTGGTATCCAACTGCGAAGGCGACCGCCCGGGCGCGCCAACCGTGTACAACCGCGGCATCGTCAGCAAGGCATTCCTGCATGACGAATTGTGGGAGCTGTCGGGCTGGGGCTTTGACGATTTCCTTCGTGCCAACGACGACCCCAAGCTCAACCGCCTGGCCGATGTCGACGGGCTGCTGATCTTCCCCCACGACCCCGGCACCTTGCCTAACCGTGAAGACGACCTGGCCGCCGGCATGGACGAATACGTCAACATGGCCAAGCGCGGCCTGAAGACCTGGGACCAGATCGAGACTCTGCCCGATGGCCTGCGCGGCCTGGAGCGCACCCGCAAACTGGACCTGGAAGACTGGATGGACAGGCTTGGCCTGGACGCGGTGCTGTTCCCCACCGTGGCCGACGTGGGCCCGGCGGATGCCGACGTCAACCCGGCATCGGCGGATATCGCCTGGAGCAACGGTATCTGGGTGGCCAACGGCAACCTAGCGATCCGCCACCTGGGCGTACCGACGGTTACGGTACCGATGGGTGTGATGGCCGATATCGGCATGCCGGTCGGGCTGACCTTTGCCGGGCGGGCCTACAGTGACAATGCGCTACTGACCTTCGGTGCCGCCTTTGAGGCGACCGGCTCGCGCCGCATGGTCCCGCCGCGCACGCCGGCACTGGGCTGAGTATCGGGGCTGCTGCGCAGCCCATCGCCGGCAAGCCAGCTCCCACACCGATCGCATTGCCCTAAGGCCATGCGGTCCCTGTGGGAGCTGGCTTGCCGGCGATGAGGTCGGCAAAAACAACACAGATCGCAAAATTCAACTTAATGTGTAAAAATACACAAAACGTTGACTTTGTGATTTGTCATGCCCATTTCCCCCAACGAAGAACGCCAGCTCACCCTCACCGTGCTCAAGGCCGCCATCCAGGCCTTGGGCAGCGTTGCCGCACGCAACATGGAAATCCTCCTGCATGACCTGGACCACCCGGAGCATTCCGTGGTGGCGATCGTCAATGGCCAGCTTTCCGGCCGCAGCGTCGGCAGCCCGATCCTTGCCGCCCCGGAGCAGGACCAGGGCTTCAAGGCGCTGATGCAGGCCTCGGCGGACCAGCGCGGCTGCGAGCCCGTGGTACTGCCAGATTACCCCACCACCCTCAAAGGCCGCACCCTGCGCAGTGCCACGGCGATATTCCGCGACAGCACCGGCCACCCCTTCGCCAGCCTGTGCGTCAACACCGACGTCACCGACCTGGCCGCCGCCATGAATTTTCTACAACAGTTCCAGCCACTGGGCGCCGAGCCCGCTGCCAGCGAACCCGCCGACATGGAACTGCTGATGAGCGAGATCATCCAGGCCTCCCTGCAAAGTGGCCAGGGGCGCATGAACAAGCAGGCCAAGGTCGAGGCCGTACGGGTGATGCAAGAGCGTGGCCTGTTCATCGTCAAGGGCGGCGTGGAAAAAGCCGCCAGCGCCCTCGGCGTGACCCGATACACCATTTACAACTACCTAGAGCAACTGCGCGGAGCCAGCCAATGACCTTGCATATCCACACACCCCTGATCGAATCCCGACCGCTGTCGCTGGCCGCTGGTCGCAACATCTGGCTCAAGCTCGATGCCCTGCAGCCCTGCGGCTCGTTCAAGCTGCGCGGCGTGGGCCACGCCTGCGAGGTGCACAAGGCGCGTGGCGCACAGCATTTCGTGTCATCTTCCGGGGGCAATGCCGGCCTGGCGGTAGCCTATGCCGGGCGCAAGCTGGGCGTGCCGGTGACCGTGGTGGTGCCAGAGACCACTACCGAGCGGGCACGGCAGCTGTTGTGCCTGGAGGACGCCAAGGTGGTGGTACATGGCAGCTCCTGGCAGGAGGCCAACACATTGGCCCAGACCCTGGTCGGCCCGAATGACGCCTTCATCCACCCGTTCGACGACCCGCTGCTGTGGGCCGGGCATGCCAGCCTGGTGGATGAAGTGGCCCAGGCCGGCCTGAAGCCGGACGCCGTGGTGCTGTCGGTGGGCGGCGGCGGCTTGCTCAGCGGCGTGGTCGAAGGGCTGCGGCGCAATGGCTGGGACGATGTTCCGGTACTGGCGGTCGAAACCACGGGGGCGGCGTCGCTGCATGCGGCCATGCAGGCAGGGCATTCCGTGGAGCTGGAGCGCCTCGCCTCGGTGGCAACGTCGTTGGGCGCCAAACGTGTTGCTGACCAGGCGCTGGCATGCACGCAGCAGCATCCGGTGCGCAGCCACCTGGTCAGCGACCGCGCGGCGCTGGAGGCCTGCGAGCGGTTCCTGCTGGACCACCGCGTACTGGTCGAGCCGGCCTGTGGGGCAGCGTTGGCCTTGGCCTATGACCCGAGCAGGCTGGGGAGTTTCCAGAATGTACTGGTGGTGGTCTGCGGCGGGGCTACGGCGACTCTGGAACAGATTCAGGCGTGGTTGCAGCAGGCGGATTGAGGTTGCCTGCGCCGGTGCCATCCGTCACATCAATTCAGTCCTTCTCCGATATTACGATAGTCACATGCCACTGATCTACTGAGCCCGCCGCAACCGAAAAATCCCTTCGCAATGTCGTCAACCCTGACGAAATGCGTATCGCACCCTTTCGGTCTGCGGCAAGTGAAGGCACAATGCGTGTCCTTTTTTTGGCCGGCCTGGCCGGGGGCCTTTAAATGATCAAGACGCCGTATTACCTCATCGATAAAACCAAGCTTCTCAGCAACATGGAGAAGATCGCCTACGTGCGTGAACACTCCGGCGCCAAGGCGCTGCTGGCACTCAAGTGCTTCGCGACCTGGTCGGTATTCGACCTGATGCAGCAGTACATGGACGGCACCACCTCGTCCTCCCTCTTCGAGCTCAAGCTCGGCCGCCAGAAGTTCGCCGGTGAAACCCACGCCTACAGCGTGGCGTGGGCTGACGACGAGGTCGAGGAAATGCTCGAGAACTGCGACAAGATCATCTTCAACTCGATCGGCCAGCTGCAACGCTTTGCCGAACAGTCCGAAGGCAAGGTCCGCGGCTTGCGTGTCAACCCGCAGGTGAGCAGCTCCGACTACCTGCTGGCCGACCCGGCCCGCCCGTTCAGCCGCCTCGGTGAGTGGGACCCGGAGAAGATCGAACAGGTGATCGAACAGGTCTCCGGCTTCATGTTCCACAACAACTGCGAGAACGGTGACTTCAGCCTGTTCGACAAAATGCTCACGCACATCGAAGAGCGCTTCGGCCACCTGCTGCACAAGGTCGAGTGGGTCAGCCTGGGTGGTGGCATCCACTTCACCGGTGAAGACTATGCGGTCGACGCGTTCTGCGCGCGCCTCAAGGCTTTCTCGCAAACCTACGGCGTGCAGGTGTACCTGGAGCCCGGCGAAGCCGCCATCACCAACAGCGCCTCGCTGGAAGTGACCGTGCTCGACACCCTGTACAACGGCAAGCACCTGGCCGTGGTCGACAGCTCGATCGAAGCGCACCTGCTCGACCTGCTGATCTACCGCCTCAACGCCAAGATGGCCCCCAATGACGGCGAGCACACCTACATGGTCTGCGGCAAATCGTGCCTGGCCGGTGACATCTTCGGCGAGTACAAATTCGATCGTCCGCTGGCCATCGGCGACCGCCTGTCGTTCATCGACACCGCGGGTTACACCATGGTCAAGAAAAACTGGTTCAACGGTCTGAAGATGCCTTCCATTGTGGTCAAACAACTCGACGGCAGCGTCGAAGTGGTCCGCGAGTTCGGTTTTGAAGACTACGTTTCCAGCCTGTCGTAAGACCGGCTTTCAGTAAGGAGCAAGGGATAAATTGAAGAAGAACGTTCTTATCATTGGTGCAGGAGGTGTCGCCAAGGTGGTGGCCCACAAGTGCGCGCAGCATAACGACGAACTGGGTCGTATCGCTATTGCGTCACGGAACATCTCCAAATGCCAGGCCATCATCGACAGCGTCAAGGCCAAGGGTAGCCTCAAGGTACCCGCCGACATCCAGGCCTTCTCGCTCAACGCCCTCGATGTCGAGGCCACCAAGGCACTGATCCGCGAGACCGAATCGCAGATCGTGATCAACGTGGGTTCCGCGTTCCTCAACATGTCGGTGCTGCGTGCCTGCATCGATACCGGTGTCGCCTACCTGGACACCGCCATCCACGAAGAGCCGGGCAAGATCTGCGAAACCCCGCCGTGGTACGGCAACTACGAGTGGAAACACCTCGAAGAGTGCCAGGCCAAGAACATTACCGCCATTCTCGGCGTCGGATTCGACCCGGGTGTGGTGAACAGCTACGCCAAACTGGCGCAGCAGCAGTATTTCGACAGCATTGATTCGATCGACATTCTCGACGTCAATGCCGGTTCGCATGGCAAGTACTTTGCTACCAACTTCGACCCGGAAATCAACTTCCGCGAGTTCACCGGGCAAGTGTACAGCTGGCAGAACAGCCAGTGGACCAGCAACAGCATGTTCGAGGTCAAGCGTACCGACGACCTGCCCGTGGTAGGGTCGCAGAACCTGTACCTGACCGGGCACGATGAAGTTCACTCGATTTCGAAGAACCTCAACGTGCCGAACGTGCGTTTCTGGATGAGCTTCGGCGAGCACTACATTAATGTGTTCACCGTGCTGAAAAACCTGGGCCTGCTCAGCGAGCAACCGGTGAAAACCGCCGAAGGCCTGGAAGTGGTACCGCTGAAAGTGGTCAAGGCCGTGCTGCCAGACCCGGCCTCCCTGGCCCCTGGCTACACCGGCAAGACCTGCATCGGTGACCTGGTCAAGGGCACCAAGGATGGCCAGCCGCGCGAAGTGTTCATCTACAACGTGGCCGACCACGAAGAAGCCTACGCCGAGACCGACAGCCAGGGCATTTCCTACACCGCAGGCGTACCGCCAGTGGCTGCAGCCCTGCTGGTCGCGCGTGGTGAGTGGGATGCCAAGCGCATGGTCAACGTCGAGGAGCTGCCAGCCGAGCCGTTCCTCAAGGCGCTGGACGTGATGGGCTTGCCGACCCGCATCAAAGATGAAAAAGGTGATCGTCCCTGGGACGCTGAAGCCTAAGTAACAAGACAGACAGGGCGCCATCGCGGCGCCCTTTCTGTTGTTGCTGGCCTGACCGCTACTTTCGCGCTTCCAGGATGAGGTTGAAGGGCGTCTGCGTCGCCCGCCGAAACCGCCTGAAGCCCGCCTCCTCGAACACTGCCCGCAATCTTGCCTCCCCGGCCTGCGCACCCAGCCCAAGCCCCACCTCCTGCGACAGCGAGTTCGGCGTGCAGATAAACGTTGACGCCGCATAGAACAACCGCCCGACCGGCGTCAGGTTGCCGTCCAGTGAATCCTCGGCATAAGGTTCCACCAGCATCACCGTGCCGTCCGCCTTGAGCGCCCGGTAAGCATGCCTGGCCGCCCCCACCGGGTCGCCCATGTCGTGCAGGCAATCGAAGAAACACACCAGGTCGTGATCATGCCCCGGGTAGTCCTTTGCGCTGGCTTGCTGGAAGCTGACCCGGCCCGTCAATCCCGCCTCTCGCGCCCGCTGGTTGGCAGTGGTGATCGAAGGCCCATGGTAGTCATAACCGACAAAGGTCGAAGCCGGAAACGCCTGGGCCATCACCAGGGTCGAGGCACCGTGCCCGCACCCCACATCTGCCACCTTGGCGCCGGCCTGCAGCCTGGCCACTACGCCCTCCAGCGCGGGCAGCCATTCGCTGACCAGGAACGTGCGGTAGCCCGGCCGGAAGAACCGTTCGGTACCGCTGAACATGCAGGGGTGATGGTCGCCCCAGGCCAACCCGCCATCGCCGCGCATGGCCGCCACCAGCTTGTCCTTGTCGTGGAACAATGCCGCCACCACCGCTGCGCCGCCGGCCATGTAAGCCGGGGAATCCTCCAGCGCCAGCGCCATGGCCTGCTCTTCGGGCAGCACGAACCGGCCCTTGTCATGCACCATGTAGCCGGCCGCCGCTTGGGCGTTCAGCCATTCGCGCACCAGCCGCGGGTGGCAGCCGGTCTTTGCCGCCAGCGCCTCGGGGCTGGTCGGCTGGCTGTCGGCCATGGCCCGATAAAGCCCCAGTTCGTCGCCCAGAATGACATTGGCCAGGGTCGCCGCCGCGCCCATGTCGCCCACCAGCTTGCCCATGAAGTCGTGAAGCCGTGCCTCGTCCATGACCTGCCCTCCTCTGCAAGAAGGCCATCGCCAGCGAGGGACATCCGCTCCGGGGTGACGGTGGTCGATTGGATGGAATGGCGCGCTGCTTCAGCAAGGTAGCGAGCCATTCGTAAGTTTAGATGTCTCCAGGGCGCACATCCGCGATTTGGACTACACACGCACAATCCTCGATCTACATGCGCAAACTGATTCGGCACAGGGCGATGACCTGCGCAGGTAACAATATCTAAACAAGACTGTGACATTTTTTTTCAGCTTTCCTATCAAGGAGCTGTCAGATGAAAGTCACGGTTTTCGGTACCGGCTATGTCGGCCTGACCCAGGCAGTGTGCCTGGCGCAGGTGGGGCACTCGGTGTTGTGCATGGATGTCGACGCCGAGCGGGTCGCTGCACTCAATGAAGGCCAGTGCCCGATCTTCGAGCCCGGCCTGGCGCCGATGCTGGAGAACAGCCTGGCCTGCGGTCGCTTGCGCTTCACCACCGACGCCGCACAGGCAGCCAACTACGCCAGGCTGCAGTTCATCGCGGTGGGCACCCCGCCCCACGCCGATGGCAGCGCCGACCTGAAGCACGTGTTTGCCGTGGTCGACTGCATCCTCGAACATGCCACCGGCCCCAAGGTCATCGTCAACAAGTCCACCGCACCGGTCGGCACGGTGCACCGCATCAAGGCGCGCATTGCCCAGGCCGTGGCCGACACCAGCCGCTTTCAGGTCATCAGCAACCCCGAGTTCCTCAAGGAAGGCTCTGCGGTGGACGACTGCATGCGCCCGGAGCGCATCATCATCGGCGGCGCCGAGGCGGCCGAGGTGGAGTTGCTGCGTGAGTTGTACCTGCCCTTCAGCCGCAACCGCGAAAAACTCATGATCATGGATGCGCGCAGTGCCGAACTGACCAAGTACGCGGCCAACTGCATGTTGGCGACCAAGATCTCCTTCATCAATGAAATCGCCAACCTGGCCGAGCACCTGGGCGCCGACATCGAAATGGTACGCCGGGGCATCGGCTCGGACCCGCGCATCGGCTATGATTTCATCTACGCCGGCTGCGGCTTCGGCGGCTCGTGCTTCCCCAAGGACCTGCAAGCCCTGCGCCGCAGCGCCGAGGCCGAAGGCTTCGAGCCGCAACTGCTGCGCGCGGTCGAGTCGGTCAACCAACAGCAAAAGGGCCGACTGTTCAGCAAGATCCAGCGCCATTACCCAGGCGGCCTGCGGGGCAAGGTCTTTGCCCTGTGGGGGCTGTCGTTCAAGCCCAACACCAATGACATCCGCGAAGCCTCCAGCCGGGTCCTGCTCGAAGCGTTGTGGGCAGCAGGTGCGCGGGTGCAGGCCCATGACCCGCAAGCCATGGAGGAAATCCAGCGCCATTACGGCCCGCGTGCCGACCTGCAGCTGGTGCCGTGCAAGGACGATGCGCTGAAGGGCGCAGATGCCCTGGTGATCGTCACCGAATGGCAGGACTACCGCGTGCTCAACCTGGACAAGGTGCCGCAACAGCTGACCGACCGCGTGGTGTTCGACGGGCGCAACCTGTTCGAACCCGAACACATGGCCGCCGCCGGCCTGACGTACTACGGCATCGGCCGTGGCCAGGTGCAGCCAGCATGCCGGTACTGATTACCGGCGTCGCCGGCTTCATCGGCTTCCACCTCGCGCGACGCCTGTGCGAGGCAGGCATCGAGGTGGTGGGCATCGACGACCTCAATGCCTACTACAGCGTCGAGCTGAAACGGGCACGCCTGCAGCAGCTGCATGGTTTCGCCAATTTCCGCTTCCAGCCCCTCGACATCGCCAACCCGGCCGAGCTGCAGCAGCTGTTTGCCGGCCAGCCGTTCAGTGAAGTCATCCACCTGGCGGCCCAGGCCGGGGTGCGCTATTCGCTGGACAATCCCGGTGCCTATGGCCAGGCCAACCTGGTGGGTTTCCTCAACGTGCTCGAAACCTGCCGCCAGTATCCGCCGCGCCACCTGATCTATGCCTCCAGCAGCTCGGTGTACGGCGCCAACGCCAAACTGCCCTTCAGCGTCGACGACCCGGCCGAACAGCCGGTGTCGCTGTACGCCGCCAGCAAACGCGCCAATGAGCTGATGGCGCACAGCTATGCGCACCTCTACCAGCTGCCAACCACCGGCCTGCGGTTTTTTACCGTGTATGGGCCGTGGGGGCGCCCCGACATGGCGTTGTTCAAGTTCACCCGCGCCATGCTCGAAGGCCGGCCGATCGAGGTTTACAACAACGGCCTGATGGGGCGCGACTTCACCTATATCGACGACATCGTCGAGAGCGTCGTTCGCTTGCGCCTGAAACCGCCACAACCTGCCGCCGGCCAACCGCCCTGCCAGCTGTTCAACATCGGCCGCGGCCAGCCCGTGCGGCTGTTGCACTTTGTCGAATGCCTCGAAGACGCATTGGGGATCAAGGCGCGGCGCGACTACCTGCCCCTGCAACCGGGTGACGTGCTGGAAACCTGGGCGGATGTGGGTTCACTGGCGCGCTGGATCGACTTCTCCCCAGCCACGTCCCTGGAATACGGCGTGAATGCCTTTGTCGGCTGGTACCGGGATTTCTACCGGGTCTGAGCCGAGCAATCCCGACACGATGACAGGAAACCCCATGACAGACCCACTGGACCTCTCGGTACTCATCCCCGCCAGGAACGAGGCCGACAACCTGCCGTCACTGCTGATGGAAATTCGCAGTGCACTGGCGGCCGAAAACTATGAAGTACTGGTAGTCGATGACGGCAGCAGCGACCGCACCGTAAGCGTACTGCAGCAACTGAAAAGCCAGGGCTACAGGCAACTGCGCATCCTCCGTCACGACCGTTCGCTGGGCCAGAGCACTTCACTGTGGCATGCCGCACAGGCGGCCCGCGGGCATTGGTTGGCGACCCTGGACGGCGACGGCCAGAACGACCCGGCCGACATCCCCGGCATGCTCGCCCTGGTGCGCGCGAACCAGGACTTGGCCGGCGGCGTCAAGCTGGTGGCCGGGCACCGGGTGAACCGCCGCGACAGCGCCAGCAAGCGCTGGGCCTCGCGGTTTGCCAATGGCCTGCGCAGCCGCTTGCTCAAGGACGCCACGCCCGATACCGGCTGCGGGCTGAAACTGATCGAGCGCGCTGCGTTCCTGCGTCTGCCCTACTTCGACCACATGCACCGTTTCATCCCGGCGCTGATTCTGCGCCACAACGGCCGCATGCTGGTGCACCCGGTCAACCACCGGCCACGTCATGCCGGCGTTTCCAAGTATGGCAACCTCGACCGCGCCCTGGTGGGCATCCTCGACCTGTTCGGGGTGTGGTGGCTGATCCGCCGCACGCGCCTGGACACGCGCCCGCAGGAGCTTGAAGGATGACCCGCGAGACCCTGTGGCTGATCATCGGCTTCGCCGGCCAGGCGGTGTTCACCGGGCGCTTCGTGTTGCAGTGGCTGTACAGCGAATTCAAGCGCCGCAGCATGATACCCGTAGGTTTCTGGTACCTGAGCATGCTCGGCAGCGCGTTGCTGCTGACCTACGCCATCTACCGGCAAGACCCGGTATTCATCATCGGCCAGAGCTTCGGCTTTCTGGTCTACCTGCGCAACCTGCAATTGATCGCCCGCCAGCAGGAACAGAAGGAATAGACCTTGGCAAACTTCAAGACGCTCAGGGCCGAACGCTGGGCCCTGATCGCCCTCGCGGTGCTGCTGGTGGGCGCAGGTATCGGCTGGCGCCAGCCGATGAATGTCGATGAAGAACGCTTTCTCGGCGTGGCCCTGGAAATGCTGCAAAGCGGCAACTGGTTCATCCCCCACCGGGCAGCGGAAATCTATGGCGACAAGCCGCCGCTGTTCATGTGGACCGTGGCCTTGTTCAGCTACCTGAGCGGCTCGCCCAAGGTCGCGCTGTACCTGCCTGGGCTGCTGTCGGCAGCGACCATCACCTGGGTGTTGCACGACCTCGGGCGACGCCTGTGGAACCGGCGCATCGGCGTGATTGCCGCGTTGCTGTTCCTGGCCACTTACCAGAGCTACAGCATCCTGCGCACCGGGCAGATCGACAGTTTTCTGTGCCTGTGGGTGGCGCTGGGCTTTTACGGTATGGTCCGCCACCTGCTGCTAGGGCCGGCCTGGGGCTGGTTCTACCTGGCTTGCGCAGCCATGGGCCTGGGCATCATCAGCAAAGGGGTGGGCTTTGTTCCGGCACTGATGCTGCTGCCCTACGCCTGGGCGGTGCGTCAGCGTTGGGGCGGCGTGGTCGCCATGCGGGGCCAGGGTTGGCGCTGGAGCCTGGGGCTGCTGTGCCTGCTGGCCGGTTGCGCGGTCTGGCTGCTGCCGCTGCTGGTGTCGATTGCCCAGGGTGGTGGTGCGGCAGAGGTGGCCTACCTGAAGGAAATCCTGTTGCGTCAAACCGCCAGCCGCTATGCCAACGCCTGGGACCATCGCGAACCCTTCTGGTACTTCTTCGTCAAGGTCATTCCCAAGTACTGGCTGCCGCTGATCCTGGCCCTGCCCTGGCTGGTACCGGCGTGGCGCCGGCAATTGCAAAAACACGACGGCCGCTACCTGCTGCTGCTGGGTTGGGTGGCACTGGTGCTGCTGTTTTTCAGCCTCGGCAGTGGCAAGCGCAAGCTGTACATCTTCCCGGCGCTGCCAGGCCTGGTGCTGGCCATGGCGCCGCTGGTGCCGTGGTTGCTCAAGCGCTGGTTGCAGCAGCGGCCAGGCTGGCGCAAGGCGTTTACCACCGTGGCTCTGGTATGGTTTGCGCTGTGGTTTGCCCGCGGTTTCATCGAGCCCGTCAAGGAAGGCCGTAACCCGCACGACACGCTGATGAGCGAAGCCGCACGCGCCACTGGCGGCGCCGAACTGGTACTGGTGAACTGGCGCGAAGGGCACTGGCTGTTTGCCCGGCAACCCATCGTGCACTTCGGTTTTACCGGCCAGTCCAGGGCCGATTCTGCCGCTTACTGGCTGCGTCAGAATCCGGCGGCCTTTGCCCTGATCCCGGCCACGGAGCTGGGCCGCTGCTTCAGCGCCGACAAGGCGCGCAAGCTGGGCGAAACCTCGCGGGCCGAGTGGTATGTGGTCGGCGCCGATGCCGACAATGGCCAGTGCCAGGCCGCTGCCCCTCACAACGTGTATCGCTTTGCCTGGGCCACAATGCCCGAGGGCCTGCACGCAGCAGCACAGGTCTCCGGGCAATAAGCTGAATTCAGGGTGTGGCGGCGGTCACAGGTGGATCAAGCTGCAACACCTCGTTGGTGTACGCCCACTCCTTCTGTACCAGGTCGGGGTGGTCGTTCAGGCGCATGCCGTACGACGGAATGATCTGCTTGATCTTCGCCTGCCACTCAGGCGATGCCAGCTTGTCCTTGAACACTTTGTTCAGTACATCGAGCATGATCGGTGGTGCAGTCGAGGCGCCCGGTGACGCGCCGAGCAAGCCGGCGATGCTGCCGTCCCTGGACACCACCACTTCCGTACCCAGCTTGAGAACGCCCCCCAACGCCTGGTCTTTCTTGATGATCTGCACCCGCTGGCCCGCCTGCCACAGCCGCCAGTCGCCCTGCTTGGCCTCGGGGAAGTAGGTGCGCAGCGCCTCGAAGCGGTCATCGTCGGATTGCAGCACCTGGCCGATCAGGTACTGCACCAGGTCGAACTCGCGTACCCCTACCCGCACCATCGGCCAGGCGTTGTGCACGCTGGTGCTGGCCAGCAGGTCGAGCAACGAGCCTTGCTTGAGGAACTTGGTCGAGAAGGTGGCGAACGGCCCGAACAGGATCATGCGCTTGCCATCGAGCACCCGCGTGTCCAGGTGAGGCACCGACATCGGTGGTGCGCCGGTGGCGGCAATGCCGTAGGCCTTGGCCATGTGGCGCTGGGCGATGGCCGGATTGTCGGTGACCAGGAACGAACCCCCGACCGGAAAGCCGGCATAGTCCTTGGCTTCGTCGATGCCCGACTTCTGCAGCAGTGGCAACGCTGCGCCGCCTGCGCCAATGAACAGGAACTTGGCGTCGGTGGCCGCCTTGCTGCCATCCTTGAGGTTCTTGTATTCCACATGCCACGACCCGTCATCGTTGCGGGTGATGTCTTGTACTTCGCTGGACAGCTTCAGGTCGAAGTTCGGCCGTGTCTGCAGGTAGCCCACGTATTGCCGAGTGATTTCGCCAAAGTTGACGTCGGTGCCGATCGGCGTCCAGGTTACCGCCAGCTTCTGGTTGGGGTCGCGGCCTTCCATCATCAACGGTACCCACTTGCGGATCTGCTCGTGGTCTTCGGAATACTGCATGGGCTTGAACAGCGGGCTGGCCTGCAGCGCCTCGTAGCGCTTTTTCAGGAAGCGGATATTGTCATCGCCCCACACAAAGCTCATGTGCGGGGTGGTATTGATAAACGAGTGCGGGTTCTTCAATACGCCCTGCTTCACCTGCCAGGCGAGAAACTGACGCGTGACCTGGAATGACTCGTTGATCTCCACCGCCTTGCTGATATCGACCTTGCCGTCTTTTTCCGGGGTGTAGTTGAGTTCCGCCAGTGCCGAGTGCCCGGTACCGGCGTTGTTCCAGCCGTTGGAGCTTTCTTCGGCCACCTTGTCCAGGCGCTCGACCATTTCCATCGACCAGCCCGGCTCCAGCTCGTTTAGCCAGACGGCCAGGGTTGAACTCATGATGCCGCCACCCACCAGCATCACATCGACCTTTCTGGTTTCCGCTGCCTGGGCATTGAACATGCCCAGCGCCAGCGCCAGGCCGGCCAGCGCCAGTTCCGGCTTGATGGTGATCTTCATAACCTCTCCCGTACCTCGTTGCTATCCGTAAATGTCCAGCCACAAGCTTAGCTGACGGATTTAGTCGGGTTTGCGCGGCGATAATTACGACGGGCTGCCTACTCTGAGCTTGCAATCGGGCGCTTCTCAAAATACTGTATGAATATTCAGTATCGCGAGCCAGTGCCATGCAACTCATCGCCAAACTCGGCATCCTCGCCGACGCCGCCAAGTACGACGCCTCCTGCGCCAGCAGTGGCGCGCCCAAGCGCAATTCACGTGGCGGCGACGGGCTGGGGGCGACCAACGGTATGGGCATCTGTCACAGCTACACACCCGATGGCCGCTGCGTATCCCTGCTGAAGATACTGCTGACCAACTTTTGCCTGTACGACTGCCAGTACTGCGTGAACCGCCGCTCCAGCAACGTGCCGCGCGCCCGCTTCAGCCCTGAAGAGGTAGTGCGCCTGACCCTGGACTTCTACCGCCGCAATTGCATCAGCGGGCTGTTTCTCAGCTCCGGCATCATACGCTCGGCGGACTACACCATGGAGCAGCTGATCCGCGTGGCTCGGCTGTTGCGCGAAGAGCACAACTTCCGCGGCTACATTCACCTGAAGACCATCCCCGATGCCGACCCGCTGCTGATCGAGGAGGCCGGTCGCCTGGCCGACCGCCTCAGCGTCAACATCGAACTGCCCACCGATGCCAGCCTCAAGCGCTTGGCGCCGGAAAAGCACGCACATACCATTCGCCAGGCCATGGGCGTGATCCATCAGGGCCAGCAGGCGGTCGCCAACGAGCCCAAGGCGCCACGCTTCACTCCCGCCGGGCAGAGCACCCAGGTCATCGTTGGCGCCGACAGCACTGACGACAGCACCTTGCTGCGCAATTCCGAATCGCTGTATCAGGGCTATGGCCTGAAGCGTGTGTACTACTCAGCCTTCAGTCCGATCCCCGACAGCCCCGGCAGTGTGCCCCTGGCCGCGCCGCCACTGCTGCGCGAGCACCGCCTGTACCAGGCTGACTTCCTGCTGCGTGGCTACGGCTACAAGGCGGGCGAATTGCTCGGCCAGGTTGGCAACCTGGCTCTGGACATCGACCCCAAGCTGGCATGGGCACTGGCCAACCGCGATGTTTTCCCGCTGGACGTAAACCGCGCTGAACCCGCCCTGCTGGCGCGCATTCCGGGTATCGGCCTGCGCAGCGTGCAGCGCCTGGTTGCGCTGCGGCGGGAACGGCGCATTCGCTACGACGACCTGATCCAGCTGCGCTGCGTGCTGGAAAAGGCCCGGCCTTTCATCGTCACCAGCGACTACCGCCCGCAGCAGGCCGAGCTGCGCAGCGGGCTGCTGCGAGCGCGGTTGCGTGAACCGCAAGCGCCGGTGCAGATGGGGTTGTGGGGGTGATTGCGCTCGACTGCGCAGACCTGTTCGCCACCTGGCGCGAGCAGGCGCGGTCATTGTTGGGGCACGGCATTGACCCCTCGCAAGTGACCTGGTCGCAAGGGCCGATGGCGGACTTGCTGGCGGTACCGGCTGCGCTCCCGCCAGGCCCCGGTCCGTTCCGGGCCAAGGTCCCGGCGGCACTGCTGGGCCAGCTGGAGCAGGCTTCGCGCTACCGGGGCGAACAACGCTGGAACCTTTTGTACGAGGTACTGTGGCGCGTGGCCCATGGCGACCGCACCGCGATGCTGGCCGGTGACCGCCTGGGCAGCGAACTGCAGCGGCGGATCAAGCAGGTCAGCCGTGAGGCGCATCACCTGCATGCCTTTGTGCGCTTCGTACCGCTGCCTGAGGAGCTGGTCGAGCACTTGCAGCTGGATCTGGTGGCCTATCACGAGCCGGCGCACGATATTCTGCAAAGCGCCAGCCCGCACTTCGCCGATCGCCTGGGGCGGTTGCGCTGGTTGATCGCAACCCCGCAGGACGGTATCCGTTTCGACGGCCAGGCCTTCGATTACCAGCGCCAGTGCCCCGAGGCCTGGCGCCAGTGGGCACGCAACGCCGAAGACCCCGGCGCCGAGCTATGGCGCACTTATTACCGCCATACCTTCAACCCCGCCCGCCTCAACCCCGATGCCCTGCGCCTGCACATGCCCGGCCGTTTCTGGCGGCATTTGCCGGAAGGCATGCTGATACCCCAGCTCGAAGGCCTGGCGCGCCAGGGCAAGCAACGGGATGGGCAAGCCCTGGAAGTGGCGTCCCAGGCGGGTAAGCAAATCAACAAGCCTGCACTGCGCTGATCAATCCAGCAGCCACCCGGGGTCACCTTCATAGGTGGACACCATGGCCTTCGGCGGGGATGTCGGGAAGGTGTGTTCGCCGGCCCCCTCACATTGATTCTTCTCAGCCACTGGTGAACTCTCTCGCTTAATTTTCTTGCACCAAAATATCTTTATCTTCGAGCGGCGGCTCATTCATTAATCTCCGCAAATGCAGAGGCATCTCAGATGGCGCCACATCAAAGCGTCTAAGCCATTGATCTGCCGACCAACCAGTAAGACGAAACTCACCAGACTTGGAGTTACGATGAATATTGCCTATTGAAAAGACCCTGATGTCGCATAACTGATGATCTAGAATTATGTAGGCAGGAGGCCTTAAATCGCCCTCCTCACCCATTGCTTTAGGTTCTGCCCCAGACTGAATGACGGCTCCCGCCCCATAGTCGTAAATTTTATAATGAGAGGATGGCAAGTTCTTTAAAAGACTCAGAACACCGCCGACAATACTCAACCTTGAATAGTTAACTATGGTCAACCAATTGACAGTTATAATCTTCCCATCCTTGAGCGCAGCCTCATTTGCCAGCAAGGAAGCCGTGCCAACACTTAGTCCAGGCATTCGCTCACTGACGAGTGCTTCGACAGGTTCGTTGCGCTCTCGCCGAACAGTCGAAACATTCAGAGCATATCCTGCGTACCCATGCTCAGCTTCAAGCAAGCTAGAACAGCTGACTACTAACGACAAGAAATCCGTGCGCTTCACATCAAAAGCATCAATTGGAATAGAAAACTCCATAACACTATACTCTTGACCTATTTTAGACTCCCACCCTCTTTGCCCGCAAATCAAAAACTGCCAAGCACTCGCATCTTCGGACTTTTCCCCAGCCGTATAACAAAGACTTAAAATTTCATCCTCATCTTTATTCAAGATCATGTCATGCAATGACGGAGCCTCCCCATATCTTAGCTTTGGCGCTCCCTCAGCAGGGTTTTCACGCCACAACCACGTGAAGACATTTCCGGACAACTCTACATACTTATCAAAACAACTACATATCATTTCTCTCACAGTACTCGTGTGCCCCCCTTTGAAGAATAGTGAAGCGCGAACACAAAGCACAGCGCCAACATAATCCTTAGCCCCACCCCTCATAAAAAGGTCACCAGGGAAGCTAATCAGACTTGGATCCTTAGATAGCTCTGAGACAACATCAAAACCTTCAGTCATATTCGGTAACCAATTCAATATACGGGACTAGGGCTTGGTTTAGGCAATTTTGGAATACGAGGTAGTCTTGGAATCTTACCCCGAGAGAACAACCACATTAGCTCTCCAATCTTATCCAAAATTCCGTCCAACTCCTCATAAGGCACTCGCGTTTCTTCCTCCAACTGATCACAATCACAATCCTCCGGCCGCATAATTTCAACCTTTCCCGCAGACCCCGCAATTCTCCCATAGTCTGCCATTTGCTTTGGATTGTAATCATCAGGAGGAAACTTCATCTCGACTACCATTTTAATATTATCCTGAGTTGGCGCCTCCCTTGGATTCATTAATATAACAACATCCGGGCGACGTATCATCCCTGTGCCCGCCTTGAATGGAGGGTGATCAGGATCCTCCGTCCAGTATTTTTTTATCCAGCCCGGAATCCATCCATGCTTAGTCATACCATCACGACTCAGTATTGGTAATGGTGGCGTCTTGGTCATGTCGTAACTAACCTCTGGCCGATATGGGCTACGACCGCCATGCGCAATAAATACACCATCCAACTCAGTAAGCCGGTTATCAACACAAGCTTGCTTTAGGCTTCTGCCATCAGCACCAACATTAAGCGTTGACTCGCAAAAACAGATTGTCGCACATAGAACCTTTTTATCGGAAGGATCAAGCTTTGGCTCATTTACTCCAACCCGAGTTGTCGTCCCTTCCGGCGATGTCCCTCCTATAGGAAATGAGTTCATAGTCCCCCCTCGTCCCTGATAATCTTGAGGGTGCCCGCCATTTCAGAACCGACCCACTTTGTGTAGCCCTCACCATCCGTTATGTCACGAACAGTTCCGGCGTCGGATAGAATTTGAACAGCCAGCCCCGAGACAGGCAATCCTGTATCTCTATTTATTACTCTAAACCTTCCGAGCAATATTTTACTCAACGATCCCTCCAAAGATCGCGGTCTAACCTTGCCCCCACTCATACACTCTCCTTGGCCTACTGACACAAGCCACCCCAACAAGGGCATTTAATTTATACCTACCCTCAACCGCTTCACTGGTCAAAGGAGAACTCAGCCAGCCGATCAGCCAGACTCCAGCCGATAGTGGTTGACGGGAATCCAAACGAGACCCCAATATCTGTTTTCATAAAGCCATTTTGTCCAGCTTGTATCCCGCCCCCAACTTCGACTGTTGCAATAAGCCTCTTGGCAAACGGAATCCTTTGAAAGGTTCTTGCGTGATGGGGTTAAAGGCCTTCGCGGCGTTCAGTCGATAGCGCATCACACCATCGCCGGCGCGAAAGCTCAGGTCCACGCTGGTAGCCGTGCGCCCATTGAGCGAGCCACGGCTGAGCAAGCGGAACATCGACCACGGCCCTCTGTACTCCAGGCTGCTGCTATTGCCGTTCTGCCTGAGCAAAGTCAGGTTGCTACGCACCTGCGGCCCCAAGGTATTGGGCCAGACGATGCCAGTGATCTGGCGCGGCCCATGGGTGTAGGAAATCAACTGGCCGTCCAGGTCCAACAAGCTTGTGCGTTGGTTGGCACTCAGCCCCAGCGGTTCGATGCTGAACTGCACGCTCAGGTTGCCGCGCTGATCGAAGAACGTTTCGCGGATGCGGTCTGCCCGCTCCAGCTGTTCGATCACGTCGCTGCGAATCAACGAGCGCCCTTTCTGGCCGGCCTGCAGGGCTTCAAGGTTGTCCTTCAGGAAGACCTTCAGGTACTGATCATTGAACTGCTGCAGCCGCCCCTTCGGCCCGAAGAACGCCTCGAAGTCATCCAGGGACGCGTCGGGCGCCCTGGCTACAAAGGGATAGCGCCCAGCCAGTCGCTGCTGGAAGAAGCTGTACACCTCGGCATCCCAGCGCCGCTCCAGCTCGCGCAGGGCTTCGATGTTGAGCACTTGTGCCGTTTGATCGGCCAGTTTCCTGACTTGGTGGTTGACCGGCTCTGGCAAGCCAGTAGAGACTCGCTGCAAGGTGCCAATTGGATCCTGCCCCGTCATCGAGAAACGTTGATGCACAGCCTGGAGTGCAGCTTTACCTCTGTCGGGGCTGCCCTGCACCGCCTTGGCGTAGTCATGCACGGCGGTAATGGCGCCAAGGGTTTCATCGTAATAGCTCGGTTTCTCACCCGTTGCCTGCAACATGGCGCTCAGCCCTGCAAAGGCACGCTGGATAGCCCAGGCCTGTTGTTGCTCTGGCTTACTGCCTTTGGGCAATACCGCTTTGGCTTCGTCCCCGGCGTCGACAACTCTAGTCGATAAAAGCGAGGTATTGTCCTTCACCGTATCCAGCAGCCGATGCAGCGGCGCCGCAGGGCCGGTCAACTGCTGCAGGATCGTGACGCCATGGTCCAGGTCGAGGAAGTCAGCTACCGAGAAGGCGTTCAGGGCACGGCGCCAACTGTCGATGAAATCGGCGCTATACAAGTTGCGCAGCCGTTCGCTCAGCGCCTCCCGGTCCGCATCCGAGTAATCGAGTTGACCACGCTCACCCAGCGCCCATTGGTCGATCATCGCCATATCGGCGAAGCTCTGGCTGCGTGGCTCGAAGTACTCCTTGAAGCCCTTGGCAGTGAGCATCGGCGGCAGCAGGATAGCACCGCCCTTTCCGGCGCCGATGGTCGGCTGATACACCACATCGAAGGCCGGCCCGACCTGATGACGAAGGTCCAACCCGGTGGGCAATTGCTCACCAGCCTGCTGCTTGAGGCCAGCATAAACCCGCTCGGCTAACGGCACCTTGCGCAAGGCCTCCTGGACCACGGCGATACGCTGGGTGTACTGCGGTAGGTCAGCATCGGCATAGACCAGGGCGTAGTTCAGATGCCGCATGAGGTCGCGTTGCAGTTGGCCTTGGCCGGGAAATTTCTGCTGCCACTGGCGAGCCATCCACTCTTCCACCCATCCAGGCCGCCGGTTCTGGCGGTCTTCCAGCATGCGGTAAACCCTCAGGGCGGCCATTTGCTGTTCACTGCCTGGCGGCGCCGCCTCCATGGCGTCGATCACGCCACTGGCCAAGGCCGGCAAGAATCGCTTGGAGAGCAAGCTGAGGTAGGCCTCATCGACACGCGGGCCGATGACCCGGCCCTGATACACGCCAAAATCGGAAACACCCGGCCATGCGGCGCGATAGTCGCCAAACACCGATACCGCATCGCGGATCTGGTCCAGCGGCTCCAGCAGATTGCGGCCGCTTGGATCCAGGCGCTGATCCACTTCATGATGGCTGTACTCCCTGCTTTTAGCGAGCACGCTGGCTGCCTTGGCGGCATTGATATCGGAGTAGCGTTGCCAGCTGGCGATGGCGACACAGAAAGCCAGAATGCCTACCCCGGACCCGACCCACAGCAACTGACGCTTGTTGCGCGCCACCCTGATGTTGTCCCCGGCAAGTCCAGCTTCCTTATAGATGATGCGCGCGAACGCATGCTGGATGAAGTACGCCAGCGCCTTGCCTTGCACCTTACCCTCAAGTAGAGGGAGCTTCGTTTTGTAGGGTTGCGCTGCCTCGCGCACGAACGCATTGAGCATGTCACCTTGCTGGATGACCGAGGACCAATACACACCCCGTACCAAGGCCGGCGTGGTGTAGCGATCACTTGCCAGGGTTTCTTTCAAGAAGCCCAGCAATATTGGACGCAAGCCGATCAACTGGGTATGCAATGAGAACAGGCGCGCGCGCTGTGGAGCACTGTCCAACGCATCGAGTCGGTGTACCACCTGCTCAAATATCTGGTTGATCAACTGCTCGTAGTGATTGCCATACTCCTTCAGCCAAGCGTCGAACGTGCCGATCGCATCCAGCCTGAACGTAAAGCCGAACATTTTTTCGCGCATGGAAACGGAAAGGCCGGCATAGAGCTGGTCGAAACCATCCAATAAATCGAACTTGGTCAGCACCACGTACAGCGGCAGGCGGGAGCCCAACTGACTGCTTACCTCGTACAGACGAGTGCGTAGCACATGCGCCAACGCAACACGCTCCTCAGGCGTGCCATGCAGCAACGCAGGCAAGTCAACAACCAGCAACACGCCATTGAGGGCTCTCTGGCTGCGGTTGCGCAATAGCCAGTCCAACAGGTGCTGCCACAGCCTGGCCGGGGTTTCAGGTGGTAGTTGCGGTGCGCCTGAGTCGTCAGTGGGCGAGCCTGCGAGCGACTCCTGCCTGATGAAAGCCCCTGGCGGATCAATGATCACCGCATCATTGCTGACCCACCAGCCTATCGGGAAAGCCAGCGGTTGTGCCTGCCTGCCCCGGGCCTGCGCCTTATCGATTCGGGTCAGCGAAAAGCTCTGTTCCGTGCGGTCGATTAAGCTGGACTTGCCGGCATGCTGGTCGCCTATCACCAGGTACCAGGGCAACCGATACAAGGCACGTCGCCCTCCTGCGCTATCAAGAAATCGCGACAGCCCTTGGTCCAAGGCCTTCTCTTGTGCACGGACCAACGGCAATACGCTGTCCAGTTCAGCGGCCACCGCCTGCTTGCGTTCTGCCTGCAGGCGGACGTAGCGCCCACGCAGCACAACAATCCAGTACAGCAGCGGCACCAACACGAGCACCAGACTGACCAGACTACGATGCGCCGTGCTGACCAAGGGGCGCTGTTCACGTCACTCCCACTGAGGCCCGAGCCACCAGATGGCAACCAGCATCAGCACGGTACCCAGCACAACCATTAATGGCATGGCCAAGCCGATCCGAGTCACCAGGGGTAAGCCCCGACGTTTCAATAGCTTCCATAGTTGATTCATGGAGAGTTCCAGTCCTTGTTTTGATCGGCCAATGCTTGGGGGGAGGCATGCTGTTGCAGTCGTTGAAACACATCCGGCTCCCAGGCACTGGCCGTGGTTTGCTGCATGGTCCGGGCGACACTGGCGCACAAGTCCTGGGCCAACCAGGACACACCGCGTGCAGCCAGCAGGTCAGCGGCGATCACTGTGGTATGGCAACGCTCCCGAGGACCTCGAAGATCGGCCTGCATTCCCTGCAACCTGAGCAGAACGGGCTCCACGCCACCGGCTTCCAACTGGCTGGATAATTCCTCGCGCAGGGTGGCGAACTCCTGGGAGCAGGCCCCCTGCTCGGACGGACCTTGCGCCCCTTTGAGCCAGGCCAGGCTTTGGTCATCGATAAACGCTCGACCATCGCTAAAGCACAGCGGCTGCAGTGCGGGTAACCGCTGAACGAACCGAGCGGTCGCCGCACGGATAGCCTCAGCCACTTCGCCCATCGCCAGGCGTGAAGCGGCGGTTGCAGCGAGAAAGCTGCCGCGAACCCAGTAGGGACAAGCCGTCACGCTTTTTTCGATGCGCTGGAGCAATGCAGCATCGATCGCCGTCCCGGCGACCGCATCCTCATAATCACCGGCAATGTCCTGCGGAACCGCCATCAATTCAGTGCGGTTACCTTGGTTGGCTGGAGGCGCAGCCTGAATGTGCCCCCACAGACCAAAACGGCGCAGTTGATAGCCGACCGGGTCGTACGGGTCCTGCTGGTTGATAAGCTCGGCCATGTTCAACACAGCCCTGCGGGTTTCGCGCTCGTTGCCAATCGACACACGTGGCATCGGCGTTGCGATGACATCAGCCAGCGGCACTGGCTTTATGTTTGACTCTGGCGCCTTGGGTGCTGCAACCTCGCCAACGCCATTGGCAAGGTCGGCGTATTTGCTCAGCGAGCGCTCAAGCTCGACAAGCGCAGCTACATCCAATTGTACCGGTCCCTGCTGCTGTAGCAGGCGCTCAAGCGCACCTCGCGCAGCAGTTGCATACCCTGGGTTGAAGGTGAAGCGGTCGAGCCTCGGCAACGCGTCGATCAAGCGTTTCAGAACCAGGCTCACCAATTTGCGCTTGCCGATGAAGCCTGTTGGGCCCGGTTTGGGGTAAGCAGGCTCCCAATAGCCTTCGACCATACCGGCCAGCAACTCCAGCGTGAAACTCCAGCGTTGCCAACAACCACTACGCAGCCAGGCCGCACCAAGGTGCGCGACGATTCGCAAGTGCTTGCATTGCCGCGCCAAGTATTGGCAGGACGCTTCTTCGATGTACGCCCAGTCGATCGTGGGTTCCTGCAGACCTCCGAGTTTGACCATCTCTTGGTCGATAGCCTGGTAGGTTTCGTCCTCGACATCGAACAAACCCGCCGGGGCTGCGGTATCAATCGGTGCAAGCAGCCGGACGATGACCTCGGCCTGCCCCAACGCTACCACCGACATGAACGTCGCACCTGGCTGATTAGCGCGTCCAGGCCTTCGGCATCAAACGCCAGCCCGTCGACGGCCCTGTGACCGCTCACCACTTCAATGCGCTGAGCACCGATCATTTGTTTGATCTGCTCGATGGCTGGTATACCCCTGCCAGCATCCAGTACCTGTCCATTTTCCCTTACCTGCCACGCGGTTTCGCTGGTAGACCAGCCCTGCCCCTTTATCCGCACATTGACACGGCTCGCTTCGACTGGCCGGTTGGTAATCAGTTGCAGCCTGGAGATGTTCTGTATGCAGCTGATAGCCAAATAAGACCGCTCCCCAACTGAAGCTATGGCAGGGGCTGAAATGACCAGTTCCTCCTCAGCGTCCGCCACGCCTCCCAGGTTTCCCAGGCGAAAGGTCAGGTCTTCCGGCCCCCTGCCAGCCTCATTGGTCATGACACGCATGACACTGGGCGCCTCTTGCTCGGGAGCAGACCACCGGGTGGTGGCTATCACTCGCGCAGGAGTTGCTGCGGCTTCGTCAAAACAAGCCAAACGCTCAAGATTGGACACTATCCGGGGGCAGTCTCTTGAGGGATGTGCCTGAGAGGGTGCCAGACAAAACAGCAATGTAAATCCAGCACTACAGGCAGAGCGGCGCATTATCACAATCACATTCTCTTATTCGACAGTACAGATGCACTAGTGACCAACTCACCGCCAACCAGCAGTCGTCACCACCCATTAAACCCATGCAGCGAAAAATTTGAACCCAGGCAATCAGGAGGTCAGAAACGAACTTTTAGGCTAGTACAAACAGAAAGGAAGATACAAACAAATATTTAGTAACACCTCCCGACTCGACATATATCTCGCCATAGGCGCAAGGTCTTTTCGCAAGCAAGCGCCGCAACCTAACCTGCAGCTTGTTTATTATTTAACAGCACTTTGTAGGATGCTTCCTACATATATACCCAAACAACAAAGGCGATATCTACATGACTAAAGCCTCGGGCTCCGTTGCGCCCAAAGAGCGCATCAACATCAAGTACGTACCCGCCACCGGTGATAAACAGGCCGAAGTAGAGCTGCCGCACAAGATGTTGGTGCTGGGCGATTTCGGTCTGGATGACACCCGTGCGCTGGAAGACCGATCGGTCATGCGCATCGATAAACACACCTTCAACAATGTGTTGAATGACGCCGACGTCAGCTTGGCCATGTCCGTGCCCTCCACACTCAGCGCGGCACCGGATGCGGAGCTGGCGGTCAACCTGCGGTTCAGATCGATAAACGACTTCGAACCCGACCGCATCGCCAGCCAGGTGCCTGAGCTGAACAAGCTGCTGGAGCTACGCGAAGCCCTGGTCGCCCTCAAGGGCCCGCTGGGTAACGTGCCCACCTTTCGCAAGCAGTTGCAGCATTTGCTGAACGACGAGCAGGCCCGCAAACAACTCGCCCAAGAACTGGACCTGGTGCTTGAGGCGCCACAAGAAGACTGAGACAACGGAGCGTCCCATGCCAAAGTCAACCAGCACCACCCTCGCCGTTGAACTGTCCGGCGAGACATTGAGCAAAGCCACTTTGCTCGACCAGATTATGGCCGAAACCAAATTGGTGCCCGCGCAGGAGGGTTATCAAGTCGCTCGCCAAGGCGTATCGGCCTTCATTGCAGAAATACTCAAGAGCAATGATCCAGATCAACTAATCAACAAGCATCGCGTCGATCAAATGATTGCAGAGCTGGACCGAGTGCTCAGCCGACAGATGGATGCCATCCTGCATCAGCCCGAGTTTCAACAGCTTGAATCGGCGTGGCGCAGCCTCAAACTTCTGGTCGACCGTACGGACTTCCGCGAGAACATCAAGCTTGAAGTTCTGCATGCCAACAAGGAAGACTTGCTAGATGATTTCGAGAACGCGGCCGACATCACCTGCAGCGGTATGTACAAACACGTTTACACCGCGGGTTACGGTCAATTCGGTGGTGAGCCCGTGGCGGCCATGGTGGGGAACTATGACTTCGGCCCCTCATCTCCAGACATCAAGCTTTTGAGCTACATGGCCTCCGTCGGTGCCATGTCCCACGCACCTTTCCTTGCCGCCCCATCCCCCGATTTCTTCAATTTGAGCAGCTTTGAAGAGCTGCCCAATCTGAAGGAAATCAAAGACATTTTCGCCGGGCCACGGCATGCCAAATGGCGTGCGTTCCGTGAAAGTGAAGACGCTCGCCACACTGCACTGACCGGCCCCCGTTTCATGCTTCGCCCGGCCTATCATCCGCAAGAAAATCCCGTGCAGAGCTATCACTACGTCGAGGACATTGCAGGACGACACGAAAACTACCTGTGGGGCAACTCCGCCTTTTTGCTGGCCAGCTGCATTAACGACAGCTTCGCCCGCTACCGCTGGTGCCCTAACATCATCGGCCCGCAGTCCGGTGGCGCCGTCGAAGATCTGCCAGTACACCTCTACGAGGCGCTGGGGCAGTTACAAGCGAAGATCCCAACCGAGGTGCTGATTTCCGATCGCAAGGAATTTGAGCTGGCCGAAGAAGGTTTGATCGCCTTGACCATGCGCAAAGACAGCGACAACGCCGCATTTTTCTCGGCCAACTCGGTGCAGAAACCGAAGAACTTTCCCAAGACCGCGGAAGGGCTGCAGGCTCAGACCAACTACAAGCTCGGCACCCAGCTGCCTTACCTGTTCATCGTCAACCGGCTGGCCCACTACATCAAGGTACTGCAGCGCGAGCAGATTGGTAGCTGGAAGGAGCGCAAGGATCTTGAGTCCGAACTCAACAAATGGATCAGGCAATACGTCGCCGACCAGGAAAATCCGTCAGCCGACGTACGCAGCCGTCGCCCGTTGCGCGCTGCAAAGGTCGAGGTTTCCGATGTGGCCGGCGACCCGGGCTGGTACCAGGTTTCACTCGCCGTGCGCCCCCACTTCAAATACATGGGCGCGCACTTCGAGATCTCACTGGTCGGCCGGCTTGATACCCAATGAGTGGATTTTTCGACCGTTTGCTGGCGGATCAGACTGTAAGCCGCACGCCCTCTCGGCAAGAAACCGCTGCCGAGAAGTTTGCCGGCATCAAGCGCCACCTGGAAACGCTACTCAATGCGCGTCAGGGCTGCTCGCAGAGCAGCCCTGAGCTTGGCCTGCATGACTTCAACGGGCACGACGCAAGCAGTGGCGACCTGCTCAAGCAAGTGAGCGCCGACATACGCCGCACAATTCGGCGTTTCGAGCCTCGTGTGCACGTGCGATCGCTCAAAGCCATGCCCGATTGTCTCGCCCCGCTGGAGCTGCATTTCAGGCTGGACTGCCAGGTGCAGGTCAACAACCACAAGGAGCAGCTGCAACTGGAGCTGCTGGTCAACGGCCATAGCCGCCACACCCGAGTGAGGTGACCGATGTCACTCAAGGACCGATTCAGCGAAGAGTTGCGTTACCTGCATGAGCTGGGGAACGACTTCGCCAAAGACAACCCACAACTTGCCCGGCTGCTGGGCAAGGGTGGCAGCGACCCGGATGTCGAACGCCTGATGGAAGCCTTTGCCTTCCTCACGGCCAAGCTGCGCCTCAAGCTGGAGGATGACTTGCCAGAGCTGACGCACCCCATGCTGCAGCTGCTGTGGCCCAATTACCTGCGGCCACTGCCGAGCGCCACCATTATCCAGTTCACACCACTCAAGCAAGCGCTCAGCCAATCGCAACGCATTCCCAAAGGTTCACAGCTGTTCTCTAAACCTGTGGACGGTGTGCCTTGTGAGTTTCGCACCTGCACGGCAGTGGATATCCATCCGTTCGAGATCGAATCGGTAAGCGCTACCCAGACGCTTGACAGTTCGGTGGCAAGCATCGAGTTGCGCACCTTGGTCGAGCGACCCTTGAACACCCTCGGCTGCAACAGTCTGGATTTCCACCTGAGCGGTGATACCGAGACTGCCCGCACGCTGTACCTCTGGATCGCTCAATACCTCAAGCATGTCGCTGTGACGATCAATGGCGAGGTCCGCAGGCTGCCAGCCAGCAGCATCGTCTTCCCAGGCTTCAGCTCAAACGAAGGGCTGCTGCCTTACCCGCAGAACGTCTTCGACGGCTATCGGATCTTGCAGGAATACTTTGTATTTCCAAAGCGCTTTCACTTCTTCAGCATCACCGGACTGCAGAAGATCTGGCCCGATCAAGCAACTCAGCAGGTGGGCATTGAACTTCACTTCACCCGCCAGCTCCCGGATTCGTTGCGTATCGGCACGGCGGACTTCAGCCTGTTCTGCACGCCGGCGGTAAACCTGTTCAGCTACACCGCCGAGCCTATCGACCTCTCCAACCGGCACGCCCCTTCTGACCTTACGCCCAGAGGTAAAGCGCGGCATGCGTATGAAATTTTCAGTGTTGATCGAGTGATCAGCACCCGTACGACAACAGACGGCAGTACCGGCGAACACCTACGTACCTTCCGCCCCTTCGAATCGTTCGCCCATGAGATCGAGCACGCTCAAGGACGCACGGCGCTGTACTACCGCTACACCCTCGAAGAGTCCTTGCGCGGCGATGGCGTCACGCACCGTATCGCTTTCGTGCGCGCCGATGCCAACGCCTACACCGGTGAACTGGAAACGGCGTCTATCGACCTGACCTGCACCAATCGCGATCTACCCCTGGCATTGGGCGTCGACGACATCAATGTGTTTTCCGAAGTCACGCCGCCGCTGACCACCTATACCAACATCTGTAAACCGACACGCCCCTATCGGCCGGTGCTGGATGGCCAGTTGCAGTGGGCGCTCATTTCCAACATGTCGCTCAACTACCTGTCGCTGCTTTCGGCCGAGCCGCTGAAAGCGGTGATTCGTGCCTATGACTTCGTGGCATTGCACGACCTGCAACAGACACGCACCACCCATAAGCGCCTCGAAGGCATCCGCGATGTTCAAACAGAACCTCTGGATTGGCTAATCAAAGGCCAGCCCATTCGCGGGCTACGCACACGGCTGAAGCTGGATCAGGCCGCCTTCCTCTGCGAGGGCGACCTGTACCTGTTCGGCTGCGTGCTCGCGCACTTCTTCGCCCTGTACGCCAGCATCAACTCCTTCCATCAACTGGAAGTGATCAACACTACCAACAACGAGCACTACACATGGCCCATCCAGACCGGCAAACAACCGCTGATCTAGCCGACAAGCTGCTCGCCGACGCACACCAGTACAACTTCTACCAGTTGCTGGAGCGCCTGCACGGCCTGCACGGGGATGACCTGGAACCGCGTTGGCCGGACCGGGCCACTCGCCTGCGCGTGCGGCTGGGCAGCGACCCGCGACTGACCTTTCCGGTTTCCGACGTGTACAAAGCCGAGCGCATGCCCGAAGCCGAAGACCGCTATCGCGTGTGCACCACCTTCATGGGCCTGCACGGCACAGACTCGCCCTTGCCAACCTATTACCTGGAAGAAGTGTCATACGAGCATGCCCACGGGATTGGTGTACGGCCGGCGTTCTTCGACTTCTTCAATCACTACGTGCTGAGCCTGCTGCACCGCATCTGGCGCAAGTACCGCTACTACATTCGTTTCCAGCCGGGTGCCAGCGATGGGTTTTCCCAGTACATCTTCGCCCTGCTCGGGTTGAATGACAAACAGCTGCGCGGTGATACGGCACTACCCTGGAGCCGGCTGCTCAGTTTCGCCGGTGTGATCGCCAGCCGCAGCCGTGCACCAGGCACGGTCGCCGGCATCATCGCCCACTGTTTTGACTTGAAGCAGGTGCACATCCGAGAGTTCGAAAGCCGCTCGGTTCCCACCACTGCCACGCAACAGGTGAGCCTTGGCTGCAGCAACGGTGCACTGGGTAGCTCCTTCATGGTCGGCAGCCGCACGCGAACCCGCAGCAGCAAGTTCACCATCGTGATCAGCGAGCTTGATCAGGAACAGTTGCGTGACCTGTTGCCCAGCGGCATCAACTTCAATCGCTTGCGTGCTCTGATTGATTTCCTGTTGCGTGATGGTCTGGCCTACGACCTGGAGCTGCGCCTGAAGCAGAACGCATTGTCGCCCTTCTGCCTGCATCCTGCCAAGGGCGCCTACCTGGGCTGGACCAGCTTTGTCGATGATCACCACGGCCAGATCAGCCCCGTCGTGCGATTCCGGGGGCGCTCATGAGCACATTGACCTTGAGCATTACGAACCTTGATCAATTGCAGCACAACGTCACTATCCGGCATCAATTCGATTGCACAGGCGGCACCATCGGCAGCGCCGAAGCCACGTGGCGGATCAACGATCGGGAGCAGACCGTTGCGCCGATTCACTGCGAAATTCGCTGGATAGAGGGCAGCTTCTGCGTCATTGACCGCTGTCAGCGTACCTACCTCAACGACAGCCACGACAGCTTGGGTTCGCTCGCCCCCAGGCGACTGCTGGAGGGTGACCGACTGCGCGTTGGCACCTATCGACTACAGGTTCAACTTTCGCAGGCCGATGCACGCTCTCTGGAGGACATGTTCAGTCCTGAACAGCGAACCCTTGATCACTGGCTAGTGGAGGTTCCAGCCAACGCCCGGCAACCCATTTCAGGCGCCACGCAGGTTGTCGCAGACATCTGCTCGGTCTTCGCGCCAAGTATCGGTAACGATCCTTTGGCGGCACTGGACGCTGCAACGGGGCCAACGCAATCGAGCCCGCTGGAACACCTGATTGCAGGAGAACGCCCATGACGCGTCATTCATTCGTGGTCGTTCTACTGACGGCACTGATCGGACTCTCGGGCTGCACGGCTCTGAGTAAAATCGGCCAAGTGATCAAGGATCCATCGGTGCCCGTCGGGGCGACCAGAGAGCATCCCACCCAAGTCGCGTTCAGCATCAATGCCAGCCCGACGCTCAACGGCAACGCGCACAGCGTCGATGTGTCAGTTGAGCAGCCTGGCGTTCTGGAACCCAGTCCCTATGCCGTCAGCTTAAGCGCTGGCGACCCTTACGCCTTGACCGAAAAAGTCGGGACGCTGCTCGAATACCTCCAGGAACAGTTCCCGGGAATGTCACCCGTCGCGGTGTCAGTGGACGAGGACAATGAGCCACATCGCTCCCCCTTTGAGGAAAGCACGCCCGGCCGCTACGAAGACCCGACCGTGGTGCTGACCTTACCCCACACCGCCACCCTGGCTGGCGAGTCAATCGCCACGCCCATGGCCATCAAGATCCTTCAGCTGCGCGACGACTCGCTGCTGCGCAACAGCGTCTACGAACTGCTGGACAAGGATCCGGCCAAGGCGCTGCGCAGCACCTACATTCGCGATGACGACTACCTGCTGCGACCTGGCCAGTTCAAGTTCATCCCCTTTGCGCCCATCGAGCCCGAAACCCGTTTCGTCGCAGTTATCGCCGACTACCGCAACCAGGAGAACGCCACATGGAGCCAGGTGCTGCGTATTCCGCCGCGCGGCCACCAGATCATCCTGTCTGTATTGCTCAACGACACGCAGGTCCTGCTCAAGGAAGAAGACTGATGGCAGCCCAGTCCCTCTCATTTACTCACGCTGACACGGAGCGCTCATGAGTTCACGAAACCCCGTCCTGTGGCCTGAAGGCCTGTTCGTCAAACCGCAGCATTTCCAACAGGCGGCCCGGGCCGCTGAAGCGGCCCTGCATCAGCGCCTTGGCAGCCTGAACGCAGCCTTCTATGGCTTCAGCGAACTGCAGTTGAATGATGAGTACCTGAGCCTTGGCAAGATCGCCATCACCCGCGCGCGGGGCATCATGCCGGACGGCACGGTGTTCGATATCCCTGCTGACCTGCCGCCACCCCCACCGCTGGAAATCGAGGACGACGGCGCCAAAGACAGCGAGATTTTCCTGTGTCTGCCGCTGCGTACCGAAGGTGGCCGCGAGGTGAGCTGGCCTGACAATACCGCCAACTTCCGTTACAGCGCGCAGGCAGAGGAAATCAAGGACACGCACAGCGTCGACGGCGACCTGGTGCAGGTTGACCTGGCAGTGCCAAACCTGCAACTCAAACGCAAAGCTGACGATAGCAGCGCTTACACAAGGCTGGCCCTGGCACGCATATTGGAACGCCGCCCCGATGGCAGCCTGCAACTGGACGAAGGGTTCTATCCCACCAGTGTCTCGGTACGCGCCATACCGGCACTGCAACGCTTTCTGGAGGAGATCACAAACACCCTGCGCGAACGTGCGCGCAACCTTGCCGCCCGCATCGGTGCTTCAGGTCAGTCGGGTATCGCCGACATCCGCGACTTCAACTTGCTCCAGGCCATGAACCGCTGGTGGCCGTGCTTCCAGCATCTGGCCAGGCAAGGCCAGACGCACCCCGAGCAGCTTTATCTGTACATGAGTCAAGCCTGTGGTGAGTTCGTCACCTTCACCGACGAGGCCCGTCTGCCGCAGGAATACCCTGCCTATCGCCACACAGCGTTGCGCACTTCGTTCAAACCTTTGGAAGACACGCTGCGCCGCGCGCTGAGCACGGTACTTCAGCCGCGCGCCGTGTCGCTGCCATTGGAAACTTTGAAGTACGGATTGATGCAGACCACGCTGGACGACCGTCGCCTGATCGATCAAGCCGACTTCATCCTGGCAGTGCGCGCCAATCTGCCACCGCAAACGCTGCGCCAGATGTTTGTGCAGAAGGCCAAAGTCGTTTCGCTGGAAGCGTTGAACGAGGTCGTGCCGCTGCAACTGCCGGGTATTCCACTGGTGCCGCTACCCGTGGCGCCACGGGACCTGCCTTTCCATGCAGGCTTCACCTACTTCGAACTGGACCGCCGCGACCCGAGCTGGGCGGGCATGAAAGGCTCTAATGGCTTCGGTATTCATGTCGCGGGCGAGTTCCCGGGGCTTGAGCTGCAGTTCTGGGCAGTCAGGAGTGAATGACATGACAGACAACAACACCCGCCCCAATGATGCCGCACAGATTGAAAGTAGAAACCTGCAAGCGATGATAGAGGCGTCATTGTCCGGCGACTCACCCGTCCCCGCAGAAGCTGAAGGCTCCGAACAAAAGCCCAAGCCAGAGCCTGTGTATGCGGGGTACGCAGCCGATCCAGAGTTCCAACTGCGAGGTGGCTTCGCAAACCTGATGTTGGACGCCGCCGCCCCCTTGTTCGGCCTGGTCATGCGTCTGCGCACGTTAGATGAACTACCCAACATCCGGGACGTGCACCGACAGGTGCGCAATCAGGTTGAGAACATCAGGGAAGAGATGCGCCAGCACGGCTATGAGCACACGCAGCTGCTGGCCTACTCCTACGGTCTGTGCCTTTACATCGATGAAGCGGTCATGGAAACCCCCTGGGGCCAGACCAGCTGCTGGAGCCAGGAGCCCCTGCTCAGCATCTTCCACGACGAAACCTGGGGTGGGGAGAAAGTCTTCACTGTGCTCTCGCGCCTGATGCAGGAGCCAGAGCGCTATCAGGACGTGCTGGAGTTCATGTACTTCGCGCTGTGCCTGGGCCTGAAAGGCAAGTACGCCATCGCGCCGAAAGGCGAAGAGTCTCTGAACGGCCTCATTCACCAGCTTCACGGGATCATCCGCGAACTGCGCGGCCCCGTGCCGGAATCGGTCGGCGATCCCTACACCAACGTGGCCCCGCGCAACTTTCGTATGAACCGGCAATGGCCCTGGTGGAGCCCGTTGGTGATTTCTGCAGTCGCCATGGCGGGGGCTTACGGCATCTACAGCTACCGACTGCATCTGATTACCACCGAAGTCCTGGAGTCGCTCAACGGCATCTTGCAGCAGTAAACAACCGACACCCGACGCAACGGAAACGAATTAGCGAGGCGATTGCCTCGTTGAAAAAGCCCATCGATTCCGATGGCCACGCTGCCGTTTGTGCGCGTGCTTATCCACATGGACGCAGGAGAAACTGCCATGCCAACACCCGCTTACATCAAGATCGAAGGCCAGAGCCAAGGCAACATCACCGCAGGCGCCTTCACCTCTGACTCGGTCGGCAACGTGTTCGTCGAGGGCCATGAGGACGAAATCATGGTGCAGGAAATCAAGCACCAGGTGACCGTCCCGACCGACCCGCAAAGCGGCCAGCCCGCCGGCCAACGGGTACACAAGCCGTTCATCTTCACCAGCTCGCTGAACAAGGCGACACCGCTGATGTACCAGGCCCTGGCCAGCGGCGAGATGCTGCCGGCTGTTGAAGTCAACTGGTACCGCACTTCGGTGGAAGGCAAGCAGGAGCACTTCTTCACCACCAAGCTGGAGGACGCCACCATCGTTGACATCAACACGGTGCTGCCGCATGCGCAGGACCAGAACAACGCCAACTACACCCAGCTAATCGAAGTGGCCCTGTCCTATCGCAAGATCTCATGGGCCCATGTGGTGGCTGGTACCGAAGGCTCGGACGACTGGCGCAAACCGATCGCCTGACCCCACTGAAATGCCCCAGGCAGCCTCGCGCTGCCTGGGCTTTTTGACTCTTCAGACGGCGGACAAGGATCTTTTATGCCTAGCCAATCTGATTTGCGCTACAGATTCGAGCCACTGGTGGGCGACGTTGAGTTCGAAGTGGTGTCGTTTGAACTCAGGGAAGCGATCAGCGCACCCTTCACCCTGGAGTTGGAGCTGGTCAGCTTCGAGCCCGATATCGACTTCGGCCAAGTGCTGGACAAACCAGTAGTACTCACCATCCTGGATGAAGAAGGGCCGGTACGTTACGTGAACGGCCTGGTGAGCAGCTTCAGCCAGGGCGAAAGCGGCTTTTACCGCACCTACTATAACGCGCTGGTCGAACCCATTCTGGCCCGCGCCGGCCTGCGTTCGAACTGGCGCATCTTCCAGCAAAAAACCGTGCCGCAGATTCTTGAGTTGATGCTCAAGCGTCAGGGTATCGATCAATACGAGCTTCGCGTGAGCATGGACCACCCGGTGCGCGAGTTCTGCGTGCAAGCGGGCGAGACCGACCTTGACTTCATCGCCCGCATGGCGGCTGAAGAGGGCTTCGTCTATCGCTTCGAGCACAGTGAAAAGCTGCATAAGTTGATCATTACGGATCAGCTGCTATCCCTTGGGCTGATCAGCCATGGCGCGCTCAAGACTGACAATGATGACGAAGGCTTCTTTGAAGGCGAAGAGGTTATCGACCCCAACACCGTGCTGTACCAGTGCAACAGTGGCGGCGATCAGGCCAGACCTTGCCTGCGACGCTTGCGCTACAGCGAGCAGGTCCGAACCTCACGACAGGTCCAGCGCGACTACACCTTCACCCATCCGGCGTATCGACAGGAACACCGTGCTACCGGCCCTTTTCTAGAGCACCAATCCGCCGACTACGAACGCTTCGACTATCCCGGTCGGTACAAACGCGACGCCGTGGGCAAACCGTTCACCGAGAACCGGATCACCGCCCTGCGCCATGATGTGCGCATCGCGGAAGTTCAGGGCGATGACGTCAGGCTGCAGCCTGGCCTGAGCTTCACACTCACAGGCCACCCGCGCGATGACCTGAATGCGCATTGGCGTGTGAACAGCGTGGTTCACAAGGGCAGCCAATTCACCAGCCTCCAGGAAGAAGCAGCCGGCGTTGATCAAAGCACACGCTATGAGCAAACCACTCAACTTGTCCCCGGCAGAACCGAGTGGCGCCCCGCCCCTTTGGAAAAACCCCGTGTCGATGGGCCACACATGGCCACTGTCGTCGGCCCGCCCGGCGAAGAGATCTACTGCGACGAATGGGGCCGGGTCAAGGTCAGCTTTCCGTGGGACCGGGAGAGCAACAACAACGAATTCAGCTCCTGCTGGGTGCGGGTATCCCAAGGCTGGGCCGGTGGCAGCTGGGGCTCGATGGCCATCCCGCGTATCGGCCAGGACGTAGTCATCCAGTACGTCAATGGCGACCCTGACCAGCCGATGATCACCGGGCGCACCTATTGCGGCAATCAGCTGCCGCCCTACGACCTGCCCGACCACAAGACCCGCATGACCATCAAGAGCCAGACCCACAAGGGCGATGGCTTCAACGAGCTGCGTTTCGAAGATGAGCTGGGCAAAGAGGAAGTCTTCATTCATGCCCAGAAAGACCAGAACACGCAGGTCAATAACAACCAATCACTCACGGTTGGCGTAGACCGCACCCAAAAGATTGGGCAGGACGAATCCATTGCCATCGGGCGTAACCGGCTACGCGCAGTGAAAGCGAACGACACGCTGAAAGTCGGCGGCGGCAAGAACGACCTGATTGCCGGCGACTACGAAGTGGAAGCCGGCAACACGATCCGCCTGAAGTGCGGCAAGACACTTATCGAAATGCATGCCAACGGTACCCTCAACATCACCTGCGAAACCTTCAATCTCACCGGCCAGCAAAGCGGGCAGATCAATACGCCCGCAGCGAAGCTCGATCTTAACCCTGAAGGTGGGCAAGCAGGCGCTACCGCAAACGGCCGCGACGGCAGCGGGCTGAAAGCCGACGTGGATGGGCATTTCGAATAACCACACAAGATCCAGAAAGGACTCCTGCGCATGACTGAATACCTGACTCACGATGTGCTTCTCGATCTGGGCGAGGAAGCACCCGAAGACCTGACCCTGAACATGCTGCGCTTCGCCAACCGGGGAACGACATTAGTAGTGGCGCGCAGCCCGGTCACACACAACAAGACCTTGGACGAAGCCATTGACGAGCAACTGAACATGCTTCGCAAAAAATCGAAGGCAATGACCATCACAGCCCCTCAAGTCGCAAGGCTGGGAGGCGCAGAGCACTCCGTGGAGGCTCGCGAGATGGCCATTCAATTCATGGTAGGCGACAAGCGCAACTTCCAACTCCAAGCGGCCTGCCTGGTGCCCTATCAGCAACGCTTGTTAGTGCTCAACTACAGCAAGCCCGGCCCATTGGGTGAAAGCGATATCGAGCACTGGCGCGGGATTAAACAAAAGCTCCGCTTTGCCTAAGTCCCTCTTCTGATTAGGCCAATCCCTCCTAACCACATAGAGCTTGAAAACTATGGCGCAAACCGTCCATGCAGCCCGTGAGGGCGATGCAATCCTACACCCGTCGCTTGCCGCCGAAATGATCAGCGCAATCGCCGAAGCCGTTATTTACGCAGCAGCAACTGCTGCCGTTGCCGCCGCCATCAGTCTGGCCGTTGTAGGCACCGTAGCGACCGGCGGCGCAGCCAGCATCGCCATCGCTGCCGTCGCCGGCGTGGCGGTCGGTGCAATGAGCAGCCTTTCGGTCGGCGAAGATCAGACTATTGGAGGTGCGATCTCCAGTTTCTGCGACGATCTTGGCAACAGTGTTGACGCGCCTGATCCCTACGGAAAGATTGAGAGCGGGTCAGGCAATGTCTTCATCAACAGCAAGCCCGCCGCTCGCGCAGCGGGTATTACGGGCCCACCGGGCGGCGAAGCGGCCGAGGGCGAGCAAGCCGAACCTTCCATTCTGGAGAATGTAGGTTCCATGGCGATGGCTGCGGCGCCCTATCTGCTCCCGGTCTTGGGGCTGGGCATGGCGATACGTGACATCTTCAACCCGCCCGTCACGACGCCAAAGGATCCAGGCGCGGATTCCCGGGATAAAGATACGATTTCCTGCAGCCGACACCCACCTCTGCCCAACAACCAGATCGCCCAAGGCTCGGACAAGGTTTTCATCAACGGCCAACCCGCTGCGCGATCAGGTGACAAGACCACCTGCGATGCCACTATCGATGTGAATGAGAACGTGTCGCCGAATGTGCGCATTGGCGGCGGGACGGCGACGGTTCGTGACATTCGTAATGGCAAAAGCAAGATTGCGATGTTTACAGGGATTATTGCCGGGATACTTATTTCACGACGGTTTGGGCGTATCAAGGGTTGCAAGATTGGTAACCCAGTGGCTGTAGCCACGGGCAGCAAATTTCAGGACGGTCCCGAAGACACTGACTTCATCCTTCCAGGCCTGCTCGGTATCGAATGGTCGCGCCGCTACGATAGCAGGGACATTCGCAGTGGTGGCCTGTTCGGAATGGGCTGGAGTGTCCCTTATGAGGTAGAACTTGTCCGTGTCCCTCATCCTGAAGGCGGCAAGTTATCTATCTACATCGATGAGGAAGGTAACCGACTGGAACTAGGACGCCTGAGCGCCGGCGATGCCTTCGTCAGTGGCGTAGATGGCCTGGCTTTTTTCCAGTTGGAGGATGGTCAAACCGTTGTCGAGGACATTCATGAGGGGCGCTACAAGGTCTTTGATGTCGACCCGCTCGACCCTTATCGCTCCAGACTCATCAGGCTGAGCGACCGAAATCTCAACTTCGTGGATGTGCTTTACGACAATGAAGGTCGCCTGCAAGCGCTCTATGACAAATACGGGCAGACCGTGGTCCAGCTTCATTATGAAGCTGTGCATGCAAGTCGCGTATGCAAGGTTTCGCGGGTTTTCCTTTCAAATGACAGTGCCCCCGCTATCGAGCGGAACGAGCTGTTGGTCAGCTACGGTTATACCGACAGTGGACAGTTACAAGAAGTCCTGGATGCGACAGGTCAGGTCGTGCGCCGCTTCAGCTATACCCATGAGGGCTATCTGAAGCGTCACCAATTGGCGAGCGGCGCCGTCCGCGAGTACGAGTGGGCACGCTACGCCATTCCTGAAAAGCGCCCTGCGCCGAGACGCGCAGATGGTACACCCTATCGACTGCCGCCTTTGCTCGAGCCGCAACCTGACCATGAATGGAGGGTGATTCGCCACTGGGGAAGCGACGGGGAAAAGTACGAGTTCGAATACAACCTCGAAGAAGGCGAAACCCTCGTAACAGACGGACTGGGGCGCGCGGACCGCTACTTCTGGGGCCCGTTGTACGACGTTTACAAGCATGTCGACGCTCTGGGCAACTGCTGGCAAGCAGAGATCATCGCCGGGCAGTTGATCAAACGGACTGATCCGCAAGGCGGCGAGTGGCACTACAGCTATGACGATATCGGCCGTTTGATTGAAACGCGTGACCCACTTGGGCGAAGCGAACACATCAGCTATCTGCGCCACTGGGCGCTACCCGTTCAGGTCACCGATGGAGCCAGACGTAGCCGACGCTACGGCTATGATGCTCATGGCAATTTGCTGTGGGAGCAGGACCCACTGGGCTGCAGCACCCAGTATCAGTACAACTCGGAAGGCCGCGTTATCCGCGTCACCGATGCCATCGAAAAGACCAAGCACCTGGGTTGGAACACCCGTGGCCAGCTGCTCAGCTATCGCGACTGCAGTAACAACCAGACGCTGTACCACTACGACGTGCATGGCCGCCTGAGCGAAAGCATCAATGCCCGAGGGGAGCATACTCACTTCTGCTATGACGCTCGCGGCTATCTGGTAGAAAGTAAAAGGCCCGATGGCCGCATAGATCGCTATGAAGTCGATGCCGCCGGCCAGCTGACTCGTTACATCGATCCTGGGCATAAAACCCTGCAATTCCACTATGACCGCAGCGGTCGCTTGGTCGAACGCTTGGACGCCATGGGCCACAGCGTAAGATTTCGATATGACGCCTATGGCCGATTGCTACAACTCACCAATCAAAATGATGAATCTTATCGCTTTGGCTGGGACGATCTGAACCGATTGGTTGCACAGGACGATCTGGATGGCAGTGGTCGAATTTATGAGTACGACGTACTTGGTGGGGTCATCAGTCTCACCCATGTACCCTCCCCTGATGAACAAGCACCACTATCCGATAACGCCCCAGCAACGCGTAAGACTTCAATCCGCCATGATCTCAAACGCGATGCCGCTGGCCGCCTATTGAGCAAACACACAGAGGATGGTATCACCGACTACAGCTACGACACCGCCGACAATCTGTTGTCCATCATATTCACTAACAACCATGGCGAAAGGCAGCACCTTGAATACAGCTATAACTCTGCAGGGCAACTGCTGAGCGAAACCAACAGCGCTGGGTTGTTGCAGTACTGCTACGACGAACTGGGTAACCTGCAAACCCTCACCCTACCCGATCAACGCAAACTAAATTATCTCTACTACGGCAGTGGACACCTGCACCAGATCAACCTGGACGGCAGGGTCATCAGCGACTTTGAGCGTGACTCCGTGCATGACGAGGTTATGCGCACACAAGGCAACCTGCTTACACGTACCCGTTATGACCCAAGTGGGCGTTTGAATGGAAAGGCAATCCACTACCGCGATGCCCCCCCTGAAGTTCTTCCACTTCTGGACAAGACCTATCGATATGACGCCAGCGACAACCTCATCGCCGAAGTGCTAACTCAGACCCAGCGCAAAGACATGTCCAGCGCTGCAAACGACGAACATGCCGAACTCGAAAAAATCATTGGCCGACTCCACAACCTGCCCCATACGGGTACGAGCTACACAGGCAGCAATCGGTATGGCTACGACCCTAACGAACAGCTGCAGACCGTCCAGCAGTCACGCCCTAACTGGCTAGCGACACAGGTCGAGGATTACAAGTACGACAGGGCCGGCAACCTAATTGACAGGCCCAAGCTCAATGGTTTCATCAAGCACAACCGTGTGCTGGTTTATCAGGACAAACAATATCGCTATGACCGGTTTGGTCGTCTGTGCGAGAAGTGGGTTGGCACCAATTGGGTGCAATATTTTGAGTACGACAATGAACATCGTTTGGCTTGTGTGGAGCAGTACCGAAATGGCGAGCATGAGCGTGTGGTTTTTGGCTACGATCCACTGGGCAGACGTACTAGCAAGGAAGTCTACCGGAAGGGCGGTCTAGCGCCTTACCGGCGAACTGTATTCCACTGGCAAAGCTTCCGCTTGCTACAAGAGGTGCAGAGTGGTCTGACGAGTTTATATCTATATGCCAGTCTGGGCAGCTATGAGCCGCTGGCACGAGTCGATGGTAAACCTGACAGTTGGATTGTTAACTATTTTCACACTAACTTGTCAGGCCTTCCGGAACAGCTGACCGACTCATTCGGCAACGCGAAATGGTGCAGTCGGCATCAAGGCTGGGGGAAAAGCTGCGAAGAATGGACCAGCGATCAATCACATGTAGAGCAGAATCTACGATATCAGGGGCAATATCTAGACCGAGAAATTCAGCTGCATTACAACACCTTTAGATTTTACGATCCAGATATTGCAAAATTCACCCAGGCCGATCCTATTGGCATCATGGGTGGCTTCAACCTTTACTCATACGGTCCAAACTCAAATACCTGGAATGATCCACTTGGCCTAGACTGGAACTATGTTCTCGCAGATAGTAATGGCCCATACTATCATGGTCGCGCATCGGATAAGACCACCCTCCAAAATGTAACTAGGCGCCATAGTAGAACTATAGGAATGGATGGATTCCGCTTCGGCCCCGGAGACACCATTCTTCAGGTTACACCCGTCGGCACTAGAAGAGACATAGTCAGAGGTATTGAGGACATCGGAAGCCGCGAAGATGGCATTCTCGGCCGAGGGACAGGTAGAGTGAGAGGAAATGTTGATCCCGGTGTCTCAGAGAAGAACATTAACCGACCAGGATACTTAGCCCAAGGCAAGGCCTACCTCGAAAGCAAAGGGGTGTCGAGCCCGAGCAAGTTGCCGTCGCTTAACCATATAACGTACCCCAAAACACCGAAAGCCTCACCGAAACCGCCCACCCCTAGAACCTGCCCGTGAGAAGAGGCCAGAACCATGCCAACTTCAATTAACACAAGGAAAGCTTTTGAAAATTACACCAAAGGAGGGCGCGAACACGAAACAGCCAAAACGCGACTTATTGAACTAGACCTATATATAGATCCAATAAAGATCTCTCATGACGACTGTATAAGATGGCTAAATCAAGAGCTAGAGCTATCCAATACCGCCCAGTTAGTGAAAAATTTCATTTACGGCATTGAAACATCCAAACCAGAATATAGAGCTGGCCTGTCCGCCTATTCCGTCACGAAAAATCTACCTCCGCATGGATATTACGGCACAGATGTTTATTGTGAAATATGTGGCGCCTTCAAAGCACAAGAAATTGACCTAACATTACTCAATTGCTACAGATACTTGTATGGATCACTTACAACCATGACACCAGCAGAGCTGGCACTCTTCCTACAGCTTAACACCCGGCTTCCACTCGCACCCCCCACTAACAGCAAAAAACTCATATCAATACTAAAAGAAATAACCTATTCCTCACCAGAGGAAACCCCTTCAACACTTATAAAACGACTCTCCAAAGACAAGGAAATTGGTATCCCCAAAATCCAGCTTAGAGGATTATTAGAAACATTTGGATACTTAGGGATATTGCAGACGCCGGATGACCAAGGATACCTATACAAGTACACACCACCTTTTTCGCGCCCCTCGAAATCCTCAAAATCCGACTGGAGATACCCAGTGGACTTGTGGACTGGCGCTCAATCTATAAACATCGAAGCACTAAATTATTGGTTTTCCGATCACCCTGAAATAATTATCGCGATCACAACGAAATATTCAGCACCCGTATAATTACGACAAATCAGCCAAAATACAGTACGACTCCACCAGCTACAAGTTAAGAAAAGTCATTCTTCTCCCCCCACAAGGTGAGGCCTTCGGGCCTCATCAAGAATATAAATAACCACCCGACACTGACGTACGAACTCACTTAATACTCGGCCACCACACAAATTTATCCACATGGACGCAGGAGAAACTGCCATGCCAACACCCGCTTACATCAAGATCGAAGGCCAGACCCAAGGCAACATCACCGCAGGCGCCTTCACCTCTGACTCGGTCGGCAACGTGTTCGTCGAGGGCCATGAAGACGAGATTCTGGTGCAGGAAATCAAGCACCAGGTGACCACCCCAACCGACCCGCAGAGTGGCCAACCGGCGGGCCAGCGGGTGCACAAACCGTTCATTTTCACCAGCGCCCTGAACAAAGCCACACCGCTCATGTACCAGGCCTTGGCCAGCGGCGAGATGTTGCCGACCGTTGAAGTCAGCTGGTATCGCACCTCAGTGGAGGGCAAGCAGGAACACTTCTTCACCACCAAGCTGGAGGACGCCACCATCGTCGATATCCACACCACCCTGCCGCATGCGCAGGACAAGGAGAACGCTGGCTTCACCCAATTGATCGAAGTGTCCATGTCCTACCGCAAGATCTCCTGGGCCCATGTGGTGGCAGGTACCGAAGGCTCTGACGACTGGCGCAAACCGATCGCCTGACCCCACTGAAATGCCCCAGGCAGCCTCGCGCTGCCTGGGCTCTTCGACTCTTCAGACGGCGGACAAGGATCTTTTATGCCTAGCCAATCTGATTTGCGCTACAGATTCGAGCCACTGGTGGGCGACGTTGAGTTCGAAGTGGTGTCGTTTGAACTCAGGGAAGCGATCAGCGCACCCTTCACCCTGGAGTTGGAGCTGGTCAGCTTCGAGCCCGATATCGACTTCGGCCAAGTGCTGGACAAACCGGTGGTACTCACCATCCTGGATGAAGAAGGGCCGGTGCGTTACGTGAACGGCCTGGTGAGCAGCTTCAGCCAGGGCGAAAGCGGCTTTTACCGCACCTACTATCACGCGCTGGTCGAACCCATTCTGGCCCGCGCCGGCCTGCGTTCGAACTGGCGCATCTTCCAGCAAAAAACCGTGCCGCAGATTCTTGAGTTGATGCTCAAGCGCCAGGGTATCGATCAATACGAGCTTCGCGTGAGCATGGACCACCAGGTGCGCGAGTTCTGCGTGCAAGCGGGCGAGACCGACCTTGACTTTATCGCCCGTCTGGCGGCGGAAGAGGGCTTCGTCTATCGCTTCGAGCACAGTGAAAAACTGCATAAGTTGATCATCACAGATCAGCTGCTGTCCCTTGGGTTGATCAGCCATGGCGCGCTCAAGACTGGCAACGATGACGAAGGCTTCTTTGAGGGCGAAGACGTTATCGATCCCAACACTGTGCTGTATCAATCCAGCAGTGGTGGTGATCAGGCTAGACCCTGCCTGCGGCGACTGCGCTACAGCGAACAGGTCCGAACCTCGCGGCAGGTCCAGCGCGACTACACCTTCACCCATCCGGCGTATCGTCAGGAACACCGTGCTGCCGGCCCTTTCCTGGAACACCAATCCACCGACTACAAACGCTTCGACTATCCCGGTCGCTACAAGCGCGATGCCGTGGGCAAACCGTTCACCGAGAACCGCATCACCGCCCTGCGCCACGATGTGCGCATTGCCGAAGTTCAAGGGGATGACGCACGGCTACAGCCCGGGCTGAGCTTCACGCTGACCGGTCACCCTCGCGATGACCTCAATGCCCACTGGCGAGTGAACAGTGTCGTTCACAAAGGCCGCCAGTTCACCAGCCTGCAGGAAGAGGCTGCCTGCGTCGACCAAAGCACACGCTATGAGCAAACCGCAGTGCTGGTGCCAGGTCGCACCGAATGGCGCCCTGCCCCTTTGCAGAAACCTCGCGTGGACGGCCCGCACATGGCTACCGTGGTCGGCCCGCCCGGCGAGGAGATCTACTGCGACGAGTGGGGCCGGGTCAAGGTCAGCTTCCCCTGGGACCGGGAGAGCAACAACAACGAGTTCAGCTCTTGCTGGGTGCGGGTATCGCAAGGCTGGGCCGGTGGCAGCTGGGGGGCGATGGCCATCCCGCGTATCGGCCAGGACGTGATCATCCAGTACGTCAACGGTGACCCCGACCAGCCGATGATCACTGGGCGCACCTATTGCGGTAACCAGCTGCCGCCCTACGACCTGCCCGACCACAAGACCCGCATGACCATCAAGAGCCAGACCCACAAGGGCGATGGCTTCAACGAGCTGCGTTTCGAGGACGAGTTGGGCAAAGAAGAAGTCTTCATCCATGCCCAAAAAGACCAGAACACGCAGGTCAACAACAACCAGTCACTCGCGGTCGGCGTGGACCGTAATCAGCAGGTCGGTCAGGACGAATCCATCGCTACCGGCCGCAACCGCCTGAGGGTCGTTAAAGCCAACGACACGTTAAAAGTCGGCGGCGGCAAAAACGACCTCATTGCCGGCGACTACGAGGTGGAAGCCGGCAACACATTGCGCCTCAAGTGCGGCAAAACGCTCATTGAAATGCATGCCAACGGCACGCTGAACATCACCTGCGAGTCCTTCAACCTCACCGGCCAGCAGACCGGGCAGATCAACACAGCTGCGGCCAAGCTCGACCTGAATCCTGAAGGTGGATCAGCGGGCGCCGCTGCAAACGGACGCGACAGCGGCTCACTAAAGGCCGACGTGGATGGGCATTTCGAATAGCGCTCGCACCCACCGGCACACGATGAACCCAGAAAGGACTCCCCGCATGACTGAATACCTGACTCACGATGTGATCCTCGACCTAAGCGAGGAATCACCCGAAGACCTGACGTTGAACATGCTGCGCTTTGCCAACCGCGGAACCACGCTGGTAATGGCCCGCAGTCCTGTCGCACACGATAAAACCTTGGATGAGGCCATTGATGACCAGTTGAACATGCTGCGCAAAAAGTCGAAGGCCATGACCATCACGCCCACTCAGGCCGTGTATCTGGGGCGCAGTGAACCGCCCGTTGAAGCACGTGAGATGGCCATTCAGTTCATGGTCGGTAACAAACCCAACTTCCAGCTCCAGGCCGCCTGCCTGATTCCGGGGCAGCAACGAATGCTGGTGCTCAATTACAGCAAGCACGGCCCGTTGGATGACGAAGACATCCGCCACTGGTGGGCGATCAAGCACAAGCTCCGATTCACCTGAGCCCTCTCCAGTCCATCACAAAGCCTTCTCTAAATAGCTTGGAGCGTAAACCCATGGCTCAAACCGTCCATGCTGCCCGTGAGGGAGATGAAATTCTTCATCCTTCGCTTGCCGCTGAAATGATCAGCGCAATTGCCGAGGCCGTCATTTATGCAGCAGCTACTGCAGCCGTAGCTGCCGCTGTCAGCCTGGCTGTTGTCGGTACTGTCGCAACTGGTGGCGCCGCCGGCCTTGCTATCGCCGCCGTCGCGGGGGTTGCAGTCGGGGCAATGAGCACACTTTCGGTCGCTGAGGACCAGACTGTCGGCAGTGCCATCTCCAGCTTTTGCGACGACCTTGGCAACAGCGTAAGTGCACCCGATCCTTGCGGAAAGATCCAAAGCGGATCAGGCAATGTCTTCATCAACAGCAAGCCTGCCGCTCGTGCAGCCGGTATTACTGGCCCCCCAGGCGGCGGAGCCGACGACGTCGAACAGGTAGAACCCTCGATTCTGGAGAACGTGGGTTCCATGGCCATGGCTGCAGTACCCTATCTGCTCCCGGTCGTGGGACTGGGGATGGCAATACGCGACATCTTCAACCCGCCTGTGACCACGCCAAAGGATGCAGGAGCAGAAGCCAAAGACGAGGACAAGGTTTTATGCAGTCGCCACCCGCCCTTGCCTGAAAACCATATTGCGCAGGGGTCGGACAAGGTCTTCATCAATGGCCAGCCCGCCGCACGCTCAGGTGACAAGACCACCTGCGATGCCACGATTGATGTGAATGAAAACGTCTCACCCAATGTGCGTATTGGCGGTGGTACGGCGACGGTTCGGGATATTCGCAACGGTAAGAGCAAGATTGCGATGTTCACCGGGATCATTGCCGGGATACTTATTTCACGACGGTTTGGGCGCATCAAGGGCTGCAAAGTTGGTAACCCAGTTGCTGTAGCCACAGGCAGCAAATTCCAAGATGGCCCCGAAGATACTGACTTCAGCCTCCCTGGTCTGCTCGGTATCGAATGGGCGCGCCGCTACGATAGCAGGGACACTCGCGATGATGGCCTGTTCGGGCAGGGCTGGAGCGTCCCCTATGAGGTGGAACTCGTCCGTGTCCCCCATCCTGAAAGCGGTGAACTATCGGTCTATATCGATGAAGAAGGTGATCGGCTGGAACTCGGCCGCCTGAGCGCCGGTGATGCCTTCATCAGCGTCGTGGACGGCTTGGCGTTCTTCCAGTTGAAGGATGGACAAACGGTTGTCGAGGACATTAATGAGGGGCTCTACAAGGTCTTTGATGTCGACCCACTCGATCCCAACCGCTCAAGACTCATCAGGCTGAGCGACCGTAATCTCAACTACGTTGATGTGCTTTACGACAATCAAGGTCGCCTGCAAGCGCTCTATGACAAGTACGGCCAGACGGTTGTCCAGCTTCACTATGATGCCAGACATGCAAGGCGCGTCTGTAGGGTGTCTCGGGTCTTCCTGACAACTAAAGGTGCACCCGCTATCGAGCGGAACGAGTTGTTGGTCAGCTACGGCTATACCGCAGGTGGGCAGTTGCAAGAAGTCCTGGATGCGATGGGTCAGGTGGTGCGCCGCTTCAGCTATACCGAAGCGGGCTATCTGAAGCGCCATCAGTTGGCTAGCGGCGCCGTCCGCGAGTACGAGTGGGAGCGCTACACCACTCCGGAGAAACGCCCTACGCCAAGGCGGGCAGATGGCACATCCTACCGCCTGCCACCTTTGCTTGAGCCGCAACCTGACCATGAATGGCGGGTGATTCGCCACTGGGGAAGCGATGGGGAGGAGTACCAGTTCGAATATAACCTCGAAGAAGGCGAAACCCTCGTAACAGACGGTATGGGACGCACGGACCGCTATTTCTGGGGCCCGTTGTACGACGTGTACAAGCATGTCGACGCGCTGGGCAACTGCTGGCAAGCAGAAATAATCGCCGGGCAGTTGATCAAACGAACTGATCCGCAGGGCGGCGAATGGCGATACAGCTATGACGATATTGGTCGGCTGATCGAAACCCGCGATCCCCTCGGGCGCAGCGAACACATCAAATACTTGCGACACTGGGCATTGCCAGTTCAGGTCACTGATAAAGCCGGACGCACTCAGCATTACGGCTACGACAGCCACGGCAATCTGCTCTGGCAACAAGACCCGCTGGGGCGTAAAACACAGTATCAATACAGCCCAGAAGGTCGGGTTAGCCAGTTCACCGATGCCCTTGAAAAGACCAAGTACCTGGTCTGGAACACACGCGGCCAGCTACTCAGCTACCGCGACTGCAGCAATGCCCAGACCCTGTATCACTACGACTCGCATGGCCGCTTGCGCGAAAGCATCAATGCCCGTGGTGAACACAGTCACTTCCGCTACGACGCACGTGGCTATCTGGTCGAGAGCGAACGCCCGGACGGTCGCATTGATCGCTATGAAATTGATGTCGCTGGCCAACTGACGCGCTATATCGACCCCGCACAAAAAAAACTGCAGTTTTGCTACGACCGCAGTGGTCGCCTGATCGAACGCACGGACGCCATGGGTTACAGCGTGAAGTTCCGCTACGACGCTTATGGTCGGCTACTGCAACTCACCAACGAGAACAACGAATCATACCGCTTCGGTTGGGACGAACTGGACCGGTTGGTGGCGCAAAAAGACCTGGATGGCAGTGGCCGCATCTATGTCTACGACGTACTAGACGAGATCACCTGTCTTACCCATATTCCCTCAGCAGAAGAGCAGCCGCCGCTGTCCGACAACGCCCCGCCGACACGGATAGCCAACATTCGTCATGGCTTCGAACGGGATGCAATCGGCCGGCTTGTCAGCAAGCGCACTGAGGATGGCATCACCGAGTACTGCTACGACGCGGCGGATAACCTGCTGTCCATCCGCTTCACGGACAACCAGGGCGGAAAGCAGCAACTCGATTACACCTACGACCCTAACGGGCAATTGCTCAGCGAAACCAACAGCGCTGGCCTGCTGCAGTACCGCTATGACGAACTGGGCAATCTGCAGACTTTAGTCCTGCCCGACCAACGCGAACTTAACCACCTGTACTACGGTAGCGGGCACCTGCACCAGATCAACCTGAACGGCCGGGTCATCAGCGATTTCGAGCGCGATGCAGTGCACGATGAGGTACTGCGCACCCAAGGCAAGCTAGTTACGCGTACGCGCTACGACAGCAGCGGTCGCCTGGCCGGTAAGGCCATCCAATACCGTGATGCCTCAACCGGAGTGTTGCCGCTGCTCGACAAGGACTACCGCTACGATGCCAGCGACAACCTCGTCGCCGAGGTGCAGACCCAGACCCAGCGCCGCGGCATGAACAACGCTGCCAACGATGAGAACGCTCAGCTCGAACAAATCATCGGACGCTTCCTTGACCTACCACACACCGGCAAGAGCTACTCAGGACGCAATCGCTACGGCTACGACCTCAACGAGCAACTGCAAACCGTTCAGCAGTCGCGCCCCAGTTGGCAGGCCACACAAGTCGAGGATTTCAAATACGACAAGGCCGGCAATCTGTTCGACGGGCCCAAGCTAAATGGCCTGATCAAGCACAATCGGGTGCTGGTGTATCAGGACAAGCGCTACCGCTATGACCGCTTTGGACGGTTATGCGAGAAGCGTATCGGCAGCAATTGGGTGCAGTATTTCGATTACGACGCGGAGCAGCGGCTGGTTTGCGTGGAGCAGTATCGGAGTGGCGAACGTGAGCGGATCGTGTTTGCCTACGATCCGCTGGGGAGGCGGATCAGTAAGGAGGTTTACCTGAGGGGCTACTCAGAGCCGCGTCGGCGAGTCCTGTTCCACTGGCAAGGGCTGCGCTTGCTTCAAGAAATGCAGTGCGGGCTGGCTAGCTTGTATGTGTATGACACCTCGGACAGCTACGAACCTCTGGCACGCATCGACGGCAAATCAGACAGCGAGACGCTTCATTACTTCCATAACAATCTCGCTGGGCTACCGGAGCAGTTGACTGATTCAGACGGCAAGCTTATCTGGCAGAGCGACTATCAGGGATGGGGGAAGACTCATAATGAGTGGAACAATCCACAGAATGCTCGAGAGCAAAATCTTCGCTTTCAGGGTCAGTACCTTGATCGAGAAACAGAACTAAATTACAACGTATTCAGGTATTACGACCCAACTGTCGGCCGTTTCACCCAGCCCGACCCGATTGGCCTTACTGGAGGTATCAATCTCTATCGCTACGCTCCAAACTCAAAAACTTGGGCTGACCCTCTGGGCCTTATTGCGGTAGACACGCCAGGCTATACTGTATACGGTCTTTACGACGGAAACCCATTAACCACGAAACCTTACTATATCGGTATAACTAACGACATAGACAGAAGGTCCGCAGAGCACGAAACGTCTGGACGACTATCTAAATCATCCTCCATAGCCCCAATCAAAAGCGATATTACTTACGGTCAAGCAAGAGGGCAAGAACAATATTTCATCGAAAAATACAAGACACAAACAGGAGTAATTGGCCGGCCCGTATCAAGTAAAAACAGAGGCAACAAGTACAACTCGTTCGACCTCTCAAGAGTCGACGATCGAGCGAATTATTTCAAGCAAGCATACAATGAAGTCAAAGCGAAACTTACACGAACGCCCGCAAAAATGAGAAGTGGAGTATGCTAATGAACAAAGCCACAATATGGGGATGGTCCCGAAATCCTGAAACCAAATTAAAAAACATAAAAGCAGGAGATGTTTTTTGCTTCACCCAGGACACCGGGAGGTATTATTTCGGCAGAATAATATCTAAAATAATTACTGGCCATGCGGCCGAAATATTTAAAATAATCAAAAAAGACCCATCATTAACAGAGGCAGAACTTGAGCGCATAGAGCCTCTTACAGACCCTGTAATCTTGGATAGCTACTCTCTCTTCGATAAAAAAACGGACCCGACAGGCGACTGGAGAATAATAGGCCACCAAGAAGTGACGCTAACAGATCGGCTTAAAAATTATTATTTCGCGTACGGAACTTCAGAAAACTGGACAAAAGTCAGCGCATTGAACGTGACAGAAGATGCTTCCGAACAGGAGATAGCTTATCTCCCCCCCTCACACCGCTTAACAACTACAAAGTCTCGATTTTATTAAATAATATTCAGAGCCAGGGTGGGCAATGAAAAATAAAGAATAGCCTGTCATCAGGCCGCCTTGTCAGTAAGCGCACTGAAGATGACACCATCGACTACTGCTACGACGCGGCCGACAACCTGTTCTATAACCTTAAAGACGCTCAGGGCGAAAACTATCAACTCGATTACACCTACGACGAAAACGGGCAGCTGCTGAGCAAAACCAACAGCGTTGTAGTGCTTCATTACCGCTATGCCGAACTGGGCAATCTGCAGGCCCTGGTACTGCCGGAGCAACGCGAACTCAACCGCCTGTACTACGGTAGCGGACACCTGATGGCACAGTGCTGATCAACCGTCATATCTTCTACTTCAGCTCAACAGGCCCGGCAAAAATCACGGGCTGCCCGGTCTACCTAAACATTAACAAGCTGGATGACCCTTTATCCGATAGCACTCCCTAAAGCGCGAAATTTACCCTAACAAATCTAGACGAACAATATTATGAGGGTTATCGCTATTCCGCATCAGATAAATACGAAACACTTAGCCATTCGACACCAAAAATGTGTTTGTTGCGATAGAAATCAAATTCCCTGGTGATTGGGTAAAAATCAGACAGCTGGAGGATTATGCTCACCTGATGACGCCAAAATCCGGCGCAAACCCTAGAAAAACGGGAAAGGAAAAAGTAGCGCTTCTGCGAGTACCTGAAGACTGCATACCCAGCAATTTGGCAGACGAAAAGAGAGACGGTACGCCCAGCAAAAATAAGGGGAAAAGAAAGTGAGCACAGTCCATAACCTGTTTACCGAAAATGAGCTTGAAGCATTCACGGCGCTGCTTAAAGAGTGGCCAAACAGCGCCTTTGGAAATGACGACCTAGAAATAAGCGTAAGCCCTTTTCTAAGCTTTTACTTCCCCTACTCCCCTAGCGAACACCTAGAAAAAACGCTTTCCATGATAGACATTCATCAAACATTCGAGCGCTTGACTGGAGCTCCTTACATTATTGCAACGCACCCCGTATCCGAGCGACCTTACCCCTACGGCTCAACTAAAATACCTGACCTGAAAATACTGGCATCGACATTCAAAGTGGACGAGAGCTTTGCTTTTAATTTCACAGATGAATCCAATCATAACAACTCGCCTACAACCGCTGGGTATTTTTGGCGGAGCTCTACATGGGACGGCATAAACAATAACGCTTACTCATCCATTCTCCTGCATTACCGATGGCAGTGGTGGCTGGAAAACCGCAACGCCTGGCGCAACTTTCTATTCATGGCCATTGAAAAGCTTAAACCGCATCAAGTTTACTCCGGCTTTGCGGTTGCAAACCCTCTTGACTTTGGCTCTCGGCCTGAAGCATCGACGTGGGAGCGCTCATTGACAGTTAAATTTTATGGGCTGGATATCGAATTCCCCTTTGGCATGAGAGACGAATTGATGGACGGTGTGAGACCACCAACATGGGGTTTTTTGCTATCCAACTACTGGCGAGAAAAATTAGGATTAGAGCGCGATGCCGTACGCGAAGCGCTCGACCACCCACAAATTTCCATCACTGAACTGAAATCAGGCCAGTGGATAGAACTCGGCGAGCAGCCAGAACTTTACCCCGTGGAGGCCGGACTCCCTGAGCTGCCCATTCTACTGAACAAGATAATTCGCCCCATCCGACATGACGATTTAGGGTTGGTTGGGTTCGGGCAATGGTCTGGTGACCCAAACGAACGTTTCTCAGACGCCGATGCGAAGCGATGGATTTCACGGTTCGACGAAGAAAATGACTGGCCTTGCAAGCGCGCGCGTTTCCTCAGCACTCAAACATTCAGCATCAATTCTATCCCTACAGCCATGCCTGCCGGTAGTCCATGCCCCATGAGTGGATGGTGGACTACTCCCGCCAAGTTAGAATCGCGACGTTTTTTTAACAAAGGTGAAGTGTTCCCGGTCATCAGGAGTGAATCAGCGAAAGGCGAAATCATCTGGCTATGGGACAGTAATCAAGGGTCAGTCTCCCTCGACGGGGGCACCGATGCCTAGCCAATCTGATTTGCGCTACAGATTCGAGCCACTGGTGGGCGACGTTGAGTTCGAAGTGGTGTCGTTTGAACTCAGGGAAGCGATCAGCGCACCCTTTAGTTTGGAACTGGAGCTGGTCAGCTTCGAGCCCGATATCGACTTCGGCCAAGTGCTGGACAAACCGGTGGTACTCACCATCCTGGATGAAGAAGGGCCGGTGCGTTACGTCCACGGCCTGGTCAGCAGTTTCAGCCAGGGCGAAAGCGGCTTTTACCGCACCTACTATCACGCGCTGGTCGAACCCATTCTGGCCCGCGCCGGCCTGCGTTCGAACTGGCGCATCTTCCAGCAAAAAACCGTGCCGCAGATTCTTGAGTTGATGCTCAAGCGCCAGGGTATCGATCAATACGAGCTTCGCGTGAGCATGGACCACCCGGTGCGCGAGTTCTGCGTGCAAGCGGGCGAGACCGACCTTGACTTCATCGCCCGTCTGGCGGCGGAAGAGGGCTTCGTCTATCGCTTCGAGCACAGTGAAAAACTGCATAAGTTGATCATCACAGATCAGCTGCTGTCCCTTGGGTTGATCAGCCATGGCGCGCTCAAGACTGGCAACGATGACGAAGGCTTCTTTGAGGGCGAAGACGTTATCGATCCCAACACTGTGCTGTATCAATCCAGCAGTGGTGGTGATCAGGCTAGACCCTGCCTGCGGCGACTGCGCTACAGCGAACAGGTCCGAACCTCGCGGCAGGTCCAGCGCGACTACACCTTCACCCATCCGGCGTATCGTCAGGAACACCGTGCTGCCGGCCCTTTCCTGGAACACCAATCCACCGACTACGAACGCTTCGATTATCCCGGCCGCTACAAGCGCGATGCGGTGGGCAAACCGTTCACTGAAAACCGCATCACCGCCTTGCGTCATGATGCACGCATTGCCGAAGTTCAGGGGGATGACGCACGGCTACAACCCGGGCTGAGCTTCACGCTGACCGGTCACCCCCGCGATGACCTCAATGCCCACTGGCGCGTGAACAGTGTCGTTCACAAGGGCCGCCAGTTCACCAGCCTGCAGGAAGAGGCTGCCAGCGTCGACCAAAGCACGCGCTATGAGCAAACCGCAGTGCTGGTGCCAGGTCGCACCGAATGGCGCCCTGCCCCTTTGCAGAAGCCTCGCGTGGACGGCCCGCACATGGCCACCGTGGTCGGCCCGCCCGGCGAGGAGATCTACTGCGACGAGTGGGGCCGGGTCAAGGTCAGCTTCCCCTGGGACCGGGAGAGCAACAACAACGAGTTCAGCTCCTGCTGGGTGCGGGTATCCCAGGGATGGGCCGGTGGCAGTTGGGGCGCGATGGCCATCCCGCGTATCGGCCAGGACGTGATCATCCAGTACGTCAACGGTGACCCCGACCAGCCGATGATCACTGGGCGCACCTATTGCGGTAACCAGCTGCCGCCCTACGACCTGCCCGACCACAAGACCCGCATGACCATCAAGAGCCAGACCCACAAGGGTGATGGCTTCAACGAGCTGCGTTTCGAGGATGAGCTGGGTCGGCAGGAGGTGTTTATCCATGCGGAGAAGGATCAGAACAACGTCGTGAAGCACAACGAAACTACCTTCGTCGGCAACGACCGCAGCGAGCGGGTGGACCACAACGAAACCATCTCCATCGGCGACCATCGCACCGAAGACGTCGGCAAAAACGAAACCATCAGCATCGGGCTCAATCGCCACGTCACCATCGGTGCCAACAAGACCGAAACCATCAAGTTGGCGAAGGCGGAAACCATCGGCCTAGCCAAGGCGCTGACCATTGGTGCGGGCTATCAAGTCAGTGTCGGTGCGGCGATGAATACGACAGTTGGCCTGAGCCAAAGCGAGCAGGTAGGCGTACACAAGTCCGTGATCGTCGGCAACCGCTTCAACATCACAGCAGGCGATGAATTCAGCATCACGGTAGGCAAGGCGACGTTGGTCATGAAGTCCGACGGGACCGTGCTGATCAACGGCAGCAACTTTGACTTCAGTGCCACAGGGCCTGTGCAAATCAACGGCAAGGATGTCGATCTCAACTGAAGGGGTAACCCAACATGGAATTTCGCAACCTGACGCCTTTTGACGTCATGTGCTTCAGCGCGCTTGCGCCTGACGGTCAGGAACATCCTGTCATTGCAATGAAGGTCGGATATCGCCTTGAAAATATTGATGGCTGTCCTGGCAAACTCCGAGCCATCGTCGTCGATGACGAACCAGTGCCGCTGTGCATGGCCGATACCTACTATGCAGAGATCGGCAGCAGTTCCGTATTAGAAGAGAGCGACCTGGCGCCATTCAAGCCACGCTGCGATGTCATCGTCGTCGGCCATGCGCATGCGCCGGCAGGACAACCTGCAACTTCGTGGGAAGCCAGTGTCCGTGTTACATCGACCCGTCCCAAGCAAGTAATCCCTGATCCGCCACCCCCGAAGCGCGCACCGAATGTTTACCTGACCGCTGATGAATTGCAGGCGCGCCAGGCAGAAGTACTGGAAGTTCGGCGTCGCAACAGAGAACAGCTCACGCCAATCGTGTTACTGGACAAGACCCTGCGCTTCACCGGTCCACGAGAGTTTCATCACAACTTCTTCGGCTGGTACCTCACAGACCCAGAGCTTGCCACGCGTGTTCCGTTGCGCTGGGAGCATGCTTTTGGCGGCACCAGCCGGTTCGCCAATCCCGAATACGGGCAAAACCCCGATGCCTCCGAGTTCCTGCTCAATGAAGTTTGCTTCAGTAACCCATTGGGCTGTGGCTGGCTGGAACACGGTCATGAAGAGTTGCACTACGAGCAGACCGGCGAGACGCTGGCCAGCCTGCCGGCGCCTCAGATCGAGCATTTGGACAACCCCATCGAGCGCCTGCTGCGCTCGCGGCATCCAGCTGGCCCACTCAATGCCTCTGCTATGGCTGAGCTCGCGGCCTCCTATGACTGCAGGCCGGCCGGCTTCGGCATCGTTGGCCGAGCGTGGGCGCCGCGCTTGGCACTTGCAGGTACTTATGACCAAAGCTGGGAGGAGGACCACTGGCCCGGGTTGCCACAGGATTTTGATTTCGGCTACTGGAATGGCGCCCCGGTTGACCAGCAGGTAGCTTTTCCTGCACCGGATGCACGCATTGCCCTGCTCAACCTGACTGATCCATCCCTGAGCCAAGATGGTAACTGTGAAGTCCAGCTTCCAGGTCACCGCCCCTTCGTGCTCATGCGCATGACCAACGGCGTAATGCTGCCGCTGCCGATGCTCACCGACACATTGCGCATCGACACCGATGCCATGACCCTGTCGATGACGCACCGCATCAGCCTGTCCAATTCGCTGGATATTCGTGTGCTCGAAGCGCGTTTCGAAACCAATCCAGAAGCGCCCATCATTCGGCGCGCCCCGCACCGCAGCAGGGAGCACGTCTGATGGCCGATAACGTAATGGCTCGGCAACAGACGAAATGGACGGTTATCAGCATCGCGCCCGATGTTTGCAAAACACCGATGGGCAGCAGCGTTCCACCCGTGCCTTATCCGGTCACGGCAGAACTGGATACCAGCAGCGGTGTGGCGAAAAGCGTACGTGCTAATGGCCATCCTGTAGTCGTCTACAAGCGCAGTTTCACTCCAAAGACCATCGGTGACGCAACCGGCCAAGCCAAAGGGGTCAAGAGCGGCACCGTCGAAGGCAAATGCCATCCGCTGGAGCACAGTAGTTCCGTGCGTGCGGAAGGATGTCACTTGGTTCGTCATGGCGACCTGTTCTGGATGAATGGGAGTTGATGCCATGAGTGAACAGCCCATTCAACTGGACACGCTGCATGTCCAAGTACAGGAAGTATCGCTACGTAAACTGCCAAACGGTCCAGACAGGATGTTTGTGCAGACTGATGGCACCGGCAAGGTGCTGGTGGAATTTGCCGATGGGGCCCACGAGTGGGGAAAATCCCTGCAGCTGGATGAAACGCAGTATGAGGCCCTTCGTCAGGAGGCGTACCACAGGGAACTGGCTGATTTGGAGGACATACCAACCTACACTCAACTCTACCCATCATCGAAAAACAGCGGCGCGACCACCACGCCGAATGGCAACACGCTAGGTAGAGTAAGAGGTGAAACGCTCGCCACCGGAGATACTGCGGAGTCCTCTAACCCTGATGTGAAAACGGAATCACCAGCAGAAGGCGCAACAGGCGATGAGATACTGGATGGCCTTCAGCTAGGGTTAGATATCGTAGGTCTGATCCCAGTCGTTGGCGAAATAGCTGATGTCGCTAATGCGGGCATCAGCCTCGCCCGTGGTGACTACGCGGGAGCCGCTCTATCTTTGCTATCGGCAGTTCCATTTGCAGGGTACCTAGGAACAGCAGGCAAATTAGGTAGGCATGGCGCCAAGGCAGTGGCGGAGGCATCCGTCAAGACATCCAAGGAGGTTATTGAGCGAACGGCAAAAGAAACAGCGCAGAAGCGAGCTAAGGCGGCAGCTGCACGTAAAAAGGCGCCAGGCGGGAAGGTACGACCGAAGAAGCTGCAAAAGAAAAAACCAGAGTGCTTCGACCCTCGACAGTCTGACGCCTACAAAAAAATGAGCGAGACAGAAAAAAAAGGGTATCTCAAAGAGTATGCTCGCCAGCTCAAGCGGCAGGAGGATGCAATCAACAATATGTCGGCCAAAGATTTCTCTGGTGCAAGGAAAATGTTCTACGAAACCAAGCGGAAAACTGGAGATTCCGGCCGAAATCCTCTGGCGGACAAAGCGCAGCGCGATTACCGACGTGACAGGCGTAAAGAAATAGAGAAAAGCGTATACGAAAGTAAAAGAAACAAGGGCGTAGCCCCTAAAGTCGCGAAAGCCGAAGCCAAAGCAGAGAGCGGCGCGATCATGGAAAAATTAGCCGCGCTCCACGAGCCTGATATGATCGCGGGAGGCTGGGCCAAACCCGACCCCACAGGGTTAGGAGACAAACGTATAAACAGCGCCATTGGTGGAAGCTGGGGACATAAGGAAAGAATCAAGACCATCGAAAGCGCAGCAGACAGAGCCATCGAGCGGGGCGATGGTAAGGCGATGATGAGTGTCGAACTAAGCATTTGCCCTCCAGATAAAAAAGGAAAATAAGTAATGCGTGACTTAGATTTTGCTGAATTTATCGAGTACTTTGGAGAAGCAACTCAGCGAACCAGCGTTCCAGAAGCTAGCTTTGAAAAGTGGAAGAGCATACTTCCACCTGTATTGATCCAATACTGGAAAAATGAAGGGTGGGCAGGATATGCAAATGGACTTTTTTGGACTGTTAACCCCGATGATTACGAGCATATTAAAGATGCCTGGCTCAAGGATACACCGATAGAACCCCTTGATAAATTCCATGTAATAGCCAGAAGCGCGTTTGGAAACCTTTACTTGTGCGGCGAAAAAACCGGACACAGCACTTCAATCATCTGCAACCACAATGAAATACTCGCAGTAAAGAATCGACTAAAAATCAAAGAACTGACCGCTCAAAACATTACGATCCAATCGCTATTCGGGACTAGCGAACCAGAGGATTATGATAACACCGATTCAAACGGAAAGCCTTTATTCGAGCGCGCACTCAAGAAATACGGCCCGCTCGCCCCAGATGAAATTTATGGCTTCGAACCTGCCTTGGTGGCCGGAGGAAAACCCACCCTGCAGAATCTGTGTAGGTTAAAGCTCGATCCTCATCTGCTAATTTTACGTAACTTCGATACACCGAGACTGCCCTTCTCCAGTAAAGATCTCAAAAATTTGATAAAATAGTGCCCCTTTATTCAATAAACATATTCATGTGAAAACCACCCAAAATCACTCATTGGGATCATAAGATTTCAGACCGCACAAATGAGAGCAACCTCAGCATCAGTGCAGAGAGAATTTCCAGCCAGCCAAACTTGCGCTTGATGATGTTGCGCTGCCGGTACCTGCCCCGATCAAACAGTCTGGGTAAGCCAGGCTTGGGTTTGCGCTTCATTGAGGCAGCGGGATGACGGGTTGCATTCGATATTGATCGCAGTATCGGCGTAGCACTTAGGCGGCAGATTGCGCTCCGCCGGAGGCTTGGGTAGAGCCACTACGCCGAGTGCGATCCATGAACCACACCTATCACATGATGGGCCCACAGGTTACCGTGGCATCTCTGGCGAGCAGTTCCACGGCAGCAGGGCTTCGTAGTTTGCCACCGACGATGCATACGGCAGGCGCTCCAGTACGTGGCGCAGCCACGTATAGGGCTCCTGGCCGTTGACCTTGGCGGTCTCGACCAAGCTGTAGATCTGCGCACTGGCCGTCGCACCCTTGGGCGTGTCACTGAACAGCCACGCCTTGCGCCCGATGACAAATGGCTTGATCGCACGCTCTGCCAGGTCGTTGTCGATCGGTAAATGACCGGCCTCGACATAGCGTTCCAACCGACTCCAGTTGTTCGCCAGATAGTGCACGGCCTTGCCCAGCACACTTTGCGGTGTGACCTGGGAGTACGTCTTGTCCAGCCAGCTTTTCAACTGACCGAGGCGTGGCAGGCTTCTTTCCTGGCGACCGAGGAACCGCTGTTCGTCGCTCACCTCCTTGAGTTCGCGCTCGATGCCGTACAGCTTGTTGATCATCGCCAGCGCCACATCGGCGCGGCCCGTCTTACCCTTGGGCTGCACTTTCTGCGCTTCGACGAACTTGCGGCGAGCATAAACCATGCACGCCAGCCGCTCGACACCTTCCCGATCTATTTGCTCAATTGGCAGACCAAAATGATTGACAAGAATAAGCACTCACGACCTAAAGGCATGGAGCTATTCGAGATTAAACCCGCTATCGTTGATGGTGATCCGATAAACCCTGAAAACAAAACCTGGCTAACGAGACAGCAGCACTTTGAGTGCTGTACGCTACTGGAACCGACTTATCACTAACCTGCGTAACAAGCCAGAGTAAATAAACACTCCCCATTCAACTTGTCGCGCCATGACGACAAGTTGATACCCCCTGCACAATTACATTGCCATTAGGTAAAAAAGGTGAGCGATAAATAATATGCAGGGCGCCCGACTGACTCTGCTCGCTACAGGCGAACCTTACCCATACCCACAAACTTTTTTCGAGCTTTCCAAAAACTTGACAGAACGACAGCATGGTCAGCTGAGCTGTGTTTTTCATCAGCTCACAAAAACGTAATTCCACGCAACCAAATTGGTTCTTGATTAACTAAAACGGATGCTCGGCCTTATCCCGTACCTGAGCTTTGCAGTACTCCATGTTGCGCTTGGTCTTGTGGAAAACACTGCGTTTTTTGAGCCTGGAACACGCGCTGTGCCGCGCCGCAATTTACCAGACGACCTTACGCCATCATGCTCTTTACGATTCTCGAGACTGGTGCATCCAGCGTCTGCATAAACCGTACTGTCTTTGCCATGCAACAGCTTGGCAACCTGCATGATATCGGCCACGTTGGCCGCAGAGCCATGAACATGATGAACCAGTTCCGACTCGGCAGCACCGATGGAGGTGTAGTCGAACAGCACGACTTTCTGATCCGGTGGCCCACTGGCTTGCACCCACATCCAGGATTCGCTGGTCGGGTCTCGATCCGCTTCTTTAAGCACTTGGACGCGCGCTTCGTCGCAATGGATGACCGGGCTTTCCAGCAACCGGTCGCGCATCAGATTCAGCAGTGGTTGCAGGTGCTCGCCGCACTGAATCACCCAGCGTGCCAAGGTCTGACGCGGAATTTCGATACCGTGTCTGCTCAGCACCGTTTCGAAACGGTGCAGCGGTAAGCCATCGACATACTTGGTCGTCAGCAGCATCGCCAAGACGCTCGGACTGGCCATGCTCTTTTCGATCAACTGAGCGGGTTGGTCGGCGGTGCCCGGAGCGATTTCACAGCCGCGGCAACCGTAAACTTTACGGATGTGTTTGATCACGCGGATCTGCATGGGCACGATATCTAGCTGCTCGCTGGTTTCTTCACCGATCACATGTTTGCAGCAACCGCAGGCACACGTCGGCTGCCGGCAGCGGCGACGGCGGACCGTCCTGTGGCTCGTACGGGTTGAAATAGCGTAAATGACCCTGCGCACTGACCTCGTAGCCATGCCAGACCTGCCGGTCGAGCAGCACGTACAGGTAACCCATGCGCAAGGTGCGCAGGCCCAGCTTGGCCGAAATATGCAGGCTGTCGGCCACCGCAGCGCGCGGCGCAGCGGCAGGAGGATCGGCAGACCCTGGCGCTCGCAGGACATGCACTGGTCGTGCGGCAGCCCGCCTTCAGCGGCGGCAATGGCAAAGCAGCCGCTGCTCCCTGGCAGCGACCGCGACCATGTCGCGCACTGCCGTTGTGGGGGGAGCCTGGCGTTTCCCAAGTCGCTGTAGGAATATTCGAACGTGAATGTAGGAACGGATTTACCCGCGAAGAATCCATGAGGGTGGATGGCACCGGCTTCGCCGGTGTTCGCGGGCAAGCCCGCTCCCACAGGGATCGCGCACGCCGATTAAATTTTGTGCAAGACAGTTGCTCCTGCTTCAATGAGAAAAACGCATTGCGCTCAGGAGAACAGCCTGGCCAGGCAACCGAGCTTCTTCTTGTACGACCGCCGCGCCTCCAGCGCCTGCTCCAGGCTGACCGCCAGAAACCGTGCCTGCTGGTTCGGCTGCATCTGCCCGATCAGATCGAGGTCGGCGCTGATCACCGTGCCGATCATGGCATAGCCACCGCCCGACACTGCATCCCGGTGCAGGATGATCGGCTCCAGCCCCGCCGGCACCTGAATCGAACCGATCGGGTAGCAGCTGTCGACGATATTGGAGGGGTCCGACCCGGCACCGAACGGCTGTTCCCGCGGTTGGAAGCTCAAGGCACTGCCGCCCTTGTAGCGATAGCCGATACGGTCCGCCTCGGAGCCGACCGTCCAGGCCTGGGTGAAGAAGCTTTGCGCCGCCGCGTCGGTCAGGCGGTGGAAGTACAGGCCCGGCACCACCCGCAGTACCACTTCGCCGCCCAGGGCCTGGCGCAGGGCCATGGGCAGGCTGGCACCGGCGTGGGTCTTGCCGCTCGGCAGGCCGACCGGCAGCACATCGCCCGCCATCAGCTTGCGCCCATGGAACCCGCCCAGCGCTCCCAGGGCATAGGTGGAGCGGCTACCGAGCACCTCGGGTACATCGATGCCTCCGGCCACCGCCAGATAGGCACGGGCGCCAGCGGTAGGGAAGCCGAACCGCAACACCTGCCCCGCGCGCACGGCAAACGCCGTGTCCGGGCGCTGCTCACGGCCATCGAGCAACACCGGCATCTGTGCCCCGCATACCGCCACCAGTGCATCGTGCTGGAACTCCAGCTCCGGCCCCACCAGCGCGCATTCAAGGCCTGCCGCACCGGCCGGGTTGCCCACCAGGTGGTTGGCGGCGCTCAGGGCATACTGGTCAAGTGCACCAGACGGCGGGATGCCCAGGTGGTAGTAGCCTTCGCGGCCCAGGTCCTGCACGGAGGTGGCCAGGCCCGGTTTGAGTACCTTGATCATGCCAGCACCTCCTGCAGCGATTTGGGGTAGCCGACCGGGTCGGCGAGGAACGCGTCCAGGGAAAACTCCACCGGGCGAATGCGCAGGTCGAAGCGGCCCTCCTCCACATCCGCCACTGCCTGGTCGTAGGTGCGGCGGTCGATGGGCTTGAACTGCACGATGTCTCCTGGTCGGAAGAACACCATGTGCGCCTTCAGGTAATTCAATGTCTGCTGCGGGTCGTAGATCGGCGCCGGAGTAACGCCGAACATCTGGTAGCCCCCTGCCCCGCGCACCGAGTAGATGCAACCAAAGCAGCCGCCATGGCCCAAGGTGAGCTTGGGGGTGTCGGTGCGTGGCCGCAGGTATTTGGGCACCTGTAACTGCCGCTCGCGCTCGACCATCTGGAACATGAACGGCAAGCCGGCGACGAAGCCGACCATCGACACGAACCAGGGCGCGCCGCTGTGCGCAGCGATGAACGCCTCGACATCGGCCAGACCGTTGATGCGCGCCGCGTACTCCAGGTCGGTGCTGGTCGGGTCCTGGTGGCGGTCACGAAAGCGCATCAGGGTTTCGTGCGTCCACGGGTCGTTGTACAGCACCGGTATCTCGATGATTCGCGTGTGCAAGCTGCGCTCGGCCACCGCCTGGGCTTCTGCACCGCGCACGGCGTCGAGCAGCGTTTCGGGGGCGATGCGGTCCGGGTCGAAGCGGATCTGGAACGACGCGTTGGCCAGGCACACATCCAGCACGCCATCCAGCGCCAGCCGCTCCACCGCACGGGTGATGGCCATGCCCTTGAAAAAAGCCTCCAGCGACATGCTGTCACTGACTTCGGCAAACAGATGCTCGTCGGCGCCGAAGCTGTAACGGATCGGGGTTGTAGCAAGCGGTTCGGCCATGACTGTTCCTTTTCTTGGAATCTTTATAGAAAGGCAGGCAAAAACAAAATGCGCGGGCTGCGGCGGGTACATGCCGCATGCCACATGGGCTCAGCGCGGGGCTCGCACCTCGATGCCCGCTGTGTCCAGCGCCTTGCGCGTGGCCTCGACCAGGTCCAGCGCACCCGGGGTATCACTGTGCAGGCAGATGGAGTCGAACTCGATGGCCAGGTCCTGGCCCTCGACCGTGCGCACCACGCCCTGCTGGCAGGCCCGCAGCACCCGCTCAGCCACTGCCCTGGGTTCATGACCACGGACATTGCGGGTGAACACGATCGAACCACTCAGGTCGTATTCGCGGTCGGCGTAGAACTCGCGAACCACCGGCTGGCCGAGTTGCCGGGCGATCCGGCAGATCACCGAACCCGGCATGCAATACAGCAGCAGTTCGGGCTCGATTACCCGCAGGTTTTCCACCAGCAGCCGCGCGGCTTCTTCGTCACGCGCCAGGTGCATGTACAGCGCCCCGTGCGGCTTGATGTGCTGCAGGGACACGCCCTGGGCGCGGGCAATTTCACGCAGCGCGCCGAGTTGGTAGAGCATGTCGTCGACCAGCTCCTGGGCCGGCGCATTGATGTGCCGGCGGCCGAAGCCGACCAGGTCGCGGAAACCCGGGTGCGCCCCTACTGCAACGCCCAGGGCCTTGGCCCGCTCGACAGTGCGGCGCATGGTGCCGGGGTCGCCGGCATGAAAGCCGGTGGCGATGTTGGCCGTGCTGATGTAGCCCATCAACTCGTTGTCGACGCCATCGCCAATGGTCCACGGGCCAAAGCCCTCACCCATGTCCGAGTTGAAATCCACCACTTGCATGACTGTCTCTCCTGGCACTTGTGACTGCATGCAGGCCACGTTAGATTCTCGTCGCCCCCTTGGGAAGATCTATAAACAGATAGGGTGTCTTCGGAAAATCAGATACCTGCAGCCGCCACAGGAGCCTACCGTGTCACTGACCTTGCGCCAGGTCCGTTATTTTATCGCCACTGCCGAGATCGGCCAGATATCCCAGGCGGCGATCCACCTGAACATCTCCCAGTCGGCGGTGACCACGGCGATCAAGGAGCTCGAGGCGATGCTCGGCATGCTGTTGTTCCAGCGCTCCGCCCAAGGCATGAGCCTGACTGAAGCTGGCCGGCACTTCCTGAACCGCGCCTACGTGATAATGCGCAGCGTCGACGATGCGTTGAACAGCCCGCTACCGGACATGCGCGCCAGTGGCCTGCTGCGCCTGGCCGCAAGCTACACGGTGATCGGCTACTTCCTGCCCCACCACCTGCAGCGCCTGGAGCACTGGCATCCAGGCGTAACCCTGGAGCTGTACGAGCAGGAGCGCAGCGCCATCGAACAAGGCCTGCTGGAGGGGCGTTTCGACATGGCGGTGGTGCTCACCGCCAACCTCACCCACCCTGCCATCGTTTCGGAGACGTTGTTCAACTCCGAGCGGCGGTTGTGGTTGCCCGGGCATCATCCGCTGTGCGAGCGCTCGGCGGTGAGCCTGGCCGATGTCGCCAAGGAGCCTTTCATTCTGCTCACAGTCGATGAGGCCGAGCAAAGCGCCATGCGCTATTGGCAGCAGGCCGGGCAGCAGCCGCGCGTGCGGGTCAGGACCAGTTCGGTGGAGGCCGTGCGCAGCATGGTCGCCAATGGCAGCGGCGTGGCGATTCTGTCCGACCTGGTGCACCGGCCCTGGTCGCTGGAGGGCAAGCGCATCGAGACAGTGACCATCAGCGACCCGGTGACGCCGATGAGCGTGGGGCTGGCCTGGCACCGGGAGCGGGCGTTCAGCCCGGCGATGCAGGCTGTGCGCAACTATTTCCATGATGCGTTTCTGGCACCGCAGCAGTTGTCTGCCCGGCGCTGATGGAGCATGCGTATGCCCCAGTCACCAGAGCCTCACGGTGTAGTCCAGGTTGACGCGCAGCTCGTTGTCGTCCCGGTGCGTCGCACCCGCTGCAAAATCATTGCGATACCAGGCATGCCGCACGCGCAACGCCACACCTTTGAACGTGCCCTGCTGCACGGTGTACGACAGCTCCACATCCTTCTCGCTTTCACTCAGCCCGGCCCCGCCGAAGCCCGGCAGTTCGATGTTGTCACCCCGTACGTAGCGCAGCATGCCCTTGAGCCCCGGCAACCCGAACGGGGCAAAATCCTGGTCGAACCTGACCTGCCAGCTGCGCTCCCTGGGGTTGAGAAACTCCGAACTCAGCGTGCCTTCGGTGATCACCAGCGGCTCGGTACCGTACAGGTAAGGCATGGCGGTATCGCCATCCAGGCGCATGTAGCCCACGCCAACGCTATGGCTGGCCCAGGCATAGCTCAGCATCAAGGCCGTGTTGCGGTTGTCGACCTTGCCGGCCTTGGCTGCACCGTCCTCACCCGTGACGAACAGGCGCACATCGCTTTTCAGGCGCCCAGTGCCAAGCTGGCGCTCGTCGACCAGGCCGAAGTAGTCCTTGCGGTACAGCTGGTCCAGTTCGGCGTGGTAATACCGCAGGGTCAAGGCCTCGGACCAGGCGTAGTCACCGCCCAGAAAGGTGAAGCGGTCAGATGTGGCAGCGCCGTTGAAGCGCCCGTTGGGCGAGCCGATGCTCATCTTCTGGTAGTCGGTCGAGTCGCGCAGGTTGATGCGGTCGAGCCAGCCGGCATGCAGGCTCAGGCGGTCGATGTCGGATGAACGCAGGTAAGCGCCGCGAAACGTCTGTGGCAGCAGGCGCGTGGGGCTGGCGAAGGCAATCGGCAGAAAAGTACTGATGCTGCCGCCCTGCAGCTCGGTGCGTGAAATGCGCAGCTTGCCGGTCAGGCCCAGCTCGGAATAGTTGTCCGCCGGCTCGCGCGTACTGCGGTCGAACGGCAGCAGCCCGGTGCCGGCACGGTCGGGTGAAGAGTCCAGCTTTACCCCGAGCATGCCCTTGGCGTCGAGGCCGAAACCTACAGGCCCTTGGCTGAAGCCTGAACTGAGATTCAGGATGAAGCCCTGGGCCCATTCACGGGCGGCGGCCTGCGGGGACGGGCCCAGGTAGTTGCGGTCGAAATAATAGTTGCGCAGCACCAGCTCGGCATGGCTGTCTTCGACAAAGCCAGCGGCGTGGGGCGGATTGGCGCAAAACAGGCAGGCGCTCAGCGCCAGGCAGGTTTTTCGGGCCTTGTGCATGGTGACTTCACTTTCTTGTAGTTGTAGGAAGCCCTGCCGCAGAAGCAGCAGGGAGCACGCCAGGGTGAACAGCGAGTGGCGTTATACCGGGCGACGGCCGATCAGGCGGAACAGTGCCAGGGCAGCAATCACCACGCCCGGTGCCGAGGCCAGCAGCACGCCGGCAGAGCCGGCACCGAGGGCGAGCATCTGGCCAGCTACCAGTGGCCCGCTCATGGCGCCCAGGCGGCCAACCGCAACCGCCGCACCCACGCCGGTGGCGCGCACGCGTGCGGGGTAGAAGTGCGGCGCCAAGGCATACAGCACCCCTTGCCCGCCAGTGGCGAAGAAGCCGGCAAAGAAACCGGCCGCGAGCATGCCGCGCAGGTCACTGGCCAGGCCCAGGCCACCGAGGGCAGCCAGGATGCCCAGGTACACCAGCGTCGCCGTCGCCCAGGCCGGCAAGCGTTCAAGCAGCTGGCCCAGGGCCAGGGTGCCGATGGCGGCGCCGATCTGCAGGGCAAACATCACCCAGCTGGCGTCATGGCTGCTGAAGCCCTGGCCGACCAACAGGCTCGGTAGCCAGTTGATCAGGATGTACACCACCATCAGGGTGAAGAAATAGCTCAGCCACAACAGCCATGTGGCGCCCTGGCCGAACAGCTCGCGGCACAGGCCAGGTGTATCGCCGGCCGGCTGTGTGGCGCGAAACTGGCGCGACTCCGGCAGGTAGAACGCCAGCAACGGCAGGATCAGCAGCGGCCCGGCGCCACCGACATGGAACACCCGCTGCCACTCGCCGCTGTAACCGGCAATGCCGATACCGGCCGCCAGTGCTGCTCCCAACGGTACGCCGCAGTACATCAGGCTGACGGCGCTGCCGCGCAGGCGCTCGCCGGCGGCCTCGCTGCACAGGGCGATCAGGTTGGGCAATGCGGCGCCCAACCCTACCCCGGTGAGCAGCCGCGCCAGCAACAGGCTGGGCAGGCTCCAGGCGTGGGCCGTGGCCAGGGAAAACAGGCCGAACAGTGCCACCGACGCGATCAGCACGCGTTTGCGCCCCACGCGGTCCGCCAGCCAGCCGCCGACCAGGGCGCCGGGCAGCAGGCCGAGGATACCGGCACTGAACACCCAGCCCATTTGCAGCTTGCCCAAGTTGAAGGCGCTGGCCATGCCAGGGGCGGCGATGCCGGCGGCTTGCAGGTCGAGGCCTTCGAGCAGGGCAACGAGAAAACACAGGCCAATGGTGATGGCCGCACGCGGCGGGTTGTTTGCAAGAGAAGTCATGAAGCCACCCTGTTGTTCTTGTAGTGGGTTGTTGCCAGGCGGGGGCACCGCGCCCCCGCCAGGTGCATCAGCGTTTGAGCAGGTCCAGCGCTACATCGACGATCATGTCTTCCTGACCGCCTACCATCCGCCGCTTGCCCAGCTCGACCAGGATATCCACCGCCTTGATGCCGTACCTGGCAGCGGCCACTTCGGCGTGGCGCAAGAAGCTCGAGTAGACCCCGGCATAGCCCAGGGCCAGGGTTTCCCGGTCCACCCGCACCGGCCGGTCCTGCAATGGGCGCACCAGGTCATCGGCGGCATCCATCAGCGCGTACAGGTCGGTACCGTGATTCCAGCCGAGCTTGTCGGCGGCGGCGATGAACACCTCCAGCGGTGCATTGCCGGCACCGGCCCCCATGCCGGCCAGGCTGGCGTCGATGCGGTCGCAGCCCTCTTCCACCGCGGCGATGGAGTTGGCCACGCCGAGGCTGAGGTTGTGGTGGGCATGGATACCGGTGTGGGTCGCAGGGTCGAGCACAGCCTTGACCGCGCGGAATCGCGCGCGGATGTCGTCCATGTTCATCGCCCCGCCCGAGTCCACCACGTAGATGCAGGTGGCGCCGTAGCTCTCCATCAGACGGGCCTGCCGGGCCAGGCCTTCAGGCGTCTGCATGTGGCTCATCATCAGGAAACCCACCGTGTCCATGCCCAGTTCACGGGCATACTCGATGTGCTGGCGCGAAACATCCGCCTCGGTGCAGTGGGTGGCCACGCGCACGATGCGCGCACCGGCGTCGTAGGCGTTTTTCAAGTCATGCAAGGTGCCAATCCCTGGCAGCAACAGCGTGGCGATCTTGGCGTGGTTGACCGCGTCGGCTGCTGCTTCGATCCATTCAAGGTCGGTGTGGGCACCGAAACCGTAGTTGAAGCTGGAACCCTGCAGGCCATCGCCATGGGCCACTTCGATCGAGTCGACCTTGGCCAAATCCAGCGCGCGGGCAATGGCGCGCACGTCGTCCAGCGAATACTGGTGGCGAATGGCATGCATGCCATCGCGCAGGGTCACGTCACTGATATAGAGTTGCTTGCCGTTCATGCCAGGGCTCCCATTGCCAGGGCCATGCGCTCGGCAGTGGCCAGCGCGGCGGAAGTCATGATGTCGAGGTTGCCGGCATAGGCCGGCAGGTAATGGGCAGCGCCTTCGACTTCGAGGAACACCGATGTCTTCAAGCCGCTGAATTGGCCATGGCCTGGAATATTCAGGTTTTCCACCTGCTCGAACTGCACCTGCTGCTTGAGCCGGTAACCCGGCACGTAGGCCTGCACGGCGGCGGCCATTTCCTCGATGCTTGCCGCCACCTGTTGCGGGTCGGCAGCTTCACTGAGCACGTATACGGTGTCACGCATCATCAGCGGCGGCTCTGCAGGGTTCATGATGATGATCGCCTTGCCCTTGGCCGCGCCGCCGATCACCTCGATGGCCTTGCTGGTGGTTTCGGTGAACTCGTCAATGTTGGCGCGGGTGCCAGGCCCGGCGGACTTCGACGCGATCGAGGCGACGATTTCGGCGTAGTGCACCTTGGCCACACGCGACACCGCCGCAACCATCGGGATGGTGGCCTGGCCACCGCAGGTGACCATGTTGACGTTGCGCGCCTGCAGGTGCTGCTCCAGGTTGACCACCGGCACGCAGTACGGGCCGATAGCCGCGGGGGTCAGGTCGATGACCCGCAGGTCCGCCTTGTGCTGGCGCAGGAAGGCGTCGTTGTTGACGTGGGCACCCGCACTGGTGGCGTCGAAGACGAAGTCGATCTCGCCAAACAGCGGCAACCGGGTCAGGCCCTCGACGCCTTCATGGGTCGTCGCCACGCCCATCCGGGCAGCCCGCGCCAGGCCGTCGGAGGCGGGGTCGATGCCGACCATCGCGGCGATCTCGATATGTTGGGCGTTGCGCAGGATCTTGATCATCAGGTCGGTACCGATATTGCCGGAACCAATGATGGCGGCTTTGCGTTTGTGGCTCATGGGGTACTCCGTCATTCGCCGCTGAAGGTCACGCCGACACGGCCAAGGCCGTCGATTTCGGCTTCGAAATGGTCGCCTGGGGCCACCGTCGCCATTGGCCCCAGGGCGCCGGTAAGGACAATGTCGCCAGCGCGCAGCGGCTCGCCCAGGCGGGCCATGGTGCGTGCCAGCCACACGGCGGCGTTGAGCGGGTGGCCAAGGCATTCTGCGCCGCTGCCACTGGAGGCCAGCTCGCCATTGCGCGTCATACGCATGGCCGCAGTGCGCAGGTCAAGGTCCAGCAGTTGACGCGCCGGGCCGCCAAGCACGAAGCAGCCGCTGGAAGCGTTGTCGGCGACGGTGTCGGCGAAGCGGATGTTCCATCCCTGGATGCGGCTGCCGACGATTTCCAACGCTGGCAGCACGTAGCCGGTAGCGGCGATCACATCGGCGAAGGTGGTTTCGGCACTGGGCAGGTCATGCGCCAGTACCAAGGCAATCTCGGCCTCGATCTTTGGCTGCATCACGCTGGCATAAGGCACGCATTCGTTGTCGCCGTAGCACATGTCGGCGAACAGGCTGCCGAAGTCGGGCTGGTCGACACCCAGCTGGGCTTGCACCTTGGGGTTGGTCAGGCCGATCTTGCGGCCAACCAGCCGCCGGCCTTCGGCCAAGGCATGGGCCACATTCAGGCGCTGGATACGGTAGGCGGCTTCGGCGTTTTCCGGGCCGATGGCATCACGCAGCGGCGCGATGGCTTCACCCTGCTGCTGTGCGCGGCGCAGGTCGGCGGCCAGGCGTTCGAGGGTTGGCGTGTCGATGGTCATGGGTGTACCTCAAATCAATGCTGGAGGAAGTCCAGTACCAGGCGGTTGAAGGTGTCGGCGTGCTCCCACTGGGCCCAATGGCCACAGTTGTTGAACACGTGCAGGGCCGAGTCGGGAATGCCGGCCAGCAGGCGCAGGCCGGCGTCCATCGGCACGAAACGGTCGTTGCGGCCCCAGACGATCAGGCTGCGGGCGCGGATCTCATGCAGGCGCGGGCCAAAGTCGGGGAACTGGCGCGGGTTGGCGGCCAGGCTGGCGACGAAATTGTCCAGGTGGTCGCGGCGGCTGAGCATGTTGTCCAGGCGGGTCTGGAACAGCTCTTCGGTAAGGTCGCTGGGGTCGTAGACGAAGACATTCATCATCTTCTTCAGGTTTTCGATGGTCGGTTCGCGGTACAGGCCGTTGAGCAGCTTGATACCCTCGGTGGGCATCGGCACGAACGGGCTGGCGCCGCCAGTACCGCCGCCCATCAACACGAGTTTGCCGACCCGCTCGGGGTGGTCGAGGGCAAAGGCCACGGCGCTGTGGCCACCCATCGAGTTACCAATGATGTGCACGCGCTCCAGGCCCAGCACATCCAGCAGGCCCTTGAGCGCGTTGGCGTTGAGGTTGGAGCGCGAACCGCTGCAGACGATCGGGTCGCTCTTGCTCCAGCCCGGGCAGTCCACCAGCAGCACACGGTAACCGGCGGCCAGCAGCGGTTCGAGGTTGCGGTTGAAGTTGGCCCAGCCGCTGGCACCTGGGCCAGAGCCGTGCAGCATGACCACGGTTTCGGCGCCTTGGCCCAGGTCGTTGTAGTGCAGTTGCAGGTCGAGCTCGCCTTCGCGGACACGGGCGAAGCGGCTGCTGCTGGCTTCGCTGAGGGGAATGCCGGTCATGGTGGTACCTCTGTTGATCAGGTCAGGAAATGGGCGCTGAGCGAAGCGAAACCGGCGATCCACTCCGGGATCGGCCGGTAGTAGCGGTCGCTGGCCTGGTAGGTGCCGTAGGCACCGAGTGCGGCAAACGCGGCCACCCAGGTTTTCACCTCGTGGGTCGATTTGCCGGCCAGTGCCGACAGTTCGGCGTTGGCCATGCCGTCAAGCTCGGCGTAACGGCGCTGTTGCAGCAGGTCAAGGAAGTGGTTGTCCCAACCCGGGTTCAGCGGGTGCAGGCTGTGCTGGTCCAGCACGAAGCCTTCGGCGGCGCTGATTACCCGCTGCTGGCGGGCCTGGCGTTCGCTGGCCGGCAGCTCGCGGCCACTGCCCAGCAGGCGCTCGGCCATGCGTGCATCGACCCGCGCCAGCTCCGGTACCGGTGGCTGGTGAGACAACCCGCCCGAACCGAGAAACAGCACGCGCTTGCCGGTACTGCGGGCAAAATGACCGATGGCTTCACCGAGCGCGCGGGCACGGGCGAAGCCTGGCAGCGGCACCGCCACACCATTGATGAACACCGGAATGACCGGCCTCGCGGCGAGGCTGCCGAGCAGCAGTTCCAGCGGCTGGGCGAAGCCATGGTCGACTTGCATGCGGTACGACACCGCAGCGTCCACCCCGGCTTCGAGGACGGCGTTGGCGCAGGCCTCGGCAACCTCGCGGGGCACATCCAGCGGGCCGGCGGCACTGTTGAAGTCGCCGATGGCAGTGGCGGCCATGCCGATGCAGAACGCCGGCATCACGTCATAGAAAAAACCGTTGTAGTGGTCTGGCGCAAACAGGAACACCAGCTCCGGGTCGAATGCTTCGATCCGTGCACGGGCAGCGGCAATCACCCCGTCCACCTCATCCAGCACCGCTTGTGCCGGGTCCACGTAGCCCACCAGCGGGGTATGCGACAGGCAATGCAGATACGCGCTCATCTCATGCCACCTTGCTTGCAAGCGGTGCCTGCACGGTGGCCTGAGGCCGGGCGTCGAGCGCCCGCAACAGGGCGTCGCTAACGTCGCCAATGGTCTGCGGGATGGCCACGCCAGCGACGAAACGGTCCGGGCGCAGCAAGGCGATGGACACCGGGTGGCGACCGAACCAGTCCTTGAGCCGACCACTGCAGTCACCCACGCGGACCACCCCGTCCGGCACTTCACGGCCAGCCTTGAGCTGCACCGGCGGCAGAACCTGTATGAAGCACGTGCCCAGTGCACGCCAGGCGGCCACCTGCTCGGCGCTCAGGCCCCATTGCGGGTCGTTGCCCCAGGCGATAAAGGCAAAGTTGCTGCCGATCACATCGTCCAGCAGGCAGGTCTCGCCCGCCTCGGTCAGCACCTTGGGCTGGATGAACATGCGCCCGACCGGCGATGTCTTGCTGCCCTGCTCTGCCACCAGCGCACCTTTGGCATACTGCGGCATGGGCTTGAAGCGCATTTCGAGGAAGTAGCGCTTGACCGCGGGCAGGTAGTTCAGCGCCCACGATACCCCATCGCGCAGCGTGCCCTGCCAGCGCTTCGGTGGCGCCAGCACGTGGCCGGCCAGCACCGACAGGTCGATCATCGCCTTGACATGGTCGCGGCGCTCCTGCTCGTAGGTATCGAGCAGCGCTTCGCCCGCCAGGCCCTTGGCGACCAGGGCGAGCTTCCAGCCCAGGTTGCTCGCGTCGCGCATGCCGCTGTTGTAACCCTGGCCCTGCCACACCGGCATGATGTGCGCCGCATCACCGGCCAGCAGCACCCGCCTGGCGCGAAACTGGCCAGCCAGGCGGGCGTTGTGGGTGTATACGCGCTTGCGGATCAGCTCGACGCGGTCCGGGTCAGGCAGCACCTTGGCCAGCAGCTTGCGCAGGTTTTCCGGCTTGCCCAGCTCGGCTTCCGTCTCGCCGGGCATCACCATGAACTCGAAACGCCGTACACCGTGGGGCAGCGCCGCCGATACATATGGGCGCACCGGATCGCAGCACAGGTACACATTTGGCGTGCCCAGGGGGTCGTTGGCGATGTCGATAACGATCCATTGGTTAGGGGCGGTCTTGCCCTCGAAGGAAATGTCCAGCGTGCGGCGGATCAGGCTGTTGCCGCCATCACAGGCCACCAGGTAACGGGCACGCACGCTTTCCTGGCGGCCTCCGGGGCCATTCATGCGCAGGCTCACGCCGTGCTCGTCCTGCTGGAACTCGACCACATCCCGCGAGAACAACGTGTGTACGTTGGCAAAGCGCGCCAGGCCCTGGTACAGCACGGCATCGACCTGCGGCTGGATGAACGCATTGCGCCGCGACCAGCCGAACTCGTCGGTCATCGGCTGGATGTCGGCAAAGCAGCGGCCCTTGGGCGTCAGGAAGCGCATCGCATGCCACGGGGTGGTGTGCGGCAGCACTTGCTCGACCAGGCCGATGGCCTGCACGGTACGCAGCGACTCGTCGTCGATGCCGATGGCCCGCGGGTAATCGATCAACTGGTCGAGCTTCTCGATCTGCAGCACTTGCACGCCGGCCTGGCCCAGGTAATTGGCAATCGCCAGCCCGACCGGGCCTGCGCCGATGACTACCACGTCAGCGGTGTAATCGGCCTGAATATGATCTGCTTGTAGCGTGTTCATTGTTGTAATCCTCGACACGGCCCGACGGCGTCCCCGGAAACCCCAGGCAAGCCGCTACCGTTCTCGCGCAGGCAGGCGCAAGGCAGTGAATGGGCGTTTTGGCTGGTTCGGGCTTAAGGCAGCGTCGCTACGCTTGGTGTGAATGAAGCGCGGGCAATGGATAAGGACGGCAGGCAGGCGTGGCACATGGTGTTTTCCCCTGTCAGGGCATTTGTAGTTGTTGGTGGCGAGTATAGGAACGGCGCCGTTTGCCCTACAATGAAAAACCGCCCGCTCGTGCACTTGGTGCACATCATTGTTTTTAAAGGCTTTTATGAATAAAGACCGCGATTCCGATTACAAGACAGTGCGCGGGTTGAGCCGCGGCCTGGCCTTGCTCAACGCGCTCAATCGCCTGGACGGCGGCGCTAGTCCCACCCGCCTGGCCGAGCTCACCGGCCTGCACCGCACCACCGTGCGACGTTTGCTGGAAACCCTGCAGGATGAAGGTTACGTGCGGCGCAGCGAGTCGGACGACAGCTTTCGCCTGGCCCTGAAAGTGCGCGAGTTGAGCGAAGGCTTTCGCGATGAACAGTGGATCAGCGCCAAGGCGGCGCCGCTGCTTGCCGAGTTGTTGCAAGAGGTGGTGTGGCCGACCGACATCAGCACCCTGGACGTCGATGCCATGGTCGTGCGCGAAACCACGCACCGCTTCAGTCGACTGTCCTTTCACCGGTCGATGGTCGGGCGCCGCCTGCCATTGCTGGAGACAGCCACCGGGCTGGCGTACCTGGCCTTTTGCGCAGACGCCGAGCGTGAGCAGATCATTGCCCTGCTGGCCAGTCGCGAAGGGCCTGAGTACCGGCTGGCGCGTGACCCGGTAGCGCTCGACAACCTGCTGCGCAAGGTGCGACACCGCGGCTATGCGGAGAACTTCATGGCCTGGAACCAGGAAGAGAAGATTGCTTCGATTGCGGTGCCATTACACACGGGCGATCGACTGCTGGGGTGCTTGAACCTGGTGTATGTGGCCAAGGCGATGAGTATCGAGCAGGCGGCTGCGAAATACCTGCCGGCCTTGCAGCGGTTTGCCGGGCGGATTGACCAGTTGTTAAGTACGCAGAACGATCCGCCCGCCACGCCGTCATAACCTGAGCCGGTGCCGACACGCAAAGAGGACGCGAAATGACCCAGCCCGACCCGTCATACGTCAAATGGCTCGAAGACCGCGCCATGCTCAAGGCTTCCCAGGAGCGCGCCAGCCTGTATTCGGGCCAGTCGCGCCTGTGGCAGCAGCCCTACGCCGAAGCCCAGCCGCGCCGTGCGACCGAGATCGCCTCGGTGTGGCTGACGGTTTACCCCGACGCCATCATCGCGCCCGAGGGCGGTTCGGTGCTCGGCGCCCTGGCTCACGAAGCATTGTGGAAGCGCCTGTCGGAGATTGGCATCCAGGGCCTGCACACCGGGCCGATCAAGCGCTCCGGCGGCATCCGTGGCCGCGAGCTCACCCCCAGCATCGACGGCAACTTCGACCGCATCAGCTTCGACATCGACCCACTGTATGGCAGCGAGCAGGAGCTGGTGCAGATGAGCCGCATGGCCGCCGCGCACAATGCCGTGACCATCGACGACCTGATCCCCTCGCACACCGGCAAGGGCGCCGACTTCCGCCTGGCCGAAATGGCCTACGGGCCTTATCCAGGGCTGTATCACATGGTCGAGATCCGCGAGGAAGACTGGCCACTGCTGCCCGAGGTGCCTACCGGCCGCGACTCGGTCAACCTGCTTCCGGCGCAGTGCGACGAGCTTAAAGCTCGCCATTACATCGTCGGCCAGTTGCAACGGGTGATCTTCTTCGAGCCTGGCGTCAAGGAAACCGACTGGAGCGCCACACCGCCAATCGTGGGCGTCGATGGCAAGACCCGGCGCTGGGTGTACCTGCATTACTTCAAGGACGGCCAGCCGTCGCTGAACTGGCTGGACCCGACCTTCGCCGCTCAGCAGATGATCATCGGCGACGCCCTGCACGCCCTGGACTGCCTGGGCGCCCGCGGCCTGCGCCTGGATGCCAACGGTTTTCTCGGCGTGGAAACACGTGCCAGCGGCACTGCCTGGTCGGAAAGCCACCCGCTGTCGATCGTCGGCAACCAGCTGATCGGCGGCATGATCCGCAAGGCCGGCGGCTTCAGCTTTCAGGAACTGAACCTGACCCTGGACGACATCGCGCAGATGTCGAAGGGCGGTGCTGACCTGTCCTACGACTTCATCACCCGCCCGGCCTACCAGCATGCGCTGTTGACCGGTGACACCGAGTTCCTGCGCCTGATGCTGAAGGAAATGCACGCGTTCGGCATCGACCCGGCCTCGCTGATCCATGCCCTGCAGAACCACGACGAACTGACCGTGGAACTGGTGCATTTCTGGACCCTGCATGCCCACGACATGTACCTGTACAAAGGCCAGACCTTGCCCGGCGCCATTCTGCGCGAACACATTCGCGAAGAGATCTACGAGCGGCTGTCGGGCGAGCATGCCCCGTACAACCTGCGCTTCGTCACCAATGGCATTGCCTGCACCACCGCCAGCCTGATTGCCGCAGCGCTGGGTATCCGCGACCTGGCACAGATAGATGCGGCCGACATCGAGCTGATCCAGAAAGTGCACCTGCTGCTGGTCATGTACAACGCCATGCAGCCAGGCGTGGTGGCGCTGTCCGGCTGGGACCTGGTCGGTGCCCTGCCCTTGCCTGCCGAAGCGGTTGCCGAGCGTATGACCGATGGCGATACCCGCTGGATTCACCGCGGCGCCTATGACCTGGCCGGGCTTGACCCGCAGGCGCAAATGTCGGTGCGCGGCATGCCTCGCGCACGGGCGCTGTACGGCAGCCTCGACAGCCAGCTGGAACAGGGCGACTCGTTTGCCTGCAAGGTGAAGAAGCTGCTGGCCGTGCGCCAGGCCTATGGCATTGCCACCAGCCGCCAGGTGCTGGTACCCGAGGTCAGCAGCCCGGGGTTACTGGTGATGGTGCACGAGCTGCCGGCCGGACGCGGGATCCAGATCAGTGCGCTGAACTTTAGCCAGGACGTGATTGCCGAGGAGCTTCTGTTGACCGGTTTCACGCCGGGGACGGTGGTTGACATGATCAATGAAACAGTCGAGGGAGACTTGACCGAGGACGGGCGATTGATGGTCAGCCTGGACCCGTATGAGGCGCTATGCTTGCGCATCGTCAACAGCAGCGGTCATGTCTGATCGAAATGAAAACGCCTTTCCTGTCAATCAAATCGTAATATCGCAAAGCCATATTGGGCGCCCCTGAACGACAACCCATGGTCGCCCAATGCATTTCACGCCCAACCGCCTGGCCCTGTGCGTCGCCCTGGCCTGCGCCGCCTTCGCCCCTGTTGCCTTGGCCAAGGCCTACCAGATCGACAGCGCCACCACCGATACGCTGGAGCTGAAGAAGGCCGACACCTTGCAGGTAACCGCCAACGGCAGCATCGTTGCCGGCAATGACGACGGCGTGGTCCTGCCCAAGCACACCAGCGGTGCCACGCTGACCCTCGACAACGCCGGCATCATCCGCTCTACCGATGGCCGCGGTATCGACACCAAGGACCACGGCGAAGATCTCAGCCATTACCAGATCACCAACCGGACCGGGGCGCTGATCCAGGGCACCAACGATGGCCTGCGCTTCCAGACCAACCCCACCGCCGGTGGCAGCCTGAGCGTTATCAACGCCGGCACTATCGCGTCCACCGTCGAGGGCCAGGCCATCGACCTGGAAACCTTGAACAACCCGGCCTTCACGACCACCCTGGTGAATGAAACCACGGGGATGATTCATGCCGTGGGCAACGATGCGATCAAGACCGGCTCCAATGCCACAGTGACCAACTATGGGCTGATCTACACCGACACCGCGCCGCAGGACAAGAACGGCCAGGACCAGAAATGGGACGGCATCAAGATCGGCAACTCCACCGGTGTGACTGTCTACAACCACGGCACCATCAGCGCCGACCGCCATGGCGTCGACCTGAAGACCGATGCCACCCTCTACAACTACGAAGGCGCCAGCGTTACCGGGCGCAACGGCTCGGGCTTCGGTTCGGACGGCAGCGGCACGGTGTACAACTGGGGCACCATCACCGGCGCCATCGCCGATGGCAAGATCAATGGTGACGGTGACGGCGTCGATATCGACAACATCGGCCATGTGTACAACGCCGGCACCATTCAGGGTCTGGGGGCGAAGGGCGTCGACAGTGGTGGCCGGCCGAACGGCAGCGAAGGCATTGCCATGGGTGGAGGCAGCATCGTCAACACGGCGACCGGGGTGATTCGCAGTGTCGACAACGGCATCCTCGTCGATGACGGCGCCGAGGGTGCCGGGGTGGCCGCCACCACCCTCGCTAACGCCGGGCGCATCGAAGGCGAAAGCGGTTTTGGTATCAAGCTGATCGGCGAGTACGACGACAGCGTGACCAACAGCGGCACCATTAGCGGCGGCAACGGCCTGGCGTTGAGCCTGGGTGCCGGCAACGACAGCCTGACGGTGCTGACCGGCGGCGTATTCCACGGCCTGGTCGATGGCGGCGAGGGTATCGATGAGCTGACCCTGAACGGCACTGGCAGCTTCGGCAACAGCGCCAACTTCGAGACCCTCAGGGTCAGCGGTGGCAGCTGGACCCTGAGCAGCGTCGACGACTTCAGCCAGGGCGGCGTGGTGACCTCCGGCGCCACCTTGGTCAACCAGGGCAGCATCCTCGGCGAGTTGCTGATCGAGCAAGGCGCCACCTATGCCGGTGGTGGCTCGGTCGGTGGGCTGCAAGTGGACGGCACCCTGTTGACCAACACCGGCATGGGTGTCGCCGCGGTCGCGGGTGACCTGAGCTTCGGCCAGGGGTCGAGCCTGGTGTACGGCGTCAACGCCGATGGCAGCAGCGCGCCAATCAGCGTCAGTGGCACGGCCAACCTCGATGGGGCGACCCTGCGCGTGCAGCCAAGCGCCGGTGAATACCCGTGGCACAGCCACTACACCGTACTGACTGCCGGTGCGGTGAACGGCACCTTTGCCCAGGTCAGCAGCGACTATGCCTTCCTCACCCCGACCCTGAGCTACAGCAGCACTGCAGTGGGCCTGGACTACAGCCGCAACGACGTGGCTTTCGAGCACTACGCACAGTCTGGCAACGCTGCTGGCGCCGCGCGCAGCCTGGCCAGCCTCGGACAGAACAGCAACCTGTACAACGCCGTGCTCGGCACCACCACGGCCGGGGCTGGCAATGCCATCGAGCAGCTTTCGGCCAGCAACACCGCCAACCTGGCGGCAGCCACCCTGGCCAGCACGGCGCAGGTCGGCAGCAGCATGTTGGGGGCCGTGCGCGCGATGGGCAGCAGTAGCAGCCTGCTGGTGGGCCTGAGCGACGGCGACCGCCCTGCCCTGGCTGCCACCGGCGTGCCGCGCGAGGCACGTAATCTGAACGATCCGACCGCCCAGGGGCGGGTGTGGGGGCAGGCACTGGGCAGCTACGGCAAGGTCGATGGCAGCCATGGTGCCAGTGCGCTGGTACAACGCACCGGCGGCGCTGTGCTGGGGATCGACTGGGCGCTGGCTGGCGACTGGCGCCTGGGCCTGCTAGGTGGTTATTCGCGTACCCGCCTGGACAGCACCGGCCTGGATGGCACCGTGCGCAGCTGGCACGCCGGCGTCTACGCCCAGCGCCAAAGCGGCCCGCTGGCGCTGCGCCTGGGCGCCGCGTACAGCAGCCACGACGGTGACAGCAAGCGCGACGTGGCGTTCGTCGGCTTCAACGAGCGCCTCAAGGGTGACTACGATGCCGACAGCCAGCAAGCCTTCGTCGAACTGGGCTATGCCATGGGCAGCGGCCGCCTGGGTGCCGAGCCGTTCGCCAACCTTGGCTACCAGCGCTACCACCGCGACAGCTATCGCGAGCAAGGCGGTGACGCGGCGCTGGCAGTGGACGCCGATACCCAGGACAACCTCAGCAGCACCTTCGGCGTGCGCCTGGCGCACCTGGCGCACCTGGCGCAGCTGGACAACGGCATGAGCGTGACGCCCCGGGCGACCCTGGGCTGGCGTCACACCTACGGCAGCATCGATACCCGTACGCGGCAGGCGTTCATCGCCGGGGGCGATGCGTTCAGTGTCGAAGGCAGCGCCATTGATCGGGACAGCTTGCTGGTCGAGGCAGGGCTGGACCTGGGGCTGAGTGCGCGGCAGAGCATTGGCCTGGGGTACAGCGGTGAACTGGGCAGCAACAGCCGCAACCATGCGGTGGTTGGGCAGTGGCAGGTGAAGTTCTAGTACTCGCTGCCTGGGCTGGCCTCTTCGCGGCTAAAGCCGCTCCTAAATCGGACTGCCCAGGTTTCAAGTCCTGTGAGAAATACCTGTGGGAGCGGATTTACCCGCGAAGATGCCCGTACAGGCAACTTGCATTTACAGCTCCACGGGCATAGCTTCCTGATGTTTTCCATATCCGTGCCCAGGAGCAACTCCATGTACACCGGCATCGTCCAGGCCGTCCGCCCGCTGCTTGATGTGACCCGCTACCCGGGCCACAACCAGTTCACCATCGACCTCACACCCGAACTGCTCGACGAGCTGAAGATCGGCGCCAGCGTCAGTGTCGAAGGTACCTGCCTGTCGGTTACCCAAATCGATGGCACGCAGGTCAGGTTCGACGCCATGAACGCCACCCTCGAGCGCACCAACCTGCGCTGTTTGAAGGCCGGCCAGGGCGTCAACATTGAACGTTCGGCGAAGATGAACGCCGAAGTCGGCGGCCACCTGATGGCAGGCCACATCGCTACCACCGCCGAAATTGTCGAACTGTCGATCAAGGAAACCGGCGCTTTCATCACGTTTCGCATGCCACCGGAATGGGGAAAATATGTGTTCCCGCGCGGCTTCATCGGGGTCAACGGTTGCAGCCTGACCGTCGCCGATGTCGACGACAATGTGGTCACCATCAACCTGATCCCGGAAACCCTGCGCCAGACCACGTTCGCCAGCTACAAGGCCGGCGAGCTGCTGAATATCGAGGTCGATCACCAGACCATGGTGCTGGTCGACGTGGTGGAACGCACCATCAAGGGCACCTTGGCCCGCGAAAAACTCCAGCCCTGAGTCCCCACGGGCCATGCCCCGCGCACTTGCACGCGGGGCTGCATGCCGCGCTGATCAGTCGATGCGCGGGTGCTGCTGCACCAGCAGCTTGCGCTTGGCCTCCAGCTCGGCAATCTGCTCGTCGATGTCTTCGATCTTCTGCTCGATGTTGTCGTGGTGCTCCTGCAGCAGCTCGCGCGCTTCCTCGATGTCCGATGCCGCCGGCGCCGCGCCGCGCAGCGGCTTGTTGGCGGTTTCCTTCATGGTCAGGCCGGTGACCAGGCCAATCACGGCGATCACCATCAGGTAGTACGCCGGCATGTACAGGTCGCCGCTGCTCTCCACCAGCCAGGCCGCCAGGGTCGGGGTAAGGCCGGCGATCAGTACCGAAATGTTGAAGGCGCTGGCCAGGGCGCTGTAGCGGATGTGCGTAGGGAACATCGCCGGCAAGGTCGACGCCATCACGCCAATGAAGAAGTTCAGCAGCACCGCGATGATCAGCAAGCCCGAGAAGATCAGTCCAAGCGCGCCGCTGTTGATCAGCATGAAGGCCGGAATGGCCAAAGCAAACAGCCCCACGCTGCCCACCACGATGAACGGGCGACGGCCAAACTTGTCGCTCATCAGTCCGATGATGGGCTGTACGAACAGCATGCCGACCATGATCGCGATGATGATCAGTACGCCATGGTCTTCGCTGTAATGCAGGTTGTGCGACAGGTAGCTGGGCATGTAGGTGAGCAGCATGTAGTAGGTGACGTTGGTGGCGATCACCACGCCGATGCAGGTCACCAGGCTGCGCCAGTGCTGGGTGGCCACCTCCTTGAACGATACCTTGGGGCCTGAAGCCAGGCCTTCGCGGTCGCCTTGCTCGAGTTTTTCCACGTGCTGCTGGAACGCTGGCGTTTCTTCCAGCGCATGGCGCAGGTAGAGGCCGATCAGGCCCAGCGGCAAGGCCAGGAAGAACGGCAGGCGCCAGCCCCATTCAAGGAACTTTTCTTCGCCAAGGATGGTGGAGATCATCACGACTACCCCGGCGCCCAGCACAAAGCCGGCGATCGAGCCGAAGTCCAGCCAACTGCCGAGAAACCCGCGCTTGCGGTCCGGGGCGTACTCGGCGACGAAGATCGACGCGCCGGTGTACTCGCCCCCCACTGAAAAGCCCTGGGCCATCTTGGCCAGCAGCAGCAGGATCGGCGCCCAGATGCCAATGCTGGCGTAAGACGGTATCAGGCCGATCGCGAACGTGCTGAGCGACATGATGACGATGGTGGCAGCGAGGATTTTCTGCCGCCCGAAGCGGTCACCCAAGGCGCCGAAGAACAGCCCGCCCAGCGGCCGGATCAGGAACGGCACCGAGAACGTGGCCAGCGCCGCGATCATTTGCACGCTGGGGTCGGCGTTGGGGAAGAACACCTTGCCCAACGCATAGGCGACGAAGCCGTAGACGCCGAAGTCGAACCACTCCATCGCATTGCCCAGTGCAGCTGCGGTGATCGCCTTACGCATCTTGGCGTCGTCGACGATGGTGATGTCCTTCAGCCTGATTGGCTGGACGCTTTTCTTGCGAGATTTCATGCCTGTATCCCTGTCGATGAATGCTCTATGGGATCAGATACAACGGGACACTAAATAATTCAGCGCTTACTGATTTTTTGTGCGGGGACCTGGCGGCACATCGACACCGCCATAAAAAAAGCCGCTGCAATTGCAGCGGCCTTTGTATTGCCGGTGTCCTGGCTTCAGATGCCTTCGCGGGCCAGGTCCATGGCGAAGTAGGTCAGGATCAGGTCGGCACCGGCACGCTTGATCGCACCAATGCTTTCCCGCACCACCCGGCCTTCATCGATGGCGCCGGCCAGGCCGCCGAACTTGATCATCGCGTACTCGCCACTGACCTGGTAAGCCGCCAGCGGCAGGCGCGAAGCGGCGCGGATGTCGGCGATCACGTCCAGATAGGCACCGGCCGGCTTGACCATCAGCACGTCCGCCCCTTCCTGCTCGTCGAGCAGCGATTCACGCACCGCTTCGCGGCGGTTCATCGGGTTCATCTGGTAGCTCTTGCGGTCGCCCTTCAGCGCGGTGCCACCTGCTTCACGGAACGGGCCATACAGCGAGGAGGCAAACTTGGTGGAGTACGCCATGATCGCCGTGTCGTGGAAGCCTGCGCCGTCCAGCGCGCTGCGGATAGCCTGCACCTGCCCGTCCATCGCGGCCGAGGGGGCGATGAAGTCGGCACCGGCCGCAGCGGCGATGACCGCCTGCTTGCCCAGGTTGGCCAAGGTGGCGTCGTTGTCCACACCGTGCTCGTGCAGCACGCCGCAGTGGCCGTGGCTGGTGTATTCGCAGAAGCAGGTGTCGGACATCACCAGCATTTCCGGCACGGTGTCCTTGATGGTGCGCGCCATGCGCGCCACCAGGCCGTTTTCGTTCCAGGTGTCGCTGCCAGTGGCGTCCAGGTTGTGCGACACGCCAAAGGTCATCACCGACTTGATGCCGGCACGGGCGTAGCGCTCGATTTCCTGGGCCAGCAGTTTTTCCGGGATACGGTTGACCCCCGGCATGCTGGTGATCGGCACGAAGTCATCGATGCCTTCTTCGACGAAGATCGGCAGGATCAGGTCTTCAAGGCGAAACTCGGTTTCCTGGAAGATCGTGCGCAGGGACTCGTTCTGGCGAAGGCGGCGCGGACGAACGGACGGGAATTGGTTGGACATGACAGCTCCAGGGAATTTGAACGGCGTATACCTTATGCCTGTCTTGAGCCCGTGAAAAGGCTAAATGACGAGATATTGTCTTGCGTCAAAAGCATGAGTGTCGTGGGTGGGTGATTGCCTGCGATGGCCTCTTCGCGGGTAAACCCGCTCCCACAGGTGCTGCACATGTCTCGAGGGGATGTGCAGTCCCTGTGGGAGCGGGTTTACCCGCGAAGAGGCCAGCCCAGGTGACACATCACTGCAACCAGGGCGGCGTCGGCTCTTCTGCCTTGGCCGGCCCATGCTCGGCTTCGGCCCGCGCCGCACGGCGGCGGGCGTCATCCAGCCGGGCCGCGTCGATCTCGCGCATGACCCCGTCCACGTCGGCATCATGCTCATCGTCTGCAAACTCGCCTGTCAGCAGGCTGTCCGGCAGCAGCTTGCCGGCCTCGAACAGCGCCCACATTTCCTGCGCATAGCGGGTGGTTTTCAATTCCGGGGCAAAGCGCCCGAAATAGTGGGCCATATTGTCCACATCGCGCTGCAGCATGCTGAAGGCATGGTTGTTGGCCGCTGCATCCACCGCCTGCGGCAGGTCGATGATCACCGGCCCGTCGGGGCCCAGCAACACGTTGAACTCGGACAGGTCGCCATGCACCAGCCCGGCGCACAGCATCAGCACGATCTGGCGAATGACGAAAGCATGGAACTCACGCGCCTCTTCGGCCTCCAGGTGCACATCGTTCAGGCGTGGGGCCGCATCGCCATCGGCATCGGTTACCAGCTCCATCAACAACACGCCGTCCTGGAAATCGTAGGGCTTGGGCACCCTCACACCGGCGCCGGCCAGACGGAACAGCGCCGCCACTTCGGCGTTCTGCCAGGCATCTTCGGCCTCTTTACGACCATACTTGGTGCTTTTGGCCATGGCCCGGGCCTGACGGCTGTTGCGCACCTTGCGGCCTTCCTGGTATTCGGCGGCCTGGCGGAAACTGCGCTTGTTGGCTTCTTTGTAAACCTTGGCGCAGCGCACCTGGGTGCCGCAACGCACCACATACACAGCGGCTTCCTTGCCACTCATCAACGGTCGCAGTACTTCGTCGACCAGGCCGTCCTCGATCAGGGGCTCTATTCTTTTGGGTGTCTTCATCAGGCTGGGTTCGGGGTCCTGGCTGTAATGGCGGACATCCTCTCACAGCCGGATGCGACTTGCTCGTCTGTCTTCAACCAAGGCGCATCACGCGCCCTGCCCCACGCCGCCAACAGCCAGCGCACGCGCCCGACGGCGGGTGACCAGCAGCCCCGAACACACCACCAACACCGCCAGTACCATGGTCGACACCACTTCCAGACGATGGTCGGGGCGCAGCAGCATCAGCACCAGCACGCCACTGATGAACAGGATTACCGCCCAGGTCAGCCACGGGAACAGCCACATGCGATAGCTCAGCGTCTTGCCCTGGGCGGTCAGGCGCTTGCGCAGGCGCAGCTGGGAAATGGCAATGACCAGATAGACCAGCAGGGCAATGGCGCCGGAGCTGGCCATCAGGAAGCCGAACACCTTGGCCGGGACCAGGTAATTGGCGATCACCGCCAGGAACGCGGCGCCCGTGGACAGCAGCACCGCAACCACTGGCGTGCCGCTGCGGCTGGTGACCTGGGCACAGGCCGGGGCGTCACCGCGGCGGCTCAATGAGTAGACCATGCGCGAGGCGGTGTACAACGACGAGTTGAGGCAGCTGGTGACCGAGGTCAGCACCACGAAGTCGATGATGGCCTTGGCATTTGGCACGCCGAGGGTGTCCAGCACCGCGAAGTAGGAGCCCTCACCTGCCAGGCGCGGGTCGGTCCAGGGGACCAGGGCAATGACGATGAAGATCGACAGGACATAGAACAGGGTGATCCGCCAGATCACCGAGTTGGTGGCCTTGGAAATATGCTTGCCTGCTTCGTTGGACTCGGCCGCAGCAATGGTCACCACCTCGGCGCCGAGGAACGAGAACATGGTAATCAGCATGGCGCTGAGCACAGCACCGAAGCCGTTGGGCATGAAGCCACCCTGTTCCCACAGGCGCGAAACACCACTGACGCCGGAACCTGGCAGCAGGCCGAAAATGGCGCACACGCCAAGCGCGATGAAGGCGACGATGGCCACCACTTTCACCAGCGCCAGCCAGAACTCGAACTCGCCGTAGTTCTTCACGCTGAACAGGTTGGTGGCAGTCAGCAGCAAGGTGATCACCAGCGACAACACCCAGATCTCGAACTGCGGCACCCAGGAGTTGATGATGGTGGCCGCGATACTGGCTTCGATGGGGATGATCAGCACCCAGAACCACCAGTACAGCCAACCGATGGTGTAGCCGGCCCATTTGCCGATGGCGAGGTCGGCATAGGTGGAGAACGAACCGGTGTCCGGCGACGCAACCGCCATTTCCGCGAGCATGCGCATCACCAGGACCACCAGGCCCCCGGCCAGGATATAGGCCAGAATGGTTGCCGGCCCAGCTTCGGCAATCGCGCGGCCGGAGCCGACAAACAGGCCGGCACCGATCACGCCAGCGATGGACAGCATGGTGACATGCCGTGATTTCAATCCATGACTCAAGTTGTTCTTGTGGGTTTGCATGGCGCTACCTTGTTATTTTTGTCATGCCCGCGAAGGGGCCGCCGGCTGCACGGGACCGACGCAGGCGCGAAAAAGCCCGCCCTGCCCTAAATGGTGAGTAGGGCAGTTCGGGTTGAGTAAAACGAAACCGCAGAACGGTGTATCAGCTGGCAGCCCGCTGGCTGGCGGCCAGGTCTGCCTTGGGTGTGTTGCCGCCTTGCAGGCTGACTTGCTCGCGCACCTTGTCGACGATGTAGGCGCCAATCGGAATGGCCGAAGTGGCAGCCGGCGACGGTGCGTTGCACACGTTGACGCTGCGCGCAGTGTTGACGAACAGGAAGTCATCGATCAGCTTGCCGTCACGCGACACCGCCTGGGCACGCACCCCGGCAGGATATGGCGTGAGGTCGGCCTTGGTGATGCCAGGGCAGTACTTCTGCACCTGCTTGAGGTACCCGCCCTTGAACAGCGAGTTCTTCATCTCGATCATCCCCGGGCGGAAGTTTTTCGCCAGGACCTTGAGGATGCCGGGGGTAGTCAGGGTCTGGAACAGGTCGCCGGGGCTGACGTCGGTCTTGCGATAGCCCTCACGTTTCATCGCCAGCACGGCGTTGGGGCCGACGGTGACGGTGCCGTCGATCATGCGCGTCAGGTGCACGCCCAGGAACGGCATCGACGGGTCAGGAATCGGGTAGATCAGGTGGTTGACGATCTGGTTGTGCTGCTTGGGCAGCAGGTAGTACTCGCCGCGGAACGGGCAGATCACGAACTCGGTGCGCAGGCCCAGCATGCTCACCACGCGGTCGGCCATCAGGCCCGAGCAGGTCACCAGGAAGCGGCTACGCAGTTCATCGCCGGGCTTGGCGCCCTGAGTGTGCACGATCACTTCGCTGGCCAGCTCCTTCAGCCCCACCACTTCCGCGCCATAGCGAATTTCGCCGCCTGCACGCTGGAATTCAACGCCCATGGCAGCGGTCACTTCGGCGTAATTGACGATGCCGCTGGAGGGCACGAAGATGCCGCCCATGCCCACGATATTGGGCTCGCGCTCGCGCAACTCGGCCGACGACAACCAGTAGCGCTCCAGGCCATTGGCCTCGGTACGCTCCCACAGCGCCTTCATGCGCTGCATTTCCAGGTCGTTGGTGGCCACCAGCAGCTTGCCGCACTCATCGAAGCGAATACCGTGCTGGGTGCAGAAGGCCTTGGTGGCCTTGTTGCCTTCAAGGCAGAAGCGCGCCTTGAGGCTACCGGGGGTGTAATACACGCCGGCGTGGATCACGCCGCTGTTGTGCCCGGTCTGGTGACGGGCCGGGCCGCTCTCTTTCTCCAGCAGCACGATCTTCGCGTCCGGGTAGAGCTTGATCAAGTGCATGGCCGTGGACATGCCCACGATGCCGCCACCGATAATAATGAAGTCGTACACAGCCTTACCTCACACGCAGGCATTGCCTGGTTGCCGGCCAGGGCCCGCGCGGGCCCTGGCTGCATCATTGTTGTGCAAAAACGCGCAGGCAGGCGCCCGCCCCGCGCCCTGTCATCATTGCCCGCGCTGGTACAGCGGTTTGGGGAAGGCGACGTATCCACGCTGGCGCATCAGTTCGCGGCGCAGGCCATCGTGCGGGGTGAAGCGGTCGCGCCCATGCAGCCAGAACAGGTTGTTGATCAGCAGGAAGCTGCCCACCCCCACCGGTACCGACACCTTCTTGTCGCTGCCTTCCAGCGATTCGGACAAGGCGTTCAGCCAGATCCCTTCCTCGTAGTTTTCCGGCTGCACGAACTGGTCAATGTAGCGCATGGTCGGGCGGCCTTCGCCATCGGTGTCGAATACCGAATGGAACACATCCTCAGCCACTTTCTTGCTCGGTGGCGCGGTCCAGCGCATTTCACGGCGGGCCATCGGGTGGCGGAAGAATTCCTCGCACTGCTCCCAGTCGTCCAGGTGCAGCAGCAGCGAGTTGCCGCCTTCCATGTTTCTTTCGTCGATCTTCAGCATCAACACATAGTCGGTGATCTGGTTCACGAAGGTGCCGTCGTTGTGCAGCTCCATGACCCGGTGTGGCTGGCGCAGGTAGCTGTCGGAATCGTCGCTGTTGACCACCACGAAGCGCGCGTAGAACTGGCCGCTCATGGCGTCGTAGTTGGAGCGGCCGATCAGGTGTGCACACGCAGTGGTGAACTTGACCATGTCCTCGGCCTGGCTTACGTCATCCAGGCCCAGTGGGGTAATCAGCATGCCGCCAGTGGCGCGGTCGAGGATGGTGTTCAGCAATACCGGGCGCAAAGTGCCGTGGCACAGCTCGTCGAGGATTTCGCCCAGCCGAAAACGCAGAAACGACTTGTACTCCAGCGCCTGGACCGGCCATTGCGCGGCTGCCTGCACGAACGCTTCCACGGTTTCCCTGGCAAAGGTCAGTTCAAGCAGGCGCGGCGACTGTTTCGAAGGCGCCAGAGTGTAACCACGCGGTTCGAGCGGGAGCGGCATGACAAGTTCTTCGATTTGCGTAAAAGCGTTCATGGCAGGGTCCTGGCAAAAAGGTGGAAGGCGCCGTCCGGTGGTGACCTGGATCAGTGCGGGCAAAGCAAAAATATCGCCATTCACTGAAAATGTCTACATTTTTATAATTCGACTACGTTATTTGAGATTGTCCATTGTTTTTCGCCAGCCATCGGTTTCGGTATGATCGGCAAAACGTTTTGAGGAACAGGATCTTGGAAGCGCTCGCCCCACGACAAAACTCAGCATTCAGCGGGTATGAGAGGCTCAAGAAGGACATCATCCGTGGCGTGTTCAAGCCAGGCGAAAAGCTGTTGATGAGCGCCCTAAAGGACCGCTACGACCTCGGCGTGGGCCCCCTGCGCGAGGCGCTGTCGCAACTGGTGGCCGAACACCTGGTCAACGCGATCAGCCAGAAAGGCTACCGCGTGGCGCCCATGTCGCTGGACGAGATGAACGACATCTACGATGCCCGCGCCAATCTGGAGGCCATGATCATCGCCCTGGCCATCGAACGCGGTGACGATGCCTGGGAGGCGTCGGTGCTGGCCCACTCGCATACCTTGGCCAAGGTGGTGGAAGTGAAAACCCGCGAACAGCGCCTGGATGTGTGGGACGAACGGCACAAGGCGTTTCACACTGCCATTGCCTCGGGTTGCGGCTCCAAGCACCTGCTGCAGGCACGTACTTACCTGTTTGACCAGGCGGAGCGCTATCGCCATCTGTGGCTGACGCAGACGGTGTTCTCCGAACAGGCGCTGGAGCTCAAGCGCCAGGAGCATGCCGCGCTGGTGGAGGTGCTCCTGGCCCGCGATGCCAAGCGCGCCAGCGCGATGATGCGCTCGCACCTGATGACCCCGGTGCCGATCATTGCGCAGATCATGCATGCCGAAGGGATTGGCGCACGCTGAACTGCTTGCTCATGCCTGGCCGGCGACAGGGCCGGTGCAGGCTAATGTGCCAGATGAATTTTTCTTAAATCGGCGGTTGTCTATTCTTTGGCACAATCCAGTCTCTATTAGATGCCCGGGAACCAGCATGCCTCGCGTACTGACCATCGAAGACGACGCCGTCACCGGCCAGGAAATCGTCGCCGAACTCTCCAGCCACGGCCTTGAGGTGGATTGGGCCGACAATGGCCGTGAAGGCCTGGCCAAGGCCATTGCCGGCGGCTACGACCTGATCACCCTGGACCGCATGCTGCCCGAGGTCGATGGGCTGACCATCGTCACCACCCTGCGCAGCCTCAAGATCACCACGCCGATCCTGATGATCAGCGCCCTCTCGGATGTCGACGAGCGGGTGCGTGGCCTGCGTGCCGGCGGTGACGACTACCTGACCAAGCCGTTTGCCTCCGACGAGATGGCGGCGCGGGTGGAGGTCTTGCTGCGCCGCAACAGCGTGCCCATGACCCAGACCCGCCTGCAGGTCGCCGACCTGCAACTGGACCTGATCAGCCACGAAGCAAGGCGCGGCGAGCAAGCCCTGAACCTGCTGCCCACCGAGTACAAGCTGCTGGAATACCTGATGCGTCACAGCGGTCAGGTCATCACGCGGATGATGATTTTCGAAGAGGTGTGGGGCTACCACTTCGACCCGGGCACCAATCTGATCGATGTGCATATCGGCCGCCTGCGCAAGAAAATCGACTCGCCCGGCCAGTCGCCGCTGATCCGTACGGTACGGGGCTCGGGCTATGCCATTGCTGAACCCGTCTAAAGGCTGGAGCTCCTCGACCAGCCGCCTGCTGGCGCTGTACAGCTTTCTGTTCGTGGCCTGGAGCAGCATCCTCATGGGGGTGCTGTACTTCGAGGTGTCCAGCTATCTGAACAAGCTCACCCGTCATTCGATGCTGCAGCGCCATCACCTGTTCGCGCACATGAGCGGCAAACAGCTGGACGACGCGCTTATCGCCAGCCAGGCCTTCGAAGAACGCAGCTTCGACGCCTACGGCCTGTTTGACGCCCAGCTCAACCCGCTTGGCGGCAGCGTGCGCGCCGTGCCCCCGGAGCTGCGGCTGGACGGCAAGATCCATGAACTCAAGCGCTGCCTGGATGCCGATGACCCGCGCATGCCTCGCGACAGCTGCGATGCAGTGGCAATCAGGATCCAGGATGGCCGCTGGCTGGTACTGTTCCGTGATAACGGCTCATTGTTCGTGGTCACCCGGATCATTCTCGATGCTCTGCTGTGGGGCATTTCCCTGACGCTCATCCCGGGCTTCGCCGGCTGGTACCTGTTGCGCCGCCGGCCGCTCAAGCGCATACGCGCCATTCAGGCCCAGGCCGAGCTGATCGTCGCCGGCGACCTCACCCACCGCCTGCCGCTGTCGGCCCGGCGCGACGAGCTGGACATGCTGGCTGCCATCGTCAACGCCATGCTCGACCGTATCGAACGGCTGATGCACGAGGTGAAGGGCGTGTGTGACAACATTGCCCACGACCTGCGCACCCCGCTGACCCGCCTGCGCGCCCAGCTGTACCGCATTCGCCAGCAGAGTGACGCTGATTCCATGCAGGCCGAGGCGCTGGACCAGGCTATCGGTGAGACCGACACCCTGATGGCACGTTTTCGTGGGCTGTTGCGCATCAGCGAGCTGGAAGACCGTCAACGACGGGCCGGTTTTGTCCAGCTCGATCCGCATGAGCTACTGGTAGAACTGCACGATTTTTACCTGCCGTTGGCCGAAGATGGCGGCATCCATCTGGTATTGCACCAACCTGCTCAGCTACCGGCACTGCACGGTGACCGTGAACTGCTGTTTGAAGCACTTGCCAACCTGGTGGGCAACGCCATCAAGTTCACGCCCGAAGGCGGGCAGGTGCAGGTAACCGCCACGCATGACGAGAACGGCGTGCATGTAGCGATCGAGGACAGTGGGCCGGGTATCCCGGAAGAAGAACGAACCGCGGTGTTAAAGCGCTTCTATCGCAGCGATGAAGGCCACCGCCATGCCGGGTTCGGGCTGGGGTTATCGATCGTTGCGGCGATCGTCGACTTGCATGGGTTCGGGTTGGAGATTGGCGAGAGCCCGTTGGGTGGAGCGAAGCTGGTATTACATTGTCCACTGGCCGGGCTAGCCAAATAACCATTGGGGCTGCTTTGCAGCCCAATCGCCGGCAAGCCAGCTCCCACAGGTACAGCGCAGGCCTCAAAGGCGATGGTGTACCTGTGGGAGCTGGCTTGCCGGCGATTGGGCCGCAACGCGGCCCCACTTGCTGGATCAGTCAGCCAGACGCCAGGTAGTAGCGCCCTTGCTGTCTTCCAGCACAACACCCATGGCGGTCAGCTGGTCGCGAATGCGGTCCGACTCGGCCCAGTTCTTGTCCGTACGCGCCTGCAGGCGCGCCTGGATCAAACCCTCGACCTCGGCCGCATCCACCTTGCCCTCGGCACCGGCCCGCAGGAAGTCATCGGCATCCAGCTGCAGCACACCCAGCACATCGCCCAACTCGCGCAGGCGACCGGCCAGGCCGGCGGCAGCTACCGCATCGCTGTCACGCAGGCGGTTGATCTCGCGCACCAGGTCGAACAGCACAGCGCAGGCTTCGGGGGTACCGAAGTCGTCGTTCATCGCCACGCTGAAACGCTCGACAAACGCTTCGCCGCCCTTGGCCGCCACCCGTGGCAAGCCGCGCAAGGCGTGGTAGAACCGCTCCAGCGCACCCTTGGCGTCACGCAGGCTGTCTTCGGAATAGTTGATCGCACTGCGGTAGTGGCTGGCCACCAGCAGGTAGCGCACCACTTCCGGGTGATACTTTTCAAGCACGTCGCGGATGGTGAAGAAGTTGTTCAACGACTTGGACATCTTCTCGCCATTGATGCGGATCATGCCGCAGTGCATCCAGGCGTTGGCGTACTGCTTGCCGGTGGCCGCCTCACTCTGGGCAATCTCGTTCTCGTGGTGCGGGAACTCCAGGTCGCTGCCACCGCCGTGGATGTCGAAGCTCTCGCCCAGGCAGCAGGTCGACATCACCGAACACTCGATATGCCAGCCCGGACGGCCCGGCCCCCATGGCGATTCCCAGCTCGGCTCACCTGGCTTGACGCCTTTCCACAGCACGAAGTCCAGCGGGTCCTGCTTGGCTTCGTCGACCTCGATACGCGCACCGATGCGCAGGTCTTCGATTTTCTTGCGCGACAGCTTGCCGTAGCCGACGAACTTGCCGACGCGGTAATACACGTCACCATTGCCCGGGGCGTAGGCATAGCCCTTGTCGATCAGGGTCTGGATCATTGCGTGCATGCCGGCGATATGGTCGGTGGCACGCGGCTCCTGGTCCGGCGGCAGAATGTTCAGGCGACGCTCGTCTTCGTGCATCGCATCGATCATGCGGGCAGTCAGCGCATCGAACGTTTCGCCGTTCTGGTTGGCCCGATTGATGATCTTGTCATCGATGTCGGTGATATTGCGTACGTAGGTCAGGTCGTAGCCGCTCTTGCGCAGCCAGCGGGTGACCAGGTCGAAGGCCACCATGCTGCGGCCATGGCCCAGGTGGCAGTAGTCGTACACGGTCATGCCGCACACGTACATGCGCACCTTGTTGCCATCCAGCGGCTTGAAGGTTTCCTTGGCTTTGCTCAGGGTGTTGTAGATGGTAAGCACGGCGGTTCCTCAGCTGCCCCAGGAGTCACGCAGGGTGACGGTGCGGTTGAACACCGGGCGGCCCGGCTGGCTGTCTTTCAGGTCGGCGCAGAAGTAGCCTTCGCGCTCGAACTGGAAGCGGTCCTCGGGTTGCGCCTGGGCCAGCGACGGCTCGGCACGGCAACCGCTGAGCACTTGCAGCGAATCCGGGTTGATATTGTCGAGGAAGCTGCCGCCGTCTTCGGTCTTTTCCGGGTTCGGCGAGCGGAACAGGCGGTCGTACAGGCGCACTTCGCATTCGACGCTGCCTGCGGCCGGCACCCAGTGGATCACGCCCTTGACCTTGCGGCCTTCGGGGTTCTTGCCCAGGGTTTGCGGGTCGTACGAGCAGCGCAGTTCGACGATGTTGCCGTCGGCGTCCTTGATGGCCTCGTCGGCGCGGATCACATAGCTGCCACGCAGGCGCACTTCACCGGCAGGCTCCAGGCGCTTGTAGCCCTTGGGCGGCTCTTCCATGAAATCGTCGCGGTCGATGTACAGTTCACGGGCAAACGGCAGCACGCGCACGCCCATGTCTTCCTTGGGGTGGCGCGGCAGTTCAAGCTGCTCGACCTGCCCTTCCGGGTAGTTGGTGATGACCACTTTCAGCGGGCGCAGCACGCACATGGCGCGTGGTGCGGTGCGGTCCAGGTCGTCACGGATGCTGAATTCGAGCATCGACATGTCGACCACGCCGTCGGAACGGTTGGTGCCGATCATTTCGCAGAAATTGCGGATCGAGGCCGGGGTGTAGCCACGGCGACGGAAGCCGGACAAGGTCGACATGCGCGGGTCGTCCCAGGCATCGACGTGCTTTTCATCGACCAGTTGCTTGAGCTTGCGCTTGGAGGTGATGGTGTAGTTCAGGTTCAGGCGGCTGAACTCGTACTGGCGCGGGTGCGCCGGTACCGGCAGGTTGTCGAGGAACCATTCGTACAGCGGACGATGCCCTTCGAACTCCAGGGTGCAGATCGAGTGGGTAATGCCCTCGATGGCGTCCGACTGGCCATGGGTGAAGTCGTAGTTGGGGTAGATGCACCACTTGTCACCGGTCTGGTGGTGGTGGGCATGGCGGATGCGGTACAGGATCGGGTCGCGCAGGTTCATGTTCGGCGATGCCATGTCGATCATGGCCCGCAGCACGCGCTCGCCGTCCTTGAACTCGCCGGCCTTCATGCGGGCGAACAGGTCGAGGTTTTCCTCCACGCTGCGCTCGCGGAACGGGCTGTTCTTGCCCGGCTCCTTGAGGTTGCCGCGGTATTCCTTGGCCTGCTCGGGGGTAAGGTCGCAGACATAGGCCTTGCCAGCCTTGATCAGCTCGACCGCCCAGTCGTGCAGCTGGTCGAAGTAGCTGGAGGCGTAGCGCACATCACCGGCCCAGTCGAAGCCCAGCCACTTGACATCGCTCTGGATGGCGTCGATGTACTCCTGGTCTTCCTTGGCCGGGTTGGTATCGTCGAAGCGCAGGTGGCAGACGCCGCCGAATTCCTTGGCCAGGCCGAAGTTGACGCAGATCGACTTGGCATGGCCGATATGCAGGTAACCATTGGGCTCCGGCGGAAAACGGGTGACGATGCTGCTGTGCTTGCCCGAGTCCAGGTCGGCCTGGATGATCGGCCGCAGGAAGTTCGCAGGGACAGCGGGGGCGCCTTTGGCAGCGGCGTTGGGCGCGTTGTCGGCAGTGGGCTTGCTCATAGGATCCTTGAATGCATGTGTCTGGCCTGGGTAGGCCGATTGAATCAAAGGGCCTATCATAGCCGAAGCAGTCAAGCTGCTGACAGCCGCGGCCAGACAAACTGGCGTGATTTATCACGGCTTTTTGCCGCAGCCTGGCAAAATGGCCTGTGCGCGCCATGTGTCGCGATCGCCTGAACCTGCGTCAGGTGATAACCGGCGCCCTGCGCACCCTAATTCCCGATTGCCTTGAAAAAGCGAGTTTCAGCATGTCCAAAGTCAAACTGACCACCAACCACGGCGACATCGTCATTGCACTGAACGCTGAAAAAGCCCCGATCACCGTGGCCAACTTCATCGAATACGTCAACGCCGGCCACTACAGCAACACCGTGTTCCACCGTGTGATCAAAGGCTTCATGATCCAGGGCGGCGGTTTCGAGCCTGGCATGAACGAGAAGCGCGACAAGCGTGCCAGCATCCAGAACGAAGCCGACAACGGCCTGAAGAACACCAAGTACAGCGTCGCCATGGCCCGTACCATGGAGCCGCACTCTGCCTCGGCACAGTTCTTCATCAACGCCTCCGACAACGACTTCCTCAACCACAGCGGCAAGAACGTTCAGGGCTGGGGCTACGCCGTGTTCGGTGAAGTGACCGAAGGCCGTGAAGTGGTCGACGCCATCGAAAAAGTCGCCACCGGTTCCAAGGCCGGCCACCAGGACGTGCCGAAAGACGACGTGATCATCGAGAAAGCCGAGATCATTGAGTGATACTGCTGATCTCCGATCTGCACTTGCAAGAAGAACGCCCGGACATTTCCCGGGCGTTTCTTGATCTGCTCGACGGCCGCGCGCGCCATGCCAGGGCGCTGTACATCCTTGGCGATTTCTTCGAAGCGTGGATCGGTGACGATGCCATGACGCCGTTCCAGCAGTCGATCTGCAAGGCCATGCGCCAACTGAGCGACAGCGGCACGGCCATCTACCTGATGCACGGCAACCGTGATTTCCTGATTGGCCAGGCCTTCTGCGACGCCGCGGGCTGCACATTGCTGCGCGACCCTAGCGTGATCGAGCTGGGCGGTGAACAGGTGCTGCTGATGCATGGCGACACCCTGTGTACCCGCGACCTGGGCTACATGAAGATGCGCCGTTTGCTGCGCAACCCGCTGAGCTTGTGGATACTGCGGCACCTGCCGCTTTCGGCGCGCTACAAGCTGGCGCGCAAGCTGCGTAGCGAAAGCCGCACGCAAACGCGGATGAAATCCACCGAGATTGTCGACGTCACGCCAGACGAAGTACCGAAGGTGATGGCGGCGCATGGCGTGCGCACGCTGGTGCATGGCCATACCCATCGGCCGGCGATCCACAAGCTGGTGGTGGATGGGCAGCCGGCTCGGCGCATCGTGCTGGGCGACTGGGATCGCCGCGGCTGGGCCTTGCAGGTTGACGAGCAAGGCTTCCAGCTGGCGCCGTTCGAGTTTTCCTGACATTGCAGCGTTGGTACTACCGACCCCTTCGCGGGTAAACCCGCGAAGGGGCCAGCACAGGCTAATGCCTCAGGGCCTGTTGGCCACCGCCCCCTTGTCCCGCTCACTGATCAGCACTTCCCGATACTGCGGATCGGCCTTGATCTGCGCCTCGGTAAACGGGATCACCGCCAATTGTTTGGCCGCAAACGCCCTGGTCTGATCACTGGCATGCGCCGAAGCCGCTTCGCTCGACTGCGAGAACGCCAGCAGCCCACGGGCTTCTGGCCCCTTGTCGGTAAAACTGACCAATTGCAAGTAACTGGTACCACTGACCACCAGACGCTTGCCCTGCCCATGCGGCACGCTGTAGATCGCGTTGTACACGCCCAGTGCCTGCGGGCCTCCCGCTACCGGCGTGCCATTGATGGCCTGTTGCACCTGCCCCCAGCGCGCATCCCCCGCCATGCCGCTCTCCCTTACCTGTTTCAGTGAAGCCAGCGCCGCAGCATGCACCAGCTTGCCCACAGCTGCCTGCTCGATTGCCAGGCCGCGTGGCGTGTGCTGCGGGTCAGCCGGGTTGAAGGCCACCCGCCAGCTTTCCGGATGCTCGGCCAGGGCATTGAACAGGTTCTGGAAATGCACCAGGCCAATGCCACTGTCGAGGTCGGCCTTGCCATTCCAGGCTGCCAGGCTGCTGCAAACCGGCTGTACGTCGACACCGGCACCCTTGCACCATTGCAACAGGTCTGGCAGCACCAGGCTGGCCAGGTACACCTCGTCATCGGTCACCATGCGTTGCAAGTCGTCCACCCCCAACAGCGCCGTGCCCTGCAAGCGCTGCAGGGCAAAGCGGCCGCGCATGCCCAGCGGCTGGTCGTCGCGGCTGACCAAAGGTGAGTAACCGGTCAGCGGCTGCGCCGGGTTGGCCATCCAGGCAGGGTCGTTGGAATTCTGCACGAAGTCTTCGCGCTCAAGGCTCGGCAGCAGCCGTGCCGGGAATATGCCCGGCTGCGCCGCCTGCGCATCGACCTTCCAGTGGCACGCGCTACGGGAGCCGTCCATCACGACCATGCGCCCTTGTGCCTTGGGGTTGCTACAGGTATCGAGCAACTGCTGGTCGACGTAAGGCACCACCGACTGGTTCAGGTACAAGGCCCGGCCGCCTTCGTCCACGGCCAGCGTGTTGACCCACGGAATACCCTGCAGTTGCGCCACCGAGCCCTTCAAGGCTGCCAGGCTGTCGGCACGGTTGATCTGGTACCACTGCTGCAATACCCGGGTATTTTCCAGGTTGGCGTCACGCAAGCTGTAGGCCGTGTGCGCATCCCAGTCCAGGCGCCCCGGCCATTGCACCACCGGGCCGAACTGCGAACTGTAGAGCTGCCGCTGCACCTGGCTCAGGCTGCCATCCTCGGCCTTGACCGCCACACTGATGGTTTGCCGGGCCAGCGGCAGCGACTTGCCGTCGAGCAGGTAGCGGGTCGGGTCCTTGGGGTCGAGTTGCAGACGGTAAAGGGTAAAGTGGTTCGAGGTGTCGACGGTATGCGTCCATGCCAGGTGCCGGTTGAAACCGATATTGACCACCGGCAAGCCTGGCAATGCCGCGCCCATCACATCCATCTGGCCGGGGATGGTCAACTGCATCTGGTAGAAGCGCATGCCGCCCATCCACGGAAAGTGCGGGTTGGCCAGCAACAGGCCGCGGCCATTGGCCGAACGCTGCGCGCCCACGGCCACCGCATTGCTGCCACGCTCCGTGGCAAAGCGTTCTTGCCGCGCCAGCGCAGCGGCAAAGCCGGCCGGGGCCTGCTGGCTGGCCAACGCAGGTGGTTGCGCCCCTGCCAGTGCCTCGACGAACTGCCCTGCACCGCCTTCGGCCAGCAGCCGGCGGGTGAGCTTGACCAGATCCTCGCTGCTGATCGGCCGCACCCACTCGCCCTGGCCGCATTCGGCGGGCAAACCCTGGCGGCGGCGCTCGGCCAACGCCCGGTTGTAGCCGCTCGCATAGCCCGCCAGCAGTGCCTGCACCGGTGCCGGCTGCGCCTGCAAGAAGGCATTGACCGCTGCGGGGCTGTTCAGCCAGGTGAAGAACAGGTCGCTGGCCAGGTTGTCACGCTGCTCCAGGGTCTTGCCCTTGGCACCGAAAAAGCGTGAGCGCTCGCCGCTGACGGTCAGCACTTCGTTGGCCAGCAGGCACAGATTGTCCTGGGCGTACGCATAGCCGATGCCATAGCCCAGGCCCCGCTCGTCCTTGGCGACGATGTGCGGCACCCCGTAACTGGTACGGCGGATCTGCGCACTGGCATCGGCAGAGGCGGGCTGCGCTGCTACGCCGCCGCTGAAGGCCACAAGGGCGGCAGCCAGGCCAGCGCAGGTCATGGGACGGGAAAGTGGAAACACAGGCGCTCCTCGGATTCGGGGGGTATCCCGATCAGACGAATGGCCACATGAAAATTTTACGTATTACAAGGCGATAGGACGTCTTGAAAAGGAACAGGCATTTTTTTCGCGAGTGGGTTGCAGTTTTTTCGTTCTCATTCGTCCTAGTAAGTGAGGCACCCATATTTCGGGTTCGTCCACGAAAAGGAGCATTCACATGTACAACCCGCAAACCTCGATCCAGGCCGGGCGCGTCCCAGGCAAAGCGCCCAGGGAACAGGACGTTTTTGCCGACGAGCGAATTGGCAACGAGCAGATCCGCGAGCTGCTGCGCACCTTTGGCCTGCGCACCAGCCTGATCCGCCTCAAGGTGATCGATGCCCTGCATGCCGCCGACCGCCACGGCCGTAGCATCGGCGTGCGTGGCGTGCACGCACAACTGGAACAGCTGGACATTCCGCTGTCGTTCCTGAGTGTGCGCGAAGTGCTGAAGCGGCTGTGCGCCGAAGGCGTCATCCAGCTGGGCAGCGACAAGTGCTACAGCCTCAATCCCCAGGCACGCGCCGTACTGGAGCAGGCTCTCCCGCGCTGAGCGCATGGCCGGCCATGGCTGGCCGGCCCGCACAGCCCAAGGCTTGGCTCAGGGCTTGACCTTGCGCCGCAGGATGCCGTTGATCACCACGACCACCACGGCGATGGCGATGGCCAGCATCTGGAAGGTCTGCTCACTGATCGTGCCCTGCTTCTGCAGGTGGGAAAGGCCCAGCATCAGGCCCAATACCACCAGGATGATCAGAACGGAATATTTCAGGCGCTGCACATGTGTCATCGAAGGTTCCTTGCAACATCAGGGGCAAATGGCTCGCAACGAGCGGCGGCAATGATACAACGCCCACCCGCCCCGGCGCTGCATTTCCTGCTGGGTGGGGTAACGGTAGCCTGAAAGCATGGGCCTCCCAAGCACCCATGCCGGAGGCACCATGTTCAAACCGCTGCTGTTGGCGTCACTGTTTCTGACCCCCCTCTCCCTTCATGCCCTCGATACCCGCCAGATACCTTCCGAGCAGCTGTTTCAGCTAGGCCGCGAGCTGGCTGCCCATGCAGGGGCCAGCCAATGGCAGCAAATGTGGCAGCGCGTACGCCAGGCCGGCTACTTGCAGGCCGATGGATCACCCGCTCACTTCAGCGTGCCCTTAGCCTTGCTACCCGACCTGGCCCGTCAGACCCTGGCCCAGGCCGACCAGGTGCAGGCGGTACAGCAGACCCAGGCGCTCTATCGCCGCAGTTTTGCCGACCGGGTTATCGGCCAGCGGCAGGGGGCGCCGTTGCATGCGCTGTGCCTGCTGGTTGACTGGCGCACCTTGCCACAAGGCATGGCCGACAGCCCTCGGGCCTACCTGAACAGCGCCAGCCTGCTGAGCAGCTATCCCTGCGACTGAGGGTTCTACAACCAACTGGCAAAGGCGGGATCGAGCGCATGGGAAATCAGCAACCACATACCATGGCTGAGGCCGTTTCCTACAACGGCTGACATCGATGCCCGCAAAACCTGTTCTCCGAAGCTACAACCCTCAACCTTTATGCCGCCTAGCGAGGCGCCTGTCTGTCGCAGAAAATTCAGGCACACCTTCGACATAACGCCGCGGGTGATCGGGTAGCCCATTCCACCCATCCCGAAGGAGCGTCATATGCAACTGCCAGATTTGAGCCAGATCGATATCAGCCAACTGCCCCACTCGCTGCAGGCCCTGATCGACTGCATCGGCATCGACAACGCCTACCAGCTGACCTGCGCCTACGGCGGCAGGCCCAAGTACATCCCCAAGCACCGCGAGCGCACCAAGCTCGCCGACGTACTGCCAGCCGAAGCACTCGACGCGCTGATCAAGCGCTTTGCCGGGGTCGCCCTGGAGATCCCCAAGGTCGACCATTTCCTGCGCCAGCTACGCAACCTGCAGATCCAGAAAGAAAGCGCCGACGGCCTGTCCCGCAGCCTGCTCGCCAACAAGTACGGCCTGAGCCTGCGTCAGATCGGCAACATTCGGCGCCAGGACCCTTGCGTCCGCTGAGCCCCCGTGGCTGCGATCGGCGGCCACCTTGATCCCCCGCTAGAGAGAGCACCTCGAAATGTCGATAGATAACAGCCTCATCGGCTCCGTCATCAATGCCCTGCCGATGGACCGCATGATTGCCGGCCCCCTTCAGGCAATGGTCCAGGCGCAGATAACTGCGAGTAAATCGTATGCCGATTTCCTGATGCAGGTGTGCGTCCAGGACGGCAAGGCGGTAGCCATCCAGTTTGACTACGACGAAACCATTGTCGACGAACAGGGCGCATACCAGGGCGTGGTCAGCAAGACCATGAAAGTGCCGTTGCTGGCGGCCATCACCCACCCGAACATCGCCATCGAACAAGGCACGGTCGATTTCGAACTGATCATCAACCAGATGTCGGAAGACGTCTCCGGCAAGGACACGAGCGCACAAGCGAGCGGCTCCCTGGGCTGGGGGCCATTCAAGCTGAATGTGAAGGGCAGCGTCAGCCACAAGTCCACGCAAACGCGCAAGACAGACACCCGTGCCCGCTACGCATTCAACACTACATTGAAGCGCCAGGAGCCGCCTGAAGCGGTGATGAGGGTGATCGACTTCCTCACGGACGCGGCAACCAAGCCAACCGTTGTAAAGACCGCAGCCCTGGAAAGCACCGATACGGTTTCGCAGAAAGACACCTTGAAAGAGCCCACGAATGGCATCACCCCGTCTGCTGGCGCAAAGACCCCTCCGCCCCCGTCTTTACCTTGACCGCCATCTCCTACCCCGAAACTGCCCCTCTGCGCGACGCCAGGGGGGTGTCACCTGGCCTCAGGAGCCAATCAGATGGATAAATCCCCCGCGCCGATGACTTCCATCGACCTGCGCGAAATCACTCGTGGCCTGCAAGAAGCCGCAAGCGCCACCAACAGCCTGATCGCACAGCAGTACATCAACCTGTTCGACCAGTTCTTCGAATGCGACGCCGAGGCGCTGGGCGCCCCCATGAAAGCCAAGATGGTCGAAGTGGCCATGGACAGCCAGCACATCATGCGCGTGCCCTTGTTCGCCCTGGTCTCGCCCAAAGGCCTGGCGCTGGAGCGTATGCAGGTCGATCTGTCGGTGCGCGTCAAAGGTACCGAAGCCAAACAGGCTCTGGTGCACGCTGGGGAGAACAAGACCGCCAGCTTTAAAGTCACCATCGGCGGCCAGGGTCGCCAGGGCGAAAACCGTGACCCGGACGAAGTGCAGATCCGCATGCAGTTCCAGGCCAGTGAACCACCAGAAGCACTGAACCGGCTGATCGAGGAATACACCAGCCTGATCACTCCGATACGCGCCCCCAGCCCGCCGCACCCGCCCGGTCCCGATACCGGGACCAATGAATTCATCGAGGCGGCGACCATCCGTTGACAGCCGCCCCGACGCCGCTTAGAAGTCGCGCTTGTAGAAGATGTCCAGTGAGCTGGCAAGCCCGCTGGCGGCTTCCAGGTAGACCTTCTTGCTCAGCTTGTAGCGCAACGCGATGGTGTTGGCGGGTTCGAACACCCCTACACCGTAACGCAGGCTCAGCTTCTCGGTAAGGTTACCGCTGGCGACCACGCTGGTGGTGTTGCCCGAACCTTCGGTATCCAGCTGGAAGTCGTCGATGCCCAGGCTGGACGCCAGGCTGCCGGTGATGCCGGCGCTACCGGCCAGGCCCAGGCCCAAGGCGGCCTCGGCGAGCATGTTGTTGTCCTCGCCAGAGGTCCCCAGAGGCCGCCCCAATACCAGGTACGACAGCGCCTGCTCCTGGCTCATGGCGGGCTCGGAGAACACTTTGGTAGTGGGCTGCTCGGCGCTGCCACTCAGGCGGATACCGGCAATCACGTCGTCAACCTGGCGGATGGCTTCGATGTCCAGGTAAGGCTGGTCGATGGGGCCGGCGAACAGCAGCCGCGCCCGGCGGATGGTCAGGCGCTGGCCGTAGGCACGGTAACGGCCGTCGGCCAGGCTGAGCTCGCCGCGGGTATCAAGGTTGTCGCCGATGTGCACATGGCCAAGCAGGTTGGCGGTGAGGCCAAAGCCGCTGAACGACAGCTTTTCGCGGCCCACTTCGACATCGATGTCCATGGCCATCGCCATGGGCGCTTTGCCCTCCTCGGTCTGATGGCCGACGATGACCGTGTCATCCGACACCTTGACGGTGGACGGTGGCAGCTCGCGCACAGTGATCTTGCCCTTGGGTACCTGCACCTTGCCGGTCACGGCCAGCTTGTCGTCGATCAGGCGCAACGTCAGGTCCGGAGCAACCTCAAGCGTCGCATAAGGCTCGACCGTGATCGGCAGCTGCTGGCCCTGCAAGCGCACCTCCATGCCCAGTGCCTGCCCCCAGTGGACGTTGCCGGTCAGCTGGCCACGCCCGGCCTCACCACTGCGCCAGCTGCCATTGAGCTGGACCTGCTCGCCGGCGATCAGCGCCTGCAGCGACAAGTCCTCCAGGCTGGCGGGGAGTTCCGCACCACTGATTTCGCCACCACTGAGCGCCAGGTTGCCGTTGACCTGCGGTGCCAGCAAGCTGCCTGAAAGCCGGCCACTGCCATTGAGCTGGCCTGCCAGGCGCTCGACCATCGGCACGAACGGCCGGGCTACCGACAGGTCCAGCCCGGCCAGACGAAAGTCCCCCGACAAGGGTTTGTCCTTGCCCAGCGGATCGAGCCGGGCATTGATGTTCAGCTCACCCAGGCGCTCGCCGCGAAACGCCAGGCGCGTATCGATGCGCCGCGGTGCCAGCGTGCTGTCCACACGCAGGGCCTGGTACGGGAAGTCGACCCAACGGTCCTTGTCGCGCACCCGCAAGGTGCCGCCGCTGGCGTCGATGACGATGTTGCCCTTGGGGCCGCTGGCCGGAATATCCAGGTTGATATCGGCGTTGAGCAGGCCCTGCCAGGCAAAGTCCTTGGGCAGCCACTGGGCCAGGCTGCCCAGCGGGAACTGCTTGAGGTGGTAGCGCAAGCGCGGTTCGGGGGCCAGCCGCTGGTCGTCACCGCACAAGCTGGCCTGGCCGGAGCGCCAACAATGGGCACCGAAGTCCAGCTGACCGCTGGCCAGCCGCTGCAGCCGCGCCGGGGCCTGCAACTGCCAATCCTGCCCGCCGGCCTGGATGCGTCCACTGGCCAGGCGCCCGCGCCAGTCACCTTTGTTCAGCTGGCCATCCAGGCCCAGATCGAGTTTGAGCTGCGGCCCGTCCAGTGCCAGGGTCAGCGCCTGCTGGCGAATGTCGCCTTTGCCGTTGGCCTGCAGCGTACCCAGTGCCGTATCACCCAGTTGGATACCGCTCGCCTTGAGCGCGATTACCCCGCGCTGGGCGTTGTCCAGACGCGCATCCAGATCAAGCTGTTGCAAGCGGTTTTCGGCCTGGGCCAGTCGCTGGCCCTGCAGGGTCAGGGTACCCTGCGGCGCTTGCAAGGTGCCGGCAACATCCAGCCGGCCCTTCACCTGGCCTTGCAGCCTTGGCCACAGCTGGCCGAGGCGCGGCAGGTCAAGGTCGATCCGCCCGGCCAGACGCTGCTGCAGGCTGCCACTGCCGTTGATGCGGTTGTCACCCAGCTGGATTGCCAGCGCACCGAGGGTCCAGCTCTGCCCTGAGCCCTGGGCCTGGGCCTTGAACACCGCCGGCTGGCCGCGCAGGCGGCCTTTGAGGTCAAGCTGGGCATCCAGGCTGAGCACCTCGCCCTTCAGCTCGCCCTTGCTGCGCAGCGGGCCGGCCAGGGTGCCCGGCAGCTCGGCCAGCCAATAGGCCGGGTCGAGCGCCGAAAGCTGCAAGTCGACATCCCAGGCCACGGTGTCGGCAAAGCCTATGGCGACACTGCCGGCGGCCTTGCCTTGCCCCGCGGTGAGCGTCAGCTGCGGCAGCTTCACCTGCGCCAGGTCACCCTCGAACGGGCTCGCCAGGCTGAACGCCCCCGCCGGGCCGTCCAGGTCACCATTGAAGCTGCCCTGGTAGTTGCCGTCGCGATAATGCACCTGGGCATTGAAACGCTTGAGGGTGACTTCGGGCGGTGTTTCCAGTGGGTACAGGCGCAACCACGGGAAGTCCTGCCAGTCCAGCTGCGCGTCGGCAGTCAAGGCCTGTTGCCAGTCGGCGGTGGCTTGCAGCTTGACCCGTTGGGTGTCGCTGGCGTTCAGGTCCAGCGCATCGAGCCTGGCGCCTTTGCTGTCGACCCGCCCGGACAATGCCAGGGCGATCGGTGATTGTTCCGCCGGCAGGCTGGCCGACCCTGCCAGCGCATAACCCTTGAGCAGATCGCCCTTGGCATCGAGCGTGAGCTGGTTCAGCTGAAGGGTGTCAGGCAATGACCCGGCCGGTTTGAAGGCCTCCGAGCGGATCTGCAAGGTAGCCGGCAGGTGCTCGGCCAACGCCTGCAACTGGCCGGTCAGCGTCGCATCGAGGTAGCCACTGCTGGTACCGGCCAGCTTCAGGGTCTTTTGCAAGTCCCCCGTTGCAGTCAACGCCAGCTGCCAGGGCTTGTCCTCTACCGCAGGCAGCTGCAGCTGCGCCTGCAGTTGCACCGGCCAGTCACCTTCGGGCTGCAGATCGCCCTGCAGGTTCAATTGCAGGTCATCGCGCTGCAGGTGCAGGCTGTCGATGCGCATCCCGCTAGTGGTCCAGTGCGCTGCCAGTTGCAAATCGCCCAGCAGGTCGCTGCCATCCAGGCGCAGCTGGCCAACCTTGACCTCCCCCAGCTCAATGGCCAACGGCAGGCGCAGTGCCGGCAACTGCAGCGGACCACTGTCCGCCGCCTGGTCACTGGGCGCAAACGCCATGTCGATGCGCTGTGCCTGCAAGCGGTCGATGCACAGGGTGGCGCGCAGCAGGCAGGTGGGCGACCAGGCGAGCACCGGGGCTTGCACCTCTACCGTGCTGCCGCTATCGGCCCAGCGCAGCTGGCTGGCCTGCCAGCTGCCCGCCAGACGCCCCTGGAAGTCGCTGACTTCAAGCCCGGGCACCTGGCCCAGCGCCCAGCGGCTGCCCGCCTCGGTCCCCAGCAAAAGCCCCAGCGCCATGCCCAGGCTTGCGGCTACTCCCAGCAGGCCCAGCAAAGTGTATTTGATCACGCGCTTCACAGCTCAGGCCCCATGGAAAAGTGCAGGCGAATTCCCCCGTCGTCATCCAGTGCCTTGGCCAGGTCCAGGCGCAGTGGCCCCACCGGCGACACCCAGCGCACACCAAAACCGACACCGGTCTTGAGGCTGGGCAGCTCCAGGTCGTTGAACGAATTGCCCTGGTCGACAAAAGTTGCGATCCGCCATTTTTCGGTCAGCGAGTACTGGTACTCGACGCTGCCGGCAACCAGATAACGGCCGCCGATGCGGTCGCCGTCGCTGTTCTTCGGCGACAGGGTCTGGTAGTCGTAGCCGCGCACGCTCTGGTCGCCACCGGCGAAGAAACGCAGCGATGGCGGAATGTTGTTCTTGAAACCATTGGTCGCGCTGCCCCCGAACTGCACGCGGCCGAGGAAGCGGTGGTTGTGGCCGAGCGTGGTCAGCCCCTTGAGCAATACGTTGCCATGCAGCAGGTTGGTATCGGAAACCAGCCCCTCCTTGGCCACCTGGGCGTCGAACTGCAGGCGGTAGCCGTTGTGCGGGTCGATGCGGTTGTCACTGCGCAGGAAGGAATAGCTCACCCCAGGCATCAACAGGTTGCTCAGCCCGGAATCGTCGCCCAGGCGATATTCCTCACGCTGGTACTTGAGCGAAATCACCCGCTGCCAGCCGCTGGGCAGCTTGCTGTGCCATTCGGGCCCGACGGTCAGCAGCTTGCTAAGGGTGTCGGTACCGGCGAGCTCCTCGTTCTGGTAGCCGCCGGCAAAGCGCAATTTGTCGGTCAGCGGTGGGTCGAGGGGTATGTCGTACCACAGCCCGACGTTCTGCCGGGGCGCCGACAGCTCGGTTTCCCAGCCGTAGCTGTGGCCCTGCGGGTTTACCCAGTGGCGGGTCCAGTTGGCCTTGCCGCGCGGCCCGACGTCGGTCGAGTAGCCCAGGCCCAGGCCCATGGTGCGTGGTTTGCGGGTTTCGAGGCGGACATCTACCGGGATTTCTTCAGCTACAGCGGCGGTGGGCGCCGCATCCACGCGCACGCCTTCGAAATAGCCGCTTGATTGCAGGTCATTGTTCAGTTCGGCAATCAGTTCCGAGTCGTAGGGCGTACCCGGTTTGAACGAGACCATGCGCTGCAGCAGGTCGTCGTCCAGCGGCGTGTCGCCACCGAAGGTCACGGCGCCCAGGTGGTAGCGCGGGCCGCTCTGGTAGACCAGTTCGATGTCGGCCACCCCGGCCTGGGGGTCGACCGCCAGGCGCTGGCGGCTGAAGTGCCCGCTGAAGAAGCCGTAGCGCGACGCCTGGTTGAGGATCAGCCGCTTGGCGTCCTCGTACAGGCCGTGGTTGAGTTGTTCGCCCGAGCGCAGCGCCTTGCTGTCCGGTACGCGGAACGCCTTCATCTCGCTGGCCGGGCCTTCGATGCGCACGGTCACGGTGCGCAGGCGGATGGGCTCGCCGGGGTTGATGGTGATGATCAGTTGCGGGGAGTGGTCAGCCTGTTTGCCGGGCTTGACCTCGGTATCGATCTGCGCCTGGTAGTAGCCAAGTGCCTGCGAGGCTTTGCGCGCCTGCTCCTGTGCCCCACGACTGAAGCGTAAAAGTGCTTCTTCATCGCGGTCGCCAAGGGTACCGATATAGCCTTCGACATTGGCCTTGAGCGCCTTGTTGGCCGGTTTGACCTTCACCAGCAACTCACTCTGGCCCCATGCTGCGACACTGGCGGCCCAGAAAACCAGGCCCCAGGTCAATCTTCCTGAATACGTCATGCGGCGCATGCTACCAGACCCAGGCGCTCAAGGGAGCCGCCTGGAGGCCTGTTCAGGCGAAAACGGAACGTGAAGACGTCGGGTTGGGATGGAAGAACACCCTCTCCCGGACGGGTCCAACCGCAACCTCGCCGATTTCCTCATAGCCCTGGCGCTGGTAGAAAGCCAGGTAGTGCTCGTTGCCGGTGTCCAGTACCACGCCCTGGGTCCCCGGGTCGTCCGCGCACCAGTCGTGCACAGCTTGTAACAATTGCTCGCCGTAGTGCCTGCCCTGAAACTGCGGGTGCACCCCCAGCAACGGCAGCACATGCACCTGATCGGTGGGCAGGCAGGTGGCCAGGGCGGCCTGGTAGTCCATGTAGCGGCGTGTGCAGCGCAGGCCGGTGCCCAGCATCATGCGCAGGCGCCACGCCCAGCTGTCGGCCACCCCCAACCGGCGCAACGGCGGCACGATCAGCGCCACGGCGATCAGGCGGTCTTCCACCAGCAAGCCGATGGCAGGCAGTTGCAAGTAGAAGTGCTGGCGCACCCATTCACGCACCATTACCCGCAAACGCTGCTCGTATCCCGGGCGCTGGGCCTCGAAGATATAGGCGAAGGTAGGTTCGTGGCGGTACGCGTTGTACAGCAGCGAACGCACCTCGCGGCTGTAACCGTCATCGAGCAGGCAGACACGAGCCGGAGCGGCAGTGGTTTCGGGCATTGCGGGCAGACCTCCTGGAATGGGCATACAGTGCCTTGGAGGGGCTCCAGCGCGCTTCGTTCAGCCCCTACAGCACGTTAGCAGCAGCCTTGCCAAGGCGCCACGCTGGTGATGATGGGCGATGTCGGCTAGCATCGCGCCTTTTACCGGGATCGTCTTTCCATGAAGATCGTCTGTTTCAACATCAACGGTCTGCGGGCCCGTCCGCACCAGCTGGCGGCGCTGATCGAAAAGCACCAGCCGGACGTGATCGGCCTGCAGGAAACCAAGGTCAGCGACGAACAGTTCCCGCTGGCCGACGTGCAGGCGCTGGGATACCACGTGCACTATCACGGCCAGAAAGGCCATTACGGCGTGGCCCTGCTGTCGCGCCAGGCGCCGCTGAGCCTGCACAAAGGTTTTGCCACCGATGAAGAGGACGCCCAGCGGCGTTTCATCTGGGGCACTTTTGCCGATGCCGATGGAACCCCGATCACCATCATGAACGGCTATTTCCCTCAGGGAGAAAGCCGCGACCACCCCACCAAGTTCCCGGCCAAGCAGCGCTTCTACAGCGACCTGCAGGCGCTGCTGGAAGGCCAGTTCCGCAACGACCAGCCATTGCTGGTGATGGGCGACATGAACATCTCGCCGCAGGACTGCGACATCGGCATCGGCCCGGACAACGCCAAACGCTGGCTGAAGACCGGCAAGTGCAGCTTCCTGCCGGAAGAGCGTGAGTGGATGGAGCGCTTGAAAGGCTGGGGGCTGGTGGACAGCTTCCGGCACCTGTATCCGGATGTAGCCGACCGCTTCAGCTGGTTCGACTACCGCAGCCGTGGGTTCGAAGACGATCCCAAGCGGGGGCTGCGTATCGACCTGATCATGGCCTCGCAGCATCTGGTGCCGCGGATCAAGGCGGCGGGTGTGGATTATGAGTTGCGGGGGATGGAGAAACCTTCGGACCATGCGCCGATCTGGTTGGAGCTGGGTTGATAAAGTGCATGCCTTGAGGTATGGGCTGCCAGTGAGATCGAGCGCCGCCCGCGCGGCGCTTCGCAGCACAAGGCTGCTCACATTTGTTGCAACGTGCCGAACCTGTAACGCCATGGCTGCCAGCCCTGGCGCATGACTTGAGCCGGGCAAACCGGCTGACAACCATGGCCTCACAGGCATGGCCACGTTGCAACAAATGTGAGCGGATTGATCCGCGATGCGCCGCGCGGGCGGCGCTCGATATCCCACGCAACACAACACCCAAGGCATGCACAGCGCCCCCTCACAACCCCAACCGCAACACCTCCCCCACCCCCGCCCCACGCACATCATCCGCCGCACTGACCAGCGCAAAGTTGTAAGCCCCATGCGACCAATACCGCGCCTCCAGCTGCCCATCAATCCGCTGCCCCTCCGGCATGCGGCGGTACTGCTCACCCGGCGAGCGCAGGAACAGGCTGATGCGCTGGCCAGCGCCATCTTCGAACACCAACAACGCCGCCGGCCCCTGCTCGTTGCTGAGCAAACGCGCCCCCACCGGCTTGAACCCATACCCCGCCAGGTCCGGCAACCGACCCACGCGGCTGAAGTGCCGCCCCAGCCAGTCACGCAACTGCCCCGGGTCGCTGGCCTGGATATCCAGCGTCTGGCTGCCGACAAACAAGCGGTGCGCCTGGACCGCATCGGCCATGGGCAGGTCGGCACGCGCCAGGCTTGCATCGCGTACTTGCCAACCGCCCAGGCCACCCACGCCCAACGCCAGCACCATTGCCGCCGCTACAGCCCAGCGGCGTTGCCGACGCTCGCGCAATCGCCCGCGCAGCTGCCGCAGATCCAGCTGGGCCGCCCCGGTTGATTCGCCAAACCCGGCCAACGCGGTACGCAACCGGCGGGCATCGGCACGCCAGCCCTCGACCCGTGCCGCCGCCTGCGGGTTGGTCGCCAGCCAGGCCTGCACCTCGGCCCGGCGGCCCGGCGCCAGGCGCTCATCGACGTAAGCATGCAGTTCGTCTTCACTGGGAATCAGGCGCGTCATTTCAGTCTCCGCAAGGCCGGTGGCTGGGGGTTGCCCTCGGTCAATTCGCGCAAGGCATTGCGCGCGCGCGACAGGCGCGACATCACAGTGCCGATGGGGATGCCCAAGGCCTGGGCGGCCTCCTTGTAGCTCAAACCCTCGATGCTGACCAGCAGCAGCAAGGCGCGCTGCTCGGGCGTCAGCCGGGCGAACGCCTGAAGGTCGGCCTGGGCCAGGACGATGGCTTCGAGGTTGTCGCCGAGCGGCTCATCCTCGCGCTCGGCACGGCCGAACCAGGACAGCCAGCGGGCGTGCAGGCGGTCGCGGCGTTTACCGTCGAGGAACAACCGGTAAAGGATGGTGAACAGCCAGGCGCGCAGGGCATCGGCGTCACGTTGTTGGTCGCGTCGGCTCAGGGCGCGCTCGACCGTGGCCTGCACCAGGTCGTCGGCGCTGCCGGGCTCACGGGTCAGCCACACCGCAAAGCGGCGCAGACGGGCGAGCAGTTCGCGCCACTGGTGGTCGTCCAGGTCGTGCATGGCCAGGTCCCAGCCTCAGGGGTAGTCAGTGTAAAGGGCAGACGCCTGTGAAGAAATTCTATTCCCGGCGAGGGAATAAGTTTTTACCTGCCGCGTCGTACTGGCATCTTCACTGAACCGGACGATGATCATGAACTCACCTTTGCACGGCCCGGCCAAGGCCCTGCGCCTGGCCGCCATCGGCGCCGTGATGCTGGCCGCAGGCGCCGGCTTTGCCTATGCTGCCGGCTGGCTCGGGGAAACCCGCCTGACCCCACAGCGCATCATCGACACCTTCGAAGCCCAGGCCGGGCACTACCCGGGCTATCGCAAGAACCACGCCAAGGGCCTGTGCGTCAGTGGCTACTTTCAGGCCAGCGGCCAGGCCGCCAGCTTGTCCACGGCGCGGGCGTTCAGCCAGCAACGGGTGCCGGTGATCGGCCGCTTCGCCATCGGTGGTGCCAACCCGTTCGCCCCGGATACCGGCATACCGGTGCGCAGCCTGGCGATTCAACTGAGCACCGACGATGGTCAGGTCTGGCGTACCGGCATGAACAATCCACCCGTATTGGCGGTAGGCACGCCGCAAGCATTCTATGAGCAAGTGCTGGCGGGGGCACCTGTACCTGCCACCGGCAAACCGGACCCGGCAAAACTGCAGGCGTTCTTCGCCGCCCACCCGGAAAGCGCGGCGTTTCGCCAATGGGCGGCGGGCTACAAGCCCAGCGACAGCTTCGCCAGCACCCAGTACCACAGCATCAACGCCTTCCGCCTGATCGACGCCAGCGGCGCCGCCCACCCGGTGCGCTGGCAGCTTGAGCCGCAAACCGCGTTTGCCGCGTTGCCCGCCCAGGTCGACGACAAACAGTTCCTGCAGCATGACCTGCAGCAGCGCCTGGCCCAGGGCCCGCTGCGCTGGACGCTGCGGCTGGTGCTGGCCGAACCCGGCGATGCCGTGGACAACCCTGCCCGCCCCTGGCCTGCCGAGCGGCGCAGCGTGGACGCCGGCACCCTGGTGCTGGAACAGGTCGACGCCCCTGAGCAGGGCGCTTGCCGCGACCTCAATTTCGACCCGCTGATCCTGCCGCGGGGCATCGAAGCATCCGCCGACCCGATCCTGGCCGCCCGCTCGGCTGCCTACTCGGAATCCTTCAACCGCCGCAGCCGCGAATCGCTCGGCACCGGAGCCCACCCATGAAACCCGAAGCCTTCCACCCCATCGCTCGCCTGCTGCACTGGCTGATGGCCGTGTTGATCCTGGCCATGTTGTTCATCGGCGTGAGCATGGTCGGTGACCTGTCGCCACGCCACCCTGTGCTGATCGGGCTGCACAAGGCCACCGGCCTGGCCCTGCTGGTGCTGGTGGTACTGCGCATCGGCGTGCGCCTGTTGGTGCCGCACCCACCCCTGCCACGCGACCTGCCGCCCCCGCAACGCTGGGCTGCCGGGGCCTCGCACCTGTTGCTATATGGCCTGATGCTGGCCATGCCGCTGCTGGGCTGGGCCATGCTTTCGGCCGGCAACTACCCTCGCCCGCTTGGCTTGCCTGCTATCGCCCCGCATGACCTGCAACTGTATGCCGTGCTGCGACAGGCGCATGGATGGGCCGGCTACCTGCTGTTTGCCACCGTGCTGGTGCATCTGGGCGCGGCACTGATGCACGCTTGGGTGCGCCGCGACGGTGTGTTGCGTAGCATGTGGCCCGGCCCGCTGCGCCGTCATGAATGACCTGAAAGGGTGCAGAGGGTTCGACAGTCGATAATTGTTCTTATTAGTATCGACCCTTCACTGCCAAACTGCCCTGGACTGCCCAATGAACGCTGCAAAGGATTCTGCCACTCTGCTACCTGCCAGCACGCTGGACCTGCGCCCCCTGCTGCTGGCCAACATGGCCTGTACCATGTCGATGATGGCCTTTGTCGCCCTGATCGGCCCGATCGCCCGCCAGCTCGGCATGGCCACCTGGCAAGCCGGCGCCGCCGTCACCGTGGCGGGGGTGGTCTGGGTACTGTTGGCCCGGCCCTGGGGGCGCGCCGCAGACCGCCTGGGCCGTCGGCGCATCCTGCTGCTGGGCAGCGCCGGCTTTACCCTGGCGTACTGGCTGCTGTGCCTGTTCGTCGAAGGCGCACTGCGCTGGATGCCGGGGGCAACCCTGGCATTTGTCGGGCTGATGGTGGCCCGCGGCTGCATCGGCGCCTTCTATGCCGCCATCCCGGTGGGTTGCAATGCTTTGATCGCCGACCATGTCGAACCGCAGCGCCGGGCCCGAGCCATGGCCTCACTGGGCGCGGCCAACGCTGTCGGCCTGGTGGTAGGCCCCGCATTGGCGGCATTGCTGGCACGCCATAGCCTGAGCCTGCCCTTCCACATCATGTCGTTGTTGCCTGCCGCTGCCTTTCTGGTGCTGCTGTTCGCCCTCAAGCCGCAGGCCCTGCCGCACAGCTACGCGCCCAGCCCGGTGCGGTTGAGCGACCCGCGCCTGCGCCGGCCATTGCTGGTCGCGTTCAGCGCCATGCTCAGCGTGACGGTGTCGCAGATCATTGTCGGTTTCTTCGCCCTCGACCGCCTCAAGCTGGGCCCAGCCGAAGCCGCTCAGACCGCCGGCATCGCCCTGACCACGGTGGGGGTTGCGCTGATCCTGGCGCAGGTGCTGCTGCGCCAGCTGGAATGGCCGCCGCTGAAGATGATCCGGGTAGGTGCCACCGTTTCAGCCTTGGGCTTTGCCTGCGGCGCGCTGGCGACCACGGCAGGGTGGCTGTGGGCATGCTACTTCGTCGCCGCAACCGGCATGGGCTTTGTGTTCCCGGCGTTTTCGGCACTGGCGGCCAATGCCATGCAGGCTTCCGAACAAGGCGCCACCGCCGGCTCCATAGGCGCTGCCCAGGGCATGGGCGCGGTGATCGGGCCACTGGCCGGCACCCTGGTGTATGCCCTCGATCCGCGCTTGCCATTCCTGGCCGTGGCCGCGCTGTTGCTGCTGGTCGGGCTGTGGCCGATGCCGCGCAACCAGGCTGCCTGACAAGCGCAGCGCGCAAGCGTGCAGAGTGTGTTTTAATGCGCCTCGCTCATTATTCTTTACACCTCTGATTACAAGGCGGCTATGGACACGGGGACGCGACTCAAACTGGTGCGTGAACGCAACAACCTCTCCCAACGGGAACTGGCCCGCCGCAGCGGGCTGACCAATTCGACGATCTCGCAGATCGAGCAGAATCGCGTCAGCCCTTCGGTCAGCTCCCTGAAAAAGCTGCTCGAAGGCATTCCCATGAGCCTGGCGGAGTTCTTCAGCTTCGATGAGCCCGTGCGTGAAGAGCGTTTCGTGTTCCGCGGTGGCGAACAGCCAGACCTGGGCCGCAACGGCCTGCGCATGTTGCTGGTTGGCGCCAGTGTCGAAGGCCGGCAGATGCGCATGCTGCGCGAACTGTATGCACCCGGTGCCGACTCGGGCGAGCCGATCGTGCATGCCGAGGGCGAGGAATGCGGCCTGGTGACCCGGGGTACTGTCGAGCTGTGGGTCGATGGCCAGGTCAGCGTGCTCAGCTCGGGCGATGGCTACTACATCCCCACTACCCTGCCGCACAGCTTCAAGAACATTGGCCCGGACGAGGCCGAAATCATCAGCGCCAACACCCCGGCGAACTTCTGACCTTGACCCGCACGGGCTCGTTGAACACCCGGGCTGTGTACCAGTGCCTGCGCGATGCCGCCCTGGGCGTGCATCACCTTGAGGTTGGTGCTCGCCGCGAGGGCGGCCTGGTCGATGTCGTCATCCACGCTTGGCAACTCACCCTGGCCCTGGATGCAGAGGGCCTGGCGCAGTGCGTTCACTGCCTGGCCGCCGACGGCGAGCAGGCCGACCTCGGCGACTGGCACCGCTATGGCAGCAACCCGGTCGACCTGCTAAGCCTGTGGGAGCGCACTCAGCTGGAGAGGCTGCTGGCGCCCTGAGCCAACGCTTGCTCGACAAAGTCCAGACGGTCCTGGCCGAAGAACATCTCGTCGCCAACAAAGCAGGTTGGCGCGCCGAACACCCCGCGTGCCACTGCTGCCTCGGTGGCCTGCCTGAGTGCAACCTTCACTTCATCATCCGCAGCCAGCGCATGAAATACCTGCGGGTCGAAGCCGCCCTGAACAAGCGTTTCGTCCAGCACGCCGATGTCGCTCAAATTGCGGCACTGCGCAAACAGCCCATTGAACAGCACGGCGAGCAGCGCCTCGAGGCGCTCCGGGGAACGCATCTGGGTGCCCATCACCCCGCGCATCAGGGTCAAGGTGTTGACCGGGAATCCTGGCGGCAATCCGTAAGCCACCCCATAACGCGCAGCAAAGCGCGACAGGTCGATGAACATGTAGCGCCCCTTGGCCGGTATCAGAGCCGGAGAGGCATTGCCGGTGGCCTGGAACACGCCGCCCAACAGCATCGGCCGGTAGTGCAACGTGGCACCTTGGCGGGCACACAGGCCGGGCAGCTGGGTCCAGGCCAGGTAACTGGCCGGGCTGCCCAGGTCAAAATGGAAATCGACAGTCTTGTGCATGGTTACGGTCCTTGCTGGGTGAAAAGGGGCTTACCAGCGCTCGATCCAGGGGCGCAGGTCCAGCTCGAAGGTCCAGGCGTCGCGCGGCTGGGCATGCAGGAACCAGTAGCTGTCGGCGATGTGCGCCGGGTCGAGGATGCCATCCTGGTCCTTGAGGGCGTAGCGCTCAGGGAAACTGTCACGGATGAAAGCAGTGTCGATGGCCCCGTCCACGACCACGTGCGCAACATGAATGTTCCGCGGCCCCAGTTCGCGCGCCATGCTCTGCGCCAGAGCGCGCAAGGCGTGCTTGGCACCGGCGAACGCGGCAAACCCTGCTGCACCACGGGTGCCTGCGGTGGCACCCGTGAACAGAAGCGTCCCGCGCTCGCGCTGGACCATGCGCCGGGCAACGGCCTGAGCGGTGAGGAAGCCGGCAAAGCAGGCCATTTCCCAGATCTTGAAATATTTACGCGGGGTTTCGTCGAGAATGCTGCAAGGCACATTGGCGCCGATATTGAATACAAACGCCTCGATCGGGCCGATGTCACGCTCGATGGTTTCGACCAGGCTCGCCACATCTTCTTCGTTGCGCGCATCAGAGCCAAAGGCGTGGGCCTGGCCGCCAGCGGCGCGAATTTCCTCCACCAGCGGCTGCAGCTTGTCCGCCTGGCGCCGTGTCACGCAGGCGATGTAGCCCTCACGGGCAAAGCGCTTGGCGATCTCGCCCCCGGTAGCATCACCCGCACCGATCACCAGCACTACTTTTTGTTGTTCTGCCATGCTCACCCCCATTGGTGAATGATCGTTTAGTAAACGAACGCTATGTTAAGATTGCCTTCATCGTCAAGCCCGCCTGCCGAGGCATATGAATGCGCTACTCCAACCAACACAAGCAGCAGACCCGCGAACGCCTCCTGGCCAGCAGCGGCGCGCTGGCCAAACGCGGGGGTTTTTCCAGCACCGGCGTAGCCGGGTTGATGAAGGCCATTGGCCTGACCGGCGGCGCCTTTTACAACCACTTCCCCTCCAAGGACGACCTGTTCACTGAGGTGGTCAGGCAGGAGCTGTGCAACAGCCCGCTGGCACGCCTGGCCACCCAGGGCGCCAGCCGTGAACGTCTGGGCCGTTGCCTGCAGCAGTACCTGAGCCTGGCCCACCTGCACAACGCCGAAGGTGGCTGCCCACTGCCGCCGCTGGGGGTGGAGATCGCGCGGGCCGAAGTACCCATGCGCGAAGTGGCCGAGCACTGGTTGGTGCAGCTGCACCAGGCCTGGAGCGCAACGCTGGAGGATGAACAACTGGCCTGGGTGTTGATCAGCCAGTGCGTCGGCGCCTTGCTGATCGGGCGCATGCTGGCGAGCGAAAACGTGCAATCGCAGGTACTGGACGCCAGCCGCGCATATGTCGAAAAGGCCCTGCATGAAGTGGATTAGTGTCGTGCTTGGCGCGCTGATGGCGTTACCCGCACTGGCCGAACAAACCTGTCCGCCAGGGCAGTACCAGGTGTGCCTGATGGGCTGTTTTTGTGCCCCGATCGATCCTGGGCAGGCCGGGCAGGTGCTCAAGGATGTCGAAGCCATGGCCTCGTCCAGCCTCACCTTTGCCTTGCGCCAGGCCCGCGATGAAGCGACGGCCAGCGGCGTGCAGCCGATCCCGTTGCATATACGGGCACAGCTCGAACCCTGGTATGACTTTGCGGTGCTCGACGCGGTGCGTTATCGGGTCGGTGACGAACAGCAGATGAGTGCAGCCAATGTGATGTTGCAAAACCCCGACGTGAATGCCGTGACGTTGATCGACACGATCATCTTCCGCCGCGGCAGCGATGCCGAGGACAATGTGGCCTTATGGGCGCACGAGCTCAAGCATGTGCAGCAGTATCAGGCGCTGGGCGTGGACGAGTTCGCCCGGCGCTACACGCGCAACTACGACGAGCTTGAAGCGCCGGCCTATAAAGTCGAGGCCGAGGTGGCGAAGGCGCTGCGCGAGCGCGGCTCAGGGCAGGCCAGATAAGAATGGGCTGCTGCGGCAGCCCTCCCCCCGTCAGGACCGCGCCGACATCTGTTCCGCCCCCTCCTCCCGGCTGGCATACCGCTGCGCCAGTACCGCACAAACCATCAGCTGAATCTGGTGGAACAGCATCAACGGCAGGATCATGGCACCAATGCCACTGCCCACGAACAGCACCTGGGCCATCGGCACACCAGTCGCCAGGCTTTTCTTCGAGCCGGCAAACAGGATGGTAATGCGGTCCTCCAGATCAAAGCCCAGCGCCTTGCCCAGCAGGCGGGTGCCGAACAACACCACCGCCAGCAGGATCCCGCACACGGCAAACAACCCGGCGAGGTGCTGTGGCGATACGGTGTGCCACAGCCCGGTGACCACCGCCTCGCTGAACGCGGTGTAAACCACCAGCAGGATCGACCCTTGGTCGACCACCTTGAGCCAGCGGGCATTGCGCTTGACCCAGGCGCCAATCCAGCGCCGCGCAATCTGCCCGGCCACGAATGGCACCAGCAGCTGCAAGGTGATCTTCAGCACCGCATCCAGACCGGAGCCGGTATCACCGCTGGCGCCCAGCAGCATCACCACCAGCAACGGCGTCAGGAAAATGCCCAGCAAACTGGACGCCGCAGCACTGCAGATGGCCGCCGGCACGTTACCGCGGGCCAGCGAGGTGAAAGCGATGGCTGACTGCACGGTGGCCGGCAAGGCACACAGGTAGAGCACGCCCAGGTAAAGCTCGTTGCCCACCAGCGGCACGAATAGCGGCTTGAAAGCCAGGCCCAGCAGCGGGAACATGACGAAGGTGCAGGAGAACACCAGCAGGTGCAGGCGCCAGTGCCCGGCACCGGCAATGATCGCCTCGCGCGACAGCTTGGCGCCATGCAGGAAGAACAGCAGGCCGATGGCCAGGTTGGTCAGCCAGCCGAAGTACACCGCGCCGTCGCCCGAGCACGGCAGCACCGTGGCAATCAGCACCACCCCGAGCAAGGCCAGGGTGAAATTGTCGAATAACATGCGCAAATACTTCATCACTGCTTCCGTCTTGTCATTGTGCAAGGGCAGACGATAAGGTTTTCGGCTTTGCGCCGCTAACGCCGGAACCCCCACCGGTATCGCTCAACGGACACGTTCCCGTAAAGGACCCGCCCATGCCCCCTCCTCGCCTGGCCGCACTTGCCGCTGCCATCACCCTCACCCTCGGCCAAGCCACTGCCCGGGCCGACGACCAGTTGCAGGCCAAGGTCGACCAGGTCATCCGCCCGCTGATGCAAGCGCAGGGCATCACCGGCATGGCCGTGGCTATCTACGCCCGCGACCATGCGCATTACTTCAGCTATGGCGTGGCCAGCAAGGCCGACAACGTGCCAGTCAGCCGGGACACGCTGTTCGAGATCGGCTCGCTGAGCAAGACCTACACCGCCACCCTTGCCGCGCTGGCCAGTGCCGAGGGCAAGCTGGACCTCGCTGCCCCGGCCAAGCGTTATCACCCGGCACTGGCCGGGGCGCCCATCGGTGATGCCAGCGTGCTGGACCTGGGCGCCTACAGTGCCGACTGCCTGCCCCTGCAATTCCCGGATGCCGTGCAGACGCCACAGCAGGTGGTCGACTTCTTCCGTCACTGGCAGCCCCGTGCCCAGCCCGGCACCCGGCGCTGCTATTCCAACCCCAGCCTGGGTTTGTTTGGCGACCTTGCTGCCCGCGCGCAGCACCAGGGGTTTTCCACCCTGATGAGCGAAGGCCTGCTGGCGAAAATGGGCCTGGAAAGCACCTACCTGGATGTCCCGGCCAGCGCCGAGGGGCTGTATGCCCAAGGCTATGACGCCGCCGACAAACCCGTACGCGTGGGCCCCGGCCCCTACGCCGATGAGGCTTACGGGATCAAGACCAGCGCCAGCGACCTGCTGCGCTACGTGCGCCTGCACATGCAGCCTGAGGGCCTGCCCCCAGCGCTGGCAAAAGCCACCGCCATCACCCAGCAAGGCTACTTCCAGGTGGGGCCGATGACTCAAGGCCTGGGCTGGGAGCGCTACCCCTACCCCGTCACCCTGTCTACCCTCGAAGCGGGCAACAGCGTCCAGATGATTCGCGAACCGCAGGCCACCACGCGGCTGCAACCAGCCCTGCCCGTGCTGCCTGCCGCCTGGTACAACAAGACTGGCGCCACTAACGGTTTCGGTGCCTACGCCGCGTTTGTGCCATCCGAGCAGTTGGCAATCGTATTGCTGGCCAATCGAAATTACCCCAACGAAGCCCGGATACGCGCAGCGTTCGAAATACTCACAGGGCTGTAGTGCGGGGGCGATTGTCGGACAAATCGACAGAAATGTAGTGCCAGAAAATATTCACTACAAAATGGTTGACGCCGTTCATCGCGCTTGGGCATGATGAAGCCGTCTCCCTGATCGGGAGCGATGGCAAGGGTGTTCCAGACGGCTTGCGCGGTAACGCAGGCCGTCCGTGGAGAGGGAATCTGTCCAAAAGGCAGCGTGAGAAAGCCCCTGTTGCGATGCTGCTGTAGCAGCCTTGGTAGTGCGCTACATCGTGTTGGCGCCAACTGTGAAAATCACCTAAGAATGGGTAATGGGGGCTTTATGATGAACTTGAACGACAAACCGACGATCGACCAATTGGCCCAACTGTTCGCTGGACGCAAGGACAGCCTTGACGACCACCTGCTGTGGGTCAGCCAAACCGGTGAAGTGCGCCTCGACCGCCTGCCACCGAACACCGTCGAAGCTGAATTCGAAGAGCACCTGCCCAGCATGCGTGCACGCTTCAAGGTCTACCGCCGTGGGATGGGCTACGTCGGCAAGAAGGCAGCCGCCGACACCGAGTTCGTTGGCCGCGTGCTGCAGACCCTGCAACAGGAATGGCCCGCCGCCCGTGAGCAGCAGGCAGTCAAGGTGATCGAACCGCTCAACTGAGGGCTCTCACCTTTATCGAAGCCCGGCCGCACAGGCCGGGCTTTTTCATGCCCGGCGCCGGTGGCGGCGCGGCTCTGGCAAGGGCAAGGCGCCCGTTGCCATCGCCCGGGCGCGATCGACGCCCCATACCATGGCGCGGGTCATCGTCTCGCCTGGCCGTGCAGGGTAGTACTCTTCCAGCAACGCTCGCCCATCCCCGCCATACAACCCGAGGAACAACTGGGTGGCCCCCAGGCGCGAAAGCCGTACCTGCACGTCCAGCGTGGTGCCGTCGCTGAGTACTTCGTCGTGGCTGCGGCTATGCAGCTGGGCGTCGGCCCACTGCCAATAGGTATCTTCCCTGACTCGCATGAGCATTCAATCCTCCGTCGCTGCAATGCCACGCCAGCAAACCACAGCCTTGGCCGTTCGGCGAGCGCTACCCGGCAATACCATGAGGCGGATCAACGAACCGCAACAAAAACCCCGCCATCGGGCGGGGTTGGGCTGGGGCGGGGTCACTTCTTCAACGGCACCCGCGGCATGAAGCGGCCTTTTTTGCTGCGCTGCAGGTGTGCAGGCTGGAGCTGTTCGGAATCATCCAGCGTCATGTGGGCGAACCCCAGGCGAAATGCCGCCTGGCCGCAACGCACTTGGCTGTTGATCGGGAACGCGTCGTTCAGGTCTTCGAAAAAGGATTCGCTCATGCCCTGTGTCCCTCCAGTGGCGGTCGCGCCGGCAACCAGAAAAGTTGCCCAGGTAGACGCGGCCTGTGAAAGTGAGACTAGCTGGTCATTTGCAGACCACCCGGGCAGAACGCCTTGGACCCGACCAGTGGCATAAACGTTCTATTTCAGGCGCACCGCTGTACCCGTGGCAAAAACCACCACCATGCCGCCTTGTACCGACGGCATGCTGATCTCGAAATCCACACCCACTATCGCGTCGGCGTGCAACTGCCGTGCCCGCGCTTTCAACTCTTCGGTAGCCTGCTCGCGGGCCTCGCGCAGCGCGCTTTCCAGGGTTTGCGAGCGGCCACCGAAAAAGTCGCGAAAGCGTGCAAAGAAATCGCGCACGAAGTTGATGCCCTGCACCGACTCGGAGCTGACTACACCCAGGTATTCGGCAATCGGGCGGCCTTCGAGCTGACTGGTGGTGGAAATGATCATGAGTGCGCTCCGCAAGCCTGGCAAAAGGAGCCGATTCTAACAGAGCGCAGTCCTGCAGATTTGCCTTACGCGCTAGCGGCCCGCAAGCGCTGCCCGATCCGGGCGCCGAAGACGTTGACCAGCAAACCCGCCATCACCAGCAGCGCGCCCCAGCCCTGGGTTGCGGTCAGGCGTTCGCCCAGCAGCAACGCCGACGAGCTCAAGCCAATCACCGGCACCAACAGCGAGAACGGGGCCACCTTGCCTGCCGGGTGGCGCGAGAGCAGCGTGCTCCACAGGCTGTAGCCGAGCATGGTTGCGACAAAGGCCAGGTACGCCAGGGCCAGCAGCGAACTCAAGCTGATATTGGCCAGGGCGTGGCCGATGCGCTCTGGCCCTTCCAGCCACCAGGACAGTGCCAGGAACGGCAGCGGCGGAATCAGCCCGCCCCAGATCACCAGCGCCACCAGGTCGACCGAGCCAAAACGCCGGGTAATGATATTGCCCAACCCCCACATGGCACCGCCACACAGGGTCAGCACCAGCGCCAGCATTGGCACATGGCCGCCATCTTCACTGCCGATCAGTGCCAGGCCACCAGCCGCCACCAGCAGCCCCAGCACGCTGGCCACGCGCAAACGCTCGCCAAGAAACAGGGCAGCGAAGCCAAGGGTGAAGAACGCCTGCGACTGCAAGATCAGCGACGCCAGCCCCGGGGGCATGCCGCTGTACATCGCCTGGAACAGAAAGGCGAACTGGCCCAATGAAATGGTCGCCCCATAGGCGATCAGCCAGCGCCAAGGCAGTTTGGGGCGCTTGACCAGCAAGATAGCCGGGAATGCCACCAGCAAGAACCGCAGCGCGCCCAGCAACATCGGCGGCAAGCCATCGAGGCCCACCTTGATGACCACGAAGTTGACGCCCCAAGCGACAATCACCACCAGGGCGATGAGCAGGTCCTTCAGCGGCATTGCAGCGTTCCTCAGCAGATTTCTTAGACATATTTCGTAACAGCATAAGGCTATTCCATCGCGTCCGACCAGCACAGTTACGCCCAAGGGTTGCGCAACAGTACCACTGTGATCCTCGGTAAACTTCACTTGACCGGACTTGTATAGACATGTTCAGATCAAGCCAAGGTCATTCGCCTTGCGTCCAGCCGATGACCTCCTCGCTTATACAAAAACAATCAAGCGGAGCCACACCATGTCCAGCAAACCCGTGCTCGAACGGCGCTCGATCGACTACATCCCGGAAACTGAACGCCATGGACGCGTGTACAGTCAGTTCACCCTCTGGCTCGGAGCCAACCTGCAAATTACCGCTATCGTGACCGGTGCCCTGGCCGTGGTGCTGGGTGGCGACGTGTTCTGGTCGCTGATCGGCCTGCTGATCGGCCAACTGATCGGTGGTGCAGTCATGGCGCTGCACGCGGCGCAAGGCCCACGCCTTGGGCTGCCGCAGATGATCTCCAGCCGAGTGCAGTTCGGGGTTTATGGCGCCGCCATCCCGATGGTGCTGGTGTGCCTGATGTACATGGGCTTCACCGCTACTGGCACGGTGCTTTCCGGGCAGGCGATCGGCCAGCTGTTAAGTGTCAGCGATAGCACCGGCATCCTTATCTTCGCGGCAGTGATCGTGCTCGCCACCCTGGCCGGGTACCGGGTCATCCACTGGATCGGCCGGATCGCCAGCGTGCTGGGCATCATCGCGTTCGTCTACCTGTTCAGTCGCATCCTCATGCTGGCCGATATCGGGCAGTTGCTGGACAACCGCCATTTCACCTGGGCATCGTTCCTGCTGGCGGTTTCGCTGGCGGCATCCTGGCAGATAGCCTTCGGCCCCTATGTAGCGGACTACTCGCGCTACCTGCCCAGCAGCACTTCACCGGTCAAGACCTTCTTCGCCGCAGGCCTGGGCTCGGTGATCGGGGCCCAGGCATCGATGATCCTCGGTGTGTTCGCGGCGGCCATTGCCGGCGGCGAATTTTCCGGGCGCGAAGTGGCCTACATTGTCGGCCTGGGAGGTGTCGGCACCACTGCCGCGCTGCTGTATTTCTGCATAGCGTTCGGCAAGGTGACCATCTCGACCCTGAACTCCTACGGCAGCTTCATGTGCATCGCAACCATCATCAGCGGCTTGCGCGGCCACCTGACGATCACCCGCAGCCAACGCCTGGTGTTCGTACTGGCCATCGTCGGAGCGGCGACCCTGGTCGCGCTGCTTGGCCAGCATTCGTTTCTGACCGCGTTCAAGTCGTTCATCCTGTTCCTGCTGACTTTCTTCGTGCCCTGGAGCGCCGTCAACCTGGTGGACTACTACTTCATCACCAAGGAGCGCTACGACATCCCTGCCCTCGCCGACCCACAGGGTCGCTACGGTCGCTGGAACTGGCCAGGCATCATCGTGTACACCGTCGGCGTGCTGATCCAGATGCCGTTCATCGACACCAAGCTGTACACCGGGCCGATGGTCGCGCACCTGGGTGGAGTGGATGTGTCCTGGCTGATCGGACTGGTGGTGCCTAGCGTGCTGTACTACCTGGTCGCGCGGCGTCGTGCTGAGCTGGCACCTGCGGCGATGATTGTGCCTGGGGTGAATTGATCGGGGTGTGGAGGGCTGGGCGGTGAGTGGCCAGACTGCACTGCACATTGTCTGCCGGCAAGCCTTCCTCGCAAGGAATGCATCAGGCTGACAGGGGCTTGTCACAGCATTTGCAGCGCCTATGAGATCGAGCGCCGCGCTGGCGGCGCTCGATCTCATAGGCGCTGCATGTCTTAAGGCAAGCACCTGTAAGCCCTGATGCAACCTGCCAGACCCTAGCATCCCCCACAGCGACCACTGACCCTACGGCCATCACCTGACTCCGCGCCATTTCGCCGCCGCCTTCGCTCTGCATCGTAGCGTTCTCCTGCCGGTTCCCCCAAAGGCCCGTTTTCCTGTTGCTGTGAGCTCACACCCTCGCTCTGAGACTGAGAAAAAGCCAGCCGCATTCAAGTAAAGAAATGAGTTGATTTTTTACTGCAGCTACACTTTCATAACAGAAAAACAACAACAGATCACCGGAGCCGCCTGCATGCAAACCGCCTTCCCGCACCTGTTCGAGCCGCTGCAGATCCGCGGCAAACGCTTGAAGAACCGGATCATGTCAACCGGCCACGACACCTGCCTTCCCACCGACAACCTGGTCAACGACAAGCTGATCGCCTACCAGCGGGACCGCGCCGCCGGCGGCGTGGGCCTGATCGTGCTGCAGGTCGCCGGGGTGCACGAGAGTGCCCGCTACACCTCGCATGTGCTGATGGCTACCGACGATGCCTGCATCGATGGCTACCGCCAGCTTGCCCAGGCGTGCCATGCGCATGGCACGCTGGTGCTGTCGCAGCTGTTCCACCCGGGGCGGGAAATCATGGAGTCGGCGGATGGCCTGCTGGCAATCGCCTACTCCGCATCGGCCGTGCCCAATGAACGCTTCCGGGTGATGCCGCGTGCACTGGACCAGGCGATGATCGACGAAATCGTCCAGGGCTACGCCAGCGCTGCCCGCCGCCTGCACCAGGCCGGGCTGGACGGCGTCGAGGTGGTGGCCAGCCATGGCTACCTGCCCGCCCAGTTCCTCAACCCACGGGTGAACCTGCGCAGCGACGGCTACAACGGCGAACTGGAAAAACGCCTGAGGTTTCTGCGCGAAGTGCTGGCCGCAGTGCGCGCCGCCACCGACGAGCAGTTCATCATCGGCCTGCGCATCAGTGCCGATGAGCGCGACAGCCAAGGCCTGAGCGAAGATGAATCACTGGCCGCCGCCGTTGCCTTGCAGGGCCAGCTCGACTACCTGCACATCGTCGCCGGTACCTCGGCGTCCTTGGGCGGTGCGGTGCATATCGTTCCACCCATGGCCATCGAGGCGGCGTACCTGGCTCGCGAGGCGGGCACCTTCAAGCAGCAGCTGGACGTGCCACTGTTCGTTACCGGACGCATCAATCAGCCCCAGGAGGCCGAACAGATTCTCGCCCGCGGCCAGGCAGATGTGTGCGGCATGACCCGGGCGCTGATCTGCGACCCGCTGATGCCGAGCAAAACCGAGCACGGTAACGTTGAAAACGTGCGCGCCTGCATCGCCTGCAACCAGGCGTGCATCGGCCACTTCCACCGCGGCCTGGCGATTTCCTGCATCCAACGCCCCGAAACCGGCCGAGAGCTGCAGTACGGCCAAATGACCATCACCCCCTCGCCCAGGCGCATCATGGTCGCCGGCGGCGGGCCCGCCGGCATGAAGGCCGCAGCCGTGGCCGCCGCGCGCGGGCATCAGGTGACCCTGTACGAGGCCGGCCCGCAACTGGGCGGCCAGGTGCTGCTGGCCCAGTTGCTACCGCAGCGTAGCGAGTTTGGCGGCGCCAGCACCAACCTGCAGCGGGAAATGGCGTTGGCGGGGGTGGAGGTGGTGCGCAACACCCGGGTCGATCGCGCCCTGGTCGAGCGTGAGCGCCCTGACCTGGTGATCGCCGCGACCGGCGCCATCCCTTATTGGCCGGCGTTCGAACGCACCGGCGAGTTGCAGGTGGTAGACGCCTGGCAAGTGCTGCGCAACGAAGTGACGCTGGGGCGCTCGGTGCTGGTGATCGATTGGCGCTGCGACTGGATAGGCCCCGGCATCGCCGAGCGCCTGGTGCGCGATGGGCATCAGGTGCAACTGGCCGTCAACGGTACGCATTGCGGCGAGAACCTGCCGCTGTACGTACGTGACCAGCTCGCCGGCGAACTGCACCGCCTGGGGATCTCCATCACGCCTTATGCCCGGCTGTATGGTAGCGACGACAGCACGGTGTACCTGCAACACACCGCCAGCGGCGAACCGATGATCTTCGAAGGCATCGATACCCTGGTGCTATGCATGGGCCATCAGCCGGAGGACCGCCTGGCCACGGAACTGGCCGGCCTGGTGGAGGTGCGGCGCATTGGCGACTGCCTGGCGCCGCGCACCGCCGAGGAAGCGATTCACGATGGCCTGACGGTTGCCTGGGCGCTCTGAGGCTGTACATACTGGGGCTTTTACGATGGACCGACGTGCATGAGCCAACTCCCCCAGCCCCCCGCCAGCGAAGCCGGGGCCGTCGCCCCACAATTCCTGGGCACCCGCATCCGCGGCCTGCGCAAGCGCCGCGGCATGACACTGCAGGAGTTGGCCACGCAAAGTGAACTGACCGCAGGCTACATCAGCCAGCTGGAGCGCAACCTCTCGTACCCGTCGATCCCGGCACTGTTCAACATCGCCCGCAGCCTGGGCGTGACCATCCAGTGGTTCTTCGCCAGCGAAGCCACCACAGCCCCTGAGGATCAAGGCTACGTGGTGCGTCGCAACAGCCGCCTCAGCGTGCATTACGAAGATGGCATCGTCGACCAGTTGCTCACGCCCCAGCCCAACCGCCAGCTGGAAATCCTGCACTCACGCTTCCCCCCGGGCACCTATAGCCAGCAGAGCTACAGCCACGACGGCGAAGAGGCCGGCTATGTGCTCAGTGGGTGCTTCGAGCTGTGGGTGGGCGAGCGGCATTTCCAGCTAGCCGAAGGTGACAGTTTCAGCTTCTCGAGCCAGGAACCGCATCGCTACGGCAACCCCGGTGAGAAGGATGCGGTGGTGATCTGGGTGATCACACCGCCAACCTTCTGAAGCTCGCCGCCAAGCCCGCGCGGGGGCGGCCTGTCGAGAAGGCTCAGGCCGCAACAAACAGCTCATTGGCAATTTGCGCCTGGGCGGCATCGATCGCCTGGCTGCGCTGCTCCGGGCCATAGGCCAGGCCATGGGCACGGACGATTTCCAGGTCGGTCACACCGATAAAGCCCAGGAACACCTTGAGGAAGTCCTCATGCCCGGCGCCCGTCGGCTGGCCAGCGTGCAGGCCGCCAGCGGTCGATACCAGCACCACTTTCTTGTTGCCGCACAGCCCTTCCGGGCCGCTTTCGGTGTAGCGGAAAGTCTTGCCGGCGACGGCCACGCGGTCGATCCAGGCCTTGAGCTGGGTCGGCACGGTGAAGTTGTACATCGGCGCACCAATCACCACGGCGTCGGCAGCCAGGAACTCTTCCAGGGTTTCCGCGCTCAGCCTGGCTTCGAAAGCCTGCGCTGCATCACGCATATCTTCTGGCGTACCAGCAGCAACCAGCGTAGCAGCGGAAAAATGGGCGATGGCATCTGCGGCCAGGTCGCGATACACCACTTCAACGCTGGGGTCAGCGGCTTGCCAGGCTTCGACCACTTCGCGGCTCAGCTGGCGGGAGGCGGAATTGTCGCCCAGGATGCTCGAATCGATGTGCAACAGTTTCATGGGACTCTCCTGTATATGAAGACCGCAGTGCTGGGCGATCACGATGGGGAGAATCCTACCTGGGTGCCCAATAGCTGATAAGTCACTAAAAATGCGTTAGTTTGTCCCACAGATAGAACAGTGAGACATGCCCATGCAAGACCTCAACGACCTTTTCTATTTCGCCCGCGTGGTCGAAGCCGGCGGTTTCGCTGCTGCCGGTCGCCAGCTGGGCATCCCCAAGTCGCGCCTGTCGCGGCGTATCGCCGAGCTTGAGGAGCGCCTCGGCACCCGCCTGCTGCAACGCACTACGCGTCAGTTGAAGCTTACCGCGGTGGGTGAGCGTTACCTGCATCATTGCCAGGCCATGCTGCTGGAGGCCGAAGCCGCCGATGAAGCCGTGGCCAGCATGAGCAGCGAACCGCGCGGGCGGCTGCGGGTATCCTGCCCGGTGGCCCTGGCCCACGCCTTTCTGCCGGATGTCATCAGCCGCTTTCTCGAACAGTACCCGCTGGTGCAGCTGGACATGGTGCTGCTCAACCGCCGGGTCGATCTGATTTCCGAAGGCATCGACGTGGCCCTGCGGGTGCGCGACCTGGGCGATGAAGACCCGGCCCTGGTCACCCGCCGGCTGTGCCAGGCGCAGATGCAGCTAGTGGCCGCGCCCGGGTTTGCCGACCATATCCGTATACCGGATCAGTTGGCGTCGATGCCGGTGCTGGGGGCCGCCGAAGCAGACCGACTGGTACACTTTCGCCTGTTCGGGCCCCATGGCAAACAGCAGGAAATTGCCTTGGAACCAAGGCTGGCCATTGATGATTTCGTAGTACGTAATGCTGCTGTACGGGCTGGTCTGGGGTTCACCGCACTGCCCAGCATGTTTTGCGAAGAAGAACTGAAACGCGGCGAGCTGGTGCGCCTGCTGCCAGACTGGTCACTGCCCGGTGGCTACCTGCAGGCGGTGTACCCGCACCGGCGCGGGTTATTGCCGGCGGTACGCGTGTGGATCGATCACCTGGCGGCGTCATTCGAGGCCTGTGGAGAGCGCTATGTCTGAACAGAAGATCAGCGAAGCCGACGTGGCGGCGTTTTGCCTGGGGCTGCCGGGGGCGCGGGAAGACTACAAATGGGGTGGCATCCGGGTGTTCTCGGTGGCGGGCAACAAGATGTTTGCGGTGCTCGACCTGGCGGGTGCCGGGTTGTCGTTCAAGGTGGCGGACGAGCTGTTTCTTGGCTACTGCGACCGCCCGGGAGTACGGCCTGCGCCCTATCTGGCGCGGGCGCGGTGGATCAGCATGGCCCCGCCCTACCCCATGGGCCGCGAGGAATTGTGTGATCTTTTGCAGCGCTCGCACCAGCTGGTAGTGCGGCGACTGCCCAAGCAGTTGCAGGTGGGGTTGTTGATGTAGAGGGCCTATGCCGGCCTATTCGCGGGTAAATCCCCTCCTGCAAACTGCGGTGATCCCTTGGAGCGGGTTTACCCGCGAAAGCGCCGGCACAGCCCACATCAACCAAAAGGCAGATACCGCCCGCCGAGAAACAGCCAGTCTGCCCAGATCACCTGGTGCAGCCCCACGATTCCCCAGAACACCAGCTGGTACGACACCTTGCGTGTCTTGTGCCTGAACAGCTGCTGCGCCAACAGCGCCCCCGGCCAGCCGCCCAGCAGCTCACTGGCATGCAGCACCTTCTCGGGGGTGCGCCAAGCCTGCGAACGCGCCTGTTGCTTGTCCTGCCAATACAGCAACAGGCTGATCAGGCTCATTGCCGGGTACAGCGCCAACGGCCACCAGGCCTGGTCGCTCCAGGCCATTTGCGCCGCCCCCAGGCCCGGCAACAGGCACAGCACGCCAAACAGCAGCAGTTTCAGGCGCACATTGCGCACGCCATCCACCCGCTCCCCGCGCAGCGCCTCAGCCATGTGCCGTGGCCCAGTCAACCCAGCCAAACTGCCAGGTGGCCAGAATCAGCAGGCCAAACAAGATGCGATACCAGGCAAACGCCGCATAGCTGTGGTTGGCGATGAACTTGAGCAACGCACGCACCGCGATCATGGCAAAGATGAACGAGGTCACGAAGCCGATAGCAAACACCGGCAAATCGGCAGGCTGGAACAGATCACGGTACTTGTACCCCGAGTACACTGCGGCACCCACCATGGTCGGCATCGCCAGGAAAAACGAAAACTCTGTTGCCGCCTTGCGCGACAGGCCGAACAGCAGGCCGCCGATAATGGTCGAGCCGGAGCGCGAAGTGCCCGGGATCATCGCCAGGCACTGAACGAAGCCGATCTTCAGCGCATGGCTCCAGTTCATGTCGTCCACGTGATCGACCTCCACGCGGTGTTGACGGCGCTCGGCCCAGAGCATGATCACCCCGCCCACCACCAGCGCTGCCGCCACGGTAATCGGGTTGAACAGGTATTCGTGAATCAGGTCGGCGAACAACACACCCAGTACCACCGCCGGCATGAATGCCAGCAACAGGTTACCGGTAAACCGACGCGCCGTGGGCTGGCTGGTCAGGCCGAAGACCACATCGAGAATCTTGCCGCGAAACTCCCACACCACCGCCAGGATTGCCGCCAGCTGAATGATGATGTTGAAAGCCATGGCCCGTTCGCCGCCAAAACCGATCAGGTCGGCGACGATGATCTGGTGACCGGTACTGGAAATGGGCAGAAACTCCGTCAGCCCCTCCACCACGCCCAAGATGATTGCCTGGAAGGCAGTCCAAAAATCCATCATTCCCCCGATGGAGCGCTGCTCGCTGCAGGCCCCTTGTTCTTGATTTACTTGTGATTGCCGCACGCGGCCTGGCTGTTTTACAGCGACTGTTGGGCGCAACGCCAGTGGAAAAGTTCACGCCTGTTAAAGGTTTCATCTAGCCCGGCCGAAATGCTAGCAGAGCACCTTTGCAATGGCTTTACCCGGCCCGCCGCAGATGGCTACAAAGATAGCACTTAGCCATTAGTCGGGTGTGGTTCGCCAGCAAAGCATGCTTGGATGCGTCTGAATAAAAAGAACAACGCAGGAGCGCCCGAATGAACACTCTGAGGTCGATGTCGATCAGCCGCCGCTTGTGGCTGATCCTTTTGTTGGCGGTGGCCATGCTGGTGCTGCTGGGCCTGCTGATGCTGCGCCAGATCCACGGTGACCTGTACCAGGCCAAGGCCGAAAAGACCCGCCATGTGGTGCAGACCGCAGCCGGTGTACTGGCCTATTACCAAGGCCTGGAGGCCGCCGGCACACTCAGCCGCGACGCAGCCCAGCAACAGGCATTGCAGGTGGTGCGCGCGCTGCGCTACGACCACGACGACTACTTCTGGATCAATGACCTGGGGCCAAAGATGATCATGCATCCGGCCAACCCCAAGCTCGACGGCCAGGACCTGTCGGCCATCCGCGACCCGGACGGCTTCGCCGTATTCAATGAAATGGTCGCCCTGGCCCGCCAGCAGGACGCCGGCCCGGTCAACTATCGCTGGCCCAAGCCTGGCGCCACCGAGCCGGTGGCCAAGACCTCCTATATACAGCTGTTCAAACCGTGGGGCTGGATTATCGGCTCGGGCGTGTACATCGATGACGTGCAGGCCGAATTCGCCCGCCAGCTGCGCGATGCGTCGCTGGCAGGGCTCGGCATCGCGCTGCTGATGGCGCTACTGGTCATGGTGATTGCCCGCAGCATTGCCCGCCCCCTGCAGGAAGCCGTGCAGGCCATGGGCAACATCGCCAGCGGTGAAAGCGACCTGACCCGGCGCCTGGACACCCACGGCCGCGACGAAATCACCCACCTGGGCGAGCACTTCAACCGTTTCAACGGCAAGCTGCAAGGCGTGGTCGGCCAGCTGCAGGGGGCGGCTCATGCGCTGGCGCAGTCTGCCGGGCATGTCGGCGACAACGCCAGTGCCGCGCAACAGCACAGTGCCCAGCAATCGCTGCAGATGGACCAGGTTGCCACGGCGGTGAATGAAGTGACCTATGCCGTGCAGGACGTGGCCAAGACCGCCGAGCAGGCCGCCGGGGAAATGCGCACCGCGCAGCAGCAGGTTACGCATGGCCAGCAGGCCATCCACGGCAGCCTGGCGCAGATCGACCGGCTGTCGCTGACCATCGACCAGGCGGTGCAGGTGATCCGCGACCTGGCCGGGCACAGCACGCGCATCGGCGGTGTGCTCGATGTCATCCGCTCCATCGCCGAACAGACCAACCTGCTGGCGCTGAACGCGGCCATCGAGGCGGCACGGGCCGGGGAGCAAGGCCGCGGTTTTGCCGTGGTGGCCGACGAGGTGCGCCTGCTGGCCCAGCGCACGGCGCAGTCGACGGCCGAGATCCACACCATGATCGAGCACCTGCAGAGCCAGTCGGATGCTGCCGTGCGGGCTATCGATGCCAGCAGCGAGGCTTCGCGCCAGACGGTTGGGCAGGCGCGCGCGGCCGGTGCCAGCCTGGATGCCATCAACCAGGTGCTGAACAACCTCACCGCCCTGAATGCCTCCATCGCCAGCGCCACCTTGCAGCAGTCGCATGTGGTCGAGGAAATCAACCGCAATGTGCTGGATACCGCAGGGTTGTCGCAGCAGACCGCCGATGCGGCGCGTCAGTCGAGCGATGCCGGGCTGGCTTTGGGGCAATTGAGCGAAGCGCTGGAACAGTTGTTGCGCCAATTCCGTGTCTAGCCGGCGATCATAGCTCGACTCTTGCAGGAGCAGCCTTGTGCTGCTCCTACAAGTGCCTACACCTTCCTCTGCCGACAAGCTACAATCGCGCCCCTCCCCGCCCCCAAGGATCGCCGATGTCCGGCCTTGAACTCATCGCCGCCGTCCTCGGCGTCACCGCTGTCTGGCTCACGGTCAAGCAGAACGCCTGGTGCTGGCCGATCGGCCTGGTCATGGTGCTGATCTACGGCTGGCTGTTCTACGAGGTCAAGCTGTATTCAGGCATGCTGCTGCAAGTGGCCTATGCCGTTCTGCAGGTGTATGGCTGGTGGCAATGGAAGCGCCCCGGCCGCGCGCACGACGCCCGCCAGGTCTCGCGCCTGCCACGTCCAGCACTGCTCACCGGGCTGGCCGCCGGGGTCGCGCTTAGCGCCGCGCTGGGCGCCGCCATGGCCAGCTGGACCGATGCCGCCCTGCCCTGGCTCGACGCCACCCTCACCGGCTTCAGCCTGGTCGCGCAACTGTGGATGGCGCAAAAGCGCCTGCAGTGCTGGCCGTTGTGGGTGGTGGTGGACATCGTCTATGTGGGCCAGTACGTGCACCAACAGCTGTATTTCACCGCGGGTTTCTTCGCAGTGCTGACCCTGATCGCCGTACGCGGCTGGCACGAATGGCGCCGTGACCCGGCGTTGGTGCAGCCATGATCACTCGGCAGGCCATGAAAGTACTGGTGCTGTGCGGCCCAGAATCCAGCGGCAAAAGCTGGCTCAGCGGGGTGATCCAGGCGCATTTTGGCGGCGTGGTGGTAGCCGAGTACGTGCGCCACTTCATCGACCAGGAATGCCGCGACACCTGCTACGCCGATATCCCCACCATCGCCCGCGGCCAACTGGCCGGGGAGGACCACGCCCGTGAGCAGGCGCCACCGTTGCTGATTCTGGACACCCACCTACTCAGCAACATGCTCTGGAGCCAGGCACTGTTCGGTGACTGCCCGGCGTGGCTGGAACAGGCCCTGCTGGCACGGCGCTACGACCTGCACCTGTTGCTGAGCCCCCAGGGCGTCGACTGGGTGCGCGACGGCCAGCGTAGTCAGCCCGAGCTCAGCGACCGCCAGCGCTTCTTTGACGACAGTCTCGCGTGGCTGCAACGGCACAACCAAGTGCACCAGATAATCGAAGGCAATTGGCCACAGCGCCAGTTGCTGGCGCTACAAACGGTTGCTACGCTCATTGATAGCGATACGCCAGCGTGCCCAACCGAGTGTTAAGCCACTGACACACCGTTGTGGGGTAAACCCCCCGAAAACGCGGGCCCTGCCCCCGCTTCGGGGACAGTGTCAAGCCAATGAAACACCCCTGCAAAATCCCTTCCAATCGAGGCCACGGCTGCCTCAGCCAGCAACCTGCGCGGACATCTGTTTCAGCGCTGAGACACAATGCGCCGCAATTTGTCAGCCTCTCGCCTTAACCTGTTGATCTGAAAACCATTCTCAAAAGCGGCACAGCTTCTGCTCTGTTCCCCGCACCGCTGAACAGGGACAGCGCTCAGAGAAGGAATTGCCGTCGTGAGGAAAACTGACAAACGCCGTAATCATCTGTTGCTAGTGGCCTGCGTGCTCAGCTCACTAAGCCTCACGACCCAGGCCGACAACGGCATCATCGTGATCACCCGCGACGTGCAGACCCGCAATGCGGTGACACCGCCGCTACGACCTGATCCGAGTCCGACCACAGTCAACGCCAACCCCGCCCCGCATGTGCTACGGCAGACCAATGAGCTGAGCGACGGCGACTTCGCCAACATCAGCAGTGGTGCAGGCATCAATTCCCTGATCACTCAGCAGACCGACAGCCTCGGCGCCAACCTCACCCACCAGACCCAACTGCCCAATCTGGCCGCCGGCCGCGGCTCGGGGTCGGGCAACGGCATTTCCAACATGGTCAATGCGAATGTCCAGAAAGGCCTCGCACCGCTGCAGATCCTGACCGGGGGCAAGTGAGATGACGCGCACGCTTTGGTTACTGGCTGCGTTTTGCAGCGTATCGGCCTTCGCCGAGTCACAGGTTCCAGTCATTAACAACGCCGACATCGACAGTTCCGGCAGCCATTACCAAGGCAACATGACTGTCAATCAGGCTGCGGGCGACATGCAGCAGCAAGCCAATGCCCGGGCCTTCGCCCTGGGCCACGAAGCCAGCGCCACCACCCAGATTCGCCAGCGCCTCAATGCGCCGGCAGACCCGGCCATGGATGCCCGGGCCACCATCCAGGGCAACGCCTTCAGCAATGGTAGCGGCGCACTCGGCGTCAACCAGAGCGCTGGCGCCGGGACCCAGCAGGCCAATGCCCTGCGCATAAGCATCAGCGCTCAACCGCAAAGCATCGACGACAGCGTCCTCATGCAACAGAACGTGGCGCTGCTCAACAACTCCGATCCAGCTGACACCGCAATCGGCCATCGCCAAGTCACTACCAGTGACCAGGCGTTCACCGGTGGCCGCGGGGTGGTCCAGCTGAATCAGAGTGCCGGGGTGGGAAACCGCATGGCCAACACCTTGAGCATCCGGGTCGCGGATTGACCCTTTCAGTCAAGAAAGACACTTAACCCAACTAGAGTACGGAGAATCACCATGAAACCCTCGATGGCAATCAAGCCTCTGGTGTTCGCAATTGCTGCGGTCATGGCTGTTGCTGTACAAGCTGATCAGAACGACCGCCGCGGCGGCCACCACAATGGCAACAACAACCCGACCCGGATCCCGATCTCGGCCACCGCCAACGCACTGGATACCCAGCGCAGCGTTGGCAACACCATCACCAACCAGGGCACTGTCAACGAAGCCGAGATGAGCAGCTCGGCGACCGGCGCCAGCGGCAACGTGGGTGTCAACGTGGCGGCCGGTAACGGCAACCAGCAGGGTAACGCCTCGGCAATCGCCAACGCTGCAGCAGACTCCACGCTGGACAACAGCTTCGTGTTCGGCGAAGCCGAAGCCAATGCCGAAGTAAGCCAGGTCAGCAACCGCAACCGTGTCGACAACTGGTCCACCCAGTCTTCGGCCATCATGAGCGGGTCTGGCGAAGGCAGCTCGGGTAACGTGGGCATCAACATCGCCGGCGGCGACCTGAACCAGCAGAAAAACAGCATGGCAATTGCCAACACCAATGCTGGCCTGGGTAACGCCACTGCCTCCGCCACAGCCGATCAGAACGGCCCAGGCCTGGAGGTCAACAACGCCGCCGACCGCACCTACCGTGTGGACACGCTGACTTTCACCACTACCAAAACCGGGTCCAGCTCGCGTGAAGGTACTTTCAACTCGAGCGACGATCGTAGCGCGTCCTCGAGCTTCAGCGTAGCCGGCGCACAAAGCGCCAGCTCCAGCGGCTCCAACGGCTGGACTTCCAGTGGCTCCAGCAGCTCGAACGCCAGCGGCTCCAACAGCTCCAGCGCCAGCGGCTCGAACAGCTCCAGTGCCAGTGGCAGCAACAGCTCCAACGCCAGCGGTTCCAATAGCTGGAATGCCAGTGGCTCTGTCGGTGGCACCGCCAGCTCCTCCAGCAGCTCCAGCCTGAATGCCACCCTGGCCGCGGCAGCCGATGCAACCCGTACCATCAGCACCGATGATGGCCGTCGCGAACGCACCCGCACCGATAGCTTCGATGGCTCGCTGAACGCATCGCTGAACGTGGATGTGGATCGCTCGCGTGACAGTTCGTACGACGCCTCGTTCGAGAAAGCGTTTGACTCGTCGTTCGACAGGTCGCGTGACTCGTCGTACGACAAGACTCGCGATTCGTCCTACGACAAGACTCGCGACTCTGCCTACGAGAAGTCTCGTGACTCTTCCTACGAGAAGGCGCATGACTCTTCCTATGCCAATGCTTCGGAATCGGCGTATGAAAAGTCTGGCGAGAAATCCTCGCAATCCTCGAACGACGTTGCCAAGAGCTACAGCGAAAGCAGCGCTTACGACTTGAGCAATACCGTGTCCTTCCAAGTGCTGACCCCGACCGGCTGGGCCAACCCTGTTACCAACACTGCAACCCTTAGCGGTTCGGTGAATGGCGGCAGCGGCAACCTGGGCGTGAACGTGGCAGCCGGTGTGGGCAACCAGCAAAGCAACTCGCTGGCCATCTCCAACACCTCGTTCTAAACGTTGCGCTCGAGGCCCCCTTCGGGGGGCCTTTCTTCAACTGAACCGAAAGGCATCCGATCATGCGCATTATCGCCTTGGCGTTTTTGCTGTGCCTGGCCAGCGTGAGCGAAGCTGCACAAATGCCGCTGTCCGTATTACCGGGCGGCGCCGTAGTGTTCAAACCCCTGCAAAGCGTGCGCGAGCGCAAGTTCGCCGACCTGGTGCAACAGAAGACCGACTTCAGCTGCGGCGCCGCCGCGCTGGCAACCATCCTGCGCCAGGCCTACTGGCTGGACGTGGACGAACAACACATCATCGAGGGCATGCTGGCCCACGCCGACCAGGACCTGGTGCGTACCCAGGGCTTCTCGATGCTCGACATGAAACGTTATGTGGAAAGCCTGGGGATGCGCGCCCGCGGCTATCGGGTAGCAGCTGACACACTGCACAGCGTACGTATTCCGGTCGTGGTGCTGATGGATATTCGTGGCTACAAGCACTTCGTGGTGATGCAGAAAGTCGACAACGGCTGGGTGTACATCGGTGACCCGGTATTGGGCCACAAACGCTACAAGGTCGAAGACTTCCTCAAAGGCTGGAACGGCATCATCTTCGCCGTCATCGGCCAAGGTTACGACAAGGGTAACGTGTTGCTCGACCCGCCGTTGCCCCTGACCGCCAAAGGCCGTGTAAACGGCTTCACCCCGGTGAAAGACGCGGACCTGCTGGATTTCGGTTTCATCAAAAGCGACTTCTTCTAACGACTCTTCTAATGACAAGGCGCATGAGGCGCCGGGGAGCATTCCATGAAGACCCGACTCTGGCTGGTCATCGCTTGCGTGGCAGCCAGCCTTCCGACCCACGCAGAGACGTTCAAACCCATCGAACTGAAGGACCACGAGCTGGCGAATCTGCGCGGCCGCTACGTCATGCCGGGGCGGATCGTGAGTTTCGGTATCGTCATGAGCAGTACCTGGCAGAACGCCAAAGGCGACGTCATCGGTGCCACAAGCGCCCTGCAGGTGCAGCAATCGACTATCAAACCGCAATTCTACGTGTCGATGATCGATGAAAAGGGGAGCGGCTCGGCGCGATCGGGCGGCGCTGCAACAACCGCTGGAACAGGCATCGTTACTGGCGGTGCCGGGCTCGGCACCACCGAAGGCGTAACCCAGGTCGTGCGGGCCGCGGGCGACAACAACAGTGCCTACAACAACGTGGATATCAACGTCACCAAGGCCAACGAGGCACCTGTCGTCCAACCACAGGGCCAGGCACTGGCAGCCGGCCAGACGCTGACCGGCGAAAACGGCGCCGGGGCGCTCAGTGTGTCCTCCACCGGGGTGGGTGTACAGATGAACATCAACGCCAGCAACAACCAGGGCAGCAGCGTGCAGCGCCTGGCGCAAGGTGGCCTGATGCAGAACGCCACGCTGCTCGGCAACGGCAACCACATCAACAACGTCACCTCGCTGAATGTCGTGATGCGCGAGAACGTACCGACGGCTGCTTCGCTGAATGGCAGCCTTGACCAGCTTAAAGGCCTTCGCACACTCGGATACTGATCTACGCTCAGTCTCAACAAAAAGTAGTCGGAAGGGACGGCAACTCCATGCACCGATCTTTATCGTTCAGAGTTCTTGTGTGTTTGACTACCCTGGCACCCACTTCGCTCTACGCAGCAGCAGACCCTCAAGTCGAGGCCCTGAAACAGGAACTGAGCGAACTCAAGCGCCAGTATGCGGCGCAGCAGCAAGCCTTGATGGTGCTTGAGCAACGTGTCCGGCAAGTGGAAGAAACGCCGGCCACCCCCCAACCCAAACGCCTGGTCAAATCACCTGCCGAAGGCGTCAAAGGCGCACAGACCGTCGCCTCTGGCGCACCCGGCACGACCGGCAGTTCCTATGGCCAGGCACTCACTGCGGACTCCGAGCCCGCGCCAAGCGTGTCCAACCTGTATGACGAAGCCAGCGGCTTCTTTGGTGGCGGCAAGTTCAGCGTCGAGACCGGCGTTACCTATACCCACTACGATACCCGCGCACTGACGCTTAACGGCTTCCTCGCTCTGGATTCCATTTTCCTGGGCAACATCAACCTGGACAGGATCAAGGCCGACAACTGGACCCTGGATCTGACTGCTCGTTACAACCTCGCGCAGCGGTGGCAATTCGACATCAACGTACCCGTGGTCTATCGCGAGTCGACCTACTCCTCGGGCGGCGCAGGGGGTGCCGGGCCGACCACCTCCGATGCGACCGTGACTCGCGACCCGGAAATCGGCGACATCAACGTGGGTGTGGCTTACAAGTTCTTCGACGAAAACGAGACTTGGCCTGACGCCGTAGCGACGTTGCGAGTCAAGGCCCCGACCGGCAAGGACCCGTATGGCATCAAGCTGCGCGAGGTTGCCGGCAACGACAACCTGTCGGTACCGGAAAGCCTGCCGACGGGCAACGGCGTATGGTCGATCACGCCAGGCATCTCGCTGGTCAAGACCTTCGACCCGGCCGTGCTGTTCGGCAGCCTGTCCTACACCTATAACATGGAAGATTCGTTCAGCGACATCAGCCCGCAGGTCAACAGCAAGGTGCCGGGCGACGTCAAGCTTGGGGATTCCTGGCAGATTGGTGGTGGCATCGCCTTTGCCTTGAACGAGAAGATGAGCATGTCGTTCTCGGTGTCCGACCAGTTTGCCCGCAAAAGCAAGATCAAGCCCGATGGGGGCGACTGGCAGTCGATCTCCAACAGCGACTACAACGCAGCCAACTTCAACATCGGCCTGACCTTCGCCGCCACCGATAACCTGACCATCGTGCCCAACTTGTCCATTGGTCTGACCGACGACGCGCCAGACTTTTCCTTCAGCCTGAAATTCCCCTACTACTTCTGACAGTTGCCCCCAGCCGGGCCTGCGCGAGCGGGCCCGGCTTTTGTTTACAGGGCTTGTAGCCGCCCGCTTTCCCTCCCCCGGCCTGTTATCATCAAGCACATCCGCATGACGATTTAATGGCAAAAGGGAAGTTTTTGTGAAAAGCCTGTCAGACCACCCACGTACCCGGTTTACTGCCTTGGCGGTGCTGGTGCTGGTGATCCCACTGGGTATGCGCGCCATCCTGGGCTGGTCCAGCCCGCTCGGCTACCTGTCCGACCTTGCCCTGGGCAGCCTGCTGCTCTTGCTGCTGCACCGCCGGCCGTGGTGGCTGGCCCTACCCGTACTGCTGGCCTGGGCAGCCCTGTGGATGGCTTCGGCCGAACTCGTCAGTGCCGTGGGCCGGTTGCCCACCAGCGCCGACCTGGCCTACCTGGTCGACCCGCAGTTCATGGAGAACTCGACCGGTGGCGGCCTGGCGCATGCCTGGCTGCCCTGGGTGCTGGGTGGCGGCTTGCTGGCCTGGCTTGCCACTGCCTGGCGCAGCCGCGCACACCGCGGCCGCGCCTTGCCGCGCAGGGCCTGGGCCATCCCGCTGGTGCTGTTCGGCGCCCATTGGGGCAGCCAGCAGCTGCAACCTTCCGATGCTGACCAGTGGCGCCAGTACAACCTCAGCCACCAGCTGATGTCGGCCGGGGTCGGCAACCTGCAGCGCCAGGTCGAAGGCTGGATGGGCCATACGCAAACCTTCACGCCGCTGGCCAGCAGCGGCCTGACCCAGTCCGACCTGCATGGCCAACGGCTGCTGGCCGGGCCTGGCAGCGCCCGCAACCTGCTGTTGATCACCGTCGAAGGCATCCCCGGGGCCTACGTACGGCCCAACCGCCAGGCCCTGCACAGTCGCTTCGATGAAAACCTGATGCCCAGGCTCAGCCAATGGGCTGAGCGCGGCATGAGCACCCCGGACTACGTGCTGCACACGCACCAGACCATTCGCGGCCTGTACGCGATGCTATGTGGGGACTACGACAAGCTCGCCAACGGCACCCCCAAGGGCGTCGAGCTGCTGACCCAGCACCAGCGCAACCAGGCCTGCCTGCCGGCGCAATTGCGCCAGGCCGGCTTTACCACCCACTACCTGCAGGGCGCCGGCCTGCGCTTCATGGCCAAGGACCGCATCATGCCGCACATCGGCTTCGACTCGGTGCATGGCCTGGAATGGTTCCGCAACAAGAACTACCTGGACTTCCCGTGGGGCAAGGATGACCGGTCCTTCTTCGAAGGGGCCCTGGGTTATGTCGACAAACTGCAAAAGCAGGACAAGCCGTGGATGCTGACCCTGCTCACCGTGGGTACCCACCAGCCTTACTCGGCACCGGCCGAATACCTGCAGCGCTACGACACGCCGAAACAGGCAGCGGTGGCTTACCTGGACGACGCGATCGGCGCATTTCTCGACAACCTCGAACGCAAGGGCGTGCTCAAGGACACGCTGGTAGTGGTGACCTCCGACGAATCCCACGGCATCGACGGCGTGCGCCTGGCTTCGGCCTGGGGCTTCAACCTCACCCTGGCGCCGGAACAGGCCCGGTTGCCGCCTATCAAGCGCGGCACCTACGGCCATGTCGACCTGGCCACCTCGCTGCTGGACTACTTCGCCCTGCCGATTCCAATAGCGCTGGGTGGGCGCTCGTTGTACCGCGACTACGATACCGGTCGCGAGATGATCTCCTACACCAACGGCATGCTGCGTTACCACAACGGCCAGGGCGTGTTCACCGAATGCGACTTCCAGCAGCGCTGCCGGCGTTACGCCAGCAAAGGTTTCATCGCCGATCAGGCACGCTACCTCGGCCCTGGCGACAGCCTGCTCGGCCAGCAGATCGGCGCCCTGGCCGGGGTGCTCGACCAGTCCCTGCTGCAAACCCCGCTCAACTTGCGCTACCAGTTCGGCGGCCCTTCGCCGATCAAGTTGCGCAAGCGCATTAACGATGACTGGGCCGACAACCTGATTGGCGCCCAGTACCTGGAGATGCCCGGCGGCTCGCATACCCGCGTGCGGGTCAAGGTGCGCTCGCTGGACCCTACGCGCACCGCCTACATACAACTCAAGGCCAAGCAGCTGGAGCAGGATGTGCCACTGGGCTTGCCTGCCGAGGTGAGGGTCACCGCCGAACAGCCGCTGGAAATGGAGTTCGGTTTCGACAACCCGACAGGGCGCAAGGCGTTTTCCTTCCATTTGCTGGGTTATGGCGGCGGCAAGGTGGAAGTCAGTGACTTCAGCGTGATCACCGCACTGCCGGGCGAGGATGAAGCGGCAGATGAACTGACCGAGGATCAGATCGCTCACTCGGGCTGATCGTTACCGCCCATCGCCCGGCCACCGGTGCCCGTCGATTCGGCTTGGTCATGCTCGACTAGTGTGTGAATCCCCCAAGCGTGGAGACAGCACCATGAGCACAAGCGAAAACAGGCACCCGGTGGTTGACCGCAGCCAATGGCTGGCGGCCCGCCGGCAGCTGTGGCTGCACGAAAAAGCCTTCACCCACCACCGCGACGCACTGGCCGCCGCCCGTCGCGCCCTGCCTTGGGTCAAGGTCGCACACGACTATCGCTTCCACGGGCCAGACGGCGAACTTGGCCTGGCGGACCTGTTTGCAGGCCGCAGCCAGTTGCTGCTGTACCATTTCATGTTCGTGGAAGGCTGGAGCGAGGGCTGCCCCGGTTGCTCGTTCCTGGCCGACCACTTCGACGGTGCCAACCTGCACCTGGCCCACCACGACGTGTCGCTGGTGGCCGTGTCGCGGGCGCCGTATAGCGAGTTCCAGGCATTCCGCCAGCGAATGGGCTGGCGATTCCGCTGGTATTCGTCCAATGGCAGCGGCTTCAACGAGGACTTTGGTGTCAGTGTCGGCAGCGAAGGTGAAAGGCAGTACAACTATGAAGCGTATGACGGCAACGAAAGCGAGTTGCCCGGCTTGAGTGCCTTCTACCGCGAGGCGGACGGTAGCGTGTACCACACCTATTCAACCTACGCCCGGGGGCTGGATATCCTGGTCAATACCTACAACTTCCTCGACATCGCGCCGCTGGGTCGCAACGAAGCCGGGACCATGGATTGGGTTCGCCATCATGACCGCTACGAAGGGCAGCCCGACAAGCCCCACTGCTGCCACAACTGATATCAAACCCATACGCGGAGCGGCTGCAGGAGGGTTCCCGGCCCATTGGGCTGCGCTGTCGTACAAGGAACTGATGCTGGGCGCTCCGCGTACCCTGTGGGAGCGGGCACGCCCGCTCCCACAGGGTCCCTGCCAAATCAGTAAGTCATGTGCAGGCCCGGTATGCCATTATGCGCGCACACCCAGCATCCCGCGCTCGACGATGAAATCGATCACCGCCTGCAACCCCTCGCCCTTCTTCAGGTTGCTGAAGGTCCACGGCCGCTGCGGGCGCATGCGCCGGGTATCGCTCGCCATTACCTCAAGCGAAGCGCCGACATAAGGCGCCAGGTCGGTCTTGTTGATCACCAGGAAATCCGACTTGGTGATGCCCGGGCCGCCCTTGCGCGGGATCTTCTCGCCCTCGGCCACGTCGATCACGTAGATGGTCAGGTCGGCCAGCTCCGGGCTGAATGTGGCGCTGAGGTTGTCACCGCCGCTTTCAACGAAAATCACCTCCAGGTTGCCAAACTTGCGCGCCAGCGCTTCGACCGCCGCCAGGTTCATCGAGGCGTCTTCACGGATGGCCGTGTGCGGGCAGCCGCCGGTTTCTACGCCGACGATGCGCTCCGGCTCCAGGGCACCGGCTTCGGTGAGAATGCGCTGATCTTCCTTGGTGTAGATATCGTTGGTCACCACAGCGATCTGGTAACGGTCGCGCATGGCTTTGCACAGCGCTTCCAGCAATGCGGTCTTGCCAGAGCCGACCGGGCCGCCGACACCGACGCGCAGGGGTTGTTGATAGCTTTGCATGCAGGCAGTCCTCAAGAACGGAACAAACGGGTGTATTGGGTTTCATGACGCGATGAAGCAATGGCCAGCAATGGCAGGCCGCCACCGAGTTGGTCGTCGCCCAGGGTCAGTGCCTGGTCGAGCGCGGCGGGCAAATCTGCGCCCAGGTCGCGCAGCAGTGTCTGCGCCGCCTGCTGGCCGAACGGCACCAGCTTGACCCCGGCCATGACCGCGCCCTCCAGCCAGGCAAAGCCGTGGCCCAAGGCCAGCTGGCGCAGCGGGATGGCCCAGTGCGCCGCCAGCCACGCCATGCCGCCCAATTGGGTCAGCTCCAGGCTCGCGCGCCAGGCCGGCACTTGGCCGAGTTGCCAACCGTCAAGCAACCGCGCCAGCGCCGCGCCACGCTGTTGTTCTTCCAGGCGCAGCTCGGCGGTTTCGCGGTTGGCCAGCAGAAAGCGGCTCCAATGGCCGAAGGCCTCGGGGTCAGCGGCCTGGCAGGCGTGGTACAGGCGCGCCATCACCGGCCAGTCAAGGTGGGCCAGGGTGTCGTGAAGCTGCTCGCGCTGCCAGGCAGCGAAACCGCTTACGTCCCGCACCCAGCCCGCCTCTACCGCCCATTCCAGGCCTTGCGAGTAGGTGAAGCCACCCACCGGCAAACCGGGGCTGGCCAGCTGCAGCAGGCGCAGTAACGCCAGGTCGCTGCTCATCAACCGGCCAGCACCAGTGCCGCGCCGGCCAGCAGGCCACCGCCGAACGCTTTCTGCAGGCCGCTGTGCCGGCGCAGCAGGCAACCGACAGCGAAGCCAGCCGCCAGCAACAGGCCACTGACCATCACGAAACCGGCGCTGAACTGCCAGAACGCGCTCGGTGTTGCCTCCACGCCATGAGCCCAGCCATGGAACAGGGCGAATACCGGCATGGCCATGGCCATCAGTACTTGACGGCTTGGTAGCAGTACAGCCCCGGCAGCCACCAGCAGCGACACGGCGATCATGCTCTCCATGCCCAGCACGTCGCCGAACAGGTGGCCACACACCGCGCCCCCGAACATCGCCGCCAGGGTGGCCAGCGGCAGCGTCAGGCTGCGCCGGGTCAGCGCGGCGAGCACGCCGGTGCCCAGCAACATCAACAGGTGGTCAAGGCCGGTCAAGGGGTGCAGCAGGCCGTCTTGCAGGGGGTTGCCATCGTGCCCGGGGTGGGCAAAGGCTGGCAGTGCCAACATCAGCAGAAACAGGGCGAAAGTCTTTTTCATCGGTTGCTCCAGGGCAGATCAGGAATGGGCAGGCAGGCGCACGAACGGGTGATCGTGGCCGTGGCCATGGCTGTGGCCATGTGGCGCACTCTGGTAGGCGCCGGCTTCAGGCTCGAACGGGGCCTGTTCGGCTTGCACCGTCAGACCAAGCCCGCGCAGCATGTCGTCCAGTACATGATCGTGCTGGAAGCGCAACAGGCCAGGCTCGATCTGCAGCGGGACATGGCGGTTGCCCAGGTGGTAGGCCGCACGGGCCAGCAGATGCGGGTCGGCGCAGCGCACGGTGGACACCGCCTCGGGCGCGGCCAGCACGCGGATCAGCTGGGTGCCATCAGCATCCGCCAACAGCTCACCGCCGCGCAGCAGGTGGCCGCGCTCCAGCATCAGCCCGGCTTCGCGGCCATCATCAAGGGTTACCCGCAGGCGGCTCTTGATGCGGCTGTCGACATCGAGGGTAACGGTGCCGGTCTCGTTTAGCTGTCCGGGCTCGGTAATACGGCGGGTCAGGACAATCATCGGTGCTCCTTCAAAACGGGCTTCAGAACAGGTTTCAGAACAAGAAGTAGCGCTGCGCCAGCGGCAGTTCCGTGGCAGGCTCGCAGACCAGCAGTTGGCCATCGGCACGCACCTGGTAGGTCTGCGCATCGACCTCGATCAGCGGCTGCAAGGTGTTGTGGAGCATGTCCGGCTTGCGCACCCGACGGCAGCCGTTGACCACGCCGATCAGACTGCGCAGGTTCAGTTCCTCGGCCAGGCCGCGGTCCATCGCTGCCTGCGGCAGGAACGTCATGCGGGTGGCATGCCGCGCTGCGCCAAGGGCGCCGAACATCGGCCGGTAGTGCACCGGTTGCGGCGTCGGGATAGAGCCATTGATGTCGCCCATGGGCGCGGTGACGATCATGCCGCCCTTGATCACCAGGGCCGGCTTGACCGCAAAGAACGCCGGCGACCACAGCACCAGGTCGGCCAGCTTGCCAGCCTCCAGCGACCCTACCTCGTGCGCGATGCCATGGGTCAGCGCCGGGTTGATGGTGTACTTGGCGATGTAGCGTTTGACCCGGAAGTTGTCGCTGTAGTCGGTATCCGGTGCCAGCGGCCCGCGGCGCAGCTTCATCTGGTGAGCGACCTGCCAGGTGCGCAGCACCACCTCGCCGACCCGGCCCATGGCCTGGGAGTCGGACGACGTCATGGCAAAGGCGCCCATGTCGTGCAGGATGTCCTCGGCAGCGATGGTTTCACGGCGAATGCGCGACTCGGCGAAGGCCACGTCCTCGGCAATGCTCGGGTCAAGGTGATGGCACACCATCAGCATGTCCAGATGCTCGTCCACGGTATTGACCGTGTACGGCAAAGTCGGGTTGGTCGAGGACGGCAGCACGTTGGCCTGTCCCGCCGCGCGGATGATGTCCGGTGCATGGCCACCCCCAGCACCTTCGGTGTGAAAGGTGTGAATGGTGCGGTCGCCGATGGCGGCCAGGGTGTCCTCGATACAGCCGGACTCGTTGAGGGTGTCGGTGTGGATCGCCACCTGAATGTCCATTTCCTCGGCCACGCCCAGGCAGCAGTCGATGGCGGCCGGCGTCGAACCCCAGTCTTCATGCAGCTTCAGGCCCACCGCACCGGCGGCGATCTGCTCGCGCAGCGCTTCAGGTCGCGAGGCATTGCCCTTGCCCAGCAGGCCGATGTTGATCGGCAGGCTGTCGGCGGCCTGGAGCATGCGCGCCAGGTACCAGGGGCCGGGGGTGCAGGTGGTGGCGTTGGTGCCAGTGGCCGGCCCGGTGCCGCCACCAATAAAGGTGGTGACGCCGCTGTTCAGTGCCTCGTCGACTTGCTGCGGGCAGATGAAATGGATATGCGAGTCGACGCCGCCGGCGGTGACGATCTTGCCCTCGGCCGCAATCACTTCGGTACCCGGGCCGACCGGCACGTTGACGCCCGGCTGCACGTCCGGGTTGCCGGCCTTGCCGATCACTGCGATGCGCCCGTGCTTGATGCCGATATCCGCTTTGACGATGCCCCAGTGGTCGATGATCAAGGCGTTGGTCAGCACCAGGTCCATGGCCTCGGCGGCCAGCATCTGGCCTTGCCCCATGCCATCACGGATAACCTTGCCGCCGCCGAACTTCACCTCTTCGCCATACACCGTGAAGTCCTTTTCGACCTCGACCCACAGCGCGGTGTCGGCCAGGCGCACACGGTCACCCACGGTCGGGCCGAACATGTCGGCATAGGCCTGACGGGAAATACGGCTCATGCCCTGCCCTCCAGCGGGCCCATCACCTTGCCCTGAAAGCCGTAGACCACGCGCTTGCCGGCGTACGCCACCAACTGCACGGTCCGCGCCTGACCGGGCTCGAAGCGCACGGCGGTGCCGGCAGGAATGTCCAGGCGAAAGCCCAGGGTCGGCGCGCGGTCGAACACCAGCGCCTGGTTGACTTCATGAAAGTGGTAATGCGAGCCGACCTGTACCGGGCGGTCGCCATGGTTGGCCACGCAAACGCTGACCGTTTCACGGCCGCAATTCAGTTCGATGTCGCCGCTGGCGACCTGTATTTCACCTGGGATCATGCAAGGCTCCGGGGCAGTTTCAGACAATGGGGTCATGCACGGTCACCAGCTTGGTGCCATCCGGGAACGTCGCTTCGACCTGCACATCGGGGAGCATTTCAGCTATACCGGGCATTACCTGGTCGCGGCTCAGCACTTCGCGCCCCAGGCTCATCAGTTCAGCGACGGTGCGGCCATCGCGGGCGCCCTCCAGCACTGCGGCACTGATCAACGCTACGGCCTCCGGGTAGTTGAGCTTCAGACCACGGGCCAGGCGCCGTTCAGCCAGCAACGCGGCGGTGAACAGCAGCAGTTTGTCTTTCTCTCTTGGGGTCAGCTCCATGGCGCTCTCTCAGGTGGCCCAGATACGCGGCGGGCAGGCGGGCAGGCCGAGGACGGCCGGGCGCAGCACATGCCACAGGCGTTGCAGGGTGTGTTGCAGGTGTTGGTTGTCATGGTCGAGCAGGCGGATCACCAGCAAAGAGCCGAGCAGGGTCGCACCGGCCGGGTTGCCCAGTGCTTCGAGCAGCGGGCGCACCTGTTCCAGTAGCGCCTGGTCGGCAGGTGCGGCACAGAAGGTGGCGAGCAGCGGGTGCCCGCCAAGCTTGTCCAACTGCCCGCCTTCGATACGCAGCCGCTCATGCAGGCCGATTTCATCGGCCTGCTCGATGTGCAGCCGGCTGTCCAGGGCTCCCTGCTCGAAACGCTCGTTCATCACCGGGCGACCCAGGCACAGGGTTTCCCACGCCAGCAGGCGGGCCCCGGGCTCAAGGGTGAAACGGCTGTCGAGGCTGGCGCGAGCGCCGGAAAAAAAGATGCTGTCCTGTGGCAGCCATTCCAGCGTGCTACCGCTGGCCAGGTGGAAGCGCTGCGCAAGCCGCGCGGTGGGGCCGATGCTGCGGTAGAACTTGCTGGCGCCGGGCATGGTCAGCAGCGCGTGGCTGCCAGGCTCCAGATGAATGTCCAGTTCCAGGCGATCGCCAGCGACGATGCCGCCAGGTGGGTGCAGCACATAGACGTGGCATGGCGGACCTTCAGGATAGAAAGGCCGCTGCACCAAAAGAGGACCGAAATGCCGCCGCGCACCAAGGCGGGTCACACCGTCGCGCTTGACGAAGCGCAGCTGCAGATGGGCGCTCCAGCCTGCGGCATCCTGTTGTTGTTCGATCTGCTCCGCGAGCGACATCCTGCGGCCCCTGAAATCCGTGGCCTGCTGGCCGTTTAGAGGGTCCGCCGTGGGCGCTTGGCAGCGCCTGCGGCCTGACCACTCGATCAAATTCGCAGGCTGGATATAGCAGGTTGCGGGCCAACTCCGCAGGTGAATGAAGATGAAACTATTTTTTGCGGGCGCTCTGGAATGGGGCGTACGGGGGATATTGTGTTTGGGGTGCCAGGTGGTCGCCACAGCATGTGCAGCGCCTGTCAGCCCTGATGCAATCCTACTGCCCCCCCCAAAAAAAACACTGAAAGTCAGTAGTCGAACCGGTCCACCGCACGCCGGCGTTCGTTGTCATCACGCCGGTCATAACTGGCCGTGGTCTGGATATTGGCATGGTGCGCCAGCTTCTGCGCAATCGACAGGTCATGCTCTTCGATCACCCGGGTAATAAACGCGCGGCGAAAGTCATGCGGCATGATCTTCACCCCCACCTGCGCACCGCGCTGGCGGGCGATGTAGTAGATCGCATGCTTGGTGATCCGCGCGCGGGTGATGTGGCTGCCACGACGGATGCGGTTGAACAGGAACGCGTCGTCTTCGGCCCCTGCCGGCAGGTCTTCGCGGCGCAGGTCCAGCCACGCCTGCAGCTTTTCAAACGCCCAGGGCGGCGCATACTTGATCAGCTGGCGGTTGCCCTTGCCCAGCACCTGCAGGCTACGCGCCTCGAAATCAACCTGATCCAGGTCGATGTCCACCGATTCCGACTTGCGCATGCCAGTGCCGTACAACAAGGCAATGATCGCTGCGTCGCGCACCCCCTGCGGCCGCGGGTCCGCCGCACACACGTCCATCAGTTCGCGGATCAGGCTGCGGCGCAGGTTGCGCCCTGGCGGCAGGCGGCTGCCGGTGGCCGGCTTGACCTCGCGAATGCGCAACAACTGCTCATGGTCGATCAGGCCCTGGCGCCAGGCTTCGTTCATCACCCCGCGAATGGCGTTGACGTATAGCGACGAACTGTTGGGCGCATAGCCGTCGGTGCGCAGGGCCGCCACCAGGGCGATCACATGGCCGGGCTCCAGCCGATGCCAGGGCACCTCGACGAGGTTGCAGTCGACAAAGCCCAGCCGGTCGGCGGCGTCCTGAAGAATGTAGCGCATGGTTTGCTGGCTGGATGGGGCCAGACGGGCCATGTACTGCAGCAGCGGGTTTTTCGAGAGGTCGGACAAAACGTGAATCCTGTAGCGGTGCGTCGGGCCGCCAGCGCAACGGCCAAACTCTGAAGCAAGTCATAACGACAGACGAGCGAGTCTCGATGACCGTACTGCACGTCATGCGGACTCAAAGAAGTGCCATCACCTTGATATGCAAGGCGTTTGAAACTGGCACGGGTCGTGATCTTACCCCAATTGCAGCCCTGAACGAACCAAGGCCCGCCCACCGGATCAGCCTATCGCTGCCGGCCACCAGCCCGGGAACATCTGCTGTACCCTCGGTTCGGCAAAGCGCTCATCGATCAGCACCAGCACACCACGATCCTGATCGCCCCGAATGACCCGACCGGCCGCCTGGATCACCTTGCGCACGCCGGGGTACAGATAGGCGTAATCGAAGCCCGCACCAAACTGGCGCCCCAGCCGCTGCTTGAACTGCTCATTGACCGGGTTGACCTGGGGCAGCCCGAGCGTGGCAACGAATGCACCGATCAGCCGCGTCCCCGGCAAATCCACGCCTTCGCCAAAAGCACCGCCCAATACGGCGAAGCCGATGCCCTGGCCATCGGTGACGAACCGATCCAGAAACGTCTGGCGCGCTGCTTCATCCATGCCCGGTTGCTGCGCCCATATGGGAATCTGCACATGCTGCTCGGCCAGCAACCCGGCTACCTGCTGCAGGTATTCAAAGCTGCTGAAGAATGCCAGATAGTTGCCCGGCATCTGTTCATACTGGCGGGCAATCAGCTCGACAATGGGTGCCAGTGAGGCCTGGCGCTGCTGGTAGCGGGTGGAGACCTGGCTGGCAATGCGTACTTCCAGCTGCTCGGGTCGAAATGGCGCCGCCACCTCCAGCCACGCGGTGTCGGCCGGCATGCCCAGCAGGTCGCTGTAGAAGTGCCGCGGACTCAGCGTGGCAGAAAACAGCGTCACACTGCGTGCCGCTTGCATGCGCGGGGCCAGCAGGCGTGCCGGGGTGACGTTGCGCAGGCACAGGGTCGCCAGTCGGCGCTTGCGCGGGCCTTGGCGCTGGCTGATGTCGAACAGAAAATGCTCGTCAAACAGTTCAGCAACCCGGCTGAACTGCAACGCCTGATAGAAGAACTGCAAAACCTGCGGGTCCATGTGCGCGGGCGACTGGTTCATCTGCTCCTGGATCAGCCCGATGCACTGCTGCAGGGCACGCAACAAGGATTCAGGCAGCGACTCGCTGGCCTGGTAGGGCGCACGCTGCTCTTTGTACAGCGCGTTCCACTGACGGTTCAACCGGTCCAGCGCGCTGACCAGCCCGTGTGGCTTGCTTTGGCGCAAGGCCAGCAGCTGGCCCTGGTCAAGGCTGGCGCTGTACATGTTGCGCCCGCGCTCGACCAGGTTGTGCGCCTCGTCCACCAGCACCGCGACGCGCCACTGGTTCAGCTGAGTCAGGCCGAACAGCAACGCATGCGCATCAAAGTAGTAGTTGTAGTCGGCGACCAGCACATCCACCCAGCGCGCCATCTCCTGGCCCAGGTAATAGGGGCACACCTGGTGCGCCAACGCCACTTCGCGCAGCTTGGCACGGTCCAGCAAGGGCACGGCCGCCGCGGCCTCGCGCGCTGCAGGCAGGCGGTCGTAGAAGCCTGCGGCCAATGGGCAGGACTCGCCATGGCAGGCTTTGTCGGGGTATTCGCAGGCCTTGTCGCGAGCAATCAGCTCCAGTGTGCGCAAGGCCGGCTGCGGCGTGGCAGCGGTAATCTGGTGCATGGCATCGAGGGCCAGTGCCCTGCCCGGCGTCTTGGCGGTGAGGAAGAACAGCTTGTCCAGTTGCTGCGGCGCCATGGCCTTGAGCAGCGGGAACAAGGTACCGAGCGTCTTGCCGATGCCGGTGCTGGCCTGGGCCATCAGGCAGCGGCCGGTGCTCACCGCCTTGTACAGTGTTTCGGCCAGTTGCCGCTGGCCCTGGCGGAACTGGGCATAGGGAAAGCCCAATGCCTGTAGCCCATCGTTACGTTTGGCCATGCGCCGCTGCTGATACTGGGCCCAGGTCAGAAAACGCTGGCACTGGGTTTCAAAAAAGGCCTGCAGCTCGTCAGCCGTGCAGTGCTGGCTGATCAGCGTCTGGCCGTCGCTGTCGACATCCAGGTAAACCAGCGCCACCTCGATGGCGGGCAGTTGCCGTGCCTGACACATCAACCAGCCGTAGACCTTGGCTTGCGCCCAGTGCAACTGGCGGTGATTGGCGGGCTGGCGCGTCAGGTCACCGCGGTAGGTCTTGATCTCTTCCAGGCGGTTGTGGGCCGGGTCGTAGCCGTCGGCGCGGCCGCGCACCCGCAGGGTGTCGAACTGGCCTTCGAGGGTGATTTCCGACTGGTAACCAGCAGCGCGCCGCGCCACTACCCGCCGGTGCCCTTCGATGCCTTCCTGGGCGGACGGCGATGGCGTGAAGCGCAGGTCCAGGTCGCCGACCTTGGCGCTGAACTCGCAGAGGGCGCGCACTGCCACGCTGTAGCTCAAGACGCCTCGCTCCAACGCACATGGCACACCGCGACCGCCAGCCCGTTGGCCCTGCAGAACTCCAGCCAGCGTAGCTGATTGTCCTGCAGGCGGTCGCCGGGGCCCTTGACCTCGACCATGCGATAGCGACCCTGCTCGGGCCAGAACTGGATCAGGTCGGGCATACCGGCGCGGTTGTTGCGAATGTCCTGCAGCAGGCGCACGAAGCAGTGTTTCAGCTGAGCGGCCGGCAGGCACGCCAGCGCCTGCTGCAGCAGCGCCTCGCTGAGCATGGGCCAGAACACGAACGGTGACTGCAAGCCTTGTTTGGCCGCGTAGCAATCGAGAATCGCCTGGCGATGGCTGCCATCGTCAAGGCGCCCCAGGCAGCGTTCGAACACGGCGCTTCGCCGCTGCTGGAAGTCGCTGTCGTGCAGGTCCTGGGGTGCAGACTGGAACGGGTTGAAGAACGCGCCAGCTACCGGGGCGAAGATCGCCTCCCAGCACAGCAGGCCGAACAGGCTGTTGAGCAGCGTGTTCTCCACGTAATGCACATGCCCACCCGCTTCGGCGAGGTGCTGACGCACGGCTTCTTCCACGCCCAGCGCGGCGTGCTCGCGGGGCAGCTCGAGCTCGATCAGCTCAAGTGGCGCGACCCGCTGGCGCCGCTGTGGCGGACCGCCAAGCTTGCGCGCCAGGCGCGGCAGCATGCGCTCAAGCGCCTGCACCTCGAGTGCGTTGGCCGGCGCCGCCGCCAGTTGCAACGCCAGCGCATGGGCCTGCGGCCATTGCTCGCTACGCTCCAGCACCCGCACCTGACGAATGCGCGCCTGGGCATGGCTGCACTGCGCGTACACGGCCAGGGCCTGGGCCCAGTCGCCCAGGCGCTCGCATTGCTGGCCCAGGGCGAACTGCAAACGCGCATGGCGCCTGCTCAGCCATGGATTGTCGCTGTGCAGGCCCTGCATCGCCGCCAGGATCGCGACCGGGTCGTCGCCCTGCTCCAGGCGCTCGGCGCACTGGTGCAAGGCCATCGCCAGATCGACTTCGGCACGTTGCTGCAAGGCGCGTGAATCGGTGCTGAACGGCACCTGCTCGTAGCGCAGCAGGCCGAGATCAGCGAGCACGAAGTCTGACCAGTCCTGGTACAGGTTGCCGAAAAACAGCAGGCGCATGCGGTCGCACAGCGGTTGCAGGCACCAGTGCAGGATGCGCACCTCGCTGTCCGGGAACCACTCGGCCAGCGGCCGGGCTGCCAGCTCCAGGGCTTGCAGTTGTGCCAGCAGTTCATGCTTGGTGGCACGGGGGCGGCTTAGTTGCCGGGCAAAACACCGCGCCAGTTCGTCCTTGCGCAGCAAGACGAACAGCTGCTCCAGCGCCAGTTGTTCGGGTTCACGCACCCAACCCAAGGCCTGCAAAGGCTGCAGCGCCTGCCAGGTATCGCCGATTTCGGCATAGTCCAGGCGATCGCTGCGAAACAGCTCCCCTTTGCGCATGACCATGCGCACCATCAAGGCCTGGGCAGGCGCGTCCAGTTGGCTGAATGTACGGAAGAAGGACAGTTCCTGATCGTCGAGCAGGTCTTCGTAACGCTGCTCGACCCACAGCAGCACCTGGCGGAAATTGTGCAGGTAGTAGAACGGGTCGTCGACAGAATGGGCAATCACGGGGCGAGATCGGGTAACGGGGACAGGCACTGGTTATACATACAGACCTGCCTGACTGGCAAGTGCCGTGGGTCAGGTGGTGTGCCGGACGGGCCGCGCAGCAGCCCCTCGGATTCATGTGGCGGGTTCGGGATGTTGGGGCTGCTGCGCAGCCTATCGCGACGTCAGGCCGCTCCTACACTACGGCCAGGCCGGCAGCCTGGGGCTTGGCACTGCCAATCGGTGCCTGCAACAGCAGGAAGTACGCCACCGCCGAGCACAGCGCCACCACCGCGCTGATCATGAACGCGGTGTTGAACGAACCCGAGTACTGGATGCTGAAACCGGTGACGATCGGCGCCACCGAGCCGGCAATGTAGCCGCCGAAGTTCTGGATCGAGCCAAACGAGGCGACGCGCTGGCTGTCGACGATGGTGTTGACGATCATCCAGGCGGTGGCGCTGGCCATGTTGATGCTGAACAGCGCCAGGCACAGCAGGATGATGCAGCCGGTCAGGCCGCTGACGAACGACAGCGGCAAGGTGAACAGCGCCGCCAGTACCAGGCCGGTGATGACACTGAACTTGCGGCTGCCCAGCACGCTCATGCCGCGCTTCACCAGCCTGTCGCAGAAGCGCCCGGCAACGATGGTGCCCGCCGCGCCGAAGCCATAGGCCAGCGATACCACCCAGGCAGTCTTGTACAGGTCCAGGCCGTGCTCGCGCTCGAAGTAGCCGGGCAGCCAGGTCAGGTGCAGCCAGAGCATGTAGATCACGCCCATGAAGCCCAGTACCGCGCCCCAGGTGCTGCGGTGCTTGAACAAATCGAGCCAGCCAGCGAAGTAAGAGGCCTTCGGTGCCTGCTCGGCAGCTGCCGGCGTCTGCTGCTCACGCGGCAGCGGCTCGCCTGCAGCTGCCAGGTCTGCCAGGTAGCGCGCCTTGCTCTTGTAGAAACTCAGCCAGCACACCGCCAGCACCATACCAATCACGCCGGTGATGATGAACATGCCGCGCCAGCCGAAGTTGACCATGAACAGCGTCAGCAAGGGCGGTGCCAGGCACGGGCCAAGGCAGGTCGAGGACCAGACCAGACCGGTCGGGGTACCGCGCTCGTTGGCGTCGAACCACTCCGACAGGGCCTTGGCCGCCGACGGGAACATCGGCGCCTCGCCAATCCCCAGCAACACACGCAGGCCCATGAAGCCGGCAAAGCTGTTGACCATGCCGAACGCCGCCTGGGCCACCGACCAGCCCAGCAGCGAGGCGCCGAGGGCGACCTTGCTGCCCAGGCGGTCGATGATCATGCCCATGGGCAGCTGGGCAAAGGCATAGGCAATGGAGAACGCCGACAACAGGATGCCCATCTGCGAAGGGCTGATCATCATGTCTTTCTGGATCGAGGTGTTGGCGATCGACAGCGCACTACGGTCCAGGTAATTGACGATGCCGATCAGCAGCAGGAACACAACGGTGATGCGTTGGTACTTCTTCATAGGGTTCATGTGATGACCTTTATTATTATTGTTGCCGCGCTATCAGCGCCTCGGCGATCCGTCGTGCATGCCGCCCCTCCCTGGAGAAACGCGCCGCTCAGGGCTGGCGCGCGGTTGTAGCCACTTGCAGCAGGCCGCGTCGGCCAAGGCTGTCGATCAGCGCGCGCAGGCCGAACTCCCATCGCGGTGCCACGTCGCTGGTGGTCACGCGGTTGCACAGGGTACCCAGTTGCGGGTTGCTGATGCTCACAACGTCGCCCGCCTTGTGGGTGAAACCGTTGCCCGGCTGGTCGCGGTCCTGCTTGGGCGCGAACAGGGTACCGAGGAACAGCACCAGGCCGTCGGGATATTGATGGTTTTCGTTGAGGGTCTGCTGCACCAGATCCTGCGGGTCGCGGCTGATCTGGCGCATGGAACTGCGCCCGGACAGGACGAAACCGTCTTCGCCTTCGACCCGCAAGTCGACTTCGGCATTGCGCACATCATCCAGGCCAAAGCTTTCGTCGAACAGCCGCAGCAGCGGGCCCAGGGCGGTTGATGCATTGTTGTCCTTGGCCTTGGACAGCAGCAAGGCACTGCGCCCTTCGAAATCGCGCAGGTTGACGTCATTGCCCAGCATCGCGCCCTTGATGCTGCCATCGCTGGAAACCGCAAGCACCACTTCGGGTTCCGGGTTGTTCCAGCTGGACTTGGGGTGAATGCCGATGTTGGCGCCGTGGCCGACCGCAGACAGCGGCTGGGCCTTGGTGAACACCTCGGCATCCGGGCCGATGCCCACTTCCAGGTATTGCGACCACAAGCCCTGCTCCACCAGCACCTTGCGCAGCGCTTCGGCCTGGGCCGAGCCCGGGACGATCTGCGACAGGTCGGCGCCGATGCGGCTGGCCAGGGTGTCACGGATGGTGTCGGCCTTGGCCGGGTCGCCCTTGGCCTGCTCTTCCACTACACGCTCCAGCAGGCTGGCGGCGAAGGTCACGCCAGCGGCCTTGACCGCCTGCAGGTCGATGGGCGCCAGCAACCATGGCTGGCGCAGGTCGCGCCGGGCCGGGTCGCTGTTGTCCAGCAGCGCCTGCAGCCCGGCCAACGGCCTGGCCAGCGGCAAGGCACGCAGGTAGGCCACCGGGTCGGCCACTTCCAGCAGGGCCGAAACGGTCGCCACGTGGCCGCTGATGTCGTGCACGGCACCTGCTTTTACCAGCACCACCGCGGGGCCCTGGTCCGGCAGCCAGACCCGCCCTACCCAGCTGCCGCATTCAAACGCGCTGGTATCGTGACTCAGGAGCAACAGTTGCTTGGCGTCTGATCGATCAGTCATCGATGTACCCTTGTTGTGATTTATTGGGAAAGTGCTGGCAGTTGCAGCTGCGCGGCCAGGCGGTCAAGGTCGGCCACCAGCTGCGGCGCAAGCTTCAGGCCGTGCTCCAGGGCCTGCCGGCGCAGCGCGAGCCCGGCCTGCCCAGGCAGTCGCACCGGGCGCTCAGGGTCGAGCGGGCGGCTGGCGAGAACCAGTCGACCGAGGAAGCTGGTTTCGTCGGTGAACGCGTCCAGCCCGCCGAAGAACCGCGGGTCGATGACCACCGCAGTGGCCGACGCCCCCCACTGGTCCGGGGCATCCTTGCGTCCGTGGCCGGCCAGCCCCGAGGTCAGGGCTTCCACCAGAAGCGCCAGGGCGAAACCCTTGTGGCCAAAGGCCTGGCCGCCCAGGGGCAGGATGCTGCCTTGCGGGCTGGTGTAGAAGTCGTGCGGGTCGTCACTCAGCTGGCCGTCGTTGCTCACCAGCACCGGGTGCGGCAGGCGGCTACCGGCATCGCGGCACTGGCCGACCAGGCCGAGGGTGACGGTGGACATGCTCACATCCAGCAAAATCGGGTCACCCCGGGTCGGGATACCGGCAGCAATCGGATTCGGGGTGTAGACCGGGTCGACGCCGCCGTGAGCACAGACCAGGCCCACCGACGGGTCCGAGGAATACACCATCGCCACCAGGCCCTGGTCTGTGTAGGGCTTCAGGTAGGCCGCCAGGCAGCCGATATGCGCGGCGCGGCGTACCACGGCGATTCCGATGCCCTGCTCGGTCGCGCCCTTTGCCGCGCAGTCCAGGGCGCGGCTGACGCAATACGGCCCCAACACATAATGGCCATCGAACAGGCTGGAGACACCACCGTCCGAGACTTGTTCGAGCGCCTGGGCGCGAGCCTCGACCTGCCCGTCGAGCATACCGCCGATGTAACGGCTGACCAGGTTCAGGCCATGGGTACGGTGCCCCAGCAGTTCGCCTTCGAGCAGCACCCGGGTCACCACCTGGGCGACTTCGGCATCGGCACCGGCTTTCACGAACAGCTGCTCGACAAAGATGGTGAGCGCTTGCACGTTGTAATCTGTGGTTTGAGTCATTGTGGTTGCCTTTTAAACGGGACGAGTGCGCTCGATCAGGTCACGGCGCCGATCTGCCAGGGCACGAATTCGTTTTGCCCATAGCCGTGCTGTTCGCTTTTGCTCCGTGCCCCGGAAGCAATGCGCAGCATTTGCTCGAAGATGTAAGCGCCGCGCTCCTCGATGCTGGTGGAGCCGTCGGCGATGCCGCCGCAGTTGACGTCCATGTCCTCCTCCTGGTGTTCGAACACGCGGTTGTTGGTGGCCAGCTTGATCGACGGCGCCGGGGCGCAGCCGTAGGCCGAGCCACGCCCGGTGGTGAAAGCGATCAGGTTGGCCCCACCCGCCACCTGGCCGGTGGCCGAAACCGGGTCGTACCCGGGGGTATCCATGAACACCAGGCCGTGGGCACGCACGGGTTGCGCGTATTGGTACACATCGACCAGATTGCTGGAGCCGGCCTTGGCCACCGCGCCCAGCGATTTCTCGAGGATGGTGGTCAGGCCCCCGGCCTTGTTGCCGGCCGAAGGGTTGTTGTTCAGTTCGGCGTTCATGCGCCTGCAGTAGTCCTCCCACCAGCGAATGCGCGCTAGCAGCTTCTCGCCCACCTCTCGGCTGACTGCACGGCGGGTCAGCAAGTGCTCGGCGCCGTAGATTTCCGGGGTCTCGGACAGGATCGCGGTACCCCCTGCCGCCACCAGGCGGTCGACGGCATTACCCAGTGCCGGGTTGGCAGTGATCCCCGAGTAACCGTCGGAGCCCCCACATTGCAGGCCGACCACCAGGTGCCGTGCGCTGACCGGCTGGCGTCGGACCTGGTTGGCCTGGGCCAGTAGCCCGCAGACCTGCTCGATACCGGCCGCGATGGTTTTCGAGGTGCCGCCGATACCTTGGATGGTGAAGGTGCGCAGCTGCGCACTGGCCTGCAGGCCTTGGGTTTCCAGCAGGCTGTCGATCTGATTGGTTTCGCAACCCAGGCCAATGATCAGCACGGCGGCGAAATTGGCATGCACGGCGTACCCGGCCAAGGTGCGGCGCAACAGGCCAAGTGCCTCACCGCTTGGGTCTACTGCGCAGCCGGCACCGTGGGTCAGGGCCACCACGCCGTCGATGTTCGGGTAAGCGGCCAGCGCCTCGGGGTGGATGTCCCGACGGAAATGGTCGGCTACGGCGCGGGCGACAGTTGCCGAGCAGTTCACCGAGGTAAGGATGCCGATGTAGTTGCGCGTCGCGACCCGGCCATCGGCGCGCACGATGCCCTGGAACTGCGCCTGACTGCTCGGCTGGGTGCGGGTATCGACGCCAAAGGCATAGTCACGGGCAAAGTCGCCCATCTGCACGTTGTGCACATGCACATGGTCGCCGGCGTCGATCGGCTGTGAAGCAAAACCGATGATCTGACCGTAGCGGCGTAGCGGTTGGCCCTGCTCAACGCGCTCGGTGGCCACTTTGTGGCCGGAGGGAATCGGCTGGCGCACGGTAATGGCCTCGGTGTCCAGGCGCAGGCCTTGCGCCAGGGCCTGGCGGGCGATCAGCACGTTGTCCAGCGGGTTGAGGCGGATGACGGCAAGGTCACCTGTTTTGGCAATCAGTTGCATGGGACCTCTCAGGACGGCGCGGCTGGCTTCTTTTTATGGCTGCCACCTACTGTAAGAAGCCTTGGGCGACATGCCCAATGAGATGATCCGATCGAACGATAACCTGGGGTTATCGGGAGGCAGTGGAGAGATGAGATTGGCGATCGCCGGTAGGGCCTTCAGGGCTGCTTCGCAGGCAGGCCAGCTCCTGCAGTGATCGCATGAGGGCTGACAAATGCTGTGGCAAGCACCTGTCAGCCCTGACGTAACCTCCCAAAGACCCTAGAATCTCCACCTCAATGTCTCAGCGCTCATGGCTGTTCAGCACTGGCCCTCCCGACGCCGCCGCGCCCCCTCCAGCAGAATCTCGACAAAGGCTCGGGCCGAAGCGCTCAGTGGCTCATCCTTGCGGGTGACCACGCCATACTCCAGGGCCGCCAGGTGCAATGGGCTGCGCAGTTCCTTGAGCTGGCCGCTGGCCAACTGCGCGGCAACCATCGAGCGCGGCAGCATGGCGATCATCGGCGCCGATTGCAGCAGTTGCAGGAACATCGGCATGCTGATGGTTTCCACGCTGTCGGCGGGCGTGGCCAGACCGGCCACCCGGAATGCCTGCTCCAGGCGATTGCGGATCGGCGTGCCGACCGGGTACAACACCCATGGCCAGTCACCCAGCGCCGCCAGAGGCGTGCTGTGCAGCTGGTTGAGCGGGTGTTCGCTGTTGACCACCAGGCTGAAAGGCTCGGGCTCCAGGGGCTGGAAGTCGAACAGCTGGCTGAAACGCTCTTCGGTGAACCGGCCGATCATGATGTCGAGCTTGTTCTGTTCGAGCATGGTCAGCAGGTGGTCGCTGGAATGCTCCACCACCTCGATCGACAGCAACGGGCTGCGGGCCTTGATGGCGGCAATGGCCTGCGGCAGTACCTGCGCGGTAGCGGCAAAAATCCCGCCGACACGGATAAAGCCGTGCCCGCCGTTGCGCAGGCGGTTGACCTGGTCGACGAACTGCTGCGACTCGGCCAGTGCGCCCTGGGCGTAACGCACCACGTATTCGCCCAGCTCGGTGGGCGGCATGCTGCGCGGCAGGCGCTCGAACAAGGCGAAGCCGAACTGCTCCTCCAGGTCCCGCAGCATCTTGCTCAGTGCCGGCTGACTGAGGTTCATGCGGGTGGCGGTGGCGTGCATGTTGCGGGTGCGCGCCAAGGTGTCGATCAGCACCAGGTGCTTGTAGCGGATCCAGTTGCAAAAGCTGGAATGGGTCATGTCCGGCGGCATCGACGCAGGGCCTCAGGCAAGTGAAAAGGCAGGGTTATTGCGCCCGCAAGTAGCGCAGCAAGGTGGCCAGGGCCACCGAGTCGGGCCGCGAGCGCAGGGTCAGCACGCCCAGGTTGGCCATGGCCAAAGGCAACTCCACCGGCAGGATGGCAACCATGCCGTAGCGGGCATAATGCTCGGCCACGTCATTGGGCACCACCGCGATCATCTCGGACGCTTCAAGCATGGCCGTGGTGGCCAGGATCGAGGCAGTCTCGACGATATCCAGCGACTGCACCATGCCGCCGGCCTGCAGGGCACTTTCGACGCGGCGGCGCATCGGGCTGCCAATGGGGTGCAGGATCCACGTCTGGGTGACCAGGTCGGCCAGTTGCAACTCGGTGACCGCTGCCAACGGGTGGCCGGCGCGGGCAATCACCCGCATCTGCTCACCGCCATCGAACAACTCGATGTTCAGGTCCTGGCTGTCGCTCTGGTCTGGCAGGCGCCCGACCACCATGTCGAAATCGCCTCGCAGCAAGGCCGGCAGCAAGGTATCGCTGGTGCCGACTTCCAGAGAGATGCGCACCTTGGGGTGGTCGCGTTTGTAGGCCAGCACCGCCCTGGTCAGCACACCCGGCACCGGGCCCATGACACTGCCCACCCGCACCAGGCCCAGTGCCCCGCGCGCCAGCTCGGCGATTTGCGCCTGGGCATGCTCAAACTCATGCAGCGCGTTTTGCGCATAGCGGATCATCACCTCGCCATACAGCGTGGCCTGCATCCCGCGCGGCAAGCGTTCGAACAAGCGCACGCCCAGGCGCTCCTCAAGTTGCTGCAGCAGCAGGCTGGCCGCCGGTTGCGTGGTGTGCATCGCGGCCGCAGCACGGCGCAGGTTGGCAAATTCGCCCAGGGCATTGAGCAGCGTTATCTGGCGGCTGGAAATCTTCAACGCGCCGAGGCTGGCAGGCGCCTGGGCGCTGTCGGGTGGCAAGCGAGGCATATCGAATCCGGTATCGCTGATTAAGAATTGGCGATTATGCCTGTATCAATGCACAACCTACAGTCAGTGCTCCCAGTGCCTGAGCAGAACAAGAGCCGACCATGAGCATACGCATTACACACCTCAGCGTTCGCGACATCCGTTTCCCCACTTCGCTGTCGCTGGATGGCTCCGATGCCATGAACAGCGCCCCCGACTATTCGGCCGCCTACGTAGTACTGCACACCGACGCCGAAGCCCTTGAAGGCCATGGCCTGACCTTCACCATCGGCCGTGGCAACGAGATTTGCGCGGCGGCGGTGCAGTCGCTGGCGCCGTTGATCGTCGGCCTCACCCTCGAAGAAATCACCGCCGACATGGGCGGCTTCTGGCACCGCTTCACGGTCAGCGACAGCCAGTTACGCTGGCTGGGCCCGGAAAAGGGCGTGATCCACCTGGCCACCGCGGCCATCGTCAATGCCGTGTGGGATCTGTGGGCCAAGCACGAAGGCAAGCCGGTGTGGAAACTGCTGGCCGACATGACGCCCGAGCAGCTGGTGCGCTGCCTGGACTTCAGCTACGTCACCGACGTGCTCACCCCCGAAGAAGCCATCGCCCTGCTGCGCCGCCAGGCTCCCGGCAAACCCCAGCGCGAGGCGCAGATGCTGCGCGAAGGCTACCCCGGCTACACCACCGCCCCGGGCTGGCTGGGCTACAGCGAAGAAAAAATGCGCACGCTGGCCCGCGAAGCTGTGGAGGACGGCTGGACGCATATCAAGCAGAAGATCGGCGCAGACCTGGAAGAGGACATTCGCCGCGCCAGCATCCTGCGCGATGAAATCGGCTGGGAGCGGACCCTGATGATGGATGCCAACCAGGTCTGGGGAGTAGACGAATCGGTCGCCAACATGCGCCGCCTGGCGGCCTTCGAGCCGTTGTGGATCGAAGAGCCGACCAGCCCGGACGACATTCTCGGCCATGCCACCATCCGCCAACGCATTGCCCCGATCGGCGTCGCCACGGGCGAGCATTGCCACAACCGGGTGATGTTCAAGCAGATGTTCCAGGCCGGTGCGCTGGACTTCTGCCAGCTGGACGCCGCCCGCCTGGGTGGGCTGAATGAGGTGCTGATCGTGCTGCTGATGGCTGCCAAGTACGACGTGCCGGTGTGCCCGCATGGCGGTGGTGTCGGGCTGTGCGAATATGTGCAGAACATCGCACTGTTCGATTTCATCGCAGTGTCTGCCTCGCTGCACAACCGGGTACTGGAGTACGTCGACCACTTGCACGAGCACTTCATCGACCCGGTGGTGATCCGCCGCGGGCGCTACATGCCCCCGCAACGCCCCGGCTACAGCATCGAAATGCATGCCGAAACCCTGGAGCGCTATCAGTACCCCAATGGCGCGGTGTGGCTCGACATCAACCGTTCCTGACCCTCAGACCTGGATGTGCCGACCGTGTGCGGCACACCACCAGCACTTTCATCGGGGAAAAAAACAATGACAACCCTCACCGGCAGCGCAGCGGCCTCGGCCCCTGCCGCCTCCACCGAGCAGCGCCTGAACGGCTTGCTGCTGCGCAAATTGATGCCACTGCTCATCGTGGTCTACGTGATGAGCTTTCTTGACCGCACCAACATCGCCCTGGCCAAGGCCAGCATGGGTGTGGACCTGGGCCTGTCGGCAGCAGCCTATGGCCTGGGCGCCGGCCTGTTCTTCCTGACTTATGCCTTGGCCGAAGTGCCCAGCAACCTGATAATGCACCGAGTGGGCGCGCGCTTCTGGATCACCCGCATCATGATCACCTGGGGCGTGCTGTCGGCGGGCATGGCCTTCGTCCAGGGCGAAACCTCGTTCTACATCATGCGCTTGTTGCTGGGGGTTGCCGAAGCAGGCCTGTTCCCCGGTGTAATGCTGTACCTCACCTACTGGTTCGACCGCGAACAGCGCGCCCGCGCCACCGGTTACTTCCTGCTGGGCGTGTGCCTGGCCAATATCCTCAGCGGGCCGCTGGGGGGTGCCCTGCTGGAAATGGACGGGGTTATGGGCTGGCATGGCTGGCAGTGGTTGTTCGTGCTCGAAGGGCTACCCGCCGTGGCCCTGGCCTACGTGGTCTGGAAGAAGCTACCTGACGGGCCCGCCGCAGCGCCCTGGCTGTCGGCCTCCGACGCCCAGCACATCGAACGGCGCCTGGCCGCCGAGCGGGCGGACGCACCGCAGCAGAGCAAACTGGGGCAGATGTTCCGCGACCGGCAGACCTGGCTGGCGATCGTGGTGTACTTCGTGCACCAGATCACCATCTACACGGTGATTTTCTTTCTGCCGGGCATCATCGGTACCTACGCAGCGCTATCGCCTTTCCAGGTCGGCTTGCTGACTGCGGTGCCGTGGATTGCTGCCGCCATCGGCGCCGCCACCTTGCCACGGCTGGCCACCTCCCCCCGGCGCTGCCGCACGCTTTTGTTCTTCGGCCTGCTGACCATGGCGGCGGGGTTGCTGCTGGCGTCGCTGAGCAATTCGTTCATCGGGCTGATCGGTTTTTCACTGACCGCCCTGATGCTGTTCGTGGTGCAGTCGATCATCTTCGTCTTCCCTTCCAGCCGCCTGAGCGGTAACGCACTGGCGGCTGGCCTGGCGTTCGTCACCACCTGCGGCCTGCTGGGCGGGTTTGTCGGGCCGTCGGTGATGGGGGTGATTGAGCAGACCACTGGCAGTACTCGCAACGGGTTGTGGATCATTGCGGCGTTGCTGCTGTTTGCAGCGCTGGTCAGTACGCGCTTGCGCCAGGGGCAGGAGTGACTGCGTAGCTGAGCGGGTCGGCCTGTCTGGAGATTGCATAAGGGCTGAGAAGTGTTTGCCGTAAGGTATGCAGCGCTCGAGCTCACAGGCGCTGCATATCTAGCGGCAAGCACCTTTCGCAGGCCGCCCGCAACGCAGCTCCAGCACCTGCGCCAAGCGCTCCACCGCCTGCTGCAGATCGTCTGGGTCATCCCCCAGCCACACCAGCGCCAGGTACTGCTGGTAACGCCCCTGCAGGCTGAACTGCGTACCCGGTAGGGCATGCAAGGCCGAACCTGCCAGCGCAACAACTACCTCAGCCCACGGCAGCGGTTGGTGAAAGCGAACCCACAGCGTTCGCCCGCCCTGAGGTATTTCCAACGCCACCCGCGGGCCAAACTGCAGCTCCAGCGCACGCGCCAGGCTTTGCGTACGCCTTTGCAACTGGGTGCGCAGCTGTGCCAGCTGCGTCTCGATTTCACCTTTGCCCAGCATGTGCGCAAGCGCTTGCAGGCGCAGCGGCGCCAGCCGGAACGCACGTTCGCCGAACGCCTTGGCCAGCGCGCCGTCATGGCCCAGTACATAGGCATACGGCGCCTCGGCCCCCACTGCAGCCTCGAACGCCCCAACTACCAACAGCCAACGCGGGTCGATCCAGTCGCGCAGGCGTGCGTGCGGCGGCCCGCTGAAACACAGTTCACTGTCCAGGTCGTTTTCCAACAGCCATACCGGGTGTTGGCCAAGCAACTGGCCAAGCTGCTGCAGGTGGTACGAGGAAAACAGCCGGCCCTGTGGCGTGCCCAGACACGACGGCATTACCAGCATGCGCACAGGTTCGCTCCTCAGCAAACTGGCCAGGGCACGCAAGTCCGGGTTGCCACGGCTGTCCAGTGGCACCTCCAGCACGCGCATGCCCGCGCGCGCCAGGGCGCCCAACACCTGCCAGCAACAGGGCGAATGTACCAGCACGGTGGTGCCGTGCAGGGCCAGCGCTGCCAGCAGCGTCTCCAGCAGCGCCAGTACATCCGGGGCCAGTTGCACGTCATCAGCACGCCAGTACTGGTTGGAAGAGCGGGTATAACGTTCTGCAACCGCATTGCGCAGCCGCGCACTGCCAAGCGCCTCCCACGGCGCAGCGCTGGCGGCACGCTGGCGGGCCATGCGCCGTTCGTGGGCGAGCAAGGCCCGCTCCAGCACTGGCTGAACGGGCAAGGGCGGCTGTCGGGGCATGGCCACAGCCTCCTGTTTGCCTGCGCCCAGCACGTAGTACCCCGACCGTGGCAGGCACTGCACGCGGCCCTCCTCCTCCAGCAGGTTGTAGGCACTCTGCACCGTGACCAACGATACCCGCAGCCGCCGGGACAGCGCACGCAACGACGGTAACCGGCAAGGGGAGGCACCCGCTGCCTGGTCGATCAACGCCTCCAGGTAGCGATAAACCTTGCGGTAGGCGAACTCCCCGGGGGCCGCTCGCCCCATCAATACTGCCCCGCAAAACCGCGCCGCCGCGCCAACAGCGGCCGCGGCAGCAAGCGCAGGCGGGCATCGCGGCGCGCCAGGTTGCTCAGCAGGCGCCAGGCGGTCAGCGGCAAGTGCCCTGCATAGATCACCCGTAGCTGGCGCAGCGACAAGCCACTGGTGTTCACCAGCCAGTCTTTCACCGCATCAGGGCAGGCTTTGCCTTGCAAGGCCCTGTGCAGATACGGCAACGCCACCAGCATGTCAGCGTGCCTGCACAACAGAAAACGCTCGAGATTTTTCCCCTGCCTGGCAAAGGGGCTGAACAGCAGGCATACCAGTTGGGTCTGGTTGATGCCGTAGGCTTTGCCGAGTTGCAGTTGATGCATGTCGCGCCGCTGCTCATCGCCCGCCTGCCCCGCCAACCGCAACGCCGGGCGACCGGCCTGGGGCTCGATACTGCGGGCACGCAGCTCGTGCAGTCGGGCCAGTGCCAGCGGGTCAGCGAACGCCGCCAACGGCCAGGCATCCGCGCCAGCCTCGAAGGTAAAACCCAGCATGGCATCCAGCGGCTGCTCCTCAAGCAAATGTGGCAGCAGGTCATCAACGGCGATCACCCGCACCGGCGCATCATCCACTGCCGCGCCCGCCGACGGCTCGGCGAAACTGGCCGGCGGTATTCTGGCGGCGCCGTGCAACCGGCTCAGCCCGCGCGCCAGCGCCGCCAGGCACTGCAGCCCATGTGGGCCGCGCGCGCCTGCCAGGCGCAGGTTACGCCGTGCCCAGGCGAGGTAACGGCGCCGCTGCAGCGCCGGAATGGCCGTAACCAGCGCGTCGGCAGGTGCAGGTGCCTGCAGCGCAAAGCCCACGGCGTCCGCCAGCTCCAGGTGCAGGCGGCTACCCAGCAGGGCTTCGGGCCGGGCATCGACCAGGTGGCCGAACATCAGCATGGCATCCCTCGCCAGTAGCCAGGGTTCAGTGTCTGCCGAGGGGCGGCTGCCGAATGCCACCGCTTCGCGCCCCTCTATCATCTGCAACTGCACCCGCGAGTCGTCCTGCATGAACAGGGCATTGAAACTGCGTTCATGGTCCTCCAGCGTGGTGCTGTCGGCTGTTGGCAGGCTGGCCACCAGTACCCGCAACTGAAAGGTTACCGGAGAACGCAGGGCGATACTCAGTTGCGCGGCGCGCAACATGGCCAGTAACCGGACACTGCGCCGATCGCTGCCTTGCAGCACCAGCAAACGGAAGGTACCGATGTACTCAGGGCCACCGGCGGCAACCAGCAGCCGCTGTATCAGCAACTGCACGGACGCGCGCTGAGCCTGGGACATATGACTCAGCAAGCGTTCGAGTACTTGCTGGTAGATATACTGCATTGCCTGGTCGTGAATAGCAGTCACGAAATCACCTCATCAACTTCAGGCAGTCAATACATGAAGAATCGAGCACTTCGGACTCAACATGTATTGCGCTTACCCAGCAGAAATTTGCTACACACGTAAAGAAGTAATGACGCAATCAATCACTGTCGCCAGGCCATCGAGAAAAACGCACCGACATACCAGTCCTCAGCCGCCACACACCCCATTGACCCAGGCATAGCCATGCTCATATCACGCTCCTTGCGCAAACTATCATTGGGCCATTATCGAGGGATGCAGTGCGAATGAAAGATACAGATCCGGGTAAAAAAACCATTCAGCCAAGGAGCGCGACCAGATTGAAGGGCAAGCATGAATAGTTCAAGGATGAATAATTGGCGGGATATTTCCGAGAACGCAAAAGCTATCGAATTATATGTAAGGCACTCCGCTTTTTATTGTAGGAATCTTCCTATTTTCAGCGCGTAAATAATTTTGTGCCGGCCACAAAAAACCCGGGACTTCGCCCGGGTTTCCACATACGGCAAGCCGCTATGCGTGTTGCGCCATGTCCAGCACCACCCGCCCACCGCAGGGGCATTGGTCCATGTAGCGATGCGCCTCCACGACCTGCTCGAACGGGTACACCTTTATGATCTGGGGTGTCAGCAACTGGTCGGCAGTGAACTGGTTGATATCGCGCAAGGCGCGCTGCAGGGCGACCTGGTCCTGACTGATGCCCAGCTCCGGCTTGCCGGTGAAGTTGCCGATGCAGTGCACGTAGAACTGGATGTTCTTCTGGAACGCCGCACAGGCCGGGAACGGCGTCTGGTTGCCGCCTTGCAGGCCATACAGGACCAGGCTGCCACGCGGCGCCAGCACATCGCCCAACAGCGACATCTGCGGCCCGCCCATGCCGTCAAGGACCATGTCCACACCACGGCCATCGGTGTACTTGCCCACCTGCAACAGCAGGTCCTGTTCTTCGGTGACGATCACCTTGTCGGCGCCCAGGCCCAGCAGGTATTCACGCTGCTCGGGCTCTTTGGTAGCGGCGAACACCTTCAACCCCAGGGCTTTGCCCAACTGCACGAAGGCAGGGCCTGCACAATGGCTGGCATCGGTGACCAGCGCGGTCTGCCCGGCCTTGGCCCGGGCCAGGTCGACGTAGGCAAAATAGGCAATCAGCAGGGGCGTGTAGTGCACGCTGGCCTCAATCGGCGTGAGCACATCCGGGTAGCGGGTAATGGCCGTGCGCGGCAGCACGATGACATCGCCATACACCGGGTGGTCGTTGGCGCTGGTGGCCGGGAAGCTGGCAACCCGATCGCCCACCGCAATGTCCTCGACCCCTTCACCGACCGCAGTCACCACCCCGGCCATTTCGTGGCCGATGCCCGCTGGCAGGCGCGCCTGGGACGGCGCCAGGTTCTGGCGCCAGAGCACGTCATACCAGCTGACGCCCACCGCTTCGACGCGGATCTGCACCTCGTCGTTTGCCGGTGACGGTTCGGCCTGCTCCTCGCAACGGAGCACATCGGCAGCGCCGAACTTGTGGAAACGGATCATGCGGGACATCGCATACCTCGCCTTTGTGAACCTCTAATTACCACTGACTTTATCCGGGCTTTTCCAGTTAGACCATCAGTGGTCATTAATAGTCGACATGCTTGTCATCGATTGGGCACCCGACTTTCCCTGCGATTGGTACCCCTAAACCCGTGCAGGGTAACAGCCTTTGGCCTTAAGATTCACCCCTGCCCCACTTTAGGCGAAGCGCACCGATGAATCGAAACGACCTGCGTCGCGTAGACCTCAACCTGCTGATCGTGTTCGAAACGCTGATGCATGAGCGCAGCGTGACCCGCGCTGCGGAAAAACTGTTCCTCGGCCAGCCGGCCATCAGCGCGGCCCTGTCGCGCCTGCGCAACCTGTTCGACGACCCGTTGTTCGTGCGCACCGGCCGCAGCATGGAGCCCTCGGCGCGGGCCAACGAGATCTTCGCCCTGCTTTCGCCAGCGCTGGACTCCATTTCCACCGCCGTCAGCCGCGCCGCCGAGTTCGACCCCGCCACCAGCAACGCCGTGTTCCGCGTCGGCCTCTCGGACGATGCCGAATTCGCCCTGTTGCCTCAGCTGCTCAAGCGCATCCGTGCCGAAGCGCCGGGTATCGTGCTGGTGGTGCGGCGGGTCAACTACCTGCTGATGCCGACCCTGCTGGCCTCGGGTGAGATTTCGGTGGGGGTCAGCTACACCAGTGACCTGCCGGCCAACGCCAAGCGCAAGATATTGCGCCGCAGCATGCCGAAACTGCTGCGGGCCGACAGCGTGCCCGGCAGCATCACCCTGGACGACTTCTGTGCCCGGCCGCATGCGCTGGTGTCGTTTGCCGGCGATTTGTCCGGCTTTATCGACGAAGCCCTGGACGAGATTGGCCGCAAGCGTCATGTGGTGCTGGCGGTGCCGCAGTTCAATGGGCTGGGGAGTTTGCTCGCAGGGACCGATATCGTCGCCACGGTGCCGGACTATACGGCGCAGGTGCTGACCGCGGCCGGTGGCTTGCGGGCCGAGGATCTTCCGCTGCCGGTGCGCAGTTTCGAGCTGCACATGGCCTGGCGCGGGGCGCAGGACAATGACCCGGCGGAGCGGTGGTTGCGGTCGCGGATACAGATGTTTTTTGGCGATCCCGATAGCTTGTGACTGACGTCCACCGAGATCCAGAAATTCCAGTATATTCAGCACTTTAGTTGCAATTTAAGTCCAATGCCGTCCGTCATGTTCCGCCCATTTCTGACGCTTCTGCGGGTATATTTTTGGGTACTTTTTCTGCTTAGAAAAAAAGTACCCGCACATGACGACTTCTCTCCCTACGCCTGCATTGCGGCGCAAACTCAGCGATGCTTTCCTGCGTGCCATTGCCGAATCCGGCAAGTACGCCGACGGTGAAGTGCCCGGTCTATACCTGCATGTCCAGGCCTCACAGAAGTCGAACAAGCCTGCCGCCAAGTACTGGCGGATGAGGTATCGCCTGCACGGCAAGGAGAACGTGTACGCGATCGGTCGTTATCCCGACATTGGCTTGAAAGACGCCCGCGACCTGGCCCGAGCCGCGCGCCAGAACGTAGCCCATCACGTCGCCCCGCTGAAGGCCAAACGCAAGAAAATCGCCGATCAATTACTTAATGAGGAACGCACCTTCAGTTACGTGGCCGAACAGTGGCTGGCCTTCAAATCGCACGACCTTGTGAGCAAATCCCTCGCGGGCTTTCGCGGCGCGTTGAACAATCACATCCTTCCCATGATCGGCAGCATTCCCGTCAGCGAGATCAAGCTGGACCACATCATTGAGATCATCGGTACCCTTCGCCGCGCTCGCACACTGGCCATGGCCAAACGCGTACGCACCATCATTCGTGCCGTGCTCGGTTTCGCCGAAGGGCGGGGCTGGGTGGAGCGCAACGTGGCCCTGAGCAACACCGAAGAGCTCAAGGTTCGCCATGTGGTCACCAGCAATCCGGCTATCGAGCGGCCGGCCGATTTGGGGACGTTTCTCCTGCGCCTGGATCAGATGAGCCCGAGCAGCGTAACCATCGCGATGCGCTTGCTTGTGATGCTACCGGTTCGCCCCGGAGAGTTGGTGAAAATGCGTTGGGAAGACGTTGACCTTGTCAGCGCCGACTGGCGTTATATCGTCGGAAAAACCCGCCATCTAGACAAGACCAAGCACATTGTTGCGCTCCCAGACCAGGCACTTGTACTGTTGCGTGAACTATACGAACGCCGGGTTGTGGATCAGGAAGGAAACGGCTGGGTATTTGTCTCGCCGGTCTATCCGGGCCACCCGATTGACGCAACGTCACTGGCCAAGTCGTACCAGCGGATTTGGCCAGAGTACGCCATTACTGCCCACGGCTTTCGCGCCACATACCGCACTATTGCTCATGAACATTTGGGCATCGATCCAATTGTTTTGGAGTTATCATTGTCACATCGCATGCCTGGTGCTTTGGGCGCTGTCTATGCGCGAGCTCAATTGCTACCTCAACGCCGCGAGGCTGCGCAGCAATGGGCGGATTATATTATTTAGATCGGCTTCGAAAAAATGCAATGCTGGCAGTACACACTGACTGAACCAGCATAGTATTAGTGGCGCTGCACAAAGCTCGGATTGCGACGTCATTCCCTATGCATTATCTACCGGCATACCGAGACAACCGAAGGCGGTTTGTTTGGCATCTGAGGAGATGATTTTAACGAGGCAGCCAGCCCTCCACTTCGTCCGAGGCGTACTCGGCTTCCCATTCTTTGAGCGGCTTGTGATTGCTACCTTTGGTTGCGATGATCTCGCGATTGTCGGGGTTCTTGTACCGCGTCACCTCACGGGCGCGGCGCGGGGGCTTTTGCCGCTGCGGGATCAGCTGCACGACGGTTCACCTGCCTTCATCAGGTGTGTAGGAGGTCTCACCGGCAATGTGCAGCCTATTCGCGCACCTGAATAACCGAGAATGATTTCAAAGTTTAAGTTCATCAAGGACCTCGCATTGCGAGATTAAGCGACTACGGCGAGATAGGTGGCGTTCTCGGCAGAGACTGATCTTTAACTCTGAAAATTGCAGAAGCCAGCATCTGGAAGTTTTTGGATGCGCTATTGATTTTCGGAATACACAGGTAATATCTTGTTCCGCTCAACACCGTTTCGCCAAAAGGACAGACCAAATTGCCCGATCTAATGCGCTCTGCAGCCAGGGTTGGATCGCCTATGACGACACCCATGGAAGCTTCCGCCGCAGACAGCGCTACGTCCAGTGTATCGAAGGTCATCGACGTCTCCGGTGGTTTCAAGCCGGAATGAGTCTTGGCAAACCAGGCACTCCACTCATAACCATCTGGAGAAGCATGCAACAAAGTCTGCCCATCCAGGGCCTGAGACTGGTTTAGGATTTTAGCGATCTCAGGAGAACACATGGGTGTCAAGAGTTCAGGAAACAGTTCAAATGAAACGAGTCCCTCGTCAGCACACTCGCCGCGCATTATCACAGCATCAGCTGAGCCATCCTTGAGGCTGGGCACGTCGTCGCGGCCACTGGAAATCTGCAGCCGCTGGCCACAGAGCTCTCGCTGCAGTGCGTCTATCCTCGGGAGCAGCCAGCGCAGGGTGAACGTTGACGGCGCTGATAGCCTAATGGTGCCTGAATGCGTAGACGGGCTGACAAACGACTCGTATGAATCAAGAATGGTGACTGCCACCTCAGCGAAGCGTGCGCCATGAGCAGTTAGCTCCAACCCAAGCGCCGTCCTCACGAACAGCTCCACTCCAACAATCTCTTCTAACTGTTTTATCTGCTTGCTGAGAGCGCCTTGTGTTTTATGCAGAGTTGCGGAGGCACCTTTGATGCTTCCATGCTCCGCACAGACCAAGAACGCCTTTATTGCAGCAAGGCTTGGCAGCACGCGATTGGTTTCAGACATTGCAAGCACAACGTTCCCTTCTGGAATACCCGTATTCCAATTTTTCGATTGCTTTCGCCTAGCAGAGCAATAGCATGTCAACTCTTTGATCAGGAGGTTAGCATGCCAGCAGTTGAAGTCAGAGACAACCACCCCGAAATCCTAACCCGGGCAGTGCTGAATTACTTGACCGAACTGGAAAAAGGCGACCCAGAATCGATTATTCCCCTTTTTTCACCCAGTGCAGTGATACTGTCTCCATTCCTTGGGAATATGGCCCCTCGGCCGTTCTTCGAGAAGCTCAAATCAGCTTCAGGTCCTAGTAAAATCACCCCCATCGACATATGTGTCAGCCAGCAAGGGTACCCGAGAGCTACTGGGTATTTCAGGTACGACTGGGTTCTGCAAGATGGCACTCCCGCACCCTTTGAGTGTGTTGATGTTTTTGAGTTTGATACCGAGGGCCTTATCACCAAGATGACAATCATCTACGACACCTATCCCATTCGGGAACTGGTCGGTGATAAATATTCCTCCTAGCATCAACTCTCAACGCGATTTAGAACAATAGCTGAGTATGGCTTCTGCACGCGTTGAGGCTAACAGAATTAGCCTCACGCGGGCGTATGACAGTCCCTGCCTCCGGCACTATCCTCACTCCCCGGCCCGTGCGGTGCATCATTCTCGAAACAGGGTGGCAAACAGCTGTCCAGCCTCAGAAAGTGGCCGTTCGGTCGGCAGCGTCAAGCCGATAGGCGCGCGCAGCAACGCACTGGTGAACGGCAATTTCTTCAACTGTCACGGGATCGCGTCACTGACCGTCTGCCCTGGAGAGCTAGCGACCAGATCGTAGCAAACAGCAGAGTCAGTCTGATCGTGACACCCACAGGATCTGGTCCTCATCCAAATCTACGTGTAAGGCTTGAAGTGACTGTCCAAGACAAGGCCCCAACACGCATGCTCCATTGTCTGGTCTAAACAAAGCGCCATGAGCGAAACAAACGATATGGTTACCATCGCCAGACATGAACCTGTCTTTTCGATACTGCATGGCAACATCCAGGTGAGGGCAAAGATTCCTGTAAACGCGCACCTCTCCATGCCATCTGAGTGCAACGACAGTATCACGCCCCTCGATCCAAGGGTCAAAGCCCTTCGCATGCCCTTCTTCCAAATGGCTCGAATGACAAAGGTATGCAGCATTCCGGTCCAATTGCGTCTCACCTACAAGGGCTGAAAGATGCAATGCGGCGCCTTGGAAGCGGGCGCCACAGAAAAGATTGGCACTGTCGACTTGAATCAGATGGGCTCGGCGGTAAGTTTGAGCATCGCCTTTGTGAGGCCGATTCGATCAAAATTCGGATCGCGCGCCATTTCCCGCTCACCTGCCATGATGGAGTTTTCACTGATGTATTTGCAGCGATCAAACCGGCGACGCATGAACCGCTGCAAGATTTCTTGGATTGGGCCTGGTCCAAGCAACTCTTCAGCCAGCACCAACGCATCTTCGATCGCCATCCCCGCCCCTTGCCCCAAATGAGGCGTTGTAGCATGGGCCGCATCACCGACCAGAAGCACCCGACCTTTGAACCATGGCTCATCTACAAAAAGCACCTCCATGGGCTTGTAAACAACCTGGTTGTTATCGGTGATCTGATCTCGAAGCTCACCTACCAGCCCCCCTACCTGAGCAATGCGCTCCCGCATAGTTCGCGCTAAGTCATCGTGTGCGAAACGCGGGTTATCCGGCTCATGTGAAGTGGAAAACATGTACATGAGGTTTTCAGCGAGCGGCACGAGCCCAGCATTCCCTCCAGGCCCAGTGAAGCTCGCCAGATGATCGATAGATGGATGACGTGGGAAGTTGTATCGCCATACGGCCTGGCCAGTAAATCGAGGGAGGTAGCGGTCACCAAAGAGCATTCCGCGGACCTTGGAATACACACCGTCCGCTCCAACCATTAGGTCGTATGTGCCGACGCTGCCATCGGTGAAGCGTACACTCAGCCCTGCGGCCTCTTCGCTGTATGACTCGATGGTTGTACCCAAACGCACAACGGTACCCAGTTCGATGGCCGTTTCGCTCAACACTTGGTGGAGCGCTAGCCGCGAAATGCCAACGTTTGCAGGATACTCAGGCCCAGCCAAGCGCTGCCCGGGAATACGAGCCAGCGGATTACCTTGAAGGTCGTAGATGCCTACATCCTCAAAGGGGTAAGCAGCATCCAGGTAGCGATCAAGGACCCCGAGCCGAGCCATCTCTCGCACTACGTTGCTCTGCTGGATAATTCCCACCCCGTACACAGTCCACTCGGACTTGATCTCAACCAGATCTACCGCGATGCCGCAGCGGCGCAGTGCGACAGCCGCACAAAGCCCGCCAATGCCTCCGCCTACCACCAGTACTTTTTTGATATCGCTCATGCGTGAACCCTTGGTTTTTTTGTTTTTTGGTCTTCCCACCAGGGCAGATTCAACCCCCCGCTACACCGGGGAGGGATCAAAGCTCTGGGATCTGGAAGCACAGGCTAGGAACACGCGAATAATTTGACTAATCGTTAGTTAGGATGCAGGGTATCGCGAAAATAAATACAACAAGAGATACCTCCCATGCGCTTCAAACACCTGGATTTGAACCTCCTGGTGGCGCTGGATGTACTGCTCGAAGAGCAGAACATTACTCGTGCTGCCGCGCGCTTACACATGACGCAGTCTGCCACAAGTGGCGTGCTTGGGCGTTTACGAACGTACTTTGAAGACGACCTCCTCGTACAGGTCGGACGGAAGATGATGCTCACACCGCTCGCACGTGACCTTGAGATTCCGGTACGTGAAGTCCTACTGAAAATCCAGACCTCGATCACCGCAAAGCCGGTATTCGACATTGCAGAAAGCAAACGCCATTTCAGAATCATGGCATCGGACTACCTGATTAGCGTCCTTTTTGCAGAGGTCATCAGGGAGATCAATCAACACGCTCCACTGATCACCTTCGAGCTAGTGAGCCCTGGCGAAACAGCCATGGAGATGCTGATGCGTGGGGAGGTCGATCTGATGATCGCGCCTGACCACTTCATCCCGAAGGATCACCCTTCGCAGATTCTGTTCGATGAACAGCATGTCTGTGTCGTCTGCGACGACAATCGCTCAGTGGGTGAAAAGCTGACGCTTGAGCAGTATCTGGAAATGGGCCATGTCTCAGTGGTCTTCGGTCGAAATCGCACTCCCGGGATTGAAGAGTGGTTCATGGCGGAATACGGATGCAAACGTCGTATTGAAGTCATCACACACGATTTCAACACACTGCCACAGCTCGTAGTGGGCACCAAGCGCATAGCGACCGTTCACAGCCGGCTGGCGCACTTGTATGCACGCAACCTACCGCTGCGTATAGTTCCACCACCAGTTAGCCTTCCCACGATGCAAGAATACATGAGCTGGCACCGCAGTCTCGATAGAGACCCTGTGCTGGCTTGGCTCCGCAAGACATTGGTGGAAATGGCCAGTCGTCCCACTACACCAATTGCGGCCTGACTTAGTCCGTCCGATAGGCTTTGAGCGCCTCACCCAAACTGGAGCTGAGGCGCCGCAATCTGCCGCATGCTTCCTCCAACCTGATGCACTCCTGTGCATTTTGCTCAATCACTCTTCCCACCTCACCTGTCACTGAATCGACCTGACAAGCGAGTAGGTGCTGATTTTTTGCAGCGCCTAAGATGTGCTGCCCACTATCCTCAACTCGCACAACGTTTCTTGTCGCAGTAGAAAGCATTTCACTCGCCCGATTGGTTAACCGAACGCCAGAAACGGTTAAACGCTGGCTGTCACCGAGACGGGCCGCGACCTCTCCCGTAACCTCACCCAAGCTTTGAATCATGACATCAATCTGTACTGTTGAATCTCGGGTGTGCTTGGCCAAGGCCCTAACCTCATCGGCCACCACAGCAAACCCCCGACCATGCGGCCCAGCACGAGCAGCTTCAATTGCAGCATTCAGCGCAAGCAAATTGGTCTGTTCTGCGATGGTCCGAATCACATCCAAAACACTAGTGATCGCTTCGCTCTGAGACTGAAGTGCTGCCATCGCGTTTGTGCCAGCAATCATTTCTTGAGAAAGCTGTTGAAGGCTCTCGCTAGCCTGGCGTACCAGTTCATCACCTTCATGGACCATCAGGCTCGCTTCACGGAGTATGACCTGACTGTCACTTGCAGTTTCGTTAACCTGGACTGCGGCGATCGTCATTCTCTGCATCGTATCGGTCACTTCCGTGACCTGCTGACGCTGCGCTCTGACTCCATTCCCCGTCCGCTCCGCCATTTCTACCAATGTACCGGCGGCGAAGTCGAGTTGCGCAACATCCTCTCGAATCCGACCAACCAATTCTCTTATCGCCTGCATCATTAGGCCAACTGACTCATTCAGCTGGCCCAATTCGTCACGTCGAGCCAGGCTCGGCGGGCGGCCTTGCAAATTGCCGGCTGCGACTTGCCGCGCCAGTCCGAGAATCATTCGGACCGGTACCACGATCGAACGTCTGATAAGCATGCTTGAGCCGATACTGGAAGCAAGAGCTAGCGCCAACAGACATATCAGTTGCAAGTTAAGCTGTTCGCGCTGAGCCTCACTCCCCGAGGTGGCCCTGGTCAGTTCTTCGTCCAGCAAATGCGTAACCCTCTGCGCTGCCGCAGTCATGGCCTCCCGTTGAGCCTGCGCCTCTTCACCGCTAGCGGCATACAACAGGAAAGCTTGACGATAATCCTCCAGAGCCGACCGAGAGGTTTCCAACGCTTGCCTACGCTCACCGTCCTGACGGACAAAGAAAGCCGACAACGCGGTGCCCAACTCATTTATACGGTTCACCCACTCGTCGTGAAAGCGCTTCTGCGGATTCAGCGAAAAGTACATTTCACTGTCCCTCAGGTTGGATAATCTCTGATGCAATGCCGCGGCGTCTTCGAGAGACTGCATAGTCGACTCATCCGGCGACTGCCCTTGCTCCAGTCGAGCGTTAACTGTGTCCATCTGATCGAGGAAAACACCGGCAAAATTCTGACCTGCGGTTTCGGCCAGCGATTGCATTCGTAAACGAGCATCAATGGATTGCCTCAGGGCCTTGGCGTAGGTCAGAAACGCGTGCTGATACTCAGCGATGGAGTCATCCATGGCTGACTTGAATGGTTCACCTATCGCCGCTTCTTGCACGCCACTGCTCACGGCATGTAGCGCGCTGGCGACCTGCTCAGCTGACTCAGGAGCCTTCACGGGATCAAACCCTCGCTCTGCGATTCGAGCCTGAAGAAGGTTACTCTGCAAGAGATCCAGACTACGCAGTTGGGCGCTATTAGCTTGGCTCTCGTGAAGCGCGTACCAGGCAACACAGCCCACGGCCATCGTACAAAACAGTACCGTCCCAAAACCAAGCGATAGCTTTGCCCCAACGCTAAGTTGGCCGAGACATGCATTTATCCCTCCGAGAGGGTTCCATCGGCGCCGAGTATCCAGTGACAAGAGGGTGATCCTTCCGAATAAATGAGACGGCACACTAGCCAACCCCTCCCTTGCGGACTAATCGTGCTTCGCGATGCCATACATCGCCATTCGCCATGCGTGCTCCAGAACCTGGTATCTCGCAATCTGATAGCTCCCATCCCAACAAGCGATTTGTCCAATTCCTGAAAGCCATGCGAGTTTGCCAAGGCCGCCCGCTGGGTGGACGTCGCCCGCCGAAAAGCAGAAATCACAGCACTGCTTTGAACCCTGCCAATGCCTCGATCACGGGCGACCCGGATCACAAGAAGGAAAACAAAATGTTCCGATACTTCCCCACCAATTACGTTTGGAACTTGTCCGTGGACCTTGCCCTTGAAATGGGCGCACGGATTGGTGAAATCGTTGAGATGTGCGAACCGTTGCAAGAAGCAGCCAAGCAGCCAGATGCCGAAGGCACTCGTGCATTCCGCCAGACTTGGGCAACGATGGCAGACAAGCTCTGCGTGCTGGCTCAAGAAGACCAGGAGCTGGGACGCCAGCTTTCGGCCGGAGAGAAGTACAACCGAGCTGCGACCTACTACCTGACCTGCGAACGCCTTCAGGGACACGGAGCCCCGGGTCGCTTAGAACTGTATCAACGTTTTCTGGATACCTTCGCGCGGGGAATTTGTCTCTCCAAGGAAAACTGTGAGCGTGTCGAGATCCCCTACGAGGGCAAGGTTATTTCCGGCCTTTACATTAGGGCAGAAGGCGTAAAGGGCCCAGCTCCGATCCTGGTCCAACTCAATGGTTTGGACTCAACCAAGGAGATGAAATACCGCGTCGGCCTGCCGCAGTGGCTTGCAAAACGAGGTATTGCATCATTGCTGATTGATCAGCCGGGCACCGGTGAAGCCCTTCGGCTACATGATTTGAAAGCCCGCTACGATGCAGAGCACTGGGCAAGCCGAGTCGTGGACTGGCTGGAGACGCGTGACGACATCGATCCGAAGCGAATCGGCTGTGAGGGCGTGTCTTTAGGTGGCTATTACTGCCCACGCGCTGTGGCATTCGAACCACGCTTTGCATGCGGTGTGGTATGGGGCGCCAACCATGATTGGCGCGAAGTGCAGAAACGCCGCTTGGAACGTGAAGGCAGCCTTCCTGTACCTCATTACTGGGATCACGTGCGTTGGGTATGGGGCGGTAAAGACATCGAAGAATTCATGCAAATCGCTGAGAACGTGCATCTCGATGGTGTAGTTGAACGGATCAAGGTTCCATTTCTGGTCACCCATGGTGAGCAAGACTCACAAATTCCTTTGAAATGGGCCCACCGCACCTACGAGCAATTGATCAACAGCCCTAAACGCGAGCTGAAAATTTTCACCTCTCGTGAAGGTGGTGTGCAGCACTCCAGCTTCGATAACTCCATCAATGCCGGTCAATTCATTGCCGATTGGGTCGCAGAAACCCTTGGCGGCCGAACCGCGTAAGCGCCCATACGAGAAAAAATAATGAAGATCATTGGACCTGACTACCTTGTCTTCGGCGTCGACAACGTAGACGACTGCATCCAGTACCTCACTGACTATGGCTTGAAACCTCAAAGCCGCGAAGGTGGTGGAACCTATCTCGAAGCATTGGATGGTACTGGCGTAAAAATCTATCCGCGAAGCGACGCAAGTTTGCCTGCGGCGATGGAAACGGCCACGACCTTGCGGGAAACGGTTTACGGCGTTGCCGATGAAGAATCGCTACAGGCAATTGAGTCCGAGCTGCGAAAAGATCGTGAGGTCGTGCGCGGAGAGGATGGCGTCCTCCGTTGCCGCGACGACATGGGATTCGCTCTTGGCTTCCAGATCACTAAACGCCGTGCACTGGACCTCCCCGCTGAAGCCAGTCATGCACCTGGCGCTCCTGCTGCACGTGCTGTGAACGCCCTAGGTGCAAGCAACGACATCGCAGCGCTGCCTCGTAGCCTGTCACATGTCGTTTACTTCGTCCCTGATGCAGTCAAAGCAGAGGCTTTCTACAACCGCCTGGGCTTCGTCTGCACAGATCGATTTGTCGACACAGGCCCATTTTTGCGGCCTGCCGGCACTCAAGATCACCACACCCTCTTCCTGATCCAAACGCCTCCATTCATGAAAGGGATCGAGCACTTCACGTTCCATCTCGGAGGCCCAACTGAAGTGATGTTGGCGGGTAGCCGCTTTGTCGAGAAGGGCTATGAATCATTCTGGGGGCCTGGTCGGCACCAGCTCGGCTCGAACTGGTTCTGGTACTTCAATAGCCCGATGGGCTGCCACGTTGAATACGATGCTGATATGGATATGCATGACGAAGGATGGACAGCACGCGTGGCCGCACCTGGGGCTGACAATTCGCAATACTTCCTCTTCCATTACCAGCAGAAGTGGTTCCCGGGCGGCCCACCTGCGAAGCACTGATTAAGGTTTCAATCACCTCCTCTTCAACCGCATCAAGTTAAGCGCCCTGGATCATGAGGGCGCTTCTTTTCGTACTTATCGACATCAAACCATGTGGATAGTCATCTATCGACGGCAACTCAGTTAGTAGCGAGAAATGCGCTTGATGGTACGAAACCCTACATGTGAAGTGGCGAGATCAGAAGCCTGTCGCTCCCGAGCTGCGGAACGAAAACGAGCGCAGTAGGATGTAGCGCAGAGGTAGGAGCCGCCCTTGATTATCCGCGGTTCGGAGCTGGGTGGCGTGCTTCGCAAAGTAGAAGGGTCACCATTCAGGTGCCCAAGCAAGGGATTTCGCTGGGTGTCAGTGGTCCACTCCCAGACATTCCCAATCATGTCGTATAGCCCGTAACCATTAGGTACAAAACACCCTACAGGTGCTAAACCAGCAAAACCGTCCTCGACGTCATTCACTAAAGGAAAAACACCCTGCCAGTAATTGGCGCTGGGTCTCCCATGCGAGTCTCTTGGCTCCTCGCCCAACCGTTGAGAGCTATGCCCACCCCGGGCTGCAAATTCCCAGTGCGCTTCATCAGGTAGTTCATTGCCACGCCAGCGAGCATAGGCTTCAGCATCTGCCAAAGTGACTTGGGTTACAGGATGATTATCCAGCGACGCCGCAGGCTGACCAGGGCCGTCGGGATATCGCCAGTTAGCCCCGAGGACAAACTTCCACCAAGGCATAGGCGAGGTGTCCTCTAGATCCGGAACCCGAAAGACCGCCGCACCGCCCACACGCTCAGCATCAGTTACATAACCTGTTGAGGCGACAAAATCTGAAAATTGCGCACGGGTTACCTCAGTCCGATCAATCCAGAAGCCATCTATCTCAATTGGCGCAAGCGGCCGCTCATCCAGATACCCGCCTTCAACGCCTGGTGTGAAGCGCCCGCCTTCCACGAACACCATGCCTGCGTGGTCACGTTCCCCCCAACCTGGTGGCAGACCTTCATAAGCCATACAGCCCTCGAGCTGACCTAATGCAGGGAGCGTTCGGGGCCAGTTCGCCAAGCCAGCTAAAGCCAGCAAGGTTATGCTAGCCATAGCCGTCCAGGTTCGAGTCATTGAGCTTGCTCTTGGGGAGGGCTCACAACACCGACACGGGTCGCATAGTTTTGCCAATCGCGCTTGAGCCTCTCCAATGTTTGAGGTGAGTCAGCTGAGAGGTCATCAACTTCACCTCGATCACGTGAAAGGTCGAACAGTTGCCAGCGAAGCGGTTTCGGAGCCTCACCTGGAAGGGCCCAGGGTCTCAAACCGAGGAGTTTGAGATTGCCTTCGCGGTAATACAGACTGCCGAAAAGCTCACCGGCAAATACCCTCGGTTTAGCCGCCTTCCCTTTCAGCATCGGTAGCATCGAGAGGCCAGTGATGGGGTGTTTAGGTTGACCATGATATTGGTTACCAGGATCTTTCACACCCGCCAAGGACAAGAACGTTGGGGCCAAATCATCGACTCGCGCCACACCTTGCTCTACCCCCTCACGGGCGAACTGCTGCGGCATGTGGACGATAGCGGGGACACTGATCCCTCCCTCAGCGGTGCTGCCTTTGAATAATCTGAAAGGTGCAGAGCTGACCTCAGCCCATCTCAACCCGTAGTCGATCTGCGAGCCCCGCCGGCCAAGGTTGCCCAAGCTGTTATCTGTATCCGGGCCCGCCGGGTAAAACAGTTCATGACGCTCGCCCGCTGCACCATTGTCAGACATGAACACAATCAGGGTGTTTTCGTACTGTCCGGATGCTTTTAAATAATCGAGCAAGCGCCCTACGTTATGATCGAGGTTATCGACCATAGCCGCGTAGATTTCCATCTTGCGCGACTCAGTTTTTCGCTGCGCCGGACTGAGCTGTTCCCAACCTGGAAGCATCGGTGTGACGGGTAAGGTGGACGCTGGAACTGCTTCCGATGACAGCAGTCCTTTTTGTCGAAGCCGATCAATCCGAGCTTGGCGGACAATGTCATATCCTTGATCGTATCGACCGTGGTACTTGTCCAGATATTCATCCGGTGCCTGCAAAGGCCAGTGAGGAGAGGTGTACGCCACATAGGCGAAAAATGGCTTCTCACTACCGGTACTTCGACGCAAAAAGCTGATCATTTTGTCGGTGTAAAAATCGGTGGAGTAGAAGTCCTCCGGCAAATCTACCGGCTGACCATTTTCACGATAGGTGACCTCTTCGATCTTGCTGCTGGGTTTGGAGGGAGGCTTGAAATGCACCCCTCCTCCCTCCAGCAAGCTAAATGAGTTCTCAAAGCCTCGTTGATCTGGACCTTGATCCGGGGCTGAACCCAGGTGCCATTTGCCAACCATGCTTGTGCGGTAGCCTCCGTCACGTAGAAGCTCCGCGATCGAGTGGGCTTCCCGGTTGAGGTAACCCTCATATCCCGGCTTTCCGCGCTGAAACGGTTGCATCCCCTCAGCCATGGTACCGAGCCCGACAAGGTGGTTGTCAGTCCCAGACATCAACATGGCCCGGGTCGGGGAGCATGTTGGCGCTGCATACATGTTGGTTAAAACCAGTCCACTTGAGGCGAGCTTATCCAGGTTTGGTGTGCTGATCTCGCCACCAAAGGCGCCGAGGTCAGAGTATCCAAGGTCATCCGCAACGATCAGTAGGATGTTTGGTCGCTCCGCTGCTGCTGCCAACGCTGGCAGCAGCGATGCAAAAGCAGCCACGAGAAAAGGAAAGCGCATTAGAACCTCCCTTCTCACTCTTCAAAAATGGCCACCGCGCGAACAAATCCCGCGGAGGCATGTTTGATTTTGTAGGGGAAGCACGACACCAAGAAACCAGTCGATGGCAGCGCATCCAGATTGGCCAGCTTCTCCATCTGTCCATAGCCGATGTCACGACCAGCCTTATGGCCCTCCCAGATGATCGAGGCATCGCCACTTTCTGCAAATCGTTGACGGGTAAATTTGAATGGTGCATCCCAACTCCAGGCATCTGTGCCGACTACCCGAACACCATTTTCGAGCAGGTAAAGCGTCGCTTCACGCCCCATTCCAACGCCGGCATCAAGATACCCTGGTTGGCCGAACAAGCTGCCAGCACGCGTGTTAACCAGGACAATATCCAGCGGCTGTAGCACATAGCCGATACGCTTGAGTTCAGTCTCGACCTCAGCCGCGGTCACCACGTGACCGTCGGGGAAATCGCGAAAATCCAACTTGACACCCGGCTGGAGACACCACTCCAAAGGTAACTCGTCGATACCAAACGCTGGCTGCCCACCATTGGTAGTCGAGGCGTAATGCCAAGGTGCGTCCATGTGCGTGCCACTGTGCGTAGTGATCGACAGACGCTCTGCCGCCCATGACTCTTGCCCAGGCAATTGATCAATCGCAAGCCCTGGGAACATCGCAGCCATTTCTGGCCACCCCTCCTGGTGGTCCATGTAATCGATCCGCGGAAGAAGCGGCGGCGGATCAGTGTATGGATTGTTGTCCAGGGTTACGGATAGATCGACTAAACGGCGTTTTCGAGCCAGGGTCATGAGTGTTCCTCTTATTATCTTCTGGAGCGTTTTAGCGGACGCGTGCCCGCTAGCGGCGGGCGTAGCCCAAAGAGTTGCGTACTAAGTTCGTGGCAGAGATGTCGTTACGGAATCCACGTTCGCGCGCGAGCGGCGTGCGGATCGGAGGGTAGCGCCCGAACAGCGTTTCGAGATCGGGCTCTGGTCGATAGCTAAGCAAATGCCGTCGGTCATTTCCGAGGATCTTGAACAGAGCCTCTGCCACTTGCCCCACCGAGAGGTGCAGCACTGGTAGTTGCCAGATCCGCGGAGAGTCGGACGAGGTAACATTGATTTGCGCAGCGTGCAGCAGGTTGTCTACGCAGCACGCAGCGGACATCCACCACGCGCTAGCCTCAGGTGAAACTGGACACTCGTACTGCTCCCCCGCCGCAAGACGCTGCATCAAGTCACTCATGAATGCCGAACGCAGTCCATTAGGTTCGCTTGGACGGGCAACGATTCCTGGAAGGCGCAGCGCACGGCCATCAATCTCCCCGCGACGGCTCAAATCATTCAGTTCCGTTTCCACCATGAGCTTATGCGCGCCGTATGCCAAAGCAGGACGCGGTACGTAGCCCTCATCCATTTTGACCGGCAGCCCACCGCCATAGACCGCCACGCTGCTGGCGTAAACAATCACTGGTGGCTTAACCGAATCCCGCAGCTGAGAGAGGAGTTCCAAGCTAGCCATCAGGTTCACCTGACGGCCTAGCGAGTAATTCTTCTCTGCGGCCCCGCCGGCGACACTGACGAGGTGGAACACCACGTCGATGCCGTCGGCCAAGCTTCTTCTCAGGAGCGACGGCTCCGTGATGCTGCCGCTGACCAACCGTACTCTCGGATCATCCGGGATGTTGTCCAGGCAGTGATCAATCAGCACGAGGATGTCAATGGATTGCCCTCGCAAGCTTCCCTGTTTGAGCAAACGCTCCACCAGTAGCCGACCAACAAATCCAGCAGCCCCGGTGACCATCACTCGCATGTTGCACCCGCCTGAACCACTTGCTGGTCAATGGCTCCGAACAGCGGAGTGCCATCTCGGCAAACCGCCTCCATGCGTACTCGGTCACCAAATCGCATGAAGTTTGTTTGTGGGGCGCCATGAGCTATCGTCTCGATCGCTCGACGCTCGGCAATGCATGCTGAACCGACTTTACTGTCGGCGTTGGAAACCGTCCCTGAACCAATCACAGTGCCAGCGCTCAGTCGCCTGGTCAGTGCGGCATGGGAAATAAGCTGATGGAAGCCAAAGTGCATGGCTCCTCCATGGGGATGGCCGAACCACTTGCCATTCCACGTGACATTCAATGGCAGATGCACTCGTCCGTCACGCCAATCTTCACCCAGCTCATCAGGCGTAACTGCAACAGGCGCAAAGCTTGAGGAAGACTTAGCCTGAACAAAGCCAAATCCCGTTCTCATTTCCCTGGGTGCCAGAGCACGCAGGCTTACGTCGTTCAGCTGCAATATCAGTCGTATGTGGTTCAGCGCCTCTTCTGCGCTACACCCCATCGGGACCTCATCCACCAGCACTGCGAATTCGCCTTCGAAGTCGATACCATGGGCCTCGCTGGGTAATGCAATCGGATGCGATGGACCTAGAAAATCATCACCGGAACCCTGGTACATCAGTGGCGTGTGTTCAACGCCCTCTATCGCCTCCAGGTTGAAAGCGCGCTGCATCAATTCGCCATGGCTAAGAAAGCAGGAGCCATCCAGCCACTGCCATGCGCGAGGTAGCGGAGCGAGTACCTTCCCAGCATCGAAATCGATGATGCCTGGCACGTTACGCAGGTTGAGTGATTCGTAGCGCTCCTGAAGGAGGGCCTCTACCTGAGGCCATTTTTCTACGGCTAACTGCATCGTGGGGGCGATGTCTCCCGCATCTACGGCATGACGCAAATCACGAGAGACAACCAAAAGCCGCCCATCTGTAGTGCCGTCATCAAAAGAGGCGAGCTTCATTACAGCACCTCCTGCAAGCTTTCGGCATAGCGGCCATCAAGCAGGATGAAAACCATGCGGGCCATTTCACCGGTCCGATTACTCCAGGCATGGTTCGTACCACGCTGAACCACGACGTCACCTCGCTGTAGATGGATTTCTTCGTCGTCCAGAACCAGCCACACCTCACCTTCGGTGACGATGCCGTAATCGAGCGTTTCCGTTCGGTGCATAAGCTTGTGTTTCGAATCAGCACTGCTGGTGCCCGCGTGCGACTGCCCAATTTCAGCGAATGCAGCGGCGGCATCTTCAGCGCTAACCTGGTTCTGTACGCTATCAGGTGGAATATCAACCACTCGGATGACGCTACCGTGTGTCACTGGACTCAGCGCCAGCGCTTTCAGGGTCGGGTCTGCACCGTTATCCAGCATTGCCGGAGTGGCGTCACTGCTCCAGATTTCGTGGAACACCGTGCCTGGGACAGACTTCAGTGCAAAACTACTAGGAGTGGCTCCCGAACTCGCTACCACTGCCGAGCCCTCTGGGTTGTGCCCGGTTACCACACGCTTGAAAGAAGGAAGGGACTTCATAGGAACTCCATCAAAAACTGCGATAATCGAACGTGCCGTACAACTTCGATGAACGGCTTCATTCTGAGGGTGATTGCTCAGCCGAGCGCCGGCCTCATGCCGCCTTTCGGCCCATCAGTTTTCAATTCAGCTTTCATCGAGTGCGGTTTACGCGCCGGCATTACCCGTCTGTGGACTGCAAAGGCGCCGTTGCGACTTCAGCGCCACGAACCATTCGGGGTAGAAGCATGCAAGCAAGCGCCAGGAGTAACTGAATGCCGGCAATTGCAATGAGCGCATCAGGTAGTCGCCCATCAGAGGTACCACCTAATGACAAGACGACAAGTGGGCTGATGAACTCCCCCGCAAAAAGAGCAGCTGTGAAACCTCCCGCCGCCCGCCCTCGTTTTGAAGCGCTGGTTTGGGCCATCACCCATGTCACCAGCGTAGGTAGCATCAATCCAACGCCTGCACCATTGATGAACACAGCCACAGTCACCAGCTGCGCATCGTTTGTGCTGGCCATCAACAGACCGCCCAGGCCCGCAACGAAGAATGCGAGCAAGAGCAAATGCTGACGCGGAGTACGATGCAAGAATCGAAACCCTAAGGCGCCAACTAGAACGCCAAGCTGATTCGCCCCCATGATTAGCCCTATCTGCTGTGGAGAGTCGACACCCAGCAGTTTCAACAGAAAACCCGCCTGCACAGGGACAATGAAAAGGCTGATGCCGGCAAGCGCGCTGAAGAGGTACAACGTGAGCAAGCTCTTCCAGGGAAACTCTGAGTCGTCACGTGCTTTGGAGACGGTACCGTCCTTCGGCCGCTCCCAAAGCAACCAGGACATCAGGGGGAGCATTACCACAGCGGCTCCATAGAGGAAGAATGGCGTACGCCAACTGGAATGACCTAGTGCTCCTCCCAGGGCCATAAATACCGCTGCCGACAGCGATGTACAAACCATCTGCAAAGCGAACAGCCGCTCGCGTCGAGCCCCTTGAAAGTAGTCACCAATTAACGTCGTGCAACACGTCATGATGCCCGCCTCCGCCAAACCTAAACCCGCTCGGCTCGCCACTATGGCTGGCAAGGAATCAAGCCATATAGGCATCAGACCGAAGAAGCCATATAGCGCCACAGAGGTCAGAAGCAACGGCTTGCGACCTACACGGTCTGCTATCACGCCGGCCAACGGGGCGAACAGCGCGATCATTAATGCTGGAATCGTCAGACTGATGGGCACTAGAACCCCGGCCATTGGGCTATCAGCAAAATGCTCCTTCATGGCCGGCAGTATTGGAGCTAACAGAACAGCTCCCAAAACCGGCAAGCAACTGCCAAGCAGCAGTAGCAGTGACTGGGGCGCCCCAGCGCAGTTGTCAGCACGCATCCAACACCTCCGCCCAGTGGTGGCGTGGTGCTTCTGCGCCGAACGCTATCATCGCCAACTCATGTTCCATGATCATTTACTCTTTTTATTTTTGGCTCAACGATCAACCGAGTGCGCAGCCATAACTCGACCCTCGAGGGCGCGATCAGCTGCTTCCGCTGTCCTGGTTTGATGGGTCGATGGCAGTAGGAAATAAGCAAGGGCCGGAAGCAGAAGCAGTGCCCCCACCATGTTCCAGATGAACATGAAGGCCAGCAGTACCCCCATGTCCGCTTGGAACTTGATAGGAGAAAAGATCCAGGTACCTACGCCGATTGCCAGAGTCACCCCTGTCAGCATTACTACCTTCCCTGTAGAAAGCAGAGCACGGTAGTAGGCGTCAGATAGGGAGGCCCCTTGACGAAGATGCCCCAGCATGATGCTCATCACATACAGCGCGTAATCAACACCTATGCCCACCCCCAGAGCGATGACAGGCAAGGTGGCAACCTTCACACCGATCCCCAGCCAGACCATCAATGCCTCACATAGAATCGACGTAAGCACCAACGGAATCACGGCGCAGAGCGTTGCGCGCCAAGAGCGGAAAGTCACTAGGCAAAGCAGGACCACCGCGCCATACACCCAGAAGAGCATTTCGCGGTTAGCCTCTCGGACAACTATGTTGGTCGCGGCTTCGATGCCCGCATTGCCGGCAGCCATGAGGAATTTCACATCAGGGGTATCATTGGCTGCCGCAAACGCCTCGACATGCTCAACCAGTCGAGTCAGCGTTTCCGCCTTGTGATCAGTCAGATAGACATACAGCGTCAGGAGATTGCACGACTCGTTGTACAACCCGCGAGGGGCGCTGGCGGTGACCATGTTGAGCATGGCCTGGTTGTTCAGCAACTCGTACCATTTGGCGCTGCCTTCTGACAAACCAACCATCATTCGACGATTCAAAAGCGCCAGTGAATTCGTGGAATCAACACCTGGCAGGCTACGCAACTGCCAATCAAGCTCATCGACCTTGCGCAAAACATCGTAGTGCGCACAAGCACCCGCAGGCGTCTGCACCATGATTGCGAAAAGATCGCTGCTTGCTCCGAATGCTTGAGTAATGAAGGCGTCGTCGCGGTTGTAGCGTGAATCAACCCGCAGCTCCGGTGCCCCGGCGTCCAGGTCGCCAATCGCCAAGTGAAGGCTCACAGCGAAGCCCAGTACGGCCATGACCAAGCTCACGCCAATGCACGCTGAAGCCCATGATTTACGAGTGAATAGATCAAGGAAGCGCCAAAACGGATGGCGGGCCTGGCCACTCTCTTCAGCACGCTCACTGCGCAAACTAAGCTGTGCAGCCTTGGGGCTCACGCCCACGAAGGAAAGCAATACCGGCAATAGGATCAGATTGGTGAAAATCAACACCGCGACCCCGATACTGGCAATGATCGCCAGATCCTGGATGACGCGAATCTGAATGATCAACAGCACCGCAAAACCCACCGCATCACACAACAGCGCGGTCAGCCCGGCCAAAAACAAGCGACGGAACGTGAACCGGGCAGCAACGACTCGATGCATTCCACGGCCGATGTCTTGCATGATGCCGTTCATCTTCTGCGCGCCGTGGCTCATGCCGATCGCAAACACAAGGAATGGCACCAAAACCGAGTACGGGTCGAGCTGGAGGCCAAGGACTGGTAGCAGACCCAATTGCCAAACCACCGCAATCAGAGAGCACGCCACTACCAGCAGAGTGCTGCGAATGCAGCGAGTGTAAGCAAACAGCACCGCCGTGGTGATGAGAATAGCGACGCCGAAGAACAGAAGGATCTGCTCCAATCCATCGATCAGATCACCGACTTTCTTGGCGAATCCAACGATGTGGATGTCAACACCATCACCCTGGTGCTTCGCCCTTAGCGCTTCCAGTTGCTCCGCGAGCACCGAATAGTCCAGCGCTTTGCCATCAGGCGTACGTGCCAGGAGCGGTACGTAAATAATGCTGGAGCGCTGGTCGAACGCTACCAACTGACCGATCTCATTCGAAAGCTGTACGTTTCGACGCAAATCGTTGATCGATTTGGCGCTGCCATCGTAGTCGTCTGGGATTACCGGACCACCGTCCAAGCCTTCTTCAGTAACCGAAACCCAGCGGGTCGCTGGCGTCCAAAGCGACTTCATGTAGGCACGGTCTACCCCTGGGACCAGATAGATCTCTTCGCTGAGAGCTTGAAGCGCCCGGAGGTACTCTGGGTCATAAATATCGCCATTGCGGTTAGCCACCGCAATACGCAATGCGTTACCCAAGCCAGACAGCTCTTTTTGCCGGTCCAGGTAGTTTGAAATATAGGGGTGCCCGGTAGGGATCGTTTTCTCGAAGCTGGCGTTGAGTTCGAGCCGGGTTGACTGCCAGCCAAGCAGTACAGTTGCTAGAAGACAAAGCAGAAGCACCCAGTGACGGTGATTGAACAGAGCCCGCTCGACGATAGAGCCCGAGCGTGGATCGAATCCCTCGGGACCAGAGGGGGTTGGTTGGCGGCTAGCGCAATTCATAACACTCACTCCGAAACCGCTACTACGGGTTGCACGACACGCGAAAGCCCGGTGAAGCCAGCGAACACCAAGCTACCGTCGTTATTTTCAATCACTGCCGAAACGGGCTTTTTCAACGGTTCAAGAACTGGCTTGAACGCAGACAGGGAACTGGTAAATAGCCCACCGGCCTGATTGGTAAGCAGCACTCGGCCATCGCGTAAAGTGAGCGCATCACTGAAGGTAACCGGTGCTTGAGGTGGTATTTCTTCTGGGCTATCGGAACCTCTCGGCAGCACAAATGCGTGCCCCTTCAGCCCGCCGATCAGCATCGCCCCATCTCTACGCTGAGCCAGCGTAAACAAGCTACCTGGGTAACTTACTTCCAGTTGCTGGAAGCTCTGACCATCCCGGGAGCGAGCAAGGTAGCCCTGCTCTCCTGCCAAGATCCAAGTGTCACCTTGGCGAGCTACAGCATAAAGATGCAGACCCATGGGATTGTCGATCTGGCCCATTACTGAGTGCCAAGTCGTGCCACCGTCTTCAGTTCGCAGAGCCAGACCATAAGCCCCAACAACAAGTACCTGCTTAGCGTCGGTTACGGCCAAGGCGAGCAAGGGTTTGTCAGGTTCCTCTGCAATCAAGCGCTTCGCCGTCTCCAAGCGATTATCCGAGGCTTCAGAATCAACTGCGTTGAGCGCGTCGTGTTTAGCAGCAGCAAGCTCCAGCTCGGCAGCGCGCCGGCCATCCAATTGCAACAGCCAAGTCTCACCCGCATCGTGCGTAACTAACACGACACCGCTGTGCCCAACAGCCCATCCGTTTTTGTCATCGGCAAACTGTACAGCAGTCAAGCCTACGGACACGGGGACGGTCGCTTGATGCCACTGCTGGCCATTGTCGTCAGAGCAGACAATCAGTCCTCGCTCCCCTACCGCCACTATGCGACTCCCCGCCCGCGCCAATGCCATGTATACAGCCCGCTGCGGGGAAGGAACCATAGTCGCTGGGCTGCTCAACACGTTGCCCGCCTTAAGGTTCTGTGGTGATGCCTGCGCTAGGCAATGTGGGGCGGCCGGCAAAAGCAAGGCAAGCAACACGCCGCCTAGCTGACGTAATGTGTTCATATCTACCTCGAATTCCTAGCTGGAAAAGGAGGGCCGAAAGCCCTCCTCACATACTCAGCGGACGCCACGTCCGGCCATTGCGGCGGGCGAGAATTCGGCTGGCTTGTACTTGTCGACGACAGCGTACTGTTGATCCTTACCTGCGTAGAGGTTCTGCACAAACCACGCACCCGAGACCAAGTCATAGAAGCCGGAAGACAATTGAGCTACTGCGGGCAGATCAGGCATTACAACCGGGAGCGACCAGAGTGTTTTGGACAGCTGGCCATTCGCGTCCCAGCGATCACCCAGCATGGCTTGCCAGGTGTCCTCATCAAGGTAGTAGCGCCCTTTAGGCAGTTGATGGCGCTTACCTGGAGCCAGGTCCGCCTCCACAACCCATACACGATGCAACTCCCAGCGAACGTAGTCAGGATTCATGTGGTGCTTGGAAAAAAGATCCTCTGGCTTCGACGCTGCTTGTACCTTACTGGTGTTGTACGGAATGTACATTTCCTGCTTGCCGACAAGCTTCCAGTTGAATCGATCCATTCGACCTTGGAACACACTCAATTCGTCGAACGACATCACACCCGCGGTGGCTGGAGTCGGTGTGTCGCAACATGCATTGGGAAGCTTGCGCACCCGCCGCTGCCCGGTCAGGTACACATGTGCCTGGGTCTTATCGCCGTTAAGGTTGGTGCGCCCCATAATCTGTTCGCCAGCACGCAGTGGTGGCCCTACGTTGAGCAAGCGGAAGAGCCAGTAATCGCCATCGAAGGTCGATGCACTGCCATCCTTGTAGTAATAAGGCATCTCTTGGATAGCCTTACCGTCAGTGGTCATCACGGGAGCGCCGTCGGCTGTCATCAAGTAATGACGGAAATCCATCGCTACGGAGGTGCCACGCCAGTTCAGAACATGATTCCACATCGCCTCCGTCCCGTTCTTAGGCACTGGGAATGGAATACCGCCGTAAGCTCCCTCAGGAATCAAGCCCGCGCTGCTTTCCACCAGCTTTGCCTCGTGAGCATTTTTCAGCGTGTTGTCGTATACCCACTGAGGTGCAGCTGCGGTACGCCTTGTCTGGTAAACATCAATGCGATAGCTCTCTGGGTAGCGCTTGAACATCGCCTTGGTGCCCTCGCTAAGGCGAGTGGCATATTGATCCACATTTTTGGCAGTGATACTGAAAAGAGGTTTGTCCGCTGCAAACGGATCGCCGCGTTTCCCTCCCTCTTTGAATGAAGGGTCCACCTTCACGTACCCACCGTCCCAGGCTGGGATGCTGCCATCGGCGTTACCAGCACGCTCGGCCCCCAGCGGGGTCAATTGTTTGCCAAGATCATCAGGACCTGCGGCATGCGCAAGCGGCAGGCTCAGCGCAGCGGTACTGATCAATACTGCGCAGAGTGTCTTGAGAGAAAATGGTGTAGTCATGCGAGTCCCCTCAGAATGTTGTTTTAACCGAGAAGGCCAGGTAATCCCGGTCTTTCAGTGATTGTTTGAAGGTGAACTGGTTGGCCGAATTGAGGTTGGTGTCCTCAGGACCGTAGTAATGGGTGTACGTCAGACCGAACGTGACCCGGTCCATGTAGGTGGCGCTTACGCCGACGTTGAAATCCCCGCCTTTATCAGGCCCAAATGAGCTAACGACCGCGGACTTGCCCATCGGGAAGTAGCTGATACCCACAGGCACGCTGAGATCAATGCCGGGGAAAACCTGGCGATAGGTTGGTGAATACACAAGCTTGATGCCGACACCGTCATCCGTTGCACCGGGATCAAGCGCAGCCCTGTTTTTTGTCACGCTCAGCAAGCGGTTCCAGGCGATCTCTCCTACCAAGCTGGCCTCGTTCGAAATGAACGAAGGACCCAACGAAGCAATCATGTTGAGGTTCAAGTGGGCTGTGCGACCCACGGCATACAGAGGGTGGTCGTCATTGTCTGCCTGAAGCCCTGGCAACACCGTCTGGCCGTTAGAAACCAGAGGCATATTCCAACGCATAGAGGCCTCACCTGCGAAGCTGTATTCGTCCACGGTTGTGGAGAAGCTCGCCCCCAATGCACGTATATTCTCGGGGTAGACCCAGTAGTACTCCCCGACCTGGCCGGTCGCGAAATTCGGCCCGGTCGTGCTTGGCTTCAGATAAAGCTTGGGGGATTTGTCGTGATACTGGATTGCATAGAGACCGTATTCCACGGTATCTGCGGTGTAACGAAGCTGAAGGCCACCCTGGCCTGAACTCTTCGCTTCTTTATCGTTACCGTGAAAGAACGCGGCAGGACTGCCTGGATTACCGCCGAGGAAAGCCGGGAAAGGTTCGCCGACGATCAAGCGCTCGTTGCCCTCGCCAATCGTGTCGCTAACCGAGAAGTAGCTGCCAGCACCCGGTAACCGCGTCTCTTCCCACTCAAACTGATAGTAGGCTCCAACCGACAGATCGTCGGTCAGCTGATAGGTCGTGGAAAGCTGACTGACCGGACGAGTGATTTCCTTGAACTGGGTATTGGGTACGGAAATGGCCTTCACAACATCAACCGGAGCCATGCCTCCCGCAATGCCGTTAGCACCGAAGAACAGACTTTCGCCCCAAATGAGCCCATGACGCCCGGCCCGTACAGACAAAGCGCGGTCCGCGACACTGCCGTTCCAGTAGAGGAATGCATCGAGCAACTCACCATCACCACCATGCAGATGACGCGTGTCATCGGTGAACTCGTCATACGCCACTGAGCGGGCGTTTGCGCGGCTTGGGTCGTTGTTGTCGTTATCCTTCTGATACTCGGTATCGAACCAACCTGCCGCACTGACGCGAGCACCGAAATCTCGATAGCCAAGGTCCATCTCAGAGAGAACATCTAGACGATTTGAAATGAGACCCTTGTTGAAGCTGCGATCACCATCATCTTGGTTGAGCGCAACGGGACCGCTGGATAACTTGCTGCTCTGATCCTTCAGACGCCAGGCAGAGCTGTATTTGAGCGTGTTATCCCACCGAAGGGTCAGGTCAGGTGAACCGGTTTGAAATTCAAACGCTTGAGCGCTTGGGAAACCGCAGACCAACGCGGCAGCAACAGTCACGGCGAAGGGTGCACGCCGCGATATGGCACAGGAGCGAAAAGCCATTGAACAAACCCTCTCTTATTTTTTTTGTTGGCATTTTTTCTGTCACCGAGAGCTGGGTTAGGCTGCCCAGCTATGGCAGGCGTGTAGACCTGAGTGACCTCTCCTAGGCGGGATAAACCAGGAGTTGGCGACAGATTGACGCGGAGGGTTTGCTCTGACTAATCGCTTGTTCGGATGCGACCTATCGTGAACCGCGATACCTAAGCGAACTACAGAGCGAGAGAGGATCGCGCAGTGAGAGTGAGATGGATCTACAAAAAAGCTGTCCAATAGGACAGCTTTCCAAGCACTGAGGCCAGTTGAAGCGCGTGAATGAAGACCTAGGGCTTTTCTGGGTCGTATTCATTAACGTTGGCAACCTGGGCGTTCAGGCGACCAAGAAGATTAATCAGCGTATCCACCTCCGACGGAGAAAGGCCGCTCAGCAGGCGACGCTCGCGCTCCAGTGCGACCTTCAAGACTCGGTTATACAACTCCTTGCCGCTCGCAGTAAGCGAAACGGTATAGCGCCGTCCATCAGCAGGATCGACCTCAGTGCAGACCCGCCCCGCTACCTCTAGAGCATGTAGGGAGCGGCTGACAGCACTCTTGTCGAGACCGATCACCTGGCAGATACGATTGGCAGTGATCCCGCTTTCCACGGCCAGCATGGAAAGCATCCGCCACTCCACAACGCCTATCTCGAAGTGTTTCCGGTAGCACTGGGAGGCGCCGGACGAAAGCTTGTTGGATAAGAAATTCAGCAGCGCTGGCACGTAGCGAGCGAGGTCCAGCTGGGCTTCCGAGGCCATTGAGCGCACACCTCCAATCGGGATACTTAGAAATTAGTTGACACCGCAACTAATTGATCCGAGGATTAACTCAACCGATAGCTGGGGCCTGCCCAGCATAATATGCCCTCAAAGCACCTCACAAAAATAATTATCAGGTAGTGCCATGAAAACTCGCGATCCATTCGCCTCCCGCGTGTCTAGCCGGAAAGCTGGGCTACCTCCGTTCGCACCAGGCTGACCTCCCCACAGCCGAGTTAACCACCTGTAATTTTTTCGTAGCCACTTAAGTGTGGAGGGGTAAGTAATGCTTCAAGTCAACGTCAGCCGAAAGGCAAACGAAGCTGAAGGTGTATGTAGCTTTGAATTGTGTCCCGTGAATGGTGAAACCTTGCCACCCTTCGATGCCGGTGCTCACATCGATGTCCATATTCCTGGTGGGCTCATTCGCCAGTACTCGCTGTGCAATGACCCCCGACAGCGCAACCGCTATCTGATCAGTGTCCTCAAGGAGCCCAACTCCCGTGGTGGGTCAGAAGCGATGCACTCGGTAGTCGATCAGGGCGACAAACTGACCATCAGTGCGCCCCGTAACCTATTCAAATTGGATCATAGCGCTGCGCGTCATCTGCTTTTTGCGGGTGGTATCGGCATCACCCCGATCCTTGCTATGGCATTTGAGCTTGACCATCAAGGAGCTGACTTTGAGCTTCACTACTGCTTCCGCTCCTCCGAGCGAGCAGCCTTCGTCACAGCCCTCGCTGAAGCACCATTCGCGGATCGCGTAGTACTTCACGATGACAGCGGCCCGCAACAGCAAAAACTGAATGCTGCCGCGCTACTCGACACTGTCGATGAGGGACGCCATCTCTACGTTTGTGGCCCCTCCGGGTTCATGAACCATGTCCTTGAGACAGGTGCGGCTGCTGGCTGGCCGCAGGAACGCATGCACCGAGAGTTCTTTGCCGGGCAAGCGACTGATCAGAGTTCCAACATCAGCTTCGAGGTAGTGCTCGCCCGCAGCGGAAAAACCTTCGAGATTCCTGCTGACCGTACCGTGTTCGAAGTATTGGACGATGCAGGGGTCGAAATTGAGACCTCCTGTGAGCAAGGTGTCTGTGGGACCTGCGTGACGCGCGTGCTCGAAGGCATCCCTGACCACAGGGACCAGTTCATGACGGCAGATGAGCACGCCAGGAATGATTGCTTTACACCTTGTTGTTCCCGGTCCAAATCGCCTCGACTCGTGCTTGACCTTTAACTTCAAATAAAAACACTTACCGTTAAACGGAGACCACTATGGCTGCCGACCCACTGTCACTTGCCCACGATATTTCGCCCGCCAAACCTTCCACATTCCCGCTCAATCAATGGTATGTGGCTGCCCTGGGTTGGGAGCTCAAGGATCGCCCCATTGGCCGAACGTTGCTGAACAAATCAGTTGTAATGTTCCGCACAGGAGATGGCACGGTTGCAGCACTTGAAGATCGCTGCTGCCATAGGGCTTTGCCGCTATCCGACGGGACCCTTGAAGCGGGTGGCCTTCGCTGTGGCTATCACGGCCTGTTGTTCAATGAGGCAGGGAAATGCATTGAAATTCCTGGGCAAGACAAAATTCCGAGCAAGGCAAAGGTAGCGGCTTTCCACGTTGTTGAAAGAGATCAAATCGTCTGGATCTGGTTCGGGAGCCCCGAACACCCTGAGCCTGTCGGTGAACCTCCAGCCTACGACGTGCACAGCAGTGGCGAGTATCTTTTTGATGGTGATGTTTACCACTATGATGCCCCCTATCAACTCATTCACGACAACCTGATGGACCTTAGCCACCTGGGTTACGTCCATCTGCGCACGATCGGTGGAAATGCCAGCATTCACATGAATGCGAAAATGACCGTGGACAGTGACGAAAAGCATGTTCGTGTCGTTCGCCACATGCCTGGCTCCGTTCCGCCTCCGACATACATCGCCGCTTACCCATTCAAAGATACAGTCGACCGGTGGCAGGAAATTGTATTCCACATCAGCCACCTACGCATCTGGACAGGTGCTGCAGATGCAGGAACGGAGTCCCTGGATAATCCAGGACGTGGGGGGTTCCACATGCGAGGATTCCACGGTGTCACCCCAGAGACCGAAACTACCAGCCACTACTTCTGGACGATCGCCACGAATCCGAAAAGCAATCATGAAGAAGTCAAGGCGAAGGTCGTGCAACAAACCATGATGACGTTCGATGAAGACAAGGTAGTCATCGAGTCTCAATACAGGAACATGTGCCGATTCGGTCAGCGGCCCATGATTGATATCCATGTCGATGCAGGCGCCAACAGAGCCCGCCGAATCATAGAAAAACTTTGCAACTCCATAGGTTGAGTGCGCAGTGCATTTATATCGTGCGGGTATCTATGCACTTTTTTTACATGCAATGATTGCAACACTGCCCCGCCCGGGGCTCTCTGAAGCACTCATCACCCGAGTGTAACTTGTTCAAGACCACTACAAGAGAGTGAGGCATCGTTATGTCCGGAAATCGTGGCGTTGTATATCTCGGCGCCGGTAAGGTAGAGGTGCAAACTATTGATTACCCCAAAATGCAGGACCCGCGGGGCAAGAAGATCGAGCACGGCGTGATCCTCAAGGTGGTTTCCACCAACATCTGCGGCTCCGACCAGCACATGGTTCGCGGCCGCACCACTGCCCAGGTCGGCTTGGTGCTGGGGCACGAGATCACCGGCGAAATCGTCGAGCTGGGCCGTGACGTCGAACGCCTGAAAATCGGTGACCTGGTGTCGGTACCGTTCAACGTCGCCTGCGGGCGTTGCCGCTCGTGCAAAGAGATGCACACCGGTGTCTGCCTGACCGTCAACCCGGCCCGCGCCGGCGGCGCCTACGGTTATGTCGACATGGGCGACTGGACCGGCGGCCAGGCCGAATACGTGCTGGTGCCGTATGCCGACTTCAACCTGCTGAAACTGCCGGATCGCGACAAGGCCATGGAAAAGATCCGCGACCTGACCTGCCTGTCCGACATCCTGCCGACCGGCTACCACGGCGCCGTCACTGCCGGTGTAGGCCCAGGCAGCACCGTCTACGTCGCCGGTGCCGGTCCGGTCGGCCTGGCCGCTGCGGCCTCGGCACGCCTGCTGGGCGCCGCCTGCGTAATCGTCGGTGACCTCAACCCGCTGCGCCTGGCCCACGCCAAGTCGCAGGGCTTCGAAGTGGTCGACCTGTCCAAGGACACCCCGTTGCACGAGCAGATCGTCGACATCCTCGGCGAGCCAGAAGTGGACTGCGCCGTCGACGCCGTCGGCTTCGAGGCCCGTGGCCATGGCCATGAAGGCGCCAAGCACGAAGCCCCGGCCACCGTGCTGAACTCGCTGATGCAAGTGACCCGCGTGGCCGGCAACATCGGTATCCCGGGCCTGTACGTGACCGAAGACCCAGGCGCGGTGGATGCCGCCGCGAAGATCGGCGCACTGAGCATTCGCTTCGGTCTCGGCTGGGCGAAGTCGCACAGCTTCCACACTGGCCAGACCCCGACCATGAAGTACAACCGGCAACTGATGCAGGCAATCATGTGGGACCGCATCAACATCGCCGAAGTGGTGGGTGTGCAGGTGATCAACCTCGACCAGGCGCCGGAAGGCTATGGCGAGTTCGATGCGGGGGTGCCGAAGAAGTTCGTCATCGACCCACACAAGACCTTTAGTCACTAGCCACTAATCCATGGTGAACCCCGGCATCGCTTGAAGCTTGATGCCGGCGTTCCTGCAAGTCGCTTTGCATGCGCCACAGATCACAATAAAAAAGGTAATGCCATGTCTACCCGACTCTCCCCTCAGGCAGGGCTGAGCAGCGCGTCCGCTCACCTGCCCTTGCGGTCTTTCAACAATCGAGAGGCCTGCGATCATGATTGACATCGTCACAAATGAGCTCGATGACAAGCGGATGTCCTCCTTCCAATGGTGGGTAATAACGCTGTGTTTCGTGATCAATATGCTAGACGGATTCGACGTTCTGGTGATGGCCTTCACAGCCTCTGCTGTAGCCACTGACTGGGGGCTCAACGGGCTCCGGCTTGGCTATCTGCTGAGCGCTGGCTTGGTCGGCATGGCAATTGGCTCACTGTTCATTGCTCCCTGGGCTGATCGTTTCGGCCGCCGGCCGCTCATTCTTGTATGTGTGGCCGTGGCAGGGGCTGGCATGCTTGCATCGTCACAAGCTTCCGGCCCTGAAATGCTCGCAGTATTTCGTTTCCTTACAGGCCTTGGAATTGGCGGGATCCTGGCAAGCAGCTATGTCATCGCTGGCGAATACGCCAACAAGCGTTGGCGCGGCCTCGCAATCAGCCTGCAATCCACGGCTTATGCCCTGGGTGCAACCATTGGAGGCCTTATAGCAGCGAACATGATCCCTGCACTGGGATGGAGATCCGTCTTTCTTTACGGAGGTTTCGTTACGCTCGCAACGCTCCCCGCTTTGTTTATCTGGCTGCCAGAATCGCTCGCGTTTTTGATGTCGCATAAATCAGACGGGGCAATCAGGCACATCAACCAATTGCGCCTCAAAGTAAAACTCGCGCCACTCACTGAGATGCCTCAGGCCCGCCTGATAACACGCACCTCACTACGGGCATCGTTTGCTCAACTGTTCTCCCCTGCCCTGTTGCGCTCCACCTTGCTGATTTGGGCGTCATTTTTCCTGGTCATGTTTGGTTTTTACTTTGTAATGAGCTGGACCCCGCGACTGCTTGTCACTGCGGGACTTTCCAACGAGCAAGGCATTACCGGAGGCGTGTTGATCAACGTGGGCGGCATAGTCGGCACCGCGTTGCTAGGGCTATTGGCTGCACACTTCCGACTGGCCAAGGTGTTGATGATCTACCTCCTCGCCAACGCATTGCTGCTCACAGTATTTGTGGGATTCACAGACAGGCTGAACCTGGCATTCGTCCTGGCAATCTTCATCGGTATCTTCGTGAATGGTTGTGTGGCGGGCCTCTATGCACTAACGCCGTCTATCTACGACGCGGGTCAGCGAGTCACCGGCCTGGGTTGGGGTATCGGCATCGGCCGAGCGGGCGCAATCGCCTCCCCGCTTGTAGCGGGGCGCCTGATCGATGCGCAATGGACGCCTTCTAACCTGTACATGCTGTTCGCAATGACGTTCGTGCTCGCAGCCATAGCGGTCGCGCTACTGAGAGTAAGTCCGCCCAAAGCCATCCCATCTGTCACAAGCCTCTGAAATACCAAATACATAACAAGAAGGTAAATCCGATGCGACGCTATGCCGATTGCTTGCCGGTACTTGCGCTAGGCGTGCCATGCGTATGCCTGAGCACTTTTGCTTCAGCCGGTTTTTTGGAAGACAGTACCCTTGCCCTGACCACCCGAAATTATTACCTCGACCGAGACTACAAGGGGGAATCGACGGTCTCGGCCGTGCGCGAATGGGCGCAGGGCTTCATTTTCAAAGCTAATTCCGGTTACACAGACGGCCCTGTAGGTTTTGGGCTGGATCTCACAGGAATGCTGGGGATAAAACTTGATTCATCACCTGAACGGTCTGGCACACAGCTTTTGCCTGTAGATCCTCAGACGCGTCGAGCAAAAGATGAATACTCGGAACTCGGCGTCGCGGTCAAAGCTCGATTTTCACAGACGCGTGTATCCTTGGGCACACAACTTCCTACGCTGCCTGTCATCACTGCAAGCCCGGCGCGCCTGCTGCCACAAACTTTTCAAGGTGCGTCTATTACCAGCTCGGAACTTGAGAAGCTCACCTTACAGGCCGGGCGGATGGATCGGGTCAATCTCCGGGACTCGACAAACAATCAGCCTTTGGCCATGGCGTCTCCGAACGGACGGTTCAAGCCTGGCGTATTCTCTGATCGCTTCGACTACCTGGGGGGTGAATACCGCATTTCAGAAAACTTTCTAGCGCACTATTACCATGCCCGCCTTGAAAATATCTATGAGCAAGACTTCATTGGAGGCATTTACTCAGTGGCGGCTGGGCGCGGAAAGTTGAAAACCGAGTTGAGAGTATTCGATAGCCGAGAGAACGGACGTGCTGAAGCAGGTAGCGTAGATAACCTTAATGCCGGGTTGACAATGAGCTACCAGACGGGCGGGCATACGTTGGGGCTCGGCTACATGTATCAGAGCGGCGATACAGCCTTTGCGTACCTCGCTGGAGGCGAGCCCGTGGTGTTGAGTGACGGTACGATGAGTGCGGATTTCGTCAACCCAAAGGAGCGAACAATGCTGATTCGATACGATTACAATTTTGTAGCGATGGGTATTCCAGGGCTGACAGGAATGGTCCGCTATCTGAGGGGATCAAATATTGATTTACCCCATCTCGGAGGGCGTGACCTCACTGAGTCTTCGAAAGACCTTGAGCTGTCCTATGTAATACAATCGGGCCCTGCCAAAGACTTAGCCTTTAGAGTGCGGCATGCGTTCTATCGAAACGACTTGAGCGCTGCGGCAACGTTCCGGGACGATAACGAAACCAGGGTAAATATAGACTACACGCTGAAATTCTAACGATTCCGTCAGCCGTATACTGATCCCTGTACCCGGTGGCTTCAGCTATCTGCTATCGCTGGCAGCCAGGGAGATAGCGCCCTGACTGCCAATCGTGTCAGGTCCCCTCAACCCTCTCGTGAGAGCACCAGCGTACAGGCACCACGCTGGCGCATCTCATTGCAGCAACGCGCAAGCTCCGCCAGTTCAGACGGTTCAACCTTCGCCACGACGCTTCCCGCTAACCAACCGACGGGGAAGAGCAAACGCCCGCCATGGCCATAGAAGAACCCAAGATCAAAAATGGGTTGCGAGTTGCCGCCCCACATCCGAGCTGGCACGTAGATAAGCACAAGGTCACCCGCCTGAGGTGTCACCGTAGCGTTCTCATTAGGGAGAGCACGCGTACTCCAGTCCGGGGGAATCAGTCCCGAAGGGATGGGGCAGGAAATTTCGGGCCCGCTCCACATCGCATGGAGCGCTGGCATCTCACGGGGCTCGGCAAGAAAATCCCACAGAAATTCCGCGTTGTCTGGAGCGAGCCCCTGCAGCACCTCGAAGCTCACTGACAGGCCACTTGCTTGCTCACTGAGGCGAATGCGCTTGGTCAATGGATTAGCAATTGATAATGAAGTCGTCATGCCGAGGCCTTGTGTAGAATTTGGTTGAGGAATGCTTTAGTCCGCTCGTGCGAAGCCTGTGTGAAGAAAGCTTCCGCGGTGTTCTGTTCAAGGATGCACCGCGACGAAGCATTCCCTTGCCACGCCTTAACCATCGCAAGCTCGGTCTGCTCGCTGTCGACGGCGCTAATAGCTCTGGTTAAGTGCTCATTCGCGCCCGTAGCCACCTTCAATGCATCTCGAAGCTCACGAGCGGCGGGAGTCATGTTGTCGTCGCCAAAATCGCGGGTCGCTGTATCTCTGCTGAGGTGGAGTAACGGGCGCAGGTCGGCAGCCCCCAGGGGCGGTGCCAGCTGCAACCATTCGAGGACAAACGGGTCGTCGCCAAATAGCTTGGATTGGGTGCCTCCAGCCCGGGCGACCTCCTCAGCCTGCAGGAGCTCCTGCACCTTGCCATCGTTCTCAGAATTAACCATCGACGACAACGTATCAGCCAGCTCCCCCTTGTAACGCTCCAGCAAGTGCCACTTGGCCAAGGCCGGGATATCTAGGGTGATACCTTGAGGTAACGCTAAAGACTCACGCAGGTACACCGTGTTCAAAAAGCGCTTCATCAGTCGCGGATTTGCGCTGATGCTGGTCGACTGGAACATGAGCGTGGCCAACCCCTGCGCCAGATCCATGAGCTCTTGAAGTCGACCATCCGAGCCTACGAGCTCCCGCAGGAATGCGGACGATATGGTTTCCCCAAGCCAGCTTCTCGCCAGACGCTGAGGGATTTCCACCTTCGCACGGTCGAATCTTTCCTGAGGGAAGCCGCCGCTTCTGGCTTCCTTTTCGAGCAAGAGCAGCACCAGGTAGACCTTGGCCTCGTTCACCCCGATGCGGGGCACATGAAGAGGCACCTGAATCAGCTTGTCGAAATAGTTGGTAGCGATGTTGCTCTTGATCCCCGTGCCTTCGAAATGCTTCTTCACCGCACCATGGATGAAGTCATTATCCGCAGCAATCACAAAGGCAGTGCGTTTGAGGAAAAGCAGTAACCGGATGGACTCGAGGGTTGAAATGGCGGTCTCCGGCAGACACCGATCCAGGTCATCCACGAACACCACGAGGGTGATGCCGAGCTCTTCCAGCAGTTTTTCAAGGGCAAGCCGGAAAGCATGAATTTCGTTCGGCAGGGAAAGAGGTTTTGCTGGGTTTAACAGGCGGCCGGCTTTCAAATCCAGCGATCCCTCTTCATCCTTCTCATCATCCTTCTCTTTGCCCCCTGTATCTGCCGCCTGGGGGGCATCGCCCTCTGCAGTGAAAGCGTCCCAGAGGTTCGCCGCCTTTCCGATCGCCTTCCCGACCACACCAACGGGCACACCGGTCGTCAACGTAATCGCGGCTTCACCACCGATTTGAACGAGGCGTAAAAAGTTGATGCGCTTCCAGAGCTCCAAGGCTTTCTTCTGCAGTGGTGCGTTGCCCTTGGCGAGCTCGAGCACCTGGTCGCCTACGATTTGCAGTAGGGCACTACGTGCACTTTCGAAGTCCTGATACAACCATGGGTTGAAAGTAATCACGACATACCGGCACTCCGCAGAGGGCTGCTGGGCACCAGCGGATTCAGGCTGCTGGCTACCCCCGGCATCAAGCCTGGCTGCAATCATCTTCACCAGGGATGATTTGCCCGCTCCCCACCCACCTGAAACACCTATCGAGATCGGCTTGCCGTGACTCTGCCGGAGGAGGCTTGCGCAGGCATCGGCAACCACGCCAAACCCCCATCAAACTTTGCCTTGATTTCGGCGACAACATTCTTGTCTACGAAAATATTCGTGCCAGCCAAGCAATAGATTAACGGGAGCCAGCCACCATCAACTAAGCAAATGCTTTCATTTTTGATCGCTGGGTCAATCTGCAGACTTCTACAGATCCAGGTGCCTACCGGAGGCGCGCCAGGCTTAGAGGTGTTGCTTCCCACATCGACTCGCCCCCTAATTTCTACGAACAGAGGCTCACCCTTTTGATACTTGAACAAGTCGTCCAAAGTGAGGGGTTTGGCGGTAACCTCTCCCAAGACAATGCCATCGGCATCGGATGGCAACACTTCATCGTAAGCTAAAAGCATGACCGAAACGGGCGAACCTGCCTGCTGCAACTCAAAACCTCCCAGATTTTTACTATGGTGTGTTGGGTACCAACTGGATGATGAACTGACCTGTTTGTTGGACGTTGGACGGCGGAAGCCGTGTGGCGACGCATGTGCAGCGCTTTGAGATACCTGCTCTGATTTCAAAGGTAGCGCCAACTGAGCCCGTTAGTCGTCTTCCTTAACGGCGAATCCGACTCGAATAGGCGCCTTAGCGAACGCAATACGTCCATCACTATCCGTAAAAGGCCAGAGGAAGCCAACCTAAAAATGGGGGACCAGATGGGGGACCAAAAACGCCTGGACACAAAAAAGCCCCGAAAAATCAGGGCTTTAATGAGAATTAGTGGCGGAAGCGTAGGGATTCGAACCTGGTAAATAATCCCGCCGCAGTTGGCCGCTTTCGCCCCACCCCCGCAGTGAAAACGTCGCTACGAATATTAGCTTGCGTTGAGTTGCCCTTCGCCTGCGATCACATGCCAACTGGTTATCTCGGTTCCGCAGCCCTCACCACGGAGGTACACTGAGTTCCATCTGGCTCCATCTCGGCAGCCGTCAGAAATCGCCGTTCTAGATCGCGCATCCATGTGAGGGTATCGAGGGTATTTTTGCGGGTATATTTCTGTATTTTTGACTCGCAAGCAGCTTTCTAGAGCCATAGTCAAATGTTCTTTGGCGACCCTGATAGTCTTTAGGGGCTTCGCGCCTGCTTGCTAGCTGATCATCTCTGCCTTTTTCATGCCTCGAATGGCCGTCTACTTCTGCTAATTGCGACATTTTGGGTATATTTGAGGGGATGCGGTGGCTGATTTGAAAATGATGCCACCAACCGAAGACGCTCAGCGCCCCCGACACAAAAAAAACTCCTAAGCATTTGGCTTGCAGGGAAAGCTTGGCAAATAGGGAAGAGGACTGAAGAAACCGCAGGCCTGTTGGCCCACGTGATGGTGGCCAAGTTTGCCGATCGGGCCTATGTCTGGGTCTACAGCACGACGCCGTTTTCGGTGCTCAAAGCGGTGGTTTACGACTTCAGCCCAAGCCGTGCTGGCGAACATGCGCGCAACTTCCTGGGCGACTGGAACAGCAAGCTGGTCTGCGACGACTTCGCTGGCTACAAAGCCGGTTTCGAACAAGGCATCACTGAAATCGGCTGCTTGGCCCACGCCCGTCGCAAGTTCTTTGATCTGCACATGGCGAACAAAAGTCAGCTGGCCGAACAGGCCCTGCACTCAATCAGCGGCTTATACGAGATCGAACGCCAAGCGCGGGGCATGAGCGATGAAGACCGCTGGCGAATACGCCAGGAAATGGCGATGCCGATCCTCAAAAAAATGCATGCCTGGATGTTGGCGCAACGCGACCATGTGCTTAATGGATCAGCCACGGCCAAGGCCCTCGATTACAGCCTGAAACGCTGGGTAGCGCTGACGCGCTACCTGGACGATGGAGCTGTGCCCATCGACAACAACCAAGTCGAGAACAAGATACGGCCATGGGCACTCGGACGCTCGAACTGGTCGTTTGCCGGGTCGCTACGTAGCGGTAAGCGGGCGGCTGCAATCATGAACCTGATCCAGTCGGCGCGTATGAATGGACATGATCCGTATGCCTATCTCAAAGACGTGCTGACACGGTTGCCGAGACAGCGAGCCAGTGAGATCGGGCAATTGCTACCGAATCAATGGATGCCGGCCTGCTGAATAATGAATCGCCCCGAAGCAGAAGCTTAGGAGCGATTCACTACTACAGCTCTAGCCGGGCAGGCTCAGGTGCAGCAAGGGGAAGGGGCGGCCCTCGCCATCCAGCGGAGAACGACCTGTTTGAACAAATCCGTAATGTAAATAGAACCCTACCGCTTCGGGGTTCTGTTCATTCACATCAACACTCATCTGACTGCGCGAACTGCGGGCATGATCCAGCAGTGCGCGGCCAATCCCTTTCCCTCGCAGATCTGGTTCGATGAAGAGCATCTCTGCAGCACCCGAGCAGAGCACCCAGAGCACGCCATCGAGCATCAGGCGGTCGCTCAGGCGCGGCCGGCCCCGGCCATGGTTTTCGATGAAAAGATTGGAGACCACATCCCAGGCCTCGTCCGAGAGTTCATAACGCTTTGCCATCACAGAATCCTTTCCGCAGATGGCGGGGACTCTACAAAATCTCAGCGCCGGAGGCGCGGCGATTGGGTTTCTCGGAATTTCTTACAGTGCCTAGCGCCCGATCAGCAAAACCAAGATTGACCGCGTAAGGATTATTCCTTACCATCCCCTCAATAGATCCGGGAGAACGCTCATGCCTGCCATCCATGAAATCGCGACGCTGACCTCGAAGGGGCAAGTCACACTGCCAAAATCCGTTCGCCAGCTACTGGGCATCGACACAGGTGGCAAGATTGCATTCGACGTCCGCGGGGGTGAAATCGTGGTCAGCCGCGTAGAAACCACCCACGAAGACCCTGCCATCGGTGCATTCCTGGGTTTGCTGGAGGCTGATATCCGAAGCGGCCGCAACCTCGCCACCCTACCGGAAGACTTGGCGCAAACCATGCTCGCCAACGCAAACCACTCCGTGAATCTGGACGAAGATATCGATGGTGAGGTCGCGATCTGATGCTGCGACATGGCTGGACACTGTTGTTCCATGAAGGTGTGACATTACAGCTACGTAAATTGCAAGAAGCCGCCGCCCGAGCCGAGCAGAACGATCCGCAAGGTTTTGAGAGCAACGCCAACGTCAAACTGTTTCGGGCATTGAGCCATCTGATCATGGAGGCTGTGCCTGCCGACCCAGGTCGTGATGAGTTCCGCCAAGGCAATACGCTGGGCACCGCCTACAGACATTGGCGCCGCGCAAAAATCGGCAGGCGCTTTCGGCTGTTCTTTCGCTACGACTCAAGGTCCAAGGTCATCGTCTATGCATGGGTCAACGACGAAAACACTCTACGCTCCGCAGGCAGCAAATCCGATCCCTACGCCGTATTCGAGAAGATGCTGGGCCGCGGCAACCCTCCTGACGACTGGGATGCGCTGACTGCTGCGACGCGTAGCGACTGGAACGAGCCCAAAGCATAAGCTGCCCGGCCGCAGCAGGCCTGCGCGACCGGTCGGCATCCCCTCGCGGGATACGGTAAGCAAACTGGCGTCACCGATGAAGTCCAGCCCGCTGTGGTCGAAGTTTCACCGTTGTAGTCGTCCACGCCCATCTGCACCGCCCCGCCACATCGACAGCTGACGAGGCGAACAGCCGAGCAAGCCAGGAAACTGCCAGGTGCAGTCGGTCAAGCTTTGGTGACCGGGTTGCTGGCAGGATCGGACATGGTCCGCAGCTTCATGGCTTTTAATGCCGCGAGATCGGCGGCGGACGGTTCAACCGAAGCAGTTCCGTCACCACCCGTCAATAGATGACGATGAAAGAAGCACTGAGAAAAGTTCCAATTGGTTGATTACCTACCCCTTACTGTGTTCAGGAGATGTCGGCCCGGTATCGCGTTTGATGCCACGAGGACCGGCCACACCCCATATGCCGAGACCGATAACGGGCAAGACCACCAGAATCAGCGACCACATCACTTTCGTCACGTCGGACTTGTCGCTACGGAACACACTGACTATTGCTCACAGGTCAAGCAATACAATGATCGCTACCAGTGCGTGACGGCCGGGCGCAAAGTGCGCTGAACCAATCACACGGGATTGCGTCCACCGGTAAACAACAAGCGAGATGTCCGAAGATCATGTCCGAAGAGGAAATGGTGTCCAGGCGTCATCCTGTTCAGGAAGACATGCCGATGCAGCAGCGCGTCTGGCGCTTCGAGCGGCTCGGCTGGTATGCGCTGGTCATTATCGTGCTGTCAGGTATGGCAGGGCTATTCGGCAATGGGCCATTAAGCGATGCCGAGGTGACAAGCCATGATGGACGGCTGAAGGTCGAATACCAACGACTCAGTCGCAGTGGCACAACCGACAGCCTTTTCATCACGGTGCAAGGCACTCCAGGCCAGCCCGTGATGTTGCAGCTTGAGGGATCTCTGCTTCGCCAAGCCAGCATCGAGACGCTACAGCCGCAACCACAAGTCTCGATGTCTCATGCCGCGGCGCTGCTATTGCAGTTGGGCACCAGCAGCGACGGCATGGCCACCCTCTACCTGACGCTGCGAAGCGACCATGTGGGCCTGTTGGAGGGGAGCGTCAGCGCCGGCTCCAACCGTGCCGTGCACTTTTCCACCTTCCTGTTCCCATAGGAGAGCATCATGGATTCGGTCCTCCGTGCAGCCGGCATGTATGTAGCCCTGATGCTGCTGTTTCGTGTAGCCGGTAGAAGGTCGCTGGCTGACCTGACAACATTCGACTTCGTACTGCTGCTGATCATCGGCGAGGCCACCCAGCAGGCTTTGCTAGGAGATGACTTTTCATTCACCAACGCGATGCTGGTCATTGCCACGCTGATCGTTGTGGATGTCGGCCTTTCGCTCGCCAAGCTCAACTCGAAGCCTTTGGCGCGCCTTCTGGATGGGCACGCCACCTTGGTCGTTGAAAACGGAAAGTTCCTGCACCATCGCATGCGTCGGGCGCGCCTCACCGAGGACGACATCCTGGAGTCGGCACGGGATAGCCAAGGGATTGAGAAGATCGAGCAAATCAAATTTGCCATTGTCGAGCGCAATGGCAAGATTTCAGTCATACCTGCCGATTAAACCATCCAGATGACCTCGCTGCGGTCGATGGCGGGAACCGGTTCCAGATCCCGTTGAGCTGCGAGCCAATCTCGCATCAGACCAGTATCGGAAATCTGCCACGGCATCATTTGGTTCCGTCCGTTATACCGGGCCTAGCCAAGCCGAACTACGCCCTTCGACAGTGTGTCCCAAACAAAACACGCCAAGAGGGGCATGCGATGGAACAAGACCTGACGGAGCGAACGCAACAAGGAGCACCTCAGCGTGATGAGGGCGGCTGGTTGCCACTGGAGCAATACGGCGCGTTGGGAGATGGCCGTTCCGTAGCCCTGATTGGTCTCGATGGATCCATCGATTGGTGGTGTGTACCGCATATGGATTCCCCTCCCCTGTTCGACAAGTTGCTTGCCCCGCGAACAGGCGGTTTCTTCTCCGTGAAGCCCACTGAAGCATTTACTGCTCAGCGGCGGTACTTACTTGGCAGTAACGTTCTCGAAACGACTTTCATTACGTCGCAAGGACGCGCGAGGCTGACGGAATCCCTTAACAGCGGGCCGGCAGGCCGACTGCCCTGGGCCGAACTCGCCCGCCGCATCGAAGGCGTAGAGGGTAAAGTCGACTTTGAGATCGCCATTGATTTCGGTACGCAGGCAGATACGGTGAGCCCCTACGTATCGCCAAATGACAACGCCTGCGTTTTTCATGCAGGCCGAATCCTCGGCATTTTCCTGCACGACAAACACGTGCAGATTCAGCGCAAGGACGACATGGGCGTGCGTGCAACAGTGAGCATCGTTGCTGGGCACCGCTCGGTGGTGGCCATTGTCGCCGGTCGGGATGAACCGTTGGTAGTACCGCCGTTGGCGCTGATCGATGACCGTATCGACGGCTCGCACCGGGAATGGTGCCAATGGTCGAAGGGCCTGATCTACGAAGGCCCGTATAAGCCCCTGGTCGTTCGCAATGCCCTGGCGCTCAAGCTGCTGCTGTCCTCCCCGAGCGGCTCGATCATGGCGGCAGCAACTTCGTCCTTACCCGAGCGGATTGGCGGCAACAAAAATTTCGACTACCGATTCGCCTGGATACGCGACGCTGGTTACACCATCGAGGCCTTCCTCGCTATCGGGGCTCAGCCTGAAGCCAAAGCTGCCTTCACCTGGCTTTTGAATCGGCTGGGCGAGCATGGCACAAAGGTGTTCTACACGCTCGATGGGGCACTCGGCGATTGCACGCGCCCGGTTGACCTACCTGGCTACAAGAACTCCCCACCGGTGGTGGGCAACGACGCGCGTGACCAACTCCAACATGGCGTCTTCGGTGACATCTTCGAGACCGCTCGCTGCTTCATTGACAGCGGCAACATTCTGGATGCTCCCAGTGCGATGATCCTTTCCGGCCTCGCCGACCAATGCGCCGATTGCTGGAGGCAGGCCGACGCAGGGATGTGGGAATTGCACGACACGCGTCATTACACGATGTCCAAGATCAGCTGCTGGCAGGCTTTGAGCCGGGCCATCGAACTCGCTGATGGCGGGCACCTTCCCACAACCTGTCGAGAACGATGGAATCGAGAACGGCAACGCATCCAGGGATGGATCGAGGAGAACTGCTGGAGTGAAAAACGCCAGGCCTACGTCTTCTACCCTGGCGCAGATCGCCTCGACGCCTCTGTAGCGCTTGCCGTGCGTATCGGCTATCCCTCGGACAAACGCCTGCGAAGCACCTTGGAAGCCGTGCAGACCGAGCTGGGCGCGGGAGCGTTCCACTACCGGTACAGCCAAGCCCATGAAGAGGAAGGCTGCTTTCTGGCTTGCACCTTCTGGATCATCGAGGCCTGGGCGCTGCTTGGCCAGCGTGAACGGGCCGAATCAGCGTTCCACGCCGCTGTAAAGGGACTTCATCATGGTGTAGGGATCTACTCCGAAATGATCGATCCACGCACCGGAGACTTCCTCGGCAATTTGCCGCAAGGGCTGACTCATCTTGCCGCGTTGCGCGCCGCGCTGGCCATCGGCGGTTACGGCCCCGAGCGCTGACCGGGCACGGCAGTATTTGATGTGGAACCCAGTGCTGTTGGGGGACTCCAAATCCCAAGAGGATTCTGGCAACCGGGCAGCTGGGCTAACCGCCACACAATGGCACTGAATTCAATGAACACAGTTGGAATGATTTGATGGAACACTGGATTGGATTGCTGGAATGGCCTGCGATGGCGATTACCGTATTGGCAGCTTGGTGGATTGGTTCGCGGCGCCCCGGGCGGCGAAAAATAGGCTTCTGTTGCTTCATCACAAGTAACGTTTTATGGGCTGTCTGGGGGTGGCACGCCCAGGCGTGGGCGTTGATTGTGCTGCAAGTGGTGCTGTGTCTCATGAACCTCAGGGGCTGGAAAAAGAACACAGCGGTTGAGGTGCAGTCGTGATCAACCCGGAACAGTCAGCCTGACGGGTTGATCAGATATTCCATGAGCGTGGCCGAGCAGGCTGATATTCCCTGCGAATGGATCAACTCGAACCCATGCGTGTTTTCGGTTGGAATGGCTATGCAGCCAGCGCGGGCGCAGACGCCTGCGCTCATCACGGCACTTGCATCCGAGGCGAAATCCACCAGTAAAGCAGCCTGGGGTTCGTAGCCCGCGCGGCGGGTAGCCTGAAGCAAGCCGTGGATCACCGACCGGCTGTAATAGCCCTTCTGGTCGCCCGTATTGATGATCGGATCGGCGCAGAGCCGCGTACCGTATTCGCCCAGCACAGGCCCCACTTCAACCGCAATGGTGGTGTTTCCCGGCAACGTTCGGGCGGCGTACATGGCACCAGCGTTGGACTCCTCCTCGAGTGTGGTCAACACCATCCAGACATCCTGCCTGAGCAAATGCCGACGCTCGCTGAGCAAGGCGGCGCAGTGAATCACGGCGGTCACCGGCGCTCTGTCGTCGAGGAAATGCGCCGCAATGCTGTCGTTGACGCTGAATGGCTTGCGCCAATGTTGGCTGAGCACCACTCTCGACCCGGGCCGGATACCCGCCTCTTCCAAGGCCGCTTTGGTCAGGCGGGTAATGACGTGCACATCATTCCAGTGGACGTCGCCGGCCAATACATCCCTGCCAGTTGGGGTGCTGCCACTGTTGTGCATCGAGCCGTAAGAAAGAACGCCCGGAAGCGTTGTTCGGTCACCCAGCAGGTCGACCGGGCAAGCGCCGAAGCAGATCGGCTGAGCACCGCCGAGCGCAACGACCCTGAGCGTCCCGTCAGCCTCGACCTTTTTCACGATCATGGCGATTTCATCCAGGTGCGCCATGACCCTGATTGCCTCACCAGGATCGCTGTCTTGCGCGGCCTTGATCAGGCCTATGACGTTCCCCGCCTTGTCTACCTTTACCGCATCACAGACTGCAGTGAGCTCGCGCAGACAAATCGAACGTACCTCATCTTCCTGCCCACCGGGGCCACGCGCCATCAACAGCTCTGTCAGCAGCGGCTCGACTTCCATGACTACCCTCCAAAGCAAAGTTGTCTCGGCACCGCGCCCCATCCCGAACAGCCAATTCGCACACCTCGCTCCTTTGCAGCCGCATGGCTACCGATTGCCCTTCAACGAAGACAACGCTGGCTGCAACTGGACTCAAACGAAATCGGGAATGATGACAGCAACTCCGTTACGCAAGCGCAGTGCTCAACCCTGAACGCATCAATCAATCTGCCAATGGCTGAATGCCAGGGCCGGTTCGATCAAGGCATCTTCTTTTCGGCCTCGGCAAGATGCTGATTAATCTGGCGGGTCTGTTCTTCCTGTTTCTTGATGGAGGTAGGCGTAATCACCTTGTCCACTGCCTCGGTATTGCGGTCCGGGCGCTCGAGCACCGGATTTGGGGTTCGCTCGCCTTGCTGCGCCTCTTCAGAAGAAAGCACCCGCGGGACCTTATCACCATCGCCAGTCTTGCCATCGTCATGTTTCATGGGCTGCTCCTCACATTGCAAAGTGTTCTCAGAAGAGCCCGACGGCAGCAAAAAGTTTGATCCGATTGCGTCAACGCAGATACCGCTCGAGCCTCAGCGCGTTACCCAATGCCGCCCCGGAGGCCGTATTGTCAAACACGCACCAGGTCGCTGCACCTGCAGCGTGGCTGTGCTGCAGCCGCTCAGCCAGCTGTTGCAGGTAGTGCTGCGAATACTCGCTGTGGTAGATCCTCGGTTCGCCGTGCAGTCGCCAGTAAACCAACCCAGGCCAGCCAGCAGGTTGCGCATCGGCAGCGAAGCGTGAAGGGCTCGCCGCCACCTGGGCAATACGCAAGTCGATCAGCATCGGCTGCGCCGCTTGCCAACTGGCGTGCCTTGGCTCTACCGCCACCGGCCCGGCATGGCGTTGGCGCAGGCGTTCAAAGAAACGCCGGTCTCGGCTGGCATCATGGGCCAGCGATGGCGGCAGCTGTACGAGCAGGCAGCCCAGGCGGTCACCCAATTGCTGGCATTGGCCAAGAAACACATCCAGCGCAACCTCACAGCCTTCCAGACGCAGCTCGTGGGTGATGATCCTGGGCAGCTTGACGGCGAAGCGGAAATACTCCGGTACCGAGTGAGCCCAGCGGGCGTAAGTGGTAGGCAGGTGCGGCCGATAGAACGAGGTGTTGATCTCCACGGCACCAAACCGCGCAGCATAGCGCTGCAAGTGGCTACCCGACTGCTGGAACTCATCGGCGTACTGACGGGACAAGCTCCAGCCCGCGCATCCCACGTGGATCATCATGGCACTCCTAGGCACGCTGTTGCTGCAATGGAGTCGCCACGGCCGGTTGTCGTTCCGTTCACGCAATCGGATGGAACAGCCACTTCATCAGGGCGACCTAAGCGGGGTAACCACCGTAGAGGATCCCGCCATGATTGACCCTGACCGCCCCGACCCTTACATCGACGAGGTACTACATAACCCCGGCGAGCCGGCCCCCAGGCCTGAACCGGAGCAAGAGGCACCAGACTGGCCCGACGGCCAGGTTCCACCGGAGGAACAGTCCGACGGTTGATCCCCTCGATGACCTGACAAGTCGGCCCGTCCGTCGACCGCATTGCACGGACCACTCTTCCCCCTGGCCGAACGCTAGGCAATTACCGCAAACAGGAGATTCATCATGAAGATAATGAAGCCTCATACATGGCTACTGGCGCTGTGCCTGGGCGCAAGCGCCCCCATTGTGCTGGCGGCTACCAACATGAACGATCAGCGGGCCCCTGGCACACAGACACAAGACGATGGCCAGATGAACGGCGGCGCCAGCGGGTCTGGTACACCGGGTGATGGCATGGGTACCGGGTCAGGCGGTACCGGTAGCAACGGCACTGACAATACCGGCGGAGATGGCACTACCGATGGCTCGGGCAGTGGCAGCGGGATGGGCGGTTCGGATAGCAGCGGCACAGGGACTGGCACGGGCACTGGTTCAGGTAGCGGAAGTGGAGGTTCGGGCGGTGGTGGCACGGGAGGTGGCGGTTCAGGGGGATGATGCCCGCTGACCCGCGCGAAACTGACGCGATGTCTGTGGGGCGGCAATCCCGCGCCCACAGCGGGGTAAAGCATCCCAGCCGACACCTTGCGCATGCTCTTGCGCGATGAAGGCCTTGAGAAGCCATACCCATCAGAGGTTCCTGCAGGCTGACCACGTACAACCTGTTGAAACTTTCCACTTTGCGGCCCAGTCCAGACCCTATCGATCACAGACAGGGAAAAGACGATGACAACGACAGTAGGCGACTTCCTGGTCGAGCGTCTGTACCAGTGGGGCGTTCGACGAATCTTCGGCTATCCCGGGGATGGCATCAATGGCGTATTTGGTGCATTGAGCCGCGCCAACGGCAAGATTGAATTCATTCAGGCCCGCCATGAAGAGATGGCCGCGTTCATGGCCAGCGCTCACGCCAAGTTCACCGGCGAGCTCGGCGTGTGCATCGCCACTTCCGGCCCCGGCGCCTCACACCTGCTGACCGGCCTCTACGATGCTCGCATGGATCACCAACCGGTACTGGCCATCGTCGGGCAGCAAGCGCGTGCGGCGCTTGGCGGGCATTACCAGCAAGAACTCGACCTGTTGTCGATGTTCAAGGATGTGGCCGGCGCCTTCGTGCAGCAGGCATCGACCCCGGAGCAGGTGCGGCACCTGCTCGACCGCGCAGTGCGGACGGCCGTCGGCGAACGCCGGGTCACCGCCATCATCCTGCCCAATGACGTACAGGACCTGCCCTATCAGGAGCCGGCAAGGGCACACGGCACGGTGCATTCGGGCGTTGGCTACAGCAAGCCCAAGGTCGTGCCGTTCGACGCTGACCTGCAACGGGCGGCCGAAGTGCTCAATGCCGGGCGAAAGGTGGCAATCCTGGTCGGTGCCGGCGCCTTGCAAGCGACCGAGCAGGTCGTAGCCGTGGCCGAAAAGCTCGGTGCCGGCGTGGCCAAGGCGCTGCTCGGCAAGGCCGTGCTGCCTGACGATTTGCCCTGGGTCACCGGCGCCATCGGCCTGCTCGGTACTGAACCGAGCTACCAGTTGATGAACGAGTGCGACACCTTGCTGATGATCGGCTCCGGCTTCCCCTATGCCGAGTTCCTGCCCAAGGAAGGCCAGGCCCGTGGGGTGCAGATCGACTTGCAACCAGACATGCTCAGCCTGCGCTATCCAATGGAAGTCAACCTGGTGGGCGATGCCGCCGAAACCCTGCGCGCCCTGCTGCCGCTGCTCGAGCGCAAAAGCGAGCGACGCTGGCGCGACAAGGTCGTAAGCTGGCGCGCGCACTGGGACAAGACCCTGGAGAAACGCGCGCTGGTCAAAGCCGACCCGATCAACCCGCAACGCGTGGTGCATGAACTCTCCCCTCGCCTGCCTGATCAGGCCATCGTCACCAGCGACTCGGGGTCATGCGCCAACTGGTTTGCCCGCGATCTGCAGATCCGCCAGGGCATGCAGTGCTCGCTGTCCGGCGGACTGGCGAGCATGGGCGCGGCGGTGCCCTATGCCATCGCCGCCAAATTCGCCCACCCGCAGCGAAGCGTGGTGGCGTTGGTAGGTGACGGTGCGATGCAGATGAACAACCTGGCCGAACTGATCACCGTGGCCAAGTACTGGCGCCAGTGGGATAACCCGAAGTGGATCTGCGCGGTGTTCAACAATGAAGACCTCAACCAGGTCACCTGGGAACAACGCGTGATGGAAGGCGACCCCAAGTTCGAGGCGTCACAGTCGATCCCCGACGTGCCCTACCACTTGTTCGCCATTTCCATCGGTTTGCAGGGCATCTATGTGGAGCGGGAGGAAGACATTGCCGGCGCTTGGGAACGCGCGCTGGCGGCTGACCGGCCGGTGTTGATCGAATTCAAGACCGACCCGAACGTGCCTCCCCTTCCCCCGCACATCAAGCTGGAACAGGCAAAGAAATTCGCCAGCACCTTGCTCAAGGGCGACCCGGATGAAGCCGGGGTCATCGTGCAGACAGCCAAGCAGGTCCTGAGCTCAGTACTGCCCGGCAAAAAACAGTGATAGCAGCAGCCCGCGCGCAGGCGCGGGTTAAGCTTTACGCGGCGTGCTTCAATATCGTTCGCAGTGGCGGTACCGCCACGCGCCGCAGCGTGCACCGCTCGTCGAACCAATCACACATTCAACCCAACGCGCAGCAAGCCGCTGGCTCGAAACGGTAAGAGCGTTCTCAACTGCAGGAGCTTCTACCATGCGCGACTTTCCTACTCCGCCGTTTCCGTCCCAACCGCAAAGCGTACCCGGTTCACAACGCAAGATGGAGCCCTACCCAGACTGCGGAGAGCAGTCGTATACCGGACGCAACCGCCTGGAAGGCAAGACTGCGCTGATCACCGGTGCTGACAGTGGTATCGGGCGCGCGGTTGCCATCGCCTATGCACGCGAGGGTGCTGACGTTGCCATCGCTTATCTGAATGAGCATGAAGACGCGCAGGAAACTGCGCGCTGGGTAGAAGCAGCTGGCCGACGGTGCCTGCTGCTACCCGGCGATCTGGCGCAGAAACAGCACTGCATTAACATCGTCGGTAAAACCGTCGAACAGTTCGGGCGCATCGATATCCTGGTCAATAACGCCGCCTTCCAGATGTCACATGAGAGCCTGGAGGAAATCGACGATGACGAATGGGTGAAAACCTTCGATACCAACATCACCGCTATCTTCAGGATCTGCAAGGCAGCATTGCCTTCCATGCCTAAGGGCAGTTCGATCATCAATACCAGCTCGGTAAACTCCGACGATCCGTCTCCAAGCCTACTGGCGTATGCCGCCACCAAAGGTGCCATCGCCAACTTCACGGCGGGGTTGGCTCAGCTTCTGGGGAAAAAGGGAATCAGGGTGAATAGCGTCGCGCCTGGCCCCATCTGGACGCCTCTGATCCCGGCCACCATGCCCGATGAGGCCGTGAAAAACTTCGGCTCCAGCTACCCTATGGGGCGGCCAGGGCAGCCGGTGGAGGTCGCGCCAATCTATGTACTGCTGGGCTCCGATGAGGCCAGCTACATCAGCGGTTCCCGGTACGCTGTCACTGGCGGTAAACCGATCCTTTGACGTGGCTACCAATAGACGAATACGGTGCGCTCGAAGGCGGGCGCTCCGTTGCGCTCATCAGCCTGGACGGATGTTCCGGGCATCGGTGCGCAGCCAGAAGCCAAGTCTGCCTTCACCTCTATTTCTCGTCGTTTGCTAATGGGGTATTCCAGATCACCAGTTCGAGTGCGGCAGCGATCTGGATGCGATGGTCGGCAAACGGGATAGGCAGCAGGTCCTGTGCGCGCTCGAGCCGGCGCAGCAAGGTATTGCGATGGGTACCCAGCACCTCCGCGGTCTGGGTGACGTTGCAGCCATTGGCCAGAAAGGCGTGCAACGAATGCTGAAGCACCGAGGGCTCGGTCGCCAGGCGCCCCAGCGTGCTCAAGACGAACTGCCTGGCTGCGCGGGCATCCTGTGTCATCAACGACACCATCCTCACCTGATCGATCGTGGCGACTGCGGGTGAACCCGCCAAACGCCCCATCAACCGCTGGGTGGTCAAGGCTTCCAGGTGCGAGCGCCGGAAGCCATTCACCCCCGCGCCCGCCGAACCGATCGCCGCGCGAATCTTCGGAAATTGCCGGGCGACGCCTTGCAGCAGGTTCAGATCCAGCGGCTTTGCCGCATTGCTCCAGGCCCACAGGGTCGCTGGGCCCGCGAATACGATCAGAGGCGCTAGCGTGCCCGTGAGCTGCGCCAGGGCGCGCGCCATATCCTCCAGAGGACCAATCTCGGCGTCCGGGATTTCGCTCCAGACGAGGCAGGCATGGTGCCTCTGAGCCAGGCTGTAGCCCAGTCGTCTGCCTAACTGCTCCGCATCCACATCCCTGCCATCGAGCAGCCGAGTGACCAGGCTGCGTTTGTCGATCGGATCGTCATGCGCCTGGGCGCTCTTTACTTCCAGAACAATCTGGGTCACCACACGCATGTTGCTGTCGATGAATTCCGAGATCGACCGCGACGAAACCTCCAGGAACTCCTCGAGCTCCAGTGGATCCTGTGTCAGGCTGAACGCCATCTTCATCCACAGCTCCCAGGCTGCGTTTTGTGTCGACCTTGCCACATTCATCAGCAGTTCGGCCCCCCCCCTGCGGGCAAGCTCCCTGGCCGTGTCCACCATATCAGCAGACACGTAGGGCTCCACCGGCTCTCCAGGGCGCTGCAGATTGGCGTTTGCCCAATGCAGCAACTCTGCCCGGTTGGCGCGCCGGCATGCCGCGAGGATGACCGGGTCCTCCAGCAGTTTGGCATCTTCCGCTGAAGAGAAAAGCGCCTGATTGAGGCGCTCGACCCACTCCGAGGGCAGCGCCTGAGCGAGTTCGGCGCCTTTGCGCATGAGCGCGCGAACGGCTTCCGAGGGGCGTGGCCAGGGCGATGGTGTGCTGGTCATGGGCAGGGCAAATCACTCAAAATCGTCTGGTAAATGGTGCTGTTCAGGCATTACCCCTCGGCGTGAAAACAATACAGGCACGCCTTCGGCGTTGAACAACGCCGCCGTCAGTGAGAGGCCATCAGCGCTCTGCGTTTCCTGGAAACTGTGCCCGCCATCGTTGCTCTTGACGCTCAGCCCATCCAGCCCGACCGCCAGCACACCAGAGCCGGCTACCGCGACGCAAGTGACAGAGCCCTTGCTTTGCGTTGGCACTCGGCGAAAGCCCTTGCCGTCCGCTGAACCCAGCAACAGGGTACCGCGCTGGCCACCCAGCAGCAGACGTCCATCGGCCATTACCGCGCCTGACCACAGTGTGCCTTCGTAGCCAGTATCCAGGTAACGCCAGTTTGTCCCCTCGTCCTCGGAGTACAGTACCTGCCCATGCTCGGCCGGGGCGTACAGCGTGCCGCGACTGTCGGCAAAAAGCCCCATCAGGTTGAGGTCGGCCCGCTTGGCCCCAGGGGGGGCCTGCACCGGCTGCTCGGCCCACGTCTGGCCTCCATCCATGGTGGTCAGCACCAACGACCAGAGGCCTACCGCCACACCCTGCCGGGCATTGAAGAAGTGCACCGCGAACAGTGGCCGGTCTTCTTCGGTGGCCAGGCGCTGGACCTGCCAGGACTCCCCACCATCGGTGGTGGCCAGGATCGCGCCCCAGTGGCCAACCGCCCAACCACGTTTGGCATCCACGAAAGACACGCCCGTCAACGGTGTGGACAGCGGTACCGACCTTGCCTGGCGCCACTGCATGCCGTGATCGTCGGACAACAGCACGACACCGTGGTCGCCAACGGCCACCATGCGCCCTCCCGCCAAGCCGGCGGCCAGCATGGTGGCCTGCGTGGCATTGCTCACCTGTATGGCCGGCACGGCCTGCAACGGCGCGGCCTGAAGCGACATCAGCGGCAATGCGGCTGCGAGCAAGGCCGCGGTTAATGAAACCCTGAACTTCATGCTTCTCTCCTCAGTGCACCAGCGCACCGATCATGCGCACAGGGCGCTTACGTGGGAATACCCGTTCCAGCCAGACGGCGAAGGCCGGCAGCACGGTCATGGCCATGACCATGTTGACGATGAACATGAAGGCCAGCAGCTTGCCCATGTCGGCCTGAAACTTGAGGTCCGAGAACGCCCAGGTGGCCACGCCCACGGCCAGGGTGATGGCGGTGAAGATCGTGGCGACGCCCACCTCGAGCAAGGCGTGCTCGACCGCCTTGGTAATCGGCTGGCCGTGGGCCAGGTGCAATTGCAGGCGGTTGTAGATGTAGAAGGCGTAGTCGACACCAATGCCCACGGCCAACACCATCACCGGCAAGGTGGCAATGGTCAGGCCGATCTGCAGCTCTTTCATGAACCAATAGCCAATGAAGGTGCCGATGGTCAGCGGCAGGCAGCACACCAGCACCGCCCGCAGGTCGCGGTAGACGGCGAACACCAGCAGCGCGATCGCGGCATAGACGTAGAGCAGCATGGGGGTTTCGCTCTTCTCCACTTCCTCGTTGATGGCGGCCAGGACACCGGCGTTGCCCGAGGCGAGGCGGATCGACAGGCCGGGCTGCGGATACTCGCTGCGGAACGCCTTGGCGGCCTCCACCACCCGGTTGATGGTCGTGGCCTTGTGGTCGGCCAGATACAGGTGCACGGCGGACATGCTGCAGTCGGTGCGCACCAGCCCGGGCGTACGCGCCACCTCGGTGGCCAGCGCGGCGTAGTTCATAGGGTCGATGGGCACCGCGGCCATCTTGGGATTACCCTCGTTGTACCCTTCGTTGAACTGACGCATGTTGCTGGAGAACGAAGCCACCGACAGCACTCCGGGCACACCCTGCATGGCCCAGACGAAACGATCCTGGTATTGACCCGCCGCGACATCCTCGCAGGCCGCCGCCCCGCCTTCACCAGAGGCCCCCTGGCCGGCTTCGAAAACCACGCTGAGCCAGTCCAGGCCAATGTCGTAGCTAGTGGCGATGGAGACGGCATCGCGATTGAAGCGCGAGTCCTCACGCAACTCCGGGGCCCCCGCCTGCAACGAGCCGACGACCCGGTCGTGGCTTTGCCAGATCGCCACCAGAAAGATCGCCAGGGCCACGCCAAGCACCCACTGTGCGTTACGCCACTCGGCGAGCCGGGACAGGCCTCGCAGCCAGCGGGTACGGCGCTGCCGGGAAACTTCCTGGGTAGCCGCATAGCGGTCATCGACCCGCAGCATGGAAGCCAGCAAAGGCAGCATCAGCAGGTTGGTAATGATTTTGTACGCCACGCCCAGCGAGGCCGTGATGGCCAGCTCCCGCACCATCGGGATAGGAATCAGCAGCAGCGTCACGAACGACACCAGTGCAGTCACCAGGGCCAGCGTTCCCGGGATCAGCAAACCGGTGAAGCTCGAACGCGCCGCCGCTTCTGCGCTCTTGCCAACCGCTATCTCGCGTACGATGAAGTTGATCTGCTGCACCCCATGGGACACCCCGATGGCGAACACCAGAAAAGGTACCAGCACCGCCAGCGGATCAAGGCCGAAGCCCAGCAAGCGCAGGCTGCCGAACTGCCAGACCAGCGAGGCCAGTGAACACACCAGCGCCAGCAGCGTGAAGCGCAGCGAGTGGCAATACCAATAAACCGCAGCGGCGGTCAGCAACAGTGCCAGCAGGCAGAACTCCAGCACGGCTGAAGCGCCATCGGCAATGTCGCCGATCTGCTTGGCGAAGCCGATGATCTGGATTTCGAAGTCGCCGTCCTCGAACTGCTGACGAATCGCTTGCTCCAGCCGATGATTGAACGCGACATAATCAAGGTGGGTGCCATCAGCCTCATACTCATTGAGCTCCGCCGTGATCATCGCACTGCGCTGGTCACGGGACACCAGCGTGCCAATAAAGCCCCCTTGCGAGGTGGAGCTGGCGATCGCCCCGATGACCTGGTCGTTCAAGTGCTCGGGAGAAACCGTTCCCGGCACCAACGGATCGGCGCGAAAACCTTCTTCGGTGATCTCGTTGACGAAGGCATTGGGCGTCCACAACGAACGCACACTGCTGCGGGAAACCCCTGGCAGGAAGCTCACCGCCTGGGTCACGTCATACAGCCGCTTCAGGCCTGGGGCGCTCCAGATATCACCTGTGCGCGACCTCACCACGAGGGTCAGCCGGTTGGCGCCCATCAGGTCATTGCGGTACGTCTGGAATGTGTCGATGTATTCATGGCCGACCGGCAGCTGCTTTTCGAAGCCGGCATCCATGCGCAGCTGCACAGCGAACCACGCCATGACCAGGGTGAACACGGCCAGGCTCGCCAGCACCAGCCGACGATGCCCGAACAGGACACGCTCGACGCGCGGCAGCACGCCTCGCGCCTGGATTTCAGTGAGTTTCACGGAACCGTTCACGGCAGGCCTCACAAGGTGCGGGAGATCGCGACGCCGACATAATCGCGGTCACGGTACAGCTGGTCGTAAGGGGTATCGCCGCCCATGAACTTGGCGTAGTTGAGGGAAATCTGCCAACTGGCCGGGTTGCGCACGAAGTTCAGGTACAGGTTCATGCTGCTCGCATCTTCGGTGAAGGTGGCAGTGAGGTTCGGCGTGCGCCCGCCTAGCGACCGCGCGTAGAAGATGCCCGGGGTGACCTGCCAGCCCGGCAACAATGTGCCGTCGTAGGTCATGCTGAAATCCAGGTTGATACCCGATGAGGTCTTGTCGCCTCGCGGCTTCGGCGCGGTTGCAGGGTCCAGCTGCCAGGTATTGAGCCCCGCAGCCAATGGCTCGCCATTCACTTCGTCATGCAGCCCCGGGTACCTGATGACCACCAGCTCGGTCACCAAGGTGCCCGAGCTGGCCCCGCTGAAATCGAGCAGCGTGGGGGAGTTGGAAGGTGTGAAGCTGTACAGGCCGGTCAGGTGCCACTGGAATTTCTTTTCGTCCTTCCAGCACTTGCCGTCATTGCTCGCACACAGGTCGACGACCGGGTTGAGCATGACCGAATCCTTCGGCCGGTACGAAAGCTCCGTCCCCACCGCCCAGTCGCCGATCGGCATGTTGGCGCTGATGCCGTACATCATCCGGTCTTCCTGGTAGCGCCAAGTCGGTACCGCCGCGAAGGTGTCCGGGTCAAGAATATCCACGCGCAAAGACGGCAACTTGTCGTGATAGCGCATCACATAGAAGCCATAGTTAACGTCGCTGTCCTCGGGTTGCCAACGCAGCGAAAGCCCCCACTGGCCGCTGTCCTTGGCCTTTTTCTCAGAGTACCCGTAGTCTCCCCTGCCCTCGCCGAGGGCGTTGGTGGTGGACCAGTAGCTGCCCACTGGCGGCAGCTCGCTCTTGTTCCAGCGGAACTGGTAGTAGGCCTCGACATTGACCCCAGCACCCAGGCCCGAGGCAACACTGAGCATCGGTGCCGGCAACACGGCCTCCTTGAGCTGCACGCCGGGGCGCGCCAAGGCCTGATAGTCGTAGGCATTGGTGTTGTTGATACCGCCCGCCACGAACAGGCTCTCGCCCCAGTTGATCACCTGATTGCCCAAGCGCGCCCGTACCCGCTGCCCGCCCACGTCGAAGCTTTTGCTCACCCAGAGGTCCAGCAGACGTGCCTTGAAAGCGAGGTCGTCACGGGCGTTGTCGCTGAGCCCGTTGCTGCCGACACTCTCAGGGGTGTTGAACGACAGCGTGCCGGTGGTATCGGTGGCGGCGAAGTCGCGGATCCAGGTGCCACGCGCCATGAAGGTGACGTCCTCGGGCATCTTCAGCAACAGCTCGTGGGTGCCCTTGAGGTAGTTGGTGAACATATCGCCGCGGTCGTAGTTCAGGTCGCCCTGATCCGCCACGCCCGAGCTCTGCGCCAGGCAGCCGGAGGGCACATTGTGCCCGGTCGGTCCCTGGTTGATCAGGTTGCAGCCGCGCGACTCGGTACGCAGGCCCATGCCTGCGGTGATGGTGGAGTCGAACGAGCCATGAAGGGTTTCGGTTTCGAAGGTGAACCCCATTGCCAATGGGGTCGCGCACACGATGACAAGGCCTGATGCTTTGCTAATTATTTTTTTCATGCTGGCTCTCGATCTGACGTCGTTTTAGCGTTCGCTGATGGCTCGCAGGTTGTCGGAGGTGAAGAAATCGCGTTTGAGGCGGGGGCTGCTACCGTCCTCGGTGAGCCAGCGGATATCGTTCTTGCCCGCGCCGATCGAGCTCATGTCGAACAGATAACGGCCATCGACCAGGTTGTACTGGACCTGGGCCTGCACATCGCAAGCACCTGTCTCGTACACGGGGATAGAGAAGCCTTCACGCACCTTCCAGATCTGCCCTTGCTTGTCGTAGTCGACAGCCAGCAGGGGGTTCCAGCTGTCCTCATCGATGTAGAACATGCGCTTGGGCGCTTGGTGGCGCATGCCCTCGCGGACCTTGGCCTCGACCACCCAGACGCGGTGCAGCTCGTAGCGGCGCGACTGCGGCGCAAGCGAATCGTTGCCCGCGAAGGTCTCTGCCTTGGCGCTGGTGTCATAGGCGCCGAAGGCGTTGTACGGCACCAGCAGCTCCTGCTTGCCGACCAGTTTCCAGTCGAAGCGGTCCATGGTGCCGAAGAACACATTCGCCTCGTCGACGTTGTACTGGTTATCCAGCCCGATCTGCGGCGCGTCGTAGGAATACGACGGCATGCGCCGCACGCGCCGCTGGCCGGGGAAGTAGTAGAAAGTCGTCGCCTGCTCGCCGGCCACGGCCGTCTGCACTGCAGCCTGGCCGGCCAGTGCGGCGGGCTCCAGGTAACTGAAGAAACCGGCGTTCTCCAGACGGCCAACGGATGAGAACAGCGTGCTGCCTTTTTTGCCCCAGGGCGTATAGAAGATGAGGTCGGTGGACTGGCGCAGCCACTCCCCGCCTTTGCGCGGGGAAATGCCCGAGATGCTTTTTGGCAGTTCAACGCCAACGCCGCGGTAGCGCATCTTCATGTTCCACATCACCTCGGCGCCGCTGCTCGGCAAAGGAAACGGCGCACCCGGCAAATGGGCTTCCTCCAGCGCCAGTCCAGTGCCATCGAGTTTGGCGAAACCCACGTTCTGCCGAGTGTTCTGCGCCACGAAATTCGGCGCGTCGCAGGTGCGGCGGGTCGGGTAGACGTCCATCCGGTAGCCCGGAATCTTCTTGAACAGTTCCAGCTGGGCGGGGGCAAGCTTGCTCGCGTGCTGCGCCACATTGCTCGAGTCGATGCTGTACAGAGGTTTGTCGCCCTTGAATTTCCAATGCTCCCCTCGTACCTGGCCATAGCTCCAGCCCGCCCCTTGCGGCCCCGGCGCTGTCCAAGCCGGAATATCGCCGCTTGGGCTGGCGGCGACCTCCCCGCCCAGTGGCGTCAGCTTCGAACCCAGCGCCTCGGCCCCCTGGGGCGCGGCCTGCACCGAACAGATGGCGGCCGATGCCGCCAGGGTAACCAGCAGCTGCCTGAAAATACGGCGGGCGGAAACTTCACCTTCCGGCCGTGCAGTGACTTCTTTCATAAGGGGTTCCTCGAACATAGGGCTTGGGCCGGCTGCTCGATCTTTCCGGGCGGAAAAATCGGTGCCTGGCACATCTTGATCATCCGACATGGTCATCTGACCATGTCGGATGATCAACACGCAAACCACATGCCATAATGCTTGACAGGTGGATTACATCAGGTAAATCAGCTAGTTAACATTGGTGGTCGTTTAATACGTGCCAGGCGCCTGCCCTTTACTGGGAATTAAAGAAACATGTGTTACCGAAAGATGCTCGTTTATAATGCACCGCCTGAACACTTCGCCAACTAGCGCGCCCGCACACCCTAGGCACGCCGCTTATCCAGGCTCATTATCAATACGAATGGATCACCCATAAAAAAACCGCCCCGAGGGGCGGCAAAAAAGCAGGCCTACGGCCCGCCATGGAGTAACCGCGAGTCCCGAAAAACATACCCTGCACACACGGAAACCATCTTCAAAAAGATAGGGCGCTGCTGCTGATATCAATTGGAGTGAGACATGGCCTGGGCGGAAGCTTTAGTGGAACGCTGAAGTGCACGGTAGGCATAGAACAACTGGGCCATGGAATAAGACCAGACCAGAAACGCGCTGGTCATGAATATCATCTTCGTCTCATCCCCCGGAATCGGGAAGAAATCGTACCGTAGCGCTATGGTCAGCCCCGCGACCGCGCCCAGGAGCGTGGCCAGCGCGTGCCGAAACTCGCCCGCCCGCGCCAGCCGCCACATGAAGTAGAGCAGGTACAGCGTGGCGAGCAACCACATCAGTACATAGAAATAGGGAAGCCAGGCTTTGAATGCCGACGACATGAAATAGATAGCCGTAGAAATAAAAGCCGCCAAAAACAATAGGACATCCTTCGTCGGCGACGGTTTGTAATTATGCGTCACGGCCATCAAACCGAGTGTGACAATAATCGGCACGCCGACCCCGCGGGAAAACGCATCGAGAAAAATGGCAATATTATAATTAGCCTGCCACCCCGTCGCGATAAACGCCGTAAAGTTCGTTGCAGAAATACCCACAATCAAGAACTCCACACCCAGCAGATAATTTTTGCGCCTGATAAATGCTGTGCCATAACCCAAGCCACACACCACCAGCAACACGCATGAGATCAACGCGAATACGTCTATGAGTTCCACAATAACAGCCTCTGTCAAAAGGGGCGCGCCGTAGTTTTAAAATGCCGGGCATAGAACAAGCACAGCAAATGCAATCAGCCCTTATTGGCGTTGCTTTTACGCACTTTTCTATCGGTCCAGTCATCCAGCAACTTGGCTGCCGCAAAGCCAGAGTGGATGACGCACCATTGCAAGGGTTCAGGCAACATGGAGGGCGTTTTGTGTTGCAATGCCGCCAGCAGTTCAGGCGCCTTGCCGTTGATTTGCTCGGCAAAGAGCTTCCCGATCAAGGATTGAGTGCCCAGTCCGTGGCCCGAGCAGCCAGTGGTGTAGTAAATATTCTGTGTCGCGCCCATGGTGCCGATCACCGGCAGGAAGTCGTAGGCGCCACTGACATAACCACTCCAACAGTGCTTCACACCAAGGCCTTGCAGTGCCGGATAGCGCTCGCGCAGCACCTGGGCCAATGCCGCGTAGGCGGTATGGTCAGGGATATTGGGCGTGTTCGAACCGTAGGCATAACCGAGTTTCTTGACGGTCAGTACCATCGTGCCGTGCGCCGTCAGGCGGTGGCTCTCCATGGTGTAATGCGGGGTGATGATCCCTTCCCGTCCTTGCCAGCCCAGATCAGCCAACTGCTGCGTCGACAACGGTTGAGTTTCGATTGCCGACACCCGAATCGCCGCGACCTTGTTGCGCAACACCCCCAACTGTGGCGTATAGGCGTTGGTTGCCAGCACCATCACCGGGGCGCTCGCACTGCCCTGCGCGGTTTTGCAGGTAATGACCGGCCCTTCGCTGAAGGACTGCAGCGGTGTGCGTTCGTAAAGCTTCACCCCTGCCTCGATGGCCGCACGCCGCAGGCCGGCGACGTACTTACCTGGGTTCAAGGTGCCGCCACACTGCTCGGCGGCAAATAGAAAGGCGGGGGGGATACCCCGCGCGCGCATCTCGACACCGTCCACAAAGCGGCTCACCGCGCCCAGCTTGCGACCCAGCGCCATGCTTTGCAGCAAGCGCTTCTCCTGGCTGCGATGAACACATGCCCGGAGCACGCCCGAAGGGTTGTAGTCGCAGTCGATACCCAGCGTCTTGAATCGGCCTTCCACGTAGGGCACAGCCTCGTCATAGAACCTGACGAATTGCGTTGCCTGCTCCATGCCCACGCGCTTGACGAACATATCGTACTCAATCCCCATGCTGCCCAGCAGGTAGCCCGCATTGCGGCCACTGGCCCCGAAGCCGGCGAACTCCTGTTCCAGCACGATGACATCCGCGCCGAGCGCCCTCAGCTCCAACGCGGTCGACAGGCCGGCAAAGCCGGCGCCGACCACGATGACATCGGCCTGCGCCTGCCCTTGGAGCGTCGGCTGCAAATCGCCTGGCCGCTCCACCCATCCACCCAGGCTACGAAACGTCAACGGTGCTGCATTGCCCTGGGCTGCTTTGTTCAACGCATTCATTTACATGGCTCCCGGAAAATCGACTGTGGCTTGCCCCCTGAGCCGCCACATGGCGGCCCAGAAGCGTCAGAACCCTTTGCCCGGTTCGGTGAAGTCCGCCATGCCCAGCAACTCTTGCGGGTCGCGCATCTGGCCATCGATTTCCACCCACCCCAGCAATGTGGAGCTCGCACTCCAGCCCAGCAGGCGTTGCATTTCTGCAGGCAACTGGCGCACGCGCTCAATGGGAATGGACAGGAAGTGATTCTCTTCAAGGCGCAGGAAGGCCAGGTCGTAGGCCATCGTCAGGCCGGTGCGTGGAGCGTCGGACGTGTTGGCACCGCCGCCGTGATACACCGACCCCATCCAGAGCAACACCGAGCCGGCCTTCATTTGCGCGGCAACAGTCTCTTCCTGAGTCGGCATACGCTCGTCATCCCACAAATGACTACCGGGGATGACCCGGGTCGCACCGTTCTCTTCGGTGAAATCCGAGATGGCCAGCATCATCTGCAGCCGCGCCTCACGCCCGTACTGGGGGTGGCGCCACAGCGAAGTCGCATCGTCACGGTGCAGGGGCTGGAGACCTTGGCCCGGCCCGATCTGGATGGCCTGGGTAATGCTGAGTTGAATATCAGGCGCGATCTCCATGCGGTCGCTCCCTACCCAGACGTGAGTAGGTGTCTGCAGGATCTGCCGGGCCGCGCCGATGAACAGCGGGTTCAGCGCCACCTCCACCGCCGTGTCGCTGCGCCCGATGATACGGGCGACACGCCGGGTCTGCGTGCCTGCGAAGTAGGGGTCGACACCGCAAGGCGTGGCCTTCAAGCAGGTGTCCAGCTCTTCGGTGAGGGACTTCAGTGTGGCGGGCGAGACGAAGTCGGAAATGATGACCCCACCGTCACGCCGGATGATCTCCACCACTTGCTCGACCGAGGCATCGCTGCCGACCGTCGAGAGTTTTCGTGTATCCATCTGCGTTCTACCTGTCTGGTTTTGTCGTTGTTCTGTCCAGTGAGCCTCGGCCACCCGGCTTAGCCCACCGGTGCCAACCACAGTGTTCGCGACCTTCGTCCAGCGATGCCACGGTGGAGAACTCATCATTACCGAACATGGTCAGCTGATCAAGTCGTTTGATTAAACTAATTTTCGTGCTGTGCTATCCCTAGGGCATGGGATTGCATCGACGCATGGATCCAGACATGACCTTGCGATAGCATTCGTCACCGCCGACACCCGACCAAGGGCTGGCGGCACTACCGAATAGGGAGAACTCAATGGCTCGGATTGGCGCTGAAGAGCGCAGGCAGGACTTCATCGAGGCCACCGTCAAGGTGATCGCGGAACATGGCGTGGCCAACGCCACCACCCGGCGTATCGCAGCGGCGGCAGACTCGCCTCTGGCGTCGTTGCACTATGTCTTCCACACCAAGGACGAGTTGTTTTATGCGGTCTACGAGTCCTTGATCAACATGCCGCAACAATCGTTGCAACACGTGCCCACAGGCGCCACGGCAGCGGAATCGGTCGGCGAGATGTTGCGCCAGTTGGTCAACTGGTTCACGGCTCACCCGGAAATGGCCACCACCCAGTTCGAACTGTTTTGCTGGAACCTGCGCAACAACCCGCAGATGGCGACCAAGATCTATGCCGTTTCCCTCGACGCGGCCCAGCAGGCCATCGTGAAAGTCACCGACGGCGCGCTGGATCAAACCGCACTGACCACCATCAGCCGCTTACTGATCAACCTGTTCGACGGCTTGATGCTCGCCTGGTCCGCCCACGGCGACCGCGCGCGCCTGGAGGCCGAAACCGACACGGCCTGCCAGGCGGTCAAGCTGCTGGTGGCCAGTTACTGAGGCACCTTGCGGATGCGCTGTGCTGCAACCAGGCGCGGCGCATCCGAGAGGTTTGTGACAATTCACCAGCGAGCATGCCGCTCACCGCCCTGCCCGCGAATACATCCACCCCTCATGGAACAAATCGTAAATCTCTGATTCAACGGGGTCCCGGGACATCCCGAAAGTCAGCGCTCCGCCGCCCACGAATGTGCAAATCATCCTAAAACGATGGCGCCCTGGTGCATTTTGCACCTTGTCGCGCATTGTTGGCCGTCCTATTCTGGTCACTTGATCAAGTCATAAGATCAGTCTCTACAACACAATAATCAGGAGGCGAGATGTCCTCTCACACTGCTCTTCCGGTTGAGCCGCTCGATATTTTGATCATTGGGGCCGGTGTGTCTGGCATTGGCGCGGCGGCCTACCTGCGACGCAATCAACCGAACAAGACCTTTGCCATTCTCGAGTCCCGCGAGCGCATGGGGGGTACCTGGGACCTGTTCCGTTACCCCGGCATCCGCTCCGACTCGGACCTGTACACCTTCGGCTTCGACTTCAAGCCTTGGACCAAGGCCAAGTCGCTGGCGGACGCCGCGGATATTCTCGAGTACCTGGGCGAAGCCATCGACGAGCACCAGTTGGCCCCCTTCATCCAGTACCAGCAGAAAGTCGTCTCGGCCAACTGGCAAAGTGAAAAGGGCCTGTGGGCGGTGCGCATCGAAGAGGGTCAAACGGCGCAGGTGCGCACCCTCGAGTGCCGCTGGCTGTTCAGCGCAGGTGGCTACTACCGCTACGACCAAGGTTTCACCCCTCGCTTCGAGGGCTCGGAACAGTTCAAAGGCCAGATCATCCATCCGCAACACTGGCCGGAAAACCTCGACTACAGCGGCAAGCGCGTCGTGGTCATCGGCAGTGGCGCAACTGCGGTAACCCTGATTCCGGCCATGGCCGACAAGGTCGCCAGCATCACCATGCTGCAGCGCACGCCCTCATACATCATCAACCAGCCGGCCAATGATGGGGTGGCAGCGTTCCTGCGCAAGATCCTGCCCGCGCAAACCGCCTATTCCCTGACGCGCTACAAGAACGCCAAGATCACCCTGGCTTTCTGGGGCTTCTGCCAGCGCTTCCCCAAGCTTTCAAAAAAACTGCTGCTGTGGCTGACCCGCAAGGAGCTGCCAAAAGACTACCCGGTCGACGAGCATTTCAACCCGCCCTACAACCCTTGGGACCAGCGCCTGTGCTCGGTGCCCGAAGGCGATCTGTTCAAAGCCATCAGCGCGGGCAAAGCCGATATCGTCACCGATCATATTGAGCGGTTCACCGAGTTCGGTGTATTGCTCAAGTCAGGCAAGATGCTCAAGGCCGACATCATCGTCACCGCCACGGGGCTGAACGTGCAACTTTTCGGTGGCATCAGCCTGCACAAGGACGGCAAGCCGGTGGTGTTGAGCGAGACCCTGGCCTACAAAGGCATGATGCTTTCCGGCGTACCCAATTTCGCGTTCGCAGTGGGCTACACCAACTCGTCCTGGACCCTGAAAGTCTGCCTGCTGTGCGACCACTTCTGCCGCTTGCTGGGTTTGATGGAGCGCGAAGGCTACAACGTCTGCGAACCCCGGGCGCCGGATGGCATCGAAACCCGCCCCTTGCTCGACTTTGGTGCCGGGTACGTGCAGCGCGCGTTGGACAGCATGCCGCGCCAGGGCCCGTGCGAACCCTGGGTGATGTCGATGGATTACTTCCGGGACGTCAAACTGCTGCGCCGCGGCACAGTGGCCGACAAGTGCCTGAAGTTCACTGCAGTACCCAATGCGCACTCGCACGCCGATGTTCAATTGCAGCAGCAAGGTAGCCGCCGATGAGCACCGACCGCTTCTGCGAGCTGGCGGGCACGCGCAAGCTCTGCTATCGCAGCCATGGCGACGAAACCGCCCCGGCAGTCGTGCTCATCGTCGGCCTCGGGCTGCAGCTGACCTACTGGCCACAACCGCTTATCGACGGGCTGGTCGCGCAAGGCTTGCGGGTCATCACGCTGGACAACCGTGACGCGGGCCGCTCGTTCTTCACGGATGTGGTGCCCCCCACGAGCCTGCAGCAGTTCCTGCGCAAGCGCACACCCGGCTATGACCTGGGTGATATGGCCAACGACGTGATCGGGCTTATGGACAGCTTGAAGCTGGAAACGGCACATGTGGTGGGGATGTCGATGGGCGGCATGATCGCCCAGACCCTCGCTGCACGTTACCCCGAACGCGTCCGCACCCTGACCTCGATCTTCTCTACCACGGGTTCGCTGCGTGTCGGCCAGCCGGCGCTCAAAGCCCTGCTCCAGCTCCTGCGCCGCCCACCGCGCAACCAGCACGAAAGCGTTCGCGACTACCTGGACATCATGGGGCTGATCGGTTCGCGGCTGGAGTGGAACGAGCCGGCCTTGCGTGACTATGCCACGCAGGCCTGGCCGCGCGGTGGCGGTGAGGCCAGCAATCTCGGCACCGCCAGGCAGATCGGCGCGATCATCAACTCCGGTGACCGTACCCAGGAGTTGCAGCGGATTCGCTGCCCCACGCTGGTCATTCATGGCGACAAAGACCTCATGGTCGCCACCAACGGCGGGTTTGCCACGGCGTCAGCGATCCGCGGCGCCAACCTGGTGCTGCTGCCCGGGATGGGGCATGACTTGCCGACGTGCCTGTCGGGCACGCTGCTGTCCCTGCTGACGGGACACATGCGATAGCACAGATTTTCTTTTAGGGGCCCGTCGCTTGGTCGCCCCTCTTTTTATTCCGCTGGACCCTTTTCGCAACTGGTTTACGCAAGACCCAAAACAACAACATTCCGGCCCGTGCCTAACCGCCAGGCCCACATTACACGCCCGAGCCGTTAAACACGGCCAGGCGCGGATGCTCCTCCACTGCCCTTTCGACAATGACAACAATTTGAGCAAGAGGTACGTATGGAATTCAAGTTTTTACTCCCCAGCAAAATCGTGATGGAACCGGGCCTGCGCGAGCGCACCGGTGAACACCTGCGGCAACTCGGCCTGGCCCGCGTGTTGATCGTGACCGATGCCGGGGTCAAGGCCGCAGGCCTGCTGGACAGCGTCTACGCCAGCCTCGACAGGGCCGGCATCGCCTACGAGGAAGTGGCGGACATCAAGGCCAACCCGCGCAGCGAAGACATCAACCACACCGCCCAGCGCTATCGGGGCACGGGTATCGACGGCCTGCTGGCCGTGGGAGGCGGCAGCGCGATGGATGCGGCCAAGGCCATCAGCCTGCTGCTCACCCACGACGGCCGTATCGAAGACTACGAAGGGTCGTTCACCCTCACCCATGCCATCGCGCCTATCGTCGCCATTCCCACCACGGCCGGCACCGGTAGCGAGGTGACCTGCTTCTCGGTGATCACCGACACCGCCCGCCACTTCAAGATGAACGTGCTGGATTACCGCATCGGCCCGGTACTGGCCCTGCTCGATTCCCACATCACCGACACGCTGCCATCGTCGATTGCCGCCGCGACCGGCATGGATGCCCTGACCCATGCCATCGAAGCCTACACCTGCCGCGTGGCCAACCCGATCAGCGACGGCTTGGCGCTGCATGCCATCCGCCTGATCAGCCAGCACCTCAAGGCGGCCGTGCAGGAGCCCGACAACCAGGCGGCCCGGGAGCAGATGCTGGTGGCCAGCCTGATCGCCGGCATGGCCTTCGGCAACGCCGACGTCGGCAGCGTGCACTGCATTTCCGAAGCCATCGGCGGCATGTACGACACGCCCCACGGTGTGGGCAACGCGATCTTCCTGCCCTTCGTGTTCGGCCACAACCGTGATGCCGATATCGTCCGCCATGCCCAGGTCGCCTACGCATTGGGGGTCGACCCCAGGCTGTCGCCGGTCGACGCTGCCGAGGCCGCTGTGGCCCATCTGTTCAAGATGAGCAAGGAGCTGGGCATCCCCCGATTCGCTGAGGTCAAGGGCGTGCGCGAGGACGACTTCCTGACCATCGCCGAAAAGTCCAAGCAAAACTTCTCGGATGCCAGCAATGCCAAGGCGATGTCCGTAGCGGCCTACCACGACATCATCACCACCGCTTACCACTCCGTCGCGTAAGGGGGCACCGTCATGAGTCAGTCAACCTCCGGCGCCTCGTTGAGGCGCACCCTGGGGCCGTTTTCCGTGCTGCTTTTCGGCCTGGCATTCCTGGCCCCGCTGATTGTCTTCGGCACCTACGGCGTGATCACGCAGGCCAGCGGCAACACCACGGCAATGGCCTACCTGATTGCAGCCACCGGCGTGGTGTTCACGGCCTTGAGCTATGGCCGACTGGTCAGGGTGTTCCCGGTGGCAGGTTCGGCCTACACCTACACCCGCAAGATGCTCAATGCCAACCTCGGTTTCATGGTGGGCTGGGCCGCCCTGCTCGACTACTTCTTCATCCCGATGCTGATCTGGCTGCTCGGCGCCAGCTACCTCAACATGGCGTTCCCTGAGGTGCCCCAGTGGGTGTGGATCACCGGCTTCATCGTCTCCACCTCGCTGCTCAATGTGCTCGGCATCCAGGTGGCCAACCGCTTCAACGTGCTGTTGATGGTGGTGCAACTGGTCATCATCGTCGTGTTCATCGGCCTGTGCGCGCACTACATCGTAGCTGCCAACGGCCCTGGCGGGCTGCTGTCGGCCAAGCCGTTCTTCAACCAGGACGTGCCCTTCGCCACCAGCATGGCCGGCGCCGCCATTGCCGCGTACTCGTTCCTGGGCTTTGACGCGCTGTCCACCCTGAGCGAGGAAACCCGCGACCCTGGCCGCACGCTACCGCGCGCCATCCTGCTGGTTGCCTTGATCGGCGGCTCGGTCTACGTCGGTTCCTCGTACTTCATGTACCTGGCGCACCCCTCCCCCACGTTCGAACGGGTGGACGGGGCCGCCTTCGAGATTGCCCGGATGATCGGCGGCGACCTGTTCTTCGCCGTGGTCCTGGCCGGGATCATCGTCGCCCACTTCGCGGCGGGAATGTCGTTCCAGGCCAGCGTGGGCCGGCTGCTCTACGCCCTTGGCCGGGACAACCAACTGCCCCGCCGGTTGTTCGGCGCGCTGCACCCTCGCTACAAGACCCCGGCATTCAACATCCTGCTGTGCGGTGTGTTCGGCACCGCCGGTTTTGGCCTGACGATCGCCACCGCGACCTCCCTGGTCAACTTCGGCGCGTTTCTCGCCTTCACTGCCGTCAACCTGTGCGCCTTGCGGCTCACCTTCGATGCGCGCGTCAAGGACGGGGCCGGGTTGCTGCGCGGCGTGGCGTTCCCGCTCATCGGCCTGGTCACGGCCGGGTGGATGCTGGCCAGCCTGGACAAAGACGCGCTGATCATGGGCAGTTGCTGGCTCGGCCTCGGGCTGGTCTACCTCGCCTGCCGCACCAGCCTGTTCCGTAACCCGGTCCCCGACGCCCTGGCGTAGCGCCCCTCCTTTCCATCGAACCCTCTGACGACAATCCCAAGGCAGGCCACAGGCCTTGCCGTTCAAACACGAGAATCGACATGCAAACAAAGCTCCTGATCAATGGCGCCCTGGTGGCCGGCGAAGGCGACGAGCTGGCGGTATACAACCCGTCCCTGGGCAGCGTCCTGGTACAGACCCACGAGGCCAGCCGTGCCCAGGTGAATGCCGCGGTGCAGTGCGCGGATGCGGCCTTCGAAGCCTGGTCGCAAACACCACCCAAGGACCGTGCGGCACTGCTGCTCAAACTTGCTGATAGCATCGACGCCCAGGCACCGGTGTTCGCCCGCCTGGAAGCAGATAACTGCGGCAAACCCTTCACGGCCGTGCTACAGGACGAACTGCCCGCCGTCTCGGACGTGTTCCGCTTTTTTGCCGGCGCCGTTCGCTGCCTGCAAGGCTCGGCGGCGGGCGAGTACATCCCGGGGCACACCTCGATGATCCGCCGCGACGCGATCGGTGTCGTCGCTTCCATCGCGCCGTGGAACTATCCGTTGCTGATGGCGGCATGGAAGCTCGGCCCGGCCTTGGCCGGCGGCAACACCGTGGTCCTGAAACCCTCCGAGCACACCCCGATGAGCACCTTGAAACTGGGGGAGCTGCTCGCCGACATCTTCCCCGCCGGTGTGGTCAACATCGTCCATGGCCGCGGCGCCACGGTAGGTGAACCGCTGACCAGCCACGCCCAGGTGCGCATGGTGTCGCTGACCGGCTCCGTGCGTACCGGCAGCCGCATCATCGAAGGCACGGCCGACAGCGTGAAACGGATGCACATGGAGCTCGGTGGCAAGGCACCGGTGATTATCTTCGACGATGCCGACATCGATGCCGCCGTCGAGGGCATCCGCGCCTTCGGCTTCTACAACGCCGGCCAGGACTGTACCGCCGCGTGTCGCCTCTATGTGCAGAAGGAGGTCTACCCGGAATTCGTTCGCAAGCTTGGCCACGCCGTGTCCAGCATCAAATGCGGGTTGCAGGATGACCCGGCAACCGAAATGGGCCCGCTGATCACCCAAGAGCATCTGCAGCGTGTCGAGGGCTTCGTGAACCGTGCCCGGGAGCTGCCCCATATCGAGGTCGTCACCGGCGGCAAGCGCGCCTCAGGGGGCGGGTTCTTCTTCGAGCCCACGGTCCTGGCCGGCACCCGCCAGGAAGACGAGGTGGTGTGCCGTGAAATCTTCGGGCCGGTGGTTACGGTCTCTTCCTTCGAGGACGAGGCCCAGGTACTGGCGTGGGCCAATGAGTCGGACTACGGCCTGGCCTCTTCGGTGTGGACCGCCGACGTGGGGCGGGCACATCGCCTGGCCGCCCGCCTGCAATACGGCTGCACCTGGGTCAACACCCACTTCATGCTGGTGAGCGAAATGCCCCATGGCGGCGTGAAGCTGTCGGGGTACGGCAAGGACCTGTCCATGTACGGCCTGGAAGACTACACCGTGGTCCGCCACGTGATGTTCAAGCACTGACGCCCCACGACACCCCATCATTGCCAGAGGTTATGCATGAACAACATCGAAACGTTCGAAAGGCTCGAGTCCAATGTGCGGATGTACTGCCGCGACTTGCCGCTGGTGTTCGATACCGCCCAGGGCAGCAAGATCCGCGGCGAAGATGGCCGCGAGTACCTGGACTTCTTCGCCGGCGCAGGCGCCCTGAACTATGGCCACAACGACCCGCGCATGCGCGATGCCTTGATCGCCTACCTGTCGGCCAACGGCGTGACCCACGCCCTCGATCTGCACACCTCCACCAAGCGCCAGTTCCTGGAGTCGATCGAACGTGACCTGTTCCAGCCACGCGGCTGGGACTACAAAGTGCAGTTCACCGGCCCGACCGGCGCCGACGCTGTCGAGGCGGCATTGAAGCTGGCGCGCAAGGTGACGGGGCGCACCAAGGTCGTCTCCTTCTACGGGGCCTACCACGGCATGACGGCCGGCGCCCTGGCGGTCACCGGCAACCGGACCCGCCGAGGCCCCGGGCTGTCCAACGACGTGGTGTTCGTACCGTACGAAGACAGCCCTTACGGTGAGTTCGACAGCATTGGTTTCCTTGAGCGCCTGGCCAACGACCAGGGCAGCGGATCGGAACTGCCGGCCGCCGTGATCGTCGAGTCGGTGCAGATCCAGGCCGGTGTCTACCCGGCTTCCAACCTGTGGTTGCAGCGCTTGCGCCAATGGACCCGCGATCACGGCGTCGTGCTCATCTGCGACGAGATCCAGGCCGGCTGTGGCCGCACGGGCGATTTCTTCGGTTTCGAGCGCTCCGGGATCGTGCCGGACCTGATCACCTGCGCGAAATCCATCGGCGGCTTTGGCCTGCCGATGGCGATCGTGTTGATCCGCGCCGGGCTGGATGCCTGGGAACCAGGCGATCACATCGGCACCTTCCGCGGCAACCAGCTGGCCTTCCTGACCGCGCAGATCGCGCTCGGCTATTGGCGCGACGAGCAGTTCTTGAAGCTGCTGGCCGACAACAGCGCGGCCATGACCCGTGCGGTTGCCGGTTTCGCAGAGATCCCGGGCGTGGCGTCCGCACGCTCGCGCGGCATGATCGCCGGCATCGATTTCGGCCGCGGCAACGTGGCCTTGGCCAAAGATGCCCAGCAGCGCGTACTGCAAGCGGGCGTACTGGTCGACCGCTGCGGACCGAACGGCGAAATCATCAAGCTGATGCCACCGTTGAATACCCCGACCGACCAACTGGAGGAAGGCCTGAAAGCCTTTGGTGAATCGGTCGCGGCAGCGCTGCGCCAGTAAATGCAGGGGCCTGCTGTGCGGCCTGTATCGATGCAGGTGCCGCACGCAGGCCCATCGTATGCAACGGCGTGCGGGTCTTCGACCCGGTGTGCAAGGTTGTGCAGCGCGCGGCGGCGATGGGCTACGGCGACCAGGACATCGTGGCCACTACCAAGTCATGCGCCCGTGAACAGGAGCCAGGGCAAGGGGATACCAAGCAGGGAACGCGGCCGCAGGCACTCATCCGCCAGCGGCCGTTTTAAGTCAATGATCGACTGCACCGCTGGCACCGAGGCCGGTCTGGCCCCGTACGAACTGGTCGGCGAAAGCCGCCCTTTCCGCCTTGGCCCGTGCCGTCCGGTCCAGCCGGGAAACTGCGTAAGCCAGCAAAAACGCCAGCGGCATGGAGAACAGCGCAGGCTGTGTATAGGGGAACAGCGGCTCGGCGAAGTTCAACACATCCACCCACACCAGCTTGGAAAACACCACGAAGCCCATGGCACTGAGCAACCCGACGTAGCCACCGGCCAACGCACCACGGGTAGTCAGCCCCGACCAGAACATCGACAGGAACAGCACCGGGAAGTTGGCCGAAGCGGCAATACCAAAGGCCAGCGCAACCATGAACGCCACGTTGATGTTTTCGAATACCATACCCAAGGCTACCGCCACCAACCCAAGGCCCAGGGTAGCCAGCTTGGTCACCCGCAGTTCCTGCCGCTCGCTGGCCGCGCCTTTCATGATCACCCGCGCATACAGGTCATGGGCGATGGCGGACGCCCCGGCCAGGGCCAGGCCTGAAACCACGGCCAAAATGGTGGCGAAGGTCACTGCAGACAAGAAACCCAGCAGCAGGTTGCCGCCAACGGCCTGGGCCAGGTGCATGACCACCATGTTGCCCCCGCCCAGCAACTTGCCACCCACCTCCCCGCCCTCGAAGAATTGCGGCTGCTGACTGACGATCACGATCGACGCCAGGCCCAGCAGGAAAATGACGTTGAAGAAGTAGCCGATGAACCCGGTGGCATAGAGCACCGACTTGCGCGCCTCCCGGGCATCGCTGACAGTGAAGAAGCGCATCAGGATATGCGGTAGCCCGGCGGTGCCGAACACCAGCCCCAGGCTCAGCGACAGCGCGGTCAATGGGTCGGCCAACAGGCTGCCGGGCGCCAGCAGGCGTTCGCCCAGGGCATGGGTGTCCATGGCCTTGCTGACCAGTGTGTCATAGCTGAAGTCGAACTCGCGCATCGCCAGGAACAGCACCAGCGACCCGCCGACCAACAGCAGGAACGCCTTGATGATCTGCACCCAGGTGGTGGCCACCATGCCGCCGAAGGTCACATACAGCATCATCAGCGCACCGACGATCACCAAGGCGATGTGGTAGTCCAGGCCGAACAGCAGCCTGATCAACTGCCCAGCCCCGACCATCTGCGCCACCAGATAGAAACACACCACGGTCAGCGAGCCGATAGCGGCCATGGTGCGCACCTTGCCTTGGTTGAGGCGGTACGAGGTGATGTCGGCGAAGGTGAAGCGGCCAAGGTTGCGCAGTCGCTCGGTCATCAACAGCAGCAACACCGGCCAGCCTGCGAAGAAGGCGATGAGGTAAATGTAACCATCCATGCCGGAGGTGTAGATGAGCGCGGTGATCCCCAGCAGCGTCGAGGCGGACATATAGTCACCGGCCAGCGCCAGGCCATTCTGCCAGCCCAGTATGCCGCCACCGGCGCTGTAGAAGTCCGCCGTCGAGCGGGTGCGCCGCGCTGCCCACCAGGTGATGCACAGCGTGAACAACACGAACACCATGAACATGCCTATGGCATGCAGATTGAGCGGCTGACGCTGGCCCGCGTCGAGCGCAGGTGAAGCCAGCGACAGGCCCGAGTGCAGCAACAAAGCCAGAGGCAGTAGTTTCTTCATGCGCCCTGCTCCCCTTCCAGTCCGGCGACCAGCGCCTGCGTCAGGCGATCGAACTCGCCATTGGCCCGGTACACATAGAACGCCGACAACGCGCAGAAGAACACGAACAGGAAGGCGCCGGCCGCGACGCCGAAAGTCATGTTCGACCCCTCGGTCAGCCGCCTGGCGATCAGCTCGGGCCAGAGCGACACCAACGCGATGTAGCCATAGAACGTGGTCAGGATCAGCAGGAACAGGCTCAGGGTGAAGCGGTTTCTGCGCGCCACCAGTTGCTGGAACTGGGCACTGGCGCGAACACGCGCATATAACAGGCTGGACATGAGACACCTCGGTCAATGTACTTGTTGTTATGGGATGTGCAGGTGTTACAGCTCGATCAGTGCTCGGCGTCGGCGGTCGGCGCCTCCTGTTGCCGGGCCCACTCACGCAGGACGAACTTCTGGATCTTGCCGGTGGCGGTCTTGGGCAGTTCCGTGAGCGACACATGTCGCGGAGCCTTGAAATGCGCCAGACGTTCACGGCACCAGCGGATCAGGTCGCCTTCCGTGACCGTGGCGAGCCCATTCGAGCGCAGGGTGACAAACGCATGGGGTGTCTCGCCCCAGCGCGAATCCGGGCGCGCCACCACTGCGGCCTCGACCACCTCAGGGTGCTGGTACAGCACTTCTTCGATCTCCAGCGAGCTGATGTTCTCGCCGCCGGAAATGATGATGTCCTTGGACCGGTCCTTGATTTCCACATAGCCGTCCGGGTGCAGCACGGCCAGGTCGCCCGTGTGCAGCCAGCCATTGGCCAATGCGGCCCGGGTGGCCTCTGGATTGTGCAGGTAACCTTTCATCACGGTGTTGCCGCGCACCACCAGCTCGCCAAGGGTAAGGCCGTCGGCCGGGACCGGACGGCCGGTGTCGGTATCCAGCACCGTAGCCTCTTCAAGCATCGGGTGGGCGACGCCCTGGCGGCTCATGAACCGGGCGCGAGCCTTCAGAGGCAATTCGTCGACGCCCGGCTGCCACAGGCACAGGGTGCTGGGGCCGTAGCTTTCGGTCATGCCGTAGGCATGGGTGATGCTGAAGCCGCGTGCTTCCATCGCCGCGATCACCGCGCTGGGTGGCGCGGCGCCGCCGGTGATCACCGATACCGGCCCGCTCGGCGCGCCAGCGTGCTGGGCATGGATCAGCATCGACATCACCACCGGCGCGGCGCTCAAATGGGTCACACCATGCACGGCGATCGCGGTGTGGATCGCTTCGGGCTGGACCTTGCGCAGGCACACATGGGTGCCCCCGGACAAGGTCACCGCCCAGGTGTGGCTCCAACCGTTGCAGTGGAACATCGGCAAGGTCCACAGGTAGACGCTGCGCGGCCCCAGCTGGAAGATCAGCGCCCCGGCGCAGGCATTGAGGTAGGCGCCACGGTGATGCAGCACCACGCCCTTGGGGTCGCCGGTGGTGCCAGAGGTATAGTTGATGGCGATCGATTGCCATTCATTCTGCGGCGCGCTCAGCGGCCTGGCCGGATCGCCCTGGGCCAGGAATGCCTCGTACTCCAGGTCATCGGCCAGCTCGCCCGGCTCGGACGCGTCATCGTCGATGGCTACCAGCAATGGAGGCGTGTCGAGCATGGCCAGTGCCTGTTGCACCACCGCGCCAAACTCACGATCGCAGATCAGCACCTTGGCCGCGCAATGACGCAGGATGAAAGCGATGCTGCGCGCCTCCAGGCGGATATTGATGCACACCAGCACGGCGCCCGCACCGGGCACGCCATAGTGCGCCTCGAGCATTTCAGGGATGTTCGGCGCGAGTATCGCCACCCGCTCGCCCGGCTGCACGCCGACCCGCTCCAGCGCACTGGCCAGGGCACGGCTGCGCTTATGCAGCTGCTGGTAGCTGTAGCGCCGCTCGCCGTACACCACGGCATCACGCTGCGGGTACACCTGGGCGGCGCGTTTGAGGAACGACAACGGTGAAAGGGGCACATGGTTGGCTTCGTTGGGGGCAAGCTCATGCTCGAAGGTTGGGTGAATCATCACTGACACCCCATCGACAGGTTATCCAGGCATTGAAGGTACATACACATCTCCTGCTTATTGTTGTTCTCGCATCAGGGTTGTGGCCGGGTCAGATCACAGGCTGCTGCACAGGTGCCCGCCATCGACCACGATTTCGGTGCCGCTCATGGCCCGCCCGGCGTCGCTGGCCAGCAACAGCAAGGCGCCGTCCAGGTCCTGTGGCTGGCTGAAGCGCCGACTGGGGATACGCGAGCGCAGCTTCTCTCCGGCCTCGCCGGCCAGGAAGGCATCATTGAGCTCGGTCATCACGTAGCCCGGCGCCAAGGCGTTCACCCGGATGCCATGGCGCGCCAGTTCCAGGGCCATGGCGCGAGTCAGGTGGGCAAGCCCGGCCTTGGCCGCCAGATAGGGGCCGACGGCGCCAGCCACGCGGCTGGCGAGGATCGAGGTCACATTGATCAGGCTGCCGCCCTGCCCCGCGGCGACCATCCGCCGGGCGCACTCCTGGGCCACAGTCCAGGCGCCCTTGAGGTTGGTGTCGAGCACCCGGTCCCAGCTCTGGTCGTCGCAGGCCAGCAGCGACTGGCTGTCGCTCACCCCGGCGTTGTTGACCAGCACATCCAGCGGGCCGGCGGCATCGAGCACCCGGCATACATCGTCGCGGCAGGTCACATCCAGGGCCAGGGCCCGCGCGCGACCACCGGCCAGCTCGATAGACTCGACCAGGCTCTGCAGCGGCCCCAGGCGCCTGGCCGTCACCACCACCTCGGCACCGGCCGCCGCCAGGGTAGTGGCGAAATGTCGGCCAAGGCCGCTGGAGGCGCCGGTCACCAGGGCGCGCCGCCCATCAAGGGCGAACAGTCGGGCAACAGTCGGCTGCATCAGTGGGCTCCCGGGCGCTGGTCGAGGAGTTTCTTCGCCAGGCTCATGCGGTGCACTTCGCTTGGGCCGTCGTAGATGCGGAACGGGCGAATGTCGCGGAAGATCCGCTCCACCACGGTCTCCCCGGTCACGCCACGCCCGCCCAGCACCTGCACGCAGCGATCGACCACCCGCCACAGCGCCTCGGCGCTGATCACCTTGGCCATGCTCGAATCGACATTGGCGCGCTGGCCTTGGTCGAGCACCCAGGCGCAGTGCCAGACCGCCAGGCGCACCACATGCAGGTCCATCATGTTGTCGGCCAGCATGAAGCCTACGCCCTGATGCTCACCCAGCGGCTTGCCGAACGCATCGCGGGTGCGTGCGTAGTCACAGGCGATGTCATGGGCCCGTCGCGCGGCACCGAGCCAGCGCATGCAGTGGGTCAGGCGCGCCGGGGCCAGGCGTACCTGGGCATAGCGGAAGCCCTTGCCGATCTCGCCCAGCACATCGCTGGCCGGTACCCGCAGGTTGTCGAAACGCAGTTGCCCGTGGCCGCCGGTGAAGCAGCTGTCCAGGGTATCCAGCTGGCGCTCGTGGATGATCCCTTCGCGCTGCATGTCGGACAGGAACATGGTCGCCGAGCCATCCTCCATGCGCGCCATGATGATCGCGAACCCGGCGCCGTCGGCCCCGGTGATTAACCACTTGCGGCCGTTGATAAGGTAATCGTCGCCATCGCGGGTGGCGGTGGTGCGCAGCATCGACGGATCTGACCCCGAGCCCGGCGCCGGTTCGGTCATGGCGAAGCACGAGCGCATGTGCCCCTGGACCAAGGGCCGCAGCCAGCGGTCCTTTTGCGCTTCGGTGGCCACCACGTCCATCAGGTGGATGTTGCCTTCGTCCGGGGCATGGATGTTCAGCGCCACCGGGCCCAGGGGCGAGTAGCCGGCCTCTTCGAAGACGATGGCCTTGGCTGCATGGCTCAGGCCCAACCCGCCCATTTCGCGGCTGGCGTGGGGCGTCAGCAGGCCCGCTGCCTGGGCGCGGGCCTGCAGGTCCCGACGCAGGTCGTCGCTGGGGCCGTGGCCATCCTGGCGTGGGTCGTTCTCGAACGGGATGACCTGTTCGGCAATGAAAGTGCGGGTTCTGGCCTGCAGTTCGAGCAGTTCGTCTGGGAGGGTGAAGTTCATGAGGGTCCTTGTTGGTGCTTGTCGGTCTTGAAACAGGGGGGCGCCTCGCTCAGCGCACGGCCTTGGGGTTACTGATCGTCAGCCGGTCGAGCGTCACCTGGCGCAGCGTCTCGACCAGAGTGCGAGCGCTGTGCGGGGTATCGTGGTGACCTTGGCGAATCGCCCGTGCCAGCTGGCGTCGGGCTTCCTGCAATGAAGGGGCCGGCGCATCGATCAGCGCGGCCAGGTGCGCCTGCTCCTGAAGGCCGAGGACGGCGCCCAGGCGGTTTTCGCGGGCGGCGATGGCCATGGCGTTGGCGATCATCAGCGTCGGGTAGCGCAGCTCGCCGGGCAGAGCCGGCAATACCTGCTCCAGCAAGGTCTGGCGGGCGATTTCGAGTAATTGATGGGCGTGCGGCTGGGTCATGGCGCATCGGCTCCGGTCATGTTCAGGATGTCGAGTTCAAGCTCCGGCAGCAGGCGCGCGGTCAGTGCCAGCTCCAGGGAAGGCTCTTCGCCGGACAGATGGCGCTGCCCCTGCTGCAGCGCGATTACCGCCCAGCGCAGGGTCGCCATGACCTGCCAGTAGTGCAGTTGGTGGGGCTCAACCCACAGTGGCGATACCTGGTGGTAGCCACGCAGGAAGTCCGCCAGCTGGCCAATGCCGCCAGCTTCCAGGTCAGGGCGCGTGAACCGCCAGCACGGGGCGGTAAACCAGCCGAGGTCCTCGCAAGGGTCGCCCCAGCCGGTGAATTCCCAGTCCAGCACCGCTTCCAGCCCCTGCTCGCTGGCCAGGTAGTTGCCCGTGCGGTAGTCGCGGTGCAGCAGACACAGACGGCTGTCTCGCGGTGCATGCAGTTCGCACCAGCGCAGGCCCCACTCCAGTGCCGGGTAGGCATCGTCGAGGGTGTCGAGGTAACGCCGATAGGCATCGACGGTGGCCAGGGCAGGCGAACGCTGCGGCACGGGCAAGAAGTCCAATGCCGCACTCGGCGGGCGGATCTGATGCAGGCGCGCCAGGTTGGCGCCGAGCTGCTCCGCCAGCCGGGCCAGGCCCTGGGCGCCCGCTCCTGCGCTGAGCACCCGCCCGGCAGCGACACCCGACACATACTCCATCAGGAAGAACACCCGCCCGTGGACCTGCGTATCGCGGCACAGCCAGAGTGGCCGCGGAACTTTTACCCCGGCCTGGTGGGCCACCTGCAACACGGCGAACTCCTGGGCGCGGTCGAGGCTGGCCGGCAGCGCCGACAGCGCGTCGCTGCGCAACACCCAGCGCCGGGTACCGGCCCAGGGACCGCCCTCGATCAGCAGTTCGAGCAGCCAGTTTTCCTGGATGGCACCGCCGCTCAGACGCTTGCGGGCTTGAATCTCAACACGCGTTGCCGTTGCCTGCTCACGGATGAAGTCGACAAGGCGCTGCTCATCGGTCGCGACCGCGAGCATGTCGCCTGCCGGACAAGTCGTAGAGGAACTGATCATGAATCAATGGTCCTGCCTTCGGTTTGAAGTGGGCAGGTCAACTGGAGCAACCCCCGGGCCAACTTTCTCAGGATCATCTGCAAGCCCCGTCATGCCTGGCCTGCAGCGGCTCATGGGAAAGGCTGGCGAAGCGCGGAATTGCATAGATGAAACAAATTGGTTCAGGATGGAAACAATTCATTTCTGAACAGGCGCCGCCATGCATTCCCCCACCTCCCAGGTCGTCGTGCTGATCAGTCACCTGCAGCGCCCCCTGCAACGCAGCCGCCTCGCGCAAATGGTGGCCGCGCTCGCCGCGGACTACCCCGACACCCACATCGAAGTGCTCGACACCTCGGTGACCGAGGTACTGCAAGCCGCCCGCGAACTGGAATTGCGCGGAGAAGCCGACGTGTTCATCTGCGCCGGGGCCACTGCTGCCTACCTGCGTAAGCACCTGGCGCGCCCGGTACTGACGATGCGTGTGGGCGGCGGTGACCTGCTGCGGGCACTGGGGCAAGCGCGCGAGCATGCCTCGCAAGTGGCCTTGCTCAGCTACAACCGCATCGACCAGGGCCTTCAGGCCATGGCCGGGCTGTTCACCGTGCAGGTTCACCAGGCTGCCTACACCTCCCTGGAAGAAGCGCGCCAGGAAGTCGAACAGGCCGCACGGATGGGGTGTCGCAGCATCATCGGCTCATCGACGGTGGTGGAGCTGGCGGAACAGGCCGGCCTGCACGGCGTGCTGTCACTGAGCGAGGACACTGTGCGCAAGGCGCTCGAGGAGGCCGTGGGCATCCTTGATAGCCAACGGATCGAGATCGCCAAGCGCCGGCACTTGAACGCCGTGCTGCAACACATCCCCACCGGCGTGGCGGCGGTCGACAACCAGGGCGTGGTGCAGTCGCTCAATCCGGCCCTGGCTCAGCTGCTGGATTTGCCGCTCAGCGCGGCGCTGGGCCGTCCGCTGCAGCAGCTGTGCCCGGAACTGGACCTGCAGCAGGCGTTTGCAGAGGGCGGCGAAGAAAACCGGGTGATCCGGCTCGGCTCACATGCAGTGGTCAGCAACCTGCTGCCGATCCTCGAGAACGGCCAGCGCACCGGCCTGGTCCTGACCTGCCAGGACACCACCGCCGTGCAGCGGGCGGACCAGCGCATCCGTTCCACCCGCCGGCCCGGCGCCTTTACCGCCCGGTACCGCCTTGAGCAGCTCGACGGCAACAGCCGGGCCAACCGCGAAATGCTGCAGCTGGCCAGGCGTTTTGCCGCCAGCCAGTCAACCATCCTGATCACCGGTGAAAGCGGCACCGGCAAAGAGTTGCTGGCCCAGGGCATCCACAACGAGAGCCCGCGCCGACAAGGCCCCTTCGTCGCCATTAACTGCGCGGCGTTCCCGGAGACGCTGCTGGAAAGCGAACTGTTCGGCTACGAGGAAGGCGCCTTCAGCGGCTCACGCAAGGGCGGCAAGCCTGGCCTGTTCGAAGTGGCGCACCGGGGCACACTGTTTCTCGACGAGATCGGCGACATGCCCGTGCCGCTGCAAACGCGCCTGCTGCGTGTGCTGCAGGAGCGCGAAGTACTGCGCCTGGGCGGCACCGAGCCGATCGCGATCGATGTGCGCATCATCGCCGCTACCCATCAAGACCTGCGAAGCGCGATAGTCGATGGCGACTTCCGTACCGACCTGTATTACCGACTCAATATCCTGCGCCTGCAGACCACCCCTTTGCGCGAGCGCCCCGAGGATATTGCCCTGATCTGCCGGGGCATCAGCCAGCGCCTGCTGGTCCAAGGCCAGCCACCGGGCGCGGCGGACGTGCCAGGCGCCCTGTTGCCTTACCTGACACGCCATGGGTGGCCGGGCAATGTGCGTGAGCTGGAGAACGTAATCGAGCGGGCGATGCTCTCGGCCCGCGAGCTGCTGGGGGAGCATGGCGTAGACGAACAGTACTTGGCGCGGGTGCTGCCCGAGCTGTGCGAAGGGGTTACGCCAACCAGCCGTGCCAGGCCCTCCCGGGAGTCGGACCTGCACAGCATCGGCAAGGCCGCTCAGTTGCGCCATGTGCAGGAAACCCTGGACAACTGCCAGGGCAATCTCGACGAAGCGGCGCGGCAGCTGGGCATCAGCCGGACCACGTTATGGCGAAGGCTCAGGGCAGTGCGGTGAATCTGGTAGTTAGCCACCTGACGGCCGATTACCGACTCAGTATCTGCTCCGGGTCGATGGAAGACGTTCGTCACGAGCGCTCCAGTACGGGCCCGTACTGTCTCCAGACACTGCATCGAGACACTACAGGACCGGGCAGCATAGTGGTAAAGATACCCGGCGGCTGCCCGAGCCAGGATTCAGCCCCTCGCGTTGGAGTACGCAGCGCCGCCGCGCAAGCCGGTGTTCTCCTCCACCGCCCCGGTGCCGTCGAGGTAACCATGTTTGCGCAGGTCGGGCATGAGTACGGCAGCCAGCAGCGTAATGGCGCTCATGGCCGCCACGTAATAGTAGAAGTACGACTCCACCCCCGCGCCGCGCAATGACAGTGCCACGTACTCGGCCGTGCCGCCACACAACGCATTGCCCAGTGCGTAAGGTAAGCCTACTCCCAGCGCGCGAACGGTGGCGGGGTACAGGTCAGCCTTGAGCACGCCGGTCACTGGCGTATAGAACGCTGCAATCAGCAGCCCTAGCATCACCAGCGCAAAGGCCTCGTACGGGTTGCTGACGCTCTTCAGGCCCGTGAGCAATGGCACGATCAACACGCTCGACAGCAGGCCGAAGGCAATCATGCTGTTACGCGAGCCGATACGATCGGCCATCATCCCGAACACCGGCTGCAGACACATGAACACCACCAGCGCGGCGGTCATGATGAAGCTGACCGTCGAGGGATCGAAGCCGGCCGACACCACCAGGTATTTCTGCATATAGGTGGAGAAGGTGTAGAAATGGAGCGAGCAACCGGCCGTAATGGCGATGGTCAGCAACAGAGCCTTCTTGTGCTTCATCAGCGCTTTGATCGAGCCGGCTTCCTTGTGTTTCGCGCCCTGAGCATGGGCGGTCTCAAGCATTGAACGGCGCAGATATACCACCACCAGTGCGCTCACCGCACCGATGAAGAACGGAATACGCCAGCCCCAGGCCTTGAGCTCCTCGATCGGCAGCACGTTCTGCAGCACCACCACCGTGAGCAGCGCGAGCAGCTGGCCGGCGATGATGGTGAAATACTGGAACGAGCCAAAGAAGCAGCGCTTGCCCTTGCGGGAAATCTCGCTGATGTAGGTGGCTCCGGTGCCATATTCAGCACCGACCGAGAGCCCCTGCATCAGGCGGGCTATCAGCAGCAGCACAGGAGCTGCCATGCCTACGGACTCATAAGTGGGCAGCACGGCGATCATCAGCGAGCCGCCACACATCAGGAACACAGAGATGATCATGGAAAACTTGCGACCACGGGTGTCGGCCAGGTAACCGAAGATCCACCCGCCCAAGGGGCGCATGAAGAAGCCCACGGCGAAGATCCCGGCAGTCGCCAGCAACTGCGTGGTCTGGTCGCCCTGGGGGAAGAACAGGGCCGCGAAGTAGATCGAGGTATAGGCGTAGATGAAGAAGTCGTACCACTCCACCAGGTTGCCGGAGCAGGCACCGAGAATGGCGCGGATTCGTTGGCGGTTGGTCAGGTTGTGGATATCAGGCGCAGCGGGATTGTTATTGTTGGCGTGCATGGGGCAACTCCAGATCTAAGGCAAACGCAAGGCAGGAACGACAGCGTCGGTTTACGTTCGATTGGTCGGCTTGGAGTCGAGATGGGAAAAAGCGGGCGGCAAAACGCAAGGCGATGAAACGCGCATCATGAGGGGTACCTACTGGGATCTATTATTTTACAAGTCAGCGAAAGCGCACTGACTTTTATTCCCGAGCAAAGCTACGCCCTCGCTTGAATAGCGGCCAGACCCGCTACCCTCTAGCAGTTATGCCTCAATTGAATAGCTGACTGTGGTTGCGTCACAGCATATGCCCAGCCCAGATACCTTCGGCCACCAGCTCCGAGGCAATATCGACGAAGGTCTGGCCGACATAGCGGGTTGCCGGGCTCACCTGGCGATCGGCCGGCAGCACCAGCACCAGTTTGCGCATGGGCGTGGGGTCGACCAGCGGTGCGGCGCACAGAGTGCCGTCGTTCAAGCGCGAGTAGATCGACGCCAAGGGCAATGCGGTGTAGCCGAAGCCATTGCGCACCAGGTCGATCATTGCGCCGAATGAATCCGCCTCGACGCTGGTGGTGATCTTGAAGCCGCGCTCCAGGGCACATTGGTCCATGATCTTGCGCAGCCCATGACGGGGGCTGGGCAAGACCATCGGTTCACTGGCCAACTGTGCGAATGGTACCGCCGTATCGAGACCCAGCCCAGAATCGGGAGGGCCGACAAGCACCAGGTTTTCCATCATCACCGGTTCGATGCGCAGTGTATGCAGGGGCTGCGGATCGTAGGAGATCGCGAGTTCCAGTTCGCCGCGCTGCAACCAGTCCAGCAGGTAGCCGCTGAAGGCCGATGAAAAGCGGATGGACAGGTCCGGGTGGGTGTCGCTGATGCGCTTGACCAGCGGAACCGTGACGATCTCGGCGATGGTCGGCGTGGTGCCGATGGCGACCATGCCGCGAAACGCCGCGCGGCCGCCGGCCACCGAGGTACGAATGGATTCCAGCTCGTTCATGATGCGGGTGGCCCGCTCCAGCACCTCGAGCCCCGCTGCGGTGATTTCCATCCCACGGCCATGGCGCTCGAACAGATAGACGCCCAGCTCCTTTTCCAACTGCCGGATCTGCCGACTCAATGCCGGTTGCGCCACGTGCAGCCGGTCCGACGCCTTGCTCAAGCTGCCAAGTTCTGCCACGTGGATCAGGGTTTTAAGTTGCGTTACGTCCATCGTTAAGCCACTAGCAGGGAGAGGGGCGCCATTGGAGCGGCGTGTTTGACAGTCTAAAGACAGCCCGGGGCACCAGCTATAGAATTTGAGCATAGCAGTTAGAAGCCGAGCGCCTGGCTCAACCTATTGGCTTATCTGCTTGCGGGAGAGTAGCGCGTGGGGTTGGCTGCTCCACCTCCGGTTCCTGCAACTCCCCTTCCCATTTGGCCACCACCGCAGTGGCGATCGAGTTACCCACGGCATTGGTGGCCGAACGCCCCATGTCGAGGAAGGTGTCTATGCCCAAAATCAGCAGCAGCCCCGCTTCGGGAATATCGAACTGAACCAGTGTTGCGGCAATCACCACCAACGATGCCCGAGGCACCCCTGCCAGCCCTTTGGAGGTCAGCATCAAGGTCAGCAGCATGAGGATCTGTGTGCCGAGGGTCATCTCTACACCGTAGGCCTGTGCGATGAACAGCACGGCAAAGGTGCAGTACATCATCGAGCCATCGAGGTTGAACGAGTAGCCCATTGGCATCACGAAACTGGAAATCTTGCGGCTGACCCCAAAGCGGTCCAGCGCCGCGAGGAGTTTCGGGTAGGCTGATTCCGAGCTGGCAGTGGCGAACGCCAGCAGAAACGCCTCCTTGATGAGTGCCAGCAAGGCGAACACCCGCCGGCCCAGGAACATCGCACCGGCCAGCACCAGCAACATCCACAGCAAGACCAAGCCCAGATAGAAGTCGCGCATGAACACGGCGAACGTGGCGAGGATCGACAAGCCATTGACTGCCACCGTGGCAGCCATCGCCGCCATGACGGCCAAGGGCGCCAGCTTCATGACGTAGCCGGTGATGAGCAGCATGGCCTGCGCCAGCTCATCGGCCAGGCGTACCAGGCCCTTGGCTTTTTCCCCCAGCGCCGCCAGGGCGACTCCGAAGAACAGCGAGAACACCACGATCTGCAGGATCTCGTTGTTGGCCAGTGCCTCGGCGAATGACCTGGGTACCAGGTGGGTGACAAAGGCCTTGAGGGTAAAGGCTGAGGTCTGCAGCGAAGTGGTTTCACTCACGTCCGGCAGTGGCAGTGCCAGGTGCAGCCCTGGTTGCAGGATGTTGGCCATCATCAAGCCTACCGCCAGCGACAGCAGCGAGGCCGTCAAGAACCACATCATGGCCTTGCCGAATACCCGCCCCACTGCACCGGCATCGCCCATGTGGGCGATGCCTACCACCAGGGTGGAAAACACAAGCGGCCCGATCAGCATCTTGATCAGCCTCAGGAACACGTCCGAGATCACCGAGATGTACCCGGCGGTATGGGCGGCAGCGGCTTTGTCCGGGCTGGTAAGAAAAATGACGTAGCCGATCATCACGCCGAGAAACATGGCCAGCAGTATCCAGCCCGCCAACGGTAGTTTGAGTCTCATTGAGCACCTGTATTCAAGCAATAGGATCCGTCACCGCCTGAGCAGTGCATTACGGAACGAAGTAGGACAGTGCAAGGTGCCGGAACCGGCAGGGCGAGGTTGGCGTATCGGCCAATGGCGGCTCGGCAATGAGCCACCCGGCGAGTGTGCGCAGGTAACGAAGCATCATGGACAACCCTCGATCTTATTGTTGTTTTGATTCGACAGCGGCGCGGCCGCAACCGAGTGGACAACCTAACGTCTTTGCCTGCGGCCCATAAGCGCTGCATGTGTCTATCAGCTATGCCCGCTTTCTATAGAGGCAGCCGCTCCTGCGCGAGCCAAGCCTGCCCCCATCCGGCAGCTGGCCACACCAAACGCCGACCCGCCATTCCATGGGCCAACCTATGCCGGCCCGGCATATCTCAAAGAAAAAAACGGTAGTCGTCGTGCACCTCAACTCCCCCCATCATGTGGAAAAACAAAAGCAGCACTGCCGGGAGATACGCATGTCATCGCAAGAAGCTGAACAGAACTGGCAAGAGGACGTGTTCCGTGTCCTCAAGGCCCACGACGTCAAGCACGTCGTGTTCGTCCCGGATGCCGGCCACTCGGCAGCCATCCGCATGTCCTACGCCGACCCCGATATCAAGGCCGTTGTGCTTACCACCGAAGAAGAAGGCATCGGCTACCTGGCCGGCGCCTGGCTGGGCGGCGAACGCGGCGCCCTGCTGATGCAGTCGAGCGGTGTCGGCAACTGCATCAACACCCTCGCCCTGCAGAACTGCGCCGGCTTCCCGCTGTTGATGGTGGTGACCATGCGTGGTGACTGGGCCGAGTTCAACGCCTGGCAGAACCCAATGGGCCAGGCCACCGAAGCGTCCCTGAACCTGATGAAGGTGATGACCTGGCGCGCCGACCAGCCAGAGGACGTCGCGCCCCTGCTGCATGGCGCCGCCACCATGGCCTTCAACGGTGATGCCGCCACTGCCCTGCTGCTCGGCCAGCGTCTGATCGGAGAAAAGAAATGGGTCAAGTGAGTGCCAACCACGTGCTGTGCCGCCGTGAAGTCGTCCGTTCCCTGCTCGCCGATCGCAACGATGTGCTGGTGGTCACCGGCCTGGGCTCGGCCTCGTACGATGTAATGGCCGCTGGCGATCATGCCAACAACTATTACCTTTGGGCCGCCATGGGCAGCGCCATCACTGTCGGTTTGGGCCTGGCCAATGCGCAACCGGACAAGAGCGTGGTGGTGATCACCGGCGACGGCGAACTGCTGATGGGCTTTGGCGCCCTGGCCACCGTTGCCCTGCAGCAGCCGAAGAACCTGACCATCGTGGTGCTGGATAACGGCCACTTCGGCGAGACAGGCATGCAGGTCAGCCACGCCGGGTTCGGCATCCAGCTCGAGCGGGTCGCCGATACCTGCGGTTTTGCCTGGACCCAGGAAATCCGTGAGATGGACGGCGTGCATGCTTTGCGCGAGCGTTTCGCCAACCGCGATGGCGTCAAGCTGGCTACGGTGAAAATCAAGGCCGAGAACCCTCCGCGCGTATTGCCGCCGCGCGATGGCCATTACGTCAAGAACCGCTTCCGCGCTGCCCTGGGCTTCCAGCCAATCTGACCGTGTTACAGGGTCGGCCGGCGGCCGAACCACGATGACGCTGCCGGCCCGGCCCACCTTGGAGAATGATGATGCACGACAACAATAACGAAGAACTCAAGGCCATTCGTGAGGGTGTCCGCGCCCTGTGTGGCGACTTCCCCGCCGAATACTGGCGCAAGATCGACGAGGAAAAGGGCTTCCCTGAAGCCTTCGTCAAGGCCATGACCGACGAGGGTTGGCTGTCGGCGATGATTCCGGAAGAGTTCGGCGGCTCCGGCCTGGGCCTGGCCGAGGCGTCGGTGATTCTCGAGGAGGTCAATGCATGCGGCGGCAACTCCGGCACCATCCATGGCCAGATGTACAACATGTTCACCTTGCTGCGTAACGGCAGCGAAGAGCAGAAGCGCTACTACCTGCCCAAACTGGCCAGCGGCGAGCTACGCCTGCAGTCGATGGCCGTGACCGAGCCGTCCACCGGCACCGACACCACCAAAATCAAGACCACCGCGGTTCGCCAAGGTGACAAGTATGTAATCAATGGCCAGAAGGTGTGGATCTCGCGTGTGCAGCACTCCGACCTGATGATCCTGCTGGCCCGCACCACCCCGCTCGCCGAGGTGATAAAAAAGGTCGATGGCATGTCGATCTTCCTGGTCGACCTGCGCGAGGCCATCGGCAACGGCCTGACCGTGCAGCCGATCGCCAACCTGGTGAACCACGAAACCAACGAGCTGTTCTTCGACAACCTGGAAATTCCCGCTAGCAGCTTGATTGGTGAAGAAGGCAAAGGCTTCCGCTACATCCTCGACGGTCTCAATGCAGAGCGCACCCTGATTGCCGCCGAATGCATCGGCGATGGCCGCTGGTTCGTCGAGAAAGCCAGCCAGTATGCCCGTGACCGCGAGGTGTTCGGCCGGCCGATCGGCAAGAACCAGGGTGTGCAGTTCCCCATCGCCGAGGCCCACATCGAGATCGAAGCCGCCGACCTGATGCGCTGGCGCGCTTGCGCCGAATACGACAGCGGGCGCAACGCCGGGGCGGCCGCCAACATGGCCAAGTACCTGGCGGCCAAGGCCAGCTGGGAAGCGGCCAACGCCTGCCTGCAGACCCACGGCGGCTTCGGCTTTGCCAATGAATACGACGTAGAGCGTAAATTCCGTGAAACCCGCCTGTACCAGGTGGCGCCGATCTCGACCAACCTGATCCTGTCCTACGTGGCCGAACACCTGCTGGAGCTGCCGCGCTCGTTCTGATCCGTACTACCCCCCTGTGCCGCACGGGGGCCTGTCATAACAAGAGAGACAACACCATGAGCCAGCCCATCCGCCCCCTTGACGGCATTACCGTCATCAGCCTTGAACACGCGATCGCGGCGCCCTTCTGCACCCGCCAGCTGGCCGATCTCGGCGCCCGCGTCATAAAGGTGGAGCGCCCCGGCAGTGGCGATTTCGCCCGGGGCTACGACCAGCGGGTCAACGGCCTGGCCTCGCATTTCGTGTGGACCAACCGCTCGAAAGAAAGCCTGGCCCTGGACCTCAAGCAGGAAGTCGCCAGCGACATCCTTGATCAGTTGCTGGAGCAGGCCGATGTGCTGGTGCAAAACCTGGCACCGGGTGCGGCCGCGCGCCTGGGGTTGAACTTCGAGGCGCTGCACGCGCGATTCCCGCGGCTGATCGTCTGCGATATCTCGGGCTACGGCGCGGGCGGCCCCTACGAACAGAAAAAGGCCTATGACCTGCTGATCCAGAGCGAAGGCGGTTTCCTGTCGGTCACCGGCGGGCCTGGCGAAGAAGGGATGGCCAAGGCCGGCAACTCGATCGCTGATATCGCCGCTGGCATGTATGCCTATACCGGTATCCTTTCGGCGGTCCTGTTGCGGGAAAAGACCGGCATCGGCAGCCAGGTGGAAGTGTCCATGCTCGAGGCCTTGGTAGAGTGGATGAACTACCCGCTCTACTACGCCTACGAGGGCGCCGCACCACCGCCACGTGCTGGCGCGGCGCACGCCACCATCTATCCGTATGGCCCCTTCCCGGTGGGCGACGGCAGCACCGTCATGCTGGGGCTGCAGAACGAGCGCGAGTGGCAGCTCTTCTGCGAACAGGTGCTGCAGCAACCGGAACTGGCCAGTGATGAGCGCTTCAGCGCCAATTTCACGCGCGTGACCAATCGCGATGCGCTGCGCGGACTGATCGTCGAGGCATTTGCTGCACTGGACTTCGACACTGTGATAGGGCGCCTCGATGGGGCCAGCATCGCCAATGCCAAGGTCAATGACATGCAGGGCGTCTGGGCCCACCCGCAACTGCAGGCCCGCGACCGCTGGCGGCGCATCGACACTGCCGCCGGCCCGGTGCCCAGCCTGTTGCCGCCGGCCACCAGCAACGCCTATGCGCCGCGCATGGACCCTGTCCCCGCCTTGGGCCAGCACAACGAAAGCATCCTTACCGAGCTCGGCCTGCCCCATGAACGTATTCAGCAACTGCGCACTGCAGGGGTCATCTGACCCCTCTTTTTTCACGCCGTTGCCAACGCTTAAACAGAGTATCCCTGCCTATGAAAGTGCTCGTCGCAATCAAACGAGTGGTCGACTACAACGTCAAGGTTCGCGTCAAAGCGGACAACTCCGGCGTCGACCTTGCTAACGTCAAGATGTCCATGAACCCCTTCTGCGAAATCGCTGTGGAAGAGGCCGTGCGCCTGAAGGAAAAAGGTGTTGTGACCGAGATCGTCGTGGTATCCGTCGGCCCGACTACTGCCCAGGAGCAACTGCGTACTGCCCTGGCCCTGGGTGCCGACCGGGCCATCCTGGTCGAAGCCGCTGACGAACTGAACTCCCTGGCCGTGGCCAAGGCGCTGAAAGCCGTTGTCGACAAGGAGCAGCCGCAGTTGGTGATACTCGGTAAACAGGCCATCGACAGTGACAACAACCAGACCGGCCAGATGCTTGCCGCGCTGACCGGCTACGCCCAGGGCACCTTTGCCTCCAAGGTCGCCGTGGCGGCTGACAAGCTCGAGGTTACCCGTGAGATCGACGGCGGCCTGCAGACGGTGGCCCTGAACATGCCAGCCATCGTCACCACCGACCTGCGTCTGAACGAGCCGCGCTATGCGTCACTGCCGAACATCATGAAGGCCAAGAAGAAGCCGCTGGAAATGGTCACTCCCGACGCGCTGGGCGTATCACTGGCCTCCACCAACAAGACCCTCAAGGTTGAAGCCCCGGCTGCCCGCAGCGCGGGCATCAAGGTCAAATCGGTGGCCGAACTGATCGAGAAGCTGAAAAACGAAGCGAAGGTGATTTGATGAGCATTCTGGTAGTTGCTGAACACGACAATCACACCCTCGCCGCCCCTACGCTGCACACCCTGGCCGCCGCCCGCCAGATCGGCGCCGACATCGCGCTGCTGGTAGCCGGCCAGGACGTGGCCGGTGTGGGGTTCGCCGCCGCGCAGTGCGCTGGGGTGACCAAAGTGCTGCTCGCAGACGATGCTGCCTACGCCCATCAGCTCCCGGAAAACGTGGCGCCGTTGGTGGCCAACCTGGGTCGCGACTTCAGCCATGTGCTGGCCCCGGCCACCAGCAACGGCAAGAACCTCTTGCCGCGGGTGGCCGCGCTGCTGGATGTCGACCAGATCTCAGAGATCATTTCGGTCGAGTCCGCAGACACCTTCAAGCGTCCGATCTACGCCGGCAATGCCATTGCCACGGTGCAATCCAGTGCTCCGGTCAAGGTCATCACCGTACGTTCCACCGGGTTTGAAGCCGCGCCGGCAGAAGGCGGCAGCGCGCCAATCGAGGCGCTGGCGGGGGCTGCAGATGCAGGTCTGTCGGCCTTTGTCGGCGAAGAGCTGGCCAAGTCCGAGCGCCCCGAACTGACCGCCGCCAAGATCGTGGTGTCCGGCGGCCGGGGCCTGGGCAACGGTGACAACTTCAAGCACCTGTACAGCCTGGCCGACAAGCTCGGCGCTGCGGTCGGTGCTTCGCGCGCCGCGGTGGACGCAGGCTTCGTGCCTAACGACATGCAGGTCGGGCAAACCGGCAAGATCGTGGCGCCGCAGCTGTACATCGCCGTGGGTATCTCCGGCGCTATCCAGCACCTGGCCGGCATGAAGGACTCCAAGGTCATTGTCGCTATCAACAAGGACGAAGAGGCACCTATCTTCCAGATAGCTGATTACGGCCTGGTCGGCGATCTGTTCGAGATCGTCCCGGCACTGACTTCGACGCTGTAAAGGACTATAAGAAAATGAGCTCACCCGCACTCCAAACATGGATCGGCCGCAGCGAGACCGTCCATGACCGCATCAGCCATAACCTCGTCAAGCGTATTGCCGCTACCTTGAGCGAGCCGGCTCCCGCCCCTGGCGACGCCTTGCCCGCGCTCTGGCACTGGGCGTTTTTCCAGGAGCCGGTCGAAGCGGCCGGGCTGGGTGGCGACGGCCACCCAGCCCGGGGCGGTTTTCTGCCGCCGGCGGACAACCGCAACCGCATGTGGGCCGGGGGGCGCATGGAGTTCATGCGCCCGCTGCGGGTCGATGCCCAGGTATCCCGCCGCTCGACCATCCTCAATGTCGAGGAAAAGCACGGGCGCACCGGCTCCCTGCTGTTCGTCACCGTGCAGCATGAGTACGTGCAGGATGGGCAGCGGGCCCTGGTCGAAGAACAGGACATCGTCTACCGCGAGCCCTCGCCACCCAAGCTTGGCGGCACCGAGCCGATGCCCCACGGCGATTGGAGTGAAAACGTTCAACCAGATCCTACCCTGCTGTTCCGCTATTCGGCGGTGACCTTCAACGGTCATCGCATCCATTACGACTGGCCATATGTCACCGAAACCGAAGGTTACCCGGGGCTGGTGGTTCACGGTCCGCTGATCGCCACGCTGAACCTTCGCGCCTTCGTGCGGGCCAATCCGCAGTTGAGCGTACGCCGTTTCAGCTATCGGGGTGTGCGCCCGCTGATCTGCCCGGATGCGTTCGAGGTCGGCGGACGGCTGACCGGCGACGGCAAAGCGCAGCTCTGGGCGGGCAATCCGGCAGGCCAGGCGCAGGTAGGCGAAATTGAATTCGTCCAGAGGGCACGCTCATGAATACAGAAATCGTACGCAGCGCGCTGTTTGTACCGGCCACCCGCCCAGAGCGCATTCCCAAGGCCCTGGCCAGCGGCGCCGACCGCGTCATCGTCGATCTCGAGGATGCCGTTGAAGAAGCGCTCAAGGAACAAGCGCGCGACAACCTTGAGCTGTTTCTCCGCGACCAATCCCAAGCCCAGGTGCTGGTGCGCGTCAACGCGCCAGGCCACTGGGCCCATGAGGCCGACCTGGCGCTGTGCCAGCGCCACGCCGGGGTCGTCGGCATCTTGCTGCCAAAGGCCGAAACCGTCGGCCAGATCGAGCGCGTGCATGCCACCGGCAAAGCGGTGTGGCCGATTATCGAAAGTGCCAAGGGCCTGGCTGCCCTGCCCGTCCTGGCGGCTGCAGCAGGCGTCGATCGGCTGTCGTTCGGCAGCCTGGACCTGGGCTTGGACCTCGGGCTGAACACCGGCAGCGCCGCTGCCGAACAGGTGCTGGGCCATGCCCGCTACGCGGTGCTGCTGCACAGCCGGGTCGCCGGGCTGGCCGCGCCGCTGGACGGCGTGTTCCCGGCCATTCAGGACACCGACGGGCTGCAGCGCCAGGTGCGTTTCGCCCGGGACATGGGCTTTGCCGGCGCTCTGTGCATCCATCCTGGCCAGGTCAACGTGATTCACGCCGCGCTCAAGCCCTCGGCAGCCGAGCTGGACTGGGCGCAGCGGGTGGTTGAACACGCTGAAACTGGCGCCGGCGTATTCACCCTCGATGGCCAGATGGTCGACGCCCCCGTGATCCTTCGCGCCCGGGCCATGCTGCTCCAAGCCGGCTGAAGCCTCCGTTATCGCTCCCGGCACCGCACACCACCTCTGTTCTGACGCGCAGCGGTGAGCGGTACCGGGGGCACCTATCCAGAGAGGTGCCACATGTGTCTGCTCACTGGTACACCCCGGCCCCGGCGCCACTGCAAACGCCTGCTCTGCCAGGTGCTGCGAGCACTTTCGAGGTTGCCGGCCTATGCTTGAAGCCGCCCGTGCCTGTCCCTCCTCCCTGACCCAGGCTGCAACCGAACTGATGGTCGAGATTGGCTATACCGCCATGACCATGAGAAAGCTGGCCCTGCGCGTCGGCATTCTTCCCGGCAGCCTTTACCATCACGTCGATTGCAAACAGGATCTGCTGCTCAATGTGGTGCTGGAGATCATCGAACGCCGCAAGCAGGCCTGGGAAAACGGCGCCCAACCTCAATCTCTGCATGCTTATGTGCGTTTTGCGCTGGCACGGCAAGTGGCCCTTCCCCAGGAGGAGATGGTCCTTCGTCACGAAGTCAGGCACCTGGACGACCGCCACCGGCTCTGGCTGGAGCGGGCAATGGGGCAACTGGCCGAGCCACTCCGCCAGATTATCGAGGGGGGGTGCGCTCTAGGCCTGTACCGCGTGAGCGACCCTGCCCGAACTGTCGTTGCCATCTTGGCGATCATCGAGAGCGGCAACAGTCTGCGGGTTGGCAATACGGTCTTCGATGAAAATTGGATCGAGCAGCACATCTTGCGGATGTGCAATGCCTTGCTACAGCCCGATCACTGACCTAAGCCGTCTCTGGCGGAACAGCGCCCGCCAGAGCACGCTGCAAGCGGTACTAGGTATCGCGATGATCCTTGCCCCTTAGCCGTTGCCGGAACGCTTCAAACGCCTGCGGATTGACCATGCGTGGCCCCGGCTCCCCGCGCAGCAACTGCAGAATCTGCTCTGCCGCCCACGCGCCCATGCGCTTGCGCGCCTCGCGCGTGACGCCTGCGGTGTGATACAGGCCGACCACGTTTTCAAGGCCAAGCAAAGGATGATCCAGCGCAGGCGGCTCTTGGTCCCAAACGTCGATTCCCGCAGCGCCAAGATGGCCGCAGGCCAACGCGTCATAAAGGGCGACCTCGTCATGCAAGCCGCCACGTGCAGTGTTGATGAATACAGCCCCTTTGCGCATCGCTGCGAAAGCCGACGCGTTCATGAGGTTCAAGGTCGAGGCCAGACGTGGGCAATGCAGCGAGACTACATCACTGTGCTGCAACAGGCTCTGCAACGTGCAACTGGTAGCGCCCCGTTGGCCGATCTGTTCCGCGCTCAGCAGGGGATCATGGGCCAGGACCTGCATGCCCAGGGCCTGGGCTATGCACGCGACACGTGTACCAATCTCACCGATACCGATGAGACCCAAGCTTTTGCCGCACAACTCGCTACCCATCAGGTCTTCGCGAGAAAAGCCGCGATCCCGGCGCAAGCGCCGGTCCGATTCGCTGATCCGCCGCGCGCAATCGATCATCAACCCCACCGTGGCTTCGGCCACCGATTGGGCGTTGGCGCCCGATTGGTTGACGACCAGGACACCCGCGCGAGTGCAGGCTTCGACATCCACCGTGTCAAAGCCTGCACCATTGGTAGAGACACAAAGCAGGTCAGGCAACTGCCCGAGCAGCGCCTCGGTAATACGCCACTGCGGTGGGAGCTCGTCCCGCGCCGAGGGTATCTGAAACACCTGGCAACTGCGCAGCGCCTGCAGGATGACGCCAGGCGACTGGTCACGGGCAACGGTTTGCAGCACGACACCTGGCGAAGCCTCGAACGTCTGGGCCATCACCGGGTGATACCAGACGTCGAAGCGCACGATCTTTTTCCTTTCAGCAGTCATGCTCGCCTCGCCTCAATGGCTGGGGTGGGTAGGGAGGGATTTACGCCCCATGAACTTGCGTACGCCGATGTTCTCCTCAACCTTGCCGTCGCCATCGAGATAACCATGCTTGCCCAGGTCTGGCATCAACAAGGCCGACACCAGGGTGATGGCGCCGATGGCCGCCACGTACAGGTAGAAGTACTGCTCCATTCCCACAGAGCGGAAGGACAGCGCCACATACTCGGCCGAACCGCCGAACATCGCGGCCCCTACGGCGTAAGGCAGGCCCACACCCAGTGCGCGCACAGTCGGTGGATAGAAGTCGGCCTTGAGCACCCCGGTGACCGGTGTATAGAAAGCTGCAATCAGCAAACCGGCGAGCACCAGCCCAAACGCTGCGAGCGGGTCCTGCACTGTCTTGATCGCGGACAGCAACGGGATAACCAGGAAAGTGGACAGCAGGCCGAACAAGATCATGTTGCGGCGCACGCCGATTTTGTCTGCGAGCATGCCGAACACCGGCTGCGCCAGCATGAAGATCACCAATGCGCAAGCCATCATGATGCTGACCGTGGGGGCCGGAATGCCGACACTCACTACCAGGAACTTCTGCATGTACGCGGTAAAGGTATAGAAGTACAGCGAGCAGCCGATGGTGATGGTGAAGGTGAGCAGCACCGCGCGCCGGTGTTGCATCAGGCCCCGGAGCGAGCCGGATTCCTTGCTCTTCATCCCTGCTTCAGTGGCTGTCTCGCGCATGGTGCGGCGCAGGATGACCACCACGATCGAAGCCAGCGCGCCGATCAGGAACGGCACCCGCCAGCCCCAGGCCTTCAGGTCCTGTTCCGACAGCACCAGTTGAAGTACCGCTACCGTCAGCAGCGCCAGCAGTTGCCCGGCAATGATCGTCATGTACTGGAACGAGCCGTAGAACGAGCGCTTCCCGGCGCGGGATACCTCGCTGATGTAGGTGGCGCCAGTGCCGTACTCGGCGCCCACCGACAACCCTTGCATCAGCCGCGCGATCACCAGCAGCACCGGCGCGGCGACACCCACCGTGGCATACGTGGGCATCACCGCGATCATCAACGAGCCGCCGCACATCATGAACACCGAGATGATCATCGAGATCTTGCGCCCCCGGGTATCGGCGATATAGCCGAAGATCCAGCCGCCCAGCGGGCGCATGAAAAAGCCGACGGCAAAGATGCCGGCCGTCGCCAGCAGCTGGCTGGTCTGGTCGCCAGCGGGGAAGAACAGTGATGCGAAGTAGATGGAGGTGTAGGCATAGATGAAGAAGTCGTACCACTCCACCAGGTTGCCGGAACACACGCCCACAATTGCGGTTGTACGCTCTTTGCGCGTCAACGGACGTGCCGTGCTCATGTCTGCATTCATGATCGCTTACCCTTGTTGTTATTTTTGTGCCAACTCGGGTACAGCTTTGCATAGCTTCGTTTTGGGGGAAGAGGCGCCTCGGGTCTAACAGCTATGCCTGGCAGGCATGGCCATCTACACCGGGCTTTCGGGCAGTTTGTCCTGCAGATAGCGGCAGACTTCTTCTGCGACCCGGCTCAGGCAGCCTTTGAAGAAGTGGTCGGCGCCGGCGTACACCGATACGCGGCGGTGCTCGCCAGCGGCCCAGTCCATCAGGCTGACCAGGGGCGCCATCTGGTCACACTCGCCGTGCACCAGCAGGCAATCGTCGGGCAGGTCCGGCGCCGGGTAATGGCGGCCCCCCGGTACATCGCCGACCGGCAGCCCCAGCAGGGCCAAGGCGTCGAACTCTCCGACCGATGCGCAGGCCAGCCTTGCGAACACATGGGCGCCGAAAGAGAAACCGATCAAGGCGATGGGCCGCCCTGGCATGATTCCAGCCATGTGCTTGAGCACCGACTGGCTGTCCGCAGTCTCGCCGATGCCGCCATCATGACTGCCCTCGCTTGACCCCACCCCACGAAAACTCGGCCGCACCACCAGCCAGCCGCTGGCACACAACTGCCGGGCAAGGGTCACTGGCACGATGTGCCGGGGGCTGCCGCCCAACAGTGGTTGCGGATGGCTAACAATAGCCACCCCCTTCGCTGAGGTTGATGGATGATCGAGCAGCAGGTGGAGCTTGCCCACTGGGCCATCGATCAGCAGCTCTTCACGGTCCAATTGTGACATTGCAATTGTCTCCTCGATGGTTGGCGTTCACACGGGCCGGCCCGGCAGTGAGCGCATGACCAGCAGCACCAGCACGACATTGACGACGGCCAAGGCAGCGAGTGTTGCCAGCACAGCCATGGCGCCAAACTGCTGAAGCAGGTAGCCACCGACCAGCGGCGTCAGCGCCTGACCGATCAGCGAAGGCCGCGACATCTTGCCCATCAGCGCCACGTACTGCGCCGGCGGCAGCAGCGCCAGAGGCAGCAAACCCCGGACGATGGCCCGCAGGCCGTTGCCGCAGCCGTAGAGCAACAACCCCAGTGCCGTTGCGCCAGGCGCCAGGGCAACCAGTGCCACGCCCACCGCCACTAATACTGAAGACACCAGGGCGGTCCAGATCGGGTGTCGTTTGCGGGCGACGATCTGCAGCACGCGCGAAGCCACTTGGCTGGGCCCCAATAGCGCACTCAGCGCGATTGCCGTGGCCAGGCTATGGCCCAACCCCTGCAGCACTGCCACCAGTTGCACCGAAACAGCGGTCATGATGATCGCACCGAACGCGAAGATCCACATGAGCAACAGGTACAAACGCCGGTCGACGCTGACGTCGGTCGCCGCCGCCACAGGCTTGCTTGTGGCCCCGTGCGGGCCCGCAGGCAGTACCCAGAGGTAAAGCGGCGCGACCGCGACAATCAGCATAAGTGCATAGGCGGTACAGGTGACCCGCCAGCCGAACTGGTCGATGGCGTACGCCACCAGCGGCCAAGTGATCGTGGTGGCAAAACCGGAAATCAAGGTGATGCCAGTGATCGCCCTGCCCGCCCGCTCGGCATACAAGGCGCCGAGGGTGGCAAACAGGGCTTCGTAAAGACCAATGGCCATGCCGACGCCAATCACCACCCAGGCCAGCAGGAACACTTGCAGGCTGTGTGCGTTGGCGACGAGCAACAGCCCCGCCCCCACCACGACTCCACTCGCGGCCAACTGCCGGCGCCCACCGTAGCGCGCGACCAAGCGGCTCGACAGTGGCGCCAGCAGTGCAGACACCATCAAGCCCAGCGACAGCGCGCCGTAGACCCAATGGCCATCCCACCCGGTCTCGCGCAGGATCGGCTCGCCCATGACTGCCAGAAGAAAGAAAGACCCACCCCAGACCATGATCTGGAGTACCCCCAGGCAAAGGATGCCGATGGGTCCGGGGAGACATAGAGCAGCGTTCACAAACGGCCTTCATGTGCGCAGGAGATCGACGTCGGTGCTTACCGTCGCCAACGTGTAGAGGGGCACTGATGCGCGCAAAACGCATAGTGCGGCTGCGCAAGTCTAATGGTATGGGCAAACGGCTGCTATTGAATCCGGGCATTTCAGCCATGCCGGAAAGAGCGGTGATGCGGCGTTCAATAGCGGCCAATCCAGCAGGCCCGCTTCGCGCGAAGCGGGCCTGCCAAAGGCGCTTAACCTTTGCGCTGCAGGGTGTGGTAACCGAGGTCCTCGCGGGCCTGCTTCAAGGTCTTGCCCTGGCTGATGGCGGCGCGGATATCGGCCTCCACGGCTTCGATCTGGCGGGCAAGCTGGGCGACATCACCGGCACGCCCGCGTGGCACCACCACTACGCCATTGGCGTCGGCCACGATGATATCCCGAGCGCAGACCCGCGCCTGACCGATGGACACCGGCTCGTTGACCGCGCCAACCTCGACCCGGTCCTTGCCGGTACGCATGAAACGGCCCTTGGTGAACAGCGGGTAGCCGTCACCCAGAGCCTTGCTGACATCGCGGCAGACGCCATCGATCACTGTCGCGGCGATCTTTCGCGAGCCGGCGTACTGGGTCATGATGTCGCCCCAGACGGTGCAATCGGTGCGGCCGTCATTGTCGATCACCACCACATCGCCTTCGCTCACCTCTTCGATGAAGTCACCCACGGTACCGGGAGGTACGCTAGCGGACACATAGCGGACGGTGAATGCAGGGCCGACCACGACTTGCTTGTAATCGGCCAGCGGCATCACGCCAAAACAGTGCCCTGGCAGGCCCAGCTTGTCCATGGCATCCGATACGCCGGGGGTATCGAGGCCCTCGAACAGCGCAACCAGTTCTTTGTCTTCGGTATTCATCAGCAGCTCCTTGGTACGGTGATCAAATAAAAGATTGTGCAGCGCAAGACCTCAGGACTCAGCCGTTCTGGGGACCGGCTCGATAATGGTCAGCAGCAACACGAAACTGACGAACGAACCGATCGCCAGGTAGGAGAAGACGTAGCTCCAGCCGTAGCTGTCGAGCAATAGACCGGTCAGGAATGGCGTGGCTGCGGCGCCCAACTGGCCAACCATGTTGACGATGGCATTGGCAATCGGGAAGGTCTGCTTGCTGGCCAGCGCCATGGGGTAAACCATATAGGACGAAAAGCCCAGGCTCAGCACCACACCCGTGGCCATCAGCAGCAGCCCATAGGCCAATGGGTCGGCAGGCGAGTTGATCAACAGGTACATCATCACCGAGGTACCCAGGGCCGACAGCAGCATCCCGGGCTTGCGCCGTCCGGCCAGCAAGCGGTCCGAGCAGTAGCCACCCAGCAGGTTGCCCAACACGGCGCCGACCCAAGGCGCTGCCGAGACCAGGCCCATGTTCATTACCGAGAAGCCCTTGACGGTCATCAGATAAGTCGGGATCCAGGCCAGCAGCACGCTGGACACGCCCAGCTGGAAGCAGTAGCTCAGCGCGCTGCCCCATATCTGCCAGGAGCCGAACACCTGGCGACGGGTTTCAAGCTGCGGTATTTCGCGTCGACGAATGAAGGCATCCAGCCGAGCAAAGCTGCGTACTTCAGGTCGCCCGGTATTGCTTGCCGCGGTTCCGGTGCCGCCGGTCCCTGCCGGCTCGCTGATGTAGTCCAACTCGGCCTGGTTAACGAAGCGGCTCCTGGAGGGGTGATCGGCAACCATGAAGTACCAGGCGATTGACAGCAGGATCCCGGGTACGGCAAAGAAGTAGAACACCTCGCGCCAGCCCCACACCGAAATGATCACGGCGCACAGGGGCGGGACGATGACTGGGCCGAACTTCACGGCAGACAGAAAGATGCCCGAGGCGATGCCTTTTTCCCGGGGCGGGAACCAGTTGTTGATGGTGGTCGTCATGCTGATCGGTAACGGGCCCTCCGCCACCCCCAGGCCCAGGCGATAGAGTTTCAATGCCAACAGCGAGCCTGCCGTGCCGACCAGGCCGGTCAGCGCCGAGGTCATGATCATTGCGCCGGGCAGGATTCGGCTTACGCCGTATTTGCTGAACGCCAAACCGGCCGGGATCTGGGCCAGTGCGTAGGCCAGCAGGAATAGGCTCATGAGGCCGCCGGCCTGGGCGTTGCTCATCTCGAATTCCTGCCGGATGAACGGCAGCGCGACACCGAGATTGGCCCTGTCCGCCGCTGCGATGGTGTAGATGGAAAAAATCATCCCGGCAACGATCCAGCGGTAGCTGCTGCGCCCTTTGGCATGGACTATTTCAGCGGTCAACATAATGTGCACACCCTTGTTGTTGTAATTCGCGGGTAATCTAGGCACGGTGATACAAGAAAAAAAGCGACAAAAACTCAACTCAAATCATCGCTTTTGGTGGACAGTCTGAATCCCACTCGCCCTAGACAGCAGCCCTGCGGAGGTAATAAACGTGATCACCCTGAAGCAGATCGAAGCCATTTACTGGATTGTCGAGCTGGGCAGTTTCGAGGCCGCCGCCACCAAACTGAACATGTCGCAGTCGGCGATTTCCAAACGAGTCCAGGAGTTGGAGGATGCCTTCGGCGTATCGATCTTCGATCGCTCCAAGCGCACTGCCCGGCTTACGCAAAAGGGTATCGAACTGCATGGCTGCGCGGTGGACATGCTGCGCCAGCGTGACGACTTGCTCGAACGCATCAGCTCGAAGGAAACCCTGATCAGGCGGTTTCGCCTTGGGGTGACGGAACTCACCGCGCTCACCTGGCTACCCTCGCTGGTCGAGCGCATACATCAGACCTACCCACGGGTCGACCTCGAGCCTTCCATCGAACTCAGCACCGACCTGTTGCGGCGGCTGGAAAACGATGAGATGGACCTCATCGTCGTGCCTGACATCTTTCACGATCCGCGCTTCATCAGCACGCCCTTGAAGGCCGTAGAGAACGCCTGGATGTGTGCACCCGCCTTGTATCCAGGCGACGGCGCCATCAGCCTGAATGCGCTGGCGAACTTCACCGTATTGACGCAGGGCGGCAGCTCAGGGACCGGCCTGACCTACGAGCGCTGGCTGGCAGAACACGACATTCGCCTTGGCAAGACCCTGACCAGCAACTACCTCGTGGCGCAGGTCGGCCTGACCATCTCAGGTGTGGGCATCAGCTACCTGCCGCTCGCCTGCATGGGCACGCTTATCACCCAGGAGCGCTTGAAGGTGATCCACACGCAGCAGCCATTGCCAGCCATCAACTACGTCTGCGTTCACAGGGCCGACCGCTACCAGGGGCTGACGGTCGAAGTGGCCCGTCTCGCCCAGCAAACCTGTAATTTCAACCAGCTAATCATCACTTGAGGCGATGATTTCTGATAAAAAAATATCGCTAAAAGCAAAGCCTGTTCTCTCCTAACATCGGCGCATACCCCTTGAACAGGAGATTGAACATGTTATTACCCGGGTCCCGCATCCTCGCTTCACCTGCTCTGGCCCCCGCGTCAGTCATCGAAGCTTTCGCTTCGGTGGTCACCCCGCACATCAGCGACAACCTCGGCCGCCACATTGGTGCCCGAGGCCTGACCCGCTACAACACAACGGGCAAACTGGTGGGTACCGCACTGACCATCAAGACCCGGCCCGGTGACAATCTCTATATCTACAAGGCCCTGACCTTGCTCGAGCCGGGTCACGTATTGGTGATCGACGCCCAGGGTGACACCAACAATGCGGTGATCGGCGAGCTCATCAAGCTCTACGCCGAACAACGCGGCTGTGTGGGGTTCATCGTCGACGGCGCGATTCGTGATGTGGATTCATTCCGTTCGAGCCCCTGTTACGCACGGGGTGTCGTGCATTGCGGCCCTTACAAGACTGGCCCAGGCGAAATCAACGTACCGGTGTCGGTTGGCGGCATGCTGGTGAACCCGGGTGACATCATCGTCGGTGACGAGGATGGCGTCGTGGCGTTCCCCCTCGCGGCAGCCGAGCAGGTGCTGGCTCAGGCCCATGCTCATCAAGCCCATGAAGAGCGGGTAAAGGCTGAAATCGCCACTGGAGCTGTGGATCAATCCTGGCTGGACAAGGTGCTGGAAAAGGCCGGGTTGGCGGATTGAAACCCGCTATCGATCAGCCCTCCCGTGGCGGACCGTCTGACCGCCACGGTCACTGCTTATTCCAGACTTGTCAGGAAGCTAAAGAGATTCGCTGCCTCTGAGGGTGATAGAGCGCGGGGATGGGTGCTGCATCGTCCGGATTACTCGACCACGATTGCCATGGCTATCAAAGATCACAGGGAAAAGTAACGGCTGCAATCAATCTGTCGGGCCCAGATGCCGTGATGGGTCCCGAGGGTACTACGGAGAAGTTCGTGGCGTTACAGCGGGAATGCAGCGGAAAGATCAGCGCCGAACTGGAATATGTCAAAGACTGATGACTGGATCGTGTGGCAGGACCGTGGAAACCTTGTGTCATAGGCAGCACGCACCAGACAGCCAATTCCATCCCACGACTTTACGCCATTTTTACTCGACATTTCCGGACAGCAGGCAATACTGCCGGCACTGTCCTAACGAGCTTACTCAATGCCGCTTCCAGCATTGCGTTTCATCGCCTTCATCATTGGTGTATTCCTGATTACTCTGGCCGTCAGCATGGTGATCCCGATGCTGACGCTGCTGTTGTATGACCGCAGCGACGACCTCGGCGCTTTCGCCTGGTCGAGCCTCATCATTCTGTGCGCCGGCCTGGTCATGGTAGCTCGCGGCATCCCGGACACACCGCAGTTGCGGGCCAGGGACATGTATTTCCTCACGACGGCAAGCTGGGTCATCGTGTGCGCATGTGCGGCCCTACCGATGGTGTTCATTCGGCACATCAGTTACACGGATGCGTTCTTCGAAACCATGTCGGGAATCACCACCACCGGCTCGACGGTGCTGACCGGCCTGGACAGTGCATCGCCGGGGCTGCTGATCTGGCGTTCTTTGCTGCACTGGCTGGGGGGCATCGGCTTTATCGGCATGGCCGTGGCGATCCTGCCACTGCTGCGCGTGGGCGGCATGCGCCTGTTCCAGACCGAGTCTTCGGACTGGTCCGACAAAGTGACGCCGCGTTCACATGTGGCAGCCAAGATGATCCTGCTGGTCTACCTGGCCCTGACAGCACTGGGGACAGGGGCGTTGTGGGCTGCCGGTATGACCCCGTTCGAAGCCATCAATCATTCGATGTCGCTGATTTCAACCGGCGGCTTCTCTACCTCGGATGCCTCGCTAGGTCATTGGGTGCAGCCTGCGGTGCATTGGGTGGCCGTGGTCATCATGATTCTCGGCAGCCTGCCCTTCACCCTGTATGTCGCCACGCTGCGTGGCCATCGACGCATCCTGCTCAAGGACCATCAAGTTCGTGGTTTCCTGGGTTTTCTAGTCTTCGTTTGGCTCACGGTCGGAACCTGGCTCTGCTGGCACAGCGACCTGCCCTGGTGGGATGCGTTTCGTATCACTGCGGTCAATGTGACCTCGGTGGTGACCACCACGGGCGTCGCCGTGGGTGATTACACGCTCTGGGGCAGCTTCGCCATCATGCTGTTCTTTTACCTGACGTTCGTCGGTGGCTGCTCGGGCTCTACTGCCGGCGGTTTGAAAATATTCCGTTTCCAGGTGGCCGCGGCCTTGCTAGTCAGCAGCCTGAAACAGTTGATCCATCCACGGGCAATGATCTCGAAGAAATACAATGGGCACCCCATCGATGAAGAGATCGTGCGCTCACTGTTGACGTTCTCGTTCTTCTTCTCAGTCACCATCGCGGTCATTGCCCTTGGCCTCTCTCTGCTAGGGCTCGACTGGACGACGGCGTTGAGCGGAGCCGCTACCGCCGTGTGCAACGTTGGACCAGGTCTGGGTACACTTATCGGTCCAGCAGGTAATTTCGCCTCGTTGCCGGACGCTGCGAAATGGTTGCTGACGGTCGGCATGCTGCTTGGACGGCTCGAAATCCTCACCGTGCTGGTACTCGTCTCGCCAGCTTTCTGGCGATTCTAGAGCAGACGTCATACAAACAATCAGCCATAAAATTGGGCAGAGGCTGCATATTCGTTCTAGGTTTACTGGCGCAGGAAGAACAACAACAAGCGGAGAACGACGCCATGAACCGAGCCCTTCGCCTGGCTTTGGCCAGCACCTTGTTTGCTGTCTGTGCTGCTGCCCAGGCCGCACCGACTTTCATCAACATCCTCACAGGCGGCACCAGCGGTGTCTATTACCCGATAGGTGTAGGCATCTCACAGCTCTACAGCCATGGCATCGAGGGCAGCAAGACCTCCGTGCAAGCCACCAAGGCGTCGGTCGAGAACCTCAACCTGCTACAAGCCGGTCGAGGGGAGTTGGCATTCGCGCTTGGGGACTCGGTGGCGGATGCCTGGAAGGGCGACGCAGAGGCTGGATTCAAAACGCCCTTGAAGAAACTCCGGGCCATCGCCGGCACCTACCCCAACTACATCCAGATCGTCGCCAGCAAGGAGTCGGGGATCACATCCCTGGCGGACCTCAAGGGCAAGCGCGTCTCGGTTGGAGCGCCCAAGTCCGGCACAGAGCTGAATGCACGCGCCATCTTCAAAGCCGCAGGGCTTACCTACCAAGACATGGGGAAAGTCGAGTACCTGCCCTATGCGGAGTCCGTCGAACTGATCAAAAACCGTCAACTTGACGCCACGCTCCAGTCCTCAGGGCTCGGTCAAGCGGCTATCCGTGATTTGGCCGCTACCTTGCCAGTCGTGTTCGTGCCTGTCCCGGCTGACGTCGTGACCAAGATCGGCAACAACGCCTACCAGCCCGCCACCATTCCTGCCAACACCTATGATGGCCAGAGTGCAGACGTATCGACTGCCGCGATCACCAACATCCTCGTGACCCGCGCCGATATCAGCGATGACCTGGCCTATCAGATGACCAAGCTGATCTTCGAGAATCTTCCACGCCTGGTCACGGCCCACGCTGCAGCGAAAGATATCCAGACCGAGAATGCGGCCAAGAACCTGCCCATTCCGTTACATCCTGGAGCAGAAAGGTACTTCAAGGAGAAAAACCTGCTCCCCTGATGACATCCTCAAGCCATGGAGCAGCGCATGAGTGATACCCAACAAGGTCTTCACGCCAGCACCGATCGTTGGCCTGCCACGCTTTTTGCCGTGGCGCTGGCCTTTTCGGTGTTCCAGATCGCCACAGCGGCCTTCCCCCTGATTTCTACCCAAGTACTGCGTGCAGTACACCTGGGGTTCCTGTTGCTGGTGGTGTACCTGAGCTATTCGTTCGTGGGTCACCGTCGGCCGTGGCAACCTCTCGGTTGGCTGCTGGGGCTTGCGGGAATGGCGACTGCCGCCTACCAGTGGCACTTCGAAGGCGACCTGATTCAACGCTCCGGTGAGCTGACGAGCAGTGACCTGGCCGCGGGCCTGTTGCTGACTGGTTTGGTCTTTGAGGCAGCGCGGCGAGTCATGGGCATAGCGTTGCCCATCATTTGCGCCCTGTTTCTGGCCTACGGGTTGCTCGGTCAATACTTGCCAGGAGAACTTGCGCATCGAGGCTACGGCCTCGATCAGATCGTCAATCAGTTGGCCTTCGGCACCGAGGGGCTGTATGGCACACCCACCTACGTCTCAGCCACTTACATTTACCTGTTCATTTTGTTCGGTGCCTTCCTTGAACAAGCGGGCATGATTCGTCTGTTTACCGATTTCGCCATGGGGCTGTTCGGCCATAGAAGCGGGGGGCCGGCCAAGGTATCGGTGTTTTCCTCAGCACTGATGGGGACCATTACCGGCTCAGGCGTGGCCAACGTCGTCACCACCGGGCAATTCACCATTCCGCTGATGAAGCGCTTCGGCTACAAAGCTGCATTCGCCGGTGGCGTCGAGGCGACCTCAAGCATGGGCAGCCAGCTGATGCCACCGGTGATGGGCGCGGTAGCGTTCATCATGGCCGAGACGATCAACGTGCCTTATGCCGAGGTAGCGAAAGCCGCACTCATCCCGGCATTGCTGTACTTTGGCTCGGTCTACTGGATGGTTCACCTGGAGGCTCGGCGCAGCCATCTGCATGGTTTGCCTCGTGAGCAATGCCCGAGTGCCTGGGACGCGTTGCGACAACGTTGGTTTCTGCTGGTACCGCTGATGGTCCTGGTCGCGCTGTTGTTTTCCGGACGAACGCCTTTGTTTTCAGGAATGGTCGGCCTGGCCCTGACCGCGATCGTCATCCTTGGCTCGGCCATCATCCTGCGCGCCCACCAGACATGGTTGCGAGCGGCCTTCTGGGTTGCGCTGGGGATACTGTGCTCTGGTTTTTTCCGCATGGGGATCGGCGTGATCCTACTGGTCATTGCCTGTTTGGCCATTGCGTGCTGCTTCGTCCAAGGCGGTCGCGCCACCCTGCGCGCATGCGTCATGGCCCTTGCGGAAGGCGCCCGTCATGCGGTGCCGGTGGGTATTGCCTGTGCGCTGGTCGGCGTCATTATCGGCATCATTTCGCTGACCGGCCTGGCCACCACGTTTGCCGGATACATTCTTGACCTGGGGCGAGACAACCTGTTCCTCTCGCTGGTATTGACCATGCTCACCTGCCTGGTGCTGGGTATGGGTATCCCGACCATCCCCAACTACATCATCACCAGTTCCATTGCCGCCCCCGCACTGTTGGAACTTGGGGTACCGCTGATCGTCTCGCACATGTTCGTGTTCTATTTCGGCATCCTGGCCGACCTGACACCGCCAGTGGCTTTGGCGTGCTTTGCCGCCGCCCCGATTGCCAAGGAAAAGGGGCTGTTGATCAGCTTCTGGGCAGTGCGCATTGCCTTGGCCGGCTTCGTGGTGCCCTTCATGGCGGTGTATGACCCGGCGTTGATGATGCAAGGCGAAAGCCTGGGCGCCACGCTGTACATGGTGATCAAAGCCGTGTTCGCGATAGTCCTTTGGGGATGTGCGTCGATTGGGCATTTGCGGGCACCCATGCCCGGGTGGGAGCGTCTATTGGCGTTCGCTGCTGGTGTGTCGTTGATACTCGCCGCGCCCATCAGTGATGAGGCCGGTTTTGCGTTGGGTACGGCAGTGCTGGGTTGGCACTACTGGCGAAGTCGGCCAGCCTCTGGGCAGCCCGCATGACCAGCCTTTGTCTTGGGCTGGCCGGCGTGGTCTGGGCCAGCCTGCCACTACAGGATTTTACTCTGGCCTGGCAGCACAGTATCGAAAAGCTCCGCTGGGAAGAGGATTACCACGTGACCCAGGCTGGCCTGTTGCTGGTAGAGGCCCGCGTCAAAGGCAGCGGAGCCGGCATGGAAATTCCGGACGACGCTCAACTGCGCGACGGAACTTGGCATTATCATCGCGACTTACCACCGCTGCAGCCTTTGCACGCTGGGCGGACGCCCGAGGCTGGCGACTACCAAGTCTGCACGACAGATTGGTGCCAGCCGCTGTCCTATTGGTTAGGACCGCCGAGCGAACGCATTGCTGCCGTAGACTTCTGGTCCTGTGAAAGTCCGCCCTTGGACAGCAGGCGAACCGCCCTGCCCTGACTGCACCAGACCAGGACCGAATCCATTTCAGCACACCACGTGCAAGTAATGCAGGTGGCGCTCGTACTGATCCAGGATGTTATCCACTACCAGCGCACCGGAGTCCGCCGACGTCACAAAAAACACCACAACCATCAGCATCGCGATCAACGAAACGACGCTGGAGAACGGGAAGTGCTATCGGCTTCGGTGATCGCGGCCGCGCTTGGCTTGGCCTGGGGTGTGTGGAGCAAGCTGAAGCTCAAGCAGCCTGCACGTGAAAAAGGCTACTCTGGCAGTACGCCAAAGCGTCGGACTGTTCCCTCGGCGAAGGAGACCTTAATGATAGCTCGGTGGCATTGGTTGGCTACGAGGATTGCCAAACGCCTCTGGTTCAGAGCGACACTCTTCTCGCTACTGGGGGTGGTGACAGCGCTTCTGGCCGTGGTATTCAAGGATGCGGTGCCGGCCACTTTGCCTGCGCGCATCGGCGCGGACGCAGTTGACAAGATACTGGGCATCATCGCGTCAAGCATGCTTGCTGTGACAACGTTCTCGCTGAGCACCATGGTGTCGGCCTATAGTGCCGCCAGCAGTGGGGTAACCCCACGTGCCACTTCGCTGGTCATGGAGGACGCGACGACCCAGAACGCGCTGGCCACTTTTATCGGGTCGTTTCTGTTCAGTCTCGTCGGTATCATTGCACTGAGCACTGGCGCCTACGGTACCCAAGGTCGCGTGCTGCTTTTCACCGTTACGATTGCAGTCGTGATCCTGATCATTTACACGTTGCTGCGCTGGATTGATCATCTTTCCAAACTAGGGCGCGTGGGCGAAACGATCGATCGTGTCGAAAGGGCAGTAATCAAAGCCATCCAGCAGCGTGTCGAGCATCCCCACCTGGGCGGCGCGGCCTACCCTGACAGCTTCGTACTACCTGAATCTACACATGCCTTGAGAAGCAGTGAAACGGGGTATGTACAGCACATCGATGTTCTCTCTCTGGGCAAGATTGCAACCGACGCCAAGGTCCGTATTTATGTTGAAGTCCTGCCAGGGGCCTTCGTTCATGAGGGAATGGTGTTGGCAAGAGTCCTGGCTTTGAACGGTGAGCCGGCCGATGTCGATGATGCACTGGACCTCGAGATTATCGCAGCCTTGACCATCGGGCTCAGAAGAACCTTCGAACACGACCCGCGTTTCGGGCTTTCAGTGCTGTCGGAGATCGCCTCGCGGGCGCTGTCTCCGGCAGTGAACGATCCAGGTACGGCGATCGACATCATTGGCCGTGGCATTCGATCCCTCACGTGTTGGGGCAGACTGCAGGCTGTCACACAGAGCCAGGCTAGCGAATGCGCGCAGGTACATGTTCGCACCCTGAGGGTAGATGATTTGTTCGATGATTTCTTTGCACCGATCAGCAGGGACGGCGCCGCTCTGCAAGAAGTGAACGTGCGCTTGATCAAAGCGCTTACCTGCTTGGCGCAGATTAACCCCCGTGTTTTTCAATCCTCAAGCAGCCGGCATGCCAAGCGATTGCTTGAACACGCGGACAGTGGACTTTTGATTCAACAGGACAAGGACGCTCTCCGCGCTCTTGCTGTCGAACTAATAGGGGTGCACTGAGTCAGGGTAAACCCAATTCTCTGAGTCGTCGAACCTCACCAAAGATCACAGCGATAATGCTGGTAGGCGGCGACCCGTACCGAAATGGGCGACTTAGCCGAATGACTGGTTGACCCGTTAGGTACGTTAACCCATGTGCTGGCGGTGTTCGGCGCTGCGAAACCGCACTGCGCTTATTTGTTCGCCAATCACCGAGCCAATCGGAGCGGATGACACGATTCCCAGCCACTTGCCGCGCCAGCGCGATGTCGTCGAGCGTGCAGCCTGGTCGGTGCCAGGCGTGAGCTAGCATTGACCCTGCGACCCCGTCCCGAGTAACGATGATGCTCACTGTCACACTGATCAATATGTTGATCGTTATCCTGGTGGTGGTCATCCACTACGAATGCCTGCTGCGCTTGAACGACTGGCTACCACGCCTGAGGCTGTGGAACCGGTTCCGTATCGTCGCGGGGGTGTTGGGCGCGTTGCTGGCCCATGCCGTGGAAGTCTGGTGCTTCGCCCTGGCTTATTACCTGATGGCCCATGCCGAGGGCTGGGGGACGCTCAGCGGAAATTTCGACGGGAGCTTTCTGGACTGCGTGTATTTTTCCTTCACCACCTACACCACCATAGGCTTCGGCGACATCGTCCCCACCGGCCACCTCAAATACCTCACCGGCCTGCAGGCGCTGACGGGCCTGGTGCTGATCACCTGGACCGCCTCGTTCCTTTTTCTGGAAATGCAGAAGTACTGGAAAACCAAATGAAGAAGGAGCCCGATGAAGCCATGCTCGACCAGTTGATGACGGTCGACCAGAACCGGCAGGCAGCCTATCACCCTGGGTGGATTCCTGGCCGCCGCGCGAGCCCTACATGAGGAGGTGATCGACGATGGCGTCTGCGATGAGATAGCCAGACCGCGATTGCCATGGCTATCAGAGATCACAGGGGAAAAGTAACGGCTGCAATCAATCTGTCGGGCCCAGATGCCGTGATGGATCCCGAGGGTACTACGGAGAAGTTCGTGGCGTTACTGCACCGAGCCACTTCACGCATGTCGCACGCCGTGCCGACGGTGTTCGCCCAGAGCATGATGGGAACCGTGCAAACCGCCTAACCTACCGCCCTGTCAAAGGCGTAGCCCTTCAAGACTAACCACCCTATCCCCCTGGGAACACTACACATGCCTATCGACTTCAGGCCCGCTCAAGCCTCGGACGCGCATGATATCGCGCGCTTCTTTCAACTGACTTCGGAGGGCATGGCCGATTACATATGGAGCAAGCTCGCCGCACCTGGAGAAGCATTGCTGAGTATCGGTACGTCTCGCTACGCCAGGGAGCAGGGCGACTTTTCCTACAAGAACTGCCTGATGGCCACTTTTGAAGGGCGCGTCATCGGCATGATGCATAGCTACGCCTTGCGCGCGATTCCTGACAGGCCTGTCGAGACCGACCCGGTCCTCGCGCCCTATTCCGACATGGAAATACCCGATACGTTGTACATATCCAGCCTGGCCCTGGATGAGGACTGGCGCAGCCAGGGGCTGGGCGTCCAGTTTCTTCGCCACGCCCAGCAGCGCGCTGAGGACAGTGGACTGCATGGGCTGTGCCTGATCGATTATGCAGAAAACCACGGTGCGCGCCGCTTCTACGAACGGCACGGTTTTGAGATTGTTAAAACCTGCCAGATCGTTCCGCACCCGATGCTGGGCGTAACCGGTGAGGCTTATTTGATGTACCGCCCTACCCACAACCTGCTCGAGAAAAAACCATGATCAAGAAACTGACCGTGTTCCGCGAACTGGATATTCAACCGGTGCGCGACCTGCCCTTTTTTGAAGAAGTGGTGGAGGGCACCCCTCACACGCTGACGTCCAAGTATTATCACGATGAACAGCAAGGTCGCATTTCCGGAGAATGGGAAGCCAGCACTGGAGCGTGGCGCATCGATTATAAAGTTTGGGAGTTCTGCCACGTCCTGAGTGGATGCTGCGTCATCGAGCTGGAGGGTTGCGCCCCCGTCACACTGGCCGCTGGCGACACGTTCATTATCGAACCGGGCGCCAAGGGCAAATGGACCGTGCTGGAAGACATGAAAAAGAACTTCGTGATCTTGTTGCCCGCGAACTAGGTACGGGGTTCGTTTCATGGAGCACAAGGCGATGACGGTTTGCATGATGCCGTAGTGATCGGAAACTTGCCTTCACCCGGCCATTGCGCAAGGACAGCTTTGTCGATGCGCGGTTGCAGGACTCCAGCTGGAACCTCTTCATCAAGACGTTGGCCCAGCGGCCGCTCGGGCTACAGCGAGACGGCGCTGGCCAATATCAGTGGCGGCCAGGTTGCCGCCGCCATCACTGAGAGCGCAGAGCGATTACGCTACTTGCCGCTCGAAAGGCATTTGATGGGTGGCCAGACACCTGGCGCGCCCTACCCCCCATGCCAATGCCCTGGTCATCGACTCGCCAGGCCGGGAGTCGAACGCTTCTTCATGGAGCGCCATCCCCGCCCCGGCATACACCCCGATGAACAACTGGGTATTGCCGGTGCGCGACAGTCGCACCTGGATATCCATGGTGGTGCCATCATCCAGTGTTTCGTCGTGAGACCTGTGATGGAGCGTTGGATCTGCCCATTTCCAAAACACATCACCGCGTATCCGCATGCCGACCTCCTACGACTTTAGTCTTATTTGTGGGGTGCTCTCACCATAGCGCAGCGAAGCGGCAACGCAATCACCGGCGGGCGGATTATGGCGGCTGATTATGTATGAAGCCTGGCGAACGCTTGGCGGTCCGGCATTACCGAGGAACTTTCCAGGCCAGGCAACAGCCCCAATTGGAGGTTTGACGTTAACGGAGATCAGACGATGAGTGCTCAACTGAATGGCAAGCGCGTGGCCTTCCTGGTCACGGATGGGTTTGAACAGGTGGAACTGACTGGGCCGCTGGAGGCATTGAAAAGTAGCGGCGCCGTGGTCGATATCCTCAGCGAGAAAGAGGGTACTGTGCGCGGCTGGAACCACGACAAGCCGGCAGACGAATTCCCTGTAGATGCAACCTTCGAAGGTGCCGGACTCGATCTCTACGATGCCTTGGTACTGCCGGGCGGCGTGCAGAATTCCGACACTATTCGTATCATCCCCGCCGCGCAGCAACTGGTGAAGAGTCATGACGCGGCGGGCAAGCCGCTGGCAGTAATCTGCCATGGTGCCTGGCTGCTGGTATCGAGCGGCCTGGTCAGCGGCAAACGCATGACCAGCTACAAGACACTGCAGGACGATATTCGCAATGCCGGTGGCCAATGGGTCGACGAACAGGTGGTGGTCGATGGCAACCTGATCACCAGCCGCCAACCGGATGACATTCCGGCATTCAATGAGCAGCTGATCAAGGCTTTAGCGCGATGAAAGCCAGCTATATCAGTGCCATGCGCGGCAAGCCGATTTTCTGATAAAGACAGGCTCGCCAATCGGCGAGCCTGACCCCTGCGTTATCGGGTTTTTTCCAGTTCATTCATGCCCTTTGTCACGTGCCGTTTTCTGCGCGGTGGAGTCATGGGAAGTACCGGTAGAACCATCAGGACGATGGGCATCATTGTCGCGCTCCTCCTCCCCTTTGGATCTGGTCGGCGCTTGCGGCTTGCGCGAATTGGCCTGGTCTTCTCTGTTCATGCTGATCTCCTGCCCCTTACTGTGGTCGGGTGGCGCCTGGCTTGCCCCTTATAGGCATAGGAAGCCAGCGCGCAGCGCGAAGTTCAGGCGAGATGCCAATGGGAGATGGTCGGGCGCAAGGTGTGATGAACCAATTACCGCTGGATTGCGTCCACCGGAAACAACTAGCGAGTAGATTCTCCCATGGCAACCGAACCTGTGTTGGCCGCGCTCGGCTACCTCAAAGACAACCACTTGATCCTGACCACAGCCGAGTCATGCACTGCGGGCTGCATGGTGGCGCTGCTGGCAGCGGTGCCCGGTACTGGGGAAGTATTGGAAAGTGGTTATGTGGTGTATTCGCCCAGTGCCAAGAAGCGCCTGCTGGGCGTCAGCCCCGAGACCATCGAGCGATATGGCCTTACCAGCGAGGCAGTCGCATGGGAAATGGCCTTGGGTGCCTTGAGAGACAGCGATGCCAATGTGGTGATTGCCACTACTGGAATCGCCGGGCCCGCGCCTGAATCCGGCATACCTCCAGGCACCATGTGCTTTGCCTGGGCCTTTGCCGGCGAGCCCGTTGCCGTCTTTACGCGCACTCAACGCTTTTTTGGCGAACGGGCAGATGTCATGCGTGAGGGTGCACTGTTCGGACTGACTCGCCTTTCCCACTATCACCAGCGCTGGCTGCGCGGCGAGCACGTCTGAGGCACAATTCGACGCCTCGATTCCAGGCCCTATTGCAAACATCCAGGAAAGCGAGCTGATCACATGAGTGAACGAATGGAAACGCGGCAAAGCGTCCTGAATTGTTACTCAAGCTCGCAGTCCTGAATGCATACCGTCTCAGAGAGCGAGCCATGATCAAGATAGCTCTACGCGTGTGGGTTGTCGGCGGGCTGCTGGGGCTTTTGCTGGGTTGTTCACCACTGAACGTGTTAAACCTGCTCACCCCCGCAGGCACTTACCACAAGGTATCTGACCTGAAGTACGGCAAGGATCCGCGCAACCGGCTGGATGTTTACACGCCGGTCAACCGCGCAGCCGATGTGCCGGTGGTGGTGTTCTTTTATGGAGGCAGCTGGAACAGCGGTTCACGCAGTGACTACCGCTTTGTCGGCGAGGCGCTGGCAGCACGCGGTATCGTAGCGGTGCTCGCTGATTACCGGCTTTATCCCCAGGTGCACTATCAGGGCTTTCTCGACGACAGTGCGCGAGTGGTTGGCTGGACGCGCGAACACATCCGCCAGTACGGCGGCGATCCAGCGCGACTCTATGTGATGGGCCATAGCGCAGGCGGCTACAACGCAGCGATGATTGCGCTAGACCCCAAATGGCTGGCAGCCGTGGATATGCAGCCTTCGGTGCTTAGCGGCTGGATCGGCCTGGCCGGGCCTTACGACTTTCTGCCCATCGAAAACCCGGAGGTTAAACCGATTTTCTTCTTTCCGAATTCGCCACCCGACTCCCAACCGATCAACCACATCAGCGCCGCATCGCCCCCGGCGCTTTTGATAGCGGCAAAGGACGATAAGCTGGTCAACCCCGAGCGTAACACGGGGGGCATGGCCCGACGTTTGCGCGAACAAGGTGTGCCCGTGCGCGAGCTCTATTTCTCCAGGCCGGGCCACGGGACATTGATCGCAGCATTCTCCCGCCCTATGCGAGGGCTGGCGCCGGTCCTGGATGAGGTGATGGCGTTCATTCATGGGCAGGATCCAGCCTCGGGAATTTCTAACGACAGATGAGGCACTGCGTTGATCCTGAAGCGTGCTCACGCGCTGGCATCTGATCACCGCCAGTGTCTTGTCAGGGCGCCGTCAGCCCCGGTAACCGGGTCCTGCTGAGGTATTGGGACTCTGGCGATCCTCGCCAGCGCCTGCTGGTGAGCACCGATCTCGGGGCGCTGGATGTCGTAGTGTTCCTGCCCTTGCGGATATCCGCCCACGACCAGAAAGTCGTCGCTGGACGCCAGGCAACGATGCCCGGTTCCGGCGGGTAGCACCAGCACATCACCCGCCTTTACCGTCAGCGCCTGACCTGCTGCACCACCGAGCATTATCCGGGCACGGCCGCGGGCAACGCCCAGCACTTCGTGCGCGTTGGAGTGGAAATGGTGGTAATCGAAAATGCCGGCACGCCAGAGCGGCGTCCACTGGTGCGCGGCGAACAAGGACTCGAAAGCGCCGGCATTGTCATGGGCAGGCTCCACCCGTTGCAGCCGGTAAAGCAATACGGGAAAACGGCTGTTGGGCGTTGCCCCGTCGTCCTCGAACCGCAAGGCTTGCATGGGCTGGGTGCTGCTGTCGATGGCGAACATGAGGGCATCCTGATCAGGCTGACGATATCCTTGAGAAGCCATGCCTACCCCGAGGTTCCTGTGGGGTGACCACGTACAGCCCGTGCTGCCCCTGCCGTCGCTCATCAAACTGCAACAGGCCAGGAAGTTCGCCAGCTGCCTACATCTGTCACAGCAGCCCGGGGAAAGCAGCGCCAGGCAGGCTGGGGTCCTTCAGGATCGATGCACTGCTGGCGATATCCGGGGCCAGCCAACGGTCCTGGGTGTAGGCCGGGACCCGTTCGCGCAACAACCGCCAGGCAATGTGGGTACCTGCGCCAAAGCGCTGCTCTTTGAAGAACTCGAAAGCCTGGGCGGCCAACAGGTATTCGATGGCAAGGATCTGCGTGCAGTTCTGCAGGGCGCGGTGCAGCTTCAAACCGGCATTGGTGCCCATGCTCAGATGATCCTCCTGCAGACCGGAGGTGACGTAGTTGTCGATGACCGCCGGTTGCGCCAGCTGACGGTTTTCTGCACAGAGAGAAGCGGCGACGTACTGGACAATCATCATGCCCGAGTTCACACCCGGCTGGCTAACCAGAAAGGCCGGCAAACCGCTGACCAGCGGGTTGATCAGGCGATCGAGACGACGCTCGGCAATCGCCCCGATCTCGGCCACCGCGATGGCCAGCAAGTCGGCCGCCATGGCCACCGACTGGCCATGCGGATTCGCCTGCGAAACCACCCGATACGACTCGGGTGTACCCAGCAATATCGGATTGTCGGTGGTGGAGTTGAGTTCGGTTTCGATCTGCCGCGCGGCGTGGTCCAACTGGTCGCGCGCGGCACCATGAACCTGCGGGATCGAGCGAATGCTCAAAGCGTCCTGGGTGCGAATGCCATGGCTGCCGGCAATGATTTCGCTACCGTCCAGCAGGCGACGCAAGTTGCTGCCCACCCGCTGCATGCCAGGGTGGGGTTTCAGCGCGATGATTTCTGGGTCGAAGGCATCGAGTTGGCCGCGCAGGGCCTCGAAGCTCATGGCGCTGATAACGTCCGCCCATTGGCTCAGCCGGGTGGCATCGTCCAGGGACAGGCAGCTCAGACCGGTCATGCAGGGCGTACCGTTGACCAGGCACAGACCATCCTTGGCACCCAGTTTGACCGGTGCCAGTCCGACCTCGGCCAAGGCTTGCTGCGCTGGCACGATCTGGCCGCGATAACTGACCTGGCCGACGCCCAGCAAGCTGATGCTGATATGGGCCATATGGGTCAGATACCCCACCGACCCCTGTTTCGGCACCTGCGGGGTGATGTGCTGGTTGAGCAGCGTCAGCAGCGCCTCGACCACCTTGCGCTGAAGGCCGGAACGGCCCTGGCAGAAGTTGATGATCGCCGCGCACATGATCGCCCGGGTCTGTTCGTCCGACAGCGCGGCACCCACGCCACAGGCATGGCTGAGCAAGGTGTTGTGCGACAGCTGGCTGAGTTGTTCGTCCTGTAACGAAACATTGCACAAGGCGCCAAGCCCGGTGTTGACGCCATAGGCGCGGTCACCGCTGGATACGATGCGCTGGACAATCGCCTGGGCGTTATCGATCCGCGCCCAGGCCGATGGGGCCAGCTCAAGCTTCGCTCCATGCCGGGCCACAGCCACCACGTCCTGCCAGCGAACGGGCGCCTCGGCGATGATGATTTTTTCGGCAAACGACATACTCGCGGGTCCTTAAAGCGAAGCTACGCGACGCTGCACGAAACGATCGACGTATTCGTCCGCAGGCTGGTAGAGGATTTCTTTGGGCGTGCCGACCTGGATCAGGCGCCCGTCCTTGAGAATGGCAATTCGGTTGCCGATACGCACCGCTTCGTCCAGGTCGTGAGTGATGAAGACGATGGTCTTGTGCAGGGTCTTTTGCAGTTCCAGCAACTGGTCCTGCATTTCGGCGCGAATCAGTGGGTCGAGCGCACTGAAGGCTTCGTCCATCAGGATGATATCGGTGTCGGCAGCCAACGCACGCGCCAGGCCGACGCGCTGGCGCATGCCGCCCGACAGCTGGTGCGGGTACGATTTTTCGTAACCCTTGAGGCCCACGGTGTGGATCCAGTGCAGGGCACGCTCTGTGCACAACGCTTTGCCCTCGCCACGGACTTTCAACCCGTAAGCGACGTTGTCCAGCACGCTGCGGTGCGGCAACAGGCCGAAGCTCTGGAACACCATGCTGATCTTGCGCCGGCGGAATTCGCGCAGGGCTTGCATGTCGTATTGCAGGATGTCCTCGCCATCGACCAGGATCTCGCCGCTGGTCGGGTCGATCAGGCGGTTGAAGTGACGCACCAGGGTCGACTTGCCCGAGCCTGACAGGCCCATGATCACGAAGATCTCGCCGCTGCCGATGGACAACGAGAGATCGTTGACCCCGACCACGCAGCCGGTTTCGGCCAGCACCTGCTCCTTGGTCTTGTTCTGGCGGATCAGTTTCAGGGCATCTTCGGCACGCGCACCGAATATCTTGAAGACATGGTTGACTTCGATCTTGTTCATCGTCTGCTTGGCGCTCATTTGCCCACCCCATGCCGTGGCCGGCCATAGGCCTGGGTAATGCGGTCGATCACAACCGCCAGAATCACAATGGCCAGCCCCGCTTCGAGGCCGCGGCCGACATTCAGGGTCTGGATGCCGACAAGGACGTCTTCGCCCAAGCCACGGGCACCGATCATCGACGCGATGACGACCATCGACAGGGCCATCATGGTGGTCTGGTTGATACCGGCCATGATGCTCGGCAACGCCAGCGGCAACTGCACGCCAAACAGTTGTTGCAGCCGGTTGGCACCGAACGCATTGATCGCTTCCATGACCTCGCCATCCACCTGGCGAATGCCCAGGTCGGTCAGGCGAATCAGTGGCGGGGCGGCATAGATGACAGTGGCGAAGATCGCCGGCACCTTGCCCAGGCCGAACAGCATCAATACCGGGATCAGGTACACGAAGCTGGGCATTGTCTGCATGATGTCCAGCAGCGGCATCAACACCGCCCGCAGGCGATCGTTGCGCGCCGACAGGATACCCAGCGGAATGCCGACCAGAACCGAGATCAGCGTTGCTACCAGCATCAGCGCCAGGGTCTGCATCAGCTTGTCCCAGAGCCCGACCGCACCGACCAGGAACAGCAAACCTACGATCACCGCGGTGGGTACGACTCGACGGGTGGCGTGCCAGGCAATACCGCCGACGATGGCCAGCATCAGCCACCAGGGTGTTGCGCGCAGCAAACCTTCGAGGTTGACGATGGCCCACAGCAGGGTCTCGGAAATGTGCCGGAACACGTCACCGTAGTGAGTGACCAGCGCATCAACCCAGCCATTGACCCAGTCGGCAATGGAAAACGTGAAGTTTTTCGGGAACATGGATTTCTCTCGAGCAAGTGCATGAAGCGGACTGCTAGGTGGCACGCCCGGCAGGCGCCGGACCCGTCCACGCCCTCAGAGTGCCGCGTCGACCTTTTTGGCTGCGTCTTCGCTGACCCAGCTGTGCCAGACTTCGGGGTGCTCCTTGAAGAACAACCTGGCCAGTTCCGCCGCCTCGATACGCTCCTTGCTCATGCGTCCCAGGTTCTGATTCAGCAGATCGACCGGCAGATTGACCTTTTCCAGCACAGCCACCAGTTCTGGTGCCTGCTCGTGGAAGGCCTTCGACACACCCACCTTGATGGTCACGGATTTATCCACGCCTGGGTGCTCGTCCAGCTTGACCAGGTCGGCCTGGCCCATCAGCGGGGTTGGCGACCAGTAGTAGAAGAGGATCGGCTCGCCACGCTTGTAGCTCGACAGCACGGCGGCATCCAGTGCCGGGCCGGTGCCCGGGCGGAAGTTGGTGTAGGTGTTCTCCAGGCCATAGCGCTTGAGCATTTCGCTGTTGTCCAGCTCGCAGGTCCAGCCGGCCGGGCAGTTGTAGAAGCGCCCCTTGTCCGGTTCTTCGGGGTCCTTGAATACCTGGGCGTATTGCCCCAGGTCGGCAATGCTCTTGAGGTTCGGTGCTTTGGCTTCGAGTTTGCGCCTGGCATCGCCTTCGATCACATAGCGCGGCACATACCAGCCTTCGACCGCGCCAGCCACCGGCGAGCCGACGCCGACGACCTTGCCGGCGGCCGCCGCCTTGTTCCAGACCTCGCTGCGCCCTACCCACTCCTCGGCGAACACCTGGATATCGTTGCTGCTCAGGGCGTTTTCCATGGAGATGGAGTTACCCGGCAGGCTGTCGGTGTCACAGCCGTAGCCATTTTTCAGCACGAACTGCATCACCTCGGTGAGCAGCATCCCGCTTTCCCAGTTCAAACCGGCGAACTTCACCGGCTTGCCCGACTCGCACCAACCGGCCGCCTGGCTGACGCCGGCGGACGCCAGCAGCCCTAAAGAAAGTGTCGTGGTCAGCAGAGCTTTTGTAATTGTCATTGTGACGCTCCCAAACAAGATGATCACTGCGCAGGAGAAATATTTCACAACCTCAAAAAAGGATAAAATAATAAGTCCTGATGCATCACCACGGAAAAACCTATGAAGTTCACACTGCGACAGCTTCGCTACGCGCTCGCAGCGGCCAAGCACGGAAACCTGACCACTGCCGCCATGGAGCTTCATGTTTCACAGCCTTCCATTTCGGCGGCCATCACCGAACTGGAGGAGGTGCTGGGTCAGTCGATCTTCATACGCCAGCGTGGCCTGGGGATATCGCTGACCCCGTTCGGTCGTACGGTCATGGTCCAGGCCCGCCGCGTGCTGGCAGAGGCCCAGACCTTTGCCGAGATCAATGCCAACGCAGGCGAGTGTGTCGGTGAACTGGTAGTCGGCTGTTTTGAAGACCTGGCGCCGTATTGCCTGCCACAAATTGTGCGACGGATGCAGGAGTCCTGCCCAAGGGTCACGGTCGACATGCGCGATGGCAGCTTCGATTATGTTGGCAAGCGGCTCAGCGAGGGGGCGATAGAACTGGCCATCACCTACGATCTGGGTTTACCAGCGAACACGCATTGCACCCAGCTGTGTCAGCTGACGGCCCAGGTACTGCTGGCGGCCGATCACCCGCTGGCCAAGCAGTCGCGCGTCAGTCTCAAGGCGCTAGCTGAATACACCCTGGTAGTCACCGATCAGGTCCACAGTTGGCAACATGTGCTGGATCTGTTCAGCTTTTACGACCTTTCACCCGCCGTTGTGCACCGTGTACGCACCTTCGAGTTGCAGCGCAGCCTCGTCGCCAACGGGTTTGGCGTGGCGCTGATCTACACCCGGCCATTTGGTGACCGTAGTTATGATGGTCATGCGCTGGTGTGTCGGCCGACTGAGGAAAAACTGCCAACCCACAGCATCGTACTGGCGCATGACCAGCGCTATCCGCTGACGCCTTCGGCTGAGGCGTTCAAGGCGCTGGCGGTGGCATGGTTCGCCGAGCGACCATCGTTTGCATCTGAATGAACAACAGGCTGGGCGAACATCACTTCCGTGATGTCCGCCTACTGGGGGTTTCGGATCTCTACGCCGTGTTTCGAGAAAATGTTGGGCCGACGACCACGGCTTACTCCAGCGCAATGGTCAGTCGATCGATCACGCCACGGGTTTCAGGTCGTACCCCTCGCCACCAGGCGAAAGCTTCCGCCGCCTGCTCGACCAGCATGCCGACGCCGTCGGCCATGCGCGCTACACCTTGCGCTTTCGCCATACGCAGAAACGGCGTCAGGCCTTTGCCATACGCCAGCTCATACGCCAGGCGCGTCTCGGCCAGTACGCCCTTGGGTAGCGGCGGCAGCTCACCCGTCAGGCTGGCGGAGGTAGCGTTGACAACGATGTCGAAACCCAGCCCTTCCAGCTCTTCGTAGCGACTGATGCGCAACCGTGGGTGATTCAGTTCGTTGCGTAACGTCAGTGCCTTGGCCATATCGCGGTTGGCAATCACCAGCTCGCGAGGCCCGGCCTGCAAAAACGGCAGCAACGCACCGCGAACGGCGCCGCCGGCGCCGAGCATGAGCACGCGCGTATCACGCAGAGGTTCGCCGAGGTTTTCTTCGATGTCCCGCAACAAACCGATACCGTCGAAGTTCTCCGCCAGGATACGACCATCCTCGAACTTCAGCGCATTGGCCGCCCGTGCCAATTGGGCCCGCTCGCTGCGCCGATCGGCCAGCTCGAAGGCCCGCAACTTGAACGGCGCGGTGATGTTCATGCCCCGCCCGCCGTCACGACGAAAATGCAGCACCTGGGTTTCGAAATCATCCAGCCCGCCTTCGATGGCGCCGTACTCCAGCGCCTGGCCGCTGGCCTCGGCGAACAGGCCATGAATCAAAGGGGACTTGGTGTGGTTGATCGGCCGGCCGATCACTGCGTAGCGGTCGCTCATCGCGCAACTCCTTGAGTAAACAGCACACCGTCTGCCTGCATGGCGGTGATTTCTTCAGGGCTGAAGCCAAGCCCGGCAGCGACTTCGGCATTGTGCTGGCCGAGGTCCGGGGCTACCTGGTGGATGGTGGTGTCGCAGTCGGAAAATCGGAACGGCAGGTTGGGCAGGCGCAAGGTGCCGTAGCGTGGGTGCTGCTGTTCGATGACCATGTTGCGGGCCTGGATCTGCGGGTCGGCCAGCACCTCGTCAATGCACTGCACCTTGGCACTGGGGATGTCGATGCCATCGAGCAGCGTGAGGATGTCAGCCACCCGGCGCGCGCCAACCCAGTCACGGACCACCGCCAGGATCGTCTCGCGGTGAGCGTTGCGGCCGTTGAGGTGGTGATAGCGGCGGTCGCTACCGAACCCGGGCGGGCCGCCGTTGGCTTCGAGCATGGCGGCGAAGCGCCGCCAGGCATCGTCGACCTGGGCAGCGATCACCAGGTCACCGTCGGCGGCACGGAACACGCCGTACAGGGTCGAGGTGGGCATGTCGTGGCCGGTCTGTTGGGGCAGCACGGTGCCGCCAGACAAGGTGTAGCACTGCACCGCGTATTCGTGCATCGACACCAGGGTGTCATACAGGGCCATGTCGATGTGCTGGCCACGGCCACTGCTCACCCGACCGAGCAGCGCGGCATTGATCGCCGCCACTGCGTGAATGCCGGTGTACATGTCACCCAGCGAAATGCGCAGCAGCGGCGGCGCTTCGCCCGGCACGCCAACCATCTGCATGATGCCGCTCTTGGCTTCGGCGATCAGCCCGAAGCCGGCGCGGTGGGCGTCCGGCCCGGTGTGGCCGTAGGCGGAAATCGAGCAGTACACCAGGCGCGGGTTGCGCGCCGACAGCTCGGCGTAGCCCAGGCCCAGCTTGTCCAGCGCGCCTGGGCGGTAGTTCTCGATGAAGACGTCCGCCGAATCGCTCAGGCGCTGCATGAATGCCTTGCCACGCGGGTCCTTCATATTGACGCTGACGCCCTGCTTGCCCATGTTCAGCTGCAGGAAATAGCCGCTCTGCTGATCGTCCAGGGTAAATGCATGCTGGCGACCGGCATCGCCGCTGCCCGGCCGTTCGACCTTGATCACCTCGGCACCCAGCGCCGCCAGGCAGCGCCCCACATAAGGCCCGGCAAGGAAGTGGCTGTAGTCGATGACGCGGATACCCGCCAAGGGTAATGGCTGACTCATGCTTCTATCCTCCGCGGCACCATCAGCCGGTGCTCGCCACGCTGCACGACGTCGCCGTGCTGGTTGATCAGTTCCGATGGCAGCACCACGATGCCCCAGCCTGGGCGGCTATTGCTGGGGCGCATCGCCCCCACCCGCATGCGCACATGCAGCACGTCATTGACCTTGATCGGCAGCACGAAGTCCCAGGTCCAGCCCAGCGACATGCCCGGCAGGAAGCGGTACTCGCACTGGGTTTTCAGGCCATCGGCGATCGACAAGCCGAACAGGCCGTGGGCCACCAGGCAGCCAAAGTGGCTGGCGTTGGCGTAGGCCTCGTCGACATGCACCGGGGTGTGGTCGCCAGTGAGATCGGCGTAAGCCAGGATGCGTTCGCGGGTCACGGTGTATGTCGGGCTGATGCATTCGTCGCCTTCGCGGGCATCGTCCCAGTACTTTTCAATCACGCTCATGCCTGCACCTGCGCACGCGGGTCGATGGCCAGTGCCTGGGCCACGCATTTCGCCGGCCGCGCCTGGATGAATTCCACTGCCAGGCCGTCTGGCAGGCGCAGCCAGTTGCGGCCTTGAGGCATTTCGCTGACGCCAAAGCGCTGGGCGGCGGTCAATGCCGCCTCCAGGTCCTCGCACATGATGCCCAAGTGCGCCATGCGCCCCTCTGGCCCAGTGAAGTCCGGCTGATGGATGAACTGCAGGCCGCCGAGGGTCCAGTACTGCGCCGGCTGCTCGACGTCGCCCTGCACTTCACGCATGGTCATGCCACATACCTCGCTGAAAAAGCGGATATGCCACTGGATGTCCTGCACCCAGAACGCCACGTGTTCGAGGTAGGCTTTTGCCTGGCTCATGGGGTATCCCTCTTCTGGTGATCGGCCATGGCGCGCTCGATGCCCTTGATGCAGGCCACCAGGGTCGCATTGACCGGCGTGGCCACGCCATGGCGCTGGCCCCAGCGCACGACGGAGCCGTTGATGAAGTCGATTTCGCTGATCGAGCCTTTTTCCAGGCTCTGCAGCATCGAGGTGCGAAAGCTCGCCGGCAGGCCCTCAGCGGCCAAGGTCCAGGCGGCGTCAGGGCTGCTCAGGCTGAGTCGGATGCCAGCGCGCTCGGCCACGGCGATGGCTTCGGCCACGGCGGCCTTGGCGGTACTTTCCAGCAGCGGCTCGCTGTACAGCTGGCCATAGCTGAGCATGGTGATGCCGCTTAATGCGCCGGTGGCGACGTTGACCAGCAGTTTGTCCCACATGGTTCCAAGAATGTTGTCGCTGACCGTGGTGGCCAACCCGGCGCCGTTGAAGACTTCGGCGATGGCCTGCACCCGCGGTGTCAGCTGGCCATCCAGTTCACCGATAAAGGTCTGTTTGCCGGCTACGCCTGCGCGGATCGAACCGGGCGCCAGCAGCACGCCACCGACATAGGTCTTGCCGGCCAGCACCCGCTCACGACCGACGGCGTCGGCCAGGATGTCTTCGTGACCGAGGCCATTCTGCAGCGACAGCACCAGCGTCTGCGGCCCGATCAGCGCGGCAGCACCGGCGATGGCCTCGGCGGTGTGGAACGACTTCACCAGCACCACCACCAGGTCGGCCACGCCGACATCTTCGGCTTCGATAGCAGCGTTGACCGGTATCTGCCGCTCACCTCGTTCGTCGTGCACCTGAAGCCCGTGCAGGTTCATCGCCTCGACGTGCGCCCGGCCGCGGTTCAACAACCAGGTTTCATGCCCCGCCTCGCTCAGGGCCGCACCAATGGCGCAGCCCAGGGCACCGGCGCCCAGAATGCAGATTTTCACGTCGCAGACCTCCTGTGGTTTGCGACTACCTTATGCAGCGAGGGTTATTTGCGCTATACAATGGCTTCAATACCATCATTGAGATTCGCAATAATGAAAGCGCTGGAGGCCCTGCCCGAACCCAAGCTGCTGCAGCTGTTCGACGTGCTGTACCAGTGCCGCAGCGTGACCCGCGCCGCCGAGCAGTTGGTGCAGAGCCAGCCGACCATCAGCATCTGGCTGGCGCGCCTGCGTGAACAGTTGAGCGACCCGCTGTTCGTGCGCACGCCTGGCGGCATGGCCCCTACCCCACGCGCAGACCAGTTGATCGGGCCGTGCCGCGAGGTGCTGGAATCGCTGCGGCGGCTGACCGCCTGGGAACCGCAGTTCATCGCCGGCACAGCGCAGCGGCGCTTTCGCCTGTGCGTCAGCGATGCCAGCCATATCACCTTGCTGCCGAGCATCCTCAACCACCTGCGCAACCATGCCCCCGGCATCCGCCTGGAGGCAGCGCGCATCGATGGCAATACAGAGAGCGCGCTGGAATCGGGCGAAGCGGACCTGGCCATCGGCTTCGTACCCTGGCTGGGTGGAGGGATGTACCAGCAGGTGCTGTTCGAGCAGGACTGGGTGTGCCTGAGCAACCCGCTGCATCCCCGCCTGGGCAAGGGCATGAACTTGACCCGCTACCGCGCCGAGGGGCATGTCCAGATCAGTTTCGGCACCGGGCAGAAGCTGCTGGAGGCAGGATTGGCGCGGGCCGGGATCGAGCGGCGGATCATGCTGGAGCTGCCGGCGTTTCTCGGGTTGGGGATGATAATCGGCACCACGGATCTACTGGCCACCCTGCCGCGGCATATCGGGCAGACACTGGCTGACATGCATGGGCTACGGGTGCATGACTGCCCGTTTGCGGTGGAGGGGTTCACAGTCAAACAGCATTGGCATGCCCGATATCATCAGGACAGTGGCAATCGGTGGTTGCGGGAAGTCGTTCGTGGGCTGTTCCAGCCGGCAAGCCAGTCGTGATGTGGTTTCGACTTTGATAGATGTGATTACAGCAGGCCAACCGCCCTGCCCTGACGAAGCCAGGGCAGGAGCGAATCAACGTCAGCTCACCACGTGCAGGTAATGCAGGTGGCGCTCGTACTGATCCAGGATGTCGCCTATCACGTCGTCGCGGCTCCAGCCCATGATGTCGTAGTCCTGGCCGCCTTCGCGCAAATGCACTTCGGCGCGGAAATACTTGCGGGCATCGCCGCCGTCTTCGGTATCGCGCATGACGAAGCTTGGCGTATTGAATGCCCGTGGCCGTACTTCGTAAAGGAAACGCCCCTCACCGGCATGGGAGAGTTCGAGCGTAACCCGCCCATCGTCGCGTTCACCCACATTCACGTCGTAACCTTGCTTGCGCAACTCTACGGCGACCTCGTCACAGGCGGGCTTTACCACCTCGGCGATGAAGCGGGTCACATGGGCCCGACGCGGCATCATGGCGATACTGCGCAGTCGACGCTGCCAGCCTCCGTGCGGGTCACGGCCATGCCGGGGGCCAGGCAAGGCCTGATTACGCAACCCCCGGCGAGTGGCATCCAGACTGAGCGCCTTGAACAAGCCCCAGATCGAGATCAGCAAGATGGCAGCGAACGGCAAAGCACTCGCGATGGTCGCCGTCTGCAACGCCTTGAGCCCGTTGGCCAGCAACAACGCGATCGCCACCGCGCCAATGCTGACTGACCAGAAGATACGTTGCCACAGCGGTGAATGGCCTTGCCCGGACGAAGCCAGCATATCCACTACCAGCGCACCGGAGTCCGCCGACGTCACAAAAAACACCACAACCATCAGCACCGCGATCAACGAAACGACGCTGGAGAACGGGAAATGCTCAAGGAAGGCAAACAGGGCAAGGGAACTGTCTTCACTGACCACCGCTGCCAGCTCCTTGACGCCATCGTTGAGGATCATATGAATTGCCGAGTCGCCGAACACGGTCATCCACAGCAGGGTGAAACCCGCGGGCACGAACAGTACGCCGCAGACGAACTCGCGAATGGTCCGGCCTCGAGAAATACGTGCGATGAACAGGCCCACGAACGGCGACCAGGACAACCACCAGCCCCAGTACAACAAGGTCCAGCCACCGATCCAGTCAGTAGGCTCATACGCGTAGAGGTTGAAGGTTTTGTTGACGATGTCGGACAGATAGGCGCCGGTATTCTGTACATAGGTCTGCAACAGGAACACCGTGGGCCCTAGCAGCAGCACGAACAGCATCAGGATAACCGCCAGGCTCAGGTTGAGCTCGGAGAGGATGCGAATCCCTTTATCCAGACCGCTGGCCACCGAGAGCGTCGCCAATGCGCAGGTGGCGGCGATGAGGGTGACTTGCACGGTAGTGTTCACTGGCAAACCGAACACGTAGTGGAAACCACTGTTGATCTGCAATACCCCATAACCCAACGAGGTCGCCACGCCGAACACTGTGCCGAGAATGGCGAAAACATCGACGGCATGCCCGATAGGGCCGTAAATCCGCTCGCCGATCAGCGGATAGAGCGCCGAGCGCAAGGTCAAGGGCAGGCCGTTGCGAAAGCTGAAATAGGCCAGAATGAGCGCGACGATGGCGTAGATTGCCCAGGCATGCAGGCCCCAATGGAAAAAGGTGATTTTCATCGCTTCACGGGCCGCGGCAACGGTGCCGGGATCACCTACGGGCGGCGTGGTGAAGTGCATGACCGGCTCGGCCACGCCAAAGAACATGAGGCCGATCCCCATGCCAGCCGAGAACAGCATGGCAAACCAACTGCTCTTGCGGTAATCCGGCTCACTGTGGTCCGGGCCCAGCTTGATATCGCCGTAACGGCTCACGGCCAGAAACACCACACTGATCAACACCAGCGCTACAGTGAGAATGTAGAACCAGCTGGCATTGGTGATGATCCATTGCTGGACTTGCTCGAAGAGCGTCTGGGCGTGCTCCTGAAATGCAGTGGCGTACAAGACCAGAAGAAAGATGAGGATTGCGCTGCTGTAGAAGACGGGTGGGTTGAGGGTGCTCCTCGGTTTGGGGGCTGCAGTCATTACGGCAGTTCTCCTTGTAAGGCGATGTGCACAGCGCGCCTGAATACGCCGACATTTCCCAAGGCTAGCAGGTCGGTAACTACCCGCTTGCCTAGCTCCATAGGCTCGAAACCAACATAAACCCTAACGTTCGCAGGAAAAAATCTCAAATCACCACCGTGCCGCCTGGGACTGGAAGCCCCAGTTTTTTTTCATTTGAAGGCGGTTGTTCGGTACACTAGCCGACGGGTGCCAACTGCATAGTGCAGGGGGGCAGGTTAAAGAACAGCGCAGGTCGGGCCGCCATGCGGGAGTACTTGCGCCTATGCATAACACAGAATTGCCTCGCGTCCAGGCACTGGCCGAGCGTGCCTTCGCCAACCTTGAGCGTTTCCTGCACATCGAAGCGGTCAGCGGCATTGTCCTGCTGGTTGCCGCTGTGGCTGCCCTGATCTGGGCGAACTCTCCGGCCGCAGACAGCTATGAAGCCCTTTGGCATACCCCCTTGACGATCGGCGTGGGCTCGCTGGTCTATTCGCAGTCACTGCACTTCTGGATCAATGATGGCTTGATGACCATCTTCTTCCTGGTCGTGGGCATGGAGATCCGTCGCGAGATCCACGAGGGCGCACTGTCCAGCTTGCGCCAAGCCACGCTGCCCATGGCTGCCGCCCTCGGCGGCGTAGCGGTACCCGCCCTGCTCTACCTGGCGTTTGGCCACGCGCCGGCAGAGCAACAAGGCTGGGCTGTGCCGACGGCTACGGATATCGCCTTTGCAGTAGGTGTGTTGGCGCTGCTCGGCAAGTCGATCCCATCGAATGTGCGGGTGTTTCTGCTCGCTCTGGCAATCATCGATGACATCATTGCCGTGCTGATCATCGCCTTCTTCTACTCGGGCGGCCTTGATTACAGCGGTTTCGGCGTTGCGGCAATCGGTCTGTTGATGGTGATCGGGCTGCAGAAGATGGGTGTGGGTTCTGCCTACGCCTACCTCATTCCTGGTGTGATCACCTGGCTGGGCATCTTGCTGACCGGAGCCCACCCTACCCTCGCTGGCGTTGTGCTGGGCCTGATGACTCCGGTCAAGGCAATGCCGATGCGTGAGCGCCCGCTGGATGCCATTACCCGCTTCACCGGAGAACTGCTGGGGCGTGCCAAGTCGCCTGAGCAGGACGCCAGCGACCTTATGGACCCGTTGAAACGGCTGCGCCTGGCCCAGCGCGAACTGGTACCGCCGGTGGTGCGCATGCAGGGTACCCTGCACCCTTGGGTCGCCTTCGGCATCATGCCGGTATTTGCCCTGGCCAATGCCGGAGTTAGCCTCTCGGGTGTCGACCTGTCCGCCGAGGGCCCCCAGTGGGTCATGATCGCCGTCGTTGCCGCGCTGGTCGCTGGCAAACCCGTGGGCATCGTCGGCGTCAGTTGGCTGATGGTCCGGTTGGGCTGGTGCGTGCTTCCCGCCGAGGTCAACTGGCGCAGCATTACCCTGGTCGGGCTGCTGGCCGGCATCGGCTTCACCATGTCGATTTTCATCGCCAACCTTGCCTTCGTCGACCCTGGTTCACTAGGGGCGGCGAAACTCGGGGTTCTGGCCGCGTCGGTGGTGGCGGCTGTGCTGGGCTTGAGTTGGGGTGTGTGGTGCAGGCGAGGAGCAGTGTCTGCTAACAGCGCAGGCTCAGCCACCCAGCGCTAATCCTGGTCAGGGGGCGTCCTGGGCCTTCAGCTCAGGCTTGATCGCACAACTTGAACGCGATGGTACCCACCAGTTCAAGGTGATTTGATCGAACCCATGCCCCCCGTGCGCTAATGCCAGTCAGTCAAGGCCAAAGGGGCTGCTGCGCAGCCCCAATGGCTTAGCTGACTGACGGGAGATGAGCGTGTTCAGGTTTCTGGTCATGTGTTCCCATACTTCGCCTCAGATCGAGCGCTGGTTCACGCGCATGGAAAGCTGTTCGGCGCTTTCTTTGCGTTCCGAATAACGATCCACCAGAAACTGCTGGCGATCACGTAACAGCAGGGTGAATTTCACCAGTTCTTCCATGACGTCCACCACGCGATCGTAGTACGCCGACGGTTTCATGCGGCCTGCATCATCGAACTCCAGATAGGCCTTGGGCACCGACGACTGGTTGGGGATAGTGAACATGCGCATCCAGCGGCCCAGCACCCGCAGTTGGTTGACTACGTTGAACGATTGCGAGCCACCGCAGACCTGCATCACCGCCAGTGTCTTGCCCTGGGTGGGGCGCACGGCGCCAAGCGCCAGGGGAACCCAGTCGATCTGGGCCTTGAACACGGCAGACATTGCGCCGTGACGCTCCGGCGAGCACCAGACCTGGCCTTCCGACCACAGCACCAGATCACGCAGCTCCTGCACCTTGGGATGCTCCACCGGCACGTCGTCAGGTAGCGGCAGGCCAGAGGGATTGAACAGACGCGTCTCGGCGCCGAAGTGCTCCAGCAGGCGCGCTGCTTCTTCTACCAGCAAGCGGCTGAAGGAGCGCTCGCGGGTCGACCCATATAGCAACAGGATGCGCGGCTTGTGCGCGCTGGCGGGGATTTCAGCTGGCGGCAGGTCGAACAGCGAGAGATCGAGATTAGGCAGTTGCTCGGACATGTTTCCTCCTGCTCAGAGAGCACCAATGCGATCCAGCTCGCGTTTGAGCTGGTCGCGGCCAAGGATGTCGAAAGGAAGAGCGAGGAACGCCCGGCAGCGCAACTCGATGCGGGCCAGGGTGGCGTGGAATGCAGCGTCGATCGACGCTTCGTCAGCCACGACATCGGACGGATCCTCAAGCCCCCAGTGCGATTTCAGTGCAGGGCCGAAATACACCGGGCAAGCTTCACCGGCAGCCTTGTCGCAAACGGTGATGACGATATCAGGAGGGCAACCCTCGAACGCGTCATTGCCCTTGCTGCTCAGCCCATCCGTCGCGATGCCGGCATTCTGCAAGGTGGTCAGGCTGCGCGGCAACACCTGGCCTTTCGGAAAGCTGCCGGAACTGACGGCTTCAAATCCGTGAGGCGCCAGGTGATTGAACATGGCCTCGGAAAGGATACTGCGGCAGCTGTTGGCTGTGCACATGAACAGGACTCGCATGGGGGGCTCCTCCGCTTCGTGGCGGATGTCAGAGGCTAAGGCGCAATGCCAGGGCCGAAAGGGTGATCAACAGAACTGGCAGCGTCAGCAGGATGCCGACCTTGAAGTAGTACCCCCAGGTGATGCGCATGCCTTTGCGCTCCAGCACGTGCAGCCAGAGCAGCGTGGCGAGGCTGCCGATGGGGGTGATTTTGGGGCCGAGATCGCAGCCGATGACGTTGGCGTAGATCATCGCTTCACGCACCAGCCCTTGCGCCTCGCTGGCCTGAATCGACAAGGCGCCGACCAGCACGCTGGGCATGTTGTTCATGACCGAAGACAGCAATGCAGCGATCAACCCGGTGCCGATGGCGGCGCTCCACAGCCCTTGCTGCGCAAGGCGATCGAGCAGTTGGGTGAGCATATCGGTGAGACCGGCGTTCTTCAGCCCGTACACCACCAGGTACATGCCTAGAGAGAAGACCACCACCTGCCAGGGCGCTTCGCGCAGGACACGACGGGTTGAGATGCGATGCCCGCGAGCGGCGACGGCAAAGAGGATTGCCGCACAAGTTGCAGCTACCGCACTGATCGGAATACCCAGTGGTTCCAGGGCGAACAGGCCGATCAGCAATACCACCAGTACCCAGCCACCGACGTTGAAGGTCGCGCGGTCATGAATCGCCTCGCTCGGCGGCTTCAGGGCCGCGACTGTGTAATGTCTCGGGATATCACGGCGGAAGAACAGGAACAGCACCAGTAGGGTTGCGGCCACGCTGACGAAATTCACCGGCACCATCACCGAGGCGTATTCGCTGAAGCCGAGCCTGAAATAGTCGGCCGAGACGATGTTCACCAGATTGGAGACTACCAGCGGCAGGCTCGCCGTGTCGGCGATGAAGCCGGCGGCCATGACGAAGGCTAGCGTCGCGGCGGGCGAGAAACGTAGCGCAAGCAGCATCGACATGACGATGGGCGTGAGTATCAGCGCCGCACCATCGTTGGCGAACAGCGCTGACACCGCAGCACCGAGCAGCACGCAGAACGCGAACAATCGATAGCCACTGCCGTTTGCCCAGCGTGCCACGTGCAGCGCGGCCCACTCGAAGAACCCCGCCTCGTCCAGCAGCAGGCTGATGATGATGACGGCGATGAAGGTGGCGGTGGCGTTCCAGACAATGGCCCACACGGTCGGGATGTCATGCAGCGAAACGGCACCCGCCGCCAGGGCTATGAGGGCACCGAGCGCGGCACTCCAGCCAACGCCAAGCCCCTTCGGTTGCCAGATGACCAGGATGAGGGTGAAAACAAAGACGGCGATTGCGACCAGCATGAAGATCTCGCTCGATGTGGGTCAGCAGCAGGCAGCGTCACGGACGGGGCGGCCGTCCATGTTCTGCAACCGAAGCGAGTTGCCTGCCAGCCACTGTGAGTTGGCCTGCAAGGTCATCTGCAGCATTTCATGCACCCAGGCGGGAAGCTCCGGGTTAAGGCGGTAGTACACCCACTGCCCCTGGCGACGATCCAACAGCATGCCATTGCTGCGCAGCTGCGCGAGGTGGCGGCTTATCTTGGGTTGGCTGTCGTTCAGCGCGCACATCAGTTCGCAGACACACAGTTCACCGAGGCTGGCGATCAGCAGGGTGGCGCGAGCACGGGTCTCGTCGGATAGGCTCTTGAACACATCGGGCGGGGTAATCATGGCGGCACCAATACATATGGATAGCCGAATATACGGATTTACATATGTCATGTGCAAGGATTTCTAGAACAATCATCAAACCGTACAGGGCCAGATGCGTGAGAGCGTGGTGGACTCAGTCCACCGGGAGCAGCACCGTGGCGGCTAGCCCACCGCCAGCCCGGTTGTGCAAACGCACGTGGCCACCCAGCCGGTCGACGATGGTCGCTACGATGGACAGTCCAAGGCCTGCACCATTCGGGCTATTACGGCTGTAAAAACGCTCGAATACGCGCGACAGACTCGCTTCATCGATACCCGGCCCCTCGTCCTCGACGACCAGTTCGAAGTGATTGTCCAGGCGCCTGAGTGACACGGTGATGCGGCCAGCGGGCGGTGAGTGCTCCACCGCGTTGGACACCAGGTTCTGCAGGGCAATGCCCAGGGCGCCGGCATCGATCGCCAGGTGATGGTCGCCTTCACCGATGTCCAACGAGGGCTCAAGCCCGCGGTCCAATATCCACGGGGTCAGGTCAGCCAAGGTCTCGGTGACCACGGCGGCCAGGTCGACCTGTGTGCTCGCGCGCTGCCCCAACCTTGGCTCGACACGGGCGAGCGTAAGTAACTGGTTGACCACCCGGGTGAGCCGGTCGACCCCGCCCATCAGAAAGCCCAGCGCCTTTTGCCGCTCGGCATCGCTGCTGGCCTCCAGCGCGTTTTGCGCATGCAGCCGCAGAACGGCCAGGGGTGTACGCATTTCGTGGGCGGCATCGGCAATGAACCGATGCTCACGCCGCAACAAGTCCTCGATCTGCGCCAGCAAGCGGTTGATGGCGGCCTGCATGGGCTCTAGCTCCGAGGGCAGCGGCACCAACTGCAGCGGCTCCAGCGAATCGGCGTGACGCCCACGGATGACGTTGGCCATGTTCTGCAACGGCCGCAATCCCCAGCCGATAGCGGCCCAAACCAGCAGTGCCAAGGCCAGGCTGCCGAGCAGAAACGGGAACAGGGTGTGCCGAACGATGCGGTCGATAAGGTCGTAGCGCACATCGTCGCGCTCGCCTACCCAGATCACCCAATGCCGTTCCGGTACCGGCAGCACAAAGCCGCGCCACTGCTTGCCACCACTGGATAAATCGTAAAACCCGGGGGCCGTCGGTGGAGGGTCGATGCTCGGCGCACTGGGTGTGTGCACTATCAGGCCAGCGCCGTCCTGCCAGACCTGGAAGGCCAACTTGCTCTCGTAGGGGTGGCCTACCCGATGGTGACCCGCCTGTGCCAATGCCACGTTGAATGCCTGGTACATCGCTTCACGCGAGCCACTTTGCACCGGCAGGCTCATGACGCCTTGCAGCAAGCGAGCGTTCTGGGCCAGGTGCGCGTCGTACACTTCGTTAATTTCATGACGGCTGTCGTGATAGTTATAGAGTGCCAGCAGGCCGGAACCCAGCAGCAGCAACAGCATCACCCGCCACAGGGTGCGCTGGCGCAGCGAGCTCATGCCTTGGCCTCGACCAGGTAACCAATGCCACGCACCGTGCGAATGAGGCCGTTGAACAGCTTCTTGCGCAGGTGGTAGATATTCACCTCCAACGTATTGCTCTCGGGCTCCTCATCCCAGCCATACAGCAACTGGGTCAGGCGTTCACGGGTGAAAACCTTGCCGGGTTGCGCCAGCAACTCATGCAGCAGCACGTACTCCTTCGGGGTCAGTACCACTTCAACGCCGTGGTAGTGAACCTGCTGGGTGGCCGGGTCGAGGCTGACCCCGGCATGTTCGATCAACACCTTGGCGCGCCCGGCGCTGCGGCGCAGCAAAGCCCTGAGGCGCGCCTTCAACTCGTTGAGGTCGAACGGCTTGACCAGATAGTCGTCGGCACCTGCATCCAGGCCGGTGATGCGATCGTCGAGGGCATCCCGTGCGGTGAGGATCAGCACCGGCAGGCTGTCGCCGCCGGCGCGTACCCGCCGCAGCAGTTCAATGCCATCCATGCGGGGCAATCCCAGATCCAGGATCACCAGGTCGAAGGTCTCGTGCTGCAACGCATGCAAGCCACTGACACCGTCCCGCAACCAGTCGAGGGTATAGCCCTGCTGGCGCAAGCCGTCACAGATCCCTTCGCCAAGCGCGATGTCATCCTCAACCAGCAATAGCCGCATGTTCAGTCCTGTTTGTCCTTGATCGCCTTGAGTAAAGCATCGATATCGGCCCGGCGGCCCTGGTCAGCCAGCTCGCGCCCCGGCCGGGGCGGTGCCTGCAAAGCCTTTTGCAGGGCTGCGGTAGCCTCCGGGTAGCGCTTCTGCCGATACAGATGATCAGCCCAGAAATAGTTGCTGTCGATACCGTTGGGGTTGATCTGCAAGGCTTTGCGCAGCATCTTGTCGGCCATCTCGGTATCACCGAAACCAATCGGCCAGCCGGGCACTTGATCGTACAACGTGCCCAGGCTGGTATAGGCGGAGCCCTGCAGGGCGTTGGGGTCCAGCTTCATGGCCTGCTCCAGGCTTGCCCTCGCCGCCTTGACCTTGCCCAGTGCCCCAAGGCCACCGGTGGCGCCCGCCCAACTGCTGTTGATGATGCCATCCCAGATCAGTGGCTCAGCTGTGCCGGGGTATTGATGCACGAATGCCGCCGCGTCACCCGCCAGTTGTTCGAAGGCGTCGGCGCGCTTGTCCTTGGGTAACTGGTACTGGATCTGTGCCCAGCGCTGCTGCAGCTCGCTCAGGTGCTGCGTACCTGCCTGGTCCAATGCCCAGGTAACGGGGGCGAAGGCCAGCAAGCTGGCAATAAGCAGTCGCTTCATTTGATCGATTCCTTGGAGTGGCTACCGATGTAGCGGCGGATGACAGGCAGTTGTTTGCGCAGTGCTCGATCGACCACCCCCGGCAACATGCCGTTGATGCGCACGAAGAGCTTTTCCGGCCAGCCCAGGTACAGTTCGCTGCGTTCTGACTGCACCGCCTCGAGCACTGCACGGGCGACATCCGCCGGGTCGTCCATGCCGACCTTCAACGCCTGATTGAGCGCTGTTGCAGCGCTGCTGTTCATCGCCGTACGCGTCGCCCGGGGCGCTGCATAGAGCACATTCACCGTGGTATCGGCCAGCTCGCGGCGAAGCGCTTCCGAGAAGCCGCGCAGCGCGAACTTGCTGGCGCAGTAGGTGGCATAGCCGGGATAGCCGATCGAGCCATAGGTGGAGCCGACATTGACCACCAATGCCCTGGGCTGGGCGCGCAGCAACGGCAGGCAGGCGCGCGTCAGTTGCACAGGGGCCTTCAGGTTGATGTCCAGCAACTCGTCGAGTGCGTGCTCGTCCAGTTGGTCGAGCAAGGCGAAGCGGTTTACCCCGGCAGCGTTGATCAGCACATTTACGCCACCCATTTCGCGAGCCCGACCGACAACCTGCTCGCGCCCTTCCCGGGTACGCAGGTCGGCGGTCTGCCAACGCAGACGGTCCGGGTAACGGTTCATCAGGCCGGCCAGCTTGCCCATGTGCCGGCTGACCGCCAGCACCCGGGCACCCGCCGCGCACAGTTGTTCGGCCAGCTCCAGGCCGATGCCACCACTGGCACCGGTAAGAATCACCACGGACTCAGGCAAACGCATGGCGCACCTCGTGCTGCCCGGCGCGTGGCAGGCCTTGGAACATCTCGGTGTACAGACGGTAGACGATCCTGGCAGCGTGAATGACGGCTAGCTGGTCACTCTCATCATCGAGGCGGTCCATCAGCTGTTTATAGGTCACCATGTGGTCCTGGTCGAGCGCACCATGGGAGCTGAGGTAGCTGAAGGCCTGCTCAGGCAGGGCAAGCGTACTTTGGATAGCGCCCGCAGCCTGGGTAGCCAAGGCGATGCTGGTGCCTTCGAGCACATTGACCATGCCAAACAGCCCTACCGGGTTGCCACGGGCGATCAAGTCGTAAAGGTAGGCGACCATCAGCTCGATCGATTGCGCTGGCCGACCGTCACGTACGGCCTCCCAGTTGCCGCCGCAGGCCTTGATGTCGTTGAGGATCCACTGCTCGTGGCCGTACTCCTCCTCTATGTATTCGCACACGGCACCGCGCAGCCACTCCAGGCGCGACGGCAGACGCGCGCCACACGCCATCATCAGCGGGACGGTGTGGCGCACATGGTGATAGGCCTGGGTGAGGAAGGCGATGTAGCTGTCCAGGCTGACCTGGCCGACCAGCGCGTCCCGTATGACCGGCACGGCGAACAACGCGTGACGTTCCTGGGTAGTTTGTGTTTGCAGAGTGTCGAAAAAGGACATGGTCAACCTCACAGCGAAATGTCGGATAACAGGGTGTGATAGCGCTGCAGGATCGCCTCGCGTCGCGGGCGGCCGTTGGCAGTCAAGGTTTCGTCACGGTCGCTCAATGGCGCGGGAAGACGGCGCCAGGTATGCACCCGGGCGTAATCGGGCAATTGCGCGTTGCTGTTTTGTACGGCCTGTTCGATGGCCTCATCGCTGGCCGTGGGGTCCAGTGGCCAGAGCAGTGCCAGGTTGCGCGGCAGGCCTTCGCCATGCACGAACGCCTGGGCAATCACGCCGCCTTGGGTGAGCTCGGACTCTACCCATTCCGGGTTGACGTTACGCCCGAAACTGGTGATGAACTGGTGCTTCTTGCGTCCGTCCAGGTAGAGGTAACCCTCTTCGTCGAGGTGACCCAGGTCACCCGTTGCCCACCACTTGTCGCTGACAGGTGTGTCCCCCAGGTAGCCCAGCAAGGTCGAGCCGGCCACAAGCACCTCGCCATCACCCGAGATGCGCACCTGCACATGGGGCAACGGCTTGCCAACGCTGCCAGCGCGCACAGCCCCTGGGCGGTTCAGCGCCACCACCGAGGCGCACTCGGACAGCCCGTAACCCTCGAACACCGGCAAGCCCACCGCCTCGGCCCGGGCCAGCAGGCTGGGGGATACGCGAGCGCCACCCACCGCCACGAACCGCAGCGGACCCACACGCATGAGCCCGCGCTCGATGGCAGTGACCAACCCCATCAGCAACTGCGGCACAAGGATCAGGCTGTGCGCGCCACTGAGCGCAATTGCCGCCAGCAAGCGCGTGAAATCCACCTGGCTTGCCCCGCCCATGCCCAGCTGTTGCTGCGGGTAGAGCTGGACGCAGGCGCCCGCAATGAGCGCGGCGTAAACGCCCAGGTTCTCCAGCAAGACACCCAGCGGCAGTACCGCCAGGTAATGCTGCGGCTCGGCGGGCCGGCTGGCAGCCTCCAGTTCACGCGCCACCCGCAGCATGGTCTCAGCCCCCAGGCACACGCCTTTGGGTGCCCCGGTGCTGCCAGAGGTATAGGTGATCTTTGCCGTGCCCGCCGGCATCGCAATGGCGCCGTGCGCTCGCCTCCAGAAGTCCCCTGGCTGATGCTGGGCAAAGCCTTGCTCGAGTAGCTGAGCCGTCCATGGTTGTTGGCACAGAACAATCGTGGCACCACTCTGCCTCAGGCAATGTCGGAACTGAGCCGCGCTGAAGAACGACGGTACGATCACACAAGGGCGCTCGACGAACAGTGCCGCCAGGTCCCAGAACAGCACTTCAGGCCCGTTATCCAGTACCACCACGAACGCGCCCGGTGGTTCACTCTGCAAACGGGCGATACGGGACTCAACCTCGTCGAGAAGCCCCCTGTAAGTGAAACGCTGAACCGGGCCCTGCACAGCTACATCATCAGGTCTGTGCTCGGCATGCTGGAGCAGTAAAGCCCGAAAGGCGCTCGGTTCATGCGGCATGACCGGCCTCCGGGGCCAAGCAGGGAAACCCAAGGCGTTGGAACACCCCCCCGCGGGTCAGGGCATCGAAGCCAACGCCGATGCTGCCGGCGAATACCTGAGGACGTTGATCGTAGTAGCTACCCCATTGGTCCATCTGGCCCTGTAGACGTTCTGGGTCGGCCGCGGCCAATACCGTGGGCATCAGTCCCAGCCGCCGGAAACTGTTGATCAGCGTCGCCGCGCCTGTGAATGTGACCCACTCAAGACCGCGCATAGCTAACAGCCACGTCACGGCAATGATCATGATCCGCGCGCTGCCGGCGCTGAGTGACGCCAGGTTGCCCACCTCAACCATGCATGCTCGGTCCCGAGAAACGCCTGCAACCCGAGAGATGGCAGCCTCTATTGGCTCATCCAGATATCGCTCAAGGAACAGCGGACCTTCACTCGCCGGTCGCATGCCGGCGGCGGCGATCAGTCGACTATGGCTGTCATGTAAGGCCAGCAGCTCTGGCAAGTAATGCTGCACATCTGCCTGATGCACGCTGGCAAAGCACTGGTGGATGAAATGCTGCAAGTCTTCACGTGCAGGATCACCTGCCACATGGAGCGTCAGGTGAGCGTGATGGTCGGCATGGCTGCCGATGGGTAGCGGGAGCAGATTGCTCCAGTGAGGCTGGGTCATGAAACTCCCCCCGGTTTGGGTTCGACGGAGGGATTATCGGGGTCGAATCTGAATGGAATCTGAAGTCGAACAGCCTAGGGCGTTTGTGACCACGGAACGCCGGGTGGAATGCACGCATTACCCTGCAAGGGCGGCGCATGGGCTGAACGTCCGCCAAGGGTCGAACGCTGCCGGTCACGCCCCTTGGCGGACATCTGTAACCGGGGCCGCGTCGCGGCCCATCGCCGGCAAGCGCGGCTCCCACAGGTACAGCGCATGCCTGAAGGCTGGCGATATTCCTGTGGGAGCCGGCTTGCCGGCGATGAGGCCGGTACTGACTACAGAGCTTTGGATCAGCTGTTGCAAATCAACCCGGCAGTGCCGCCAACACCGCACCCACCATGCGATTGAACGTAGCCGGCGAGTCCACGATGCGCGCGGGGGCGTTTGCCTCGCCGTCAGCACGCGTGGCGCGACGGCCCTGGTCGGCGGTGGCCGAGAGCTTGACGATCACCAGTTCGCGACGGGGGTTGATGTAGATTTTCTGCCCGAAGCGCCCGCTGGCCTCGACGGAACCTTCACCGTCATTTTTTTGGTACCAGTAATTGCGGTAGCCGTAGCCAGGGCGCCCAGGGCCGAGGCTGCCTTGGGCGAACACTGCCGGGTCCGCAGGCTGGAAAGTGCTGTGCACCGCCTGGTTGAAACTGTCGCCCTTGGCATCGCGGGCCAGTTCGCGGCGTACCAGTTCGGCAAAGCGGGCGGTGTCGCGCAAGTTGCAGCTGATGCCGCCGCTGGCCATTTCGGTACCGAGCGGGTCGACTTGCACATAGGCATCGTCCTCGGCGAAGCGTGACCACAAACGCTGCTCGACCAACTGCGCCCAGTTCAGCCCGGTGATACGCCGCAACGCCCAGGCCAGCGCTTCCGGCGATCCGTTCTGGTAGAAGAACGGCGCCTGGCCAGCGGGGTTCGGCGCCTGCAGTACCTGCCGCAGGAAGCTGTAGATATCCCCTGGCATGCCCTCGCCCCGCGGGATCAGGCCGGTGGCGGCAAACAGGCCGAGGTCCGGCGGCATCTGCGCGGGGTACTGCACCGCCACCTGCATATCCAGGTTGGCCTGCACCGTCGCCTCGCCAAACGGCGTGCCGCGCAGTTCCGGCACGTAATGCGCCAGCGTACGTTGCGGGTCGAGCGCACCTTCAGCGATCAGCTGTGCGGCGATCAGGCCGGTGACAGACTTGGTCATCGACGCCCAGATGTGGGGCTGACCGGGTTGGAAGCCGTCCATATAACGCTCGAACACCACCTTGCCCCGGTGGAGCACGATCAGCCCGTCGGTGCTGGTTTGCTGCAGGTAGCCGGCCAAGGTCAACGGCTGGTCGCCGGCGCTGAAGGCCAGTTGGTCAAGCGCCGCCGCGCGGCCTTCGGTCAACGCCAGCGGTGTGGCTGCGCGGCCGATACTCCGGGTGGGTGACACCTCGCGGGCGTGGCGCATCGACCAGCGCAAGTACGGTGGCTGAAAGGCGTTGGCCTGGTTGACCCGCAACTCCGGCGCCGGAGGGAACCCCTCCATCACACCTTGCCCGGTCGGTGCACCGACCGCCAGGGTTGGGGCCAGGGCACCGGCCAGCACCAGGGCGATACCCGTCAGGTTGGCGGATGAAGGGTGCATGCTGCGCTTGGACATGGTCGTGCTCCTTGGTTGCACTAGAAGTTGGCGCCCACGCTGAACGCCACATAATCGCGGTCGCCGCGGGTGCCGTAATCGCCGTCGAGGTAATCGGTATAGGCCAGGCTGGCCCAGTACTGGCTGGCCAGGCTGAGGTCCACGCCCACGCTGATCGAGCGCGAGCCTTCGTTGAAGCCCGAGCTGTCCGCCGGTGAGTAACCCTTGACGTCATGGGCCCAGGCCAGGCCTGGGCGAATGTCCAGGCCTTGGATCAGGTTGGGGTAGCTCCAGGTCGCGCGCAGGCGGTAGCCCCAGGAAAAGGGTGTGACAAAGCCCTCGTCGTTGCAGTCGCCCGGGCTTTTCGAGATCGCCAGGCACAGGCTGTTGTCGGCCAGCTCGCCGTTGCCATAGGCACCGGAGCGGCCATACCGCGGCCCGAAACGCCCCTCCAGCCCGCCGACATAGGTGGCGCCCACTTCGCCCATCAGCAGAAGCTGGTTAGCGCCCATGACCTGGCTGAACGCCTGCACGGCCGATATCTGGGCCTGGGTCACCTCCTTGCGCCGGTAACCGTCGAAGGGTGTGTTGTCTGTCGCAGGGCGCAGGCCGTCGGCGTTGAGCGGGCTGCGGCCAGGGGCATTGAGCAATGACTGCAGCAGATCGTTGCCGTTGAGCTGCACCGGCATGTTCGGCCGGTAGCTCAGTTCGCCCTGCACGGCGGCACCGTTGCGCAGAGTGGTGGCGAAGGTCAGGCCGTACAGGCGGATGTCTTCGGGGTATTGCGCCCGGTACTGCGAGGTGCCCATGCGCAGCGCGCCGGCCAGGGTCTGCCCGTTGCTGGACGCCAGAAAGGCACCGCAATTGGCCAGCGCCACACCGACGTTGCCGCACAGTTCACGGGCAAAGCCCGAATTGGCGTAATAGCGGCTGCTGACAGTACCCAGGTACGGCGAGCGGCTGTGGTAATTGGCGGCGAAAAGGCCAAACTCGGTATCCAGTGGTTCAACGTACCAGTGCAGCGAAAAACCCCATTGGCCACCGTTGCGTGCATCCTGGTCGGCGCCCCGAGGCACGCGCACGCCCTCCTCCGTCAGCGTCACACCAAACGGGGCCAGGGCCGGCGACACAGCCGGGTTGGTCACCATCTGCCCGCCGACATCCAGCCCCTGGCAGCCTTCGGGCATGAAGTCGTTGGCGGAAAAGAACGTTGCGCAGTTTTCCAGTCGGGTCTGCTCCCAGTCCAGCTGGTAGAAGGCATCGAAAGACAGCGCCTGGTTGAGGTTCTGCGTGACATACAGCAGGTTGACCGGCGCCAGGGCGTCTTTCACTTCCGAGCCTGGCCGGCGCAGCGCAGCCTGGTTGAAGGGGTTGATCACGTTCAGCCCGCCCTGGATGAACAGGCTTTCCCCCCAGTTGACCACCTGTTTGCCCACCCGCAGCGAACCGGGCTCACCGCCAATGTCGTAGAGGCCATAGGCGAACGCATCGAGCAGCTCCGCCCCGGCGGTTTTCGCCGAAACCTGGCGGTTGCGGTCGTCGATGTCGACGGCCCGCTGGCTGTGGTCGCGCTGCGCGGTGTCATACCAGTAGGTGCCACGCAGGAAGACACCCACGTTATCGCGGTGCAGCTCCAGGTCATGGGTGCCTTTGAACATCGCCGAAAACACATCGCCCGAGCGGTAGTTGCGCCGCGCGTCGTTGCCATTGGCAGCCTGCAACTGCTGTTTGTCGGGGTTGGCAGTGCTGACGGCGGTACTCAATGACAGCGCCGAGTCGAAACGCCCTTGCAGCGAGCCAACGTTGAATTGAACGCCCGCAACCGGGGTGGCGAGCAGGCAGCACAGGGCCGCCAGCGGCGCCTGGCGCCGGCAGAATAGGAGGGTTGCGCTCACTCTTAACCTCTTGTTGTTTTATTAGAGAGGGAAATGATGGGTTCAGCGCGGACGCGCCGGCCGCCCAGGCCGGCGGTGTCGGTGACGAGCAGTATCAGGCAGGTTTGATTACGCTCACAAATAGCGTCTTCGGATCAATGCCATGCCGGTTCGTTATGGCTCCAAGGCGGTGCTTCAGAGCACTTCGAACAAGCCTGCCGCGCCCATCCCCCCGCCCACGCACATGCTCACCACCACGTAGCGAACCTTGCGCCGGCGGCCTTCGAGCAACGCATGCCCGACCATGCGCGCACCGCTCATGCCATAGGGGTGGCCGATGGCGATGGCGCCCCCGTTGACATTGAGCCGCGCCGGGTCGATGCCCAGGTGTTCGGCGCAATAGAGCACCTGGCAGGCGAATGCCTCGTTGATCTCCCACAAGCCGATGTCCTCGATCCGCAACGCGTGGCGCGCCAACAGGCGCGGTATCGCCAGCACCGGGCCGATGCCCATTTCCTCCGGGGCCAGGCCCACCACCGCCATGCCCCGGTACAGCCCCAGCGGCTGGCAGCCTGCGCGTGCCGCCCGGGCACCGCTCATCAGCACACAGGCGCTGGCACCATCGGACAACTGGCTGGCATTGCCCGCAGTCACGCAGCCGCCCTCGATCACCGGTTGCAGTGCCTCAAGGTCCGCCAGCCGGGTGTGCGGGCGGTTACCTTCGTCCTGGCTCAGGTGCACGCGCTCGTGGGACTGGACGCCAGTGGCCTTGTCGACGACCTTGCGCTGCGCCGTGACTGCCACGATTTCATCAGCGAACAGCCCGGCCGCCTGCGCTGCCGCTGTGCGCTGCTGCGACAGCAAGGCGTAACGGTCCTGGGCGTGGCGGTCGATACCATAGCGTTTGGCGACGTGCTCGGCCGTGTGCAGCATGGGCATGTAGGCGTGCTCGCACAGGCGCCGCACCGTGGCGTCCTGGGCAGCATTGGCAGCCTGCATGTGCGCGTGCTGCACCAGGCTGATCTGCTCCTGCCCGGCCCCGACCACCACCTGCATGCCCTCGCCGCGGATCTGCTGAGCGCCGATGGCAATGGCCATCAGCCCTGAAGCGCATTGGCGGTCGATGGTCTGCCCGGCCACCGACTGCGGCAAGCCAGCCGCCAGGGCCGACAAGCGCGCCGGGTTGATGGCGGCGGTCCCGCTTTGCATGGCGGTGCCCAGCACCAGGTCCTCGACTTCGTCCGGTTCCACGCCGGCGCGCTCGACGGCGGCGCGGATGGCAATGGCGCTCATGCTGGGGGTGGTGAGGTCGTTGAACGCGCCGCGCCAAGCCTTGGCGATGGGCGTGCGCGCGGTGGATACGATGACGGCGTCTTGCATGAAACGGCTCTCCTTGGGCAGTTACACCGGCAGCAGGCTTTCGTAGGCGCTGCGCAATTTGGCGGGAATAGTGACCGGGCGGTTGTTCAGGCGATCGACGAACACATGAGTGAAACGGCCAGCGGCGCAGGCCTCGGGCTCGCCCTCGACGAACACGGCCAGGGCGTAGTGCACCGAACTGTTGCCCAACCGTTCGACGGCGATGCCCACCTCGATGCGTTGCGGGAAGGCGACGGCGGCAAAATAGTCGCAGGCAGACCCGGCCACGTAGGCCACCACCGGGTCGTGGTGGATATCAAGGCCGGCGTGCTCGATCAGCCAGGTATTCACGGCACTGTCGAAAAACCCGTAATAAACGACGTTGTTCACATGCCCATACAGGTCGTTGTCGTGCCAGCGCGTGGTGATCGGCTGGAAGTAGCGGTAGGCGCCGCGCAGCGGGCGTTCCCTGGCCATGTTCAAAACGCCGCCTGATAGAGGGCCAATGCGTCGTCGAGGGTGACCTTGCGCGGGTTGTTGACCAGCAACCGTTGCTGTTGCAGGGCATCCTCGGCCAGCAATGGCAGGCTGTGCCGCGGCACCCCGACATCTCGCAGCCGGCTGGGCAGGCCGCAGCGTGGCGCCAGCTGCTCCAGCTCATCGATGAACTGGTTACACAGATCATGCGGGTCGCCAGGCACCAGCCGATCGCCCAGCAGTGCCGGGGCCAGCGCGGCATAGTCGGCGAACGCTTCGCGACGGTTGAAGCGCATCACGTGGGGCAGCACCAGCGCATTGGCCAGCCCGTGCGGCACGTGGTAACGCGCACCCAACGGGTAGGCCAGCGCATGCACCGCCGCCACTGGCGCGTTGGCAAACGCCTGCCCGGCCAGGCAGGCGCCCAGCAGCATGGCCTGGCGCGCCGCCAGGTTGCCACCGTTGTGCACCGCCTGGTCGAGGTTGCCGGCCAGCAGCGCCAGCGCCTCACGGGCCAACAGGCTGGACAGCGGGTTGCGCTTGTACTGGCTGGTGGTGGCCTCGATGGCATGGACCATGGCATCGATCCCTGTAGCGGCGGTGATCGCCGGGGGCAGGCCCAGGGTGCGCTCGGCGTCGAGCAACGCCAGGTCGGGCAGCAACAGGGGGGAAATCACCGCCATCTTGGCCGCCTCGCCGGTGGTGACCACGGCCACGGGTGTGACCTCCGACCCCGTCCCGGCGGTGGTCGGCACCTGGATCAGCGGCAGGCGCTGGCCTTTGGCCTGGTCGATGCCGTAGACCGCCTCCAGGGTCTGATCACAGGCCGGGTGCGCCAGCAGCGCCACCAGCTTGGCGACATCCATGGAGCTGCCGCCACCGAAGCCGACGATCAGCTCGGCGCCGATATGCCGCGCCCGAGCGACGGCCGACAGCACGCAGGCATGGCTGGGGTCGGCGCTGACCTCGCTGAAGATCGCCACGCTCAGGCGGGCCTGGGTGAACCCTGGCAGCAAGTCATCGAGCATGCCCAGGTTGACGATACCCGGGTCGGTCACGATCAGCACGCGGCGCACGCTGCGTTGCTGGCACAACTGCGCCAGACGCCCGGCGGCACCGGGTTCGCACAACAGATGGGGAGTGGTGGCAAAACTGAAAGGCTGCATGCTCATGTTCCTCTTGTTCTTGTGGGTGAACAGCTGGGCCATGTCAAAAGGCGAAGTGCGCTTCATCCAGGCTCATCAGGCACTGCGCGCCGCCGCGCAAGGCCTCGCAATGGGCGCTCGCGCGCGGCAACACCCGCCGCCAGTAAAAAGCTGCAGCCTGCAATTTGGCCTGGTAGAAGGCGTTGTCCTGGCTGCCTGCGGCCAAGGCCGCGCTGGCGGTTTCGGCAGCCCGCAGCCACAATGCGGCCAGCAGCACGTAGCCCGAATAGGCGAGAAAATCCACCGATACCGCGCCGATTTCCTGCGGGTCGCAGCGGCAGGCGTCGAGCACCTCGGCGCTCAGGTTGCGCCATTCCTGCAGGCGCTGAGCAACCGCCTGGGCCATCCCGGCCAGCGCGTCTGCACGGCAGTTGCGTGCCGCTTCAAGCAACTCATCGATCAGCAGGCGCAGCTGCTCGCCACCGTCGCCAAGCAGCTTGCGGCGAATCAGGTCCAACGCCTGGATGCCGTTGGTGCCCTCGTATAGCTGGGTGATGCGGCTGTCGCGCATGAGTTGCTCCATGCCCCATTCGCGGATGTAGCCATGCCCGCCGTACAGCTGCACGCCCAGGCTGGCAGTCTCCTGGCCGACATCGGTGAGGAAGGCCTTGACGATGGGGATCAGCAACGCCGCCCGGCGCCCGGCGGCCGCCTGCACTTCAGGCTGCAAGGCGCCGTGCTCCAGGTCCAGCGTTTGGGCAACAAAGGCCGCCAGCATGCGGCAGCCTTCGCTGAGGGTTTTCTGGGTAAGCAGCATGCGCCGCACGTCAGGGTGGCAGATGATCGGGTCGGCACTGCGTTCGGGCGCCACCGGCCCTGCCAGGCTGCGCGACTGCAAGCGCTCGCGGGCATAGGCCAGGCCACCCTGGAAGGCCGCCTCGGCGATGCCCAACCCCTGCAGGCCGACCTGGAAGCGCGCATCGTTCATCATGGTGAACATGCACGCCAGGCCCTGATTGGCCTCCCCCACCAGCCAGCCACGAGCGCCATCGAAATTCATCACGCAGGTCGCCGCGCCCTTGATGCCCATCTTGTGCTCGAGCGCGCCGCATTCGACCGCATTGCGCGGGCCCAGCCCTCCGCCTTCGATGCATTCGAACTTGGGCACCAGGAACAGGCTGATGCCACGCACACCGGCCGGCGCATCCGCCAGGCGCGCCAGCACCAGGTGGACGATGTTGTCGGTAAGGTCCTGGTCGCCGCCGCTGATGAAGATCTTGCTGCCGCTGATGCGGTAGCTGCCATCGCCCTGCGGCTCGGCACGGGTACGCAGCAGCGCCAGGTCGGTACCGGCCTGCGGCTCGGTCAGGCACATGGTGCCGGCCCATTCGCCGCTGACCAGCTTGCCCAGGTAATCGCGCTTGAGCGCTGCGCTGCCATGCCGGTGCAAGGCCAGCACGGCGCCCTCGGTCAGGCCGGAATAGATCCGAAACGACAGCGACGCGCCCATCAGCATTTCGTGAAAGCAGGCCGAAACCATTTGCGGCAGGCCCTGGCCGTCATGTTCCAGCGGGCCGGTCATGCCACCCCAGCCCTGCTCCACATACTGCCGGTAAGCCTGGCGAAAGCCATCCGGTGTACGCACGTTGCCTTGCTCCAGGCGGCAGCCCTGTTCATCGCCCTGGCGGTTGAGCGGCGCAACCACCTCGCTGGCAAAGCGTGCACCCTGCTCAAGAATGCCATCGATGGTTTCGCGGTCCAGCTCATTGCCCAGCCGGGCACAGTGCGCCGTCACATCGAACAGTTCGTGCAGCACGAAGTGCATGTCACGCTGGGGGGCTCGGTAGTTCATGCGCGGCCCTCGTGGACGTCGGCCAGCTGTTTGCGCTCTGCCACCAGGCGCATCAGCAACCCGGCCGGGCGCCAGTGCTCGCCGAACAGGCCTTGCAAGCGTTCCAGGCGTGCCAGCAGCAAGCCCAGCCCCTGCTGGTCGGCCCAGCGCATCGGCCCGCCGACCTCGTGCGGGAAGCCATAGCCATGCAGGTACACCCGGTCGATGTCAGCGCTGCAGCTGGCCACCGTTTCCTCGAGAATTTTCGCGCCCTCGTTGACCAGCGCCAGCAGGCAGCGCTCGTGGATTTCCGCGTCGTCGACCGCGCGCCGGTGCACACCAAGGTCCTGAGCGACCTTGAGCACCAGCGCATCGACCTCGGGGTCGTGCACGGCTTCACGACTGCCGGGGGCATAACGGTAGTAACCCTGGCCGCTTTTCTGGCCGAAACGCCCCAGCGCGCACAGGGCATTGTCGACCTGTATCAACGGCGCATCCATGTCTTTACCGGCCAGCTGGCGCGCACGCCACTCCAGGTCGATGCCGACCACGTCGTACATGCGAAACGGGCCCATGGCCATGCCGAACGCCTGCAGCGCCTCATCCACCTGCCGCGGCGTGGCGCCTTCGAGCAGCAGCTTGCGCGCCTCGGCCACATAGCTGGCGAGCATGCGGTTGCCGATGAAGCCCGGGCAGTTGCCGGCCACCACCACTTCCTTGCCCATGCGCTGCCCAAGGACCTGGGCCGCCTCGAGCACCGCAGGCGAAGTGCGCTCCCCGCGCACCACTTCCAACAGCTTCATCACATGGGCCGGGCTGAAGAAATGCAGCCCGAGCACCTGTTCGGGCCGGCGGGTGACGGCCGCGATCGCGTCGATGTCCAGTGCCGAGGTGTTGCTGGCCAGGATGGCGTCGGCCTTGAGTGTGCTGTCCAGGGTACGGAAGATGGCCTGCTTGAGCGCCAGGTTCTCGTACACCGCTTCGATCACCAGGTCGGCTTCGGCGAGGTCGTCATAGGCCGTTACCTGGCGCACCCGCGCCAGGCAAGCGTCGGCCTCGGCCTGATCGATACGACCCTTGGCCACCTGCTGTGCCCAGGTTTGCGCGATCATCGCCAGGCCGGCTTCGGTGGCGCAGGGGTCGTTGTCCAGCCACAGCACCGCAAGGCCTGCACGGGCCAGGCTGATGACGATGCCGCGGCCCATAGTGCCGGCGCCGATCACCGCCGCCTGCTGAACGTTGTAGGGAGTACTCACGGGTGACGCTCCTGATTCGAGGTGTGAAGGCATTGCCCTCACCCTAGTCAGGCGCCTACTATTTTTGAAATTCTCATTTTCCATCCCATGTATTTTTCGCATGAATATAGCCAACTTCGACCTCAACCTGCTGCGCGTCCTGGACATGCTGCTGCGTGAACAGAACGTGTCGCGCGCGGCCGAGCGCCTGGCGCTGACCCAGCCGACGGTGAGCAATGCGCTGGCGCGCCTGCGCGACCTGCTGGGCGACCCGCTGCTGGTGCGCGTGGGCCGGCGCATGCGCCCCACCCCACGCGCCTTGGCCCTGGAAGGCCCGATTCGCGCGGCATTACTACAGATCGAACAGACCCTTGGCGCCGGCGACAGCTTCGACCCGCAGCTCAGCCACCGCCAGCTGCGTATCGCGCTCACCGACTTCGCCGAACAGCTGTGCATGCCAAGGTTGCTGGCCACCTTGCAAACCCAGGCCCCGCACTTGCGCGTGGATGTGCTGCACCTGACGCCCAACCTGCCCGCCGAAGCCCTCGATCGCGGCGAACTCGACGTGGTGCTGGGGCGCTTCGATGAGGTGCCCGCGCGCTACGAGCGGCGCCACTGGCGCAGCGAAACCCTGCAAGTGGCGGTGCGCCAGGGCCACCCCGATGTGGATGGCACCCTCGACCTTCAGGCGTTTCTCGCCCTGCGCCACCTGTGGGTGCACGGCGGCCAGACCCGTGGCATGGTCGACCAGTGGCTGGGGGAACAGGGCCTGGCCCGGCGCATCGTCTACACCACGCCCAATTACCTGCAGGCCGCGCACCTGGCCGCAAGCTCCGACCTGTGCGTGGTGCTGCCCACCGCCCTGGCTCGCCATTTCGCCCGGCTGCTGCCGCTGCAGGTATTGGACCTGCCGTTCGCCCTGGAGCCCTTCCAGCTGGAGCTGGTGTACCTCGCCCATCGCCAGCACGACCCGGCACTGGCCTGGCTGGTGGCGCGCATCATGGACATTGGTGCCGGCTGAGCCATCGCATTTGTGCATGGGTGGCCATGCAAGAGTGGTATTGGTTCGCCAGTGAGCTCTGTCCTTAGAGTGTTCGCCCTCAGAACAACAAGGACCACCCCATGCACCTACGCACACTGCCCTGCCTGCTGGCCCTCGCCCTGCCCTACGCGGCGCTGGCCGACGGGCCGGCCAAGGACGCCAGCGACCTCACCCGTCAGAGCAATCAGCAATGGTTGCAGCACCTGCCCTTCGAAGACCGCAGCGACTTCGACAATGCGCGCCGCGGGCTGCTCGAAGCCGTCGAGCAGCCCGTGGTCAATGCCAACGGCAAAACCGTCTGGGACCTGCAGCGCTATGCCTTCCTGAAAGGCGAGGCACCGGCCACGGTCAACCCGAGCCTGTGGCGCATTGCCCAGCTCAACACCTTTGCCGGGTTGTTCAAGGTCAGCGAAGGCATCTATCAGGTGCGCGGCCTGGACCTGGCCAACATGACCTTGATCGAAGGCGAGCACGGCCTGATCGTGATGGACCCGCTGCTGTCGGTGGAAACCGCCAGGGCCGGGTTGGCCATGTACTTTCGCCATCGCCCGCAGCGGCCGGTGGTGGCGGTGATCTATACCCACCCGCACGTCGATCATTTCGGGGGTGTGCGTGGGGTGATCGACGAGGCCGACGTCAAGGCCGGCAAGGTGCAGGTCATCGCCCCGCAGGGCTTCTTCGAACATGCCGTCAGCGAAAACGTGCTGGCCGGGCCGGCAATGAAGCGCCGGGCGCAGTACATGTACGGCGCACCACTGCCACGCGGGCCACGCGGCCAGGTGGATGCCGGCCTGGGCAAGGGTGTGCCGGCCAATGCCACGGTTAGCCTGATTGCCCCGACCCGGCTGATCGAACAGCCCTTCGAGACCCTGCGCATCGACGGTGTCGACATCGAGTTTCAGCTTACCCCTGGCACCGAAGCGCCTGCTGAAATGAACCTGTGGTTCCCCCAGTTCAAGGCCTTGTGCATGGCCGAGAACGCCTCCCACGTGCAGCACAACGTGCTGACCCTGCGCGGCGCCCAGGTGCGCGATGCCAAGGTGTGGGCGCACTACCTCGACCAGTCGCTGTTACGCTATGGCGAGCAGGCCGAAGTGGTGTTTGCCCAGCACCACTGGCCGACCTGGGGCGGGGCGGCGATCCGCGACTACCTGGCTGATCAGCGCGACATGTACGCCTTCATCGACAGCCAGACCCTGCGCCTGATCAACCGCGGCCTTGGCCCCACCGAGATCGCCGCCGAGCTGACCACCTTGCCGCCACGGCTGGCCAGCAAATGGTACAGCCGCGACTACTACGGCTCGCTCAGCCACAACGTGCGGGCGGTGTATCAGCGCTACATGGGCTTTTACGACGGCAACCCGGCAACCCTCAACCCGTTGCCGCCGAGCGAGGCCGGCACGCATTACGTCAAGGCCCTGGGCGGCGCCGAGCGGGTGCTGACCCTGGCCCGTGAGGCCTACGGCAGCGGTGATTACCGTTGGGTTGCCGAGCTCACCCGGCACCTGGTGTTCGCCCAGCCCGACAACAGCGCAGCGCGCGAGCTGCAGGCCGACGCCCTGGAGCAACTGGGCTACCAGAGCGAGAACGCCACCTGGCGCAACGCCTACCTGACCGGTGCGCAAGAGCTGCGCAACGGTGTGGCGCCGGCCGCCAGCAAAGGCGGCAGCGCGGACGACCTGGTACGCGCCCTGACCCCGACGCTGTTCTTCGATTACCTGGGCGTACGCGTGGATGCTGCCAAGGCCGCCGAACAGGACCTGACCATCAACTGGCACTTCACCGACCTGAACGAAGACTACGCCCTGACCCTGCGCAACGGCGTGCTCACCCACCGCGACCACACCCGCCACGGGCAGGCGGATGTCGAGGTGAAAATGAGCAAGGTTACCCTGGACCGCATCGCCCTGAAGCAGACCGGCTTTCTCAAGGAAGCGACCGTGGGTGATATCGACATCAGTGGCGAGCGCATGAAGTTCATGCGCTTCATGGCAGGGCTGGACGAGCCGGACGGGCGCTTCAATATCGTCACCCCCTGAATCACCCACAGCGCCGCCCTAAAGCGAGCGGCGCAACCACACGCTGAGCACCAGGCCCGCCACTCCCAGGGCACAAAGCAGCACGCTCCAGGCGGCCGCGTGGCCCTGCTCGCGGTGCAGCATGCCCAGCCCTCGGCGGTATACCCCGCGCTCACGAGCCCGGCCCAGCAGCGCTAGCAGCGCCGCCATACCGGCCACCATCCACATTTCGCCACGCCAGGCGATGCACGCTACCAGCAGCAGCGACACCTGCGTGCGCCGCCAGGCCAGCACCGTACGTTCGGCCTGCAGCCCAGTATCCCTGGTGCTATCCGCCATGCCAACGCGCCCATAGCACGCCGACCAGCGCCACGCAGGCAAGCCCGCACGCCACGCTCAGCAGCGGCACCAGGCGCGGCAGCGGCAGCGGCGCCTCGCGGCGCAATGCGCGCTCCACCGCCAACCAGCGCCAGCCGGCGCCCAGGCTCACCAGCAAACTGGTGGCCAGCAACGCCAGTTCCATCGCCACGCGCCCAGATGGCGGCCAGGCATGGGCAGCGAAGGTTTCGATGGCGATTGCGCCGCCGAGCAAGGCCAGGGCGGTGCGGATCCAGGCAAGAAAGGTGCGCTCATTGGCCAGGGTAAAACGCGGATCGGGCGCCTTGCCCTGCCCCAGCAACCAGCGCTCCCAAAGGGTATGACGGTGATCGGAATTCATGAGAGCCCTGTGTCAACGCAGCCCTTGGCTGCGCAATGCGCCGGGGGAGAAGTAGGAAGCACTGGTGCGCACGTCGAAGGCGTACGGCCTTGGCTGCTCGTTGGTCAGGCCAGACAGCTGGTAGCGGCCACTGCGCAGGTCGTAGATCGCCTCCATAGCGTTGACCAGCGCCTGCCCGGTCACGTGGTAATAGCTGTGGGCCTGGGCGGTACGCCACACCTGGCCCTTGTGGTCAAAGAAGTCCGCCTCAAGGATGGCCCAGCTGTCCTCGTCCAGGTAATAGCGGCGGCTGGCGTACAGATGCTTCGCCCCAGGCTTGAGGGTACCCACCACTTCCCACACCCGGTGCAGCTCGTAGCGGGTGGTTTGCGGGTTGACGTGCCCCGGCCCGATCAGCGCGGCATAACCGAGCAGGGGCGAAGCCAGGCGATAGCTGTTGTACGGCACATGCAGGGCCTTCTTGCCCACCAAGGTCCACTGGTAGAGGTCCGGGGCGCCGTTGAACATGTCGCGGCTGTCGGCGGTGCGCAGGCCGGCCGTGCCCGGGGTGATGCTGTCATAGGCCAGCGCCGGGGCGCGCCGCACCCGCCGCTGGCTGCTGCTGTACAGCCACGAGAGACGCGGCTGGGCCACCTGATCGAGGGTTTCGTGCAGCACCACAGCATCGCCCGCCAGGCGCGACGGCGCGGTCATGCGGTAACTCAGGTAATACAGCACGTTGCCCGCTTGGCCGCCTTCCAGAACGTCGGGGCGGGCGAAGTTCTGTTGCAGGCTCATCGTCGCGAAGCGGCCATCGCCACGCGGGGTGATGCTGTCCGAAGCCAGGCGGTAACTGCCGTTGCGCGGTCGGGTGAGGTGGTTCCACAGCACCTGCAGGCCATTCTCGGGCTTGGGGAATGCCACTACACCGGCAAAGCCCTCCACGCCGTTGCCGTCGTTGACCAGCCGGGCGTTGGCCGCATTGTGCCGGGCCCACTCGCCCACGGGTGGCGGCACCGCGACACTGCGATGGGAGGGATACACCGGCAGGCGAAACGACTGGGGGTAACGCTGCATCAAGGCCACCTGCCCCGCCGTCAGCTGCTCCCGGTACTGGGTGTAGTTGCTGGCGGTGATCACATACAGCGGCTGCTCATCGGCGTACGGGTCCAGCGGGGTGCCGTTGACCGCCAGCGACACTTGCCGCGCCTGCAGGCCGCCGTTCCAGGCCGGTATGCGTCCGTCGCTGCCGGGCCCGCGTTCGGCCCCCACCGGCGTCAAGTCTGCGGACAGTGGCATGGCCTCCGCGTACAGGCTCAGCAGGCTGGCGTTGACAAACAGGAAGATGCGCAGCAGGGCAAATGGTTTCATCGGGCTTGGCCTCTTGTTGTTGTGGTGTCCGGGCCGGGCTTGCCTTGGCACGCCCTTTCGGGGTGATACTAGGAGCCGCGCTTCGAACCCCACAAATAACGTGTTCGGATACGTGCCATATCAGTTCGGCATACCCTTGGAACCGCTCCGATGACCCTGAAACAGCTCCGCTACCTGATCGCCATCGTCGAAGCCGGCAGCTTCTCTTCCGCTTCACGTCGCGCCTACATTGCCCAGCCGGCGTTGAGCCGGCAGATCAGCTTGCTGGAAAGTGAACTGGAGATGCAGCTGCTCGACCGCCAGCACGATGGCATTGCCCTGACCGATGCCGGGCGCCAGCTCTATGAAGTGGCCCGGCAGGTGGTGCAGAAACTCGACTCGGTGAAAGATGAGCTGAAATCCAGCCGCGGCGACCCCAAGGGCCACGTGGCCATTTCCATCCCGGCCACGGCCGCCGACCTGCTGCTGCCAGAAATCGTCATGCGCGCCGAACAGCGCTTCCCCGGCGTGACGCTGACCGTATGGGACGGCCTCAGCCGTGAAGGCGGCCAGGCCATCGAGCTGGGCAAGGTGGACTTCGGTGTGGTGCCCAATGCCGAGGAACTCGACCATGTGGAGGCCGAGCCGATCTTCACCGAAGCGCTGTACTGGGTCGGCGCATCAGCCCCTGGCACCCCCGACACCATCACCCTCGCCGAAGCCGCCGCCACCCGGCTGGTGCTGCCGCCCAGGACACTGCACCTGCGCCGACGCATCGAGCAAGCCGCCATGGAAGCCGCCGTACCCCTGGCCGCAGCCTACGAGCAGCAATCGGCGCCCGGCATCGCCAGCCTGGTGCGCGCCGGCCTGGCGGCGACCATCAGCAACTGGCCGCCGCTGAGCGTACTGCTCGAACCCACGGCGGCGCGGCGCATCGTCGAACCGCGCATCAGCCGCACCATCGCCTTGGCGCACTCCCAGCACAAACCCCTGTCGTTCGCTGCCGGTTGCCTGCGCGACCTGGTGCGCAGCGTGCTGATCGACCTGGTCAGCAGCGGCCGCTGGCGGGGCGAACTGATCGGCAAGGATGCCGAGCCGCTGGAGTCGGGGCTCGGCGCTCAGCTGGCGGTCTGAGCGCGCGCCTGCCCGCCAGTTGCAGCCGACAGGCGCAGGCGCTGCTGGGTACGCTGCGGGTTCAAGGTGGCCAGGCCCACCAGCCCGGCCACCACCAGCACCGCGCCGCACACCAGGAAGCCCTGGGCATACCCCGCCGGGTGTTCGCTACCCGCACCTTGTACCAGCAAACCGGTCACCACCGGCGCTGCCAACCCGGCCAGCGAGGCGATGCCGTTGCCCATGGCGAGGATGCCGCCGCGCTGGGCCGCCGGTGTGAACTCGGCGAGCATCGCCGGGCCCACGGAATACATCACCAGCGCCAGGCCACCACTCAATGTCAGCGCGGCGACCCTTGCGGCCGTGCTCAAGCCAGGCAGCATCAGCGAAGCCGACAACAGCCCGCCCAGTATCAGGCACACCGAAACGAACACGCCGCGAGCCACCCGTGACGGCACGCCGCGACGCATCAGGCGCTGGGAGAACCAGGCCAGCAGCAGGCTCAGCGGCGTGGTCACGACCACGAACATGATGAATATGCGCCCGGTCTGCAGCGGGTCGATACCCAGGCCCACCTGCAGGTAACTGGGCACCCAGGTCAGGGTGAGGGCCAGCGACCAGTTGGCGGCGAAGTGGCACAGGTAGTTGCCCATCACGCTGGGGTCACCCAGCAGCCTGCGATAGGGGATAGCCGGTTCGTCGGCCTTGAGCTGGCTGGCACGCAGGCGCTCGAGGGTGCCCTCCTGGCCCAGCCGCCACCACAGCAGGCACCAGACCAGACCGATCAGCGCAAGGATGATGAAATTGGTGCGCCAGCCGTAATGCAGGCTGACCCAGGGGATCATCGCCCCCGCCACCAGAAGGCCCATGGCACTGCCGGCATGCAGCAGGGCCACCGGCAGGTTGCGCCGGTCGTTGGGGAACCACTTGTACAGTGCATGGGTGGCGACCGGCGATGCCGGCCCCTCCCCGATGCCCAGCAGCACCCGGCAGGCGACAATGGCCCACAGTGAGGTGGCGAACAACATCGGCAGCTGGATCAGCGCCCAGAACAGGCCCATGCCCAGCAGCAAGGTGCGGGTGGGGCGCCGGTTGGCCATGAAGCCACCGACCACGGCGGAGATCGCGAAAAACCAATGCAAGGCGCCGCCGATCAAGCCGAACTCGGTGGCCGTCAGGCCCAGTTCGGCGCTCATCGGCACCGCCACCAGGCCGATCACCACCTTGTCGAGAAAGTTGACCAGCATCAGCAGGGCCAGCAACGCGGCCACCAGCCAGGCGGTACGGGGGTTGGGCAGGGAAGAATCCGCAGTCATGGCGAGTACTCTTGTTATTGTTGTGAGGTGTTGCAAAAAGGCCGCCGCAAGGGCGGCCCGTCGTTCAGGCAGGCATCAGCACGCCTTTGGCGATGGTGTTGCGCTGAATCTCACTGGTGCCGGTCAGGATACGCATCATCCGCGTGGCGCGGAAAATCCACTCCACCGGGTGGCCCTGCATCAGCCCGGCGCCGCCGTGCACCTGCACCGCCTTGTCGGCGATGCGGAAGGCTGCCTCGGAGACGAACAGCTTGCACATCGGCGCCTGGGTGCGGATATCGCCCCCGGCGTCGTTCACCTGGGCCGTGGCGTAGACCATGCTGCGCGCAGCGTGCAGCTCGGTGGCCATGTCGGCGATCATGTGGTTGACCGCCTGGAACATGGCGATTGGCTGGCCGAACTGCTTGCGGCTGCGTGCATGCTCGATAGACAGCTCCAGGGCCAGGCCGGCCATCCCTAGCAGGGTGGGGCAATGCAGCAAGCGGTTGAGGGTAATGCGTCCCATGGCCAGTTTGAACCCCTGCCCCTCCTCCCCGATCAGGTTGGCCGCCGGCACGCGCACCTGATCGAGCACGATGTCGCCATGGGCACCGCCACCGGACATCACCGAGTAATCGCTGTCAATTCGCACACCCAGGGCATTGAGGTCGACGAAGAAGGCCGAAATACCCTGTGCGCCCTTGCCCGGCCCGGTCACCGCCAGCAGCACTGCCAGGTCGGCGTAGGTGGCACCAGAGATGTAACGCTTGGTGCCGCTGAGCACATAGTGGTCGCCGTCGCGGCGGGCCTGGGTAGTAATGGCGGTGGCATCGGAGCCGGCCTCGGCTTCGGTCAGGGCAAAGCACACGGCCTTTTCAGCGCGGCACACCGGCTTGAGGAAGGTCTCGACCTGGTAGGGGCTGGCCACCTTGAACAGGTGGCCGACCCGCGGCGGCCCCGACAGCTCGCCCAACACGTGTGCGGCGAGCATGGAGCCTGTCAGCACCGTGGCCTCCTTGACCGCGCACAGGTCGGCCACGTTCAGGCCGGCCCCACCCATGCTTTCGGGCAGCATGATGGTGTACAGGCCCTGCTCGCTGGAAAGTTTCCACACTTGCCGCAGCACCGGCTGGGGGTGCGGGCGCGCCCAGTCCAGCTGTGCCTGCTGCTCTAGCGGGCGTACCTGATCGCGGACGAAACCCTCGATCGCTTCGATGATCTGCGCAGCCTTTGCACTGGGTTGATACATGGTGATGCTCCCTGGTCAGATACGACGTTCGCTGTGTTGCCAGTAGGTGTCCCGGACCAGGCGGCGCACCACCTTGCCATTGGGGTTTTTCGGCAGTTCGCTGACAAAGTCGACGCCGCGCGGCTTCTTGAAACCGGCCAGCGCACGGCCGCAGCGCTCGATCAGCTCGGCGGCCTCCAGTTGCGCCCCGGGCTTGAGCACGACCACCGCGCGCACCGCTTCGCCCCACTGCGCGTCGGGCACGCCGACCACCGCCACCTCGAACACTTCGGGGAAGCCGTAGATCACCTGCTCCACTTCGCTGGGGTACACGTTGAAACCGCCGGAGATGATCATTTCCTTCTTGCGATCGACGATGAACACATACCCCTGGGCATCCACCGTCGCCAGGTCGCCGGTAAGGTAATAACCGTCGCGCATCACTTCGGCGGTGAGCGCCGGGGCGCGCCAGTAGCCCTGCATCACGTCCGGGCCCTTGACCACGATCTCGCCGACTTCACCCGGAGCCACATCCTCGAACGCCTCGTTGACCACCCGCAGGTCGGTCTCGAAGTAGCACCGCCCGCAGGAGGCCAGGCGTTGATAATCGCCGTCTTCCACCAAGTGGTCCTGCTCGGTCAGGACGGTGACCAGCGAACAGGTTTCACCGGCGCCGTAACCTTGCGCGAGAATCGGCCCGAACAGTTCGATGGCCTTTTTCACCAGGGCCGGTGCCATCGGCGCGGCGCCGTACATGACCAGCTTCAGGCTCGACAGGTCGAAGCGTTCGACGCCGGGGTAATTGACCAGGCGGTTGATCATCGCCGGCACCAGGAACAGCCGCGTCACCCGTTCGCGCTGAATGGTCTCCAGCAACAGGCGGTCGTCATAGCGGTCGAGCAGCAGGTTGCAGGCGCCCACCGCCAGCAGCGGCATGATCTGCATACCGCTGGCATGGGTGATGGGCCCCACGTGGGCCATGACGTCGCCCGGCCCGGAGCGCCGTGTAGGGCTGGCAATGCTCTTGCGCACCAGCGCCTTGCGGTTGCCGAACGACAGCATCGCAGCCTTGAGCACCCCAGAGCTGCCGGAGGTGTAATGCAGCACGGCCAGCGCATCGTCGGCCGGGTCCAGGCCCAGCGGTGCCTCACTGCCGCGCTCAAGCAACGCGGCATAACCCAGGTCACCCCCCTCGCCTTCCAGCACGATCAGCTGGCGCAGCAGCGGCAACTCTCTACGCCGCGCTGCCAGCGCCTGGGCAAAATTGGCATCGGTGATCAGTGCAACGCTGCAGGAGTCTTCCAGCACCCGCACCACTTCATCCACTGACAGCCGCGCATTGATCGGCACCTTGACCATTGCCGCCTTGTACAGCGCCACTTCCGCTTCGACCAGCTCCACGCGGTTGGCGGCGAGAATGGCCACATGCTCGCCGACACCCACGCCCAGCGTACCCAGCGCTGAGGCCAAGCGGTTGCTACGGCGCTCCAGCTGGGCGTATGTGACGCGTGTCTGGCTGTCCGCCACGGCGATGTGGTCCGGCCAGTAGCGGGCACTTCGGGTAATCATCGTTCCAAGGTTCACGTTGTTGTTCTCGTCGACAGGAAGACATCGACGATGCTAATCAGCTGTGCGCGTGCAGATGAAATACAAGATTCAGATGTGGGCCATAACTTTATTGGCTGGCGTAAGGCCCAGACATGCAGGGGCTGGCGATCGGTTGGGGTATGGAAGTCATCATGAAACAAAATAACTGTACAAGATTTTTGACTTGTACAGGTTTCAGCTTAGGCTTCAGGTATACCTGTACAACCACTCCAGGCTGTACAGGCGTGCCAGGAGCCGCCCATGTCAGCCTTTCTGCCGCAGTTCGCCGAGCGCTTTGCCCGCCTTGACGGGAAAAGTCTGGATGGTTTGCAAGCCCTGTACAGCGAAGATGTGTGCTTTCGCGACCCCTTGCACCAGATCGAAGGGCTTCAGGCGCTAAGGGCATACTTTGCCCAGCTTTACGCCAACGCACAGGATATCCACTACACCTTCCTCGATGCGGACGAAGTGGCGCCCGGGCGAGGCTACCTGCGCTGGGTCCTGCAGTTCCGCCACCCGCGCCTTGCCGGGGGCCGCACCGTCAGCCTGCAAGGCTGCAGCTACCTGCAATGGCGTGAGCGTGTATTCCTGCATCAGGACTATTTCGACGCCGGCGCCCTGCTCTACGAGCACATACCGGTGATGGGCAGCGCCATCCGCTGGCTCAAGGGTCGCCTGGCATGAGCCGCTGCTGGCTGACCGGCGCGAGCAGTGGCATCGGCGCTGCTTTGGCGCAATGCCTACTCGAACAGGGTCACCAACTGGCACTGGGCGGGCGCGACGCCGAACGCCTGGCGCCGTTGACCGAGCGCTTCCCCGAGCAGACGCTGCTGGCTGTCGGCGACCTTGACGACCCGGACCAGGTGGCCGCTATCGCGGCGCACATCGGGCAGGCATGGGGCGCACTGGATATGGTCGTGCTCAACGCTGGCACGTGCGAGTACCTGGAACCGGGCCACTTCGACCCGGCCTTGGTCGAACGGGTAATGCGCACCAACGTCCTCGCCCTCAGCCATTGCCTCGCGGCCGCCTTGCCCTTGCTGCGCGCTGGTCGGCAACCACAGCTGGTGGTGATGGGCAGCTCGGTCAGCTGGCTGGCCTTGCCTCGCGCCGGCGCTTATGGCGCGTCCAAGGCTGCCGTGCGCTATCTGGTGGAATCCCTGCGGATCGACCTGGCCCACGAAGGCATCGCCACCACGTTGGTCAGCCCCGGCTTCGTCGACACGCCCCTGACCCGCCGCAACGACTTCCCCATGCCGCAACTGTGGACGGCGCCGCGCGCCGCCAGGTACATCGCACGGCGCCTGCCCCGGCGCCCCCTGGAAATCAACTTTCCCGGCCTTTTCACTTTTGCCTTGCGCCTGCTTGGGGCTTTGCCGGCGCGCCTGCGCCTGGCCCTGGGGCAGCGCCTGGCCCGCCACGAACAGGACTGACTGACCATGCGTATCGCCATCATCGGCAGCGGCATCGCCGGCCTGACCTGCGCCTACCTGCTGTCGCGCAAGCACGCGGTGACGGTGTTCGAAGCCGAGCAGCGGGTTGGCGGCCACACCCACACGGTGGATGTGTCGTGGGGTGGGCAGCAGTATGCCGTCGACACCGGTTTCATCGTTTTCAACGACTGGACCTACCCCAACTTCATCCGCCTGCTGGGCCAACTCGGGGTGGCTTCGCGGCCCACAGAGATGAGTTTTTCGGTGCATGAGCCGCGCAGCGGCCTGGAATACAACGGCCACAGCCTGAATACCTTGTTCGCCCAACGCAGCAACCTGATGTCGCCGGGGTTCTGGGGCATGCTGCGCGACATCCTGCGCTTCAACCGGCAGGCGCCGGCAGACCTTGACGCCCGCCGCATCGACCCTGGCACCACGCTCGGCGCCTATCTCGAAACCCATGGCTACCGGCAACGCTTCATCGAACATTACATCGTGCCGATGGGCTCGGCGATCTGGTCGATGTCCTGCGCCGACATGCTCGCCTTCCCGCTGCGTTTCTTCGTCACGTTCTGCCGCAACCATGGTTTGCTGTCGGTGGATGAGCGCCCGCAGTGGCGGGTTATCGAGGGCGGTTCGCGCAGTTATGTCGGGCCGCTTTGCCAGCCGTTCGCCAGCAGCATTCGCCTTGGCTGCAAGGTACAGCGGGTTAGCCGCGACGAAGCGGGGGTGGCACTGTTCAGCGCCGCTGGCAGCGAACGTTTCGACAAGGTCGTGTTCGCCTGCCACAGCGACCAGGCCCTGAGCCTGCTCGAGGCCCCCAGCGCCGAGGAGCAAGCAGTACTGGGCGCGATCCGCTATGCCGAGAACGACGTCGTGCTGCATACAGACACGCGTCTGCTGCCGCGCCGCCGACAGGCCTGGGCCAGTTGGAACTACCGCCTTGGCGGCAACGCCCAGGCCCCGGCTGCCGTCACCTACAACATGAACATCCTGCAGGGCCTGCAGGCCCCGGCGACCTTCTGCGTCAGCCTGAACCAGACCGCGCTGGTAGACCCGGCACAGATTCTCGCCCGTTTTCGCTACGCCCACCCGCAGTACAGCGTGGCCGCCGCCGAGGCGCAATCGCGGCAGCCCCGCCTGCAGGGGCAGGCGCACAGTTATTTCTGTGGCGCCTACTGGGGCAACGGCTTTCACGAAGACGGCGTGGTCAGCGCCCTGCAGGTGGCCAGCCACTTCGGGGAGCAGCTGTGAACAGCGCCCTGTGCCTGGGCTGGGTCAGCCATCGGCGCCTGACGCCGCGGCCCCACACGTTTCGCTACCGGGTGGGCATGTTCGAGCTGGACCTGGACGAGCAAAGTCATTGGCTGGGCCTGTCACCCTGGCTGCGGCGCTGGCGCCTGGCGCCGCTGAGCTGGCGCGAGACCGACTACCTGCCGAGCCTGACCGGCCAAGGCATGCCACTGGCCCAGGCCGCACGCGTGCTGGTCGGCAGGGCCACTGGCCATATCCCCAGCGGGCCGGTGCGCCTGCTGTCGCAGCTGCGTTGCTGGGGCCTGTCGTTCAACCCGGTGAGCTTCTACTTCTGCCATGACGCCGATGGGCAGTTGGCGGCGATCCTGCTGGAGGTGCGCAACACACCGTGGCGCGAACGCTTTCACTATGTGCTGCCGGTGCACGGCGACCTGACGAGTTCGTTCCACATGGCCAAGGCCTTTCACGTCTCGCCGTTCATGCCGGTGGCGATGGACTATCGCCTGCGATTCCACCTCGATCCGGCACACCTGCGCATCCACATGCAGAACTGGCAGGCCGGCCACAAGGTCTTCGAAGCCGACCTGGCCCTGCGCCGTGCACCGCTCGATCGGCGCGCCGTACAGGGTTACGTCCTGGCCTTCCCGTGGATGAGCCTGCGCACGGTCTCGGCCATCTACTGGCAGGCCCTGCGCCTGCTGCTCAAACGTACCCCCATCCATGAACATGCCAAGCACACGGGCGACCTGGCGCTTGGCCAACCCTGCGAGGAACCTGACCATGTCCGACCCGACCCTGAGCGTTAGCAAGTCCGCAGGCCTGGGGCCCTGGCTCGGCGGGCTCGCGCGCGGCGCCGTGCTGGCCCTGTTGGGCAAGCTGCGCCATGGCCACTTGCGCCTGCTCAGCCACGGCCAGCAATGGAGCTTCGGTGATGCCGACAGCCCCTTGCAGGCCGAGCTGGAGGTGCTCGATGACGCCGCCTGGGGGCTGATTGCCGGCAACGGCTCGATCGGCGCTGGCGAGGCCTACATTCATGGTTACTGGCGCAGCCCGGACCTGGCGCTGGTGACGCGCCTGTTCGTCGCCAACCTGGAGGTCCTCGATGCCCTTGAAGGCGGCTTGGCGCGCCTTGGGCGCCCGGCCCTGCGCCTGCTGCACCGGCTCAACCGCAACAGCCGGCGCGGCGCGCGGCGCAATATCCTGGCCCACTACGACCTGGGCAATGCCCTGTTCGAGCAGCTGCTCGATCGCACCATGATGTATTCCGCCGCGCAGTTCGAGCACCCTGCACAATCCCTGGAGCAGGCGCAGCTGAACAAGCTGCAGCGCGTCTGCGAAAAGCTCGAGCTTGGTCCGGACGACCACCTGCTGGAAATCGGCTGTGGCTGGGGCAGCCTGGCCATCCACGCAGCCACCCAGCACGGTTGCCGGGTCACGACTACCACGCTGTCCGAGGCGCAATACACCTATACCCGGCGGCGGGTGCAGGACTTGGGGCTGGAACGGCGCGTGACAGTGCTGCGCGACGACTATCGCGACCTGCGCGGCAGCTACGACAAGCTGGTGTCCATCGAGATGATCGAGGCCGTGGGCCACCGCTACCTGCCCGCCTACTTCCGCCAATGCGCCGCCTTGCTCAAGCCCGACGGGCTGATGCTGCTGCAGGCGATCACCATTCGTGACCAGCGCTACGCTCAGGCCCGCCGCTCGGTGGACTTCATCCAGCGGTATATCTTCCCTGGCGGCGCGCTGCCTTCGCTGAGCGTGATGCTCGATACCGCCAGCCGGCAGACGTCGCTGAACCTGGTGCACCTCGAGGACTTCGGCGTGGACTACGCGCGCACACTGGGGCACTGGCGCGATAACCTGCGCCAGGCCCGCCCAGCCCTGGCTGACCTGGGTTATGACGATGCGTTCCAGCGGCTATGGGAGTTCTACCTGTGTTACTGCCAGGGCGGCTTCGAGGAGCGTGCCATTGGTGTGGCCCAGTTGCTGTGGGCTGCCCCCCAGGCCCGTCGCGCGCCGTTGCCGGCAGCGTGATCAGCCGGGGCCGCTGGCAGCTGGTCAACGCCTTGTGGTTGCAGGCCGGCTGGTGGTTGTGCGTGCTCGGGGCACAGCACCCATTGCTGTTGTGGCTGGTGCCGCTCGGCATCTTCGTGCACCTGCGCCTGTGCCCCGCCCCTTGGGCCGAGGCCAAGGCGTTGTGCCGGGCCACACTGGCCGGCTGCATGCTGGACAGCCTGCTGGGTGCGTTCGGGGTGTTCACCTACACAGCCTGGCCACTGCCGCTGTGGCTGGCACTGCTGTGGCTGGTGCTGGCCAGCGGCCTGCGTCACAGCCTGGCCTGGGCTGGCCGTCGGTTCTGGTCAGGGGCATTACTGGGCGGGATTGGCGGCCCACTGGCCTACCTGGCCGGCGCGCGGCTGGCCGATGTCGCCCTCCCCCTAGGGCCGCTGGTCACCGCCCTGCTACTGGCCCCGGTCTGGGCCCTCGCCTTCCCGTTGCTGCTGCGACTTGCCGCGCGGCCGTGAGCGGCGGCAGCGTTCGGAGCAGTAACGCACCTGCTCCCAACACCGCGCCCAGCGTTTTCGCCACGTGAACGGGCGGCCACAGCCCACGCACAACTTGCTCGGCAACAGCTGTTTTTTCACGGTGCGAGGGTGCTCAATCGCATGCTGCACCCGCTGGCAGGCGGCGGAAGAACAGCGTTATCTGGCCGACCTCCACGCCCAGCTTGCGCATGCTGGTGCGGTTGATCCGGGTGTCGTCATCCATCAGGTACATCCAGTCGTCCATGTCCACCTGCCAGTGCCGCCCGTCGACCGGGAGGTCCAGCTGGTAGCGCCAGCGCAGCGTGTTGCCCGCCATCTCGCCACGGGCTTCACCGATCACGTCGCCGGCAGTGCCACGCCAGTGCCCGGGCCGCTCCGGTGTCAACGTCCAGACCCGGCGCTGGCGTTCACCGTCGCTGTAGACGAAGCGCTCGTCGAGGATCAGCCGCTCGCCCTCGCGGTGGCTGGCAATGCACACGTGAAAACGCTTTGCCACCTCGCCGGAACGCTTCTGGAACATGCCCCAGGCCTGCACCGGCCGCGAGAAAAAGGCCGCCAGATCAAGCTTTGGTTGCTGGCTGGCGTAGTCCTCGACACTGACGTTGCCGCAGCTGCCCAGCAGCAGGCAGGTCAACAGCAGCACCATCTTGTTCTTCATAGTCAGGCTCCTGGGTCTGCGGCCTGGCCGAGCAGGCGCAGGCGTAGTTGAGGGTCGCGGGCGCGCGGGTCAAGCCAGATAGCGAAAAACGCCTTGCAGAAAACCGGGTCGCGCACCTCCCCCGTGAGCTTTCCATCCACGTAGAAACGGCAACCTGCACGGGGCAGGTACAAGCCGACGATGCGCATGCCGGGGTGCACATCCGGGAACGCCGCTTGCAGTGCCCTGGCCCCGTTGGCAAGTTGCGTTGGCGTCACGCTGCCGTCGTTCAGGCGGCGCATCTCTTTGACGCTGGCCTGTACAAGGTTGTCCCGTGACAATGCGCGGTGGTACAGCAACTCCAGGGCAAATGGCCGCCCCCAGTCCTGCCCATGACCGTCAGTCCACAGCCGCGCGGTGTAAACCCGAAAGCCGAACCAGGTGAAGTCGCCACGGCCCAGCACCTGGGCCGAAGGCAGCGCAGCGCGCCAGTCGCCTGCGAGCAGCGGTGCGGCAGCCAACAGCGCAAACAGGCCGGCCCAGCGGAGCATGCGCGGCATGGGATCCACCCTTCATTGAGAATACTTGTACAAGAATAGACGTTTGTAGAGTTATTCTCGGGCAACTGCACATTATCAAGCAGCGAGGGCGCGCCCGCTCCCACAGGGGTACGCGGAGCGCCCAGCATTAGTTCTCTGCGCGACAGCGCAGCCCAATGGGCTCGGCAATCTCCTACAAGGCTGCTGCGGCCACTGCATAAGCGGGTTTATCCCCTGCCCGCTCAAACCCAGGCAGGGTCTGAAAAGTGTTGGTCGATGGTGGCCAGGCCCAAATCTGACCCTGCGACCTTGGCGCTGCGCCCGTCAGATCAAGCCTTCGGCCTCAAGGGTCTTGTGCACCGCCGGACGGCTGGCGACGCGTTTCTGAAACGCTGCCACCGCTGGCCCCACCAAGACCCGGTTGCACGCAAGCTGCCCGCCGTCGCTGATCCAACAGCGGCGAACAGCTGGAACTCCGCAACGGTGAAAGGGTCGACCTGTACATCCAGGCTGGCAAATGACGGGAACAACCCATGGTCTCCTTCGACTTGCAACGGATGCTGTTGGGCGAACTTCCTCTGACCTTCCTCCTCGAAGTTGCCTGTCGTGTTCTTGCCGCCTTCCTCGCGGTTTTTCTCTTTTTGAAATCCAGCGGCCGTCGGGGCATCAAGCAACTGTCGCGCTTTGAACTCGTGGTCATTCTGACGCTGGGTTCTGCTGCAGGGGATGTAACCTTTTACGAAGATGTGCCGCTGTTGCCGGTGGCGTTGGTGTTCCTCACGCTGCTACTGCTGTATCGGGGCACTGTCTACCTCATGACACGCAGCAAGGCGTGCGAAGCGTGGATCGACGGTTTGCCGATCACGGTGGTCAAGGATGGCATGTACGAAATCCATTCCCTGCGCAACATGAACATCTCGTCGAACGAGTTGTTCATGGAGCTACGCCAGCGAGGCGTCGAGCATCTGGGCCAGGTTCGCCTTGGCCTGCTGGAAACAGATGGCGACCTGAGCCTGTACTTCTACGATGGCCAGGACACCCGAGCGGGGCTGTCAGTGCTTCCGGCCGAGCATCGGCCTGAATACGTCAAACTACCCGCTGCCGGGGTGTATTGCTGCGTAAGCTGTGGCTACCCGGTCTACCTCGATGCAGAGGGTTCTGTCGCGTGTACCCGGTGCGGGCATGACGTGTGGTCTCCGGCGCTGGAAACGCTGCGCGGCCGGTAGCAGGTGCTTCATCTGCTTTGCAGCTGGGCGGCGATATCTGTCGCCAGTTCGATAAAGGCCCGAGCGGCTGATGTCTGGTAGGCCCCCTTGCGCTGCATCAACACCGCAGTACGCTGCAGCCGCTGCGGGCCGAGCTCGAGGGCAAACAGGCCTTCGTGCGCACGTGCGATGGTGGCAGGCAACAACGTCGAGAGCGTCGTCCTGCGGACCACTTCGATGACAGCACCAATCACATTGGCCTCCATGCGCACACGTGGGGTAATGCCGTGCTGGCGGCAGTAGCGGTCGATCTGCTCGCGGGTGGCAAACTCCGCACTGAGCAGGATCAGCGATTCGCCGCTCAGGGCATCGGGGTCGATAGCATGCTGCCCCGCCAGCGGGTGGTTGCCCCCGACCACCAGGGCGAGTGCTTCTACCAGCAGCGGCAGGGTGTCGATGTCCTCCGCGTGCCCGTCATCGAACGCGATGCCCACATCAAGCTCGTCGGCCAGCAGCTGCGCCTGCATCTGTTCCTGGGCGATTTCCCGCAGGTTCAGCGTGATATTCGGATATCGGCTGTAGAACGCCTCGACCACCGGCCCGACCAGGTAGGTGGTGAACGTTGGGGTTATCGCAACCCTGAGTGAACCCCGGCTCAGATCGCCCACGTCATGGATCGCCCGCTTGCCTTCTTCCAGCTCCTGCGAGGCCCGGCGCGCATAGCGCAAATAGACTTCCCCGGCGTCCGTCAGGCGCGTGGTACGCCCCGATCGGTCAAATAGCTGCGCCCCGAGGCTTTCCTCCAGTTGCCGGACCTGCTGCGACAGGGCGGGTTGGGAGACGTGCAGCGCTGCAGCCGCCTTGGTGAAGCTGTGGTGTTGCGCCACCGCGAGGAAGTACTTGATGTGTCGAGCAAGCATGCCACTAACCATAAGATTATCCGATGAGCAGCATCATAATTGAGACTTTTACCTTATGTAAGCAGCGCCGTAACCTCTGCTCCATCGCATCGCGACCCAGAGGAATCACCATGAAAGACATCATCGACGGTTTTCTGAAGTTTCAACGCAACGCCTTTCCGGAACGCGCCAACCTGTTCAAGGGCCTGGCCAACCAGCAAAGCCCACGGGCGCTGTTCATCTCCTGCTCCGACAGCCGGCTGGTGCCGGAACTGGTCACGCAGCGCGAGCCGGGCGACCTGTTCGTCATTCGCAACGCCGGCAACATCGTGCCGCCCTACGGCCCTGAGCCAGGGGGCGTATCAGCCTCGGTCGAGTACGCCGTCGCTGCCCTGCAGGTCTCCGACATCGTGATCTGTGGGCACTCCGATTGCGGCGCCATGACCGCCATTGCCACCTGCAAGTGCCTGGATCACATGCCCGCAGTAGCCGGCTGGTTGCGCTACGCCGACTCGGCTCGGGTAGTGAATGAAGCACGTGAGCACAAGGACCATCACAGCCGTGTCGACGCCATGGTCCGCGAGAACGTGATCGCCCAGCTGGTCAACCTGCGCACCCACCCCTCGGTACGTTTGGCCCTTGAAGAGGGCCGCATCGCCCTGCATGGCTGGGTCTATGACATCGAGAGCGGCCGTATGGATGCGTTCGACATCAACACCGGCAAGTTCGCCCCGCTGGTGGATAACCCCGGTGCACGCGCCGCCCCCTATCAACTGAAGCAATCTGCCTGAACCCGTTTTTTACCCTAGGAGACAACACCATGATCCAGTCGCAAACCAGCCAACATTCGCGCCTTGCCCTGACCGAAGTCATTCTCTTGGCCAAAGCCCGCAAAGACCTGTCGTTCGCCCAGATCACCGAGGGCACCGGCCTCTCCGAAGCGTTCGTCACCGCAGCGCTGCTGGGCCAGCACCCACTGCCCAAGCCTGCCGCCAGCGTGGTGGGCGAAACACTCGGCCTGGATGCGGATGCCGTGGCACTGCTGCAGACCGTGCCGATGCGCGGCAGCATCGAGAACGGCGTGCCGACCGACCCGACCGTTTACCGTTTCTACGAGATGCTGCAAGTGTACGGCACCACGCTGAAGGCGCTGGTCCACGAGAAGTTCGGTGACGGCATCATCAGTGCCATCAACTTCAAGCTGGATATCAAGAAAGTCGAAGATCCGGAAGGCGGATCTCGCGCGGTGATTACCCTGGATGGCAAGTACCTGCCGACCAAGCCGTTCTAACGCCTCAAGTGTCCCGGCGTCTGCATACGGCGCCGGGCCATCAAGCGCCACTGTATCCCTGTCGATGCGAAAAGTGCCTGGCAGGACGAACACGTGAACAGGAATTTGAAAATGAAAGCTTTGTTGTTGGTAGTGCTCAGTAGCCTGTGCGCTGCGGCATCAGGCGCAGAACCGCTGCCCAGCGATGACGTGCAGGTGGAACAGTACAGCTACTCGCAAGCCCTGGATATCGCAAGAGTCATATCGATCAGCCAATTGCCCGAGGTTTGCGAGGTAGTGCCCGCACGCATGACCTACGAAGACTCCAATGGCCGCAGGCATATTCTCGAGTACCGGGCCATGGGCAATGGTTGCTCCAACGGTTGATCGTCAACAGGACTCAAGCTGAGGAGCACATGTAATGGATCTGATCTTTCGCAATGTCCGCATCACCGACGGACAGCCAACCATGGATGTCGCCATAGACAAGGGCAAGATCGCCTGCATTTCCCCAGCCATCACCCTGCCTGCGAAGCAGGAAGTCCAGGGTAACGGAAATGTACTGATGCCGGCCTTCGTCGAAGGGCACCTGCATCTGGAAAAAGCCCATGTCATGCAGCGCAAGGCCAATCGCTCCGGCACCCTGAAGGAAGCGATAGCGGTCACGGCCGAACTCAAGCCCACGCTGACCCAGGAAGATATTTTCGAGCGCTCGACTCAAGTACTGCGGTCACTCGTGCAGGCCGGCACCACCCATGTACGCGCGCACGCCGAATTTGACCCGACGCAAGGCTTTACCGGGTTTGACGTTGTGCTGGAGCTGCGTAAAAAGTTTCGTGAAGTGATTGATATACAGGTCGTGGCCTTTCCCCAGGAAGGGATACTGAAGCTACCGGGCATGCAGCAGATGATGGTCACGGCCATGGAAAAAGGCGCCGATGTCGTCGGCGGCATCCCCTACAACGACAGTTCGCCGCACGAGCACATCGACCATGTGTTCAACCTTGCCAGGCAGTTCGGCAAGGATATTGATTTTCACCAGGATTTTGCCGATTCCGCAGATAACATGAGTATTGAATATCTCGCACGCAAAACCCTCAAGGAAGGCTACCAGGGCCGCGTCTGTGTAGGTCACCTGACCAGCCTGGGCGCCGTGGCACCGGAACGGCGGGCCGACATTATCAGCCTGATCCGCGATGCGGGAATCAGCGTGATGTGCTTGCCGGCCACCGACTTGCACCTCGGCGCCCGGGGCGACAGCCATAACGTGCGCCGCTCGCTTGCGCCGGTGCGTGCGTTGCGTGACGGCGGCGTGAATGTGTGCCTGGCCACGAACAATATACGCAACGCGTTCACCCCGTACGGCACAGGCGACTTGCTGAATATTGCCCAATTGGCGCTACCTGCCTGCCACCTGGGTGGAGCAGATGACCAGGCCACGGTACTCCCCATGCTCACGACCAACCCGGCAAAAGCCCTTGGGCTGAAGAACTATGGGCTGGCACCGGGCAATGACGCAGACCTGATACTCGTGGATACCCGGTCCGTCGCCGATGTCATCCTTGACCTGCCCGCCCGGCTGATGGTGCTCAAGCGGGGGAAAATAGTCGCAAGCTCGACTTGGCACCGTTCGATAGCTTTTTGATGGACGCATAAGAGATCCTGACATCGGAGGCAAGGCCTGTAGCAACCCTACTACCATACAGACGACAACCTCTGAGTGCCCGAGATGCCTGGATAACACGCATTCGGGTGCCCCCGATGGCAAATCGAGCATCGAAACAGGCCGCTTTCAGCGCCAACCGACGGGTATCACCTCAAAGCTTGAAACGCACGTGGATACAGCTTTTGCCTTCATGCCGGTCCACGGTTACCGCTGCACTGCCATACCCCGAATAACTCTTCACCAGGCGCATGCCAAGGCCCGTGCCTGTCGGTTTCGGGTAGGTAGCTGGGAACCCCTCACCTTCGTCCATGACGGTCAGCAGCGCGTGATCGCCCGCGTGCTCTACGAGGACCTCGACGGTGCCCTTGCCATATTTCAACGCATTGGTGATGAGTTCGGAAATCACCAGGCCCAGCGGAGCGATCCTCTCCGGGGGCAGGATAAAGTTGTCTGCTTGCAGCACGATCTTGCGCTCGGCCAGCGCTTTGCCCAGGTCAACCAGCAAGGCATGCAGATAGTCCGAGGCCAGCACCTGCTGTTCTTCGGCATTCTGGTACAGCCGCTCATGAACGCTGGCGATGGTAACCACGCGCCCTGCTGCCGTTTCCAGTTGCAGCCTCACCGCTTCATCGGTAGTCAGGTTGGCTTGCAGCAACAGCAGCGTGTTCACCAGGTGAAGGCTGTTCTTGACCCGATGGTGGATTTCCTCCAGGTAAAGCTCGCTTCTGCTTTGCCGGCTGTTCTGCACCTCGATCAACGACAGCAGTTCAGCCTCGTAACGGTGGCGCTCGGTGATGTCCCGCGACACCGCAATGAGTTTTTCGATCTCGCCATCCGCGCCCACAATCGGCGCCACCGTCACATCCCACCATTTCGGCTCATCTGGTGCAGTCGGACCGTACGCCTCGAACCGTGCGGTATCGCCGGTTGCCACTTTGGCCAGGGCTTCCGACACCAACGGCCTTGACGCCTCAGGCCAGAGATCGGGCCAACGCTGGCCTTGCACGTCTGCCGTTGAGGCCAGGTGCAGGAACGTCAGGCCGGCCTCGTTCATGAACTCGATCTCGCCACTGGCCGAGAGAATCTTCACACAGTCGGGACTTGCGTTGAGTATGGTCTCCGAATAGGGGTCGGGCCGCGGCGCCTCGACGCCAGCCGTTATGCGTTCGACCGCCATGGAGATGACATTGGATATGCCTTCCAGGAATACCAGGTCGCTCTCGACGAAGTCGTCGCCATTGCTGCTGTCCGCCTCAAGTACGCCAAAGGGACTGAGTGCGCCGCGGATCGGAACGTTGATGGCGCGCTCGATCCCGTATTTCTTCAACAGCTCAGGAGTGCGAAAGCGGTCTTCCATGCCCAGATGGTTGGACAGTACCGGCCGGTAAGTGGCCAGTGCATATCCCGCCGGGCTGGCCACGTCCCAGCCGACCGTGGCACGCCCTATGTCGGATTGGTCCCAGCCCACGCCGTGCGACAACACAAATGCTTCGCCGTCCGGCAGCGGCTGCAGCACCTTCGCGAAACGAGTCTTCATGCCTTCGGCCACCACCACGCACGCTTGGGTCAGCAACGCGTCGAGGTCCGCAGCCTTGAGGGACATCACGGCGAAGTCGACCACCAGTTCATGTTGGCGGTGGAGCCGCTCATGCGACCGTTTCAAAGCCGCGCGGATCGTTTCGTCCGGTGGAAGCTGCTGCATAGTCTTTTCGTCCAGATATTCATTGGCACCCGTTGTGCCCTTGACGCGCCAATCAAAGCGCTTCGCTTCTCGCCCAGCAACGATAGCTGTTTTCAAGGCTCACGCGTATACCGCCACTCATCGGGCAGGGGCAACGATGAAATATGCGCGTGCCCTAACGCTTATGAGAAGCGGGTAATCCTATGCGCGGCCACATCCTGATAGTAGAAGACGACGATCTGCTCAGAGACCTCACTGCCGAGAGCCTCACGTCACTGTACGCCCAGCAGGTCACAGTCTGCGCAAATGCAGACGAGGCGTTATGTTTGTTGTCAGAGGGCCTGCATGCCGCACTGGTTTTTACCGATATCCACATGCCTGGCGCGCTGGACGGTCTGGATCTGGCACGGGAGATCTGGACAAGATGGCCGGAAGTGCCCGTGATATTGACCTCGGGCCACACCGTTGTGCCAGTGAATGCGCTCCCGGCAAATGCAGCGTTCCTGCCCAAGCCATGGACCATTGCAGACCTTGCACAGCTGATCAGCAAATTGCTCCCTGATCGAGACCGCTTGGGTTGATCCAGGCCTATTCATCTTTTGGGTTGCTCGACTTGTAACGCGCAAGAATCGGCTGCACCGTCAACCCATGCACAAGGATGCTGAGCGCCACGGCGGACAACACCAGGTTGGTAACCTGGGGCGCCGCTGCGGGTAGCAGCCCATGGTTGATCGCGTAGAACAAGTAGTAGAAGCTGCCTATTCCGCGAATCCCGAACCACCCCAGCAGCCCGCGCTGCGCCAGGCTTGCACCCGTGCGCCATGGCACCAGCATGACGGCTGCCGGGCGAATGATCAAAAACAGCGCCCCGGCGACGATCAACGCCCGCCAGTCCCAGTGCTCCAGCAATACCACGCCTAGCAGGGTAACCAGGAACACTTCCATCGCCCGCTCGACCAGGCTGCCGAAGGCAAGCATGTCCCCCAGCATGATCCCTGCAGCAATTTGCGAATCTTCCAGTGCCTGCACGTCACCCTTGACGGCATGCTCGGGTGCGACGTGCTGATGGCCAACCACGGGCTGAACCAGATGCTCTGCCGGTTCGTTTGGCGTTGCAGACGAATGCACTTCTGCTTGCCGTAGCCCCAGGCCCGCTGCAAAAACCGCCAGGAATCCATACCCGTGGATGATCTCCGACACCACATAGGCCAGGGCAATAAGGGCGAGCGCCAGGTAATCGTTTGGCGAAACCGTACTGTCTTCATGCTGGATTCGCAGGTACAAGGTCAGTTTGCCCAAGCCCCGGCCCATCCAGTATCCGCATGCGATGCCAGCCACGACAGCCCAGGCGACATCCTTGATCAGCCAGCCGCCCAGCCATTGCGCAGGGTCTGTTGCCTGCATCAGTAGCAGGCCGAGGATGACAAACGGGAATGCCACCCCATCGTTGAGCCCCGCTTCCCCCGAAAGGCTGAACCGGACAGGGTCGTAATCCTGGGCATCAGCGACTTGCACAAGTGTCGCAAGTACCGGATCGGTGGGGGCGAGAATGGCGCCGACCAGCACCGACATGCCCCAGCCGAGGTGCAGGCCGAAATGGGCGACCAGGCTGACCCCGACGATACAGATGACCATGACCGGGCCAGCCAGGAAAAACGCTGTCCACCATCTGCGGCTGCGCAATGGCAGGCGCAGTTTGAGCCCGCTTACGAATAGCGAGAACAACACTGCCACTTCCGTCAGGTGCTCCATCCAGCCGCTGGCCTGGGCGATGTCCAGGTGCAGAAGGCTCACGCCGGACGGGCCCAGGCCGATGCCCAGGGCCAGACAGACGACAGACGTCGTGACGGGTATCCAGCGCAGGTACGAAGAAGACAGCGCGAGCAGGAGCAGTACCGCACCGAGCATGGCGAACCATACGATGAACGTCATCTGGGCGACCGTCCTGGGGGGAGTATTTGTATGTTTGTTCGACGCTCTCTGGGGGGTGGCGTTCCGTCGGGAATGGGGGTAACGAGGATTGCATCAGCGCTGACAGGCGCGACAAATGCTGCGGCAAGCCCCTATAAGCCCTGACGCGCCCCCAACGCATCCAGCACCCGCCTCTCACCTCAATTCATAAGGGCTGCCCATCAAAGTAGTACCGCGCTCCCGAAGCCCTTCCATGGCAGTAATCCGGGCAATCTCCACACCCTGACGCACAATCACCACCTCGGTCCCATAAATAACCTGTTCAAGAATGAACTCGAGGCTGGTTTGTGCTTCCGGCATTTCGTACTTGACCTGTTGCATGGCATTTCCTTTTGAAGCCCGGTCGACGCGGCCACGTGCATTGCATAGCTGGCCGTGCCCTGACCTGTCGTGGTTTCGGGAGTGACGTTTATTGTCTATGCCATCTCGCAAAAAGTGCTTTCGAATCGTTCGGGATTGCGCCTAGAATTCAGCAATATTTTTCGAGAAACACCGAATATGCAAAAAAATAACCTGGATGACATGGACCGCAGGATTCTTCAGGTGCTGAGCCGCGATGGCCGTGCCAGCCTGCAGGAAATCGGCAAGCAGGTCGGCCTGTCGTCAAGCCCGTGCTGGCAACGCATAAAACGAATGGAAGAAGCCGGCATCATCCAGGGCTACCAGGCACGTATCGACATGGCCGGGCTCGGCTATGGCGAGGGCTTGATCGTGATGGTGACCCTGGACCAGCACGGTGACGAAGTGCTGCACAAGTTCGAGAAGGCGCTAGCGGAAATACCCGAGGTGATCGAGGCGTACCTGGTGTCGGGTGAATACGATTACTTCCTGCGCCTGGCAGTACGCGATACGCGTGACTACGAGCGCCTGCTGCGAGAGAAGCTCTACAAGATCCCGGGCTTGCGCCATTCGGTATCGTGCTTTGTCCTGCGCCAGCTCAAGGCGGCCAGCGTGCCGGTGTGAAGAAGCAGGCTGCCGAAGAGGACGACTGGCGCCCGCGGCTCAAATCGCCAATATGGCCTGGGACTGGTCAATTGAGGGTATCGATCCCTGGTCAGACCGGGTTGCCAGCCACTGGCGCATACGCTCGGTATCGAAAATCTGCCCCTCTTCCATCATCACCAGGATGAGCGCTTGAGACATTCGGTAACATCCGCACCGGGAACAGCGCCGCTCTTCCCAACCACTGGGGCATTCGACAGTTTCAGCCTGTCCCGCGCAAATCAGACAACTCATGCAGCCCCCTTTATTCTTTTCGGTGGAGGGTGGGTGGGAAGTGACCGGCAGGGTATGCCTGTCGCAGCACATACAGCTATTTCCGTGCCAACTCCTGATTGGTTTTCGCGAGCACGCCGAAATCGGCATGGAACGGTTGCGGCGCGCTGCCCTCCGACAATAATGCAGGGCGCGTCGCGCACTGCCCATTCACATCCAGAGGACAGCCTTGCATGAAAAAGATCCTGATGGTGCTCACGTCTCACGATCAACTGGGTAATACCGGCAAGAAAACCGGCTTCTGGCTGGAAGAATTCGCCGCCCCCTATTACGTGTTCATCGACGCCAACGCCGATGTCACACTCGCGTCCCCCAAAGGCGGCCAGCCGCCACTGGACCCTAAAAGCGATGAAGCCGATGCCCAGACCGATGCTACCCGGCGCTTCGCCAGCGATACCGAAGGGCAGATGGCCCTGGCCGACACCGTACCACTGGGGGAAATAGACCCGTACGACTTCGATGCCGTGTTCTATCCAGGAGGTCATGGGCCATTGTGGGACCTGGCAGAGGACAACGACTCCAAAGCCTTGCTGGAGGCGTTCTATGCCTCCAACAAGCCGATCGCCGCGGTATGCCACGCGCCGGGCGTGTTCAAGCACGTCAAGGCGCCGGACGGCCACCCGGTGGTCAAAGGCAAGCGGGTAACCGGCTTTGCCAACAGTGAAGAAGACGCTGTCGGGCTGACCGACGTGGTGCCCTTCCTGGTGGAAGACATGCTCAAGGACCATGGTGGTGAATATTCCAAGGCCGCAGACTGGGCGAGTCATGTGGTCGAGGATGGCCACCTGATCACCGGCCAGAACCCTGCCTCCTCTGAAGCGGTAGCTCAGGCGCTGCTGAAGCGCTTGTCGCAGGAAACAGGCGCCTGACCCATTTGCCCGGCGTGCCCATGGGCTGATAACAGCCATGTCGGCCGGCCCCTTCGCCGCATGCGAAGAGGCCGGCAGCTCAGTCGCTGTCGAGTCACGGGGTAAAACCCAACCCCGAGGAAAGGTCGCTACCTTCACGCACGCCGCCCGCGCCAACCGCCTGGCTCGGTGGCTTGTCGGTGGCCTGATGAAGCGATTGCTCGACCGACGCCTTCACCTCGCCGCCCTTGGCCTTGAGTGTGTCCGTCAAGCGGTCACTGGTGCTGCCCATGAGCTGGTCTTCCTTTCGGGTGCCGGGTAGGGCCGCGCCCAGCGCCGCTCCCAGGGCAATGCCCAGCGCCGCCAACACCAGCGGCTGCTCTTCAAGCAAGTGTTCGAACTGGCCTTTCAGCGCAGTCGCCTGGTCCCCGACCTTGTGCGCGGAACTGCGCAGTGTATCGGCAGACTCACCCATCGACTCACGGGCGCCATGGCCAAGCTCACTGGCCCGGTCGCGCGCGTCATGCGCCTTCATGCGCACCTTCTGGCCGGCATCGTGCACCGCCTCCCCAGCATGGGCGAAGGCGTCTTTGACCGAGTCGACCGCCTCCCCCAGCTTTTCCCCAAGACCTGGCCCGTGATGGGCCGGCCCTGGGTTGAAAGGCCGGTTCTGATTGAGCCCCAGCCAAGCCAGGCCCAACACCGTGAGGGTCGCCGGGACCGGATTGTTCTTGAGGGTCAGGCCCAGGTTGTGACAGAACTCGCCGCCGTTGCCCTTGGCATAGGCCAGCACCTTGTCGACCAGCTGGCCGGGGCTCAAGCGCTGCTCCAGCGCGTCAACCAGGTCACTGATGTGCTCGCGCTTGGCGTTGATTTCCTGTTCGAGCAGGTCAGGGTCCTTGTGCGCTTCGTGTTCGAAGGAGGTGGTCATGGCAGTTTCCTCTTCAGCGTTTCCTTGTCCTGTTGCATGGCGTGCAAGGCACGATCAGGAGCAAGGTGGGTGGGCTGGAACTGTTTCTTGCCCGCCTGCAGCATGATGAAACCGATCACCACCGTGACGGCCCCCACGATCAGGGCAGCCAGCCAGGGCTGCAACACCAGCGCCAGGGCATACACGGCGGCCAGCAGCAGGATGACAAAACCCGCCAGCACCACGATCGCGCCAGCCGCCACTGCCGCTGTACCGGCTTTCAGCGCGTTCAGGTTTTGCTGCAGTTCGGCCTTGGCCAGGGCCAGTTCCTTGGTGAAAAGGTCGGGCACCTCACGCATCAACTGGCGCACCAAGCCACCCACACCCACTGGGTCTTCTTCCGGTGTATGCAGCCCTGGGGTGGTATGAAAGGGATCTTTGTTCATCATTCGCCTCCTTTGAGCGGGTCACGCTCGAACGGGCTGCCGCTGACGGGCGTGCCGGCACCCGGCCCTATCGGGTCGACGGGGGTAAAGGGCTCGCGAGTAGATACATCGCTCGCCCGATCCGGCGTGGGTGGCAGAGGATGCCGAGACTCGCTGGTGGCACCCGCAGCCGCTACGCCGGCGCCCTGGGCGTGGTCGGCACTGGCGCGCAAGAAGCGCGAGACGGCAAAGCCGATCGCCACGCTTGTGGCCAGGAACACCGCCGGGTTATCCCGCGCCAGCCTGACCCCACGCTGAAGCAGGCTTTCGGCGCTCTCATGGCGAACTTGCTCGGCAAAACTGCCCATGCAGTCTGCCGCCTGGGCCAGGTACTGCGAAAGGCCGAGACTGTCGTGGCCTTCCAGCGCTTGCGCGGCCGAGCGGGCGCCTTCCTTCAGCGAATCAAGCTGGTCGGCGGCATTGTCGCGGTAGTGCTCGTATTGCTCGCTGCCCTTTTGCCGGGCTTCGCCAAGCAGTGCGCCGGCTTCATCGGTGATGGCGTGCAGGTGGTCCTGAGTGCTGTCGGGGGGAGAGGTAGAGCTTTGATCGGTGTTTTCCATGGTTGCGTCCTCAAAGCAGCTGACGGGCGAATGCAGAGGCATTCATTCGGGGGACGCGGCCCAGTCGACGGTAGTTCACTCCCGTGGATCTATGACAGTTGCCCGGCGCGCCAATCACCCCGTAACCGCATAGCCTTCGCGCAACCAGTTGTTGCACAGCCTTCAGCGGCGAGGGTAATCAGCGCCAGCGATGGCCTTGAGGTACCAGCGGTCAGCCAGCCGACGCAGGTCACGCCATTCGCGCCAGTCCACAAGGCCCAGGCGGTCCATCTCGTCAGCCTGGCGCAACAGCTCTTCGTGGTAGGTGCTGGGGCAGGCACAGCGCAGGGCACGGTCATCAAGCGTGCAGAACCAACGGTTGATGGCCTCGAGCCTGTGCTGTTCGGGGGTGAGCTGTTCAGTGAACGCATTCATGCCAGGCTGCCTGTGCTCGTTTTTCAAATCGAGCGAAACGCCTGGCGAATGGTTCACTCCGCCCGCCCGAGCGGCGCAGTGCTCCCACGCAAGCCAGCGTGGCGCCTGGCAGGTGTTCATGGTTGGCCTATTCTGACCAGCAACGCCGCACAAACCGTGGCAGGTAACAACCCACTAGCTTGCTAGCCGCCCTGGAACATGGGCACTATCGCCCATTCTGTCATGGACGCTGCTGAGCTCTGGAACCCGCATGAACTTGCCTTCGCGTAACAATGTACATGTTGCTGGCAGCGGCAATGCAACCCTTGTGTTTTCCCACGGTTTTGGCTGCGACCAATCCATGTGGCAGTTTTTGCTGCCTCACTTCCAGGGCCGGTTCCGGCTGGTCACCTATGACCTGGTCGGCGCCGGGCAATCGGACCTGGCGGCCTATGACCGCGAGCAATATGACTCGCTGTGTCGCTACGCCGAAGACCTGAACGAAATCATCACGGCATTTGCCGAGGGCCCGGTAATACTGGTCGGGCACTCAGTCAGCGCAATGATTGGCGCCTTGGCAGACCGCCAGCAGCCAGGGCGCATCGCAGCGCATGTCATGGTCGGCCCGTCGCCCTGTTACATCGACGCGGACGACTACACCGGCGGGTTCAAGGAAGCCGACATCCACGCCCTGCTCGACACCCTCGACAGCAACTACCTGGGCTGGTCGAGCGCCATGGCTCCGGTAATCATGGGCGCCCCGGGGCAGCCTGCGCTGAGCGAGGAACTGACCAACAGCTTCTGTCGCACCGACCCGGATATCGCCAGGCAATTTGCCCGGCTCACCTTCCTGTCGGACAACCGCCAGGACATCCACGGCCTGCCCAGCGGCGGGCGGCCTTTGCCGAGCAGACCGTAGCAATTGCCAGCCACGACCTGAAAAACCCGCTGACCGCGATCAAGATGGCCGCGCAGCTGCTTGCACAGAGCGAACAGCGGGACAGGGAGCGGCGCCTGCTTGGCAGCATCGGCCACTCCTGCGCACGCGCCGAGGGCATGATCGCCGATTTGCTCGACTTCGCCTCGGTAAGGCTCGGCCAGGGCATCACCATCCGCAGCCGCCCCGCCGACCTGAAAAACACGGTGGAGCAGACAATCAGCGAATTGCGCTTGGCCTTTGCCCACGCCCGCATCCGTCACCTTTCCCGCGGGTACGGCCAGATAGACATCGACCCGGACCGGCTGCAGCAGATGATCGGCAACCTGGTGGCAAACAGTGTTGCCTACGGCGACATGACTCACCCGGTCACCATCACCACCGACCTGGCAGGTGACGCGGCAGTGATTGCCGTGCACAACCACGGCACATGCATACCCGAGGCCCTGATCCCGAGCCTGTTCGAACCGATGACCCGCGCCACCGACCAGGACGCCACGGTGCGCTCGGTCGGGCTAGGGTTGTTCATCGTCAGGGAACTGGCCGAAGCCCACGGCGGCGAAATCACCCTCAGCTCGAATACGGTGTCCGGGACCACCTTCAGCATTCGCCTGCCGGCTGGCCGGGCAAGCTGAAGGCTGCGAACCTGGCTGCAGCAACCGGTTACCTGCTTCAGGTGCAGTTCACCTCAACGTTTTCCTGCCTGTTGGCTAACCTGCATATAACAACCGCCCTAGCAGGAGTTGAACGCATGAGAGCACTGACTTACCACGGCGCACAGGACGTCAGGGTCGACACCGTGCCGGACCCGAGCATCAAGGCCGATGACGATGTCATCCTGCGCGTTACCGCCACGGCCATCTGCGGCTCGGACCTGCACCTGTACCACGGCAGGATCCCGCAAACCGAGCCAGGCGACATTTTTGGCCACGAGTTCATGGGCATCGTCGAGGAAAGAGGGCCCGCGGTGACCAACCTGCAGGTCGGGGACCGCGTGGTGATCCCGTTCGTGATCGCCTGCGGCAGTTGCTTCTTCTGCCAGCATGACCTGTTTGCCGCTTGTGAAACCACCAACACCGATCGCGGCGCCATCCCCAGCAAGAAGGTCGTCCCCCCGGGGGCAGCATTGTTCGGCTACAGCCACTTGTACGGCGGCGTACCGGGCGGTCAGGCCGATTACGTGCGGGTGCCCAAGGCCAATTTCGGGCCATTCAAGGTGCCGACCGCCCTGCCCGATGACAAGGTGCTGTTCCTCTCCGACATCCTGCCTACCGCCTGGCAGGCGGTAACCAACGCCCAGGTCGGCAAGGGCTCCACCCTGGCCATCTATGGCGCCGGTCCGGTAGGGCTGCTGAGCGCCGCCTGCGCGCGTATGCTCGGCGCCCAGACCATCTTCATGATCGATAACAACGAATACCGGCTGGCCTTCGCCCGGGATGCCTACGGGGTGATCCCCATCAACTTCCTGGAAGACGACGACCCGGCCGACAGCATCATCCGCCTCACCCCCGGGATGCGCGGGGTGGACGCGGTGATTGATGCGGTAGGTTTCGAAGCCAAGGGCAGCACGGCAGAGAGCGTGCTGACCAGCCTGAAGATCGAGGGCAGCAACGGCAAGGCCCTGCGCCAGAGCCTGGTCGCGGTGCGCCGCGGCGGCGTGGTCAGCGTGCCGGGCGTGTATGCCGGCTACATTCATGGCTTCATGTTTGGCGACGCGTTCGACAAGGGCCTGACATTCAAGATGGGCCAGACACACGTGCAGAAGTACCTGCCCGAGCTGCTCGAGCATATCGAGGCCGGGCGTTTGCAACCGGAGCTGATCGTCACCCATCGCCTGGCGCTGGAGGAAGCCGCCATGGGCTACAAGATGTTCGACCAGAAGAAAGATAATTGCCGCAAGGTGATCCTGGTGCCCGGGGCAACTGCGGGCACATTTGCGGGCTGAGCCTGCACCGGGGCGCGGCCATGCGCAAGCGCCCAGGCCTCATTGGGCGTGCCGTGGCAAGCTGTTGAGGCTGCCGATCAAGGCATCAAGCGTGAACGGCTTGGTCAATACGGCAGCCCCCTGCCCCGGCCAATTCTCATGTGCCGGCTGCGGCTGTGCATAGCCGGTCATGAACAACACCGGCAACCCTGGCCGGGCAATACGCCCGGCTTCGGCCATCTTGCGGCCATCAACGCCGCCGGGCAGGCCGATATCGGTTATCAGCAGGTCGATTCGGGTGTCCGAGCGCAGCAGTTGCAGGCCGGCGAGGCTGTCGGCCGCTTCGATGACCACGTACCCAAGCCCACTGAGGACTTCGCTGACATACATACGTACCGAGCCCTCGTCATCCACCACCAGCACCGTTTCACCCGGCGAGGCTGGGTAGGCGCACGCCGACGCCTGCGGCTCGGGCACTGCCTGGGCGGCACCGCCATGGCCTGGCAGCTGCAGGTACACGCGCGTGCCGTGCCCTGGGGTAGACTCGATCCGTACCTGCCCGCCGGACTGCTTGGCAAAGCCGTATACCATCGACAACCCGAGCCCCGTGCCAGCCCCCACCGGTTTGGTGGTGAAGAACGGTTCGAAGGCTTTGGCCAAGGTTGCCGGGTCCATGCCGGAGCCCTCATCGGCCACGCAAATGGTCAGGTAATCACCTGGGAGGACATCAGGATCGGTGCCGGTTTCGACATGCTGGTCGCATGTCTGTATGCAGATCCGACCCGCCTCACCGACGGCGTCACGCGCATTGATGCACAGGTTGAGCAAGGCGTTTTCCAGTTGTGCCGGGTCGACCAGACAGGTACTCAGGGTGGCTGACAGGTTCACATCAAGCACCACCGCTGGCCCAACGGTACGCCGTATCAGCTCTTCCATGCCGGTGATCAACCCATGCACATCGGTTTGCACCGGGATCAACGTCTGCCGCCTGGCAAATGCCAGCAGCCGATGGGTCAATGCCGCCGCTTTGCGGGTGGCGCCGTAGGCGACCGTCAGGTAACGCTCGACGTCCTCGGCACGGCCCTGCCTGAGCCGCGCACGGATCAGGTCGAGGCTGCCGGCGATACCTGCCAGCAGGTTGTTGAAATCATGTGCGATGCCACCGGTCAGCTGGCCGACCGCTTCCATTTTCTGCGCTTGGCGCAGTGCAGCCTGGGCCTCTTCACGCTCGGCCACGGCTTCGCAGATACGCGCTTCCAGCGTGCGGTTGAGTTCCAGTAGCTGGGCTTCTGCCAGCTTGCGGGCGGTGACGTCGATGGACGAGCCGATCAGCCCGATCACCTCGCCACCGTCGCTGAGCAGTGGCGCCTTGACCGATAGCCAGTGGGTCACCGAGCCATCGGGCATGTCTACCCGCTCCTCGACCTGCACCGACGTGCCCCCAGCCATCACCTGCTGGTCGGTAGCCATCACCTGCCGGGCCTGCTGCTTGTCCTCCAGGAACTCCAGGTCAGTCTTGCCCAGGTAGTATTCCGGTGGCTTGCCGATCAGCTGCGTCGCGCCATGGTTGGCCACCAGCATTCGCCCCTGCCGGTCCTTGGCGTATACCACCCCGGGCACCGCCGCCGTGAAGCTACGCAACATCGCCGATACCCGGTCACGCTCGGCCTCAGCCTCCCGGCGCGAGCCGATGTCCATCAGCACACCAGGGAAGCGCACGGCCCTGCCCTGCTCATCCAGCTCGGCCCGGCCGTTGGCCTCTACCCAGTGGTAGCAGCCATCGTCCTGGCGCACCCGGTATTCACAGCGAAAAGCTCCCCCACGCGCCATGGCGGCCTCGATGGCGCTGGCCACCTGCTGGCGGTCATCCGGATGAATGGAGCCGAATGCTTCTGCCAGCGGCATGCCGGCCAGGCACCTTTCTACCGGCAAACCGAATGAACGGGAAAAACGCTCGTCGGCTGTCACGCGATCGTTGGGGATGTCCCACACCCAGGTGCCAATGATCGCACCCGCGTCCAGCGCCAGCTGCAGCCGCTCTGCTGTTTGCGCAGCGCACGCCTGGCCACTGGCGGTGCCGTCAGGGGTATCGCGTTCCATGGGTTGACCTCGAGCATCGGAAAAAGGCGCGGCCCGCGCAACCGGGCCCTCAGCCTACACGATACATGATGCGGGGCAGGCAAATGGTGGGAAAGCTACTTGCGCAGCGCCTCGGGATCGACCAGCTTGCGCACCCTGCCGCCGCCCCGGTCCCGAAGCGAAGATGCGGGGGCAACGGCAGCAGTGGATTCTCTGCGCTCGATGAACAACAGTCATGACTTGTCGCCGTTACCAACGGCAAACTTCTTCATGTCCACGGGCGGTGCGACAAACTCCGGCCCTTGGCCTGATGGCCGCCACCTTACATTGGAAATGCCATAACGCTCAGCCATGGGCCGGCTGACTTTCTTGATCTTGTGCTGACCAAAGCGAGGGATGATCCCCACCCCGGCGTCACAACTCGCCCAGTGCCATGCCTCGGTGTTGTCCATGCGCTCCATGCGAATGATGAATGTCCTGAATTCTCCGTGAAGCTCGTATTCGATCACATACAGTTGCTGCCCTGCCATTGGATTCTCCTCCATCAAACCCTGGCTAATTGAGCCGGCAGAACGAGAAAAGATTCCATTTATTTTGACCCCTCAGTCACTGCTGCACCCGCCGCGCGCAGGCAAGCGAACCGGCGCCAGCCATCACTGGCGCGGAACCTTGCCGGCAGGCCCCCACTCAACCTCTTGCAACCGTGATTTTTCCCAGCCGCGAGAGGTTACCCATGAACGCTATCGAATTGCTGATTCAGGACCATCACCTGGTTAAAAAGCTGTTGGAGGAACTGTCCTCCACCACTGAACGCGCCGTGAAAAAGCGCGCCGAACTGCTGGAGCGGATCAAGCAGGAAGTCTCCATCCATACCCGGCTTGAAGAGGACATCCTCTACCCCGCCATCAAACAGGCCGGGGGCAAGGAAGAGGCGAAGATGTATTACGAGGCCAAGGAAGAGCACCGTACCGTCGACTCGCTGGTGCTGCCTGACCTGGAAGGCACTGAAACCGGCACCGTGGAGTTCGCCGGCCGGGTCAAGGTGATGAAGGAGCTGCTGGAACACCATATCGAGGAAGAAGAAAGCGAACTGTTCCCGACCGCTCGCAAGTTGTTGGGCAAGCAGGAACTCGAAGACATGGGCCAGGCCATGGAAGCACAGAAGAAGCTGCTCAAGGGCGAGCAGCGCGCTGCCTGATACCTGCCCGGTCCTTTACCCGGGCATGTTGCGTTGCAGCATGCCCGGCGTGCAGAAATCCGATCGAACTACCTCTCCCCGGCCCGGCCCAACCCGTGTAGGCGCAGTTTTAGCCGCAAACACGGGCCCATCCGCAAGTCACTGTGTCGCGGCCTGCCCGCCCCTACCGTCACCGCTAATTCCCGCAGGAGGAGGCAACCCCTCATGAGTGATCGTCTCATCGCAATGTTCACCGACAACACCCTGTTCGGTATCTCCATTCTCAACCTGTTGCTGGCCCTGACCGTTTCCGTCGTGACCTTTTTGGTGGCCCGTGCAGCCATCAGCTTCGTGCAGCGGCGGGTCAGGCGCTGGTCCGAACACGACGGTGTGTTAAGCCAGGTGTTGGCCAAAGTGCTCGCCGGCACCAGCAACTTCCTGCTGTTTCTGGCCTCGCTATTGGTGGGGTTGAGCATGCTCGACCTGCCCGAGCGCTGGCTGACGCGGGTGGGTAGCCTGTGGTTCGTGGTCGCGGCCCTGCAGATCGGGCTGTGGGCCAACCGCGCCATCGGCCTGGGCCTGAGCCGGTATTTTGCGCGCCATGGCGGCGACGGCCTGAACCAGGGCAGCGCACTGGCCACCCTGTCCGCCTGGGGCGCGAGGGTTCTGCTGTGGTCGGTGGTGGTGCTGGCCATGCTGTCCAACCTGGGCGTCAACATCACCGCCTTCGTCGCCAGCCTCGGGGTAGGTGGTATCGCCGTTGCACTGGCGGTGCAGAACATCCTTGGCGACCTGTTCGCTTCGCTGTCGATCGCCGTCGACAAACCGTTCGAGGTGGGCGACTTCATCGTCATCGGGCCGTTGGCCGGCACCGTGGAGCACGTCGGCCTGAAGACCACGCGCATCCGCAGCCTGGGCGGCGAGCAGATCGTCATGGCCAACGCCAGCATGATCGGCAGCACCATCCAGAACTACAAACGCCTGCATGAACGGCGCATCGTGTTCGAGTTCGGCCTGTCCTACGACACCCCCACCGAAGCGGTGAAGAAAGCCCCCGGCATAGTCGAGGAGGCGATCAAGGCCCAGGACCAGGTACGCTTCGACCGCGCCCATTTGCGCGGTTTTGGCAAAGAAGCGCTGGAGTTCGAATGTGTGTATATCGTCAAGGACCCTGGCTACAACCTGTACATGGACATCCAGCAGGCCATCAACTTCCGGCTGCTTGAGCGGTTTGGCAAAGTCGGCGCCAAGTTTGCGGTGCCGGTGCGGGCGATCAAGGTTACCGCCCTGCCGCAGGACACCGGGCTGCATGCGCAGGGGCGCGACGGGCTGGGGTTGCGGGGGGCTTGAATAGCGTGGGGCTGGCAGGTGCTCGCTGCATATCTTGCGGCAAGCACCTATAACCCCTGATGCAACTCGCCAGATCACCTCCCTTACCGACGCCGGGCACCCAGCTCGATCCACACCGGCGCATGATCACTGGCCTTCACCTCATTGCGCACCCAAGCATCGACCCCGGCCCGCTTCAGATACGGTGCAAGGTCGGGGTTGAGCAGCAGGTGATCGATACGCAACCCGGCGTTGCGCGCCCAGTGGTTACGGAAATAATCCCAAAAGGTGTAAACACGCTCGTCCGGGTGCAGATGCCGAAGGGCATCGACCCAGCCCTGCTCCAGCAGCTGTTCGAAACACCCACGCGACTCTGGCTGCAAAAGCGCGTCCTTCAACCAGGAACGTGGGTTGTAGATGTCCATGTCGGTGGGCACCACGTTGAAATCGCCTGCCAGCAGCGTCGGGTGACCGTTACCGTACAACCCCCGCGCATGCTCGATAAGGGCGTGAAACCAGCGCAGCTTGTAATCGAACTTCGGCCCAGGCTGCGGGTTGCCGTTGGGCAGGTAAAGGCAGGCCACCAGCACCCCGTGAACCGCGGCCTCCAGGTAGCGGCTCTGGCTATCATCTTCCATGCCTGGCAGGCCGCGCCGGACCTCCAGGGGTTCGCTGTCACGCGCCAGGATGGCCACACCGTTCCACGAAGGCTGGCCGTGATACAAACAACCGTAACCGGCCGCCTCCAGTGCCTGCTGCGGAAACTGCGGGTCCGCGGCCTTTAGCTCCTGCAAGCAAGCGATATCAGGCTTCTCCCGCTCCAGCCAGGCCAGCAGGGCAGGCAGCCGGCTGCGGATACCATTGATGTTGAAAGTGGCAATCTTCAGCGCTTTCATGCGTCCGGGTCGCTTACGTGCGCCTGCACGGCATCTTCGACTGCGCCCAAATGCGCCTCGTCGGCCAGCGCCTTTAGCGCCAGCCAGTCGTCCCACTCGATGGCACCATCGTCACGCAGGGCTTCTGCGGTGCGGAGCAGCTCATGGTGGTAGGCATCCGGTGATTCGCGCCGGTAGCTGATGTCGTCGTACTGGGCATACCAGGCTTCAAGCTCAGGGATGCTGCGTTCAATACTCATGACCAAGGCCTCACTGTACCCTTTCATGTGAGAGGCCCATCATCGGCTGACGTTCAACTGCAACGCCTCGGTAGCGATTCATCTGCGACCAGTGCATCCAATTTGCCTGCTGGCGGGTATTGGTAGTGGGCGGCCTGTGCTCGCCCAGCCAAATGACCTTTCAGGAGCATTGCCCATGAACGCCAGAACCCGCGCCTGCCTGCTAGCCTGCAGCCTCGCCATGGCAGCGCCAGCCGCCCTCGCCCAAGCCACGTTGCCCGATGCCGTCAAGGTGCCCGATGGCCATCGCGTCATGCTGGAAACCATCGGCGTCGGCGAAATCACCTATGAGTGCCGTGACAAGGCCAGCACCCCCGGCCAGACCGAATGGGCATTCGTCGGCCCCAAAGCGGTGCTGAACGACCGGGCTGGCAAAGCGCTGGGCGAATACTTCGGCCCACCCGCCACCTGGCAAGCCAAGGATGGCTCGAAAGTCACCGGCACCCAGTTGGCGGTAGCCCCGGCCGGCACCAGTGCCCTGCCCTATCAGCTGGTCAAGGCCAACCCGACCGAAGGCCAGGGTGCCATGCAAGGTGTCAGCTATATCCAGCGCCTGGCCACTCAAGGTGGCGTGGCCCCGGCCAGTGGTTGCACCGCGCAGGACAAGGGCACACGGCAACAAGTCAAGTACCAGGCCGACTATGTGTTCTGGACGGCGAAATGAAGGCCGCTTGAGCAGACACCTGGCAATCGATCATCTACGCTCGTTGGCAAGCCCCCGGCCGGATGGCCGGGGTACCTGGCATGACTCAAGGAAGCCGCACTCGTTGAACTCGCCTGCAGTCCCTTTCGACTTCCAACGCTGCCTGCAGGCCTGTGCGCAGGGCGATCGCCCCGCCTTGCAGGCGCCTTATGATCACGAAGGCGCACGTCTGCTGGGCGTTGCCCGGCGCATCGTGCAGGATGACGCCACGGCCGAAGACATCGTCCACGATGCGTTCATCCGTATCTGGACCCGCGCCGCCAGTTTCGACCCGGCCCGCGGCTCGGCGCGGGGCTGGATCTACAGCATCACCCGCCATCTGGCGCTGAATTCGATCCGTGCTAGCCGCAGGGAAACCGAGTTTGACGACGTCGAGGTTGATGCTGCGCTGGCAATGCGCGGTGGGCTGGATGGGATGGACCTCTGGTCAGGCTCGGCAAAGATCTACCGCTGCCTCGAGCAATTACAGCCCGCGCCGCAGCGCTGCATCCTGCATGCCTATGTGGATGGCTGCAGCCACGCCGAGATCGCCAGCCTGCTGGGCGCGCCGCTGGGCACCGTCAAGGCGTGGATCAAGCGCAGCCTCAAGGCGTTGCGGGAGTGCCTGGAATGAAGCCCGATGCTATCGAAGCACTGCACGCCCTTGCCGGGGAGTATGTGCTGGGAACCTTGCCACCCGAGCTACATGCCGCCATAGCCGAGCGCCTGAGCGCAGACCCCGCCTTGCGCGCCGCCGTGGATGCCTGGGAAGCCCGCCTGCTGCCGCTGACCGAGCTGGCCACCGCGCGGCCGCCGAGTGCGCGCCTGTGGGGCCGTATCCAGCGCAGTCTCGATGAGCTGCCTGCACCCGCCAGGGCATCGCAGCTCGGCTGGTGGCAACGTCTTGGCCTGTGGCAAGGCCTAAGCGCCGCCGGCTTGGCTGCAAGCCTGCTACTGGCGTTTACCTTGCTGACCACCCCGGCCCCCACAACCCGTTACCTGGTGGTACTGGTGGCGCCAAGCAGCCAGGCCCCTGGCTGGGTCGTGCAGGCCAGCGACAGCCGGGTGATCGAGCTGATCCCGCTGGGGCGCGATGCGGTCCCAGAGGGCATGGCCTTACAGTTCTGGACCAAGGGTGAACAGTGGCAGGCGCCTGTTTCTCTGGGCCTGGTCAAACCGGGCGAGCCCTACCGCGTGCCGCTGCAGAGCCTGCCCCCGCTGGAGGCCAACCAGCTGTTCGAGCTGACCCTGGAGAAGGCTGGCGGCTCGCCTTCAGGCCTGCCTACCGGCCCGGTGAAGTTCATTGGTCGCGCAGTAAAAGTGATATGACCCAGTGGCTCCCTGGCTAGCTCTGCGCTTCACGGTAGCCAGGTTCAGTGGACCGTATATCCAGACTCTGAAAGCGCATCGGTCAGCAACATGCGCACGGTCGGTTCATCATCCACCAGCAGGATGGTTTCTGCATGCTGGGTAACGGGAGCGGCCAGAGTCATCGGGTCAAGCTCACCACCAGGCGCGTTACCCGCCTACCTGGGGAGTAGATCAGCACGGTGCAGCCCAGGCCAACTTCGGGCTCCATGCGCACCTGGCAGCTACCAACGCAGCAAGCGTGGCCCCAGCAGCGCCCCCAGCACGGTGGGCAGCGCCATCCCCAACACGTACCACACACCCCAGAACGGTACCTCCATCTCAGGGCAATGCAGGCAGTACGCCAATGTGGCAACAGCACCGGCCAACAGCCCCCCCGCTGCGCCGGCCCGGCGCAACTGGGTCGGCGCCAGGCCGCGCAAGGCCCAGAACACCGCCGCCAGCGCCGGAATGCCAAGCAAGCCAATGTTCAATGCACAGGTACGCCAGGTACGTCCCAGCATCAACTCGGCACGCGATTCGACCGGCGCACCGACCAACGCCATCGCCCCGCCCAGCCATACCAGCACGATGGGCAGGGCCAATACCACCCAGGCCGCGCCGCCGTTCACCCCCGGGCGCGCCAGGCGACTACACAGCCACAATGCCGCCGCCGCCAGGCTTGCCGGCAGCGCCAGCCTGGCCCAGAACAGCGGTAGCCGCGCCACGTCGGCAAGGTCCGCGCGCACGCCGTACACCGCCATCATCAACAGCAGCGCGCCCAGGCCGCCGGCAATCAGCGCCAGGGCAAAGCGCCGGGCCAGGGCATGCCGCGGTCCAGGCACCTCGCCCTTGGCCAGCAGGCCGATCAAATCAATGGTCTTCATTGTCTGGTTTGCCTCGTATCATTTTCGCCAACGCCTTGAGCCCACGGTGGATGCCAACCTTGACCGCCGAGCTGGACAACCCGGTCAGCCTGGCCGTCTGCTCGACACTGAGGCCTTCGAGCTTGACGTGCTGGATCGGCAGCCGCTGGCGGTCGGGCAGGCTTCGCAGCAGCAACCCCAGGTCACGGCTGGCCTCCTGTGGCTGGTCGTCCTCGCTGGCGAACAGGGCCTGCTCTTCGTCCAGCGGTTCGTGCAGTGCTTCGTGGCGGGCAAAGGCGCGCCAGTGATCGGCCAGCTTGTAGCGCGCGATGGCCTGCACCCACGCGGTCAGCGGCTGCCCGGGCAGGTAGGTATGGCGGGCATTGTGCACCGCAAGCAATACCTCTTGCAGCAGGTCTTCGACCTCATGCGGGCGCCCGGCCAGGCGCCGGCGTAAAAAGGCCCGCAAATGTACCGCCAGCGCACTCAGGAACGCCCGGTACGCCTGCTCGTCACCCTGCATGCCATGCAACAGCAATTGCTGCAGCTGCGCCTCGCGTGCGTTCAAGTGTGCCTGAGGGGTAGTTCGCGGCATGAGCGGTCCTGGTTACACCCCGTAGGAAAAATGCGACCGGTGGTGTGCTTCACAACGTTAGGAGAGCCCTTGGCAAACCTCAAAAAATATTTTTTGCCTGCTGTAACCCGAACCGCACGGATGACGAACTGATGGATGAGCCGAGGGGAACCGCCACCGGCCTTGCCACTTCTGGAGATCCACCATGAACAACTTCGCCCTTGCCGCTGCTGCCGTTGCCCTCGCCACCCTGGCCGGCACCGCCGTGGCAGCCGACACCAAGGCGCCTGCTGGCGCCGCCATGGAAAAATGCTACGGCGTGGCCATGGCCGGGAAAAACGACTGCAAGGCGGGTGCTGGCACCTCTTGCGCCGGCAGTGCCAAGCAGGACTATGACGGCATGCACTGGAAAAACGTGCCCGCTGGTACCTGTACCTCGATCAAGACGCCCAACGGCATGGGCTCGCTGACCCCGATCAAGTCCTGAGCGAAGGCCGCCGACCATGAACGCATTGCACACGCTGGGTGCCGGGCTGAGCCTCAAGGCCGAGCACTATGCACAGGCACTGGGCTGTGACACCGAGCACCTGTGGTTCGAGGTGCACCCGGAAAACTACATGGTCGGCGGCCCACGGCTCGCCTGGCTGGAGCGTATCGGCGCCGGCCACCCGCTATCACTGCACGGGGTCTCGCTGTCCCTTGCAGCCGCTGCGCCCCCCGACCCACTGCACCTGCAGCGCCTGGCAGCGCTGGTGCAACGCCTGCAACCGGCACTGGTGTCGGAACACCTGGCCTGGTCAACCTGGCGCGGCCACTATCACCCCGACCTGCTGCCGTTTCCGCGCAGCAGCGAGGCCCTGCGGCGTATCACCGACAATATCCAGCGTACCCAGGATGCACTCGGCCGGCCTATCGCGGTCGAGAACCCCAGCCATTACCTGAGCCTGGAGGGCCACGACTACGCCGAAGTCGAGTTCCTTGCCGAACTGGTGCAGCACACCGGCTGTGGCTTGTTGCTGGACGTCAACAACGTGCATGTCAGCGCCCACAACCTGGGTTTCTCTGCCGAAGCCTATCTTGACCGCTTCCCTGCCGAGGCCATTGTCGAGATCCACCTGGCCGGGTACAGCCACGACGCCGACTCGGCATTACTGATCGACTCTCACGACGCCCCTGTCAGCGAAGCGGTCTGGGCCCTGTTCCAACGCCTGGTCGGGCGCATCGGCCCACGGCCGACACTGATCGAACGTGACGACCACCTGCCCGGGTTCGATAGCCTGCTGGCTGAACGCGATGTGGCCCAGGCCATTCTCAGCCTGTCACGGAGGCCGGCATGAACCGCACATTGGCGCATTTTCAGGACACCTTCATCCAGGCCCTGTACCACGGCAGCGCAACCGGCGTTGCCGCGCAACCCGGCTTCGCGGTGTACCGCAACACCGTGTTCAAGGGCTGTGTTGACGCCCTCTGCGACAACTTCCCCAGCGTCGAACGGCTGGTCGGTCGCGACTGGCTGGCCGACGTGGCTGGCCGCTACGCCCGCCAGTACCCGCCGCCTGATGCGCGGCTGATTGCCTACGGCGAAACCTTTGCCGACTACCTGGCCCCCTTCGCCTGCGCCAACGGGCTGACCTACCTGGCCGACGTCGCCCGGCTGGACTGGCTGTGGTTGCAAGCATTCTGCGCCGAGCAGGCACCCGCCCTGGACGTGGCCGAACTCGCCGGGATGACCGCCAGCGACCTTGCCCGCTGTACCTTGCAGCCGCGGCGCAGCGCACGCTGGCAGTGGTTCGCAGAGCATCCGGTGTACACCCTCTGGCACCATAACCGGCTGGCGCAGCCGTTGCCGGAGCACATCGCCTGGCATGGCGAAGGCGTGTTGCTGGTGGGCGACGTCGAGGGTGTTGGCTGGCAGGCGTTGACCGAGGGCGCCTGCGCGTTTCTGGATGCCTGTGCCAACGGGCATGACCTGGACCGGGCCTCGGCCCTGGCACTGCAGGCCGAACCCGGCCTGGACTTCAATGCGTTGCTGGGTAGCCTGCTTGGGGCCCAGGCACTCGCCCCACTGTCCCTGCCCCGTTGAAGGAGGCTGCCATGCACATTTCCCCCACCACAACCGCCAGCCCCGGCCTGCGTCAGCACTGGAACCGGCTTGCCGAATGGCTGCAAGGCTTGTTGGGCGACTCGGTACTGTGCCTGATCGCGCGGCTGGGGATTGCCTCGGTGTTCTTCCTGTCCGGGCGGACCAAGGTCGAGGGCGTGCTTACCATCACCCCGAGCACCTATGAGCTGTTTCAAAGTGAATACGCCTTGCCGCTGATTCCTTCACACCTTGCCGCGCACCTGGCCACTTATGCCGAGCACCTGTTCCCGCTGCTGCTGGTGCTGGGGTTGTTCACCCGCCTCTCGGCTCTGGCGCTGCTGGGCATGACCACGGTGATCGAGGTGTTTGTCTACCCGGATGCCTGGCCGACACACCTGACCTGGGCAGGGCTGTTGCTGCTGCTGGTGGCCAAGGGCGCCGGCCGCCTCTCACTCGATCGTTGGTTGGGTATCCGCTGAAACGCAGCGTGGCCGCTGGGTTTTCAGCCGCTAAATACCGGGCCGAAGGTCGTTAAAGCGTCTCGTCAGAAAAGCCGCAATGTTTTGCACTTCACCGGGCTTTGCGCAGGTCACAACTGAACACAGAACTTCCTGTGTTGACTTGAGGTAAGCGATCATGGCTAACAACCAAGACAAAGGCGCAAATCAAGGCGGCACCGCCAATACCGATGTCGGCAAGGCAGGCCAGCAAGGCGGCCATGGCGCCGGTGGCGACATGACTCAAAATCAGAAAGGCGGCCAGCAAGGCGGGCAGATGCCCGACGACAAGATGAACAAGGACTGGGATAAATCCAAGGAAGCCGGCCGCCAAGGTGGACAAGCGGGCGAAAGCCACGGCAACAAGGACCAGGCATCTGATGCCGGGCGGATGGGTGGCCAGCGCGGGCAGGACGCCGGGCAAAAAAAAGACGGTGAGCGTTGATCAAGCGTGCCTGATGCCCTGGCGGCAATAGCTGCCGCCGTGCTGTAGGCCCCGGTCGATGAGCCGGGGCCATCTTCAACTGACTTACCCAACATGAACAGTACTAAAAAGCCTGTGAAATCTATTCATTACCCTTCAATGACTACCCCCGCCTAAACTACGTCTCATCATAAACACTCAAGAGACTACTGAGCGAAAGTCCCAGGGATGGAAGCTGGGAAGCGCTGGCTGAATGATCACACTATCAAATTACGCCAGCACCTCAGGCATCAGGACACCCGTTCACCATGAATAACGAACCTCGGTTTACCCTCAAGCGTATTGTTTTCGACGAACATTATCACCCCGCCGAAAATACTCGCTTCACTACCAATTTTGCCAACTTGGCCAGGGGCGCCAATCGCCAGGAAAACCTGCGCAACACCCTGAAGATGATCGATAATCGCTTCAATACCCTGGCTCATTGGGACAATCCAGAAGGTGATCGCTACTCTGTCGAACTTGAAATAATCTCGGTCGAAATGAACCTTGCCGCCCAACAGTGCAGCACTGCTCTGCCCCTGATAGAGATATTGAAAGCCGACATTTTCGACCGTGCAACCAACACGCGTATCGGGGGGATGGTCGGGAACAATTTCTCTTCTTACGTGCGCGATTACGACTTCAGTGTGCGCCTGCTGGAGCACAATAAAAACCGCACACATTTCAGCACCCCCGATGATTTTGGCGATTTGCATGGCAAGCTGTTCAAGTGCTTCGTCAATTCCGACACCTACAAGCAGCACTTCGACAAGCCACCCGTTATCTGCCTGAGCGTATCGAGCAGCAAGACCTATCACCGCACCGAGAACCAGCACCCGGTGCTCGGCTTTGAATACCTGCAGGATGCCTACTCCCTGACGGACGACTACTTCAACAAGATGGGTTTGAAAGTTCGCTATTTCATGCCGCCGAACAGTGCCGCGCCGCTGGCTTTCTATTTCTCCGGCGACCTGCTGGCTGATTACACCAACCTGGAGCTGATCAGCACCATCAGCACCATGGATACGTTCCAGAAAATTTACCGACCTGAAATCTACAACGCCAATTCGGCAGCCGGAAAGTGCTACCAGCCCAGCCTGCAGCACCAGGACTACTCACTCACGCGCATTGTCTATGACCGCGCAGAGCGTAGCCGCCTGGCTATCGAGCAGGGCAAATATGCCGAAGAGCAATTTGTCAAACCCTATCAAGCCACGCTAGAGCAGTGGTCTGCTCGCCACGCGCATTGATCACACTCTAAAACATCAGGTCATCTGTCATGAACACACTGCTACCCACCTCCACTGCCGGCAGCTTGCCGAAACCGTCCTGGCTTGCACAACCTGAAACACTGTGGTCACCCTGGAAATTGCAAGACCAACAACTCCGTGAAGGCAAACAGGATGCCTTGCGCCTGGCATTGCACGATCAGCAGCACGCTGGCATCGATATCGTCAGTGACGGTGAGCAAACCCGCCAGCATTTTGTAACCACGTTTATCGAGCATCTCAGCGGTGTCGATTTCGAGCAACGTGAAACCGTTAGAATTCGTGATCGCTATGATGCCAGCGTACCGACGGTCGTGGGCGCTGTCGCCCGGCAAAAGCCGGTGTTTGTCGAGGATGCCAAGTTCCTGCGCCAGCAAACCTCGCAACCCATAAAATGGGCGCTGCCAGGTCCCATGACCATGATCGATACGCTGTATGACGCCCACTATAAAAGCCGAGAAAAACTGGCTTGGGAATTTGCCAGGATCCTCAACCAAGAAGCCAGGGAACTCGAAGCCGCCGGCGTTGATATCATCCAGTTCGATGAACCCGCATTCAATGTGTTCTTCGACGAGGTGAATGACTGGGGCGTCGCTACTCTGGAGCGCGCCATTGAAGGCCTGAAATGCGAAACGGCGGTGCACATCTGCTATGGCTATGGCATCAAAGCCAATACAGACTGGAAAAAGACCCTGGGGTCGGAATGGCGACAATACGAAGAAGCCTTCCCCAAACTGCAACAGTCCAGCATCGATATCATTTCCCTGGAGTGCCACAACTCGCATGTCCCAATGGACCTGCTTGAGCTGATCCGCGGCAAGAAAGTCATGGTCGGGGCCATCGATGTAGCTACCCATACCATTGAAACACCAGAGGAAGTGGCCAACACCCTGCGCAAGGCACTTCAGTTCGTGGACGCCGACAAGCTCTTCCCTTGCACCAACTGCGGCATGGCGCCGTTACCTCGCCAGGTAGCCCGCGGCAAACTCCACGCGTTAAGTGCAGGCGCGGAAATTGTCCGCAAAGAGCTCTTGAGCTCGCGCTGAGCCCTGCAGGCTTTCTGAATTTTGCGCATGACAGTTGTTCCTACACTGCCAGCACCGCCCGATACAGCCGCTCGTGCTGGCACCATGCATGATCTCGGTTCACCTGTGGGTTGAGGACCGATCGTTTGAATCCTGCCCTCCTCCTGTCGAAGATTGTCTGTTCTACTGTGCAACTACCGCGCGACAGGTGAAATCATGATTCACGGTAAAACCCTCGAAAACTGGCAACACAGCCACCCGATCATCACCGACCTGGTCGCCCTGAAAGAGACCAGCTGGTTCAACCCCGCCATCGCCAGCGCGTCAGCAGCCCTGGGCGATGTAGGCCTGACAGCTACAGACGTGCAAACGGCCAGCAAGCGGTTGCAGCGGTTTGCACCCTACCTCGCCACGGTTTTCCCCGAAACTGCGGCTGCCGGTGGGATCATCGAGTCGCACATCACCCCTCTGCCGCAACTGCGTCAACGGCTCATCGACCAACATTCACTGCAAAACGTTGGCAGCCTATGGCTCAAGGCAGACAGCGACTTGCCGGTCTCCGGCTCGATCAAGGCCCGGGGCGGTATCCATGAGGTGCTCAAGCATGCCGAGGACCTGGCCCTGGCGGCCGGCCTGATCACAGCGGCGGACAACTACGCCAAACTGGCCAGTGACCAGGCCCGCGCGTTCTTCGGCCAGCACAAGATTGCCGTGGGTTCGACCGGCAACCTGGGCTTGTCGATAGGGATCATGAGCGCGAAACTGGGTTTCCAGGTAAGCGTGCACATGTCGTCCGACGCCCGGCAATGGAAAAAGGACAATCTGCGCGCCAGCGGCGTGACGGTGGTGGAACACGCCTCCGACTACAGCGTTGCGGTCGAGCAGGGTCGCGAACAGGCGGCAGCCGACCCCAGCTGCTATTTCGTTGACGACGAAAATTCCCCACAACTGTTTCTGGGCTACGCCGTTGCGGCTGAACGGCTGGCCAACCAGCTCGAGCAAGCTGGCATCAAGGTGGACGCAGACCATCCCCTTTTCGTTTATCTGCCCTGCGGTGTCGGCGGCGGCCCTGGCGGCGTCGCGTTCGGCTTGAAGCTGGTATTCGGTGATGCGGTGCACTGCATCTTTGCCGAGCCCACGCACTCCCCTTGCATGCTGTTGGGTGTGTACACCGGCCTGCACGACCAAACCAGCGTGCAGGACTTCGGCATCGACAACATCACCGCTGCCGACGGCCTGGCTGTCGGGCGCCCGTCCGGGTTCGTCGGCAAAGCCATGCAGCGGCTGATCGATGGTTACTACACCGTCACCGACGAGGCACTGTACAGCCTGATGGTGGTTGCCTTCGAGCAGGACAAGGTCAAGCTGGAACCCTCCGCGTTAGCCGGCGTACCCGGTATGGCGCGGGTGCTGCAAGCTCAGGCGTACCTGGCGCGCCAGGGCTTTAGCCCTGCTCAGCTGCAGCATGCCACCCACCTGGTCTGGGGCACGGGTGGCAGCATGGTCCCGCAGGATGAGTTCGACGCCTACCTGGCGAAAGGGCGCAGCCTGCTGGCAAACGTATAACTGCCATCGGTGGACTGTGAACAAGGATGGGTCGATGTACAAAAACGGCGCGATGAACCTCAATGGTTCGCACCTGGGCAGCCTGCATGTTTTTCTGGTGGCTGCGCGGCACCTGAGTTTCTCGCACGCGGCGGATGAAGGCTAATGGGGCTGCAACGCAGCCCATCGCCGCGGTTCGTCGCCACGACAAGCCAGCTCCCACCCCAGACCGCATCGAATTCAAGCCATGCGCCGTACTGGTGGGAGCCTGGCTTGCCGGCGATGGGCCGCAAAGCGGACCTAATTTCCTAACTGACTGGCATTCGGCGTAACGCTGCCCTTGCAATGGCAGCGTGTAGCCCGCCAACTATGTAATTCTCACTTATTGTGGCTTAAATCGTAAAAACGAACGTAAGCCACAATATATTGGATTTAAAAAATTGCTCTAGCCCAGCAACTGGCTCAACACCGCACGCAATTTCCCCGGTTTCACCGGCTTGTTCAGCAATGGCGCGCCGAGCTTCTGCAGGGCCCGCCGACACTGGTCGCTGCGGTCGGCAGTGATGATCACGGCAGGAATGGCAGCGGCAAAATGCTGCCGTAAATGCCTGACCACCGCGCATCCGACCACCCCGTGATCGAGGTGAAAATCCGCCAGGATCAGTTCCGGTGCCCTCCCCTGCAAGGCCTGCAGCGCGCCTGCCTGGTCCGTCGCGGTGACCACCTCGCAGCCCCACTGCTCCAGCAGCGCGCCCATGCTTTCAAGGATGCTCACTTCATTGTCCAGCACCAACAGGCGGCGGCCCGGTAGCGGGTCGCCAGCGCTGGGTTGCGGTACAGCCTGCTGAACGGCCTGCGGCATCTGTGCGCCAAGCGGCACGTCGATGCTGAACACCGAACCCCGCCCCGGCCACGAGCGTACCTCGATGCGATAGCCGAGAATCCTGGCGATGCGCTCAACGATGGCCAGCCCCAGGCCCACGCCTTTGCGATCGGCGGCGCGACCGACGTCCAGCTGGTTGAACTCGAGGAAAATGGCCTGCAGCCGGTCCTGCGCAATGCCCCGGCCGCTGTCCCACACCTCCAGCCGCAAATGCTCGCCACGGCGCCGGGCACCCAGCAGGATACGGCCCTCGTCGGTGTAACGGCAGGCGTTGCTGAGGAAGTTGCGCAGGATACGGGTCAGCAACCGCAGGTCGGTGCTGATCGCATAGCCACCCACCCGCGCGCGCAGTTTCAACCCTGCAGCATCGGCCACCGAACGGAACTCCGAAACCAGCGGCGCAAACAATTCGTCGAGGCGGTACAACGCCACGTCAGGCTTCACCGCTGCCTGGTCCAGCCGGGAGATATCCAGCAAGTCGGTCAGCAAGTCTTCGGCGCCCTCCAGGGCCTGATGGGTACGCTCGACAAGGACGTGCTCCGCCTCAGGCAATGGCCGTTCACGCAGGGTCGAGATAAGCAGGCGGGCGGCATTGAGCGGCTGCAGCAGGTCGTGGCTGGCAGCGGCCAGGTACTTGTCCTTGCTGCGGTTGGCGGTTTCAGCGGCATCGCGGGCGTCGCGCAAGGCGCGGGCGATCTGTTTGCGCTCGGCGATCTGCTGCTGCAGGTTGCGGTTGGCCTCCAGCAGCTCGTCGGTGCGTGCCGCAACCCGCTGCTCCAGTTGGTCGTTGAGCTGCTGCAGGTGCTGCTGGGCCAGCTTGCGCTCGGTGATGTCGGCGACAAACCCCTCCACCAACCCTTCCTGGCCAGGTTTCAGCAGCAGGTTCATCAGCACATCGAGATGGCTGCCATCTTTGCGCCGCAAGCGGGTTTCGTAACCGTGCAGGCTGCGGTCGCGGGCAAGGATGGCAGTGATCGCCTGCAGCTCTTCGGCACCGCCGTCAAACAGGTTGCTGGCCAGGTCCGTGAGGGAAAACAGCACGGCTTGCGGGTCGTCGTAGCCCAGCATGCGCGCCAGCGCGGGGTTGGCGGCACGCATGCCGTCTTGCAGGCTGGCCTGGAAAATCCCGTGCACGGCGTTTTCGAACAGCCATTTATAGCGGTTGCGCTCGGCCTCCAGCTCGTCGAGGCGCGCGGCCAGCTCCGGGTAATGGCTTTTGCGCGCCGAGTGGTCGCCCAGCCCCAGCAGCCCGGCCAGCGCCCGTTGCTGGTCGTCAGAGGGCCTCGCCATAGACCACCTCGACATCTCGCTGGCTCGACGTGCGGGGGTTGGTGAGAATGCACGGGTCATCCATCGCATGCTGCGACAGGAACGGGATATCGCAGGTGCGTACCCCGTGCAGGCCCAGGGTTTCCTGGAAGCCGATGGCGTGCTTCAGTGCGATCAGGTGCTCCACCAGGCGCCCGCAGATCTGCCGGTGGTTGAGACCGCGGCAGTCGATGCCGAACACTTCGGCAATCACCTTGAAACGCTCCGGCGCCGAGCTGTAGTTGAACGCCACCACGTGCTCCACCAGTACCGCGTTGCACAGGCCATGGGGCAAGTCGAGAAAACCGCCCAGGCTGTGCGACATCGCGTGCACCGCGCCCAGAATCGCGTTGGAGAACGCAAGCCCTGCCTGCATGCTGCCCAGCATGATTTTCTCGCGCAGGCCGATATCAGTCGGGTTGGCGATCATCTCCACCAGATTGCCGTTGATAAGCCGCATGGCTTCCAGCGCATGGGGGTCGGTCAGCGGGCCATGGCCGGTGGAAACGAAGGCCTCGATGGCATGCACCAGCGCATCGATGCCGGTGCAGGCCGACAGGAACGGGTCCATGCTGAGGGTGGTTTGCGGGTCGATCAGCGACACATCCGGCACCACCGCCTTGCTGACGATGGAGAACTTCATGCGTTCCTGCTGGTTGGAGATGATCACGAATTGCGACACGTCCGCCGAGGTGCCTGCAGTGGTCGGGATCAGGATCAGCGGCGGGCTGGGCACGCGGATCATGTCGACGCCTTCGAATTCGAGGATGCTGCGCCCGTGGGCGACCACGATTCCAATGGCTTTGCCGCAGTCCATCGGGCTGCCGCCGCCCACGGCAACGATCACATCGCAGTGGTTCTGCCGATAGATTTCGGCGCCGAGCATGACTTCTTCGACCCGTGGGTTGGGCGATACGGCGCTGTACAGGCAGTAGTCGATGCCCTGGGCCTGCAGGCTGGCTTCCACGTCGGCTACCCAGCCGGCGGCGATCACTCCGGGGTCGGTGACCACCAGTACCTTGCGCGCGCCGAAGGTCTTGGCGTAATTGGCGACGTTGTGCCGGCAGCCGGCACCAAAGATGATTTCAGGCGAAACGAACTTGCGAAGCGGGCTGAAGCTCTGGCTCATCGGAAAGCCTGTTTTTATTGTTCTGGAAGGTAACCGCCAGCGTAAAGCATCCCGCCGCGAAAGCAACCAGACCGCTGAAGATCCGGCCACCGCAGTGATGGCCGGACAGACCATCAACGATTGGCGAAATACATCGTAACTTCGAAGCCAATGCGCAGGTCGGTAAAGGCGGGTTTAGTCCACATGGGGCAGTCCTCTTCTTGTGCCGGGCGATTCCGGTAGTGGCATTAATGCATGGAGGGCGGCGGGGGCGAATGCTACTTTGGAACGAGTTTGCGGGGGGCGTTGGTATCAACATGACCGGCCTCTTCGCGGGTAAACCCGCTCCTCCAAGGGATACCCGTTCCCTGTAAGAGCGGGCTTACCCGCGAAGAAGGCGACGCGGTTTAGAAGAAGCCCAACGGATTGATGTCGTAGCTCACCAGCAGGTTCTTGGTCTGCTGGTAGTGATCGAGCATCATCTTGTGCGTCTCACGCCCCACGCCGGACTTCTTGTAGCCACCAAACGCGGCATGTGCCGGGTACAGGTGATAACAGTTGGTCCACACCCGCCCTGCCTGGATCGCCCGGCCCATACGGTAGGCGCGGTTGATGTCGCGGGTCCACAGGCCGGCGCCCAGGCCGAATTCGCTGTCGTTGGCGATGGCCAGTGCTTCGGCTTCGTCCTTGAAAGTGGTCACGCCCACCACCGGGCCGAAGATCTCTTCCTGGAACACCCGCATCTTGTTGTGGCCCTTGAGCAGGGTCGGCTGGATGTAGTAACCGCTGGCCAGGTCGCCTTGCAGGCGTTCGGCGGCGCCACCGGTGAGCAGCTGCGCGCCCTCCTCCCGGGCAATCTCCAGGTACGAAAGAATCTTGTCGTATTGCTGCTCCGACGCCTGTGCCCCGACCATGGTCTCGGTATCCAGCGGGTTGCCGCGGGTGATCCTGGTAATCTTCTTCATCACCTCGGCCATGAACGGCTCGTAGATCGACTCCTGGATCAGCGCCCGCGACGGGCAGGTGCATACCTCGCCCTGGTTGAAGAACGCCAGCACCAGCCCTTCGGCGGCCTTCTCGATGAACGCGGGTTCGGCCTGCATGATGTCTTCGAAAAAGATGTTCGGCGACTTGCCGCCCAGCTCCACGGTAGACGGGATGATGTTTTGCGCCGCGCATTTCATGATGTGCGAGCCCACCGGGGTGGAACCGGTGAAGGCGATCTTGGCGATGCGCTTGCTGGTGGCCAGGGCCTCGCCGGCTTCACGGCCAAAGCCCTGGACAATATTCAATACGCCCGCCGGCAGCAGGTCGGCGATCAGTTCGGCAAAGATCGTGATCGACAATGGCGTCTGTTCCGCCGGCTTGAGCACCACGCAGTTGCCGGCGGCCAGCGCCGGCGCGAGTTTCCAGGCGGCCATCAGCAGCGGGAAGTTCCACGGGATGATCTGCCCGACCACGCCCAGTGGTTCGTGGATGTGATAGGCCACGGTGCCTTCGTTGATCTCGGCGGCGCCGCCCTCCTGGGCACGAATGCAACCGGCAAAATAACGGAAGTGGTCCGCCGCCAGCGGCACGTCGGCATTCAGGGTTTCGCGCACCGCCTTGCCGTTGTCCCAGGTTTCGCTGACCGCCAGCACTTCCAGGTTCTGCTCGATCCGGTCGGCAATTTTCAGCAGCATCAGGGCACGGTCCTGCACCGAGGTCTTGCCCCAGGCAGCGGCGGCAGCGTGCGCGGCGTCCAGCGCCCGGTCGATGTCCTGGGCGGTGGAGCGCGGGAACTCGGCAATCGGCTGGCCATTGACCGGCGAGCTGTTGGTGAAGTACTGGCCAGCCACCGGCGCGACGAACTCGCCATTGATGAAATTGCCATAGCGTGGCTTGAAGGACACGACGGCGCCTGGGGTTCCGGGTTGTGCGTAGATCATGCTGAGCCTCTGCGGGTCGATGCCTGTCCGGCGACAGGCGATGCAGCGATAGTAGAAAGCCCCGCCTGCCAGACGAATGCATCGTTGGCAGCGGGGCTCTCGTCATTTGGTAGTAGGGTTCAGGCTTTACGGCGTGGTGCTTGCCGTTTGCTGCAGTTGCTTGGGCAGCTTGAAGGTCCAGAGCATGCCGCCCTGGTTGAAGTCCTTGACCCGTTTGGCCACTTCACCCCCCCACAGCGGCACCGCGCCGCCCCAGCCGGACACCACCGAGACATACTGCTCGCCGTCCATTTCCCAGGTCACCGGCGAGCCGAGCACGCCGGAGCCGGTCTGGAACTCCCAGACCTTCTCGCCGGTTTTGGCATTGAACGCCTGCAGGAAGCCTTCCGGCGTGCCGGTGAACACCAGGTTGCCCTTGGTGGTCAGCACCCCGCCCCACAGCGGCGCGTAGTTCTTGTGGCGCCACACTTCCTTGCCGCTGATCGGGTCGATGGCGCGCAGCACGCCGATATAGTCTTCGTTGAGCGGCTTGATGGTGAAGCCGGCGCCGAGGAACGCCGCACCCTTCTTGTAGGCGATGCCCTCGTTCCAGATGTCCATGCCCCACTCGTTGGACGGCACGTAGAACAGCCCGGTGTCCTTGTTGTAGGCCATCGGCATCCAGTTCTTGGCGCCGAGGAACGCCGGGGCGACGAACACCGAGCTGCCCTTGGCCTCGCTGCCGGGGGCGCCAGGGCGGCTGGCGTCGTTGTAGATCGGCCGGCCGTCCTTGTCCAGGCCGGTGGCCCAGGTGATCTTGTCGACAAAGGGGAAGCCGCGGATGAATTTGCCGTTGGTGCGGTCCAGCACGTAGAAGAAGCCGTTGCGGTCGGCCGTGGCGGCGGCCTTGACCTCTTTGCCGGCGTCCTTGTAATTGAACGAGATCAGCTCGTTGACGCCATCGAAGTCCCAGCCGTCATGCGGCGTGCTCTGGAAGTGCCACTTGATGGTGCCATCGTCCGGGTTCAGCGCCAGGCGCGACGAGGAATACAGGTTGTCGCCAGGGCGCAGGTGCGAATTCCACGGCGCCGGGTTGCCGGTGCCGAACAGGATCAGGTTGGTTTCCGGGTCGTAGTAGCCGCCCAGCCATGGCGCGGCGCCACCGGTCTTCCACAGGTCGCCGGGCCAGGTCTTGCCGGCCTCGCCCCCGGAGATACCGTTCTCGATCGCCTTGCCGTCCTTGTACACGTAGCCCATGTGCCCTTCGACCGTAGGGCGCATCCACAGCAGCTCGCCGTTTTCCGGGTTGTAGGCCTGGATCTTGCCCACCACGCCAAACTCGCCGCCAGCGACGCCGGTGATCAGCTTGCCGTTGACGATCATTGGCGCGGCGCTGATGGAATAGCCTTCCTTGTGGTCGGCGACTTTCTTGCTCCATACCACCTTGCCAGTGTCCTTGTTCAGCGCTACCAGCTTGGCGTCCAGGGTGCCGAAGAACACCAGGTCGCCGTACAGTGCCACGCCCCGGTTGATCACGTCGCAGCACGGGCGGATGTCATCGGGCAGGCGCGCATCGTACTGCCACAGCTTTTTGCCGGTACGGGCGTCCACGGCAAATACCCGCGAATAGGAGCCGGTCAGGTACATCACCCCGTCCTTGATCAGCGGCTGCGCCTGCTGGCCGCGCTGCTTCTCGCCGCCGAAGGAAAACGCCCAGACCGGCCGCAGCTCCTTGACGTTTGTGGCGTTGAGCAGGTCCAGCGGGCTGTAGCGCTGGCCCTGCACGCCCAGGCCGTTGGTCACGATCTGCTGCGGGTTCTCAGGGTCCTGGAGGATCTCTTCGTTGCTGACAGCGGCGTGGGCCGCGCCGGCAAGCAGCATGGCGCTGAGCACCAGGCTCACGGCGAACACAGGACGGCGTGGGGATCGGGTCATGACGGCTACCTTTGGTTTTTTGTTGTGTCCGGGAAAATTTCCCGGTGTGCCGAGAATTCTTGGTTGCGACCTGCTCACCGACAATTGCCCGCAGTGCGGAGTTTTCTAGTTCGTTGGTAGCAGCTACCCTGCGCGGTCCTCTGTAGGAGCGGCCTTGCGTCGCGATGCGGCGCGCAGCGGCCCCGGCAATCTTGCATGATGCGCAAATTTTGGGGCTGCTGCGCAGCCCATCGCGACGCAAGGCCCCTCCTACAGGGGACCGCGTCAGGGTTTGGTATCGACGCGCTGGAGTTGTTGGCGCTCGTAGCGGGGATAAAGGTGGCTGACACTGCGAATCAGCTCATAACGCGTAAGGCTGATGCCGGCAAAGCGCTCGGGGATGGGGCTGCGGATCACCTCGGCCATGTCATCGCCACGCGCCGCGCCGTCGCGCATCAGCCCATCCAGCCAGCCCAGGTAATCACGCATCTGCACAAACGGCCGCGCATCGCTGGCCACCGGACCGTGCCCGGGCACAAGCTGCTTCCAGGGCAGGGCTTGCAAGGTGTCCAGGTCCTTCAGCCACACATCCAGCCCCGGGCTGTTAGGGGTGGTCAGCGCCCGTTCATAGAACACCAGGTCACCGGCGAACAGCACGCCAGTCTTCTCATCGAGAATTGCCAGGTCGGCACCGGTATGCCCACCCAGCGCCAGCAACCGCAGCCGATGCCCGCCCACTTCATGGACGCCAGGTTCCAGCACCCGGGTCGGCAGCATCACCTCGGTGCCCCGCATCCAGTCGCCCACCAGGCGGTACATGTTTTCGGCCATGACCTCGCCCTGCTGGCGCAACAGGTCGCCAGTGCCGGCCAGGGCGCCAATGGGTACATCGGCGAAGGCCTGGTTGCCCAGCACATGGTCGGGGTGATGATGGGTCAGCAACACTTCCAGCACCGGCTTGTCGGTGGTGGCAGCGATAGCCTGGCGCAAGGCTTCGCCATAGCGCTTCGACGGCCCGCTGTCGATCACCACCACACCGCTGTCGGTGACGATGAACGCGGTGTTGACGATATTGCCGCCATTGGCCTTGGCAAAGTTGTCGGTGCTGCCTTCCAGCAGCCAGGTGCCCTGGGCGATCTGCCGGGGTATGAGGCGGTAATCCAGGTCCGCATGGGCCGGCAGCCCCAGGCACAACAGCAACAGCAGGATCCAACGCATGACGGCGCCTCCGGGCAGGGGGTTAACTCAGGCAACGCGCTCAGGGCACCGCCGCTTCGAACTGGTTGCCGCTGTTGTCTTGCAATAACAGGCGGGTCGGCCCAGTGCCCTGGATATCGAAACCCAGGTTGGGGTTTTCGCTGACTGCCGGGTACAGTTCCAAGCTGGCCATGCGTTGGCCGTCCGCGTTTTGCAACTCGGCATGGTTGAGAAAGAATTCGGGAATACCGCTGACCAGGCCGTTGTCCATCGGGTGGGCCACCTGCAGGCGCAGGCGGCTGCTGTCGCCACGCGGGTAGCGCCCGCCCAGTACCTCGCCGAGGTGCTCCTCCCAGCCAGGCTGGGTGCGGACCACGCTGGGTGCGGTACAGCCACCGCCGGCGGCATCGATCAAGGTCGAGCCGACATGCCACAAGCCGTCACGTGTCAGCACCGCAGCGCGCAGCGGCGTGGCCTGTTCGATGCGGATGCGGATCGACAACCACGGCAGCACGCGCTCGCCGGGCTGGAAATCGACAATCCGCGGTAGCGGGTTGAGCTCGGCCCAGGCGAGGATGCGCACAACCTCGCCGGTAAACGCCCGGGCGTCGATTTCCAGCGGTACCTGGCGCGCGTCCTCGGCAAAGGGCGGCGCCAGCAGCTTGACCCGGTCATCGAAGACGAATGCCGCCTGGCCGAGCAGCTGCTTGTGGTAGAAGTCCCACATGACCGAGGGTACCGGGTCCGGCTTGGCACTCGGTTCGCCGGCCACGACTGCCCAAGGCATCCAGCAGGCCAGCAGTAACGTTACTCGCCAGTTCATCGGCCACTCCTTGATGAAACCGTTATCCATTGAGCCGGCATGGTTAATGTGGGAGCGGGCATGCCCGCGAATCAGGCAGCGCGGTGGATGGCACGGGCTGCGCCCGTGTTCGCGGGCGCGCCCGCTCCCACAAAGGTGCTGCAAGCACTATTGATACATTTCCGGAGTCTGGTAGCGCAGGCCGTAGTTGGCATAGATGGCTTTCATCCGCCCATCCCGGATCAGCGCCTCTAGCGCCTCCTCCACGGCATACGCCAGCTGCCGGTTGCTTTCATGCACCGCCATGCCAATTTCCCAGGCCTGCTTGCCAAGCTTCGGGTAGGCGTTTTCCGCCAGAACCAGTTGGGGGTCGGCCGCCTGGTGCAACTGCCAGTCCACCTCCCCGCGCATCGCCATCACCGCGTCTACCTGGCCGGCCTGCATCGCGGCAAACGCCTGCTGCACAGTGGGGTAATGATGCGTCCTGGCGCTGAGCATGCCGTCGAACACCGAGGTCAGGTAAAACGATGGCACGCTGTCCACTTCCACCCCGATGGGGTGCTGCTGGAATACCGCGACGCTGGCCACCGAGGCCAGCCGACGGCGGTCGTAGGCGACCTGCCAGCGTTCTTCCTGATAGGGGCCGAACATCACCACTTGGGCGTTTTCCAGTTCGCCCAGTTCGTTGCGCTTCTGCGCATAGGCATGGTCGTAGGGCACCCGCATCATCAGGTCGGCCAACTGCTGCTGGCGCAGCGGGCTGCCGCGCCAGATATAGTCGCGCAAATCGTCGTCGAGCTTTTCTCCGGGCGGTGCCCAGATCAACTGCAGGCGCACGCCCAGGGCCGTGGCCAGGGCCTGTGCCAACTCTACATCGACGCCGCGCGGCTGGCCGTGGTCGTCGAAACTGTAAGGGGCGAAATCCTTGTACACCGCCACTTTCAGCTCGCCGGCGGCGATGATCGCGTCGTAGTTGCGCACCTGCGCCTGGGCCGCCGCGCAACACAGCAGCAGGCCACCCAACAGCACTGCCAGCAGACGCATGGCCGTCACTCCTCGACGTGCACGCTGTCCAGGTAGGTGCGCACCGCCCACAGGGCCTCCTGGCTCAGATAGTCAGCCATCTTCGGCATGTACACCCGGCCGTCACGCACCGCGCCATGGCGTACCCGCTCGACGAACCACTCATCGCCGGCGTCGCCCACATCGAGCAGGCGCAAATCCGGGGCAATGCCGCCAGACTTGGCTTCCAGGCCATGGCAGGCCGCGCAGTTCTGGTTGTAGGCCGAGGCGCCGATTTCCACGGCCTTGTCGTGCTCGGGCGAGGCACGGTACGGGTTGACCGCCGCCCAGCCGTCGCCGTCCAGGCTCACCCCGGCGTCCTTGATCGGGGTCAGGCCGTTGGTCTCCACTGCCTGCGGCACCACGTTGCCATGGGCCCACGCGGTACCGCTCAGCACGGCGCCAAGCAGCAGCCCGGCAGCCAGCAAGACATTGCGTTCTGTTGTCATTGTTATGCCCTCACCATTGCACGCAAAGCCTCAACCACAGAGGCTGTGCCGCCATCTTAGAAACAGCCCGCAGGCAGCCGAATGCTGCTTTGGTGGCCGGGCCTTCCTCCCTTGGTAGTAGGGCTTGCGGCGAAGGGCCAATTGAGGTGGCGTTCGGGAACTCTTCCCGACAAGCGCGGGAAATTTTCCGTATCCGGCCACGGCCGCGCCGCCGCACCCTGTGCAGGCCAAAACTCCACAGGGAACTGCAACCATGACAATAACAACGCTACCCGCCCTTTCCCCTCTGGCCCTGAGCGTGCGGGCCCTGCTGCTGGCCGGTAGCCTGGCCCTGGGCAACCTCGCCGTGGCCGCCACTGCACCTGCCGCACCTGCCAGCAAGAACGTGACCTGGGAAGACATCGCCAATGATCACCTGACCACCCAGGACGTGCTGCAGTACGGCATGGGCACCAACGCCCAACGCTGGAGCCCGCTGGCCCAGGTCAACGACCGGAACGTATTCAAGCTGACCCCGGCCTGGTCCTATTCCTTCGGCGACGAAAAGCAGCGCGGCCAGGAATCGCAGGCCATTGTCAGCGACGGCGTGGTCTACGTCACCGGCTCGTACTCGCGGGTGTTCGCCCTCGATGCCAAAACCGGTAAACGCCTTTGGACCTACAATCACCGCCTGCCCGACAACATTCGCCCGTGCTGCGACGTGGTCAACCGTGGGGCCGCCATCTACGGCGACAAGATCTACTTCGGCACCCTCGACGCGCGGCTCATCGCCCTCGACAAACGTACCGGCAAGGTGGTGTGGAACAAGAAGTTCGGCGACCACAGCGCCGGCTACACCATGACCGGCGCCCCGGTGCTGATCAAGGACAAGACCAGCGGCAAAGTGCTGCTGATTCATGGCAGTTCCGGCGATGAATTCGGCGTGGTCGGCCAGCTGTTCGCCCGCGACCCGGACACCGGTGACGAGGTGTGGATGCGGCCCTTCGTCGAGGGCCACATGGGCCGCTTGAACGGCAAGGACAGCACCCCCACCGGCGACATCAAGGCGCCCTCCTGGCCGGACGACCCCACCACCGAAACCGGCAAGGTCGAAGCCTGGAGCCACGGCGGCGGTGCCCCTTGGCAGAGCGCCAGTTTCGACCCCGAGAGCAACACGATCATCGTCGGCGCCGGCAACCCCGGCCCCTGGAACACCTGGGCGCGCACCGCCAAGGACGGCAACCCGCACGACTTCGACAGCCTGTACACCTCCGGCCAGGTCGGGGTGGACCCAAGCACCGGTGAAGTGAAGTGGTTCTACCAGCACACGCCCAACGATGCCTGGGACTTCTCCGGCAACAACGAACTGGTGCTGTTCGACTACAAGGACAAGGACGGCAAGGTAGTCAAGGCCACCGGCCACGCCGACCGTAACGGGTTCTTCTACGTGGTGGACCGCAACAACGGCAAACTGCAGAACGCCTTCCCCTTCGTCGACAACATCACCTGGGCCAGCCATATCGACCTGAAGACCGGGCGCCCGGTGGAAAACCCCGGCCAGCGCCCGGCCAAACCGCTACCGGGTGAAACCAAGGGCAAGCCGGTGGAAGTGTCGCCACCGTTCCTGGGTGGCAAGAACTGGAACCCCATGGCCTACAGCCAGGACACCGGCCTGTTCTACATCCCCGGCAACCAGTGGAAAGAGGAATACTGGACTGAGGAAGTGAACTACAAGAAAGGCTCGGCCTACCTGGGCATGGGCTTTCGCATCAAGCGCATGTACGACGACCACGTCGGCACCCTGCGCGCCATGGACCCGAGCACCGGCAAGCTGGTATGGGAGCACAAGGAGCACCTGCCGCTGTGGGCCGGCGTGCTGGCGACCAAGGGCAACCTGGTGTTCACCGGCACCGGCGACGGCTTCTTCAAGGCCTTCGATGCCAAGACGGGCAAGGAGCTGTGGAAGTTCCAGACCGGCAGCGGCATCGTCTCGCCGCCGATCACCTGGGAGCAGGATGGCGAGCAGTACATCGGCGTCACCGTAGGCTATGGCGGCGCGGTGCCGTTGTGGGGCGGCGACATGGCCGAACTGACCAAACCGGTGGCCCAGGGTGGCTCGTTCTGGGTGTTCAAGATCCCGAGCTGGGATACCAAAACCGCACAACGTTGACCGCCTGCGGGGAGTGGCTGGCCGCTCCCCGCACCTGCCTTCATTCGCCAAGAGCCTTCTGCCATGAACTACCTGCCCTTTGCCCTGCTGCTGGTACTCGCCCCTGCCGTTGCCGTCACCAGTGACGACGCTGGCGATGACACCCCACTGACCATCAATGGCTGCGTCATCGCCGAAGCCAGCCAGTGCCCGGGCGCCAACCTGCGCGGCGCCAACCTGGCCAACCAGGACCTGCGCAAGATGAACCTGGCCGGTGCCGACCTGCGCGATGCCGACCTGCGCCACGCCAGGCTGGACCTGGCCAATCTGGAAAAGGCCCGCTTGCAGGGCGCCAACCTGACCCGTGCCAGCCTGCAGCAGAGCAACCTGCGCCTGGCCGACCTGAGCAATAGCAGGCTGGTGGCCATTCAGGGCTGGGGCTTGTTCGCCCAGGGTGCACAGTTTGCCAAGGCCGACCTCAGCGCTGCCTATCTGCAGTTTGCCAGGCTGTCAGGGGCAAAGATGCAGCAGGTCAACCTGCAGGCGGCGGACCTGGAAATGGCCTGGTTGAGCAAGGCTGACCTGCAAGGTGCCAACCTTGGGGATGCCAACCTGCAGGAGGCCAAGTTTGGCCAGAGCAACCTGGGGAATGCCGATTTGCGTGGGGCGCGGCAGCATTATGGGAATTTTCAGGAGGCCGATATGGAGGGGTGCAGGGGGTGTCCTGACAGTTGGGATGATTGAACGGGTGGTCGTCCTGGCATTTTCTGCGCCTGTGCGATCGAGCGCCGCGCGGGGCTCCATTCACCCCGCCACCCTCACCACCCCCAGATCAATGCCCAAATGCACCAGCTCGGCGTGCGACCCGACCTGCAACTTGCTTTTGAGTAAAGTCAGATGATTGGACACCGTCTTGGCACTGATACACAACTGCTCGGCGATTACCCGCACCGGTGTCCCCTTGGCCAGCATCACAAAAATCTCCAGCTCACGCTGAGTCATGCGCTGCAGCCGCGGGTCGCTTTGCCCATGCTGTGAAGCGCAGGCCAGTTGCGTAGCCAACGGCTGCTCAATGTACGCATGCCCCGCCAGCACCCGCTGCACCGCCTCGATCAACACCTCGGGCGCCGAGTTCTTGGTCAGGTAGCCCGAGGCCCCCGCCTCCAGCGCCTGGCGCACCAACGGCAATTCGTCATGCATGCTGAAAAACAGCACGCGCAGCTGCGGCAGGCGCTGGCGCAGGCGGCGGGTAGTTTCCAGGCCGCTGATGCCCGGCAGGCCGAAGTCCATGATCACCAGGTTGGGCACCTGCTCGTGTACCCGCGCCAGCGCCTCCTCGCCACTGGCAGCCTCACGCACCTGCATCGCTGGCAACACGGCGCGCAGCAGGCTGGCATAACCCTGGCGAACCACGGCATGGTCATCGACCAGGACAATATTCATCGAACCTCCTCGGGAATAGTCAGGGCCAGCGCCCAGCCGCTACCGGGGCGGCTGAGGATTCGCAGCTCCCCGCCCAGGCTGCGGGCACGCTCGGCCATCGAATGCAGGCCTACCCCAGGTCGCTGGGGCTGGCGCGCACCGCAGCCATTGTCGCGAACAAACAGGCGCAAGCCATTGCCGCAGCGTTGCAGGCGTATCCGCACCTGGCTGGCGCCCGCATGCCGGGCAACGTTGGTCAACGCCTCCTGCAGCAGCCGATACAGATGCGTCCTGCTCGAATCGGGCAGCAGCGGCAGTTGCTCGCCGATCCGCAAGCGGCAATCGATGCCCTGGCTGGCCCGCCAACGGTTCACCAGCAAGCTGAAGGCTTCGGCCAGGGGCAGGTGTTGCAAGGCCACCGGATACAGGTCGTGTACCAGTGCGCGAAAGCCCTGTTGCAGGCGTTCGCAATTGAGTTCCAGGGCCAGCGCGGTCTGCTGCACTACCGTGGGCTGTTCGGCCGACAGGCGCAGCAGGCAGCCCTGGGCGCGAATACCCGCCAGGTATTGCCCCAGGTCATCGTGCAGGGCCTGCGCCAGCTGGGTGCGTTCCTGCTCCTGCACGGCCAGCAACGCCTGGGTCAATTGGGTGTTGTCGGCCCGGGCCTGCGCCAATGAGACCGTCATGTGGTTGAAGTGCTCAGCCAGTTGCCGAGCCTCGGGCAGGCCCGCCTCGCGTAATCGCGCAGTCAATTGCCCACCCGACACCTGGCGCAAGGCCTGCAACAGCTCATCCAGCAGCCCCAGGCCCCGCCGCACCGCCCAGCGGATGCTCACCAGGCTCAACAACAAAGCCACGCCACACAGGCCCAGCAGTTGCAACAGGGCTTCCCAGACCTCGTCGATCTCATCCCGCGCGTCGACGGCAATCAACACCCGGCGCCCGTCCTTCAGGTTCAGCAGCCGAGTGCTGTGGTGGCGCTCGCCAATCAGCTGGCGGCCCAGCCAGGCATCCAGCCCCGCCTCCTGCGGCAGCCGCGCCGTTTGGTTCGCCGCCAGCCAGTGCACCCGCACATGGCGCAGGCTTTGGGTCAACCGTGGCTGCAGGCTTGCCGGGTCACGTTCGGCGGTGTCACCCAGGTAGGCCACTACGGCTTCGGCGGACTGCAACTCACGTTCGACATCCGCCACCGCCTGGTGCAGCAGCACCCCGGCACAGGCCAGCGTCAGCAGGGCGAAGCACAGGGTGACACAAAGGTTGATCCGCCACAGGGCCGTCAGGTTGATCAGGCGCATGGGCAGGGTCTCCTCAGGGGCGCTGGGACCATCGTAAAACCGGGGCATGCGTGGCGAATTACTACCTTGGTACCGGCCGAGCGGTACTTTCTGCATATTTCCCGCTCCCGGCGGGCTTCCTATGCTGGCGCCATCTGCCGTGGAGTGTGTCATGCACCAGCCTGCCCGCCTTGCCCTGACCTGCCTGCTGACCTTGGTCGCGACACTGTCTGTCGACCTGGCGCCCGCGGTTGCGGGCCAGGCTGCAGCCGCGTTGCAAGTTGGCATCGGCTACCTTGGCTACCGCCCCGACCCAGGCCCGTTGCTGTCCAATATCATCCCCGAGCCCGCCGATGCCGGGCTGCAGGGTGCCGAGCTGGCGATCGTCGACAGCAACAGCACCGGGCGCTTTCTGCAGCAAGCGTTCCACCTGACCCGCGCCAATGTCGACACCCCCGCCGCGCTGCTGCAGGCCGCCAAGGCCCAGCATGACCAGGGCCTGCGATTGTTCGTGGTGAACGCCCCTGCCGCCAGCCTGCGCGCGCTGTCTGCGGCCCTGCCCGACAGCCTGCTGTTCAACGCCGGCAGCCCCGACGACAGCCTGCGCAGCAACCAGTGCCTGGGCAATGTACTGCACAGCTTGCCGGGCCGGGCCATGCTGGCTGATGCGCTGGTGCAGTTGCTGGTAGTGCGCAAATGGCAGCGGGCGCTGCTGGTGGTCGGGCAGACCGAGGACGACCAGGCCTACGCCGCCGCCCTGCGCCGCGCGGCAAAACGCTTTGGCGTGCAGCTGGTGGCGGAAAAAACCTGGACCTTCGACAACGACCAGCGCCGCAGCGCCCAGGCCGACATGCCGCTGTTCACCCAGACCGCCGAATACGACGTGGTGCTGGTGGCCGACGAGCGCGGCGACTTCGGCGAGTACCTGCCCTACCAGACCTGGTACCCGCGCCCCGTGGCCGGCACCCAGGGCCTGACACCTACCGGCTGGCACAAGACCGTGGAGACCTTTGGCGCGGCGCAGCTGCAAAAACGTTTCGAAGCCCAGGCCGGGCGCTGGATGAACGACCGCGATTTCGCCGCCTGGATGGCCGTGCGCAGCATCGCCAGCGCTGTCAGCAAACTGCGCCAGGCCGAGCCACGCGCACTGCAGCAACTGCTGCTCAGCGAACAGTTGCCGCTGGACGGATTCAAGGGCCGCAAGCTCAGCTACCGGCCGTGGAACGGTGAGCTGCGCCAACCGATCCCGCTGGTGCAGCCGCGCGCCCTGGTCAGTACCTCGCCGCAGGAGGGCTTCCTGCACCCGTTCAACGAGATGGACAGCCTGGGCTACGACAAACCCGAAGTGACCTGCAGCTACCCCTGACCCGATAACCACAACAACAAGGAATTCGCCATGCGCCGCTCCCTCTTCCACCGGGCCCTGCTGTACCCCAGCCTGCTGTCGGGCGCCCTGGCACTGACCAGCGGACATGCCATGGCTGCAACCGCCTGGGTCTCCAACGAGAAGGACAACAGCCTCAGCCTGATTGATCTGCAAACCATGGAGGTCACCGAGACCCTGCCGGTCGGCCAGCGCCCGCGCGGCCTGCTGCTGTCCCACGACAACAAGCTGCTGTACATCTGCGCCAGCGACTCGGACCGGGTGCAGGTGATGGACGTGGCCACCCGCAAGATCATCAAGGAACTGCCCTCCGGCAAGGACCCCGAGCAATTCGCCCTGCACCCCAACGACCGGTGGCTGTACGTGTCCAACGAGGACGACGCACTGGTAACGGTGATCGACACCGTGACCGACAAGGTGCTGGGGCAGATCGACGTCGGCATCGAACCCGAAGGCATGGCGGTGAGCCCGGATGGCAAGTGGGCGGTCAACACCAGCGAAACCACCAACATGCTGCACTGGATCGACACCAGCACCCAGGCCCTGGCCGAGAGCACCCTGGTCGATCAGCGGCCGCGTTTTGTCGAGTTCAACCAGGACGGGTCGCGACTGTGGGCTTCGGCGGAAATCGGCGGCACGGTGACCATCCTCGACGTGGCCACGCGCCAGGTGCTGAAAACCCTGAACTTCCAGATCAAGGGTGTGCACCCGGACAAAGTGCAGCCGGTGGGCATCAAGCTCAGTGGCGATGGCAAGTACGCCTTCGTTGCCCTGGGCCCGGCCAACCATGTGGCGGTGATCGATGCCAGCACCTACGAGGTAATGGACTACCTGCTGGTCGGCCGACGAGTCTGGCAGCTGGCGTTTACCCCCGACCAAAGTCAGTTGCTGGCCACCAACGGGGTCAGCGGCGATGTTTCGGTAATCGATACCAAAAGCCTCAAGGTGCTCAAGTCGGTGAAGGTCGGGCGCTACCCCTGGGGCGTGGTGGTCACGCCATGAACGCCCTTGAGGTCAGTGACGTGAGCTTCGCCTACGGCCCGCGCGAGGCGCTCAGACAGGTCGGGTTCAGCCTGGCGCCCGGGCGATTTGCCGCGTTGCTGGGCCCGAACGGCGCGGGCAAGTCGACTTTGATCGCCCTGCTGACACGCCTCTACGACCTGCAACAAGGCGACATCCGCGTGGGTGGCTGCTCACTGCGCGACCAGCCACGCGCGGCCTTGCGCCAGCTGGGGGTGGTGTTTCAGCAAAGCACCCTGGACCTGGACCTCAGCGTCGAGCAGAACCTGCGCTACCACGCGGCGCTGCACGGCCTGTCGCGGCGTCAGAGCAGCCTGCGGGTGGACGCCGAACTGGCCCGCCAGGGCCTGGGTGAACGCCGCCGGGACCGCGTTCGCGAGCTGAACATCGGCCATCGGCGCCGGGTGGAAATCGCCCGTGCGCTGCTGCATGAACCGCGCTTGCTGTTGCTGGACGAAGCCAGCGTCGGCCTTGACCCGGCCAGCCGGCTGGCGCTCAACCAGCACCTGCGGCAGCTGTGCCGGGAACACGACCTCAGCGTGTTGTGGACCACCCACTTGCTGGACGAAGTACAACCGCACGATGACTTGCTGATCCTGCATCAGGGGCGCCTGGTGGCCAGCGGCACGGCCGATAGCCTGAGCCTGGCGCACGGTGGCGACCTCGATGACGCCTTTGCTTGCTTGACCAGCACGCCCTCAGGAGCCCATGCCCGATGAACGCTTACTGGCAATGTTTCAATGGCATCCTGCAACGCGAATGCCTGCGGTTCGTGCTACAGCGCACGCGCTTGCTCAGCGCCCTGGTGCGCCCGCTGCTGTGGCTGCTGGTGTTTGCCGCCGGCTTTCGCGCGGCGCTGGGCATAGCAATCATCGAGCCCTATGACAGCTACATCCCCTACGAGGTGTACATCATTCCCGGGCTGGCCTGCATGATCCTGCTGTTCAACGGCATGCAGGGCTCGTTGTCGATGGTATATGACCGGGAAATGGGCAGCATGCGGGTGCTGCTGACCAGCCCGCTGCCACGGCCGTTCCTGCTGGCCAGCAAGCTGCTGGCAACCTCGCTGATTTCGCTGCTGCAGGTGTATGCCTTTCTCGCCATCGCCTGGTTGTACGGCGTGCAGCCACCGGCTGGCGGGTTGCTGCTGGCGCTGCCGGCGTTGTTGCTGGTGGCCCTGATGCTCAGCGCCCTGGGGTTGTTGCTGTCGAACGCGATCCGCCAATTGGAGAACTTTGCCGGGGTGATGAATTTCGTGATCTTCCCGCTGTTTTTCCTGTCTTCGGCGTTGTACCCGTTGTGGAAGATGCGCGAGGCCAGCCAGTGGCTGTACTGGCTGTGTGCGCTCAACCCCTTTACCCATGCCGTGGAGCTGGTGCGTTTTGCCCTGTATCAGCGGCTGAACCTGCTGGCGCTGGTGGTGTGCCTGGGGTTGACCGTGTTGTTCAGCTTGCTGGCGGTAGTTACCTTCAACCCCCAGCATGCGGCGCTGCGCAAGCCGCGCTGACAGGGGCTGAGGGCTATCGATTGGAGAGGGGGGTGTTCAGCTGCTTACCGCCTCCCGAAACCGGCGGATGCTGGCAACGGCCAGCAGCAACCCGACCACCGCCACGCTCCCCCCCACCAGGCCGATATGCGCCACGCCCGTCTGGCTGCTGACGATACTGCCCAACAACGCTCCACCGCCGATGCCGATGTTGTAGATGCCCGAGAACAGCGCCATGGCCACGTCTGTGGCGTCGGACGCCAGCTTCAGGGTCTTGGCCTGCAACGCCAGGCTGAAGCTCAGGATCGCCACACCCCAGAACATGCTCAGCGCAGCGAACAGATAGAAGTTGCCCGACATTGGCCACAGCAACAGCAGGCACGCGGCGAGCACGCCGATCGAGCCGACCAGGAAACCCTGGGGGAAGCGGTCGCTGTAGCGGCTGAACAGCACCGATCCGAACACCCCGGCACCGCCAAACAGCAGCAGCAACAACGTGGTGCGCTCGCCACTGATCTGCGCCACGTGCAGGGCGAACGGCTCGATATAGCTGTAGGCGGTGAACTGCGCGGTGATCACCAGGGTTACCAGCACATAGGTAATGACCAGCGCCGGGCGCTTGAACAGGATCGGCAGGCTGCGCAGCGAGCCCGAATTCTGGCTGGGCAACAGCGGCAGCGATTTCATCAGGCACAGCATGGTGACCAGCGCCACCCCGGCAATGCTCAGGAAGGTGATGCGCCAGCCCAGGGCCTCGCCCACCACACGGCCCAGCGGAATGCCCAGAACCATGGCCAGTGTGGTGCCGGTGGCCAGCAGGCCCAACGCCTTGGCCTGCTGGCCCGGTGGCGCCACACGCACCGCCAGCGAGGCGGTGATGGCCCAGAACACCGCGTGCGCCAGGGCAATGCCGATACGGCTGACCAGCAGCATGGCAAAGCTTTGCGATAGCCACGACAGCAGGTGGCTGACAATGAATACCAGGAACACGAAAAGCAGCAGGCGGCGCCGTTCGATATTGCGGGTCAGCAGCATCATCGGCAGCGAGGCCAGCGCCACCACCCACGCGTAGATGGTCAGCATCAGGCCCACCTGGGCGGTGCTCATGTCGAAGCTACGGCCGATGTCGCTGAGCAACGCCACCGGGACGAATTCGGTGGTGTTGAAGATGAAGGCAGCCAAGGCCAGCGCGATCACGCTCAGCCAGCTGCCGCTGCCCGCCGTCGGCGGCAGGTGGGTGGGTATGGGTCCGTTCATGGTGGAAACCGCTTCTCCGCACAAGGCGACAGGTCGCACGCCGACCACCCGCTTGCAGGGGTGACGACGTACGCTTTGTTATGGATAGGAATGGCCGGCATGGTACGCGTCAAGCCGGGGCCTCACAACCGCAAGGCAGGCAGAAGGAGTACCATGAGCGCTTTGTGTGAAACGCGTTTGCAACAAGGAGCCCGATCCACTCATGGACAAGCAGCACCCCCAGCAGCAGTGGCAGCAGGCGGTCATCGCCTATGCCCAGGCCGTCAACGACTACGTCGCGCAGGGCCGCGCGCAAGGCTGGGACAACCTCGAGGCGCCGCAGCCGCCGGCCACCGGGCACCTGCTGGATGCCTGGCAGGCGGCCCTGCAGGCAGCCAACCGCCCTGGCGTCGACGCGCAACAGCGCCAGGCCTTCCGCCAGGCCTGGCCCCCTGCGCACCACCCCCTGGTGCCGTTGCTCGATGAACACGGCCAAGGCATCGGCAACGTCCTGCTGCTGGAGGACGGCAGCCTGCTGGCCCGCATCGGCATGCCGCATGAGAAAGGCCAGGTGGTGCGAATCGACCAGCACGGGGTGACCCCGGTGATCGGCACAGACCACTTCGGCCGTTGCCCCGCTCGGCGCTATTTCGCTTTGGCCAATGCCGAGGGCGTGCGTGTGACCGATGGCTGGGGCGGTCCGCAGGTCCAGCGCCTGGCCTGGCCCACGGGGCTGGAGGGCTTGCCGCCCGGTTACCCGTTCGAGCCGTTCGATTTGCCCCCCACGCCAACAGCGCTGATCCCCTTCCCCGATGGCCAGCGGGTGCTGCTGGTGAGTGCCGAGGGTATCTTCGTGCTGGCCGGCCAGGGTGCGACCCGCCTGCTGCCACACCAGGCGCGGGTACTCGATGAACTGGCCGAAGGCACCGAACCGGAAGACATCAGCCTGGGGCTGAGCATGGAGCATGCGGCAATCTCGGTGGATGGCCGACTGATCGTGACCGGTGAGCAAGGCAGCCGGCACCTGGTGTTCAATGACCGGCTCGAACCACTGGCCGCAATCGGTCCTTGCAGCGAGTACCCGCACTTTGCGCTGTTCAACCGTGCGGGCGACCAGGTCATCCTCAATGCCTGCCACTTCTACAGCGGCGCCACGCTGGCGGTGAGAGTGGCCGATCTGCCGGGGCTGGATACCGACTACTACAGCCAGGACCCACGTACCCCGTTGATCCAGGAAGGTGCACGGGTGTACGCCGGGGTCGCGCGCGACGGCGAGTATATCGTCGGCGATGCCTATGGCTACCTGCGGGCATTTGGCGAAGATGGCAATGAGCATTGGCAGCATTACCTGGGTTCGACCATCAGTGCGATGGATGTCAGCGCCGACGGGCGTACGCTGGTGGCGGCGAGCCATGCGGGGATTGTTTCGGTAATTGCGCTGGACAGCGGGCGGCCGGCTTGGCAGATCGGCACCGGGGCGCATGGCGAGGTGCGGCGGTGGTTGTTCTGGAAGGGGTGGGACCGGGCGATGGCCTGGTGATTGATAGCGCCCGCATCTTTGTCGCCTGGCCTCTTCGCCGGGGATCCTACAGGGAGCGCTTCGGGGCGGACAGGTGCTTGCCGCAAGCGGTGCAGTGCCTGTCAGCCCCGATGCAATTTGTCAAAGTCGTAGCGCCCCCAGGACCCACGCATCCCCCAACCTTTTCAGACCAAGGCCAACACCGCCATGGCCTTCTCCAGCGCCATGCGCGCACGCTGCTCACCGCTGATACCCTGCTCCAGCAACTGCCGCGTAGGGATTTCCAGGCTCAGCGGCACGCTGGCCGGCAATGCCCGCAGCAGGCCGACCAGGTCGGCATCGCCCTCGCCCGGGAAGCGCCGCTCGTTGCGGGCCTGGCGCAGGATCTCGTCCATGTCGGCCGGTACCGGACCGGCGACGTCGCACAGCTGAGCATAGCGCATGCGCTGCGGCGCCAGCTGCAGCAGGTCGTCCAGCGACGAGCGAGAACGGTTGACGTGGAAGGCATCCACCAGCACGCAGCCATTGGCTCGGTCGGCGTTGGTCACTACCCGCATGGCCTGGCGCAAGTCAGGCACGTCGGTCCAGGGCATGAACTCCAGGTGCGGATGAATACCATAACCCGCCGCCAGGTCGCACAACACGGCAAAGCGTTCAGTCAAACGTGCTTCGTCCGGGTCGTTGCCCGCCACCAGCAATTCGCTGCCACCCAGCTCGGCACCCACCGCCAGGATCGGCTCGAAATCGGCTACACAGGTTTCCGGCTTCAGGCGCAGGATCTCCAGGTCGAGCACCTTGATGCCGGTGTCGCGCAGGCGCGCCTGGGTCTTCCGGCGCAGGTCGGCATCGGCGACCAGCGGGAAGTGCTGCTCCTGTTCGGTGGCCGGCACCAGGCGTAGGCCGACATGGCTGTAACCGGCGCGGGCCGCCGCCTCGATCATGTCAGGCGGGGAAAGCTCAAGCACCGTCAAGGCGGCCAGGGAGAAAATTCGATCAGTCATTATCGTCACCAGAAAACAGGGAGGTCGGGTCAGGCAATGTGTTCAGGCGCGCAGGCCCGACCGCTTTGCGCGGCCTGGCGAATTGCTTCGATCAGCGCCAGCGTGCGGCCGCCATCGGCGGCATCGATCAGCGGTGCCTGTTCACCACGGGCCACGCGCACGAAGTGTTGCAACTGCAAGGTCAAGGCTTCGCCCGCAGGGACGCGCTCCTCACTTTGCAACAACGGCGTGTGCCAACCCGCGCCAGCTTCGGCGTAGTGCCAGCGCTTGAGCTGGGGAATGCTCAGAGAACCCTCGGTGCCGGCCAGCAGGTAGCAAGGTTGGCCGTCCTGGCGTGGGTATATCGGGCTCTCCCCCGAATCCAGCTCCCAACTCCAGGGCGCGGCCACCGCGTCGGAGCCGGTCAGGCTGCCCAGCGCACCATTGGCAAACTGCAGCAGCACGGCGGCGCTGTCTTCATTGGCAAAACCGCGTACATCGTTGCGGGTGAACGCCTGCACCTGTACCACCTCGCCGCACAGGTGGCGCAGCAGGTCGAGGTCATGGATCAGGTTGGTCAGCAAAAAACCCGCCCCCGGTTCGCGGCGCCAAGGGGTTTCAAAGTAGCTGTCGGGTTTTTGCAGCTGCCACAGCGCGGTGACGTTGATCAGCCGGCCCAGTTTGCCGTCGGTGATCACCTGGTGCGCCTTGGCGATCAGCGGGTTATGGCGGCGGTGGTGGCCCACCAGCACCGGCACAGCCCGGCGACGCGACGCCTCTACCAAGGCTCGGATTTCATCCAGATGCACACCCACAGGCTTTTCCACCAGCACCGGTACGCCGGCTTCGACGCAATCCAGCGCGGTGGCGACATGCAGGTTGTTCGGGTTGGCGACGATCACCGCCTCGGGGCGCACGCGCTCCAGCATCTGGCGGTGGTCGGCAAAACAGGGCACGCCGCATTCGGCGGCGAAGGCCTCGGCCTGCGGGCCCGGATCGGCCACCGCACAGAGCTGGGCCTGCGGCACATTGAGCAAGTGCCGGTAATGCTGGCGGCCCATGATGCCGGCGCCGATCAAGGCAATACGAAGGGGTGCGTTCAACAGCCTGTCCTCTTGTCTTTGTTGTCGAGAAATTTATGAAACGCTGTTCCACAATTCACATTTGACAATTTAGAACCAAGTTCAGCTTTTCAGAAGAAGCCGTAGAGCAGATTGTGCGGTAATCGACCGGAAATGCGTTATCAGGCAAACAGCTCACTGGCCAGGCTGGCCGCCGAAAGCTCTTGCGCGGCTGCCAGCAACAGCGGCGCCAGCTCTGCCAGGCGGCCTGGCGCCAGGCGCGCACTGGGCCCGGCGATGCTCAGCACGCCGATGACCTCGTCACTTTGCGGGCGGCGTACCACGGCGGCCAAGGCCGAGGTGCCGATGGCCGAGGTCTGTTCGACCCAGGCATAGCCACGTTCGCGGGCGCCCTGCAGGTAGGCAAGCAGATCATCGGTGGAGCGCGGCGCATTCGGGCCGAACTGCGCAGGGTCGGCAATGCCCTGGCGCAGCACCATCTGCACGGCCTGTTCATCGTCCAGGCTGGCCAGCCAGGCATGCCCCGAAGCGGTATAGAACAGCGGGGCGTCGCGGCCCATGTCCGGGTCGTAACGCAGCCCGGAACGGGCGCCCTGGGACTTGGCGATCCAGGTCTGGCGAGCGCCATCGATCACGCCAAGCCGCACCAGTTCGCCGCTGTCCTGGGCCAGGCGGTCGAGAATTGGCTGGATGATGTCGGCACCACTGCTGGCCAGGTAACGGAAGCCCTGGGCCACCAGCTTGGCCGACAACTGGTAGCGGCTGTTGTCACGGTTCTGGCGCACATAACCCAGCCGTATCAGCTCGGCAAGCATGCGGTGTGCAGCGCTTTTGGGGATATCCAGGCGCTCGGCCAGGGTTTGCAGCGGCAACCCTTGCGGTTCGCCGGTAAGGCTTTCTACAAGACTGAAGGCGCGTTCGATCTGACTGCCAGCCATGACACAGGTCCCTGAAGTTTTTTTGGATTCTAGAAGATGATTCCACATCACAGATAGCCCTGCAGCCCAGACCCCGTTAAATGTCCGGTGATCGCCCATTACTCACCCGGTTCCAGCAACCTGACCTTGAAAGTCAGCTGGCCCCGCATAGAGAATATGGAATCACGTTCCAATAATAAAAGAGGGATTACGCAATGCCTTCCACCCCCGTCGAAACCGAATGCGATGTACTGGTCATAGGCTCAGGTGCCGCCGGGCTGGCAGCGGCCGTAACGGCAGCCTGGCATGGGCAGAAGGTGATCGTGGTGGAGAAGGAGCCGGTATTCGGCGGCGCCACCGCGTGGTCCGGCGGCTGGGCCTGGGTGCCGCGCAACCCGCTGGCGCGCAGGGCCGGCATCGAGGAAGACATCGAGCAGCCACGGACTTACCTGCGCAATGAATTGGGCGCCGGTTACAACGCAGAGCGCGTCGATGCCTTCCTTGAAGCCTGCCCGCACATGGTGGCGTTTTTCGAAAAGCACACGGCGCTGCAGTTTGCCGACGGCAATGGCATCCCGGATATGCATGGCGACACGCCTGGCGCGGCCCAGGGCGGGCACCAGGTGATCGCGGCGCCCTATGACGCCCGTGAAGTCGGTGAGTTGCTGCCGCGCCTGCGCAGGACGATGCGCGAAACCTCGTTCATGGGCATGCCGATCATGGCCGGTGCCGACCTGGCGGCGTTCCTCAACATGACCCGCTCACCCAAGGCCCTGCTGCACGTGTGCAAACGCTTCGCTTGCCATCTTTACCACCTGGCCCGATACCGCCGGGCGATGCACCTGGTCAACGGCGTGGCGCTGGTGGCGCGCCTGGCCAAGTCGGCACAGGACCTGGGGGTGCAGCTGCGGGAGTCGGCGCCGGCCAGACACCTGCTGGTCGAGGACGGCCAGGTACGCGGCGCGTGGGTGACCACAGCGCACGGCGAGCAGCTGATCCGCGCCAAGGCCGTGGTACTGGCGGCAGGCGGTTTCCCCAACGACAACGCCCGGCGCCAGCAGTTGTTCCCGCGCGATGCCAGCGGCCATGACAACCTGGCCCTGCCGCCCAAGGGCTGCTCAGGCGATGGCTTGCGCCTGGGCGAGTCGGCCGGTGGCGTGGTGGCTACCGACCTGAAATCGGCGGTGGCCTGGGCGCCGGTATCGCAGGTGCCGTACCGCGATGGCAGCGTCGGCCACTTTCCGCACATCATCGAACGCGGCAAACCAGGCATCATCGGGGTGCTGGCCAACGGCAAGCGTTTCGTCAACGAAGCGCATGGTTACTACGACTATGTCTCGGCGATGGTCGCGGCGGTGCCGCAGGGGGAGGAAGTGTGCTCCTGGCTGATCTGCGACCACCGCTTTCTGCGCCGCTACGGTCTGGGCCATGCCCGCCCGGCGCCACTGCCGGTGTGGCCGCACGTACGCAGCGGCTACCTCAAGCAAGGCGCCACGCTCGAAGCCTTGGCTGAAGCTTGTGGTATCGATGCTGCCGGGTTGCGCGTTACGGTCAACAACTTCAACGGCCATGCCCGCAACGGGCAGGACCCGGCGTTTGGCCGTGGTTCCACGCCGTTCAACCGCAAGCAGGGCGACCCCGGCCACAAGGGCCCTAACCCTTGCGTTGCGCCCATCGAGCATGGGCCATTCTATGCGGTGAAGGTGAAGCCTGGCTGCTTTGGTACCTTTGCCGGGCTGCGCACCGATGGCAGTGCCCGGGTGCTGGACCAGGCGGATCAGCCGATTCCGGGCCTGTATGCGGCCGGTACCGACATGGCCAGCGTGTTTGGCGGGTGGTATCCGTCGGGGGGGATCAACCTGGGGCCGGCGCTTACCTTTGGCTATGTAGCCGGGCGGCATATTGCCGGGGTGCAGGGCCATGAGTGAGGCTGGTTTGCCGGGCCGGTGAGGTCCAGCGCCGCCCGCGCGGCGCTGCGCAGCCCCAAGGCTGATCCTTGAGCCGCTTTACAGCTGGCGATACACCCGCGCCGTATCGTCCTCGAAATGCTTCAGCTCATCCTGCCGCGCTGGCAACCTGCTGCACGCTGTGGCGCCGGTAGGCCAGTGGCCCCTTCCAGCCACCCGTGGAAGCGGTGTCTGGTGAGGTGGTCGGGCATGTCCTCGACCAGTTCGGCGCGGCAGCGCATCACTTGGCGGGTGTAGCGCAGGCGCTGCCACATGTCGAACGGGCGAAACGGGATCTGCCACAGCGGGTAGCGCGCGGCCAGTTGCCGGGCAGCGGCGCAACCGACTGCGCCAGCGCCGATGACCACCACGTCGTAGTGGTCGCCGTCGAGGGATTGCAAGGGAAGACGGGTCATGAACGGATCCCGGGTTCTTGTGTTTGTTCTGGGGGATCTTCAGCGCCTGCTTCGCGGGCAAGCCCACCATAGAAAAGCCACCGCCCTCCCCTCTAGAACATCCCGGACAACTTGCATAAGCCCTCGGCACACCTCGCCAGCGCATCCCATGACTCGTCCCAGCCGTTATATGGAGCCCCGCAACCCCGGTGCCATAGTGCCGCCGCGCTGACGCGTGAATAACAACAAGAGGCAAGTCAAATGACCACTTCCAAACGCTCTGTAGAAGATGCCCCGCTTAATGCCTTCCACCGCAAGCTCACCGTCTACTCCGCCGGCGGCCCGTTCCTCGACGGCTATGTGCTGAGCATTATCGGCGTGGCCATGCTGCAGATCACCAACGCCTTGCAACTGTCGGCCTTCTGGGAGGGCCTGATCGCCGCCTCGGCGCTGATCGGGGTTTTCCTGGGTGGTTTTCTCGGTGGCTGGTTCACCGACAAGTACGGGCGCAAAGTGCTCTACCTGGTCGACCTGATCGCCATTGTCGGCTTTTCGGTAGCGCAGTTCTGGGTCGAGTCGGCCTGGGCGTTGTTCGCCTGGCGCCTGCTGATCGGTATCGCCGTCGGTGCCGACTACCCCATCGCCACCTCGCTGCTGGCTGAATTTTTGCCACGCAAGCAGCGCGGGCCGTTGCTTGCGGCCATGGTGCTGATGTGGTTCGCGGGTGCTGCCGTGGCCTACATGGTGGGCGAACTGCTGCTGCGCGTGGGTGGCGAGGACGGCTGGCGCTATGTACTGGCCAGTGCCCTGATCCCCGGTGCGTTGTTCCTGGTGGCGCGCAGCGGCACCCCCGAGTCGCCCCGCTGGCTGTTGAGCAAAGGCCGCACTGCCGAGGCCGATGCCGTGATCAAGAGAGTCTACGGCCCGGACTATGGCGTGGCCGACCTGCCGGAGCAGGTCAGCGACAAGCCGGTGTCGGTGTGGTCGCTGTTCCACTCCGGCTATGGCAAGCGCATGGCGTTCGTGACTTTGTTCTGGACCTGCGCCATCGTCCCGCTGTTCGCGATCTACTCGTTTGCCCCCAAGGTCTTGCAGGCGCTGCAACTGACCGGGGACTGGGCGGCCTACGGCTCGATCGTCATCACTTTGCTGTTCACCCTGGGCTGCTTGCTGGCGACCCGGCTGATCAACCGCCTGGGCCGGCGCAAGATGCTGATCCACAGTTTCCTCTGGTCGGGCATGTCGCTGGTGATGCTGGGCGCGTTCCCGGACGCCTCGCCTACTACCGTGCTGGTGCTGTTCGGCGCCTATGCGGTGCTGATCGGGGGTGCCCAGGTGCTCGAATACGTATACCCCAACGAACTGTTCCCCACCGAGATCCGTGCCTCGGCCGTTGGCCTGGCCACCTCGCTGTCGCGCATCGGCGCCGCCGTGGGGACCTACCTGGTGCCGATCTCCCTTGCCAGTTATGGGGTCGCCAACACCATGTTCGCCGCCGCGCTGATTTCGCTGTTCGGCGCACTGATCTCATGGTGGCTGGCTCCCGAGACCAGCAAGCTCGACCTGCAGCAGGCCGCCGCCCTGGGTGCTGGCAGCGGTACTCGGTCATCCACCACCAACCCCGTCGCTCGTAAAGCCTGAAGGAGCCATTTCATGAGCCAAGTCCTTACCGTTGTCCGCAATGCAGCCGCCACCACCTTGGGTGCACCGGCCCCTGCCCGCCTGCCCATCGGCGAACCCGTTGCCCAGGCGGCCACCGCCCAGGACCAGACCGACGAAGCTGTCGGCGCCAGCATCGGCGTGTGGGAAAGCAGCCCGGGAGTGTTCCGCCGACACCTGAAAAACCGTGAGTTCAGCCATATCATCAGCGGCTGCTGCACCTTCACCCCCGACGGTGGCGAGCCGGTGGAACTGCGCGCCGGGGACGCCGTGCTGTTCCCGGAAAACTGCGAGGGTGTGTGGGACATTCGCGAAACCCTGCGCAAGACCTACGTGCTGTTCTGAGGAGGCAGTCGAATGATCGAACGCATCAACCCCGGCCCGCGCGCCAGCCAGATGGTGCTGGTGGGCAACCGTATCGAAACCTCGGGCATCGTCGCCCTGCAACCGGGTGACATCGCCGCGCAGACCCGCTGCGTGCTGGCCCAGCTGGAGCAGTGGCTGACGCAGATCGGCGCGGGCAAGGGCAACCTGACCCGGGTGCAGATCTGGCTGGCCGACATGAGCGAGTTTGCGGCGATGAACGCGGTGTATGACGCCTGGGTCGGTGACCAGCCACCTGTCAGAGCCTGCGTCGGCGCCGCCTTGGCGGCGCCGGAGTACCGCATCGAGATCCAGGCCTTCGGCCAGCGCTGAATCTCCTGCGCAATCAAGCTATCGCGGGATCCTGCAGGAGCAGCCTGTGCTGCGAAGAGGGCAGTCGGCAACCGACCTGCTTCGGCAGTATCGCCTTCTTCGCAGCACAAGGCTGCTGCTGCAGAGACCGTGCAGGGTTTCAAGTCGACGCCATCCAGGTGCTTACAACTCCGGGTCCAGCCCCACCTTGTCGCCATGCCAGTCAAACCGCTCCACTTCATGGCGCCGCTTGCGGAAGCTGTAAGGCGTCTCGCCATACTGCTTGCGGAACCACAAGATGAAGTGCGAAGCATCGGAAAACCCGCACGCCAGGGCAATGGTGGTGATGTTCTGGCTGGTATTCACCAGCAACCGCCGGGCATGGTCCAGGCGCAGCTTGCGCCAGTAGTTGGCAGGCGGCTCCTGGGTGTTGGCGACGAACTCGCGGTGCAACTGCCGGGGGTGTGTGCCCACTGCTTCGGCCACGGCCTTGAGCGTCATCGACGCATCGAGGTTGGCGCGCATGAAGCTGATCGCCCGCTGCACGCGGTCGTTCTGGTACACACTGTCACCGGCCGGCTTGCCCTCCTGCTCGTCGGCGCGCTCATCCACCAGCAGGTACTCAAGGCCCTTCTGCGCCCGCACCGCGCCGCAATGCCTGCGGATCAGGTTGGCCGCCAGGTCGATGGCGGTGCCGCCCGGGCAGGTGATGATGCCGCGGTCGTCCACATAGCTCTTGTCGATCACCGCCGTGGCCAGCGGGAAGCGCTCCCTGAACTCGTCACGCAAGGTGAAGTGCAACGCGCAGCGGCGGCCATCGAGCAGCCCGGCCTTGCCCAGCACGAACGAGCCCGAACACAGGGCAATGATCGGGATATTGGCCGCATGCACCTCGCGCAGCGCATCCAGCAACCATGCCGGCGGGTTACGTGTTTCTTCCAGCAGGCCGCCAGCCAGCACGATGTAGTCGTACTGGGCGAACAGGTTCAGCGGCTTGGTCGGTGAAATCGGCATGCCGCAGCTGGCGGTGATCGGCTGGTCGTCAAGGGTCATCCAGTCCCACTGGCAGAACACCTGCTGGCTGCGGAACGACTTGTCGGCGGCAAAGCGCAGCGAATCCACCAGCCCGGCCACCGGCACCAGGGTGAAGTGGTTCATCAGCACGAAGCCCACGCGCAATTCGGGCTTGACCTGGGCGGCGATGACGGCCGCTGGCGCCGGTTGTGTGCGCTGTTCCATTTGTAGTTCAGCAACCATGGACGTAAGCCTCATGACATCCGCAATAGCGCCATTCTAAAGCGCGCCCTGCGTCCGTCATATCATATGCATCCCCACAAATAGGAAATCCATGACAAAAGGCGGCGTCGTTCTATCAATTGTCATGACTGTAATATCGGCCCTGCCAGCCCGCTGAGCATCATGTAGACACAAGACAAACATGCTCAGAGGCACCCTCATGTACCGTGGATTCTGGTATGCCCAGGCGCTTGACCTGGACAACGACCTGGCCCCTGCCCTGCAGGACTCGATTCAAGCCGACGTGTGCATTGTCGGCGGTGGTTTCCTTGGCCTGTGGTCGGCCATCCGCCTGAAACAGGCTCACCCGGAAAAAACCGTCGTCATCGTCGAGCGCGACCGCTGCGGCTCGGGTGCCAGCGGGCGTAACGGTGGCGTGGCCACCAACTGGTGGGGCAAGTACCTGTCGGTACGCACCATCTGCGGAGACGTGGAGGCCCGGCGCATCTGCGAGACCGCCGAGTCGGCCATCGACGAGATCGGCAGCTTCTGCCAGGAACACGGCATCGACGCCCAGTACCGCAAGGACGGCTGGCTGTGGACCGCCACCAACCAGCGGCAGATGAACTCCTGGCGGGTGCTCACCGACGGCCTGCAGAAGCTCGACGTCAACCCGTTTCAGGAGCTGGACCGCCAGACCATCCGCGGCCGTGTAGGCTCGCCGCTGGTGCTGGGCGGCATCTTCGACCGCAACGCCGCCACCGTGCAGCCAGCCATGCTGGCGCGCGGCCTGCGCCGCGTGGCGCTGAAACTGGGCGTGCAGATTTTCGAGAAATCGCCGTTTACCCACTTGCAGCGTGGCAAAAACCCGGTGGTGCACACCGCCAAAGGCCAGGTGAAGGCCAACCACGTGGTGCTGGCGCTGAATGCCTGGGGCGCGCAGTTCCCCGAGCTGCGCCGGATGATCGCGATCATGTCCAGCGACATGGTCGCCACCGCACCGGTCAAGGCCAAGCTCGATGCCATCGGCTTCAGCGGCGGTGAATGCATGACCGACTCGCGCACTGTGCTCAACTACTGGCGCAACACCCCGGACGGCCGCGTGGTATTCGGCAAGCCGCTGGGCCAGTTCGCCTATGCCGGGCGCATCGGCAACCTGTATGAAAAACCCTCACCCGCTGCCGACCAGGTGGCCGCCGAACTGCGCCGCTTGTACCCGCAGCTCGCAGAGGTGCCAGTGGTCAGCAGCTGGACCGGCCCGATCGACCGCGCCATGAAAGGCCTGCCCAACTTCGGCTACCTCGACCAACACCAGACGGTCAGCTATGGCATCGGCTTCTCCGGCAATGGCGTGGCCACCACGGTATTCGCCAGCCGCATCATCAAGTCGCTGGCCACCCACGCCAAAGACGAGTGGGCCAACTGCGGCCTGGTCGACCAAAAGATGAAGCTGCTGCCACCCGAGCCGTTCCGCTTCTTTGGCGCGCATCTGGTCCGCGATGCCCTGGTGCGCAAGGAGTCGCTGGAAGACCACGACCAGGACGCCGGTTTCATCACCCGCCAGCTGGTCGGCATGGCCCCGGCCGGTTACGTCCCGGCGCAGAAGAAATAAGGACACCACCGTGAGCGAACATATCGTCTTCCTCGACGACGAAGGCCTGGCGCCTTCCACCCGCCTGAAGCGCCCTGACTGCGAGCACAGCTGGCAGCAGTTCGCCTACACCCACCCCGACCAGGTGCTGGAACACCTGCAGAACGCCAGCGTGGCGCTGACCTGCAGCGTGCCGCTGCGCGAAGAGCACCTGCGCCAGCTGCCCAGGCTGAAGATGATCTCGCTGGCCCTGACCGGCCGCGACATCGTCGATGTCGACTACTGCGAGGCCCACGGCATCGAAGTGTCGAGCGTACCAGGCTATGCGGCCAATACCGTGGCCGAGCACAGCCTGGCGATGATCCTCGAACTGTTCCGCCGCCCGGCCGCGTTCACCCGCCTGATGCGCCAGGTGCACGACGGTGAAAAACCGTACCAGAACATCTATTTCAACCACCGAATCCGCGATGTGCGAGGCAAGCAGCTGGCAATCATCGGCAGCGGCCCGATTGCCCTGCGCCTGGCGCACCTGGCGCGGGCCTTTGGCATGCAGGTGCTGTTCGAAGACCGCGGCGGCCAGCGCCAGGGTCCCGACTGCCGGCCTTTGGCCGAACTGCTGAAAAGCTGTGATGTGCTGTCGATCAACTGCCCGCTGACAGCAGAAACCCACAACCTGATCGATGCGCCGCAACTGGCGCTGATGAAACCCGACGCCCTCGTGATCAACACCGGCCGTGGTGGTGTGGTCAACGAAGCGGCGCTGATCCAGGCACTGCAGCAAGACCGCCTGGGTGGCGTGGCACTGGACGTGGTCGAAGTCGAGCCGCTGCACCCAAGCAACCCGCTGTTCCAGCTGATCGAGCGCGACGACTTCCTGCTCAACCCGCATATCGCCTGGAGCAGCGAAGACGCCATGCAGCAGCTGATGGACAGCGCCGTGGACAACATCAGCGACTTCGTCGCCCGCCAGCTTTCTGCCAAAAGGATCCGCAGCGCATGACCCTCGTTACCAAAAGCAGCTACGTCGACGGCACTTTCGTTGCGCTCGGCAGCAGCGCCGACATCCTGGAAAACCGCAACCCGTCCAACCCGGGTGAAGTGGTCGAACGCTTCGAGCGCGCCGACCAGCGGCTGACCGAACAGGCCATCGCTGCTGCGCGTCGGGCGCAGCCGGCCTGGGCACACAGCAACCCGCAGCAGCGCGCCGATGCGCTGGATTTTATCGGCACCGAGATTCTTGCCCGCCGTGAAGAGCTCGCCGTGCTGCTGGCCCGCGAAGAAGGCAAGATCGTTCGCGAAGCCCTGGGCGAAGTGGACCGCGCCGGGCGCTCGTTCAAGTTCTACGCCCAGGAAGCCTTGCGCGCTGAAGGTGAGAAGTACCAGTCGGTGCGCCAGGACGTCGGCATCGATGTGTTCACCCAGCCGCTGGGCGTGGTCGGCATCATCGCCCCCTGGAACTTCCCCATTGCCATCCCGGCGTGGAAGATCGCCCCGGCCCTGTGCTTTGGCAACTGCGTGGTGTTCAAACCCGCCGAACTGGTGCCCTCCTCGGCCTGGGCCCTGGCCGAAATCATCGCCCGGGCCGGTTTGCCGGCTGGGGTGTTCAACATGCTGATCGGCCCAGGGCGCAGCGTGGGTGACACGATCATTCGTTCACCACTGGTCGATGGCATCAGCTTTACCGGTTCCGAGCACACCGGCCGGCAGATCGCTCGCCTGGCCGCCGAAGGGATGAAAAAGGTGCAGCTGGAGATGGGCGGCAAGAACCCGCTGGTGGTGCTCGACGATGCCGACCTGGAGCAGGCAGTGGACGTGGCGCTGAACGGCTCGTTCTACAGCACCGGCCAACGCTGCACCGCCAGCTCGCGGGTGATCGTGACCGAAGGCATTCACGATGCCTTTGTCGCGCGCCTGGCCGAACGTACCCGGGCGCTGAAGGTGGGGGATGCACTGCAGGCCAGCACAGATATCGGGCCGGTGGTCGACAGCCGGCAGCTGGAGCAAAACCTGTCGTATGTGGCTGCGGGCCTTGAACAGGGTGCGAAGCGGGTGTGTGGCGGCGAGCGTATCGACAACCAGGCGGGGGCATATTTCTTTACCCCGGCACTGTTCACCGAGGTCACCCCGGACATGCGCATCTACCGCGAGGAAATCTTCGGGCCGGTGCTGAGTGTGCTCAAGGTGGGTGACTATGAGGCAGCGCTCGCTGCGGCTGAAGACACAGCGTTTGGTTTGTCCGCCGGTATTGTCACCACGTCGCTGCGCCATGCCGAGCACTTCAAGCGCAACAGTTCGGCGGGGATGGTGATGGTGAACTTGCCTACGGCCGGGGTGGATTATCACGTACCGTTTGGCGGCAATGGTGCATCTAGCCTGGGATCGCGTGAGCAAGGTACGCATGCGCGGCAGTTCTTCACCCGGGTCAAGACCACTTATCAGTTGGCCTGATCGGGGCCGGGGGCCGCTTGGCGACCCATCGCGACACAAGGCCGCTCCTACAGAGGGCTGTCGCAGTCAAAGCAGCATCGGCAATCTCCAGCACGGCCCAGGGAACTACCTGCACTCCTGCACCCTCTTATTCACTGAGTGGTTTATTTCCTTGGGCTTCACGCTACTGGAGAACACGACATGCGCCACCTACTCCTCGCCCCTGCGCTGCTGCTCCTGCTGCCTGCCGGTGCCGCCCTGGCCCGCGTCGATGCGGGCGACGTCGCCACCTCGGCCGGTGTTTCCGCCTCGTTGTACTCGACCTTCAAGGACGACAAACGGATCATCCCGGCCCGTGACGAGCTCTCTGCCTTTGTTGCCAGTGGCGGGGCTATCCGTGGCGCCTATGTGGAGTCTGCGCTGGAACAGGCCCGCAAGGACCATCCGGGGTTGCAGGCCAACGATGAAGAGCTGGCCCGCGCAATCCTCTCGCAGGATGACCGCATAGCCGACCATTGAGTAAACCTGCACCGGCCCTTTCGCGGGCAGGCCCGCCCCCACAGCCCTCAGGCCGACGCGGTCCCTGTGGGAGCGGGTTTACCCGCGAAGAGGTCGGCCCAGGCAAACATCACCCCCAACCATCCATGCGCATGGTAGCCCTCACCAGGCGCTGCTCTTCCTGTTCGATCTCGCGCAAGCTGTCGCGGATCCCGTTGATATGCTCGCGCGCCGCCCGCTGCGCCTGTTCGGGCAACTGCTCCATCACCGCGTGATACAGCCGCGCATGCTGCCGGTCGATCTGGCGCTTCTGCGCCGGCCGGCAGTACAGGTTATTGACCGAGGCAAACACCGTGCTCAAGGTCAGGTCGCTGAGCGATTGCAAGGTATGCACCAGCACCGGGTTGTGCGACGCCTCGCTGATTGCCCGATGGAACGCATGGTCGCGGCGGGCATGCTCGCGGGGATCGAGCGCGTCTGCGCAAGCATGCGCCGCCAACATTTCCTCGTAGCGCCTGCGGATCAGCAAACGGTCGACTTCGGTGGCGCGCAGCGCCGCCAGCCGGGCCGATTCGGCCTCCAGCAACGCGCGCACTTCCAGCAGGTCGAACAACGTGCGCGGCTGCGAGTTGAACAGGTGCATCAACGGCGCCGCGCCCGCGTGGCCGGCCAGGTCGGCGACAAACGAGCCGCGCCCGTGCTCGGTATCGATGATGCCTCGCCCACGCAAGATGCGCAGGCCCTCGCGCAACGCCGAGCGCGAACAACCCAGCTTCTCCACCAGCCGCCGCTCCGACGGCAGTGCCTGGCCGACCTTGAGCACGCCTTCCACGACCAGCCGCTCGACTCGTTCGGCGACTTGATCGGCGACTTTGGTCTTGCCTTCAGTACCCACTGCACTCCCTCACACTGGTAGGACCACTTGCACCACTGTTTCCAATCTAGCCCGGTAAACCCATCAATTACCAGCACCATGCCGAAGAACTGGTAGGACCACTGGTTCTGCCTCTCGACCAATGCCGCCGGCGCACGCAGGCTGCCAGGGTGACCGCTTTGCCAACAACAACAAAAACCGTTGCCGAGTGAGCCGATGAATATCCTGTACGACGAACGTGTCGATGGCGCGCTACCCGCCGTGGACCAGACGGCGCTGCTGCACGCGTTGCGCGATGCGCTGCCGGACCTTGAAATCCTGTACCGCCAGGAAGACCTCAAACCCTACGAATGCGACGGCCTGTCAGCGTACCGCACGGTGCCGCTGCTGGTGGTGCTGCCCGAGCGCCTGGAACAGGTGCAGGCCTTGCTCAGGCTCTGCCACCAGCGTGGCGTGCCGGTGGTCGCGCGCGGTGCCGGCACTGGCCTGTCGGGCGGCGCGCTGCCGCTGGCCAAGGGCATCCTGCTGGTGATGGCGCGCTTCAAGCGCATCCTCGAAGTCAACCCGCAGGGCCGTTTTGCCCGCGTGCAGCCCGGCGTGCGCAACCTGGCGATTTCCCAGGCTGCAGCCCCCCACGGCCTGTACTACGCGCCCGACCCGTCCTCGCAAATTGCCTGTTCCATCGGCGGCAACGTTGCCGAAAACGCCGGTGGCGTGCACTGCCTGAAGTACGGCCTGACCGTGCACAACCTGCTCAAGGTCGACATCCTCACCATCGAGGGCGAGCGCCTGACCCTGGGCAGCGATGCCCTGGATAGCCCCGGCTTCGACCTGCTGGCACTGTTCACCGGTTCCGAAGGCATGCTAGGGATCATTACCGAAGTCACCGTCAGGCTGCTGCCCAAACCCCAGGTGGCACGGGTGCTGCTGGCCAGTTTCGACAGCGTCGAGGATGCCGGCCGGGCGGTCGCCGAAATCATCGCCGCCGGCATCATCCCTGGCGGCCTGGAGATGATGGACAACCTGGCGATCCGCGCCGCCGAAGACTTCATCCACGCCGGCTACCCGGTGCACGCAGCAGCCATCCTGCTGTGCGAGCTGGACGGCGTGGAGGCCGATGTGCACGACGATTGCGCACGGGTCGCCGAGTTGCTGGCGCAAGCCGGCGCCAGCGACGTGCGCCTGGCCTGCGACGAAGCCGAGCGCATGCGCTTCTGGGCCGGGCGCAAGAACGCCTTCCCGGCGGTGGGGCGCATGTCCCCGGACTACTACTGCATGGACGGCACCATCCCGCGCCGCGAACTGCCCAGGGTGCTCAAGGGCATCAGCGACCTGTCCACGCATTACGGCCTGCGCGTGGCCAACGTGTTCCATGCCGGCGACGGCAACATGCACCCGCTGATCCTGTTCGACGCCAACCTGCCAGGCGAACTGGAGCGCGCCGAAGCCCTCGGCGGCAAAATCCTCGAACTGTGCGTGGCGGTGGGCGGCAGCATCACCGGCGAGCACGGCGTGGGGCGCGAGAAGATCAACCAGATGTGTGCGCAGTTCAACAGCGATGAAATCACCCTGTTCCACGCAGTCAAGGCCGCTTTCGACCCGCAGGGCCTGCTGAACCCGGGCAAGAACATCCCTACCCTGCACCGCTGCGCCGAATTCGGTGCGATGCACGTCCACCATGGGCAACTGCCCTTCCCCGACCTGGAGCGCTTCTGAATGAGCATGGACCGCGACATCAGCCAGGCCCTGCTGGAGCAGGTCAATCAGGCACTGCACCAGGGTACCCCGCTTCGCATACAGGGCGGCAACAGCAAAGCGATGCTCGGCAACCCGCTGGCCGGCGAACTGCTCGATACCCGCAGCCACCGCGGCATCGTCAGCTACGACCCGACCGAGCTGGTGCTCACCGCCCGCGCCGGCACGCCGCTGCGCGAGATCGAGGCGGCCCTGCACGAGGCCGGGCAGATGCTGCCGTGCGAGCCACCGCACCTGGGCCACGAGGCTACCCTGGGAGGCATGGTCGCGGCCGGGTTGTCCGGCCCTCGTCGGCCCTGGGCGGGGTCTGTGCGCGACTATGTACTGGGCACGCGGGTGATCACCGGCCACGGCAAGCTGCTGCGTTTTGGTGGCGAAGTGATGAAGAACGTCGCCGGCTACGACGTTTCGCGGCTGATGGCAGGCAGCTTCGGCTGCCTCGGGCTGCTGACCGAAGTGTCGCTGAAGGTGCTGCCTCGCCCACGTCAATGCCTGAGCCTGCGCCTGCCCATGGGCCGCCACCAGGCGCTGGCCGAGCTGGCCGAATGGGGCCAGCAGCCGTTGCCGATCAGCGCGGCCTGCCATGACGGCGACGCGCTGTACTTGCGCCTGGAAGGCGGCGAAGGTTCGGTGCAGTCGGCAGCGCGGCGCCTGGGCGGCGCGGTACTGGACGGCGGTTTCTGGCGTGACTTGCGCGAACAGCGCCTCGCCTTTTTCGATGACCCTGCCCCGCTCTGGCGTTTGTCGGTGCCAGTGGCCACCGGCGATCTGGACCTGCCGGGCCAGCAACTGCTCGACTGGGCGGGTGCGCAGCGCTGGCTCAAGTCCACGGCAGCGCCCGGGGACATCCGCCATGACATTGACAAGGTGGGCGGCCATGCCACGCTCTACACACCCGGCCCAGCCAGCAGCCCGCCGCTGCCCGATGCGCTGATGCGCTACCACCGCGCCCTCAAGCAGCAGCTCGACCCCCAGGGGGTGTTCAACCCTGGCCGCCTGTACCCGGACCTGTGAGGCCAGACCATGCAAACCAACCTGAGCGAAACGTCCCGACGCCTGGCCCGCGCCGACGAAGCCGAGAGCATCCTGCGCGCCTGCGTGCACTGTGGCTTCTGCACCGCCACCTGCCCTACCTACCAGTTGCTGGGCGATGAACTGGACGGCCCGCGTGGGCGCATCTACCTGATCAAGCAGGTGCTCGAAGGCGAGCCGGTCACTGCCAGCACCCAATTGCACCTGGACCGCTGCCTGACCTGTCGCAACTGCGAAACCACCTGCCCTTCCGGGGTGAAGTACCACGACCTGCTGGACATCGGCCGCGCAGTGGTCGAGCAACAGGTACCCCGCCCATTCACTCAACGCCTGTTGCGTGAGGCCCTGCGCGCGGTGGTGCCGCGCCCGGCGCTGTTCAAGGCCCTGACCCGCAGCGGCCAGGTTCTGCGTCCACTGCTGCCGGCGGCGCTCAAGGGCAAGCTGCCGAGCCGAGTCAGCGCGCCCGGCATACGCCCCGCGCCACGCCATGCGCGGCAGGTGCTGATGCTGGAAGGCTGCGTGCAGCCGGCGCTGTCGCCCAACACCAACGCCGCCGCTGCACGCCTGCTCGACCGCCTGGGCATCAGCGTGGTGCCGATCCAACAGGCCGGCTGCTGCGGCGCCGTGGACTACCACCTCAACGCTCAGGAGCAAGGCCTGCAACGGGCCCGGCGCAACATCGACGCCTGGTGGCCGGCGATCGAAGCCGGTGCCGAGGCTATCGTGCAAACCGCCAGCGGCTGCGGCGCGTTCGTGCGCGACTACGGGCATCTGTTGCAGCAGGACCCGCGTTACGCCGCCAAAGCCGCACGCGTCAGCGCCCTGTCACGCGATCTGGTAGAAGTATTGCGCGATGAGCCAGTCGAGCAATTGAGCCTGTGCGCCGAGCAGCGCCTGGCCTTTCACTGCCCGTGTACCCTGCAGCACGCCCTGAAGCTGGGGGGTGTAGTGGAGGCGCTGTTGACGCGCCTGGGCTTTACTCTGACCGAGGTGCCGGACGGGCACCTGTGCTGCGGCTCGGCTGGCACCTATTCGCTGACCCAGCCGGACCTGTCACAGCAGCTGCGCGACAACCGCCTGAATGCCCTGGAAAGCGGTAAACCGCATGTCATTGCCACTGCCAACATTGGCTGCCAGGCCCATCTGGACGGGGCTGGACGCACGCCGGTGCGGCACTGGATCGAAATTGTCGAAGCAGCCCTGAACCCGGAGAACCCCCATGCATAGCAAGTTCGTGATCGGCCAGGCCGAAGTCGCCCGCGTGCTCACCGCCGCCCGCGCCGAGGCCCGGGCCCGGCAATGGAACGTGACGATCGCCGTGGTCGACGACGGCGGCCACCCGCTGGCCCTGGAGCGTATGGACGGCTGCGCGCCGGCCAGCGCCTACATCGCGGTGGAAAAAGCCCGCACCTCTGCGCTAGGGCGCAAAGAGACGCGGGATTACGAGGAAATGGTCAATGGCGGGCGTACCGCGTTCGTCACTGCACCGTTGCTGACCAGCCTCGAAGGCGGCGTGCCGCTGCGGGTGGATGGCCAGGTGGTGGGAGCGATTGGCGTGTCCGGGGTCAAGTCCGAGCAAGATGCCCAGGTGGCCAAGGCCGGGGCGGCTGCCTTGTAAACCCCGTACCGGCCTCTTCGCGGGTTCATCCCCGAAGAGGCCGGTACGGGCAAACGGTTTGCACAAGGTTGTTCGGGGCTAAGCCGATCATTGCCAGTTCATATTCAACCCACCGATTTCAACGGCACCCGCCCGCCCACGGTTTTCTGTTAGGGCCATAGCGTGGTGCTTGCTGCTGGCCAGGGACGACAAGCATCATATGCGTACTGCCCGTTGCCATGGATACGCCAATGACTGTTGTACCTTTCCCCCTCACGGAGCCGGGCCGCTGCAAACGCCTGAAGGCGGCCAGCAGCCGCGACCATGACAGCGTCGACCAACTGGTGATGGCGGCACGGCCTTTCGACGACCGCGCGCGCTACGGCCGCTTCCTGCAGGTGCAGCATCGCTTTCACGGCAGCCTGTTGGCGTTGTACCAGGACGAGCAACTCAACCAGCAGTTGCCGGGGCTGATGCAGCTGTCGCGCTTCAGTGCGGTCGAGGATGACCTGCGCGATCTGGGCCTGCCGTTGCCGGCAGCGCCCGCAACGATTTGTGCCAGTGCGGCCCAGGCGCTGGGTTGGTTGTATTGCAGCGAGGGCTCGAACCTGGGCGCGGCGTTTCTGTTCAGGCATACCCAGCGTTTGGGCCTGGATGAGCACCACGGCGCCCGCCACCTGGCAGCGCACCCGGATGGCCGGGCGCTGCACTGGCGCGAGTTCGTTGCCAGGCTGGATGGGCTGCTGCTGGATGAGCAGGAAGAGGCCGAAGTGCTGGTGGGTGCCATCGCCGCGTTTGACAGCTACAGGGCGCATCTGCGTGAGGTGTTTGCGTAGCGATGTAAACCGCCAATTCTCTACAAGTTGTTGCTGCAGCGAACTTTTTCCCGATTGCCGGTCTATCTGTGAGGCACAGAAAGGTAGCGCAACGCGACACAGGGTTCGCTGCGCACCTGCTGGCCAAATGGCTCAATTGGTATCAGAGGTGGGCTTCGCTCATGAAAATACATGTCGCTAGGTTGATGCTGCTCGGCCTGTTCTCGTTCGCGGCGATGGGCACTGCATCGGCAACACAAATGAAGGCGCCCGTCGCGGTGGCCCCGGCCGTACAGTCACCGGTGCAGCCTGCTGCCAACCCCTGGTCACGGGTAGCCAGTGTGGCTGCTGCGCAGCCAGACACACTGCTGGCCCATGATGACGACCGCTGGCATGACCGCCGCGGCGACTGGCGCCGCGAGCAGTGGCGGCGCGAGCAGGCCCGGCGGGATTGGGAGCGCCGGCGCGACTGGGAACGGCGCCGTGACTGGGAGCGCCGGCATGAGCGGGCCCTGCACCAGCGGCACCATGACGAGCACCGGTATTATCGCCGTTGATCCGGTGTTTTATGCAGGTTGAGGCCGTTTTGCGGAGCCTCGTTGGCAGGTGAGGGTCCTACAGGGATCGCATCAGGGCTGACAGCCCTGATGCCATCAGCCATTCGCTCCGACAGCGGTCTCCCCCGCCTCAGCCTCCAGCTTCAAACGGTCAGCCTTGCAAATGTACTTGGGCTTGCGCGGCGCCAGTTTGGCACTGGCCTTCTTGGCATGCGCTTTCAACAGCTGGTTGATCTTCTTGCGACGGTTCATGGTTCAGGGTGCCTGTCAATACGGTTTCGCTGACACATCATACCTGCGCCGCCCACGTTCGTTGACGCTATTTTCACACTCGACAGATTAGCGTCACGCCCTTTCCGGCCGCGGGCATGTCCGCTGGCCGCCAAGGTACGACGAGGCATACGTGTCACACACTACATCCCCCTCCGCGCCCAAGCGCGTGGACTGGGCCGGCCTGGGCTGGCTATTGCTGTTCTTCTGGTACTTCTCCGGCGTTACCCAGGCGTTGCTGCTGTTCAGTGGTACCACCGGGTTTGCCGGGTTTCGCGATGCGTTCTTCCTCAGCAGCCTGTGGCTGGCGCCGGTACTGTTGCTGCCGCGCTTCACCCGCGCCACTGCGGCAGTCATCGGCCTGGTGCTGTGGGCCGCTTCGCTGGTGGGCCTGAGCTACTTCGGCATCTACCGCCAGGAGTTCTCGCAAAGCGTCATCTTCGTGATGTTCGAATCCAACACCGCCGAAGCCGGGGAGTACTTCAGCCAGTATTTCAGCGTCGGCCTGGGCCTGGCGCTGCTGCTGTACACCCTGGTAGCCGTGCTGCTGTGGAAGCGCGTGCGCCCGGTCAGCCTGCCGCTGCGCAGCCGCCTGCCGGTGGTGCTGCTGTTGCTGGTGGCCAACCTGGTGTACCCGTTCTACAAGCAGATGGTCACCCAGGAACGCAGCTTCGCCGATGCCGCCGAAAAGGTGCAGCAGCGCATGGAACCTGCCGTGCCCTGGCAACTGCTGGTCGGCTACCGGCAGTACCGCCAGCAACTGGACAACATGCAGGAGCTGCTGGCGCAGAACGCCGCGCTGCCTCCCCTGCAGAACCTGCGCGACAGCAGCGGCACGGCGCCCCGCACCCTGGTGCTGGTGCTGGGCGAGTCCACCACCCGCGAACACATGCACCTGTACGGCTACAACCGCGACACCACGCCCAACCTCGACGCACTGGCCGCCGGCGACAAGGGCCTGACGGTGTTCCGCGATGTCGTTTCGCCGCGCCCGTATACCATCGAAGTGATGCAGCAGATCCTCACCTTCGGTGACCAGCAGGACCCGGACCGCTTCCTCACCGACCCGTCGCTGATCAACCTGATGAAACAGGCAGGCTACAAGACCTTCTGGATCACCAACCAGCAGACCATGACCAAGCGCAATACCATGCTTACCACCTTCTCGCAGCAGACGGACGTGCCGGTGTACCTGAACAACCAGCGCAACCAGAATGCCAGCCAGTATGACGACGTGGTGCTGGCGCCGTTCGAGAAGGCACTGCAGGACCCTGCGCCGAACAAGTTCATCATCGTCCACCTGCTGGGCACGCACATGGACTACCGCTTCCGCTACCCCAAGGACTACGCGCACTTCACCGACAGCCAGGGCGTGCCAGGCAAACTGACGGCCGACCAGGTGGAAACCTACAACTTCTACGACAACGCCGTGCGCTACAACGACTACGTGGTGTCGAGCCTGATCAAGCGCTACTCGGCTGGCAGCCCCAACGGCTTCCTGATGTACCTGTCCGACCATGGTGAAGACGTGTACAGCTCCGGCGACCACGACCGCCTGGGGCGCAACGAAGGCGCCCCGACCCGGCCGATGTACACCATTCCGTTCCTGCTGTGGACATCGCCAAGCTGGCAGGCCGCACACCCTCGCGACCTGCAGGCAATGGCCAACCGCCCCTACAGCAGCTCGCACCTGATCCATACCCTGTCCGACCTGGCTGGCTTGAGCTACGACCGCTACCAGCCCGCCAGGAGCCTGGTAAGCCCACAGTTCGTGGCAGCGCCGCGCTGGATCGGCGACCCGTACCGCAAGGACGGCTTGCGTGAATTCGACCAACTGCCGCTGGACAAGCCCAAGCGGGTGCAGGAGACCGTCAGCAACGGGCGTTGACCCGCGACCTGCAGGAGCAGCCTTGAGTTGCTCCTGCAGCGATTTGATGGGTGATTTCCATCAGATAAATTAAATTTAAATTGATTTTAAACTTGTCCTGCACCACGCTCTGCTCAAACCTTGAGACGCAGAGCCCAAGCCATGTCCACCGCCCCTCGAGAACCCCGCAAGGATGGCGCTGCAACCCGCACCCGCATCCTTGAAGCTGCCGGCGAATTGTTCGCCGCGCTTGGCCACGCTGAAGCCAGCAACAAGGCGGTCGCGGCCAAGGCCGATGTCGACCTCGCTTCGATCAACTACCACTTCGGCAGCCGCAATGGCCTGTACCTGGCCGTGCTCGACGAGGCCCGAAAGCGCTTCCTCGACCTCAGCGACCTGCAGCGCATCATCCAGGGGTCGCAGCCGGCTGCGGAAAAACTGCGGGTGCTGGTGGAGCTGGTGGTGCACAAGGCCACTTCGGCGCGGGACAACTGGCACCTGCGCGTGCTGGCTGCAGAAATCCTGGCCCCCAGCCCTCATGGCCAGGCGCACCTGCAGGCCGCGGCCCCCCTGCGCCTGTCGCTGCTCAAGGGGCTGTTCAGCGAGGTCAGCGGCATCCCCGTCGACGACCCCGCCCTGACCCGCTGCATCCTCTGTGTCACGGCACCCTGGGCAATGTTGCTGATCGGCCCGCGAGGCGGCTCCGGGGCGCTGCACGAAATCCTGCAAATGCCCAGCGCATCCGTTGCGAGCCAGTTGTACCGCTTTGCCCTGGCAGGCCTGCAGGACGCCGGTCTGCAACATGCCCAGGCCCATGCCACGCTCCGTTGAGGTCCGCCCCGTGCAACCGATATCCACTGATACTTCCCCCGCCGCCACGCATGCGCAAACCTCCATCCCGCTGCTGCTGGCAGCCCTGATGCTGGTGATGTTCCTGGCCGCCCTTGACCAGACCATTGTTTCCACCGCCCTGCCGACCATCGTCAGCGACCTGGGCGGGCTGCGCTGGCTGTCGTGGGTGGTCACAGCCTACCTGCTGGCCTCGACGGTGGTGGTGCCGCTGTATGGCAAGTTCGGCGACCAGTTCGGTCGCAAGCGTGTACTGCAAGTTGCCATCATCCTGTTCTTGCTGGGCTCGGCACTGTGTGGCTTGGCGCAGGACATGGCCCAGCTGATCACCTTCCGTGCACTGCAAGGGCTGGGCGGGGGTGGCTTGATGGTGGTGGCGATGGCCGCCATCGGCGATGTCATACCGCCTGCCGAACGCGGTCGCTATCAAGGACTGTTCGGCGGTGTGTTCGGTTTGGCCACTGTGGTGGGCCCGTTGGTCGGTGGGTTTCTGGTCGAGCACCTGTCGTGGCACTGGATCTTCTACATCAACCTGCCCCTTGGCCTGCTGGCATTGCTGGTGATCGGCGGCGTATTTCGCCCGCATGTGGCCCTGGTGCGGCATACGGTGGACTACATCGGCGCGTTCTTCCTTACCGTGGCGCTGGGAGCCCTGGTGCTGATTACCAGCCTGGGCGGCAGCCTGCTGGCGTGGCAATCGCTGGATATGCTGTGCCTGTCGCTGTTCGCGCTGCTCGGCCTAGTCGGGTTCGTGGTCGAACAACGCCGCGCCGCCGAGCCGATCATGCCGCTGCACCTGTTCCGCCACCGCACCTTCGTGCTGGCCGGGCTGATCGGCTTTATCGTCGGGGTATCGCTGTTCGGCGCAGTCACCTTCCTGCCGCTGTACATGCAAGTGGTGAAAAATGCCACGCCCACCAGCGCCGGGCTGCAGATGCTGCCGCTGATGGGTGGCCTGCTGGTGGTGTCGGCGATTACCGGTCGGCTGATCAGCCGCTGGGGCCGCTACCGGGTGTTCCCGATCCTCGGCACCCTGCTGCAAGTGGTTGCCCTGGGCCTGCTCAGCCGGCTGCAGCTGGACACCCCGACGGCGCTGATGAACCTGTACATGGGCCTGCTGGGCGCCGGCCTGGGCATGGTCATGCAGGTCCTGATCCTGGCGGTGCAGAACAGCGTCGAGCCCCGCCACATGGGCGTTGCCACCTCTGGGGCCACGTTGTTCCGCTCGATTGGCGGTGCCATCGGTGTCTCGGTGTTCGGCGCGCTGTTCTCGCATGCCTTGCTGGGCGGCCTGGGGAGTGAGTTCGCCGCCAGCGCCGGGGGCGCCGCGAGCCTCTCGCCCGCCGCCGTGCATGCCCTGCCTGCAGCCTTGCAACAGACATATTTGCAGGCGTTTTCAAGCGCCATGCATGGGGTGTTCCTGTTGGCCGGGATGATCACCAGCGTGGCCTTCGTGCTGTCCTGGCTGCTGCGCGAAGTGCCACTGCGCAAGGCCAGCCAAGGCTGACTTGCTCCAGGCGTTCAGCCAAGGGCCACCGGCCTCGGTTCGCTATTTGCGCTTGTGTGGCCCGCTATCCACTACAACCGGACTATCCTGTTAAACGGGCTTTCCGCCCAATGGAGGTGTGCCATGCGCACGTTCACGTGGAGTTACCTGCTGGTGCTGTCGTGCTTGGCATCTGTCGCCCAGGCGCAGTCGGTGGTGCCGCTCAAAGGCCAGAGCAGCCAGCAGACGCAACTGGATATCAACGATTGCAATACCGTCGCCACCAACGCTGCGAACAGTACGGCGGCGTCTGGCGGTGCCCATGTCGGTGGCCGGGTGCGAGGCGCGACCGCAGGTGCGGTCGCGGGTGCAGCGGGCGCGCAGGTGCGCGGTAATCAGCATGAAGAACTGTATGACCGGGCCAGCGATGATGCCAAGCAGCAGTACCGGCAGAACCGCGCCGGGGAAGTGGCCACCGCCGGCGCCGCAGTGGGTGGCATGCGCCAGCGCCAGGAGCGTCGTCAAGACCGTCGCGGCCAGGACGAAGCGAAGACCCAGGCCCATGCCAGTGCCTACAGTGGCTGCCTGCAAGGACGCGGTTATCAGGTCAACCCCTGAGCCGTCGGCACGCCATGGCGCAGCCTGCATGGCGTGCCGCTTTCAGAACTTTGCCAGTTCTTCCCGGCAGAACTCGACGAACAACTGGGCCGGCTTGGTCAGTTGCACGCGCTTCAAGCGCGCTGCTGCCAGCCCCGACAACGCCACCGGCTCGGCAATGTCGAGCACCGCCAGGCGCTGGCCATCGTAGGTGTACTCGGAATGCGGGCGGGTCACCAGCAGCGAAAAACCAAAGCCCTGCCCGACCATGCCACGCACCATCTCGATGGACGGCGAACTGAAGACAATGTTCGGCGTCAGCCCCATTTCGTTGAACAGGCTGACGAAGTAGGTGCGGCTGGGGGCCACATCCAGCAGGATCATCGGCTCGGGGCACAGGTCGCGCAACGATACCTGGGCCTGGCCGGCAAAACGGTGGTGCTCAGGCAGCAGCACGTAGGGTTTCTGCGGCGGCATCAACGGCTCGGCCTCGATGGTGCCGTCCAGGTCATGATCGTAGAGAAACGCCAGGTCGAAGGTGCCGGCGGTCAGGCCCTGGATCAGCTCCTGCTGCTCGCCATCGCGCAGGCGGATATCCACCCCCGGATAGCGCTGTCGAAAGCCGGCGATCAGGCGCGGCAGGTACAGCGGTGCCACGGTTTCGAAACAGCCGATGTCGATGTGCCCGGCCACGGTGTCGTTGTCGGCCAGGGCGTTCTGCTCGAATTCGTGGGCCATCTGCAGCAGCGACCTGGTCTTGGCATAGAAGCGCTTGCCGCTGGGGGTCAGCGACACGCCCTGGGCGTGGTGGCGAATGAACAGTTGCACGCCGAAGCTTTCTTCCAGGCTCTTGATGGCCGTGGAGATCGACGGTTGGGCGATGTACAGCTGGCGTGAAGCCTCGGCAACACTGCCGGCTTCCACGGTGGTGACGAAATACTTGAGTTGTCGCAGGGTGTAGGCAGCCACGGGTACCTCTTTGACGCCGACCTGGGCGCGCGGGGATCGTGCCTGACACTTTACCCCTTGGCAGCTGGCCAGTGGGTGCCGGCGGAGGAAGGATTTAACTGGGACTTGAACAGTATTTTTGTAGCCAGGGCTTCACCGTTTGCGGCCCAGTGCCACTGGTCAAATGCCCCCGACCGTCTTTACTGGTACTTATCGCTCCCAGACATACGGTGTGCGCTTATGAAGATCGTGGTCACCAGCATTCTTGTCGAGGACCAGGCAAAGGCCCTGGCGTTCTACCACTACGTACTGGGTTTCGAGCCCAAGCATGACATCCCCATGGGCCGGCACCGCTGGCTGACCCTGACCTCGCCCAACGACCCCAATGGCGTCGAGCTGCTGCTGGAGCCCGATGCGCACCCTGCGGCCAAGGCGTACAAGGCTGCGCTCAAGCAGGACGGCATCCCCGTTACCTCGTTCGGCGTGCGTGATATCCAGGCTGAACACACCCGGCTGTGCGCAGCAGGCGTGCACTTCACCCAGCCCCCCACCCCCATGGGCCCAGTCACTGTCGCGGTATTCGACGACACCTGTGGCAACCTGATCCAGATCGCCCAGAAGCACTAGCGGCTTGCCCCTCACGCGCAAAAACAAGGAAAACAGATGCGCCACGAATTCAGCGAAGTGCTCAACGACCTGGTCGACTATTTCCTGCTCGGCGACATCCAGCTGCTCGAGCGTTTCAAGCGCGACCGGCAACTGCCCGACGACCTGGCCTATGCATTTACCCATGACGACAGCGGCGACCAGGCGGTGCGCGAGGGTGTGGTGCTGCCCCTGGCCGGGGTCGACAACCTGCCCTACCGCATCCTGTTCACCCTCGATGGCCATACGCCGGCCTTGCGTGAAGCTGGCAGCCGGCTAAAGCACCGGCGCAATGGCTATGTGCTGCGGGTCGAGCACGGAGCGCTGATGCTGTACACCTGGCGCATCCTGCAGCACTTCACGCCGAAGACCTTGGGTGACCTGCTGGCGCGCTATCAGGTGCCGGGGCGGCCGATGATCGAGCTGGACAATGGCTGGTATGACGTAGAGGTGCTGGCCGGTGCGCTGGTGCGGGACGGGGTGTACGAGCCGGCGTTCGAATTCGTGTTGAACAAGCGCTGGAACCGGGGTGAAGCTGCGGGGGTGGATACCGGGTATGCGTTCGGGCTGCGTGGGTATTTTGATTGACGGATGCCTGTAGTGGCCGTTTCGCGGGCAAGTCCGCTTCTGCATCGGGTAGGAGATCCTGTGGTCTTTGGCTAGCTGCGTCAGGGCTAACAGGTGCTTGCCACGGTATTTTCAGCGCCTGTGAGATGGAGCGCCGCGCGGGCGGCGCTCGATCTCACAGGCGCTGCATATCTTGTGGCAAGCACCTCTCAGCCCTGATGCGTTCCCTGTGTAGGCGACCGATACCACCTGTATCCACCTCAAGTAATATCCCGGTCCTTGGTTTCCGGCAGGAACAAGATGCCCAGCACCGCCGTCATCACCGCGATCACGATCGGGTACCACAAGCCGTAATAGATATCCCCGGTGGCTGCCACCATGGCAAACGCCACGGTCGGCAGGAAGCCGCCGAACCAGCCGTTGCCGATGTGATAAGGCAGTGACATCGAGGTATAGCGGATGCGCGCCGGGAACAGCTCCACCAACCACGCGGCTATCGGCCCGTAGACCATGGTCACGTAGATCACCAGGATGGTCAGCAGCAACAGCACCATCGGGTAATGGATCTTCGCCGGGTCGGCTTTTTCCGGGTAGCCTGCTTCTCTCAAAGCGCCGCCCAGGGTCGCGGTAAAGGCGTCGTTCTGCGCCTTGAAGTCCGCCGCCGCCAGGCTGCGGCCATCAAAACTCTGCAGTACCCGCTCGCCAATGCGAATCTGGGTCACACTGCCCGGCTCGGCTGCCTGGTTGGTGTAGGGAATGGCACGCTTGGCCAGCAGGCTCTTGGCGATGTCGCACGAGCTGGTGAATTTGGCCTTGCCCACCGGGTCGAACTGGAACGCGCACTGGCCCGGATCAGCCACTACCACCACCGGGTTCTGCTCCTGGGCGACGAACACGTCCGGGTTGCCATACTCGGTCAGCGCCTTGAAGATCGGGAAGTAGGTCAGCGCGGCGATGATGCAGCCGGCCATGATGATCTTCTTGCGGCCAATCCGGTCGGACAAGCTGCCGAAGAAGATAAAGAACGGCGTGCCGATCAGCAGCGAACCGGCAATCAGCAGGTTGGCCGTCTGCGGTTCGATCTTGAGCGTCTGCAACAGGAAGAACAACGCGTAGAACTGGCCGGTGTACCACACCACGGCCTGGCCAGCAGTGCCGCCAAGCAGCGACATGATCACCACCTTGAGGTTGTCCCAGCGGGCGAACGACTCCGTCAGCGGCGCTTTGCACGCGTTACCCTCGGCCTTCATCTTCAGGAACACCGGCGACTCGTTGAGCTGCATGCGGATATACACCGAAATCGCCAGCAGCAGGATCGACAGCAGGAACGGCACCCGCCAGCCCCAGTCCTCGAACACTTCGGTGCCCATGGCCGTGCGGCAGGCCATGATCACCAGCAGTGAAAGGAACAGCCCCAAGGTCGCAGTGGTCTGGATCCAGGCCGTGAAAAAGCCGCGCCGGCCCTTGGGCGCGTGTTCGGCGACATAGGTGGCGGCGCCGCCATACTCGCCACCCAGGGCCAGGCCCTGCAGCAGGCGCAGGCTGATCAGGATGATCGGCGCCGCCACCCCGATCGAGGCGTAGCTGGGCAGCAGGCCCACCAGCGCGGTGGACAAGCCCATGATGATGATGGTGATGAGGAAGGTGTGCTTGCGCCCGACCATGTCGCCCAGCCGCCCGAACACGATGGCCCCGAACGGTCGCACGGCAAAGCCGGCAGCAAACGCCAGCAAGGCGAAGATGAACGAGGTGGTTTCATTGACGCCGGCGAAGAAGTGCTTGGCGATGATGGCGGCCAGTGAGCCGTACAGATAGAAGTCGTACCACTCGAACACCGTGCCCAGGGACGAGGCGAAGATGACCTTGCGCTCCTCCTTGGTGATACCGCGTTGGGGCGCGCTACTGCCCGTGGATGCGCTGTCGAGAACCGCCATGGGTTGCCTCCGTCGTGTCATCATGCAGGCCGGAGTACCTCATACCCATTTCACCGTCGCACCCAGGCCCCAGGGCTTGCTTTGGTTGCGCGAAGCACGACGAGGCGGGCCGCCTCGGATCGCGGCAAGGTAACTGAAGCATAATCGGCTTTGGCGGGATATCCACTGGCCATGAGCGATAGCCATGCCGCCGCTCGTACAGACGCAATCAGCGCAAAAACTGCACGACCTGGGCCAGCACCGTCTCGGCTTGCTCGCGGTGCGGCACATGCCCGCACCCGGGCAGCCGCCGCATCACTCCCGGCCCGCCAGTCAATGCCAGCAAGCGCTCGGGATGCGCCTGCGAGCCAAACTCGTCGTTATCGCCATGCAGGCTCAACAACGGGCAGCGCACCTGCGGCAACACGGCATTCAGGCTCCACCCGGCAAAATCCTCGCCCAGCCAGTTGTCCACCCAGGCGCGCAACACCCACTCGGCCTTGCCGCCGTGGTAGCGCTCAAGCCGTTGCATCTGCCCGGGCTGGGCAAACTGCAAGGCGGCTGCACGTATGCCTGCAAGGGTGCGTGCTTCGACAAAAGCCTGCGCCGACTCGGTGATCAGCCCCACGCACTGGCCGGTAAACGCCGCCGCGCAGGCAACCGCCATACCACCCCCCACGCTGTGGCCAAAGGCAATGAAGTCGCCAATGGCCAAATATTCGCGCAGCGCCGCGAACCCCTGCTGGGCCTCGTCCTCGATAAAGCCCAGCCGCAGCCTGCCCGGGTGAGTGTCGGAGCGGCCAAAGCCCAGGCGGTCGTAGGCGATCACCCGGCGCCCGGTGGCATGTGCCAGCTGGGCTGGAAAATCGCGCCACAGCGCCACGCAACCGAGCGAGTCATGCAACAGGACAATGGGCACCACCGGTGCCTGCGGCGGCAGCCATTCCCGGGCGAACAGCTTGCCCTCGGCGGTATCGACCCAGTGCTCGGCGCGGTGCAGGTTGCTCATGTTGCCTTGGCGGCGGGTATGGGCCCCTTCAGCTCGACCTGATTGCCATCCGGGTCGTAGCAGTACAGCGACAACCCCTCGCCTTCGGCGCCGTAGCGCTGCTCGGCAGGCTCCACCTTCACCCCCGCTGCCTCCAGGTATGCCGTCAACGCCGGCTCATCGAACGGCTCGATGCGCAGGCAGAAATGATGCAGGTTGCGCCCCTCGGCCCCAGGTGCCGCACCGCCAGGCTGGCCCAGCGGGCCGTCCAGGGTCACCAGGTCGATCATCGCGGTGCCCGTGGCCAGGTGGACCATGCCCAGGTCGTCGCGCACGCGGCTGACCGTGCAGCCGAGCAGCTCGGTGTAGAAGGCAACGCTGCGTTGCAGGTCACTGACCCGCAACACGAGGTGATCGATGTGCTTGACGGCGAACGGTCGCATGCCGGGCTCCTTGTGGCGGTTGTAATCATGCATCCGCCACCATAGCCCAGGTCCACGCAGCGTGACCACAAACAGCTACTCGTTGACCAACCGTTGCAGCACTCCCCCTTCGTGGCGGGTCAGGATACGCAGCAGTTGATCGACCAGCGCCCGGTCCGGTGCATCGAGGTGAAAGTGGTGCCCGCCCGGGTGCCAGGATATCTTCGCCTGGCCGGGCAAGGCCGCCTGGCGCCGGGTAAAGGCCTCGCCGGTAAAGGCCCCCTGGCGGCCGAACAGCAAGTACAGCGGGCAGCTGATCTGGCCAAGCAGGTCACAGGCTTCGCGCTCGGTCAGCGGCATGGGCTCGGGCAGTACCAGGCGCGGGTCATGCCGCCAGCAATAACCATCGCCCAGCTGCAGCAGGTCGCGCCGGGCCAGCAGGCGCGCGGCGCCTTCCGACAGCTCGGTGTCCAGGCGCTCACGACGCTGCGCCAGGGCCGTGTCGAGGTCGTCGAAGCGGCCGCTGCCCGGCTCGGCAAAGCCCTCCAGCTGGCTGCGCTGCACCATCCGTTTGAGCCGGTAGGCGCGGGCAATGTGCTGCACACGATCATCCTCGGCCACCGTGAACGGCGCGCCCATGCCATCCAGGAAGGTCATGCTGGCGATGCCGCTGGTCATCGCCGCCAGCAGCGACGCCACCCCGGTGCCCATGCCGTGGGCCAGCACATGAAATTGCCGCAGCCCCAGGCTGTCGGTCACCGCCAGCATGTCTTCGGCATGCTCCCACAGGTAGTAGCCACTGTCGTGGCGGCGGTGGTCCGAACGACCGTGGCCGACCAGGTCCGGGGCGACCACGAAACAGTGTTCCAGCAGCGGTGCCAGCCGGTCGAACGAGGCGGCATTGTCCAGCCAGCCATGCAGGGCCAGGACCGGTATGCCGTCCTCCGGGCCCCAACAGCGCACGGCGATTTCAATGCCGTTGTTGTCCAGCAAGTGGTCCCTGGGTGTCGATGATGAGCGCATGGCTGGCTTCCTGTCTAAGACCTGGCAGACGGTGACAACCAACCTTCGCGCGATGTCTGCGGCGGCGTTGATGCCTGCCCGACGCTGGCATAGGCGAGACCGACACATCGTGGGCTAACTAACTACCGCCGCTTCACGCCTTGCCTGGCATGCAATGGCCCCTCACCCTGACAGGAGCCACACCATGACAGCCGCAACGCCCTACCACCTGCGCCAGATCGAACGCACATTGCCTTACTGGTCGCGGCACACGCCAAGCCCGCAGGTCAGCGCAATGCTGAACACCCTTCGCGCGGATTACCAACAAGCCAACGGCGAACCTTACCCCTGGTATGAGACCGCAACAGAAGCCCAACGTCAGGCGCTGCGCAGCGCTATCGCACAACGTGACAACAGCCGCAAAAGCTTGCACAAGACGCTCAAGGCGCTGAAAAGCATCCCTGACTTCTGCAAGCCATTGCTGGAACAACGGCTGGGCATCGCAGTACCGGTCGATAAGGCCGTGTATTTCTTCCAGCCGTTCAAACGCAGGCCGTTCCTCCCTACAGAGAGCGAGCCCGGGTTTGCCGCACCAGCCGAGCAGACACGCTACGCGTACGACCCCGATGGCAAGCCTCGCAAGGTGTCGTTGCTGGAAGCGGCCATGCACAACTTCACCGCTGATGATGAAGCGGGCCCCTACAGCCTGCTCCTTCACAGTAAAACCAGCACCAATCCGCTGACAGGCTGGACACCCGCCACCTTCATTCAAGCATGCCGTGAGCTGGACTTGGGCAAGCGATACCAGGACCATCTGGCCTCTATCCATGACGGCAGCCAGAAGGCCGAAATCGAGCAACAGCACATTCAGGCAAGCCGTGACGAACTGATGGTTCAGGCACAAATCGCGGTATTGCGTGGCAAGCTGAGCAGCGATGGTCTGCAGGCAGTGAACCGCCTGTGCGTGGCCGATACCATAATTGCCGAGGGTCAAGTACCAGTGAGATGCTGGCGGCTGGACCTGTTCCAGGTGCCTTTGCACGAGGTGCTGGTGATCGGCAGCACCGAGTCCTCGCGCATCGTCTACATCCCCGGCGCGCACGACAGCCCCGTCGCCGAGTACCCTTCCACCGGGGAGGCCGCCAAGGCGCTGACACGGCGAATGCAGGATCGGCGGCTACTGCAGACGATCATCCGTTTCGCACCTCAGTCGCTGCAAGGGCAACTGGCCAAGCGCCTGCACGAAAGCCTTTTCGATGAGCTGCTTCCCCCCAACCTGCCAGCCACGCTTCCCAAACCGTCTGCGCGCGTGCTGTACAAGGCCACCGAACTGCCACCTGCGCCCTGGGCCTATTTGTACCTCACTCATGCAAACAGGCTCAAAGCCGACGCCGCAACGCTCGTGGTACCCACTGCCCTGGTGGATGCCAACGCCCGCCTGGAACAGTTCGAGCATTGGCTGTCGGCAGGGCTGGATCTGGCCAATGTGGCGGCACTGTTCATACCAGGGCTCAATACCGTGATGCTGGCCGTTGGCGCCGCGCAGCTGATGCACAGCGTGTTTGCAGGTATCGAGGCATGGGAGGCCGATGACAAGGTGCAGGCCGCGGCGCAGCTCGAGTCGGTGCTGCTGAACCTCGCACTCATAGCGGCCACCGGTGCAGGCGCTGGACTGCTTGCACAGTCCCGTTTCGTCGACTCGCTGGTGCGCATCGAACATGAAGGCAGTGAACGCTTGTGGCAGCCAGCCCTGGATGCCTATGCCAGCGACGTACAACTGCCTGACACATTGGAGGCCAATGAGCAGGGCCAGTACGTTCACCAGCAGCGTCACTTCATCCGTCTGAATGGCAAATTGTTCGAGCAGGTACAGGACGCTTCAGGGCAATGGCGAATCAGCCACCCGACAGACCTCGAGGCCTATCGCCCAACCGTGCGGCATGTGGCTCAGGGTGCCTGGCGCACTATCGGTGAGCACCCTCTGGATTGGGATCGGGCGGAGCTGCTTCGGCGTATCGGCCCCAACGCAGAAGCCCTGAGTGACCTCGAACTGGATAAGGCGCTACGTTGCACTGGTTTCGATGAAGCGCAGCTGCGTCATGCCCATATCAATGAAGACGGCGTGCCACCGCTGTTGGTCGACGCCATCGAGCGGCTAGTCATCGACCAGGAGGCGGGTAATCTGATCACCCGCATACGCCACGGATTATCAGTGCCAACAAACAAACAGTATGCGCTGAACAGCCTGGTCGAACTCCAGGGATGGCCCGCCGACCATGTGCTGAAAGTGTTCGATGGGCCGGAACCCTGGGGTAAATCGGTAACCTACGGCAAAGCCAGTCAGGCCTCGACCGTGGTGATAGAGGTGACCCGAAGCGACCTCGAGCTCGGCAGGCTGAGCCAGACCGTGCTGCAACAGATGGACGATCAGGCCGCCGGCACGCTACTGCGCGGCAACTATCTGCCATTCTCCCGCGCCGGTGCCCTTGATGCGCAACTCGCCGAACACCTCGAGGCAAGGCGTGGTGCTTTGTTCCAGGCACTGTATCAAAGCAGGCAGCCCGCGCTGCAGGAAGCTGCACAGGCATTGCACCGTCAGTTTTCCAGCCTGCCGAACCAGATGTTGAACGCTATCGTCAGCCGGGCAAGCGCAGCAGAACGGACGCGTATGCTGGGTGGCCGCGTGCCGTTACGTATCGCCGAAGAAGCACGCAGGCACCAGGCCCACCTGCGCCTGGACCGCGCCATGCTGGGCATGTACCGCGAAGGCCTGGCCAATGCCGACAGCGAGCGCTTGACTGCAGCGCTGCAGGCAGAGAACCCTGGCGCCAGCCCAATGTCATTGCTGGAAGCTGCACTCGCCGACCGTTCCCATGCCGGGCGACTGATTGGCCAGCAACCGGTACGCCCGGGCTATCGTTCGCCCTTGCGCCTTGCCGATGGCCGCTTGGGGTATCCCCTTAGCGGGCGGGGCAACTGGCGCGAATGGATCAGACGTGGCGGCAGGAGCAGCGAAGAGCGCCGCCTGCAAGAATTCTATCCCGCGCTGACCGGCGAACAGCGCCGCGCGTTGCTCGGCGAGTTACGCCAGCGTGGCAATGTCAGCGAACAACTTGGCCAGCTGCAACGCCAACGGCAAAGCCAGGAGCAGAACCTTCAGGAGTGGGCTGCAGCAGCCCACGGCGTGGAGCGTGAGAACCGCGAAGCCTTCGGCACGGTCATGCGCCATGCATCCCGGCGCGAAGGCGGCAACATGCTGATACTGGGCGGCCTTGCACTGCAAGACCTGCCCCAGCCGGTGGCAACGTTCGACCACATCCACACCCTGGTTATCGAGGACCTTGGGTTACGTTCACTCCCCTCCGGCTTTTTCGCGGCATTTCCACGATTGGAAAGCCTGCATGTGGCAGGCAACCCCAACCTGCCGGGCGATGCAGTGTTCACCGCGTTGCTGGGCGCGCCACGGTTACGGCGGCTGCTGGTGACCGGCAGCCCGCTGGGCGAACTGGGCGCGACCGCACATCAGGCACTGGGCAGGCTGACGCTGCTGAGCTCACTTTCCTTCAGGGGCACCCAACTGGCGATCACCGACGCCGACTTGCAGGTATTGACGCGCCTGCCCCTTCAAGAACTGAACCTCAGCGACAACAACATTACATTGGACGCTACAATGTCGGCCCGTTTCGACCAGATGCAGCATCTGCTCGGGCTGGACCTTTCCTACAACCCGCTCACGATTCCCCCGCGGCTGAGCAACCTGCATCGTCTGCGCACCCTCACGCTGACCGAGTGCAACCTGAGTGCCTGGCCCGCTGACCTCACTGCACTCATGAACCGTGACGACTACGCCTTGCGCGCCCTTGAACTCAGCAACAACAATATCCATGACCTGCCTGAGCTGCCCCAGATCCTCGACAGCGCCTACACCCAAAACCTGCTGACCCACCTGGATCACGAATGGGGTTTCCACTTCAACGACCTGGTACCTGAAACAGCGCACCCGTTGCAAACCAGCGGTGTAGCGGTGCTGGAGCACAGTGCTTTCGCTGCGCCCGACGATGCTGTGAACTGGCTTGCCGGTGCATCCGCGGCGCAACAGGCATTGTGGGATGGCCTGTTCGAAAACGGTGCCAACCCGTCGCTACGTGAGGTGATCGCACGTGTCGGGATCTCTGCCCAAGCCCAGCACAACCCGCAAGTGCTGACAGCTCAGGTATGGCAGCTGCTGCAAGCGGCCGGCGAGGATCACGCGCTACTCGAACGCTTGAACGAGCGTGCCGGGGACTTTCCTGCCACCTGTGGCGACGCCGGCGCTGACGGGTTCAGCGCCTTGCAGGTCGAGGTGCTGGTCCACGAGGAAATTCAGCAAACAGAGATCCAGGGGCCACGCCTGTTCCAGTTCTATCGCCAGCTATTCCGTCGCGATCAAGTCAATGCCCTGGCAGCACGTATCTACCTTGCGCGCCTGGAGCAGGCCAACGCAATTTCCCAGTGGGAAAGCGCACCTGTGGCAACAAGGCCAGCAGTTCGTCCCGAGTTCATTCCGGACCCGCTGGACGACTTCACCCATGATCAACTGCAGCAGGGCGGCCTGGACGACATCGAGATCCGCCTGGCGTTGCGCCAGGCACTCGCGCAACGCCTCGAGTTTCCAGAGCCCAGCCAGGACATGCTGTACTTCACGCACGCACAAATCTCCGACGCCACAGTCGACAATGTCGAAGCGGCAGTGGAAGCGCTGGACGACGACGCAGCCGCACGCCGAACCTGGATAGGCGCGCAGCCAGGCTGGCGACGCTTCATCAGGCAGCGCTTCAGCCAACGCTTCGCCTCGCTGGATGAGCCGTGGTACCGGGGCATGGACTATCTGCAGTACTGCCTCGATCCTGAAAGCGAAGCGGTAACGACGTTGGATGAGCCGGTACTCGCGGTGCTCAACAGCGTGCTCCCCGAGGCCATGCCGGACGAAACCGGCAGCCTGCCACGCGTGGACCTTGACAGCCGTCGATACAAGGCTGCGCTCGACAAGCTGGTCGACGGCCGCCAGGCGGAGGAAGACGCTCTGTACCAGCGCCTGACGGCCCAGCAGGACCCTAACGACCGGGACTGAGCCTCACTGGCCGCGCAAGTCTTCGAAGAAGGCCTGCCGGCCATCCACCTGGCTCGACGCACGAGGTGCGGCGGCCGCCTCGCCGTTGCCAGCCTCGACGTGCCAGTAGCACTGCCTGACCGCCCGCGTCACCGCCACATAGGCCAGGCGCTGCACCTCGTCCTTCTGCGCCGTGTCGAACGGCTGCGCATCTCCAGGCTTGCCCAGCCCGGCCTGGCGGTACACCTGGTTCTTGTAGGGCGAGCTGGTCAGGTACTGGCAGTCGCCCAGCATGAACACCGCATCGGCCTGCAACCCCTTGGCGCTGTGGTAAGTCAGTTGACGCAGTCGGCGCTGTTCGACCGGCAATGCCGCCTCGGCATTCAACACTCCTTGCAGGTGATCGTTCATCAGCGCCCTGTCGCTGCCCTTGCGGTACAGCATCATCACTGTCTCGCCACGCTGGTAATGCTCCAGCAGTGTTTCACCCAGGGCGGCCTCGTCACGGTCGAACACCTTCACCGGCGAGCCTGGCAGTTCTGCCGCCGGGCCACTGGCCCGGGCTTTCTTGCCGGTGATCGCCGGCGTGCCCTTGACCAGGTGCTCGGCCGCATCAATCACTTGCTGCTGGCAACGGTAGTTCTCGACCATCATCACCCGCGTGTTGGCCGGTGACGGGAACGCCTTGGTGAACTCCATGAAGTACTTGGGCGAACTGCCGCGCCAGCCATAGATCGACTGCCAGTCGTCGCCCACGCACAGCAGCGACGAATGCTGGGCATGTCGACCGGTGTGCATCGCCGGGCCACGCCGACGGATTTCGGCGAGGCTGGCGCGCAGCCAGCTGACGATCTGCGGCGAGACGTCCTGAAACTCGTCGATCATCAGGTGCGCGAGCGGGCGCAGCAACGGGTCGGGAAGCAGGTGCAGGTTTTCCGGGTTGTTCTCGCCGAACAGGGCGAACATGCGGTTGTAGCTCATCACCGGCGGCGACTGGTCCAGCAGGTGCCCTTCCAGCGCTTTCCAGTACAAGGCCAGGGCTTCGAAGAACAGCGCATCGCTGTCGCCGGACGGAAAGCTCATTGCCGCCACGGCTGTGTTCACGTCCAGGCCGAGGTTTTCGATGAAGTTGGCCGCGCCGACAAATGCATCGAGCAGTGGCGCAGGGGCCAGCTCGCCCTTGACCTTGTACTCGAAGCCAGGGCCTGCCACGGCATCGCCAGCCAGGGAAGCTGCCAGGCGCCGGGCCATGGCGTAGTTGTCGAGCCAGATCAGCGGCCGGTCGCAGAACGCCTGCAGCAAGGTGCGCTTGACGGCCCATTCGGCGCGCACCGCAAGCTTGGCGCCAGGGCGCTGGTACTGCGCGCTCTGCGCCGGGTCGAAGCCCAGCACCACCAGGGGCCCGTCCCCGGCCAGCCGGCCATGCACATGGAAGCGGCTGCCACGGATCTCGACCGTTTCGCGGCTGGGCTCGATGCCCTTGATCGGCCAGGCGCCAGCGGCAAACCACAGGTCTTCGATGACGTCGCACAGTTCTTCGTCGCGCTGGGCAGCCAACTGGGTCACCTGCGCGCGCTTCTGCACGTCGGGGTTGTTGGGGTCCAGCGGCTTGAGCTGCAATGCCTCGCCGCGCAACAGGCCGACCAGCTCGGCGAAGCGCGGGCTTTCGCCCAGCAGGCTGCTGTAGCACTGGTTGAGCTGCTGGCGCTGGGCATCGTTCAGGCGCAGGTCGAACGGGTTGCTGTCGGCCTCGGCTTCGCGTCCGGCAGGCATCTCGTTGCCCAGCGTCTCGAACGCCCGCACCTGGCCAAAGCCAGGCAGGCTGCGCACCAGCGGCAGGATGCGCGAATGGAAGGTGCGCACCAGCTCGCGGGCCTGTACCGGCTGTACGTTGATCTGCCACAGGGCGAACACCTGCAACAGGCGCTTGATGAAGTCCTTGCGCGACTCGCGGGTGAAGGTGACCACGGTCATCGCATCCAGCTCGTAGCCCAGGTAATGGCGTAACAGCAGGATGCGCAATACCAGCGAAGTCGACTTGCCGGCCCCGGCGCCGGCCACCACGCAGGTGGACGGCGTGTCGCTGAAAATCAGCTTCCATTGCGCCGCACTGGGTTGCGCCTCGGCCGGCAGGCGCTGGGCGACATCAGCCTTGAAGCGCTTCTTCAGTTCGGCAGTCAACGGCAGGCGCCAGTCGTCGAAGAGGTTGTCGTCCTGGCCGGGTACCGCGGCGACATCGGGGCGGGTATCGCGGATCACCAGCACCTGGCGCCCGGCTTCATAACCCTCCAGGCGCCCGCGCTCGAAGCCTTCGTGCACGCCATCGGCGTGGCCACTGCGCTGACCGGTGGCATGGCCCAGGAACCAGGAGTCGCGGTGCTGCGCCTGCAGGCGGGTCAGTCCACGTCCCAACAAGCGCGCGGCCAGGCGGCGAAGCCAGGGCAATTGGGCGGGAGGGGCAAGGTCGGCGGGAGCCAGGGGTTGCTCGTGGGCCACGGTCACTCCGTTGAAAAAACAAAATCAGCGGGCATGTTCGCCGCATCGGTCAAAAATCGCCAGCGAATGCTTGCAGATCAGTGGATTAGGCGATGAAGCGGATAAAACGCGCGGCAAAAACAATCGATAGATCTGATCATTTTCAGCCGATATTTACGCTTATTTTCGATGTTTATTTCACGCATCATGGCGTCATTCCACTGATTCAAGGAGCACGACCATGCTGCAACTGCGACCGTTCGAAAGCCTCGGCCACGCCAACCACGGCTGGCTCGATGCCCACCACCATTTCTCGTTTGCCGAGTACTACGACCCGGCGCGCATGCACTGGGGCAACCTGCGGGTGTGGAACGACGACCTGATTGCCGCCGGCAGCGGTTTCCCGCCGCACCCGCACCGCGACATGGAAATCATCACCTATGTGCGTGAAGGCGCGATCACTCACCAGGACAGCCTGGGCAACAAAGGCCGTACCGAAGCCGGTGACGTGCAGGTAATGAGCGCCGGTAGCGGCATCGTGCACAGCGAGTACAACCTGGAAGACATCGACACCCGCATTTTCCAGATCTGGATCGTGCCGGAGCGCACCGGTGATGCACCGATCTGGGGTAGCCGGCCGTTCCCCAAAGGCGAGCGAGGCGAAGGCTTCGTCACCCTGGCCAGCGGCCGTGCCGGTGACGAGGACAGCCTGCAGATTCGCACCGATGCGCGCCTGGTGGCCGCCACCTTGCGTGCCGGTGAAACCGCCGAGTATCGCTTCGATGCTGCACGCCGGGGTTACCTGGTGCCAGCCAAGGGGCTGGTGGAAATAAACGGGCTGCGGGCCAAGGCACGCGATGGTGTGGCGATCGAGCAGGAGCAGGTACTGCGGGTAACCGCCATCGAGGATAGCGAGATAGTGCTGGTGGATGTGGCTTGAGGTCTGCTCCACGCACTCGATGCAGGCGCGGGTTTGCCCGCGCATGCTGTGCCGCCCGTAACGGTCTGCTCACGGGTGAACGCGCTCCTACAGGGCCTGAGTTGTACCTGAAATGAACGTATCAGCCTCTAGGTTGCGAGGTGATCGCCGCGCAACCAGTCGATAAACCGCGCAAACAACTCCGACTGCGAGTTGATCTCCAGCTTCAGGTACAGGTTCTTGCGGTGCATGCGCACCGTCTCCGGCGAGATACCCAGTTGCAGCGCCGTGGACTTCACCGAGTGCCCGCGCAAGATCATGTGCGCCACCTCGCGCTCGCGGTCGGTCAGCACCTGGCAGCCGAAGCTGTCGAACGCGGCCTGCAGGGTGCCGCGCTCGACCGATGGGTTGCCGGCTGCCAGGTTATGCCGGGCATAGCGCCCCAGCAGCTCGCGTACCATCGGCTCAACCGCTCGCAGCAGGTCGATCTGCGCTGCACCGAGGGGTGTGCCGCTGCACCCCTGGAACAGGCTCAGCGATAATTTGCGCCCGGCACTGACGTCGACAATGTAGTAACTGTCTTCGCTGCAGCCGGTGCCCAGGTAATAGGCCTTGTAGTAGTCGCTGTCGAAAAAGTTGTCGGGGGCGATTTCCTGCAGGTGGTAGAAACCCTCGGCCAGGCCGCTTTGCACCGCCAGGCAGAACGGGTCGAGCAGGTAACCGGCGCTGAAGTAGCGCTCCAGCACGGCGGCGCGGTGCAGTTCGGGGATGCCTTGCTGGTACAGCAACTGCGGCGCCCGCCCCTGGCATTCCAGGCTGATCATCATCGACTCGACCTGCACCAGCTGGCCGATGGCCGCAGCCACATGCGCCAGCGCATCGGGCGTTTCGCTGTGTGCCAGCGCGCGCTGCAATGCCGCATGCCATTGCTGCAGCGCGCCCAGGGTGAGGGTAAGCGGGGTGTCGGGGGTGGCCTGGGTCATGCCCGGCAGTCTAGCCTGCCAGGCACGCCCGCGCACAGCCCTGTGCGCCAGGTTCATCGGCCCTTGTACAGGCCAAGCGCGGTGAGTTCGCGCGCGGTTTCGATGATGCACTGGCGCAGGGTGTCGACGATCTCGTCCACCTGCGCATGGGTGATGATCAACGGCGGCGACATCACGTTCAGGTGCATGATCGGGCGCACCAGCAGTCCTCTGGCCTGGGCCTTGCTGTGAATGCGTTCGCCGATGTTCACATCATCGGCGAACAGCGCCTTGCTGGCCTTGTCGGCGACGAATTCGACGCAGGCCATCAGCTTCATGCAGCGCACATCGCCCACCAGCGGCAGCTCGCGCAGGCTCTGCAGGCGTTGTTCGAGGTATCCGCCAACATCCTTGACGTGATCGAGCAATTGCTCGCGCTCGATGATCTCGATGTTTTTCAGCGCCGCCGTGCAGCACACCGGGTGGCCACTGTAGGTGAAACCATGGGTGAAGCAGCGACCCTTGCCCGGTTCGGCGATCACCTGCCAGATCCGCGCAGAGAAAATGCACGCGCCCAGCGGCAGGTAAGCGGAGGTCAGGCCCTTGGCGGTGGTGATGATGTCGGGGGTGACGCCGAACAGTTCCTCGCTGGCGAAAAACGTGCCCAGGCGCCCGAACGAGGTCACCACCTCGTCGGCGACAAACAGGATGTCGTAGGTCTGGCACAGCTGCCACATGCGCAGGAAGTAGCCCTGGGGCGGAATGATCACCCCGCCCGAGCCCATGATCGGTTCGGCGAAGAACGCTGCCACGTTATCGGCGCCCAGCGACAGGATCTTGTCCTCGAACTCGGCCACCAGAAAGTCGAGAAACTCGGCCTCGTCCATGTCGTGCGGGGCGCGGTACGGGTTGGGGTTGGAGACGTGGTGGATCAGGTCGTGATGATAGTCGAATTCCGCCACCCGGTCGGCGGCCTTGTTGCCGATCGACATGGTCAGGGTGGTGGAGCCGTGGTAGGCGTTGTAGCGGGCGATGATGTGCTTTTTGTGCGGTTTGCCGCGGCAGTTCTGGTAGTACTGGATCAGCCGGTAGGCGGTGTCGACCGCGGTCGAGCCGCCGGTGGTGAGGAACACATGGTCAAGGTCACCGGGGGCCAGCTGGGCAAGTTTCTGGCACAGCTCGATGGCGACGTCGTTGGCCATGTCCGAGAACGGGTTGGCATAGGCCAGCTGACGCACCTGGTCGGCGATGGCCAGGGCCATTTCCTCGCGACCCAGGCCGATGTTGGTGCACCACATGCCGCCCACGGCATCAAGGAAGCGGTTGCCGTGGGCGTCGCGGATGTAGGCGCCCTCGCCAGCAACGATGTTCAGCGCGCCTTGTTCGCGGTGCTCGTCGAACACGTGGTAGCCGTGCATGTAGTGGGCCTTGTCGGCTTCCACCAGCGGGTCGTGGGCAATGTTCAATGCTTTGCTTGGGGTGGCCATGGGCAGCTCCTTGGCGGGAATCGTTGGGCAGTGTTCAGAAACCGGTCTTGACCGTGCTCCAGACCCGGGTGATGGCACGCATGTCCTTGGGGCTCTGGGTTTTCTGTGTGAACAGCCGCTCGCGAGTGGGTGCGTCGGGGTAGATGGCCGGGTCCTGGCGGATCTCGTCACGCACCAGCGCGGTGGCGGCGGCGTTGCTGTTGGCGTAGTGGATGTAGTCGGTGACCTTGGCCATGGTCTGCGGTTGCAGCAGGAATTCGATGAAACGGTGGGCGTTGGCCGCGTGGGGTGCATCCTTGGGGATGTACAGGTTGTCGAACCAGATCAGCGAGCCTTCCTGGGGGATGAAGAACGACAGCTTGATATCCTTCTTCGCTTCCACGGCGCGGGCCTGGGCGGTGGCATAGTCGCCGGACCAGGTCAGCGCCAGGCAGACGTCGCCATTGGGCAGGCTGGTGAGGTAGTTGACCGAGTCGAACTTGCGAATGTATGGGCGGATGCCCAGCAGCAGCTTTTCGGCTGCCTTGAGGTCTGCCGGCGAGGCGCTGCGCGGATCCTTGCCGAGGTATTGCAGGGCCAGCGGGATGACTTCGGTGGGCGCATCCATCAAGGTGACGCCGCAGTCGGCAAAGCGTGAAACGATCTTGGGATCGAACAGCATGGCCAGCGAGCCGATGGGGGCATCGGGCATGCGTGCGGTGATCTTGTCGACGTTGTAGGTCACCCCCGAACTGCCCCAGGTGTAGGGCGCCGAGTATTTCAGGCCAGGGTCGTAGCCTTGCAGGTTGCTTATCACCTGCTCATCCAGGTTGTGCCAGCTGGGCAGTTGCTGCTTGTCCAGTGCCTGGAATACGCCAGCGCTGATCAGCGGTGGCACCAGCGAGGCGTTGAGCATGACCAGATCATAGCCGGAGCGGCCGGTAAGCAGTTTGGTCTGCACCGTTTCGTAGCCGTCGAAGGTGTCGTAGATAACCTTGATGCCGGTGGCCTTCTCGAAGTCGGCCAGGGTGGTTTCGCCGATGTAGTCGGTCCAGTTGTACAGCCGCAGCGTATTACCGTTGTCCACCTCTGCCGCCTGGGCCAGGCTGGCGCCAGACACCAGCAGCAGACCGCCAATCACCTTCAGTACCTTGCGCATGGCAACTCCATCGTGTGAGTGCTCCGGATCGAGCCGATGGATGCACTATCGAGGGATTTGCCCCAGCGGGACATACCCCGAATGTGTGGGTGGTCGTTTTTCTGGCAGGTGAATTTTGGGTCAAGGCCACTGGCCCTATCGCCGGCAAGCCAGCTCCCACAGGACTGCATAGAGGCTTGAGGTCTATGCAGTCCCTGTGGGAGCTGGCTTGCCGGCGATAGGGCCAGTGCAGGAAATCACCCCAGTGGGTAAAGCGCCTCGTCGAACTGCGCCAGCCGCGGAAACACCAGCGGCTGGTCGTCCGACAGCTGCTCCAGACGCTGCCGGTACTGCTGCAAAAAGCCCTGCCGCGCTTGCTCGCTGATGTACGGCACATGCCAGGCCACGAACGGCGGCAGCACATCGAAGCCGACATAGGCCAGCGTGCCGCGCAATATCGGCCGCAGCATGTCTTCCAACGGCCCGTGGATCGCCCCTTCGCCAAACATGTGCTCACGGCCGCCCAGGGTCACGCTCACCAGCGCCTTCTTGCCCGCCAGGCCGCCCTGGTCGTAGAAGCGCTTGCCGCCGTAACACACCCCCGACACCAGCACCCGGTCGATCCAGCCCTTGAGCATGGCCGGTGCCGAGAACCAGAAAATCGGGAAATTCAGCACCAGCAGATCCGCCCACAACAGCTTGTCCAGCTCCTGCTGGATATCCGCGGCAATGGCGCCGCGCTTCACGCCCTGGCGCTGCTCCAGCGCATACACCAGGTATTCGGGGTTCTCGCGCTGGGTAAAGTCATCAGCGCTGGCCACCGGGTTCCAGCCCATGGCGTACAGGTCGCTGACCTGCACCTGATGGCCCTGGGCGCGGAAGGTATCCACGGCCTGGTCACGCAGGGCAGCGGTGAACGATTGCGGCTCAGGGTGAGCGTGGACGATCAGTACATTCACAAATATTCTCCTTACACGAAACAGGGTGTCTTGCAGCTGCGGTTCAGCACTGCACCGCCTTGACCTCGACAAACTCCGCCAGGCCTTCCTCGCCCCACTCACGGCCGTTGCCCGATTGCTTGTAGCCACCGAACGGCGCCTGGTAGTTGAACCCGCCACCGTTGATGAAGCACTGCCCGGCCCGGATCTGCCGGGCCAGAGCCAGGCCGTGCTCGCGGCTGCCGGCCCACACGGCGCTGGACAAGCCGAACGGCGAGTCATTGGCCAAGGCCAGCGCCTGGCGCTCGTCGGCATAGGGAATGAGGCACAGCACCGGGCCGAAGATTTCCTCCTGGGCGATGCGCATACGGTTGTCGACATCGGCGAACAACGTCGGTGCCACGTAGAACCCGCGCTCGAACCCGGCGCTGGCACCACCGCACAGCAAGCGTGCGCCCTCCTCCTGGCCCAGGCGGATATAGTCGAGCACCGTGCGCCGCTGGCCGGCGGAGCACATCGGCCCGAGGAAGCTGGCCGGGTCACGCGGGTCGCCCATCAGCAGCGCGCGAGTCTCGGCCTCGGCGATTTCCAGCGCTTCTGCATAGCGGCTGACCGGCAGCAGCATGCGCGTCAGGGCGGTGCAGGTCTGCCCCGAGTTGATCATCACGTCCTGCACCCCATGGCGCACCGCAGCGTGCAGGTCCGCATCGGCGGTAATCAGAAACGGCGACTTGCCGCCCAGCTCCAGGCACACCCGTTTAACCGACGGCGCGGCCGCCTGGGCCACCCGCACCCCGGCGCCGGTGGACCCGGTGAACGACACCATGTCCACCTGCGGGTGCCGGGCCAGCGCCTCGCCGACCTTGGCCCCCGGGCCGCTGACCAGGTTGAACACCCCGGCCGGCAGGCCGATGGCCTCGACCATCTCGGCCAGCACAAACGCATGCAGCGGTGTCTCCTGGCTGGGCTTGACCACCACCGTGCAACCGGCAGCCAAGGCCGGCGCCAGCTTGCCGATCAGCTGGTGCAGCGGGTAGTTCCACGGGTTGATGAACGCGCACACGCCAACCGCCTCGCGGTACACCAGCGAGTTGCCGACTTCGCGCACTTCATCCATCAGCCCGGCCAGCTCGGCGTATTGTTCCAGGCCGGCGATCGGCCCCTCCACCTGCACCGCCTGGCACCACTGCACCGGCATGCCCAGTTCGTCGGTGATGACCGCAGCCATTTCCGCCGCGCGGCTTTTCAGCTGCGCGACCAGCGCTCGGATGTAACCGGCACGCACACCGGAAGGCGTGCGCGACCAGCCATCAAAAGCCCGCCGCGCTGCCGCCACTGCCCGCTCGACATCCGCCTCGGTGCCCAACGGTACCCGGCCGATGGCTTGTTCAGTGGCCGGGTCGATCACCTCGGCCATGCCCTGCCCGGCCGGTATTTGCCAGGCGCCATCGATGTACAGCCGCGCGTAGTCACGCATGGGCCTGCTCCTGCATCAGTTCGCGGGCACAGCGGGCGATGCGCTGGCAGGCGTCGGTCAGGGCCTCGGTGCCCAGTACCAGGCCCAGGCGTATATGCCCGGCGGCGCTCGGGCCGAAGGCCTCGCCAGCGAGTACCGACACCCCCTGGCTGCCCAGCAGGCGGTCGGCGAAGGCCTGCGCGCTGAGCCCGGTTTCGCGGATATCGACCATCACGAACATGCCGCCATCGGGTTTCAGGGCTTTGATTCCCGGGCAGCCAGCCAACTGCTCGCAGACCAGATCACGGCGCTGCCGATAGGCCTCGCGCATGGCGTCCAGCTCAGGCAGTTGCTGTTCCAGCGCCACCACGGCGGCGTCCTGGATAAAGTCCGGCGAGCCGTACAGCATGCACAGGGCGAGGTTTTCCAGGTGCGTGGCCAGTTCGGCAGAACCCACCACCCAGCCCACCCGCCAGCCGGTCATGGCATGCGACTTCGACAAGCTGTTGAGCGTGGCGGTACGCTCGGCCATGCCTGGCAAGCTGCCGGGGCTGATGTGCTCGCCTTGATACAGCAGCTCGCTGTAGACCTCGTCGGAAATCAACCACAGGTCATGGGCAATACACAATTCGGCCAAAGCCTCCCAGGTCGCCCGGGGCAGGCTCGCGCCTGAGGGGTTGTGCGGGCTGTTCAGGGCCAGGGCGCGGGTACGCGGGGTAATGCGCTCGGCCACATCGCGCGGGCACACACGAAAGCCGTTCTCCGGCTTGACCGGCACCGGCACCACCGTGGCGCCGCAAGCGCCGAACACCGCCTCGTAGGTCACGTACATCGGTTCGGCGACGATCACTTCGTCGCCGGCTTCCAGCACACATTGGGCCACGCAGTACAACGCGCACTGCGCCCCCGCCAGCACCGTCACCTGGTCGGCATCGACGGCCTGGCCGCTGCGCTGCCGGTGGCGGTTGGCGATGGCCTGGCGCAGCGCCAGCTTGCCGCGTACATCGGCGTAGTGGGTATGGCCCGCGCGCAGGCTGTCGACGGCCGCCTCGACGATCGGCGCCGGGGTGTCGAAGTCCGGGTCCCCCACCGACAGCAGCAAGATGTCCTTGCCCTCGGCCTGCATGGCCAGGGCGCGGTAGTGGATGTCCCAGGCGGCAGCCCCGTCGCCGGCAATGCGTTGGGTAAGCTTGGCGTAGTGCATGGCAATCTCCCTTAAATGGCGGTTTCAGTCGACGAGGATCTTCGGGTTGGAACTGCCCCATACGGTGTACAGGTCGGCCAGCAGTGCGCCGTTGATTTCTTCCATCTCGGCCTGGGTAATTTCACCCCCGGCCTGCTTGCCGAACAGCACGGCTTCGTTGCCATCTTTAACGTCGGGGAAGTCGGTGACATCGACCATCAACGTGTTCATCGACACCTTGCCCACCACCGGCACCCGGTGGCCGTTGATCAGCACATGGCCTTTGTTGGTGAATGAACGGCGGTAGCCATCCGAGTAGCCGACGGTAATGTTGGCCAGGCGCGAATCGCGCGCCAGGGTCAGGGTGCGGTCGTAGCCGACGGTGTTGCCGGCCGGATAGCTGTGCACGGCGGCCACGTGCGATTTGAACTGCATCGCGCGCTTGTACTCGGTATGCGCCGGCACGGTATCGCCGAACAGGGCACCGCCGGTGCGGACCATGTCCAGGCGTGCTTGCGGCACCTCCAGGGTAGCGAACGAGTTGGCCGCGTGCAGGGTCAGCTGGCTGCGGTCGAGCCTGGCATGCTTGATCAGCCAGTCGGTCTGTTGGTTGAACGCCGCCAGGCCCTTGCGCACATCTTCCTTGTCTTCGACGGCAAAGTGGGTCATCAGCGCGACCAGTTTGAGGTGCTTCTGGTCGGTGATCTGCAGCGCCTCGCCACGCCCGGACCAGGTCGCCATCTCTACCCCGTTGCGGCTCATGCCGCTGGAGTTGAGCGCCATGTGGATACGCAGGATCTTGCCATGCCGCGCGGCGATCGCATCGGCCTGGCGGGCGAACTCGGCACTGCCGACCAGCTCTTCCATGTCGTACTGCAAGGCTTCTTCCAGCTCGCCGAGGCTGGCCAGGCGCACCCGCACCAGTTGCCCGGTGAAGCCGCTGGCGCGGACCACGCGGGCCTCCTCGTTGCTGGCCACGGCCACGCAAGGTACTCCCTGGGCGATGATCGACGGCATCACCAGGCCGATACCGTGGCCATAAGCATCGGCCTTGAGCACGGCACATAATCTGGACTTGCCGCCCAGCTCGGCCTGCAGGGTGCGGATGTTGTGTTGCAAGGCGCTGGCACTGACTTCGACCCAGGCGTTGCTGTTCTGCACGGTCATGGCGCTGGTGCCATTGTCCATTGATAGCGGCGGTGCAGCGTACAGCGGCGCCTGACCAGTGATCAGCAGGGCCAGGGAGGCGGCCAGAAGGGTACGGCGAAATGGCATGGTGTGTTCTCTTGTTATTGTCGTTGTGTGCGGCTTAGCAGACGCAGGTATGTTTGAGTTCGATAAAGGTCACCCCGGGGGTGGCAAAGCCACTGGCGAGGTCAGCCTGCAGGGCATCCAGGTCGCGTGGCTGGCGCACCGCACAGCCGAAGGCGCGGGCCAGGCCGATGAAGTCCGGGTTGCGCGGCAGCACGCCGACCGGCTCGATGTCCAGGCCGAGCATGTCGTCGCGGATCTGGCCGAGGGCGTCGTTGTTCCACAGCAGCACGACCAGCGGGCGATCCAGCTCTTCCACGGCAGTAGCGAGTTCCTGAGCGGTGTAGAGGAAACCACCGTCGCCCACCAGCACCAGGCCTGGGCGGTGATCTGTGGCGAACATGCCACCAATGCCGGCCGGCAAGCCGTAGCCGAGGGTGCCGTAGCCGGTGGGGTGCAGCCAACTGCGCGGCGCCCGGCTGGCGAAGGCATAGTTGCCGGTGTAGGCCAGCTGCGTCATGTCGCTGCTGATGAACGCGTTGTCGGGTAGCACGGCAGCAATGCGGTCGAGAATCGCCTGGTGCGTGGCCTGCAACGGCGCATGCCCATTGCGGATGGCCTGGCGCAAGTTGGCCACTGCTGCGCTGGCCTGGGCCGGGTCACGGTCGAGGTCTGGCAGCTGCTCGAGCAAGCCGGCCAGGGTTTGCCGGGCATCGCCGTGCAGGGCCATGGCACAGGGGTAGAAGTCGTTGAACTTGCGCGGGTCGATATCCACGCGCAGCAGTTCGCCAGTGAGCGGCAGGCGTTCGCGCCAGAAGTCGGTGTCGGCCATTTCGGTGCCCACGGCCAGCACCACGTCGGCCTGGCTGATCAGCTGCCAACCGGGCTCCACGCACAGGCTCGACCCGGCATTCAGCGGCGCATCCACTGGCAGCAGGCCCTTGCCGGCGACGCTGGTGAACAGCGGCGCCGCCAGCCGGGTACTGAGTTGCTGCAACTGCTCGGCGGCTTGCAATGCACCACCGCCGGCGATGATCATCGGCCGCTTGGCGGCTGCCAGCTTGCGCGCGGCCTGGTCAAGCAGCTCGCGGCATGGCTGACCCCGCCCAGGGCGGCGCACGACCTCGGCGCTCCAGTCGCGGCTGACCGGCGCCGCCAGCACGTCCAGCGGCACCGAAATATGCACCGGGCGTGGCCGCTCGCTGTCGAAAACCGCCCAGGCACGGGCGATCAGCTCGGGCAGGTCGTCGCCGCGCAGCGCCACGGCAGAAAACGCCGTGATCGGCGCAGTCATGGCGCGCTGGTCCTGGGTTTCGTGCAGGCAGCCCCAGCCCTTGCCCAGGCTGGCGGTGTGGTTGACGCTGGAAACCACCAGCATCGGGATCGAGTCGGCATAAGCCTGGCCGATAGCGGTGGCGGCGTTGGTCACGCCAGGGCCGGTGATGACAAAACACACCCCCGGCTTGCCACTGACGCGGGCATAACCGTCGGCCATGAAACCGGCACCCTGCTCGTGGCGGGTCAGTACATGGCGGATGCCACTGCCGGGCAGGCCGCGGTACAGCTCCAGGGTGTGCACCCCGGGGATGCCGAACACCGTTTCGACGCCGTAGTTGGCCAACAGGCGCACCAGCGCCTGGCCGGCGGTGAGGTTGTTGTCACTCATGTCGTTCTCCTTGCGCCTGGCCGAGGCGGATCAGCGCATCGACCGCGGTGGTGCCGTGGGCACCCACCATCAATGGGTTCACATCCAGTTCCAGCAGCTGCCCGGCGTTTTCGCAGGCGTAGTCGGCCACCGCACGGATGGCCGCCACCAGCCCATCGAGGTCGGCGGCCGGGCGGCCCCGAAAGCCTTGCAGCAGGCTGGCGCTGCGCAGGCTCAGCAGCGCCGCACGAATGGCGCTGTCGGTGGTGGGCAGCAACAGGTTGACACTGTCCTTGAGCAGTTCCACCAGCACGCCGCCGGCACCGATCACCAGGGCCAGGGCAAAGTCCGGCTCGCGCTTGATGCCGACGATCAACTCGGCCAGCGGCGGTGCGGCCATGGGTTCCAGTAATACCCGGTCGAACGCCACCTGCGGGGCGTAGGCGGCGATACGCTGGCGCATTTGCACCAGCGCGGCGTCGAGGGCGGCGGCATCGCGCAGGTTCAGGGCCACGGCACCGGCTTCGGTCTTGTGCGGCAACTGGGCGCTGACTGCCTTCAGTACCAGCGGGTAACCCACGCGAGCCGCGTCTGCCACAGCGCGCTCGGGGGTGCTCAGCACCCCGGCTGGTACCGGCAGGCCGAACGCGCGCAAGGCTTGCTTGGATTGCCATTCATCCAGCAGCTGACTTTCGCCCGCAAGCGCTTGCGGGCACAGCGGCAGCCGTACGGCCTCGCCCTGCTCCAGCAAGCGCTGGCGGTTGCGCTGGTAGGCGACAATGCGGCCCCAGGCCGCCAAGCCATCCTCGACACCCTGCAATGCGGCGATACCCCGTGCATGCAGGCGCTCGCGGGCGCAGGCGGGCAACAGCTCGGGGAACGCCGAGGTGACGAAACCGACCTTGCCGTGGCGTCCCAGCGCATCGCAGTACAGCGCCAGCAGCAGGTCGCATTCCTTGCGTTCGCCGGTAAACGCCGCCGGGTAGTCCAGCACCAGCATGGCCGCGTCGGCCGCCCCGCTGAGGGTGCTGTCGAGCATGCGTTGCAGGGCCGCTGCATCGCCCCAGATGGCAGTGGTGAAGTCCAGCGGGTTGACCAGGTTGGCGTAGGCCGGCAGCACCTCGGCCAGTGCGCTGACCTGGGCGTGCTCCAGCTTGGGCAGGCTCAGCTGGTTGCGCTCGGCATAGTCGGCGATCAGGCCGGCATCACCACCCGAACAGGCCAGCGCGATCAGCTCGCCGTCGGCAGGCAAACGCCCGCAGGCGGCAGCCTTGAGGGTCTCGACAAAACTCACCGGGCCGCTCACGCGGATCACCCCCAGGCGCTGGAACAGGCTGTCGTACAGGGCATCGGAGCCGGACAGCGAGCTGGTATGGCTGAGCGCCAGTTCGGCGCCGATCTGCGACACCCCGGTCTTCAGGGCGATGATCGGCGTGCCCTGCAGCAACGCCTTGTGGGCGGCGCGGGCGAAACCCGGCACGTTCTTCAGGCCTTCCAGGTGCAGGCCGATGGCGGTCACACGGGGGTCATCGAGCAGCACGTCCATCAGCTCGGCCACGCCCAGCTGCGCCTGGTTGCCGACCGAGGCCATGTAGGCGACCGGCAGCGAGCGGTCGCTCATGGACAGGTTGTAGGCGAAGTTGCCGCTCTGGGTAAGGATCGCCACGCCCTTCTCCACCTGCTTGCCGCCATGGGCCACCGGCCACAGGGCGGCGCCGTGCAGGTAGTCAAGCAGGCCGTAGCAGTTGGGACCGAGCAAGGCCATGCTGCCAGCGGCATCGAGCAGGCGCTGCTGCAGCTGGCGGCCTTCTTCACCGCTTTCGGCAAAGCCCGAGGCATAGCAGATGGCGCCACCGGCCCCGCGTGCGGCCAGCTCGGCAACGCACTGCAGGGTCAGCTCACGGTTGGTGGCGATGAACACCGCGTCCGGGGCGCAGGGCAAGTCGGCCACCCGCGCCACGCAGGGGATGCCTTCCAGGCTGTCATGCTGCGGGTTGACCAGCCACAGCTCGCCGCCAAAGCCGCCTTCGGCGCAGCGCTTGAGCGCCCGCGCCATGCTGCGCCCGCCAACGAACGCCAGGTGCCGGGGCGCCAGCAAGCGCTTGAGGTTGTCACGAATCGATTGCGACATAAGGGTTCTCCAGGGCGATCAACGCAGCAGCGGGCGCAGCAGTTCGCGGGCGATGATGTGCCGCTGGATTTCCGATGTGCCCTCCCAGATCCGCTCGATGCGCGCATTGCGCCAGATGCGCTCCACGGGCCCTTCATCCATCAGGCCCATGCCGCCGAATATCTGCACGGCTTCATCGGCCACCTTGCCCAGCACTTCACTGGCAAACAGCTTGGCCATGCCGGCCTCGCCATCGGTCATGCTGCCCTGGTCCATCTTCCAGGCAGTGTGCAGGGTAAGCATTTCTGCGGCGCGGATCTGCGTGGCCATGTCGGCGAGCTTGAACGATACGCCCTGGTAGCTGCCGATCGGTTGGCCAAACTGCTTGCGGTCGGCTGCCCATTGCAGCGAAAGGTCCAGGGCACGCTGCGCCTGCCCTACGCAGTTGGCAGCCACCATCACCCGGCCAGCGGTGAGCCAGGCATTGGCCACTTCCCAGCCCTTGCCGACCTCGCCCAGCACTTTGCTGGCCGGTACCCGGCAGTCGTCGAAGAACAGCTCGTAGGTGTGGTAGCCACGGTTGCTTACGCACTTGGGCCCGCGGCGGATGGTCATGCCCGGGGTGCCGCGGTCGACCAGCAACGCCGTCACGGCATTGCGCTTGCGGCCGTTGTGCTCGTAGGTGTCGGTGACCGCGAAGACGATGGCGAAATCGGCGTGGCCGGCATGGCTGATGAAGTGCTTGCTGCCATTGATGACAAAATCATCGCCCTGGCGCACGGCGCGGGTCTTGATGGCATTGGCGTCGGAGCCGGCACCCGGTTCGGTGAGGGCGAAGCAGTCGGTTTTCTCTCCCTGCACGCACGGCAGCAGGTAGTCGTTGATCTGCTCGTCCTTGCAGGCCATGAGAATTTTCGAAGGCCGCGCGACGAACACGTGCAAAGCCCAGGACACCTTGGACAGCTCGCGCTCGATCAGCGCCTGCGACAGGTAATCCAGGCCGCCACCGCCGACTTCCTCGGGCATGTTGAAGGCATAGAACCCGGCGGCGATGGCCTTGCCGCGGATGTGCGCGGCAAGCTCGGGCGACACGGCATCGGCGCGGTCCACCGCTTCCTCATGGGGCAGCAGCTCTTTGGCAACAAAACTGCGTACCGCTTCCACCAACATTTCTTGTTCTTGGGTCAGTTGGAAATTCATCTGCGAAGGTCCTGATAGGGTCGGGTATCGGGTTACTGGCCAGTGAAACGTGGTGCGCGGCGTTCCACCGAAGCCTGCAGCGCCTCGGCGCCGTCCTGGCTGCGGCCGCACAGCAGGCCGGCGTGGCGCTCGGCTTCCAGCTGTTCGGCCAGGGTGCGGCGGGCGCCGTCGCGGATCAGCCGTTTGGTCTGGGCGAAGGCGAAGGTCGGGCCGTTGGCCAGGCGCCCGGCCAGTTCGGCGGCCACTGCGGGCAGTTGCTCATCGGCACACACTTCGCTCACCAGCCCGGCGGCCAGGGCCCGTTCAGCGCCCCACAGTTCATCGAGGAACAGCAGGCGCTTGGCCTGCTCGCTGCCGATCAGCCGCGGCAGGTGCCAGCTGGCCCCGGCGTCGGGGCTGTAGCCCATGCTGGTGTAGCCGGCCTTGAACCGCGCCGAGGCGGCGGCTATGCGCAGGTCGCAGCACAGGCTGAGGTCCATGCCCCCGCCCACGGCGGTGCCGTTGATGGCGGCGAGGGTGGGTTTGTCGAGGCTGTGCAGGCGCAACATCACGGCGTGCGCGGTTTCGGTCCAGCCGTAGGTTTCCAGGGTGCCCTGGGCTTCGGCTGCCGCCCATTCGGCGAGGTCGGCGCCAGCGCAGAAGCTGCGGCCGCTGCCGGTCAGCACCACCACCCGCACGGCCGGGTCGGTGTTGCAGGTGTCGAGCAAGGCGTGCAGCTGCTTGAGGGTGGGAATGTCCAGCGCATTGCGCTGCTCGGGGCGGTTGAGGGTGATCCAGGCAACGCCGGCTTCGACCTTGCTCAACAGTGAGGGCGACGGGGTGGTCATGGGGGCCTCGGTGGTGTTGTGATGGTTTTGGGAGAGCTGGCAAGGGAGATACTAAACGAGTGTTCAACAAGCTGGGATGGGGTGTTACAACTTCGTACAAGTCGGGTTGGCGTTACAGGGTTGGGGTGGGAGGTGGGTTCAGGGGGTGTTCGCCGCAGCAGTGCAGCGCCTGAGAGAGACCAAGCGCCGCGCGGGCGGCGCTCGATCTCAGAGGCGATAAATATCCAGCGACGGACACTTCCGCCCACACCCCGCAACCTCAAACCCCCGGCGCACTCGGTGCAAAAGCCCCCTGCCGACGCCGGTTGACGACGTAATACGCCGCATAGCACAAGGCAATAAATCCGAAGCCCCAATACAACGAAGGCCGCTGGGTTTCATCCAACGCCAGGAACACGAACAGCGAGCTGCACAGGGTGATGCACAACAGCGGCACCAGTGGATACAGCGGCGCCCGGTATTTCAGGTCGTGCAATTGCCCACCCTCACGCAGATAAGCCTTGCGGAAGCGATACTGCGCCAGGGCAATAACGATCCACGTCACGGTACCGGACATGCCGCTAACCGCCATGAGCACCATGAACAGCGTGTCCGCCGCCACGAAACTGGTCATCAGCGAGATCAATGCGAAGCACAGGGTGATGCTCAACGCCCGCAGCGGCACGCCACGCTTGCTCAGCGGCGCCAGACTCTTGGGCGCCATGCCGGTCTTGGACATGGCCCAGAGGATGCGGGTCGAGGCATACAGCCCAGAGTTACCCACCGAAAGGATGGCAGTGAGAATGACGAAGTTCATCAGGTCGGCGGCGTAAGGTATGCCGACCAGATCGAACACCTGCACGAACGGGCTTTCCATCAACCCGGCCTGCTCGTAAGGCACGATGGCCGACAGCACGGCAATCGCCAGCACATAGAAGATCAGCACCCGGAACACCACGTTGCGCACCGCACGCGGGATGCTCTTTTCCGGGTGCTCGGTCTCACCCGCAGCCACACCCATGATTTCGCAGCCTTGAAAGGCGTACACCACGGTCATCATCACCGCGAACACCGCGGACAGGCCGTGGGGGAACAGCGATTCGCCCATCAGGTTGTTCAGCATCGGTGCCGGCGCCCCGCTATTCAGCGGGATGGCGCCGAAGATCACCAGCACGCCAATGACAATGAAACCGAGAATGGTCGCCACCTTGATGCCCGAGAACCAGTACTCGGCCTCACCAAAGGCGCGGGTGGCCAGGGCGTTGAGGCCGAACAGCACGACCACGAACAATGCCGACCAGTACCAGATCGGCACCTCCGGAAACCAGCGCGTCATCAGCATGCCGGCGGCGGTGAATTCCAGGCCCACGGTGGTAGCCCAGCTCATCCAGTACACCCAGCCGATCATGAACCCCGTGGCCGGGCCGATGAACCTGGTGGCGTGGGCCTGGAACGAGCCGGACACCGGCATCTGCACCGACAGCTCGCCCAGGCACACCATCACCAGGTACATCAGCAGGCCCGCCACCAGGTAGGCCAGGATCGCGCCCACCGGGCCGCCCTGGTTGATGGTCACGCCCGAGCCCATGAACAGCCCGGTGCCGATCACCCCGCCCAGCGACAGCATGAAGATATGCCGGCTTTTCAGGGCCCGGGTGAGCTGGATCTTTTCGCTGGAGTCAGTCATGGCGCACCTCGCCATCGCGGCCGGTGCAACGCCACGCGGGGGTGCCGCGTGGGGTGGTATCGAGGAGGGGCTGAGCGCTACGGCATGTCATTATTCTTGTCTCCAATAAGCCTCATGGACCGCGTGCAACACGGTTGCCATGGATTATTGAAAACGGATGTAAGGTGCCGTTGTACGAACGGATCGAAGATGTAAAAAGTCGTAAGTTTTTTGTACGTCAGCGCTGGATCAACTGTTCCAGGGTGATGCGGGCCTGGTCAAGCCGGGTGGCCAGCGGCTCGCCAAGCGCTTGCAGCGCCTGTGCATCATGCTGGCGGGCGGCGTCTTCCAGCCCTCGCAGCAATTGCGCCAACCCGGAAAAGCCCAGCGAATCGCAGCTGCCCGCCAGGCGATGAGCCAGGTGCAGCACTTCGGTAAAGTCCTGGGCCGGCAGCGCCTCGGCCAGCGCCACGGCATGCTGCTCCAGCGACTGGCGCAGCACTTTCAGCAGGCCTTGCAGCTTCTGTTCGCCCAACAGTGAACGGTGGGTGCCCAGCAGTGCCCAGTCCATGTTTGCATCAGCGCCGGCCACTTCAGCAGGCGACGCTTGGGCCAGTGCCTTGCGCAGGTTCTCCAGCCGCAGCGGTTTCGCCAGCACCCCCTGCATGCCAGCGTCCAGGTACTCCGGCACTTGCCCTGGTTGCACGCCGGCCGTCAGCGCCAGGATGCGACTGTGGCGATTAGGGCCAGGCCTGGCGCGAATCTGCCGGCACAGCTCCACGCCGCTCATGCCGGGCAGGTGCACGTCCAGCAGGATCAGGTCGAAGCGCCGCTGCGCGCAGCTTTGCAGCGCCTGCGCGGCGTCTTCGGCAAAACTGACCCGGTGGCCGTCACGCTGCAGCAACCCGCCAGCCACATCGCGGTTCAGCGCCACGTCCTCGACCACCAGGATCTCCAGGCTTGCCAGCGGCGACGGTGCGCCTGGACTGACCGGCAGGTGCTGCCCGCGGGCCATGTCGAGCTCGAACCAGAAGCGGCTGCCCTGCCCTTGCACGCTGTCCAGGCCAATGCTGCCGCCCAGCTTTTCCACCAGGTGCTTGCACACTGCCAGGCCCAGGCCGGTGCCGCCGTAGCGCCGGGTCACCGCCTCGCTGGCCTGGACGAAGCGGTCGAAGATCCTGGCCTGCACGGCCGGCTCGATGCCGATGCCATCGTCGATGACCGCGATGCGCAAGCGCTGGGAGGTTTCGCTGCTGGCGAGCACCTGCAGCGTGAGCCGCACCTGACCACGCTCGGTGAACTTGATGGCATTGGCCAGCAGGTTGCTCAGCACCTGGCGCAGGTATTGTTCGGCGCCGTGCTGGTATCCGGCCAGTTGCTCATCGATTTCCAATAGCAGCGTGTCAGCGTTTTCCATGGCCATGGGTTCGAGCAGCGCCAGCACTTCCTGGCACAGCTGGCGCAAGGAAAAACCGACCAGCTCGGCGCGGCTCTCGCCCTCCTCCAGCCGGGCGAAATACAGCACTTCGTTGAGAATCGCCAACAGCCCCTCACCGGCCTTGTACAGGGCCTCGACGCGCTGGCGGTCGGCGGCTTCCAGCCGGCCGCCGCGCAGCAGCTCGGCCATGCCGAGGATGCCGTTCAGCGGTGTGCGCAACTCATGGCTCATGGTCGCCAGGAAGCGCGACTTGGCCAGGTTGGCAGCCTCGGCCTCATCCTTGGCCCGGGCCAGGCTGGCCGTGCGCCGTTCGACCATGGCCTGCAGCTCGTCGCGTTTGTCCTGCAGCACCAGGCGATCGCGCTCGCGGCGTTCGATGTCGCTGAGGATAGCGCGGCGCATGTCGTCCAGGGCGTGCGCCACCGTGTCGATTTCATCGACGCGCGCCGAGCGCCTGCGGGCCAGGCGCAGCGGCTCCTGCCACTGGCCGGCGCCGATACGCCGGGCGAACTCGGCCATCACCTGCAGATGGCGGGTGACCAAGCGGTAGAAGAGCCCGGACAGCGCCACCGCCAGACCACAGAGGAACACCCCCATCCATAGCAGGCTGGCCAGGCCGGTGGCGTACAGCCGACGATGCACTGCACCGAGGTCGATGCTGACTTCCAGCTCACCCAGGTGCCTGGCCGGCCCGGAAGGCAGCTGGTAGTCGAGCGGAAAGCGTTCGATGCGCAGCGGGCCTTTGGGCTCGGCCTCACCGCGCAACAGCTGGAAATCGTCACTGACCAGGCGTACCCGCGCCACATCGGAAAAGTCCACCAGGCCGCGCAATTGCACATCCAGCTGCGCCTCGTCCAGGTCCCACAGGCTGCGCTCCAGGCTGGCCAGGTAGCCGGCGCGGATCAACGCCATGCGCGCCTCGATGTCGCGCATCTCGCGACGGTACTCGAAGTACAGCTGCACCGAGCTGGCCAGCACGGTGAAGCACAAGCTGAACAGCAGGATGAACAGCAGCAGGCGGCGCAGCAGGCCATCGGTTCGCAGGCGGATCATCGCGCATCCACCGGCAGCTTGATCATGTCGCGGTAGGTGACTTCGCTCTGCTCCAGCCAACGCTCGATCTCGCCAGCCTGGGTCATGCGCCGCAGTTGCATGTCGATTTCATCCATGTGCCGGCTCAACGGTGATTGCCGCGAGACCGCCACGCGCAGGTAGTCCACGCTCAGGGCCGTGGGCAAGACCCGGATGTCCTGCGCGCCGGGCAGGTGCTCGATGAACAGCTGGCCGGTGCGCCGCTCCTGGATCACGTAGTCGATGCGCCCGCGGATCAGCTTGCCGAAGTTCTGCTGGCTGGACGACACCCGTTCGATGTTCTGGTGGCGGGCGACGAAGCGGTCGAACTCGGCGCCATAGCTCTCGCCGTACAGCAAACCACCGCGGTAGCCGGCCAGGTCTTCCAGTTGCCGGAACTGCACGGGCCGCAGGCGGTTGTAGAACACGGCCACTTCCTCGCGCAGCACCGGCACTGTGGAAAAACGCATGCGCTGGTCACGCTGGTCGCTGTTGTAGGCCAGCACCACGTCCACCCGCCCGGCGGCGGCGTCCATCAGGCAGCGCTTCCAGTTGCCCAGCACCACGGTCTGCACCGGGTAGCCCATGCGTGCGAACAGCTCGCGCACCACCGTCGGCGCCAGGCCACGTACCTGGTGGCCGTCGCTCCAGGAAATTGGCGGGTACACCGGGTAGTCGCAATAGCGCACCGGCTCTGCGGCCCCAGCGGGCGCGGCGAGCAGCGCCATGGCCAAGGCCAGGGCCCAGGCACGATGGTTCATGCCGCCACGCTGGCGGTGAACAGGTAGCCGGTGCCGTGGATGGTAATGATCAGCTGCGGCTCGGCCGGGTCGTCGTGCAGCTTGCGCCGCAGGCGGCCGACCAGTACGTCGATGGAGCGGTCGTTGGGCACCCATTCGCGGTTGCGGATCTGGTCCATCAGCTGGTCACGGCTGAGGGTGTGACCACTGTTACGCAGGAACACGCTGAGCAACTGGAACTCGCCGTGGGTCAGCAGGGTCTGGCTGCCACGGGCGTCGATAAGGCGCCGACGGTCGGTGTCCAGCGCCCAGTCGGCGAACTGCTTCAGCGACTGCGCGCAGGCCGGCGTCGGCAGCACTTCGCGGGCATGGCGCACGCGGCGGATCAGGTTTTTCGCCCGCGATACCAGCTCACGCGGGTTGAGCGGCTTGATCACGTAGTCGTCGGCGCCGCATTCCAGACCGACGATGCGGTCGATGTCGTCGTTGCGCCCGGTGATGAGGATGATGCCGACCTCCGAGCGCACGCGCAGCTCGCGGGTCAGGGTAAGGCCGTCCTTGCCGGGCAGGCGGATGTCCAGCAGCACCAGGTCGACATCCTGGCTGCCAAGCAGGGCTTCGGCCTTTTCCGCCGTGTCGGCGCAGTGCACGTCATAGCCTTCCTGGGACAGGTAGGCCTGCAGCAAGTCACGAACAAGCGGATCGTCGTCGACGATCAATACTCGAGGCGTCATTGCGTGTTTCTCTTTTTTATTGGTGTTGTGCTACACACTCGCGACAGCAGCGTACTCGCTACTGAACGGGTGATCAACAGCCCTTGGGCAGGCTGAAGCGCAACCGGCCACCGGCCTGCAGGCCATCGACCCAGGCCTCGCAGATGATCACGCCCTGATCGGGGGTGAAGGTGCCGGGGTTGAGCCCCGACTCCAGCCACAGGCCATCGAGCAAGGCACTCAGGCTGATGGCCGCAAGGTCGGCATCGAAGCCTTGCCAGCCCTCCTCCTCGGCCAGCGTGGCCAGCAACCGGCTGAGTTCGTTGCGGTACTCGCCGTAGGAATGGTCGTGCACCTGGTTGATCGCATCGGCGGTCTTCACCGCGCCCCAGAACGCCAGCCACGCATCGAGCAATTGCGGGTCAAGCAGCTCGGCGCAGAACGACGCGCGAAAGAACGCCGACAGCCGCTCGCGGGCATTGGGTGCAGCCTGGGCCATGGCCTCGCGCAGCAGGCCCATCACCCGGCCGGTGACCGCCAGGTAAGCGTCGGCTACCAGCTCGTCCTTGCCCGCATAGTGATGGCTGATCAGCCCTACCGATACCCCGGCTTCGGCGGAGATCTTGCGAATCGACGCGCCCTGGAAGCCATGGCGCTTGAGGCACACCAGGGTCGCTTCGACCAGGTTGGCTTTGCGCAATTCCGGCAGCATGCGGTGGTAGCGGGCTTCCTGGTTCATCGGCGGCTCTCTGGTCGGGGGGTGGGGCCCAAGGCGGGACTGAACGACTGTACAACAAGCCGGACGGCATGATAAACCCTTGTCACCTGCCCCCATGGGCCCGACCACAACAACAAAAGCGGCTGCCATGAACGACCTGATCACACGCGACCTCGACCAGGGCCTGCTGACCCTGGCCTTCAACCGCCCCGACAAGCTCAACGCCTTGAACACCACCATGTACCAGCAACTGGGTGACCTGTTGCTGGCGGCCAGCGAAGACCCGCAGGTGGAGGTCGTCCTGATTACCGGCAACCCGCAGTGCTTTACCGCCGGCAACGACCTGCGCGACTTCCTCGACAACCCGCCCAGCGACCTGGACAGCCCGGTGTTCCGCCTGATGCGGGTGGTCATGGGCGTGGACAAGCCGCTGATCGCCGCGGTCAGTGGCGCGGCGATCGGCATTGGTGCGACCTTGCTGCTGCATTGCGACCAGGTGTTGGTGAGCCGGTCGGCCAAAGTGCGCATGCCGTTCGCGCCGTTGGGTGTGTGCCCGGAGTTTGGTTCCAGTCTGTTGCTGCCGCGCTTGCTCGGCCAGGCACGCGCGGCGCGGCTGCTGCTGGCTAACGAGTTGCTCGACGGCGAGCAGGCGGTCGCCTGGGGGCTGGCCAATGAACTGCACGAGGACGGTGAACAGTGCCTGGCTGCGGCGCGCAAGCTGGCGCGGCAGCTGCAGCGTTACCCGCAAGCTGCGCTGCGGATCAGCAAGCGGTTGTTGAAGGACAGCCAGCGGGCCGAGCTGGAGGCGACGGTGGCGCGGGAAAGCCAGTTGTTTATCGAGTGCCTGCGGACGGAAGAAGCGCGGGCGGTTTTGAGGGGGTTGATCAAGGATTGAAGAAACTCGGGCTGATTTTTGGTTTGTCGCCGGCAAGCCCGCAGGGAGCGCGTCAGGGACTGATAGGTGCTTGTCACAACCCCATCAAGGCTGACAGGTACTTGCCGCAAGATATGCAGCGCCCGTGAGATCGAGCGCCGCCCGCGCGGCGCTTCGCGGGTAAACCCGCTCCCACATTTGTTGCAACGTACCAAACCTGTCAGGCCATGGTTGCCAGCCTTGTCGGCTTGACTGGATTTCTCGGTTGGCCGCACTGCAGCCTCACCAGGCTCAAGCCATGCACCAAGACAGGCAACCCCTCTTCCACAGGCATGGCCACGTTGCAACAAATGTGGGAGCGGGTTTACCCGCGAAGCGCCGCGCGGGCGGCGCTCGATCTCACGGGCGCTGCATATCTTGCGGCAAGCACCTGTCAGCCTTGATGGGGTTGTTGTGGCGTGCACCTGTCAGCCCTGATGCGATCCCTATGGCCTTACCGACAACGAACCGCAAAATCGCCGAATCCCCCCCTAATACCCGGTCATCTCCAAATACCCCCGCCCACCCCCACTCCCGCTCAAACGCACCGGCCCCTCCCAATACGGAAACCGTGTCTCCATCCAGGCCTGTGGCTCCACTGCATCAACCTTCATATCCACGCCATGCCCCGGCACCCGCACCCGCCATTGCGTCGGCACCTTCTTGCCGTTCTTCTGCCGCGCCCAACCCAGTGCCTGCAGCTGTATCTGCGCCCCCTGCAGCGACACAACCTCGCCGTCCGGGCCAACCCAGGTCCCGGCCCGATACGCTTCACCCTGCGCCTCGCGTACCTGAAACAGCATCAGCTTCGCCCCACTGTCCAGGTGCAACGAAAACCAGTCCCAGCCGGTTTGCCCAGCAGCCAGCGGCTGGCTGCTCCATTCCCGGTCCAGCCACGCCTGACCGGTGACGGCTATGCACTGACCACCACGCTCCACCTCCCCGTGCACACGGTAAAAGGGCTGACTGTAATAGTACGAAGCCTGCCCCTTGCCGGACTTCTCGCTATAGCCCTTGTCACCATGCAACACCAGCGCAAGATCGCTGTGCAGTTGCAAGCGATAGCGAAAACCGGTGCCACCCGCGACCATCTGCAGGTGCTCGATCCCCGTGCCCTGCAGCGACCAATCGTTGATCCACGCCCGAACCGGTTGCGCCTGCACGCCGGCCTGGCCAATCCCGCCCCGCGCCAGCGTTTCAGCAAACTGGTGACCACCCGGGCCGGTCAGCGCCGCGTGCCCCATCCACAGGTTCGGGCTATCCCAGCCGCTGGTCTCCGGGCCAGGCCGCAGGGCCGAACGGAATAAAGTCCACTGCGCGCCCCAGTCACGCCCCTGGGCGTCCTTGAGATTGCTGGTGACATACCACCATTCGATGCGATAGCCATCGTGGGGGCCATGGTCGTGTGGAAATTGCAGCGTACGGCCGCGCGTCACCTGGCTGAACGCCCCCGCCTGCTGCCCAAGCCCGGCATAGCTCTGCGGTGCGGGCTGATCACAGCCGCACAACAACCCGCACAGCACCAGCCACGCATTACGCTTCATCGGCAAAGGGCCTCAACAGTTCACGGGGCTGGCGCCGCGCCAATTGCCACACGGGCCAGGCGCTGGCCAGCAGGATGGTCAGCATACCCATCACGGCCAGTTGCAACAGTTGCGCGGGGAACACGTAAAGCGGCAAACGCCAGCCGAACGCCTGCACATTCACTACCGCAACCAGGCACCAAGCCAGCAACAACCCCAGCGGAATCGCCAGCAGCACGGTAAGGCTGCTCAACATGAGCGACTGGCCCAGGCTCAACCAGACCAGATGGCTGCGGCGCACCCCCAGCGCCCATAACGGCGCCAGCTGGCCCAGGCGGGACTGGCCCAGGGTCAGCAGGTTGATGAACAGCGCCACGCCGGCCACGCCAAGCGTGAGGCTGTTGAGGGCGGCCGTGGCGGCAAAAGTGCGGTTGAACACCTCGGTCGACCAGCGTTTCAGGCGCGCTTGCTCCACCACTCGGTTGTCGTCCAGGGCAAAGCGTTGCTGCAGTGCCGCCTTCATGGCCTGCCGCTGCAGGGGAAGCAGGTCGACACTGACGCCACTCAGTGTTGCCTCTGGCCAATGGGCTCGCAGCCAACCTTCGTTGACCAGCACATGGCCTTTGGGGTTGCCATAATCCGCGTAGATCCCCACCACAGCCAGGCCCGGCGAGTCGCGGCCAGGCAGCCTCAGGCTATCGCCCAGTTGCACGTTCAGCCGCCTGGCCAGCTGTTCACTGAGCATCACGGCGTGCCCGCTGGCCAATTGCTCCCAGGCCTGCTTGTGCTGCGCCAGCAATGGCCAGCGGCTGCGATAGACGGGGTGATCGACAATGCCCTGAACCTGCACCGGCCAGTTTTGCAGCCTGGTTTCCACACGCCAGCCGGGCAGTACCATAGTGACCGCCGCTTGCTGCCCCAGCCACTCGATGATCTGCAAACCTTGGGCAGTGTCGCGAGGGGTCACATACAGGTCGGCCGACAATCGCTGGTCCAGCCAGCCGACAAAGGTCTTGCGAAAGCCCTCGGTCATACTGCCCACGCCGACACTGGCAGCCAGCGCCAGCAACAGCGCCATCAGTGCCAGGCTCAATGCCGGCAGTTGCTGGCGGCTGTCGGCGACGAACCATTGCGACAATGGCCGCCGACAACAGCGCGACAACCCGCCTAGCAGCCGATCGAGCAAGGCCGGCAGCAGCAGCGCCGCCGCCAGCAGCAAACCTGCCAACATGCCGAACGCGCTGGGCAGGCTGTCGCCCAGCATGCCGCAAGCCAAGGCCAACAGCAGCAACACGCCCGCCAGCATGGCCTGACGTTGCAACCAGGGCCCCTGCGCCAATCGCCACGCCTGGGGTTGCGCCAGCGCCAGCAACGGCAAGCGTGCTGCCCGCAACACGCTGCCCAGTCCCGCCAGCAACGCGCCCAGCACACTCACCAGCACACCGGCCAGCCACCAGCCTGCGGGCAGGCTCAGCGTGCCAGCGACTTGTGCGCCATAAAGGCCGCGCAAGCTGGCGGCCACATCGGGCAGCAACCACGCGGCCAGCCCATAGCCGCTGGCAACCCCGGCCAATCCACCCAGCAGCGCGAACAGGCCCAGCTCCAGCAGCAGGGCACACAGCAGCACCTTCAGGCTGACGCCACAGGCGCGCAGGTTACGGATCAGCCCGCGCCGCTGCTCCAGGGCCAAGCCAATCGCGGCATGGGTGATGAACAGACCGACGATGAATGCCAGCAAGCCAAGTGCGGTCAGATTGAGGTGAAAACTGTCGGTCAGGCGCTGCAACCCGCCGTCGTCCTGCCGAGGTTGCAGCTCGAGCAAGGGCGCGATATTCGCAGGGAGTGCCCCGGGTGCATCAGCCACCAGCAATCGGGACAATTGCCCAGGTGCGTGCAGCAGTGCCTGGGCGTGGCCGATATCGACCACGATCACCCCTGGCGCCAACGCTGGCTGCAAGCGCAAAGGTGGAAGCCGCTGCCCTTCGCTGTCGACTGCCGGATCGCCAGGTTTTGCATTCATTTGACGCAAGGTGTCCGGCCCGACCCAGGCTTGCCCGGGCGAGCCGATAAAGGCTTGCAGATCGAATGCCTGCGGCTGCACCCCAGCGATGCTGCTGGACGGCGGCAGGCTGAGTGGTTCGATGCCGATCAGCTGCACGTTGCGCGTCGGTTCGCCCGGCAGGCGCAAGCGCCCTTCCAGCACCGGCGACACCGTCCAGCCCAGCCTGCGCAGCTGCACATACAGCGCCTGGTCGAAGCGCTCGCCATTGCGCGGCAGCACTTGCGCCTGCAACGGCCCGGCCAACACTGCGCTGGCCCGGGCATAATCGCTGCGTGCCTGGCTGTTCAGCGCCTGCACTCCGGTCCACAGCGCCGTGGCCAGCCACAGCCCGGTAAAGATGCTGAAAAACTGCACCCGATGGCGCCGCCAGTGGCTGAGCAACGCCAACAATGCCAGCGACAAAAGCCTCATCAGCGCTGCTCGGCCCGCACGCGCCCGGCCTGCAGGTAACAACGCCGCTGCAACCGCGCCGCCAGCCGCGGGCTATGGGTAACCATCAGCACACCGCTGCCGGCTTCCGCGACCAGTTGCAGCAGCAGGTTCAGCACCTCATCGCTGCTGGCTTCATCCAGGCTACCGGTGGGTTCGTCAGCCAGCAGCCAGGCCGGGCGCCCGGCCAAGGCGCGGCCGATGGCGACCCGTTGCTGCTGGCCGCCGGAGAGTTGCTCCGGGTAACGCGAAAGCAGGTCCGCCAAGCCCAAGCGTTGGGCAAGATACGCAACCCAGTCGGGGTCCTGCCGCTCGGCCAGCCTGGCCTGAAAGGCAAGGTTGGCGCCCACATCCAGGCTACTGATCAGGTTGTACTGCTGGAACACCAAGCCAATCCCCTCCCGTCGCCACTGCGCAAGCGAGGCCTCGGAACGGCTGTCGAGCGGGACGTCGTCGATCAGGATGCGGCCACTGTCGGCACGGTCCAGGCCGGCCACCAGGTGCAACAAGGTGCTCTTGCCACTGCCAGACTCGCCCATCAGCGCCAGGCTGCTGCCGCGGGCCAGGCGCAAGTCGACACCTTGCAGCACCGGGAGCGGGCCTTGGGGGGTGGGGAAGGATTTGTGGAGGTTTTCGATGACCAGCATCGAGGGGCCTTGGTGGAATGCATGTCTTGTTAGGAATAGCAGGTTTGGAGCAACACGGGCGCCCTGTGAGAGCGGCAGCGGAACAATCGTGGGTGGAAATACAGGCAACCTATAATGGATCCACAGATAATTCGATAATCGCCCAAAAGGCGATTAAATCCCTGAATTATAGGTTGACCATCGGTGCAGCGGACCGCTCTAATGGATCCATTAAATAAAAACAAAACCCCGGAGAGCCTCCCATGTACCCCAAAAACACCTGGTACGTCGCCTGCACCCCCGAAGAAATCGCCAGCAAGCCGCTGGGCCGGCAGATCTGCGGCGAAAAGATCGTGTTCTACCGCAGCCACGAGAACCGAGTAGCCGCCGTGGAGGACTTCTGCCCGCACCGTGGCGCGCCGTTGTCGCTCGGTTATGTGGAGGACGGCAACCTGGTATGTGGCTACCACGGCCTGGTCATGGGCTGCGACGGCAAGACCGTGTCGATGCCAGGCCAGCGGGTCCGGGGCTTCCCTTGCAACAAGACCTTCGCTGCAGTCGAGCGTTATGGCTTCATCTGGGTCTGGCCCGGCGACCAGGCGCAGGCCGACCCGTCGCTGATTCCGCACCTTGAATGGGCGGTGAATGATGAATGGGCCTACGGCGGCGGCCTGTTCCACATCGGCTGCGACTATCGCCTGATGATCGACAACCTGATGGACCTGACCCACGAAACCTACGTGCACGCCTCCAGCATCGGCCAGAAGGAAATCGACGAAGCACCGCCGGTAACCACCGTCAGCGGCGACGAAGTGGTCACTGCTCGGCATATGGAAAACATCATGGCCCCGCCCTTCTGGCGCATGGCCCTGCGCGGCAACGGCCTGGCCGACGATGTGCCGGTGGACCGCTGGCAGATCTGCCGCTTCACCCCGCCCAGCCATGTGCTGATCGAAGTCGGCGTGGCGCACGCCGGCAAAGGGGGCTACCACGCCGAGGCCCAGCACAAGGCGTCGAGCATCGTGGTCGACTTCATTACCCCCGAGAGCGATACCTCGATCTGGTACTTCTGGGGCATGGCGCGCAACTTTGCCGCGCATGACCAGGCTTTGACCGACAACATTCGCGAGGGCCAGGGCAAGATCTTCAGCGAAGACCTGGAAATGCTCGAGCGCCAGCAGCAGAACCTGCTGGCCAATCCCCAGCGCAACCTGCTGAAGCTGAACATCGATGCCGGCGGCGTGCAGTCGCGCAAGGTGCTGGAGCGGATCATCGCCAAGGAAGGTGCGCCACAACCACAACTGATCGCCACCAGCGCAACCCCTGCCTGAGGATTCGCCAACATGATCGATGCCGTAGTGGTATCCCGTAACGATGAAGCGCTGGGCATTTGCAGCTTCGAACTGGCGGCGGCAGATGGCAGCCTGCTGCCGGCATTCACTGCCGGCGCGCATATCGATGTGCACCTGCCTGGTGGGCTGGTGCGCCAGTACTCCCTGTGCAATCACCCCGAAGAGCGCCACCGTTATCTGATCGGCGTGCTCAACGACCCGGCGTCACGCGGTGGTTCACGCAGCCTGCACGAGCAGGTGCAGGCGGGGGCACGGCTGCGCATCAGTCCGCCGCGCAACCTGTTCCAGCTGGCCGAAGGCGCGCGGCGCAGCGTGCTGTTTGCCGGCGGCATCGGCATTACCCCGATCCTGTGCATGGCCGAGCAGCTGTGTCACCGCGGCCATGACTTCGAGCTGCACTACTGCGCCCGCTCCAGCGAGCGCGCGGCATTTGTAGAACGCATTCGCAATGCGCCTTTCGCCGAGCGCCTGTTCGTGCATTTTGACGAACAACCGGAAACTGCCCTGGACATCGCCACGGTGCTGGCCAACCCGCAAGACGACGTGCACCTGTACGTGTGCGGACCGGGCGGTTTCATGCAGCATGTGCTGGACAGCGCCAAGGGGCTGGGTTGGCAAGAGGCCTGCCTGCACCGCGAGTACTTTGCCGCGGCACCGGTGGACGCCAGCACCGACGGCAGCTTCTCGGTGCAGATCGGCAGCACCGGGCAGGTGTTTGAAGTGCCGGCAGACCGCACAGTGGTACAGGTGCTGGAACAGCACGGCATCGAAATCGCCATGTCATGCGAGCAAGGCATCTGCGGCACTTGCCTGACCCGGGTACTGCAAGGCACACCGGAGCACCGCGACCTGTTCCTGACCGAAGAAGAGCAGGCCCTGAACGATCAGTTCACGCCTTGCTGCTCACGCTCGAAAACGCCGATGCTGGTGCTGGATATCTGAACCGCTCAGGACGAAGGCAGGATCACTTTCATGCCCGCGTCCGCCGCTGCCCCGCCGAAGGTTTCGGCATAGCGCAAGGTGGCATTGGCGTGCTCGCGCATGATCGCTTCGGCGCGGGCACCCTGGCCGTTGGCCAAGGCATCGAACACCGCATGGTGCTGCATGTGGGCAAAATTGAAGCGCCGGTATTCGCGGGCCAGGTCATGGCGGTCCACGGCCAGCGCGGTGACCGAGGCAAACGGCAGATGGTCGTTGCGCGCCAGGGCATCGGCGATGGCCGGGTTGTGGCTGGCCGCGACGATCACTTGGTGAAAACGCATGTTGAGGTCGTGGTAGGCCTGCAGGTCTTCTTCGGTCACAAAGCCTTTGTCGAACAGCTGGTCGCCATCCACCAGGCACTGTTGCAGTGCCGCGCGCGCTTGCACTGACAGCCCGCGTTCTGCCGCCTGGCGGGCAGCCAGACCCTCCAGTACGCCACGCACCTCCACCGCACCGGCGATGTCATCGGCGCTGACCGAACGCACCTGAAAGCCCCGGCCGCCAAAGCGCACCAGCAGGCCTTCCTGCTCGAGGGTACGAAACGCCATGCGCACCGGCATGCGCGAGACGCCGAACAGTTCGGCGGTGGGCACTTCCATCAGGCGCTCGCCAGCCGCCAGCTCGCCCGAGGCGATCATTTTGCGCAGTGCCACCAGCACCATTTGACCGGGTTTGCTCATCCAGGCAGCTTCCAGAGACATGAGCGGGCATCTTAGCGCAAGCCGGGGTGGTTGCCTTGCAGAAATAGCGTCAAGTCGACGGCCCTGCAGGAGCAGGCTCTTCGCAGCACAAGGCTGCTCCTACAGAAGGTACGCACTTGCCACGAGCACTCGTCGGCGTTGCTGAAGTTGCCGATGCGCGCCTGGACATCTCGGCACCGGGAGCGGGCCTGGGGGGGGGTGGGGAAGGATTTGTGCAGATGTTCGATGACCAGCATCGAGGGGCCTTGGTGGGATGCGTGTCCTCTTAGGAATAGCAGGTTTGGGGAAATACGGACTACCTGGGGACCTGGCATTTTTGCCAGGTGACAAAGTTTCCAGCTGCCCAGAGACTGGCACTAGCCCAATCAAACCACGCCACGCAATTGAGTCAGCCGCGAATTTCTGGAGCGCAAAATGAGCCATTTCTCAGGAATAACAGTTGAAGGCTACAACAGAAGCATTATTGAAAAGGCCGGGTTGAAAGCAGGACAGAAAATCAAGGTCAACAATGACAGTGCCTGGCTGATAAGCATCCACGACAACTACATTGAAGTTGACTATAGTCGCCAGGACGGTTCGCTGTCAGTTGTAATATTTTATGAGAGCCGTGACGAATTTAGGTTCATCGAATCCATCGAGGGGGTCGAGAAGGAAACAATTGCATTAACCAGCCAAAACAAGGCATATTACGACGCTCTCGAAGAAACACTCGACAACGCATTTGACATACTCATCAGCCAAGGCGCACGTGAGCTGCACGCAGAAGAAATACCGCCATTCCCGCTTGCACCATCACTGGTAATGATTGAGTACACGGATGGTCGCGGCTTCTTCGGTCCATATTCCAGCTGGGATGGGAGTCAACCCAAGCACCCCTGCGGGATCATATGTGCCGTTGAGAGCTCTGAGCTAATGAAGCACTCCGACAAACTGGTGGTCTCAAGGAGCACTGTGCTGGATGAAGTTCTGTGTTACCTGAACACCGAGCTCCAACGAAGCGCCCCCTTGGAACTCACCTGCTGGACGAATTATTTTACACAACCGTCACAGCTAAACTCAGGGTATATATCCAAGGATGCAATTCGCACCATTTATGACCTCACAGGGCTTGACATTGTAAAAGCCGCGTTTGAAAAAAACGACAGCCTGGCCAGCATCACGAAGAAGTTGGTTAACCATAATGCCCAGCGCATGGGAATTGACGCTATAGCAGATGCAGCAACCATCCCCACCGACCTTGTAATTATTGAGTTCAACAACCCAATTTCCAGAAATAACAACACCCTTGGATACGGCCTGATCTCAAATGACCAGTTTGGCAGTCTGACCATCACTTGCCCTGAGCAAACTCAGAATGACTTCAAAATCCTGAAAGAAAAGTTCGACTTTTTACCAGACCTTCCCCCGCTGGGAAATTCCAGTTTGTACGACAGCTCTATCAAAGCCATTTACACCACATCCGAGATGCTGGCCGAGCAACCTGTAGCCCTTCAGTTGCAATCGCCATCAACCCCGTACCTGATCTCCAACCAGCCCGACGGCGCCCTTCCCGACATGACCGACTTCTCGCTCGAGCGGGTGGGCAGCATCGACGGCGGCTGGAACACCAGCAGCACCATCAAGGCAGGCCGAGCCCTGGCCGAAGGGGAGGTATTGAGCGCCTTCCTCATCGATCGGCTGGATGGCGATATCCGCAGGCTCGATTATCCTGCGCAGAAGGGCCAACTCTCTGCCACGTCATGGCCAAAAGCCTTTGCCGATCATCTGGCGGCTGCGGGTGAGCCCATCTGCGCCGGAGCCTGGCAAGCTCACAACAGCTTTTCCACCACTGCCGAAACCCTCAGGCTGTGGAGCCCCACCCGCTATCGCACGTTCAGCAACGCGCCGTTTGCCGCCAACATCGTCCAGGCTCTGGCCTGTGACGAATCCTTCAGCCCTGTGGCGGACGAAACACTGTGCCTGCAAGTGCGCGACCTCACCTCCCAGGCGCTGTACGAACACCATTTCTTCACCCCCGCGGCGACGCAAGCCGGCACGCAGTGGGCCAAGGCACTGTGCGAGCAGATCAACCGTGACAGCCACGTGCTGCGTGCAGGCGTCCTCGATGGCAGCACCGTCACCCCTGCCGACAAAGACAATGCCTTCTGGGTGCCGCAGTGCGCCGAGCTGTCCGTGACCCTTACCCAGGTGAATTGGTGGCAAAGCCAGGCTGTAGAGGGTGAACATGCACTCGAAGCAGGGCACACGTTGCAGGCGTGGGTCTACGATGCGTTTTCCCATCGTTTGCTCGCACATCATGAGTGGGTGCCAGGCAAGGCTCAGCGCGCCGCAGGCAAATGGCTGGGCGCCTGGGCCACGGCCCTGAACGCCTCGCCGGTATCGCCCTACCTTCGAGCGGCCACACACAACCCACAGGCTGGGCCGGCCGATGCGAGCAACGACCTGCACCTGTGGCAACGCGGTGATGCGCTGCGTATTTTCACCACACTGCCCGGCGCAGCCAATTACCTGCCGGGGCCTACTCTGCAATCGGCCTGGAGAGCCGACACCGGGCATGCGGTGCTGGCCACAGTGCGGCACCCTTTCAGCCGAAAGTTGCTGCATCGCGCACTGTTCAAACCTCAGGATGCCGAAACGGTCAGTGACCGGGATAGCTGGTTACAGGCCTTGGCCGAATTCCTCAAGGCACAGGCCTGGCCGGAAGTGCAGGTCGGGGCAGCCGCCGAACCGCTCTCCGTGCTGCGCTTCAGCGAATTGCAGGTGCTGCTGGAAAACGTCGGCGATGGCGAGGCCTGGCGCGATGACGACTACGGGAAGTACTTACTGGAGACTGACGACTTGCCTAGTGGCAGGCTGGCTGAACAAGCCCGATTTACAGTGACCGCAGGTACTGCCAGCGTACAGGTCGATGTGCAGTCGTTGAACGGGGAGCTGGAATTCCGCCTGGACAATGTTGCATACGAAAACGGTTATCGGGTCACCGCCTGCGTACCACGCGCCGGTGAGCACCGGCAGTGGCCGGTCAGTGTGACCGACACCAGCATCACCTGGGCAGGGCCGATCGATAATGGCGTCTACGACCTGTACTTCACCTATCCGGGAGACGCTCGCGATGCTAAAGAACTCACTGTGGGTCATATAGGCGGTTTCAACTCGAACCGCTTCTGGCACGACGTGCAGGCCGTCAAATTCACCCCGCCTGCGCCCCTGAAAAAGTATACCGAGATCAGCTTCCTGTGCGAGGACTTCGGCAACACCAGTCACTCCGAACTGTTCGACACCAGCGGCCACGACCGCACGGGCGTGGATGAGCGCAGCGGCCTGTTCCATGCCCATTACCCGATCGCGACCCTGCAAGGCCTGCGTGGGCTGGGCCCGGTGTGCGACCTGACCTTGCACTACTCGGCGCTACGCGGCAACGAAGCGGGCCTGGGCGATGGCTGGGCCTGGCGCTTCTCAAGCATTATTACCAGCGCCATCGAGAAAAACGACCACCGCCGGCTCACTCTCGCCGATAGCACCCAGGTCATGCTGAGCGACGACGAGTGGACCCGGCTGGGCGCAGGCGAATCCATCAAGACCAAGTCCTGCCGGGTGAGCTGCAACAAGGATTACAGCCGGTTCACCCTTGAGTTTCCCAGTGGCCGCCAGGAGATCCTGAGTAAACCGGATGCGCCCGGTAGTGACACGGTTGAACCGAACGACGAGTTTCGCCGGGCCGTGCTCGAGTACTTGCAGGCGATCAAGTCCGGCAGCGCGCCGGACCCACTGCTGATTCCTGAACACTGGACGCAGTGGGCGCTGCTGGTGATTTCCCCCTATGGGTATCTTGTCGGGGGGATCATCGATTACAGAGAAGCCCGCAATGCCTGGAGAAAGCATTCCAACACCAAGGAACTGGACAGGCGTATCGCGCTGTTTCAGCGGCCGTTCGTGCAGCTATTGCCGTCACGCATCATCTCGCAGTTCGGCGAAGCGCTGGATCTACAATGGAAGCGCCAGAACGGTCAATTCCTGCTGATGAGCATCAAGAGCGGCGAAGCCGAGCTGTTCAGCGCGCAATATGTCGACCCTGAGCTCAAGGCCGAGAGCCGGGTAAACATGCACCTGTGGCATGGCACCGGCGATGCGTTCGAGGTCGAACTTACCCTTAAGCAGTACTTGCTGAGCACACTCAAGCGCGTGCAGAAGGGCATCGTTGTGCAGCAGGTGGATTGCGGCTACGACGATGATCCGACCTTGGACAGGGTATTGTGCCGCCTGCAGGAGCAGGACGGTTCTCTCGAATGCGTCCAGTACGTCAAGGAAAGTGCCTCGTTGAACGGACCGTACGCCCTGCCTCGGGTGGCGCTGCACGCACTGCTGCCAGGATGCGGGCAGCAGAATCATATAGACCGCTACAGCTACACGGGCAGCTATCAGTTCAGCGAAGACGCGGTGTTCATCGCAGCCGTGGAAAGCGGTATTCATGCCGCCATCGCGCACGACCTGCACGCTTTCGGGCTGGACCACAAGGGCATGCGCACAGTGCTGCTGCGAGGCTCAGGCTCCTCAGAGGACCATTGGCTTGAGTTCTATCTGGAACATGGGCAGGCCACGACCACCTTCCGCTATACAGGCTGGGGGGATGAGCTGGCCGAGATCACCAGGAGCATAATCGTCAAGCAGGACGGGGCCTCGATAAAAGTCACCGCAAATGCCCCGGCGACAGACCGCCGGCTGGCCGTATTGCAAAGGTTCTGGCGGCAAGATACCAAGAGGCGGAAGCAGCTGTCCCGAGCGATCATGAACATGCTCAGCCTGTCGCCAAAAACAAAGCGCGAACAGTTGGGCAAGACAGTGGACGCCACCACGATCGTGACTGACGCCCAAGGCAACCCCCTGCGCCTGTATACCAACGGTTCGCATTCGATTCATTACTGCTATAACCACGGTGATCAGACGCATAACCAGATCACGGTTGGCAATGTGCAAGCGCTTGGCGCAGTACCGACGCTGGAGTGCCCCTTCGTGCCGGCATACACCAGTGCGCCGCTGATGGCGGAGTACCAGTGTGACGACTATGGCAACCCTCAGGGCCTGAAGCTCTACGGCTATCGAAAAGTCACCCGCGACGACCGAGACTACCTGGAACTGGCCGAAATGGTGATGGTGGATAACATCCGCGGCACGCTGACCAACGACACCCTCGACAAGGACACCACCTGGGAGCTGACCGGCCAGGAAGCGCTGTGGCACCAGATCAGCACCAGCACTGCAGTTCCCGCCAGCAAGAAAACCCCCAGCGGGCAAAGCGAGGTTCAGGAATGGTCGATTACCAGCCGGCAGACGACGCATCGTGACGACCAGAGTATTACGCTGACCACTGTGCAGAAATTTATCGACAACCCCACCCAACCCGGTATCCAGGTGATCGTCAGTGCAACGACGCCTGCGGGCAGTGCCCAGGTCAGTAAGGAAGTCCGTTCGCGCTACAGTAGGCGCGCCCTGCAAAGGGTCGAGAATGGCGTCGAGACACACTGGGAGGAGCGCGATGCCTTGGGCCGGGTAACCAAAGAAACCCGCTACCAGCTGGCACCCGATAGCACCGGCAAGACAGCCAGGCAGGCGGCTGACGAACGCATCGAATCGGTCTACACCGACAGCGAAGTCAGCAGTACAACGGTACAACGCACCTTCAAGGATGGCAGCCAGAGCCTCTCGTGCCTGGATGGCCTGCAACGCGCCTGGCGCACCTCGTGGCGCAGAGCAGATACTGACAGCTATGTACCCCTGGAGGAACACTGCTTCTCAGACCTGGATGAATCGTCGGTATTGGGCAGTTGGGCGTGGGATTACCTGCCAGGTGGCCAGGCTGTGCGCAAAGACACACCTTTACGTGGGTCGCTGGGTAGTCAACCCTGGCTGGCCCAGGAAACGCGGGCGGTGACAGATGAGCCGGCTGCTGTTGAAGCGGACACGCTTATCGCCACGTACGACTATACCAAAGGGAGCTCTACGGGCGTCGAAGTATTTGCTCATCGTATAGTTGAAAAACTCACACGCATGGACACTAAAGATCCACTTTTGCATACCCGTCCAATATTTCCGCTCAAAGGGCACAACTCTACGGTCAATACCATACGAGGCACGTACGAGGACATTATCTTTATAGCAGAAGCACACGAAGTAACGATAGTTGACCACTTTGAGCTAATCAAACACATCCAACACCTTGCCGGACTTACCGACCTGAGCGGGATCGAGGATGCACACAACTGGCTTCAAGTTCCTGATACCTTAAGAGATCCTGAACACATCTCAGACAGCCTGTCGAACTTCGAAGTTTCCAGCGATGATTTTGACATCTTAAACTTGTTCGATTTAGCCAACATCGATGACAACGAAAAACTAAAGACGCATGCGAAATCTTTGTATCCAAATAAACTACCAACCGACAACTTCTGGGCTACCGCTGATTCGGCCGTGCAACTAACCGAACAGCAAGGCCTGGGCGCCCGGTGCCTGTCGAGGCGTACCAGCACCACCACTGCAAAAACCGACGGCACCTTCCAACGCTCGGTGCAATGGGCGGACCACCTCGGCACGCAGCACCTGCGCCTCGATCAGCGGTACGACCCCGCCGGCAATGTCATCAGCCACACCCGCACCTTGGGCGAGCAGACGCTGAACTACACGCTCGAACGCGATGTTCTCGGTAGGGTCACCAAGGTAACCCAACCCGATAACACAACCATCGAGCGCACTTACCACGGCTTCAGCAACCAGGTTTGCACGCTGACCGTGGACGGTAAGGTGGTCGCGAGCCAGGCGCTGAACGAACACGGCAAGCTCACCACACGCACGGTAGGCAGCCGCGAATACCGGTTTGCCGACCAGACCGTGACCTTGCCCGACAAGACCCGGTTGCAGAGGCTTCAGACTGCCAGCAGCGCGCGCTTTGCGGCAGATGACAACGCCCTGTACCGCGAGACAAACTATAACGGATCGACCGTGCTGAGCAGCGCGCCTGGCCCACTGTCCGGTTCAGGCTGGCAACAGCTGATCGCCAGCGCGCAGGTGCCCGGGTGCCGGCGAACCACTGAAAAAACACCGCGAGGTACTGTCAGGCGTGCCGAATGGCAGAGCCTGCGGGGGCAAAACCTTGCAGCGCGACGCGCTGACGGCCGCACGCGGCGGGTGTTCCTCGACAGCCAGGGACGGCTGTTGCGCACCTGCCAGGAGCACGAGGACGTGTTGTACCGCTACGACGAGCTTGATCGCCTGCAGGCGCGCCGGGTGCACGCGCTGACTGGCGCCGGGCAATGGCAGGTGCACAGCGAACATGACGGCTTCAACCGGGAAACCGCGCGCACCTTCCTGCGCAACGGAGCACCCTGCTTCAGCCAGCACATGACCTGGCGTGGCGACGGTCGCCTGGCCAGCAAGGCCAGCTGGCAGGACGGCGAATTGCTGCGCACTGAACACTTCACCTATGACCCGCTCGACCGCCTGGCAAGCTATGCCTGTGACACCTCGCATGCGGCACTCTGCCCGCAGGATGCCAACGGCACACCGGTCAAGGCCCAGACGTTCAGCTGGGACAGCCTGGACAATATGACCCGTTGCACCAGTACCCCATTCGAAGGCGATGCGGTGACGGAAACGTTCGACTATGCAATGGCCTCTGACCCTACGCGCCTGACCTCGATGAAAACCGGCAAGCAGACAACGGCCCTGACCTGGAACAGCAATGGCCAACTGCGCAAGGTCGGCCAGCAACGCACACTGGACTACAACGCCGCCGGCCAGCTCAACAGTGTCAAGGACAGTACCGGCGCCCTGCTCACCCGTTACGAATACGACGGCCTGCAACGTCTGGGGGCGCAATATGACCAGCAGCACCAGACCACCCATGAACTGCGCTACGACGGCGATGAACTGATCGGCCAGGTGTGTTTCGACCAGGCTGGCAAGCCCACCCGACACACCAGCATCTCTCCGGGGCTGGCGCAGTATGACGGCAACCAGGTGCGCTGGCTGATCGACGACCCCCAATCGGGGATCGTCGGCCAGGTCTGCGACGCCAACCTGCAACTCGCCCCGCTGCTACCCTTCGGCGAAGGCGCGGCACTGGAGGAGGTGATCAGCGGCTACAACGGCATGCGCCGCGACCCGGTGATCGGCCAGTATCATGCAGGCCATGGATACCGCTGCTACGTACTGGCCCTGCGTCGTTATGCCCAGCCTGACTGGCTTAGCCCATTCGGCGAAGGGGGTGTCAACGACTATGCCCACTGCCCGGACCCGGTCAACCTGCATGATCCCAGCGGCGCGATCATGATCAGCCGCGAGGAACAGAAACAGACCTTGCGCAGCTATAAAGAGGTCCTGCGTGAGACCAAGCCCATGCAGGTCGGTGGACGCTGGCGTGGCCTGGCGCTTTCGGCCACGCTGACAATATTGGGTATCGTCGCTTCGGTGATGACCGGTGGCGCCGCCTCGGTGCTCTTCGCCGCGATGACGGTCTGCTCGGTACTCTCGTTCAGCTTCGAGGTGGCCTCTGAATTGACGGAGGAGTCCCACCCTGAACTGTCCAGGAAGCTAGGCTATGCGTCGCTGGCGTTTGCGCTGGCGTCGCTTACTGAAAGTGCGGTGGGCCTGATCAAGAAGCTACCGGCCCTGGTCAAGAACGGGATGCGAGCGGTGCGCCAGGTCGGCAAAAGGGTCTTGCACGCCAAGGATCTTACCAGGCCTCCGACCAGCACCGCGCGCTTCAGCGAGTACGCGATGCAGAACCTTAAGGGCGCTCGCACTTCCACCGAGGCAGTGACACCTGCCCGCCGTGGCATAGGGAACACGCTCAAGGCCAAAGCCAGCCAATTGATCGACTACCTGGGCGAGGCAAACTTCAAGGACCTTCGAGAGGTGGAATATTGGAGTTTAAGGATAACGGGGAAAGCCCAGCACAAGCTTTATCTCCTGAACAACTTCGCGATCCTGCCTCGTCGCGGAACAGCAGCCGCCTTGCTAGTAGGTAAGGGGATCGAAACCTACATTGCAACCAGCTCCATCATCGCACTCTCAAGCAATGATGCGTCAGACCCCGTCACGCCATGGGGACGTTACACCGTAAAGGTAGAGCAGATGTACAGTTGGGGCCAAACAGGTCGTGGGCATCTGCTGCAATAATTCCAGGAAGATTATCGCTTGCTACCGATCATGCAACATGCGGCAGACGTGAAAAGCAACAGTACTAAAGTACATTTCAAATGGTCAGCCTTTTTATTGATACCTTAGCGTCAAATCCAACCAGGAGCGATAAACATGAGCGATATAAAGACGGCAAAAGTCAAGATGTACAATGCCTCACTGAAAGCGGGCTTCCTCGACTACGAGATCGAAGATGAAGATGTCATCCTGGCTGAGGAGGCAGTGGGATCGCTAAACTTGAAAAATGGTGACATGGTGAGATTCAAAGTAGTAAAAAAAGGCAACAGGCACTACGCCACCAACGTAGAACTTACGTAATTACGCAAAGCCAGTGTCAGAGGGCAGATCGGCGAACACGCTCGCCGAAGCGCCCGGGCCTGCATTGACAACGTCGCGGCTAATAGTCGCGAGCTGAGGTACCTGGTGTGGTGTTGCGCAAACACCTTGCCAGGTATCCTCGCTTACTCCCTGCCCATAGCCAGATTGTGTAGCCGGCCTACCTGGTCTGCTCCGTGCGATGTTTGCTGCATCTGGTCTCGCTCCCCGCCATGAACAAATCTTCATGTTGCCCGTCAGCGCCCTGATCACGGGCTACCCAGCCAATATCAGGCTGACGCCCCCCGCCACTCGCCTTGAGGGTGCAGTAGGTGTTGCGTAGCATCCCCGGCCCGATCGCGCGCCCGCACGGCGCGATACCTTGCAAAAACGAGCCACCGATGCCGCAACCCATCCCCCTCAAGGACCACGAAAAGGAAAAGCACCTGGTCAACCGCCGGCTTCTCGCCTGCGCCGCCCTGGTGTTCAGCCTGGTCTGTGTACTGGTGGGCCGGCTCTACGTGCTCCAGGTGCTGCAACACGACCAGCAGACCGCCGTGTCGGAAAACAATCGCGTGCACGTGCTGCCCATCGCCCCTGAACGCGGGCTGATCTACGACCGCAACGGCGTGGTGCTGGCCGACAACAAGCCCAGCTTCGACCTGACCATGACCCGCGAGCGGGCCGGCGGCGACTCGGCCAAGGTGCTCGATACCCTGGCGCAGGTGCTGGGCCTGAACGAAGATGACCGCAAGCAGTTCGACAAGGACCTGCGGCGCGGGCGCAAACCGTTCGAGCCGGTTACCTTGATGGTCGGGCTGAGCGAAGAGCAGATCGCCCTGGTGGCAGTCAACCAGTTCCGCCTGCCAGGCCTGGATGTCGAGCCGCAGTTCATTCGCGAATACCCGTTGGCCGAGCATTTTGCCCACTCGGTGGGGTATGTGGGGCGCATCAACGAGCGCGAAACCAAGACCCTCGACAGCACCGAATACCGCGGTACCCAGTCGATCGGCAAGACCGGCATCGAGCACTTCTACGAAACCCAGTTGCACGGCCATGTGGGCTACGAGGAAGTCGAGACCAATGCCCAGGGCCGGGTAATGCGCGTGCTCAACCACAAGGCGCCGACACCGGGGCAGGACATTGTCCTGACCCTGGACTCGCACCTGCAGGTGGCTGCGGAGAAAGCCCTGGGCGACCGCCGTGGCTCGGTGGTGGTACTGGACCCGGCCAACGGCGATGTACTGGCGATGGTCAGCAACCCCAGCTTCGACCCCAACCTGTTCGTCAAGGGCATCAGCTTCAAGCAGTACGCCGCCTTGCGCGACTCCATCGACCGCCCGCTGTTCAACCGCGTGCTGCGCGGCCTGTATGCGCCCGGCTCGACAGTGAAGCCGGAAGTGGCCATCGCTGGCCTCGACAGCGGCGTGATCACCCCGGGCAGCCGGGTGTTCGACCCGGGCTACTACGAACTGCCCAACTACGAGCACAAGTACCGCAACTGGAACCGCAGTGGGGACGGCTGGGTAGACATGTACACCGCGATCATGCGGTCCAACGACACCTACTTCTACGACCTGGCGCACAAGCTGGGCATCGACCGCCTGCACGACTACATGGCCGAGTTCGGCCTGGGCCAGAAGGTCTCGCTGGACATGTTCGAGGAGGCCTCCGGGCTGATGCCGTCGGCCCAGTGGAAGCGCGCCACGCGGCGCCAGGCGTGGTTCCCGGGTGAGACGCTGATCCTTGGTATTGGCCAGGGTTATATGCAGGTGACCCCGTTGCAGCTGGCCCAGGCCACCAGCCTGCTGGCGAGCAAGGGTGTGTGGCACCGCCCGCACCTGGCCATGACGGTGGGCGGCGATACGCCGGTGGACCCCAACCCGATGCCCAATATCGTGCTGCATGACAAGCATGCCTGGGACCAGGTCAGCCAGGGCATGCAGATGGTCATGCACGACCCGCGCGGCATCGCCCGCGCCGCTGCGGCCGGGGCGCAGTACCGGATTGCCGGCAAGAGCGGCACCGCACAGGTGGTGGCGATCAAGCAGGGCGAGCGCTACAACCGCAACAAGACCCTCGAACGGCACCGCGACAACGCCCTGTTCGTCGGATTTGCGCCGGCCGACCACCCCAGCGTTGTAGTGGCGGTGATGATCGAGAACGGCGAAGCCGGTGGCCGGGTGGCAGGGCCGGTGGTGCGCGAGGTCATGGATGCCTACCTGCTGGATGAACAGGGGCATCTGAAGCCGGAGTTTGCGGGCGGGGCAAGCGCAAAGGGCGTGCCGCACACCTAGGGGCGCTCCTCAAGCCGCCCCCCCCCAGCACCCAACCCCCAGCCAAAACATCCCATTCCCCGTCCCTCCCGTCATAGTCCCCCCGCCCCCCCAATGCCATAGTGGAGAAAACAACACGGATAAAAATCCCATGTACAGAAACACCGCTACCCCCGCGGACGACAACGGTTGCGGCTGGTTCCACCTCAGCCCCGAGCGCCAGCCCCGCGCCGCACACCGAGGGCGGAGCGAGGCACGCTGGGTGGTGCTGGGCGCGGGCTTCACCGGCCTTGCCGCAGCGCGGCAACTGGCGCTGCACCACCCCGACGACGAAATCATCCTGGTCGATGCCCAGGAGGTCGGCTTCGGCGCCTCGGGACGCAACTCGGGCTTCGCCATCGACCTGCCCCACGACATCGGTGCCCCCGACTACATCGGTGACCTGGCCACCGCCAGGATGAACCTCAAGCTCAACCTGCGCGCCCAGTCGATCCTGCGCGGGCTGATCAACCAGCACGGCATCGACTGCCAGATCCGCCCGGACGGCAAGTACCAGGCCGCCGTCGAAGACAAGGGCCTGGCCGTGCTGGAAGCCTACCGCAGCGGCCTGGAAAAACTCGGCCAGCCCTACCAGATGATCGATGCCCGCGACCTGCCCGGGCACGTCGGCACCCCGTTCTACCGCAAGGCGCTGTACACCCCGGGCACCCAGCTGTTGCAACCTGCCGCCCTGGCCAAGGGCCTGGCCGAAAGCCTGCCAGGCAACGTGACCCTGCACGAACGCACCACCATCACCCACATCGAGCAGGGCCGCCGCATCACCCTCAAGCACGCCAACGGCGAGATCATCGCCGACCAGTTGCTGCTGACCAACAACGCCTTCGCCTCGCACTTCGGCTTCCTGCCCGGCCGCCTACTGCCGATCTTCACCTACGCCAGCATGACCCGCCCGCTGACCGAAGCAGAACAGGCCCGTCTGGGCGGCAAGGCCACCTGGGGCATCATCCCCGCCGACCCGTTCGGCAGCACCCTGCGGCGCACGCCGGACCAGCGCCTGCTGGTGCGCAACAGCTTCAGCTTCAACGCCGATGGGCGCGCCCACCCGCGCCATATTGCCCGCGCCGGGCGCCAGCACCGCGACGCGTTCGAGCGGCGCTTCCCGATGCTGTCGGGCATACCATTCGAATACACCTGGGGCGGCTCGATGTGCCTGTCGCGCAACCACCTGTCGCACTTCGGCACCCTCGCCCCCAACGTGCATGCCGCGCTGTGCTGCAATGGCCTGGGCATCACCCGTGGCACCGCCACCGGCACCCTGCTGGCCGACTGGCTGTGCGGCGAGCGTGATGAGCTGATCGACTTTCTGCTGGGCTCCAAAGGGCCCAACCGCAACCCGCCGGAACCGCTGCTGAGCGTGGGCGTGAACCTCAACCTGCACTGGGGCCAGCGCCGCGCCGGCCTGGAAAGCTGACAAGGAGACACCATGCACAGCCTGGGCATTCTAGGGGTGGGCGAGCTCACCGAAAAAGTGGTCATCGGCCTGCGCCGCAGCGGTTTCGATGGCCCCATTCTGCTTTCTCCGCGCAATGCCGACCGGGCCGCCATGCTGGCCCGTGAACATGCTTGTCAGGTGCTGCCGAGCAACCAGGCCGTGGTGGACCAGGCCGAGCTGGTGCTGATCGGCGTACGCCCGCATTCGTTGGCCGAACTGGCCGAGGAAATCAGCCTGCGCCCCGGCCAGCGCCTGGTGTCGCTGGCCGCCGGGATCAGCCTGGCGCAGCTGGCGAGCGCGTTTCCCGGTGCGCTCTGCGTGCGTGCGATGCTGTCGTACGCAGCGCAATATAACCAGTCCACCGTCGTGGTCTGCCCGCCCGACGCACTCACCACCCAATACCTGGCGCCCTTGGGCAAGCTGGTGGTGCTGCACGGCGAGCCCGAGTTCGAGTTGGCCACGGTGGCGGCGTGCATGAATGGCTGGTTCTACTTCCTGCTCCACGACCTGCAGCAATGGCTGATGGACAAAGGCCTGCCAGCGGCCGAGGCACGGGCGCTGGTGCTGGGCAATCTGCAGGACTGCGTGGCCAGCGCGGGGCAGCAGCCGGAGTACACGCTCAAGGCCCTTGGACAGGCCATTGCCACCCCTGGCACCTTCACTGCGGATGGACTGGCGGTGCTGATGCATCAGCCGGTGAGCGCGACCTGGGGAGCCGCGTGCGAAGTGGTGCTGGATGCACTGTTGACCCGTTCGCAGTTGGCTGGATCGAAGTAGAGGCCAGCTCTCAGCCACGCAACTGGTACCAGGTGGTCTTGAGCTGCGAATACTTGTCGAACGAATGCAGCGACAGGTCGCGGCCGAATCCGGACTGTTTACCACCGCCAAACGGCACCGTGACATCCAGCGCATCGACCGTGTTCACCGACACGGTGCCTGCCTTCAGCGCCCGCGCCACCCGGTGCACCTGGTTGAAGTCGTCGCTCCACACCGAGGCCGCCAGGCCGTAGATGCTGTCGTTGGCCAGGCGCACCGCCTGCTCCTCGGTGTCGAAGGCGCTCACCGCCAGTACCGGCCCGAAGACCTCCTCTTGCGCCAGGCTCATGCAGCGCTCGACACCGGCAAAAATGGTCGGCTCGATGTAGTTGTCCGAACCGGCGATGGTCAGCCGCCGCCCACCGCACAGCAACCGCGCCCCTTCCTGCCCGGCTCGAGCGATGGCCGCTTCGATCCGGCCCGTCTGCCCGGCGTCGACGATGGCCCCGGCACGGCTCGCGGGGTCCAGCGGATTACCCGGCAGCCACTGGCGGGCCTTGGCCTGCAGGCGCTCGATGAACTCATCATGGATGGAGCGCTGCACATACAGCCGCGAGTTGGCCGAACACACCTCACCCTGGTTGAAGAAGATGCCGAACGCCGCCTTTTCCGCCGCCAGGTCCAAGTCCTGGCAGTTCTCGAACACCAGGTTGGGGCTTTTGCCGCCGCACTCCAGCCATACCTGCTTGAGGTTGGACTGGGCCGAGTACTGCATGAAGTACTTGCCCACCTGAGTGGAGCCGGTGAACACCAGGCAATCCACATCCGGGTGTAGCCCCAGCGCCTGCCCGGCCTGCTCGCCCAGGCCCGGCACCACGTTCAGTACCCCTTCCGGCAACCCGGCCTGCAGCGCCAGCTGGGCCAGGCGCAGGGCCGAGAACGGCGACTGCTCGGCGGGCTTGAGCACCACGCTGTTGCCGGCGGCCAATGCCGGGGCAAGCTTCCAGGCGGCCATGTCGAGCGGGAAGTTCCACGGTACCACCGCAGCGACCACGCCCAAGGCCTCCCGGGTGATGGTGGCGAGGGCATTGGCTGCGGTAGGCGCTACCTGGTCGTATAGCTTGTCCAGCGCCTCGCCGTACCAGGCGAACACATGTGCCGAGCCCGGTACGTCGATGTTGTAGGCGTCCATGACCGGCTTGCCCATGTTCAGCGAGTCCAGCAGGGCCAGCTCTTCACGGTGGGCCATGATCAGCTCGGCCAGGCGCAACAGTACTTTCTTGCGCTCGGTCGGGGCCATGCGCGGCCAGGGGCCTTGCTCGAAGGCCCGACGGGCGCTGGCGACGGCCAGGTCGACCTCGGCCTGGCCGCAGGCGGCGACCTGTGCCAGGACCTGGTTTGTGGCGGGGTTGATGGCGGCGAACGTTGCGCCGCCCTGTGCGTTGACGGCTTTGCCGTCGATCAGCGCGCAGGCGGGCAGATACAAGTCCGAGGCGCGTTGTTGCCAGAATTCGAGGGTGTACATTTGTACTCCAGGTAACCGCCATCGCGGTCTCTGTTGCTCATAAGGTGCAGTTTTCGTACAGCCCTGTGGAAGCGGGTTCACCCGCGGGCACCAGCAAAGCCGGTGCCACACACCGCGTCGCATTCTTCGCGGGTGAGCCCGCTCCCACAGGGGTGGCGGTGGGCTTGCGGATGGTCAGAGCCTGCCGACCAGGCGCGCGGTACGGTCCACGGCGATGCGGGTCTTTTCGACCAGCTCGTCCAGCTCGCCATGGCTGGCGATCAGCGCCGGGGCCATGATCATCCGGCCGAGGGTGGAGCGAATGATCACCCCTTCCTCGAAGCCGAAGGTGCGGCATTGCCAGGCCAGGTCGTTCTCGTTGGCAAAGCGCTTGCGCGTCGGCTTGTGTTCGGCAAACTGCAGCGCTGCCACCAGCCCGGCACCCTGCACCTGGCCGATCAACGGGTGATCGGAAAACACCTCGCGCAAGATGCGCTGCAGGTACGGCCCGGTGTCTTCCTTCACCTGGCGCACGATGCCTTCGTCACGCAGTGCCTTCAGGTTGGCCACCGCCACCGCCGCCGCCACCGGGTGCCCGGAATAGGTCAGGCCGTGGGCAAACACCCCGCCGCGCTCGACCAGCGCCTCGGCAATGCGCTTGCTCAGCACCAGCCCACCCATGGGCACGTAGCCGCTGGTCAGGCCCTTGGCGATCGACAGCGTGTCGGGCTCGAAGCCGAAGTACTCATGGGCGAACCATTCACCGGTGCGGCCAAAGCCACCAATCACCTCGTCGGCACACAGCAGCACGTCGTACTGGCGGCAGATGCGCTGGATTTCCGGCCAGTAACTTTCCGGCGGGAAGATCATGCCACCGGCACCCTGGAACGGTTCGGCGATAAAGCCTGCTACGTTCTCGGCGCCCAGTTCGAGGATCTTTGCTTCCAGCTGCAGCGCGCAGCGGCGGCCGAACTCGGCCGGGGTCAGCTCGCCGCCCTCGGCGTACCAGTACGGCTCGTCGATGTGCGCCACATCCGGGATCAGCCCGCCCATTTCGTGCATGAACTTCATGCCGCCCAGCGCCGTGGCCGCCAAGGTCGAGCCGTGGTAGCCGTTCCAGCGGCCGATCATGATCTTCTTGGTCGGCTGGCCGACGACTTGCCAGTAGCGGCGCACGGTACGGATCAGCACCTCGTTGGCTTCGGAGCCTGAGTTGGTGTAGATCGCGTGGCTATAGTGCCCGGGCAGCAAGCTGAACAGCAGTTCGGACAGTTCGATCACCGCCGGGTGAGTGGTGTGGAAGAACATGTTGTAGTAGGCCAGCTGGTCCATCTGCGCGGCAGCGGCGGCGGTCAGGTCGCGGCGGCCGTAGCCGAGCTGGGTGCACCACAGGCCCGACATGCCATCCAGGTAGCGCTTGCCCTCGCTGTCCCACAGGTGCAGGCGTTCGCCACCCACGATCACCCGCGGCCCTTCGGCGTTCAGCGCCTTCTGGTCGAGGAAGGCATGGATGTGGTGCGCGGCATCGGCTGCCTGGTAGTCACGGGTCTGGCGTTGCGGGGCGAAAGGCGCATTCATTGTTGGTTTTCCTTTGCGGTGGGGTTGCAGGGCAGCTGGCGCTCAGCGCAGCTTGCCCATGTAGCTTTCCAGCGGGTCCCTGCCCAGCACGCCCTGGGCATTGGCCAGCGCGTCGATGAACAGGGAAAACAGCTCGGACTGGGTACCGATGTCGAGCTTGGCGTAGACGTTCTTGCGGTGCGACTTGATGGTGTCTTCCGACACCCCCAGGCGCTCGGCCAGCGACCTGGTGGAGTGGCCACGCAGGATCAGCTGGGCGATACGGCATTCACGTTCGGTCAGCAGCGAGCTGCCAAAGTTGTTCAGGGCCGCGTGGATGCGTTGCTCGAGGATGTTCTCGAATCGCCCGGCACGGCTGTCGAGCCCGGCAAAGTGCTTGCCGAGCACCGCCAGCACCCAGGGCGTGATGCGCCCGAACAATTCGCGGCTGTGCCCGTCGAGCTTGTCGGTGAACGCCAGCGACACCGCCAGGCTGTGCCCTGGCGCCACCTGCAGGATGTAGTTGAGCTCATCCTCCAGGTGCGAGTGGCGGTAGAACGACTGGTAGTACTCACTGACCTCGAAATGGTCGGGCGCTATGTCGAACAGGCCGTAGCAGCCCGATTCGACCTGCTCCACGCAGGCACCGTAGAACGGGTCGAGCAGGTAGAAGCCGGACAGGTAGCGGCTGACATTGCCTTCGGGTTGCCAGGGCGCCTTGTCGTCCTGCTCGAACAGCGCGCTGGGCATGCCAGCCTGCGGGTACAGGTATACCGTGGTGGCCTGGATAGGCCGGATCACGCCAAGCGCCGCAAACAGGGTGGCGGCAAAGCCCGGCCGGCCGATGGCCTCGGTGACCTTGGCCAGGTGCTCGAACCACGGTTGCGAAAGCAATTGATCAGTCACTTTGGGCCTGCCGTATCAAGTAAGGCACCGCCGCCAGTGCGGTGCGTTGTTGGCCAGATACTCCCATGGCGCCGCGAACACCGAAATCACCCTTTGGGGTGAGCAGCTGCGCTGCTGCCTGGGGCTTCACACAGCTCACCCCAAAGGGTGATTCCGGGTGCCTGCGGGGTGTGGGAGCATCAAACCGCCCCAGCGCTGCGAGCCACCCGCTCGACCTCCTTGCACTACACCCACCGGTAGCGAGCCAGCTCGCGTACTGCGGTGTGCTGCATCCCTTTCCAGGAGCTAGCCATGCATACAACAACAAGTACAGCCCATACCGCCGCCCCGCATGCCCCGTCACTACCCGCCGCCAGCACCGGGCGCTTGCGCAAGTCCATGGGCATGACCGCCCTAGTCCTGTTCGGCCTCGCCTACATGGTGCCCCTGGCAGTGTTCACCACCTACGGGCTGGTCACCCAGATGACCAAAGGGCACTTGCCCACCGCCTACCTGCTGACCCTCGCCGCCATGCTGCTGACCGCCTACAGCTACGGCCGCATGGTCCAGGCCCACCCCTACTCCGGCTCGGTCTACACCTACACGCGCAAGGCCTTCGGCAGCCATATCGGCTTTATTGCCGGCTGGACACTGCTGCTCGACTACATCTTCCTGCCGCTGCTCAGCTACCTGCTGATCGGCATCTACATGTCGGAGTACTTCCCGTCCATCCACGCGTGGGTGTGGGTGGCGGGCTCGATTGCGCTGGTCACCTTGCTGAACCTGATCGGCATCGAGTCGATCACCCGGGTCAACTGGATCCTGGTGGTGGTGCAACTGGTGTTCATCATCGTGTTCGTCGCCTTGTCCATCCACAACCTCAGCGGACAGGCGGAGCCGGTGTCGCTGCTGGCGCCTTTCCATCACGACGGTTTCAGCGTGCCGTTGATCATGACCGGCGCTGCCGTGCTGTGCCTGTCGTTCCTGGGCTTCGATGCGGTGTCGACCATGGCCGAGGAAACCAGCAACCCGACCTACCGTATTCCCGTGGCGATCCTCGCCGTGTCGCTGATTGGCGGCTTGCTGTTCCTGGTGGTGTCGTACTGCGCGCAGATGGTGTTCCCCGACTGGGGCAGCTTCGCCGACCCGGACTCGGCCTCGGTGGACGTGATGCGCCGAGTGGGTGGCGAACTGCTGGTTACCGCCTTCACCGCCACCTACGTGGCCGGTTGCTTTGCCTCGGCCATGGTCTCGCAGGCCAGCGTGTCGCGGGTGCTGTTCGCCATGGGCCGCGACGGAGCGCTGCCTCGGGTGTTCGGCCAGCTGGCGACTAAAAAGCGCGTGCCGGCCACGGCTATCCTGCTGGTCAGCCTGCTGTCGCTGATCGCGTTGGTGATTACCCTGGACACCGTCGCCAACATGATCAGCTTTGGCGCGCTGTTCGCTTTCTCGGCGGTGAACCTGGCGGTGGTCAAGCACTACCTGGTCGACCAGAAGCTGCGTGGGGGCCGTAATGTGCTGCTGTATGGCGCGATTCCGGGCCTGGGTTTTCTCAGCACCCTGTGGCTGTGGAGCAGCCTGACCAGCCTGTCGTTCACCATTGGCCTGTGCTGGATGGGCATGGGCCTGGTGGTGCTGATGGGGCTGACCCGGGCGTTTCGGGTGAAGCTGCCGGAGCTGCAGCTGGCCGATTAGCGCCTGAATAATCCGGCCCTGGGTGTGCGGCGATAACGATTTGTTATCGCCTGATCGGCATTAATCATTATTCAGCCTCCCATGGGTGCCCTACAGTCCCAGCCCAACGACTGTCACTGCCCAAGGGAGACGAAATGTCCATCGAACATCGCCTGAACCACATCGCCGGCCAACTCCGCGGCAACGGTGAGGTGCTGCTGAACAGCGTCGACGCCCACACGGGCGCACCGCTGCCCTTCGCTTTCCATCAGGCCACCGGCGACGAAGTCGAAGCCGCCGTGTTGGCTGCGGAGGCCGCCTACCCGGCTTACCGCGCTACCGGCCCGGCCCAACGCGCCGCCTTCCTTGAAGCCATCGCCAACGAACTGGATGCGCTGGGCGATGACTTCATCCAGCACGTGATGCAGGAAACCGCCCTGCCGCAAGCGCGTATCCGCGGTGAGCGTGCCCGCACCAGCAACCAGCTGCGCCTGTTTGCCGAAGTGGTGCGCCGTGGCGACTTCTACGCTGCGCGCATCGACCGCGCCCTGCCCCAACGTGCCCCGCTGCCTCGCCCCGACCTGCGCCAGTACCGCATTGGCGTCGGCCCGGTGGCGGTGTTCGGTGCCAGCAACTTCCCGCTGGCCTTCTCCACTGCAGGCGGTGACACCGCCTCGGCGCTGGCCGCGGGCTGCCCGGTAGTATTCAAGGCGCACAGCGGGCACATGCTGACGGCCGCCCATGTGGCCGCAGCCATCGACCGCGCAGTCGCCAGCAGCGGCGTGCCGGCAGGCGTATTCAACATGATCTACGGCGCCGGGGTCGGTGAGGCGCTGGTCAAGCACCCGGCCATCCAGGCGGTCGGTTTCACCGGTTCGTTACGCGGTGGCCGTGCCCTGTGCGACATGGCCGCGGCCCGCCCGCAGCCGATCCCGGTGTTCGCCGAAATGAGCAGCATCAACCCGGTCATCGTCCTGCCCCAGGCGCTGCAGGTTCGTGGTGAGCAAGTGGCCAGCGAGCTGGCCGCTTCGGTGGTGCTGGGTTGCGGGCAGTTCTGCACCAACCCGGGCCTGGTGGTGGGCATCAAGTCGCCGCAGTTCGAGCACTTCGTGCAAACGCTGACAGCCCATATGGCCGACCAGGGTCCACAGACCATGCTCAACGCCGGCACCCTGCGCAGTTATCAGACCGGCGTGCAGCACTTGTTGGCACACCCGGGCGTCCAGCACCTGGCCGGGCAACCGCAAACCGGCCAGCAGGCCCAGCCGCAGTTGTTCAAGGCCGATGTAAGCCTGCTGCTGAACGGTGACCCGCTGCTGCAGGAAGAAGTGTTCGGCCCGACCACCGTGGTGGTGGAAGTGGCCGATGCACGGGCATTGGGCGAGGCGCTGCGCCACCTGCAAGGCCAGCTGACCGCCACCCTGATTGCCGGGCCTGAGGACCTGCAGGCATTCGCCTCGCTGGTGCCGTTGCTGGAGCGCAAGGCCGGGCGCCTGCTGCTGAACGGCTACCCGACCGGTGTCGAGGTCTCTGACGCGATGGTGCATGGCGGGCCTTACCCGGCCACCTCCGACGCACGTGGCACCTCGGTGGGGACCCTGGCTATCGACCGTTTCCTGCGGCCGGTGTGCTTCCAGAACTACCCGGATGCGCTGCTGCCGGATGCCCTGAAAAACGACAACCCGCTGGGGATCGCGCGGTTGCTGGATGGAGTGAGCAGCCGCGGGACTGTTTGATATGAGCTGACCTGTACCGGCCTCTTTACGGGTTCACCCGCGAAGAGGCCGGTACAGGAATAGGCCATTGATGAATTTTCCTGGTCGAGATTCAATATACAGCTCGAACACTGGAATCCAGTTCATCAAAAAGGCCGGCCATGTATTCCTCCGAACGCCTCAAAGGCATCGACGTCTTCGTCGCCGTTGCTGACCTGGGCAGCTTCACCGCCGCCGCCGAGCGGCTGAACCTGACCAGCTCGGCCGTCAGCAAGAGCGTGGCCCGCCTGGAGGCTCGCCTGGGTGCGCGCCTGTTCAACCGCACCACCCGCAGCTTGGCACTCACCGAAGCCGGCAGCGTCTTCTACCGCACCTGCACGTCGGTGCTGGCTGACCTGGAAGAGGTCGAACACGCCATCGTCGCCACCGACAACCAACCCCACGGCAAGGTGCGAGTCGAGCTGCCCGCCTCTTACGGGCGCCTGCATGTGCTGCCGCTGATCCTGGATTTCATGCGCCTGCACCCCCTGCTGCAACCGCATGTGTCGTTCTCCGACCGTTTCGTCGACCCGGTGCACGAAGGCATCGACATCGTGGTGCGCATCGGCGGCCCGGATACCTGGCCGGCAGCGCTTGGCCACCAGTATTTCGGGGCTCAGCGCCTGGTGTTCTGCGCCTCACCTGGCTACCTGGCAACGCAGGGTGTGCCGCGCACCGAACGCGACCTCGAGCACCACCACTGTGTAGGCTATGGGAACACCGACGGCGGGGTCAGCCCGTGGTTCTTCAAGGGCCGCCAGCCTGGGGAAATGGAGCGTCGCAGCGTTCAGCCACGGATCGCGGTGGGCGACGGCGAGGGCGAAGTGGCGGCAGTGCTGGCCGGCCATGGCATCGGCCAGCTGCCCACCTGGCTGACCCAGCAACACCTCGATCAGGGGCGCCTGGTCGAGGTGTTGCCAGCGCTGGCGACCGATGGCCTGCCCATGAACCTGGTGTGGCTGAAAAGCCGCGAAGGGCTGCCCAAGGTCCGCGCCTTGCTCGACTACCTGCTACCGCGCCTCGCCCCTCACGGGACGCGGGCCAGCGTACCCGGCTGACGGGTCAGCTTGCCGAGCACTGCCACCAGGCCCAGCCCCGACAGCGCCACGCCTGCGGCCACGTAGCCCAGGTACTCGATACCCAGGCCCGGGATGGTCACGCCACCGATCACCGCGCCCAGGCCAATGCCGGCGTTGGCCGCCGAAACATTGGTGCTGCCCGCCAATGCCTGGGAATGTGTCACCGCACTCATCACGCGCACCTGGCTGATCGGGTACAGCGCGGTATTGGCAATGCCCCACAGCGCCAGTGCCAGGCAGAACACCAGGCCGGCATGGGCCAGCGGCACGATCGCCGCCATGCCGATGGCCAGCAGCACCAGGAACAGCGCGGTTGCCCCGAGCGGCGAACGGTCCACCGCCCGCCCGCCGATCCAGTTGCCTGCCAGGCCGACCGCGCCAAAGCCCATCAGCCACCAGCCGGTATGCCCCGGGGCGACACCTGCAACGCGTTCCAGCATGTCGGCGAGGTAGGTGTAACCAGTGAACATGGCCGTGAATACCACCACCGACAGCAACACGTTGGCGAGGAAATTGCGCTCACGAAAAATACGCGCCTGTTGCTTGAAGTCGACCTTTGCCGTGCGGGTCACCGACGGCATCCACACCAGCATGGCCAGGGCCATGATCAGCGACAAGCCTGCCAACGCCCAGAATGCCGCGCGCCAGCCGATGGCGTTGGCCGCGACGGTACCCAGGGGGATACCCAGCAGCATGGCTGCCGAAATCCCCAGGTACACCTTGGACACGGCCTGCCCCGCCTTGTGCGGCCCGGCCAGCTGCCCGGCTGTTTCACTTGCCGTGCCCCAGAACACAGGCAGCGCCAACGCTGGCATGACCCGGGCGATGGCCAGCACCCAGAAGCTGGTCGAGGCAGCAGCCAGGGCATTGGCGCCGGCGAACAGCAGCAGTATGGCGATGAACAGCCTTTTACGGTCCAGGTGCGATAGCGCCGCCGTCAGGGGCGGGCCGGCAACCATCACCGTGAAGGCGAACAGCGTGACCAGTTGCCCGGCAGCCGAGATCGGGATGCCAAGGTCGCGGGCAAGCGCGGGCAACAGGCCGACGATGAGGAACTCGGTGGTCACGATCAGAAAGGCCGAGAACGCCAGGATGGCAATGCTGACGCCGGCGTTCTGCGCCGTCGCGTCCCCCGTGGCGGTAGGTTGATAAGCGGACATCAAGACAAACTCCAAAAATGATGCCGGCAGTCTATTCGTTATCCTGATTCCGATTACGGGCCAATTTTCCATTGTTTTAAGCCGCAGATTCACCAATTACCGGGCCCTGTATACAATCAAAAGCAACTCTGGTTACATGGCTCTGCGCCTACGACTCCGGCAAACGCCGCTGCGTATTGCGCAGGCACAGGTTATGCCCAAGACTTTATTGGTAAAGAACGCCGAACTTCTGGTGACCATGGACGGCGAACGCCGGGAAATCAAAAACGGCGGTATGTACATCGAAGACAACCTGATCAGGCAGGTCGGCCCCAGCGAAACCCTCCCCCAGCAGGCCGATGTCATTCTGGACATGGCCGGCAAGGTGGTCATCCCAGGCCTGGTCAACACCCACCATCACATGTATCAGAGCCTCACCCGCGTGGTGCCGGCGGCGCAGGACGGCGAGCTGTTCAACTGGCTGACCAACCTGTACCCGATCTGGGCACGGCTGACTCCGGAAATGATCGCGGTGTCGACCCAGACCGCCATGGCCGAACTGATCCTGTCCGGTTGCACCACCTCCAGCGACCACCTGTACATCTACCCCAACGGCTGCAAGCTCGACGACAGCATCCATGCCGCCGCGGAAATCGGCATGCGCTTCCACGCCGCGCGCGGCAGCATGAGCGTGGGCCAGAGCCAGGGCGGGCTGCCGCCAGACTCGGTGGTGGAGAAGGAAAGCGACATCCTCAAGGAATCCCAGCGCCTGATCGAGGACTACCACGATGCCAGCCACGGCTCGATGCGCCGCATCGTGGTGGCGCCCTGCTCACCGTTCTCGGTCAGCCGTGACCTGATGCGCGAAGCGGCGGTACTGGCACGTCAGTACGGGGTGTCATTGCACACCCACCTGGCCGAGAACGTCAACGACATCGCCTACAGCCGCGAAAAGTTCGGCATGACCCCCGCCGAATACGCCGAAGACCTCGGCTGGGTCGGCCACGATGTGTGGCACGCCCACTGTGTGCAGCTCGACCAGCATGGCATCGAGCTGTTCGCCCGTACCGGCACCGGCGTGGCCCATTGCCCTTGTTCGAACATGCGCCTGGCCTCGGGCATCGCCCCGGTGCGCAAGATGCGCGACCACGGTGTACCGGTGGGCCTGGGTGTCGACGGTTCGGCATCCAACGACGGCGCCAGCATGATCGGTGAAGTGCGTCAGGCCTTGTTGCTGCAACGGGTAGGTTTCGGCCCCGATGCGATGACGGCGCGCGAGGCCCTGGAGATCGCCACCCTGGGTGGCGCCAAGGTGCTCAACCGCAATGACATCGGCGCCTTGGCGCCGGGGATGGTGGCCGACTTCGTCGCCTTCGATCTGGGCCACGTGGCCTATGCCGGTGGCCATCATGACCCGCTGGCGGCGCTGGTGTTCTGTACGCCGACGCAGGTGCACACCAGCGTGATCAATGGGCGGGTGGTGGTGAAGGATGGGCAGTTGGCTACGGTCGACCTGCCGCGGGTGCTGGAGCGGCATAACCAGCTGGCGCGGCGGTTGGTTAGCGGCGAGTAGGCCGCCCTGTTGTCGGTAGGGCCCCACAGTGGAAAGCATCTGGGCTGACAGGTGCTTGCCAGCACAGATATACAGCGCCTGTGAGATCGAGCGCCGCCCGCGCGGCGCTTCGCGGGTGAACCCGCTCCCACATTTGTTGCAACGTACCAAACCTGTGTGGCCATGGTTGCCAGCCTTGTTGACTTGACTGGATTGCTCGGTGGGCCTCATTGCAGCCTCACCAGTCTACAGCCATGCACGAAGGCGGCAACCTGTGGCGGTGTTCATCCCGCTCAGTCGCCCAGCCAATCCGCTATCCTGAGCACTCCCCCGCCCCGGACCGCCCCATGGAACTGCACATCCGCCTGGAAGGCCGCAAAGGCCTCGCCGACCAGCTCTACCAGCAACTGCGCGCCGGTATCGACAGCGGCCACCTGGCTGCCGGCACCCAGCTGCCGCCAACCCGCCTGCTGGCCGAGCAACTGGGTGTGTCACGCAAGACCGTGGCCGAGGCCTACTCGCGCCTTACCTACGACAACCTGCTCAGCGGCGTGGTCGGCCGTGGCACCTTCATCACCCCGCGCCTGCCCCTGCGTAGCAGCGAATCTGCGGCCATCCCCCTGGCCGGTGCTGCGTCCCTCGAACGCTGGCAGCAACGCGCGACAGTGCTTGGCCGGCGCCAGCTGGAAGCGCCGTCGCGCTACGATTTCATCGGCGGCGCATCGAGCAAGGCGCAGTTCCCGTTCGACCAGTGGCGCAGCTGCCTGAACTACGCCCTGCGCCGTAGCCAGCGCCACCCCGATCGGCAGTTCCCGGCCCAGGGCCTGCCAGAGCTGCGCGAAGCCATCGCCCACCACATCGCCTATGCTCGCGGCGTGCACTGCAGCGCAGCCGACCTGCTGGTGTGCAACGGCGCCCAGCAGGCGCTGGACCTGATCGCCCGGGTGCTGGTCGAGCCGGGTTGCCAGGTGGCCATGGAAGACCCCGGCTACCCGCCAGCCCGGCAACTGTTCCTGGCCCTGGGCGCACGCCTGCAGTCGGTGCCGGTAGACGATGAAGGCCTGTGCGTGGAGCAGATTGCCGACGGCACCCGGCTGATCTACGTGACGCCGTCGCACCAGTTTCCGCTGGGCATGCCGATGAGCGAGCGGCGCCGGCACGCGCTGCTGGCGCGGGCCGCCGAACTGGGTGCGCTGATCATCGAAGACGACTACGACTGCGAGTTCCGCTACCACGGACCAGCCTCGGATGCGCTGCAGCGCCTGGACCGCCATGGCCTGGTGGCGTATGTGGGGACGTTTTCCAAGACGCTGCTGGCAGAGCTGCGCCTGGGCTACGCCGTGCTGCCCCCCGCCGTGCTGCAGGCCGCCTGCGTGGCCAAACACCTGAGTGACTGGCACAGCCCGACCCTGCTGCAGTGGGCGCTGGCGCGGTTCCTTGGCGAAGGCCACCTGAACAAACACATTCGTCGTTGCCACGAGGTCTACAGCGCCCGCCGCGACCGCATCCTGGCGCGCCTGGGCGGGGACTTGTCTGCCTGGTTCAGCCCCATCCCGGCCAGCGCCGGTTTCCACCTCAGCGCCCTGGCCAAACCTGGGGTCGATGTCGAACTGCTGGCCAACCTTGCGCGCAAGGTGGAGGTCGGCCTGTACTCGCTGGCGCCGTTCTACAGCGAAGCGCCGGTGCGCCCAGGGTTGCTGCTGGGCTTCGGCGCGATCGAGTTGCTGGACATCGACCCGGCGCTGGACCGGGTGCGCGACACCCTGCAACGCCTCAGCTGACCGGTGCGGCCTTGCCCACCAAGGCCGGGCGTGCGATGGCCGCCGCATAGCCGCGCGGGTTGAAGCACGCGGTCACCAGCAGCATCGCCAGCACTGTCACGGTCAGCAGTGCCCACGACGCCTGGAAGTCACCACTCACGTCACGCAGCCAACCGGTGATGTACGGCACGATGCCGGTGATGATGAAACCGATGCCCTGCACGAACGCCGCCAGGCTACCGGCCTGGGCAGGTGTTTTCAGATGCTCCAGGGTCAGCGTCAGGCTCTGGCTGAAGCAGGCGCCCAGGCCAAAACCGATCATCGCCACCCACAACCCTTGCGCCTGGGTCGGCGCCAGCAGCAAGCCGAGGAAGCCCGCCAGCTGGATCGCCAGCGCCAGCCACAGGCCGGGACGACGGTCGGTCCAGCGCCGCAGCAACAGCGGCAGGCCCAGTGCACCGGCCACCTGGAAGATCGTCATCAGGCCCACCAGGTCGGCGCCACCCTGGGCGCTGCCGCCGTGCTCGATGTGATAGGCCGGCAACCAGGCCACCATGCTGGTGTAGCCGCCGTTGATCAGGCCGAAGTACAGGGCCAGCAACCAGGCCCGGCGGGTGCCGAACCAGTGCCCGTCAGCCGCGCCGGCCAGCTTTGGCGGTTGCTGCCGGGGCCGCAGCACGGCCCAGGCGAGCACCGCCAGCAGCGCCGGGATCGCCCAAAGGCCCAGGCCGACCTGCCAGTGGCCAAAGTAGCCGCTGATATGTGGGCCCAAGACGGCAGCCAGGCCGCCGCCGCTCATCAATGCCGCCGAATACAGGCCCATCGCCCCTGCCAGACGCGCCGGGAACCAGCGGTTGACCAGCCCGGGCATCATGCCCTGGACCAGCGCCACGCCCAGGCCGGCGACTACTGCGCTGGCGATCAGCGCCCACGCGCTGTCCAGCTGCAGCCGCCACAGGCAGGCCAGGGCAATCGCGGCCAGGCCGCCCAGCATGCCGCCATGCTCGCTGATCCAGCGCCGCAGCCAGGGTTGCAGCAAGGGCACCAGGCCCATGCACAAGACCGGCAGCGCCGTCAGCAAGGCCGCCTGCTGGTAACCCAGGCCGGTGCTGGCGCGCATGGGTTCGAGTAACGGGCCGATGCTGGTCAGGATCGGCCGCAAGTTCAGCGCCAGCAGGATCACCAGCAACAGGTTCAATGCAGCTCTCATTGTGAATCGGTTCTCTGTGTCAGGACCTGGCCATTATCCGGGCTTGGCGAGCCGTGCAGAAATGAAGAGATTGGATGCGTGGCAGTGGGCAGCTGAATGCACGATTGGCCTCCCGCTTATGTGCGCGATTGGCTATCGGGGTGACCAACGGGCGGCGTTACAGTAACCCCATCCCATCCCACACCCCTTGGAGACAGCCATGTACAACCGTATCGAATGGGCCAAGCACGCCCCCGAAGCCTACAAAGCCATGGTCGGCCTGGAGCAGGCGTTGGCCAAGAGCGGCCTGGAGAACTCGCTGCTGGAGCTGGTGCGCCTGCGTGCGTCACAGATCAATGGCTGCGCCTACTGCGTCAACCTGCACGCCAACGATGCACGCAAGGCCGGTGAGACCGAAGCCCGCCTGCAAACCTTGTGCGTGTGGCAGGAAACCGCCTACTTCACCCCGCGTGAACGCGCCGCGCTGGCCTGGGTCGAGAGCCTGACCCGCCTGCCGGAGCATGGCGCGCCGCAGGGTCAGTATGAAGCGCTGCAGGAACATTTCGAACCGGCCGAGGTGGCCAACCTGACCTTGGCGATTGCCACCATCAATGCCTGGAACCGCTTCGGCGTGGGCTTTGCCATGGTCCCCGCCTGAAGCACGGATGGTGAGTTTTCATACAGCATGAGGTGAGCGCCCTGACTGCGCGGCAGCAGCGGCGTCACTAGGATCGGCACTCCCATCATCCCGTGAGTGCCCTCCAATGCCTGCAAGTCACCCCACCCGCTCTGCGTTGGCCCTTCTATGCGCAACCCTGCTGGCCAGCCCAACCCTGCTGGCCGCGCCGCTGACCCGTGACAACGGCGCTGCCGTTGGTGACAACCAACATTCGCAAACCGCCGGTGCCACTGGCCCGGTATTGCTGCAGGATGTGCACCTGGTCCAGAAACTCCAGCGGTTTGACCGCGAGCGTGTCCCCGAGCGCGTGGTACATGCCCGTGGCACGGGTGCCCACGGCCTGTTTACGGCCTCCGAAGACCTGTCCGGATTGACCTTGGCCCCGCTCTTCACCCCCGGCGAACAGACCCCGGTATTCGTGCGTTTCTCCTCGGTGGTGCACGGGCTGCACTCGCCGGAGACGCTGCGTGACCCGCGCGGCTTTGCCACGCGTTTCTACACCAGCACCGGCAACTGGGACCTGGTCGGCAACAACTTCCCCACGTTCTTCATCCGTGACGCCATCAAGTTCCCGGACATGGTGCATGCCTTCAAGCCCGACCCGCGCAACAACCTGGGCAATGACGCCCGGCGCTTCGACCTGTTGTCGCACATGCCGGAGGCCACCCGCACCCTGACCCTGCTGTACTCCAACCAAGGCACGCCCAAAAGCTATCGGCACATGGACGGCAACAGCGTGCATGCCTACAAGTTCGTCAATGCCAAGGGCGAAGCAACCTATGTGAAGTTCCGCTGGAAAAGCCTGCAAGGCCAGGAAAACCTCGACCCCAAGGCCGTTGAGCAGATCCAGGGCAAGCATTTCAGCCACATGACCGAAGACCTGGTAAGTGCCATCGCGCGTGGTGAACACCCCAAGTGGGACCTGTATATCCAGACCCTGCGCCCCGAGCAGCTGGCAAGCTTCGATTTCGATCCGCTGGACGCTACCAAGGTCTGGCCGGATGTGCCTGAGCGGCGGGTCGGGCAGATGGTGCTCAACCGCAATGTCGACAACTTCTTCCAGGAAACCGAACAAGTCGCCCTCGCCCCTTCCAACCTGATCGCCGGTATCGAGCCTTCCGAGGACCGACTGCTGCAAGGCCGGCTGTTTTCTTATGCCGACACCCAGATGTACCGGATCGGCGCCAACGCTGGCAGCCTGCCCATCAACCAGCCGCGGGCTGCGGTCAACAATGGCAACCAGGATGGCCTGCTCAATCCCGGCCGCACCCAAGGCATGGTCAACTACGAACCCAGCCGCCTGCAGCCACGCAGCAGCACCGAGTCGGCGCGCTACAGCCAGCTGACCTTGAGCGATACCACCCAGCAACAAGGCATCGCCAGGGAACAGAACTTCAAGCAGGCAGGCGACCTCTACCGCGCCTTTTCGAAAAACGAGCAGCGTGACCTGGTCAACAGTTTCGGTCAGTCACTGTCCGTCGCAGATGACCAGAGCAAGCACATCATCCTGTCGTTCTTGTACAAGGCCGATGCCGAGTACGGCAGCAGAGTGGCAAAAATCGCCAAGGGCGACCTGACCCGGGTCAAGGCACTGGCGGCGGATCTGCAGGACTGAAGGTGGCGCAGGTTGCCAGCTATCGCCCGGCCAGCCTGGCGCGATAGCTGCCCGGGCTCTGCCCGGTCCATTTCTTGAATGCCCGGTGGAAGGCACTGGGCTCCTGGAAACCGGCCTGCTCGGCAATCTCGGCAACGCTCAGTACGCCTTCGCGCAAATGCTCGAAGGCCATCGCCCGGCGCACCTCATCCTTGATCTGCTGGTAAGACCGCCCTTCCCGCTCCAGCTGCCGGCGGAAGGTACTGGCGCTGATCCCTTGCTGCTGCGCCAGCGCCGCCAGCGTCGGCCACTGCCCGTAGCGCCGGGCCCGCAAGTGCCGGTATACCTGGGCTACCAGCCCGTTCTGGTTGCGAAAACGGATCACCAGCCCCTGCGGTGCACTGCGCAGAAAGGTTTTCAGGGCCGCCACGTCCTGCACCACTGGCAAGCGCAGGTAAGCACTGTCGAACTCTACCTCGGTGCGCCCGCTGCCCAGACGCAGGTCCGGCCCCCACAACAGCAGGTCGTCTTCCTGGGCCGGGCGAGACACTGCCAGCTCGGTGCGGTCGATGGCGATGCGCCGCCCGGCCAGCCAGCAAAGCATGCCGATCATCAGCACCAGGTAGGTTTCCTCGGCGTACACCCGGGTCAGTGGGTCGGCAATACTCGACTGCACACTGATCAGCGCGCGCCCGCCGCGCAGCGTCAGGTTGCCACGCAGGTCACGCAGGAACAGGCTGAAACCACCCATGCACTGGCGCAGGGCCTTTTCCAGGTTCGGCTCGAGGATCAGGCCGCGGCAGATCAGGGCAAAACTGCCCAGCGGCATGCCATGGCTGTCGAGGCGGAAAAACTCGTCGTCCAGGCGTTGGATCAGCGCCAGCCACAGTGCGGCGAACGCCTTCGCCGGCACCCGTGCCTGGGGCTGCTCGAGCAGTTGCGGGTCGATGCCCACCGCGCGCAACTGGGCATCACGCTCGCCAGGGCTGTCGCGCAGGGCATGGAGCATGGCATTGAGGAAGTACACGGCGACCGAATCGCTATCGCGCATGGCGGTTTTCGCTGTCTATGCTGAGTGGCAAAAAGTGCCAGGTTGTTTGAACAGTTCCGGCATAGGCTGCAACAGAGCCTTTGCCTAGACTCGATCCCACTCCGGGACCGCCGGCCATTCTCGCAGAGCCTGCCCCGGTCCCGCCATGCCTTCGCAATCGGAGCCTCCATGAGCAGCCCAGAAATCTATGTCGTCAGTGCCGTCCGTTCAGCCATTGGTGGCTTTGGCGGTTCTCTCAAGGACCTGCCCCTGGCCGACCTGGCCAGCACCATTACCCGTGCCGCCATCGAGCGCTCGGGCGTGGCCGCCGAGCAGGTCGGCCACCTGGTAATGGGCACGGTGATCCCGACCGAGCCACGGGACGCCTACCTGGCCCGGGTAGCGGCGATGAACGCCGGCATCCCCAAGGAAACCCCCGCTTTCAACGTCAACCGCCTGTGCGGCTCGGGCCTGCAAGCCATCGTCTCGGCCGCCCAGGGCCTGCTGCTGGGTGATACCGACGTGGCCGTGGCGGCCGGCGCCGAATCCATGAGCCGTGGCCCCTACCTGCTGCCGCAGGCGCGCTGGGGCGCACGCATGGGTGACCTGCAAGGCATCGACTACACCGTCGGCGTCCTGCATGACCCGTTCGAACACTTCCACATGGGCATCACCGCCGAAAACGTGGCGGCCAAGCATGGCATTACCCGCGCGATGCAGGACGAACTGGCCCTGAGCAGCCAGCAACGGGCCGCCCGGGCCATCGCCGAAGGCCGTTTCGCCAGCCAGATCGTCCCTGTGGAGCTGAAAACCCGCAAGGGCAGCGTGCAGTTCAGTGTCGACGAGCATGTGCGTGGCGATGTGACCGCCGAACAACTGGCCGGCATGAAGCCGGTGTTCAAGAAAGACGGCAGCGTCACCGCCGGCAACGCCAGCGGCATCAACGATGGCGCGGCCGGCCTGGTGCTGGCCACGGGTGACGCGGTACGCCGGCTCGGCCTGAAGCCGCTGGCACGCCTGGTGGGCTACGCGCATGCCGGGGTCGAACCCGAGCTGATGGGCCTGGGCCCGATCCCGGCCACCCGCAAGGTGCTGGAAAAGACCGGCCTGAAGGTGCAGGACCTGGACGTGATCGAATCCAACGAAGCCTTCGCCGCCCAGGCCTGCGCCGTGGCCCGCGAACTGGGCTTCGACCCGGAAAAGGTCAACCCCAACGGCTCGGGCATTTCCCTGGGCCACCCGGTGGGGGCCACCGGTGCGATCATCGCCACCAAGGCCATCCATGAACTGCAGCGCATCCAGGGCCGCTACGCGCTGGCCACCATGTGCATCGGCGGCGGCCAAGGCATCGCCGTGGTCTTCGAGCGCGTCTGAGGGAACCTGAGAAATGAGCATTGAACAGATCGCCGTGATCGGCGCCGGCACCATGGGCAACGGTATTGCCCAGGTCTGCGCGGCAGCGGGCTACCAGGTGCTGCTGGTGGATGTGTCCGACGCAGCACTGGAGCGTGGCATGGCCACCTTGAGCAAGAACCTCGAGCGCCAGGTCAACAAAGGCACGCTCGACGCCGACAAGGCCACTGCGGCCAAGGCGAGGATCCGCACCAGCACCGACTACACCCAGCTCGGCAGCGCGCAGCTGGTGATCGAAGCGGCCAGCGAGAACCTGCAGCTCAAGCAGCGCATCCTGCAGCAGGTGGCGGCCAACGTTGCCGCCGACTGCCTGATCGCCACCAACACGTCGTCGCTGTCGGTCACCCAGCTGGCCGCCAGCATCGAGCACCCCGAGCGTTTCATTGGCGTGCACTTCTTCAACCCGGTGCCGATGATGGCGCTGGTCGAGATCATTCGCGGCCTGCAGACCAGCGACAGCACCTACGCCCAGGCGCTGCTGGTAACCGAAAAAGTCGGCAAGACCCCGATCACCGCAGGCAACCGCCCAGGCTTCGTGGTCAACCGCATTCTGGTGCCGATGATCAACGAAGCGATCTTCGTGCGCCAGGAAGGCCTGGCCAGTGCCGAGGACATCGACACCGGCATGCGCCTGGGCTGCAACCAGCCGATCGGCCCGCTGGCCCTGGCTGACCTGATCGGCCTGGATACCTTGCTGGCGATCATGGAGGCCTTCCATGAAGGCTTCAACGACAGCAAGTACCGCCCTGCCCCGCTGCTCAAGGAAATGGTCGCGGCCGGTTGGCTGGGGCGCAAGAGCGGCCGCGGTTTCTTCACCTATTGAGGAGCAGGCACCATGCCGCCGGTCAATGCCGCAATGCGCTGTGCCAACTTCGAGGAGCGACGCGACCGGGCCATGGCGCTATTCGCCGAAAAGGGCTTTGGCCAGGTGAGCATGCGCGAGCTGGCGGCCCATGTGGGGCTGACCGCCGGCTCGCTGTACCACCACTTCCCGAGCAAGCAGGACCTGCTGTACGACCTGATCGAGGAATTGTTCGAGGAACTGCAGGCGACCTTGGACCAGGGCCGTCGGGCCATGGCCCGTGGGGCGTCGGCGTTGAGCTGCCTGATTGCCGCACACTGGCAGTTGCATGCCGAGCGGCCGCTGCAGTTTCGCCTGGCAGAGCGGGACTTCTGTTGCCTGAGCGCAGCTCAGCAGGCGCACCTGGGCTTGTTGCGTGCGCGTTATGAGGCGGGGTTGCTGCGGTTGATTGCGCCACAGGCGAAATTGCAGGGCGAGGCCTGGGTGGCCACGGCGCATGTGGTGGCGACGCTGCTGAACCAGTTGCCGGGGTTGTTCAGGGCACTGCCCGAGGAGCAGGGGGTGGGGTTGATGGAGAGCATGCTGGTGGGGGGGCTGGAGCGGACCCTGGGCTAGCCTGTTCCGGTCTTTTCGCGGGTAAATCGGATCGCCGGACCGCTGCTGATGCGGGGGTTGCATCAGGGCTGACAAGTGTTCGCCTAGACATATTCAGCGCCTATGAGATCGAGCGCCGCGCGCGCGGCGCTCGATCTCATAGGCGCTGAAAACGTTGTGGCAAGCACCTGTCAGCCCTTATGCGATCCCCGTCTGGGCTTCACCCGCGATCAGCGCAACAGATCCTGAATCTTCTCATGCAAGGTATCCAGGTCAAACGGCTTGGCCAGGATCGGCGCCGTGCGGGCGATCGGGCTGCCGGACTCGAGAATTTCGGCCGGATAACCGCTGATGAAGATCACCTTCAGGTCCGGTCGCAGCTTCACCGCAGGTTCCGCAATCTCCACGCCGGAGATGCCACCCGGCAAGCGAAAATCCGTCACCATCAGGTCCAGGTGCGGCTTGCTCGCCAGAATGGCAAATGCCTGTTCGCCATCTTCCGCCACCAGCACGTGGTAGCCCTCGCCTGACAGGTAATCACGCAAAATCATCCGGATCGCTGGTTCGTCCTCGACCACCAGCACCACGTCTTGTGCATCTTCACTCATGTTAACGCCTTGAAATTCTTACAGTTGGCCATCAGACCCCAGGCTTACGCAGAGGTTGCCCGAGCCTGGTCGTTTTGTTGTTCACGTGTCGCCAGCGGCAATTGCAAGGTGAAGGTGGCCCCTTTACCCACTTCACTTTCAACCAGTATCCGCCCGCCGTGGGCGTTGACGATCTGTTCCGAAATATACAGCCCCAGGCCCAACCCGCCGCTGGCCTGCTGCGTCGCGACCCGCTCGAACTGCTGGAAGATCCGCTGCTGGTTGGCCGCGCAGATACCGATGCCGTGGTCCTGCACCTGTACGCAGGCCTGGTCGTCCTGGCGGAACACGCGCACGTGCACCGGCTGGCGTTCACCGTATCGCAATGCATTGGACAACAGGTTGGCCACCACTTGCTCAATCCGGAATTCGTCCCACTCACCGCGCAGCGGCTCGCAGCGCTGAATGGCGATGTGCGTGTCCAGCGCCGCGGCCTGGGCAGTGAAGTTTTCCACAAGCCCGCCAACCAGCTGGCTGAGGTCGAACACTTTTGGCCGCAACGATAACTTGCCGGTGCGGATGCGCGAAACGTCCAGCATGTCCTCGATCAACCTGATCAGGCTGTTGATCTGCCGCTCGTCGCGCTCGACCATGGCCTGCAGCTTTTCAGGCATGAACGCCTCCAGATTGCCCCGCGACAGGTGCAGCTTGCGCAGCTGGGTTTCCAGGATCAGGCCATTGAGCGGGGTGCGCACCTCATGGGACACAATCGACATGAAATCGTCGCGCATGCGCACGGCATGCTCCAGTTCGCCCCGCGCCGTCTGCAGCTGGGCCAGCAGCAGCTCCTGCTCCTGGCGGCTGCGTTCCAGCGCCTGCAACTGGCGGTCGAGCACTTTGCGCTGGCGGAACAGGTCGACGAACACCGACACCTTGCTCTTGACCGCCATGGTCTCCAGCGGCTTGTGCAGGAAGTCCACCGCGCCGCTTTCGTAGCCCTTGAAGGCATAGTTCATCTCGCGCCCGGCGGCGGTGACGAAGACGATGGGTATATTGCGGGTCTTTTCCGTGCCACGCATCAGTTCGGCCAGCTCGAAGCCGTTCATGCCTGGCATCTGCACGTCGAGAATGGCCAAGGCGAACTCGTGTTCGAGCAACAGCGACAACGCGGCTTCGGCAGACTGGGCCTGGTGCACCTCGCGGTCCTCGCCCTGGATCAGGGCGGCGAGGGCCAGCAGATTTTCCGGCAGATCGTCGACGATCAGCAGTTTGGCGATGGTGGGGCTTAGCATGCGCTGGGTTCCAGGGCCGCGAGCAACTGCCCGATGCCACTCAGAGAAAGAATATGGTCGGGCTGGTGCAGGGCCAGGGCGGCCTCGGGCATCAACGCCACCTGTGCGTCACGGGGGTCCTGGACGATGGTCCGGCCCCCATTGTTCTTGATATAGGCAAGCCCTTGGGCACCGTCTTCATTGGCGCCTGTGAGCAGCACGCCAAGCAGGCCGGCGCCGTAGGCATCGGCCGCGGATATGAACAGGTAATCGATCGCCGGCCTGGAGAAATGCAGCGCCGGCTCCTGGCTCAACGACAGGCTGAAATCGCGTTCCACAGACAGGTGGTAGCCCGGCCCGGCCACGTAGATCTGCCCGCCGCATAGCGCTTGCTTGTCGCGCGCTTCAACCACTGGCCGGCGCAAGCGGCGTTGCATTACCTCGGCCAGCTGGCTGTGGCGGTCATCGGGCAGGTGCAGCACGCACACCAGCGGGATGGCAAAATTGGCTGGCAGCGCGCCCAGCACGGTGAACAGGGCCGCCACCCCGCCCGCCGAGGCGCCGATCACCACCGCGCGTACACCGTTCATGACTTGCGGTAGATCCGTTCGGGCTTGACCAGCGGCTCGAAGCGCTCGCTGTAGGCGGAAAAGTCCACCGATTCCTTGCTACCCAACACCAGGAAGCCGCGGTGGCACAGCGACTCGTGGAACAGGCCCAGGGCGCGATCCTGCAGCTCCTTGTTGAAATAGATGAGCACGTTGCGGCACGACACCAACTGGGTTTCGGAAAACACGCTGTCGGTGGCCAGGCTGTGGTCGGCGAAGGTCACGTTCTCGCGCAGGGTGCTGTCCATGATGGCGTTGCCATAGGCTGCCGTGTAGTACTCGGAAAAGTCCCGGCGGCCGCCGGCAAGGCGATAGTTTTCGGCATACTCGTGCATGCTCTGCATCGAGTAGATGCCCTGCTTGGCCCTGTCCAGCGAGTGCGGGTTGATGTCGGTGGCATAGATGATGGTGCGCTCGAGCAGGCCTTCCTCACGCAGCAGGATCGCCATCGAGTACACCTCTTCGCCCGTGCTGCAACCGGCGATCCACACCTTGATCGATGGCCAGGTGCGCAGCAGCGGCACCACCTCGTTGCGCAGCGCCAGGAAGTGGCCCGGATCGCGGAACATCTCGCTGACCGGAATCGTCAGGTACTGCAGCAACTGCATGAACATGCCCGGGTCGTGCAGCACGCGCTCCTGCAGCGCCGACACCGTCAGACAATCGAACTGGCGCAGCGCATGCAGGATCCGGCGCTTGATCGAAGCGCCGGAATAATTGCGGAAATCGTAGCTGTACTTGAGGTAGATGGCCTCGATCAGCAAGCGGATTTCGATGTCGGTGTTACGTTCGCTAGTCAAATTCGCTCCAGTTGCGGCAACCATACACGGATCAACGAGAACAGGCGGTCCAGGTCGATCGGTTTGGCGAGGTAATCATTGGCACCGGCCTGCAGGCAACGCTGCTGGTCATCCTTCATGGCCTTGGCGGTCACGGCGATGATCGGCAGCTTGCGCCAGCGCGGTTGCTGGCGGATCAGGCGGGTAGCCTCGAAACCGTCCATTTCCGGCATCATCACATCCATCAGCACCAGGTCGATGTCGTCATGCTGTTCCAGGCGCTCGATGGCCTCGCGGCCGTTGCGGCCGATCTCGACGATCGCGCCCTTGTGCTCCAGGGCGCTGGTCAGGGCGAAGATATTGCGCACGTCGTCGTCCACCAGCAGTATCTTGCGGCCCTCGAACACTTTGTCGCGGCTGCGTGCGGTCTTGAGCATGCGCTGGCGTTCGTTGGACAGTTGCGATTCGACCTTGTGCAGGAACAGCGTCACTTCATCGAGCAGGCGCTCCGGTGAGCGCGCGCCCTTGATGATGATCGACCGCGAGTACTTGAGCAGGTCGGCTTCTTCTTCGCGGGTCAGGTTGCGCCCGGTATACACGATCACCGGCGGGAAGGCGCGGATATCTTCGGCGGTCATGCGCTTGAGCAGCTCGTTGCCGAGCATGTCCGGCAGCTTGAGGTCGATGATCATGCAGTCGTAGATGTTCTCGCGCAGCAGCGCCAGGGCATCCTGGGCCATGGCCACGGCGGTGATCTCGACGTCGTCGTCGCCGATCAGGCGGGCAATGCTCTCGCGCTGCAGGTCGTCGTCTTCCACCAGCAGGATGTGCTTGAGCTTCTGCGTCAGCTTGGCCTCCAGGCGGGCGAACACTTCCTTGAGCTGTTCACGGCTGGTGGGCTTGACCGCGTAGCCGACGGCGCCCATGTGCATGGCGGCCTCGACCCGGTCTTCGACAGAAATGATATGCACCGGAATGTGCCGGGTGCCGGCCTGCTCCTTCAGGCGCTGCAGCACGGTCAGGCCGGAATGGTCGGGCAGGCGCATGTCCAGCAGGATGGCATCGGGGATGTACTGGGCGGCCAGCTCGAAACCTTCATCGGCGCTGTGCGCTACCAGGCAGCTGTAACCCAGTTCGTGGGCCAGGTCGAAAAGGATGCGAGCAAAGTTCGGCTCGTCCTCGATCACCAGGATGCAGCGGTTATCGAACGGCGCGCGCTCACGGTCATCGACAAAGGCCAGCGCCGGGCGTTTCGGCGCCATCGCCACCGGCGACTGCGGCGCGGGTGGCAGGGTATCCACGGCCGGGCGCAGGCTCAGGGGCTCGACGTCTTGCCCGGCGGTCTCGTAGCGTTCTGGCAGGATCAGGCTGAACACGCTGCCTTTGCCCGGGCTGCTGTCCACATTGATCTGCCCGCCCAGCAGATGGGCCAGGTCGCGGGAGATCGACAGCCCCAGGCCGGTACCGCCATACCGGCGGTTGCTGGTGCCATCGACCTGGTGGAAGGCGCCGAAAATGGCCTGTTGCTGGTCGGCAGCGATACCAATGCCGGAATCGCGCACCTCAAACACGATACCGGTACCTGGCTGGTGGCCGATGTTCAGGCTGACCTGGCCACGCTCGGTGAACTTGATGGCGTTGGACAGCAGGTTCTTGAGGATCTGCTCCAGGCGCTGGCGGTCGGTGAACAGTGTGGCTGGCACCTTGGGCTCGGCTGTCACCTGGAAGCTCAGGCCCTTCTGCCCGGCCAGCGGCTCGAACATGCCGCGCAGGCCTTCGACCAGGCGTTCGACCTGGGTGGTCTCTGGCCGCACCTCCAGCTTGCCTGCCTCGACCTTGGCAATGTCGAGGATGTCATTGATGAGGTTGAGCAAATCGTTGCCGGCCGAATAGATGGACTCGGCAAACTTGACCTGCTCTTCGCTGAGGTTGCCGTCGCCATTCTCTGCCAGCAGCTTGGCCAGGATCAGCGAGCTGTTCAGCGGGGTGCGCAGCTCATGGGACATGTTGGCGAGGAACTCGGACTTGTACTTGCTCGAGCGCTGCAACTCGTCGGCGCGCGCCTGCAACTGCTCCTGGGCCTGGACCAGCTCGTCGTTCTTGCGGTCCAGGGCCTCGGTGCGCTCGGACAATTGCTCGTTGGTCTGCTCCAGCTCTGCCTGCTGGGTTTCCAGGTGGGCCTGGGACTCCTTGAGCACACGCGATTGCTCTTCGAGCTCTTCGTTGGCGGTTTTCAGCTCTTCCTGCTGCACTTGCAGCTCTTCGTTGAGCTGTTGAGTCTCCGCCAGCACCTCTTGCAGGCGTTGACGGTAACGAGCGCTTTCGATGGACATGCCGAGGTTGCCGGCGACGCGCTCCAGGAGCTCATCGTCGCGTTCGTGCAGCGGGCGCAGGAAGCCCAGTTCGACCACGCCGTTGATCTGCCCATCCTCGATGGCGGGCATCAACAGCGCGCTGCGCGGCAGGCCGCTGCCCAAGCCGGAGCTGAGCTGGTAGTAATCCTCGGGCAGGTCCTCCAGGCGCAGCAGGCGGCCCTCTCGCACCGACTGTGCCAGCAGGCCATGATGGTCACCAAGCACCTGCTCGCGCCCCTGCTCCTCGGCGCTCAGGCCATAGCAGGCTACCCGCACCAGGCGGCCATGCTCGTCGCGCACGTAAACCGCGCCGACCACACTGCCCAGGTATGTCGCAAAAAACCGCAGGATGTTGTCGCCCAGCATGGGCAGGGTGAGCTGGCCCAGCACCTGCTGTGCCAGCTGAGTCTGGCCATTACGCAACCAGGCCTGGTGCTCCAGCCGTTCGGCGGAGCGCTGCTGGGCCTTGAGGTTCTGGTCATAATTTTCGGACAACGCCAGCAGGTCTCGACGGCCCAGATAGGCCAGCAACGCACTGAGGCCCACAATCAACAGCACGAACGCAGAGATCGCGGTTACCGTGACGCTGCTGACCTTGTCGTTGCGGGCCATGCGCAGCTGCTGCTCGGTGGTGACGAAGCTGTCGAACTCCTTGCGAATTTCGTCGGTCAGGCGTTTGCCGCGGCCATTGCCCACCAGTTCGCGATAGGGCCCTTCATTGCGGCGCAGGGCAATCATGTCGTTGCCGAAATCATTCCAGGCCTGCTGCAGCGCAATCAGCCGGTCGATGCGGTCGACCTGCTGCGGGTTGTCTTCAACCATGCCGCGCAGGCCGTGCAGGCTGCTGAAAATGCGCGGCTTGGCTACTTCGTACGGGTCAAGAAAACTCTCGTCCCCGGTAATCAGAAACCCGCGCATGCCGGTCTCCATGTCGATCGACAGCTTGACCGTTTCGTTGGCATTGCCGATCACCCGGTCGGTGTGTTCGACCCACTGCATGGCCGAAAGCAGGTAGTTGATGACCGCGACAAACGCCACGGCCCCCAGCAGGCCCACGCCCAAGGGCAAGCCGATGTTGCGGCTCAACAGCTTGCGAAAGCTACGCTGGTCTATCGAGGCTGCTTGAATCATGTGAAAACGCCCGAGCAAGAAAAGTCCATTGAAAAGTGTGGCCGATCAATCGTTATTGTTATCTGCCACTGCCGTCCTGTTAAGCGAGTCTAACCAGCTTTGACGGGTCTGGCGGGGCATTTAGCCAGTATTTGAAGGTGGCAGGCGCCAATCGTTCCATCTGATTGCAGGGATCGGTATCCTCGGGAACTTCTGCTGCCATGCGGTGCACAGATTAAAGACATTCATTTTGCACAGGATCCCAACCATGCCCCTTCTGGTAGTCGAAGACGACGACATCGTACGTATGCTGATGGTCGAAGTGCTCGACGAATTGGGCTACGCGGTCATCGAGGCGGCAGACGCTAATGCCGCGCTGACGGTTCTCGAAGACCCGGCCCAGTCGCTGGAGTTGATGATGACCGACGTCGGCTTGCCGGACATGCCCGGCGAAGAACTGGCGCACAAAGCGCGCGAGCTGCGCCCGCTGCTGCCGGTGCTGTTTGCCAGCGGTTATGCCGAAAACCTGAATGTGCCCGAAGGCATGCACCTGATCGGCAAGCCGTTCAGCATCGACCAGTTGCGCGACAAGGTGGTGGCGATTCTGGGCGCACCGTAACAACGGTGCCGCCTGCTTCGCGGGGACTGGGAACAACGCTTACAGCTCCCTGCGAAGCAGGTAGGTATCCATGATCCACCCCTTGCGCTGCCGCTCCCGCTCGCGCACGGCCAGGATCTGCGCCTTCACCCCCTGCAACGGCCCGGCAATCAGCAGTTCATCCGCGGTCCCCAGATACGCGCCCCAGTAGATCACCAACGCCGGGTCATCCAGCTGCGCAAAGGCACACTGCCCGTCGAGCATGACCACCACATTGTCGATAGCCCCCAGCCCGGCCAGGCGCCGCCCGGGCAGCACGACCAGCGGCTCGCCGATACGGTTTAGCGGTACCTGATGGCGCGCCGCCAAGGCCTGCAGGCTGCTGATGCCAGGGATAACCTGCAAGCGCAGCGATACCCCGCGTTCGCGGACCAGGTCGAGGATGCGCAAGGTGCTGTCATACAGGCCTGGCTCGCCCCACAGCAGAAAGGCGCCGGTTTCGCCGGCGCCGACCTCCTGATCGATCAGCTGGGCATACAGCGCCGCACGTTGGCGGTGCCAGCCCTGCACAGCGGCCAGATAGTCAGCCGCCTGGCCATCGCGCGACGGGTCGGCCACCTGTATCAGGCGATAGCCGCCCTCTGGTCGGTAGCGTTGCAGGATGGCCTTGCGCAGGCCCACCAGTTCGTCCTTGTCAGGGCCCTTGTCGAGCACGAAGAACACGCTGGCCTTGCGCAGCGCATCGACTGCCTCATAAGTAATCTGCCGCGGGTCACCCGGGCCGATGCCGATCAACAACAGGTCTTTCATTGCCCTGCCCTTCCAGAACCAGCCGCCATTGTCAGGCGGCTGCCGGTATTTGGCAAAGCGCCCGGTTACAGGATCGAGAAGTTGTAGCTGACGATCACTCGGGTTTCGTCCATGTCCCGCGCCCACTTTTCATAGTTGCTGCGATAAGTGGAGTTTCGCAGGCGCACACTGACGTCCTTGAACGTGCCACTTTGCACCTGGTACTTGAACTCGGTGTCGCGCTCCCATTCTTTGCCTTCGGCGCTGCTGCCCGGCACCTGAATATGGTCACCGTTGATATAGCGGGTAAAGAAGGTGAGGCCGGGTACACCCAGTGCCTTGAAGTCATAGTCATAGCGCACTTGCCAGGAGCGCTCCTGGGCGGCAGCGAAGTCGTTGACCTGAGCGTAGTTGACCAGGTACGGGTTGCTGCCGTCCAGGTAAGGCATGGCGCTGTCGCCATACATGCGCTGCCAGCCTGCACTGAGCTTGTGGCCGCCCAGGCTGTAGCCAAGCATGCCGCTGAAGGCACGGTGGTCGATTGCACCGGCGCGGGCATTGCCGATATCGTCACTCTTGATCACACGCAGGTCGGCCGACAGGCTACCCACCGCCAATGGCTGGCTGGCCACCAGGCCGAGGAAGTGCTGACGGTAGATATTCTCCAGCTTGGCCACCTGGTACTGGGCACTGAAGCGCTCGTTGAAGCGGTAATCGACCCCGGCCAGGTCGAAGTGGTCGGCCTCGGTATCGCAGGCATAGCGCTTGTTCTTGCAATGCACGCGAATGTCCTGGCGGTCGGTGGAGTCCCGAGCAGTGTATTTGTCCAGGCGCCCCAGGGTGAACTTCAGGTCATGCAGTTCTTCGGAGGTTAGCATGGCGCCGTGGAACATGGTCGGCAGCAGACGACCGTCGTTATACTTGACCAGCGGCATATCCGGCATCATTGCGCCGTATTTGAGCACGGTGCTGGAAACCTTGATCTTGGCGGCAAGGCCCATCTTTGCGTACTGGTCGGCGGAGTGGCGTGGGTCGTGCCCGGAGGACGGCAACAGGCCGCTGTTACTGTCGCCGGGGCTGGAGTCGAGTTTGAAGCCGAACATGCCCAGCGCATCCACGCCAAAACCTATCGGCCCCTGGGTAAAACCAGACTGCACATTGAGGATGAAGCCTTGCGCCCACTCTTCGCGCTTGGAAGCGCCTTGGCTGGAACTGCTATGGCCGTCTCGGAAATCCCGGTTGAAATAGACATTGCGTGCTTCGACCTTGGCAGTGCTGTCTTGAAGAAAACCGGCAGCCTGGGCATTGACGCCGGCACACAACAGGAACAGGCCGGCAACACGACGCCCGGGGGCGAGAGGAAAAGGGGCAAACATGCGAGGAAACATCCAGAATCAAGGGCGAGTTAACAACCTGTGGCACACGCTGGCCACGGAACTGCGACAGGGCCGAACATTCGCCGGCCATTATCTGAAATTGTCGCGCAAGGCGTCTGCCACGGGCAATTGGACCATGGTCTAGATCCGCCCGTGGGTGATGCCGCGAAATTCCGAAAGTTACCGCCCGCAAAACTAGGAAAGTTCCCACCCTACTTGCAAAAAGTTAGCAGTTTACCCAGTACCGATGAATGACTACACTCGGTATCAGCGAACAGCGTAACCCACCCGCGTGGCCGGCGTTTTTTTATGCTTCTTCAATGTTCGTCACGCCCTGCCACGACTGACGTACAGGAGTGAATACAGTGTCCAGACTTGCAGAGTTTCGTGCTGCCGAGAAAGCGCTCCAGGAACAGATGGCGCAACTGGAAACGCTTAAAAAGGATGCCGGCCTCAAACGCGAAATCGAATTCGAGCAGAAACTAGTCGGCCTGATGAAAAGCTATGACAAGAGCCTGCGCGATATCATCGCCATCCTCGACCCGAAGGCGGTCAGCCGGGCCCCCAGCGCAGCGCCCAAGCAACAGCGCCGCCCGCGCGTGGTGAAGGTTTACCAGAACCCGCACACCGGCGAGCGGATCGAGACCAAGGGTGGCAACCACCGCGGGCTCAAGGCCTGGAAGGAAGAGTACGGGGGCGCCACCGTAGAAAGCTGGGTACGCTGATGAAACATGCACATGGGCTTCACACTTTTTTCACAACGGCTGGCTCAGTATCGAGACAGCTAAAGGACTAGCGACCCCACGCGCCCGCACATGCGGGCCTCTAATTCCAGCGCCCTGCCTTGTGCAGGGCGCTTTCGTTTGCGCAATCGGCGCACTGCCGTATCATGGCCAGCCTGTCTGTTTTGCCGGTGCCCTGCGCCCGGCCCTGCCTCAGGAGTTCCCATGAGCCTGCACGATCTGCAAACCCTGCCGGGTGTCACCGCACAACCGGATACCGCCACCGCCCAGTTCGTCTTCAACCACACCATGCTGCGGGTCAAGGACATCGAGAAGTCCCTGGACTTCTACACCCGCGTGCTGGGCTTCCGCCTGGTGGACAAGCGCGACTTCGCCGAAGCCGCCTTCAGCCTGTACTTCCTGGCCCTGGTCGACCCGGCGCAGATCCCCGCCGATGACGCCGCACGCCACCAGTGGATGAAATCGATCCCCGGCGTGCTGGAACTGACCCACAACCACGGCACCGAAAACGATGCCGAGTTTGCCTATCACAACGGCAACACCGACCCGCGCGGTTTCGGCCACATCTGCATTTCGGTACCTGACGTGCGCGAAGCCTGCGCACGCTTCGAGGCACTGGGCGTGCCGTTCCAGAAACGCCTGCAGGACGGGCGCATGAACCACCTGGCGTTCGTCAAGGACCCGGATGGTTACTGGGTCGAAGTGATCCAGCCGACCGAGCTCAAAGGCTAAGCGTCAGCGCGGCTCGCTCGTCGGCCCGGGAACTCCCGGCCGCTTGCTGTGGTATATGAAGGTAACTGCTTCACATGCCACAGCGAGGTAAGGACGATGCAATCTCTTCACTGTGAATACCGCAAGCACACCATCACCGCCAGCGTGATGCCCCATCCCGACTCCCCCCTGCCCTATGCCGCGGGCTGTCTTATCACCGCGCCGGACGGGCACACCAGCAAGCGCATGTCGATGCCGATGAAGTTCTTCTCCGACCTTGAGAATGCCCAGCATGTGTCGCTGGCCCATGGCCGGGCGTTGGTCGACCAGCAGCTGGATGACGGGCAGAAGGTATTCTGAGGCTGTTTTTGCCAGCGCTGGCTACTTCGCGGGCAAGCCTTAACTGACTGGCATTCAGGCTTGCCCGCGACAGGGCCAGCTCGGGTAAGTCAGATATCCCGGGCGTAGGCCACCGCCGCATCTACCTGCGCTGATGTCGGCCGCACCCCGGTATACAGCACGAACTGCTCCAGCGCCTGCAGCGCGATCACCTCGAGCCCGGTGATAACCGGCTTGCGCAACGCCTGCGCGCGGCGGATCAACGGTGTCTGCGCCGGCATGGCCACCACGTCGAACACCCGCTCCGCCGCGGCAATGGCGTTTTCGCAAAACGCCAGCTGGTCAGCCTCCGGCCCGCCTGCCATTCCCACCGGTGTCACATTTATCAGCATTGGCGGGCAGCGGTCACCCAGCTCCGCCACCCAACGGTAACCGCAGACATCCGCCAGCTGCCGCCCGGCCTGTTCGTTGCGCGCGACAATGATGCCCTCGGTGAAGCCCGCATCGCGCAAGGCGCTGGCCACCGCCTTGGCCATACCGCCACTACCGCGCAAGGCAAAAGCGGTGCCGGGGTCCACCTGGTGTTGCGCCAGCAATTGGCGCACTGCCAGGTAATCAGTGTTGTAGGCTTTCAGGTGACCATCGGTGTTGACCAGGGTATTGACCGACTCGATGGCCGCCGCAGACGGGTCGATTTCATCGACCAGGGCCATGCAGGCTTCTTTGTAAGGCATCGAGACTCCACAGCCGCGGATACCCAGCGCGCGGATGCCCCCTATCGCCGCCGGCAGGTCATCGGTGCGCATGGCCTTGTAGTAGAAATCCAGGCCCAACTGCTGGTACAGGTGATTGTGAAAGCGCACACCGAAAGTGCCAGGGCGCCCCGCCAGGGAAATGCACAGCACCGTGTCCCTGCTGGGAGTTGTCGACATAACCTGCTCCTTTGTCATGACTGAATCGTTTGTTCACCCTAACAGAGCTAACCGCTGGTCGTCCCTTACACAACCTTTACCGTTCCCCTGTGCTCAGCTTACAGAGACCGGAGTCATAGTAATGAGGCCCCGAGAGTGGGGTTTACTGCGAGGTTGTTCCATGAACCGTCACATTCCCGGAATCCTGCTGCTGGCCGGTGCCCTGGCCATCAGCGGGCCTGCTGCCGCCCACGGCGGCGGCCATGGCGGTGGTGGTTGGTATGGGCCGGGCCCTCTGCTGGGCGCGGCGGTGGTTGGCGCGGTGGTCGGGGCGACGGTTCATGGTGGGCATGACCGCACCGTCTACGTCGAGCGCCAGCCCGTTTATTACGCGCCGCCACCCGTGTACGTGCAGCCGCCACCCCAGCCGGTGTACTACCAGCCGTACTACGCGCCGGCGCCACCGCCGCCCGGCTACCGCCCTTACTATGGCCCGCCGCCGGTGTACTACGGCCCACCGCGCTGGTAACGGTTGATAGAACTAATGACCACTATCGACAGCGTTGATTTCAAACCCGTCCGGCTGCTGCGTATGGTAGGGCCATGTTCTACAGGAGGTCCCCATGGCCACTATCCATATCATGTCCGTTGTCGGCAGCGCTGTCCCCGTTTCATTGCGTGAGCAGGGCCTGCTGGCGTGCTGGTACCTGATGCGCAACGGCGAAGCCGTGAGCGGCCCGATGCCAACCCTGGCCTCGGCCCAGGCATTGGTTGAACAGTTGCAGCCAGGCACTATGGTTGCCTGACCCGAATTTGTTGTGTGTTGCTCCCCAAGCCCTTCTGGCCCGCCCTCTGGCGGGCTTTTTTTTTGCTGCTTGCCGGTAGCCGGTGGCGTGGCTTCAGGGCTGGGAACTGCGGCTCACCTGGCCGGTCAAGGCCACGACCTTGCCCTGCAACCGCCCCACCGTCAGCACCAGCTCGTTACGCTCCCTGGCCAACTGGTCAGCCCTGGCTTGCGCCTCCCGACGCGCGTCGCGCTCGATATCGAGCAGTTCAGTGAGGCGGCGCACCACGGCGATATCCGCAGCGTCCATCGCGCGCTCGGCGGCATCCCTCGACAGCCACTTGCGCAGCCACAAAAATGCACCCAGCAACACAGTGCCTGTACCGCCCAGCCAAGTAACCGTGCCCGGGCCGAGGTCAGTCGGGTCCATGTAAACCTCTTTGCGCATGATGATGTCAGCAGCCCTGGAGAAAAATGTCTCGATGGCTTTCCTTGTTTGCAGGTTTAATTTAGCCTACAGCTAATTTCACCACAACCACCATTTTAGCTTTGCGCCCATTTAGCAACGAGCTAAACACTGGCATGCTTCCACCTATGGATATCTACGAAATTCGCAAGCACAACCTGGTGAAGCTGATCGGCAGCCAGCGCAAGGGACTCTGCGCAGAGCGCTGGGGAATGGCGCCTGCGCACCTCAGCCAGATCCTCTCGGACAAGACCGCCAAGAACCTGGGCGATGACGTGGCGCGGCGCATCGAGGGCATCGAAGGCTTGCCGCGGGGCTGGTTCGACGCGATGACGCCCGCCGGCCAGGCACAGCCAGTGATCGAGGTCGACAGCAAGTTGTCTGCCGCCGACCTGGTCAAACAGATGCTGGCCAGAAGCGGCAAAGGCATTTCCGAGGTAACCCGACAAAGGCTGCTGGCCGCCGCAGAGGAACCGGGCGACGCTGCCCTGGTGAAGGCTGAGCGGGCTCGGCCCGGTCTGGTTGGTGACGAAGTGTGGATCGCGCACTACGACGTAAGGGCGGCCATGGGCGGCGGCCAGATCCCCCACGACTACCCCGAGATGTTCACCGATGTACGGGTCAGCCCAAGCCATCTGCGCGAACTGGGCGTGGCGTTCAGCGAGCACCATCACCTGAAGATGGTCACCGGCTGGGGCCAGTCGATGGAGCCGACCATCAAGCACCGCGACCCGCTGATCGTCGACGTGAGTATCCGCGAGTTCGTGGGTGACGGGATCTACTTCTTCTCCTGGGGTGACCATATCTACATCAAGCGGCTGCAGATTGCGGACGAGGATCACTTCGAGATGATTTCCGATAATACCCGCCACAAGGACCGCATGATTCGCCGTGAAGAGACGTATATCCAGGCCAGGGTGCTGCTGGTGTGGAATGCACACCTGGTCTAGTACGAAGCCCGCCAACCCGACGGGCTTTTGCTGATGATCAGAAAGGCGCCCCTTGGTCGCTGCCCTGCTCGACGATAACGTCGTCGCGCGCTTCTACGCTGCTGCGCTGCCAGCGCACCGTGACGCTGTCATCGTCGTTGAAGGTAAGGTCCAGTTCGGGCGTTTCCGACAGCAGGCCCATCACCTCGTCCCACTCCGCATCACCGTCGGTATCCAGGCGATGGACCAGCACCCAACGCTGTGTCTGTGCGAGCGGATGGTTGATCATCGACGACACCCGCAGACTCAGCCGCTCTATACCGGTCATTTCCTGGCGTAGCTCGGGCGCCGACTTCATGTGATATGACATAGCCTCATCCTGATATCTGTATATTTGTACAGTAGCCAGGGAAAGCTTATCTCACCGCCGAAACCAGCGTAAAGCCCCTATCAACAGAAAATTTGCCAGCGGGCGATTTATCGCCACGCGAAATTATTTTAGCTACGGGCTATTGACGATTATTTAGCGTACGGCTAACTTTTCTAACGCAGCCCGTCCGTGGCCGCTCGCACATTTCGTCGTCCATCCTCCGTATTTCGCAAGGAGCTCCCATGACCGTAGACATCAGCAAACTCACCATCGCCACCCCGGTGGCCGTATCCGCAACCAACCCTGTAGCCCTCGAGCTCAACGGTGCCGAAGCGGTCGTGCGGTTTCCTGGCATCGTCAAGGTGCTCGGCGATGGCTCGATCCAGTTCTCTGCCCCCACCAAAGGCGCTTCCAGCAAAAGCACGCACAGGACTCGCTGCGAGTGGACGGAAACGCAAGGCTGGACACTGTCCAGCGCCCGCGACCACTGGAATCGCCAGACCATGACGCTGACCAAGGTCAATGCAGCGCAGAAGGTGGTCATCGCCCAGATGCACGTGCGCGGGGACGACGGCCCGCCAGTGAAGGTGTTCTGGAACAAGGGCAATATCACCTTGGGGTTTCGGCGCATCTACAACCAGGCCGATCCGGTGAACTCCACGGTGCTGAAAGGCGTAGCGCTGGGGGCAGCGTTCAAGGTCAGCATCCATGTCACGGCCGCAGGTGTGGTCAACGTCACGGCCAGTTGCAACGGCGTGTCTGGCGCGTCTGGCGACCTGCAACTGGACAGCACCTGGGCGCCGCAGTTGTTCGAGTTTCATGGCGGGGTGTACAACCAGCTCGACTACACCGATACCACACCGGCTGATGACGGTTCGATCTGCATCATCAGCGAGCTCTCGCTGATGCATGCCTGAGCCCGGCAAAAGGGGCCGCTGCGCGGTCCCGATCCGGCGGGTATTTCAGGCCAGGATTAAATATCCTTCACCTTGCGCCCTTTAGTCATAAGGCATTCGACACCGTTTGGGCCATACTCCACAGATGTTTTTCGGGGTCTGCCGAGTTTTCGAAAGTGAGCAAAGTCCGTATTTACGGGCCTTCCAGCCCACCCCCACACACTGCTTCCCACTGGAAAACCCAGCCATTGGTACAAAAATTGGTACGAGATGAGCTGTACGTGCATACAGCTAAATTCTCCCCCATGAGCTCGACTGAAATTTATTTTCAGAACTGAGTAAAGAATTCGACCAACCTATCCGAATGGCTTCTTACGAGAAGAGTGTACCGAGAACCGGTCTGCGCTCGTTGTAAGGAGCTTTCATGAACATGATCATCGCGCTGGTTGCGATTTCGCTGTGGTTCGCTGTCACTGCGTGTGTCGCCCCTAAGCAGCGCTTTCTTGTTTGGGCGTTGGGCGCCATCTTGCTTGCCTGGACCCTGTGGCCGCACGTGATCTACCTGGGGGTGCATCCGTAACACCGTCGACGGTTTTCAAGACCGTGGTATGAGCGCCCGATCCCTGCGGCGGCAGCGGCGAAATCGATTCCACAACAAAGACGAAACGGCCCGGCTACAGGCCGCATACCGCAAAGGCCGCCGCTTCGGTTTTGGAATCGATTTTCGCTTAATTATCAGCTCAAAATCGCTATCCCGTGCCACGTAATCTTAAGGGATTAAGTGAATCGGGCGTGATGGCGCTTTAGACCTTTCTGCTGCCGTGGCTCTATATTAAAACGTGGCAAACTCGCCATCCGTCCGATGAAGAACGGTTTCACCAAGAGCTGGGCTGTTCGATCAACAGCGGTGTGCCAGAAAATTGCGGGTATTAGGTTTTAGGAGGGGCCAAGTCTGCGGAGCCGCTTAGGATCACTTCAAAGGTGGTCCCTGATTCGGCCGTTGACTGCACCGCAATCTTACCGCCATGGTTGGTGACGATCTCTGCGGCGATGAACAGCCCTAGGCCCAGACCTGCAGAAGGGCCACTTTCATTATGAGCGTACTCAGAATATCGGCCTTCCGGCTTGAAGAGATTAATCATTGCTTCTGGAGGAATGGGCTCCCCAGAATTGTGTACGCTGACACGGGGGCCATCGGCGTCCTTAAGGATGGTCACAACCACCGGCAGCGATGGGTTTCCATGACGAAGGGCGTTGCCTATGAGGTTAGAGAACACCTGAGCCATCCGTGCAGGATCATATAAACCTTTGACTTGTGCGGCTTCGCGGTAATCGATGTGACACAGCGGAAATGCTACGCGCATCTCTTCTACTACCGAACGACAGACAGTATTCAGATCGGTGCGTTCGAGCTGAACCGGAATGCCTGCGCCCAGATTGCACCGCGCGAGATCCAGTAGATCATGCACCATCGCGTTGGCTCTGCGAGCGCTAGTGCAAACCTGCGCGGCAAGCATTTTGCCTTTCTGATTATCCCCCAGCTGGCGGACTAGCAAATCGCCAGCCATCATAACTGCGCCCAGCGGGGAACGAAGGTCATGCCCCAACACACCTAGTACCCTTTTCCTCGTAGTCTCCACCGCTTTTCCGTAGGCGGCTATCGATTCAACGAGCGCTTGGTCTATCGCCTCATTAAAGCGGATCATGTCGTCAATGTGATAACGCTGATCCATGATTTCTTGCTTAAGCCAAAGCGTCAGCACGCTGGACCGCAATGCTCGGTATTCGGATACCATCTGATCCATGGTAAAACCAGCGATCAGACGAGTGATAGCATGGGTTTCAGCAGCGCTGTCGCTGGCCTCTCCGGGTCCCCTGCCCTGCGCCTTCTCGACCTGTTGAACATCACTCTGAGCCGTCCGCATGTCGGCAGCGACGGTACGCAAGATTTTTTCAGCGTGATTTCGGAGTCTTTCGGCATCCTGAACGGGAGGGTCTGTTTCGACGGACCGCGCAAAATCCTCCCAGGCCTGGAGTATCTGCTCCATGCTGCTTTCAATAAACTGATAAAGTCTCATAGCACTCACTGACTCCCGTCGCGTCTTGGACAGATTAGCGCATTAGCATCGCTGGCAAAGAAACGGCCGGTCAACCTTCGGTGAGCCTGTTGGAACTCCCTGTTATAAGGGCTTACTAATGTAGTTATCAGGAGAGGGTCGGACCATGGGCTCAGCGGTGTTGATTGTGGAGGATGACGATGTGCTGCGCTGGTTGATGGCCGAGGTCGTTACGCACTTAGGCCACACAGTGACCCAGTGCGCTAACGCTGATGAGGCATTTGCGCACCTAAGCCAGGCCGCGTCTCTCGAGCTGGTCATCACAGACGTTCGGATGCCAGGCAAAATGGATGGAGTGGATCTCGCCAAGGCCGTGTGGTCCACCCGTCCGGAACTACCGGTGATCATTGTTTCAGCCCACTGGGTGGTTGAGCCTGGCTTTCTCCCCGATAATGCCCGGTTTATCGCAAAACCCTGTACGGTCGATGCGCTAAGCGAGGCTATTGAAGATCTGATCTAGCCTGATTGCCAAAGGGTGAGCCCCTCCGCATGGGGACGTCTAATGTTCGGAGCACCTACTTGGCAGATGTTCAGGCTGAGTGGATCGACTGGGACGCCGTGGTGTGCCGAGATAGCTCCGCGTGATCGCTAGCAAGAGGTCCTATCCAAACGGAAATCCGCACCAACTGGGTCAGTACAGTTGCGCGGGCTGCGCGGATAGGTGACGAGGGGGCGAGTTGATCGAGGACGAGCTATGACACTTGATCGACACTGAAAGCGGCGTCTGAAAGCTCATGTTCCAATGCCCACATACGACCGGCCTCGGCGAATTCCAGCATGTCCGCCAACTGGTCGGCGTCAACGTCGCTGCGTCGGTGCGCAGACATCGCAAGCTCGGCGAGCACCGCAGCCCTGCCATCGGGATCGGCCACCAAGGCCGACTGGTCATTCAGCTCAGCCAGCCAGGCGGTCGGTATGCCGACCATCATTTTGACCTGCACCACCACGACTGCGCATAGAGCACACCGTCGATGTCCTCAACCCCGTTGATGTTAATCCCAAGCTGGGCCATGCCGTTTACCTTGGCATCATGCAGCCGCGGAATTACGTCCGGCCCAGGCGTCGGGTTAAACACCCAAGCCTGGGTGGCCACTCGGCCCAGTGGCTCGCTGTGGTGGTCGCCGATGTGGATGTCGGCCCGCAGAGGTGCGATCTTCCCAAGCTGACTCGAAGGGATGGCCACACCATTCACGCGGCGGCGCACGAGGAGGAAATACATAGGACACCAATTGCTGTATATCGATACAGTATCGTATAGACGGAGTCGACGTCAGGCAATCGCCGGTCAGCGGATCAATGCAGCGGTGGGAGCTTCTTGCCCCGCACCGTTGCAATCACCCGGAGTTGGTAATCCGATACCGCCTCGCACAGCGACTCAGCCAACAGTCGCAACCGCTCGATCTCTTCCGACGGCGCCCCGCGGTCCTGCGCTTGGTGATACTCCCGCATGGCGTCGACAGCCTGCTGAATCAGCGGCTCGCCGGCCTCGACCATGCCAGTGAAGGTGCACTTGTCCATTGACCGCTCTCGATCATTTGATGAGCGCATTATAGGACGCTTCGCAGAGCAGGCCGGCTATTCGGGCTTGGTCATAAGCTTTCGCCAGCTCTCCCGCTCGAGCATCAGCCCGTGTGAGCAGGTCGGAAAGCACCATGGAGGCGCGGGTGGCTGTCTCGCCTCTGGCGATAGCGGCGGTATCCGTGCTGGGGCAACCGACGCTGGCAACGAGCTGGGTGGCTTCACTGCGCAACCGCTGGCCAGCAGCATCGGCGCCAGCAGCGCCAGCATCAGCAATCGTTCTTTCTTCCTGGGCATGGGCTCTCGCCTCCTCCTGCGCCTTGGCGCGCCTTTGTTCCTCTTGGCGGGCGCCGCGCTCGCCGATAACCTCAGCCAAGCGGTCACCGCTGTCTCGTTCAGCCGATGCCTGGCCGGCTTCTGCCCGCTCTACCGAGCGGCCATGCTGGTAGGCGCCCCAGTGGGACGCCAGCAGCACAGCAACAGCCAATATCGCCCAACCCTTCACACCAGCGCCCTCCGCACGCCCTCATCAATGATTGCCGACGGATAGGGGTTACCGCCGTTCTCGTGGATGATAATGCTGAGCACCATCCCGCGAATCGTGTCCGGGTCCTTAATGTTGATCGGGTCGGTAGTGCGTACGCCCAGACGCTTGGCTACGGCTAAAGCGTACGCTTGGGTGTCGTTCTCGTTGCTCGGCGCCCAGCGGTTTATGGTTTCGAGCACGGTATCGATGCCCTTCCCACCCACGCCGGGCATGCCGTCCTTTCCCCGGTAGTTGATCAGCAGCTTGCCCAGGGCGCGAATGCCGTTTTCAGGATGATCGAAGCGCGCGAAGCGCGGCTTGGCCACGCCCACCTCTATGCCGAGTTGGCCCTGCCAGGCATTGCGCTGGTTGAAGTCGATGTTCCCGGGGTTGTTGTTCCGGACGCCGCGGGGTGCGCCATTCATGCCGGCTCCTCCACCTGCGTTTGTGGCTCGACCTCGGAAGGCTCCTGGGCCGTCACGGTGACTTCGGCCTTGAAGACCTTGAGTACCTTCGCAGTGGACAGGACAACCCTGGGGTTGCTCTGCAGCTCCTGGGTTGCAGCTGTTTCGGCCTCGCCCTCAGTAGCGAATTGGCGCTTGTTGATTGGGTTGTAGTCGTTTGTGGTGTCGATGACGATGAAAGGCATGGGTTTTCTCCAGGCAAAAAAATACCGCCAGGCGGCGGTCGGGTTTTCGGTAGCGCTTTGGCTCAGGCTGGTAGGGCCGGCCATTCAATCGATAATGGATAACCCGGCTGTTCGGGCAGGCGACTTAAAGCGATGCGGTAACGCTTCCATTCTCTGAGAGAGGCAGTTTCGGCCTCGGTGGCTTCGTCCAATTCAACTGCGTCCTGCAGCGGGGCAATTCTCATATCAGCCTCCATTCGCCGCTGTGCTATCTCAGACACTGCAGTTGCAGCCAACTCCTGCTCAGCCGCCTGGGCTTTGTCCTGCTGGGTGATCAACTGGCCCCAATCGATCGCGGCGTAACCCTGAAATGGTGGCGGAGCTTCAGCGTCAGGGATTGGAAGTGAGATGCGACCACCGCCAGTTGAAACAATGTCAGACGGAAACCTTGCCGCCTGAGAGGCATTTTCAGGGATCGGCAGCAACAGGGTTACAACCAGCTCGCCGCCAACTCGCTCTATTGGGCTTATCAGCCAAGGGCAGGAAGTGGCTTGTGCCGGAAGGGTTGCCCCTTCCGGCAGCTGACTGAAATCTAAAGTCAGACCGTTAATAACGAGGCTGTCACCCTGCGTAAAAACGCTCATAGGCTGCGCATCAAAATATACGGGAGACAACTTAATCTTCATCAATACCACCGCCCGATAACAATATAATTGACACTAAACTGTTGGGCGCCGCTAGGGCCATTTCTAAATCGAAGCATACAACCAGTTACAGATTGATTTGCAGCCGAAAGAAAGCCGTACATATCCCAATGATTGAGCGGCTGACCGCTAGCTAACACAACATAAGACGTACTAGGAAACGCAATAGGAAATATCACATTGACATCACCATAGCCGCTTGCAGGTGCGTTATTGGTGACACGCCCTATAGACCAGCACACCTGCGTCCCATCGGCAAATCTTACATACTCGCCGTTTGCGTTACTTCCCCGTTGCAATATCGAGCCACTTGGCACTCCTGCAGCCATAGCGACCGTGCCAACGATGTTTCCTTTCTGATACCCGCTTGCAATGAAAGAATAGATTTCGTCAAAATTTGCAATTGCTTTGAGCCAGGCGCTACGGCGATCGTCGCCGCCCGCACCGCTCGGCGCACTGCCAAGGCTGATTACTTGTTTTGCCATAGGTGCCTCAAAGTGCCTTCATGGGCCTCGACGCGAATAACGTCCGCCCATTGGCTGTAAGTGGATTGATGCCTGATCCGTTGTCGCAGTACATCTGCAGGATCGACCGGTTACCCGGCAGGAACCCCCCAAAGTTTGCGCGCAGTGGTTGGGTGGTCTGGCCAATGTTGGTCACCGAAAACAACGCATTGGCCAGCACATAATCTTGGTAGCTGCCTGTCCAAGGCATTTGCTGACTGGGGCAATAATAGGCGCCGCCGACGATCGGATCCCCCGCCTGAACAAATGAGCTTGAGGATGGCTGACCATTGAGCAGGGCCAAGTTAGCCGTAGTGACAAAGGTCCTACTGCCTGAGCTATTGCGGACCGAAGCCCCATACACTCCAGATGGAGAAGATGGGGTCAGGTAGCTCGCGCAATACCAGTTGATCATCATCGGATAGAGCGCGGTTTCGCCGTGTGCCACTTGATTGTTCCAGGCCTTCAGCCGAAACCCCGTCCAATTCCCAGGGCTACCCTTCACCGAGAAATTACCCACCATCATGTAGTTATCAGCGTTCAGAAAGACCAAAGGCCGCTCGTACGTAGTGATGGGTGCGGCAAAATCCACATCGGCCCATTGAACTTGGTTTTTACTGCCCGGCCCCTGAAATCCAATGTTGAATCGGCCGTTGTAACGGACCGTCAGCACCTGGTTGATCGAATCGATCTGCGTTCGAATATTGTTGTTCGAGGCGCGGATGCCATAGGACCCGGGGGCAGCGAACGGCTCGCCACCCAACGAGAGAATCATCACTTGCCAGGTACGGGTATAGGGCTGCCGCAATTGCAGCTGCCCCGTAGACGCCCAAGCTTGCGGGCTTGTCGTATTTTCACCTCCGTCATATAGCGCATCTACGACCACGAAGGACTGCGCCTGGATCTCCGGTATCGGGATGTACTGGTCGAATTCTCCGTTGCCGGTCACCTGCATCATCTTCAGCGATCGCACAGAGGTGATCGTGGTATCGAGGGTGATGACCCCGGACGCATCCCGCGTCCGAAGTCCATACAGATCAGCCATCAGGTAAGCCTCCCCACAGCCGTACGCTCGATGCCGTTAGCGTCGTAGACATACAGACCAGCGTTGTTCAGTAGCGTCGAGCCGTTGGCATCCTGCCCCCGGATACTCACCGCACCCGTCACAAAGTTCAGCTCCAGCAGCGGCAGCCCCTGCGAGTTCAATGCCTGGGACCGAATCGTCATACCAGCCACGATGTTCTGGATGAACGCCTGGTTGATCACCGCCTGGTTGATGAACACCTGCCCGTTCGAGACAACAAACGGCAGGGTCACCTGCCCAGACGACTCATCGACGATCGCGAAGCGTTGAGCGAAAGCCAGGATCTCCCCTGTCTGCCCATCACTTCCTATCGCAAGGCCGGCCATCACCTTGCGCCCACCCGTGATCGTTTCCGCCTTGATCGTAGTCATGGCTGAGACCCGCCCATCAACACCAGCGATCGTCTCGGAAACCTGCTGAACTGATGCGCTGACCAACTGGACCGAGCCTTGCACCCCATCAACTCGGTTTTGGACGCCTTCGACTTGGGATTGCACGGTATCGACCCGCCTGCCAGTTGCAATCCCGTCCTCTACCCGGCCGGACTGTTCGGCCCAAACGCCGACAAAACTCCCTGAAGCGCCAGCGAGGCCAGTTGAATCACCCTCCATTTCCGGGTTCACCTGGACATACAAGCCATCGAGGCGGCTAGCATGCGCGGTGATCGCCGTCCCTTGCTGGTTCACCGTGGTATTCAGCTGGCTGATGGCCGTGGCCTGGCCACTCACCGCGCGCGCGGAAGGCCCGGCCACGAACGGCGAAGGCATGTTGCTGTCCCCTACCCGCTTCTCGATCATCACCGAGTCGATGATGGCCGTGAGCCCGGAAACGGCGCTCAGGTTGAAGTAGATGGTGATCCCCACCTTCGCGCTGTCCGTGACGGTGACCGGGAAGGTCACCCGAGTACGCGTCGTCGGCAGGGCCAGCGTCGGCCCGTACCGGTGCGTGCCGTTGTACAGCGAGACGCGCCCGTTGGTGGCTGCACTGCATTGGATGTACATCGAGACCAGATACACACCGGGCTCGATACGCACGTTCCAGCCCGCCAGGTTATTGGTCGGGGTCAACATCAGGAAGCTGTTGCTGCTGCTCCCGACCAGGTAGCCAAAGCCGGAGTCCGCCTCGGGTACCGCCACGCCCTCTCGGGCTACACCGCTGCCCACGGCCGTTGCCGGCAGAGTGGCAGAGGTCAGCCAGCTGTAGTCATCCGCCAGCAGGTTTGAGCCACTGCCCCCAATCCCACTGATGGAGCTTTGCAGCTGCGTAACAGCCTGACCTTGCGAGCTCAGCGTGTTGCCCTGCTGGGTCACCGTACCCTGGAGGCTCTGCAGCGCACTGTTGTCCGCTTTGCCCGCCACGGCGTTGTTCAGCTGGGTGATGGCCGATCCCTGGCTGGAGACCGCCCCCTCCGTCACCGAAACGCGGGCGTCAACCGATTGAAGTGCGCTCGCCTGGGCATTGTCCTGGCCGGCGCGCTTGCGTGCGATCGGCGAGGACAGGAACACATCGGAGGCATCGCCTACCGACACGCGGAAGGTCATCGCCATCCGCACGCATCCGGCCGGGACGGTGGCCTGCCCTGTCAGCTTCGTCCAGGTTTGTGCAACGTTAGTGAGGCGAACCCCATCACCCGCAGCCACCACCCAGTTGTGGCCGACGCTTGCACCCTCGAGGTCGTAGAACTGAATCCACAACCCGTGCTGACGCGCCCCCGAGCTGTAGGCATACAGCTCGAAGTCATACACCTCGCCGGCCGCAACCGAGATTTGCGAGGTCACCGCATTCTCGGGAGGCCGGACGTTGAGGGCGCTCTGGAAACCCAGGTAGTTGTTGCCGGTAGACGTTGCCACAGGCCACTTCACCACCCGGGGCGACGGCGCCCCAGATGGCACCGAACTATCATTGCGCGCCAGTACGCTAAACCCTGGCGAACCAGAGAACACCGGACCGTCCGCGAATGCCGGGTTGAACAGCAGGTTTTCAGCCGAAACCACACCGACCGAAGCCTTGATGTTGGTGATCTCGCTTCCCTGCGCTGTGATTGTCGATCCCTGCTGGCTGACCGTGTTGCTCAGGGCCTGGACCGTTGAGGCGTCGGCTTTGGCCGCGACCTGGCTCAGTGCACTCGCTGCGGCGGTGGCGGCATCCGTTGCCACTTTGTCCGTCACAGCTACCCAGGCGCTGCCGCTCCACCGCTTGGGCGTGTTGGCATTGCCCGTGGTATCGATCCAGAGGTTCACCGCAGAACGGTCAGCCGTGGCCGGCGTCGAACTCTGGATGATCACCTTGCCCTTGCCCCCGGCCAAGTCCGAAGCTGCCTGCGCAGCCTGTTGCGCTGCAGTGACGTTCTGGTTGGTGGTAGACAGGCTGTTGGTCAGGTTGGTGATGGCCGACCCTTGCGAAGTCAGCCCTGTCTCAGTCTGCGACACTCTCGAGTCGAGCGCTTGGGTGGCCGAAGCCAGCGCCGCCTCACCCGCGCCCTGCCGGCTGACCTTGAGATTGGCGACCCACATCTTGAAGCCAGCCGGCGCGACCCCCTCAGGCACAACGTAGATCCTGAACCCAGACGCCCCAGCCGGAATCTTGTACTGAGCCGAAAGGAACTGCCATCCGCCAGTGGCTGCGACATACCCCAAGATCCGAATGTTGCCTACGCCCATGGTTTCACCGGCGGCATCGACCGGAGTGATTGCGATCTTCCCAGCGTTGGCCACCGCGTTCTCACAGAACATATGGCACGACAGGTTTATCACATCCCCAGCGTTTGCCCGACTGAAGATCTGGTAGGCATCACCGATTTTGTTGGCCGACAACAGGACATTACCACCCCAGCCGGTATCGGCCGCTTTCTTGAGCCGCCACAAAAGCCTATCTGCAGGAGCATTGGCGGGCACGCCAGAATCAGTGGCGTTCGCATAGTCCATCTGATAAGTCGCGCCGTTCTCAGTCTTGAGTTGCCCTGCCGCGTTCCAGGTCGGATTGAGCAGCACATCCTCTTGAGCCGAATTTCCTAGCGCTGCACTGATGTTGACGATGCTGCTACCTTGCGATGACAAGGTGTTGCCTTGCTGCGTCACCGTCGTTTGCAACGATTGAACCGCCGAGGCATCCGCTTTCGTGGCGGCTAGGGCGTTCGCAGCCGCAGCAGCGGCAGCCGCATCGGTAGCGACCTTATCGGTCACCGCGACCCACGCCGAGCCGTTCCAGCGCTTCGGTGTATTGGCATTGCCGGTCGTATCGATCCACAAGTTCTGCGCAAGGCGGTCAGCTGCGGCCGGGGCAGCAGACTGATACAGCACCTTGCCCTTCACTCCTGCCAGGTCTGAAGCAGACTGTGCGGCTTGTTGGGCCGAAGTCACGTTCTGATTGGTAGTGGTCAAACTGCTCTGCAGGCCTGTCAGGGCAGTGCCTTGGGAGGTCAGGCCAGTTTCGGTCTGAAGCACACGGGCGTCGAGCTGGTTGACCGCATTGGCCAAGGCGCCGACCTGGGCAGCACTGTTGCCAATGCTGAAGGTCGACGGTGTGGTGCCCGTCCCGACCTGCTCCTCGAGCATCACTCGATCGATCAGTACCGCGATACCATCCTTCGGGTTGGGCGACGCAGATATGCACACCACCATCCGGTCAGCCACAAAGGCCGAGCTGGTCAGGTCGAACACGACGCTGTACCGGCCCCACTGATCGGTAATGGCGACATCCTGCCCAGGTGCGAACCTCACGGCACCGTCGGTTGCAATAGTCCGCAGGCTGACCTGCATCTGCTTGGCCCCGGAAGTACTCTTGGCGTCCCAAGCCAGGATGTACTTCTTGTTTTTGAGGGAGATATTTGCCCCCGAGTAGATGTTGCTCGACGCAAAGTACGTGGTGCCACTGCCGGAGGTCTGAAGCAGGCGCAGCACGTAACCGTTGAAGCCATGCGGATCAGCTTCCACCGCAGCTGTCTGCCCGCCACCCATCACCAGCGCGGGAGGCGTGGGGCCAAATACGGCGTATTCCGCCGGCACCAGGTTGGCACCATTGCCGGCGATATTGCCCACCGCGGCCTGGACATTCGTCAGAGCCGTGCCTTGCGCCTCGATGTTGCCTTCCGCACTCGTCACCCGGGTACCCAGGTTGTTCACAGCAGTTGCGTCCGCCTTGGTCTGCGCCACTGCCAGCGCATTTGCCGCCGCGGCAGCCGCATCGGTGGCAACTTTATCGGTTACCGCCACCCAGGCAGAACCGCTCCACCGTTTGGGAGTGTTAGCCCCGCTGGTGGTGTCGATCCACAGGTTTTGCGCCAGGCGGTCAGCCGTCGCAGGGGCAGCCGATTGCACGATCACCTTGCCCTTGCTACCGGCAAAGTCGGACGCTGCTTGCGCGGCCTGCTGGGCCGCCGTGACATTTTGGTTAGTGGTCGTGAGGCTATTCTGCAGACCGGTAATTGCACTCCCCTGGCTACTAACACCTGATTCGGTTTGCGAGACTCGAGCGTCGATGGACTGTACAGTCGAAGCAAGTGCCCCAACTTGGCCAGCCGTTGGACCGGCGACATAGGGAGACGGCGTATTGCTCTCACCGATGCGAGCTTCGACCATTACCGAGTCGATGATCGCGACAATTCCAGCCAGCGCATCTGTGTTTGGATAAATGGTAAGTGATACCAGCGCGCTACCCGTTACCGTCACTGGGAATGTCACCCGGGTTCGCGTCGTGGACAGTGGCACCACCGGGGAGTAGCGGTGCGTCCCATCGTACAGCGAGACACGGCCACGACTCTCCGCACTGACCTGGATGTACATCGAAACCAAGTAGGTACCCGGCTCGATCCGGATGTTTCGCCCGTCCGCGTTGTTGCTTGCTGATAGCATCAAGTAAAGACTGGTGGTCACGACAGTTCCGGCATTGGTGCTGAATCTATAGCCAAATCCGGTATCAGCCTCAGGCACCGCAAGACCGGAAATTGTCGCATGCCCTCCCGACGCAACACCGGGCAGGAGAGCTGAGGTTAGCCAGCTATAAGGCGAAGGCAGCAGGTTGGACCCGCTCCCGGCAAGACTACCGACCGAAGCCTGCACGCTAGTCAGCGCCTGACCTTGCGCAGTGATAGTGTTGCCTTGTTGTGTAACCGTGTTGGATAGCGCGGTCACCGTCGAGGCATCTGCCTTGGTCTGCGCCAAGGCGCTTGCCGCAGCCGCTGCAGCCGCTGCATCCGTGGCCACCTTATCTGTCACAGCCACCCAAGTATTGCCGTTCCAGCGTTTCGGGGTGTTGGCGCTGCTGGTGGTGTCGATCCACAGGTTCTGGGCCACACGGTCAGCTACCACCGGTGCCGTTGCCTGGAACAGTACCTTGCCCTTGCCGCCGGCCAAGTCCGAAGCGGACTGCGCCGCCTGCTGCGCCGCGGTGACGTTCTGGTTGGTGGTGGTCAGGCTGTTGTTGAGGCCAGTGAGTGCCTGGCCCTGCGTCGTAATGGAGTTTCCCTGCTGAGTCACGGTCGTAGACAACGAATCAACCGCCGAGGCATCGGCTTTGGTCTGCGCGACCGACAATGCATTGGCCGCAGCGGCTGCCGCATCGGTCGCCACCTTGTCCGTCACCGCTACCCAGGCGGTACCGCTCCAGCGCTTCGGCGTGTTGGCGTTGCCAGTAGTATCGATCCAGAGGTTCTGCGCCAGTCGATCAGCGGCAGCCGGGGCAGCAGACTGAACAATCACCTTGCCCTTCCCGCCCGCCAGGGTGGACGCATCCTGCGCCGCTTGTTGTGCGGCGGACACGTTCTGGTTGGTCGTGACCAAACTGTTTTGCAGGCCGGTCATGGCTTGGCCTTGCGACGTAATTACGCCCTCGGCATCAGTGACCCGGGTCGACAGGTTGTTGACCACCGAGGCATCGGCCTTGGTCTGCGCCACGGTCAGCGCGTTCGCTGCCGCTGCCGCTGCATCTGTCGCGACCTTGTCGGTGACCGCTACCCAGGCAGTACCACTCCAGCGCTTCGGCGTGTTCGCATTGCCTGTGGTGTCGATCCAGAGGTTTTGCGCCAGGCGGTCAGCAACTGCCGGCGCTGCAGACTGAACAATGACCTTGCCCTTGCCACCCGCTAGGGTCGCCGCGTCCTGTGCTGCCTGCTGGGCTGCCGTGACGTTCTGGTTGGTGGTGGTCAGACTAGACTGCAAGCCGGTGATCTGGGAGGCCTGGGAGCTGGTGGTACCCTCCAGGTTGGTGACCTTGGTCTCCACGGTCTGAACGCGGGCAGCAAGCCCGTTGGCCGACTGAACGACCTGACCGACATCCGTCCAGTAGCTGGTATTGGGCGGCGCGGTGTTTTTCGGTACCGCTTTCGATGCTTGATACAACTTGCCGTCCGTGCCCAACACGGTCTGGCCCGCTGTGTAGGTTTTGTCGGCGTTGTACGGCAGCGACTTGGCGATCTGGCTAACGCCGTCGATCTGGCCCTGTAGGTCCTGGGTGGCCTCGTCGAGATCCTGCTGCACCTGCCGGGCTGCCTCGGCCACTTGGTCAATGGCCTGCTGAGCCTGCTGAGTGGCGGTGTCGAGGTTGGATTGAACCTGCGTGACCGCATCGCCCAACTGGTCAGTGATCTCGGTGACCTGCTCGTCCAGCTCTTCCAGGCGGCTGTTCACCGATCCGGGAAGGTCGGGCGGCCCGGAGATCAGGGCTATTTCTTCTCGCAACGCCGGGGCAAGCTGGCCGTTCTCGATCTTGTCTTTCAATGCATCCAGCATGTTGGCCACGTCACTTGACGTAGAGGCCACCACCTTCAGGAACGCACTTACCCCGTAGGCGTTCTTGGAGCGAACGGAGTAGGCATAGTTGGTCGCAAATGCCAATCCGGTGTGGGTAAGGGTCAAGCCCTGCCCCAGGTACTCGCCCTGCGTTGCCTGCGGGTTGGTCGAGAAGAAGTACTCGTAGGTGCCGCCGTTCAAGCCATGCAGAGTGTTACCCGGGATCAGTGTGATGGTGTCGATGGTGGCCTGAACCACGCACGACTCCGGAATCGGTGGCCCATCAATGCTCACGGCGATGCTGGCCTCACCGGAGCGGGTGAGCGGGCCGACGGCAGCAACGCTCATCGTGTAGCTGCCAGACGGCAGGCCGGAAAGGGGTAGCTGCAAGGTAGTAGCCGGCACTTGCTGGGCCTGAACCGCCGTCGCCCCTTGCCGTACCGTGATCGCATAGCCGGTAACCACGCCATTGGGTGCCAGCCACGACAGGGTACCCTGAACCACCTCAGCGTTGTCCTGGGTAGACCAGCTGAGCTCGGTTGGGCTGCCCAGGCCGCCTGTGGGCAGGCTGATGAAGCCGATAGGGTTGTATGGCTGACCCACGGCATCGTCGAAGATCGCCGGCTCGTTCTGCGAGACCGACACAGTGCAGCCGCTGTCAGCGCTCATGGACCAGTCGGTGACAATGAACTCGCCGACCATGTTCAGCGAAGGCAGGTTGACCTTCACAGATCGGCCCGGCCGGCAGTTGTACCCCGCGAAGTTCATGGGAATCGACAGGGTTCCCCCGGCCCGGCGGCGGCGCAGCTCAATGTTGGCCAGGCGCTGGGCCTGATAAGGGTCGCTGACATAGGAAAACGACAGGGTTTCTGCGGCCTCACCGCCGTCAGCAATCACCCACTCGCTGATCGACACTTCGGGGTAGTCCGTCTCGGCCCAGGCCTGCGTCGGATCAATGAAGGTGCCGCGCACGGTGTTGAGCGCCGAATCGTTGGACGGCTCAGAGCTGCCGGTAACAGTGCCGGTGACCATGTCTTCGGTGATCTCAAAATCATACGGGCCATAGTAGGCCCCGACCTGAAGCATCCAACGGCCACCTACACGGATCAGCTTGCCACCGCAAGCAGCCTCCAACTTCTGCATCACCTGAGTGCGCGACTCATCCGCGCCGATCACACAGCCAGAGCGGTACCGCGGGGCGGTGCTGCCGTCTGCGTTGGCCACCATCTCGTCACATACGCTGGCACTGTTGGCAAAGCTGGCGAACACGATCTCGTCGTCCGGCACACCGCAGCGGTTGCGGAGGAACCAGAGGATATGCAGCGCAGTGTTTTCGCTGTAGCCAGTGGCACCAATCCTCGGGTCGTAGATGTCCCGGCGGCCGCGGATCACGAAGCGCACATCCGGGATGCCGGACGGGTACTTCTCGGCGCTGTACTTGAACGAAACTCGCACGAACGACAGACCGCGACCGATCTGGTTGTCTCGCCAATCGGGGCTATTGGCCTTGAGGAAGGCGTTCACCTGGACAGGATTGGTGATCAACTCGTAGGACGCATGCGCGCCGTAGGCCGCGATCACCTCTTCGCCTAGGAAGATATCCTCCAGCCCGTCGATCTCACCCTCTGACAGCACATAGACCATGTGCAGCCACTCGCCATCGGCCTGATCACCCGCCTGCTCCTGGCCCCAGGCCAACACCCCCCCGGTGCTCACGCGGCCTAGCAAATACCGTGCAGCCGCCTTCGACGAGCGTAGGGTCTGACTGGATGGCTCACTGGCACGCAGCGAGCCGGTATCGAGCTTGTCCTGCTGCGATGACACGTAGAAGGCCAGGGCCGCACCGGCCACGGCCCCCCATGGCCCACCTTGAACGAAGCCGATCGCCGCACCGACAGCGATCTGGGCAACCTTGCTGACTGCTGAACTCATTCAACTCTCCACACCGTCAACGGCTCACACTCGATACGGCAGACTCCCTCGGGAGACACCGACCAAAACTCATCAGCCCAGAACACCGCCACACCCCGGCCGTTTGGCCCGTCGTACAGGGCGATATCGCCCCGCTGCAGCAGGCCTGGCTGAATGCGGGCAAAGCATGCGTCCCAGGCTCCCTCCAGCGAGCCATGCAGCTTCTTCAACAAGCGCTTCGCCCCGGCCTCGGACGAGTAGCGGCCGCGGTAGTCCTCGGCGGGGTCGACACCGCACACAGCCAGGGCGCAGTCGGCGGCAAACAAGCAGCAGTCGAATTCGCCCCATGAAAAAGGCCGCTCAATGGCGGCCTGGATCGTGTGGGCAAGCTGTGTCGTCCAATCGCGTTTACGCATAGCTATGTCTCGTAGGTGAACTTCGGCGCATCCTTCGACGCGCCCCAGTAAATGGGCCAGTCAGCGATCTGGGCGATCGCGAAGAAGAAACGGTCATCCTGGCGGCGCGCCCGGTGGTTTTCGTCGGTCCAGCGCTCGGTACCGGTTCGGTTCCATTCGGCCATCCGGTCGATCAGAGGAACCGTGATGCTGTTACCTGCCTCGCCGTTGCCGGCGTAGGAGAACTTGGCGGCATCCATGCGCCCGCTGAACAGAATGTCAGCCGCGTAGGTGCCATCCTCGTCAAACACAACGAACATCAGCTTGCCGTTGCGGCCGCGGCAGCCCTTCAGTGAGGTTTCGGTGATGATCTGGGTGTCCAGGCCGTTAAGCGTCAGGTCAACGGACATGGGCGATCCCGAGTTGCTGCTTTCCTGCGACTGGCCTACCGCACCGAAGCTGCCAACACCCTGATAGGTGATGCCGTCGATGACCAGGTCGCCGGTACCGGTGTGCGCAAAGACCATCCCATCAGGGAAGTCCAGCTGGCAGGCGTACACCGCCATAAAGTTGCCCTTGGCGATGATGTCGACAACGGTTTGGCTGAAAGGAAACACGCCACTGGCCATCAGAATGCCTCCCGGAATTGCAGGGTCGAGTTCGACACCACCGGCTGGGTGGTCCACTCGTTGGTGTCATCCATGCGGCGCATTTCGCAGTACGGATTCTTGTATTCGACTGGGCTGCCGGCCGGGATCAGCTTGCGAATGCGCTTGTTCACTGATATCACGGCCTTGCCGGCAGCGTTAGAAAGGGCGTTCTCCACCACCTCGAACATTTCGCCCCTAATGGTGATGAGGTCGCCCCGGCTGAACACCTTTCGGCTGGCCAGCAGGCCTTGCAACTGCATGCTGCTAGCCTGGGCGGTTGCTACAGCGACAGTCGGCGCGCCAATATTGTCGGAGCGCGTACGGGTGAGGTACGGGATGTTCACGGTGCCGAACATGCCATGCAGGCGGCCCAGCAGCGAAGTCAGCTCGCGTTCATCCTCCTCGTAAAGGAAGCCGAAGGTCATGGTGCACTTCCAGTAGGAGCCAGGCTGAGCCACGATCTGCTGGGCGTTCGACAGCGAGGAAGTGAACCCCCGATTGTTGTAGACGACGCCCCAGGTGACCTCTGTGGGCTCCAGGTCCTCGGGCCATTCCTCCGCCATTGGGTCACTCCAAAAAGAAAGCCCGCCGAAGCAGGCCAAGGATGGTTACCGCCGCTGCAGCATTTGCCGCCCGGCGCCGTTGGTCTTGAAGTCCCGCAGCATGAGTTCGTAGCCATCGCGGGCGCCCTGCTCTGCTGCCCGCCGAACATCGGCGATAGTGGCTGCATTGGCTTGTCCACCGACCTGGATGTGCTGCGTGATGCCACCGAATGAAAACGATGACTCCCCGACGCCGTCTCCAGCGCCAGCGCCAGCGCCAGCAGCCATGACCCCGAGCGAACCGTCCGGTCCACGGTGCAGAGGCAGAATTGCTTCTGGCCCAGCCTCGGCGAAGATGCCGGCGCCCTTGGCAAAGGCGAACATTTGAGGGCTGTCGTATACACCGCCGGAGTACGCAGACAGGCTGGGCGAGTCGTAAACCCCGCCCTTGGCGTTGGCCACGACTGGAGCAAATGAGCCTTCGCTGAAGCCGGTCATAGTCCCTTTCCCGAGCGCTGCGCTGCCACCGCTCAGGAACCCGAACGCAGAACTCAAGAAGCCGGCTGCGGCCTGGCGCACCTGGATGCGGATGAGGTCCTCGATGATCGCGTCGGCAAAATCTTTGAACGAAGCTTTACCTGTTTTTATGAACTGAACGACGCCATCTTCTAGGTTGTGGAAAGCATTGGTGAAGAGTTCCTGAGTCTGGCCGGCCACATCCGCCGCACTGTCGAGGTAGTTGTCCAGTGCAGTCGTAGCGCCATTCGACCAACTCGACTGCGCCTCATCGACCCTCTGAAAGTAATTTTGCTGGGCTGACAGGCGTTTGTTGAGTTCATCCGAGAGAACCTGGGTCTCTTTTTGGTAGAGCTCAGGTTCGATCTGCCCTGCGTTTCGCTGTTCAGTTAAGGCGTTGAGGTCTTCAACGTGCTTCTGGCGCAAGGCCAGCTCTGCCCGCATACGATCCCGAGACTTGTCGCCTCGTCCGATACCAGCCAAGTCTTGGTCGTAGCCATTGATTGATGCCTGAGTGCCGGTGGCTTGTGCCGCTTTGAAAGCGCTGAGTTTGAGATCGTCCTCGTTGGCCTTCTTGATCTTGTTTAGCGCATCCAGCTCAGCTGCCAAATCGAGCAGACGTTTCTGCTGGGCCTTCGACAAGTTACCGAGCTTGCCCTCCTGCAACTCGAAGGACAGCTTCGCGACTTCGGTCGCATCTTGCTGCTTGTCGCCGGTAGTGTTGATCAGCTGAATTTGCCGCTTGTAGCCTTCCTCGGTGGAATCGAAATCCTTCAGCTGTTTCTTGGCGGACTGCTCGGCCTCAGATGATCCCTTTCGGCGCGCCTTGGTGGCGTCGTCGTCCGCTTTCTTCTGGGCATCTCTTGCCGCCGCAACTGAAAGGATCGCCGCCTCTTCACCTTCCGTAAGGTCGGTTCTTTCAGCGATATAGCGCTTGGCAGCATCGGTATTGGTCTTGTCCTGTGCCGAGGCTAGCTGTTTGAGTTGCTGATCAAGGTACTTCTGGGTTTCCTGGGCGGCGGTCGCCCTGGCCGCCGCGTTCTGCCTTTCTGCCTTCGTATTGGCGTCAGTTTCACCCGTCAGCTCAGCCATGGCCTGCTTGAGCCGGTTGATTACCTCAGCCTTCTCAGTTGCTGCCCCACCACTTTCCTCAAGCGCATCAGCCATTTCGGAGGTGACACCAGGCACCTCCCTGATACGATCAGCGACTTCCTTCCAGTCGACAGCCATTCCAGCAGCCTGATCGGCCGAGGCTTTCTTCACGATGTTCATCGCCGCCTGGAACTCGGCCGGCAGCGGCGCGATGCCGCCCATGAACCCGGAAGCACCTGCTAGTCCCGCATTCGTAAGGCTGCTCTGAAATTCGAACGCAACTGATCCAGCAGCGGTCGCCAGTTCACTTTCTGCGTCCTCAATAGAAGCTTTCAGCTCCCGAAGAGTTACTGACTGGGTAGCACGATTGAGTTTGTTGAAACGCTCGACCAGCTTGTCTATTGGGTCGTTGAGGTCTCCGAGCTTCTCTTCAAGAACGCTCGTGTTATCGCGCAAAGTGAGGAACGCTGCCGCAGCGCCTATCGCCAGGGTAGCGATACCCGCAGGCCCTCCAAGCACGCCCCGGGCCGTCAGGGATGCGCGACTGAGGGTCGTCTGTGCTGCGGCAACCGCATTCGTCGCCCGAGTTTCGAGCATCCTCGCCTCAGCGAGCTGCAGCGACATCTGAGTCTGGACCGCTGTGCCGCGCGCAGCAATGGCCTCTTTCTCGGCCAGAAACACGGCTGTCTGAGCCTTCTGCTGCTCAGCCTGCGCGGCAAGCAACACAGCGGTCGCCTGAGCCTTCCGGGCTATTGCATCCGCTATAGCGCTCTTGGTTGCCGCAACCGACGCAGCTGCACTGCCGACTAGGGTCCTGACGAAGCCAGCGAGGGCCCCAACTGCCACTACACCGGCGATGTTGGCCAGCGACTCGAAGTTATCCCCGATAGTGCTAATACCCTGGGCTAGAACCCCCGTGCCATCTGTAGCTTCGTTGAGACGACCAATATAGACCGAGAAGGCATTGCTGAGGTTTTGCAACGCATCACGTACCGCAACACCCATACTGTCGGCCAGCTCACCATTTGCCTGTGCCGACTTCTGCAACCCCTCGGTAAGGATGTCCAAACTGAGCTTGCCGTCTGCACCGAGAGAGCGGATCTCCTCAGCGCTCTTGCCGGTCGCTTTGGCTAGGGTTTCTACGATGGTTGGCATCGCCGCTAGGATCGACTGCCAACCATCAGCCTCGACCTTACCAGTCTGCAGCGCTTTGGAATATGCATCGATCGCAGAGGCTGCTTTGTCAGTGCTGGCCGAGTTGGTCACAAGCAGGAAGCTGAAACTGTCCATCACATCCAGCGCTTCGCTGGTGTTGTACCCCATGGACTTGAGGCTGCCTGCCGTCCGGATGTAAAGCTCTTGGGCTTCATTGAGGGGGCGATAAGTGCGCTTCGCTGTATCTAGCAACCTGTCCTGCACCAGGTTGTATTCGTTGACGCTGGTGGTCGCCAGCCCCATTCGATCCGACATCTGAGAGTAGGAGTCGGCGACATCGATAATGGAACGGACCGAGGCAGCGCCCACCGCCACCGCTAGAGCATTCTTGATTAGTGCGCCTGCACTTTGGGCGCTCTCCCCCGCCCGATCAAAACTCTCGTCAATTCGAGCAAGGCCGCGGTCTATCGCCGTGGCGCCCTGGGCGACAGTAGACTCAGCTCTGGCAATTTCCGAGCGGAGCTGAGCAGTAGTCGCTTCAATACGGACCAGCATCCCCTGGATATCTGAGTCTGCCATATCGATCTCCAGGCAATAAAAAGCCCGGCATCGCCGGGCTCAAGAACAGTTATGACCGCAATCAATGAGGCCTTTTGTTGGCTCTATTTGCGGCATCGGTAATCTTTTTCACTCTCTTTTCATGGCGCTTCTGCTGCTTAACCGGATCATAGATATGGCGGAGCAGGAGGGTGGCAGAGCCAAGAACTAGAGCGGTTACAACACCAAAAACGACAAATGCAGCGCCTCCAGCGACTACAACAGTCGTAATTACCCCCAACATCCAGGGGGCAATCAAGACGATGATTACTAGAAGCGCCAGTAGAATAAGTAGCTGCATGGGTCCATCCCAAAAACCAAATCTAGGCATAGGATAACTCCCGACACGAACTCAAGCAGCCTTTCTGCCCGTTAGAGCCTGCCTGAGCTTCTCGGCAACCGTCGTAGGTTTCAGCTTTTCCTGTTGGCCACTTGCCTTTCCAGCGCCAAATGGATTGGTCATCTGCACCCACTCAAGCCTGGCGTCCATCGCCATGAATAGCTCCGGCAACGGGGTGACCCAAGCAACATCCGGGGCCCAACCCAGCCACCCGGTGGCGATTGCATACAGCCGGTCGACGTAACTGCCGTCCTCAACGACGCTTACGCCGTCCCGGCTTGATCCTTTCCCTTGTCGACGCCGCGAGGGTTATAGAGTGCGACGACGTATGCATTGAGCTGCGTCGATACCTCTAACACGCCAGCCTGCCAAACCTTCTCGACAATAGCTTCAGCGGCCTTGCCTTCCAGGCCGGCACCGGCGGCTAGGATAATTGCACAGCCCTCAACGCTCAGGGCGCTGATCGTCTGCGATGCGCCGCGCAAGCCACCGAAGCGGCTCTCAATTGCGCGAACTGCCTTGAGAGTGGGTTGCAAGGTGAACTCTTCGTCGCCCAGCTTCATGGTCATGGTGCCGTGCAAGGTGTTGTTCATAGATCAGATCCTGTGTTGCCGGGGCTACCGCCCCGAGCGATCAAGAGGTAGATGGGCCGGCTTCGATTTCCAGCACGTCGGAGTTGATGCCCATGGTGATGTTGCGGCGGACTACGTTGTCTGCGGCACCAGGTGCAACGGTGTTGTTCATCACCTTGACGCGCATGTAGAAAGTGGTCGGATTGATCGCCGGGGTGGCGGTCGGATCACCGTCATTCAGCGTGATCTTGACGTTGTAGTCGCCCTTGCTGCGATCTTTGTGTGCGGTCTTCACTGCACGCTGACCAGCATCGCCATTGTCCAGGCCGACAGTGATCGTCAGGTCACCAGCGTCTGCTGTGCCCTTGTACTTGCGCACACGCCCATTTTTCAGCGATGTGAAGTTCACGCTGCTGAAAGTGTCGCCGAACTCGCCCAGGTCCTCGATCTCGCCCACTTCTACGTAGGTGTCGGCCTTGTAGTCGGTCTCGGTGTCCGCGCCGGTCTTGCTGCCAATGAAGAATCGGCAGCCGGCGGCTGTGTTCAAATTGTCTTCTGCGGGCATGGGTGTTCCTCCAAAGCCACATTGGATAGAGGCCGCGGGGCGGCCGGTGGGTGATTCAGTGGGTGGTGATCACGCGGACGGTGATCGAGCCCTGGTAAGTGATGCCGTCGGCGTCGCGCTGGGCATCGGACTGTTCGACCCGAACGGAAACCGCGCGCCCCACCTCCAGCGGCAGCCGGCGCTCATTAAGGGCGGCGATGATTTCGCCGTTGATGCGTTTGACCTCGGCTTGGCCCACGGCATCGGACCAGACCGACAGGTACAGCAGGCGCGTTTCGCGCTTGCGGCCCGAGATCGGGCTGCTGTTGACCGAAACCTCTCGATCGATGGAGACGTACGGCATTTCGGCGTTCAGCGGCGCGCCGTCGTATATCGGGCAGCTAACCTCCGCCTGAAGCCTGGCAAAGATGGCCTCCTGCAGGGCCAGAGATGGATCAGCCATTGCCTACCCCTTGGCTTGCCTTGCGCAGCGTACGGTTCACGGCGGCTTTGATGTCAGCCATGACAAACTCTCGATTGACTTGGATGGAGGGCCGCAGCCAGGGGTGAGCCGGCCTAGCCGGGATATCTGGGTACTTGCCGAAGAAGTGGGTGCCATCACTTTTGTTGGTAACGCGCCGGTTGCGATCACCGGCCCGCTTGCCTCCGGTATAACCCTTGGTGCCATATTCGATGAAGCGCAGGTAAAAGAACCGACGGTTGTCGCGCTTGCCACGGATGCCGATCTGGGCATCTAAACCGCTGGGCGAAACGTAAACCCTGAGCGCGGCAGCAGCTGCTCCGGTGTCCTTGGGCATCAACTCACGCTGGGTCTCCAGGATGCGGTTAGCCGCCTCTAGCATCGCGGGCTGCAACTCGTTGTCCATCGTCTTGTGGATGTTGCGCAGCGTCCGGCGTAGCCGGATGTCACCGCGAAGGCTCGACCGGCGCGCCATACCCTACTCCTTGGCTGGATCAGCCTTTGCGGGCTTCGCGGCCTTCTCGGTGACCGCTTCGGCGTATCCACGGGCAATCAGGCCTTCGCCATAGGCCTTGTCGACCTCGAACTCTTCGCCCTTCTCCCGCTCACCAGATGCGCCCGTCAGCGGGCCTAGTGCTCGAATTTTCATCATTCACCTCATGGGTTAGGTATCGATGAGCAGAGAAGCCTCATCAAGGAGTTTTCGTTGTCCGGCAAAACGGCCTCAACCTGGTAGGTGATCCCCCTACGTGTCAGGCGCGATCCTGGGACGATATCTGGGCGCGGCCTGCCGATGATTTCGGCGGTTACAACAGCACTCAGCTTTTCAGCAACCGCAATGACCCGACCGCTTGGAGTGCGAACCTCACCCCACATGTCAGGGCGGGCAGCTGGCAACCACGTCACCGTGGCGCCCCCGGATTTATTCCTCACCTCGTGTCGATGAGCCACCTGCAGCCGATGACGCAACGGTCCGGCCCTCATACGCCCCACCCAATCCGGTGCGGGTTCAGGAGCACTTTCGACCCTTGCGGCAGTTCGGTGGCGATCGTCCCGATCACAACGTCCTCGCGGTTGGCGTAAAGATGGCCGAGGATCAACAAGCAGGCAGCCTTGATCTGCTTGTTGCAGACCATCGGCGACTCGCCGGCTTCATTGGCAGCTACAGCAACATCCAGCGCCTGCTGGTCGGCGTAAACGCGGCGGTTCAGGTAGTCCATCGCCTGCCCTTCGGCCGCCTCGATCAGGAGCTCCAGGTACTCGTCTTCATCATCGGGATCTCGAAGATGATGCCGGGCGATGGACATACTGATAACCGGCATCATCTACTCCTTCAGCGGTTCGAGTGATGCCAGATTCCGCTGCACCAGTTCCTCCGCATGCCGTCGCGGCACCGTATATGCGGGACCGCCGCGACGACGAAGCTCACCCTCGTCCATGTACGAACGCAGTGGATAGATCTGAAGAGTTGCAGGGTTGGAGTTGGCCCGATCATCTAGTGCCAACTCATCTGCGCCGGCGCCGATATCTGCCAAGACTGAGGCAGTTTGAGCGACGGCTTCGGCTTCGGATTCGGCGTCGGCAGCGCCCGCCGTGGAGATACCGGCACCCTGCTCGCCTGTGACACCATCCGGCCCAGTGCCAGCGGCTGCCTGCCCTTCTGCCGTCAACAGGCCCGAGTCCTCCGCCGAGCCTGGGGCAGTTACAGGGACGCCCGAATCAGCGGAGTCGCTAGCGTCTGGAACGATCGCTCGGCTAGGCGAAAGAGGCAACCCGGCAGCTTCAGCTGGCCCGCTGCTGGAATCAACGGTTGATATCGAATCCTTCGCATCAGCCGTGGAGGCTGGTGTTTCCTGTTTACGTGCCATTGGATTACTCCATTGCGGCGCCATTTCTGGCGCCGATCTGCGGGATGGTTAAGGCGTGACCAGCGGGCCAGTAACGAACGCTTCGTCGCGATAGATGGCAAAGGCCAGGCGCTCTTCAGCACGAATCGTTGCCATGTTTTTCTCGAAGTCATCACTGTTTTCGGTCGAGATCAGCACTTCAATTTCCATGCGGTCGAAGATCTGAGCTCCGAGCTTGAATGCACCAACCAGGAAGTCGTTCTGGGTCATGGCCTGGGTGGAAACCACCGGACGATTCCACAGCTTCGCGTTGGTGCCTTCTTGCGGTTGACCGATGATGTAGCGACCTTCCCCGTCCTTGGTCAGCTCAATGGCCGCCCAGTCAATCGGGTTGAGCACGATGCCGTCCGATGGAAACTCGGCCAGTTCGGCCTGCAGCAGTGCCAGGCGCAGGCGGTCGATGCGCTGCTCGCCCACCACAGCAACGCCAACCGGGGCGGCGTACAGTTGAGCAACGGTCACGAGGCCCTGCAGGTTGACACCGGTGCCGTTGCCGTAAAGCAACTGAGCCTCTTCAGCCATGTTGAGGCCGTAGCGTGCACGACCGTCGATGTAGCTTTGCAGGGCCTTGGCATCGTCCAGCATCTGCCGACTGGCTTTGAACAAATGGGCGACGGTCCGCACGTTCGCAGTGGTCAGGCCAAAGGTCAGATCGGAGTACGGCTTGGCAGTGGTCTCCGCCACGGTGCGGGCGTTGTTGGTGAAGCCAGTCTCACGGACGTACTCGATGGAGTTCGATTCGGTGGAACCCGGCGCGACCAGATCGCGAACGGTCAGTCGGCGTTGAGCCGGGGCAATGATCCCCGGCAGGCGCTGAGTCTGCACCAGGTCACCGCCGGTTGCGGTCGTGATGGCCGCACGCGGCACGGAGACACGACGAGAGCCGCGGAAGGACGAGTTCATGTCCTTCATTTCTTCGCTTTCGATCACGAGGGCGCCTACCGATTTCTGCGGCGCCTCCTGATGGTTACGATCCCGGCTTGCGTTCACGAGCTTCTGCTCGGCCTCGCCCAGTCGCGCCTGAAGCTCGCCCTGCTTGGTCAGCAGCTCATCAACCTTGGCGCGGGTTTCGGTATTCATTTCGCCGGAGGACTTGATCTGCTTCTCGGTCGCCTCGGCCTGGCTTTTGATCTGGTCGCCAATGCCTTTGAGGCTCGCGTTGAGTTCCTTGACTTGGGCTTCAAAGTCCATGGTCACTTTCCTTTCAGAGAATTGAGGAGATTGGTTGCCGCGCTCAGAGAGGCGGAGAGGTCTGGCGCGACAGCGCGGGGCTTATCGGGCGGGGCAGCGTTGTGCGTACCCCCGCCGGTAGCGCGAGGCATACCGGACTTAAAACTGGCGAATAGTTCGCGGCGCTCGGAGCGAGGCATTCCACCCTTGGCCAGCGCTACATCCATGGCCTTGAGCGCATTGGCCTGCGCGGCGTCTTCGGTTTCGCGCTCGGTTACCTCAGTGGACGACAACAGCCCGGTGGCCAGGCCAAGCTCCACGGCACGCTTGCCGCGAATGTAGGTTTCGTCGTCCATCAGCCCGGCCATATCTTCTGTCGACTGGCCACTGGTCTCTGCATAGAGGTCTGCCATCGCGGCGTCAAACTCCTCCATGTCGTCAGCGATATCGCGCAGGTAGTTGCGATTGCCGGCGAGCCAGGTCCAGCAGTTGTGGATCATGAGGAAGGCGCTGCTGGCCACCTCACGCTTTTTGCCAGCCAGGAAGACAATCGAAGCAGCGCTAGCCGCCATGCCGAGCACCTTGGTGGTGACCTGATGGCTGTGCTCCTGCAGGCGGTTGTAGATAGCAATGCCTTCAAACATGTCGCCGCCTGGCGAGTTGATGTAGACGGTGACATCTCGCTCGCCGATGGCCCGCAGAGCGGCATCGATTCGCTTCAGCGTGACGCCTTCGCCATACCAGTCCTCGCCGATCACTCCATAAACAGTTATGGTGTCCGGGGTGTTCTCGACGGCCGCCTGGATCGCGGGATTCCATTTTTCGAGCGCGCGCGGGCTCATCTCGCTGCGCAGGCCGCGAGACTGGATCTTGTGCTTCATGGATTGCTCCCGTGATTTACTTTTCCGGCTGTTGGAGCCAGTTCATCAGTGCGGCCCTTGCGGCCTGGCTATCGTTTTGCTTGCCCAGCTGGTCAAGTGGCACCAGGTTGGACTGCACGGTCAGTACATCGCCACCTGGCATGCTCGGAAGGTTTTCTTTCCGTCGGCCCTCGTTTCGGGTCATGTAGCCGTTCTGCCCCATCGTGCTGAGATAAGCCGCGCGACCGGTGCTGTCCGCACGCAGGAATGCTTCAAGTGAGTACTCTGCGTAGAACTTGATCCGGTCAACAGCCGTCATGCACCACTTGTTCACGCACTGCTCGATAGGCGCCGTGAAGGACATAATGCAGTAGGTAAGAAACGCGATCTGCTGCTGTTCCAAGCCCGTGCCCCAGTTGCTGCCCTTGTCGGTCTTCATCACCATCCAGGGCGGAACACCGAACCATCGGCAGATCTCTTCGATGCTGTGGCCTCTCGACTCAAGCAGCTGAGCATCGGCAGGGTTGATGCCGATCATCTCAGGCTTCACGCCTTGCTCGAGCACAGGGCTCTTGCCGGCATTCAGCGCCCCGGAAATGGTCTTCACGTATTCACGAAACTCAACGCGCTGGGCTGGGTTGAGCGTCTTGTCCACCGAAAATGCGACCGTGGGCATCATGCCGTTTCTGAACGTGCTGTTGGCGGCATCATCTGCTGACATCGCAGAACCGAACACATCTGCGCCGTAACGTATGGCGGACAGCCCAACCCGGCCATCCAGCGTAAAGGCCGGAATGTGCAGCATGTCCTGCCGCTGGATCTCTCGGCGGGCTCCCTTTCGGGGCCTGAAGAAATACCTGAGCCGCCCATCGTCGTCGAACTCAAGATCGACTCTCGACGGCATCAGGAAGTCCAAGGCGATGACGCGCCCAGCAGAGCGATGGATCTCGCAGTAGGCGTTGCCCCACAACAGCATCGAGGCGACGACTGCCTGCCAGAAATGGAAAGCAGCCATGTCTTCGTTGGGGCTGTTGTGCACAACGTCGTACAGCGGGAAATCGCGAGCACTCTCTCGGCTACCATCGGGCATCCGCCGGTAGATGCTCAACGGCAGGCCGGCTACCGAAGTCGAAATGATACGGACGCATGCCCACACTGTGGACAGGCGCATGGCCTTGTCGACGCTGACTGACTTACCACTACTGGACTGGGCGCCGTTAAAGGCACTCCAGAAACCGCCATCCGACAGTTTGATGGTCTTCCCCAGCCATTCACTCATGCTGGCTGAAGGTTTGGTGGCAGCTGCGCCCAATGCCTGGGATAGGGTTTTAATCACCGACAAGCCCTCTGCGGATGAAGCCAGCAATGCAGAAGAAGCTCAGCGACCCCGCCAGCAAAGCCCAGCCGGTACCAGCCAGCATCCAGACCCCGCTGCATGCCAAGCAGAAAGCGACCACTGCGCAGGCGATGAAAATATGAAATGCGTTCATGCGATCAGTGGGTCCCGAATGCCTGCCATGAAGTTGTCCATTCCCCCGCGGCCTTCAGGATTGAGGCTGATCAGAGAAACGGCGTTGAAAGTAGCCATGAGCGGATCGATCTTGGCCGTGCCCGAGGCCTGCTTGGTGATCAAGAAGGCGTTGGCCGACGGCACACCTTTGGCGTTCCCGCACGACCAGGCCATGAGCGGCTGGCCGCAGTGCAGCAGCGTGCCCTCGGCAAGCTTGCGCTCTGTCGTCTTGATTGCGCCGGTGAGCTTCCAGCCTTGGGAGATGCCGACGATCTTGTCTTCCTCGACCTCAGCATCCGCCAAGGCATCAAGAACGGAGCCAATCCCCGCTGGGTCCAGCCCCACCTTGTCCAGAAGACCTGTGGCATTGACCCGGGCGACAATAGCCGCGAACTGCGCTACGTCGTCACCGATACGCTCGACGATGGTGAGGTCGCCTGCTTTCTCCAAGTCTCTGAGTCGCGGCGCCTCAGATTTGCGCCGCTCAAGAACAGAAGGATGTGCCCAAGCGTGAGCCCAGTGGAACCACCTGCGGGTACCCGCCTCTCGCCCGATTACTGCCAGCCCGAGCAGGTCATCAAGGCCGCCTCCATCACCACCAACATCGATCACCTCGCACCTGGTGAGGATTTCATCAAGGTTCAGCCAAGTAGCAGCTTGAGCCTCCCAAAACTCCGCGCCGACCCATGCGTCCGACATCAGTGCGAGGCCGATCTCGATATTGAGATGCTTGGCTAAGAATCCGCGAAGCTCAGCCTCGCCATCCAGTTCAGCCTGCATGAACAGGCGTTCTAGGGTGGGGCGGTCGACCGAGTATTCAATGTTGGGGTTCACCAAGTGGAAGTTTTCAGGCTTCCGCGCCTCTCCGCTTTTGATCATCTCCTTCGAGAATTCGTAGATGATTGGCAGGAATCGATTGTCGTCGATTCGACCATCCCGCACGCCCCGGGCATAAGTCAGCTTCGACTTGAACACCCCAGCCGGCGGCTCGTTTGACTGGGTCGTGAGCCAGATGATGAAGCCCTCTGGTCGCGACAGCAGACCGCCGGTGGCCTCGCGGATCATGTCAGCCGCTTTCGGGTTCTTGCCGAACAACCAGGCTTCGTCGATCAGAACGCCAACAGCCTTCTTGCCGCCCACCACGTCACTGTCTGCGGCCACGACCTTCAAGGTCGCGCCGGTCTCACGGTGGGTGATCAACCGCAGGTGAGGCTGAACATGCAGCAGCGCTTTCAACTCGTCATCGTTATTGACCATGTCCTTGGCAGGGATGAACGAGTTGTCGGCAATCTCCTTGGTCGGCGCCAGGATTATGAACTCTGCCGAGAGCCGCCAATTGCGGATGAGTGCCGTCAGCATGATCCCTGCGGCAATTGTAGATTTGCTGTTCTTTTTGGGGATGCAGAGCATCACCTCGCGGATCAGACGCTCACCGGTCTCGCTGTTGTAGCTGCCGAAGATGGCTCCGGCGAAAGCCAGAACCCAGGGCGCGCAAGCGGCCTCGATCGTCGGGCTGCCTGGGGCATCGACAATCTTCAGCCCTTTGAACACCTCAAGGCTTGCCTCGGCCTCTTCGGGAAACAACGGCTCGGGGATAATTGATTCACCCGCAGCAAGACACCGCCACCAGTCAGGGCAGGCTGTAGTCCATTGCATAGGTCAGTTCTTCACTACGGTGAGAGGGGGCTTGCCTTGGGAATACTTGCCTTTACCGACCTGCTTGGCGGCCTCGGCCTTCTGTTCTTTCTTGCCCTGGTCGGCGACCTTGCCGTGCACATAAGGCATCAGCGTCTTTGCCGCTTCCAGCCGCATGCGCATGTCAGCGCCTTCTGCGTTCATCAGCTCAGTGAGGAAGGCTCGCGGGTCATCGGTCTCGGTTAACGACAGGTCGTCGGCCTGCTGCTCCTGGAGCTGTTCGGCTTTAACTTTTCGAGTAGGTTTAACCTCGGTGCTGGAAGCCTGCTTTTGCTTCAAGCGGCGTCCGATTTCTGCAAGGACATCGGGGTCCTTCGCAAGCTTGGAGCCCGCTTGGGACGCGGTCTTCTCGGAATATTCAGCGGCGAGCGCCGCCTCGCGATTTGTGGCACCCGACAACAAAGCGTCAACAAACCGCCGCTTCTTGTCGGTTAAAGCCATGGTTAACTTTTCCTGAAACGGGAAAAAATGTGTACGTGGGGTCGGAGGCGGTCTAGCTAGATGAGAATTGCTAGCTTTTGACCCCCTACCCCTTTCGAGGCACGTCACTGGGGTGCTTCTTCGTCGCTCCACCGAGTATCGACGATCCGCTGACACCTCAGGCACCCAGCCCCATTGCCTCCTCGGCCTGCTTGACGGAGTCGTGGCAAATCTTGCAGAGGCTCTGCCAGTTGGCCTGATCCCAGAAGAGAACCATGTCACCCCGGTGAGGAATAATGTGGTCGACTACCCGTGCCGCAGTTGTGCGGCCGTTGCGATCGCAGAAGACACAGAGCGGGTTGTCATGCAGGTACTGCTTGCGTGCCTTTTGCCACTTGTAGTCGTAGCCACGCTGGGAGCTGGTCATGCCAGTTCGCCAGCTCCCCGGCGATACCACTTTGACCCGGATACCGGTGCTTTCTTTGATTCGAGGACCGAGGGTCTTGAGCCGTCCTGCCATTCGTCGACCTTCTATGAGTCAGACTGCGCTTATTCATGATTGCATCTAATACTTAGGTCTCTGCCTGGGGAGGGTCAGACATGCAACCACGATTCGTTATCGTTCCAGCTGTGCCAATCGAAGGCGCATCCTTCCAAATCGGTAATCGGTTCTATGCCGCCACCACTTCGGGCGGCTTTGATATCTATGACAATCAGGAGAAGGAGAGGCGGAAATTCAGCTTTAAAACCAGATCTGCCGCCGCAGAGATGTGCAACAAGATGAATGCCGAGTCACGCAACCCAGCGGAACTGTTTCCCTTGCTGCGTACGGATTGAAGCACTGCGACCTGTCCAAGCCAAATCAATAACTAGGGCGACACTCGATTGAGAGCCTCGTCAGCCTTGTCGGCTGCCTGCGTTGCCGTGGTCGCTGCTGTGGACGCCTTAGTCGCAGCGCTCTCGGTCTTGCTGGTCAGATCGTCCAGACGCTTGTCCCGCTCAGCCATTGCCGCGTCGTAGGCCTTACGGATGTCGCCGACCTGGTTGGCTTGGGTGCTGGCCATAGCCCAGTAAGCTGATTGCCAGCCCAGAACAGCACCGCCCGCGATCAGAAGCGCGGCGATCACCCATACCTCAGCCCGACGCCACCAGCGGCGGGCGATGAATTCCAAAGCGCATTTGTCCATTAGGCTGTACCTCCAAGCTGTGCACGAAGCCGGGAGATCTCGGCGCTCTGCGTGGTCACCTTCTCGGTGAGCTGACCCACCTGACTGGTGAGAGCTTCGATCTTCCCTTCCATCCGGCCCACTGCTGCTGCAAGCTCATTGCGCTCCTTGGCGAACTGGTCTGCGCGAGCCTCGGCCAGCTTCCTGGCTTCACGCTCGGAATCGAGCAGCTCATTTAGGCGCCTGACCGTACCGATGTCGGCGTTGTCCATCGCGCGATCGGCCGCGTCTTTGGAAAGGAAGCGGCGGACCCAGAGAAGCGCTCCTGTAACAACGATGCCACTACCGCCCAGCCAGGTGGCCGTGCCCGGGCCGAGGTCGGTGGGATCCATAAATGCTCCAATTATTTTTGATGTTCAGCTGGCCCGTTACCAGCATTGCCACGCCTATACTTAACGCTTAGTAGGACGATTGATTTTCGGTCTTTAGGGGATACGGAATGTCGAATGGGTCACTTTATGTCGTTGTGTATCAACTACACGGCGAGGCGAAGCGTTTCATTATCCGGTCCGAGGGAATGGACAGCGCCAATGCATGGCACTGGGCTGCCTGTGATGCGGGAGTGGGTGTGATCCCAAAATTTGGCTCTTCCCACATCAAAAAAGTTTCGCGACCGTTGGCGGAGCGCTATGGCGTTACCAATGTTCAATGGAGCAAATCGAGCAGCTCATGAAATACAGAATCGATTACAACCTTAAAGGGCGGGCCCGGTTCTGGGTTTGCGATTGGCCGACGACATTTCGGCAGGATGATGCTTTAGCCGCGCTTATGCGGCTGCACGCTCCCACGGATGCTGTGACAGCGATGCGGGACTCGCTCCCTGCTTCTTATGCTGAGCTAACAGCGGCGGTTGTCGATTTAGGTATTTCCGATGTTCGGATCAAGGCGTCCGCATGACGCCAACAGCTACAAGTTGGTTCCTGCGGCTCGCCGCTTGTACTTGAACAGCTTGAGCAAGTACTTCTAGCGTGATGCACGTATTTTGATGTCCTCAAATGGCGTTGCCGGCCTAGCGATCGTGGGCCTCATCGATCATGCATAACGGTGTGCGACAGCGCCGAGACTGCAGTGCTTTCAGCCTTGCCCACAACCTATGCCTGCAACCCACCGCCCTCGGCGCGGAGACTGGCGATGGTGGCCTGAATTCTCGGGCATATCGTGCTCCAGGTACTAAAAAGGCCCGCCGAAGTGACGAGCCCTTGAATGGGTGCCGAGGGCCGGCGCTTCCCGGCTTGTTGGTCTGGATGGGGTCACATACCCCAGACTCTCATCGCGTAGCCGATCAGGGAGCGCACGGCTATGATCGACGCCACTACCGACTTAACCCAACTGCCTGGGCGGGTCATCCGCAGAAGCGAAAAACCCCAACACAATGGTCGGGGTTCGTCTGTGTCGCGTTGCTTGCAAGCTGGACACGCTGCTATGAAAACAGGTGTTTATCCGCGCGGAAAGCTTTTTATGCAGCCTCGCGCAGTTGTTCCATGGCGCAATCGATCCAGGCCACTCCAGTGTTGATCAGCTCGCGCGCCTTGGCTTCACCCATCTTGTGCTCCCGAGCGATCCGCAGCGCCGGCCACTTAGCACCGAAGTACAGCCAGACGAAGCCGCCCATCTGCGGATTGCGCTTGTTCAGCCTTGCTACGGCGCCGTCCACCGCAAGTGCCAGGTCGTCCGTGATCACGTATTGCTTGAGTCCTCCTTCCGCTGGAGCGTGCTCCTTCATAAGCGCATACAGCGGGCATACATACTGAGGCACACCCATACCATCCATGCGCCACCAGCCCCATTGCTCGAGCATGTAGGCGGTGTCACCAAGGGCCTTGTCTACGTAGGTGCGTTTTTTCATGTCCTTCCCCCTCAATCCCCGGTGTAGTTGGTGCCGCCAGCGCCGCGCTGGTTGCTTCCCTGATATGTAGCCTCAGGCCCGGATGCCTGAGGGTTCTTCAACTGCTCGATCTGCCGGTGCGCCGCCTGTAGCGCCATGCTGAGCTGGGTCACCAGCTCATCCAGGGCCAGGGCCTCGCCAGTTGCAGCCACTACCCAGCCCGAGGCGTTGCAGTGGTCGCATGGCAGTTCGTGAAACACACCCTGAGTGACCGCTCTCCCACGGCACAAAGGGCACTTGTCCAGCTCAATCACGGCCTTCTTGAATGATGGGCCGTGGCTTTTCCTCATGCCGGCACCTTGAACAGGTGACAGATCTCCTCGACCTCAATCTTCGGCGTAGGCACTCCCTTACCGCGGAGTGGCATGAGCTCGGCATCCCCATACGCAACCTTTGCGGACGCGCCCAGATGAGTCACGTACCAGCCAGCGGTTGGAGCTTTCATTTGGCGGGTTTTGCCACCCAATAGCTGCCCCCTCTGAATGCGCTCGACCAGCTCCACTTGGCTGCCCTGGGGGATCTCGGTGTCAAACACGAGGGTCAACGCAAGATCGCCCGACTGCATGTTCTGGCTCATTTCGAATCCTCGCTTATGGTGGATACCGGAAGTCCGTCGAAACCCGCACGCTCTGCGGCCCGCGAGAGAATCCATGAATCTGTTGATCTATCACCGGTCAAGCCGTGAACCCACTCGAAACCCTTCTGATCAAGGTGTGCGTGCCACTTCTCCAATGCCTCACGCTTGCGGGCCATCACGTCGGACTGGATGTACACCTTCACGTTGTGGCCCATGGCGTGGTTGATCAGCAGCTCACCCACCAAGTGGTCGACGCCTAGGTCTGCCCAGCCGGTACGGGCGAGCTTTCGAAGGTCATGGCTGGTCCACTCGCCCTGCCCCATCACGGTGAACACAGCAGATGCCTTTGCCTCGCTCATCGGCTTGCCCTGGCGCCCCGGGAACAGGAACTCGCCGTCATAGCCCTCGTTGCGCTGGATCTCGCGGTAAGCCATCAGCAGCCAGCGCACCTGGTCGGTCAGTGGCAGCCGGTGCTGCACGCTGGTCTTGGTGTGCTCGGCGGGAATGAACCACTCCCGCTCCGCGAGGCTGATGTGGCTCCAGCGGGCCAGCCGGGTCTCGCCCAGCCGGGTGCCATGGCACAGCATCATCAGGGCCAACACGCCATGCTGCGGGCGGTGCGCCAAGGTGCTCTTCATGCGGGTCATAAGGTCCTCAAGGTGCACACCACGCAGGCGCGACGGCTTGACCGTGACCTTGGCCTTGGAGAAGTCACCGAAACGGATGCCGGCCATGGGGTTGGAGCTGATCAGGCCGAGCTTGAAGGCCTGGCGGAACGACAGGGCCAGTAGCTGGAACACCAGTCGCACGTAGTCGATCGACAGCGACTCTTGCAATGGCCACATCAGCTCGCGGTCGAGCAGCGCCTTGTCGATCTGGGCCAGAGGGATCTGGCCAAGGCGCGGCACCAGGTGCTGCTTGATCGCCGACGCCGCCGTGCTCTTGCGTTTGGCCGACAGGTTGCGGTCACGGGACATGCGCTCAGCGAACCAGGCCAGCAACTCGCCGGTCAGCACCCAGCTCGACAGGCTCGATCCCTCACCGGCCTCCAGGCGCAGGCGAATGTCCGGTAGCGCGGCGGCCACCTTGGCAGCGCTCAGCTCGGGGTATGAGCCGATCAGGTTCCACTTGCCCTTGTGGATCAGGTACCAGGATCCGCGCTCGCGGGAACGGTGAAACCGGAAGTACAGGCCGTGGTTGCCCAGGGCGCGCAGGTCACGCACCTGGCCGGCGGCCTGCCGGCGTATCTCTGCATCGCTGATTTTCACAGCGGCGGTATTGGTCATGCTGCAACCTCCGTTTTTGGCAGGGCCAGGTACGCCCTCAGGCACTCCATGGCGTCGAAATGCCCCTGACACACAACGGCCAGGTAGCCTTGGTCGTTCAGCCAGCGAATGCACGCTTGCTGGCTGGAAGAGACAGGCGCCGGGTCTACGGTCGCCTTGAATTCGATGTACAGGCCGAAGTAACCGCCGCGAGCCATGGTCAGGACCAGATCGGGGATGCCGGCCTTCACGCCCTGGGCTTTGAGCTTGAGCGCCACGCCCTTGTGCCGATGGCCGCCATTCGGGACGTGGTAGATCAGCTCGTACACCTCCGGATAGCGCAGCTGGATCTCCTCGAGCAGGGCAGCCTGCTCCTGCCCTTCCCGGTCGACGGGCTTGGCGCGGGCCGGGTTACGAAACGGGGGGCGCTGATTGATCATGCGATCAGCACCCCTTCGTTGAGCAGCAGCGCCTGGGTGCGCATAACACCCTCGGCGTGATACTGGCGAGCGGTGGCGCGATCGACAGCCCGGCTGCGCCCGTCACAGGCGTCGTGGCAGGCGCTGCAGGACCAGGCGCCTTGCATGTCGTGTGGTTTCTTTCCGACGCCGCAGGTGCCCGCCAGGCGGTAGTGCGCAAGGACGGTGGTCTCGGGGTTGCCGTTGCACACGCCGGGAATGCGCACCTGACATTCCCGGCCGCGCGCAGCTTTGGTCAGTTTGGACTGGCGCATCAAACGCCCTCCCGACCACGGTGAGACGACCAATCGAACGGCAAGACGATCCCACCGCCCTCGCGCAAACGATCCGCCGAGCGCTCGCCCATGGCTGCGGGCAGCTCTTTCGCGCCCAGGTTGGAAATCACAATAGTCGGCATCATCCGCTCGTAGCGGCCATTGATGATTGAGAACAAGCGGCTCAGCTCGAAATCGCTTGGGGCCTCCTTGCTCGCCCCGACCTCATCCAAAACCAGCAGTGACGGGCGGATAAGCGCGTCGAGAATGCTCCCCTCAGTCTGTCCTGAAGTGCCGTCGAAAGTCGCACGGATAGCCTGAAGGATGCCTCCAAGCGTCCGGTATGCTGCCGTGTACTGGGTGTTGGCCATGACCGCTTGGGCGATAGATACCCCCAGATGCGTTTTGCCGGTGCCGGGGTTCCCCACCAGGATCAGACAACGGCCGGCGGACAGGTTGGTATCAAACTCGGTGGCGTAACGTTCGCAGCGCGCTTTGGCCTTTTGCTGGCCGTCGCAGTTCACTGCGTAGGTGTCGAACGTCTTGTCCTTGAACCGCTTTGGGATCAGCGAGTCTCCGAGCTTGTACGCCAGATCCACGCGCTGACGCTTGGTGTCTTCGGCCTGGTTTTTGGCGACCTGCGCCGCCTTGCAGCCCGGGCACGGCGAGCGGAAGGTGTGGCTGAGCACCTGGTGGGTGGTCGCCTCATACGGGCCATGCTCTTCGCATATCGCCATGGAGGTCACCTGCGGACCGGCAATGCTCGACAGGTGGACAACTTTTTCAGAACGCATACGAGCCATCCTCCCGTGGAATGAGGCCGTCGTGGTAGTCGCGGTCGTTGAAGCCGTGATGACGGCTGCTTGGCTTGCCTTGGGCGGGCGATTTGGCGATGAATCGTTTGGTGATCCATTCCACCTCGAAGCTGCGCCACCCGCTCTCGATGACGACCTCCATGACCTGGGCAGGCTGGATACCGAAGGTCAGGCACTGGCGAAGCTTGTCGTTCAAGCGCGTCCAAACCCGGGAGCTCATTGGTGCGCCCTTGGACTTGCGGACCGCCAAGTAATCAGCGATCAGGGACTCATCGAGTCCGTGAGGATTGTCGGCCAGCATGGCAGCTTTACCGAATGGCGCCTTGCGGTCGTCCTTGGCCGGAATCGGCTCCGAATCGCTGGGGGGGCATGTAACATCTTCCGAAGGAAGATTTACATAGGGGGTTTCTTTCTTAGAATAAAGAAGGGAGTCGGCGGTTTTGGTCTGTTTCGACTCTGAGCCGATTCGGACCACTTCAGCCGAATCGGCTGTTTTGGTCTGTTTCGGATCAGTCAGGTAAACCCAGTCTTTCGGGTCATTGACGCCAATATCACCCCGGGCACCACCTTCCCGGAACAGGACTCGCCGACGCAAAAGGCTTGAGACCGCCTTGGACACGGTGTCAGGGTGAGCGTGTATGGCTTTCGCGATGTCGGTAGCCGGGATGCGCTGGGCGCCCGCACCGAAGTTGATTGTGGCCTTGGCCACGTACAGCACAATCTTCATCTCCCGAGCTGGGAGATCGATAGCCAGCAGGCCATCCATGAGCTGGTTGTCCATCCGGGTGAACCCCCTGGACTTGTCAAGTGGGACGATGTTTGTCATGCTTAAACCCGTTATGAAGCTGTAGAGAAAGCCGCCCTGCCAGGCGGTTTTTTTTTCGTCTGCGATTCAGGTACTGGATGGATTCGCAGGTGTTTCGGTCATCTACTGGCGCAATGCCAGATCAGCGATGATTTAACTATCAGGCGGCTTCTGGATCTCGAGCCGTTGGCGGAAAGGCATCGTCAAGGCTGCACTCGGCGCCTAACCCGTTCAGCGCAGCGACAATCTTCCGAGCCGCATCAAGGCCGACACATCGTCGACCAGCCTCGTAATTGGCTAGGCGCGACTGGTTCCAGTCGAGCTCCCGGCAAAGGCGGGCTTGGCTTATCCCCGCCGCTACCCGGATCTTGCGGACGTTGTTCATTCGGGGCTCCTCAATGACTAGCAGTCAGGATAAACACGCACCGTGTTAATATCAATCACAATAAGTGAAAGCCGTGTATTTCATTTCGTGATGAAATCCCGCGCATGAATGAATCACTGAGCCAGCGCATTAAGCGCTTGAGAAAAGCGACGGGAATGTCCCAGGCCCAGCTGGCAGATGCTTGCGGCTGGAAATCGCAGTCACGAGTCGGAAACTATGAGGCCGGTACGCGAGAGCCGACGCTGGCTGATATTGCCGCTATGGCATCTGCTCTTGGGGTCGACCAATCCGAGCTACTCCTGAGCTCTGCGGTAGTGAATGAGGCTTCGGCGTCAGCCAAGAGTACGGCTGATCTCGTCAGGCTGATGCTCGCAAAGAGCGGGAAAGGAATTCCGGAGGAGGCCCGTCAACGCCTTCTGGCTGCGGCTGAGGAGCCGAGCGCCAGCAAAGTGGCCGCGGCTGACTTCGTTCGCCCAGGCCTAGTCGGCGATGAGGTGTGGATTGCCCACTATGACGTGCGCGGAGCAATGGGCGATGGGGAGGTAGCTCACGACTTCCCTGAAATGCTGCAAGACATCCGTGTGAGCCCTACCCACCTGCGTGAGATGGGGGTTGAGTTCAAAGAACATTTCCATCTGAAGCTCATAACGGGTGTCGGGCAGTCCATGGCCCCGACCATCAAGAGCCGAGACCCGCTGGTCGTGGACATCAGCATCCGAGAGTTCGTTGGCGATGGGGTCTACTACTTTTCCCACCAGGGTCACCAGTACATCAAGCGCCTGCAGAAGAAAGGCCGCGACCACTTCAAGATGATCTCGGACAACACCAATCATCCGCCTGAAGACATCCGGGTTGATGAGACCTATATCCAGGCCCGGGTACTGTTGGTTTGGAATGCGCACTTGGTGTGACTCGCGGTACAGGAACCGGATCACTGGCTAGGAGTTGGCGAGCCCTACCTAAAGGGGTTGGCGCCACTATCAAGGAAAAGATATGTCACGAAAGATTTTGGCTATTTTTAGCTTAGCGTTGGTCCCTGCGCTCTCGGAAGCTGCAACTCTCCATGTGCCATCCGACCCCAAAGCTACCTACACCATCTTGGCGCGGGATACCTCTGGTAATGAGCGTACGATCACAACTAAGCGTGTCGGATCAAGTGGCACCTCCTATTCTCGCCGTCTCTACAACTGCGCAGATCGCACAGTGAAGTACCTCGGCAGCGGTGAAACCCTGGAGCAAATGAAGGCCTCTCAGCCGGATCCTCGAATGGGGTCCATCGTCAGTGGTTCGATCGCCGATTACGTCGGCGCAGAAGCTTGCCGATAGGTTGAGGTCTTCCCATGCCCCTAACTAAGCCAAACCAGCAGCTGCGCCGAGACATGAAGGATGCTGCCTTCGCCCTGGAAAAGCGCCGCACTGGAGATCTTCCACAACGCCCAAGGCGGTGAGGAAGCCCAGTTCATGGAGGCGATCAAGCGCGTAGGCGAGCTGCATGAGCTGGCTGATCGGTTGGTGGGGTATGGGGATGAGGTGAAGGTGGGAACACTGCGCAAGAATTGAAAGCCCAACTCCGTTTATGCGTGCATTTAATTTTAATTGTTTGCCAATGCGTGCACTTTCAGAGTCTAATGCACGCATACCAACCGAGGAGTTGCACGCATGACTGAGCCAACGGGGAAAGCTAAGGGCGGGGCTGCTCGCGCCAAATCCATGTCAGCCGAGGAGCGCTCCGAGTCTGCCAAAAAAGCGGCCGATGCAAGGTGGGGGACACCAAAAGCACTGTACTCCGGCGAGCTTTCCATTGGCGAGTTGACTATTGATTGCGCAGTCCTTCCGGACGGAACTAGGGTTCTCTCGCAGCGAGGTATTGGTAGAGCACTAGGCAGAGGCTATGGCGGTAACAGCTGGCGGAAAAAGGACGATGAAGATGCCGCTGCAAAACTTCCCTTTTTCATGAATGCAAAACCTCTAATTCCCTTTGTTTCCAATGAGTTGGCGGCGCTGGCAAACTCTCCAATTGAGTATCGCCACGGCCAGGGCGGCGGCGTCGGACATGGGATCAACGCAACTGCCTTGCCGCAGATCTGTGAAGTTTGGCTGAAGGCCAGAGACGCGGGTGAATTGTCTGAGGTCCAGAAAAAAGTCGCTGCCAAGGCCGAGATCATCATGCGCGGCTTGGCTCATGTCGGCATCACGGCGCTTGTTGATGAGGCTACGGGCTACCAGGAGGTTCGCGACAAGCAGGCTCTCCAGGCAATTCTCGATCAGTACCTAAGAAAAGAGCTTGCCGCTTGGGCTAAGCGATTCCCGGATGAGTTCTACCAGCAGATGTTTAGACTTAAGGGCTGGCAGAGAAAAGATCTAAGCTCTCCTTCAAGAAGGCCTGGCGCAGCGGGTATGTACACTAACGACATTGTGTACGAAAGGCTGGCACCTGGGATAGTTCAGGAGCTGGAAGTGAGGAACCCAAAGAACGCTAAGGGTCACCGCAAGGGTAAGCATCACCAGCTTCTGACAGAAGATGTGGGCCACCCTGCGCTCGCACAGCATGTCCACGCTTTGATAGCTCTCATGCGTGCATCTTCTAGCTGGGAGCAGTTCATGCTGCTGCTGAACTCGGCCTTCCCCAAGAAAAACGACACAATGATGCTAGATCTCCAGGTCGAATCCTAACTTGAGTTTCTATCAAGCCCGCCTCGGCGGGCTTTTTTGTGCCTTCACGCTTTATTGACGACCTACCCTGCACAGTGAAGGCTCATCCGCTTCCCTACGTTAGCCCGCATAGCAGTGCGGGCTTTTCTTTGCCTGTGTTTTGCTGATGGCCGCAGGAGCTCTCTGCGGCCGTTCTTGCCTCTAATCAGGCGCGGATCACCTCAAGGCGATCCCGTCCAGCCGGTGTGATGGCGTTCTCCCCTTCATCGCTGATGCGATACCGTCCGGACACCATCTTGGTTATTGAGAACCGGACCAGCCCGCTTTGGGATAAGGCTTCGCCCGCTTCGAAGCTCATTGCCTGCTCCAAGTCGAAGATTTTGATTTCTCCGATTTTGTAGCGGGCGAAGGCTATCAGGACGTTATCCAATTCTTGTTGGCTGATCTTTCGAGCGACTTCCATTCGACCTCCCAGGTCATGAGAGTCCCGGTCCGTGGGATTGGAGGTAACGAACCGGGCGGGTTGTTGAAGGCGGACCGTACTACGCCACCATAGAAGTCGCTACTGGCTTTCCATCCATGATGGATGGGCGGGCAGGCCGTAGACATTTCCCAGTCAGAAAGGTGCCTCCTCCTCGACCCGCTCCTCCTGCCAATCCCTGTCCACGACTAGGTCGTCGCGATCTTCTGGTTTCTGCGCCTCCCACCTAACCGTGACGCTCTCGTCATCGTTGAACGTCAGGTCCAGCTCCGGCGTCTCGGCCAGCAGCCCCATCACCTCCTCCCACTCCATGTCTCCATCCGTGTCCAGGCGATGGATCGTCACCCAACGCTGTGACTGCGCGATCGGGTGATTGATCATCGACGACACCCGCAGGCTTAGCCGCTCTAGCCCGGTTACTTCTTGGCGTGCCCGAGGTGCAGCCTTGTTTTTGTTGGACATGTCGCTCTCCTTGTATATGTATATCCATACAGTATTTTTCCGAGAATACATCACGCCTTGTGAAAGGTGAATCCGCGTAAATGGAAAATTTCTCAACACAGTCTACGGAAAATAAATCACGCTTTGTGTTGACTTTAAAAACACATTACGTGATATTTGCATCCACACGCAGTCACACCGAGGACTGCAGAGGCTCTCACCGGCCGCCGCTCTTTACACAACCAGACGTGACCACCTCGACGCACCCAGGCCATCACCTGGGTCGGGACAAGCTAAGTCGTCGACCACGCAGCCTCTGGATAGCTGCCGGACTCCGTAATGGAGGACGCCAAACCATGCAGCCAGCCGGGAAGAACACCGAACACGAAATGTGTGACCCGGCCAGGTGGGGATAGCCGCGGCAATGAGCATGGTGCGGAGAACAGATTTCACTGGCTGGCCTTGGCGACAGGGCCAGACGGGAAATCAACCAAGGGCAGCGACATGCGTTCAAGACAGTACTACCTCACTCACGATTGCCCGCACTGCGGCGCCAAGGATGCCTTGGACGAATGGGGCGGCGCGCGCATGATGAGCTCGGCATGGGGGCACAGTTTCAGTTGTTGCAGTGACGAATGCGGTTTTGCGCTTGCGAAAACAGTGATCCCCGACCAGCAAACGAAAGCCGGCCGAAGGCGCCTGAAAGCTCTTTGGGAGAAGCTGGCCGGCCAGGCGCAGTACAGGCTTTCCGGCGAACCATATCCTGGTTACCCCTGGCGGTAGCAACAGAATCAACCAGCGCCACGTCAGCCTGACGTTAACTGCCCGATCCACCTGGTTCCCCATCACCAGGCTGCATCGGTGTGTGATCTGAATGCGCAGGCTGATGCGCGAACCGCACCTCGTTCGGCAGCTACTGAGGCACATCGAGTTAGGCGCCAACGCCGGGTATCAGCACCGGCCAGATCACACACCGATGCAGCCCGTAAGGCGCACGCCCGTGCGCTTTACAGCCCGTAACACTCACCACCATCAACCTTAAACGACTGCATTGGTCGTGGCGTTCGCCCTCCCCTGGTCCGGGAGGTACACGGCCGCGAGCGTCACGACCAATGCAGCCCACCGAGGACCCTTCATGGAAACGATCACTTGCGGCTCATGGATTGGCCAGCTCGGCAAGGCGCTGGCTCCTCGTGAGCTGGAAGCATTGTTGTGGGTGGCGCAAGGCCTCACCACCAAAGAAATCGCCCGCCAGATGGCTGTCAGCCCGGGCACCGTGGCCAACCGCATCGAGGCCGCGCTGTTCAAGCTGGAAGCCGGCCGCCGCATCGAGGCGGTCACCAAGGCGATGCGCCAACAGATCATCAGCCCCATCTGCATCGCCCTGGCCGCCCTCATCACCATGCACGCGGTAATCGACGACAGCGACCCAATGCGCCGCGACCGCCGCGCGCCGGAGCGCCGCACCGCCCAAGTTCGAATCGTTCGCAAGGCGGAAGCCTTGGAACTCCATGCCTGACCAACAAGGACCAACCCATGAACGCAGCCATCCGCAATAGCCGTGTGCAATACGCCCAGGTGCAGCAGCAGGCCGAAGCCGCCGCCGCCCAGTTCCGCAGCAACTCCCGGTTCTTCGTCCAGCAGGGCGAGAACAACAGCTGGGCCATCGTCGGCTCCGACGACAACCGTCTTTACGGCCAGCGCCGCCGCTACTTCGATGCGGTGACCTACGCCGAAAGCCTGGAGCGCGCGGTGAACGCAAAGTCGGTACCGGTGCTGAAGGTCAGCCCGCCTGATGACGCCCGCACCCGCTGGGCATCGCTGTGGGCCCTGGTGCTGATAGTCATGGCCGGAGCGTTCTCGTCATGAGCCGCGGGGTGAACAAGGTCATCCTGGTCGGCACCTGCGGCCAGGACCCGGAAGTGCGATACCTGCCCAACGGCAATGCCGTCACCAACCTCAGCCTGGCTACCAGCGAGCAGTGGACGGACAAGCGCTCGGGCGAGAAGGTCGAGCGCACCGAGTGGCACCGGGTTTCGCTGTTCGGGAAGGTCGCAGAAATCGCCGGCGAGTACCTGCGCAAGGGCGCCCAGTGCTACATCGAGGGCAAGCTGCAGACCCGCGAGTGGGAGAAGGACGGCATCAAGCGCTACACCACGGAAATCGTGGTCGACATCAACGGCGCGATGCAGCTGCTCGGAAGCAGGCCGCAGGGTCAGCAGCCCGGACAAGTGCCAGATCGGCAGCCAAGGCAACAACAGCGCCCGGCGCGCCAACAGCAGAACCAGCAGGCGGCGCCACCCGATCACGACAGCTTCGACGACGACATACCGTTCGCGCCCCTCCACCACCTCGCCGGTGCGTAGCCATGAAGCGCCGGCAGCTGGTCCACCCTACCGCGTACTACCTCGGGCGGGCCTGCCGATACAACAGCCAGTCACGCGATGCCCAGCCATACGGCTGGATGACCGTGGACTGCGGCTGGTGGCTTGCCGGCTGGCATGACCGAGACATGGAGCTTTCCGCTTGAAACGCATCACCGCGCGCGTCCGGCACGGCCGGCGCCAGCAGCACATAAATCTGCCGCCCAGCGGCTTGGGAGGTACTGGCGATGGCCGAGGAAAAGACCGGAGTCGCGAAGCACTCTGCGGATTACCGGGCCCGGAAGAAGGCTGTGGCCGAGAAGCTGGGCATCGAGAAGCTGTTCTTCAACATGCCCGCCGGGATCAAGGCTGCCATGGCCGCAGAGATCCAGCACCACGGCTACGACCAGGTGCAGGAGCTCTGGCAGGACCTGGCTCTGTCGTGGATTGCCCAAGACCCTGAAGAGCGCTCGCGTCGACTTGAACGACCTGACGCGCCAGCTTTTTACATCTCGCCAAACCTAGCGCGCCAGTTCGAAGAAGAGAGCTTGCGCGATATCCGTCGCAACCCAGGCGACGAAATCGTACCGCCCGACCTTTAACACCCTTATCTAAATGACGCCGCCATCCGGCCACCGGAGGATCACCCATGCCCATTCGCCACGCAGTGATGCACTTCATCGACAAGAAACCGGACGGCAGCCCAGCGGTCCTGCACCTGGCTAGCTCGGAGCTTCCGGCTAGCGCCGCCATCGACAACCTGCTGTTCGAAGTGAACGGCACCTACAACGCCAAGACCGGCAAAGGATGGGGCTTCTTTCACCCCGTGTCTGGTGCCTACCCACTCAGCGGGTGGTTGGGCAAGGCCATGATCGACGAAATGACGTTCCTTGACTTCACCCGTACTGCGGCGGAGCAACTGACTAAGCTGATGGAGGAGTCGAACCTGTCGGCCGGCGGTCACGTCTTGTTCGCGCTGTACACCCAGGGCATGACCGATTACCTGATGATCGCCGTCCTACAGCAGGTCGAGACGGTAGCCGTCGCCCATGACCTGACCGTGGCCACCTCGCGGCAGATCGATTCCCGAACCTTGCACTTCGCCGCTCGCATCAACCTGAGCGAGTGGAAGAACAACCCGGCGTCACGGCAATATGTATCCTTCATCAAGCCGAAGGGCGGTCGAAAATCCACTGCCTACTTCCGCGACTTCATTGGCGCGCAGGAAGGCGTCGATGCCCCGGGCGAGACTCGCACCCTGCTCAAGGCGTTCAGTGACTACGTCGAGCGTGAAGATCTGCCGGAAGACGTAGCCCGCGAGAAAACCCACACCCTGGTTGAATACGCAGCCGCTCAGACCAAGCTCGGTGCGCCGGTAGCCCTGCAGGAGCTCTCCGAAATGCTCGATGAGGATCGGCCACTGAACTTTGCCGAGTTCCTCCGCGACGCTGACTACGGCCTATCGCCGGAAATCCCAGCGGATAAGCGCACCATCAACCAATTCCGCCGCTTCACCGGCCGCGCCGAGGGCATGTCAATCAGCTTCGAGGCGCACCTACTTGGCAAGCTCGTCGAGTTCGATCAGGACCGCAGCAGCCTCACCATCAAGAACCTACCGACGCAGCTGATTGACCAGCTCAAGCGTTCATCTGCAGCCTGACATCAGCTCAGATTTGGGGGCTCGTCAAGCTCTTCATAGGCAGCAGAAACAGCGACCCGCAATGCGCCGCTAAGGCACAGAGCCTTGAGTTGTTCTTCGGCGCCACGCATAGCGTCGGCGCTGGTTCGGAAATTCTGGGTGGTTGGTATTTGTTTTGACCTGTACTCGGAGCCCGCCTTCACACGGACATTAGCCTCACCCTGCCAGGGGCCTTCGCCGAGTGAAGTTGCAGACAGGAAGTAGTGAACCCCGGCGAACACGCTATCGAACTTCATCCCCTTGCCCTCGCTATCTGGTCTTGATGGTTCTTCGTCATACCGCACCATCAAAGAAAACTCAACCATGCCGCATCCGGCCACGGAGGGCGGCGCATGCATGGAGAAGAACAATGCCACAGCTCAACCGCAGCGCCAGCGTCATCTTCGGTGATGCCGAGATCATTATCCGCGAGCCACACCCCGGTCGTCAGTCGTGGGACCAAGAGAAAGCCTGGGAGCGCGGGTACCGCAACCAGGTGCTGAAGCGCATCGTGCAGACGCTCAATCGCATGGGCTGGACCTGCTCCATGCCTGAGCTGCGCGAGCGCGACAAGCATGACCAGTACGGCATCGCTGAAAACTTCCGCCGCAACGAACGCCTTTGCAGCAAGGGAGACCTCAAGGCCGACCTGAAGCTGTCCGGTGCGACGATCACCTTCGAGATGTTCCAGAATGTGAACGCGCCCGATCGCCCTGACCATGATGGCCGGTACCAGAGCGACAAAGAGAAGCACATGCCCTACATCATGCGCCTGGAGATGGAGCGCACCCGCCGAAGGATCCGTACCTACCTCTGCAACATCTTCAGCGGCTACTACTTCGACACAGAGGCGATGAGGAAATTTGGGAACCAGAAAGTAGGGCCAGGCCACCTCACGGCACTCGCACGGATTCAGTTGTACTACGAGCAGTCTTGTCACTTCAAAGGCGAGAACTGGGAGAAGTACAAGACCGGCGCTGGCATGACCTACAACCTCGACTCAGCAGAGGGCGTGAATCTTGAGCACGGTCAAGCCGTATGGTTTACCGACCGTAAAGGCCGCTGGCAGCGGGGCCAGGCTCTCTACAACATCAACAATATGTGGTGGGTAATCACCGGGCCGTATAGCTACACCAACCTCTGCTGCAGCGAACTTCATACGATTCCGCCTGAACTGCCAAAGATCAAAGCGAACCTGGCTCGGCGGCGCAAGCGCCTTGAGTCGCTTATGTCCCAGGCCGCGGCCAAGATGGACTTCAAGCGCGCTGAAGTGCTGAAGAACATCCTATTCCCACCTCAGGAATCGCTCTACATGATCTGGACAGATCGACACGGTGGTGCCTACTTCGGGCCTAGCTACAGCGGCTACACCAGCGACACGAACAAGGCTGGCAAGTACACCCGCTCCGAACTCAAGCCTTACCTGGGGGACGCCGACGAGAAAGACAGCCTTCGCGCCGTTCCGGTTCACGTAGCAGCCTGACCCTCCCGCGCTGCCCGCCAGCGCCTTCCCCTATTCAACGATAACGCCTCCCCGGCGAGGGCGGCGCCTGCCTGCAAGGACCACAATATGACGTGTATGACCTCCCTCGCCCTGCCCTTCGAAAAGGAGCTGGTCGTCGATCTCTTCGCCGGTGGCGGCGGCGCCAGCAGCGGCATCGCTGCGGCCTACCGGGAGCCGGATGTGGCGGTGAACCACAACGAGATCGCGCTGGCCGTGCATCGCGCTAACCACCCGCAGACCGAGCACTATGTTGCAGACGTTTTTGAGGTCGACCCAATATTAGCCACCAAAGGACAGCCGGTAGCCATTCTGTGGGCTTCACCCGACTGCCGCCACCACAGTAAGGCTAAGGGTGGGAAACCCCGCGACACGAAGATTCGCGGCTTGGCCTGGGTGATCATCCGCTGGGCCTACCAGACGAGCCCGCGCTTGATCTTCTTGGAGAATGTCGAAGAATTCGCCGACTGGGGACCGATTGACGATGAAGGGAAGCCGATCAAGGCATTGAAGGGCAGGACGTTCCAGGCATTCGTCGATGTGCTGGGCAAAGGGATCGCTGAAGATCACCCGGACCTACCGGAAATCCTGGCGGAGATTGGGGAGTATGTTCCGAAGGAGGCCCTGGTGCGCGGGCTTCGGTACAACTTCGAGCACCAAGTGCGTGTTGCAGCGAATCAGGGAGCCCCAACTATTCGCAAGCGCCTATATGGGGTGGCCCGTCGCGACGGTAAGCCCGTGGTGTGGCCAGCGCCGAAGTTCCACAAGCAGCCGACGAAGAGCCAGCAACCTTGGCGCCAGGCGGCAGAGTGCATCGATTGGAGCCTCGAAGGGCGCACCATCTTCCGAGATGCGCCGCTGGTAGAGAACACAATGCAGCGGCTTGCCAAAGGCCTCTGGCGCCACACTCTGGCTTGCAATGATCCGTTCATTGTCCCGCTTCGTGGAACCTCGAAGTCACATACAAGCACCCATGGCATTGAAGACCCCGTATCCACGGTGAGCGGTGGCGGAACACACCATGCGCTGGTCAGTGCTCATGTCACGCATCTCACACACCATGGCGACCGATCAGGCTACCCGGTGACCGATCAGGTGAAGACTGTCACCGGCGCGAACCGCGGGGAACAAGCTTTGGTCTCGGCCTCCCTGGTCACTCTACGCAAAGGGTGCGTGGGCGCTGTAGCGAACGGCCCGCTCAGCTGTATCACGCAGAGCAGCGGCCATCATGCGATTGCATCGGCTCACCTCGAGCAAGCAAACGGCGGGTTCTACAAGGGCGACGGCCGTGCTGCAGATACCCCTTTCTCGACAGTGCTGGGCAAGGGCGCAAACCAGCGCGTAGCTACTGCCTACTTGGTTAAGTACTACGGCGCCGAGAAGGACGGCATCTCTGTCCGAGAGCCAGTGCACACTCTTCCGTCGAAAGATCGAATGGCCGTGGTAGAGGTTGTGCAACTGCACAGCCACACGCTGACGGACGAGCAGTTGGCAGGCGCCAGGAAATGTGCAGCGTTCCTGCGCAAATATCTTCCTCAGCACTTCAGCGAGTATGCCGACGTTGTAATGGTCGGCAGCTACGTGCTCATCGACATTACGCTGCGCATGCTGCAGCCGCACGAGCTCAAGCGCGCACAGGGATTCCGACCGGACTACATCATCGACCGGGGGCTATTCCTCGACATCGTCACCGGCCAGCTCTACTGGAAAGAGGTCAACAAGACCGACCAGGTGAAGCTGATCGGCAACAGTGTTTGCCCCCAGGAAGCAGAGGCGTTGGTCGCGGCCAACGCATCGGACCTTATCGAACTCTATCAGCGCCTGGCGGCCTGACGCCGCCAGCAGGAGACACCCATGCCCACAGAAAACCGATCCAGCAACACCGAGATTGTCAGCGTGCCGCGCGAACTGGCCGAACGCATCCAACTGCGCCTTGATCACGCGGCGTCGGCGTTCAAGGTTGCAAAGCCTGAGCGCGACCAGTTCCGCACCCTGTTGGCCAAGCCGGCCCCGCAGCCCCACGCCGAGCCGATAGCGTGGATGGTTGGTACTGCCTTCTGGTGGACCAAAGAAGAGGCAGACCGGGATGCGGCGGCTACTGGGCTGCCAATGATTCCGGTCGGACCGCTGAGCAGTAGCGCCGAGGCAGATCAACTGCGAGAGGTCATCAAGCACTCTGACGCGCAGATCATGCGGCAAAGCATGCGGACTTCGAATCAACGCGCCCAACTGGCCGAGCGGGATGCGCAACTGGATAGCGCCCTGGACGATATCGAAGGTCTGATTGGCGCCGTAAGGCACTACAACAAAGGTCACCAGCTGCACAACGAAGAAGGCACCCTGCGCAAATACCGTGCAGCCCTGTCCGCCAGCGCAGAGCCTAGCCAAGACCATGTTGTTGAAGCCGACGAAATGGTTCGGCTCGAAGAGCATGTTTGCAAAGGCGCCAATGAACTCGGGAACGCTTGCGGCAGATGCCGGCGCTGCATAGAAAACGCCTGGGCTCGCTAAGAGTACACCTGTACTCCTCCCAACTGTAACCCCGCCCCCTCTATTTCGAGCAGGCTACAAGCTTCTCCGTTTTAGCCAGGCCCTCGGCGGCGATTCGGCGAGCGCGCCCCACACCCCAGACCAGTGCCCTGGTCATCGATTCGCCTGGGCGGGAGTCGAATGCCTCCTCGTGGAGCGCAGCGCCAGCCGGCGCATAGACGCCGATAAACATCTGCGTGCTGCCCGTCCGCGACAGCCTCACCTGAACATCGATAAACGTCCCGTCATCGAGAGTTTCGTCATGCTCCCGGTGGTGGAGTGTGGGATCCGCCCACTGCCAATAAACGTTTCCGCGAATTCGCATGCCGCCTCCTATGACTGACGTCTTTTGTGTATGGCCAAAGACCACCATAGCGAAGCGGTGCAGCTGCACAACCGGAAAAGGCCGAACTGTGAACTGAATCGGACCACCGGCCGAAAAACCTCCACACATCCAATAATTTGTACAACTTATTGCCGCGATATAGCGGCTAAGGACGAAATCGTGCCTGAAGAAAAGCAACTGATTCAGCCGGTAGCCATTGCGCGTGATGAGCACGGCTTCTGGACTCACCCTGCATGGCCATCCACGGAAGATGAGTTGATTCCCTATGCCTGGTTCCATGATCGCGGCCTGGACATAAAGCAGGTTGATTTTGAGTACGACGCACCAGAAACCCTGCAGGGAGCCTGGTATCACGACGGAACGGCAGATTGCACCAGCTGGAACCCTACGCAACCGGCGGGTGATGGCTGGTTCATCTTTTCCATCCATGACACCGAGGACGGGCCGATCTGCGTGTGGGTACGCCACAAGGTGGCAGCATGACCCGCCTCGCCCTATGCCTCCTGCTGCTGGCCACCGGCGCCAGCGCAGATCCCCGCGAAACACGAGGCCTGCCCTATGCATTTCAAGTGTTTCACGACGACCAGCGCGCAGTGACGTGTTGGTCCTACTCAGGCGGCTTGAGCTGCATCCCCGACAGCCAGCTGCAGGGCGGCAACCAGCGCCAGCTCTCCCCGCACGAAACACAACCCGAACCTACACCCGCACTGGCGCCTGGGCGCTGGATTGATGAGAGGTATGAGCTGTGAACCGGACGAAAGAGCGGCTGCGTGCCGCGGTATCCGCAATGAGTCGAACCGGCAAGCGCGATCTTGGGCTTCACCTGTTCATGATTATCTTCTGCCTCATCGTGCTCGCCATCGGCCTCCCCTTCATTTGGCTGCTCCAGTTCTTGCCCGATTGGGCCTGGTATCCGCTCGGGATCGTGTTTCTGATCTGGATGCTTTTCGGCGACACAATAGCGGCAGGCTACCGAGCATACCGAGGTGATCAGCCATGACCGACCTGATCGAAGTGAGGGTATCCAACCTGATCGGCGCGCCGCTGGACTGGGCGGTGGCCATGGCAACCGACGCCGCTGAAATTGGGATCGGTGATCATGGCGTCATCTGCATCTACGACACCCCAGAAGGCGGCTGCTGGACGAACTTCTATCAGCCGTCCATTGACTGGAGCCAGGGCGGCCTGCTGATTGACAGTCATCGGGGCAGCGCACATCACAACCAGCACCTGCAGGACAGCAGCTGCCATTACAGCGCCGGCCCAGCAGGCGCCGGCATCTGGCTATACGGGCCGACAGCATTGGTTGCCTTCTGCCGAACCCTCGTGCTCACCAAACTCGGGGATACCGTCAAAGTTCCGAAGGAGCTGATGCCATGAGAACCCTTGGCGAGATCATAGAGGCCGCGCGATCCGGCGAACGCCCCGACTACGACGAGCTGCGCCTGGCCGTATGCGCCATGGACCTGCTCATGACATTCGATCGCCAGGCCATTTGGAAACTGGCCGAGGGCGAGCAAAAGGGCAAGAAACCGATTCTGGTCTGGAGCAGCCTCTGGCAGCGCGACGAGAACTTCACGCGAGTGAAAAGAGCCATGGCCAAAGATCCAAAGTCATACCTTGGACCCAACTACGACCCCGACAGCCCTGCGGCGCAAGAGCGACGGCGCATGTCGATCGCCATCATGGAAGGTGTTGCACGCCGAGCACAGGAGAAGAACCAATGATCCTGCCCCTGATGTACATGGCCTACCTGGTATGGAAGGCGCCGCGATGAGCAACATCTTCGGAATCACCGATGAGGAGTGCTTCGAGATCATGCGGGCGGCCGACGAAGCGCATACCCAGTACCTTATGGATCAGCAGGCGCGCAATTCCCCTGTGCTAGAAGTGGTAAAGGCGCTGGTAGGTGCTGAGGTGTTCGCCCAGGTCGAGGAAGAGATTGAAGCGGCCGAGAACACCTACGACTACGAGATTGTCGACGAGCCGGCCGGCGCACCTCAGGACAACGGCTTTGCCCTCGGCGACGTGTACGTCGATCAGGAGTGCGGCATGTCCGGCGATGACTTCTCCGGCACCGTAGCCCTCCCCCTGCCTGACGGCCGCTATTTCCAGTTCGCTTTCAACTGCTAACCCCTCCCCCTATAAATCAAGCCCGCCGGCACAGCTCGCGGACGAGGATGACCTATGTCCGCAACCGAACGATTCCACCACACCGCGAACGACTGCCTGGAGCGCCTGGCGGCCGATCTCTGGCCGGAGGCCAAGCTGGCTCTGGTCATTTACACCCCTGGTAAGCCTGAGCTCGACATCGTGTTCAAGGACAGCGGCCTCAACGCAGATGAGGTCGTGAGCACCCTGCGCCGGCGCGGCGGCCTCAGCCTCGATGGCGAGAACGCCTACAAACGGGCTAGATGTGATCGTCGGCGCCATGGCCGGCGGCAAGCACAACAGCAACCCGCCGCCTGCTGATCACTGGGGCCAAGAGTTTTGGGATATCGGCCGGGCCGAGGGCGCACTGCAGGAAGAGCTGATCCAGGCACTCCGCCTGGCTCGCAAAGAACTGGACGCGTGCCAGCGGGTTATCCACTACGCCGGCGGTCTCGATCCGGCGTACGTGAATGATGCCCAGGCCGCGATCAAGCTGGCCGACGCAGCGCTGTCTAAGACCCCGGCCTGACCACCAACCTGCCGCCACCGGCGGCGTGGAGACCATCATGCAAGACGAAGAGCGCCAGCCGGTGGCCTATGTATCTGACAAGGTCCCGGAAGAGAAAATGGCCGAGTTGGTCGGTACGACCAAGCGGGCCCTGGAAGGCAAGCGAAGCCGCGGCGTGATCCCTGAGGGGGTCTGGAAGAAGATCGACGGCCGCATTTTTTACAGCATCAGGAGATACGAAGCGTGGCTGGAAGGAAGCTGGGGCTACCCACTGGAGTCGAATTCATCGGCAAATCAATCCGGATCCGTTTTACTTGGAACGGTGAGCGTCGATCCGAAACTCTCGCGTACCCCCAGACCGTCAAGGGGATCAAAACGGCAGCCGATCTACGCGCTCAAGTAATCAGCCTGGCCAAGCATGGAGTTCTGGACGAAAAGCGGTACGCCGAGCTCTTCCCGACTTCGAGCTATACCGCCCCAGCCAATGAACTCATGTTTGGCGAGTATGCGCAGAGCTGGCTAAACAGCTTGGAAGTGGTGCATGACACCCGGGTCAACTACAAGGGCCTGATGAACAACTACTGGATGCCCCATCTGGCGACTCTGCCGATCAAGGCCGTAACGCCAATGGTGCTAAGGGATGTGGTCGCGAAGACCGAGTGGAAGAGTTCGACAGTCAAACGCGCCGCGATTGCCAGGGTCAAGGCAATGTTTCGAGCGGCGGTCTATGACGAAGTTGTGGATAGGAACCCAGCGGCATCAATCCAGCTGCCGCAGAAAAACAGAAAGCAGATCGACCCGTTCACGGTTCAGGAGGCTGACGCGCTGATCCAGTGGATGTATGCAAACTTCTCCCGAGCCAACCAGGTGTTCGCAGCTTTCTACGAGTTCGCACTCTTTACTGGCATGCGTACAGGCGAAATCATGGCGCTGCGCTGGGATGAGATCGACTTTGAGAAAAAGACCGCCCACATCTGCCGGATCGTGGTCGAGAACCAGGTGGTTGATCGCACCAAGACCAGGTACACCCGTACCGTGATGCTGAACAGCCGAGCCCTGGGCGCCTTGGCCAGAGCGCAAGAGGTGGCGCACTATCGGTCCAAGCAATCACGTCGGGTGTCTACAGAGTCGCCGTACATCTTCCAACCTGCCGGGAAGTCTCCCCACATGATGAGGCCTGAAACGCCGGCGTACCACTTCAATGAGGCGATCGCAGCCCTGAAAATTCCTGCCCGACCGCAGTACAACTGCAGGCATACCTATGCCACGATGTGCCTTATGTCGGGCATGAACCCTGCCTTCATCGCTGGCCAGCTCGGGCACTCGGTTCAGGTACTGCTCACGACCTACGCCAAGTGGTTGAATTCAGCCAACGACTGGACCGAACTGGCGAAGCTGGAGACGAACGTAATTGGTACAGAATTGGTACAGGATTAAATATCGTTCACCTTGCGCCCTTTAGTCATAAGGCATTCGACACCATTTGGGCCATACTCCACAATGCATCGGTTTTTTGGGGGAAAACCCTTGCACAGCCAACGACATACCAACCTTTAGTGAGCCTCAACGTGAAAACATCCCTGTCCATCCTCAGCCTGCTGCTGTTGCTCACAGGTACTGCGACCCTTCCGTCGACCGCTGCTGCACAACCCCCGGCCCAGGTCCAGCGTGACCCCTCCAAGCTGCACCTTGCTTCAGGCAGCGCCTTGCTGATCGACCTGAACAGCAACCAGGAGCTGTATTCGAGCCACGCCGACCGTGTGGTGCCGATTGCCTCGGTGACCAAGCTGATGACGGCAATGGTGGTGCTGGACGCCAAGCTGCCCATGGATGAGATGCTCACCATGACCATTGCCAACAACCCGGAAATGAAAGGCGTGTATTCGCGCGTGCGGTTGGGTAGCCAACTGGACCGCCGCGAAACCTTGCTGATTACCCTGATGTCGTCGGAAAACCGCGCGGCCAATACCCTGGCCAACGCCTACCCCGGCGGCTACCCGGCGTTCATCAAGGCAATGAATGCCAAGGCTCGCAGCCTGGGCATGGCACACACCCGCTACGTCGAGCCGACCGGCCTGTCGACCCAGAACGTGTCCAGCGCCCGCGACCTGGCCAAGCTGCTGATGGCCTCGCGCAAGTACCCGATGCTTAGCGAGCTGTCGACCACCCGCGAAAAGACCGTGGCGTTCCGCAAGCCCAACTACACCCTGGGTTTCCGTAACACCGACCACCTGGTGAACAAGAGCAACTGGGACATCAAGCTGACCAAGACCGGTTTCACCAACGAAGCCGGGCACTGCCTGGTGCTGCTGACCCGCATGGACAACCGTCCGGTGGCCATGGTGATTCTTGATGCCTTCGGCAAGTACACCCACTTCGCCGATGCCAGCCGTATGCGCCAGTGGCTGGAAACCGGCAGCGCCAAGCCGGCGCCGGCAGTGGCCATGCAGTACAAGTCGGACCGCCAGAGCAAGAGCCGGCTGGCGTCCGAGTAGTTGCCCGACATGGCGCCCCTTCAGGAGCGGGTTCGAACCCGCTCTCATAGAACTGCACATAACTTACTGATTTAGCAGGGACCCTGTGGGGTGGCCAGTCAATAGCTAGGCCGTGGCGCTGACCATTCCGCCCGCGCTGCTGCCGCCTTCCTGCTGCAACAGCTCCAGCAACTGCGCGGTCGCTGCGAGGATCAGCCCGTTGAGGGTGGCAATGCTCGCCTGCTTGGCCCCTATCGCGGCCGTCTTGGCAGCCTCGTCCATCTTGCTGTTCTGCAACGCAGCCAGCTGCTTCTGTTCCTCGGCCAGCTGCTTCTGCAAATCCTTGATCAGCTGACGCAGTTCCTTCATCGACTCCGATTCGCCGCTGTCTTCACTGTCTGCAGGTTGCGCCTGGCTACCCGCCGAAACCTTCATGCTGTCGCTACTCACGCTCAACGGGCCCAGTGCCTCACCGGCCTGTCTGGCCTGCTCGCGCTCGGTGGCGGCGGTGGCGCTCAGTGCCTGCGCTGAAACGCCGTTGATCATCAGGTTGCCTGCCGTAATTCCACTCATGTCGATTCCCTGCTTCGAAGTTGGGTCCCTGCCGTAACCCCCCTATCGGCCGCGCCACGCAGTTCTTTAGCCCCCTTAAATTCCCCCGCGGGTGGCTCGTTCCAATCTGTACTTGCGCAGGAGCCGGAGCCCCGGCGGGCGTCCACATTCGACCATTCAGGGAATCGCAGCCATGAGCCAGTCTGCACAGCAGGAAACCATCAAAGATCTGATCGGCGTGGGCTTCGGCCCTTCCAACCTGGCCTTGGCCATTGCCCTGGAGGAACTCGCCGAGTCCCAGGGCCATGCCCTCGACGCGCTGTTCATCGACAAACAGCAGGACTACCGCTGGCACGGCGAGACCCTGGCCACCCAGAGCGAGTTGCAGATCTCGTTCCTCAAGGACCTGGTGTCGCTGCGCAACCCCACCAGCCCGTACACGTTCGTCAATTACCTGCACCAGAAGCAGCGCCTGGCCGACTTCATCAACCTCGGCACCTTCTACCCCTGCCGCCTGGAGTACAACGACTACCTGCGCTGGGCCGCCGAGCATTTCGCCACCCAGGCGGTGTACGGCCAGGAAGTGCTGCGTATCGAACCTGAGCTGCACGGCGGCCGGGTCGAACACCTGCGCCTGGTATCGCGCGACGCACAGGGCCGCGAATACAGCCGCCGTACCCGTTCGGTGGTGGTCGGCAGCGGCGGCACGCCGAAAATTCCGGAAAAGTTCGGCGCGTTCAAGGACGACCCGCGGGTATTCCACCATTCCCAGTACCTCAGCAGCCTCAACAAGCTGCCGTGCAGCGCCGGCAAACCGATGCGCATTGCCGTGATCGGTTCTGGCCAGAGCGCCGCCGAGGCGTTCATCGACCTCAACGACAGCTACCCGTCGGTCAAGGTCGACATGATCCTGCGCGGCTCCGCCCTCAAGCCCGCTGACGACAGCCCGTTCGTCAACGAGATCTTCTCGCCGGACTACACCGACCTTGTCTACAACGAACCGGCCGACCAGCGCAGCAAGCTGCTGGGCGAATACCACAACACCAACTACTCGGTGGTCGACCTCAACCTCATCGAGCGCATCTACGGCATCCTCTACCGGCAGAAAGTCGCCCACCAGCACCGCCACAACGTGCTGTGCCGGCGCCAGGTAGAGGCGGTGGTGGCCACCCGCGACGGGCTGGAGCTGACCCTGCGCGACCTGGCCACCAGCCAGCAGCAAACCCACCGCTACGATGCGGTAATCCTGGCCACCGGCTACGAACGCCGCTCGCACCGCGACCTGCTGGCGCCGCTGGCCGGCTACCTGGACGATTTCAGCGTCGACCGCCATTACCGCGTGCTGGCCAGCCCCGACCTGCAGGCCTCGGTGTACCTGCAAGGGTTCTGCGAGAACAGCCATGGGCTGAGCGATACCCTGCTGTCGGTGCTGCCGGCGCGCGCAGCAGAAATCGGCCAGGCGCTGTACCACGACCTGGCGCAACTGCACGGCAGGCCGCAAGCCGCAGTGGCCATGACCCGCGCCTGACCCCTTCGCCAGCTACCGAAAAGCCGGCCTGACGCCTCGTGCGCAGGCCGGCTCTTGTCGTTTGAAACATTTGCTTGCATTTAAAAAGGCAGGTTTTCGATTCTCATTCGTCCTTATCAGTACAGCCCTCTTTGGTTGGGCACACGCTCGACCACCCATTGCAGAAGACCGTCTGATGGCCAAATCACCGAAAAAATCCAAATCCAGGCTGTGGTTCCTGGTCCACAGCTGGCTAGCCCTGCCGATCTGGTTCTTTGTGCTGATCGTCTGTTTTACCGGCATGCTCGCCGTGGTCAGCCAGGAAATTGTCTGGTTGGCCGACCCGGCCGTGCGTGCCAACAAGCCCGATACCGATGTCCAGCGCATGAGCTTCCAGCAGGTGCTGGAGGCCTTGAACAAGGCCGAGCCGGACATGGTGGTGGAACGGCTGAGCCAGCCGGATGGTTCGCACTTTGCAGTGAAAGCAAACGTGACCCTGCCCGACGGCACCAGCCCGACGCTTTATGTAAACCCCTACACCGGGGCCATCCAGGGCAAGACCCCGGACTTCAACTTCGAGGCTTTCACCCGCGCCCTGCACGGCTGGTGGCTGGTGCCGTTCACCAATGGCTTCAGTTGGGGCTGGTATCTGGTGTCACTGCTCGGCCTGCCCATGCTGGCTTCGCTGGTCACCGGGCTGGTGGTGTACAAGAAATTCTGGAAGGGTTTCTTCAAACCGGTGCGCACCGGCCATGGCGCGCGAATCTTCTGGGGCGACCTGCATCGCCTGGCCGGGGTCTGGTCGATCTGGTTCATTGCGGTCATTTCCATCACCGGCACCTGGTTCCTGATCCAGGCAATCCTGTTCGACAACCACATCACCATTTCCAGCCGGCCCATCGTGCCGGTGATCGCCCGTGAGGACGTACCGCAAACCGCGGACGGCAGCCCGGCACCGCGCATCGACCTGGATGAAGCGGCGCGCATTGCCGGCCTGGCCATTCCGGGGCTGGAAATCAACTTCATTTCGCTGCCAGCCACCGCCTACAGTCATGTCACCCTGGCCGGGCCGGGCTGGTACCCGCTGATGTTCCAGAGCGCCTCGGTGAACCCCTACACCCGTAATGTCGACAGCCAGTTCGAGATCAGCGACCGCTCCGCCCTGGAGTTCGTCACCGAGTCCATGCGCCCGCTGCACACCGGTGACTTCGGCGGTTTGCCGATCAAGCTGGTGTGGTTCTTCTTCGGTCTGGTCCTCACCATGATGGTGTTCAGCGGCTTGCTGATCTGGACCAGACGCACCGCCCAGGCCACCGCCGCCGCCATCAAGCGCAGCGAGCGGGCGCCGCGGGCGGCACGCAGTGAAACCACCGTGGAGATGCACCCATGAGCCAGGCCCAAGCCCTGCCCGCGAGCCCGCTGAAGCAGTTCTGGCTGAAGTGGCGGTTTCACCTGAACATTCTGCTGATCCTCATTCCGCTGGGCTTCATGCCCAAGTACTTCGCCGACGCCAGGCTGTTTCGCGGCGACGCCGGCCTGGGCGCCAACCTGATCAGCGACATCCAGGTCGGCCCCTATAGCCTGAGCCTTGCCGAACTGCGCGACGAGCCGCCACGCGCCGACGGCCCGGCCGGCAACTTCAAGTCGTTCAACGCTGCGCTGTGCAAGGCGTGCGTCAAGGACGTCAAGGCGGCCTACCTGCGCATCGGCAAACCGCGCAGCCTGCGAGCCGCCGGCACGATTTTTTTCGGCGCGCCGTACAACATGGGCACCTCGCTGCCGATCCCGCCGCGCACCAAGCCCGACGCACAGATCTGGATCACCCTGGAAGGCTGGGACGGCAGCATGCACCAGGCGTCGGTCCCGCTCGCCAAGGCATCGCCGGCCACCGTGGCCTGGCTCGAAAAACAAGGAGGCAAGAAATGAAACAGCTGCTACGCACCCTCGCCCTGCCCCTGCTGGCGCTGGCCGCCAGCCCCGCCCTGGCGCACAACCCGATGTGCGAGTGCGAAGAGCTGGCCAGCGGCCAGGTCAAATGCACCGGTGGCTTCTCGGACGGCAGCGGTGCCCCCGGAGTGACCCTGGATGTGATCGGTTACGACGAGCAAGTGCTGGTCGGCGGCAAGCTGGGCGACGATTCGACGTTGACCTTCAAGCGCCCTGACGGCGAGTTCTACGTGCTGTTCGACGCCGGCCCCGGGCACGTGGTGGAAGTCGACTACGCCGATATCCCGCAGCCATGAGCCGCGCCCAGGTGATTCGCCCGGCCGGCGCCGGGCACGAAACCCTGTATGTGCTGCTGGTCAGCCTGCTGATCGTGGTGCTCGCTGCCAGTGTGGTGCTGCTGCGCGGTGAGCGTGAGGATGAACAGGCCATTGCCAGCCACCAGATCGACGCCCGCCGCGACCTTACCGCCGCCGAGCAAGGCCTGTACACCGACCTGCGGGTAGCCTTCGACGAGATCCAGCTGCTGCGCGAAGAAACCGCCGCCACGCCCAGCGTGCCGGCCCTGGCCGAAGAGGGCCTGCCGCCGTTCGTGGTCGATGTCGGCAGCCAGAGCCGCGGCGGGCACCAGTGGTCATGGCTGGATGCCGGCGCCTACCTGGGGCGCAGCCAGGCCCCAGAGGTTGCCGGCAGCCTGCTGTTGATTCTGCCAGCCGACAGCAGCGGCCAAGCCGATGTCTGGCTGCGCCGCGACAGCGCCGCCGTGCCCCCGGACGACCTCGGCCAGGCCGCATTGATCGCCGCCGGCTGGCAACAGGTGGTCAGCCACTACGACGCCGGGGTTACCCGCGAACACCGTCACTGAACCGAAGGACTCTCCCATGTTCCGCTCCGCCCTCGCCCTGCTCGTGGCCCTTGCCCTGCCGACTCTGGTGCTGGCCGACAACGGCAAGCCGCTGCGTATCGGCATCACCCTGCACCCCTACTACAGCTACGTGAGCAACATCGTCGGCGACAAGGCCGAGGTGGTGCCGCTGATTCCGGCAGGCTTCAACCCCCACGCCTACGAGCCACGCGCCGAGGACATCAAGCGCATCGGCACGCTGGACGTGGTGGTGCTCAACGGTGTCGGCCATGACGACTTCGCCGACCGCATGATCGCCGCCAGCGAAAAGCCCGGCATCAACACGATCGAGGCCAACCAGAACGTACCCCTGCTGGCGGCCACCGGCATTGCCGCGCGTGGCGCCGGCAAGGTGGTCAACCCGCACACCTTCCTGTCGATCAGCACCACCATCGCCCAGGTCAACAACATCGCCCGCGAACTGGGCAAGCTCGACCCGGACAACGCCAAGCTGTACACGCAAAACGCCCGTGCGTATGCCAAGCGCCTGCGCGGCCTGCGGGCCGAGGCCCTGGCCAAGGTCACCGAAGCGCCAAGCGCCACGTTCCGGGTTGCCACCATCCACGCTGCCTACGACTACCTGGTACGCGACTTCGGCCTCGAGGTCACTGCAGTGGTCGAACCAGCCCACGGCATCGAACCCAGCCCGGCTCAGCTGAAAAAGACCATCGACCAGCTCAAGGCCCTGGACGTGCGGGTGATCTTCTCGGAAATGGACTTCCCGTCGGCGTACGTCGAAACCATCCAGCGTGAATCCGGCGTGCGCCTTTACCCACTGACGCACATTTCCTACGGCGAATACACCAAGGAAAAATACGAAGTGGAAATGAAGCGCAACCTCGACACCGTGGTCCGCGCCATCCAGGAGAACCGCGCATGACTGCCGCCGCCAACCTGGTAGCAGCCAGCGGGCCACGCATCGAGTTCGCCGACATCGACCTGACCCTGGGCCGCACGCGCATCCTCGAACAGGTCAGCTTCAGCGTGGCCGCCGGCAGCGTGCACGCCATCGTCGGGCCCAACGGCGGTGGCAAGAGCTCGCTGATCAAGACCCTGCTCGGTCAGATGCCCCACCAGGGCCAACTGACCCTGCACTGGCCGGGTGAACGCGAAGTGATCGGCTACGTGCCGCAGGCACTGGAGTTCGACCGTGGCCTGCCGATGACCGTCGACGATTTCATGGCTGCCATGTGTCAGCGCCGCCCGGCCTTTCTCGGCCTGTCCCGGCGCGTGCAACCGGCCATCGATGCGGCCCTGGCGCAGGTCGGTATGCTCGACAAGCGCGGGCGGCGCATGGGCGCGTTGTCTGGCGGCGAACGCCAGCGCGTGCTGCTGGCCCAGGGGCTGATCCCCGAGCCGCAGTTGCTGGTACTGGACGAGCCGATGTCGGCGCTTGATGAAGCCGGCATCCAGGTGTTCGAACAGCTGCTGCAACGCTGGCGCCAGGCTGGCACCACCGTGCTGTGGATCGAGCACGACCTGGAAGCCGTGCTGCGCCTGGCCGACCGAGTGACCGGCCTGAGCCGCAAGGTGCTGTTCGACGCCCCACCCGCTCAGGCCCTGACCCCGGAGCGCCTGCTGGGGCTGTTCTCCGTCCACCCGCGCAGCGAGAGCCTTGCATCATGAGTTTTGAAGCATTCCGCCAACTGGTCCAGGACTGGGCCACCGCCGGCTATCTGCCCGAGGCACTGGCCTATGGCTTCGTGGTCAATGCCCTGCTGGCCGGGCTGATGATCGGGCCGGTGCTGGGGGGCCTGGGCACCCTGGTGGTGGTCAAGCGCTTTGCCTTCTTCTCCGAAGCGGTGGGCCATGCCGCACTGACCGGCGTAGCCGTCGGCATTCTGCTGGGCGAGCCCTACACCGGGCCCTACGGCAGCCTGTTCGGCTATTGCCTGCTGTTCGGCATCCTGCTCAACTTCCTGCGCAACCGCACCGGGCTGTCGCCAGACACGCTGATCGGCGTGTTCCTGTCGGTGTCGCTGGCGCTGGGCGCCAGCCTGCTGCTGATGCTGGCAGGCAAGATCAACGTGCACATCCTCGAGAACGTATTGTTCGGCTCGGTGCTGACGGTCAGCGGCCAGGACCTGGTAGTGCTGGGTATCGTCGCGGTGCTGGTGCTGGCGCTGGCATTGCCGCTGTACAACCGCATCATGCTGGCCAGTTTCAACCCGCAACTGGCGGCCGTGCGCGGGGTGGCGGTAAAAACCCTGGACTACCTGTTCGTGGTGCTGGTGACCTTGGTAACCGTGGCCGCGGTGAAGGTGATCGGGGCGATCCTGGTGGGGGCGCTGCTGGTGATACCCGCCGCTGCCGCGCGCCTGGTCAGCCAGTCGCTCAAAGGTTTTTTCTTCGTCTCGGTGCTGATCGCCACGGTAAGCACCCTGTTCGGCATCCTGCTGCCGATCGTGTTCGACCTGCCGGTGCCGTCGGGCGCCGCGATCATTCTGGTCGCCGGTATCTGTTTCGCCCTGGCCGCGCTCGCGCGCGCCCTCGTCCCCCGCCTGCAAGGAAACCCGGCATGAACCTGAAACGCCTGACCCTGGCGCTGGCCCTGGCCGGCCTGCCGTCGCTGTCTTTCGCCACGCAAGTACTCACCACCCTGCCCGTCACCCACAGCCTGGCCAGCGCCCTGCTGGACGGCACGCCAGTGCAGCTAAAGCGCGCAGCGCCGGCCAACCTGCCAGCCAGCCGCCAGCCGTCCTATTTCAGCGGGCGTGGCGGGGCCAGCCTGGACAAGGCGGCGCTGCAGGCCGATGCGGTGATCGGCGTGCGCTCGATATGGCGTGACGACCCGTTGTACCCGATGGCCCGGCGCAGCAACATCCGCATTGTCGAGATCGATGCCGCACGGCCGGTAGACGGCGCACTGCCCGGCATTGCGGTGAGCGGTGACGATGCCTATGCTGCCTACCCGTGGCTCAACCCGACCAACCTCGGGCGCATGGCGGATGTGGTGGCCAACGACCTGGAGCGGCTGTCGCCGGACGACAAGCCGAAGATCCAGGACAACCTGGCGGGGCTCAAGCGCCAGTTGCTGGAGCTTTCGGCCAATAGCCAGACCCGTCTGGCGAAGGTCGACAACCTGACGGTGGTGAGCCTGTCCGAACGCTTGGGTTACCTGGCCAGCGGCTTGAACCTGGATGTGGTCGAGCAGGCGCTGCCGGCCGAATGGGACGCTGCTGCGCTCAAGGCGCTGGGGGAAAACCTGAAGGCACAGGATGTAGCCTTGGTGCTGGACCATCGCCAGCCGGAAGCAGCGGTGGCTGAGGTGATCAAGGCGGCCGGCGCGAAGCTGTTGGTGGTTGACAGTGACCCTGAGGATGCGTTTGCCGGTTTGAAGGCCAGTGTTGACCAGGTTGTCGGGGCATTGAGCGAAAGCTGATGGTGCCTGTGCCGGCCTATTCGCGGGCCGGCACAGGCAACATGAATCTAACGCTTCAAACACCGTCTATAGCGCTCATCCACCCGCCCGGCAAACCACGCCGTGGTCAGCTTGCGGGTGATCTTCGGGCTTTTCAGTTCAATGCCCGGCAGCACCGCCCTTGGCACCGGTTTGCCTGCCGCAGCATCGGCCAGGGCAAACACCCCGCTGTACAGTTTGCTGTCCTCGAAGGCCAAGCTGTCGCCCTCCTCCAGCTGGCTGCGAATCTGCGGGTGGCGCAGCCCCAACTTCACGCCCAGCTTGCGCGCCGCCAGTTCAGTGGTGCCGGGCATGATCGCTCCGGGTGCAATAAGGTCCCCGTCCAGCGCCAGCTGCACGCCGGTCGCCTTGCTCAGTGCTGCCTGAAACGCCGCATTACGGCTGGCGTACCAACCCGCGTTGAAATCGGCAAAGCGGTAGAGCTTGCGGTCATAGCTGACGGGGTAGCCCAGCAGGTGCGCGATGCCGAAATACAGGCCACCACGCCGGGAGAATACTTCCTGGCGAATGCTGCCTTCGTGGCTGTATGGGTAAGCCTGCGCATGCTGTTGCGCGAAGTCGATGCTGACCTGCATCGGCCCACCGGTGTGCACCGGGTTGAGCCCCCCGAGCAAAGTCTTGCCCAACGGCACACGGGCAATGACCTCGTCGTACAGTTCGCTTAGCTGCCTTTCGCTGCGCACCGCCTGCAAACGCTGCTGGTAGCTCTGGCCGTTGCCCGAAGGCGTTTTCAGCAAACCATCGACAAGCAGCCTGGGAATATTCAGACGCGCAGCGCGGCGGTCGATTTCCTCACGGGCGATACGCCCGAGGTTGGGCACCTGCGGGTCGGCGTTGAAGGTGGACTCCTGCTCGGTCACCGCCAGTACCGCGCACAGGTTGCTTTTGCTCGGGGCAAGGCGCTGGGCCTCGAACGCCACTTGGATGTCTCGCGCCCAGCCCTCGCGGTCCTTGGTTTGGGCAGGCAAAAGCCGCAGCAATTGCCCGCGGACCTTGGCCGGATCCGCTTCAGGGGCCTCCTCGCGACGCCCGGCGCAGCCTTGCAGCAGCGCCAGGGCGATCCAGCCGATAGCCAGTAACCGACCGTTCAGGGCTGTTCACCGACCAGGTAGGTTTTGCTGATGTGGCGGAACAGCGGGTGGCTGGCACTGCCCATCAGCTCGAACAGCACCATTTCGCGGGTCACCACTTGCGCACCTGCAGCACGCATGCGGGCCAGGCCCGCCGCTTTGCTCGCCGGGGTGCGGCTGTCGCAGGCATCCTCGACCACGAATACCTGCTTGCCCAGCGCCAGCAGGCCAAGCACGGTCTGCAGCACGCAGACGTGGGTCTCCATGCCGCAGACGATCACCTGATCACGTGCCATCAGGCTCGCCGGCAGGCACCCGGCGGCCACGCAGGAAAAATGGCTTTTCTCCACCACTTCGGCGGCCGGGGCTGCGGCCAGCAACTCCGCCAGGGTATGGCCAAGGCCTTTGGGGTACTGCTCGGAAATCACCGCCGGCAGTTCCAGCTCGGCGGTCGCCGCCAGCAACCAGCGGGCGCGCGCACGCGTGCCTTCGGCGTCGCTCATGGCGCCGATGAGTTTTTCCTGGATGTCGACGACCAGCAGCGTGGCCTTGAGTGGATCAATCAGCATTGTCAGCCCCTTGCCTGGGAAAAGCCCTAGCCTCCCCCAGGCAAGCGGTGACGTCAATCAGGCGGACAGCCGAAGCGGCTGCAGTGACGCGGTCAGCGCGTCGAGCACGTTGTCTTCATGCTCATGGATGAAGAAGTGGCCACCGGGGAACATCTGCAGCGAAAACGCGCCTTGGGTTTCCTTGCGCCAAGCCTGAAGCTGCTCGTCATTTGCCCGGTCATCGGTGCCGCCCAGTACATGCAGCGGGCACTGCAGCGCAGGCCGCTGGCGGTAGGCGTAGGTACCGCACAGCAGAAAGTCGGCGCGCAGGGTCGGCAGGGTCAGGCTCATCAGCTCGGCATTGCCCAGCACTTCCTCGGGCGTACCCTGCAGCTCGCGTAACTCACTGATGAGCTCCCCATCGCTTTTGGGCTCGCGCCAGTTCTTGCCGTCGTAGTCTTCACGTCGGGTCGGTGCCGCTGTGCCGCAGGCGAACAGCGCCAGCGGTGGCGGACAGCCCTGCGCCTGCAGCTCGTGGGCCAGCTCGAAGGCCAGCAGCGCGCCCAGGCTGTGACCCAGCAGCGCGTAAGGGGCACTGGCCGCCAGGCGCTGTTCGCTGGCCAGTTGCCGGGCCAGCGCCTGCATGTCGGTGTGCAACGGTTCGGCCATGCGCGCACCGCGCCCGGGCAGCTCCACCGGGCGTACCTGCAGCCACGCGGGTAGCTTGCGCCGCCAGCGGCTGTAGACCATGGCGCTGGCCCCGGAATATGGCAGGCACAGCAGGGTCACCGTGGTCACTGGGCGGCGGCTTCGGCCATTTTCTGGCGCAGGCTCAGCGGGCGCATGTCGGTCCAGACCTCGTCGATGTAGGCCAGGCAGTCCTTCTTCAGGCCGCTCTTGCCCACGGCACGCCAGCCGTTGGGGATGGTCTTGTAGTCGGGCCAGATCGAGTATTGCTCTTCGTGGTTGACCACTACCTGGAACTGGATATCGTCGCGGTCGAAAACGGAAGTCATTGCCTGTCTCCTTGAGTGATGAATGCCGCTGCGCGCACTGCGCAGAGGGGCTTTCAGATAGACGTGGGAGGCAGCAGGAAAATTAAGCCGATATGACCGGTTTCGGCCGCCAAGGGCAGGCCTTGCTGGTTCGTCAGGCATCACCCAGCAGGTCATGGCTATCGAGCAGGCGGAAGGCGACCTGCGGGTTGCGTTCCAGCCCACGACGGATCGCGGCGGGGATCGCTTGCCGGGTCTTTCGGCAAAGGCCGGGCTGGTCGTCCAGTTCGATGACGATGCCGCGCATGGTCCGCACTTCGTTGAAGCCGGGGGCGATGTGGACACGGATGCCAAGGTTCTCGTACAGCCGTTGCTGCAGGCGCTGCAAATCATTCAGGTCGCTGATATTTTCCAGGCGTTCGAGCAGGCGCTTTTCCTCCTGACGCGTCAGCAGGAGAATGCGTTGGGCCGCTTGCGGGTGATCGACCAGATGTTCACGGCCGCAATTGCAGGCACCCGGTGGGCAGGGTTGGCGCAGAGAGGGAGGTGTGCTCATGGAGCAAGCATAGCCTGAACACGTCGCGCCGCGATGATTGCAAAGCCCGTCCGCAGTGGCTTTATCCGCCGCCGGGCATGCAGTTCAAAGCTGCACCAGGCGCTCGCGCAGAAAATTCACAAAGCCCTGCACCGGCCGCGCCACCTGGCGGTGCTGCGGATACACCGCCGACAGCTGCAACGCCGGCGGCGTCCACGCGTCCAGCACGCGCAGCAGCCGCCCATCTGCCAACGCCTGGCCAACGATGAACGTCGGCAGATACGTTACCCCCATCCCGGCAATCGCGGCATCGCGCAACAACTCGCCATTGTTCGCCCGCATGCGCCCGGTCACCTGGATCGCCTGCACCTTGCCGCCCTGGCGGAACTGCCACTGCACCTGCCGCGCATGCCCATAGGGCAGGCAGGCATGTCCGGCCAGCTCATCCGGCGCGGCGGGCACGCCCTGGGCCTGCAGGTAGGCCGGGCTCGCACAGTACACTCGCTCGACACCGGCAATGCGCCGCGCGATCAGGCTGGAGTCCTCCAGCGCGCCAATGCGCAGCGCCAGGTCGTATCCCTCACCGATCAGGTCGACGGCGCGGTCACTCAGGTCTACCTCCACATCCACCTGCGGATGCAACTGCAGGAACTCGGTCATCAGGCAGCCCAGGTGCGCCATGGCAAACGACAGCGGTGCGCTGAGGCGCAACGTGCCGCGCAAAGCCTGGGCCTGACCGCTGATGTCGTGCTCCACCTGCTGCACCTCGCCCAGCAGGCGCAGGGCTGACTGATAGTAGTGCTGGCCCAGCGGCGTGGCGTCCAGCCGCCGGGTAGAGCGGTTGAGCAGGCGTACACCCAGGCGCTCTTCGAGTTGCATCAGGCGCCGGCTGACCGATTGCTTGGACATGCCCAGGCGGTCGGCCGCAGCGGTGAAACTGCCGGCCTCCATGACCTGAGCAAAGATGCGCATATCTTCGTAAGGGTTCATTGTCTCGCTCATGGTGACAGTCAAACGCTTTATAGCCGCTTTTTCCCGCAAGTGCATCTGCCTAATCTACGCACAAGTCGCAGCGATGGCCCTGTAGGCCAGGCAAGACGCCCACTTTCAATACTTGCATGAAAAAGGATTCGCTCATGAACATTGTCCACAAAACCCTTACCGCTTCCCTTCTGGCCCTGTCCGTTTCCAGCGCCTTCGCCGCTGGCAGCCCAGGTGTGGAACAACACACCCAGGCCTTCCTCGAAGCCCTGGAACAAGCGGGTGGCAAGCCGCTGGAACAACTCAGCCCGAAAGACGCCCGGGCAGTGCTGACAGGTGCCCAGGCTTCGGTCAAGGTCGACCTTTCTGGTATCGAGGTGAAAGAACACACCATCCAGGCCAACGGTGAGTCGATCAAGCTGCAAGTAGTGCGCCCGGCCAATGTGAAGGGTGACTTGCCGGTGTTCATGTTCTTTCACGGCGGCGGTTGGGTGCTTGGTGACTTCCCGACCCATCAGCGGCTGATTCGCGATCTGGTGGTCGGCTCTGGGGCGGTGGCGGTCTATGTGGACTACACCCCGTCGCCGGAAGCGCACTACCCCACGGCGATCAACCAGGCTTACGCGGCGACCCAGTGGGTAGCCGAGCACGGTAAGGAGATCGGCGTGGACGGCAAACGCCTGGCGGTGGCCGGCAACAGCGTCGGCGGCAACATGGCGGCGGTAGTGGCGCTGAAGGCCAAAGAGGCCGGCACTCCGGCCTTGCGCTTCCAGCTGCTGCTGTGGCCGGTAACCGATGCCAGCTTCGAGACTGCATCGTACAAGCAGTTTGCCGAAGGGCACTTCCTGACTACCGGGATGATGGAGTGGTTCTGGGACAGCTACACCACGGATGCCAAGGCGCGGGAACAGATCTACGCCTCGCCCCTGCGGGCCAGCAGTGCACAGTTGAAAGGCTTGCCGCCGGCGCTGGTGCAAACGGCAGAGTTCGATGTGCTGCGCGATGAGGGTGAGGCGTATGCCCGCAAGTTGAATGCAGCGGGCGTGACGGTGACCTCGGTACGGTACAACGGGATGATTCATGACTATGGGCTGCTCAACCCGTTGAGCCAGGTGCCGGCCGTGAAGGTGGCGATGCGTCAGGCCGCCACGGAGCTGAAAGTACACCTTCAATAACTGTATCTACCCATGCGGCACCGCCATAAACAGGTCTGGCCCTTTCGCGGGTGAATCGGATCGCCGCACCGCCGCTCCCACAGGTTTTGCGTCGCCCACAAGGCTACGCGCTACCTGTGGGAGCCGGCTTGCCGGCGATAGGGCCTTCAGCCATTACCTCAGGGCTCGAACCCTTCGACGATGATCACCTCGGCCTTCGCCACCCCTCGCCGATGGCTGCACGCTTCCTGGTACAACTCGGACTGGTAACACGCCACCGCCTGCTCGTACGAATCGAACTCGATCACCACGCTACGCTGAGGGGTAGGCCGCCCTTCCATCGCCTCGCTGCGCCCGCCACGGGCCAGGAAGCGCCCGCCGAATGCCTTGAACGCAGCCGGGGCGCGCTGGGTGTACTGCTGATATTGCTCGGGGTCGGTCACGTCCACATGGGCGATCCAATAGGCCTTCATGCGCGGGTCTCCTGCTACGGCGATAATTGTGTATGATGGTATACCATAATAATCACCCCACCACAGTGAGCGTGCAACATGGCTTTCAACACCATCGAGGAACTTCTCGAGGACTACCGGCAAGGCAAGATGGTCCTGCTGGTGGATGACGAAGACCGGGAAAACGAAGGCGACCTGCTGATCGCCGCCGAGCGCTGCGACGCCCAGGCCATCAATTTCATGGCCCGCGAAGCGCGCGGCCTGATCTGCCTGACCCTGACCGATGATCACTGCCAACGCCTGGGCCTGGAGCAGATGGTCCCGGCCAACGGCAGCGTGTTCAGCACCGCGTTTACCGTGTCGATCGAAGCCGCCAGCGGCGTCACCACTGGCATTTCTGCCGCCGACCGGGCGCGCACCGTCGCCGCTGCCATGGCCCGCGACGCCCGCCCCGAACACCTGGTGCAACCCGGCCACATCTTCCCCCTGCGCGCCCGCGAAGGCGGCGTGCTGACCCGTGCCGGCCACACCGAAGCGGGTTGCGACCTGGCGCGCCTGGCCGGCTTCAGCCCGGCGTCGGTGATCGTCGAAGTGCTCAACGACGACGGCACCATGGCCCGCCGCCCTGACCTGGAAGTGTTCGCCGCCCGGCATGGCATCAAGATCGGCACCATCGCCGACCTGATCCACTACCGCCTGAGCACCGAGCAGACCATCAAGCGCATTGGCGAACGTGAGCTGCCGACCGTGCATGGCACTTTCCGCCTGGTTACCTATGAGGACCGCATCGAAGGGGGCGTGCACATGGCCATGGTCATGGGCGACATCCGCCGCGAGCAGCCGACGTTGGTGCGGGTTCACGTGATCGACCCGCTGCGCGACCTGGTGGGTGCCGAATATGCCGGCCCGGCCAACTGGACTCTATGGGCGGCGCTGCAGAAGGTGGCCGCAGAAGGTACCGGCGTGGTGGTGATCCTGGCCAACCACGAATCTTCCCAGGCATTGCTGGAGCGCGTGCCGCACCTGACCCAGCCGGTGCGGCCTTACCAGCGAGGGCAGTCGAAGGTGTATTCGGAAGTGGGCACCGGGGCGCAGATTCTGCAGGACCTGGGCGTGGGCAAGTTGCGCCATCTGGGGCCACCGCTGAAATACGCAGGACTCGCTGGATATGAGCTGGAGGTGGTGCAGAGCATTCCGTTCGAGCCCGCGATCCCGGACTGAGCGCCCTGCAGGGACGGAGTGATGGCCGGTCGCCTCGTCCCTCTTGCGAAAAGTTTGGAATACCATAATATGATATCCCGTAGACCTTAGATTTTCTGGCCGGCACCTACAATCACAGACGGCCCCACGACACTTTGTTTTAGCTGCTCCCCGAATACTGTTGGCGGGCGCACCCCAGCCCCGCCTCGAATAACAAAAGCAACGAGGGCGTAACCATGCTGTTGAGCAAACGTGTAACCGCAGTGCTGTCCGCCAGCCTGCTGACCCTGGCATGCCAGGCCGCCCAGGCCGCCGACAGCCTCAACTTCGTCAGCTGGGGCGGTACCACCCAGGACGCCCAGAAAGAAGCATGGGCCGTACCCTTCACCAAGGCCACCGACATCAAGGTCGTCCAGGACGGCCCCACCGACTACGGCAAGCTCAAGGCCATGGTCGAAAGCGGCAACGTGCAGTGGGACGTGGTCGACGTGGAAGCCGACTTTGCCCTGCGCGCCGCCAGCGAAGGCCTGCTCGAACCCCTGGACTTCAACCAGATCAAGCGCGACAAGATCGACCCGCGGTTCGTCTCCGACCATGGCGTCGGCTCGTTCTTCTTCTCCTTCGTGCTCGGCTACAACGAAGGCAAGCTGGGCGCCAACAAGCCGGTCGACTGGACCGCGCTGTTCGACACCAAGACCTACCCCGGCAAGCGCGCCCTGTACAAATGGCCCAGCCCCGGCGTGCTGGAACTGGCCCTGCTGGCCGACGGCGTAACGCCCGACAAGCTCTACCCGCTGGACCTGGACCGCGCCTTCAAGAAGCTCGACACCATCAAGAAAGACATCGTCTGGTGGGGCGGTGGCGCCCAGTCGCAGCAACTGCTGGCCTCGGGTGAAGCCTCGCTCGGCCAGTTCTGGAACGGCCGCGTCTACGCCCTGCAGCAAGATGGCGCCCCGGTGGGCGTGAGCTGGAAGCAGAACCTGGTCATGGCCGACTTCCTGGTCATTCCCAAGGGCGCCAAAAACAAGGACGCGGCAATGAAGTTCCTGGCCAATGCCAGCAGTGCCGAAGGCCAGGCCGAGTTCGCCAACAAGACAGCCTATGCGCCGGTGAACGTGGACAGCGTGGCCAAGCTGGACAAAGACCTCGCCCCCAACCTGCCGACCGCCTACGCCCAGGACCAGGTCACCCTGGACTTCGCCTACTGGGCCAAGAACGGCCAGGCCATCGCCGCGCGCTGGAATGAGTGGTTGGTCAAATGAAAGTCGCCATCAACGCCCTGCATAACGCGCAAGGTGCCCCCAGCGGCACCGGCGCCCCGGGAACGGCCCCTCGCCGCGTCAGCCTGAGCCAGCGCTGGAAAGGCAGCCGCAACCTGCTGCCGGCACTGCTGTTCCTGGGACTGTTCTTCTTCGCCCCGCTGGTCAGTCTGTTGCTGCGCGGGGTATTGGAACCCACGCCAGGGCTGGGCAATTACGAGCAGCTGTTCGCCAACTCGGCCTACGCACGGGTGCTGTTCAACACCTTCTCGGTGGCCGGCGTGGTCACCCTGATCAGTGTGCTGCTGGGCTTCCCGCTGGCCTGGGCCATCACCCTGGTGCCCAAGGGCTGGGGCCGCTGGCTGCTGAACATCGTGCTGCTGTCGATGTGGACGAGCCTGCTGGCACGCACCTATTCGTGGCTGGTGCTGCTGCAAAGCTCGGGGGTGATCAACAAGGCGTTGATGGCAATGGGCATCATCGATGCGCCGCTGGAAATGGTGCACAACCTGACCGGCGTGGTGATCGGCATGAGCTACATCATGATCCCGTTCATCGTGCTGCCGCTGCAGGCGACCATGCACGCGATCGACCCGATGGTGCTGCAGGCCGGCTCCATCTGTGGCGCCAGCCCGTGGACCAATTTCTGGAAGGTGTTCCTGCCGCTGTGCCGTTCGGGGCTGTTCTCCGGGGCGCTGATGGTGTTCGTGATGTCGCTCGGTTACTACGTCACCCCGGCGCTGCTGGGCGGTGCGCAGAACATGATGCTGCCCGAATTCATCATCCAGCAGGTGCAGTCGTTCCTTAACTGGGGCCTGGCCAGCGCCGCTGCCGCACTGTTGGTGTTGATCACCCTGGTGCTTTTCTACCTGTACCTGAAGCTGCAGCCGGAATCCCCGGTCGGCAACGCGAGGTAAACCACCATGCTCCTGTCTCCCAATGCCATGGGCCGCCCGCTGCGTACCGGCCTGTACCTGACCACCGGGGTCATCGCGGCCTTCCTGCTGCTGCCGGTGGTGTTCATCGTGTTGCTGTCGTTCGGCTCGTCGCAATGGCTGGTGTTCCCGCCGCCGGGCTGGACCTTCAAATGGTACGGCCAGTTCTTCTCCAACCCGGAGTGGATGGACGCCGCACTGGCCAGCCTGAAAGTGGCCGTGCTGACCACCATCGCCGCCGTGCTGCTGGGCCTGCCCAGCGCGTTCGCCTTGGTGCGTGGCCGCTTCCCCGGCCGCGAGCTGCTGTACGGGCTGTTCACCATGCCGATGATTGTGCCGCTGGTGATCATCGCGGTGGCGGTGTACGCGCTGTTCCTCAAGCTCGGCTACACCGGCACGCTGTTCGCTTTTGTGGTCAGCCACGTGATCGTCGCCCTGCCCTTCACCATCATCTCGATCATCAACTCGCTGAAGCTGTTCGACCAGTCGATCGAAGATGCTGCGGTGATCTGCGGCGCTTCGCGGTTGCAGGCGATCTTCAAGGTGACATTCCCGGCCATTCGCCCGGGCATGATCGCCGGCGGCCTGTTCGCCTTCCTGGTGTCGTGGGATGAGGTGGTGCTGAGCGTGATGATGGCCAGCCCCGACCTGCAGACCCTGCCTGTGAAGATGTGGACCACCCTGCGCCAGGACCTGAGCCCGGTCATCGCCGTGGCCTCGACCCTGCTGATCGGCCTGTCGCTGCTTGTCATGTTCATTGCCGCCGCCTTGCGCCGGCGCACCGAAGTCAACGCCTGAGCGCGCGGAGAAAACAACAATGAGTGCAGTGATCAACGACAACGCGCACGGCAAGACCCTGGTCAGCCTGCGCGGCCTGAACAAGCACTACGGCGACTTTGCCGCCGTGGACAACCTCGACCTGGAGATCCAGGACGGCGAGTTCCTGACCTTCCTGGGTTCCAGCGGCTCGGGCAAATCCACCACCCTGTCGATGCTGGCCGGTTTCGAAACCCCCAGCAGCGGCGAGATTTTGGTAGAGGGCCAGTCGCTGGTGAACGTGCCGCCACACAAGCGTGATATCGGCATGGTGTTCCAGCGCTATTCGCTGTTCCCGCACCTGAACGTGCGCGACAACATCGCGTTCCCCCTGGCTATCCGCAAGCTGAGCAGCGCCGAGACCAACAAGCGTGTCGAGGCGATGCTCAAGCTGGTGCAGCTGGACAAGTTCGCCCACCGCAAGCCCGCGCAAATGTCCGGCGGCCAGCAGCAGCGCGTGGCGATTGCCCGGGCCCTGGTGTACGAGCCGCGCATCCTGCTGATGGACGAACCGCTCGGCGCGCTGGACAAGAAGCTGCGTGAAGACCTGCAGGACGAACTGCGCCAACTGCACCGCCGGCTGGGCATCACCATCGTCTACGTCACCCACGACCAGGAAGAAGCCATGCGCCTGTCCCAGCGCATCGCCATCTTCAGCCACGGCAAGATCGTTGGCCTGGGCACTGGCTACGACTTGTACCAGAACCCGCCGAATGCCTTCGTGGCCTCGTTCCTGGGCAACTCCAACTTCCTGCGGATCAAGGCCAGCAGCAATGGCGCGGGCAGCTTCGAGGGCCAATCGGTGGCCATTCGCCTGACCGCAGGCCTGGCCGCTGCGCAGGATGCCCTGATCATGGTGCGCCCGGAAAAGGCCTTGGCCCTGACCGTCGAACAGGCGGCGCGCGAGCCGCTGCCGGCGGGTTGGAACGAGGTCAGTGCCAAGGTGGGCGAGGTGCTGTTCCTGGGTGAGAGCCAGACCTGCCATGTGGTGACTGCGGGCGGTACCGAGCTGACGGTGAAGGCGCTGTCGGCTGCGGGGATGCCGATGCAGCCGGGCGATAGCGTGAAGGTGCGCTGGGCGGTGGCGGATGCCTGCATTTATACCGAATGGGCCGAGAGTGACCTGAGCAAATCGGCCGGGGCGCATTGAGATCGCCGGGGCCGCCTTGCGGCCCTATCGCCGGCAAGCCAGCTCCCACAGGAGTAGCGCATGGCTGCTATTCCTGCTGCCTCATCGCTGGCAAGCCAGCTCCCACAGTGTAGCGCATGGCTGAAGGGTAATGCGGTCGAGGTGGGAGCTGGCTTGCCGGCGATAGGGCTGCGCAGCAGCCCCACTAACGCCACTGACGGGCATCAGGCCAAGCCGTCACATTATCATCACGCGACTGTCGTAATCTGCCGGCCAACTCTATGCCACAGGGCCACCCGACATGCCCCGCCTGCTTGTCTTGCTGCTCACCCTGATACCGCTAGCGACCTTGGCCGAACCCAGCCATTTGCGCGTGCAAGGCTCCAACACCATCGGCGCAGCGCTGTTGCCTGCCCTCGTGCAAGGGCAACTCCGGGCGCAACAAGCCACTGCCATCGAACAGCAGCCAGGCAAGCTGGCCAACGAAACCGTGATCACCGCGCGCGATGCGCTTGGGCAGCCGATGCGCATCGATATCGCCGCCCACGGTTCCAGCACCGGCTTCGTCGCCCTCGGCCGTGGCGAGGCCGACCTGGCGGCCGCCTCGCGGCCGGTCAATGACCGCGAAGCACGCCAGCTGCGGGCCCTGGGCGACCTGCGCGCAGCGGCCGCCGAACAAGTCATCGGCCTGGATGGGGTGGCAGTCATCGTCCACCCCGACAACCCGCTGCCGCAACTCACCACAAGGCAACTGGCGCAGATTTTCTCTGGGCAGATCCAGCGCTGGGAGCAATTGGGCATCGCCGGCGGGGCTATTCATCTGTACGCCCGTGACGATCGTTCCGGCACTTATGAAACCTTCAAGGCGCTGGTGCTGGAGCCTCAGCATGAGGAACTTTCGGCCGTGGCACGGCGTTTCGAGTCCAGCGACGATCTGGCTGCAGGGGTGAGCACCGACCGCCAGGCCATCGGCTTCAGCAGCCTGGCCGCAGTGCACGGGGCCAAGGTACTGGCGGTAGCCGAAGGCGACGCGCCGGCCATGTTGCCGCAGCGGGCGCTGGTGGCCAGCGAGGACTACCCGCTGTCGCGGCGCCTGTATTTCTACCTGCCAGCCAACCCCAGGCCGCAGGCCAAGGCCCTGGCCGAGTTTGCCCAGAGCCCCGCAGGCCAGGCGATCGTCGCCCAGCATGGCTTCGTTTCGCAGCAGATAAAGGCGCAGCCTGTGCCGCCCCAGGCCAGCATGCCGCCGCGCTATCGCACCCTGGCGCAACAGGCGCAGCGTTTGAGTGTGAACTTCCGCTTCCAGGAAGGCAGTGCCAGCCTCGACAACAAGGCGCTGCGTGACGTGCAGCGGGTCGCCGAGTACCTGCGCCAGGCCGGCAAACTGCAGAGCAAGACCGTGCTGGTGGGGTTTGGCGACCCCAAGGAAACACCCGGCCGCGCCGCCCTGCTCTCGCGCCTGCGCGCCCAGGCAGTGCGCCGCGAACTGGCACGCGATGGTGTGGCCGTACTGGAGGTGACAGGCATGGGCGATGAGCTGCCGGTCGCCGGGAATGAATTGGAGCAAGGGCGACTGCGCAACCGGCGGGTCGAAGTGTGGGTGTACTGATTTACAAGCCTGCGCACATTCCTGTGTAGGAGCGGCCTGGCAAAGAAATGTAACAGCTCCCCATTCGGCATCATCGGCAAACGGGTCTAGGCTCAAGCTCATGTGATACCGGGCCCCTCTGACGGCTGCCACGCCGTGATGTCGGATCACTGTTGCCATGCAACGTCGACATTCAAGGAGGGGCTCATGACAGCTCTGCAGGCATTCCTCACCACCCCGTTTCTCGGTACCAGCGCCTGGTTGTGGCTGGTGTTCATGGCCATCGTCGTCGGTTTGCTGGTGCTCGACCTGGGCGTGCTGCACCGCCAGGACCGGGAAATCGAAATGCGCGAAAGCCTGCTGCTGTATTCGGGCTATTTCAGCGTCGGCGTGCTGTTCGGCGCCGGAGTGTGGTATCAGCTCGGGGCGCAGTCGGCGCTGGAGTTCTACACCGGTTTCCTGGTCGAACAGTCGCTGTCGATGGACAACGTGTTCGTCATGGCGATGATCTTCAGCTACTTCGCCATCCCCCGCCGCTACCAGCACCGGGTCCTGTTCTGGGGCATCCTCGGCGTCGTGTTCCTGCGGGCGATCATGATTGGTGTAGGCGCTGCGCTGGTGCAGAATTTTGCCTGGGTGCTGTACATCTTCGGCGCCTTCCTGCTGTTTACCGGGGTGAAAATGGCGCTGTCGAAGGAAGACAGCCACCCGGACCTGGCCAACAACCCGATCCTGAAGTTCGTGCGCCGGCACATGCGGGTCACCGACCAGATACACGGCTCGCACTTCTTCGTGCGCCAGACGCCGCCCGGGCACAGCAAGGCGCTGCGCTATGCCACCCCACTGTTCCTGGCGCTGGTGCTGATCGAGCTGGCCGACCTGGTGTTCGCCGTCGACAGCGTCCCGGCGATCTTCGCCATTACCCAGGACCCGTTCATCGTCTATACCTCGAACATCTTTGCCATTCTTGGCTTGCGCTCGCTGTACTTCGCCCTGTCGGCGCTGATGCACCGCTTCGTTTACCTCAAGTATGCGTTGGCGCTGGTGTTGATCTTCATTGGGTGCAAGATTTTCTATCACGGCATGGTGGGCAAGGTGCCAGCATTGCTGTCGTTGGGGGTGACGTTCGGGCTGTTGCTGGGTGGAGTGGTGGTTTCGTTGGTCAAGACGCGGGGGGAGAAGGTGGCTGTCGTAGATCAGGCGCTCGGGCAAGCTACAAATGCCGATCGTAAAGCCGGCCAGAAAGAGGAAGACCCGCAGATGCGGGTCTGATTACCCCTACTTGAACTTGAATAACGCCCATACAATCACCATCCATATGAGTCCGGTCATGTTTAGCCAGGCAGAAATCTTCAACCTGCGTTTAAGCTTTTGCGGAAACGCATTTAACTCACCAGCATCCAGTTGACCCATTCGCAGCGCTAGCCATGGAAATGCCACTAGCCCACTTACCGTACATAGCGTCATCCAGCGCCACTTGAATGACCCAGAACCCCAATAGCACTTGATGCTTTCAAAATAGGGGTTACTGGTGATGGCCGAGCACGCGACATCATAATCTTTGGTCAATGTCGAGACAGCACTAAGGACTAGTCCAGGTATGCTGATAGCAAACGGACTTAATAGAATCGCGACTTTAGCAAGTGGTTGCCAGCCAGTAATGTCAATCACTGGTTGCCTCGTAAATAAACTCGCCTACGGACTCACCGAGCTTCCCGCCCAGCACTCCCCCAGCCATGCCGCTGGCGCCCACCAGCACTATGCCGCATACCGGTGCAGCCAGACCTGCCGAGCCCATGGTAACAGCGGCACAAATTGTTCCGGATACGAGGTTTGCTCCTAAGGTGGCAACTATCGCTCCGGCGGTTCCAGTAGCAAAACCTCCCGTCTCGGTTAGTCTGACCTTTTTACAGTCTTCAGTCTCACCAGCGCGACAAACCTCTTGCACTTTTAAATATGAAGAAGCACCCCCCAACCCAATCGCAGCATACCCACCATATTGAAGGTACTTGCTAAGCCGCGCCACCTTGTCCAGATGCGTTGCATACCCCGGAATCTGCCCCGGCCCGCCGGCCTTCGACCAGTGGTGTACAAGGCTCTTGGTCGAAATGTTCAAACTCTTCTTCAGCCTTTCATAGCTTCCCAGGTTCAGTTGCTTGTTAAGGAATGCCACTTTCAACTGGCCCATCCAGCTGCTGCAGCAACTGTCGACACTCGGGGATAACCACGACTATTCAGTTGGCCGCAGTGCATAAACTCGCGCCAATTCGGACTACTCACCTCTTATAATGAAGTAACCAATCAGCGTCCAGAAAACAGCAAAGAAATTCAGCCACAACCCCACAACCATTTTTCGCTGCAAATATGAAGGAAAGCTCTTTAGCTCGTTTTGGTCAAGCCAGCCCATGTAAATATGGAACGTAGGGAACGTGACCAAAGCGCTCACCACGCTTATAAGCAGGCATCGAGATCTCAAGCCTCCCTTTCCCCAAATGGGCTTCATTTGCTCTAAGTAGGGGTTGCTTTGAATAGCTGACAAGGCAATTTTGAAATCTTGTGACATTGCAATTTGCGCGTTCAGAGCAAGCCCTGCGAACCCACTGACGAACGGGACGATAAGAAATAATAATTTCAAAGCGGGCGGCCAGCTATCGAAGTCAATCATCTGTAATCTCATAAATCTGCTCACCAGCCTTCGTGGTTGCATCACCGTCGACTGCCTGACCTTTTCCTTCCAGGATGACGCGCATGTTCAAGCTCCCTTTGCATGATTCAGGTTGGAAAACCTAACATCACCAAGGGCGCTTCAAGTGCCTGTAAAAGAAATTCAGATGTTTCCTACAAAATTGTTGAGCTTACACTTTAATGCATATCCGTTGGTCAAGATGCGAGCGGAGGAGGCAACATCAAGGACGCTCAACCCAGACAGCCCGCTAATTCCAATGTTGCGTTCAGTAACGAGGCAGATCCGCAAATGCGGGGCTGATCGAATTCGCGCAGAGATCACTTCTTTAGAGGCGTATGCCACCTAGAAGCCGCCCGGATCGAGATTGACCATTCCGCTACGCTCTGGACAGTTCGACTACTGCGGCTGCAACCGCAATCCAGACAAACCCGATAATTGACAACCACGCCGAAATTCCAAGCTTTCGTTTCAGCTTTGAAGGAAATGCCCTCAACTCATCGACATTCAGATTGCCAGAGCGCAAAGCTAGCCCCGGAAATGTGACAAGACCGCCGATACTGCAGACCAACATCCAACGCCATTTCAGGTTTGACGTCCCCCAGGATATTTTTAGCCGTTCCATATACGGATTGCTGGTAATCGCAGAGCAGACGACATGGAAGTCGCGCGATAACGTAATAGAAAGATTAATCAATACACCAAGGAGAGAGACGACAAATGGGGTAATTACAAATAGCAACTTCATTACCACCGGCCAGCTCTCAAATTTCATCATTAGATACCTCATAGATGAATTCGCCGAACGACCCACCCAGCAATTCTCCAAGTTTTCCACCTGCTAGACCACCTGTTCCCGCAACCACGAGACCACAAACTGGCAGACCTATTCCTGCTGTACCTGCGGTAAATACGGCACATAATGTACCCACCGCAGTACCAGCCAATGCCGCCCCCGCTGATGCGCCCCCGACCGCCAAACTGAACGATCCGGTTTCAACATATCGAATCTTTGCACAGGCTTCCGCGTCCCCACTTCGACAGACCTCTTGTACTTTCAAATAGGACGAGGTCCCACTCAGGCCAATTGCAGCGTACCCCCCATATTTCAGGAAATTGCCAAGCCGCGCCACCTTGTCCAGATGCGTTGCATACCCCGGAATCTGCCCCGGCCCGCCGGCCTTCGACCAGTGGTGTACAAGGCTCTTGGTCGAAATGTTCAAACTCTTCTTCAGCCTTTCATAGCTTCCCAGGTTCAGTTGCTTGTTAAGGAATGCCACTTTCAACTGTCCATCCAGCTGCTTCAAGAGCTGCCGCCGTTCAGCGAAGAACCCTGGACTGTTCAGGTGGCCATGGCGCATGAATTCCCGCTGATGCAACTGCTCGATCCTGGTCAACGTGCCACTGACCTGCTTCAAACCCTGGTCCAGCATATCCTTGCCCACGCCCATAGACTGGCTGGCATTGCTGAGCAACCCCGCAATCTCGGCCTGGTGCGCCATCATGAAATCCGCTTCGGCGAAATCCAGCACCGCCAGCGCACGGCGTGCGTGCTGCGCCGCCGCCATCAGCTGGCCTTCCTCGCGAGTGCAGGCGTCACCGTTGTCAGGGTCACCGATGACGAAAATTTCCCCTGCCTTGAACCCCTGTTCGAACGTAGGATTGAGCCGCTGCAGCCGGGAAATTGGTAACGTGGCATCGTGTTCGGCCAGTTCAAGCAGCACCTGCGGGAACGACATGCGCCGCGGAATAACGTAGAACCCAGGCTCCAGAGTACCGGGCATCGCACCTACCGCGGACTGAGAAAAACGTTCGGGGTAGACGGGGGTTGATGCCTCGGCAAAATGGGTAGGCGCATGTCGGGCAACGGAGCGCATCGGCACAAATGCTCCACTCAACGGTGCGACCACGCGATTACTGCCCGGCGGGCAGCCACAGAGGACCAGAGCACCATCCATGGCGACATGCCGGCCGTCAGAGATGACGAAATCCGCCCCTTCGGCGATGATCCCTTCCTGGCCACACAGGGGGCATGGCGTGGTGTGATCACCTTCGCGCAGCACCATTCGGCCCTCGTCGAGATAGCCTGCATCCGTGGCAATACACACCGCCCCCGTTGTGGTTACATCGCCATCTACTGCCTGACCTTTTCCCTCTAGACTGGTGCGCATATGCAAACTCCCCGTGCACGAAGTTGAGGTTAAAACCTAACATCAGCATGGGAGATACAAGTGGCCTGAGTCGAAAATCAGATGTTTCCTACAAATGGGCCAAAGTATGTTTTGCAGAACAAGCCGGGGGTTTTCTTGGCGGAGAAAATCAAATTTCCTACATCACAAATATAATTCATCCGACTGCAGCCAGACGCATACGGCAAGGCCGAAATACGCTCACCTGTAAGAGCGCATGGCTTCAGTCTGACAATGAAGTCAGTAATTCATCGCCCGCTTCGCAACATCTCCACCGGCACATACTTGCCAAGCTCGTACTTGCCAATCGCCGCCCGGTGTACCTCGTCAGGTCCGTCGGCCAGGCGCAAGGTGCGCTGCATGGCATACATGTAGGCCAGCGGGAAGTCGCCGCTTACCCCTGCCCCGCCATGTATCTGGATGGCGCGGTCGATCACCTTCAACGCCACGTTCGGCGCCACCACCTTGATCTGCGCGATCTCGCTGCGGGCGACCTTGTTGCCGACCGTGTCCATCATATAGGCGGCTTTCAGTGTCAGCAGCCGGGCCATGTCGATCTCCATGCGCGAGTCGGCGATCTTGTCGACGTTGCCGCCCAGGCGTGCCAGTGGCCGGCCAAACGCGGTGCGTTCCACCGCCCGCTTGCACATCAGCTCCAGCGCGCGCTCGGCCATGCCGATCGAGCGCATGCAGTGATGGATACGGCCCGGGCCCAGGCGCCCCTGGGCAATCTCGAAACCGCGGCCCTCGCCCAGGAGCACGTTTTCGTACGGTACCCGCACGTTCTCGAACAGGACTTCGGCATGGCCGTGAGGGGCATCGTCATAGCCGAACACCGGGAGCGGGCGGACAATCTTCACGCCGGGCGCATCGGTGGGCACCAGCACCATCGAATGCTGCTGGTGACGCGGCCCCTCAGGATCGGACAGGCCCATGAAAATCATCACTTTGCAGCGCGGATCGCAAGCGCCGGAGGTCCACCATTTGCGGCCGTTGATCAGCCATTGGTCGCCGTCACGCACGGCCGTGGCGGCCATGTTGGTAGCGTCCGAGGAAGCCACGTCCGGTTCGGTCATGGCGAACGCCGAACGGATCTCGCCCCGCAGCAGCGGCTCCAGCCACTGGCGCTTTTGCGCCTCGCTGCCATAACGCACCAGTACTTCCATGTTGCCGGTGTCCGGCGCAGAGCAGTTGAACGGTTCCGGGCCGAGCAACGAACGGCCCATGATTTCCGCCAGCGGGGCGTATTCCAGGTTGCTCAGGCCGGCGCCGTATTCCGATTCGGGCAGAAACAGGTTCCACAGCCCCTCGGCACGGGCCTTGGCCTTGAGCTCTTCCATGATTGCAGTGGGCTGCCAGCGGTCGCCCTCGGCGACCTGGCGCTCGAACACCGCTTCGGCGGGGTAGACATGGGCGTCCATGAACGCGCTGACGCGCTCGCGCAGTGCCTGGACCTTGGGCGAATAGGCGAAATCCATCGGGGCTACCTTCACGGTTCGGAGTACATGGGCCAGAGCCTAGAGCAGCCAGCCCCCATCCACCTAGTCTATTTTCCGCGTGTATAAACATTCATAACCGATATATGATCGGCCGATAATTCCAACAAAGAGCGGCGCCCATGAACCTCAGCAAGGTCGACCTCAACCTGTTCATCGTGTTCGACGCGATCTACACCGAAGCCAACCTGACCCGCGCCGGGCAGATTGTCGGCATCACCCAGCCAGCGGTGTCCAACGCCCTTTCGCGGTTGCGCGAAACCTTCAACGACCCGCTGTTCGTACGCACTGCCCAAGGCATGGTGCCCACACCCATGGCGCAGAACATCATCGGCCCGGTGCGCAACGCCCTGGCGCTGCTGCGCACCTCGGTGCAGGAAAGCCGCATCTTCAACCCCCAGCAGGCCAACAAGACCTTCCGCATCAGCATGACCGACCTGACCGAGGCGGTGATCTTGCCGCCGCTGTTCCAGCGCCTGCGCCGCCTGGCACCGGCCGTGTTGATCGAGAGCTTCCTGTGCAAGCGCCGCGAGACCACCAAGGAACTGGCCGCCGGCAGGCTGGACTTCGCCATCGACGCGCCGCTGAACACCGACCCGCAGGTACGCCACGTCAAATTGATGCAAGACCGCTACGTCTGCGCCCTGCGCCAAGGCCACCCGCTGGCCGACAGCAAGCTGACCCTCGACAGTTATCTGGGCATGACCCATATCCATATTTCCAGCCGGCGCAACGGCCTGGGCTATGTGGACCTGGCGCTGGGCAAGATGGGTGTGCAGCGCAAGGTCGCCCTGCGCTCGCAGCATTACCTGATGGCCTCGCAGGTGCTGCAGCAGACCGACATGGCGATGACCGTCCCGGAACGCTTCGCCCGCCGTCACCAGTTGCGTTACCACCCATTGCCAGTCGAGGTTCCCGCCCTGGAAACCCACCTGTACTGGCATGAAAGCACTGATCAGGACCCCGCCAACCGCTGGATGCGCGAGCAGATCATCGAGTTGTGCGAACGCGTGGTTGCGGAGGAAGAGCGAGTTCTGGAATCAGCATGAGCATACGAGTGAGGGACTTGGCATACCTCTCACCCTCTAGAGAAAAATATTCTACAGAGGACCAGATAAAGGGAATTATTTTTCAAGTCATTTGACGAATTGGCGACGGGTAGTAAAAAACATCTTCAAAGCGGCGGGTACGCTTACTTCGACGATCGCCCCTTTCACGGCGACAGACACGGACCCGCCCCAATGCCCAGCGCCCCGCTCTACTTCGATTACGCCGCCACCACTCCAGTCGATGACCGGGTCATCGAAACCATGCTCGCCTGTCTGGGCAGCCAGGCCAACTTCGGCAACCCGGCGTCCAGTGGCCATGCCTTCGGCCAGGCCGCCCGTCACGCCGTGGAACAGGCCCGCGAGCAGGTAGCCGAATGCGTTGGCGCGCAGGCCGATGCGCTGGTGTGGACCTCGGGGGCGACCGAGTCCAACAACTTGGCACTCAAGGGCATTGCCCAGGGCCTCGGCCAGCCCGGGCACCTGATCACCAGCCAGCTCGAACACAAGGCGGTGCTCGACACGGTTGCCGAACTGGAGCGCCAGGGCTGGGCCGTGACCCGCCTGGCACCCGATGCGGCTGGCCTGATCCAGCCCGCAAACGTGCAAGCAGCACTGCGCGCCGATACGCGCCTGGTCTCCCTGATGGCGGTGAACAATGAACTGGGTACGCTCACAGACGTTGCCACTATTGGCGAACATGTGCGCGCCCACGGTGCCCTGCTGCACGTGGACGCCGCGCAGGCGGTGGGCAAGGTGGCCATCGACCTGAGTACGATGGCCGTAGACCTGATGTCCTTTTCAGCGCACAAGGTATACGGGCCAAAAGGCATCGGAGCGCTCTACATCGGGCCTCGGGCGCGCGCGCTGATGCGTGCGCAGATGCACGGCGGCGGCCATGAGCAGGGCCTGCGCTCCGGCACGCTGGCGACGCACCAGATCGCCGGCATGGGCAGCGCTTTTGCCCTCGCCGGCCAACCTGGCGATAGCGAACATGTGCGCGTTGAACAGTTGGCCAAGCGGCTTTGCGAAGGCCTGCTGGGCTTGCCCGGCGTCTCTCTGAACGGCTGCGCCAGCCAACGCATCGCCCATACCCTGAACCTGTGCATCGACAGCCAGGGGTTCAACAGTGCGGCGCTGGCCAGCGAGCTGGCGCTGTCGACCACCTCGGCCTGCAACTCGGCCAGCAACGCAGCCTCGCATGTGCTGCTGGCGCTGGGCCTGGATGAGCGCCAGGCACGCAACAGCCTGCGCTTGAGCATCGGCCGCTACACCACCGAGGCCGAAGTGGACAAGGCGCTTGAAGTGTTTACCCGAGTACTGGCTTCGGCGTCGGCGGCATTGTGGTGAACAGGCGCTGGAACCGCCGGCTATACGAGGTGTAGCCCCCGCCGCACGTCGGCTTCAGAGGAAAGTGAACACCTGCGAAGCCGGCAACCGCGACTTGCTCAAGCCGGCGTTGAAGTCCGTCTGGCTGCGATAGCCCAGGCTGAGGATCACAACGCTGGTGAAGCCACGCTCGCGCAAGCCAAGCTCGGCATCGAGGATCTGGCTGTCGAAGCCCTCGATGGGCGTGGCATCCAGCCCATGTGCTGCCGCACCCAGCAGGGCAGTACCCAGGGCCAGGTAGGTCTGCTTTTCCATCCAGTGCTGCGCGTCTTTCTGGTCAAAGCGGTGCAGGTCGACATAGTAGCGTCGGCTCTGGTTCTGCGCAGCACGCGCTTGCTCATCGCGGAAGCGGCCATCTGCGGCCTCCTGGTCAAGCACGCCGTTCAGGTGCGCTTCGGTCATTTCGGTGCGGGTGCAAAACACGATCACATGCGAGGCATCGAGCAATTTCGGCGAGTTGTAGGCAAACCGCTCCGCCGTGCTCTTGGCCAGGCGGGCCTTGCCTTCGGCGCTGTCGGCGACGATGAAGTGCCAGGGTTGCGAGTTGACTGAAGACGGGCTGTGGCGCAGTTGTTCGAGCAAGGCATCGACGGTGGCCTGGGGAATGCGGCGCGAGGCATCGTAGGCTTTGGTGGTATAGCGGCGCTTGGCCAGCGAGACGGTATCCATGCAGCAACTCCGGGAATGAACAATAGATGTGCCGCGCATCTTATCTTTCCTGCGGAAAAGAAAAAGCGGCACAATGCAGCAACACTTTCATCGCCGGAGTGAAAATGCTGCGCATCGCTGACCTCGAACTGTTCGCCCGCAGCAGCGTGCTGGGCAGTTTCACCGCCGCCGCTCATGAGGCTGGGTTGCTACCGGGCCAGGTGGCCGCCGCGATCAAGCGCCTGGAGCGCGACCTGGACGTACGCCTGTTCGCCCGCACTACCCGCAGCCTGCGCCTGACCGCCGAAGGCGAGCGCTACCTGCCCACCGCCCTGAATGTGCTGGAGAGCCTGCGCCAGGGCCATGAAGACCTGCATGGCAACCCGGGCACACTGCGCGGCACGCTGCAGGTTTCGGCACCTTCCGACATGGGTCGCAACATGCTGCTGCCATGGCTGAGCGCCTTTCGCCGCGAGCACCCGGCCCTGCAACTGCGGTTTTTTTTGTCCGACCAGATCGCCGACCTGAACCGCGACCCGGTGGACGTGGCCATCCGTTATGGCCTCAACCAGGATGCCAACTACATCGCCCTGCCCTTGGCCGACTGGAACCGCCGGGTACTGGTGGCCTCGCCGGACTACCTGGCACGCCGCGGCCATCCGCTCACCCCCGACGCATTGCAGCAACACGACTGCCTGCTGTACCTGCAGCACAACCGGGTGTATGACAAGTGGCGAGTCGGCAACCGCACCGTGCAGGTGCGCGGGCCGCTGGTCAGCGACGATGCCGATGTCATCCGGCGCCTGGCCCTTCAGGGCGAAGGCATCGTCTACAAGTCGTGGCTGGATGTCAGCGCCAACATCGCGGCCGGCGAGCTGCAAATCGTCCTGCCCGAGTTGCTCGGCGAGCCCACGCCGGTCACCCTGGTGTGCCCGCATCGCAAACAGCTGACGCCTGCCGTGGCGCAGTTGCACCTGTGGCTGCGCGAGCGCTTCGAAGCCTTGCGCAGCCGGGCGCTGAGCAACGGCTGCACAATCGTTCCAGACTGAGCCGGACCATTACGCTAAGGTAGCCATTTACCCCAATGGCACACCCGCATGAGCAACTGGATCGACTTCAAGCAAGACGCCGACACTGGCATCGAGTCGGTGCGGGCGCATTTCGTCGGGCATGCCTATGACCCGCACTGGCACGACAGCTTCCTGGTCGGCGTGACCGAACAGGGCGTGCAGCAGTTCAACTGTCGCCGGGTACGCCACCGCAGCACGCCAGGCCAGGTGTTCCTGCTCGAACCCGGCGACATTCACGATGGACTGGCGCCGACCGACGAAGGCTTTACCTATTCGACGCTGTACCTTGAGCCTGCCTGGCTCGACCAGCAGCTACGGGCGCTGTTCGAGCACGCACCAGGCAGCAGCCTGCCCAGCTTTGCCGATACCCTGTGCCATGACCAACGCCTGGCGCGTGCCACCGCCCTCGCCTTCCGGGCCGTGCATGAGCAGGACTTGCGCATGGTCAGGCAAACAGCCATGGACGACCTGTTGGCCTGCCTGACCCGTCACCTGCACTGGCGCCGGCGTATCAACCCAGACCCGCGTCTGCCGCTGAGCGCGCAACGCGCACGTGATTACCTGCATGCCAACCTTGAACGCGACATTGGCCTGGAGGATTTGGCCCAGGCTTGCGGCATCGACCGCTTCCGCCTCACCCGCGCGTTCAAGGCCGCATTCGGCCTGGCGCCGCATGCCTACCTGATCCAGCTGCGCCTGGCCCGGGCACGGCGCCTGCTGGCCCAGGGCCAGACCCCGGCCGAAGTGGCCGTGGCCCTGGGCTTTGCCGACCAGAGCCACTTGGGGCGCTGGTTCCGCCGCGCCTACCAGCTGACCCCGGCCGACTACCGCAGGCGCTGCTCAAACCTTCCAGACTGACGGGCTGTGGGCAGCGAGCATGGTACTTCGATTTCCGGAGCCCTTGATCATGTCGCACTCGCTGTTGCCCTTCATCCTTTTCGCCCTGGTGTCCAGCATCAGCCCGGGGCCGACCAACCTGCTGATCCTCGCCCACGGTGCCCGCCTGGGCCTGCGCGCGAGCCTGGCGCCCATCGCTGCGGCCTGCGGGGCAGCTGCGGCGATCGTGCTGCTGGTCGGTCTGGGGCTGGGTGAGGTGCTGCTGCGTTACCCGTTGGCGCAACAGATGATGAGCTGGGCCGGGGTGCTGTGGCTGAGCTGGCTGGCGTGGAAGATGCTGCGCAGCGCGGCAGCACCGCTTGAGGCCGCCACGGCGCACGGCTTCAGCGCCGTGAGCGCGGCGGCGTTGCAGGTGGTGAACCCCAAGGTGTGGCTGATGGCCGTGGCGGTGGTCGGCGTATTTGCAGCACCGTCGCTGCCGGTGTGGCAGCTGGCGTTGGTGTTTCTGCTGATTGCCCTGCCGTGCATGGCGGCGTGGGCGGCATTGGGGGTAGGCAGCGCGCGGTGGTTGCAGGGGGTGCAGCGGTTGCGGGTGTTCAATCAGGTATTGGCGGGAGTGTTGCTGGTGTCGGCCTGGGTGGCCATGCTGAGCTGAAGCCGCAGAGGTGAGCCCCCTCCCCAAAAGACCAAGCCAGCCCCCGCCAGCAGGCGGGGAGACCGGCCCCCATCCGCGTACTACTTTAGTACTACCTTTGCTGTCTATCGTCGCATTCACAAAGCACCGCCACTGGCATGTAATGGCTCCATAACAAAAAGGAAAAAACCCATGCCACGTGCCCTGCCCCGGCTCCCATGCCCTCTGCTGGTGGCCCTTTCACTCAGCCTGTCACTGAGCGTGGCCCAGGCCGACACGGCGCCGATGTTCTCCCCCGAAGGCTATCGCACCACCCTCTATCGCAGCCCGACCCCACAGCAAGTCGACGGCGGCCAGGTCATCGATACCGCTGCCCTGCAAACGCTGCTGAGCCAGCAACCCCGGCCGGTGCTGATCGACGTCTACCGCAGGCAATGGCTGCAAGGCCGCTTCATCGAGGACGAACCCCACAGCAACCTCCCCGGGAGCCTGTGGCTGGCCAATACCGGCGACGGCGAATTGAGCCCGGCCTGGCAGGCCTACTTCGTGCGTAACCTGCAGGCAGCCAGCGCCGGGCAGCCGGGGCAAGCGCTGGTGTTTTACTGCCGCGCCGATTGCTGGTTGAGCTGGAACGCGGTAAAACGCGCAAAAGCCCTCGGCTATCACAACCTGTACTGGTACCGCGACGGTCTGGACGCCTGGCAGCAGGCCAACCTGCCGCTGCAGCCGGCCCAACCGGTGCCTTTCCCCTGAATACACTGCCTGCGAACACGTGCCCGCCCTATCCAATAAAAACGAGGTGAAAAGGCCATGTACAAAATTCTGATTGCCGACGATCACCCACTGTTTCGCGAAGCCATCCACAATGTCATCAGCGATGGCTTCCAAGGCAGCGAGGTCATGGAAACGGCCGACCTGGACAGCGCCTTGGCATTGACCCAGGCGCATGAGGACCTCGACCTGATCCTGCTCGACCTGAACATGCCCGGCATGCACGGGCTCAATGGCCTGATCACCCTGCGCAACGAGGCGCCGACCACGCCCGTGGTGATCGTCTCGGCCGAGCAGGAAAAGCAGGTCGTGCTGCAGGCCATTACCTACGGCGCCGTGGGGTTCATCACCAAATCCTCGCCGCGCTCACAGATGATCGAAGCGATCGAGCAGATCCTCAACGGTAACGTGTACCTGCCGCCCGACATCATCCGCGCCCAGAAAAGCAGCACCAGCCGGCGCCTCAACGACACCCCGAGCTTCCCGCCCGAGATGCTCCAGGCGCTGACCCGCAAACAACTGCTGGTGCTCGAGCGCATGACCAAGGGCGAGTCGAACAAGCAGATCGCCTACACCCTGGATATCGCCGAAACCACAGTCAAGGCACACGTTTCGGCGATCTTGCGCAAGCTGAACGTGCACAACCGCGTGCAGGCCATCCTCAGTGCTGGCGATATCGATTTCGCTGACTACCTGCGGCGCTGAGCTGGACCGGCGTACCGGCAAGGCAGCGCCTACATTGGCATGGCCAGCAGGTGGCTCATCGCGGTCTTGAGCTTCATCGGCCGCACCGGTTTGTGCATGAGGGTGTGACCCAGCTCGCGGATCTGCTGCTTGAGTTCGTTGCTGTAGTTGGCGGTGATCATCAACGCCGGTAGGGGCTGGGCGCGGCGAGCATTGATCCGGGCCACGGCGTCGATACCATTGCAGTCATTGTCCAGGTGGTAGTCGGCGATCAGAAGGTCTGCCCTGGCGTGGTAGTTGTCCACCTGGCGCGCCAGGTCTTCTTCCGACAGCGCGGTGACTACCTGGCACCCCCAACCCTCAAGCAATGTGCGCATGCCGGCGCAGATTGCCGCATCGTTATCCAGCACCCACACCCGCGCACCACGCAGGCGTTCGAGTGTGCGTGCGCAGGTCGCCTGGCTTGGCTGGGGGCTGGGTGCTACTGCGCTCAGCGGCACTTCGACGGCGAACACCGAGCCCTTGCCGAGCCACGAGCGCACCCGAATGCGATGGCCGAGAATGCCGGCGATCTTTTCCACGATCGCCAGGCCCAGACCCAGGCCACGGTCCTGGTCCGGGCGCTGTACATCACCGCGCCTGAACTCCTGGAACATCTCTTCCAGATGCTCTTCGGCGATGCCGATACCGCTGTCCCACACTTCGATCCGCAGACCGCCGCGCAGGCGTCGGCAACCCAGCACCACGCGCCCGCTGCGGGTGTAGCGGATGGCATTGCTGAGCAGGTTGCGCAGAATGCGCGCGAGCAGCTGGATATCACTGCGCACCACGGCAGAACAGCCCACGAAGTGCAGTTCAAGCCCTTCGCTGCGCGCCATCTGGGCATATTCGGCGGCGAGGTTGTCGATCAGCTCGCTGAGGGCGAACGGGGCGACATCGGCCTTGATCACCCCGGCATCGAGCTTGGAAATATCTACCAGGGTGCCAAGCAGGTTCTCCACGTCCTCCAGCGAGTTGCTGACGTTGCGTACGAGGTGGGCGCTGTTGTGTGGTTCCCCGCGCTCGAGCAAGGCGCTGGTAAACAGCCGCGCCGCGTTCAACGGTTGCAGCAGGTCATGGCTCACCGCAGCGAGAAACTTGGTTTTCGACAGGTTGGCCTGTTCGGCCTCGCGCTTGGCCTCTCGCAGGCGCGACTCGACCCGGCTGCGTTCTTCGATTTCGCGCAGTAGCTGGTCGTTGAGGGTGGTGAGTTCGGCGGTACGTTCGCGCACCCGCAGTTCCAGGTGCTGATAAGCCTGGTGCAGCGCCTGCGCAGTGTTACGGCGCTCGGTGATGTCGCGGATCAGCACGAAGATACCCACCACCTCGCCACTGGCCAGCCGGTTGGGAACGTAGGAACGCAGCATGTAGCGCTCCTGGCCGTTGCTGTTGGTTTCGGCAAATTCGAAGGTTACGCTCTCCCCCGCCAGCGCTTGCGCCACGTAGCCTTCCAGGCGCCGGTAATGCTGCTCGCTGTGGGCCTGGCGCAGGCTCTGGCCAAGCATCACGCCGCGCGGCCAGCAGTACCATTCTTCATACACCTTGTTGGTGAATTCATAGACCAGGTCGGCGTTCAGGTAGGCGATCAGCGCCGGGACATTGTCGGTGATCAGTCGGATCTGGTGCTGGTGGGCAGTTTCGTCCCGCTGCCGGGCCTCACTGAGCAGCCGGTTGAGGGCCTTGAGCTCAGCCATGGCCTGGCTCAGGGCATCTGTGCGTTCGCGCACCTGTTCCGCCAGCACCACGGAATGCTGGAACGCTGCATAGGGGTCGTTGCCGCGGGTGACGCCGGACTCGATGCGTTCGATCAGCGCGCCATTGATGCGCTGCAGCTTGTGGTTCTGGCGCTGCAGGCCGGTGACCTCGGCCTGCAGTTCAGCGACCGACGGCAGGCCGGGGGCGGGCAATGGCGACCCCGGTGAAGGTCTGGTTGATGTGCATGCCATTGAACTGCTCTCCGTAGGTGTTGAAGCCGATCACCCGCTGCTCGCGCAAGCACGCACCAACTGGCTCCAGGCCATTGCGGCCCTCCAGTTCCAGGCGCCGCAGGAAGCAGTCGCAGCCGATGGTCAGCAGCAGCTGGCCCAGGCGCTGGCGCAGGCCATCGAACAACTGTTGCAGGTTCGGCAGCAGCGGCCCTGGGGTCATGGCCGTGAGCACGATGCCGTTTTCCACCGCGCAATAGAAACTCAGGCTGAGGTCCGGGTGCACCTGCTGGATTGCCCGCACGTAGTACTGGTCGTGTATGCGCACGGCCAGCGGGTGGGCGGCGAACACCCGGTAATCAAGCGCATGCACCGGCACACCGATGTGGCGGGCGTATTCCTCGGCAGCGGGCTCGGCATTCAGTTCGAAAACCCGGCGCTGGGCACTGTCGGCGCCGGTGACCACCAGCTTTTCGTGACGCGGCAGGATGTGGTGCGTGGTGAACACTTCGAAGTCGAGCCAGGTATTGACCAGCACCACCACTGCCGCGCCGTGGTGAAACGCGCCGCCGAAATACACGTGGGTGCGGGTGAGGTAGTTGTCGTCGCCGGCCGAGCCGCCGAAATGCGGGATGTCCCCCAGTGCCGCGCTGAGCGCGGCAAGCACCATTTCCTCGCGGCTGGACAAGCCGTCGAGCAGGGTCAGGGCAAAGGTGTGGCCCTTGATCGGTGCCAGGGTATTGCTGCGGCAGGTGCCAACCAGGCGTTCGACCATCTGCTGCGCGTCGATCAGGCTGAAGCGCTCCATTTCATCGATCAGCCCGGTGGCGATGGAAAAGTGCCGATGATCGAAGCCCACCGCCGTCACGCAATTACGCCCATAGCCCAGCGGGGTGATCTCGCCGGCGCTGGTGCAACCGACCAGGCGGATGCCGCCGAACCCCTGCTCCAGGGCCTCGGCAAGCTCGCGCAAGTCATATTCGGCAGAGCAGAAAAACAGCACGAAGCCCAGGTGCGGGTGCAGCAGCTGCCGCGCCAGCTCCTGGGCTGCCAGCCGCGCGTCGCTGGCCTGGGACATGGCACTGACCACGCCGTCATTGTGAGCCTGCTGCATGGGGGTCTCCGGCGCGGGGTGGCTGAAAGGTCAGTGTACGAAGGCGGGTATGGGCGGCGAATGCTACTTGGGTAGCGGGTGGCCAGTTCCATGGTCCTGATTTCGCCGACCTGTGCACGGCCCTGCCCCCCCGCCACGGCTCACCAGGTCAGCACCGCCCCCACCGCAAAGGTGTCGGTGTCTTCGTTCTGCGCGCTAGTGTCATGCCCGTCGATGGAAAACTGGTTGTACTCCGCGACCAGCTTGAGGTTGTCGTTGACGTCATGGAACAACGCCACCCCGCGGGTCTCGTAGTCGGCACCACTGCCCACCGCGCCGTTGCCATCGTCCTTGGTCTTGCCATAGGACAGCGCCACGCGGTTCTTGCCAACCTTGTACGACCCCTGCAACAGGTAGCCGTCACTGTCGACATTGCGCAACACCGGTTCACCGGCATTGTTGGTGAAGAACGGGTTGATGCCCTTGGCCTGAAACCCCGAACCGGTCAGCGACAACCCGCCCATCTTCGCCTGCACGCCATAACCGACCCCTTTCGAGGTCACCGACTGCACGGTCGGGTCGGTATTGTCGGAGGTCTGGTAGCTGCCGTTGACCCAGCTGTAGACCTGCGCCCCGCCCAGGTCGAACTGGTAGGTGATTTCGCTCTCGGTACGCGGGTTTTCCTGGTAGGCCTTGCCGGTCGGGCTGCTGTCGTTGGTGTCCACCGGGTCCATGATGCCCACCGCCACCCGCAGCCCATCCATCACCGGCGTGCGGTAGGTGATCTGCGAGGTTGGGAACGGGTACGGGTAGCCGCTGCCGATGTTGCCGAAAGACACACCGCCGCCGTCCACCAGTCCCAGGGTGTCACTGACCTGGCCATAGCCTGCCAGCAGCTCGTCGAGCAGGATGTTGGAGCGGGCGAACAGGCCGAAGTCCTTGCCGATCAGCACCTCGCCCCACTCGGGGTTGGCCACGGTGCCGTAGAACTGGCGCACGTCGATGGCGGTGTCGGTACCGTTGGTTTCGCTGTCGTTGATGGTCACCCAGAACGAGGCACGCGCGCCAAGTTTCAGGTCATCCACCTGCTTGCCCATGTTGAAGCCCAGGTAGTTGGGTAAAAAGCCCATCTTCACCCGCGACTGGCGGCGATCGAACTGCTCGCCCTCGCGGTCGACCTTGCTGTTGACATAGAAAGCGTTGATGTAGCCGTCGGTGGAGAACGTCGTCTGGTCCTTGTCGTACAGCATGATCTCGGCTTCGGCAACGCCGCTCAGGCCAAGGGCCGAAAGGCTGGCAATGGCGGCTGCGAGGAAACGAGGCGGCAGGTGCTTATTGTTTTTGTGCATGGCGCGCTCCAAACGGGGACTGGATGTCGGAGGCGATTATCAGAAGCGCGCAGACAACCAGGTACGCTGCTTTGGCGCGGGCTTGCCGGTGCTTTGGGCCGGTGCAGGTGGCGCGATGATTTGGGCGCAACACCGGCTTGGGCCCGGTGCCGGCACTTCGGTTGTAAGCCGCACGGGCGGCCACGGCTCGAGACGTTGGCAGGCGTACGCCGCGCAAACGCTAGTCGAAATGGACGATCCGCAATCACACCGCCGCGCTTATTGTCGTTACAAGGTGGGCAGCTGTCCGCCTCCCGCAGATCGAGGGAGAGCCTATGAAAGTGCTGGTAAGTGTCAAACGAGTCGTCGACTACAACGTCAAGGTGCGCGTCAAGGCGGACCACAGCGGTATCGACCTGGCCAACGTGAAGATGGCCATGAACCCCTTCTGCGAGATTGCCGTGGAACAAGCCGTGCGCCTCAAGGAGCAAGGCATCGCCAGCGAAATCGTGGTGGTATCGGTGGGCCCGGCTGCCGTTCAGGAGCAACTGCGTACTGCCCTGGCCCTGGGTGCCGACCGTGCCATCCTGGTCGAAGCCGCTGACGAACTGAACTCCCTGGCCGTGGCCAAGGCGCTGAAAGCCGTTGTCGACAAGGAGCAGCCGCAGCTGGTCATCCTCGGCAAGCAGGCCATCGACAGCGACAACAACCAGACCGGCCAGATGCTGGCGGCGCTGACGGGCTTCGCCCAAGGCACCTTCGCCTCCAAGGTCGAAGTGGCGGGCGACAAGCTGAACGTCACCCGTGAAATCGACGGCGGCCTGCAGACCGTGGCTTTGAACCTGCCCGCCATCGTCACCACCGACCTGCGCCTGAACGAGCCACGCTATGCGTCGCTGCCGAACATCATGAAGGCCAAGAAGAAGCCGCTGGAGACCGTCAAACCTGACGATCTGGGCGTTTCCCTCGCCTCCACCAACAAGACCCTGAAGGTTGAAGCCCCGGCTGCCCGCAGCGCGGGTATCAAGGTCAAGTCGGTGGCCGAACTGGTCGAGAAGCTGAAGAACGAAGCGAAGGTGCTTTAATTATGAGGAGCCAGAAATGACTATCCTGGTTGTCGCCGAACACGAAAATGGTGCCGTAGCCCCGGCCACCCTGAACACCGTAGCTGCTGCCGCCAAGATCGGTGGTGATGTAAACGTGCTGGTCGCTGGCCAGAACGTCGGTGGTGTTGCCGAATCCGCTGCCAAGATCGCTGGCGTGGCCAAGGTGCTGGTAGCTGATAACGCCGCCTACGCCCACGCTCTGCCGGAAAACGTTGCGCCGCTGATCGTCGAGCTGGCCAAGGCCTACAGCCACGTGCTGGCCCCGGCCACCACCAACGGCAAGAACATCCTGCCACGCGTTGCCGCGTTGCTGGATGTCGACCAGATCTCCGAGATCATCGCGGTCGAGTCCGCCGACACCTTCAAGCGCCCGATCTATGCCGGTAACGCCATTGCCACCGTGCAATCCAGCGCTGCGGTCAAGGTCATCACCGTGCGTACCACCGGCTTCGACGCTGTCGCTGCCGAAGGGGGTTCCGCTGCCGTTGAAGCGGTAGGGGCCGCGCACAACGCTGGCATCTCGGTATTTGTTGGTGAAGAGCTGGCCAAGTCCGACCGCCCAGAGCTGACCGCTGCCAAGATCGTCGTTTCCGGCGGCCGTGGCATGGGCAACGGTGACAACTTCAAGCACCTGTACAGCCTGGCCGACAAGCTCGGCGCTGCCGTCGGTGCCTCGCGCGCTGCGGTCGACGCAGGCTTTGTGCCCAACGATATGCAGGTCGGCCAGACCGGCAAGATCGTGGCCCCACAGCTGTACATCGCCGTCGGTATCTCCGGCGCGATCCAGCACCTGGCCGGCATGAAGGACTCCAAGGTGATTGTTGCGATCAACAAGGACGAAGAAGCGCCGATCTTCCAGGTAGCCGACTACGGTCTGGTCGCTGACCTGTTCGAGGCCGTGCCGGAGCTGCAACAACAGCTCTGAACGTACAGCCCAGACGACAAAAAACCCAGGCCCTCCCCGCACGGAAAGGCCCAGGCAAAAACCAACTCGCAGTCAGGTCATACGCAGGCGCTGCCGTAGCGTTCAGGCATCCTGCAACGCACGTGGGCGGTGGCTGCGCGCTTCGGCGTCCGGCGCCTGGGCTGCCTGCAGATGGAAGTCGAACGCCAGCTCGGCAAAACGCTCGCCTTGCACGCCGCGGTCATGCGCTGCCGCCGCGTCCTCGATAAAGCGCAGGTCGCCGATCAGTCCGTCGCGGGTGGCGTAGGCAAAGTCGTCCCACAGGTACTGGTCACCGGCGAAGTTGATCTGCGTGGTCAGGTGGCGGTGCCCCGGCGCCGAGATGAAGAAATGCACATGCGCCGGGCGCTGGCCGTGGCGGCCGAGCAGGTCCAGGCATTCCTGGGTTGGACCCTGCGGGTCGCAGCCATACCCCGACGGCACGATCGAGCGCGCACGGTAGCGGCCTTCGGCGTCAGTGATGATGCGCCGGCGCAAGTTGTACTCGGACTGGGTCGAGTCAAAGTACGAATAGGTGCCCTGGGTATTGGCGTGCCACAGGTCAACGGTAGCGCCGGCCAGTGGCTTGCCATCGGCATCGAACACCTGCCCCTGCAGGAACATCACCACGCCCGGGTCGGTGCCGTCGTCCATGCGTACCTCGCCTTGCGCCAGCGGCGCCCCGGCAACGTACAGCGGGCCCTCGATGGTGCGTGGGGTACCGCCGCTCAGGCCGGCTTCTGCATCCTTGGCGTCCTGCAGCAGGTCGAGGAAATGCTCGATGCCCAGGCCGGCGGCCAGCAGGCCGGCTTCGTTGCGGCCACCCAGGCGGTTGAGGTAATCAACGGCCTGCCAGAACTCGTCCTCGGTGATTTCCAGGTCTTCGACCAGGCGCGCGGTGTCCTGCAGCACACGCAGGATGATCTGCTTGAAACGCGGGCTGCCTTCGGTGTGGTCCAGGCCAGCCACTTCGTTGAAGAAGGCTTGAATGTCGGCAGTGTGGGAAATTTTCACGGTCATCGCGCTTACCTCATATTGTTCTTGTCGGGTCGACAGGTGCGTCTCAGCGGTCGTCGCTGTGGATCGACGAGGGGTGCCGGCACAGGCCGTCGACCTCGATGTCCATGTACGGGAACAGCGGCAGCTGCATCAGGGTATCGTGCAGCGCTTCGACGCTGGGCACGTCGAACACGCTGTAGTTGGCGTAGTGGCCGGCGATGCGCCACAGGTGTCGCCAGGTGCCTTCGCGCTGCAGGCGCTGGGCCAGTTCCTTTTCGTCGGCCTTGAGCCGGGCGGCCTTGGCCGGGTCCATGTCGACCGGCAGTTTCACGGTCATCTTCACGTGGAACAGCATGATTGTCTCCTTGCTATTGAATCAGCGGCGGGCGAAGCGCGCCAGGCGCTGTTCGTCCAGGGTCAGGCCCAGGCCTGGGGTACGGGGGATGTGCAGCTGAAAGTCGTGGTATTGGGGCGGCTCGTTGACGATTTCTTCGGTCAGCAGCAGCGGCCCGAACAGCTCGGTGCCCCAGGTCAGCTGGCGCAGGGTGAGGAAGGCATGGGCCGAAGCCAGGGTGCCGATCGAGCCTTCGAGCATGGTCCCGCCATACAAGGCGATACCGGCCGCCTCGGCGATTTGGGCGGTGCGCAGCACGGCACGCGGACCACCGTTCTTGGCGATTTTCAGGGCAAAGATGCTGGCCGCGCCGTCAGCGGCCAGGCTGAAGGCGTCTTCGACGCTTTCGATCGACTCATCCGCCATGATCGGCGCCGGGCTGCGCTGGTTCAGGCGCACCTGGCCGCCGCGGTTGATACGTGAAATCGGTTGTTCGATCAGGTCGATGCCATTGTCGCCAAGCACCTGGCAGGCGCGCAGGGCCTGGGACTCGTCCCAGTACTGGTTGACGTCGACGCGCACACTGGCGCTGTTGCCCAGTTCACGCTTGATCGCCACCACGTGCTTGAGGTCCTGCTCCACCGGGTTGGCGCCGATCTTCAGTTTGAATACGCGGTGGCGGCGAATTTCCAGCATGTGCTGGGCTTCGGCGATATCGCGGGCGGTGTCGCCGCTGGCCAGGGTCCAGGCCACTTCCAGGCTGTCGCGCACGCGCCCGCCCAGCAGTTCACTCACCGGCAGGCCCAGGCGCTTGCCTTGGGCGTCGAGCAAGGCGCTTTCGATACCCGACTTGGCAAAGGTGTTGCCCTTGGCCAGCTTGTCCAGCTTGAGCATGGCCGCGTTGATGTTGTCTGCCGGCAGGCCGATCAGCACGGGGGCCAGGTGTGCCTCGATATTGGCCTTGATACCTTCGGGGCTTTCGTAGCCGTAGGCCAGGCCGCCGATGGTGGTGGCCTCGCCAATGCCTTCCACGCCATCGCTGCAGCGTACGCGCAATACCACCAGGGTCTGCTGCTGCATGGTGTGCATCGCCAGTTTGTGTGGGCGAATGGTCGGCAGGTCGACGATAATTGCCTCGATACGTTCAATCAACGCGCTTGTCATTGTTGCCAGGTCCCGTCAGGTCGGGCTGCCAGCAGCAGGCCCGAATGGTGCATTTACTTGATTGGTCAAGGATTGCGCGAGACCCTGAAGCAGTCCAATATCAAATGAATCTCCCACCATACCCTGGAGGTCTGATGGAACTGCGCCACCTGCGTTACTTCAAGGTTCTGGCCGAAACCCTGAACTTCACCCGCGCCGCCGAGTTGCTGCACATTGCCCAGCCGCCGCTGAGCCGGCAGATCAGCCAGCTCGAGGACCAGCTCGGCACGCTGCTGGTGGTGCGCGAGCGCCCGCTGCGGCTGACCGAGGCTGGCCGCTTTTTCTATGAGCAGACCTGCACCGTGCTGCAGCAGTTGCAGAACATCAGCGACAACACTCGCCGCATCGGCCAGGGCCAGCGCCAGTGGCTGGGCATCGGCTTTGCCCCTTCGACCCTGTACGCCGTGCTGCCAGAGCTGATCCGCGAGCTGCGCCAGGACAGCGAGCTGGAGCTGGGCCTTAACGAGATGACCACCTTGCAGCAGGTGGAAGCGCTGAAAAGCGGGCGCATCGACATTGCCTTCGGACGCATTCGCATCGACGACCCGGCCATTCACCAGCAGGTGCTGTGCGAAGACCCATTGGTTGCGGTACTGCCCAAGGGGCACCCGTTGGCGGGCAACCCGCTCAGCCTTGCCCAGCTGGCCGGGGAAGCGTTCATCCTCTACCCTGCCAACCCCCGGCCCAGCTATGCCGACCATGTGCTGGGGCTGTTCGCTCACCATGGCATGAGCATTCGCGTCAGCCAGTGGGCCAATGAGTTGCAGACCGCTATCGGCCTGGTGGCAGTCGGGGTGGGCGTGACCCTGGTGCCGGCGTCGGTGCAGCAGCAGCATCGCACCGATATCGAGTATGCAGGCTTGCTGGACAGTGGCGCGGTCAGCCCGATCATCCTCAGCCGGCGCAAGGGGGATGTGAGCCCGATCGTTCAGCGCTGCCTGGCATTGATTGCGCAGCAGGCTGGATGAGCAGACCCCGCCAGTGGCAGGGGTCTTTGGGGGATTTCATGATTTTTGGTGAATTGCATCAGGGCTGACAGGTGTACGCCGCCGGTAAGCCAGCAGCAGAAACACAAACCACAACGGCATCACGCACAACGCCAGCCGGGTATCCGGCTGCAGCGCCAGCAACACCAGCACAAAGCCGAGGAAGCCAAGGGTAGTCACCGCCATCGGCACCCCGCCCGGCAGCTTGAACAACGAGGCCTGGTGCGCAGCCGGGTTGCGTTTGCGGTAGGCAATGTACGCTGCCAGGATCATCGACCAGGTAAAAATCACCAGAATCGCCGAAACGGTCGATATCAAGGTGAACACGGTCATCACTTCGGGAATGATGAACAAGAGGCTCAACCCGATCAGCATGCACACTCCCGAAAACAGCAGGCTGTACAGCGGTACGCTGAGCCTCGACAGCCGGGCGAAGATGGCCGGTGCGTTACGCCGCTCCGCCAGCCCGAACAGCATCCGGCAACCCGAATACACCCCGCTGTTGGCCGACGAGGCCGCCGACGTCAGCACCACGAAGTTGATCATGCCAGCCGCTGCCGGGAAGCCGGCCAGCAGGAACAGTTCCACGAACGGGCTGCGGTTGGCCGGCACTTCGGCCCAGGACACCACGCTGATGATGCATACCAGCGCCAGGATGTAGAACAACAGGATACGCAGGGGAATGGTGTTGATGGCCTTGGGCAGCGAGCGATGCGGGTTTTTCGCTTCTGCGGCAGTGGTGCCGATCAACTCGATGCCAGCAAAGGAGAACACGGCAATCTGGAAACCGGCAAAGAAGCCGCTGATGCCATGCGGCAGCACCGCACCGGGCGCAACCACGTTGGACAGCGAGGCGACTACGCCATTGGGCGAGGTATAGGAGGTGGCGATCATCACCGCCGCCGTGATGATCAGCAGGACGATGGCGACGATCTTGATGATGCCGAACCAGAACTCCACCTCGCCAAAAATGCGCACCGCCAGCATGTTCAGCCCCAGCAACACGAACAGGGTGAAGAACGCCGGCAGCCAGGCCGGTGCATCGGGGTACCAGTACTGGAAAAACCCGGAGACCACCACCACGTCGCCCACCACCGCCACGCTCCAGCTCAGCCAGTACGACCAGCTCAGCACAAAGCCGGCACGCGGGCCCAGGTAATGGGCGACGATGTCGGCGAACGACTTGAAGCGCAGATCGGACAACAGCAGTTCGCCCATGGCGCGCATGACGAAAAACACAAAGAACCCGAGAATGGCATACACCAGCAGGATCGAGGTGCCGGACAGCGCTATCACCTTGCCCGAGCCCATGAACAGGCCGGTGCCGATGGCGCCACCGATGGAAATCAGCTGGATATGGCGGTTTTCCAGCGTGCGTTGCAGGTGCCCGTCACGGGCGGGCTCTGCCGGTTTGCTTTGCTCAAGGCTTGCGGACATGTCTTGCATGGGCGACCTCTTGTTATTGTTGGTCTGGCTAGTCGTGGTGCGCCGGGCCAGGCCCATGTAAGGCCTGGCCACGGTGTGTGGCGCGGGTCAGCGTGCGGCTTCGAAACCTTGCAGGGTGTTCACGGCATTGATGCCGATTTCATCGACCATGTAGCCGCCTTCCATCACGAACAGGGTCGGGATACCGGCGCTGGCGATTTCGGCGCCCATGCGCAGGAAGTCTTCGCTGGTGAGCTTGAAGTGGCTGATCGGGTCGTCCTCGAAGGTGTCGACACCCAGCGACACCACCAGGAATTCGGGCTGGTGCGCGACGATGCGCTTGAGTGCGTCCTGCAGGGCTGGCTGGTACTGCGCCCAGACCGTGCCTTTGCCCAGCGGGTAGTTGGCGTTGAAACCTTCACCCGCGCCCGCGCCGCGCTCATGGGCATAGCCGGAGAAGTACGGGTAGGAAACATGCGGGTCGCCATGCAGGGAGGCGAAGAACACATCAGGGCGATCGTAGAAGATGTTCTGCGTGCCGTTGCCGTGGTGGAAGTCCACATCCAGCACGGCAACGCGCTTGGCGCCCTGGCCCAGGCAGCGCTCGGCGGCGATGGCGGCGTTGTTCAGGTAGCAGTAACCACCCATGTATTCGCGGGCGGCATGGTGCCCCGGCGGGCGGCACAGGGCAAACGCACTGTCGGCGCCGTCGAGGATGCGTTGCATGCCGGTCAGGGCGACGTTGGCGCTGCTGCGCACCGCCTCCCAGGTGCCAGAGGTGATCGGCGCCCCGGCGTCCATGGCGTAGAAGCCCAGCTTGCCGTCGATGAATCCCGGCTCGCGGTCAATGGCCAGGTCACGTACCGGCCACACCAACGGCAGGGCATCGTGGGTCTTGCCGGTGGCGGCCCATTCGCTCCAGGCGTTTTCCACAAAGCTTACATAGCGCTCGCTGTGCGCTGCCACATAACAGGCGCGGTCGAAGGCCTGTTCGGCAATCACATCGCCCAGGCCGCTGCTTTGCACCCGCGCCAGCACGGTGTCGGCTCGCCGGGGGTTTTCGAACGAGGGTGTGATCGCCCCGTCCTTGAGTTCCGAGCCATGGTGCAAGCGGTGGTTGTTGCTGAAGACAGTGAGCACGCGAATGTCCTTTTCCAAGGGGTTGGCGGATAACCAATTTTCGCGAGAGAGTGCTGAAAATGCTTTGCTTTATGCTCAGCCAAACCGGATGCTTGAGCAAAACATTCACTGGATTGTGCATTCATGAGCAAAGCCTTTGCTATCGAACAGCTGGACGAGACCGACCGCGAACTGCTGCGCCTGTTGCAGGAAGACGGCACCCTGTCCAGCGCGGCCTTGGGCGAGCGCCTGTCGATGACCGTGACGCCCTGCTGGCGCCGGCGCAAGCGGCTGGAAGAGCTGGGCATCATCAAGGACTACCAGGCCAATCTCGACCGCCGCAAGCTGGGCTACGACGTGATGGCGTTTGCCCAGGTGCGCTTTGGCAACCACTCGGCCGAGGCGCCGGACGAATTCGAGCAGGTGATCCTCAAGCTGCCGCAGGTGCTCTCGTGCCACAAGGTGACTGGTGAGGCCGACTATGTGCTGACGGTGCTGGCAAGTGACCTGGAGAGCTATGGCCGATTTGTCGAGGACGTGTTGCGCCGCCAGCCGGGCATCGCCTCGATTCAGTCGAGCCTGGCCCTGCGCGAAGTGAAGGCGGTGTCGCGGATACCCGTACCCTGAAAGGCTGACGCTGATGTTGGAGCGGCCTTGCGTCGCGAAAGGGGCGCAGCGCCCCCGGCTATCGCAAGGCGGACACTGCGATTGGCGCCATCGGCGACCCTGCACTAGCGTTGTGCTACCAGCCAGCCCCTACGTTCATGCGGAGCCTTCACCCATCATGCCGGACCTGCGCCCGAACCCGACGCTGTGCCTGGAGTACCGTGCCGAGCAGCCGATTTTCCACGCTTTTCTAAAGCAGGCGAGCCGCTGCCCGGATGCCACCGCCATCATTGCCCAGCACACCACCTGCAGCTACGCCCAGCTGGAGCAGGTCAGCCGGGGCATTGCCGCCTTTCTGCTGGCAACCGCGGCCAGCAGCGCCGATCGTGTGCTCATCGTCTCCAACCGCAGCCCCGCCCTGATTTATGCCATGCTCGGCTGCCTGCGCGCCGGGCTGGCGTTCAGCGTGGCAGATGCCGCCTACCCCGCCGCGCGCATACAGCAGATCGTCCGCACCCTGACGCCGGCCGTGGTGCTGGGTTGTGGTGACGCTACAATCGACGCCGACCACCCCCTTGCCGTTGCAGTGCCAGAAGGGCCTGCCGAGGCACTGCAGGCGTTCCCCTGCCAGCAAGCCCCGCTGCCGCCGATAGAGCCCGAGCAGCCGGCATACATCACCTTTACTTCGGGCAGCACCGGCGAGCCCAAGGGTATCGTCACCCATCACGCGCCGCTGGTGCACTTCATCGATTGGCATGTACGCCAGCACGGTTTTACCCCGGCCGACACCTTCTCGTTGCTCTCCGGCCTGGGCCACGACCCGGTCTACCGCGATGTGTTCACGCCCCTTTCGATTGGCGCGACCATCGCCTGCCCTACCCAGCCGACCCTGACCGACCCTTCGCAACTGGCCAGCTGGATTCACCGGCACGGCGTAAGCGTTATCCACCTGACCCCGCCGCTGGGCAAGCTGATCGAAACCGGTGCGCGGCTCAATGGCCTGGTGTTCGAGCAACTGCGTTGGCTGTTCTGGGGTGGCGATGCGCTCAGCCCGGCGCTGTACCGGCAAGTCCGCGCCATCGGGCCGAATGCCAGCAACGTCAACTTCTATGGCACCACCGAAACACCGCAAGCAATGGCCTTCCACAGGCTCGATCCGGCCACCGACATTGCCAAGGTGCCCTTGGGCAAAGGCATCGCCGATGCCCAGTTGCTGATCGTCAACCCGGCCCAGCAACTGGCCAGCGAGGGTGAAACCGGTGAAATCCTGATCCGCAGCCCTTACCTGTCGCATGGCTACTGGGGCGACCCGGAGTTGACCGCAGCCAAGTTCATTGCCAACCCGTTCACCGACAACCCGGACGACCGCTGTTATCGCACCGGCGACCTGGGCACCTACCTGGCCGATGGCAGCGCCAGCTTCCTGGGGCGCGTAGACACCCAGGTAAAGATCCGCGGCCATCGCATCGAACTGGCGGAAATCGAGAACGCCATCGGCCGTCACCCGCACATCAGCCAATGCGTGGTAGTGGCCAACCACGACAGTGCGGCGACCCGGCTGGTGGCCTATTGCGTGGCGACATCGCCTGTTACAGCTGAAAAGCTGCGCCGGGCGCTGAGCGGCCAGTTGCCGGACTACATGGTGCCGGCACTGTTCGTATTCCTGCCTGCCATCCCCCTCACCCCCAACGGCAAGGTCGACAAACGCGCCCTGCCGGTGCCATTCGCGCAAAGCGCCGAGCAACCCTTGTCGCCGGTCGCCGAGAAGCTCAGCACAGCTTGGGCGCGGATCCTTCAGGTAACGCACCTGGACGCCAGGTTGAGCTTTGTCGAGCTGGGCGGCGATTCGCTGTCGTTCGTGCAGGCCTCACGGGTGCTGGAGGAGCTGATCGGCCACCTGCCGGAGCGCTGGGAAACCCTGCCGGTGAACCAGCTGGCCGAACTGAGTGCGCCAGCCAAGGGCGCATGGCGGGTGATGGAAATGCCGGTATTCGTGCGCATGCTCGCCATCCTGCTGATTGTGGTCGGGCACATGAGCGAATTCGACCACTGGCTGATCGTTGGCGAAACCTCGGTGCTGTTCCTGGTCTCCGGCATCAGCCTGGCCCGGTTTCAGTTGCAGGCCATCGAAACGCGTGGCGATGCGCGCACACTGCTGCCGTCGCTGGCGGCCATCGTGGTGCCGACCCTGTTGTACACCGCCCTGGTGCAGCTGCTGTTCGACCGGCTGCACTGGCAATCACTGCTGCTGGTGTCCAACTGGTTTCCGGCCAGCGAGGTCAACCTGTTCAACTACTGGTACATCGAAGTACTGGTGCAGATGCTCCTGGTGATCGGCCTGCTGCTGTCGATCAGGCGGGTGCGCCAGGTGCTCGCTGCCGACCCGTTCCGTTGCCTGATCATTGCCAGCTGCGCCATGGTGGCGCTGGATGTCCTGCTGAACCGTTTCGTGTTCGACGCCGGCGCCTTGCTCAATCGGGTACCGCAACACTTCCTGGCAGTGATGCTGCTGGGCATGGCCGTGCACCATGCCACCACCACCGCGCGCAAATGGGTGGCCAGCGCGGTTGCCGTGCTGGTGGTCGGCGAGCTTGACCTGATGGCGATTGCCGGCGTGGGCTGGGAGGCCTTCACCCTATATGTCGACATCGCCCTGCCAGCGATGCTGGCGCTTATCTGGTTCCGCTCGGTGCCGGTGCCCGCGCTGGTGGCAAGGGCCGGCGCCGTGATCGCCTCGTCAACCTTGTATATCTACCTGACGCATTTCCAGTTCCAGTCGCTGGCAAACCGCTTCTACCATCATCCGCTGTTCGAGGTGGCCTTGGCCGTCACCGGCGGGGTGCTGGTGAGCTACTGCTGGAATGCCCTGACGCGCCGGCTGCTGACGCGCTGGAGCACGCGCAAGCAGGCCGCCGGCACAGGAGCCGTGATTGTAAAGCCGGAAGTACGCTGAAAAGGCGGGTTGTAACAAACCTTGTCATAAAACTGTCGTGTTGCCGTCATAGGATTGACCCCAACCTGACATTTTTATTTCATGGAAGAACGTCTCATGCGTCGTGTGGTTTTCAATCAGAAGGGTGGCGTGGGCAAATCCAGTATCGCCTGCAACCTCGCCGCCGCCAGTGCCGCCGAGGGCTACCGCACCCTGTTGGTCGACCTCGACCCGCAGGCCAATGCCACCTACTACCTGACCGGCCTGGTCAATGACGCCATCCCTGCCGGCATCGCCGACTTCTTCCGCCAGACCTTGTCGCCGGTCACCGCCGCCGGCAAGAAGCACCGCGTGGCAATTACCGAAACCCGCTACAGCAACCTGCACCTGGTCACCGCCAGCCCCAACCTCAGCGACCTGCAGAGCAAGCTGGAGAGCAAGTTCAAGATCAACAAGCTGCGCAAGCTGCTGGTTGAGCTGGGCGAGGACTACGAGCGGATCTACATCGACACCCCGCCCGCGCTCAATTTCTACACCTTCAGCGCCCTGGTGGCAGCCGAGCGCCTGCTGATTCCGTTCGACTGTGACAGCTTCTCGCGCCAGGCCTTGCACAGCGTCATGGCCGAGGTCGAGGAGCTGCGCCAGGACCATAACCCGGCCTTGCAAGTCGAGGGCGTGGTGGTCAACCAGTTTGCCGGGCGCACCGCGCTGCACCAGACCCTGATCGAGCAGTTGCGCAGCGAAGGCCTGCCGGTACTGCCGGTGTACCTGAGCAGCTCGATCAAGATGCGTGAATCACACCAGGCCTCGGTCCCCCTGGTGCACCTGGCGCCCCGGCACAAGCTGGCGCTGGAGTTTGTCGACCTGCTGGATGCGCTGGAGCGCGCGGCCTGACAGCAGCTGAGCGACCAGGGATATGCAGATCACCCCATTGCGGGAAAACAGACGACCCGGCTACCATTGAGAACGATTCACACTCACAACCGGATGCCAGGCGTTGGACAGCACCTCGACCCGTAAACTGGGCTTTTTCTTCAGCGACCACCATCGCTGGTTGCTGCAGCACATCCACAAACGCCTGCGCAACCACGCCGACGCCGAGGACACCGCTGCCGAAACGTTCTGCCAGATGCTCGGGGCACGGGTCGACCCGGACAGCATCCAGCAACCGCGTGCCTACCTCACCGTCATCGCCCGCCGGTTGATCTTCGACCGCCATCGCCGCCGCCAGCTCGAGCAAGCCTACCTCGAGCACCTGGCACGGCTGCCTGAAGCGGTAGCGCCCTCGGTCGAGGAACAACTGCTGTTGATCGAGGCCCTGGTGACCATCGACCAAGTGCTGGACGGCTTGCCAGCGGCGGTCAAGGCCACCTTCCTTTATAGCCAGCTCGACGGCATGAACTACGCCGACATCGCCGTCAAACTGCAGATCAGCGAACGCTCTGTGAGTCGCTACATGAAGCAGGCGTTGCGCCAATGCTACCTGAGCGAGATGCAGCCATGAGCCGACCCGCCCTGGACCGCGTCGGCGAGCAGGCCATCGACTGGATGGTTGCACTCAGGGCCGCCACGCCTGACGACGCCCTGCTGCAGCGCGTCAGGCAGTGGCTGCAGCAGGACCCGGCTCACCAACAAGCCTGGAACCGCCTGGAACAGCGCCTTGGCCAGCCGCTAGCCGCCTTGCACGGGCTCAACCAACGGGCCCCCGGCCAGGCCGCAGAGGCGCGCCGCTTGCTGTTGCAGCCGACCCGGTCGCGGCGTGAGGTACTCGGAGCCATGGCCAGCCTGGGCCTGTTTGGCTCTGCCCTGTGGGGCGGCTGGCGCAGCGACACGGCGCAGGGCTGGCTGGCCGACCTGCATACTGCCCGCGGGGAACGGCGCAGCTTTACCCTCTCCGATGGCAGCCGCCTGAGCCTGAACAGCGCCAGCGCAGTCGACGTGCAGTTCGATGCCGGGCAACGGCTGCTGGTGTTGCGTCACGGCGAGCTGCAGATCCAGGTCGCGCGCGACCGGCAGCGGCCGCTGCGGGTGCGCACGGCGCAGGGGCAGGTGCAGGCGCTGGGGACGCGCTTTCTGGTCAGCCAGGAAGATGCCGCCACCCGGGTGGTGGTGCTGCAGCACAGTGTCCGCGTCAGCCTGGTCGATGGCCAGTCAACCGAGTTGCAGCAGGGTCAGGCAGCCCTGCTGCAGGGTCACCACATCGAGCGCCTGACCGACGAACAGCAGCAGCGCGCTGCCTGGCTGGAGGGTCGGCTTGAGGTACTCGACCAGCCGTTGCATAGCGTGATCGACGCGTTGCGCCCCTACCAGCGTGGCTACATCCGGCTGGCCCCGGCAGCGCGAGATCTGCGGGTACAGGGCGTATTTGCGCTGGATCAGCCCCTGCAGGCATTGGCGGCGTTGGCCGAAGCGCTGCCAATCAAGGTCGAGCACTTCGGCCCGTGGCTGATGCTGATCGACCTGAAAACCGCCTGATGCAAATATTTGTAAAAATCATTCGCATTTCTGGCAAGTTTTCCGCGCTCGTCCCACATACCTCCTGACAGCCATCTCATTCGGGAGTAATCCGTGTACAACCCTTGGCCCCGCGCCCTGCCCCTCGTCGCCGCCGTGACCAGCTTCAACGTGCTCGCCCAGGCGCAAACCCTGGCGTTCGACCTGCCAGCCGCCAGCCTGGCGCATACGCTCAACCGGATTGCCAGCCAAAGCGGCCACATCATCGCCCTGGAGCCTGGGCTGGTGCGCGGCAAGCAGGCGCCTGCCGTGGTCGGCCAGATGAGCGCCGAACAGGCGATGCAAGCTGCCCTGGCCGGCAGTGGCCTGGCGTTGCGGGTGTCCGCCGACGGGCATTTCAGTGTGGCGCCCGCCAGCCTGGGGGGCGATGTCATGGAGCTGGGCAGCACCAGCATCACCGACAATTACCTGAATGCCACCAGCGAGGGCAGCGGCTCGTATGCCGCCCGCGCCGTCACCCTCGGCAAAGGCACCCATACCCTCAAGGAAATCCCCCAGTCCGTCACCGTCATCACCCGCAAGCAACTGGACGACCAGGGCATCACCGACCTGCAGGACGCGCTCAACCACACCACCGGCATCGTCGGCGCACAAGGCATCGGCCCTGGCGTGGTGGTGACCTCGCGAGGTTTCCAGATCGATGACTGGCAGTACGATGGCGTGCCGATCCAGCGCAACAACTACTCGCTGGGCAACTGGGCGACGCAAGACCTGGTGTTTTTCGACCGCGTCGAAGTGTTACGCGGTGCCTCCGGCCTGCTGCAAGGCACCGGCAGCCCGGGCGGCGCGATCAACCTGGTGCGCAAGCGTGGCCAGGTGGCGCCGACAGTTACGCTGACGGGTAAAGCCGGCTCCTGGGACCACTACGGCCTGCAAGTGGATGCCGGCGGCCCGCTGACCAGCGATGGCCGGGTGCGCGGACGGGTTGTCGCGGACGAAGACCAGAGCGACAGTTTCATCGATTATGTCTGGAGCAAGAACCATTCGCTGTATGGGGCACTGGACATCGACCTCAGCGACGCAACCACCGTAGGCGGCGGTATCAGTTACAGCCGCCAGCAGTCCAGGCCGATGCTGCGCGGCATTCCACGCTACGCCAGTGGCAAGGCGGTTGACCTGCCTCGGTCGACTTATACCGGGGCCCGCTGGAGCCGTGCAGAAAACGACGTCACCACCTACTACCTGGACCTCGAACACCGCTTCAACGATGACTGGGCCTTCAAGGCTGCTGCCGTGCGCATGGATGAAACCAACACGTCCACCCACCAGCGCGTGCAAAGCACCGGCCAAGGCATTGCAGCAGATGGCAGCGGCATCACCTACGCCGACTGGCTCACCGATTTTCACTCGACCAAGCTGGGCCTGGACATGAACGTGGTCGGCCACTTCGACACTGGCCCCCTGGCCCATGAGATCACCGTGGGCGGCAACTACGCCAAACTGACCTCGGACGACGCCTACTGGCGCAACTTCGACGCCGGCGGCAACATCTTCGATATCGATCATGACCGCCCCGAGCCCAGCCGGGACAGCGTCTTCGACGGCGACCTTGCACGTTCCAACCGGGCCAGCTACGACATTCGCCAGAAAGGCCTGTATGGCGCCTGGCGCGTCAAACCGACCCAGGACCTGACGTTGATTCTGGGCTCGCGCGTGAGCTGGTTCGACTACCGCTGGGACTCGATCGACTTCGACAGCCTGAGCGACCCAGGTACCCGTTACCCGACCAGCCGCATGACCGAATCGGGGCAAGTCACGCCGTATGCCGGGTTCGTTTATGACCTGACGCGCGAATGGGCTTGGTACGCCAGCTACACCGACGTGTTCGTCCCGCAGACCGAACGCGCCGTGGGCAATACGCCACTCAAACCGGTAATCGGTAGCAACTATGAAACAGGCCTGAAAGGCGAGCTGCTCGATGGCCGGGTCAATGCGTCGCTGGCGCTGTTCCGTTATGACCAGGAAAACCGCGCGGTCACCGATGTGGCGTCGGGCTTCGCCTGCGATGACTGGTACTGCTCCACCGCTGCCGGCAAGGTGCGCAGCCAGGGCGTCGAGGCCGAGATCAGCGGCGAAGTGCTGAGCGGCCTGCAACTGTTTGCCGGTTACACCTACAACACCACCAAGTTCCTCGATGACCCGGAGAACGAAGGGCGCACGTTCAGCCAGTGGACACCCAAGCACATGCTGCGCGCCTGGGCCGACTACACCCTGCCGCTGGACGGCCAGCGCTGGAGCACCGGCCTTGGTTTCACCACCCAGAGCCACACCCTGGGCTACGAGCGCACCTATACCGTGCCCGGGTATACCGTATGGAGCGCGCGGCTGGCCTATCAGCTGACCCCGGAAGTGAACGTTGCCGTCAACGCCAACAACCTGTTTGACAAGAAGTACTGGGTTGCCGGGTTCAACCAGCTTAATGGCAGCAACAATTGGGGCGAGCCGCGCAACTTCCTGCTGACGGTGAAGTACACCCCGGAACTCTGACCGGGTTCAGTCCGACAGCGGCCATTGCGCCAGCGGCCAGTACGCGCCCTTGCGCGACTCGTACAGGGTGAAATGGCGGGCCGCGAGGTAGAACTCCGGCGCGCTAGCAGCCTCTGGCGGCTGGCCGTGGTAGTCCCGGGAAAGCGTGAGGTGCGGGCGGTATTCACGGCTGGCCGGTTGCACGCCCAACGGTAGCAAGGCCTGCTGCAGGGCGTAGACCAGTTGCAGCAGGGCCGGTGGTACCTGCTGCGCCTCCAGCACCAGGGCGCTGGCCCGCTGCCACACCTGCAAACGGTCGAGCAGCAGCCGGGGGGGCTTGGCCGGCAGCGCCAACTGGTCGACCGCAGCGCATATCGCTGGCACCTGGGCGGCATCCACATCGCCGAGAAACAGCAGGGTCACGTGGAAATTGGCGGCCGCTACCGGCTTGCCGCTGCGCATACCCAGGCTGCGCCGCCAGTCGGCAAGCGCACGGCGCTGGGCATCACTGACCGGCAAGGCAAAAAACAGCCGCTTGAAGGGGGCGCCGCTGGGGCGGACATCCTGAACCATGTGAACTCCCGTACATGAATCGTTTGCGCAAGACTGTAGGGCATTACACCTAAGTCGCCCCGCACTTTCGTAACAATAAGTACAAACTGCCCCCATGATTGTTTATGCTGGCGGGCTTATGCCATGGCGCATGGCCATTTTTCGACAAGTAAACGTCCATGAAAATTGCACTCGTACTTATCTTCGTTTTCTCGATCGCCTATGTTCACCTGCGCGGCCGGGTGCGTCACAAGCTGACCCGCCAACTGGGTGACCACTCCAGCTTCCTGGCGCCGGTCAACGCCTTCCTTTACCTGTTTTCCAGGCACCCGGCCAAGCCTTACCTGCCGGTCGAAGCCTTTCCCGAACTGAAGCCGCTGCAGGACCACTGGCAGGAAATCCGCGAGGAGGGCCGCCAGCTGCTGCACGTGGGCGCAATCAAGAAGTCCGACAATTACGACGACGTCGGTTTCAACTCGTTCTTCAAGACTGGCTGGAAGCGCTTCTACCTGAAGTGGTATGGCGAAAGCCACCCGTCGGCAATGGCCCTGTGCCCGCGTACCACCGAATTGCTGCAAGACATCGGCACGGTCAAGGCCGCCATGTTCGCCACCTTGCCGCCAGGCGCCAAGCTGGTGCGCCACCGTGACCCGTACGCCGGCTCGTACCGCTACCACCTGGGCCTGGACACGCCGAACGACGATGGCTGCTATATCGACGTTGACGGCGAGAAGTACTCCTGGCGCGATGGCGAGGGGGTGATCTTTGACGAGACCTATATCCACTACGCGGCCAACAACACCGAACACAACCGCATCATCCTGTTCTGCGACGTCGAACGCCCGCTCAAGTACCGCTGGGCCACGGCGTTCAACCGCTGGTTCAGCCGCAAGGTCATGGCCGCCGCAGCAGCGCCCAACGGTGCCGGCGACAAGACCGGCGGCATCAACCGGCTGTTTACCCGCATCTACAAGATCCGTGAGCGCGGCAAGGCGATGAAAAAGCGCAACCGCACACGCTACTACCTGGAAAAGTGGGCAGTGGTCGCCGCGCTGCTGCTGGTGTTCATCTACATCTGACCGGCAACGCAGGCCGTTTTGCCTACGACCTGCGTACACCCACCAAAGTACAAGCCTCACACCTGCCACTCTTCGACTAGCCTGAAAGCTCCACTCGCAACCACCCCAAGGTGAAGACGATGAGCATGATGGACTGGGACGCCTACCGTAAGCAGTTGATGGCCGGCATCGGCGATCTCAAGCAACTCTCCCCCGACACCGTGGCCGGCTACATGACCGCCAGTGGTGCGGGGGCCAAGACCAACCACCTCGACGCCAAGACCCGCGAGCTGATTTCCCTCGCCGTGGCCGTGACCACCCGCTGTGACGGCTGCATCGCCGTGCACTCGCAGCAGGCGGTCAAGCATGGCGCCAGCCGCGAGGAAATTGCCGAGGCGCTCGGCGTGGCCGTGGCGATGAACGCCGGGGCCGCACTGGTCTACTCGGCGCGGGCCATGGATGCAGTGGGCAAGGCCAACGGCTGAGCACAAACGGCGCCGCCACCCTTGCGCGACGGCGCCGCGCCGCCCAGACTGGGCGGCCCAGCCCGCGCAGGAACCCGCATGATCCACATTCGCCCCATGACGCCGGAAGACTTCGAACGTTTCTGGCCGACCTTCCAGGCCACCGTCCAGGCCCGCGAAACTTACGCATTCGACCCCGCCCTGAACGCCGAACAGGCCCGCCAATTGTGGCTGGAGCTGCCATTGCACACGCTGCTGGCAGAGGAGGATGGCGAGCTGCTGGGTTCGTATTACCTCAAGGCCAACGCGGCCGGCCCTGGCGCGCACGTGGGCAATTGCGGCTACATGGTCTGCGAGAGCGCCCGCGGCCGGGGCGTGGCACGCCTGATGTGCGAACATTCGCAGAAGCTGGCACGCCAGGAAGGCTTTCTGGCCCTGCAGTTCAACTCGGTGGTGGCCAGCAACGAGGTGGCGGTGGCGTTGTGGCACAAGCTGGGCTTCGAAACGGTTGGCCGGCTGCCCAAGGCCTATCGCCATGCCCGCCTGGGGCTGGTGGACTGCCTGGTGATGTACAAGTGGCTGGCCGATGAGCCGGTGACAGAGAAACCGCCGCTGCTGATCGGGCGCAAGAACATCGAAGCACGCGTGTCGCGGCGGCGCGGTCGGTAAAGGCCCTGCAGGTGCGTTTGCAGGGCCGCCGGATCAGAAGGCCAGGCCTATCTTGAAGCCGTACTCGTCGCGCTTGAGCTCGGTGTTGTCGGCCAACAGCGTCTCGTCGTCGAGCCGGTATTCGGTGCGGGTGTAGTACACGCCCGCCTGGATCGGCAGGTTGCCTTGCTGGTTCATCAGCAGGGTCACCTCGGCATAAGGGTTGGTGCGGTCTTTCATGTCCGCACTGTCACTGCCAAAGTCTTCCACCTTCAGTTTTACCCGGCCATCGAGGGTTCGCCGTACACCGGCTTCCACGCGCAAGGTGGCCGCATCGAACTGGTGGTTGTAACCCAACGCCGCCTTGGCGAACGGCGCCTTGTAGGTGAGTTCGCTTTCGATCCTGCGGTGCTCGGTTTCAAACCGTGACCACATGTAGCCGCCGCCCACGATCACATCGACGAAGTTGCGCGCATCCACCGCCGCACGCCAGCCCAGGTCCAGCCCTGCCTGCCCCTCCTTGAGTTTGTTGTCGTGCTTCTCGGCATACTTGCCTTCGGCACCCAGCTGGTAAATGAAACCGGACTCTGCGGTCATCTTGTTGCCAAAGCCGGCAAAGATGCCGCCTTCGTCAACGTGTTCGGTCTGGGTTTCACTGCCGCCCTGAAACTTGAATTCGTCGTAGGCGCCGAGAATGCCGACGGTGAACAGAGGGTCGGTGCTGGGTGCGGCATGGGCTGCCAACGGGGTGCCCATCAGGGCAAGGATGCAGGTGTGGCGGAGCAGGTTATGAGTAGGCATGCATCTATGTCTCCATGACATGTAAACGGGTAGCTAGCCCACATTCCGAAACGCCCGGCGGCGCGATAGTTCGAAAAAGCTTCAGCAAATATTCAGGAATTTGCCGTTCATCACGCGATTGCCTGTCAGCCCGATGGTTGACGACCGTGCTGTGCAGTGGTCATATGCGCGCCAGTTTCAGGTGCCCTGCGCCGCCGCGCGCAAGGTGAAACGGGAAGCCGGTGCATCGTGTTGCCCACGACAAGTCCGGCGCTGCCCCCGCAACGGTAAGCGAGCGAACCCTTCGAGATACCACTGTGCTCAGGCATGGGAAGGTGAAGGTTTCATGCCCCTCGCAAGCCCGGAGACCGGCCTGAAGCCTTGTTTGGCAACCCGCGGTGGGCGGGCGCAGGCCGGAATCCGTGCGCGCGCTCGCCTGCACGGCAAGCCTTTGCGTGTTTTCCACCGGGATGCATTCATTCCTGCAGCAGTGGAACGACATGTCCCGTATCTTCAAGCTTCACCCCCTGGCGGCCTGCCTGGCCGTCGCCCTGCCGGCCCAGGCCGATGACTTCGACCCAAAGCCTCTGGCCCTGCCGTCAACGGCCATCACCGACACGTTCGACAACCGCATCCTCGACCTCGCCACCCCGACGACGGCCGGGTCGCGCCTGGGCCTCAGTGCCCTGGAAACACCCGCCAGCACCAGCAGCATCAGCGCCGAGCAGATCCAGCAGCGCAACAACCTCAGCGTGCAGGATGCGGTAACCCGTTCACCGGGCATTACCTACATCGGCTCGCCAGGCGATGGCGGGACGGGGCTTGCAGCTCGCGGCTTCACCGGGCACGGCTCGGTGATGACGCTGTTCGACGGCGCGCGCATGTATGCCGGCGCGGGCACCCAGACATTCCCGGTCGACCCGTGGATGGTGGAGCGCATCGACGTGCTGCGTGGCCCGGCGTCGGTGCTGTATGGCGAGGGTGCAACCGGTGCGGTGGTCAATGTGATCCCGAAAAAGCCCTTCAGCGGCGACATCCGCAATCACCTGCGCCTGGGTTACGGTTCATGGGACCGCCAGCAGCTCGGGCTGGACAGTGGCGGTAGCCTGGACGAACGCCTGAGCTACCGGCTTACGCTGAACCAGCAAGCCGGCAATGGCTGGGTTGACCGCACCCCCTCGCACAGCCTGGCGCTCAGCGCCGCGTTGCGCTTCGACGCCACTGACGACCTCAGCTTCACCCTCGCCCACGAGCGCGGCGATGCCAAGCCTGCCAATTACTACGGCACGCCGCTGATCGACGGCCACTACCGCAGCAGCCTGCGCTACAAGAACTACAACGTGCAGAACGACAAGCAGCACTACGTCGATGAGTGGACCCGCCTGACCACGGACTGGACGCTGAGCGACCAGGTCAGCGCCAGCAACCAGCTGTACTACATGAAAAGCCGCCGCCACTGGCGCAATGCCGAGGCGTACAGCTGGGACGCCGCGCGCCAGCAGCTGCTACGCGGCAGCTACCTGGAGATCAAGCACAACCAGGAGCAGTTCGGCGACCGTCAGACGTTCGCCTTCGATCACAGCCTGTTCGGGCTGGCCAGCAAGACGGTGGTGGGTGCCGAGTACAACAAGGTCCGTTTCAACATCGACAGCAATGCGCCGTACGACGATGTGGGCGGCGACTACATCGACCCGTGGCAGCCGCAACCGGGCGACTTCCACAGCGCCTCGCCGCTGCGACCGCAATCGCTCGCCACCACCGGCACCTTCGCGCTGTTTGCGGAAAACCGCCTGCAACTCACCGATCGCCTGTCGCTGGTGACCGGCGTGCGCCGTGACCAGAACCATATCGACCGCGACAACCTGGGCAATGACAGCCGCAGCGACCGCAGCCTGCAAGGCGGCAACTGGCGCGCCGGGCTGGTTTTTGCGCTGACGGAGGATCTGTCGTTGTACGGCCAGTATTCCACCAGCGAGGACGGGGTAGACAACCTCATCAGCCTGAGCCCGGCACAGATGCACTACGACCTGACCGAAGCGAAGCAGACCGAAGTGGGCCTTAAGCAGCGCTTTTGGGAGGGGCGCGGCGAATGGACATTGGCGGCCTACCATATCGTCAAGAACAAGCTGCTGGTGGACGACCCGCTCACCCACGACAAGCAGCAGGCCGGCCAGCAGACCTCGGATGGCCTGGAGGCGACCCTGGAGCTGGCGCTGGCGCATCAGTGGCAGGTGTCGGTAAACGCGTCGCTGGTGCGCGCCAGGTATGACGACTTTGACGAGACGGTGGGTGGTGTAGCCCAGGACCGCGCGGGCAACCGGCCGGCAAACGTGCCCCGGCGCACGGCCAACCTGTGGTTGAGCAAAGGCTTTGGCCAGCAGGTCGAGGCCGGCGTGGGTGCGCGCTACGTGGATGAGCGTTATGCCGACACCGCCAATACCCAGAGCGCCCCCGGGTATACCGTGGTCGATGCCAATATCGCCTGGCGGGTGTTGCCGGATGTGCGTTTGGGCTTGCAGGTGAACAACGTGTTTGACAGGGAGTATGTGGTGTCGGCGTTCAGTGGTGAGCAGTGGTTGATGGGGATGCCACGGGCCTGGTTTGCGACGGTGGATTATAGGTTTTGAACTGGGTTGCCTGGGTCGGCTTGTTTGGGGCAGGGCTGGCATAGGGATCGCATCAGGGCTGACAGGCGCTGCATATCTGGTGGCAACCACCAGGCAACACAAAAACCCCTACCCATCAAACCCCAATAAGTTATAAGATAACATTCCATTTGACATCCATTCTTGCCAGCGATCCCCCATGACAAGCGCCAGCGCCACCCCTACCCTGCTTACCCAGCGCCTGCAGAGCATCGACGCCCTGCGCGGCCTGGTGATCCTGTTCATGCTCCTGGACCATGTCCGCGAAACCTTCTTCCTGCACCATCAGGTCGGCGACCCGATGGCCATCGACACCACCGAACCGTCGCTATTCGTCAGCCGCACCCTGGCGCACCTGTGTGCGCCCGTGTTCGTCCTGCTGACCGGCCTGTCAGCCTGGCTGTACGGCGAGAAGTACCAGGGCCGTAGCGATGTCTCGGCGTTTCTGTTCAAGCGCGGGCTGTTCCTGGTGGTGCTGGAGTTCACCCTGGTCAACTTCGCCTGGACCTTCCAACTGCCGCCCAGCGTGATCTACCTGCAAGTGATCTGGGCGATCGGCGTCAGCATGATCGCCCTGTCGCTGCTGGTGTGGCTGCCACGCGCAGCCCTGATCGCCGTGGGCGCGATGATCATCGCCGGCCACAACCTGCTTGATGGCCTGCACTTCGGTGTGGAGTCGGCCCTGCACGTGCCATGGGCGATCCTGCATGACCGCGGCTGGCTGGAGTTCTCCGACAACCTGCGCCTGCGCACCTCCTACCCGGTGCTGCCGTGGATCGGCGTGATCGCCCTGGGTTACGGCCTGGGCCCCTGGTTCGCGCGCGGCAGCGAAGCCGGTCGACGCCAGCAGCGCTTGCGGGTGGCCGGGCTGATCGCACTACTGGGCTTTGTCGTGCTGCGCATGCTCAACGGCTACGGCGAGGCGCCCTGGAATGGTTACCCGACCCTCACGCAAACCCTGATGAGTTTCTTCAACATCACCAAATACCCACCGTCGCTGCTGTTCCTGGCCCTGACCCTGGGCTGTGGCCTGCTGCTGCTGCGCGCCTTCGAGCGTGCCGGGCAGGCGCGCTGGATCAGCGCCCTGGCGGTGTTCGGTGCGGCGCCGATGTTCTTCTACCTGCTGCACCTGTATGTGTTGAAGCTGCTGTACCTGGCCAGCGTGGCGCTGTTCGGTCTCAACCAGGGCGACTACTTCGGCTTTGACGGCATCGCCGCGGTATGGCTGGCCGCGGTATTGCTGGCGGTTTCGCTGTACCTGCCGGTGCGCGGGTTCGCCCGCCTGAAGGCGCGGCGGCGCGACATCACCTGGCTGAAGTACTTCTGAAAAGCGTTTTAACCGGCGGCGTGATGGTCTACCATGCGGGCCGCCGGTTTCCACCACGGAAATAATAGGGAATCCCAGGCCTGCCAACACGGGCCAAACGGAACTGCCCCCGCAACTGTAGATGCCGAGCCTGCTCCATCGATGCCACTGGGTGACCGACCCGGGAAGGCCGGAGCCGGGCCATGACGCATCAGTCAGGAGACCTGCCGGCCTGCATTCACCAACCGGCGGGGTGTCCGGGATTGGCTATCAGTGTTGCCCCTGCCGCCAGCGGGGGCTCGGCGATGCCTGTCCGTGCGTTCCTCACCAGAACTGTCCGATAGGAGATCGCCCCGCATGCTGCCCCGCATCGCCACCCTGCTCGCCGGCCTTGGTTTTACCGGCCTGGCCCAGGCCGCCGCCACTCACTACCCGCTGACTGTCGATAACTGCGGCCAGCCGCAGACCTTCGCCCAGGCACCGGAACGCGCCGTCACCATCGGCCAGGCCGGCACCGAAATGCTCTACGCACTGGGGCTTGGTGACAAACTGGCGGGTACCTCGCTGTGGTTCAACAACGTGCTGCCCGAATACCAGGCACAGAACGACAAAGTGCCGCGCCTGGCCGACAACGACCCCAGCTTTGAGGCGGTAGCAGGCAAGCGCCCGCAACTGGTGGCGGTGCAGTTCGAATGGATGGTCGGCGCCCAGGGCGTGGTCGGCACCCGTGAACAGTTCGACGAACTGAACATCCCCACCTACCTGCTGCCCTCGGACTGCGAAGGCAAGGACAACCTGGTGGGCGCAGACGGCACTCGCCTGCAGGCGTTCCAGGTCGACAGCATCTACAAGAGCGTCAGCCAGCTGGCCGAGATCTTCGACGTGCAGGACCGCGGCACCGCGCTGAACACCGAACTGAAAGGCCGCCTGGACAGCGCCAGGGCGCAATTGGCCGGCAAGGACCTGTCGGCGACCTCGGCGCTGTTCTGGTTCTCCAGCGCCGACCTGGACATCGACCCCTACGTGGCAGGCCGCCAAGGGGTCGCCGACTTCATGCTGCGCAGCCTCGGCGTGCGCAACGTGGTCGAGTCCAGTGAGGAATGGCCAACCGTGGGCTGGGAAACACTGGCCAAGGCCAACCCGACCTGGCTGATCATCGCGCGCATGGACCGTCGCCGCTTCCCCGCCGATGACTACCAGAAGAAGCTTGAATTCCTGCGCAGCGACCCGGTTACCCGCAACATGGACGCGGTCAGGCACGACCGCATCATCATCCTCGATGCCGACGCCATGCAGGCGGGTATCCGCCTGTTCCGCGGTGTGCAGACGTTGGCCAGTGCCTTCGCCAGCGGTAAAGCAGCGCCGTGATGAGCCGCCTGCTACCCAGCCTCGCAGTTGCCCTGGCAGCCCTGCTGGCGGCGCTGCTGGCCGGCACCGTAATCGGCGAAACCAGCCTGTCGCCGAGCGCGGTCGGCCAGGTCCTGGCCAACCATTTGTGGCAGGCCGGCTACCCGGTCGACCCGATCGACGCCGGCATCGTCTGGAACTACCGCCTGACCCGCACCCTGGTCGCCGCAGCCTGCGGTGCCGGCCTGGCCACCTGCGGGGTGATCCTGCAGGCGCTGTTGCGCAACCCGCTGGCCGAACCGTACCTGCTCGGGCTGTCGGCCGGCGCCTCGACTGGCGCGGTGCTGGTCGGCCTGCTGGGGCTAGGCAGCCTGGCACTGAGCATGTCTGCCGGCGCCTTCATCGGCGCCGTGGCGGCATTCGCCCTGGTGCTGGTGCTGGCCCGCGCGGCCGGGCCCAGCAGCAACAACGCGCAGGTGATACTCGCCGGTATCGCCGGCTCGCAACTGTTCAACGCCCTGACAGCGTTCCTGATCACCAAGTCGGCCACTGCCGAGCAGGCGCGCGGCATCCTGTTCTGGCTGCTGGGCAACCTCAGTGGTGTGCGCTGGCCCTCGGTGTGGCTGGCGGTGCCGGTGGCGCTGTGCGGTTTGCTGGTGTGCCTGTGGCATCGCCGCGCGCTGGATGCCTTCACTTTTGGCGTCGATTCGGCTGCGTCGCTGGGCATCCCGGTGCGCCGTACCCAGTTGCTGCTGATCAGCTGCGCGGCGCTGGTGACGGCGGTGATGGTGTCCATCGTCGGCGCCATCGGCTTTGTCGGCCTGGTAATCCCGCATGCCCTGCGGCTGATCCTCGGCCCCGGCCACAGCCGTCTGCTGCCGGCCAGCGCCCTGGGCGGCGCGCTGTTCCTGATTGCCGCCGACATCCTTTCGCGCACGCTGATCAGCGGCCAGGTAATCCCGGTTGGTGTTGTCACCGCACTGATCGGCGCACCGGTCTTCGCCTTGATTCTGGTCAGCCGTCGAGGGCGCCCATGACAGTCATGACCGCGCTACAGCTCGCTCCCTTGAGCTGCCAGGGCCTGGGGCTGCAACTGGCCGGCAGAACCGTGCTCGAGGCTATCGACCTCGATGTGGTGAGTGGCGAAACCCTGGGCATCGTCGGCCCCAACGGCTCCGGCAAATCCTCGCTGCTGAAGTTGCTGGCGGGGCTGCGCAAACCGGCCAGCGGCAGCGTGCAGCTACTGGGCGAACCCCTGGCGCGGTTGCCGCGCCGTCGTGTTGCTCAGGCCCTGGCACTGGTCGAGCAGCAGGCCGACACCCTCGATGCGATCAGCGTATTCGACGCCGTGGCCCTTGGCCGTACACCCTGGCTGTCGGCACTGGCACCGTTTGCCTCGCACGACCGCGCCATCGTCGAGCAAGCCTTGGCCGACCTCGATGCCCTGCACCTGCGCACACGCCTGTGGGGCTCGCTGTCCGGTGGCGAGCGCCAGCGCGTGCACATCGCCCGCGCCCTGGCGCAGCGGCCGCAGGTGTTGCTGCTGGACGAGCCGACCAACCACCTGGATATCCAGCACCAGCTGAGCCTGCTGCAACAGGTGCAGGCGCTGCCGGTAACCACCCTGGTGGCCCTGCACGACCTCAACCAGGCGCTCACCTGCGACCGCATCGCGGTACTCGACCAAGGCCGCCTGGTCGCCCTCGGCAAACCGTTCGAGGTACTCACCCCCGAACGCCTGCTGAGCACCTTTGGCGTCCATGCCCGCTACCTCACCGACCCTTTCGACGGCGCGCGCATCCTGCGTTTCCGCGCCCCCTGAACCAGGAAGTTCTGCCCATGCTGTTGCGCCCTGTCGCCCTGCTGCTCGCCAGCGCCCTGCTTGCCCCGGCCGCGCTGGCCGAGGTGCATGAAGTGAAAATGCTCAACCGTGGCAGCGAGGGGGCAATGGTCTATGAGCCGGACCACCTGCACATCGCCCCCGGCGACAGCGTGCGCTTCCTGCCCACCCAGAGCGGCCACAACGCAGCCAGCGTCGCAGGGTTGCTGCCCGCCGGCGCCGAACCGTTCAAGAGCAAGCTGAACCAGCCGTTCGAGCAGACGTTCAGCGTGCCCGGGGTGTACGGCATCCAGTGCATTGCGCACCTGGCGATGGGCATGGTGATGCTGATCCAGGTGGGTGACGCGCCGGCTGCAGAACTGCCCGCCAGCTTGCCGGCACGGGCCAAAACGCGCTTTGCAGCACAACTGCAAAAGCTTGGGGCCGGGCAATGACCCGACTGCTGCTGGCCCTACCGCTGCTGGGCCTTGCCCCCTTCGCCCAGGCCGAATCCGCCCAGTCGCAAAGCAATGGTTTTGTCGAGGATGGCAGCTGGAATATCCTCAACCGCAGCGTGTTCGACCAGCGCGACTTCAAGCATGGCGGGCGCAACAGCGCTGCGCGCAATGCCTACAAGCCACGTAGCGAGCGCAACGGCAAGGCCGAGGAATGGGCCTATGGCTTGATGGGCAGCGTGCAGTCCGGCTTCACCCAAGGGCTGATCGGTGTCGGCGTGGATGCCCATGCCTATCTGGGCGTGCAGCTCGACAGCGGCGGCGGCCGCGCGGGCAAGGCGCGCCTGCTGGGGGTGGACAACGCTGGCCACCCAAAAAACCAGTACAGCCGCGCAGGGGCTGCGCTGAAGCTGCGCCTGTCCAATACCGTGCTGTCTTATGGTGAGCAACGGATCAAGACCCCGGTGTTCAGCTCGTCCGACAGCCGCCTGCTGCCCGAGACCGCCACCGGCTTCTTCCTCACCAGCAACGAGTTCGACACCCTCAAGCTGGTGGCCGGGCATTTCAACGAAAGTACCGACCGCAATGCGTCCAGCCACGACCAAGGCTTTGTGGTGAACTATTCCAACGGCCGCCAGGGCAACAGCTTCGACCTGGCGGGCGTAGTCTGGAACCCCGCCCCCGCCTTCAGCGGCAGCCTCTACAGCTCACGCTACGAGGACAGCTGGAACCAGCACTACCTGGGCAGCACGCTCAGCCATGCCCTGGATGATCGCCGCAGTATCAGCCTGGACCTCAACCTGTACCGCACCACCGACACCGGCAAGGCGCTGTCAGGGCGTATCGACAACACCACCTGGAGCCTGGTCTCGCGCTACAACCAAGGGCCGCACGGTTTCAGCCTGGGCTGGCAGCAGGTGGACGGCAATACGCCTTTCGATTACGTGACCCGAGGGGCGATCTTCATTGCCAACGCGGTGCAGATGTCGGACTTCAACGCGCCGAACGAAAAGTCGTGGCAGGCCCGCTATGACCTGAATATGGGCGCCTACGGCGTGCCGGGGCTGAACCTGACGGCGTTGTACGTGCGCGGGTTCGATATCGATGGCAGCCACGTCGACCCTGCGGGCGGTTATGCGTACCTGGGCTACGGCAAGGGTGGCAAGCATTGGGAGCGGGACCTGGAGGCGCGCTATGTGGTGCAGAGTGGCAAAGCCAAGGGCACCACGTTTTCGCTGAGGCATAACGTGCACCGGGGCAATACGGCGCAGGCAGAGCTGGATGGGGACCAGATACGCTTGGCGGTGGAATGGCCGTTGTCGGGGGCGTTCTGACACCCCCGCGTTGCTTGAGTCGGGGCTGATGCGCTGATCCGTGTATTGGCTGGACCGGCCCTTTCGCGGGTAAACCCGCTCCTACAGGGTCCCTGCTAAATCAGTCAGCTATGTGCAGTTCCAGGAGCGGTTTAGCCGCGAAGAGGCCAGCGCGGCGCTTTGTCATTGTCAGCCCAGGCGCAACTGCATGTGGGTGGTCTGCCAGACCGGGTCCTGCTCCACATCCACCACCGCGAACCCTTGCCGCTGCCAGAACGCGATCGCCCCCGGCAGGAACGGGTGGGTATGCAGGTACAGGCAGTCGACACCCGCCTGCTCCGCTCGCTCGCGCAATGCCGCAAACAACGCCGCGGCCAGGCCATGCCGACGGTAGGCCGGCGAGACGAACAGGCGCACCACCTCGACCACCCGCCGGGCGTGGTAATCGAGCTGGGCAAAGCGGTGGTCATAAGGCAGATAGCCGATCACCGCCACCAGCTGCCCGTCATCACGGGCCTCCAGAAAGCAGCCCGCGCCGTCCAGGTAGGTCTCGGCGAACTGCGCCAGGTCACGCGGCAACGGTGCATTGGCCAGCATCGGGAACAGCTCGCGGCGGGCGCTGTCGACAAACGCCACGACTTCGGCAATGGCGTCGCGCGCCACAGGTTGCAGGGTGCAGTTCGGCATGTGGCTCATGGCAGTGGTCGAAAGGCCAGAGTTCTACCCCAGTGTGCCGCGCAAGGCAAATCACAGGGCTCGTCGTGGCCCGCTGGACATCGGTATAATCGGCAGTCTTCACTGCCCGACCAGGCCACCTCATGCCTCGCTTCCAGACGTTGCTGTTGCCCCTGCTGCTGACTGCCGCCCTTGCCGCCTGCGACCAGAAACCCTCTCGTGAACAACAGATCCTTGCCCAGTTGCCGCTGCAGGATGCCTACACGCACAACATCGAACGCATGGCCGTGCTCCTGCGCCGCACCCACCCCCAGTTGCCGCAAGCGACCATCGAGCAAGTGCTGCGCAAGCACCTGACCGTCGAGGACCAGCGCCAGGACCTGTTCCGGCTGTACAGCGAAAAGAACTTCAGCGACGCCGAGTTCGCCACCATCGTGGCCGCCACCCAGGACCCGGCCAAGGCCCGCGCCCTGGAGGACACCGAAGCCGGCAAACGCCTGAGCGAGAAACTCACCGCACTGATGCGCGAAAGCGCCCGCGACGTGAAGGTGCAAGCCCTGGTAGAACAGCGTATGCAGCAGGTGGAAGACGAGCTGAGCGCGCTGCAAAAAGCCGGTTCCTGAGCGCCGCTGCCCACACCACCCACCGCATCGACCGAGGTCAGGATTGCCACACGCCAAGCACGGATTGCGCCTGGATCTACGCACACTCATTCTGGTGCTGTGCGCCTTTACCGCCCTGGTCATGCTGTGCGCCAGCTATTTTGCCAGCTACCGGGTGCAGCGCCAGCTGCTGATCGACCACGCCCTTGAAGCCAACCGGGTGTATGCATCAAAGCTGGCAGCCATCACCGAAACCTTCATCGGCAACGCCTTGCAGCAGCTGTCGTTCAGTGCCGGTGTGCAAAGCCGGCAGCTGGGCGACGGCGCAGCCCTGCAAGGGGAAACCGACCGCGTCCTGGGCCAGAGCATGGCCTTCAACTCAACGTTCGTGATCGATACCAACGGCGTGCTGCTGGCGATTTCACCGGCGCCGCTGCGGCACCTGGTCGGTAGCCGTATGCAGTCGCCCGGCGTGCAGGAGGCGCTGCAGGCGCGCAGCCCGCTGGTTTCCACTCCTTACGTGTCGGCGGCCAGCAACCTGGTGGTGGCGCTGTCGCACCCCATGTTCGACAGCAACGGCCGCTACCTCGGGTACGTTGGCGGCAGCTTGTACCTGCGTGAGCGCAACATTCTCAACAGCCTGCTGGGCGAGCACTTCTACAAGGACGGTTCATACCTGTATGTGGTCGACCGTAACCGGCGGCTGTTGTATCACCCCGACAGTCAGCGGGTGGGCTCGGTGGTGCAAGGCAACGCCCTGATCGACCAATTGACCACACTGGGCAGCGGCACCCGGCAACTGACCAACAGCCAGGGCGTGGAAATGCTCGCCGGTTTCGCCAACGTGCCCAGCGCTGGCTGGGGCGTTGTGGCGCAGCAGCCGTTGGCGCAGACAGTAGCGCCACTGAGCCACCTGATACTCAACGTGGTTGGCACCTCGGCCCCCTTCGCGCTGGTGGGCAGCCTGCTGCTGTGGTGGCTGGCGATGACCATTGCCCGGCCACTCTGGCAACTGGCCGCAGGCGCCCGTTCGATGGACCGCGCTGGCACTGCCGAGCGCCTGCACCGAGTGGCGGCCTGGTACTACGAGGCGGCCGAGCTCAAGCGCGCCTTGCTGTTCGGGCTGAACCTGCTGCAGGAGCGCATCGGCCGGCTCAATCGTGACGCCCAGACCGACCCGCTCACCGGCCTGGGCAACCGTCGCGGCCTGGATTTCAGCCTGTCGCTGCTGGAAGCCGAGGGCCGGGCGTTTGCGGTAATCGCGCTGGACATCGACCATTTCAAGCGGGTCAATGACAGCCATGGCCACGAGGTCGGCGACCAGTTGCTGCGGCGTCTGGCAGAACTGATGCGCCGCTGCTGCCGCGAGGGTGACCTACTGTGCCGCACCGGCGGCGAGGAGTTCCTGATGCTGCTGCCGGGGGCGAGCCTGGAGGCGGCGGCAGCGGTCGCCGAACGGCTGCGGGCGACGGTTCAGGCCACGCCGATGCCGCCGGTAGGCGCGGTGACTGTATCGCTGGGCGTGGCACGCTGGAGCGGCGAAACCGGCGAGCCCGGTGATGCCTTGAGTGATGCCGACCGGGCGCTCTACCAGGCCAAGCAGCAGGGGCGCAACCGGGTAACGGTTACTTGATCCCCTGCCGGCGTTGGGCTGCACAGCAGCCCTGGCAGGTTGACCAGGTTTTCCGTGCGCCCGTCGGCGCCGGGCCAGCTCGGTGATCTGTGGCGTGACCTCGACCGTGGCCCTGGCCTGATAGGCCCGGGCGAAGTCCTTGAAGCCGGAGAAGGTCGAAACTGCCAGGTAATGGCCATAGTCCGGGTACGAGACTGGCCCTGTCTCGATCCGTGCCCGCGCGCCCGGTTGAGCATTGGCGTCGCCTGACGGCAAGGTGATTACATGCCTGTGGATGACTCCGCCAGCTCGGCCAGTACCGCTGCCGAGGTGGTGACCTGGCGGAAGTGATGCTGCCACAGCTCGATGCCCAGCTTGCCCGAGCGGTCCAGCGACGAGCCAACCGTCATGTCGGTGACCAAGGTCGGCATCAGCCCCGCATCGAACAGCGCGAAGCCTGCGGCCAGCACGCAGGTTTCGGTCTGCAGCCCACACACCAGCACCCGCTCCACGCCCAGTTGGCGGATGTACTCGATGGCCTCGGCGCTTTGCCCGTAGCCATGCTTGACGAACACCTGGTCGGCCTCGATCAGGCTCTCGTCTTCGGCCGCCGGGTGCCAGCCAAGCTGACGCTCGAACGGGGTGACCTGCTCGTCGTGCAGCTCGACCGAGGCGATGGTGGGAATGTTCGCCGACAACCGTCGCAAGCCATCGACCAACCATTCCGGCGGGCTGAAGGTGGACTGGACATCGACGATGAGCAAAACCTGGCGCATGGGCGGATTCCGGCACGGGCAAAAGCCGCGGAGTATAGCGCGACGCTGATAACGCAGTCGCCCCGTGAACTAGGGCTCGATACTCCTGGCCAACCCCGAGGCCCATGCAGCGGCCATCTTCGCCCCTACCTCATCGAATTGCGGATGGCTGATGCGGTAATCCGAAAGCTCGCCCATCGCACGCTTCATCCCGGTCGCCACTCTGGCGAGCAACTCGTTGCAGCGTGCTTCGGTGAGGTTGCATGCCGTACGCCCGAACTGTACCAGCATCTTGCGCTTGGGCCAGGCTTTCGAACCGCCCAGCAGTAGCCCCATGATGTCGCGGCTGCTGTAAACCGTCGTGGTTACCAGGTCGTACACGGGTGCGAGCCAGATGTCGGCGTCCTCTGCACAGTTTTCGTAAAGCAGGCCAAAATTCTTCAGGTGGGCATCGCCGTTCTGGATGCCGGCGCACAGCGCAACCATCATGAAAAAGTGTTCCAACGCGGCAGGAATCCGAGCGGGCGTGACATACAGCTTTATCAACTGGGCGCAGCCCTGATAACTGCCGTCATACTTCTTGCGCGCTTCCCATCCCGAGAGCACGCACATGTCTTCGAATCCAAGATAGGCGTCGTCACCGATATCGAAGCGTTTCACAACCAGAAATTTGCCGTGCTGGCTGAGCTCGAAATCAGGTACTTCGAGCCCGCAATGCAACGCCGCCCGCATGCAGAAAAACTCGTTGGCGGCCAACTGGGGAAAGTCGGATTCATTGAAGGCTTTCACCAGATGCGTGGCACCTCTATGGGTCAGCCGATCCACATCGGGGGAAGTCTGCTCGATGTCCCGCACCAGGACCTTGGGTTGCACACCGGAGACGCCCGAGTACGCCGCGTAGGTGTCCATGAGTTCAGCAAACAGGCCTTGCGCCCCGTCATGCACCAGCAGGTTGGACAGTTTGATCCCTGGCAGAACATCCTTACCGGGATGCTGGGCAATGCTGATACGCCCAAGCTGATGCGGGCCGACAATCGCCAGCAGCGCGAAGTCGTCAAAGCCGCGCACCGACTTGCCGAACCGCCGGATGAGCTCAGCCTTGAGGTGGCCTTCTGGCAGGTTCATTTCAAACAAGGGGTGGATGCCGTATTCCCACTTGTAACTCTCCAGGCGCGTTGGCATGGTCAAGGAGACGGCCTGGTCTTCGGTAGCCGATGAGTTGTAGGTAAAAACAGTGTCGCGCGGGTTCTCTTCACTGCGCCCCAGGGTCCCGGCAGTCGTACCACCTGCTCCGATATACAAGCGGTCACTCTGCCGGATCATGAATGCCCCCGCCCTTCAACTCGTCGAGTGTACGCCGCCGCCGCTTGGGCATTGCAGTCAGTTCGTAGCCCAGGCCCTCGAGGATCGCGGCAACCTTGCGAATACCGACCTCGGGTATCGAATTGTTTTCGATCCCCGAGATGGTAGCGCGGCTCATGCCGTGACGTAGCGCGAGCTGGGCCTGGGAAAGCCCGGCTGCTTTGCGCAGTTTCTTGATCAGAGCACCAAGGTCGTTCATGTGTCCTGCACTGTATGCGATGCATATCTATATAAACACGATAAATGCATCGTATTTGATTCATAATTAGCTGTACAGGCGTTTCTCCATCCTCTAGCGGTAAGGCGACCAGGAAGTAATTGGGTCGCAACAGGGCTGACAGGTGCCTGCCACAGCATATGCAGCGCCTGTCAGCCCTGATGCGCTTCCGCCCGCGAAGGGCTGCAAAGCAGCCCCCCGCCACCCACCTCACCCCGCCAGGATGAAGTCCGCCACCGTCACCGTGGTCGCATCCGCCACCCCCACCAGGCGAATGGAGTCGGCAGCGCCGATGCTGACCAGCGTATCCGCGCCGACATCGGCGATGGTGACGCTGGCGGCAAAGGTTGCCGCAGTGATATTGAGGCCAGTGATATCCAGCCGGTCCTGGCCGCCCGCCGCAATGGCATCGAAGCTGATGATCAGGTCGTTGCCAAAACCGGCAGCGAACTGGAACACATCGTTGCCGTCAGTGGCGATCATGGTGTCGTTGCCGGCACCCCCCACGACCGTATCGTTACCCGCCGCACCGTTGAGGAAGTCGTTGCCGGCGCCCCCCAGCAAGGTGTCGTTGCCAACGTCACCAAACAGCGTGTCGTTGCCATCGCCCCCCTGCAGCAGATCGACGCCGTTGCCGCCGTCCAGGCTGTCATCGCCCGCCCCGCCGAGCAAGGTGTCGTTGCCGGTATCGCCCAGCAGCGTGTCGTTGCCGTCACCGCCGTCGAGGCTGTCGTCACCGCCACCACCGTTCAGGCGGTCCGCACCCAGGCCGCCGAACAGCTGGTCGTTGCCGGCGTCGCCATTGAGGGTGTCGTTGCCGGCATTGCCGTTGAGGATGTCGTTGCCGCCGTCCCCCCCAAGCGTGTCATTGCCTGCCGCGCCGTTGATGATGTTGGCCAGGCCGTTGCCGATAGCGGTGAAGTTGCCCACCCCGGTATACGTCAGGTTCTCGACGTTGGCAGCCAGGGTGTAGCTGGCCAGTGTGGTACGCACCAGATCGGTACCGGCCCCGGTGGCCTCCACCACCACGTCCCCGGCGTCATCCACCGTGTAGGTGTCATTACCCACGCCACCCACCAGCCGGTCGGCCCCCGCACCGCCGTTGAGCACGTCGTTGCCGGCGCCACCGGTCAGGGTGTTGGCCAGCGCGTTACCGGTACCGGTGAAGGCGCTGCTGCCGGTGTAGGTCAGGTTTTCGACGTTGGCACCCAGGGTGTAGCTGGCCAGGCTGGTCTGCACCAGGTCAGTGCCGCCATTGAGTGCCTCGATGACCGTGTCACCGGTGTTGTCGACCACGAAGGTGTCGTTGCCGGCGCCCCCGTTCATGGCGTCGGCACCCAGCCCGCCGTTGAGTGTGTCGTTGCCGTCCTCGCCATTGAGGATGTCGTTGTCGTCACCGCCGTTGAGGATGTCATTGCCGACACCCCCGAACAGCTGGTCGACGCCGCCCAGGCCATTGAGCGTGTCATTGCCGCCCAGGCCCGAGATCACATCGTCGCCCACCGTACCGGTCAGGGTGTTGGCGGCGTTGGTGCCGGTCAGTACCACGCCCGGCGGAACCACCACGGCTGCTGTCGCCGCCGAGGTCAGCGACTCCAGCGTGCCAAAGCCATCGGTGTAGCGCACGACCACCCGCAGTTGCTGGTTGCCTTGGGCAACGCCCGGGGTGAAGGTCGCCGCGGTTGCACCGACGATATTGCTGAAGGTGCCGCCCGTGCCCTGTTGCCACTGGAAGCTGAAGGCGCCTAGCCCGTCCACGTCGGCTATGCCGGCTGTAAGCGCGGTCAGCGTCTGGCCCCGGTCTGGCGTGGTGTCGCTGATCAGCACGGCACCGGTGGGTGCATCGTTGACGTTGGCCACCGGGTCGAGGATGTCGGAGGCGACGCTTTCGTGTACGCCAAAGTCATCCACGTAGCTGACCACCACGCGCATGTTCTGCCCTACTTGCGCCTGGGTCAGGACAAAGGTGCTGCCGATGGCCCCGGCGATGTTGACCCAGCCAACCCCCCGGTTGGACTGCCACTGGAAACTGAACTGCGGGTTGCTAAGGCCGTCGGCATCGACAATGGTCGCGGGGTTGGCGGTAAGCGTCTGGTTCTGCACCAGCAGCCCGGTCACGGCCGGCCCGGCACTTGGCGCGCTGTTTGGCGACGAATCGACGATTTCCAGCGTGCCCTTGGCGTCCTGGTACACCGCGCGAACGCGGATGCTCAGCCCGGCCACATCATCGGTAACCCGGTAGGTGCTGCCGATGGCCCGCGACACTTCACCTGCGGCAACGAAGGTGATGTCTTCATACACCCCGGAACCCGGCAGTTGCTCGACCTGCCAGTAATAGGCTACCGGGCCGGTGACCGCACCGCTGGGGTTGGCCGCGCTGGCGTTGTCCGCGTCATGCACTGCCAACGGGGTCACCCGCAGCAGCTGGCCGCTGACCGGGGTGTCGTCCCGCACGCCGGTGGTATCGTCGAGGATCACCAGGTGCCCCGTGGGCCCCGCGTTGACGGCGGTACCCACACCAGAGGCCTGGGCGCGGTCAGAGAACTGCAGGCGCTCGATACCGGTCAGGTGGTCGACACCATCACGCCCGGCCACCAGGTCGGTGACGATCACCGAATTGCCATCGACCACCACGCTATAGTCGGTGGCAACCCCCGAGAACAGCGCCGTGTCATAGCTGTCGGTGCCGCTCAGGATTTCCCGGACAATCACCAGCTGGCCCGGGTTGTAGGTGCCGTTGAGCATCAGTGGCACCATCGGCTCCATGCTGTCGAAGCTGGCGATTTCCGGGCCGCTGCCATCGTGGTTGGCGCGTACGCTAATGCGTACGTTCAACCATTTGTCGCCGTCGAGGATATCGTCGCCACCACGCCCTTCGATCAGGTCGCTGCCGCTGCCGCCAAGGATGATGTTGCCGCCGTCGTAGAACGTCGCCCCGGCTGCCAGCAGGCTGGACAGGCCGTTGATCAGGCTGATGTTGGTGAGCACGCTGCCGGTGGCGCCAGCCGTCGGCAGGCTGGTGGCATCTTCGTTGTCACCGCGCAGGAAATCGCCATGCGCCGACCCCGACAGGCCCTCCATGATGTCGAATCGCGCCAGCGTCGAGGCGCCCGAACCCGGTACCGGCGGTACATCGAAGAAGCGGTCGCTCATGTCGATGGACACGCCCTGGGCCAGGCCCTTGAAGGTTGCCCAGTCATAGCCCGAGCCACCGATGTAGCGGTCGCCGAAGCCCAGGCTGCCGACCATGATGTCGTCGCCGCCTTCACCGTTGAACTTGTCGTTCTCGTTACCGCCGATGAACACGTCGTTGCCGATGACCGGGTCGTTGCCCAGCGGGTCGAAGTTGTCACCAGGCGCACCGTCCGAGGTGCCCTTTTCGATCCAGTCGTCGCCCTCGTTACCCATGTCCTGTTCGTTGGCCTTGCTGCCGAGGATAAAGTCGTTGCCCTGGCCACCAATGGCTTCGGAGGCATCTTCCCCGGTCACGATGAAGTCGTTGCCGAAGCCGCCGATGATCAGGTTGACGCCATTACCGCCGTGCAGCACATCGTTGCCGTCGCCGCCCTGGATGTTGTCGTCACCACCCATGTCGCTGATGATGTCGTCGCCGGCCCCACCGCGCAGCTGGTCGTTGCCGTCGCCGCCTTCGATGCGGTCGTTGCCGGCATCGCCCCACACCGTGTCGTCACCCTCGCTGGAGACCAGGATGTCATCACCGTTGGTACCGCCCAGCACGATGTGCTCGCCACCGGCATAGCGGATGTAGTTGGTGTCCGGGCCAGCCGTCAGCGGGCTGTCGCGGAACACCACCTGCTGGCCGTTTTCGCCCAGCGGGTCGGCGTTGCCCAGGCCATCGTTGTACTGCTTGCTCTGGTCCAGCTCCAGATAGAAGCCCGGGTCGGAGAACACCAGGCCCGGCAAGTGGGTGGCCGAGGTGTTGGCCATGATCAGCTTGGCGAACGAGTTGCTTTCCAGCTCGGCGTTCATCGACAGCCCGGCGGTACGCTCCAGGTAGTAGAAGCGGTCGCCGTCCTGCAGTTTCTCCATCTGGTTTTCGAACACGAAGTTGAAGGTACTGCCGAGCATGCCGCCGAACGGGGTCTTCTCTTCGGCCAGGCCGCCGATCCACAGGTCGATGGCGTCGACGCCGGTGAGGGTGACCCCCTTCAGGTCATCCGCGGTGTTTGCCAAGCCATCCTTGCCGACCAGGGTCACGTTGGCCCAGGCACCGCTGCCGTTGAGGAAGTCCATGCGGTCGGCCGGCGCGCCATTGCCGCCGAACACCAGGGCCATGGCCGCCGCGCGTTTTTCCAGCAGCGTGGTAGCGCCGGTGATGGTGCTGTGGGTGCCGTAGGCGGCGATGAAGTTGATCAGCGACTCTGGATGCTTCAGGTGCTGCACCAGGTCGACCCAGCTGGTGTACGGCTTGAGCTGGGTATCGCCGGTTTGCCCGTAGATGTCCCGACGCAGGGCGTTCAGCGAAGGGATGCCCACGTCGCGGCCACGGGCGATGTTGATCGCCGGCAGGTCCAGCGGCAGGCCCAACAGGTTATTGCGCAGCGCCTCGGTGACGAACTCGTCGATTTCGTTACCGCCCTGACGGGTGACCCCGCGCACGATGGCGCTGGTGGCATCCTCGGGGGTGACGCCACTGGCGGCATACGCCAGCGGGTTGAGGAACGCAGCAATCAACCCCAGTTGCTGGTCGGGGTTGGCGCTGGCCGGGTCCTTGATGACGTTGAAGTCGATGTCGAAGCGGTCGACGGTTTCGGTCAGCATCGAGTGGCCGAAGCGGTACACGGTGTGGGCGAACTCGGCCACGATCGACGCATCGAGGTCGACGTCATAGACCTGGGTTGGCGCGAAGAACAGGTCGACCCGCGGCTGTACGGTACGGGCGAATTCCTCGAACACCAGGTGCTGGTACTGCATCTCGGTGCCGAACTTGGCCGCCTGGAACAGGCGCTCGCCGTTCCACACCAGTGCATCGATCTCGGGTTGGGTGACCGGCAATGCACTCACCGGGTTGAGCAGCCACTCGTTGAGGAAGACCAGGTCGTGCGCGTCCAGCACCGTGTCCTTGGTCTGCGCCACCAGCCGGTTGTGCTCGGCATGGAAGATCGCATGCACGGCGGTCAGGCCGATGTTCTCGTTGACCCGGCCATCGCCGGCAATGTAGTGCGCATCCAGCAGTTCGTTGTCGTAGGCCAGGTTGGCACCGGTCTGCGGGTTGACGGCTACGGCGTTGCCGGCGACGTTGTCGGCATCCGGCGCCAACACCCCGGCGCTGAACACCGGCACGGCATTGTGGGCGATGTCGGCGAGGAACTGGTGGCCGGTGCGCACGGCGTTGGTCAGGCTGATCGGCGCCAGCGGGTTGCCTTCCACCTGCTGGTCATCGGCCGTACCGGCAATACCGTCCAGGCCTTTCATCACCACCATCGGGTAGCCATGCGGGCCTTTGATGAAGTTGCCATAGGCATCGGTTGCCAGCAGCGGCACGTTGTCGACGTCGGCATCGGTCAGATTGATGCCGAGCAGGTCGCGGGCCTGGGCCTTGACCACTTTCCAGGTGGCCATGCCGCCGATTTCGTGATCGTCGCCGGTGCCGAACTTGCCATCGGCGCCCAGGTCGCGGTTGGTGATCAGCCGGCCCGTGGCGACCGGACCATCGGCAGTCATCATGTACGCGCGCAGGAACACCTGGTGCGAGGGGTGCGAGCTGTAGGTCTGGTTCTGGTCCACGAACGGTGTGGTGGTGTTGCTGTGCTCGTGAATGTCGTCGGCGTTGCCCAGGATGCCATCCGGCCCAGGCAGGTTGGTGGCGCGGGTCACCACCATGAAGTTGGTGAAGCCGCCCGGCACATACAGCGGGTCGTCCGCTTGCAGCGGGATGTAGATAGTGCCCGAGCCGCCCTTGGTGACCAGGTCCAGGCCGTGGTCGAAAAACTGCCCGAAGAAGGTCATCCAGGCGTTGAACGGCGCCGACAAGCCGGCATCGGCAGCGGTGTTTTCGAACAGGTACACGTCGTGGTCGTCGCCGGTGCCGAACTGGCCGTCCAGGCCCGGGCTGGCAACCACGCGCACGCCGTCCTTGAGCACATCGTCGTTGCCCGGCGTGCCGAAGTTGAGCACGCCATCCGCGCCAGGGTCGTAGGCAGTGGCGTAGGCGGCCGGGTTGTTGGAGGTCTGGTCGACGATCAGGTTGCTGATGGTGCGCGGCTGCGAGTCGAACACTGCACCACTGGTCTGCTGGTACGACGAACCCGGTATGGCGGGCGAGCCTGGGCCGAAGAAGCCGGCGGGTGCACCCTCGGCCGGGTTGAATACCGGGTCGCTCAGGCGCGGGAATACAGCGTCGGCAGCACCGTACTGGGTGTGGTTGTTGCCGTTGAGGTTCATCAGGTTGTTGTTCGAGCCATCCACCGCCCGCAGGCCCAGCGGCGCGCGGATGTTGGGGATCAGCGAGAGGATGTCCTGCCCATGGGCATCGGCTTCGGCGATCTTGATCTGCTCAAGAATGAAGTTGAGGTCGGAGCGCACCATGTGCAGGCCGGCGCCACCGTCAGCCGCGTCCACCACCGGCGTGGCCGGCGTCGGCAGCACAGGCGCACCGGGCTGGACCACGCCGGTGGGCTGGGAGAACAGCACTTCCGTGGTGCCATGGGCGTCCTGGTAGATCGCCTTGACCCGCAGGCTCAGCCCCGCCAGGTCCGGCGACACCTTGAACGCGGTGCCATCGGCGCTCTGGAACGCCAGGTCACCGGCTGGCAGCAGGATGATGTCTTCGAACACACCGCTGCCAGGGTCGGCTTCGAACTGCCAGTAGTACGACACCGAACTGTTGGCCAGCGTGCCGAGCGGGTTGCCTGCAGCAATGTTGTCGGCATCACGCACACCTGCCACGCTCACTGTCAGCATGTCGCCCACGGTGATCGCCCCGCCGTTGCCATCGGTGACCGTGGGGCTGCCGGTAGCCTGCGCGTTCAGCCCGGTCACCAGCACGCGCTGGCTGTCGGCAAACTGCAGGCGTTCGACATGCAGCAGGGTATCGATGCCGTCACGGCCGGCCACGGTATCGGTCACCGTCCAGACGTCATCGGAAACGTCAAGCGTACCCTTGGTGTTCTGGGTCACCACGTACTCGCTCTGCACACCCGAGAACACCGCCGTGTCGAACGCAGCCCCGCCCGTCGAGGTGCCGGGCAGGATTTCGCGTACTGCCTTGAGCTGCCCAGGGTTGTAGGTGCGGTCAAGCATGAACGGGATCATGTCGACCATGCTGTCGAAACTGGCGATCTCGGGGCCGCTGTGGTTGACGTCGCCTGCGGCATACACCGCGATGCGCACGTTGATCCACTTGTCACCGTCGATCAGGTCATCGCCGCCACGGCCTTCGATCAGGTCGCTGCCATTGCCGCCGAGCAGGATGTTGCCGGTGGCAAAGCCGGTGGTGGGCAGCCCGGCATCGCTGAGGAACTGCTGCAGGCCGCGTATCAGCGCGACGTTGGTCAGCGCACTGCCGGTGGCACCGCCGTGGTTGAGGATGGTCACGGCATCGACGTCATCGCCCTTGAGCACGTCGGCGAATTTCGAGCCTGATACGCCCTCGACTTCGGCGAAGCGGTCAAGGATGGAAGCCGGCGAGGCGCCGACCGGGTTGAACACACCGGCGTTCTGGTTGGGTGCGTTGCCATGGGGCTGCGCAAGGGCGGCCAGGCTCAGGTCGACGGTGACGCCAACCTGGTCATTCTTGTAGGTCACCCAGTCGAACCCGGACATGCCGTCCATCTTGTCCTGGGCATCACTGCCGACAAAGATGTCGTCGCCCCCTTCGCCGATCATTTCGTCAAAGCCGCCGCCACCGACGAAGATGTCGTTGCCGACCACTTCGTCACCCAGCAGCGGCGCGAAGTTGTCGCCAGGCGCACCGTCCTGGGTGCCCTTCTCGATCCAGTCGTCGCCCTCGTTGCCGGTAGGTGGCAGGTTGGTCTTGGCGCCAAGGATGAAGTCGTCGCCCTGGCCGCCGAAGGTGGTGCTGATGTCCTCGGTGGTGATGATGAAGTCCTGGCCGTCACCGCCGAGAATCAGGTTGCCGGCAACCCCCATGCTACCGGCGACGATCACGTCGTTGCCGGCATTGCCTTCCAGGCGGTTGTCGCCAAACGAATCGGTGATGATGTCGTCGCCCGCGCCACCCAGCACCGCGTCGTTGCCAGCGCCGCCTTCCAGCACATCGTCGCCTGCATCACCATAGACGGTATCGTCACCGTCACCGGAGATGATGATGTCGTTGCCGGAAGTACCGCCGAGCACCACGTGGTCTTCACCGGTGTAGTGCAGGTAGTTGCTGTCTGGCCCGACGGTATCGGGGTTGTCGCGAATCACCAGCGGGACGATCTCTACCCCGTTGATCTCGATGCCGCCAGTCGGGTCGGCCCTGCCGTCCGTACCCAGCCCGGTGAACTGGTTGGCCTGGTTCACCTCAAGGGTAAAGGTCGGCGTGAGGAACACGGTGTTGGACAGGTGGGTGACGTCGGAGTTGAGCATGATCAGCTTGGCGAAGGAGTTGTTTTCCAGCTCCGTGCCGAAGTTCATGCCCGCCGTGCGTGACAGGTAGTAGAAACGGTCGCCGTTCTGCAGCGCTTCCAGCTGGGTTTCGAAGACGAAGTTGAAGCTGGAGCCGAGCATGCCGCCGAACGGCATTTTCTTCTCGGCCAGGCCGCCGACCCAGAAGTCGATGGCATCGACGCCCGTTACGGTAACCCCGCTGATGTCGTCGGCCGTGCCGGCGATGCCGTCCTTGCCCGCCAGCGTCACGTTGGCGTAGGCGCCGGTGCCGTTGAGGAAGTCCAGACGGTCAGCCGGTGCACCGCTGCCGCCAAGCACAAGGGCCACTGCGGCGGCGCGCTTGGCCGCTTCGGTGGTAGCCCCGGTAATGCTGCTGTGGGTGCCGTAGGCGGCAATGAAGTTGATCAGCGACGCCGGATGCTTGAGGTGGTCGGCAAAGTCGGCCCAGCTGATGTAGGCCTTCAGCTGGCTGTCGCCGGTGGCGGCGTAGAACTCGCGGCGCGCCTCGTTCAGGCTGGGGATGCCGGTGTCGCGGCCACGGGCGATGTTCAGTGCGGGCAGGTCCAGCGGCAGGCCGAGCAGGTTATTGCGCAACGCCTCGGTGACGAACTCGTCGATCTCGTTGCCCAGCTGGCGAGTGACGCCACGGATGATCGCCCCCGCCGCTTCGTCGGCGGTGGCACCGCTGCCGGCGAACGCCAGGGGGTTGAGGAAGGCGGCGATCAGGCCCAGTTGCTGGTCGGGATTGTTCGGGTCGCCCGATACCGGGTTGAACGCCGGGTCGAAGCGGTCGACGGTTTCGGTCAGCATCGAGTGGCCGAAGCGGTACACCACATGGGCGAACTCGGCCAGGATCGCCGGGTTGATCGACGTGTCGTAGCCGTTGGGGGCGAGGAATGCGTCGATCTGCGGCTGGATGGTGCGGGCGAACTCTTCGAACACCAAATGCTGGTACTGCATTTCGGTGCCGAACTTGGCAGCCTGGAACAGCCGCTCGCCGTCCCATACCAAGGCGGCGATGCCGGCGGGCGTGGTGGGGATGGCGGTGACATCGTCGATCAGCCATTCGTTGAGAAATGCCACGTCGCCTGCGGCCAGCAGGGTGTCCTTGGTCTGCTGCACCTGGCGGTTGTGTTCGGAGTGGAACACGTGGTGAACGGCAGTAAGGCCGATGTTCTCGTTGACCCGGCCGTCACCGGCAATGTAGTGGGCATCGAGCAGCTCGTTGTCGTAGGTCAGGTTGTTGCCGCCCTGCCCCACAGGCTGCGCATTGCCGACCAGGGTATCGGCGTCGGCCTGCAACACCCCACCCACCACCACCGGCTCGGCGTTGTGTGCAATGTCGTCGAGGAAGGCATGCCCGGTGCGCACGGCATTGGCCAGGCTGATGGGCGCGGCACGGTCGCCTTCGACCAGCGTGGTGACGTCGTCAGCGGTGCCGGCAATGCCGTCGGCGCCATTGTTCACGCGCATCACCACCTGCGGCATGCCGTTGGGGCCACGCAGGAAGTTGCCATACGCATCGGTGGCCAGAAGCGGCACGCTGTGCACATCGGCGTCGGTCAGGTTGATGCCGAGCAGGTCGCGGGCCTGGGCCTTGACCACTGCCCAGGTGGCCATGCCACCGCCTTCGCCATTGCCGTCGTCGCTGGTGCCGAACTTGCCATCGGCGCCCAGGTCGCGGTTGGTGATCAGCCGCCCGGTGGTTACCGGGTCGCCTGCGGCGTCGAGCATGTACTCACGCAGGAACACCTGGTGCGAGGGGTGCGAGCTGTAGGTCTGGCTCTGGTCGACAAACGGCGAGGTGGTGTTGGGCTGGCCATCGTCGGCGGTACCCACCACACCATCGGCGCCGGCAGTGCGTACGGCGCGCGACAGCACCATGAAGTTGGTCGGGCTGTTGGCGTTGTACAACGGATCGTCCGGGCGCAACGGGATGAACACGATGTCGCTGCTGCTCTTGGTGACCAGGTCCAGGCCATGGTCGAAGAACTGGCCGAAGAAGGTCATCCAGGCGTTGAAGCCGGCGGTAAGGCCGGCATCTGCCGAGACGTTGGGGATGAAGAACACCGGTTTGTCGTCAGCCGTGCCGAACACCCCGTCGATGCCGGGGCTCATCATCGGGGCGGCGCCACCGTTGGCCTCTACCGCAGCCGGGTTGTTGGCTGTCTGGTCGACGATCAGGTTGCTGATGGTGCGCGGTTGCGCATCGACGACCGTGCCGGTGCCTGCATAGCTGGCACGGTACGAGGCGTCGAGCAGGCGCAGGAACGCGTTGTCGGCTGCGCCGAACTCGCTCTGCCCGGCGACCAGGTTGTTGTAGCTGCCATCGACGGTGCGCAGGCCGAACGGCACCTGGCCGTTGGGCAGCAGGTCGATCAGGCTGGCGCCGGCAGCGTGAGCTTCGGCGATGAAAATCTGCTTGAGGATGAACTCCAGGTCCGACTTGCTGAAATTGGCCATTGCAATTGCCCTCGATCAATCGGGAGAAATCTCAGGGCAACAGGGTCCGTCCCGCGCCCAGTCAGTGTTGACGTGCGCAGTTTCTGTATGAGGGTTCTGGGGACCGGTGGGCGGTGTCGTAATGACGCCCCTGGCCTCATCGCCGGCAAGCTGGCCCCCGCCGAAACGGCGGAAACCCTGTTAACTGTGCGATACAGCGGTGTAACGCACATGCATCGCCCCCGACTCGCACAGGGTCCGAATACATCAGACTAAAGTCGTAGGCGAAAAGCTTGTCAATATCCCGTCAAAAAAATCGTCCACCGATGGTAATGCGATGCAACTAGCTGTTTTCCCGGTACTTATGAAAAGTTCAAAGAATTTATAGAGCGAAAAGATATTACTGGATGTTTCATTGCAACCTACGCTGCTGCATGTGGGAGCGACGCAGCGTTCTGGATTATTCGCCCTGAGAGCGACCCGTCTGCGAGCCGACCAAGAAGCCACAACTACCGCCGTACGGGGCGCCGCAAGGGCTTCCCGATTTGCGATGAAGGGAGGCCCCCGATGCCCAAGGCACCGCGCACCCGTTCCGAACTGGCCGATGCGCTGTTTCGCCTGCGCCGCAGCTTTTACGCCCTGGGCGCCTTCAGCGGCGTGATAAACGTCATGATGTTGACGCCAGCCGTTTACATGCTGCAGGTGTACGACCGCGCTCTGGTAAGCCGCAACGTCACCACCCTGGCCATGCTCACGCTGTTGGTAGTGGGGCTGTTCCTGCTGATGTCGGCACTGGAGATGATGCGCACCCGCGTGCTTATCCGCGTCGGCAACTGCCTGGACATGGACCTCAACCGCCGCATCTTCAGCGCCGCCTTCGAGCGCAACCTGAGCCGCGCCGGCGGCAACCCGGCCCAGGCCCTGCAGGACCTGGCGCAGGTGCGGCAGTTTCTCACCGGCAACGGCCTGTTCGCCTTCTTCGACGCGCCGTGGACACCGATCTACCTGCTGGTCTGCTACCTGATCCACCCGCTGCTGGGGCTGGTCACGATGATCGGCTCGCTGATCCTGGTGGGGCTGGCCTACCTGACTGAAAAGGCCACGCAAAAGCCATTGGCCGAAGCCAACCAGGCAGCCCTGTCATCGGCCAGCTACGCCAACAACAACCTGCGCAACGCCGAAGTGATCGAAGCCATGGGCATGCTGCCGTCGATCGGCAAGCGCTGGTTCCAGGGCCACTTGCGGATCCTGCAGATGCAGACCCTGGCCTCCGACCGCGCCGCGCTGATCAGCAGCACCGGGCGCTTTGTGCGCATCACCTTGCAATCGGTGATCCTCGGTACCGGCGCGCTGCTGGCGATCGAGGGCAAGATCACCCCCGGCATGATGATCGCCTGCTCGATCCTGACCGGCCGCGCCCTGGGGCCGGTGGAACAGGTGATCGCCTCGTGGAAGCAGCTGCTGGGTTGCCGCCTGGCCTGGGGCCGGCTCAACGACCTGCTGCAGGACTACCCACAGCGGCCACCGAGCATGTCCCTGCAGCGGCCGATGGGCATGTTGGCGGTGGAAAACGTGATTGCCGGCGCCCCGCGCACCAACACCACCATCGTGCGCGGGGTGAGCTTCAGCCTGGCCGCGGGTGACAGCCTCGGCATCATCGGCCCGTCGGCTTCGGGCAAGTCCACCCTCGCCCGCCTGCTAGTGGGCGTGTGGCCCGCCCAGGCCGGCAAGGTGCGCCTGGATGGCGCCGACATCTTCACCTGGAACAAGGCCGAGCTCGGCCCGTGGCTAGGCTACCTGCCGCAGGACGTGGAGCTGTTCGAGGGCACCATCGGCGAAAACATTGCGCGCTTCGCCGAGGTGGACAGCGATGCGGTGATCCGCGCCGCACGCAGCAGCGGCGTGCACGACATGATCCTGCGTTTCCCGCAGGGCTACGACACCCGCCTGGCAGCCGATGGCAGCCCGCTGTCTGGCGGCCAGAAGCAACGCATCGCCCTGGCCCGCGCCCTGTATGGCGAGCCCAACCTGGTAGTGCTGGACGAGCCCAATGCCAACCTTGACGACCTTGGCGAGAAGGCCCTGGTGGATGCATTGACCGAGCTCAAGGCGCGCGGGGCCACGGTAGTGCTGATTTCCCACCGCCCCAATGTGCTGTGCGCAGTCGACCAGGTGCTGATGCTGCGTGACGGTGGGGTACACATGCTGGGCAGCCGCGATGAAGTGTTCGCGGCGCTGCGCAAGGCCAGCGTGATCCCCGCAGGCGCTGCGACGCCGTTGGCTTCGGTAAAGGTACGGGAGTAGCCGATCATGCAGATGATTCAACACAGCGAACTGATTCCCGCCGATGCCAGCAAGCTGATCGACCTCGATGCCGGTCGGCCGGCACGCTGGGGCTTGTGGATGGTGGTCGCAGGCTTTGGCGGCTTCTTGCTGTGGTCGTGCCTGGCGCCCCTGGACGCCGGCATCGTCGCCACCGGCACGGTCAAGGTCACCAGCAACCGCAAGGCGGTCCAGCACCTGACCGGTGGCACCGTCGAGGCGATTCTGGTCCGCGAAGGCGATGTCGTGAACAAAGGGCAGGAGCTGGTACGCCTCGACGCCCTGCGCGCAGTGGCCGAACAGGGCGCGCTCAGCGCCCAGTACATTGTCAGCAAGACCGTGGAAAACCGCCTGGAAGCCGAGCGTGACGACCGCGACACGGTCGCCTTCGACCCCGCCCTGCTCCAGCACTACGGCAGTGACCCCAGGCTGCTGGCGGCCATGGACCTGCAGCAACGCCTGCTCGACACCCGCCGTGCGGGCCTGGCCGGCGAGCTGAGCATTCTCGAGGAAAACCTTACCGCCTCGGCAGTGCAGCTTAAAGGCCTGCAGCAGGTGTACGGGGCTCGCGCCTCGCAAATCGGCTTTCTCAACCAGGAACTGCAAGGCACCCGGGTGCTGGCAGCCGAGGGCTATGTGCCGCGCAACCGCCTGCTGGAGCTGGAGCGCAGCAACGCCGACCTGTCCGCTGGCCAGGCGGAAAACCTCAACAACATTGCCCGAGCGCGCAGCCAGGCCACCGAGATCAAGCTGCGCATGCTGCAGCGTCAGCACGACTACCTGAAGGAAGTGGAGTCGCAACTGACCGACACCGCCAAGGAAAACACCACCCTGGCCGACCGCCTGCGCGCGCTGGACTACGAAGTGAGCCACACGGTTATCCGCTCGCCGATCGACGGCATGGTCCAGGCGCTGAGCATCGCTACCGTCGGCGGCATCATCCAGCCTGGGGCCAAGATCATGGAAGTCGTGCCGCTGGGCGAGCCGCTGCAGGTCGACGCAATGATCCCGGTGCAGGCCATCGACAAGATGGTCCCGGGCCTGGCCGTGGACATTGCCTTCCCGGCCTTCAACCATGCGCAGACGCCGAATATTCCTGGCAGGGTCAAGACCATCTCCGCCGACCGCCTGCTCGATGAAGAAAGCAAGCAGCCGTTCTACCTGGCCCAGGTTGAAGTGACACCAGCCGGCATGGGCCTGCTGGGCAGCAACCACATCCGCCCCGGCATGCCTGCCACCGTCACCATCAAGACCGGCGAGCGCAACCTGCTCAGCTACCTGCTCAAACCGATGCTCGAACGCGTGGACGCCGCGTTCAAGGAGCAATGACATGAAACGCCCGTGCCTGATGTTGTGCCTGCTGGGTTTGTCGGTACAGGCCAGTGCCATGGACCTGAAACAAGCCTGGGACCTGCTGCAGTACCAAGGCCCGATCTACCGCGCTGCGGTGCATGAAAAACAAGCCGGCGGCGAGAATCGCGCCATCGGCGAGGCCGGCCTGCTGCCGCAGATCAACGCGGCAGCCTACTTCAACAAGGTCGATGGCAGCCAGCGCCAGAATGGCCAGGACAACGACCTGAATTACGATTCGAAAGGCGCCAACGTGCGCCTGCGCCAACCGCTGTTCAACAAGCAGAAGATGGCCGAGTACCGCCAGGGCCAGCAACGCGCCGACTACAGCGTGGCGGTGTTCGACGCCAAGAGCCAGGACGCCGCCGTGCGCCTGGCAGATGCCTACTTCGACGTGCTGCTGGCCAGCGAAACCATCACCCTGGCCAAGGCCAAGCTGAGCGCCTTCGAGGAACAGATGGCTTCGGCGAAGCGGCGCAAGGAGCTGGGTGCCGGCACCATCACCGATATCGACGAGTCGGTGGCCCGCCGCGACCTGGCCGAGGCCGACCTGATCGATGCCCAGGACAACCTGGTCAACACCCGCCGCAAGCTGGAGGAGTACATCGGCGAAACGCCCCAGGCCCTGACCACCCTGCAGCCAGGCTTCAGCACACCGCCGCTGCTGCCAGGCAACCTGCAGGACTGGCTGGTAAAAGCCCAGGCCGACAGCCCGCTGATTCATGCGCGGCGGCACAACTACGAGCTGGCCGAGGAAGAAGTGCATCGCGCCCGCGCGGGGCACTGGCCGACCCTGGATTTCGTCGCCGGCTATAACGCCGGCAGCAGCCAGTCGATTTCCGAGCTGAACCAGCGCAACCACTACAGCTCGATCGGCCTGGAGCTGAACATCCCGCTGTACAGTGGTGGCAGCACCAGCGCCCTGACCCGCCAGGCCAGCGCCAACAGCTCCAAGGCCCTGGACGAGCTGGACGCCACGCGCCAGGAGGTGATTTCCGACACCACCCGCGAGTACCGCGGCGTGCAAAGTGGCGCCCTGCGTGTTCATGCACTGGAAAAGGCCGTGGCCTCCAACGAACGCTCGCTGACCTCGACCCGCAAGGGTTTCAAGGAAGGCGGCACCAGCACCAACTCGGATGTGCTCAATGCCGAAGAGCTGCTGTACGACGCGCGCCACGACCTGTTCGAGGCCAAGCTGAACTACCTGATGTCACGGCTGCGCCTGGCCTCGTCGGTGGGCAGCCTGGGGGATGACGATATCGAGCAGATCAACGGCTATCTAGGGCCGGAGTTGATGGTCAGCAACTGATGGGTGGATCCACGCAGGCATGTCACTGCACCGTAGCTGCCCGTTCCACCTTCAGGCTATGATCGGCCATCCTGCCGAGGACGCCCTGACCCATGCCCGTCGACCTGCAAGCGTTGTACCCCAGGCTGATCCACCTGATGCTGGACACGGTGTTCGTGGTCGACCGGGACAACCAGATCGTCTTCGTCAGCGATGCCTGCGAGGCCCTGCTGGGCTACCGGGCCTGCGAACTGGTCGGCACGCCGATCACCGCCTACATGCACCCTGACGACCTGGCTGCCACCCGCGCATCGATCGTGCGGGTGATGAACGGCCAACCGCATTACGACTTTCGCAATCGCTACATCCGCAAGGATGGCGGCATCGTGCACATCCTGTGGGCGGCATCGTGGTCCGAGGAGGCCGAGGCCCGCATCGGCGTGGCGCGCGACGTGACTGCCCAGCGGCAAGCCGAGGACGCGCTGCGCTTCCTGGCTCATCACGACCCGCTGACCCGGCTGGCCAATCGGGCCATGTTCAATGAGCAGCTGGACGCCGCCCTGCACGATGCACACCGCCGGGGTGGCAGGCTGGCACTGCTGTTTGTCGATATCAACGACTTCAAAAGCATCAACGATGTTCACGGCCATGCCGTGGGAGACCGTGTGCTGTGCACGCTGGCCCGGCGCCTGGAGGCCTGCATGCAGGCGACCGACACGGTGGCCCGAATTGGCGGGGATGAATTCACCGTGCTGCTGAACGACATGGCCTCGCAGGATGCCGTTGCCGAGAAAGTGGCCTGTGCCCTCGCTGCCATGGCAGCGCCGCTAGAGGGAGAACTGTCCGGCATCAAGGCGCCCACCTGCAGCATCGGGGTGGCCTGCTACCCTGAAGACGGCAGAGATGCCGACGCACTGTTGCGCCATGCCGATGGCGACATGTACCGGGTCAAGCATCTTTACTCCGCGAAACGGTGACACGCATGCCCAACTCCGACAACGCCCTGCTGGATAGCTGGCAGCATAATGCCAAGGCCTGGATCGACGCGGTGCGCAGCGGCGCCATCGAAAGCCGGCGCCAGGTCACCGACCAGGCCATCCTGCTGGCTATCCTCGGCCGCATGCCCGCACGTGTACTCGACCTGGGCTGTGGTGAGGGCTGGTTGCTGCGGGCGCTGGACGACCGGGGTATTGAAGCCGTGGGCGTCGATGGCGACCGGACGCTGGTGGATGCTGCGCGCGCAGCCGGCTCGGCCGAGGTGCACCTGGCCAGCTACGCACAGTTAGCCGATGGGCAGGCCTTTGTGGGTAAAGACTATGACCTGATCTGTGCCAACTTTGCCCTGTTGCAACAGGACATCATCCCGTTGCTGGCTGCGCTGAAAGGTTTGCTGCGGCCCGGTGCTGCGCTGGTAATCCAGACCCTGCACCCTTGGAGCGTGGCGGGCGGGGATTACCAGGATGGCTGGCGGGAGGAGTCGTTTGCCGGGTTTGCCGGGGCCTGGCAGGTGATGCCCTGGTACTTCCGCACCCTGGCCAGCTGGCTGACTGCGCTGGACATGGCGGGGTTGCGACTGGTCAGCCTGCAGGAACCGCAGCACCCGCAGAGTGCGGTGCCGCAGTCGTTGCTGATGGTGGCTGAACACCTCTGAGAAGCTGCTCCTACAGCAGAAATGGCGCCTTGAGGCCTACAGCACCGGCTTGCGCGCCGCGCCGCTGCGGGCCTTGGCCATGGCGGCCAGGCGCACCGCGACGTTGGCCGCGCCGTAACCGGCATAGCCACCTTTGCGCTGGATGATCTCGAAGAAGAAACGCTCTTCGAACGGCTCGGTGTACACGTGGAACAGCTCGCCACCCTGGGCATCGCGGTCGTACAGCACGTTGTAGTACGCCAGTTCGCTGAGGAACTCGTCATCGAAGTCGAACCGCGCCGCCAGGTCGTCGTAGTAGTTCAGCGGGATCTCCAGCAACGGCACACCGGCCAGCTTGGCCCGCGCCACTTCACGGAAGATGTCGTCGCAATCAAAGGCAATGTGGTGCACCCCTGAACCGCGGTAGCTGGACAACGCATGGGCGATGGCGGTGTTGCGGTTTTCCGAGATGTTCAGCGGCAGGCGCAAGGTGCCGCACTGGCTGCGCAAGGCGCGGCTCTTGACCAGACCATAGGGGTCGGGGAGCACCACCTCGTCATCGGCGGCGAAGTCGAACAGGCTTTTGTAGAACAGCACCCAGCTGTCCAGCGACTCGGCCGGCAGAGCCAGGGCCATGTGGTCGATGCGGCGCAGGCCACCCGTGGCAGTGGCGGCCTGGTCCAGGCTGAAGTCGGTGTCGTACAGGGTCTGGCCGGCAGTGCCCGGCTCCACCAGGTACAGCAGGCTGCCATCCGGCGCGCGGACCGCCGGCACTTCGCACTCGTTGGGGCCGACCAGGCCGCGGAATGGCTGGCCGCGGAACGCCGTGGCGCGCTTCAGCGCGGCCTGCTGGTCCTTGACCCGCAGCGCGGTGGCGCACAACGACGGGCCATGGGCCTCGAAGAAGTTGTGGCCAAAAGAATACGGTTCGGCGTTCAAGACAATGTTGATATCGCCCTGGCGCAGCAGCTGCACATCTTTGCTACGGTGCTTGCCCGCTTCGGCAAAGCCCAGGCGCTTCAGCCAGCTGCCCAGGCGCGCGCCGACGGCTTCGTCGACGGCAAATTCAAGGAACTCCACGCCGTCATAGGTACTGGCTGCAGGGGGGGTGAACAGCACGCCGGGTTCGATTGGCGTGCCTTCCTGCTCCAGGCGCAGGCGGGTGTGCTCTTCGAGGTACAGCAGAGAGCGCAGGCCGTCAGCGGCATTCTGCCGGGGTGGTGCGGCGCGGAAGCCGTCGTTGAAGATTTCCAGCGACAGCGGGCCACGGTAGCCGGTGGCGAGGATCGGCGCGAGGAAACCGGCCATGTCCATTTCGCCCTGCCCCGGGAAGCAGCGGAAGTGGCGGCTCCATTCCAGCACATCCATGGCCAGGATCGGTGCATCGGCCATTTGCACAAAGAAGATCTTGTCGCCGGGTATGTCGCGGATCGCGCTCGGGTCGCCCTTCAGCGACAAGGTATGGAAGCTGTCGAGAATCACACCCAGGGCCGGGTGGTCGGCCTGGCGCACCAGGTCCCACACTTGCTGGTAGGTGTTGACGTGGCGGCCCCAGGCCAGGGCTTCGTAGCCAATGCGCAGGCCACGCTTGCCGGCGTGCTCGGCCAGCAGGCGCAGGTCGTCTACCAGCAGTTGCTCCTCGCCCAGGGCGTCGGCCTGGACGTTGCTGCACACCAGCACCAGGTCGGTGCCCAGTTCCTGCATGAGGTCGAACTTGCGCTCGGCGCGGTCGAGGTTTTTCTGCAGGCGCTCGCGGCGGCAGCCTTCAAAGTCGCGGAACGGCTGGAACAGGGTAATGGCAATGCCCAGATCGGCGCACATCTGGCGTACCTGACGCGGGCTGCCAGCGTAATAAAGAAGGTCGTTTTCGAAGATCTCGACGCCGTCAAAACCGGCGGCGGCGATGGCTTCGAGCTTTTCCGGCAGGGTGCCGCTCAAGGACACGGTAGCGATCGAACGCTGCATGGCGGGAGTTCCTTATTGTTGGAAAATGACGGTGCCAGGCAGGTAAAAACCCCTGTCACAGTTTATGGCACGATCGATTATTCGCAGGTAAAGTCGTCGCTTCAATCCCTTTGTACGGAATGGTTAGTTTTGCGTTCGATTATCGCACAAAACCCGTTTTAACGAATTGCTAGACCGCTGGCCCGTGGTCAACATGAACCACAGACGCAGGCACACCGACCACCGCCTCCTGCCGTGGCGAGAACACCGGCGGAACCTGCGCAAACAACAATAACAACGGAGACAACGATGGCTCACTCCAGCTCGCAAGCCAAGAAAGCGACCGCCAGTGGATGGATAGGCTCGGCACTCGAGTACTACGACTTCTTCATCTATGCCCAGGCCGCTGCACTGATTTTCCCGCAGATCTTCTTCCCCAACACCGACCCTAAAATGGCCATCATTGCCTCGCTGGCCACCTACGGCGTGGGCTACCTGGCGCGCCCGGTCGGCGCCTTCGTGCTGGGCCACTGGGGTGACACCCGCGGTCGCAAGAACGTACTGCTGCTGTGCATGTTCCTGATGGGCCTGTCGACCATGGCAGTGGGCCTTCTGCCCACCTACCACGACATCGGCTTCCTCGCCCCTGCCCTGCTGGTGGTACTGCGCCTGATCCAGGGCTTTGCCGTAGCCGGGGAAATCTCCGGGGCCAGTTCGATGATCATGGAGCACGCGCCCTTCGGCCGACGCGGCTACTACGCCAGCTTCACCCTGCAAGGCGTGCAGGCCGGCCAGGTGATGGCGGCGGCGGTGTTCCTGCCACTGGCCTACTTCATGCCCAGCGAAGCCTTCAACGACTGGGGCTGGCGCATTCCGTTCCTGATGAGCGCCATCGTGCTGATCGCCGGTTTCATCATTCGCAAGGAAGTGCACGAAACCCCGGCGTTCGTGAAGGAAGAGAAGCAGGACAAAGTTGCCAAGTCGCCGATCAGCGAGGCCTTCCGCCACAGCTGGAAGCACATGGTGCTGGTGATGTTCATGGCGTTGATGAACGTGATTCCGGTGGTGGCCACCATCTTCGGAGCGGCCTACGCGGTGCAGCCAGCCTACGGCATCGGCTTCGACAAGAGCGTGTACCTGTGGATTCCGGTGGTCGGCAACATCGTTGCGGTACTGGTGATCCCGTTTGTCGGCAACCTGTCGGACAGGATCGGCCGTCGCCCGACCATGATCGCTGGCTGCCTGGGCTCGGGTCTGCTGGCGTTCGTCTATCTGTATGCGATCAGTATCCAGAACGTACCGCTGGCGTTCGCCGCCTCGATCGTGATGTGGGGCATGGTTTACCAGGGTTACAACGCGGTATTCCCAAGCTTCTACCCAGAACTGTTCCAGACCCGCTACCGGGTATCGGCCATGGCCATCGCGCAGAACGTCGGCACCATGCTGACTGCCATGCTGCCAGCGCTGTTCGCCCTGGTGGCGCCACCCGGCTCGGACAACATCCCGCTGGTAGTGGGTGGGCTGGCATTCTTCATCACTTGCGTGTGCGCCCTGGCGGCCTACATTGCCCCGGAAACTCATCGACTGGCGATGGAAGACCTGGGTAATCCGCAGGCCAAGCCGATGGAGAAAGAGGCGTATGAGGCCAGCCGTAAAGGCAGCTTTCAGGCAGTGAGCCACTGACAGGTTGCACGGGGCTGTCCTGCAGCCCATCGCCGGCAGGCCAGCTCCCACAGGATCGCATCACGCCTGAGGCAGATGCGGTCGTTGTGGGAGCTGGCTTGCCGGCGAATGGGCCGCGAAGCGGCCCGGGCGATTTCAGCTTTTGACAACTTCCTGCAAGTGAGCCCAAAGCCTTTCGACATCCCCGCGCTCGGTCGGCAACGCGCCGATCGACACCCTCACCATCCAGCGCCCGTCCAGCGTCGCTGGCGTCACATAGGCCTCCCCGCTGGCATTCAACCGCTCTGCCCAGCCCCTGGTATGCGCATCCAGCGCCTCCCCTTCCAGCCCTGCCGGCCGGTGGCGAATGCACAAGGTCTGCAACTGCACCGGCGCCAGCACTTCCCACTCTGCCGCCGAGCCAACCTGCCCCGCCAACCACTGGGCATTGTCCAGGTCACGGCGCAACCGCGCCTGCAACGCCTCAACCCCCTCGCTGCGCAACATGAACCACAGCTTCAGCGCACGGAACCGGCGACCCAGTGGGATGCCCCAGTCACGCAGGTTCTTCACCTCGCCATCCACGGCCGACTGCAGGTAGCTGGGGTTGGTGCTCATCACCCGGATCAGGTGCTGCGGGTCGCGTACGTAATAAATGGAGCAATCGAAAGCCACACCCAGCCACTTGTGCGCATTGACCACCACCGAATCGGCCAGCTCGATGCCGTCCCACATCCAGCGGCATTCAGGCAGGATCATCGCCGAGCCGGCCATGGCCGAGTCCACATGCAGCCACAGGCCGTTGGCCTGGGCGATTTCGCCGATCGGGCGCAGCGGGTCGAGGGCGGTCGTGGTCGTGGTGCCGGTGGTGGCGACGACGGCGCACGGCTGGTTGCCAGCAGCCAGGTCCTGCTCGATGGCCGCCTGCAGCGCTTGCGGCTGCAGGGCGTAGCGTGTGTCGGTGGGGATCAGGCGGATATTGTCGCGACCAAAGCCGGCCAGCAGCGCCGCCTTGTCCACCGAGCTGTGGGCGTGGGCACTGACATACACGATCAACGGTTTGGGCTGGGCCTGCAGGCCACCGCGCACCAGGGCGTAGTCACTGGCGCGCTCGCGGGCACTGATCAGCGCCACCAGGGTGCTGGTCGAGGCGGTGTCCTGGATCACCCCGCTCCATTGGCCAGACAGGCCGAGCAGCTGGCGCAGCCAGTCAAGCGTGGTTTCTTCCAGTTCGCTCAAGGCCGGGCTGGATTGCCATGACAGGCCAAGAACGCCCAGGCCGGTGCTGAGGAAGTCGCCGAGTACCGACGACAGGGTGCCGTTGGAGGGGAAGTAGCCGTAGAAATCCGGGTGCTGCCAATGGGACAGGCCGGGCATGACCAGCTGGTTGACGTCGGCGAGGATCGCTTCGAATGGCTCGCCTTGCCGGGGGGCAGCTGCAGGCAAGGCAGACTTCAGGTACCCGGGCTCGACCTGGGCCATGACCGGGCGTTCGCCGACGGTTGTGCGGTAGTCGGCGATCATGTCGATCAGTTGGTGGCCGTACTGGCGGAATTGTTCTGGGGTCACGTGGGGGCTCCTGAGGTTAGTCCGCTGCCTGTGCCGGCCCTTTCGCGGGTGAACCCGCTCCCACAAGCGCCCGCTGATGTGGAAGCGGGTTCACCCGCGAAAGGGCCGGTACAGGCAACACAATGCCCCCAGTCTAGGCACCTGTGCCCAGACTATTAACCCCGCATCACGCATACCTGCTATGGCAAACCCGCATGCCCACCCTGCACGCCGAACTGCGACTGGCGCCACAACTCGAATACCCGGTTGCGCAACCAGCGGTGCTCGGCCGAAGCCTGCAGGCGCTGGTGCCACACCACCCAGTAGCGCTGGCTGTGGTCGATGAAGCCCAGCGGCCGCCAGGCCAGGTGATGCAGGCGGCTCAGTTGCCGGGCAATATGTTCGGGCACCGTAGCCACAGCCAGGCTGTTGGCGATCACCTGCACAGTGGCCGAGAAGAACGGCACCTCCAGGCTGACCCGCCGCTGCAGGCCCTGAGCGCGCAGGTGGCGGTCGATGAAGCTGTCTTTGTCACCCCCGCCGGAGATACGCACATGCTTGTGCGCCAGGTAATCGGCCTGGCTGAGCGTGGTGTGAGCGGCCAACGGATGATCCTGGCGCATCAGGCACACCGCGCGGTCCTCGCCCAGCAAGCGCCCGTGCAGGTTGGGCGGCGACTCGTCGAACAAGGTGGTGGCCAGGTCGATCTCGCCACTGGCCAGCAAGGCATACTGCCCGGCCTGCCAGGTACGGTATTCCAGCGACACACCGGGTGCTTCACGCTCCAGTGCGGCGACCAGCAACGGCAGCATGTGCTCGGCCACGTAATCCGAGGCGGCCAGGCAGAAGCGCCGCTCGCAACGCGCCGGGTCGAACACCGCGGGCTGGCGCAGGGCGTGCAGTTCTTCAAGGACTTGCCGCAGGGGTTCGACCAGCGCTTCGGCGTACTCGCTGAGTACGTAGCCACGGCCCTGGCGTACCAGCAACGGATCATCGAAGGCTTCGCGCAGGTGGGCCAGCTGACGGCTCAGGGCGGACTGGCTGACGCCCAGACGCTCAGCGGCGTGGCTGAGGTTTTTCAGCTGCAACAGGTGGTCGAGGGTGCGCAGGTGGGCAAGGCTGAGGGAGGCGAAAGCGGGGTTCATGCAGGCTCCCTGCGGTGAAATTCAGAAGCCCGCTCCTACAAAATACCTGTGGGAGCGGGCGAGCCCGCGAAGGGCCGCAAGGCGACCCCGGAATTTACGCGGTCAGACCGACGTACACGTTCTGCACGTCATCGTTCTCGTCGATGGCCTCGAGGAACGCTTCAACCTCGGCCAGCGCCTCGGCACTGAGGCTGGCCGCGCTTACCGGGTTTTTCGGGGTGTAGCCGATCTTCGCCGAGGTCACGGTGAAGCCATGCTCCGGCAGGGCCTTCTGCACCGCGTCGAGGTCGGTGGTGTCGGTGATGAACAGGGTCGAGCCCTCTTCTTCACCTTCCTCGAAGTCCTGGGCGCCGGCTTCGATGGCGGCCATTTCCGGGTCGGCATCGCCTTCGGCAGTGGCTTCGATCAGGCCGACATGGTTGAAGTCCCAGGCCACCGAACCGCTGGCACCCAGCTGCCCCTTGCGGAACAGCACGCGGATCTGCGCGACGGTACGGTTGATGTTGTCGGTGAGGCACTCGACGATCAGCGGCACCTGGTGCGGGGCGAAGCCTTCGTAGCTGACCGCGTGGTACTGCACGGCATCACCGTCCAGGCCGGCACCCTTGCGGATTGCCCGGTCCAGGGTCTCGCGGGTCATCGAAGCCTTCTTGGCCTGCACGATGGCCAGGCGCAGGCGCGGGTTCATGTCGGGATCGGCGCCCGATTTGGCCGCGATCTGGATTTCCTTGGACAGCTTGCCCATGATCTTGCCCTTGGCGTTGGCAGCTGTTTCTCTATGCTTGGCTTTCCACTGTGCGCCCATGTCGACTCTCTTGTTTCAGCGGCCGGTTCCGGAAGCGACCGGCCAAAAGTGGGTGCAGTTTATACGCCCTCAGGCACGGGATCGACAAGAAATCGCATCAGCCTTTATCGGCCTTGCCCGCCGCCGCGGCAAACCGCGCCAGGCGCACATCCAGCCTGCGCGGGCGCAAGCCGTGGTCTTCGGCGCGCTCCTTGCGACGGATGGCATTGCGCACCATCAGCGAGCCCAGGTAGCGGATCGGCTCGGGCGGGAACAGCCCCAGCGGCCCCTTGACCAGCGGTGAGCGGGTCCACGGGTTGTCCAGCCCCAGTGCCAGCGACGAGAGAATCTGCCCGCCCATATGGCACGGCCCGACGCCGCTGCCGGAATAGCCAAAGCCGTAGAACACATTGCCCTGCCCGTCCAGCCGGCCAAAGAATGGCAGGCCGGTTACCGAGCGGTCCGACGGCCCGTTCCAGCTGGCCGCCAGCGGCACGTCGGCCAGCGCCGGGAAAAACCCGCCCAGGCTTTCGCGCAGCAAGGGCCGGTACGGCGATGGCTGGTCGAACACCGGCAACATGCGCCCGCCATAGGCAAAGGTATTACCGCCCTTGCCGAGCATCAGCCGGCCATCGGAGGTGTTATGGTAGTAATGCACGAAGATGCGCGAGTCGAGCACGCTGATGCCGCTGTCCAGGCCGACCTGGCTCAGCAGGTCGGGGCACGGTTCGGTGATCACCATGTCGCTGGAGACAATCGCCACGCTGCGCTCGAACTGCGGGAAGGCCCGCGCCATCCAGGCATTCAGGCCCAGCACCACGCGATCGGCACGCAGCGTGCCATGGGCGGTGCGCACCTGCACCGGGGCGCCGTGCTCCAGGCCGGTCATGGCGGTGCCCTCATGGATGCGCACGCCGCGCTGCAAGGCCACACGGCGCAGCCCGCGCACCAGCTTGCCTGGCTGCACAGTGGCTGCCGCGGGTGAAAACCAGCCCTCCAGGTGCCGCGCCGACCCTGCCAGGCGCTGCACCTGCTGCAACGGCAGACGGCTGAAGGAATTGATGCCCTTGTGCTCCAGCGCGGCGATTACTGCGTCGGTCGCCCCGATCTGGGCCGCGTTGGTGGCGGTGTACAGCGTGCCGTCCAGGCGATAGTCGCAGTCGATGCCATTGGCCGTGCAAAACGCGCCGATGTCACCGATGCTGCGCTCCGACTCCTGCACCAGGCGCACAGCCTCTGCCGGTCCGAACAAGCGCTCGAGGGTGAAGTACTTGGCCGACCAGGACAGCGCACACCCACCGTTGCGGCCACTGGCACCGGCACCGCAGATATCGGCCTCGATCAGCACGATATCCAGGGCCGGCGCTGCCTCCTTGAGCATCAATGCAGTCCACAGACCGGTGTAGCCGCCGCCGACGATGCATACATCGCAACGGGCATCGCCTTGCAGGGGCGGGCACACCGCCTCCTGCGCCGAATCCAGGGCCTGTTGCAGCCAGAACGGTCTCATTCGCTCGCTTTCCTTTCAGGTACGCAGTGGCTTGATTGCCATGCTGGTGTTCGGCGCCACATCGGCACTGTGCGCAGCGCTGGCGGGGCGGCTGTTCCAATGCGGCAGCAGCACCAGTGCCGAGAACAGCGCGCAGCCGGCGAACACGATGAACACCGTAACGCCATCGAAGTAACCCGGCAGCAGCCCGCCCAGCACCGCCCCCACCGAACCGCAACCGTTGACGAAGCCCGCCGCGGTGGCACCGGCCTTGGCCGTGCCGAAGTCGATCGCAGCAGCACCACTGATCATCGAGTCTGGCCCGTAGAGGGTCAGGCCCATCACGAACAGCAGGGCCACCACCAGCATCACGCTGCCGGTGTCCATGGCGGCCATGAACAGCGCCAGGGTCACGGTCAGCAGCACCAGGCTGATGACACACGCCGGCATGCGCCTGGCGCCGAACAGCTTGTCCGAGGCCAGGCCGATGATGATCGGGCCAAGCAGTCCGGCCAGTTCGAAGGCTGTGGGGATGATTGCCGCGCCAACCTTGCCCACCGACGGCATCTGCTCGAAGACGATCACCGGCCCCCACAGCAGGATCGCGTAGCGCGCCGGCTTCAACAGGAAATACGCCAGGCCGAGGGTCAGTACCGTGCGGTTGCGCATGATCTCCTGCAGCGGTGCCCACACACTGCACAGGTTGCCGGCCGGGGCCATGCTCTGCGGCTCGGGCTCCACCGCTGGCAAACCGACGTCTTCAGGCTTGTTGCGCTGCAGGAAGAAGAACAGCACGGCCACCAGCGCCACCACCGCGGCACTGGAGAAGAACGCCGCATGCCAGGTGCCGACCAGGGTATAGGCCCACCAGCCGGCAAACGGCGAGGCCACCAGGCCGCCAAAGGCGTAGCAGGAGCTCCACAGGCCCAGCACCCGGCCACGCTGCGAGGCAGGGAAGAAACTGCCGATGTTCTTGCACAACCCGGCCCAGCCAGTGGATTGCGCCAGCCCCTGAACCAGCATGCAGGTGGCAAAAATCGGGAAGGTGGCATAGCTGCCCATCACCACCGCCGCCACTGCCGATATCAGCAGGCCGCCAAGCACCACCACGCGCGGCCCGAAGCGGTCGGCGAGCATGCCCCAGGTAAACTGGCCAACCGCATAGGCGGCCAGGTAGATGGCGTCGAGGTTGGCCATGGCGGCCTTGTCGAGCATGAAAGCCGGGTCTTCGGCGATGCCCAGCTTGGCCACCGAAAACGCCTTGCGGGTGAAATAGAAGGCGGCGTAGGCCAGCCAGGTTATCGCAAAAATCTGCATGCGCCAGCGTTTGAACGTGGCTAGGGAATTATTCATATGAGTCTGACCTCTTGCTCAAGTGTGCCGGCAGAATGTGAAAAAACGCCTGTCTTGTTGTTGTGTTGCGCACAGCGATGACGAGGCTGTCATCGGGTCAGATGGCGCCGTGTGAGCGCCATGGCCCTGGCGGGCACTTGTGGTGTTCGCGTCGGGCTGAACGGTATGGAAACAGTTGCTGACTGATAAATAAAATCGATTTATCGTATTTCACACATAAGCCCAGCTTGTTACTGAGGTCGTCATGTCGGTTTCCCACGCACAACTCAAGGCCTTTCACGCAGTGGCCGTGCACGGCAGCTTTACCCGCGCTGCACAAAAGCTGTTTCTTACCCAGCCGGCGGTGTCGGACCAGGTACGCAAACTGGAGGAACGGTTCGGTGTATTGCTGTTCCACCGCAACAAGCGCTCGGTGCAACTGACCGACCTGGGCGAGCGCCTGTTGGGCATCAGCCAGCGCCTGTTTGCCTGCGAAGCCGAGGCCCATGAGCTGCTGCAGGACTCACGCGCCCTGCACACCGGCAGCCTGGTGCTGGCGGTGGATGCGCCGGTGCACGTGCTGCCGCAGATCGCCCGCTTCTGCCAGCGCTACCCGGGCATCCAGGTGAAGATCGAGACCGGCAACACCGATGAATCGCTGGCCAGGCTGTTCAGCTACCAGGCCGACCTGGCCCTGCTTGGCCGGGATGTCGATGATCAGCGCCTGCATTGCCTGCCGCTGCGCCGCGACCCGATGGTGGCGTTCGTTTCGCACAACCACCCGTGGGCCAGCCGCGGCTCGATCAGCCTTGCCGACCTGGACGACACGCCACTGGTGCTGCGCGAGCCGGGCTCGGTGACGCGGCAGACTTTGGAAGAAGAGATGCAGCGGGCCGGGTTGCGGATACGCCCGGCCATCCAGGTGGAGGGCCGGGAGGCGGCGCGTGAAGCGGTAGTGGTGGGGATTGGCGTGGGCGTGGTGTCGGCGGCAGAGTTTGGTGCCGATGCGCGGGTGTGTGCGTTGCCGATCATTGACTGCCAGCGGCACCTGACCGAAACACTGGTATGCCTGCGCGAACAGCGAACGCGGCGGGTGGTGGCGACCTTTTTGCAGATGGTCGAGGAAGGGGTGCAAGTCTGGGCTGGGCCTATTGCCGGCACTGCCAGCCCGGCTATGCTGGAATAACCTCACCCCGCAAACCGATCACCCATGCTCTACCGCCTCGCCGCCGACAGTCTGGTCCTGCTGCACCTGGCCTTCATCCTGCTGGTCCTGTTCGGCGGGCTGCTGGTGCTGCGTTGGCGCCCTACCCTGCTGCTGCACCTGCCAGCCCTGGCCTGGGGCCTGGCGGTGGAATGCCTGCAGTTGGGCTGCCCGCTCACCCGCTGGGAAAACCGAATGCGCGAAGCTGCGGGTGACGCGGGCTACGAGGGCGGTTTCGTCGAGCATTACGTTTGGCCACTGATCTACCCCACAGGGCTTACACCGCAGATCCAGTTGCTGATGGGCGGTTTCGTGCTGCTGCTCAACCTTGGCATCTACAGCTACGCGGCCCGGCGCTGGCACCGCCCTAGCGGGTAGCGATCAGGAACAGGCGCGGGAACGGCAACAGCACCTTGCCGTCGGTGGCTGGCGGGTAATCGCGCTGCATGGCCTGCAGGTACATCTGCAGGAAAATGGCCTGTTCCGCCGCGTCCAGGCGTGCCAGGTAGGGCCGAAGGGCCGAACCCTTGAACCACTCCACCACCGCTTCCGCGCCACCGGGCAGCGGGTGGTGATAGGTGGTACGCCACACATCCACGCGAGTGCACAGCGGGCTGAGCAGGTCATAGTAGAACGCCGCGCTGTGCCGTGGCGGCAGCTGGAAGTCTGCAAACTTCGCCGCCCAGGGGCCTTGGCTGGCGATTTCGCGCAGCTGACGGTGAGCCGGTTCGTCGAGGTTATCAGGCGTTTGCACGGCCAGGCTGGCACCTTCACTGAGTTGGCGCACCAGGTGCGGGTACAGCGAGGCGTGGTCGGCTACCCACTGCAGCGAGGCATTGGCCAGGATCAGGTCCTGCGGCTCAGGCGCGGACCAGCCGGCAATGTCAGCCACGGCCGTGCGTACCCGGGGGATACACAGGCGTTTGCGCTGGCGGGCCTTGTCAATCATGTCCGGGTCGCTGTCCAGCGCGGTTACCTGGGCATCTGGGTAACGTTGCAGCAGCACTTCGGTGGAGTTGCCAGGGCCGCAGCCCAGGTCGGTGGCGTGGCGCACCGGGCGCGCTGGCACGGCGGCAAGCAGGTCGCGCACGGCGCGGGTGCGTTCATCTTCGAACAGGGAATACTGGGTGGCGGACCAGGCCATGTGTGGCTCCTTTGGGCAGGCAATGTGCACAGCATATGCTATCTGCCGGCTGTGAGGGCCTTACTCCTGCTCCGCCAGCAATGCCTGTATCACCTGCTCCTGCCCCGCATAATCCCCCTCGCCAAAGTGCACATGGCGCACCTGCCCCTTGCGGTCGACGAAGTAATGCGCCGGCCAGAACTGGTTGCCCCAGGCATTCCACACTTTGTAGTCATTGTCGGCCGCAACCGGATAACCGATCCCCAGCTTGGCCACCTTGTCGCGCAGGGTATCCAGATCATGCTCGTAGTCGTACTCCGGCGTATGCACCCCGACCACCACCAGCCCCTGGTCGGCATAACGCCGCGCCCAGTCGTTGACATGCGGCAGGCTGCGCTGGCAGTTGATGCAGTCCCAGGTCCAGAAGTCCACCAGCACAACCTTGCCTTTGAGCGCCGGAGCATCCAGTGGCGCGGAGTTCAGCCAATGGCTGGCGCCCGACAGCGCCGGCATGGCGCCGTAGCTGTCACGGGGCATCAGCTGCCCGGCCAGGCCCAGACCGGCTGCGACCAGGGCAATACCTCCTACTAGCAACAGCAGGCGTCGATCAGTTCTCATGGCAACCGCCGGTGGCGTAGCTGCGGTACTGCACGCTCTGCTGCTGACCCTTGGAATCGAGGTAGTCCATGCGGGTATTCACCAAGCCGCAAGCGTTGCTCTGGTCATCCTGAACCGACAGTACTTTTTTCACATCCAGCTGATCGCCGTAGCGGTACTGCATGGGGCTGCCTTCATGCATTGGGGCGGTGGCGGCCTGGGCGGCGATAGCGCCGCAGCCGAGCACGGCGAACAGGCTGGCGCTGGCGAAGGTCTTGAAGTTCATGGCATCTCTCCTGTGTAGCACTGGGTATGGGGAGTGTTGCTCCCCGGTCGAGAGCCATTTGACGCCTGCCAGGTATCCCATATGTGTCGCCCGAAGCGTGATGTGCTTCCTGCTGTATCCATGCCCAGGCCAGATACACTGCAATACAAAACCCCGCAGGCACGCGCGAGCGTGCTCTGTACACTGCGGCAAAGCCCACTTACACAGGAACGCTGCGCATGGAACACGTCGATCACATCCTGATCGTCGACGACGACCGCGAGATCCGCGAACTGGTCGGCAACTACCTGAAAAAGAACGGCCTGCGCACCAGCATCGTCGCCGACGGCCGGCAGATGCGCGCCTTTCTCGAAGCCAACAGCGTCGACCTCATCGTCCTCGACATCATGATGCCCGGCGACGACGGCCTGCTGCTGTGCCGCGAATTGCGCGCCGGCAAGCACCGCAACACCCCGGTGTTGATGCTGACCGCGCGCAACGACGAAACCGATCGCATCATCGGCCTGGAGATGGGCGCCGACGATTACCTGACCAAGCCGTTCTCGGCACGCGAACTGCTGGCTCGCATCAACGCCGTGCTGCGCCGCACGCGCATGCTGCCGCCCAACCTGACCATTAGTGAAAGCAGCCGCCTGCTCGGTTTCGGCCAGTGGCGCCTGGACACCACCGCGCGTCATCTGCTCGACAGCGAAGGTACCCTGGTAGCCCTGAGTGGCGCCGAGTACCGCCTGCTGCGGGTGTTTCTCGACCACCCGCAGCGGGTGCTCAGCCGGGAGCAGCTGCTGAACCTGACCCAGGGCCGTGAAGCCGACATCTTCGACCGCTCCATCGACCTGCTGGTCAGCCGCCTGCGCCAGCGCCTGGGTGACGATGCCCGCGAGCCAAGCTGCATCAAGACCGTGCGCAGCGAGGGCTATGTGTTCTCGCTGCCGGTGCAACTGCTCGAGTCGCCCGCATGAAATGGCCACGGACGCTGGCCTCGCGCCTGGCACTGATCTTCTTCACCGGCCTGGTGCTCGCCTACGGCCTGTCGTTCGGCCTGCAGGCCTACGAACGCTATATCAGCAGCCGCTCGATGATGCTCAGCAACCTGGAGCAGGACGTGGCCACCTCAGTGGCCATCCTCGACCGCTTGCCCGCCGCCGAACGCGCAGCCTGGCTGCCGCGCCTGGAACGGCGCACCTACCGCTACCGCCTGGACCAGGGCCTGACGGGCGAGGCCATGCCCAGCAGCGACCCACCCATGGCTGCCGAGTCGATCGTCAAGGCCATCGGCAGTGACTACCGCCTGACCTTCGAGGAGATCCCCGGCCCGAATGCGCACTTCCAGGCCCACCTCACCCTGGCCGACGGTACGCCGCTGACCATCGACGTGACCCCGACCCCAGTCCCGGTGGCCCGTTGGCTGCCAGTGGTATTGCTGATCCAGCTGGCGGTGCTGTTACTGTGCACCTGGCTGGCGGTACGCCTGGCCATCGGCCCGCTTACCCGCCTTTCCCGTGCGGTGGATAGCCTCGATCCGGACAAGCCCGGCGTGCAACTGGATGAAACCGGCCCGCGCGAGGTGCGCTACGCCGCTGCGGCCTTCAACGCCCTGCAGGCACGAATTGCTGCCCATCTCAAAGAGCGCATGCAGCTGCTGGCGGCCATTTCGCACGATCTGCAAACGCCGATCACGCGGATGAAGCTGCGTGTCGAAGTGATGGATGATGGCCTCGAGAAAGACAAGTTGTGGAGCGACCTGGGCGAGATGGAGCACCTGGTGCGCGAAGGCGTGGCCTATGCCCGCAGCATGGACACCAGCACCGAGGCCCCGTGCCGGGTCAACCTCGATGCCTTCCTCGACAGCCTGGTGTTCGACTACCAGGACAGCGGCGCCCAAGTCCAGCGCCGCGGCAGCAGCGTAAGCCTGCTTCAAACCCGCCCGCACGCCCTGCGCCGGGTACTGGTGAACCTGGTCGACAACGCACTCAAGTTTGCGGGCGCCGCGGAGCTCGAAGTGTGCAGTGAGGGCGGCACTACAGTGATCCGCGTGCTCGACAACGGGCCAGGCATACCGGGTGGCGAGCTGGAAGACGTGCTCAAGCCGTTCTACCGGGTAGAAGGGTCACGCAACCGCAGCACCGGAGGCACCGGGCTGGGGCTGGCCATCGCTCATCAATTGATCCAGGCGATGGGTGGGCGGTTGACCCTTAGCAACCGCAAAGGTGGCGGGCTTTGCGCTCAGATCGAGCTCAACTGACTGGCAGGTCCGCTTCAAAAATCCAGCATTCTCTGAAGGGTTTCTACAATCCGATACACAATCCGTCTCTCCCGACACACTGCCGATACCCGCCCCCTTCACACTCCCGGTCATCCAACCACACCCGGCCTGCAGCGCCGCTGCGCCGGTGCACTTTACCTGGAAGAGACCACCCACATGACAACCTTCACTCGCACCCTTGCCCACTTCGACCGTTTCGGCACGTGGAGCGCCGACCTGCCTCTACGACTGTTTCTGGCGTGGGAGTTTTTTGAGTCAGGCCTGGAGAAGTTCAATGGCAGCAACTGGTTCGCCGACCTGCAATCCAGCTTTCCCTTCCCCTTCAATCTGCTGCCCGCCGAGCTGAACTGGCAGCTGTCGATGTGGGCGGAATTGATCCTGCCGTTGCTGCTGTTGCTTGGGCTCGGTACCCGGCTGGCATCTTTGGGACTTGTGGTGGTGACGGTAGTGGCTATAGCGGCAGTGCACTGGCCGGCGCATTGGTCAAGCGTGGCCGAATTGGCCCAGGGGTATGCGATCACCGACCAGGGCTTTGGCAACTACAAGCTGCCGTTGATCTACCTGGTGGCGTTGCTGCCACTGCTGCTCAAGGGGGCTGGGCGCCTGAGCCTGGATCATTGGCTAAGGGCGCGGTTCTACAGCTGAAATCGCTGGGGCTGCTGCGCAGCCCATCGCCGCGCGCCCCAATACGTGCAGTCAGCAGGTACCGATGATGACGCCTTGCCCGCGCAGTCCCTCCAGCAACGCCAGCCCCTGCTCTACATCCCCACCCACAGCCGCCAGCCGCGCCCGTCCACTGCCCTGCTCCACCAGCAGCCGATAGGCCATCGGCGCCAGCCGCGCAAAGCGCACCTGCAAGCCGGCATCGCGATACACCAGCAGCAAGGTCGGCGCGTCTGGCGCAACCGTTGGCTGGTAATCCACACCAATACGCTCCACCGGCCAACGATAAGCCAGCACTCGCGCCACACACGACAACAGCGGCTCGCCATCCAGCAAGTCGCCCGCCGGCTCATGCTGCGCATCCTCGGCATCACTCAGGTACAACTGCGCCTCGATCCATTCATAGTGCGCCAGCTCCAGCTGCCAGGGCGCGTCCAGCTCCACCCCCTGCAGGTAATCGACGAAGGCCTGGGCAATTTCGGTAAACAACGGCGTCTGGCTACGGTAGTTGGCGTAGAAGTCACGCACGCGGGCATGCCAGCACTGTTCCCCTAATGCCTGGCGCATCACCGGGAAGCTGCCAGCCAGCAAGCCTTCGATAGCGCCGTAGAACAACTCGCAGTAAACCTTCAGGCGCCGCGCCTCCAGGCCGGGCGGCGGGGCATGGCGCTGAGGATCGCGCAGGTGGCGGGCCAGGGTGTATTGCTGTTCGCGCAGGGTCTCATTCATGGATTGAAGCTCCCCAGGCACGCTGTACAGTGCGGATACGTGCCGTTTCGGCGAGCAGCTCGGCCAGTGGCGGGTAGTTGAAGTCGCGTTCGAGCACCGTTGGCAGCACGCCAAAACGGGCACAAGCGAAGGCATACAGGGCCCAGACATCTTCCCTGACCGGCGCCCCGTGGGTGTCGACTTTCAGATCGGGCGCCTCGTCAAAATGCCCGGCCACATGCATACCGGTCACGCGTTCCCTGGGTAAGCCGTTGAGGAATGCCCTGGCGTCGTAGCGATGATTGCAGGCGTTGACGAATACGTTGTTGACGTCCAGCAGCAGGTCGCAATCGGCTTCATCAAGAACCGCGCGAATGAATTCGAGCTCGCTCAGCGCCTGGTACGGTGCGGCATAGTAGCTGATGTTTTCCACGGCAATGCGCCGTTCAAGGTATTCCTGTGCCTGGCGTATGCGCGCGGCCACATGGCGTACGGCTTCATCGGTGAACGGCATAGGCATCAGGTCGTACAGGTGCCCGTCATCGCTGCAATAGCTCAGGTGCTCGCTGTACAAGCGCACCTGGTGGCGATCAAGAAACTGACGGGTCTGGTCGAGGAAATGCAGGTCCAGTGGCTCGCTGCCACCCAGCGACAACGACAGCCCATGGCAGGTGATAGGGAAGCGCTCAGCCAATTGAGCCAGACCCTTGCCATAGGCACCGCCCACGGCAATCCAGTTTTCCGGTGCGCATTCGAGAAAGTCCACTGTGCCGGCCTGCATCTCCAGCAGGTCGGGCAACAGCCCGCGACGCAGGCCGAGCCCTGTCTGCAGAGGCAGAGCGTAAGAAGGTGTGCAGTGCATTGGCAGGTCTCCAACAGGCACAACGCCCCGCCTGATCAGCAGGAGGGGCGTGGCGGCGTTTCATGGGAAGAAGATCAGCCCTTGGCAGTCAGGGGACTGAACAGGCCGTAAGCCATGGCAGCGTGAAGCCTGGCAAGCTACGCGCCGGCATGCTTGCCTTCAGCCCCAGCCTTGGCGCTGGCTCCGCACTTGCCTTCACCGCATTTGCCTTCGCTGTTGGTGGCCTTGTCGCTGCCGCCGCATTTGCCTTCGCCCTGCGTGGCCTTGCCACTGCCGCCGCACTTGCCTTCACCACATTTGCCCTCGCCGGCCACTTTGGCTTGCGCCAGCTGATAACCCTGAGCCAGCGGTTCGACGGCAAACGCGCTGCTGCCCAAGGCCATGCTGCCGATCAGGGCGGCACCCAGAATGCCGAAGGTGCTTCGTACTTGAGTCATGGTGATGCTCCACTTTGGTTTGGAAAGTGGAGCCATTAGGCCGGGCGGAGTTGTCGTGGATGTATCAGGCGATGCGCTGTTTTGTAGGGAAATGGGTCTGTACGCTTGCCAGATACAGACCGATACATGCCGCGCAGATGGCCCTGGGCATGCCAGGGCCATTACCGGGGATCAGTCTTCCAGCGGTTTGGGAGGTGCCGCCGGCTTGGCGGGTTTGGCAGGCTTGGCGGCTTTGCTGTCCTTGGGTTTGGGTTCAGCGGCGGCCGCAACGGGCTCGGGCGCTGTAACGGCCTTCTCGGTGGCGGGCAGCTCATCGACCGCCTTGAAGATGTCCTCTGGCTCGATCGTACCGCCGCTGTCGTCATCCTTGAGCATGTGCCGCTCACCATCCTTGCCGATCAGAATCACCTTGGTACCTTTGCTGGCACCCAGCTTGAGTTCGCGGATAAGCGCCATGGTGGTCTGCTGCTCCAGGTTCTTGTCCTCACGCTTGCCGATCATCTGGGCAACGCTGTACAACACCAGATTACGCTCCTTGAAACCCGCCTGAGTGGCAGGGTCCTTGAGCGCCTCGTTCAACCCGCGCAGGGTCGGGTCGGCGCTACTGGGCGCAATGACCACCAATGGCCTGGCTTTGCCCAGTTCCTTGGCCAGCGGCGCATCACTGTCGGCCGCAATAACAGGCCCTGTGATAGCGAGCAGGGCGGCGAAGGTCAGTGACCGGACGAGCATGCGTATCTCCTTATTCTCTCGATAAACCAGAAGACTACAGATCAGGGAGAAAGATCCGACGAACGAGCGTAAACCAACCGGGGGCATCGGTGTGTCAACGAAAAGTAACCGAGCATTACCGTTTGCGACAACCTGCCCAAGCCCCCACAAAGTCCATACGCCCGCCTGTCAGATGAGCATAGTCCAACGCGCCCTTTGCACACCGTAGTAACGCATCGCATCCAGCTGCAGTACGGCTTCGCTCAGCCATGGGGTGCAGGGGGTGCCAATACTACGGCGGGCAAATGCGTGGCGATCGCTTCGCGGGTCAGTTGTAACTGCAGGTTGCGCTCCCTGCGTTGCACACTGTCATTGAGCCGATTGATTTCCTCAGCGGGCGCGTTACGCTCCATCATTGCCTCGAGGTCGTCGTGCATGGACTGCGGAACTTGCAGGCGCACACCGAAAGCCTTCTGCAGATACGCTTTCCAGAACCGTTGCGACACCAGGTATTCCGCCAGCGCGTCCGGCGACTGCGCATTGCGGACCTGCCGTGCTGCGACGACGAGGTCCAGGTCGGAAAGCAAGGCGACTCCTGGGTTGAGCATTTCGTCGTGCTCGATGGGCAGGTCGAGATTCTCGATCAATGCCAGGCGGTACGCCAAGGCGAACTCCAGCGATTCATCGGCCCTGCCCACGCGTGCCGCGTGCAGCGCCGCCAGGCTATCAAGCGCTGCCAGCCGCCAGCATTGAGCGCCAATGGAAAGCAGCGCCTGCTCTGTGTCGACAACGCTGTGTTCGTTCAGCGCCTTCCAGACCTTCACCCGGATCTCCAGATCGCTGAAGCGCAGCGTCGCATTGTCTTCGCAATACTCGCTCAAGGCGTGCCTGAACACTTCTGCTTGCAGCTCCGGGCGCTTCACCAGGTACATCAGCATCCGCTGTACGCGCAAGGCCAGATACCGGCTGGTGAATGCCTGGCGAAAATCGGCGGAAGTCGTGAGCCTCTTCAACAGATGAAAAAAGTCCTGCGAACCCGCCCGGGCTTCAAGCGTGCCCCATGCATCGGCCAGGCGGTCGCGCTCGCTGCTGGTGACAAGGTCTAGCCAACGGAGCATGGTCGGAACCGGGTCATCATTCAGTTCATGCCATTGATCGCGTACGCCCTGTAGCGGGTTACCTGATAGCCGCACCCTGCCGTCGAGCCACAAAATGGAACGGTAGAAACCAAAGGGCAAGGTCCGGATGGCGTTGTCGGCAAGATCGAGCGTCCTCAGCCGTGCGGCTTGCAGAAGACCACCGGGCACCTCTGTCAACTGGGTGTTGCCCAACATCAACGTCCGAAGGCTCTGCATTTCGACGATGGAAAACGCCAGGCGTAATGGATTGTGCGACAGGTTCAAATAGACAAGCGAGCGGGATCGGGCCAGCAGGTCTGTGGCGCGCCCATCCAGACTGATCTGGTTACCGGACACGTCCAGCACTTCCAGCTGTGAAGCCAACTCGCGGGACAAAGGCAGACTGCGCAGTCGGCAATTGGTGACGCACAGCACAGTCAACCTGGCAAACACGTGGAGGAAGTCCTCCGGCACCCTGCGCAGCTGCAGGTTTCTCAAGTTGATCCGGGAAACGTGGGCAAAATCCACTTGCTGCGGTATGGCCGGCAGTTCATCCAGGTTGCTGGTGTAACTGCTGAGCTCAAAGGAGACACGCCCTTCGCCCGACGAGCGTGGGCCCAGGCGACGCCAACAGTGCTCTAGCGTCACCGCAAACTGGCGACGCGCATTCCAGGCCCAGATTCGGGCAGTAGACCGCTGCCAGCTACGCAGCTGGCGGGTCAGCATCCGCAACTGCTGCTCAAGGTCGACCAGCATCATCGTGGGATCAAGCTGCGAGGCCCGCGCGCGCGTAAGCCAGTCGTCTACCTGCTGCTCACCGAACCCCGGATACAGGTCTCGCAGCTGGGCAGCAAGACCCGCTGGCCGTCGCCTCGTGCCGCGGGCGCCGATACAAGAGCGGCAACCACTCAATGGGTATCCTGTCAGCCCTTGACCAAAGCGTTGTGGGGGAAGGAAGAAACCGGTAGGCCGCCTGATCCCCAGTACGTTCGCAATGACCAGCTGTCCTCGCGCCACATGCTCGGCGAGCCGTGCACGTAATTGCGCAGCGAACGGCTGCCCGATACCCATCGCCGCATGCGCTTCGTCGCTATACCCGGTGGCAACGAGATCGAACAGATCACCCGGTCCATGTTGTTCATTCAGATAAAAAGCACCGCCCTGAAACCTCAACCGCAGCAATCCCGCCCCCCCTTCGGTACTGGCCAGCGGCTGGCCTGCATCGCCGTCGAACAGCTGCCACCCGGGCCCTGCAGCTGCACCTGGCAGCTGGCTCATGCCTGCCAGCACAACGCGCGCCAGATTCAGGTCCTGTGGCAGGTCGAACAACAGCGCCTCATGCGCGCGCACGCAACGAATGTGCCTTGCCAGGTCGGCGGCATGGTAGGCAAGGCGCTGGTCCGTAGCGCCCAGCAGTTCCTCGGCTGCCAGGCGGTGCAAGCTTTCGAAGTCGCGCTGCAGCTCGTAAGTGGCCGGCGTCACGGGATACCGTTCATAGTACAGCTGCAGTAGCAGTGCATGCCGCGTGCCCCAGACCCGGTCCGCAAGCTCGGCGTCCGACAGCGCTTCGGTCTCCGCCCCTTGCCGGACCCTGTTCAGCAAAGCGCTGTCTCGAACCGTCTGGGTGCTGCGCAGCTGGCTGATCAGCGCCTGGATACGGTTCATCACCGCCACGCGATTCACCGTGTCCACCAAGCAGGCATGGGGCGCACCGCTACACACGTGCAACCCCCTCAGATGCTCTGCTGTCATGTCGTGGATCGCCAACACGTGGTCTATCTGCACAGGCGCCAGCTCGGTGAACGGGCCACCCAGGCGTTGGAACATCTTGTAGGTGTCATCCCACTCGACAGGCTGTTCGCACCAGACTCGCCATGCCCCGGAAGCGTTATGCCGAAGCAGGGGGCCATAGCCGTCGACGGGCTTGATCTGCCAGAGGTCGTCCGGGCGCTGCAGGACCTCGAAAAAGCTACCCTCCATGTTGACCCAGCAGCGTTCGCCCTGACGGTAGACCCCTGCGGCATCGGCCAGTGCCTGTACAGGGGGGGCAGCACTGCGAAACGGCGCCAGGTCGAACTGCCACAGTTTTTCAGACCCGTCCTCCAGACGTGCCACTACCATAGGGTCTACCCTCTGCCACGCTCGGCTGACGGTGCGCATGACCACTGCCGTAACCCCCAGCTCAACCAGCTGTGTGAACACGTCCAGCACATGGTCCAGCGCTGCTCGGGCATCGCCCTCACGCCAGGCGCCTACCGCATGGAACACGTCCTCGAGCAAGCCCCAGGCTGCAATGCCCAGCAACACGGCATTGAGCTGCGGCACGAATAGGCCCATCACGCCGGCAGTCATCCAGGCGCTGTTGACCAGCCGATTGTGCCGCTGCTGCTCAACCCTGGCGTCGATGTCCTTCACTGGCACCGCAATGAACGCCGCGTCGTCCTTGACCTGGTCAACCCATGCCTGGGCCAGGTGGGCGAACAATGGTTGCGGGTAATCGGACAGGTGCTGGTCCATGTCGCGGGTTGCCCAGTCAGCGACGTCCTTGAGGGCGCCGGCTACCTGGGCAAAGAACGCCTGACGGTCGCGGCGGCGGATGAACCGGCGGAAAAACCGCTGATACGGCTGTTTGGCAAGACGCTTGCCCAAGGTGCTGCGGATGAATGCATCCAGATCAGTCGCTACATTCCACGGGCTGACCGGGTCGTCCGGGATGTACACCAGTACCCGCGCGCTGGATTTGAACCCGATAAAGTCATCAGTGATGTCCAGCACCAGTATCTGCTCGAGCCTGCAAGCGTAGGCTGTCAGCTGCCGGGCATGCACCGCCCGGGTGCCTAAAGCGCCAAGCCGGCCGTGGTGACACAAGCCAACTACCAGTTCAAGCTCTTCGGCAGTCAGCGTGCCGTCGTTTCTGGCGCGACAGGCGTCGACCAGCATCGATGAGGCCAGCAGCGCTGCCAGGGACGATGCGACCGTATGCCCGCTGGGCGTGCGCTCAGCCGGCGCATCGAGCGCAGCCTGAAGGTGCTCCTGATAGCGCGCTCCCAGGTCGAGATTGCGGCAGCAACCGGCAAAAGCAGCCGCCGTCATGCCGGCAACTGTAGCGCCATCCCCGGCGACCACGCGATCCTTGCGCGATAGCCCACGCCCCTGCGCTTCGTGCTCGGTAAAATTGGCAAGCGCTGCGGTGACAAGCGGAATGTCGAAGTCGTTTTGTTGCTGCTGGGGCAATCGGCCAAGCGCCCAGTCGGGCCTGGGCGCAATAGTGAAATAATGGTGGCGCAGGTAGAGGGTGCTGCAGTCGACCAGCACTGAAAAATCGTCGCGCAAGGCGCGCTGCAGCAGCGGCCGGCAGTACTGCTCGATACCCTGAATATCCCGCAGGTCAAGACTCAGCCGTTGCTTGCACTGCAAGCCGGTTTTCAACGCTCGGACCAATGCCGTGAGTTGTATCGGCGACAATGCCGGTTGCTGCCCTGCACCGGCGGCGCTCAAGTTGCGCATCCAGGCCGGCAGTGCCCGCACGATCACGCCATCCTGATACCCCTGCTCCAACGCCAGGCTATCGCCCGCCTCACTATTGCTCATGAAATGCCCCTTTTTCATCGAAAGGTGCAACGCTAAGCAGTAGCAGTGGCCAAAGGGACTATGGCGTTACCACCGGCTCAGAACAGCTTCAGCTGGCTGCCTGTCAGGGCACTGAAGTCATCCCCGACAAAAGGCAGGATGGCATCGGCGACCGGTTGCAACTGACGGCTCAGGTAGTGCTCGTAGTCAATCGGTGATTGCAGGTTTTCCAAAGGTTCGGGACCCGCAGTTGTGATGATATAGCTGATCCAGCCACCCTTCTGGTACTGCGTGGGGCGGCCGATGCGCCGGTTGTAGTCGTCCGCCAGCCGTGCGGCGCGCACATGCGGTGGCACGTTGCGTTGATAGTCCGCCAGCGGGCGCCGCAGGCGCTTGCGATAGACCAGCTGCGCATCCAGCTCGCCAGCCAGGGTGCGCTGCACGTAATCACGCACATATTCGCGATAGGGCTCATTGCGGAACACCCGGCCATACAACGCCTGCTGGAACTCCCGCGCCAGTGGCGACCAATCGGTACGCACCGATTCCAGGCCTTTGTAGACCATGGTCTGGCTGCCATCGGGCTGCTGCACCAGGCCCGCATAGCGCTTCTTGCTGCCTTCTTCGGTGCCGCGGATGGTCGGCATCAGAAACCGCCGGAAATGCGTTTCGAACTGCAGCTCGAGCGCGCTGTGCAGGCCCAGCGTGTCGCCCAGGTGCTGCTGCCACCAGTGATTGACTTCGGCGACCAGTTCTCGACCAATGCGTGCCGCTGCGTCCTCGCCGTGGGCCCCCTTGAGCCAGACGAATGTCGAGTCGGTATCGCCATAGATCACGTCATAGCCGCGCGCCTCGATCAGCAGGCGGGTCTGGTGCATGATCTGGTGGCCGCGCATGGTGATCGACGACGCCAGGCGCGGGTCGAAGAAGCGGCAGCCGCTGGAGCCGAGCACCCCGTAGAAGGCATTCATGATGATCTTCAGCGCCTGGGACAACGGTGCATTGCCCTCGCGCTTGGCCGCTTCCCGGCCCTGCCACACCCGCTCGACGATGGCCGGCAGGCAATGCCGGGTACGCGAGAAGCGGCCACCGCGGAAGCCTTCCACCGAGTGCACGTCGTCCGGCTGGCGCAGCCCCTCGACCAGGCCAACCGGGTCAATCAGAAAGGTACGAATGATCGACGGGTACAGGCTCTTGTAGTCCAGCACCAGCACCGAGTCGTAGAGGCCCGGGCGCGAATCCATGACAAACCCGCCAGGGCTGGCTTCGTCCGGGCGGCTGCCAAGGTTGGGGGCGACAAAGCCCAGGCGGTGCATTTGCGGAATGTACAAATGGCAGAACGCCGCCACCGAACCGCCGCTTCGGTCCACCGCAAGGCCGGTCACCGAGGACCGCTCCAGGAGGAATTCGAGCAGGCGGGTGTGGGCGAAAATACGCGTGACCAGTTCGCAGTCCTTGAGGTTGTAGCGTGCCAGCGCCGGTTTGTCTTCGGCGAAGCGGCGGTTGATTTCGTCCATACGCTGGTAGGGCGTGTCGATGGCCTTGCCTTCGCCGAGCAGGGTCTGGGCGACATTTTCCAGGCTGAACGAAGGGAAACTCCAGGTCGCCGAGCGCAGCGCCTCGATACCGTCGATCAGCAGTCGCCCCGGTGCATCGGCAAACACATGGCCGCCACCGGCCTGGCTGCGCAAGGTCATGGGCGCGCCATTGCGGCCCAGTGCCAATGGCACCTGTAGTTGCCCGCCATGCTCATGCAGCAGACGCAGGTCGAACTGGATCAGGTTCCAGCCGATGATCGCATCGGGATCGTGTTCGGCCATCCACTGGTTGAGGCAGTTCAGTAGCGCGGCACGATTGGTGCAATAGTGCAGGTCGAAGTCGATGTCAGCAGGATCGCCGTTGGCCGGGCCAAGCATGTATACCTGGCGCTGGCCGCAGCCTTCCAGGGCAATGCTGTACAACTCGCCGCGCTCGCTGGTTTCGATGTCCAGCGACACCAGGCGCAGAGGCGGGCGATACCCCTTCAACGGCTTGAGCTGCGCATTGCAGAGCACGCCGTGGGGATCCGGTTGGCCGGTGAACTGTACCGGGGCAGTGATGAACCGCTCCATCAGGTAGCGCTCGGGCGGCCGGATATCGGCTTCGAACACCTCGATGCCGGCAGTACGCAGGCGTTGCTCCAGCTGCATCAGCTGGCGGTGCTGGCGGCAGTACAGGCCCAGCACCGGCCGGTGGTCGAAATCCTGGAGCTGCAGGGGGCGCAGCTCGACGCCAGGCTCGTTGCCGAGCAATACCCTGGCATGCGCCTCCTGCGCCTGAGGGATGAACGCCACCGACACCTGCGGTGCCAGGCGCAGCTGGCGCGGGCCTTGGTCGGTGGCTAGCCACAGCTCCACGCAGGTGCCGTCGGGCGTGTCGTGCCAATGCCGGGTCAGGACAAAGCCCTGTTGCAACTCCACCGCGCCAACCTCTTACCTGTCTGTTGAATGGGTGATTCTACCGCTGTCGGGTCTGGCGTGAGGCTTTTAGTGGCGCTGAAAACCTCAAGCCTGGCGCTCCCCCTTCACAAAACCGCCGCGTCGCCCGGCCCAGGCCAACAACCAGGCCACCACAATCAATGCCAGAACCACCGCGCCAAACGACCCGACACCTGCCCCCGTCAGCAGCACCCCGCCGATGATCCCGCCCAAGGCAATGGCGCTGTTCCACACCGTCACCAGCATCGACTGCGCCACATCACCGCCCTCGCCCGCCGCGTCGGCGCAGGCGGTTTGCAGCAGGGTCGGCGCGCCACCGTAGGTGACGCCCCACAACGCAACGCTCAGGTACACCAGCCATGACGACGCCTGCCCCAAGGCCAGGGTAGCCAGCGCGAAACCCGCCAGGCTCAGCAGCACCAGTGTGCGCAGATGCCGGTCGACCAGTAGCCCCACCAGGCCGATCCCGGCCAGTGCCGCCACGCCGAACACCATCAGTACCGGACCGATGTCGGCCGCCATGCCGGCCGCCGCCAGCAGCGGCACGATGTAGGTGTAGAGAATATTGTGGCCCAGCACCCACGTCAGGATCACCAGCAGCACAATGCCTACCCCCGGCGTGCGCAGCACCTGCATGGCCGACGGGCGCTTGCCAGCGGCATGCCCGGGGTAGTCTGGTACCGACAGCAACACCCAGATCACCAGCAACAGCGCCGCCAGGGTGATCACCACGAAGGTGGCGCGCCAACCCAGCCATGCCCCCAGCCATGTGGCGATCGGCAACCCGAGCGACAAGGCAATCGGTGCGCCGAGCATGGCCACCGCCATGGCTTTACCCTGCTGCGCCACCGGCACCATGCGCCGCGCGTGGCCTGCAATCAGCCCCCAGGCCAGCCCCGCTGCAGCGCCGGTGAAAAAACGCAGGAGCAGCGTCAGGGTATTGGAGGTCGACAAGGCGGTCAGCCCGTTGAACAGGACGAAACCGACGATTGCCAGCAGCAGCGCCCGGCGGCGATACCACCCTTGGGTCAGGGTCACCAGCGGAATGGCCGTCAACAGCGAGCCAAGCGCGTACGCCGTCACCCACTGCCCGGCCATGGCCTGGCTGATGTGCATGCCATCGGCGATCTGGTCGAGCAAGCCCGCAGGCAAGGTTTCGCTGAGGATGGCGATGAAGCCGGTCAGCGCCAGCGCCAGCAAGCCGCTTAGCGGCAAGCGCTCGGTGCTGGCTGCAGGTAGCGCAGCAGATGAGGTCTGGGTCATTGCGGAGGCCTTGAAATGAAGAGAGGCGCACAGTCTGCCGGGGGGCGGCATTAGGGAAAAAGATGGGTACAATGCCGCTCAGCCAGGACATTCATGTCCGTAATCAGGAAAATGCAATGGACAGCCTCAGCGGCTTCGTGGTGTTCAACCGGGTGGCCGAGACCCGCAGTTTCGTCGCCGCCGGGCAGTCGCTGGGTGTCAGCGCGTCAGCCGTGGGCAAGCGCGTGGCGCGGCTTGAAAGCCGCCTGGGGGTGCGCCTGTTCCACCGCAGCACTCGCAGCATCACCTTGACGGCCGAGGGCATGCTGTTTCTGGAGCGCAGTCGGCGCATCCTGGCCGAGATCGAGGCCACCGAGCAGGCGCTGTCGCAAGCCAGCGAAACCCCGCGTGGCCGCCTGCGGGTGAGCATGCCGCAGGTTACCGGGCTGGTGATGCCGGCGCTGGCCGAGTTCATGGCGCTGTATCCGCAGGTGGAACTGGACCTGGACTTTTCGGACCGCATGGTGGATATCGTCGGCGAAGGCTTCGACGTGGTTATGCGCGGCGGGCAGCCGCTGGACTCGCGGCTCAACGCCAAGTTCCTGGGGCACTTCCAGCACCGCCTGGTAGCCTCGCCCGACTACTTGCGCGAACGCGGCACACCCTTGCACCCGCGTGACCTGGCGGCGCATACCTGCCTGCACTACCGCTTCCCCAGCACCGGCAAGCTGGAAACCTGGCCGCTGCGCCAGGAGCACCCCGAACATGCCTACGACATCCCCATCTCGATGGTCTGCAACCACGTCGAAACGCGCGCCTGCTTTGCCGTCAACCACCGTGGCATCACCTGCCTGCCCGATTTCAACGTGCGCCGCGAACTTGGCAACGGCACGCTGGTCAGCGTGCTCGATGACTTCATGGAGCGGCGCGGCAGCTTCTACCTGCTGTGGCCATCCGGGCGACAGGTGCCGCCGAAGTTGCGGGTGTTCATCGACTTCATGCTCGAACGCGTGTTCAACCGTAAAGGTAGTTGATGTCCTTGTGCGCCAGCGGCGCGACCTGGCCAAGCAGGAAGTCGCGTAGCTTGTGCATCTGCCGCGCCTTGGGGCTGGCCTTGAGCCAGGTCATGTAGTAACCGTCGCCGGTGGCCACTGCGTGCTTGAACGGGGTCACCAGCCTTCCTGCCGCCAGGTCGGCACTGGCCAGCACCAGGTCGACCACCGAAATGCCCAGGCCTTGCTGGGCAGCCGAAATGCCTTGGTCGAGGGTATCGAACACTTGCCCCTGGTCGATGCTGACGTGCAGCGCGTCCATGCGCGTCAGCCAACGCCGCCAGTCGCGCCGGTCCGGGGACGGGTGAAGGAACTCGCACTGGCTCAGGTCGGACAGCGCCGGTTGCGCCTGCGGCAGGTAATCGGGGTGGCACACCGGAATCAACCATTCATCGAACAGCTTGCAGCTGTCGATATCGGCGGGGAAACGCCCGTTGGCCAGGAGAATGGCGCAGTCGTAGGGCTCGGAGTAAAAGTCCACGCTGTCGATGTCCATCCACACGCTCGACAGCTGCACGCTGCAGTTGTCCTCGATCTTCTTGAACCCGTCCAGCGCGCGTAGCAGCCAGCGCACGGTGAGCGTTGACGGCGCCTTGAGGCGCAAGCCATAGCGGTCCTGGCGCAGCAATGCACAGGCATTCTCGATGATCTTGAAGCCTACCTTCAGCTCCTGCGAGAGCAGCCGGCCGTGCTCGGTCAGGCTCAGTTTGGGGCCGCGACGTTCGAACAGGTCGCAGCCGAACATGGCTTCGAGGGTTTTGATGTGATGGCTCACTGCACCCTGGGTCAAGGCCAGTTCTTCCGCAGCCCGGGTAAAGGAGCCGTAACGAGAGGCCACCTCGAAGGCACGCAGGGCGTGCAAGGCCTGAATCCGTTCTGACATGGCGGCGCCTTAAGCATGAGCAAGACTAATAGTAGGTCATAGTTCCACGCGTTTTACAACGTCAGGTTCGTCTCGGAAAATGCAGGTAAATAACAAACATAACCAAGATCCTGCCTGCATATGACTGGAACGTTCAATTTAATTAACGCCTGGGGAAATCCATGTTTACGGGATATGGAAATTGCTATCGCCTGGATGCGCTAGAGCTGGCCGCTGAACATGGTTGCAACATGCAACACTGGACGTACAAGACCATAGAACATTTTCGCAGTATTCTCGCCAACCCTGAATTCCCTTGCCTGTTCGGCCGCAAGGCGGTGAACGGTGAAACCTGCCACATCCTGTTCGCCCGCGCCGAGCAACTGGCCGATGATATTGCACAGGGCCTGGCCGACTATGTCAGCACCGTCGCCCCGATCAAACCCAAGCAGCGTATCGGCAGCCCACTGGTGGTGTTTCTCGAAACCGCCGCCAGCTGCACCCTGGCCGAACAGCAGGCGCTGGCCTGGAAGGTGCTGCGCGGCGTGCATGCCCGCGACCCGCACCCATGGCCGCAGGGCATCCCTACCGACCCCGACGACAACGGCTGGTCGTTCTGCTACGCCGGCATGCCGCTGTTCATCAACATGAATTTCCCCGGCCACCAGCAGATGAAAAGCCGCAACCTGGGGCAGCACATCACCTTCGTCATCAACCCGCGGGAAAACTTCGACGAAGTGGCCAATGCCAACACTGAAAGTGGCAAACGCATCCGTGAACGCATCCGCGACCGCGTGCGCCACTACAACAACGGCGTCATGCCGGAAACCCTGGGCTTTTTCGGCGATACCGACAACTACGAGTGGAAGCAGTACCAACTGCAGGAGGCAGGGTCGCTCAACCCGTCCCGCTGCCCGTTCCACGCCCATGCCGCACACCAGGCGACCCCCGACATACTGATCGAGAACTGACCGTGAATACCGCACTTACCGCCACCTATGCCCTCACCGTCCTGCTGCTTATCGCCACCCCCGGCCCGGTGGTGGCGCTGATCGTCAACACTGCGGCTGCCTCTGGCTCGCGCAAGGCCATGTTCACCGCCGTCGGCACCAACTGGGCGTCACTGGTGCTGATCGGTGCTGCCGCGTGGATCATCCTTACCAGCGCCGCCATCGACAAGGCCTGGCTCAGCACCATGAGCCTGCTTGGCTGCCTGTTCATCGGCTACATCGCCATGGGCACGCTGAAGGATGCCTTGCAAGCGCCCGCGGGCGATGCGCCGGCCGAGTCCGCCAAGCCGGACCGTGGCGGCCTGCTGCAAGGTTTCATGGTGGGCATCTCCAACCCCAAGGACATCATTTTCTTCATCGCCTTCTTCCCGCAGTTCATCCAGATCACCGAATCGTTCGGCAAAAGCATGGTGGTGCTGTCACTGCTGTGGGTGGCCATCGATTTCGCCGTGCTCAGCCTGTACATATTCGCCATCGGCAAGCTTGCCTCGCAGCGCAGCAACCGCTTCATCAGCCTGGCCTCGGGGGTCGCCCTGCTGCTGATCGCCTCGGGCGGGCTGCTGTACAACCTCAAGGAACTGGCGGCCTGAACCTGCTGCGGAGCAGCCGATGCAACAGAAGGAAAGACCATGACCGCAACTGATATGAGCCCGGCTCCTTCGCCGTTGCAACAGGACTACCAGCGCTTTCTGCTGCTGGGCAGCCGCCGTGCCCCGCACACCGTGCATGTGCACGAAACCGGCTACCGCTCCGGCACCATCAACACCGATGCCTTGGGCCTGCGCTACAGCCATTGCGCCGGCAAGCGTTTTTCGGCGGCCGAGCGCGGCGGTGCATCGCGCATCAACCTGTTGGTCGGCGGCTCCACCGCCCTGGGCATCGGCGCCAGCTCCGACGAACACACGGTGGCCTCGCACCTGTCCATGCTCACCGGCGAGGTCTGGCTGAGCCTGGCCGGCTGCGGGCTCAATGCCAGCCAGGAACTGCTGATGTTCCTGACTCACCAGCACCGGTTTGGCCAGCTCGGCCATGTGGTCGTGCTGAGCGGCCTCAACAGCCTGGCCCACGAAGCCCTGTGCGAAGTCGTCGCCGGCCCCGGCGACGCGCAGCAGGCCAAGGCCTACCAGGACTTTCTCAACAGTTTCAGCGAAGGCATGCAACCTGCCGCGCCGCCGCGTCGCCAACCGCTGTGGCGGCGCATCGGCCAGGCACTGACAGCCCCTCCGGTCAAGGCGCCGCTGAACTGGGCGTTGTCCCCTCCGGAAAAGCGACTGGCCCGCGCGGCGGACAGCATCGGCCGTACCTTGCGCCAATGGGACAGGTTGCTGGCAGACAGCCACGCCACCCTCACTTTCATCCTCCAGCCGCTGCTGCCCTGGTGCCGGGATACCCTGCCCAGCGGCGAGCAGGCCATGCTGGCAGCGCTGGAACAACAACCGGCGAACTTCGACCGGCTGCTGGAAGGCGCATTCGACAGCCAGCTGCACTCGGCCTTCTTCCGCCGCATCAAGAGCCAGGCCGACCCGGTGCCCTGCTACGACATGAACGGCATGCTCAGCAGCTCGCCGGTATTCGGCGCCGACCTGTTCATCGACCGCCTGCACCTGAACGACCTGGGCAACAATGCCTTGGCCAAGGTGATCACTGCCAAGCTTGGCCTGGCCCAGGAAAAACACGCCCAGCGCAAGGTCACGCCGATCAAGCTCGTCTGAGAGTTGCCGGATGCTCTTCCGACAACCCCCCTTGGGTGGCTAGAATACGGCGTCGTTCCGATCTGCCCGAGGCGCACGCTTGACCGCCATGAACATCGAAGCCGTCCACCCGCCTATGCTCGCCCATAGGGTGCGCCCGTGAGCCGCACGCGTAGCCTGCTCCCGTTGTTGGTCGCGCTGATGCCGCTGGCCGGGCACGCGCTGGAGGTGAACATCGACCCACATGCCGACCTGCTGTACCGTCAGGCCTTGCCGCTGCTGGAGCAGGCCGACAACCAGGAAGACGGCGCCAGCACGCTGCGCACCTCCATAGGCGGCGACCCCGAACTCAGCCGCCAGGGCCAGGCCTTGGCGCACACCTTGCCGACAGCGGTCGCCTTACTGAAAAAGTCGGTGGACCTGGGCCATCCGGTCGCGCAGTACCGCCTGGCGCTGTACTACATGACTTACCTGCCCGCCGGGCAAATCGCCGATGCTGCCTGCCCATTACTCGAAGCCAGCCTCAAGCAGGGCTTTGCCGCACCGGCGCCCGCCATCGCCACGTGGTGCGCGCCCTACAACGCCAGCAGCGAGTACCGCGCAGCACTCGAAGCTATCCCCAACATGGCCACCGTGTACGCTGCCTACTACCCGCAACCGGCGCCGCGTCTTGTCTGCAACCGTAGCCGTCCGCAAGGTCTGGAAATGTTGTGGGGGCGCCAGCGTGACTATCAGGCCGAATTGTACCGCCTGCTCGGTGACCTCGACCCGCAGCACCGCCAGAGCCTGCTGCAGAAGGCGGTGGACACCAACGGCTGCGTGACGGCGCAGCGGCAGCTCACCAGCCGCCCCTGAACGGCTACCTCACACGCCTGCAGCAGCAAGATCGTTCAAGCCATGCCCTGCCCCGTCTGGCATGCTGCTCTACCACGTCCACGCATTGCAGCCATCATGCCCCACATCGCCCGCCAAGCCTTTCTCCACGGCGCCATCGCCATCCTGCCGCTGTCCCTCGCCGTCGCCCCCTGGGGCTTGCTGGCCGGGTCCATGGCCATCGAGGCCAACCTCAGCGCCTGGCAGGGCCAAGGGCTGTCGGCCATCGTCTTCGCCGGGGCCGCGCAGCTGGTGGCCATCGGCATGCTCAAGGGCGGCGCCAACCTGGCGTCGATCCTGCTGACCACCCTGCTGCTGACCTCGCAGCACCTGCTGTACGGTCTTTCGATGCGTCCGCTGCTGTCCGGCCAGCCGCTGCGCTGGCGCCTGGGCCTGGGCTTTCTGCTGACCGACGAGTTCTTTGCCCTGACCAGCCATTACGACCAGCAGCAGTTCAACCGCTGGTACGCCCTGGGCGTGGGCCTGACCTTCTACGTGGCCTGGAACCTGTTCACCCTGGCAGGCATCTTGCTGGGCCAGAACATCCCGCACCTGGACCAGTACGGCCTGGACTTCTCCATCGTTGCCACCTTCGTCGCCCTGATTGCACCGTTGGTGCGCAACCTGGCCACGCTGGTGTGTGTGGCGGTATCGCTGTTCTGCTCGGTGCTGTTCAGTTACTGGCACTGGGAAACCGCCCTGGTGGCCGCAGGCCTGCTGGGCATGAGCGCCGGTTTCGTCTGCCAGAAATTTGCCGGAGCACGCGCATGACCTGGATCCTGATTTTTGCCATGGGCGCCATCGTGTTCCTCAACCGCTATGCGTTCCTGGAGCCGCGCCTGCCCCTGCGCCTTAGCTCCAATGCCCGGCAGTTCCTGGGTTTTGCAGTGCCGGGCATGCTCACCGCCATCTGCGGCCCGATCATCTTCATGCCCGACCACCAGCTTGACCTGAGCCTGCTCAACCCCTACCTGCTGGGCTCACTGGTAGCGATTGCGCTGGTACTGTTGACCCGCAGCGTGTTGCTGAGCATGCTGGCGAGCATGCTGATCTTCTTCTTCCTGCGCAGCTGGCTGGCATGAGCACGCGCCTGCGCGAACAGACACACCTGTGGCAGGCGCCGGCACTAGGCCACGTCGAGATGCTGCACGCGCGCTACTTCCAGCAGCGCTTCGCCCCCCATGTGCACGAAGGCTATGTGTTCACCGTGATCGAATCGGGCGCCCAGCGCTTCTGGCACCGTGGCAGCGAGCACCTGGCACCGGTCGGCAGCATGGTGCTGATCAACCCTGACGAGCTGCACACCGGCGCGACCGCCCACGAAGCAGGCTGGCGTTATCGCGGTTTCTACCCCGAGCAGCAGCGCGTCACCGGCGTGCTCGACGAGCTGGAACTGGGCGGCCACGGCATGCCAGGGTTCAAGGACAGCGTGATTCACGACCCCGCCCTGGCCCTCGCCTTCAGCCAACTGCACCAGTTGTCCGAAGGCGGCGCCAGCGCCTTGCAGCAACAGACCGCCTGGCGCCAGGCGGTGCTTGCCCTGGTGCAACGGCACGGGCAGTGCGCCGAACCTGCGGCCCCCGGCCACGAGCCACTGGCCGTGGCCCGCGCCCGGGAATTACTGGAAACCCAGCTGGCCGACCCGCCTTCGCTGGAGGCCCTGGCAGCGGCGGTCAATCTGTCGCCGTTCCACTTCGCCCGGGTGTTCCGCCAGGCCACGGGGCTGCCGCCGCATGCCTGGCTGAAGCAGCGGCGCCTGGCGCGCGCCCGGGAAATGCTCAAGCGTGGGCTGGCCGCCGCGCAGGTGGCGTTCGACCTGGGTTTTGCCGACCAAAGCCATTTTAGCCGGCAGTTCAAACAGGCATACGGGGTGACGCCCGGGGCCTACCGCAGTGCCTGCCTGCCCGGATGAAGGGTGCGGCACCCGGCCTCAGGCAAGCTGCTCAGGCGCTGCTACACTGACAGGGCTGAATGGAGGATCCTGCCATGTCCGAAAGAGAGTTCACCACCCTGCTGTCGCTGATGAACCAGCGCCAAGCCTGCCTGAGCAGCGCCTGCAAGGAGATTGCCGACTGGATCGACCGGCAGGGCGATGTGCCCGCCGCCGGCAAGATCCGCGCGAGCCTCAGGGCGCTGGAGGCCGACGAGGCCCAGGTTCGCAAAACGCTGACCTCGCTGACACTCGACAGGCCGCTGCCGCGCTTTCGCAGCTGAGCGCCGCAGCTGAAAAGAAAAGGGCCGCTAAATGCGGCCCTTTGGTCTGTCAGTGTTGCATGTGCATGTGGTCATGCCCACCGCCAGCGTCGGCGTTGAGCGGACGCACGTCGGCTTGTACGTCGAGGGTTTCCTTGGCCCCAGTGGCATCTTCGATGGTCAGGGTCAGCGGCACTTTGTCGCCTTCTTTCACCTGGCCGTTCAAGCCCATCAGCATCACATGCAGGCCATTCGGGTCCAGGGTCACCGGTTTGCCGGCCGGCAGTTCCACGGCCTTTACCTCACGCATGCCCATCACGTCACCGTTCATGGTCATCTCGTGCACCTGCACGGTCTTGGCCACGGGCGAAGCCACACTCACAAGCTTGCTGTCGCTGCTGGCGGTCAGGGTCATGAAGGCACCGGTGGACTGCTGGTGCGGCACGCTGGCACGCGCCCAGGCATCGCTCACAGTGGTCTGAGCCAGGGCCGGCAGGGCCAGGCCCATGAGTACCAGGGCAGCCAGGCCGCGTTTTATCGGTTGCATCGACATTCAGCAGATCTCCATCAAGGTGACCAGGTCTTCGGCGCATTCCTTGGCGTTCAGGGAATGGCCCAGGCTCAGGCGCAGGGTGCCACGCGTATCGTAGACGTAGCTGGTGGACGAATGAGAGATGGTGTACGTATCGCCGGCCGGGACCTTTTCGTAGAACACCTTGAACTCCTTGGCCACCGCAGCGATTTCCTCGGGGGTGCCAGTGAGCGCGGTGAACGACGGGTCGAAGGCCTTGACGTAGGCGTCGAGCACTTCGGGGGTGTCGCGCTCCGGGTCCAGGGTAATGAACACCACCTGGAACAGGTCGCGGTCACGGCCGCGCAGCAACTTGCGGATTTGCGCCGCACGCGCCAGCGCGGTCGGGCAAACTGCCGGGCACTGGGTGAAACCGAAGAACACCATCGGCATGCTGCCGTAGAAACTCGACAGGGTTCGCACGTTGCCTTGCGGGTCCTTGAGGCTGAACTTGCGCCCCAGGATTTCGTTGCTCATGTTCTTGCCGTACTTGAAGTCGAGCCCCCGGGCCGGGCTGCAGCCAGCCAGCAAACCAAGCCCGAGAACGCCCATCCCGGCGACAACTGCGCGCCGGGTATATAGATCATTCATGAAACCATCCTTTACAGGGAAGGTGCCGACCCTTGGGACGGGCCGACCGAAAAACCGGGGCATTCTGGCATGACACCCCCAGGGGTTCTACCCGACCATGGCGGTGATGGGCTACAGCCCTTTGAATACGGGCTGCGGCCTGTTGTCGCAGGGGTTGAAACCGTAACAGTTTGTTGCTAAGGGAAGGCTTTGTGAGGGCGGCTTTTCACGGCTGAAGGCCACCCCACACAAACCGCGCCTGCATCAGTAGTAGGCGTTTTCTTTCTGGGTATGGTCGGTCACGTCACGCACGCCCTTGAGCTCCGGGATACGCTCAAGCAGCGTGCGCTCGATGCCTTCCTTCAGGGTCACATCGGCCTGGCCACAACCCTGGCAACCACCGCCGAACTGCAGCACGGCGATGCCGTCGTCGACCACATCCACCAGGCTGACCTGGCCACCGTGGCTGGCGAGACCGGGGTTGATCTCGGTTTGCAGGTAGTAGTTGATGCGCTCGTTGATCGGGCTGTCTTCGTTGACCATCGGCACCTTGGCGTTCGGTGCCTTGATGGTCAGCTGGCCACCCATACGGTCGGTGGCATAGTCCACCAGTGCGTCTTCCAGGAACGGCACGCTGACCGCGTCCAGGTACGCCGTGAAGCTCTTCAGGCCCACGGCGGTGTCGTCAGGCTTTTCTTCGCCCGGCTTGCAGTAGGCAATGCACGTCTCTGCGTACTGCGTGCCCGGCTGGGTGATGAAAACGCGAATGCCGATGCCAGGCGTGTTCTGCTTGGAGAGCAGATCGGCCAGGTAGTCATGGGCGGCGTCGGTAATGGTTATAGCGCTCATGTAGGTTCCTCACAGACTTGCGGCCAAGTGTACGCCAACCCGGCCTTTGTACAAAGTCCTAGTATTTGACTCGGGAAAGCGCGTATTCCGGGGCCTGCCCCCGTGGCGCCGCCAGCCACGCCTGCATGCGCCGGTACAGGCCGCGTTCCAGCCACTGGTAGCTGAACCACGACATTAGTCCAATGGACGGCACGCACAGGGCGAACACCAGGTAGGGGTTCAGGTGCAGGCGCTGGCTGGCGAACCAGCCGGCATACAGCACCAGCACATGGATGAGGTACACCGAGTACGAACAATCGCCCAAAGCCTTGAGCAGCCGGTTGCCCTGGAACATCGGCTCCAGGGCAATGAATGCCAGCACGATCATCGCGCTGGGCACGCCCCAGTGGAGCAGGCGCAGGGACGCATCCAGGTGATAGATGGCAAGGCCCGCCGCAGCCAGCAATACCAGCGGCAGCCAGCGCCCCTGGCGGATCAGCCCGCGGCGGTACAGCACACCCAGGCCGATACCGAGCAAAAACTCGTAGATGATGCCGTTGTTGTAGAAGTGGCTGAGCAGGCCCAGCCGACCCAGGACCTCGCTAAGCAGTAACAACAAGGCGGTCACCAGCAACTGGTGATGACGCTGACGCACCAGGAAGGCCAGGCCGAACAGCAGGTAGAAGAACATTTCGAAGTTCAGCGTCCAGCCCACGTTCAAGGTCGGGTAAAGGCCATAGCCACCGGGGTTTTCCGCCGGTATGAACAGCAACGACAGAAGCAGGTGATGCCAGTCGAATTCCTGGTGTGGCATCCACTGGCTGAAGGCCAGCAGCAGCAGCGCCATCAGCGCCGTGTAGAACCAGTAGGCCGGGACGATGCGCAAGGCGCGGTTGAGCAGAAACTGGCGCGGTTCGATGGTTTTGTCGCAGGTCGACAGGTAGATGACCAGCCCGCTGATGACGAAGAAAATATCGACGCCGACAGCGCCGCGGTCAGTGAGCAACTGGCCGATCGGGCCGGTTGCGTGGAAGTCGAAGAATATCTGCATGAAATGGTGGCAAACCACCACCCAGGCGGCGAACGCCCGCAGTGCCTGAAGCGAATACAGCATGGAATACCCTGCAATTGCCGGTGCATTGAGGTCTTCGGGAGCGCAGTGCGCTCCATCACCAGCAAACCAGCGCCCACAGGGACCGCGTCAACCGAAAGCAACGCGGCCCCTGTGGGAGCTGGCTTGCCGGCGATTGGGCTGCAGCGCAGCCCCCGGACCACCCACTATTTCCGACCGCAGGTTGATCGGAAAGGTCAGCCACCCCGATCAGAGGTTCTCGTAGCGGTTCATGTCCAGCACCCCGGCCTCGACCGGCTGGGTTTCCTTGATGAAGCTGTTCAGGTCATGGAAGTAATGCCAGAACTGCGGATGGCTACGGCGCACGCCCCAGCGCATGACAATGCGTTCAAATCTCGCCGCATCATCCTTGGCATACTCCATGTCTTCGACAAACTCCGGCACATCGTCGGTCGGGATGTTGAAGATGAAGTTGGGGTAGCTGCTGAGCACGCCTGGGTACAGGGTCAGGGAATCCAGCCCCGGCTGGTAGCGGTACGCCTCACCCAGCAGGAACGCCACGTTGCTGTGCGCGCGGTTGCGCAGCAGGCTGTAGACCTGGCGCTGGCCGCCCGGCGCCTCGATGCGCAGCAGCGTCGCCTCGGGCAACTGATTGATCACCTTGAGCCCTGCGGCCGGGCGCGACACCAGGCGGCTGAGCGACTGCTCGGCATTGCGGAACGCTTCGTTCATCTGCGGCCGTGAGCAGAACGCACCCTGGCAGCGGTTGATCGGGTCGGGCGCGGCGTTCAGGCTGCCGGTGCGCTCCACCAGCTTCAGGCCAAAGTCGCGCTTGGGGTTGCGCGGGTCGAGCTTGATGCCGCTCGGGGTGTCGGTGTCGATGTTTTCATAATCCATCCACATCTTCACCTTGCCGCTGTTCTGGTACCAGTCACTCAGGATTGCCTGGCGCTGATCGGCCGGCATCAGGCGCAGGAAGTTGACCTCGGCGCCATTGCGGATCAGGTCGAAGTACAGGCGCGTCTGCAACTGGTGCGAAACATTGCCGTACACGTCGAAGTTGACCGCCAACTGATAATAAGTGCGCTCGAACAGCGGGTAGTCGAACAGCCACATGGTCAGCGGCACATCGCCGATCAAGCCTTTGCTCACCGCGGCGCTGTCGAAGTGACGGAAAATGCTCAGCAGTGCATTGTCGTTACCGGCCCACAGCGTCGCCCAACCCGGTGCCGGCATTTCGGCATAGGCTTCACGGCGCAGCTTCTCGTACTCGTTGCGCTTGTCGCGGTAGGCATGCCACAGGCCCAGCACGCTGCCCACATCATCGATCTGCCCGGGCATGGCCAGCAACGGCGTGGCCTCGCCCCGGTACTTGGCATCGGTGATGTAGCGGTCATGCGCCGGTTCCTGGAACAGCGCCCAGAAATTGTCGCGGATCACGTCCGTGGCGATCTGCCCACGGCACACCGGGCCACGGATGAAGGTGCGCACGAAGTATTCAGCGTTATCCAGCATGAACTGGTAGCGCGCCACTGCCGGGATCGCCTCGAAGGTTTCGAACGGGTTGGCCCGGTGACGCGGGCCATAGCCCGGCAATGCAGCAGCATGCCAGTCGCCGGCGTAGAACAGTTGCTTGACCCGCTTGAGCTTCTGCGGCCCCATCGGGTAGGTGATGTGCGTCTTGTGCACGATCACCCCCTGCGCCGGGATCAGCCGGTAATAGAAGTCGGTGCCTGGCGGGTCGTTGGGCCGGCGCGTGGCGATCAGGTCGACCGCCTTGCCGCTCGGCGTGCGCGAGCGCACCCACTGGAAGAAGTGGCCCTGCTCGCCACCCACGAAATAGATGTGCGCAAGGAACAGGTGCTCGTACAGCCAGCGGCCAACCAGCGCCTCGGTGGAACCCGGGCGGTTGAGCAGCTCCTCCCAATCGGCAATCTGCCGGGCCTCGGCCGCGTTCGGTTTGATCGGCTGATATTCCACCGGCGCGCCGGCCGCCAGCCAGCGGCGCATGGTGTCGTATTCCTGGTCGGTCAACCCGGTAACCGCCAGTGGCATGCCTTCCTTGGGGTGGGCGCCAGCGTAGGCGTCGAATTCGTGGGGCAAGGGGCACATGTTGTTGCGGTTCAGGCCCAGGACGATGTCCTCGGGCAGCTTGGCGTTGGGCGTAAGCGGGGTCTTGTGCCCAAGCTCCAGCATGCGCGCCATCAGGGCGGCCTGGCTGCCCTGGTTGTCGAGCACCGAATAGAAGCCTTTCTTGCGCCATTCCCCTTCGCTGTGGGCATCGTAGAACAGCCGCGTGGTGGGCACCGCCTTGCTCCGTTCACCCTGGTACACAGGTACCTTGGTTGCACCGCGCAGCGCACCCTCGGGACTTTCCAGCTTCAGCTGGCAGGCAGCGTCGTTGCAGGCGTGGCAGGCCACGCACTTCTCGGTGAAGATTGGTTGAATGTCCCGGGTGTAGGAAATGGCCGGGCTCGACTGGGGGGCTTGCCCGAACGCCAGGCCACTGATCAACAGGGCGAAGGCGCCAGCAAGAAAACGATGCACCATGTGCGAAATGTCCTGGTTCTTGAAAGCAATCACGATTTATCTGGTCGTCCCTGGTGCTCTTGCCAGCATGAAACCAACATGAGCAGTTTTCATGCAAATGGCCTATGCGCCTAAAAACCGCGCAGCTTTGTTATGATTCGGCACCTTCTGAAATTTGCCCGACCAGGTAGTTCCTATGTCCGACCGCAGCGCTCGTCTCCAAGCACTCCAGCACGCACTCAATGAGCGCATCCTGATCCTCGACGGCGGCATGGGTACTATGATCCAAAGCTACCGGCTCGAGGAACACGACTATCGTGGCACGCGCTTCGCCGATTGGCCAAGCGATGTCAAGGGCAACAATGACTTGCTGCTGCTCAGCCGCCCCGACGTGATCGCCGCCATCGAGAAGGCCTACCTGGATGCCGGCGCGGATATTCTCGAAACCAACACCTTCAACGCCACGCAGATTTCCCAGGCTGACTACGGCATGGAGTCGCTGGTCTACGAGCTGAACGTCGAGGGTGCGCGCATCGCCCGCCAGGTGGCCGACGCCAAGACTCTGGAAACCCCCGACAAGCCGCGCTTCGTCGCCGGCGTGCTCGGCCCTACCAGCCGCACCTGCTCGATCTCCCCGGACGTCAACGACCCCAGCTACCGCAACGTCACCTTCGACGAACTGGTGGAAAACTACATCGAGGCCACCCGTGGCCTGATCGAGGGCGGCGCCGACCTGATCCTGATCGAGACCATTTTCGACACCCTCAACGCCAAGGCTGCGATCTTCGCCGTGCAACAGGTGTTCGAGGACGACAACGTCGAACTGCCGATCATGATCTCCGGCACCATCACCGACGCCTCCGGCCGTACCCTGTCGGGCCAGACCACCGAAGCGTTCTGGAACTCGGTGCGCCACGCCAAGCCGATTTCGGTGGGCCTGAACTGCGCCCTCGGCGCCAAGGACCTGCGCCCCTACCTGGAAGAGCTGTCGACCAAGGCCGACACCCACGTTTCGGCCCACCCCAACGCCGGCCTGCCAAACGCCTTTGGCGAGTACGACGAAACCCCGGCAGAAATGGCCGCCGTAGTAGAAGAATTCGCCGCCAGCGGCTTCCTCAACATCATCGGCGGTTGCTGCGGCACCACCCCTGGGCACATCCAGGCGATTGCCGAGGCCGTGGCCAGGTACAAGCCCCGCGAGATCCCGGAAATCGCCAAGGCCTGCCGCCTCTCGGGCCTGGAACCATTCACCATCGACCGCCAGTCGCTGTTCGTCAACGTCGGCGAGCGAACCAACATCACCGGCTCCGCCAAGTTCGCCCGGCTGATCCGTGAAGAGAACTACACCGAAGCCCTGGAAGTCGCCCTGCAGCAGGTCGAGGCCGGCGCCCAGGTGATCGACATCAACATGGACGAAGGGATGCTCGACTCCCAGGCGGCCATGGTGCGTTTCCTGAACATGATCGCCGGTGAGCCGGACATCTCCCGCGTACCGATCATGATCGACTCCTCGAAATGGGAAGTGATCGAAGCGGGCCTGAAGTGCATCCAGGGCAAGGGCATCGTCAACTCCATCTCCATGAAGGAAGGCGTCGAGCAGTTCAAGCACCACGCCCGCCTGTGCAAGCGCTACGGCGCCGCCGTGGTGGTGATGGCCTTCGACGAGCTTGGCCAGGCCGACACCGCCGCGCGCAAGAAGGAAATCTGCCAGCGCAGCTATGACATCCTGGTCAACGAAGTGGGCTTCCCGCCAGAAGACATCATCTTCGACCCGAACATCTTCGCCGTCGCCACTGGCATCGAGGAGCACAACAACTACGCCGTCGATTTCATCGAAGCCTGTGCCTACATCCGCGATCATCTGCCCCACGCCCTGAGCTCGGGCGGTGTGTCCAACGTATCGTTCTCGTTCCGTGGCAACAACCCGGTGCGCGAGGCGATCCACTCGGTGTTCCTCTACCACGCGATCCAGAACGGCCTGACCATGGGTATCGTCAACGCCGGCCAACTGGAGATCTACGACGAGATCCCGGCCCAACTGCGCGAGAAGGTCGAGGACGTGGTGCTCAACCGCACCCCGGAAGGCACCGACGCCTTGCTGGCCATCGCCGAAGACTACCGGGGCGGCGGCGCCACCAAGGAAGTCGAGAACGAAGCCTGGCGCTCGCTGCCGGTTGGCAAGCGCCTGGAACACGCGCTGGTCAAGGGCATAACCGCGCATATCGTCGAAGACACCGAGGAGTGCCGCCAGCAATGCGCGCGCCCCATCGAGGTCATCGAAGGCCCGCTGATGAGCGGCATGAACGTGGTCGGCGACCTGTTCGGCGCAGGCAAGATGTTCCTGCCGCAGGTGGTCAAGTCGGCCCGCGTGATGAAGCAGGCCGTGGCCCACCTGATCCCGTTCATCGAGGCCGAAAAAGGCGACAAGCCGGAAGCCAAGGGCAAGATCCTGATGGCCACGGTAAAAGGTGACGTGCACGACATCGGCAAGAACATCGTCGGCGTGGTGCTGGGCTGCAACGGCTACGACATCGTCGACCTGGGCGTGATGGTGCCCGCCGAGAAGATCCTGCAAACCGCCCGCGACGAAAAGTGCGACATCATCGGCCTTTCAGGCCTGATTACCCCGTCGCTGGACGAGATGGTTCACGTGGCCCGCGAAATGCAGCGCCAGGGCTTCCAGCTGCCGCTGATGATCGGTGGCGCCACCACTTCCAAGGCACACACGGCGGTCAAGATCGAACCCAAGTACAGCAACGATGCAGTCATCTACGTTACCGACGCTTCACGCGCCGTAGGCGTTGCCACCCAGTTGCTGTCCAGGGAGCTGAAGCCCGGCTTTGTCGAAAAGACCCGCCAGGACTATGTCGAAGTTCGCGAGCGCACCGCCAACCGCAGCGCCCGCACCGAGCGCCTGAGCTACGCCCAGGCCATCGCCGCCAAACCGAAGTACGACTGGGCCGGCTACCAGCCTGCGGTGCCCTCCTTCACCGGCGTCAAGGTGCTGGAAGACATCGACCTGCGCACCCTGGCCGAGTACATCGACTGGACCCCGTTCTTCATCTCCTGGGACCTGGCCGGCAAGTTCCCGCGCATCCTCACCGACGAAGTGGTCGGCGAGGCGGCCACGGCGCTGTACCAGGACGCCCGTGAAATGCTCGACAAGCTGATCAATGAAAAACTGATCAGCGCCCGCGCAGTGTTCGGCTTCTGGCCGGCCAACCAGGTCGCAGATGACGACATCGAGGTGTATGGCGAGGACGGCCAGGCGCTGGCCACCCTGCACCACCTGCGCCAGCAGACCATCAAGCCGGACAGCAAACCGAACTGGTCGTTGGCCGACTTTGTCGCGCCAAAAGACAGCGGTGTGACCGACTACGTGGGCGGGTTCATCACCACCGCCGGCATCGGCGCCGAGGAAGTGGCCAAGGCCTACCAGGACAAGGGCGACGACTACAGTTCGATCATGGTCAAGGCCCTGGCCGACCGCCTGGCCGAAGCCTGCGCAGAGTGGCTGCACGAGCAGGTGCGCAAAGAGCACTGGGGCTACGCCCGCGACGAGCACCTGGACAACGAGGCGCTGATCAAGGAGCAGTACAGCGGTATCCGCCCTGCCCCTGGCTACCCGGCCTGCCCCGACCACACCGAGAAGGAAACCCTGTTCCGCCTGCTGGACGGCACCGGCATCGGCGAGACCGGCCCGAGCGGCGTGTTCCTTACCGAGCACTTTGCGATGTTCCCGGCGGCGGCGGTCAGTGGCTGGTATTTTGCCCACCCGCAGGCGCAGTACTTTGCCGTGGGCAAGGTCGACAAGGACCAGATCGAGCGCTACAGCGCGCGTAAAGGGCAGGACATCAGCGTCAGCGAGCGCTGGTTGGCGCCTAACCTGGGTTACGACAACTAAGACCTTGCTGGCTTCTTCGCGGGTAAACCCGCTCCCACAGGTACGGCGCAGGCCTCAAGGGCAATGCGGTCCCTGTGGGAGCGGGTTCACCCGCGAATAGGCCGGCACAGGCAACCTCATGTCAATTGCCTACACTGTCCCTGATTGCCTCTGATTCCCTCAGGAGCCACCATGGACGATTCCAGCCAGGGCAAACCCCCGACCTTCTGGCAGATGCTGCACAGCATCCTCGCCGCCGCCTTCGGCGTGCAAAGCGGCAAGAACCGCGCCCGCGACTTTACCCACGGCAAAGCCAGCCATTTCATTGCGCTGGGGACGCTGTTCACCCTGGTGTTCATTGCCGTGCTGATCGGCCTGGTGCAACTTGCCCTGCACCTTACCCGTTAGCCTGCAAGGGCCTCATCGCCGGCAAGCCAGCTCCCACAGGCCCACCACAGTTTTTAAGGCCTGTGGTGAACCTGTGGGAGCTGGCTTGCCGGCGACGAGGCCCTGACAGGCAAAATAAAAGCGCCCGCGAGATTCCCTCCCGCAGGCGCTTTGGCTGCATCACGGTCTTGAGTTTCAAGTCACTGGTGGCTGACCCAATACACAGCGGTCACTACAACCAGAACGATCAGACAGAGGATCGCCCAGGCATCGACACTGCTGTCAGCTTTGCGGACCTTGGTTGAGTTTCCCATTGCATTGCCTCTTGTAGTGGTTATGGGAATGCACTTCACCACCAGCAGTTAAGACGAGCAATGCCCTTCCCTCAAGCAGGGTCTTTCAATATTCGACAGGTGACGCAAGAAACGGATACCGATAGCTCGCTGGCCGCCCTTCAGCGCTGTAATGCTGGAAGTCGACGCCATAGTCGGCCCGTTCAAGCAGCTTCAACCAGCGTCTGGCCTTGGCCGGGTCGATTGCCTGCAACACTGGCACTCGGTGCTCGCGCAGGCCGTCGCGGTTCACCGCCAACCCCAGGGCGTCATCGTGGAGCATCACCATGGCCCAGCCGCCGAGGGTGAAATGCCCGCCCATCAGCGCACTCAGGCGGCCATCGAGGCGCGCACGCAAGGCCTCGGGCGAGCTGTTGACGGCGCTGAACAGCACATCGCCGCCGGGCTTGCGCCCCGCCTCCTCGAACGCCTGCATGGCCCCGAAGGCCATCTCGTCGTTGGCCGACCATACCAGCCGGGTAGCCGGGTAACGCTCCAGCAACTGCTGCGCCTGCTCGTAGGCACGCTGGCGGCTCCAGCCGCCGTAGACCACCTGACGCAGGCGCACTTGGGGAAAGTCGGCCAGGGCGCGACGCATGCCCTCCTCGCGCAGCTGCGAGGCCGGTGTGGTCTTGACCCCGGCAAACGCCACCAGGTCCACCGGCCCGCTGTCGCGCGGCAACTGCCTGGCCATCTGCTGCAACATCTGGAAGCCCGCCTGCTCGTCGTTGGCGGTCAAGGACCCCAGCAGCTCGGCGTACTTCCCGGGCTGGGCCTCGATACTGCGCGCCTGGCTGGAGGTCAGGCCGTTGTTGACCAGAAACAGCTTGACCCCGCTGCCCCGCGACAGGCGAATGATCTCGGGCGCCACGTACTGTTCATTGACCAGCACCAGATAGTCTGGCCGTTGTGGGCCTTGCAGGATCGCCCTGGCCTGGGTCAGGGCCAGGTCGGCACGGCGCTCGCTGTATTCTATCCGCAGGGTCATGCCCAGCTCATCCGCTGCCGCCTGCATGAAGCTGGCATAACTGGTCCAGAACGTTTCATTCGACAGCCCCGGGTTAAGGAAAACCACCGATGGCTGCGCGCTTGCCGCCAATGGCACGGCAAGGCAAAAGCTTTGGCACAAGGCCTTGAGCATGGGCTGACATCTCTGCGAAGCAAACGCCAGATTATAACCGCCAGGGCTGGCCTGGCGCACAAATGGCAGTCAGTCTCACATAGTCCATTTGGTTCTTTTCATATGCTAAAACATCACTTTAGCGCATAACCGCAACCTGCTATCTTTCCCCCGCTCCGTACCGGAGTGCGCGGCCGTGCGCGCGAATAGCTGCATGCCTGAGACAGGACTTTTATGTACGTATACGACGAGTACGATCAGCGGATCATCGAGGACCGCGTCAAGCAGTTCCGGGATCAGACCCGCCGCTACCTGGCCGGTGAGCTGAGCGAAGAAGAATTCCGCCCTCTGCGCCTGCAGAACGGCCTTTACATCCAACGTTTCGCGCCGATGCTGCGTGTCGCCGTGCCGTACGGCCAGCTGAACGCCACCCAGGTCCGCACCCTGGCCAAGATCGCTCGCGACTACGACAAGGGCTACGCCCACATTTCCACCCGCCAGAACGTGCAGTACAACTGGCCGGCGCTGGAAGACATCCCGGACATCCTCGCCGAGCTGGCCACCGTGCAGATGCACGCCATCCAGACCAGCGGCAACTGCCTGCGCAACACCACCACCGACCAGTTCGCCGGTGTCGCCGCAGACGAAATCATCGACCCGCGCCCATGGTGCGAGATCGTCCGCCAGTGGACCACCTTCCACCCGGAATTCGCCTATCTGCCGCGCAAGTTCAAGATCGCCATCAACGGCTCGCAGGAAGACCGCGCCGCCATCGAAGTGCACGACATCGGCCTTGAACCGGTGCGCAACGCTGCCGGCGAGCTGGGCTTCCGTGTTCTGGTCGGCGGCGGCCTGGGCCGTACCCCGGTGGTGGGCTCGTTCATCAACGAGTTCCTGCCGTGGCAGGACCTGATCAGCTACCTGGACGCGATCCTGCGCGTGTACAACCGTTACGGTCGCCGTGACAACAAGTACAAGGCGCGGATCAAGATCCTGGTCAAGGCCCTTACCCCGGAAGTGTTTGCCGAAAAGGTCGAGGCCGAAATGGTCCACCTGCGTGGCGGCGACACCACCCTGACCGAGGCTGAAGTACAGCGCGTGTCGCGCCACTTCGTCGACCCGGAATACCTGGCGCTCGAAAACATCGACTACGCCGCGCAGGACGCCGAGACTCCAGGCTTCGCCCGCTGGCGCTCGCGCAACACCCGCGCCCACAAGCGCCCTGGCTACGTCGCCGTGACCCTGTCGCTGAAACCTACCGGCGTTGCGCCGGGCGACCTCACTGACAAGCAGCTGGACGCCGTAGCGGACCTGGCCGAGCGCTACAGCTTCGGCTTCCTGCGCACCTCGCACGAGCAGAACATCATCCTCGCCGACGTCGAGCAGCGCCAGTTGCACGCGCTGTGGATGGAACTGCGCGAGAGCGGCTTCGCCACGCCGAACATCGGCCTGCTGACCGACATCATCTGCTGCCCGGGCGGTGACTACTGCTCGCTGGCCAACGCCAAGTCGATCCCGATCGCCGAGTCCATCCAGCGCCGTTTCGACGACCTGGACTACCTGTTCGACATCGGTGAAATCGACCTCAACATCTCCGGCTGCATGAACGCCTGCGGCCACCACCACGTGGGTCACATCGGCATCCTCGGCGTGGACAAGAAGGGTGAGGAGTTCTACCAGGTGTCGCTGGGCGGCAACGCCGCACGCGGCGCGAGCCTGGGCAAGATCCTGGGCCCGTCCTTCGCCCAGGATGCCATGGCCGATGTGATCGAGAAGCTGATCGCCGTGTACGTCGAGCAACGTACCGAGGAAGAGCGTTTCATCGACACCTACCAGCGTATCGGCATCGACCCCTTCAAGGAACGCGTCTATGCAGCGAATCATTAAGAACAACCAGATCGTCGACGAAACCTGGCACCTGCTGCCAAAGGAAACCTCGTTCGACGAGCTGACCAACTGCGACGACTACATCGTCCCGCTGCAAATGTGGCGCGACCATGCCCACGTGCTCAAGGTCCGCGACGGCGGCCTGGGCGTGTGGCTGGACAGCGACCAGGAAGCGGAAGAAATCGGCGAGGACGTGCAGCACTTCCAGGTCATCGCGCTGAACTTCCCGGCCTTCACAGACGGGCGCAGCTACTCCAATGCGCGCCTGCTGCGGGACCGCTACAAGTTCAAGGGCGAGCTGCGCGCCATTGGCGACGTGCTGCGCGACCAGCTGTTCTTCATGGCACGTTGCGGCTTCGATGCATTCGCCATCCGTGCCGACAAGGACCCGGAAGACGCGCTGCAAAGCCTGAAGGACTTCTCGGTGACCTACCAGGCCGCCACCGACGAGCCGCTGCCGCTGTTCCGCCGCCGCTGATCGTTACCCGACTGGCCCACCGCCCGGTGGGCCAGCCTGCTCTCTTGCAGGCGTCACTGCCGCCCGTATCAACCGCCCCTGCTCGGGGATTTCATGCTTGGCTCTGGCTGCTGGTCTTCTCTGGCCTGCTCCTCACGTAACCGCATCAAAGCCTCATGGATGCGCGCCATGGTCGCCTCGCTCAGGTGATTCTGAGCAAGGTCGGCTGCCCACGGGTGCGCCTCGATCCACTCCATGGCTTCTGCGCTCAGGGTCGCGATCCGGTTCTCCCGCAAATCCACGATCATGTCGGGGTAACTTTGCAGTAGGCGAAGCGGAACCCTGCGCAGGCCGGTGGCGCGCAACGACACAAAGCGCAGGTGCACATTGAAGCGCAACTGCGGCGCGGCACCCAGCGGGTTGCGGCCCAGGCCAAGGACTTCCAGACGGGAAAACCACTCCAGCCGTGATTGCCCTTCAGCGTCCAGGGTGATGAGGTTGTCGTAAAGTGACAGCTGGGTCAGCCTGCCCAGTTGATTCAGGTTGGCCGGTACCGTTGTCAGACGGTTGCCCCCAAGGTCGAGCGTTCGCAAGCCGGTAAGCTGGCCAAGGCTACCCGGCAGGCTGACCAGCACGTTGCCGCGCAGGTGCAGGCTCTCCAGGTTTGACAGCTGCGCGATGCGGTCGTCCAGCACCGATATCCGGTTGAAGGACAGGTCCAGGTTGCTCAGTTGCGCCAACTGCTCGACTGCGGCAGGCAGCTCACCGAGCTGATTGCCACTGAGGTCCAGGTCCGTCAGCAGGTTCAGATGCTGCAGGCCCGCCAGGCTCCCTAGCTGATTGCCACCCAGGTTCAGGCGGCGCAGCTGCGGCAGATGCTCGAGCCCGTCCAGTTCGGCCAGGCAGTTGCCGGACAAATCCAGGTCTTCCATGTTGGGAAAACGCCGCAGGAAGTCCGCTTCGATGACCGACAGCTGCTGGTTACATATCGAGAAGGCACGCAGCCGATCGAACATGATGCCCGCTGGCAGTTCTGGCAGGGTACTTAGCAGTACCCCTTCGATACTGGTATCAAGTGGCGCGGCATTATCGTGATAATGCGACTGCCATAACTGGCGGAGCAGGTCAGCGAGATGTTTTCGCCCTGCATACTCAGGGTCCCCAGGCTGCCCGTGCCACGCTTCAAGGCTCTGCTCCAGCGCCCGCGACAGATGAGCGAAAGCACGGATCCCAGGGCCATAAGGGGGTTGCAGTCGATACCAGGTCCAGTAGTTGCCGCGGGCCAGGCTCAGCGTCAACGCCTGCTCCTCAGCGCTGCGCCGAGCTGGATCGAGCTGGCTCATACCCGCAAACCGATCGGCATACGCGCTTCGCACGTGGTCCTGCCAGAACTGTTGCCGGGCCAGAAACCCGCCGAGTACTTCGGCCGTCTCCGCCTCGTAGACTGCAGCTTCGGCCTCGATCAGTTCGGCCGACGTCACGCTCTGGACATGCTCCAGGTTCATGTATTCGGGCTGGCCGAACAGCCCTAACGGTTCGGCAAGCGCGGTCCTGAAGGCCAGGTACACCTCGTTTTCATCGAATTGCTCAGCCCGCTGGCGCAGGCGCTCGATGTGAGCGGCAGCATATCGATCGACCTGTTCGAGCCTGAACAGCTCACGCCCAAGGTCACGTAGTTCACGCTCCAGGGGCCTTCCACGCAGCCCCGCTGTTCGCAAAGCCAGCTTCATGCCGACGATCATTTCATCGAGGCTGGTGATGCGGCGCGGCATGGTCGCCAGCTCGAACAACGTCTGCCGAACAGTCTCATGGCGATACATGCCCCAGAGCAACTCGTTGACCTGGCGCCTGATATCCCGCGGGTTGCGGGCGTATGTGTCTGACCCGCGCAGCTCCTCGAGGAAGGCAAAGAAACCGCTGCCGCCGCCCTCCAGCTGAAGCACCTGCCACTCGGTCCTGCAATCTGCGACGAACTGTTCAGCGATATCTTCGAACCAGGGGTCACCCGCCATCGCCCGGGGCTCGGCAGGTGGCAAGGCTTCGACAGCCAATCGCTCAAGCGCAACCGGTGACAGCGGGTTGCCTTGCAAGCGTACCGAGGCAGGGTTGGCGCGTATCCGCCTGGCCTGCGCTTCGGTCACCTCGACGATACGGTTGTTGCTCAGGTCGGTCAGCCCGAGCACGGCCATGTGTGAGGTGTCGGGGGCCGCCGTCAAGTGGTTGCCCGACAAATCCAGCCGCAGCACATTTGGAAACCGACCCAGGAAGCGCTCGCTGACTGTCGCCAGGCCCAGGTCACGCAGCGTCAACCGGGTTACATGGTCGAAACTCACCGTCTCGGGCAGTGCTGGCAGCGACCCTGACCTTGAGCCATCCAGCACCAGTTCGCACTCGCCGCTTGCATCGGCAATGCGGCGCTGCCACGCCTGGCGAATGCGCCGGGCCATGCGCGCCCGCCGGATCAGTTGCAGCGGCCCTGTCGACTGGCGCCGCCAGCGCCCCAGCGCCTGGTCCAGCGCCTGCAACTGCTCGCAGAGCTGCAAGTAGCGGTTCCAGGGCGTAAGCCCCAGCCCACGGGCAGCATCAGCGAAGTGGTCCACATCGATTTCGTCATGCGGGAACAACCGCTGAAGCCCCCGGCGCAGCGCAGCGTTGCTGCTCTCTGCGCGGCCGCTCAGGGGATAGCCCAGGCGACCATCACCTAGCCGCAGCGGCGGCCTGAAGCCGAGGCCTACGGGCGCCATACCCAATAGCGCGGGGAGCCTGTCGCGCTGCTCGCGAGCCCACCCAGCCAAAGCATCAGCGAGCGCTTCAGGGTCTTCACCAGCCTCGCCCAACACGCGCTGCTGCCAAGGGTCCAGCTGCAGCTGCAGCGCCCTGAACAGACTGTCCTGGGCCTGGGCACCGGGCAACGCCTGCCCATGAGCATCCAGAGCTTGATAACCCACGGCGGTTTTCAGCAGGGTACGCACCTCACCGGCTGACTGTGCGCCGGCCGATGCCCTCATCTCGCCCCTGACAGACTCGCTGCGCAGTTCGATCCGAACGTTTCGCCAAGGCGCCCTGGAAGCGATCAGGCCCAAGGCCAGTTGCTCGGTGTCGCTGTTGATCGCCGCGACTTGCACCAGCCCTGCACAGGCGCGATCCAGTCGCGCATCGCGCAGGTACCAGCGGGCCTGCTCGGCCAGGGACAGCGGCACGCGTTGCTGCGCATGCAGGGTATCGACCAGGGCCTCGGGGGATTGCCCGATGATTTCGCGGGCGCCGTTTACCGACAGGCCGGGGAAGTCCCGAAGCAACAAGGCTTCGGCCTCGGTCGCCGCTGGCTGCAATGCCTGCAACTGTCGCTCGAAGGCCTCACCGCGTAACCCGGGCGAGCGGGCATGCAGCTGATGCCGCTGCACGGCATCCTGCAGGCGCGCCGGGGGCGGGGCATGGTCGACGTGCAAGCGGCGAAGCTGATCCTCACCAAGGCCGGTGGTGCGCAGCACCTCAGCCACCGCCTGCGGGTCAAGTTGCGCCCAATCGTGCCCCAGCCCCTGAAACAGTTCTACGCTGCCCTCCCAGTGTTGCGGGCGCTCAAGTTCATGCCGCCAGCCACCTGCCTGGTTATCCTCCAGAAGTGGCGTGAAGGCATCGGAGCGCACCGGATGGCGAATGCGCCGCTGTTGAGTGTCGGGGTCCAGCGATGTCAGGTAGCTCGCCACCTGCGTGCGCACATAGTCGCCCTCCTGCGTGTTGACGAGCTGGCCGATCTCCCCCCGGTGCTCGACGCTATAGCCTGGCAGCGCAGGGTCACACAGTTTCAATCTGCCGGGAGCCGTGTGCACCGGTACCAGCTCATCAACATGGACTGCACGGGCCAGCCTGTTCACGGCGGCCCCGCCCCCTCCATTGACAGCCGTCATGATCACGGTCTGCGCCACTGCGTACAAGTGTTCCAGCGCCGCCTGACGGTCGCCCAGCTGCCAGTCGGCATAGCCTTCATACACTTCCTCCGCTACCTGCAATGCGGTGATCCCCAGCAAGGGCAAGGCCAGTACCGGCAAGGCAAAGCTCGCCAGGCCCAAGGCGTCCAAAGCAAAGCTCAGGTAGAAATGCAGGCGCTTTTCACGCACCTGCGCGTCTACCTCGGCGGTAGGCACCGCGTGTACCTTGGCGTTGTCCAGCAGGGTATCCACCTGCTGTTGCCGCAAGTGCTCGAACAACGGCGTTGCAATAGGTTCATGACGCCCATCCAGCATCACTGGCGCATCCGCCGCGAGCTTGCTCAACGCATTGGCCAAGGCACGCGTGTAGGCCTCCCGGTCCCGCTCGCCGATGAAGCGCTGGAAGAATTCGACATAGCCGGGCAAACGGAACTGTTTGCCCAGGGTCTGGTACAACACACCCCAGGACGCGTACCAGGTCAATGGGCCTTCAGGGTCATCGGGGATCCAGCACAGGACCCCTTCGCAACGTTCACCGTCTGCTGGCTGATGGGCTATTTCAAACGCTACTGCGCCGCGCACCTTCTGGCCGAATACCCGCAGCTGCATTGGGCGGACCCAAGCGGGCAAAGCAGCGCCCGTCGCGCACAGGGCAAGCAACGGCGCACAATGACCATGGGCCTGTTCTGCGATTTCACCGTTGACGAGCGACAGCCGCAACGCCGCTTCAAGGTTCGTCCGGGCAGCTTGCGCAATCAGCGAGTCGGCCTCGCCTCCCGGCACCAGATGTGCCTGCAGGTACCGCTGGTACTGGCCACCCACGTCGAGTGACCGACACAACTTGAAAAATGCCGACGCTGAAATGGCACACACCTTACCGTCACCATCCAGCACGTCAGCCCTTGGCACTAGCCCGCTGGCGAAGGTGTCAGCTTCGGTAAAGTTGTGCAGCGCCGATTGCAACAGGCTGTGCTGGTAGACCTGCCTTCTGAGCGCATCTGGAATATGCGCGATATAGGAAGGAAAGCGCTGCAGGACGCTGCGTCGCAACTGGGCCTGGCGCACGTCCAGGTTCAACTGATGTTGTGCTTGCAGTGCCTGCTGCAGCAATGGCTGGGCAAACGCCGCCACCGGGGTGATGCGCGCCAGGCTGTCGTGCAGACGTTGCTGTAGCTGCTGTTGCCGTTGCTGGCTCTCATGCAGTGTGCCAAGGCGCTCAAGCGAGGCATTGGTCAGCCAGGCTGGCAGGCCTCTGGCGATCAGGGCATCGGCAGAGTGTGGGGAAAATGTCGAATTGGGCATCGCTGGCTGTTCTCGGCGAAAGCAGCGATTGCACCACTCCAGAGGCCTGAGAACTGGATAGGTATTGCACCACCCGGCCGGCTGCTTTTAGCTTAGCGGCTTCGACCTTTGTCTTCAGGTCAAAAGACCTTGCGCGCCACTCGCCTTAATCAATCCCGATAAAACCCGCACACTGGCCGTCATTCGAACTGGCACCGGGCTACACCTGAGTGCGGTTTATTCTCAGCCAACCAGCAGGAGCACTTCCATGAGCATTCCATCGTTCGGCTTAGGCACCTTCCGCCTCACCGGCCAGGCCGTCATCGATTCGGTCAAGTCGGCCCTGGCGCTGGGCTACCGGGTCATCGACACCGCGCAGATCTACAAGAACGAAGCCGAAGTTGGCCAGGCCATCGCCGAAAGCGGCGTGCCGCGCAGCGACCTGTTCATTACCACGAAGATCTGGGTCGACAATTATGCGGCCGACAAGCTGGTGCCCAGCTTGCGTGACAGCTTGCAAAAGCTGCGCACCGACCATGTCGACCTGCTGCTGATCCACTGGCCAGCGCCAGGCAACGGCGTGGACCTGCCTGAATCCATGGCAGCCCTGGCCGAAGCCAAGCAGTTGGGGCTGACCCGTCAAATCGGTGTTTCCAACTTCACTATCGAGCTTACGCGCCAAGCCATCGACGTGGTCGGCAAAGGCGAAATCGCCACCAACCAGATCGAACTCAGCCCTTACCTGCAAAATGCCAAGCTGAGCGCGTTCCTCAAGGAACAAGGCATCACCGTCACCTCATACATGACCCTGGCGTACGGCAAGGTCTTGAAAGACCCGGTACTGGCCGAGATCGCCGCCAAGCACAAGGCCACGGTCGCCCAGGTTGCCCTGGCCTGGGCCTTGCAGCTGGGTTATGCGGTAATCCCGTCATCGACCAAGCGCGAAAACCTGGCCAGCAACCTGCTTGCCCGGGACCTGAAGCTGGATGCCGACGACATGGCACGTATTGCCACGCTGGAGCGTAATGGCCGTGAAGTCAGCCCAGACGGCCTGGCGCCTGCCTGGGATTGATAGCCCTTTTTCCTGTGAGCACGGGTTAGCCGGCCACTTCGCGGGCGAGCCTGCTCCCGGATTGCGCCATTTCGGTGAGGGCGCCTTCAGTTCGGGTGCCGGTCATAGGCTTGCCGGGTCAGTTCCAGGTACAACGCCCGCTCAGCCGCCGACTGATCGGTTCTCACCGCCTCGATCGCTTCGGTGAACACCCGGTCGGTCAACTGTTCGGACTGCTCGAAAAGAAGCGCCAGCCGCTCATGAAATGGCGCGTTCATGGACTCGAACCAGTCGGCATGCAGGGTTTGCAGGTACTGTTGCCAGAATTCACGCTCAGCCAGCGAACGGCTTAGGGCTCCTCGGCTTTCGGCGGCCCAGACTTCACGCTCGGCCAGCTCCAGGTCAACTTTGCTCACGCCGCTGGCGTGTACGTAGTTCATTTCCGAGGGCTGCCCCGGTAGGCCGAGGGGTATCGACAGGCCGACCCGGTAGGCCAGATGCACCTCTACATCATCAACCTGCGTGGCTGGACTGCGCGTGCGCGCCTGCTGGATATGCCGGCTGGCAATGCGATCGACCTGATCCAGACGGAACAGCTCCCGCCCCAGCTGCAGCAAAGGCCGCATCGCGTAGGCGCCCTGCAACCCCGCGGTACGCTGGGCGGCCAGCGTGCGCACCTCGAGGGTACTGAGGATCAACAGCATCTGGTCCGCGCAGGTACGCGGGCCGGCGGCTTGGCGAAACACGGCTTCACGTACTTCCCCGTTCAACTCGCAGGCTTCGATGATGCCCCACACCCTGCGGCACATTTCATGAGGTTGGCGCTGGAAATCGTTGGAGCGTGAAAAGTCGGCAAAAAAACGGAACAGGTCCTGTGCGCCCTCTTCCTCCGCCAGACGGCTCCACTGTGCCATACGAATCGGCTGGTCTGCCGGGCTGACCCCGTAGAGCCAACGCAGGCGCTCATCTTCCAGCACGTCTTCATGATCACGGGCCGGCATCACATCTGTCGCCCGTCGTGCGAGTCGCGCGTGCAACTGCATCGAGGCTTGTGGGGACAACGGATTGCCATGCAGATGGACCAAGCCAATGTGGGTTTGCAACAGGTCGAGCACCGGCTCCGATAGTTCACTGATGGCGTTTTCGCGCAGGTCGAGAACCACAAGCATGGGCGACTCCAGTAACGCCTGGGGCAGTGCCTGCAACCCCGTCATGCGCAGGTTCAGGCTGCGCAGGCGGCGCAGCGTACGAACGTCCGGGGCCTGGCCAAGCAGATTGCGATGCAAGTCCAGTGACTGCAGGCGCTGCAACGCAGCGATGCGTTGGCTCCCCTCACGGGTCAGGGCGATATGGTTGTCGGAGAGGTTGAGTTCCACCAACTCGACCAGTTGCTCGATGCCGGGTGGTATTGCGGTCAGCAGGTTGCCACGCAAGTCCAGGCCCTGCACCCGACCGAAGCGCTGCAAGAAACCAGGCTCGATATCCAGCAGGCTCATGTTGCGCAGGCTCAAGCGTGCAATGTGGCTGAAGTCGACCGCGTCAGGCAAACGCGGTAGCGCGCCGATCCGCCAGCCATGGATGAATAGCTGGAGGTTGCCGTGGGCGTCCCGATTCTGCCGCTGCCAGGCGCGTCGAATGACCCTTGCCACCCAGGCACGCCGCACCGCCTGAACCGGGCTGGCAGACTCGCGACGCCAGGCGTGCAAGGCGTTCTCCAGCAAGCGCAGCTGGTCATGCACGTGGAAATACCGCCCCCAGGGCGTCATGCCATGGCGGCCCGCTGACGCCATGAACTCCTCGACATCGTCATCGGTGAATGTGGGTAGCACGCGCCTGATTGCCTGGCGCAGCGACTCGGTGCTGCTTTCTCCACGGCCATTGAGCGGGTATCCAAGCCGGCCATCGCCCAAACGTACGGGCGGGCGGACGCGGCCAGGAACGGGCGCCATGCCCAGCAAACTGGCCAGCTCATCACGCCGTGTGAAGGCTCGCTGGGCCAACGCCTGCGCCAGTTCACCGGCCGATTGCCCCGCAGCACCCAGCGCCTGCCGCTGCGTGTCGCTCAATTGCTGCAGTAACGCCGCCATCAAGCTGCCATGCTTGTTCGCCTCCTCCAGCGGCGCCGCAGGATTGTCCAACGCCTGGTAACCGAGTTGGCCCTTGACGATGACACGCACATCAGTGGCGCAGGGACTGCCCACCTGCGCCAGGAGTGGCCCTCCTCGCGCGGCGTCGTGCAGTTCAACCCGTAAGGTATCGGGCCAGCTCACCGATTGCCCCAACAACGCGAATGCCAGGCGCTCGCTGTCGGCGTTGATCGCCTCGGCCATGGTCAGGCCGGCACATGCTCGGTCCAGTCGGCTGTCCCTCAACAGCCAGCGCGCTTGCTCGGCCAAGCCCAGTGGTACCCGTTGCCGGTCGATCATGCGCTGCACCAGCAACTCGTCAGCCTGCTGCACGATTTCCGTTGCCCCGCGGGCCGTCAGACCGGGAAAATCACGCTGCAACAGCTGTGCGCCAGGCGACAGCACCCGCTGCTTTTCGATGAAATGCTGTTCGAACGCCGCCCCTTGCAGCCTGGGGTATCGTGCGTGCAGCTGGCGGCGCTGCAGGGCATCGCGCAAACGTGCCGGCGCCGCACTCTCTTCCAGGTGCAAACGGCGCAGGCGATCGTCATCGTAGCCCGTCGCCTGCAGTACATCGTGAGCCGCCTGCTCATCCACCTCCGCCAGGTCACCGGCAAAACGCCTGAGCAACTCGACGCCCTGCCAGGCCTGCGGCGTGTCCAGTTCATGGCGCCAGGCTCCATCACCCAAGTGTCGCAGCCTGGGCGCATAAGCCCCTTCACGCTGGGGATGCCGGATATGCAACTGGTCCTCGAACGCGTCGCCGATCACCTGAAAAGCGGCCTGATGCGTGCGCAATCGGGCCTGGCCGTCGACCCTGGCGTACTGGCCGACGGCGGTGTGGTCATCGCTCAGCGCATAGGCCGAGAGGCCGGGATCGAACAATTGATAGTGGCCCTCTGCGGTTTGCACAGGCGCCAACCCATCGACAAACAACGCGCGGCGCAGCAGGCGCTCCGAAGCTGCGCCAGTGCCGGCAGCCAGCGCCGCTTGCGCCACATTCACCGCAACGCTGAAGGCATGTTCCAAGGCGCCTTGACGATCTCCCAAGCGCCAGTCGAGATACCCTTCATAGACGTCATCCACCACCTGCAGCGCGGCGATGCCCAGCAGCGGCAGGCCCAGGCCGGGCACGAAGAAACTGGCCAGCCCCAGCAGGTCCAGACCGGTGTCGGCATAGAAATGCAGGCGCCGATCACGCTCGGCGCTGTCCTGCACCGCCGTCGGCACAGCCAGCACCTGCGCATCGTCGAACAGGGTGTCGAGCTGGGTCTTGCGCAGGAACAGGAATAACGGCTCGCTGATGACCTCGTGACGCCCATCAAGCTCCACGGCCCCCTGCGCCAGGGCTCTGTTCAATGCCACGGTGTAGCTCGCACGGTCACGCTCGCTGATGAAGCGCTGAAAATACCCGGGGTAGCCTGGCGATCGATAGCGCTGGCCCAGGGTCTGGAACAGCCCGTCCCAGGAAGGGTGCCAGCTTATCGGGCCGTGTGGGTCGTCGGGCAGCCAGCACAACACGCCCTCAAGACGCCCCAGGCCCAGGCCGTCGCGGTGCAGTTCGAAGGCCGCTGCGCCACGCACACGCTTGCCAAGCACACGCAGCGCTGCCGGGCGCATGCGCGAGACCGTCCCTGACGCAGCAGTGATCATCGCCAGGCATTGCACCAACGCTTCCTCGTGGATCTCGCCCTTCAGGGCTGCCAGGCGCAGGGCCGCTTCAAATGCATGACGCTGGCCTTGCTCCAGCAGCGTCGCAACGCCGCCCCCCGGCGCCTTCAAGTGCGCCTTGAGATAGGCCTGGTAGAGCCCGCCAAGGTCAAGTGTGCGGCAGAGCTCGGCGAAGGCCCTGGTCGTCATGGGCAGGGCTTTGCCGTCGGCGCCCAGCAGTATCGATTGGTCTGTTACACCCAGCGACCTGGCTTCGCCATCGCTGAAGTTGTGCAGCGCGGCGGCCAGCAAGCTGTGTCGCAGCGTGCGCCTTTGGACGGTACCCGGTGCTTCCGGGCGAGCGGCAGGAACATGCTCGATCAGTTGAAACTGCAGCGTGGCCTTGCGTACATCCAGTGCCCGCGCAATCTGCCCGAGAAGCGCTTTCTCGAGCAAGGGCGCCGCAAATGCGTCCAGCGGCGTCAGGCCGGCAAATAGCGCCTTTACCCGTTGCTGCACGATCTGCTGCTCATGCAGGCAGTCATGCAGTTCGAGCAGGCGGGTGGCTGATGCCTGCTTCAGCCAAACGGGCAGTCGGCTGGCGATCAGGTTGTCGATGGAAGTATCGGAATGTGTGGGGCGTACGGGGATTGGCATGCTCGGCCTCTGTTTTTGGCAAAGGCACCATCACACCCTGCCAGGCAAGACTGCGGCGGTAGATACGTCTGCGCACCTATTCCCACCGGGCACGCATCCAGAAAAACGCACAGGCACAGCAACCCTGCCAATCGGTGTACAGTACCCCTACAACAACGCCCGCAAAGGAGCCCTGCACATGACCGTGACGCTGTCCCCCCTGCAGATCGACTGCGATTTCGACTCTGGCAATATCCAGGTGCTGGATGCCAGCAACCCGGCTGATGTGCACCTGAACATCCGCCCGGACACGCACAGCGGCCACTACCAGTGGTTTCACTTCAAGGTCAGCGGGCTCACACCGGGGCAGGTCCATCGCTTCAGCCTCGACAATGCCTCCGGCTCGTCCTACAAGAACGCCTGGAGCGGCTACAACGCCGTGGCCAGCTACGACCAGCAGCGCTGGTTCCGCGTGCCCAGCCAGTTCGACGGCAACGCCCTGTCGTTCGAGGTAACGGCAGAACAGCCGCAGATCTGGTTCGCCTACTTCGAACCCTACCCACGCGCCCGTCACAACCAGCTGATCGAACGTGCATGCCAGTTGCCAGGGGTCGAGTTGCTGGCCAGCGGCCGTAGCGTCCAGGGTCGCGACATCCCGCTGCTACGCGCCGGCGACGGCGCTGCAGGCAAGCGCAAGCTGTGGCTGATTGCCCAGCAGCACCCGGGCGAACACATGGCCGAATGGTTCATGGAGGGCGTGATCGACCGCCTGCAAGCCAACGATCCGCTGATCCAGGGTCTGCTGGCCAAGGCCGACCTGTACCTTATCCCCAACATGAACCCCGATGGCGCCTTCCTCGGCCACCTGCGCACCAACTTCAAGGGCAAGGACCTCAACCGCGCCTGGCAGGACGCCAGCGTCGAGCTCAGCCCGGAGGTGTTCTTCGCCCAGGCGCAGATGAAGCAATACGGCGTGGATGCGTTCATCGACGTGCATGGCGACGAAGAAATCCCCCATGTGTTCACCGCCGCCTGCGAGGGCAACCCGGGTTACACGCCGCGGCTGGCAAAGCTGGAGGAGCAGTTCCGCAGCACCCTCTGCAGCCTGACCCGCGACTTCCAGACCGTGCATGGCTACACCCGCGATCAGCCGGGGCAGGCTAATACGACCCTGGCCTGCAACGCGGTGGGGATGGCTCATGACTGCCTGTCATTGACCCTGGAAATGCCGTTCAAGGACCATGATGATGCGCCTGATGCGGTTGCCGGTTGGTCCGGAGCACGCTCCAGGGCACTGGCCGGTGCGGTGCTGGAGACCTTGGCGAAGATGGTTGGCGATTTGCGCTGAGCCTGCCTGGCGCGGTCGTTGCGAGCCCGCGGTGAACGCTGTTCAGAACTGCACATCCAGAATCACGCTGTCGGTATAGCTCGCCGCCGGCGGCGTAGCCTGGTCGGTGTAGACCTTGGCGTTGTAGTTGAATACCTGGCTGCCCGTGCCGGTACCCAGCCCCGGATTGACATCGGCATCCGTGCTCGCGCGTCGCGCCGCCCCTGACGCCCCCCAGCGCACCGTCCCGGCACTCTTGAATATGTCATAGGCCAGGTAATTGCTGGCCGCCGACTTCATTCGCCTGCGCCCAGCGCTGACGTTCTGGCCGTCATCCAGCCCCACCGTATAGTTGCTGCCCTTGGTACACGAAACGCTCAGGCTCTGGTTGACCGTGGCAAAACCTGCCACCACCGGCGCGCTGCCGAAGCTGATATTGGGCGTAGTGATCTGACAGTCGTTGGTCACCGTCAGGCTTACCGTAAGGGGTTGTGACCCTGAACTGTTGTCACGCCCGATGCACAGCCCGCCGATGGCAATCCCTTCGCAATAATTCCACGCCCAGCTCATCGTCAATGTTTCCGAGTACACCCCGGCAGCGACGTTACTGCCTATCTGGGTGCGCATATACAGCGGCACCGCCTTGGGTGTGCCATTGAGCAGCCCAAGCAGGTCGAGGATACCAGTGCGACCAAATTCAAAGGCTACGCCGCGGGTAATCGGAAAGTTGGTGGTGGCGTCGGCATACAGCGTGTAAGGGATGACATCGCCGGTGGGCCCGACCAATCCACCGGTTGTCGGCGCCACGGTCAACTTGAACGAGTCGCCGCTACTGAGCACGCTCAGTATCGTACCGTTACACTGCAAGCCTGCATTGGTGGTAGACGCCGTCTGGGACACAGTGCGCACCTGAGTCGAGTTGAGTGTGCCAAATGCCACAGGCAGGGTCGGCACCGCCAGGCACTTGGCCCAGGTCGAGCCCGCCGACAACAGCAAGACACACGCCCACACCCCGCCCCACCAGGTCTTCATTTGCACACCAACGGGCCAACCAGGGGGATCGAACCTTCAGCCTTGGGCAGGTCGAATTCCACTTGGCATTGGCCGCCCCCTTCAAGCTCCACCTGCAGGCGGTTGTGGGGCGAGAGGTTTTCCAGGTACACCAGCCCGTCCCAGCCGACGACGGCCTGGCTCCCGGACTGTTCGTGGGTCACACGGCTGCCCAGCTTGAGCACGTGCTGGCTGGTGTCGACCAGTTCGATGCTGGCCGCCAGCACGCGCTTGAGCGGAAACTCCAGCAGATAGCCGCTGCCCCGGCGTACCGCTACCCGCTGCTCCACCTCCGGTGCGAGGATATCCGGCGGCAGGTCCATCGGGTCGATCTCATACTTGCCGCGGTAATAACCACTGCTGTACGGCACCAGCAGGTGCCCGTCAGCATCGGTGCGGCCGACCTCCTGGTTTTCGTAGCGAACCGGTATATCGCCGTAGCCTTCGGTGCTGACCACCACGAACGCGTCATCGATACGGTTGGCGGCGAACAGCCCGGCATCCATCCACACCAGCGACCCGCTGGCATCGGCCCAGCGGGTCATCTCGCCGCTGCTGCCATACACCCCGGCCTGCAACTGCACCGACTGCAGCCGCCACGTGGCATCCGCCTGGCGATAGGCATCGCGATCGCTGCCCGTTGCATAGCCCAGGTTGTAACCCACGCCGGTACCCACCGGCACCGCACGGCTGTAGTTGACGCGCTGCAAGCTCTGGCCTTCCTTGCTGCGCTCGATGCCCAGGGCAAGGGTGCCGTGCAGGTCGAACGGGATCACCAGTTGCGCCTGCACCGCCCACTGGCTGTCGCCGACTTCGCGGTTGGCCGACAGGTAGACGCTGCTGTTGCCCCACAGCGGCCGGCTGTAGCTCAGGTTGATCAACCGGGTGCGGGTGCCATCACCAGTACGTACGTCGAAGTAACCGGCGCCAAGATTGCCGTACTCGTTGAGGTTGACGCTGACGGTGACCTGCTCGCTGCTTTTGCTCAGCTGAATGTCCGGGGTATCGACCCGGGTCAGGTCGGCGTATTCACCGTGGCGTTGCAGGCGCTGATAACTGAAGCCGATACGCTGGCTGTTGTACTGATAGCCCAGGGCGACCTGGTGGCCCTTCTCGCCATCGAACTCACTGTGCGCCAAGGCCGCGTTGAGCACGCCGAAGTTGCCCAGGCGCATGTTGCCGCCCAAGCCACCCAACATCAGCGATTCGGCGGTTTCGGCATGGGTCTCCAGGGTAAAGGTGTCGCTCACCCCATAGCGCAGGTTGCCCGAGGCTACGCCCGGGCCATAGGCGAAATCGCGCACGCCGTAGTCACGGCGCAGGCTGCCCGCCGCCAGCGAATAGTCCGAAAGGCCTTTCTGCAGCAGGCTGCTGGTGACGTAGAACGGTAATGTGGTCGACACCTGCCGGCCCAGGGCATCGGTGGTGACCACCACCGCCTCCCCTGCACCATTGATGAACGGCACGTTGGTCAACGTGTAAGGGCCTGGTTGCAGCTCAGTAGTGCTGGACTTGTAGCCGTTGATGAACAAGTCGAGAGAGGTCGGTACCGCTGCTTCGCCGGCAAATGCCGGCAATGGGTAGGTGACCAGGTCCGGCCGTGCCGCAAAGTCGCGTGACAGCTGCAGGCCCCCCACCCGCACCGAGCTGGTCCAGGGCAAGGCACCGGTCACGAAGTCACCGGCTTCGTAGGTCAGCAGGCGCTGCTCGTCGGAAAACCGCCAGGTGCTGTCGTAACGCAGGAACCCCTGCCGCGTTTCGGCGGCCTGCGCACCGTTGAACGATTGGCGCCACTGCCCGGTGCTGGAGAACGTGCCCCAGCTGTCGAACAGGCGCAGTTCGTTCCAGGCCGCAAGGTAGGTGCCACCCTCATCGGTATCGTTCAGGTACAGGTCGTAGTTGAACAGCGCACCGAAGCTGCTGCGCGCCTCGCTGGGCGGGTAAAGGCTGCGGTCACCCACTTGCTGATCGGGCAGCCAGGCCGGCGGCACCTGCAGCAGCAGGCGCTGGTTCTGGCTGTCGTAGTCGGTGTGCAACCCGGGGATGCCATCGAGAGCCACTTCGCCAAGGGGGTTGCCCGGCACCGACACGCCGGCAGCGCGCAGCACTTCGCTGTCCAGGTACAGCTGCCCGGCGCGTTGCTGCACCGGTACCAGCTCAGCCTTGGGCATCTGGTTCACCAGCAGGTCGAGGTACAGGGTGGCGTCGGCGATGGCGGAGATCTCCGTGGGCGGTGGGGGCAGGTCGTCGGCCAGCGCCAGCCCCGGGCCAACCATGGCCAGCCCCAGGCACCAGCGGCGCGTCGTCGCCGTCAGCCATTTCACACACGGTTTCCAACCATTGCCGGGTCCTCCCTGGCCCATGCGCTGCATTCAGTCGCTGGCTCATTGGCCTTGGCGGATCGCGTCCGCGTTGCTTTGCCCGTTCACCCGCCCTTTGAGCACGCTGCCACTGTTCGGGGCCACCGGTGCAGGCCAGCGCATGCTGGCACCCGGCAGCACGTAGCCCAGCAGCCCCTCGGCCAGCGGCTTGGCCTGGCTGCCCTGCTGCACCACTACATCGGTCAGGCGCGCATGCACCGGACCGGTATTGCGCAATTCCACATAAGGCTTGCCCTGCACCGTCACCGGCTGCCAGCTGAGCTGCGGCTTGCCCACGCCTTCGGCATTGCGATTGCCCTCGGGGTCGGCCTTGCCCCACAAACCCTCGCCATAGACGAACAGCGGCACCGAATAGCGCATCTGCAGGCGAATGGCGGCGGTGGTGCCAGGCTCGGCCTTGTCGACCGGGATGGCGGGCGGGATTTCGTCGATGATGATCCGGTAGGCCTGCTCCTGACCGGCCGGCGAAGGGCCGGTGCGGGTCAGGCGGATCAGCTGCTTCTGCCCGGGGGCGATGTTGGCCATCGGGGGGCTGCCGATGATCTCGCGCTGTGCCTGGAACTGTTCCTGGTAATCACCCTGGCGCCAGGCGAACACCCGCACCTGCAAGTTGGCCGGCGCGGTGCCGCGATTTTCCAGCCACAGGGCCCCGGCTTTCTGGTCGGCCTCCAGCACCGGGTCGATCGGCCAGATCAGCACCGAGGTAGCCGCCCCGGCTGGCAGGCTTGCCAGCCACAACAAACCGATCAATCCACGCGCCCACTTCGCGCCTGCCCCCATGAAGCTCTCCTTAGACTCTTGTCATTGGTGGCGCTGGCTTCACCAGGTCACCGTCACTTGGACCACATCGGTGTAGGTCCCTGCCGGCAGCGTGCCCGTCAGTTGAACCCGCCCGTACACCGGCAGCCTGATGGCCGTCGGGTCGGAATAGCTGACGGCCACGCTCTGCCCTATGCCCAGGGTCTGGCTGTAGGCCGCGTCCCGGTACAACTGGTACGCCAGCACCTGGGTACCGCTGGAGCGTTTGAGGTTGCGCGTGCCGCTCGCGCTGTTCTGGCCACCGTCCACGCTCATGCTCATGGCCACGCCCGGCGTGCACTGGAAGGTCACCATGCTGCCGCCCAGGGCGGTGCTGAGAATGCCGGTGGACAGCGCCGACTGCGAGCCGTAGTTGAGCACCCCGTAACTGGTCACACCGCCGACCACCAGGCAGCCGGCGGCAATCTGCGCCGTCACCGTGAAGGTGCTGGTGGTTGCCGCGTCCAAGGGCGCGGCCAGCAGTACGCCAAGGCCGGTCAGGCCACCTGCCAGCCAGGCACGCATGGCTCAGAAGGACAGCTCGACGGCTACCGTGTCGGTGTAGACCCCGGCCGGCAGCCCCGCCTTGCCCCGTGCCTGGCCGTACAGGTTGACGGGCTGCGCCACACCGGTGCTGGTCGGTAGGGTGATGGTGGCGTCAATATTCAGCACCTGCGTGTGCCCGGAGTCGGTGTAGAAGTCGTACGGCACGAAGTTGCCGGCGCCATCTGCCAGCGCGCGGGTGCCGCCGGTCGACTGGCCATCGTGGGCCCCGGCGCGCACGCGAATCGCCGGTATCGTGCCGGCCGAGCAGAGAATGCTCATCGCCGCGCCGGTACCGCCCAGCACCTGGGCGTCGGCAGTGCCGAACAAGGCGTCCTGGGTACCGAAGTTCAAGCTACCGAAATTCAGCCCCGAGGTACCCGAGCTGCCATTGACCTGACACGCTGCAATCAAGGTCAGCGTCGAGCTGATGGTCCCGGTCACCGTGGCGGCCTGGGCCTGAGAGGCCAGGGCCAGGCCCAGACCGGCGAGGATGCAGCGTGAGAGGTTCGTTCGCATCGGAGTCTCCTTGCGTTGTTACCAGTCCAGAGTCACCCTGAGGGTGTCGCGGTACAGCCCGGCCGGCAGCGCGCGCGGTTGCGCCACTACCACACCGTAGATGGGGATCGGTATCTGCTGGGTGCTGTTGATGGTGAAGGCACGTGCCTGGCCGATGCCGTAGCGGCTGTTGCCGCCGGGGTCGACCGCCAATTGGTAGGGGATCAGTTCACGACCATTGCTCAGGCGGCGGACGCCATCGTCGCCATTCTGGCCGCCATTGATGCGCACATTGAAAGCCCGCACCTCAGGCGTGCAGCTGATCTGCAGGCTGCCCTCCCCACTCACTTCATCGACCCGGCTGCGCAAGGGCTGATCCCAGTTCGGGCCACGCTCGCCAAAGTCCAGCAGGCCAGGGTTGCCCAGGGTGGCCGGTTGCGTCTCGTTGCTGCTGATCTGGCAAGCCGCGCTGATCACCAGCCGCGCCTGGATGAACCCGGTGCTGGTGCCATGCGCCGCACCGCCGGGGACCAGCAGCGGGCCGAGGGTAAGCAGCAGGATCGAGGTACGATTCATGGCGTCGCATCCTTGTGCATGGTGACGTCCCTACCAGGTGACCGTGACTTTGAGCAGGTCGGCATACCGGCCGGCGTTCGGCACCCAGGCCAGCTTGTCGATACGGGCATACAGCGGCAGCTCGACCGAGCCGCTGTCCGGAACCCGCGCCGACTGCGCCACGTTCACCGCCAAGGGCTCGCGCCAGGCGGCGTCACGGTACAGGCGATAAGGGATCGGCCGGGCCTTGGCGTCATCGCTGGCCAGGAAGCGTACCTCACCGACACCGCCATGCTGGCCGCCGTCGACGCGCACTTGGTAGGGGGTGTCGGGGTTGCATTCCAGGCGCGGCGGGCGCTGACCAAGCAACGCACCCGCAAGCGGCGCATCCGGGCCATCCAGCCGTGCGGCGGCGCCCAGGTCGATCTGCCCCAGCGCCTGCGCACCGGCATCGCGAGTCTGGTTGACCAGCATGCAGCCGCGCTGCACCAGTACCCGTACTTCCACCAGGAAGTCTGCCGCCATGGCACTGCCGCTCAACAACAGGCCCAACAGCGCGGCCAGGAAGCGTTCCGTCACCTCGTTATCCTTATCACTTTATGCTGAATTTGAGCGTAGCAGCGAGACGCCAGTATTGCGGCGGCGCCAAGCCGTTTTTTTGTGCTAGCAACAAAGCGATAGCCCCTTCGAAAAAAAAACCGCAACGCGCCGAACCCCTCTGCCTCCTCGTGCCTCCAATAGCCAAAGGCCGGTGTCCGCGTGGATATTCTGGTAGGGTGTATCACCATCATCCTGCCTCAGACTCATGCGGCAAGCATGGACCGACATGACAGGAGCGTTTTCATTGATGACCGCAGACAGCACGCTTGCCCAAGCCGTGGAGCGTTGTGCCCTGGAACCGATCCAGGTGCCAGGCAGCGTCCAGCCGCATGGCTTCCTGCTGGTGCTGGACGAAACCGATTTGCGCGTGCTGCAGGCCAGCGAGAACGTCGAACAGTGGTTGGGCATACCCGCCAGGGAACTGATCGGCTACCGCTTCGCCGATCTGGTCAGCGACGCCTTCGACCTGCGCGGGCACCTTGCGCGGCTACCGGAAGACGAAGCGTTCCCGTTCCATATCGGCGACGTGCACCTGCGCCAGGGCGCGCCATTCAGCGCCCCGCTGCATCTGCTGGCGCACCGTCACGACCAGGTCCTGATTACCGAATTCGAACCCCCGCGCCTGCCGGCAGACCTGGCCGGGCAAGGTGACTACTACCCGCTGGTGCGCAGCTTTGTCAGCACCGTGCACCTGGCGGGCAGCCTCGAAGAACTGCTGCAGCAGACGGTGGTGCAACTGAAGCGCATCACCGGCTTCGGCCGGGTCAAGGCCTACCGCTTCGATGCCGAGGGCAACGGCCAGGTGCTGGCCGAAGTGGCCGACCCAGGCTACCCCAGCTATCTGGGCCTGTGCTTCCCGGCCTCGGACATCCCGCGCCAGGCGCGCGAGCTGTACCGGGTCAACCGCATCCGCGTAATCGAGGATGCCAACTATCAGCCTTCCCCACTGCTGCCCGCCGCCAACCCGCGTACCGGCAAGGCCCTGGACATGAGCTTTGCCGCACTGCGCAGCGTGTCGCCGGTGCACCTGCAGTACATGCGCAACATGGGCACCCTGGCTTCGATGTCGCTGTCGATCGTGGTCGACGGCAAGCTGTGGGGGCTGGTGTCGTGCCACCACCAGCAGCCGCGCACCGTGGACTTGCGCACGCGCACCGCCAGCGAACTGCTGGCCAGCGTGCTTTCGTTGCAGATCGAATCGCGAGAAGCCCACGCCAGCACACGCAAGCTGCTGGACCTGCGCCAGCACATCGTGCGCATGATCTCGTCCATGGCCGACCACGACAGCGTCGGCGACGGCCTGCGCGAGCTGCCCGACGTGCTGCTGGCCTTCGCTGGCGCCCAAGGTGCTGCGGTGATCTCGGCCGAGCGTTGCGACCTGTTCGGCAAGACCCCGCCCGCTGCGCAGGTGACGGCACTGGTGCACTGGCTGGGCCAGCGTGGCGAAGAAGGCGTGTTTCAGAGCGACAACCTGCGCCGCGACATCGACGAGCTCCCCGAGCTCGCGCGGCATGCCGGCGGCGTGCTGGCGGTGGCCATCTCGCAGATCCACTCGCACTACCTGCTGTGGTTCCGCCCCGAGCAGGTGCGCACGGTGAACTGGGCCGGCCAGCCAATCAAACAGGCCGGCCCGCAGGGCCAGCTCGACCCCCGGCACAGTTTCGAGCGCTGGCAGGAACAACTGCACGGCTACTGCGAACCCTGGCACCCACTGGTCGTCGAAGGCGTGCAGGAACTGCGCACCGCCGTGCTCGGCATCGTCCTGCGCAAAGCCGAGGAGCTGGCCCAGCTGGCCGGCGAACTGCGCCGCTCGAACAAAGAACTCGAAGCGTTCTCCTACAGCGTGTCCCACGATCTGCGTGCGCCGTTGCGGCACATTGCCGGCTACACCGAACTGCTGGGCGAGATCGAAGGCCAGGGGCTGAGCGAGCGTGGCAGGCGCTTCTTGCACCATATCGGCGAAGCCGCACAGTTCGCCGGCAGCCTGGTGGACAACCTGCTCAATTTTTCGCAAATGGGCCGCTCCGCCCTGCGCATGTCGGACGTCGACCTCAATGCCCTGGTCGAGGCGATCCGCAACGAACTGGCACCGGACTACCAAGGCCGCGAGATCATCTGGGAGATCGCCCCGCTGCCTAAAGTGATCGGCGACCCGGCGTTCATCAACCTGGCATTGCACAACCTCATTGCCAATGCCATCAAGTACACCCGCGGCCGCGAGCCCGCGCGCATTACAGTGAGCGCGGTGGAGCATCCGGGCGAAACCGAAATCTGCATCCGCGACAACGGCGTAGGTTTCGACATGGCCTATGCCGGTAAACTGTTCGGCGTGTTTCAGCGCTTGCACCGCATGGAAGACTTCGAAGGCACAGGGATTGGCCTGGCAAGTGTGCGCCGCATCATCGAGCGCCATGACGGCCGCGTCTGGGCCGAGGGCCAGATCGACCAGGGCGCCAGTTTTCACTTTTCCCTACCGCGCCAACCCGTAACTACCTGAGGCACCGAAATCCCATGCTCAAACCCATCCTGCTGGTCGAAGACAACCCACGGGACCTGGAGCTGACGCTCCTGGCCCTGGAGCGTAGCCAGTTGGCCAACGAAGTCATCGTGCTGCGTGACGGGGCCGACGCACTCGATTACCTGCTGCGCCGCAATGCCTACGCCGAACGTGACGACGGCAACCCCGCCGTGTTATTGCTGGACCTGAAGCTACCCAAGGTCGACGGCCTGGAAGTGTTGAAGGAAGTGCGCGCCACCGCCGACCTGCGCAGCATCCCGACCGTGATGCTGACGTCCTCGCGCGAAGAGCCCGACCTGTTGCGCGCCTATGAACTGGGGGTGAACGCGTACGTGGTCAAGCCCGTGGAATTCAAGGAATTTGTCGCCGCCATCTCCGACCTCGGGGTATTTTGGGCGGTGCTCAACGAACCACCACCCGGCTCCCTGCGTCTGAACCGTCGCGGTAGCAACTGAGGCTCCCGCAACGATGCAGCAAACGCCACTGAAACTACTGATGGTCGAAGACAGCTCGATGGACGCCGAGCTGACCCTCATGCGCCTGGAGCGCAGCGGGCTGCATGTGCAGGCGCAACTGGTGTTCGACCATGTCGGCGTCGAGCATGCCCTGCGCGAGGCCGGCTACGACCTGATCCTGTGCGACTGCGTGCTGCCGGGCTCGTCCGGTACCGAAGTGCTGGCCATCGCCCAGCGCCTGGCACCGGACACCCCGTTCATCTTCCTGTCCGGCATCTACGGCGAAGAACACGCGGTGGAAATGATCCGCCTGGGCGCTACCGACTATGTCCTGAAGAAAAACCTGCCGCTGCTGCCCAAGGCCGTGCGCCGCGCCTTGACCGAGGTGCAGGAGCGCCAGCGCCGGCGCCGCGCCGAAGAGGCCCTGGCCGATGTCGAGGCACGCGCACGCATTGCCATCGACGCCGCCGGCATGGGCACCTGGGACCTGCGCCCGCAAGAAGGTCTGTTGCTCTGGGATGACCGCTGCAAGACGTTGTTCGGCCTGCCCACCGGCACCGACATGACGCTTGAGGTGTTTTACGCCGGCATCTACCCCGACGACCTGCAAATGGTCCGTGAGGCGGTGGAATACGCCATGCGCCCCGAGAGCGGTGGCCAGTATCGGGTCGAGTTCCGCATCGCCCAGCCTGCAGGCCTGGACCCACACTGGTTGCTCAGCAGTGGCCAGAGTCAGTTCGTCGACGGCCAATGCGTGCGTTTTTCCGGGGTGCTGCAGGACATCCACAGCCAACGCCTCGCCACCCAGGCGCTGCGCCAGCTGAACGAAATGCTTGGCGAGCGGGTCGAGCGACGCACCCGCGAGCGTGACCGCGCCTGGGAGCTGTCACAGGACTTGCTGGCGGTGCTGAACAAGGACCTGACCCCGGTCGCGCTCAACCCCGCCTGGGAAGCCAGCCTGGGGTTCTCACGCGAGCGCTTGAGCCAGTCGTCCTTGCTGCATCTGCTGCCCGAGCCTGACCAGGAACTGCTGCTCACCGAACTGGCCGCCCTCTCCCACGGCCGCACCAGTGTGCGCTTCGTCGGGCGCATCCTGCATGCCGGTGGCCAGCAGCGCTGGTTGTCCTGGGTGGTAGTGCCGGAGGACACCCTGCTGTACGTGGTGGCGCGTGATATCACCAGCGAGCGCGAAGCCGCCCTGGACTTGGCCGAAGCCAACGCGCGCCTGCGCGAGCAGATCAACGAGCGCGAGCGTATCGAGGCTGCGCTGCAGCAGATGCAACGGCTGGAAGCGGTCGGCCAGCTGACGGCTGGCGTGGCCCACGACTTCAACAACCTGCTGACGGTAATTCTCACGGGTGCCAGCTTCCTCGAACGTGACCTGAACAAGGGCGACCTGGACAAAGCCCGCACCCGCCTCACCCACGTCCGCGAAGCCGGCGAACGCGGGGCCAAACTCACCTCGCAGCTGCTGGCCTTCTCCCGGCGCCAACGCCTGGAACCGGTAGCGCTGAACCTGAACCGCACCCTTGCCGGGCTGGAAGAGCTGCTGCGCCGCACCCTGGGCGGTAACGTGTCGGTACGCCTGGATCTGGACCAGACGCTGTGGCAGGCGCTGACCGACCCGACCCAGACCGAGATGATCATCCTCAACCTGGCGATCAATGCCCGCGACGCCATGCCGGACGGCGGCCAGCTGACCCTGTCGACCCGCAACACCTCCATCGACGCCCGACCGCAGCGCCCGGAAGACCCGGACCCCGGTGAGTACGTGATGCTGAGTATCCGCGATACCGGCTGCGGCATGAGCGAAGAGGTGCTGGGCAAGGTGTTCGAGCCGTTCTTCACCACCAAGGACATCGGCAAGGGCTCGGGCCTGGGCCTGGCCCAGGTGTTCGGTTTTGCCAAGCAGTCCGGGGGGGGCGTACGGATCGATACCACCCCGGGGCGCGGCACGCAGGTGGCGGTTTACCTGCCGGCAGTGAAAGGTGAGATCGTCAGCGAAGCCGTGGCGCCGGTACTTAGCCAGCCGCTCAGCGAAAGCGGCGGTAACCGCACGGTACTGCTGGTGGATGACGACCACCTGGTGCGCGACATGCTTGGCGATGTGCTGCGCCAGTACGGCTACCAGGTGCTGCAGGCACACAGCGGCGAACAGGCCCTGGCACTGCTGGATGACGAGATCGACCTGCTGCTTACCGACTTTGCCATGCCCGAGTTCAACGGCGCACAACTGGCGCTGGCGGCACGCGATCGCTACCCGCACCTGCCGGTGGTATTTCTGACCGGGTATGCCGAGCTCCAAGGGTTGGAGTTACCGGGCAGCCTGGTGATCCAGAAGCCGGTGCAGGCCGATGAGCTGGCCCGGGTGCTGAACGAGATGCTGGGGATTTCCGGCTAGCCCAGGGTAGACTCACCGTGCAGTGGGGCTGCTGCGCAGCCCTTCGCGACACAAGGCCGCTCCTACAGAGGTTGCGGAGAAATGACAGAAACGACAAAGCCCAGTGCTTATCTTTCCAAGCACCGGGCTAAATACGTTTGAATCTGGAAAATGGCAGGGGCGGCTGGATTCGAACCAACGCATGGCAGGATCAAAACCTGCTGCCTTACCGCTTGGCGACGCCCCTGTATCGGATACAGCGCTTGGCTGCTCTGACAATTCCAACTGAGTGACAACTGGGTTGTTGTCTTGGAATGCGCGGCACTTTAACAACAAAGTTTCGATCTGTGAACCCCCTGATGAAAAAAATTGCCAAAAAACAGCGGGTTAGTCATCTGCGCCCTGCGCGCCGCTACCATCCGTCGCTTTCCCCCCGCTCCGCTTTAACAGAATCGCATTCCTCCCTTCCAATCAAGTGAGCCAACTGCATTGACCAAGGAGGAACCCATGCCTGTCTCCCACGACCTCTACCAGGACCTGCACTACCCGCGCGAAATCGTCCAGCAGCGCCGCCAACAGGACCAGAAGCTCGACCGCCTGCTGGACGAGTACATGGACATCGACAACCAGGTGCTGGCCGCCGAGTCGATATCGGCCGGCAACTTTGTCGACGAAGACCTGCGCCACCTGAAGGAACGCCGGTTGGCGGTGAAGTACATGATCGAACGCCAGCTGGAGCGCAAGGCTTAGCGCGCGGGCGTAGGCAGGTGACCGGACCTATCGGGTGAGGTGATGATTGCCGGGCACTTTCTGTATTGGTCAAAATGGCCGCCGTCGGGCAAGCTGCGCACTCCCCCGTCATCGCCCAAGGAGCGTTGCCTTTGTCTGCCTGGATCCCAGCCCCGCTACGCCAGCTCGGCCAACGCCTGCGCGGCGCCGCCAACCACCAGAGCGAACTGCTCGGCTGGTTCGAGGACAAGGCGCAAAGCCGTGGTTACCAGCTCAGCCAAGGCCAGCGCCGGGTGATCGAGTGCATGGCTGAGCAACTGGCGCAGCTGGAGCAAGGGCAGCCCCGCAGCCTTTACCTGTATGGCTCGGTGGGCCGGGGCAAAAGCTGGCTGCTCGATGGCTTTTTCCAGGCGGTGCCGGTCGAGGCCAAGCAGCGGCTGCATTTTCATGACTTCTTTGCCCGCCTGCACCAGGGCATGCATCGCCACCGTGCGCTGGATGATGCGCTGGGCGCAACCCTGGACGAGCTGGTGGGCGACTGCCGGGTACTGTGCTTCGACGAGTTCCATGTGCATGACATTGGCGATGCCATGCTGCTCACCCGCCTGTTCAAGGCCCTGTTCGCGCGCGGGGTATTCCTGCTGGTGACCTCCAACTATGCCCCCGAAGGGCTGTTGCCCAACCCGCTGTACCATGAGCGCTTCCTGCCGGTGATCCGCCTGATCAACAGCGCCATGCAAGTGCTGGAAGTGGGCGGCGACACGGACTTTCGCAGCCTGCCGGCCAACCGTGAGCATCAGCGTTTTACCCAGGGCCACTATGTCTGGCCAGGGAATGCGGAGCAGCGCCAGGCCCTGAACGTGCCTGCGCAATGCCCGGTGATGCTGGAGGTGAACAAGCGCCCGTTGCGCGCGTTGGCCACCGATGGCCGGCGGGTGGTGCTGGCCTTTGACGACCTTTGCGAGAAGGCCACGGCGGTGATCGACTACCTGGTGCTGGCCGGGCAGTACGACGAGTGGATCATCGATGGACTGGATGACCTGTCTGAGTGCTCGCTGGCCGCTCAGCAGCGCTTCGTCAACCTGGTGGACGTGCTGTATGACCAGGACCGGCAGCTGACACTGATCGGTACACGGCCGCTGGAAGAGAGCCTGGGCGGGCCGCTGGCCGACCTGATGCGTACGCGCAGCCGGCTGGGACAACTGCACCAGACAGGGCTTTAGTACTGGTCGGGCCGTACCGGCCTCTTGGCGGGCAGGCCCGCGAAGAGGCCGGCGGGGTCAATCAGCCCGCCCTGGGCAAATCCGCCAGCACCGCCTCGATCTCGCCCAGCACCGCCGGATCATCCAGGGTCGATGGCGGCACATAGTCCTGCCCGTCGGCAATCTTGCGCAGCACCGCGCGAAGAATTTTCCCCGAGCGGGTCTTGGGCAGCCGCTTCACCAGCCGCACCCGGTTGAAACACGCCAACGGGCCAATCTCCTCGCGCACGCTGCCTACCAGGTCGACCAGCAACTGCGCCTCGGCAATGCCCTCCCCATCCTTCAGCACCACCAGTGCCAACGGCACCTGCCCCTTGATTTCATCATGTACGCCAATCACCGCGCATTCCGCCACTGCCGGGTGCCGCGCCACCAGGTCCTCCATTTCGCCGGTAGACAGCCGGTGCCCGGACACGTTGATCACGTCATCCGTGCGCCCCATGATGTAGACGAACCCGTCATCGTCCAGATAACCGCCATCGCCCGTGTGGTAATACCCCGGGTAGGTGCGCAGGTAAGCCTGCAGGTAACGCTCGTGGTCGCCCCACAGCGTCTGGCTGCACCCGGGCGGCAATGGCAGCGCGATGACGATAGAACCCTGGTGGTTGGGGCCCACCAGGTGTCCATCGTCATCCACCACCTGCACGTGATAGCCCGGCACGGCGCGGTTGCTGGAACCCGGTTTCGCCGCGCTGCCGTCCAGCCCTACGCAAGGCGCGGTAACCGGCCAGCCGGTCTCGGTCTGCCACCAATGGTCGTGTACCGGTTTGCCGCTGACACGTTGCAGCCATTCGTGGGTACTGGAATCGAGCTTTTCCCCAGCCAGGAACAGCTGGCGCAGCGAGCTGAGGTCGTGCCTGCGGATCAGCTCGCCCTCCGGGTCTTCCTTGCGGATCGCGCGCATGGCGGTGGGCGCGCAGAACAGCGCGTTGACCTTGTACTGCTGCACCACCCGCCAGTAGGCCGAGGCGTCCGGGGTGCGGATTGGCTTGCCTTCGTAGAACACCGTGGTGCAACCGCTCATCAACGGCCCGTACACGATCAGTGAATGGCCAACTACCCAGCCCACATCGGAGATTCCCCACCACACATCGCCAGCCTGCATGCCGTAGATATGACGCATGGCATAGCACAGCGCCACGGCATTGCCGCCGTTTTCGCGGACGATACCCTTGGGTTTCCCGGTGGTACCCGAGGTATACATGATGTACAGCGGGTCTGCGGCATCCAGCTCGACCGGCGCTACAGGCCTGGCACTGGCCATCGCCGCCTGCCAGTCCAGATCGCGGCCTGGCTGCAGGTCTGCAGGCGCTTGCGGCCGTTGCAGCAGCAGCACCTTGCGCGGCTGGTGGCGGGCCAGTTGCAGCGCGCGGTCGACCAGCGGCTTGTATTCGATCACCCGGTCGAACTCCACCCCGCAGGACGCCGTCAGCAGCAGCGTCGGCCGGGCGTCGTCGATGCGCAACGCCAGCTCGTTGGCAGCAAAGCCGCCGAACACCACCGAGTGCACCGCGCCAATCCGCGCGCAGGCCAGCATGGCCATGGCCGCCTGCGGCACCATGGGCATGTAGATGATCACCCCGTCACCCTTGTTCACCCCCAGCTGGCGCAGCAAGCCGGCCAGGCGTGCCACCTCGTCGCGCAGCTGGTGGTAGGTGTAGGTCTGCTGCATGCCGGTTACCGGCGAATCGTAGATCAGCGCCAACTGCTCGCCACGGCCCTGTTCGATCTGGTGATCGAGGGCCAGGTAGCAACTGTTCAGGCGACCATCGGCGAACCAGCGATGGGTACCGTCGGCGTTTTCCTGCAGTGTGAGGGCAGGCTTGCGGTGCCAGGCCAGGTGCGCGGCCTGTTCCGCCCAGAATGCGGCAGGGTCGGAAATGGAGTGGGCGTAGCTGTGCTGGTAGCTCATATCGAAGGGGACCCGGTACTTGTTGTTATTGAAGGGCGAATCTTGAGTATGGACCGCTACACCCGCGTCGCCATGGGACTAAAGTCACAACCGACCTGCAAATTTGCAGACAACGGCAAAAACGCCCCACAACAGTGCAAAGCCTCTAGAATAGGCCACCCCTCAGCCACCGAGCAGCTCATGGATATCGATCAGGCCCGTACTTTTCTGGAAGTCGTGCGTTGCGGCAGCCTGGTCGCCGCCGCCGAACGCCTGTTCGTGTCACAGACCGCAATCACCGCCCGTGTACAACGCCTGGAGCAGCAACTGGGCTGCCAGCTGTTCGTGCGCAGCCGCAGCGGCGCCAGCCTGACCAGCGACGGCGAGGCGTTCGTCAGCTATGCCAACCAGCTGGTACAGACCTGGGAAGCAGCGCGCCGCGATCTGCCACTGCCCGAAGGCTGCCAGCAGGTGCTGCATGTGGGGGGTGAGGTGAGCCTGGGCAACCCGATGATGCTCGACTGGGTCAGCGCCCTGCACCGCGAGCTGCCCACCCATGCCATTCGCAGTGAGGTCAGTGACGGCGAGTCGTTGCTGCGCAAGGTCGAAATGGGCCTGCTGGACGCTGCGCTGGTCTACCAGCCGACCTACGGGCCAGGCTTGCAGGTGGAGCAGTTGATGGAAGAGAAACTAATCCGCGTGCGCCGGGTCGACCAGCCAGACCCTTATATCTACATCGACTGGGGCGAAGCCTTCCGCCGCCAGCACGATGCCGCCCTGCCCGACTGCGCACGCCCGGCGCTGAGCTTCAACCTGGGGCCGCTGGCCCTGCAGTTCATTCTCGACCAGGGCGGCAGTGGCTACTTCCGCACCCGGGTGGTGCAGGCCTACCTGGACCGTGGGGTGTTCGAGCGCGTACCGCAGGCGCCGGAGTTCACCTACCCGACTTTCCTGGTTTACCCGCGCAAGCGCGACAGCGGCGCCCTGCAACAGGCCTTTGCCATCCTGCGCCGGCTAGTGGCCGCCGGCGCCAGCGACTGGTCACAGCGTTGGGACCCGGCTATCTGAGGCTTCGGCCTTGCTGAGCAACTGGCGCTTGAGGCCGGCAATCAGGTCGGTCTGGGTGATCACCCCGACCAGCGTGTCACCCTCGAGCACCGGCAGGCAATGCAGACCCTGCTCACACAATAGCGGCAGCAGGTGGTCCAGCGGGTGCTGACTGCTGACACTGATGACCCGCCGGCTCATCACCTGCTCCATGCGCACCACCTTGCGGCCAAACAGCCCGCGCCAGCCGCGACCACCACGCTGCATGGCCGGGCCGACCAGGTCGCTGAGGCTGACGATGCCGACCAGTTTGCCCTGCTGCAGCACCGGCAGGGTTTTCAGGTGGTGGCTGGCCAGCATTTTCCAGGCCTGCTCCAGGGTGGTATCGGGCGAGGCGAACTGTACATCGCGGGCCATCACCGAGCCCGCAGTGATGCCGCCAAGGCTGCGCTGCAGGGCGTGCTGCTCGGTGGCCAGGATGATGCGCTCCAGTTCATCGCGGGTGACGTCGACAAATTCACCCAGCTCCTCCAGGGCCTGGTCCAGGTCTTCGCTGCGGATGCCGACCCGCTCGCTGGGCAGCGGGTCATGGGTGTGGTGCAGGTCTTTGCGCGGCAGCGCACCTTTGGGGTAACGCACGCCCGTCAGCCGGTTGTAGATGATCGCCACCACCACCAGGATCAGCGCATTGAGCAGCACAGGCTCGAGCAGGTGATCGCCCATCGCGGTCAGGCCCGGGTCGGCAAGCACCGCACTCACCGCCACCCCGCCACCGGGCGGGTGCAGGCAACGCAGCAGGCACATCACCAGCAGCGAGATGCCCAAGGCAGCAGCGGCCACCCATAGCTCGGCGCCGAAACCCTGGCGCATGGCCAGGCCGACCGCGCCAGCCAGGGCGTAGCTGCCGAGCACCGGCCAGGGTTGCGCCAACGGCCCGGAATGCACCGCGAACACCAGCACAGCCGACGCCGCCAACGGGCCCAGCAGGTGCAAGGCGATGCTCGGCCCATAGGCCATGCTGGTCAGCCAGCCCGCGAGGAACAGACCGAGCAGCCCGCCAATACCGGCACGCAACCATTCTTTTGGGGGGATATTCAGGGGCGCGGGCAACAGCCGCTGCAGACGACTTTCGGAACGCGAGGCAGACATGTAGGTAATCGGGATCTGTGGTTATGCTGGTTAAAAAAGAAAGCCCAGCCGCGCTGGCCTGGGCCTTGTATTGCGAGCGCAATATCTTCAAGGGGGCTCCGTCCGTGGAGAGATGGAAACCGCAGGGTTTCATGAGGGGGATTTTGCCGGGTGGTGCGGGTTTGGGCTAATTCAAAAAAATGCGCCTGTACTGCAATATTATTGCAGTGGCGCTAGCGAGCCTTGCGCGGCAATTCGATACATATCCGCAACCCGCCCAGCGGGCTTTGCAGAAGCGCCAACTGCCCGCCCCAGGCCTCCACGATATCGCGCACGATGCCCAGCCCCAGGCCGTGCCCGTCAACCTGCTCATCCAGCCGCGAACCCCGCTCCAGCACCTGCTGTCGCTGGCCCTCCGGGATACCCGGCCCATCGTCATCGACCCACAGTCGATAACCGTCGGCATCCGCCGTGATGCCCAGGCGCACTTCGCTGTCAGCCCACTTGCAGGCGTTGTCCAGCAAGTTGCCCATCAGCTCCAGGACGTCCTCGCGGTCCCACGGCAGCAGCAAGCCGGCCGGTACATCCCTGGCCAGCAGCAGGCCTTCGCCATGAATCATGCCCAACGTCCCCAGCAGCCCGGGCAATTCGGCGTCACAATCGAACTGCGCGCCGGGCAGCGCGTCACCCGCCAGGCGCGCCCGGTTAAGTTCACGCGCCAGGCGCTGCTGGATCTGCTCCAGTTGCCCACGCATCTGCGCGCGCACCTCGGGCAAGTCTTTCAGGCGCTCGCTGGAGGCCAGGCTGAGCAACACCGCCAGCGGCGTCTTCAGCGCATGGCCAAGGTTGCCCAGGGCATTGCGCGAACGCCGCAGGCTGTCCTCGGTATGGCTCAGCAGGTGGTTGATCTGCCCCACCAGCGGCGCCAGCTCGCTGGGCACCTCGGCATCCAGCTGCGAGCGCTGGCCCTGCTGCAACTGGGCGATCTGCTGGCGCGCCCGCTCCAATGGCCGTAGCGAGCGGGTCACGGTAATGCGCTGCAGCACCAGCACCAGGATCAGCGCCACCAGGCCCATGCCCAGGCCGATCTGCTGCAGGCGCCGAAAGCCTTCGCGCACCGGTGAATAGTCTTGCGCCACAGTGATCGAGATATCCTGGCCCAAGCGTCGATAGTCCGCTCGCAACGCCAGCAACTGCTGCCCTTCCGGGCCCAGCTCATGGCTGTCGGAAAGGCCCGGCGCAGAGGGCTTGGACATGTCCAGGTCCCATAGCGAGCGCGAGCGCCAGGTGCCGTTATCGAAATCGATACGGAAGTAGTAGCCGGAAAAAGGCCGCTGGTAGGCCGCCGAAATACGCCGCTCGTCCAGCTGCAGCCCGGACGGGCCACGTACCAGGGCCACCAGCAGGTTCTCGCTTTCCTTGCGCAGGCCGTTTTCCAGGTAGCGCTGCAGTCCGGCCTCGAACAACCACAAGGTCAGTTGCGCCAGCACCACGCCGACCACCACCAGCACCGCCACCAGGCCAAGGCTGAGGCGCGCCTGGATCGACTTCACCCGGTACTCCCCGCGTAGATGTAACCTTGCCCACGGCGGGTTTCGATGACACTGCGGCCAAGCTTGCGCCGCAAGTGGTTGACGTGCACTTCCAGCACATTGGAGTCGCGCTCGGTTTCGCCGTCGTACAGGTGTTCGGCCAGGTGGCTCTTGGACAGGATCTGCTGCGGATGCAGCATGAAGTAGCGCAGCAGGCGAAATTCGGCGGCGGTCAGCTGAATATCCACGCCCTCGCGGCTGACGCACTGGCGACTTTCATCCAGGTGCAGGCCAGCGGCTTCCAGCGTCGGCTGGTTGGCCAGGCCGCGGGCCCGGCGCAACAGTGCCTGGATGCGCAGCTGCAGCTCCTCGGGGTGAAAGGGTTTGCTCAGGTAATCGTCGGCACCGGCCTTCAGCCCTTCGATACGCTCGGCCCACGAGCCGCGGGCAGTGAGGATCAGCACCGGCGTGGCCAGGCCGGCGGCGCGCCACTGGGCCAACACTTCCAGGCCGGGCAGGCCCGGCAGGCCAAGGTCCAGGATGATCAGGTCGTACGGTTCGCTCTGGCCTTGATACACCGCATCACGGCCATCGGCCAGCCAGTCCACGGCATAGCCCTGGCGCTGCAGGCCGGCAGTCAGTTCATCAGCCAGCGGCACATTGTCCTCGACAAGCAACAGGCGCATTCAGTCGTCTTCCTCGTCTTTGAGCAGGGCGCCGGTGCTGGCATCGAGCTTGATCTCGCGCACCACACCTTCAGCCGTGAGCACCTCTACTTCGTATTCGTAGCGGTCGTCGTCTTCTTCCAGCTCGGCCTCCAGCAAACGCGCCCCGGGGTGACGTGCCAGGGCGGTTTGCAGCAGTTGTTCGAGCGGCAGGATGATGCCCTTCTGACGCAGCTTCAGCGCTTCGTCCTGGTCAAGGTCGCGGGCCGCAGCAAGGGAGCATACGGCCAGCAGCGCCAGCGCCAGGTAGCGCGCCGGGCGTGGTAGGTGGATCATCAGTTGTCCCGCTCGTCCTTCAGGACTTCACCGGTCTTGGCGTCCAGCGCCACGTCCCACTCCAGGTTCTGGGTGTCGCGCAGTTCGACCTTGTAGATGTAGCGGCCGTACTCGTCTTCAAGCTCCGAGTCGGTGACAGTAGCGCCAGGGTGCTTGGCCACGGCGGCGGCCTTGAGTTCGTCCAGCGACTTGATGGTCTTGGCGTTGACCAGTTTGACCACTTCGTCGGGCTGTACGTCCTTGGCGAATGCGGCATTGGCGCCCAGGGCAAGGGCAGCGGCGGTGAACAGGGCAGTCAAGGTTTTCATCGGCATTCTCTCCTGAGAACTGTGCAAGTTGTCTACGGGGTTAAGATTAACCAGCGGTCCTTAATTCAACCTGAAAACAGCTGGCGGGATGATAGCGCAGCCGCGTGGCGATGGGGGCTTGGCGATGGGCCTGGCTTGAGGCATGAGGGGCGGCGGTCGATCTGATAGGCGCTGAAGATGCCAAGGCGAACTGTTAGACTGCACACACTATTGATTCATACAGAGCAAACCCGCGTGGAAATCTTCAAGGAATTTACTTTCGAATCCGCACACCGCCTGCCCCACGTCCCTGCCGGGCACAAGTGCGGCCGCCTGCACGGCCACTCGTTCAAGGTCGGCCTGCACCTGACCGGCCCGCTGGACCCGCACACCGGCTGGATCCGCGACTTCGCCGAGGTCAAGGCAATCTTCAAGCCGATCTACGAGCAACTGGACCACAACTACCTGAACGACATCCCGGGCCTGGAAAACCCCACCAGCGAAGTGATCGCCAAGTGGATCTGGGAACAGGTCAAGCCGCTGATGCCAGAGCTGTCCAAGGTGCGCATCCACGAGACCTGCACCAGCGGTTGCGAATACACCGGCGACTGACGTCGCTGCCGGCTAGCCCAAAGGCCTGGGGTGCGGCGGGACAGGCACGGTCATCACTTCCAGGCTTAGCGCCCCCCGCACGCCTTGGTGCGTAGCCAGATAGGGGCGGCCGAACTGTCGGTAACGCCTGACAGTCCGGCCCGACGGATCGATCAGCTGCAGATTGCTCAGCCGTTCACCCACCTCCAGCTGCCGCGGGTCGAGGCCCTCCACCCCCCACTGCGGGGCGTTGTGAGTACCGGCTGGCTGCGGGCTGCCCGACATGCCCAGATAGCCGAAATCCTTGGTCATCGCATATTCAAGTCGCGGCCAGAGGTAAACCGTCTTGCCGAAATAGGCGGGTCTGATTTCGTACGTGAATTGCCCGTATATCTGGTAAACGCCAAACCACAGGACGTCGCAGAGAATGCCAGGCCTCTTCACCCGCAGGCTGGAGGAAGGCTCGAGCGCGCCCTCCGGCTCCGCCCTTAACCAGCCATCCTCGCCATCGCCACTCTCGAAGCGCACCCACAGCGGCGCCAGGTGGTCGACAGCAGCGCCCCACTCCCCTTCAACCCGAACACCTCCCAGCTGCCACCAGCACCGCGCGTTGAAGCACAGGTCGGGCTTGAAGTTGTAGTTGCCCACGGAAGCGCTCCTCATTCGTTCACGAGGGCGCCAAGCTAGCCAGCCGGCTAACGGGTAAACAGAGGGAAAGGGCCTACTCGAACGCGCTTTTGAGGAAAGCCGGAGCGATGTACCGCTGGTAATGCGCTTCGGACAGCAGGAAGAATTCCCGGTCGATGGCGTCACGCAACTGCGGCAGCTCCCAGTCACGGAATTCCGGCAGCAACACCATGCCATACGCCTCCAGCTCTCGGATCATCCGCGCACCGCGGGCAATCAGCTGGTAAGCCCAGCAATATTCCGACTGCTGCTCGACAAAGCGGATGGAACGCTGCTCGAGTTGCTGGCGCAGCAGGCCTTTGTCGAACACTTCCAGTTTGGCCATCATCACCTGCACCAGCAGTTGCTCAAGGCGCAGCCACACCGCGCGCTTCTGCGCGTCGTCATAGCCGTTCCAGTTGATCACTTCGTGGTGAAAACGCTTGCAGCCACGGCACACCGTGTCTCCGTAAACCGTGGAGCACAGGCCGACACAAGGGGTCTTGATGGACTTGTTGGACATGAAAAACAACAGCTTGGCGGTGGGACACGCCCCCATGTTAGCCCTTTGTCTAACCAGGGTCACTGCTTAAAGTCATCTTTGCCGCCTTACCTTCGGGCGTTTTTTACCGTAGAATCATCCGGCCTTTTCGAAGGCAACAATGTCCGTTGGAAGCTGTTTTCAAAGCGTCACGAGCACAGTTAATCCGGTAGAACGGCGTTGGCCCGGGCCATGCACCCCTCGCATGCCCGCGCCAGCCCTCATCAGCTCCCCGTTCTGCAGGCGTAAAACTTTGAAAGCAGCTTCTGTAAGGATTCTTTGCGACCCTGGCTGGGCGGCCCACAAAGCCGTGGCAGCGCATGGGTGCATCGAATGCTGGATAAGCGTCCCGGACCCCCTTTAGGGACCACTGATGAGGGAAATAACTGTGCTTGAAGCCTACCGCAAACACATCGAAGAGCGTGCCGCCCTGGGTATCGTGCCCCAGCCGCTGAACGCCGAACAAACTGCAGGCCTGGTCGAGCTGCTGAAAAACCCGCCGGCCGGCGAAGAAGCCTTCCTCGTAGACCTGATCACCAACCGCGTACCGCCAGGGGTCGACGAAGCTGCCTACGTCAAGGCCGCATTCCTCTCCGCCGTCGCCAAGGGCGAAACCCAGTCGCCACTGATCGACCGCAAGCACGCCACCGAGCTGCTGGGCACCATGCAAGGCGGCTACAACATCGAAACGCTGGTCGCACTGCTGGATGACGCCGAACTGGGCGCCGTCGCGGCCGAGCAGCTCAAGCACACCCTGCTGATGTTCGATGCCTTCCACGACGTGGCCGAAAAAGCCAAGGCGGGCAACGCCCACGCCAAGGCCGTGCTCGACTCCTGGGCTGCCGGCGAGTGGTTCACCACCCGCCCGGCCATCGCCGACAAGTACACCCTGACCGTGTTCAAGGTGCCTGGCGAAACCAACACCGACGACCTGTCCCCTGCCCCGGATGCCTGGTCGCGCCCTGACATCCCGCTGCACGCCCTGGCCATGCTGAAAATGGCCCGTGACGGCATCGAACCTGAGCAACCTGGTTCGGTCGGCCCGCTGAAGCAGATCGAAGCAGTCCGCGCCAAAGGCTTCCCGGTTGCCTACGTCGGCGACGTGGTTGGTACCGGTTCGTCGCGTAAATCCGCCACCAACTCGGTGCTGTGGTTCTTCGGCGACGACATCCCGTACGTGCCGAACAAGCGCGCCGGTGGTTTCTGCTTCGGCACCAAGATCGCTCCGATCTTCTACAACACCATGGAAGACGCCGGCGCCCTGCCGATCGAATTCGACTGCACCAACCTGAGCATGGGCGACGTCATCGACGTCTACCCGTACAAAGGTGAAGTGCGCCGTCACGAAAGCGACGAGCTGGTTACCACCTTCGAACTGAAGACGCCTGTACTGCTCGACGAAGTCCGTGCTGGCGGTCGTATCCCACTGATCGTAGGCCGCGGCCTGACCGACAAGGCCCGCGCCGAGCTTGGCCTGGGCCCAGTCGACCTGTTCAAGAAACCTGAGCAGCCTGCCGCGTCCGACAAGGGCTTCACCCTGGCGCAAAAAATGGTCGGCCGTGCTTGCGGCTTGCCAGAAGGCCAAGGCGTGCGCCCAGGTGCCTACTGCGAGCCGAAGATGACCACCGTCGGCTCCCAGGACACCACTGGCCCGATGACCCGCGACGAGCTGAAAGACCTGGCGTGCCTGGGCTTCTCCGCCGACCTGGTAATGCAGTCGTTCTGCCACACTGCGGCCTATCCGAAGCCGATCGACGTCACCACTCACCACACCCTGCCAGACTTCATCCGCACCCGTGGCGGCGTGTCGCTGCGCCCAGGCGACGGCATCATCCACAGCTGGCTGAACCGCATGCTGATGCCTGACACCGTAGGTACCGGTGGCGACTCGCACACTCGCTTCCCGATCGGCATCTCGTTCCCGGCCGGTTCCGGCCTGGTAGCCTTCGCCGCTGCCACCGGCGTCATGCCGCTGGACATGCCAGAGTCGATCCTGGTGCGCTTCAAGGGCAAACTGCAGCCAGGCATCACCCTGCGTGACCTGGTGCATGCCATCCCTTACTACGCCATCCAGAACGGCCTGCTGACCGTCGAGAAGAAGGGCAAGAAAAACGCCTTCTCCGGACGCATCCTGGAAATCGAAGGCCTGGACGAACTGACTGTCGAGCAAGCGTTCGAACTGTCCGACGCCTCGGCCGAGCGCTCCGCTGCCGGTTGCACCATCAAGCTGCCGGAAAAGGCTATTGCCGAGTACCTGACCTCCAACATCACCCTGCTGCGCTGGATGATCGGCGAAGGCTACGGCGATGCCCGCACCCTGGAGCGTCGCGCCCAGGCCATGGAAGCCTGGCTGGCCAACCCTGAGCTGCTGTCGGCCGACGCCGATGCCGAATACGCCGAAATCATCGAAATCGATCTGGCCGACGTCAAGGAGCCTGTGCTCTGCGCGCCGAACGACCCGGACGATGCCCGCCTGCTGTCTTCGGTACAGGGCGAGAAGATCGACGAAGTGTTCATCGGTTCGTGCATGACCAACATCGGCCACTTCCGCGCTGCCGGCAAGCTGCTGGAGAAGGTCAAGGGCGGCATCCCGACCCGTCTGTGGCTGGCTCCGCCAACCAAGATGGATGCTCACCAGCTGACCGAAGAAGGCTACTACGGCATCTACGGCAAGGCCGGTGCGCGCATGGAAATGCCAGGCTGCTCGCTGTGCATGGGTAACCAGGCACGTGTGCAGACCGGTTCGACCGTGGTTTCCACTTCGACCCGTAACTTCCCGAACCGTCTGGGCGACGCCACCAACGTGTACCTGGCATCGGCCGAGCTGGCTGCTGTCGCTTCGATCATCGGCAAGCTGCCGACTGTCGAAGAGTACATGCAGTATGCGAAAGACATCGACAGCATGGCTGCCGACGTTTACCGCTACCTGAGCTTCGACCAGATCGCCGAGTTCCGCGAAGCGGCAGCCAACGCCAAGATCCCGGTGGTTCAGGCGTAAGCTGAGCAGCAAGTTGTAAGCTACAAGCTACAAGCTACAAGCAAAAGCCCCGGCAGAAATGCCGGGGCTTTTTTGTGTCTCCTGTGCTGGCCTCTTCGCGGGCAAGCCCGCGAAGAGGCCGGCACAGACAACCTCAAATCACAAACAACTCCACAAACCTGTGCACCGCCATCTGCTCCAGCCCTTGCTGGTCCTTGCACAGCTCGAAAATCTGCTGGCACCGCTGCCGCGCAAAGCGCGTCGCCAGGTTGGCCCTGAACTTGGCCTCCAGCAACGGTATCCCCTCTTCCCGCCGCCGCCGGTGGCCGATCGGGTATTCCACCACCACCTGATCGGTACTGCTGCCGTCCTTGAAGAACACCTGCAGCGCATTGGCGATCGAACGCTTGGCTGGCTCCAGGTACTCGCGGCTGAAGCGCGGGTCCTCCACTACCTCCATCTTCTCGCGAAGCCGATCGATGCTCGGGTGGTTGGCATGGAAGGCGTCTTCATAATGCTCGGCCACCAGATGCCCGAAAATCAGCGGCACAGCCACCATGTATTGCAGGCAATGGTCGCGGTCGGCGGCATTGGCCAGCGGCCCGCTCTTGGAAATGATGCGAATGGCCGACTCCTGGGTAGTGATGACGATGCGGTCTATTTCATGCAGGCGATTGCGCACCAACGGGTGCAGGGCTACCGCCGCCTCGCAGGCAGTCTGCGCGTGGAACTCGGCAGGGAAACTGACCTTGAACAGCACGTTCTCCATCACATAGCTGCCCAGTGCCTGTGGCACGCGCAGCTCCTGCTGGCCCGCCGGTTTGAGCGCCAGGTCCTTGTTGGTATGGCTGAACAGCACGTCGTAGAAGCCCCACTGTGGCGCCGTCAGCACACTGGGCACGCCCATCTCGCCGCGCAGGGCGATGTCGGCCAGGCGTACGCCACGGCTGGACGCATCGCCAGCGGCCCAGGACTTGCGCGAACCGGCGTTGGGCGCGTGGCGGTAGGTGCGCAGCGCCTGGCCATCGACAAAGGCGTGGGACAAGGCCGAGAGCATCTGCTCGCGGCTGGCCCCCATCAGCCTGGCGCACACGGCGGTGGAAGCCACCTTGACCAGAATCACATGATCGAGGCCGACGCGGTTGAAGGCGTTTTCCAGCGCCAGCACACCCTGGATCTCGTGAGCCATGACCATGGCTTCGAGCACATCGCCCATCAGCAACGGCGCCTCACCGGCAGCCACCCGCTTCTGCGACAGGTGGTCGGCAACCGCCAGGATGCCGCCGAGGTTATCCGAGGGGTGCGCCCATTCGGCGGCCAGCCAGGTGTCGTTGTAGTCCAGCCAGCGCACCGTGCAGCCGATGTCCCAGGCGGCCTTGACCGGGTCGAGACGGTAGGCGGTTCCGGGGACGCGGGCACCATTGGGCACCACGGTGCCTTCGACCAGGGGGCCAAGCAGTTTGGTGCATTCGGGAAACCGCAGGGCCAGCAGGCCGCAACCGAGGGTGTCCATCAGGCAGTTGCGCGCGGTGTCCAGCGCCTCGGGGGATTCGACCCGGTAGCTGAGGGCGTAGTCCGCCAGGGTTTGCAGTACCCGGTCGTAGTCCGGGCGGTCGTTGAGGTCTGCGTTGGCGCTCATATCCAGCTCCCTTCAAAAGTGCTGGGGCTGCCGTGCAGCCCATCGCCGGCAAGCCAGCTCCTACGGGGATCGCACAGCTCTGGAGACTTGTGCAGTACCTGTGGGAGCTGGCTTGCCGGCGATGGGCCGCACAGCGGCCCCGCTTGAAGCCGAGCGCCAGTGGTGCGTTAGAAGCTATCGCCAGGCACGCGAACCCAGCCCTCCATCAGCACGCGAGCACTGCGGCTCATGATTGCCTTGGTCACTGTCCACTGGCCATTCACCTGGCGCGCCTCAGCCCCCACTCGCAGGGTGCCCGAGGGGTGGCCGAAACGCACGGCGCTGCGCTCGCCCCCGCCAGCGGCGAGGTTGACCAGCGTGCCCGGAATGGCCGCTGCGGTGCCAATGGCCACCGCAGCCGTCCCCATCATTGCATGGTGCAGCTTGCCCATCGACAAGGCCCGAACCAGCAGGTCGATATCCCCCGCCTGCACCGCCTTGCCACTGGACGCAGTGTAGGCGCTCGGCGGCGCCACGAATGCGACTTTTGGCGTGTGCTGACGCCCGGCAGCCTGGTCGACGTTGTCGATCAGCCCCATGCGTACGGCGCCATGGGCGCGGATCGTCTCGAAACGCAACAGGGCCTGCGGGTCGCCGTTGATGGCGTCCTGCAGCTCGGCGCCGGTGTAGCCGAGGTCCGCAGCGTTGATGAAGATGGTCGGGATGCCGGCATTGATCAATGTCGCCTGGAACGTACCGACACCTGGCACCTCAAGGTCATCGACCAGGTTGCCGGTGGGGAACATCGCAGCGCCTGCGCCGTCTTCGTCGGCTGCTGGGTCGAGGAACTCCAGCTGTACCTCGGCGGCCGGGAACGTCACCCCGTCCAGCTCGAAATCGCCGGTTTCCTGCACCTCACCCTCGGTGATCGGCACATGGGCGATGATGGTCTTGCCGATATTGGCCTGCCAGATACGCACGGTGGCGATGCCGTTGCGCGGAACGCGCGCAGGGTCGACCAGGCCGCTGCTGATGGCGAATGAACCGACTGCCGCAGACAAGTTGCCGCAGTTGCCGCTCCAGTCGACGAAGGCCTTGTCGATGCTGACCTGGCCGAACAGGTAGTCGACATCATGTTCGGGCTTGATGCTGGGCGACAGGATCACGCTCTTGCTGGTGCTTGAAGTAGCACCCCCCATGCCGTCGATCTGCTTGCCATAGGGGTCGGGGCTGCCGATTACCCGCAGCAGCAGCGCATCGCGCGCCGGGCCGGGGATTTGCGCTCGCTCGGGCAGGTCTTGCAGGCGGAAGAACACGCCCTTGCTGGTGCCGCCGCGGATATAGGTGGCGGGGATTTTTACTTGCGGTACGTGAGCCATTGCGTTGCTGTCCTGTCTGATAATCATGAACCCCCGGGGCTGCCTTGCAGCCCAGCGCCGGCAAGCCAGCGCGATCCCTGTGGGAGCTGGCTTGCCGGCGATGGGCCGCACAGCGGCCCCGCTCTCATGGTTAGGCGGTCGCTTCGAGGAAGTCCTGGGCAAAGCGCTGCAGCACCCCGCCCGCTTCGTAGATCGACACTTCCTCGGCGGTGTCCAGGCGGCAGGTCACCGGCACTTCCAGGCGTTCACCCTGGCGGCGGGTGATGACCAGGGTCAAGGTCGCCCGCGGCGTCCGCGCACCCAGCACGTCATAGGTCTCGCTGCCATCCAGGCCCAGGGTCTTGCGGTCGGTGCCCGGCTTGAATTCCAGCGGCAACACGCCCATGCCCACCAGGTTGGTGCGGTGAATACGCTCGAACCCTTCGGCCACGATCGCCTCGACACCTGCCAGCCGCACCCCCTTGGCCGCCCAGTCACGGGACGAGCCCTGGCCGTAGTCGGCACCGGCGACGATGATCAGCGGCTGCTTGCGCTGCATGTAGGTTTCAATCGCTTCCCACATACGGGTGACCTTGCCTTCCGGCTCGATCCGCGCCAGCGAGCCTTGCTGCACGCTGCCGTCTGCCTTGCGCACCATTTCGTTGAACAGCTTGGGGTTGGCAAAGGTGGCGCGCTGGGCGGTCAGGTGGTCGCCACGGTGGGTAGCGTAGGAGTTGAAGTCCTCTTCCGGCAGGCCCATCTTCGCCAGGTACTCACCGGCGGCGCTGTCGAGCATGATGGCGTTGGACGGCGACAGGTGGTCGGTGGTGATGTTGTCGGGCAGCACCGCCAGCGGGCGCATGCCGCGCAGGGTGCGCTCACCGGCCAGGGCCCCTTCCCAGTATGGCGGGCGCCGGATGTAGGTGCTCATCGGACGCCATTCATACAGCGGGGCGACCTTCGGCCCGCGGTCTTCCTCGATGGCGAACATCGGGATGTACACCTTGCGGAACTGCTCAGGCTTCACTGCGGCACGCACCACGGCGTCGATTTCCTCGTCGCTGGGCCAGATGTCCTTGAGGCGGATTTCCTTGCCATCGACCACACCTAGCACATCTTTCTCGATGTCGAAGCGGATGGTACCGGCAATGGCGTAGGCGACCACCAGCGGCGGCGAAGCCAGGAAGGCCTGCTTGGCATACGGGTGAATACGGCCGTCGAAGTTGCGGTTGCCCGACAGCACGGCCGTGGCGTACAGGTCGCGGTCAATGATCTCCTGCTGAATCACCGGGTCAAGGGCACCCGACATACCATTGCAGGTAGTGCAGGCGAAGGCGACGATGCCGAAGCCGAGTTGCTCCAGTTCCTTCTCCAGGCCGGCCTCTTCAAGATACAACTGCACGGCCTTGGAGCCCGGCGCCAGCGACGACTTGACCCACGGCTTGCGGGCCAGGCCCAGCCTGTTGGCATTGCGCGCCATCAGGCCGGCAGCGATCACGTTGCGCGGGTTGCTGGTGTTGGTGCAACTGGTGATGGCGGCGATGATCACCGCGCCGTCAGGCATCTGCCCCGGCACGTCCTCCCAGCTGCCGGCGATGCCTTTGGCCGCCAGGTCGCTGGTTGCGACGCGGGCATGCGGGTTGGACGGCCCGGCCATGTTACGTACCACGCTCGACAAGTCGAAGCTCAGGGTGCGTTCGTAGACCGCCTCGGCCAGGCTGTCGGCCCACAGGCCAGTAGCCTTGGCGTAGGTTTCCACCAGCTTTACCTGATGCTCTTCGCGGCCGGTCAGGCGCAGGTAGTCGATGGTCTGCTGGTCGATGGCGAACATCGCTGCCGTGGCGCCGTATTCCGGCGCCATGTTGGAAATGGTCGCGCGGTCACCCAGGGTCAGGGCACGCGCGCCCTCGCCGTGGAACTCCAGGTAGGCGCCGACGACTTTCTGTTTACGCAGGAATTCGGTCAGGGCCAGCACCAGGTCGGTGGCCGTGATGTTCGGCGCCAGCTTGCCAGTCAGCTCGACGCCGACGATTTCCGGCAGGCGCATCCACGAGGCACGGCCGAGCATCACGTTCTCGGCTTCCAGGCCGCCAACGCCAATGGCGATCACGCCCAGGGCGTCGACATGCGGGGTGTGGCTGTCGGTGCCGACGCAGGTGTCGGGGTAGGCCACGCCGCGGTCGCTGTGGACCACCGGTGACATCTTCTCCAGGTTGATCTGGTGCATGATGCCGTTGCCTGGCTGGATCACGTCGACGTTCTTGAACGCCTTCTTGGTCCAGTTGATGAAGTGGAAACGGTCTTCGTTGCGGCGGTCTTCGATGGCGCGGTTCTTTTCGAAGGCTTGTGGGTCGAAGCCACCGCATTCCACGGCCAGCGAGTGGTCGACGATCAGCTGCACCGGCACCACCGGATTGACGGCGGCCGGGTCGCCGCCTTTGTCGGCGATGGCGTCCCGCAGGCCGGCAAGGTCGACCAATGCCGTCTGGCCAAGGATATCGTGGCACACCACGCGCGCCGGGAACCACGGGAAGTCGAGGTCGCGCTTGCGTTCGATCAGCTGGGCCAGCGAGGCGTCGAGGGTGGCCGGGTCGCAGCGGCGCACCAGGTTTTCGGCGAGCACGCGGGAGGTGTAAGGCAGGCCAGCGTACGCGCCGGGCTTGATCGCCTCGACCGCTGCGCGGGCATCGAAATAGTCCAGGTCAGTGCCTGGCAGGTGCTTGCGGAATGCAGTGTTCATAATTATCAGGCTCGGTCACGGTACGGTCGTGGATAGCTTTCCAATCGCTGTCATGTGTCGGCTGCTCCGGCCTCATCGCCGGCAAGCCAGCTCCTACAGGTACAGCGCAAGCCTCAAGGGCGGTGCAACACCTGTGGGTGTTGGCTGCTCCGGCCCGTTGCCGGCAAGCCAGTTCCCATAGGCACAGCACAAGCCTCGAGGGCGGTGCAACACCTGTGGGAGCTGGCTTGCCGGCGATGAGGCCGGAACAGGCCACCCCACAGGTTCGGTCGGTCAGCGCTGCTCGATCGGCACGAACTGGCGCTGATCGACACCGACATACTCGGCGCTTGGGCGGATGATGCGGTTGTTGGCGCGCTGCTCGAAGACGTGCGCCGCCCAGCCGGTCAGGCGCGAGCAGACGAAGATCGGGGTGAACAGCTTGGTCGGGATGCCCATGAAGTGGTACGCCGAGGCATGGTAGAAGTCGGCATTGGGGAACAGGCGTTTCTGCTCCCACATGGTCTTGTCGATGGCTTCGGATACCGGGTACAGCACTTTGTCGCCCACCTGATCAGCCAGTTGCTTCGACCAGCCCTTGATCACCTCGTTGCGCGGGTCGGACTCTTTGTAGATGGCATGGCCAAAGCCCATGATCTTGTCCTTGCGCTCGAGCATGCGCAGCAATTCGGCGGTGGCTTCCTGCGGGCTCTGGAAGCGCTCGATCAGCTCCATCGCAGCCTCGTTGGCACCACCGTGCAGCGGGCCGCGCAGCGAGCCGATGGCGGCGGTGACGCAAGAATACAGATCGGACAGGGTCGAGGCGCAAACACGGGCAGTGAAGGTGGAGGCGTTGAATTCGTGCTCGGCATAGAGGATCAGCGACACGTTCATCACTTTCACGTGCAGCTCGCTCGGCTTCTTGCCGTGCAACAGGTGCAGGAAGTGGCCACCGAGGGTGTCTTCGTCGCTGCTGCAGTCGATGCGCACACCATGATGGGTGAAGCGGTACCAGTAGCACATCACTGCCGGGAACAGCGCCAGCAGGCGGTCGGTCTTGTCGCGCTGGGCCTCGAAGGTGAGCTCTGGCTCCAGGGTGCCGAGCACCGAGCAGCCGGTGCGCATCACGTCCATCGGGTGGGCGTCACGCGGAATACGCTCCAGCACTTCTTTCAGTGCCTGGGGCAGGTCGCGCAGGCCCTTGAGCTTGTGTTTGTAGTCGGCAAGCTCGGCCTGGGTCGGCAGCTCGCCATACAGCAGCAGGTAGGCCACTTCCTCGAATTCGGCAGCGGCTGCCAGGTCACGCACGTCGTAACCCCGGTAGGTCAGCCCGGCACCGGCCTGGCCCACGGTCGACAGCGCGGTCTGGCCAGCCACCTGACCGCGCAGGCCTGCGCCACTGAGTACTTTTGCTTCGGCCATGGTGTTTCTCCTTTCTTGAATTTGTTATGGAAATCTGGCTAATAATTGAAACCTGGGCGGGCCCCTTCGTGGATTCACCCGCGAAAGGGCCGGTCGCAGCAGCGACAAACGGAACTGTCAGCCTTTCTTCTGGGCAAACAGCGCATCGAGGCTCTGCTCGAAGGCGTGGTAGCCAATGGCATCGTAGAGCTCCATGCGGGTCTGCATGGTGTCGATCACGTTCTTCTGCGTGCCGTCGCGGCGCAGCGCGGTGTACACGTTGTCGGCGGCCTTGTTCATGGCGCGGAACGCCGACAACGGGTACAGCACCAGTGACACGTCGACCGAGGCCAGCTCTTCGGTGGTGTACAGCGGCGTGGCGCCGAACTCGGTGATGTTGGCCAGGATCGGTGCCTTCATCCTGTCGGCAAAAGTCTTGTACATCTGCAGCTCGGTGATGGCTTCCGGGAAGATCATGTCGGCGCCCGCTTCGATGCAGGCGGCGGCGCGGTCCAAGGCGGCGTTCAGGCCTTCGACGGCCAGGGCGTCGGTGCGCGCCATGATCACGAAACTGTCGTCGGTGCGGGCATCGACGGCGGCCTTGATACGGTCGACCATCTCCTGCTGGGTGACGATCTCCTTGTTCGGGCGGTGCCCGCAACGCTTGGCACCAACCTGGTCCTCGATATGGATCGCGGCAGCGCCGAACTTGCACATCGAGCGCACCGTACGGGCAACGTTGAAGGCCGACGCGCCAAAGCCGGTGTCGACGTCCACCAACAGCGGCAGGTCGCACACGTCGGTGATGCGACGCACGTCGGTCAGCACGTCGTCCAGGCCACTGATGCCCAGGTCTGGCAGGCCCAGCGAGCCTGCGGCCACACCGCCGCCGGACAAGTAGATGGCCTTGAAGCCCGCGCGCTTGGCCAGCAGGGCATGGTTGGCATTGATGGCGCCAACCACCTGCAGCGGATGTTCAGCGGCAACGGCATCGCGGAAACGCTGACCGGGGGTGCTCTTCAGAGTCATTTCTCACCTCGTGGGCTGTTGTTGTGGGCGTCCATGTAGTGACGCTCGATATTGCGCTTGGACGCGCCGATGTGGCGGCGCATCAGGAGTTCGGCCAGTTCGCCATCACGGTCGGCAATGGCATCGAGAATGCGGTGGTGCTCGGCAAAGGCCTGGCGCGGCCGGTTGGGCGTAGCGGAGAACTGGATGCGGTACATGCGCACCAGTTGGTAAAGCTCGCCGCAGAGCATCTTGACCAGGGTCTGGTTGCCGCTACCCTGGATGATCCGGTAATGAAAATCGTAGTCGCCTTCCTGCTGGTAGTAGCCCAGGCCGGCCTGGAAGGCGGCATCGCGTTCGTGGGTGTCGAGCACCCGGCGCAATTCGTCGATGTCGGCCTGGCTCATGCGCTCGGCAGCGAGGCGGCAGGCCATGCCCTCCAGCGACTCGCGGATCTCGTACAGCTCGATCAGCTCGGCGTGGTCGAGCGACACTACCCGCGCACCGACATGCGGCACGCGCACCAGCAGGCGCTGGCCTTCGAGGCGGTGGATGGCTTCGCGCAACGGGCCACGGCTGATGCCATAGGTGCGCGCCAGCTCCGGCTCGGAAATCTTGCTGCCGGGGGCGATCTCACCCTTGACGATAGCCGCCTGAATGCGTCGGAAGACGTTTTCGGACAACGTTTCCGTTTCGTCTGTCAGCACCGGGGTGGGGGTAGAAAGGCCCTGCATATTGTCGACACCTTGAAAATCTCTTTGCCAGAAATTAGCGAAAACGGCGGCCGCAGTCAAAGAAAAAATGAATATTGTCGACAATCGTCTAAGGGCGAACTAACGCCACGGTTGCGCTGTCAGATCGCGCACCGCTGGCGTCAAGACGTCGGCGTGATAGAATGCCGCGCCTCCGACGGAGTATGGATAGCCTGTCTGTCATCCAGCCATGATTGTTGACAGATGAACGAGGAAGCTTGCGCAGTAGTTGCCAGTCGCCTTGCCCTGAACCTTGCACAGCACCGCGCCCGGAATATGAGACTTACACCCGTTTTAATGCTGCTATGCCTCACCCTGCTGCCGGCCCTTGGCCAGGCTGCGGGCAAGACCGTGTACGGTCTCAACGAATACGCCCGCCTGGGCGACCTGGACCTGGAAGTGGCGGCCAAGCTCGACACTGGCGCCAAGACCGCCTCGCTCAGTGCCCGCGACATCAAGCGTTTCAAGCGCAACGGCGAAAGCTGGGTGCGCTTCTACCTGGCCATCGATGCCGCCCATTCGCACCCGATCGAGCGCCCGCTGGCCCGCGTGAGCAAGATCAAGCGCCGCGCCGGCGACTATGACGCAGAATCCGGCAAGGCCTACACGGCGCGCCCGGTCATCGAACTGGAAATCTGCATGGGCCAGGCCATGCGCACCATCGAAGTCAACCTCACCGACCGCAGCGCGTTCCAGTTTCCGCTGCTGATCGGCTCCGAGGCGCTCAAGCACTTCGACGCGCTGGTCGACCCAAGCCTTAAATACGCGGCCGGCAAACCTGCCTGTGCCACCGACGCTCCCAAAGCAGAGTAACCCCGATGCGCTCTCTTACCCTCCATCTGAAAGTCCTGATCACCGTACTGGTGTTGCTGGGCGTGGCGGTCACGGCTTATCAGATCTTCTTCCTCGGCATCCCGGTGACCGAGGACGAGACCGACGACCTGTGGAACATCGACGCCAAGGTCGAGTTCGTGGCCAGCACCAAGGACCCGGTCAAGGTGCAGATGTTCGTGCCGCCGCTGAACCGCGACTACGTCAGCCTCAACGAGAGCTTCATCTCCAACAACTACGGGGTCAGCGTCAATCGTGCCGACGGCAACCGCAAGGTGACCTGGTCGGCGCGCCGCGCCAACGGCAACCAGACCCTCTACTACCGCCTGGTGCTGACCAAGCGCTACAGCAACGAGAAGACCACGGTCAAAGGCGCCACATTCCGCGACAGCCTGGCCGTCGAGGGTCCTGAGAAGATCGCCGCCGAGGCCCTGATGGCGCCGATCCGTCAGCACTCCGCCGACGTCGAGACCTTCGTCAGCGAGACCATCAAGCGGGTCAACAACCTCAACGACGACAACGTCAAGCTGCTGCTGGCCGGCGACACCTCGGCCATGAAGAAGGCCCAGGTCATCGACCTGCTGCTGTCCATCGCCCATGTGCCGATGGAGAAAGTGCACACCATTCGCCTGGTCGCCGATACTCCGCAAACCCCGGAACTGTGGCTGCGCAGCTTCAACGGCAACGACTGGCTGTACTTCAACCCGGACACCGGCGAGCAGGGCCTGCCCAGCGACCGCCTGCTGTGGTGGACCGGTGACGACAACCTGATCACCGTCGATGGCGGCAAGAAGGCCAACGTCACCTTCAGCATGAACAACAGCGAGATGAACGCCATCCGCCTGGCCAAGCTGACCGACGAGAACACCGACGCCGACTTCCTCGAGTACTCGCTGTACAGCCTGCCGCTGCAAACCCAGCAAACCTTCATGATCATGGTGATGATCCCGATCGGCGTGCTGGTGATTCTGGTACTGCGCAACCTGATCGGCCTGCAGACCTTGGGTACGTTCACCCCGGTGCTGATCGCCCTGGCCTTCCGCGAGACCCAGCTGGGCTTCGGTATCGTGCTGTTCACGGTGATCACCGCCCTGGGGCTGTCACTGCGATCGTACCTGGAACACCTCAAGCTGCAGATGCTGCCGCGCCTGTCGGTGGTGCTGACCTTCGTCGTGGTACTGATCGCCGCCATCAGCCTGTTCAGCCACAAGCTGGGCCTTGAGCGCGGGTTGTCGGTGGCACTGTTCCCGATGGTGATCCTGACCATGACCATCGAACGCCTGTCGATCACCTGGGAAGAGCGTGGTGGCGGCCATGCCATGAAAGTTGCCATCGGCACCCTGTTCGCCGCCTCCGTGGCGCACCTGCTGATGATGGTGCCGGAGCTGGTCTACTTCGTATTCACCTTCCCGGCGGTGCTGTTGATTCTGGTGGGCTTCATGCTGGCGATGGGTCGCTACCGCGGCTACCGCCTGACCGAGCTGGTGCGCTTCAAGGCATTCCTGAAGAAGGCTGACGCCTGATGTTTGGCCTGATCAAGACGTGGAAAGCCCTGGAGGCCCGGGGCATCATGGGTATCAACCGGCGCAACGCGGACTACGTGTTGAAGTACAACAAGCGCCACCTGTACCCGATCGTCGACGACAAGATCATCACCAAGGAGCGAGCCCTGGCGGCCGGCATCCATGTGCCGGAAATGTACGGCATCATCGAGACCGAAAAAGAGATCGAAAAACTCGACCAGATCATTGGCGGGCGCAACGATTTCGTCATCAAGCCGGCGCAGGGCGCTGGCGGTGACGGCATCCTGGTGATCGCCGACCGCTTCGAGGACCGCTACCGCACGGTGTCGGGCAAGATCATCAGCCACGAGGAAATCGAGCACCAGATCTCCAGCATCCTCACCGGCCTGTACTCGCTGGGCGGCCACCGCGACCGCGCGCTGATCGAGTACCGCGTCACCCCCGACCAGATCTTCAAGAGCATCAGCTACGAAGGCGTGCCGGACATTCGCATCATTGTGCTGATGGGCTACCCGGTCATGGCCATGCTGCGCCTGCCGACCCGCCAGTCCGGGGGCAAGGCCAACCTGCACCAAGGTGCCATCGGCGTGGGTGTCGACCTGGCCACCGGCGTGACCCTGCGCGGTACCTGGCTGAACAACATCATCAGCAAGCACCCGGACACCACCAACGCAGTAGATGGCGTGCAGCTGCCGAACTGGGACGGCTTCATGAAGCTGGCCGCCGGCTGCTACGAGCTGTGCGGCCTGGGCTACATCGGTGTCGACATGGTGCTGGATCAGGAAAAAGGCCCATTGATTCTGGAGCTGAACGCCCGCCCGGGGCTGAACATCCAGATTGCCAACGACTGCGGGCTGACCCAGCGCACCCATGCCGTCGAGGCGCACATCGAAGCGTTGGCCAAGGATGGGGTAACCGAGGATGCCGAGCAGCGGGTACGGGTAGCTCAGGGCTTGTTCGGGCACGTGCCTGGCCGCTGAATTGCCGGGGCTGCTTTGCAGCCCATCGCCGGCAAGCCAGCTCCCACAGGGACCGCATGCCCCTGAGAGCTCCGCCGCACCAGTGGAGCTGGCTTGCCGGCGATGGGCCGCACAGCGGCCCCTCGGGGCAAACACAATGTTGAATGTCGCGCCCAGTGCTAGGCGCTTTTCCTGCACAGGTCTACAATCGCCCTCCTCGCTTTTACATCGCCGTCCACACTGATGCCGACCTGTACGCTCTACCCCCTGCCCTACCAGCCCGACCCTGCCGCCTATTTCGCTCGCCTGCGCCAGGCCCCCGGCGCGATCCTGCTCGACAGCGCCCGCCCCGGCGCCGAGCGCGGCCGCTTCGACCTGCTCAGCGCCTGGCCGCTGCAACAACTGCAAGCGCAACCCGATGAAAGTGGCCGCGTTTTTCTCCAGCGCCTGCGCGCCGGCCTGGCGCAACTGGGCCACGCGCAACTGCCCGAAGGCTGCGAACTACCGTTCGCCGGCGGCCTGATCGGCTACCTGAGCTACGACTTCGGCCGCCGCCTGGAGCAGTTGCCAAGCCTGGCCGTGGACGACCTCGGCCTGCCGGACGCACAGTTGGGGCTGTATGCCTGGGCACTGGTCAGCGACCACCTGTACGGCACCAGCCAACTGGTGTTCCATCCAAGCCTGGCAAGTGAAGAACGCGACCGCCTGATCAATCTGTTCCAAGCCAGCGACCAGACGCAGAGCGGCGCCTTCCGGCTGCTCGCCCCGATGGCGGGCGACCTGCAGCCCGAGCAGTACAAGGCTGCATTCGACCAGGTACAACGCTACATCGAGGCTGGCGACTGCTATCAGATCAACCTTACCCAGCGCTTTCGCGCCCGCTGCCAGGGCGACCCGTGGCAGGCCTACAAGGCACTGCGCCACGCCTGCCCTACGCCGCTCTCGGGCTACCAGCAACTGGCCGACGGCAGCGCCTTGCTGAGCTTTTCTCCCGAGCGTTTCATCCGCGTCAGCCAGGGCCAGGTGGAAACCCGGCCGATCAAGGGCACCCGCCCGCGCGCCAGCGACCCGGGGGAAGACACCCGCAATGCCCAGGAGCTGCTACGCAGCCCCAAGGACCGCTCGGAAAACCTGATGATCGTCGACCTGCTGCGCAACGACCTTGGGCGTACCTGCGAGATCGGCTCGGTGAAGGTACCAGAGCTGTTCAGCCTGGAAAGCTACCCCAATGTGCACCACCTGGTCAGCAGCATCACCGGCCGGCTGGCCCGCGACAAGGACGCCCTGGACCTGATCGGCGATAGCTTCCCCGGCGGCTCGATCACCGGTGCGCCGAAGATCCGCGCCATGCAGATCATCGACCAGCTGGAGCCTGCGCGCCGAGCGCTGTACTGCGGCTCGCTGCTGTATGTGGACGTGCGTGGCGAAATGGACAGCTCGATTGCCATTCGCAGCCTGCTGGTCAAGGACGGGCAGGTCAGCTGTTGGGGTGGCGGTGCAGTAGTGGCCGACTCCGAGTGGCAGGCCGAGTATGAAGAATCGATCGCCAAGGTACGGGTGCTGATGCAGACGCTGCAGGGCCTGTGAGTCCGTCTGGCCCGCGTTTTTTTGTTACCATCACCCCACTACGAGCGCACAGCGCCACAGCCAAGATGGAAACCGCCTGATGAGCCTACCCTTCGACGTCGCCGCCCTGGCCGCGACCTATGCCAACAAGTCCCCGCAGGACATCCTCAAGCTCGCCTTCGAGCACTTTGGCGATGACTTGTGGATTTCCTTCAGCGGCGCCGAGGATGTGGTGCTGGTCGACATGGCCTGGAAGCTGAACAAGCAGGTCAAGGTGTTCAGCCTTGACACCGGCCGCCTGCACCCGGAGACCTACCGGTTCATCGATCAGGTGCGCGAGCAGTACAACCTGCCCATCGAAATCCTCAGCCCCGACCGCGCCAAGCTTGATCCGTTCGTCAAGGAAAAAGGCCTGTTCAGCTTCTACAAGGATGGCCATGGCGAGTGCTGCGGCATCCGCAAGATCGAGCCGCTGCGCCGCAAGCTGTCCACCGTGAGTGCCTGGGCCACCGGCCAGCGCCGCGACCAGAGCCCGGGCACCCGCAGCCAGGTGGCAGCACTGGAAATCGACAGTGCGTTCTCCACGCCTGAACGGACCTTGTACAAGTTCAACCCACTGGCGCAGATGACCAGTGCAGAGGTGTGGGGTTATATCCGGATGCTGGAGCTGCCCTACAACAGCCTGCATGAGCGCGGCTTTATCAGCATTGGCTGCGAGCCATGCACCCGGCCGGTACTGCCGAACCAGCATGAGCGCGAGGGGCGCTGGTGGTGGGAAGAATCTACGCAGAAGGAATGCGGGTTGCACGCGGGCAACCTGATCAGCAAGGCCTGAAATTGTCGGGGGCGCTTCGCGCCCCCCTGCGATTCTGAATCAGTGCACCGGCAGTTCGACACCTGCGAACAACTCTTCCAGTTCCTGCTTGTTGTGGCACTGGATAGCCTTGGCCATTACTTCACGGGTCAGGTGCGGGGCGAACTTCTCGATGAAGTCGCACATGAAACCACGCAGGAAGGTACCACGGCGGAAGCCGATCTTGGTGATGCTGGCCTCGAACAGCTCGCTGGCATCCAGGGCCACCAGATCATTGTCGAGCTTGGCGTCGACGGCCATGCCGGCAACGATACCCACGCCCAGCCCGAGGCGTACGTAGGTCTTGATCACGTCGGCATCCGCCGCCGTAAACACCACTTTCGGCGTCAGGCCGCGGTGGTTGAAGGCTTCGTCCAGCTTCGAGCGACCGGTGAAACCGAAGACGTAGGTCACGATCGGGTATTCGGCGACCGCTTCCAGGGTCAGCTTCGGTAGCTTGGCCAGCGGGTGACCTTGCGGCACCACCACGCAACGGTTCCACTTGTAGCAGGGCATCATGATCAGGTCGCCGAACAGCTCCAGCGCCTCGGTGGCGATGGCGAAGTCGACGGTGCCGTCTGCGGCCATCTCGGCAATCTGCATCGGCGAGCCCTGGTGCATGTGCAAGGACACTTCCGGGTACTGCTTGATGAAGCTGCTGATCACCGGCGGCAAGGCATAGCGCGCCTGGGTGTGGGTGGTGGCGATGGACAGCGTGCCCTTCTTCTCGTTGGAAAATTCCTGGGCGATCTGCTTGATGCTCTCGACCTTGCGCAGGATTTCGCCAGCGGTATTGATGATGCGCTCACCGGCCGGCGTGACGCGGGTCAGGTGCTTGCCGCTGCGGGCAAAAACTTCGACACCCAGCTCGTCTTCGAGCAGGCGGATCTGCTTGCTGATCCCTGGCTGGGAGGTGTACAGGCTTTGCGCCGTCGCGGAGACGTTGAGGTCATGGTGCGCCACTTCCCAGATGTAGCGCAGTTGTTGAAGCTTCATAGATTCCCCTCGGTTCAGCGATGAGTCCGCGGCAGCAGGCAGCGACGATATATAACTATATTAGTGGTTCTGGAAATAAATCTAGAACTATTTTGTTACATACCGCCACAAATGGCCTACGGCCATCTTCATGTTTTCCTACGTCCTAAATGCTGCGCCAACGGCACCATGTACACCGGCACCGTCGACAACTGGAGCAGCCTCACCGCCGTACGCCCCAGCGGCACATCCACCCCGGCGCCGGCGCTGTGGCTACCGAAAATCAGCAGGTCCACACTCAACCGCTGCGCCTGGTCGAGGATCACCTGTGCCGGGTCGCCCTGGCGTACCCGCACCGCCTTGATCACCGCCAGGTCAGCCTCCTCACCCAGCTCTTCACGAAAGTTTTCCAGCACGCGCTGCTCGATATTGGCCATCACCGTGTTTACCCCCTGGCTGTGCAACTGGTCGAGGGTCTGTTCATCGAGGTAACTTTGCAGGAGGGATTCGGCGAACTGGCCCATCGGTTCCACCGCATGGATCACATACAACTCGGCATTGAAAGTACGCGCCAGCGCCAGCGCGTGCTGCATGACAAAAGGGGCGTAGACACCGAGGTCGGTGGCGTACAGCATGGAGCGAATCATTCGACCTCCTCGACTGCCGCTGCGGCAGAGCAAGCTTCAGCTTAGCAGCGCGCCAGCCCCACGCCTGCCCGTCCGGCGCACTGCGGACGCGGGCTGCAGCGCCACCCCGGCGAGCCCGACGCCGCCCTCAGCGGGGCTGTGCAGCGTTATCGATGAAGGCCAGCGCCTGGTACAGCATCTCAATGCGCGGCAAGCTGCAACCTGCCGCCCGCGCCCGGGCCAGCGGCTCGGCATAGATGGCCTGCAGTTCCAGCGGGCGCTTGCAGACATGGTCGTGGTACATGCTTGGCCAGTAGTCGGGCATACGCTCGGTCACCTGGAACAGGTGCTCGGCATAGCCCTCGGGCAATGCATGGCCACACGCCGCCGCGCCAAGTACCACCTCGGCCATCAACGCCTGGATCAAAGCGCGGCTATGCCTGTCGGCCATAAGCGGCGTGGTGCTGGCACCGAGCAGCACCGACAGCCCGTTGTAGGGCACGTTCCACACCAGTTTCTGCCAGCGTGCCAGGGCCAGGTTCGGCATTGCCTGCGAGTCGATGCCCGCCGCCTGGAACAATCCCGCGCCTGCGCTGACCAGCGCAGCACCGCCATCAGCGGCCGGCCCACTGTGATAGCCCAGGTTGATTGCACCCAAGGCCTGGTGGCGGATTACGCCGGGCGCCTGCCGGTTGACACAGATAAAGCACAGGCCACCGAGCAGGTGCATGTCGCTGCGCAGGGCCGGGCGCAGCTGCTCTTCCACGCCCAGGCCATTCTGCAACAGCAGCACCTTGGCGCCAGGCGCAGCCGCTTGCACGATCAACGGTGCCAGCTGGTCGTTGCTGGTGGCCTTTGCACCGATCAGCAACCAGTCGCAGGGCGGCATGTCGGTGGCATCGGCATAGGCCTGCACCTTCATCTGCAGCGCACCGTGCACCGCACTGTCCACGGCCAGCCCGTGCTCACGAACGGCCTGGTAATCGCTGCGCAACAGAAAATGCACATCGAAGCCGGCCCGAGCCAGCATCAACCCATAAAAGCCGCCGATTGCGCCACTGCCGATGATGCCGATGCGCGGTGCGTGCAGATGCATGCCGATCTCCAGGTATAAAGTCAGCCCCCTTTTTACACAGGTTGCGCAGTGCTGGGCAGCCCATGCGTGGCAAACCCGCGCCATCAGGGAAAAACCCCACGCTGACGGGGCAAAGCCCATTGTCGCGCCACCTGTAACGCGCTAAGGTTCTGCTCCCCGCTGCGATTATTCTTGCTGCTGGGCCGCACGGGGATAGTTGGCGGCCGGCACCCGTGACCTGACGAGTAACACGATGGCTGATTTACCGATCGATGACTTGAACGTTGCCTCCAACGAGACCCTGATCACCCCCGATCAGCTCAAGAAGGAAATCCCCCTCAGCGCCAAGGCCCTGCAGACCGTGACTGCCGGCCGTGAAGTGGTGCGCAATATCCTCGACGGCAAGGACCATCGCCTGTTCGTCGTGGTCGGCCCCTGCTCCATCCACGACATCAAGGCTGCCCACGAATACGCCGAGCGCCTGAAGGTGCTGGCCGCAGAAGTGTCCGATACGCTGTACCTGGTCATGCGTGTGTATTTTGAAAAGCCGCGCACCACCGTTGGCTGGAAAGGCCTGATCAACGACCCGTACCTGGATGACTCCTTCAAGATCCAGGATGGCCTGCACATTGGTCGCCAGCTGCTGCTGGACCTGGCCGAGATGGGCCTGCCGACCGCCACCGAGGCGCTCGACCCGATTTCCCCGCAATACCTGCAAGACCTGATCAGTTGGTCGGCGATCGGCGCCCGCACCACCGAATCGCAAACCCACCGCGAGATGGCCTCGGGCCTGTCCTCGGCGGTCGGCTTCAAGAACGGCACCGACGGCGGCCTGACCGTTGCCATCAACGCCCTGCAGTCGGTTTCCAAACCGCACCGCTTCCTGGGTATCAACCAGGAAGGCGGCGTGTCGATCGTCACCACCAAAGGCAACCCGTACGGCCACGTGGTATTGCGCGGCGGTAACGGCAAGCCGAACTACGACTCGGTCAGCGTCGCCCTGTGCGAACAGGACCTGGCCAAGGCCAAAATCAAGGCCAACATCATGGTCGATTGCAGCCACGCCAACTCCAACAAGGATCCGGCGTTGCAACCACTGGTGATGGAGAACGTTGCCAACCAGATCCTCGAAGGCAACCAGTCGATCATCGGCCTGATGGTCGAGAGCCACCTGAACTGGGGCTGCCAGTCGATTCCGAAAGACTTGAACGAACTGCAGTACGGTGTTTCCATCACCGACTCGTGCATCGACTGGTCCGCGACCGAAAAGACCCTGCGCAGCATGCATGCCAAGCTCAAGGATGTGCTGCCGCAGCGTAAACGCGGCTGAATAAAAAGCGGGGCCGCAACGCGGCCCCGCTTTTTATTTCAAATCCGGAATTACCGATTCAAGCCTTGCTCGAATGCCGCTGCTGGCGCTCCATGTAGCGCTCTACATAGGAGCATGACGGGATCACCGTGTAACCCATCTGCTCGGCGTATTCCAGCGCCCGCTCGGTCAATGCGGCAGCGATTCCGCGGCCGCGCAAGGCATTGGGCACGAAGGTGCGATAGATATCCAGCGTCTGCTTGCCCAGATCCATATACGTCAGATAGGCACGATGACCGTCCACGGTGGTCTCGAACTGATGACCGGCCTGGTCATGGTGGATGGTCAGCGCTTCGCTCATCACTACTCCTCGCAGGTCTTCTCGGCAGACCCATACCTTAACCGATGGTGATTTATCCGGCACAGAATCCTCTACGCCACCTGTTGCCCCTTCGACCACTCAACGATTGCAATGGTTCGGATCTGCGGCACTGACAAGATAGTAGGCGCCGCAAGCGTGATTGCTCAAGGTGGCAGCGCTTAAAAATGGCGAAAACGCCATCAGCACTGATCTTCCCTGCGCGCGCAACAGCCGCCGGATGTTGTAGGGCTTAAGACGCTGAAGGACAGTTAAAGTCACCCTTAGTTCAACAAAAAAGTTTCTGTACTACAAGCGCTTGCGAACCCTGCACGATTTTTTCACAGCGGAGTAGCAAATCTTGTCGGCGCGACGTCAAGCAACATTTTTTTTGCAGTTCTTGCGCTGAGTCAGTTTACTTACTACAAGTAATGGGTACTATGTACGCCGGCCAGTTTCTCTTTTCCGAGAGATGGCTATTTAATAGAAAGTCCTTGAAGGGGAACACGATGAACAACGTTCTGAAATTCTCTGCTCTGGCTCTGGCCGCAGTTCTGGCTACCGGTTGCAGCAGCGTATCCAAAGAAACCGAAGCTCGTCTGACTGCGACTGAAGACGCAGCAGCTCGCGCTCAAGCTCGTGCAGACGAAGCCTACCGTAAGGCTGACGACGCACTGGCTGCCGCTCAGAAGGCTCAGCAGACCGCTGACGAAGCCAACGAGCGCGCTCTGCGTATGCTGGACAAAGCCAGCCGCAAGTAATAATCCTCACGGATTGTTATGAAGCCGACCCACTTGTGGGTCGGCTTTTTTATTGCCTGCGCAACACCCGGATGCACCGGCCAGATACGAAAAGGCCTGCACTAAGGCAGGCCCGGATGTGTCGCAAAAAACCTTACTGCAGTTCTGCCGGGATGCTCGAAACCATCGGCGCGCCACCCTGGTTTTCCACCGGCACGGCAATCTCGACTGGCATGCCGTCTTCTGCAGCCACCACGTCACGCACCATGTCCCAGTTCATGCGCAGGTTATTGGCCAGGTCTTCGCGCTTGAGCAAGGCGTTGATAACAGCGGTGTGCTTGTCGACCACCGACGGGTTGCCCTGGTCATCCAGCGGCGTGTGCGCTTCCAGATAGACCTTGCCAGCGCTGATGCCGAACTTGTACGGCTCGTTGATGATGCGCACCGGCGTACCGACCGGCACCATCTTCGACAGTTCCAGCACGTTGTTGTTGAGCATGCGGAAGCAACCGTGGCTGGTACGCATGCCAATGCCGAACTTCTTGTTCGAGCCATGGATCAGGTAGCCCGGCACGCCCAGGGTGAACTTGAACGGCCCCAGCGGGTTGTCCGGGCCGGCCGGCACCACGGTCGGCAGGATGTCACCCTCTGCGGCGTGCTCGGCACGGATCGACGCAGGCGGCGTCCAGGTAGGGTTCGGGGTCTTCGCGGTAATCTTGGTATTGGCGATCGGCGAACCCCAACCCTCGCGCCCAATGCCCAGCGGGAAGGTATGCACCACGCTCTGCCCTTTCGGGTAGTAGTACAGGCGGTACTCGGCCAGGTTGATGACCACGCCTTCACGTGGCCCCGGAGGCAGGACGTAGCGGGTCGGCAGGATGATTTCGGTGCCCGCGCCTGGCAGCCAGGGGTCGACCCCAGGGTTGGCGGCGATCATTTCCAGGTAGCCAAGGTCGTTGGCAGTGCCGATGTCGGCGAAGGTATCTTCGTACTTCGCCTTGATCACCTGCACCTGGCCGACGATGTCTTCACCGGGCGGTGGCAGTGGCAGCTCCAGCGCAGCAGCGGGGCCCGCTACCAGCAGAGCGGCCAGGGACAGGCTACGGGTGACGGCAGGAAAGCGCGGCAACATCCGGTAAATCCTTCGAAAGGTGGGTCAAGAGGATCGATTGTACACCCGCACCGATGCAAGCGGGAGGCATTGGCGCATTGCAAGCGTTTCAGATGATGAAAGGTGCCTGTCGTTCAGTTGCCGTGCAGCTCTGGCCAGACCGGGCGCATGCCGCGTCGTTGAGCATCGAGGATGGCACGGCACAGGTCACACAGGCGGCCATCGCGATAGATCGAGCGTGACACCCCCGACCAGCGCGGCTGCGCTGGCAGCAGGCCACCGCACAAGGTACGGTCGACAGGCACACCCAGCTCAAGCTGACGGGCCACCAGGTGAACGCGGATTTCCTGGCAGGCGAACAGGTCGAGCTGCTCGTCGGGCTCGATCAGTTGGTAGGCAAACAGGGACCAGGCAGGGCGCGGCATCGGGGGCACTCGAAACGGGGGGCGCAACATTATCCGAAAGCCGCCCTCGTTAAAAGCGTCACAGCAAGGGTTTTATCGCCGGCCAGGCATTTTCCAGCAAGCGCTGCTGGGCACCCTGGGCCGGATGGATACCATCGGCCTGCATCAATTCCGGCACGCCGCCCACGCCTTCCAGGAAAAACGGCACCAGGGGCACCTGCTTGTCCGCTGCCAGCTGCTCATACACCTTGGCAAACGCCGTGGTATAGCGCACCCCGTAATTGGGCGGCAGGCGCATGCCCAGCAACACTACCTTGGCGCCGGCCTGGCGCGCGCTTTCAATCATCGAGGCAAGATTTTGTTGCAATTGCGCGGGCGGCTGCCCGCGCAGCCCATCGTTGCCGCCCAGTTCCAGCACTACCAGGCTTGGTTTATGCGCTGCAAGCAGCGCCGGCAACCGCGCCTGGCCACCTGCGCTGGTGTCGCCGCTGATCGAGGCATTGACCACTTTTTCATCGAAACCTTCATCGCGCAGCCGGGTCTGCAACAGAGAGACCCAGCCCTGGCGGGTATCCAGGCCAAAACCGGCGCTGATACTATCGCCCACAACCAGCAGTGTTCCCGCCACCGCGCTCTGGGCCAGGCAATACAAGGCCAGACCGGCACTCAACCACCACACTCGCATCGGATTCTCCATGGGCCCCAGCATTCTCGTTGCGCAGCACCTTAGCAAAGTGGTCCCCAGCGCGGAAGGTGACCTGACCATCCTTCATGCGCTCTCGCTCGACCTGGCCCAGGGCGACAGCCTGGCCATCGTCGGTGCGTCGGGCTCAGGCAAGTCGACCCTGCTTGGCCTGCTCGCCGGCCTCGACCAGCCCAGCGCCGGCAAGGTCATCCTGGCCGGCCACGAACTGGGGCCGCTGGATGAAGACCAGCGCGCCCGCGTACGCGCCGAACATGTCGGCTTCGTGTTCCAGTCGTTCCAGCTGCTCGACAGCCTCAATGCACTTGAAAACGTCATGCTGCCACTGGAGCTGGACGGCCGCCGCGACGCCCGCGAACACGCCCGCACCCTGCTCGAACGCGTCGGCCTGGGCCAGCGCCTGAGCCACACGCCGCGCCAGCTGTCGGGGGGCGAACAGCAGCGGGTGGCCATCGCCCGCGCCTTCGCCGCGCAGCCAGCGGTACTGTTCGCCGACGAACCCACCGGCAACCTCGACAGCCACACCGGTGAGCGCATCAGCGATTTGCTGTTCGAGCTGAACAAGGAGCGCGGCACCACCCTGGTACTGGTCACCCACGATGAACGCCTGGCCCGGCGCTGCCGGCGCCAGATTCGCCTGGACGCAGGCCGCCTTGTGGCGCCGGTGGTGGCCTGATGAAGCACATGCCACTGTCCCGCCTGTGCGGCCTGGCGCTGCGCCAGTTGCTGCGCGACATTCGCGCCAGCGAAGTGCGCGTGCTGTTCTTCGCCTTGCTGGTCGCGGTGGCGGCCAGCACCGCGATCGGCTATTTCGGCGCCCGCCTCAATGGCGCCATGCAGCTGCGCGCCAGCGAGTTCCTCGGCGCCGACCTGGTGCTGCAGGGCAGCGCTGCAGCTCGCGAACAGCAGCTTGATGCCGGCAAGGCGCTTGGCTTGCGCCACGCCCAGGTGGTCGAGTTCACCAGCGTTGTGGGCGGTGACAATGGCATCCAGCTGTCCAGCGTCAAGGCGGCGGATGGCGCCTACCCATTGCGCGGGCAAGTGCGCAGCGCGCCGGCACCCTACGCCAAGGAAACCCCAGGCGGCGGCCCGGCACCGGGCGAGGCATGGGTCGAACCGCGCCTGCTGGCGGCACTGGGGCTGTCGGTAGGTGACAGCATCGACGTGGGCCTGAAGACCCTGCGCATGAGCCGCGTGCTGACCTACGAACCGGACCGTGCCAACAATTTCTACAGCCTTACCCCACGGGTGATGATGAACCTGGCTGACCTGGAGGCCACCGGCGTTATCCAGCCGGGCAGCCGGGTTACCTACCGTGACCTGTGGCGCGGCGATACCGAGGCGCTGGCCAGGTACCGCCAGGCCGTGGAAAAAGACCTCGCCGCCAACCAGCGCCTGCGTGACACCCGCGATGGCAACCAGCAGATTGGCGGAGCCTTGGGCAAAGCCGAACGCTACCTGAACATGGCCAGCCTGGTGGCCGTGCTGCTGGCCGGGGTCGCCGTGGCCTTGTCGGCCAGCCGTTATGCTGCACGCCGCCTGGACGCCAGCGCTCTGCTGCGCTGCCTGGGCCTCTCGCGTCGCCAGGCGCTGGGCCTGTACTGCCTTCAACTGGCCATGCTCGGGCTGGTCGCAGCGCTGGCCGGCGCCCTGCTCGGCTGGCTGGCCCAGCTGGGCCTGTTCCGCCTGTTGCACGGCCTGCTGCCCAGCGAGATACCCGCTGGCGGCATCGTCCCCGCCCTGGCCGGTATCGGTACCGGGCTGGTGGCCCTGGCCGGCTTCGCCTTGCCGCCCATTGCCGCACTGGGGCAAGTACCACCGCTGCGGGTGCTGCGCCGCGACCTGCTGCCAATTCCGCCCAGCAGCTGGGTGGTGTATGGCGCCGCCCTGTTTGCCCTGGGCCTGATCATGTGGCGCCTGAGCCTTGATCTGCTGCTCACCTTCGCCCTGCTGGGGGGGGGCCTGGTCGCCGCGCTGCTGCTCGGCGGGCTGCTGCTGCTCGGCTTGCGCAGCCTGCGCCAGCTGTTGGCCGGCGCCCCACTGGCCTGGCGCCTGGGGCTGGGCCAACTGCTACGCCACCCTACGGCCGCCGCCGGCCAGGCCCTCGCCTTCGGGCTGATCCTGCTGGCCATGGCACTGGTCGCCCTGCTGCGCGCCGAACTGCTGGACACCTGGCAAGCGCAACTACCCAAGGATGCGCCCAACCACTTCGCCCTGAACATTCTGCCGGATGACCGCGAGCCGTTTGCCCAGCGCCTGCACCAGGTCAACGCCGCCTCCGCCCCCTTGTACCCGGTAACCCCCGGCCGCCTGGTGCAAATCAACGATCAACCGGTGCAACAGCTGGTCAGCAAGGATTCGGCGGGCGAGCGCGCGGTGCAGCGCGACCTCAGCCTGACCTGGGCCGCCGAGCTGCCGGCTGGCAACGCCCTCACCGCCGGCAACTGGTGGCAGGCGCTGCCATCAGGCGAGGAGACTCCCGGTGTGTCGGTAGAGGCGGAGCTGGCCCGCAGCCTTGAAGTCCAGCTGGGTGACGTGCTGACTTTCGACATCGGCGGCCAGCAACGCCAGGCACGGGTCAGCAGTCTGCGCAGCGTGCACTGGGACAGCTTCCAGCCGAACTTTTACATGATCTTCCAGCCCGGCACGCTGCAGGGGCTGCCGACCACCTACCTGACCAGCTTCTACCTGGCGCCGGGGCATGACGTGGACGTGGTGGCGCTGTCGCGGGCGTTCCCGGCGGTGACCATTCTGCAAGTGGATGCGCTGCTCGATCAGTTGCGCAGCATCCTCGCCCAGGTGACGTTGGCCGTCGAATACGTATTGCTGTTCGTGCTGGCGGCCGGGCTGGCGGTGCTGTTCGCCGGCCTCCAGGCAACGCTGGACGAACGCATTCGCCAGGGCGCACTGTTGCGCGCGCTGGGGGCGGCACGGCCATTGCTGGTCAAGGCCAGGCGTATCGAGTTCGGTTTGCTGGGCGCGGCCAGCGGGCTGTTGGCTGCCGTGGGCTGTGAGCTGATTACCCTGGTGCTGTACCGCTATGCCTTCGACCTGCAATGGAGCCCACATCCGTGGTTGCTGGTACTGCCATTGGCAGGAGCGCTGCTGGTGGGTGGTGCGGGGGTGCTGGGCACGCGACGGGCGCTGAATGCCAGCCCGCTGGCGGTGTTGCGGGAAAGTTGAGGGCTGCCTGTGCCGGCGAACAGGCCGTCACAGGCGGCATCAATTCACTGATCGTAACTGACGCCGCTCACATACCAGGTTGCTTCACCGGTAGGCGTCTGCACCACCACCTCATCGCCCTCCGCCTTCTTCAGCAAGGCACGGGCCATGGGCGAGTCGATCGAGATGTAGTCGTTGCGCCCGTGAATCTCGTCATAGCCGACGATGCGAAACTTCTTGGTATCGCCCTCGTCGTTCTCGATCTCTACCCAGGCACCGAAAAACACCTTGCCCTCCTGCTGCGGCGAATAGGCAACCACCTTCACGTCCTCGAGACGCTTGCGCAAGTAACGTACCCGGCGGTCGATTTCGCGCAGCAGCTTCTTGTTGTACTGGTAGTCGGCGTTCTCGCTGCGATCACCCAGCGACGCCGCCCAGGCGACCTTCTGGGTGATTTCCGGGCGATACACCCGCCACAGGTGGTCCAGCTCTTTCTTCAGCGCCTCATGGCCTGCGGTGGTGATGATATTGGTGCTCAACGGCGCGCTCCTCAGGGGCGGGTGATCAGGCCTTGGCGCGCAATGCGGGTCAGATGACCGATGACATCGGCGGCCACCTCCGGCGCCGGGGCCTGGATCACCGCCAGGTCAAAACGGTCATTGCCGTACTGCGCAAGGTGGCAGCAGGCATCGGCGAACTGGATCAGGAATGCACGCGCCTGGCCCTTGCGCCGGGACAGACCTTCGAGGTGACGCAAAAGGGTGGGCTGATGCTGGCCGCCGAGCAGGATGCGCGGTGTGCGGGACGCCTGGCTGGCAGGCAAAGGGCTCAAACAGACACTGGTACGTGGGCAACTCATGGTGCTTCTCTCCGCCTCGCGAATCCCGCTGGGCAGCGGTGGGAGGCGTCACCGAACCAGCGCTTTAGCGGTATTTCGGAGACCTTGGGAGGGCCATCCTGCGCCCCGCAAGTAGCTGTTTAAATCGGCGCAGGCGGTATGCTAGAGCGAGGAGCTGCAAGTTGCAAGCTACAAGCTGCAAGCACAAAGCAAGAGCGGGCAACACGCGGCCAGCTCTCGCTTGGGGCTTGCAGCTATGACTTGCAGCTCATCAACGGGCGATCAGGCGGTCCAGCGAGAAGCGCCCTGCCCCTTCGATCATGACCGCGACGGTGCCGGCCAGCAGGGCCAGGGCGAATTCATAGCCATTGTTGGACATGAACAGGCCATTGCCGATGTGCACGGAGAAAATCGCCACCACCAGGGTGGCACTCAGGGCCAGGGCCGCCGGGCGCGCCAGCAAACCGATCACCAGAGCCACGCCGCCGAAGAATTCGGCACTGCCAGACAGCAGCGCCATCAGGTAGCCCGGGGCCAGGCCAATGCTTTCCATCCACTGGCCGGTGCCTTCCAGGCCGTAGCCCCCGAACAGGCCGAACAGCTTTTGTGCACCATGCGCCATGAAGATCAGGCCAACCAGGATGCGGATAAAACTGAGGCCAGCGCCAGCACGGGTAGAGAAAAGGGCGTTGAGGGTAGCGTTGTTCATGTCAAAGCGTCCTTGAAACGGAGAGTCTGTGTTGGAATGGACGTCATGATAATCGATTAGTCAGATATGAAAATCGCGAAATATCTAACATAAGAATCGAATAAATCGATTTGTCAGCGCCTCGCTACGCGCTCCAGCACGGCGCGCTCGCGATTGAACGCCAAGAAGTACTTGTTGACGCTGTTGACGAAATTGACCGGTCCCATGCCCACCTGCTCCATGGCAACGCGCTCGGTCTGGAAGAACCACTGGTTACCGTTGAGGCCGCGCCGCCGCGCTTCGGCGCGCATGGCCTGAACGCGCTCAGGGCCAAGGTTGTAGGCCGCCAGCACAAAGGCCATGCGCTCACGCTCGTTGATCCTGGGGCTGGCAAAGAACTTGCGCCGGATCAGGGCCAGGTAGCGGGCGCTGGCCTGGACATTGCCATCTACCGTGGCGGTGTTGCTCACGCCCACGCGCTGGGCTGCAGACGGGGTGATCTGCATCAGGCCATGGGCCCCACCACTGCCGCGCGCAGCAGGGTTGAGCGTCGACTCCTTGAAGGCCAGCGCAGCCAGGTTGAGCCAGTCGATCTGCTGCGCCGCGCCATGCTTCTGCAGCACCGCACGCACCGATGCCAAGCGCTGGCGGTCCTTGCTGGCCAAAGGGTTGTGCACCCGATACTGGCGGCGGTAGATGCGCTCGAATGCAGCGTCCTGATTGTCCGGCGCACGATAGCCCTTGAGGAAGCGATCAACGCTGGCGAGCAATTGCGGCGCATCTTTTCCCACATACCAGCGCATGGCCTGCGGCGCCCCAAGGTGCACGCGGCTGTCCAGGCGCAGGCGCGGCATGACCCGCGCCCAGCGCCGGGCGATCGGCTGCTCGACCACAGTCAGGTGATAGATGCCGGCCTGCACCATCTCCAGCACATCCTCTACTGCCAGCGTCGAGTCCACCCACTCCACCTTGATCGGCGCACGCTTGCGCAGCGCCAGCTGCTGGTTGACCTGCTGGATCAGCGGGCCGGCGGCGCTGGCGCTGGTCAGGGCCACGGTACGCCCGGACAGCTGTTCAACCTTGCTGAAGCTACGTTCACCTTTACGCCCCACCAGCATCAACGGCACCTGGTCGAGTATCGGCGCAGTGCTGCTGACGCCGCGCACCACGCTGGGGTCGAGCAGCTCGCCTGGCGCAGCCAGGTCACCCTCGCCCCGTTGCAAGGCGCCCAGCAACTGCTCCTTGGCCCGCGGAATGAGTTTCAGCTGGATATGCTGGCCATCCTCGGCGCGGGCGTTCAGGTAATGTTCCAGTGCGCGCAGGCGATAGTACTCGACACCCACCGGCTCGCCCTTGACCTCGCCCGAGCTGTTGCGGCTCTGATTGACCAGCACCCGCAGCACCTTGCTGGTGCGGATCTGTTGCAGGTCAAGGACCTTGGCAGGCGGAATGTTCTGCTGCGGCCCTGGCAAGCGCGCATAGGCCGGACCGGTCAGGGCCAGCCCGAGCGTGAGCAGCAAGATGAGCCAGCATCGCAGCATGGGAGAACGTGTCCGTGGTCGGTGGGCAGCATCCATGGTTTGCACCGCCAAGTGATAAATGACAGTAAAAGACCACGGCAACAGCATGAAGTTCTTGGTTTTTTCAGAAAAACGAGATGTTTGCTATGCTGGCCGCCCCGCGGCACGAGGTAGCACCATGCAACTGATCGATATCGGCGTCAACCTGACCAACAGCAGTTTCCGCGACCAACAGGCGGCTATCGTCGAGCGCGCGCTCGAAGCCGGGGTAACGCAAATGGTGCTTACGGGCACCAGCCTGGACGTCAGCGAACAGGCGCTGGAACTGTGCCAGCAACTGGATCCGTGCGGCGCGCACCTGTTCGCCACGGCGGGGGTACACCCGCACGATGCCAAGGCCTGGGATGCCGGCAGTGAGGGCCGGTTACGGCAACTGTTGAACGAACCCCGTGTGCGCGCCGTGGGTGAATGCGGCCTGGATTTCAACCGCGACTTCTCCCCTCGCCCACTGCAGGAAAAAGCTCTGGAAGCACAGCTGGCCCTGGCGGCCGAACTGCGCCTGCCGGTGTTCCTGCATGAACGCGACGCCAGCGAGCGCTTGCTGGCGATCCTCAAGGCGTACCGTGATCACCTGACCGGCGCAGTGGTGCATTGCTTTACCGGTGAGCGCGACGCGCTGTTTGCCTACCTGGACATGGACCTGCATATCGGCATTACCGGCTGGATCTGCGACGAACGCCGCGGTACCCACCTGCACCCGCTGGTAGGCAACATTGCCGAGGGGCGGCTGATGCTGGAGAGCGATGCGCCTTATCTGCTGCCGCGTAGCCTGCGGCCCAAGCCGAAGAGCGGGCGCAATGAACCGGCGTTCCTGCCCGAGGTGTTGCGCGAGGTGGCCTTGCACCGGGGTGAGTCGATCGAGCACACGGCGGCGCATACCACTGCCACTGCGCGGGCGTTCTTCCAGATCTGAAATCTGAGCCGCCCTGCATACGCGGGTTCACCCGCGAATGGGCCAGACCCGGCGGTCAGTTTCTCCTGGCCGTTCACCGCTGCCGCCGCCACCGCATTCGCGGGTAAACCCGCTCCCACAGGGATCACGCACGCTTTTTAAATTTTGCGCAAGACAGTTGTTCCTACAAGCTTTTGATGCATATCAACAAAGCCTCTGAATTGGACAGGCACAATGATGGCACCTTGCCAATATTGTTTCCGCTCAACTCAGAGAAGACCTGCCCATGGGTGCCTGGCTTAGCAATGTTTCCCTGAAGTACAAGTTCTGGGCCGTCAACGCGGTGGCCTTTGTCACGACCTTGCTGCTGGTGCTCTACGCCGTGCACCTTGAGCAACGCGCCCGCGCCGAAGCCGCCCAGGCACAGGCGGCGGCACAAGCCCAGCTGCTGGCGGCCTGGCCAGCTGGGCAAGCACTGCCGCAGCCGGCCAACGTCATCCGATGGTCCGCCGGGCAAACGCCGACCTTCGCCGGCAATGCCCTCGACGCCCTGCGTAACGGCCAGGGTTGGGTCGAACTGCCTGGCCCCTGGATCCTTGGCGACAATCCGCTGCGCGGCGCGCAGGTGCTACGCAACGGTGATCAGCAAATCGCCGTGCTGGCCCAGTCGCCAAGCCTGCGCCAGGTCTTCCTCAAGCGCTTCAGCAACTACGCGGTGTGCGTGCTGATCCTGATGCTGGCCATGCTTGGCGCCTCGCAGCTGCTGATCCGCTTCCTGCTCAGCCAGCTCAACACCCTCAAGGACGTGATGCTGCACGTGGAAAAAACCGGTGACCTGGCTGCCCGGGTACCCCTGGCCTGTGGCGACGAGGTCGGCCAGATGGCCGGGGCGTTCAACGCCATGCAGGCCACCTATCACCGCGTGGTCAGTACCGTCGCCCACACCGCAGCACAACTGGACTCGGGCGCCGCACGCCTGGCTGCCAGCATGAGCGACGTGCGCCACGGCATGCTCGGCCAGCAGAGCGAGACTGACCAGGCCGCCACAGCCATCAACGAAATGTCCGCGACGGTGCACCACATTGCCCAGCACGCCGGCGCCACCCGCGACCTGTCGCAAACCGCTGACACCCTGGCAGGCAGTGGCCAGGAGGTCGTCAGCCGGGTGCAGGATTCGATTTCCGGGCTGTCCAGCGGCGTGCAGCAAACCGCCGAAATGATTCGCCAGCTGGCCGAAGACAGCCAGAAGATCAACAGCGTGGTCAGCGTGATCCACAGCATCGCCGAACAGACCAACCTGTTGGCGCTCAACGCCGCCATCGAAGCGGCGCGCGCCGGTGACCTGGGCCGCGGCTTTGCAGTGGTGGCCGATGAGGTGCGTAACCTGGCCAGGCGCGTGCAAACCTCCACCGACGAGATCACCACAATGGTCTCGGCCTTGCAGTCGGGCACCCGCGATGCGGTGGAATTCATGCAGGAAAGCTCGTACAAGGCTGACGACTGCGTCAGGCAGGCCCAGGAAGCCGGTGCAGCGCTGGCTGAAATCACCGGCGCGGTGGCCCAGATGCGCGAAAGCAATACCCAGATTGCCGTGGCCGCCGAGCAACAAAGCCAGGTGGCCGAGGAAATGAACCGCGCCGTGGTGAGTATTCGCGACGTGACCGAGCAGACCGTGCAGCAGACGGTGGGCTCGGCAAACACCAGCAGCGAACTGGCGACCTTGGCGGGACAGCTGAACAAAGTCATTGGCCAGCTCAAGCTATAGTCGCGATAGGCCGGCTTGATTGGCCCCAGGCCGGCGGCAGCACTAAGCTTTGGGCATGACCGAGAGGATATGCCCATGAGCAAACGCCTGCCCAACCTGCGCGCCTGGCAATGGCGCGGCTACCACCATAATCACCGTCACCCGGCCAACCTGGTATTGCACCTGATTGCCGTGCCACTGTTCATCCTGGGTGCGTTGCTGGTGCTGTCCGGTCTGTTCGGCCTCGATCTGGGCCAACTGGCCGTTGGCATCATCGCCCTGATCGCCGGCCTGGGCCTGCAGCGCCACGGTCATCGCCTGGAGGCCGAGCAGCCCGAGCCGTTCGCCAATCGCCAGGACGCCGTGAAGCGGCTGCTGACCGAGCAGTTCATCACCTTTCCGCGCTTCGTGCTGAGCGGGAGCTGGTGGAAAGCCTGGCGGGAGCGGCACAAGCACCGCGATTGACTGCAGCAGTAGCGGGCTCAGGCAAATACGGTCACAGTCTGCCGGCTCAAGGCCAGCAACTCGCCCTCGGCCGTCCACAGGGCTGCTGCAGCATGTCCATAGCCGTCTCGCGCATGCTCCGTTTCTACGCAATAACGGCACCAGTCCAGTGTGGACAGCGTCGGCGTGGGCTGGATGAACTCGATGGTCCAGGTCAGTGTGCTGCCCGCCGCAGGCTGCTTCAGAAATGGCATCAGGCTCGGCGGCCAGGCATCGACCAGCGCCAGCAGGTGGGCCTCCGTGACCTGTTCCTCGGCTACGTCGCGCAAGCGCACCCAGCCGCCCATCTTGCGCGACTGATTGCCACTGAATGGTAACCCGCCCACCGCCCAGCGTAACGCCACATGCCGCATGAACTCCGGGGTTACGCCTTTGATATAGGGCAGTTCGGGGGCCGCCTCGTCGAGGGCTTTCATGTCCATGGCCGGCAGCGCCGGTACCTCAACCGTGGAAGGCCGCCCTGCCCCGAAGTTACCCTGTACCAGGGTCACCACCTGGCCTTCCTGAACGGCGCGGCCCAGCAAGGTACTGACCGCCTTGCCTTCACGCAGCACCTCCACCTCGAAACGGATTGGCACATCGGCCGCAGCCGGCGCCACGAAACTGATGGCCAGCGAGCGCACAGGGCGGCTGTCGGAGAGTTTCAGGCGCATGGCTTCATAGACCATGGCCGCCATCAGCCCGCCAAAGGCCGCCCGGCCCTGAGCCCAGCTGGGTGGAACGCTGACCGACTCGGGGTTGGCGCGCACGGCGTCGAGCAGTTGATTGAAGTTCATAGGCCGGCTCCTGCCTGCAGCGAAAAAGGTCTGCCCATCCTAGCCAGCAAACGCCTGGCGATCAGCCCGCATATCGGTCATTTGTCGGGCTGGCGCCGCGCCAGTGCCTGCTGCAGGGCATCCAGCGTCACATCCGACTGACGCTCGGCTTCGTGCAGTTCTCGCTCCCAGGCCACTTTGCACGGCGCCAGGTCGGCATGGTCGCGCACTTGCAGCAACCATTGCAGGCGGTCATGCCAGTCACCCAGGTCACCCTGAGCCTTTTTCAGTAATCGCTGCAGCTTATTGCCGGCATGGTCGAGCTGCGGGTAGGCCTCATCACCATAACGCGCGCGCTTGATCAACAACCGCAAGCGGTGGCGATCGTGGGCCGGGTCCTGCAAGGCGTGGTGCAATTTGCGCCACTGCTTGACCAGGCGTTTGTCGATACGCTTGTCGAGTGACTTGACCAAGCCCTCGCGGCCCGCCGCACGCAGGAACAGCGGAAACGCGTCGACGATTGCCAGCACCTTGGTAAGTTGGGGGCTGGCAGCAACACTGGCAAAGGTCCTGCCACGCCCTTCCAGGCGTCGCTGTCCGGCTCCGGTGTAACCACGCCCCAGTAGCTCGGCCGCGAGCACCTCGCGGTCACGCAACGGCGTGGTCAGGGTACCCAGCGAACTGGCGGCTTCCTCCAACTGCTCCACCCCGGGCAACCCGCGCAATGGCCGCAGCAGGCTGCGCAGGCGCCGCAGGGTGGTGCGCAGATCGTGCAAGGCCTCGCTGTCAGTATCGGCGGCCAGGCGCTCCCTGCAGGCCAGCAGACGGACTTGCAGGGCCAGTACCTGGGCAACCACGTGATCGAGCATGGCAGACATCAGACGCTCCTTGGTCAGCGCCCGGCGCGCGATTCACGAATGTAGAAACGCGCCTTCTCGGCCTTGCGGGTACAGCTTTCGTAACCTTCGAACTGCTGCTGGGTCTTGGCCCCGGTCAACAGCGACAACGCCTTGGAGTAACTCACGGCACCGGCAAAGCCTTCGGACTTGGCCAGGTCCAGCTCCTTCCAGGCGGCATCCAGCTGGGTTGCGCAACTGTCCCGGTAGGCCGTCTTGCCCGCACAGCCAGCAAGGGCCAAGGCAATCAGTGGAAGGCAGATCCAAGCTTTCATCGGTGACACCTCAAAGGTAAAAAGTTGGCGATTTGACGCCCCTGCTGTTGAAAAGTGCCCTGATCGGCTGCTTCACTTGGCCAGCATTATCACAGTAGCTCAGTGCGATCTACATTGAAGCACAGGTGGCGATAGGTGCATTGTAGGACCATGGTTGCACTGGCCGGGGAATGTTCATGAGTAAACGCGTTGCACTGGTACTGGGGTCGGGCGGTGCCCGGGGGTATGCACACATTGGCGTGATCGAAGAAATCGAGCGACGCGGCTATGACATTGCCTGCGTAGCGGGCTGCTCCATGGGCGCGGTGATTGGCGGCATCTATGCCGCGGGCAAACTGGAGCATTACCGCAACTGGATCGAGAGCCTCGACTATCTGGATGTACTGCGCCTGGTCGATGTCAGTTTTCGCCTTGGCGCCATCCGCGGCGACAAGGTGTTCGGGCAGATCCGCAAGATCGTCGGCGAGATCAACATCGAGCAACTGCGCATTCCCTACACGGCGGTTGCAACCGACCTTACCAACCAGCAGGAAATCTGGTTCCAGGAAGGCTGCCTGCACCAGGCCATGCGTGCCTCGGCAGCCATTCCCAGCCTGTTCACGCCGGTCATGCAAGGCAACCGCATGCTGGTCGACGGCGGCATCCTCAACCCGTTGCCGATCGTGCCGGTGGTGTCCAGCCATTGCGACCTGATCATCGCGGTCAACCTCAACGCCACCAACCAGAAGCAGTATCAGCTGCCGGTGATCGAACGCCCGGCGGCGTTCAAGATGCGCTTCGATGCCTTGCTCAGCTCGCTGGGTTCGCGCTTGCCGTTCCGGCGCAAGCCGGCAGAGGAACTGATTCGCATCGAACAGGAAATCGTCGCCGAAGGGCTGGCACCGCCCAGCCCCTGGTTGAGCGATGCCACCGACCCGGACACTCAGCAGCCGGCGGCGGCACCCGAGCGCGAGGGCGCGCCGAAATCGGCGACCGGCTCGTTCATCATCGACAACGTCGGGCCCGCCTCACTGCTGGACCTGATCAACCAGAGCTTCGAGGTCATGCAGACCTCGCTTGCGCAGTACAAGATTGCCGGCTATCCACCGGATGTGCTGATCAACGTGCCCAAGCGCGTGTGCCGGTTTTTCGAGTTCTACAAGGCACCGGAGCTGATTGCCCTGGGGCGGGAGATTGCGCGGGATACGCTGGACAGTTATGAAGGGGTGAAACGCTAGAGCCAGCCTGCACTGGCGACAGAAACGAAACAGGCCGCACTGGGCGGCCTGCTTCTTCATGCAACGATCACCTTAGTAACGGGTGATGTCCGCATTGGCTTCCAGCTGTTTGCGGAAGGCCGCAAAGTCTTGCTGGCCAGCACGCGACGCGAGGTAGCGGCGGATCTGCTGCTTCTCTTCGTCGGGGGCGGTTGCGCCTTCGTTGACACCCTTGAGCTGCAACACCACCAGGCTACCGTCACGCAGCACGACGCTGCCGTACACCGGCTTGTCCTTGGCTTGCGGCTTGTTCAGGCGGAACAGCGCCTGCAGTTCGGCCGGGTCGATACCGTCCTCGCCCCGGGTGACGGCTTCATAAGCCTTCCAACCCTGCCCTTCGTGCACGCTACCTGGTGCGATGGAGCCATCACGCAGGCCGGCAATCAGCTTGTCCGCCTTGGCCTTGAGCTCGGCTGTCGCCTTCTCCTTGGCCAGGTGTTCGCGGATGCTGCTGGCCACGGCTTCCAGCGGCAGTTGCTCAGGCTTGCGGTGCTCCTTGACGCGCAGCACCACGGTGGTCTCCGGGTCGAGCTCGATGGCGGTGCTGTTGGCAGCCTCATCCAGCACTTCTTCGGAGAACGCCGCCTGCACCACCGAACGGTTGGCAGTGATGCCTTCACCACCCTCGCGGCCGAAGGCTGCAGAGGTGTGCACTTTCAGGTTCAGGTCCTGAGCCGGCTGGCCCAGGTCGGAAGCCTCGTAGGCGGCATCCTGCAGCTGCTTGCTGGCGTCGACGTAACGCTGCTCGACCAGCGGGGTTTTCAGATCGCGGGTCAGCTTGTCCTTGAGGCTGGCGAAGCTTGGCACTTCCGGCGCCTGCACGCCCAGCAGCTTGATCAGGTGGTAGCCGAACTCGGTGCGTACCGGCGCCGATACCTGGCCATTTTGCAGCGTGTACAGGGCATCTTCGAACGCCGGGTCGTAGACCCCCGGGCCGGCGAAGCCGAGGTCACCACCGCTATTGGCCGAACCTGGATCCTGGGAGAACTCCTTGGCCAGTGCGGCAAAGTCTTCACCTTTGGCCAGGCGCTGCTCGATCTCTTCGGCGCGGGCTTTGGCCTGGGCGTCGGTGACCTTGTCGTTGACCTCGATGAGGATGTGCGCCGCATGGCGCTGCTCGGCGAGGTTGGCGATTTCCTTCTCGTACTGGGCCTTGAGTTCCTCGTCGGTCACCTTGACCTGGTCGAAGAACGCCGACTTCTTCAGTTCGATGTAGTCGATCACCACCTGGTCAGGCGACATGAACTCCTTGGCGTGCTGGTCGTAGTGCGCCTTGATCTCTTCGTCGCTGACCTTGACCGCAGCCGGATCGGCCTTGAAGGTCAGCGATGCGAAGTCACGGGTCTGCTTTTCCAGGCGGGCAAAGGCATCGACCTGCTGGTCGGTGACAAAGCTGCTGCCAGCCAGGCCGGTGCGCAGCTGGCCGATGAGCATTTCTTCAGCGAGCATGTCGCGGAACTGCATGCGGCCATAGCCCATCTGGCGGATGACCTGGTCGAAACGGTCGGCACTGAACTTGCCGTCCACCTGGAATTCCGGCGTCTGCAGAATCACCTGATCCAGCGCAGCCTCGGAGAAAGCGAACTTGGCATCTTCGGCGCCTTGCAGCAGCAACTTGCGGCTGATCAGCCCCTTGAGTGCCTCTTCGCGCAGCAATTTGTCATCCAGCAGCGCCGGATCGAAGTCCTTGCCCAGTTGTTGTACAAGCTGGCGGCGCTGCATGTCGGCCGCCTGGCTCAGCTCATTCTGGCTGATGGTCTGGCCGTTCACCTTGGCGGCGTCCTGGCTATGGGTGGCGGCCTGGAAAATAGCTTCGAAACCGGTCAACGCCATCAATACGACGATAAGGCCGATGATGGTCTTGGCAATCCAACCTTGTGAATTGTCCCTGATATTTTGCAGCATGCGTCCCCCAGAAACGGCTGTACCACTGCGTCGACAACCGCGGAGCGTGGGTAGAAACCTGATAAAAGAAAGGCGCATCCGAGGATGCGCCTTTACTTAGCAAACGTGTCAGGCGGGAACGTTTGCGCCCCGCCTTCACCGTGCTCGGACCTGGCCAGGCCGGGTCCGGCTGAAAGACGACTTAGTTGACGGCGTCTTTCAGGCCTTTGCCTGCCTTGAAACCTGGAACCTTGGCAGCTTCGATCTTGATGGCCTTGCCGGTTTGCGGGTTACGGCCAGTGCGCTCGGCGCGATCCTTGACCGAGAAGGTACCGAAGCCAACCAGTACGACGTCGTCGCCTGCTTTCAGGGCACCGGTCACGGAGTCAATTACTGCGTCCAGCGCACGGCCAGCTACAGCTTTCGGGATGTCAGCAGATGCGGCGATAGCGTCAATCAGTTCCGACTTGTTCACTCTAAGTCCCCTTATTTCTCTATTGAGTTTGTTTCTAAGTATGTAATGAAAAGCTTATGAAACGTGCGCTGGGTGGCTTGAAGACAATAGCGTGCCGCTTTATAGCAAGGCCCCGAAAAAACTGTCAAGGAAAGCCCCCCAGCCAAAAACTACTAATGCGTGCTGATTCTTTCCTTAGCATCGCCGTCGCGCTTTTCATCTTTCGCGACAATCTCCGGAGCCACATCTGGCAAGGGCTCCGGGGCGTATTGCAGCGCAATTTGCAGGACTTCGTCAATCCATTTGACCGGTTTGATCTGCAGATCCTGTTTGATATTTTCCGGAATCTCCTTCAGATCGCGAACATTCTCCTCCGGAATGATCACCGTCTTGATCCCGCCACGGTGTGCCGCCAGCAGTTTTTCCTTCAACCCGCCAATGGCCAGGACTTGGCCACGCAAGGTGATTTCGCCGGTCATGGCCACGTCGGCACGTACCGGAATCTGCGTCAGCGCCGACACCAGCGCGGTGCACATGCCGACACCGGCACTTGGACCGTCCTTCGGCGTGGCGCCTTCGGGCATGTGGATATGCACGTCGCGCTTCTCATGGAAGTCGGCGGCGATGCCCAGGCTGCGTGCGCGGCTGCGCACCACCGTCTGCGCGGCAGTGATCGACTCCACCATCACATCGCCCAGCGAACCGGTCTTGATCAACTGGCCCTTGCCGGGGATGACCACGGCTTCGATGGTCAGCAGTTCGCCGCCCACCTGGGTCCACGCCAGGCCGGTGACCTGGCCGATCTGGTCCTGCTGCTCGGCCAGGCCGTAGCGGAACTTGCGCACGCCCAGCAGGTGTTCAAGCTGCTCGCTGGCGACCTTGACCTTGACCTGCTTCTGCCCGGTGTGTTCCTTGACCACCTTGCGGCAGACCTTGGCGATTTGCCGCTCCAGGCCACGCACACCGGCTTCGCGGGTGTAGTAGCGGATGATGTCGCGGATGGCCGATACGTCGACCTCCAGCTCTTCCTTCTTCAAGCCGTTGGCCTTGACCTGCTTGGGCACCAGGTACTTGACCGCGATGTTGATCTTCTCGTCCTCGGTGTACCCCGGCAGGCGGATGACCTCCATCCGGTCGAGCAGCGCCGGCGGGATGTTCATCGAGTTCGAGGTGCACAGGAACATCACGTCCGAGAGGTCGTAGTCGACTTCCAGGTAGTGATCGTTGAAGTTGTGGTTCTGCTCCGGGTCGAGCACTTCGAGCAGCGCCGAGGCCGGGTCGCCACGCATGTCGCTGCCCATCTTGTCGATTTCGTCGAGCAGGAACAGCGGGTTGCGCACGCCAACCTTGGTCATCTTCTGGATCAGGCGACCTGGCATCGAACCAATGTAGGTGCGGCGGTGACCACGGATTTCGGCCTCGTCACGCACACCGCCCAAGGCCATGCGCACGAACTTGCGGTTGGTGGCGGCAGCGATCGACTCGGCCAGCGAGGTCTTGCCGACACCAGGTGGGCCGACCAGGCACAATACCGGGCCACGGATCTTCTTGACGCGCTTCTGCACCGCGAGGTACTCGAGAATGCGCTCCTTGACCTCTTCCAGCCCGTAGTGGTCGGCGTCGAGGATTTCCTCGGCCTTGGTCAGGTCCAGGCGTACCTTGCTCTGCGCCTTCCACGGCACCTGCACCAGCCAGTCCAGGTACGAACGCACCACGGTGGCTTCGGCCGACATCGGCGACATCTGCTTGAGCTTGTTCAGCTCCGCCTGGGCTTTGGCCAGGGCATCCTTCGGCAGGCCGGCGGTTTCGATGCGCTTTTTCAGCTCTTCGACTTCGTTGTGGCCTTCGTCGCCATCGCCGAGTTCCTTCTGAATGGCCTTCATCTGCTCATTCAGGTAGTACTCGCGCTGGCTGCGCTCCATCTGCTTCTTGACCCGGCCACGAATGCGCTTTTCAACCTGCAGCAGGTCGATTTCGGCATCCAGCAGCGCCAGCACGTGCTCGACACGCGTCGACAGGTCGACGATTTCGAGAATTTCCTGCTTCTGCTCGATCTTCAGGGCCATGTGCGCGGCCATGGTGTCGACCAGGCGCCCGGGCTCATCGATGCTGTTCAGCGAAGACAGGACTTCGGCAGGCACTTTCTTGCCCAGCTGAACGTACTGTTCGAATTGCGAAAGCAAGGTGCGTACGAACACTTCCGACTCGCGCTCGGCGGCGTCAGTTTCGTCGATCAGGGACACTTCGGCACGAATGTGTCCTTCTACTTCGGTGAAATTTTCGACGGCGCCACGCTGCTCGCCCTCGACCAGCACCTTCACGGTGCCATCCGGCAGCTTCAGCAGCTGCAGCACGGTGGCAATGGTACCGACGCGATACAGGGCGTCCTCGCCCGGATCGTCATCGGCCGGGTTCTTCTGGGCCAGCAGAAGAATCTGCTTTTCGCCCGTCATCGCTGCCTCGAGGGCTTCGATGGATTTTTCGCGCCCCACGAACAGCGGGATAACCATGTGCGGGTAAACAACGACATCGCGCAATGGCAAAAGAGGCAAGTCGAGGGTTGTCTTCATGATTTCGCCTCTACAACGGCCCTATGGCCGGAAACCGGTGGAAATGATGCTTGGACCTAATGTGGGGGCACGCCTGGGAAATTACAAGCGCTAGCGCAGGAAAAGCAGAAAGGGGCCCGTAGGCCCCTTCTTGCTTGCAACCGGAAACCGGCCATTGCCTGAATCAGGCGTCTGGCGCGGCCTTGGCTTGTGGCTCGCTGTTCTCGTAGATCATCAACGGCTGCGAGGTGCCTTCGATGACGCTCTCGTCGACCACCACCTTGCTGACATCCTTCTTCGAAGGGATCTCGTACATGGTGTCGAGCAGCACGCCTTCAAGGATCGAACGCAGGCCACGGGCGCCGGTCTTGCGCTCCAGGGCCTTGCGGGCAACGGCCTTGAGTGCATCGCTGCGGAACTCGAGGTCGACGCTTTCCATCTCGAACAACTTGGCATACTGCTTGGTCAAGGCGTTTTTCGGCTCGGTGAGGATCTGCATCAATGCAGCCTCGTCCAGCTCATCGAGGGTCGCCAGTACCGGCAGACGGCCGACGAATTCCGGAATCAGGCCAAACTTGACCAGATCGTCCGGTTCGACCTCACGCAGGGACTCGCCGACCTTCTTGCCTTCTTCCTTGCTGCGCACTTCAGCGCCAAAGCCGATGCCACCTTTGGTGGAACGGTTCTGGATGACCTTTTCCAGGCCCGAGAACGCACCACCGCAAATGAACAGGATATTGCGGGTATCAACCTGCAAGAACTCCTGCTGCGGGTGTTTGCGGCCACCTTGCGGCGGCACCGAGGCGACAGTGCCCTCGATCAGCTTCAGCAGCGCCTGCTGCACGCCCTCGCCCGAAACGTCACGGGTGATGGACGGGTTGTCCGACTTGCGCGAAATCTTGTCGATCTCGTCGATGTAGACAATGCCCATCTGGGCCTTTTCCACGTCGTAGTCGCACTTCTGCAACAGCTTCTGGATGATGTTCTCGACGTCCTCCCCCACATAACCGGCTTCGGTCAGGGTGGTGGCGTCAGCAATGGTGAACGGTACGTTCAACAGGCGTGCCAGGGTTTCGGCGAGCAGGGTCTTGCCCGAGCCGGTCGGCCCGATGAGCAGGATGTTGCTCTTGCCCAGTTCGACTTCGTCACCCTTCTTGTCACGCTGGTTCAGGCGCTTGTAGTGGTTGTACACCGCTACGGCCAGCACCTTTTTCGCGCGCTCCTGACCAATTACATACTGGTCCAGGATGCCGCTGATTTCTTTCGGCGAAGGCAATTTGTGCGCGCTGCTCTCGGCCTGGGCTTCCTGCACCTCCTCACGGATGATGTCATTGCACAGGTCGACGCACTCGTCGCAGATAAATACCGAGGGCCCGGCAATCAATTTGCGCACTTCGTGCTGGCTTTTGCCGCAGAAGGAGCAATAGAGCAATTTGCCGCTGTCCTCGCCGTTACGGGTGTCAGTCATTCGATCGATCCAATCCGGTAGGCTTGCAACACAAGATGAAGGCAATTGCGGGCTTTTTCAAGTCCGCAGGTAGGCGCTTTCGGCGCCTGCCTGCTCTGGCACCCCGGTTCAGGAGGCCAGTTGCCGCTTGTCGTAGACCGAGTCGATCAGGCCGTACTCGGCCGCGCGCGAGGCGCTCATGAAATTGTCACGCTCGGTGTCGCGCTTGATGGTCTCGAGGTCCTGGCCGGTGTGGTAGGCCAGCAGCTCGTTCAGACGCGCCTTGATATTGAGGATTTCCTGGGCGTGGATCTCGATATCGGTGGCCTGACCCTGGAAGCCGCCCAGCGGCTGGTGGATCATCACGCGCGAGTTCGGCAGGCAGTGACGCTTGCCTTTGGCACCGGCAGTCAGCAGGAAGGCGCCCATGCTGCAGGCCTGGCCGATGCAGATGGTGGAGACGTCCGGTTTGATGAACTGCATGGTGTCGTAGATCGACATGCCAGCGGTAACGGAACCGCCCGGCGAGTTGATGTACAGATGGATATCCTTGTCCGGGTTTTCCGCCTCGAGGAACAGCATCTGCGCAACGACGAGGTTGGCCATGTAGTCTTCGACCGGGCCAACCAGGAAGATCACTCGCTCCTTCAACAGGCGCGAGTAGATGTCGTAAGCGCGTTCGCCACGGGCGGACTGCTCGATAACCATCGGGACCAGGCCGCCTGCGGCCTGGATGTCAGAGCTCTGCTGAATATAAGAATTGCGGGACATGTCCTGCGCTCACTCCCAAATAGTCATGGCTTGAATACGCACAAGCCAGCGCGAAGGCTGGCTTGTGGAGTTTCCTACGAGAGAAACGTATTACTCGGCTTCGGCAGGTGCCTGGGCTGGTTTTACGGCTTCTTCGTACGAGACCGACTTGTCGGTCACAGTCGCTTTCTGCAGAACAGTATCTACAACTTGTTCTTCCAGCACAACCGAACGGACTTCGTTCAGCTGCTGGTCGTTCTTGTAGTACCAGGAGATGACCTGCTCAGGCTCCTGGTAAGCCGAGGCCATTTCTTCGATCATCTCGCGAACCTTGGCGTCGTCCGGCTTCAGCTCGAACTGCTTGACCACTTCGGCAACGATCAGGCCCAGCACCACACGGCGCTTGGCTTGCTCTTCGAACAGCTCGACTGGCAGCTGTTCTGGCTTGATGTTGCCGCCGAACTGCTGAACAGCCTGCACGCGCAGACGGTTGACTTCATTTTCCAGCAGGGCTTTCGGCACTTCGATCGGGTTGGCGGCCAGCAGACCGTCCATGACCTGGTTCTTGACCTTGGTCTTGATCGCCTGGCGCAGCTCACGCTCCATGTTCTTGCGAACTTCGGTGCGGAAACCTTCCAGGGTCGATTCCTTGATGCCGAACTGGGCGAAGAATTCTTCGTTCAGCTCTGGCAGCACAGGCGCCGAAACGCTGTTGACGGTGATGGTGAACTCGGCAGCTTTGCCCGCCAGGTCCAGGTTCTGGTAGTCCTCTGGGAAGGTCACGTTGACAACGCGCTCTTCGACAGCCTTGGCGCCAACCAGGCCATCTTCGAAGCCAGGGATCATGCGGCCGGAACCCAGCACCAGCTGGGTACCCTTGGCCGAACCACCGGCGAACACTTCACCGTCGACCTTGCCGACGAAGTCGATGTTGACCTGGTCGTCGATCTGCGCAGCACGCTCGACGGCCTCGAAGCGGGTGTTCTGCTTGCGCAGGACTTCGAGCATGTTGTCCAGGTCGGCGTCAGCCACTTCAGCGCTCAGGCGCTCGACGTTGATCGACTCGAGGCCGGCAACGGTGAACTCCGGGAACACTTCGAAGATGGCGACGAATTCCAGGTCCTTGCCCTTTTCGAAGGACTTCGGCTCAACGGCCGGGGCACCTGCCGGGTTCAGCTTCTGCTCGACGATGGCTTCGTAGAAGGAAGCCTGGACCAGGTCACCGAAAGCCTCTTGACGGGCGTCAGCTTCGAAACGCTGACGGATCACGCTCATCGGTACCTTGCCAGGACGGAAGCCTGCAACCTTGGCGCGACGGGCAGTCTGCTGCAGACGCTTGTTGACTTCGTTCTCGACGCGCTCGGCCGGAACGGCGATGGTCATGCGGCGCTCGAGAGCGGAAGTGTTTTCAACAGAAACTTGCATGGATATTCCTCGTTGCACAGACGTTAGCCGGCGTTAGCCCGACTCCAGAATCAAGGGCAAGCATTCTAGTGAGTCGCGCTGCAGAAGTCACCCCACTCGGGACGACGGGAAACTACGCCGGTCGATTAACTTTCAAGGCCCGCACGGGATGCCGCCGAGCCTGCCTCAATTGGGGCTGCAGGCCGCGCCGGGCGGCCTGTCGCCGAAATACCTTGTCAAACAACTGCCAACCCCGAATTCGCCTCCTTTATTGAGGGTCGATTTCGTTGAACTGGCAGTATTCTTCCCACTCCATCCCCAGCGCCTCGGCCACCTCGCGGTGGGTCTCCAGGCGCATGGCCTGCAGCTGTTCCGGGGTTTCGGCGATCAGTTGCAGCGCCAACTCCCAGGGCTGCAGGCCCTGCTCATCGGCCGCATCCTCGAACGCCCACTCGATCTGCCGGGCCTGCTCACGCGCATCCAGCCCGCTGATTTCCTCGAGCAGCTGCGGGTTGGCTTCGGCAAAACGCTGCAGTGCCAGGGCCTGGCGGGCTTCTTTTGCGATCATTGGGCGGTTCCTCTGCCGGGCAACTGGGCCGGTGTTTCAACCGGCTGAAATCTATCAGGTTTTATTGGGGTGCCACTAGGGGATTGCAAGGGGGAAATGATGCGTTTGGGCTTACAGGGGATCGGCTTGGGTTTGGCAGCACCTGTGAGATCGAGCGCCGCCCGCGCGGCGCTTCGCAGCACAAGGCTGCTCCATTTGTTTCGGGCCAATGCGGCCTGTGCCAATTGCGCGCGACCGCCTTGTCATTCCAACTCGATATCTCGACGGGCGCCAGGGGCCGAGCCCCACTTCAACCACCCAAAATCCAAAACAAAAAGGCGCCCGGTCTTTCGACCAAGGCGCCTTCTAAAAATATGGGGTGGACGATGGGAATCGAACCCACGACAACCGGAATCACAATCCGGCGCTCTACCAACTGAGCTACGCCCACCATATTGCAGTGCTGCGGTGTTGCGGTACAACCTTACAGAAGCATGGTGCGGACGAAGAGACTCGAACTCTTACAGCTTGCGCCGCTGGAACCTAAATCCAGTGTGTCTACCAATTTCACCACGTCCGCGTAACGCTTAAAACAAAGGCGCCAGATACTATCGAGGCGCCTTTGAAGAATATGGGGTGGACGATGGGAATCGAACCCACGACAACCGGAATCACAATCCGGCGCTCTACCAACTGAGCTACGCCCACCATATTGCATTACCGCCTACTTGCTTGCCAATGCCGCCTAATGGCGCACCCGGCAGGACTCGAACCTGCGACCATCCGCTTAGAAGGCGGATGCTCTATCCAGCTGAGCTACGGGCGCTTAAGCTTGAAGTCTAACCGAACAAGAACTTGGCAGATAACTGCCAAACCACTCATTCTGCCCGACTTAGCCAACCAGTGCTAGGCTGTGCCCGACAAGTGCGGCGAATCTTATAGGCGACCCCGAAAGTCGTCAACACCTTTTTCAAAAAAATTTAAATTATTTAAGGGGTTAGGGGATTTGCCCGACCACCCGCCTTTGCCCTTGGCGCGGGTCGTGCGAGAATACGCCCTCTTTATTGTTTCCTTCTCGATGGTTAATCACGCGTCTATGACTGCACACCTAATCGATGGCAAGGCGATCGCCGCCAGCCTGCGCCAGCAGATCGCTCAACGTGTCGTGGAGCGTCGCCAGCAAGGCCTGCGTACGCCGGGCCTGGCGGTGATCCTGGTCGGCACCGACCCCGCCTCCCAAGTCTATGTCTCGCACAAGCGCAAGGACTGCGAAGAGGTCGGCTTCATTTCGCAGGCGTTCGACCTGCCCAGCGAAACCACGCAGCACGCCCTGACCGAGCTGATCGATCGCCTCAATGATGACCCGGCCGTCGACGGCATCCTGCTGCAACTGCCCCTGCCCGAGCACCTCGATGCCTCGCTGCTGCTCGAGCGCATTCGCCCGGACAAGGACGTCGACGGTTTCCACCCGTACAACATCGGCCGCCTGGCCCAGCGCATCCCGCTGCTGCGCCCGTGCACCCCGAAAGGCATCATGGCCCTGCTGGAAAGCACCGGCCAGGACCTGTACGGCATGGACGCGGTCATCGTCGGCGCCTCCAACATCGTGGGCCGGCCGATGGCCATGGAGCTGCTGCTGGCCGGTTGCACCGTGACGGTATGTCACCGCTTCACCAAGGACCTGGCCGGCCACGTAGGGCGCGCCGACCTGGTGGTCGTGGCTGCCGGCAAGCCGGGGCTGGTCAAAGGTGAGTGGGTGAAGGAAGGCGCCATCGTCATCGACGTGGGCATCAACCGCCAGGAAGATGGCAAGCTGGTCGGCGACGTGGTCTACGAGACCGCCCTGCCGCGCGCGGGCTGGATCACGCCGGTGCCAGGCGGCGTCGGGCCAATGACCCGGGCGTGCCTGCTGGAAAACACGCTGTATGCGGCGCAAGAGCTGCACAAGTAATACCGCGTGAAGTGAAAACGGCACCTCTGGCAGGTGCCGTTTTTTTTGCCCGTTTTTTTTGCGTGGTTGCGCCGGCCTCTTCGCGGGTAAACCCGCTCCCACAGGGATATCACTGTGGGAGCGGGTTTACCCGCGAAGAAGCCAGCGCGGTATTCAGCCGATCACTTCCTGGCCGCCTCCCACGACTTCAGCAGTTCGTTGTAGCTGACCGTCTCGCCTTTGGGCTTCTCGTTGGCCAGCTTGGGCTTCGGCGCACCGGGCTGGTCGAACCAGTACTGGGCATCCTTCTCCGGGTTCAGCTTGGGCGCACAGGTGGCCTGGGCGTTGGACCGCTGCAGGCGCTCCATCATACGGTCCTGGTCGCGGGCCAGGCCATCCAGGGCTTCCTGCGGGGTCTTCTCGCCACTGGCCACCTCGGCGATGTGGCTCCACCACAGCTGCGCCAGGCGCGGGTAATCCGGCACGTTGGTGCCGGTGGGCGTCCACTGCACCCGCGCCGGGCTGCGGTAGAACTCCACCAGCCCACCCAGCTTGGGCGCCAGGTCGGTCATGGCCTGGGAGTTGATGTCCGACTCGCGTATCGGGGTGAGACCGACGATGGTCTTTTTCAGCGATACGGTCTTCGAGGTGACGAACTGGGCATACAGCCACGCCGCCAGACGCTGCTTCTCGGGCGTGGACTTGAAGAAGGTCCACGAGCCGGTGTCCTGGTAGCCCAGCTTCATGCCCTCCTCCCAGTACGGGCCCTTCGGCGACGGCGCCATGCGCCATTTCGGCGTGCCGTCGGCATTTACCACGGGCAGCCCAGGCTTGGTCATGTCCGCGGTAAAGGCGGTGTACCAGAAGATCTGCTGGGCGATGTTGCCCTGGGCCGGCACCGGGCCGGCCTCGGAGAAGGTCATGCCCTGGGCTTCCTTGGGCGCATAGGCGCGCATCCAGTCCACGTACTTCTGGGTGGCATAGACGGCGGCCGGGCCGTTGGTGTCGCCGCCCCGGGTCACGCTGGAGCCCACCGGGTGGCAGTCCTCCACGCGAATACCCCATTCATCCACCGGCAACCCATTGGGCAGGCCCTTGTCGCCTCCGCCGGCCATCGAGAACCAGGCATCGGTGAAGCGCCAGCCCAGCGATGGGTCTTTCTTGCCATAGTCCATGTGACCATAAACACGCTTGCCGTCGATTTCCTTGACGTCTTCGCTGAAGAACCTGGCGATGTCCTCGTAGGCCGACCAGTTCACCGGTACGCCCAGATCGTAGCCGTACTTCTCCTTGAACCTGGCTTTCAGCTCGGGCCGTTCGAACCAGTCGGCACGGAACCAGTACAGGTTGGCAAACTGCTGGTCGGGCAGTTGGTAGACCTTGCCGTCAGGTGCTGTGGTAAAGGAAATGCCGATGAAGTCCTTCAGGTCCAGGGTCGGCGAGGTGTAGTCCTTGCCTTCGTTGGCCATCAGATCGGTGATCGATTCCACCTTCCCGTAGCGAAAGTGCGTACCGATCAGGTCGGAGTCATTGACCCAGCCGTCGTAGATGTTCTTGTCCGATTGCATCTGGGTCTGCAGTTTTTCCACCACGTCGCCTTCCTGCAGCAGGTCGTGGGTCAGCTGGATGCCGGTGATCTCGCTGAACGCCTTGGCCAGCACCTTGGACTCGTATTCGTGGGTTGTAATGGTTTCCGAGACCACGTTGATCTTCATGCCACGGAACGGCTCGGACGCCTTGATGAACCACTGCAACTCGGCCAGCTGCTGTTCAGGGGTAAGGGTCGATGGCTTGAACTCGCTGCCGATCCATTTTTTTGCCGCATCTTCGTACTGGTCGGCCCAGGCAGTGCCCTGCACGCTGGCCAGTACCAGCAATGCGGCCAGGGTCAAATGTCGCCTGTTGTGCTTGTTATCGAACATTGTGATCTCCCGTTTCAGTTATCCCACAGGGCCATTCGCTCAGCCCCAGCGCAGCACCACCAGCAGCCAAGCCAGCGACAGCAGCGAGGCCACCCACAATGGCCACTCGCTGACACCGACCACCAGCAGATGCAGGTAGGCGCTGGCCAGCAGGCCGATGAACAGACGATCACCCCGGCTGGTGACCAACGGCAGAAAGCCCCGCCGCTGCACACAGGGTCGGCGCAGTTCGAGCAGGGTCATGCCCAGCAGCAGCATGCCAACGGCGGCAAAAAACAGCGCCGTCGGCAGGGTCCAGGCCATCCACTCCATGGGTTTCCCTCCTCACACCCGGCCCAGGGCAAAGCCCTTGGCCACATGGTTGCGTACAAACCAGATCACCAGCATGCCGGGCAGAATGGTGAGTACCCCCGCCGCTGCCAGCACGCCCCAGTCGATGCCCGAAGCCGACACCGTGCGGGTCATCACTGCGGCAATCGGTTTGGCATTCACCGAAGTCAGGGTGCGCGCCAGCAGCAGCTCGACCCAGGAGAACATGAAGCAGAAAAACGCCGTGACGCCGATGCCGGAGCCAATCAAGGGAATGAAGATCTTCACGAAGAAGCGCGGAAAGCTGTAGCCGTCGATGTAGGCCGTTTCGTCGATTTCCTTGGGTACGCCGGACATGAATCCTTCGAGGATCCACACCGCCAGGGGCACGTTGAACAGGCAGTGGGCCAAGGCTACGGCGATATGGGTGTCGAACAGGCCAATCGACGAGTACAGCTGGAAGAACGGCAACAGGAACACCGCCGGCGGCGCCATGCGGTTGGTCAACAGCCAGAAGAACAGGTGGCGGTCACCCAGGAAGCGGTAGCGCGAAAAGGCATAGGCCGCCGGCAGCGCCACCAGCAGCGAAATCAGCGTGTTCAGGCACACGTAGTACAGCGAGTTGAGGTAGCCGTTGTACCAGCTGGCATCGGTGAAGATCACCCTGTAGTTGTCGAGGGTAAACGCCTGCGGCCATAGGGTGAGGCCGCCGAGGATCTCGGTGTTGCTCTTGAACGACATGTTGAGCAGCCAGTAGATCGGCACCAGCAGGAAGAAGAAATACAGCAGCAGCGCCAGCGATTTTCGTGTGCTCACGGCCTACTCCTTGTCGGCATGGGTCATGGCTGTGTAGAACAGCCACGACACCAGCAGGATGATCAGGAAGTACACCAGCGAAAACGCCGCCGCCGGGCCCAGGTCGAACTGCCCCACGGCCATGCGCGTGAGAGTCTGGCTGAGGAAGGTGGTGGCGTTGCCGGGCCCACCGCCGGTCAGCACGAAGGGCTCGGTGTAGATCATGAAGCTGTCCATGAAGCGCAGCATCACCGCGATCAGCAGCACGTTCTTCAGCTTGGGCAACTGGATGTGGCGGAACACCGCCCAGCCCGAGGCGCGGTCGATGCGCGCGGCCTGGTAGTACACGTCGGGGATCGCCCGCAGCCCCGAGTAGCACAGCAATGCCACCAGCGAAGTCCAGTGCCACACGTCCATCACCAGCACGGTGAGCCAGGCGTCGAAGGGGTCGCCGGCATAGTTGTAGCTGACCCCGAGCTTGGCCAGGGTGGCGCCGAGCAGGCCGATATCAGCGCGGCCGAAGATCTGCCAGATGGTGCCCACCACGTTCCACGGGATCAGCAACGGGATGGCCATGACGATCAGGCACACCGAGGCCATACGCCCTCTGGTGGGCATGGTCAGGGCAATGCCGATGCCCAGTGGAATCTCGATCAGCAGCACGCAGGCGGAATAGATGAACTGGCGCAGCAGCGCGTCGTGCAGCGCCGGATCGCGCAGCACCTGGCGGTACCAGTCGGCGCCGACGAAATAGCGGTTGGACTGGTCGAAGATGTCCTGCACCGAATAGTTGACCACCGTCATCATCGGCACCACGGCACTGAATGCCACCAGCAGGAACACCGGCAGCACCAGCCACCAGGCTTTGTTGTTGTGCACCTTGTTCATGGCCCTGGCTCCAGCAGCAGGTCATCGACATACAGCATCAGCCACTGCGCCGGCAGGCTGACCCAGGCCCGCCCCTCCGGCAGCGGGCGGTCTTCGTTCAAGCGCGCTTTCAGCGCCACACCGCCCAGTTCCAGCGTGACGATGCGGTAGGTGCCCAGGTCCTCGACATCCAGCACCTGGGCCGGGTAGGTGTTGTCGAGCGGGCTGTCCCACAGCTGCACGAACTCGGGCCGGATACCGACCTGCAAGCGCCCGCCTGCAGTGCTCGCCAAGCGTTCTCGCAGGCCGTCGGGCAGCGGCAGATGAACATCGCCGAACACCACCCCTTGGGCGTCGGCGCGTACCTCGATCAGGTTCATTCCCGGGCTGCCGATGAAGTAGCCAACGAAGGTGTGCCGCGGCCGCTCGAACAGTTCGCGCGGCGTGCCGAACTGGACGATGCGCCCGCCGTGCATCACCGCAATCTTGTCGGCGAAGGTGGAGGCCTCCAGCTGGTCGTGGGTGACATAGATCATGGTGATGTTGAACTGCTCGTGGATCTGCTTCAGCTTGCGTCGCAGCTTCCACTTCAGGTGCGGGTCGATCACCGTCAGCGGCTCGTCGAACAGGATCGCCGACACATCGTCGCGGACCAGGCCACGGCCCATGGAAACTTTCTGCTTTTCATCAGCGCTGAGGTTGCGCGCCTTCTTGCGCAGCACGGCTCCCAGGTCGAGCACCTCGGCAATTTCCGCTACCCGGGCTCGCACCCGGGGTTCGTCCAGCCCCTGGTTACGCAACGGGAACGCCAGGTTGTCGAACACCGTCATCGTGTCGTACACCACCGGGAACTGGAAAACCTGGGCAATGTTGCGCGCCTGCGGCGACAGCTGATTGACCGGCTTGCCGTCGAACAACACCTCGCCATGGGACGGGGTCAGCAGGCCGGAGATGATGTTGAGCAAGGTGGACTTGCCGCAGCCCGACGGCCCGAGCAAGGCATAGGCACCGCCCTGCTCCCACACATGTTCCAACGCATGCAAGGCATAGTCCGCCTCGCTGGCAGGGTGGCGGCTATAGCTATGGGCCAGTTGGCGCAGGCGAATTTCGGCCATCACCCTCTCCTTGTCTGGCGCAGGCCGGGTGCCTGCACCAGCGCACCGGTGCTGTCGAAGACGAACAGCTTGTGGGTGGGGATGAACACGCGGATCGCCGTGTCCACCTGGTATTCGTGAACCCCTGGCAGGTGCAGGATCATTCGCCAGTGTTCGTTGCGCACATGCAGGAAAGTCTCCGAGCCACTGATCTCGGCCAGCTCAACCGACACCGCCAGTTCCAGGTCGTCGTCGTGGGCCGGCACCAGGGTGATATGGCTGGGGCGCACGCCAAAGCGGTAGTCGCCCTCGCCAAGCTGCTGCAAGTCGGCACTGCGGGCAAAGTGCACCGCCTGGGCCAGGCTCACCTCATTACCGCTGATTCGGCCAGGCACCAGGTTGATCGGCGGCTCGGAAAACAGCTCGGCGGCCAGCACGCTGCCAGGGCGCTGATAGACCTCGGCGGTGGGCCCGCTCTGGACGATACGGCCCTCGTGCACCAGGGTGGTGGTGCCACCCAGCGCCAGCGCCTCGTTGGGCTCGGTGGTGGCGTACACGGCGATGCAATGGCGCGCCGCAAACAGCTCGCGCAATTCCTGGCGCAGGCCCTCGCGCAACTTGTAGTCGAGGTTGACCAAAGGCTCGTCGAAGAGGATCAGCGAGGCATCCTTGACCAGCGCCCGGGCCATCGCCGTGCGTTGCTGCTGACCGCCGGACAACTCCAGTGGCAGGCGCTGCAGGTAGGCTTCGATACGCAGCATCTCGGCGGTTTCCTGCACCCGCCGGCGAATCTCCGCTTCGGCCATGTGCGCCTGGCGCAACGGCGAGGCAATGTTCTCGTAGACACTGAGGGTCGGGTAGTTGATGAACTGCTGATACACCATCGACACATTGCGCTGGCGCACCGGCACGCCGGTCACGTCCTGGCCATCCATCAATACACGCCCGCAGTCCGGGCGGTCGAGCCCGGCCATCAGGCGCATGAGGCTGGTCTTGCCGGCCAGGGTGCGGCCCAGCAGCACATTGAACGACCCAGGCTCGAAACGCAGTGAGGCATCGACGACCCAGGCCTGGTTGTCGACGCTGCGGCTGACTTGCTCCAGCACCAGGGACATGGCGTGGCCTTTCTGTAGTTGTTGTCTGCCGGGCACAGCCAGTTCCGTGCCAGTTGCGCCGCGCCGCTCTGGCCCGGGGCGAACGCGGCAAGCCCGGCAAATCAGCGGTTCACAAGTGAACACAATGGCTGCACAACTGAACACTCGCCGGTTTGACAATGAACACTCGTGCACAACACTGAACAGCGGTCGGCCCATGACAATAACCACACAGGACAGGCCCATGGACGCATCCGCTTCGACCCATGCCCAGCTGATCCAGGCCTCCTGGGCCCGCTGCCGTGAACACGGTCTGCAACCCCAGCACGCACCGGACTTCGACTGCCTGAGCCGCGCCGAACTCGGTGCCCTGCTGGAGCGGCGTCAGGCACTCCTGCGTCTGACTCGCGAGGAGGTGCTGCCGCAATACACGCACCTGCTGGGCAACGCCAGCTACCTGGTGATGCTGGCCGACGCCAGCGGCTGCCTGCTCGACACCTGGGGTTCGCGGCGGTTCATCGAGCCACGCCAGCAGCATGGGTTCAGCGCCGGCGCCCATTGGCACGAGCGTGGCGTGGGCACCAACGCCCTGGGCACCGCATTGGTCTGCGCCGAAGCGATCCACGTTGGCCACGACGAACACTTCCTGCGGCAGAACCGCTACCTGTCCAGCGCCGCCGCCCCGCTGTTCGACGCCGCCCGGCGATTGGTGGGGGGGCTGGACGTGGCCAGTGACGGCTACCTGCCGGCCAGCCAGACACTGGGCCTGGTGCGCATGATGGGCCAAAGCCTGGAAAACCGCCTGATCCTCGCCGAGCACGCCGACCAGCACGCGCAACTGCTCTTCAACAGCGCCTCCGACAACCTCGACAGCCCTTGGGCCGGCCTGCTGGTGTTCGATGAGCGCGGGCAGGTGCTGGCCGCCAATCACCGGGCCGACAGCCTGCTGGGCAGCAACCCGCTGCAGCAGAACATCGAGCAGTTGTTCCAGTTGCCCCTGCAGCAATTGCTCAGCCATCCGCGGCAACAGGCCTTCGCCCTGCAGGCCACCGGGCGCAACCGCTTTCATTGCCTGTGGCAGCCCCCACGCACGGCCACTTCCCGCTGCAAAGGCGAGCCGCGCCTGGAAAAGGCACTAACCCAGGCCGGACTGCTGCTGGAAAAGGACATCCCGGTGCTGGTACAGGGTGAAACCGGCGTCGGCAAGGAAGTGTTCGTCAATGACCTGCACCGCGCCAGCAGCCGCGCCAACCAGCCCCTGGTCGCCGTCAACTGTGCGGCAATCCCGGCCGAGCTGGTGGAGTCGGAGTTGTTTGGATACGACAAAGGGGCATTCACCGGTGCCCACCACAAGGGCAATCCGGGGCTGATCCGCAAGGCCGACCACGGCATCCTGTTTCTCGACGAGATCGGCGACATGCCACTGCCCACCCAGGCCCGCCTGCTGCGCGTACTGCAGTCGCGCAGCATCCAGCCGCTGGGCAGCGGCGAACCGGTGACGGTGGATATCCGGGTGGTGTCGGCAAGCAACCGCGACCTGGCCGACGAGGTGCGTGCCGGGCGCTTCCGCCAGGATCTGTACTACCGCATCGCCGGCCTGGCGCTGGTGTTGCCGCCACTGCGCGAGCGCGCTGACCGGCGGGCATTGATAGAGCAGCTGCATGCGCGCTACCGCGACCCAGGGCAACCTGCGCGGCTGCCAGCGGGCATTATCGACCTGCTCGACCAGCACCCTTGGCCGGGTAACCTGCGTGAACTGGGGAGTGTGCTGCAGGTAGCGCTGGCCTTGGCCGGCAACGCCCCGGTCGGGCTGGAACACCTGCCCGCGGGTTTTCTGGCCGAGTCGCAGGTGCCGGTGGTGGTTGCGACCGAGGGTGAGGACTTGCAGGTGCTGGTGGCACAAGCCGATGGCAACCTGTCGGCGGTGGCACGCAGGCTGGGGATCAGCCGTACCACGCTTTACAAGCGGCTGCGTGGGGGCTGATGATCTGGCGGCAAGCCCGGCAACTCAACACTCGCGCCATTGCGCCGGCTGCCGGTAAGCCTGCGCCCAGGCCTCCACCTCAGACGCCGGCATCGGCCGGGCTATGCAGTACCCCTGCGCCAGCTCGCAACCCTGGCCCATCAGCACCCGGCCGTGCTCGACACTCTCCAGCCCCTCGGCAATCACCTCACGGCCAAATGCCCGGGCCAGGCCGATCACCGCTGCAGTCAGCGCCAGGTCGTCCTGGTCATGCAGGATGTCGCGCACGAACGACTTGTCGATCTTGATCGTCTGGGTCGGCAAACGCTTCAGGTAGCTCAACGACGAATAACCGGTGCCGAAGTCATCCAGCGAAAAGCACACGCCCAGTGCACGGCAGGCATCGAGGCAGCGGCTGACGTGCTGCAGGTTGTCGATGGCCACCGACTCGACGATTTCCAGATCCAGCCGCGCCGGCGCCACCTCGGGGTACGCCGCCAGCAGTTGCTGCAAACGTTCGGCAAAGTCGCTGCGCTGCAAATGCCGTGCAGCAATATTCACGCTCAGTGACCAAGACCGGCCCTGGCGCTGCCAGGACTGCAATTGGTGCAGCGCCTGTTCGAGCACCCACTCGCCGATTTCGACGATCAGGTCGGTCTGCTCGACCCAGGGCAGGAAGTCGCCGGGTAGCACCAGCCCATGGCCGGGCCGTTGCCAGCGCAGCAGGCCCTCGAAGCCGAGGACCTGGCCCGTGCGCAGGTTGACCTTGGGCTGGTAGTACACGCACATCTCACCGTTGTTCAGCGCCCGGCGCACATGCGCCACGGTCTGGTGGGTGGCCTTGAGCTCCAGCTCCTGGGACACGTCGAACAGGTGATAGCGGTTGCGCCCGCGCTGCTTGGCCACGTACATCGCCTGGTCGGCATGGCGCACCAGGGTGTCAGCGTCTTCGTCATCCTGGGGGTACAGGGTAACGCCGATGCTGGCACTTAGCGCCAAGGTCTGTTCACGCACCTCATAGGGCGCCGCCAGTGCGCGCAGCACCCGACGCAGGGCCCCATGCAGATGGCGGTCGTCATTCATATCGCGCAGGATCAGCACGAATTCATCCCCCGACAGCCGGGCCACGGCATCACCGCCACGCAGGATGTTCTTCAGCCGCTGCGCCACCTCCATCAGCAGCAAATCCCCCATGGCATGCCCATAGCCGTCATTGACCGCCTTGAAACCATCAAGGTCCAGCATGCATACCGCCAGCGGGCTGTGCTCCTGGCGCGAGTATGCCAAGGCCTGGTTCAGCAGTTCGGACAGGTAGGCACGATTGGGCAGACCGGTGAGCACATCATGGCCCACCCGCCACTGCAAGGTATGCAGCAGCTGGCGCTTCTCGGTGACGTCGAAGCGGATCGACACGTACTTGCGCACCTGGCCGGTGGCTGGGTCGACCAGCGGCACCATGGTGCTGTCCACCCAATACAGCGACCCGTCCTTGGCGCGGTTGCAGATCTCGCCCTTCCATACCCCGCCCGCAGCCAGCGCCCGCCACATGCCAACGAAAAACGCCGGCTCGTGCAGGCCGGAGTTGAGGATGCGGTGGTTGGCGCCCAGCAGTTCTTCGCGGCTGTAGCCCGAGATGCTGCAGAACTGCTGGTTGACGTAGGTGATGTTGCCCCGCAGGTCGGTTTCGGAAAAAATCGCAGCCGCATCCACGGCCGCGCGGTAGTTGTCATCCATAAAGCATCCTGCCTTAGCGGTTGAAGCGCTCCACCAGGGCACGCAATCCGGCGCACACCTGCTCCAGTTCGGCGCCACGCGAAGCGGCGGCGTTGGCGCTGCTGGCGCTGTGCCGGGCAATGCCGGCCACGCCATTGATCTGCCGCGAAACGTCTTCGGCCACTGCCGATTGCTGCTGCGAGGCCGTGGCCATCTGCTGGCTCATGTCGCTGATACGCTGCACCGCGTCACGAATGCCATGCAGTGCCTGCCGGGCCTCCTGCACCTGGGCAACGCCCTGCTCGGCCCCGATGATACCTTGGGTGGCAATTTCCACAGCCTCCTCGGCACCACTGCGCAGGGCGTCGATGATGGCCTGGATGTGCAAGGTCGACTGGCGGGTCTTGTCGGCAAGTGCCCGCACCTCATCGGCGACCACGGCAAAACCGCGGCCATGCTCGCCCGCACGCGCGGCCTCGATGGCCGCGTTGAGCGCCAGCAGGTTGGTCTGCTCGGCAATGCTGCGGATCATCCCGGCGGCGTCGGCGATGGCGCCGGTCTGACCAGCCAGGTGGCTGACCGCCTGGTTGATCTGGGTCACGGTGCTGGCCAGGGTGCGGATGGCCGCGCCACTGGCATCGGCCACCTGGCTGCCCTGCGCCGCCAGCAGGTGCGCGGTGTGCGCCTCGGCGGCAGTCAGCTGTACGTGGTTGGCCACCTGGCCGATGGAAACAGCCATCTGGTTCATCGCCGTGGCGCTGAGGTCGGTTTCGGCGCGCTGGTCCAGCAATGCCGCTTCGGTGCCGCGTGACAATTGCCCGGCATCATGGGCGGCCACGGCCATTTGCCCGGCCAGGTCGCTCAAGCGGGTCAACGCGGTTTTCAGCCGTGCCTCCTCACTGATCAGCATCACTTGCAGTTGCCCCGCAGCACCTGGCAAGTCGCTGTAGGTCAAGGCTGCGACCGGGTCGGCGAAGGTGCCCTCGGCGCCCTGCACAACCTGCTGCAACTGCCGTCCGACGGCGTTGCGCGCCCACAAGCCGTAGGCCAGGAACAGGCCCGCTGTAAGGCCCTGCCCCGGCAAGCCGGGCCACAGCTGGTTGGCACCCACCGCCAGCAGCCCACCCGCCAGTGGCAAGGCCAGGGCCTGAGCCAGCGAGCCCAGCCGGTGCGCTGCCGACAAGGCCGGTTGGCCGTTGCGCAGCCGAGCATACAGGGCCTCGGCGCGGGCCACCTGCTCACGTGTGGGGCACACCCGCACCGACTCGTAGCCAACCACCCGCCCGCCTTCGAGGATGGGGGTGACGTAGGCGTTGACCCAGTAGTAGTCGCCGTTGCGGCAGCGGTTCTTGACGATGCCCATCCAACTCTTGCCGGCCTTCAGGTAACGCCACATCAGCGCATACACCGCCGGTGGCATGTCCGGATGGCGCACCAGGTTGTGCGGGCTGCCGATCAGTTCGGCCTCGCTGTAACCGCTGATGGCAGTGAATTCGGGGTTGCAGTAGGTGATCAGGCTGGCGGTATCAGTGGCGGAAATCAGCCGCTGACCAGGGGGGAAACGTTGCTCGACCGGGGTGACCGGGAGGTTGAGGCGCACGATGAGACTCCATTCATTTGAACGCCAGGCGCCAGCTTGGGGCGGGGTCGGGAGGATTTTCCCGCAAACGGCCCGTTGCTGACTGCCCGGTCGGGCGCGGATTCTACGATTTCAGCCACATAATGCAAATAAACCTTACGAATCATGGCGTTATCAAAAAAGTCGAGGCTGGCTCGGCGATTGGCAAGCGGATTGCTAGAAGCGGATTGCAAACTGTAACCAGGCACCGGCCATGCCCTGAACTGTTTTCTGTGCATTCCGATTGCGGTGCGCACCGAACTAGAGCCTGGTGGGCCGAGTTGCCCCACAACTGGTCAGACCGGTAAGGCCAAAAAGCCTTGCAATCTGGGATTTTTCGCGCTTTTATGGCCTGGCGCTGAACAAACCGGTAAGACCACAATAATTAAGTCCTGCGCTCTTTCGCCCCGTGCGGCTACCGAAGCAAGGACACCGATCAGAGATCACTTCCATGCTCAAATGGTGCTCGCGTTCGATATTCCTGCAAGTCGTGCTCGGCCTTGCCCTCGGCATTGCCTGCGGCCTCAGCTTCCCCGACCTTTCCTTGCAACTCAAACCCCTCGGCGACGGCTTCATCAAGCTGATCAAGATGTTGATCGGCCTGATCGTGTTCTGCGTGGTGGTCAGCGGTATTTCCGGCGCGGGTGACCTGAAAAAGGTCGGGCGCATCGGCTTGAAATCGGTGATCTACTTCGAAGTGCTGACCACCATCGCCCTGGTGATCGGCTTGATCTTCGCCTTCAGCAGTGGCATTGGCAGTGGTGCCAACATCCACCTGGAGCAGCTGTCCAGCGCCGATGCCAGCAGCCTGGCCGAGCGTGGCCAGCACATCCACGGTGCCACGGCGTTCTTCATGGACCTGATCCCCACCTCGGTGATCGGTGCCTTTGCTGACAACAACATTCTGCAGGTGCTGCTGTTCTCGGTGCTGTTCGGCAGTGCGCTGAACCTGGTCGGGGACTCGGCCGCCGGGATTTCGCGGTTGATCAACGAACTGAGCCATGTGATCTTCCGGATCATGGGCATGATCGTGCGCCTGGCGCCGATTGGCGTATTCGGCGCCATCGCCTTTACCACCAGCAAGTACGGCCTGGAGTCGCTGCAGCACCTGGGTGGCCTGGTGGCACTGTTCTACCTGACCTGCGCCGGTTTCGTCCTGGTCGTGCTGGGCACGGTGATGCGCCTGTCGGGCCTGAAGCTGTTGCCACTGATCAAGTACCTGCGTGAAGAGCTGACCATCGTCCTTGGCACCGCGTCCTCCGACGCCGTGCTGCCACAAATCATGCGCAAACTGGAGCACCTGGGCATCGGCAGCTCCACTGTCGGCCTGGTTATCCCTACCGGCTACTCGTTCAACCTTGACGGCTTCTCCATCTACCTGACCCTGGCCATCGTGTTCATTGCCAACGCCACTGGCACGCCGCTGGAAATGACCGACCTGCTGACCATCCTGCTGGTGTCGTTGGTGACTTCCAAGGGTGCTCACGGCATCCCAGGCTCGGCCTTGGTGATTCTTGCCGCCACCTTGACCGCGGTACCGGCGATTCCGGTGGTCGGCCTGGTGCTGGTGCTGGCGGTGGACTGGTTCATGGGCATTGGCCGTGCGCTGACCAACCTGATCGGCAACTGCGTCGCCACCGTGGCCATCGCCCGCTGGGAGAAGGACATCGACCTTGAACGTGCGCAGAACGTGCTCGACGGCAAGCTCGGCTTCGCCCCCACGCCGCGCAAACAGCCCAATGTCCATCAACAGGAATTCTGAGTGAACGTGGCCGGCACTGATGCCGGCCCTTCCAGGAGCGAACCGTGATCAGCTCATCGACCGTCGTCAACTCAGTGGTGGAAAAGCTCCGCCAGGCCCTGGCCCGTGGCCAATGGCGCAGCGGCGACATGCTGCCGGGCCAGCGCGACCTGGCCGAGCAACTGGGTATCAGCCGCCCAAGCCTGCGCGAAGCGGTGACCGTGCTGGAAACCCAGGGCCTGGTGCGCTCGTTGCCGGGCAAAGGCGTGCTGGTGCTGGATGCCGACGCCGCCGCCCAGGAGCCGGGCCTGGAAACCAGCGCCGCAGCCAGCCTGGCCGATGTGCTGGAGCTGCGCTACACCCTTGAACCGTTCATCGTCGGGCTGGTGGCGCAATCAGCCAATAGCCAGGATATCGGCCAGTTGCGCCTGACCCTGATGGACATGCGCGAAGCGCTGGAGGCCGATGACAGCGAAGCCGGGGTCTCGGCCTACATCGCCTTCCATCAGGCGCTGTTCGCCCTGACCACCAACCCGATCTTCCAGAGTGTGGTGCAGCAGACCGGCAATGCCCTCAAGCAAAGCGCCGACATGCTGCGCAACTCGCCCGAACACCTGGCGGCCCGGCTGAAAGAAAACGAAGCCGTGGTACGTGCCATACGTGAACGCAACAGCGCCCAGGCCAGTGCCCAGATGCGCCAGCACATCCTGGCCGAAGGGCTGCGCATGGGCATAGCGCTGAACATCCCGGACGAACACCCGCATCCATGACCCCAGGAGAGCGACCATGAACGCCGCCCCCCACTTGCCTGCCCTGCTTGCGGCAGGCGAAACCCGCCTGTCGGCCGAGCAGATCTACCCGCGGCTGTTCGATGCCATTCTCGAACAACGCCTGCCGCCTGGCAGCCTGCTGCCCGAACAGGCGCTGGGCCATGCCTTTGGTGTCAGCCGCACCGTGATCCGTCGCGTGCTGGGGCGCCTGTCCGACCAGCAGGTGGTGGTGCAGCGCCCCAGCCACACCGCACACCTGGCCGCACCCGACCCGGACCAGGCGCGCCAGGTGCTCAGCGCCCGGCGCCTGGCCGAAACCACGCTGATCACCCTGGCAACCCAACGCGCCCGGCCGGCGCAGGTACGCCAGCTACGGCAACTGGTGGAGCGTGAGCGCCAGCATCATGAGAGCGGCGAGCGTTGCGCGGCGATCCGCCTGGGCGGGGAGTTTCACCTGAAACTGGCGCAGGTGGCCGCCAATGCGCCACTGGCGCGGTTTCTGAACGGTTTGGTGCCGATGACCTCGCTGATCATCGCGCGCTATGAGTCACCGTGCTGTGACCACTGCGCGTGGGAAGAGCATGCGGCAATCATCGATGCTGTGGAGCAAGGCGACGCCGAAGCGGCATTGGGGCTGATGCACAGGCACCTGGACCGCCTGGAAGAAAAGCTCGACCTGGGATGACCCATTCACAATCCAGCTACTTGTGTAGGAGCGGCCTTGTGTCGCGATGGGCCGTAACGCGGCCCCGGCAATATCTGCTGCGCAGCTGAGAGTCTGGGGCCGCTTTGCGGCCCATCGCGACACAAGGCCGCTCGGGCAGGCGATGGGCTGCGCAGCGGCGACTGCAACCCCACCCTATACTCCGAGAACCACCCCAGCCTCTACCAGGGAGGCGGTTGCGTGAGTTCTCGTATCCCTCTGCTATTGTGCCTGCTGCTGGCGCTTGGCGCCTGCGCGGGCAAGCGCCCGCCCGCCCCACCACCGCCGGCGGTGCTCACCCCCGACGCCTGGCAACGCATCGACCAGGATCTGATCGATGCCTCGGCCGGCGCTGCGGGCTCGGCCAGCGACTATGCCCGGCGCTCGATGCGGGTGTGGAAGGAGCAGGTGCAGCAACGCACCGAAAGCGACTTCATCCCTTGGTTCACCGGCTACTGGACCCAGCAGTGGCTGACCTTGAAAGTAGCCTGGTACAAGCTTGACAGTGGCAAGGGCCGGGAGCCTGCAGAAAAGCGCCTGGCGCTGTACCTGCAGGAGCAGTACCACGAGCGGGTGATCGAGCCGGTGGCCGAGCAGATCAACCCGGAGGGTATTCGCGACCGTGCCTGCGAGCTCTATTTGCAACTGCTCGGCCAACAGCTACCGGCCATCATCAGCCGCTACAACGCGCCGCCCGAGCAGTTCAGCCAGCGCCTCAACCGCATCCCCGCCATCAACCTGGGGCCGCCGGACGCACGCAATGCCAGCCTGTATCAGCTGCTGCGGGCCCAGTCGCTGGACCAGCAACCGGCCTGGCAAGCCATGCGCCAGCATTTGCATCAGCAGGCCAGCAAAGGCCCGGGTAACACCGATGTGGGTTTGAGTTCGGTGGCCACCCAGGCCAGTGAAAAGCTTGGGGCTACCCTGGCCCCGCGGGGCATCGCCAGTGCCGTGGCGTCAGCGGTGGGCAAGGTGGCGGGTGCTATGATCTCGATTGCGGCGGCGGGCTACGGGATGATGACCCATGATCGCGAGCAGCCGCAGATGGTCGAGCAGCTGCGGGTGATCCTCAACGTGGCGTTGAACCAGGAATGGCAAGAGCTGATGGAAAACCGCCAGAGCGGGGCCATGGCGGGCGTGTATTACCTGTCGGGGCAGGTTGAGGACAGTTTGCTGGCCAGTGCACCACGGCCGCTTGAGCAACGTGTGGAGCAGCCGGTGAAGCAGCGGCAGGAACCCTTGATCATCCGCCTGCCTTAGCGGTTGCCTGTGCCGGCCCGATCAGGCCGAGGCCAGGGCCGAATTTGGCAACCCGAACATCCGGTCGAACGCCCAGTTGTAGGCAAAGGTGTAGCAAGGGATCAGCACAATGAACGCCATGTCCACCAGCAACGCCTCGACCAGCGTCATTCCGAGCCACCAGGCGATCAGCGGGATCAGATACACCACCAGGGTCAGCTGAAAGCCGATGGCATGCGCCACCCTCCGCGCCACGCTGCGCCCACGCTTGGCCTGGCGGCTCTCCCAGTACTCGAAGAGGGTGTTGTAGATCAGGTTCCAGAGCATGGCGATGGTAGTGATCATCACCGCCAGCGGCCCGGTATGGGAGGCCTGGGTATCCGCCAGGTAGGCCAGCCCGAGGGTCGACATGCACAGCCCGATCAGTTCATAGAAAGTCACGTAGACCAGTTTGCGTTTCATTCCCTGCATCGGGAGTTTCCTCTGAATGACAAAAGCGGTGCGATAATGCTTCACGCTGCTTGACAGCAAAAGTCAGCAGCTGTCAGATCTACTGACAGGAGCCTGACATGAATTTTTCCAGCGACAACATCCAGCTGTTTCTCGCCGTGCTTGACCGCGGTTCGTTTTCTGCCGCCGCACGAGCCCTGCAGCGGGTGCCGTCCGCCGTGAGCATGGCTATTGGCAACCTTGAGGCCGAACTGGGTTACAGCCTGTTCGAGCGTGGCTCGCGTGAAGTTCGGGCTACAGCACAAGCGCTGGCCCTGGAGCCACACGCCCGACTGATTGCCGAACAGCTGGGGCTGCTGCAGGCACATGCCCTGGAATTGTCGCAGGGGCTGGAAAGCAGTCTGACGCTGGCCGTGGTGCCAGACATCGACCACCGCCCGCTGCTGGCAGCCATTGCCCGCCTCGGTGAGCGTCACCCGTTGCTGGACATCGCCCTGCTCAGCGCCCCGCAAGAGGAAGCCTTGCAGTTGCTGGACAGCGGACGCGTAGACCTTTGTGTAGCCTTTGCCGGCCTGCAGGTCGATGCCCGGCGCGGCTTTCAGCACATCGGCATGGAGTCGCTGGTGGCAACTCTGTCGCCGGCCCACCCCGCCCTGCGCGAGGGGCGAATCCAGTACCTGGAGGACCTGACCCGGGTGCGGCAGATCCTGGTACGCAGCCGTGACCTGCCACTGACTGACCCGCGCCCGTTGATCGGCGCCACGCACTGGTCTACCGACAGCTTCGACCTGGCCCTGCAGATGGTCGAAACCGGCCTGGGCTGGGGCGACCTGCCGTTGTCGCGGGTAGCGCCGCTGATCGCCAGCGGGCGCCTGGTACGTCTGGATTTTCGCAATACACGCAATGAACTCCAGTTACCAGTGCACATCCTCTGGCGCAAACAACAGCCGCTGCAGCAGGCCGCACGCCTGTTGATCGAACAACTGGGCAAGCCATGATTACCGTCTGTCGAAACGACTGTAAGAAATTTCTGTAGGCGCTTCAATATTTTACCCCTTGAGCCGATATCCCGGTCGATAGGCCCCGCAATGCGTCATGAGCGCGCTGCGCCCTCCCCTCATTGGCTCAAGGTCTCGAAACATGAACCTGAAATTTCGCCACAAGATCCTGCTCAGCGCCTGCGGCGTCGTGGTCCTGGCATTTGCCCTGTTCACGCTCTACAACGACTACCTGCAACGCAACACCATCCGCCAGAACATCGAAGCCTCGGTGGAGCAATCCGGTGCCCTGACCGCCAGCAGCGTGCAGAACTGGATGAGCGGGCGCATCCTGGTGCTGGAAAACCTGGCCCAGGACATCGGCCAGCAAGGCGCCGGCGACACCTTGGCCGGCCTGATCGAGCAGCCTTCCTACACGCGTAATTTCCTGTTCACCTACCTGGGCCAGGCCAACGGTGTGTTCACCCAGCGCCCGGATACCCAGATGCCCGCCGGTTACGACCCGCGCCAGCGCCCTTGGTATGGCGCCGCAGCCAGCGCCGGGCAGACGGTGCTGACGGCCCCCTACCAGGGCGCGGTCGGCGGCCTGATGGTAACCATCGCCACGCCGGTCAAGAGCAGCGACAATGGCCAGCTGATCGGTGTGGTCGGTGGCGACGTGACCCTCGACACCCTGGTCGAGATCATCAACTCGGTCGATTTCGGCGGCATCGGCCACGCCTTCCTGGCCGACAGCAATGGCCAGGTGATCGTCAGCCCGAACAAAGACCAGGTGATGAAAAACCTCAAGGACATCTACCCGGGCAGCAACCTGCGGGTTGCCGCCGGCATGCAGGATGTCACCCTCGATGGCCAGGACCGCATCATCTCCTTCGCCCCGGTGGCCGGCCTGCCATCGGCGCAGTGGTACATCGGCCTGTCGATCGACAAGGACAAGGCTTACGCCGCGCTCAGCCAGTTCCGCACCTCGGCGATCATTGCCATGTTGATTGCCGTCGCGGCCATCGCCGGCCTGCTCGGCCTGCTGATTCCGGTACTGATGAGCCCGCTGACCACCATGGGCCGCGCCATGCGCGACATCGCCGAGGGCGAAGGCGACCTGACGCGTCGCCTGGCCGTGCAGAACAAGGACGAGTTCGGCGAACTGGCGACCTCGTTCAACCGCTTTGTCGAACGGATCCATGCGTCCATCAGCGAAGTGTCATCCGCCACCCGCCTGGTGCATGACCTGTCGGAGAAAGTGGTCAGCGCCTCCAACGCGTCGATCAGCGGCTCTGAAGAGCAGAGCATGCGCACCAACAGCGTGGCTGCGGCAATCAACGAACTGGGTGCCGCCACCCAGGAAATCGCCCGCAACGCCGCCGATGCCTCCCAGCATGCCAGCGGCGCCAGCGAACAGGCCCATGGTGGCCGTGAAGTGGTCGAAGAAGCGATCAGTGCCATGACTGCCCTGTCGCAGCGCATCAGCGAGTCTTGCGCGCAGATCGAAACGCTCAACGCCAGCACTGACGAGATCGGCAAGATCCTCGACGTGATCAAGGGCATCTCGCAGCAGACCAACCTGCTGGCGCTGAACGCCGCCATCGAAGCGGCCCGTGCCGGTGAAGCCGGCCGTGGCTTTGCGGTGGTGGCTGATGAAGTGCGCAACCTGGCGCACCGCACCCAGGAATCGGCGGAAGAAATCCACCGCATGATCACCAGCCTGCAGGTGGGCTCGCGCGAAGCGGTGCACACCATGAACACCAGCCAGGTTTCCAGCGAACAGACCGTGCAAGTGGCCAACCAGGCCGGTGCGCGCCTGGCCAGCGTTACCCAGCGCATTGGCGAGATCGATGGCATGAACCAGTCGGTGGCCACCGCCACCGAAGAGCAGACTGCCGTAGTCGAAAGCCTCAACCTGGACATCACCCAGATCAACGCCCTGAACCAGCAAGGGGTGGAGAACCTCAACGACACCCTGCGCCACTGCGACCAGCTGGCGCAGCAGGCCGGGCGCTTGAAGCAGTTGGTGGGCAGCTTCAGGATCTAATCGCTGGCATCAGGCGGCAGCGGCCAATGGCTGTTGTCGCCGGTACAGGCCCGTTGATATCGCCCCGTTTCAAGCCACAGCTGCTTCCCGCACCCGAGCCCGTCGCACCCAGGCCAGCAACACGGCCGCCATCAGCACAAAGCCCAGGTAACCGAACAACGGGTACACCTCGCCCACCAGGCTGATGAACCCCACCAGGCTGCAGCCAAACGCCACCACCCCGGTGACCACCGACCCCCAGCGAAACTTGGCCGTGCCCGCTGGCAACAGCCGCGACAGAAACGAGAACATGGTGCCGACAGCAGTGTTGACGATCATCCCGAAGATGATCAGGCACATCACAAGGCCCAGCAAAGGCGATACTTCACTGGCAATCGACAGCATCGGCATCGGCAGGTCGGCCACGCTGTCCAGGCGCGACAACAACCCGGCACTCATCACCAGCATCAGGCCACCCAATGCCGCACCACCGAGCAAGCCACCCCACACGGCGGTTTTCTCACCCTGGGCCGAGCCACCCAGAATGGCCAGGATCGGCGCACCCGCGACGATGTTGTAGGACACATACAGAAACGCCCCCAGCAACCAGTGGCGGGTGCCGGCCTGCTGCTGGCCGGCCAGCTGATCGAGCGCGGCGAAACTCTGTTCACGGCTGAACACCGCGTACAGCGCAATTGCCGACGCCACCAGGATCAGCAGTGGCGTGATGGCGCCAATGGCCAGGATCACCTTGCGCACGTCCAGGCACACGATGCCCACCACCACCAGCGTCATCAGCACGCTGCCGGTCAGTGCCGGGATGCCGAACTGCTGCTCCAGCAATGCACCACCGCCCGCCAGCATGACGACGGTGACCGCGAACATGAAGAAGGTGATCAACCAGTCGACGAACCGGCCCAGGTGCCGGCCGCAAATGGCCTGGATCACATCCTTGTGCGAGGTCGCCTGCTGGCGGTTGCCCAGCCCGGCCAGGGCCATGCCGAGGAAGGTGAACAAGGCGGCGCTGACCAACGCACCGGCCAGCCCCCACAGGCCGAAATCGACAAAGAACAACAGCAGTTCCCGCCCCGAAGCGAACCCCGCCCCCACAATCACACCGACAAATGCGCCGGCAATCTTCAGCTGCTCTTTCATGTGCACCTCTGATTTATTGTTGTTGTGCCTTTGAGGGCCTTTTCGCGGGCAAGCCCGTTCCTGCACCGCTGTTTCAGGAGTCGCCGACAAACGCCTGCACTTCAATCTCCACGTCCACGCCCAGCGCCAACGCCGAGGCGACGGTGGAACGCACTGGCAGCGCGGCACCGAAGAACGCCTTGTACACCTCGTTGAAACCGGCGAAGTGGCTCATGTCCGATAGCCACACCGTGGCCTTGACCACTTGGTCGAAGCTGGCACCGCAGGCCGCCAGGCTGTCGGCGATGCGCTCGCAGGCGGCGCGGGTCTGGGTCTGGATATCACCGCGCACAACTTCGCCAGCGCTGCTCATTGGCACCTGGCCGGAGAGGAACAGAAAACCACCGGCCTTGACCGCGCGGGAAAACGGGAACGGCAGGCTGCTGGGGAAACGCTGGATGTCATTGCTCATGGGAAGCTCCTTTCACGGTTGTTGAAAACGGGCCGGGGACAGGCGCTCGGGGGCCACCCCCTGGCGGACAAGACTGGGACACAGCGGTTGGCCGAGCAGCAGGTCGGCTGCCAGCCGTGAGGCGCCTGCAGCCGACTGGATACCATAGCCGCCCTGGGCCGCCAGCCAGAAAAACGCGGGGACGTGCGGGTCAAACCCGATCACCAGGTCACCATCGGCGACGAACGAACGCAGCCCGGCCCAGGTGTGGCTGGGGCGGCGGATCGCCAGGGTGGTCATGGCTTCGATGTTGTAGATGCCCAGGGCCACATCCAATTCCTCCGGTGCGGCGTCCTGGGGTTCGACCGGGTCGGCATTGGCTGGCGACCCGAGTAGCTGGCCGGCATCGGGCTTGAAGTAAAAGCTTTCATCGACGCCGATCACGGCCGGCCAGCGGGCGAAGTCGTGGTCCGCCGGGCCGGGGAAGGTGAAGGCGCTGCGTCGGCAGGGTTGCAGGCCGACCGGTGCCACGCCGCACTGCTCGGCCACGCGGTCGGCCCAGGCACCTGCGGCATTGACCAGCTGGCGCGCCTGCACGTGGCTGCCATCGGCCAGCTCGATTTGCCAAAGGTCATTCTGGTAGCTGGCCCTGAGCAGCTCGGCATTGCAGCGCAGTTCACCACCGGCAGCACGGTAGCCGCGCAAGAAGCCCTGATGCAGCGCATGCACGTCCAGGTCCATGGCACCCGGCTCGAGCACCGCGCCGGCCAAGGTCTCGCTTCGCAGGCTGGGCACCAGGGCCAGCGCGGCGTCGCGGTCAAGCAGGCTGACTTCGGTGCCATTGGCCACGTTCTGCGCGTGGGTCTGCTCGAGCAGCTCGCGCTGCTCCACGCTCGCCACATACAGGCAGCCACGCGGTTCCAGCAGCGGGTGCTCGCAGAAACCCGCCGGCGGGGCGTGGTAGAACGCCCGGCTGGCGCGGGTCAGGGCCTGGATCTGCGGGGTGCCGTATGCCTCCATGAACATCGCCGCCGAGCGCCCGGTGGCATGGTAGCCAGGCTGCGACTCGCGCTCGAGCAACAGCACCCGCTGTTGACCCCCCAGGCGATAGCCCAGCGACGCACCGGCAATGCCGGCACCGATGATAAGGGTGTCGTAGATCGGGATCATGCACGCTCCTGCCAGCTTAATTATCATTTATGAGAATTCTAATATATGAGAATTTAGAAATGCGCAAGGGTCCAAGGTAAGATGCCCGACCAACGCCGCATGCCGAGAGCCCTGAATGCCCGCTGCCCTTCCCCTGCTAGACCGCGCTGTAGTCGGCCAGCGCCTGCGCCAGGTGCGCAAGGCACGCCAGATGACCCTCAAGCAATTGTCCGAAGCCAGTGGCGTGCCGCTGTCCACCTTGTCGAAAATGGAACTGGCGCAGGTGTCGGTCAGCTATGAAAAACTTGCCGCTGCCGCGCGGGCACTGAATGTCGATATCGCCCAGTTACTACGCGCCAGCGGTACGGTGAGCACCCCGGTGCCGGTGACCGTGGTGGTCGATTCATTGCCGGCAGCGGCGGGTTATTCGACCGGCACCTATGATTACTATCCGATTGCCGGCGACTTTCCCGAACGGCGCATGACGCCGGCCTATGCCCGCATCATCGCCAGGGAACGCGGCCAGTTCGACGATTTTATCCGCCATCCCGGCCAGGAGTTCGCGCTGGTGCTGAGCGGGCGTGTGCGCATCGAGTTCGAGACCGGTGAGGCGGTGAGCATCGGGCCACAGGAGACGGCGTATTTTGACAGCCAGGTGGGGCACATCTACCTGTCGGAAAGCGACGACGGCGGCGATGCCCACGTGATGGTGGTGATGACTGATCGCTGATCGGCCGCGGTTATAACCTAATAACGAACAAGTCTATTTGGCTATAAAAAAATCTATATGCTGGCTGCATCCGATAACGGGCAAAGTTGGGCAGTCGAGTAGCGTATGGATGTAGGTTCTTTCGGTTTCACCATTGCGGGCCTGGTCGTGGGTTTCATCGTCGGCATGACCGGCGTCGGTGGCGGCTCGCTGATGACCCCTATCCTGCTGTGGTTCGGCATCAGCCCGGCCACCGCTGTCGGCACCGACCTGCTGTACGCCGCCATCACCAAAGCCAGCGGCGTATGGGTGCATGCCCGACACAAGAACATCGACTGGAAGATCACCGGCTATCTGAGCCTGGGCAGCGTGCCCGCCGCTGCACTGACCCTGTGGTTCCTCAGCACCCTGCACACCGATACCTCGGCGCTCAACGCCATTATCAAGCAAGGCCTTGCCGTGGTGCTGATCCTCACTGCGCTGGCCATCCTGTTCAAATCGCGCCTGCAGGCCTTCGCCAACCGCCATGCCGGTGACCACTACCACCTCAGCGACCGCAGCCTGAACACCCTGACCGTGCTGACAGGCGTGGTGCTGGGGGTGATGGTCACGCTCACCTCCATCGGTGCAGGCGCACTCGGTACCGTGGCACTGTTCCTGCTGTACCCGTTCCTGGTCACCCGCCGCCTGGTCGGTACCGAAATCGCCCACGCCGTGCCACTGACCCTGGTAGCAGGCCTGGGCCATGCGGGCATGGGCAACATGGACTGGTCGCTGCTGGGCTATCTGCTGCTGGGCTCGCTGCCGGGCATCTATCTGGGCAGCCACCTCACCGGGCGCATCTCCGACCGTGTGCTGCGCCCGTGCCTGGCGGCGATGCTGTTGCTGATCGGCTACAAGCTGGCTTTCTGAAGGCAGAGCGCGCCTTATACGATGCGCAATCGCCAACGGCCTGCACGGCTCAGTTGCAACCGGGAAAGCGGCAGTACGTCAATCGCAGGGAAGGCTGAAAGTGGGCAGTCCATCAGGTTCATGAGCACTGCCCGGATGACCAAAGGGTGTGTGACGCAACACCATTCCCCTGGCTGATCGAAGCCTCCCAACCAGCCAGCGAGACGCCGGCGCAGCTCGACAAACGTCTCGCCGCCGTGCACATCGCTGGCTGGATTTTCCAGCCACTCGGCCAACGCCTGCGGTTGCTCGGCCTGCAAGTGCTTCAAGGTCAAACCCTGCCAACGCCCCAGGTCGCAATCGGCCAATGCCGGCTCGACCTGCGCCGGCCCGGCCATCCATGCTGCAGTCTCGCAGGCCCGGCGCTCTGGGGCCGTCAGCAGTTGCATGCCTGCCAGGTTGAGGCATGGCGCCCCGGTCAACGGCAGGATGCCATCATCCACACAGTGCAGGCGCCCGGTCTTCTGGGCCTGGGTCAGGGCATGGCAGATCAGGGTCAGGCGGACGGCTTTCACCGGTATTCTCTCGCGCGTGCTGGGGGAGCATGGTTTAGCACGCTGCTGCAGCAATGTCGAAGCTGGCCGCGATGAGCGCAGATCAGGCAACTACTGACACCAACCCCCATCCCGGCACCGCCAGCACCAACCCCACCGCCAACCGCGGCCAGTACGGCAGTAGCATCACCAGCACCACCCCCGCCAAAGACAGCACTGCAAACCAGGCCACCGGCCCCATGGCCCAGCCCCAAGCCTGGGCACAGAGCACCAGGCTGGCCAGCAGCGCCAGCCATCCCGCGCCTCGCAAGCCAATACGCAAGGCACGTGGGCAGGGCCGGTTCCATACCTGCTTGTAATGCCGCTCAAGCCCTTGGCAAAGCCCGAGCATGCCAGCGTACGCGAACACCACGCCGCCTGTGATCCACAGCATCATGCTTCAGCCTCCATCTGCCGACCCGCCGTTGCCTTCAACGCCTCCGGCTGAGTCTGGCTTATCCGCCAGGCCACCAGCCCAAGCAATACCCCCAGCACCAGCGCACACGCCGCTACGCCCAGGCGCATCGCATCTTCAAGCCCGCCAAACACACCCAGGCCAATGCACAGCAATGCCGTCAGCAGCAGCTGCTCGACCCACGCCTGGCGTGCCGGCCTGATGCCGGCATGCAGCAGGCCCAGCAGCCATGCGCCGAAGAATACCCGCACCTCCCAGCTTTCCCGTTGCAGCAGCTCCACGGGCAGCAGGCGGCTGGCCCATAGCAGCCCAACGCACGCCAACAACAGGCCGCTGACGAAGCCGACGTTGCACACCTCGGCCAGCCGGTACCAGCGCCGTGCCGAAGCGTCGGCACTGGCATTGGCATACTTGCGCCCGCGCTTTACGCAGAACAGCACCAGGCCGCTGGCGATCATCAGGCAGCTGACCAGCCCGCAGATGAAGTACAGCCAGCGCATCGGGTAGCCGCCAAACTGGGCAAAGTGCAGGCCGACCATGACCCGCTGGGTCAGGGGCGCCGCACGCCACTCGGGAACGTCGCTCAGCAATTGCCCGCTGATGCCATCGAAGACCATCGCCTGGCCCTTGGCCAAGGCGATGCGGTTGCCAAGCGCGGGGCGGATCTCGACACGCGCCGCTGCCGTATTAGGGTTGCGGATGTTCAGGCCGCCCAGCGGGCCCAGCCGCGCCTCGGCCTGGGCTAGCAGCGGCGCCACATCGACCAGTGCCGCCGGCTGCCTGGCCAGGCCACGGGGCTGCTCCAGGCGGGTATTGCCCTGAGCCTTGAAGTAGGCGCGGGTGTCACCGGCGAATAACGCATCCACCCCCGCAGGGATGTAGATGAGCATGAAGATCACCAGGCCGGTGTAGGTAATCATCAGATGAAACGGCAGCAACAGCACGGCGCTGGCGTTGTGGAAATCCAGCCACGAGCGCTGGCCCTTGTTCGGCCGGAAGGTGAAGAACTCCTTGAAGAACTTCTTGTGCACCACGATGCCGGTCACCAGCGCCGCGAGCATCACCAACGCCAGTGCGCCGACCACGAAGATACCCCAATTGCGCGGCAGGTCGAGGGTGAAATGGAAGCGGAAGAAGAAGTTGCCGCCGACGCTGTCGCGTACCTCCACCACCTCGCCAGTGTTCGGATCGAGCTGTACCCCGCCAGCGTGGCGTCGTTCGCCGGTGGATACGCGCAACCCCGGCGAACGCTCGCTCGGCAGGCTGATGCCCCAGTTCGCCGCCTGTGGCTCGTGGGCCTGCAGGTAGGCGATGGCACGCCCGGCAGCGTCGGCCTGCGACACCTGGCTGGCCGGGATTTCCGGCTGCATCCAGTGGTTGAGTTCCTTGTCGAACACCGCCAGGGTACCGGTGACGAAGATGGCGAACAGCAGCCAGCCGAAGATCAGACCGGACCAGGTGTGCAGCCAGGCCATCGATTGGGTGAAGGTATTCTTCATGCCAGCCACTCCAGTACCTGCGGCCAGAAGCCGATCAGGCTCAGGGGCGCCGCCAGCACCAGTGGCGCCCAGGCGCGCAGGGCATCACGGCAGGCAAACGCCCAGAGGATCGCGGCGGTGTAGAACAGGAACGCCGGCAGAGTCGCGACAATGACTGCATCGGTGGCAGTCAGCGGCAGGATGCGGGCCAGGCAAGCGCTGGCGGCATAGCTGAGGGCGTAGCCGCCGAGCAGTGCGGCGCTGCTGCGGGAGAGAATCTGCAGCCAGGCGGGGGATCGAGTCATTTCGCTTCCTTGAACAATGTGTAGGCCCATTCGCGGATAAAGCCGCGAATGGGCCGCGCAGCGACCCCTGGCTCAGAAGTTGATATTCAGCGCAGCAAACACCGCCCTGCCCGGCTGGTTATAGGTGTTGGCACCCGAGCTGCTGGCGTTGCCACCGCGCAGGATCTGCTTGTCGAACACATTGTTCACCCCCACCCGTACGTCGTAGTTGGCGTTGAACTTGTACCCGGCACTCACGTCCACCAGGCCGTAGGCCTCGACGTCCTGCTGCGCAGCCTCGTCGTAGTTTTCCTGGGTACGGTAGTTGTAGGTCGGCGACTTCTGCTTGCCGAAGTAAGTACCCGCCACCTGGAACGCCAGCTGCTCGGTGGCGCGCCAGTCGAGGGTGGTGTTGACGGTGTACTGCGGAATCACCGACAGCGGCTCGCCGGTCTCGCGGTTGTCGTTGTCGAGCATCCAGGTCAGGTTGGTGTTCCAGTCCAGGGTGGGCGTCAGCTCGATGAAGAAGTTGCCTTCGATGCCCTCCACCCGCGCCTTGCCGGCGTTGTCCCATTGGGTCACGCGGCTGCCGGTACCGATGGTGTAGAGCACATCGGTATCACCGATGATCTTGTTCTTGTAGTCGTTGCGGAAGTAGGTGGCACTGGTGCGCCAGGTGCCGCGGTCGTACAGCAGGCCGATTTCCTTGTTGACGCTGATCTCGGGCTTGAGGTCGGCGTTACCCTGCAGGTAGCAGCCACCGTTGTTGGTCTGCTGCACACTGCACCCGTTGCCGCGGCTGTAAAGCAGGTAGTTGGGGTTGGACTGGTACAGGTTCGGGGTCTTGTAGGCGCGCGCGATACCGCCTTTGACCGACAGTGCTTCGGTCAACTTGTGCGACAGGTTCAGGCTGGGGCTGAAGTTGTCGCCGAACATTTCGTGATGGTCGAAACGCAGGCCTGGCGTAATGGTGGTGTCGCCGACGATGATGTTGTCTTCGGCGAACAGCGCATAGCTGCGCGCGGTCATCTTCGAGCTGCTGCGATCGAAGCCGACCAGCCCAGCGTCGCCGGCAGGGTCCGAACTCTGCGGGCGCAACGAACCCTGGTCGTTGAGGGTTTCGTACAGGTATTCCCCGCCCAGAGTCAGGACATGCTCGGTATTGCCGGTGGCGAACGGCAGGTTCACTTCGCTGCTGAGGCGGGTATTGCGCAGGCGTGACATGGCCGCGCCCTCTGCGTTCGGGGCGCCTTCGGTGCGGCCTGCCAGGCCTTCGTTGAGGCGCCAGTTGCGTACGTATTCATACGCCAGCGAGGTCTTGCTGGTACCCCAGCTGAAATCGCCCAGGTGGGTCAGGTCGTAGGTACTGCGCTGCATCACGTTGGTTTCATGGCCGTAAAGGCTGGAAACGAAGTCAACGTCGCCACCGCCGTTGCTGTTCATGGTGTCGCCGGCAAAGATGTTGCCTTGGCGGCTATAGCCAGCGCTGGCTTCGAGCCGGTGCTCGTCGTTCAGCTTCCAGCTCAGCAGCCCGTTGAGGTCCTTGTTGCGTACCCCTTCGCGACCTGCCACCAGTGCACTGGTCGCGTGCCCGGCATTGATGTCCAGGTCGTCGGCGTCGGTCTTGGCCATGCCGCCGTACAGGCGGAAACCGAGGCTATCGGTCAAGCCACCACCCAGGTTGAAGTTGGCACGGCGGCTGGCACCCTCGGCGCTGTCTTCCGGCAACTGCGTGTACAGGCTGATGCTGCCCTTGAGCTCGTCCGTGGGGCGCTTGGTGATGATGTTGACCACCCCGCCCATGGCCCCGGAGCCATAGCGCGCGGCCGCCGGGCCACGCAGGATCTCGATGCGCTCGACCGCTTCGGCTGGTACCCAGTTGGTCTCGCCACGGGTGTCGCGGTCGCCGTTCCAGCCATAGCGTACGGCGTTGCGCGCGCTGGACGGCTTGCCGTCGATGAGGATCAGGGTGTTTTCCGGGCCCATGCCGCGCAGGTCGATCTGGCGGTTGTTGCCTCGTGCGCCACTGGCGCTGTTACCGGTGAGGTTGACCCCCGGCTCGCGGCGGATGATGTCGGACAGGTCATTGGCCGGCGGGTGGCGCTTGATGTCCTCGGCGGTAATGACCGAAGAGCCCAGTGCCTGGCGCGCCTCGCGCTCAGCGGTGATAAGGGTGTCCTGGATCAACAGAGCATTGTCCGCGACCGGTACCTCCAGCACCTCACCCACGGGCCGTTCATCAGCCTCTGCTGCAGTGGCCATCATGGCCGGCGACGCCAGCGCGACAAACGCCAGGGCGAGGCTGTTGGGTGAAGTTCTGCACTGCATGGGTACATCTCCTGCGAATCATGAGCGAAAAGGCACATCCCTGTCGGAAACCGGGAGCCCTTCGCCCACCGGCCCCGCAAACACAGTTTGGCGGCCAACAGGGATGGTAAATATAGGGATTCTCAAATGAGTTTAAATCTTATTTACGAAGTTTACATGTTTGTAACGGAACTTTGCTAAACGCGCGGCCTTTGGCACCACCGCGAGCTGGGTATCGCAGTCTGCAGACCACGATGGGCCGCATGGCGGCCTGTGGCCCTGGTGATTTGCATCCAGCACGTTGCCACCTACAGTTTCGAACGTGGCAACTGTTCAGAGACCCCTGATGCGCAGCAATGAAGAAAGCAGCCCGGCGAGCACCGCCCGAAGCGTGGCCAAGATCCCCCGAAGCGTCTGGGCGCTGGGTTTCGTGTCGATGTTCATGGACATCTCCTCGGAGATGATCCACGCCCTGCTCCCCCTGTACATGGTCACCGTGCTCGGCACATCAGTGCTGGCGGTGGGTGTCATCGAAGGCATTGCCGAGGCCACCGCGTCAATCACCAAGGTGTTCTCGGGCGCGCTTAGCGACCGAATGGGCAAACGCAAGCTGCTCACGGTAGTGGGCTATGGCCTCGGTGCGCTGACCAAACCGGTATTTCCCCTGGCCTCCGGCCTGGAGTGGCTGACTGCGGCGCGCTTCGTCGACCGGGTCGGCAAAGGTATCCGTGGCGCGCCGCGCGATGCGCTGGTGGCCGATATCACGCCCGCCGAATTGCGCGGCGCCGCGTTCGGCCTGCGGCAGACGCTCGACACTGTGGGCGCCTTCCTCGGACCGTTACTGGCTATAGGGCTGATGTGGCTGACCGCAAGCCATTTCCAGACGGTGTTCTGGGTGGCGGTGATACCGGCATGCGTGGCGGTTTACATTCTCGTTGCCTTCGTTCGCGAACCTGAAACACCGACCATGACACGGCCGGTGCGTGCGCCGCTGGCACTGCGCGAACTGGTCCGTCTGGGGCCAGCCTACTGGCGCCTGATCAGCCTGGCCACGTTGTTTACCCTGGCCCGCTTCAGTGAGGCGTTCCTGCTGCTACGCGCCCAGGACATGGGCCTGGCACCGTTGTGGGCGCCGGCGGTCCTGGTACTGATGGCCCTGGCCTATTCACTGTCAGCCTACCCTGCCGGGGTCCTTTCCGATCGGGTCGGCCGCCGCGGTGTATTGGTGGCCGGGCTGGGGTTGCTGATGGCCGCCGACCTGTTGCTGGCCCTGCTGCCGGGCTGGGCCGGGCTGACCTTGGGGGTTGCTGCCTGGGGCCTGCACCTGGGCTTCAGCCAGGGCATATTCGCGGCGATGATCGCCGACAGTGCACCCGCCAACCTTCGCGGTACTGCCTTCGGTGTGTTCAACCTGTTGACCGGTGTGGCGCTGCTGGCAGCCAGCGTGGTAGCCGGGTTGTTATGGGACGGTGCAGGGTTCCAGGCCACCTTTCTGGTCGGCGCAGGGTTCGCCAGCGCCACGCTGTTGGGAGTGACGCTGTTGCGCACAAAGGTACGCTAGGCCAATGCGGGTCGCTGTTCAAGCAAAGACCAGCCGCCATCCCCATCGACCTCGAGCCGATGTGTATGGAACCCTGCGAGTGTGCTGCGATGGCCAACACTGACCAGCAACGCACCCGGCATTTCCGAGCGCAGCAACGAATACAACGTGTGCTCGAGCCCTTCATCCATTGCCGAGGTGGACTCGTCGAGGAACACTACCTGAGGCCGGTTGAACAGCACCCGGGCGAACGCCAGGCGCTGCTGCTCACCCACCGAAAGGATATGTGACCAGTCGCAACTGACGTCGAGACGCTCAGCCAGGTGGGCCAGGTTGACCTGGCGCAACGCCTGCTGCATGCGCGCGGCATCCTCAGCCTTGCTGGCTGCCGGATAGGCAATCACCGTACGCAAGTCACCCAGCGGCAAGTACGGGCGCTGCGACAGGAACATCGCCTGATGACCCGTCGGCCGGTTGACCTGGCCCTCTGCGTACGGCCAGAGGCCCGCCAACGCACGCAACAGCGTGGTCTTGCCACTGCCCGACGGCCCCTTGATCAGCAACGCCTGACCGGCGTGCAGGCGTAGATTCAGGTCGGCGATAAGGGCGTGCCCATCAGGGCGCAGCACCTGCAAGCGGGCGATATCCAGGGCATGAGCCTGCTCGTGCGTGAGGACACGCGGCAAGGCGCTCGCCTGCGCGTTCGCATCAAGGAACCCGGTGAGACGGTCAAGCGTGGCGCGGTACTGGGCAAAAGCATCATACGACTCACGGAAGAACGACAACGAGTCCTGCACCTGGCCGAATGCCTGGGACGTCTGCATGACATCGCCCAGCTTGATTGCCCCGCTAAAAAAGCGTGGCGCCTGCAAAATGAACGGGAATACCACGGCGACCTGGCTGATGCCCAGGTTGAAACCGCTGAACTTCAGGTTTCGGAATACCAGCGCCCAGGCATTGATGATCAACGCGCCAAAGCGGCCCAGCAGCGTACTACGCTCAACCTGGGCCCCTTGGTAGAACGCGATGTTTTCGGCATTCTCGCGCAGGCGCATCAGCGCGTAACGGAAGTTGGCGGTGAGTTTTTCATTGAGGAAGTTCAAGCGGATCAACGGCCGGCCGAGACGGAAGGCAATCCAGGTGGCGACGATGACATACAGGTAAACGGCAAACACCATCGCTCGGGGGATTTCAATCCCGGCCACCGCCAACGGTGCCGAAAGCCCCCAAAGGATCCCGGTAAACGCCACCAGCGATACCAACGCGCTGACCGCCCCCAGGGCCAGCGTCACCGAGTTGTTGACGAAGGCGTTGACGTCCAGCTCGATGCGCTGGTCAGGGTTATCCACCGGCTCGGCGAGGAACTGGCCACGGTAGTAGGCATCGCCGTGCATCCAGTCGCGGGTAAGACGCTTGGTAAGCCAGACCCGCCAGTGAATGCTGAACGCCTGGCTTACGTAGAACGTGAACAGCGAGCGCAGCACGTGGATGCTGGCCAAGACCGCGAACACCCCGAGAAGGTACCAAAACGCCGCCTGGTCAAGCGCCTGCAAGGCGCTGTAGAAGCCGTTGTACCAGAACGAGAACAGCACATTCAGGCGTACCGAGAACAGCGTCAGTATCAGCAGCAACGCAAACACCAGCAACGGCCGCCAACTGCGCCTGAAACTGAAATAAGGCCCCGCAAGCTGCCAGAACTGGCTGCCCCAGCGCGTGCAACGTACGGCCAGGGTGGCGGCTGCAGTGAAGCAGACAAGGGTGATGAACGAGGCGATCGCCAGCCAGCTCAGGCTTTCTTGGAGGGCCTGGTGCCAGTTCATTTCCATGGTGATTATCCGTGCAGAGTGTTTTCGCGAGCGTAGCACTGTGGTGTGCTGCAGCAGGCATACATGACGGACATTTCATGATGGCTCGGTTGCGCGAATGCTGTAGGAGCGGCGTACGGCTGATGTTTGAGCGGCAGAAAGACAAAACCCCTACCTGCATGCGCAGATAGGGGTTTTGCGAAATGAATCTTGACGATGACCTACTCTCACATGGGGAGACCCCACACTACCATCGGCGATGCATCGTTTCACTACTGAGTTCGGGATGGGATCAGGTGGTTCCAATGCTCTATGGTCGTCAAGAAATTCTGTAGCCAGAATGTCCAGATGGACAGCCCAGCGAATTCGGATATGTGATGTTTGTGATGCTTTGTGAACAGTGCGAACTTTCGGTTCGTGTCATCTTCACCACCGCAATCTGCATGAGCAAATTGCTTGGGTGTTATATGGTCAAGCCTCACGGGCAATTAGTATTGGTTAGCTCAACGCCTCACAGCGCTTACACACCCAACCTATCAACGTCGTAGTCTTCGACGGCCCTTCAGGGGATTCTAGATCCCAGTGAGATCTCATCTTGAGGCAAGTTTCCCGCTTAGATGCTTTCAGCGGTTATCTCTTCCGAACATAGCTACCCGGCAATGCCACTGGCGTGACAACCGGAACACCAGAGGTTCGTCCACTCCGGTCCTCTCGTACTAGGAGCAGCCCCTCTCAAATCTCAAACGTCCACGGCAGATAGGGACCGAACTGTCTCACGACGTTCTAAACCCAGCTCGCGTACCACTTTAAATGGCGAACAGCCATACCCTTGGGACCGGCTTCAGCCCCAGGATGTGATGAGCCGACATCGAGGTGCCAAACACCGCCGTCGATATGAACTCTTGGGCGGTATCAGCCTGTTATCCCCGGAGTACCTTTTATCCGTTGAGCGATGGCCCTTCCATACAGAACCACCGGATCACTAAGACCTACTTTCGTACCTGCTCGACGTGTGTGTCTCGCAGTCAAGCGCGCTTTTGCCTTTATACTCTACGACCGATTTCCGACCGGTCTGAGCGCACCTTCGTACTCCTCCGTTACTCTTTGGGAGGAGACCGCCCCAGTCAAACTACCCACCATACACTGTCCTCGATCCGGATAACGGACCTGAGTTAGAACCTCAAAGTTGCCAGGGTGGTATTTCAAGGATGGCTCCATGAGAACTGGCGTCCCCACTTCAAAGCCTCCCACCTATCCTACACAAGCAAATTCAAAGTCCAGTGCAAAGCTATAGTAAAGGTTCACGGGGTCTTTCCGTCTAGCCGCGGATACACTGCATCTTCACAGCGATTTCAATTTCACTGAGTCTCGGGTGGAGACAGCGCCGCCATCGTTACGCCATTCGTGCAGGTCGGAACTTACCCGACAAGGAATTTCGCTACCTTAGGACCGTTATAGTTACGGCCGCCGTTTACCGGGGCTTCGATCAAGAGCTTCGCTTGCGCTAACCCCATCAATTAACCTTCCGGCACCGGGCAGGCGTCACACCCTATACGTCCACTTTCGTGTTTGCAGAGTGCTGTGTTTTTAATAAACAGTCGCAGCGGCCTGGTATCTTCGACCGGCATGGGCTTACGGAGCAAGTCCTTGACCCTCGCCGGCGCACCTTCTCCCGAAGTTACGGTGCCATTTTGCCTAGTTCCTTCACCCGAGTTCTCTCAAGCGCCTTGGTATTCTCTACCTAACCACCTGTGTCGGTTTGGGGTACGGTTCCCAGTTATCTGAAGCTTAGGAGCTTTTCTTGGAAGCATGGTATCAACCACTTCGTCGCCTAAAGGCAACTCGTCATCAGCTCTCGGCCTTGAAATCCCGGATTTGCCTAAGATTTCAGCCTACCACCTTAAACCTGGACAACCAACGCCAGGCTGGCCTAACCTTCTCCGTCCCTCCATCGCAATAACTGGAAGTACAGGAATATTAACCTGTTTTCCATCGACTACGCTTTTCAGCCTCGCCTTAGGGACCGACTAACCCTGCGTCGATTAACGTTGCGCAGGAAACCTTGGTCTTTCGGCGTGCGAGTTTTTCACTCGCATTGTCGTTACTCATGTCAGCATTCGCACTTCTGATACCTCCAGCAAGCTTCTCAACTCACCTTCACAGGCTTACAGAACGCTCCTCTACCGCATCATCATAGATGATACCCGTAGCTTCGGTGCATGGTTTGAGCCCCGTTACATCTTCCGCGCAGGCCGACTCGACTAGTGAGCTATTACGCTTTCTTTAAAGGGTGGCTGCTTCTAAGCCAACCTCCTAGCTGTCTAAGCCTTCCCACATCGTTTCCCACTTAACCATGACTTTGGGACCTTAGCTGACGGTCTGGGTTGTTTCCCTTTTCACGACGGACGTTAGCACCCGCCGTGTGTCTCCCATGCTCGGCACTTGTAGGTATTCGGAGTTTGCATCGGTTTGGTAAGTCGGGATGACCCCCTAGCCGAAACAGTGCTCTACCCCCTACAGTGATACATGAGGCGCTACCTAAATAGCTTTCGAGGAGAACCAGCTATCTCCGAGCTTGATTAGCCTTTCACTCCGATCCACAGGTCATCCGCTAACTTTTCAACGGTAGTCGGTTCGGTCCTCCAGTCAGTGTTACCTAACCTTCAACCTGCCCATGGATAGATCGCCCGGTTTCGGGTCTATACCCAGCGACTAAACGCCCTATTAAGACTCGCTTTCGCTACGCCTCCCCTATTCGGTTAAGCTCGCCACTGAATATAAGTCGCTGACCCATTATACAAAAGGTACGCAGTCACCTAACAAGTAGGCTCCCACTGCTTGTACGCATACGGTTTCAGGATCTATTTCACTCCCCTCTCCGGGGTTCTTTTCGCCTTTCCCTCACGGTACTGGTTCACTATCGGTCAGTCAGTAGTATTTAGCCTTGGAGGATGGTCCCCCCATATTCAGACAAAGTTTCTCGTGCTCCGTCCTACTCGATTTCATTGATAAGAGATTTTCGTGTACGGGGCTATCACCCACTATGGCCGCACTTTCCAGAGCGTTCCACTAATCTCAAACCAACTTAAGGGCTGGTCCCCGTTCGCTCGCCACTACTAAGGGAATCTCGGTTGATTTCTATTCCTCAGGGTACTTAGATGTTTCAGTTCCCCTGGTTCGCCTCTTGCACCTATGTATTCAGTACAAGATACTCAGCTTGTGCTGAGTGGGTTCCCCCATTCAGAGATCTCTGGATCACAGTCTGTTTGCCGACTCCCCAAAGCTTATCGCAGGCTACCACGTCTTTCATCGCCTCTGACTGCCAAGGCATCCACCGTATGCGCTTCTTCACTTGACCATATAACCCCAAGCAATCTGGTTATACTGTGAAGACGACATTCGCCGAAAATTCGCACGTCGCTCTTTCGAGCAGAACTCACAAATTTTACCTTAGCCTGATCCACCAGCAGTGAAACTGGTGTTCAGTCTATTTCTATCACATATCCGAATTTTTAAAGAACGATCTGACAAAAGTCAGAAATCAACATTCATTCACGAATGTTCATTTCTAAGTTCTGACAAGTGACTGTGTACAGCGAAAGTGGTGGAGCCAAGCGGGATCGAACCGCTGACCTCCTGCGTGCAAGGCAGGCGCTCTCCCAGCTGAGCTATGGCCCCGTATTCTGCGGCTAAACCATGTAATGGTAGGTCTGGGCAGATTTGAACTGCAGAAGAGCCGTCCTCACCTCTCTTTATCCAGAGGCATGGGGTGCTCACCATTCCAATCAAAATGGTAGGTCTGGGCAGATTTGAACTGCCGACCTCACCCTTATCAGGGGTGCGCTCTAACCAACTGAGCTACAGACCTAACGGTACAACTTTGGGTCTTGATCGTCTTTTACAATGAATCAAGCAATTCGTGTGGGTGCTCATCAGCAGGCTGATGTCGTCGATTAAGGAGGTGATCCAGCCGCAGGTTCCCCTACGGCTACCTTGTTACGACTTCACCCCAGTCATGAATCACACCGTGGTAACCGTCCTCCCGAGGGTTAGACTAGCTACTTCTGGTGCAACCCACTCCCATGGTGTGACGGGCGGTGTGTACAAGGCCCGGGAACGTATTCACCGCGACATTCTGATTCGCGATTACTAGCGATTCCGACTTCACGCAGTCGAGTTGCAGACTGCGATCCGGACTACGATCGGTTTTGTGAGATTAGCTCCACCTCGCGGCTTGGCAACCCTCTGTACCGACCATTGTAGCACGTGTGTAGCCCAGGCCGTAAGGGCCATGATGACTTGACGTCATCCCCACCTTCCTCCGGTTTGTCACCGGCAGTCTCCTTAGAGTGCCCACCATAACGTGCTGGTAACTAAGGACAAGGGTTGCGCTCGTTACGGGACTTAACCCAACATCTCACGACACGAGCTGACGACAGCCATGCAGCACCTGTGTCAGAGTTCCCGAAGGCACCAATCCATCTCTGGAAAGTTCTCTGCATGTCAAGGCCTGGTAAGGTTCTTCGCGTTGCTTCGAATTAAACCACATGCTCCACCGCTTGTGCGGGCCCCCGTCAATTCATTTGAGTTTTAACCTTGCGGCCGTACTCCCCAGGCGGTCAACTTAATGCGTTAGCTGCGCCACTAAAATCTCAAGGATTCCAACGGCTAGTTGACATCGTTTACGGCGTGGACTACCAGGGTATCTAATCCTGTTTGCTCCCCACGCTTTCGCACCTCAGTGTCAGTATCAGTCCAGGTGGTCGCCTTCGCCACTGGTGTTCCTTCCTATATCTACGCATTTCACCGCTACACAGGAAATTCCACCACCCTCTACCGTACTCTAGCTTGCCAGTTTTGGATGCAGTTCCCAGGTTGAGCCCGGGGCTTTCACATCCAACTTAACAAACCACCTACGCGCGCTTTACGCCCAGTAATTCCGATTAACGCTTGCACCCTCTGTATTACCGCGGCTGCTGGCACAGAGTTAGCCGGTGCTTATTCTGTCGGTAACGTCAAAACAGCAAGGTATTCGCTTACTGCCCTTCCTCCCAACTTAAAGTGCTTTACAATCCGAAGACCTTCTTCACACACGCGGCATGGCTGGATCAGGCTTTCGCCCATTGTCCAATATTCCCCACTGCTGCCTCCCGTAGGAGTCTGGACCGTGTCTCAGTTCCAGTGTGACTGATCATCCTCTCAGACCAGTTACGGATCGTCGCCTTGGTGAGCCATTACCCCACCAACTAGCTAATCCGACCTAGGCTCATCTGATAGCGCAAGGCCCGAAGGTCCCCTGCTTTCTCCCGTAGGACGTATGCGGTATTAGCGTTCCTTTCGAAACGTTGTCCCCCACTACCAGGCAGATTCCTAGGCATTACTCACCCGTCCGCCGCTGAATCCAGGAGCAAGCTCCCGTCATCCGCTCGACTTGCATGTGTTAGGCCTGCCGCCAGCGTTCAATCTGAGCCATGATCAAACTCTTCAGTTCAATACTGCTTGGGTTTTTAAGAAACCCTAAACTTGGCTCAGCAATCTCAAATGACTATGTGATTTCTCGCATGGTCACTTGTGATGCTGATAATCTTTCTGACTATCAGTCCGTACTCACAAGCACCCACACGAATTGCTTGATTCAATTTGTTAAAGAGCGTTTGGTTAAGAGCTTTTCGCCTCAACCGAGGCGCGCATTCTACGCTTTCCTCAGAGCCTGTCAAGCGTTTATTTTGAAGTTTTCCCGATAAACTCGTTTAGCTTCAAACACTTGGCTCGCTGCGATCACTCGTAGCGGGAGGCGAATAATACAGCGTTTAAATCCGCTGTCAACTGCCTTTATCACCGCTGCCGATCTTTCGATCGAAGCCCTTACAGCATCTTCTGAACTACCTAACTCGTTGAATATCAAGGAGTTTGTCGTTCCGTTGTCGCTGGAAGTGGGGCGCATTATAAGGGGATTCGAAAGGGCGTCAACCTTTAATTTCAAGAAAGTAAAATATACGGGGAAAAGACCATATCAAGACCGCCAGGTGCCCGCCACAACCCCCTTGCACCACCCAACCACCTTTGCGCACTATACTGCGCACACCCCCAAGCCCGCCCAAGGATTCCCCCACCTAAATGAACACCCAGCCCCGCAGCCTGGCCGCTACCCTCTTCCCGATCGGCCTGCTGCTCATCGCCATGGCCTCGATCCAGACCGGCGCCTCCCTGGCCAAAAGCATGTTCCCCATCATCGGCGCTCAAGGCACCACCACCCTGCGCCTGATCTTCGCCAGCATCATCATGCTGTTGATCCTGCGGCCATGGCGAGTGCGAATGACTGCCAGCGCACTGCGCAATGTCATCATCTATGGGATGGCCCTGGGCGGCATGAACTTCCTCTTCTATATGGCGCTGCAAACCGTACCGATCGGTATCGCCGTTGCGCTGGAGTTCACCGGCCCGCTGGCAGTGGCGATCTTTTCCTCGCGGCGGGCGATCGACTTCGTGTGGATCGGCCTGGCCATCGCCGGCCTGCTGCTGTTGCTGCCAGCAGGCCACAGCGGCCAGGCACTCGACCCGGTGGGCGCTGCCTACGCCCTGGGCGCTGGTGTCTGCTGGGCGCTGTACATCCTGTTCGGGCAGCGTGCCGGCGCCGAACACGGCATCCAGACTGCGGCGCTAGGGGTAGTGGTCGCCGCCCTGTTCGTCGCCCCCATCGGTATTGTCCACGCCGGCGCCGCACTCCTGACGCCCGCCGTGATCCCGATGGCGATTGGAGTCGCAATACTCTCCACCGCCCTGCCCTACAGCCTGGAAATGGTTGCCCTTACGCGCATTCCGGCGCGCACCTTCGGCACCCTGATGAGTATCGAACCGGCGTTCGGTGCGCTGTCCGGGCTGCTGTTCCTCGGCGAGGTGCTGACGGTTACCCAGTGGCTGGCGATTCTGGCAATCATTACCGCCTCGGTCGGTACGACCCTGTCCATGCGCAAGGAGCCGAGCCCGGCCATCGCCGCAGACTGATATGAGAAATATTTTCATTTGAGACGGGAATAGTGATTGAAGCGACCCGTCTCGCTGATTAAGCTGTCACAGAATCATCATCTTTACGCTATCTACTGAGCCGACCACGGACGCTGGGGAACTTTCAGGAAGATTCGAAGCGATAACGACAGGGCCAGACACTGGACCGCCCTGCATTTAAGGACAGGAATGAAACGTATTTTGCTCATCCTGGCCATCTTGGCAATTGCTGGATGTGCCGCCACGGCCAAGACTGAGGTCAAACGCGGGAAGAAGGGGCTGCATATCAATTGCTCTGGCCTCTCCTCCTCATGGGACAAGTGCTACAGCAAGGCCGCGAGTTCGTGCAGCGCACGAGGCTACAGGGTCATCGCCCGCTCAGGTGACACCGACGAAGAGCAGGGTGACTACCTGTTCGGGATCAACCCGGCGGGCTACACCAGCCGCAGCATGATCGTCGTCTGCAAGTAGCAACAGGGCAGCGCTGAAGCTGCCCTTTTAATTTGCTCCTTAGAGGGGTGCGGTACGCGCCTCCAGCCAGGCCAGCGCTTCGCCATTGAGCAGGGGCGCCAGGCGCTCGCGCACCGTGGAGTGATAGTCGTTCAACCACTGCAGCTCTTCCTCGGCCAGCAACTTGGGCAGCAAGCAGCGGGTGTCGATCGGGCACAGCGTCAATGTCTCGAATTTCAGGAAGTCGCCGAAGGCACTCTTGCCCGCCTCACGGTTGACTACCAGGTTTTCGATGCGCACGCCCCACTGGCCGGGGCGATACGTGCCCGGTTCGATCGAGCTGATCATGCCCGCCTGCATCGCGGTCTGCGGCGTGGCTGCCGCCTGGTAGGCAATCACTTGCGGCCCCTCATGAACGTTCATGAAATAGCCCACCCCATGCCCCGTGCCGTGACCATAATCGACCTGGTCAGCCCACAGCGGAGCCCGGGCGATGGCATCGAGCAACGGCGACAGCACCCCGCGCGGGAAGCTGGCGCGCGACAACGCGATCATGCCCTTGAGTACGCGCGTGCAATCCTGCTTCTGTTCAAGGCTGGGCTCGCCCACCGGCACCATGCGGGTGATGTCGGTGGTACCCCCCAGGTATTGCCCACCCGAATCGATCAGCAGCAAACCATCGCCCTCGATGACCGCATGTGCGTGCTCGGTGGCACGGTAATGCGGCATCGCGCCATTGCCATTGAAAGCGGCGATGGTCGAGAAGCTCAACGAAACGAAACCTGGGCGGCGTGCACGCGCAGCGCTCAGTTGCTCGTCGATGGTCAACTCGGTGATGACTTCCCGCCCCAGGCTGGCCTCGAACCAGGCGAAGAATTCGCATAGGGCAGCGCCGTCCTGCTCCATCACCTGACGAATGTGCACCAGGTCTTCGCCACCTTTGCATGACTTGCTCAGGGTAGTGGGGTTGACCCCCTCGACCAGCTCCACCTCTGCAGGCAGGTTATCCAGCAAGCCGCAGGTGACCCGCGCCGGATCCACCAACAGCCGGCCGCTGGCCGGTACCGCACCCAGCGCCTGGCCTGCTTCGTTATAGTCGCGCACCTCGATGCCGTCGGCCGCCAGCACCTGACGCAGGTGCGCATCGAGCTTGTCCGGGCCGACAAAAAGGATGGCCTGTTGCTGATTAATCAGGGCGAATGCCAAGAACACCGGATTATAGGAGACGTCGCTGCCCCGCAAGTTGAACAGCCAGGCAATGTCATCGAGGGTAGCGATGAAGTGCCAGTCGACCGCCTTGGCGTGCATGTCCTTGCGCAGCTGCGCGAGCTTTTCCGCCCGGCTCACCGTGGCGTGTGGCGGCAAGTGCTGGTACACCGGGTTACCTGGCAGACCCGGGCGCCCTTCCCAGGCCTGCCCAAGCACGTCCTGGTCCGTCACCAGTCGCGCCCCACGGGCCTTGAGCCGTTCGCCCAACTGGCGTGCCGACGCCAGGGCCATGACCGCACCATCCACCGCGACGCTACCCTCCAACTTGACGTTTTCACCCAGCCATTCCAGCGCACCGGGTTTGCCCGGCACAAGCTTCATCAGTTCGATGCCGCTGCCGGCCAGCTCATGCTCCGCCTGCTCCCAATAGCGGCTGTCGACCCACAAGCCGGCAAAGTCAGGGGTGACCACCAGCGTGCCCACGGAGCCGTGAAACCCCGACAGCCACTGGCGCCCCTGCCAGTAACCGGGCAGGTATTCGGAAAGGTGCGGGTCAGCCGAAGGCACCAGCAAGGCATCGATGCCGCCGGCGGCCATGGTCTGGCGCACGCGCGCCAGTCGCTGCGGTACGCTTGGCTCAAGGGTGGTCTGAACGTTCATGCGCTCTCCTGCGGCTACATCACGGTTGGTCCAATGCTCCGATAATGGAACAGCCGCCCAGCCCCTGCAATCACGTCGACCAAGACAAGGCATGTATTGCCCGCCATGCCTTGTGCAATCAGACGCTTCCTACAACCGGGCGAGGACCACCGATCACGTCCTACTGAACTTCCGCAAGATGCCGGCTTCACACGCAGTACATTCACTGCACACAGGCAAATGACCATGCCCAGTGTCTGCAAGCCGAAAACTGCCGTGGTGCTGCTCGACACCCGCGCCAGCACACCCGATCACGAGCGTGCCGTACACCAGAAGCTTGCCGATGGCCTGGCGCGCCTGCTGGGTTGCCCGCACATGAAACCGGCCGACCCGCCAACCGCCGACGACGGCTACTACTACTTGCCCACCGAAACGCTGATCGACCCCCAGCGACAGGCCACCATCGGCATCTGCGACGAGCAGGACCTGTTCGGCGGCGTGGTCACCAGCCCCTATATGGCGACCAAGGCGATCTCCCACCCCCTGCCCGCCAATGCAAGCTTCCCGCCTGGCTGGACCGATGCCTTCGCCCGGCAGGCCAGCGACGCCCTGCTGCGCGGCTATACCGTGTTCAACAAGGCCGACGCCCGTACCGCTGCTCAGCTGTTGCTGATGGACGGCCCGTTGCGGGTCAAGCCTGTGCTGGCCTGTGCCGGCCGCGGGCAGCAGGTTATCGACAGCGCGGATGCGCTGGAGCCCCTGCTGGCCAGCATGGACGACCAGCAGCTGGCATTGTGGGGACTGGTGCTTGAAGAAGACCTGAGCAAGGTCGAAACCTTCAGTGTCGGCCAGGTGCGCGTTGCCGGCCTGACCTGCAGCTATCACGGCACCCAGCAGCTGACCCACGACCATCAAGGAGCCGAGGTCTATGGCGGCTCGGACCTGGTGGTGGTACGTGGCGACTATCAGGCGCTGCTGCAACTGCCACTGGAAGACCACCTGCGCCTGGCGATCAACCAGGCCATTGCCTACGAGCAGGCTGCCGAGCAGCACTTCCCGGGCTTCATCGCCTCACGCCGCAACTACGACATTGCTCGCGGCCGCGACCCTCAAGGCCACCTGCGCAGCGGTGTACTCGAGCAGTCCTGGCGCCTGGGCGGCGCCAGCAGTGCCGAACTGCTGGCCCTGCAGGCGTTTGCCGACGACCCTGCATTGCAACGAGTGCACGCGTCCACCCATGAAGTGTTCGGCACCCCTGACCTCCCCTCTGATGCCACCCTCTTCTATCAAGGAAACGACAGTGAACTCGGACAACTCAGCAAATTTGCGCGGATTCGCGAGCATGGCCATTCAGAGTGAAACCGTTGAACTGCAAGTTGAAAACGACAGCATCGTTGGCACCCTGGTCAGCCCCGGCAGCCAGATGCCGGGCATTCTCTTCGTGCACGGCTGGGGCGGCAGCCAGCAACGCGACCTGGCCCGTGCCCGGCACATCACCGGGTTGGGTTGCGTATGCATGACCTTCGACCTGCGCGGCCATGAAAAAACCGCAAGCCAGCGGCTGACCGTCACCCGCGAGCAGAACCTGCAGGACCTGATGGTGGCGTACGACCGGCTTGCCGGCCACCCCGCGGTCGATCCGCAGGCGATCGCCATCATCGGCAGCAGCTATGGTGGCTACCTGGCGACTTTGCTGACCCGCGAGCGGTCGGTCAGATGGCTGGCCCTGCGGGTACCCGCCATGTACTGGGACGATGAATGGGATATGCCCAAGCAAACCCTCGACCGGCAACGGCTGAACGCCTACCGCCAGCGACCGCTGGGCCCGGCCGACAACCGTGCGCTGGCGGCCTGTGCCGAATTCAGCGGGGATGTGTTGCTGGTGGAGTCCGAGCAGGACGACTATGTGCCGCACAGCACGCTGATGAGCTACCGTTCGGCTTTCATCAGCGCCCATTCGCTGACCCATCGTATTGTCGACGGTGCCGACCACGCATTGTCCAGCGAGGAGAGCCAGAAGGCCTACAGTTCGATCCTGGCGGCCTGGGTCAGCGAAATGGTCATCGGCGCCCGACTGGACCGCTATCCGCACTATGCACCTTGGTACGCCTGAGGGTTGCCCACCTGGCAATGCAGGCCGCCATCTTCACCCCGTACCAGGCTGCGTACCGCCTGGTACGCGGCAAAGTTGACGCCACGCGCCTGGTGCCGGGCAAGCAGTTCAAGGAACGGCTCCTCGACAAAGCAGGCAGCCGCCGCAGCCCACGTCTGACGCGACTGCCACTGCAGGTACTGGAGTACCCGGCTGCCGTCGTCGCTGGCCTGGATGCTGACACCTTGCAGCCCTTCGCAGCGGTTAGCCAGCGCCTCGCTGCGGGCTACCAGGGCCTGGACCAGGGCGTGCTGGTATATGCTCGGCACTTGGTATTCGATCATCTGTGTGAACCACAGGGCATGAGGGCTTGCCGTCATCAACGGTCTCCTGGTCAAGGACGCATGCAGCGCGATGCACGGCAGGGTAAAACCTCAAGCAAGGTCAAGGTCAAGTGGTTTCCGAGCCCTACCCTGTCACCGCAAACCGCCGCCGGTAATCGCTCGGCGTCAGTCCGGTGATGCGTTGGAACACTTTGCGAAACGCACTTGCGTCCTGGTAACCCACGCCCCAGGCGATCTGCTCGACATTGCGCCGGGTGAATTCCAGCAAGCGACACGCCCGCCCCACCCTGACCTGCTGGCAGTACTCGGTCGGGCGCAAACCCGTGGCTGCCCGAAAGCGCCGCAGGAAGGTGCGTTCCTCCAGCCCGGCGCACGCCGCCATTGCAGCAAGGCCTGCATCCTGCCCGCGATCGCCCTGCAGCCAGTGCTGCACTTTCAGCACAGCCTCGTCGCCGTGGTCCAGGCGCGGGTTGAACACCGCACCAGGTAACGGCGTCGCGACCGGATCGACCGCGAGGTAGCGGGCCGTCTCCCGCGCCACCGTTGCTCCCTGAAACCGTTCCAGCAAACGCAGACCCAGGTCGGTCCAGGCCATCAGCCCGGCCGAAGTGACAATGTCACCGTCATCGAGCAACGGCTGCTGAGCCTCTACCCGCACTTTTGGATAACGCTGGGCGAGTGCATGCACGTAGTTCCAGTGGGTACAGGCCGGGCGGCCATCGAGCAGGCCGCTGGCGGCGATGAAGAACACCCCGATACACACCGACGCCAGCACTGTGCCGCTCGCGTGGAGCTGACACAAAGACGCGCGGTGGCGCTGGAGCAACTCGCCCGGTGGTGCCGATTCCAGGCTTGGCGGAATGATCAGTACGCGCAGGCCCGGTACAACGACTGGCGAGCTATCAACAGCTGGCAACAACTGCCCTGCCGCATCTGCCTGCCAATAGCTGATGCGCACCGGCGGCAAGTCGACGGCGCCCAGCTCGGCAGCAACCCGGTTGGCCACCAGGAACAGGTCGGCCAGGCCATGCACGGCGGCGCGCTGCACGCCGGGATACAACAGCAGGCCAATGTCCAGGTTGGCAGAGGTGTCAGTTTTTGCCCGCATAGTGTCGGTCACGCCAATCGTCAGGTCGGTGCACACAGCCTATAACTAACCTCACACAACGACTACTGCCACAGGAGGCAGCATGAGCAAGCAAGCGCTGATCATCATCGACATCCAGAACGACTACTTCCCGGGCGGCAAGTGGGCCCTGGAGGGTGCCGACCAGGCGGCCGACAATGCCGCCAGGCTGCTGGCAGCGGCGCGCCAGCGCGGTGACCTGGTGGTGCATGTGCGCCACGAGTTCGACAGCGCCGATGCGCCATTCTTCGCGCCTGAGTCGCCTGGCGCGGCCATCCACCCCAAGGTCCAGCCACTGCAGGATGAACCCGTGGTGCTCAAGCACAAGGTGAATGCGTTCCTTGGCACCAACCTCAAGCAGACACTGGACCAGCACGGCGTCGAGGCCCTGACCATCGCCGGCAGCATGAGCCACATGTGCATCGACGCCGCCACCCGGGCCGCGGCCGACCTGGGCTATGAGGTGACCGTGGCGCACGATGCGTGTGCGACGCTGCCGCTGGAGTTCAACGGCAAACAGGTGCCGGCAGCGCAGGTACATGATTCGGCGATGGCGGCGCTGGCGTTTGCCTATGCCAAGGTGGTGAAGACTGACGATTTGATGAAGGACTGACACAGGTCCCGAGTGGCCGATGAGACTCGATCAGATCACAACATTGCGCACGAACCGGACTGCCACCGTCGCATCGTTGCGATAGGCATACCGGCAATTGCTGGGGAACACATGAAACTGCCCCTCAAGCAGGCGAAACTCGATGTCCTCGATGACTAACGTCAGTTGCCCTTCAGCCACGTAGATCTGCTCGCTCCAGCCCTCCGCATCGGCCTCGCTGGAATAGCACTCGCCCGGCGCCAGCGTCCATTCCCAAAGCTCCACCTCGCGGCGGGCCGGGCTGGTGCCGAGCAGCACTGCCCGGCTCTGCGGACACTCGCCGGCCCAGGCCAGTTCGTCGATACGCCCCGGATCACGCTGGTCAGGTGCCTGAATCAACGTACTGAAGGCCACGCCCAAGGCTTCGGCAATCAGGTCAAGAGTGGTCAGGCTGACATTCTTTTCCCCTGCCTCGATGGCCACCAGCATGCGCCTGCTGACCCCGGAGCGTTCGGCCAGCGCCGTCTGGCTCAGGCCGCAAGCGTTACGCAGGCGGCGGACGTTGTGGCTGACATGTTGCAGCACGGATGCGCGGTGCGAAGAATCTTTGTGCACTATATTGCTCACTGGTCGATATTGCGCAGTATACTGCCCACTTTGCGGCGATTGTGCGCCGCCCCCTCCGAGTGCGCAAGAGCATGAGCCAGCCCAGCAACAAGTCGACCCCCGCCATTACCTTTCGCCTGAGCAAGGCCGAACTGGTGCTGGTGTTCATCACCATGTTGTGGGGCGGCACTTTCCTGCTGGTGCATAACGTGATGACCGTGAGTGGCCCGATGTTCTTCGTCGGCCTGCGTTTTGCTGCGGCCGCGCTGTTCGTTGGCGTGGTGTCGGCGCGGGCGTTACCCGGGCTGACCTTCACCGAACTGAAGGCCGGCATGCTGATCGGCGTAACCATCATGCTTGGCTATGGCCTGCAGACCATGGGCCTGCAAACCATCAGCAGCAGCCAGTCTGCATTTATTACCGCGCTCTACGTCCCCTTCGTACCACTGCTGCAATGGCTGGTCCTGGGCCGGCGCCCTGGCCTGATGCCCAGCATCGGCATCTGTCTGGCCTTTGTCGGCCTGATGCTGCTGGCCGGGCCGGAAGGCGGCAGCCTGCACTTCAGCGAGGGCGAGATGGTGACGCTGGTCAGCGCGGTGGCCATCGCTGCCGAAATCATCCTGATCAGCCGCTACGCCGGCCAGGTCGATGTGCGCCGGGTGACCGTGGTGCAACTGGCGACTGCCTCGCTGCTGGCATTCCTGATGATCGTACCGACCCAGGAGCGCATTCCCGACTTCTCCTGGCTGCTGCTGGCCAGTGCCGTGGGCCTGGGCGCCATGAGCGCGGTCATACAGGTGGCGATGAACTGGGCGCAGAAGTCGGTCTCACCCACTCGCGCCACCCTCATCTATGCCGGAGAACCGGTGTGGGCCGGGATCGTCGGGCGCCTCGCCGGCGAACGCCTGCCGGGCGTGGCGCTGCTCGGCGGCTTGCTGATCGTGATTGCCGTAGTGGTCAGCGAGCTCAGAATACGCCGCCCACGCGAAGCTGCCGACGCGCGTGAAGTGCAAGCAGAAGGCGAACGCCAGGCCGGGCTGTAAAGCGGTAAACAGCAGCTATGCTTTGTAAAGAAATGTTATAAAAAAACAGCTTGTCACAGCCTCTTTGTAGGATCCTGCGACAGCTTGCGTGTTGGTGATCATCCCCTCGGCACGTATGATCCTTGGCAAACTTCTCAGAATAGAACGCTATGTCATTGATAGTGCTATTGCTTCTGCCGTTCGTGGGCAGTTGCCTGGCAGCCGTGCTGCCGCACAACGCACGTAACGCCGAGTCCGTGCTTGCCGGGCTCGTGGCCCTGGTCGGCACTGTCCAGGTAGCACTGCTGTACCCCCAGGTTGCCGATGGCGGTGTGATTCGCGAAGAATTCCTGTGGCTGCCCAGCCTGGGGCTGAACCTGGTGCTGCGCATGGACGGCTTTGCCTGGCTGTTCTCGTTGCTGGTACTGGGCATCGGTACGCTGGTGTCGCTGTATGCGCGCTACTACATGTCGCCGCAAGACCCGGTACCGCGCTTCTTCGCCTTCTTCCTCGCGTTCATGGGCGCCATGCTGGGCCTGGTGATCTCTGGCAACCTGATTCAGCTGGTGTTCTTCTGGGAGCTCACCAGCCTGTTCTCGTTCCTGCTGATCGGCTACTGGCACCACCGCGCCGACGCCCGCCGCGGCGCCTACATGGCGTTGATGGTGACCGGCGCGGGGGGGTTATGCCTGCTGGTGGGGGCGCTTCTGCTCGGCCATGTGGTCGGCAGCTACGACCTGGACAAGGTCCTGGCTGCCGGCGACACCATCCGCCAGCACGCGCTGTACCCGGTGCTGCTACCGCTTATCCTGCTCGGTGCGCTGACCAAGAGCGCACAGTTTCCCTTCCACTTCTGGCTGCCCCATGCAATGGCAGCGCCTACTCCGGTATCGGCCTATCTGCACTCGGCGACCATGGTCAAGGCCGGGGTGTTCCTGCTGGCACGCCTATGGCCGGTGCTTTCCGGTAGCGAGGAATGGTTCTGGATCGTCGGCGGCGCCGGCGCCCTTACCTTGCTGCTCGGCGCATTCGCGGCGATGTTCCAGAACGACCTCAAGGGCCTGCTGGCCTATTCGACCATCAGCCACCTGGGCCTGATTACCCTGCTGCTTGGCCTGAACAGCCCTCTGGCTGCCGTCGCCGCGGTGTTCCACATTCTCAACCACGCCACCTTCAAAGCCTCGCTGTTCATGGCTGCCGGCATCATCGACCACGAAAGCGGCACCCGTGACATCCGTCGCCTCAGTGGCCTGATACGCCTTGTCCCGTACACCGCCACCCTGGCCATGGTCGCCAGCGCCTCGATGGCCGGCGTGCCATTGATGAACGGTTTTCTGTCGAAAGAAATGTTCTTCGCCGAGACCGTGTTCATCAGCAGCACCGCCTGGGTCGAAGCGACATTGCCGGTGATCGCCACTCTGGCCGGCACCTTCAGCGTCGCCTACGCCTTGCGATTTACCGTCGATGTATTCTTCGGCCCCCCCGCCCAGGACTTGCCCCACACCCCGCACGAGCCGCCGCGCTGGATGCGCGCCCCGGTCGAGCTGCTGGTGCTGACCTGCCTGGTGGTAGGGATATTCCCTGCGCAATCCGTCGGCCCCTTGCTGGCCGCTGCGGCCATGCCGGTAGTCGGCGGCACCTTGCCGGAATACAGCCTGGCCATCTGGCATGGCTGGAATGCCCCGATGATCATGAGCCTGGTAGCCATGAGCGGCGGTATCCTCCTGTACCTGTTGCTGCGCAAGCAGCTACAGCTGGGCCGATTCCCCTATCCACCGCTGATCGGACGGTTCAACGGCAAGCGCCTGTTCGAGCATGGCCAGGTCCTGCTGATGGTAATGGCACGGCGCATAGAGCGCCTGCTCACCACCCGTCGCCTGCAGTCGCAGCTGTTCATGCTGGTGGTAGCCGCATTCCTCGCTGGCCTCACGCCCATGCTCTACAGCGGCCTGACCTGGGGTGAGCGGCCGAAGATTCCGGGTTCGGGGGTGTTCGTCGCGCTGTGGCTGATTGCCATTGCTTGCGCTATCGGTGCCGCTTACCAGGCCAAGTATCACCGTCTGGCAGCACTGATCATGGTCAGCGTTTGCGGCCTTATGACCTGTATCACCTTTGTCTGGTTCTCCGCGCCCGATCTGGCGCTGACCCAACTGGTGGTGGAAGTGGTCACCACCGTACTGATCCTGCTAGGCCTGCGCTGGCTGCCGCGACGTATCGAAGGCGTGTCGCCGCTGCCCGGCAGCCTGGAGCGCGCGCGCATGCGCCGCCTGCGCGACCTGCTGCTGGCGGTGTTGGTGGGTGGTGGCATGGCCGTGCTGTCCTACGCCATGCTGACCCGGCCAACACCCAACGACATTTCCTCGTTCTACCTGAGCCGGGCGCTGCCACAGGGCGGCGGCACCAATGTGGTCAATGTGATGCTGGTGGACTTCCGTGGCTTCGACACCCTTGGTGAAATCACCGTGCTGGTGGCCGTGGCCGTGACGGTGTTTGCCCTGCTGCGGCGCTTCCGCCCACCGAAAGAGAGCATGCAACTGCCGGCACAGCAACGCCAGCTGGCACCGGACGTGGTTACCGACCTGATCAACCCGCGGCATGCCACCGACACTGCGCTGGGCTTCATGATGGTGCCCGCAGTGCTGGTGCGCCTGCTGCTGCCGATCGCCCTGCTGGTGTCGATGTACCTGTTCATGCGCGGCCACAACCAGCCAGGTGGCGGCTTTGTCGCCGGCCTGGTGATGTCGGTGGCGTTCATCCTGCAGTACATGGTGGCCGGCACCCAGTGGGTCGAGGCACAGATGAGCCTGCGGCCGCTGCGCTGGATGGGCACCGGGCTGCTGTGCGCGACCCTGACCGGGGTTGGCGCCATGCTGCTCGGTTACCCGTTCCTCACCACGCACACCGCCCACCTGCACCTGCCGCTGCTCGGCGACGTGCACGTGGCCAGCGCGCTGTTCTTCGATGTCGGCGTGTACACCGTGGTGGTCGGCTCGACGCTGCTGATCCTCACTGCCCTGGCGCACCAGTCGGTGCGTGCCTACCGCCCGGGCACCCCGTCGAAAACCAGCCAAGCAGGAGCCGTCTGATGGAAGAAGTGATTGCAGTCGCCATCGGCGTGCTGGCCGCCTCGGGGGTGTGGTTGATCCTGCGCCCGCGTACCTACCAGGTGATCATGGGCCTGTGCCTGTTGTCGTACGGGGTCAACCTGTTCATCTTCAGCATGGGCAGCCTGTTCATCGGCAAGGAGCCTATCATCAAGGACGGGGTTACCCAGGACCTGCTGCACTACACCGACCCCCTGCCGCAGGCGCTGGTGCTCACTGCCATCGTCATCAGTTTCGCCATGACCGCGCTGTTCCTGGTGGTGTTGCTGGCCTCGCGCGGCTTGACCGGCACCGACCATGTGGACGGTCGGGAGCGTGACGAATGAGCGGCATGAGCCAACTGATCGTCGCGCCTATCCTGCTGCCACTGGTCACCGCAGCCGTCATGTTGCTGCTGGGCGAGAAAAATCGGCAGCTCAAGGCCCGACTGAACCTGCTGTCGACCTTCGCCGGCCTGGGCATCGCAGTCAGCCTGCTGATGTGGGTACGCACCCAGGGCCAGGCAGAGTCGATTGGCGTCTATCTGCCGGGCAACTGGCCGGCCCCATTCGGTATCGTGCTGGTAGTGGACCACCTGTCGGCCCTGCTGCTGACCCTGACCGGCATCATCGGTTTCAGCGCCCTGCTGTTTGCCCGCGCCCGTTGGGACGGCGCCGGGGCCAGTTTCCATGCGCTGTTCCAGATCCAGCTGATGGGCCTGTACGGGGCCTTCCTCACCGCCGACCTGTTCAACCTGTTCGTGTTCTTCGAGGTGCTGCTGGCGGCCTCCTATGGCCTGCTGCTGCACGGCTCGGGCCGCGCCCGGGTCCGCGCCGGCCTGCATTATATCGCTATCAACCTGTTTGCCTCTTCGCTGTTCCTGGTAGGCGCGGCGATGCTGTATGGCGTCACCGGCACCCTGAACATGGCCGACCTGGCACTGAAGATTCCGCTGGTGCCAGAGGCCGACCGTGGCCTGCTGCACGCTGGTGCGGCGATCCTGGCCATGGCATTCCTGGTCAAGGCCGGTATCTGGCCGCTGAACTTCTGGTTGGTGCCTGCATACGCCTCGGCCAGCGCACCGGTGGCCGCCCTGTTCGCCATCATGACCAAGGTCGGCCTGTATGCCGTGCTGCGCCTGTGGACGCTGCTGTTTTCCGGACAGGCCGGGGCCTCGGCCCACTTTGGCGGTGAGTGGCTGGTGTACGGTGGGCTGGTCACCTTGGCGGTAGCGGCCGTTTCGATCCTGGCCGCGCAACGCCTGGAGCGCATGGCGGCCCTCAGTATCCTGGTCTCGGCCGGCACCCTGCTCGGCGCTGTCGGCTTCGCCCAACCGGCGCTGACCGGTGCCGCGCTGTTCTACCTGGTCAACTCGACGCTGGCGCTGTGCGCGCTGTTCCTGCTTGCCGAACTGGTCGAACGCTCACGCTCGGCCAACGAAGTGCCGCTGGAGGACGAGGAAGGCGCCTTGCCGCCGCTGCTGGAATCGCTGCACCCGCCCAAAGGCATCAACCTCGACGATGAACAAAAAGCCGTAATCGGCCAGATCATTCCGTGGACCATGGCCTTCCTTGGCCTCAGCTTCATCGCCTGCGCACTGCTGATCATCGGCATGCCGCCGCTGTCGGGCTTTGTCGGCAAGCTCAACCTGATCAGTGCACTGTTCAACCCGCAAGGGCTTGGGGTACCCCCCGAGCAGCCGCTGAGTGCAGCGGGCTGGGGCCTGGTGGCGTTGCTGATTCTGTCCGGCATGGCCTCGCTGATCGCATTTGGCCGCGTCGGCATCCTGCGCTTCTGGAAACCCGAGGAGCGCCAGTCACCGGTGCTGCGCCGCTACGAGTGCCTGCCTATCGTCATCCTGCTCGGCCTGTGCATCATCCTCAGCCTCAAGGCCGAGCCGTTGCTGCGCTACACCCAGGACACCGCCGCCAGCCTGCAGGCCCCCGACGCCTATATAGAGGCCGTGATGTCCGCGCGGCCGATTCCTGGCCCCACCTCGCTCGACGTACAGGTGCAGCCATGAACCGACTGTTCCCCGCCCCGCTGTTATCTGTCTCGCTGTTTGGCCTGTGGTTGCTGTTGAACCTGTCGCTAAGCCCGGGCAACCTGCTGCTGGCTGCGGCATTTGGCGTGCTGGCGCCGCTGCTGATGGCGCCACTGCGCCCACAGCATGCCCACGTGCGGCGACCACTGGTCATCGCCCGGCTGATCGGTCGGGTAGGCCTGGATGTAATCCGGTCCAACTTGCTGGTAGCCCGTGGTGTGCTGTGTGCCGGCAAGCAGCCGCCACGCTCGGCATTCGTGCACATCCCGCTGGCCCTGCGCGATGCGCACGGCCTGGCGGCGCTGTCGATGATCACCACGGTAGTGCCTGGCACGGTCTGGTCCGAACTGGCGCTGGACCGCAGCGTACTGCTGCTGCACGTGTTCGACCTGGATGACGAAGCCGCTTTCATCAAGCACTTCAAAGACACTTACGAACGCCCGCTGATGGAGATTTTCCAATGACAGGCCTGCTCGCCAACGCTGTTCTTGCCAGCCTGTTCATCTTCGCCCTCGCCATGGGCCTTGCGCTGATCCGGCTGTTCCGTGGCCCGTCCGCCCAGGACCGGGTATTGGCGCTGGACTACCTGTATATCCTGGCCATGCTGACCATGCTGGTACTGGGCATCCGTTATGCCAGTGACACCTACTTCGAAGGTGCCTTGCTGATTGCCCTCTTCGGCTTTGTCGGCTCGTTTGCCCTGGCCAAGTTCCTGCTGCGCGGTGAGGTGATCGAATGACTGAAAACATGGTATTGCCGTTCTGGTTGGAGCTGATCACCGCTGCACTGCTGTTGACCGGCAGCCTGTTCGCCCTGATCGGTGCGATAGGCCTGCTGCGCCTGAAGGATTACTTCCAGCGCATGCACCCACCGGCACTGGCTTCGACCATTGGCGCCTGGTGCGTGGCACTGGCCTCGATCATCTATTTTTCGTGGCTCAAGGATGCACCCGTGCTGCACGCATGGCTGATTCCGATCCTGCTGTCGATCACTGTGCCGGTAACCACGCTTTTGCTGGCGCGGGCGGCGCTGTTCCGCAAGCGCATGTCGAAAGAACCAGTACCCGAAGAGGTCAGCAGCGGCCGCGACCGCGGCCACTGAAGCGTTGCCGGCTCACCCCTGGCTGAGGCGCTGTAGCTCCCGCCGGACCATGGCGACATAAGCTGGCGGGCCGAGCCGGTACAATTCACCGGCCACCCAACTCAACCAGGCGCCTTGCAACTGCTCGCGCCTGGCCAGCAAACGCGCAGCCTCAGCCATTGCACCAGCCTGGTGCTGCTGATGAAACTCGGCCCGAGATGGCGCCCGGTCAGCGTGGGTCATTCGCTGGCCTTGAAGGTGGTCAGTTCGCCCTTGCGCCATTTCGCAACCTTGCCGGTCACTGCCTTGAGCAACTTGCCCAGGCCTTCCTGCACCTGCTGCTGCGCGGCGAACACCAGCATTACCCCGTGGCCTTCACGGAACACGATGCCGTCCCCTTCGGGCACCGAGACGAAGGCGTAATCGCCCACGCCATAAACATTCAGTTTGATTTCGCGAAAACGCATTTCCAGCTTGCCGCCTTCGCGGCTGGGCAATACGGCGGCGCGGAAGTGGTCGCCGACCTTCAGTTCCAGGCGCTGCTTGTCGTCGACCACCAATGCACTTTCGGTGTCGATTTCAGCCATGTACAAGCCTTCGGGGCTTTGTTCGGTGACATAGATAAAGCGGCCCTGAAACAGTTGGGCCAATTTACCGCGCAAGTCGCCCAAGGCGAACAACGCATGGGTATCAAGAGTGCTGACTGCCAATGAAGTAATCCTCAACCGGTTACAACCCGCCCTCAACTCTGTTCGGTGAGGCACGGCCATTTCTTGTCGATAGGCGAAAAGAGTAATAAAGCGATATGCGAAATGTCTGTGCTCGCTGGCGATGCAGCGCGCAGGAATCTTTACTCTGGCTTGCCAGATCTGGCCTCAAGACAGGCTTTCGGCATATTCCCGATGCGGGAAGCGTAATGCCTGATAGCAAACCGGCCAGCAAAAAGGCGGCAGATTATGCCGGAGCTCGCACGAGAACGGGCTCTGTAATCCATCAACACATTACTGGGAGAAGAATATGCACGAAAACACTGAAATCCGTCGAGAGGCAAAGCATATTTCTTACACTGTAGCGGCCACTGCAACACGCTGCATCATCACCTGCAAGCCCTGAGACGGTCAGGCGGCCAGGCCCTTCTTCAGCTGTTGCTGCCAGGCAGCCTGGCACTCCAGCGCCTCTGCACGCGTGGCGAAGGCGGTACCACGGCGCTCGCCATTGACCAGCACCACCCAGCAAACACGCTTGCCCAGTGCCTGCAGGATGCCCGGCACACCCGAACCAATCATCACCGCGACATCGACTCGGCTATTCATCATTCCCTCCGGAATTAATTAGCACCCTAACGATAGCGCCATGATACGCGTGGTTGCGTAGAGAAAACAGCAGATCCCGGTACAGCAGTATTACGCCCGCAGCAACAAAACCGACCGCCCGCAACCAACAGCAAAAGCCCCAGGGATTGCTCCGAGGGGCTTGGCACCGCGCGCGGGGTTACACCTGGCGCTGGTGGCGGTCGAGCTGCTCGTGGCGCTCTTGGGCTTCGATGCAGTACTTGGTGGTCGGGCTGATCAGCAAGCGCTTCAGGCCGATAGGCTCACCACTGTCATCGCACCAGCCAAAGCTCTCGTCAGAGATGCGGTCCAGGGCCATCTCCAACTGTGGCAGCAGGCGCTGGTCGCGGTCGATGGCATTTACCAGCCAGCTCCGCTCTTCCTCGACCGAAGCCACGTCGGCCGGGTCCGACGGGGTGTCCAGGCCCTCGATGGTGGTACGGCTGAGCTCGATGCGTTCATGGGTGTCGACTTTCATCGCCTGCAGCAAGCCAGTGAAGAAGGCCAGCTGTTCAGCGTTCATGTAGTCATCGGCCGACATGGCCAGCAACTGTTCCTTGGTCATCGATTTCTCTATGAAAAAATGTGCATTTAGGCGATTCAGGTGCCGCCGAGGCCGGAGCATCGGCAGCGGAATTTTTCAAGCGCCAATCGGCACTCTTTTACAGGGGGCGGCAGTCTAAGGCGCCACGTCGCCATGAGCAACAGCAATCACGGGCTAATTTGCCGGAAACGGCCAGGATTCCGACAAGGCGGTAACAAAGTAATGCCGGGGTTCCCCGCAGGCGGACTTGATGGTGTACCTACCACTTACCAGGCGCTACGTGACGCAATGCCGCTCATGCAGGCCCTCGCCGAGCATGGGGAAAGGTACCTGCCCGCTATTGAAAGGCTCGATACGCTTGAAGGCAGCAGCATAAACTTCAAGGCGAAGAGGGCGAGATGCTGTATCCGGCGGCGATGACTCGGCAATCGGTACACACAGGGCGTGGAACAAGACCTGAGCGCACTGCCTGACTACGCGCCCCGACTGCCCGTGCAAGGTGAATGGGCGCTGCCTTTGCAGCGCCCTCGCTGTTCAGCGGTCCTTGAACTGCGCCTCACGTTTGGCAACAAACGCAGCCATGCCCTCCTTCTGATCGTGCGTGGCAAACGCTGCATGGAACACGCGACGCTCAAAACGCACACCCTCGCTGAGGGACACCTCAAAGGCACGGTTGACGCTTTCTTTGACCATCATGCTGACCGGGATCGACTTGCTGGCGATGGTCGCCGCGACTTTCAGCGCCTCTTCAACCAGTTCGGCCTGCGGCACGATGCGCGCCACCAGGCCAGCACGCTCGGCTTCCTCGGCACCCATCAAGCGGCCGGTCAGGCAGAGTTCCATCGCCTTGGCCTTGCCCACTGCGCGGGTCAGGCGCTGGGTGCCGCCCATGCCAGGCAATACACCCAGGTTGATTTCCGGTTGGCCGAACTTGGCATTGTCGCCGGCCAGGATGAAGTCACACATCATAGCCAGCTCACAGCCGCCGCCCAAAGCGAAGCCCGCGACTGCAGCAATGATCGGCTTGCGGCGATTGGCCACCCGGTCGGCGTCGCTGAACAGGTCGTCGACGTAGATCTGCGGGTACTGCAGGTCGGCCATTTCCTTGATATCGGCGCCAGCGGCAAACGCCTTGGCAGAACCGGTCAGCACCACGCAGCCGATGTTCGGATCACGCTCAAGCTGGTCCAGGGCCTGGTTGATCTCGCCAACGATCTGCGCGTTCAACGCGTTCAGGGCCTGGGGGCGGTTCAAGGTGATCAGGCCGACCTTGCCGTGGATGTCCAACAGGATGGTTTCGAATGCCATGCAGTCTGCTCCTTCAAAGATTGCGCGCAATAACCATGCGCTGAATGTCGCTGGTGCCTTCGTATATTTGGCAAACCCGGACGTCGCGGTAGATCCGCTCCAGCGGGAAGTCGCTCAGATAGCCATAACCGCCGAGGGTCTGCAAGGCATCCGAACAGACCTTTTCGGCCATTTCCGAGGCAAACAGCTTGGCCATCGACGCTTCCACCAGCGCCGGCCGCCCGGCATCGCGCAGCGCGGCGGCGTGCAACACCATCTGCCGGGCCACGGCAATTTTCGTCGCCATGTCGGCCAGGCGGAAGGCCACTGCCTGGTGCTCGATCAAGGTCTTGCCAAAGCTCTGCCGCTCGTTGGCATAGTCACGGGCCACCTCGAACGCCGCACGGGCCATGCCCACCGCCTGCGAAGCGATACCGATCCGCCCGCCTTCGAGGTTGGCCAGGGCGATCTTGTAGCCTTCGCCTTCGCCGCCCAGGCGGTTGGCGACCGGGACGCGCACGTTATCGAAGACGATCTGGCAGGTGTCGGAGGCGTGTTGGCCAAGCTTGTCTTCGACACGTGCCACTTGATAGCCCGGCGAATCCGTCGGCACGATAAAGGCACTGATGCCGCGCTTGCCAGCATCGGGGTCGGTCACGGCGAACACGATCACCACCCCGGCGTTCTGCCCCGAAGTAATGAATTGCTTGCTGCCGTTGAGCACATAGTGGTCGCCATCCAGGCGCGCGCGGGCCTTCAGGCTGCTGGCATCGGAGCCGGCCTGCGGTTCGGTCAGGGCGAAGGCGCCGAGCATGGCGCCGCTGGCCAGCGGCGTGAGAAACCGCTCTTTCTGCTGCTCGGTGCCGAACCGCAGGATGGGCACGCAGCCCACCGAGTTGTGCACGCTCATGATGGTCGAGCAGGCGCCGTCACCGGCGGCGATTTCTTCCAGGGCCATGGCGTAGGCCACATACCCGGTGTCGCTACCGCCCCACTGCTCCGGCACCAGCATGCCGAACAGCCCCAACTCGGCCATCTCGGCGATGGCCTCCTTGGGGAAGCGGTGCTCCTTGTCCCACTGTTCAGCAAAGGGTTTGAGACGCTCCTGGGCAAAGCCGCGTACCGCATCGGCGATCTGTTGTTGCTCGTCAGTTACCAGCATGGTTCACCTCAGTACAGGCATTCGACAGCCATGGCCGTGGCCTCGCCACCGCCGATGCAGATGGCCGCCACGCCACGGCGCAGGTTGTTCTGGCGCAGGGCCGAGAGCAGGGTCACCAGGATGCGCGCACCCGAGGCACCAATCGGGTGGCCCAGCGCACAGGCACCGCCATGGATATTGACCTTGTCGTGCGGCAGGTCGAGGTGCTTCATGGCCGCCAGGGTGACAACGGCGAAGGCCTCGTTGATCTCGAACAGGTCGACCTCGGCGAGGTTCCAGCCGGTGCGTTTCAACAGCTTGTCGATGGCACCGATCGGTGCGGTCGGGAACAGCGCCGGGGTGTCGGCGAAGGCCGCGTGGCCGTGGATCACCGCCAGCGGCTTGAGGCCGCGCTTGTCGGCTTCAGAGCGGCGCATCAGCACCAGCGCCGCGGCACCGTCGGAAATCGAGCTGGAGTTGGCGGCCGTCACAGTGCCGCCTTCACGGAAGGCCGGTTTAAGCTGCAGGATTTTGTCCAGGCGTGCCTTTGGCGGTTGCTCGTCATCCTTGATGGTGCGTTTCTCTTTGCCTTCAGTAACCTCAACCGGCACGATCTCGGCGGCAAAACGGCCGCTGCTGATGGCCTGCTGGGCGCGGGTCAGCGAGGTAATCGCGAACTGGTCCTGGGCTTCGCGGCTGAAGGCGTCGGCCTGTGCGCAGTCCTCGGCAAAAGTGCCCATCAGGCGGCCTTTGTCATAGGCGTCTTCCAGGCCGTCCATGAACATGTGGTCGATGATTTTGCCGTGGCCCATGCGGTAGCCGCCACGGGCCTTGTCCAGCAGGTAGGGGGCGTTGGTCATGCTCTCCATACCGCCAGCCACCACCACGTCGGCCGTGCCGGCCAGCAGCAGGTCATGGGCCATGATCGCGGCCTGCATGCCCGAGCCACACATCTTGTTCAGGGTGGTGCAGGTGGTGTGCTTGTCCAGCCCGGCGCCCAGCGCGGCCTGGCGCGCCGGGGCCTGGCCCTGGCCGGCAGGGAGTACGCAGCCGAACAGCACCTGTTCGACGCTGGCGGCATCGATGCCGGCGCGTTCCACGGCGCCACGAATGGCCGCGCTGCCCAGCTGTGGTGCAGTCAGGCTCTTGAGGTCGCCCTGCAGGCCGCCCATGGGCGTGCGCACGGCGCTGACGATGACGACCGGGTCGTTGGCGAGGGTCATGAGGGTTCTCCTTACTTGGCAGCCATGCGCAGCGCACCGTCGAGGCGGATCACCTCACCGTTGAGCATGCTGTTCTCGATGATATGACGGGCGAGTGCGGCGTATTCCTGCGGGCGACCCAGGCGCGGCGGGAACGGCACCCCGGCGGCCAGCGAAGCGCGCACTTCATCGCTCATGCCGGCCATCATCGGGGTTTCGAAGATGCCCGGGGCGATAGTCATCACACGGATGCCAAAACGCGCCAGCTCACGCGCGGCCGGCAAGGTCAGGCTGGCGATGGCGCCCTTGGAGGCTGCGTAGGCGGCCTGGCCGATCTGGCCATCATAGGCAGCGATGGACGCGGTGTTGATGATCACGCCACGTTCCCCGCCCTCCTCGGGCTGCCCTTCGGCCATGGCCGAAGCGGCCAGGCGCAGCAGGTTGAAGCTGCCGATCAGGTTGACGTTGATGACCTTGGAAAAGCTGGCCAGGCCATGCGGCCCTTGCTTGCCCAACACCTTCTCGGCACCGACGATGCCGGCGCAGTTGACCAGCCCGTGAATGCTGCCAAAGGCGTTCACGGTCGCATCCACCGCCGCCTGGGCAGCCTGCTCGTCACTGATGTCGGCCACCGCGAAGCGGGCGTTGTCACCCAGCTCGCGAGCCTTGGCCTCGACGGCCTGGGCATTGAGGTCGACCAGCATGACCTTGGCGCCAGCTTCGACCAGCATCTGCGCGGTGGCAGCACCCAGCCCGGATGCAGCGCCGCTGACGATGAAATGCTTGTTAGCTATTTGCATGATCGGTTTCCTTTCAGGCGCTGGCAGGGGTGGCCTGCTGCGCTTGTTGTTTGGCGACTTCCTGATTGCGCAGGATGAAGCGTTGCAGCTTGCCGCTCGGGGTCTTGGGCAGCTCGCTGACGAATTCGATTTCTCTGGGGTAGGCGTGGGCGTACAAACGCTGGCGCACGTGCTGACGCAGGGTTTCTTCCAGCTCGGCGCTGCCTGCAAACCCGCTGGCCAGCACCACGAAGGCCTTGATCAGCTCGGTGCGGTCCGGGTCTGGCTTGCCGATCACCGCTGCTTCGACTACCGCCGGGTGCTCGATCAGCGCGCTCTCCACATCGAACGGGCCAACCCGGTAGCCCGAGGTGGTGATCACATCGTCGCTGCGCCCGACGAAGCTGATGCTGCCGTCGTGGTTAAGCTCGACGGTGTCACCGCTGAGGTAGTACTTGCCGACGAAGGCCTTGGTCGACAAACCGTGGTAGCCGCCGAACCAGCACAACGGCGACTGCTCGCGGTCAACGGCGAGAATGCCCGGCTGGCCGGCAGGCAGTTCTCTGCCCTGCTCGTCCAGCACGACGATGCGGTGGCCGGGAATGGCAAAGCCGGCAGAGCCCAGATGCACCGGGTGCTGCAAACCATGGTGGTTGCACAGCACCATGCCCAGTTCGGTCTGGCCATAGTGATCATGAATGGTCACACCCAGCTCATCGGCGAACCAGCGGATCACTTCCGGGTTGAGCGGCTCGCCCGCACTGCTGACCACCCGCAGGCGGCCCTTGACCGGCGCGGCAAAGTCTTTGCCGGCCGCGATCAGCAGGCGATACGCGGTGGGCGAGCCGGCCAGGTTGGTGATGCCAAGCTTGTCGATTACCCGGGCGCAGCTTTCGACGCTGAACGGGCCATCGTAGAAGGTGGTGGCGTGGCCCAGCGACAGCGGGCCGGTAACGGCATAGTAAAGGCCATAGGCCCAACCCGGGTCGGCCAGGTTCCAGTAGTTGTCTTCAGGCCGCAGATCGATGGCGTCACGCATGTAGCCCTGGAAGGCGACAATAGCGCGCAACGGTACTTCAAGCGGCTTGGCCGGGCCGGTGGTGCCGGAAGTGAACATCAGCAGGAACGGGTCGTTGCCCGAACGCATGACAGGCTCGCATTCGTCCGAGGCGCTGCGCAGGCACTGCTCGAAATCCAGCTCGCCGCTGCGCGCCTTGACCGTGATAACAGTCGGGCAGGCATGCACGTCGTCCAGTTTGCTGCGGTTATTGCTGTCGGTGACGACCACCCGGGCGTGCGACTGCTCCAGTCGGTGTTCGATGGCCTTGGGCCCGAACGCCGTGAACAGGGGCTGGTACACCGCCCCGAGGCGCCATGTGGCGAGGATGGTGACAAGCAGCTCGGGCGTACGCGGCATCAACCCGGCGACACGCTCGCCGGGGCCCACGCCCTGCGCCTTGAGCACATTGGCAAAGCGGGCCGCTTCGACCTTGAGTTGATCGAAGCTGTAACAGGCACTGTTGCCGTCCCGGTCTTCATATACCAGCGCCGGCTTGCCCCCACCGGCATGGCGGTCACAGCATTCGACACAGGCATTGAGGGCATCTAGGTGATCATGCAGCGCCGCATTGGCGGCCTGGGCATGATCGAACGCTCGAGCGGCCTCGGCGTAATCGCGCATCGTCGGACTCCTGGTTTCTTGTTTTTGGAGTGGTCCGACGATGTTCGCGCCGCACGGGCATTGCGGCAATGGCCAAAATTGTCAAACTGGATGACTGGTTTGGCCGCTGCCCTCCTCAGCCCAGGGCACGGTCCATGCTTATCAGGTAATTTCGGGTCAATTGACGTTGCAAGGCTACCCGGTCAACCTGCAATTGCACATCCAGTACACGTACCTCGTCCAGGTATTGCGCTTCGCTCAGTTCAGCTCGCCGGCCTGACAGCACCGAACGCTGCTCGGCTGCGAGCTGATCCAGATTGTTGAAGGGTTGGGCAAAATTATGTTCAAGAAAGCGCTGCCAGAATGCGCGCCTGCACAGGCTTGCTGTCAGCGGGTCAAGCTGTTCAGCCTGGCGCACAAAGTCCTCAGCCAACTGCAGCCGTAGTCCCGTCAGCGGTATCACGTTGGGATCGGGCGGCAGCCGGGCGGGCTGGAAAGGCAACTTGAGCCTGGCTCGCAAGCGCGTCCTGTAACGCAAGCCAAGTGACGCCAATACCTGAGGCTCGACCGTTTCAGCAAGCCTTAGCCGCTCCTCGCTCACGTATGTACTCAGACTATCGAGGCGTTGCAGGGCGCGGCCCAACGCCAGTAGCCCTGGGCCTTTGTGTAGCCGTAAATCGGCCACCGCATCGTGTTGCGCTTGAAGCTGCAGCGTGTTGCTGTACATGTCCAGCACGCCGGGCTTATCCAGGCCCGCAGATTCGGCAGCTCTTTGTACCTTTGCGGCAAACTCCGGGTCGCTGTCCATGGTTGCCATGAACTTCCAGGTCATGGAGACCAACTGGGATTTCGGCCAACTGAAATCGGACAGCTCCTGCAAGAGATCCAGCATATCGAAAAACCGAGCATTTTCTGTATCAGCGTTCAAGCGATCCCACAGCCTCCCACGCTCAGGGCTCGCGGAGTCGCTGTCTACCCACCAGCCTCGGCCAACCTCGGCGTGAGGTTCCTCCAGTAACGTGTCCAGTGCATTGAGCTTGCCGAAGTCTGTCATTGTCAGGCGATTGCCACTGACCAGGAGGTTCTTGCGGAACTCCAGTGGCATCGCAAGTATGTTTGTGGGGACACCTTGCAGAAAATTGTCCCGCAGGTCTGCCTTTTCCAGAAAACCGCACAGTTCCAGACCTTTGGGCCACTCGCTGAGGCCGCAGCGGCGCAGGTTCAGCTCCACCAGTTGGGGCAGCAGATGGAAGCGCATCCCATACGCGCCGAGTGGGCTGTTGTGGCTCAGGTCCAGATGGCTGAGCCGGGGCAGCCCGTTCAAGGCGTCCAGGCTTTGGGCGTCCAGTCGAATCTGGTTATGCCCCAGACGCAGCCGGCGCAGATTGGTCAGGTAACTCAGTTCACGAGGGCAACGCAGCAACTGGTTGTCGCTAAGGTCCAACTCCTGAAGATAGGTGAAAGACTGCAAGAAGCCGTTTGCAATTTCACGCAACGTGGCGCCTTTCAACACCAGCGCGGTTACATGGTAGAACTCGATGTGCCCAGGTAGCTCGGGGAGTGTGCCGGCTGACAGGTCACTCAAATGCAACCGCAGCCCCGGGTGTTGGCCGCTGGAACCGACCGAGAGCTGATCACCCGAGCCTTGCCAGGCACGCAGCAACCTTTCCCCGATCAAGCGCCGCCTGCGCGACTGGTCGCTCAGGTCAGCCGACACCCAGCGGTCTATTGACCGGGTCAACTGCGTCAGGTCGTCTTCCAGCGCCATGAGTACCTCGGCAACCGGAATCTGTTGCAACAGCCATCGGTCCACCTGCTGTTCTATCGACCCGGCAAGGCCAGGGAAAAACCTGATCAAGCCGGCCCGCAGCTGCTCCCTGGGTGTCACGGGTAGCGCAGGGCGGTCGCTGAGCGGATAACCGACTCGGCCATCCGGTAGCCGTTGCCCTGGGTTGAACCAGCGGTCTTGTGCTGCCCAGCCCAGCAGCCGCGCGATTTCTTCGTGGGTGCCCAGGCGGGCCACAAGCTTCTCGCGCAGCTGCTGCGCCGTGGCGCCAGTGGTCAAGCCCACTTCGGGCAGCATGTCGCGCGAATCGAGTGCCGCCAGCACTGCGTCAAAAATATCCGGCGAAGCCGGAGGGTTGGTTGCAAGTGCCCTGCCTTGCCCGTCATACAGGTTGAAGACCCCTCGCTGTCGCACCAGCACTCGAAGGTCGGCAACTTGCCCGGCAGCCCCGATGGTTTTCAACGTTGCAGCGTCCGCCACACTTTTCTTCAGCGACAAGCTAAACGAATCGGTACTTTCGCCATCGAGCAGGGCTAGAACCAGCATTCCCGTTTCGTCGCAATACGCACTGGGCACATAAATACCGGTCAGCGCCTTGCTCACCTTGGCTACCGTCCGCAGAGACCTGGCTTTTTCCGCCAAGGCCAGCGGCAGCTGGCCGCTGTCCAGGAACTGCTGGCGTGCCTGGTTGCTGGCGACCTCGGCCAGATCACAGGCATAGGGTTCAGGAAGCCCCAGCGCCATCAGCGGTTTTAGCAACGGTTGCGTGGAAACAGGCTGGCGAGTCAGATGGCTGAACATGGAGTCACTCAGTTGCCGCCTGCTGGCAAGCACGTTGGTGCGCCCGTGTCCCACCCCTGGCTGGTTTTCACACCATTGAAACAGCTCCAGATCCTCGTCCGAGGCAATGTCCAGCGCCAGGCGACTGAAGAAACTGTCGATCCGTGCATTGGCATCAAAGGCCTTCAGGGCTTCGCGCAAACTGGTCGGCGCCCGCCTGTTTTCCATAAGCAGGCCGCGCAGTTCGTCCTGATCGATGCCCGCCATGCGCATGATCCGCTGCGCGTCTGCGTTATCGACAGGCGGGTTGTGTGGCCATAGGGTCTCGAGCATCTTCGCGCTGTCGTCCCACTGTTGTGGTGCTTCGAGCATCAAGCGCCAGCAGCGTTCGCCATTGTGCAGCACAATCGGCCCATAGGCGTCCGCCCTTCCTGGGTGAAGAAGGCGCCAAGGGCCTTCAGGGTCGGGACGATGAACTTCGTAGAAGCACCCACCCGCCTTGATCCAGCGGTGCTCGCCATCCCCGTAGGTGCCATCCTCGCGCAAAGCCATCTTGTCAGGCGTACAGATATAGGGCTCCAGGTCGCTTGACCACAGACGCCCGGCGCCATTGGCGAGCCGCACCGGCTCCAGCGCAGCGACGAATGCGCTGCGTGCCAAGGCGACGCCAGCCACTGTCAAAGCAGTGCTCGCGAGGGTCTCGGCCACCCCAAGCATGTGCTCCAGCGCCTCATGTTGATGCCCTCTGGACCAGTCCACCGCGCCCTCGAAAACCTCGCCCAGGGTCTGGGCCACCAGTTGCCCGAGCAGCAGCCCGCCGACCAGCGGAATGAACAAACCCGCAAAGTTGAGTACCTCGAGCCCTGCACGCTGCCAGGCTTCATGTCGCTCACGCACTGCGGCGCTGTCTGCATCGGCAGTAGTGACCAGCAGCAGCTTGCCGTTCTCCTTCAGGCGCTCTATCTGCTGCACGGCCAGCGCCTCGAACACATCATCGTGCTGCACCCTGCCTTCCAGGGCCAGGTCGGTTTGCTCATCCGCGAGGCGCGCCTTCAACGTGCCCATGAACGCCGCTCGCTGCTCCAGGCCAATCAGTTGGGCAAATGCCTGGCGGTATGACGCATGACTCAATTGGGTTGCCAGGGTGTGGTTGATGGCGGTATGGGAATCGAAGTAGCGCAAGACTTGTACGGGGTCACTGGGAAGGTAAAGTACCCCCCCTTTGGCAGTGCCCTGGTCGTCACGCAGTTGTACCCATATGCCATCGGCAACCTCGCAACCCAGCGCTTCGAACAGCCCGGGGTAAGCTGCCAACTGCGCGGTTTGTGGTTCTGAAGGTTTGTCTACCAGGGCATGCAGGGCATCCTTGACCGGCTCGGTGATTTCGCCTTTGAGCACTGCAACGTCTGCAGCCAATCGCAGGCCGGTACGTTTGTCATCACGCAGCAGGCGCTGAGCCTTTGTATCGAACAGCGTTGCCAGTTCATCCTGATAGCGTTGCCCCGCATCCAGCGTACGGCATGCCACGACCAGTTTTTCGCTCGCCCCCGAAAGGACCTGTTCCTGCCCAGGTGCAACCAACCCCGTTCCCAGATAGAAACGCGAACCCTCAGCAAAGTTGCGCATCAGGCGCAACACCCCGTTCTCGCGTTTCTGTCCATACCTTGGGAGCGGCAGCACGCCCCCCGGGAAGGCGGGGAAACGAGGATAGACCTGTAGCCACTCCAGCTGCGAGAGCGACGTGCCTTCAGGCAACGTTTCACTCAACAAACTGGCAAACTGCTGCTCGGCATACTGCATGGGCGACTGCAGCTTCAAGGTGATACCGCGTAACCGCGCCTGGCTTGCATGATGCGCGTTGAGGCTATCGCGGAGTACGCGTATCTGGCTTTGGGTGGCTTGCTTGAGCCAGGTCGGCAGCCTGCTGCCGATGAATTCATCGTGCAGGCCGTCAAGGGGAACATTTACAGACCGTGAAGGGCGACGATCGTACGTCATGGCAATTCCTGAAAAGGCGGTCGGGAGCTGCTCATGGTCTGCTCACCCGTGCAACGCGAGCAGAGGGAAAGCCTGCGGTTGAACGGGGTGGCACAGTGCGTGCCACCTCGGTCCGAGGCACTCAGGGGGTTTGCATGGCCGCTACGGTCAGCCGTTGCGCAAGGTTGCCCAAGGCACGGTCACGTTCGTCGCGCAGGCTATTGGCTTGACGCATGTACTGCTCGCTGGAGAGCACATTCTTATGCTCCTCCAGCGCTGCCATCAGGGTGCTGTAGTGATCGTCAGCCTCATCGAAGTCGTCAGGCTGTTCGGCGCGCAACACGTCCACCCAGAAATCTAGCTGACTGATGAAAATGGTACGTTGTGCGGTCATTTCGGTTTGCAGCACCTCGGTGTAAGCGTCGTCGATCTGGCTCGCCGAAACCTGGGCAAAGTTTTCAAACTGCATGTACCGGGGTTGCCCCAAAAGGTCCAGGCGTTGGGCCAGTCGGCTCAGATAGGCAAGATTGACCTCGACTTCTTCCTCGTCTCGCTCCCCTCTTGCCCAGCGCCCGTCGTTGTACCGGGCCTCCATATCGCGTCGGGCAATTTTTTCAACCAGGTGTACGCGAAACAGCCGCTTGGCCAATTGCAAGCGGGCAACGCGCGTTACCAGTGGGCCGCCGCCATGTATGGCTTGTTCAACATGCATACGTACTTCGACACGGCTGAACGTGGTAGCGACGCTGTCAACGCAGGTAGTGGGTTCCGCAGCCAGGTGGAACAGCGCCATACGTGTCGCAGTATTGTCGTGGCAGGCCTGTAGCACGGTCCAGACCCTGCGCCCGATTTCAGTTGGCGTTTTCCTGAATTCGGCGGTTCCCGTAAGATTGGCAAGCAGGTCAAACAGTTCACGACTGTCGGGTTCGGCAACCAGCGCATCCCACACGGTTGCATGGGCCTGCTGCTTCAGAGGCCCCAAGGTCCCAAGCCACAAATCCCTCACCGGATCGCGACGTTCCAGGCGCGGCGTCACCAACAGGCGCTCCACTGTATACAAGCGCTCGAGCGTGCCGGCTGGCAGTACGTTGCCATCCAGCTGCAACGCCCGGCGCAGTTGCAAAGGGGCCTGGAACAATGCATCAGGCAGATTGGCGATCTGGTTGTTGCGCAGGTCAGCGAATACCAGCAGTCCGCACCATTGCAGGCCTGGCGGCAACGCCAACAACCGGGCATTGTTCAGCCGCAGAAACCGTAAACCGGAAAGCTGGTTGAACTGCAGGTTGATACCACCCAAGAAGTTGCTGCTCAGGTCCAGCGAACGCAAGTTCGACAGGTGAGCCAGCACGCTGACCTGGTCAGCAGGGATTCGGATGCGGTTGCGCGGCATCAACAACTGCCGCAATTCGGTCAACCGCTCAAGCCCGGGTGGCAGCTCGGTCAAAGCATTATTGCTCAACTCCAGTCTTCGTAAACGCGGGAAGCAGGCGAGAAATCCCCGTGGGACGTCGCTAAGCTCAAGCCCCGCGAGGGTGAGCTCTGATACATGGGAAAAATCCGTCCCGGCTGGCAGGGCAGGAAGACTTCCCACAGGCGCGGCGACGATGCTTACGCTGAGCATTGCGTGATGATCAATGCTCCGGGAAAACCGATCGCTGCGCATTTGCCAGGCACGGCAAAGCGAGTCCGCGACCTGCTGGCGAGCTCGGGGATTGCCGGGTGTCTCACGGGCCCACGCATGCAAGCGGCCCTCGAGCTGTCGGTACTCCTGTTCTGCGCGCAGCAGATTGTCGTACACAGTCCCTGGCTGAAGCAGCAGAGCCTGGATGTAGTGCTCGGTGCCTTCATCGCCGATACCGGGGTACAACGCCCGAACCCGCTGTCGTAGCACGCGATCCGGGCTACTGATGCACGACTGACAGCCACCCAGCAAATAGCCTGCTCGCCCATCCTCCATGCATTGCATGGTCGATGCCTGGGGCCTGGCCTCACGCCATCCAAGCAAGCGCAGCAACGGCCCACGCTCGTCGGGGAGCCATGCCTGCATCTGCCTGCGGATAGCTGCCGGCGCATCGGCGCCAGCCCACCCCGGATGCGACCGGTAAGTATCAGGCAAGCAGGCCGCCAGCACTTCGAAGAGCCCTTGAGGTTCGGCAATTTCACGCTCATACGCCAGGCTTCCGGCGTAAAGCTGGAAACCGCCGCTTCGCCGGACCAGCACCAGTTCCTGTTTCATTCCCCGCTCCGGGAACAGCTGCGCCAGCGCTTGCCCGGCATAGCGATCCTGGCGTAACACCAGGTTGAAATCCGCTGCGGCTGGCCCGTGCAGACGCAACAAGGCAAACACCAGGGCCACCAGCTCGGGTCGATAGCTGTGTGGTAGATACAGGGCCTCACGCATACGGGTCAGACGTGCCAGTTGAAGCGTTGCCCGGAGACGTTCAGCGAGTGCCAGCGGAATGCGTGATTCAGCCTGCATGCGCAAGCGCATAGCTGCGGTCGCGTGGTCAAGAGCATCGAGAGCATAGGCGTCTGGCAACGCTGGGAAGTCCCGTTGTATCAGCGCCTGCAAAGGGTCTTTCACCAGGTAGCGGCTTGAAAAATGCTCGAACATCGCTTCGCGGACCCTTGCCGCCTCTTGGCGTATGGAAATCACCTGCTCGTCAAGCGGCTGCCCCTGCAATTGCAAATGGTCGATACACCACTGCCATAATTCGGTATCGGCGTCGCCTGCCTCCAACTGGGCGAAAAACGCTTCCATGCGCGCATCAACGGCGAAGCGCTCCAAGGTATCGCGCAGCTGCACGGGCAGGCGCCGCCTCTCTACCAGCAGACCACGCAGGTACTCCTCGTCGACATCCGCCACACTCAGCATCTGGGCCACACGCCCAGCACTCACTGTGCGCGCCGACGGCCATAGGCGCCCCAGCAACAGTGCCGCGCCCTGCCATTCCAGTGGCCGCTCACCACCGAGCAACCAGGCACGCTCTGCGTTGCTTCGCACGACCGGCCCGTATGCCTCGTGGTCACTGGCATGGCGCAAGCGCCATCCTCCCCTGGCATCCTGCCGCACCCCGTACAGTGCCTGTTCAAGCCGCAGCCAATGGCGCTTGCCATCCGTAAGCAAGCCATTGTCAGTTTCAGCTACCTCAGCGGGTAACGGGTCAGCTTGATAGGGTTGCAGGTCGTTGCGCCACAGCCGTGCCCGGCCATCTTCGGTAGTCACAGGCTCCAGTGCCTCGACAAAGGCGCTACGGGCCAAATGCGTGCCCATGACAATCGCTCCGGTGGTGGCCAGGCTGACTGCCACCTGAAGCATATGCTGCAGTGCTTCGTGCTGATGACCTGACTGCCAATCACGTACACCTTCGAAGACATCGCTGAGCAGGTGCCTGCCAAGGTCCGCCAACAGCAGTGCACCAATGGCCGGCACAAACAGACCTGCAAGGTTGAGCAACACCAACCCGGTGCTTTCCAGATCGCGTAAGCGCTGCGCCGAGGCCTTGCCATCAGCCTGCGAGGTAGGAACCGCGAGAAAGCCTGCATCGGCCTTGACGCGCTGTATGTGCCACGCTGCCGACAACGCAAAGACATCGCCGGTGGCGCGCACCCTGCGGGGTTCCAGATCAGGCTGCTTATCCTGCAAACGGTTAGCCAGGCCACGTTCATATTGCGCTCGGTCGTTCAGGGCTATACGGCGCGCGAACGCTGCCCTGTATGCCTTGTCAGCCAACCCAGTGGCGAGTACACGGTTCGCCTCGTTCCAGTTGGCAAATACGCGCAGGGGTTGCGCATGGTCATCTGGCAGATACAGCACTACTTGCTTCAACCGTTCAGGGTCACCAAAGGGGAAGGTCGACTGACTGCGTGCCGGCACGATCAGCTCAAAAGCCAATGCACCGTCAACCTGGCAACCCAGCACTTGCAGCGCACCACCGCGCAGCTGCAGAGGGTGCCCGAACGTGGGCTGCTGGCCCCTGCAGAGCTGGCGCAGCATGTGCACATCGTTGGCCATGAGTTGCTTTTTGATTGCGGCCACTTCCAGCGCTACTGCAAGCGCCAGGCGCTTGTCCTTGGCCAGCGCCTGGCTGAAACCGGTGCTCATCACCTCTCCCAGATGTCGTTGATAGGCTGCACCCACGTCCACCTGCCGGCACAGGCTGACAAGCCGGTCCACATCACCGCTCACCACTTGCTCAGGCTGCTCGCCTTTCGGGCAAGTCAGCGCGGTCCCCTGGAAAAAGGACTCACCCGCCTTGAAGTTCTGCAGGAGCTTCTGCAGTGCTGGCACTCGTACGAAGTACGACTGGTAATCGGGCAACACACCCAGGCTGACCTCCAGCCGCGCACGCTCCTCGCGCCACTCCAGCTTGTCCAGATCGACCTTCAGGTGCAGTTGGCTGTCCTGGCTGAGCGCGCTTTCCAACCGTTGCCTGGCAAAACCATCCAGCGGCAGCAGGCGACTGGCAACGCTTGCCATTTGCTTCTGGCTGGCCAGGTGAGCCTTGAGGCAGCTCTGCAACCTGGCAAGTTGCTGAGGGGTGGCGGCTTTCAGCCAACCCGGCAACTGCCGGGCGATAAAATCTTCAGCGGGGTGAAGCAGCTTGCTGGGGGAGGCAGCTGGAGACATGGCGACATCCTGGTTAGTGACCGGCTTGTCAACATGAGCGCTGTTCACGGATCAGGGCAGCGGGAAGGTGTCGCAGGCTAGCCACCACTACCACGCTTGTGAATCAGGGCACGGTAGTGGCCCGGATTACAGGCAAACCATTTGCGGAACGCTTTGTAGAACGAGCTGCTGTCAGCAAACCCCAGGCCCACTGCAATATCGTCCAGGGCAGGCTCGGGCTGGCTCAGCCAGGCGATGGCCAGCTCACGGCGAACGCTGTCCTTGAGGCCCTGATAAGTCTGCCCTTCCTCCGCCAGGCGGCGGCGAAAGGTGGAAGGCGACAGGTTCAACTGCCGTGCAAGCGTGTCACCGTCCGGCCAGTGGCCAGGTGACAGGTGCAGCAAGTCGGTACGGATCCGCCGCCCCAGGCTGGCAGGATCACGGTATTTCACCAGGATATTGCCCGGTGCTTCAGCCAGAAAACGCTGCAGCTCGGCCTGCGTGCGCTTGAGCGGCAGGTCGAGGCAGTCGGCACTGATGATCATGCGCGTACGCGGTCGCTGGAACTGCAGGTTTTCCGAAAACATCACCCGGTAGTCGTCACAGAACGGCGGCTCGGCGCAGCGCAGGTCGATAGCCAGAATCGGGATACGGCGGCCGGCCAGCCAACAGGCCACGCCGTGCACGATCATCCAGAAGGTGAAATAGGTGAACGCCCGACGCGGCGCGTCACATGGCTCGTTGATGACAATTTCGGCCAGCCCCTGCTGGCGCACCAGGCCCGGTTGCAGGTCTTCCAGCATCAGCGACAGAAATGCCAGTGCGGTGTCCAGGCCATCCCCCAGCGTCGGCTGCGTCATGCTCGCCCGGCACATGAACGCTAGGCTGCCACTGCGCAGGCCGCGTGGGTCCATGGCGAAGAACTCGTCGTTGCAGCGGCGCGCCAGCAGGCGCCACAGGCGTGCATAAGCCTCGGCGCTGACCCGCGCCTCGGGCAGGTCGAGTTGGGCACTGTCGATGCCGGCACGCACCAGCAGGGCATGGTCGGGCTGCCCGGCCGGGCAAGTCTGCAACAGGGCCTCGCGCACCAGTTGCATGGAGATGGTGTCTTTCTCGCTCATTGGCCACCCAGCCTGCTCTGTGCCGGCCATCTTAAGCCGCACTGGAAAAAACACCAGTCATGCTTCATGCGCCGGCCGCCAAGCCGAGGAACGCCTGGATCAGGCGCAATTCGCGGCGGCGCTCCAGGCAGCCAATCAGATGCTGGTTGACCAGGCCTTCGCCGGCCAGTGGCCGCGCCACCACCCTTGGATCGTGGGCAACTTCAGTGGAGGACACCACGCCGATGCCAAGCTCGGAAGCCACCGCTTCGGTCACCGCCTCACGGCTGTCGAGCTCCAGCAGTACCCGCGGCTGGACCGCAGCCTGGCTGCAGGCCTTGTCAAAGGTGCGGCGGGTGGTGGAGCTCGGCTCTCGCAATACCATGATCTGCTGATGCAGCGAGGCCAACGGCAAGTCCCCTGCTCCGCTAGCCCAGGCGTGCCCGGCCGGCAGCAACGCACACAGCCGCGACTCGCAGAGGTTTTGCAGGTGCAGGCCCTTGCGCGGCTCGATTTCGGTCAGCACGGCCACATCGGCATGCTCGCCGAGCAGTGCAGCAAGGGTTTCCTGGGCATTGCCCAGCCGCAGGTTGACGGTAATGCCCGGGTAACGCTCACGCAGTTGCGCCAGCATCGGCATGACCCGGTGCGGGCCGTCCGCTGCCACTTCCAGGCGGCCGGTGAGCAACTGCCGGTTGGCCTCGAGCATGGCCTGCGCCTCGTCGGCCAGGCCAAACATGGCGCGGGTGATGGCCGCCAGCCGCGTGCCCTCTTCAGTCAACTCCACCCGCCGCGCGGTGCGCCGCAGCAAGGTGATCTGGTAATGCTCTTCCAGCGCCTTGACGTGGCCGGTCACAGCCGGCTGGCTGATGAACAAGCGCTGCGCTGCACGGGTAAAGCTGCCCTCGCGGGCGACGGCATCGAAGGCGCGCAACTGGAACAGGTTCATATCTATCGGCCTGACTTATAGCTGAGATAACAACAAACAATTTGATTGATGGCAGCGCGAATTGCAACCTAGGCCTCGTAGTTTCAGCCCACCGCTTGCGAGGAATAACGGCATGAGCAACGCCCCGATCCTGCTGACCCCCGGCCCTCTGACCACATCGATCCGCACCCGCCAGGCCATGCTGGTGGACTGGGGCTCCTGGGACCGTGACTTCAACCAACTGACCGCCAGCGTTTGCGAACAGCTGCTGGCGATCATCGACGGCAGCGCCAGCCATCACTGCGTGCCCCTGCAGGGCAGCGGCACCTTTGCAGTGGAAGCCGCCATCGGCACCCTGGTGCCACGCGATGGCAAGGTCCTGGTGCTGATCAACGGTGCTTACGGCCAGCGCCTGGCGAAGATCTGCAAAGTGCTGGGCCGCAGCTACACCACCTTCGAAACCGCCGAAGACCGGCCGACCACCGCTGCCGATGTCGACCGCCTGCTAACCGCCGACCCGACCATCAGCCATGTGGCGCTGATCCACTGCGAAACCAGTACCGGCATTCTCAACCCGCTGGCGGAAATCGCCCAGGTGATAAAATGCCACGGCAAGCGCCTGATCATCGACGCCATGAGCTCCTTCGGCGCATTGCCGATCGATGCCCGGGAAATCCCCTTCGAGGCACTGATCGCCGCTTCCGGCAAATGCCTGGAAGGCGTGCCGGGCATGGGCTTCGTCTTCGCCGAAAAAACCGCACTGGCCGCCGCCGAAGGCAACGCCCACTCGCTGGCCATGGACCTGCATGACCAGCACGCCTACATGGCCAAGACCGGCCAATGGCGCTTCACCCCGCCTACCCATGTGGTTGCCGCCTTGCACGAAGCGTTGCAGCAGTACAACGAGGAAGGCGGCCTGCCGGCGCGCCACCAGCGCTACGCCGACAACTGCAAGACGCTGCTCGACGGCATGGCCGCCATCGGCGTGCGCAGCTTCCTGCCTGCCGAAATCCAGGCGCCGATCATTGTCACCTTCCACGCGCCGAACGATACCCGTTACCAGTTCAAGGACTTCTACGAACGGGTCAAGGCCAAAGGCTTCATCCTCTACCCGGGCAAGCTGACCCAGGTCGAAACCTTCCGCGTCGGCTGCATCGGCGTGGTCGGGCCGGACGGCATGCAAGCCGCCGTCAATGCCGTGGCCGACGTGCTGCGGGAAATGGAAGTGCTGGACATCTGACCCTCCGCCCACCCGAATCCAGGAATTAGCGCACATGAACTACAGCAACCCTACCCAGCTGCAAGCCGCCATCCTCGACTGGGCTGGCACCGTGGTCGACTTCGGCTCCTTCGCCCCGACGCAGATATTTGTCGAGGCGTTTGCCGAGTTCGATGTGCAGGTGTCCATCGAAGAGGCCCGAGGCCCGATGGGCATGGGCAAGTGGGACCACATTCGCACCCTGTGCGACGTGCCGGAAATTGCCGAGCGCTACCGCAAGGTGTTCGGCCGCACCCCCACCGACGACGACGTCACCGCCCTCTACAACCGCTTCATGCCCCTGCAGATCGAGAAGATCGCCGTGCACTCGGCGCTGATCCCCGGCGCGCTGGACACCCTCACCGGGCTGCGCCAGGGCGGCCTGAAGATCGGTTCGTGCTCCGGCTACCCCAAGGTGGTGATGGACAAGGTGGTGGCGCTGGCGGCGCAGAACGGCTATGTGGCCGACCATGTGGTGGCCACCGATGAAACCCCGAATGGTCGCCCTTGGCCGGCCCAGGCCCTGGCCAACGTGATTGCCCTGGGAATTGACGATGTGGCGGCCTGCGTGAAGGTTGACGACACCGTGCCGGGCATTCTCGAAGGCCGCCGGGCCGGTATGTGGACCGTGGCCCTGGTGTGCTCGGGCAACGCCCTGGGGCTGAGCTGGGAAAGCTATCGGGCGCTGAGTGCCGAGCAGCTGGAAAGCGAGCGCAAGCGCATCCATACGCTGTTCGCCGGCTCGCGCCCGCACTACCTGATCGACACCATCAACGAACTGCCCGAAGTGGTTGCCGACATCAACCGGCGCCTTGGCAGGGGTGAGATGCCACAGGCCTTTTGAGCTAGCCAGGTTCGCTACAATATCTACACCGCCTGTGAGACCGAGCGCCGCCCCTCGCGGCGCTCGGTCTCACAGGCACTGAAAATACCAAGGCAACCCCCTACTGCGGCAACTGCACCTGCGGTTTACTCGCCGCAAAGATCGCCCAGCTGGACACGAACAGCGCCGCGATCAACGGCCCGATCACAAAGCCGTTGAGCCCGAATACCGCCAGCCCGCCCAGCGTCGACACCAGGATGAGATAGTCTGGCATGCGCGTGTCCTTGCCCACCAGGATCGGCCGCAAGAGGTTATCCACCAGGCCGATCACCAGCACCCCGAACGCGGACAGGATCACCCCCGGCAGTATCGCCCCGGTCAACAGAAAGTACGCGGCCACCGGTGCCCACACGATACCCGCGCCCACCGCCGGCAGCAGCGACAGAAAGGCCATCAGCACCGCCCACACCAGCGCACTGGGGATATCCAGCACCCAGAAAATGAAGCCGCCCAGCGCCCCCTGGGTGATGGCCACCAATACGTTGCCTTTCACCGTGGCCCGCACCACGCGGTTGAACTTCAACTGCAAGCGCCGTTTCTGGTGCTCGGGCAGCGGCACCGCCAAGCGTACCCGTCGGGCGACCTCGGCGCCTTCACGCAGGAAGAAGAACAACAGGTACATCATGATGCCGAAACTGATCAGGAACTCGAACGTGCCCTGGCCAAAGTTGAACGCCTGGCTGGCCAGCACCTGGCTGCCCTGGGTGGCCCACTTGGTGATCTTGTCGCGCAGCCCGTCCAGGTTGCCCATGCCCATGTTGTCCAGGCCATGCTGGGCAAACGCCGGGAGCATGTCCTTGCCGCGCTCGACAAAGCCGGCAATGTCCAGTTCCCCGCTCTCGATGCGCTGGTACAGCGTGGCGCCCTCCTGTACCAGCAGCGCGCTGGTGATGATCACCGGCAGGATCGCCACCAGCAGGCACACCAGCATGGTGGTGGCGGCGGCCAGGTTGCGTCGGCGGCCGAAACGGATCAGCAGATGCCGCTGCAGGGGGGCAAACAGGATGCCAAGTATCACCGCCCAGAAGATCGCACCGTAATACGGCAGCAGAATCCAGACGAAGGCAATCGTCACCAGCGCCAGGAGCACCGCCAGGGCCTTGTTCTGCAGTGCGGTTTCGTTCATTTCACATCCTCGAATGGCTTCTGGGATATTAGTGCCTGCCGCTTGGGTAAAAGTGCCGCCACTCCCTTGATGCAAATCAATACGCGGGTTTTCTGTCGGCCCTAGCATCCGGGCCTTTTGCCCCGGTGCGCACATGACCCCTACTGCCAAGCCCGAACTGCTGGCCCCCGCCGGCACCCTCAAGAGCATGCGCTACGCCTTTGCCTACGGCGCCGATGCGGTCTATGCCGGCCAGCCGCGCTACAGTTTGCGGGTGCGCAACAACGAATTCGACCACGCCAACCTGGCCCAGGGCATCGACGAAGCGCATGCCCTGGGCAAGCGATTTTATGTAGTGGTCAACATCGCCCCGCACAATGCCAAGCTCAAGACCTTCCTCAAGGACCTGGCGCCGGTGGTCGAAATGGCGCCAGACGCGTTGATCATGTCTGACCCCGGGCTGATCATGCTGGTGCGCCAGCACTTCCCGCAGATGCCGGTGCATCTGTCGGTGCAGGCCAATACGGTCAACTGGGCCAGCGTGCAGTTCTGGCAGCAGCTTGGCCTGAGCCGGGTGATCCTGTCGCGCGAACTGTCGCTCGAAGAAATCGGGGAAATCCGTCAGCAGGTTCCGGACATGGAGCTTGAAGTGTTCGTCCACGGTGCCCTGTGCATGGCCTATTCCGGCCGCTGCCTGCTGTCGGGCTACCTCAACAGACGCGATGCCAACCAGGGCAGCTGCACCAACGCCTGCCGCTGGAAGTACGACGCCATGCCCGCCAGCGAAAATGCCAGCGGCGACATCGTGCGCGAAGTGCAGCCCACCCTGGGCTCAGGCGCCCCCACAGGGCAGGCTTTCCTGCTGCAGGAAAGCAACCGCCCTGGCACTGAAATGCCGGCGTTCGAGGATGAACACGGCACCTACATCATGAACGCCAAGGACCTGCGCGCCATCCAGCACGTCGAGCGCCTTGCCGCCATGGGCGTGCACTCGCTGAAGATCGAAGGGCGCACCAAGTCGCACTTCTACTGTGCCCGTGCGGTGCAGTCGTACCGCCAGGCCATCGACGACGCCGCAGCCGGGCGGCCGTTCGACCGCGGGTTGATGGACAACCTCGAGTCCCTGGCGCAGCGTGGCTACACCGAGGGCTTCCTGCGTCGCCATGTGCACGACGAATATCAGAACTACCAGCGTGGCAACTCGGTCTCCGAGCGCCAGCAGTTCGTCGGCGAACTCACCGGTGTGCGCATCGATGGCCTGGCCGAAGTCAAGGTCAAGAACCGCTTCGCCGTGGGTGACCATCTGGAGCTGATGACCCCGCGCGGCAACTACCACTTCGACCTGCACCGCCTGTGCAACCGCCAGCAGCAGGCCATCGAGGTGGCGCCAGGTGACGGCCATGTGGTGTACCTGCCGATCCCCGAGCAGGTTGCCCTGGAGTACGCCCTGCTGATGCGCGACATCGGTGCCAGCGAAGCCGCCAGCTGACAACGCTGTAATGTGCACCTCAGCTGCCTGACAGGCGCCAGCGGCGAACATCGCGGCTCACCCGCATGAGGCTACGCCATGTTGCGCAACCCCTCCCGCCGTACTTTTGTCAAAGGCCTGGGCGCCGCCACCACGCTGACGGGCCTGGGGCTGTGGCGCCCGCTGGCCCAGGCCGCAGCCGGCCAGGACCTGGCCGGCCAGCACTTCGAGTTGTTCATCGGCCTGACACCGGTGAACATCACCGGTCGCCCGCGCACCGCACTGACCATCAACAACAGCCTGCCCGGCCCGCTGCTGCGCTGGCGTGAAGGCGACAGCGTGACTCTGCGTGTGCGCAACCGCCTGGCGCAGGATACCTCGATCCACTGGCACGGCATCATCCTGCCGGCCAACATGGACGGCGTACCTGGCCTGAGTTTTGCCGGCATCGAACCCGGCGGCGACTATTTGTACCAGTTCACCCTGCGCCAGAGCGGCACCTACTGGTACCACAGCCATTCAGCGCTGCAGGAGCAGGCCGGGGTCTACGGGGCGATTGTCATCGAGCCGCGCGAACCTGAACCACACCGCTACCAGCGCGACCATGTGCTGCTGTTCAGCGACTGGTCGGACCAGGCGCCGGAGCAGCTGATGGCCACGCTGAAGAAACAGTCCGATGCGTACAACTACCACAAGCGCACGGTCGGCGATTTCATCGATGAGGTGGCCGACGACGGTTGGCGGCAGACCGTTGCCGAGCGCACGGCCTGGGCGCGCATGCGCATGAGCCCCACCGACCTGGCCGATATCAGCGCCGCCACCTATACCTACCTGCTCAACGGCCAGCCGCCGGAGGGCAACTTCACCTGCCTGTTCCAGCCGGGCGAAACCGTGCGCCTGCGGCTGATCAATGCCTCGGCCATGACCTACTTCGACTTCCGTATCCCGGGGCTGAAACTGACGGTGATCGCTGCCGACGGCCTGCCGGTGACGCCGGTGAGCGTGGATGAGCTGCGCATTGCCGTGGCCGAGACCTACGACGTGCTGGTGACCGTGGGCGACCTGCCCGCCTATACCTTGTTCGCCCAGAGCATGGACCGCACCGGCTTCGCCCGTGGCACCCTGGCCCGCACTGCCGGGTTGCAGGCAGCCGTGCCTGTACCTGACCCACGGCCGGTGCTGAGCATGGACGACATGGGCCACGGCGGCATGGCAGGCATGGACCATAGCAACATGGCCGGCATGGACCACGCGGCCATGCCGGCGATGCAGCAACACCCTGCCAGCGAAACCGGCAACCCGCTGGTGGACATGCAGACCATGGCCCCGCGCCCCAACCTGGCCGACCCGGGCATCGGCCTGCGCAACAATGGCCGCCGGGTGCTGACCTACGCCGACCTGCGCAGCCCCTACCCCGACCCGGACGGCCGCGCCCCCTCCCGCGACATCGAGCTGCACCTGACCGGCCACATGGAGCGGTTCGCCTGGTCGTTCGACGGCATCAAGTTCAGCGATGCCGAGCCGCTGCGCCTGACCTACGGCGAGCGGGTACGCATCACCCTGGTCAACGACACCATGATGACCCACCCCATCCACCTGCACGGCATGTGGAGCGACCTGGAGGACGAACATGGGCAGTTCCTGGTGCGCAAGCACACCATCGACATCCCGCCTGGCAGCCGCCGCTCGTACCGGGTGAGCGCCGATGCCCTGGGCCGCTGGGCCTATCACTGCCACCTGCTCTACCACATGGAGACCGGCATGTTCCGCGAGGTACGCGTCGATGAATGACACCCGCAACCGCAGCCTTGTGGCAGGCGCGACGCTGCTGGCCCTGTTGGCCAGCGAACGCGCACTGGCCGCCGGCATGCAGCACATGAATCATGGCCAGATGAACCATCAAGGCATGGGCCATGCGCCAGTCCCCCCCGTCCGGCCACGCACGCCCCTGCCCGCCCTCACCGACGCCGACCGCCGTGCCGCCTTCCCGCTGCTGCCTGGGCATCAGGTACACGACCGGGCAATGAACTGGGCCGTGACCGTGGACAAGCTCGAATACCAGAACTTCGAAAACAGCCATGCCCTGAACTGGAATGCCACGGCCTGGGTCGGCGGCGATATCGACCGGCTGTGGCTACGCAGCGAAGGCGAACGCGAGCAGGGCAAGACCCACAAGGCCGAGCTTCAGGCACTGTGGGGGCATGCCGTCAGCCCGTGGTGGGAGCTGGTGGCGGGCGTGCGCCAGGACTTAAAGCCCGCCAGTGGCCAAACCTGGGCCGGCTTCGGCATCCAGGGCACGCCGCTGTATGGCCTGGAGCTCCAAGCCACCGCCTACGCTGGCGAGCGGCAACAGACCGCGCTGCGCCTGGAAGCCGCTTACGCTATGCTGCTGACCAACCGCTGGATACTGGAACCGACCCTGGAAGCCAACCTCTACGGCCGCAACGATGCCGGGCGCGAGCAAGGCGCGGGGCTGGCCGACAGTGAGGTCGGCCTGCGCCTGCGCTACGAGGTCACCCGCGGCTTTGCGCCGTATCTGGGGGTCAGTTTCAATCGCCTGCACGGTAACCGTGCCGACCAGGCCCGCGAAGACGGCGAGGACCTTGGCCAGACCCGCCTGGTCGCCGGTATTCGCCTGCGTTTCTAAAGGAGTGCTTCACCATGCTGCGCAAACACCTGCTGACCCTCGGCCTGCTGGCTGTCACCGGCCTGGCCCAGGCCGCCGAGACCATCGATGTCTACCGCGACCCCAACTGCGGCTGCTGCAAGGCCTGGATCAGCCACCTGCGCGACAACGGGTTTACCGTCAACGACCACGTCGAGCCGAACATGAGCGCGGTCAAGCAACGCCTGGGCGTGGCGCCGCGCCTGTCGTCGTGCCACACCGGTGTGATCGACGGCAAGTTCGTCGAAGGTCACGTGCCCGCCGAGCAAGTGCGCCTGCTGGCCAAGCGCAGCGACCTCAAGGGCCTGGCCGTACCGGGCATGCCCATGGGCTCGCCCGGGATGGAAATGGGTGATCACAAAGACGCCTATCAGGTTATCGGCGTGACTGAGGATGACCAGGACACCGTGGTCGCCAACTTCTGATGCTCAGCCTGTGGGCGCTGTTCCTCAGCGCCTTCGGCGCCGCCACGCTGCTGCCGCTGCAATCGGAAGCCGTGCTGGTCGGCCTGCTGCTGCGCCAGCCTGAAGCCTGGGCAGCCCTGCTGCTGGTGGCAACCCTGGGCAATGTGCTGGGCTCGGTGGTCAACTGGCTGCTGGGCCGGGCCATCGAGCACCTGCGTGACAAGCGCTGGTTCCCGTTCAGCGCCGCGCAACTGGAACGTGCACAGCAGCGCTACCAGCGCTGGGGGCAGTGGTCGCTGCTGCTCAGCTGGATGCCGGTGATCGGCGACCCGCTGACCTTGATCGCCGGGATCATGCGTGAACCGTTCTGGCGCTTTCTGCTGCTGGTGACCCTGGCCAAGGCGGGCCGCTATGCGGTACTGGCGATGATCACCCTGGGCTGGCATCACGCCTGGTAACACCTTTCACGCTCCGCGTGGTCCAGTGGCTGGTAAAGTCGCCGTTTCCTACATGGTCCTACACGGAGTTCCCCCATGCTGCGCGCAACCGCCCTGGTCCTGGCCTGCCTCGCCGGCAGCCCGGCCATCGCCGCCGAGTCGGCCACCTACGGCCCCCAGCTCGAAGGCTTCAGCTACCCGCACCCGCTCAAGCATTTCGACTTCAAGTCCCAGGGCCAGGCCCTGCAGATGGGCTACATGGACGTGCCCGCCCAAGGCCAGGCCAACGGCCGCAGCGTGGTGCTGATGCATGGCAAGAACTTCTGTGCCGCGACCTGGGAAACCACCGTCGACGCCCTGAGCAAAGCAGGCTACCGGGTCATCGCCCCGGACCAGATCGGGTTCTGCACCTCCAGCAAGCCGGCGTATTACCAATACAGCTTCCAGCAACTGGCAGACAACACCCATGCCCTGCTGGAACACCTGGGCGTCAGGCAAACCATTGTGCTTGGCCACTCTACCGGCGGCATGCTCGCCACCCGCTACGCGTTGATGTACCCGCAGCAGGTGGAGCGCCTGGCGATGGTCAACCCCATCGGCCTGGAAGACTGGAAAGCCCTGGGCGTGCCCTACCGCAGTGTGGACCAGTGGTACGCCCGTGAGCTCAAGCTGAGCGCCGAAGGCGTGCGCGAGTATGAGCGCAAGACCTATTACGCCGGGCGCTGGAAGCCGGAGTACGAGCGCTGGGTACAAATGCTGGTGGGCCTGAACCAAGGGCCGGGGCATGAAGCGGTGGCGTGGAACTCGGCGCTGATCTACGACATGATCTTCACCCAGCCGGTGTACCACGAGTTCAAGGACCTGCAGATGCCGACCCTGTTGCTGATCGGCGACAAGGACAGCACGGCCATCGGCAGCGACATCGCCCCGCCGGAGGTCAAGGCCCGGCTGGGCAACTATGCGGTGCTCGGGCCGCAGGTGGCCAAGATGATTCCCAAGGGCGAGCTGATCACCTTCGAAGGCATGGGGCATGCGCCGCAGATCGAAGAGCCGGTAAGGTTCAACCGCACGCTGGTCGAGTGGCTGGGCAACTGAGCAAGCGTGCGCGATCCCAGTGGGCGCGGGCTTGCCCGCGAACACCGGCAAAGCCGGTGCCATGACCGTGTGGGATTCTTCGCGGGTAAACCCGCCCTCACAGGGTACGCGCCAGCTTCCAGATTTTGAGCACGGCAGTTGCTCCGACAGGAATCGCTACACTTTCCAGACCTGCTGCTCCGTCCAGCCCAGCTCGGCAAAATCAAGCGCCCGCAACCCCGCTTCTTCCTCGCAGAAAAACTCATCCAGCTGAGGCGGCCTCACCGCCGTGTCGCTCAGCATCGCATGCACCTGCCCTCGGTGATGCACCTGGTGCTCGAACAGGTGCGCCAGCAACCGCAGCCGCTGCTCGCGCTGCACCCGCTCGGGTCGCACGATGCTCACATAGCGCCCCAGCTCACCATCGCGCAGCCCACGGCAATAGGCAATCAGCCGGTGATCGGCCTGAGTTTGCTCGGCATGCAGCTGTGTACTGGTGGCAAACGGTTGCTCGGGGTCAAAAAAGCGCTCGCTGTCCGTATCAGGCTGCTCCCCCCGCTGCTCACACTCCAGCATGTGCAGATAGAACCAGTCCACCGTCAGCAGGTGATTGAGAGTGGCCTTGATCGAAGGGAAGAAGCTGCAGCGCGGCGCGACGAATTCGTCCTGGGTAAGTTGCAGGCAGGCCTTGTACAGACGGTGGTTGGCCCAGCCATTGTTGTAGGCCTGGGTCAGCAGGTGATGCGACAACGGCTCCATGGCTTGGCTCCTTTTCAGGCGAAGCGTTGCAGTTGCATCTCCCGTAGCCGGCTCAGGGTCCGTTGGTACGGGAACGCCAGATACCCTTGAGTGTAGAGGTCATCGAGCGGCACCTGCGCCTCAAGGTACAGCGCCACCCGGCGGTCATAGCATTCGTCGACCAGGGCAATGAAACGGCGCACCGCATCGTCCTTGGGTGACAGTGCAGGTAGTTGGCGATCACCCGCCACTACCCTGGCTGCACCATCCTCGGTACCGCGAGCGATGCGCCCGGCGCGCTGCTCGCCACCCAGTGCAGGAATGCCGGATACCAGGATCGCAGGGAAACGGTCGCACAAGGCCATGAACTCCATGGCGGCGAGGGGTTGCTCGCACAGGTCGGTGAAACGGCACCAGATCGCCTGTTCACTGCGCCGCACTACCTGCACCTGCCTGGAACCGATGAGCAACGGCTCAGCAGTGCCAGTGTGGTCCGGGCTGAGCTGGGCAAACACCTCGCCAAGCGGGCTGGGCTGCCCCGCTTGCTGTACCCAATAGCGTTGCCGCTCGGCGCCAGGGTGCAGGCGATGGTCCTGTTCACCCGCTACGGGCAGCACCTGCATGTGCCGCTGGATGGCAGCAATGGCGGGCAGGAACCGATCGCGGTTGAAGCCGTCGCGGTAAAGCAGCTCGGGTGGCTGGTTGGAGGTGGCCACGATCACCACGCCCTGGTCGAACAGCACCTGGAACAGGCGGCCGAGAATGATCGCGTCGCCGATATCGTTGACGAACAGCTCATCGAAGCACAGCACGCGGATCTCGCCCGCCAGTTCCCGGGCCAGGGCCAGCAACGGGTCGGCGGTGCCGTTGAGCTGGAACAGGCGCTGGTGCACCCAGGCCATGAAGTGGTGAAAGTGCTGGCGCCGGCTCGGCACGCGCAAGCAGCGGTGGAATTGGTCCATCAGCCAGGTCTTGCCACGGCCGACCGGGCCCCAAAGGTAGATGCCCTGGGTGGGGCAGGCCTGTTCGATGGCCTGGAAGCAGGCTTGCAAGGCCTCGACAGCACAAGCTTGCGCGGGGTCGGCGGCATAGCCTTGGGTGGTAAGGGCTTGTTGATACAAGGATTGGGGGTCGATAGACATGCGTCATTATCTGCACCGGGCTTATTGCCGGCAAGCAGAGCATGGGGGTTGCGTCAGGGCTGGCAGGTGTTTGCCACAATATATTCAGCGCCTGTGAGATCGAGCGCCGCGCGGGCGGCGCTCGATCTCACAGACGATGCATATCTAGCGGCAATCACCTATCAGCCCGATGCGATCCCCCACATCACCTCAGCCCTCGCCCAATCCAACCTTCAGCAGCGCGCCGTCCTTGTCATCGGTCAGCACATACAAAAAACCGTCCGGCCCCACCCGCACATCGCGAATACGTGCCTTCAGGTCGCCCAGCAGGCGCTCCTCATGCACCACTTTGTCACCCTCCAGCTGCAAACGAATCAGCTCCTGGCTCGCCAGCGCGCCAATGAACAGGTTGTGGTCCCAGGCTTTGAATGTCGGGCTGTCATAGAACGCCATGCCACTGATGCCCGGTGATTTTTCCCATACATGGTGCGGTTCGACCATGCCGTCCACATGCTTGCCCTTGGCTTCGGGGATGGGCAGCATCGAGTAGTTGATGCCATGGGTCGCAATGGGCCAGCCGTAGTTCTTGCCGGGCTCGGGGATGTTGATTTCGTCACCGCCACGCGGGCCGTGCTCGTGGGTCCAGAGCTTGCCGGTCCAGGGGTTCAGCGCAGCGCCTTGCTGGTTGCGGTGGCCGAACGACCAGATTTCCGGCCGCACCTTGTCCCTGCCGACGAACGGGTTGTCCTTGGGCACTTCACCGTCCGGGAGAATGCGCACGATCTTGCCCTGCAGCTTGTCCAGGTCCTGGGCGGTGGGGCGCTGGTTGTTCTCGCCCAGGGCAATGAACAGGTAGCCGTCGCGGTCGAACACCAGGCGCGAACCGAAGTGGTTGCCCACCGAAAGCTTGGGCTGCTGACGGAAGATCACCGTGAAGTTCTCCAGCCGGGCGCGGTCTTCGGACAACTGGCCACGGCCAACCGCTGTGCCGGCCTTGCCGTCACTGCCTTCCTCTGCATACGACAGGTAAACCGTGCGATCCTTGGCAAACGCCGGCGACAGCAGCACATCCAACAGGCCACCTTGCCCCTCGGCCCAGACCTTGGGTACGCCGCTGATCGGCGGGCCGACCTTGCCCTCGGCGTTGACCACCCGCAGGTTGCCCATGCGCTCGGTGACCAGCATGTCCTTGCCACCGGGCAGGAACGCCAGCGCCCAGGGGTTGCGCAAGCCGTCGGCCACGGTGCTGACGGTCAACGTGCCTTGTTCACTGCGAAACTTTTGCTCGGATGCCGCCTGTGCCAGCACGGGCATGAGGACGGCGGCGGTCAGGGTGGCTAGCCAGTGTGCTCGGAGCATGCAGGATTCCTTTCGTACAGAGGTCACGGCGCACGCGGGTTGTCACGCGGTGGCCGGGTCGGTTCCAGGTTCGGGGTTTGCTGCTGGCGACGCAGGTTGTCGCCGTTGCCGATACCGCGGTTGTCCAGGGTCGGCGGGCGCTGGTAGGGGTCGGTGGACGGGCCGCGCACTGGCGGCGTGGCCGGCATGCTGCCCTGGCGGCTGTTGGGGTTGGCGCGCTGGATCGGGCTGTTGTAGGGGTTGTTCCGGTCGGCAGCGAGCTGCAACGGTTGAGCGAAAGCAGCTTGCGCGGGCAGGCACAAGGCCAGGCCGAGGGCCAGGATGGGCAGTGTCCGGGTCATGCTTCACCTCCTGTACGAAAATGCCGCGCCTGGTGGGTTTGATAGCCTAAGGCGCGAAGGGTTCGCGGCAAAAGTGTGAATGCGCGTGGAGATAATTCCTGATGTTTCAGTATGGGCCCAGGGGGCCGCTGTGAAGCCCTTCGCGACACAAGGTGGCTGCTGCATGAACACGCAGCAGCCTCGACGTTGGGGCGCAGGTTACCGAGCTTTGTCCACCTTGTGCCGCGCCGCGTACAGGCACAGCATCTCCATCGCCAGGGTCGCCCCGGCCAGCGCAGTGATATCGGCATGGTCATAGGCTGGCGCCACCTCCACCAGGTCCATGCCCACCAGGTTGATGCCACGCAGCCCGCCGAGGATCTCCAGCGCCTGCAACGTGCTCAGCCCGCCGCATACTGGTGTGCCGGTGCCAGGCGCATAGGCGGGGTCGAGGCAGTCGATATCGAACGTCAGGTACACCGGCCGCTCACCCACCCGCTGGCGAATCGCTGCGATTACCGCCTCGCTGCCCTGGCGGTGCACCTGGCGGGCGTCGAAGATGGCGAAGCCCTGGCTGTCGTCGTTAGTGGTGCGCAGGCCGATCTGCACCGAGCAGGCCGGGTCCACCAGGCCTTCGCGGGCGGCATGCCAGAACATCGTGCCGTGATCGATGCGCTTGCCCTCCTCGTCCGGCCAGGTGTCGCTGTGGGCATCGAAGTGGATCAGCGCCAGCGGGCCATGGCGCCGGGCGTGGGCCTTGAGCAACGGGTAGCTGATGAAGTGGTCGCCGCCCAGGGTGAGCATCGCGCAACCCGCCTCCAGTATGTGCGTGGCGTGTGCCTCGATGCTGTCCGGCACCGACTGCGGGGTGCCGCTGTCGAAGGCGCAGTCGCCGTAGTCGATCACCGCCAGGTGGTCGAAGGGGTCGAACGCCCACGGCCAGTGGCGGGCCCAGGCCTGCTGCACCGAGGCCGCGCGGATCGCCCGCGGGCCGAAGCGCGCGCCGGGGCGGTTGCTGGTGGCGGTATCGAACGGCACACCGCTGACCACCACATCGACGCCGCGCAGGTCGCGGCTGTAGCGGCGGCGGGCGAAACTGGTAATGCCGGCGTAGGTACTTTCTGCGGCGGTGCCATACAGGCTGTCGCGGGTCATGGCCTGGTCGTTGTTTGCGGCTTGCTCCACGGTCGGGCTCCTTTGTCGTTATGGGTTACTGACGGCTGCGGAAGGCGGTCCACAGGCGGTTGCGCTGACGCAGGTCGGCCAGGGCCATGCTGCGGTCGGCGTACAGCCGCTGGCGTACCTCGGCAGGCGGGTAGATGTCCGGGTCATTGCGCACCGCCTCGTCCACCAACGGTGTGGCCGCCTGGTTGGCATTGGCGAAGAACAGCGTGTTGGTCAGCGCCGCCACCGATTCGGGCTTGAGCATGAAGGCGATGAATGCCCGCGCCGCTTCGGGGTGCGGGGCGTCCTTGGGGATGACCAGGTTGTCCTGCCACACCAGCGTACCCTCGCGGGAGATGCGATAGATCAGGTCGAACGGCTTGCCGGCCCGGCGCGCCTGATCGGCGGCCATCGCGGCATCGCCGTTGTAGGTCAGCGCCAGGCACACGCTGCCGTTGGCCAGGTCGCTGATCTGCCGGCCGTTGGCGACGTAGCTGATCGACGGCTGCAACTGGTTCAGCAGGTTCTGCGCTGCGGCCAGGTCGTCCTTGTCCTGGCTGTAAGGATCCTTGCCCAGGTAATTCAGGGCCACCCCGATCACCTCCTGTGGCGAGTCGGGCATGGCGATGCCGCAGTCCTTCAAGCGGCTGGCGTACTCAGGCTTGAACAACAGGTCAAGGCTGTCCAGCGGCACATCGCCCAGGCGCTGGCGCACCGCCTCCACATTCACCCCCAAGCCCAGGGTACCCCAGGTGTACGGCACCGCATGGCGGTTGCCCGGGTCGGCCTCGGCCAGCTTGGCTAGCAGGTCCTTGTCGAGGTTGGCGTAGCCAGGCATGCCCTGGGCGTCCAGCGGCTGCAGGGCATTGGCCTTGAGCGCCCGGGCCAGCACGGTCGATGACGGCACCACCACGTCGTAGCCACTGCCGCCCGTCAGCAGCTTGGTTTCCAGCACTTCGGTGGTATCGAAGGTGTCGTAGCGCACCTTGTAACCGGTTTCCCGTTCGAACTGCTGCAGGGTTTGCGGGGCGACATAGTCGGCCCAGCTGTAGAGGTTGACGACCTTTTCTTCGGCTTGCAGCGGCAAGGCCAGGACCAGGGACAACAGGCACAACGATCGACGCATGACGGACACCTCGGCAAATGGGTGGATGCCGCCAGCATGCCAGCCGGGTTACATTGCAGGAATGGCAAGTTTGCAAAGCTGACATTCATCAGGAGCAATGTAATGCTCGGACAAGTGCACGATCCCGACCTGCACCTGCTGCGGCTGTTCGTCACTGTAGTCGAGGCCGGTGGCTTCAGCGCTGCGCAAGGTGTGCTGGGCCTTGCCCAGCCCACCATCAGCCAGCGCATGGCACAGCTGGAGGCGCGCCTGGGCTACCGCCTGTGCAGCCGCGGCAAGGGCGGGTTTCGCCTGACGGAAAAAGGCGGGCTGTTGCTGGACGCGGCCCGCGCGCTGCTGCTCAACATCGAGCAGTTTCGCCAGCAGGCCAATGGTGCTGCCGGGCGGTTGCTGGGGACCGTGCGTATCGGCATGGCGGAAAACCAGGACAAGACGGTGAGCCTGAAGCTGGCAGCGGCCATTGCCGCGTTTCGCTCGCGGCAAGAGTCGGTGCAGCTGGAGCTGATCAGTGCACCGCCGGCGGAGCTGGAGCGACTACTGCTGGAGCAGCGGCTGGATTACGCCATCAGCTACTTTTCCGGCAGCCAGGCCGCCTTCGACTACCAGCCGCTGTTCGAGGAGCGGCAGCGGCTGTTTTGCGGCAAGGGGCACGTGCTGTTTGGCGAGGCGGACGTTGAGCTTGAGCGCTTGCTGGAGCTCGACCAGGTGCGCCATCCCTACCGGCTTCTGAAAAGCGGCGAGCCGTTCCAGAGCCGGCGCAGCATGGCGGTGGCGGAACAGATCGAGAGCGTGCTGACGTTGATTCTGTCGGGGCGGCATATCGGCTATCTGCCGTGTCATTGCGCACGCGCGTGGGAGGCCGACGGGCTGTTGTGGGCGCTGGATGCGGGACTGGACTTTGTCGTGCCGTTCACCCTCGCCCGGCACCGGGCGCAGGTGGTCGGCGAAGCGCAACAGGCGTTTGCGCAGGATTTGCTGGCAGCGTTTGCCTGAACCGGCCTCTTCGCGGGTAAACCCGCTCCCACAGGGATCGCGCACGCTTCAAAAATTTTGCGCGAGACAGTTGCTCCCACAGTGACGGCGCCAGTGGCCGGGTCAGGCAGCAACCATCAGTAAGCCATGCTCCAGGTCAGCGTGTAGGTACGCCCGCGGCCTTGGTAGTCATACAGGTACGCCGGCCCATATGTCGGGGCATAGAACAGCGTCGCGCGCTGCCCCCAGACCGTGCTGTATTGCTTGTCCAGCAGGTTCTGGACGCCGGCGCTGAGGGTGCCGAAGCCGGTGTCCTGGCTGGCCAGCAGGTCGAAGGTGGTATAGCCGTCGATCTCGTGGTCGGCATCGTCCTTCAGGCTGAATGCGTGGTTGGCCTGCAGCCGCGCGCTGCGGCCATCGCCCTTCCAGCCGACGAACGCGGTGGCTTTGGACAGCGACGCATAGCGGGCGTCACGCTTGATCCAGCCGCCATCCACAGCCTCTTCCTCGGAGCGGGTCAGGTGCAGCGTGCCACCGGCTTCCCAACCGGTCTGGAAATGCCGGGTCAGCGCCCCTTCAAAGCCGAAGTCGCGGCTTTTCTGCTCTTCCACGTTGATGGTCAGGGTCTGCGAATCGACGTTGATGATCTTGTCCGACCAGATGTAGTACAGCGCCGCCTGGGCATCCCAGTCCAGGTCAGCATAGCGCCAGCCCAGTTCCACCTGGCGACTCTTGATGCCGGTCAGCGGGTTGTCGGCCACGCTCAAGCCTGGCTTGCCGTAGTACTTGGCCGGGTCCGGCAGGTCGAAGCCTTCGCCGTAGTTGGTCCAGACCTGGTGGCCGTTCTTGAAGTCGTAGATGGCGCCGAGGTTGAACAGGTTGACCTGGTAATCGTTGCTGCCGCCGGGCACGCCCTTGAAGTCGCTGACGTCTACGTCCATCTGCTGGCGCCGGGCACCGCCGGACAGAGTCAGGTTGTCGCTGGCATGCCAATCGAGCTGGGCGTACACCGACACGCCGTCGACCCGGTAGCTTGGGTAACGCGCGGCCTTGCTCTCCTTTTCCATGTCAAGGCCACCCGACGCCGACGAGGTCAGGGCGTTGAAGGTGGTCTGCTCGGCGTTGAAGCGCTCGCGGTCCAGATCGACGCCGTAGGTCAGCTTCAGCGTGTCCCACTGCTTGGCGAACAGGCCCTTGAGGCTGGTGACCTCGAAGTTCTGCTGCGAGGCGGCGAAGTACACGCCGCGCGAGCCGGTGGGCGTGGCGCGGTTGTAGTACGGGAACGGGTAGAAGTTGTCGTCTTCCTTGCGGTAGGACGCCTGCAGGTAGAAGTCCTGGCCCAGCACATCGGTGTGGTGGTAGTTGGCGTTCAGCAGCAGGCGACGGGTACGCGGCTCCAGGTCGGACGAATAACCACTGCGCAGCTCAGCGTCTTCCAGGTCAGACGGCGCGTTGTAGTTCAGGTTGGGGAAGTAGATGCCGGTGCTGCCATGGTTGCCCGAGTCATAGTACTGGGCCAGCAGGTCGAGGCTCTGCTGGTCGTTCAGCTGCAAGCCCAGGGTGCCCAGTACGTCGATGGTGCGGTTGTACTGCAGGTCGGTCTGGGTATTGTCGATGAAGATCTGGTCGCCAGCACCGTCGTAGAAGGCTTCGTTCTGCTCGCCGGAGATACCCAGGCGGGCATTGACCCGCTCGTTGCCGCCACTGATCGACTGGGCAAAGCGCGTGGCCAGGTCGTCGCTGTTGTTGAAGCCGCTGCTGGCGCCTAGCTGGGTCTCGAAGCGCGCCGGGCCAGGCTCGCCCTTTTTAGTCACGATATTGATGATGCCGCCGGTGGCGCCGCCGCCATAAATGGCACTCGCGCCGGACAGCACCTCAACCCGCTCGACGTTGAACGGCGAAATGCTGTCGAACTGGCGCGACAGGCCGCGCGAGCTGTTCTGGCTGACCCCGTCGATCATCACCAGCACGTTGCGCCCGCGCATGTTCTGGCCGTAGTTGGTACGTCCTTCCGGGGCCAGGTCGAGGCCCGGCACCAGCTTGCCGATAGCTTCCTTCAGGCTGACGCCGCTGTCGATCTGCTCACGCAGCTGCTGCTGGTCGACCACCCAGACCGTGCCGGGGATTTCGCTGATCGCGGTGCTGGTACGCGAGGCGACGCTGACCTGAATCGGCTTTAGGTTGACCGCCTGCGGCGCTGGCTGGGCCGTGCGCAGGGTGACCGTGCGGGCGTCGCTGAAATGCCAGCGCATGCCACTGCCGGCCAGCAGCTGCTGCAGCGCCTGCTCGATGCTGTAGCTGCCTTGCAAGGCGGGGCTGACCTGGCCGGCGACATCGCCGGTGGTGTACAGCAGGTGCAGCCCAGCCTGGTCGGCAAACGCGGTCAGGGCCTGGTCCAGGGGCTGGGCTGGCAGGTCGAGCTGGACCTGGCGGGCCTGAACCTGGGCCGGCTCGGCCGCCGGGGCGGCCCAGGTCGGCAGCGGGCCGGCCAGCATGGCCAGGGCACTGCAGGACATCAGGGCATGGTGGACAGGGCTGCGGCGGTGGTGCAAGGGCTTGAGCATCAGAGGCACGAATGAGCTTCCAGACAAGTCGTAGATGAGAATGGGTTGCTGATCAGTCCCACTACGACGATCTGGCTTGCAGGAACTTGCAGTGCTGGATGAATTTTTTTCGCTTCGGCCTCTTTGCGGCTTCTACATGCCGATCAATGCACCACGGCCAACCACGGCAGGTAGGTGACCTTCAGGCCATAACGCTGCTCCAAAGTACGCAGCAAGGCCTCAGGTTCATCCAGGTCGAACACCCCGCTCACCTCCATCGCCGCCAGCTGGCGGTCGGACAGCACGATATGCCCGTGCCGGTAGCGCTCAAGCTCGGCCAGCACCTGGCCCAGCGGCTTGCCATTGAAGATCAGCTTGCCGCGTTGCCAGGCCATCTGCACGCTGGCATCGGCCGCTATCGCCAGTTCATGCTCGCCGACCTTGGCTTCGCCTTGCGCCAATACCACGCGGCCATCGCGGCGCACGCTGAAGGTGGCGGCACTGCCCTGCACCCGCTCACCCGCGCTATCGACCACGAAAGGCCGTGCATCATCAGCGGTCTCGAACAGGGCCTCACCAGACGCCAGCACCACCCGCCGCTCACGGTCAGTGTATGTGACGCTCAAGGCACTGGCGCTGTTCAACGTGACGCGTGTGCCATCGGCCAAGGTAATCACCCGCCGCTCACCCACTCCGGTGTGGTAATCGGCCAACAGCATCGGCGCCTGCTGCCAGCCCGCTACTGCCGCGACCAGCAAGACTACCGAGGCCGCCACGCCCGCCTGTTTCAGCCAGCCGCGGCAATGGCGCAGGGCCTGGCCAATGTATTTGGCCACCATGCTCTCGGAAACGCCCAGGCGCAGTGCGATCTGCGCCTGGGTCAGGCCCTCGATGCGGTTGAGCAACAGCGCTTGGCGGGCATTGGCAGGCAGTTGCAACAGCGCTTGATCAAGAATCTGCAGCCGCTCGCGAGCCAGCAGTGCCGCCTCAGGTGCCGGCGCCGGGCACGCCAGCTCGCTTGCCCCGTCGCTGTCGTCGTGGCTGGCGGCAATGCGCCGTTCGCGGCGCAAGGTATCGATGGCCAGGTTGCCAGCCACACGGAAGATGAAACTGCGCGCATGCAGCACCGGCACCGCCTGCTCATCGATGTGCAGCAGTTTCAGGTAGGTTTCCTGTGCCACGTCGGCCGCACGCTGGCGGTCGCTCATGCGCCGGGTCAGAAACTGCAGCAGGTCGTCGTAGTGCTCCTGGAAACTCGCCAGCAGGCTCGACACGGGAGACGTCAGCATGGGTTGGGAAAGGCCAGTAGGAGAAATTATCGGGCGTTAATGAGAAACAGTATCTTTCATCTCGACGATCACTTTCAACGCCGACCCGTATTTGCCACACTGCCAGCGTGTTTTCTCTGGCAAGGCCGCCCCCATGACTGCCCTTCTGCACCGCTCTACCCGCTGGCTTCTGGTCCTGTTGATGGCTTACGGCCTTGGGGCCTGTGCACTTTTACAGCCACGCGACCCGCTGAACATCAGCGTGATCGGCATCGAGCCGCTGCCCGGGCAGGAGCTGGAAATGCGCATGGCAGTGAAAATGCGGGTGCAAAACCCCAACGAGGCCGCCATCGACTACAACGGCATCGCCCTGAACCTGGAGGTTAACGGCCAACCGCTGGCCGCCGGGGTCAGTGACCAGCAAGGCCATATTGGCCGTTACGACGAAGCAGTAATTGTGGTGCCGGTAAGCATCACGGCATTTTCCTTCCTGCGCCAGGCCTATGGGCTGGGCCAGGTGAACTCGCTGCAGGGCCTGCCGTACAAGCTTCGCGGCAAGCTGGCCGGTGGGCCGCTGGGCACCGTACGCTTTACCGACGAGGGCAAGCTGGACTTGCCCAAGGGCACGTACTGACAAGCGCCCGACGGGTTGCAATCAGCGGCTGGCGCTGGCGGCAGCCATCAGCTTGTTGACTTCGCTGCGCACCATGCTGGCGTATTCGGGCGGGGTCATGCCCTCCAGCTCGGCGCGCACCCACTCGGCCCATTTGCCCTTGCGCCGCGGTTTTTCGGCAATCAGCCGGGCAGCGTCGCCCTTGGCCTTGCCCAGGTTGCTCTGCCACATCGCGAACAGCCGGGCCTTTTCAGCCTCGATCTGCGCCCGTTCCTCGAAGCTCATGTTGGCCAGATTGAAACTCATGACTCACCTGCCTGATCCGTAAATGGCGGCTATCTTACACCAGCGTGCCGCCGTCACGCCGACGCAACTTTTCCGGTGCACAAGTATCCATTGTTCAAACCACCCCATCGACGAGGACGAGTTCATGGCCCGCAAAAACGCCGCACAGGCTGACAGCGATCAGATCAAGGACCAGGTATTCAGCGAGTTGCAGTCGCTGATCGAAGAATCGGAGAAGCTGCTGACCGAGAGCGCCGCCCTGGTTGGCGAAGAGGCAGATAACCTGCGCGCGCAGGTCAGCCTCAAGCTCAAGCAGGCGCGCCAGGCCGCCGGTAACATGCGTGACAAGGCGCAGCCAGTGGTGGACGCCACCCAGGACTACATTGGTGGCCACCCGTGGCAGACGGTGGCCATTTCTGCAGGTTTCGGCCTGGTGGTCGGCCTGCTGCTGGGGCGGCGCAACTGAACGCCGGGCCGCCTGGTGCGATCAGGCGGCCTGCGCCAAGGGTATGCCACTGTGAAAGCGCAGCTCCTGGTCCGGTGACTGGATCAGCTCCACTTCTGCTGCACGAACCAGCTCCACCCGGCAGGCGATGTCCGCCTCATCGCCATAGTTGTGCGCCAGTTTCAGGTAGCCCTGGTAGTGGCGCGCTTCGCTTTTCAGCAGGCCGTGGTAGAAGCGGCCCAGCTCCTCATCCAGGTGCGGTACCAGTGCGGCGAAACGCTCGCAGCTGCGCGCCTCGATGAACGCCCCCACCACCAGCGTGTCCACCAGCTTGACCGGCTCGTGGGACCGCACCAGGCGGCGCAAGCCCGAGGCATAACGCCCGGCCGAGACCGGGCGCAGTGGCACGCCGCGGCGCTTCATCAGGCGCAGCACCTGCTCGTGGTGCACCAGCTCTTCGCGGGCCAGGCGCGACATCATATTGATCAGGTCGAGGTGGGTATTGTACTTGGCCATCAGGCTCAAGGCGGTGCTGGCGGCCTTGAATTCGCAGTTCTTGTGGTCGATCAGCAGGGTTTCCTGGTCGGCGAGCGCCGCTTCGATCCAGGCGTCTGGCGTCGGGCAGCCAAGAAAGGCGTCGATTTCGGGGATCAGGGACATAGGGTGCGACCACACAGAACAGGCAGGGTCGGCGATTATACCGGCGGCGGCCGTCGGCGCCAGTGACTATGCTTGATGTACATCAAGCGCCAGCCAGGGTAGCACCGGCTATAGTCAAGCACCGGTGCCACCTTTGAAGGGAGTTGCCCCCATGCAAGCCGTCCGCAGCATCCTCGTCGTCCTCGACCCCGACCACGCCCACAGCCGGGCGCTGACCCGGGCCAAGCTGATTGCCGGCGTCACCGGCGCACGCCTGCACCTGCTGATGTGCGACAAGCGGCATGACCACAGCGCGTTGCTGAGCCTGCTGAGCAGCCAGCTGCATGATGACGGTTATGACAACGTCACCCATGAACAGGCCAGGCATGACACCCTGCATGAATCCATCATTGCCGTGCAGCAGGCCGAAGGCTGCGAGCTGGTGATCAAGGAGCACCGCCCGGACAACCCGCTGAAGAAGGCCCTGCTCACCCCCAGTGACTGGAAGCTGCTGCGCCAGTGCCCGTGTGCGGTGCTGATGGTCAAGAGCGAGCGGCCCTGGACCGCGGGCAAGGTGCTGGCCGCAGTGGACGTGGGCAACCAGGACGAAGACCACCGCCGCCTGCATGCCAGCATCATCGACCATGGCTTCGAGATCGCCAAACTGGCCAAGGGTGAGCTGCACGTCATCAGTGCCCATCCGTCGCCAATGCTGTCGGCCTCGGACCCGACGTACCAGCTGAGCGAGACCATCGAACAGCGCTACCGCGAAGCATGCAACGCGTTCCAGGCCGAGTACGGCATCAGCGACGAGTGCCTGCATGTGGCTGAAGGGCCGGCGGATGTGCTGATCCCGCATACCGCACAGAAGCTCGATGCGGTGGTAACGGTGATTGGCACCGTGTGCCGTACCGGGATTACCGGGGCGTTGATCGGCAATACCTCGGAAGTGGTGCTGGACAAGCTGGAGGGTGATGTACTGGTACTCAAAAGCGAAGAAGCCATCGCCCACCTGGCCGAACTGGCCCGCGGCTGAGTTCGACCTGCCAGGGCCCTATCGCCGGCAAGCCAGTTCCCACATCGACCGCATTGACCTGAAGCCATGCACAGCACCTGTGGGAGCTGGCTTGCCGGCGATGGGCTGCGAAGCAGCCCCAAAAAGCACCAGCCGCTACGCCAATGCTTCGCGCACTTTCGGGTCCACCCCCTCCCCTTCGTTAGCCGCAACCCAGGCTGCCAGCTGCTGGCGCATGGCCGGCGTCCAGAAGCTCTGCAAATGCTGCCGCACCCCTTGCACCGCCAGCGCACGGTCTGGCTCGCTGTCGAAGTAATGGGCAATCTGGTTGGCCATCTTGACCAGGTTGTCGCTGCTCATCGGCGTACCTCGGCTTGCTCCGCTGTACGGCGTTCCTGCAGCAGGCGCCGCTGTTCATCACTGAAGTCCTGGTAACGCTGCTGCCATTGCGACGGCTGGAACACCTTCACCACCTCCACCGCTGTGACCTTGTACTCGGGGCAGTTGGTGGCCCAGTCCGAGTTGTCGGTAGTGATCACGTTGGCCCCCGACTCGGGGAAGTGGAAAGTGGTGTACACCACCCCCGGCGCCACCCGCGCACTGACTTTGGCCCGTAGCACGGTCTGCCCGGCGCGGCTGCCGATGCCGACCCAGTCACCGTCCTGGATGCCACGGCTTTCGGCGTCGGTCGGGTGGATTTCGAGGCGGTCGGCATCATGCCAGGCGACGTTGCCGGTACGCCGGGTCTGGGCGCCGACGTTGTACTGGCTGAGGATGCGCCCGGTGGTCAGCAGCAGTGGGTAACGGTTGTTGACCTTCTCGTCGGTGGGCACATAGCCGGTCAGCATGAAGCGCCCCTTGCCGCGCACGAACTGGTCGATGTGCATGGTCGGCGTGCCGTCCGGCGCGGCGTCGTTGCAGGGCCATTGCAGGCTGCCCTGGCGGTCGATTTCGGCGTAGCTGACGCGGCGGAAGGTGGGCGTCAGGCGGGCGATTTCCTCCATGATCTGGGACGGATGCTGGTAGTTCATCGGATAGCCCAGCGCGTTGGCCAGGGCCACGGTGGCCTCCCAGTCGGCCTTGCCGGCCAGCGGCTCCATGACCTTGCGCACCCGCGAGATACGCCGCTCGGCGTTGGTGAAGGTGCCGTCCTTTTCCAGGAACGAACTGCCCGGCAGGAACACATGGGCGAACTTGGCGGTTTCATTCAGGAAGATATCCTGCACCACCACGCACTCCATGGCGCGCAAGGCAGCAGTGACGTGCTGGGTATTGGGGTCGCTCTGGGCGATGTCCTCGCCCTGGCAGTACAGGGCCTTGAAGCTACCGTCCAGCGCCGCCTCGAACATGTTGGGAATGCGCAGCCCCGGGTCAGGCTGCAAGGTCACGCCCCAGGCCCGCTCGAACTCGGCGCGTACCCCTTCGTTGGAAATATGCCGGTAACCGGGCAGTTCGTGGGGGAACGAGCCCATGTCACACGATCCCTGCACGTTGTTCTGCCCGCGCAACGGGTTTACCCCTACCCCTTCGCGGCCGATGTTGCCGGTGGCCATGGCCAGGTTGGCGATGCCCATGACGGCGGTACTGCCCTGGCTGTGCTCGGTCACGCCCAGCCCGTAATAGATGGCCGCGTTGCCGCCGGTGGCGTAGAGCCGGGCAGCGGCGCGAATCTGCTCGGCGGGTACGCCGCAGACCGGGCCGAGCAGCTCGGGGGCGTTGTCCGCCAGGCTGACGAAATCGCGCCAGCGGGCGAAGTCTGCGGTTTCGCAGCGGGCATCGATGAAGCGCTGGGCCAGCAGGCCCTCGGTGACGATCACATGGGCCAACGCGTTGAGCATGGCCACGTTGGTGCCCGGGCGCAGTTGCAGGTGCAGGTCTGCACGGGCGTGCGGCGAATCGACCAGGTCGATGCGCCGGGGGTCGATCACGATCAGCCGTGCGCCCTGGCGCAGGCGGCGCTTGAGCTGCGAGCCGAACACCGGATGGGCGTCGGTAGGGTTGGCGCCGATCACCAGCACCACGTCGGCCTGCATCACCGAATCGAAGCTTTGCGTGCCGGCCGATTCGCCGAGGGTCTGCTTCAGGCCATAGCCGGTGGGTGAATGGCACACCCGCGCGCAGGTATCGACATTGTTGTTACCGAAGGCAGTGCGCACCAGTTTCTGCACCAGGTAGGCTTCTTCGTTGGTGCAGCGGCTGGAGGTGATACCACCGATGGAGTCGCGCCCGTACTTGAGCTGAATGCGACGGAACTCGCTGGCGGCGTAATTCACCGCCTCGTCCCAGCTGACCTCCTGCCACGGGTCTTCCAGCCGCTTGCGGATCATCGGTCTGGTGATGCGGTCCGGGTGGGTGGCGTAGCCCCAGGCGAAGCGGCCCTTGACGCAGGCGTGGCCGTGGTTGGCACCGCCGTTCTTGTCGGGGACCATGCGCACCAGCGTGTCACCCTTCATTTCAGCGCGGAACGAGCAGCCGACACCGCAGTACGCGCAGGTAGTGATGACCGAACGCTCAGGCTGGCCAAGCTGGACCAGGCTCTTTTCGGTCAGGGTTGCGGTCGGGCAGGCCTGCACGCAGGCGCCGCAGGACACGCACTCCGAGGCCAGGAAATTTTCACCACCCGCAGCCGCCACCCGCGACTCGAAGCCACGCCCGGTGATGGTCAGGGCAAAGGTACCCTGGATGTCCTCGCAGGCGCGTACACAGCGGCTGCAGACGATGCACTTGCTCGGCTCATAGTCGAAATACGGGTTGGAGACGTCCTTTTTTTCGGCCAGGTGGTTGGCCCCGTCATAGCCGTAGCGCACCTCGCGCAGGCCGACCTGGCCGGCCACGGTCTGCAGCTCGCAGTTGCCGTTGGCCGAGCAGGTCAGGCAGTCCAGCGGGTGGTCGGAGATGTACAACTCCATCACGTTGCGGCGCAGGCCCGCCAGGCGCGGGGTTTCGGTACGCACCTGCATGCCTTCGCTGACCGGGGTGGTGCAGGACGCCGGGTAGCCGCGCATGCCCTCGATTTCCACCATGCACATGCGGCATGAGCCGAAGGCTTCAAGGCTGTCTGTGGCGCACAGCTTGGGAATGCTGGTGCCGAGCATGGCTGCGGCGCGCATTACCGACGTGCCGGCGGGCACGCTGATGGCGCGGCCATCGATGTGCAGGCTGACCTGTACCTCGCTGTCACGGGCCGGGGTGCCGAGGTCGCTGCTTTTATCAAAATCGGGGTCGAAGTAATTGATCACTGCGCGGCCTCCGTGGTGGTCAGCCCAAAATCGGCGGGGAAGTACTTGAGGGCGCTGGCCACAGGGTACGCGGTCATGCCGCCCATGGCGCACAGCGAGCCATATTGCAGGGTGTCGCACAGGTCGCGCAGCAACAGCGCCTGGTCGTGGCGCTCGGTGAAATCGCTGCTGGCGATCAGCCGGTCGACCACTTCCATGCCGCGGGTGGAGCCGATGCGGCACGGGGTGCATTTACCGCAGGACTCTTCGGCGCAGAACTGCAGGGCGAAGCGCGCCATGCTGGCCATGTTCAGGGTGTCGTCGGCCACCACCACGCCGCCGTGACCGAGCATCGCGCCCATGGCCGCGAAGGCTTCGTAGTCCAGGGGCGTATCAAAGTGGCTGGGCGGCACCCAGGCACCCAGCGGGCCGCCGACCTGCGCAGCCTTCAGCGGCCGGCCACTGGCAGTGCCGCCGCCGTAGCCTTCGACCAGCTCACGCAGGGTCAGGCCGAAGGCGCGTTCCACCAGGCCACCCTGGCGGATGTTGCCGGCCAGCTGGAACGGCATGGTGCCCAGCGAACGGCCCATGCCGAAATCACGATAGAACGCTGCGCCTTTGGCCAGGATGATGGGCACCGAAGCCAGGGTGAGCACGTTGTGCACCAGCGTCGGCAGCCCAAACAGCCCCTGCAGTGCCGGCAGCGGTGGTTTGGCGCGGACAATGCCGCGCTTGCCTTCGATGGATTCGAGCAGCGCGGTTTCTTCGCCACAGATATAGGCGCCCGCCCCCACCCGCACTTCCAGGTCGAACGCCTGGCCGCTGCCGGCGACATCGCTGCCCAGGTAGCCGGCATCACGCGCCAGGGCGAAGGCCTGGTTCAGCACGCGAATGGCGTCGGGGTATTCAGAGCGCACATAGATGTAGCCCTTGTCGGCGCCCACTGCCAGGCCGGCGATGATCATGCCTTCGATCAGCAGGAAGGGGTCGCCTTCCATCAGCATGCGGTCGGCGAAGGTGCCGGAATCGCCTTCGTCGGCGTTGCAGACCACGTACTTCTGCCCGGCCCCCGCGTCCCGCACCGTACGCCACTTGATGCCGGCCGGGAACGCTGCGCCGCCCCGGCCGCGCAGACCGGAATCGAGCACGGCAGCGACCACTTCGGCCCCGTCCAGGGCCACCGCCGCTGCAAGACCGGCAAAGCCGCCGTTGGCGCGGTAGTCGTCCAGCGACAGTGGCCGGGTAATGCCGGCTCGGGCGAACAGCAGGCGTTGCTGGGTCTTGAGATAAGGTATTGCCTCGACTGGCCCCAGCGCCAGCGAGTGGCCGCCGGGTTCGCCGGCTAAAGCATCGAGCAACGATGGCACGTCCTGCGGGGTGACCGGGCCGAAACCCAGGCGACCCTGGACGCTGTCGCACTCCAGCAGCGGCTCCAGCCAGTAGAGCCCGCGCGAACTGGTGCGCTGGATCTCCACCGGCAACTGGCGGCGCGCAGCCTCGCGCTGCAAGGCATCGGCAACCTGATCGGCGCCGACGGCACGGGCGATCGAATCACAAGGGATGTACACCTTCAGCATGCTGCGTCCTCCCGGCAACCGTTCACCAGGGCGCGCAAGCGCTCCGGGGTGAGCCGTGCGTGCACCTGGCCGTCCAGTTCCAGCGCCGGCGAGCAGGCGCAGGCGCCCAGGCAGTACACCGGGCGCAGGCTGATGGCGCCGTCGGCGCTGGTGCCGTGGTCGTCCAGTGCCAGCTGCTCGCGCAGCTGCGCGGCCAGGGCCTCGGCGCCACGGCTCTGGCACGACTCGGCGCGGCACAGGCGCAGGGTGTGGCGTGCTGGCGCAGCGGTGCGGAAGTCGTGGTAGAAGCTGATTACCCCGTGCACCTCGGCCAGGCTGAGGTTCAAGGCATGGGCGATTTCGGGAATGGCGGCTTCCGGGATGAAACCGATGTCGTGCTGGATGGCGTGCAGGATCGGCAGCAGCGCGCCAGGGGTATCCTTGTCGCGCGCCAGGATGCGCTGGATCACGGGCAGGTGGAGCAATTCATCAGGCATACAGCGGACCTCGGAATCACGGACCCCGCCTGAATTGTTGTAAGGGCAGGTATCCGGCGTGTTCTGCTGCGGCGCGCCGGCCACGTCACGGTTGCGTGGTGCTGGCGGCCTCCTCGCCCACGGCCGCGCGTCTGCGCGCACTGGTCCCTAGGCATCCTGCAAGCATGGCACTTGTAGCGTTTGAGGGTTGCGTGCGAGCGACCAGGCGCATTCTGAAACCGACCTGCGGTGGTTCTGGCTGCGGGAGGGGCATGTACAGGGGTTGCAGTAGCAGGTGCCCTGCCCTGGCAGCGCGGCAAAAGCCTGCACCATCGAGGAAACAGAGCGGCCCGTGGACCTAGAGAACCCGGTTTCCCCGGTTTCAACGCATGCCGACATCAACCTCTGGCCCGTTCAAGCGGCGCCTTTGGCCTGCTGTTCCAGCTGCAGTTGCAATGCCGGATCGAGCTGCAGTGCGGCGGCCAGTTCGTCCAGGTAGGCGCGCTCTGCGTCCTGCTGGTCGTCCACCAGCATTACGCTGGCCAGGTACATTTCCGCAGCCATGGCCGGGTCCTGGGCCGACCGGGCCACCTCGGCAGCATCGAGTGGCTTGCCGACTTCCTCATCCAGCCATTGCTGCAGTTGCGGGTCGCTGGTTTGCCGTTTGATCTCTGCGTAGATCAACTGTTGTTCCTGCTCGTCGACACGGCCGTCAGCCTTGGCTGCCGCAATCAGCGCACGCAGGATTGCATGGCTGTGGCCCTCGGCCTCGGGGCCGGACAATTGATCGACCGTACGAAGTGCCGCCTGCGGGGCTGCCGCCTGACTGCGCTGCCAGCTTTGATAGGCCTGGAACGCCATCATCCCCAACGATGCCAAGGCCGCGTAGTTGCTGCCACCCGCGGAGCGCCCCTGGGCAAAGCCGCCAGCGCTGCCGCCACTGCCACCCAACAGACCGCCCAGCAGACCACCAAGGCCGCCACCGCCGCGCGTGGCACCGCCGCCACCGAGCAAGCCGCCAAGCAACCCGCCCAGGGTGTCCTGCGATGACGGGCCGGCACTTCCTTGTTGCGCTTGCGAGCCTTGCCCGGCCCTGAGTAACTGTTCAAGCAGATCACTGGTGTTCATGGCTCCGCCCTCGGCTGGTAGTCGTTGCCCAGACAAGCAACGATAGTCCCCTCAAAGCGATACGCCATGACCGTCTGGCGCGATAGCCACGCGGATGACTGTGGTGCGCCCTCGCCTCAGCTGAACACCCAGAGCACCCGGGTGGGCTTGTCGGTGAGGTTGGCGTAGCGAAACCTTGCGTGAGGTTGCAGCTGGAAACTGTCACTGGCCTGCAGCGTTACCGGCTCGCCGCCATCCAGCCAGACGGTCAGCTCGCCTTCAAGCACGAAACAGCCTTGTTCCGAACTGTCGTCCAGGTACGCCTCGCCGCTGCTGGCGCCCGGCTGCAGGTGGCTGTCAAGCATGGAGAAGGCGCCGGATATGCTGGGCGATGCCAGCACATCGGTGATACCGCCGGCCAGGTGCAGCGTGCGACGCTCGTGAGGGCGGGTGACCCAGTCGAGTTCGCGGGGCTTTTCCAGCTTGTAGAAATAGGCCGTCGACACGCCAAGCTCTTCACTGATGGCCGTGAGGTCGGCCACGGTCGGGCGCGATACGCCGCGCTCGACCTGGGACAGAAAGCCCACCGAACGGCCGATGCGCTGGGCCAGTTCGCCCAAGGTGAGGCCTTTGAACTTGCGCAGGTCGCGAATCAGTACTGCCAGGCCTTCGACTTCTTCATGCACTTTCATAGTTGAATCGCGACTTTCGGACGGGAAATTGATGCCCTGAAAAGTACATGATTCACCTGACAAAGCAAAATGCCTTGGCGCGGCTGCCTCAGGAATAATTGTCCCGAAACAAATGTAGCAGCCTTGTGCTGCGAAGCGCCGCGCGGGCGGCGCTCGATCTCACAGGCGCTGAATATGGACAGCCAGGCCCTCTATCCTTAACGAACCGCCTCGTACGTCAAATCCAGGCACGTGCGCGCTTTTGCCACCAGTTCGTCGATTTCCTCGATGCTGATCACCAGCGGCGGCGCGATGATCATGGTGTCGCCCACGGCGCGCATGATCAGGCCGTTGTCGAAGCAGTGCTGGCGACAGATCATGCCGACACCTTTGCCTTCATGACGGGCACGGGTGGCCTTGTCTTTCACCAGCTCGATCGCACCGAGCATGCCCAGGCCGCGCACTTCGCCTACCAGCGGGTGGTCGGCCAGCTCGCGCAGGCGTTGTTGCAGATAAGGCGCGGTTTTTTCCCGGACCTGCTCGATGATCTGCTCGTCCCGCAGGATCCGCAGGTTCTCCAGGCCCACCGCAGCCGCCACCGGGTGCCCGGAATAGGTGAAGCCGTGGTTGAAATCGCCGCCTTCGCTGATGACCTTGGCCACGTCGTCCCGCACGATCACACCGCCCATGGGAATGTAGCCAGAGGTAAGGCCCTTGGCGATGGTCATCAGGTCGGGCTTGAGGTCGTAGTAATCGGTACCGAACCACTCCCCGGTACGGCCGAAGCCGCAGATCACTTCATCGGCGACGAACAGGATGTCGTATCTGGCGAGGATTTCCTTGATCTTCGGCCAGTAGGTCTGCGGCGGGATGATCACGCCACCGGCGCCCTGGATGGGTTCGGCGATAAACGCGGCGACATTGTCCACGCCCACTTCCAGGATCTTTTTCTCCAGCTGCTCGGCCGCCCACACGCCGAAGTCGGCCTCGGTCATGTCGCCGCCTTCGCCATACCAGTAGGGCTGCGGGATGTGCACGATATCCGGGATCACCCCCCCCTGCTGGTGCATGCCGCTCATGCCGCCCAGGGCCGCGCCTGCCACGGTGGAGCCGTGGTAGCCGTTGATGCGGCCGATGATGACCTTCTTGCTGCTCTGGCCCTTGATCGCCCAGTAGTGGCGGACCATGCGCAGCACGGTGTCGTTACCTTCCGAGCCGGAGCCGGTGAAAAACACATGGTTCATGCCTTGCGGCGCCACATCGGCGATGGCCTTGGCCAGCTCCAGCGCCGGTGGGTGCGCGGTCTGGAAAAACAGGTTGTAGTACGGCAACTGTTTCATCTGCTGACTGGCAACCTCGGCCAGCTCATCGCGACCATAGCCGACCGCCACGCACCACAGGCCGGCCATGCCATCGAGGATCTTGTTGCCCTCGCTGTCCCAGAGGTATACGCCCTTGGCCGAGGTGATGATGCGCGGGCCTTTCTCGGCCAGTTGCTTCACGTCGCTGAACGGGGCCAGGTGATGGTCACGGCTCATGGCCTGCCAGGCGAGGGTTTGCGAATTCTGTTCACGCATTGACTTCACTCCATCAAGTTGCGCAGCCGTGCTGCGCGGGTATTTTTGCAGTGGGGACGGTCGGTATTCAGGCCGACTTCAACAGCGTCTGGCGCAGTACCGAACGATGCCGACAGGCCTTGCCGAAGGCCTGGAAGATGGCCAGGTAATGGGGGTTGTCCATCACCTGAAACTCGGGGTGCCATTGCACGGCCAGGGCAAAACCCTTGCTGTTGCGTACCGAAATTGCTTCGACCAGGCCATCGGGCGCCAGCGCCTCCACCCGCAGCCCGTGCGCCAATACGTCGATGCCCTGGGCATGAATGGAATTGACCTCGATGATCGCCGGCAAGCCCATGCGCTCGAGCATGCCGCCCGGCTCGATATGCAAGGCGTGACGCGGGCCATATTGCTTGTCGATGGGCTCGTCCTTGCCTTCGCGGTGGTCCATGAACACGCCGGTCTGGTGAACGTTCTGGTGCAGGGTGCCGCCCAGCGCCACGTTCATTTCCTGAAACCCACGGCAAATGCCCAGCACCGGCACCCCGGCGGCAATGGCCGCACGCATCAGCGGCAAGGTGGTGGCATCACGCAAAGGGTCGTGATGGGTGCCTGCGGCACTCGCCGGCCCGTTGTAGTGGAACGGTTCGATGTTGGACGGCGAACCGGTGAAGATCAGCCCATCCACCACGTCGAGGATATCGGCGCTGTCCATCAGCTCTGCCAGGCTGGGAATCACGATCGGCAAGCCGGACGCGGCCTTGGCTGCCGCACGCGCGTACTTCTCGCTGATGGTCTGGGTTGCATGCTGTTCAATCATGCTGGTGCATGCGGTAATGCCGATAACGGGCACACGGGGCATATCTTCCTCCGGCAAATCCATATTGCGCGTTGTATTGAAACGCTAGAAAGAAAGGGCGCAGCGTCGCTGTTCGAGCGCCGGCACCTACAAGAACCAGCGGTACTCGCGGGCATCGATGTGCTGCATGAAGTCCAGTTGTTCCTGGTATTTGTTTTCGCAATAGACCATCACGAACTCACTGCCCAGGCCCTCGTTCAGGACCGGGTGGTGCCGCATGGCGGCCAGGGCGCTGAGGGCATCCTTGGGGAAATCGATGCCGCTCTGGCGGTTGTCGTTCAGCGGGGCGATAGGTTCGACGCCGCGATCCAGGCCATGCTCCATGCCGGTGAGGATGGCGGCCAGCACCAGGTACGGGTTGGCATCGGCGCCAGCGAGGCGGTGCTCGATGCGCAGGTTGCGCGGGTCGGACTCGGGTATGCGAATGCACGCATCGCGGTCTTCGAAGCCCCAGCTGGCCTTGCTCGCCGCGTTGACCATGGCGCCATAACGGCGGTAGGCGTTGTGGTTGGGGGCGAAGATCGGCATGCAGTGGGGCAGCAGTTCCAGGCACCCGGCCACCGCATGGCGCAGCTTGCGCTGTTCGGCGCCGGCCAGAATGTTGTTGCCGGCGTCGTCGTACAGGCTTACGTGTACATGCATGCCGCTGCCCGGTGCGTGCAGGTACGGCTTGCTCATGAAGCTGGCACGGTAGCCGTGCTTCAGGGCGATGCCACGGGTACTGCGGCAGAACAGCGCCGACCAGTCCGCCGCACTGAGGGCATCGTCGCTGTGGGAGAAATTGATCTCGAACTGGCCTGGGCCCAGCTCCGCCGTGATGACGTTGGCCGGCACGCCCTGCTCGTTGGCGCCATCGACCATTTCGTGCAGCACCGACGAGAACCGCGACAAGCGCTCGATGTGCATGTTCGGCTGGTCGTCCGGGTCTTCGCTCGCGGTGTCGCGTGGGTATTGCGGCTGGCCGTTGGCGAGCTTGCGGTCGAACAGGTAGAACTCCAGCTCGAAAGCCACTACCGGGCGGATACCACGCCTGGCCAGGCGCTGGATGACGCGGGCCAGCACTTCACGGGGCTCGAACTCGATAGGTTTGGCGGTGCCGTCGGAGGTGATAAGCATCTGGGCGATCATTTCCTGCTCCCAGCGCACCGGCTTCAGGGTACCCGGCACCAGGCGCCGTGTAGCATCCGGGTCGCCGTCGGCGAAGCAGTAGTCACCAATCGGGTACAGGCCACCCTGGGTACCCAGCAGCACACAGTTCTGCGGCAACTTCAGTGGCGTGCCGGCGGCGACTTTTTCCAGCATGTCCATGGGGTAGCGCTTGCCGTAGAAGTGCCCGGGGATATCCAGCGCAATCAGGTCGACATAACGTATGGCCGGGTACTGCGCCCGGAACGAGCGCACTTCAGTCAGCAGATCCGGAAAGATGACACTCATCTTCTTGTCCTTGTGAGGTGAACGAATTCAGTTGAAGACCCAGAGCACACGGGTGGGTTTGTCCGTCAGGTTGGCGTAGCGAAACTGCGCATGCGGGTGCAGCTGGAAGCAGTCGTTGGCTTGCAGGGTCACGGCATCGCCCTGGTCCAGCCACACCGTGAGCTCGCCTTCAAGCACGAAACAGCCCTGCTCGGAACGGTCACTGAGGTACGGCTCGCCACTGCTGGCGCCTGGCTCGAGATGGCTGTCGAGCATGGAGAAGGCGCCGGCGATGGTGGGCGACGCCAGCACATCGGTGATGCCCGATTCCAGATACAGCGTGCGCCGCTCGTGGGGGCGCGTGACCCAGCTGACGCTGCGGGGCTTGCTGAGGTTGTAGAAGTACGCGGTGGACACACCGAGCGCTTCGCTGATGGCGGTGAGGTCTGCAACCGTAGGGCGCGAGACACCGCGTTCAACCTGGGAGAGAAAGCCGACCGAGCGGTTGATCCGCTCGGCCAGCTCGCCCAGGGTCAGGTTCTTGAATTTGCGCAGGTCGTGAACAAGGATTGCGAGGGCTTCAAGCTCTTCGTGCATCTTCATGATTCGGACTGCCGTGAAATTTTTAGAGTTATTTTTCATGAAAAAATACACTAAAATTTTCACGAGTCAAGTGAGGGGGGACTGATTACCCAAGTACCAGTCAGTCAAGCACGTTGGGCTGATAGGTGATCGACATGGCAGTTTCAGCGCCTGTGAGATCGAGCGCCGCCCGCGCGGCGCTTCGCGGGTGAATCGGATCGCCGCACCGCCGCTCCCACATTTGTTGCAACGTACCAAACCTGTCAGGCCATGGTTGTCAGCCTTGTTGGCTTGACTGGATTTCTCGGTTGGCCACTCTGCAGCATCACCTGTCTCAAGCCATACACTGAACGATCAGGTATGGCACAGCCAGCCATCACCGGCCCAGACGCATGGCAGGCCAAGTTGGTAGACTATGCGCATTCCCCAAATCCACCCGGCTGCGCAGTACCCGGCCGGGTATCAGATATGTGCCCCAGATGCCCCAAGAATCCGCTGTAATTCAAGGCGCGGAACCGTCCCGCCGGTTTTCCGTTGCACCGATGATGGACTGGACAGACCGCCATTGCCGGTTCTTCCTGCGCCTGCTCTCCAAACACACCCTGCTCTACACCGAAATGGTCACCACCGGTGCCCTGCTGCACAACGACGCCCACCGTTTCCTGCGCCACGATATATCCGAGCACCCGCTGGCCCTGCAGCTGGGCGGTAGCGTCCCGGCCGACCTGGCCGCTTGTGCGCGCCTTGCGCAAGAAGCCGGCTACGACGAGGTCAACCTTAATGTCGGCTGCCCGAGTGACCGGGTGCAGAACAACATGATCGGCGCTTGCCTGATGGCTCACCCAGGCCTCGTTGCCGATTGCGTGAAAGCCATGCGGGATGCGGTGTCGACGCCGGTCACGGTCAAGCATCGCATCGGCATCAATGGCCGCGACAGCTATGCCGAGCTGTGCGACTTCGTTGGCCAGGTACGCGAGGCCGGTTGCCGGAGCTTTACCGTGCATGCGCGCATCGCGATCCTGGAGGGGCTGTCGCCAAAGGAGAACCGCGAGGTGCCGCCACTGCGTTATGACGTGGCGGCGCAGCTGAAAGCTGACTTTCCGGACCTGGAGCTGGTGCTCAACGGCGGTATCAAGACCTTGGCCGAATGCCAGGCGCACCTTGAAACCTTCGACGGCGTGATGCTGGGGCGCGAGGCATACCACAACCCTTACCTGCTGGCCGAAGTGGACCAGCAGCTGTTCGGCAGCGGGGCGGCGGTGGTCAGCCGCAGCGAGGTGCTGGCGCAGTTGCGGCCTTACATCGTTGCGCACATGGAAAGCGGTGGCGCGATGCATCACGTTACCCGGCATATCCTCGGGCTGGCCCAGGGGTTCAAGGGCGCGCGGCGGTTCCGCCAGCTGCTGTCGGCGGACATCCACAAGGCGGCGCAGCCGCTGGCGGTGTTTGACGAGGCGGTGGAGTTGTTGCAGGGGCGGTAATCACGCTTGCCAGGCGACGCGGTGGATGGACGGCGGAACCTCGTGGCAGCTTGTGACTCGAATGTTCACCTCTCGCAACGGCCGTCGCCGGCCAGCCCTGTTCCGCAGGCCCTTGAGCGGCCGTCGGGGCTCGGGTAATGTCGAGTAAATGCACAGGACAGAGCACGCCCATGACTTCCAAGCTGGAACAACTGAAGCAGTTCACCACCGTGGTCGCCGACACCGGGGACCTGGATGCCATCACCCGGCTGAAGCCGGTGGATGCCACCACCAACCCGTCGCTGCTGCTGAAGGCCGCCGCCATCCCCGGCTACGCCGACCTGCTCAAGCAGGTGAAAAGCGATGCCAAGGGTGATGTCGACCTGGCCTGCGACAAGTTTGCGGTAGCCGTGGGCTCGGGCATTCTCAAGGTCATCCCGGGGCGTATTTCCACCGAGGTGGATGCCCGCCTGTCGTTCGATGAGCCTGCCCTGCTGGCCAAGGCGCGCAAGCTGATCGAGCTGTACGAAGCGGCCGGCGTTGGCCGCGACCGCGTACTGATCAAGCTGGCGTCCACCTGGGAAGGCATCCGCGCCGCCGAGAAACTGGAAAAGGAAGGCATCCAGACCAACCTCACGCTGCTGTTCTCCTTCGCCCAGGCGCAGGCCTGCGCGGATGCCGGGGTATTCCTGATTTCGCCCTTCGTCGGCCGTATCTACGACTGGTACAAGAAAAGCACCGGCAAGGAATACGTGGGCGCCGAGGACCCAGGCGTGCAGTCGGTCACGCGTATCTACAACTACTACAAGGCCAATGGCTACGACACCGTGGTCATGGGCGCCAGCTTCCGCAATATTGGCCAGATCGAGCAACTGGCAGGCTGTGATCGCCTGACCATCAGCCCCGAGCTGCTGCAGCAACTGAGCGATGACCAGGGTGAATTGCCACGGGTGCTCAAGCCGGGCAATGCCGGCGAGGCGAGACAGCAGCTGAACGAAAGCCAGTTCCGCTGGGCGATGAACGAAGATGCCATGGGCACCGACAAGCTGGCCGAGGGTATCCGCCAGTTTGCGCGGGACCAGGAGAAGCTGGAGAAGTTGATGGCTGAAAAAACCTGATACATTTCGGGTTTGCCTGGCGGGCGGGAAATGTTCAGCATTTTCCGCCCGTTTTGTTTCGCCGGCCTTAGTCGTGTTTTGAATCCCGGGCCTCTTCGCGGGCGAACCCGCTCCCACAGGCCTGAGAAAGCCCCTGCAGGGCGTATCTACCCGCGAAGAGGCCCGATAAGCCACCCGAGCTTTCGATGACTCCCTCTGCCCCACTCCCCCTTGTACTCGCCGGCCCGGTCTTGCGCCGCCTGGAACCCCAACGCCTGGCCATCTGGCTGGTCGCCAGCCAGCCGCTGCAACCGGCATTCACCTGCTCGGCAGGCGAGGCCCGGGTCGATTGCCAGATCGTCCCGGTCGGCCGGCACGCCTTCATCCACCTGCTGGATATCCACTTCGCGCGGCCGCTGCCCTGCAACCAGCTGCTCGATTATGACCTGTTGCTCAACGGCCAAGGCATCGCCAGCTGGGCGCCGCACATGCTCTACCCCGGCACTCAGCGCCCCAGCCTGGTGCTGCGCGAGCGACTTGACCAGCTGCTGCACGGCTCTTGCCGCAAGCCGCACCACCCCGCCACCGACGGCCTGCTGTGCGCCGATCGCCTGCTGCAGACTTGTGCAAAACCCGAAGACCGCCCGGCCGTGCTGCTGATGACCGGCGACCAGGTATACGCCGACGATGTCGCCGGCCCCATGCTGCGCGCCATCCACAGCCTGATCGGGCGCCTGGGCCTGTTCGACGAAGCACTGGAGGGGGCAGTGGTGCCCGACAGCCAGGCGCTGTACCAGCACCCCGCCAGCTACTATCACCGCGCCGACCTGCTGCCGGCGCAGGCCGTCAACGACAACCTGCGCGAGCGCTTTTTTGGTGGCAAGCGCAAGCCGATCTTCTCGTCCAGCAACGCCGACAACCACCTGGTGACCTTCGCCGAAGTGATGGCCATGTACCTGCTGGTGTGGTCGCCTGTGCCTTGGCAGCTGGTGGACCTGCAGATGCCCATCGGCCTCAACGACCAGCGCCAGGCCCGATATCAGCAGGAACTGCCGCTGATCCAGGGCTTTGCCGACAACCTCGACCAGGTGGCACGGGTGATGGCTCACCTGCCCAGCCTGATGATCTTCGACGACCATGACATCACCGACGACTGGAACCTCTCGGCACAGTGGGAGGAAACCGCCTACGGCCACCCGTTCTCTCGGCGGATCATCGGCAATGCCCTGCTCGGCTACCTGCTTTGTCAGGCCTGGGGCAATGACCCCGACGGCTGCAAGCCACTAGTCGAACAGTGCCAGACGCTGAACAGCCAGTCTCAGGACGCACTGATCGGCGAGCTGCTCCGTTTTCAGGGCTGGCAGTTCAGCCTGCCCACTGAGCCGCCGCTGCTGGTGCTGGACACCCGCACCCGCCGCTGGCGCAGCGAAAGCAGCCTGGCCAAGCCGTCCGGGCTGTTGGACTGGGAGGCGCTGAGCGAGCTGCAGCAAGCGCTGCTGGACCATCCGTCGGCGATCATCGTGTCGCCCGCACCGATTTTTGGGGTAAAACTCATCGAAACGGTGCAGAAAGCGTTCAGCTGGCTGGGCTACCCGCTGCTGGTGGATGCCGAAAACTGGATGGCGCACCGGGGAGCGGCGCAGGTAATCCTCAATATCTTCCGCCACTCTCGTACGCCAGGGCACTACGTGGTGTTGTCCGGGGATGTGCACTATTCGTTCGTCTACGAGGTGCTGATCCGTCATCGCCAGCGCAGCCCGCACTTGTGGCAGGTGACCAGTAGCGGGATCAAGAACGAATTCCCGCGCCGGCTGCTGGATGTACTGGATCGGCTCAACCGCTGGCTCTATTCACCGCGCTCGCCGCTGAACTGGTTTACCAAGCGGCGCGAAATGCAGGTGCTGCCGCGTACGCCCAGCCACAGCAAGGCCGGGGAGCGGTTGTGGAATGGTGCGGGGTTGGGGCAGGTGTTCTTCGACGAACAGGGGCGACCGGCACGGGTTTACCAGCTGGACGCGGGGGGACGTGAGGCGACCGAGTTTGTTGCTCGGGACTAGCCAGGCGCGGAAAATCAGATTGCCTGTGCCCGCAACAATGCAGGCACAGGCTAGCGATCAGCTCCGTTCCAGCGCATTGACCAGGTCATGGAAGGCTTCACGGTTGGAATCGTTCAGGCCCATGAGAATCTTGTGCGCTTCGAGCACCTTGGACCGCACGACATCTTCGTTCTGGTCCTGAGACGGCAGATCGGTCAGGCATTCCGGGCACGGTATCGGGCGATCAACGATATTGAACACCTGGTCGAAGCCCATCGACTGCAGCAACCGGGAAATGTCCGGGTTGGTGGTGACAACCGTAGGCAGCAGCCCTACCTTCTGCCGCGACAGGATCGACAGCTTGGCCAGCAGGCCCAAAGTAGTGCTATCGATACTCTCGGTTTCGGTCAGGTCGATGACAATCGCCGAGAAATTCAGCGCAGTGAATATCTTCTCGATCGTCGCATCCAGCGCCGAACACAGGGTCAGGCGCACTTCACCGACAAACTTCAGTACGAAGGTACCACTCTGTTCGGCGAACTGGATTCTACCGGTACTCATTGAAGGTTCCTGCTCAACACCAATAGGGCGATATCATCCGGCATCTCCCCAAGCGTAGCCAATCCGAATCGTTGACGCAGCCCATCCAGGCTGCCACCTGCTGCCCTGACGATTTCCGGCAAGGCGGCTTCTTTATCTTTGAGCGTGGCACCCGGCAAAAGGTCCAGAATGCCATCGGACATCAGGCTGAGGCTGAACTGCGGCGGCAGCTCCACCACCAGGTCCTGGTAGGTGGCCTCATCGAACAACCCTACCGGCAGGCCGCGGCCTTCAAGGTAGCGGGTGTGCTCGGGGGTGTGCAGCACCGGCAACGGCAGGTGGCCGCCAACGGCGTAGGTCAATAGACCAGACTCTTCGTCGATCACCCCGCCGACCATGGTGACGTGCTTGCCCAGCTTGCTGTTGATCAGGCCGCGGTTGATGTGGCTGAGCACTTCCGACGGCTTGAACTCGCGCATCTTGCTGCGCTTGAGATCAAACATGAGGCGCGTGGTCATGAATTTCAACAGCACGGTGACAAAGGCCGACGACGCGCCATGCCCGGAAACATCGGCGAGATAGAAAGCAATGCGCCGCTCGTCCACGCGGAAGTAATCGACAAAATCACCGGATAGATACAACGACGGGATGATCTGGTGCTCGAAGGCGAAATCACCTGCCATCCAGGGGCTTTCGGGCAGCATGTTGATCTGCACCTGGCGACCGGCGGTCTGGTCCTCCTGCAACAGGTGCAGGCTGGCTTCCAGTTCACGGTTGGCAGTTTCGAGCTTGTCGCGGTAGCGCTGGTTTTCCAGCACCAGGCGCGAACGGTCGAGGGCGCGGCGTACCGAATGCTCGAGCACGGCCAGGTCTTCCAGCGGCTTGATCAGGTAATCGGCGGCGCCCAGGCGCAACGCTTCCACCGCATCACTCATGACGCCGGCACCAGACACCACGATCACCGGCAACTGCGGCGCACGCTCGCTGACCTGGCGGATCAGTTCGAGGCCGCCCATCTGCGGCATGCGCAGATCGCAGATCACGAGGTCAGGCTGGTGTTCGTCGAAGACCTGAAGGCCCTGCTGGCCGTTACCGGCCTGGAGGACGCTGAAGCCACTGTCTTCAAGATACGCGGCGAGGCTCGCACGGACCACGTCGTCGTCATCGATGATCAGCAGCGTTGCACTGGTTTTCTGCATGTGGGCGAACGGCGCCGATTTGGGTTGGTGCAGCGGTGTCGGCAAGGCAGACGGCCAGCTACGGGAATTCTCTAGGGTCACACTCTACTTGAGTTGTAGGACAAGAACACCTGCCCGGCAACTGTGAGAGCGACCTTGTAAGGCGCAGACGGTACTCCCATCCGCCAGGCGTTTCAAGCATGCAAGGGTCGACCTCGCCGCTCTTTACAGGGCAAATCACCGGGAGTTATAAGAAAGTCGACCAGCGCAACCCGATGAGAAGGATGCAGCATGCCCAACACGCCCTCCCGCCATAGCGAGAAACGCGATTTCATCCGCATGCGCATCGACACCGAGGTCAGCCTGTTGCACGAAGGCCAGGTGATCGCAGCGGTGTGCCTGGACCTGTCCAGCGGTGGCATGCAGGTGCAGGCGCCGCTGCGTTTTCAGATAGGGGATCAGGTAGAGGTGCGGATCGATTCCGACCACCCGGCACTCAAGGGGCTGCATGCCAGCACCGAGGTGGTGTGGATTGCCGACCAGCCGGGCGGGCAGCAGAAATTCGGCTTGCGCATCCTGGCGATGCATTAAGCCTGGGGCCGCAGCCCCCAGGCGCATGATCAGAAGTCGTCTTCGACCTCGCCATCCTTGACCTTGAACTCGCGGTTCTGCAGGTAGGCATTGCGAATGAAGATGTACTTGTCACCCTGAATCAGCTTCTCGGCCGACAACAGGCTGGCGCGGGTGTCGATCACGTCCAGTGCAAAGATCGAGTTGCGGGTCGGCACATGGTCGATGTAGCGGTAAGGTCTGGTGTAGCTGTCCGGGTACTTCGCCACGCCGTCACGCACCGTACTTGGGCCCAGCAGCGGGATGACCACGTACGGGCCGCTTGGCACACCCCAGTAGCCCAAGGTCTGTCCAAAGTCTTCGTCACTACGCTGCAGGCCCATCTTGGTGCCCACATCGAAGAAGCCGCCCAGGCCGAACGTGGTGTTGACGATCAGCCGCGCAGTGTCAACGCCCGCCGCATGGGGTTTGAGCTGCAGCACGTTGTTGGCCAGGTTGGTGACGTCACCGAGGTTGCGGAAGATGTTGTGGATGCCATCTTCGAGGAACTGCGGGGTAACCGCCTGGTAGCCCTTGGCCAATGGCTTGAGGGCATACGTGTCGACGGTGTCGTTGAAGCGGAAGATCGGGCGGTTGACCGCTTCCCAGGGATCTTCCTCGGTGGCTGCCTGGGTGGCTGCCACGGGCGCCAGCAGCATGCTGGCGCAGACACAGGCCTGGGTGACTCGTTCGATCACACTGGCACCGATCCTACGCATAGGTGTTTCTCCATCGAATTTCTAGGCCGCAAGCGCAACGGGTCGCGCTGCTGGTAAGGCCGCAGTATAGAGGCTTGCGGGCTGATAAACAGCTTTACACAACTTTGCTCAATATTTTGTGAACAACTGTTGCACCCGGCCCGCTGTCACAGAGCGGTAACAATCACCGAATAGCCTGCGGACTATTTGGGGGACGTTGCCATGGACGCTGCACCCGCCTTCACCGCTGTGCTGTTCGGCTTGCGCGGCTGCCTGGTGCAGGCCGCCAATGGCAACCCCTCGCCTGCCCCCGGCGCCCTGGCCGCCCTCGCCGGCCTGCGTCAGCGCCAGGTACCGTGCATCTGGCTGGATGACCTCACTACCAGCCAGAGCAAGCGGCTGGCCCACGTACTGCCCGACTGGCTGCCTGGGCACTCGGTCAACGGCGTGCGCTGGCCCGCGCCGAACGCCTGCTGGCAGGCCCTTATGAGCCTGGACAGCGAACGCCTCGACGGCTGCGTACTGGTCAGCGGCGACCCGCAGCTGCTGCAGTCGGGCCTTAACGCAGGGTTGTGGACAGTGGGCCTGGCCGCCTGCAGCCCATTCTGTGACCGCAGCTCGCAGCAATGGCGAACCATGACCACACAGGAACAAGACCTGGCCCGCGGCAAGGCGACGCTACAGCTGTTCGGCCTGGGCGTGCACTCGGTGATCGACCACCTGGAAGCCCTGGACACCTGCCTGCAGGACATCGCCCTGCGCCGGCGCAAAGGTGAAAAACCCTGATACAGCACTGTTGACGCGGATCATGCAAAGCAGCGGCAGGTGGATTACGCTGAAGACAAGCCAGAACCTTTGCCGCTTCGCTGAGGTCCATGGCTAGCCAAGCCATTGATGGAGAACAGCCAATGCCTGCCCGCGAATTGCAAGAGCGCCTGAACAGCTTGCGCGAGCAACTGGACCGCAACGTACCGCTTTCGGAAGAAGAGCTGGCCGCGCTGCACGAAGAAGCGCGCCAGATCGAAGCGCAACTGAAACTTGAAAAAGCCACCCCGGACAACAACCTGGTAGACGGGGTGAACCTGGCGGTGGAACGCTTCGAAGCCGATCACCCCGACCTCACCGCCACCCTGCGCAGCATTGCCAACTCGCTGCACAGCATGGGCATTTAAAGCAGCCCAACTTACTCTGTGGGAGCGGGTTCACCCGCGAATGCCGCGGTGGTGCCACCGACGAATTCGCGGGTGAACCCGCTCCCACAGGGTCTACTGAACGTTACTGGCGAACCAGGCGTTTGTTTTGCGGGCTGATCGCACCTGTGCTGCGATACGGGTTGATATCCAGCCCGCCACGGCGCACATAACGCGCGTACACGGTCAGGTGCTCCGGCTGCAGCAGGTTCTTCAAGTCCAGGTAGATCCGCTCCACGCACTGCTCATGGAAATCGGCATGCTGACGGAAGCTGATCAGGTAGGTCAGCAGGCTGGCGTGGTCCAGCGCCCTGCCCTTGTACTCGACCACCACGCTCCCCCAGTCCGGCTGGCCGGTAACCGGGCAGTTGGATTTCAACAGATGGCTGTGTAACACCTCTTCCACCACCCGCTCCGGGTCGCAGCGCAGCAACTCAGGCTGCGGCTGTTCGTAGTTGCTGATGGCAACGTCCAGTTCATCGATGCTCAGCCCCGGCAATGCCTCGACCCCCTGGGCCTCGACCTCGGCCAACGTGCGCACCTTCACACCCACCGGCTTGCCAGCGGCGGCAGACAGGTCTTTCTCCAGGCAGGCCTGCAACTCGCCCAGCGAGGCGAACACCGTCTGGTTCAGCGAATTGAGGTACAGCTTGAACGACTTGGACTCGATGATGTTCGGCGAGTCGGCCGGGATGGCGAACTCGCCGATCGCTACCACCGGCTTGCCCGACGGCAGCAGCCAGCTCAGTTCGAAGCAGTTCCAGTAATCCACACCCTGCCAGGGCAAGGTCTGGGCACTGACGCCCAGTTCGGCCCACTTGGCAGCACGCGGTATAGGGAACAGCTGCTCCGGGGAGTAGGTGGCAATGTATTCGCTGGATTTGCCCAGCGGGGAGTGTTCGGCAGCGGGATGCATGGAAACTGACCTGAAGGTTCGAAATTGCCCTTAGTCTACCGGTTTTGCCCGCTGCCTTGCAGGGCAAGTCACTCGATGGTCATGGCCCCGACCATGCCGGCCTGGTAATGCCCCGGCACGTTGCAGGCAAACTCGATGGGCGCTGACTTGCGGAAGGTCCAGGTCAGCTCGGCGCGCTGGCCAGGCATCACCAGCACGGTGTTGCCGCCCGCGTGGGCATGGCCACCGCCGTGGTTCATCTGGCCGTGATCCATGCCGTCGTTGTTCATGCCGGCAGTGAACAGCTTGCCTTGCATGGCAATCATTTCCTTCTGGTGCTCGGCGTGCATGGCCTTGTCGCCCAGGTTGAATTCGTGGGGCAGCTTGCCCTCGTTGATCAGCACGAAACGCACCGTTTCACCGGCTTTTACCTGCAAGTTGCCGGGCTCGAAGGCAATGTCCTTGAGCAGCACTTCGACAGTGCGGGTGGCCTTGGCCGCCGGGGCCGGCTCGCCAAAGGCGAAGGTTTGCGCCTCGCTGGCAACAGTCGGCAGGCTGGCCAGGGCCAGGGTGGCGGCGATGAACAGGCGTTTCATGATGACTCCGGGAATAGACAACGGGATGAGGCCACCTTAGTCACGGGCGACTGGCAGCTACCTGACAGGCAGATTACAACTTTGTCAGCTTGGGCGAGGCGCGGGATAGTCACGTATCATTTCAAGCATCAAATCGCCCCCTGTGGGAGCAAACCCTCGGATAGTGGACAGCGCATGAAACTGCTGATCGTCGAAGACCAGGCCCGCACCGGGCAGTACCTGAGCCAGGGCCTGAGCGAAGCTGGCTTTGCCACCGAACTGGCCGCCGATGGCGAAACCGGTCAGTTCCTGGCCCTGAGCGGCGACCACGACCTGCTGATTCTCGACGTGATGCTGCCCGGCCGTGACGGCTGGCAGATCCTCCAGGCCGTGCGCCAGGCCGGCCTGGACACACCCGTGTTGTTCCTAACTGCCCGCGACGCCGTCCAGGATCGGGTGCATGGCCTGGAGCTGGGCGCCGACGATTACCTGGTCAAACCGTTCGCCTTCTCCGAATTGCTGGCGCGGGTACGCAGCCTGCTGCGCCGCGGCGCCAGCCCCAGCCAGGACACCCTCCTGGGCCTGGCCGACCTGCGCCTGGACCTGATCCGGCGCCGCGCAGAGCGTGCCGGGCAGCGCATCGACCTGACCGCCAAGGAATTCGCCCTGCTCGAATTGCTGCTCCGCCGCCAGGGCGAGGTGCTGCCGAAATCGTTGATCGCTTCGCAGGTGTGGGACATGAACTTCGACAGCGACACCAATGTGATCGAGGTTGCCATCCGCCGCCTGCGCCTGAAGATCGACGACCCACACCCCGACAAGCTGATCCACACCGTGCGCGGCATGGGCTACGTGCTCGAAGAGCGCACCGAATGATACGCCGGGTGTCCCTCGGCAGCCGCCTGGCGCTGCTGTTCGCCGCCTGCACCGCCGCCGTCTCGCTGGGCGCCGGTCTGTTGTTCAACCGGGCCAGCGAGCAGCACTTCGTCGAACTGGACCAGCAACTGCTGGACTCGCGTCTGTCGCTGTTTCGCACTCAATTGGCCGGCCTTGCCGCCGTCACCGAGCTGCAGGCCCGCTTGCCTGCCCTGCGCAATGAGCTCAGCCACCAGGCCGACCTGGCGCTGCGCATCAGTGGCAGCGACGGCGCCACCTGGTTCGAAAGCCGCAGCGGTCTGCCGCCGGCGCCAGCCGCCGGGCTTGCCACCTTGCACACCCCTGGTACCGACTACCGCAGCCTGGCCGTACGCCTGGCACAGGATAGCCCGCAGTCACCGCAGCTGACCCTGTACCTCGATATCACCCACCATCAGCACTTCCTGCAAGGCATGCAGCGCCTGATCTGGCTGACCGTCGGCCTGTCGGCGCTGGCCACGGCGCTGCTCGGGGCCTGGGCCGTGCGCAGCGGGCTGCGCCCTTTGCGACAGATGGGCCAGGTGGCTGCCAGCGTGTCGGCCCGCTCGCTCACTACCCGCCTGCCGGTGGCGCAGATGCCCGAAGAGCTTGCCGAGCTGGCGACCAGCATGAATGCCATGCTGCAGCGTCTGGACGACGCCTTCCAGCGGCTTTCGGCATTCTCGGCCGACATCGCCCACGAACTGCGCACGCCGCTGTCCAACCTGCTGACCCACACCCAGGTCACCCTCACCCGCCCGCGCAGCCTCGAGGAATACCGCGAGGCACTGCATGGCAACCTCGAAGAGCTGCAGTGGATGGCACAGATGATCAACGACATGCTGTTCCTGGCCAAGGCCGACCATGGCCTGCTGGTGCCTGGTCAAGCGCCACTGGCATTGCATGAAGAGGTGGATGCACTGCTTGAATATTACGCGCCGCTGGCCGAGGACAGCGATGTGCAGATGCTCCGCGAGGGTGAGGCCCTGCTGCAGGGCGACCGGCATATGCTGCGCCGTGCGCTGTCCAATCTGCTCGACAATGCCTTGCGGTTCACACCGGCCGGTGGGCAGATACGGGTGACGCTGGAGGCGGGGCCGAAGATCAGCGTGGCCAATACCGGGGGGTCCATTGAAGCGGCGGCGTTACCGCGATTGTTCGACCGCTTCTACCGGGTCGACCCTGCGCGACGGGAAGGTAGCAGCGAGCATGCGGGGCTGGGGCTGGCGATCACCCGGTCGATCGTGCAGGCGCATGGCGGGAGCATTCGGGCGGAGTGTGAGGGTGGCTGGACGCGGTTTGTGATCGGGTTCAGCCAGGATCGGTGAATCGGGGCTGCTTCGCAGCCCATCGCGACACAAGGCCGCTCCTACAAGGGGCCGCGTATTTGCAGACTTGCGCGATTCCTGTAGGAGCGGCCTTGTGTCGCGAAAGGGGCGCAAAGCGCCCCCAAAATCTCAGGTAAACATCAGACCGCCAGGCCAATCGCCGGCTGCACCTGCGACGCCCGGTAGGCCGGGTAAATGGTCGCCAGGAAACTCATCACCAGGCCAGCACTGCAGATAATTGCCACATCGCCCCACTGCAACTGCGACGGCAGGCTGCTGATGAAGTACACATCCGAAGTGAAGATGTGCTGCCCGCTCACCCGCTCCAGCCAACCGACGATCTGGCTGACGTTGAACGCCGCAATCACCCCCAGCACCCCGCCAATCAGCGTGCCGACAACACCGATCAGGCTGCCCTGGACCATGAACGTGCCCATGATCTGCGCCGGTGTGGCGCCCAGGGTACGCAGAATGGCAATGTCCGGCCCCTTGTCGTTCACCACCATCACCAGGGTGGCGATGATGTTGAACGCCGCCACCGCGATGATCATCATCAGCAGCAGGCCGATCATGGTCTTTTCCATTTTCATCGCGCTGAACAGGCTGCCCTGGGTGTGCGACCAGTCGTCAGCGCGGTAGGCGTCACCCAACCCGGCGACAATCGCTTTGGACACCTGCGGCGCGGCGTAAAGGTCGTGCAGCTTCAGGCGCACGCCCTGCACCTGGCCCGGCGCCCAGCGCTGCATCTCACCGGCATCGGCCATGTGGATGTAGGCTTGCGAGCCATCCAGCTCGGCCCCCACCTTGAAAATGCCGACCACGGTCAGGCGCTGCATGCGCGGGGTAATGCCGCCCGGCTCCTTGCTGATTTCGGGCACGATAAGGGTCAGCTTGTCGCCGGTGTTGAGGCGGAAGCGCCGTGCCGTCAGCTCGCCGATGACCACGCCGAACTCACCCGGCTGCAGGGCCTGCAGGCGACCCTGGACAATGTGCTGGCCGACGATCGAGACCTTGCCCTCCTCGTCCGGGTCGATACCGCTCACCTGAATCGGCTGCATCGCACCTTTGTAAGACAGCATGCCTTCCATTTCGGTAATCGGCGCTGCCGCCATCACCGCCGGGTTGCGCATGGCCTGCTCGGCCACTTTGCGCCAGTCGTCCAGCGGCTGCGCGCCAAGGATGGCGGCATGCGGCACCAGGCCGAGAATGCGCGAGCTCATTTCACGCTGGAAGCCGTTCATTACCGACAGCACCACGATCATCGCCAGCACGCCCAGCGACAGGCCGATCATCGAGGTCATCGAGATGAACGAGATGAAGTGGTTGCGGCGCTTGGCTCGGGTGTAGCGCGCGCCGATGAAGATGGGCAAGGGTCTGAACATGTACGAAACACCCAATGAAAACAGGAAAACGGGGCGGCAACTGCTGCCCCGTGCAGTCGATCAGATGGCGACCAGGTGGCCGTCGTCGAGCTTCAGCACACGGTCCATCTTGCGCGCCAGGACAAGGTCGTGGGTGACCACCAGGAACGCCGTGCGCGAGGCACTGGACAGCTCCTGCATCAGCTCCTGGATGCCTTGGGCGGTATGGTGGTCGAGGTTGCCGGTCGGCTCGTCGAGCATTACCAGGCCGGGCCGGTTGACCAGCGCCCGGGCAATCGCCACACGCTGGCGCTCACCGCCGGACAACTCGGCCGGTTTGTGGTTGAGGCGGTGGCCCAGGCCCACACGCTTGAGCAGCGCCTCGGCACGTTCACGGGCCTCGGGGATGGGTGTGCGGCCGATCAGCAGCGGCATGCACACGTTCTCGATGGCGGTGAATTCCGGCAACAGGTGGTGGAACTGGTAGACAAAGCCCAGCTCGCGGTTGCGCAGCAGGCCACGGGCGCGCTCGCCCAGCGCCGACAGCTCTTCGCCAGCCAGCCACACACTGCCCTGGCTCGGCCGGTCGAGGCCGCCCAGCAGGTTGAGCAGGGTACTCTTGCCCGAGCCGGAGCTGCCGACGATGGCAATGCGCTCACCGGCGTGCAGCTCGAGGTTGAGCCCGGACAATACCTTTACCGACTCCGGGCCCTCGTCGTAGGACTTGCCCAGGTTGCGGCAGCTCAGGACGGCTTTATCACTCATGCGCGACTCACTCATAACGTAGCGCCTCTGCAGGCTGGGTGCGCGCCGCACGCCAGGCCGGGTACAGGGTGGCGAAGAAACTCAGGACCAACGCCGCAGCGCAGACCATGTACACATCCTGGGCCTGGATCTGCGACGGCAGGTAATCGATGAAATAGACGTCGGCGTTGAGGAACTTGTGCCCGATCAGTTTCTCGATGCCGGCGATTGCGGCACTGACGTTCAGCGCAGCCAGAATGCCGACCACGGCGCCGATCAAGGTGCCGATCACGCCGATCACCGTGCCCTGGACCATGAAGATGAGCATGATCTGCCCAGGCGTGGCGCCCAGCGTACGCAGGATGGCAATATCACCGCGCTTGTCGTTCACCACCATCACCAGGGTGGAAATGATGTTGAACGCCGCCACTGCCACGATCAGCAGCAACAGCAGGCCGATCATGGCCTTTTCCATGCGGATCGCCTGGTACAGGTTGCCGTGGGTACGGGTCCAGTCGCGACTGTAGTACTCCTGCTCGCCCAGCTGCTGTGCGATGCTCCAGGCCACCCGCGGCGCCTGGAACAGATCGTCGAACTTCAGGCGCAGGCCCTGCACCTGGTCGGGTTTCCAGCGGTGCAGGCGGGACAGGTCGCTGATATTGGTCAGGCCCAGATAGCCGTCGATCTCGCCCGCGCCCACGTGGAATGTGCCGACCACGGTGAAGCGTTTCATGCGCGGGAACATGCCGGCCGGGGTCACGCTGACCTCCGGGGCGACGAAGGTGAGCTTGTCACCCACGGCGACACCCAGCTTGGCCGCTGCCTTGTCGCCGATCATGATGCCCCACTCGCCTGGCGCCAGCTGGTCGAGATGGCCCTGCAGGATGAAGTTGTCGATGATCGACACCTCGCGCTCGCGGGCCGGGTCGATGCCGTTGAGCAGCACCTTCTGCACCTTGCCATCATGGGTCAGCAGGCCCTGCATCTGGGTGAACGGCGCTACCGCCAGCACCTGCGGATTCTGCTTTACTTGTTGGGCAAGGGCAGGCCAGTCGGCAATGGGCTGGCCGCTCTCCAGCGTGGCATGGGGAATCATGCCAAGCACACGGGTGCGCATCTCGTGGTCGAAACCGTTCATCACTGACAGCACCACGATCATCACCACCACGCCCAGGGCGAGGCCGATCATCGAGGTCAGGGAAATGAACGAGACGAAGTGATTGCGACGTTTGGCACGGGTATAACGGGTGCCGATAAATGCGAAAAGAGGTCTGAACATGTCGGGGCTTGTTCGGATGAAAGGGAACGTCCTTGTGGCGAGGCGCCTACGGCGGCTTTACACTCGGACCACCGCCGCTACCTTGGGTTCGCCATGACGACATTAGACGAAGAAGATCGCCGCGAATACTACCGCATCGAAGATCGGATCGCACTTCAAATCAGCCCCCTCAGCGCGGCCGAAGCCCTTGACCCAGATGTGTTGCAAGATGATTCCCCGCTGTTCAACCTGCTCAGCGAGCTGCACCTGTCCGACTTCGAGTCGCAACACCTGCTGCGCCAGCTGAGCGACAAGGACCGCACCCTCGCCGCCTTCCTGCGTGCGCAGAACAAGCGCCTCGACCTGCTGAGCGCGGTGGTTGCCCATACCTTGCTTGGCGAAGTGGGCCAGCCCCTGCCTGTGGTCATCTCCGAAGGTGGCATCGAGTGCGCCCAAGCTACGCAGATTGCTCCCGGCACCCGGGTCAAAGTGAAAATGGTGCTGATGCCGCGCGCCCATGGCCTGCTGCTGCGCGGCAAGATCACCCATTGCGACCCCCGCCCGGACGGCGGCTTCGAAGTGGGCACCGAATTCATCGACATGACCGACGCCCAGCGTCAACTGCTGGCCCGCTACATACTGCAGCGTCAGCAACAACAACGGCGTCAGCAGCTGGACCAGAACGATCCCGCCTCCTGAGCCCATTTTTCCCTGATTTGAAGGAACGAACGTGACCCTGATCTACGGCCATCGCGGCGCCAAGGGCGAAGCGCCCGAGAACACCCTGACCAGCTTCCGCCAGTGCCTGTCCCACGGCGTCAGCCGCTGCGAACTGGACCTGCACCTGTCGGCCGACAACGAGCTGATGGTCATCCACGACCCCACCCTGAAACGCACTACCGGCCGGCGCGGCAAAGTGATCGAGCACCCGGCCGCCGACCTGGTAAAGATCGACGCGCGCAAAGGCGGCCCGGGCCACGTACAGCCCTGCCCGATCCCGAAACTGGAAGAACTGTTCGAAAAATGCCCGTTCGAGCACTGGCAGCTGGAAGTGAAAAGCGCCTCGCGCACCCGTGCCGCCACCACCGTGCTGGCGATCCGCGAACTGGCCCAGCAATATGGCCTGCTGGACAAGGTCACCATCACCTCCAGCTCACGCGAAGTGCTGGGTGCGGCGCTGGAGCTGGTACCCGACGTGAAACGCGGGCTGGTGGCCGAATACGCCTGGCTCGACCCATTGAAGGTGGCGCAGAACTACGGCTGCGAGATGCTGGCATTGAACTGGACGCTGTGCACCCCCGAGCGCCTGCTCAAAGCGCAGGGCCAGGGTTTGCACGTGTCGGTGTGGACGGTCAACGAACCGGCATTGATGCGCCGGCTCGCTGACTTTGGCGTGGACAGCCTGATTACAGACTTTCCCGGTTTGGCCAAGACCACCCTCGGGTAGGGTTGAAATCGGTCTCTCCGACCGGCTCAGGCCACCGGTCGGAGCCGCTCAAAAAAGCCGGTTCAGGCCATCGTACGCCGCTACCCGATAGGCTTCGGCCATGGTCGGGTAGTTGAACGTGGTGTTGACGAAGTACTTCAGATTGTTCTGCTCGCCCGGCTGGTTCATCACGGCCTGGCCGATATGGACGATTTCCGAAGCCTGGTAGCCGAAGCAGTGCACACCCAGCACTTCCAGGGTCTCGCGGTGGAACAGGATCTTCAGCATGCCCTGCGGCTCGCCGGCAATCTGCGCACGCGCCATGCTCTTGAAGAAGGCCTTGCCCACTTCGTACGGCACCTTGGCCTGGGTCAGCTCCTGCTCGTTCTTGCCGATCGAGCTGATCTCCGGAATGGTGTAGATGCCGGTCGGCACGTCATTGACGAAGCGCCAGCTGCCATTGTCGACGATGCTGCCAGCAGCCGAGCGGCCCTGGTCGTGGGCAGCACTGGCCAGGCTCGGCCAGCCAATCACATCGCCGGCGCCGTAGATGTTCGGCACCGAGGTGCGGTAGGCCTCGTCGACCTCGATCTGGCCGCGGCTGTTGACCTTGATACCGATGTTTTCCAGGCCCAGCTTGTCGGTGTTGCCGGTACGGCCGTTGCACCACAGCAAGGCGTCGGCCTTGATCTTCTTGCCCGACTTCAGGTGCAGGATCACCCCGTTGTCCAGGCCTTCGACACGCTCGTACTCTTCGTTGTGGCGCACGGTGATGTTGTTGTTGCTGAAGTGGTAGCTGAGTGCCTGGGAGATTTCCGAGTCCAGGAAGCTCAACAGCTGGCCACGGTTGTCGACCAGCTCCACCAGCACACCCAGGCCGCTGAAGATCGAGGCATATTCGCAACCGATCACGCCTGCGCCGTACACGATCAGCTTGCGCGGGGTGTGGCTGAGGCTGAGGATGGTGTCGCTGTCGTAGACGCGCGGGTGATGGAAATCGATGTCGGCCGGGCGGTACGGGCGCGAGCCTGTGGCAATGATGATGTGCTTGGCGTTGAGTTTTTCGACCACACCGTTCGGGCACACCACCTCGACGGTTTGCTCGTCGGCGAAGCTGCCGGTGCCGAAGAACAGGTCGACGCGGTTGCGGGCGTAGTAGCCGGTGCGCGAGGCCACCTGTTTGGAAATCACCCGCTCGGCGCTTTTCAGCACGTCCGGGAAAGAGAACCAGCGCGGCTCACCGATGGCACGGAACATCGGGTTGGTGTTGAACTGCATGATCTGCCGCACCGAGTGACGCAGTGCCTTGGACGGGATGGTGCCCAGGTGGGTGCAGTTGCCCCCGACCTGACGACGGCTGTCGACCATCGCCACCTTGCGCCCTGCTTTGGCGGCGTTCATTGCCGCACCTTCTCCGGCCGGGCCGGAACCCAGCACCACTACGTCGTAGTTGTAGACAGCCATGCGTACTCCTTCAGAACTGGCCCGCAAGCCACGGTCGCTTGCGGGGCGCGATCATGCCGCCGGGGCGTCATGAGAAAATTCGTGTGCAGTCTAATAAAGCGTGAACGCCGCGCACATTAACCCTTGGTCGCGTCGTAGGCCAATTTAGCCCGCACTACATATGGTTCACCCATTCCCTGGCGGCAATCATCCCTGCTTGCGCTTTCACTCGCCTTTCACCGCCCGTTCGAACGCGGGCGTAGCTCGGGAGACGAAGCCACCCTCCGCCCGAGTCACCAATACCGCGGCCAAGCCATGCGCCAGGGCGAAATCCCAGCCGCGCTGCGGGCCCAGGATCAGCAGCAGTGTCGAGTAGCCGTCGGCCAGCAGCGCCGAGCTGTCGAGCACTGTGACAGCGGCCAGGTCATGCTCGACCGGGCGCCCGAGGCGGGCGTCGAAGGTGTGCGAATAGCGCCGGCCATTCTGCTCGAAATAGTGCCGATAGTCACCCGAAGTGGACACTGAAAGGCCGTTGACCGGGATGATCTGCCGGGCGATCTGGCGGTCTTCACGGGGTAGCTCCAGGGCAATACGCCACTGACTGCCATCGGGCTTGCGGCCGACCGCCTTGAGTTCGCCAGTGGCCTCGGCGACAAAGCTGGTTATGCCCATGCCGCGCAGGCGTGCGGCAATCAGGTCGACGGCATGCCCGGCCGCGATACTGTTGAGATCGAGCTGTACCGGGGCGTCCTTGCACAGGGCCTGGCCTTTGATGTGCAGATGCTGGTAGCCCACGCGCTGGCGGGCCTGGGCCAAGGCGTGCGGGTCGGGCACCTGCTCGTGGCGGGCCTGCGGGCCGAAGCCCCACAGGTCGAGCAGCGGCTCGACGGTGAGGTCGAAGGCGCCTTCACTCTGTTCTGCCAGGTACTGGCCCAGAGTGACCAGCGCGAGCATGTCGGCCGGCAGCACCAGGCACTGGTCGGCGGGCAGCTGGTTGAAGCGGCTGACGGTGGAGTCGCCGCGATAGGTCGAATAGTGCTGATCGATGTCATGAAGGATGGTTTCTACAGCCGCCTGCACTTGAGCCGGCGCCGGGCCGCCGGGTTCGCGGACATACTGGATGCTGTAGCTGCTGCCCATGGTCGGGCCGCCCAGGCGCTCCAGGGTGGGGCCTTGGTTGCAGGCGGTGAGCAGCAGGAAGATGAACAGTAAGGCTGTGCGCAAGGTTCAGGTTCTCGGTTGCCTGCACGGCCTCATCGCCGGCAAGCCAGCTCCCACAGGTACAGCGCTGAGGCTGAAGCCTGCGCAGTACCTGTGGGAGCTGGCTTGCCGGCGATGAGGCCAGTACAGACACAGTAGATGCCCGATCAGTTCATCAGGCATAAAAAACGGGAACCCGAAGGTTCCCGTTTTTTCATTGCCTTACAAGCGTATCAGCGTGGAAACGCTGGCGGGTTCACACCGGCCATGTCTTCCATCACGCGAACCACCTGGCAGCTGTAACCGAATTCGTTGTCGTACCACACGTACAGGACAACGCGGTTATCGTTGGCGATGGTCGCCTCGGCGTCCACCACACCGGCGTGGCGCGAACCGACGAAGTCGGTCGAAACCACTTCCTGCGAGGCCACGTAGTCGATCTGCTTGTGCAGTTCCGAGTGCATGGCGGTCTGGCGCAGGTACTCGTTGATTTCCTCGCGGTTGGTGGCCTTTTCCAGGTTCAGGTTCAGGATGGCCATCGACACGTTCGGCGTCGGCACGCGAATGGCGTTGCCGGTCAGCTTGCCTTTCAGCACTGGGAGTGCCTTGGCAGCAGCGGTGGCGGCGCCGGTTTCGGTGATTACCATGTTCAGCGGCGCGGCACGACCACGGCGGCTGCCCTTGTGGAAGTTGTCGATCAGGTTCTGGTCGTTGGTGAACGAGTGAACGGTTTCGACGTGGCCGTTGACGATGCCGTACTTGTCGTTGACAGCCTTGAGCACCGGCACAATGGCGTTGGTGGTGCAGGAGGCGGCCGAGATGATCTTGTCATCGGCAGCGATATCGCCGTGGTTGATGCCGTGCACGATGTTCTTCAGCGCGCCCTTGCCAGGTGCGGTGAGGATCACGCGGGCAGCGCCCGGGCAGGCCAGGTGCTGGCCCAGGCCGTCGGCATCACGCCATACGCCGGTGTTGTCAACGATCAGCGCGTTGTCGATGCCGTACTGGGTGTAGTCGACTTCGCTCGGGTTCTTGGCGTAGATAACCTGGATCAGGTTACCGTTGGCGGTGATGGTGTTGTTGGCTTCGTCGATGGTGATGGTGCCATCGAACGGGCCGTGCACCGAGTCACGACGCAGCAGGCTGGCACGCTTGACCAGGTCGTTTTCGGCGCCTTTGCGCACGACGATGGCGCGCAGGCGCAGGCCGTCGCCACCACCGGTCTTCTCGATCAGGATGCGCGCCAGCAGGCGGCCGATACGGCCAAAGCCGTACAGCACGACGTCGGTGCCTTTGCGCGCCGAGGCGTTCTGCTGGCCAACCACTTCGGCCAGCTCTTCACGGACGAACTGCTCGGCAGTGCGGCCATTGCCTTCCTGCTTGAACTTGTTGGCCAGCTTGCCCAGGTCGACCGAAGCGGCGCCCAGTTTCAGCTCGCTCATGGCCTTGAGCAGGGGGAATGTCTCGTGGACGGACAGTTCGGTTTCATCGGTTTGACGGTGACGCGCAAAGCGATGCGCCTTGAGGATCGAGATAACCGAACGGTTGATCAGGCTGCGGCCATAAATCGAGCTCACCACATTGTTGTTGCGGTAGAGCTGACCGATAAGCGGGATCATCGCTTCAGCCAGGGCTTCACGATCGATCCACTCACCAAGACACTGGTCGGGCTTCTGAGTCACGGGAACCTTCCACATGTAGGGACAGAAAAAAGGGGCTACATTATGACGCCCCAACGCGGAACCGGCAATGAGCGCCTGTCGCGGTCACGCAAGCCAGCGTTCATGCCCTTTCGAGCCTGACAGCCGGCACCGTCACCGGTACAATCGGTGTCTTTGCCGCAACGCTTGGAGTGCAATCTCCCGTGTCAGTTCTGCGCCTACCGAAACTGTCGGCCACGGCCGGCAAACAAACCTGGGGCAACCTGCCCGGTGCCGCCCTCAGCCTGGCCATTGCCGAGGCCGCCAGCAGTGCTGGCCGCTTCACCTTGCTGCTGACCGCCGACAGCCAGGCCGCCGACCGCCTGGAACAGGAGCTGCGCTTCTTCGCGCCAGACCTGCCGGTGCTGCCGTTTCCCGATTGGGAAACCCTGCCCTACGACCTGTTCTCGCCGCACCAGGACATCATTTCCCAGCGCATCGCCAGCCTGTACCGCCTGCCGGAACTGACCCACGGCATCCTGGTAGTGCCGGTCACCACCGCCCTGCACCGCCTGGCGCCCACCCGGTTCCTGCTGGGCAGCAGCCTGGTGCTGGACGTGGGCCAGACCATCGACGTGGAGCAGATGCGCACGCGCCTGGAGGCCAGTGGCTATCGTTGCGTCGATACTGTCTATGAGCATGGTGAATTCGCCGTGCGCGGCGCGCTGATCGACCTGTTCCCGATGGGCAGCAAGCTGCCCTACCGCATCGACCTGTTCGATGACGAAATCGAGACGCTGCGCACCTTCGACCCCGAGACCCAGCGCTCGATCGACAAGGTCGACTCGATCCGCCTGCTGCCGGCACGCGAGTTCCCGATGCAGAAAGAGGAAGTGACCCGCTTCAAGGCGCGCTTTCGCGAACGCTTCGACGTCGACTTCCGCCGCAGCGCGATCTTCCAGGACCTGGCCAGCGGCATCATCCCCGCCGGCATCGAGTACTACCTGCCGCTGTTCTTCGAAGAAACCTCGACCCTGTTCGACTACCTGCCGGCCGACACCCAGGTGTTCTCGCTGCCCGGCGTCGAGCAGGCCGCCGAACACTTCTGGAACGACGTGCGCGGGCGTTATGAAGACCGCCGCGGCGACCTGAGCCGGCCACTGCTGCCGCCAGCCGAGCTGTTCCTGCCCGTGGAAGACTGCTTCGCCCGGCTCAAGCAATGGCCACGGGTGGTGGTCAGCAGCGAAGACCTCGACCCTGGCGCGGGCCGCGAACGCTTCCCCGCGCGCGCCCTGCCCAACCTGGCGATCGAGGCCAAGGCCAATCAGCCGCTGGCCGAACTGGCCCATTTCCTCGACCAGTTCCCCGGCCGCGTGCTGTTCACTGCCGAGTCGGCGGGCCGCCGTGAAGTGCTGCTGGAACTGCTGGAGCGGCTGAAGTTGCGGCCGCACACGGTCGAAGGCTGGACCGACTTCATCACCGGCAGCGAGCGCCTGGCGATCACCATCGCCCCGCTGGACGACGGTCTGGTGCTGGATGACCCGGCCATCGCCCTGGTGGCCGAGAGCCCCCTGTTCGGCCAGCGGGTGATGCAGCGTCGGCGCCGCGACAAGCGCGGCGAAACCGCCAATGATGCGGTCATCAAGAACCTGACCGAACTGCGGGAAGGCGCACCGGTAGTGCATATCGACCATGGCGTGGGCCGCTACCTGGGCCTGGCAACGCTGGAAATCGACGGCCAGGCTGCCGAGTTCCTGACCCTGGAATACGCCGAGAACGCCAAGCTGTACGTGCCGGTGGCCAACCTGCACCTGATCGCCCGCTACACCGGCAGCGACGACGCCCTGGCACCGTTGCACCGGCTGGGCTCGGAAGCCTGGCAGAAGGCCAAGCGCAAAGCCGCCGAACAGGTGCGCGACGTGGCCGCCGAGCTGCTCGACATCTATGCCCGCCGCGCCGCGCGCAAGGGCTATGCGTTTGCCGACCCGTCCGCCGACTACGCCACCTTCAGCGCCGGCTTCCCGTTCGAGGAAACCCCGGACCAGCAGGCTGCCATCGAAGCCGTGCGCGCCGACATGCTGGCGCCCAAGCCGATGGACCGCCTGGTGTGCGGCGACGTGGGCTTCGGCAAGACCGAAGTGGCCATGCGTGCTGCGTTCATCGCCGTGCACAGCGGCCGCCAGGTCGCCGTACTGGTGCCCACCACCTTGCTCGCCCAGCAGCACTACAACAGCTTCCGCGACCGCTTCGCCGACTGGCCGGTGACCGTGGAAGTGATGAGCCGCTTCAAGTCGGCCAAGGAAGTCGCCGCCGCTGCCGCCGACCTGGCCGAAGGCAAGATCGACATCCTCATCGGCACCCACAAGCTGCTGCAGGACGATGTGCGCTTCAAGGACCTGGGCCTGGCCATCATCGACGAAGAGCACCGTTTTGGCGTGCGCCAGAAAGAGCAGCTCAAGGCCCTGCGCAGCGAGGTCGACATCCTCACCCTGACCGCCACGCCGATCCCGCGCACATTGAACATGGCCGTGGCCGGCATGCGCGACCTGTCGATCATCGCCACGCCGCCGGCGCGCCGGCTGTCGGTGCGCACCTTCGTCATGGAGCAGAACAAGAGCACGGTCAAAGAGGCGCTGCTGCGTGAACTGCTGCGCGGCGGCCAGGTGTACTACCTGCACAACGATGTGAAAACCATCGAGAAATGCGCCGCCGACCTCGCCGAGCTGGTGCCCGAGGCGCGTATCGGCATCGGCCACGGGCAGATGCGCGAGCGCGAGCTGGAACAGGTGATGAGCGACTTCTATCACAAGCGCTTCAACGTGCTGGTGGCCTCGACCATCATCGAAACCGGCATCGACGTGCCCAGCGCCAACACCATCGTCATCGAGCGCGCCGACAAGTTCGGCCTGGCCCAGCTGCACCAGCTGCGCGGCCGGGTTGGCCGCAGTCACCACCAGGCCTACGCCTACCTGCTCACGCCCACCCGACAGAAAGTCACCGGCGATGCAGAAAAGCGCCTGGAGGCGATCGCCAATACCCAGGACCTGGGCGCCGGCTTTGTGCTGGCCACCAACGACCTGGAAATCCGTGGCGCCGGCGAGTTGCTGGGCGAAGGCCAGAGCGGGCAGATCCAGGCCGTGGGCTTCACCCTGTACATGGAAATGCTCGAGCGCGCGGTCAAGGCGATCCGCAAGGGCACTCAGCCGAACCTGGAGCAGCCGCTGGGCGGCGGCCCGGAAGTCAACCTGCGGCTGCCGGCACTGATCCCCGAGAACTACCTGCCCGACGTGCACGCGCGGCTGATCCTGTACAAGCGCATTGCCTCGGCAGCCGACGAAGAAGGCCTGAAAGACCTGCAGGTGGAAATGATCGACCGCTTCGGCCTGCTGCCCGAGCCGACCAAGAACCTGATGCGCCTGACCTCGCTGAAGCTGCACGCGGAAAAGCTCGGCATCAAGAAAGTCGACGCCGGCCCCAATGGCGGCAAGCTCGAGTTCGAGGCCGAAACGCCGGTCGACCCGCTGACCCTGATCAAGCTGATCCAGAGCCAGCCCAAACGCTACAAGTTCGAAGGCGCTACCCAGTTCCGCTTCCTGGTCCCGATGGAACGCCCCGACGAGCGCTTCAATACCCTGGAGGCGCTGTTCGAGCGCCTGACCCCACAGCCTGCCTAAGGAAGATTCATGCGTGCCATCCGTTGCCTGACCCTGCTGCTGGTGCTGTTTGCGCCAGCCGCCTTCGCCGAAGGCTTGTATCAGGTAGAAATGCTCCTGGTGCGGCAGAACAGTGTGCCCGCCATCACCAGCCAGTTCGCCCCGGAAGACTGGAGCGCCGGTGCTCCGCGCCTGGAAAAGGACGCCGAACGCCGCCTGGCGCTGGAAGATGAAGCCACCCGCCTGGAAGCCACCGCCGACTACACCGTGCTGATGCACAAGGCCTGGCAACAGCAGGTGGGCAGCGAACCCAGCCGTATCGCCCTGGGTGAAGGCGCCGAGCAGTTCGGCCACTTCCCCATCGAAGGCAACCTGAGCATCGCCGAGGGCCGCTTCATCGCCGTCGAGGCCAACTTCTGGGTCAACCAGCTGGACGGCAACGGCAACGTGCTGCAAAGCGAGCAGTTCAAGCAGAGCAACAGTAACGTCAAAGGCGGCCAGCTGACCTTCCTCGACGGTGGCCACCTGGCGGTGCTGCTGAAGGTCACGGCGCCGGGCACACCGAAAATGCCGGTGATGGACCCGGAGATGATGGAGCAGTAAAGCCATGAAACACGACGCCGCCGAGCTGGCGAACGCCTATCCGAACTGGACTCAATCGTTCAGCGCGGCGGCCCTGCAGCGAGGAGAACGCTATGCCGAGGAAGGCAGGGTCGAACTGGAGGGCATTTATGGGCCGACAGTGGTCGCCAATTGCCAGGGCAGCGGCGACAACCACTACCGGCAAACCATCGAACTGCGCGTGGCGGGTGGCCGCTGCCATGTGCACGGCGAGTGCGATTGCCCGGTAAGAAAGAATTGCAAGCATTGTGCGGCTGCACTGTTCTCCATCACCCCTCACTCCCACGGCAGTGCAACCACGCCAGTCAGCCAGGCCAGCTTGCCTGCCGAACTGCAACACTGGCTGAACGGCCTGGAGCAGGCCCCGCCCAAAGCCGCCTCGACCGAGGACAAACGCGGGCGCATGGTTTGCTATGAGCTGCAGCTGGCCGATGATGCCGGCTGCGCCTTGCAGGTGCGCAAGGGCACGCGGACCGAAGAAGGCATCCGCTTCAGCCGCGTGCAGTCGCTCTACGACTTTCTCTATGAGCCCCCGCGCTTCGTGACGGAAGAAGACACCCGCATTCTGCGCCTGCTCTCGGCCCTGAATCAGGGCGGCGGCCAGGATCGCGGCTACAAGCTGAAGGGCCATGAAGGTGGCGAGTTGTTCCAGCGCGCCCTTGAAACCGGGCGCATGTTCTTCGACCCCACACGTGAGCTGCTGCATGAAGGCCCCGTGCGCCGTGGCGAGTTTCGCTGGGTGCGCCAGAACAACGGAAACTACCGAGGCCTCTGGTACAACGGCGAGGACATGCTGCGCTGCGTCATCCCCCTGTTGCCGCTCTACTATTTCGATGTCATGACAAAAGAGGTAGGCAAGGTCGAGCACAGCCTTGATCCGCACGTTGCCGTGCAGCTGACCATTGCGCCCGATGTACCCGAGCACTTGGTAGTACCGCTCAGCCACAAGCTCAATGCCCTTAGCCACAACGTGCCAACCCCGACGCAAGTGCAGGAACAGTTGCTGGACGATATCCCGCCGACGCCCCTGCTGGCCCTCGGCAGCCTCGAATACACCGCCTACATGCCGAAAACCGGTCGCATGCAGCGGCAAATGCAACATCGGGCCGCATTGGCGTTCAACTACGACGGCCTGCACGCCAGCGGCAGCGACGACAAGCCGCTGACCCGCCTGGCGGGCAGTACCAGCCAGCGCATCCGCCGCCAGCCCCAGGCCGAGCAGGCGCTGCGCAAGCTGCTGCGCGATTTCGGTTTCAAGGCCGCCACCCGGCAGAGCAAGGCTCTGCCCGACAGCGCCGGCGAAATGTACCAGCTAGCCGACGACGAAGCGTGGCTGCACTTTGCCCGCGAAGGCCTGCCACGCCTGCGCGACGCGGGCTGGGCCATCGACATCCACCGCGACTTCGCTTTCAACTTGCAGGAGGTGGACGACTGGTACGCCACCATCGACGAAGCGCCCGGCCATGAATGGTTCGACCTGGAACTCGGCATCGTGGTCGATGGCCAGCGCCACAGCCTGCTGCCGATCGTGCTGCAACTGCTGCGCAGCAGCCCGGAACTGCTGCGCCCCAGCGAACTGGCCCGACGCAGCGACGACGAACACCTGCTGCTCGACCTCAACCGCGGCCGCGTCGACACCCCGGCCCTGCGTGTTGCCCTGCCCTACGGCCGGGTCAAGGCCGTGATGGCCACGCTGGGTGAGCTCTACCTGCACGAACACACCCCAGGCCCGTCGCTGCGCATGGAGCGTGCCGACGCCGCGCGCCTGAACGAAATCGACGGCCTGGCCCTGCGCTGGGAAGGGGGCGAGCACGTGCGCGACCTGGGCCGCCGCCTGCGCGATGCCCGCGACCTTCAGATGGCGCCACCCACCGGGCTTCACGCCAGTTTGCGCCCCTACCAGCAGCAGGGCCTGAACTGGCTTCAGGCGCTGCGGGAGATGGACACCGGCGGCATCCTCGGTGACGACATGGGCCTGGGCAAGACCTTGCAGGCCTTGGCCCACCTGCTGCTGGAAAAGGAGTCCGGGCGCCTGAGCGCACCGGCCCTGGCAGTCATGCCCACCAGCCTGATACCGAACTGGCTCGACGAAGCCCAACGCTTCGCACCCGGCTTGCGGGTGCTGGCGTTGCACGGGCCGGGGCGCAGCAAGCACTTCGCCAACCTGCACGAATACGACCTGGTGCTGACCACCTACGCCCTGGTGCCGCGCGACCTCGAGCAGCTTCGCGCACAGCCGTGGCATGTGCTGGTGCTCGACGAAGCGCAGAACATCAAGAGCAGTACCAGCAAGGCCGCCCTCGCCGTCTGCGAACTGCAGGCTAGCCAGCGCCTGTGCCTGACCGGCACGCCGATGGAAAACAACCTCGGCGAGCTGTGGTCGATCTTCCACTTCCTGATGCCCGGCTGGCTTGGCGACCTGAAGCGCTTCAACCAGGATTACCGCAACCCGATCGAACGCCATGGCGATGCCGAGCGCCTGGCCCACCTGGTCATGCGCATCCGCCCGTTCCTGCTGCGTCGCACCAAGGAACAGGTGGCCACCGAACTGCCCGCCAAGACCGAGATGGTGCACTGGGTCGAGCTCAGCGATGCCCAACGCGACACCTACGAAGCGGTGCGGGTGGCGATGGACAAGAAAGTCCGCGACGAGATCGCCCGCAATGGCGCTGCGCGCAGCCAGATCGTGATCCTCGATGCGCTGCTCAAGCTGCGCCAGGTGTGTTGCGACCTGCGCCTGGTCAAGGGCGTGGAAAGCAAAGGCAACCAGGCCGACAAGGGCAAGCTGGGCGCGTTGCTGGAAATGCTCGAGGAGCTGCTCAGCGAAGGCCGCCGGGTTCTGCTGTTCTCGCAGTTCACCTCCATGCTCGCGCTGATCCAGCAAGAGCTGGAGAAACGCGACATTCGCTACAGCCTGCTGACCGGCGATACCCGCGACCGGCGCACACCGGTGCAGCAGTTCCAGCAGGGCGACAGCGAAGTGTTTCTGATCAGCCTCAAGGCAGGCGGCGTGGGCTTGAACCTGACAGCTGCGGACACGGTGATCCACTACGACCCGTGGTGGAACCCGGCCAGCGAAAACCAGGCCACCGACCGCGCCTACCGCATCGGCCAGGACAAGCCGGTGTTCGTGTTCAAGCTGATCACCCGGGGGACGGTGGAAGAGAAGATCCAGGCGTTGCAGCAGGAGAAAGCTGCACTGGCGGCCAGCCTGCTGGATGGCGGGCAGGCCGGGCAGTGGCGGATGGGGGATGAGGAAATCGAGGCACTGTTTGCGCCGCTGCCTGGGAAGCGCGGGCGGTAGAGCCTGAGTCTTCAGTTGCCTGTACCAGCCTCTTCGCGGCTGAACCCGCGAAGAGGCTGGTACAAGCCTGCATCAACCTCGAATGCGCTGCCACACCTGTGGGAGCTGGCTTGCCGGCGATGAGGCCGGGAAGGTCAATCGACCAGCTGCGCTTCCTTCAACGCCCCCAACGCCTCCAGCCATCGCGGCTGCTGGCGATAATCGGTGCGCGCAAAGCCCTGCCCGCGCATCCGCGCAATCCGCGGCGACGGCTTGACCTTCATGCGCTGAGCCGCACTCAGCGCCAGCTCTGCTGCCGCCCGGTCATTGCAGACCAGGCCCATGTCACAACCCGCGCTCAACGCCGCTTCGATACGGCTGGCCGCATCGCCAACCACATGGGCACCCGCCATCGACAGGTCATCGCTGAAGATCACCCCGTCAAAGCCCAGCTCACCGCGCAGGATGTCCTGCAGCCAACGCCGCGAGAAACCTGCCGGCTGGTTATCGACCTGCGGATAAATGACGTGCGCCGGCATCACCGCTGCCAGCTGCCCACTCAGACGGGCGAATGGCACCAGGTCAGCCTGGCGCAGCTGCGCGAGGCTGCGTTCATCGGTCGGGATGGCGACATGCGAATCGGCCTCGGCCCAGCCGTGCCCTGGGAAGTGCTTGCCACACGCAGCCATGCCGGCGGCGTTCATGCCGCGAATGAATGCACCGGCCAGTTGCGTGGCGCGCTGCGGGTCACCCTCGAAAGCGCGGCTGCCGACCACCGCACTGCGCTGATGGTCAAGGTCCAGCACCGGGGCAAAGCTGAGGTCCAGGCCAACCGCCAGGACCTCGGTTGCCATCAACCAGCCGCATTGCTCGGCGAGGTACTCGGCGTTGGCGTTGTCGGCCAGTGCACGCATGGCCGGCAGCCGCACAAAGCCCTGGCGCAGGCGCTGCACGCGACCACCTTCCTGGTCCACGGCCAGGATCAGCTCAGGGCGGATGGCACGGATCGACGCACACAGTTCGCGTACCTGGCGCGGGCTGTCGATGTTGCGGGCAAAGATGATCAGTCCGGCCACTTCGGGCTGGCGCAGCAGGTGGCGGTCCTCGGCGGTCAGCCATTTACCGGCGACATCCACCATCAGGGAGCCTTGCAGGCTGACGGTCATGGGTAATCCTTCATTGAAGACTCAAGAGAAGCGGCGCTAGCTTAGCCGAAGCGCCCTGCCCCGCCCAGCCTTCAAGCCTTGACGGTGCTGGCGCTGCTTTTGCTGCGGGGGCGCAACTGCGCAGCTGCCATGGCCTGGTCGGTCACGCCGCTCTCGGCGCGCATGCCGGCAGCCAGGAACGGCACCATCAGGCGCATCACCTGTTCGATCGAGGTATTGATGCCGAAATCGGTCTCCGCAATCGCCCGCAATGCCTTGATACCGGACATGCTGAAAGCGGCGGCCCCGAGCATGAAGTGCACACGCCAGAACAGTTCCAGCGGCGGAATCCGTGGCGCGGCCTCGTTGACCAGCAGCATGTAGCGGCGAAACACCTTGCCGTACATGTCTTCGAGGTAGCGCCGCAGGTGGCCCTGGCTCTGGCTGAAGGCCAACCCCAACAGGCGCATGAAGATGGACAGGTCATTGTTGCTGCGTGGCTGCACGACCAGCGCCTGATCGACCAGCATTTCCAGCAGGTCTTCAAGGGTCGGCTTTTGCTCGGGCTTGGCCTGGCGGCGTTCCAGCTCACGCTCGAGGCTGGCGCAGAACGGGCCGAGGAAGCGCGAGAATACCGCCTGGATCAGCGCCTTCTTGGAGCCGAAGTGATAGTTGACCGCCGCCAGGTTGACCCCGGCCTTGCTGGTGATCAGCCGCAGCGAGGTCTCGGCGAACCCCCTTTCCGCGAACAGCTGCTCGGCAGCATCGAGAATGCGTTCAACGGTTTCCGATTGGGCCATGACTACTCCGACTACTCCGCCAGACAAACAGGTGTTTGAAACATACGTTTCAGCCCTGCTTCTGTCAAGGTTCGGTGACCGGGCGGTCGCCATTTAAAATCGCCAGGCGCCAGGCCGCAAGTGCCATGCCCGCTGTTTATTACGCCTTTTGGCTTGCAGCGCATCCAGTACTGTATATAATCCCAGTCACTGTACAAAAAGACAGAGCGCTCACCATGTTGAAACTGACGCCACGCCAAGCCGAAATTCTCGCGTTCATCAAGCGCTGCCTGGAAGACAACGGCTTTCCGCCTACCCGCGCCGAGATCGCTCAGAAGCTGGGCTTCAAGTCGCCCAACGCCGCCGAGGAACACCTCAAGGCCTTGGCCCGCAAGGGTGCAATCGAGATGACCCCGGGCGCTTCCCGTGGCATCCGTATCCCGGGCTTCGAAGCCAAGGCCGAAGAAAGCGGCCTGCCAATCATTGGCCGGGTTGCGGCCGGTGCGCCGATCCTTGCCGAGCAGCACATCGAGCAATCCTGCAATATCAACCCCGCCTTCTTCCACCCCCAGGCCGACTATTTGCTGCGCGTCCACGGCATGAGCATGAAGGACGTCGGCATCTTCGACGGCGACCTGCTGGCGGTACACACCTGCCGCGAAGCCCGCAACGGCCAGATCGTCGTGGCCCGTATCGGCGACGAAGTTACCGTCAAGCGCTTCAAGCGTGAAGGCAGCAAAGTCTGGCTGCTTGCCGAAAACCCCGAATTCGCCCCCATCGAAGTTGACCTGAAAGAGCAGGAACTGGTGATCGAGGGCTTGAGCGTCGGCGTCATACGCCGCTGATCCAGGAGGCGTCATGCAGCAGTTCATTCACGCACCCGAACAGGCCCAGTTGCCACTGTTCGAAGCATTTCTCGCACAGCCCGTGCTACCCGGCCTGAAAGCCAGCGAGCTGGCACGCAAGAACATTCAGCCCGAGCTGTTCAGCGAATTGACACTGCGCGGCGCCCCCGGCCACTGCCACAGCCTGCTGGCACCCGTGCTGCGCGAGCTGAGCGAAGAAGACCAGGCCCGCTGGCTAACCCTGATCGCCCCGCCGTCGAGCCTGACCCAGGCCTGGCTGCGCGATGCCGGACTCAACCGTGAACGCATTCTGCTGCTGCAACCTCGCGGCAATCAGAGCCCGCTGCAACTGGCCTGCGAAGCCTTGCGCCTGGGCCGCAGCCACACCGTCGTCAGCTGGTTAGGCAGCGTCAACGCGACTGCACGCCAGCAATTGCTGCGCGCTGCCAGCGCCGGAAACGCACAAAGCCTGAACATCCGCCTCGGCTGATGTTCAGGCTTTGCCTGTTATTTCGAAAAGCCTGATACCGAGCTGCATGATCAATGCAGCACACGTGGGCCTTCATCACGCTCAAGCTCGCCATCCATCAGGCGACCGGCCATCTGCACACCGACACTGAGCATGGCCTTGGCCACTTCCACGTGCTGACCCTGCAGGAATACCTTGGCGTCTTCAGAGAAATCCAGGGTTACCAGGGAGCCCTCATCCTCAGCGCGACGCAGTTCGATGCGGCCATCAGGCAACTCGACAATTTCCAGAAAAGACGTAGACATAAATGGCAGTTCTCCGCGAAAGGCGAATATTGTACCAGCCGCAGCGCCTGTCAGCACTCACTCAACGCGTCGCGGAATCGTCTCACCAAGCCTTTGAGGTTGTTGCGCCAGCTTTCCAGCTCGGCACGTGATAGGGCGGGGTGTTCGCGCTCATCGAGATTTACGGCCTGGATCAGTGGCTGGGTGACGTCGGTTTTCGGTGCCTTCCTGGCGACCGGTGGTCGGAACAAATCGGCATAAGCACCGAGCATTTGCGCCAGCCAGGTTTCGCGCTGACGGGCCAGTTCCAGCAGTTCGGCCACTTCAGGGATGGCGATGCCATTCAACGCGTCGTCAGCCAGCGCTTGCTCGACCGTTGCGGCCACCGGCAGGCGGTAGTAACCACCGATTTCATGGCACAGCCCCAACAACGCGCCGTTCAGGTGGAACAGCGCCGACTCGCGCTCGGCCTGGACCAGGCCCTGGGCGTTCATGGCCTGGCTTTGCTCGGCCTTGGCCATGGACTCCAGGGCCAGGCCAGCGAAGAACAGTTTCTGGTTGGTGCGGGTGTAGAGTTCCTGGGCCATTTCTATGCCCTCCCATAGGGCTGCAAGGCGAATACACGCATCATAAATGATTGGGGCCGCTTTGCGCCCCACCCCCGGCAAGCCAGCTCCCACAGTGAGGGCATCAGGCCCGAGACCTGCGCTGTACCTGTTAGAGCCGGCTTAAATGATTGGGGCCGCTTTGCGCCCCACCCCCGGCAAGCCAGCCCCACAGAGTTTGCATCAGGCCCGAGACCTGCGCTGTACCTGTGGGAGCTGGCTTGCCGGCGATGGGGCGCGAAGCGGCCCCAATTACAACGCCGTCAGATCAGCGCTTGTCTTCAACCTTCCACGCTTTACCGTCGTAAAACGCCTTCCACCCGGTCGGTTTGCCATCGACCTCGGACTGCACATACTGCTCCTTGGTCTTGCGGCTGTAGCGGATCACCGTCGGGCGGCCGTCGGGGTCTTTCTGCGGCGCATCGCACAGGAAGTGATACTTCGGATCGATCTCATGCTTGTGCGGCACGATCTCCAGCACCAGCGGCGCGCGGGTCTCGCGGTTCTTGGGGAACTGGCTGGCAGCCAGGAACAACCCCGAAGCACCGTCACGCAACACGTAAGTGTCGTCGACCTTTTCGCACTTGAGTTCCGGCATGTCCACCTTGTCCATCTTCGGTGGCGCCGCCTCGCCACTCTTGAGCAGCTTGCGGGTGTTCTTGCACGCCGGGTTGGTGCAACCGAAGAACTTGCCAAAACGGCCGGTCTTCAACTGCATCTCGCTGCCGCACTTGTCGCACTCCAGGCTCGGCCCCTCGTAACCCTTGATGCGATAGCTGCCTTCCTCGATCTCATAGCCGACACAATCAGGGTTGTTACCGCAGATGTGCAGTTTATGTTTCTCGTCCAGCAGGTAGGCATCCATCGCTGTGGCACAGATCGGGCAGCGATGCTTGCCCAGCAGTACCCGGGATTCCGACTCGCCTTCGTCATCAGCGGCGATCTCGTCGCCCGGCACCAGGTTGACGGTGGCCTTGCAGCGCTCTTTCGGCGGCAGGCTGTAACCGGAGCAACCGAGGAATACACCGGTGGAAGCGGTGCGGATCATCATCGGCCGGCCACACTCCTTGCACGGAATGTTGGTCATGGTCGGCTGGTTGGCACGCATGCCGTTTTCGCTGGACTCAGCCGTCTGCAGCTTCTTGCTGAAGTCGCCGTAGAACTCGTCGAGCACGTTCTTCCAGTCACGCTCGCCCTGGGCCACGTCGTCAAGGTTCTCCTCCATGCCGGCGGTGAAGCCGTAGTCCATGAGGTTGGAGAAGCTTTCCGACAGGCGCTCGGTGACGATGTCACCCATTTTCTCGGAGTAGAACCGGCGGTTGTGCAGGGTCACATAGCCACGGTCCTGAATGGTCGAGATGATCGCGGCGTAGGTCGAGGGACGGCCAATGCCGCGCTTTTCCATTTCCTTGACCAGGCTGGCTTCGGTGAAGCGCGCCGGCGGCTTGGTGAAGTGCTGGCTAGGGTCGATCTGCATAAGCTTCAGCACTTCGCCCTGAACCATTTCTGGCAGCACGTCATCTTCGCCAGGCTTGCTCTGCTGCGGAAGCACGCGGGTATAACCGTCGAACTTGAGGATACGGCCCTTGGCACGCAGCTCGAAGTCGCCGGCGGCCACGGTGACGCTGGTGGACAGGTACTGCGCCGGCGGCATCTGGCAGGCCAGGAACTGGCGCCAGATCAGCTCGTACAGGCGCTCGGCGTCACGCTCCATGCCAGTCAGCTTGGTCGGGTGGGTATTCACGTCGGAAGGACGAATTGCTTCGTGCGCCTCCTGGGCGCCTTCCTTGCTGCCATAGACCAGCGGCGCTTCCGGCAGGTATTGCTTGCCGAACTCACGCTCGATGTAGCTGCGAGCCATGTCCAGTGCGTCGGCCGACAGGTTGGTGGAGTCGGTACGCATGTAGGTGATGTAACCGGCCTCATACAAGCGCTGGGCCATCATCATGGTCTTCTTCACCCCGTAGCCCAGGCGGTTACTGGCTGCCTGCTGCAAGGTGGAGGTAATGAACGGTGCCGACGGCTTGCTGCTGGTCGGGCGGTCTTCGCGCTTGACCACGCTGTAGCTGGAAGCCTTGAGCTTTGCCAGCGCGGCCATGGCCTGGGCTTCGTTCAGCGGTTTGAACGCCTCGCCCTTCTCGCGCGCCACCTCGAACCGCACCTTGGCGTCTTTCGCGGTGCCGAGGTCGGCGTGGATTTCCCAGTATTCTTCAGGGATGAACGCGCGGATTTCCCGCTCACGCTCGACCACCAGCTTCACCGCCACCGACTGCACACGGCCAGCGGACAGCCCACGGGCGATCTTCGACCACAGCAACGGCGAAACCATGTAGCCGACTACGCGGTCAAGGAAACGCCGCGCCTGCTGGGCGTTGACCCGGTCGATGTCCAGCTCGCCAGGCTGCGAGAACGCCTCCTGGATGGCCTTCTTGGTAATTTCGTTGAACACCACGCGCTTGTAGCGGGTGTCGTCGCCGCCGATGGCTTCGCGCAGGTGCCAGGCAATGGCTTCCCCTTCGCGGTCCAAGTCGGTTGCGAGATAGATGGTGTCGGCATCCTTGGCCAGGCGGCGCAGTTCTTCGATCACCTTTTCCTTGCCGGGCAGGATCTCGTACTTGGCCTTCCAGCCGTGATCGGGGTCCACGCCCATGCGTGCCACCAGCTGGCGACGAGCCTTTTCTTTCGGCGAAAGCGCCGGAGCCTCACCCGCAGCCTTGCCACGCTTGGCGGCCGGCTCTTTGCTCGCGCTGGCCGAACCGCTGGTGGGGAGGTCTCGGATATGGCCGATACTCGACTTCACCACGTACTGGTTGCCCAGGTACTTGTTGATGGTCTTGGCCTTGGCCGGGGATTCCACAATGACCAGCGATTTGCCCATGGATCGGAGTATTCCTGAATCTGAAGATGAAAAACGCGTCAGGTGCCAGACGCGGCACCGCTATATATAGTGGCAAAAGAGTGAGGTCAAGCGCGGAAGTTCACTCGTGCGACTTGCCCAGCAGCCCAGGCAGCCCTTCTTCGGCCTTGACCAAAGCAAAGCGTGGCACCTGCTCGCCGTCAACCTCGACGGACTCCTGGAACATCGAAAGGGGGCGCACCCAGAAGCTGTAATCACCATACAGGCATTGGTAGAACACCATCCACTCTTCGTTTTCGGAGTGCCGCGCAACACTGAAGACACGGTACTCAGGCCCTTTGTAATGCCGGTAAACGCCTGGTTGTATCTGCATGTTGCCCACCCTCTTGATTAAAACCTGAAAAAACAAAACCGGGGCACAAGGCCCCGGTTGCTGTCCCGCTACGCGATCAGACGCGTTCGAAGACAGTGGTGATACCTTGGCCGAGGCCGACGCACATGGTCGCCACCCCCAGGGAACCGCCATTCTGCTTCATGACGTTGAGCAGGGTGCCGGAAATTCGCGCACCGGAGCAACCGAACGGGTGGCCCAAAGCAATGGCGCCGCCGTGCAGGTTAACCTTCTCATCCATCTTGTCGAGCACTTTCAAGTCTTTCAGCACTGGCAGGGCCTGTGCAGCGAAGGCTTCGTTGAGCTCGATGAAGTCGATATCGGCCATGGTCAGGCCGGCACGCTTGAGGGCTTTCTGGGTGGATGGCACCGGGCCGTAGCCCATGATCGCCGGGTCGACACCGGCCACCGCCATCGAGCGGATCACCGCCAATGGCTGGATCCCGAGGTCCATGGCACGCTGGCCGGACATGACGATCATGCACGAAGCACCGTCGGTGATCTGCGACGAGGTACCGGCAGTGACGGTGCCGCCTTTCGGGTTGAACGCCGGCTTCAGCGACGCCAGGCCTTCGAGGGTGGTTTCCGGGCGGATGGTTTCGTCGAAATCGAACACCTTCAGGAAGCCGTTCTCGTCATAGCCCTGCATCGGGATGATCTCGTCCTTGAACTTGCCTTCGACCGTGGCCTTGTGGGCCAGCTGGTGCGAACGGACGCCGAACAGGTCCTGCTGCTCACGGGTGATGCCGTGCATCTTGCCGAGCATTTCCGCAGTCAGGCCCATCATCCCGGATGCCTTGGCAGCATGCAAGGACAGGTGCGGGTTGGGGTCGACGCCATGCATCATGCTGACGTGGCCCATGTGCTCCACGCCACCGATCACGAACACATCGCCATTACCGGTCATGATCGCCTGGGCAGCGGTGTGCAGCGCGCTCATCGACGAGCCGCACAGGCGGCTGACGGTCTGCGCCGCCGAGGTGTGCGGGATCTGGGTCATCAGCGAGGCCATGCGGGCGATGTTCCAGCCCTGCTCCAGGGTCTGGTTGACGCAGCCCCAGATCACGTCCTCGACCTCTTTCGGGTCGACCTTGTCGTTGCGCTCCAGCAGCTTGCTGATCAGGTGGGCCGACATGTCCTCGGCGCGGGTATTGCGGTGCATGCCACCCTTGGAGCGGCCCATGGGCGTGCGACCGAAGTCGACAATCACCACGTCTCTTGGATTCAGGCTCATATCAAATCTCTCGCTCTAGCTCGTTGACCGCTCAGTTGAAGAAGCGCTGGCCGTTCTTGGCCATTTCACGCAGCTTGGCGGTCGGGTGGTACAGCGGCCCCAGGTCGGCGTATTGATCGGCCAGGGCGACGAATTCGGCCACACCGATCGAGTCGATGTAACGCAGCGCACCACCGCGGAATGGAGGGAAGCCAATACCGTAGACCAGGCCCATGTCGGCTTCGGCGGCCGTCTCCACGATGCCGTCTTCCAGGCAGCGCACGGTTTCCAGGCAAAGCGGCACCATCATCCAGTTGATGATGTCTTCGTCGGTGACTTCGCGCTGCTCGAAGACGATCGGCTTGAGCACGTCCAGCACGGTAGCGTCGAAGACCTTCTTCGGCTTGCCGCGCTTGTCGGTCTCGTAGGCATAGAAGCCCTTGCCGTTCTTCTGGCCCAGGCGGTTGGCCTCGTACAGCGCGTCGACGGCCGAACGGCGCTCATCCTTCATGCGGTCCGGGAAGCCCTCGGCCATCACGTCGCGACCGTGGTGGCCGGTGTCGATGCCGACCACGTCCATCAGGTACGCCGGGCCCATCGGCCAGCCGAACTTTTCCATGACTTTGTCGATACGTACAAAGTCGACACCGGCACTGACCAACTTGGCAAAACCGCCGAAGTACGGGAACAGCACGCGGTTGACCAGGAAGCCCGGGCAGTCGTTGACCACGATCGGGTTCTTGCCCATTTTCTTGGCGTAGGCCACGGTGGTGGCGACCGCCACTTCACTGGACTTCTCGCCACGGATCACTTCCACCAGCGGCATCATGTGCACCGGGTTGAAGAAGTGCATGCCGACGAAGTTTTCCGGACGCTTGAGCGCCTTGGCCAGCAGGTTGATGGAGATGGTCGAGGTGTTGGAGGCAAGGATCGCATCGTCCTTCACCTGACCTTCCACTTCAGCCAGCACGGCCTGCTTGACCTTGGGGTTCTCGACCACGGCTTCGACGACGATGTCGACATTGGCGAAGTCGCCATAGGACAGGGTCGGGCGAATGGCATTGAGCGCCTCGGCCATCTTGGCCGGGGTCAGGCGGCCCTTGTCGACGCGGTTGCCGAGCAGCTTGGAAGCCTCGTTCAGGCCCAGCTGGATGGCTTCCTCGCGGATGTCCTTCATCAGGATCGGAGTGCCCTTGACCGCCGACTGGTAGGCGATGCCGCCCCCCATGATGCCAGCGCCCAGCACGGCGGCCTGTCTCACGTCATGGGCGATCTCGTCATGGGCCTTGGCTTTGCGTTTGAGCTCCTGATCGTTCAGGAACAGGCCGATCAGGCTTTCGGCAACCGAGGTCTTGGCCAGCTTGGCAAAGCCTGCGGCTTCGACTTCCAGGGCCTTGTCACGGCCAAAGTTGGCGGCCTTCTGGATGGTTTTGATGGCTTCGACCGGGGCCGGGTAGTTCGGGCCAGCCTGGCCGGCGACGAAGCCCTTGGCGGTCTCGAAGGCCATCATCTGCTCGATGGCATTGAGCTTGAGCTTTTCCAGCTTCGGCTGGCGCTTGGCCTTGTAGTCCAGCTCGCCACTGATGGCGCGCTTGATCAGGTCGAGGGCACCGGCCATCAGCAGCTCAGGGGCGACCACGGCATCGACGGCACCCACTTTCAGCGCGTCTTCGGCACGGTTTTCCTTGCCGGCGGCAATCCACTCGATGGCGTTGTCCGAACCGATCAGGCGCGGCAGGCGCACGGTACCGCCGAAGCCCGGATAGATCCCCAGCTTGACTTCCGGCAGGCCGATCTTGGCGCTGCTGGACATGACCCGGTAGTCGGCCGCCAGGCACATTTCCAGGCCACCGCCCAGAGCGATACCGTTGATGGCGGCGACGGTCGGCACTTCGAGGTCTTCGAAGGCGCTGAAGATACGGTTGGCTTCCAGGTTGCCGGCGACCAGCTCGGCCTCGGGCAGCTTGAAGTTGTCGACGAACTCGGTGATGTCGGCGCCGACGATGAACACGTCCTTGCCACTGCTGACGATCACGCCCTTGACCGAGGCGTCGGCCTGGATGGCATCGACGGCCTGGCGAAGCTCGTTCAGGGTCAGGCGGTTGAACTTGTTGACGGACTCACCCTTGAGGTCGAACTTGAGCTCGACGATGCCACTTTCAAGAGCCTTAACCGTGATGGCTTTACCTTCGTAAATCATCAACTGATCTCCACGATATGGAAGCTGAACAGTACACGCCGATCGCTGCAGCAGAAGCAGGCCTAGCTGCCCTGCCCCAGGCACACCCGTCAGCGCGCTAGTCGGGAGTATGGCTTGGCGAGATGACATACAAACGCTCAATTCATACGCCCGTTTGATTTGGGTGTGCACACATTCTCCGAAAAGACCGGCGTTGTCAAATGCTCGCGAGCACGGCGAAAACGCGACTTTCCGGTCATTTTGTATCGTCCTGGTACAAAACATGATGACAGTGATCGCCGAGCATTCATGTCAGCGATTGACCACGCGCAGCAGAACACGTTGCAACCATCAGCTTGCGCGACAAGCGTTGGCGGCTACACTGCCACTTGCTTGAATGAATACCCGGCCTGCCTGGCCTTTTCTGCGCAGCAGAACGCAAAGCGGCGACTTGGCACCCCACCCCTTCAGGGGCTCAGCCAAGCCGCCGCTTTGTCGTTATGGAATGTCAGGACAAGGTTTCAAGGACGTAGGCAACATCCTGCAATACAGCCGTATCCCCACGCTCGGTCCAATACAGGGCGATCATCCGCGCATCGGCCTCGACCTTGTAGACGCTCGCGGGCAAGCGCCCCAAGGCCTCCATGAAGCGAGGGTCTTCGCAGGGTTCGCGCCACTGGTTCCACCACACACCCGGGCTGATCTGCCAGAAGCTGAAGCTGTCCTCATGCCCGCGGCGGCGTGCCCGGTGGTACTGCGGGCAAGGGCTTGGCGGCTCCTTTTCCAGCCAGTGCGGCCACTGCTGCGGCGCCAGCTGCATGGCCAGGCCCATGCGCCGTGCTTCCAGGCGCAGCTTCATCTGCTCGCTCTGCTTGCGCGAACTGCGCAACCAGGAAAGCGGGCTGAGAATCAGCGCAAGGATTGACACCACCAGCAATACCGTCATATCAGTAGTTCCCATAAAGCGTTGCAAATGAGCTGGTTAGCCATTTTTCACGGAAGACCCGCCCGAAAGCGACCATACTTCTTCTATCGCGATTGCCAGGAGTACCGCTCATGCAATACGAACATTTGTTGGTCGCCGTCGACCTGACCGAAGAATGCGACCCGGTGATCAAGCGCGCCATGGCGCTGGCCAAACCTTCGAATGCCAAGGTTTCGCTGGTACATATCGTCGAGCCGATGGCCATGGCATTCGGTGGCGACGTGCCCATGGACCTGTCGCAGCTGCAACAGCAACAGTTCGACCAGGCCAAGGAGCGCATGGACCGCCTGTTCAACAAATACCCGGACATACAGCGCGGCGATTCGCACCTGACCTACGGCCAACCGCGCCAGGAAATCCACCAGCTGGCCAAGGACCAGAAGTGCGACCTGATCGTGGTCGGCAGCCATGGCCGCCATGGCCTGGCATTGCTGCTGGGCTCCACCGCCAATGACGTGCTGCATGGTGCGCCGTGCGATGTCTTGGCGGTGCGGTTGCTGAAGAAGGAATGACTTGACCTGGCCCGGCCCTATCGCCGGCAAGCCAGCTCCCACAGGGATACCACACGGCTTGAAACCTGTGGTGTACCTGTGGGAGCTGGCTTGCCGGCGAAGGGCCAGCTCCGGCTGACGACTATCAGCCTTCCAGCTCGGCCCAGCGCTCTACCAGGGCATCCAGCTCGCCCTGCAGTTTCTCGATCTTCGCCAGCACCGCCGAGGTTTCTGCGATCGGCCGCTGGTAGAAGCCCGCCGCATTCACTTCTTCCTGGGCCTCTGCCATGCGCTTCTCGACCTGGTCGATCTGCCCCGGCAGCATCTCCAGCTCACGCTGCAGCTTGTAGCTGAGCTTTTTCTTCGAAGCGTCTTCCGCCACCGCTGCAGCAACTGGCGCGGGCTTGTCCTCGACTTTCTCGACCACTGCGCTGTTGAGCTCGGACTTGCCACCCTTGCTCTCGGTCACGCCCAGCAGTTTCGGCGAGCCGCCCTGGCGAATCCAGTCCTCGTAGCCGCCCACGTACTCACGCACCTTGCCCTCGCCTTCAAACACCAGCGTGCTGGTGACGACGTTGTCGAGGAAGGCCCGGTCGTGGCTAACCATCAGCACGGTGCCTTTGTAGTTGGCCAGCACTTCTTCAAGCAGCTCAAGGGTTTCCACGTCCAGGTCGTTGGTCGGTTCGTCGAGCACCAACAGGTTGGCCGGTTTGCTGAACAGCTTGGCCAGCAGCAGGCGCGCACGTTCGCCACCCGACAATGCCTTGACTGGCGTGCGGGCACGCTGAGGGCTGAACAGGAAGTCGCCCAGGTAGCTCAGCACGTGCCGGTTCTGGCCGTCGATCTCGATGAAGTCACGGCCTTCGGCCAGGTTGTCGATCACGGTCTTTTCCAGCTCGAGCTGGTGGCGCATCTGGTCGAAGTAGGCCACCTCCAGCTTGGTGCCGCGCTCGACCTTGCCCGAAGTAGGCTCCAGGCCGCCGAGCATCAGCTTGAGCAAGGTGGTCTTTCCGGTACCGTTGGCGCCCAGCAGGCCGATACGGTCCTGACGCTGCAGGACCATGGAAAAGTCCTTGACCAGCATCGGCCCTTCGGCGTGATGGAAGCTGACGTTTTCCAGCACCATGACCTGTTTGCCGGACTTTTCCGCCGACTCGATCTGGATGTTGGCCTTGCCCTGGCGCTCGCGGCGCTCGCCACGCTCCACACGCAAGGCCTTCAGCGCACGCACGCGGCCTTCGTTACGGGTGCGGCGCGCCTTGATGCCTTGGCGAATCCACACTTCTTCCTGGGCCAGGCGCTTGTCGAACAGCGCATTGGCGGTTTCTTCGGCGGCCAGTGCGGCCTCCTTGTGCACCAGGAAGCTGGCGTAGTCACCGTTCCAGTCAATCAGGCCGCCACGGTCCAGTTCAAGGATGCGGGTAGCCAGGTTCTGCAGGAAGGACCGGTCGTGCGTGATGAACAGCACCGCGCCGTTGAAGCTGCGCAGGGCCTCTTCGAGCCAGGCAATGGCACCGATGTCCAGGTGGTTGGTCGGCTCGTCGAGCAGCAGCAGGTCGGGCTCGGACACCAGCGCCTGGGCCAGCAGCACACGGCGGCGCCAGCCACCGGACAGCTCGGCCAGGGTTTTGTCGGCCGGCAACTGCAGGCGGCTCAAGGTGCTCTCCACCACTTGCTGCAAGCGCCAGCCATCACGGGCTTCCAGCTCGTGCTGGACGTGCATGAGCTTTTCCAGGTCTTCGTCGTTCTGGATATTCATGCTCAGGTGATGGAACTGCGCCAGCAGCTCGCCAACGCCGTCCAGGCCTGCAGCCACGACATCGAACACTGTGCGCTCGTCGGCCACCGGCAGTTCCTGCGGCAGTTCGCCGATCTTCAGGCCCGGGGCACGCCAGACTTCACCGTCGTCGCCCTTCTGCTCGCCCTTGACCAGGCGCAGCATGCTTGATTTGCCGGTGCCGTTGCGGCCGATGATGCACACCCGCTCACCACGAGCGATCTGCCAGGACACTTTGTCCAGCAGCGGCATGGCGCCGAATGCGAGGGACACATCGCTGAATTTGAGCAGGGTCATGTTGGTCTCCATAAATCGGGCGCGCATTCTACCTGACTTGGCCCCCGACGGCATCCGCCAGGGCAACCGGCCAGCGCCTGGCGACATTTGGTCGAACTTAATATCCCGATACAAGCACAGTGCTTTCACCCGCTGCCGGCAAACGGCTAAGCTAAGGCAATCGCTTCCAACAGTGCTGGCTCCGCCGTCACTTCCCCATGGTTCAACTGCCCGGACGTATCATGCGCAGCCGCCTGTTACATATTGCATCCTGCCTGCTGCTTACCGCTGCCACCTGCGCGGCGCAGGCCACCGACCTTGCCTCGCAACGCCAGTACTATGACGAGGCCAAGCGTGCGCTGGCCAAGGGCGACAAAGGCCCGTACCTGCGTTACGCCCAAGCCCTCAGCGACTACCCGCTGACGCCGTATCTGGCCTACGACGAGCTTACCGCACGCCTTAAAAGCGCCAGCAACCAGGAGATCGAAGGCTTCCTGGCCAAGCATGGCGACCTGCCCCAGGCCAACTGGATGAAACTGCGCTGGTTGCGCTGGCTGGCCGAGCGCGGCGAGTGGGATACCTTCGTCAAGTACTACGACCCCAAGCTCAACTTCACTGAACTGGACTGCCTCAACGGCCAGTACCAGCTCAGCCACGGCCTGCGGGCCGAGGGTTACGCCACCGCCAACAAGCTGTGGAGCGTCGGCAAGTCGCAACCTGCCGCGTGTGACACGCTGTTCGGCATGTGGGCAGCCGAAGGCCAGCTGACCGAGGCCAAGCGCTGGGAACGCACCAAGCTGGCCGCCCAGGCGCGCAACTACGCCTTGGCCAACAACCTGGTCAAGACCTTGACCACCCTCGGCCCGCAGGGGCGCCTGCTGGTCGACGTGGCGCAGAAGCCCGAACTGCTCAACCAGCCGTCGCGCTTTACCCCGGTCAACGAAGCGATGTCCGACGTGGTCAGCCTCGGCCTGCGTCGCCTGGCTCGGCAGGACCCGGAGCGGGCCATGGCGCTGCTCGACGACTACGCCCAGCGCATGCACTTCTCCCGTGACGAAAAGGTCGCCATCGCCCGTGAAATCGGCCTTACCCTGGCACGCCGCTACGACCCGCGCGCGCTCGACCTGATGACCCGCTACGACCCGGAACTGCGTGACAACACCGTCAGCGAATGGCGCCTGCGCCTGCTGCTGCGCCTGGCCCGCTGGGAAGACGCCTACGAACTGACCAGGCGCCTGCCTCAGGACCTGGCCAGCAGCAGCCGCTGGAAATACTGGCAGGCCCGCAGCCTGGAGCTGGCCCAGCCGAACAACCCGCAGATCCCGCTGCTGTACAAGACCGTCGCGCGCGAGCGCGACTTTTATGGCTTCCTCGCTGCCGACCGGGCGCAAACGCCGTACCAGCTGAACAACAAGCCGCTGGTGTTGAGCCCGCAACTGGTCAAGAAGGTACGCAACACGCCGGGCATCCAGCGTGCACTGGAGTTTCACGCGCGCGGCCAGATCGTCGAAGGCCGCCGCGAGTGGTACCACGTCAGCCGCCACTTCAGCCGTGACGAAATGGTTGCCCAGGCACGCCTTGGCTATGACCTGCGCTGGTACTTCCCGGCCATCCGTACTATTAGCCAGGCGCAATACTGGGACGACCTGGACATCCGCTTCCCAATGGCCCACCGCGACACCCTGGTGCGCGAAGCCAAGGTCCGCGGCCTGCATTCGAGCTGGGTATTCGCCATCACTCGCCAGGAAAGTGCCTTCATGGAGGACGCACGCTCCCCGGTGGGCGCCAGCGGCCTGATGCAGCTGATGCCGGCCACGGCCAAGGAAACCGCGCGCAAGTTCAGCATTCCGCTGGCGTCACCGGCACAGGTGCTCAACCCGGACAAGAACATCCAGCTGGGCGCGGCCTACCTAAGCCAGGTGCACAGCCAGTTCAACGGCAACCGGGTGCTCGCCTCGGCGGCGTACAATGCCGGGCCCGGCCGCGTGCGGCAGTGGCTCAAAGGCGCCAAGCACCTGAGCTTCGATGTGTGGGTAGAGTCGATTCCGTTCGACGAAACGCGCCAGTATGTGCAGAACGTGCTGTCGTATTCGGTGATCTACGGGCAGAAGCTCAACTCACCGCAGCCGCTGGTGGACTGGCATGAGCGGTATTTCGATGACATGTAAGGCTTCCTGAGTCTGTACCGGCCCTGTCGCCGGCAAACCAGTTCCCACAGGTAAGGCACATGTGTTCGAACCTGTGATGAATCTGTGGGAGCTGGCTTGCCGGCGACAGGGCCAGTACAGGCAACACATTCACTCCAGAACTTCCACCTGCATGCCTACTTCAAGCCAGCCACTGCCATCCACCGCCAGGTTCTGCCCGAAAAGCACATCGCCCTCTTTCTCGCGGAAGGTCTTCAGCGTCGCCATTGGTTCACGGTCAGCGCTGCGCTCCCCGGTTGTTGGGTCGATTGTGGTGAACACACAACGCACGCTGGGCTTGAGCACTCGGAACTCCAGGCTGCCGATGCGGATGCGCTTCCAGCCATCTTCGGCGAACGCTTCAGCGCCCTGCACCACCATGTTCGGCCGGAAACGCAGCATCTCCATCGGTCGGCCAATGCGCTGGTTGAGCGCCTCCAGCGAACCCTGGCCAATCAGCAGCAACGGGAAGCCATCCGGAAACGCCGCCCGGTCACTGTTGAAGCCATAGCCATTTGGCAAGTAACGCGCCCGCTGCTCCGGGCAATGCACCAGCCGCACGGCCTTGCCCAGCAACTCGCTCAGCCAGGCCGCCGCGGCATCGCCAGCGTCCGGCACGCGCAGGGTGTCGCGCCAGAGCGTGACCCCGCGCAGGGCCTCATCGGCAGCAGGTACAGGCACCCTCAATGGGTCCAGCCCGGGCGCCTGTAGCAGTAACTGGCCGTTTTCGTCATCGCGCGCCTGCAGCTGGCCAAGTTGCGGCCAGGCCCGCTGGGTCAGGAAGCGTCCGTTATCTTCCTCCACCACCATCCAGCGCCGGTCGCCCTGCAAACCCAGCACACCCACCGGTGAGGTTTGCAGGCTTTGCGCCTGGCCAGACTTCACCGGGTATCGATACAGCTCACTGAGAAACATCCCTGCCGCCTCGCTTCATGCCAAAAACCCAGCTTATACCCGGCAGAGGCAAGGATCACGCAGTGGCGGCATCCAGCAGCAGGCGTTGCTTGACCACATCGACCAGGCGATCGGGCTGGAACTTGGACAGGAAGTTGTCGCAGCCCACCTTCTTCACCATCGACTCGTTGAAGCTGCCCGAGAGCGAGGTGTGCAGCACCACGTAAAGCTGACGCAGGCGGGCATCGCTGCGGATTTCGGTGGTAAGCCGGTAACCGTCCATTTCCGGCATTTCAGCGTCGGTAAACACCATCAGCAGCTTCTGGCACACGTCCTCGCCGGCATCGGCCCAGGCCTTGAGCATGCGCAGCGCCTTCAGGCCATCACTGGCCACGTGCAGCTTCATGCCCAGCTGGGACAAGGTGTCGCGCAACTGCGCCAGGGCCACGCTGGAGTCGTCCACAAGCAGGACCTCGCGGCCGCGGGCGCGGGCCAGCACCGGGTCGGCGAGCTTTTCGCCAGACACCCGGGCGTTGTACGGTACGATCTCGGCCAGCACTTTCTCCACGTCGATCACCTCCACCAGCTGCTCATCGACCTTGGTGATGGCGGTCAGGTAGTGCTGGCGCCCGGCACTGGAAGGCGGCGGCATGATCGATTCCCAGTTCATGTTGACGATGCGGTCGACCCCCCCCACCAGAAACGCCTGCACCGAGCGGTTGTATTCGGTGACGATGATGGTGCTGTCCGGCGTCGGCTGCAGCGGGCGCATGCCGATCGCCTGGGACAGGTCGATCACCGGCAAGGTCTGCCCCCGCAGGTTGACCACACCACAGACGAAGGCATGACGCTGAGGCATCAGGGTCAGCTTGGGCAGCTGCAGCACTTCCTGGACCTTGAACACGTTGATCGCGAACAACTGACGGCCTGCCAGGCGGAACATCAGAATTTCCAGGCGGTTCTCACCCACCAATTGTGTACGTTGGTCTACCGTGTCGAGAATGCCGGCCATTGGAAAACCCCCAGGCTTCAGTCGAAAAAAGTGAAATCATTCAAGCGTTATCGGCGGCTTCGCGCACACCTTGACCCTTGTCGGAAAATGCGCCGAAGACAATTGATATCACTTTACCATCATGCTTTACTGCGGGCGTCCCAGGGTAAATCGAAGGGGTCGCAAAAGTTCCCCGCCTTAGCCCCGCATCAGGGAAACCCTTAGCGGCAATCGGGCGTAACCTGATGTTCGCGATATCCTTTAGCCATTAATGTGACGCCATTCTCATTGCATGAATGGAGTCAGGCTTTTGCTAGCTATCGTTTTGGCGTGCCCACCCCCTGCGCCTACCTCACGCGCGGGGACTTGAAGATGGACACTGCCTTATCGTTCGATGAAGCCCTGCAGGGCTTCATGCTGGATGCCCAGCTACTGCTGACCCAGGCACAGGAATGCCTGCAGCATCTGGAACTGATCGACAACGACCCGGACGCTTGCCACGGCCTGGGCAACGCCCTCGACAGCCTTGCCCGAAAGGCCACGCGCCTGGGCCTGCGTGAAGTCGCTCACTACACCACCGCCTTGCAACAATTGCTCGCCCCGGTGTGTCATGGCGGCCACCTGCAACGTGAAGCCCTGCCCGCGACAGCGGCATGCCTGACCTTGCTGGCCTGGCAGCTGGAGCTGGCCGACCGCCGCACCGGGCGTCTCAACCTGGACATCGGCGAGCAGTTGGTGCTGCTGAGCGAATTGGCCAAGGTCGTGCAACAACCCTTCGCACCCGCCTGCGGCTCCTGTGACGAACAAGGCAGCGTGTGCATCCACCCCCATACGGACACGGCGCCTCCCCCATACCAGGGCCGCGCGTCGCGTACACACTAACCCGACGCAAAGTGTAACTAAGCACGCTTATTCAAGCTCCACCCTGGTCGAACTTGGAAAGTTCATCCAAGTTCGGCCGCCTTCGGACGGGCCAAGTTGAAGCCTTGCCGAGCAAGTTACATGGCAAGTGCATGCCAGCCAATCAAGAGATGGCATTTTGCTAGCCGCCAACCCCCGACCAGCAGGCGTTTCAAAGCATTACCCAGCCGCGACCGATGCAATGCGAAGTGGTAATATGCGCCCCTACAGACGCTTGCAACCTGAACAAAGGTTGAAAGATCACATGCTCGAAAAAACGTCGAAAGTACTGCGCCAAAGCCTCTGACCAGCATTGTGCAAGGCCTCCATCAGCACTACTTCAGTGGCTTCCCCAACTATGTTCCCACGCTTGAAAACTTCTTTGCGTTGTTGCTCCCGTGCTGCCCTGCTGCGCTGGACGACGGTCGGGCTGTGCGTGGCCTCGCTGGTCGCCAACGTGGTGCTGTACCTGGCCGACCAGGTCATCCCGACCAGCCTGGTGATACTGCAGCTGGCCGCCACGCTGTGTGCGGCCGTGCATCTGGGCCTGAGCGCGAGATCGATCAGCCTGCGCCCGGCAGAGCTGGCCGAGCGCATGCTGAAGGTGCAGGAAGACGAACGGCAGCACCTGAGCCGGGAACTGCACGACGACATCGGCCAGCTGCTCACCGCCGCCAAGCTGCAATTGCAGTGGCTGCAACGGCGCATGCCGGATGAGCTGCAGGGCCACTGCGACGCACTGCGCAACACCCTGGATGACACCTTGGGCAACGTGCGCGACGTGTCTGCCCTGCTCAACCCGCGGCAACTGGCCAGCCTTGGCCTGGAAGCGGGCCTGCGCGCGCACCTTGTGCGCACCCTGGCCAGCAGCGACGTGCATTGGAGCCTGGCGTGCAATCAGCGCCTGGGCGGTATCGACGAGGACGTGGCCATGGCCGTGTTCCGTATCACCCAGGAAGCCGTGACCAACATGTTGCGCCACGCCCAGGCCCACAATCTGGTCATCCGCTTGCAACGCACTGCCGAGGGGCTGGCGCTGTCGATCCATGATGATGGCCGTGGTTTCGTTCCCGGCCCGCATCCGGACAACGCCGGCCAGCGTGGCCTGGCCGGCATGCAAGATCGGGTCACGGCGCTGCAGGGCCGCCTCGACATCACCAGCCACCTTGGCGCGGGGACGCGGATCGAGGCGGTGTTCCCGTGGGCTGCGCGCACCCAGCAACGCGCCAGGAGTACTGCTGCACATGACCTGTAGATTGCTGCTGGTGGACGACCATTCGCTGATTCGTGCCGGGGTCCGCGCGCTGGTCTGCGACATCCCCGGCTATGACGTGATCGGCGAAGCCGACGACGGCAACCAGCTGCTTGAGCAGGTGCGCACGTTGGCGCCGGACATCGCCTTGCTGGACATCTCCATGCGTTCGACCAGCGGCCTGGACGCACTCACCCAGCTGCGTGCCAGCGGCAGTACCTGCAAGGTACTGATCCTGTCGATGCACACCGATCCAGACCTGATCATGCGTGCGCTGGAAAGCGGCGCGCATGGTTACTTGCTCAAGGACACCAGCGCCGCCGAGCTTGAGCAGGCCCTGGGAGCGGTGCGCAACGGCGAGCGCTACCTCAGCCCGGCCATCGCCCATACCGTCATCAACCAGGCGCTACGGCACACCAAGCCGGGCAAGCAAGGCGGTGGCGAGCGGCACAACCTCACCGCCCGCCAGCTTGAAATCCTGCGCCTGATCGTGCGCGGCAAATCCACCCGGGAAATCGCCGCCGGGCTTGGCCTTTCGATCAAGACGGTGGAAACCCACCGCTCGCAGATCATGAAGCGCCTGCAGATTCATGACGTGGCGGGCCTGGTGCTGTTCGCCGTGCGCGAGAAAATCATCAGCCTGGACGACTGAGCAAGGGCGACCCTGCCGGCAGGTGCAGGCGCAGCGCAGCAGGCCTGGCCTGAAAGCGCAGGTTGTCGGCCTGCAAGGGTTCGCCATCAAGGTTGATGTCCAGGCCCCGCGAGCTCTTGATCTCGACCCAGGGCAACCTGGCCCGCACGAACAGGCCATCACCGACCAGCAAGTCGCGTAGCGCACCCACCACCTCTTGCGGCGCGGGCAGGATGGCGATGTCGAGCAAGCCGTCGTTGACCACAGCCTCCGGGCAGAGCGCCTGCCCGCCTCCCGCCTGGCGGCCATTGCCGATGCCCAGCGCCAGCAAGTCCCCTTGCCAGTGAAAGTCCGGCCCTTGGAGCTCCACCGAAGCTGCCTGCAGCTCGCTGAAGCGCGACAGCCCGGTGAACAGGTAAGCCGCGGCGCCCAGTACCTTTTTCAAGTCTTCGGAAGTATTGGCCGTTACCTGGCTGCCAAAGCCCCCCGTGGCCATGTTGAGGAACAACTGGTCGCCGGCCTGGCCCAGGTCGATTGGCTGTGCCGGAACGTTCAGCAGGGCCAGTGCCGTGGCGGGCTCCAGGGGGATGCCGGCGGCTTTGGCGAAATCGTTCGCGGTACCCAGCGGCAACAGCGCCAGGCTGGCCTCGGTCCCCACCAGCCCCATGGCCTCGGCCACATCACGCAATGTGCCGTCCCCGCCACCGGCGACAATGTGCGTGTAACCCGCCGCCAGCGCTTCAGCGACCAGGCGCTGGGCGTCACCCGCCTCCCAGGTGACCCGCACATCCAGCGCCCAGCCGCTATCGCGCAGGTCGTGCACGGCACTGCGCAGTTCTTCGTTCATTGCCTGTTTGCCGTGCAGGATCAGCATTGCCTTGCGCCCTTGCATGTGCGCGTCTCCGTAAGTTGGCCAACCCTGATCTCGACCACTGCTGCCTATCGATCGTTGCATGCCACCTGAAAAAAACAGGCCAGGCCCTGCTGCCAGTCAGGGGCTAATGGGGCTGCTGCACAGCCCCTCGCCGGCAAGCCATGCGCCGTACTTGTGGGAACCTGGCTTGCCGGCGATGGGCCGCAAAGCGGCACCAATTGCTCGACTGGCTGGCATCAAGCCGCTCCGAGCAAGGCAATTGATCGCGTCGGACGGTCATTTTTCCCACGCTTCGGAATGCCCGTCTATGCTCAGCAAATACCCTCTAGTGCCATGGACGCGCCCCGTATCCGCAGCCTTCAGCGAGGATTTCGCGTCATGCGCATTCTCTGGACCTTGCCATACCTGCCCTGGCCCACTACCAGCGGCAGCAAGACCCGGCAATACCACCTGCTACGTGCATTGGCACAGCACGGCCACCGCATCACCCTGTTGGTGCAGTCGAAAATCCCCCTGAGCGATGCCGCCCGCGATGCCCTGGAGCCGTTGGTCGAACGGTTGATCGTGCTGCCACGCCGTGCGCTGCACAGCCCGCTCAACCTGCTTGCCTCACCCATCATCGACTACCCCATGCGCGCGATCATCAATGGCCTGTCGCCTTGTCTGCGACACCGTTTCGAGCAGTTGCTGGACGAGCCCTGGGATGTGATCCAGATCGAGCACAGCTACAGCTTCCAGCCCTTCGAAAAAGCCCTTCAGGCCCGCGGGCTGCCCTACATGCTCAGCGAGCACACGCTGGAGTCGGTGATGGGCGGTGCCAGCCACGACCGCCTGCCGCTGTGGTTGCGCCCCCTCAATGCCTTTGACCGCTGGCGCTACCGGCGCTGGGAACACCGGGTGCTGCGCCAGCCCACCGAACTGGTGGCGGTCAGCGCCCACGATGCAGAGTTGATAGAGCAAATCAGCGGGCGCCCGGTGAACGTGGTGGTCAATGGCGTGGACTGTGATTTCTACCAGCACGTGCAACCCGCCCTGCACAGCCAGCGCCTGCTGTTTGTCGGCAACTTCGAGTATGGCGCCAATCTGGAGGCCATCGAGTGGGCTCTGGAAGACATCATGCCGCAGGTGTGGATGAGCAACCCGGCGGTGCGCCTGGCGATCGCCGGGCATGCCATGCCGGCAAGCTGGAAACTGCACTGGAACGACCCACGCATCGAATGGCTTGGCTACCGCCCAGACCTGCGTGAACTGCAGCGGCGTTCGGCGCTGTTCTTTGCGCCGCTGCGTTACGCCGGCGGCTCCAAGGTGAAAATCCTCGAAGCGATGGCCGCCGGGCTGCCGGTGATCACTACCGGCAAAGGCGTCTCGGGCCTGTCGGCCAACAACGGCGAGCACTACCTGGGCAGTGATGACAGCGACCAGCTGGCGCTGCTGATCACCCAGTTACTCAATCAGCCCTGGCGCATGAGCCAGTTGAGCGATGCCGGGCGCCTGTTCGCCCGCCAGCGCCACGACTGGAGCGTGGCCGCGCAGCAACTGGAGAACGTGCACATGCGCCTGACCCAGGCGGCATCGGCCCAGACCGCGCCGCTGGCCAGTGCGTGGCTGGAGCGCTCAGCCAAGTAGCTCGCTGAACGGGATGAACGGCACACTGTCGCCCTGCTTCGGCGTGCTGCCTTCGCGCACCTCCACCAGCCCTTCGGCCCACGCCGCGCTGCGCAGCACTCCCGAACTCTGGTTCTTGTAGATGCGCACCTGGCCCTGCTCGATGCGCGCCCGCAAGTACTCGCGACGTGTTCCCGCCTTGGGCCAGTCGAAGCCTGCCGGCATGTCGAAACGCAGCGGCGTGACATCCACCACACCCTGGCGCCGCAGCAGATAGGGACGGGTCAGCAGGCCGAACGTGACCAGGGTCGAGGCCGGATTGCCAGGCAGCCCGATTACCGGCACGCCCCGGAAGTGCCCGAAGGTCAGCGGTTTGCCCGGTTTTATCGCCAGCTTCCACAAGGCCAGCTCGCCGGCTTCGCGCAGGGCCGCACCCAGGTAGTCGGCCTCGCCCACCGAGACCCCGCCGGTAGACAGGATCAGGTCGACCCCGCCCAGCCCGGCCAGGCAGGCACGGGTAAGAGCCAGGTCATCCGGCAGGATGCCGGCATCGACTACCTCACAGCCCAGCCTCTGCAACCAGCTGACCAACAGCCGACGGTTGCTGTTGTAGATTTGCCCAGGCCCCAGCGGCAGGCCGGGTTCGACCAGTTCGTCACCGGTGGAGAGCACCGCCACGCGCACTTTGCGGACCACGTCCAGGCGGCCATGGCCCAAGGTGGCAGCCAGACCAAGCTCGATCGGCCCCAGCCGGGTCCCAGCGCTCATCACCTGCTCGCCTTTACGGGTTTCCTGGCCCTGAGGGCGAATGTTCTGCTGGGCTTGCAACGGCTCCAGAAAGCGCACCCGGCCATCTTCAAGCACCTCGGTGTTTTCCTGCATCTCGACGCAGTCGGCACCTTCCGGTACTGGCGCCCCGGTAAAGATGCGAGCACAGGTGCCCGGTTGCAGAGGCTGCGGTGCATGGCCGGCGAAAATCCGCTGGCTGACCGGCAACGCCTGGCCCTGCCAATCGGCCAGGCGCAGGGCATAACCGTCCATGGCACTGTTCGGCCAGGGCGGCAGATCGAGCGAGGCCACCAGGTCGGTGGCCAGCACACGGCCTTCGGCCTCGGCCAGCGGCAGGTTCTCGGTCTCGCCGATCGGTGCCGCCTCGGCTAACGCCAGCAGCTGCTCCAGGGCCTGTTCCACCGGCATCAGCGGCCGGGCCTGGTTAGCCTCAGCCACGGCTGTCACAGGCCGCTGCCTGCTTCAGGTGCGGCACGAAGTTGCACGGGCGATGACGGGCGTCGAGCTGCTCGGCGAGGATACCGTCCCAGCCGGTGCGCACGGCGTTGGTAGACCCCGGCAGGCAGCACACCAGGGTGCCGTTGGCCAGCCCGGCCAGCGCGCGCGACTGCACGGTGGAGGTGCCAATGTCCGCCACGGAAATCTGCCGGAACAGCTCGCCAAAACCGTCCACCTGCTTGTCCAGCAGGCAGGCCACGGCTTCGGGCGTGCTGTCGCGGCCGGTGAAACCGGTGCCGCCGGTGATCAGCACCACTTGCACGTTGTCATCGGCGATCCAGGTGGCGACCTGGGCGCGGATCTTGTACAGGTCGTCCTTCAGCAGCACGCGCTCGGCCAGGCGATGGCCGGCCGCGCTCAGGCGGTCGACGAACAGCTGGCCGGAGGTGTCGGTGTCGAAGGTGCGGGTGTCACTGACCGTCAGCACGGCGATGTGCAGCGGCACGAAAGGGGTATCTGCCTTGGCTTTCATGGGGTCCGTCACAAGAAGATGGGATGGCCGCAGTTATATCACAGCGCACCTTTCCCAGCGTGGCGACCAGCTGCCTTGCCCTGGATCAACGGGACGGATTTGTCGCTATGCTGCACTGAAAAGGAACTTGCACCAACGTGTTGCGTCATAACTGTCATCTGGCACCATCGCACTGGAGAAACACGATGATCAAACGGACCCTCCCCGCTTTCCTGCTCGCCCTGGGCCTGGGCGCCCTCGCCGGCTGCTCGACCCCAAGCGTCATCACCCTCAATGATGGCCGCGAAATCCAGGCAACCGACAAACCCTCCTATGATGAAGACTCTGGCTTCTACGAATTCGAGCAACTGGACGGCAAGCGCACGCGCCTGAACAAGGACCAGATCCGCACCGTCAAAGAGCTCTGATCAAGTCGCCTGTTTTGGTCAGCGGCCGTTGAACGACAAGGGCTTGCGGGCCAAAACGGGATGCAGTAGGATTTTCGCCATCGGAGTGTAGCGCAGCCAGGTAGCGCGTCTCGTTCGGGACGAGAAGGCCGCAGGTTCGAATCCTGTCTCTCCGACCAGATCCTGCTCAAAAAGCCCGCCTTGCGCGGGCTTTTTAGTGCCCGGTCAGGCGCTCAGGCGCGAGGTGACCTCACCCAGCTGCCCCGACAGCCCATGCAGGCGCTGCCCTGCCTGTTCGGTGTGCTGCACCGCTTCCTGGTTGGCTGTGGCAATGCGGGTGATTTCGATCAGGTTGCGCGAGATGTCCTCGGCCACGCTGGTCTGTTCCTCGGCCGCCGTGGCGATCTGCCGGTTCATGTCGCGGATCGCCTCCACTGCCAGGGTGATGCGCTGCAGCATCTGCCCGGCCCGCTGCACCTGCTCGGCCCCTTCCTCACTGCGCTGCTGGCCGCTTTCAATGGCCTTGACCGCTTCCACCGCCCCCGACTGCACCGCTTCGATGATCTGGTGGATCTCGGCAATCGATGCCGCCGTGCGCTGGGCCAGGCTGCGTACTTCGTCGGCCACGACCGCAAAGCCACGCCCGGCCTCCCCCGCGCGGGCCGCTTCGATGGCCGCATTGAGTGCCAGCAGGTTGGTTTGTTCGGCAATGCCGCGGATCACTTCAAGCACCTTGCCGATGCGCGTGCTGTCATGTTCCAGGTCGCGGATCACCGCCGCCGTGCCAGCGATTTCGCGGTTGACCACGCCAATGATGTCGATGGTCTGCTGCATGACCTGTTCGCCCGCCTGGGCGCTGTGGTCGGCATCATCCGCCGCGCGGGCGGCTTCCGCGGCATGGCGGGCGACTTCCTGGGCGGTAGCGGACATCTCGTGCATGGCCGTGGCCACCTGGTCGGTACGCTGGAACTGGTCGTGGGTACCTCGGGCCATGTCCCCGGCAATGCTGCGCAACTGGCCGCTGGCGCCTTCCAGTTCCTGGGCGTTGTCCTGCAGCCGGCCTACGGTGTCGGCGAGGAAGTCGCGCAGGGTGTTGGCCGCCCGCGCCAGGCGCCCCAGTTCGTCCTCGCGGCGGCTGTCGACACGGGCGGCGAAACGGCCCTGGCTAAGCTGCGCGACATACTCGATCAACTGGCGAATCGGCTCGATCAGGCTGCGGTTCACCAGCCACAGGCTGAGCAGCCCCACCAGTACCGCCGAGGCCAGCATCACCAGCAGGCCCAGCCATACGGTGCGGTCGGCGCTGGCATTGATGCGGGCCGCACGCTGGCTCGCGTCCGCCCGCAGTTGCTCGACCAGCTCGCTCATCTGCTCGCTGGCGGCGCGGTCAACCCCCTTCACCGCCTGGTCGCCCGCTACCGGGTCGCCCCCCGCAGCGAGAAACGCCTGCCGGCCTTGCGCGTAGGCCTGGCCCAGCTGGCGATGGGTCTCGCGCAGCTGCTGCAGCGGCGCCTTGAGCCGCGCATCGCTGCTGTCTATCAGTTGCCCGAGCAGTTGTTGCACCTGCTGTTCGCGGGCCTGGAACTGCTGCCAGTACTTGTCCATGTCAGCCGGCTGGCGCCCGCGCAACAGCACGTTCTTCCATTCCTGCACCTGGATCTTGAACTGCAGGTTGGCCTCGTCGATCAATTGCGAGGCACGCAGGGGCCCGTCGACCAGTTCGGCATAACTGCGCACGCTCGACGACAGGAACTGGAAGCACACCAGGGCGATCAGCAGCATCGCGACCAGGCTGCCACCGAGCAGCGAGAGAATTTGCACTCTGAGGGATTTACGCAACATCGAGGGTCTCGGAACCAGGGGGAGAAAGCGGGCCAAAAAAAAGCTGCCATCAAGCAATGGCAGCCAGGTCGAGCACTTACGCAACAGTTGAGTTGAATACTCTCAGGCAATTACTACAGAAATATTACAGAGCAACGACAGCCTACCCCAAAGTGAACTGCAAAGCGGCCAACCGCGCATAAAGCGGGCTTTCCTCGATCAACTGGCGATGAGTGCCCACTGCCACCAGCCGGCCCTTGTCGATGACCGCAATACGCTCGGCATGCTGCACCGTAGCCAGTCGATGCGCGATCACAAGGGTGGTGCGCCCGGCCATCAGGCTGGGCAGCGCCTGCTGGATCAGGTGTTCGCTCTGCGCATCGAGGGCACTGGTGGCTTCGTCCAGCAACAGGATCGGCGCGTCGACCAACAGCGCCCTGGCAATCGCCAGGCGTTGCCGCTGCCCACCCGACAAGCCGATGCCGCCCTCGCCCAGTGGCGTCTGGTAGCCCTGCGGCAGCTGGCGGATGAATTCATCGGCATGGGCGCCCTTGGCCGCGGCTTCGACCTCGGCCATGGTCGCGTCGGGCCGGCCGTAGCGAATATTGGCCTCGACCGTGCCACGAAACAGTGAGGGGTTTTGCGCCACCAGGGCGAACTGTCGGCGCAACTGGTCGGGGTCGAGCGCGGTGATCGCCTGGCCATCGAGCAGGATGCGCCCTTGCTGGGGGTCGTAAAAGCGCAGCAGCAAATCGAACAGGGTCGACTTGCCTGCCCCCGACGGGCCTACCAGGGCCACGGTCTGCCCAGGCTCGATGGCCAGGCTGAGGCCATCGATAGCCGCCACCGATGGCCGTGAAGGGTAGGCAAACACCAACTCCTGCAGCTCGATGCGCCCGCTGGCGCGCTGCTGCGGCAGTGTCAGCGCCGTGGTCGGGGGCAGGATTGCGCTACGCGCAGCCAGCAGTTCGGCGATGCGTTCGGCAGCCCCCGCTGCACGTTGCAACTCGCCGATCACTTCGCTGAGCGTGCCGAAAGCGCTGCCCACGATAAGGCTGTAGAACACGAATGCCGCCAGCTCGCCGGCGGATATGCGCCCAGCGATGACGTCCATGCCACCTACCCACAACATCACCCCGACCGCCCCCAGCACCAGTACGATGACCAGGGTGATCAACCAGGCACGCTGGGCAATGCGCTGCCGGGCCACGGCAAACGCCGCCTCGACCGTGCCTGCGAACAACTGGCGGTCCAACCCCTGGTGGTTGTAGGCCTGCACGGTCTTGATCTGCCCCAGGGTTTCGGCCACGTAGCTGCCCACATCCGCCACCCGGTCCTGGCTTTGCCGCGACAGGCTGCGTACCCGACGGCCAAACAGCAGGATCGGCGCCAGCACCAGCGGCAAGGCCACCACCACGATACTGGTGAGCTTGGGGTTAGTGATGAACAGCAGCACCACACCGCCGATGACCATCAGCGCGTTGCGCAGGAACATCGACAACGATGAGCCGATCACCGATTGCAGCAAGGTGGTGTCGGCGGTCAGCCGCGACTGGATTTCGGAGCTGCGGTTGTCTTCGAAAAACCCCGGGTGCAGGCCGATCAGGTGGTCGAACACGGCACGGCGAATATCGGCCACGCAACGCTCGCCAATCCACGATACCAGGTAGAAACGGCTGAACGTGCCCACGGCCAAAGCCAGCACCAGCAGCAGGAACAACCCGATGGTCTGGTTGAGCTGGTGCGCGGAGCGGGTCATGAACCCCTGGTCCACCAGCAGGCGTATGCCTTGGCCCATCGACAGGGTAATGCCGGCAGTGACCACCAGCGCCAGCAAGGCCAGCAGCACCTGGCGGCGATAAGGGCGAACGAACTGCCAGGCCAGGCGCAAGGCCCGGCGTTGGCGCGGGGAAACCGATTCGGGCATGACTGCAACCACAATGGCAGGGAAGCCGCAGACTACCACTCATCCAGGCCGTGGGAACGGGTGCAGGTTGCTATAACCGATCGATCTAACCTGGCTATGGAGGTTTATCCTGGTTTCTGTTGGACTGGTTGTGCCGGGATGCGGCCGCTGTCACAGGCCAGTCACGGCGCAAGGTTACCTTGAGCTTGTACCTGATGAGGAGACAATGCATGAGCTTGCAGCACAACAGCGACAACCAGAAGCCCCGGACCACCCCGCAACCGCAGGTGTGCGGTTCGATCATCGACGGCCAGGGGCGCGAAGTGCCAATCACCGAGCAGATGATCCAGCAGGCCTGCGAGGACCTGGAAAAAAGCCGGCGCGAGCGCGTGCGCAAAGGTTGATCGGCGAATTTATTGCAACCCGGCCTTCGCGCCGGGTTTTTATTTGCCTGAATACTGTGCCGGCCTCTTCGCGGGTGAACCCGCTCCCACAGGGATTCCACAGGACCTGAGCCAGGTCAGGTTGCTGTGGGAGCGGGTTCACCCGCGAAGAGGCCGGTAGAGCTTGCAATACTCTGTCAGACCAGCACGCCACCCAAAGCGCTGACCAGCTGCGCAAGCTGTGGTGACTCCCCACGCAAGCGCACCGCCAACCCCTCGATCTCGCGCCGGGGCGGATACTGCTTGCGCAACTGGTCAAACGCCGCCCGCTGTTGCTGCGGGTCGTCGCTGAGGCTGCGACGGAAATCAGCATCGTCCCGACGTGGGTCGTACACCGCGCGGCACAGTGTAGCCAGCGCCCAGGCCAGGTCTGTGCTGGCATCCAGCTCGATCTGCGCGAGCGACGGCCGGGGTAGCAGATCAGCCAGCTGCACTTGCTCGTCCACCCCCAGGAAGCGGCACAGCGCCTGGTAGATCTGCGCCGTGCCACGCTGGCGGCCGTCGAGGCTGTAACCGGCGATGTGTGGCGAAGCCAGGGTGCACAGGTCGGCCAGTTGCAGGTCGACCTGCGGTTCGCCCTCCCACACATCCAGCACCGCATGCACGTCCTCACGGTCCAGTAGCAGTTCGCGCAGGGCGGCGTTGTCCACCACCGGACCGCGGCTGGCGTTTACCAGCCAGGCACCCGGACGAAGCTCGGCCAGTTGCGCCTGGCCCAGCAAGTGCCAGGTCGGGTGCTCGCCAGCGTGCTGCAACGGGGTATGCAGGCTGATCACATCGCATCGTTGAAGGATGGTTTCGAGGCTGACGTAATCGCCACCTTCGGCGGCCTGGCGCAGCGGGTCGCACACCAGCACGTTCCAGCCCAGCCCGTGCAGCACGCGCACCAGGCGACCGCCGACTTCACCGGCGCCGACCACGCCGTAGGTGCGCTCGGGCAGTGCCACGCCATCCAGTTCGGCCAGGGTCAGCAGGCTGCCCAGCACGTAATCGACGACGCCGCGGGCATTGCAGCCCGGCGCGCTGCTCCAGCGGATGCCGGCTTCGGCAAAGTAGTCCAGGTCCAGGTGATCGGTGCCGATGGTGCAGGTGCCTACAAAGCGTACCCGGCTGCCTTCGAGCAACTGACGGTCGACTTTGGTTACTGACCGCACCAGCAGGATGTCGGCATCCTTTACGCTGGCGGCATCGAGGCTTCGGCCGGGGTAGCGGCGTATTTCACCGAAACCCTGGAAGAAGGCATCGAGCAGCGGGATGTTCTCGTCGGCAACTATCAGCATGGCGCTCTCCTGTCTGGGGAACGCAGTGTAGGCGCAACGTGGGGCGTGTTCCAGAGCGTTTCAGTCGGCTTTCTTGCGGATCCAGTACAGGAATGTGCCGGCGTCTTCTTGCTGCTGAAGCAGTTCGTGGCCGAGGAAGTTGCAGAATTTGGGGATGTCGCGGCGGGTCGACGGGTCGGTGGCGATGACCTTGAGCAGGCCACCGGCGGCCAGGTCACGTACGTGCTGGTGCAGCATCATTACAGGTTCCGGGCAGTTCAGGCCGGTGGCGTCGAGGACGGCGTCAGGGGTGAAGTCGGTCATGTGGGGCTCCGCAAATGATCGTCATTGTCGCGCATCGCGCGACGTCGTCCAAGCACCGGCTGCGAACCTGGCTCCAAGGTTCAGGTTCAAGTTCAGGTTCAAGTTCAGGTTCAAGTTCAAGTTCAAGTTCAAGTTCAAGTTCAAGTTCAAGGTTCAAGCCATGGGCATTCACATCAAGTAGACATTCGTTAGCGAGGGTGGCGCTGAGTCACCTTTCCGCCCTTACGGCGGGTCACTTTTGTCTTGGCAAAAGTAACCAAAACCGCCCGCTCCCATCATCCGGCCCCTACGCTGCGCTGCGGGGTTCCCTCGCTCCGGGCTTGCTCCCGGGAGGACCGCGCTGCAGGCCCCATCCTGGGGCCCAGCGCTTGACGGGCATCCATGCCCGTCACCTCCCTCCGCAAGCCCTGCGCTCGGCCTCCTGAAGTCGCAACCTGTGTCGCCTGGACTATCGCGCGCTTAGAAGCAAAAGCCGAAGCAAAGCAAGAGCAGAAGCTGTTGCTGTTGCTGTTGCTGTTGCTGTTGCTGTTGCTGTTGCTGTTGCTGTTGCTGTTGCTGTAGATCTTGATCTTGATCTTGATCTTGATCTTCGCGACTTCAGGAGGCCGAACGCAGGCCTTGCGGAGGGAGGTGACGGGCATGGATGCCCGTCAAGCGCTGGGCCCCAGGATGGGGCCTGCAGCGCGGTCCTCCCGGGAGCAAGGCCGGAGTGAGGGAACCCCGCAGCGCAGCGTAGGGGCCGGATGATGGGAGCGAGCGGTTTTTGGTTACTTTTTTCCAAGAAAAAAAGTGACTCGCCGTAAGGGCGAAAAGGTGAGTAAGCGTCGCCATCGCAAATGGACTGTTCGCTGCATCAAAACCGGCGCATAAGTTTCAAACTTCAAACTTCAAGCTTCAAGCTTCAAGCTTCAAGCTTCAAGCTCTCACGCTCAGCGCGCCTTCAGATCAAGCCTGCGCAAGTGACAGGTCACTTCCTCCCGATCGTGATACAGCTGCTTGCAAGCAATCGACACCCGAATCTTGCGCGCCTTGAACGTCGCCTCCATGCGATCAAGCAACCGCCGCACTTCGGCATAACGCTGCTTCATCGGCAGCTTCAGGTTGACCACCGCCTCGCGACACAACCCCTCCCCCAGCCAGGTCTCGATCAGCGAGGTAGTGCGCGCCGGCTTCTCGACAATGTCGCACACCATCCAGTCCACCGGATGCTTCGGCTGCCAGGTAAACCCATCAGCCATCAGGTGCTGGACCAGCCCGGTGTCCATCAGGCTTTCGGCCATCGGCCCGTTATCGATGGCCGTCACCAGCATCCCCCGGCGAACCAGCTGGTACGTCCAGCCACCCGGCGAGGCACCCAGGTCGACACCGGTCATGTCATCGCCCAGACGCTGCTCCCACTGCTCGCGCGGGATGAACTGGTGCCAGGCCTCTTCCAGCTTGAGGGTCGAACGACTGGGCGCCTCGCGGGGAAACTTCAGGCGCGGAATGCCCATGGGCCACAGCGCGCTGTTGTTGGCGGCGGCAACACCGGCAAATACCCGTCGGCCGCTGATAAATGTCAGCAGCAGCCGTGGCCGGTTGGCGTCGTCGACCAAGCGGCCGGCTTTTTCCATGGCCTTGCGCAGCGGCACCTCGAACTTGCGGCAAAAGGTGGACAGTTCCTTGCCATCGTTGCTGTCCAGCACCTCCAGCCACAGGCTGCCGAACACCGGCATGTCGGCCAAATGGGCCAGCAGCACACTGATGCGGTCGGTTTCCGGCAGCTCGACAAAACCACCACGGGCCCACTGCCGCGGGAAAATCAGCTGGTTGAAGCGCAACTCCCCCATCAAGCGCTCGGCACCGCCGTCCTCGCTGCAGACAAACTCGGCACTGGCGCTTTGCGGCTTGCCTTTGGCATAGCCAGCAACACCCAGGCGGGCGGCGTGTTCGCTGATTTCGGCGCACACCTCGCCCTCGAAACCGGGCCGGCAATGCATGAACAGGGTATTCATCTCTCACTCCACTACGGCGGGCGCGCAACAGGCGCCGGCAGGGCGGCGATGATAAAGGAAGTTCGGAACCTGCGACACGCCCCGCCGGTCCAGAAAAGGGTCAGGGGCCATAAACCGGTCTAACCTGACCATTCAGCCAGGTCCGTGCCGTGCGGACCGATACACAACGGTGCTACCGGCAAACCCTGAGTAATTGCCGGGCACCGGCGCAGAAGGAGTTGGCAATGCCCTCGCTCGATAGCCTGAACACCCTCAAGCCCCTCAAGGTCGGCGATCAGACCTACCATTACTTCAGCCTTGCTGAGGCTGCCCGCCAGCTGGGTGATCTGCAGCGCCTGCCCATGTCGCTGAAGGTGCTGCTGGAAAACCTGCTGCGCTGGGAAGACGGCAAGACCGTCAGCGGCGACGACCTGCGCGCCGTCGCCCAGTGGCTGAGCGATCGGCGCTCCGATCGCGAAATCCAGTACCGCCCGGCACGGGTGCTGATGCAGGACTTTACCGGCGTGCCGGCGGTGGTCGACCTGGCCGCCATGCGCGCGGCCATGGCCAAGGCCGGTGGCGACCCACAGCGGATCAACCCGCTGTCCCCCGTTGACCTGGTCATCGACCACTCGGTGATGGTCGACCGCTACGGCACCCCGCAGGCATTCAGCGAAAACGTCGATATCGAAATGCAGCGCAATGGCGAGCGCTACGCGTTCCTGCGTTGGGGCCAGAGCGCCTTTGACAACTTCCGCGTGGTGCCGCCGGGTACCGGCATCTGCCACCAGGTGAACCTGGAATATCTGGGCCGCACGGTCTGGACCCGCGAAGCAGATGGCCGCACCTATGCCTTCCCCGACACGCTGGTCGGCACCGATTCGCACACCACCATGATCAATGGCCTTGGCGTACTAGGCTGGGGTGTCGGCGGCATCGAGGCAGAGGCAGCCATGCTCGGCCAGCCCGTGTCGATGCTGATCCCTGAAGTGATTGGATTCAAGCTGACCGGCAAGTTGCGCGAAGGCATCACCGCCACCGACCTGGTGCTGACAGTCACCCAGATGCTGCGCAAGAAAGGCGTGGTGGGCAAGTTCGTGGAATTCTACGGCGACGGCCTGGCTGAGCTGCCCTTGGCCGACCGCGCTACCATTGCCAACATGGCCCCCGAATACGGCGCCACCTGTGGGTTCTTCCCGGTCGACCAGGTCACACTGGACTACCTGCGCCTTTCCGGCCGCCCCGAGGCGACCGTGCAACTGGTCGAGCAATACTGCAAAACCCAAGGCCTGTGGCGCCTGCCGGGCCAGGAGCCGCTGTTCAGCGACAGCCTGGCGCTGGACATGCACCAGGTCGAAGCCAGCCTGGCCGGGCCGAAACGGCCGCAGGACCGTGTGGCGCTGGGCGAGGTCAGCCAAGCCTTCAACCATTTCATCGAGCTGCAACCCAAACCGCTGGCCAAGGAAGTCGGCCGCCTGGAAAGCGAAGGCGGTGGTGGCGTGGCGGTGGGCAACGCCGATCAGGCCGGCGAGATTGATTACACCCATCAGGAGCAGACTCACACCCTGCGTGATGGGGCCGTGGTAATCGCCGCGATCACCTCGTGCACCAACACCTCCAACCCCAGCGTGATGATGGCCGCCGGCCTGGTGGCGAAAAAGGCCCTGGAAAAAGGCCTGAAACGCAAGCCGTGGGTCAAGAGCTCGCTGGCGCCGGGCTCCAAGGTCGTCACCGAGTACTTCAACGCAGCCGGGCTCACCCCGTACCTCGACCAGCTGGGCTTCGACCTGGTCGGTTACGGCTGCACTACCTGCATCGGCAACTCCGGGCCGCTGGACGAGCCGATCGAGAAGGCCATCGGCAGCGCCGACCTGACCGTGGCCTCGGTGCTGTCCGGCAATCGCAACTTCGAAGGACGCGTGCACCCCTTGGTCAAGACCAACTGGCTGGCCTCGCCGCCCCTGGTAGTGGCCTACGCCCTGGCCGGTAGCGTGCGCCTGGACCTTACCCGTGACCCACTCGGCACCGGCAAGGACGGCCACCCTGTCTACCTGCGCGACATCTGGCCCACCCAGCAGGAAATCGCCGAGGCCGTGGCCAAGGTCGACACGGCAATGTTCCACAAGGAGTACGCCGAAGTGTTCGCCGGCGATGCCCAATGGCAAGCCATCGAGGTGCCACAGGCTGCGACCTATGTGTGGCAGGCGGACTCCACCTATATCCAGCACCCGCCCTTCTTCGACGGCATCGGCGGCCCGCCGCCGCAGATCGCCGACATTCATGACGCGCGGATTCTGGCGCTGCTGGGCGACTCGGTGACCACCGACCACATTTCACCCGCCGGCAACATCAAGGCCGACAGCCCCGCCGGGCGTTACCTGCGCGAGCAGGGTGTAGAGCCACGCGACTTCAACTCCTATGGCTCACGGCGTGGCAACCATGAGGTGATGATGCGTGGCACCTTTGCCAACATCCGTATCCGCAACGAAATGCTGGCGGGCGAGGAAGGTGGCAACACCCTGCACATCCCCAGCGGCGACAAACTGTCGATCTATGACGCGGCCATGCGCTACCAGCAGGAAGGCACCCCGCTGGTGGTGATCGCCGGCCAGGAATACGGCACCGGCTCAAGCCGCGACTGGGCGGCCAAGGGCACCAATCTGCTGGGGGTCAAGGCTGTGCTGGCGGAAAGTTTCGAGCGCATCCACCGCTCCAACCTGGTGGGCATGGGTGTACTGCCGCTGCAGTTCACGGCCGGGCACGATCGCAAGCAACTGGGGCTGACCGGGAACGAGAAAATCGATGTATTAGGCCTGGACAGCGCGCAAATCCGTCCCGGCATGAGCCTGCCCCTGCGCATCACCCGCGCGGATGGGCAGCAGGAGCAGATCGAGGTGCTGTGCCGGATCGACACCCTGAACGAGGTTGAATACTTCAAGGCGGGTGGAATTCTGCATTATGTGCTGCGCCAACTGATCGCGGGCTGAGGCGGCAGGTCTGGCTCTGGATTCCAGGTGCTCCTGAGATCGGGCGCCGCCTGCGCGGCGCTCGATCTGACAAAAATATCCATTCAACAAAAGCCGTGGCTTGCCGATACCTCTCCAAAGCCCTGCGGACTTACAAGCCATGCGTAACAACCAGCCGATTACCCAGAGAGAACGGACTTTCCCTGCCCAGCAGCGGTTGATCTCCACCACCAATGCCAAAGGCGTGATTACCTACTGCAACGATGCCTTCATCGATATCAGTGGTTTCACCCGCGAAGAGCTGACCGGCGCACCGCACAACCTGGTCCGCCATCCCGACGTTCCGCCTGCCGTGTTCGCCCATATGTGGCAAACGCTCAAACAGGGCCAGCCGTGGATGGGGATCGTCAAGAACCGTTGCAAGTCCGGCGACCATTACTGGGTCAACGCCTATGTCACGCCGATCTACGACAACAACCAGGTCGTCGGCTTCGAGTCGGTGCGGGTCAAACCCACTGCCGAACAGATCCGTCGCGCCGAGGCGTTGTACCAGCGCCTCAACCAGGGCAAGCCGGCGGTGCCGCGCCGTGACAAGTGGCTGCCCGTGCTGCAGGACTGGCTGCCGTTCATCCTGATCAGCCAGATGGGCTTCCTGATCGGTAACTGGCTGGGCCATTCCTGGGGCTTCGCCCTGGCCGCCGGGCTTTCGGTTCCGCTGGGGCTACTCGGCCTGAGCTGGCAGCAGCGCGGCCTCAAGCGCCTGCTGCGCCTGGCCGAACAAACCACCTCCGACCCACTGATCGCGCAGATGTTCACCGACAGCCGGGGCGTGCAGGCGCGCCTGGAAATGGCCATGCTCAGCCAGGACGCGCGCATGAAAACCTGCCTGACCCGCTTGCAGGACAGTGCCGAGCACCTCAGTGACCAGGCCCGTCAGTCCGATGCCCTGGCGCACAAAAGCTCTTCGGGCCTGGAGCGCCAGCGGGTAGAAACCGAGCAGGTCGCCGCAGCGGTCAACCAGATGGCAGCCACCACCCAGGAAGTGGCCAACCACGTGCAACGCACCGCCGATGCCACCCAGGAAGCCAACCGCCTGACCACCCAGGGCCGGCAGATTGCCGGGGAAACCCGCGAAGCCATTGAACGCCTGTCGGCGGCAGTGGGCGAAACCGGCCAGACGGTCACGCAACTGGCCAAGGACAGCGACGAGATTGGTGGCGTGGTCGATGTGATCAAGGGCATTGCCGACCAGACCAATCTGCTGGCGCTGAACGCGGCCATCGAGGCGGCGCGAGCCGGGGAAATGGGCCGCGGCTTTGCCGTGGTGGCCGACGAGGTGCGGCAGTTGGCACAGCGTACCGCTGAATCCACCGGGCAGATCCATGGCCTGATCGCCAAGCTGCAACAAACCGCCAGCAATGCCGTGCTGACCATGGAAACCGGTCACCGCCAGGCGCAGGAAGGGGTCGACCGGGTGATGCAGGCTGACGAAGCCCTGGTGGGCATCAGCGAAGCGGTCGCCAACATCACCGACATGGCCACCCAGATTGCTGCCGCAACCGAAGAACAGACGGCGGTCGCAGACGAGATCAGCCGTAACATCAGCACCATCGCCGAACTGGCCGACCAGACCGCCGAACAGGCGCAGCACTCGGCCCTGCTCAGCGAGGAGCTGACCAGCACGGCGGGTAGCCAGTACTCGCTGGTGGAACGGTTCAACCGCTAAGGGCAGAGCCTGACGTTCGATGCAGGCGCGGGCTTGGCCGCGCCTGCATGTCGCTGCTTACCAATCCAGCTGCAAGCGGCTCTCGAAATAGCGCACTTCCCCGCTCAACGGGTCCTCGAAGCGCAGGCTCTGGGCCAGAAGTTTCAGCGGCCGCTGGTAGTCATCTTCCACCTGTAGCAACTGCGGATAGAACGGGTCGTTGCTGATCCCGGCGCCCAGGGCGGCCATGTGCACACGTAGCTGATGGGTCTTGCCCGTCACCGGCGACAACCCGTAGCGCCACAACTCCCCATTCTTCTCCAGCACTTCGGCCAGGGTTTCGCTGTTGGCCTCCCCTTCTACTTCATGCATGCGGAAGAACGGCTCGCCATGGACCAGGCGGCTTTTGTGCACCAACGGAAACGCACGCTGCGGCATGGCAGCAGCAATGGCCTGATAGCGCTTGTCGATGCGCCGTTCGGGGAACAGCCGCTGGTAGGCACTGCGGGTGTGCGGGTTGGCGGAAAACAGCACAAGCCCGGCGGTATGCCGGTCGATGCGGTGCAACGGCACCAGGTGCGGGTTGCCCAAGCGGCGGATCAGCCGGCGCAGCAAGGTATGCTCGACGTACTCCCCGGTCGGCGTCACCGGCAGAAAGTGCGGCTTGTCGGCCACCACCAGGTGCTCGTCCACGTGCAGCACCACCTCCTGCACCGGAATCGGCCGTTCGTTTGGCACTTCGCGAAAGTAGTGCACACGCATGCCCCGCTTGTAGGGCAATTCGGCCGCAATCGCCCGGCCGCAGGCATCCAGCACGCGGCCACGGGCAAACCGGTCGAGCCACTGGTCCCGGTCGATGGCCTTGAAGTGATCACACAGGCAGTCGAGAACCGTCGCCCAGTTACCGGGTGGCAGGCATACCGTACTGGCTTGCTGGTGGGCGGGGTCGAAAGAGGGGGTCATGGCACTACTCGAAACGATCACGGCCGCGCATTATCGCCCAAGCCCACGCCCTCAACCAGCCTGGGAAATCGCCTCGCTGCGTTCCTTGAGCCAGCGCAGCACCTGCACCGGCTCCCAGCGACCAGGGTCGTAGAGTGCGTAAAGCAACCCCTGGTAACCCACCACGTCCAGCCCACGGTGGTAGCCGGCGCGCTGGAACAAGGCCTCGATTTCGGCAAAGCAGGTATTGAAATGGACCTTGCCAAATGGCGTGCGGTCATCGGTCACCAGGCCTTCGAGGCGCAGTTCCAGAACGGCGTCGGCCACCCGGTCCACGGGCATTCGGTTGACGCTGTACTTGAGTTGCTCGACGTTGAGCATGCTGTTACCTCGATACTGTATTTATATACAGCATACGAACTTCCCCTTGTCGCCGTCAACGTGGCTCATTGCAGCCCCGCCAGGTAGCGGCCGCCCTTACGGATGGTCAACACCTGGCGGCGGGGCGTGCCGCGGGTCACGGACAGATGCACCCACTGGTCGTACTCGAGGATGAGCTGATCGAACGGCACGGCACTTTCGCTGATGCGCCGCACGGTTTCACGCGGGCCGACTTCAATTACCGTGAAATCGGCCGCCAGCCCTTGCACATGCTGGCTATTCGAGGCCCCACCAATCAACCGGTTGACCTTTTCACTGCGAAAAGCGCTACTGATAACGATTGGCGCGCCGAACAGCGAGCGCACCTGCTCAAGCGTCTCACACAACAATTGCAGATTGGCCCTGGCTTCGGGAGGGGGGGTGTTATCGGACCCGTCCCTGGCGGCGAGCTGGGAAAAGGTCATTTCATCGAGCGTGAAATGTGGCGTGATAAGCATGGCGAGCGATTCCGACGATAGAGAGGGTGCCGGCCCTGCTGGGCCGACACCTGATCATCAGCTCGTCTCACGCTGCATGGAGCAGGGTTACAGATCCTCTGCTGCCATCATTGCGCTAGAAACGCCACGACCTGTTCGGCATCGAACGGCCAGTGCAACTCGGCACCGTTATCGCAGCGTCGCAGCACTGGAATGATCAGGCCATAGCGCTCGAACAAGTGTTCGCGTTCAGCGATATCGACCAGCTCCACCAGCAGACCACGGTCGACGAAAGGCATCAGCACCGCCTCGGCCACTTCACACAGGTGGCAACCGAGGGTGCCGAACAATTGGCATTCAGGCAGCATGGGGCAGGTCCCGGTTTGGCATTGAGAAATGCCTATTCTAGGTCTGTCCCGGCCACCCTGCACCTCACCTGGCTCAATCCTGGCTGGTGGCACCAATCCGGTGCAGCGAGAGGTCCGCCCCCTGGAACTCCTGCTCATGGCTCAGGCGCAAGCCATGCACTGCCCGGATCGCGCCGTAAATGGCAAAGCCGCCGGCTAATGCCACCAGCACCCCCATCAGGCTACCCAGCAACTGGCTGCTCAGGCTGACACCACCCATTCCGCCCAGGGCAGCCTGGCCGAAGACACCGCAGGCAATGCCACCCCACACCCCGCACAGGCCGTGCAGAGGCCACACCCCCAGAACGTCGTCGATCTTCCAGCGATTTTGTGCGGCGGTAAATGTCCAGACGAACAACGCGCCCGCGAGCAGACCGGTGGCCAGTGCGCCGATCGGGTGCATCAGGTCGGAACCGGCGCAGATCGCTACCAACCCTGCCAGCGGCCCGTTATGCAAAAAGCCCGGGTCGTTACGCCCGGCCAGCAAAGCAGACAAAGTGCCGCCAACCATGGCCATCAGCGAGTTGATCGCGACCAGGCCGCTGACACCCTGCAGGGTCTGGGCGCTCATCACGTTGAACCCGAACCAGCCGATGATCAGGATCCACGACCCCAGCGCCAGGAAAGGAATGCTTGAAGGCGCAAACGCCACCAGCCGGCCGTCGCGGTAGCGCCCGCGGCGTGGGCCCAGCAGCAACACCGCCGCCAGCGCCAGCCAGCCGCCCATGGCATGCACCACCACGGAACCTGCAAAGTCATGGAACGGTGCTCCGAAACGTGCCTGCAACCAGGCCTGAAGGCCAAGGTTGCCGTTCCAGACCACACCCTCGAAGAAGGGATAGACGAACGCCACGATCAACGCCGTGGCACACAACTGCGGCACAAAGCGCGCCCGCTCGGCAATGCCCCCAGAGATGATCGCAGGGATTGCCGCAGCGAAGGTCAGCAGGAAGAAGCACTTGACCAGCGCATACCCATGGTCGGCAGCCAGCGTTGCCGCCGGCTGGAAAAAATTGACCCCATAGGCGATCCAGTAACCGATGAAGAAGTACACCAGCGCCGAGATGGCAAAGTCGCTGAGGATTTTCGACAAGGCGTTGACCTGGTTCTTGTGACGCACCGTGCCCACTTCGAGAAAGGCGAAGCCTGCATGCATGGCCAGCACCAGAATGGCGCCCATGAGAATGAACAGGGTATTGGAACCGTGGACCAGGGAGTCCATCGCACTATGCATGTTTTCCATGAATCAGGCAGACCTGCTGAAAAGGCACCAGGACAGTTCAAGAACCTGCATCCATGCACCGATTCGGTGCCAGCCCCCTGCCCTGTTTCGGTGTGCCGGGCGGAGCCTGCGTGGTTTTTTCTTGGGTTTGTCGTGGATTGGGTTAAGGTTTATCGGAACCCGCTGCGCTGGCGCCCTGAATCGGCGCAAAAACCGCCTATGGCGCCCCGCAACGTGGCAAAGACTTAGCAAGGCCCATACCAGCATCGGCACTTGAACCTTCCGCGTGTGCTATCACTCGAACTACCAACACTCATCAACAGGGAGAGGCCCATGGCCAGCAAATCGGCAAAGACTGCTCAAGAGATATTGATGGCTGACTTCCAGGCCTTGGTGCGCGACACCGAGAGGCTGCTGGCCGACACCGCCAACCTGGCGGGCGACCAGGCAGACGAACTGCGCGGGCAGATCCACGACCGCCTGGCCCAGGCCCGCGAAACCCTGCAGCTGACCCAGGACTCGGTGCGTGAACGCGGCCAGGCGGCGCTGGGCAGCGCCGAGCAGTACGTGCAGGACAACCCGTGGCAGGCGATCGGAATCGCCGCCGGCGTCGGGCTGTTGATCGGCCTGATGGCTAACCGGCGCTGAGGGGATCCCATGGAGAATGACGCCAACGGCGCCAGCGCCTCGGGCAAGCGCCTGGGCGCGGCCGCGCTGGGGCTGCTGCACAGCCACATCGAACTGTTCGGCATCGAGTTGCAGGAGCAGAAAGGGCGCACCCTGAGCCTGCTGCTGTTCGCAGGCCTCGCCCTGGTTTTTGCCTTGCTGTTGCTTACCGCACTGTCCGGATTGTTGCTGGTGCTGCTGTGGGACAGCTATCGCCTGGCCGGCATCATCGGCCTGTGCGTGTTCTACGGGATGGCCGCGCTGTATTGCGGGATTCGCCTGAAAGCGGCGGTATTCGACGAGTCGTCGCCGTTCGGCGCCACCCTCGAGGAACTCGCCAAGGACCGGGAGCGCCTGTTGCCATGAACCTGCCAGAACTACCCAACACACGTAACCCGCGCGAACTGCGCAAGGCGCTGCTGCGCCTGCGCATGGAAATGCACCGCCAGGAAATCCGGCATGAGTCCGGGCAACTGCTCGAGCCACTGCGCCGCGTGCGCGGCATGGGCAGCTCGCTGCAGGGCGGGCTGGGCATCAAGCATGCGCCGCTGTGGGGGATTGGCGCCGTGGTGGCGCTGGGCTTCCTGACCGGCAAGGGTGTGCGCAGCGGCAACCTGACCCGTCTTGTACGCCTGGGCAGCAGCCTGCTGCCGCTGGTGCGCCTGTACCTGCAAGGCGACCGCCGGCCGTGACCTGAGCGCAGGGCCGCGTTGCGGCCCTTTCGCGAAACAAGGCCGCGCTTGCAGGATATGCTCTGCTCACCGACCTACCGGAGACCGCGCCTTGGAATGGAACACCCTGTTGACCCGCGAACGCCTGGGCAAAGCGTTGTACAGCGCCGATGAGCTCGGCCGCAGCCCTTTTCACAAAGACCACGACCGCATCATCTTCTCCGGAGCATTCCGCCGCCTCGGGCGCAAGACCCAGGTGCACCCGGTTTCCAGCAACGACCACATCCACACCCGCCTGACCCACTCGCTGGAAGTCAGTTGCGTTGGCCGCTCCCTGGGCATGCGCGTTGGCGAAACCTTGCGCGACAGCCTGCCGGACTGGTGCGCGCCCAGCGACCTGGGCATGATCGTGCAGTCGGCCTGCCTGGCCCACGACATCGGCAACCCGCCGTTCGGGCACTCGGGCGAGGACGCCATCCGCCACTGGTTCCAGCAGGCCGCCGGGCGCGGCTGGCTGGACGACATGAGCGACGACGAGCGGGCAGACTTCCTCAACTTCGAAGGCAACGCCCAGGGTTTTCGCGTACTCACCCAGCTGGAGTATCACCAGTTTGACGGCGGCACCCGGCTGACCTATGCCACCCTGGGCACCTATTTGAAGTACCCCTGGAGCGCTCGCCACGCCGACGCCTTGGGTTACAAGAAACACAAGTTCGGCAGCTACCAGAGCGAACTGCCCCTGCTGGAGCAGATCGCCCGCAAGCTCGGCCTGCCGCAGCTGGAGCCCCAGCGCTGGGCCCGCCACCCGCTGGTGTACCTGATGGAGGCTGCCGATGACATCTGCTACGCCTTGATCGACCTGGAAGACGGCCTGGAAATGGAGCTGCTGCAATACGCCGAAGTCGAAGCGTTGCTGCTGGACCTGGTCGGCGATGACCTGCCGGAAACCTACCGCCAGCTAGGTCCAAGGGACTCCCGTCGGCGCAAGCTGGCGATTCTGCGCGGCAAGGCCATCGAGCACCTGACCAACGCCGCCGCCCACGCCTTCGTCGAACAACAGCGGGCCTTGCTGGCCGGGCAGCTGGCGGGCGACCTGGTCGAGCACATGCACGGTCCGGCCAAGCGCTGCGTGCTGCAGGCCAAGGACATGGCGCGCAACAAGATCTTCCAGGACAAGCGCAAGACCCTGCACGAGATTGGTGCCTACACCACCCTGGAAATTCTGCTCAATACCTTCTGTGGTGCTGCACTGGAGCAGCATGGTGGGCGCAGCCCATCCTTCAAAAGCCGCCGGGTGCTGGACCTGATCGGCAACAATGCGCCGGACCCCCACGGTTCGCTGCACAGCGCCTTTCTGCGCATGATCGACTTCATTGCCGGCATGACCGATAGCTACGCCAGCGAAATGGCCCGGGAAATGACCGGGCGCTCCAGCCCGAGCTGAACCTGGCACGGGTGTGGCCTGGGCGTCGCTCGGCGCCGCACCCGTGCATTGCAGGAAACTTCCTACATATACAACGACCAAACTAAACAGCACGAATAAAAACCGCCGAAAAGTTACCAATCTCGCTCTGATATCGAATTGAACACGGCAATTTCGTAGTCTGTTTTGTTTTATCTTGTAAGCCATTTCCCATATGGGGCTAATAGCCCTTCCTCGTATGCCCGACGACTTCCAACTGCGATAAGGTGCTGCCTGCCACCCTCCATCGCCCGCAGGGAAGTTCAACATGCATTCAATATTTATTGTCGACGATCACCCCGTCATCCGCCTGGCTGTCCGTATGTTGCTGGAAAACCAGAACTACAAGGTCGTCGGCGAATCGGACAACGGCGTAGACGCCATGCAGATGATTCGCGAAACCGCCCCTGACCTGGTCATCCTCGACATCAGCATTCCCAAGCTGGACGGGCTGGAGGTGCTTTCCCGTTTCCAGGCCATGGCTTTGCCACTGAAAGTTCTGGTGCTGACTGCGCAGTCTCCCGAGTTGTTCGCCGTGCGTTGCATGCATTCGGGTGCCGCAGGCTTCGTGTGCAAGCAGGAAGACCTCAACGAACTGCTCAGTGCAATCAAGGCCGTGCTGGCCGGCTACAACTACTTCCCCAGCCAGGCAATCAAGCACAACCAGGCAGTTGATGCCGACCTGCAACTCTTTCGCCAGGTGAATGACCGCGAACTGATGGTGTTGCAACTTTTTGCGCAGGGTCGCTGCAACAAGGATATTGCCAAGGGCATGTTCCTCAGCAGCAAGACCGTCAGTACCTACAAGAAGCGCCTCATGCACAAACTCAAGGTCAATACGCTGGTCGACCTGATCGACATGGCCAAACGCAACGCGCTGGTCTGAGCATGGTCATGCCCCGCCCTGGCGCCCGCCTGCTGCTCGCCCTGCTGCTGTGCAGTGGCGTGGTACAGGCGACTCATCACGACACCTCCACCTACGCAGTGCTGGCACGCTCGACAGCCCGGCCGACACCGCCTGAGCTTACCCTCGAACAACGGCAGTGGCTGCAAAGCCGGCAGGAGCTGGTGCTGGGCACCTCGGCACCGGACTACCCGCCATTCGACATCACCAGTGGCGGGCGCGACTACCAGGGTCTTACCGCCGAGTATGCAAGCCTGATCGGCGCAGCCTTGCAGTTGCCGGTGCGGGTGCTGCGTTTCTCCAGCCGCCAGGCGGCGGTAGAGGCGCTGCGGCGCGGCGATATCGACCTGCTGGGCAGCGCCAACGGTTACGAAGCGGCCAGCGATGGCCTGGCGCTGTCGCAGCCCTATGCCATCGATCAACCAGTGCTGGTAACGCGTGAAGACGACAGCCGGGCGCTGGACATGGGCCTGAGCGGCATGCGCCTGGGCATGCTCTACCATTATCTGCCGGGGCAGGAAGTGCGCAGCACCTACCCCCAGGCCAGGCTGCAGGCTTTCGGTTCTTCCAGCGAGGCCCTGAGTGCCGTGGCATTCGGCCAGGCCGACGTGTTCATCGGCGACACCATCTCCACTCACTACCAGCTCAGCCGCGGCCACCTGCCCCGCCTGCGCATGGCCAACTTCAGCAAGCACGAGGCCATCGGCTTCGGTTTTGCCTTGCGCCAGCAGGACACACTGCTGCTGGAACTGGTGAATGCCACCCTGGGCAGCCAGACCCAGGCCGTGCACGCCAGTATCTTCAAACGCTGGAGCGCTGGCAGCGATCTGTTGCTGACCGACCGCAAACTGCAGTTGAGCACGGCCGAGGCGCAGTGGCTCAAAGATCACCCGGTCATGCGCGTGGTGATCGATGATACGGCTGCGCCGCTGTCCTATTTCGATGGTTCAGGGCACTTTCGTGGCATCACTGCCGATCTGCTGGAGCTCATCCGCCTGCGCACCGGCTTGCGATTCGAGGTGCAGCGCGCCAGCGGCATCGCCGACATGCTCGCCCGGCTCAAGGATGGCCGCGCGGATGTCATCGCCGCGTTGGTCAGCGGCGGAGTGCCCGAGGGCGACCTGCAAATCAGCCGGCCTTATCTGGAAAGCGCCTACGTGCTGGTCAGCCGCGACGGCAGCAAGGCATTGGGCACACTGGAGCAGTTGCAGGGGCACCGCATCGCCATCACGCGCTACAGCGACATGGACGCCATGCTGTCCCGGGATTACCCGCAGATTGGCTGGGTCGAAACCGAAAGCGCGTTCTACTCCCTGGCGCTACTCAAGAGTGGCGCCGTGGATGGCGTCATCACCACCCTGATCGATGCCAACCATGCCTTGGCCGGCAACCCCGAGCTGGTCATCCGCACCACCGTCGGCAGCGAACCGGCGAACTTTGCCATGGCGACCAGCGCACCGTCACAGACCCTGGTGTCGATCCTCGACAAGGCCCTGCTGAGCATCTCGCCCGAAGAGCTGGGGGTGATCAACAACCGCTGGCGCGGCTTCGGCCTGCATGACGACGGTAACGGCCAGGGTTACAGTCGGCTGACGCTGCAGGTGGTGCTGGGTACGGCCGTGCTCCTGCTGCTGGCGCTGCTGTGGAACGCCCGGCTGCGCCTGCAGATTCGCCAGCGCCAACGCGCCGAACGCGCGCTGAACGACCAGCTCGCGTTCATGCGCGCGTTGCTCAATGGCACGCCTCACCCCATGTACGTGCGTGACCGCGAGGGCTGCCTGCAAAGCTGCAACTTCAGCTACCTGGAAGCCGTGCAGGCCCGCTCAGACGACATCATCGGCAAGCAGCTGGACGGCAGCCTGTTCGCCGACAGCGAACAGAGCCGGCAAATTCAGGCCGACTACCAGAAAGTCATGGCCGAGGGTTCGCCGCTGATCATGGACCGGCCACTCCGGATCAAGGGCCGGGACATGACCATCTACCACTGGATACTCCCCTACCGAGACTCGCTGGGTGAGGTGCGCGGCATCATCGGCGGCTGGATCGACATCAGCGAACGCCGCCAACTGGTTCTGGAGCTGCGCCAGGCCAAGCAGCAGGCCGACGATGCCAACCGCGCCAAAAGCACCTTCCTGGCCACCATCAGTCACGAAATCCGCACCCCGATGAATGCTGTCATCGGCATGCTCGAACTGGCGGTAAAACGCGCCGACCAGGGTAGGGTGGACCGCAGCGCACTGGAGCTCGCCCACCATTCCGCAAAGGACCTGCTGGGCCTGATAGGCGATATCCTCGATATCGTGCGCATCGAGTCCGGGCACTTGTCACTGGCGCCAGAGGCGGTCGACCTGGCCGCCCTGATTGAATCCGTAGGGCGGATTTTCGATGGCCAGGCGCGGCAGAAAGGCCTGGCCCTGGAAGTGACGATCACACCGGCCGCACGCTGCCACGCCTGGCTCGATCCGCTGCGCTTCAAGCAAGTGCTGTCCAACCTGGTGAGCAATGCCATCAAGTTCACCGAACATGGCGGAGTGCGCATCAGCGTCGACCTGCTGGCTGACGACACCGGCAAGCCCGCAGTGCTGGAGCTGGAAGTGCGCGACAGTGGCATCGGCATCCACGCCGATGACCTGCAGCGCCTGTTCAACCCGTTCATCCAGGCCAACCCGCACAGCCAGGGCGCCCGCGCGGGTACCGGGCTGGGCCTGGCGATCTGCCGCAACCTGTGCGAAATGATGGGTGGCAGCCTGAGCATCAAAAGCCTGGAGAGTGTCGGCACCCGGGTGCGCATGAAGATGCCGCTGCAGCAGGTTGATGCTGCAGCACCCGCCCCGCTGCCTGAACACCTCGATGTACCCGACCCACGCCTGAACGTCCTGGTGATCGACGACCACCCGGCCAACCTGGAACTGATGGCGCAGCAGCTCGGCTACCTGAACCTGGAGCACACCTGCGCGCGCGATGGCCGCGAGGGCCTGGCCATCTGGCGGGCGGGCGACTTCGATGTGCTGGTGCTCGACTGCAACATGCCGCACATGAACGGTTATCAACTGGCGACCGCCGTGCGCACCGAAGAACGCCATGGCAAGCGTCTGCGCTGCACCATCCTTGGCTACACCGCCAACGCGCAGCCAGAAGTACACCGCAAGTGCTTGAGTGCGGGCATGGATGACTGCCTGCTCAAACCCATCAGCCTGAGCACCCTCAGCCAGCACCTGGCGGGCATTCGTCCGCGCCGGCAGAAAAAACTCAGCCGCACACCCTACAGCCTGGACGGCCTGGCCGCAGTCATCGGGCCTGCGCCAGCCGACCGCCAGCGCTTCCTGCTGGCGTTGCAACAGAGCCTGCAGGCCGACCTGGCCACCTTGATGGCGCTGCACCCGGAGCACGACGGCCCTGCGATTGCCGACCACGCCCACAAAGTGCTCAGCGCCGCGCGCATGCTGGAAGCCCCCCGCCTGATGGCGGCCTGCGATGCCTTGGCGGTCAGTGGCTTGCCCTGCGCCCAGCTGCGCCTGCGTCGCCAGTCTCTGGCGCGGCACATGTGCCGGGTGGAACGCGCACTGGCCAAGGAACTGGCCGCAGCGACCTGCACTCAGGCAGGCAGCGAAGCGCGTTAGCTGGTAGACTGCGCGGCGTTATTACCTAAGAGGATTGTTTCATGGCCACAAACCGCTCCCGTCGTCTGCGCAAGAAGCTGTGTGTCGACGAGTTTCAGGAATTGGGCTTCGAGCTGAACCTGGAATTCAAGGAAGATCTGGATGACCAGGCAATCGATGCTTTCCTCGACGCGTTTCTGGCTGAAGCCATGGACGCCAACGGCCTGGACTATGTAGGCGGTGACGATTTCGGCCTGGTGTGCTCGGTCAAGCGCGGCTCGGTCAGCGAAGAGCAACGCGCTGCCGTTGAAGCCTGGCTCAAAGGTCGCAGCGAACTGACCAAAGTCGAGGTCAGCCCGCTGCTCGACGCCTGGTACCCGGAAAAGCCGATCAACAAGGCTGAGTAATACTCGCCTGGTTCAATCGGTAGAAGGCCACCCTCGCGGTGGCCTTTTTTATGCGCGGTGCTTTTTCAGGAAGGGCGCTTTTCCGTCGAACGTGGCGCATCATCGCTGCGCTTGGGGCATAATGCGTAGGCTTTCGTCGTGGGGCCATCATCTCATACAGCCCCAAGCCCATTCCCCTCGCCGCAGGGTATTTACTCGCTATGATCAAAACGCTTCGTCCCCTGATTCTTGCCGGCCTGCTGCTGCCACTTGCCTTGCCCAGCCAGGCCGCCGCCGTCAATACCACGCTCCCCGCCAAGGTCCAGCAGGCCCTCAAGGCCAACAAGTTGCAAGACACCGCCTTGTCACTGGTGATGCTGCCGCTGGACGGTCCCGGCACCGCGACCGTGTTCAATGCCGATGTTTCAGTGAACCCGGCTTCGACCATGAAACTGGTCACCACCTACGCCGCCCTCGAACTGCTGGGCCCGACCTTCCAGTGGAAAACCGAGTTCTACACCGACGGCACCCTGAGCAACGGCGTACTCAACGGCAACCTGTACCTCAAAGGTGGCGGTGACCCGAAACTGAACATGGAAAAACTGTGGCTGCTGATGCGTGACCTGCGCGCCAACGGCGTGCGCACCATCACCGGTGACCTGGTGCTGGATCGCAGTCATTTCGTGCAACCCAACCTGCCGCAGTTCAACGACGACGGCGGCGATGTTAACAAACCCTTTCTGGTCAAGCCCGACTCGCTGCTGGTCAACCTCAAGGCCCTGCGCTTCGTGGCCCGCAACGATGGCGGCAAAGTCACCATCGCGGTCGAGCCACCGATTGCCAGCATCCGCATCGACAACCAGGTCAAGGCAGTGGCGTCCAGGCAGTGTACCGGTGATGTGCGCTACAACCCGGTACCCCAGGCCGATGGCATCAGCGTGACGGTCAGCGGCCAGCTGGGTGACGGCTGCAATTCGCAGACCTACCTGTCGCTGCTCGACCACTCGACTTACGCTGCCGGTGCCGTCCGCGCAATCTGGAACGAGCTGGGTGGCAGCATCCAGGGTGGTGACCGCGTCGAAAACGTTCCCAAGAGCGCTCGCTTGCTGGCCCGTGCCTTCTCGCCAGACCTGGTGGAAGTGATCCGCGACATCAACAAGTACAGCAACAACACCATGGCCCAGCAGTTGTTCCTCAGCCTGGGCGCGCAGTTCCGCACCGATGCCGATGGCGACGATGCCCGTGCCGCCCAGCGCGTGGTGCGCCAGTGGCTGGCGAAAAAAGGTATCACCGCGCCACACCTGGTGATGGAAAACGGCTCTGGCCTGTCGCGCGCCGAGCGGGTCAGCACCCGGGAAATGGCGGCGATGCTGCAGGCCGCCTGGAAAAGCCCCTACGCGGCAGAATTCATGAGCTCGATGCCACTGGTGGGCATGGACGGCACCATGCGCAAGCGCCTGAAGCGCACCGCCATGACCGGTGAAGGGCATATCAAGACCGGCACGCTGAACACCGTGCGGGCGATTGCCGGCTTCAGCCGTGACAGCAACGGCCATACCTGGGCGGTGGCGGCGATCCTCAACGACCCGAAACCGTGGGGCGCATCGCAAGTGCTGGACCAGGTGCTGCTGGACCTGTATCGCCAGCCGAAGCTGGCCGGCAGCACCGCTGCCAACTGATTGCACGGTTCGTCCCGGCGCTTGCGCGGCTAACGCCGCGAAGCGCCGGGACAGGCAAACCACAACTGTTACGCCGACTCGCCCTCCACCCGGTCCCGCCCGGCCTGCTTGGCCGCATACACCCCGGCATCGGCCCGTAGCAGCAACGCATCGGCGCCCTCCCCCGGCCGCCACCCCGCCACGCCAAAGCTCGCGGTGACCGTGCCCACCCCCTCCACCGACAGATTGCGCAGCCCTTGCCACAACTCCAGCGCCAGCAGCCGTGCCTGCTCGGCATCGCTGCCCGGGCACAGCACCATGAACTCCTCCCCCCCAACCGGCAGAACACATCGGTACGCCGCAAGCGCTGGCCGATGCGCTGACACAGGCTACGCAGCACCCGGTCGCCCACGGCATGGCCAAAGCGGTCATTGATACGCTTGAAGTGATCGATGTCGAGCATGATCACCGCCAGCGCCAGGCCATCGCGATCAGCCCGTTCCAGCTCCACCTTGAGCCGCTCCTGGAAGTAGCGGCGGTTATGAATGCCGGTCAGCGAGTCGGTAACCGACAGCGCCCGTAACTCCTCCTCCACGCCCTTGAGGTCGGAGATATCGGTGAGATAGCCGTGCCACAGGGTGCAGCCCTGCTCGCCCACCTCCGGTGTGGCCTCGCCACGCACCCAGCGCAGGCCGGCCCGTGGCAGGCAGACGCGGTATTCTTCCCGCCAGGGCGACAGGTGTTCGGCCGAGTACCAGACGGAACGGCGCACACGGTCCAGGTCATCGGGGTGAATACGCTCGAAAACCGGCGTGGCATCTTCGCGCAACTGCTGCAGATCGACTTCGTAGATGTCGTACAGGCCCATGCTCGCGTACGGAAAGCACGAGTGGCCGTCGGCATCCAGCCGATACTGGTAGATACCACCGGGTACCTCGGCACTGAGCTTTTCCAGCAAGCGGTCACGCGCGGCCAGCGCCTCATGCACCCGGCGCCGCTCGGTCACATCGATGCAAATGGCCAGGTAGCCAACCCACAAACCCTGCTCGTCAAGCATGGCGGTGACCAGCATGTTGGCCACCAGCTGGCTGCCATCGGCGCGCAACAAGGTCCATTCGCCGGGTTCGCAGCCCTGCTCCCGAACCGTCTCGGCAAACATGGCTTGGCCGCCGGCAATGGGGCGACCAAAGCGCAGGCTCATGGCCTGCGCACGCAAGCTCAATTCCTCTGGGAGCACCAGGTTTTCAAGGCGCAACTGGCCGATCGCCGCGCTGGCCGGATAGCCGAGCATCTGCTCGGCACCGGCATTGAAGGTAGTGACCACGCCCTTGAGGTTGGTGGCGATGATGGCGACCTGGGTCGCAGCATCCAGCACGCTGCGCAGCTGGTTGTGGGTGCCACGCAGCGACTGCTCGCTGACCCGTAGCTCTGCGGTGCGCTGCTCGACGAGGGCCAGGGCACGCTGCCTCTGGCTGAACAGGCTGTACAGCAGGACACTGAGCAGCAGGCTCAACAGCCCGCCCAGCAGGCTGATTGCCAGCACCGCAGATGAACGATTGGCCTGCACGAACGCCAGGCTCGGTCGAATATTCAACTGGAATTGATGGTCAGCCAGGTGCAGCAGCCGGTTGCTGGCCAATGACAAACGCGCGACCTGGTTCTGCGAGTCGAACAGTACTTCGGGGCCTTGCAGCCCGGTCGGGTCGACAATAGTAACGACCAGATTGTCATCGGCCGCCACCGGCCGGCCATCACTGACCAGCTGCCGCATGCTCAACAAGGCCATCACATAGCCCGCTGCCGCGCCGTGGGGGTTGGCATCGGAAAACACCGGCGCAACCATCAGCAGGGCACGCGCATCCGAGGTGCCATCGAACAGGGCAATTGGCTCGGACACCGCCATGCTGTCCGGTCCTAGGGCACGTGCAAGGGCCGCCTGAGGAACACCTTGCCCGGCCAGGTCCAGACCAGGCGGCAATCCGGGCATTTCAGCCGGCTGGGTATACAGCACCGGGAAGTAATGGTCGCGCAGTGGCGCATCGCGCCACTGGCCTTGCGAGTCCTGGTCACGGATCGCATAGCCCGAGCCGGAATCGGCCAGGCGCTCGAACTCGGCCCGCTGCGCGGCTTCGACCCGCGGCGCCCAGGCATAGGCCAGGGTCCGGTGGAGCAATGGCCGGGCATAACCGTCGAATTCGCGCGGGGTAATTTCGTGGGAGAAGCTGAAGAACCGCCGCAGCCCGGCCAGGCGCTGCTGCTGTTCGTCAAAACGCTCGGCGATACGGCTGAAGCGTTCGCTGGCCAGCAGCTCGAAACGCTGGCGCAACTGCTGCTTGTATAAAGACTGCGCGGCAAGCGCCAGGGCGGCCGTCAACAAAGCGCCCGCTACCAGCGCCACCAGTGCGAGCGCCCAGGCGGACACCGCTTCTGTGCACAGGCCAGATAACCTCGCACGCACGCCATGCTTTGACATACACACATCTCGTCACGTCAGCGTCCTGCGGATTATCTTGCCCTGCCCTCAGTTATAGCTATTGGCCATCAGCCGCGCAATGTACCTCGTCGCCTCAGCGCAATTGCAGGCGCCAGGCCCGGTGGATACGGTTGTTGCGAGCGAAGTCCGGGTCCAGGGTCTGGGCTGTGATTTCCTCGACTGCGTAACGCGCCATCAGGTGCTCGTCCAGCTGGAACTTGCGGAAGTTGTTGGAGAAGTACAGCACGCCGCCCGGCTCCAGGCGGGCCATGGCCAGGTCCAGCAGTTGCACGTGGTCGCGCTGCACGTCGAACACGCCTTCCATACGCTTGGAGTTGGAGAAGGTTGGCGGGTCGATGAAGATCAGGTCGTAGCTGTCGCGGTTGCCTTCCAGCCAGGCCATCACATCGCTCTGCTCCAGGCGATTGCGCTCGGAGAAGCCATTGAGCGCCAGGTTGCGCCGCGCCCAGTCCAGGTAGGTTTTCGACAAGTCCACGCTGGTGGTGCTGCGCGCCCCGCCCTTGGCCGCATGCACGGTAGCCGTCGCGGTGTAGCAGAACAGGTTGAGGAAGCGCTTGCCGGCGGCTTCACGCTGGATGCGCATGCGCATCGGCCGGTGGTCGAGGAACAGCCCGGTGTCGAGGTAATCGGTGAGGTTGACCAGCAGCTTGACGCCACCTTCGCTCACTTCCTGGAAGCGGCCTTCAGTCGCCTGGCGCTCGTACTGGCGCGTACCGCTCTGCCGTTCGCGGCGCTTGAGCACCACACGCTGCGGCGAAATGCCCAGCGCTTGCGGGATGGCCGCCAGCGCATCGAGCAAGCGCGCCTGGGCCTTTTCCGGGTCGATCGAACGTGGCGCGGCGTATTCCTGCACGTGCACCCAGTCATGGTACAGGTCGACTGCCAGGGCGTACTCCGGCATGTCGGCATCATACAGGCGGTAGCAGTCGACCTGCTCGCGACGGGCCCACTTGCCCAGTTGCTTGAGGTTTTTCTGCAGGCGGTTGGCGAACATCTGCGCGCCTTCCGACAAACGCGCCGGCTCGCTGGCCACAGCGGCCTGCTGGCGAGGTTCGCTGCCTTCAGGTTGGGCCTCGCGGCGCTCGCCGGTGACGAACTGGTCGGGCTGCACCTTGAACAGCAGCAGCTTGCACGGCAAGGCGCCGTTCCAGAACGCGTATTGCTTGTGGCTGCGAATGCCCATGCGCTTGCCCAGCTGAGGCGCGCCGGTGAACACCGCGGCCTCCCAGCCCATGCATGCCTGACGCAGGCGCTCGCCAAGGTTCTGGTAGAGATACAGCAGGCTGGCTTCGTCACCCAGGCGCTCGCCGTACGGTGGGTTGCTGATGACCAGACCTTTCTGGTTCTGGTCCGGGCGCGGCTCGAAGCTGCTGACTTCGCCCTGGTAGATTTTCACCCAGTCGCCCAGCCCGGCACGCTCGACGTTGTTGCGACCCGGCTGGATCAGCCGCGGATCGGCTTCGTAGCCACGGATCCACAGCGGCGGCCGGGCCAAGCCGGCCTGCGCCCGCGCCTGCGCCTCGTCATGCACCTTGCGCCACAGCGCTGGCACGTGACCAAGCCAGGCACTGAAGCCCCAGCGTTCACGCTTGAGGTTGGGGGCGATGTCGGCGGCGATCATCGCCGCTTCGACCAGGAAGGTACCCACGCCGCACATCGGGTCGGCCAGCGCGCCACCTTCGGCGGCGATACGTGGCCAGCCAGCACGGATCAGCACCGCCGCTGCCAGGTTTTCCTTCAGTGGCGCAGCACCTTGCTGCAGGCGGTAGCCACGCTGGTGCAGGCTGTGCCCCGACAGGTCGAGGGAGAGAATCGCCTCGCCACGGTCCAGGCGCAGGTGTACGCGCACGTCCGGGTCGATCTTTTCAACCGATGGGCGCAGGCCTTCGCGGTTGCGCAGCTTGTCGACTATGGCATCCTTGACCTTCAGCGCGCCGAAGTGGGTGTTGTCGATGCCCGAGCCGTGGCCGCTGAATTCCACCGCCAGGGTGCCGTCAGCCGCCAGGTGGTCGGCCCAGTCCAGCGCATTGACGCCATCGTAGAGGTCGTCGGCGTTCTTCATGGAGAAGCGCTTGAGCACCAGCAGCACGCGGTTGGCCAGGCGTGACCAGACGCACAGACGGTAGGCGGTTTCCATGTCGGCTTCGCCGCGAATGGCCGAGGTGTGCTCACGCACCTCCTCCAGGCCGAGGCTCCGGGCCTCTTCGGCGAGCAGGCCTTCCAGGCCTTTGGGGCAAGTGAGATAAAGTTCGAAACGGTCCGACATGAGTAATCCAGCGCCTTTGGGCTATTTGACTGACGGGGCGACGCATCGCCCCGCGATGTTTGCCCGCATGCCTTCCAGCAGGCGTGCGGGTGGCCTTTGCTGCACGCAAGCGTGCCTTGCAAGGCCGGGCCGCCTGACCGATCTGCGCTTGGCCCAGTGGCAAAGACAGCTTAGATCATCAGGCAGTATTAAAAATTCTGGCGATTACCGGGCCCATGTGACCCTTCGTCGCATTTCAAATTATTTCTGTCACACGCCAACTGCGCTGGCGAAATGACGTCAATGATCGGCAAACCCCGATCATAGCGGGCTCAACGCCAAACAAGGTTGAGTCGCATTTATTTACTTATCTCCTCACCCTCGGAAAGGTTACGTCCTTATGACAAATCGATCATTCACAGGGTGACTCGCATTCGTTAGAACTGGTCTCAGGCCGCTTCGCAACGAGGCGGCACCTTCAGCTCGCCACGCCGGCAGCGAGCGCAAACCGGCAGAAAGACTCTGCCCGGCCTCGGAGAGGCCGACGGGACATTACAGTCAACAAGTGAGGGCAACACCCTATGAGAAGACTTAAGCGTGATCCGTTGGAAAGAGCATATTCACGTGGCTACCAATACGGGGTCACCGGCAAATCCCGCGAACTTTGCCCCTTCAATCTTCCTTCTGTTCGCCAAGCCTGGATCAACGGCTGGCGTGAAGGTCGCGGTGATAACTGGGACGGAATGACTGGCACCGCTGGCATCCATAGACTCAACGAAAATCACGCCGTTGGCTGATCGAGGACACTGAATTCGAGTTACCATGCGCGCCCCATCCGGGCGGCGGGCTACGGCCCAGGGGCCCCTTGATGGGGCCCTTTTTCATGCCTGCCGTTCAGGCCTTCGGTAGCGCCGCAATGGCATCCACCGACTCGCGAATCAGCGACGGCCCCTTGTAGATGAAGCCCGAGTAGATCTGCACCAGGCTCGCCCCGGCAGCGATTTTCTCGGCGGCATGGCGGCCTTCGGTAATACCGCCGGCAGCGATGATCGGCAACTTGCCGCCCAGCTCACCCGCCAGCACCTTGACGATGTGCGTGCTCTTCTCCAGCACTGGCGCGCCCGACAGGCCGCCCGCCTCGCCACCATACGGCAGCGCTTCGACACCTTCACGGCCCAGCGTGGTGTTGGTGGCAATCACCCCGTCCATGCCCGATTCCATCAGTGCGGCGGCCACCAGGGCGGTTTCTTCATCGCTCATGTCAGGGGCAATCTTGATCGCCAGCGGCACGCGCTTGCCATGGCTGACGGCCAGCTGCTCGCGGCGCTCGGCCAGGGCATCGAGCAACTGCTTGAGCGAGTCGCCGAACTGCAGGCTGCGCAGGCCGGGGGTGTTGGGCGAACTGACATTGACCGTGACATAGCTGGCGGCGCTATACACTTTGTCCAGGCAGATCAGGTAGTCATCGACGGCGCGCTCCACCGGGGTATCGAAGTTCTTGCCGATGTTGATGCCCAGTACACCGCTGTAGCGCGAAGCACGCACGCGGCCGAGCAGGTGATCGACCCCCAGGTTGTTGAAGCCCATGCGGTTGATGATGGCCGTCGCTTCCGGCAGGCGGAACAGCCGCGGCTTGGGGTTGCCCGGCTGTGGCCGCGGGGTGACCGTGCCGATTTCGACAAAGCCGAAGCCCAGCTGGGCGAACCCGTCGATGGCCGCGCCGTTCTTGTCCAGGCCTGCCGCCAGGCCCACCGGGTTGGCGAAGTTCAAGCCCATGACCGTGACCGGCAATGCCGCAGGCTGCTTGCACAGCACACCGTTGAGGCCAAGACGGCCACCGGCGCCGATCAGGTCCAGGGACAGGTCGTGGGAGGTTTCCGGGGAAAGCTTGAACAGCAGCTGGCGGGCCAGGGTATACATGGGCGGGCAAGGCTCAGGGTGAGTGAGGGGGCGATTATAGCCAGCGAGGGGCTGGCAGGACAGTAAATCATGGCCTGCCTTGCAAGCCCTGGCACATGCGTTGCACCTGCAAGGCCACAGCCTTCTCAGTACGGGCGAGGAACCTTGTGAATACTGTACCCCGAGCAACCCCGCTGGCCTGGGCCAACGGCAGTGACACGCCGGAGAAACCCAGCCTGAACATCGGCTACATGGCCCTGACCGACTGCGCCTCGGTGGTGGTGGCCGCCACCCAGGGCTTCGCCCAGCAATACGGCCTTACCCTCAACCTCAGGCGCCAGGGCTCCTGGGCCGGGCTGCGCGACAAGCTGGTCAGTGGCGAACTGGACGCCGCGCACTGCCTGTACGGCCTGGTCTATGCCGTACACCTGGGCATCGGCGGCGCACCGGCCAGCGACATGGCGGTGCTCATGGGGCTGAACCAGAACGCACAGGCCATCAACCTGTCGCCTGCCCTGCAGCGCAAGGGCGTGACCAGTCCTGAAGCATTGGCGCAGCGGGTGCACCAACAGGGCGCGCGCCTGACCTTTGCCCAGACATTCCCCACTGGCACCCACGCCATGTGGCTGTATTACTGGCTGGCCAGCCAAGGCATTCACCCGCTGCACGATGTCGACAGCGTGGTGGTACCGCCAGCGCAGATGGCCGCGCACATCGAGGCCGGCCGCATCGACGGCTTTTGCGTCGGCGAACCTTGGGCTGCCGATGCAGTCGCCCGGGGCCAGGGTTTCACCCTGGCCACCAGCCAGTCGATCTGGCCGGACCACCCGGAAAAGGTTCTGGCCTGTGCCCGCGGCTTCGCCGAGCGCTACCCCAATAGCGCGCGCGCACTGATCAAGGCGGTACTTGCTGCCAGCCGGTTCATCGAGCAGAGCCCGGAAAACCGCCGCAGCACCGCACAACTGCTCAGCGGCAGCGCCTACCTGGACACCCCCGTGGAAAGCATCGAAGCCCGCCTGCTCGGCCACTACCAGGATGGCCTGGGCAACCACTGGCAAGACCCGCATGCGTTGCGCCTGTTCGACCATGGCCGGGCCAACCTGCCATACCTGTCCGACGGCATGTGGTTCATGACCCAGTTCCGCCGCTGGGGCCTGCTGCGCGAAGACCCCGACTACCTTGGCGTGGCCCGTCAGGTACAGCAACTGGCGCTGTACCGCGAGGCCGCGCAAAGCCTGGGCGTGGCCTGCCCTTCGCAGGTACTGCGCAGCAGCCTGCTGATCGACGGCACCCGCTGGGACGGCAGCGACCCCCACGGCTATGCCCGCAGCTTCAGCCTGCACGCACTGGGCGACCTGCCCGATGCGCGCGCCGGTGTATGAGGGGGACGACCATGTTGCGCATCCTGCTGATCGACGACACCACAAGCAAGCTCGGCCGCCTCAAGGCGGCGCTGAGCGAGGCCGGGTTCGAGGTTACCGAAGCCCCAGGCCTGACCATCGACCTGCCCGCCTGCGTCGCAACGGTGCGCCCCGACGTGGTGCTGATCGACACTGACTCCCCGGACCGCGATGTGATGGAACAGGTGGTGCTGGTCAGCCGCGACCAGCCCAGGCCGATCGTGCTGTTTACTGACGAGCACGACCCGCAGGTGATGCGCCAGGCGATCCAGGCGGGGGTCAGCGCCTATATCGTCGAAGGCATCCATGCGGCGCGGCTGCAGCCGATCCTGGATGTGGCCATGGCCCGTTTCGAAAGTGACCAGGCGCTGAGGGCCCAGTTGCTGGCGCGCGACCAGCAACTGGCCGAGCGCAAGCGGATCGAGCAGGCCAAGGGCTTGCTGATGAAAATGAAAGACTGCAATGAAGAGCAGGCCTACACCCTGATGAGGCGCCAGGCCATGAGCCGGCAGCAGAAGCTGGTGCAGGTGGCGGAGCAGATCATTGCGATGCATGAGATGTTGGGGTAGAGCATTAGATGTCGCAAAAATCCGTAGGCGAGCACACGCGAAAAGTTGGCCCATCTCTTGCTCGATAACCCTCACCGGTAACCAACGGCGGTTGCCCCACCTGATCCCGACAAAGACGTCGCTCTCCCCTCCATCCCCCTGGAGCGGGTAGCGGCGTCTTTTTCGTTCCGTTGCATTGCCGAGTGAGGTGTTCGATGAGTACCAGCTTCTGGAAATCCGGGCATGTGCCCACCCTGTTCGCCGCGTTCCTGTACTTCGACCTCAGCTTCATGGTCTGGTACCTGCTGGGCCCGTTGGCGGTGCAGATTGCCGCCGACCTGCAACTGAGTGCACAACAACGGGGCCTGATGGTCGCTACGCCGATACTGGCCGGGGCGATCCTGCGCTTCGCCATGGGCGTGCTGGTCGACCGCCTGTCACCCAAGACCGCCGGGCTGATCGGCCAGGTGGTGGTCATCGTCGCCCTGGCTGCAGCCTGGCACCTGGGCGTGCACAGCTACGAGCAGGCGCTGCTGCTGGGCGTGTTCCTTGGCTTTGCCGGTGCCTCGTTCGCCGTGTCGCTGCCGCTGGCTTCACAGTGGTACCCGCCGCAACACCAGGGCAAGGCCATGGGCATCGCCGGTGCCGGCAACTCCGGCACAGTGTTCGCGGCGCTGCTGGCCCCGGTACTGGCTGCAGGCTTTGGCTGGAACAATGTGTTCGGCTTTGCACTCATCCCGCTGGCAATCGCGTTTGTGGTGTTCGCCCTGCTGGCGCGCAACGCCCCGCAACGGCCCAGGCCGAAAGCGGTGGCCGATTACCTGAAGGCCTTGGGCGACCGTGACAGCTGGTGGTTCATGTTCTTCTACAGTGTCACTTTCGGCGGCTTCATCGGCCTGGCCAGCGCCCTGCCCGGCTATTTCAGCGACCAGTACGGCCTGAGTCCGGTAACTGCCGGTTACTACACCGCCGCCTGCGTGTTCGCCGGCAGCCTGATGCGCCCGCTCGGTGGCGCCCTGGCCGACCGCTTTGGCGGCATCCGCACGCTGCTGGGCATGTACGGCGTGGCGGCCATCTGCATCGCCGCAGTCGGCTTCAACCTGCCTAGCGCGGCCGCTGCATTGGCGCTGTTCATCAGTGCAATGCTCGGCCTGGGCGCCGGCAACGGCGCGGTATTCCAGCTGGTACCGCAGCGCTTTCGCCAGGAGATCGGGGTGATGACCGGGCTGATCGGCATGGCCGGCGGCATCGGCGGCTTCCTCCTGGCCGCGGGGCTTGGCACCATCAAGCAGCACACCGGTGACTACCAGCTGGCGCTGTGGCTGTTCGCCAGCCTGGGCCTGCTGGCCTGGTTCGGCCTGCATGGGGTGAAACAGCGCTGGCGTACCACCTGGGGTTCGGCTGCGGTTACCGCAGCACGGGTCTGAGGCACGCCGATGAGTCTGCAACTGAGCTTTGCCCAGGCCAGCGCCACCGGCCCGCGCGCGGAAAACCAGGACGCCCTGCGCCTGGTAACCCCGGCGCCGGAGCTGGCTGCCAGCAAAGGCTACCTGTTCGCCCTCGCCGACGGTGTCAGCCAATGCGCCGACGGCGGCCTGGCTGCACGCGCCACCCTACAGGCGCTGGCCCTGGATTATTACGCCACCCCGGCCACCTGGAGCGTGGCCCAGGCACTGGACCGCCTGCTGCTGGCACAGAACCGCTGGCTGCGTGCCCAGGGCAGCGGCCAGCCACTGCTCACCACGCTCAGTGCGCTGGTGTTGCGTGGCCGGCGCTTCACCTTGGCCCATGTCGGCGACTGCCGCGCATACCGCTGGCACGCCGGGCACTTGCAGTGCCTGAGCGAAGACCATGTGTGGGACCAACCCGGCATGCAGCATGTGCTGAAACGCGCGCTGGGCCTGGACCAACACCTGCTGGTGGATTACCTGGAGGGCGAACTGCAGCCGGGCGAGTGCTTTCTGTTGCTCAGCGACGGCGTCTGGGCCAGCCTGGGCGACCAGCACATCCAGGCGGTGCTGCGCGAACAACCCGACCTGCAAGTGGCCGTCGACACCCTGGTCGCCAGCGCACTCCTCAATGGCAGCCAGGACAACGCCAGTGCCTTGCTGGTGCAGGTCGAACAGTTGGGCACCAGCAACCTGGGCGATACCCTGGCGCAACTGCAGCAATGGCCGCTGCCGGGCCCGCTGCGCGGAGGCCAGGTGATCGACGGCTGGGGCGTTGAGCAACTGCTCGCGCACAGCCACCAGTCACTGCTGTACCGGGTACGTGACGGCCAAGGGCACGCCTGGCTGCTCAAGACCCTGCCCGCCGCGCGCGAGCACGAGCCTGGCGCGGCGCAAGGGCTGCTGCTGGAAGAGTGGTTCCTGCGCCGGGTCGCTGGCCGGCACTTCCCCGAGCTGCACCCCGCCAGCCAACGTCAGCACCTGTACTACGTGATGCGCGAATACCCCGGCCAGAGCCTGGCCGCTTTGCAGGCCGAGCACGGCCCGCTGCCCCTCACCCAGTGGCTGGAAATCGCCCGGCAGCTGTTGCATGCAGTTGGCGTGCTGCACCGGCGTAATGTGCTGCACCGCGATATCAAACCAGAAAACCTGCACCTGGGCAGCGATGGCCAGCTGCGCCTGCTGGACTTCGGCCTGGCGTACTGCCCGGGGCTGTCCCAAGACCCTTTGCACACGTTGCCGGGCACGCCCTCGTACATCGCCCCGGACGCATTCGAAGGCCTACCGCCCAGCCCGCGCCAGGACCTGTATGCCGTGGGCGTGACGCTGTACCACCTGCTGACCGGTCATTACCCCTATGGCGAGGTGGAAGCATTCCAGCGACCGCGCTTCGGCCAGCCGGTGAATGCCGCCCGCTACCGCCCCGATCTGCCGGAATGGCTGCAGCACAACCTGCAGCAGGCGGTGGCTGCCGACCCGGCGCAGCGCTACGAAACTGCCGAACACTGGCTGCTGCTGCTCGAACGCGGTGACCGCCAGGAGCTGCCCGACCGGCCACGGCCATTGCTGGAGCGCGAACCGCTGAAAGTGTGGCGCACCCTGGCCCTGCTGTCCTTGCTGATCAACCTGATACTGCTGCTTACCCTGCTCAAGGGCTGAGCAGGCAACCCAAATCGCAGGCAAAGAAAAACCCGGCCGAGGCCGGGTTTTTCATGAAACGTCAGGCCAATTACTTGGACTGAGCTTCAACCTGCGCTTCAACGCGACGGTTAACAGCGCGACCTTCTTCGGTGGCGTTGTCAGCAACCGGACGGGTTTCGCCGTAGCCAACCGAGTCAACACGGGTAGATTCTACGCCGTACTGCTGGGTCAGAACCTGCTTCACAGCGTTGGCACGACGCTCGGACAGCTTCTGGTTGTAAGCGTCTGGGCCCACGGAGTCAGTGTGACCTTCAACCACGGTGGTGGTCTGTGGGTACTGCTTCATGAAGTCAGCCAGGTTCTTGATGTCGCCGTAGCTGTTTGGCTTGACGACCGACTTGTCGAAGTCGAACTTGACGTCCAGCTCAACACGAACCACTTCGGCAACAGCCGGGCAGCCATCAGCGTCAACGGTAACGTTGGCCGGGGTGTCCGGGCACTTGTCGACGTTGTCGCAAACGCCGTCGTTGTCGGAGTCGGAGCAGACTTCAGCAACTGGAGCCGGAGCGACTTCAGCTTGCTTCGGGCTACCGCCGAAGTTCAGGCCAACACCAACGCTCGGGGCCCACTCGGTGTCGCCCTGGTCGATGTTGTACTGAGCTTCTACGCCGGCACGGGCGTAGAACATGTCGGTGATGTACCACTTGGCGCCAGCGCCAACGTTGGCGAAGGTGGAGTGGTCACGACCGCCACGGCCGGTCTGGCCCAGCGACTGGTGCGAGAAACCAGCGGAAACGTACGGACGGATGGCGTCATACGGGTTGTTGAAGTGGTAAACGGCGTCCAGGGCGCTGTTCGAGCCCTTGATGTTCTTGCCGTCTTCGCCACGAGCGTTGTGAACTTCGTCGTAGCCCAGACGCAGTTCAACGTCGTCGGTCAGGAAGTAACCGATCGAGCCGCCGAACAGGTTGCCGTCGTTCTTGAAGTCGCGCTGGCTGTCGAAGAATTCCTTCTTGTAGAAGCCTTCGACTTCTACAGCGCCTGTGCCTTGTGCCATAGCGCCGATCGAAGTGGCGGCTACAAGCGAACCAATGGCCAAGCCCAAGGTGTTTTTCAGTTTCATCCGTTAAATCCCCATCTGGTGATAGTTAAGCAGTCCCACCACAAACAAGGGGGACAACTCGACGGCAAGTCTAGCAGAACTCACCGCTGCGTTAGAGATATTTGCACGCCACTAAGTTTCATCGAGGCCAGCAAATTTCTCACGAAGCTTGTCTAGCGCGCGCTTGTAGCGCATTTTCGTTGCGCTCAGGCCCATGTGCATGATGTCGGCAATTTCCTGAAATTCCAGCTCTGCGACAAAACGCAGCACCAGGATTTCCCGGTCAATCGGGTTCACATGCACCAGCCATTTGTCCAGCCCGCCTTTTTCTTCAGGTTTTGGTGCCTTGTCTTCGGACGCCTCTTCAACAGGGTCCAGACTCAAGGCATCCATCAGCCTGCGTTTACGGCGCTCCTTGCGGTACTGGGTAATGCACTCGTTGTAGGTGATGCTATAGAGCCATGTCTTGAACTTGGATTTGCCTTCGAAGTTCTTCAGCCCGTACAACACTTTCAGCATCACTTCCTGACAGACATCGTCCGCGTCCCGGTCGTTCCCCAGATAACGCGCACAGACGTTGAACAGGGTTCGCTGGTAGCGCCGCATGAGCTCTTCATAGGCGCGGGTAACGTGGTACAGCTCCTCATGCGAACGCGCCACCAACTCTTCATCGGTGAGCTCGCGGGGGTCATAACGCATGGGCGGCGAATGAACTTTATTCAAAACGGATCTGGCCGACAGTCAGGTCAATGTCGCCGCGAGACCCCGTGGGTCATTTTCGCGGCGGCATACATTAACAGCTTTTGTGCGGTTAGCGGCTATTGACACGCTGTTCCAGCAGCTCGCGGTTGGACAGCGATAGTAGTTCGCCATCATCGGTCAGCAGCGTCGTCTTGACCGTACCGATCTCTTCGATCTGGCCTTCGACCTCTCCAATCCGCACCTGCTGGCCAACCTGGTACAGCTCGCGCACGTAGATGCCAGCCAGGATCTGCCCGGCAATTTCGCGGCTGCCAAGGCCCATCGCCAGGGCAACGGCCAGACCAACGGTAATCAGCCCGATGACGATAACGTGGTTCAGCAGGTCGGTTTTGACCTCCAGCTGGCTGATGGCTACCGAAATGCTGATGATGATCACCAGGCCCTGGGTAATACGCCCCAGGCCCGCCGAATATTCCAGGCCGATACCTTCGGCAGCGCCGCGCACCAGGCCGTTGGCCACTTGTGCCAGCAGCACGCCAACCAGCAGCACCAGCGCTGCGCCGAACACCTTCGGCAAATACAGGGCAAGCATGTCGAGCGTGGCCGAAACCCGCTCAAGGCCCAGCGACTCGGCGGCCGAGACCAGGAAGATGAGCAGCACGAACCAGTAGACGATCTTGCCGATCAGGGTCGAGATCGGCACCTGGATGCCGACCCGGCCCAGCATTTTGGTCAGGCCGGTGCCAGCCATCAGGCGGTCCAGGCCGAGCTTGGCCAGCAACTTGGACAGCAGTGTATCGAGCAGCTTGGCCACCACGAAACCGAGCAGCACCACGACCAGCGCGCCGAACAGGTTGGGGATGAAGTTCGCCACCTTGGTCCAAAGGGCAGTCATCGCGGTGACCAGGCTCTGGGTCCAGAGATCGAGTTCCATATTCAATCGGCCTTATCTGCTTTGCTGCCGCTGGCAGCGTTGCGGGAAGAGTGTCGACGCACCGGCGCGACATGCGCCGAGCCATTGTTCACGGCGATCAGCAGCGCCTGGCACCAGCGGCCGAGCAGGCTGAACAGATCGCCCGCGCCAACCTGGCGGTTGGCGGTTTTCAGCACGCGACCCAGGCAGGCAGCGTCATCCCGGTCGTCCCGGTCGTTGCCGGAGGGTGACGCCTTGAGCAGGTCGCGCAGGGATTCTTCAAACGGATCGTGCATAGGCACCTCGCGCAGTATCAGCAAGAGACGAGGTGGCCCAACGCTGGGTCACACATTGCATCGGGACGAATGTTTCAACATGGGAGATATTCGTGAGCATCTATACCCACCGTAACCGTCGGAACATCCACCACTGGCCCACCGCCAGCCCCAGCACGACGATGCAGGCAAACAGGAAGCCATAGGGGTTTTCCGCCCCGGGAATACCGCCGACATTAATGCCCAGCAGCCCGGTGATAAAGCTCATGGGCAGGAAAATGCAGGTGATGATGCCGAAGCGGTACATGGTGCGGTTCATGCGCTCGCTGCGCCGACGGTCTTCGCTCTCCAGCACCAGCGCAGCCCGCTCGCGGGTCAGTTCCAGCTCTTCGAGATAGCGGATCAGGCTGTTGTTGAGCTCGTTCCAGTAATCGGCGTCGGCGTCGGCGAACCAGCTCCATTTGCTGCGCGACAGCTGGGCGTAGATTTCCCGCTGCGGGGCGAGGAAACGCCGTAACCCGGCCGCGCGACGGCGGATCTGCTGCAGGCTGCCCTGCTCAGGCGTATACCGTTCGTCGGATTCAACCTTTTCCTCTTCAAGGTCGACCAGTTCAGACAGGTCGCTGACCAGTCCCTGGACCTTTTCGGTCAGCAGTTCGCCCATCAGCAGCAACAGCTCGGACGCCGATTTCGGCCCCCTGCCCTGCTCCAGCTGCTGCAAGACTTCGTCGCTGGCGCGCAACGGTCGCAGGCGCAGCGAGATAACCCGCTGGGCCTCGGCGAAGATGCGCACCGAAACCATGTCTTCGGGCTCGGCGCCGGGGTTGAGGTTGACCCCACGCAGGAACAGCAACAATTGCTCGTCCACCATGGGCAGCAGGCGTGGCCGGGTGTTCTCTTCCAGCAGCAAGTCGCAGGCAAACTCGCTGAGGCCGCTGTCGCGCAGCAGCCAGGTGCGGGTTTGCGGATGGCTGCGGTCCCAGTGCAGCCAAAGGCTCTGCTCGGGTTGCAGCTGCAGGTCGTCCAGTTCGGTACGGGCAATCGGGCGCGCGCCGCCTTTGCCATCGAGCACCAGGGCATGCACCAGCCCCCACTGCGCGTTGTCTTCCTCGAACATCAAAGCTCCATCAGCGCGTGCGGCGCATCACTCCGGCATTTTCAGCGGGTTTGGCGAGACCAGCACGCCATTGTTGTCGGCATATACATACTCACCCGGGCGGAAGGTTACCCCGGCGAAGGTCACCGCCACGTTGAGGTCGCCGATGCCGCGCTTGTCGGTTTTCATCGGGTGGCTGGCCAAGGCCTGGACGCCGACGTCGGTCTGGATCAGCACGTCGACATCACGCACGCAGCCGTAGATCACCAGGCCTTCCCAACCGTTTTTGGCAGCCTTTTCGGCGAGCATGTCGCCAAGCAGCGCACGACGCAGGGAACCACCGCCATCGACCACCAGCACCTTGCCTGTGCCATCGAGCTCGACCTGCTCCTTGACCAGCGAGTTGTCCTCGAAGCACTTGATGGTGACGATCTGGCCGCCGAACGAATCGCGCCCCCCGAAATTGCTGAACATCGGTTCCAGCACCTGCACCAGGTCGGGGTAGGCGTCACACAGGTCGGGCGTTACGTAATGCTGCATGGGAAGCTCCTGTCAGTCACAACGAAAGCGGGGATCGACCCAAGGCTACACCTTTGAGGCCGTCGCAGTCATCCGGGACCGGGCAGTCAGTTGGGTTCTACCTGCCCTGGCCCTATCGCCGGCAAGCCAGCTGCCACAGGGATACCCACAAGGTTCGAGGCCTGCGGTATCCCTGTGGGGGCTGGTTTGCCGGCGATGGGGCCAGAACAGCTAGAGCAAGATCAGCTGACAGGCACAGATTCTGCAGCCGCCGTCGACGCATGCACCGGCATCAACGGGTTGCGCAGCCAACGCTGCACCAGCGGCCACACCTGCACCTGCGCGGCCTTGCTGACCAGCATGTCGACATGCCCGAACGCCTCGAAGCCTTCTTCGCGCCCCAGCCGCAAGAACTGCTTGCGCTCGCCGCCCAGCTGATCGAACAGCTTGCGGCAGGCCCACACCGGGTCCTGGAAGTCGCCCGCACCGGCCACTGCCAGCAGCGGCACATCCACCTCGGCCAGCCCCGCCCACCAGTCGTGCTTCTTGTCGCCAAAGCGGCCGAACAGGCCATGCCAGCGCATGCTCTCCAGGGCCAGGCCGATCGGCTCGTCCTCCGGTCCACGCTTGAAACGCGGCCCGGAAATCTGCCCCCAGCGCTTGAGCAGCAGCTTCGCACCCCAGGTCAACGGCGGGACTTTCAGTGGCCAGTAGACACGGCTGATCTGGGTGCCGAACAGCGCCACGCTGGCAACGTCCTCGGCAGCCAGGAAACCACCGCCCAGCGCTGCCACCAGGGTTGTGCCGCCCAGTGAGTGACCTACCCAGTGCGGCGCCTGGCCCGATTGCTCGCGCACGAACGCGGCAATCAGCGGCAGATCATCACGGGCGTAGGCAGCCACGCTGTTGTGCTTCCAGTCGAGGTTGCGCGGCGACAGGCCATGGCCGCGCATTTCCGGGATCCACACATCGAAACCGGCGCGGGCAAGGTAGGCGCCCAGGCCAACCCCCTTGGGCGAGTACCAGAAGCGCCTATTGGAAAAACTGCCGTGCAGGAGAATGACCGGCACACCCTGGGCCGGGCCCTGATCGGCCAGCCCCAGGCGCGTCACGGCCAGCTCGACGCTGGGGTCAGGGCTGTTGCCGGCCTTGATCCGGTACACGTCTTCGCTGAGGTCGCCGCGGCGTTCGGCACTGAGCAGGGCCACGGGAAATAAAGTGCTGCTGCTTTGCATAAGGTTGCTTGACGCACAAAAAAAGGCGGGTTCCATCGCTGGAGCTCGCCCTGAAAAAAAAGGCAGGGGTACGCCAGACGTACCCCCGCGTTCTACTAGGTCAGGCTGCGCCTTGGCCTTCGGCCAGGAAGAACCAGGTTTCGAGTACCGAATCCGGGTTCAGCGACACGCTTTCGATGCCCTGCTCCATCAGCCATTTGGCCAGATCCGGGTGGTCCGATGGGCCCTGGCCGCAGATGCCGATGTACTTGCCCGCCTTGTTACACGCGGCAATGGCGTTGGCCAGCAGCTTCTTCACCGCAGGATTTCGCTCATCGAACAGGTGCGCGATGATGCCCGAGTCACGGTCCAGGCCCAGGGTCAGCTGGGTCAGGTCGTTGGAGCCGATCGAGAAGCCGTCGAAGTATTCCAGGAACTCTTCGGCGAGAATCGCGTTGGACGGCAGCTCGCACATCATGATCACGTGCAGGCCGTTGTCGCCGCGGGCCAGGCCGTTTTCGGCAAGCAGGTCGACGACCTGGCTGGCTTCGCCCAGGGTGCGCACGAATGGCACCATGATCTCGACGTTGGTCAGGCCCATTTCGTTGCGCACGCGTTTCAGGGCACGGCACTCGAGTTCGAAGCAGTCACGGAACGATTCGCTGATGTAACGCGAAGCGCCACGGAAGCCCAGCATCGGGTTTTCTTCTTCCGGCTCGTACAGCTTGCCGCCGATCAGGTTGGCGTACTCGTTGGACTTGAAGTCCGACAGACGCACGATGACCTTTTTCGGGTAGAAGGCGGCCGCCAGGGTGCTGATGCCCTCGACCAGTTTCTCGACATAGAAGCCGACCGGGTCGCTGTAGCCGGCGATGCGCTTGTCGACGCTGTCCTTCAGGTCGGCAGGCAGGCCTGCGTAGTTCAGCAGCGCCTTGGGGTGCACGCCGATCATGCGGTTGATGATGAATTCCAGGCGCGCCAGGCCGACACCGGCGTTGGGCAGCTGGGCGAAGTCGAAGGCGCGGTCCGGGTTGCCGACGTTCATCATGATCTTGAACGGCAGATCAGGCATGGCGTCGACCGAGTTCTGCTTGATGTCGAAGCCCAGCTCACCTTCGAAGATGAAGCCGGTGTCGCCTTCGGCGCAGGACACGGTCACGCCCTGGCCGTCTTTGAGCAACTGGGTGGCGTTGCCGCAACCGACCACGGCCGGGATACCCAGCTCACGGGCGATGATCGCCGCGTGGCAGGTGCGCCCGCCGCGGTTGGTGACGATGGCGCTGGCGCGTTTCATCACCGGTTCCCAGTCCGGGTCGGTCATGTCGGACACCAGCACGTCGCCGGGTTGCACCTTGTCCATTTCCGACACATCGTTGATCACGCGGACCTTGCCGGCGCCGATGCGCTGGCCGATGGCGCGGCCTTCGACCAGTACGGTGCCCTTTTCCTTGAGCAGGTAGCGTTCCATGACATTGGCGCTGGAACGGCTCTTCACCGTCTCAGGGCGAGCCTGGACAATGTACAGCTTGCCGTCGTCACCGTCCTTGGCCCACTCGATATCCATCGGGCGCTGATAGTGCTGCTCGATGATCATCGCCTGCTTGGCCAGCTCGCTGACCTCGGCATCGCTCAGGCAGAAGCGCGCGCGCTCGGCGCGGTCGACTTCGACGGTTTTCACCGAACGGCCGGCCTTGGCTTCTTCGCCGTAGACCATCTTGATGGCCTTGCTGCCCAGGTTGCGGCGCAGGATGGCCGGGCGGCCGGCCTGCAAGGTGTTCTTGTGCACGTAGAATTCGTCAGGGTTGACCGCACCCTGCACCACGGTTTCGCCCAGGCCGTAGGCGCCGGTGATGAATACCACATCGCGGAAGCCCGATTCGGTGTCGAGGGTGAACATGACGCCAGCGGTACCGGTTTCGGAGCGGACCATGCGCTGCACACCAGCCGACAGGGCGACCAGCTTGTGGTCGAAGCCCTGATGCACGCGGTAGGCAATGGCGCGGTCGTTGAACAGCGAGGCAAACACTTCCTTGGCCGCACGGATCACGTTGTCGACGCCGCGGATGTTGAGGAAGGTTTCCTGCTGGCCGGCGAACGAGGCGTCCGGCAGGTCTTCGGCGGTGGCGGAGGAACGCACGGCGACCGCCATGTTGTCATTGCCGGCGGCCATTTCGGCGAAGGCCGTACGGATTTCCGAATTCAGACGCTCCGGGAATTCGGCTTCCATGACCCACTGGCGAATTTGCGCGCCGGTCTTGGTCAGGGCATTGATGTCATCCACGTCAAGCGCGTCGAGGGCGGCATGGATACGGTCGTTGAGACCACTCTGTTCGAGAAAATCGCGGTACGCCTGCGCCGTAGTGGCAAAGCCGCCCGGCACCGATACACCAGCACCTGCAAGGTTGCTGATCATCTCGCCCAGGGATGCGTTCTTGCCCCCCACATGCTCTACATCATGGACGCCGAGCTTATCAAGGGAAACTACGTACTCTACCAAGGTGATCTCTCCACTAACTGTGTTGGAAAAGCTCAAAGGCGCCCGCCTGTCTTCAGTGACTTGGCCGGGCGTTTGTGGCCTGTACCTGGAAAATAGGGTCTGCAAGTGTGGCAGAATGCCGACAGCCGCATTCGGCAAACCGAACTTATCATATCCAAGAATCTTCATCAGCTTAAGGCCCAGATCGCAAATGAAACGAACCGCGTTCTTCATCTCCGACGGCACCGGTATCACTGCCGAAACCCTGGGCCAGAGTCTGCTCGCGCAATTCGAGAGCATTCCCTTCAACAAATTCACCCGTCCGTACATCGATTCGCCGGACAAGGCACGCACCATGGTCCAGCAAATCAACGCGGCGGCCGAGCGTGACGGGGTACGCCCGATCATCTTCGACACCATCGTCAACCAGGACATCCGTGAAATCCTGGCGACCTCGAATGGCTTCATGATCGACATCTTTTCGTCGTTTTTATCCCCGCTCGAGCAGGAATTGACCGCCCATTCGTCGTATTCCGTGGGCAAATCGCACTCGATTGGCGGCAATTCCAACTACATGGAACGCATCGAGGCGGTGAATTTCGCCCTGGACAACGACGATGGCGCGCGCACCCACTATTACGACAAGGCCGACCTGATCCTGGTCGGCGTGTCACGCTGCGGCAAGACCCCGACCTGCCTGTACATGGCCATGCAATTCGGCATCCGCGCCGCCAACTACCCGCTGACCGAGGACGACATGGAGCGCCTGCAGCTGCCGGCGGTGCTGAAAAAGCACCACAACAAGCTGTTCGGCCTGACCATCGACCCCGACCGCCTTACCGCCATCCGCCACGAACGCAAGCCCAACAGCCGCTATTCCAGCTTTGCCCAGTGCGAATTCGAGGTGCGCGAGGTGGAGAGCCTGTTCCGCCGCGAGAACATTCCCAACATCAATTCCACGCATTTTTCGGTGGAGGAGATTTCGGCCAAGATCCTGGTGGAGAAAGGGGTGGAGCGGCGGTTCAAGTAAGCCTGTGCTGGCCCCTTCGCGGGTGAACCCGCTCCCACAGGTACCCCACCAGCCTTGAGGCCTGTGCAATACCTGTGGGAGCGGGTTCACCCGCGAAGAGGCCAGCACAGGTACAAAAAAGCCCCGACATTACTGCCGGGGCTTTTTCATTTCAGCTCAAGCTCAGGACGGCACAACCGCCGCCTGCCCGCTCATGGCCAGGTCGACCAGCTCGCGGTTGGCCACCGCGTACATCGCGTAGTCGGTACCGGTGGCATTGCGCAGGTCATCCAGCATGGCGCGCCAGCGCTCTACCATCACCCGATGCTGCTCGGCCCACAGTGCCACACGGGCGTCCATGTCTTCCGGTGCATCGGCCATTTGCAGTACCGAGATGGTGATCGCCCGCTGCTGCAGGTCGATATCGTCGCGGAACGCCTCGCGCGCCAGCGCCTGCCAGTTGTTTTCCACCGGCAGGTTGCTGATTTCCTGCAAGTACCAGGTCAGGTCCAGCGAGCTGCCCACGGCGAAGAACGCCTTGGCCACCTGGGCCGGATCATGCCCGGTAACGTCAGCGGCTTCGATGATCGGCAACAGGGTGTACAGGTGGCTGGTACCGGCAACCATGCGCGCCAGCAGCTCCGGCACACCGGCCTCGACGAAGCCCTGGTAGCGCACCATCCAGCGTTCGCGGGTCGGGCCTTCAAGCAGCTCGTCCAGCTTGAGCCCCAACTGCGCGATCTTCGGCCCGAAATGCGCGGCGTCACGCCCGGCATCCTGCTCGTTGCGACGGCTGCGCAGGAACCAGCGGGTGGCACGGCGCCCCAGGCGCATCAGCTCGTCCATCAGGGTGAGCTGAATTTCGGCGGGTACCTGGTAATCCAGCGCCTCGATCTGGCGGAACCAGTGCGGCAGGTGGAAGATATCGCGCACGATCACATAGGCCCCGGCCACGTTGGCCGGGCTCATGCCAGTCGACTCCTTGAGACGCTGGACGAAGGTGATGCCCATGTTGTTGACCAGGTCGTTGGCGATCTGGGTGCTGACGATTTCGCGTTTCAGCCGGTGGCGGCGCATGGGCTCGGCGAACTTGCTGACCAGCGACGGCGGGAAGGCGGTTTCCATGTCGCGGGTCAGGTAATCGTCGTCCGGCACCCGCGATTTCAGCAGTTGCTCCTTGAGGTCGATCTTGCTGTACGAGATCAGCACCGACAGCTCGGCGCGGGTCAGGCCCTGGCCAGCGGCCAGGCGTTCGGCCAGCTGCTCCTCGGACGGCAGGAACTCGATGGCACGGTCCAGCTTGCCGCGGCTCTCCAGGTCCGCCATCAGGCGCTTGTACTCGGCAATCCGCTCGCGGGCACGCCGGGCAGCCAGCGACAGCGCCTGGGTCTGCTTGTAGTTGTTGCCCAGCACCAGGCCGCCCACTTCGTCGGTCATGCTGCCCAGCAGCTGGTTGCGCTGCTTCTCGGTCATGTCGCCACCCTGCACCACTTCATTGAGCAGGATCTTGATATTGACCTCGTGGTCGGAGCAGTCCACGCCGCCGGCGTTGTCGATGAAGTCGGTGTTGGTGGCGCCGCCGTGCAGGCCGAACTCGACCCGGCCGAGCTGGGTCATGCCCAGGTTGCCGCCCTCGCCCACCACCTTGCAGCGCAGCTCGTTGCCGTTGACCCGCAGCGCGTCGTTGGCCTTGTCGCCGACATCGGCGTGGCTTTCGCTGCTGGCCTTCACGTAGGTACCGATGCCGCCGTTCCACAGCAGGTCCACCGGCGCCTTGAGCAGCGCATTGAGCAGCTCGGTCGGAGTCAGGCGGTCGGCCTCGATGGCGAAACGTCCTTTCATCTGTGGGCTGATGGCGATGCTCTTGGCACTGCGCGGGAAGATCCCGCCGCCTTCGGACATGATGCTGGTGTCGTAGTCGCTCCAGGCAGAACGCGGCAGGTCGAACAGGCGCTTGCGCTCGGCGAAGCTGGAAGCCGGCTCGGGGTTGGGGTCGATGAAGATGTGCAAGTGGTTGAACGCTGCCACCAGTTGCAGCTTGTCGGACATCAGCAAGCCGTTGCCGAACACGTCGCCGGCCATGTCGCCCACACCGATGACGGTGATCGGGTCTTCCTGCACATTGATGCCGCGCTCGCGGAAGTGGCGCTGCACGCCCACCCACGCGCCACGCGCGGTAATGCCCATCTTCTTGTGGTCGTAACCGGCCGAACCGCCCGAGGCGAAGGCATCGCCCAGCCAGAAGCCGTAATCGATGGCAATGCCGTTGGCAATGTCGGAGAAGGTCGCGGTGCCCTTGTCGGCCGCCACCACCAGGTACGGGTCGTCATCGTCATGACGCACCACGTTGGCCGGCGGCACCACGCCACCGTCCTTGAGGTTGTCGGTAATGTCGAGCAGGCCGGAGATGAAGATGCGGTAGCACGCCACGCCCTCGGCAGCGATTTCGTCACGGCTGCCGCCCAGCGGCAGGCGCCGCGGCAGGAAGCCGCCCTTGGCGCCGACCGGCACGATCACCGAGTTCTTCACCTGCTGGGCCTTGACCAGGCCCAGCACTTCGGTGCGGTAGTCCTCTTCGCGGTCGGACCAGCGCAGGCCGCCGCGGGCAACGTTGCCAAAGCGCAGGTGCACGCCCTCGACCCGCGGCGAGTAGACGAAGATTTCGAACTTGGGCACCGGTTTGGGCAGCTCGGGGATCAGCTTGGGGTTGAACTTGAAGCTGAAGTACGACTTGTTCTGGCCATCGGCATCCGGCTGGTAGAAGTTGGTGCGCAGGGTAGCCTTGATCAGGTCCAGGTAGCGGCGCAGGATGCGGTCTTCGTTAAGTACCTGCACGTCATCCAGTGCGGTCAGGATGGCCTGTTCAAGGCGCTGCTGCTTGTCATCCAGGTCGTCCTGGGTGAGTTTGCGTGCCAGGTAGAAGCGGGTCTTGAACAGCCGGGTGAGCTCGCGGGCGATATCGGTGTGGTTGTTCAGGGTACTGGCAATGTAGCCGAGGTCGAAGCCCAGGCGAATCTGCTTCAGGTAACGGGCGTAGGCGCGCAGCAGCGCCACGTCGCGCCATGGCAGGCCAGCGGTCAGCACCAGCCGGTTGAAGGCGTCGTTCTCGGCATCCCCGCGCACAATGTGGATGAAGGCGTCCTGCAGGGTGTCGTTGAGCTGCTGGATATCCAGGCTCAGGCCTTCGCTGTAGGTGAAGGCGAAATCGTGAATCCAGTACTCGCGGCCATTGGCGTGGCGCAGGCGGTAGGGGAACTCGCCGAGCACGCGCAGGCCGAGGTTTTCCAGGATCGGCAGCACGTCGGACAGCGCCAGCGGGGTATCAGCGTGGTACAGCTTGCAGTGCAGGATGCGCTCGCCAACCTGGGTCAGCGGCTGGTAGAAGCTCATCGCCAGGGGTTTGGTTTCAGACAGGTTCAGCACGTGCTGCAGGTCGACCACTGCCGAGTGCGCGGCGAAGCGTTCGCGATAACCGGCCGGGAAGCCTTTGGGGAAGTCGGCGAGGATGTTGGTGCCCTGCGCTTCGCCGAAGTTCTCGACTACCAGCGCCGAGTAGTCGTCATGCCACGAGCGGCAGGCCTGGATGACTTCGCGTTCCAGCTGCTGGGGGTCGATGTCGATGCGGTTCTTCGGGTCGACCCGCAGAATCAGCTGCACACGCGCCAGCACCGATTCGGAGAAGAACGTCCAGAACTCGCAGTCGCTGGCCTTCAGCCGCTCCATCAGCACCTGCTGGATTTTCTGCCGCACTTCGGTGGAGTAGATTTCCCGCGGCACGTAGGCCAGGCAGTAGCAGAAGCGGCCGTACGGGTCCTTGCGCAGGAACACGCGGATCTTGTTGCGTTCCTGGATCTGCACGATCGCCATGACGGTGGTGAACAGCTCGTCGATCGGTGTCTGGAACAGGTCGTCGCGCGGCAGCACTTCGAGTACCTGGGTCAGCTCCTTGCCCAGGTGGGCCTTGGGGTCGAAACCCGAGCGCCGCTCGATTTCGGCGACCTTGACGCGGATATACGGAATTGCATGCACGCTTTCGCCATACACCGACGAGGTGTACAGGCCCATGAAGCGGTGTTCCTTGACCACCTTGCCGTCGGCGTCCAGCTGGCGGATCGACACGTAGTCCGGGTAGGCCGGGCGGTGTACGCGGCTGGGCAGCGCGGCCTTGGCAAACGACAGCAGCAGCGGCTCGTTGAGGTAGGCCACGGCGTAGTCTTCGATGCGCAGCTCTTCTGCCGTCAGGCCTACGCGCAGGCGGCGCGGCAGGCCGAGGAAGGACTGCTCGTCGTAGACCATCTGGCCACCACCGGCGCCGCCCTTGACGGTGAATTCTTCATAGCCCAGGAAGGTGAAGTGGTTGTCCAGCAGCCATTCGAGGAAGGCCTTGACCTCGCCCTTTTCGTTCTGCGCCGGGCCGAAGGCAGTCTGTTCCACCTGCGCCACCACTTCCCGCAGCTTGGCCTTCATCGGTTCGAAATCGGCAACCGCCACCCGCACCTCGGCCAGCACCTGCTCGATTTCGCGAGTCAGCACTGTCAGCTCGGCAGCGTTGGCGCAGCGGTCGATCTCCAGGTACATCAGCGACTCATGACGCACGCCCTCGCCCTGGGTGCCCTTGGGCAGCAGCTCCAGCAGCTCGCCCTTGGCGCCACGGCGCACGCTGAGTACGGTGGTCTGCAGGGTGTGGATGCTGTAGCCGCGGCGGTTGAGCTCGGTGCGCACCGAGTCGACCAGGAATGGCAGGTCGTGGTGCAGCACTTCGACCACGGTATGGGTCGACTGCCAGCCGTTGCGTTCGTAATCGGGGTTGTACACCCGCACTTGCGGGTATTCGGGGTCGAAACGCTCGATGATGCGCCAGGCCGAGAGGGTGCAGCCGGCCAGGTCGGAAAGCCTTCGCTGGGTGAGTTCGTCCATGGAGATGATGCCGAAGAACTGCTCGGCGAACAGCGTCACTTGTGGCAGGGACTGCTCGCTGATGTGCTGCGCCAGGGCCGCTTGCAGTTGATGCTGGAAGTCGGCTTTGCTGGCTGCGGTGAAGAACGCCATCTGTGGTACTCCGCTTGGGCTTTGTATTAGTTGGAGCGTCGCTGCGTGCGCCGTGTACGGGTCAACGATAGCCAACCCGTAGCAAGGCGGACGGTAAAAACCAGACGTTGGACGTGCGCAGGCACGCCCAGGGCTGGGCGAAGCTTAACGACTGATCGGTCATCAAGGCTTGCAGCGCTGCGACAATTTCGGTCAAGGGGCGGTAACTTTACGTTTATGCATGTAAGCAAGACTGTCAGAATTCCCTTCCGTTTCCTTTGATCCGAGCCTTGTCCATGCAAATCGATACCGCCCTGCTCTTCGCCACCCCTTGCGATGACGAGGAAGACAACATGGCCACGCTGTGCTGCCACAGCGACAAGGGCCAGATGTTCCTGCTGACCCGCTATCCGGACGAAGACACCGTCGACCTGACCCTGGATGACGAGCCGTCGACGCTGGACGGGCTGAAAGTGACGTTGAGCGCCAAGCGCCTGCTGATCGAAGTCGCCGCCGGCGACCGTGATGCGCTGAAGGGGGACGAGGTGCTGGAGATCAACCTGACCAGTGACCTGAGTGACATGGATGAAGTGAAGGAAACCCTGGAAAACATCCTGGCCGGGACCGGTACCTTCGTCTGCGAGCTCTGAAACGCAGATTTCCCATAGGGGCCTACCCGTATTGCCTGTACTGGCCTTATCGCCGGCAAGCCAGCTCCCACACCGACCACCGCTGCCCCAAGCCATGTGCAGTACCTGTGGGAGCTGGCTTGCCGGCGATAAGGACGGTACAGACAGCACAAAATCCTGAGCCGAGCCAGGCGCTAGCGCAATGCTGCCTGCATTGCTTCAGCCTGCACCCGCAACGCATCGCAAAACGGCTCCACCGCCGCCGAAGCCGGCCGGTGGTCGGGCCTGATCAGCATCACCTGGTACGGCACTGACACCCGCAAGCGGCGGATCGGCAAACCGCCCTGCGCGGCCTCCAGCCCACTCAGCGGGTTGATGATCGCCACCCCCAGGCCCTGCCTGACCATGGCGCACACCGACGCGGCGCTGGTGGTCTCGATGACCGTGCGGCGGTTCACCCCCGCCGCACGGAAGTGCTGGTCCAGGCGCTGGCGGTAGGTGTCCAGGCTGGCCAGGTTGATGAAGTCCACTTCATGGAAATCGCTCAATTCCAGTTCAGCCTTGGCTTGCAACGGGTGCCCATGGGGCAGCACACAGACCATGTTGGCGCTGAACAGCAGCTCGCCGTAGGCGCCGCGCGGCATCTGCTCGACCTCGGTCAGGCCAAGGTCGTGCTGCTGGGCAACCAGTGACTCCTCCAGCAACGGCGACTCCTGCGCCAAAATGCTCACACTCACGCCGCGGTGCTGCTGATGGAAGCGCTGGCAGGCCTTGGGCAGCAAGGTCTGGGAAAACAGCGGCAGGCAGGTGATGGCCAACCGGCCCTGCTCGAAATTGCGGATGGCCTGGGCAAAGCGCTCGATGCGCTCCAGCCCGAGATAGGCGCGCTCGACCTCTTCGATCAACAGCAGCGCCTGGGCGGTTGCCACCAGGCGCCCGCCCTCGCGCTCGAACAGGTTCAGGCCGGTGACCTGCTCCAGCCGTGCCAGCTCTCGGCTGACGGTGGGCTGCGAGGTGAACAGCAGCCGCGCCGCGCCGGTGACGCTGCCAGCGGCCATGATGGCGCGGAACACTTCGATATGGCGGACGGACAGTTTCACGGCTACACCTGCGCAACAACGATGGGTATATCAGATATGAATGGCGAGTAGAAAAATAGCTATTTTTCTGAATCCACTCTTTCACGCATCCTGCACATCTACCCACTACGAGTAATGCCAGCATGACTGCACCCTTCACGACCCTGGCCGCGGCGGTTCATCAACATGGATCGCCCCTCTGGGCCTACGACGCCAGCACCATCGCCAAGCGCGTTGAACAACTGAAGGTATTCGACACCGTACGCTTCGCCCAGAAAGCCAACCCCAACCTGCACGTGCTGCGCCTGATGCGCGCCCATGGCCTGGTGCTGGACGCGGTGTCGCTGGGTGAAATGGAGCGGGCCTTTGCCGCCGGTGCCAGCGTGGACGGCGACCCCGCTGGCGTGGTGCTGACCTGCGATGCACTGGACCGGCCAACCCTGGAGCGGGTGGTGGAATCGAAGATCGAAGTCAACGCCGGTTCCATCGACATGCTGCGCCAGCTGGGTGAACGCTCCCCCGGCCACCGCGTCTGGATCCGCATCAACCCGGGCTTCGGCCACGGCCACAGCCGCAAGACCAACACCGGCGGCGAGAACAGCAAGCACGGCATCTGGCATGAAGAACTGGACGAGGCGCTGGCCTGCATCAAAACCCACGGCCTGCACCTGGTCGGCGTGCACATGCATATTGGCTCCGGGGTGGATTACCAACACCTGGAGCAGGTAGCCCGGTCGATGATCGAGCTGATCGGCCGCCTGGGCGTAGACATCGAAGCCTTCTCCATCGGCGGCGGGCTTTCGACCCCTTACCGCAGCACCGACAAGCCGGTCGACCTGCAACGCTACGCGCAGACCTGGGCGGTGGCGCGCAAGGAAATCGAAGCCATGCTGGGCCACCCCGTGCGCATGGAGATCGAACCTGGGCGTTTCCTGGTGGCCGAGTCGGGCTACCTGGTGGCCGAGGTGCGTGCCGTGAAACAGGTGGGGCGCAATACTTTCGTGATGATCGATGCCGGCTTCAACGACCTGATGCGCCCGGCGATGTACGGTGCGTACCATGGCATGACCCTGCTCGACGCCAACGGCCAGCCGGTGGACCGCCCGCGCCAACCGACCGTGGTGGCCGGGCCACTGTGTGAGTCGGGAGACGTGTTCACCCAGGACGACCAGGAACTGACCCCACAGGACCTGCCCCAGGCGCAGGTGGGTGACTTGCTGGTGATTCACGATGCCGGTGCCTACGGGGCGTCGATGTCGTCGAACTACAACAGCCGACCTTTGCTGCCGGAGTTTCTGATCGAGAACGGCGCGCTGCGCATGATCCGCCGGCGGCAGACCGTGCAGGACCTGCTAGCGCTGGAAGCGGGTTTCTAGGCAGCGCACCAATGAGGGCTGCCTAGCAGCCCATCGCCGCCGAGCCAGCTCCCACAGGTACAGCGCAAACCCTGCTTGCAATCAGACCCCTCTATGGCAACAATGCGATCAATTCCCATTCATATTGCGGTCTTGACGCATGTCGACGCTCGATCCTCAGACCCTGCACCAGCTGTACAGTGAAAACAACGGCTGGCTGAAGGGCTGGCTGCGCGCCCGCCTGGGCAATGCCGCCGATGCATCCGACCTGGCGCACGACACCTTCCTGCGGGTAATGACCGCCCGCAACCAGCTGCCGATCCGCGAGCCGCGCAGCTACCTCAGCGCTATCGCCCGCTCGCTGCTGATCGACAAAGCCCGCCGCCGCACCATCGAAAAGGCCTACCTGCAGGCCTTGGCCCTGCGCCCGGAACCGGTAGAGGTATCGCCGGAAGTGCGCTTGTCGATCATCGAAATGTTGGTAGCCGTGGACAGCCTGCTTGACGAACTCGGCGCCAACACCCGCGCCATCTTCCTCGCCGTTCAACTCGAAGGCCTGACCTACGGTGCTGCTGCCGAGCGTTTCGGCGTGTCGGTTACCACCGTGAAGAACCATCTGATAAAGGCAATGACCCGCTGCCTGCTGGCAGTCGAAGGCTGAGGACGATGGATCTCAAGACGCTCGAAGCCGCTGCCACCTGGTATGTGCAGCTCAACGATGGCGCCAGCAACGAGGCGCGCACCCAAGCTTGGCGCCAGTGGCTGCAGGCAAGCCCACAACACGCTGCCGCCTGGGCGCGGGTAGAAAAACTGCAACTGCAGTGGGCCATGGTGCCGCCGCAGGCGGCGCTGTCCAGCCTGGGCGCGGCACAGGCACAGCGGCGCGATGTGCTGAAGGTGCTGAGCCTGTTGCTGGCCATGGGCGGCGGTGGCTGGCTGGCAGCCGAGCAGGTGCCCTATCGCGCCTTGCTGGCCCAGCAACACACCCGCGGCGGCGAACGGCGCAGCTTGCAGCTGGATGATGGCTCGCAGCTTGAAATGAACGTGAACACTGCGGTGGATGTGCGCTACGACGCAAAAGTGCGGGCAATCCAGCTGTACCATGGGGAAATACTCGTTCGCCCGACCATTACCCCTGAACAGCGCCCGTTCATCGTGCACACCGAAGACGGCAGCGTACTCGCCCGTAGTACCGAGTTCAGCATTCGCAAACTTGCGCAGCAAACGCGCGTGGGCGTGCTGCAAGCGGCTGTCGATGTACGCCCGCAGCGTCACCCGGAGCGGGTGCTGCGACTGCAAGCCGGGCAGCAGGTAAATTATGACCGCGACGACTTCGCCATCACCCATGCGCTGCCCGTCAATTCGACCGCCTGGGTACAAGGCATGGTGAGCGTGAACGACTGGCACCTGGGCGACTTTGTCGAAGAACTGGCGCGTTACCGACAAGGAGTGCTGCGCTGCGCACCCTCGATCCGGTCCATGAGCATTTCCGGAGCATTCCGCATCGACGATACCGACATTGCACTGGCCAACCTGCCGAAAACCCTGCCGGTGAAAGTGCGCTACCTCAGCCGTTACTGGGCAAGCGTGGAACCTGCCTGAGCAACAGCCGCAAAAAAACTTCACCCACACCTTGCTGATTTCGATTCTCGCCCGTCCCTGACACAAGCCGCGACGACAGCGACTTTCTGCCATGACACGGAAGGATCACGCAATGCCCCATCTGCACCCCACCCCTGCAACCAAGCTGAGCCAGGCCGTGCGCTTGGTGTTGTTCGGCATGTCCCTGGCCGGCGCACCGGGCCTGCTGCTGATGCCTGGCCTGGCCATGGCCCACAGCCAGACCGCCTATCACGTCCCCGCTGGCCCACTGGGCAATGCCATCACCCAGTTTGGCGTGCAGGCCGGCGTGACCATTTCGTTCGACACCACCCAGACGCGCAGCCTGAGCAGCGCAGGCCTGGAGGGTAGCTACAGCGTCGAGGAAGGGCTGGTTCGCCTGCTGGGCAACAGTGGCTTGCAGGCGCAGCGCCAGGGCAATGGCGGCTATGTGCTGGTACCCGCAGACAACGGTTCGGCGATGGAACTGGGGCCACTGAACATCGACGCCAACCGGCTGGATGCAACCAGCGAGGGCACCCAATCGTATACCGCGCATGCCGTCACCATCGGCAAGGGCGTGCACACGCTGAAGGAAACCCCGCAGTCGGTCACCGTGATGACCCGCAAGATGCTCGACGACCAGAACCTCAACACGCTGGAACAGGTGCTGGACAAAACCCCCGGCATCACGGTGTACGACTCGCCCATGGGCGGCAAGTACTTCTACTCCCGCGGTTTCAACCTGGATGGCCAGTACCAGTATGACGGCGTGCCGCTGGACGTAGGCGGCAACTACGTGCAGGCCAACAGCTTTTCCAGCGACATGGCGTTCTACGACCGGGTCGAAATTCTCAAGGGTGCAGCCGGCATGATGAAGGGCTCCGGTTCATCCGCCGGCGGCGTCAACTTCGTACGCAAGCGTGGCCAGGAACAGGCCACCACCACCGTCACCCTGTCTGCCGGCAGCTGGAACAACTACCGCGGGCAGGTCGATGTGGGCGGCCCGCTCAACGAATCGGGTAGCGTGCGCGGTCGCGCCGTGGCAACGCTTCAGGACCGCCAGTATTTCTACGACACGGCCACGCGCCAGGACCAGATATTGTATGGCGCCATCGACTGGGACATTACCGCCGACACCACCCTTGGCGCCGGCCTGGCCTACGAGGATGCCGATGCCACCCCGTGCTATTCCGGCCTGCCACGCTACGCCGATGGCAGTGACTTGAAGCTGTCGCGTTCCACCTGCCTGGGCGCCAGCTGGAACGACCTGCAAAGCCAGCGCATCACCGGCTTTGCCGACCTCAAGCACCGCTTCAACGATGACTGGACGCTGAATTTCGCCTCGATCTATACCCACAACACCCAGGACATCGAATACGCCTACTCCGAAGGTACGGTACCGGTCGGCGCCGGCACCGCCAGCATGAACGTGCGGGCCGGTCGTTTCGACTACGACCAGGACGACTACGGCTTCGATAGCTATGTCGATGGCAAGTTCGAGGCGTTCGGCCTACAGCATGAGCTGATCGTCGGCGCCAACGCCAGCCGGCAGAAAACCCATGATTACTTCGCACTTATACTGCTGGACGGCAAGCAGGATCCGTTCAACCCATCCTCGAACTTCCCCCGCCCTTCCAAGGCCGATTATCTGGTCAACCCGAGCCGCGGTGGCAGCGTGCCAACCGATTCCACCACCACCCAGTACGGCACCTACACCAACCTGCGCCTGAAGCTGGCAGAGCCGCTGACTCTGGTGCTGGGCGCGCGGGTCAGCTGGTACCGCAACAAGAGCGACTCCTATACCGCGGCCTGGGACTACTGGGTGAACAACCGCAGCCAGGAAAATGGCCAGGTCACGCCGTTCGCCGCCGTACTGTACGACCTGAACGGCCAGTGGACCGCCTATGCCAGCTACGCCGACATCTTCCAGCCGCAGAGTGACAAAGTGAACGCCGAGCGGCAGTCGCTGCAGCCCAAGACCGGTGCCAACTACGAGATCGGCATCAAGGGCGAGTTGCTCAATGGTGCGTTGAACACCTCGTTCAACCTGTTCCGCACCCTCGAGAAACACCGCGCAGAAAGCGACTTCAACGACGCCTGCCCGTCAGGCGATGGCTATTGCTACACCGACAGCGGCAAGGTGCGCGCCCAGGGTTTCGAGGCCGAGATCAGCGGCTCGCCCATCGAGCGCCTGCAGCTACTGGCGGGTTACACCTACACCCAGACCAAGTACCTGAATACCATCGAAGATACTGACCCCACCGAGCTGACCTTCACTTCCAGTTTCATCCCTCGGCACATGCTCAAGGTGTGGGGTGACTATCAGCTGGACGGTGCGCTGCAACGCTGGACCCTCGGTGCCGGCCTGAACAGCCAGAGCGATAACTTCCGTACCACCGGCACTACCCGCGTCGAGCAGGCGGGCTACACGGTGTGGAATGGCCGCGTGCAATACCGCGTCGACCCGAACTGGACTGTCGCCCTCAACGGCAACAACCTGTTCGACAAGAAGTACTACGCCACCATCGGCGCGCCGTCCTGGGGCAACTTCTATGGCGAACCGCGCAACTTCATGGTGACTTTGCAAGGCACGTTCTAACCAGAAAGCAGGGGCCGCTTTTGCGGCCCATCGCCGTCTTGCACCATCACTCCGTTGCTTTATCTGAGGAAAGCTGTGGAACAGTTGCACGATGATCGCGGCTAGAGTCCGTTCGCCACTTCACGCTCGCCGCCCATGTATTGCTGCAAGCGGCTGCGCAGCCAGCGCTCGGCTGGGTCGCTGTCGGTGGTACCAAGCCAGACCATTGCCAGTTCCAGTGCCGTGGTTTCGAACGGCAGTTGCTCGGCCTGCAGGTTTCCCCAGCGCTCCATGCCGTGCGCGGCATAGTCCGGGCAGCAGGCCAGCAGGTCAGTCCCGGCCAGAATTGCCGGCAACGAACTGAACTGCGGCACCGACAACACCACCTTGCGTTCGCGTCCGATCTCTTTCAGCCAGTCATCGACCACCCCTTGGGTATTGGCGGTTGGCGATACCTGAACGTGCGGGCGGGCGCAGAACTCATCCAGGGTCAGTGGCGTGGCTGTCTTGTCCGCGCGCACGACACGGCCCTGCATGGTGCGCAGTACCTTGCGCTTGGCATTGGCCGGCAGCCCCTTGGTCTGGCTGATCCCGACTGTTACATCGCCTGCGGCCAGCAAGTCCGGGATACGCCAATAATCGACATGCTGCACAACCACCACCACATTCGGCGCCTCCACCCGCAGCGCCCGCAGCAGCGGCGGCAACAACCCCGACTCGACGTCGTCGGACAGGCCGATCCGGAAGGTCATCTTGCTGGTCAACGGATCGAAGTCGTGGGTCATGCTGAGGGCGATGGACATAGCGTCCAGTGCCGGGGTCAGGAGCCTGATCACCTCTTCGGCCCTGGCCGAGGGCTCCATGCGGTTGCCCACGCGGATCAGCAACGGGTCGTTGACCATCGTGCGCAACCTGGCCAGCGCAGCACTGACCGTGGGTTGGGCGACGAACAGCTTTTCGGCGGCACGGGTAAGGTTGCGCTCCTGCATCAGGGCTTCGAACACCACCATCAGGTTGATATCGGCTTTGCGCAGTTCGTTTCGGTTCATTGGCGCTCCCGGCCCGAGTTCTTGTCATAGGGATTTTGCACAAGACCGATGTTCCCACAAGGTCCACGTGGCCCTGGAGCCGCGCGCTGTCTTGCGCAAAATTTTTGATGCGTGCGCGATCCCTGTGGGAACGGGTTTACCCGCGAAGAGGCCGGACCTGCCGGCCACTATCCTTGGGCATTCACCGTTGTCTCCGCCACCACATTCGCGGGTGAATCCGCTCCCACACGGATCACGCGGCTCTCTCGATCTACGCAAACCCCTCAGGCCGTGGGGTTCCATCAGCATTACGGTTTCATCCAGACCGGCCGCTCGCCGCTGGACGGCGAAGGCCGTCCGTTCACCTTGCTGCACATGAACGTTCCCTCCGAGGCATGAACAGGGGGGCAAGCGTACTGCAGGGACGATGTCTAAATCTGGTCGTTACAGCCCATTTACTTCTCTTAAACATAGATCAAAGCAATCATTCGCCATGAATTGTCGAAGTAGAGCAATATTTGTTCAGGGTAGTTCATGTCTAGGCCACCTTTCGCAACCCGGCACCCAGCCAACGCCATATAATTGGATCCAATAAACAGGATGAACTGCATGCAAGCATTGGGAATGGATTACCGACACGGCGATGAAATTGCCAGCCATTGCCACGCTGAAGACCAGCTTGTCTATGCCGCCAGCGGTGTGATGCGGGTCAGCAGCGAGGGCGGCAACTGGGTAATCCCTGGTGGGCACGCGTTATGGGTGCCGGCCGGGGTCAGCCATGCCGTCCGCATGCAAGGCGTGGTGTGCATGCGCACCCTGCTGCTCGACGCCGGCATCGACCGCTGCCAGGTGATCGTGGTATCCGGCCTGCTGCGCGAACTGGTCCTGGCCGCTTCGCGCATGCTGGACCTGCGTGATGGCGAGCACGCACGGGCGCTGATCCTTTGCGAACTGGCGGCCGCCAGGCGCATCGATGCCTTTGTGCCCACGCCGCAGCACCCTCGTCTTGGCGCCTGGTGCGAACGCTTTCTGCAAGACCCGGCCCAGGACCTGACCCTGGAACAATGCGGTGCACAACTGAACATGAGTGCGCGCAGCGTGGCGCGACTGTTCCAGCGCGAGCTGGGTATGTCGTATGGCGAATGGCGCGCCCGCGCCCGGGTGATGCTCAGTCAGCAGTGCCTGGCTGAAGGCAAACCGATCCTGAACGTAGCGCTGGAGCACGGCTACCAGAGCGCCAGTGCCTTCGCCGCCATGTTCAAGCGCATCCTCGGCTACGCCCCCAGTGACTGGCAGAACGGCGCCATGCGCCACTCCTGAACTGTTGTCCCACTTGCGCGCAAGGTTGTCCCGCTTGCGGCAGCGCCGTCACCCCCGCCCTCGCTAACCTCGCATCACGACCCTTGAGCGACATTCGTGATGCCCTTACTGCAATCATTCCCCTTCCCTGCCCGGTTCGGCGCCGCGATCGGCATGCTCTGCATGTTGACCGCCTGCGCCCGGCCACCAACCCTTGCCGAGCCACCCGCAGCTTTGCAGGCAAACCCGCTGGCGAACGCACCGGCCGGTGTCAGCAGGCAGCCATTGCCGCAACGTTGGTGGGCGCTGTTCCAGGATCCGCAACTCGACCGCTGGGTACAGCTAGCCCTGGCCCACAACCAGGACCTGGCACAGGCCGAAGCCAATGTGCAGGCCATGCTGGCCGGTATCGGCGAATTTGGTGCGCAGCGCTGGCCATCGACTTCGGTAGGCTTTGCCGCCACCTACGGCAAAAGCACCGATGACCAGACCCTCGCCGAAGCGACCGACAGCCACGCGCCATCACAATGGCAGTTCAACCCGGGCATCGAGCTGGCCTACCAGGTGGATGTCTGGGGCCAGGTGCGCGCCGCCATCCAGCGGGCCCGGGCGCAAGCCGACGCCAGTGCCGCAGCACGGGACCTGATGCGCCTGCACGTGGTTACCCAGACCAGCCGCGCCTACCTCGACCAGTGCCTCTATGCCGCGCGCCTGGTCGAGGCGAGGCAGTCGCTGCAAACCCTCGAACGCAGCGTGCAGCTCAGCGAACGCCAGCACCGGGCGGGCGTGGCCACAGCGCTCGACAGCGAACGCCTGTCGGGCTTGCGCGAGCAGGTGCGGGCGCAGCTGCCGATGCTCGCCGCGCGGCGGCAGATGGCGCTTTACGAGCTGAGCATGCTGAGCGGCCAAGCCTCGGTGGCCGAAACCGCAACGTGCCCAGCCATACCCACGCTGTCGTTGCCGTTGCCGGCTGGCGATGGCTGGCATTTGCTCGAGCGCCGGCCGGATGTGCGCCAGGCCGAACGCGAGCTGCAGGCCGCGAGCCTGGAAACCGACATCGTCCGGGCCGACCTGTACCCGAAGGTCAGCTTCGGCGCCTCGCTGACGTCCTCGGACCATCACCTTGCCAACCTTGGCGACAGCCGCGCGGTGATGTTCGGTATTGGCCCGCTGATCCGTTGGGAGTTCCCCAACATGCAGGCCAACCGGGCACGGGTTGGCAAGGCCGAGGCGTTGCAGCAGGCGCAGGTAGCCCATTACCACAGCGTGGCGCTGAATGCGCTGAAGGACGTACGCCAGGCGCTGGCCAGATACGACGGTGAACGTCAGCGGTTGCAGGCACTGGATACGGCGCTGGTGCACAGCCAGCGTGGGTTTGCCCTCGCCCAGGGCAATTACCGCGCCGGTACGGTTGACGGGCTGGCCATGCTGGACAGCGAGCGGGAACTGATCCGCCTGCGGGCCAGCCACGTCGAGGCCCGAGGGCGACTGGCGCAGGCACAGGTCAACCTGTTCCGTGCCTTGGGCGGGCGGTAGTAGCCCGCAGCAAAAATCCATGGGGCCGCTGCGCGCCCCATCGCCGGCAAGCCCGCTCCCACAGGGATTGCACATCACCTGAGGTCAACACGGTCGAGGTGGGAGCTGGCTTGCCGGCGATGGGCTGCCTAGCAGCCCCTATATCAATAATGGAAACCGAACATGAATGTCGCCTTAAACCGAACCGCACCCGCCGAAACTGCACAACAGACAAGAGCCAGATCCCGTCGCCGCCTGGCCTGCATCACCAGCGGTAGCCTGGCAGCGATCACCCTGCTGGCCTTCACCAGCTACTGGCTCACCACCGGCCGCTACCTGGAGACCACCGACGATGCCTACATCCGCGCCGACTGGGTAGCCCTGAGCCCACGCGTGGCCGGCTACGTGGCCGAGGTCGAAGTAGCTGACGACCAGCCAGTGAACGCCGGCGATGTACTGGTGCGCCTGCAAAACCGCGACTACCGCGCGCGCCGCGACCACGCCCGTGCCGGCGTGGCCGAGGCACAGGCGGCACTGGCAGCCGCCCAGGCCAGCCGACAGGTGGCGAACGAGCGTATCTACCAGCAACAACAAGCCATCCTGCAGGCTGCAGCGGCCGTGCGCAGCGCCACCGCTGAACAACACCGGACTGAACTGGACATGCAACGCTATCGTGGCCTGGTGCGTGACGACGCTGCGACCGTGCAGCGCCTGGAAACCGCCAGCGCCCGTGCCACCCAGGCGCAAGCCGCACTGCAAGCCGCCCAGGCCGCGCTGCGCGAGCAACGCTCACAGCTGGCCATGGCCAAGGCCCGGTCAGCCCAGGCTGACGCCGAACTGCATCAGCACGCGGCAGCCTTGACCCGCGCTCAGGCCCACCGACAGCTGGCCGAGCAGGACGAACAGGACACCGTGATCCGCGCGCCGATCACTGGGGTGGTCGGCCAACGCCGCGTGCGCGCCGGCCAGTACGTGGTGCCGGGCCAGCCGCTGTTGGCAGTCGTACCCCTGCAGCAAGCCTATGTGGTGGCCAACTACAAGGAAACCCAACTGGCCCGCATGCGCCCCGGGCAACCGGTAGAAATACGGGTAGACAGCTTTGCCAGTCAGCCACTGCAGGGCCATGTGGCCAGCTTCTCTCCCGCCTCGGGCAATGTCTTCGCGTTGCTGCCATCGGACAATGCCACCGGCAACTTCACCAAGATCGTCCAGCGCTTCCCGGTGCGCATTTTGCTCGACACACCGCTGCAGGGCCCAAAAGTACTCCCCGGCATGTCGGTAGTGAGCACGGTCGACACCCGCCCTGCAGAGGTTGCCGATGCGCACTGAGCAAACCGTCTCGCTGCGCGCCTGGGTGGCAGTGCTTGGGGGCCTGTTCGGCTGCTTCATGGCCGGCATGAACGTGCATGTCACCAGCGCTGCGCTACCAGAAATCCGCGGCTCGCTAGGCGCCAGCTTCGAGGAAGGCTCGTGGATCTCCACCGCCTACCTGGTGGCGGAAATCGTGATGATTCCGCTGACGGCCTGGCTGGTGGAAGTGTTCTCGCTGCGCCGGGTGATGTGGACCGGCTCGCTGATCTTCCTGCTCGCCTCGGTGGCCTGCTCGTGGGCGCCCAGCCTGGAAGCGATGATTGCCATCCGGGTGGTCCAGGGGGCTGCGGGAGCCGTACTGATCCCGCTTTCATTCCAGCTGATCATCACCGAGCTGCCGGCCAGCAAGATGGCCATGGGCATGGCACTGTTCAGTCTGGCCAACAGCGTGGCGCAGGCAGCCGGGCCGTCGATTGGCGGCTGGCTGACTGATGCCTTTTCGTGGCGCTGGATCTTCTACCTGCAGCTGTTCCCCGGCATCGCGCTGCTGTTCGCCATCGCCTGGTCTATCGACGCCAGGCCGATGAAGCTCGAATTGCTGCGCAAAGGTGACTGGCTGGGTATCGGGGCCATGGTGACAGGCCTGGGTGGCCTGCAGATCGTACTGGAAGAAGGCGGCCGGCTGGACTGGTTCGGCTCGCCGTTCATCGTCGGCATGAGCGTGCTCGCCGGCATTGCTCTGGTAGTGTTCGTGGTGACCCAGCTGTTCGGCCAGCGTGCATTCATCAACCTGCGTTTGCTCGGCCACTACAACTTCGGCGTCGCCAGCGTGGCGATGTTCATCTTTGGCGGTGCCACCTTCGGCCTGGTGTTCCTGGTACCCAACTACCTGTCGCAGTTGCAGGGCTTCAGTGCGCACGACGTGGGCGTAACGCTGATCGCCTATGGCGTGGTGCAGCTGCTGCTAGCCCCCTTGATGCCACGGTTGATGGGCTGGACCAGTGCCAGGTTCATGGTCGCCAGCGGCTTTCTGATCATGGCCCTGGGCTGCTGGCTGGGGGCGAGCCTGAGCGCCGACAGTGCCGACAACGTGATCATTCCGTCGACGGTGGTCCGTGGCATCGGCCAGCCCTTCATCATGGTGGCCTTGTCGGTGCTGGCGGTGGCCGGGCTGGACAAGCGCGAAGCGGGTTCGGCCTCGGCGGTGTTTTCGATGCTGCGCAACCTGGGGGGTGCGATGGGTACGGCGGGTTTGACGCAACTGGTGGCGACGCGCGAGCGCTTTCACAGTGAACGTATTCACGAGCAGGTGACGGTGTTCGAGCCAGGCGTGCAGGAGCGCATCAACCAGACGGTACAAAGCTGGTTGCCGCATCAGCAGCAGATGCTGGAGGGGTTGGCGGGGACCATTCGGCGCGAGGCCTACCTGATGGCCTACAGTGATGCCTTCTACCTTGCCTGCCTGGCACTGCTGGGATGTGCGCTGGCGGCACTGCTGTTGCGGACGCAGCGGGCCACATGAGGCAGCTGTTAAACTGCCGGACATCCCGTATTCCCGACCGAGCAAAACCATGAATCCGACGCGCTACGCCACCGTGGCAAAGCACCTGATGGAGGGTATTGCCAGCGGCCATTATCCGGTGGGCAGCCTGCTGCCGACCGAGCATGAGCTGTGCGCCCTTTATGCTGTAAGCCGGCACACCGTGCGCGCAGCCATCGACCAGTTGCTCGGTCAAGGCCTGGTATCGCGTCGCAAGCGCGTGGGCACTCGGGTCGAGGCCAGCAGCCCGCGCGGGGGGTATTCGCAGTCGCTGTCCAGCGTGGCTGATATTGCCCAGCAGGCGCAGACCCAACAGCGGCAAATCCAGGAGGTGCGCCACTTCGTCGCCGACCTAGGCGAGGCGGCGCGGTTGGGGTTGGTGCCGGGGGAGCATTACTTCTGTGTGTCGAGCATTCGCGTCGATCGTGCGCATCATGCCGCGCCGCTGTGCTGGACCGATGTGTACGCCCCGCGCGACTATGCCGAAGTCATCGAACTGGCGCGCGCGCACCCCGACCAGTTGATTGCCGGGTTGATCGAGCGGCACTTTGGCCGGCCCATCGGGGTGGTCGACCAGCAGGTGCGGGCGGTGTTGCTGACGGCGGAGCTGGCCCGGGCGTTGAAGGCCGAGGCGGGATCCCCAGGGTTGAAGATCATTCGCCATTACCGCGAGGAGAATGGTGACTTGATGGCGGTTTCCGAGACGGTGCACCCGGATGACCGCTTTACCCTGGTGACCCAGATGCGCCGGGACCGTTCTCCATCCTGATCGCGCACACGGGGCCGCTGTGCGGCCCATCGCCGGCAAGCCAGCTCCCACAGGGACCGCGTCGGGCTTGAAGGCTGCGCGGTCCCGTGGGAGCTGGCTTGCCGGCGATGGGCTGCGAAGCAGCCCTCATGGCCCTGACCGACGAACCCAAGGCATAGCCCTGGCCCTGCGTTTTACATCCCCAAAACGCGTTCAGCTTCCAGCAACTGCTGCCCCCGCCCCGTGCTCACCCGATGATCCCGCGCCAGCCAGCCATAGATCGTCGGTAGCACGAACAGGGTAAACAAGGTCCCCACCAGCATCCCGCACACAATCACCACCCCCAGCCCGAAGCGGCTGTTGGCCCCGGCGCCGCTGGCGAACAGCAGCGGCAGCACGCCGAAGGTCATCGCTGCCGTGGTCATCAGCACTGGGCGCAAGCGTATCTGTGCAGCACGGACAATGGCGGCAGCACGATCCAGGTTGTCGCGCACCTGGATCTCGTTGGCAAACTCCACCATCAGGATGCCGTGCTTGCTGATCAGGCCGATCAGCGTCACCAGGCCAATCTGGGTGTAGATGTTCAACGTGGCCCAGCCCAGCGCCAGCGGCAGCAGCGCACCGCAGATCGACAGCGGCACGGTGACCAGAATGATCAGTGGGTCGACCAGGCTTTCATACTGCGCCGCCAGCACCAGGTAGATCACCACCAGCGCGGCGAGAAACGCCCACATCAAGGCAAAACCCTCCTGCACATACTGGCGCGATTCCGATTGCCAGTCGTGGCTGAAGCCCGGCGGCAATTCGGCGGCAAGCTGTTCGAGAAATGCCACGGCGTTGCCCATCGACACACCCGGCGCCGGGATTGCCTGCAGGGTGCTGGCGTTCTGCTGGTCGAACTGCAGCAGGCGGTTGGGCGCTACTTCGATATCCAGGCGCACCACGCTGGCCAGTGGTACCAGGCTGCCGTTTTCGGCGCGCACATATTGACGGTTGAGCGCTGCAGGCGTCAGGCGCTGGTCCTGGATACTCTGCGGAATCACATCGTAGGAACGCCCGAACAGGGCAAACCGGTTGAGGTACTGCTCACCCACCAGCACACCCAGTGACTCGCCTATGGCCTGCATGCTGATGCCCAGGCTGGCCGCCTTGGCCCGGTCGACGTGCACCTTGATCAGCGGGTTGTTGTAGTCGAGGTCGCTGTCCACCACGGCGAACAGGCCACTGTCGCGAACACGCTGCTTGAGCACTTCCATGGTCTGGTAAAGCTCGGGGTAGCCCTGGGCGCTGCGTAGCACCATCTGCACCGGGAGGCCGCCACTGGAGCCCGGCAGTGCTGCAACCTGGAAGGCGAAGATGCTACTACCTTCGATATCAGCCACAGCCTGCTGCAACTGTGCCTGCACCTGTGCGGCGGAACGCTCGCGGGCCTGCCAGGCACTGAGGTTGATACCACCGAAACTCACGGCCGGGCCGTCGGTTCCGTTGATGATCCAGGTATCAGTGGTTTCGCCGATGGACTTCATCACCTGGTCCAGTCTGAGGGCAAAGTGCTCCACATAATCCAGGCTGGCATGCTGCGGCGACTTGATGGCGGTCAGCACCGCCGCCTGGTCTTCCGGTGGCGCCAGCTCCCGCTGGGGCAACAGGTACAGCCAGGGCAGGCTCAGGCACACCAGCAGCGCCACGCCAGCGCTGATCCAGCGATGCGACAAGGTATAGGCCAGCACCCGCCCATAGCTGCCAGTCAACGCCGCAAACAACCGATCGGCCATGTTGGCCATCGCGCCATGCTGCTGACCGGGTTGCAACAGCAACGAACTCATCACCGGCGACAAGGTCAGCGCGACGATGCCGGACACGATCACCGCGCCCGCCAAGGTGAGGGCGAATTCGCGGAACAGCGTGCCGGTCAGCCCGCCCATCAGGCCGATCGGCGCATACACCGCCGCCAGGGTCAGGGTCATGGCAATGACCGGCCCGGCGATTTCCCGCGCCCCGGCCAATGCCGCCGCGACCGGCGACTTGCCCTCTTCGATGTGGCGGTGCACGTTCTCCACCACCACGATCGCATCGTCCACAACCAGGCCGATGGCCAGCACCATCGCCAGCAAAGTCAGCAGGTTGAGGCTGAAGCCGAACAGCAGCATCAGGCCCGCGGCGCCCAGCATCGACAACGGAATGGCCACCACCGCGATCAGCACGTTGCGCAACGATCCCAGGCACAGCCAGATCACCAGCACCACGATCAGCATCGCCTCGACCAGGGTGCGCAGCACCTCGTTGATCGACGCGTCGATGAAGCGCGCAGTCTCATAGGCCAGCGCCACCTTCACGCCGGGAGGCAGGGTCTGCTGGATTTGCGGCAGCAGTTGGCGAATACCCTCGACGATCAGCAGCGGGTTGCCGGTCGGCGTGGGGAACAGCCCCAGATGCACGGCAGGCTCGCCGTTCATGGTGGCGCTGGTCTGGGTGGCCGCCGCGCTCAGCTCGACCGTGCCGACATCGCGCAGGCGCACCAGGTCGGTGCCATCGTTGCGGATGATCAGCTCACGGAAGTCCTCGACCCGGGTCAGGTCGGTGTCCACCTGGATATCGGCCAGCACGTACTGCCCGCGCACCTGACCCGGGGTCGCCTGGTAGTTGTTGGCGCGCACGGCCTGCGCCACGTCCGCTGCCGTCACCCCGCGCCCGGCCATCTGTTCGCTGTCCAGCCACAGGCGCATGGCCAGGCGCTGGCCGCCGAACGACTGCACCTTGGCCACACCCTCGATGCCAGAGAACTGCGGCTCGACTACCCGCGACAGGTAATCGCTGAGTTCCGGTATCGACAGGCTGTCGCTGGCAAAGCCCACGTAGGCCACGGCAGTGGAGTCGCCTGCCGACAGCTCGACCACCGGGTCGTAGGCCTTTTCCGGCAGGCGATAGCGTACCTGGTTGACCTTGGCCATGGCCTCGGCCAGCGCCTGGGTCGAATCGCGGTTGAGCAGCATGCGCAAGGTGATCAGGCTTCGCCCCTGCTGCGACGATGAGGACAGGTAATCGATGCCCTCGACCGACGACACTGCCTGGGTGATCGGCTGGGTCACGAAGCCTTGCATCAGCTCGGCGGAGGCGCCGGGGTACTCGGTGCTGATGGTAATGGTCGAGCTTTCCAGCAACGGGTACTGGCGAATCGGCAGCTTGCCCATGGCAAACAGCCCCAGCAGGATGATCAGGCTGCTGACCACCAGCGCCAGCACCGGACGGCGCACGAACACATCGGTGAATTTCACGACTGCCGCCCTCCCTGGCTGGCCTGCAGGCTGTCCTGGGCCAGCGGCTCGACCGTCATGCCGTCACTGAGCTTCAACTGGCCGGACACCACCACACGGTCACCGGGGGCAAGGCCGGTAGTGACTTCCACTCGCCCCTGCCAGCGCTCGCCGGTGGTCACCTGCACCCGCTTGACCCGGGTGCCGTATTGCGCATCGTTGATGGCGACGAACACGGTCTGCCCGTAGGCGGTGTAGGTGATTGCGGTTTCCGGCACGGCCAGCACGGTCGAAGGCTGCGCGGCGTCCAGGCGCACACCGGCATACATGCCCGGCTGCAACTGCCCGGCCGGGTTGGGCAAGGCTGCCTGCACGTGCACCAGGCGCGCCTTGCTGACCACCGGGTCGACCGCTACTACCCTGGCCTGAAAATCTTGCCCGCGCGCGGCGTCCACCGTCAGTGCCAACACTTGGCCGACATGCACGTCAGGGGCGGCCTGTTCGCCCAGGGCAAAATTCACATGCAACTGGCTGATGTCCGCCAGGCTGACGATGGCCTCGCCAGCACCCAGATACTGGCCCTGATGCACCCGACGAATACCCAGTTTGCCGGCAAACGGCGCGCGGATGGCCTTTTGCGCGATCAGCGCCTCGACATGCTGCAGTTCACCGCTGGCCACATCCACGGCAGTGGCGGCGTTATCCAGGAGTTCCTGCGACACGGCATTCACTGCCCGCAGCTTGCGGCTGCGTTGCAGTACCACTTCGGCGTTACGCAACCTGGCCCGCAACTGCACCCGTTGCGCCTGCTCCGGCGCATCGTTCAGCTGCACCAGCAATTGCCCGGCAGTTACCACCTGCCCCGACTCGAAGGCAATGCGGGTAACACGCCCCGCCATTTCGGCCGCCACCTGTACCTGATTCACGGCCTCCAGCTCCCCCGAAGCAAAGGTCTGCCGTGCCAGCGGCACCTGCTCGGCCGTGGCCAGCGCCACCTTGGTCGCCGGCCACGCCGCCGCAGCGGTTGGCGGCGCACCGCTGCCCACCAGCGCACAGGCAGCGGCCAGCACCCCGGCAACAACGCCAGCACAGGCCAGTAACGTCCGTTTGTTCATGCAGTGCTCCGATCATCAGGAAAAGCGGTTGCGGGGAAGACCGGGCGGGACTATAAGAGCTCAACTTAACTTGAGGTCAACTGGCATGGCAGCGGACAACACGCGGATGCTCACAGTGGGTGAAGTGGCCAGGCGCAGCGGTGTGGCGGTGTCTGCGCTGCACTTCTACGAGACCAAGGGGCTGATCGCCAGCGTGCGTACGGCAGGCAACCAGCGCCGCTATCCCTCGCTGGTGCTGCGCACGTTGGCGATCATCAAGGTGGCGCAGCGCACGGGTATTCCGCTGGAGGAAATCAAGCACGCGTTCAGCCGTTATGCGCCCAACAGCAAGCTTACGGCGGCCCAATGGGGCGAGATGTCGACGGCCTGGCGCGAAGACCTGAACGCCCGCATTCGCACGCTGGAGGCATTGCGCGACAGCCTGGACAACTGCATTGGCTGCGGTTGCCTGTCGCTGGAGGATTGCCCGCTGCGCAACCCTGAGGATGTGCTGGGCAAGGAAGGTGCCGGGGCGCGGATATTGGAGAGGAAAGCCCGATAGCGTGGTGGCTGTCCAGCTGCCATCGGGATCGCATGAGGGCTGACAGGTGCTTGCCGACGCATTTGCAGCGCTTGTGAAATCGAGCGCCGCGCGGGCGGCGCTCGATTTCACAAGCGCTGAAAATGTTGTGGCAAGCATCTATCAGCCCCGTCCAGCCTCCCCCCTGCACACAACTGGAACTAAACAGTTACCCCCGTCCCCTAACCTTCTGCTGCTAACTCAATGCATTTCCCAGGAGGGTTTACCCCATCATGAAGCGCGAACAAATCGAAGGTGTTGCAGAGAACCTTGCAGGCAAGGCGCAGAGCGCAGTCGGTCGCCTGGTTGACGACCCGGCACTGGAAGCTGAGGGTGATGGCCGTCAGGTCGCCGGGCAGGTCACCAAAAGCTACGGTGATGCACTCGATAGCGTCTCCTCGTTCGTCAAGGCAAAACCCTTTACCGCCCTGGCCATAAGCGCCGCCGTCACGCTGGTGGTATCTCGCCTGCTGCGCCGCTGAGCGCTGGCGGCAAGCCGTCGCAACCCGGTGCCAGGTACCCACCCGGCCCGGGCCATCACCAGATGGCAATGTCGTAGGTCAGGTACAAACGGTTGCTGTCTCGCCCCCGGGCAAAGTCAGAGCGGTACACATAGTTGCGCAGCTTTACCCCCAGCCCCTGCAACGGGCCGGCCTGCACCACATAGGCCAGTTCCGCGTCACGCTCCCACTCCTTGATACCGGCGGCACCCGAGCGGCTATTGTCTCCGCTCAGGTAACGGGCCATGAACGTCAGCCCTGGCACACCGGCGGCAGCGAAATTGTAGGCATAGCTGGCCATCCAGGTCTGTTCCTGTTCCTCGACGAACTTGCCGATTCCCACGTTGCTGAACGAATACACCGTCGCACCGCTGATGTAAGGCAAGCCTGCTTCACCATCCAATACCTGATAGCCCGCGCCGACGGTATGCCCTGAGTGCGCATAGGCCACCTGCCCGCTGAACATGTCGTTGTCGATGGGGCCAGCGTAACCCGCTCCGCTGTCCCGGCTCTTGAAGTAACGAAGGTCCGTGGTAAACACTCCGCCAGCCAGCGGCAAGTCGTGGACCACACCAACGAAGTCCTGGCGGTAAAAATGCTCGAGCTGGCCATGGAAGTAGCTCAGGCGCAGTTGTTTGCTTACGGCATAATCGGCCCCGGCAAAGGTGAAATCGCCCGCCTGCCCACCACCATAGCCATCCAGGTAGAGCCCGGTACTGTCAGACGAGTCGCGCTGTTTGAAGCGGTCCAGGTGGCCGGCAGTCAGCGCCAGCCCGGCGATATCGGTGCTGGTCAGTTGCGTGCCTTGATAGGTTTGCGGCAACAGCCGCGCATCGTTGTAGACCAGCACCGGCGTCCTGGGCAGCAGGGTGCCGTGCTTCACTACGGTCTGCCCCATACGCGCCTTGGCCGTGATCCCCGCGCTGGCAAACGCGTCAGCCGCACGCCCGTCATCGTGTACCGGCAAAAGCCCCGTCCCGCTGCGCCCACGGCCTGAGTCGAGGCGCACGCCCAGCAGGCCAACGGCATCGAAGCCCACGCCCAGGGTGCCCTGGGTAAAACCCGACTGGTAGTCGAGCAGAAAACCCTGCGCCCACTCCACCCGCTCGCTTTTGGCGCTGGCAGCGGCGCGGGCACTCATGCCCTGTTCATCACGGAAGTTCTCGTTGAAATAGACATTGCGCAGCTGCAGCTTGAGCTTGCTGTCATCGACGAATCCGCCGGCGCCGGCAACAGGCAGCCAGCCGCAAAGCAGGCCACAGGTGGCCCCACGGAACACAGCTCGGGACATGATCGGTACTCTGTTGTTGTTGTCAGAATGAGCAGTAAATGAGCGCCCGGTAGCGCCTAGACGAAGAAGGACAAGGCTCCGGTAAGCAGTGCCAGCGCGGTGATCACCAGGGAGGTCAGCACCGCCCATTTCACCGTAGCTTTCTGAAAGTCACCGATGTCACGGTCGACCATGCCCACCAGCAGCAGGGTCGATGCGACCAACGGGCTCATCAGATGCACCGGCTGCCCCAGCACCGAAGCGCGGGCGATTTCTACCGGGTCGATGCCATACGCCGCCGCTGCGTTGGCCAGGATCGGCACAACCCCGAAGTAGTAGGCGTCGTTGGACAACACGAACGTCAGCGGCATGCTGGTCAGCGCCACCACCAGCGGAAACCAGTGGCTCCAGGCTTCGGGGATCCAGTCGACGAGGGTCTGCGCCAGGGCGTCGACCATTTTGGTGCCAGAGAAGATGCCGGCGAAGATACCTGCGGCAAACACCAGCAGCACCACCGTCATGGCATTTCCCGAATGGGCGAGGATGCGTTCTTTCTGCAGGTCCAGCTGCGGATAGTTGATCATCAGCGCGGCGACAAAGCCGATCATGAACAGAATGGCGGCATGCATCAGCCCCAGCACCAGTGCGGTCATCACGGCAATCACCAGCACCAGGTTCACATAGGCCAGGCGCGGGCGCTTGTGCGGGTTGTCGCCGAGGATTTCCTTGATGTAGCAGTTGCCACCACCGGACTCCAGGGCAATGTTGCCGATCCGGCGGCGCTCGGCGCGCCCCAGCAGGAAGGCGGTGAAGACCACCCAGGCGGCGCCGCCGATCATGGTCGGCAGCATCGGGATGAAATACTCCGTGGCGTCCAGCCCCAGCGCGGCAATGGCGCGGGTGGCGGGCCCGCCCCAGGGGCTCAGCCCGCTCATGATGCTCAGCGACAGCATCGACACGGTGGCCAGAACCATCGGGTTCATGCCGATCCGTTTGTACAGCGGCAGCATGGCGGCACAGGTGATCATGTAGGTGGTAGTGCCGTCACCGTCCAGCGCCACCAGCAGCGACAACAGTGCGGTGCCGATGGCAATCTTGATCGGGTCGCCGTTGACCCGCTTGAGGATCTTGCGGATCAACGGGTCGAACAGGCCGGCGTCGATCATCAGGCCGAAGAACAGGATGGCGAACAGCAGCAAGGCCGCCGATGGCGCGACCATCTTCAAGCCGTCGAGCATCATCTTGCCCAGCTCGGGCGCGAAGCCGCCGACGACAGCGAAAACGATCGGGACTACGGTCAGCGCAACGATTGGCGACAGGCGCTTGCTCATGATCAGGTAGGTGAAGGTCACCACCATGACCAGGCCCAGGAGTGCGAGCATGGTATTTCTCTCTTGTTTTTATTGTGCGTGGCCACCTGCCGGGCAGGCAGCCCCCTGCCCGCCCGGCATCGCTGTGATGCCGGGCGGGCGTTCAAGTCAGGTTGGGTATAACGCCGTTCAGACGTGACGGCGTGGTTCTGCGGGCCAGGCCGGCTGTTCGGGTTCGACTGCAGCGGTTTGCGCCGGCTGCTCGCCGTCCAGGGTTCGCAACAGTGTTTGCCGGTCACAGGCGTTTTCCGACAGCGAAATCACCACGGTGGCCACCGCGTTGCTGGCAAGGCTGGTCAGCGCGCGGGCCTCGGACATGAAGCGGTCGATGCCGATCAGCAGGGCCAGGCCGGCAAGCGGGATGTCGTGGATCACGGTCAGGGTCGAGGCCAGGGCCACGAAACCGCTGCCCGTCACCCCGGCAGCACCCTTGGATGACAGCAGCATGATCGCCAGCATGGTCAGCGTCTGCCCAAGGGTGATATCGATATTGCAGGCCTGGGCGATGAAGATGGCTGCCAGCGACAGATAGATGGCCGTGCCGTCGAGGTTGAATGAATAACCGGTCGGCAACACCAGGCCCACCACGCCTTTCTTGCAACCCAGCTTCTCGAGCTTTTCCAGCATGCGTGGCAGCACGGGCTCGGTCGAGGAAGTACCGAGCACCACCAGAAACTCTTCGCGAAAGTAACGCAGCAGTTTCCACAGGCTGAAACCATTGGCACGGCAGATACCGCCCAGCACCACCAGCACGAAGAACGCGCAGGCGATGTACAGCGTCCCCACCAGCTTGGCCAGCGACCCGAGCGAGGTAATGCCGTACTGGCCGACGGTAAACGCCAGCGCACCGAAGGCGCCAATCGGGGCGAAACGCATCAGGTAACCAAAGATGCGGAAGACCATGGTGGAAGCGGATTCGAGTACATCCAGCACCGGCTTGGCTTTCTCGCCCATCGATGACAACGCGAAACCACAGAGCACGGCGATGAACAGTACCGGCAACACTTCGCCCTTGTTGAATGCGCCGATGAAGGTGTCGGGAATGATGTGCATGAAGAAGTCCACCACGCCCAGCTTGGCTGCCGAGGCCGTGTACTGGCTGAGGCCTTCGGTGCTGAGGGTGGCAGGGTCGATGTTCATGCCTGCGCCAGGCTTGAACAGGTACACCGCCGCCAGCCCGATCGTCAGGCTGACCACGGTCAGGCCCAGGAACAGCAACAGGGTCTTGCTCATCAACCGCCCCAGCGAGCGCTTGTCGGTCATGCCGGCGATGCCCGTGACGATGGTGCAGAACACCACGGGGGCGATCATCATCTTGATCAGCTTGATGAACGCATCACCCAGCGGCTTGAGGGCCACGGCCTGTTGCGCCCAGAAGTGCCCAACCACCACGCCCAGCAGGACGGCGCAGAGGATCTGGAAGTACAGCGATTTGGCGAGTCTCATGAGGCATCACCCATTGTTGAAATTGTGCGGATGCGCTTGTTGCGAATGTGCAGGTTGGATAACGGCCTGTGCCTACCCCGCCAACCTGCGGAATGTAGGGGCGTAAACGAAGCCTGAGAAGAGCCGCCGGGCAGTTCGTACCACCGATGCCTGCAGGGTCTTGCCATCAGCACCACTGCGCGACAGCGCAACGTCGATACCGCCGCTCGGGTGTTCCAGGCGCACCTCGGTCAGTTGCCCGGCGCTTTCGCCCAGCAGGTCGCCTATCACGGTGCCGGGGCTGACGCTGGCAGTCGCCAGCCCGACCGCACCGGTGATTGCCAGTGCACGGTGGCAGCTGTGCGGCATGAAATAGCGAACCTGCAGGGTGCCGTCGTACCGAGGCTCGGACACCAGCACCGGCTTGGGTATCACCATGCCACTCACATCACCCAGGCCCATGGCCTTGCCGGCCTTCAGGCGCAGCGCTTCAAGGCGCTTGAGCAGGGGGCCGTTGGCGTCCAGTTCGGCTGGGGTTTCCGACCCGGTGATACCCAGTTGGCTGGCCGCTACAACCATCATGGGCATGGCCATGTCGATGCAGGTGACCGGCACGCCGTCGATGACATCTTTAGCCTGGCCAGTAGGGAACAGCTTGCCCGTCTTGCTGCCGACGGCGTCGAGGAAGGTAATGTGTACCGGGGCGGCGGTACCGGGTACGCCGTCGATGGCGGTGCGGCCTTCATAGCGCACGATACCACCAGGTGTTTCCACCAGCGAATTGACGAAGGTACCGGTGTTCAGGTTGCGAATGCGCACCAGCGTCTTGCCTTCCTGGCCTTTGACCAGCCCCTGTTCGATGGCAAACGGGCCAACGGCGCAGAGCATGTTGCCGCAATTGGGTGCGGTGTCCACACGACGCTGGGCGACCATGACCTGCACGAACAGGTAGTCGACGTCGGCGTCGGCATGCAGCGAGGGGCTGACGATCGCCACTTTGCTGGTCTGCGGGCTGCCGCCACCGATGCCGTCGATTTCCAGTTCATGACCGGAGCCCATCAGGTTGATCAGCAATTCGTCGCGTTCGACCACATTGGCAGGCAGGTCCCAGGCGTGGAAGATCGGCCCTTTGGAGGTGCCGCCGCGCATGAGGACGCAAGGAATTCGTTGCATGATTTCGCACTCTTGTTGATCAATGGGCATCATTGATGCTGTGAGCAAAAGAGTGACAGGCATGGATAAATCAATCCAATGCAAATATCGTAGCCATTATTGCGACTCACAAAATAATCGCGGAATGTTCGCCGGCAGGATTCGCTATGGAATATGAGCTTCAAGACATTCGATCTTTCGTGAAAATCGCCGAACTTGGCAGCTTCCACGAAGCAGCAGAGGCGCTGCACTTGTCCCAGCCAGCGCTGAGCCGACGGATCAAGAAGCTGGAAGAGGGCCTGGGCACCTCGTTGCTCGAGCGCACCACACGTCGGGTCAGCCTGACCAGCGTGGGCCGCGATTTTCTGCCCAAGGCCAGGCGCCTGCTGGATGACTTCGAGGACTCGATCCTCAGCATCCGCGAACTGGCCGAGCGCCAGACCGGCCAGGTCACCCTCGCCTGCATCCCGACAGCGGCGTTCTATTTTCTGCCGTCGGTGATTCGCGACTACAACCAGCAGTACCCGAAAATCCGCATTCGCCTGCTGGACCTCAGTGCCAATGACGGGCTCGAAGCCGTGCTGCGTGGCGAGGCCGATTTCGGCATCAACATGATGAGCGGCCAGCACCCTGACATCGAGTTCGTCTCGCTGGTGCAGGAGCATTTCGTGCTGGCCTGCAGGCGCGACCACCCGCTGGCAAACCGTGAAGCCGTGACCTGGACCGAGCTGGCCGACTACCGCCTGATCGGCGTCGGCCGCCTGAGCGGCAATCGCATGCTGCTGGACCACGCGTTGTCCGGGTTGAACCTGCGGCCCAAATGGTTCTATGAGGTGCAGCACTTGTCCACTTCGCTGGGCATGGTGGAGGCCGGGCTAGGGGTGTCGGCCATGCCCAGCCTGGCAATGCCCAGCGCCGACCACCCGACCCTGGTCAGCGTGCCGCTTAACGAGCCGCAGGTGACCCGAACGCTGGGGCTGGTCTATCGCCGCGGGGCCTCTTTGTCACCTGCAGCGGAGAAGTTCGTGTCGATCCTGTTGGAGAAATGGCCCAACCGCTAGAAGCGCAGCCGGGTTGTGGGGCCAATGCGCCCCCTGTAGAAGCGGGTTCACCCGCGAACACGGGCGCAGCCGGTGCCACACCCCACGTCGCCAGCCTGGCGCTCAGTCGCTCTTGCCCAGCACATACCGGTCAAACTGCTCGATATGCTCATCCAGGTTGTCCTCGAGCATCATCCGGTACTGATCGCAGAAATACTTCAGCAGCTCCTCCCGCGCGGCACCCAGCTCCGCCCCGGATTTGAAACTGCGGGCGCTCATCCAGGCATTGAAGCGCGCCGCACCAAAGGTCAACGAAGCACTCACCTTGCCCAGGTCCTCGAGTTTTTCGATCTGCTGGTTCGCCAGTTCGATATGCGCGTCGGCGCGGTCATAAAAGGCCTGGTCGGTAATTTGGGTCATTGCGCTTCACCTTGTTGCGAGAGTCGAACCGGGGGCCAAGCCTTGCATGTCGCGGCGCATACGTGCAAGGCTGAAAAAGGATCACCCATTACAGAAAAGGAAGCAAAGCACCTTATGCTTGGAATCACACGTATCCATCGCTATTTGCGCCCACTGCCTGCAAAACGTATTGCAGCCAGTGGGCGTGACCTTAACGGCAAACCAGGCGCACGCCTGGCCTCGAAGCTCGCAACACTCCTCTGCACGCCCCGCTCCGCCCCGCCTTACCTGTGCGTCACGCCTGAGCGCCCCCCTGTCGATCGTGTCCCTCCTACCTGACTGCCAACGCGGCAGCTCACACGCCATGCCCGCTATTCACAGGCGGGATGTCTGACACGACAACAGAGGCAACACCCCCATGCTTTTTTTCCACGGTAAACGCATTTTCAGCGCCATCTTCGATATGGACGGCACCCTCTTCGACACCGAGCGTTTGCGCTTCAAGACATTGAAGCAAGCCTCACTCGAGATCTTCGGCAAGGCCCTGGGCGAGCACACCCTGATCGGCTCGCTGGGCCTGAGCGCGAAGAAGGCCGAAGCCCTCGCCAAGGCGCACAACGGTGAAGACTTCCCTTATGCGCAAATCCGCCAGCGCGCGGACGAACTTGAGCTGGAGTACGTGCGCAACCACGGCGTCCCGATCAAGGCGGGCTTGCTGGAGGTACTGGAGCGGCTGCGCAAGTCGGGGCTGACCATGGCAGTCGCCACCTCCAGCCGCCGTGCCATTGCCGAGGAGTACCTGATCAACGCCAATGTGCTCAAGTACTTCGACATCACCGTGTGCGGTGATGAAGTCAGCCAAGGCAAGCCCCACCCGGAGATATTCCTCAAGGCCGCCCGCGCACTCAATTGCGAGCCTGACCAGTGCTTCATGGTCGAAGACTCGGAAAACGGCATGCTTTCGGCCATCCGCGCAGAAGGCCAGGCCATCCTCATCGAGGACATCAAGCCGCCCGCGCCAGAAATCAAGGCCGGCGCACTCAAAGCCTACCGCAGCATGCAGGAGTTCCTGGCCGACTTGAGCGAGTGCGTACCCGACCTGGGCATGCCAGCGCTGAGCGAACCCTTCCCGGCTTCGTTGAACCAGTTCCGCGTGGGCATTCATGGCTTCGGAGCCATCGGCGGCGGTTACCTGACGCAAGTATTCTCCCATTGGGACGGCTATACCCGGCCTTGCGAAATCATCGCCGCCAGCCGCTCGCGCATGCTGCGCGAGAGCGTCAGCGCATTTGGCCGCTACAGCGTGCGCTACGGTGCGACTTCGTTCGACCAGACCATCGACAACGTGCGCATGATCGACATGGACGATGATGCTGCCGTGATCGACATGTACAACGCTGCCGAAATCATCGGCCTGAGCCTGCCCGAACAGGCCATCCGCAGCCAGGCCAGGGTGATTGCCCAGGGCCTGCTGCAACGCTTTGAACGCCGTGGCCGCGAACTGACCCTGATGATCGTGCTGAACAAGGTAGGCGGCGGCGCCTTTGTGCGCCGGCACGTTGAAGCTGAACTGGCGTTGCTGTGCCCTCCGGCAATCAGCGAGCAGGTCTTGCAGAAGACCCATTTTGCCGAAACTGTGGTCAGCCGCATTGTCTCCAAACTGGGCAACGACGCGTTGGTGCGACAACTGCGCATCAAGTCGCAGATGTTCAGGAACAGCCTGGAAGACGAACCTGCCGTCACCCGCAAGCCCGCTGCGGCCCTGCCTGAATACGAACGGCTGATTGGCCATTTCAGGCCCTTTGCCCAGCCCAGCAGTGCGATGAACCAGCTGCATCTGATCCTGTTCAACAGCGAACCCGACATGCCGCTGTATGTAGAGCACGGGAGCGAGCTGCTCGAACGCCTGCGCCAGGTGACGACAGTGCCTGACATCACCCAGATCCAGGTCATCAAGAACCGTCTGTGGAACGGCCCGCATGCCATCGTTGCCTGGTATGCAAGCCTGCTGGGCCACGACTCGGTAGGCCAGGGTATGGGTGATGCACGCGTCAGCGAACTGGCCGAACGCCTGATCCGCCAGGAAGTCGGGCCCGCACTGGTGGCGCAATACCCGCAGATGGCGCAGGTGGTGGACCGTTTTGCCAACACTTTCCTGGAGCGCTGTACAACCTCGTTCAAAGACCCTTGTGCCCGGGTGGGGCGCGACCCGTTGCGCAAGCTTCAACGCAACGAACGCATCTTCAGCAGCATCGACCTAGCACGCAAGCACGCCATTGAAACCCCGGCACTGACCCTGGGTGCGGCGCTGGCCATTCATCATGCACTACGCTGCAAAGATGCAAGAAACCTGGAGGCTCAGGCGATCAGGCAGGTGTATGCGGACAACGATGGCAGTGTCGAGGCCGTGCTGACCCATGCTGGCAGCCACCACGGCAAGCGTTTCCCAGGGCTGGACCCGATCAGCGACGCGCAACTGATCAGCGCCATTGCCACGGCCTTCCGGCAGTACCCGCAGGAGGCTGCAACGAGCAGGCGAGACGACCTTTGCGTAGGTGCATGACCTATTGATGTAGCGGACAGGCTCTGGTGCCTGCCAGATAATGTTTATACAGGCTTCACCGGGGCTGCTTTGCAGCCCGGGTCAAGCACTGCCATCAAGCAACAATGCCGCGAGTTTCGCCAGCTCGAACCGACCAACCGGATCAACACCGTCTTCCATCATCCAGGTTGCCGACAACCCTGCCCACGCCAACGCCCATTGCATCAGTCTTTGCCGATCGATATGGGCAGCCTCGCAGATGATCCCGACTTGCTCTTCCGGGCTATGGGAGACTTTCAGCATGGCCGGTATATCGCCATGGCGAACAGGTAACAATTGGCCATTGAGCGATGCGAAGGGATCACCGTCGATGGTCAGCGCCCATACCTTCAAGTACCGATCAAATACTGAGTCGTTCAATTTTGCGTTTTCGCCCCTGTCAGTTCTGGTTTCCCACAATTGCCGCAATCAGCACCTGAACTTCACAAAAACAAGCTCAGGGTCGCCCTCATCCAGGTTTTCAACCTGGCCACTGCCGATGAAACCGAGTTTGCCGAGCAGCGCCTGCATTGGCAGGTTCGACGCGTTGGTCGAGGTGAACAGCTTGGCGCCGAGCGACCGGGATTCCAGTTCACGAACGATGGCTGCCCCTACGCCACGGCGACGTGCCGAACCCAGTACCACAACCAGCGGGATGAATTCCTGCCCGAAAAATGAGTGGTCCAGTACGCCGTAGCCCAACAGCAGCTCAGTATCGTCAGCATCCGTTGCCACCCAGCACTGGCCGCAAGCTACCGCACGGGCAATGAACTCCCGTCGGCTTTCTTCGCGCTGCGCGATGACATCAAGATCAAAAAGCGCATCAAGGTCGGCTTGCCAGGCAAGCCGCACAGGTGATTCGAGAACCATTGCTTCACCGTATAGACAGGTCAGGGAAAAACCCGATCAATCGTGTCACGATTGACAAGGTTCAGTGCACTGGAAAGTAGCCTTTTTTGATCGGTCCAGCGGACTATCAGGCAGCTGCGGTTCTATGGCTTTTCCTAGGTAAATTATTTTCAATCAGACGACCAGAAACTGTGCCGTAGGTAAGAGTTTCGCTGCACAGAAATATATCAATTAACTCGACAACATAAGCTCCAGACAACTTGTAGGAAAAATCTGAATTTCTTTTCAGGCCACTTGATCGCCTTTGGCTGGTGTTAGGTTTTTAACCTCAACCATGCACAGGGAATTTGTATATGCGCGTCAGCCTAGAGGGAAAAGGTCAGGCAGTAGATGGTGATGTCACCACAACGGGCGCTGTCTGTATTGCGACGGGGCATGGTTATCTGGATGAAGGCCGAATGGTGCTCCGTGAAGGCGACCACACTACGCCATGTCCTCGTTGTGGGCAGGTGGGAACTGTCGCCGAAGGTGTGGAGCACTTCATTTCCGATGGCCAGCGGGTGGCCATGGACGGTGCGCTGGTTGTCTGTGGCTGTTCGCCGGGCAGCAACCGGGTGGTCGCGCCGTTGTATGAAGCACCGTCGTCTCTGCATGCCATTGCGGGGCGTGCCAATACTCACTTTGCCGAGCCCTCACCCACGGTCTACCCCGAACGCATTTCACAACCTGTGATAGGCGCATTGCCCGATACGCTGGAGCCTGGCTTCTACGTAGTCCCTCGACGCATGTCGTTCCCTCAGGTGCTGCTGCAACTGGCCGAGCACGATGCCACGTTGCCGATTTCCCGGTTGCAGCGACTCAACCCGACGTTTGCACAAGGCTTCAAGGCCGGGGAAATCTTCGTTATCGGTGATCCTGACAACGGCAATGCCTGCACGCGCGAAGAGGGGGCACTGATGGCAGCAGCGCAACATGCACGCCGCGCACTGGAGGTACTCGACTTCGCTGAAGCGGATTTCATGATGGATCACCAAGCTGAAATCGCCGGGTTGCTCAGTAACGCCAGCCTGTCCATGGGGGTGGGCAAGGACATGCTTGATCAAGGTTTGAAGCAGGTGAGTCATACACTGACGAGTATCGAGCAGTTGCACCAGCGGGAGTTCATGCGCCATGGCCACTTGAACAGCCCGGGCTTTTTCGCTGAACGGCGGCGCCTTCTGCAGCAGCTGGATGGACAGCTGAAAACAGCATTTCTGAACAAACAGTTGGGCCTTGGGAACTATGAGCGTTTGAGGAAGAGCTTGAATATCTCCACCAAAAGCCTCGTGCACCATTGGTCGAAAGCAGGCGGACCGGGGCAGATTCCCGGGTATGCGACTCATCTGGATAAGGTGGCGCGCCTAAGCAAGTACCTTGGATATGGAGGATATGCAGCAATTGGGGTGGGTGGGACTTCGTCCTACCTGAAAGTCCAAGAGGTATGTCGAGCCGGAGAAACCGAAGCTTGCAAGATGGTGCGACTCAGGGAAACTGGAAGTTTTAGTGGGAGTATTGTTGGTGGTGCTGCGGGAGGCTTCATCTCCGGGCTAGCTGTCACTTCAGTCTGTGCGGCTTTCGCTATTGGCACAGCAGGCATTGGGGCTCCAGTGTGCGGCATTGCTCTTGTCGGAGCTGGTTCGATGGCTGGGGGTTTGGCTGGCGAGGCTGTAGGGGAGGTGCTTGGAGAAAAGATCCATGAATTCATCGCTGATTGATATCAATAGTTGGCCACTGACAATCCAGCTATTTTTTCTAGCGGCGCCATTTGCTTTGAGTGCTATTGGCCTGACAGTAAGCGGCTGTGTTGCATGGTCTAGCGAGTTTGAGGTTCTTGATAGCTCTATTCGAACCAATGCCTATTTAGAGCAGATGAAGCGCTTTTTGGGGACCACTACCTACCGATCGCGATGGATGGTGGTCTGTGCTGTCAGCGGCCTCCTGACCTTTCCTCGTTTTCATTCAAGAATAGGCGTTGTTGATGCTGATGAATTAAAGGCTTTTCCTACAAGGCTGAGACGAAAGTTGGTTTTTTCGAGCTGGCTCATACTAATAGGCATAGCGTGGCTAGCGGTCGCCTATGTGATGGTGAGTCATTAGATCGTTACCCCTTCGTGAACTCTCGAAAAGGGTGTAGGCACTTAGCACGTCAGACCCGCATTCGCGGGTCGTCCTCCTTTTGCCCGACCGATCGTTGACGCTTCCTTGCCGCTCCCCTCCCCTCACATGACAGACACCAGCGATGACACATCGCTTGCATATGACACAAAGTGTCATTATGATCGCCGTGTGTCCTGACGACCCCTACGTCGCTCAGCCCAGAACCGCCCCACTCCGGCAGGTACCCCCATGACGACCACCATGCACACCCCCAAGGACCAGTTGGTCAAACTCGCCCAGCAGCAGATGCTGACGGCGCTGGCCGACAACACCTACACCGCACGGCAAAAACTCGCCCTCACCTGCCGCATCCTGTTTGACGGCGGCCATGACTCTGGCCTGGCCGGGCAGATCACCGCACGTGCGCAGGAGCCTGGCACCTACTACACCCAGCAACTGGGTCTGGGCTTCGACGAAATTGCTGCTTCCAACCTGCTGGTGGTGGACGAGGACCTGACCGTGCTGCAAGGCCGTGGCATGGCCAACCCGGCTAACCGCTTCCACAGCTGGCTGTACCGCGCCCGCCCCGACGTCAACTGCATCATCCACACCCACCCGCTGCACAGCGCGGCCCTGTCGATGCTGGAGATGCCGCTGGCGATCTCGCACATGGACCTGTGCCCGCTGTTCGATGACTGCGCATTCCTCAAGGAATGGCCCGGTGTGCCAGTGGGCAACGAAGAAGGCGAGATCATCGCCAACGCGATCGGCAACAAGCGCGCGATCCTGCTTTCCCACCACGGCCTGCTGATCGCCGGCGGCTCGATCGAAGAAGCCTGCGTGCTCGCCCTGCTGTTCGAGCGCGCGGCGAAGATGCAGCTGCTGGCCATGGGCGCCGGAGAAATCCGCCCCATCCCTGAGGCACTGGGCAAGGAAGCCCATGACTGGATCTCCACCCCCAAACGACATGGCGCCGCGTTCGGCTATTACGCCCGCCGTGCCTTGCGTGCCCACGGCGACTGCCTGGGCTGATCGAAGCTGTACTCTTTTCCTCAACAACGGCAAAGGTGCCTGGTCATGTCTACACCTGTAATTCGCGGCGTCATCGGCTACACCATCACTCCCTTCACCGCAGACGGCACGCTCGACCTGGAGGCCCTGGGCACGTCCATCGACCGCCTGATCGCCGACGGCGTACACGCCATTGCACCACTGGGCAGCACAGGCGAAGGGGCCTACTTGTCCGACAGCGAATGGGAAAGCGTGGTGCGCTTCAGCCAGGCACGCATTGCCGGGCGCGTGCCCAGCGTGGTCAGCGTCTCAGACCTGACCACCGCGCGCACCGTGCAACGCGCCCGCCTGGCCCAGACCTGCGGCGCCACGGCGGTGATGGTGCTGCCTATTTCCTACTGGAAGCTCACCGAAGCCGAAGTGATCGCCCACTACAAGGCGATCGGCGCGGCCATCGACATCCCGATCATGCTCTACAACAACCCGGGCACCAGCGGCACCGACCTGTCGGTGGAGCTGATCCTGCGCATTCTCGACGAAGTGCCAAATGTGACCATGGTCAAGGAAAGCACCGGCGACATCCAGCGCATGCACCGCCTGTTCACGGCCAGCGACGGCCAGGTGGCCTTCTACAACGGTTGCAACCCGCTCACCCTGGAAGCGCTGGTGGCCGGCGCCACCGGCTGGTGCACCGCTGCGCCCAACCTGATCCCGGCGCTGAACCTGGCACTGTGGCAGGCGGTGCAGCAAGGCGACCTGGCCGAAGCCCGGGCGCTGTTCTACCGCCAGTACGAACTACTGGAATACATCACCCGCCGCGGCCTGCCCACCACCATCAAGGCCGGCTTGAAAATGCTCGGCCAGGATGTCGGCGCCCCCCGCCTGCCCCTGCAGCCGCTCGACGCCCAGGGCAGCAGTTGCCTGAAGGGCCTGCTGGACACATTGCGCGGCTGATCGACCTCACCGACGCCTGCGCGGCAGCACCCCGCCGCCGCGCAGCGCCCCGCCGGGAACAGATGAGCCAGAAGCTTCAGGTGTTTCCCGACAAAGGGTCGAGGCATACAGAGCCCGCTGAATCAGCGGGTTCCGTCATTTGAAACCTGCATCCAGCAAACAGAGGCAACCATGGACGCGCCTGCACAAAGCTCTTCAGCACCGCTACGGCTGACAGACATCCTTCACCCCGTGATCGCGGGAATCGTCTCGGTCATCGTCAATTACGGCGGCACCTTCATCCTGGTGTTCCAGGCCGCCAAAGTGGCCGGATTGAGCCCGGAGCTGACCGCTTCGTGGGTGTGGGCGGTGTCGATCGGCGTCGGCCTCAGCGGCCTGGCCTTGCCCTGGTACACCCGCGCACCGGTGATCACCGCCTGGTCCACGCCAGCCGCCGCGTTCCTGGTCACCGCTCTGGCCAGCGTGCCCTACAGCGAGGCCATCGGCGCCTACCTGCTCTCGGCAGCCGGCTTCGTGGTGCTGGGGCTGACCGGGTGTTTCGAGCGCCTGGTACGGGTCATTCCCGCCGGGATCGCTGCCGGGTTGCTGGCCGGCATCCTGCTGCAGTTCGGCATCGGTGCCTTCGCCGGGCTGTCGGTCGACCCGGCCCTGGCCGGGCTGCTGATTGCCGCCTACGTGGCGTTCAAGCGCTTCAGCGCTCGCTACGCCGTGGTGGGCATTCTGCTGCTGGGGCTTGGCTACCTGCTGCTTCAGGGGCAGGTGGGCGTGGCAGCGCTCAAGCTGGAATTCGCCTCGCCAGTGTTCACCGCCCCCAGCTTTTCGCTCAACGCCGCCCTCAGCGTGGCCCTGCCACTGTTTCTGATCACCCTGACAGGCCAGTACATGCCCGGCATGCTGGTGCTGCGCAACGACGGCTTCACCACCAGCGCCAACCCGATCGTTGCGGTCACTGGCCTGGGCTCGTTGCTGATGGCGCCGTTTGGCTCGCACGCCTTCAACATTGCGGCCATTACCGCAGCCATCTGCACCGGCAAGGAAGCCCACGAAGACCCGCGCAAGCGTTGGGTTGCGGGGATTGCCGCCGGTGTCTGCTACATCCTGGTGGGGGTGTTCGGGGTGACCCTGGCGAGTGTGTTCATGGCCCTGCCGGGGACGTTCATTACCACCCTGGCCGGCCTGGCCCTGCTGGGCACCATCGGCGGCAGCCTGGCCAGCGCAATGGCCGATGCCCGCGCTCGCGAGTCGGCACTGATCACCTTCCTGGCGGCAGCGGCCAATATCAGCCTGTTCGGCATTGGCGGGGCCTTCTGGGGCCTGGTCATCGGCCTGCTGGCCCATGCGGCGCTGAACGGCCGCCTTCCTCGGGTCAGCCGCAGCGCCCGTTAAACGGGCCCACTCCCTCAGCGCGCGCCACAGGCGCGCAGCGCTCGACAGGTATCGATATGCCGCGAACACCCAAGCTTCTTACCCAGGTTGCTGCCGTGCACTTTGTCAGCCATGTGCACATCATGCTGATCCCCGCCCTGCTGCCCGTGCTTCCCGGCCTGATGGGGGTCGGCTTCGTCGAGCTCGGCGTCGCCCTGGCGGTGTTCAACATCGTCTCCGCCCTGGTGCAGGCCCCGTTGGGCTATGCGGTCGACCACTACGGTGCACGCAAAGTGCTCAAGGCCGGGTTGCTGCTGGGAAGCCTCAGCTTCGTGCTGGTGGCGGTCAGCCCAGGCTATGGGGTGCTGCTGGTGGCCATGGCCCTGGCCGGCCTGGCCAATGGCGTGTACCACCCTGCCGACTATGCGTTGCTGGCCAAGGGCATCGAGCAAAGCCGCCTGGGCCGGGCGTTCTCTATTCATACCTTCGCAGGCTTCCTCGGCGCGGCGGTTACGCCGGCGGTATTTCTGGGTATCACCGCCTTGTTCGGCCTGCAGGCAGCCCTGGCGACGGGCGCGGCATTGGGGGTTGCGGCGTGGCTGTTGATCTCGGTGCCCGGTAGCGGCGTGTATCAGGTTGCCGGCCCAGGCAACAAAACTGCCGCCGCCTGCGCTGATGCGGCCGGCCGCGTGCGCTTGTTCACGCCGATGATCGGCGTGTTGACGGTGCTGTTCATCCTGCTCAACCTGAGCACCAGTGCAATCGAGAAATTCTCCGTGGCCGCTTTGGTCCAGGGGCAAGGCCTGACGCTGGCCTGGGCCAACACTGCACTGACCGCCTTCCTGCTCTGCAGCGCGGCGGGAGTGTTGTGCGGTGGAACCCTGGCTGACCGTACCCGCCGCCATGGCCTGGTGGCGGCACTGGCCTTCGCGCTGGCGGCGGCGCTGACCGCGCTGGTGGCCCTGGGGCTGCTGCGGGACTGGCCGCTGGTGGTGGTGCTGGGCGCGATCGGCTTGCTGACCGGGGTGATCGCCCCATCGCGGGACATGCTGGTCAAAGCGGCTGCGCCGCCAGGGGCCGAGGGTAAAACCTTCGGGCTGGTCTCTACCGGGTTCAATATCGGCGGCGCCATCGGGCCGGTGGCGTTCGGCTGGATGCTTGACCAGCGGCTGGCCAACGGGGTGTTTGCTGCGTCGATGGTGTTCATGTTGCTGACGGTGCTGCTGACTGTGGCGCAGGAGCTGGCAAGGCGGTGCTCGCCCCAAGAGATGCAGCGCCTGTGAAATCGAGCGCTGCGCGGGTTCCGTCGGCCTGCTCCGGGTACAACGGGCGCCCAGCCACTGCAGCGGAATATCAGGCGAGGCCCAGCGACATGCAGGACATTTCTGTACCCCCAGGTCTCAAGCCTGGATAAATTTACCGGCCGCCATTGGTCGCCACCCCCCCGGATGGATTAAAGTATCACCCCTTGCCAGGGCCGCTGACTTCAGCCGCCTGCGGCCCCACACCAGGAACCGTCGACGATGGAACACCGTGAAGCGCTGATCGCGCTGCGCACCTTTCTTTCCACCCAGATCCTAGGCCAGGAAAAACTGGTCGAACGGCTGTTGATCGTGCTGCTGGCCGATGGCCATATGCTGGTGGAAGGTGCTCCGGGGCTGGCCAAGACCAAAGCCATCAAGGAGCTCGCCGAAGGCGTCGAGGCACAGTTCCATCGCATCCAGTTCACCCCCGACCTGCTGCCAGCCGACATCACCGGTACCGAAATCTATCGGCCGGAAACCGGCAGTTTCGTGTTCCAGCAGGGCCCGATCTTCCATAACCTGGTGCTGGCCGACGAAATCAACCGCGCACCGGCCAAGGTGCAGTCGGCGCTGCTCGAAGCCATGGCCGAGCGCCAGGTCAGCGTGGGCCGCAGTACCTACGACCTGTCGCCGCTGTTCCTGGTCATGGCCACGCAGAACCCCATCGAACAGGAAGGCACCTACCCGCTGCCCGAAGCCCAGCTCGACCGTTTCCTGATGCACGTGAAAATCGGCTTCCCCGACGCCGCGGTAGAGCGACGCATCCTGGCCCAGGCCCGCGGCGAGGCCCTGGGCGGCGAAAGCAAACCCGAGCGCCGGGTCAGCCAGCAGGCCATTTTTGCCGCGCGCAAGGAAATCCTCGGGTTGTACATGGCCGACGCGGTTGAGGAATACCTGGTGCAGCTGGTGATGGCCACCCGCACCCCGGCCAAGTTCGACGCCGAACTGGCCGACTGGATCGCCTACGGCGCCAGCCCGCGCGGCTCCATTTCGCTGGACCGCTGCTCGCGCGCGCACGCCTGGCTGGCCGGGCGCGACTTTGTCAGCCCCGAAGACATCCAGGCGGTGCTGTTCGACGTGCTGCGCCACCGCATCATCCTCTCGTTCGAGGCCGAGGCGGCGGGGATCGACCAGGACCGCGTGGTCCAGCGCATCCTCGACGTTGTCGCCGTTGCCTGAACCCATGCCCACCACCCAGCTGGCACAACCCGGCATCCGCATCGGCCTTGCCGAGCTGATCGACATGCGCCATCGCGTGCGCGAAATCCAGCTGTTTTCCAAGCCCGGCCAGCGCAGCCCGCTGGTAGGCCTGCACCACTCCAAGTTGCGCGGGCGCGGCGTGGATTTCGACCAGGTGCGCGTGTACCAGGCCGGCGACGACGTGCGCAACATCGACTGGCGCGTCACCGCCCGTACCCAGGAGCCGCACACCAAGCTGTTCCACGAAGAGCGCGAGCGGCCAATCTTCATCCTCGTCGAGCAGAGCCAGCGGCTGTTCTTCGGCTCCGGGCTGATGTTCAAGTCGGTGCTCGCGGCCCAGGCTGCAGCGCTGTTCGGCTGGGCCGCGCTGGGTCATAACGACCGCATCGGCGGGCTGGTGTTCGGCGACAACGAGCACCACGAAATCAAACCCCGGCGCAGCAAGCAGAGCCTGCTGCAACTGCTCAACCGCCTGGCCAAGGTCAACCAGGGGCTGCACACCGAGGCCACGCCCGGGGCCGACAGCCTGGGCCTGGCCCTGCGCCGCGCCCGCGAAGTGCTGCGCCCCGGCAGCCTGGCCATCGTGATTTGCGACGAGCGCTCGCTGAGCGCACAGGTGGAACAGCACCTGGCCATGCTCTCGCGCCATTGCGACCTGCTGCTGCTGCCGGTGTCCGACCCGCTCGACCATGCCCTGCCCGCCGCCGGCCTGCTGCGTTTTGCCCAGCGCAGCGCGCAGCTGGAGCTCGACACCCTCGACGCCAACCTGCGTCAGGCCTACCGTCAGCAGGCCGAAGCGCGCATCGAGCGCTGGGAGCTGATGGCGCAGAAGCTGCGCGTGGTGCTGCTGCCACTGAGCACGCAGAGCGAAATGATCGAGCAACTGCGTGAACACATGAGCGCCCAGCGGCCGCGGAGCGCCTCATGAACCCGCTTGACCAGCTGCACCCGCTGATCGAGCCGGCGCCGGTCGGGCTGTGGCCACCCGCGATCGGCTGGTGGCTGCTGCTGGCCTTGCTGCCGCTGCTGGCCTGGGGCCTGTGGCGGCTGCGCCGCTGGCGCCCCACCAAGCGCCGCATCGTGCGTGCCGAACAACCGCTCGACCCGGTGCGCGTCGAAGCCCTGGCCGAGCTGGCCCGCCTGCCTCGCCCGTACGACGGCGCCCCGGCCGGTGCGTGGCTGCAGCAGATCAACGCCCTGCTCAAGCGCCTGTGCCGCAACCATTATCCGGGGGCCAACAGCCATACCCTCAACGGCCGCCAGTGGCTGGCGTTTCTCGACAACCGCTGTCCGGCCGCCGGCCTGACCCGCTGGATGGTGCTGGTCGAAGGCGCCTACAAACCCGAGTGCAAGCTCGACGACAAAGCCATCGTCGGGCTCAGCCAGGCCGTCGAAACCTGGATCCGCAAGCATGTTTGAACTGGCCTGGCCTTGGGTCTTCACCCTGCTGCCGCTGCCATGGCTGGCGCGCCTGCTGCTGCCTGCCGCCGACAGCGGCGAGCCAGTGCTCAAGGTGGGCTTCCTGAACGAACTGGAAAGCCTGGCCGGGCGCCGTGCGCGGCTCAACCTCCCAACCTGGCGCCAGCAGGCGCCGTTCGTCATCATCTGGCTGTTGCTGCTGTGCGCCGCCGCCCGCCCGCAATGGCTGGGCGAGCCGGTGCCGGTGGCCGCCAGCGGCCGCGACCTGCTGGTGGCGGTCGATGTGTCCGGGTCCATGGACTTCCCCGACATGCAGTGGCAGAACGAAGACATCAGCCGCCTCGATCTGGTCAAAGCGCTGCTTGGCGACTTTCTGCAAGACCGTGAAGGCGACCGCGTGGGCCTGATCCTGTTCGGCAGCCAGGCCTACCTGCAGGCCCCGCTCACCTTCGACCGGCGCACCGTGCGCACCTTCCTCATGGAGGCGCAGATCGGCATCGCCGGCAAGAACACCGCCATCGGCGACGCCATCGGCCTGGCGGTCAAGCGCCTGCGCGAGCGCCCGGCACAAAGCCGGGTGCTGGTACTGATCACCGACGGTGCCAACAACGGTGGGCAGATCCACCCGCTGACCGCCGCGCGCCTGGCAGCCCAGGAAGGCGTGCGCATCTATACCATCGGTATCGGCGCCAACCCCGAAGCCAGTGGCACCCCCGGCTTGCTCGGCCTCAACCCGAGCCTGGACCTGGACGAAGCCGCGCTCAAGGAAATCGCCGACATCAGCCACGGCGCCTACTTCCGTGCCCATGACGGCGCCGAGCTGGACGCCATTGGCGACACCCTGGACCAACTGGAGCCGGTGGCCCAGCAACCGACCCAGGCGCGCACGGCCAAGGCCCTGTACGCCTGGCCCCTGGCCCTGGCGCTGCTGCTCAGCGTGCTGCTGGTAGGAGCGGTGCAATGGCCCGACAACCTGCTGCATCGCCTGCTGCGCAAGCCGCGCTTCCTGCAGCCGCACCCGGAATGGCGCCAGCGCCTCAAGCGCCTGCGTCTGAGGAGACGGCGATGATCGACCTGTGGCCACAATGGCTGCGCCCGCTCTGGCTGCTGGCCGTGCCGCTGCTCGGCTGGCTGCTGTACAAGCTGTGGCATCGGCGCAAACGTGCCGGGCGCTGGCAGATGATTCTACCGCCGGCGTTTCATGGCGTGCTGCTGGGTGGCGGCAGCGGCAGTAGCAGCAAGCTGCCGTGGGTGGCCCTGGGCCTGGCCTGGGCGCTGGTGATCCTGGCCCTGCTCGGGCCCAGCTGGCAGCGCCTGGAAGAAAACCGCCAGCGCCCGGCCGACCCGCTGGTGATCCTGCTCGAACTGACCCCGCAGATGCTCGCCGAGGACAGCCCGCCCAACCGCCTGGAGCAGGCCCGGCGCAAGGTTCTCGACCTGCTCGAACACCGCCGCGACAGCCAGACTGCACTGGTGGTCTATGCGGGCTCCGCGCACACACTGGTGCCGTTGTCCGATGACCTGGCCACCACCCGCAATCTGCTCGAGGCCGTCGACCCGTCGATCATGCCCAAACCCGGCCAGCGCGCCGACCTGGCCGTGCAAAAAGGCCTGGCGCTGCTGGCCCAGAGCGGCCTGGGCCAGGGCCGCCTGTTGCTGATCGGTTCGGCGCTCAGTGCAGCCGAGCGCCAGGGCATCGCCCAAGCCCTTGGCCGCCAGGGCCCGAGCCTGTTGATGCTGGGCATCGGCAGCCGCGAAGGCGCACCGGTGCGCCAGGCCAACGGTGAATACCTCAAGGACGATCAGGGCGGCATCCTGGTACCGCGCCTGGACAGCAGCAGCCTCAAAAGCTTCATCAGCGGCACCGGGGGGCGCTACCGCCATGCCCGCATTGACGACCTCGACCTGCGTGGCCTGGGCCTTTTCGACAACCCGCGCAGCGCCCGCAACGACGGCCAGACCCTGCAGCTGGACAGCTGGGCCGACCAGGGCTACTGGCTGCTGATCCCGCTGTTGCTGCTGGCCGCCTGCGCCGGCCGGCGTGGCTGGCTGTTCTGTTTGCCGCTGCTGCTGGCACTGCCTCAGCCCAGCCAGGCGTTCGAGTTCAACGACCTGTGGCTGCGCCCCGACCAGCAAGGCCAGCGCCTGCTTGAGCAAAACCGTCCGGCCAGCGCCGCGCGCCACTTCCACGACCCGCAATGGCGTGGCATGGCCCTGTACCAGGCCGGCGATTATGCCGCTGCCGCCGACGCTTTTTCCCAAGGCGACACGGCCGCAGCCCACTACAATCGAGGCAATGCCCTGGCCCGCAGCGGCGAGCTGGAAGCCGCGCTCGACGCCTACGAGCAAGCCCTGGAGCGCCAGCCCGACCTGCAACTGGCGCTGGACAACCAGGCGCTGGTGCAACAAATGCTGCAACAGCGCGAAGCCCAGGCCGAAGAACAGCCGCCACACAGCGATGCCCAAAGCACACCCGGCAGCGAAACCGAAGGCAACAGCAGTTCGGCCAGCAGCCCCGCGCAAGGCACGCCCGGCAGTGACCCACAAGCCAACGCCGAACAACCCGGCGAAGGCAGCAACAACACCCAGGCCACACCCGGTAACCAGGCAGGCGCGGATGACAGCGTCATCCAGCCGCCCCAGCGACCGGTATCGACCAGCCTCGATGCCGAACAGCGCCAGGCCCTGGAACAATGGCTGCGGGAGATCCCGGATAATCCGGCGGAGCTGCTGCGGCGCAAATTCTGGTATGAACAGCAATTGCATCAGGAAAACCCACGATGAGTCGCTTCGGCGTCTTTATTCTCAGTGCACTCTGGGCCGTACTGGCCCAGGCCGAACCGCTGCTACAGGCGAGTGTTGACCGTACCCGCCTGGAAGCCGGCGAAAGCCTGGAGCTGACCCTGGAAAGCCAGGACGTGACGCAGTTCGGTAAGCCCGACCTGCGCGCCCTGGAAGGCGACTTCGAAGTGCGCGGCACGCGCCAGCTCAACAGCCTGCACACGCTGGACGGTGAAACCCGCGCCAGCACCCGCTGGATCATCACCCTGCTGCCACGCCGCAGCGGCAGCCTGCGCATCCCCGAGCTACAGCTGGGCCAGTCGCACAGCCAGGCGATCGAGCTGCAGGTGCTGCAGGCCGATGCCAGCCGCCAGGACAGCGCCCAAGTGTTCGTCGAGGCAACCCTCGACAGCACCGAGGTCTACGTGCAGGCCCAGGCCGTGCTGACCTTGCGCATCTACCATTCGGTGGCGCTGTACGACGACAGCAGCCTCAGCCCGCTGCAACTGGAAAATGCCAAGGTCGAGCCGCTGGGCGAATCGCGCACCTATGAAAAGGAAATCAATGGTGTGCGCCACGGCGTGATCGAGACCCGCTATGCGCTGTATGCCCAGCAAAGCGGCAGCCTCGACATCCCGCCACTGACGTTCACCGCCACCGCCGCTGCCAGCAGCGATGAAGCGCCGCAAGGCAACGGCACGGCCCGCGCCGGTCGCCAGGTGCAGGTCAGCTCGCTGCCTTTGCGCCTGGCCGTGCGGCCGATTCCGCCGGCCTGGCCCGCGGGTGTGCCGTGGTTGCCAGCGCGCAGCCTGACCCTGGAAGAACACTGGAACCCCGACCCCGGCACCCAGCAGGTGCAGATTGGCGATTCGCTGACGCGCAACATCACGCTGCGTGCCGATGGCCTGTCCAGCACCCAGCTGCCACCGCTGCCGGCCACCGAAATCACCGGCCTGCGCCGCTACCCGGACCAGCCGTTGCTGCGCAACGAAATCAGCGAGCGTGGCATGACAGCCAACCGCGAAGAGCGTGAAGCGCTGGTGCCGACCCACAGCGGCACACTGGCGCTGCCGGCGCTGGAGGTGACCTGGTGGAACACCCGCGAAGACCATCTGGAGCACAGCAGCCTGCCGGCGCGCACACTGGATGTGCAGGACAACCCGGCCTTGAGCGCCGACACGCCGGTGGGTGAAAGCAGCAGTGTCAGCGCCCTGCTGTGGCCGTGGCAGCTGGCCACCCTGATGTTTGCCCTGAGCACAGTGCTGGGCTTTGCCCTGTGGTGGCGTGCGCGCTCGCGACCGGCGGTGCTGCGTGCCGCGCAGACCGGGCCCAGCCCGCGCACCTTGCTGGATGACCTCAAGCGCGCGTGCCAGGCCAATGATCCCCATGCCACTCGCCAGGCGCTGGATGCCTGGGCGCGACAGCAGCCGGAGACCCTGGCTGAGATGGCAGCGCGCTTTGTGCCGTTGTCGGATGCGCTGGATGGGTTGAACGGGGCGCTGTACAGCGAGAGCGGGCAGTATTGGCAGGGGGAGGATTTGTGGCGGGCGATCGGGGTTATTCCCTCGGCGGAGCAGGTGTTGGTGCCGGCTGGGGAGAATGGCAGCTTGCCGCCGCTTTATCCGAAATGATCCGGCTGGTGGGCGGCGTATCCGGGGGGGGGGGATCACAATGGGCCTGCCGACAATTCTCCGGCTTGGGTTACCATACCCCCTTCACGCAACGCCCATCCCCAGCCAAGCCCTCGCTTGCTCGACTCGACACCAACAGGTCATCCATGCGTCTGTTTCATACCTCCGACTGGCACCTGGGCCAAAGCCTGCACGGCCAGGAACGCGACTTCGAACACGCCTGCTTCCTCGACTGGCTGCTCGGCCAGCTGCGCCTGCGCCAGCCGGATGCGCTGCTGATCGCGGGCGATATCTTCGACACCGTCAACCCGCCGGTCAAAGCCCAGGAACGCCTCTACGACTTCATCGTCCAGGCCCACGAGCAACAGCCCAAGCTGGACATCGTGATGATCGCCGGCAACCACGACTCCGGCTCGCGCATCGAGCTGCCCGCCGCGCTCATGCGCCGCCTGCGCACCCATGCCCTGGGCCGCGTGCACTGGCTGGACGAGGGCCAGCTGGATGCCGAACGCCTGCTGATCCCGCTGACCAACGGCCGTGGCAAGGTCGCCGCCTGGTGCCTGGCCCTGCCGTTTCTGCGTCCGGCCGAAGTGACTGGCCCGCAACTGGGTGACGACTACCTGCAGGGCATCACCCAGGTGCACCAGCAACTGATCGCCGCCGCGCAGAAAAAGCGCAAGAAAGACCAGGCGCTGATCGCCATCAGCCACGCCCACATGGCCGGTGGCGCGGTGTCGGAAGACTCCGAACGCAGCCTGATCATCGGCAACGCCGAAGCCCTGCCGGCCAAGCTGTTCGACAAGGCCATCAGCTACGTCGCCCTGGGCCATCTGCACAAGCCGCAGAAGGTCAACCGCGAAGAGCGCATCCGCTACAGTGGCTCGCCGATCCCGCTGTCGTTCGCCGAAGTCAACTACCCGCACCAGGTGCTGGAAGTGGAGCTGAACGGCAGCGATCTGGTCAGCATCGAACCCCGCCCGGTACCGCGCGCCGTGGCGCTGCAACGGGTCGGCCCGGCGCCGCTGGGCGAACTGCTGCAGCAACTGGCCGAACTGCCGGTGATCGACCTGCTCGAAGACCCCAACCGCCAGCCCTGGCTGGAGGTGCGGGTGATACTGGATGAACCGCAACCGGACCTGCGCCAGCAGATCGAAAGCGCACTCCAAAGCAAGGCCGTGCGGCTGATCCGCATCAGCGCCGAATACGCCGGCCGCAACAATGCCGAAGACGATGGCCTGGCCTTTGTCGAACTGTCGCAGATGACCCCGCAGGACCTGTTCAGCCGGGCCTGGGAACAGGCCTACGGCAACCCCGCCGACGAGCAGGCGCTGGCCGACTTTGCCCTGCTGTTGCAGGACGTGCAGCTGGAAGAGGAGCAGCCATGAAGATTCTCGCCATTCGCCTGAAGAACCTGGCATCGCTGGCCGGCCCGATCGACATCGATTTCACCGCCGAACCGTTGGCCAGTGCCGGCCTGTTCGCCATCACCGGGCCTACCGGCGCCGGCAAAAGCACCCTGCTCGACGCCCTGTGCCTGGCGCTGTTCGGCACCGTACCGCGGCTCAACGACATTGGCCGCGAGGCCAAGGTGCCGGACGCCGACGGCGAGATCCCCACCTCCGACCCGCGCAACCTGCTGCGCCGTGGCACCGGCAGCGGCTTTGCCGAGGTGGATTTCGTCGGCATCGACGGCCGTCGCTACCGCTCCCGCTGGGAAGCCAACCGCGCCCGCGACAAGGCAAACGGCAAGCTGCAACTCAGCCGCCAGAGCTTCTACGACCTCGACAGCGAGCAGGTGCTGGCCAGCGCCAAGAACGAATTCAAGGCACTGGTCGAAGCCCGTCTGGGCCTGAACTTCGAACAGTTCACCCGTGCGGTGATGCTGGCCCAGAGCGAGTTCGGCGCCTTCCTCAAGGCCGACGACAAAGACCGCAGCGAACTGCTGGAAAAGCTCACCAACACCGCCATTTACACCCGCCTGGGCCAACGTGCCTTCAGCAAGGCCCGCGAGGCCGGCGACACCCACAACGCCCTGAAGGACCGCGCCAGCCACCTGCTGCCGATGGCCGCCGAAGCCCGTGCCGAGCTCGACCAGCAGTTGGAGCAGGCGCAGCAGCAGTTCAAGGCCGACCAGGCCGGCGAGCGCCAGCTGGAACAGCAACGCAGCTGGCTGAATGAACAACGCCAGCTGCAGGCCCAGCACAGCGAGGCCAGCAACGCCCTGCAGGCCGCCGAACAGGACTGGCAGCAGCTGGCCGAGCCACGCCTGGACCTTGCGCGCCTGGAGCGCCTGGCCCCGCAGCGCCACCAGTTTCACCGCCAGCAGACGCTGAATGCGCAGTTGCTGCCACTGGCGACGAAGATCACTGAACAACACCAGCAGCAAACCGAACTGCAGGTGCGTACTACCGAGCTCGAACAAGCGCAGGTCACCGCGCGCCAGGCCCTTGCCGATAAGCAGGCACAGCACGGCGAAAATGCCCCGCGCCTGCGCCAGGCTTTTGCCGTCCAGGACAACCTGGCGCGGCTGGATCAGGAGCTGGTGACACAACACAGCACCCGCCAACAGGCCGAGCAGGAAGTTACCGACGGCCAGCAGCACGTGCAGCAGCTGGAGGCCAATCAACAGCGCAGCCTGCAACAATTGGCACAGATCGACACGGCGCTCGCCGACAGCCAGCACCTGGCGGGCCTGGCCAACGCCTGGCACGCCTACCTGCCGCAACTGAAGCAGGTGATGCAGATCGGCGCCCGCCTGGCCAAAGGCCGTGAAGAACTGCCCGGCCTGCAAGCTCTGGCCAGCCAGGCCAATGTGCACCTGCAAGCCGAGCGTGACGCCCATGACCTGCTGTTCCGCGAGGCCAAGGCCGAGCCCCAGGCCCTGGCGGAGCAGATCGACCTGCTGGGCAGCATGCTGCAGGAAAACCGCAAGCAGCAACGCGCCGTTGAAGTGCTCGCGCGCCTTCATGGCCGTGAACAGGAGCTGCGCCAACAGCTGAATGCCGTGCGCGGGCGCCAGCAGCAGGCCATGCAGCAGCGCCAGCAGCTGATCAGCCAGGGCACCGCAGCCAAGGCCGAACTGGAAGCCGCCGAGCAGGCGCTCAACCTCACCCGCCAGTTGCTGGAACGCCAGCGCCTGGCGCGCAACACGAGCGTCGAAGAGCTGCGTGCCCAACTGCGCGACGGCGAGCCTTGCCCGGTGTGCGGCAGCGCCGAGCATCCCTTCCATCAACCCGAAGCGCTGCTGCAAAGCCTGGGTCGCCATGACCAGGCAGAAGAAGCCGCCGCGCAAAAGCAGGTGGAAAACCTCAACAGCACGCTGGTGGAGCTGCGCACCCAGCTGGGGGTGATCAACGCCCAGCTCAAGGATTATCAGCAGCAACAGCAGCAACTGGATGAGCAGCTGCAACCCTTGATGGCCGAGGTGCAGGCGCACAGCCTGTGGCCGGCACTTGCGCCGCAGGACGACAAGGCCCGCCGCGCCTGGCTGGACAGCCAGCTACGGCGTCTGGACGAAGTGATCAACCAGGACGAGAAGCGCCAGAGCGCGCTGCTCGCCCTGCAACGCGACGCCGCCCGCCTCAACCAGCAGCTGCAAGCCGCGCACGATGCCCAACAGCAGGCCCAGCGCCATCTGGAGCAACAGCATCAGGCCCTGGCAAACGACGAGCAGCAGCTGCAGCAAGGCCTGAACGACCTGGCCGGCGTGTTGCCCGATGAAGCCCTCAAGGCCTTGAACGACGACCCGGCCAATGCCTTTCTCGCCCTCGATCAGCAAATCGCCCAGCGCCTGCAACAACTGGAACAACGCAAGGACGAGCAGGAGGAACAGCAAGCCCGTCAAGCTCAGCTGGACAAGCTGCGCGACCAGCAACAGGCGCGCGCACAGGCGCTGCAGCAATTGCAGCAGAAACTCGCCACACTCGACCAGCAGCGCCAGCAGGCCCAGGCTTCGCTGGCCGAACTGCTGGGCGAACATGCCAGCGCCGAAGCCTGGCAACAGCACATGGACGCCGCGCTGGAGCACGCGCGCGCCCTCGACGCCGACACCGCCCAGCGCCTGCAGGCGTTGCGCACCCAGGGCGTGCAGCTGGCCAGCGAGCTCAACGCCAATGCTCAACAGCATCAGGCGCTGGACAACGAGTGCCAGCAGTTGCAAGGGCAGATTGCGCAGTGGCGCAGCGAACACCCTGAACTGGATGACGCCGGGCTGGATCGATTGCTGGCCATGGACGATGCCCAGGTCAGTGAACTGCGCCAGCGCCTGCAAGGCGCCGAAAAAGCCATTGAGCAGGGTCGCGTGCTCCTGCAGGAGCGCGAACAGCGCCTGCAGCACCACGCCGCGCAAACCACCGTGGAAACTTCGGCCGAAGCGCTGGAGCAAGCCCTGGCCGACTTGCGCGAACGCCTCGCCGGCCATGAGCAGCAATGCGCCGAATTGCGTGCGCAGCAGGCCGACGACCAACGTCGCCAGCAGGCCTCCCAGGCCTTGGCAGCAGAAATCGAGCAGGCCCACCAGCAGTGGCAACGCTGGGCGCGCCTGAGTGGGCTGATCGGTTCAGCCTCGGGCGATGTATTCCGCAAGATCGCCCAGGGCTACAACCTCGACCTGCTGCTGCACCACGCCAACGCCCAGCTACGCCAACTGGCCCGGCGCTATCGCCTCAAGCGCGGCGGCAGCGCCCTCGGCCTGCTGGTGCTGGACACCGAGATGGGCGACGAGCTGCGCTCGGTGCACTCGCTGTCGGGCGGTGAAACCTTCCTGGTGTCGCTGGCGCTGGCCCTGGGCCTGGCCTCGATGGCTTCCAGCACCCTGCGCATCGAATCGCTGTTCATCGACGAAGGTTTCGGCAGCCTCGACCCCGAGTCGCTGCAACTGGCCATGGACGCCCTCGATGGCTTGCAGGCCCAGGGCCGCAAGGTGGCGGTAATTTCCCATGTACAGGAGATGCACGAACGCATCCCGGTGCAGATCCAGGTGCGTCGTCAAGGCAATGGCCTGAGCGATGTGGAGGTGTGCGGGTGATTCTCTACTCGTTCCGCCGCTGCCCATGGGCCATGCGTGCGCGCCTGGCACTGCGCTATGCCGGGTGCCAGGTGCAGATCTGCGAGGTGGCGATGAAGCACAAGCCGGCAGAATTGCTGGCCTTGTCGCCCAAGGGCACGGTGCCAGTGCTGGACACCGGTGCCGGGGTGCTGGAGGAAAGCCTGGATATCATGCGCTGGGCGCTGGAGCAGAACGACCCGCAGGACTGGCGGCTACAAGGCGACCCGGCCGCAGCGCAGCAAGCTGAGGATCTGATTGCGCGCAATGACAGCACGTTCAAGGTGCAGGTAAACCTGTACAAGTATGCCGAGCGCTATCCCGAGCATTCCCGCGAGCATTACCGCCTGCAGGCCGAGGCCTGGCTGGCGGAGCTCGAAGGCCTGCTGGATGGGCGGGGCAACTTGCTGGCTGACCATCCAAGCCTGGCCGATGCCGCGTTGCTACCCCTGATGCGCCAGTTTGCCGGGGTCGAACCGCTGTGGTTCGCCGAGGCGGCTTATCCGCGGGTGCGGAGCTGGCTGGAGAGGTGGCTGGCTTCGGAGCTGTTCAAGTCGGTCATGGCCAAATGAAATCTGCTCCTGCACTGGCCCTATCGCCGGCAAGCCAGCTCCCACAGATACCGCGCTGGGCGTGAGGCCTGCATATCCCTTGTGGGAGCTGGCTTGCCGGCGATAGGGCCAGTACAGGATTCAATGGTTATGTTTGCCACTCAGGGCCGCGTGGAAGTTGGCACTCTGGCGCAGGTACTGCTCGGTGTAGCTGTGGTTTGCGGATGCCTTGCGAGTGGAATCGGCATGGGCATGCGTGGGCAGTACCACTGAGGCAGAAATGGCGGATGCGGCGATGACCGGGAAGAGATTGAAGTTCATCTGGGCTGACCTCGACGGCGGTGGTTTGACGGTGGCCCGTTTGGGCCTTGGATCAAACTTACGCCGCAGAGGCCGCATGCAAAAATTCATTGCGGCAGTATCGATTATCACGCCGATCGATATCACTCCAGGAACTTCAGGTCCGAAGGCGCCTCCTGCTTCAGCGTCTGCACCGTCTCCAGCAGCTTGCCGCTGCGCGGATCGCGGCGCATGACCACGATCTGGTTGCTCTTCTGGTTGGCCACCAGCAAGAAGTTGTCACTCGGGTCGAGGGCAAACTCGCGCGGGTGATCGCCTTCTACCGACCGCCGCTGCAGAAGCGTCAGCTGGCCATCGTCCTTGCCCACACTGAACACCACGATCTGGTTCGCCGTGCCGCGGTTGCTGACATACAGGAAGCGCCCGTCGGCCGACAGGTGCAGCCCCCCCGCCGCCTTGGCTGCCGCATCCGGCTGTTCGGTCAGCGGCAAGCGCTGGCGCGGGAGCAGCGCAGCGTCCTTGACGTCGAACATCACCACTTCGCCGCTCATTTCCAGCGTCAGGTAGGCATGCCGGCCCTTGGCGTCGAACAGCAAATGACGGGGTCCACTGCCCGGCGGCAAGTCCACCGCAGCAGGGCTTGCCGGGCTCAATGGCTTGTCCACGCTGGCACCGTCATAGCTGTAGATGAACACCTTGTCTGCGCCCAGGTCGCAGGCGTAGACATGCTGGCCGTTGGGCGACAGTACCAGCGAATGCACGTGAGCACCGGCCTGGCGCTCGGGGTTGACGCCGCTGGGCTTGTGCCGCAACTGCTGTACCAGCGGCTTGAGCTTGCCGTCCTTGGCCACCGGGATCACCACCAGGCTGCCACCGGGGTCGGGTGCAACTGCATAGTTGGCCACGAACAGGTAACGCTGGTCACGGCTGAGGCTGGCGTGAGTTGGCTCGTCGCCCTTGGTGGTCACCTGGTTGAGGGGCTTGATCTCGCCCTTGGTGCTGACGCTGAAACTGCTGGCGTGACCACCGGGGGTTTCATTGACCGTGAACAGCTGACGCTGATCGGCCGACAGCACCAGCCACGACGGGCTGACGCTCTTCACCACCTGCTGCGGCATGGGGTCGATATGGCCGGTTTTTTCGTCGAACTGGTAACGGTAGATACCCTGGCTGGCGCCATCGGTGTAGCTACCGACCAGCAACGTGGCGGCATGGGCGTTGAAAGTCAGGCTCATCAGGCTAGCGGTCAGCAGGCTGGTCCAGATCCGGTTCATCTTGGTCTTCATCCGGGGCACGAAAGGCACTCATACAGACTAGCCGATGCTCGCCATTGGCATCGTCGAGCTGCCATTCATCACCGTTGGCGATGGCGGCGGCGACTTGTTCAGAGGTGAAAGACCAGCGGCGCAGTTGACGGCCGTCCATGCATTCGATGGTCAGGCCGGTTTCGTCGCTGGTGAAGTCGAAGGCATGCAGGCCGTCGATCAGGAGCATGTCGCAAGACTGCAGGGCGGTGGCGAGGGGGGACATGGAGGTACCAATTTGAAATGAGCCGGCATTATAGCCTTGGGGCTGCTTTGCAGCCCATTCGCAGCACTAGGCTGCTCCTACAGCAGATCGCGAACGCCCTGGCAGGAGCAGCCTTGTGCTGCGAATGGGCCGCACAGCGGCCCCCTGCGATTCAATGGGCGAAAATCGATCCCCCTTCCTTGCCCACCATCTTCTCAGGCTTGATCAGGAACCGCGCCAGCGCCGGCAACAACCACAGCGCACCGAACATGTTCCACAACAGCATGAAGGTCAGCATCAGCCCCATGTCCGCCTGGAACTTGATCGCCGAGAAGATCCAGGTGCACACCCCGATGGCCAGGCACAACCCGGTGAACAACACCGCCTTGCCGGTCGAGCGCAGGGTTTCGTAATAGGCCTCCTGCAACGGCAGCCCGGCACGCAGGAAGCTTTCCAGACGGCTGTAGATGTAGATGCCATAGTCCACGCCAATGCCCACCCCCAGCGCCACCACCGGCAAGGTCGCCACCTTCACCCCGATCCCCATGTAAGCCATCAGTGCGTTGCCCAGCACCGAGGTCAGCACCAGCGGCAGCACGATGCACAAGGTGGCGGCAAACGAACGGAAGGTGATCAGGCACATCACCGCCACGCAGATATACACCAGGATCAGGATGGTCAGCTCGGCCGACTTGATCACTTCGTTGGTCGCTGCTTCGATCCCGGCGTTGCCCGCCGCCAGCAGGAACTGCAGGCCTTCCTTGTTATGGCTGTCGGCAAACGCCTTGGCCGCAGCGGTGACCCGCTCCAGGGTTTCGGCCTTGTGGTCGTTGAGGAACACCAGCACCGGCGCCAGCGAGCAGTCGCCGTTGTACAGGCCGTCGGCGCGGGCAATGGAGTTGTTGAGGATATCGGGGTTGCGCGACAGGGTTTCCCATTTCAGGTTGCCCTCGTTCATACCCTTGATCACCTGCTTGGACACAGTCACCAGGGAAATTGCCGACTGCACGCCGGGCGTGTTCTGCATGGTCCACATCAGCTCGTCGATCGGGGCCATGGTCGCGTGCACCGAGCACTGCTCGGACGGGGTCTTGACCATGATTACCAACACATCTGAACTGGTCGAGTAGTTGCTGATGATGAAGTTGTTGTCCTGGTTGTAGCGCGAGTCTGGGCGCAGCTCTGGCGCGCCCTGGTCGAGGTCGCCGATTTTCAGGTTCTGGCTGTACCACAGGCCACCGGCAAAGGCGACCAGCGCCAGCACCACGGACACCGGTGCCACCTTGGCGCTGGCGAAGTTCGACAGCAGGCGCCAGAACGGGTGCTCGCGGGTCGCGTCTTTCTTGCTGCGCTCGACCGCCTTCTTGCTGATGCCGACATAGGAGATGGCCACCGGCAACAGGATCAGGTTGGTGAACACGATCACCGCCACGCCGATAGAGGCGCCGATCGCCAGTTCGCGAATCACCCCGATGTCGATGATCAGCAGGGTGATGAAGCCCACCGCATCGGCGAGGATGGCAATCATCCCCGGCAGGAACAGCTGACGGAAGGTACGCCGCGCTGCCGTAAGCGCATTGTCGGCGCCGCTCGACTGCAGGGCGATGCCATTGATTTTCTGCACCCCGTGGGAAATACCGATGGCGAAAATCAGGAACGGCACCAGCATCGAGTACGGGTCCAGGCCAAAGCCCACCGCATGCATCAGCCCCAGCTGCCAGACCACCGCTACCAGGGTGGTGATGAGCACGGCGATGGTGCTGCGGATACACCAGGTGAACCAGTACAACAGTACACAGGTAATGGCCAGGGCGACGCCGAAGAACATCGCCACCATCACCAGGCCATCGATCAGGTCACCGACCTTCTTGGCGAAGCCGACGATGTGCACTTTCACATTGGGGTTTTGCGCCTGGAACTTGTCGCGGATCTTTTCTTCGAGCAGGTGCGAGAACTGCTGGTAGTCCAGCTTCACCTGCTTGCCCGGGTCCTGCGGGTCGGGGTAGCTCTCCAGCAGCGGCACGTCGACGATGCTGGACTTGAAGTTGTTGCCCACCAAGCGCCCAACCTGGCCGGACTTGAGCACGTTGTCACGCAAAGTGTCGAGGCTGTCCTGCGAGCCGTTGTAGGTGTTGGGGATCACCTCGCCACCGGAAAAGCCCTCTTCGGTGACCTCGCTCCAGCGCACGCTGGGGCTCCACAGTGACTTCAGCCCGGCGCGGTCGACGCCCGGTATGTAGAACACCTCGTCATGGATCTGCCGCAGGGTCTCCATGTAGTCCTTGTCGAAGATGTCGCCGTTCACCGCTTCCACCGAGATGCGCACGGTGTTGCCAAGGTTGGCCAGGTCGTTGCGGTGCTCCATCATCTGCTCGATGAACGGGTGCTGCAGCGGGATCATCTTCTCGAAGCTGGTGGAGGGGCGAATCTGCGTGGCCTGCCAGAACAGGAAAATGCTGACCAGCACGCACAGGGCGATGACCACGGGGCGGTTGTTGAAGATCAGGCGTTCGAGCAGTGTGGCCTTGTCCTGGTGGTGCGGCTGCATGCTGATGCTCTCCCTGCTGGTCATGGACGCACCTGCGCGGCAGGCTGGTCCGCACCTTCGGCGCTGGCCAGGTGTACACCACCCTGTCCCACCAGCAGCAGGCCACCGTCGGCCAGGCCGCTGACGCCGGCCAGGGCAATGCGGTCGGCGCGGTTGTAGACGCTGAAGGTGTGGCCGTCGTCGCTGCTGCGCAGCACGCTGCCGCCATTGCCGACCAGCACCAGGTTGCCATTATCGAGAAGCGTAGCGCTTGCCAGGCCGAATTCGAGCGCGCCGCGCGCGGCCTTCAGCTCGATAGGCTGCCAGCTGTCGCCGAAGTCGGTGGAACGGAACAGGTTGCCGCGCAGACCGTAGGCCAGCAGGGTGTGTGCCTGGGCAGTGCCGATCACGCCGAACAGCGAGCCCTCGTAGGGACCCTGGACCTTGGCCCAGGTTTGACCGTTGTCGGCGGAGCGGAACATGCCACCCTGCTCGCCAACGATGAACAGCCCGGCGTCACGCACCCGGGCGATGCCGTTGAGGTGCAGCTGGTCGGGGTTGTCCAGGCGCTCGGCCGCGTCCTGCCAGTGCTGGCCGCCGTCAGTGGTTTCCAGCAAGGCGCCGTAGGCACCCACGGCAAAACCGTGCTGGGCGTCAAGGAAGGTGATGTCGAGCAAGGGTGCTTCGCGGGCAAGGTCTTCGAACTGCTTGCTCCAGGTGGCGCCACCGTCGCTGCTGGCGAGGATTTGCGCGTCATGGCCGACCGCCCAACCGCGCTTGTCGTCGAAAAAGAACACGGCGGTGAGCAGTTGCCGGGTGGGTACCCGGGCCTGGGTCCAGGTGCTGCCCTGGTCATCGGAGAACAGGATGTGGCCGCGATCCCCCACCACCACCAGGCGTTTGCCGGCATGGGTGGCGCCGATCAGCAGGCTTTGGCTGGCCTTGGCCGATTCGGTGGAGTATTCGTCGGCTGCGGCGGCCTGGGCGCTGTCGGCCCATACCCCCAATGCCAGCGCCAGCACTGCGCTGGCGGCCAATGGCCAGGCACCACGCCTGGTCTGCGTCATCACCCGCTGCTTCATGACCATCCCCTGTTGTGTTGTTCTTGTTGGGTCTGTGCTGTGAAAAGCCTGTGTTAGAGGCTTGGGGGGATCGTATCGGGGAAGGTTGCGCGATTACAACGCGCGGGACGTTATGTTTTGTTAACCGGAAAAAACCGGGGCCGCTGCGCAGCCCATCGCCGGCAAGCGCGGCTCCCACAGGAATACCACAACCTTCAAGTCTGTGATTATCTTGTGGGCTCCCACAGGACTATCACAACCTTCGGCGCTTGTGATTATCTTGTGGGAGCCGCGCTTGCCGGCGATGGGCTGCACAGCAGCCCCGGTTTCTAGCAGGCTTACGCCAGGCTCTTGCTCACCACTTCATAGACATCGCTGGACAGCTCGCCGGACGCGAGAATCCGCTCCAGCTCGCCTTTCATCAGGCCCTGACGCGCAGCGTCATACTTGCGCCAGCGGGTCAGCGGCGCCAGTTGACGCGAGGCAATCTGCGGGTTCAGCGCATTCAGCTCGATCACCAGGTCGGCCAGGAAGCGATACCCCGAGCCATCCGCCGCATGGAAGTTGACCAGGTTCTGCCCGGCAAACGCACCGACCAGCGCACGCACCTTGTTCGGGTTCTTCAGGGTGAACGCCGGGTGCTGCATCAGCGCCTTGACCCGCGCCAGCCCGCCCGGCAGCGTGCTGGCCGCCTGCACGCTGAACCACTGGTCCATCACCAGCGGGTTGTCCTTGAAGTGCTCGGCAAAGGCTTCCAGCGCCCTGGCCCGCTCGGCTTCGAACGGCGAGTTGACCAGCACCGCCAGCGCGGTAAGGCGCTCGGTCATGTTGTCGCAGTGCTCGAACTGCTCCAGGGTCGCCTCCAGCACCTGCGGCTTGCCGCTCTGCATCAGGTACGACAGCGCGATGTTCTGCAGGCTGCGGCGGGCGAAGTGCTCGGCCGAGGCCACGTAGGCAGTGCCGCGCGACACCTCACGATGGGCCTGGTAGCGCGCCCACAGGGCGTCGAACAACTGTGCGGCGATCTGCTTGCGGGCGAACTCGCGGGCATTGTGGATGGCATCCACGTCGGCCACCTGGCTGATTTCGGTCAGGTAGGCCTCACCCGGCAGCGAGAGCATTTCCGCGACCATGGCCGGGTCCAGCGATTCATTGCCCAGGACAGTGCCCAAGGCCTTGATCAGCCGCTGGTCGAGCTGCAGCGCTTCACCGCGCTGGTGCTGGCCGATCAGTTCCTGCAACACCTGCACCGACAGCTGTTGGCCCGCTTCCCAGCGGTTGAAACCGTCGCTGTCATGCTGCATCAGGAACATCAGCTGATCGCGGTCGTAAGGGAAGCTGAGCTTGACCGGGGCGCTGAAGCCGCGCAGCAGCGACGGCAGCGGCTTGGCCTTGAGGCCATGGAAGGTGAAGGTCTGCTCGGCCTCGGTCACCGACAGCACGCGGCTGCTACCCTGGGCAGCGGTTTCGCCAGCCAGTTGCAGCGGCAGGTCATTGCCTGCGGCATCCAGCAGACCCAGTTCCACGGGAATCACGAACGGCAGCTTCTGCGCCTTGTCCGGAGTCTGCGGGCAGCTCTGGCGGAAGGTCAGGCTGTAGGTCTGCGCGGCGGCATCATAGGCTTCACTGACGTCCAGGCGGGGGGTGCCAGCCTGGCTGTACCAGCGCTTGAACTGGGTGAAGTCGACGCCATTGGCGTCTTCCATGGCCTTGATGAAATCGTCGGTGGTCACCGCCTGGCCATCGTGGCGCTCAAAATACAGGTCGCTGCCCTTGCGGAAGCCATCGGCACCCAGCAGGGTACGTACCATGCGCACCACTTCGGCGCCCTTCTCGTACACGGTCAGGGTGTAGAAGTTGGAGATCTCGATGAAGCTGTCCGGGCGCACCGGGTGGGCCATGGGGCCGGCGTCTTCGGCAAACTGATGGGTGCGCAGGTAGGCCACGTCCTCGATCCGCTTGACCGTGCGCGAGTTCATGTCGGCGCTGAACTCGGCATCGCGGAACACCGTGAAGCCTTCCTTCAGCGACAGCTGGAACCAGTCGCGGCAAGTAACGCGGTTACCCGACCAGTTGTGGAAGTACTCGTGCGCGACCACACCTTCGACGCGCTGGTGCGCGGCATCGGTAGCGGTTTCGGCGCGGGCCAGCACACAGCTGGAGTTGAAGATGTTCAGGCCCTTGTTTTCCATGGCGCCCATGTTGAAGTCATTGACCGCGACGATCATGAAGATGTCCAGGTCGTACTCACGGCCATAGACTTCTTCGTCCCAGCGCATGGACTTCTTAAGGCTGACCATGGCGTGGTCGCACTTGTCGAGGTTCTCGGGCTCGACGTAGATGCGCAGCATCACATCACGGCCTGACTGACGCGTGAAGTTGTCCTCGACGCACCACAGGTCACCGGCCACCAGCGCGAACAGGTAGGCTGGCTTCTTGAACGGGTCTTCCCAGGTTGCCCAGTGGCGGCCATCCTCGGCCGGCCCGCTGCCCGTCGGGTTGCCGTTCGACAGCAGGACCGGGTAGCGATGCTGCTCGGCGATCACCGTGGTGGTGAAGGTGCTCATCACGTCCGGGCGGTCGAGGTAGTAGGTGATCTTGCGGAAGCCCTCGGCCTCACACTGGGTGCAGAACATCTTGCCGGACTTGTACAGGCCTTCCAGCGCGGTATTGCTTTCAGGGTGGATCTTCACACTGGTATCGAGGGTGAAGTTCGCGGCCTTGGGGTGCAGGGTCAGGCTGTCGGCTTCGAGCCGGTAGTCGCCCGGCTGCAGTTCCTGGTCATCCAGAGCCGCGCGCTGCAGCTCCAGCTGCTGGCCATCCAGCACCAGTGGCGGCAGGCCGGCCCCGCGCTCGGGGTTGCGGCGCATGACCAGTTGCGCATGGACCAGGGTGTGGTCCTCGAACAGTTCGAAGGTCAGGTGCGTCTCGTCGATCAGGTACTCGGGCGCCTGGTAGTCCTTGAGGTAGATCACTTGCGGTTGTTCGGTACGCATGTGCAGGTCCTTTTTACTGGAGCACGGCCAACTGGTAGGCCGTGTACTTGCGAATATTGATCACACCGGTATCGAAGATCAGGTACTGGCCCTTGATACCCATCAGCGTACCTTCAACCACTGGGTTCTTGTCCAGGTTGTGGCTGACGATCTTGGTCGGGTAGGCCTCGACCGGGTAGCGCATCTGCACCACTTCGGCGTCGGCCAGCGGCTGGATGGCCTGCAGCCCGAAGCGTCCCTGCAGCTCGCGCAGGCCGTCGGCGCAGGCATCGAAGATCTGGTCGCGGATGGCCGGCAGGTCCAGCACCTCGGCGTCGCTCTTGAGCAGCGTGCGCCAATTGGTGCGGTCTGGCACCTGGCTGCGCAGGATATCCTCGACCAGCCCGGATTGCTGGCGGGTGGCCACGCGCATGATCGGCAGGGCCTGGCTGGCACCCTGGTCGAGCCAGCGGGTGGGCAGCTGGGTGGCGCGGGTGATGCCGACCTTGATGCCCGACGAGTTGGCCAGGTAGACCACGTGATCGGTCATGCAGAACTGTTCGCCCCACGACGGTTCGCGGCAGGTGCCGGCGTCATAGTGGCATTTTTCCGGGGCCATGATGCACACATCGCACTGGGCCAGCTTGGTCATGCACGGGTAGCAGTATCCCTGGCTGAAGCTGGTCTTGGTGCGCTTGCCGCAATGGCTGCAGTGAATGGCGCCGAGGTATTCCAGGCGCAGGCGCTGGCCAATCAGCGGGTTGACCGGCACCTGCGTGTCATCCAGGCGAAAGCTGTACTGCACCACCGGTGCCTGCAGGCTTACCGTCATCTTGCTCAAAGAGCCACGAGCGAGTTCGATCAATGTACCGAGTCCGACTTGAACAGAATATTGGCGATCGGCGCCGACTTGGAGGCGCATTCCTGCGGGCCCATGTAGCCGGTGCGCTGGTCTTCGGGCAGGTTTTTCATCTCCCAGGCAATAACGGCCTGCAGCGACAGTTCTTTCTGCTCGGCGGTGAGCTTGCGGCCATCCGACCATTTACCGATTTCCACGGCCAGTTTCAGGCTCTCGTAGATATCCGGGGTGATGTTTTCGATCATTTGCGCGAAAGTGGACATAGTGTCTCCTGATTCAAGCCGACAGTTTACGCCGGGCCAGCGCCCCGCCCAAGAGCCCGGTCAGGCATCCGATGAGCAACCCGCCGACATGCGCGGCGTTGGCGATCTGGCCCAGGCCCAGGGTGCCGACCACGCCGGTCAGGCACACCACGAGCCAGATCAGCATCATCACCAGCACACCCTTGGGCAGGTTGAAGTAACGGTTGGGGGCAAGCCACTGGTATAGCCAGATGTGCCCGAGCAGGCCGTACAGCACGCCGGACAGGCCACCGAACAGGCTCGGCCCGCTGGTGTAGTGCTGGGCCAGGTTGGACACCAGGCTGAACAGCAGAGTCAGGCCCAGCAGCATCCACGGGCCCTGGCGCAGCTCGATGCGTTTGCCCAGTTCCCAGTACCACAGGCTGTTCATGGCCAGGTGCAGCACGCCGAAGTGCAGCAGCATGGGCGACACCAGGCGCCACCACTGGCCTTGATCCAGGCTTTGTGCCAGCGAGGTGAAGTACAGGTAGTCGCCCTGCACGCGGAAGTCGAGGAAGGTGAACCAGCTGATGGTGGTGAAGTTGTCGCCCAGGCTGGTCAGGCCGGCGACGATGAAGCACAGCAGCAGGGTCAGGGTGGTGATTTTGCAGGCTTTGGCCTGGGCTGCCAGGGAAGGTTGCGTGGGGCCATTAGCGGGTAAACCCGCTCCTGCGGGGTCATCGGTTGCCGGGATATCGGCGTTACCCTCCGGGAAGCGCTGGTAGAGTTCGCGGACGTCTTCGGCCAGGGTATCGGGGGCCCAGAGCACCTGGACCTCGCCCTCTTCACTGACCCGGTGCGGCACCTGCAGGCGCTGCAGCAGGTGGACGAAGCCGCTGAGGTCGACCGACAGCGGCAGGCGCATCACTTCGATAATGTTCATTGGTTGGCCTGTGGGCGGTCGACGTCGACCCAGACGAACTTGTGCGGGTCGATGCGGGTTTCATCATCCAGCCGGTACGCAACCATTTTGCCGTAGAGCACGGCGCTGTAGTCCAGGCAGGCCAGGTTGGGGCGGATGGGCGCGGGATGGCCGCTGCGCCAGTAGTGGCCGACAAACAGCAACGGCTCGTCTTCGCCATAGCGCAGCAGGGCGTTCTTCTGGCTGTGGCTGAGCGGTGCACTGGCCACCGCTTCGGGCAGGGCATCGGGCTGGAACACGATGTCGCCGTAGGTTTGCGGGTCTTCTTCCCAGAACTTGGTGCGGAAAAAGGCGCGGGTCAGGCCATCGCCGCCGGTCAGGGTCAGGCCGTCGGGCAGGCGCATGTCGGTGCCGCGCAGCAGGCGGTTGCACACGGTGGCGGCGAAGCTGTTGCTTACCGCCGAGGCCTGGATGAAATGCTGGTCGATACGCCCATCGGGGTATTGCTGGCGCAGCGGCTCGATCAGCCGTGGGTCCCAGCAGGCATGCACCAGGCGGAAGCGCCCGGCGTCGATGAACAGCGGCAGCTGGTAGAACCAGTTGACGAAGTCGTGCCAGTCGCCCGGGTGTTGGGCGAACTGGGTGAGGGTTTCGTCTATCAGCCGGGCATGGCGTGGCGTATGTTCACGCACGTATTCCTTGCCGCTGCCGGGCAGCGCCGGGGTCACCCAGCCGAGGGCGTTGTATTCGTGGTTGCCCATGATGCAGAACGCCTGCCCCGCCTCGACCATGTCGTGGACGATGTGCAGCGCCTCGCGGATGCGTGGGCCGCGGTCGACGATGTCGCCAAGGAACAGCGCCTGGCGCCTCGGGTGGCGCCATACGCCGGCTACACGCTTGTATCCGAGGGCGTCGAGCAGGCGTTCGAGGGTGAGTGCACAGCCGTGCACGTCACCGATGATGTCGAAACTTCGCGCCGGATCGAGCATCAGTCGTCCCTGCTCCCCAGGCGGCTGCCCCAACCGAGCTTGGTGCGGCAGACCTCGTAGTAATTGTGGTCCAGCGGGTGGATCAGCCGCAGTTTCTGTGGTTTCTTGCTGACCGTGATGGTATCGCCGGGGGCGCAGGTGAAGTGGTTCTGGCCGTCACAGGACACCTGCGGGTAGATCTGCAAGTCCTTGGACACCACGATCTTGAGCTCGCTGTTGCCGTCGACCACGATCGGCCGGCCCGACAAGGTGTGCGGGTACATCGGCACGATGACGATGGCATCGAGCTTGGGGTGCATGATCGGGCCGCCAGCCGACAGCGCATAGGCGGTCGAGCCAGTGGGGGTGGCGACGATCAGGCCGTCGGCCTTCTGGCTGCAGACGAACTGGCCGTCGATATAGATCTCGAACTCGATCATGCGTGTGGACTTGCCCGGGTGCAGCACCACATCGTTCAGCGCATCGCCCTGGCCGATGGCTTCGTGATGGCGACGCACCTCGGCCTGCAGCAGGAAGCGGTTTTCCACCAGGTAGTGGCCGTCGAGCACTTCGGCGACCTTTTCTTCCAGTTCGTCGGGGCGGATGTCGGTAAGGAAGCCCAGGTTGCCACGGTTGATACCCAGCACCGGAATGTTGTGCCGGGCCAGGGCGCGCGCAGCGCCCAGCAGGCTGCCGTCGCCGCCGACGACGATGACCAGGTCGCAGACTTCACCCAGCAGCTTGCGGGTGGAGGTTTGCAGGCCGTGACCGGGCAGCACTTCGGCGATGGTGTCCTCGAGGATCACGTGCAAGTGGCGGTCGAGGAGGAATTTTTTCAGTCGGCGAATGGTGTCGAGCACCTGCGAGCTGCCAAGGCGACCGATGATACCGATATTGCGAAATTGCTCCATGGGGCTCCTGCGAGGCTCTGCGGCGGGTGACGATGCGCCGATTATGGGCGAAACCACCGGGCAGCGGCAAACCGGCTATGCTCGCAGCATGACGCCATTCGCCCAGCTCGACGACCTGCCCCGGCAACTGCAGCGCCCCGCCGTGCGCGACCTGGCCTGGGCGCTGCTGTCGCCGCCCTTGCTCAGTGCCCCGCCCTGCCCCCAGCGCCACCCATTGGCAGGCAGCCTTTGGGCGGATCAACCGCGCCAGCTTGAAGACTGGCTGCGAGCGCTGGATGCCGACGATCGCCCTTTGCAGGACTGGCTGGCGAAATTGGGTAGCGGGCGCCTGGGGCACTATTACGAACGGCTGTGGCAGTTTGCCCTGGGCCAGGCGCCGGGCATCGAACTGCTGGCGGCCAACCTGGCGATCCGCGACGGCGGGCACACCCTGGGTGAGCTGGACGTGGTGCTGCGCGACCGCGACGGGGTGCACCATCTGGAACTGGCCATCAAGCTGTATCTGGGGCCGGAAGGCTCCGGACACGACCCCTGCACCTGGCTGGGGCCGGGCTGCCATGACCGGCTGGGGATCAAGCTTGGGCACCTGGCGAAGCACCAGTTGCCGATGTCGGCGGGGGCACACAGCCGCGTTCTGCTGGCCCGGCTTGGGGTTGGCCAGGTGCAGGCACATGCATGGCTGGGCGGCTACCTGTTTTATCCATGGGCCGGACATGCCGAGCCGCCGGCGGGTGCCAACCCGCAGCATCTGCGCGGGCGTTGGCTGCGGCGGCGGGACTGGGTCATGGCTGAGGGTGAGCGCTGGCAGCCACTGCAAAGGCATGCCTGGCTGGCGCCGGCGCGGGTAGAAGCGGGTGAGTGCTGGCAGGCAGAACAGTTTGCGGCCTGGCTGCATGTGTTGGCACGGCAGGCGCCGGCGCAGTTGCTGGTGCGGCTGAAGCCGGATCCCGACGGTACCTGGCAGGAGGCAGAGCGGGTGTTTCTGGTGGCTGACAGCTGGCCATTTTTGCCCGAGGCATGATGTTGCCTGTACCGGCCCTATCGCCGGCAAGCCAGCTCCCACAGGTACTGCGCAGGCCTCGGGCTCAACGCCGTACCTGTGGGAGCTGGCTTGCCGGCGATGGGGCCAGCACAGACAACACAGTTTTCACAGACCCAGCGCAATGATCTGTTCCCGGTAACCCTTAAAGTGGTACCTGAGCGCCAACAAGAGCGCCATCCCGACCTGATGACGAGGAACGACCATGGTTTCATCCACCCCCGCGACCCATTACGCGCGCCTGTCGATTGCCCTGCACTGGCTGATGCTGGTGCTGCTGGCAGCCGTCTACGCCTGCATCGAACTGCGCGGCCTGTTCCCCAAGGACAGCGCTGAACGCAACCTGATGAAAGACCTGCATTTCATGCTCGGGCTCAGCGTGTTCGTGCTGGTCTGGCTACGCCTGGCCGTGCGCCTCAGCCGCCCGACCCCGCCGATCCTGCCCAAGCCACCGGCCTGGCAGACCGGCCTGGCGCACCTGATGCATCTGGCGCTGTACCTGATGATGATCGGCTTGCCGCTGGCCGGCTGGCTGATCCTCAGCGCCGCCGACAAGCCGGTGCCGTTCTACGGCCTGGAGCTGCCGCACCTGATCGGCGCGGACCCGGACCTGGCCAAGTTCATCAAAGGCTGGCATGAAGGTATCGGCAGTTGGGGCTACTGGCTGATCGGCCTGCATGCACTGGCAGGGCTGTATCACCACTATGTGCAGCGCGACAACACGCTGCTGCGCATGCTGCCTTACAAGTAGCCGCGCCGACCCTGCAGGCCACCGGTATGCACGAAGATCAGGCGAGTGCCGGGCGCGAACAGCCCGGCCTCGACCTGTTCGCGCAGCGCCATCAGCGCCTTGCCAGTGTAGAGTGCTTCGAGAGATACGCCGGTGTGCTGCTCGCAGTGGGCGACGAAGGCTAGCAGCTCATCGTCGAACGTGCCGAAGCCACCCCGGCAAGCATCGTGCAGCTGGTAGCCTTGTCCGCCTGCCAGTGCCGCCACCGTTTCCGCCACGCCATGATCCCTGGGTACGGCCAATGCGCCATGCACGGTGTGCGCACCCGCCTCGGCCATTACCAGCCCGGCCAAGGTGGTACCTGTACCGGCAGCCAGCCACCAGCTGTCATAGTCCGACCAGCCCAATGTCGCGATTTGTGAGCGCGCCTGCTGCAGGATCAGTGCACAGCCTTGGGCACCGGCCAGCCCGCCGCCGCCTTCGGGGATGCAATGCCAACCGGGGTAGTGTGCCTGCCAGGGCTCCCAGAACCCTGGTTCGTTGCGTGCGCGATAGCCGCCATAGCCAAGCCAGTGCAGCTCCATGCCCAGCGCCTGCAGGTCGCGCACCGTGGGCGTGTCCTGGGCGTGGCCCCGCAGCAGGCCGGCGGTGGCAAAGCCGAAGCGCTTGCCGGCGGCGGCAAGCGCGTGCAGGTGGTTGGAATGGTTGCCGCCGAGGCTGATCAAGCCCGGGGCTTTGCTGTTGCCAGCTTGCAGCAGATGATGGCGAAGTTTGAACCACTTGTTGCCGCTGATCAGCGGGTCGATCAGGTCCAGGCGGAGGATCGCGGCTTCAACCCCGCCGTGTTGCAGCCAATGCAGGCTCAGGGGTTGCAGGGGGGCTGGGGGAAGCTCGAGTGCATGCATGCATCGCAGTTTACAGGGAAATCGGGTCGCTTTGCGCCCATCGCCGACAGGCCAGTTCCCACAGGCCTGAAAAGCTACGCGGCACCTGTGGGAGCTGGCTTGCCGGCGATGGGCCGCATAGCGGCCCCGGCATCCTCAAAGCTCAGCCGCCAGTCTCGACCCTTGATTGATCGCCCGCTTGGCATCCAGTTCGGCCGCCACATCAGCCCCGCCTATCAAGTGCACCGACTGCCCCTGCGCCACCAGCCCTTCCTGCAGTTCGCGCAAGGGATCCTGCCCGGCGCAGATCACCACGTTGTCCACCGGCAGCACCTGCGGCTCGCCGTCCGCCACGCGAATATGCAAGCCGGCGTCGTCAATACCCAGGTATTCGACACTGCTCAGCATCTGCACCCGCTTGTTCTTCAGCCCGGTCCGGTGAATCCAGCCGGTGGTCTTGCCCAGGCCATCACCCACCTTGGATTTCTTGCGCTGCAGCAGGAATACCTGACGCGCCGGGGCATGCGGCTCGGCCTTGATCCCGGCCACACCACCGCGCGCTTCAAGATGGCGATCGATGCCCCACTCCTTCCAGAACGCATCACGGTCCTGGCTGGTGGCCACGCCCTGGTGTACCAGGTACTCGGAAACGTCAAAACCGATGCCGCCCGCACCAATCACCGCAACCGCCTTGCCCACCGGCTTGCGCTCGAGAAGCACATCCAGGTAGCTCAGCACCTTGGCATGCTCGACCCCGGGAATGGCCGGGGTGCGTGGGGCGATACCGGTGGCCAGGATGATCTCGTCAAAGCCACCGTCTACCAGCGCCTGGACGTCGACACGGGTATTCAGGCGCAGGTTCACGCCCGTGCTGGCCACCTTGTTGCGGAAGTAACGCAGCGTTTCATTGAATTCCTCCTTGCCCGGCACGCGCTTGGCCACGTTGAACTGCCCGCCGATTTCGCTGGCGGCGTCAAACAGGGTCACCGTGTGGCCACGCTCGGCCGCCACCGTGGCCGCAGCCAGGCCGGCCGGGCCTGCGCCGACCACGGCAATACGCTTCACCTGCCGCACAGGCAGGTAGTTGAGTTCGGTTTCATGGCAGGCACGCGGGTTGACCAGGCAGCTGGTCAGCTTGCCGCCGAAGGTGTGATCCAGACAGGCCTGGTTGCAGCCGATGCAGGTGTTGATGTCATCAGCCCGGCCGGCGGCCGCCTTGTTGACGAAATCCGGGTCGGCCAGGAACGGCCGAGCCATCGAAACCATGTCCGCATCACCCTCGGCCAGCACCGCCTCGGCCACCTCGGGGGTGTTGATGCGGTTGGTAGTGATCAACGGAATGCTCACCACGCCGCGCAGCTTGGCGGTAACTTTGCTGAACGCCGCGCGCGGCACCTTGGTGGCGATGGTCGGGATACGCGCTTCGTGCCAGCCGATGCCGGTGTTGATCAGGGTCGCGCCAGCCTGCTCGATGGCCTTGGCCAGCAGCTCGATCTCGTCCCAGGTGCTGCCCCCCTCCACCAGGTCGAGCATCGACAGGCGGAAGATGATGATGAAATTCGGCCCCACCGCGCCACGCACCCGGCTGACGATCTCCACCGCCAGGCGCATGCGGTTCGCATAACTGCCGCCCCAGCGATCGGTACGGTGATTGGTATGGGCAGCGAGGAACTGGTTGATGAAGTAGCCTTCCGAACCCATGATCTCGACGCCGTCATACCCCGCGCGCTGGGCCAGCACCGCGCAATTGACGAAGTCGGCGATCTGCTTCTCGATGCCCGCTTCGTCCAGCTCCTTGGGCTTGAACGGGTTGATCGGTGCCTGGAGCGCACTGGGCGCCACTTGGCGCGGGCTGTAGGCATACCGCCCGGCATGCAGGATCTGCAGGCAGATCTTGCCATCGGCAGCATGTACCGCCTCGGTGACAATGCGGTGCTTGTCGGCCTCTTCTTCGGTGCTGAGCTTGGCCGCACCGGAGTACACCCCACCCTCATCGTTGGGCGCGATACCACCGGTCACCATCAGGCCGACGCCACCACGGGCGCGCTCGGCAAAATACGCCGCCATGCGCTCGAAACCACCGGGGCGTTCTTCCAGGCCGGTATGCATCGAGCCCATGAGCGTACGGTTACGCAAGGTGGTGAAGCCCAGGTCCAGCGGTGCGAGCAGGTGCGGGTAGCGGTCGGCGGCCATGGAAAGGTCCCCAGGTGGCGTGATCACGGAATGCGGGTGCCTCACCGGGCCCCGTCGATTGTCTGTCAGCGACATTAAACAGCCGTTTGAATCTGCTCAATGATCTTAACTCACAAGTTCATGACCCTATCGAACAGCTGGTCGCGCAATTGTGCCGGTGGGGTATCCTTGGTGGCGTCGATAGCAGGTTATGAACAAATGACCTTCCGCTGGCAGACGGTTTGCTCGTACCCTTGTCACGGTTTCAACTGAAATAGACACGGTTCAATGCGAAAACTCCTGGCAAGCGCCTTGGCGCTGGTGATGATCGCCGCCCTTTGCGGCTACGGCTTCTGGACCCAGCAGCGCCCGGAAGGCCACTACCTGTCCGACCTGCGCATCGAGCTGGCACTCAACCATGGGGTGCCAGGTGAGCGCGGCAACCTGCTGGGCGTCGAGCCACTGCTCTACCCCAGTGATTACCAGAACCTGCAGCGCCTGCACCGCAAGCTGGCCGCTTACCTGGAGCAGGCGCGTGCCCACGGGCTGGTCAGCCCACGCACAGTGGTGGTGCTGCCGGAGCACATCGGCACCTGGCTGTGGGCGCGCGGTGAGAAAAACGAGCTTTACCAGGTGACACAAAGCCGCGAGGCCCTGCAATGGCTGGAGCTGAGCAACCCGCTGCGCTACGGCCTGGCCATGCTCGGCAGCGACGGCGACGACTGGCGCGCCGATGCGCACCTGCGCATGAAGGCCGAACAGATGGCGGCGGACTACCAGCAACTGTTCGGCGGCCTGGCCAAGGAGTTCGGCGTTACCTTGGTAGCCGGCTCCATCGTGCTGCCTGCGCCCTATGTGAAACACGGCGTACTGCATGCCGGCCGTGGCCCGCTGTTCAACAGCAGCGTGGTGTTTGCCGGTGACGGCTCGCTGCTGGGAGAGCCCCAGCGCCAGCAGTTCCCCGACAGCGAAATGCGCCGCTACGTCCACGATGGCCGCCAGCACCCGTTGCAGGTCGTGCAAACCCCTGCCGGGCGCCTGGGCGTGCTGGTGGGCAGCGACAGCTGGTACCCGCAGAACCACCAACAGCTGGCACAGCAGTCGGTACAGCTGATTGCCAACCCGGTGTTCCTGTCCGGCAAGGGCAGCTGGGACGCGCCGTGGCGTGGCAATCGTCATCAGCAGGCCAGCAACGGGCTTGCCTTGCAGCGCGGTGAAGTCAGCGAGCGCACCGCCTGGCAACGTCTGACCGAGGCAGCCGGAGCCAGCGTCAGCAGCATCAGCGTGTTCATGCGGGGGCAGTTCTGGGAGCAGGCCGGTGATGGCCAGGGCTTTGCACGCCAGTCGGGTGAGTTGCTGGCGGGTACGCCAAGCCCCGGCGCCCGCCTGCTGAACCTGTGGTTGTAGGCCCATGCCCCGCCCCCGCGTGCGCCTGGGCGACCTGTCGGTCGGCTTTGTCCAGCCGCTGAGCGAAGCCCTGCTCCAGCTGGGCCATGACCCCGAGCCGCTGCTGCGCCGCTATGGCCTGGACGCGGCACGTCTGGGTACAGCGGGCGCGCGCTTGTCGATCCCCCGCTACATGCACCTGGGCCACGCCGCCATCGAACTGTGCGGGGAGCCTGCGCTGGGCCTGTACATGGGGCGCCTGAGCCGCCTGGCGCATGCCGGCCTGGCCGGGGTCACTGCGGCCCAGGCGCCCACCCTGGGCGAGGCGGCGCGTACCCTGCTGCGCTTCGAGCCGCTGTATGCGGCCAACTACCGTGGGCACTCCAGCTTCCATGAAGATGCCCACGGTGCCTGGCTGCGCTTCTACTCCATCAGTCCTTACAACGCCTACAACCGCTTTGTGGTCGACTCGCTGCTGGCTGGCTGGCTGGCACAACTTGCGGACCTGGCCGGTACGCCGGTGCACGCCGAACGCCTGGAAATAGAATTCGCCGCGCCCGCCTATGTTGCCAGTTACCAGCCCCTGTGCAGCTCACCCGTGCAGTTCAATGCCGACGGCAACCAGCTACGCCTGAGCCAGGCTACGCTGCAGCTGGCCAACCCACGGCATTGCCCGAGCACCTGGCAGCACCTGCTTCAACTTTGCGAGGGCGAGTTGCAGCAGCGCACACGGGTGCGCAGCCTGGGTGAGCGCATCACGCACCTGCTGGGCCCGCTGCTGCATGGTGGCCGTGAACCGGACCTGGAAGAAGTGGCGCTGCACCTGCAACTGCCGACCTGGACGCTACGCCGCAGGCTGGCCGAGGAAGGCACGCGGTTTCGCGACTTGCTCAGCGAGACACGGCGCGACCTCGCCGAAACCTACATCCGCGATACGGAGCTGGCCTTCGGCGAAATTGCCTATCTGTTGGGGTTTGCGTCGGCCGAGGCGTTCCAGCGCGCGTTCAAGCGCTGGACGGGCCTTACGCCGGGGGAGTTCCGCCGCAGCCAGCGGCGGGCGGGCTAAAGCTCGGTGGCGTCGTCAGCCGGTTCCGGGGTGTCCAGTTCGTAAGCCTGGGTTTCGAGTAGTTCTTCCTGGTATTCATCCATGGCCCTGCGTCCTCTTGCTCATTTATCTTGGTCGGTATCGCCTTCAACCTAAGCAGGTAGGGTGAAGAAATGATGACAAGCTTATGAGTGGTAAACGTAGCAGGTGTTCCGGAAGTTATCGCCGCGCGTCTGTTACAGAAGTTGTGTACGTTCCGCACCGGTCGATCAAAGAGAGGGGGAAGCGGCTTCGGCAGGCTGCGCGTCTTGCTGTACCTGAATCGGCGCCGCATCCGCGGGCGGCGCCACAGGCTGCGAGCCTTGGCTGTCATCCACTACTGGCGCCGCTACCGCCTCAGTGGCCGGTGCAGCAGCCTCAGGCACCGGTGCCGCTTCAGGGGCTGGGGCTGGGGCTGGAGCCGGAGCTGGAGCTGGAGCTGGAGCCGCAACAGCCTGCTCGGGCAGGCCGAGGGTCACGGTCGGCTTTTCGGCCTTGGGCGCCTCGGCCTTGGGCTTGTCCACTTTCTTCGGCTTGGGCAGGTAGCTCTCCACCAAAGCGAAATAGCGGTCATAGAACTGCGCCGCCGTCACCGTCTCGCTGGCCACCTTGACCATCGAGTCGTCACTGGAGCCGATCGGCATCGACACCGAACCGAGCACCCCCACACCCAGGCTGGCAGAGGTGTTGGACTTTTTCAGCGCGTAGCGATCCTGCAGGGCGTTGGCGAACATGGTCGAGCGCTGCTCGTCACTCGCGTCCGGTGCGCAGGTGACGTTGAAGCTGATCTGCAGGTGATTGTCGCTGTTCTGCTGAAAGCTCTTGTTACCCACCACCTGGTTGGCGCCGCTGTTGGTGATGATGTAGCCCTGGCTGAGCAAGGCACGCCGGGCGGCCTCGCAAGAGCCGGCGTCGCTCACCGGAAAGCTGCGCGAGTAGGTGCCCGAGTCATCGAAGTTCTCGTGCTCGTAGACGGCGGCCTTTTTCGAAGAGCAACCGCTCACCCCCGCCAGCACCAGGGCCAGCCCGAGCGCACCAAAGACGGAAGATCTGGTCATTGCGAATTCCGGGTATGTCGAGAAGGTGCCTATTGTGCAACACAGCAGGCAGGCACAGGAACCGCTGGTCGGTGAAGAACCTGTCAGGTTGGTGTAAATCCGGGTAAAGACAAAGGATCGCCAGGTGCAGAAACGAAAAAAGCGACCCGAAGGTCGCTTTTTTCGTAGCTTCAAGGCGTTCAAGGGGCCTTGAGGCGAAGATGGCGCAGCGGACGGGACTCGAACCCGCGACCCCCGGCGTGACAGGCCGGTATTCTAACCGACTGAACTACCGCTGCGTATCATTCAGGCTTGCGCCCGATTGAAACCTGGGTCTACCCTTCCGGCGCAGTGGCCTCAGGGCAGGCACAAAAAAAGCGATGACGTGATCGCTTCCTCTGTGTGTGCTTCAAGGTGTTCTAGGGACCTTGAAACGAAGATGGCGCAGCGGACGGGACTCGAACCCGCGACCCCCGGCGTGACAGGCCGGTATTCTAACCGACTGAACTACCGCTGCGTATCGTTCAGGCTTGCGCCCGATTGAAACTGGGATCAGCCAAAGGCAATTTGCCTTGTGGCTTCAGACCGGTGCCAGGCACCCATCTGTTACTTGAAAATGGCGCAGCGGACGGGACTCGAACCCGCGACCCCCGGCGTGACAGGCCGGTATTCTAACCGACTGAACTACCGCTGCGCAGTGCATTCCTCTCCGGCATTCAGCTTCTTGCGAAACCGTTTGCACCAGGAACTCTCAGGAAGTGGTGGGTGATGACGGGATCGAACCGCCGACCCTCTGCTTGTAAGGCAGATGCTCTCCCGGCTGAGCTAATCACCCCGCGATGTTGCTTGTTGCGTTTGCTTCGCTGAGGCCGCGAAATTTACGCAGGTGGCGAATCTAAGTCAATAGCCCCATTGAATTTTTTTCAAAAAGACAGGGCAGAGCATCACGCTCAGGTGTAGATCATCTTGCGGGTCATGCCGCCATCGACCACAAACTCCTGGCCGGTGACAAAAGCCGCCTGACGCGACAACAGCCAGGCCACCATGGCCGCTACATCTTCGACGGTCCCTACCCTGCCCGTGGGGTGCTGGGCATGGTCGGCTTCGGTCAACGGCTCGGCACGGCGCTGTGACGGGTCGCGGGCGTCGATCCAGCCCGGGCTCACCGCATTGACGCGGATCTCCGGGGCCAGGCTCATGGCCAGCGCATGGGTCAAGGCCACCAGGCCGCCCTTGCTCGCCGCATAGGCTTCGGTGTCAGGCTCGGACTGGCGCGCCCGGGTAGACGTCAGGTTGACGATCGCCCCATTGTGCGCACGCAGGTACGGCGCACAATGCTTGGCCAGCAGCATCGGGCCGTTGAGATTGACCGCCAGCACGCGGTTCCACTGCGCCAGGCTGAGGCTTTCGAGGGTCTGGTTGTGCGGGTTGGCGATGGCCGCGTTGCACACCAGCGCGTCCAGGCGTCCAAACTGGCCCAACACCTCGGAGACCCCGGCGCTGACCTGGGCCTCGTCGGCGACATCCATGGTGATGAACCAGGCATTGTCGCCCAGGGCCTTGGCCGCCTTGGCACCACGCGAGCGATCAAGGTCGCTGAGCACCACCTGCCAGCCTTCGCAGATCAGCCACGCGGCAATGCCCAAGCCGATGCCGCGGGCGGCACCGGTTACCAAGGCTACCCGGCCGTTGTGGCCGGGCACAGCGCCGCCGATCTCCATCACAGCGCGGCCAGCCCACGCGCCAGGTCGGCCTGCAGGTCGGCCACGTCTTCCAGGCCCACGGCAACGCGGATCAGGCTGTCGCGGATACCTGCGGCTTCTCGCTCCTGCGGCGACAGGCGGCCGTGGGAGGTGGTAGCCGGGTGGGCGATGGTGGTCTTGCTGTCACCCAGGTTGGTGGTGATCGAAATTACCCGGGTAGCGTCGATGAAGCGCCAGGCGCCTTCCTTGCCACCCTTGACCTCGAAGCTGACCACCGCACCAAAACCACTCATCTGGCGCTTGGCCAGTTCGTGCTGCGGGTGGCTCGGCAGGCCGGCGTAATGCACCTTTTCCACGCCATCCTGCTGCTCCAGCCATTCAGCCAGCGCCTGGGCGCTTTCGCAGTGCGCGCGCATGCGCAAGCGCAGGGTTTCAAGCCCCTTGGTGAAGATCCAGGCGTTGAATGGGCTGAGGGTGGGGCCTGCGGTACGCAGGAAGCCCACCACTTCTTTCATCTGCTCGGCACGGCCGGCAACCACGCCGCCCATGCAGCGACCCTGGCCGTCGATGAACTTGGTGGCCGAATGGAACACGATGTCGGCGCCCAGTTTCAGCGGCTGCTGCAGCGCCGGGGTGCTGAAACAGTTGTCGACCACCAGCATGGCCCCACGAGCATGGGCAATTTCGCTGAGGGCGGTGATATCGACCAGCTCGGCCAGCGGATTGGATGGCGACTCGACGATCAGCAGCTTGGTATTGGCTTTTATGGCCTGTTCCCAGCCACCGAGGTCGACCAGAGGCACATAGTCCACCTGCAGGCCGAAGCGCTTGAAGTATTTTTCGAACAGGCTGATGGTCGAGCCGAAGACGCTTTGCGACACCAGCACATGGTCGCCGGCACTGCACAGCGACATCACCACGGCCAGAATCGCCGCCATGCCGGTGGAGGTGCCCACGGCCTGCTCGGCGCCTTCCATGGCCGCCAGCCGCTCCTCGAAGGCGCGTACGGACGGGTTGGTGTAGCGCGAGTAGACGTTGCCCGGCGTTTCACCGGCAAAGCGCGCAGCAGCATCGGCTGCCGTGCGGAACACATAGCTGGAGGTCAGGAACAGCGCTTCGCTGTGCTCGCCCTCCGGTGTACGGTTTTGACCGGCGCGTACCGCCAGGGTGTCGAATCCGACACCCTCGAGGTCGCTGTCCAGTCGCCCGGCATCCCATTGATCCGTCATGCCGTCGCTCCCTGAATCAGTTGTTGTAGAGGTCGATGATCGCGCTGACCGCCTGGTGCTTGACCTTGGCCAGGTCATTACGGGCCTGCTCGATACGCTCGAGGTAGGCTTCGTCGATATCGCCGGTGACGTACTCACCGTTGAATACCGCGCAATCGAAGTGATCGATCTTGATCTTGCCGCCACCGACCGAATCGATCAGGTCCGGGAGGTCCTGGTAGATCAGCCAGTCGGCGCCGATCAACTCGGCCACCTGGTCGGTGGTACGGTTGTGGGCGATCAGTTCGTGAACACTCGGCATGTCGATGCCGTAGACGTTGGGGTAGCGTACAGCCGGGGCTGCGGAGCAGAAGTAGACATTCTTGGCGCCAGCTTCACGGGCCATCTGGATGATCTGCTTGCAGGTGGTGCCGCGCACGATCGAGTCGTCCACCAGCATCACGTTCTTGCCGCGGAATTCCAGCTCGATGGCGTTGAGCTTCTGGCGCACCGATTTCTTGCGCGCGGCCTGGCCGGGCATGATGAAGGTACGGCCGATGTAGCGGTTCTTGACGAAGCCTTCGCGGAACTTCACGCCCAGGCGATTGGCCAGCTCCAGCGCGGCCGTGCGGCTGGTGTCCGGGATCGGGATAACCACGTCGATATCATGCTCGGGGCGCTCGCGCATGATCTTGTCGGCCAGCTTTTCACCCATGCGCAGACGGGCCTTGTACACCGAGATGCCATCGATGATCGAGTCCGGGCGCGCCAGGTACACGTGCTCGAAGATGCACGGCTGCAGTTTTGGCGCTTCGGCGCACTGCTTGGTGAACAGCTGGCCGCCTTCGGTGATGTACACCGCTTCGCCCGGGGCCAGGTCGCGGATCAGGGTAAAGCCGAGCACGTCGAGGGCCACGCTTTCGGAGGCGATCATGTACTCCACGCCTTCGTCGGTGTGGCGCTGGCCGAACACCACCGGGCGGATGCCGTTAGGGTCACGGAAACCGACGATGCCGTAGCCGGTGATCATCGCCACCACGGCGTAACCGCCGACGCAGCGGCTGTGCACGTGGGAAACTGCAGCGAATACGTCTTCCTCGGTGGGCTGCAGCTTGCCGCGCACCGCCAGCTCATGGGCGAACACGTTCAGCAGCACTTCCGAGTCGGAGTTGGTGTTGACGTGGCGCAGGTCGGACTCGTAGATCTCCTTGGCCAGCTGCTCGACGTTGGTCAGGTTGCCGTTGTGTGCCAGGGTGATGCCATACGGAGAGTTGACATAGAACGGCTGGGCCTCGGCCGAGGTCGAGCTGCCCGCAGTCGGGTAGCGCACGTGGCCGATGCCGATGCTGCCGACCAGGCGCTGCATGTGGCGCTGCTGGAACACATCGCGCACCAGGCCATTATCCTTGCGCAGGAACAACCGGCCGTCATGGCTGGTCACGATACCGGCAGCGTCCTGGCCGCGGTGCTGGAGGACCGTAAGCGCGTCATACAGCGCCTGATTGACGTTCGACTTACCGACGATACCGACGATGCCACACATGCGACGCAACCCCTACTTTGACGAAACTTGAGTGAATAGCGCTCAGGGCTTAGCAGGCCCGAGCAACTGTTCCTTGAACGGAAGATCAGCGGGAGCGCTGATCAGTCCACCGGGCGTCCATTGGCCGGTAAAACCCAGGATCAGGTTTTTCGACCAGTCGGCGACCAGGAGAAATTGTGGTATCAGGCGTGATTCCTGCCACCAGGTATCTTGTTGCACCGGCCCCAGGCTGATCAGGCCTATGGCCACCACCACCAGCAAAGCCCCGCGCGCGGCACCGAATGCCATGCCCAGGAAACGATCGGTGCCGGACAATCCGGTCACGCGGATCAGCTCGCCGACCAGGAAGTTGACCATGGCCCCCACCAGCAAGGTGGCGACGAAAAGAATGGCGCAGCCAGCGATGACGCGCATCGATGGCGTCTGGATATAGCTCTCAAGATACACCGAGAGCGAACCGCCGAACATCCAGGCAACCGCACCGGCAATGATCCAGATGAGCAAGGACAAAGCCTCTTTGACGAAGCCGCGCTTGAGACTGATCAGTGTGGAGACGGCGATGATCGCGATGATCGCCCAATCAACCAGGGTAAATGCCACGGTGCTGCCTGCAGACGTTTGAGGCGGCGCATTTTACCAGAGCGCAGGGCTGGGAGTAAGCGGAATGTCAGCTGGATTGGTGTTTGCTTCATCGCCGGCAAGCCAGCTCCGACAGGGATCGCGCAAGCTTCTGGAATCAGGGGAAAACAGCTGCTTCCACCGGGATTGCACATGACTTGAGGCCGATGCGGTCGAGGTGGGAGCTGGCTTGCCGGTGATGGGCGGCATAGCCGCCCCGCGGCTATCAGCTGCGCTCGGGCTGGAAGCGCACGACAAAGCCCTTGAGACTGTTCTGGCGGTTGACCGCATCACGCACGCGCTCGGCCTCGGCCCGCTCGATCAGCGGCCCGACGTACACCCGGTTCATGCCACCCGCCGAACGGATATAGGCGTTGTAACCCTGGCTACGCAAGGTCTGCTGGAGTTTTTCTGCCCCTGCACGGTTGGACAGGCTGGCCAACTGGATAGACCAGCTGACCGGCAAGCCATTGACATCGATCTTCGAGGGCGCTGCAGCCTTGGCCTCGACTTTAGCTGCAGGTGCCGACGCCTGCGGCTTGACCGGTTGGGCCTGGGCCTGGGCCTGGGCCTGGGCCTGAGCCTGCGGCGACGGCGTGATCGGCTGGCTGGGGGGGCTGGCCGGTGCCGTCGACTCGTTGACCACCACCGGCGCCGGTTGCGGTTCTTCCGGAATCACCTGTGGCTCAGGCACGGCGACCGGCTCTACCTTCACTTCCGGCAAGCTGGGCATGGCCGGTGCCTGCGGGGCCTCGACGTGCACCTGGCGCATCTCGTCCTCGCGGGTGAACAGCATGGGCAGGAAAATCACCGCCAGCGCCACCAGCACCAGCGCACCCACCATGCGCTGTTTAATCCCTTTATCCAGCACTGCCATCTACTCCACCCTCATGGGCGTGCCGCTCCAGCCATTCCAGCGCCTGGGCAACACAGAAAAACGAACCGAACAGCAGGATCTGGTCATCCGCCGTCGCCTGCGCGCATTGCCCCTCAAGGGCGGCGTCGACACTGGCATAAGACTTCACTGCGGCGCCGAGGTTCGTCAAGGCCGTAGCCAGTTCTGCAGCCGGGCGGCTACGCGGGGTATCCAGCGGCGCCACGGCCCAGTGGTCGACCAGACCCTGCAGCGGCGCGACAACACCGCCCAGGTCCTTGTCCGCCAGCAGGCCGAACACCGCCAGGCGGCGCCCCTTGAGCGGCCGGGCTGCCAGGCGTCGGGCCAGGTACTGCGCAGCATGGGGGTTATGCCCCACATCCAGCAGCAGCTCCACCCGCTTGCCCTGCCAGCTCAGCACACGGCGGTCGAGGCGACCGGTGATGCGGGTATCCAGCAGCGCCTGGCGAACCTGCCCTGCGTCCCAAGGCAGGCCCATCAACAGGTAAGCCTGCAAAGCCAGGGTAGCGTTTTCCATGGGCAGATCGAGCAGCGGCAGGCCGCCTAGTTCGACTTGCGCGCCATCGGCTGCAGTGCCGCGCCAGCTCCAGCTGCCATCGGTGCTGCTCAGGTCGAAATCACGCCCGCGCAGGAACAACGGCGCGGCCAGGTCGGCAGCCTTGTCCAGCAACGGCTGCGGCGGATCCAGGTCACCGCACAACGCAGGCTTGCCCTGGCGGAAGATGCCGGCCTTCTCGAAGGCCACCCGTTCGCGGGTATCGCCCAGGTAATCGACATGGTCGACGCCGATACTGGTCACCAGTGCCAGGTCGGCATCCACCACATTGACGGTGTCCAGGCGACCACCAAGGCCCACTTCCAGCACCACGGCATCCAGCTGCGACTGGTAGAACAACCAGAACGCGGCCAGAGTGCCCATCTCGAAGTAGGTCAGGGAAATTTCGCCCCGCGCCGCCTCGACGGCGGCAAAGGCGTCGCACAGTTGCTGATCGCTGGCCTCTTGACCCTCGATCAGCACCCGTTCGTTGTAACGCAACAGGTGCGGCGAGCTGTACACGCCAACCTTCAGCCCCTGGGCACGCAACAGCGAGGCTACGAAGGCGCAGGTGGAACCCTTGCCGTTGGTGCCGGTTACCGTCACCACGCGTGGCGCCAGCTTGCCCAGCGCCAGCCGGGCAAGCACCTTCTGCGACCGCTCCAGGCCCATGTCGATGGCCGAGGGGTGCAATTGCTCGAGGTAGGCGAGCCATTCGCCCAGGGATCGTTGTTTCATCACGCGACGGCAGCCGCCTCACGCGCTTGCTCCGGGGTTTCCTGGCCGGTCATCTGCGCCAGCAGGCGGGCCAGACGCGGGCGCAGTTCGCCACGGGAGATGATCAGGTCGATGGCGCCGTGCTCCAGCAGGAACTCGCTGCGCTGGAAGCCTTCTGGCAGCTTCTCGCGCACGGTCTGCTCGATCACCCGCGGGCCGGCGAAGCCGATCAGTGCCTTCGGCTCACCGACGATAACGTCGCCGAGCATTGCCAGGCTGGCGGAAACACCGCCGTACACCGGGTCGGTCAGCACCGAGATGAACGGGATGCCTTCCTCGCGCAAGCGCGCCAGCACGGCAGAGGTCTTGGCCATCTGCATCAGCGAGATCAGCGCTTCCTGCATGCGTGCACCGCCAGAGGCGGAGAAGCAGATCATCGGGCAGCGGTTTTCCAGCGCGTAGTTGGCAGCACGCACGAAACGCTCGCCGACGATGGCGCCCATGGAACCCCCCATGAACGAGAACTCGAAGGCGCTGACCACGATCGGCATGCCCATCAGGGTGCCGCTCATGGAGATCAGCGCGTCTTTCTCGCCGGTCTGCTTTTGCGCGCCGGTCAGGCGGTCCTTGTACTTCTTGCCATCACGGAACTTCAGGCGGTCGACCGGCTCCAGGTCAGCGCCCAGCTCGGCACGGCCTTCGGCGTCGAGGAAGATGTCGATACGCGCGCGTGCACCGATGCGCATGTGGTGGTTGCACTTGGGGCAGACATCCAGGGTCTTTTCCAGCTCCGGACGATACAGCACGGCCTCGCAGGCCGGGCACTTGTGCCACAGGCCTTCTGGCACCGAGCTCTTCTTCACCTCGGAACGCATGATCGAAGGGATCAGTTTGTCGACTAACCAGTTGCTCATGCTTTCTTTCTCCAGTATTGGCAGGCGGGGGACCGGTGTCGCCGGCCCTGCCCTTGAGCTCAAAATCTTATGGAACGTTGCTGGACCGGCCGCGAGACTTCCCGCGCGCCACTCCAGCGCTAATGTGTTGTTTTGCCGTCAGATGTACTGACGACTGCCGCGCAGGGCTGCGAAAGTTATGGACGATGGCGCGCAGCCAGCCGTCACATCTGCCATCACGCCTGTTTCACCGCACGCATGAAGGCTTCGATTTTAGCCGCATCCTTGATGCCCTTGGCCTGTTCGACGCCGCCGCTGACATCCACCGCGTAAGGCTGCACCTGGGCAATGGCCCGACCGACGTTATCGGCCGACAGCCCGCCGGCGAGGATGACTGGCTTGCTCAGGCGCGCCGGCACCAATGACCAGTCGAAGGCTTCACCGGTTCCCCCGGGTACGCCCTTCACGTAGGTGTCCAGCAAAATACCGCGGGCACCCGAATAGGTTTTGCAGGCTGCTTCCAGGTCGTCGCCCGGGCGTACGCGCAAGGCCTTGATCCAGGGGCGGTGGAAACCCTCGCAGTCCTGCGGGGCTTCATCGCCGTGGAACTGTAGCAGGTCCAGCGGCACCACTTCGAGGATCTCGTTCAGCTCGCAACGCGTGGCGTTGACGAACAGCCCGACCGTGGTCACGAACGGCGGCAGCTCGGCGATGATCGCCCGAGCCTGGAGCACGTCCACAGCCCGGGGGCTCCTGGCATAGAAGACGAAGCCGATGGCATCGGCACCCGCTTCGGCAGCGGCCAGTGCGTCCTCGATGCGGGTGATCCCGCAAATCTTGGTGCGTACATTGCTCATGGACAGCGAACCCTGCTGGTTACGGTGAAAGGCCGGATGTTAGCAAATGACTTTAGCGCCCGTCAGTCAGCCAACGCCTCGAAACCGGTCAGAAAGTGTGGGCCAATGTAACGCTGGGGCAGCGCGAACTCCTCCGGGTACTCCACCTGCACCAGATACAGCCCGTAAGGATGTGCGGTCACCCCGCCTTCGCTGCGGTTGCGCCCTTCCAGCACCTCGCGCGCCCAGGTAACCGGGCGCTCGCCGGCACCAATGGCCATCAGCACCCCGGCAATGTTGCGCACCATGTGGTGCAGGAAGGCGGTGGCGCGCACGTCCAGCACGATCATCTGGCCATGGCGGGTAACGCGCAGGTGGTAAATGTGCTTGATTGGCGACTTGGCCTGGCACTGGCTGGCGCGGAAGGCGCTGAAGTCGTGGGTGCCGAGCAGGAACTGCGCGGCTTCGGCCATGCGCTCGACGTCCAGTGGACGGTGGTTCCAGGTAACTTCCTCGGCCAGGTGCGCCGGGCGGATCGGGTCGTTGTAGATGACGTAGCGGTAGCGCCGGGCACAGGCCTTGAAGCGGGCATGGAAGTCGGCCGACATCGGCCGCGACCAGACCACGCTGATGTCGTGCGGCAGGTTGAAGTTGGTGCCCATGGTCCAGGCGCGTTCGTCGCGCACGGCGCGGGTGTCGAAGTGCACGATCTGCCCGCAGCCGTGTACGCCGGCATCGGTACGCCCGGCGCAGACCACCGCGATTGGCTCGTTGGCCACCGTGGACAGCGCCTGCTCCAGCGCTTGCTGCACGCTCGGCACACCGCTGGCCTGGCGCTGCCAGCCGCGGTAACGCGCGCCCTTGTATTCCACGCCCAGGGCGATACGGGAGTAGCCTTCGGCCGCAGATTCGGTGGCGGCGCTGTCGATGATGTCCAAGAGCATGAAACCTGTGGGGTGTACGGAATGGCGGGGATTATAACGACAACGGCAGCCGCGTAGGGCTGCCGTTGAAGGTGTATCGCGTTCCAGGACCTCGATCAGACCAGTCGAGACAACATGTCCTCGGCTTCCTGACGCTGGGTGTCGTCGCCGTCCTTGACTACCTCATCAAGGATGTCGCGCGCGCCCTGGTTGTCACCCATGTCGATATAGGCACGGGCCAGGTCGAGCTTGGTGGCCACTTCATCACTGCCGGAGAAGAAGTCGAAGTCGAGGTCGTCCAGCGGCTCTGGCTCCGGCTGTGCAGCCGCATCCTCGCTGGTGAAGTGCGGCTCCAGCGACGGCGACTCGAGGCTCTGCGACAGTTTGTCCAGCTCGGCGTTGACGTCGTCCAGCTCCGAAGCGAAGCTCTTGGCGGCTGGCGAGTCATCTTCCAGCGACAACGACAGGTCGAAGTCTGACGGCAGGTCGAAATCGGAGATCGGGTCGAACGCCGGCACGCTGTCGAAGGCATCCAGCTCCGCAGCGACATCCACCGGGGTCTCTGCCACTGCTTGCGGGGCAGCCGGGGTGACAGGCTCGGTGATATCGAGGTCGAAATCGGACAGGTCCACAGCAGGCTGGGGCTCGGCCTGGGCCAGCATGGCCTCGAAGTCTGCATCGGCCTCAGCCTGCAGCTCGGCGTCCACGGCAAACGGTTCTTCTTCAGGCTGCGCCTCTTCCAGCGAAGGCTCATCCAGTACCGGTTCGTCGGGCTCGGGCGCCTGCGCCAGCGGCTCGTCCAGCAGCGGTGCTGCCAGCGGGTCCTCTTCGGGCAGGTCTTCACCCAGGCTCAAGTCAAAGGCGCTGTCCAGGTCCTGCTCGTCCAGGCCTGGCTCATCGAGGGTCGACACTTCGTCGAAGGCATCCAGTTCAGCCTCCGGCTCGAGTGCTGCCTCAGGCTCCGCTTGCGCTACAACATCCGGCTCGGGCTCGAATTCCGGCACTTCTTCAGGCACAACGTCAGCCACCGCTGGCGCTTCAGGCTGATCCTGCAGCAGGCCCTGCACGTACTGCTCATCCATTTCGGCAGCCAGCGCCGCCGCACCCAGGCCGGCTGCGGCCAGGCTGAGCATCGCCGGGTAGCGTTCCTTCAGCCCGGCGACTTCTGCAGCATTCTGCTCGGTTGCCGGCAGCTTGCGCTCCTGCTCGACGAACGCGCTCTGGTCACCTTGGCGGGCGTACACGTCCATCAGCTTCAGGCGCAGGTCATCACGCTGCGGCGCTGCGGCCACGGCGGGCTCCAGCAGCTCGGTAGCGCGGTTCAGGCGGCCTTCGGCCAGGCATTGATCGACCTCCGCCAGCAAACCGGGGTACGGATCTGTTTCAGGCTCGGGCAGCGGTTCGGCGACTGGCGCAGCCGCTTTTTCTGCAGCAACGGCAGCGGCGGCCGACGCGGCCACCACGGCTGGCGACAGGGTGACGCTGGGCTCCGAGACTTCAACGCCATCAAGGCTATCGGTATCGGTGTCAAAGCCCGTGCCTTGCTCTTCTTCCAGTGCCCGCGCCATCCGCAAGTGTTTCTCGGCCTCTTGCTGGGCCTTGCGCTTGCGCGCCAGCAGCCACAGCAGCAGGGCCAGTACCAGAAGGGTAGAACCGGCAATCAGCCAGAGCAGCCACGGGTTGCCGAGGATCTGCTGGAGTGCGCTGTCCGGCTGGCTGGCAGGCGCTGGCGCGGCAGCAGGTGCCGACTCGGGCGCGGTGTCGACGGCAGCGGGCGCTGGCTCGACCGAAGGCTGCGCAGCGGCGGCTGGCTGGCTCACAGCAGCGGCAGCCGTTGCCGGGGTGGCTGCGCCCTGCCCTTCGAGGCGCGCGAGCTGGTTGTTTTTCAGCTCGATCAGACGCTGCAGCTTGTCCAGCTGGCTCTGCAGGTCGGACATGCGGCTTTGCAGTTCTTCGTTGTCACGGCGGCTGGTGTCCAGACTTTCCTGGGCCAAGGCCAGCTTGTCGCTGAGGGCTTTGGTCTGACCGCCACTGGCCTGGTTGCCCGGGCTGACCAGGCGCAGGTTGTCACCTTGGGCGATAACCGACGGCGCGGCCTCGGCGGCGCCACGGCGGGTGGCGTCCAGCTGGCGGGCACGCGGGCCCAGGCGGCGGCCTTCACGCCAGGCGGCATACTGTTCGGCCACCTCGCTGTTGGCCTCTCCCTGCGCGATGTTCTGGACCTGCTGCTGGTCGGGCAGGCGCAGTACCTGGCCAACCTTCAGCTGGTTGATGTTGTTGCCGATGAATGCGTCCGGGTTCAGCGCCTGGATGGCGATCATGGTCTGCTGGATCGAGCCACCCTGGGTGTTGCGCGCGGCAATCTGCCACAAGGTGTCGCGGCGCTGGGTGGTGTAACTGCTGGCACCGGTGACCGCCGAGGCAACGTTGCCGGCCGCCTGCTTGTCGCCCTGGGCCCTGGCCTGGTCGAGCAGTACGCTGTAGTCACGCAGCAGACGGCCTTGCGGCCACATTACCTGGACCAGGAATTTGACCACTGGCCCCGGCAGCGGTTGGCTGGAGGTCACCCGCAGCACGCTTCTGCCGTTGGGGTTGATCACTGGTGTGAAGGTCAGGTCTTCGAGGTAGGTCGGAAACGCCACCCCGGCCTTGCTGAACTCTTCCGGGGGCGCCAGGCTCGGCGCTACTTCGGCCGCCTTGAGGTCGCGCACGTCGAGCAATTCGATCTCGGCGTCCAGCGGCTGATTCTGTGCCGACTTCAGGGTCAGCTCCCCCAAGCCCAGGGCATTCGCCATGCCAGACGACAGCGCGGATGCTGCAGCCATGGCCAGAACCAGTTTGCGAATTCGAAGCATGACCTCTTCCCTTGTATGAATCGTCCCGAAACCTGCATGCGGAGCAGGACAAATATGCTCGCCAGTATCTTTTACGGCATGTGTTTAATCAACAATTGTGCCACTTGCACGGCATTGAGCGCGGCGCCTTTGCGCACGTTGTCGGTGGTGAGCCAGAGGTTGAGCTGCTGGTCTTCATCAACACCGTGACGTACACGACCAACATAGACCACGTCTTGGCCCACTGCGTCACCTACCGGGGTCGGATAATCATCACGCTCCACCAGCTCGAGGCTGTCAGCCGCCTCCAGGGCCTGGTTGACGGCGTCCAGGTCGACCGGGCGACGGCTTTCTACGGCCACACTGAAGCTATCGCCGAAAAACACCGGGACTTGAACGCAGCTCACGGAAATCTTCAGCTCAGGCAAGTCCAGCAGCACGCGCAGCTCGCTGACCAGGCGGCGCTCCAGCAGCGTGTGGCCCTGCTCATCGGCTGCGCCGACCTGGGCCAGCAGGTTGAACGCCACCTGACGGTCGAAGAAACGCGGCTCAAGCGGGCGGGCATTGAGCAGTTCGGCGGTTTGCCGGGCAAGTTCGCTGACCGCTTCGCGGCCTTGTGCAGACACCGCCAGCGCGGCCATCACCTGCACCCGCTCGATGTCCAGCAGGCTTTTAAGCGGCGCCAGCGCCACGGCCAGGGCAACGGCGGCCGAGCATGGGCTGACAATGCGTGCCGGCAGTGCCAGGCCGGCCAGGCGTTCGGCGTTGGCTTCGGGCACCAGTGCCAGGGCATCGTCCAGGCCACCGGACAGGTCGATGACCGAGCAGCCGGCCTGCAGCGCCTTGCCGGCGAAGCTGCGGCTGACAGCGGCGCCGGTGGCGAAGAAGGCCAGCTTGACCTGGGCGAAGTCGAAGCTGTCGACTTCACGCACCTTGAGCTTTTTGCCGGCGAACATGACGCTGCTGCCTGCCGATTCCATGCTGGCCAGCAGGTGCAGGGTGCCGACCGGGAACGCCAGTTCTTCGAGGACCTGTACCAGGGTTTCACCGACGCTGCCGGTGGCGCCGACGACGGCGATATCGAATGTTGGGTTCATGCGGGCTGCCTCTGGCGAAACGGGAGCGGCACTTTACTCGGATTGTTGGGGCGAGGCCAATGCCGTCTATGCGCTTCTCGTATCGGCCTCGATGAACATTTGCGGATATAAAAAAACCCGCGCTGTCGCCAGCACGGGTTTTCGGTCACAGCAGAACGATCAACGCTCCAGCAGGATCCGCAGCATGCGGCGCAGCGGTTCGGCGGCACCCCACAGCAGCTGGTCGCCCACGGTGAACGCACCCAGGTACTGCGAACCCATGTTCAGCTTGCGCAAACGGCCAACCGGTACGTTCAGGGTACCGGTGACGTTGGTCGGGCTCAGTTCCTGCATGCTGATTTCACGCTGGTTCGGCACCAGCTTCACCCAAGGGTTGTGCTGGCTGATCATGCCTTCGATATCGGCGATCGGCACGTCCTTGTTCAGCTTGATGGTCAGCGCCTGGCTATGGCAACGCATGGCGCCGATGCGCACGCAGATACCATCGACCGGGATCGGGCTCTTGAAGCGGCCGAGGATCTTGTTGGTCTCGGCCTGGGCCTTCCATTCTTCGCGGCTCTGGCCGTTTGGCAGCTCCTTGTCGATCCAAGGGATCAGGCTGCCCGCCAGCGGCACACCGAAGTTCTCGGTCGGGTACGCCTCGCTGCGCATCGCTTCGGCCACCTTGCGGTCGATGTCGAGGATGGCGCTGGCCGGGTTGGCCAGGTCTTCGGCGACGGCCGCGTGGGTGGCGCCCATCTGCTTGATCAGCTCGCGCATGTTCTGCGCACCGGCACCCGAAGCTGCCTGGTAGGTCATGGCGCTCATCCACTCGACCAGGCCGGCTTCGAACAGGCCGCCCAGGCCCATCAGCATCAGGCTGACGGTGCAGTTGCCGCCGATGTAATTCCTGGTACCGGCGTCCAGCTGCTGGTCGATGACCTTGCGGTTGACCGGGTCGAGGATGATCACTGCGTCATCCTGCATGCGCAGGGACGAAGCAGCGTCGATCCAGTAGCCCTGCCAACCGGCTTCACGCAGCTTGGGGAACACCTCGTTGGTGTAGTCGCCGCCCTGGCAGGTCAGGATCACGTCGAGGGTCTTGAGTTCTTCAATCGAATAAGCGTCCTTGAGCGGCGCTGTATCCTTGCCGACGTTGGGGCCTTGGCCACCGACATTGGAAGTAGTGAAGAACACCGGCTCGATGAGGTCGAAATCCTGCTCCTCCAGCATCCGCTGCATGAGCACGGAACCGACCATACCGCGCCAACCGATCAGACCTACACGTTTCATCGCAACTACACCTTTGCTAAAAGTGGGCCGCCACCAGGAATTTGGGGTGGCGGGCCAGAGAGATTACAGATTCCGCAGCGCTGCGACTACTGCGTCGCCCATTTCCTGCGTACCTACTTTACGGCAGCCTTCCGAGAAGATGTCGCCGGTGCGCAGGCCCTGGTCCAGGACCAGGCTTACCGCCTTCTCGATGGCATCGGCGGCAGCCGTCTGGTTGAAGCTGTAGCGCAGCATCATCGACACCGACAGGATGGTCGCCAGCGGGTTGGCGATGCCAAGGCCGGCGATGTCCGGCGCCGAGCCGTGGCACGGCTCGTACATGCCCTTGTTGTCGGCATCCAGCGACGCCGAAGGCAGCATGCCGATGGAACCGGTCAGCATGGAAGCTTCATCCGACAGAATGTCACCGAACATGTTGTCGGTCACCATCACGTCGAACTGCTTGGGTGCACGTACCAGCTGCATGGCAGCGTTGTCGACGTACATGTGGCTCAGCTCGACATCCGGGTAGTCCTTGGCCACCTCTTCGACCACTTCACGCCACAGCTGGCTGGAAGCCAGGACGTTGGCCTTGTCCACCGAGCACAGCTTCTTGCCACGTACCCGGGCCATGTCGAAGCCGACACGGGCAATGCGGCGCACTTCGCTTTCGCTGTACGGCAGGGTGTCATAAGCCTGGCGCTCGCCACCTTCCAGCTCGCGCTGGCCACGCGGGGCACCAAAGTAGATGCCGCCGGTCAGCTCGCGGACGATGAGGATGTCCAGGCCGGCGACGATTTCCGGCTTCAGCGACGAGGCATCGGCCAGTTGCGGGTAGAGGATGGCCGGGCGCAGGTTGGCGAACAGACCCAGTTGCGAACGGATTTTCAGCAGGCCGCGCTCCGGGCGGATATCACGCTCGATCTTGTCCCACTTCGGCCCACCCACGGCGCCCAGCAGCACGGCATCGGCCTTGCGCGCACGCTCCAGGGTTTCGTCGGCCAGCGGCACGCCGTGCTTGTCAATGGCAGCGCCGCCGATCACGTCGTGCTGCAGGTTGAAACCGAGCTGGAACTTGTCATTGGCCAGGTCCAGCACCTTGACCGCTTCGGCCATGATTTCCGGGCCGATACCATCACCTGGGAGAATCAGAATCTGCTTGCTCATGCTTTCCTCTATTCATTCACGCGGTGCGGCCATGCGGGCCCCACCGAAAGGTTCTTAACGCTCTGCCCACAACACCAGCACGTCGGTGCTGAACGAGCCATCGGCCTCGATCTGGTAATACTGCCGTACTTCTTCACCCATCGCTTGCTGCAATTGGCGAATGGCCACGCGCATCGGCTCGGGCGTACGCATGCGCTCGACCCAGGTGCTCCACTCAAGGCGCAACGGCTGGCGGGTGTGACTGCGCACATGCAGGCCGGCTTCGCTGACCTGGCGCTGCCATTGGGCGGCGGAGTAGTCGCGCACGTGGCTGGTGTCGCGCAGCACTTCGACCGTTTGCAGGTAGGTGTCGAGCAGCGGGCTGCCGGGTGACATCACATCGATGAACGCCGCCACGCCACCAGGCTTGAGCACCCGACGCACTTCGCGCAGGGCCAGGCCCAGGTCGCTCCAGTGGTGGGCGGAGTAGCGGCTGAAGACGAAGTCGAACGCGCCATCGGCGAACGGCAGGCGCTCGGCCGCGCCGCGCTCGGTGGTGATATTGGCCAGGCCGCGCTCGCTGGCGGCGCTGGCGACCACGTCGAGCATGGCTTGCGAGAGGTCGTAGGCGACCACTTCGGCGACCAGCGGGGCGACGTGGAAGCTGACATGACCGGCACCGCAGCCCAGGTCCAGCACGCGGGCATGGCCCTGGCCTGCCAGCTCGGCTTGCAGCAGGGCAAATTCACTGCCCTGGGCGTGCACGGCGCTGCTGAGGTAGGCGCTGGCCTGTTCGCCGAACTGGCGCTGGACCACATCGGTGTGCTGGGTGCTGGTCATGGCTAAATCCTTTGGTATTTTTTGTTGCCTGTGTCGGCCCTATCGCCGGCAAGCCAGCTCCCACAAAGAACCCACAGTATTAAGACCTGTTGTATTCCTGGGGGAGCGGGTTTACCCGCGAAGAGGCCGGCACAGCCAGTACAAATGCCGGCTATATCAATCAGGCATCACGGAACAGCCAAGGCTGGCTGGCGCGGTGCTTGCCCTCGAAGGCCTTGATCGCATCGCCGTCCTGCAAGGTAAGGCCGATATCGTCCAGGCCATTGAGCAGGCAGTGCTTGCGGAACGCGTCGATTTCGAAGTGCAGCACCTTGCCATCCGGGCGGGTCACTGCCTGCGCCTGCAGGTCAATGGTCAGCTGGTAACCCGGGTTGGCCTCGACCTGCTTGAACAGCTCGTCCACTTCCTCATCGCTGAGGATGATCGGCAGCAAACCGTTCTTGAAGCTGTTGTTGAAGAAGATGTCGGCAAAGCTTGGCGCGATCACGCTACGGAAGCCGTACTCGTCCAGGGCCCACGGGGCATGCTCGCGGCTGGAACCGCAACCGAAGTTCTCCCGCGCCAGCAATACACTGGCACCCTGATAACGCTCGTGGTTGAGCACAAACTCATTGTTCAACGGGCGTTTGCTGTTGTCCTGATAGGGCTGCCCCACGTCCAGGTAACGCCATTCGTCGAACAGGTTGGGGCCAAAGCCGGTGCGCTTGATCGACTTCAGAAACTGCTTGGGGATGATCTGGTCGGTGTCGACGTTGGCACGGTCCAACGGCGCGACGAGGCCAGTGTGCTGGGTAAAGGCTTTCATGCTGCGCTCCCTTGGATCAACTCGCGAACATCGATGAAGTGGCCAGTCACCGCAGCAGCGGCAGCCATGGCCGGGCTGACCAGGTGGGTACGCCCACCGGCGCCCTGGCGGCCTTCGAAGTTGCGGTTGGAGGTGGACGCGCAGTGCTCGCCACTCTCCAGCCGGTCCGGGTTCATCGCCAGGCACATCGAGCAGCCTGGTTCACGCCATTCGAAACCGGCTTCGACGAAGATCTTGTCCAGGCCTTCACGCTCGGCCTGGGCCTTGACCAGGCCCGAACCCGGCACAACGATGGCCTGCTTGACGGTAGCCGCCACCTTGCGGCCCTTGGCGATTTCCGCCGCAGCACGCAGGTCTTCGATACGCGAATTGGTGCACGAGCCGATGAACACGCGGTCCAGCTGGATATCGGTGATGGCCTGGTTGGCGGTCAGGCCCATGTACTTCAAGGCGCGCTCGATCGAGCCACGCTTGACCAGGTCGGCCTCGGCGGCCGGGTCCGGTACGCGCTGGTCGACGGCCAGGACCATCTCGGGCGAGGTGCCCCAGCTGACCTGCGGCTTGATCTGGCCGGCATCCAGTTCGACCACGGTGTCGAACACCGCATCGTCATCGGAAACCAGGTCTTTCCAGGCTTCTACAGCACGTTCCCACTGCTCGCCCTTCGGCGCGTACGGGCGGCCTTCGACGTAGGCAACGGTGGTGGCGTCAGTGGCCACCAGGCCGACACGTGCACCGGCTTCGATGGACATGTTGCAGATGGTCATGCGGCCTTCCATCGACAATTCGCGGATCGCGCTGCCGGCGAACTCCATGGCGTGGCCGTTACCGCCGGCGGTGCCGATCTTGCCGATCACGGCCAGGACGATGTCCTTGGCGGTAACGCCGGCAGGCAACTGGCCTTCCACGCGCACCAGCATGTTCTTCATCTTCTTGGCGACCAGGCACTGGGTGGCGAGCACATGCTCTACCTCGGAGGTACCGATGCCGTGGGCCAGGGCACCAAAGGCGCCATGGGTGGAGGTGTGCGAGTCGCCGCAGACCACGGTCATGCCTGGCAAGGTGGCACCCTGCTCCGGGCTGATGACGTGGACGATGCCCTGGCGCACGTCGTTCATCTTGAATTCGACGATGCCGTATTCGTCACAGTTCTCGTCAAGGGTCTGCACCTGCAGGCGCGATACCTGGTCGGCGATGGCCTCGATGCCGCCCTTGCGCTCTGGCGTGGTCGGCACGTTGTGGTCTGGCGTGGCGATGTTGGTGTCGATGCGCCAAGGTTTGCGGCTAGCCAGGCGCAGGCCTTCGAAGGCTTGGGGCGACGTCACTTCGTGGATGATGTGGCGGTCGATGTAGATCAAGGACGAGCCGTCATCACGGCGCTTGACCTCATGGGCTTCCCAGAGTTTGTCGTAGAGCGTTTTGCCAGCCATCAGACTGTTCCTCATCAGCGTTCTTTCTATGCCAAAAACCCCTTGGCTTGTATGGACGATGCTATGGGGTTAGATTGAATAACTCAAATTCATAATTTTTATGCTTTGGATAACCCAAAGGAATACAAGCCCATGGATCTGGCCAACCTCAGTGCCTTTATCGCCATTGCCGAAACCGGCAGTTTCTCCGGGGCGGCCGAACGCCTGTTCCTGACCCAGCCGGCCATCAGCAAACGCATCGCCGGCCTGGAGCAGCAACTGGGCGTGCGCCTGTTCGACCGCCTGGGTCGTGAGGTGACATTGACCGAGGCCGGGCGCGCCTTGCTGCCAAGGGCCTACCAGATACTCAATGTGCTCGATGATACCCGACGGGCCCTGACCAATTTGACCGGGGAAGTGAGCGGTCGCCTGACCCTGGCCACCAGCCATCACATCGGCCTGCACCGCCTGCCCCCACTGTTACGGGCATTCACCCGCCAGCACCCCGCCGTAGCGCTGGATATTCAGTTCATGGATTCGGAACAGGCCTACGATGAGATTCTGCATGGCCGCGCCGAAATTGCCGTGATCACCCTGGCCCCCGAGCCCCACCACCTGGTCAAGGCCGTGCCGGTGTGGGACGACGCCCTGGATTTCGTCGCCGCCCCCGAGCACCCACTGGCGAACGACCAGGCCGTCAGCCTGGCGGATGTCGCCCGCCACCCGGCGGTGTTCCCCGGCGGCAACACCTTTACCCACCATATCGTCCAGCGCCTGTTCGAAAGCCAGGGCCTGACGCCGAACATCGCCATGAGCACCAACTACCTGGAAACCATCAAGATGATGGTCTCGATCGGCCTGGCGTGGAGCGTGCTACCGCGCACCATGCTCGACGAACAGGTTGCACCCATCGCCTTGCCCGGCATACAGCTGTCGCGCCAGCTAGGCTACATTCTGCACACGGAGCGAACGCTGTCGAACGCAGCCAGGGCATTCATGGCACTGCTCGACAGCCACGCAGGGCCCGCCTGACCGGTAGTCAGCTCGGCATTTCCAAGTTCAAGGACGCGTCATTCGCCAAAGGTCTGGTACCGATGCCCAAATCAGCAAACCGCTTTTTGCGCCTGCCGCGCATACCGGCGGCCGACCCCCAGGAATCGGAGCAAGCCTGGCAGAATGCCCCACAACTGCTGGCCGCGCTCAACGGCGCGCGCCTGGGAGCCTGGCTGTGGGACATCGAAAGCGGCCGGGTAAGCTGGTCACGGGGTACCCAGGCCCTGTTCGGCTTCGACCCGCAGCGCCCGTTGCCGGCCGATGTCGACTACCTCGACCTGCTGCCCGAAGAAGACCGCGCCCGCACGCGCCAGGTGTTCCAGGCGGTGTTCAATGGCGAGCCGGTGGAGCAGGCGATGCGCCACCGCATCCGCTGGCCGGACGGCAGCCTGCACTGGCTGGAAATAAACGGCAGCCTCACCCTTGACCAGCATGGGCGGCCGCAGATGATCGGGGTAATCCGCGAAATCACCCGCCAGCGCGAGCGCGAAACCGCGCTGATCAATTCGGAAAAACGCTTCGCCACCCTGTTCCACCTGAGCCCCAACGCCATTTTGCTGACCCGTCGCCACGACGGCATGATCTTCGAGGTCAACCAGCACTTCGAGGACATGTTCGGCTGGCCCGGTAGCCAGGTGATCGGCAAGACCAGCCTGGAGCTCGGCCTGTGGGCCAACCCCGAGCAGCGCCATCAGGTGATTGAATCGACCCGCGCCAACAACGGCCCGCTGATCCTCGAAGTGCAGTTCCGCGCCTCCAGCGGCAAGGTACATGACGGGATCCTGTGCACCCAGGGCATCGAACTGGAAGGCGTGACATTCCTTATAAGCACCTTCGTCGACACCACCGAACGCAAGCGCGCCGAACAAGCCCTGAAGGACAGCCAGGAACGCCTTGACCTGGCCCTGGACTCGGCGCAACTCGGCACCTGGGACTGGCATATCCCCAGCGGCATGCTCTACGGCTCGGCGCGGGCTGCGCAGCTGCACGGCCTGCCGCCCATCCCGTTTCACGAATCGTTCGATGCCTTTTTCGAAGGGGTGCCCGAGGACGAGCGCAACTCGATGCGCCAGGCCTACCGCAGCCTGCGCGAAGGCCCGGCGGGCAACTACCAGATCACCTACCGGGTACAGCTGGAAAACGGCATATCGCGCTACATCGAAAGCCGCGCGCGGCTGTACCGTGACGACCAGGGCAACCCGCTGCGCATGGCCGGCACCCTGCTCGACATTACCGACCAGGTGGAACGCGAGCAGCGCCTGAGCGCCTCTGAAGAGAAATTCGCCAGCCTGTTCCAGGTCAGCCCCGACCCCATCTGCGTGACCCGCCAGGACACCGGCCAGTTCATCGAGATCAACCCGGCGTTCACCCAGACCTTCGGCTGGGCCACCGACCAGGTGATCGGCCGCACCGCCGAAGAAATCGGCCTGTGGGCCGAGTCCATCGAGCGCGCGCAACGCATCGAACGGGTCATCCGCGAGCAGGCCCTTAGCAACGTCGCCGTAGTGGTCAACCACCGCAACGGCGCGCCGCTGACCTGCGTGATTTCCAGCCGCCTGATCACCGTCGACGACCAGCCCTGCAGCGTCACCACCCTGCGCGACATCACCCAGCAGCAACGCGCCGAGGCGGCCCTGAAGTCCAGCGAGGAGAAGTTCGCCAAGGCCTTCCACTCCAGCCCCGACGCGATCACCATCACCGAACGCCACAGCGGCCGCTACCTGGAAATCAACGACGGTTTTTGCCGCCTGACCGGCTACAGCACCGCCGAGGTGGTCGGCCACACCGTGTACGAGCTCGGCATCTGGGCCGATGACAAGCAGCGCGCCGCCCTGCTCGGCGAATTGCGCGATCGCGGCCGGGTGCACCACCGCGAGATGCTTGGGCGCAACAAGCGCGGCGACATCCTGACCGTGGAGGTGTCGGTGGAGCCGATCACCCTCAACGAGATCGATTGCCTGCTGCTGACCGCCCGCGACGTAAGCCAGCTGAAGAATGCCCAGGCGCAGATACGCCACCTGGCCTACCATGACCCGCTGACCAACCTGCCCAACCGCGCCCTGCTGATGGACCGCCTGAGCCAACAGATCGCCCTGCTCAAGCGCCACAACCTGCGCGGTGCCCTGCTGTTCCTCGACCTCGACCACTTCAAGCACATCAACGACTCGCTGGGCCACCCGGTGGGCGACACGGTGTTGAAAATCATCACCGCACGGCTGGAGGCCAGCGTCCGCCTGGAAGACACTGTGGCGCGCCTGGGTGGCGATGAGTTCGTGGTACTGCTCAGCGGCCTGGAGGGCAGCCGCGAGTTGGTGGAAGAGAAAGTTCGCGAGCTGGCCGATACCCTGCGCGAACTGCTGGCCGAACCAATGACACTGGACGGCCAACGGCTACAGGTAACGCCCAGCATCGGTGTGGCGCTGATCCCCGACCATGGCACCACCCCGGCCGACCTGCTCAAACGCGCCGATATCGCCCTGTACCGGGCCAAGGACTCCGGGCGTAACACCACCCAGCTGTTCCACACCACCATGCAGAAGGCCGCCAGCGAGCGGCTGCGCATGGAAAACGACCTGCGCCTGGCCCTGGCCCGCGGTGAACTGGCGCTGCACTTTCAGCCACAGGTAGACGCCCGCGACAACCGCATCGTCGGCGCCGAGGTGCTGCTGCGCTGGCACCACCCGCAGCTGGGCCAGCAACCGCCAGGGCAGTTCATCCAGGTGCTCGAGGAAAGTGGCCTGATACTGGAAGTTGGCAGCTGGATCCTCGACGAAGCCTGCGATGCCTGCGCACGCATGCTCGCCGACGGGCTGATCGATGCCGATGATTTCAGCCTGTGCGTGAACATCAGCCCGCGGCAATTCCGCCAGAACGACTTTGTCGGCCGGGTGCTGCGCAGCCTGGACGACTACCGCCTGCCGCGGCAGATGCTGAAACTGGAAATTACCGAAGGCATCGTCATCCAGAACCTTGAGGACACCATCAGCAAGATGCGCGAGCTGAAGCGCTACGGGGTCAGTTTTGCCATGGATGACTTCGGCACCGGCTACTCCTCGCTCACCTACCTCAAGCGCCTGCCGGTGGATGCGCTGAAAATCGACCAGACCTTCGTCCGCGATGCGCCCATCGACCCCAACGACGCCGAGATCGTCCGCGCCATCGTCGCCATGGCCCGCAGCCTGGACCTGGCGGTCATTGCCGAAGGGGTCGAATTGACCGAGCAACTGGAGTTTCTCGAACAGCTGGGCTGCCACCTGTATCAAGGTTACCTGCACAGCCGGCCACTGCCGCTGCAGGAGTTTCGGCAGATGCTGATGGAGGCGCCGGCGGATTACTGATCACCACAGACGCAAAAAGGGCACCCGAAGGTGCCCTTTTTTTCACATCAGCGCGATCAGTTCAGCGCTGGCTTGTCGCCATTGATCGGGATGCGCTTGGCCTTGGCTTCTTCAGGCACGATGCGCAGCAGGTCGATGCTGAGCAGGCCATTGGCCAGGCCTGCGGCCTTGACTTCGATATGGTCGGCCAGGCGGAAAGACAGCTTGAAGGCGCGCTGGGCGATCCCCTGATGCAGGTAGGTCACTTCAGCGGCAGCATTTTCGCGCTTGCCACCGGTCACGGTCAGGACACCTTTTTCAACCTGCAGGTCGAGATCCTGCTCCTGGAAACCGGCTGCAGCAACCACGATACGGTAGTGGTCTTCGGCATGCTTTTCCACGTTGTAGGGCGGGTAGCTGCTACCGGCCTCGTTACGCGCTGCGGATTCGAACAGGTCGTTGAAACGGTCGAAACCAACAGAATGACGGAACAGTGGAGCGAGAGAGAAAGCGGTAGTCATGGTCATGAACTCCTGAGATTCAGCAAGTAAGTCATTACGCGACCCGACTTCGGCATCGCGCACTCAAGAGATATGGCCGAGAGAAATCCTTTCAAGGGGCAAGCAGAAAAAATCTGGATTATTGCTCTGGATTGGCCTTTCGCGGGTGAATCGGCCCGCTCAGGCTACACAGGCCTCGAAGGAAGGCGCATCCCCCCCCAACAACCGACTGATCCGCGCGCAATCATCTTCCCGGCGCAACTCGGCAAACAGCACCACCGCCTCGGGGTAACTACGGGTCAACATCGCCAGCCATTGCTTCATGCGCCCCGGCGCATAACGCGGCGAAAGCTTGTGCTGGGCCTGGCGCCAGAATTCGCGCAGCAACGGCAGCAGGTCATCCCAGCTCATCGGCTGATAATCCCGACCATCACTCGCCGCAGCAATCTGCAGGCCCAGGTCGGGGCGCGAGACCAGGCCACGGCCCAGCATGATGTCCTCGGCCCCACTGACCTCCCGGCAACGCCGCCAGTCATCCACGGTCCAGATCTCGCCATTGGCGAACACCGGCACCTTGACCACGTCCTGCACCCGCGCCACCCACTCCCAGTGTGCCGGTGGCTTGTAGCCCTCGACCTTGGTCCGCGCATGCACCACCAGGTGCGCAGAGCCACCTTCGGCCAGTGCCGTGGCACATTCCAGCGCGCCATCAGGGCTGTCGAAGCCCAGGCGCATTTTCGACGTCACCGGGATATGCGCGGGCACTGCCCGGCGCACTTCACGCACGATGGCGTGCAACAGCTCGGGCTCTTTCAGCAGCACCGCCCCACCGCGCGACTTGTTCACGGTCTTGGCCGGGCAACCGAAGTTCAGGTCGATCACCGGTGCGCCCAGCTGACAGGCCAGTGCGGCATTGTCGGCCAGGCACACCGGGTCCGAGCCCAGCAACTGCACGCGCATGGGCACCCCGGCGGCTGTGCGGGCGCCCCGCCGCAGCTCGGGCGCGAGCTTGTCGAACGAGGAAGGCGGCAGCAGGCGGTCGCACACGCGAATGAATTCGGTGACGCACCAGTCGATACCGCCCACGCGGGTCAGCACGTCGCGCAGGATGTTGTCGACCAGCCCCTCCATGGGGGCCAGGGCAATTTGCATGTCGGGGTCTCGGCGGAAAAAGCCGGCAGTCTAGCAAACATTGCCGGCGTTTCAGCCGCCGATCAGCGCCTGGCCGTAACCCTCGACAAATTCTGCCGGCATACGCTTGGGTTTGCCGCTGGACAATTCGATGCAGGCGAAGGTGGTCCGAGCCCGCAGCAGGGTAACGCCGTCACGCGGGCGCTTGAGCTGGAAGCGCCGGGTCATGCGCAGGCGCTGATCCCAGTCGATGATCCAGGTGGCCAATTGCAGCTCGTCATCTTCATAGCCGGCGGCCAGGTAGTCGATTTCGTGGCGCACAACGGCCATGGCCCGGTCCAGCCGGCGGTACGCGGCCAGGTCCAGGCCCAGGCGCTGGGAATGGCGCCAGGCGCAGCGTTCCAGCCAGGTCACGTAGACGGCGTTGTTGGCGTGGCCGAGGCCGTCGATATCCTCGCTGCCGACGCGCAGGTCGATGACGAAGGGTGTTGCCAGGTCCCAGCTCATGTTCGCTTCCTTGGCGCAAAATTGCGATTTAGCAGCGACCGGCAGGGGAAGTCCAGCCCTTGGATGGATTTACCGGGCTCATCAGGCGCTTTGCCGCGCTGGCGCACCCGCCCTGGCGAGCAATTCGAGCACGGCTTCACCCAGGCGCGGGTCGGCTAGCAGCCGTTGGTGGCCGCCCGCCTCCAACATCAACAGCCGGCTGTCGAACCAGGCCTTGTGAATGACCTGGGCTTCATCGGCAGCCACCAGGGCGTCATCGGCAGCGTGCACTACCAGCCCCGGAAGCTCCAGCTGGTAACCGGTAACATCCAGCCGCGCAACCTGCATGCCCACATCCCGCTCCACCTGGCGAATGAACGCAGCCCGTGCACGCGCCGGCAGCCCCAGGTGACGGGCAAACCCTCGCAACACCCCCAGCAACCGCGCCGGGCCCGCGATGCTCACCGCCGCCTCCGTGCGCAGGCCCATCTGCAAGGCCAGCAGCACGCTGGCAGCGCCCATCGAATGGCCAATGACCGCACGCAGCGGCGGCAACTCGGCGGCGGCCTCGAGCAGCGCCCTGGCAAACAGCACCACGTTGGCCTGCTCACCCGGCGAGCGACCATGCCCTGGCCCCTCCAGCGACACCACCGTGTGCCCGGCCTGGACCAGGGTTTCAATCAAGGCGGCGAACTGTGTGGGGCGGCCTTCCCAGCCGTGCATCAGCAGCACCGTCGGCCCCTGCCCCCAGCGTAATGCCGACAGGCCGAAGCGCAAGGTAATGCGCTCGGCACTTGCCTGCATGGGCAATTCCCAGTGCCGTGGCGGCAGGTTGCGCGGGGTCATGAAGGCACGGCGCATCTTGCCAGCGACGTGCTCGGGGGCCAGGCGGCCCAGGGTGCCATTGACGCCACGAATCCAGCTCAGGGTAGTCATTGCCATGCTCCAGGGTTACAGCACTGCCGATTTGGCGGCGCGCAGGATTCGGTCAGAAAGGTCGCTGGTGCCCAAGGCGCGGGCCAGGGCCAGCCCGCCGACCATGAGGGCCAGGTCGGCCAAGGCCTTGTCGGCATCCTCGGGGCGGTCGACCATGGCCGCTGCCATCAGCTCGATGTGCTCGGCCAGTACCTCACGGAAGGCTTCCGGCAGGCGCTGCATTTCTGCCAGTGAGTTCGGCAGCGGGCAGGCATGCACCTCGGCATCCCGGTGCTTGCGCGACAGGTAGAACGCACTGGCCAGCGCGCGCCGCCCGGCGCCATCGAGGCTGGGGTCGACCTGCGAAAGCAAGGCACGGCGCTCACCCAGCAGTTGGCTGAATGCTTCGAGCATCAGCTCGTCCTTGCTCTCGAAGTGGGCATAGAAGCCGCCAACCGTCAGGCCTGCCGCACCCATTACCTGGCTCACACTAGGCTCGGCCGGGCCATGCTGGATCAAGGCACTGCGCGCCGCCTCGAGGATGCGTTCGCGGGTTTTGCTCTTCTTGTCGCTCATGGGGCGGTCGCCGGGAAAAATATGATGATCGAAATATTATCCATATCATATTTTTTGGCAAGCAGATTTTCTCGCCGCCCGTCGGCAGCGGAATTTTCGCGAGGGAGAAAAACAAAAGGCCCATTCAATAAGCGAATGAGCCTTTAAAGTCCCGCAAAACGCGGGTAAACGTGGCGTCCCCTAGGGGACTCGAACCCCTGTTACCGCCGTGAAAGGGCGGTGTCCTAGGCCACTAGACGAAGGGGACGTAACCTTCGCGAAGATTCACTAACGTGAACCCTGGCAGAAATGGTGGAGCTAAGCGGGATCGAACCGCTGACCTCCTGCATGCCATGCAGGCGCTCTCCCAGCTGAGCTATAGCCCCGAAACAAAAGGCTCATCAATAATCGACGAGCCTTTCAAGCCCTGCAAAACGCAGGAAAAGTGGCGTCCCCTAGGGGACTCGAACCCCTGTTACCGCCGTGAAAGGGCGGTGTCCTAGGCCACTAGACGAAGGGGACGTAACCTTCGTGCCGGCTTGCTTACGCAAACCGCGGCAAAATTGGTGGAGCTAAGCGGGATCGAACCGCTGACCTCCTGCATGCCATGCAGGCGCTCTCCCAGCTGAGCTATAGCCCCGGATTTCTAGCCTCGCGGCCCAGCGACATAATGAAACATCGCTTGTGTAAAACTGGCGTCCCCTAGGGGACTCGAACCCCTGTTACCGCCGTGAAAGGGCGGTGTCCTAGGCCACTAGACGAAGGGGACGAACCTTCTTACCTTCAAGACCCGGTTGCTGGACCCGGTCTTGCTTGCCAGCCTGAGCTGCCAAGCGGAATTTGGTGGAGCTAAGCGGGATCGAACCGCTGACCTCCTGCATGCCATGCAGGCGCTCTCCCAGCTGAGCTATAGCCCCACAATGTCGCTTTGAACCGAATCGCTGGCTGGGTGCCTGGCGTTTCGTTTTCGTTCATCGCTGTGGACGGGGCGCATATTAAGATCGGATTGCACTGCTGTCAAACGAAATTTCGAAAATATTCAAAAGTTTTTTCACAGATAACAATCACTTACCGCCCTGTCCTAGTTTTTCCGGGTTTAGCTGGACCTGTGGAAGCGGGCGTGCCCGCGAATGCGATGGTAGATCAAACACCGCATTCGCGGGCACGCCCGCTCCCACAGGTCAGGTGCAAAGCTGAATCAGGCGATTGAGGCCAGCAGCTTTTCCCACTCTTTGTTTTCTTTCTTCGACACACCGCCCAGCAGGTCCAGCGCCTGGCGCAGGCGATAGCGGGTCAGGTCCGGGCCGAGGATTTCCATAGCGTCCAGTACCGACACCGAGCTGGCCTGGCCAGTAATGGCAGCGAACATCAGCGGCATGGCGTCGCGAAGCTTGAGCTCCAGCGCCTCGACCACAGCCTGGATGCAACCGGTGATACGCTCTTTTTCCCACTGGCGCAGGCTTTCGAGCTTCCACAGGATCAGCTGGATGACCTGGCGCACCTGGTCGGCAGACAGTTTCTTGCTTTCGAACAGCTTGGCGTCCAGCTTCAGCGCGCCTTCGAAGAAGAACCCGCCCAGCGGTGCGACCTGGCTGAAGGTTTCGACCCGGCCTTGTACATGCGGGGCAATCTTCATCATGTAGTCGCTGTTGAACGCCCACTTCTGCAGGCGCGTGGCGAACTCCTCGACCGGCAGCTCACGCAACCACTGGCCGTTAAGCCAGGACAGCTTCTCGATGTCGAAGATCGGCCCGCCCAGCGAGACGCGCGACAGGTCGAAGTGCTCGACCATCTCGGCCAGGGAGAACTTCTCGCGCTCGTCCGGCATCGACCAGCCCATGCGGCCCAGGTAGTTGAGCATCGCCTCGGGCATGAAGCCCATGCGCTCGTAGAACGTGACCGAAGTCGGGTTCTTGCGCTTGGACAGCTTGGACTTGTCCGGGTTGCGCAGCAGCGGCATGTAGCACAGCTTGGGCTGCTCCCAGCCGAAGTATTCGTACAGCTTGATCAGCTTGGGCGCCGATGGCAGCCACTCTTCGCCACGCAACACGTGGGTGATGCCCATCAGGTGGTCGTCGACCACGTTGGCCAGGAAGTACGTCGGCAGGCCGTCGTTCTTCATCAGCACCTGCATGTCCATGCGGTCCCACGGGATCTCGACGTCGCCACGCAGCATGTCAGGCACTACACACACGCCTTCGCTCGGCACTTTCATGCGGATCACGTGCGGCTCGCCAGCGGCCAGGCGGCGCTGCACTTCCTCGGCGCTCAGCAGCAGTGCGCGGCCGTCATAGCGAGGGGTTTCGCCGCGGGCTTGCTGTTCGGCGCGCATCTGCTCCAGTTCTTCGGCGGTGCAGAAACAGTAGAAGGCGTGGCCGGCGTCGACCAGCTGCTTGGCGTATTCGGCATAGATCGCGCCACGCTCGCTCTGCCGGTACGGGCCGTGCGGGCCGCCGACGTCCGGGCCTTCGTTCCATTCGATGCCGAGCCAGCGCAGGGCGTCGAAGATCTGCTGTTCCGATTCGCGCGTGGAGCGCAACTGGTCGGTGTCTTCGATGCGCAGGATGAACTCACCGCCGTGCTGCTTGGCAAAGCAGTAGTTGAACAGGGCGATGTAGGCAGTGCCGACATGGGGGTCGCCGGTAGGCGATGGCGCGATACGCGTGCGTACGGTGGTCATGGAGGGTCTCGAACGAAAGATGAAACAAAGGCGGGATGTTAGCAGGAGGCAGGCACCGGGCTCCAGCAATGGCGCGAACGTCACTTGTCGACGGGCCCTGCACCACTGTTAAATTTGCTTACATTTCTGCAACGATAGCCGCCATGCCTACCCAACTCAAACGCCGCCTGGCGATCTTTTTCACCTTGGTGGCCATCATCGCCCTCGCCTTTCTGGCCCACTGGTATTTCAAGGGCCGCTTCTACGAAGGCACCGACAACGCCTACGTGCAAGGCGAGATTACCCGCATTTCCAGCCAGCTGGGTGCCCGCATCGACACGGTGCCGGTCGAGGACAACCAGCACGTCGACAAAGGCGACTTGCTGGTGCGCCTGGAGGCCGCTGACTTCGAGCTGGCGATCGAACGCGCCCGCGCTGCCCTGGCTACCCGCGAGGCCGAACACGCCCAGGCGCAAAGCCGCCTGACCCAGCAGGGCAGCCTGATCGCTGCCGGCCAGGCCCAGGTGGCGGCCAACCAGGCCACCTTCGACCGCTCGCGCCTGGACCTGAGCCGCGCCGAAAAACTGCGCAAGCCAGGTTATGTCTCTGAAGAACGGGTCACCACTCTGTCGGCGGACAGCCACGTGGCCGGCTCCCAGGTCGACAAGGCCCGCGCCGACCTGCAAAGCCAGCGCCAGCAGGTGAACGCCCTGAACGCCGACCTCAAGCGCCTGGATGCGCAAATCGCCAACGCCCGCGCCGACCTGGCCCAGGCCGAGCTCAACCTGAGCCGCTGCGAGATCCGCGCGCCCATTAGCGGCACCATCGGCCAACGCAACGCCCGCAATGGCCAGGTGGTGCAGGCAGGTGCCTACCTGCTGTCGATCGTGCCGGACGAAGACATCTGGGTGCAGGCCAACTTCAAGGAAACCCAGATCGGCCATATGCAGCCCGGCCAGCGCGCCGAACTGGTATTCGACAGCTACCCGGACACCCCCGTCGAAGGTCGGGTCGACAGCCTGTTTGCCGCCTCAGGCGCGCAGTTCAGCCTGCTGCCGCCGGACAATGCCACCGGCAACTTCACCAAGGTGGTGCAGCGTATTCCGGTAAAACTGACCTTCACCGCCGACAACCCGCTGCGAGGGCGGATCCGCCCCGGCATGTCGGTCACCGCCACCGTCGACCTGCGCAGCGAAGACGAAGGCCCCCATGGCCGGTGACGCTTTGCTGCGGCCTGTTGCCGAGCCCAGCCGGCGCGACTGGATTGCGGTAATGAGCGTGATGCTTGGCGCCTTCATGGCAGTGCTGGACATCCAGATCACCAACTCGTCGCTAAAGGACATCCAGGGCGCGCTGTCGGCGACCCTGGAGGAAGGCTCGTGGATTTCCACCTCCTACCTTGTCGCGGAAATCATCATGATCCCGCTGACCGCCTGGCTGGTGCAGCTGCTGTCGGCGCGACGGCTCGCGGTGTGGGTCTCCGGCGGTTTCCTGCTTTCGTCACTGCTGTGTTCGATGGCCTGGAATTTGGAGAGCATGATCCTGTTCCGCGCCCTGCAGGGTTTTACCGGCGGCGCGCTGATCCCGTTGGCGTTTACCCTTACCCTGATCAAGCTGCCGGAACACCACCGCGCCAAAGGCATGGCCATGTTCGCCATGACCGCCACCTTCGCCCCCTCCATCGGCCCTACTCTAGGCGGCTGGCTCACCGAAAACTGGGGCTGGGAGTACATTTTCTATATCAACATTCCGCCGGGGCTGGTGATGATCGCCGGCCTGCTGTACGGGCTGGAGAAGAAAGAAGCGCATTGGGAACTGCTGAAAAGCACCGATTACGCGGGCATCCTCACCCTCGGGCTGGGCCTGGGCTGCCTGCAGGTATTTCTTGAGGAAGGCCACCGCAAGGACTGGCTGGAATCACACCTGATCGTCGGCCTGGGTAGCGTTGCGCTGGTCAGCCTGATCACCTTTGTCATCGTGCAGTTTTCCAAGCCGCATCCCCTGATCAACTTGCGCATCCTTGGCAACCGCAATTTCGGCCTGTCGAGCATCGCCAGCCTGGGCATGGGCGTCGGCCTGTACGGGTCGATCTACCTGCTACCGCTGTATCTGGCGCAGATCCAGGGCTACAACGCCTTGCAGATCGGCGAGGTGATCATGTGGATGGGCGTTCCCCAGCTGTTCCTGATCCCGCTGGTGCCGCAATTGATGAAGGTGATTTCACCCAAGGTGCTGTGTGCGCTGGGGTTCTGCCTGTTCGGCGCCGCCAGCTTCGGCTCGGGTGTACTCAACCCGGACTTTGCGGGGCCGCAGTTCAACCATATCCAGATCATCCGTGCGCTGGGCCAGCCGATGATCATGGTGACCATTTCGCTGATCGCCACGGCCTATATCCAGCCGCAGGATGCCGGCTCGGCTTCGAGCCTGTTCAATATCCTGCGCAACCTGGGTGGGGCGATTGGTATTGCCCTGCTGGCCACCCTGCTGGATGCGCGGACCAAGGTGTATTTCGATTACCTGAGGGAGTCGGTGGTGCCAAGCAACCCGCAGGTGGCGGAACGGTTGGCGCAACTGGCGGAGCGGCTGGGGAATGACAGTGCGGCGCTGGGCAAGTTGAGCGAGATTACCCACCAACAAGCGTTGATCATGGCTTACAACGATGCCTTCCACTTTGTCGGGATCGGGTTAGCAGTGAGCATGATAGCGGTGTTGATGACCCGCAAGTTGCCGCAGGGGTTGAAGGCTGGGGAAGCCCACTGAATTTTCGGTTGCCTGTAGCGGCCTCTTCGCTTGAGCGAGCGGGCTCGCCCGCGAAGAGGCCATTGCAGATAACGTGGCAATCAGCTGGTAATCAACCGCTCGCGCAGCTGGGTAATCTCGTCGCGCAGTTGCGCTGCCGCTTCGAACTCCAGGTCGCGGGCGAACTGCATCATCTTCTCTTCGAGCTGCTTGATGCGCTTGGTGATCTCGCCCGGGGTACGCAGTTCGGCCTCGTAACGGGCGCTCTCCTCCGCCGCCTTGGCCATGCCCTTGCGCTTTTTGCTGCGCGAGCCGGGCACAGTGGCGCCTTCCAGGATATCGGTGATGTCCTTGACCACGCCCTTGGGGACGATGCCGTTGGCTTGGTTGAACGCGATCTGCTTTTCCCGACGACGCTCGGTTTCATCGATGGCCCGCTGCATGGAGCCGGTCATGTTATCGGCGTAAAGGATGGCCCGACCGTTGAGGTTACGGGCGGCCCGGCCGATGGTCTGGATCAGTGATCGTTCGGAGCGCAGGAAACCTTCTTTGTCGGCATCGAGAATCGCCACCAGCGACACCTCGGGCATGTCCAGGCCCTCGCGCAGCAGGTTGATGCCGACCAGCACGTCGAAGGTACCCAGGCGCAGGTCACGAATGATCTCCACCCGCTCCACGGTGTCGATGTCGGAGTGCAGGTAACGCACCCGCACGTCGTGATCGGCCAGGTAATCACTGAGATCCTCGGCCATGCGCTTGGTCAACGTGGTCGCCAGCACCCGCTCACCCGCCGCGACCCGCTTGCGGATTTCCGAAAGCAGGTCATCCACCTGGGTCAGTGCCGGGCGAATTTCGACCTGCGGGTCGACCAGGCCGGTCGGGCGTACCACCTGCTCGACCACGCGCCCGGCATGCTCGGCCTCGTAAGGGCCCGGGGTGGCGGAAACGAAGATGGTCTGGGGGCTGACATTCTCCCACTCGTCGAAGCGCATGGGCCGGTTGTCCAGCGCCGAGGGCAGGCGAAAGCCGTACTCGACCAGCGTTTCCTTGCGCGAGCGGTCACCCTTGTACATGGCGCCAACCTGCGGAACGCTGACGTGAGACTCGTCAATTACCAGCAGGGCATCGGCTGGCAGGTAATCGTACAGGGTGGGCGGTGGCGCCCCGGCGGGCCGACCGGACAGGTAGCGCGAGTAGTTCTCGATGCCGTTGCAGTAGCCCAGCTCCAGGATCATCTCCAGGTCGAAGCGGGTACGCTGCTCCAGCCGCTGCGCCTCTACCAGCTTGTTGCCCTGGTGCAGGTACGCCAGGCGATCTTTCAACTCTTCCTTGATACCCTCCATGGCATCGAGCAAGGTCTCGCGCGGGGTCACGTAGTGGCTCTTGGGGTAGAAGGTGAAACGCGGCAGCTTGCGGAATACTTCGCCGGTGAGCGGGTCGAAGGCGGCGATGTTTTCCACCTCGTCATCGAACAGCTCGATGCGGATGGCCTCGAGGTCGGATTCGGCCGGGAAGATGTCGATCACATCACCGCGCACACGGAAGGTGGCCCGGGCAAAATCCATTTCGTTGCGGGTGTACTGCAGGTCGGCCAGGCGGCGCAGCAGCGCGCGCTGGTCAAGCTTGTCGCCGCGGTCCACGTGCAGGACCATTTTCAGGTAGGTCTCGGGGCTGCCCAGGCCGTAGATGCACGAGACCGTGGTCACGATGATCGCGTCGCGTCGCTCCAGCAACGCCTTGGTTGCCGACAGGCGCATCTGCTCGATGTGGTCGTTGATCGAGGCGTCCTTCTCGATGAAGGTATCCGACGACGGTACATAGGCCTCAGGCTGGTAGTAGTCGTAGTAGGAAACGAAGTACTCCACCGCGTTGTTGGGGAAAAACGCCTTGAATTCGCCGTACAGCTGCGCGGCCAGGGTCTTGTTCGGCGCCAGCACCAGCGTCGGCCGCTGCACCTGCTGGATGACGTTGGCGATACTGAAGGTCTTGCCCGAGCCGGTCACCCCGAGCAGCGTCTGGTGCGACAGGCCCGCCTCGATACCTTCGACCAACTGGCGGATGGCCTCGGGCTGGTCGCCGGCCGGCTGAAAACGGGTGACGAGCTGGAACTCGGACATGACGGACCTCGCGGTGTTGCAGCAACTGTAAATTTAGCCAGTAGTCTATACCCAAATGCGCCCCTAGGGTGGCGCTTTCAAGGCGCAGCTGTGAACGCTTGCTACGGTGGACACGGCAATTGGACCAATGGTCGAAAAATATTTGCGCAAAACGTCTGAAAAGGTGCGCCAGAGTGTCGCGGTGACCGGTCGGTATCACTATACTGACTCCCCGTTTGTGCACCGCTTCAGTGCATTCGGCTGGAGCGTGTACGTCCTATCACACTCCTATTCAGAGCCAAGGTAACAATGAGCCTGTTTTCCGCTGTCGAGCTGGCACCCCGCGACCCTATCCTGGGCCTCAACGAAGCATTCAACGCCGACCCACGTACCGACAAGGTCAACCTGGGCGTAGGCGTGTACTGCAATGAGGAGGGCCGCATTCCGCTGCTGCGCGCCGTGATCGAAGCCGAAACCCAGCGTGCCGCCCAGCACGCCTCGCGCGGCTACCTGCCGATCGACGGCATCGCCACCTACGACCAGGCCGTGCAAAAACTCATCTTCGGCGCCGAGTCACCACTGCTGGCCGCTGGCCGCGTGGTCACCGTGCAGGCCGTTGGCGGCACCGGTGCGCTGAAGATCGGCGCCGACTTCCTCAAGCGCCTCTCGCCAAACGCTGTGGTAGCTATCAGCGACCCGAGCTGGGAAAACCACCGCGCACTGTTCGAGACCGCCGGCTTCCCGGTACAGAACTACCGCTACTACGACGCACCGAGCAACGACGTCAACCGCGCCGGCATGCTCGAAGACCTGAACAGCCTGCCGGCCGGTTCTATCGTCGTGCTGCATGCCTGCTGCCACAACCCGACTGGCGTCGACCTGGGCCTGGACGACTGGAAAAACGTGCTGGAAGTGGTCAAGGCCAAGGGCCATGTGCCGTTCCTCGACATGGCCTACCAGGGCTTTGGTGACGGCATCGCCGAAGACGCGTTCGCTGTACGCCTGTTCGCCGAGTCGGGCCTGGACTTCTTCGTTTCCAGCTCGTTCTCCAAGTCGTTCTCGCTGTACGGCGAGCGCGTTGGCGCACTGTCGATCGTCACCGCCTCGAAGGACGAGAGCACTCGCGTGCTGTCGCAGGTCAAGCGCGTCATCCGCACCACCTACTCCAACCCGCCGACCCACGGCGCGACCATCGTCGCTACCGTGCTCAACAGCGAAGAACTGCGCCTGATGTGGGAAACCGAGCTGGCTGAGATGCGCCAGCGTATCCACGGCATGCGCCAGCAAATGGTCAGCCTGCTGGCTGAATATGGCGCCAACCGCGACTTCAGCTTCGTTGGCCGCCAGGCAGGCATGTTCTCCTACTCGGGCCTGACCGTTGAACAGGTCGCCCGCCTGAAGAACGAGTTCGGTATCTATGCCCTGGACACCGGCCGCATTGCGGTAGCTGCGCTGAACCAGAGCAACATCCACGTGGTCACCAAGGCCATCGTCGAAGTACTGTAACTGCTTGATTGCAATATAATTTGCCTGGGGGAGGGTTGACTTCCCTCGGGCAATTAGTAAGATATGCGCAGATTCCGCGATAGCTCAGTCGGTAGAGCAAATGACTGTTAATCATTGGGTCCCTGGTTCGAGTCCAGGTCGCGGAGCCAAAATTTGAAAAACCTCCAGTTGCGCAAGCACTGGAGGTTTTTTTGTGCCCGCCCCCCCTAACAGCCGGTTCGACCTCCCCATCGGGCGTTTGAGCAAGAAGGCCGGAGCGTCACTGGCGAGTTGATCCAGGCTCAGTGCGCAGCCCCTGAGGCCGGATAGGGCAATGTGACCTCGCTACCCTCCTCTACCAGGCTCCAGACCAACAGCTTGGCTGGCTGGGTGTCGCTGGCGTTGCGCGACACGCTGTGCACGGTACCCGGTGCCTCGTACCAGTAATCGCCCGCTTTGTAGGTTTTCTCCGGCTCGCCGTTCAGCTTCGATATCACCGCGCCTTCAAGCACGTAGGCCATTACCGCGCCCGGGTGCTGATGCGCGGGTGATGCCTCGCCAGGTGCGTAGCTGACGGTGAGCATGATGGCATTCTTGCCGGGGGCGTTGCTGGGCTGCTGTTGCTGCAGCAGCTTGACCTGGCTGGCAACGTCGCCGTGCGCCCAGACAGGCGCCTGGGCGGCGAGCAGACCGAAGAGGATGAGGGCTACGGGTTTCATGGGGGCTTCTCCTGCATGGCGATTGCCTGCAGGTTAGGCCCCGGGAAGCGAGAGGCAAATGGCCAATCCGGGGTAAAAGCAGGAGGCCAGAGCAGACCCCGGGCCCTTAGTGGCTACGCCCGATCGGATAGAACTCGCCGTGGCTCCACACGCCAAGCCATTCCTCCCCCGCTATCGCCTGCGGCACCGCCAGTTCCACCAGTTGGTAGAACACATTGCGATGAATCAGCGCCTCAAGGTTGCTGCGCATCAGCACATAGGGCGATGGCTCCTGCGTCAGCGGGTCGGTCACCACGCGCAGCGGGTTGGCCGGCCCGGCCTCGACCTGGTCCTCGACATTGCTGGTGAAGCGCAACACTTGTTGCTCACCGTCACCCAGCACTTCAAGCGCCACCGCCACGAACGGCGCGTCGTCGACGCGAATACCGACCTTCTCGACCGGGGTGATCAGGAAATAGTCATCGCCGTCGCGCCGCATGATTGTCGAGAACAGCCGCACCATCGGCTTGCGCCCAATCGGTGTACCCAGGTAATACCAGGTGCCATCACGGGCGATGCGCATGTCGATATCACCGCAAAAATCCGGGTTCCACAGATGCACCGGCGGCAGGCCCTTGGCCTTGGGGATTTGTGCCAGGAGGTCATTGGCCTTGCCCGAATCGCTCATCTTGCTTGCCTCATTCACTCATGCCCAGAAGGCTACGAGCGTACTCGCGCATCGGCGCCGCAAGCAAATCCCGCGGCGTGTTGTCGTGGAACGTCAACAAACCGCCACGGCTCTTGATACGAGCGGTATCTATCAGGTAGCGGGTGTTGGTTTCAATCAGCATCATCTGCACCACGCCGGTGTCCCAGCCCAACCGGTCGACGGCCTGTTCGTCATACCACTCGTCACCATTGCCGATACGGTCGTCGGTGCGCGCGAAGCGAGTGTACAGCACATAGTCGGCGCCCACAGCGCGGGCCTGGGCAATGGCCTCTTCCAGGCCAAGCGGGCCTTGCGCGCGGCGCACCAGCGGGAAGTACTCGACGAAGCTCTTGAAGGCCTCATCGGCCACCGCGTTCTGCCGTGGCACCGGCCCTTTGCCTGGGGGGACGAATGCACCCTGACCGATGAAGATGAAGGAATCGGGCTGCAGGCGGATCGACAGCGTGCGACGGGTCTCGCTGTGGTCCAGCAGACCAGCATCGCTCATGTGGTAACGGACGCCCTCGCCCATATCGCTGACATTCATGCAGCCGCCCAGCGCCATCAGCGCCAGCAGCAAGACCAGGCTACGCATCTTTCCTCCAGTGGCCGGCGACGAAAAACCGGCGAATAGCCGGCGGATGCAGCTTTTGCGCCAGCTTCAGCCACCGATCACTTTCATCACCGTCACGCCACCGGCAAACGCCAGGTCCTGCTTGTCTGCCAGCGCCTTGACCAGCAACCGCTGTAAGGCCGGCAGCGCCTGATGGCGGGGCTTTTCCAGCAGGTCGCCGATGAAGTGACGGTTGCCCGACGACAGGCAACCATGCAGCCACCCCGTAGACGACAGGCGCAGCCGCGAGCAGGTGCGGCAGAACGGGACGCTCTCGTTGGCGATCACACCGAAGTGGCCTTTGCCGGGGACTTGATAACGCAAGGCAGTGGCGTCCAGCGGCGCGTCGACCTGGGCATAGGCATGCTTGCCGCCGATCAGTGCAAGCAGTTGATCAAGGCCGACAAACTGCTGCAGGAAGGCATTGCGGTCACGCGCCAGGTGGCCCATGCGCATCAGCTCGATGAAGCGCAGCTCAAAGCCGCGTTCAAGGCAATAATCCAGCAGCGGCAGTACCTGGTCGAGGTTTTGCCCGCGCATCGGCACCATGTTCACTTTCACCCGCATACCCAAGGCACTGGCCTGCTCCATGCCCGCCAGCACGCTGCTCAGGTCGCCGCCCCGGGCGATCGTACGGAAAGCCGTGGGGTCGAGGGTATCGAGGGACACATTCAGGCGCCGAATACCAGCTGCCTGCAGCTGCGGCAGTTTGCGCGCCAGCAGCTGGCCATTGGTGGTCAGCGAGATATCGTCGAGGTCGAGCTTGCTCACGGCGGCAAGGAAGGCATCCAGGCGCGGGCTGACCAAAGGCTCGCCACCGGTGATGCGCAGGCGTTCGATGCCGGCGGCTTCGATCAGGTAGGCCACGCCGCGAGCCAGGGCATCTGCGGACAGTTCGTCCTGTGCTGCTACCAGGCGCTTGCCGTCGGGCACGCAGTACGTGCAGGCATAATTGCAGGCAGCCGTCAGGCTGACACGCAGGTTGCGAAAACGCCTGCCTTGACGATCGACGATCATGGATGACTCCGGCACTGATGATGGGGGGCTGGCAAAACCTGACTCATAAATCAGGTTTTTGCAAGCCCCGGGCACATTGCCGAGTGTTGTCGGGGTGTCAGCTCGAGGGTTCAGGGTCGCGCTTGCGCTTGTTGCCCATACGCACACCGATGTCCATCAGGAACTGGAAGAAGCCTTCCTGATCCTCCAGCACATTGCTCCAGAACGGCGAGTGGTACAGCGCCACGGCGCCATGCACCAACGCCCAGGCGGCGCAGTAGTGGAAATACGGCGGCACGTCTTCGAGCTTGCCTTCGCTGATACGGCCCTTGATCAGCTGGGTCAGGCGGTCGAAGTTGGAGGCACGAATGCTGTGCAACTGCTCGACCATTTCCGGTACCTGGTTGCCCTTGACCACCTTTTCTTCAAGGCGGTCGAACAGCCGGTAGCGTTGCGGATCGCGCATGCGGAACTCGAAGTAGGCGCGCGACAGGGCTTCCTTGTCGCGGTCGACGTCGGCCGAGTGCAACAGCTCGTTCAGGTCGCGCTCATAGTCGAGCATCAGGCGCAGGTAGATCTCCGCCTTGGACTTGAAGTGCTTGTAGATCGTGCCTTTGCCGATACCCACGGCGTCGGCGATCATCTCGACGGTGACACTGTCCTCACCCTGTTCGAGAAACAGCTTGAGCGCGGTGTCGAGGATTTCCTGTTCGCGGCGGCGAAATTCACGGACCTTACGAGGTTCTTTCTGCATGGGAAGGACTGGATGACAATCGAAGCGGTTTATTATGCCTATCTTGCGGGAAATTGCACGGATCATCCACGCACGGCAGTGTTTCACGATGCTTACGGCCATTCGCTGAAGGAGGAATGAAAGCGCGGCGTATTCCAAATCTGTTTAAAAAACGATCAATAAACACTGGCACTGCGCCAAACCTGGCCAATACTTGAAGTGTTGGCGCGACGCATCCCCCCCGAGTGGCGCGCTGATAAAGGTGCTCAGGGACCGCGTACCTTTGTTTTACTCCTAATGGTCTTAACCCGGATTCCCCCCCCAGAACCCGGGTTTTTTTTTGCTTGCGCACGGGCTGCGAATCAGCGCACCCGCGCCAACGGGAACAACCGCTTGAAGTTGGCAGTGGTCTGCTCCGCCAGTTGCTCGTAGCTGGCCCCCCGCAACGAAGCCACATACTCCGCCACGTCCCGCACATACTGCGGCAGATTCGGCTTGCCCCGATGCGGAATAGGCGCCAGATACGGCGAATCCGTTTCCACCAGCAAGCGGTCAACCGGCACTTGCCGCGCCACTTCACGCAGGGCATCGGCATTGCGGAACGTCACAATGCCGGACAGCGAGATGTAATACCCCAGGTCCAGCGCCGCCTTGGCCATTTCCCAATCCTCGGTAAAGCAGTGCAGCACGCCCGCCTGGGGCAGGCTGGCCTCACGCAACAGCGCCAGAGTGTCGGCCCTGGCCGCCCGGGTATGCACGATCACCGGCTTGCCCGTTTGTCGCGACGCCTCCAGGTGCAAGCGGAACGACGCCTGCTGCAGCTCGGCTGCCTCCGGCTCGTAATGGTAGTCCAGCCCGGTTTCACCAATCGCCACCACATGCGGGTGGGCCAGCTCGCGCAGCAGCCACTCCAGCGCCGGGGTTTCGCCTGGCGCCAGGTCCAGCGGGTGCACACCCACCGAGCAATCGACATCAGCGTACTGCTCGCTCAGCGCCTTCACCGCGCCAGCGTTCTCGGCACTGACGCCGATACACAGAAAATGCCCGACCCCGCGCTCACGCGCTGCCTGCAGGGCAGCATCGAGCGACCCTTGGTGGGCACTGAGGTCAAGACGGTCGAGGTGGCAATGGGAATCTACGAGCATGGGATAACGGCACACATGAAGAAAAGGAAAATCAGCGGGCGCCCGGCAATTGCAGCCAGTGCGCCAGCAGCGATTCAAGCAACAGGACACGGTTGAGGTTGGCCTTGCCCAGCACCTTCTGGCGCTGCTCCAGGATCCACGCCTGCACTTCCAGTACCTTGGCCTGGGGGCTTTTTTGCGCAAGGTATTGCAACACCTTGCGCATATCGGCCAAGCCTAAACCTTCCTCGTCCTGGGTCAACTGATAGCGCAGGACCAGGTGCGCCCAGTCGCAGAACCAGTCGAACAGCAGCAACAACGGCACACCGCTCCAGGCATCGGCGAGCTGACTGGGCGATTGCTGCTGCTTGAGCAGCTTCTTCACCCCGTCGGCGACCAGCGCACGCTGCTCGCGCACGCCTTGCGCCTGCAAGCTGACCGCCATCAGTGGCGACCCGGCAGCCAGGGTCAGCAGCTCGTCACGCTCGGCCTCATCGCTGTCAGGCAGGGCCCCGGCAAGCCACGCCCGGCTCTGCGCCAGGCTGGGCTGCGGACAGGCTACCTGCTGACAGCGGCTCTTGATGGTCGGCAACAGGCGGCTGGGCTGATGGGTGACCAGCAGCAGCACAGTATCGCCGGAAGGCTCCTCAAGGCTTTTGAGCAGTGCATTGGAGGCGTTGACGTTCATCGCCTCCACCGGCTCGATCAATACCACCTTGCGCCCGCCCTGCTGCGCGGTCTGCACCACGAAGGCCACCAGGTCGCGCACTTGGTCGACCTTGATCGGCTTATCGGCTTCTTCTGGCTCAAGGACGAAGTTGTCCGGGTGGCTGCCGGCCCTGAGCAACAGGCACGACTTGCACCCGCCACAAGCGTCCAGGCCCTGCGGTTGCTGGCACAGCAGGCGGGCCATGAGCCGCTCGGCCAGCGCTCGCTTGCCGATACCTTGCGGGCCATGCAGCAGGTAGGCGTGCGCGTGCTGGCTGCGGCCGGCCAGCTGTGACCACAGCGCCTGCTGCCATGGATAGGCCTCAGCCACGGCAACGTTCCAGGATACTTGGCAACAGGGCGTCGATGGCACGCTGCACAGCCTCGAGGGATTGTGCGGCATCCAGCAGGCTGTAGCGCTGCGGCTCGCGCTGGGCGCGCTGCAGGTAAGCGTCGCGCACGGCTTCGAAGAAGCCCTGGCCTTCCTGCTCGAAACGGTCCAGGCGGCCACGGGCGGCGGCCCGGGCCAGGCCCACTTCGACGGGCAGGTCGAAGACCAGGGTCAGGTCCGGGCGCAGGTCGCCCTGGACGAATTGCTCCAGGGTCGCGATGCGCTCGACCGACAAACCGCGACCACCGCCCTGGTAGGCATAGGTGGCATCGGTAAAGCGGTCACACAAGACGATAGCCCCGCGATCCAGGGCTGGACGAATCACCTGAGCAAGGTGCTGGGCACGCGCCGCGAACACCAGAAGCAGCTCAGTGTCGGCCGCCATGCTCTCATCGCTGGGGGCCAACAGCAGTTCACGGACCTTCTCGGCCAATGGCGTGCCGCCAGGCTCACGGGTCAGCACCACGTCCAGGCCATGCTCGCGCAGGCGTGCGGCCAGGTAATCACGATTGGTGCTTTTGCCCGCGCCTTCGGGGCCTTCCAGGGTAATAAACAAGCCGCTCACAGGCAGTCCTTAAGGTTGTTCGTCGGGCGTCGGCCGTTCGGCCGCTTGCGCGCCCCCGGCAGGGGCATCCTGCGCAGGTGGCGCATCGGGCGCTGGCTCCGCGTCCGGCTCATCCGCCGGCGGTGCTTCAGGCGGCGCGGCTTCATCAATACCCGGCTGCGACTCAGACTGCGGCGCGGGGCTGGAACGGTAGTCCGACCGGCGCTTGAGCTGGAACTCGCGCACCGCCGAGTTGTGATCGTCAAGGTCGTCGGAGAACACATGGCTGCCATCGCCACGGGCGACGAAGTACAGGCTGGTGCCGTCCGACGGGTTGAGGGCTGCGTGAATCGCTTCGCGACCGACCATCGCGATCGGCGTCGGCGGCAGGCCAGTGATGGTGTAGGTGTTGTAGGGCGTCGGCTCGCGCAGGTCGGCGCGGGTGATCTTGCCGTTATAGCGCTCACCCATGCCGTAGATCACAGTCGGGTCGGTCTGCAGCATCATGCCCAGGCGCAGGCGCCGCACGAAGACGCCGGCGATCTGCCCACGCTCCTGAGGGATGCCTGTCTCCTTTTCCACCAGCGAGGCCATGATCAGCGCCTGATACGGGTCGCGGTACGGCAGGTCGGTGGTGCGTGCGGCCCATTCCTTGGCCAGCACTTCATCCAGGCGCATGTAGGCCTGCTGGAGCAACTCGACATCGCTCATGCCGCGCACGAAGCGATAGGTATCCGGGAAGAAGCGACCCTCGGGGAACACGCCGGCATGGCCGAGCTTGTCCATTACCTCGGTGTCCGACAGGCCTTCCAGGGTGTGCTTGATCTTTTCGTGCCTGGCCACGGCCGAGCGCACCTGTCGGAAGGTCCAGCCTTCGACCAAGGTCAGGTTGTACTGCACCACGTCGGCACGGCGCCAGGCATCGAACAGCTGCTCGACAGTCATGCCGGGGGTCAGGCGGTATTCACCGGTGTGCAGGGGGGTACCCGCCATGTTGAAGCGCCAGTACAAGCGCAACCAGACGGCATCATCGAGCAACCCCTCGGCCTGCATGCGGTAGAACATGCGGTTGGGGTTGGTGCCATTGGGCACGTCAAGCAGGCGTTCCTGCGTTACGTGCAGGGGCTGCTCCAGGACCGAGTTGATCTTCCACGCCGACCAGCCAAGCGCCAGGCCGGCGAGGATCAAGCTCATTTCCAGCAACAGCAGGAGTTTGCGTCTCACGAATTCAGTTTTCCAGTAACGTACGGGCAACGGCCTGCAGTTTACGGGTGAGCGGGCCCGGCGACCAGTTTAGCGCGGCTACGCCACGCACGGGCCAGATGCCGTACACGCTATTGCAAACGAATACTTCATCAGCCTGCTCCAGCGCATCGAAAGGCAAGTCGCAAACCTGTACCGGGATACCCAGCAGCGCAGCCTGTTCCAGCAGCGCCGCGCGCATGACCCCGGCCACACCGCAGCGGTGGAGGTCGGCGGTTAACAGCACACCATCGCGGACCATGAACAAGTTGCTGTACACCCCTTCGATCACCCTGCCCTGCCCGTCACGCATCAGGCCTTCGGCATGCTCGCTGTCCTGCCATTCGGCGCGGGCCAGCACCTGCTCCAGGCGGTTGAGGTGTTTGAGGCCGGCCAGCAGGGGTTGTTCCCCAAGCCGGGTCTGGCAGGGGAACAGCCGCACGCCGTGTTCGGCATGCTCCACAGGATAGCTGGGCAACGGGCTGCCCTGCAGGATACGCCGCGGCGCGGCCGTCGCAGCCGGGGCATAGCCACGCTGGCTGTCGCCACGAGTAAGGATCAGTTTGGCTACGCCGTCACCCAGCTGGCCGGCATAACGCATCAGTTCGTCGCGCACCAGCGCCAGGTCGACGCTGATTGCCAGGCGCTGGCAGCCCAGCGCCAGGCGTGCACAGTGGCCGTCCAGCAGGCTGGGCCGGCCGCCACGCACGGCGATGGTCTCGAACAGCCCATCGCCGTAGGCCAGCCCGCGGTTCTGCAGGTTGACTGCAGCAGCCGGCTGGCCGTCGATCCAGCTTTGCATCAACCGGCGAACCGGCGGAACACCAGCGAGCCGTTGGTGCCACCAAAGCCGAACGAATTGGACAACACCACGTCGATCGGCATGCTCCGCGCCTGGTGCGGCACGAAGTCGAGGTCGCAGCCTTCGTCCGGCTCGTCCAGGTTGATGGTGGGCGGTGCCATCTGGCTGTTGATCGCCAGCACGCTGAAAATCGCCTCTACCGCACCGGCGGCGCCCAGCAGGTGACCGGTCATCGACTTGGTCGAGCTGACCGCCAGCTTGTAGGCATGCTCGCCGAACACGCGCTTGATCGCCGCCACTTCAGCGACATCGCCCGCGGGGGTCGAGGTGCCGTGGGCGTTGATGTAGCTGACCTGCTCTGGCTGAATACCGGCATCACGCAAGGCATTGGTCATGCAGCGGGCAGCGCCTTCACCGGTGTCGGGTGGCGAGGTCATGTGATAGGCATCGCCACTCATGCCGAAACCGACCAGCTCGGCATAGATGGTCGCGCCGCGGGCCTTGGCGTGCTCCAGCTCTTCGAGCACCAGGGCGCCGGCACCGTCGGACAGCACAAAACCGTCACGGCCCTTGTCCCACGGGCGGCTGGCCCGGCTTGGCTCGTCATTGCGGGTGGACAATGCGCGTGAGGCCCCAAAACCGCCCATGCCGAGGCCGCAGGCGGCCATCTCGGCGCCACCGGCGATCATCACCTCCGCTTCACCGTAGGCGATGTTGCGCGCGGCCATGCCGATGCAGTGGGTGCCCGTGGTGCAGGCAGTGGCAATGGCGTAGTTCGGCCCCTGCAGACCCAGGTGGATCGACAGGAAACCGGAGATCATGTTGATGATCGAGCCCGGCACGAAGAACGGCGAAATACGCCGCGGCCCCGAATCGTGCAGGGTGCGGCTGGTTTCCTCGATGTTGGTCAGGCCGCCGATACCCGAGCCCATGGCCACGCCGATGCGCTCGCGGTTGGCGTCGGTGACCTCCAGGCCCGCATTACGCACGGCCTGGAAACCGGCCGCCAGGCCGTACTGAATGAACAGGTCGAGCTTGCGAGCCTCTTTGGCCGACAGGTATTGCTCGACCTCGAAGCCTTTCACCGAGCCGCCAAAACGGGTGGAGTAGGCAGACAGGTCCGTGTGTTCGATCGAACCAATGCCACTGCGGCCAGCCAGAATGCCCTGCCAGGTGCTCGGTACATCTGTACCCAGTGGCGACAGCATACCCATACCGGTGACCACGACGCGTCTACGCGACACAGTACTCTCCTTTTCTAATGACAGAGTTTCTTGCCATTGCATTCAACGCAACGGAATGAAATGGCAACAAGCTCTCGACGCTCGGGGATCGAGACCCCGACAAACGAAGCAGGACGCTCGCAAAGAAAAAACCGCACGCCGGCAAAGGCAGTGCGGTTTTTCCCGACAAGAAGCGTCGACTACAGCGTCTTAGGCCTTGTGGCTGTTGACGTAGTCGATGGCAGCTTGAACGGTAGTGATCTTCTCGGCTTCTTCGTCAGGGATTTCGGTCTCGAATTCCTCTTCCAGAGCCATCACCAGCTCAACGGTGTCAAGCGAATCGGCACCCAGGTCGTCGACGAAGGACTTCTCGTTGGTCACTTCCTCTTCCTTGACGCCCAGTTGCTCGGCGACGATTTTCTTGACGCGTTCTTCGATGGTGCTCATACCTAGTTTTCACTCCTAATGGACATATGTCAGGCAGCTGGCCGGTGGCTAATTTTATAGAAACACGTTTGCTTTTCAAGCTAAACGCACCTTAAAACTGGCCACCCTACCCGCTGCCTGGAATCTGGTTGCAGCTTTATAACGGATTTTAGGCTCGCAGTATGACTCTTTTTTTACGAAATCCGTCACATTGAGTTGCAGTGTTACATGTACATCCCGCCGTTGACCGGCACAGTAGCACCGGTTACGTAGGCTGCGCCGTCGGAGGCCAGGAACGAAACCACCTTGGCGATTTCATCAGCCTGGCCCAGGCGGCCCAGCGGGATCTGGGTTTGCAGGGCCTCGCGCTGCGCTTCTGGCAGTTCGCGCGTCATGTCGGTGTCGATGAAGCCCGGGGTTACCGAATTGACGGTAATGCCACGCGAGCCCACTTCACGCGCCAGGGCGCGACTGAAGCCTTCCAGGCCGGCCTTGGCGGCAGCGTAGTTGGCCTGACCGGCGTTACCCATGGCACCAACGACCGAGCCGATGCTGATGATACGACCCCAACGTGCCTTGGTCATGCCACGCAGCACGCCCTTGGACAAACGGTAGAGGCTGTTCAGGTTGGTGTCGATCACGTCGAACCACTCGTCGTCCTTCATGCGCAGCATGAGGTTGTCACGGGTGATGCCGGCGTTGTTGACCAGGATCGCCGGAGCACCGAACTGCTCGCCAATGGCGCCCAGCACAGCTTCTACAGACTCGGCGCTGGTGACATTCAGTTCCATGCCGGTGCCGGCAATGCCGTGCTCCTTCAGGGTGGCAGCGATGCGTTCGGCGCCAGATGCCGAAGTAGCGGTGCCGATCACGGTCGCGCCCTGGCGGCCCAGCTCGAGGGCGATGGCCTGGCCAATGCCACGGCTGGCGCCGGTGACCAGTGCAACTTTACCTTGCAGGCTCATGCAAGCTTCTCCAAATCAGGCCAGAGCCGCGCGGGTGGCGGCAACGGCGTCAGGGGTGTTGAGGTTGTAGGTGGTTACGCCCTCGGCGCAACGCTTGTTCAGGCCAGCCAGAACCTTGCCCGGGCCGCACTCGACCAGGTTGACCGCACCGTTGGCAGCCAGGGTCTGCACGCACTCGACCCAGCGTACCGGCTGATACAACTGGGCCAGCAGGTCTTTTTTCAGCGTAACGAGGTCGGCTGCGATAGCAGCAGTTACGTTCTGCACCACCGGAATCTGCGGAGCCTTCCAATCGATGGCGTTGACTTCATCGGCGAAACGATCGGCTGCCGGCTTCATCAGGGCACAGTGCGAAGGTACGCTTACTGGCAGCGGCAAGGCGCGCTTGGCGCCTTTGGCTTTGCACAGCTCCATGGCGCGCTCCACCGCGGCCTTGTTACCGGCGATGACCACCTGGCCTGGCGAGTTGAAGTTGACAGCGCTGACCACCTGGTCTTCGGCCGCTTCGGCGCAAATTTCCACGACTACAGCGTCATCCAGGCCGAGAATGGCGGCCATGGCGCCGTGCCCGGCAGGCACGGCTTCCTGCATCAGCTGACCGCGACGCTCGACCAGGCGAACGGCGTCCTTCAGGCTGATGCTGCCAGCAGCGACCAAGGCGCTGTACTCACCCAGGCTGTGACCGGAAACGAAGGCCGGCTGCGCGCCGCCCTCCTCCAGCCACAGGCGCCACAGCGCGATGGACGCGGTGAGGATGGCCGGCTGGGTCTTGTCGGTCTGGTTGAGTTGTTCTTCCGGGCCTTCCTGGACCAGCTGCCACAGGTCGTAACCCAGTGCCGCGGAAGCCTCCTTGAAGGTTTCGATGATCACTGGCTTCTCGGCGCCGAGCTCGGCGAGCATGCCCAGCGACTGGGAACCTTGACCGGGAAAGACGAATGCGAGAGATGCAGACATTGAACAAGCCCTTATGATCTTGTCGTCGGATAGGGTGCGCCGGGCGCTCGGCCAGGCGCGGAATCTGAAAGCTTGGATGAAGACACGGACCAAGCGGTCACATTTAAGCACTTCATCGGGATTCTGCCTAAGGTCTTTGTTCCTTCAGCCACGGCCCTCTCGCGGGTAAACCCGCTCCCACAGCGGCCGTACAGATCACAACAACAGGTCTTCCAGCCGCCCATGCAGGCGCTGCGGCAAGTTTTCCTGAATTTCGATCAGCGCCCGCTGGATGGCACTCTGAAAGCCCTGCACGCCAGCCGAGCCATGACTCTTTATAACGATACCCTGCAAGCCAAGGAAGCTCGCGCCATTGTGTCGCGCCGGTGCCAGGTCGGCCTGCAGGCGCTTGAGCAACGGCATGGCCACCGCCCCCGCCGCCCGCGACAAAAGGCCACCCTTGAACAACCGCTCGATACGCGCACCGATCATCGTCGCCAACCCCTCGCTGGATTTGAGCAGGATATTGCCGACGAACCCGTCGCAGACCACCACGTCAGCCTCACCGCGATACAACCCGTCACCTTCCACGAAGCCTACATAATTAAGGCCCCGCGCATGCTGCAACAGGCTGGCCGCCAGCTTGACCTGCTGATTGCCCTTGATGTCTTCGGTACCGATATTGAGCAGCGCCACACGCGGACGGTGCACCCCCAGGGCCTGGGCGGCCACCGAGCCCATCACGGCGAACTGGTAGAGGTTCTCGGCGCTGCAGTCGACATTGGCGCCCAGATCAAGCAGCTGGCAGTAGCCCGCCTGGGTCGGGATCGCCGCCACCATGGCTGGCCGATCAATACCCGGCAACGTCTTGAGCACGAAACGCGAGAGCGCCATCAGCGCACCGGTATTGCCGGCACTGACGCAGGCGTGGGCCTTGCCGTCACGCACCAGTTCGAGGGCAATGCGCATCGACGAATCCGGCTTGCCCCGCAATGCCTGGGATGGCCGCTCGTCCATGCCGATCACCTCGCTGGCCGCCACAATTTGCAGGCGCGCGCGATCTGCAGCCGCAAGGCCGCTGACAAGATCTTCAAGGAGGGAGGGTTGACCGACGAGGGTCAGGTGCAGCGAGGGAGTAGCCGAAAGGCAGGCAATGCTAGCCTGGACAATGCTGCGGGGACCGAAGTCCCCGCCCATTGCGTCGATCGCGATGATCTGAGCGGACAAGGATTACTCGTCAGCGCCCTTGTCGACCACTTTGCGACCACGGTATACGCCTTCTGGCGAAACGTGGTGACGCAGGTGAACTTCACCAGTGGTTTTCTCTACCGACAGCGCGTTTTCCGACAGAGCGTCGTGCGAACGGCGCATGTCACGGGCAGAGCGGGATTTTTTGTTCTGCTGAACAGCCATAATTGATTAACTCCTAAACGTTTGGGTCACGCTTTAACTGCGCCAAAACACTGAACGGGTTGGACCGCGATACCTCGTCCTTGCTCGAATCGGGCTCGTCTGCGCCCGCCGGCTGCTGGCATTCTTCCGGATGATGAGCAGGCACGATGGGCAAGGCGAGCAGAAGCTCCTCCTCGACCAGTGACTGCAGATCCAAAGGATCTTCGCCCAGTTCCAGCACGTCATAGCCTTTCGGCAACGACTGGGTATTCGCACCCTCCTTCACCACGGCGTAAGTACATTCGCTGTGGATTGGCAGGGTGACCAGCTCAAGACAACGCTGGCAAACCATTTTGACTTCGATGTCCAGCTCGGTGTGGATAACCACCACGTGCTGTTCATCTCGTTCAAAATCGAACTTCGCCTGCACCGTACCGACATTGTCGGAAAGCGGGTCGCAGAGTCTTTCCAAATCAGCGAGTTGCAGCGAACCGTTAAGGGTTACGCCACGATCGGCTAATTTGCGCGGGTCAACGTGAGGTGGAATCGGGTCATTCAACATAGGCGCAGCATTCTAGGGATGCCCCCCGCCCCTGTCAAAGGAAATTAGGCGGCATCGTGCGTGATAGAATTAGTTCAACTGATTCAGGAGTCTACCATGCTTCCTCTGTTACTGGCTTCCAGCTCTGCCTATCGCCGTGAACTGCTCGCACGCCTGCGCCTGCCCTTCACCTGGGCAAGCCCCGATATAGACGAGCAGCGCCTCGCTGACGAGCCGGCAGTGGACCTGGTGCGCCGGCTGGCCAGGCAGAAAGCCGAGGCATTGGCAGGCAGCCATCCCGGGCACCTGATCATCGGCTCGGACCAGGTGGCGGTACTGGGCGAACAGGTGCTCGGCAAGCCCCAGACGTTCGACCGGGCGTGCGAGCAGTTGCTGGAGTGCAGCGGGCAGCAGGTGAGCTTTCTGACCGGACTGGCATTGCTGAACAGCGCCACCGGGCAGTGCCAGGTGGACTGCGTACCGTTTACCGTGACCCTGCGCGAGCTGGACCGGGAGCGGATCGAGCGGTATGTGACGGCGGAACAGCCACTGGATTGCGCCGGGAGCTTCAAGGCCGAGGGGTTGGGGGTGAGTTTGTTCAAGAGCACCCATGGGTGCGATGCGACCAGCCTGATCGGCCTGCCATTGATTCGGCTGGTGGATATGTTGACCAAGGAAGGGGTGGTGGTTCCTTGAGCCTGGCTTGAGGGTTGTGGCGCCTGGGAAATCGAGCGCCGCGCGGGCGGCGCTCGATCTCAGAAACACCACAAAATGCGTGACGAACTTCAGCGCAACTGCGGCCCCTGGAACCCCATCCACATCGCCAGGTGCTCAGCCACGCTGGCCCCCACGCGCTTGGAAAACCGATCAAACGGCGATTCCTGCACAGTGAAGTCCACCAACTCCTTCTCGCCAACGATCTCACGCGCCACATAGCTGGCACTGCCCAACCCATCCACCAGCCCCAGCGCCTTGGCCTGCTCACCCGACCAGACCAGGCCACTGAACAGCTCCGGATGCTCCTTGTCCTTCAGCCGGTCACCGCGCCCCTGCTTGACCATGGCAATGAACTGGTTGTGCGTGGTATCGAGCACGCCCTGCCAGAACCGGGTTTCCTCGGGCTTTTGCGGCGAGAAAGGATCAAGGAAGGCCTTGTGCTCGCCCGACGTGTACAAGCGCCGCTCGACACCCAGCTTCTCCATTGCGCCGACAAAGCCATAACCGGCCGCCGTGACGCCAATGGAGCCCACCAGGCTGGCCTTGTCGGCGTAGATTTCGTCTGCCGCACTGGCGATGTAATAGGCACCGGAAGCGCCAAGGTCGGTAATCACCGCATACAGCTTGATGGCCGGGTACTCGGCACGCAGGCGGCGAATCTCGTCATACACGTAACCCGCCTGCACCGGGCTGCCGCCCGGGCTGTTGATGCGCATCACCACACCCTTGGTCTTGCCGTCCTTGAACGCTTCGCGCAGGCTTTTGACGATGTTGTCGGCACTGGCAGACTCCTGATCGGCAATCACCCCGCGCACCTCGACCAGCGCGGTGTGGCTGGCACTGCGCGACGCCGCCTTGTCCATGTCCATCAGCGGCGAAAACAACGCCAGCAGGCCGAACAGATACACGAAGGTCAGCAGCTTGAAAAAGATGCCCCAGCGCCGCGCCCGGCGCTGCTCCTGCACGCTGGCCAGCAAGGTCTTTTCCAGCAGCCTCCAGCTTTTGCGCTCTTCGCGCCCCTCGGGCTCGGCCTCGGCCTCGGGGGCTTTCCATTCGTCTGCCATGCTTACCTACCTTGGAAGTGGAATCAGGGAACCCGCCAGCCACTCGCGCAGCTGGGAAAAATGATCGATGCACACCTGCGGAGCAAATTCGGCCAGCGCCTGCAGCGACATGGCACCGTAGCCCACAGCCACCGAATGCATGCCAGCATTGCTGGCCATCAGCAAGTCGAAGGCCGAATCGCCGACCATCAGCGCCCGCCCCGGTTCGACACCACAATGGCCGAGGATTTCCTCGAGCATCAACGGATGCGGCTTGCCACGGGTTTCGTCGGCGGCGCGGGTAATGTCGAAGAACTGGTCCAGGCCATTGGCCTTGAGCACCCGGTCCAGCCCGCGCCGGGCCTTGCCGGTCGCTACCGCCAGGCGGTAGCCCTCGGCGCGGAACGCATCCAGCGATTCGATGACGCCCTCGAACAGCGGCGATGGCTGCTGATCCAGCGCCATGTAGATATCGGCATAGTGCTGACGAAAGCGCTCGACCTGCGCCGGCTCCAGGTGCGGATACAGGGTATGGATGGCCTCGCCAAGCGCCAGGCCGATAATGCCCTTGACTGCATCATCGCTGCTTTGCGCCTCACCGGCACGCTCGGCGGCGGCATTCATGGCCTCGACGATACGCCCAATGGAATCGGCCAGCGTGCCATCCCAGTCGAAGATCAGTAGTTCATAGGCTTTTTTCATGGATCAGGGCGCACTCAACCGCTCGATGGTTTTCGCCCAGACTTCGTCCACCGGTGCCTCGAGCTTCAGCTCACCACCGTCCGGCAAAGGCACGGTCAACGCATACGCATGCAGGAACAGGCGCTTGCCGCCCAGGTCACGGATCTCGCGACTGAAGTCTTCGTCGCCATACTTGCTGTCGCCGGCAATCATGTGCCCGGCATGCAGGGTGTGCACACGAATCTGATGGGTGCGACCGGTAATGGGACGCGCCTCGACAATGGTGGCGAAATCGCCAAAGCGGCGCAGCACGCGGAACAGGGTCAGTGCCTCCTTGCCCTCGTCGTTGACTTCGACCATGCGCTCGCCAGAGCGCAGGTTGCTTTTGAGCAACGGCGCGTTGACCTGTTTTTTTGCGGTTGGCCAGTGGCCGCGCACCAGCGCCATGTAGCGTTTGTCGACACCATCGCCGCGCAACGCGGCATGCAGGTGGCGCAGCATGCTGCGTTTCTTGGCAATCATCAGCAGGCCGGAGGTGTCGCGGTCCAGGCGGTGCACCAGCTCCAGCTCCTTGGCGTCCGGGCGCAGCTGACGCAGCGCCTCGATGACGCCAAAGCTCAGGCCGCTGCCGCCGTGCACGGCAATGCCGGCCGGTTTGTTCATCACGATCAGGGCCTTGTCTTCGTAGACAATGGCCGCCTCAAGGCGCTGCAGCAGGCCCTGGGCCACCGGCGCCGGAGCATCACGCTCGGGCAGGCGGACCGGCGGTACGCGCACGATGTCACCGGCCTGGATCTTGTATTCCGGCTTGACGCGCCCTTTGTTGACCCGCACCTCACCCTTGCGCAGGATGCGGTAGACCAAGGTCTTGGGCACGCCCTTGAGGGCCGTGATGAGGAAATTGTCGATGCGTTGGCCGGCAAGCTCCGGCGCGACTTCGATCAGCTGAACGCCGGAAGTCGGAGGGGTATTGGTCGTCATGGCGGGATCATAACAATTTTTTATGGAATTGAAGCACTTAATCATTGCTGCTATAGTCGCGAACGCCGCCAAAAGCGGCAGGCCAGCGGAATCAGGCTCTTGGCCGGTCCCTGACCATCGCAATTCTCCAGGACGCGAGGCCGTCCTACGGGGTTTTCGCCAGTTTACCGAATTGCCTGGAATCGCCACCAGCGCTGTGTAGAGAAGACCGAAAAAAACGACAAGTGCGGTGTTTCACCTGCTTACCCGATTCTTTTCGCTGTACCTCTGCCCGCCCCGTCGCTTCCACGCAACGCACGGCGAATGCTTCGGAAATACCTGCCTTGGACATGAATGGCGTCAGCGTCGAACCAGCGCTGGCGAAAAATGCAACCCGTTGCGGATTCAGCGCGCGGCAGCACCCGAATTATCAGGGATACGTGCAGGGTGGAGATGCACAGCCCTCGGACCGTGTAGCACCGCGTCCGGCCACCGGCCCACTGATATGGCCGGCGAGCGGATAAGGTCCTGAACAGATGCCCCCGGGCGTCCACGGCTGAAGGTTGATTCCTCCTCCTGACTGAGTGCACAAGGCCCGCTTGGTTGATTCGGATTCCAATTCGAAGCCACCGGGGCCTTGTTGGCACCGCAGCAAACAGGACGCGTCGTCGCGACAACGGCAGGCTGGGCAACCGGCTGGTGCCGAACGTCGCTCGACACGGGGGTGGCCCCGCCACCCTTTGCGCACCTTGGCACCGACCATGAGACGTCGTGTGTGCCGAACGCCGTTTCCGGCAGCCCGGAAACCGACGGTACAACATGAAAAGAATGCTGATTAACGCAACTCAACCCGAAGAGTTGCGTGTAGCCCTGGTGGACGGCCAACGTCTCTACGACCTGGACATCGAGTCCGGCGCGCGCGAGCAGAAAAAGGCCAACATCTACAAAGGCAAGATCACCCGCATCGAACCCAGCCTCGAAGCCGCCTTCGTCGACTTCGGTTCCGAACGTCACGGCTTCCTGCCGCTGAAAGAAATCTCCCGCGAATACTTCAAGAAAGCCCCTGAAGGCCGGGTCAACATCAAGGAAGTGCTCAGCGAAGGCCAGGAAGTCATCGTCCAGGTCGAGAAGGAAGAGCGCGGCAACAAAGGCGCCGCCCTCACCACCTTCATCAGCCTGGCCGGCCGCTACCTGGTGCTGATGCCCAACAACCCGCGTGCCGGTGGCATCTCGCGCCGCATCGAAGGCGAAGAGCGCAACGAGCTGCGCGAAGCCCTGAACGGCCTGACCGTACCGGGCGACATGGGCCTGATCGTGCGCACTGCCGGCCTTGGCCGCAGCAGCGAAGAAATGCAGTGGGACCTCGACTACCTGCTGCAGCTGTGGACCGCCATCAAGGAAGCGTCCCTGGACCGCGCCGCGCCGTTCCTGATCTATCAGGAAAGCAACGTCATCATCCGCGCCATCCGCGACTACCTGCGCCAGGACATCGGCGAAGTGCTGATCGACAGCATCGATGCCCAGGAAGAAGCCCTCACCTTCATCCGCCAGGTGATGCCGCAGTACGCCAGCAAGGTCAAACTGTACGAAGACAGCGTACCGCTGTTCAACCGCTTCCAGATCGAAAGCCAGATCGAAACCGCCTTCCAGCGCGTGGTCGAACTGCCGTCCGGCGGCTCGATCGTGATCGACCCGACCGAAGCCCTGGTGTCCATCGACATCAACTCGGCGCGCGCCACCAAAGGCAGCGACATCGAAGAAACCGCCCTGCAGACCAACCTGGAAGCGGCCGAAGAAATCGCCCGCCAGCTGCGCCTGCGTGACATCGGCGGCCTGATTGTCATCGACTTCATCGACATGACCCCGGCGAAGAACCAGCGCGCTGTTGAAGAGCGCGTACGCGAATGCCTGGAAGCCGACCGCGCCCGCGTGCAGGTTGGCCGCATCTCGCGCTTCGGCCTGCTGGAAATGTCCCGTCAGCGCCTGCGTCCATCGCTGGGCGAAAGCAGCGGCATCGTCTGCCCGCGCTGCTCCGGCACCGGCATCATCCGTGACGTCGAGTCGCTGTCGCTGGCCATCCTGCGCCTGATCGAAGAAGAAGCCCTGAAGGACCGCACCGCCGAGGTACGCGCCCAGGTGCCAATCCCGGTGGCCGCGTTCCTGCTCAACGAGAAGCGCAACTCGATCACCAAGATCGAACTGCGTACCCGTGCGCGCATCATCATCCTGCCGAACGATCACCTGGAAACCCCGCACTTCGAAGTCCAGCGCCTGCGCGACGACAACCCGGAAGTGCTGAACAACCAGTCCAGCTACGAGATCGCGGCTGCCGAGACCGAAGAGGCGCCGGTGCCGACCGCCACTCGCACCCTGGTACGCCAGGAAGCTGCGGTCAAGACTGCCCCGACCCGCGCCAACGCGCCGGTTCCCGCCGCCGCTGAAGAGCCGCAGCCTGCCGCCCCCGTCGTCGCCCCAGCCCCGAGCGCTCCGGAGCCGAGCCTGTTCAAGGGCCTGGTGAAGTCGCTGGTCAGCCTGTTCGCCGGCAAGGACGAGCCCGCCGCCGCACCGGTTGTCGCCGCCGCCGAAAAACCGGCCGCCGAGCGCAGCCCGCGCAACGAAGAACGCCGTAACGGCCGCCAGCAAAGCCGCAACCGCAACGGCCGCCGCGACGAAGAGCGCAAGCCGCGCGAAGAACGTGCCGAACGTGCTCCACGCGAAGAGCGTCAGCCACGGGAAGAACGCGCACCACGTGAAGAGCGTGCACCGCGTGAAGAACGTGCCCCACGTGAAGAACGTGCACCGCGTGAAGAACGCGCACCACGTCAGCCACGCGAAGATCGCCGCAGCAACCGCGGTGAAGAGCGCGTGCGCGAGCTGCGTGAACCGCTGGATGCCACCCCACCAGCCGAACGCGAAGAACGCCAGCCACGCGAAGAGCGTGTAGCCCGTGAAGAGCGTGCTCCACGCGAAGAACGCGCACAACGTGAAGAGCGTGCACCGCGTGAAGAACGCGCACCACGCGAAGAACGTGCGCCGCGTGAAGAACGTGCACCACGTGAAGAACGTGCACCACGTGAAGAACGCGCACCCCGCGAAGAACGCGCCCCACGTGAAGAACGTGCACCGCGCCCACCACGCGAAGAGCGTCAGCCAAGCGCCGCTGAAGGTACAGCCGAGCAGGCTGCCGAGCTGGCCGAAGAGCAACTGCCGAACGAAGAGCTGCTGCAAGACGAGCAAGAAGGCACCGATGGCGAGCGCCCGCGTCGCCGCTCCCGTGGCCAGCGTCGTCGCAGCAATCGTCGTGAACGCCAGCGCAATGCCAATGGCGAGCTGATCGACGGCGACGAAGAAGGCAGCGAAGAGCAGCCACAGCAGCACCAGGCCACCGAGCTGGGTGCCGAACTGGCCGCCGGCCTGGCCGTCACTGCTGCTGTCGCCAGCAGCAATATCAGCGCCGACGCCGAGGCCCAGGCCAATCACCAGGCCGAGCGCGCCACCGCCGAAGTCGCTGCCACTGCAGAAACCGACAACAGCGAAGCCGTCCAGCCGGTTGAGCAGGCTGAAAAAGCCGAGCAGGTCGAAGCGGTCGCCAAGGCTGAAGAAGCCGCCGTTGCCCCAGCTGTGGAGCAACCGGTCAGCGAGCCTGTCGCCGTGGTCGAGGCAACTGCCGAGCCTGTGGTGGAAGTGGCTCCAGCGCCGGCTGCCGAAGCAGCACCGGTGATCGAGTCGACCGTTGTTGCCGAAGCCGGGGCTGTTGAAGCACCGGCAGAAGCCCCCGCTGTCGAAGCCGGTGAAATCGAACAGGCTCCGGCCGTGATCGAAATCGCTCCGGTTGCCGAGCAAGCTGCCCCGGTTGTCGAAGCCCAGCCAGAAGTGGTGGCCGAGCCTGCACCTGCAGTGGTCGAGCCTGCAGTTGACGAAGCCCCTGCTGTGGTAGAGCCTGCCACTGTCATGCTGTCTAACGGCCGTGCGCCGAACGACCCGCGTGAAGTGCGCCGCCGCAAGCGTGAGGCCGAGGCTGCTGCCAAGGCCGCACAGCAAGCTGCTGTAACTACCGAGGAGCCAGCCCTGGAAGCCGCCGATGAGCACAAGCCTCATCACGGTTGATAACCAAGGCTGAATGAAAAAGCCCCGCCAGTGCGAACTGGCGGGGCTTTTTCTTGGCCGGGGGTTTTGCCTGCAACAGCGAACAGGCCAGTACAGGCAAGGAATCAGTAGAGATTAGGCTCCATCTCCAGCTCAACCCCAAACCGCTGCAGCACATCCGCCTGGATCTCCAGCGCCAGCGCATGCATCTGCGCCCCGCTCGCCTGGCCGTAGTTGACCAGCACCAGAGACTGCAAGCGATGCACGCCCGCATCCCCTTCGCGATAGCCCTTCCAGCCCGCCTGCTCGATCAGCCAGCCCGCTGCCAGCTTCACCTGCCCATCAGCCTGGGGATAAGCCACCACCCCCGGATGCTGGCCACGAATACGCTCGACCAGCTCAACCGCTACCACCGGGTTCTTGAAAAAGCTTCCGGCATTGCCGAGCTCCGCCGGGTCTGGCAGCTTCTCGCGGCGAATGCTGCAGATCGCATCACTGACCGCCTGAGCTGTCGGCTGGGTCACGCCCTGCTCGGCCAGGCGCTGGCGCACCGGGCCGTAGTCCAGGTGCGCCCGCAAGGTCCGGCTCAAGGCAAACCGCACACGCAGGATCAACCAGCGGCCCGGGCTGCGCTTGAACAGGCTGTCGCGATAACCGAAGGCGCACTCCGCCAGCCCGAAGTCATGCAGCTGACCGGTCTCACGGTCCAGCGCGGTCAGGCCGGCGAACACGTCCTTGATCTCCACCCCATAGGCACCCACGTTCTGCATCGGCGCAGCCCCTACCGTACCCGGGATCAGGCTGAGGTTCTCCAGCCCGCAGTAGCCCTGCGCCAGCGTCCACTGCACGAACGGATGCCATGGCTCACCGGCCTCGGCCTCGACTACGACACGTTCGCCGTCATCACTGAGCACGCGGCGACCGCGGCTGGCCATGTGCAGCACCAGCGCATCGATATCACGGGTCAGCAACAGGTTGCTCCCGCCCCCGATCACCAGTACCGGCAGCCCCCGTTGGTGCGCCATGCTCAGGGCCTGGCGCACTTGCTGGTCATCGTGCGCCTGGCTGAAATACCGCGCCTTCACGTCGATGCCGAAGGTGTTGTACGGCTTGAGCGATACCTGCTCCTGCCACTGCACTGTCATAGCCGCCCCTTGATTTCCAGCACCAGCGCCTGGCAGGCCGCTTCAACCAGGTCGAGCACCTGCTCGAAACCGTCGGCACCGCCGTAATACGGGTCTGGCACTTCATCCAGTGCAGCACCGTAGCGGCGCAGGAACAGGTCAAGCTCACCTGCCGAGGTATGCGGGCGCAGGGCGCGCAGATCGCGGAGGTTGCTCTCGTCCATGGCCAGGATCAGGTCATATTCGGCAAAATGTGCCGCCTTGACCTGCTGCGCACGCTGCTGCGACAGGTCGTAACCACGCGCCAGCGCGGCTTTGCAGGTACGGCTGTCGGGGGCCTTGCCGACGTGCCAGTCACCGGTGCCGGCCGAGGCCACATGCACCCGGTCGGCAAGCCCGGCGGCTTGCAGTTGCTGGCGCAGCACGCCTTCGGCGGTGGGCGAGCGGCAAATGTTGCCCAGGCACACGAACAGGACGCGCATCAGGCCTCCAGCAAGCGCCGCACGCGCTCCAGGTCTTGCGGGGTATCCACGCCCACGGCAGGCGCCTCGATGGCGTCCTCGACGTGAATCCGCACCCCATGCCACAGGGCCCGCAGTTGCTCCAGCGCTTCGGTCTGCTCAAGCCAGCACGGGCCCCAGCTGACGAAGTCCTGCAGGAAGCCGACGCGGTACGCGTACATGCCGATGTGGCGGCGGTAAGGTACGCCCGGCGGCAACTGGCTGCGGTCATTGGCGAAGGCATCGCGGGCCCACGGCAGCGGCGCGCGGCTGAAACTCAGGGCCAGGCCATGCTTGTCGCTGACCACCTTGACCGCATTGGGGTTGAATACGGTTTCCGGCTCATGCACCGGCTCGGCCAGGGTGGCGATGCCAGCCTCTGGGTGAGCGGCCAGGTTGGCGGCCACCTGGTCGATGATCACCGGCGGGATCAGCGGCTCGTCGCCCTGCACATTGACCACGATGGCGTCGGCGGGCAGGCCGAGCTGCGCAGCCACTTCGGCCAGGCGGTCGGTGCCCGACTCGTGATCGACACGGGTCATCAGCACTTCAGCACCAAACGCCTGGCAGGCCTCGAAGATGCTGGTGTCGTCGGTGGCGATGACCACCCGGCTGGCGCCGCTTTTGCGCGCCTGTTCCCAGACATGCTGGACCATCGGCTTGCCGGCGATCAGCAGCAGCGGTTTGCCCGGCAGGCGCGTGGACCGCAGGCGGGCGGGGATCACCACAGTGAAATTCACGCTCATTTGTCCAGACGCTCGTCGTCGGTCAGGGTCCGCGCTTCGCTTTCCAGCATCACCGGGATGCCGTCGCGGATCGGGTAGGCCAGGCCGGCGCCCTTGCTGATCAGCTCGGTCTTGTCGGCGCTGAGCTTGAGCGGGCCCTTGGTGATCGGGCAGGCCAGGATATCGAGCAGTTTGGTGTCCATTGGAGGCTTCCTTGAGGCCAGATGGCCGGAAAATGAAAAAAGCTCAGGGCTTGCGCAGCAAGCGCCGCAGCTGGCTGTCGAACCAGGCGCTGAACGCCGCGGTGGGCTGGGCCTCGACGGCCAGGTACCACCAGTCGTCAGCAGCGAAGGCCCGGCATTTAACCGCGTCCTTCTCGGTCATCACCAGCGGCAACGGCGGGCTGAAAGCCAGGCGCTCGGCGCTGAACTGCGCATGGTCGGCGAAGGGGTGCGGCAGCGGCTGCCAGTTTAGCCCCAGCAGGGTGTTGAAGAAACGTTGCGGGTTGCCGATACCGGCTACCGCATGCAGACGCTGGCCGGCGGGGAAATAATCGAGCGCGCGGCGCTCGCCACTGCGCAGGTTGACCAGCGCGCTGGGCTGCAGGCAGAAGCCGAAGCCATCGGCGCGGTCTGCGCTGGCGCCGTTGAACAGTACCGCGTCAGCGTCTTGCAAACGTTCGGCAGGCTCACGCAGGGGGCCGGCGGGCAGGCAGTGGCCGTTACCCAGGCCGCGGGCAGCATCGATCAGCACCAGCTCCAGGTCGCGAGCCAGGCGGTAGTGCTGCATGCCGTCATCACACAGGATCAGGTCGAGGGGTTCGCTGGCCAGCAGTGCCTGCACCGCGCGCGAGCGGTCGGGGTCGATCATCAGCGGCACGCCGGTGCGCTGCACGATCAACAGCGGCTCGTCACCCGCCTGGGCAGCCAGCTGGTCAGCCCGCACCCGCCAAGGCAGCTGTGGTGGCTTGGCACCATAGCCACGGCTGACCACGCCGACCTTCAGGCCCTGCTGGCGGCAGTGCTCGATGAGCCACAGGATCATCGGCGTCTTGCCGGTACCGCCCACGGTAATGTTGCCCACCACGATGACCGGCACCGGCGCCCGGTAGCTGGCGCTTTCACCACTGAGAAAACGCGCCCGCTTGCCCGTGACCACACGGCGGTACAGCGCCTCCAGCGGGCGCAGCAGCGCCAGCGCCGGGTGGCCGGCGTACCAGGCAGCGAGCAGGCGGTCGGCGAAGGCCATCAGGGCGTGCCCTGGGCCGCCTCGACGGTGGTCATGCGCAACTGGCTGAAGCCGAGCTTGCCGGCGGCATCCATTGCAGTGACCACCGCCTGGTGCGGGGTCTTGCCGTCGGCACTGATAGCCAGCGGCAGCTTGTTGTCGCCGCCCGACTCACGCTCGATCGCCTCGCTCAGGGTGGCCAGGTCGCTCTTGGGCAGCAGGTGGTTGTTCACCGAGTACACGCCTTCGGCGCTGATGGTGATTTCCACCAGCTTGCCCTGCTCGGCCGGCGCCGGCTCGGCGCTGGCGGCCTCGGGCAGCTCGACGCGCAGCTGGGTCTCGCGGGTGAAGGTGGTGGTGACCACGAAGAACAGCAGCAGGACGAACACCACGTCGATCAGCGACGCGAGGTTGATGTCGACGTTCTCCCGCTGGCGATTGCGCCGAAACTTCACGCCTTGCCTCCGGCCACTTCCACTTCACGGTCGCCCTGGATCACCTCCACCAGCTTGATCGCCTCCTGCTCCATGCCCACCACCAGCTCATCAATGCGGCGCAGCAGGAAGCGGTGGAAGAACACCGCCGGAATGCCGACCATCAGGCCGGCAGCAGTGGTCACCAGCGCTTTGGAAATACCACCGGCCAGCACTGCGGCATTGGCGGTCATCTGCGAGCCCATGAAGGCGCTGAAGATGTCGATCATGCCCAGCACGGTACCCAGCAGGCCCAGCAGCGGGGCCATGGCGGCGATGGTGCCGAGGGTGCTGATGTAGCGTTCCAGCTCGTGGATGACACGCGAGGCGGCCTCCTCGATGCACTCTTTCATGATTTCGCGGCCATGGCGGGAGTTGGCCAGGCCTGCCGCGAGGATTTCACCCAGTGGCGAGTCGGCACGCAGGGCCTTGAGCTTGTCACTGGTCAGTTGCTTGTCCTTGATCCAGATCCACACCTGGCCCAGCAAGTGCGGCGGGGTGACGCGACTGGCGCGCAGGGTCCACAGGCGCTCGCCGACGATAGCCATGGCAGCGATGGAACTCAGAATGATCGGCAGCATCATCCAACCACCGGACTTGACCAATTCCCACACAGTAAACGCCCCTTCGGAAAAAGGCCGCCACTCTACCATAGGCGCGCCGAGGGCTCATCTGCCAGAGGTCAGGGAATTGGTGGGGGCCGGGAGGTGTTTGCCGCGACATTTTCAGCGCCTCCGAGATCGAGCGCCGCACGAACCCGCCAAAACCGCCGCTGCCCGCGCATACCCTCAACCGCCCCGTGCCCCCCCAAAACCAGCCGCAATGCCCCCTCCACCTCCGTGTCATGCATCACCACCCCATGCCGCCGATACCGCTCCACCACCTGCGCATGCGGATGCCCAAAGCTGTTATTGCGCCCCCGGGAAATCAACACCCCCTGCGGCGCCGTCGCACGGATGAAAGCCTCGGTGGACGAACTCCGGCTGCCATGATGGGGCGCCTGGAGCCAGTCGATTCGGGGCATGTCAGCCTGCGCAAGCCAGGCACGCTCCGCTGCGGCCTCGATATCACCCGCCAACAGCAATCGCTCACCCTGCGCCTCGACCAGCAGCACACAGGAGCGGTCATTGCTGCTCTGCCCGTCAGCCCAGCGCCACAGCGAAAACCGCACACCATCCCACTCCCAGTGCTCGCCGCTGCTGCACGGCTGCAACTGAACATGCTCCAGCGCTTCGCCCCCGATCATCCGCCTGACCGGCAAGCCCCGCTCGACGGCCGCTGCACCGCCCGCATGATCGGCATGCGCATGGCTGATCAACATCATGTCCAGGCTGCCCACCCCCAACTTGCGCAAGGTCGGCAGCACCACCCGCTCACCCAGGTCACTATCCCCCCTGGCCGGCCCGGCGTCGTACAGCAGGTTGTGATGGCGGGTACGCAAGAGCACCGCCAACCCTTGACCAACGTCCAGCTGCAACACCTCGACCTGCCCCAGCGGCACTGGCTCCCGGGGCACCCACAGCGCCAGCAGCATCACCCCGCCCAAACCGCGCAGCGGCACGCCGCGGGGTAGCAGCACCAGCAACGCCCCAAGGCACACCAGCAGCCAGGCCCACAGTGGCGGGGCCGGCGGCAGCCACGCCGCGCGCTGTTGCGCCACCAGGTCCAAACCTCGGAACAACAGGTCCAGCAGCCCACCCGCCAGCCACAACAACGCCTCACCTGCCCCGCCCAGCGGCAGCAGCAGCGTACCCGACAGCGCCAACGGCAACACTGCCAGGCTGATCCACGGCACTGCCACCAGGTTGGCCAGCGGCGCACTCAGGCTGACTGGCAGGCCTGTAGCCAGCAGCACCGGCAATAAACCGATGGCGATCACCCACTGCGCACGCGTCCAGGCCTGCCAGGGTCGCCAGCCGCCCAGGCGGGCACTGAAGCAATAGATAAGCGTGGCCACGGCGGTAAACGACAGCCAGAAGCCAGGCAGCAGTGCCGCCAACGGCTCGACCAGCAACACGGCAACCAACGCCAGCAGCAAAGGCAAGAACGCCCCAAGGTGGCGAAAACGCAGCCTCCAGAGCAACACCACCGCCAGCATCAGGCAGGCCCGCTGCACCGGCACGCCGCCACCGGCCAGCCAGCCATAGGCCAGCGCCGCAGCCATGGCCAGGCCACAGGCCCAGGGCAACCAAGGCAACCGCGCAGGCCACAGGCCCCAACGGGCCAGCCCGGCGACCAGGCCATACAACAAACCAGCGACCAGCCCGATGTGCTGCCCGGAAATTACCAGCAGGTGCACCGTGCCGGTGGCCTGCAGCGTCTGCCAGTCCTGCCGGGCCAGGCCCGCGCCATCGCCCAGCACCAGCGCCACGAGCGCGGCTTGCCGGCCATTGGCGTCCACGGCCAACAGGCGCTGGCGCAGCGAATCACGCCAGCCGCCAGTAACCGGCGCCAGCAATTGCCCGGCTTTGACCGTGCCCGTGGCGCCAACGCGCCGCGCCAGCAATTGCGCTTCGCGGTCTGGCCCATGCGGGTTGAGCAGCCCGGCCGGGCGCTGCAAGGTCACCGCCAGCCGCCATTGCTCACCCGCCCGCAGCGGTGGCCCGTCGAACCAGTTCAGCTGCAAGCGCCCTGGTAGTTGCGCCCGCCGCGACTGGGCGGCCTGCAGCTCGAAGCGTACGCTTTGCGCCGTGCGCGCCGGCAGACCCACCACCCTGCCCTCCAGCCACAAGGTGCGACCGTCCAGCGCGGGGGCCAGGCGGTCATCCAGCGCCTGCTGCGCCAACCAGCAGGCCCAGCACAGCCCCAGCAAGAAAACCCCCAACGGCCACAGCCGGCCGAACAGGCTGGCAACCGCACAGGCAGCCAGCAGCATCAGCCATCCGACCGATGGCAAGGCGGGGAGAAAGCCCAGGGCCAGAAGCCCGAGCGCGAGCGCCAACATCCCTGTGCGCATGAGATAGAGCTCCAGAAGCGAAATCACCTTCTGAGGCATAGCGCAATTGTCGGCCCAGCTTGCTCAACAATTGTCACAAACTCTAAACGAGGCTGAACGGGAATAAGGGCATACTGCCTCGATCAACGCCCCGGGAGCCTACATGCCGCGCCGACTTTTCAAACGCTACATGCCGGATCCGACCAGCATTCGCGAACACAAGTCCTTACGCTTTTTCGGCAAGCTGCTGCACGACCCGAACCTCTGGCACCTGAACCGCCATTCGGTAGCACGGGCCATGGGGGTAGGCCTGTTCGCGGCGCTGATACCCATCCCCATGCAGATGTTGCTGGCTGCCGCGCTGGCGATCCCGGTGCGTGGCAACCTGCCCATTGCCGTCAGCCTGGTGTGGCTGACCAACCCGCTGACCATGCCGCCGGTGTTCTTCGTCACTTACATGACCGGCGCCTGGCTGATGCAAGTCCCGCCACGCAGTCTGCCCGACGCCCTCACCTTCGAATGGATCACCGACCAGCTGGCGACCGTCTGGCAACCGTTTCTGCTGGGTTCGGTGGTGTGCGGGGTGGTGCTGGGCGTCGCTGCCTACTTCACCACCCTGCTGTACTGGCGCTGGTGGATTGGCCGGCAGTGGCGCCGGCGCAAGCTGCGTTGCTCATGCACGCATGCCACGGCCGCTGACCAGCAGGCGAACGCACAGGGTATAGAGCACCGCAGTGGCCACCAGCATGAAGGTGATCGCCGTACCAATACTGATATCCGACACCCCTAGAATGCCGTAGCGGAACGAGTTGACCATGTGCAGCACCGGGTTGGCCAGCGACACGGTCTGCCAGAACGGCGGCAGCAGGTTGATCGAGTAGAACACCCCACCCAGGTAAGTCAGCGGCGTCAGCACGAACGTCGGAATGATCGAAATGTCATCGAAGTTGCGCGCGAACACTGCGTTGACGAAGCCCAGCAGCGAAAAGATGGTGGCGGTCAGCAGCACCACGACCACCGTCACACCGAGGTGATGCACCTGCAAGTCGGTGAAGAACATCGACAGGATGGTCACGATCACCCCCACCGCCAAGCCACGCAGCACGCCGCCCAGCACATAGCCGACAAGGATGATGTGCGGCGACACTGGCGACACCATCAGCTCTTCGATCGAGCGTTGGAACTTGCTGCCAAAAAAACTCGACACCACGTTGCCGTACGAGTTGGTGATCACCGACATCATGATCAGCCCCGGCACGATGTACTGCATGTAGGTGAAGCCACCCATGTCGCCGATCTGCCGGCCGATCAGGTTACCGAAGATGACGAAGTACAAGACCATTGTGATCGCCGGCGGCAGCAACGTCTGCGGCCAGATACGCAAGAAGCGCCGCACCTCGCGGTAGACGATGGTATTGAGGGCGACCCAGTTGGTGCGCAGTTCCACACTCATACCGCCACCTTCGACAGGTTTTTTTCCACCAGGGACACGAACAGCTCCTCAAGTCGGTTGGTCTTGTTGCGCAGGCTCTGCACTTCGATGTTCTGCAGCGCCAGCTGGCCGAACAGCGCGGTGATGCCGATGTCCTTGTCCACCTGCACTTCCAGGCTATGCGGGGTCAGCAGCCGGCAGGGGTAACCTTGCAGCACAGGGGCGCTGGCCAGGTCCTGCTTGATGTCGAGCACGAAGGTTTCGACATGCAGCTTGCCCAGCAGTTTGCGCATGCTGGTGTTCTCGACGATGGTGCCGTGGTCGATGATCCCGATGTTGCGGCACAGCTGCTCAGCCTCCTCCAGGTAATGCGTGGTGAGGATGATGGTGATGCCCTTCTGGTTCAGCTCGGTGAGGAAGCTCCACATCGAGCGGCGCAACTCGATATCAACGCCCGCAGTAGGCTCGTCGAGGATCAGCAGGCGCGGTTCGTGGATCAGTGCGCGGGCAATCATCAAGCGACGCTTCATGCCGCCGGACAGCGAACGCGACTGCACGTCGCGCTTGTCCCACAGCCCCAGCTGGGTCAGGTACTGCTCGGCGCGCTCCTTGGCCAGCTTGGGCGGGATGCCGTAGTAGCCGGCCTGGGTGACGACGATGTCGAAGGTTTTCTCGAACTGGTTGAAGTTGAACTCTTGCGGCACCACGCCCAGGCAGCGCTTGAGCGCCGACGGCTCGCGGTCCAGGTCGTGGCCGAACACGTTGACCGTGCCGCTGGTCTTGTTCACCAGGGTGGAGAGAATGCCGATGGTGGTGGACTTGCCGGCGCCATTAGGGCCGAGCAAGGCGAAGAAGTCGCCTTCGGCAACGTCCAGGTCGATGCCCTTGAGGGCCTGGAAACCGTTGCCGTAGGTCTTGGTCAGCTGTCGGATGGACAGGGCGGAACTCATAGCGGGTCACTTACCGAGGAAAAAGGTGCGGGACACGCCAGGCAAAGTCACTGGCGCAGTGAGTGCGGCCCATGGTGCAAGGCCGGGCCGCACAAGTACAGTCATGTGTATTGATAATGACTATCGAGGCACGCGTTGTGTTCGATCAGGTCAGTGCAGTCATCACCGCAGCCTGGTAGGCCGGGCGTGACTTGAGCCGTTCATACCAGGCTTCGAGGTGATACATGGCCGGGCGTTCGATGGGCATCTCGAACCAGGCATAGATGAAACTACCCAGTGGGATGTCGCCCATGCCGATCTGGTCACCGGACAAGTACGGTTGTGTGGCCAGGGTTTCGTCGGCGATGGCCAGCAACTGCGCGCACTGTTTGTGGGCAGCGTTGATGCCAACCCAGTCGCGCTGGTCTTGCGGGGTGCGCAGCAGGCCCCAGAACAGCGGGCGGAACGGCGCGGCGAAGGATGAGGTGGTCCAGTCCATCCACTTGTCGGCCAGGGCGCGCTGGCGCGGGTCTGCCAGGTACCAGCCCTGCTGGGCGCCGTACTCGGCGCACAAGTAGCGGACGATCGTATTGGACTCCCACAGGGTCAGGTCGCCATCTTCGAGCATCGGCACCAGGCCATTGGGGTTAAGGGCGCGGTAGTGCGGCTCGTTGACCACGCCGAAGGCGCCGCCAGCGTCGATGGATTCGAAATCAAGGCCCAGTTCGTGGGCGATCCACAGCGCCTTGCGTACATTGCTCGAATTCTTGCGGCCCCAGATCTTCAGCATGGCAACGTCCTTATGAATGCGCAGGTGGCACAGTCTACTCCAGAGTTTCGTCGCCTGTACCGGCCCGATCGCCGGCAAGCCAGCGCTCATAAGTACCACGCAAAGCTTCAACCCGTGGTGACCTGTGGGCGCTGGCTTGCCGGCGATTTGGGCAAGTACGGAAAAACAAGGATCTGAAACTCCCGCCGCCACACCCTGTCACTGTTCTGACCCTGTCGTTCCCGGCGTTGCGTCTAAGCTATCCGGGACGGCTCAAGCCCTTGGTTCCAAGGAGGACCGATTATGTTGCTGTTGTGGTTGGTAGTGCTGGTGGTCGGCGCGGCGTACCTCACGCACCGGCGCCTGGCGCCCTTGCAGATCCTGGGCACCATGGCGGCGTATGTGCTGCTGATGGGCATTTTCAGCAGTGCCCCTGGCTGGCTGCTGACGTTGATCTGGATCGTGCTGGCGCTCAAAGTCGCCTTGGTCGCGCTGCCGGACTGGCGCCGCAAGGTATTCACCGGCCCGGTGTTCAGCTGGTTTCAGCGCACCCTGCCGCCGATGTCGCAGACCGAGCGCGAAGCGATCGACGCCGGCACCGTGTGGTGGGACGGCGAGCTGTTCAGCGGTCGCCCCGACTGGCGCACCCTGCTCGCCTATCCGGCACCCAAGCTGACGGATGAAGAACAGGCCTTCATCGATGGCCCCACAGAAGCACTGTGCGCCATGGTCAGCGACTGGCAGATCGGCCAGGACATGGACCTGCCAGCCGAAGCCTGGGCGCATATCAAGGACCATGGCTTCTTCGCCCTGATCATTCCCAAGGAGTACGGCGGCAAAGGCTTTTCCGCCTACGCCCACTCGCAGGTAGCCATGAAGCTGGCCACCCGCAGCGGCGACCTCGCCTCCACGGTGATGGTGCCCAACTCGCTGGGCCCGGCCGAACTGCTGCTGCATTACGGCACCGACGAGCAGCGCAACCACTACCTGCCGCGCCTGGCCCGCGGCGATGACATCCCCTGCTTCGCCCTGACCGGCCCGCTGGCCGGCTCCGACGCCGGCGCGATGCCCGACACCGGGGTCATCTGCAAAGGCCAATGGCAGGGCGAAGAAGTCATCGGCTTGCGGCTGAACTGGGAAAAGCGCTACATCACCCTGGGCCCCGTCGCGACGCTGCTGGGGCTGGCGTTCAAGGCATACGACCCTGACCACCTGCTGGGCGAACAGGAGGAACTGGGGATCAGCCTCGCACTGATCCCCACCGACACCCCGGGTGTGGATATCGGCAAGCGTCACCTGCCCTTGGGGGCCGCGTTCATGAACGGCCCCAACAGCGGCAAGGACGTATTCGTACCGCTGGACTTCCTCATCGGCGGCCAGGCCATGCTCGGCAAGGGCTGGATGATGCTGATGAACTGCCTGTCGGTCGGCCGCTCGATCTCCCTGCCCGCAGTCGGTACCGGCGCCGCCAAGTACACCAGCCTGGTCACCGGCCAGTACGCCAACATCCGCGAGCAATTCAATGTGCCGCTGGCGGCCTTCGAAGGCATCCAGGAGTCGCTGGCTCGTATCGGCGGCAACGCCTGGCTGATGGACAGCGCACGCCTGCTCACGGCCAAGGCCGTGGACCTGGGCGAAAAGCCCTCGGTACTGTCGGCGATCCTCAAGTACCACCTCACCGAGCGCGGCCGCGAATGCATCCAGCACGCCATGGACGTGCATGGCGGCAAGGGCATCATCATGGGCCCGAACAACTACCTGGGGCGCAACTGGCAAGGGGCGCCGATCTTCATCACCGTCGAAGGCGCGAACATCCTCTCGCGCAACCTGATGATCTTCGGCCAGGGCGCCATCCGCTGCCACCCGTTCGTGCTCAAGGAAATGGCCCTGGCCGGGCGCGATGACCGTGAGCAGGCGTTGCGCGAGTTTGACGACTTGCTGATGAAGCACATCATGTTCGCCACCGGCAACGCTGCCAGCACGCTGGTGCTGAACCTGGGCCTGGGTCGCCTGGAGCGCGTGCCCGGTGATGCCTTGAGCCAAGGCTACTTCCGCGCGCTCAACCGCCAGGCTGCCGCCTTCGCGATGATGGCCGACCTGTCGATGATGCTGCTGGGCGGCGCGCTCAAGCGCCGCGAACGCCTCAGTGCGCGCCTGGGTGATGTGCTGAGCTACCTGTACCTGGCCAGCGCTGCGCTCAAGCGCTACCACGACCTGGGCTCCCCTGAACACCTGCAGCCGCTGTTGCGCTGGGCCATGGAAGAAAGCCTTGGCCAGGCCGAGCGCGCGCTGGACCGCCTGCTCGACAACTTCCCCAACCGCTTCGTCGGCTGCGCGCTGCGGGTGCTGGTGTTCCCCTTCGGCCGTCGCCATACCGGCCCCTGCGATGAACTGGATGCCGAAGTGGCAGAGCTGATTGGCCGTCGCAAGGGCGACCCGGCGCTGGAAGAACTGCTGGCGGGCTGCTATCGCCCGCAGGGCGAAGATGACCCGGTTGCAGCCTTGCAAAGGGCCAGCGACCTGCTGGACGATGCGGCGCCAACAGGTAAAGCATTGCACCAGGCCATCAAAGAAGGAAAAGTACAGCCTGCACCTGGCCAGTCCGCCATCGACGCCGCTGTCGAGGCCGGCGTGCTGCAGCCGGGCGAAGGCCAGCGCCTGCACGAGGCCGAACAGGCGCGCCGCAAGGTGATCGATGTCGATGCCTTCGACAAGGCGCAGCTGCTACCTGAACCGGGCAAAGTGCGCTGACCCTTCGCGGGCAACTGGGGGCGGCGTATACTCCGCCCCCGTTTCAGCCATACCGAGGACCCATTCCATGGCCACCCCCCACCTGGAATATCACCTGCAACTGCTCCAGCACCTGCGCACCATCCTGGTGGCACTGGGTGAAGCAGAGCAGGTGCCAGAAGAAAGCCACGCCCTGTTCCTCGAACGCTTCGACGAACTGCTCACGCTGTTGCCACAGGATCCGCTGGAAAGCCAGTACCTGGGCCAGGACCTGATCTGCCAGGTGATCCAGCGCTACCCGCAGATTGCCCATCTGGTCCCGCGTGACTTGTTGTGGTTCTTTGCCGGCGACTGCCTGCACTTCATGCCGGATGATGAGCTGGCGCTCTACCAGCAACTGGAAGAGCGTCGCTATGAGGCCGAACAGGCCGATGAACCTTTTGACTGGAACCAGGAAAAACAACTGCTGAGTTTCAATGGCGGCGACAGCTCGCACTAGCAACCTTTCCCCGACGCCTCGACCCTGCACCGCGAGGCGTCTGCACCTTCTCGGCACCGCGCCACCTCTGCCTTGTCGCCAGCGCACAACTGTTCTCCTGCGCTCGCCCGCCGCTCTCCCCGCTTGCCCCCCTTACATGCAATTACGTCATGCCCTCTGACGGTAACGCATCCAAATCATAATTCAGAAAACACTTATTGCACCCACAGCACTCAACACAGCATCGGTAAATATCCGCCACCACACACAGAAAATACAACAGCAAATAACCCCGCCCCCTATACATAAATAAATAACAAATAAACGGCTTAAATTCCCATTGAAATAAACCAAGTACCATCAATAGAATCAGCGCCGAAGCGCAGCAGTGGCAATGCATAACGCACCCACATATAGCCGTGACTTCAGCAGTACTCCATCACAACTTGACTCAGGAATTATCGAACCCATGAAACAATCCCTCGTGGCACTTTCGCTCGGCCTGCTTACCCTCACCGCAGGCACTTCGGCTTTCGCCAGTACCGGCACCAACCTGAAATTCGAAGGCCGCATTACCGCGGACGGCTGCCCGATTGAAATCGTCAATCCTGGTGACAACAGTCCCGTCAGCGTTGTCAGCCTGGGTGACGTGCCAGCCAGTAAGTTCGAGAACGTGGGTGAGGAATATGTTGGCAAACGCTTCGATCTGGTAATTCGCGATGGGGCCAAATGCGGCTTCGCTGACAATAGCGCTACCGTCACCTTCACCGGTACCGCCGATCCAAGCGGTGACTACTTCGCGGTGACAGGAGGCTCTGACGGCGCAAAAGGTGTGGCCATTTCGCTGCGTGATAAAGACAGCAAAGTCATCAAGCCCGGCACCGCCACTGATGCGTATGATCTGAATAACACCGGTGAAACGCGCCTGCCGTTTAACGCCTACTACCGCTCCATTGCGCCTACGGTGACCGCTGGCGCAGCCTCTGCAGTGGTAACCTTCACCGTCGATATCATCTGATAGCAAGCGCGCCCGGCCTGGCCTGGCGTGTCACTTCGTTTCGTCGCTTCACCCAGGCGTCCTCGACGTCTGGGTCCCAAAGGAACCTCCTTCATGCCCGGCTTATTTCCAGCGGCGGCATGCCTGCGCCCGTTCATGGGCGCCTGCATGGCCATATTGCTGTACACCTTGCCCATTACCAGTGCCCAGGCGGCGTTGGCCTTGAACAATACCCGACTGGTGTTCCACAGTGACAAGCGCAATACAACGGTGGTCGTGCGCAATCCCAGCACGCAGACATATGCCGTGCAGACGTGGATCAACACCAGTGCCGATGACAATACAACCGCCGTACCGTTTCTGCCAGCGCCACAGTTGTTCAAATTGCTACCTGGCAAAGAGCAGCTTGTACAAATCAATGGACTACCCCGCACACTGCCCGACGATCGCGAGTCGCTGTTTTTCCTCAATGTCCAGGAAATACCCGAAGCCAGTGACGCGCCTGGCAATACCCTCAACATTGCGATGCGAACCCGCATCAAGATGTTTTATCGACCGCAGCAACTGAAAGATTCGTCCACCAGCCAATTGAAATCCCTGAAGTTTTCATTGATAGAAAAAAACGGTAAGCCCTATTTGCGGGTTGATAACCCCTCACCGTTTCATGTCACCTTCATTCGCCTGAGCGTGCATGGCCCAGGGCAGCAACACAAACTAAGGAACACCGCCATGGTAGCGCCCTTCGCTGCACAGGATTACCCCGTTGACGGTATTGCCCGAAGCGCCGGCTTGCGCGCCGAATTTTCCGTTATCAATGATTACGGTGGATATACCACCCCACTGACTTCACCTATTCATTTGCCCAACTAGGGCCGGCCTCGCAGCAACAAAGGACATTACCATGTTCCTCCCCTCACTACGCTGGTGCATTTCGCACAGCCCGCGCAGCGCACTGTTGCGCGTGTTGGGTGGCTCCGCCTTGGTCGCACTGCCGTGCGCACACGCAGACTCAGGCTTCCAGAGCGGCTTCCTGCGCCAGGTACCGGGCCAGCCTGAAGAGGTTGGCGTCTGGTCCCTGAGCAAACTCACCAGCGACCAGGCACTGGCGCCTGGCGTTTACCGCGTCAGCGTGCAGGTCAACCTCGAACCGGTCGGTCAACATGAGCTCGACTTCCAGCCGAACCCGGACGGCGAACTGCAACCTTGCCTTGCCGCAAAGCTGCTGGGCGAATGGGGCCTGCGCCTGGAAGCGCTGGCCAACCCGGATGATCAGAGCAAAGATTGCCTGGACCTCACGGCAGTGGTGCCGGGCGCGCAAGTCATCTTTTCACCGGGGGAGCTGCACTTGGGCATTTCAATCCCCCAGATCGCCATGCGCCGAGACAGCGCCGGGCAGGTCGACCCGTCTCGCTGGGAAAGCGGTATCAATGCCGCCTTCATCAGCTACCAAGCGTCGACCCTGCAAGGCAACAATCGCTACGCAGGCCGCTTCAACAGTGGCGACCTGTACCTGAACACTGGCGTCAATCTAGGCGAGTGGCGCCTGCGCAGCACACAATCCTGGCGCCACGACAGCCAGGGCGGGCGTGAATGGACCAGAGTGCAAACTTTCGCTCAGCGGGATATTCCGGGTACCCGTGCCAATATGACCCTTGGCGAAACCTTCACCGACAGCGACGTGTTTCGCTCAGTCCCGATCTCGGGTGTGCGTGTGGCGTCTGACATGAGCATGCTGGCCGACAATCAGCGCGGTTACGCCCCCATCATTCGCGGGGTAGCGCAAAGCCGGGCAAAGGTCGAGGTCTGGCAGAATGGCTATCCGATCTATTCGACATACGTCAGCGCCGGGCCCTATGCCATCGACGATCTCAGCACAGCAGGCAGTGGCGAGCTGGAAGTCGTCCTGACCGAGGCCGATGGCCAGGTACGGCGGTTCATACAGCCGTTCTCGACCATCAACAGCCTGATGCGACCGGGTGTCTGGCGCTACAGTGCAACCTTGGGGCGCTACAATCCTTCTTCTCAACTCGACACCCCCCTGCTCTGGCAGGGCACACTGGCACTTGGCACCCAGTGGAACACCACCCTTTACGGCGGGTTGATGGCAAGTGAGTTCTACCGCGCGGGCAACCTGGGCCTGAGCAAGGACCTCGGCAACTTTGGGGCGCTGGCCTTCGACGTTACTCAGGCATTCAGCACAATAGACAACACCCATGAGCGCGACGTGCAGGGTACGAGCTACGCATTGAAGTACGGTAAAGCGTTCACTAGCAATACCAACTTGCGTTTCGCAGGTTACCGCTATTCGACACAAGGTTACCGTGACTTCGATGAGGCGCTGCGCCAGCGCAGCAATGACGCAAAGTTCAGCGGCGGCCGCCGTAGTCGGCTGGAGGCATCGGTGCACCAGAGCCTGGGCAGGAGCAGTTCGATGACCCTCACCTTGTCACACCAGGACTACTGGCAGCGCAGTGCTACCCAGCGGCAGTATCAGTTCAATTTCAACACCCATCACCGCGGTGTCAGTTACAGCCTGTTCGCCTCACAGTCATTGGCCGACCGCTACGGCAGCGATCGCCAGTTCGGCCTGAGCGTGTCGATGCCATTGCATTTCGGCCGCCCCCTCAATGCCTCTTTCGGCCTGCAGCACAACGCCAGAGGCCACAGCCAACGCACTACGCTCAGCGGCAATGACACCGAACGCGCACTCAGCTACAGCGCCAGCCTCAGCCGTGACGAAAGCGACCGTAAAACTGCAGCCCTGTCCCTCGGCCACCAGGCGCCCTACGCAAGCTTGAGTGGTGGTATTACCGAGGGCAGCGTTTATCGCAGCCTGTCGTTGAATGCCAGTGGCGCTGTGCTGCTGCACGCGGATGGGCTGGCATTCGGTCGCTACCTGGGTGATACCGCAGCCTTGGTCGAAGTCCCCGGCGTGGCCGATGTCGGCCTGCAGAACGCGGTCGGCACCCGCACCGATGCCCACGGCTATGCACTGCTGCCCCACCTGCAACCTTACAGGGCCAACGCGATCGTGCTGGAAACCGACCGCCTGGACCCTGATGTGCAAATCGACAATGGCACCGCACAAGTGGTGCCACGGCGAGGTGCAGTGGTGAAACGACGCTTTGAGGCCAGCCGCGTCTCGCGCCTGGTGCTCACCCTGCACGGCGCGGGCGGCCAGCCCCTGCCCTTTGGTGCCCAGGTGCTGGGTAAAGACGGGGAGCCGATCGGCATGGTTGGGCAAGCCGGCGTAGTCATGCTCACCAGCCCGAGTGTGGATCACCCCTTGCTGGTGAGCTGGGGCGACCAGCCCGAGGCCAGTTGCCAGCTACACGTCGACCCGCTGGCCGCCCCGCTGGTCGACGGTTATCGCCTGCAAACCCTCACCTGTATCTAGCAAATCAATCGCACGGCAGCCTCGCAAGTGGCTGCCCTACGCGCTTCAGGAAAGCCATGAAAGACATCAAGAAAAACCTGCGCCGAGCCTTGCTGATGGCGCTGGTCTGGCCAGCAGCTCAGGCTATGGCAACGTCCGACCGAGACGAGCGGTGCTGGTTCGACCCCCTGCGCGGCGCCGGGATCATGCAATATGAACGGAACCTGGGCACCCTCTACGTCCCGCGCGATGCTCGGATCGGCAGAACGATCGCCACTTTCGGATCAACGTCTCTTCCTGACAGAAACCTTTTGGTCCTTACCTGTGATCCCAAGGGCAAGCGAATCAACTTCGACATGGCAGCCTCCTTCGGTGTTCACCCCCCCATAGCCACTGTTGACAGCCACCTTTCGGATGCACCTATCCTGAACACCAGCATCCCCGGCGTCGGCGCGATCATAATGATGGGGCTTCCGTTTCAGGGGGGAACCGACCAATTCAACCCGGAACCTTCACCCTATGTGCCATTCACCTCCTGGTACGAGCAAGTGAGGTTGGCCCCCGTCGAGATGTTCTTTTTTAACCACACGCTCACCTTGGTCAAGACGGGCGACTTGTCACCTGGGATCCATGTAGTGGACGGCCCACTGATCACTGGCCACGTGGATACCGGCCTGGGCAAGGTACTCGAATTCAGCCTGCGGGCATCGATCATCCAGACCCAGTGCGATGTACTCGCTGCGACCAGCGCCTTACCGGTGGATCTCGGCGAATGGAACACCAAAGACTTCACCGGCCCGGGCTTCACCACGACCGCGAAGCCTTTCCGGATTCGCTTGAGCAATTGCCAGGTGGATAGCGATCCGGACAATGAGACGTTGGCCACCATCGAGCTCCATGGCATCAATGGTTCAAAGCCAGTAGGCCCCGCGGGAGAACACGTGTTCAGCCTGACCGACGACTCCGATGCACGCGGCGTGGGCATCCAGATGCTCTACGCCGGGAAGCCGATGCAACTGGGCACGGAGCACGAACTGATACCCTTGAAGAAGGGCGAGGTACCCTTGGACTTCGAGGCTCGCTTCTATCAGCTGGAGGCGAGCGGCGCAGTAGGTGCTGGCCTTGCCAAAGGGGCCCTGAACTTTACCATTCGCTACCGCTAGCAAAACAAGGCCGGCCATGACACCGGCCTTGCTTCAGCGTAAGCCCTCAGCCAGATGAGGTCGCGGACAGGACGTTCTCGGGGTCGTAATGATAGAGGCAGTGTTCACCTGTGGAGGTCTCGACCCCCAGCAGGCGGTTGAGTGAGTCATAGATCAACACCCGGCCTTGCTCATCCCTGGTCAAATTGCCATTCAAGTCGTACTCCAGTTCGACAGGCGACAGCGGGGCAGGTGGGACGATTCTGGTCAGTTGCGCCGGGTCGGCGATATTGGTGAACTCGTACCGCGTTAGCTGTGGGCGGGCTTCCTCCGGGCTCTGGGTGCTGACCGAGATGATGTTGTCGACCGCATCGAAGCCGAACGTCTGGCGGGCAATAACCTTACCGGAGGGGTCGACAGGCGCCGCGGGGCCCGTGCAGGTGTAGTTCTGCAGCCGACCACGCCGATCATACTGGTATGTTTCGTGACGCAGCAGCTTGAGGTAGCTTGGGTCAGCTTTCTTGTCGAGCTCTTCCAGGATTCGATAGTTCAGGCAATCGAACTGGTCATAATCCTGCTTGAGGGTTTGCAGGGTGTCGCCAAAATCGAAGGTACGGAGTATCTCTCTGTCGAACTCGTCATATTCAAGCCGGGTGGTCAACGCCTGCCCCGTCACGACATCCTGCGTGGAGTAGGACGCCATGCGCCCCTGCTCGTCATACTCGAACGTCGATATCAGCAACAACTGCTGCGCTGCCGGTTCACGACGCATTCGGTAGCGGGAGTTCGCAGCCACCGGCGCGCTCAACGTAGTTTTCACCAGGCGGCCGAAGTCGTCATACTCGTAGCACTGCATCTGGTTCAGCACGTCCAGGTAACCGCGCAGGCGACTGCGGTAGCTGTAGTCGTAAACCATGGTGAAGGCTTCACCCTCCACGGTCCGCGTCTCTGTCCGGACCTCACCATTGCCGAGGAAGTAGTCTCGGTCCATGAGATAACGGGTGCCATCGTCAGCACTGTTCTCTTCGCAATGCCTCAGCCTGGCGTTTTTAGGGTCGTAGTCATATTGCGCGGTTTTTCCGGCCAATACCCGCCTTACCGGCTCCTCACTGAGCGAGGGGTCATACTGGTATTCGATCACCCTGCCGTCAGCCGCTCGCACCCTGCACGGTTGCCGTTCGCCCGGGGCGAACTCGAACACCTGTCGCCGTCCGCCTGTCGTCGCCATGATGCGCCGCTCGAGGCCATCGAATTTCTGCAGACCGAGCAAACGCGCCGTCGCCTCGGAACTACCCACGCTGATGCTTTCAGGCAGGTCATTGCGACTATGAAAGGCGTACGTACGATAAACCTTGTTGGTACGGTCCGGCAGGCCATGTTCTAGAACACGGTCAAAAACGTCATAGCGATATTGGTCGATGCGCTGGCCGGTACCGCTCCCGCGTTTTTCCGCGCTGAGGCGACCGAGGCCGTCGTACTCATTGACCTGCAGGCTGACCACAGTACTGCCGTCGAGGGCAAAACGCTCGATCCGCGACGGTTTTTCAAACAGGTTTTGCCAAGTTTCGGTGATACCGCTACAGCGTACTCCACCCACTTCTCGCCAGGTGCGATGCACCGGGCCATCCTTGCTTGCCACCTGATCGACTTCCTCGACCTCGGTCACACCCTCGGGCAGCGTGACACTGTACTGCTGACCCCAGTCGTCGTAGTGGTAGGTGCTGGTCAACTCGAGCAGGCGATCACCCAGCCAATCGATCTCTGTTTCCTTCGACAGCTGGCCGAGCTCGTCGTATTGCGCGCGATAAATAGGCCGGGATGCACCGGCGAACGTGGCGCTGTCCCGGTCTTCACGCTCTTCGAAGACCGGGCGACTGAGGCCGTCGAACAGGGTATGGGTCTCTACCTGCTTGACATCGGACGCCCATTGCTGAGCCTGCTCGTTGTCGTAAGCGCACAGGAAATACTTGTACCGACGGTAAGCCTCGGTTGGCTTGCCTAGCGCAACGATTTCAACAATCACTCGGCGCAAAGCATCGTATTCATAGCGGATTTCGACATCGTTATCGTCCCGATTGAGCACCGGCTCACCCGTTTCAAGGCCATGCTGCAAGATAATGGTCTTGGTTTCGCCGTCAAAACCTACCTGCGTTTGCAGGGTCTGCAATGCACGCGTGTCGTCAGGCAGGCTGTAAACGTAATGCGTTGCGGTGTCGAGCGCCTTGCCCGGCTCGTCGCCCGGGTAACTCAGGGTCTGCAACTGCACTCGACCATAGCTGAATGGCTCGGCAGGGGCGTCGAAATACACCCTGGCGACTTTTTCGTGGAATTCGCCAGGCTGTGCGCCAGGCTCGCTCAGTGTCTCGACATCGACCAACCGCCAGGCTTTCTTCAGATAGCCGCCCAGCGGCATCAACTGCCTGTACTGGTACTGCTGGATCAAGGTACGCGCACTGCCCTGCCCTGTAGCTGCAGGCTTCACCTCCCTGGATTTCAGGTTGCGCACGAAACCGTGCGGGTCCCCTTCCTCTGCGCCCTGATACCAGACATTGGTCTCAAGCACCTTGTTCGGCAGTAACCGAGTCAGCACATTACCGTGGGTATCGTAGGTTGTCGCCTGCGTTTCTTCGCGCTGCTTCAAAGGGTTGCTGACCAGTGACCAGCGTTGGGTTTCCTGGTGGGGCAACTGGAAGAAAGGCGGCTGCTGATCGAACGAACCGTCCACTTCCCCATAGACGCTGAACGCCTGCAGCCGTTTGTCTCCCTGAACGGTGTCCTGGTCGGTCAGCAGATGAAAACGGTTGAACGTACGCGTGATCGAGCGCACGGTTCTACCCTGCACTTCATGGCGCTCAACGGTCTGGTAGGTATACCCCTTGTCTACCCGGTAAAGGTTGTCCAGGCCTTCATCAGACCAAGGAACCGTACTGCCGCCACCGATGAAATTGTGCGCGTCGGGGTATTCATAGCGCACCACGCTGGCAGGCTGGCCAAAACCTGGCAGCGTTTCGTGAAGGGTGACCCGTGGCAGATTTGCCCGGTTGGCGCTGGGCGGGAACTGGTGCCCGGCGTCCTCGTGAAAAATCCGCTCGTGGCCGCCAAAAGGCGTACGCACCTCGCTCACACAAAGGTACCCACGCACATCCCGATAGGTGAAGCGCCAACGTGCCTGGTTGGCCGTGGGCAGGGTGATCTCGCTGACCCGCAAGTCGCTGCCGCTCAAGGTCATGCCATAGCGCGCCAGCGGGTCGCCGCCCGCGCCCCCGTAGGGATAGCACAGGATTTCGACGCGGCTGTTGCCCACACGCTGCAACGTCAGCAGTGTTTCATCCTCATCCCGCACCTCACTCAGTAGCACGTGACCGTTCTGAAAAGGCGTGTATTGCAGGTACAGCACATGGCCAAGCGGCGAATGCAGTTCGATGGGCAAGGCAACCTGGCCTGCGCCCGAGCCCATCGTTTTCAGCACCTCGACCAGGCCGGAGCGATGCTCCACACGGAAACGCTCGGCACCGTCGGGGCCTGCAGGTTCCGGGTACAGGTCGAAGTGCCGCAGCTTCTGCTCGCTCATTTCCAGGCGCCCGGTAGACGAGGAGGTACCGGTAATCTTGTAAGACTCACCACTGCTCAGCGTCACGAGGTTATTGCGCACTTGCGTAAGTTGCAGATTCCAGCCTTTGCCGAACCCGGAATCCTCGTTGTTCAACGGGCTGTAGAACAACGTCAGACCGAAATCCGGGCCCTGCAGGGCGTTGCCCTTCAATGCAGGCAGTTTGATGGACATCGTATATTGACCGGTACGCGGATCGACACCGGTTTCAATATAGGCAGAGAAATTGAAAGCGTTGGAGTGCACAGCGGTGGATGCGCTCATGGTCGCTCTCCCTCTGCGACAGAGGCGGAGCCTCCTGGCGCATAGACAGTTGCGCAACTCAGCTTGCCTTCAATATTGCCGCTACTGTAGCGATCATGACTTTTAATCAGGCCCGGTTGAATGATAGTTCCTTCTTTCACGTTTACGAGATTTCGAATGTCTACCCACTTTGAGGTGGTGGGGTGCTTGATTGCCCGCACACCAAACATCCAGTCGCCCCCCGCGCAACTCAGCTCGGATGATAAATGCACGTTCGTCGTGGACGGGACATCGACGAATCTGAAGAACGTCACAACGTCATTTTTACACACGGTATCGGACATTTTATTGAATTTGTGTCCACTTTCCGGAATACCGATTGAGCATTGCCGGCCGCCAGGCCTCTGCTCGCCATCCATCTTTTGCGCAAACTCGATTCTGGGATTGAGCTGCTTGGGCAAATTCGGTTGATCGGCCCAGGCAAAGCTACACACTGAGAGCAAACAGGCGAAAACGCTGTTCAAGGTTGTTGATTTCATACCGACTCCCCCGCATTCAAGTTAACCAGGCGAATGATCGAGTCATCGCCGGCCGTTGGCCGTGAAGGCACGCTGTGCACCAATACGTTTCGATCACCGATTGTGGTGGAAGGCAGATAATCGAGTTGCACCACATGGACATGCCCCAGTGCATCATGCAACTGCACGCGTAATGGCCTGGACAGTTTCGACAGCACGTTCGGATCAACCTCACCCAGCGCACGATTCATGTTTCGGTAGTTGGCGATCACCAACAGCCCCGCTTCGTATTCCGAGCGCACCGGGCGATGGTAATCTTCCGTCCCCAGCAGGTCCTTGATTCGTTTATCGAAAGAAACAGCAGTGGGTTCCGGCTCGCCATGATTCTGGAACATATATCCCGTGTAACTGTAGAAGCGCTCATTCGAGTAAGGGCTTTCCCAGCGAGCGATCGACGTGTTGACATCGCCCTCCTCATCACTCGCCTTGGATTTTATGAACTCCGCTGTATAGAAAGTCCCGCTCCGGTAGTCCAGCAACCAGTAGTCTTCAGTGACCGGGTGCATGTCGAAGGCTTCATGTTGCGGGTCCACAGGGACGCCTGGAGGATCCATAACTGCACCACCACCAACCACACGCTTGCGAGTCAACGTATAATCGCTGGACTTGTACGGCTCCGGTGTCCGCACCTGAACCTCGATGGTGGCGTTGCGATGATCCGTGTCATTGGAATAAAACCACCTGCCACTCGCGGACTTGAAACCCGCGTAAAACACTTGCGACCCCGACGTTCCGCGGCGGTGCAGGTGGAGCGTCTGGCGTATGGTCCGGTCCTCCGGACCACGCGGCGTTGCAGATTGCATGGGGCCTTCATTGGCCAATACGAACCGGTTTTTTGTCAGGCTGGTACGCCAGACATTGCCATACTCCTTGCCGATTCCTTCCTCGTTGTCGCACAGGCTGGCAACTTTCTGCCCTGCGCGGTCGAAAAGCGTGAGCGTGCCAATTTCTGTCGGACTCAACTTGTAGTCCGCGCCATCCGCTTGCAAGGTTTCCACGGTGAACTCGACTTCCAGTTGCTGGAAGCCACTGGAGCCGACTGTCCCGCGCACGCCCTCGGGGCTTTTGCCAACCGTGACGGTGAAGCGCTGCAGTGCCACCCAGCTGCTCAGTGGCTTTACCGGCGTCTCTTTCAGCACGCTATAGCCCGATGCGAATACCACGCCATTGCGCACCACTTCACAGGCCACCACATTGGGTTGCTGTATGCCTTGTGTAGAGGCCGTGAACTGCCCCGATGGGGACACGTTGCCGGGGCCTGACAACATTCGCCAGCGCCGCTGTTCATTGGGCATGATGCGGTTCACTTCGCGCAGCTGGGTGGTGCCACCGAAGGCCTGTTTCGGCACGAAGGGTGGGTCGAGCGCCACCAGGGGCTGGTTGTGAACCAGAACGAGAGCAGTGCGATTCTGCTCCGCCGACTCGGCCTGCAGTTCCTGCACACTAAGGACTCGCCGCCGGGCTTGTCCACCCGGTACGAACCTTGATCGCCCGCCTCCCACATACGCCAGCTCGCCCAAAGGCTGGCCCAGCAATCGGAATCTGACCGGATCATTGCCCGCGTTCCACACATCTATCCCATTTGCACTCTGCCTGGGCTGATAGGCGCCAGCAACGGGCATCGCCAGCACCTCCGCGGACGTCACCAGCAAGCGAGCAGAGGCCTTGTAGGTATCGTCACCTTTCTTGAATTCCGCCGTGATGATGACGTTCAGCACATCCTCCCCTACCTCGTCCGCAGCGGGGGCAGTGTAGAGGCCATCGGCGCTGATCGTGCCATGCCCTTTATAGTCATGGCTTTGTGGATTGAGCGCTGACCAGGCGCTGGCTTTTTGCTTCTTGTCCTCGCCATCGTACAGTTCGAACTGATGCGTTTGGCCCGCCGGCACAACCGTACCCATGGCCGGCTTTACCTTCATGCTCATCAGCAACGGGTTTATATTGCCGAACAGGGCTCGATCCAGCGGCGTATGGTCTGCCGTTTTGACAAAGGCATTGAGTTCCGGAAACAGCAGGGTAGCGAGCAGCTCGAAGCCTTCAGCGGAAGCGTACTTCAACAAATCCTTGTTCAGCACCAGCGTGGCCGAATAGTCGCCTTCGGGGAGCAGATAAGGGTATGCGCCATCGGGCTGTTCGCCATCAGTAGCGTTGCCACGCAGGCGCATGAACACCAGCACTGCGCCATCACCGTAATTGTCTGCATTTCGTATACGTGCCCCGGGGGCCGCTTGGGTGCGCAGTATGAAGTTGGTAGGGGTCAACTCGTCATAACCGGCGAAGTCCACCGTGCCCAGTTCAAACATCACGCAGCGCGCTGGCATGGCGCCTAGCCAATCTCCCAATGCCCTGTCCAGCTGTTGGTGGAGGTGGTCCTTGTCTTCCTCCTCCTCATCGAAGAGCTTGCTGGTGAACTTCGCACCCTTGGCCAGATTCAGCGCGACCCGACCATAGGGGGCCACCTCACCGCGCACGGTCTGGAGGTCGACCTCCATTGTCAGCGAATGCCCCTGCGCTTCGGTGATTACATAGCTGCGCAGCAGTTCCCCGTTGAAGGTCAACGTGCCGCTGATGATGTTCAAGGTCAGCGTGGCCTTGGAGTCGCTGACCGAGGCGCTGCTGAATGACAACATCGGCGTGCCGAACTCGAGCCCTTCCACCGAGACTGTCTGACCCACCGCCTTGCGCTTGAGTATGTCGCTGAACGGTGGAAGAAAGTTGTTCTCCGCAAGACGTTGCAGATACTGCTGCTCCAGCAAACGATTGAGCTGGCGACGGCTGTACACCGCGACTGCGCCCCAGCCAAGCGTCACCGATCCTTGCTTCATTTTTTCAAGCAGTTGCTCCAATGAATAGAACATGGCTTCAACCTCCAAGCGACGGTGCGGGGGCCACGCGCAGGCCTGCCGGGCTGGCGGCGCGATGCATGGCTGCAAAATGCTGTGACAAAGGCAGCTGCAGCAGCAGGTGGCCTTCGAAGATGAAATCGGAACCCTCTAGCGCCCATTTGCCGATGATCAGGGTGAAACGCGCGTCGGAATCAGCAAAGGGCGGCGTGTAGTGGTCGTTTTTCTCGCCATCGATCGTGCCAGTACCATCAATCGGCAGTTTCCACTCCACGTCCACCAGGTCCGTGCCGTAGGCGCGGCCCTGCAATTGGAACTTGCCGTCTGGCCGTTGGGTAAGCGTCACCGCGATCTCCGGGCCGCGCTGGCGCACCAGCACATAGGTCGAACGCACCTCGTCTGTCAGCGTGTTGCGCACCCTGACTTCGTCGAGTACATAGGTTTCGTTGCCTTCAACCTTGGCACCTGTGGTGTAGGTGCAACGCTTGCCATCAGCATCGGGTGCTACCGAACCGCGTCCGTCCTCCCCGGCGTCAGCCACCGACCACTCCAAGGCTCCGCCCAGGGTGCCGGCCGTCAGTGGAAAAGTGTCATCGACGTAGCACACCTGAACCAGCGGGTTGACCGTCATTGCAGAGGGCACCACGGTGACCAGGGTGGTGCTGTTCTGGCCGGTTTTCGAGTCAGTGGCGACAACCGTGGCGCGCATCGGCTCGCTTCCCATGGCATGCGCTGGAGGAGCCCGGTAGTCACCGGTAGCGGGATCGATCCGGCCAAGGTCACCGACGCTGCCAGGGAGCTCCCGCAACGACCATGTCACGTTTTCCAGCGGCGGGTTGACGGTAAAGGCATGACGCTGTGCCGGGGCCAGTGTGATGGGTGGATCGACGATACGAAACCCTGCAGCGCCACCGTCACTGGCAAACAAGGCCATGCCATTGGGCAGTTCGTGCCGGAACGGCGCGAGCTTGTACCACCCCGCCAACGTGGCGCCGTCCAGCACTTGCTCCGGAATCAACGCGGTCAGCTGCTTGGCCAGGCCTTCCAGTACCGCCTGTTTGATCAAGAACGCGACAAACGCGCAGATCTCGTCGCGTAGCTCGGCCGGCATGTTGGTCGGCAGGCCACTGACAGGGGTCACTTCGGCCGACTGCTGCCATGGCCACAACACTTGCCCGAGCAGCATGCCGCCGGCGCTTTCCTCGGATGACGCCGGTTCATTCAAGTTGAACAACGTCTGCAGGTTGAACTGGAAGGTCGCCGTGTGAGTCTGCTCCGCTCCGTTCGGCTTGGCGCTGTAGGTCAATGACAGGGTGCAGTGGGACTTCCAGTGCTGACGTACTTCATCACGCTCGAACGAGATACTGAGGGGCGATTGGAAATCAGCCTGAGACTCCTGGCCCTGCGCATTGCTCAGGGCTGATGTGCAGCAGCAGCATCCTTGGCCGTGTTGGCTGGCGATCCGCGCATCGGTATCGGCGTCAAGCGGAGCGCCGGCCACGGCAATCTCGAACGCCTCACAGCTGAACTGATAAGCGTTGCTCTCGTAGGTGCTTGGGTGCACAGGCAGCAGACCAGCCTTGGCATCCAGGCGCTGCAGGTTGTTATCCGCGTCGAAAGTGGCGTCGAACGCCCCACCTTCAAGCATATGCTCAAGGCCGACACCGTAGGCGGCCCGATGCAGGAAGCGCGAGGTCAGCAACACACTGCTACTCACCGGTGTTTCCAGGTCGTCAGGTAACAGGAAAGGATACCCGGAGTCCTCGCCTGGGAAGTCGCCCGTCGGCCCGCTGTCAACGCCTGCGAAGATGACTAACGCAGGCGTGCCATTGGCTTTACTGACATGGGTACGTACCTCAGTGCGGCGCACCTGCAGGTAAGGGTTGCCGATGGGTGTCCTGAACGTCACCAAAGGATAGATTTGCCGGGCACTGCCCAGGCCGCTGAGCACATCCTTGAAGAAGCGCCCGGCGGCCAGGCGCTGGGGCAGGCCGCCGCCCAGATCGAGTTCGGTATCAGTGCCATCGCGCAGGTCGGCCCTCACGCCCTGGGCATCGCTGGCAAGCACCAAGGCCTGCGACACTGGCAGCGGGTCCAGCACATCATGCACCGCCAGACCGAGCAGGCCGTCGACCTTGTCCACGGTCAGGTGCGTACCACCCTCAAGGGCGATGCGTTGCTGGACCTTTGCCGAAGCATGCGCTGCCTGCATGGCCGCCAATACTGGCGGCCCCATGCGGTAGCCGGTCAGGATATGGGTAACGCCGGAACCCGGCAGGGCGATCTCGCCTTCGATATCGCCATGGGCACTGTCCTCTTGGCTGTAATGCGCCTGCTCGACCAGCTGGTTCAGTTGCTCGGGACGTGTGGCAAATGTGAGGTCCCAGTTAAGATGGCTTGTTTGCTGTTTCATCCAAGCCGTGATGACCGACAGATAATTGGTAGCCATGATTTAACCCTGTTCCATTGATGTGCTGGACTGCATGCGTGCACCCACGCGTTGTGCAGCCTGTTCGAGGGCCTGATAAGCGTTGATGTGCTCACCCAAGGGCAGCGGCAACACGATGAAACCCTCCAAGCTGAAGGGGAACCCTGGCGAGGGCTGCCAGAAGGCGCGGACAACGCAGAAATGTGCAGGGCTCTCGGCGGTCGCCTGGTAGTAAGGCTTACCGCCCTGATCGATGTCGATCCGCCCCGGGCCATACGCGACTGTCAGTTCACTGACGCCGGCCGCCCCCCCCGCACTGATGGAAAGCCAGACTCTGCCCAACTTGTCATCGCGTTCGTCCACCAGCACATCAGCGGGGCGGTTCCCGGTCATCTGGGTGACGATACATAGCGTCCGGCGTTCATCGGTCAGGCTGTTGCGCACCTCCACCTCCTCGACCACGAACGATTTCCCCACCACGTCCTTGCCTGGGTGATAGGTGTTGGCCGTGCCGGTCGGATGCGCCAGCTTGCCAAAGGGTTGTGAGCCCAGGATGCGCCATTGCAGTTCACCACCGGTCACGTGCTCGGCCTTGAGGCTGACCCCCTCGTCGCCCGATTGACATACGTCCAGCAAAGGGCTGACCTGAAGGGCGTGCTTGACCACGGTGAGCAGTGCTGAACTGAAAAAACCGCTGACCGGATCCGTGGCGGTGACCCGTACTCGGGTGAACTCACCCTGAATACCTGTGCTGCCCGGCGCCAAGTACAAGCCGTTGGCATGCTGATCGAAATGGCCCGCGTCGTCCGTCGCCCCCTCGACCGACTCGGCCGACCACTTCACACCGGCTTGCGCAGGCACGCATGCAAGCTGCAACTTGTCGCCGTGGACCAGGATCTTTTCCAGCGGCGTCACGGTGAACGTGGTCGACCGCGGGTCGACGCGGCCGAAACAGATGATGTCATTGGGCATATGCTGTTCGCGGCTCAAAATTGCGCCACCGAAATTCAGCTTGATGGTTTGCTCGACCACCTCATCCATACGTAACTGGGTGGCAAGGTCCTTGGCGAGCGCGGCCCTCATCGGCCCAAAAGCTCTCAACTCGCCTATGTCGAGGTAGGACGTGTAGGGGAGCATCAGGACAAACATCATATGTTTCACATCCAGCGCCCCTCCCGTCGACTCCCCATCCCATGGGAAGAGCCGCTCAGGGTACTTGAGCATTCCTGGTTGTGCGATAAAGCTGGACAACTCCAACGTGGCGCCTTGAAGATCCTTAATCCGCCATTCACCGCGCACTGTTAAACTGGTTTCACACTTCCAGATGCCCACGACAAAATCCGGGTTCACCCAGGGGTGCGGTGCGTAGCTGACTTCCCGGTACGCCTCCAGTAGGGTGAAAACTTCATGCCGACCAGTCAACAGTTCCAGCGTGACGCGATCTGCCACCACGTTGATTTTCAAAATGCCTGCAAGGGGAACTTTATCGGTAACCAGAAGAGCATCAATTTCACAGTGAACGCTGCCTCTAGCATCGTTTTTGCCTTGGTAGCTAAATGTCTTGCGCTCTGACAGAACGGCCAACTCCCCCGCCGTTGCGATCGCTGACATCTCACCGTTTGGCGTCCGCTCAATCTTGAATTCCACGTTCTGGAAAATGTCACGCGGAAGGAGCCTGATGACGGTCGCAAGCGCCACGCGTTTACGCTCGAAAAGCACACTGGCCGAGTAGACGTCACTGTCATCAGGGATCAAGTAGCGGTATTCCGGCCCTGGTATATCTGGCTGCCCGCTGCCTGCAACCATGCTGATCAACCCGACTACCGCGCCATCAACATCTTCATCATCCTCTTCCATCGGCGAAGGATTGACCGCCGGATTACGCTGAGTGAACAGTCGGAACGATTCGGGTCGAAGCAGTTCATCATTACCTTGCTCGATACGCCCTAGTGACCAGATGCGTTTGCTGTCGGGTAACGCCTTGAACAAGGTCTTGAAAAAATCGCCTCCCAATTCTCGAATACGTCTGGAATCGGAGAAGGTCACCACAAAATCATCACTGTTGCGCAAATCGAGGATCAGGCCTGCCTCCTCACTCACATAGCCTGGCACATCGGCAAGCTCAAGGCGCAGGCGCAACTCCGGGCCCACCAGGGGTTCAATCCGGTCAATGCGCTGGGGATACCAGTGTGCACCAACCTTCTTCAACCCTACCTGGTTACCGCCAACGATCCTCATGCGCAGGCTGGCCCGCGAGCTTGTGATTTCGGCGTTGTCAAAAGACAAGCGCGGATGATCCAGGATAAAGTTTTGCATATAAACTTTATAACCATTGTCCGCAGGCGTTTCGCCGTTTATCGGCTCCAGGTAGGAGCCTGTGTGAAAACGCCTTATATATTCCTGGATCAACAAGGGGTTGGCCTTGTTCTTTTCAATGGCAAAGATCGAATCGCAGTTCAGCATTCGATCGCCGGCCTGAAGCCACGCCAGCAGCGCCGCCTTCGAATTATTCGACACGGGTAACCTCCGAAATTAATTATATTCAGCCAACCAGTTTAATATCGGCAGAGCGAAAGGCTCGCCACGTCTCACCGTCATCGAAACTGGCATATGCTGTCAGTCTCAGGGTGCTGTTCAAATTCAGGCCTTCGAGAAACTGTATGGGAAGAAGCGCTTCAATGCTGCCGTCATAGTACTCATCCTCGGTCACTTCCGCGGTGCGCGGGCGTAGAACATGAGTGGGGGGTTTACCGGTTCTCGGCTCACCCTCTGCCTCGATGCCGAGCAATTGCCCTTCTGCCATGAACGTCCAACTGTCCTGCGTGCAGAGGGCCCCGTGCGTTGGAACTTCGCTCAATTTCAACTGCCCGTTTTCAACGCCTGAAACCTGGATAGGGAGGTAACTTGCGCTGTCGAAATCGGCCACCCGCAAGTCAAACTTTTGCGACTCCCTAGGCGCCTCGCCGTGACGCGTGAGGGTGTAGTACACGTCAAGCCGCCTGCCCAGGTTGGCCGCCATTGCCGATCGCGGCACCCTGAACAAGCGCTGGTCGCCAGAAGCAGGCTGAGGCACGATGACGTTCCCTGTGCTGCCGTGTCCCTGCCAGTGGAGCCTGATCTGCGGCGCAGGCACCTCTCCCTCGCCGAGTTCTGCATCCTGCGGAATCCTGACTTCAGCCCCACTGCCCAGGTTGCGTGGGTGGACCGTGGCTTGGTGCGACTCATCACCAGGCTCCTGCACTGCATGTTTGATTACCGGCAGCGGCAGGTGGAGTTTGCGTTGCAGTATCACAGTGAGCACCTGCGAGCGCTTCTGCACGCCTTGCCGCGCAAATTCATAGCTGAAAGTGACCTGCTTGCCACGGTTCTCGTCGCTCTGCAGCCACGCGCGGTCCAAAAGCACGGCAACCTGCTTGCCGTCCAGGGAGCTCACATCCGCGCGCAAACTTCGCAATGTCACTTGAGGACCCACTGCGTAGAGCATCAACGAATCACCGACTCGCATCTGCGGGTCAACCTCCAGTTCCAACCACACCCCGTCTTGATAGGCTTCGTCATCGGGGTCCAGGGCGCCCCCCGTATGCCCGTCGATGCGGGGTGGCGGCAACAGTGGCGCGGGTGCCGGGTCGGTGGGTTCGGGTTCGGGTTCGGGTTCGGGTTCGGGTTCGGGCCAGACGATCTCGAAGCGCTGCACCAACGACTCGCTGCTAGTACCGCTGGCGTACTTGATGCGGTATTGCAACAAACCGTAACCATCCAGGTAGTTGTATACATCGCCATATTCCAGGTGCCACAACAGTGGCTGACCGATGTCGTGCTCCTCAACTACATATTCCTGCTGAACCGGTGTGCCCTCTGTAGTTTCGTTATAGAAAGGCGTCCAGGTCAGCGTAATCTCGTCACCTTCGCTCATGGCCGCATACGGCGCTGTCGCCAACAGCACGCCCTCAGGCTTCAGCGCACTGGCATCGATTTTCCCCTGATGGGCGTCCTGAAGGTGGGGAACCGGTAATGACCAGTAGCCTTCGTCCGGCCGCTGGACATAAAAGGCCCGACGCAGGGACTCCTCACTGAGCGGCTCGCCTGCATCAGTCACTTGCATGTACGAGTAGAAAACCTGACCACCGCGCAAGGCGTTGATTTGGGCGTTAGCGATTGGAAACAGCCAGCCCTTTACGGGGTCCAGACGAAGGACTTGGCGAGCCCCAAAGATATCATCGGCCGTATTGTCCGCCCTGCACCCTCGCCAGTTGACACGTACGTAATCCCCTTCGGCGATACCGGGGTATTTGATCCAGGTCTCCAGCTCGGCATCGCCTAGTGCATCCAGGCTGACCGAGTTACTTCTTTCATCAAGGTGCGCGACCTCTGGCATTTCCATTGTGGCGTCTCCGTTGCAACACAGGGCCAATCGGCAACTTGAGCTAGATATAACACCCGCCCTGTTGCTCGACACCTGGCAAAACTGCTAGGTGCCAGCCCAGGTAACTTCAACTACTGTCGACCCGTATCGCAGCACCGCGCTGTCATGTTCCAGCTCTGTACAGCATGGGCGCATTGAAAGTTGAAACGCCTTTGTTCATTCCTCATGCACACGATGAGACACACCACCATGAGCTCAGAACCTTCAATTCACTCCAACGCCCTTAACTTCATGAGTTTCATGGAAAACGGTGTCGATACGCGCACCGGCCAGTACACGTTGTCGATCAAACTTCCCGACCTGCGCGCCAATGACTTCCAGGGCCCCGACCCGGAACTCAGCCTCAACTTCAGCCCGCTCAACAAGAGCGACTCTGGCTGGGGCAAAGGTTGGAACCTGTCACTGACCCAGTTCACTGCGCACAACCAAGTCGTCACCACCTCTACCGGTGAAACTTTCAAGGTCACCGGAACCGCCGGCGACCGCCTGCACCTGCGCGAGCAACGGCTGGCGCACTTTCATTTGTATCGCGAACCTGCCGGCCCCGGTGGCAACGCGCGTTATCGGGTGGTACACCGTTCTGGCGTGGTGGAAATTCTCGAAGAAATGGGCAGCATGACCGGGCGCATCGCCCTGCCGGTGCAGATCTATTCGGCGACAGGGCACCACATCAGCCTGGCGTACCAGCCGTTCAACCCGGCCTACATGATGCTCAGCTCGATCACCGATGGCAGCGGGCAGATCCTTCTGGAAGTAGAGCGCAAGGATGGCCGCATCGAGTTGCGCGAACGGCCTTACCAGGGCGATGACGGCCAGCCCTTCGCCCGCTATGTGATGAACCTGATCAACACCGACTGGGTCGAATCGGTTGTTTTGCCAACCGCCGAGCATGCAAGCTGGCGCCTGGATTACAGGCAGGTGCTCGATCATCTGTGCCTGAGCAAGGTCGAGAACCCTACCGGCGCTCGGGAATACTTGCTTTATCAAGATGCTGGGCATCAGTTCCCAGGTACCAGCCGCCCCCTGGCCTTGCCCCGGGTTACCCGCCACATCATCGAGCCAGGTCAGGGACAACCCGCATTTCAGCGAGCCTATGTCTATCCGGGCTCGCACAATTTCCTGGGCTTCGGCAGTGGCATTGGTTGGAGTGACGACGGGCTGGACAACCTCTACAAGTACTCGGCCGACTACGAGTATCAAACCGTCGAAACCTTATGCGACGCAGATAGCAACCCACTGCAGAGCGTTACCCGTACCTTCAACCGTTTCCATCTGCTGACTGCCACCAGAACCGTCCAGAACAACTGCGTTCATGAAATCAACACCACCTACAACCTCAGACCAGGCTCATTCGACGAGCAGGCGCCAACCCTGCAGATGCCGATCAGGGAGCAGACCCGCTGGTCATTGGCCAACGACATTACCCGCAGCCGCCTGGAAACGGTTGAAACGCAGTACGACACCCATGGCAACATCACCTGGCGCAAACTGGCCAGCGGGGTGACCGAAACCAATACCTGGTACGGCGTAGAGGCTGAAGACGGGTACCCGGGGGATGCCAATGGTTTCGTTCGGCACCTCAAGAGCCGGACCACCACACCCTCCAGCGACGGCCAAGGGCCGGCACCCACCCTGACCCGCCACTACCGGTACCGCGCCCTGACGCCGCTGGCGAGCGACACCATCACGCTTAGCCCAATGGTTGTCGAGCACACCGAAACACTGGTGCAGGAAGCCAACCCGGCAGAGGTGCTCGCGCAAACGGTGAGCGCCTACATTGACGCGCCGTTTGCCAGCCTGCTGCATGGCCGCCTCTATCAGCAGACGCTCAAACGCAACACGCTGGAAACCACCACCCAGTATCAGTTCAGGAGGATGGTCGACCCACTCAGCCAGCACCCGGTGCTGGAAACCCGCACCACCCTCATCGGTTATGACGGCGCGCTGCGCTCAACCGCTGAAAGGCGTTCGCTGCTGGTCGGTGAGACGGTCTTCGAATCCGATGAGAACGGCGTGCAGACACATTGGGAATTCGATGCACTGCGCCGTGTTATCCGTGAGCGGGTATCGGCCGGGACCGACTTCGAGGCGGGCAGACGCTACGCCTATGAACTGTGTGCCCGCGACGGGGACATCGCCCGGCATCGAGTGACCAACGCGCGCGGTATCACTACCGAGACGGTACTGGACGGCCTGGGCCGGCCTGTCCTCGAGCAAAGGGACAACGTTCATCCCTCACGGCCGGGCAGCTTTTTCAAAGTCATGACCCTTGAATACGACGCTTTCGGCCACCGGGTCCAGGAAACCGTTACCGACTGGCTGCAAGGTAGCCAGTTCCTGACGCTGACCAAGCGCATGAGGTATGACGATTGGGGTGAGCAATGCTGCTCCATTGGCCCGGATGGCGTTGAACAACACAACGTACTCGATCCTATCGGTAATGCCGCTCACAAAGGCGCCATCCGTTACACCTGGCGCGAAGGCGGCAAGCTGCAATCACGTACCCGGACACACACCCGCAACGGTGTCAAAACCCAGGTAACCCACGTGGCGCGGGCGATCAGCGGCAAGACCGAGACCTGGCTCAACCTGTTCAACAAGCCCGTGCGGCGCAAGCGCCTGGATGCCTTCGACGAGCTGCTCGGCGAGCGCAGCTACACCTATGACGGCCTCGGACACACCCTTAGCGAAAGGGATGAACGCAACCACACCACACTATTTTCCTACGACCCCTGGGGCCGCATGCTGAGCACCCGGCAGGCCAACAATACACAGCTGACCCGCACCTACGCCGAGCATTCCAGCGAAGAGCTACCCGCCAGCCTGGTGGTGACCCCGGCGAACGTCTCGTTACCCGCCCGCGAAATCGGTGCGCAGTACCACGACGGGCTGGACCGCCTGGTCGGCGCTACCACGGGCGGGCGGACTGAGTATTACCTGTTCCGTGAAGGCGAAAGCATGCCACGCCAGTACATCACCCCTGCCGGGGACACCATCGAGCTGGATTACAACCTGCAGCTCACCAACATGCCGACCAGCAACAATGCGCCCGAAGACCACGCCCGCTTCGGCTATCACCCCACCAGCGCGCGTTTGCTTAGCAGTGACAACGGGCAAGGCAAGCGACGTTACGAATACAACATGGCCAACCAGCTGACTGCAGAACACTGGGACGACGTGCACACAGGCAAGTCCTGGAGCAGGACCCACGTCAGCACCTTGCATGACCGATTGAAAAGTACACAAGAAGCCAATGGTGTACCTACCACGCACGAGTACTACCCGGACGGTCGCTTGAAATCTACGCTTCAGGGCCAGTTGCAGGCAGTCTTCGAATACGATGAGCTGGGCCGCGTGCAACTGATCACCAGCCACGACCGGGCAGGCAGCCATTCGCTGCAAACGGCGATTGAATATGATGATCATGATCGCGAATTAAAGCGCTCCTGGCGCCAGAGCGGTCAGCCAGATCGCCTGCAGGAATCGGCCTGGGGCGCGGATGACTTGATGCTCAGCCGCACACTGCATGTCGCCGGTGTTTTGCGTCTTGAAGAAGGCTTTGGTTATGACAGCCATGCGCGTCTGGTCCGGCACACCTGCAAGGGGCCGGACTTGCCGCGCGACACGCTGGGCCGCGGTATCGAATCCCAGGTATTCACCTTCGATGCCTTCAACAATATCGTGATCACAATTACCAGTTTCACCAGCGTGCCGCGCCCGGAAAGGGCCGAGTTCATTCATGCGGAACGCGACCCCTGCCAGCTGCAACACATCAAATACACGCCTGCGCGTGCCGAGCCGGACCCCTGGTTCAGCTACGACGCCAATGGCAACCTGACCCGCGACGAGCGTAACCGCCCGGTGCGTTATGACAGCCAGAACCGGTTGCTGGGCCTGAACGCTGCGGGCCAGCCCGATACCTATGGCTATGACGGCAATGGCCTGCTGGTCAGTCGCCACGACGCCGGCAAGCGCACCCTGCTGCTGCATGACGGTGAACGATTGCGCCTGGCCGTGCGTGACGGCGTGCAGACACTGTACCTGCACCACGGCGAGCAACCGCTGGGTGTGCAGCAAAGCGGCAGCGGCGCGCACTCACCGTTGCTGCTGCACACCAGTGCCAGCCACAGCGTGATTGCCGAAAGCCAGGCCGGTAGCACGCGGGCCATACGTTATACGGCATACGGCGAAGGCCACAGCGACGACCCTGCGCTGGCTGCGCTGGGCTACAACGGCGAGGCGCTTGACCCGCACAGCGGCTGGTACCTGCTGGGCAACGGCTATCGTGCCTACAACACGGTGCTGATGCGCTTCCACAGCCCGGACTCGCTCAGCCCGTTCGGCGAAGGGGGGCTGAACTATTACGGCTACTGCCTGGGCAACCCGGTTACCTTCCGCGACCCTACCGGGCATTTCAGCACCGGTTACAGCGGTACCAGCCAGTCGCGGCAGGAGCTTGAGCGGCATCGGATCTCGCCGCGCGTGGAGCTCGGTGTGATGGGCTGGATCGGCATGGGTGTCGGTTTCATTTTCGCCGCCATCGCCTCGGTGGTGGCGATTGCGGTGACGTATGGTGCAGCTACACCAGCGGTAGCCAGCGCTTGGACGGCAGGCACGACAGGTTTCGCCATAGTAGGTGCCGGTGGGGCAGCCGTCGGTGTAGGCGCGGGCACGGCAGCCGCAGCACCAGCCGTCGCGGCAGGTACAGTTGCGACAGCGGCATTCTCCGCAGCATTAGCAGCGTCAGCAGCAGCGGCAGCAGCGGGAGCTGCGGGAGCTGCGGGAGCCGCGGGAGCAGGCACGCTCAGCACCGCCTTCAACGTTGCGACTTCGATCATCACGGCAACGTTGACAATCGCAGGTACGGCGGTACAGACGGAGGGCGTTCTTGCAGGGAATGAGACACGCAGCAATATCGGCATGATCTTGAGCTACGCGGCGGCAGTCGTAGGTCTCGCTGGCGGCGGTCTGGCATATGCTGCAAGTGCACTGCGAACGGCTCCAAAAGTTGGAATTTATTCACAAAGTCAAATGATGAAAAACCATCTAAATTACAACGGACAAGCAACCCCTAAAAAAGCACCAGTGGGCCTGGAAAGACTCTGGTACTACATGCCTAAAGAAGAAGCTTTTAAAATCCCAAGAATATAAGCTTAACGCTCTCTTATGTCCCTCCACACATATCTTTGCACTGCGAGGATCCAATATGAAAGACTCAACATCGCTTTCAGACAACCGCAGCAAAGCTGAAGAAACCCGCAAGCGCTATCTGAAGTCAAAAACAGCCAACTTACCGCCATCCCCAAAGAGCCTGGACGCCCCCGATGTCAAAGGCATCATCGATCCCTCAGATGGCACTCTGCACCGAGATGCCTTGACGGATGATCTTAAAGTCCGCATTCCGCCATGGCCATTTCTACCGAACGACCCCAAGTTGGACTCGGAAATACTACAGCTGGAATATTCCCTGACCGGTACCAATGACTCTTTCAAAGACATCGGCACCCCGGAGGAATGCTTTCCGCCGATCGTGCCGGACGATTTCCCTATTCCCGTGTCATACCCTAAGGGCCATATCCCCGCCAATGGCGCGCTATGGATCCGCTACAGGCACGAAGATTACATGGGAGTTCACCGTCGGTCGGAGGCCATCAGGCTGATCTGTGACAGCATCCCGCCATGGGGTGAACAGATAGTGCCGAATCCGGTACAGCTGCCCGCCGGCTACATCAACGAAACCTACCTGGCCGCGCACCCCGGTGGGATTGAAGCCATTTTACCGCCCCGGGCAAATCAGCAGCCGGGCGATACGTTCAAGCTGTACTATCTGGAGAAATGGCCAGAAGAACAGAGCGAATTCGGCACGCCAGCGGCCCAGGGGCCCGTTCCCGATGACCGCAAGGTGATGATCCCGGTCGACCAGATACGGCGCATGGGCGATGGCCGCTTCTTTATCACCTACTTCGAGTTCGACAAAGCGACCAACAAGAGCCGCATGGCTTTCCCGGGCTCGGTCGACGTAGTGCTCGGGGACGAACCGGAAGATCTGCAGAAACCACAAGTACCGCTGACACTGGACGGCGTACTTGACCTGAAGGATGCGCAGCTCGGGGTCACGGTGGACATCCCGGAGTACAAGAACCGCGGCTTGCGTGACACCATCGAAGTCACATGGCACGGGGTAACCCCAGCCGGCTCCGTGTTGCGCCCTGAGCCTGTGGGCTCACGCCCCTTCCCTATCAGCGTCCCGGTTCCCCCGGACGTATTGCGCGAGGAGTACGGCGCCAGTACAGGTGTAGAAGCCACCAACGTCAGCTATCGAATCTTGCGCGGCGAGGTGCCCTATGGCCCGGCAAATGACGGCATCAACGTCGACTTTTCCATCGCAGGCCCCGGGCGCCCCGACCCGGACCCCGAATGGCCGGCGCCTGTCAACCCTTACTTGACCGCACCGCAGATCACCAGCGAGTCGGGGCTGAGCAACCGACTGGTGCGGGCTGACGCCGGTAAGGACGCGACGCTGAGTATCGATCTGTACGACCGCATCGAGGTCGGACAGGTCGTCGACTTCTATTGGAATGGCATCCTGATGGATGAGGCTAGCTGGGTGGTCGACCGGGTGACTGGCGCGGTCAAGCAAGTCACGATCCTGTGGAAGTACATCCATGCGGCCGGCAACAACCCGAGGCTGCCGGTGCACTACACCGTGCGCGCAGCAGCCGACGCGCTCAATGAACAAGAGTCGGAGCGCCAGTACGTCGATGCCGACGCGGTGACGATTACCCCGGATGCCGGGCAGTTCGAGGGGCTGACGCCCCGAGACTGGCTGAGTTGCTCATCCTTGTGGGACCCGGACGACGCTACAGCCCCTCCTGCATTCAGGATCAGGATCCCGGCCAGTGCCCAGTACAACCTCGTCCCTGGCGACAAGATCACGCTCGAATGGACGGTCGTCCAGGGGCTTGACGGTGAAGTCCCCATCGACGTGGGCCTCCCCGAAACGCTGACGCTGACTCAATCAATGATCGAGGACGGCTTCGTCTGGAAAATTCAGCCGTACGAGGATCGTATTCTGCCGATCTATGTCCCTTCACCGCTGGCGGCACGCGGCCGGGTGAAGTACAGCTTCCCCGGAAAAGGGCTGGTATCGGCTCTCGCGGAAAAAAGAGTCAGCATCGCTGACAACGGCACAGGGAGCACTTGCGATTTGACCCGCCCCTGACCGCCGCTGGCAGCGGCCTTTGGATATCGGGCCGCCGCCAGCACTAAATGTAGGACTTATCCTGGTGAATTGTAGGGTAATTCCTACATTCATCGCGAAGTGGCGCACATAGGCTGACGGCCTGAAAGATCCCCCTACAAAAAGGAGAGATGGATCTTACAAACGCAGCCATATACACAAGGAAATTCCATGTCTAGCCACCCGCGATCAACTTTCTATTCTCTTCGGCATCTGACCCTGCTGGGCAAACTGAGCCCGCTGCTGCTGGCAACCTCCGCCTGGGCCCAGACCAACGTTACCAAGGACACCCTGATCGATGCCGGCAGCGCACTCGACAGCTACCGCGTCATAGGTCCCGCCACCTTGACGGCCAATGGCGCGAAGATGTTGCAGGTGTTTGCAGAGGCGGGCGCCACAGTCACGTTCAGCGACAGCCGTATCGACGCCTTGAACAATGCCAACGGTCTCACCCTGTGGGGGGCAGATGCTACCTTGCAGCGCACCACTGTGGTGAGCGAGTCCCGCGGCCTGAGCCTGACAGCGGATGGCAGCGCGGGCAGGCACTCACAGGCGCTTGTCATCGACAGCAACATAAGCGGCGCACGCCAGGGCGCGCTGGTCAACGACAGTACGCTCGAACTGCAACGCAGCGAGCTGCGTGGCACTGGCGCAGCCGGCCTGGGCGCCGATTTGTTCAACGGCACGCTGATAGCCCGCGAAGGCTCCACCATCAGCGGCAGCCAGAACGGCGTACGCCTGCGCGAAGGCAGCAGCCCTTCGGGCAACTCCACGCTGGTGGTGGACAACAGCCTGGTCGAGGGCGTGAACGGATCGGCAATCGTCGTGGGTATCGGCGCCATCCGCCCGGCTTCTGCGCACATCGACGTGCTCAACCGCTCGACCCTGCGCGCGGGCAATGGCGTGCTGCTGGAAGTGGAGCACAGTGCTGACGCGACCTTGCGGGTGAATGACAGCCAGCTGGAGGGCGACGTCGTCGTCGCCGAAGGCGGCAGTGCCGCAGTTCAGCTCGAAAATTTTGCCACTCTCAAAGGGCGCCTGGAAAACGTCGCCAGCCTGGCCATCGACAGCAATGCCCAATGGGTGATGGTCGGCGATGCCCATGTCGGCGCATTGAGCATGGATGGCGGCTCGGTGCGCTTTGGCGAGCTGAAAGAGTTCTTCACCCTCTCGCTGGACAGCCTGGCGGGCAACGGCACCTTCGTGATGGAAGCTGACTTCAGCAGCGGCCAATCGGACAAACTGGACGTGACCGGCAACGCCAGCGGCAACCATACCTTGCTGATCAACAGCAGTGGCCACGACCCGCACGCGGAAAACAGCCTGCACATGGTGCACACCGGCGGCGGCGACGCGCAATTCGAACTGCAAGGCGGGCCGGTGGACCTGGGTGCCTACTCCTACGACCTGGTGCGCAAAGGCGACAACGACTGGTTCCTCGACCTGACTACCCGAGTGGTCAGCCCTGGCACGCAATCGGTCATGGCCCTGGCCAACGCAGCCCCAACCATCTGGTACGGCGAACTAGGCACCTTGCGCAGCCGCATGGGTGAGGTGCGACGCAACCCGGCCAACTCCGGCGCCTGGGTGCGTACCTTCGGCAATAAATACAATGTCGCGGCCAGCGCTGGCGTGGCCTATCAGCAGCATCAGCAAGGTTTGTCGTTCGGCGCCGATACCCCCTTGTCAGCCGGTGATGGCAACTGGCTGGTCGGGGTTACGGCGGGCATCAGCACGTCCGACCTCAACCTGGCACGTGGTTCATCTGCAACCGTCGACAGCTACCACATCGGTGCCTATACCAGCTGGTTCGAGGCCGAAAGCGGCTATTACTTCGACGCCACGGCTCGGCTCAACCGCTTCGAGAACAGCCTGGACGTACGCCTGAGCGACGGCAAGAAAACCGAGGGGGACTACACCAGTCAAGGGCTGGGGGTTTCGCTGGAAGTCGGCCGGCACCTGAGCCTGGCAGACGGCTACTTCCTCGAGCCATTCGCGCAGCTCTCGGGGCTGGTGGTGCAGGGCAAGGACTACAGCCTGGACAACGGTATGAGTACCGAGGGCGAACGCACACGCTCGCTGCTGGGCAAGCTCGGCGCCACAACTGGGCGCACCTTCACCGCGGCGGACGGGCGCACCCTCCAGCCCTACCTGCGCGTCGCGGCCGTGCATGAATGGGCCAACGATAACCAGGTCAAGGTGAACGGCAACCGCTTCGCCAACGACCTGTCCGGTACGCGCGGTGAGGTTGGTGTGGGCCTGGCGCTGTCATGGGCAGAGCAATGGCAAGCGCATGCCGACTTCGACTACAGCCACGGCAGCAAGATCGAACAGCCCTGGGGCGTCAATCTCGGGGTGCGGTACAGCTGGTGAACACTGAGGGAAGGCCGTAGCGCCTTCCCTTTTTCGTCTCAACGTCAGGCTCGGAGAAGGCCGATGACTCGTAAAAGAACCACCCAGGAAACCACAGCCCCGTGCAATACATCGACCGCAGCGCCGTCACCGGCCACGGATACGGCACTGCTCGTTCCGCCAACGGTATTGGACCTGGTGCCTGATGTGGAGGGAGCGCCGAGCAATGTCGTGGCGTTTGTCGCCACCTACAAGCCATTGCGCGTCGAGTTCCCGCTGTGGGCACACTCGGCGCCAGAGCTGGGGACCGAGTACCTGACGTTGTACTGGAATGGTAAAGAGGTCGAGAAAAAAGCGTTCGACAAGCCAATTCAGCCTGCAGATCTGTATATCCTCGCACCTGTCCGCTTGATGATCGAAGGCGAGCATGATCTGCATTACGACGTGCTCAACTACGCGGGTGAACTTTCCGAGTCGCGGCCGCTGACTGTTTACATCGACAAGACCCCCCCCTTGCTCCCAGATGAAGACCAGCTGGAGTTTCCCCCGCTAATCATTCGTGATGGGGTGACCGAGGACTACCTGAAGGCCAATGACGACGAGGTCACGGCCAAGGTTCCATCGTTCTTTGGCGCCGAACCCGGTGACAGCGTGAAATGGTACTGGAGCGCCGACCCGGTCGGGCGACAGATGGTCGGCATCATCACGCTGACCGAAGCCGACATCGAAGTCCTGGGTACTCGAAGTAGCAGCAAACCGCTGCAGCTGGTCTTTCCAGGCGACTTTATTCGCCAGTCCGGCGAGGGCACTCGCTTTGCCCGTTATGAAGTCCAGGACCGGGCCGGCACGGCAACTCAGCGAGCCTTGGCGTGCTCGGTAAAATCAGACCCGTCCCCCCCACCCCGCGAGCTGCCACCGCCGCGCATCAAAGAGGCGACAGGCAGTGATTTCTTCAGCACGCTGGAGCCAGGCAAGGCCGTCAATGGCGTCACATTCGTCATACCGGACGATGCCGACATCAGGCCCGGTGAAACAGTCACCGCATACTGGGGCGAACCAGGCACACTCGGCGGCTACTCCACCAGCACACCCACCTCGCCAGGTGCACGTGAATACCTGATCCCTCGCGTGCATGTGCCGCCGCACATGAACAGCCGGGTCGAGTTGCATTACCAGATCGACAAACCTGACGTGCCGCCATCACCTTTGCACTTTGTCACAGTACGGAAAATCGAAGGCCTGCCAATGGTCCAGTGCACCAAAATCATCAACGGCGCGTTGAACGTGCGCAATCTGGGCAGCGCCACCTTTACGCTGGGCGACTGGGAATCCGGCATACATCACAGTTCGTCAACGCCTGGATCCTTGGGGTGAGCCGCACCAATACCGAGGTGGAAATCACACTACCCATTGCCAATGCGCTACCCGTTCCTACCGAAGCTGGCGAGATGGTGCTGGGTAACGTGAGCGAAACCGACCTGCGGAAGTTGGCCCTCACCTTCCAGTTCCATGTGCTCGTCGAGGTGTCATTCGACGGCAAGGTGAGCTGGCTGAAGTTCCCGAGTGCCGCTGCCCAGCTGGAAGACAAGGCCTGATCCCAAGCAAAAAAAAACGCCACTCGAAAGAGTGGCGTTTTTGTATTTGGAGCGGGAAACGAGACTCGAACTCGCGACCCCGACCTTGGCAAGGTCGTGCTCTACCAACTGAGCTATTCCCGCAATTTGAAGCTTTACCGCTATTGGCGTGAAGCGCCATGAAGACCTTCACCACCACTGTACCGCATAGACGCCACAGTATTTAAACTGGAGCGGGAAACGAGACTCGAACTCGCGACCCCGACCTTGGCAAGGTCGTGCTCTACCAACTGAGCTATTCCCGCATTTGGCGTCCCCTAGGGGACTCGAACCCCTGTTACCGCCGTGAAAGGGCGGTGTCCTAGGCCACTAGACGAAGGGGACACACAACACTTTTCAGTGCACCAGGACCTGAACCTCACGATTCAGACTGGATTTCTATTTCCTGCCCCGCCGTTAAGCGTTGCCGGATAATTTGGAGCGGGAAACGAGACTCGAACTCGCGACCCCGACCTTGGCAAGGTCGTGCTCTACCAACTGAGCTATTCCCGCAATTTGGCGTCCCCTAGGGGACTCGAACCCCTGTTACCGCCGTGAAAGGGCGGTGTCCTAGGCCACTAGACGAAGGGGACACGCTGCTGGCATTGCTGCCTGCTTTCACTCCCTGCCGCGTTTCGCTGTGTGCTTTACGCTGCAAGTGGCGCGCATTCTATGGATGGTTGGAACATGCGTCAACCCCTTTGTAGAAATTTATTTAAATCAATGACTTCCGGGTCGGTAGGGGTGCAGCTGCGCGTCAGGTGGTCGATATAGAGAGAGGGCCAGCACAGACATACGGCGCCTGTTCGCTCACGCGCAAACTCACTACACTCAAAGCTGCAATTCTTCTTCAATGAGGCATTAACGGTGACACCACTTCTGATCACCCTGCTCATCGTGGCGGGTATCGCGTTGCTGATCGTGATCGGCTACCTCAACAATGTGGTCGAGAACGGCAAGCTCGAGCGCGCCCGGATGAAGATCGAGCTGGCCGACCGCCTGCGCCGCTGCGGTGAAATCACCGAGACCTTCCCCGGCCAGTTCATGACCCCGGCGCTGAAGCTGCTGCTGACCCGTCTGGAGCTCAACCTGAACCAGCGCCAGTTGGCGGTGGACAAGCACAATGCCGAGCTCAAGGCGCGCATTGCCGAGCTTGAAGGTTTGATAGCCCAGGGCGAACAGATCCCGGTCAACAACCCGCCCAACCCGATCCAGACCGAGGTCAAGGCCAAGGACGTGCGTTTCTTGCTGGAAGCCTTGCACAACCAGGTCACCCGTGCCGCCCAGGAGGGCTTCCTGCCTGCCGCCGAGGCCAAGCACTGGGTCAAGGAAATCCGCCATATCCTGGTGCTGCTGCACATCGAGTTCTTCAACAGCCTCGGCCAGATGGCCCTGCAGAAGAACCAGCCGGGCCAGGCCCGCCTGGCGTTCGAGCGCGGGGTGCAATACCTGCGCAAGCAGCCGGAGCCAAAGGTGTATGAAGAGCAGCTGACCTATCTGGAGAAGCTGCTGGCCCGCGCCAACGCCCAGGTGCTGGACAAGATGGAACCGGCGCAGGACGAGCAGAACGAACTGACTGAAGGGCTCAAGACCGATGAGGAAGAGACCTGGAAGAAGAAGGTGATGTACGACTGATGCATTAACCTGTACCGGCCTCTTCGCGGCTAAAGCCGCTCCCACAGGGACCGCAAGGCCGTCAAGCCTGATGCAGTCCCTGTGGGAGCGGCTTTAGCCGCGAAGAGGCCAGTACAGGCGACACACCAATCAGCAGTCAGTCAACGCCAGAAAAACCGCCGCCAACCGCTCCAGCCCAATTTGGTCCGCTTCGCTGAACCGACCGAGCTTCGGACTATCCAGGTCCAGCACACCAATCAACCTGCCCTCCTTCACCAGCGGAATCACCAGTTCGCTGTTCGACGCACTGTCACACGCGATATGCCCCGGGAACGCGTGCACGTCTTCCACGCGCTGGGTTTGCCGGGTAGCCGCCGCCGCCCCGCACACACCTTTGCCGAATGGAATGCGCACACAGGCTACCTGGCCCTGGAACGGCCCCAGCACCAGCTGTTCGTTGCGGTTGAGGTAGAACCCCGCCCAGTTCAGGTCGTCCACCTGGTTGTACAGAAACGCCGAAAACTGCGCGGCGTTGGCGATGAAGTCACGCTCGTCGGCAAACAGTGCCTGCACTTGCGCCGCCAGCAGGTTGTAGCCGTCGAGGCCGGCGCCACTGGCATTGAGGTCGATCATTTACTTTTGCTCCAGCAATTGCAGCCCGACCCAGTAGCGGGCGAACTGATAGGCACAACGGCCATTACGGTTACCGCGGCCGGTAGCCCAGCGCACGGCGAGGATGTCCAGGGCTTCGTCACGCTGCCAACGCAGGCCGGCCGGGCTTGCCAGCTGGCCGATCCAGTGCTCGACCACATTGAGGAAGTGGTCCTGGGTGAAGGGGTAGAACGACAGCCACAAGCCAAAGCGGTCCGACAAGGCAATCTTGTCTTCCACCGCTTCGCTGGGGTGCAGCTCACCGTCAACCCGCTTCCAGTTCTCGTTGTCGCTTTCTTTCTCCGGCACCAGGTGCCGGCGGTTGGAGGTGGCGTACAGCAGCACGTTGTCCGGGGCCTGCTCCAGCGAGCCGTCGAGCACGCTCTTGAGCACCCGGTAATCGCCCTCCCCGGCTTCGAACGACAGGTCGTCGCAGAACAGGATGAAACGCTGCGGCAGCTTCTGCAGCTGCTCGACCACCCGTGGCAGATCGGCCAGGTGGTCGCGTTCGATTTCGATCAGGCGCAGCCCGGCGTCGGCATGTTCGGCCAGCAAGGCGCGCACCAGCGACGACTTGCCGGTGCCGCGTGAACCCCACAGCAGCGCGTGGTTGGCGGGCAGGCCATTGATGAACTGGTGCGTGTTGCGGCCCAGCTGGTCACGCTGCTGGTCGACGCCGATCAGGTCGCTCAGGCGGATATCCAGGCTGACTTCCAGCGGCAGCAGGTAGCCGCTACGGCCATCGCGCTGCCAGCGCGCGGCCAGGGTGGTGCCCCAGTCGATGTCCGGGCGTACTGCCGGCAACAAGGGTTCGAGGCGCGCCAGTACCGATTCGGCGCGGTCCAGAAATGCAATCAAGCGAGCGTCCATCAGGGCTCCTGAAAATTCGGATTTGGGGCCTGCTGTGCCGGCCTCTTCGCCACTGAAGCCGCTCCCACAGGTTTTGTGGTATCCCTGTGGGAGCGGCTTCAGCCGCGAAGAGGCCGGTACAGGCCGGTGAGCTATCAAGGCTGAATGTGTGACAGGCCCGCCAGCAGCCGGGGCTATTCGGCTATGCTTGCGCAGCGCAAGGGACGTGAAACCGGCTCGGGACTCATGGATATCAAGTTCACCAATCGCCTGTCATACAAGCAAGCCCGGTTGACAGTCCTGGTCGGCTTCATCCTGGGAACATTGCTCAGTCTCATCCAGATCGGCATCGATTATGCCAGCGAAGACGCGTCCATCAACCGCGAAGTGCGTGCCTTGCTGCAAATCAGCCACAACCCGGCCTCGCGCATCGCCTACAACATCGACTCGGAGCTGGCGCTGGAGCTCACCCGCGGCCTGCTGCAGTCGCCGGCAATCATCCGCGCACGGCTGATCGACAACAACGACACGGTGCTGGCCGATGTCGAGCGCCCCCGCCTGGAGGATCGCTACCGGCCACTGAGCGACTTCCTGTTCGGCGAGAAGCGCCAGCTCGACGAGCGCCTGTACCTCACCCACATGCCCGAGGAGTACCTCGGCACCCTCTACCTGGACGTCGACACCTATGCCTTCGGCAGCCGCTTCCTGGAGCGTGCCGGCATTACCCTGCTCAACGGCTTTGCCCGCAGCCTGGTGCTCACCGGCATCCTGCTGGGGCTGTTCTACATGATGCTGACCAAGCCGCTGGTAACCGTGATCGGCGCGCTCAGCGGCAGCGACCCGCGCAAGCCGCGGCAAACCCGCCTGGCATGCCCACACGGCCACGAGCACGACGAAATCGGCGTGCTGGTGAAGGTCGCCAACCAGCAGTTCGTCAGCATGGCCACCGAGATCGAACAGCGGCGCACGGCGGAAAACCGCCTCACCCAGTACCTCAACGAGCTGGAAGACATCGTCTCGGCGCGCACCAATGAGCTGAAAGCCAGCAACAGCAGCCTGAGCCTGTCCAACCAGGAGCTGGAGATCGCTCGCTGCCGTGCCCTGGACATGGCCCAGGCGCGCGCCGCCTTCCTGGCCAACATGAGCCACGAAATCCGCACCCCGTTAAACGGCATGCTCGGCATGATCGCCCTGGCGCTGGACAGCCCGCTGCCCAGCGAGCAGCGCCAGCAACTGGCAATCGCCCACGACTCGGGCAAGGTGCTGGTGGAGTTGCTGAACGATATCCTCGACCTGTCCAAGTTCGACGCCGGCCAGCTGGAGCTGGAGCGCATCGCCTTCGACATGGGCTCGATGGTCGAAGACACCGCCAACCTGCTGTCGCAAAACACCGCACAAAGCGTCGAGCTGACCTGCCTGATCGCCCGCGACTTCCCCAGCAGCGTGCTCGGCGACCCCACACGGGTGCGGCAGATCGTCAGCAACCTGTTGTCCAACGCGCTCAAGTTCACCCGCTTCGGCCGCGTGGACGTGCGCCTGGTGGCCATCGTCGGCGGTGTGCGCCTGGAAGTGCGCGACACCGGCATCGGCATCCCCGAAGACGCCCAGGCGCGCATCTTCCAGCCGTTCACCCAGGCCGGCGCCGGCATTACCCGCCAGTACGGCGGCACCGGCCTGGGCCTGGCACTGACCCGCAACCTGTGCAAGGCCATGCACGGCCACCTGCACATTCGCTCCGAAGCGGGCTTTGGCAGCTGGTTTACCGCCGAGCTGCCGCTGGCCGTGCACACCGAAGCAATCCCGCCGGCGCCGCTGCATGGCCGTGTGGCAGCGCTGAGCGCCGCCGGCAGCGGTCTCAATGAACTGCTGCAGGAATTGCTGCCCGGCTGGGGCCTGAGCTATCAGCGCCATGACAGCGTCACTGCGCTGGACGCCGCCACCATCGACCTGTTGATCACTGACGATGTGGACCACCTGTTCGAGCTGCGCCCGGCCCTGAAAATACCGATTCTGCTGGTAACCGCCTATGGCAATTTCCTGTCCAGTGAGCAGTCGCTGGCCCTCGCCCCCTTGCACCAACTGGCCCGGCCCCTGGCCCGCAACGCCCTGTACCAGACCCTGCGCCGCACCCTGCAAGGCCAGGAGCCCGAGCACCCGCTGGCCAGCCCCGCCATCAGCCGCGAGCAAGGCCGCGCGCGGATTCTGCTGGTGGAAGACAACCCGGTGAACCAGCTGGTGGCCAAGGGCATGCTGGCCAAGCTCGGCTGCCAGGTGCAACTGGCCACCCAGGGCGCCGAGGCCCTGGAGCTGCTGGAGCAAGACGCGTTCGACCTGGTACTGATGGACTGCAACATGCCGGTGATGGATGGCTACGAGGCCAGCCGGCGCATCCGCCACAGCGGGCGCTGGCCAGATCTGCCAATCGTCGCCCTCACCGCCAACGCCATGCCCGAAGAGCGCGAACGCTGCCGGGCGGCGGGCATGAACGACTACCTGGCCAAGCCGTTTCGCCGCGAAGAGCTACTGGCGCTGGTCGACCACTGGGTGCCGCTTAACGGCTGAGCAGGCGCTCGATGTCCGCTTCCAGGGCTTGCGGCTTGGTAGTGGGGGCATAGCGCGTGACCTGGCCGCTGGCCGGATCGACGAGGAACTTGGTGAAGTTCCACTTGATCTTCTGGCTACCCAGAATGCCCGGCGCACGCTGCTTGAGCTCGACAAACAGCGGGTGCGCCCCCGCGCCGTTGACCTCGACCTTGCGAAACAGCGGGAAGCTCACGCCGAAATTGCGCTCGCAGAACTGCGCAATCTCCCGCGCTTCGCCCGGCTCCTGCTTGCCGAACTGGTTGCACGGAAAGCCCAGCACCACCAGGCCGCGCTCGCGGTAGTGCTGCCACAGCTGCTCCAGGCCTTTGTACTGCGGGGTAAAACCGCACTGGCTGGCGGTATTCACCACCAGCAGCAGCTTGCCCGGGAAGTCGCCGAGCTTCTTGTGCTCGCCGCCCAGGGTCACGCAGGGGATGTCCAGCATCGATGCAGCCATGGTCGGGCTCCTGTCAGTCGCGCGGGCGCAGGTCGATGCACACCGAGTTGATGCAGTAACGCAGGCCGGTCGGTGGCGGGCCATCGGGGAACACGTGGCCCAGGTGCGCATCACATTTGGCACAGGTGACTTCGGTGCGGATCATGCCGTGGGTAGTGTCACGGATCTCGATCATTGCGCTGTCTTCGATCGGTGCGTAGAAGCTCGGCCAGCCGCAGCCGGAGTCGAATTTGGTCTGCGCATCGAACAGCGCCAGGCCGCAGCAGATGCAATGGTAGATGCCGTCGCGGCGCTCGCTGTTGTACTTGCCGCTGAACGGTCGCTCGGTGCCCTTCAGGCGGCAGACCTGGTACTGCTCGGGGTCGAGCATCGACCGCCATTCATCCAGGGTTTTTTCGATCTTTTTCATGTAGGGACCTCGGCAGGCTGAATTTCACCCCGCGCCGTCTTTTCCGGGGCGCGGGTGGCACGTATATTAGTTGGCTTCGTGTGCCAGGCGTTCAGTCTGGCACCCGCGCCCTGCCCTTTCAAACCTTTCGGCGGGGCATTGTGCGTATTCTCAACCGGGATCCCATCATGCAGTTCAGCAAATCGAACAAGCTCGCCAATGTCTGCTACGACATTCGCGGCCCAGTGCTCAAGCACGCCAAGCGCCTGGAAGAGGAAGGCCACCGCATCCTCAAGCTGAACATCGGCAACCCGGCGCCGTTTGGCTTCGAGGCGCCCGATGAAATCCTTCAGGATGTGATCCGCAACCTGCCCACCGCACAAGGCTACAGCGACTCCAAGGGCCTGTTCAGCGCGCGCAAGGCGGTGATGCAGTACTGCCAGCAGAAGGACATCGAAGGCGTCACCATCGAGGACATCTACCTCGGCAACGGTGTGTCCGAGCTGATCGTGATGTCGATGCAGGCGCTGCTGAACAATAACGACGAGGTGCTGATCCCGGCGCCGGACTACCCGCTGTGGACCGCCGCCGTGAGCCTGGCCGGTGGCAAGCCGGTGCATTACCTGTGCGACGAGCAGGCCGACTGGTTCCCCGACCTTGAAGACATCAAGGCCAAGATCACCCCCAATACCAAGGCGCTGGTGATCATCAACCCGAACAACCCGACCGGCGCGGTGTATTCCAAAGAGCTGCTGCTGGGCATGCTGGAGCTGGCACGCCAGCACAACCTGGTGGTGTTCTCCGACGAGATCTACGACAAGATCCTGTACGACGAAGCCGTGCACATCAGCACCGCCTCGCTGGCCCCCGACCTGCTGTGCCTGACTTTCAACGGCCTGTCCAAGTCGTACCGGGTGGCAGGCTTCCGTTCCGGCTGGCTGATCATCTCCGGGCCCAAGCACCACGCGCAAAGCTACATCGAAGGCATCGACATGCTGGCCAACATGCGCCTGTGCGCCAACGTGCCGGCGCAGCATGCCATCCAGACCGCGCTGGGCGGCTACCAGAGCATCAACGACCTGGTGCTGCCGCCGGGCCGCCTGCTGGAGCAGCGCAACCGCACCTATGAGCTGCTGAACGACATCCCCGGGGTAAGCTGCGTGAAGCCGATGGGCGCGCTTTATGCGTTCCCGCGGATCGACCCGAAGGTTTGCCCGATTCTCAACGACGAGAAGTTCGCGCTGGACTTGCTGCTGTCAGAGAAACTGCTGATCGTTCAGGGTACCGCGTTCAACTGGCCGTGGCCGGATCACTTCCGCGTGGTGACCTTGCCGCGGGTGGATGACCTGGAAGCGGCGATTGGGCGGATTGGCAATTTCCTGAAGGGGTATTCGCAGTAGGGTTTGATTGGGGTGGCGAGAGGGTTCGACGGGGGGTAGGTGGTGGCGCGGAAATCGAGCGCCGCGCGGGCGGCGCTCGATCTCCTAGGCGCCGCAATTCTCAAAGTGAACACCATTTCTTACATCCTGCAACGCTCTACCCCAAAGCCCCCACGCCATCCTCTGCCATACTCCGCCGTACACAGTTTGAAATAGTCGCCCGATTGAATCAGCGCCGCAGGGCCCTTATATACCCCGCAGTAAGCGACAACTTATCCGTCAGGAGAACGTAACAACCATGATGCGCATTCTGTTGTTTGTAGCCACCAACCTTGCGGTGGTGCTGGTTGCAAGCATTACCCTGAGCCTGTTCGGTTTCAACGGGTTCATGGCGGCCAACGGCGTCGATCTCAACCTCAGCAGCCTGCTGGTGTTCTGCGCCGTGTTCGGCTTTGCCGGCTCCCTCGTCTCGCTGTTCATCTCCAAGTGGATGGCGAAGATGACCACGGGCACCCAGATCATCAGCCAGCCGCGCACCCGCCATGAGCAATGGCTGCTGCAAACGGTCGAGGAGCTGTCCCGCGAGGCGGGCATCAAAATGCCCGAGGTGGGTATCTTCCCCGCCTACGAGGCCAACGCCTTCGCCACCGGCTGGAACCGCAACGACGCCCTGGTAGCGGTTTCCCAGGGCCTGCTGGAGCGATTCTCGCCCGATGAAGTGCGCGCGGTGCTGGCCCACGAAATCGGCCACGTGGCCAACGGCGACATGGTCACCCTGGCGCTGGTGCAGGGCGTGGTGAACACCTTCGTGATGTTCTTCGCCCGCATCATCGGCAACTTCGTCGACAAGGTCATTTTCAAGAATGAAGAAGGCCAGGGCATCGCCTACTACGTGGCAACCATCGTTGCCGAGCTGATCCTGGGCATCCTGGCCAGCATGATCGTGATGTGGTTCTCGCGCCGCCGCGAGTACCGCGCCGACGAAGCCGGTGCACAACTGGCCGGCACCGCCGCCATGATCGGCGCCCTGCAGCGCCTGCGCGTGGAGCAAGGCCTGCCGGTGCACATGCCCGACACCATGAAGGCGTTCGGCATCAACGGCGGTCTCAAGCACGGTCTGGCCGGGCTGCTGATGAGCCACCCGCCACTGGAAGACCGTATCGAAGCCCTGCGCCGTCGCGGTTGATTCATCAGGCAAACGAAAAGGGCGACTTCGGTCGCCCTTTTTTGTACGCCTGTCAGCGGCTGACCCGGTAAACCCGCTCCAGCAAACTGGATACCCCGGCCTGCACAAACTTCGGGCTGCTCCCGATCACCTGCACCCCCTCCAGCTCAACTACCTGCCAGCCGGCAAACCCGCGCCGCAACTCTCCATCCCCCACCGAAAACGGCGGCCCGGCCAGCAGCGACTGGTCATATTCCAGCGTCACCACCAACCCTCGGCAACTCTCCGGCAACAAAGCCGATAGCGCCTGCATGTACGTCGCACGCATTTCTACCGGCAACGCAATCAGCGCCGCCCGGTCATAAAGCCCCACGCAGTCGCCAATGTCCTCACTGCGTAGCGCAAAGAAATCGCCACACCACAGCTCCAGGTCACCACTGCGCCACACCTCAAAGGCCCCGCACTGCCGCACCTCGGCTTCAAGACCATGCTCGCGAAAGAAATCCTCCACCGCCCGCCGCGACAGCTCCACGCCCGATACCCGATACCCCTGCCCCGCCAACCAGACCAGGTCCAGGCTCTTGCCACACAGCGGCACCAGCACGCGGCTGCCCGGCGCCAGCTGCAGCTGTGGCCAGTACTGCTGCAGGTAGGGGTTCACCTGCGCCTGGTGAAAGCCGATCTGATTGTCTGCCCATCGCTGCTGCCAGAACGCTGGCTCCATGATCACTCCCGATTTTTAGATGGTTTGTTGGTAAAACTTGGTTTGGATTTCGATCTGTACTTGCTCGAAGATGAGTGCATCTTAACCCTCAGGACCCCGCCATGCTGCCCAGCCTGTTCATCTCCCATGGTTCCCCCATGCTCGCCCTGCACCCCGGTGCCAGTGGCCCAGCCCTGGCCGGGCTCGCCAACGCTCTGCCACGGCCGAAAGCGATCGTGGTGGTGTCGGCGCACTGGGAGAGCCGCGAACTGCTGGTAACCGGTAGTGCACAGCCGCAAACCTGGCACGACTTCCACGGCTTCCCGCCCGCCTTGTATGCGGCGCAATACCCCGCGCCCGGCGAGCCCGGCCTGGCCGGCCAGGTCAGTGACTTGTTGCAGGCTGCGGGGTTGCCAGCGCGGCTGGACGCGCAGCGGCCATTCGACCATGGCGCCTGGGTGCCGCTGTCACTGATGTACCCGGAGGCCAGTATTGCGGTGGTGCAGGTTTCGCTGCCCAGCCACAGGGGGCCGCTGCTGCAGGTAAAGGTCGGCCAGGCGCTAGCGCAGTTGCGCAACGAAGGTGTGCTGCTGATTGGCTCGGGCAGCATTACCCATAACCTGGGCGAGCTGGACTGGCACGCCGGGCCCGAGGTGATCGAGCCTTGGGCGCTGGCGTTCAGGGATTGGGTGGTGGAGAAGCTCCGGACGGATGATCAGGAGGCATTGCTGGGCTATCGGCAGCAGGCGCCGTTTGCCGTGCGTAACCATCCGAGTGACGAACATTTGCTGCCGTTGTTCTTTGCCCTGGGGGCTGGGGGCAGGTTTGGGGTGGTGCACCAGGGGTTCACCCTGGGAGCGCTGGGCATGGACATTTATCGGTTCGACTGAAGATCGCCGGGGGCGCTTTGCACCCCTTTCGCGACACAAGGCCGCTCCTACAGGGGACCGCGCGCCGCGATGGATTGCGCAGCAGCCGCAAAATGGTTCAGGCAAAAAAAATCCCCAGCCGAGGCCGGGGATTTTTTTATTGCGCCAGGATCAATCCTCGCGATAGCGACGCAGCTTCAGCTGCTTGCCGGCCACGCGGGTGTCCTTGAGCTTGGTCAGCAGCTTCTCGAGGCCGTCTTCCGGCAGCTCGACCAGGCTGAAGCTGTCGCGCACCTGGATACGACCGATCGCATCACGGGCCAGGCCACCTTCGTTGAGGATCGCGCCCAGCAGGTTCTTGGCTGCGATGCCGTCACGGGCACCCAGGGCAGTACGGCAACGTACGCGGCCTTCGGCCAGCGGCAGCGGCGCACGGCGCTCGCGGTCACCACGATCACCACGGTCGCTGCGCTCGCCACGGTCCGAGCGCTCGGTACGCTCGCCACGCGGGGCACCCACGCCCGGCACCAGCGGCTGCTCACGCTCTACCGCTGCCAGGTCCAGCGCCTGGCCATTGGTGGCCTTGCGCAGCAGGGCCGAAGCCAGGGCACGGGCACTGCAACCCAGGTCGGCGGTCAGGCGGTCGAACAGTTCGCCATGGGTGGCTTCTGCTTCGGCTACCAGCGGCGCCAGGCTCGAGGTCAGCTTCTTGATGCGGGCATCCAGCACAGCCTGAGCGTTCGGCAGGCGGGCTTCGGCAACTTTCTGCCCGGTAACACGCTCGATCACCTGCAGCATGCGGCGCTCACGCGGGGTGACCAGCAGCAGTGCACGGCCATCGCGACCGGCACGGCCGGTACGGCCGATACGGTGTACGTAGGACTCGGGGTCGTACGGCATGTCGACGTTGAACACGTGAGTGATGCGCGGTACGTCCAGGCCACGGGCAGCGACGTCGGTGGCGACGACGATGTCCAGGCGGCCATCCTTGAGCGATTCGATCACGCGCTCACGCTGGTTCTGGGCGATGTCGCCGTTCAGCGCGGCAGCCTTGTAGCCCTTGGCTTCCAGCGCGGCGGCCAGGTCCAGGGTGGCTTGCTTGGTACGTACGAAGGCGATCAGCGCGTCGAACTCTTCCACTTCCAGCAAGCGCAGCACAGCCGGGATCTTCTGGTCGGCATGGACCATCAGGTGGGCCTGGTCGATCGCGGTGACGGTCTGGGTCTTGCTCTGGATCTTGACGTGTTTGGGTTCGCGCAGGTGGCGTTCGGCGATCGAGCGGATCGACGACGGCAGGGTAGCGGAGAACAGCACGGTCTGACGGGTAGCCGGGATTGCGTCGAAGATCACTTCGAGGTCATCCATGAAGCCCAGCTTCAGCATCTCGTCGGCTTCGTCCAGTACCAGGTACTGCACGGTCGACAGGACTTTTTCGTCACGACGCAGGTGGTCGCACAGACGGCCTGGGGTGGCCACGACGATTTGCGCACCGTTACGGATGGCACGCAGCTGTGGGCCCATCGGGGCACCACCGTATACAGCTACCACGTTAACGCCCGGCATCTGCTTGGCGTAGGTTTCGAAAGCGGTAGCAACTTGCAGCGCCAACTCACGGGTTGGCGCCAGGATCAGGGCTTGCGGCTCGCGCTTGCTCACATCGATCTTGTTGAGGATCGGCAGGGCGAAGGCAGCGGTCTTGCCGGTGCCAGTCTGCGCCTGGCCGATCATGTCGTGACCGGCGAGGATGATCGGGATCGATTGTTGCTGAATGGCGGACGGCTCTTCGTAGCCGGTCGCCAGAACGGCAGCAACAATATTCGGATTAAGATCGAGAGCGGCGAAGCCGCCGGTTTCCTGGGTCATGGGTCTGCCTCTAAGTGCATCCGCAAAGACCCATGCTGCAAAGCTGCACATGCCTTGAAAGACCGGAAGGTCACCCAGGCAGCTTTGTCGGCGGGGATTTGCGAAAACGATTGAAAAAGAAAACTTGGGAAGGTCCGCCTAGCGGACGTGCAGCCGAAGCTGGACTCGGAGGATTTGCACCACCTGATTTTGAGGTCCGCTAAAAGACCGGCGCGTACTATACCCGAAATAGCGCAGGAAGTGAGGAATATTTTCAGGGTGCGGCGCCAGTATCGGGCCATCAGATGGCCTGGGGCTGAATCGATAATGCTTTACTGCCTGCACCGGCCCTATCGCCGGCAAGCCAGCTCCCACAGGGACAGCATCAGGATTGAGATCACTGCACTCGCGAAGGGGTACATGAATCTAAAGCCAAAAGCGCCCCCTGTGGGAGCTGGCTTGCCGGCGATAGGGCCAGCAGCCACAGCACAGTTTCATCAAGTAGCGGGGCGAATCTCGCGGATCAACCCTTCAAGGCCATACCCCAAGGTCGGGGCCAAAGCCTGCGCCCGTGCTCGCAGCCCGTCCATATCCAGCATCTGCTCCAGGTCCGCCGGCACCAGCAATATCACATTGCCCTCCTTCACCGGCAACTCCCAGTAATGCCGGTGGTACAACCCGCGCAGCAACGCCGCGCCCAGCGGCTTGCCGTCATCGGTGGCCCACTGGTTGATCACCAGCCACCCACCCGGGTTCAGCTGCTGCTGGCAGTTTTCCAGAAACTTCCACGCCAGGTGCCCTACCCCCGGCCCATGGTCGGTATACAGGTCGACGAACAGCAGGTCGGCCTTCTCTGCCGTGGGCAGCAACTCCAGGGCATCGCCGATACGCACGTACAGCCGCGGGTCGTCATCCAGGCCCAGGTGCTCCATGGCCAGGCGCGGCACGTCCGGGCGCAGCTCGATGGCTTCGATGTCTTCCAGCGGCAGGAACTTCATGCAGGCCTGGGTCAGCGTGCCGGCACCCAGGCCAAGAAACAGCGCGCTCTCCGGTTGCGGATGGCACAGCGCCCCGACCAGCATGGCGCGGGTGTAGTCATACTCCAGCCAGCTGGGGTCGGCCGTGAACACGCAGCTCTGCTCGATGGCATCGCCGAACTCCAGAAAGCGGTAGTCGTCCACTTCATACACGCTGATGACGCCAAAGGCATCCTCCACCCGTGCCAGTAGCCGCTCTTCCCGTTCCGCCGTCATGCTCACACCCGCCCGCGCAAAACGCGCATTGTCCGTCAACACCCGTGATGCAACAAGCACAGCGCCAACTGATACCATGGCCTGAAGCCTATAACCTACAAGACCGAGCCCGAGATGAACCAACCGTGGAGCCCCGACAGCTGGCGTGCCCTGCCGATCCAGCAGCAACCGACCTACCCCGATGCCGCGCACCTGCTGAAGGTTGAGCAAACCCTGGCCAGCTACCCGCCGCTGGTGTTCGCGGGCGAGGCACGCGAGCTGCGCCGGCAGTTTGCAGAGGTCACCGAAGGCCGCGCCTTCCTGCTGCAGGGCGGCGACTGCGCCGAGAGCTTCGCCGAGTTCTCGGCGGCAAAAATCCGCGATACCTTCAAGGTGCTGCTGCAAATGGCCATTGTCATGACCTTTGCCGCCGGCTGCCCGGTGGTCAAGGTGGGGCGCATGGCCGGGCAGTTTGCCAAGCCACGTTCGGCGGGCGATGAAACCATCGGCGACATCACCCTGCCAGCCTATCGCGGCGACATCGTCAACGGCATCGGTTTCGACCCGAAAAGCCGCATCCCCGACCCGGAGCGCCTGCTGCAGGCCTACCACCAGGCCACCGCCAGCCTCAACCTGCTGCGTGCCTTTGCCCAGGGCGGCTTTGCCGACCTGCACCAAGTGCACAAGTGGAACCTGGACTTCATCGCCAACTCGGCGCTGGCCGACAAGTACCACCAGCTGGCCAACCGCATCGACGAGACCCTGGCGTTCATGCGCGCCTGCGGCCTGGACAGCGCGCCGCAACTGCGCGAAACCAGCTTTTTCACCGCCCACGAAGCACTGCTGCTGAACTATGAAGAAGCCTTTGTCCGCCAGGACAGCCTGACCGGCGACTACTACGACTGCTCGGCGCACATGCTGTGGATCGGCGACCGTACCCGCCAGCTGGACGGGGCCCACGTCGAGTTCCTGCGCGGCGTGCACAACCCGATCGGGGTCAAGGTTGGCCCCAGCATGAATCCCGAAGAGCTGATCCGCCTGATCGACGCGCTCAACCCGGCCAACGACCCGGGGCGTTTGAACCTGATCGTGCGCATGGGTGCGAGCAAGGTCGGCGATCACCTGCCGGGGCTGATCCGCACCGTCGAGAGCGAAGGGCGCAAGGTGCTGTGGAGCTCGGACCCGATGCACGGCAACACCATCAAGGCCAGCAGCGGTTACAAGACCCGTGACTTTGCGCAGATCCTGGACGAGGTGAAGCAGTTCTTCCAGGTGCACCAGGCCGAGGGCAGTCATGCCGGCGGCATCCATATCGAGATGACCGGGCAGAACGTCACCGAGTGCATCGGCGGCGCCCGGCCGATCACAGAGGATGCGCTGTCGGACCGCTATCACACCCACTGCGACCCACGGATGAACGCCGACCAGTCGCTGGAGCTGGCCTTTCTGATTGCCGAGACGCTCAAGCAGGTGCGGCGCTAAAAGCATTCGCGGGCACGCCCACTCCCACAGGTTTTGCACAAGACTTGAGAGCTGTGCAGTACCTGTGGGAGCGGGCGTGCCCGCGAATAGGCCGGTAAGCCCACCGACAAACTCAGCCTATTTACGCAGCGGATCATCCCAGAAATGCCGCTCGGCCTCTTGCTGGATATCTGCCCTGCTCAACCCCAGGTCATGCAAGATCGCATCGCTGAGACTGGCCAGCTCCCGCCGCTGACGGTGCAGTTGCAGCCAGCGCAACGGGCGCTGCAAGGCAACATGCCACAGGTGATTCAGGGAAAGCACAGGTTGCCGGATGCTGCTGACTTGACCTTTCATCGTGAAGCCCTCCGTGTTGATGGCCTCAGTTTCACGCCGGGCTTAAGATCAATCCAACGAATGTTTCTGATGCCATGCATCTCGGAGATTGATGCAATGTCCCAGTACCAGAGCCTCGACCCGGACGTACTGCGCACCTTCGTCGCCATCGCCGAACAAGGCGGCTTCACCCGTGCCGGCGAGGTCGTCAACCGCACCCAGTCGGCGGTGAGCATGCAGATGAAACGCCTGGAGGAAGACATCCTGCAGCGTCAGCTGTTCGAGCGTGATGGTCGGCAGGTACGCCTGACCGCCGAGGGCCAGGTGCTGCTGGGCTATGCGCGGCGCATCCTCAAGCTGCACGGCGAGGTGTTCAACACCCTGCGCATGCCACACATGGTCGGGCAGGTGCGCATCGGCACGCCAGACGACTACGCCATGCGCTTTCTGCCGACCATTCTCTCCAGTTTTGCCCAGGCCTACCCGCTGATCCAGGTTGAGGTGCACTGCGATTCGTCGCGACAACTGATGCTGCGCCAGGACCTGGACCTGACCATCGTCACCCGTGAACCGGGCAACGAGATTGGCCAGCTGCTGCGTCAGGAACGGCTGGTATGGGCGGCTGCCGAAGGCTTCTGCCCGCAGGAGCAACGGCCGATGCCTGTAGCGTTGTTCAACACCGATTGTTTCTGCCGCGCCTGGACGTGCAATGCGCTTGAGGCACAGGGCATCGATTACCGCATTGCCTATACCAGCCCAAGCCTGGCGGCGATCTTTGCCATTGTCACAGCGGGGCTGGCGGTGACGGCGCAATTGCAAAGCCTGATTGGCGGAAACATCCGCATATTGGGTGAACAGGATGGGCTACCGCAGTTGCCAGTGGCCAATGTGATGCTGGTGCGCAGTACCCAGAACCCTTCACCGATTACTGACTGCATGGCCGATTATATCGTCGAAGGGTTCAAGTAAGCCGGGGGCGCTTCGCACCCCATCGCCGGCAAGCCAGCTCCCACAGGGTTATCACAGGCCCGAACACTGTGGGGTGCCTGTGGGAGCTGGCTTGCCGGCGATGGGCCGCAAAGCGGCCCCAAATTCTCAAAGTTCAAAGCCGAGCATCACCGCGCACACCACCAGGAACACGCAGAACATCGCCCGCAGTACCTTCTCCGGCAAGGCATGGGCCAGCCTCACCCCCCAGCTGATGCTGAGCATGCCACCCACCGCCAGTGGAATCCCCACCCCCCAGTCAACGCTCTGGTGCACGCCATAGGTCACCAGCGTCACCAGGGTACTCGGCGCCGCCAGCGCCAGCGACAGCCCCTGCGCCACCACCTGCGTGGTACCGAACACGCTGGTCAGGATCGGCGTGGCCACCACCGCCCCACCTACCCCGAACAACCCGCCCATGGTGCCGGCAAAGCTACCTAGCACCCCCAACCAGGGCCAGGCATAGCGCAACTCGGCACTGGGCGGCGTAACCCTCATGAACATGCGCGCCACGTTCCACACCGCCAACGCCACCAGAAAGCCGACAAAGCCCAGGCGCATGGAGTGCGCATCCAGCCCCACTGCCCAGATCGATCCCAGCCAGGCGAACAGGAAGCTGCACAGCGCCAGCGGTACTGCGTGGCGCAGCTCGATGCGGTTGCGTTGGTGGTAGCGCCACAGCGCCAGCAGCACGTTCGGCACCACCATCACCAATGCCGTGCCCTGCGCCAGCTGCTGGTCCAGCCCAAACAGCACGCCCAGCGCCGGAATCGCGATCAGCCCGCCACCTATGCCGAACAGGCCACCCATGGTGCCCAGCGCAGCGCCCAGCACGATATACAACAACCACTCGATCATCAGGGCCTCGTCCGCCTGTCTATGAATGCGAGCATGCTAACGATTGCGCGCTAGCGGGGAAACGCACAGCAACGCACAATGGCTGTGCGTTTTCCGCAAAACCAAGGCACCCATGAGCCCCGACACCCTGACCGACCAACTGAGCCTGTTTCTCGATGTGCTCGAGACTGGCAGCTTTTCCGCCGCCGCCCGCCGCCACCCGCTGACCCCATCGGCCGTGGCCCGGCGTATCGACAACCTGGAAAGCGCCGTCGGCAGCCGCCTGTTCACCCGCAGCACCCACGCCGTGCGTGCCACACCCGCCGGCAACGCCTTCGCCGAGCGGGCCCGGCGCATTATCGAGGAACTGCGCCTGGCCCGGGCCGAGGCAGTGTCGCTGAGCAGCGCCCCCGAAGGCCTGATCCGCATCGACGCCCCCGCGGCCTTCGGTCGTCGTCACCTGGCCCCGGCCATCGCTGATTTCCTGGTGGCATACCCGGGCCTGGACGTTCAACTGCGCCTGATCGACAGCTTTGTCGACATGCATGGCAGCCACCTGGGCGAGGTCGACCTGGTGTTGCGCGCCGGCCCGCTGGCCGACACCCGCCTGGTCGCCACGCCGCTGGCGTACATGGTGCGCATCGCCTGCGCCAGCCCTGCCTACCTGGCCAGCCGCGGCATACCCACCTGCCCCAGCGAGCTGCCTGGGCACCACGGCCTGGACTGGGACGGCCTGGCGCCGCCTTTCGCCTGGCGCTTCAGCGTGGCCGGGCAAACCCGCTTGTACCGCCCCGCGCGCATGCGCATGGCCGCCAACAACGCCGAAACCCTGCTGTTCGGCGCGCTGGCCGGTTTGGGCATCGCCCACCTGCCCACTTGGCTGATCAGCGAATACCTGCTGCGTGGCGAGTTGATACCGCTGTTTTGCGACGGCGGCCTGCCCGCAGCCGAGACCAGTGGTATATACGCGCTACGCCTGGCACATGAAACGAACTCTCGCAGCCGTTTGCTGCTCGAATTTCTCAAGAGCCGCTTCAGCCCGATTCCACCCTGGGACCTGGCCTTGCGCAGTGAACTGCGCCAGTAACGCGCGCACTAATGATCAGCGTGCCAGACTATCCCATTGATTATTCCAAGGACCTGCATGAACGCCGACACCCAAGCCTCCTGTGACGAGCTGCTGCTGGACAACCAGGTCTGTTTCGCCCTGCACTCCACCTCGTTGCTGATGACCAAAGTCTACAAACCGCTGCTGCAGGCCCTGGGCCTGACCTACCCGCAGTACCTGGCCATGCTCGTGTTGTGGGAACGTGACGGGCTGACCGTGGGCGAGATCAGCCAGCACCTGCTCACCGACCCGGGCTCGCTGACCCCACTGCTCAAACGCCTGGAAAGCGAAGGCTTGCTGCAGCGCAACCGCAGCCGCGAGGACGAACGGGTGGTGATGGTGCAACTGACCGACAAAGGCCGCGACCTGCAAGACAAGGCCAAGGACGTGCCGCAGTGCATTCTGAAGGCCAGCGGGCGCAGCCTGCAGCAGCTTCAGCAACTGCAGGCTGACCTGCTGAACCTGCGCGAGAACCTGCAGAAAAACCTCTGATTGCTATGCTGTGCAATGGCCGTTCGGCGGACCGGTAATTATTTATCTTGCGCGCAAACTAATTGCGCGCTAATTTAAATCCCACACCAACCCTGCCCTCCTGCAACAGGGAGCGCACAGCACATTAGCGAGGCTCAAGATGCAAAAGGTCACTCCGCTGTACATCGCAGAAGCCACCTCCACCGGTGGGCGTGACGGTAAATCCCGCTCCAGCGACGGCAAGCTGGAAGTCAAGCTGAGCACCCCAAAGGAGCTGGGCGGCGCAGGGGGTGAAGGCACCAACCCCGAGCAGATGTTCGCTGCCGGCTACTCGGCCTGCTTCATCGGCGCCTTGAAATTTGTCGCCGGCCAAGAGAAAAAAGCCCTGCCGGCCGATGCGTCGATCACCGCCAAGGTGGGCATCGGCCAGATCCCGGGCGGTTTTGGCCTGGACATCGACCTGCACATCAACCTGCCGGGCCTGGCACAGGCCGATGCCGAAGCGCTGGTGGAAAAGGCGCACCATGTGTGCCCGTATTCCAACGCTACACGCGGTAATGTGGACGTTCGGTTGCATGTGACCGTGTAAATCCCAGGCATAAAAAAACCCGGCCTTGGCCGGGTTTTTTTGCAGTTCGCAAGAAGGATTACTTCTTGGAACGGCCCTTGTACACGCCACCTTCACGAGTGTCGATGTCGATCCACTCGTCGATGTTGATGAAGTCGGCAACCTGCAGTTCGGTACCGTTCTTCAGCTTGGCAGGCTTCATGACCTTGCCCGAGGTGTCGCCGCGAGCAGCGTTTTCAGTGTAGACAACCTGACGGCTGATGGTGGTCGGCAGTTCAACCGATACCAGGCGGCCTTCGAAGAACACGGCTTCGCAGATGTCTTCCATGCCTTCTTCGATGAACGGCAGAACGGCCTCGATGTCTTCGGCGTTCAGCTCGTACATGGTGTAGTCGGTGGTGTCCATGAAGGTGTACGAGTCACCGCTGATGAACGACAGGGTCGCTTCTTTGCGATCCAGGATCACGTCGTCCAGCTTGTCGTCCGCACCGTAGACGGTTTCGGTCTTGTAGCCGGTCAGCAGGTTCTTCAGCTTGGTCTTCATGATCGCGCTGTTACGGCCCGATTTGGTGAACTCAGCTTTTTGTACCAGCCACGGGTCGTTGTCGATCCGCAGGACGGTACCGGGTTTCAGTTCTTTACCAGTTTTCATTGCGAAGTATCCGAATCTGGATGGATTTATAAAAATCGAGGCCGCATATCATAGCCAATTTCGGTAAAACTGTACCAGCGTCATGGCAAGGTCCGGCTGAGCGGCCTGCCGGGCTGCCCAATCGCGGGCGTGCTGCTGCAGTTCTGGCCAATGCTGGCGGGCCGCTTGCCACGCCAGGCCCATGTCGCGACCCATGTTCCAGGCACGCCACAGGCCAAGCAGTGCGGCGTCGGCAGCGTCTGACAGGCCACGTCGATAATGCCCGAGAAATGCTTCGAGCTTTTCCCAATGGGCATTTTCGTCCTGCACGTAGATGTGCCATAGCATCGGCTGACCGGCCCACTGCGCGCGTACAAATGAGTCTTCGCCGCGCACCGCATTGAAATCACAGCTCCAGAGCAGCCGGTCGAAATCGTCCTGGCTGACGAAAGGCAACACTTGCACGGTCAGCGCCCCGCGCTTGTGCACCGCACCTACGTTCAACTGCGCTTCGCCCAGCCACTGGCCAAGGCCGGCAACAACCCGCCCTTGCGGTACCAGCAAGTGGCAGGGCTGGGCGTCGGTGGCCAAGGCATCGAGCCAGCTGGCCAACTGCGGGTTTTCGTAGGCGAATAGCGAGATCAGCAGTGCACCCGGCGCTGGATGCACGCCAAGCCCGTGCAGGAATGCCTGGCGAACGTCGGCAGACTGCTGGAACGCGTCACGCCGTGCCAGCAGCGAACCCTCGCGCAGCAGGCCACCGGTTTTTTCGGTAAAGCCGGGGAAGAAAAACACCTTTCGCAGGCCGTTGGGCTGTGGCGAGGGCAAGCCATGACAACCTTCCACCCAGTCTTCGGCGCTGAGGTATTCGAGGTTGAGCCACAGCGGCGGCACGGAGCGCGCGCGCATCGCATCTACATACGCAGGCGGCAGCAGGCAGGCGAACGCACCGATTACCACCTCGGCCGGCGCCACCGGCAACCAGGTCGCCGGCCACTGCCGCACATCCACGCCGTGCTGCCATTGCTGGGCGGCAGTGGCATCCGCCCCGGGGCACATTGGCACAAAGGCATTCAGGTCATCCACCCACAGGCGCACCGCCAGGTTGTGCTCAGCGACAAGCTGGCGAGCCAGGCGCCAGGTCACGCCGATGTCGCCATAGTTGTCGACGACGCTGCAGAAGATGTCCCAGGTGGCTTTCATGTGCCCCTCCCCTTGCCTACTGAAAAACGCGGATTTTGCCCGACAGCATGCGACAATGCACCCCGCCCCACCCTGCCAAGGAGGTAGCCATGCCCCGCCCACGTGAACTGAAGATCACTTTGAAGCCGCTGCCGTTGATACTCTGTGTAGCCTTCGGCCTCTGGCTTGGCGCCGTCGCCATCGCCCTGAGCCTGTGGCTGGCCCTGCAACTGTGGCCGGCCCAGGTACTGCCGGTGGCCCAGGCCGTGGCCCCGGCGCTCGCGCCGGCTGTAACCCCGGCGGCACAGCCGATGGACGCGCAGGGTGAGATGTTCGAACGCTACCAACACATCCTGAACAAACAGCAACAGCAGCAGGCTGCCGATGCCGCCCAGGGCAACCCGCGCAACCTCAACAGCCCCAGGTGCCAGTTCTGGCTGCAGCAGAACCGCACCGCGCCCACCGACAAAAGCCAGGCCAACGTGCTGGAGTTCTGCTACTGATCATGAACAAGCCCCACCTGCTGGCACAGATCGTCGCCACCCTCGAGCATGATCTGGAGGTGCTGACCCGTGCGGCGCAAACAGCCTACGAAACCGCCACCGCCGAAGAGAACATCGCCGAGAACAAGTACGACACCCTCGGGCTGGAAGCCTCGTACCTGGCTACCGGGCAAGCCCGCCGCAGCGCCGAAATCCGCCAGGCGCTGCTGATCTACCAGCAGTTGCTGCTGCGTGAGCATGACCCGGCGCGCGGGGTGCAGGTCAGCAACCTGGTGACGCTGGAAGATGAGCACGGCGGCCAGCGCCGGGTGTTCCTCGGGCCCGAGGCTGCCGGCCTGAAGATTGGCCAGGGGGATGAACTGGTGACGGTGATCACCCCGCGCTCGCCCCTGGGGCAGCAATTGCTCGGCAAGAAGGTGGATGACGAGGTGAACCTGGGGCCGCAGGTACTGTTCATAGTGGATGTGGTCTGAACTGGCCTCTTGACAGGCACAGGCGCTACACAGTCAAAGGGTTTGCAAGGCATCGAAGCGCCCCGCCAACCCCTGCTCGGCAAATTGCTCCACGACAAAATCGACAAACGCCCGGGTCTTGCCGGGCAACAGCTTGTGTTGGGCGAAATACAGGCTGATATGCCCATCGTCTACGTACCAGTCCGGCAACACCCGCCGCAGGCGCCCGGCCTGCAGGTAGGGCACGGCAAACGGCAGGCTTACCAGGGCCACCCCCAACCCCTGCTCGGCCACCGCACACGCCGCATCCGAATCGCTCATGGTCATCGCCTGGCGCAGTTGCAGCGGCTGCTGCGCCTGCCAGCGGCTGGTCAACGGCCACGACCGCACCCGCCCGCTTTGCGGTGAGCGGATCAGGATGCCGTCATGCCGCTGCAGTACCTGCGGGTCGTTGATCGGTGCATGCCGATCCAGATACCCCGGCGCCGCCACCAGCACCCGGTGGGCTGGGGTCAGTTTGCGCGCCACCACCCCCGGCGGCAGCTCGAAACCGCCACCAATCGCTGCGTCGAAACCCTGGCCGATCAGGTCCACCTGGCGGTTGTCGAAATGCCAGTCCGGGGTAATGGCCGGGTAGCGCCGAAGGAATTCAGCCAGCAAGGGCAACACATACAAACGCCCGAATACCGTGCCCATGCTCACCCGCAGCAGCCCGGCAGGCTGGCCTTCGGAACTGGCCAGGTTGGCCACGGCGTACTGGATAGTGCGAAAGCTATCGCTGATCTCCCCAAGAAAACGCTGCCCCGCTTCGGTCAAGGTCAGCTTGCGGGTACTACGCTGGAACAACCGCACCCCCAGCCGCGCTTCCAGCTGGGCAACATGCTTGCCCACGGCAGCCGGGGTGATGCTGAGGCGCCTGGCGGCTTCGGCAAAACTGCCGACCTCGGCACTGCGGATGAAGCACTCCAACGCGTTGAACGATTCCATGGCCATGATTGGCAACCAAAGGTTTACTCTGCTGATAGTTATTGCCATCTTATCAGCAGGTAATCGAGCGCCGATACTGCGCCCATCCAAGGCATTTCAGCCTGGCTTCCAGCAGGAGATGAGCATGTCCAAGCAATTTACCCTCGAAGGCAAAGTGGCCCTGGTACAGGGCGGTTCCCGTGGCATTGGTGCGGCCATCGTGCGGCGCCTGGCCAAGGAAGGCGCACAGGTCGCTTTTACCTACGCCAGTTCCGAAGGCCCGGCCAAGGCCCTGGTCGATGAAGTCAAGGCATCTGGTGGCAAGGCCTTGGCGCTGCGCGCCGACAGCGCCGATGCCGCTGCTGTGCAATTGGCCGTGGATGACGCCGTGAAGGCCTTCGGCAGGCTCGACATCCTGGTCAACAACGCCGGCGTGCTTGCCGTGGCGCCATTGCTAGACTTTGACCTGGCAGACTTCGACCGCACCCTCGCCATCAACGTGCGCAGCGTGTTCGTCGCCAGCCAGGCCGCGGCGCGCTACATGGGCCAGGGTGGGCGCATCATCAATATCGGCAGCACCAACGCCGAACGCATGCCGTTTGCCGGTGGCGCGCCGTATGCCATGAGCAAGTCGGCGCTGGTTGGCCTGACCCGCGGCATGGCCCGTGACCTGGGGCCGCAGGGCATCACCGTGAACAACGTGCAGCCAGGGCCGGTGGACACCGACATGAACCCGGCCAGCGGCGAGTTTGCCGAAAGCCTGATCCCGCTGATGGCGATCGGGCGGTATGGCGAGGCCGATGAGATTGCCAGCTTCGTGGCTTACCTGGCGGGGCCTGAGGCGGGGTACATCACCGGGGCCAGTTTGACAGTGGATGGGGGGTTTGCGGCCTGATTGGAGGGTTGCCTGTGTGGGGCTGTGTGCGGGCAAGTCTGCTGTTTTTGTAATCGCATCGGGTTGCCCGCCTTAGTGCACGGACTTGAGACAGGTGAGGCTGCAGTAATGCCCACCGAGAAATCCAGTCAAGCCAACAAGGCTGACAACCATGGCCTGACAGGTTTGGTACGTTGCAACAAATGTGGGAGCGGGTTTACCCGCGAAGCGCCGCGCGGGCGGCGCTCGATCTCACAGGCGCTGCATATCTTGCGGCAAGCACCTGTCAGCCCTGATGCAATCCCAATGAGAGATTCCATGACCATAGAACAAGGCTCATCCTTCGCCAGCCCCCAAACTCTGCTCCATCACCTCCAAAAACGCCCGGGCGGCCGGTGTCGGGCTGGATGACCACACGGCATAAAGGTGCCGCACCGGCGCATCCACCAACCGCGCCACCGCCACGCCGTCTATACCTTCGGCCACCCGCTCCGGCACCAGGCCGACCGCCATGCCCCGCTGCACGAACTTCTCGACCAGACGCACATGCCCAATCTCGAACTGCACCCGATGCTGCAACCCCGCCGCCTGAAACGCCTCGTCCGTCTGCCGTCGCGCCCCGGTGCCTTCGGGGAAGTCCACCAGCACTTCACCGGCCAGATCGGCCAGCGCCAGCTGCGCCCTGCCCGCCAGCCGATGGCCCGGCGGCAACAACGCCACCAGCGCTTCCCTGGCCAGCAAACGATGCTGCACACCCTGCACCACTTCGCCCTGCCACAGGCCGATGAAACCTACGTCCAGGCGCCGCTCGATCACATCGGCGATCAGCAATTCGCTCTTGGCCGTAAGCCAGCGCACGTCCACATCCGGGTAACGGCCGTGAAACACCGCCAGCAGGTCGACCAGATCCAGCGCGGTGAGCGAGCTGATTTCACCAATCGCCAAGCGCCCACGCACTTGGCCGCAAGCCGCCGCCACATCATCCGCAATGCGCCGGGCCGCCTCCACCGCCGGCCTGGCGCTGAGCACAAAGGCCTCGCCGGCAGGCGTCAGGCGCACCCGCCGCGAACTGCGCTCGAACAGGCTGACGCCCAGGTGTGCCTCAAGGCGCGCCACCTGGTGGCTAAGCGCCGACTGCACCACATGGCAACGTTCAGCCGCACGGGTAAAACTGCCGGTGTCGGCCACGGCGAGGGCGTACTCAAGCTGCTTGAGGTTCATTGATCTATCTGTTTTCGAGATTGATAAGTTGAAAACTATACATTGGCGTCATGCCTGACACTTCCAGATAATCACCACCACTTACTACTGCCCGCCACGAGAACCGCATGAACACCCCCACTCTCAGCCGCGCCCTGATCCTGCTGATGGCGACCGCCACCGGCCTGGCCGTGGCCAGCAACTACTACGCGCAACCGCTGTTGCACAGCATTGCCCAGCAATTTGGCCTGAGCACCGCCAGCGCAGGCAGTATCGTGATTGCCGCACAGCTCAGCTACGGCGCCGGGTTGCTGTTGCTGGCGCCACTGGGCGACCTGTTCGAACGGCGCCGGCTGATCACCGTGATGACCGTCATTGCCACCCTGGGCCTGGTCATCAGTGCCTGCGCACCGAGCCTGCCGTGGTTGCTGCTCGGCACCGCGCTGACCGGCCTGTTCTCGGTGGTGGCGCAGATCCTGGTGCCCATGGCCGCCGCGCTGAGCCCGCCGCACCAGCGCGGCCGCGCGGTCGGCACGCTGATGAGCGGCCTGCTGCTGGGCATTCTGCTGGCGCGGACCGCTGCCGGCTTCATGGCCGAACTAGGCGGCTGGCGCAGCATCTACGTGCTGGCTGCCGTACTGATGGCGGTCACCGCCGTGGCCCTGTACCGCAGCCTGCCACAGCACCACAGCCATGCTGGTTTGAAGTACCCCGCACTGATCGGCTCGGTGTTCCGCCTGTTCATCGAAGAGCCGGTGCTGCGCCTGCGCTCGCTGCTCGGCCTGCTGGCGTTCAGCCTGTTCGCGCTGTTCTGGACGCCATTGGCCTTCCTGCTGGCGCAAGGCCCGTACCACTATTCCGATGCAGTGATCGGCCTGTTCGGCCTGGCCGGTGCGGCGGGCGCGCTGTCGGCCAACTGGGCCGGGCGCCTGGCCGACCGTGGCAAGGGCTCGCTGGGGACCACGGTGGGGCTGGTGGTGTTGCTGCTGTCGTGGGTACCGCTGGGGTTTGCCCAGCAATCGCTGCTGGCCTTGCTGCTAGGTGTGCTGATGCTCGACCTGGCGGTGCAGCTGGTGCACGTGAGCAACCAGAACGCAGTCATTGCGCTGCGGCCCGAGGCGCGCACGCGGCTGAATGCCGGGTACATCACCTGCTATTTCATTGGCGGGGCACTGGGGTCGCTGCTGGGGACGCAGTTGTTCCAGCGCCAGGGCTGGATGGGGATTGTGGTGGCAGGGTTGGTGATTGGCGCTCTCGCATTGCTGGCGTGGCTGCTGGCGAACCGCAAACCTGCCACATCAGTTGGGTAGGCGCGTGCCGGCCTGAGGGCGACATTGCACCGCACTACCCTCCGTCGTATTGCCGTTGACTTGCCTGCCCGGGCAGCGCTCAGTAGGCGCTGGTCAATGCCCTTTCCCTGACAGGACGACGTTATGACAAGACTCACGGTGCAATCCGGCGATTTCTTGCAAGGTGAAGGCGAGTATCGCAACGGATCGCTCACACTCAAGACCCCGCGCAGCCCCTCCCCGGGCGAGCGGATTTCCCTGGCACGTATCAGCGACCTGAGGCTAGCCAGCCTGGAGTCCAGCCGCAGCTTCGGCAGCACCCTTGGCTGGGGCGTGGCCGGGGCGTTGGTGGCCGGGCCGGTGGGGTTGCTGGCCGGGCTGTGGCTGGGTGGCAAGGAAGAAGAAGCCACCTTCCTGGCCACCTTCAAGGATGGGCGCAAGCTCATGGCCATTACCGATGGCAAGACCTGGTCGAAGATCGATGACAACTGGCGGCAGCACAAGCGGCCAACCCGCGCAGACTGACTGAATATCGCAAGGCCTGGATCGTTTTGTATTGAAGGCGGCTGCTAAGATGCCGCCTTTTTTCATGGCCTGTGCGGGCCTCTTCGCGGGTGAACCGCGCCTACAACGGGTGGCGATGCCCCTGTGGCAGCGGGTTTACCCGCGAAGAGGCCCGCACAGGTGTCGCGCATCCAGGAGCCCCCGCATGCCCCCGCGTCACCCCCGCCTGCCCCTGAGCCTGCTCAGCCTGGGCCTGGCCCTGCATTGCCCCAATGTGCTTGCCGAAGACAGCGTGTTACTGGCCCCGCTGCAGGTTTCCGACAGCTACGCCAACGATGGCTACCAGGCACGCCAGGCTGCAGTGGGCGGCTTCCAGCCCGCACCCTTGCTCGACACCCCCGCCTCGGTCAGCGTGTTCAGCCAGCAATTGCTGGAAGACCGTCAGGTGCGCAAGCTCAGCGAAGTGCTGCAAAGCGACGCCTCGGTGGGCGAAAGCTATGCGCCCATCGGCTACTACGAAAACTTCAACGTGCGCGGCTTCGAACTGAACGCCGCCAGCAGCTACCGCATCAACGGCCGGACCATCGCCGGCGAGCAGAACGTGGCCCTGGAAAACAAACAGCAGGTCGAGCTGCTCAAAGGCCTGTCCGGCCTGCAGAGCGGCGTGTCGGAGCCCGGCGGCCTGATCAACTACGTGACCAAGCGTGCCGAAGACGTGCGCAGCGTCACCGTGTCGACCAACGAACAAGGCGAGCGCTACCTGGCCACTGACCTGGGCGGCTGGTTCGGCAGCGAAAAGCAGTTTGGCCTGCGCGCCAACCTGGCCCATGAGGACATCCGCTCTTACGTCGACCACGCCGATGGCAAGCGCGACTTCGCCTCGCTGGCCTTCGACTGGCAGATAAGCCCGGATGCCACCTTGCAACTGGATGCCGAATACCAGCACCGCGAACAACGCTCGGTGCCCGGCTACCAGCTGCTCGGCGGCAACCAAGTGCCCCACGGCATCGACCCGGATGACCGCCTGGCCTACCAGCAGTGGGCAAAACCCGTGCAGAACGACTCGCTGAACCTGGGCGGGCGCTTCGAGTACCGCTTCAACGAGGCCTGGACCGGCACCTTGAGCGCCTCGCGCAGCAAGGTGGTGATCGATGACTACAGCGCGTTTGCCTGGGGCTCGAGCGAAGGCGCGTTCTTCGCCAGCAATGGCGACTACGACATCTACGACTTCCGCAGCCCCGCCGACACCCGCCGCACCGATGAGGCACAGGCCATGCTCGCCGGGCGCTTCGAGGCGCTGGGAGTGGGCCATGAGCTGACCCTGGGTACCAGCGCGCAACGGCGCACGCTGGACCAGCGCCCCAGCTATATGGAGTGGATCGGTACAGGCAACATCCATACCGGTGCTCCAGCCCTTGACCCGTCCAATAAGCCCATCAGGTCTAGCGAACGTCGCCTGGACAGTCGCCAGTACGGGTTGTTCGTCAGCGATCGCATCAGCTTCAACGAGCAATGGCAGACCTTACTGGGTGCCCGTGAAGTACGTCTGGACGAAAAGACCTGGGATGAGGACGGCGTTGCCGGGCGCCATACCCAGCAATACAAGTTGCTGCCGAACGCTGCGCTTATCTACAAGCCGCAGCCGGACACCACTGTATATGCTAGTTACGCCGAAGGCCTGTCAGCGGGCAGTGCGGCACCTTGGTTCGCAGAGAACAAATTCGAAATCCTCGCACCTAGCACGTCCCATCAGCTCGAGCTGGGCCTCAAGCACGACTGGCAGGGCCTGAGCCTCAGCGCCGCGCTGTTCCAGCTCCGCCAGGCCTACCAGTACGCGCGCCCGGACGGTGCCGGCAACTTCACCTACGTGCAGCAAGGCCGGCAGAAAAACACCGGCCTGGAGCTTGGCGCCAGCGGCTGGGTAACGTCGAACCTGCAGGTGCAGGCCAGCGCGGCGGCCATTCGTGCACGGGTGCAGAACAGCGGCACCGATGCCTACGAAGGCCATCAGGCGATCAATGTGCCCAGGTTCCGCGCTGCGCTGCACGCGGAGTACAGCCTGCCGGTGCCGGGGCTGGCGCTGCTGGGTGGGGCGCGCTACAGCGCCAGCAAGTATGCGAGCCAGGCGGGCAATGTGCAGGTGGGCGGGTATACCGTGTTCGATGTGGGTAGCCGCTACCGTACGCAGGTAGGCGGGTATGACACGGTGCTGCGGCTGACCGTGGATAACGTGTTCGACAAACGCTACTGGCGCGATGTGGGGGATTACCTGGGGGACAACTACCTGTTCCAGGGTGCGCCGCGTACTGCCCGGCTGTCGGCTTCGGTCAGCTTCTAGCGGGTTGGGGCTGCCTTGCAGCCCATTCGCAGCACAAGGCTGCTCCTACCGAGAACGTATCAGCAGCAGGTTCGCGGTCATTTGTAGGAGCAGCCTTGCGCTGCGAATGGGCCGCAAAGCGGCCCCAAAAAAGTAGCAGAAACAAAAAGCCCCCGAGCTTTTCAGCGCGGGGGCTTTTCGTAGAATGTGGCGGTGAAGAAGGGATTTGAACCCTTGATACGATTTCTCGTATACACACTTTCCAGGCGTGCTCCTTCGACCACTCGGACACTTCACCGTTTCTCTTCAAGCCCTGCGGCCTGTCGAGGTGCGCTAATTTAGTGAAAGACATTCCCTTTGGCAAGCATTTTTTTCAAATTTTTCATGTATTTGCACTTGAGCCACGCTGAGCGCTGACCGACCAGTCAGCCTTGCTGCTTTACCTTGCCCCTGGCGCTGGGTAACGTCGTCGCCACGCCAACAAAAGGACTCTGCCATGAGCGAGCTGATTACCTACCACGCCGAAGACGGCATCGCCACCCTGACCCTGAACAACGGCAAGGTCAACGCCATTTCGCCGGATGTCATCACCGCCTTCAACGCCGCGCTCGACCGCGCCACCGAAGAGCGTGCGGTGGTGATCATCACCGGCCAGCCGGGCATTCTCTCGGGCGGTTACGACCTCAAGGTGATGACCAGCGGGCCAAAAGAGGCAATCAGCCTGGTCACTGCCGGCTCCACCCTCGCCCGCCGCCTGCTGTCGCACCCGTTCCCGGTGGTGGTCGCCTGCCCGGGCAACGCCGTGGCCAAAGGGGCCTTCCTGCTGTTGTCGGCCGACTACCGCATCGGCGTCGAAGGGCCGTACAAGGTCTGCCTGAACGAAGTGCAGATCGGCATGACCATGCACCATGCCGGCATCGAACTGGCCCGCGACCGCCTGCGCCGCTCGGCTTTCCACCGCTCGGTGATCAATGCCGAGGTATTCGACCCGCAAGGCGCGGTGGATGCCGGCTTCCTCGACAAGGTGGTGCCGGCCGAGCAGTTGCACGATGCGGCACTGGCAGCGGCGCGGGAACTGAAAAAGCTGAACATGCTGGCGCACAAGAACACCAAGCTGAAAGTGCGCAAGGGGCTGCTGGATGCGCTGGACCAAGCGATCGAGCGGGATCAGCAGCATATGGGCTGACCTTGCGGGCCTCTTCGCGGGTAAACCCGCTCCCACACAGGTATGAATGCCCGTTGTAGGAGCGGGTTTACCCGCGAAAGGGCCGGAACAGACTTACACCAAGGTTTGCCCCAACCAGTGCACACCCGTACACTCCCCCGCGACTGTCTGGTGTGAGTCGTACCATGCTTTACTCGTTGCGCATGCTCCTGCTGGCGCTGCATTTTCTTGTCGTCGGCGCCGTTGGCCTTGTCATTGGCCTGTGCCGCCCCTTCAACCCCGACAACAGCCGCCTGTTCGCCCACCTCTACAGCCTGCCGGCTACCTGGCTGATGCGCATCAAGGTCAAGGCCGAGGTAGGCCCGCTGTGGGACCAGCCGCCCGGCTGCGTGATCGTCGCCAACCACCAGTCCAACTTCGACCTGTTCGTGCTCGGCCAGGCAGTGCCAAAACGTACTGTGGCCATCGGCAAGAAAAGCCTGGGCTGGATCCCGCTGTTCGGCCAGTTGTTCTGGCTGGGCGGCAACGTGCTGATCGATCGCAACAATGCCTACCAGGCGCGCAAGGCCATGCACAAGACCACCCGCGTGCTGCAGGCTGACACCTCCATCTGGATTTTCCCCGAAGGCACGCGCAACCCTGGCGAGCACCTGCTGGCCTTCAAGAAAGGCGCGTTTCACATGGCCATCGAGGCTGGCGTGCCGATCGTGCCGGTGTGCGTCAGCCGCTATGCCGGGCGACTGAACCTGAACAGCTGGCGCCAGCGTACGGTGATCGTGCGCTCGCTGCCGCCGATTGCCACGGCAGGCATGACGGTGCGGGACCTGCCGGTGCTGATCGAACAGTGCCGGGCGCAGATGCAGCAGTGCATTGACCGCATGGAAGCGGAATTGGCCGAAGGCTAAATCGGCGCCCGTGCAGGTTGCCCTCGCGCCGGCTACGGCCCAAGCTGTAACCCGTGTTCAATCGGGGAAGCGCACAACCATGGGGCGAGTCGTGGCATCGGCGGTGTACAGCGCCGGCAGAAAGGTCACCAACATCAGCATCGACGAAGGCAGCGAATGGGCGCGCAAGCCGGGGCACTTCGTGTGGATCGGCCTGGAAGAACCCAACGCCGAGGAGCTGGCCAACCTGCAGCGCCAGTTCAACCTGCATGAACTGGCCATCGAGGATGCCCTGGAAAAACACAGCCGGCCCAAGCTGGAAACCTTCGGCGATGCCCTGTTCATCGTTACGTATTCGCCGGTGCGCCACGAGGGCAAGCTGGAGTTCATCGAAACCCACATCTTCGCCGGCAACGGCTACATCATCACCTGCCGCAACGGCCACTCCAAATCCTATGCTTTGGTGCGCCAGCGCTGCGAGGCGCGGCCATTGCTGCTGGAGCACGGTGAAGATTTCGTGCTGTACGCCCTGCTCGACTTCGTGACCGAGAACTACCAGCCGGTCAGCGAGGCCATTCATGGCGAGATCGAAGAACTGGAGCAAAGCGTGCTCGGCGGTTCGCTGCAAGACGAGGACATCCGCCGCTTGCACAGCCTGCGCCGCGACATCCTGCGCCTGCGCCGCTACGTGGCGCCGATGGTGGAAGTGAGCGAAGAGCTGCAGCGGCTGAGCTTCCCGTTCATCGACAAGAACATGCGCCCGTACTTTCGCGACGTGCAGATCCACGTGACGCGGCAAATGGAAGACCTGGCCGGCATCCGCGACATCGCCAGCCAGACCATCGAGATCGGCATGCTGCTGGAATCGTCACGGCAGAGCATCGTGCAACGCAAGTTCGCGGCCTGGGCGGCGATCCTGGCGTTCCCCACGGCCATTGCCGGGATTTACGGGATGAACTTCCAGAACATGCCCGAGCTGGGCTGGCATTACGGGTATTTCGTGGTGCTGGGGGTGATTGTGGCGGGGTGCACAGGGTTGTATGCCAGCTTCAAGCGGTCTGGCTGGCTGTAAGAGAGCCCGGACCCTATGCAAGTCAGTCAAGGTTAATGGGGCTGCTGCGCAGCCCATCGCCGCGGTTCGTCGCCACGACAAGCCAGGCTCCTACAAGTACGGCGGATGGGTTGAATTTGGTGCGGTCTGTGGGAGCCTGGCTTGCCAGCGATGGGCCGCCAAGCGGCCCCGGCCATCAGGCGGCGTCGTGGTTGCTGGCCGGCTGCTGGATAAACCGCAACATCCATTCGCCCACCAGGTCGCCCTGGTGTTCGGTGGCCAGGCTGGCCACTGCCTTGTGGTACACCTCGTCGCCCAGGTACGCCTGGCGCGCATCGAGCAGCGCGCGGGAGTAGTCGTGGACGAACTCCGGGTGGCCCTGGAAGCACAGCACCTGGTCGCGAATGTGGTACGCCGCATTCGGGCAGAAATCGCTGGACGCAATCACCGTGGCGCCCTCAGGCAACTGGGTCACCTGGTCCTGATGGCTGATCAGCAACGTCAGCTCGGACACTTCCGGGTCCATCCACGGCGCATGGGCCGCCAGCGTGTAGCGGTGGATGCCCACGCCCCAGCCTTTCTCGGCGCGCTCGGCCTTGCCGCCCAGGGTCAACGCCAGCAACTGATGGCCGAAGCACACACCCAGCAATTTCTCGCCACGCTCGTACAGTTTCAGCAGATACGCCTTGAGGGTCTGGATCCAGGCATCGGTTCCGAACGAATCGGCCTTGCTGCCCGTCACAAGGTAGGCATCGAACACTTCATTGTCGGCGGGGTAGTCGCCGTGCATCACGTTGTAGACACAAAATTCGGCGGCGATCGGCTGACGCGAAAAGAGCTGCTCGAACATCCTGCCGTAGCCCTGATACTGCGCGGTCAACTCCGGACGCAGGACATCGGTCTCAAGGATGCAGATGCGTAACGACATAGGAATAGTCCTGAACGACATGAGTGGGAATCTGCTGTAGAGACTGACGCGAAAGGCACGTACAAGCAAGTAGGCTGCACTGACGAACGGTCACATTTTGTCGGTATGTCGCCAGCAGTTGCGCCAGTGTCTAGTCAGAGCATGCCAGCCGGCTGGCACAAGGCCTCATAGCCACACGGAATCGTGCGGCTATACGGTTAGAACAAAGGGTTCTCAAACATGCCTGACACACACCCTACTGTTGGATGTATATGCACTTACAAGAGGCAGGCAGTTCAGGCGCCATCGACGCCACTGCGATCGACCCGCAGTACGACAGGGAAGCCAACGGGTATTCAGGAATAACAACAAGAAGGCGGTCCGCCATGTTCAGACAATCGAAAATTCGCCAAGCTGGGCTCATTCTTTTCGCCACGACTTTGCTGTTGATCTTGCCGAACCTGACACGTTTGTTCGGCTGACTGCGGCGGTGGCGCCAGCGGGCAGTGCACAGGTAATCTGCTGGCCTTGATGGTCGGAGATTGCCCATGCGCCACTGCCTTGCCCTGTTGATGATGCTGCTGAGCCTGCCACTGTCGGCGGCGCAGCTGCACCTGGCGCTGGGCGCCAGCACGCGCGAGTGGAGCAGCGCCGAACTGCTCGGCCACCCGCAGGCGCGTGAAATCAGCATCGAACAGGACGTGTCCTATAAACGCCCCATGCACTATCGGGCGGTGCCGCTGGCCGCACTGCTGGAGGGTGTGAACGCCAGCGACCACCTGCAAGCAGTAGCGCTGGATGGCTTTGCCGCCGAAATGCCAGCTGCGCCGCTGCTGCAGCAAGGGCCTGCACGGGCCTGGCTGGCCGTGGAAGACCCGAGCAAGCCTTGGCCGCCACTGAGCAAGGGCAAGCCGAGCGCCGGGCCGTTCTACCTAGTGTGGACGGCGCCGCAGGCCAGCGGCATACGCCCGGAACAGTGGCCGTTCCAGATTTCCACCCTGCGCCAGCTGTCGCCGGTGGCGCAGCGTTTTCCGGCGCTGCTGCCCGACCCGACGCTGCCTGGCGACAGCCCGGTGCGCCAGGGGTTTGCGTTGTTCCAGCAGAACTGCCTGGCGTGCCATACGCTTAACGGCGCGGGAGATGCGCAGCTAGGGCCGGATTTGAACGTGCCGCACAACCCGACCGAGTATTTCCAGCCTGCTTACCTGCGCAAGCTGATACGTGACCCGCAGAGCCTGCGTCGCTGGCCGCAGGCGAAGATGCCGGGGTTTGCCGAAAGCGTGTTGAGTGAGCAGGAGCTGGATGCGCTGCTGGCTTATCTGGGGCATATGGCCGGGCGCAGGCCTTGACTGCGGTGCCTGGCCATTCGCGAGCATGCCCGCTCCCACAGGGATCGCACAGGTTTCAGGCCTTGTGAATATCTGTGGGCGTGGGCAAGTTTGCGAAAAAGCCACTACGGACCGTCAGGCAGTCAGCCGTTCGTGCTTGACGCCCCAGCCTTCCACTTCACCACCATAAGGTGTCACCAGCTGCTCGAAGGCCTCCTCGAAATCGCCAATCCCGCCATACGTGGCGTACATGACCTTGCTCAGCTCCAGGTGCCAGGCACCGTCGCCCATTTCGGTTACCTGGGCATTGAGGGATTCACCGCGAAACTGCCCGGCCGCACGGCGGGCCCCTGCTTCGTCGGGGAATACGGCATAGAACTCGATGGGGTGGATCCGGGTGAAGTCGAAACCGCCTGCTTTCATCTGGCGCAGGACGTTGCTGCTGATATCGTCGTTCTGGCTGCTCATGAATCGTCCTCCTGAATAAAGCAATGGATAGACTTTCCGTGCACTACGCACCTGCCGGCAGTGGCCGCGCAGTTCGAGCTGATGCAAGACGCGAATAGAAAAGGCACCAACCCGCAGAATAGGCAGGCACCTTCCACCAGCGTAGTGCCTGCAACGGCACCACGCAAACGTGTGGTTCAGGGCGCTTCGTGGATGCTGGTGATGGTGACGCCGCTCTGTTCCTTGAGCCAGCGTGCAGTGGGGGAAATGGCGCGGTCCTGGAAGTCGTTGAGGTCAAGCTCGTCCATCACCGGGAACAGGTGCGAACGGATCGCCCGCGCGGCGTCCTCTTCGCTGGGGATATGCTCGGCATGCAGCAGCAACCTGGACGGTTCGCCTTTCTGGTCGGCAAAGATGACTTCCCACTCTTTCATTGAACGAGCCCTCTCCATCAAATACCACAAGGTGTGTGATGCCTGAATAACTGACCTTGGGGTTGGGAGAATGTTCAGTCTGTGCCGGCCTCTTCGCGGGTAAACCCGCTCCCACACGGATACCATCAACCTCAGGCCCTGTGACTTCCCTGTGGGAGCGGGTTCACCCGCGAATGGGCCGCAAAGCGGCCCCTGTTGCCGCCTTACTTCGGCGTACCGTGCACTACACCCGCGGTGTTATCCAGCAGGCTCTTGGTCGCCGTCTGGATATACGCTTCCAGCTTCTTGAGCATTTCCGGCTGGTCCGGGCTTTCGATCAGCTCGGCCTTGAACTCGCTGCCCAGCTGGTAGCGGTACATGCGCGGGGTCATATCCTTGGACTCGATCAGGATACGGTCGCCCTGCACCAGGCCGACGATCTGCTCGCTGCCCGACGGCTTGATCATGCCCGAACCCTGGTCGCCCTCAGGCAGGTTGAGCAAGTCGCGGCCCCAGCACTGGTGCCGGGCCTGGCCACCCAGACGGCCCATGATGGTCGGCACGATGTCGACCTGGGTGCCCACGGTGTGGTCGACCGCGCCGAACTTCTCCTGGATACCCGGGGCGATCAGCAGCAGCGGTACGTTGAAGCGGCCCAGGTCCAGCTCGGTCACCTGCTGGTGGTTGCCAAAGCCATGGTCACCCACGATGACGAACAGGGTGTCCTTGAAGTACGGCTCTTTACGCGCCTTCTCGAAGAACTGGCCCAGCGCCCAGTCCGAGTAGCGCATGGCGGTCAGGTGCTCGTCCAGGCGGCCTTGCCCGGTAACCTTCTCGACCGGCAGGTCTTTAGGCAGCGCGTACGGGGTGTGGTTGGACAAGGTCTGCAGCAGGGCGTAGATCGGCTTTTTGCCATCATGCTTGGCCAGCTCCTCGTTGCCGCGGTCGAACATGTCCTGGTCGGACACGCCCCACGTCGGGTCGGAGAACACCGGGTTGACGAAGTCGTTGCGGCCGATGAACGTGGTCATGCCCTGGTTGCCGAAGAACCCGGACTGGTTGTCCCAGGCGAAGTCGCCATTGTACACGTACACGTCGTCGTAATTGCGGGCGCTGAGCAAGGCCGGCAGGCCCGACAGCTTGTGGCCGCCTTCCGGGGTCTGCATCAGGTATTCGAACCCGGGCAAGTTGGGGAAGCAGGCCATGGTGGCGAACATGCCCTGGTGGGTATGGGTGCCGTTGGAGAAGAAGCGGTCGAACAGCAGGCCTTCTTTGGCCAGCTTGTCGAAGTACGGCGTGATGTTGTTGGGGCTGCCCAGCGCGCCCACCGAGTGGCCGGCGAAGCTTTCCATCAGGATCACCACCACGTTCTTGATCGGCAGGGTGCGCTCGGCCGGCGGCAGGAAGTCGCGGCGGATGGCAGCCTCATCGGCATCGACCAGCGTGTCGTGGGCGGTCAGCAACTGCTCGCGCACGCTTTGCGTGGCCACAGCCTGGTCCAGCACCGGCTTCCAGATGTTGGCGCGGTCTTCGCCGAAGCGGCTCTTGGCGGCGTCGATCAGGGTCAGGGTGCCGTTCAGGCCCAACTGGTTGACGAAGTTGGAGTCGGTGGTAAAGGCATCACCCCAGCGCATTGGCGGGCCCTGGCGCAAGGTGCCACGGGCGGCGACCACGGCCACCAGCAGAATCACCATGAATACCGCCAGGCGGTTGTACCACGGCGCCACGCGCTGCACGCCATCGCCACGGGTGATGCGGTCGATGCCCTTGAACAACAGGCTCAGCAGCCAGGTGCCAAAGGCCCAGGCCAACAGGTAGCGCACCACCGGGAAACCGTACCAGAGCATGCTCATGACGGTTTTCGGGTCTTCCTTGATGTACTGGAACACCAGGCCGTTGAGGCGCTGGTGGAACTCGCGGTAGAAGTCCATTTCCATCAGGCCGAGGAACATCACCACGCTCGAGGTGAGGGTCAGCCAGAAACGGAACACGCCACGCCGGGCCATCGCCCAGGGGCTGAGAATGGCCAGCAGCAGCGGTATGCTGAGGTACACCACCACCCGCAGGTCGAAGCGCAAGCCGTTGAGGAAGCCCTCGGCGACGGTTGTATAGGGTGTATCGCCGATCATGTCGCTGTTGTAGACCAGCAGCGCGAGGCGCACGAGGCTGAGCATCAGCATGATCACCAGGGCGCTGAGCAGCGTGTAGGCCAGGTGGGATTTCAGGGTCGGCGAGAACGACGCTCGCCCGCCCCGTTGCTTCAGGGCGTCCGTGTTAGCCATGAATGGGAAGGTCCTAGGATTGCGGTTTGCGGAGATGGCGCTGGTGCTAGACCAACGCAGCATTGTGCGGGTGCGGATTCTGTTTAAACCAATGTGAAAATTTTGTCACGAGGGTGTTGCCGGTTTTGTCTGCGCCGGCCTTCAAATGCGCGCATTCCCCCGCGGGCCGGCAATCGCCCAGATCACCAGGCCCACCACCGGCAGCAGTGCGATCAGCAAGATCCACAACACCTTGATGCCCACCTCGCGGCCACTCTTGATCACGTTGAAGATGGCCCAGATATCCAGCGCCAGTATGATCAGCCCTACCAGGCTGTTGAATGTAGACCCCATGCCATGACTCCTGTGCTAAGGCTTTGCTGCACAGCATAGCCAGCTATCACGTCGATAGAGGGGAAACCTTGGCAATGCGGGCCGGTCACTGCATAAACTGCCTTATACGCCGAATCCGAGGTTCACATGCCCCCAGCCCAGAGTCACAGCGCCGCCCCGCCCTCCCCCCTCAGTGCCTGGCGGCAACAGATAGCCAGCAGCCCGTGGGTGGGCGCCGGCCTGGCGTTGAGCCTGCTGGCCGTGCTGGCGCTGCTGGCGGCGAGCCTGTGGAATGCCATTCATGGCGACCATGCCGAAAACCTGCACCTGGCGGCGCTGGGCGGGTTTGCCGGCTTCGGCGCCACCGCCCTGGGCGCGGTACTGGCCGTGGTGCTGCGTGATGTCAGCACGCGCAACCAGGATGTGATGCTGGGCTTTGCCGCCGGCATGATGCTGGCGGCCAGCTCATTTTCGCTGATTCTGCCGGGGCTGGACGCCGCCCGGGACATCACCGGCAGCGGGCCCGCCGCGGCCTTCACCGTGGTGCTGGGCATGGGGCTGGGTGTGCTGCTGATGCTGGGCCTGGACCGCTTTACCCCGCACGAGCATCAAACCGTCGGTGTGGTCGGGCCGGAAACCGAGCGGTTCAGTCGGGTGTGGCTGTTCGTGCTGGCAATCACCCTGCACAACCTGCCAGAGGGCATGGCCATTGGCGTGAGCTTTACCAACGGCGACATGAACATCGGCCTGCCGCTGACTACCGCCATCGCCATCCAGGACATCCCCGAAGGGCTGGCCGTGGCCCTGGCCTTGCGGGCAACCGGGCTGTCGAACATGAAGGCGGCTCTGGTGGCGGTCGGGTCGGGGCTGATGGAGCCGCTGGGTGCGGTGATCGGCCTGGGGATTTCCACCGGCTTTGCCCTGGCCTACCCGATCAGCATGGGGCTGGCGGCGGGGGCAATGATCTTTGTGGTCAGCCACGAGGTGATACCGGAAACCCACCGTAACGGGCACCAGACAGCGGCGACCCTGGGGTTGATGGGCGGGTTTGCGGTGATGATGTTCCTCGATACCGCGCTGGGCTGAACTTGAAGTTACCTGAACCGGCCTATTTGCGGGTGAACCCGCTCCCACAGGTGTTCCACTGCAATTGGGTCCAGTGATGATCCTGTGGGAGCGGGCGAGCCCGCGAAGATGCAAACGCCGAAATCAGACGTGGACAGCCACTTTCAGGGCTTCCAGGGCCGGCTCGACCTTGATGCCCACTTCAGCCCCAAGCGCCTGGACCCGCGCCAGGTCATGCTGCCCCACCATTACCATCTGCAGCTCGTCATCCAGCAACTGGCTGAAATTCAACAGCACATAACCGCCGGCCTCTTTGTTCAGCGCGCCCATCTGCACCTGGATGCGGTTAAGTGCAGTCAGCGGCTCGGTACGGGCCAGCTGCTTGGGCTTGAGGGTGAACGGCACGCTGTTGTCGAATGAATCGCTGATCTGCTGGAACAGGTCCTGGTAGCTGTCAGCCTGGAACACCACGGTGTCCGGCAGGCTGCCCAGCACCACCCATTCGCCCAGCGGCATGGGGAAGCTGTCGTCGTAATTAATGTCAGGGTTGGCGGCCAGGAAGGCGGCCGGGTCGGCGTAGGCCTGGGCGGCCTCGTCGGCAATGCGCTCGATGTCTGCCTCGAGCATGCAGCCAGCGCCGATGAGGCTGATGAATTCGAGCAACTGAGTTTTCATGAAAGGGGCCTGCGACGGGTGAAAAGTCGCCAAGGATAGCCGCAAAAGCCCCTTTGCTGTTAGCCGGCCAGCGCCTGCAGGCGCGCCGTGGCGTCCACGGCACCCATGGTCTGCGCCGCCATCAGGGCGGTGGCACCGCGGGCGTCCTGGTGGGCCGGGTCGGCGCCTTGTGCCAGCAGATAGTCGAGGATGTCGCTGCGGTTGAACATGGCCGCCAGCATCAGCGCGGTGCGCCCGTCCTGCGCGCAGGCGTCCACTGGCACGCCATGCTCCAGCAGCAGGCGGATCATGGCCAGGTCGCCTTTGAAGGCGGCGCCGGCGATGGGCAGTTGCCCGTTGTCGTTGGCGATCAGCGGGTCGGCACCCTGCGCCAGCAGCACGCGCACCGCGTCATGGTGGCCATGGTAGCTGGCCAGCATCAGCAGGGTGTCGCCCTTGTGGTTGCGCAGGTTGGCCGGCAGGCCGCTGGCAAGCAGGCGCGCGAGCATTTCGGCATCGCCGTGGCGGGCAGTGTCGAACACCTGTTCGGCGAAGGCAGCGGTTTCATCGGCAGTCATGGTGGCGGGCGCGGTTTGGCTGGACATCGGGAACCTCCTGGCAGAAATCGGTGCCTAAGTGTTTGTCAGGCTCACGCTTTGGGTCAAAGGTTCAGTTTCTATCGAGCCGATAGGCACAAGCCGGGCCGTGCAAAATGCACTGTGCAAATTGCACGACCTTGCAGGATGCACGGTAACCCCTCTGAAAAATCTTTATAAATCACTGATTTCAAAGGACTTTTCTGCAAATCAATTTCTGGCACGGTCACTGCAATCTACTTCATCACGATTGCCACACCACCTTTGTCAGGAGTTGATATGGACCTCATCCAGGAAAAGTTCGTTTCGGTATTCTCGGCTTATCAGGTCAATACCCAGCCCCGCCCCGATGGCGGCGTGCTGCTGACCTTGCGTGCTGCCGATGGCAAGGTGACCCGCCGGGTGCTGACCTACGGACAACTGCACAGCGCCGAACAGCTGTCCTGGGCGATCAGCGCCATTCGCCGCGATCTGGCTGAGCAGGCCAGTGAATTGCCGGTGATTACCATGCTGCAGAGCCAACAGCGGTTTGCCCTGCCGACCTATCGTTGATTTTTGTGGTGGTATCACGGGCCTCTTCGCAGGTGAACCCGCTCCCACACTGATCGCGTAACCCTCAGGGTTCGCGGTCAATCAATGGGGGAGCGGGTTTACCCGCGAAGAGGCCCGCGAGGCCACTACAGCTCGTCAATCCCCGGGAATGCCCGTGCAGTCAGATCTCCGGTAAACCGCGGTTCCACGCCCTGCTCGCTGCCAAACACGCGCACCGCGAGGCAAAACGGCGTATCACCCAGCTCCACCCAGCGCCGGGTCCCCGCCGGGACCAGCAGTTGGTCACCCTTCTCGCACAGCACCGAGTACACCCCTCCAGCAAGCCGCAGGCCAACTTGTGCGCGCCCGCTGACAACTGCAAATACCTCGTCGCTGTCGTGCACATGCTCATCGCGCACATCCACCTGCGCCGGGTCTTCCCCATCACGGTTGAGCAGCACGAAGGCCTTGCAGCCATGCGCCGTCATCAGCTGGTCCAAGTACCCTCGGCAGGCATCCAGTACCTCGTCCCGGGCCGTACCCGGGCGCACCCGCAGGCCGTGTTCGGCATGCGCAAAATGCACGCCCTGCTCGGCCAGGGTGGCGGCGATGTCATCATGGTGAGTCAGCACCTTGTTCGGCAGTTCCGGGCTGGCGGGGTGGAAAACGCTGAGAATGCTCATCAGGGGCGGGTCCTGGCAGGTTGCGAACAAAGGGCCATGATAACGGCTGCAGCCAAGGCTGCGGCACTGGCCATACCAAAGGTGAAGGCGGACCCCAGCAGCTTCCAGCTGTAGCCCGAATACAAGGCGCCCAAAGCGCCGCCGGTACCCGACAGCGCGGCGTACAGCGCCTGGCCCTGGCCCTGCTGGCGGGCACCGAAGCTGGCCTGGACGAAGGCAATGCAGGCGGCATGGAAGCAACCGAACGTGGCCGCGTGCAGCAACTGGGCGAATATCAGTACTGTCGGCTCGTCCGCCAGGTTACCCAGCAGCAACCAGCGCACAGCCGCCAGCAGGAAGCTGACCAGCAGCACCCGTTGCACGCTGAAGCGGGCGAACAGGCGGCTCATGAGCATGAACATCAGCACTTCGGCCACCACCCCCAGCGCCCACAGCAAGCCGATGGCACCCCGGCTGTAGCCCAGATGCTCCAGGTGCAGGGTGAGGAAGGTGTAGTACGGCCCGTGGCTGAGCTGCATCAGCGCCACGCAGGCATAGAATGCGATCACCCCCGGGGCGCGCAGCTGCTGCAGGAAACCACCCGCGCTGCGGCGCTCGCCCTGCTCCACCGGCTGGGCATTGGGCACCCACAGGCTGGCCGCGACGATGCCCGCCATGATGGTCACCAGCGCTACCGGGTAGATATCCAGGCTCAGCCATTCGAACAGCCGGCCCAGCCCCACCACGGTGAGGATGAAGCCGATCGAGCCCCACAACCGCACCTGGCTGTAACGCGCGGTCTGCCCGTGCAGGTGCGCCAGGGTTATCACCTCGAACTGCGGCAGCACGGCATGCCAGAAGAACGCGTGCAGGGCCATGACCAATGCCAGCCAGGCGTAGCTTTTGCCGAAGAAGATCAGGGCGAAGCTCGCCAGGGTCGCCAACGCCCCCAGGCGCACGATCAGCAGGCGCTGGCCGCTGCGATCGCCCAGCCAGCCCCACAAGTTGGGCGCCACGCAGCGCATCAGCATGGGGATGGCCACCAGCTCGCCGATGCGCGCCGGGGAAAAGCCCAGGTGGTCGAAGTACAGCGCCAGGAACGGGGCGGTGGAGCCGAGCAGGGCGAAGTAGAACAGGTAGAAAGTGGACAGGCGCCAGTAGGGGATGGGTTGCATGGGGTGGCCTTGTGGGAACCTGGGCCGGCCCTATCGCCGGCAAGCCAGCTCCCACAGGATCACCTCATACCTGAAGACTGTGGGGTACCTGTGAGAGCTGGCTTGCCGGCGATAGGGCCGGTGCAGGGGAATCAGCGCTGGCCCAGCACCGGGGTATTCACGCGCACATCGGCATTCTGCGCACGGTGGCGCAGCAGGTGGTCCATCAGCGCAATGGCCATCATTGCCTCGGCGATCGGTGTGGCACGAATGCCCACGCAAGGGTCGTGGCGGCCTTTGGTGATGACATCCACCGGATTGCCGTCAACGTCGATGGAGCGGCCCGGGGTGGTGATGCTGGAGGTCGGTTTCAGCGCCAGGTGCGCCACGATCGGCTGACCCGAAGAGATGCCACCCAGGATGCCGCCAGCGTTGTTGCTGAGGAAGCCTTCGGGGGTGAGCTCGTCACGGTGTTCGGTACCGCGCTGGGCAACGCTGGCAAAGCCGGCGCCGATTTCCACGCCCTTGACGGCGTTGATGCTCATCAGCGCGTGGGCCAGCTCTGCGTCGAGGCGGTCGAAGATCGGCTCGCCCAGGCCCGGCATCACGCCCTCGGCGACCACAGTGATTCTGGCGCCTACCGAGTCCTGGTCACGGCGCAGCTGGTCCATGTAGGCCTCCAGCTCCGGCACCTTGTCGGGGTCGGGGCTGAAGAAGGCGTTGTGCTCCACCGATTCCCAGGTCTTGAACGGGATTTCGATCGGGCCCAGCTGGCTCATGTAGCCGCGCACGGTGATGCCCTGGGTGGCCAGGTACTTCTTGGCGATGGCACCGGCGGCCACGCGCATGGCGGTTTCGCGGGCCGAGCTGCGGCCGCCGCCGCGGTAGTCGCGGATGCCGTACTTGTGGTGGTAGGTGTAATCGGCGTGGGCTGGGCGGAACAGGTCCTTGATCGCCGAGTAGTCCTTGGACTTCTGGTCGGTGTTGCGGATCAGCAGGCCGATCGAGCAGCCCGTGGTACGGCCTTCGAACACGCCGGAGAGGATTTCCACCTCGTCGGCTTCCTGGCGCTGGGTGGTGTGCCGGCTGGTGCCGGGCTTGCGCCGGTCCAGGTCGTGCTGCAGGTCGGCGAGGGAAATTTCCAGGCCGGGTGGGCACCCATCGACAATGGCGACCAACGCCGGGCCATGGCTTTCGCCAGCGGTGGTGACAGTGAACAGCTTGCCGTAGGTATTGCCGGACATGGACGCTCCGCGAGATCAGCCTGAAATGGACGAAAGCGGCAGTATACAGATGGATTGGTTGTCTGTACTGGCCCTATCGCCGGCAAGCAGGCTCCCACAGGTTTACCACAGGCCCAGGCATTGTGGATTCCCTGTGGGAGCTGGCTTGCCGGCGATGAGGCCGAACCTGCATACAAAGCCCGAGAACCTTCCCGCAGACATTGGGTCAAACCCTCATCTCCCCATGTAGTACCACCTGATGTCGCGCCTCGTCGCCTTGTTCCTGCTGTTGTGCTCCGGCCTGGCCCAGGCCGCCGCCCCCACCGTGCTGCAACGCCCGATTGACCTGGATACCGGCCAGGGCGTGCTGCACGGCAGCCTGCTGTTGCCGCAACAGGCCACCCCGCCACCGGTGGTGCTGATCATCGCCGGCTCCGGCCCCACCGACCGCAACGGCAACAACCCGGCTTCAGGCAGGGTAGACAACCTCAAGCGCCTGGCCCTGCTGCTGGCCAACGAGCATATCGCCAGCGTGCGCTACGACAAGCGCGGTGTGGCTGCCAGCCAGCCGGCCACGCCCGACGAGCGTGACCTCAGCGTGGAGCGCTACGTGGCCGATGTGGTCGCCTGGAGCCACAAGCTCAAGGCCGACCCGCGCTTTGGCCCGCTGATATTGATCGGCCACAGCGAAGGCGCACTGATCGCCAGCCTGGCCGCCGAGCGGGCCGGCGCCAGCGCCGTGATCACCCTGGCCGGCAGCGGCCGCCCGCTGGCCGATGTGCTGCGCGAGCAGCTGGCACAACGCCTGCCGCCGGCGCAGCTGGCCGGTGGCAGCGCCCTGCTCGACCGCCTGCAGGCCGGGCAGACCAGCCTGGAAGTGCCGGCGCCGCTGCGCCAGGTGTTTCGCCCCAGTGTGCAGCCGTACCTGATTTCGCTGTTCCGGCAAAACCCGGCTGCAGCCTTTGCCCGCCTGCCCATGCCCGCGCTGATCGTGCAGGGGCGCAACGACGTGCAGGTGGACGTGGTCGATGCCCAACGGCTGAAGGCCGCCAAGCCGGATGCGCAGCTGGTGTTGATCGACGGCATGAACCACATGCTGCGCATCAGCCCCAAGGGCATGAGCCAGCAGCGCGACAGCTACCTCAACCCCGAGCTACCGCTGGCGCAGGAACTGGGTGAGCGGATTGTGACGTTCATCCAGCATTTGCCTTCGGCGTGAGCTGAACAGGCTCAGGTCCTTGGCAAGCCTGCCGATACAGCAGGCATAGCCGAGGACAAGCCCCGATGACAACCACACCCGCCGCCGTAGAGCCGGCCGAAGAGGCCCAGCAACCCCCTGCCCTGCCCTGGGCCGACCTGGCCCCGGAACACTTCCAGCTGCTGCGCCTGGCCGCCCTGCCCACCGACCGCAGCACCGGCGCGCGGCCGCTGCGCTTTGTGCAGTTCGGCTATGCCGAGCGCCATGACAAGGCGCACAGCCTGCTGCGCATGGAGATCCAGCTGCCCGGGCAGAAGGTGCACAAAGAGCAGAACCGCCTGGACATCCGCGTCGACCATGCCGAGCACCTGGTGCGTATCGGCAGCGAGCATGGCCTGCAACTGGAGCCCGTCAACCGGGGCATCGGCCGCTTCCTGCTGGCCCAGGCTGCGCAGTGGCTGCAACGCCGCTGGTCGCATTACCGGGTCGAGGGCATGGCGCTGCCGAGCAAGGATGCGCTGAGCGAAGACTCGCGCCTGCGCCGTGACCACTGCTTGCGCGGGGTGGGTATCGCCGTGGAGTACGAAGACAGCCAGCACCTGAAGGGCCGCACCGTGGACATGCCCGTGGGCCAGCTGAAAGCGGCCTGGAGCAACGAGCGCCTGCAGCGGGTGGACATTCTGGATGCCGCCAACCTGCTGCAGCAGGCTGACCAGCAATTGCTGGAGAAGGAAGCGCAATTGCGCGAGCGCGATGAACGGGTGGCCAAGTACCACCGGGAAGACAGCGGGTTGCGCTTTACCATCACCTGCCTGGTGGCATTTGCGGTGTTTCAGGCGGGGCTGCTGATCTGGATTGCTACCCGCTGAGACCGCGTTGCCTGCTTCGCGGGTAAACCCGCTCCTACAGGGATAGCACCGGGCCCGAGGCCAGTGATGGCCTTGTAGGAGCGGGTTCACCCGCGAAGAGGCCCTGCAGGTCAGACCCGGGCTTTGAACAGTTCCTGATGCTGGCGGCACTGCTCGGAGGTCAGCATGAACACGCCATGCCCCCCGCGCTCGAACTCCAGCCAGGTGAAGTCCACCTCAGGGTACAGCGCCTCGACATGCACCTGGCTGTTGCCCACTTCGACAATCAGCAAGCCCTTGTCGGTCAGGTGGTCTGCCGCCTCGGCCAGCATGCGCCGCACCAGGTCCAGGCCATCATTGCCGCAGGCAAGGCCCAGCTCGGGCTCGTGGTGGTATTCGGCCGGCATGTCGTCGAAGTCTTCGGCATCGACATACGGCGGGTTGGACAGGATCAGGTCGAAACGCTGCCCCGGCAAGCCGCTAAAGCCGTCACCCTGCACGGTGAACACACGGCCGTCCAGGCCATGCCGTTCGATGTTCTGGTTGGCCACTTCAAGGGCCTGGAACGACAGGTCGGCCAGCACCACCTCGGCCTCGGGGAACACGTCGGCGGCGACGATGCCGATGCAACCCGAGCCGGTGCACAGGTCGAGGATGCGCGCCGGTTCGCTGGCCAGCCACGGCTCGAAGCGCTTTTCGATCAACTGGCCAATCGGCGAACGCGGCACCAGCACCCGTTCGTCAACGATGAACGACATGCCGCAGAACCAGGCCTCGCCAAGCAGGTAGGCGGCCGGCACGCGCTCTTCGATCCGGCGTTTCAACAGGTGCTGCAGGCGTACCCGCTCGTCGTCCTCGAGCATGCAGTCCAGGTAGCTGTCGGCCACTTCCCACGGCAGGTGCACCGCGCCCAGCACCAGCAGGCGGGCCTCGTCCCAGGCGTTGTCGGCACCGTGGCCGAAGAACAGATCATGCTCGTGGAAGCGGCTGACCGCCCAGCGGATGTAGTCGCGCAGCGTGCGCAGACGGGATGTGATCACGGGGTACTCCTATTTCAGACCGTACAAAAGTCTAACAGCCCAGGCCGTACATTTGTTCCCCCGGATCGCCCCCAGGCTAGCCACAAGCCAGTAACTACGCCGCTTGCGTTGTCAACCATTCCCATTGGCGCCAATGCAAGGGAGAATAGGTGTACAAAAGCCCTGCTCAAGGAGCCATTGATGTCCGTTCCAACCACGATGTTCCGCCTCACTGGCCGCGACTACCCGCCGGCCAAGCTGAGCCACGCCAGCCTGATCATCATCGATGCGCAAAAGGAGTACCTCAGTGGGCCCCTGCAGCTGTCGGGCATGGACGAGGCCGTGGCCAACATCGCCAGGTTGCTCGACGCCGCGCGCAAGAGCGGCCGTCCGATCATCCATGTTCGCCACCTGGGCACCGTTGGTGGCCGCTTCGACCCCCAAGGCCCGGCCGGCCAGTTCATCCCGGGGCTGGAGCCCCTGGAAGGCGAAACCGTCATCGAAAAACGCATGCCCAACGCCTTCAAGAACACCCAGCTGCACGAAACCTTGCAGGCGCTGGGGCACCTGGACCTGATTGTCTGCGGTTTCATGAGCCATTCCAGCGTCAGCACCACCGTGCGCCGCGCCAAGGACTATGGTTATCGGTGCACCCTGGTGGAAGACGCCTCGGCCACCCGTGACCTGGCCTTCAAGGACGGGGTGATTCCGGCCGCACAGATCCACCAATGCGAAATGGCCGTGATGGCCGACAACTTCGCTTGCGTGGCCCCCACCGCCAGCCTGATCTGAACGGCGGGCACGACCGCCCGGCAGCCGGGCGGAACCCGATGGGCGGCAGCAGGTCGAATTCCGGATATCCACAGAGGAGAGCGGAATGAAGCTCAAAGGCAGTTTTGACGCCAAGCGCCTGCGCCCGCGCGAACCGCGTAACTGGGGCGCTCGCCTGGCGGCTGGGCTGTCGGCCCTGCTGGCGACACTCGGCGTGCTGCTGGCAATGGCCGGGGTTGCCGGCCTGCTGGGCAACTACCCTGCGCTGGCGGAACTCAACGCCAACAAACCGCTGGCCGGCATCCTGGCCGGGGCGGGCTTGCTGCTGTTGTGGCTGGGGGTACGCTTTTGGCGGCGCAGCCGCATTCGCTTGCGCCGGGGGCGGGAATTGAACCTGTCGCCGCACCTGATGAAAAAACACGATTGATGTGTGTATAGCCTTTGCGGGCCTCTTCGCGGGTGAACCCGCTCCCACAGGGATGTCGGATTGCCCGGGCCTGTAGCGATCCTGTGGGAGCGGGTTTACCCGCGAAGAGGCCGGCACAGGCTGCAGAAGGCCCCACAGTCGCGTAAACTACGCCGCCCACGTGGAGGCATCATGCAAGACGACGATTTTTCCCTGTTCAAGGCCGAAGTGCGCGGTGTCAAACCGATCCGGCACGACCGCGCCGAAGTCGGCAAGCCCAAGGCCGACCGCACCCAGCTGGCCGGCCTGCGCCAGGCGGCGACCGTGCGCAGTGACAAAGCCCTGGTGATCGACGGCATGTCCGACCAGTTCGTCATCGACGTTGGCGCCGAAGACGAGCTGATGTGGCGCCGCGACGGCGTGCAGGAAGGCCAGTTGCGCAAGCTCAAGCTGGGCCAGATCCCGTTCGAAGGCAGCCTCGACCTGCACGGCATGACCGTGGAAAAGGCTCGCGAGACGCTGTGGGACTTCATCGCCGAAGCCACCAAGCTGGAAGTGCGCTGCGTGCGCGTGACCCACGGCAAGGCCGCACGCCTGGACGGTAAGCGCCCGATGATCAAGAGCCACGTCAACACCTGGCTGCGCCAGCACCAGCAGGTGCTCGGTTTTGCCTCGTGCAGCGCCCGCCACGGCGGCACTGGCGCGGTGTATGTGATGCTCAAGCGAACCATGCTCGAAGGCCGCGACGAGTAACGCCGCGCTTGCAGCGCCGCCGTTGCCGCCGTACCCTTCGTTTTTGCGATTTTTCCAACAGGTAGATCCATGTCCCTGGAACAGAACTACACCGAGATCCTCAGCGAGATTGGCGAGGACGTCTCCCGTGAGGGCCTGCTCGACACGCCCAAGCGGGCTGCAAAGGCGATGAAGTACCTTTGCCGCGGTTATGAGCAAACCCTGGAAGAAGTCACCAACAACGCGCTGTTCAGCTCTGACAACAGCGAAATGGTGCTGGTCCGGGACATCGAGCTGTATTCGATGTGCGAACACCACATGCTGCCCTTCATCGGCAAGGCCCACGTGGCCTACCTGCCCAAGGGCAAGGTGCTGGGCCTGTCGAAGGTGGCGCGCATCGTCGACATGTACGCCCGCCGCCTGCAGATCCAGGAAAACCTCAGCCGCCAGATCGCCGAAGCCGTGCAGCAGGTCACCGGCGCCGCAGGCGTGGCCGTGGTTGTCGAAGCCAAGCACATGTGCATGATGATGCGCGGTGTCGAAAAGCAGAATTCGAGCATGATCACTTCGGTGATGCTGGGCGAGTTCCGCGATAACGCCGCCACCCGCAGCGAGTTCCTCAGCCTGATCAAGTGATCGGTCGCTGACACCAGGCCGACCCTGCCGGGTCGGCCTTTTGCATTTCAGGAGTTGCCCATGATCGTCAAAGCCCTGCGGGTTGGCCTCGGCCAGCTCATCGTGTTCGGTGACTGGGTCAGCCGCCCGGCCAAGCGCAAGCGCGACGCCGCGGCCCAGGCCCGCGTCGAGCAAGCGGCCAAGGGCCTGGCGCTGTACCAGTTCCATGCCTGCCCGTTCTGCGTCAAGACCCGCCGCACCCTGCACCGCCTGAACGTGCCGTTGGCGCTGCGCGATGCCAAGAACGACCCGGTGCACCGCCAGGCCCTGCAGGAAGGTGGCGGGCGGGTGAAAGTGCCGTGCCTGCGCATTGAAGAGGCCGGCAAGGTGACCTGGATGTATGAGTCCAAGGCCATCATTGCCTACCTGGATGAGCGGTTTGCTGCCATTTGACAGCTTGTAGCTCTCCTGTCCGGGCCCTATCGCCGGCAAGCCAGCTCCCACAGGTTTACCACAGCCCCAGGCATTGTGGATTACCTGTGGGAGCTGGCTTGCCGGCGATAGGGCCGGTACAGGCTGAAGGTCAGCCCACCATCGGCACATGCCGTGGGTGGCTGGCGACGCGCTCCAGCCAGGCCCGTACCGCCGGGTAGTCGGCCAGGTCGAACCCGCCCTGCTGCGCCACATGGGTATAGGCATACAACGCCACATCGGCAATCGAATACTGCTCACCCACCAGGTACGGGGTCATCTGCAGCTGCCGCTCCATCACCTTCAGCGCCTTGTAGCCGCCCTTGTGCAGCTTGCGGTATTCCTCTACGCGGTCATCCGGCAGGCCCAGGTAAAACTGGATGAAGCGCGCCACGGCAATGTACGGCTCATGGCTGTACTGCTCGAAGAACTGCCATTGCAAAACCTGAGTGCGCAGGCGCGGCTCGCTGGGCAGGAACGCACTGCCATCGGCCAGGTAGTTGAGGATGGCATTGGACTCCCACAGGTAGCTGCCGTCTTCAAGCTCCAGCACCGGCACCTTGCCGTTGGGGTTCATGGCCAGGAACTCGGGCGTTTCGGTCTCGCCCTTGAGGATGTCCACCGGGTGCCATTGATAGGGCTTGCCCAGCAGGCTCAGCATCAACTTGACCTTGTAGCAGTTGCCCGACTGGTAATCGCCATAAACCTTGTACATCGCCCCTCCCCCTGTGAAACAGAAATGCCCATGTCGGGCGCCAACCTGTGCAGTTGTGTAATCCCGCCCAATAGTTGGCGACTGTACGGCTAAAAGCAATGGCCGCTGTATGGCAAGGATCAACCTTTCGCGCTGTAGTCTGAAAAAACTGCTTACACCTTTACAAGGATTTTGTTCATGACCGATGCCACTTCCGCACGCCTGCGGCCCCTGGCAGATACCTCCCCGTCGGCGGTTGTCGCCGGTTTTATCGCCATGCTGACCGGCTATACCAGCTCACTGGTGCTGATGTTCCAGGCCGGCCAGGCCGCCGGGCTGACCACTGCGCAGATCTCGTCATGGATCTGGGCGCTGTCGATCGGCATGGCGGTGTGCAGCATCGGCCTGTCGCTGCGCTACCGCACGCCCATCACCATTGCCTGGTCCACCCCCGGCGCCGCCTTGCTGATCACCAGCCTGGGCGGGGTCAGCTATGGCGAAGCGATTGGTGCGTACATCACCTGCGCCCTGCTGGTGCTGGTGTGCGGCCTGACCGGCAGTTTCGAGCGGCTGGTCAAGCGCATTCCGGCCTCGTTGGCGTCGGCGCTGCTGGCCGGCATCCTGTTCAAGATCGGCAGCGAGATCTTCGTCGCCGCGCAGCACCGCACCTTGTTGGTACTGGGCATGTTCTTCAGCTACCTGCTGGTCAAGCGCCTGTCGCCGCGCTATTGCGTACTGGCGGCGCTGCTGGTGGGCACGGCGTTGTCTGGCGCGCTGGGCTTGCTGGACTTCAGCGGCTTCCATCTGGAGGTGGCCAAGCCGGTGTGGACCACGCCGAGCTTTTCTTTGGCAGCCACTATCAGCATTGGCATTCCGCTGTTCGTGGTGGCCATGACCTCGCAGAACATGCCCGGCGTGGCCGTGCTGCGCGCCGACGGCTACCAGGTGCCGGCCTCGCCGTTGATTTCGGCCACCGGCTTTGCCTCGCTGCTGCTGGCGCCGTTTGGCTCGCACGGGGTCAACCTGGCGGCCATCAGTGCGGCGATCTGCACCGGGCCGCATGCCCATGAAGACCCGAGCAAACGCTACACCGCTGCGGTGTGGTGCGGGATTTTCTACGGCATTGCCGGGGTGTTCGGGGCGACGCTGGCGGCGCTGTTTGCCGCATTGCCGAAAGAGCTGGTGCTGTCGATTGCGGCGCTGGCGCTATTTGGCTCGATCATGAACGGGCTGACCGTGGCCATGAGCGAAGCGCGTGAGCGTGAGGCGGCGGTGATTACCTTCATGGTCACGGCTTCGGGGCTGACCCTGTTCTCGATCGGCTCGGCGTTCTGGGGGATCGTGGCTGGGGTGTTGGCGTTGGTGATCCTTAACCCCCGCAGGGTCTAACGGGAGGTCGGGGTTGTCGCTGAGATCGAGCGCCGCCCGCGCGGCGCATCGCGGATAAATCCGCTCCTACATTTGTTGCAACGTGGCCATGCCTGTGAGGCCATGGTTGTCAGCCGGTTTGCAAGACTCAAGACATGCGCCAAGGCTGGCAACCATGGCGTAACAGGTTCGGCACGTTGCAACAAATGTAGATACTCTGTTGGCGGTCAAGCTTTTCTGAGGTGTTCAGAGCTGAAAAGCTTGGCCGTATCAAATGGCACATCCCCGCGCATGCATGCCCAGATACCTGTCAGGTATTTGCGCATGACAGCGGCGATAGCTTGCATTTTTTTCTTGCCTCTACCGATCAGCGACTCGTAAAAGGCCTTTGCATAAGGGTCACAGCGCACCGCAGTCAACGCTGGCATATACATGGCTGCGCGTAGATACGCATTCCCACTCTTACCGAGCCGGCCTGGCTTGTCGATGCTTGTTCCAGATTGTGTCTGTCGAACATCCAGCCCCGCATGGCGTGCTACCTGAGAGGACTTGAGCAGTTCAGGCAGTGTGGTCAATTCAGCCAAAGCTGCAAGTGCCGTAACTTCTCCTATTCCGGGGCCTGCGAGTAGTTGCTTGTATTGCTGGGTGAGGGTTGGACATTGGGCGATCAGTTCGCGTCCTGCTTTACGAAAGCGCTCAATGCGAGTGTCCAGGGTGGCAATCGCCTCCTCCTGATCCTCGATCAAAATAGGAATGGTCGTAGCGGTCGCCTGCAGTGCATGCAGCTCATTTTTCGCCCTGGTGCGGTGTCCTACCAGCCGATTGATGTGCCGACCGAGGGCCCTGAGCTCAAGCTGTACAGGGCTTGGCGGTGTCCACAAGCGCGGCGTCATACGCTCGCCGTACTCGGCTAGCAACTGAGCATCTATTGCATCAGTCTTGCTGTTGACCAGCATGAGCTTGGCGAAGTTATGGAAACTTTTGGGGTTGATGACTGAAACAGGAAGGTCGGCCGCATGCAGCTCAAGCGCGAGGTCCAAATAATAGATCCCCGTGGCCTCCATCACGATCGTCTTGGGTTTGAGGGCCTGCAGTTTTTTCACCGCTGCCTTGCGGCCAGCGGGTGTCTGGGCGATGTCCCATTGCCCGACAGGGCGCCCATCTTTACGCACCCCAGCAATCGAAGTACGCGAACCGATATCCACGCCAACACAGACACTCATTCTTCCCACCGCATGTGAGTTAGGTAACAATGGCCTCCGGTTCCCCGACCTCGAAATTCATGCCGCTGCAACCTTGTAATGCGAAGTCCGACTAGTCGGCTTCTCGATACTCTTCGTAGTGGGCAATGAGGCGGGGGACCTCTCTACATACAAGGTCAGGGCAAGCCTGCCTTCAGGAGCGATCGGTCTCCCCGGAAGTGCTTCTCGAACCTGACCAGAATAACCTCTCTCGTCAGGGTCAGACACAACATACAAGGAGCGGATTTATCCGCGATGCGCCGCGCGGGCGGCGCTCGGTCTCAAAACCAGCAAATAACCTGAGCCGAGCCCTAAAGCCGGAAATGCCCCACCATCCCCTTCAGGTCGGTACCCAGCTGCGCCAGCTCGATACTCGACCGGGCATTGTCCTGCATCGCCAGCGCCGCCTGGTCCGCACTGCCGCGGATCTGCGTGACACTGCGGCTGATCTCTTCGGCCACCGAACTCTGCTGCTCGGCGGCCGCCGCAATCTGCTGGTTCATCTGCTGAATCAATGACACCGCCGCCGCAATGCTGCCCAACGCACTCTCCGTGTGCAACGCATCCGCCACCGCCAGGCGCACCAGCTCGGTACTGCCGCGAATCTGCGCCACCGATTGCTGGGCATTGCCGCGCAAGCTGGCAACCAAGGCCTCGATCTGTTCGGTGGACTGCCGGGTACGCCGCGCCAGCGCGCGCACCTCATCGGCCACCACGGCAAAGCCACGGCCCTGCTCGCCGGCCCGGGCGGCTTCGATGGCGGCATTCAGCGCCAGCAGGTTGGTCTGCTCGGCCACGCTCTTGATCACCGCCAGCACGTCGCCAATGGTGTGGATCTCGGCACTGAGGCTATCGATGCCGGCGCTGGCGGTTTCCGCCGCCGCCGCCAGCTGTTCGATGCGCTGCATGCTCTGGCGCACCACCTGCTGGCCGGAACCGACCTTGTCGTCCGCCGCCTGGGCCGCCTGCGCCGCCTGTTCGGCATTGCGCGCCACATCGTGCACGGTGGCGGTCATCTGCTGCATGGCGGTGGCCACCTGTTCGGTTTCTTCCTTCTGGCTGCCGACCTCACGGTTGGTCTGCTCGGTCACCGCCGACAAGGCCTGGGCGTTGCCCGCCAGTTGCTCGATACCCTGCTGCAAGCCGCTGACCATGCCCGACAGGCCCACCGCCATCTGCTGCATGGCCTGCAGCAGCTGCCCCACTTCGTCACGGCGCGGGGCCTGGGCAGCAAAGCCCAGCTCGCCGGCGGCAATGCGCTGGGCGCGGGCGATCACCTGCTTGAGCGGGCCGACCACGGCGCGGGTGATCAGCCAGGCCGCCAGCACGCCTACCAGCAGCGCCAGGCCGGTGGCCAGGGCGATGGCCACGGCATTGCGCTGCAACTCAGCCTGCAGGGCCTGCTGCTGCACCCGGAAGGCCTGATCGACACGGCCAGTCACCTGCTCGGCAGTGGCCTGCAACTGCGCCTTCAGCCCTTGCTCACGGGCCAGCTGGTCAGTGTATTCATTGAGTTTTTCCGAGAAGCTGCCAATGTGCCCGGCCACTTCGCCCAGCACGCTCTGGTAGCCGGCATCACCCACCGCGCCCTGCAGCTGGCCGACCAGGCTGGCCGCCTCCACTGTCTGGGCGATGCGTTGCTGGCCAGCGCCCTCTTCGCCTTTGCGGCTTTTTTCCAGGCGCACCCGTGCTTCGTCCATGGCCTGCAGCATCAAGCGCGAAACCTGCGCCACCTGCGCGGCCTGCTCCAGAAACTCGCCACCCTGCTGGCCCTGGGACTGCTTGAGGGTATACACGCCGTCATCGGCCAGCCCGGCCTGCAGCACATCCAGGTTGTTGGCGACACTGGACACCGACCAGCTGGCCGTGTCCAGCGCCAGCTCCTTGGCTTGCACCGCCTCGACAAACGCCTCGAATGCCTGGCCGTAAGCCGCCAGCTCGGTTTCGGCCGCCGCCAGCGCCGGCAAGCTGCGGGCGCGCTCGGCCAGGCCCTGCAGCCCAGTGCGCAAGGCCTCGGCCTGGTGGATGTCCGAGCTCAGGGCAAAGGCCTGCTCATGCTGGCGCAGGCGCAGCAGGTCGGTATTGAACTGCGACAACTGGCGCAAACCGTCGAAGCGCTGGCCGACGCTGTGCAGTGCGGCGATGCCGATGGCCGCCACCGCCACGGTCAGCAGCAGCACCAGGGCAAAGCCCAGGCCTAGTTTGCGGGCCATGCCCAGGTTGGCCAGCACACCATGCTTGCTCGTGCCCATCGCCGATCCCCTTTCAGCCAGTGAGGTTATCCAGAGGCCAAGGGTGGCAACGTTGTCAGCCGCTGAACAAGGGCTTGGCGCCGGAATAGTGTCAAATAGCTATGTATTGTCGTTTTTGGCTGCCTTGATGTCGTTTCTGGTGAATTCTCGAGTGCCATCACAAAGCCATCAAGCTTAGCCCAGCCTGATCCTTCACAAAGTCCGGAACAATATTAAATAGAAGCAACTCAAGTCCCGATTTATTCCGTTCCTTTCTTTATGAAGTTACCTTGGCGCCATTTAATTTGCGCCAAATCTGGGGCATCAAAAAAATATTAAAGAGCCACTACCGCGGCAGAAACACCGCTATCGTGATGCGTAACTGGCCCGCCCTCTGGACCCGTAGTGCATCAATGGAGTTCTTTATGAAAAGAGCCATTTTTACTGCAGTGGTCACCCCCTTGCTGTTCGGCAGTATTGCAACTGTTGCCCACGCCGCCACTTCCACAGGGCCGCTATTGACCCTGGGCGCGCAAGGCAGCTACACCGAGCTGGAATTGAATGGCCGCGGCAATGACACCGAGCACCTGCCTGAAGGCGGCGTGTTCATCAGCTACGGCAACAAGATGACGGCCAAGGCGGGCCTGGTCTACAACGCAGAAGCCAGCGGCATGTACTCGAAGCAGCATAACCAGAAGCTCAAGGACGGCCAGGCCGACCTGGACCTGGGCTGGCGCGTCGAGCTGAGCGAGCGCCACTCGCTGGACGTGCTGCTGGGCGGCGGCTACAAGTGGAACCGCCTGCAACCCAATACCAGCCGCTATGACGTCGACCTCACCAACCGCACCCCGTTTGCCAAGATTGCCGCCGGTTACAACTACCGCTTCAACAATGCCACGCTGCGTTTTGAAGCGGGTATACGGCAAGTTATCAATGGCGATTCGCAACTGGAAATACATGGCATCAGTAGCGAAGACGTTGATTTGAAAGATACCAGCAACCCCTTTGCCGAACTTAGCCTGCTGTTCAATCAGAACGGTTCCGTCCCGGTACTTGCTTCGCTGTATTACAGCCGCTACGAGTACGACCTGGACGGGCAGTTCCTGATGACCGATTCGGACGAGCAGACCCGCAATGAATATGGGGTGAAACTGGGTATCAGCTTTTAGCCCGAGCGGATCATGACCGGCCTGCTTGCTCAAGGAAGGCCTGGGCACGTGTATCCTGCCCATACGCGACATTGATGCGCAGCCAGTCGCTGGGGGCGCCCTGGTAATCGAAGGCACTGCCGGGTGTCAGCAACACGGCATGCGCCAGGGCCAGGCGCTCCAGGCTGGCAAAGCTTTGCCCCGGCATACGCGCCCAGATGAACATCCCGCCATACGGCTCGCAGAACACCTGCCACCCCCACTGCTCCAGCTGCCGCAGCAACCGGGCCATGTGCTGGCCCAGGCGCACACGCAGGCGCTGCACACTCTTGCGATAACTGCCATTGGCCAGCATCTGCCCCACTACCTGTTCGGCAAAGCGCGACGTGCCGATGCCGCTGACCATTTTCAGCTCGGCCAGGCGCGCCAGCAGCGCAGGGTCGGCGACCAGGTAGCCCACCCGCAGCGAGCTGCTGAGGGTTTTCGAGAAACTGGCCATGTAGATCACCCGCTGCTCACTGTCCAGGGTGGACAGGCGCGTGGCCGGGCCTTCCTGGAAGTCTGCATAGATGTCGTCCTCGATAATGCGCAGGTCATGCTCGCGCGCCAGCTCCAGCAGGCGGTAGGCCACCTTGGGCGTAAGGCTGGTGCCGGTTGGGTTCTGGTACAGGCTGTTGATGAACAGGCAGCGCGGCTTGTGCGCGGCCAGCAAGGCTTCGAGGGCAGCCAGGTCGGGGCCTTCGGCGGTGCGCGCCAGCGGCAGCATGTGCACCTGGTGCTGGCGCAGCAGGTTGTACAGGTTGTAGTAGCCGGGGTTTTCCACCAGCACCGTGTCGCCCGGGCGCAGCAGGGTGCGCACCAGCAGGTCCAGCCCGTGGCTGGCGCCGTGGGTGGTGAGGATGCGCTCGGGGCCGGCGGCGATACCGGCTTGCGCCAGGCGTTTGTGCAACTGCTGGCGCAGGCTGGCCAGGCCCAGGGGTGGACAATAGTCGAACAGGTCCTGCGGGTTGCCGCGGCTGACCTGGCGCACGGCCTGGGCCAGCTCGGTGGCGGCGCGCCAGCTGTTGGGCAGCCAGCCACACCCCAGTTTCAGCAGTTGCTCATGGCCTTCGCGAAACTGCCGCCAGCTGCCGTCGCCCGCGTCGCCCCAGGGTTGTGCGTCTTCCACCGGCAGCCCGGGTTTGCGCTCGGCGACGAAAAAGCCGGTGCCGTGGCGGGCCTCCAGCCAGCCGCTGGCGACCAGGCGGTCGTAGGCCTCGATCACGCACGACGCACTGACCGCCTGGCTGCGCGCCAGCGCACGGATCGACGGCAGGCGCGCCCCTGGGCGCAGGCGTTGCTGGCTGATCCAGGTGTGCAGGTGGTCGGTGAGTTGCTGCACCAAGGGGGTGGTGCTGGTGCGGTCGAGGGGGAAGTGCATGGGCCAGGTGTTCGCTGATTTTGAGCGAACAGTTAAGCATAAATGGGCGCTGGGTGTATCTGGAGAGGCGATGGGGCAGCGATCACAGTGAGCAGGCCCGGCGTTTTCGCAGGTAAACCCCGCCAATATGCCGGTACAGCCACCCAGAATCAGGACCCAACCCCATGCCCTGCGCCCCGGCCCGCCTGGCCTTCGCCCTCTGCCTGATCACCCTGGCGGTGAACCTGCAGGCCCCGCTGTACATCACCTACGCCGACCTGTCTGGCCAAGGCGCGGCAGCCACCGCCGTGGCCTTTTCCGGCTACGTGCTAGGCGTGCTCCCGGTACTGCTGGCCCTGGGCGGCCTGGCCGACCGGGTCGGCCGCCGGCCACTCATCCTGGCGGCACTGGCGCTGTCGATGATCGCCACAGTGTTGATGCTGCTGGCCCCCAGCCTGCAAACCCTGGCCCTGGCGCGCCTGTTGCTGGGCCTTGGCACCGGCCTGGCTTCGGCTACCGCCACGGCCTACATGGGCGAACTGATGGGCGGCGAGCACAGCACCCGCGCCGCCAACTGGGTTACCGCCAGCACTTCGCTGGGCTTTGGCCTGGGCGCCGCGCTGACCAGCCTGTTCCTGCTGCGCGGGCCCAGCCTGACCCCCGGCAGTTTCCACCTGCAGCTGTTGCTGGCGGCGCTGGCCGTCGTGCTGGCATGGCGCCTGCCCGACCCGCGCCCGGCACAGCGCCACCCCATGCTGCGCCTGCCCTTTTACCCGCGCGGCAGCGTGCCTTACGGCCTGGCGATTTTGCTGGCATGGGCCTGCGTGGGGCTGGTGATTGCCCTTCTGCCGGGCATCCTGCGCCAGCATGGCCTTAGCGACTGGTCGGGGTTCTCGACGTTTTGCGTGATCAGCTGCGGGCTGCTGTTCCAGCCGATGGCACGGCGCCTGAGCAGCCACACCGCCACCTTGCTGGGGCTGGTGATATTGCCGTGCAGTTATGCGCTGCTGGCCTGGGGCGCGCACGCCGGGCAGCTGGTTGCGGTGCTGCTGGGTGCGGTGGCGGCCAGCAGTGCGTGCTACGGGTTTGTCTACCTGGGCGGGCTGGCAGCGGTGAACCAGCTGGCGGGCAGCGAGAAGACCCGGGCCAGTGCCGGGTTTTTCCTGCTGGCGTACCTGGGGTTCAGCTTGCCGGTGATCTTTACCGGGATGCTGAGTGACCGGTTGGGGGCGGGGCTGGCCCTGGCGGTGTTTGGCGGGGTGCTGGTGCTGGGGTGCCTGGGTGTCGGGGTGGGTTTGCGGCGGGCTGACAGGGCCGTTTCACGGACAGATCCGCTTTTGGGGTGATAGGCCTTGGGGTGGGTTTGTGGGGGCGGGAAATTTACCAACATAAATTGCATCAGGGCTGACAGGTGCTTGCCATGAAATATGCAGCGCCTGTCAGCCGGGAGTGTCAGGTTTTTTGTGTGCGGGCCGGTAATGGCCTGCCGCCCGGCAGGCCTTGATTTCACCAGGTTGGCCTGATGAACCGATCTCCGTACAGAATCGCAAATTGATTCATCGCACTTTTCCAGTCATGCGCCGCTGACCCCCAGTTCGCTGTGATGTTGCGCAGCCCCAGCCAGATCAGTTTGGTCGCCGCGTCGTCGTTCGGGAAGTGACCGCGGGTTTTGATGATCTTGCGTAGCTGAGCGTTGATACTCTCGATGGCGTTGGTGGTGTAGATCACCTTCCGGATGGCCGGTGGGAAAGCAAAGAACGGAATCACTCGATCCCACGCCCGTCGCCAGGCAGTCACCACTGTTGGATATTGCGTGCCCCAAGGCCCGCTTTCAAACTCATCCAGTGCCTGTTCAGCCGCCTGGGCGTTGATGGCCTGATAGATCGGTTTGAGAGCCTTGGCCAAGGCTCGACGCTTGTCCCAGGCCGCATAAGCGAGGCTGTTGCGGATCAGGTGGACGATGCAGGTCTGCAGTGTCGTCTCCGGAAATACTGCACTGAGCGCTTCCGGCATGCCTTTGAGGCCGTCGGTTACGGCAATCAGCACATCCTCGACGCCGCGCGTCCTGAGGTCATTGAACACCTTCATCCAGAACTTCGCACCTTCGGTGTTCTCAATCCAGATGCCAAGAATATCGCGCGTTCCATCTGGCAAAACGCCCAGTGCCAAGTAGATCGCTTTATTGCGAACCAAGCCTTCTTCGCGAATTTTGACCCGCAGAGCATCAAAGAAAATGACCGGATACATCGGTTCCAGAGGCCGCTGTTGCCACGCGCCAATCTCCTCCATGACCTCGTCGGTCACGGAACTGATGAAGTCGGGCGAGACCTCTGTTCCATACTGCTCGGAGAGAAAGGCACGGATTTCTCTGACCGTCATACCGCGGGCATACATGGCGATGATCTTGTCGTCAAAACCGGTGTAACGGCGCTCATGTTTGGGGATCAAAATGGGCGAAAAGCTGCCATCCCGGTCACGAGGGATATCCAGCCTTAGCGGGCCATCACCAGTGAGTACCGTTTTGCCGCTCTTCCCATTTCGCTGGTTGGTTTCATCCTCCGGGCGCTGCGCGCCCGGTGGATAGCCCAGATGATGACCCAGTTCGGCATTCAAGGCTCGCTCTATCAGCGCCTTCTTGAATGCCGCAGAGGCTTCTTCGATGGCTTCTGCGGTCATCAGCGGAACAGCGGAAAACTGTTCCAGCAGCTCTTTCGGAACCTTTGGTAACTCTCGGAGCGGTTTTTTTTTGGTTGGCATACATGCACCTCTTACTCATGTTATGCCCGAACACAAAATTTCTGACACCCTCTGTCAGCCCTGATCCGAGCCCATGGAAACAGCAGCATCACCCAATCAGCCAACCAAAATCAAATCGCCGTAGCCCCACCATCCACGGTCAGGCAATGCCCGGTGGTAAACGCGGCGCCATCGCTGCACAGATACAGCACGGCGCTGGCGATTTCCTCGACCTTGCCGATGCGCCCCACCGGGTGCATGGCAGCGGCAAACTCGGCCTTGCGCGGGTCGGCCTCGTACGCACGGCGGAACATGTCGGTGTCGATCACCGCCGGGCACACGGCATTCACGCGGATGCCCTTCTTCGCATACTCGATGGCCGCCGACTTGGTCAGGCCGATCACCGCATGCTTGGAAGCGCTGTAGATGCTCATCTTCGGCGCCGCCCCCAGCCCCGCCACCGAGGCGGTATTGACGATCACCCCGCCGCCCTGGGCCAGCAGCAACGGCAACTGGTACTTCATGCACAACCACACGCCCTTCACGTTCACGCCCATGATGGCATCGAACGCTGCCTCGCTGCCCTCGGCCAGGCGGCCTTGCTCGGTCTCGATGCCGGCGTTGTTGAAGGCGTAGTCCAGCCGGCCATAGCTGGCGATCAGGCGTTCGTGCAGCTGACGCACCTGGGCGTCGCGGGTAACGTCGCAGGCAATGAACAGCGCTTCCCCCCCTGCAGCGTGGATCAGCGCCACGGTAGCTTCGCCACCAACCGGGTCAAGGTCGGCCACCACCACTTTCAGGCCTTCCTGGGCGAACGCCAGGGCCGTTGCCCGGCCAATGCCGGCGGCGGCGCCGGTGACCAGGGCTACCTGGCCAGAAAAGGTCATGCTCATCGCGTGCTCCTGTACAAGGGTGGAGGGATTCAGAGCATAGCCAGCCACCACTGGGCCGAGCAGCATCATCACACCAACGGTTGAGCTACCATGCTTGTCAGTGATGTTGGCCACCTGCCTACATCAACAAGGTAAATTGAACGCCTTATACCCTCCACTGCCCACAAGGACCCGCCATGACCCAGACCAACCGCCGCTTCCTGCTTGCCAAACGCCCGGTCGGCGCCGTGCGCCGTGACGACTTCAGCTTCGAGCGCGTGCCTGCCGAACAACCCGGCGAAGGCCAGGTGCTGGTGAAAAACCTGTACCTGTCGCTGGACCCGGCCATGCGCGGCTGGATGAACGAAGGCAAGTCCTATATCCCGCCCGTGGGCCTGGGCCAGGTGATGCGGGCGCTGGGTGTTGGCGAAGTGATCGCCTCCAACCACCCCGATTTCAAACCCGGCGACCATGTCAGCGGTGCCCTGGGTGTGCAGGACTACTTCACCGGCGAGCCTCAGGGCCTGCACAAGATCGACCCTAAACTGGCCCCGCTGCCCCGCTACCTGTCGGCGCTGGGCATGACCGGCATGACCGCCTACTTCGCCCTACTGGACGTTGGCCAGCCCAAGGCCGGCGAGACCGTGGTCATTTCCGGTGCGGCCGGTGCGGTGGGCAGCATCGTCGGGCAGATTGCCAAGCTCAAAGGCTGCCGCGTGGTCGGCATTGCCGGCGGCGCCGAGAAGTGCCAGTACCTGAAGGACGAGCTGGGCTTTGACGGGGTGATCGACTACAAGGCCGAAGACGTGCTGGCCGGCCTGAAGCGCGAATGCCCCAAAGGCGTGGACGTGTACTTCGACAACGTCGGCGGCGACATCCTGGATGCAGTGCTGACGCGCATCAACTTCAAGGCCCGCATCGTCATTTGCGGCGCGATCAGCCAGTACAACAACAAGGACGCGGTAAAAGGCCCGGCCAATTACCTGTCGCTGCTGGTGAACCGCGCGCGCATGGAAGGGTTCGTGGTGATGGACCATGCCAAGGATTACGGCAAGGCCGCGCAGGAGATTGCCGGTTGGCTGGCCACCGGGCAGGTGAAGAGCAAGGAGGATGTGGTGGACGGGCTGGAGACGTTCCCCGAAACCTTGCTGAAGCTGTTCAGCGGGGAGAACTTTGGCAAGCTGGTACTGAAGGTATAACCGCCCCTGCGGGGCCAATTTAGGGACAGCGGTGTGTGTCGCAGGAGCTACGGTCTCGCGCAAAATTCAATAGCATGCGCGATCCCTGTGGGAGCGGGTTTATCGAGGCGTCGAACCGCCGCGAACACCGGCGCAGCCGGTGCCATGCACGTCGTGCTACACACTGCACTAACCCCAAACGAAAAGGCCAGCACACGCGTGCTGGCCTTTTTCAATACCGCAGGCTATTTACCCACGAATCTCCGCCACCACCGCAGCCAGCGCCTGCGCCGGGTCTGCCGCCTGGCTGATCGGCCGGCCGATCACCAGGTAATCCGAACCGGCATCCAGTGCCTGGCGCGGCGTCAGAATACGGCGCTGGTCATCCTGCGCACTGCCCGCCGGGCGAATACCCGGGGTTACCAGTTGCAGCGACGGGTGCGCCGCCTTCAGTGCCGGGGCCTCCAGCGCCGAGCACACCAGGCCGTCCATACCCGCCTTCTGCGCCAGCGCCGCCAGGCGCAGCACCTGCTCTTGCGGGTCGACATCCAGGCCGATACCGGCCAGGTCCTCACGCTCCATGCTGGTCAGCACGGTCACGCCAATCAGCAACGGCTGCGGGCCGCTGCGCTTGGCCAGCTCTTCGCGGCAGGCCGCCATCATGCGCAGGCCACCGGAGCAATGCACGTTGACCATCCACACGCCCATCTCGGCAGCGGCCTTTACCGCCATGGCCGTGGTGTTGGGGATATCGTGGAACTTGAGGTCCAGGAACACTTCGAAGCCCTTGTCGCACAAGGTTTCGACAATGCCCGAAGCGCTGCTGGTGAACAGCTCTTTGCCCACCTTGACCCGGCACAGCGCAGGGTCAAGCTGGTCAGCCAGCTTCAGGGCGGCCTCACGGGTAGGGAAATCCAGGGCGACGATCAGGGGCGTCTGGCAGGCGGACATGGGCAGGGTCTCTTGGCAAGTCGAAAACGGCGCGCATTGTAAACGAAGTGGCGCAGGCTTTGGGGGCCGCGGGTCACGGAATTGGCCCGGCGGCGGCTGGGTTCTATAATTGAACCAACGGAACGGCAATTTGCTCAAATTTCATACAAGCACTGCCTGTACCCGGTAAAGGAGAACGACAATGCCCTGGTATGCCTGGCTGATACTTATCTTAGCCCTTGGCTCGATCGTCGGCGGGCTGATGATGCTGCGCGACACCGCAAAAAAACTGCCACTGACCGACGAGCAACTGCGCAAGGTGCATGAGCGCAATGCAGAGGCGGATGCCAAGGATGCGCAGGACCGTTAGTGGGCCGGGCTTAAACGCAGACTGCGCGAGTATTAGCGGCGCCTATGAAATCGAGCGCCGCGCGGGCGGCGCTCGATCTCACCGGCGCTACATATCTTGCCCCAAGCACCTGTCAGCCCTGATGCAATCCCTGTAGGAGCTGGCTTGCCGGCGATGGGCCGCATAGCGGCCCCACCCCCCGCCCTCTATTCCACCATCACCTTGTCCCGATTACGCTCCAGCAACGCACTCCCAATCCCCTTGATCTCCAGCAACTCATCCACCGAAGCAAACTGCCCATGGGCGTCGCGGTAAGCCACAATCGCCTCGGCTTTCGCCTTACCAATTCCATTCAGCTCCTTCTGCAAGGTCAACGCATCGGCCTTGTTAAGGTCCAGCCGCCCCGGCTGCTGGGCCTGTTGCTGGCTTACCACCGGCACCGGCTCGGGTACCGCCATGGCACCGGCCGGGGCGGCGCTAAGGGAGAACGACAAGCTGGCGAACAGCGGCAGCAGCAGGTACGACAGAACGTTATTACGCATGGTGAACACTCCTTCAGTTGGTCATTTGCCAGCAGCCGTTTTCCTTCGGCTGCGCAACAAACCCTAGCGGTTGCAGCGCCCTGCAGACAGCCACCCACAGCCGCGAATGGTTACTGAATCGGTCAACAACCTGGCCAACTTCCCCCACCCAAAAAAACAGCCGTTTTACTCCCGCGAGCGCAAAACCAAGACCATCAATGGAATGATCCCGCGCGTGTAGCCCAATCCCTGCTTGCCCAATACCGCCTTCCCACCCCTGCCCGCCCATCGCCCTACAACACCCGCCGCACAAGGCCCGCCCAGAAAAAAACCCATCCCGCAGCCCGTAATGCGCTCCGCTGCAGGCTGGTACCCCACTGCCCAGCTGCTATCAACCCGAACCACGACCTGAACATGAGCAGCTGCGTCCTCTTCGATATCAAAGGGAACAAACGAGGCGGCCAGAGGCAATCTTACAGGGGGTACTGGCTCGAAACAGATTCAGGAGAGACGGTGCGGCGATCCGACTTTGCCCGCGAATCGCCGCGCGGGCGGCGCTCGATGTCACAAGCACAACAAGATTCAACTCATGCGCCCGCCAGCCCAAGTGCATAGCCAGCGCGTCAGACTTTCCTGAAACCTTGCCCCACCTCTTCAGGTTGGGTGAGCTAGCGAACTATCCTACGCACCAGTCAGAAGCAGCTGAATTGTCGGGGAAATGCCCCAGGGATAACTTCACCGGGTCTCCGTAATGGTGACCGGGTGTGAGAACCTGTTGTGCACTGCTGCTCTACTGTTCAATGGCAGCCATTCGCGGGCAGGCTTCGGCTTGGCCGGTTTTTCAGTGCACCGGTTTCTCACCCCGCGCAATGGCTGCCACCTTTGTCCGTGAGAAAGACCGAGGCGGTGGGTTCTGTCAACGCACTGGAATTTCACCATGAAAAACATCGACCACTCCCCCATCCTCACCGCAGGCATCGAAACCTTTCTCGAAGCCGGCAACCCCACCCTGGACCTGCTCCGCGTGCAACCCGGCGTCCCCGTCGACGATGCCTATGAACACGTCTCGGTCCTGCTGGGCTACTGCAAGCACCTGGTGCGCGAAGGCGACATGGAAGATGACCACAAAATGCTGGGCGCAGCCGACTATCTGCTGGCCATCGCCAAGGCCCTGATGAACGACATCGAAATTGCGAAGAACAAGCGCCACTGAAGGCGCTACCCCAAGCCCGGCAGGGCGCTGCCCCGCTTGCCGCGAAACGCAAGCCTGTGTGGGAGCGGGTTTACCCGCGAATGCGTCCGCACCGACAACTCCACATGGCCAGTAAAAACTGGCCAGCAGCCCCATGTGGGCAAACCCGCGCCTGGGTGGCTAATGGGGCTGCTGCGCAGCACTTCGCCGCCAAGCCATGCACCGTACTTGTGGGAGCCTGGCTTGCCGGCGATGGGCCGCAAAGCGGCCCCAACTATTTAACTGACTGGCATTCCCCTATGAGCCCCCCTCAAATCACAGTTCGAGGATAAACACTGATAAACGCCGATATGGCGATCGGTTCCCCGTCATCCACTTTCACCCGCGGACTCTGCCCCGACCGTTTGATGTCAGAAGCAAAATCCGCCGCCTTGAATGCCTGCTCAAGCTCATCACTGCCCGCACCGGCATACACAACCACCTGAGTGCCGGTACTGTGCTTTTGCTGGGGCAGCTGTTTGATCTGCACCTGTACGCCTGCCTTGGTCAAAGCCACCGCAATTTCCTTGGCAAACTGAACGGCCTCTTTGTCATCCTTGAGGATATTGAGCAGCACCACTGGCTTCAGCGTTTTAGCGGTCAACTCACCCGCCAGTGCCTTGAACGCGTCAAGGGCCAGCGGTGTGAGCTTTCTAGGCTTGAGGCTGGCCTCAAGCTTCAGCCGCTCGGCTTTCTCGCGCTCCAGTTCCGCCTTGAGCGCGTCGTTCTGTTCTGTCAGTTGCTGGATTTCCAGCTGCGCCTGGACGGCCGACTCATTGACCACCGTGATCTCCTGGGAGGCTTGGGAGATGGTGCTTTCGGAGTGCTGGGTTTTTACGTCCGAGGTCATGTGGGCGATGATCATCGCAGTGGCTGCTACGAGCGCGGCAATGACGGCGGTGACAGAGGCGATAGTGTGGATCAGGCTGGCTGCACCTGCAGAAATATCCGGCATAAACAACTTCTTGATGTTATGGGTTTTCATCGTTTCACTTTCAGGGCGCCGGACCGAGAAATGAGCCGGCTTTGGTGCTGGTAAAGCTGTGTCGTAAGCGTGGCCGTGGCAGAGTGCCATAAAATCTGTGGGTTTACGACATGTGCCCAAACGCGCGCCTGTCGGGTCACCGAGAACTCGTTCGCTTCATCTCCGTAAGCGGGAACGGATGTGCTTGGCTAACCATTTCTACTTCGTGACAAAACTGTGACACCATTCAATACACCTCCGCCCCCCCAAAGCGTATGGTGTCCGGGCAATACGGCAGATCTGAGTCGCCCCTCCCCTTCCCAGGGTGACATCATTATGCCATCATGAATTCCACTGCCATCCGTCTCAAATACCTACAGATGGATTAGAACTTTCGCCTGCAAACGCTGTACCTCGCTTGACGCTTATGCCCTTGCACGCTTACCCTTCCGCCCCTTAGAACAGGGAAGTGTCCGGAAGATCCGTCTGAAATCGCCTCAGGGCGAGCCTTTCCTGAAGATGAATTCCGGCGTGCCTAGGCGCGCTGCATTGCTTTGCGGTCGCCATCTTGAAAGCTCGGTCATCACTCCAGATTCAGAAATCAGTCATCTTCGCTCTCGTTCTCCGCGAGGCAAGGTCTCGTGTCGGCGATAGTCGCCTGGGAGCCTTATGGCTACTGCTTGAACCAGTATGCCACCTGCTGATCTTCTCGGTCCTGTTCGCAATGCTGCGTACCCGAACCGTCGCAGACGTTGAGTATCCCGTGTTTGTATTAGTAGGTATGGCCCCATTCTTGCTGTACCGAAACACTGCCCTCCGCTTGATGGACAGTTTGCGCGAGAACCGATCACTTTTTGGATACAAGCAGATTAAGCCACTTGATACGTATGTGGCTCGAGTGATTGTCGAAACGTGCATTAGCGCTACTGTGTACGCCATCCTAGTATTTGGCTTTGCTTGGTTTGGTTTCAATATGTCCGTCCATAGCCCACTCCAATGGGTGATGACTCTCTCTCTTGGATTGTTCTTTGCGTTTGGCTTAGGCATGTTTTTCGCAATGATCACCCACGCACTTCCAAGTATTAAAATAATCATCAGGATGGCGTTCTTCCCGCTGTACTTCATCTCAGGCGTACTCATTCCGCCGGCCTATTTGCCGCCTGCCATGATGCCAGTCCTCCTACTGAATCCTTTCTTGCATCTGCTAGAGCTCATTCGCGCTGAAGTGCTGCCAAATTACGTTCCAGTTGACGGTGTATCTGAAGCCTACGTCGTCACAATCACGGTGGTGCTAATGTTCCTGTCGCTTGGCGCCTATCGCGCTCGCAGGATGCACCTCATTTCTACCAAGAACGGTTGAGTACGGGTCAAACGTGTTCGAGCTTAGAAACGTAACCAAGTCTTACCTGACACCCAATGGGCGTAGATACGTGTTTCGTAATCTGTCGCTGGCCATTCCACCAGGGAAAAACATCGGCCTTATTGGCCGAAATGGGGCAGGTAAATCTACTCTGATGCGCCTACTCGGAGGTGCAGATGTTCCAGATTCTGGAAGCATCGCAACGGATCGCAGTATCTCTTGGCCTGTAGGCCTGACTGGCGGATTTCAAGGCAGCATGACCGGCCGGGACAACATTAAATTCGTATGTCGCATCTACGGCGCCGAAGGCCAATCAATGCGGGATAAGATCCGTTTCGTCCAAGAATTTGCAGAGATCGGCGACTGGATAGACGAACCAATCAAAACCTACTCCTCCGGAATGCGCTCCAGGGTAGCATTTGGGCTCAGCATGGCTTTTGATTTTGACTATTACCTGATTGACGAGGTTATGTCCGTAGGCGATGCGCAGTTCAAACGAAAATGCGCTGAAGTGTTCGAAGACAGATTGAAAAAGTCCAATATTGTGCTGGTTTCGCACTCCATGCCCGAAATCAAGAAGCTATGCGACATCGTACTACTGGTTCGCGGTGGCGAAATCCAAGTTTACGAGGACGTGGATGAAGGCATCCAAGCTTATAACAACTGATCAACCCTTTACTCAACTTCGCAGCACCGTTACATATCAAGGATGCATCCAATTATGAGCAGTTCGGGCAAAAAGAAAGGCTGGAGACTGGCACTCGCCATGGTAATCCTGCCCATGGTCTTAGCGGCAGTCTATTACAGCGTATTCGCGGTAGACCGCTATGTGAGCACCGCCCAGGTGGTAGTGCGCCAAGATGGCAACAACCAAGGCGCTCAGGTTCCGGGTCTAGCCACTCTGCTTACCGGCACAAACCCTGCCTCGCGAGAAGAAACACTCTATCTACGCGAGTACATCACCTCTATGGACATGATGCTGCTTCTGGAGGAAAAAGTTCAATGGATTGAACAATATGCCACTCAGGGGAGTGACGTATTTTTCTGGCTTGACAAAGATGCTCCACGCGAGGATCTGCTGAAGTATTATCAACGCTTGGTTTCTGCCCATTACGACGAGACGACTGGATTGCTTCGAGTTGAAGTTCAGGCCTTCACTCCTGAACTGTCAGAAAAAATGTTGCGCACCATCTTGGCAGCAAGCGAGCACTTCGTGAACGAAGTTAGTCATAATATTGCACGCGAGCAAATGAAGTTCGCCCAAGGCGAACTCGAAACAGCCCGAGTCAATTACTCGAAACGTAAGACTCAGCTTCTTAACTTCCAAAATGACAACAAGGTTCTCGACGGCGGCAACACTGCTCAAAATCGCGCCACTATCATTGCTGAACTGGAAAGCCAATACACAAAGGAGCAAGCACTGCTCACTGAGATGTCTTTCAAACTCCGTGGTGATGCTCCACAGGTCCGCCAGCAAAAGCAAAAGGTAGAAGCTATCACCCAGCAACTCGCCAAAGAAAAGCGTTTGCTTGTTTCTTCCCCGCAAGGTTCTCAACTAAACGTAATTGCATCGCGCTTCCAGCAGCTGACACTCGACGCAGGAATCGCAGAAGAAACATATAAGAGCGCGGTAGCGGCGCTAGACAACGCAAGAATTGAGGCAAGCAAGAAAATTCGGACGCTGGTAACCGTGGTAAGCCCCAATACTCCACAGCTGGCACTCTATCCGGAGCGACTGTACAATCTGGCAACAATTTTGCTTGGTCTATTGATGCTGTACGGCATCACCCGCTTCATCTTGGCTTCGATCGAGGATCATCGTGATTAATTTTCAGCCTGTGTCCAAGTTGTTCAACCTGAAATTGGCGGCACTGGCCTTGGCGACCCTGGGCCTCGCCGGCTGCGGCGGCGCAATTTCGGGAGCTGGCCCTTATAAGGGCGAGATCGAAAGCAAGAATGAGGCGTACAATCTCGTCGATATCAACGCCAATACGATCGCCCCATATATGCGTGGTGTTGAGCCGCCTCCCTTGGCGACCGTAAGCAAACCGGTTTCGCCAGAAGTGCGTTTGATGCCTGGCGACACACTCAACGTGTTGATAGCCGATACCGCCCCCGAAGGTTCCGCTCTGTTTGCGGCTCTCGCTAGCGGCGGCACTCAGCTGAAATCTCGAATCGACACCCAAGGCATGCTTTCCCTGCCTTATGTCGGGCGACAGTTCGTCGGCGGCATGACCCTTAATCAAGTCGAGGACATGATCCGTCGCCAACTGAAAGGCATTACCACCGATGTGCAAACACACGTAGAACTTGTTGGCGACCTGTCTGGATCAGTGTTGGTAGCAGGCGCCGTGAAAAGCCCAGGGCGATTCAGCACGTTGCAGGGCCCGTTGACTTTGCTCGATGCAATCAACCAAGCAGGTGGCCCCGTCATTGAGCCTCATCTGGTGAACGTCACTGTACGCACCGGAAGCCAGGTTCAACAATTCAACTACGAAGACGTGCTCGCAGGCAACAATATGGTCTTACGCCCAAACTCTGAAGTAGTTTTAGACAGAGCACGTCAGCGTTTCGTTGCCATGGGGGCAGTAACTGAGCCTGGCCTGAAAGATTTACCGAGCCAGCATACGACATTGCTTGATGCACTGGGGAGTGTTGGGGGCCTGCGAGAAGCCAATGCAAACCCCGAAGGAGTGTTCGTCTTCCGCATGGCTAGCGGTGCAACCAAGCCAACGGTACTGAGATTGAACATGCGGGACCCGGCTGCAATTTTCTACGCTCGTCAAGTCATGATTAAACCGGATGATACGATCTACGTAACCAATGCGGCAGTTTATGAATGGCAAAAGGTAATTTCGCCAATCGTCCAAACCATGGTCCTTGGGCGTGCAGTGGGCGCGTACCAGTAATAATCCTTTTAGGTTCCGGCAGCTCGGCTGCCGGGACTTAACCAGCTAACCCGCTCTCAGGAAGCGATGCATGGGCACTGCGATGAATGGAATCTACATATTAGTTGACCCGTTCAACCGAACAGACAGTGGTGTTACAACCTACACTCGCTATGCATCTCAGCAATTAGCAACGCTTGGCGTGGCCGTCAAGGTTATAGAAAAGGGTCTCGAGGAGACGTTAGAGGATTTTCGCGTTCGCTTGCGACATGAAGTAGAGCAAACTCCAAACATTATATGTGTTGAAGCGCCTGAATCGCTAAGCAGCACGCGCCTGATAGACAAAAACATCCCGATCCACATTAGACTCCATTGTTCTAGGAGCTTGGGCGCTGTTGTCCAGGGCTTACCCTTTAGCAAAGAAGAAGTGAATTTCGAGAAAATCGAAATTGAACGTTCGAAATTTCTAAGCTCTCCATCTTGGGCGTCATTCATCGCCAGCAAAGAACTATTCAAGTTCAAGAAAATACCTAATATTTTCCCAAACCCTGCTGCTGCAGATGCCAAACCACAGTTACCCCCTAAAAAATATGACGTCACGTTCGTAGGGCGCTATCAAAAGCTCAAAGGTACGTCGGTTTTGGAGCAACTTGCGATAAGTCATCCAAACCTAAATTTTGCTGTTGTATGCCCGCCGATCAGCGAGGCATCAGCGATTGGGAACATGACGTTTCTGGATGGCGCATCAATGGGCAAGGACGAGATCTACGCACTATCGACAGTAGTGATTATCCCGAGCCTTTTCGAAACCTCGTCAATGGTTGCTATCGAAGCGCTGACTCACGGTTGCCACGTGGTACTTTGGCAACACTTAGGGGTGGTGGAATATTTTTCTGGCCTAGCGGAGCTCATGCCCATTGAACCAGGAAATATACAAAAATTTTCAGAAGCCATTTCAAAAAGTCACACACTGCAGAGGTCGGTCCAAAACTGCAACTTGACGACCTCAATAAACCAAGCGTTCAAAGATGGTCTAATTAAAACACTCCAAGGGGGAATGAAGGTTTCTCTGACCACCAGACCCGAAAAGCACATAGAAAAACATTTGAAAACTCTGGTCAAAAACCAACTAAAAAATATTATGAAGAAAAAACAGTCCCCCTTTGTTAAAAAAACAAAGAAGTTATTTCTGCATCCCATCGACTTCTTTCGCGACTCAACGGAAGCGAAATATATCAGAAGGAAGCTTCAGGACCGCCGCTTGAAGCAACTAGCGAACCTCAAAGTTGAATTCAAAGACCACCCCATAATCGCAGAGAAACCTGCGGCTCCCGTGACCGTCATAGTGAAATCCCCTACAGTGAAAGCCATAGTGGACAGCGCCCAACCGAAGCAAAAAAAGGCAATTTTGGAAAATTACATCACCTCTATAAGCGATGAGGGTCGTATTGAGTTCAAAGTACGCCCTGCCAAACCCAAGGGATATGGGACAGCATTTCTTCACCAGAGCAATGTCGACCCCGAGCTGGTTCTATCCATTCTCGATAAGCTGAACACGTATGATGATTTCAAATATGTGAATACGGAAAGGATGCAGCTGGGTTCCTTTGATATCGCCGAGGATCAATCTCCGCTTTCTATCATCAACCGTATTGATGCGAAGAACAAAGGCAACCTGGCAGAAATAAATTTCTTGATCATGCTGGACGCACCGGCAAATCTGTGCTATGCCTTGAGATATTCAGGCACCGATCAACGAATCATTCTTATCAAGACCGAAGCGGATCTGGTTGTTGATCCTGAAGCAGTCGATGTTCTTATCACTCTCTTCGCCGAGGATGAAGCACCAAACCTGAGCAGACTGATAACACTTGAGTCGGTTGACGACATACCAGTGGCGATTCGACGGGCGCTGCAAGAAGGCTTTCCTCGAAAAAAGGACATGCTGCTTCCAGTTTTAATTAGCGAAGATGCGCAATTTGATAGATCAGAATTTTTCAATTTCGATCATCGTTATTATCAAGGGATTATGAAAATTCGTCCGGTTGACCATACCGGATCGACTAACATGATCGATATTTACGAAGGTTTGGCAGAGTCGACCGTTGGGTTTGCATTATTGGAATCGGTTTATATGAGGTATCGCTCACAGTGCGAGGCTGTAGAACAAGGTGGTTCGCCTCTCAACCTCATTAAAGCCTGCTTGAAAGATGGAGTGATGATTGATGTCCAAGAAGTATAAGATAGTTCATATCTCTCAGACACCGCTAGTAGCTGCGCCCGCAAAGATTGCGCTCGCCCAGCGCCTGATCGGACATGACTCCATCGCTATTGCGTTGAATGACTACCCCAACAATGGACCACTATTCCAAAAGTTCATCGAAGATTATATTGTTGAAACCGAATTCACCAAGCCGCTTATTGATGCTGCTATTCGTGAAGCGGATATCATCCAAATCCACAACGACTTACCACCTGCTTGGGCAGAACGTCTGATTCACGCAAACCAAGCAGCAAAATATTTTTATCAAGTCCACTCTCCACTGAGAGAAGGGCCGCTCTATGTGCCTCGTCAGAATGACATTAATCTGCCATTCTTGGCTAATTTTGTGGTGGGTCAGTTCCAGCCGAGAATCCACAACAATCATATCTTTGTTCCAAACATCATCCACGACACGCCGATGGCGAGCATCAGGCAGAAAGGTGAGAAGCTTCGAGTTATTTTCAGCCCGACTCACCTCAGGCCAGGACGTTGGAACAATAAATATGTTGCAGAGCTCGAAACAGCGATGAACTCACTTGTCAGCCTCGGAAAAATCGAAGCCGTAGTACCTGACAAACCTGTCTCACCCAAAGTTTTGATGGCCGTCCGTAAGACGTGCCACGTTTCTATTGATGAGATCGCCACCGGAGGCTTCCACCAGGTATCGGTTGAAGGCCTAGCCGCTGGCAACGTCACAATCAATAGGGCCGACTACTTCTGTAAGGCAGTATTTTCGACTTTCGCCGAGGGCAATAAGCCTCCGTTCCTCTATGCCACAGGTGAGTCGATCGCCGAGACGCTTCACGAATTAGCAAACGACTGGAAGAAGACCGCTGAACTTCAAGAAGCAAGCTTGGACTATTTCAAGTCCCACTTGACCCCGGAAAAAATGGCTAGAGTTTTCGACAACGCTTATGAAAATTTTTAAATCTATTTCGTCCCTTAAAAACCGAGAAAAAGGCAAACGCGCATTTATCTTGGCAAACGGCCCTTCTATTCTTTCAGAAGACCTTTCCCTTCTGAAGGGGGAGGTAACCATTGGAATGAATGCATCAACCATGCTGGAAGAGCAGCACGGGTTCACCACGGATTATTACGTACTGTCGGACAAGCGCTTTCTAACGCATCCTGAAAAAAGCCATTTCGGAACTACCGATCTCGATCCGAAGACCATCCGAATTCTTCGAGAAGAGCTTCGCGAGGTTGATGATAAGACGCTTCCGAACAAAAGCTACTATGTCCCCGCTCTTCAACGGGACGGCTTCTCCCGAGATATTCGTGCCGGCTACTTTTTTGGTTGCACCACTACTATGTTAGCCATTCAGTTCGCATACTATTTGGGAATCACAGACATCTACCTGCTGGGCTGCGACCTCAAATATTCCGCCGAGTCGCCCCGTTTTTATAAAGAAAGCAACCCGCAACTAGAAGATAGCTTCACTAGCATTCAAATATGGAACATTGCAAACGCCAACGAAGTCATGAATAAAGAGGGCAAAAGAATAGTCAACTGCAGCAAAGGCTCTTTCTTGCGCCCGTACCTGGATCATGCGGAATTCTCTTCTCTGTTCGGAAAGCGAGTGGTAGCCGCATGAAGTTCATGGAGAATAAGAACGAAGCTGCGTTGGCACTAAGGAAGCTTTACCAGTTAAAGGCCAACACGAAAATCGACCAAGATCAGTTTGAATTCCTAATGGAAAAGACTTCATACTTTGGATTCATTGATATCGAGATTGATGACGTCTTGTTCTCCATGTTCAGCAACAATGACGACTTTGTTGCTCGCTCGTACTTTTGGAATGGCAAGAACGCATACGAATCGACCAGCCTCCGACTGTGGACTGCCCTCGCCAAGCTGTCCTCGCATGTCATAGACATCGGATCATATACCGGGGTCTACTCATTGGCGGCGGCAAAAAGCAACCCTAAATCCAAAGTCTTTGCGATAGAAGCCTTGGACCGCGTTTACTCTCGCCTGCTCGCAAACAAGCGCGCTAACGGGGCGTCCAATCTCAATTGCTTCAATATGGCTATCACTGATGGAAGCCCAGAAGTAGAGCTATTTATTTATTCCGGTGAGGACATACTCGTTTCAGGCTCGACGACTGTCTCAGAAGTAACGGACCGCGCCCCCGTAGAGAGCAGGGTGGTACGAGCCACCAGCCTTGACAAGTTTGTTCAGGACAATAACATTCCTCGAGTTGAGCTGCTGAAAATTGATGCGGAAGGTGCTGAACATCTCATTCTTGAGAGCGCTCAATATATTATCGGCAAGTCGAAACCCAATATCATCTGCGAGCTGCTGCCCACCTCTTTGACTGACACTATTCACGCGTCACTCGAACCGCACGGCTACAGATACTACAGAATATCGGAGTCATCTCTGATTTTGACTGAGACCCGCACTCCTCCGCCATCAATTGAGCCACCAGATTTCAATATTCTGATGTCCACGATGAGTGCATCAGAACTAGAGAAAGCACTCCCCTTTGTTTCTTTCGAACACCTAGCATAACAAGCGGACCCCCACATGATCCAGATTTCTCAAAATATCAAATGCTCCAACGATAGCCCATTTGTGCTTTTTGGTGGGATTAACGTATTGGAGTCCGAAGATCTCGCTCTGACGGCGTGCGCTGAATATGTACGCGTCACCGAAAAGCTTGGCATTCCATATGTTTTCAAAGCCAGTTTCGACAAGGCCAACCGCTCGTCCATCCACTCCTACCGTGGCCCAGGCATGGAAGAAGGGCTGAGAATCTTTGAGAAGGTAAAATCTGAATTCGGTGTTCCTATCATCACTGACGTTCACGAGATTTACCAGGCTGCCCCTGTTGCTGAAGTTGCTGACATACTTCAGCTCCCTGCTTTCTTGGCCCGCCAGACCGACTTAGTGATGGCTTTGGCAAAGACAGGGAAGCCGGTGAACATAAAGAAACCACAGTTCTTGAGCCCATCACAGATGCAGAACATCGTGCATAAGTTCAAGGAAGCAGGCAATGATCAATTGATTCTCTGCGATCGAGGCTCATGCATGGGCTACGACAACTTGGTGGTCGACATGCTTGGATTTGGTGTGATGAAGCGAACCTGTGACAATCTGCCAATCATTTTTGACGTCACCCATGCACTGCAGAACCGCGACCCGTCAGGTGCCGCATCGGGTGGTCGACGCGATCAAGTGGTAGACCTTGCTCGAGCGGGCATGGCAGTGGGCTTGGCTGGGCTCTTCCTGGAGGCTCATCCTAACCCCGACCAAGCCAAATGTGACGGACCAAGTGCCCTACCGCTCGACAAGCTGGAGCCATTCCTGCTGCAGATTAAAGCTCTTGATGATCTCGTTAAATCGTTCTCTCCGCTGAAAATCTCGTAAGCAGATCCTAGTTACCAAGGATTGTGAACATGCCAAGTTCTGAACAACGGGTCGTGATCGTTATCCCTGCCCGGTATGGCTCGACCCGCTTGCCAGGTAAGCCGCTAGCCGACATTGCAGGTAAACCCATGATACAGCACGTTTACGAGCGTGCTCTTGAGGTTGCCAACGCAAACGATGTAGTCATCGCTACCGACGATGAACGCGTCGCAGAAGCGGTACGCGCCTTCGGCGGAAAGTATGTCATGACATCGCCAGATCATCCTTCTGGCACCGATCGACTAGCAGAAGTCATGCGTGTAATTGATGCCGACATATACATCAATCTTCAAGGGGATGAACCGCTGGTTCGTCCGGCTGATATTGAATCGTTAGTCACAGGTATGCTTGCTGACACGGAAGTGAGCGTTGGTACTCTTTGCCATCCTATCGACGGAGAAGAGGCTCGCAACCCCAACACCGTGAAGGTAGTACTCGCCACTAACGGTAACGCATTGTATTTCAGCCGCTCCCCAATCCCGTACCCCCGTGATAACGAAGCGGCTTCATACTTGAAGCACGTTGGTGTCTATGGGTACCGCCGTGAGGTAGTTGCAAAGTATTCTGCTTTGCCTCAGCCGATGATGGAGCATGCCGAGAAATTAGAGCAGCTTCGCCTCATGGCTGCCGGTTATTGCATCCGCGCATACCTTGTCCAGCCAACAGGGCCAGGCGTCGACACCCCAGAGTGCCTGGAGCAGGTACGAGCGCTTATCACTGGCCACCAACCGACGCCTTCAGTGACACTCAAGGATATCCGGCTAGTGATCACAGATGTAGATGGTGTTTTAACAGATGGCGGAATTTACTACGACGCTACAGGGGAATGCATCAAGCGATTCCATGTCCGCGACGGCTTGGGAATGCGTCTGCTAGAGGAGAACGGGGTCAGAGTTGCAGTATTGTCGGGTCGTGACTCAGGCACGCTACGCAAGCGTGTGTCTGACCTGGGTATAGAACTCTGCCAATTCGGCGTCAAAGATAAGCATAGCGCCTGCAAGCAATTGATGGACGAAGCAGGCGTTACATCAGCGCAAACCGCATGCATCGGCGATGACAGCATTGATTTACCAGCATTTTCAGCATGTGCAATGTCTTTTGCTGTAGCAGATGCTCCCATTTACGTGAAAGCAGCAGCGACTCAAACGCTACTTGCCAGCGGTGGGACGGGAGCATTCCGTGAACTTGCAGATGCCATTCTTTGCGCCCAAGGCAAAGATAGCGTACTCAGCACAGCGACAGGCTATGCCAAAGTAATGAGCACCATGGCTCAGTGACCCAACTGCATGAGGGAGAGTAATTGTACTTTCCCTCGTGCCCAAGACTAAGCCGAGATGAGGATCTACCTAGCTCGCCGAACGAACCTTGCCCCAGAAATCGATGATATCGAATAATCGATATTTGTTGATGGTGGTTTCACTATGTCCACCACCAGTGAACTCACGGCTGTAGCATATTTTCAGATCCGTGAGGGAGCCAATCAATTTATTAACGGCAGACACATCTGCAGGATAGTCCCCGTGCTCAATGTGTATCTTAGGCTTGACATCAAAGCGATACACGAAATCATTTAAATCAACCCAAGTGTCTCCTATCTCCCGAATTTGTCTCTCCCAGTTCTGCATGGAGTGACGACGGGTACTTGCATAGTCGATCTGAGGATTGATGGAAACCACTCCCGCGACACCAAGACTGAATCCGAAATAAAGCGCAGCGTACCCTCCCATGGAGGAGCCAATCATATAAGCATCAGAGGCTTTAAGCCCGCGAGCCTCTAGCTGCTCATTAATAAACTTAATATGCCTAATATACATAGAGGAAGTACTATCCCCTAAGTAATAATGCTGAGAATCGTCTTTGAAGATTATGTACAAATCCTCACAACCTTCCGAGTGCCGCTCAAAAAACCATGACCAACGCTCATACTTACCAGGATTCATGCTCGAAAACGAAATTACTGCTCGTTTTGGATTAGCCCCAGACATCACCAAAGCTTCAACACCATTTTTTTGAATTTCATATTTTGAAATATCAACTTTGGATAAGGCTGCCTGCGACTGAGCCAAATCTGCCTGCTTTATATTCGTATTATCTGGCGACTCAACGGCATTCATCATGTGTCATCTCTATAAAGATCAACTTAAAACAGCACTGCTAAAGCGGATCTCAGCACCCTTATTGCGCCCACCACTTCACTCCTCTCGAATATAGATCATTATTCGAGGGTGGAAAAGCAGGGAGTGGAAATCAGTGCGATGTAATGCCGCGAAAGCCAGCATTTTCGGGGGTAAAAATGCTAGAGCAGCGCACTGGTACGTACGCTGCCAAACGAAGACAAACCGACCATAAGGTCCTAGACCGGTCAGTCGAAAATCTCGACAACCCCCACAACAGCGCCTTCAGCATCAGTAACAGCCAGCGCCCGAATCTTGTTATCCAGCATGTAGGCCTCAGCCTCCGATAGCTGGGAATCCTCGCGAATGGTATGAGGGCTAGCGGTCATGAAGTGATCAACCGTGGCCTGAATAATGCTCTCATCTTCCAGCAGCGCTCGGCGTAGGTCACCGTCGGTTACGATGCCGACCAATTTGTCATTGTCCATTACCACGGTCATACCCAAACGGCTACGAGTCATGACCAGCAAGCAATCATGGAAGCTAGTAGACGGCGCAACGACAGGCGCCGGTGAGTGCATGACATCACAAACGCGAGTCAGCAGCTTGCGACCCAGGCTGCCCCCGGGGTGATAGCGAGCAAAGTCCATCGGCTTAAACTGGATCGCTTCAATCAGCGCTACCGCAAGGGCATCGCCCATGGCCATGGTCGCCAACGTCGAAGTGGTCGGTGCCAGGTTGTTTGGGCAGACTTCGCGATCAACCGAAATGTCGAGCCAGATATCGGCATGCTTGGCTAGGGTGGACTTGCCGTTCCCTGTCATGGCAATGATCTTGTTACCGAACGATTTGAGGCTCGGGATCAGCTTAATCAGCTCCTCGGTCTCGCCGCTGTAGCTGATGAGAATCAGCACATCGATCGGCTTGAGCATGCCGAGGTCGCCGTGGAAGGCTTCCGCTGGATGCAGGAAGAAACTTGGGGTGCCTGTAGAGGCGAAAGTGGCGACCATCTTCTGACCGATCAGCCCGGATTTGCCCATGCCACAGACCACGGTGCGGCCTTGGCAACCGAGGATCAGTTCAACGGCGCTCTGGAACTCGCCGTCCAGGCGATCGGCCAGTTGAGTAACGGCTTGAGCCTGGGCGATAAGGGCTTCTTTAGCGATGCTGAGGTGATTCATTTTCGTCCCTGACGACAGCTGAATATATGCGAAGGGGCGAATGTTAAGGTTTTTACAACGGGAAGCAAAGTACGAACACCTCAGCGTCTAAGCTATCTGACTGTCGGAGGCTATGGCTGACTGTGAATAGGACCTGATGTGGCGCCTAATGATGGCCTAACGACATCAGCGCCTGACCTCTTCTTCCTTCGTCGCCCCCAAATCCCGCCATCAACGGTCACCTGGCAAGACAGACCTGATAGCTGAACACGCTTATATGATCAGTGTGATCTGCGCCTTTCAAGCGCATGTATTGGTGGTAGCACTGCCCGCTCGTACGGACCATGACCGAACATTTATGCCTCCTGGAGGCCCTATAGCAAAGGGAACGCACCCTGCTCTCCTCTTCCAAATCAATGGTTTGTTGCAACTTTTCGTTGTGAACTGGCCTCTCATACATCAGCATACCCCCTTCACAGCTTCAAAACGGACGTATGGCGATGCCAACATGGATGTTATGAATCCTCCAACACGCGGGCAGGTAGCCAAGAAAACGCTTTACCGCTGGCAAAGCGCCTCGCTCGAAAGCCATCTTCTTGCCCTAACGCCTGAATGGAGTGGAAAAAAGCTCGACATCACGACCGAGGTTCTCGGCGCAAATGCTTCTTTTGTGAATTACGTACGCCTCCATCGCCTGCAGGACCCGTGCACGGGACAACCTGTAGAAGTCGTGGAAAAGTCAATTCGTAAGGTGGCATTTATAGGCAGCCAGGAAGCTCGATTTCACCGGGCCGCGAGCATGCTGACAGGGAGTACGAAATTTCACTATCCGGCCTGCCTTGGCGTTATTGAAACTCCGTGGGAGAGCTTGGTCTTCACCGAGTTTGTGCGCGGGAAGCCACCACGCATGCACAAAATAGGCAAGCAGCTAGCACTAGGCATCGCCGAGCTTGAGACGCTAAGCCATGACTATTTGCAAGCACAGCCACTTGGAAAAGCGCCACTGCTATGGAGCATGGACTTCTTCAGGCCTTGGTTCCTTCTGCGGCCACGCTTCAATTTTTCACGTTGCTTACCCGCATTGGCACAGCTTGCGCTCGAAGACGAGCGGTTTGCCGGCCTTGCAGAGCGCTTCAAAGCCTTTCTGCCGCTGACTCAAAAAATGGAAAGCGAAGCACGCCTTAGCCCTCGCTGCATTAGCCACATGGATTACCTCCAAAAAAACTTGTTCATCGACAATGGGCAGTTGCACCTGATTGACTGGAGCGAGGTTAAGATCGGTCGGATTGGCTTTGACGGTGGCGCCTATTTGGGAAGCCTGTTCAGGCGTAAAGATATGAAGGTGTTCCTTGCGGCGCAGGCGGATTTCATAGATGCCTACAGGAATTCGCTACCCGAGATCTTTGACATTCGGCAGGCATTGCGAAACCTGCGCTACGTCTTCCTGCTCACTGCATTGTTCCATTGCCTGCGCCCAGAAACGATCGCGGAATATCGAGAGCGTGATCGCATGGCCTTGTTGCAGGAAAAATACGGATACTTGCTGGGTTTGCTGAATGAGTCATAGCCTCGACTAAGCATGCTGGGGAGCCAAGAAATTCGCGGGCACGCCTCTATCGCGCCTCACTTGGTTCAGGAGAATGTGCTCGCATTAGATATCATTTTGATGCCATAGGTCATCAATTGCACAGATCGTCTAATTTCTTTTCAGGATTTTTCCCCAACGGCGCGCCTACAAATCTGATTTTGTATTAAGATTCGCCCTCTCCCAACCCCACGGACCCGCAGAGCACACCGCGCCTGCCGCCCTTTGCTGAATGGATGCCGCTTCACGTTTATGGACGACGCTTCGCCCCGCCCTCGCCTGCTGGTCCTGTCCAAAGGAGCCCAGCGCATCAGTACGTTGCCTGCATTGCTGCCCGAATTCGCGCTGCAAAACGGTGCCGTGCGCGATGTAGCGCTTGCTGACTGGGTAATGGCCTGGGGCCGCAAGCCCAGCGCGATCAAGGCGATGGCCGAGGCGCACAAGGCCGGCAAGCCCGTACTCACGCTGGAAGACGGCTTCATCCGCTCAGTAGGCCTGGGTGCTGACGAACCGCCCCTGTCGCTAATCGTCGATGACGTAGGTGTGTACTACGACGCCACCCAGCCATCTCGCCTCGAACAACTGATCGCCACGCCCCTCGACGCCGAACAGACCGCACGCGCCCTGGCGCTGCGCACCCTGTGGCAGCAGCAGCGGGTCTCCAAATACAACGACGCACGCATCGAGCTGCCAGCCCTGCCGGCGGACTGCGTGCTGGTGGCCGACCAGACCTGTGGCGATGCCTCGCTGCAGGGCGCGGGGGCAGACGAATTCCGGGCGATGCTGGATGCGGCGTTGGCGCGCTACCCGCACAGCACCGTCGTGCTCAAGGTGCACCCTGACGTGGTGGCCGGGCGCAAGACCGGGCACTTCGACCTGGCAGCGCTGGCCAGCAACCCGCGTGTACAGGTGCTGGCACGCAATATCCACCCGGCCGATTTGTTGCCACACATGCGCGCTGTGTTCGTCATGACGTCGCAACTGGGCTTCGACGCCTTGCTCTGGGATGTGCCAGTGCACACCTGGGGCATGCCGTTCTATGCCGGCTGGGGGCTGACCGATGACCGCTTGCCGGCGCCTGCGCGGCGCACGCCTGTGCCGTTGGCGCAGCTGGTGCATGCCAGCCTGGTGGCTTACCCGCGCTATGTGTGCCCGGAGCGGAGCCAACCGTGCACGCCAGAGGTGCTGATCAACTGGCTTGGCCTGCAGCGCCGCCACCGCAGCGTGCTGCCGAGCGCGGTGCAGATGCTGGGCTTCAGCCGCTGGAAAGAGCCGCTGGCCAACCTGTTTTTCAATGGCGCGGCCATCCGCTTCGTCAAGCCCGAACAGCCGCTGACGCATGATGTACCGGTGGTGTCCTGGGGCTGCAAGCACGACACCGACCTTACTGCGCACCCGCTGCCGGTCAACCGGGTAGAAGACGGCTTTCTGCGTTCGGTAGGGCTGGGCGCGGGCAAGGCGCGACCGTTGTCGTGGGTGGTCGATGACCTGGGTATCTACTACGACGCCACGCGGCCTTCGCGCCTTGAGCGCATTCTGGCCGATGAGCCGTTCACCCCGCAGTTGCTGGCCCGCGCGAATGCCCTGCGCGTGGCTATCTGTGCTGCGGGGCTGACCAAGTACAACTTGCCGGGGGCCAGCTGGCAGCGCCCGGCGCAGGCGCAGCGGGTGATCCTGGTGCCTGGCCAGGTGGAAGGCGATGCGTCCATCCGCTTTGGCGGCAACCGTATCCGCAGCAACCTGCAACTGCTGCGTGCCGTGCGTGAGCAGAACCCTGAGGCGTGGGTGTTGTACAAGCCCCACCCCGAGGTGCTGGCCGGCACGCGTGCGCCGGGTGATGACGAAGCGCAGACCGTGCACTGGTGCGACGAAGTGATCGGCGATACGCCCCTGCAGCAGTTGCTGGAGGTGGTGGACGAGGTGCATGTGCTGACCTCGCAGTCGGGCTTCGAGGCGCTGTTGCGCGGGGTACCGGTGACCACCTATGGCCAGCCGTTCTACGCCGGCTGGGGGCTGACGCGCGACCTGGACCTGCAAGCCCACGTGCAGGCGCGGCGCAGCCGGCAACTGACGCTGGACCAGCTGGTGGCCGGCACGTTGCTGCTCTACCCCACCTACGTAAGCCTGGTGACCAACCGCTTCACCACTGCCGAACAGACCTTATACGAACTACAAAATTGGCACGCCTTACCGCAGCCTGGAGCTTCATCCCGATGGCAGGACTTGAAACGACGCTTGAGCAGTTTGTTGGGCATGAAGCGCCCGACGAACTGATTGCGAGGGCGACGCGTGGTCCTTTGCTGCGTATCCCCACCCATAATTTTCTGTTGCTGCAGGGTGTCAGTTCACCCTTTTTCAGCCGCCTTGCCAAAGGGCTGCGCGATATCGGCCAACGGGTGCACAGCGTGCGCTTCAATGTCGGTGACGCCCTCTATGGCCCCGGTGGCGCGCGGCTGACCTGCCCGCACCGTGCCGAAGACACGGAGGCCTGGTATTCCCAGGTGTTCCGCCAGCTGGACATCACCGACCTGGTGCTGTTCGGCGACTGCCGCCCGGTGCACCGCCCGGCAGTGGCGTTGGCGCGGTTGTCGGGCATTCGCGTGCATGTGTTCGAAGAAGGCTACTTCCGGCCCTACTGGGTGACCCTGGAGCGCGACGGGGTGAACAACAACTCGCGCCTGCCGCGTGATCCGCAGTGGTACCGCGACGTGGGCAAGCACATTCCGCGCTATCAGAACGGCAACCCGTTCAAGCTGTCGTTCACCGCCCGCGCCACGCACGATGTGCTGTACCACGCCGGTGGCGCGCTGAATCGGCTGTGCTTTCCGCGCTACCGCACCCATGCGCCGTTCAACGCGGCCACCGAGTACGCCGGTTTCATTCGCCAGGGCGTGCGCCTGTTGCGCGCCCGGGTGCATGACGACGCGCTGGTAGCCGAGGTCGCGCGGGAGCGCCACCCCACATTCCTGCTGCCCTTGCAACTGGACAGCGATGCGCAGATCCGCGACCACTCGCCGTTCCAGAACATGACCCAAGTGATCGAGCATGTGATCGATTCGTTCTCGCTCAACGCGCCGTTCGATGCGCGCCTGTTGGTGAAGAACCACCCACTGACGCCGGGGCTGATCAACTACCGCAAGGTCACCGAGCAGCTGGCGCGCAAATATGATGTGGCCGAGCGCGTCGATTTCATGGAAAGCGGGCACATGCCCACGCTGCTTTCGCACATCACCGGCATGATCACCGTCAACAGCACCGCCGGTGCTTCGGCATTGCTGCACCACCGCCCGACCTGCACACTGGCCGATCCGATCTACGCCATGCCGGGGCTTACGCACCAGGGCGGGCTTGACGATTTCTGGCAGCAGCCCGAGGCGCCCGACAACACCTTGTTCCAACGTTTTCGCAACACGGTCATCCACACCACCCAGGTCAACGGCGGCTTCTACACCGGCTGCGGCATGGACATGGCAGTGACCAACTGCCTGGAAGTCCTGATGGCGAAAACCTCAAGAATCGAAAAATACCTATGAGTTCGCACGCTTCACCTCGCTGCATCCTCATCACCGGCGCCACCGGCGGCATCGGTGGCGCGCTGGCGCCGGCCTACGCGGCCCCGGGCGTGACCCTGATCCTGCAAGGCCGGCGCCAGGACCGCCTGGACGAAATGGCCGAGCAGTGCCGCGCCCTGGGGGCGCTGGTGTGGCTGGAGGCCCTTGACGTGCGCGACCTGGACGCGCTGCGGGCGATGGTGCGGCGCGTCAGCGACGCCCATCAGCCCGACCTGGTGCTGGTGGGGGCCGGGCTTAATACGGCGGTGGGCGCCAATGGCGAGCCGGAGGCCTGGGACGACAGCCGGGCGCTGATGGAAGTGAACGTGATGGCCGCGCTGGCCACCGTCGAGGCCGCGCTGCCGGCCATGCGCAGCCGTGGCCATGGGCAGATCGCGCTGTTCAGCTCGCTGGCGGGCTGGCGTGGGTTGCCGGTAACGCCAACCTACAGCGCCAGCAAGGCGGCGATCCGCGTGTATGGCGAGGCCATTCGTGACTGGCTGGCGCCGGAAGGGGTGAAGGTGAATGTGATTGTGCCGGGCTATGTGGAGTCGAAGATGTGCTTCGAAATGCCTGGGCCTAAACCTTTTCTGTGGACGGCCGAAAAAGCGGCCAGGCGGATCAAGCGCGGGCTGGCGGCGAACCAGGCGCGTATCAGCTTTCCGTTTCCGCTCAACCTGGGCACCTGGCTGCTGGGGCTTATCCCGCAGTGGCTTTCTTCGATGATCCTGCGTGGGTTGAAGTACAGTGATTGATGTTTCCTTGTTGCCGGTTGCCCTGGGTGGCCTGGCGCTGACCGTTGGCGTCGAGCGCCTGCTGGTGCCCCGCCCTGCCCTGCGCCGCCCGGCCGACTGCTGGATGCTGCATGCGGGGCTGTGGTGCGTGGGGCTTGGGCTGCTGTATGCGCTGACGGCGCGGCCGTTGTTCAGTGGCGTGAACCTGCTGCTGCTGTGGCTGTTGATCGTGCTGGTGAGCAACTCGAAGTATCACTCGCTGCGCGAGCCGTTTGTGTGTGCAGACTTTGAATATTTCAGCGATGCAGTGAAGTTTCCGCGCTTGTACCTGCCGTTTTTCGGTTTCGGCAAGGCGGCGTTGCTGGCGGTGGGCTTTCTTGTTTACCTGTGGGCGGGGCTGAGCTTCGAGGTGCCGGGTGCGCGGCTTGCGGCGCTGCTGCCGCTGGCGGTGGGGCTGGGGCTGTTGCGTTTGGGCCGTCGGCAGGTGCAGCCGAGCTTTGATGCCGAGCGGGATGTGCGTGCCTGGGGGTTGGCGGCCAGTTTATGGCGGTACTTCTGGGCGGCGCGGGCGCCGGTCGACCGGGCGGGGTTGGGGTCGCCGTTTGCGGGTGAGCCTGTGCCGGCCTCTTCGCCGGCGAAGGCCGCTGCTGCATCGGGCTTTGGCCAGCCCACATCGCTGCCGGACCTGGTCTCGGTACAGAGCGAGTCGTTCTTCGATGTGCGCGACCTGTGGCCGGGCGTGCGCCCGCAGGTGCTCGACCAGTACGACCTGCTGGCCAGCCAGGCGCTGGCCCGGGGCAAGCTGCAGGTCGCGGCCTGGGGCGCTAATACGGTGCGTACCGAGTTCGCCTACCTGACCGGTATCCCCACGGGCCGGCTGGGGGTGCACCGCTTCAACCCGTACCGCGTGCTGGCCCGTCAGGGCCTGCCCAGCATCGCCTCCACGCTCAAGGCGCAGGGTTACCGCACTGTCTGCATTCACCCCTACGATGGCGGCTTTTATGGGCGCAACAAGGTGCTGCCGGCGCTGGGCTTTGACGAGTTTATCGATGTAAAGGCGTTCGACGCTTCGCAAAAGGCCGGGCCGTTCATTGGTGATTGCGCGGTGGCGGAAAAGATTCGCGAACTGCTGCAGGCGCCAGGCCGTACCCAGCCGCTGTTCATCCATGCGGTAACCATGGAAAACCACGGCCCGCTGCACCTGGAAAGCGCGGCCGCGCACGAGCTGCCCGCCTGGTTCGACCGCCCGCTGCAACCGGGCATGCAGGACCTGGGCCCTTATGTGCGGCATATCTGTAATGCCGACCGCATGCTGGGCATGCTGCGCGAAACGCTGATGGCCCGGCCGAACGAGGCGCTGCTGTGCTTCTATGGTGACCATGTGCCGATCTTGCCTGGGGTGTACCAGGCAATCGGCGCACCCGCGGGTGACACCGACTACCTGATCTGGTCCAACCGCCACCAACCGGGCTGCCGTGCCAGTGCACTGGCGGTACAGCAGTTGTCCAGTACCTTGCTCGGCCATGCCTGCACCCATGCCCAGGCGCCTGCACAAGGCCGGCATGCGCCGGCTGCCAGCGCCGGGGTAGCCTGACAAGGTGGTGCACATCGTTCTGGGATCGGACCTGGCGCCGGAGCGTGCCGCAGCCCCTGCCCTGGCCCGCTTGCTGGCCGAGGGGCGGGGCTCGCTGGCGTTTCTGATCGGCGATACGGCGTGCCGTTATCGCCTGCTGGGCGCGGCCATCAACTGGGACCGTGTACTGCTGGCCTTCGACGGCGAGCAGGTGCTGGGCTTTGCCGCGTTCAAACATGGCAAGCGTGGGCCGTTTGCCTTGCGCTGGCGGCCGTTCATTCGGGAGTTCGGCGTGCTGGCTGGCGGGGTGCGCTTTGCCGGCTTTTGCCTGAGCGAGCTGCGTGAATGGCGCTACCCGTTCCTGCTGTACGGGCTGCGGGTGAGCAAGGCTGCCCGCCAGCAAGGCGTGGGGGCGGCGTTGGTGCAGGCGTGCTGTGCGCATGCTGCGGGCCAGGGTTTTACCCAGGTCGAGCTGGAGGTGCCGCTGAACAACCCTCGGGCGCAACGGCTGTACCTGCACAACGGCTTTGCCCCGCGCCGCAAGCGCTGGGTGCCGTTTCCACCGGTGCGCAACATGTGGCGGGCGGTGTAATGCACATTATGGAACAACCAGCTGCCTTGAGGCTGTGGGGGCAGGCTTGGCCCGCGAACCCCGGCTGCGCCGCTGCCAGCCACGGTGGCGCCTGCTTCGCGGGCATGCCCGCTCCCACAAGGCCTGTGCAGCCCTTTATATGCGGTGGTTGCCATGAGCGCTGACTTGCCCGTCAACATCGGCCAGTTCACGCCCCCGCAGGCGTTGGTAGACGGCACCGGCTGGGTCGGCATCATGTCGCAATGGGTGGCCTGGAAGGTGCTGCACCTGCCGCAGTTTCTCGGCCCGGAAGGCCCGCCCTTCTGGCTGTGGCGGCGCGGGCGCAAGGCGCCCAAGGGGCTGAAGGCCATTGCCGGTATCGGCTACAAGCAATCGTCGGCCCAGGCCCGGGTGCTGTGCCAGCGCTGGGGGCTGCCTTACATTGCGCTGGAGGACGGTTTTCTGCGGTCTTCCTCGCTGGGCATCGAGGGCGACACGCCGATGTCGATGGTGGTCGACCCGGTGGGTATTCACTACCTGGCAGACCGCCCTTCGCTGCTGGAAAACATTCTGCAGCAGCCCGAGGCCCTCAGCGACTACGAGCTGGGCTGCGCCCGCGAACTGATCGATTTGATGCGCAGCAGCGGCATCGGTAAATACAACAACGCCCAGGACTTGCCCGCAGACGACCCGCTGGGCCGCGAGCGGCCGTTGGTGCTGGTGGTGGACCAGACGGCCGGGGACTATTCGATCCCGGGCGGCGGGCTGTGCGAGGCCGACTATGTGCGCATGCTGGATGTGGCGCTGGCCGAAAACCCCGGCGCCGACGTGCGCGTGCGCATTCACCCCGACTGCCTGGGCGGGCAGAAGCCCAGTTGCCTGCTGGCAGCGGCGCAGGCGCGTGGGGTAGCGCTGGAGTCACGGCCGGTGGCCTGGGCGTCGCTGGCGCGGCGTGCCCGGCGGGTGTACGTGGGCACCAGCCAGGCGGGGCTGGAGGCGTTGATCCAGGGTGTGCCGGTGACCTGTTTCGGGCTGCCGTTCTATGCGGGCTGGGGGCTGACCGATGACCGCATGGCCATCCCCCGCCGCCAGGCCCGGCCAGACCTGGTGCAGCTGGTGGCTGCGGCTTATGTGCGCTATTGCCGCTATGTGGACCCGTTGACCGGCCAGCTGACCGATGCCTTGACCGTTGCCCGTCAGCTGGCCCGCAAGAAGGCCCGCGATGCCGGGTTTGCCGGCCCGACCACGGTGCTGGGGGTGAAGCGGCACAAGCAGCACAATATCCGACGCTTTTTTGCCAGCCGCTGGGGGCAGCTGCGTTTTGCGCTGGACACGCCGCAGCTGGTACAGCAGGTAGCCGCCGAACAGGGCCGGCTGCTGGTGTGGGCGGCACGCGAGCCGGCCGGCCTTGCCGAACGTGCGCGCCAGGCCGGTGTGCCGCTGTGGCGGGTCGAGGATGGTTTTTTGCGCTCCACGGGGCTGGGCGCCAGCAACAGCCCGGCGCTGTCGCTGGTACTGGACCGGGGTGGCATTCATTACGATGCGCAGTCTGCCAGCGACCTGGAGCAACTGCTGCAGCATGACACCTTCGATGCCGCAACCCTGGCCGAGGCTGCAAGCCTGCGGGCGCAGATCGTGGCCAGCGGTGCCAGCAAGTTCAACCTGCGCAGCAACGCGCGGCCCGCGCTGCTGGGGCAACCGGGCCAGCTGCGGGTACTGGTGGTGGGCCAGGTAGAGGACGATGCCTCGGCGCTGTGCAGCGGCGGCGGTGCCGGGTGCAACCTGCGCTTGCTGCAACAGGTGCGGGCGCAGCTGCCGGATGCCTGGGTGCTGTACAAGCCGCACCCGGACGTAGAGGCCGGCAAGCGCCGGGGCCAGGTGGCACCCGCCCAACTGGTGGGGCTGGCGGACCAGGTGCTGGCCGGGGTGGACATCGCCGGCCTGTATGGCCAGGTCGATGCGTTGCATACGCTCAGTTCCACTGCCGGTTTCGAGGCCTTGCTGCGCGGTGTGCCGGTTGTCACCTACGGTACGCCGTTTTATGCCGGCTGGGGCCTGACCGAGGACCACCAGCCACTGCCGCGCCGAACCCGGCGCCTGACCCTGGACCAGTTGGTAGCCGGCGCCCTGCTGCGCTATGCGCGCTATGCCGACGTCCAGCAAGACTTGCCCTGCGATGCCTGGCACGCCCTCGCCTGCCTCAGCGCGCCACACCCGGCGCGCGCGGCAAACAAGCGATTGGCGCCGTTGCTCAACTATACCCGGACCATGCTCGGCTGCGGCCGGCCACTGGCCCCATCAAAGGACTAGAACATGCCTGTATCGATCAAGGACATCGGCCGTTACGCGGCGCTCCCCTGGCATTGCTTGCAGTTGGCTACCCATGCCAAGTCGTTCGAGAACAACCCGGTGCTGGGCAGTGCCCGGCTGAACGCGCTGGGTTTGCATGTACAGCGTCGCCAGCTGGCGATGGCCATGGCCGGCTACCGCCGCCAGGCACTGGCCTCGCGGCTGGATGCCGGTGAGCGCGAGCATTTTGAGCAGAACGGTTTTTTCATCCGTGAAAACGCCCTGCCCGCCGAACAGTTTGCGGCATTGCGCGCCGAGCTGGGCGCCTTGCGCAGCACTGGCTGGGAAATGCGCCAGGGCCGCGCGGTAACGCGCCGGGTAAGCCTGGACCAGGATGTGTTGGCGTGTAACCCGGCCAGTGCTGCGTTTGTGGCGGACAAGGGTGTGCGAAACCTGATTGCCTATGCGTCGTCCAATACCGGTGGCATTACCTATCAGTTGCAGTCGATCGTGATTGACGCGGCCAATGCCGACCAGGACCCGCAGACCCGGCTGCATGCCGACACCTTCCACCCCACGGCCAAGGCCTGGTTGTTCCTGGATGATGTGGAGGATGACCAGGGGCCGTTCAGTTATGTGCCGGGGTCGCATCGGCTGACGCCGGAGCGGCTGGCGTGGGAATACCGGCAAAGCCTGGGGGCGGCGCGGTCTGTCGAGCGGATGCACCGCGAAGGGTCGTTCCGCATCGACGAGCCCGACCTGGCCGCCCTCGGCCTGCCGCCGCCACGGCGCTTTGCCGTGCCGGCCAATACCCTGGTGGTGGCGGACACCTCGGGCTTCCATGCCCGCTGTGCCAGCCACCAGGCCAGCCACCGGGTAGAGATTTACGCCAGCCTGCGGCGTAACCCGTTCATACCGTGGCGTGGGGCGCACCTGTTTGCCTTGCCGTGGATTGCCAATCACCACATGCGCTGGGATATCCGCTTGAAACGGTTGATGGGGTTCGGGAAGAAAAGCCATTGGCGGTTTGTGGAACAGTTGAATGCGTATGAGGCGCCGTATATCTGACCCACGGTAAACCTGCCCTGTTTGGGCGGGTTTACCCGATCGACGCAGGGCCGGCGGTGCTGGCGTGGCAACTACCTGCCTTTGCGCCGATAGGGGAACACATCGATCACCTTGCCCTCGCGAATCGCCGCCTGCAGCCCCTTCCAGTAATCCGCGTCATACAACTCTCCATGCAAACGGCTGAACAACCGCCGTTGGCCGATATCGGCAAACAGAAACGGCGGAAACTCCTCGGGGAATACGTCGTGCGGCCCGATCGAGTACCACGGCTCACCCGACATTTCGTCTTCCGGGTAACGTGGCGGCGGTATATGGCGGAAGTTCACCTCGGTCAGGAAGCAGATTTCGTCATAGTCGTAGAACACCACGCGGCCATGCCGGGTAACGCCGAAGTTTTTCAGCAGCATGTCGCCAGGGAAGATATTCGCCGCCGCCAATTGCTTGATCGCCAACCCATAGTCCTCCAGCGCCTCCAGCACCTGGGCTTCGCTGGCGTGTTCCAGGTACAGGTTCAACGGCGTCATGCGCCGCTCGGTCCAGCAGTGGCGGATCAGCACCGTATCGCCCTCCAGCGCCACCGTCGACGGTGCCACCTCCAGCAACTCGGCCAGGCACTCCGGCTCGAACTTGCTGCGCGGAAAGCGAAAATCGGCAAACTCCTGGGTATCGGCCAGACGCCCTACCCGGTCGACGCTTTTCACCAGCCGGTACTTGTCGATAACCGTGGCGCGGTCGACGGTCTTGGACGGCGAAAAGCGGTCCTTGATGATCTTGAACACGGTGTTGAAGCCCGGCAGGGTGAACACGCTCATGACCATGCCGCGCACCCCGGGCGCCATGACGAAGCGGTCGTCGCTGCTGGCCAGGTGGTTGATCAGCGCCCGGTAGAACTCCGACTTGCCCTGCTTGTAGAAGCCGATCGAGGTGTACAGCTCGGCAATGTGCTTGCCCGGCAGAATGCGCTTGAGGAAATTGACGAACTCCGCCGGCACCGGCACATCGGCCATGAAGTAGGAGCGGGTGAACGAGAAGATGATCGAGACCTCGGCCTCGTCGGTGATCAGCGCATCAGCCTCGATGCCGTGGCCCTCGCGGTGCAGCAGGGCAATTGCCAGCGGCCATTGCTCGTCGCCGTTGTACAGGCGGCCCACCAGGTAGGCGCCCTTGTTGCGGTACAGCACCGGCACGAACAGCTCCACGGCCAGGGCCGGGTCCTTGCACACCCAGTCCGGCAGGCAATCGCGCAGTTGCTCTTCCAGGCGTGCAAGGTCGCCGTCCAGGTCGCCGTAGGGCGTATCGAACGGGTAATCGTCGAACACCGCCCGCAGCAACCCCTTGATGCCACCTTCAGGCCGATAGGTGCGGGTTTGCGCAGCGCGCTCACGGCCACGCATGGACGGCCGGGTGGTGTGGATGAACATGCTGCCATCGCTGATCAGGTCGTGGCTGAACAGGCTGCAGAACAGCGAGTTGTACCAGGTCTCGGCCAGCTCGTCGTCCAGCCGCGGGTCGATCAGCTGGATGTAGGCGTTTTTCACCAACGGCCACTGCTCCACGTCCAGCAGCACCTCTGCGGCAAAGGCCTGGCGCAGCCAGCCGTTGACCTCGGCGACCTTTTCTTCATAGAGGTTGATGCGCGCGGCGGAGGCCTGCTGGATAGCCTGCCAGCGCGCCTGCTCGAAGCGCTGGCGGGCACCAAGGGTGATGCGCTGGAAGTGGTCGCGGTAGTCGTCGAAGCCGGCGAGGATGGTGCGGGCGATTTCGACAGCGGGCCAGGGTTGGGGCATGCCGGAAACCTCGATGGGGGTGAGTTACACAGCTTAGTCGGCCTGTTTGAAATGCGGTGCCTGTGCCGGCCCATTCGCGGCGGTTCGACGCCTCGGTAAACCCTCTCTCATAGAACTGCACATGACTCACTGGTTTAGCAGGGACCCTGTGGGAGCGGGTTTACCCGCGAAGAGGCCGGACCTGCCGGCCAATATCCTTGGGCATTCACTGTCGCCGCCGCCACCGCATTCGCGGGTGAACCCGCTCCCACTGGGCTGGGCAATCTCACATTGACTGCACATAACTACTGATTTAGCAGGGACCCTGTGGGAGCGGGTTCATCGAGGCGTCGTACCGCCGCGAAGAGGCCGGACCTGCCGGCCAATATCCTTGGGCATTCACCGTTGTCGCCGCCACCGCATTCGCGGGTGAACCCGCTCCCACTGGGCTGGGCAATCTCACATTGAACTGCACATAACTGACTGATCTAGCAGGGCCCCTGTGGGAGCGGGTTTACCCGCGAAGAGGCCGGACCTGCCGGCCAATATCCTTGGGCATTCACTGTTGTCGCCGCCACCGCATTCGCGGGTTAACCCGCTCCCACTGGGCTGGGCAATCTCACATTGACTGCACATAACTACTGATTTAGCAGGGCCCCTGTGGGAGCGGGTTTACCCGCGAAGAGGCCGGACCTGCCGGCCAATATCCTTGGGCATTCACTGTCGCCGCCGCCACCGCATTCGCGGGTGAACCCGCTCCCACTGGGCTGGGCAATCTCACATTGACTGCACATAACTACTGATTTAGCAGGGCCCCTGTGGGAGCGGGTTCATCGAGGCGTCGAACCGCCGCGAAGAGGCCGGACCTGCCGGCCAATATCCTTGGGCATTCACCGTTGTCGCCGCCACCGCATTCGCGGGTGAACCCGCTCCCACTGGGCTGGGCAATCTCACATTGACTGCACATAACTACTGATTTAGCAGGGATGGACCCTGTGGGAGCGGGTTTACCCGCGAAGAGGCCGGACCTGCCGACCAATATCCTTGGGCATTCACCGTTGTCGCCGCCACCGCATTCGCGGGTGAACCCGCTCCCACACGGGCTGGGCAATCTCACATTGACTGCACATAACTGACTGATTTATCAGGGATGGACCCGGTGGGAGCGGGTTTACCCGCGAAGAGGCCGGACCTGCCGGCCAATATCCTTGGGCATTCACTGTCGCCGCCGCCACCGCATTCGCGGGTGAACCCGCTCCCACTGGGCTGGGCAATCTCACATTGACTGCACATAACTACTGATTTAGCAGGGATGGACCCTGTGGGAGCGGGTTTACCCGCGAAGCGGCCGGACCTGCCGACCAATATCCTTGGGCATTCACCGTTGTCGCCGCCACCGCATTCGCGGGTGAACCCGCTCCCACACGGGCTGGGCAATCTCACATTGACTGCACATAACTGACTGATTTATCAGGGATGGACCCGGTGGGAGCGGGTTTACCCGCGAAGAGGCCGGACCTGCCGGCCAATATCCTTGGGCATTCACTGTCGCCGCCGCCACCGCATTCGCGGGTGAACCCGCTCCCACTGGGCTGGGCAATCTCACATTGACTGCACATAACTGACTGATTTAGCAGGGCCCCTGTGGGAGCGGGTTCATCGAGGCGTCGAACCGCCGCGAAGAGGCCGGACCTGCCGGCCAATATCCTTGGGCATTCACCGTTGTCGCCGCCACCGCATTCGCGGGTGAACCCGCTCCCACTGGGCTGGGCAATCTCACATTGAACTGCACATAACTGACTGATTTAGCAGAGACCTGTGGGCTGGGCAATCTCCTGCAAGCAGGAGCGGCGGTGCGGTGGTCCGATTCATCCGCGAATGGGCCGGTACAGGTTTACAGCGCAAGAAAGCACAAGAATCGCACCGCCCCCTGGCGTACACTCGCGCCCCTGCCCTGCCTCCGGAGACCGTTGTGAGCCCCATCGCCCTAGCCCGCCTGCTGACACTTGCCGCCGTCTGGGGGGCGAGTTTCCTGTTCATGCGCATCATCGCACCCGAGCTGGGCACGGTGCCGACCGCGTTCTTCCGTGTCTCCATCGCCTGCCTGGGCCTGGTCGCCATCGTCGCCGCCGCCCGCGTGCGCTGGGACTTCCAGGGCAAGCTTGGCGCCTGCCTGGTGCTGGGCATGATCAACTCCGGTATCCCGGCCACTTTCTACTCGGTGGCCGCGCAGGTGCTGCCGGCGGGGTATTCGGCGATCTTCAACGCCACCACACCGCTGATGGGCGTGCTGGTCGGCGTGCTGTTCTTCCGCGAGCCGATGACCCTGGCCAAGCTCTGCGGCATCTTCCTCGGCCTGTTCGGCGTCGGCATCCTCAGCGGCGCCGGCCCGGTGGCGCTGGACATGGCCCTGGTGCAAGGCGCCCTCGCCTGCCTGGCGGCCACCACCTGCTACGGCTTTGCCGGGTTCCTTGCCCGTCGCTGGGTCAGCGGCCTCGACAGCCGCCTCTCGGCGTTGGGCAGCATGATGGGCGCCACGCTGCTGCTGAGCCCGCTGTTCGCCTGGAGCGCCATCAGCCAGCCACCGGCCAGCTGGGGTGGCTGGCAGGTCTGGTCGTCGCTGCTGGGCCTGGGCCTGCTGTGCACGGCGTTCGCCTACATCCTCTACTTCCGCCTGCTGGAAGAAATCGGCCCGGTCAAGGCCAGCACGGTGACCTTCCTGATTCCGGTATTCGGCGTATTGTGGGGGGCATGGCTGCTGGACGAACCATTGTCGCTGGCACACCTGTACGGCGGCCTGCTGATTGCTGCAGCGTTGTGGCTGGTGCTGCGCCCGGCACGCAACTGACGCGGGGTAAACGATGGACAGCGCATATAAAAAAGTCCTGTTCCGCCTGGAACAGGACCCGAACGGCTACCCGCCCGCCTCGGTCGAGGGGTTGTGGGCCAAGGCCGTGGAAGGCGGATACAGCGTCGACAGCATTCCCTTTCATGTCTACGGCATAGCCCCGGGCGACCTCATCGGCACCCGTGAAGAAGCTGGCGAAACCTGGTTCGATGAACTGCGCAGCAGCAGTGGCAGCTCGGTGTTCCGGGTTGTGGTCAGGCCACCGGAAACCCTCGACCAGGTACGTGCAGCCTTGCTCGATTTCGGCTGCGCCTGTGAAACCGAGCCGGCAGTGAAGATGCTGGCGGTCGAGGTGCCGTCGCTGCGTTCGCTCGATACCCTGCTCTACTACCTGCTCACCCAGCGCGAAGCCGGCCTGCTGGACTTCGAGGAAGGCGTGCTGCGCCACACCATCCCCGAAGAATTCCGCTAGCGCTTACGCCTCGGCCAAGCGCGCAGCGGGCTTGCGGAACACGAACAGCAGGCCCACCACGATCAGCCCCATGCCCAGCAGGCTGAGCGGTGCCAGGCGGTTACCGAAGATCAGCAGGTCCATCACCGCCGTCACCGCCGGCACCAGGTAGAACAGGCTGGTGACATTGACCAGGTTGCCCTTGGCGATAAGCCGGTACAGCAGCAAGGTCGCCAGCAGCGAAACCACCAGCCCCATCCACAGCAGCGCGCCGATGAAGCCGCCGGTCCACTCGACATGCAGCGGCTGCAGCGGTGCGAACACAGCGCACATGGCAAAGCCCGCCAGGTACTGCAGCGGCAGCGTGCCCATCGGGTTGTCGGTAATGCGTTTCTGCAGGATCGAACCAAAGGTCATGCTGGCCAGCGCCAGCAAGGCAAACAGCATGCCCGCCAGCGATACCCCGCCCAGGTTGATGCCCTGGTACACCACCATGATCAAGCCACCCAGCCCCAGCCCCAGGCCGAACAACCGGCTCCAGGAACGCTGGCGTTCCATCAGCACCACGGTAAGGATCGGTTGCACCCCCATCACCGTGGCCATCACGCCGGGGGTGACATGGGTATTGAGCGCCAGCAGGTAAAAGATCTGGTAGGCGCCCAGCAGCACACACCCGGTGCCCAGTGCCCGCAGCATGGCCCCGCGGCTGCGCGGCCAGCGCAGGCCCAGCAGCGGCCCGATCAGCAGCAGGCCGGTCAGGGCCAGTGCCGAGCGCAACAGCAGGAAGGCGAACGGGCTGGCGTGTGCCAGGCCCAGTTTGGAGACGATTGCGCCGCTGCTCCACAGCAGGACGAACAGGCTGGTAGTGGCCGCCGAGGCCACGGATGCTTTGGTAATGACAGACATGTATTGCCACCTGATGCTAGGCGAAAAAGCCAAACGGACGGCGTGCGCTTCAGCGTGGGAAGTAGCCGACCGTGTTCAGTAGGTTGCGTGTGCGAAGGGGTGCGGCCTAAAGCCGATCAGCCCAGCACGACCACGCAAGCAGGCGGAGCTACGCCGCCTACGACGCCACTGACAGGTGGTGGGTAGTGACTGATCATGACCGGCTGCTGGCTGCCACGCACGACCATGCCCGCGACTGGCGCGATGGCAAAGCTTGTGGTGGAAGGGCTGGCTGGCATGAACAAGTCTTCAGGAAGAGAACAATGGGCTGGACTATAGCCCGGTGTATCGGGCCTGGCAACTGCTGCCATCGGCTTTACCGCGAGCCCCGCACAGGCTGCAGCGCATCGCCCCCTGGTTAATTTTTCACCGCCCCGTCTCGTCTGAATGCGAAACGCAGCACGCATTCACCCGATTCGAGGATCACTCATGAACGTATCCACCTGGCTCTACCGGCCAGCCCAGATCACCTGCCTGCTGCTGGTCAGCGCCTACGCCCATGCCGCCAAACCAGGCGACGTGTTCAAGGACTGCAAAAACTGCCCGGAAATGGTCGTGCTGCCCGCCGGCAGCTATGTGATGGGCGCGCCCGACGACGAAGTCGGCCGCCAGCCCGACGAAGGCCCTTTGCACACCGTGACCTTCGCCAAGCCCTTCGCCATGAGCCGCTACCAGGTCACCGCCGGCGAGCTGGATGCCTACATCAAGGCCACCGGCACCGTGATCAAAAGTGGCGACGACCGCCCCGGCCGCTGGTGCGAAGCCAGCAAGCCAAGCTACCAGCAAGGCCCCCGCCAGCCAGCGGTGTGCGTCGACTACGACGAAGTGCAGGCCTACACCCGGTGGCTGGCGAAAACCACCGGCAAGCCCTACCGCATGGTCAGCGAAGCCGAACGCGAATACGCCGCCCGCGGCGGTTCCACCGGTGCGTTCCCCTTCCCCTTCGACGAGCCGGGCAAGTACGAGATCAGCAAGCACGCCAACACCTACGGCCCACGCGATGGCTACACCTACACCGCCCCGGTGGGCAGCTATCCGGCCAATGCCTTTGGCATGTACGACATGCACGGCAACGTCTACGAGTGGGTTGCCGACTGCTACCACGAAAGCTATCAAGGCGCCCCCGCCGACGGCAGTGCCTGGATCCAGGACCCCAAGTGCATCCGCGCGCACATGCGTGGCAACGACTGGGGCGAGCCGCCGATCTTCTCGCGCTCGGCCAACCGCAACGACCGCCTCAAGACCACCCGCGGCGACTTCCTCGGTTTTCGCGTAGCACGCGAACTGTGAAGTTGTGACGCGGTTAACGCAGCGCCGACAAAAAAATCGCCAATAAGAATCGTTCCGGTTTTTTGCAGGTGCTGCGTCCCATAGCTGACATAGAAAAAAACCCTCTGCCAACGAGACCGCAATAGATGTCCAAGTCCTTGCCCGGCCCGCTCAACCCGCTTGCCAAAGCGTTACTGATCCGTCATTCCCTTCGCCCACAGCGCGCGTTGTCGCGCATTGGCCTGGGCATGGCCCTGTCCGGGGCGCTGGTTGCCCAGGTGCAGGCGCAGGAATGGACCCTGGATATTCCTGCGCAGTCGATGAACTCGGCGTTGCAGGCGCTGGCCAAGCAGACCGATACCCAGTTGCTGTATAGCCCGGAAGATATCAGCGGGGTCCGCTCCGCTACGCTGAAGGGGCGTCACGACCTCGCCTCGTCGCTGCGTATCCTGCTGGGGGGCAGCGGCCTGCGCTATCAGATCGACGGCGACACGGTCACCGTCACGGCGAGTTCAGCCGCAAAGGACGGCCAGGTCGAGCTTTCGGCGACCAACGTCAATAGCATGGGCCTTGGGGCCACTACCGAAGGCACGGGTTCCTATACCACTGGCGTCACCAGCACCGCCACTCGCATGAATCTGTCTATCCGCGAAACGCCGCAGAGCATCAGCGTTGTCACCCGCCAGCAGATGGACGACCAACACTTGGCAAGCATCACCGACGTGTTGAAGCAGAACCCGGGCATCACCATGTCCCAGGACGGTGGCGAGCGTTTTCACATTTACTCGCGCGGCTCGGAAATCAGCACGTACCAGCTCGATGGCGTGAATACCACACAAGACTACCTGACGCGTAACATGCCCAATACGCTGATGGACATGGCCATGTTCGACCGCATAGAAATCGTCCGCGGCGCCACTGGCCTGATGACGGGTGCCGGCGAACCCAACGGTGTGGTCAACATGGTGCGCAAGCGCCCTACGCGCGAGTTCCAGTCGTATGTGCAGGCCGGTGTCGGCTCATGGGACTACTACCGCACCGAGGCCGATGTCTCCGGCCCGCTGATCGAAAGCGGCAAACTGCGTGGCCGCCTGGTGGCAGCCAAGCAAAGCAACCAGAGCTACATGGACTGGTACAGCCAGGACCGCGACCTGGTGTACGGCGTGCTGGAAGCAGACCTCACCGATACCACGACCGTGCGTTTCGGCATGGATTACCAGACTTACGACGCCAACGGCGCTCCGGGCGTACCGTTGTTCTTCAGCAACGGCCAGCCCACCCATTTCTCTCGTTCCACCAGTTCCGGCCCACGCTGGATGTACGAAGACTACACCACCAAGAACTACTCCTTTGGCCTGGACCAGGAGCTTGGCAATGGCTGGCAGCTGAAAGTGGCCGGCAACTACATGGACGTTGATCGCGACTCGCTGTCGGCGTTCTATCGTACCGGCGCGGGTGTATCCACCCTCGACCAGGCCACTGGCAACGCCTCATTCGATCGCCTGGAGGTGGATGCCCATCAGGTACAACGTGGCGTCAACGTCACCCTGCAGGGCCCGTTCCAGCTCTTCGGCCAGACCCACGAGCTGGTCACCGGGTTCGATTACATGGATTACGAGAACAACCACTTCACCGGTACGGCCGGGGCGGTGGATGCCAACTTCTACAACTGGGGTAACCGCTTGCCGCAGCCTGGCAGTTATTCGCCGCTGCTGGACTATGACCTGTTCATCCGCCAGACCGGTTACTTCATCGCTACCCGGCTCAACTTCACCGATGATCTGCACATGATCCTTGGTGCCCGCACTACCAGTTATCGATCCGACTCCGACCAGGTCGTGTTGACCACAGGCACCGGTAACCCCACCCATTTGCAGGAGCGCGGCGAGGTAACACCTTATGCGGGCCTGATCTACGACCTGACGGACGAACAATCGGTGTATGCCAGCTATACCGATATCTTCAAGCCCCAGACCAGCCGCGACCGAACCGGTAAAGTGCTTGACCCGGTTATCGGGCAAAACTATGAAATGGGCTGGAAAGGTGAGTTCTACAATGGCCGCCTGAATGCCAGCGCTGCGATCTACCTGATCAAGCGTGACAACCTTGCAGAAGAAGACGTAGGTTTCGCTGTCCCCGGCGTACCCAACTCCACCGCCTATCGCGCAGTCAGCGGAGCAGAAACCAAGGGCTTCGACCTTGAATTGTCCGGCGAAGTGGCCCGCGGGCTGGAGCTGCATACTGGCTATAGCCACTCCCGCACGGAGGATGCCAATGGCACCCGCCTGACCACTCAACTGCCGCTGGATACATTCCGCCTGTGGACCACTTACCGCCTGCCGGGCGAGTGGGAGCGCCTGACCGTCGGTGGCGGCGTTAACTGGAACTCCAAGCAGTCAGTGGCCACCCGTTACAACACGCGTATCGCCCAGGAAGACTACGCCGTGACCAGCCTGATGGCCCGCTACAAGATCAGCGAGCACCTGGCCGCCACGCTGAATGTGGAAAACCTGTTCGACAAGAAGTACTACGCGGGCCTGGCCGGCAACTACGGCCACTACGGCGCACCAAGAAACGCGACGCTGAACCTGCGCTACGACTTCTGATCCCCCCAATGAAAAGCGGCGCCTCCCCCTCGGGAAGCGCCGCTTTTTCATGCCCGGCATGCAGGCCGCAAAAAAAGGGCCGCTAATGCGGCTAATGCCAGTCAGTTAAAGCTAATGGGGCTGCTGCGCAGCCCATCGCCGCGGTTCGTCGCCACGGCAAGCCAGCTCCCACCCCGACCGCATCAAATTCAAGCCATGCGCCGTACTTGTAGGAGCCTGGCTTGCCGGCGATGGGCCGCAAAGCGGCCCCAATTGCTTGACTGACTGGCATTACGCTAATGCGGCCCCTTCTCACCTCTGCGTGGATTCACAGGGTTTACGGGTTAACGGTGTCTTCCAGCAACAGCCTGGCAATCACGCCCTCGAGCACCTCTGCCTGTTGAAGGATGTCATAGTGCCCGGCATTGATACCGATGTCCTGGCAGCTACCGGCAATACTCCCCGCGTGCGCTGCCTCATCGGCCCACCAGCAAACTGCCGCGGCCTTGGTAGACGGTAACGGGTTCAACTGGCGCGACAGTTCCTTGAGCTTCATGGCCACAACAAAGGTCTGCGCCAGGTCAGCGTTGCCAATTTCGGCGTAAGCCGACTGCACAGTCTGCGCAGCACGGGCGGCTTGGATCACCTGCTCCAAGTCCTCGTTGCTGCACCCAGCCGGTACCGCCGGCACAGTCAGCGCGTCAACCGCCCCCCCCAGAACCACCGCCAGGAAGCCGCACAGGTCAGCCGCCCAGTCACTCTCCTGCACATGTTGACCTGCCGAAGGCACAAAGCTGTCCACCAACGCCAGCACCGATACCCGCTGGCCCTGGTTTTCCAGCTCCCGGGCCACCAGCACCGCCAGCGTACCGCCAAGCGACCAACCGGCCAGCTGATAAGGGCCTTCGGGTTGTTTCTGCCGGATGTACTGCGCGTAGTCGATGGCCATGGTATCGAGCGAATCGTCCACCCAGGTGGGGTCCAGCAACATCCGGCATTGCAGGCCATACACCGTGCACCGGCCTTCCAGCTGGCGTGCCAACGGCTCGTAATCGAACACAGTGCCAAACCCGGCATGCAGGCAGAACAGCGGCGTACCTGTATTCAGCCGGCTATTGAGCAACAACAGTGGGTCCAGGCTGGTGTCGTTGGGTGCATAGCCAGACAACTCGGCGATGGTCGGCCGGGCAATCACATCACGCAGCTTCAGCTCGATCGGCAGATCTTCGCGAGCCCGTACCCTGGACAACATCTTGAGCACGCGCAGAGAGTCACCACCCAGCTCGAAGAAGTTGTCATCTACCCCGACCTGCTCCACCTCCAGTACCTGCTGCCAGATATCAGCCAGCGCCTGTTCGACGGCATTGCGCGGTGCAACCCACGCCTGGACTGCGGAAAATTCAGGTGCTGGGAGGCCATTGCGGTCGATCTTGCCATTGGGAGTGAGCGGCAGGGAGGGCATCAGCACCAGTTGCGCTGGCACCATATGATCCGGCAGATCGGCGCGAAGGGCATCGCGTAGCTGCTCGGCGCGGATGTCGGAACTGGCCACTACTACGTAGCCGATCAGTTGCTTGCCTGTGCTGATGTCACGTGCCACCACCACGGCATCGCGCACGCCGGCCAGATTGCGCAGGCGAGCCTCGATTTCGCCAGGCTCGATGCGGAAGCCGCGAATTTTCAGCTGGTTGTCCAGCCGCCCCAAAAAGTCGATAACCCCATCGGCGCGGCGCCGCACCCGGTCACCGGTGCGGTACAGGCGGCCACCGGTGGCGAACGGGTCGGCAACGAATCGCTCGGCTGTGAGCGCTGAGCGTTGATGATACCCACGCGCCACGCCATCACCACCGATGTAAAGCTCGCCGGCCACACCGTCTGGCAAAGGGTTGAGGTTATGGTCCAGCACGTGCAGCGTGCGCTCACCCACCCGCTCACCGATAGGCGCGTAAACTGCCCCGCAAGTCTCTTGCGCAGGCACTTTCCACAGCAGCGGTGTGACTACGGTTTCAGTGGGCCCATAACCATTGGTCAGCCAGCGCGGGCGCAGCGAACGTTTGACCTGCTCGAACAATGCATCGGGTACTGCATCACCACCAAAGCAGTACACCCGCACTGCCGGCGCAGCTTGCTGCTGGCTCTCGGCGAATTCTGCCAACTGTTGCAGATAGGCCGGCGGGAAGCAGGCGATGTCGATGCGCTGGGCATGCAAGGTCTGCCAGGTTTCTTCGGCTGTCCACAGCCTGTTGTCGCGCACTACCAGACAACCGCCCGAGGACAATGTCGACAGCCAACGCTCCTGAGCACCGTCAAAGGCAAACGACATGAACAGCAACTCGCGGGTTTGCCCGTCCATTTCATACAATCTGGCGATTGCCTGGCAATGCATGCGGATCTGCCCGTGGCTGACCGCCACGCCTTTAGGCTTGCCTGTCGAGCCGGAGGTGTAGATCAGGTAGGCCAGGTTGTCGGCACATGCCTGCGCTTGAGGTGCATCTGCTGGCAGGTGCTCCAGTTCCTGCCGGTCGAGTTCGACGCACTGGGCAACCTGGGCAAAGCGCTGGCGCAAGCCACTGCTGGTGACCAGCAGGTGCATGGCGGAGTCTTCGACGATCCACTGCAGGCGCTCCTGTGGATAGTCGATATCCAGTGGTACATACGCGGCGCCGGTCTTCATGACTGCCAGGAATGCCACGATCACTTCAACCGACCGCTCCAGGGCTATGCCGACGCAGGTTTCCGGGCATGCGCCCTGCGCAATAAGCTGGTGGGCAAGGCGGTTGGCACGCGCGTCCAGTTGGGCGTAGGTCAACTGCTGGGCACCACAGATTACCGCCAAGGCTTCGCCGCGCTCACGGGCATGCAGGGCAATGCACTCGGCAAGCAACGGCTGCTCGCCCTGCGGGGCCGCCAGCCGGTTGCGAAGGTCGGCGTGCTGCACCTGTGAAGGGGTCAGCATACCCAAGCTGCCGAGCGTGGCCTGCGGGTTGCCCAGCATGGCGGTCAGCAGGCTTTCGAAGCTGCCGCGCAAGCACTCGGCGGCGGCTTCGGTGAAGCGGTTGCGCAGGTAAAGGAACTCTACCGAGAAGGTTTCGCCCAACTGCACGGCCAGGTCCATGGCGTAGTTGGTGACGTCACGGTTGCGCACTTCGCCAAAGCGAAGCGTACCGCCCCCACCGTCGCGCAGGCGCTCGTCAACCGGGTAATTTTCAAATACCACGATGCTGTCGAACAGCGCTTGCCCAGGCCGCCCCGCCCAACGTTGCACATCGGCCAGCGCCGCGTGCTCATGGTCCCGCAACTCCAGGTTGTAGTGCTGCAACTGGTGCAACCAGTCGCTGACAATATGCTCGGGTTGTGGCGCCTGTACCACCGGCAACGTGTTGATGAACAACCCCAGCATCTCGTCCGCACCCGCCAGGCTGGTGGGGCGCCCGGCCACGGTGGCGCCGAAGCACACGGTGTCCTGGCCGGTGTAGCGTTGCAGCAGCAACAGCCAGGTTGCCTGTACCAGGGTATTTGGCGTGACGCGCAGGCGCCGAGCCTGGTCTCGCAGCTGTTGCGTACGCTGCGCATCCCAGCGCAGGTACAGCGCATCATGCCCGACAAGCTTGCCGTCCGCCTGTGGCGCAACACTCTCGGCCAACAGCGTCGGGCCCTCCAGCGCTCGCAGTTTTGCGCTCCAGAACTGCTCCAGCTTGCCGACAGGTTGCTCACCCAGCCAGCGGATGTAGTCACCGAAACGTCCCCCCACATGACTGACGGAGCGGCCGTGATAAACCTGCAGCACTTCACCTAGCAAGCGCGAATTGCTCCAGCCGTCCATCAGGATGTGATGACGTGACCAGACCAGGTGCAGGCGTTGTTCATCCAGCTGGACCAAGGTCAACCGCATCAACGGCGCGCAGGTCAGATCGAAGCCCTCGGCAGCATCCTCGGCAGCCAGTGCCTGCAGTGTATCGCTGGCCACCTTGCGCCCCCGCCAGTCCATCACGCGCAGTGGCAGGCTGGCCTGACGCTGCACCACCTGCAGTGGCTCGGCCCATTGCGCTGACGACAGGAATGCCGTGCGCAGGATGTCATGGCTGGCAATCACCTGGTTCCAGGCAGCGACGAAGCGATCAATGTCCAGGCCGTGCACATCGACAGATGTCTGGTTGATGTACAGCGCAGCTTCCGACTCCTGCAGGGTGTAGAACAACATGCCCTGTTGCATCGGCGACAGCGGGTAGATGTCGGCAATTTGCGCAGCAGGTACCGGCAGGCGGTCCAGTTGCGCCTGGTCGAGGCTGGCCAGCGGGAAGTCCGATGGCGTGAGGCCTCGGGTATCCTCTTGGCAGCAGTGTTCGATCACCGCCTTGAGTTCTTCGGCATACGCATCAGCCAGGTGCTGGATGGTCGCGGCGTCGAAGACCTCACGGCTGAACGTCCAGCCCAGCATCAGCTCACCGCCGTAGACCTGGCCATTGAGCGCCAGCAAGCCGCTCAAGGGCGCGTTTTCATCCTGGTTCGGCCCGGCGTGCTCCTTGGCCGGTTTGAACAAGCTGGCCTGCTGGTCGAAGCTGCCATCGAACTGCCCCAAATAGTTGAAGATGATCGTGCCCTGGGCCAGAGCCGCCAGCGTTTCCTGCGCTTCGGCGCTGCCCAGGTAACGCAGCACGCCATAACCAAGCCCCTTGTTGGGCACCGCGCGCAGCTGCTCCTTGATGCTCTTGATCGAGCCTGCCAACTCAGGCTGCGGGCTCAACCTGACCGGATACATGCTGGTGAACCAACCCACAGTGCGGCTCAGGTCGATGCCGTCGAACAGGTCTTCGCGGCCATGGCCCTCCAGCCGCACCAGTACTTGCGGCTGCTCGGTCCAGCGGCTCACGACACGGGCCAGTGCCGTCAAAAGCAGGTCGTTGATCTGTGTGCGGTAGGCCGCCGGCGCCTGTTGCAATAGCTTGCGGGTCCAGGCCGAATCCAGCCGGGTGCTGACCGACGCCGCGTGTTTCTGCCGGTTTTCGCCGTGAGGGTAATCACACGGCAAGACATCGCTGCTGCCTTGCAGTTGATCGCGCCAGAAGTGCAGCTCACGCTGCAGCGCCGGGTCGCCGGCATATGCCTGCAGCTGTTCGGCCCAGGCCTTGAACGCGCTGGTTTTTGCCGGCAACTTCACGGGCTGCCCCAGGGCATGCGCCTGATAGGCCTGCTGCAGGTCTTCGAGCAGAACCCGCCAGGACACGCCATCCACCACCAGATGGTGAATGACCAGTAACAACCGCTGGCTGCCGTCTGCGAGCGTGGCCAACACGGCGCGCAGCAGTGGCCCCTGTGCCAGGTTCAAACTGCGCTGGGCCTGGTCAGCCAGATGGGCCAGGTCTTCGGCATCGGCGCATGCGCGTACCCACAGCAGCTCGGCCGATGTCGGCGCGCCAATCGAGGCGTGCCAATGCTCGCCCTGGTGCCAGGCATTGAGCCGCAACAGGTCGTGATGTGCATGCAGGTTGGCCAGTGCAGCGCTCAACAAGCGCGCATCCAGTGCTTCACCAGGTTCAAGCAGCAACGACTGGTTCCAGTGGTCACGTGCCTCAAGCGCCTGCTCGAAGAACCAGCGCTGCACCGGAATCAGTGGCAGAGGCCCGCTGACCTCGCCCTGCTCCAGCTCCCGCGTTTCGCTGCGCCGGGCAACCGCGGCCAGGCCTTGCACGGTCTGATGCTGCAACAACTCCTTGGGTGTGAAGCGTATGTCTGCCTGGCGTGCTCGGCTGACCACCTGCAACGAGATGATCGAATCGCCACCCAGCTCGAAGAAGTTGTCGTCAAGACCCACTCTGTCCAGCTTCAGCACATCTGCCCAGATCGCCGCAATCTGCTGCTCCAGCTCGGTTTGCGGGGCGATGTATTCACCCTGCAACTGGCTGGCATCCGGCTGTGGCAGGGCCTTGCGGTCCAGCTTGCCATTTGGCGTCACCGGCAGTTGGTCGAGCAGCAGCAGGTGCGCCGGGACCATGTAGTCCGGCAAGCCTGCCTTCAGCGCTTCGCGCAGGCTGTCGCGCAAGGCGCTGTGGTCCTGCGTGCTGTCGGCCGGCACCACATAGCCCACCAACTGCTTGCCGCTCGGGCCGTCCTGGGCCAGCACCACCACTTCCTGCACGCTGGGCAGCTCCAGCAGGCGGGCTTCGATTTCACCCAGTTCGATACGCAGGCCGCGAATTTTTACCTGATGGTCGATACGCCCGGCGTAGTCGATCACGCCATCGGCGCGGTAGCGCGCCAGGTCGCCGGTGCGGTACAGCCGCCCGCCGTTGTCGCTGAACGGGTCCGGTACGAAGCGTTCGGCAGTCAGCGCCGGGCGCTGGTGGTAGCCACGGGCAAGACCAACGCCGCCCAGGTACAGCTCGCCGGCACTGCCGCGCACGGCTGGCTGCAGGCTGCCTTCGAGGATATGGGTTTTCAGGTTGTCGATCGGCTGGCCGATCGGCACGCTGATGCTTTCGTCCGCCTGGCAGGTCCAGTGGGTGACGTCGATGGCCGCTTCGGTCGGGCCGTACAGGTTGTACAGGCCGGCTGCGGGCAGGCGTTGCAGGGTCTGACGGGCCAGCTCGGCCGGCAGTGCTTCACCGCTGCACACCACGCGTTTGAGGCTGACGCAGCTTTCCACTGCCTCATGGGTCATGAACGCCTGCAGCATCGACGGCACAAAGTGCAGCGTGCTGATGCCGTGCTGGTTGATGGTGTCGACCAACAGCTGCGGGTCGCGGTGGGCACCCGGCTGGGCCACGACCAGGCGGGCGCCGGTCATCAATGGCCAGAAGAACTCCCACACCGACACGTCGAAGCTGAACGGGGTTTTCTGCAGCACGCTGTCGCTGGCGTCCAGGCCGTAGGCCTTCTGCATCCACCACAGCCGGTTGACCAGGGCCTGGTGGCTGTTGCCGGCGCCTTTCGGGCGGCCGGTGGAGCCGGAGGTGTAGATCACATAGGCGAGGTTCAGCGGCGCCACGTCGATATTGGGGTTGGCATCGCTGTAGCCTTCGAGGTTTTCGCCATCCAGGTCCAGGCTGCGCAGGCCGGCGGGAATCGGCAAGGTTTCACGCAGGTGCGACTGGGTCAGTAGCAAGGTGATGCCGCTGTCTTCGAACATGTAGCTCAGGCGGTCCTGTGGGTATTCAGGGTCGAGCGGCACGTAGGCCCCGCCGGCTTTGACGATGCCCAGCAGGCCGATGACCATCTCCAGGCTGCGTTCCATGGCGATGCCCACCAGCACATCCGGGCCCACGCCCTGCTCGCGCAACTTGTGCGCCAGCTGGTTGGCGCGGCGGTTGAGCTGGGCGTACGTCAGCGTGTGCTCGCCGAATACCAGGGCCGGGGCATCCGGGGTGGCGAACACCTGGGCTTCGATCAGCTGGTGAATGCTGGTATCACCTGGATAATCGGCTTGCGTTGCATTCCAGCCATCCACGATATGCTGCCGGTCAGTGTCATCCATCAGCGGCAGTTCAGCCACTCGCTGGTCTGGGTTGGCGACGATGCCTTGCAGCAGGTTGCGCCAGTGAGTAGCCATCTGCTGAATGGTCGCGGCATCGAACAAGTCGGTTGCGAAGGTCAGGGTGGCGCTGAAGCCATGCTCGTGCTCGAAAGTGTCCAGGGTCAGGTCGAACTGCGCCGCATGCACACTCCACGGCAGGCTCTCCACCTCCAGGCCTGGCAAGCTGCGACGCTCCCCTTTCACTCGGGTCTGATGGTTGTACATCACCTGGAACAAGGGGCTGTGGCTCAAACTGCGCTCTGGCTGCAAGGCATCGACCAGTTGCTCGAATGGCAGGTCCTGATGGACCTGCGCAGCCAACGCCCGCTGGCGCACTTGTGCCAATAATTCGCTGAAAGTCAGCTGCGTGTCGAACGCGGCACGCATGACCTGGGTGTTGACGAAAAAGCCGATGAGCCGTTCGGTTTCTACCCGGTTCCGGTTGGCGATGGGCACCCCCACTCGCACATCAGCCTGCCCGGAATACCGATGCAGCAGCACCTGGAAACTGGCCAGCAACAGCATGAAGGCTGTCGCACCCTGGCGCTGTACCAGCTGCTTGAGCGACAGGCCAAGCGCCTCACCCAGGTCGACGTTGATACGCTGGCCCCGGTAGCTCTGCTGCGCCGGGCGTGGTCTGTCGGTGGGTAGTTCGAGCACCGGGTGGTCATCACCCAATTGCGACATCCAGTACGCCAGTTGCCGCTCGCGCTCGCCAGCGTCCATCCATGCTCGCTGCCAGATCGCATAATCGGCGTACTGGATCGGCAGTTCGGCCAGCGCCACCTCACGGCCCTGGCTGTAGCCTTCATAAAGGCTTACCAGTTCATCGATGAGCAACGGCATCGACCAGCCATCGGCAACGATATGGTGCAGGGTGAGCACAAGCACGTGCTCTTCCTGCGCCAGATCCAGCAATTTCACCCGCAACAGTGGCCCCCGAGCCAAATCGAATGGCTGCTGTACCTCAAGTGCAACCTGCGCCTGCAAAGCGCCCTCATCCAGGGTACCCACGGCCTGACGGGCCAGTTCGAAAGGCTGGCAGGGGTGGATCACCTGCAGCAACTGCCCATCTTCCTCGCCAATGGTCGTGCGCAAGGCCTCATGACGCTGGATCAGCGTCTCGAAGCTGCGCTGCAGGGCGGCCAGGTCCAGCTGGCCGCGGAACCGGAGCGCGGTTGGTATGTTGTAGGCCGAGCCGTCAGGTTCCATCTGCCAGAGGAACCACTGGCGTTGCTGGGCATAGGACAGCACAGGGCGTTCGACTTCGTTCCTGACCACTGGAATGGGCAGCTGCGCGAGGGTGACGCCCTTGGACGCCAGTTTCTCGAGAAACAGCTTCTGCTGTGCCTGCGGCAGACGAATGAAGCGATAAACCAGGTCTGCGTTTCTATTGTCCGTGTGCATCTCAAACCGCCTCGAGCTCTGCCATGAAGTCCTGGAGCTCATCCAGGTCTCCGTCGTTTCGGGTACCGAGACTGCCTACCTCTTGCGCAAAGGCCTGCAGGTTCTCTGTCTGGAACAACAACGCGAGTGGCAGGTTCGTGCCCAGTTCGATCTGCAGTCGTGCTACCGCCTGGGTTGCCAGCAAGGAATGGCCGCCCAGCTCGAAGAAGTTGTCGGTAAGAGATACGTTTTCCACGCCCAGAACTTCAGCCCATATTGCCGCAACCTTACGTTCGAGCTCCGTGTCCGGCGCCACATAAGCTGCTTGCCGCAGGTTGCCGTCCGGCTGAGGCAAAGCCTTGCGGTCCAGCTTGCCATTCGGTGTCAACGGCAGGCGCTCGAGCAGCAGCAAGTGTGCTGGCACCATGTAATCCGGCAGGTTGGCTTTCAGTTGGGCGCGCAGGGTGTCGCGCAGCGCCGTCTGCGCTTCCTGGCTTTCAACCGACGCAGCATCACTTGGCACCACATAGCCCACCAGTTGCTGGCCTCCCGCTGCATCCTGGGCCAGAACCACCGCTTCACGCACGGTGTCCTGCTGCTGCAGTCGCGCCTCGATTTCGCCCAGTTCGATACGGAAACCACGGATCTTCACCTGATGATCGACGCGCCCGACATATTCGATAACGCCATCGGCGCCATAACGGGCCAGGTCACCAGTGCGGTACAGGCGGCTGCCCGCTTTGCCGAACGGGTCTGGGAGAAAACGCTCAGCGGTAAGGCCAGGGCGCGCCAGGTAACCACGCGCCAGCCCTGCACCGGCCATGTGCAACTCCCCCACCACACCTGTCGGCAGCGGCGCGCCGGCTTCGCTCAGCAGGTATACCGCACTGTTGGACAGCGGCCGGCCAATATTGGCCTGGCCACCCTGCGTGCGCAGGGTGAAGGTGGAATAGGTGGTGTCCTCCGACGGGCCATACAGGTCGTATACCTTGAGCACATGGCCGGTCGCGTAAAGCGCGTCGACCAACCCCTGCTTGAGCGCTTCTCCCGCCAGGTTGATGATGCGTACGCCGGGCGGCAACTGGCCGGTTTCATGCAGCACCTTGATGGCCGACGGCACCGTGTTGACCAGGCGCACCTGGTCCTTGGCCGGCAGGTGGGGCAGTTCCAGGGCATTGGTTGCCAGCACCGCGTAACCACCCGAGCCCAGGGTTACGAACAGCTCCCAGACCGACAGGTCGAAACAGATCGATGTGGACGCCAATACGCCACACAGGTCTTGCCGGCTGTAGACTGACTGCGCCCAGGCGATCATCGCCACGGCGTTGCGATGTTCGATCTGCACCCCTTTGGGCTTGCCGGTGGAGCCGGATGTGTAGATGCAGTAGGCCAGGTTGTCCGGTGTAGTCAGGCACACCGGGTCGATCTCGTCGTAGCCGTCGAGGTGCAACTGGTCAACCAGCAGCGTGCGCGCCTGGAAGCTGGACGGCACACGTTCGAGCAGGTGTGATTGCGACAGCAACAAAAGCGACTGGCTGTCTTCCAGCATGTACACCAGTCGATCCTGCGGGTAGCCCGGGTCAAGCGGCACGTATGCACCGCCCGCCTTGAGGATCGCCATCAACGCGACCACCATGTCCAGGCCCCGCTCCATGGCGACACCCACCAGTACTTCCGGGCCGACACCGGACTCGCGCAATTTGTGCGCCAGCTGGTTGGCCCGCGCATTCAGCACGGCATAACTGAGCGTCTGCTCGCCGTGGATCAGCGCGACGGCGTCTGGTGCGCTGGCCACCTGCGCCTCGAACAGCTGGTGAATGCAACGCTCGGCCGGGTAGCTGGCCGCCGTGCGGTTCCAGTCCTGCACGATAAGCTGGTGCTGCGCAGCATCGAGCAGCGGCAGATCGCCCAGTGCAGCGCCCGCATCGCTTACCAGCGCGTCAAGCAGCGTTGCAAAATGATGCGCCAACTGTTCGATCGCCTCGCCGTTCCACTGAGCGCGGTCATGCCGGTACTGGATGGCCAGGCTGTCGCCAAGGCTCACCAACACGGTCAGCGGGTAGTTGGTCTGCTCACGCACTTGCACCGCGCCAAATTGCACCCCACTCGGCGCACCCTGCTGAAGCGCTTCTGATACCGGATAGCTTTCAAACACTACCAGGCTGTCGAACAGCGCTTCACCGCCCAGGCCCGCCCAGCGCTGCACGTCGTACAGTGGCGTGTGCTCATATTCGCGCATGGCCAGGTTGCTGGCCTGTACCTGCCCGATCCAGTGCGCAACGCTTTGCTCGCTTTGCGGCGCGCCCACCACCGGCAGGGTGTTGATGAACAACCCGATCTGCGCTTCCACGCCAGCCAGCTCCGCCGGCCGCCCTGCGACCGTGGCGCCAAAGCACACCGACGACTGCCCGGTATAACGCTGCAGCAACAGCAGCCAGGTTGCCTGCACCAAGGTGTTGACGGTGACGCGCTGAGCGCGGGCAAACGCCTCTACCCGAGCGGTACGCGCGGCATCGAACACCTGGTGATGCACCTCATGCCCCTGGCCCTCTGGCTCGGCACTGCGCACCGCCTGGGCCAAGCGCGTGGGTTCGTGGAGTTCAGCCATCTGGCCCCGCCAGAATGTCTCGGCAGCCCGTGCATCCTGGCGCTGCAGCCAGGCGATATAGTCGCGATAACTGCCCGTCGTGGCCACCACAGGCTGGCCGGCATAACGCTGCAAGACCTCGCCGAGCAACTGCGAAGTGCTCCAGCCATCCATCAGGATGTGATGGCAGGTGAAGATCAGGTGATGACGCGCAGCCCCCGTACGCACCAGCGCCAGACGCAACAATGGCGCCTCGGCCAGGTCGAACCCAAGCTGCCGGTCGGTATCTGCCAGGGCGTCCAGGGCCTGATCCAGCCCAGCCTCGGCACGCAGGTCGTGCTCGCTGAACGGCAGCGTTACACGCTTGCGTACTACCTGCACCGCCTGGCCCAGATCACCCTGCCAGATGAAACTGCTGCGCAGGATATCGTGGGCTTGCAGGGCAGCCTCCCAGGCTTGCCTGAAGGCGTCTACATTCAGGCCATCCACATCCACGCGCATCTGGTTGATGTAGTTGCCGCTGCCTTGCTCGTAGATGCTGTGGAACAGCATGCCTTGCTGCATGGGCGACAAGGGGTAGACATCGGTGACGTGCGCCGCTGCAACCGGCAACTGGTCGAGTTGTGCCTGGCTCAGTGCAGCCAGCGGGAAGTCAGATGGCGTCAGGCCACGATGCCCGCTCGCACAGCAATGTTCGATGATCTGACCCAGGGCCTGCAGGTAAGCCTGGGCCAACCGCTCGATGGTTTCGCGGTGGTGCACGTCCTGGCTGAAAGTCCACTCCAGGCGCAGCTCGCCGCCATAGACCTGGCCGTTGACGGTCAACAGGCTGGCCAGCGGCGCCTGGGCATCCTGCCTGGCCCCGTCATGCTCCTTGGCAGGGGTGAACAAGCCTGTTTCGCCGTCGAAACTGCCGTCGAACTGCCCAAGGTAGTTGAAAACGACCTGCCCCTCAGGCAACGCTGCAAGGGCTTCGCGGCTGGCAGCATCGCCCAGGTAGCGCAGCACACCATAGCCAAGGCCCTTGTCAGGCACGGCGCGTAACTGTTCCTTGATGGTCTTGATGGAACCCGCCAGGTCCGCTTGCGGGCTCAGCTTCACCGGGTACAGGCTGGTGAACCAGCCCACCGTGCGCGTCAGGTCGATGCCCGCAAACAGGTCTTCGCGACCATGTCCCTCCAGGCGCACCAGCACCTCAGGCTGGCCACTCCATTGGGTGACTGCCTGCGCAAGCGCCGTCAGTAGCAGGTCGTTGATCTGCGTGCGATAGGCCACAGAGCACGCCTGCAACAGCCGTCGGGTGCTTTGCGCATCCAGGCGGGTGCTGACTGAAGCAGCATGCCTGAGTTGCCGGCTGCCCTGCGGGTTATCACAGGGCAGCGCTTCGCGGGTGCCTTGCAACTGCGCCTGCCAGTAGCCCAGTTGCTGTTGCAGCTCCGGCGCGGCGGCATAGGTTTGCAAACGCTCGGCCCACGCTTTGTACGACGTGGTCTTGGGCGCAAGTTGCAGCGGCTGCCCGGCGGCCAGGGCCTGGTAGGCCTGCTGCAGGTCCTCCAGCAGTACACGCCACGACACGCCGTCCACCACCAGGTGGTGGATCACCAACAGCAGCCTCTGGCTACCGTCAGGCAGCGTCCCGAGCATGGCGCGCAGCAAGGGGCCGTGCTCAAGGTCGAGGCTGCGCTGGGCTTGGGCGGCGTCTTGCTCCAGTTGCTCGATGCTGGCGAAATCCCGCTGCCACAGCTGGACATGACCCGCTTCGGCAAACTCCGCCTGCCACTGCACCCCATGCTTGACCATGCGCAAACGCAAGGCATCGTGGTGGTTCAGCAATGCCTGCAGTGCGGCATCGAGCATCAGCGCGTCAAGCGCTTCGCCTGGGGTCAGAAGGACCGATTGGTTCCAGTGATGGCGCTTGGCAATGGGTTGTTCGAAAAACCAGTGCTGGATGGGCGTGAGCGGTGTAACCCCAGTCACCGCGCCCTGATCGATCAGCACGATGTCGCCACGCGAGGCGAGTCGCGCCAGCGCTTGCACCGTCTGTGCCTCGAACAGGTCCTTGGGAGTGAAGTGGATATCCACCTGGCGTGCTCGGCTAACCACTTGCAACGAGATGATCGAATCGCCACCCAGCTCGAAGAAGTTGTCGTCAAGACCCACCCTGTCCAGCTTCAGCACATCTGCCCAGATCGCCGCAATCTGCTGCTCCAGCTCGGTTTGCGGGGCGATGTATTCACCCTGCAACTGGCTGGCATCCGGCTGCGGCAGGGCCTTGCGGTCCAGCTTGCCATTTGGCGTCACCGGCAGTTGGTCGAGCAGCAGCAGGTGCGCCGGGACCATGTAGTCCGGCAAGCCTGCCTTCAGCGCTTCGCGCAGGCTGTCGCGCAAGGCGCTGTGGTCCTGCGTGCTGTCGGCCGGCACCACATAGCCCACCAACTGCTTGCCGCTCGGGCCGTCCTGGGCCAGCACCACCGCTTCCTGCACGCTGGGCAGTTCCAGCAGGCGGGCTTCGATTTCACCCAGTTCGATACGCAGGCCGCGAATTTTTACCTGATGGTCGATACGCCCGGCGTAGTCGATCACCCCATCGGCGCGGTAGCGCGCCAGGTCGCCGGTGCGGTACAGCCGCCCGCCGTTGTCGCTGAACGGGTCCGGTACGAAGCGTTCGGCAGTCAGCGCCGGGCGCTGGTGGTAGCCACGGGCAAGACCAACGCCGCCCAGGTACAGCTCGCCGGCACTGCCGCGCACGGCTGGCTGCAGGCTGCCTTCGAGGATATGGGTTTTCAGGTTGTCGATCGGCTTGCCGATCGGCACGCTAATGCTTTCGTCCGCCTGGCAGGTCCAGTGGGTGACGTCGATGGCCGCTTCGGTCGGGCCGTACAGGTTGTACAGGCCGGCTGCGGGCAGGCGTTGCAGTGTCTGACGGGCCAGCTCGGCCGGCAGTGCTTCACCGCTGCACACCACGCGTTTGAGGCTGACGCAGCTTTCCACTGCCTCATGGGTCATGAACGCCTGCAGCATCGACGGCACAAAGTGCAGCGTGCTGATGCCGTGCTGGTTGATGGTGTCGACCAACAGCTGCGGGTCGCGGTGGGCACCCGGCTGGGCCACGACCAGGCGGGCGCCGGTCATCAATGGCCAGAAGAACTCCCACACCGACACGTCGAAGCTGAACGGGGTTTTCTGCAGCACGCTGTCGCTGGCGTCCAGGCCGTAGGCCTTCTGCATCCACCACAGCCGGTTGACCAGGGCCTGGTGGCTGTTGCCGGCGCCTTTCGGGCGGCCGGTGGAGCCGGAGGTGTAGATCACATAGGCGAGGTTCAGCGGCGCCACGTCGATGTTCAGGTTGGCGTCGCTGTAACCTTCGAGGTTTTCGCTATCCAGGTCCAGGCTGCGCAGGCCGGCGGGAATCGGCAAGGTTTCGCGCAGGTGCGACTGGGTCAGCAGCAAGGCGATGCGGCTGTCCTCGAACATGTAGCTCAGGCGATCCTGCGGGTATTCCGGATCGAGCGGCACGTAGGCCCCGCCGGCTTTGACGATGCCCAGCAGGCCGATGACCATCTCCAGGCTGCGTTCCATGGCGATGCCCACCAGCACATCCGGGCCCACGCCCTGCTCGCGCAGCTTGTGCGCCAGCTGGTTGGCCCGGCGGTTGAGCTGGGCGTACGTCAGCGTGTGCTCGCCGAATACCAGGGCCGGGGCATCCGGAGTGGCGAACACCTGGGCTTCGATCAGCTGATGAAGGCTGCGCGCGTCCGGGTAGGCTGCCTGGGTGTCGTTCCAGCCTTCGAGCATTTGTTGCTGTTCTGGCTGACCGAGCATCGGCAGTGCACCGACCACTGCGTCCGCGTTTTCCACCAGTGCCTGCAGCAGGTTGGCAAAGTAGCCCGCCAGGCGGCCGATGGTTGCGTCGCCCCACTGCGTACGGTCGTGGCTGTACTGCATCGACAAGGTCGCACCCAGCTCCACCACCAGGGTCAGCGGGTAGTTGGTCTGCTCCTGCACGGCCACATCGCCAAAGCGCAGGCCACCGGGCGCCCCCTGTTGCAGCGCCTCGGACACCGGGTAGTTCTCGAACACGAGGATGCTGTCGAACAGCGCGTCACCGCCCTGCCCGGCCCAGCGCTGCACATCGTACAGCGGCGTATGCTCGAACTCGCGCGCGGCCAGGTTGATGGCCTGGACCTGGCCGATCCACTCGGCCACGGTCTGTTCGCTGCGAGGCGCGCCAATCACTGGCAGGGTGTTGATGAACAGGCCGATCTGCTCTTCCACGCCTGGCAGATCTGCCGGGCGGCCGGCGACAGTGGCGCCGAAGCACACACTGGCCTGGCCGGTGCAGCGCTGCAACAGCAGCAGCCAGGCCGATTGCACCAGGGTGTTGACCGTGACCCGGTTGGCCCGGGCGAAGGCTTCGATACGTGCTGTCTGCTCGCGGTCGAAGGCCAGGCGATAGTCGCCATGGCCGCTGCCGCCTGCGCTGCCGGCGATGGCCTGGGCCAGGCGTGTCGGCGCATCCAGGGTGGCGAGCTGGGCCTTCCAGAAGGCCTCGGCAACGGCTGCGTCCTGGCCCTGCAACCAGGCGATGTAATCGCGGTAGTGCGTGGCCTGCGCTTGCGGCGCCAGGCCGGCATAGCGCTGCAGCACTTCGCCCAGCAGGCGCGAGGTGCTCCAGCCGTCCATGAGGATATGGTGGTTGGTGTAGATCAGGTGGTGGCTGGCATCGCCGCTGCGCACCAGTACCAGCCGCAGCAGCGGCGCAGCGGCCAGGTCAAAGCCGCGCTGGCGCTCATCATCGGCCAGGGTCTGCAGGGCCTGTTCCAGGGCCGGCTGGCCGCGCCAGTCGTGCTCGCTGAACGGCAGCTCGACAGCCTTGCGCACCAGCTGCACGGCCTGGTCCAGGTCGCCTTGCAGGACAAAACCGGTGCGCAGGATGTCGTGGGCATCCACGGTGGCCTGCCAGGCCTGCCTGAAGCGCTGCACATCCAGCCCGTGCACATCCACGCGCAGCTGGTTGATGTAGTTGCCGGCCTGTTGGTCGTAAAGGGTGTGGAACAGCATGCCCTGCTGCATCGGCGACAGCGGATACACATCGGCGATCTGCCCTGCGGCCAGCGGCAGGTTGTCCAGCTGCGCCTGGGTCAACGCGGCCAGCGCGAAGTCCGAAGGCGTCACGCCCTGATGCCGGGTATCGCAGCAATGCTCGACCAGCTCCGCCAGGGCCTGCTCGTAGGCCTGCGCCAGGGCCTCGATGGTGGCCGAGTGGTGCACGTCGGCGCTGTAGGTCCATTCCAGGAACAGTTCGCCGCCGTACACCTGCCCGGTGATGCTCAGCCAGTTGCCCAGTTGGGCGCCGGCGCACTGGGTACGGCCAGCGCTTTCGCCGCTTGGGGTGAACAGTGCGCCGGTTTCGGCAGCGAAGCTGGCGTCGAACTGGCCCAGGTAGTTGAAAGTGACACGCGGCTGCGCGGTATTCCCGAGCTGCTCACGCACTTGGGCATCGCCCAGGTAGCGCAGCAGGCCGTAGCCAATGCCTTTGTCCGGCACGGCGCGCAGTTGCTCCTTGATGGCCTTGATCGACTGGCCGATATCGTTGCCGGGGGTAAGGCGTACCGGGAACAGGCTGGTGAACCAGCCCACGGTGCGGCTCAGGTCCAGGTCGTCGAACAGGTCTTCGCGGCCATGCCCTTCCAGCTGCACCAGCACGTTGTCGTGGCGGCTCCACTGGCACAGGGTGCGCGCCAGCGCGCTCAGCAGCAGGTCGTTGATCTGCGTGCGGTAGGCGGCCGGGGCCTGCTTCAGCAGCCTGGCGGTGCGCTCGGCGTCCAGCCGTGTGGCAGCGGTGCGTGCATGGGTATTGGCCAGGCTGCCCTGCGGGTTGTCACGCGGCAGCTCGGCGCTGTCGCTGGCCACCGCCTGCAACCAGTAATCGCGCTGTGCCTGCAGTGCCGGGCTGCTGGCGTGGCGGGCCAGGTGCTCGGCCCAGGTTTTCACCGACGTGCTTTTGGCGGGCAGGCTCACGGCCTGGCCGCCGAGCACTTGTCGATAGGCTTGCTGCAAGTCTTCCAGCAGCACCCGCCATGACACGCCATCGACGACCAGGTGATGAACCACCAGCAGCAGACGCTGCTGGCCGTCGGCAAAGTCAAACAGCTCGGCGCGCAGCAGCGGCCCTTGCTCCAGGTTCAGGCTGGCCTGTACCTGGCTGCCAGCAGCATCCAGCTCGCTCAGCGCGGCCAGGGTGCGCTGGCTCAGCAGCGGCGCGTTGGCCAGCGGCTGGAAGCGCGCCTGCCACTGGCCGGCGCCACGGCTGAAGCGCAGGCGCAGCGCATCGTGCTGCTCAACGACAGCACGCAGGGCGGCCTCCAGCGGTTGCAGCTGCACCGGGCTGGCCGGTTTCAGCAATACCGACTGGTTCCAGTGCGCCGGCTGGGCGATATCCATTTCGAAGAAGCGCGCCTGCGCTGGCAGTAGCGCCGCCTCGCCAGTGAGTGCGCTGTCGACCACTGCTGTCGGCGCAGGCTGCCTGGCCTCGATGCGCTTGGCCACCTGGGCCAGCTGAGCGATGGTCTGTTGTTCGAACAGCTGCTTGGGGGTGATCTTGATGCCCTGGCGCTTGGCGCGGGCGATGATCTGCAGGCTGAGGATGGAGTCACCCCCCAGCTCGAAGAAGTTGTCGCTGCTGCCGACCTGCTCCAGCTTGAGCACATCGGCCCACACCGCAGCCAGCTTCTCTTCGATTTCACCTTCTGGCGCCACATAGCCGCGGCTGACCGCACCCGGTGCCGGTAATGCGCGCTTGTCGAGCTTGCCGTTGGCGGTCAGCGGCAGGCGCTCCAGCAGCAGCATCTGCGCTGGCAGCATGTAGTCCGGCAGGCGTGCCTGCAGTTGCGCCTGCAACTGCTGCACGCTTACCCCGCCGTCGGCCACCACGTAGGCCACCAGTTGCAGGCGCTCGGTATCGCCTTCCAGCGGCAAGGCCAGCACCACGGCTTCGCTTACGCCTGGCAGGCCGAGCAGCACACGGCCCACTTCGCCCGGCTCCACGCGGTAACCGCGGATCTTCACCTGGTCATCCGCGCGACCGATGAACTCTACCAGGCCATCGGCGCCAAGCCGGGCGCGGTCGCCGGTGCGGTACAAACGGGCTCCACCTTCGGTGGGCACGAAACGCTCGGCGGTCAGCGCAGGCTGACCCAGGTAACCCTGGGCAACGCCCTGCCCGCCGAGGTACAGCTCCCCGGGCACGTAGGCCGCCATCGGGTTGAGGTAGCCATCCAGCACCTGGGCGCAGGCATTGCCCAACGGGCGCCCAACTGGCACCGTACGGCAGCCGGGCAGCGGCTGATCGGGCTCGAAGGTGAGCACGCCGACCGTGGTTTCGGTAGGGCCATAGTGGTTGATGACCCGGCAACCCGGGCGCAGTTCGCGGACCTTGTCCAGCAGGCTCCAGCTGCAAGCCTCACCGCCCAGGATCAGTGCTTCGGCCGGCAGTACATCGGCAGCGCGGGTAGCTTGCAGCAGGCCTTGCAGGTGGCTCGGCACCAGCTTCACCACACCCACCTTGTGCTGCGCCATGTAGCTGGCGAAGCCGTCCGGGTCGAACGCCAGGTCCTGTGGCAGCAGGTGCAACAGGCGGCCAGACGCCAAGGCGCCGAACAGCACGGTATGGCCCAGGTCAGCCGCAGGGGTGGAGACCATGGCCATGCTCGCCGCGGCCGGCAGCTGCAGGCGTTCCAGCACCGCCTGGGTGTAGCTGGCCAGCGCCCCGTGGCTGACCACCACGCCTTTCGGCTGGCCGGTCGAGCCCGAGGTGTAGATCAGGTAGGCCGGCTGTGCGGGGGCGATGGTCACCTCGACCGGGCTGTCGCTGCAGGTCGCCCACTGGGTGTGATCGCAGGCAATCACCTGCACGCCTGGCATGGCCGAAAAGCGATGGTCGCCCGCCTCGTGCAGCAGCACGGCCGCAGCACTGTCGGCAATCAGCTGCTGCAGGCGCTCTTGCGGCTGCTGGGCGTCCAGCGGCAGGTAGGCGGCGCCGGTCTTGAGCACGGCGAGCACGGCGCTGACCCACTCGATGGAGCGCGGCAGGCACAGGGCAACGATGCTGCCCGCGCCGACCCCGCGTTGGCGCAGGTAGTCGGCCAGGCGGTTGGAGGCTGCCTCCAGGCCGGCCTGGGTCATGAACCGGTCACCGGCGCGCACGCCGCCGTGGGCCTGGCCTGGCGCCATTGCCTGGCGCCACAGGGCGAGGAAGTCGCCATGCGGGTAGGGCTGCGTGCGGGCTGGCAGCACGCTCGCCACCTCCGGGCAGTCCACCATGGCCTGCTGCGGGTCGCGGATCAGCGCGTCCAGTACCTGGCGCAGCGAGCCCGCCATGCGCTCGATGGTAGCCTGCGCGAACAGGTCGGTGGCGTAGGTGAAGTAGCCTTCGATGCCGTCGGCCTTGTCGGAGAAGTCGAACGCCAGGTCGAAACGGGCATCGCCGCCGTCACGGGCAAAGCCTTCCACTTCCAGCGCGCCCAGGCGCTTGCGCCCGGCGTCGCTGGCCGCCACGTGCTGGTTGATCTTGAACTGGAACAACGGGTTGTGCGCCAGGTTGCGTTCGGGCAGCAAGGCGTCGACCAGGTGCTCGAATGGCAGTTCCTGATGCGACTGGGCGCCGCCGATCACGTCTTTCACCTGCTCCAGCAGCGCGGCGAAGGTCGCGCGCTCGTCCACCTGCACGCGCAGTACCTGGGTGTTGATGAAGAAGCCGATCAGGCCTTCCAGTTCCTTGCGGTTACGCCCTGCATTGGGCGCACCGATGCGGATGTCGGCCTGGCCGCTGTAGCGCGACAGCACCACTGCCATGGCCGCCAAAACCAGCACGAACAGCGTGTGGCCACCTTTGCGCGCCTGGTTGCGCAAGGCTTCGGCCTGTTCGCTAGAGATGTCCACCCGCACCACCGCACCGCGCTGGCTTGGCGTGGCCGGGCGCTCGAAGTCCAGCGGCAGGCTCAGCACCGGCTGCTCGTCGCCCAGCTGGGCCTGCCAGTAGGCCAGCTGGCGCTGCGCTTCACCGGCTTCGAGCCAGGCACGCTGCCAGATGGCGTAGTCGGCGTACTGGATCGGCAAGGCGGGCAGGTCGGCCTGGCGCCCCTCGGCCAAGGCGGTGTACAGCTGGATGAACTCCTGCACCAGCACGTCGCTGGACCAGCCATCGGAGATGATGTGGTGCATGCTCAGCACCAGCACATGCTCCTCGGCCGCCACGCGCAGCAGGGTCACCCGCAGCAGCGGCCCGGTCAGCAGGTCGAAGGGCTGCTTCAGGGCGGCGTCCACCGCCACACTCAGCGACGCCTCATCGGCGACGCCATCGAACATCACCAGCTCAAGTGGCAGCGGGCAGTGGTCGAGAATTTCCTGGTGGAACTCGCCTTCTTCCGAGGCGAAGCGCGTGCGCAGCGACTCATGGCGCTGCACCAGCGCATCCAGCGCCTGCTGCAGCACCGCCTGGTCCAGCGCGCCCTTCAGGCGTACCGCCATCGGCACGTTGTAGGCCGGGCTGTCGGGCTCCAGCTGCCAGAGGAACAGCAGCCGCTGCTGGGCGAACGACAGCGGAATACGGGCCAGGCCCTGGCGTGCTGGCACGATGGGCAGCAAGCGGAAGCTCTGCCCGCTGGCCTGCATCTTTTCCAGGATCTGCTGGCGTTGCTCCACAGGGAGGCCGACGAAACGTTGGGCGATACGTTGTGCTGCTGTGAGTTCCATGTCAGGCCTCTGTGAATTCGTTCATCATTTTTTCGATATCGCTCAGGCCGTCGTCACTCAGTGACAGCGCCTGTTCCTCCAGCGCCTGGGCGAAGGCGCGCAGCTCGGGGTGGGTGAAGATCAGCCGCAGCGGGACATCCAGACCCAGCTCGACGTTGATCCGCGACACCGCCTGGGCCGCCAGCAAGGAGTGGCCGCCCAGCTCGAAGAAGTTGTCGCTCAGACCGACCCGGGCCACGTTCAACAGCTGCGCCCAGATATTCGCCAGCTGTTGTTGGCGCTCGCTTTGCGGCGCCTGGTAGTCGTGCTGCGGCTGGTTCGGGTCGGGCAATGGCAGGGCCTTGCGGTCGAGCTTGCCGCTGGGCGTCAGCGGCATGTCCGGCAGGGTCACCAGGTAGGTCGGGATCATGTAGTCCGGCAGGCTGGCCTTGAGGTACTGCTTCAGCGTCAGGCGCAGGTCACCGCTGTGGCCTTCGGCTGGCACGGCATAGGCGCACAGCTGCTTGCCGCCGGGCAGGTCGATGGCCAGTACCGTGGCTTCGCGCACGTCCGGGTGCGCCCGCAGGTACTGCTCGATCTCGCCCAGTTCAATGCGGAACCCGCGCACTTTCACCTGGTGGTCGACACGCCCGCGATAAGCCAGCTGGCCGTTTGCGTCGTAGTAACCGAGGTCGCCGGTGCGGTACAGCCGACCACCGCCAACCGTGTCGAACGGGTCGGGGACGAAGCGTTCGGCGGTAAGCGACGGCCGCTGGTGATAGCCGCGCGCCAGGCACCCTGCCCCGCCGATGAACAGCTCGCCAGGTACGCCAACCGGGGTCGGCGCCAGGCCTTCGTCCAGCGCATGCAGGCTGCGGCCTGGCAACGCGCGGCCGATGGGCACGCCGCCCTGGCTGATCTGCTCCAGGGTCATCTGCGAGCAGTCGTAGGTGGTGGCAACCACCGTGGCTTCGGTCGGGCCATAGGTATTCAGCAGGCGCACCGCTGGCGGGCCATCGGCCAGCCAGGCACGCAGGGCGTCTTCCGCTACCGCTTCACCACCGACATGAATCTGCTTCAGCCGGCCATAGGCTTGCGGGGCGCGGCGCTCCAGCGCCAGCAGGCGCCAGTAGGCCGCCGGCAGGTCGGCCACGGTCACCCCGTGGCGGTTGATCTCGTCCAGCAGCGTGGTGGTGTCCCACAGCCGCAGGTCACGCAGCACCACGCAGGCGCCCTGGGCCAGCGGCGGGAAGAACTGCTCGATGAAACCGTCGAAACTGAAGGTGGCGAACTGCAGCACGCGGTCGTCCGGGCTCAGGCGCGAATAATCGCCGGCCACCTGGCAGAACAGCGACAAGGCATGGTGGTCGATGGCCACGCCCTTGGGCATGCCGGTGGAGCCGGAGGTGTAGATCACGTAGGCCAGGTTGTGCAGCGCCGCCAGGTTGGCCAGGGGTTCGCAGGGCCAGGCCTGCAGCCATTCGGTGCCCGGTTCCAGCACCACGCAAGGTAGCTGCTTGCCCAGTTGCAAGCGCTCGCGCGAAGGCGCATCCGCCAGCAGCAGGCTGATGCCGCTGTCCTCGACCATGTAGGCCAGGCGCTCTTGCGGGTAGTCCGGGTCCAGCGGCACGTAGGCGCCGCCAGCCTTGTGAATGGCGATCAATGCCAGGGCCATGCCCAGGCCACGCTCCACGGCCACGCCGACCAGGCGATCCGGCCCCACACCCAATGCACGCAGGCGGTGCGCCAGCTGGTTGCTGGCACGGTCGAGCTCGGCGTAGGTCATCTGCTGGTCGTCGAAGATCAGCGCGAGCGCGTCCGGCCGCTCACCGGCCTGACGCTGCAGCAACTGGTGCGCGCACAGGCCGCTGCCTTGCTGCGCTGCGGGGTTCCAGCCATGGGTCAGTTGCTGGCGCTCTTCGCCGCTGAGGAAATCCAGCTCGGCGATGCAGCGCTGCGGCTCGGCGCAGATGGCCTCGAGCAGCGCTTGCCAGTGCCCGGCCATGCGCTCGATGCGCGGGGCGTCGAACAGGTCGGTGGAGTAGTTGAACGAAGCGGTCACGCCATCGGAACGCTCCAGGGTATTGAGCGAGATGTCGTACTGCGCGCCGGGCTCCAGCAGGTCCACTTCCTTGACCTGCAGCCCGTGCAGGGCATCGCCTGACACCTGCTCGCCCAGGTCGCGCAGGTGGTTGTACAGCACCTGGAAGAACGGGTTCACGCCCTGGTCGCGGTCCGGGTACAGCGCCTCGGCCACCTCCAGAAACGGCACATCCTTGTTGGCCTGGGCCTGCAGCGTGGTTTCCTTGATCGCCGCCAGCAGCTGGGCGAACGGCTGGCTGCCATCGACGCCGATACGGGCTACCACCACGTTGATGAAGAAGCCGATCAGCCCTTCCAGCTCCAGGCGGTTGCGGTTGGTGACCGGTACGCCGATGTTCAACGTGCCCTTGCGGCTGTAGCGCGACAGCACGATGGCGTAGGCCGCCAGGAACACATGGAACAAGGTGGCGTTGGATGCCACCGCCAGCGCCCGCAGGCGCTCGGTGAGGGCCAGCGGCAGGCGCACGTCGAAGCGGCTGCCCTGGTAGCTCTTGACCTGCGGGCGAATGCGGTCGGCGGGCAATTCGAGCACTTCGAAGTCGTCTTCCAGGCGCGCCTTCCAGTAATCGATCTGCGCCTGCATCTGCCCCTCGGCCAGCCATTTGCGCTGCCAGGCGGCGAAGTCGGCGTACTGCACGGGCAGCGGTTCGATGGCGTGGGCCTGGCCGGTGGCTGCCGCGTTATAGGCGGCGGCGAACTCGCGCACCAGCAGGCTCATCGACCAACCGTCGGAAACGATATGGTGCAGGGTCAGCGACAGCAGGTGCTCCTGGGCGTGCACCTTGAACAGCCGCGCACGCAGCAGCGGACCGTGCTCCAGGTCGAACGGCACGAAGGCTTCGGCTTCCAGCTTGCGCATTTGCGCGGCGTGGTCCTGGCCGCTGAGGTCTTCGAAACCGATCGGCACCGTGGCGGCCGGCAGGATGCGCTGCCAAGGCAGGCCGTCGGCTTCGACGAACACCGTGCGCAGTGACTCGTGGCGCGCAATCAGTGCGTCCAGCGCCGCTTGCACCGCGTCACTATCGAGGTTGCCCTGCATGCGCACAGCCATCGGCGTGTTGTAGGCCAGGCTTTGCGGGTTGAGCTTCCAGAACAGCCACTGGCGGTTCTGCGAACGGGACACCGGCAGCGGCTGCTGGCGGTCGAGGATTTCGATGTCCAGGCCCGTGCCCTGCTCGGCGTCGGCCACCGCCTGGGCGAAAGCCTGCAGGTCGACGGTGTCGAACAGGGTGCGCAAGTGGACGTCCAGGCCCAGTTGCTTGCGCACTCGGGATACCGCCTGGGTGGCCAGCAGCGAGTGGCCGCCAAGGGCGAAGAAGTTGTCGCTCAGGCCCACCTGCGGCACTTGCAGCACCTGGGCCCAGATCTGCGCCAGTTGCGTTTGCAGCGGGGTCTGCGGCGCCTGGTAGGCCACTTGGCTGGCGACCGGTTCCGGCAGGGCCTTGATGTCGACCTTGCCGTTGACCGTGACCGGCAGCTGCGCCAGCACCATCAGGTGGGTCGGCAGCATGTGCTCGGGCAGCAGGCCTTTGAGGCGGGTGCGGATCGACGCCTGCCAGGCCAGGCTGTCGCTCGGCAACTGGCTGGGCACCAGCCAGGCGGCCAGTTGCAGCTGCGGTGCCTGGCCATGCACGCGGACCAGCGCGTTGGCAACGCCGTCCAGTGCGCGCAACTGGTTTTCGATTTCTGCCAGCTCGACGCGGTAGCCACGGATTTTCACCTGGCCATCCATGCGCCCGGCAAACTGCAAGTCGCTGCCTTGGCGCACCCAGTCACCGCTGCGGTACAGGCGCTGGCCATGGCCACCGTTCGGGTCGGGGACAAAACGCTCAGCGGTGAGCGCCGGGCGGTTCAGGTAGCCGCGGGCCAGCCCGGCGCCACCGATGTACAGCTCGCCCTTGGCCTTGGCCGGCAGCGGCTGCAGGCAGCGGTCGAGCACCGCTACGCAGGTGTTGGCCAGCGGCTGGCCGAGGCTGGTCTGGTCGTGCAGTTCGGCAACCAGCACACCAACGGTGGTCTCGGTCGGGCCGTAGTGGTTGAGCACCTTGAGTGCCGGTGCAAGCTGGCGGATCTTGCCCAGCAGGCCTGGGCTGACGCCCTCGCCGCCGAGCACCAGGCACTGGCCCGGCAACGCCGCGCGCCCCGCCACCAGCATCGCCTCCAGGTGCGACGGCACGATCTTCAGTGCATCCACCTGGTGCTCGGCCAGGTAGGCGGCGAAGCCTTCGGCATCCAGTACCTGTTCGCGCAGCAGCACATGCAGCGTGTGGCCGCCACACAGGGCGCCGAACAGCATGGTGTGGCCCAGGTCGGCAGCCGGGGTCGAGACCTGGGCCATGCTGCGGATGCGCTCTACCGGCAGGCGCGCGGTGATGCCATCGACATAGTTGGCCAGGGCGCCATGGCTGATCGCCACGCCTTTGGGTTGGCCGGTGGTGCCGGAGGTGTAGATCACGTACGCCAGGTTGGCCGCGGCCGGGGCGGTTCGTGCGGGGCTGCCAGTGCCGCCTTGCGCCCAGTCCAGGCGCTGTACGTTGGCGGGCAACTCGGCCTGCCAGTTTCCAGGTGCCAGCAGCACACGCGTGCCACTGTCGGCAAGCATGTAGGCCAAGCGCTCAGCCGGTTGTTCAGGCTCCAGCGGCAAGTAGGCGCCACCGGCCTTGAGCACACCCAGGATACTGGCGAGCATGCTGACGCTGCGGTCGGCCAGCACGCCGACCAGCCTGTCCGGGCCAACCCCGGCTTCGACCAGGCGGTTGGCGATGGCTTCGGCACGGGCATCGAGTTCGGCAAAGCTGGCCTGCTCCCCTGCGGCCATCACTGCGGTGCGTTCGGGATGACGGCGAGCCGCAGCGGCAAACCGCTGGTGCACCAGCGGCGCATCATCGGCCGGGTCTGTCACTCCGGTGGCCGTAGCCAGGCGCGGGAGTGCAAGCTCACCTACTGCGCCAGCGGTTTCAGCGGCCAGCGCCTGCACCAGGGCCAGCCACTGTTCGCCGAGCGTTTCGATGGTGGCCGCATCGAACACGTCAGTCGCGTAGGTGAAGGCCGCCTGCAGCTGACCGCCGCGCTCGTGGGTATCCAGCGCCAGGTCGAAGCGGGCGCTGTGCTTTTCCAGTGCGATCGGCGCCAGGCGCAGGCCGGAGCGGGTCTCGATGGCCTGCACATCCGCCACCTGCGCCTGGTGGTTGAACAGCACGCGGAACAGCGGGCTTTCGCTGCTGCGCGGCAAATCCAGGGCCTCGACCAGCTGTTCGAATGGCAGGTCCTGATGGCTTTGCGCGCCCACGGCGGTTTCACGCACGCGCTGCAGCAAACCGGCGATGTCCAGCAGCGGGTCGATTTCGGTGTGCAGCACCTGGGTATTGATGAAGCAGCCGATCAGGCCCTGGCCCTCGGCACGGTTGCGGTTGGCGATCGGTACACCGACGCGGATCGCAGCCTGACCGCTGTAGCGCTGCAACAGCAGCTTGAAAGCGGCGAGCAGGACCATGAAGAGGGTGACATTGTGCTTGCGTGCCAGGCCGCGCAAGCGCTCGGTGACGTCCGTGGCGATGGGGAATTCGTGGCGAGCGCCGCGGTAGCTGGGGCGGCCCTGGCGGGTGCGGTCCAGTGGCAGCTCGAGCGGCGAATGGTCGTCGCCCAGGCGTGCCTGCCAGTAGGCCAGCTGGCGCTCCTGCTCGCCCGCCTCAAGCCAGCTGCGCTGCCACAGGGCGAAGTCGCGGTACTGGATCGGCAGCGCGTCGAGGGTGGCTTCAGTGCCCGCCACAGCAGCGTCATACAGGCACAGGAATTCGTCGATCAGCACGTTCATCGACCAACCGTCGGCGACGATGTGGTGCAGGGTCAGCAACAGGACGTGTTCCTGCGCGGCCAGTTGCAGCAGGCGCACGCGCAGCAGCGGGCCGCTGGCCAGGTCGAAGGGGGCCAGCGCCTCGGCTTCGGCGATGGTTTCGATGGCGGCCTGGCGGGCGTTCTCGTCCAGCTCTGTGAGGGCGTCCTGGCGCAGCTGCAGGGGCGCGGCGTTGGCGTCTACTTGCTGGCGTACATCATCGCCGTCGGCAACAAAGCGGGTGCGCAGGGTTTCGTGGCGGGCCACCAGCGCATCGAAGGCGTGCTGCAGCGCCGCCAGGTCCAGCGGGCCATGCAGGCGCACGGCCATGGGCAAGTTGTAGGCCGCGCCCTGCGGGTCGAGCTGCCAGAGGAACCACATGCGCCGCTGGGCGTACGACAGCTGGTTACGCTCGGCCACGTCCACGCCGGGTGCAATCGGCAGCACGGAGAAGTCCATGCCCTCGCCCTGCAGCGCCTTGAGGAACAGACGGCGCTTGTCGGGGCTGAGTTCGATGAAGCGGCGGGCGAGCTTGAGCGTTTGGTCGGCATTCATGTCGAGCGGAGTCCTGGCAGTCGAGCGGTAACTGTCAGACGAAGGGGTAGGGGGGTTATTTAGTGGAGGGCTGCGGGGCTGAAAGGTGTTCGCCATGGCAGGTTCAGCGCCTGTGAGATCGAGCGCCGCGCGGGCGGCGCTCGATCTCACAGGCGCTGCACATCTTGCGGCAAGCACCTGTCAGCCCAACACCTCACTATGCCCCTGCGCCATCGCCACCACCACCTTGCGCTTGCCGGTAAACGGCGACCGCGCATGCGCTGCCAGCATGTTGTCGAGCATCAGCACATCGTTCGCCAGCCACGGGAAGCGGATGGTGCATTCATCCAGCACCCCGCGCACTTCATCGAGCAACGAATCTTCGATGGTCGTCCCATCGCCGTAATACACGTTACGCGGCAGGTCCTCTTCCTCCACGATATCCAGCAGCGACTCACGCACCTCTGGCTGCAGGTTCGATACATGGAACAGGTGCGCCTGGTTGAACCATACGTCATCCCCTGTCACCGGGTGGCGCGCTACCACCTGGCAGCGCTGGCGGGTGCGCAGTTCGCCGTCACCCTTCCAGATGCACTCGATGGCATGCGCCCGGCAGTACGCCTCGACCTGGCGCGGGTCGTCGGTGTTGAACACCTGGGACCATTCCACATCCAGGCCGTTGCCGTAGTTGCGTACGTACATCAACCCCTTTTCCACCAGGCGCTCACGAATACGCGACGGCATGCGCCGGTATACCTCGCGGCTGTCGGCAATCGGCGTTTCGCCACCGGTCTCGGCAGGGGTCACGCTGTAGAACCAGATCTTCATCGGCCATTCCAGGGTATAGGCCTGCTCGTTGTGCAACGGGATGCTCTGGTGCGCCGGGTACTCGGTGGAGGTGTACACGCCTTTGGTCACGTTGCTGCGCGGGGTAGAGCCGAACTCGTAGTTGAGCAGCGGGTGGCCAAACGACGCGGCGAATTGGCGGAAGGCTTCGGGGCCGCCAACCTCGAACCCGCGGAACAGAATGCCGCCCGCTTGCAACAGATGCCGGTCCACCAGCGGCTGTAACGCTGCAAAGGCGTCCAGCAGGTCGATACCCGGTTCCGGCGCGCGTACCAGCAGCGGCAGGTTGCCGCGCGCGGCGTCCAGGGGTTCGATCGCAAAGCTCAGCAGTTCACTCATGACGGTCACCTCAAGCCAGGGCCGCGTTGGCGGCGAAATCGGGATGTGCGCCATTGCGGCGCCTGACTAGATGAACGAGCGGGCCTGCGGGAAATTCACCAAGGCCGCACACACAGGTAAAGCCAGCGCGCGCCGGTTCGTCTGAACGATGTGCACCCTTTTATCGCCCAGGAACCGTACATGACTCGCCAGCTCCTGCTCCTCGCCCTGCTCGCCACGGCCCCCGCCGCCTGGTCGGCAGAGCAATGCGCCGTGGAAATCAACGGCACCGACCAGATGACCTTCGACACGGCCACCATCACCGTGCCCAAGGCCTGCACCTCGTTCACCGTCACCCTCACCCACCCCGGCGACATGCCGAAGAACGTGATGGGCCACAACTGGGTACTGAGCACCCAGGCCGACATGCAGGGCGTGCTGGACGACGGCCAGAAGGCCGGCGAGGCGCAGGACTATGTGAAACCCGGCGACACCCGGGTCATCGCCCACACCCGTTTGATCGGCGGCGGCGAAAAAGACAGCGTCAGCCTCGATACCCGGTCGCTGAAGGCCGGTACCGATTACAGCTTCTACTGCTCGTTCCCGTTCCACAGCACCTTGATGAAGGGCAGCCTGACCCTCGGCAGCTGACCCCGCCCCCACTCCACCAGCGAGATTACCCTTCATGAAAACCTCCTCCCCCGGGGCCATCCGCGAATTGCTGGGCCTGCTCAAACCCTACCGCCCGGCGGTGATCGTCTCGGTTGTGCTGGGCATGGTCGGTGGCCTGGCCGTCACCGCCCTGCTAGCCACCGTCAACCAGGGCCTGCATGCGGCCGGCGGCATGAGCCAGGGCGTGATCCTGGCGTTTGCCGGCCTGTGCGTACTGGCGCTGGTCAGCAGCGTGGCCGCTGACAGCGGCACCAACTATGTCGGCCAGAAAGTCATCGCCAGGCTGCGCAAAGACCTGGGGGCCAAAGTGCTGTCGGCGCCCATCGAGCAGATCGAGCGCTACCGCACGCACCGTCTGATCCCGGTGCTGACCCGTGACGTCGACACCATCAGCGACTTCGCCTTCGCCTTCGCCCCGCTGGCCATCTCGCTCACCACCGTACTGGGTTGCCTGGCCTACCTGGCCTACCTGTCGTGGCCGATCTTCCTCATCACTCTGGTGGCCATCGGTATCGGCAGCGGCGTGCAGTACATCGCCCGGCAAAAGGGCGTGGCCGGCTTCAACGCTGCCCGCGATGCCGAGGACAACCTGCAGAAGCACTACTCGGCCATCGCCCAAGGCGCCAAGGAGCTGCGCATCGACCGCCGCCGTCGCCACGCCATGCTGACGCGCAATATCCAGGGCACCGCCGACTTCATCGCCAACACCCATATCCGTGCCATCAACATCTTCGTTGCGGCCAAGAGCCTGGGGTCGATGTTGTTTTTCGTGGTCATCGGCCTGACATTGGCGCTGCAATCGCTGTGGCCGAGCAATGACCCGGCGGTGATGAGCGGCTTCGTGCTGGTGCTGCTGTACATGAAAGGCCCGCTGGAAACGCTGATTGGCAACCTGCCGATTCTCGGTCGCGCGCAAATCGCGTTCCGCCGTATCGCTGATCTGTCCGAGCGCTTCTCCTCCCCCGAGCCGCACCTGCTGCTGGAGCCGCCGGTCAAGCGTGCCACTGCCGCCACCGCGCACCTGGAGTTGCACGACGTCGAGTACGCCTACCCGCCGGTAGACGGTAAAGAACCGTTCCGCGTGGGGCCGGTGAACCTGAGCATCGAGCCGGGCGAGATCCTGTTCATCGTCGGTGAAAACGGTTGCGGCAAGACTTCGCTGATCAAGCTGCTGCTAGGCCTGTACACCCCGCAACGCGGTGAGGTGCGCCTGAACGGCAAGGCCGTCGGCCCAGAGGGGCTGGATGACTACCGGCAGCTGTTCACCACCGTGTTTGCCGATTACTACCTGTTCGACGACCTGCCAGAACACGAGCACAGCCTGCCCGAGGACGCCACGCGTTATCTGGAGCGGCTGGAGATTGCGCACAAGGTCAGCGTGCGCGACGGTGCCTTCACCACCACCGACCTGTCGACCGGGCAGCGCAAGCGCCTGGCGCTGGTAAATGCCTGGCTCGACGGGCGACCGGTGCTGGTGTTCGACGAATGGGCAGCGGACCAGGACCCGACGTTCCGCAGGGTGTTCTACACCGAGCTGCTGCCGGACCTGAAGCGGTTGGGCAAGACCATCATCGTGATCTCGCACGATGACCGGTACTTCGATACGGCGGACAAGGTGGTGCACCTTAGCCGTGGGAAGGTGGTGGAGGCACTCGAACCGGCGTAACTCAGCAAAGGGCCGCTGAGTGAAATGCCAGTCAGTCAAGCAATTGGGGCTGCTACGCAGCCCCATAGCCTTGACTGATTGATTAGCCGCTGAGCGGCCCTTTTTGACCGGCCTATAGTCGCTCTATAGTCGCTCTATAATTTCCTATAAAGCAGCAACTCACGAAGCACCATTGCCTTCGCATCGTGTGTACAGGCTCCAACTGGACAAGCTGGCCATGCTGCGCCACAGGCGCCGTGAACAACCTGTAATCAGAACAACCAGCGATACAACAGATACGCCACCACCACCGCCAGCACCGGCCGCAGGATGCGGTAGGCCTTGGGGTTGGCGCGCTTGAACGTCTTCACACGGCCGCTGATGCGGTTGCTGAAGCGCTTGCTCCAGGCATAAGCCTGGTTGATCCCGCCAACGCGCTCGTCGTCGGTATTCTGCGGCGCGGTGGCGCGGCCGAGGAAGGCACTCACCTGGCGGTTGATGCGGGACATCAGCGGGCTGCTCAGCGGGCGTTCGATGTCGCAGAACAGGATCACCCGGGTAACGTCGGTCTCGTTCTTCACCCAGTGCACGTAGGTTTCGTCGAACATCACGTCTTCGCCATCACGCCAGGCATATTCCTCGCCATCCACATAGATGCGGCAGGCATCGGAGTTGGGCGTGGACAGGCCCAGGTGGTAGCGCAGCGAGCCGGCGAAGGGGTCGCGGTGCGGGTTCAGGTGGCTGCCGCCGGGCAGCAGCGCGAACATTGCGCCCTTGACGTTGGGGATGCTGCTGACCAGCTCGACAGTGCGCGGGCACAACGCTTCTGCCGACGGCAGCGGTTTGTCGTACCACTTCAGGTAAAAGCGCTTCCAGCCCTTCTTGAAGAACGAACCGAAGCCGGCGTCGTTGTCCTTCTCGGCGGCGCGAATATAGCCCTCGTCGAACAGACGCATGGCCTCTTCGCGGATTTCCTGCCAGTTGTCCTTCAGCACGTCCAGCTCGGGGAAACGCTGGCGGTCCAGGTACGGTTTGGACGGCACGCCGGAAAACAGGTACATCAAGGCGTTGTACGGCGCAAACAGTGCTGAATGGTTGACGAACTGGCGCAACACCGGCAGCCGGGCCTTGCCGCGCAGGTGCACGAACAGCACGCTGCCGAAGAACACCAGCAAGACACCCGCCTTGGCTGCAAAGGAAAAGGTCATGCTTTCACTCCTTGGGGAAGCGCCAGGGCTGCGCGGCCTGGCACTCCAGAAAAATCATCCTGCCATCATAAACCGATCCCGCCGAGGTAAAAACAACCTCGGCGGGATCGCATTGATGAAGATTTTGCAATGAAGCCCGCCACCGGATGTTGCCCCGGATCAGCGGAAACGCCGGTTACTGCTGGTTTTCCTGCTCGCTGAACAGGTCGCTGAAGAGCATGCTCGACAGATAGCGCTCGCCGGAATCAGGCAGAATTACGACGATGGTCTTACCCTGCATTTCCGGTTTTTCGGCCAGGCGCACGGCCGCCGCCATCGCCGCGCCACAGGAAATACCGCAAAGGATGCCCTCTTCCTGCATCAGGCGGATGGCCATGGCCTTGGACTCTTCATCGGTCACCGTCGCCACCTGGTCGACAATCGACAGGTCGAGGTTTTTCGGCACGAAGCCGGCACCGATGCCCTGGATCTTGTGCGGGCTGGGCTTGAGCTCTTCACCGGCCAGAGTCTGGGTAATCAGCGGCGACGCCACCGGCTCCACGGCCACCGAGGTGATGGCCTTGCCCTGGGTATGCTTGATGTAGCGCGAAACACCGGTAATGGTGCCACCGGTGCCGACACCGGCCACTACCACATCAACCGCACCGTCGGTGTCGTTCCAGATTTCCGGGCCGGTGGTCTTCTCGTGGATCGCAGGGTTGGCCGGGTTCTCGAACTGGCCAGGCAGGAAATACTGGGCCGGGTCGGAGGCGACGATTTCATTGGCCTTCTCGATGGCGCCCTTCATGCCCTTGGCCGGGTCGGTCAGCACCAGTTCGGCGCCCAGCGCCTTCAGCACCTTGCGACGCTCCAGGCTCATCGAGGCGGGCATGGTCAGCATCAGCTTGTAGCCACGGGCAGCGGCGACGAAGGCCAGGCCGATGCCGGTGTTGCCCGAGGTGGGCTCGACGATGGTCATGCCCGGCTTGAGCTTGCCGTTGCTTTCGGCGTCCCAGACCATGTTCGCGCCGATGCGGCATTTGACCGAGTAGCCCGGGTTGCGCCCTTCGATCTTGGCCAGGATGGTCACGCCGCGCGGGGCGATGCGGTTGATCTGCACCAGCGGCGTGTTGCCGATGGAATGGGCGTTGTCTGCAAAGATACGGCTCATGGCAGGGGTCCTTGGCATGAAAAAAAGCAGGGTAAGACCCCAAGGGTAAGCCCCGGCCGGTGACCCGTAAAGCCTGTTCGAACTCCGCGCGGTGGGTTGCGGTCAACCGCACATCCCGCCTTGGAGACACCCCGATGAGAGCCCGTTATCGCTGGCCGCTGATCGGCCTGGCCAGCCTGGTCGTGCTGCTGGTCGCCCTGCAGCTGGCCCTGCCCTACCTGGTACGCGACTACCTGAACGACAAGCTGGCCGACATGGGCGACTACCGTGGCCAAGTAGCCGATGTGGACCTGGCCTGGTGGCGCGGTGCGTACCAGATCAACGGGCTGAAGATCGTCAAGACCAGCGGCAAGGTGCCGGTGCCGTTTCTTGATGCACCGTTGATCGACCTGTCGGTGAGCTGGCATTCGCTGATCTACGACAAGGCCGTAGTGGCCAAAGTAACCTTCGACCGCCCCGAGCTGAATTTCGTCGACGGTGGCAGCAAGCAGGCCTCGCAGACCGGCCAGGGCACCGACTGGCGCCAGCAGCTGGAGAAGTTGCTGCCTATCACCCTCGACGAAGTGCACATCGAAAATGGCACCCTCACCTTCCGCAATTTCAACTCCAAACCGCCGGTGGACCTCAAGGCGACCCGGCTGCAAGCGAATATCCGCAACCTGACCAATGTTCGCGATCAGAAAGGCCGACGCGACGCAAGCTTCGACGGTACTGCGTTGATCGCGGGCGATGCCAAGGTGGAAAGCCGTGCCACCTTCGACCCGTTCAGCGATTTTGATGACTTCGAGTTCCGCTTGCGCGCCACCGGCATCGAGCTGCGCAAGCTCAACGACTTCGCCAGCGCCTACGGAAAATTCGACTTCAATGCCGGGCATGGCGACGTGGTCATCGAGGCCCAGGCCGAGAATGGCCGGCTGAACGGCTACATAAAGCCGCTGCTGCGCGATGTCGATGTATTCGACTGGCAGCAGGATGTGAAGGAGAAGGACAAAGGTTTTTTCCGCTCGGTATGGGAAGCAGTGGTAGGCGCGACCGAGACCGTGTTGAAGAACCAGCCGAAAAACCAGTTCGCTACCCGTGTTGAGCTGAGCGGCAGCGTGCACAAGCAGGACATCAGCGCTTTCGAGGCGTTCTTGCAGATCCTGCGAAACGGCTTTATCCAGGCGTTCAATGCACGCTATGAGCAGCCGGCACCGAAGTCTGACTGATGGGAAGTGACGGAGCATTCAGGGACTGAATACCCGGTCTGCGTTTGCAGCCGCCCAAGCCCGCGTTATAGTCGGTAACAAATCAAAATATGTGCTGCCTGTACTGGCCCTTTCGCGGGTAAACCCGCTCCCACAGAGGTCGCAACTACCTGTCGGAGACGGTTTACCCGCGAAAGGGCCAGTACAGGCTTACCGCAGAGGACAGATCCATGAAGTTCGAAGGCACCCGCGACTACGTCGCCACAGACGACCTGAAGCTGGCGGTAAACGCGGCCATCACCCTCGAACGCCCGTTGCTGGTCAAGGGCGAGCCCGGCACCGGCAAGACCATGCTCGCCGAACAGCTGGCGGCCTCGTTCGGCGCACGTCTGATTACCTGGCATATCAAGTCCACCACCAAGGCCCACCAGGGCCTGTACGAGTACGATGCGGTCAGCCGCCTGCGTGACTCGCAGCTGGGCGTGGACAAGGTCCACGATGTGCGCAATTACCTGAAAAAGGGCAAGTTGTGGGAGGCCTTCGAGGCCGAAGAGCGGGTCATCCTGCTGATCGACGAAATCGACAAAGCCGACATCGAGTTCCCCAACGACCTGTTGCAGGAACTCGACAAGATGGAGTTCTACGTCTACGAAATCGACGAGACCATCAAGGCCAGGCAGCGCCCGATCATCATCATTACCTCCAACAACGAAAAGGAACTGCCGGACGCCTTCCTGCGCCGCTGCTTCTTCCATTACATCGCCTTCCCCGACCGCACCACCCTGCAGCAGATCGTCGATGTGCACTACCCGAACATCAGCCAGTCGCTGGTCAGCGAGGCGCTGGACGTGTTCTTCGACGTGCGCAAGGTGCCGGGCCTGAAGAAAAAACCGTCCACTTCCGAGCTGGTCGACTGGCTCAAGCTGCTGATGGCCGACAACATCGGTGAAGCGGTGCTCCGTGAACGCGACCCGACCAAGGCCATTCCGCCGCTGGCCGGGGCACTGGTGAAGAACGAGCAGGACGTGCAACTGCTCGAGCGCCTGGCCTTCATGAGCCGGCGCGGCAACCGCTGACAGGAGCCGGGCCATGCTGCTCAACCTGTTCAATGAAATGCGCGCAGCCAAGGTGCCGGTATCGGTACGCGAGCTGCTCGACCTGCACCACGCCCTGGAAAAGCACGTGGTGTTCGCCGACATGGACGCGTTCTACTACCTCGCCCGCGCCATCCTGGTGAAGGACGAGCGCCACTTCGACAAGTTCGACCGGGCGTTTGCCGCTTACTTCAAAGGCCTGGAAAACCTCGACCGGCACATCGAGGCGTTGATCCCCGAAGACTGGCTGCGCAAGGAATTCGAACGCTCGCTCACCGACGAGGAACGTGCGCAGATCCAGTCGCTGGGCGGCCTGGACAAGCTCATCGAGGCGTTCAAGCAGCGCCTCGAAGAGCAGAAGGAGCGCCACGCCGGCGGCAACAAGTGGATCGGCACCGGCGGCACCAGCCCGTTCGGCTCGGGCGGCTTCAACCCCGAGGGCATCCGCGTGGGCGAGGCCGGCAAGCGCCAGGGCAAGGCGGTGAAGGTGTGGGACCAGCGCGAATACAAGAACCTGGACGACCAGGTGGAGCTGGGCACACGCAACATCAAGCTGGCCCTGCGCCGGCTGCGCAAGTTCGCGCGGCAAGGCGCCGCAGAAGAGCTGGACATCGACGGCACCATCGACCACACCGCACGTGACGCCGGGCTGTTGAATATCCAGATGCGCCCCGAGCGGCGCAACACGGTGAAGCTGCTGTTGCTGTTCGACATCGGCGGCTCGATGGACGCCCACATCAAGGTCTGCGAAGAGCTGTTCTCGGCGTGCAAGACCGAGTTCAAACACCTGGAGTATTACTACTTCCACAACTGCGTGTACGAGTCGGTGTGGAAGAACAACCTGCGGCGCACTTCGGAGCGCTATTCCACGTTCGACCTGCTGCACAAGTACGGCGACGACTACAAAGTGATCTTCGTCGGCGATGCGGCCATGGCCCCGTACGAAATCACCCAGCCGGGTGGCAGCGTGGAGCACTGGAATGAAGAGGCCGGGTATGTGTGGATCCAGCGGTTCATGGAGAAATTCAGGAAAATCATCTGGATCAACCCGTATCCGAAACAGGCCTGGGACTACACCGCCTCCACCCACCTGGTGCGTGATTTGATCGAGGACAAGATGTATCCGCTGACCTTGCAGGGGTTGGAGGAAGGGATGCGGTATTTGTCCAAGTGAGATAGACGACGGGCTGCGAGACGCACTGCAGTACAGCAGCCCGAAGCCCCTTGCGAGCAATTACGTATTTTCAGCGACGTGATTTGAACAAGGGTTGAGTTCTAAACCACCTACTGTCGGCGCCAAGAGCTTATATCTTCAAGCATCGGGGCAATCAGCCGCCTGGCAACCGACTTCAGCCGGAGATGGGCACGATCTCTTTCAAATTTAACTTGATTCCTCAAGATATAAAGTTGCTGAACTATTTCCCCAGCCGCCTCAGGAGACGGAGCCTGACTAAACGCGTCGAGTTTAGAATTAACCTTGAGTCGTCGCTCACGCACACCATGAAATATCTCATTGGAAGAGGCAAATAAACCATTCGGCACCGGGGCCAATGGATCACGACTCAAAGCCAAAACATGATTTAGAACATTTGACGCTTCCGCCCCCTCGATATGCAGAAGATAATCCGGCGAATCTTGCACTAGCGTTATCAACTCCGCTGGACTGGACTGATTAATCATCCTTTTCGTCTCCCTCCACGTGCGCTTGAGTGGTCGCGACGTGCCGGTTTGCAATCGAATTTTGCCAGTCGGGTCAGTATAATTTACCGGATCACCACCACAGTAGCTATAGCCATTGACCCCGCCACTACCAAAGGGACTGAGGCTGTCATATGACAAAAAACCTGACCTCACCACACTTGAAAATCGTCTTCCGCTGCCTAGAAAATAGCCATCAATCAACGAGTCGAATCGCTCCCCAGTGTATCGGAGCAGCGAATCATGCGCCGTCTTACCTTCAGAATAACCATAAGGGGCATACGTATAATTCACCCATGTTTTGATGGATGAATGGGTAGCCACCGAACCCGCTGAGTCCTGATAAACCAAAATCGATTGATCATCACTTTTCATACAAGTGCGCGCCGGGAGCAAAAAATGGCATACGCGAATACACATCCGATGACATTTATCACGTTCCGCCTGCCTGAACTGATCCTTAGCATAAAAGCATCGGATCACCATACCCAACGCTGTCAAACATAAATCATTCCTAGACTAGTATCATCTGAAGCAGCAAACGGCCACTGGCAAAAGTTTCAGTTGCTCGCCATACGGTCAGCTAATCACCCCTGACACACGCACGGAGTTCATCATCGTGACAATCTCATCATGCGACGGATCGTTTTTATCCAACAGGCCTCGACCATCGAAAAAATCAAGCCTGCTTTCAAACAACGCTATTAGGGTCTTGAGGCCCTTCTGCGCAATTTCGGCTTTAGCTGACGCCACAGCCCCGGAGCCCGCTGCTTTCAGAAGTTCCGCCATCCGATTCCAAAATTTCACATTATTTTCGTAATAGTACGCATCTAACCTTGTGATCCCACTCTGCGCGAGATGCCCTGAAAACAGATCGGCAAGCGCCTCCTTCGTCATGTAGCGATACAAACTGGGGAGCTCACTTTTTTTGAATCCTAATAGATATTCTGACATATTTGAATGATCTACCCATTTCAATGAATGACTGACCTGCCCCCCATGCATTTCGCGACCCAGCAGTTGGTGCAAAACATTAGAACGCTTAGGTGATGCCTGAACCACCCTACTATTTTGCCCCGTGGGGTCAATGCGATTTAGCGGATCACCCAAGCAATAACCATAAAGGTTCAACCCTCCAGCACCAAAGGGACTTTTTGGGTCAGGGCTATAAAACCGCATCAATATCGGGCTGTAAATCCTACGCCCTAAGCCCAGCAGATACGAATCACTCAATACATCTCGCCGTTCACCAGAAAACCCGAGTGAAGCGTGCGACTCTGATGCACCACCGTAAATTGTATAAGAAGACTTCTTAACACTTATGCGGAGCTTATTGGCTCTCACCCTAATCTCCAACACGGATAACGACACATGTAGACCACCCTATTTTCACACAGTGGCTTACCGACACAAACTCAATGGCACACCTATCAAATACGGTTCCATCAGTGGCCAACGAAGAAGATAAGACACTCTCTTCACCCTAGGCGAACAGCGGTCGCGCCACAACTGACAAAATTATCAGGTACTGCCTTTAAAAAACGTAAAAAGGGAGGGATGCGCCGCTCCCTATGTAACCCCTCTAGGAGCCCGCAAACAGGCCAGCAGCCTTACACCCAACGCCCCAGATAAAGCTGCTGCTCCCGCCAGGCCTCGTCCTGCACCACCGCCCTGAACCGCACAGAAGCCCCCGGCATGCACTGCGCCAGTTGCGCCAGCGCCAGCGGCGTCAACGCCCCCAGCCGCGGGTAGCCGCCGATGGTCTGCCGGTCATTGAGCAACACGATCGGCTGCCCATCCGGCGGCACCTGCACCGCCCCCAGCGGAATGCCTTCGGAAATCATCGGCGCCCCTTGGTAGACCAACTGCGGCCCCAGCAAGCGAATGCCCATGCGGTCGGCGCGGCTGTCCAGCGTCCACTCGCGGTTGAACGCTTCGAACAGGCTGGTACCGCTGAAATCGCCGATCTGCGCGCCCATCACCAGGTCGAGCACAGGCTTGGGCTGATGACGCGGGCGCAGCGCCTCAGGCACCTCGCGCAGGCTGACCGCGGCATCTGCGAACGCCAGCACCTGGCCTTCGCCAAGCGCCGAACCTTGACCATCAACCCCGCCCAGCTGCTCCCGCACAACGGTGGCACAACTGCCCAGCACCGCCTCGCCCTGGAACCCGCCAGGCGCCGCCAGGTACGCACGCACACCCCGTTTCGGCTGTTTCAGGGTCAACCGCTGCCCCTTGGCCAAGGCAAAGCTGCGCCAGGGTGCGATCGGCTGCTCTTCGACCCGTGCATCCAGATCGGCACCGGCCAGCGCCAGCACGCAATCCTGTTCGGCCACCACGCAGAAACCACCCAGCGTCACCTCGACCACCGGTGCTCCCAACGGGTTGCCGAGCAGCCAGTTGGCCCAGTGCATCGCCACCCAGTCCAGCGCCCCGCCCTGGGTCACGCCCAGGTGGCGCACGCCAAAGCGCCCGGCGTCCTGCAACTGGCACAACGCGGTGCTGGTTTCGATCCTCAACTGCTTCATGCCTGCGCCTCCACATCGCCGCCCAAGGCGACGAAATCGGCCTTCGATACCGCCACAAAGCGCACCCGGTCCCCCGGCTGCAGCAGGCTGTAGCCCTCACGTTCGCGGTCGAAAAGGCGCACGGGCGTGCGCCCGATCAGGTTCCAGCCGCCTGGCGACACCGCCGGATAGGCTGCTGTCTGGCGTTCGGCAATGCCGACACTGCCCGCCGCCACTCGCTTGCGTGGGGTGCTCAGGCGCGGGCTGGCCAGGCGTTCGTCGACCAGGCCCATGAAGCCGAAACCCGGGGCGAAGCCCAGGGCGAACACCGGATAATCGCGCTCGCCGTGCAAGCGGATCACCTCGGCTTCGCTCAGGCCGCTGCGGGCTGCCAGCACGGGAAGCTCAGGGCCGACACTGGCGTGGTACCACACTGGGATTTCGTGACGGCGACCGCCACTGCCGGCGTCTGGCCGCAAACCGTCCAGCGCTTGCTTGATCAATGCCCTCGCCTCGCCCGGCGGCAGGTCGAATTGCACCATCAGCGTGGTATAGGACGGCACCAGATCCAGCAAATGTTCACCGAACGCCACGCTCAAGCGTTGGCTGGCGGCAAGCATCCAGGGCATGTTGGCCTCGTCGATACGCTCGAACAGGCGCACCATCAGGCTATCGAAGGCCACTACTTCAACGCGTGGGTTCATCGTGGCTCCAGTGCATCGAGGGCCAGGCGAATCTGCCGCACAGCCGCCACCGAACTGTCGTTGTCGCCATGCACGCACAGGGTGCTGGCCACCAGCTTCAGTGCACTGCCGTCGTCCGCCACCAGCGTGTCGCCCCGGGCCAGGCGCACGGCCTGCTCCACCACAAGCGCCGGGTCGTGGTGTACAGCACCAGGCAGGCGCCGCGACCGCAGGTGACCACTGGCGGTGTAGGCGCGGTCGGCGAAGGCCTCGAACCACAGTGGCACGCCGATCTCGTCGCCCAAGGCCTGGGCCGCGCGGTTGTCGGCCGTGGCCATGAGCATCAGCGGCAAGGTGCTGTCGTAGGCCGCCACGGCCTCCAGCACGGTACGCAGCTTGAGCGGGTCGGCCATCATGTCGTTGTACAACGCGCCATGGGGTTTCACATAGGCTACGCGGCCGCCCAGCACCTTGCAGATGCCGTCCAGGGCGCCGATCTGATAGTGCAGCATGTCGCGGATTTCCTCGTTGCCGCAGGCCATGGAGCGGCGGCCGAAACCGGCCAGGTCCGGGTAGGCCGGGTGCGCACCGATGCGCACCCCATGCTCCAGCGCCAGGGCGACGGTGCGGCGCATGATGCCTGGGTCGCCGGCGTGGTAGCCGCAGGCGATGTTGGCGCAATCGATGTAAGGCATCACTTCGGCATCCAGGCCCATGCGCCAGCTGCCGAAACTCTCGCCCATGTCGCAATTGAGTAGCAGGCGTTCCACCGCGCGGCCTCCGTTGTTTTTGTTGTCCATATGCCTACCTTACCGCGCCTGCAGCTGTTTGCCGCGTGTTTCCGGCAAGCTCAGCGCGGCCACGATCACCACGCCGTAGGACACGGCCGAGAACACGCCAATGCCCAGGCCCAACGGGACTTTCTGGCCCAGCATGCCGATCATCAGCGGGAACAGTGCCGCGATGACCTTGCCGATGTTGTAGCAGAAGCCCTGCCCCGAACCGCGAATGCGGGTGGGGAACAGTTCAGTCAGGAACGCCCCCATGCCGCTGAAGATCCCCGAGGCGAAGAAGCCCAGCGGGAAACCCAGCCACAGCATGACCCCATCGCTGACTGCCATCTGCGTGTACAGCAGCACGATGACGAACGAGCCCACGGCAAACAGGATGAAATTCTTCTTGCGCCCCAGCAGGTCGGACAGATAAGCGCTGACCACATAGCCGATGTACGAGCCGACGATCACCATGGCCAGGTAGCCGCCCGTGCCCAGCACGCTCAGGCCGCGCTCGTTCTTGAGGAAGGTAGGCAGCCACGAGGTGATGGCGTAGTAGCCGCCCAGCGCGCCGGTGGTCAGCAGCGACGCACGCACGGTGGTCCACAGCATGCCGGGGGCGAAAATTTCGTAGAAGTGCGAAGGTGCCTCGGCGTTTTCCACCGCCTTGGCCTCGCGGTACACCTCCGGGTCTTTGACCAGCCGGCGAACGAAGATGACGAAGATCGCCGGCACCAATCCCAGCAGGAACAGTGCACGCCAGGCCTGCTCGGCCGGCAGCCAGGAGAACAGCAGCGCATAGAGGATGGCGGTAAGGCCCCAGCCAAGCGCCCAGCCGGACTGCACCATCCCGACCGCCTTGCCGCGGTCCTGGGCACGGATGACTTCGCCGATCAGCACCGCACCGGCGGTCCACTCACCGCCAAAGCCGAAACCCATCAGGGTACGGGCGATCAGCAATTGTTCGTAGTTTTGCGCAAAGCCGCAAAGGAAGGTGAAAAAGGCGAACCACAGTACCGTCAACTGCAGGGTACGCACCCGGCCGATACGGTCGGAAAGAATGCCTGCCACCCAGCCACCCACGGCCGAGGCGATCAGCGTGCTGGTGTGGATCAACCCGGCCTCGGTGGTGGTGATGCCCCACAGCATGATCAGCGTGGGGATGACGAAGCTGAGCATCTGCGTGTCCATGCCGTCCAGGCCATAGCCGATCTTGCAGCTCCAGAAGGTGCGCCGTTGTTGTGAGTCGATATCGCGATACCAGGCGAATGGCCCGGACGAAGAGGGGGAACTGACCTGCTGCTGCACGCCGGTGGGGTTCATGCTTGCCTCGGCTTGTTGGTATTGTTTTATAGGCGACTTGAGGGTCGCGGCCTGGGCGTCATTGTTCAGAGGCCGTGTCGCCTGCGTCCAACGAGAAAAACCGCCGGTCTGGAACAAGAAAAACTGATCATGAACCTTCGCTTCCTCGAAACCTTCGTCTGGGTCGCCCGGCTCAAGAGCTTCCGCCTGACCGCAGAAAAGCTGTTCACCACCCAGGCCTCGGTGTCCAGCCGCATCGCCGCGCTGGAGGCTGACCTGGGCGTGAAGCTGCTGCTGCGCGATTCCCGCGGCGTCAGCCTGACCCCGGAGGGCGGCAAGGTGCTGGAATATGCCGAGCGCATGCTGGAAACCGCCAAAGCCATGAAGCAGTCGCTGGACAGTGACCGGGCCAAGCTTGGACGCATCCGCATCGGGGTGATGGACACGGTGATCCACACCTGGATGAGCGCGCTGGTGGCCGAGCTGACCGAGCGCTACCCGCAGGTGGAGATCGAACTGGTGGCCGACACTGCGCTGAACCTGCGCGAGCAGCTGCAAAAGGGCTTTCTCGATGTGATCCTGCAGACCGACCTGCTGCGCGAGCAGTCGATCCGCAGCCTGGACCTGGCACGTTACCCGATGGGCTGGGTGGTGGCGGCCGGTTCGCACCAGCACCGCGACTATGCATCGCTGGCCGAGCTTGGCCGTGAGCGCATCATCACCTTCTCGAAGAACTCTCGGCCGCACCAGGAGGTGCTGAGCCTGCTGCAGGGCGCGGGAGCCGAGGCGCCGCGACTGAACTGCGTGAATTCCGTAGCGGCGATTACGCGGCTGCTGCGCGACGGGTTTGGCATTGGTGCGCTGCCGCCGGCGCTGGTGGACGGTGAGCTGGGCCGGGGTGAGCTGGTGTTACTGACGGGGCTGCAACCCCCGCCGAGCCTGGAGCTGGTGGTGGCCTGGCAAACCGGGGTGGCGCTGGTGGATGAGGTGGTCGGGGTCTGCCGGCAGGTGCTGGAGCGGTATGCGCGGGATGTGGGGGGGCGACGGATTGTGTTGGCTTCGTAGCTGTTCGCCGCTAGGTTTTCCGCGCCTGTGAGATCGAGCGCCGCCCGCGCGGCGCATCGCGGATGAATCCGCCCCTACATTTGTTGCAACGTGCCGCACCTGTCAGGCCATGGTTGTCAGTCTTTGGGATCAGATCCAGATCGCATCCCAATGGGGATAGTCACCGATTCTGGTCACCAATCCTGCTCTTAATGGGTTGGCAATGATGTACCTGGCGGCCTTGACTGCATCTTCTTCCCTGCGCAGAGCGCGGTCGTGATAACCGGCTTGCCAGACGGGGACCGTGAGGGCTCCAGACTTTCGCAAGCAGTGGCTTGACCTCGCTTTGAAGCGACGCATCAGTGTGCTCAGAGTTATTTCTTTCAGCTCGATCAGCCAATGTACATGGTCAGGCATGACAACCCAGGCCAGTGAATGGCAGCTGTTCTCCTGCTCTGCCATGCGCAGATGGCGAATCACGATGCGTGCGCGCTGGAAATTGTCGAACAACGGGTGGCGGTTCTGAGTGACTGTAGTGAGCACAGAGCCTGCCCGGTTCTGAGCACCTACGGCGGCGCAGCAGGCAGCCTTTCGGGCTGAGCATGACGGTCATCCATGAATTGTCTATTCACGTTTCAGCCTAGAATTGCCTGCAATTGGTGCTCGGACGATATGGTTTGCAAATGTGTCCCGAGTTCATGTCATGCGCCAAAGCAGGCGACCATGGCGCAACAGGTTAGGCACGTTGCAACAAATGTAGATACTCTGTTGGCGGTCAAGCTTTTCTGAGGTGTTCAGAGCTGAAAAGCTTGGCCGTATCAAATGGCACATCCCCGCGCATGCATGCCCAGATACCTGTCAGGTATTTGCGCATGACAGCGGCGATAGCTTGCATTTTTTTCTTGCCTCTACCGATCAGCGACTCGTAAAAGGCCTTTGCATAAGGGTCACAGCGCACCGCAGTCAACGCTGGCATATACATGGCTGCGCGTAGATACGCATTCCCACTCTTACCGAGCCGGCCTGGCTTGTCGATGCTTGTTCCAGATTGTGTCTGTCGAACATCCAGCCCCGCATGGCGTGCTACCTGAGAGGACTTGAGCAGTTCAGGCAGTGTGGTCAATTCAGCCAAAGCTGCAAGTGCCGTAACTTCTCCTATTCCGGGGCCTGCGAGTAGTTGCTTGTATTGCTGGGTGAGGGTTGGACATTGGGCGATCAGTTCGCGTCCTGCTTTACGAAAGCGCTCAATGCGAGTGTCCAGGGTGGCAATCGCCTCCTCCTGATCCTCGATCAAAATAGAAATGGTCGTAGCGGTCGCCTGCAGTGCATGCAGCTCATTTTTCGCCCTGGTGCGGTGTCCTACCAGCCGATTGATGTGCCGACCGAGGGCCCTGAGCTCAAGCTGTACAGGGCTTGGCGGTGTCCACAAGCGCGGCGTCATACGCTCGCCGTACTCGGCTAGCAACTGAGCATCTATTGCATCAGTCTTGCTGTTGACCAGCATGAGCTTGACGAAGTTATGGAAACTTTTGGGGTTGATGACTGAAACAGGAAGGTCGGCCGCATGCAGCTCAAGCGCGAGGTCCAAATAATAGATCCCCGTGGCCTCCATCACGATCGTCTTGGGTTTGAGGGCCTGCAGTTTTTTCACCGCTGCCTTGCGGCCAGCGGGTGTCTGGGCGATGTCCCATTGCCCGACAGGGCGCCCATCTTTACGCACCCCAGCAATCGAAGTACGCGAACCGATATCCACGCCAACACAGACACTCATTCTTCCCACCGCATGTGAGTTAGGTAACAATGGCCTCCGGTTCCCCGACCTCGAAATTCATGCCGCTGCAACCTTGTAATGCGAAGTCCGACTAGTCGGCTTCTCGATACTCTTCGTAGTGGGCAATGAGGCGGGGGACCTCTCTACATACAAGGTCAGGGCAAGCCTGCCTTCAGGAGCGATCGGTCTCCCCGGAAGTGCTTCTCGAACCTGACCAGAATAACCTCTCTCGTCAGGGTCAGACACAACATACAAGGAGCGGATTTATCCGCGATGCGCCGCGCGGGCGGCGCTCGATATCCCAAGCACTGTATTGCTCAAGGCGAACGTCAGCGCCAGCTCTCTTTGACCGCCCCACGCCGCCCGCCGAGGATCAGCCAGCCAATCCCAAGCAACAGGCTCTCGACCAGGAACGCCAGAACAAACCCTGCACCAATCCCCCAGCCCACCGCCTCGGGCACCAGCAGAATCTGGTAGCTGTAGCTATTGAGCGTTTCTTCACGCAACTGCGGGTCGGCCTGCACCAGCACATGCCAGGTCCGCTGTGCCCAGGGCCCTTGCAGCGCCTGCCATTCGTTTTCCAGCAGTTCGTTGCGGATCATCAGGCTTTCGATGCTGTTGGCATCACTGTTGAACACCGGGTCGTCGCTGCTGCGGTAATGCCGCAGCAGCGCCTGCAGGTCGCCGTCGAAGAAGCGTTCGGCGGTCTGGCGGAAGCCATCCAGCGCTTCGCGCGACTCGAACAGGTGCGCTTCGACGCGCTGGCTGTAGTCCTTGACCAACCCCGGGACCTGGATACCGGCCAGCAGGCCGAAGGTGAACAGCAGCAACCGCAGGTAACTTCTGAACATGCAGCGTCCTTAGCTCTGGCCGTGCGCTGTGCACTCGCCGTGCCGCCACAAGGCCCATTGACCCGGCTCGTAGCGCTGCCAGGTCTCGTTCTCGGTCAGGGCCTCGGTGGCGATCACCGTGACCACGTCATTGGGGGTGGTTTCGGTATGGAAATCGACGATCAGGTCGACATCCTTCAACCGCGCTGCGCCAAACGGTGCACGTCGGGTGATGTGCACCAGCTTGGTCGAGCAGAAGCAGAACAGCCAGTCGCCATCGCTGAGCATGCAGTTGAACACGCCCCGGCCACGGTAGCCGGCACAGGCTTCGACCAGCACCGGCAGCAACTGTTCCACCGGTACGGGTTCGGGGAAGGCGCTGCGGATGCGGTTGAGCAGGTCGCAGAAGGCAGCTTCGCTGTCGGTGTCGCCCACCGGCCGGTAGAAGCTGACCTCGCCCTTGAAGTCGCCCAACTGGCCGTTGTGCGCGAAGCACCAGTTGCGGCCCCACATTTCCCGCACGAAGGGGTGGGTGTTGGACAGGCAGACCTTGCCGACGTTGGCCTGGCGGATATGGCCGATGACCACTTGGCTTTTTATCGGGTAACGCTGCACCAGGTTGGCCACTTCCGACTCGCTGCTCGCCGCCGGGTCCTGGAACAGGCGCAGGCCACGGCCTTCGTAGAAGCCGATGCCCCAGCCGTCACGGTGCGGACCGGTACGGCCACCGCGCTGCATCAGCCCGGTGAAACTGAAGACGATGTCGGTCGGGACGTTGGCACTCATGCCCAGCAGTTCGCACATGGCGTGTCTCCGCTTACAGACGGGGCTCGACCCGGCCACCGCCGCGCGGGGCGGCTGGGGGCGGGTTGTCACGGTAACGGTCGTGGCGCTCGGCGGCCAGCGGGGCCTGGGTGCCGAGCTGGTCATCCTCGGCCACCTCGCGCTGGGCGGCGGCTTCGGCCTGGGCGCGGCGCTCGCGGGCGCGCTTTTCCAGCGGCCAGCGCAGCAATACGAAAAGCAGATACAGGCCGAACGCGATCAAACCGTACATGGCGAAGTCGGAAACGGCGCGCCAGGCGTTGTTGCCAACCTTGAAGGCGACATCCAAAGCAGTGATGGCGATGGCCGGGGCGAAGCTTTCCTTCACCGGGTCGACGATGGTCGGGGTCAGCAGCAGCACGGCCAGTACCACCCGCAGCGGTTCGCGCAGCCAGCGCCACATCCAGCCGGTGAGCTTGAAGCCAACCAGCAGGCAGCCCAGGGCGGCGACAGCATAGAGGCCCCAGGCGAGGGTGTAGTCGTTCTCGGTCATGGTGTTCGTGCAAGCCAGGCAAAGAGATGCCTATGATAAACACTTTTCCGGGCGCACACAGTGTTTGCCTGTACCGCAGCGAAGCGGCCGGCACAGGCAACCCCAATCAAGAGATCCTCAATGCCAACCAAGCCCCAACCCCCAATCGCCCACCAGGCCCAGGCCGCCGACCCCTATGCCTGGCTGCAACAGCGCGACACGCCCGAGGTGCTCGCCTACCTGCAGGCCGAAAACGCCTACCAGGAGGCCTGCCTGGCCGAGCAGGCGCCCTTGCGCGAGCAATTGTTCGAAGAAATCAAAGGCCGCATCCTCGAAACCGACCTGTCGCTGCCGGCACCGTGGGGCCCCTACCTGTACTACACCCGCACCACCGCGGGTGACGAGTACCCGCGCCACTACCGCTGCCCGCGCCCGGCCGACGATTCGAACACCGTCGATGAAAGCCGCGAGCAACTGCTGCTCGACCCCAATGCCCTGGCCAACGGCGGCTTCCTGTCGCTGGGCGCGTTCAATGTCAGCCCCGACCATCGCCTGCTGGCCTACAGCCTCGACACCAGTGGCGATGAAATCTACACCCTGTACGTCAAGGACCTGGCCAGCGGCAGCGTCACCACCCTGCCCTTCGACGACTGCGACGGCAGCCTGACCTGGGCCAACGACAGCCAGACACTGTTTTTCGCCGAGCTGGACGACACCCACCGGCCCTGGCGCCTGCGTCGCCACACGCTGGGCAGCGACAACGCCCAAACCGTGTTCGAAGAGCCTGACGGGCGCTTCTTCCTGCACTGCTACCGCACCAGCTCCGAACGCCAGCTGGTCTTGCTGCTGAACAGCAAGACCACCAGCGAGGCCTGGGTGCTGGACGCCGAAACCGCGCAGGCGCCGTTCACCTGCCTGGCGCCGCGGGTCGAAGGCCACGAATACTTCCCCGACCACGGCCAGCTCGATGGCGAGTGGCGCTGGTTCATCCGCACCAACCAGGACGGCATCAACTTCGCCTTGTACCACGCCCAGGTCTCGCCGGTACCACGCCGTGAGCAATGGCAGGTGTTGGTGCCGCACCGCGACGCGATCATGCTCGAAGGCCTCAGCCTGAATGCCGGCGCCCTGACCCTGAGCCTGCGCGAGGGCGGCCTGCCGATCATCGACGTGCGCCCGCAGGGCCTGCCGGCCTACCGCGTCGAGCTACCAGACGCCGCCTACAGCCTGTACGTGCAGGACAGCCTGGAGTTCGCCAGCACGCGCATCCGCCTGCGCTACGAGGCACTCAACCGCCCGGCGCAGGTACGCCAGCTGGAACTCGCCAGCGGCGAGCAGGCTGTGCTCAAGCAAACCCCGGTGCTAGGTGCATTCGATGCCGATGACTATGTCAGCGAGCGCGTGTGGGCCACTGCGGCGGACGGTACCCAGGTGCCGATCAGCCTGGTGCGCCGCCGCCAGGACCTTGGCCAGACCGTGCCGCTTTACCTGTATGGCTACGGTGCCTACGGCGAGAGCCTGGACCCGTGGTTCTCGCATGCCCGCCTGAGCCTGCTGGAACGCGGCGTGGCCTTTGCCATCGCCCATGTGCGCGGCGGCGGCGAACTGGGCGAGGCGTGGTACCGCGCTGGCAAGCAGGAGCACAAGCACAACACCTTCAGCGACTTCATTGCCTGCGCCGAGCACCTGATCGCCGAAGGCGTGACCGCTGCCGAACGCCTGGCCATCAGTGGCGGCAGCGCCGGGGGCCTGCTGATCGGCGCGGTGCTGAACCTGCGTCCCGAGCTGTTCCGTTGTGCGATTGCCGAAGTACCGTTCGTCGACGTGCTCAACACCATGCTCGACCCCGAGCTGCCGCTGACCGTGACCGAGTACGACGAATGGGGCAACCCTCAAGAGCCGCAGGTGTACGAGCGAATCAAGGCCTACGCCCCCTATGAAAACGTGATGGCGCAGGCCTACCCGGCGATGCTGGTGGTGGCGGGTTACAACGACAGCCGCGTGCAGTACTGGGAAGCGGCCAAGTGGGTGGCACGGCTACGCACGCGCAAGACCGACAGCAACCTGCTGCTGCTCAAGACCGAGATGGGCGCCGGGCATGGCGGAATGAGCGGGCGGTATCAGGGGTTGAAGGATGTGGCCCTGGAGTATGCGTTCGTGTTTGGCGAGCTGGGTGTGGTGTGAGGCTTGAAGGGTTCGCCGATAGGTTTCTGCGCCTGTGAGACCGAGCGCCGCGCGGGCGGCGCTCGATCTCACAGGCGCCAAAAAACTAAAGTCGTACAGCCCTAATCATCATCCACCGCCGGCTTCGCAGGCTCTGGCCGGATCCCCGGCAATGGCTGGTCCTTCGGCGGCCCGGGCACCGGCATCGGTGGCAACAACGGTGCCCCCGGCTGGCTGTCATAGGCCTTGGGCGGTGTGCTCGGGGTTATCTGCGGGTAAGGCGTGGGCGTTGGCGTACCCGGTGCACCCGGCACCGGCGTGGTCAGCCGGGGGGGTGTACTGGCGGCTTCAGCCAAGGGCAGGCCAGCCACAACCAGCGCGGCGAGGATCGCGTGAAACATCAGCAACCTCCTGTCGGGAACCTTCCTACAGGCTACGCCTAAATCGAAGCTTTCGCCTGTCCGCCTGCCCGGCAAGCGCGCTAGACTCAATGCCATAACCGTCATCTGCCTGATCAGAACAAAGGAAACACCATGAGCGCCACCTCTTCCGCCGCCGCCACCGCGCGCCTGGACCGCATCCTGGCCGATGCCAAGCGCGACAAGGAAATGGGCTACCGCGACAAGGCCCTGAGAATGTATCCGCACGTCTGCGGCCGCTGTGCCCGTGAATTCGCCGGCAAGCGCCTGAGCGAGCTGACCGTGCACCACCGTGACCACAACCACGACAACAACCCGCAGGACGGCTCCAACTGGGAGCTGCTGTGCCTGTACTGCCATGACAACGAGCACTCGCGCTACACCGACCAGCAGTACTTCAGCGATGGCTCGCTCAGCACCCCGAGCATTGCCAAGGCCACCCACAACCCGTTTGCCGCGCTGGCCGGGATGATGAAGAAAGACTGACCATCGATTCGCCCCCCGCTGCTACCGGGCAGCCCGTATAATCGCGCTTTTTTCGCGAAGGGCCCCGGTACGTGGCAAACAAACGATACAGCTGCATCGGCCTGTTCAACCCCAAGTCTGCCGAAAACGTCGGCTCGGTGATGCGCGCCGCCGGCTGCTATGGCGTCAATTCGGTGTTCTATACCGGCAAACGCTACGAACGCGCCCGTGACTTCGTCACCGACACCAAGCGCGTGCACTACGACATTCCCCTGATCGGCATCGACGACCTGCAGCGCATCATCCCGCTGGGGTGCACACCGGTAGCGGTAGAGCTGGTGGAGGGCGCGCGGCCGCTGCCCGAATACACTCACCCGGACCGGGCCATCTATATCTTCGGGCCGGAGGATGGTTCGTTGAGCGAGGATGTGCGGGCGTGGTGTGAAGAGACCATCTATATCCCGACCGAAGGTTGCATGAACCTGGCGGCGACGGTGAATGTGGTGCTGTATGACCGTTTGGCCAAGGGGTTGAATACCCGTTCGGGGCCCAAGTTCAAGTAAGGAAAAAGGCCGCACTTGCAGTGCCTGTACCGGCCTCATCGCCGGCAAGCCAGCTCCCACAGGAAGTGCGCAGGCCGTGAAGACTGCGGGTACCTGTGAAAGCTGGCTTGCCGGCGATGAGGCCCGCACAGCCACCACAAAAGCGGCCAGGTGCTGAGCTCCGTCAGAACAGCACCGGTCTTGCTCGGATCACGAAGCGTTGATCCAGATGGTCTTCAGCTCCGTGTACTGGTCGTGGGCCCAGATCGACTTGTCGCGCCCACCGAAACCAGACTCTTTGTAGCCACCGAACGGCGTGGTGACATCACCTTCGCCGAAGCAGTTGACCGTGACCACGCCCGCGCGGATTTCACGCGACAGGCGCAGCGCATTGCGCAGGCTGCCGGTGTAGGCCGAGGCAGCCAGGCCGTAGACGGTATCGTTGGCCAGTTCGATCGCCTCGTCGATGGTCTCGAAGCTGGTCACGCTCAGCACCGGGCCAAAGATTTCCTCGATGAACAGCTTGTTGTCACGGCCAACGTTGTCGACGATGGTCGGCTGAATGAACACGCCCTGTTCCGCTTCGCCACCTTGAACGACGTCAAGCTTGTGCTCGGCCGCGTATTCCAGGTACGACTTGACCTTCTCGAAGTGCGACTTGCTGACCATGGCGCCCAGGCGGTTGTCCGGGTCGAGCGGGTCGCCCAGCTTCCAGTCCTTCAGGTGCTTGCCGATCAGGCTCAGCAGCTCGTCCTTGACGTCCTTGTGGACGATCAGGCGCGACGATGCAGAGCAGTTTTCGCCCATGTTCCAGAACGCACCGGCAGTGACAAATTCGGCCACTTCGTTCAGGTCTTCGCAGTCGTTCATGACCACGGCCGGGTTCTTGCCACCCAGCTCCAGAACGATGCGCTTGAGGTTGGACTCGGCAGCGTACATCAGGAAAAGGCGGCCGGTATCGGTGGAGCCGGTGAAGCTGACCATCGGGATGTCCATGTGGCGGCCAATGGCTTCGCCCACTTCACGGCCACCGCCAGGCACCAGGTTGAACACACCGGCCGGGATGCCAGCCTCATGGGCCAGCTCGGCCACGCGCAGGGCGCTGAGGGTGGTTTCCTTGGCGGGCTTGACCACGATCGAGCAACCGGCGGCCAGCGACGGGGCGATTTTCCAGGCCAGCATCAGCAGCGGGAAGTTCCACGGCAGCACCAGGCCGACCACGCCGATGGCTTCACGCACCACCATGGTCACGGCAGCGTTGCCGGTCGGGGCAGTGGCGTCGTAGATCTTGTCGATCAGCTCGGCGTGCCAGCGAATGGTGTGGATGGTTTCCGGCACGTCGACGTTCTGGCACTCGCTGACCGGCTTGCCGCTGTCCAGCGCTTCCAGCACCGCCAGCTCGTGGGCGTTGTCTTCCAGCAGCTGGGCGAACTTCTGCAGCACGTGCTTGCGGTCGTTCGGCTGCATCTTCGACCAGGTGCCTTCCTCGAACACGCGCTTGGCGGCAGCCACGGCAACGTCGACATCCTGCACGTCACAGGCGGCGACTTCTGCCAGCTGCTTGCCGGTAGCCGGGTTGGTGGTGACGAAGGTGCGGCCCGAAATGGCGTCGCGGAATTCACCGTCGATGAACGCCTGGGTGCGCAGCTGCAGTTCGGCGGCAATGGCCGCGTATTGTTCCTTGCTCAGCAAATCAGCCATGGTCCCGGCTCCTTATTTGATCTGTGCGATGGTGGCCTTGAGTTCGGTGACCACGCGCTTGAGTTCTTGCTTCTCGGCCTCATTCAGGTCGTACAGCGGCTTGCGCACGCCGCCGGTCTTCAGGCCGTTCAGGGCTACACCGTTCTTGATCGCCTGGACAAACTTGCCACCTTCGAGGAAGTCCATCAGCGGCATCATGGCAGCCATGATCTTGCGGCCTTTGGCGAAGTCCTTCTCGATCACGCAGGCCTCGTACAGGGCCACGTGCTCGCGCGGGATGAAGTTGGAGCCGGCGCAGACCCAGCTCTGGGCGCCCCAGGCGAAGAATTCCAGGGCCTGGTCGTCCCAGCCGCACGACAGCTGGATGTTCGGGCGGTGGATGGCCAGGCGGTGCAGCTGGGCCATGTCACCGGAGCTTTCCTTGATGGCGACGATGTTTTTCACATCGGCAACGGCATCGAAGAACTCCTCGCCCATGCTCACGCTCATGCGGCCCGGGTAGTTGTAGAGCATGATCGGCAGGCCGGCGGCGGCGTCGACAGCTTTGACGTGCAGGGCGATTTCCTGCTGGGTCGGCAGCGCGTATGGCGGGGTGCCCACCAGCAGGGCGTCAGCCTTGATTTCCTTGGCGTGCTGGGCGAAGGCCACGGCGTCTTCGGTGCGGATGCCACCGGTGCCGACGATCAGCGGCAGGCGGCCGTTGAGCACGTCCTTGGCCTGGGCGGCCAGCTCGATGCGCTCTTGGGTGGTGTGGGCGTAGTACTCGCCGGTGGAGCCACCGATGATCACGCCGTGGATTTTCGAGTCGACCAGATATTCGAGGACTTCGGCGAACGCCGCCTTGTCGATCGAGCCGTCCGCAGCCAGCGGAGTGATTGCCGGGGTGTAGATGCCTTCGAATTTCACGGTAGGTTCTCCAGTGCGTTGCTCAGTGTCGTAAAAGCCGCAGCGCAAGGACGCTGCGGCAGGTTGTAAGGGTTCAGCCCAGCGAAGCCGCTTGTTGCAGGTTCAGCGAACGGGTTTCCGGTGCCAGGGCGAGCGAGAAGGCCAGGCCGACGAAGGTGACCACGGCGGCGGCATACATGGTTGCGCCGATGCCGTAGCTGTCGAGCGCGATGGGCACCAGCCAGGTGCCGACGGCAGCGCCGATGCGCGACATCGAGGTGCCCACACCCACCGCGCCAGCGCGGATCTCGGTCGGGAACAGTTCGTTGGGGTACACCAGCTGCAACACCTGGGCGCCACCGATGAACAGCGCATAGGCGCCGAACAGGGCCAGGATGAGCATCTCGTTACCGTTGCTGAAGGCACCCAGGCCCAGCAGCGCCAGCCCTGACCAGAAGAAGCTGTGCAGCAACGTGGTGCGGCGGCCGATGGTGTTCAGCAGGCGGGTGCCGATGATGCAGCCGACCACGAACAGGAACGTGATGGCGATCGAACCGATCGATGCCCAGTCACCCTTCAGGTTGAGTGCGCCCAGCACCCGGGGGGCGAACGCGTAGACGGCGAACACCGGGATCACCGAGCAGGTCCAGAACATGGTGACGAACAGCATGCGCTTGCCGTAGCCGGAGTGCAGCAGGCTGAGGAACGACAGCTTGTGGGTCTTGGGCTCCTCCGGCAGGTTTTTCAGTGAAAAACCGTTGCCGTACACGCGCTTGATCACCTGTTCGGCTTCGGCCGAACGGCCTTTGCTGATCAACCAGCGCGGTGATTCCGGGGTGCCCAGGCGAATTGCGAACAGCAGCGCACCGATCACGGCGGCACTGGCCAATACCAGGCGCCAGGCATCGTCGCCGCCGTGGCGCAAAATCGCCTCACCCGCCAGGTAGGCAGTGGCAGCACCGGCGAACCACAGCACGGTCAGGGTGGCCAGGCGTGGGCCACGGTTTTTCTTGGGCAGGAACTCCACCAGCAGCGAGGTGGCGACCGGGTATTCGATACCCACCGCAATGCCGATGGCAAAGCGCAGCAGGAACAGGGCCAGCGCCGATTCCACCCAGAACTGCGCCACCGAGGCCAGGATGAACAAGGTCGGGCCGACGAAAAACACGCGTTTGCGGCCAAAGCGGTCAGTCAGCCAACCGCCGAAGAAGCCACCGAAGAAAATGCCGATCAGCGCCGAGGCGGCAATCATGCCCTGCCAGAAACTGGTCAGGCTGAGGCCTGCAGACATCTGCACCATGGCCACGCCAATGATGCTCAATACATAGCCGTCGACGAACGAACCGCCACCGGAACGCAAGGTCAGCAACTGGTGGAAGTTGTTGATCGGTACATCTTCAATCGAAACATTGGTACTTGTCATTGTTGTTCCTACCACTCTGCTACATGCACATTTTCAAGGCGAGCGAGTCCGCGAAACTGAATACAGCACTCAGCCCCGGGTGAATGGCCTGCTGGCCAATCATCGATTTCGGGCAAAGGGTGCCCGTGCCGGCTAAATAACCTCCGGCATCAAGTATTCAAATTACAACTCGTCAGCGCTCAGCTTTCCTGGCCAGCGCGGAACTGCCCCCACATCAGGTTGGCGTTCAAGCCCAGTGAAACCAAAGGCTGCGGCGGGTTGGCGCAAGGCCCGGGGGCATTCAGCAAAAACTCGATCAGTTGGTTCTTGTCACCGGCCAGCCAGTCGGCCAGCAACTTGCCGGTGACCGTGCCACGGGTAACGCCCAGGCCATTGCAGCACAGTGCGCCAACTACATTGGGCGCCAACTTGCCAAAGAAGCCCATGTGGTTGCGCGACAGTGCCAATGCACCGCCCCAGGTATATTCAAAGTTGACCCCGGGCAGCATCGGGAAGCGCCGGGCGAACGATTCGCGGTGACGCTGGACGAAACGCTCCAGGTATTTGCGGTTGCTGCGCCCGTCGGGGTTGTAGCTGAAGCTGTTGCGAATCAGCAGGCGGTTGTCGACGGTGCGGCGCATGGTGGTGCCGAACGGGTCGGCAGGGATCACGCCCCAGTAGGGTTTGCCACCCAGGCGCGCCTGCTCTTGCTCGGTCAGCGGGCGGGTGATACTGCCGTAGGTGAACACCGGCAGCATGCGGCCCTTGAGGAAGCCGAAGCTCATGCCGAACGCGTTGGTGGTGAGTACCAGCTTGTCGGCGGTAATCGAACCGTTGGCGTGGCGCAGCACCACCTTGTCGCCGTACTGAACGTCGGTGATCGGCGTCTTCTCGTACAGCGACACGTTGCCCGGCAGGCTGTCGGCCAGGCCTTTTACCAGCGCCGAAGGCTGCAACAGAGCAGTGCCTGGGGTGAACAGACCCTTGCGGTAGAAGTGCGTACCGATGTGATCGGGCAAATCGCGCCCTTCGATCACTTCGTAGGGCTGGCCGAGCTTGTCCAGGCCGCGGCGGTAAGCATCCAGCACGGCAATGCCGCGGTCTTCGATGGCCGCCTGATATTTGCCGCAATGACGGAACTGGCACTCGATGTCGTAGCGTTCGATCAGTTCCTTCAGGTTTTCCTGGCCGCCCAGGTTGAGCTTGAGCACGGTCTTGGCGATGTCGATGTCGCCAATGTAGTCCTCGGCGCCGATGTCGTGCGGCAGGTCGATGGCAAAACCGGCGTTGCGCCCGGAGGTGCCAAAGCCGACTTCCTGGGCTTCGACCAGCACGATTTCGTCATCCGGAAAGTTCGTTGCCAGCTGCCGCGCGGCAGCCAGGCCGGTGAAACCGGCGCCGACCACCACCCAGCGTGCCTGGCTGTTACCACTGTGGGTCGGCCTTGGCGTGCGGGGCTTGCTCAGGTGATACCAGCCACAGGTGGCGTCATCAGCAGGTAACGAACTTATTCTTGTCATGTCACTAACCTGGATCTTGTCGTTGTCGTGTGGTCAGCAGCGGCGGCCCTGACCTTGGTCTTTCATATCTGGATCGGTACATCCAGCCCTTGCGGTGCGGCGTACTCGGCCATGCGCCGGCGCGACAGCTCGAAGTGCTCGCGCACCAGATGGCCAGCCATCTGCGGGTCGCGGCGCTCGATGGCCTGGATCATCTGCTCGTGCTGCTCGCAGGCCGCCTCGAGGTCGCGCTGCATGTCATCGGTGGTCGGGTCGCGATAGAAGATCTTGCCCAGCCGGGTGTGGTCGATCAGCAGGCGACGCAGGCTCGGCATCAGGTAGTCGTTGTGCGCCATCCGGCCGATTTCGAGGTGGAAGGCGTCGTTGTAGAGCACACGGTTTTCCACGTCACGCTCTTCGATGGCGCGGCGGAACTGGGCCTGAATGGCCTTGAGCACTTCGATTTCTTCGGCGCTGGCGTAGGTGGCGGCCAGTTGGGTGGTGGCAACGTAGATAAGCGGGGCGGCCACATAGAAGCTGTGCAGCGACTCGTGGTTCATGGCGGCGACGCGTGGCGCGCGGTTGGCCTCCAGCTCGATGTAGCCTTCGGCGGCGATCTGGCGCAGCAGCTCACGCACCGGGGGACGCGACAGGCCAAACTCGTCGCACAGGGCCAGCTCGTCCACCACGGCGCCCGGGGCCAGTTCCATACTGAGGATCCGGCGGCGCAGTGCTTCTGCAAGGACGGCTTTGCGGTCCTGCGGCACTTCTGCGGTGAGTGGTTGAACGGTGGCTTTCATGGCGGCCTTCTTTGTTGTCATAGCGCTATGTCTACTATTTGTATAACGACTATATGGCACTGTTAGACAATGTGTCTACAGCATTTTCGATGAACGGTGAAAACTGTCTGGGCCTTTGTTTTCAAGGCTTGGAGCGGTTTTTAGAGGTGAGATTAAACACCCTTGAAGCTGCATTGCCAAACCGGACAGGTATTTATCCGTTTCAGACAAATGGGCGATGAGGGCCCGCCCGACACTGACCGCACAAACAAAAAAAAACCTTGCATGCAGGAGCTTCTCTTTCATTCAGACCCGTCAGACTTACGCAGATGACAAGGCCTCGCGCCGCGCATGCCGCTTGGGTCAGCAGCACCGTCATGCTCAGGGCAAAGACTCAGGCATCGAGGTGCGGGAGCCAGTTATTGAGCACTACGCCTGCGGCATTAGCAGAGCCTTCGCCGCGACAGGGCATGTCGTTTGGCGTGCCGACTGAACGATGGCGGCGGCGGGCAGGTCAGCTGCTTACACTTCCCAAGGAGGCTTTGCCATGCTTGATATTCATTCCCCGGCAGCGCAGTCCGAGCACAATGTTCATGGCCTGGAACGGGTCAGTTCGCTGGCCGGTGGGGCGCTGATGCTGAGCAAGGGCCTGCGCCATGGCGGCCTGGTCGGCATGCTGCAGATGGTGGTGGGTGGTTTGGCGGTGGCGCGCGGGGTCAGCGGCCATTGCTCGACCAAGGCCTGGTGGCGGCGCCATCGGCAGGAGTACCAACGGTTGCGTGCGGACATACAGCGCAGCGGGGCGGAGCTGGAGGCACTGAAGGCCAGTGCCGAGGCGGCGACGCGCGGGGTGACGGTGACTGGCAAGGATCCGTTGGCTGGCGGTTGATTTTGCACTGCCTGGGCGGGCCCTATCGCCGGCAAGCCAGCTCCCACAAAGGGCTCGTGGCTGCATGCATATCACCAGCCTGTGCTGGCCTCTTCGCGGGCTTGCCCGCTCCCACGGGTTGTGCGCAAGTCTGGAAGGCAGTGCAGTACCTGTGGGAGCTGGCTTGCCGGCGATAGGGCCAGCACCGGAGAGCAACAACCTGCCAATCAGTAACCCACGGTGGGAGCGGGCGCGCCCGCGGAGAGGCCGGTACAGGTAAAGAAATGCTTAGCGCAACGCTTTGCTCTGCAACACCTCGGAACGCCGCCCCAGCACGTTCTCGCTGATCTGCACAAAGTCCTCGGTACTGACGCTGGGCAACCGCATCAACCCCCGCACCACATCATCGAGCGAACGCTTGGCCTGGGTGTGTATGCGGATTTCCTTGTCCAGCGCCTGCAACAGCATCACCCCACGCGCCACCTGGGCCGGCGTTGCGCGGTCAGCCTTGAGCCGGGTGACCTTGGCGCCCTGCTTGCTCAGCCGTGCCTGCCAGGCCAGGTAACGGTCATCGCTCACCCCGCCCGAACGGCGCAGCAACTCGCTGGCGTAATAATCGGTCAGGCTTTCCACGAGCCAGTCATTGCCGTCGCGCCCACGGATCTGCGCAAACAACTGCACCACTTCGCGCAGCAACGGGCTGCTGCCGTTCTCGCTCACCATCGGCCGGGCGCTGTGCAGGTACAGAGAACCCTGCGCCGCCATCGCGCCGCGCCACATGCCGTCCCGGGCACCGACCAGCAGCAGCTTGGGCGGGTTGCGCGGGAACACCGCCTGCAACTGCGGCCACACAAAGGTCAGCAAGGTCAGGCTGTCCATGCGCCGCATGCCCTGCCCGACCGGCGCGGCCACGGTCACCTCGGTATCGCCCAGGCGGGCGCGGCGGCTGCCCAGGTCACCGGCAAGCATCCAGCCGGTCGGGCGGTCGAACAGGCGCGAAACGTTGTCGATGCGGAACTTGTCCTTGCCCACGCGCGGCCAGGATGTCTCGATGCTCTTCCAGCCATCGGGCAGGTCGAACGCCAGGCGCGCCACCAGCTCGGTGCCGTCCTGTTGGTCGAGGCGCGCCGGTGGCACCAGCTGGTCGCCCATGAACAGCGCCCAGTGCGGGGTGATTCGCGATGAATAGGCACCGCTGCCGAGCTTCTGGTCCAACTGCACGCGGTAGCTGAGGCTGGTCTTGCCCGCTGCGGGCTGCCACACGCCGCGCTGGCCCTGCAACTGCCATTGGCCATCAGCCTGGAAACCGCTGTAGGCCCCGGCCTTGCCCAGGTCGAAATCCAGGCTGCGCACTGCGCTGCCGTCGGCCAGGGTGAGGCGGACCTCGGCCTGGCCACTGGCCGGTAACAGGCGCACCTGGTAATCAAGATCGACCTTTTTTGCCCAGGCGGGCGCACTGGCCATCAGGCCTACAAGCAACAACAGCTGACAACGCATACAGAAACTCCTTGTTCCCCGTGGCAGCGGGCCGCGCCGCTCAGCTGGCGCGGAAGATCAGGTGGTCTTCCCAGTCGTCTTCGTGCACATCGTGCTCACTGAGCATACGCCCCGACTGGGAAATACGCTGTTCATGCACCTGCTTGCGGTCACCGCAGATCAGGTGGTGCCAGGCCGGCAGGTCCTTGCCCTCGCTGACCAGGCGGTAGCCACAGGTGCTGGGCAGCCACTTGAACTGGTCGGCCTTGCCCGGGGTGAGCTGGATGCAGTCAGGCACGTGGGTGAAACGATTGGGGTAGTCGCTGCACTGGCAGGTTTCGAGGTCCAGCAGCTTGCAGGCGATACGCGTGTAATAGACGCTGTTGTCGTCCTCGTCTTCCAGCTTTTGCAGGCAGCACAGGCCGCAGCCGTCGCACAGCGACTCCCACTCTTGCGGGCTGAGTTGTTCGAGGGTCTTGCGCCGCCAGAACGGCGCGTTTTCAGCGATCATCACACGGAGTTCCTGCATTCATCTTGGGGCCACGGCGCGCGGCGGCGCCAGTCTAGAGCCTGGCCTTCGGCAAAGCCAGACCGCTTGTCAGTCGTTGCAACTCGCAGCCTTGGCGCTTTCTTTATGCCCGCCGTGACACACCAAACTGGGAGCGTTACCTGAACCTGCTGGCGCCGTTCAACCGCAGCTGGGCGCAACAGGCGTCGGCGCTGGTGCTGATCATGTCCAGGACCACCTTCGCGGCACCTGGCGCCACGGAAGAAAAGCCGGCGCTGTGGCATACCTTCGACACAGGCTCCGCCTGAGGCCACCTGGCCCTGCAGGCCAGCATCAGCGGCTGGCATACCCATGGCATGGCCGGTTTCGACCAGGACCTGGCGCGTCAGGAACTGAAGGTGCCCGAAGGCTACGTGCTGCATGCCATGGTGGCGATCGGCAAGCTCGGTGACAAGGCCAGCCTGGACGAGGCGCTGCAGGCCCGTGAAGCGCCGACCCCGCGCAAGCCGTTGAGCGAGCTGGCTGCCGAGGGTGATTTCAGCCTGTAAGCCTTGTGTCGGCTGTACCGGCCTCTTCGCGGGTGAACCCGCTCCCACAGGTACCCACATTACTCAGGTACTTTGCAAGCTGTGTGGGAGCGGGTTCACCCGCGAAGAGGCCGGTACAAGCACTGCAAATCAATAGCCCCGAGCGAAGTCGACTTCGCCACGCATCCCCTGCCCTGCTTCATACGCCCGCACATTCTCGACAAACAACCGCACCATCGCCGCCGGGGAGGTAGGCGCCGAGCTGTGCCCGGTCAGCAGCAAGCCCCAGGCGGTCCAGAACGGATGCTGCTTGGGCAGTGGCTCCTGCCGGCACACATCGATCACCGCGCCGGCCAAGTGGCCTTCCTTCAGCGCCGCTACCAGGTCGGCATCGACCACCGCCACGCCACGCCCGGCATTGATGAACAGCGTAGTGGGCTGGAAGCACTTGAACAGCGCCGCGTCATACAGGTCATGGGTGGCCGGGGTATCCGGCAACAGGTTGAGCACGTAGTCCACTTGCCCGACCATGCGCGGCAGGTCGGCCAGCGCCGCCACCTCGACGAACGGCGCCTGTGCACGGGCGCTGCTGGCAACGCCGTACAACGCCACGCCAAATGGCTGCAGGAACTCGGCCACACGCTGGCCAATGTCACCGGTACCGACAATCAGCACCTTGCGCCCTTCAAGGCTGCACCCCGGGCGGTCATCCCAGCGCCGCTCCACCTGGCTGACCAGTCGCGACAGCACTTCGCGCTCGTGGCCGAGCATATAGGTGAGCATGTACTCGGCCATCACCTGGCCGAAGATGCCCACCGCACGGCTCAGGCGGTAATCACGCGGCAGGCCTTCGGCCAGCAACGGCGTGACACCGGCCCAGGTCGACTGCATCCAGGCCGGCTTGAGCCCCTGCCGCAGCAGGGTTGCCAGCAGGTCTGGCTGGCCCAGCCACACCGGGCATTGTGCTGCCTGGCAGGCCAGTTCGGCAGAGTCGCCGCTGGTCAGGATTTCTACGTCTGGGGCGGCTTCGTGCAACAGCTCGGCGTAACGGGCATGGTCATGCTCAGCGATCAGTACTCGCATGATCAGACCGGGTCGTTACGGCGCAGCAGCTCTTCAGGCAGGTGCTCGATGTATTCATCTTCCAACGGCGGCATCTGCAGGTGGTAGCCCTGGTTTTCGAGGTTCTCCAGCACCTTGGTGATGTCCTCGCGCGCCAGTTTGCGCTCGGGGGTGAGCACCAGGTCGAAGGCGTGAATGGGGGTACCAAAGGCCGGCAGCAGGGCTTCGGGTACGCGGTCCAGGCCGTCGGCCTTGAGCACGTACAGGTACATTTCGTTCTTGCGGGGGCTCTTGTAGATCGAGCAAATGCGTTTCATCGGGTCTCTCCGGCGCCTGCCAGGTTGTCCAGCAGGGCCTGGCCCATGCGCTCACGGCGCCAGCCGCGCAGCGAATCGGGCAGTTGATAAGGGCCGTTCGGGTAGCCGCTTTTGAGCAGCGCTTCCAGGGCCTTCTTGCGCAGCATCAGCTCGGGGACAATGCCCAGGCGCTCACCTTCGGCCTGACCGATGGCGCGCAGCTGCTTGAGGATGCCGGCGGCCTCGATCGGCAGAGGCTCGGGCAACACCGCTGGCCACTGCTCGGCAGGCAGGCTGGCGGCGCGCTTGATCAGCTGAATAAGGAACTCACCGTCCTGGCGAATGGTGCGCGGGTGCATATCGTCGATCTTGGCCAGCGCCGACAGGTTGCTCGGCTGGCTCTTGGCAATAGGCCACAGCGAGTGCTCCTTGAGGATGCGGTTGCGCGGCACATCGCGGTTGCGCGCTTCGCGCTCGCGCCAGGCGCACAGCTCACGCAGTACCGCCAGTTGCTGAGGCGCCAGCTTCCAGGCCAGCTTGACGTCGCGGTAGAGGCTTTCGGGCTCGACTTCGCGGCGCAGCTGGGCAACCAGTTCGGCGCCGTCTTCCAGCACCCAGGCATATTTGTCGTCGGACAGGCGCGGGCGCAGGGCGGTAAACAGCTCGGCCAGGTGCACGGCATCCTCGGCGGCATAGCTGACCTGGGTCTCGGACAGCGGGCGTTGCAGCCAGTCGGAGCGGGTTTCGCCCTTGGGCAACTCGATGCCCAGCACCTCTTGCACCAGGCGCGAATAGCCCATGGAGAACCCCAGGTTCAGGTATCCGGCGGCCAGCTGGGTGTCGAACAGCGGTTGAGGCAGCTTGCCGGTCAGGCGCAGCAGCACTTCAAGGTCTTCGCTGCAGGCGTGCAGTACCTTCACCACACCGGCATCTTCGAGCAGTTCGCCCAGCGGCTGCCAGTTGCTGATCAGCAACGGGTCGATGAGGAAAGCCCGCACGCCGTCGCCGATCTGGATCAGCCCGGCTTTCGGGTAAAACGTGTCGACCCGCATGAATTCGGTGTCGACGGCGACGAAGGGCAATTTGCACCAGTCGCGGCAGTGTTCGGCCAGGCTCTGGTCGTCACGGATCCAGTGTATTTCGATGGCCACGAGGCTCTCCCACTAACATTGGCGCGCAGTATATACGGCGCGGGCACTGCTGGTGAAACCCGGGCCATCCTTGATATCGATCAATGGTGCAGTTTTGCATGTGCGGGGCCGCCCCTGTGGTGGCGGGCGCACCCGCGAAGAAGGCGACACGGTGCATGGCACGGGCTTGTCCGCAGACAGGGACAGCGCAAGCCTGCACGACCGCGACGGGCTTCAGCGCTTGGCCGTCAACCAGGGGCGGCAGCTGGCGAACATGTCCAGCGACTGTTGGTACACCTCGGTGTGCACCTGCAACAGGCCGAGCATCGAATGGAACAGGTTGTCCTGCGACAGCGGGGCATCGCTGAGCTTGGCCAGGCAGTCGGTGTCGACGCCGAAGTCCTCCTTGTAGCTGTCGGAGAACCAGGTCAGCAGCGGCACATGCTTCTGCTGCTCGGGGGCGATGGCATAAGGCGTGCCGTGCAGGAACAGGTTGTACTCGCCCAGCGATTCGCCGTGGTCAGACAGGTAGATCATGGCTGTGTCGACCTTGTCCTGCTTGCTGCGCAGGGTATCGATCAACGAAGACAGCACCTTGTCGGTATAGGTCAGGGTATTGTCATAGCCGTTGATGATTTCCTGCTCGCTGCACTGGTTCAGGGCGTTGCTCTGGCACACCGGGGCGAAGCGCTGGTCGGCGCCAGGGTAGCGCTTGAAATACTCGGGGCCGTGGCTGCCCATCTGGTGCAGTACCAGCACCGTGTCCTTGTCGAGATTGTCGATCAGCTCGCCCAGGCCCTGCAGCAGGATCTGGTCATGGCACTCGCCATTGGCGCACAACTCGGGGTCCTTGAGGTTGCTGACATCGATGAACTGCACGCGGTCGCAGGTGCCCTTGCAGCCCGACTGGTTGTCGCGCCACTGCACGGCCAGGCCGGCCCGCTGGAGGATGTCCAGCAGCCCTTCGCGGTTCTTTGCCACCCGGGCGTCGTAGTCCTTGCGCTTCATGCCCGAGAACATGCACGGCACCGAGACGGCGGTTTCCGTACCGCACGAGTGCACGTCGGAAAACGCCAGCAGGCCCTGCTGCCTGGCCAGGTTCGGCGTGGTGTCACGGTCGTAACCCAGTACACCGAAATGGTCTGCCCGCGCACTTTCACCGACCACCAGTACGGTCAGCGACTTGCGTTCATGCTTTTGCCAGGCGGCATCGCGCCTGGCATCTTCGCCGTAGTGCTGGAACGGGCGCGATGCAGTACCGACACGCTCGCTGACATAACCAATGGAGGCACCGACGATATTGCTGGGGGTGAGCATCAGGCGCAGTTCGTGGTGGTTGCGAAACAGCGACGACAAGCCCTGGTAGTTGACCAGTGCCACCGAACCCAGGGCCACTACGCAGGCGCCACTGACTACCAGCTTGCCCAGCAGCTCGCGGTGCCAGGCACGGTAGGCGATGGGCGCTTTCCACAGCAGCAGTGAAGGCAATACACCCAGCAGCAGGATATAACCGGCAAACTTCAACGACATCAAATCGAGTACTTCGGCAGTATTGGTCTCAGCCATGTTGCGGAACATGCCGGCGTCAATAAGTACACCGTATTGATTCATGAAGTAAGCGACGCCGGCGCCACTCATGAACATCAGGATCAACAGCGGTTTCAATACATAACGGAAGGCAAACAGCGTCAATATCAGGTTGAATGCAAACAGCATCAGCACGGCGAACGCCAGGCTCAGCCACAGCCCGGACAGGCCGGCGGGCACGACCTCTTGCAGGTGCCCCCAGAGAAACATGTTCATGCCAATCAGCAGGTAAAGGCTGGCCAGCAGCGTGACCCATTCAGTCCGCAGGGGTTTGAAGTTGAGCATCAGTGTTCGCATTCAAGAGTGATTATCAACCCCCGGCCAAATGACACCGTGGGAAAGTTGGGCGAACTCTAGAAAGCAGGGCATCAATTTTTTGTGAAAAAGTTGGTAATAATTTCGTGAGTCAGCGGCTTTTATCAATTACCTGGACTTGATTCAGCTGCCATTCAGCCTGGCAACCCTCAACCGCCAGCGCAAAGGCAGGCTATCCTCAGTGGTCAGGACCTAACCGACAACCCTGACAGAGGTGAAGAAATGCCAGTTCCGCATGATCTGCTCGCTGACCTGCACGTTACCGCTGACGACTTCCAGGCGCTCATCGACAAAGACCAGGCGCTGCACGCACTGCACAAGGAATACAACGCCAAGGACAAGGAGGTGGTGGCCGCCGAGGGTAACGGTACCAACGACGATGCCGTCAACCGCTTGCGCAAGGAGCGGCTGCTGATCAAGGACAAGATCGAACGGATCATCCATCCGCCCAAATCCTGACCTGACATCTTTATCGAACTCACCGGCCCAATCGCCGGCAAGCCAGCTCCCACAGGTACACCACAACATTCCGAACCCTGTGGGAGCTGGCTTGCCCGCGATTGGGCCAGCAGCCTTTAAACAGCAACCAGCGCGTTTAAAGCACCATCAAGGTCTTCGACCAGGTCACGGTAATCCTCGATCCCCACCGACAAACGCAGCAGGTTCTCGCTGATCCCCATCACGCCTTTCTGCTCCGGGCTCAGCGAGCAGTGCGACATGCTCCACGAGTGGTTGATCATGCTTTCAACCCCGCCCAGCGAGTCAGCCAGCACAAAGATCTGCAGCGCCTCCACCAGGCGGTTCAGCGCGGCGCGATCGCCTTTGACCTTCATCGCCACCACCGCCCCGCCGCTGCGCATCTGGCGTTTGCACAGTTCATGCTGCGGGTGGCTTTCCAGCCCCGGGTAATACACCTGCTCGACCTGGGCGTGGCTTTCCAGAAAGCGTGCCACCTGCAGGGCATTGGCGCACTGGCGCTCCATGCGCACATCCAGGGTTTTCAGGCCGCGCAGGGCCAGGTAGCAATCGAACGGCCCCTGCACGGCGCCAATCGCCATGCTGATACGACGCAGGCGCGCCAGCAGCGTATCGTTGGCCGCAACCACCACGCCACCGGTCAGGTCCGAATGGCCGCCGATGTACTTGCTGGCCGAGTGCATCACCAGGTCGACGCCCAAGGTGATCGGGCGCTGGTTCCACGGTGAGCAGAAGGTGTTGTCGATGCAGGTGAGGATGCCCCGCGCCTTGGCCAGGTCGCACACCGCCTTGATATCGACCAGGTGCAGCAGCGGGTTGGTCGGCGACTCGATCCAGATCAGCTGGGTCTCAGGCTTGATCGCGGCAGCCACGGCCTCGAGGTCGTTGAGGTCGACATAGGTGGTGGTCAGGCCCGAGGTGCGGCTGCGATAATCCTCCAGGATGCGGAAGGTGCCGCCGTACACGCCGTTCATCACCACCACATGGGCATCTTTGGGCAGCAGTTCGAGCACCGTCGCGGTGGCGCTCACCCCCGAGGCGCAAGCGACCGCACCGACGCCGTCTTCCAGCGCGGCGACACAGGTTTCGTAGGCATGCCGAGTGGGGTTGCCGACGCGGCTGTACGAGTATTCCGGCTTGTCGTCCAGGCTGCGCTTGGTGAATGAGCTGGCGGTGACGATGGCCGGGAAGATGGCGTTATCGGCGACGCTGAACTGTTCGCCGGCGTGGATGGTACGGGTGGCGAAATTGCGCGGCTTGTCGGACATGGTCGGGCCCATAGGCAGAGGGAGGGCCGTCACTATCGCACAACGCAAATCATCTGGCCTTGGGGTAATCTGTGAAATATTTTTCTTCACGGCCATGGCGCGATATGGACAGTTTCGACCAGCACATTCTTACCCTGCTTCAGCGCGACGCCTCGCTCTCGCTGAAGGACCTGGCCGAGGCCGTCAACCTGTCGACCACGCCGTGCTGGAAGCGGGTCAAGCGCCTGGAGGACGACGGCTACATTCTTGGCCGTGTCGCCCTGCTCGATCCCGAACGGCTGGGGCTGGGGCTGACCGTGTTCGTCCAGCTCAAGACCCAGCGCCACGACAGCGCCTGGCTGGAGCAGTTTGCCGTTACCGTGAGCGGGTTCGAGGAGGTGATGGAGTTCTATCGCATGTCCGGGGACTGGGACTACATGCTGCGGGTGGTGGTGGGGGATATTGCGGCGTATGACCGGTTCTACAAAAAACTGATCACCAGTACCGATGGGCTTTCCAACATCACCTCAAGTTTTGCCATGGAGCAGATGAAGTACACCACCGCCTATCCGGTGCATCGATCCTGATCGGTGCTGGATTCTTCGCGGGTAAACCCGCTCCCACAGGATCACCACAGATTTCAGGGCTGTGGTGATCCTGTGGGAGCGGGTTTACCCGCGAAGAGGCCAGCACAGACAACCCATCAATCCGAGGCCAACACCGCCGCAATCCGGTTCCCGACCTTGGCCTTTTCGACCTTGATCGCGACAAACTTCGACGTCGGCGTATAGGTCCCCTCGCCATAACTCTCCAGCGGCACCAGCGGGTTGGTCTCCGGGTAATACGCCGCCGCCTGCCCTTCCGGCACGTCATACGCCACCAGGCGGAACCCCGACACGCGCCGCTCCACGCCATCCTCCCACAGCGACACCAGGTCCACCTGCTCACCCGGCTCGAAGCCCAGCCGGCGAATGTCAGCCTCGTTGACGAACACCACTTCGCGCAGGCCGAACACGCCGCGGTAGCGGTCATCCAGGCCGTACAGGGTAGTGTTGTACTGGTCGTGCGAACGCAGGGTCTGCAGGATCAGGTCGGGCTTGTCGCCGCGTGCCAGCACCTTGGCGTTGATCAATTCCTCGGGCAGCGCGTGAGGCATGAACCGGGCCTTGCCGGTGGCGGTGCGGAAGTTGCGGTCGGCGGCGTTGTTGCCCAGGTGGAAACCGCCCGGGCTGTTCAGCCGCTCATTGAAGTCGGTGAAGCCAGGAATAACGTCAGCGATCATGTCGCGAATACGGTCGTAATCGGCCACCGCATACTCCCAGTCGATCGGCTGGTTGCCCAGCGTGGCCTTGGCCATGCCGGCAACGATCCAGGGCTCCGAGCGCATGTGCGGCGAGCGCGGGCGCAACTGGCCGTTGGAGATGTGCACCATGCTGAAGGTGTCCTCCACGGTCACGCCTTGTGGCCCTTCGTCCTGCAGGTCGATCTCGGTACGGCCCAGGCACGGCAGGATCAAGGCATCGCGGCCGGTGACCAGGTGCGAGCGGTTGAGCTTGGTGGAAATCTGCACGGTCAGCGCGCAGTTCTGCAGCGCCGCATGGGTGCGTGGGGTGTCCGGGGTGGCCTGGGCAAAGTTGCCGCCAAGGGCGATGAACACCTTGGCCCGCCGCTCTTCCATGGCCTTGATCGCCAGCACCGCGTTATGCCCGTGGGCACGCGGCACACGGAACTGGAAGCGTTTTTCGAGGGCGTCGAGCAGCGCCGCCTTGGGCTTCTCGTCGATACCCATGGTGCGGTCGCCCTGCACGTTGCTGTGGCCTCGCACCGGCGACAGGCCGGCGCCGGGCTTGCCGACGTTGCCGCGCAGCAGCTGCAGGTTGACGATTTCCTGCACGGTCGGCACCGAATGGCGATGCTGGGTGACGCCCATGGCCCAGCACATGATGACCCGCTCGGCCTTGCGGTACATGCGCGCGGCCAGTTCGATCTCGGCCAGGGTCAGGCCTGACTGCTTGACGATGTGTTCCCAGGAGGTGGCGTCCACCGCCGCCAGGTAGCCATCGACGCCACTGGTGTGCTCGGCGATGAAGGCATGGTCGAACACGGCCGGCTCGCCCTTGGTCTGGGCCTCACGTTCCCATTGCAGGAGAAACTTGGCGATGCCACGCATGGCCGCCATGTCGCCACCCAGGGCCGGGCGGAAGTAGGCGCTGGAGGTCGGCTCGGAGCCGTTGCTGAGCATTTCGAACGGGTGCTGCGGGTGCTGGAAACGCTCCAGGCCGCGCTCCTTGAGCGGGTTGAAGCACACCACCTGGGCACCGCGCTTCACCGCCTCGCGCAGCGGTTCGAGCATGCGCGGGTGGTTGGTGCCGGGGTTCTGGCCGATGACGAAGATCGCGTCCGCCAGCTCCAGGTCGTGGAACACCACGGTACCTTTGCCTACCCCAAGGGTTTCCGACATGCCCGCGCCGCTTGCTTCGTGGCACATGTTCGAGCAATCGGGGAAGTTGTTGGTGCCGTAGGCACGCACGAACAGCTGATAGAGAAACGCCGCCTCGTTGCTGGCCCGGCCGGAGGTGTAGAACTCGGCCTCATCCGGCGACTGCAGCGCACGCAGGTGCCTGGCGACCAGTTCGAAGGCCTCTTGCCAGGTGGTTTCCACGTAGTGGTCGGTGGCGGCGTCGTAGCGCATGGGGTGGGTAAGGCGGCCCTGGTATTCGAGCCAGTAGTCGCTCTGGTCCTTCAGTGCGCTGACGCTGTACCTGGCGAAGAATGCCGGGTCCACCGACCGCCCGGTGGCCTCCCAGTTAACCGCCTTGGCGCCGTTTTCGCAGAACTTGACCATGTCGCTTTCCGGCGACTCGCCCCAGGCGCAGCCGGGGCAGTCGAAGCCGCCGTTCTGGTTGGTCTTGAGCATGGCCCGCAGGTTCTTGAAGGCGTTCTCGCTACCCAGCCAGCTCTTGGTCACGCTCTTCAGCGCCCCCCAGCCGGCGGCGGCGCCTTTGTAGTCCCTGATGTGTTCGTCCTGGCTCATGCGATGAATCCTCACGCTTCGATGCTTTTCGCAAGCGTATGGAGCGGGGGGTGGGGCGTCCAATCGAAAGATCTTACGGTTTGATAAGCGCTTTCGATCATGGGCCTGCCGGCGCCGAAGAGGCTGTGTGCCAAGTGATAGAGGCCATTGATCACCCAGTCGGCCAAAGCAATTTGACGCCCCGCCAGCCAGGTTATAGCTTGGAGTTGAACCCATCCCATCCGAGCGCAAACGTGGAACAGAACAGCCGGGCCCTGATCGACGGCTTCAACCGGAAAATCGACTACCTGCGGATGTCGGTCACTGATCGCTGCGACTTCCGCTGCGTGTACTGCATGGCCGAAGACATGCAGTTTCTGCCGCGCCAGCAGATCCTCAGCCTCGAAGAACTGTTCCAGGTAGCCGAGCGGTTTGTCGCCCTCGGCACCCGCAAGATCCGCCTCACCGGCGGCGAGCCGCTGGTACGCCAGGGCATCGTCGACCTGTGCGGGCGCATCGCTGCCCTGCCCGGCCTGCGTGAGTTGTGCATGACCAGCAACGGCTCGCAACTCGGGCGCCTGGCCCAGCCGCTGTTCGACGCAGGCGTATCACGCCTGAACATCAGCCTCGACAGCCTGGATGCCGAACGTTTCAAGCAACTGACCCGCACCGGCGACCTGCACCAGGTCATCGCCGGCATCGACGCTGCACGCCGGGCCGGCTTCCAGCGCACCAAGCTCAACTGCGTGGTGCTGAAGGGCCGCAACGACCACGAACTGGTCGACCTGGTACGCTTTGCCATCGACCGCGAGCTGGACATCACCTTCATCGAGGAAATGCCGCTGGGGGTGATCAGCGAGCATGAGCGTGGCGAGTCGTTCTGTTCCAGCGACGAGGTACGCGCGCTGCTTGCCGAGCAGTTCACCCTGATCGAATCGACCGAGTCGTCCCAGGGCCCGGCCCGTTACTGGCGCTTGGCCGAAGCCGCCAACACCCGCGTCGGCTTCATCTCGCCGCACAGCCACAACTTCTGCGCCACCTGCAACCGCGTGCGCCTCACCGTCGAAGGCCGCCTGCTGCTGTGCCTGGGCAATGAGCACTCGGTAGACCTGAAACAGGTGCTGCGCGCCCACCCAGGCAACCCCGCCCGCCTGGAAAAGGCCATCCGCGACTCGCTGCACCTCAAGCCCTACCGCCATCACTTTGAAGTCGGTGGCGACGTGCAGATCCTGCGCTTCATGAACATGACCGGCGGCTGATCGCCCGCCTCTGGATTGACATGATCGTCCACCCCACCCCCGATGTGCTGCGCGTGCTGTTCACCCTCAAAGGTTCGATCGTCAAGCGCATCGCCCTGCGCTGCCTGATGGTCACACTGCTGGCGGCGCTGATCGTGCTGGTCGAGCGCCACTACCCGGCGTTTTTCTACCCGGTCAGCGCCACACCTTTCACCTTGCTGGGCCTGTCGCTGTCGATTTTCATGAGTTTTCGCAACAACGCCTGCTACGACCGCTGGTGGGAGGGGCGCAAGGCCTGGGGCAAGCTGATTATCGAAACCCGCTCGTTCATACGCGAAAGCGTGGTGATTGCCGACGAGAACCTGCGTACCGAGCTGCTGCGCAGCCTGTGCGGCTTTGCCCATGCGCTGAATGCCCGGCTGCGTAACGAATGCGAGATAGACGCCGCCAGGCCCTGGCTTGCGGATGAAACGAAGATCAGCCCGCACAATATCTGTAATGGCATCCTTCAGGAGATTGGCGCGCATTGCTCGCAGTTGGCGGCTCAACAGCACATCAGCGACTGGCGCTACAGCCTGCTGGAGCAGCGGCTGGTGGGCCTGACCGAAGTGCAGGCCACTTGCGAGCGGATCAAGGGCACGCCATTGCCGTTTCCCTACACCCTGCTGCTGCACCGCACCATCTACATCTTCTGCATTTTGCTGCCATTTGCCCTGGCCGAGCCGCTGGGCTGGCTGGCGCCGCTGTTCACTACCATCGTGGGTTACACGTTCTTCGGGCTGGATGCGATTGGCAACGAACTGGAAGACCCGTTCGGGCGGGATGAGAATGACCTGCCTACCGATGCCATGGTGCGCACCGTGGAGCGCGATGTGCTGGCGGGATTGGGGGCAGCCGGACTGCCACCGGCCTTGTTGCCGGCGGGGTATGTGTTGAGCTGACGGTTAGTGGGTGCCTTTTCTGGCCTCTTCGCGGGCTCGTCCGCTCCCACAGGGTCTTCACAATTCTTGAGTCATGCGCTGTTCCTGTGGGAGCGGGCAAGCCCGCGAAGAGGCCGGTACAGACTGAAGATCAGTCCCGGCTTGCACAGGCCTCAATGGGCAGCAGGTGTTTGACGAAGTTGCACGGCCGGTGGCGGGCATCCAGCTGCTCCGCCAGAATCCCCTCCCAGGCCGTGCGGCATGCCCCAGTGGAGCCGGGTAGGCAGCACACCAGCGTGCGGTTGGACAACCCGGCCAAGGCTCGGCTCTGCACGGTCGAGGTGCCGATATCCAGAATCGACAGCGCCCGGAACAGCTCGCCAAAACCGTCGATGCGCTTGTCCAGCAGGCACTCGACCGCCTCCGGCGTGCTGTCGCGGCCGGTAAAGCCGGTACCGCCGGTAATCAGCACCACCTGCACCTGTTCATCGGCAATCCAGGTGGCCACCTGAGCGCGGATCTTGTACAGGTCGTCCTTGAGCAGCGCCCGCGCCACCAGGCGATGGCCGATCTCCACCGAACGGCTGGCCAGCAGCTGGCCAGAGGTGTCGTTGTCATAGGAACGGGTGTCGCTGACGGTCAGTACGGCGATGTTCAGCGGGACGAAGACCGCATCGGGTTGGACGCGCACGGTGTAGCTCCTTGAATGGCATTTGCGCCACGCTAGAGACATGGGCTGAAAGCGTCCAATCGATATGGCGAACTGCTTCATCGACAAGGTCTATCGCTGCCTGTACCGGCCCTATCGCCGGCAAGCCAGCTCCCACAGGTACGGCGCAGGCCTTGAGGGCAATGTCCTGAGTGAGCTGGCTTGCCAGCGACAGGGCCCGCACAGGCACCATCAAACAATGGCCAGCCACCGCAGAGTTGGTTAAGGTCAACACACCCCGCATGCCAGGCACTTCCATGGACATCAAGCAGCTCAAGTTCCTCATCGCCCTCGACCAGACCCGCCACTTCGGCCAGGCGGCGGCGCTGTGCCACATCACCCAGCCGACGCTGTCCATGCGCCTGCGCAACCTGGAAGACGAACTGGACCTGGTACTGGTCAAGCGTGGCCAGCGCTTCGAGGGCTTCACCGAGGCCGGCGAGCGCATTCTGGCCTGGGCCCGCACCCTGCTGGCCGCCCACGACGGCCTGCAGGCCGAAGCCGCCAGTTGCCGTGGCCAGGTGGTCGGCAGCCTGCGCCTGGGCACGGTGCCGCTGGCCAGTTTCAACCCCATGCACCTGCTGCTGCCGCTGCGGGAAAAATACCCGGAGCTGCACTTCCAGCTCAGTTCGCTGAGCTCGGAACAGGTCATCGACGGCCTTAGCCGCAACCAGCTCGATCTGGGCATCTGCTACCTGGACCAGGTCAACACCAGCTTCTTCGAAGTGATCGAATTGGGCATCACCACCATGGGCCTGCTGCATGACACCCGGCACTTCCGGTTTGCCAGCGACAGCTTGCGCTGGGACGAACTCGGCGACATTCCGCTGGGGTTGCTGAGCAAAGGCATGCACTACCGCCAGTCGCTGGACCTGAGCTTCCGCAGCCGTGGCCTGGAGCCCAATGCAGTGCTGGAAAGCGACTCGAGCTTCCAGCTGATCCAGGCCATCAACACCGGCATGTGCTGCGCGATCATGCCGCTGGACTGCGGCCTGGAAGACCTCAGCGAGCACTTGCGCATCCTGCCGGTGGCCGACGCCGCCATTCATAGCCAAGTGGGCCTGCTGCTGCGCCGCAGCGAGCCGCGTTCGGCGATTGCCGAGCAGTGCTTTGACCAAGCGCGGGCGCTGTTTCAGGCCAGCTGATCGCCGGTCGCCTGGCGGTACTGGCGCGGGGTAAAGCCGGTCAGTTGCTTGAACTGGCGGCTGAACGCGCTGTGGTCGGTGTAGCCGCAGCGCATTGCCACCTCGGTAATAGGCAGCTCTGAATGCAGCAGGCGATGGGCATGTTCCAGACGCGCCTTGTGAATCATCTGGCGGGGTGTGAGGTGGAACACCCGCTTGCAATAGCGCTCCAGCTGAGCCACGGAAATGCCGGCGATGCGGGTCAGCTCGCGCATGCTGATCGGCTGGTGGAAGTGTTGGCGGATGTGTTCGTCGACGGCGGCAAGGCGCTGGTAGGCGGGGTGGCTGTCGGCGGCTGACTGCAGGTCGACCGATATGCCGACCAGGCCGATGATCTCCCCGGCCTGGTTGTGCAGCGGGCGCTTGTGGGTCAGGCACCAGCCGGGTTCGCGGCTGCCATAAAGATGCAGCTCCAGTTGGTCTTCCAGCACCAGCCCTTCCTTGAGTACGCGGCGGTCCTGCTCGGTGTAGCCGGGGCCCAGCTGTGCCGGGAACACTTCGGCGCTGGTCTTGCCCAGCAACGGCTGCAGGCGCTTGAGGCCGCAGCGCTGGACCAGGGTGTTGTTGGCCAGCACGTAGCGGGCGGCCGGGTCCTTGATGAAGATTGCGGCGTTGGGGATGGCGTCGAGGATCGGCAGCAGCAGCGAGACACCGGCCAGCAGGGCCTCGAGGGTGGCGGGGCGGTGCTGATCGAGGGACTGGTACAGGGTTGCCAGGGGGGTGACGGTCATCTGCTTTATCTCGGTTTGCTGTGTCGGCCTCTTCGCGGGTGAACCCGCTCCCACACTGACCTCGCAGCTTTCGAAGGCCACGCAGGACCTGTGGGAGCAGGTTTACCCGCGAAGAGGCCGGTGCACCGATTGAATCTCTACAGCCCTTGCGCGGTATGGCTTTCAGCCTATCCACCGGCCTTCAACCCCGCCACAAATTTTTTGCAACTGTGCCGATTTCGTCATGCCCCTTGCAGAAAACCATCAAGAACCCTCGCCCCGATCGGCCCATTCTATGCCCCACGCAAGCCGCCCACATGCAATAAGAGCGCGGCCCAGAAAGCCGCACCTCGTGACATCAGACCTGCCTATCCAATAACCAACAAAAAGGCGAACCCATGTCAGGCAAATTCAAGAAACAGCTGTCGTTGCTCGACCTCACTTTCATCGGCCTGGGAGCCATCTTCGGCTCCGGCTGGCTGTTCGCCGCCAGCCACGTCTCGGCCATCGCCGGCCCGGCCGGCATCCTCTCCTGGTTCCTCGGCGGCTTCGCCGTCCTGTTGCTGGGCATCGTTTACTGCGAACTGGGCGCCGCCCTGCCCCGCGCTGGCGGCGTGGTGCGCTACCCGGTGTACTCGCACGGCCCGCTGCTGGGTTACCTGATGGGCTTCATCACCCTGATCGCCTTTTCCAGCCTGATCGCCATCGAAGTGGTCGCCTCGCGCCAATACGCCGCCGCCTGGTTCCCCGAACTGACCAAGGCCGGCTCCAGCGACCCGACCGTGCTCGGCTGGCTGGTGCAGTTCGCCTTGCTGGGGTTGTTCTTCTTCCTCAACTACCGCAGCGTGAAAACCTTCGCCAAGGCCAACAACCTGGTCAGCGTGTTCAAGTTCATCGTGCCGCTGCTGGTGATCGGCGTGCTGTTCACCTTCTTCAAGCCGGAAAACTTCGAGGTCCAGGGCTTTGCTCCGTTCGGCCTGTCGGGCGTGGAAATGGCCGTGTCGGCTGGCGGCATCATCTTCGCCTACCTGGGCCTGACGCCGATCATTTCGGTAGCCAGCGAAGTGAAAAACCCGCAGCGCACCATCCCGATTGCGCTGATCCTCTCGGTGCTGCTGTCCACCGCGATCTACGCCCTGCTGCAACTGGCCTTCCTCGGCAGCGTGCCGACCGAAATGCTGGCCGACGGCTGGGCCAGCGTGACCAAGCAACTGGCCCTGCCCTACCGTGACATCGCCCTGGCCCTGGGCGTGGGCTGGCTGGCCTACCTGGTGGTGGCCGACGCAGTAATCTCGCCCAGCGGCTGCGGCAACATCTACATGAATGCCACCCCGCGCGTGATCTATGGCTGGGCGCAGACCGGCACCTTCTTCAAGTACTTCACCCGCATCGACGCCGAATCCGGCATCCCGCGCCCGGCGCTGTGGCTGACCTTTGCCCTGTCGGTGTTCTGGACCCTGCCGTTCCCGTCGTGGGAGGCGCTGATCAACGTGGTCTCCGCCGCCCTGGTACTGAGCTACGCCGTAGCCCCGGTCACCGTCGCCGCGCTGCGCCGCAACGCCCCCGACATGCCGCGCCCGTTCCGGGTCAAGGGCATGGCCGTGCTCGGCCCGCTGTCGTTCATCATCGCCGCGCTGATCGTGTACTGGTCCGGCTGGAACACCGTGTCGTGGCTGCTGGCGCTGCAAATCGTGATGTTCGTGCTGTACCTGCTGTGCGCTCGGTTCGTGCCCACCCAGCACCTGTCACTGGCCCAGCAAGTGCGCTCGTCGGCGTGGCTGATCGGCTTCTACGCGGTGACCATCCTGCTGTCGTGGCTGGGCAGCTTCGGCGGCCTGGGGGTGATCGGCCACCCGCTCGACACCGTGGCCGTGGCCGCCTGTGCGCTGGGCATCTACTACTGGGGCGCGGCCACTGGCGTGCCGGCCCATTTGGTGCGCCTGGAAGGCGAGGACGAAAGCGAAGCCATCCAAGAGCCGCTGGCAGGCCAACGCCCGGCCGCGCTGGCTCGGTGAAGGCTACTGGCCCTATCGCCGGCAAGCCAGCTCCCACAGGGGCTGCGCTGCCCCTGAGGCGGATGCAATACCCCAGAGGCCGATGCAATACCTGTGGGAGCTGGCTTGCCGGCGATGAGGCCAACATAAACAGCACAAGACCCTGCAGATCAAACAATGGACGAGCCCATGAAACAGATTCACGTCATCGACTCCCACACCGGCGGCGAACCCACCCGCCTGGTGATGAAAGGTTTCCCGCAATTGCACGGCCGCAGCATGGCCGAGCAGCGCGACGAACTGCGCGAGCTGCACGATCCATGGCGCCGCGCCTGCCTGCTGGAACCACGCGGCAACGATGTACTGGTCGGCGCACTGTACTGCCCACCGGTATCACCCGACGCCACCTGCGGGGTGATCTTCTTCAACAACGCCGGCTACCTGAACATGTGCGGCCACGGCACCATCGGCCTGGTCGCCTCGCTGCAGCACCTGGGCCTGATCGAACCTGGCGTGCACAAGATCGACACGCCGGTCGGCCAGGTCAGTGCCACCCTGCATGAAGACGGCGCCATCACCGTCGGCAACGTGCCCTCCTACCGCTACCGCCAACAAGTGGCGGTGGAGGTGCCCGGCCATGGCGTGGTGCGCGGCGACATCGCCTGGGGCGGCAACTGGTTCTTCCTGGTATCCGACCACGGCCAGCGCATCGAACTGGGCAACCGCGAGGCGCTGACCGAATACACCTGGGCAATGCTCAAGGCCCTCGAAGCCCAGGGCATCACCGGTGAAAACGGTGGCCCCATCGACCATGTCGAGCTGTTCGCCGACGACGCCAACGCCGACAGCCGCAATTTCGTGATGTGCCCCGGCAAGGCCTACGACCGCTCGCCCTGTGGCACTGGCACCAGCGCCAAGCTGGCCTGCCTGGCTGCCGACGGCAAGCTGGACGAAGGCCAGACCTGGGTGCAGGCCAGCATCACCGGCAGCCAGTTCCATGGCCGCTACGAGCGCGACGGCGAACGCATTCGCCCGTTCATCACAGGCCGCGCCTACATGACCGCCGACAGCACCTTGCTGATCGACGAACAGGACCCGTTCGCCTGGGGCATCTGACCCCGCTTTTATCCCGACTGAATACCGCCAGGAGCTACATCAATGACTAACAACATCTTCACCGGCACCATGCCCGCCCTGATGACCCCTTGCACCGCCGAGCGCAAGCCGGACTTCGACGCCCTGGTGCGCAAAGGCCGCGAATTGATCGAAGCCGGCATGAGCGCCGTGGTCTACTGCGGCTCGATGGGCGACTGGCCGCTACTGACCGAAGCCGAGCGCCAGGAAGGCGTGGCGCGCCTGGTGGCCGCCGGCATCCCGACCATCGTCGGCACCGGCGCGGTGAACACCCGCGAGGCCGTGGCCCATGCTGCCCACGCCGCCAAGGTAGGCGCCGCCGGCCTGATGGTCATCCCCCGCGTGCTCAGCCGCGGTGCCTCGCTGATCGCCCAGAAACACCACTTCTCGGCCATTCTCGCTGCCGCGCCGAAGCTGCCGGCGGTGATCTACAACAGCCCTTACTACGGCTTTGCCACCCGCGCCGACCTGTTCTTCGAGTTGCGCAGCGCGTTCCCCAACCTGATCGGCTTCAAGGAATTTGGCGGTGGCGCCGACCTGCGTTATGCCGCCGAGCACATTACCTCCAAGGATGACGACGTGACCCTGATGGTCGGCGTCGACACGCAGGTGGTGCATGGCTTCGTCAACTGCAACGCCACCGGCGCCATCACCGGCATCGGCAACGCCCTGCCGCGCGAAGTGCTGCAGCTGGTGAGCCTGAGCAAGCAGGCGGCCAAGGGCGATGCCAAGGCCCGCCGCCTGGCACGCGAGCTGGAAGCGGCGCTGGCGGTGCTGTCGTCGTTCGATGAAGGCTGCGACCTGGTGCTGTACTACAAGCACCTGATGGTGCTGAACGGCGACCGCGAGTACGGCCTGCACTTCAACGAAACCGACGCACTGACCGACGCCCAGCGCAACTATGCCGAGCAGCAGTACGCGCTGTTCCGCAGCTGGTATGCCAGCTGGTCGGCCGAGCAGAACATCGCCTGATAACCCGGGGCCGCTGCGCAGCCCATCGCCGGCAAGCCAGCTCCCACAGAGACTGCACAGGCCTGAGGCCGGTGATGATCCTGTGGGAGCTGGCTTGCCGGCGATGGGCCGCGCTGCGGCCCCTCATACCTGAAGCCCAAGGAGGCTCCATGACCCTGACAGGCAACCTGCTCATCGGCCAGACGCCGGTAACCGGCAGCCGCGAAGCCATCCACGCGGTCAACCCGGCCACAGGCCAGGCACTGCAACCCGCCTACCTCGGCGGCACCGGCGAACACGTGGCCCAGGCCTGTGCCCTGGCTTGGGAGGCGTTCGATGCCTACCGCGAAACTTCGCTGGAACAACGGGCCCGGTTCCTCGAAACCATCGCCGCGCAGGTCGAAGCGCTGGGCGATGTACTGATCGACCGCGCTGTAGCCGAAACCGGCCTGCCCAAGGCGCGTATCCAGGGCGAGCGTGGGCGTACCTGCACCCAGTTGCGCACCTTCGCCCGCGTGGTCCGGGCCGGCGAATGGCTGGACGTGCGGGTCGACAACGCCCTGCCCGAACGCCAGCCGGTGCCACGCGCCGACCTGCGCCAGCGCCAGGTGGCCCTGGGGCCGGTGGCTGTGTTCGGCGCCAGCAATTTCCCGCTGGCGTTCTCGGTGGCCGGTGGCGATACCGCCTCGGCCCTGGCCGCTGGCTGCCCGGTGGTGGTCAAGGCCCACGGCGCTCACCCCGGCACCAGCGAGCTGGTCGGCCAGGCGGTGGCACAAGCGGTCAAGTTGTGTGGCCTGCCGGCCGGGGTGTTCTCGTTGCTGTACGGTGCTGGCCGCGAAGTCGGCATCGCACTGGTCAGCGACCCGCGCATCAAGGCGGTTGGCTTCACCGGCTCGCGCAGCGGTGGGGTGGCCTTGTGCCAGGCGGCACAGGCGCGCCCGGAACCCATCCCGGTGTACGCCGAGATGAGTTCGATCAACCCGGTATTCCTGTTCGATGCCGCGCTGCAGGCGCGCGCCGAGGCACTGGCGCAAGGTTTCGTCGCCTCGCTGACCCAGGGCGCAGGCCAGTTCTGCACCAACCCCGGCCTGGTGATCGCCCGCCAGGGGCCGGCACTGCAGCGTTTCATCAGCGCCGCCAGCGAGCACGTGCACCAAGCCGCAGCGCAGACCATGCTCACAGCAGGCATCTTCAGCGCCTACCAGAACGGCGTCGACGCCCTGGCGCACAACCCCAACGCGCAGGCGGCCGCCAGCGGCCAGGTTGGCCAGGGCCCCAACCAGTGCCAGGCGCAGCTGTTCGTCACCCAGGCCGAAGCGTTCCTGGCGGACCCTGCGTTGCAAGCCGAAGTGTTCGGTGCGGCATCGTTGGTCGTGGCCTGCGCCAGCGATGAGCAGGTACGCCAGGTGGCCGAACACCTGGAAGGCCAGCTGACTGCCACCCTGCAACTGGATGAGGCCGACATCGCCAGCGCCCGCGCGCTGCTGCCAACCCTTGAGCGCAAGGCCGGGCGCATCCTGGTCAATGGCTGGCCTACCGGCGTCGAAGTGTGTGACGCCATGGTGCATGGCGGGCCGTTCCCGGCCACCTCCGATGCCCGTACCACCTCGGTGGGCACGGCGGCGATCCTGCGTTTCCTGCGCCCGGTGTGCTACCAGGACTTCCCTGATGCCCTGCTGCCGCAAGCGCTCAAGCACGGCAACCCGCTGCAGCTACGGCGTCTGCTTGACGGCAAACGGGAAGCCTGAGCATGGTCGAAACGGCTGAAACCGATATCGCCGTGGTCGGCGCCGGTATTGTCGGCGTTGCCTGCGCCCTGCAACTGGCCCGCCAGGGCCGCCGGGTGCTGCTGATAGACCGCCAGGCGCCGGGCCAGGGCGCGTCCTACGGCAATGCCGGGCACCTGGCCACTGAACAAGTATTCCCGATTGCCGACCTGTCGATCCTCAAGCGCCTGCCGCGCATGCTGCTGGACCCGATGGGCCCGCTGCGCCTGGACTGGAAATACCTGCCCAAAGCCATGCCCTGGTTCACCCGCCTGCTGCTCAACCTGCGCCCGGCGCCGTTCCAGCGCAGCGTGGCCGGCATCCGGGCGCTGAACGAGGGCAGTCTGGGCGCCTGGCAGCGACTGCTGGGGTCGATCGGGCGCAGCGAGCTGTTTCACGAGGACGGTTCGCTGCTGGTGTTCGAGCGGCCTGAATCGCGCCGGGCACTGGAGGCCTTGCGCGCACGCCTGCAGCAGCAGGCGGTGCCGGTGGACCTCTGGTCGGCGCAAAGCGTGCGCGAAGCGGCGCCGCAGTTGAGCACGTCGTTGCTGGGCGGGCTGTTCTTCCCGCGTACCGGGCACTTCATCGACCCTTACCGGGTGGTGTGCGAGTTGTTCGAAGCGGCCAAGGCCAGTGGTGTGCGCTTTGTCCAGGCACAGGTCGATAGCGGACAGCTGCACAGCGCCGGCGTCAGCCTGAACAGTGACTGCGGCACGTTCGATGCTCGCCAGGTGTTGGTCAGCTGTGGTGCGCATTCGGCACGGCTGACCCATGCGCTGACGGGCAAGCGGGTACCGCTGGACACTGAGCGCGGCTACCACCTGATGTTGCCAGGCGAGCATCAGCGTCTGCCGTTTGCGGTCACTTCGCTGGAGCGCAAGTTCATCATGACGCCCATGGCTGACGGGCTGCGACTAGCCGGTACGGTGGAATTCGCCGGGCTGGAAGCGCCGCCGAGCATGCAGCGGGCGTGGCAGTTGCACCGATTAAGCAAGGGTTTGTTCCGGCAGGACTTGAGTGTCGAAGGGGCGACGCCGTGGATGGGTTTCCGGCCTTCGTTGCCGGATTCATTACCCGTGATCGACCGGGTGTGTGAAGGGCGGGTGCTGTTGGCATTCGGGCATCAGCACCTGGGGTTGACGCAAGCGGCGGTGACGGCGGAATGGGTCGGGCGGTTGGCTGAGCGGGCCAGCGGAACAGAGATGGCAGCCTACCGTCTGGATCGGTTCTAGATCCGGGGGCCGCTGTGCGGCCCCCGGCATCACTCAGCGGTAACGCTCAAGCCAGTGCGCATACGGCGCCGGCAAGGTCCAGGAGGCTTTCTCCACCCCCAGCTCCTTGGCCGCAAAGTAGGCCCAGTGCGGGTCAGCAAGGTGTGCACGCCCTACCGAAACCAGGTCCAGCTGGTTGGCCTGCAACGCGGCCTCCGCCAGCTGCGGCGTACCAAAGCCCCACGCCGAAGTCACCGGCAGCTTCGCCTCGCGGCGCACGCGCTCGGCAATCGGCCCCATGAACGCCGGGCCCCACGGGATATTGGTGTCAGGAATGGTGAAGCCGACACTCACGCTCAGCAGGTCGAGGCCGCCGGCTTTGAAACGGCGCGCCAGCTCGATCGATTCTTCCAGGGTCTGCTCGTCGCGGCCGTCGTATTCCAGCACACCGAAACGCGCGGTCAATGGCAGGTTCTCCGGCCACACTTCACGCACCGCCGCCAGGGTTTCCAGCAGGAAGCGGCTGCGGTTGTCGAAGCTGCCGCCATAAGCGTCGGTACGTTTGTTGGAGTGTTCGGAGAAGAAGCTCTGGCCCAGGTAGCCGTGGGCAAAGTGCAGCTCGATCCACTCGAAGCCGGCATCGCGCGCACGGCGTGCGGCATCGACGAAGTCCTGCTTGACCCGGGCGATGTCGTCCAGGGTCATTGCACGCGGCACTTTCGGCAGGTGCGCGCCAAAGGCGATGGCGGACGGGGCGATGGTGTCCCAGCCGCGGGCATCATCGGCAGCAATGTGGTCGTCACCTTCCCACGGCCGGTTGGCGCTGGCCTTGCGCCCGGCGTGGGCGATCTGGATGCCCGGCACGGAACCGGCGGCCTTGATCGCCTGCACCACCGGCACGAACGCCTGGGCATGGGCATCGCTCCAGATACCCGCGCAGCCGGGGGTAATACGGCCTTCCGGCGCCACGGCGGTAGCTTCGACCACCAGCAGGCCGGCGCCGCCACGGGCCAGGCCAGCCAGGTGCACGTGGTGCCAGTCATTGATCATGCCGTCCTCGGCCATGTACTGGCACATGGGCGGAATGGCGATGCGGTTGCGCAGGGTGACGTCCTTGAGGGTGTAGGGTTCGAACAAAGCGGACATGGGCAGAACTCCCGGGCTATTTGATTACGATAGTTCGATCATAATCGAACTATGGCAATTAATGATAGCCCCGTTATGATGACGACCATGCGAGCCTACCCACACCCCAATTCTGAAGACCTGACCCTGGAACGCCTGCTCTATGCCCTGAGCGACCCGGTGCGCCTGGGTATCGTGCGCCACCTGGCGGGCGTTGCCGAAGCCAGCTGCGGCGAGCTGGACGGCGGGCGGCCGAAATCGAGCATGTCCCACCACTTCCGCGTATTGCGCGATGCGGGGCTGGTGCATACCCGCAATGTGGGGACTACGCACATGAATTCGCTGCGTAGCGAGATGCTGGGTGAGCGGTTTCCCGGGTTGCTGGAGTGCATCCTGCGCCAACAGTAACTTGGCAGCCTAACTCGGCCCATGTAGGAGCGGCCTTGTGTCGCGAAAGGGCCGCAAGGCGGCCCCGGCCATATGTGCGGCGAAGCTGAATTCCGGGGGCCGCTACGCGCCCCTTTCGCGACACAAGGCCGCTCCTACAAGGGCCGCATTAGCTTGCAGGTTTTGCATGGATCAGGGCAAACCGGCACACCTGCCCTCCCCTGAGCATGCATTCCTCATGGCTGACCTCGGCACCTCCCAAGGTGCCGATCAACGCCAGGTCCAGCTCGCACACCACCGGATGCACCTTGGCCAGGTGATGGAACACGCAGTTGTGCGCGACGATCTGCGGCTCCCCCGTCGAACGGAAGAACACCTGCGCCTCATACCCCGCGTTGTTCATATGCTCGACGATGCGCGCCTCATCCACCACCTGGTGCTCCAGGTCCGCCGCCAGCTTGCGCCCCAACTGACGCATCAGCGCCAGCAACGCCTCCTGCCCCATCAGGCCAGCCACTTCGGCAATCAGCAGGTTGGCCAATAGCGGGTACTGGCGGGGAAACTGCTCGCGGGCATGCTCGGTCAGTTCGTGCAACTGCTCCGGGCGCCGCCCGGTTGGTCGAGTGGCGCCGCGCTTGACCAGTCCGTCACGCTCCAGCGCGGCCAGGTGTTGTCGCACTGCTGTGCGGGTGATGGCCAGGGCCTGCGCCAGGTCGTCGATGCTCATGCCGGCCGGCTGATGCAGCAACGTGTAGAGCAGGTCCTTTTGGGTACGGCCCAGGCCTTCGAGCATCAGAACTTGTCCGGGAACTGTTTGACCAACGCCGCAGCCAGGGCGTCGGACAGGGTCAGGATGTGTTCGCGCATCATCGCCCAGGTGCGTGCCTCACCGGCATAGTCGCCGGCCGCCAACTGGTCAATCTGCACCACATGGTGGCCGCCGTGGGCACTGAGCAGCGTCAGCAAGGTCGCCTCGGGCAAGTTCGGGTTCGCCTTGGCCAGGAATGCAGCGATGGCCTTGGCATTGGTCGTCAGCTCATCAACCGCCGCTTGCTGGCCCTTTTTGTCCTTGCCCACGGTGGCATCGCTGTAATGCTTGATTGCGCCCCAGTGGCCCGCCAGCAGTTTCAGTAACTGGTCGGCAGCGGGTTGGCCATAAAGCGGGGCAATGCTATTGGCGATTCTTGTCGCATCGCTAACCACTTCGTTGGCGGCCACTGCAGCCTGCCTGGCGTTGCCGGCCTGGTTGGCCACGGCGTAGTTGCGAACCCAGAAGATGTGCTCGACCCACAGGTCGCGCAGGGCCATGCGCGTGGTCACTGCAGCGGATTCGGCGGGTTTGGCGGCAGCGGTGCTGGCGTAACTCTGGCTCCATGCCGGCTGGGCGCACAGGGCGAGCAGCACAAGTGCAGCAATCTTGGTGTTCATGACGGCACCCTCCTTGAGGGGATCGACTGACAAGATTAATTTAAGCATCAATATATGTTTTTATTGCGCGCCTGCCAGGTTTCCGATCAGTGGTTTTTTGTACAAACAAAAAGCCCCGGAATCGCTGCCGGGGCTTTCGGTCACAACAAGGCGGTCGCTTACAGCGCCATGTCGTTCTCTGGCTTGCTTTCAACCGGCTTGCTCGCCGCGCCGCCAAAATCGACGCTGGCGTCGATCACTGGTGGCTTCTCCAGTTGCAGCATTTCAGCGGTGTAGTTCCACTCTTTCTGGGTGGCTGCCGCCGACTCGTTCAGCTTGGTGCCGTAGCTTGGCACGATCTCTTTGATCTTGGCCTGCCACTCTGGGGTAGCGACCTTCTCCTTGAACACGGTTTCCAGCACGTTCAGCATGATCGGCGCAGCCGTCGAGGCACCAGGCGAGGCGCCCAGCAGACCGGCGATGGTGCGGTCCTGGGAAGCCACCACTTCAGTGCCCAGCTTCAGCACGCCGCCCTTCTCGGCATCACGCTTGATGATCTGCACGCGCTGACCAGCCTGCCACAGTTTCCAGTCTTCCTTCTTCGCGTTCGGGAAGTAGGTGCGCAGCGCTTCGAAGCGGTCATCGTCAGACAGCATCAGCTGGCCAGCGAGGTACTCGACCAGCGGGTACTGATCGATACCGACCTTGGTCATCGGCCATACGTTGTGGGTGGTGGTGCTGCTCAGCAGGTCCAGGTACGAACCGTTCTTCAGGAACTTGGTCGAGAAGGTGGCGAACGGGCCAAAAAGGATCACGCGCTTGCCGTCCAGCACGCGGGTGTCCAGGTGCGGTACCGACATGGGCGGCGCACCGGTCGAGGCAATGCCGTAGGCCTTGGCCATGTGCTGCATGGCCACGGTCGGGTTCTCGGTCACCAGGAACGAGCCGCCCACCGGGAAGCCTGCGTATTCCTTGGCTTCAGGAATGCCCGACTTCTGCAGCAGCTTCAGCGCGCCACCACCGGCACCGATGAACAGGAACTTGGCATCGGTGGCCGACTCGGTACCGTCCTTCAGGTTCTTGTACTCGACGTGCCAGGAGCCGTCCTTGTTGCGCGAGATGTCCTGCACTTCGCTGGACAGCTTCAGGTCGAAGCCTTGCTGGGTTTGCAGATGGCCAACGAACTGGCGGGTGATCTCGCCGAAGTTGACGTCGGTGCCGATCGGCGTCCAGGTCACGGCCAGCTTCTGGTTCGGGTCGCGGCCTTCCATCATCAACGGGGCCCACTTGGCGATCTGCGCGTGGTCCTCGGAGTACTGCATCGGGCGGAACAGCGGGCTGGTCTGCAGCGCGTCGTAACGCTTCTTCAGGAACTTGATGTTGTCATCGCCCCAGACGAAGCTCATGTGCGGGGTGGTGTTGATGAACGAGTGCGGGTTCTTCAGCACGCCCTGGCGTACTTGCCACGACCAGAACTGGCGGGAAATCTGGAAGGCTTCGTTGATTTCGATGGCCTTGGCGATGTTGACGTTGCCGTCTTTGTCTTCCGGGGTGTAGTTCAGCTCGGCCAGCGCAGAGTGACCGGTACCGGCGTTATTCCAGCCGTTGGAGCTTTCTTCGGCCACGCCATCCAGGCGCTCGACCATTTCCATCGACCAGCTTGGCTCCAGCTCGTGCAGCCACACGGCCAGGGTGGAGCTCATGATGCCGCCGCCGACCAGCAGCACGTCTACTTTCTTGGTTTCTGCGGCGTGCGCTTGCATGAAGCTTGCTGCAACAGCCAGACCCAGCAAGGTCTTGCCAGCTTTCTTGAACATTGATCAATTCCAGTCAGGAGAACGGAGTGAGGGCCTGTGGCTGGCCCAGGTATTCCTTGTTCTTCAGCGCAGGCTTGTTGTTGATCATTGTTCAGCAGCCAGAGAACAGAAAACGACTCGGCCTTTTGTCGAATTGACCGACGAGGGCTGAATCGTTTTTCCGATTGTATCCCAATTGCCAGCACAAACAAATTGCGTGCCGTCGCGTCAACGCGGCAGGTTGTCCCAGGCATCCCGACGGCGGCAACGACAATGATTGCAGTATTTTTCAGCGGCCTCTACTATCGCGATCATTTCTCATTCGCACCATTACGCGCTCGCGCCGGATGCCGCCGTGGTTTCGATACCCCAGTTGAATACCTCGCTCCATACCCTTTACCACAGCCATTCGCGCTGGTTGCTCGGCTTCCTGTACCGCCGGCTAGGCAGCCGCTGCGATGCTGCCGACCTGGTGCAGGACACGTTCGTGCGCATCCTCAACCGCCCAAGGCAGTTTGACGGCGTACGCGGCGAACGCTCGTACCTGGCGACCATCGCCCGCGGCCTGTGCGTGGACCACTGGCGCCGGCAGAAACTGGAGCAGGCCTGGTTGCAGCAGCTGGCCTTGCAACCCGAGAACGTACAGCCCTCACCCGAACAGCGCGCGATCATCGTCGAGACCCTGCACGAGGTGGACGCAATGCTGCTGCGCTTGCCCGGCAAGGTACGCCAGGCGTTCCTGCTGGCGCAGATCGACGGGCTTGCCTACCGCGATATCGCCGCGCATATCGGGGTAAGCGAACGCATGATCAAGAAGTACCTGGCCCAGGCATTTTTGCACTGCGCCATTCTTGAAGCCGAACTCGACGGGATGCTGGTGGAGTGATGCCATGAATTCGCCGGCGCAAAAGCTGAGCCACGCCAGCCTGCAACAAGCGGCGCACTGGTACGTGCAGTTGCAGGACGAAAACGTTCCCCCGCAGTTGCGTAAACAGTGGCAACGCTGGTTTGACCAGCATGGTGACCATCAGGCGGCCTGGCACTATGTGCAACGGGTCGGCCAGCGCTTTGCGCCCTTGCAGGCCGAAAGCACGGCTGCAGGCCGGGTATTGCGCGAGCATGATGCCCGCCGCTTCAGCCGACGCACGGGGCTCAAGTCCTTGCTGGTGCTTGGCGCCAGCAGCCTGCTTGGCTGGAGGGTCTGGCAAGGCGCGCCGGTGTCGGGCTGGGGGGCCGACATGGCCACCGGCATCGGTGAAATCCGCGAAACCCGCCTGGCCGATGGCAGCCAGTTGTGGCTGGGGGCGCAGAGCGCCGTGGACATGCAGTACTCGCCGCTCAGCAGGGTGCTGAGGCTGCGATTTGGCGAACTGCTGGTGGAAACCGCCCACGACCCGCGTCGCCCGTTCTTCGTCGACACTGCGCAAGGGCGCATGCAGGCGCTGGGGACGCGCTTCGCGGTTTGCCAGCAGGGCGAAAATACCCGGCTTGATGTGTACGCGGGCGCCGTGGAGGTGTGCACCGCTGGCAGCGGCGAAAAGTGCATCGTGCAGGCGGGCCGGCAGGTGGACTTCAGTGCCCTGGGCATCAGCAGCACTCGGCCGGCACAAAGTGCTGGCGAGTCGTGGGTTCATCACCGCCTCAATGCCGAGGACATGCCGCTGGCGCATCTGCTGCAGACCTTGGGCCGGTATCGCCACGGGCACCTGGGCTGGCATCCACAGGTGGCGAAGCTCTCAGTCATGGGTGCCTTCCCGCTTGATGATACCGACCGGGCGCTGGCGTTGTTGCAGGCGGCGTTGCCGGTGCGGGTGCAGCGGCTGACGCCGTGGTGGGTGACTGTAGAGCCGGTTTGATACCTGGAAGCCAGCGCTGGCCTGATTGTTGTGCAAGGCAAAAAAAATCTGTCGAGCCGGTTCCCTTTTCCCAATCTCATCCGGTTAACCCGGCATAGCCCTCCCAACTCACCCTACCGATTCCCGAGACCCGCATGCCGACGCCCTTCCACCCCGCGCTTCGCCTGGCGCTTGCCGCGCCCCTTTCGTTCTGCGCCGCCGCGCCGCTGATGTTGCCAGCAACCCTGGCCCAGGCCGGACAGGCCGCCAGCGCCGAAAGCACCTTCAACATCGCCCCCGGCTCGCTCGCCAGCGCCCTCAACCAGTTCAGCAGCCAGGCCGGCATCTACCTGGCCGGCAGCAATGAACTGGCCGCCGGCAAGACCAGCCAGGGGCTGCAAGGCCGCTACAGCGTCGCCGTGGGCCTGGCCCGCCTGCTGCAGGGCAGCGGCTTGCAAGCCGTGCCTCAGGGCAGCGCAGGTTATGTGCTGCAACCACTGGCCGATGGCACGGCGCTGCAACTGGACGCCACCTCGATCAACGCCGCCACCCTGCTCGCCAGCAACGGCCAGAGCGATACCGGCTACCGCGCCGTGGCCAGCAGCACGGCCAGCAAGACCAGCAGCGCGCTGGCCGACACCCCGCGCTCGGTCTCGGTGGTTACCCGCCAGCGCATGGATGACCAGCAATCGCAAACGCTGACCGAAGTGCTGGGTTATGTACCTGGCATTTTCTCGCCGCCGTTTGCCGGCGGTGACGGCCAGGCGGGCGACCTGTTCTTCATCCGTGGCTTCAACGCCACCGACTACGGCTATGGCCTGCTGCGCGACGGCCTGCGCGTGCAAGGCAACCGCTACGACACCAGCAGCGAACCCTACGGCCTGGAGCGGGTGGAAGTGTTTCGCGGCCCGACCTCGATCCTGTATGGCGAAAACGCCCCCGGTGGCGTAGTCAATCTGGTCAGCAAACGGCCCACCGCCGAGGCCCGTCATGAAGTGCAACTGAGCTATGGCTCGCACAACCGCCGCCAGTTGGGCGTCGACGTTTCAGGCCCGCTGACCGATGAAGGCAATGTGCTCGGCCGCCTGGTGATGATGGGCCGCAAGTCCGATACCCAGGTCGATCACCAGCCTGATGATCGTATGTACATCGCCCCCTCGCTGACTCTGAACTTCGACGAGTTCAACAGCCTGACCGTGCTGGCGACCTATCAGCGTGACCGCACCTTGATGGAGCTGGGTTTCCCCGCCGCCGGCACCCTGCTGCACAACCCGAACGGCAAGATCGACAAGGACCAGCTGTCCGGCAACCCGGACTGGGACAACTTCGAACGGGAAACCTGGAGCCTGGGCTACGAGTTCAGCCACCGCTTCAACGACACCTGGCAGTTCCGCCAGAACTCGCGCTACATGCAGTCGCGAATCGACCGCCAGGAAATGTGGCCGGGTAGCCTGAACAATGGAGGCTTCGGCACCACCCTGAGCAATCAGGCCTACGACCGCTACAACAAGTCCATCGCCTACTCGCTGGACAATCAGTTCGAAGGCCATTTCACCAGAGGCGCGTTCGACCACACCTTCCTTGTCGGGGCAAGCCTGGACCGTACCTCGTTCAACCAGGACTGGGACGCTGGCAACGGCGGCACCATCAACGTGTTCGACCCGGTCTGGAACGGCAAGCCGACTACGCCCTTGCATGTTCAGAATGCTCTGCTCGACCAGACCATGTACGGGCTCTACAGCCAGCTGCAAACCAAGGTCGATAACTGGGTATTGTTGCTGGGCGGGCGCCTGGACCGGGTCAACAGCCAGTACCGCAACAAGGCCGGCACCCTCAATGCACAAGCCGACATGGACAGCTGGGACAGCAAGTTCACCTGGCAGACCGGAGTGATGTACCAGTTCGAAAACGGCCTGTCGCCGTACTTCAGCTACTCCACAGCCTTCGCCCCTACTCAGCAGACCGAAAGCCGCAGCGGCCCGCTGGACCCCACCACCAGCGAACAGTACGAAGTGGGCGTCAAGTATGAGCCCAAAGGCTGGAACACCGCCTTTACCGCGTCGGTCTACGACTTGCGCAAGAAGGACGACGTGTTGTTCGACTCCGCCGTGGGTGACTACCGCCAGATCGGTGCCAGCCGAGCCAAGGGTGTCGAGCTTGAGTTGAACAGCGACCTGAGCGAAAACCTGAACCTCACCGCTGCCTATACCTACACCGATTCGCGCATTACCAAGGACGTCGCCGGGTCGCTGTACGAAGACCACCAAATGACCGGCGTGCCGCGTAATCAGGCATCGGTGTGGAGCACTTACCGCTTCCGTGACGGGCTGCTCAAAGGGTTGCAGATCGGGGGCGGCGTGCGCCACTTCGACAGTACTTTCGCCTACACCCCGGCAAGCCTATACGGCAAGCTGGACAGCGGCGACGTGACGTTGGTGGATGCCAAGGTCGGCTATGAAATCGACGACAACTGGTCGGTCGAGGTCAATGCCCGCAACCTGTTCGACAAAGAGTACGTGGCAGGCTGTAACAACGCCGGGCGCTGCTACTGGGGCGAAGAGCGTACTTTGCTGGGAACAGTTTCGCTGCGCTGGTAAGAGACCCACAAACAAAAGCCCCCGGCCATCTGCATGACCGGGGGCCTTGGATCACGTCGCAAGCGTCGCGATCAGGGTACCGCCAAGATTACTGCTGCTGAGGCAGTTTATCGATCGGGCCGCAGCCACCGATGATCTTGGAGATGGAAACCGAAGGGTGGAACAGGTAGTCGTAAGTGCAGTTCTTCGGTTGGTTGTAGACCTGGCCAGTGCAACCCGACAGCAGGGCAACACCCGAAACGAGAGCAACGGCGACGGTGGCCTTGAACAGCTTTTTCATACTAAGTCCTTTAAATGAATCATCTTCGGCCATCGTCTGATGGCGGCCGGATGATACAGAAGCCAGGCATTGGATCCAAGTCGCGCGTAGCAGAGATTCATTGCAATCGTGCAACAACAGGTTGTAAAGCGCGTCTTTGCCGACGATAGTTCAGGGCACTGACTTCGTATTGCCCACAGGAACTCACCATGCTCGGCGTCACCGACTACGGCGCATTCGTCATCGCCTTCATCATTCTTCTGGCCATCCCCGGCCCGGGCAACTTCGCCCTGATCACCGCCACCGGCAAGGGCGGTATCAAGGCTGGCCTGGCAGCGACCTGTGGGGTAATCGTGGGTGACCAGGTGCTGTTGTGGCTGGCGGTAGCGGGCGTCGCCACCCTGCTGGCCACCTACCCCACAGCCTTCCATATGGTGCAGTGGGCGGGTGCCGCGTACCTGGCCTACCTGGGCCTGCGCATGCTGCTGAGCAAACCCGGTGGTGCAGCCCACCCTTGCCGCATGGACAATGGCCAGTACCTGCGCCAGACCATGATGATCACCTTGCTCAACCCCAAGGCGATCATGTTCTACATGGCGTTTTTCCCGCTGTTCGTCGACCCGGTGAAGCACCAGGGGCTGGTAACATTCGGCTTCATGGCTGCGACGGTAGCGGTGGTAACTTTCGTGTATGGGCTGATTGCCGTGGTGCTGACGCACAAGCTTGCCGAACGCATGCGCGCCAACCCGCGCATCACCAATATGTTCGAGCGGCTGGCGGGGGCTTGCCTGGTGGGGTTTGGGATCAAGCTGGCGGCGATGCGCTGAGCAAGGCCGCAGGGGTTATAGCAATAGATAGCGGAGTCTAGCGATTTTCGCTATCTATTAGTAGATTTCGGTAGCGTTTGCCCTTCGACGCCGCAAACCAGCGCCCGTCCTACAGCCTGCACTCAGAATTATCCCCTTCCTTGTAGGGCGTTTCCCAAACATACTGCCAACCTGTTCAAACTGTTGCGACGGATTCGGACGCGCTCTAGTCTCGGCTTGTCGTTGTGGAATCAGCGACCGGCTTTGACAGGCCGATTACTCAAGTTTCCGTTGCAGCGCTTAATGGCAGCTGTGCGTGGGGCATATTCGTGTGCGCCGGGTCCTTGGGTACCGGTCTGTCAACCCATGTATAGCTGCCTCCATTCGTTTGACAGCGTTGCCAGGCGGCTCCACTACCCAAGGAGCTTACATGCGCAAGATAGTCCCCGATCCACCCTACTCCCTCGATTCCACCCAGGTCCTGCAAGACACTCTGGTCCAGTCCTCAGAGTACGTACTCTGCGCCCTGTCCGTCGCACGCCAATCCGTGCAACTCAACCGACCGCCCACAGCTCTATCGTGATGCAGGCTGTGATCCATGAAATGGAGGCGGTACAGAGCCTGGTCGAGTCGTAAGCGTCCGGCGAACTCACCTTCCGAACTCCAGCTTTAAGGGCGATGGTGTCCGCGTATTTTCAAGCGGACGCGATCGCCCTTATCGCCAGGATTTCCATGCGCCAACGAAGTTCTTATCCGAAACCGTTCAAAGCCCAAGTCGTTCAGGAATGCCTGCAACCTGGCGCATCCATTTCCAGTGTCGCCATCAGCCACGGCATCAATGCCAACGTCATCCGCAAATGGATGCGGCTCTATGGAGATCTGCCCGCAGCGACTTCACTACCGGCATTTGTCCCACTAAAAGCCGCACCTAAACGGCCAGTCGAAGCGTCAGTGATCATCGATTTCGCCATGAACCCGAAAACACTCAGTGCGCCTGTGGTTGCCAGCTCCAACGCATCGGCGAAGACGTCAGCGAGAAGCTGGATTACACGCCGGGCGTGTTTACCGTCGAGCAACATGTGCGGGGCAAATGGGCCTGCCGTCAGTGGCGGCGATCATGAGTTTGATCCAGTCGGCACGCATGAATGGGCATGATCCGTATGCGTATCTCAAGGACGTGCTGATGCGGCTGCCAACGCAGCGGGCGAGTGAAATCGGCCAACTGCTGCCGCATCAGTGGTGCCTTCCTGAGTTACACAAGACCTCATGTCCGTAGACCTACACTACGCCGCCTGTCAAAAGCACTCACTTTAGGATCCTGGCTTGTCAGCTCGCTACGATATTGCTAGTTTCGATCTATGACTAGCTATTGCCTTACCTCGACTATCACCACCACGACCGCTGAAAGCGGAGCGTTCGAGGTGTCGTGAGCCAATAGCAGACGAACTTCAAAGGCCCGCCAGCGATGGACAGGGCCTTTTTTTATGCCCTTGTGTCGCTGGAACAAACGCAAGGAGATGCACTCATGTATGCCCTGTTGATACTCGATATCCAAGTCGGGCTTGTTCACGGCCCGGAAAAGCCATGGCGCTGTGAAGAGTTGTTGGAAACAGTGAACACCCTGATGGACAAGGCACGCAGCGCTGGCGCTCCGATTTTTCTCGCGCGCCACGTCGGGCCCGCTGGATCTCCAATCGCACCAGACAGTCCCTTGACGATGGTTGCGCAGGAACTGAAGCTTCTGGGTGGCGAGGTGGTATTCGAAAAGCGGCGGCCCAACGCATTCGAATTAACCGATCTTGCGGACAATTTGCGGTCTCGCGGGGCTACCGGTGTGGTAATCACCGGCATGAAAACTCAATACTGCGTCGATAGCACCTGCCGTGCTGCTCGTGATTTTGGCTTCAATGCGGTACTTGTCACCGAAGGTCATACCTGTTCAGACACGCCGGTGATGAAAGCTAAGGACATCGTTGCTCATCACAATGCAACTCTGGATGGGCCGTTTTGCCAGCTAGTTCCGGCTGAAGAGTGGAGTTTCTAGCAGAGTTCAAAACTACGGGAATGCGCATGACTTGCCGTAAGCACTGGCACCGTGTGACATTCCCGCACTCCAACTTGGGTCGTGAAGGGTCTGATGTATATCAATGGCCCAAACACGCTCGTATCTGAAAATAGACCGCAAGATGTATTGCCGGAACGCTTACAAGCCAGCTCCCACCCAGACCGCATCGAACTCAAGCCATGCGCCGTATTTGTGGGAGCCTGGCTTGCCGGCGATGGGCCGCAAAGCGGCCCCAATTGCTTAACTGACTGGCATTGACCCAAAGCCCGTTTGTGCGCCGATTATCGGACACACTTCGTACGAACGGGCTCGACCCGCTACCTGATGCTGGCAAAAGCCAAGGGTGTGAATCAATTTGCGCAAGACGCAGGCGTCAATCGGGAATCTCTCTATAAAACCCTGAAGGGCGGCGATAAAACTCGTTTCACTACTATTCAGAAACTCATGCTTGCCTTGGGTGTAGAGCTCACCGTCAGACCGCTCAAGAAGCTCCCCGCTTCCTCTTAGGCTCGGACCGCGCAAATGGGGCTGATGACCGCCAGCTATTTGGCGACACGCACAACGAAAAAGCCCCTGAAAGCTTTCGCTTCCAGGGGCTTGATCTTGTATGGCGGAGAGATAGGGATTTGAACCCTAGGTACTGTTGCCAGTACAACGGATTTCGAATCCGTCCCGTTCGACCACTCCGGCATCTCTCCAATGCCGCGCATCATACCAGCGTTCTTTTGAAACGCAAACTTTTTTTTAAAAAAAGTCGCGTGGTATCAGGCGCTTGCGTGAACGCGTCGCTTACAGCGGCACGCCCAGGCGCTTGGCAACTTCTTCGTAGGCTTCGATCACGTCGCCCAGGCCCTGGCGGAAGCGGTCCTTGTCCATCTTCTTGCGGGTTTCCTTGTCCCACAGGCGGCAGCCGTCGGGGCTGAACTCGTCGCCCAGCACGATCTGGCCGTGGAACACACCGAACTCCAGCTTGAAGTCGACCAGCAGCAGGCCGGCGTCATCGAACAGCTTGGTCAGCACTTCGTTGACCTTCAGCGACAGCTTTTTCATTTCCACCAGCTGCTCGGCGGTGCCCCAGCCGAACGCGACAACGTGGGATTCGTTGATGAAGGGGTCGCCCTTCTCGTCGTTCTTCAGGAACAGCTCGAAGGTGGACGGCTCCAGCTTGATGCCCTCCTCCACGCCCAGACGCTTGACCAGGCTGCCGGCGGCGTAGTTGCGCACCACGCACTCGACCGGGATCATGTCCAGCTTCTTCACCAGGCACTCGTTGTCGCCCAGCAGCTTGTCGAACTGGGTCGGCACGCCGGCTTCTTCGAGCTTTTGCATGATGAAGGCGTTGAACTTGTTGTTCACCGTGCCTTTGCGGTCGAGCTGTTCGATGCGCTTGCCGTCGAACGCCGAAGTGTCGTTACGGAACAGCAGGATCAAGCGGTCGGCGTCATCGGTCTTGTAAACCGATTTGGCCTTGCCGCGGTAGAGTTCGTCGCGTTTTTCCATGATTGGGCTCCGCTTGCTTGAGGTGTTGGGCTAGGCGATTTCGCGCCAGTCGAGCCCGTGTTCCTGATTCGCCACCTGGAGCCAGTCCGGGTCGCACCCAAGGGTGTCGACGAAGCACTGGCGGGCCAAGTGTGGCAGGTTGTTCTTGCTGCTGAGGTGGGCCAGCACCAGGTGTTGCAGGTTGCTCCAGCCCAACTCGTGCACCAGGCGCGCGGCCTGATGATTGTTCAAATGCCCTTGCATGCCACCTACCCGCCGCTTCAGGAAGGCCGGGTAGTGACCGCGTGCCAGCAGGTCGCGACAGTGGTTGGCCTCGATCAGCAACGCATCCAGGCCCTGGTAACGCTCCAGCAACAGCGTGTCGTACGAGCCCAGGTCGGTGAGCATGCCGAAGCGCCGCTGGCCGTCGCCGATTACGTACTGCAACGGTTCAAAGGCGTCGTGCTCGACCCGCGCGGCGGTGACTTCCAGGCTGCCGATGCGCAGGGCTTCGCCACAAGCGAGAAAACCGGCCACCTCCACCGGCTTGCGCATGCCGCGCAAGGTCCCTTGGCTGAGGTAGACCGGTACATTGTAGCGCCGTGACAGCAAACCCACGCCATGCACGTGGTCGGCATGCTCGTGAGTGACCACGACTGCGCTGAGCTGCGCCGGCGACACCCCGAGCAGCGCCAGGCGCCGCTCGGTCTCGCGCAGGGAAAAGCCGCAATCGACCAGGATGAACGTGTCACCACTGGCGATCAGCGTGCCGTTCCCTTGGCTGCCGCTTCCGAGTACCGCGAAGCGCACTTAGCCCAGGTGGTCCTGGATGGCGCTCAGCACGCGGCGGGCGACATCGGCCGGAGCCACGGTGTTGATGTTTTTCTCGACCGTGACCTGCACGCTCTCACCCACCTTGCTCAGGCGCACCTGGTAGCGCTCGGCGCGGGCTTCACGCTCTTCCTTGGTCGCCTCGCTGCCGAACAGGCGGCTGAAGAAGCCAGGCTGGTTCTGCTTGTCGTCAGGCTTTTCGGACAGGTTGATGTAGTACAGGCCCAGGCTGCGGTTGATGTCCTCGACACGCCACTCGCCCCCCTGCTCCAGGGCACGGCCCACGCCGGACCAGGCGCGGTCCAGGTCGGCACCAAGGTAAAGCACCGGGTTGCCACTGCCGTCTTCGCTGAGGCTGACGCGGCTTGGCGCGTCGAAATCGCGCGCGGCCAGCAGCGACACCGAACCGCCCTTCTCGGCGCTGCGGTTCATGCTGGCAAGCATTTCGTCGACCAGCAGCGCATCGGCGCCGGTGTTGGCGGAAGTGGACGGGAACGCAGGCTCGGCAGTGCTGCCGGCCGGGCGCTCGACGCTGACCACATACACCTCGGAGGTGTTGCGCTGCACGCCAGGCTCCATGCGCACACGTACGCGCACTTCGCTGTCAGCGCTGCTGGCGGTGCTGGCCAGGCGCTGGCCGAGCGATGCCGACAGCTCATCGAAGCGCTGCCAGGTGGTGTTGAATTCACCGGTCTGCGGGCGCTCTTCAGCAATGCGGAAGCCGTTGTCCTCGAAGAACTGGCGGGCCACCGGCCAGACTTCGGCCGGCGAATGCTGGGCCAGCACCCAACGGCTGCTGCCGCTGCGCTGCAGGCTGTAGTCGGTCACCGGGGCGCCGCCGGTCAGCGGCTGCGGGCGCGGCACTTCGAACTCGCCGGTTGCGCTGTCATCGGCGACGTTGCGCGGAATAGGCAGCAGCGGGTCAAGCCGCTTGACGCTGCTGGCGTCCGGCGGCAACTGCATCGGCGCGGTGGGGTGCGCCTGCAGGTAATCGCTGCCGCGGTCGCGGAAATAGCCATCCTCGCCCCACAGCCAGCCACACCCACTGGTGCTGGAGATAATCAGGGCAAGGGCGGAAAGACCAGCCAGTCGCTTCATGCGGTGTACTTCCTCTTAAACCAGTACGCCGGACTGGCGCAAGGCAGTACGGACTTTTTCGTGGCAGCCTTCGCTCAGCCAGGTCAGTGGCAGGCGAATGCCTTTTTGCATCAGGCCCATCTCGACGAGCGCCCATTTCACCGGAATCGGGTTGGCTTCGCAGAACAGGTCTTTGTGCAGCGGCATGAGTTTTTCGTTGATTGCGCGGGCCTTCTCGGCATTGCCCGCAAGGGCGGCCTCGCACAGATCGGCCATTTCGCGTGGGGCGACGTTGGCGGTAACGGAGATGTTGCCCTTGCCGCCCATCAGGATCAGCTCGACGGCGGTCGGGTCGTCGCCGGACATGACGATGAAGTCCTTGCTGACGCCGTCAAGGATGGCCTTGGCACGGACCAGGTCGCCGGTGGCTTCCTTGATACCGATGATGTTGGGCACGGTCGACAGGCGGATCACGGTCTCGGCCTGCATGTCGCAGGAGGTGCGGCCGGGTACGTTGTAGAGGATCTGCGGGATGTCGACAGCTTCGGCGATGTGCTTGAAGTGCAGGTACAGGCCTTCTTGCGTCGGCTTGTTGTAGTACGGCACTACCAGCAGGCAGGCGTCGGCGCCGGCATTCTTGGCGTTCTGGGTCAGGTGCACGGCTTCGGCAGTGGAGTTGGCACCCGTGCCGGCGATGACCGGGATCGGTTTTTTGCTGCGCTTGACGCGCTCGACCACGTGCTTGATGACCAGGATGTGTTCTTCGACATCCAGCGTGGCGGACTCACCGGTGGTGCCGACCGCAACGATTGCGTGGGTGCCGTTTTCCAGGTGGAAGTCTACAAGTTTGTCGAGGCTGCCCCAGTCAACACGCCCTTGTGCATCCATGGGTGTGACCAGTGCCACCATACTGCCCGCAATCATGTAACTGCTCCTGCCGGAAAAAGAGAGCGGTAATGGTACTGGGGGCATCGGCCTTGCACAAGCGAAGCAGGCGGGCGGAGCATTCCCCTCGGCGGCTTATTTCGCTACCCTTGCCCCTTTGATCGGTGCAGCGCGGCCCGCCGGGCCGTCGACCTTGCTCCCCGCCAGCGTCCACGACCTCGCATGCGAGCCCCGGGCCCTGCCGACAGGAGGCTTTCGCCCGTCCTGTGCCGACCGCTCATCGCTTTAGGAATGCTGCATGTCCACCCCCACCGTCCGCGAACAATTTCTTGTCATCAGTGCCCTGGGCCCCAACCCCATGGAGCTGGCCAACGTCCTCAGCCGCGCTGCCTTCGAAAACCGCTGCGCGGTGGTCACCTCGCGCCTGAGCCGCCACGGCGAGACCAGCGCCCTGGTGCTGCAGGTTGGCGGCAGCTGGGACGCCCTGGCCCGCCTTGAGGCGTCGCTGCCGAGCCTGGGCAAAAAACATGGCCTGACCCTTGACGTGGTGCGCAGCGCCGACCAGGAGGTGCGCCCCCAGGCCCTGCCTTACGTGGCCTACGTCAGCGCTGCCTATCGCCCGGACATCATCAACGAGCTGTGCCAGTTCTTCCTCGACCACCGCGTCGAGCTCGAAGCCATGACCTGCGACACCTACCTGGCGCCGCAAACCGGCAGCAGCATGCTCAATGCCCAGTTCACCGTGATCCTGCCGGCCGGCACCCAGATCAGCTGGCTGCGTGACCAGTTCCTGGACTTTGCCGATGCCTTGAACCTCGATGCGCTGATCGAGCCATGGCGCCCACAGAACCCGATGTAAGGAAACCGACCATGGCTGTAGCACTCGACCAACCCGTTGCCGACTTCCAGGCCCAGGCCACCAGCGGGCAGGCCGTCAGCCTGGCCGAACTCAAGGGCCAGCAAGTCGTGCTGTACTTCTACCCGAAGGACAGCACCCCGGGCTGCACCACCGAAGGCCAGGGTTTCCGCGACCAGCATGATGCCTTTGCCGCAGCCAACACCGTGGTGTTCGGCGTTTCGCGCGACGGCATCAAGTCGCACGAGAACTTCAAGGCCAAGCAAGGCTTCCCGTTCGAGCTGATCAGCGACAAGGACGAGGCGCTGTGCCAGCTGTTCGACGTGATCAAGCTGAAGAAGCTGTATGGCAAGGAATACATGGGCGTTGACCGCAGCACCTTCCTGATCGACAAGGACGGTGTGCTGCGCCAGGAGTGGCGTGGGGTGAAAGTACCCGGGCATGTGGATGCCGTTCTGGCTGCTGCCCAAGCCCTGAACAAGGCTTGAGATTGATGGGGCTGCCTTGCAGCCCATCGCCGGCAAGCCAGCTCCCACAGGCAATGCACAGGGCTTGAATGCGATGAGGTCGGTGTAGGAGCTGGCTTGCCGGCGAAGGGCCGCAAAGCGGCCCCAACAATCACAGCATTGGCGAAACGCTAGGCTCCTGCCGCGGCCAGGCATCCAGCACCGCCTTGATCAGCGTCGCCAGCGGGATGGCAAAGAAAATCCCCCAGAACCCCCATAGCCCGCCAAACAGCAGCACCGCGCAGATGATCGCCACCGGGTGCAGGCTCACCGCCTCGGAGAACAGCAGCGGTACCAGCACGTTGCCATCCAGCGCCTGGATGATCGCGTACACCGTCATCAGGTAGATGAACTGGTCACCCCAGCCCCACTGGAACAACGCGATCAAGGTCACCGGCACGGTCACCACCACCGCCCCCACGTAAGGCACCACCACCGACAACCCCACCAGCAACGCCAGCAGCGCGGCGTAGTTGAGCCCCAGGCTGATGAAGGCGATGTAGGTGGCAATGCCGCAAATCAGGATTTCGATGCCCTTGCCACGGATGTAGTTGGCAATCTGCCGGTTCATCTCGCTGCCCACCCGGTTCAGTAGGGCGCGCTGGCGCGGCAGGTAGCCGCTGACCCAACGCCCGATCAGCTCGCGGTCCTTGAGGAAGAAGAACACCAGGATCGGCACCAGCACCAGGTAGATCATGGCGTTGACCAGCAGCGGCAAGCTGGACAGCGAGAAGGTCAGCGCCCACTGGCCGAACTTGCCGATTTCACCGCGCACCGACTCGATGGCATGCAGCACCTGCTCGTCCGACACCAGGTGCGGGTAGCGCTCGGGCAACAGCAACAGCAGCGACTGCCACTTGCCGAGCATGCCCGGTAGCTCGTTGAACAGGGTGATCAGCTGGTGCCACAGCAGCGGCACCAGCACCAGCATGAATACCGCCAGTGCGCCCATGAACAGGGCGAACACCAGCATCACCGCCAACCGCGTGGGTACGCGCAGGCGCTCCAGGGCGTTGACCAGCCCCTGCATCAGAAACGCCAGCACCATGCCCGCCAGCACCGGCGCGAGCATGCCGCCCAGGGTAAGCACTGCGGTAAAGGCCAGGAACAGCAGGACCGCCAGCACCACTGCCTCCTCATCGGAGAAGTAGCGCTGCATCCAGTCGCGAAGCACTTTGAACATTGACGATCCTTGGTAAGACTCAGGCCTTGCGCAGCCAGTAGGTGTAGGTGCCGGCCTCGGCCGTTTCCCGCAGCAGCGTATGACCGGCCAGCCGGGCGAAAGTGCGGAAGTCACGCTGGGACCCGGCGTCGGTGGCGATCACCTTCAGCACTGCGCCGCTGGGCAGGCGGTTGAGCTCCATCTTGGCCTTGAGCAACGGCAAGGGGCAATTCAGCCCGCTGGCGTCCAGTTCGGCGTCGCAGGTCGGGGTGTCACTCATCGCAGGGCTCTCCAATGGCATTGCCGGGCTGCCGTTTGTTCGGGCCGGCTAGAATAGCGCCACTGGTCGCCAACGTGTGAGCCCGCTACAGTAGGTATCTTTGACCGACGCGAGCTTCATGCATGAATCTACTGCGCCCTACCCTGCTGACGCTGGCCTGCCTGTTGGCCCTTCCCGGCCATGCTGACGACCTGCCATCGCTGGGGGACGCCAGTTCCGCGATCGTCTCGCCGCAGCAGGAGCACCAGCTGGGCCGCGCCTGGCTGAGCCTGCTGCGCGGCCAGGTCAACCAGCTGAACGATCCGCAACTCAAGGACTACGTCGAAACCAGCGTGTACAAGCTGGCCGAGACCAGCCAGCTGCAGGACCGGCGCCTGGAGTTCATCCTCATCGACAGCCGCGAGCTCAACGCCTTCGCCGCCCCGGGTGGCATTGTCGGGGTCAACGGCGGTTTGTTCCTCAACGCGCAGACCGAAGGCGAGTACGCCTCGGTGCTGGCCCACGAACTGGCGCACTTGTCGCAACGCCACTTCGCCCGCGGCGTCGAGGCCCAGCAACGCATGCAATTGCCGATGATGGCGGCGCTGCTGGCAGGCATCGTGCTGGCGGCGGGCGGCGCTGGCGATGCAGGTATCGGCATGATTGCCGGTACCCAGGCGGCGGCCATTCAGGAACAACGGCGCTTCTCGCGGCAGAATGAACAGGAAGCCGACCGCATAGGCATCCAGAACCTGGAAAAGGCCGGCTATGACCCGCGCAACATGCCGACCATGTTCGAACGCCTGGCACGCCAGTATCGCTATGACGCCAAGCCGCCGGAATTTCTGCTGACCCACCCCGTTACCGAATCGCGTATCGCCGACACCCGCAACCGCGCCGACCAGGCGCCCAAAGGCGGCGTCGAGGACACCGCACGCTACCAGCTCATTCGCGCCCGGGTGGCGCTGACCTACGAGGGCACACCGGGGCTGGCCGCCAAGCGCTTCCGCGCCCAGCTGGACGAGGACCCCAAGCTCGACGCCGCGCGTTATGGCCTGGCCCTGGCGCAGATCAAGGGCGGCCAGTTGAACGAAGCACGCGAGCTGCTGAAGCCGCTGCTCGCCAAGGCACCCAACGACATCACCTACAACCTGGCGCAGATCGACCTGGATATCACCAACAACCGCCTGGCCGACGCGCAGCAGCGGGCCGAGCGGATGCAGGGGCTGTACCCAGGCAATTACCCGCTGAAACAGGTGCGTGCCGATTTGCTGGTGAAGCAGAACAAGCCGGCCGAAGCGGAGAAGGTGCTGAACGACCTGGTCAAGAGCCGGCCGGATGACCCGGACGTGTGGTACGACATGGCCGAAGTACGGGGCTTGTCGGGCAACACCATCGGTTTGCACCGGGCGCGGGCCGAGTATTTCACTCTGGTCGGGGATTTTGACCAGGCGATCCAGCAGCTCGATTATGCCAAGCGCCGGGCGGGCGGCAACTTCCCGCTGGCCTCGCAGATTGACCAGCGTCAGCGCGAGATCATGGAACAGCAGCGCATGGTTCGGGAAATGATGGGGCGCTGAGGATTTTGGGGGCGCTTTGCGCCCCTTTCGCGACACAAGGCCGCTCCTGCACGGGATCGCATTCGCCTGTAGGAGCGGCCTTGTGTCGCGAAAGGGCCGCAAAGCGGCCCCAGCAATCTCAGGCGTTACCGGACAGTTTCAGCCGCGCCGCCTGGGTAAAGTCCAGCATCCGGTTCAGCGGCTTGATGGCCTTGGGCACCAGCGCCGGGTCGACGAAGATTTCATCGCCACCATTGCGCAAGCAATGCAGCACCCGCTCCAGGGTGTTCATCGCCATCCACGGGCAGTGCGCGCAGCTGCGACATGCCGCGCCGTTACCGGCGGTGGGCGCTTCGACGAACTCCTTGTCCGGGCACAGCTGCTGCATCTTGTAAAAGATGCCACGGTCGGTTGCGACGATGAAGGTCTTGTTCGGCAGGGTTTGCGCCGCCTTGATCAGCTGGCTGGTAGAGCCCACCGCGTCGGCCAGGTCGATCACCGACTCTGGCGACTCCGGGTGCACCAGAATGGCCGCGTCCGGGTACAGCGCCTTCATGTCGGCCAGTTGGCGCGACTTGAACTCTTCGTGAACGATGCAGGCACCGTCCCACAGCAGCATGTCGGCGCCGGTCTGCTTCTGGATATAGCGGCCCAGGTGCTGGTCCGGCCCCCAGATGATGGTCTCGCCGTTGTCCATCAGGCTTTCGACGATTTCCAGCGCGCAGCTTGAAGTCACTACCCAGTCAGCACGGGCTTTGACCGCAGCGGACGTGTTGGCGTAGACCACCACGGTACGTTCCGGGTGCTGGTCGCAGAAGGCCGAAAACTCTTCCACCGGGCAGCCGAGGTCGAGCGAGCAGGTGGCCTCCAGGGTCGGCATCAGCACGCGTTTTTCCGGGGTGAGGATCTTGGCTGTCTCGCCCATGAAGCGCACACCGGCAACAATCACCGTGTCGGCAGCGTGGTTCTTTCCGAAGCGGGCCATTTCCAGCGAGTCGGACACGCAGCCGCCGGTTTCTTCGGCAAGCGCCTGGATGACCGGGTCGCAGTAGTAATGGGCAACCAGCACGGCGTTCTGGGCCTTGAGCTCGGCAGCGATGGCCGCACGGTATTCGGCCTCCTGCTCGGCTGTCAGCGGGTTGGGCTGCTTGGCGTCGAGGTGGGCCTGAACCAACAGGCGTTCTGAAATCTGGGTCATGATCGCTGGACCTGCAGGCGCGCGTGCGCGTCAAATCGAGTGTATCACCCGGCCCTGGCAGATCGGCTAAGGGTGCCGGACGGCATACAAGCCGCCACGGCCCTCTGCGGGCACGGATTATTATCGGAGGCCGAAGGCTACAGATAATCCAGCGATTACTAAAGGGGTTTTTGTGTTGCCTGTGCGGGCCTCTTCGCGGGCACGCCCGCTCCCACAGGAGTTGTGCAGACCCTGTGGGAGCGGGCGTGCCCGCGAAGGGGCCGGGACAGGAGAATCGATCAACCCTGCGGCGACAGCGCCGCCAGGTGCGCGGCCATGAGCATGGCAAACTCTTCCACGGTCATCTTGCGGCCATTGAAATCGACCATGCCATCGGCATAGTGCAGGCTGCTGACCACATCGTTGCCCTGCACGGTGGCCATGCCGCTCTGCAGCGCCATCATGCCGACCATCTCCCCAGCCTGGCTGGATTGCGCAGCGATCGCCTGGGCATCGGTCTGGCCATCCAGCAGCGCCTGCAAGGTCGCCAGGTCGCCCATCATCGGCTTGGACAGCGACAGCTTGCCTTTCACCTCGGTGATCAACTGCTTGCTCAACTGGTCGGGCGGCAAGTCGAAGCTGGTCGGGGCAGCGAAGTTCATCGACAGGTCGAAGCGGCTTTCGCCATTGGCGGTCCTGAACGACAGGTTCTCTACGGCCACCTTGGGCTTGGCAGCCAGCAACGTATGCAAGTCACCCTGGAACCTGGCCTTCTCGGCCTCGTCCATCCGGATTTGCGGCACCGACTGGCCGGCGGCAGCGGCGGCCTCGAATTCCGGCAGGTGCGCCTGGTACCACTTCGACAACGCTTGCAGCGCCGGGGCGTTGACCGAGGCGATGCTCACCGCCATCTGGGCCTTGCCCACCGCACGGCCATCCCAGGTGATATCGCCCACCTTGTATTCGACATGTCCACCTACGGTATCCGGGCCGTCCAGGGCCTGCAGGGCGTTCTGCTCAAAGCCCTTGATCAGCAGCACCTGCTGCCTGGGCCCCAAGGTGACCTTGGCTTCAGCCAGCAGCAGATCGACGTTGCCCACGTAGATGGCGTCGTGCTGCGTGGCGGCCAGGTTACCCCCGACCTTCAGGCCGTTGAGCTCGAAGGTGGCAGGCGGCTGGTCATCGCGCACCAGCTTCATCACGAAGCGGTCCGCATGGCCATGAAACTTCGAGGCTTTGCCCTCCCGGTCACCACTGACTTCCATCTGCATGCCCGAGAAGTCGATACTGTTGCCATCCGCTTCGTCGAGCTTGACCGGTGCCAACTGGACCTGGCTTACCACATCGCCACCGTAGCCCAGGCTGGTCTGGGCACTGACCGGCGCCTTGTCACCCGCAGCGGCGAACCACGGCGCGGTCGTGTCGTCCTTCTCCAGCGTGCTGTTGCTGACCGCCAGTACCGGCATCAGCTTCAGCGACTTGACCCGCGACCAGGGGAACGGGCCGTGCTCGATCTGGTCAGTAACGCCCACGTCGAAGTTGACAACCTCGCCTTCACCCACGTTGATGTCGCGGGCCTTGAGCCGGTAGCGGGCAGTACTGCTGAAGAAATGCTGCTCCAGCGACACCCGCTCGATGCTCATGCTGCCGCCGGTACTTACCAGCGCCTTCTTGAGTTCGGCGTTGCTGCGAGCCACGGCGTTGTCCAGCTCTGCCGGCAGCTGCTTGCCGGTATACCAGGCGCCAGCGGTGGTTGCGACGGCAATGGCAACAGCCAGGCCGGAGAGGATGCGAACTGATTTCTTCATGAATAGAACCGATTGCTGTCCGTAGGGGCTTCGAGGGCGGCCAAGGCCACGCAGAGAGCGAAGAGTATCACCCCCGCCGGGGCCGGGCGCGGGCCCGGGGCGAAAAACCGACAATTCGGATGCGTCTGACAGATGAGTAAAAGCTCAGCTGACTTCGTTAATTTTTACGAACACACCAATTGATCAAAACCGCAAAAAAACGCGCAAAAACCGAACAAATACCGGTTTAAAACGATAAATATTTCAATTCAGTAACATCTTGTCATGTTTAACTTGACACCAACCTACCCATCGTTTTTTATTTTCACCACTTAGCGCGCTCCCCCCCGCGCCTCCCGCCGCTCCAACATAAAAGGTGAACAACATGGAGCCCACCCGCTCGCCCTTGCCGCATGCGCAATCCCCCGTGCCCGCCGTTCACGCCCCGCAGCAGGAGCCATGCCAGCATGCAGCCTGACCACAGCGCTTCCGGCAACGGCCAATTGCGTAAAACGCTGCGCCTCTGGCACGTCATCATCATCGGTCTGGCCTACCTGACCCCGATGACCGTGTTCGACACCTTCGGCATCGTCAGCGGGATTACCGCCGGCCACGTGCCCAGCGCCTACATCCTGGCGCTGGCCGGGATCCTGTTCACTGCGGTGAGCTACGGCACGCTGGTAAAACGCTTCCCGCAATCGGGCTCGGCGTACACCTACACCCAACGCGCAATCAACCCCCACGTGGGCTTCCTGGTCGGCTGGTCGTCGCTGCTGGACTACCTGCTGCTGCCAATGGTCAATGCGCTGCTGGCCAAGCTGTACCTCTCGGCGATGTTCCCGGAAGTGCCGGAGTGGATATGGGTCGTGGGTTTCGTCACCCTGATCAGCCTGATCAACATGCGCAGCGTAAACCTGGTAGCCCACTTCAACCTGCTGTTCGTCGGCGTACAGGTAGCGATCATCGCCGTATTCATCTACCTGTGCGTGCGCGGCCTGGGCCACGGTGAAGGGCTGGGCACCACCTGGAGCCTGCTGCCATTTGCAGACAATCAGACCCACCTGAGCGCCCTGGCTGCCGGAGCGACCATCCTGTGCTTCTCGTTCCTGGGCTTCGACGCGGTCACCTGCCTGTCCGAAGAAACCCGCGACCCGGCCAAGACCATCCCGCGGGCGATCTTCCTCACCGCCCTGATCGGCGGCGTGGTGTTCATCACCGTGTCGTACTTCATCCAGGCCTACTTCCCGACCATGGCACGCTTCCACGACCAGGAAGCAGCACTGCCGGAAATTGCCTTGTACGTTGGCGGCAAGCTGTTCCAGTCGATTTTCATTGCCTGCACCGTGATCAACACCATTGCCTCGGGCCTGGCCTCGCAAACCAGCGTGTCGCGCCTGCTGTACGTGATGGGCCGTGACAACGTGATCCCGGCCAGCCTGTTCGCCCGCCTGCACTCGCGCTACAAGACGCCGGTGCTCAACATTGCCGTGGTGGGCCTGATTTCGCTGTCGGCGATCTTCTTCGATCTGGTCACCGCCACGTCGATCATCAACTTCGGCGCGCTGGTGGCATTCAGCTTCGTCAACCTGTCGGTGATCAACCACTGCTACCTGCGCGAAGGCAAGCGCCGCGGCCTGGCCAACCAGTTGAAGTACCTGGTACTGCCCACCATCGGCTTCTGCATCATTGTGTCGCTATGGCTGGACCTGAACGCGAACTCGCTGATGTTTGGCGGCATCTGGGCACTGGTCGGGCTGGCTTACCTGGCCTGGCTGACCAAGGCCTTCCGCGCGGCGCCACCCAACTACGTCGCCGAATGACCCACGCCGCCAACAACGCCCGCGCCTGATCGCGGGCGTTGCCGTTGATCGAAAAGGAAAGCCCTCATGTCGCTGCGCCGCCTCTCCATCCAGTGGAAGATCACCCTGCTCGCCGGCCTGTGCCTGCTGGCCATTGTCGCCCTGCTGGTGGCCACGTCCCTGACCCAGGCGCGACGCAGCGCTGCTCTGGTCAACCAGGCCAACACCGCCATGCTCGACAGCAGCGCGCGCCAGCGCCTGCAGGCTCATGCCGAAACCCAGGCGCTGCGTATCCAGCGCTACTTCATGGACGCCTACCAGTACGGCAATGGCTTTGCCCGCCTGGTGCAGGTACTCAAGGCGCGTGGCGGCAGCGATCTGCGCGCCGAGCTGACGCGCCAGGCCCGCGCCAGCCTGGCCGGCAACCCGGATGTAATCGGCCTGTACCTGGTGTTCCAGCCCGATGCGCTGGACCAGCAGGACCGTCAGCACCTCGGCCAGGAGGCCCTGGGCAGCAATGAAAGCGGGCGCTTTTCGCTGTACTGGTCACAGCCCAAGCCCGGCACCCTGGAGCTTGAAGCCATGCCGGAAGCGATGCTCGGCGACGCCAGCATTGGTACCAATGGCGCGGCGAGAAACCGCTGGCTGACTTGCCCGCAAGATACCGCCAGAACCTGCATGCTCGAACCCTACCTCGACGAGGTCAACGGCCGCCAGGTACTGATGACCAGCATCGCCCTGCCCCTGCTGGAGCACGGCAAGGTGGTCGGCGTGGTCGGCCTGGACATCGGCCTGGCCAACCTGCAGCAGCTGAGCCTTGATGGCCGCCGCGAGCTGTTCGACGGCCAGGGGCAGGTGAGTATTGCCAGCGCAGCCGGTCTGCTGGCTGGCAACAGCCGTGACGACAGCACGCTCGGCAAGCGCATGGACCCGGCAGTAGCCGACGGGATGCTGCGTGTAGCGCACCCGTTCACGCCGATCCCTGACGCCACCCCGTGGCAGGTGTTGCTCGAGCTGCCCGAAAGCGTGCTGCAGGCACCGGCTGTGGCCCTTAACCAGCGCCTGGATGCGCACAACCACAGTGCCAACCTCACCGGCCTGCTGACCGGCCTGGGCGCTGCCGTGGTCGGTTTGCTGCTGGTATGGCTGACGGCACGTGGCGTTACCCGGCCGATCCTGGCCGTGGCCGCGCGCCTGGAGGACATCGCCAGCGGCGAAGGCGACCTCACCCGCCGCCTGGACTACGCCCGCCAGGACGAACTGGGCCAGCTCACGGGCTGGTTCAACCGCTTTCTCGACAAACTGCAGCCGGTCATCGCGCAGGTCAAAGGCTCGCTGCAGGAAGCCCGCAACACCGCTGACCAGTCGGCCGCCATCGCCAGCCAGACCAGCAATGGCATGCAGCAGCAGCATCGTGAAATCGAGCAGGTAGCCACGGCGGCCAACGAAATGAGCGCCACCGCCCTGGACGTCGCCCACAACGCCTCGCAGGCAGCCCAGGCTGCACGCGCCGCCGACCAGGCCAGCCAGGAAGGCCTGCAACTGATCGACAGCACTCGCCAGGGCATCGACCGCCTGGCCGCCGGCATGAACACCGCCATGGACGAAGCGCGTGCGCTGGAAGGCCGCAGCGGGCAGATCGGCACAGTACTGGAGGTGATCCGCACCATCGCCGAGCAAACCAACCTGCTGGCGCTGAATGCCGCCATCGAAGCGGCCCGCGCAGGCGAAGCCGGGCGTGGCTTTGCCGTGGTCGCCGATGAGGTGCGTGGACTGGCCCAGCGCACCCAGGTCTCGGTGGAAGAGATCCGCCAGGTCATCGAAGGCTTGCAGCAAGGTACCCAGGATGTGGTGGGGGCCATGCATGAAGGCCAGCGCCAGGCCCAGGACAGTGTCGCGCGCATGGAGCAGGCGTTGCCGGCGCTGCAACGCATTGGCGAGGCGGTGGCGGTGATCAGCGACATGAACCTGCAGATTGCCTCGGCAGCTGAAGAGCAGAGCGCGGTGGCCGAAGAGGTGAACCGCAACGTGGCCGGCATTCGCGATGTTACCGAAGCGCTGGCTGGCCAGGCCGACGAATCGGCACAAATCAGCCAGGACCTGAACCGCCTGGCCAACCAGCAGCAGGCGCTGATGGAGCAATTCCGCGTCTAGTCTGTGGGGGCCTCTTCGCGGGTAAACCCGCTCCCACAGGGTCTTGCACGGACCTGTAGGAGCGGGTTTACCCGCGAAGGGGCCCTGACCGGCAATACCGCACCATGGATTCAACCGAGCACAATTTATGCAAACCCAAAACAGATCCACCTTCTTCGACATCACCAGCGAACAGGGCCTGCTACGCACCTCGATCGCCGTCACGCTGTTCATCGCCACCATCGGCATCGGCTTCGGCATCGCCTCCGGCTCTTTCTCGATTGTGTTCGACGGTGTCTACTCACTGGTCGACGCGAGCATGAGCGGGTTGTCACTGGTGGTCGTCAAACTGATCACCTCGCACACCACCAGCGTGCAGATGTCGCGCAAGCTGCGCGAGCGCTTCACCATGGGCTTCTGGCACCTGGAGCCGATGGTGCTGGCACTCAACGGCATACTGCTCAGTGGGGTGGCCATCTACGCGCTGATCAACGCCGTCGGCAGCCTGTTGCAAGGCGGCCGTCATCTTGAATTCGGCATTGCCATGGTCTACGCGGTGCTGACCGTGATCGCCTGCGTGACCATCGCCGTTGTCGAGGCCCGCGCCAACCGCAAGCTGCAGTCGGACTTCGTGCGCATGGACGTCAAGGGCTGGGTGATGTCGGCCAGCATCACCGCAGCGCTGTTGATCGCCTTCTGCTTTGGCTACGCGGTGCAGGGGACGTCGCTGGAATGGGTGTCACCGTACATCGACCCGGCAGTGCTGGCGCTGGTGTGCCTGGTGATCGTGCCGTTGCCGATGTCTGTGGTGCGCCAAGCGCTGTCGGAAATATTCCTGGTCACCCCAGGCGACTTGAGACTGCACGTGGATGAGGTCGCCAAGGACTTCGTGGCCCGCCACGGACTGCAGTCCTACCGTGCCTACGTGGCCAAGGTCGGGCGGTCGCGGGAAATCGAGCTGTATTTCATCGTGCCAAAGGCCATGGGCGCGAAAACCATCGATGAGTGGGATGCCTGGCGGAACGAGATTGGTGATGCGGTGGGCGGTGAAGGGCCGGACCGTTGGCTGACAGTGGTGTTTACTGGCGACCCGGAGTGGGCTGAATAAGCGGGGGCGCTTTGCGCCCCATTCGCCGGCAAGCCAGCTCCCACAGGTACAGCGTGGGGCTTGGCCTGGATGCATCCTGTGGGAGCTGGCTTGCCGGCGATGAGGGCATTACAGAAAAAGGAAAACGAAAAAGCCCGCGACCATTTCTGGTAGCGGGCTTTGACGTACTGCGTATGGTGGGTCGTGTAGGATTCGAACCTACGACCAATTGGTTAAAAGCCAACTGCTCTACCAACTGAGCTAACGACCCATTTGATGGCGCGTATAATACTGATTTCTAACGAAAAATCAATACTCCATCAGAATTTTTTCAAAAATAGCGCGTCGGGTCCTCTACCCCGGCGGCCTTGAAGCCGTCAGCGCGCAGGCGGCAGCTGTCGCACTTGCCACAGGCGCGGCCATCATCATCGGCCTGGTAGCAGGAGACAGTGAGGCTGTAGTCCACGCCACGCGCCATGCCGGCCTGCACAATCTGCGCCTTGCTCAGGTTCTGCAGCGGCGCCTGGATACGGAAGCCCTGCCCCTCTACACCCGCCTTGGTTGCCAGGTTGGCCATGCGCTCGAACGCTTCGACAAACTCGGGCCGGCAATCCGGGTAACCGGAGTAATCCACGGCATTTACCCCGATAAAGATGTCGCGCGCTTCCAGCACTTCCGCCCAACCCAGGGCCAGCGACAGGAACACGGTGTTGCGCGCCGGCACGTAGGTAACCGGTATGCCTTCGCCCGGGGCTTCCGGCACGTCGATGCTGCTGTCGGTCAACGCCGAGCCACCAATGCCGTCCAGGTTCAGGCCAATGACCTTGTGCTCGACCACACCCTGGTCGCGAGCAACGCGGGCAGCAGCATTCAGCTCGGCGCGGTGGCGCTGGCCGTAGTCGAAACTCATGGTGTAGCAGCTGTAGCCTTCGGCCTTGGCCATGGCGACCACCGTGGCCGAATCCAGGCCACCGGACAACAGGATTACTGCGCGCTTCTCAGTCATGTTCTTGCTCCTCAATCAACGTCCGGGTTCGTCGTTCCACAGCAGCTTGTGCAACTGCAGCTGGAAGCGTACGGGCAGGTTGTCGGCAACGATCCAGTCTGCCAGGTGACTGGCGTTGACCTGGTGGTGGCTAGGCGAGAACAGCACTTCGCCGGCACGCTCGGCCAGGTTGTACTGGATCAGCTTGGATACCGCCCAGTCGTAGTCCTCACGGGAACAGATGACGAACTTGACCTGATCGTTACGGGTCAGGTGTTCGATGTTCTGGTAAAGGTTACGGTGCGACTCTTCGGAGCCCGGGGTTTTCAGGTCGACTACGCGGCTGACGCGGGTATCGGTACCGGATATATCCAGGGCACCGCTGGTTTCCAGCGACACCTCATAGCCGGCGTCACACAGGCGCTGCAGCAACGGCAAGGCGTTGGGCTGTGCCAAGGGCTCGCCACCGGTGACGCATACGTAGCGCGGCTTGAAGCCGGCCACCTGCTCAAGGATCGAATCGAGGGTACGAATGGTGCCGCCGCTGAACGCGTAGGCACTGTCGCAGTACTGGCAGCGCAGGGGGCAACCGGTGAGGCGCACGAATACCGTGGGCAGCCCGGCCGTTCGCGTTTCACCCTGCAACGAGTAAAAGACTTCGGTGATGCGTAATGTGTCTTGCATGATCGCCTCGGGCGTGACAGCTAAACAGGCTGCCCGCCTCCTCAGGCACTGCCGCGGACTCGACAAAGCGTTATCCGCAACAGCGTGTTTACGAAAAAAGGGCACTGATTCTAACGAAAAAACCCGCGACAAGCGCGGGTTTCTTACCAACAGTACAACTTAGAGCTTTTGCAGGTCGCGTTGCGCCAGTTGCGCGGCAGAGGTGCCGGGGTACTGGGTGATGACCTGCTGCAGGATGCCCTTGACCTTGTCGGTGTGGCCCATGCGGCGCTCGACGTCGGCCAGCTTGTACAGCGAATCTGGCACCTTGCTGTGCTTCGGGTACTTCTGGCTGACCTGGGCAAACGCCTGGCTGGCCCCTGGCAGATCACCCTTGGCCAGGTTCACCTCACCCAACCAGTACTGGGCATTGCCGGCGTACTGGCTGTTGGGGTACTTGCGCAGGAAGGCGTTGAACGCCTGGCTGGCCTTGTCGAAGTCCTTCTGCTTGATCAGGTCGAAAGCAGCATCGTAGTAGAGCTTTTCCTTCGCCGGATCACCGGGCTCGCTACTGGCGGCCGGTTGTTGCGCAGCAGCACCGGCTGCTGCACCCGGGGCGGCATTGGAAGCACCACCACCGGAGGAATTGTCAGGGGTCGCGGCAGGTGCGGCGCCACTGTTGATGCGACGGTCCAGGTCCTGGTATCGCTCCAGGTTTTCCTGCTTCATGCGCGACACATCGTTTTGCAGCTCTTCGATGATGCCTTGCTGGCGGGAAAGCTGGTCCTGCATCTGTTGCAGCTGCATGAACAGCTGGCCCTGTGCAGAGGCAGGGGCCGAAGCCCCTGCCCCGGCATAGGCGCCGCTCGTGCCATAACCCGCAGGCGGATAACTGCCAGCGTTGTCATCTACTACAGGGATCTCAGCCCAGGCCGCAAGCGGCAGGCTGAGTGCGAGGACGGTTACTACACGGCGGCACATACGCATAAGAACTTACTTACGCAGTTCTACGCGGCGGTTCTGAGCCCAGGATTGCTCGTCGTTGCCAGTGGCAACAGGACGCTCTTCACCGTAGGAGACCAGTTCCAGCTGAGCAGGGGAAACGCCCTGCAGAACCAGGTAGCGCTGAACGGCCTTGGCACGACGCTCACCCAGAGCCATGTTGTACTCGCGGGTGCCGCGCTCGTCGGTGTTGCCTTCCAGAACAACACGGTTGCCGTTGGACTTCAGGTCCTTGGCGTGAACGTCCAGAGCGCGCATGGCTTCTGGCTTCAGGTCCGAGCTGTCGTATTCGAAGTAGAAGGTGGTGATTGCGCGCAGGGCGGCTTCTTCGCTCAGGGAACCGTCAACGGCGCCGGTGTTCGCACCGTAGCCAGCGTTCGGATCGACAGCAGCGCCTTCACCAGCGTTGTCGCCGCCCTTCGAGGAGCAACCTACAGCTACAGCCATGGCCAGAGCCAGCGCAGCGAATTTACCAAACTTCAGCATTTCCATCGTGAAACTCCTAATGAAACCCCAGTGTGTTAAGCAAAACGTATTACGCCGCAATCAGTTCAGGTAAGGGGACCAGGACGGTTCTCTGACTTCGCCTTGAGCGGTAGGAAGTGGGAGCCTCACGCGGCCATTAAGCGACACGAGCATCAAGACTCCCCGGCCCTGCTGGCGGGTGGCGTAGATTAGCATGGTGCCGTTTGGCGCAACAGTGGGAGACTCGTCAAGACTTGTTTCCGAGAGAATCTTTACACTTCCACGTTGCAAGTCTTGTGCCGCGACTTTGAAGTTGGTGAAACCCTGTTGGCGATGGATCATCACCAAGGTCTTCTCATCTGCGGAAAGTTTCGGGTTGGCGTTGTAGTTACCAACGAAGGTGACACGTTCTGCACCGCCACCGCTAACCGACTGCTTGTAGATTTGCGGCTTGCCGCCACGGTCGGAGGTGAAGTACAGGGTGTTGCCATCCTTGCCCCAGAACGGCTCGGTATTGATACCCGGGCCTGCAGTAACACGGCTGATCTGGCGCGACGCCACGTTCATCACGTAGATGTCCGGGTTGCCGTCCTTGGACAGCACGAACGCCAGGCGCGAACCGTCTGGCGACCAGGCTGGCGCGCCGTTCAGGCCTTCGAAGTTGGTCACCTGCTCGCGGCGGCCGGTATCGATGTTCTGCACGAAGATGCGCGGGCGCTTCTGCTCGAACGAAACATAGGCGATACGCTTGCCATCCGGCGCAAAGCGCGGCGACAGGATCGGCTCACGCGACTGCAGCAGGGTCACCGCACGCGCACCGTCGTAGTCCGAACGCTGCAGGGTGTAGCGGGTGTTGTTGGTGGAAAAACGCTCGGCCGTCACGTACAGCATACGGGTGGAGAACGCACCCTTGATGCCGGTGAGCTTCTCGAACGACTGATCGGCAATGTAGTGCGCCATGTCGCGCAACTGGTCGGTGCTGCCGGCCACGCTGCCGGTCAGCACTTGCTGCTCGGTGGCGACGTTGAACAGCGCGTACTGCACCTGCAGGCGACCGCCCGACGGCACGATGCTGCCGACCATCACGTACTGGGCACCCAGCGCTTTCCAGTCACGGAAGATGACTTCGCTGGCCTGCGACGGCTGGCTGATCATGTTCTGCTTCGGGATCGGCGAGTAATAGCCGGAATTGCGCAGGTCGTTGCTGATGATGTCAGCCATGTCCTCGGGCAGCACGCTGCCGCCCTGCAGGCCGAACGGCACTACCGCAATGGGTGTGGCCCGGTCGCTGCCGCTGGTGACCAGGATGTTCTTTTCCTCTGCCACCGCCATGCCTGCCACGCAGCAGAGCATGACCAGCAGTCCTCTCAGACGTTTAATCACAACGCTAGATCCTCAGGTGTAAATGTCATCTTGAACGAGCGATAACGGTTGAAATCGCTCGGCTTCATACCCTGCATCTCGGTCAGACGACCAATGTTCTTCACCGCAGCCACCGCCGAACTGTCATACGGGCCGTCCCCACTGGAACGGGACACGCTGACACTGGTGATGGTGCCGTCCGGCAACATGCTGACCTGCAGGGTCACCGTCATGCCCTTGCGCGCGGAAGGCGGACGCGCCCAACCCTCGGCCGCGCGCATACGGATCAAGTCGTCGAAGTCGCCGGCCACCTGGTCACCCTGCTCGTCGGCCAGGGCCTGCTGGCGCTCGGTAGTGTCGGACAACAGCTCGGCCAGGGCCTGGGCTTTCTTGTCTTCTGCCGCCTTGCGAGCCGCTTCCTGTGCCTTCTTCTTCTGGGCATCTGCAGCGGCCTTCTTCTTGGCCTCTTCAGCTGCCTTCTTCTTCGCATCCTCGGCCGCCGCTTTTTTCTTGGCGTCCTCGGCTGCTTTTTTCTTGGCCTCTTCGGCTGCCTTTTTCTTGGCATCCTCGGCAGCTTGCTTCTTCGCCTCTTCAGCGGCCGATTTCTTGGCCTCTTCTTCGGCTTGCTTCTTGGCTTCGTCCTCGGCCTTCTTCTTGGCGATGTCGGCCTGCTGTTTCTCGGCGGCTTTCTTCGCTTCGTCGGCCTTCTTGGCTTCGGCGGTTTTCTTGGCCTCTGCAGCTTTGGCGGCGTCGGCGGCCTTGGCGGCGTCCTCGGCTTTTTTCGCTTCGGCGGCTTCTCGAGCCTCTTCGGCCTTTTGAGCTGCGTCGGCCTTCTTTTGTTCCGCGGCCTTCACGGCCTCCTGCTCAACCTTTTTCTGTTCCAGCTGCTCGACTTCGGTCTGGCGCGAAGCGGTTTTCTTCGCTTCCCCGGCAATCTTCTGATTGGTCTGGGTAGTCGCCTGGCTCTTGGACTTGAGCTGGTACAGGGTAGCTTGAACAATCGGCTTGGACGGCGGCAGTTCAGGGGTCATGGCAAAACTGACGAACAGCATGGCGAACACCAGCACATGCAGGCCGATGGCCCAGACACTGGGCCAGAAGTAGCTTTCCGAGGCGGATGGCTCTCGCTGTTGCATCAGGGCGCCTCGGTAATCAGGCCAACGTTACCGACACCGGCCTTCTGCAACCCGCCCATGGCGCCCATCACGGCGCCGTAGTCGACAGCCTTGTCGCCACGAATGAAGACCTGGGTCTGCTTGCCCTGGTCACGGCCGGCAGCAATGATCTTGGTCACTGCGTTGGTCATGTCGGGCAAGGTCATGGCCTTGTCCATCTGCTTGTCGGTGTCGACTTCGCTGCCGAGGTTCCAGTAGTAGGTCTTGTCGGCCTTGATCGAGATGGTGAGGATCTGGACGTTGTTGTCCTGCGGCAAGGCTTCACTGGAAACCTTGGGCAGGTCGACCTTCACGCCCTGGTTGAGCATGGGCGCAGTCACCATGAAGATGACCAGCAGCACCAGCATCACGTCGATGTAGGGCACCACGTTCATCTCGGCGACGGGCTTGCGTTTGTGGCGAACTCGGGCCATGGGCTTCTACCTGATTACTCTTCGCTGGTGTGCACTTTACGGTGCAGGATCGCCTGGAACTCGTCGGCGAAGGTGTAGTAACGACCGATCAGCACTTCGCTGCGCGCGGCAAACCGGTTGTAGGCGATGACGGCCGGGATTGCCGCGAACAGGCCGATGGCGGTGGCAATCAGCGCTTCGGCGATACCCGGGGCAACAGTGGCCAGGGTGGCCTGCTGGGCGCTGGCCAGGCCGCGGAAGGAGTTCATGATGCCCCACACGGTACCGAACAGGCCGATGTACGGGCTGGTGGAACCGACAGTGGCCAGGAACGGCAGGCTCTGCTCGAGTTTTTCTTCCTCGCGCGAGATGGCTACGCGCATGGCACGGCCAACGCCTTCCATGACCGCGTCAGGGTCGACGCCCGGCTGTTGACGCAGGCGCGAAAACTCCTTGAAACCGGCACGGAAGACCTGCTCCACGCCGGAATCCGGGTCTGGGTTGCTGCCTGCCTGGCGGTACAGCTTGGACAGGTCGATACCCGACCAGAAGCGCTCCTCGAAGGCATCCAGCGCACGACGACCGGCGCGCAGCATGGTGCTGCGCTGGAAGATCATGATCCATGAAGTGACCGAGGCGGCCACAAGGATCAGCATTACCAGCTGTACCACCACGCTGGCATTGCTGACCAGACTCCACATGGAGGTATGGTCGACGACGTTAGCTTCCACGCTTATTCTCCTGCATTCGATTGATTACCCGAGCCGTCCGCCGCAAAGGCGTGGCGCAGCTGGGGGGGTATGGCTCGGGGTTTGAAAGTGTCGGCGCGCACCGCGGCCACCAGGAACTGCCCTTCGCAGAGCAGCGTTTCATCCTTTTCCCGCCAGACCTGCTGCACGAAACGCAGGCTGGCGCGATTGAGTTCAAGTACTTGCGCCGTCACCCGCAATTCGTCGTCCAGCCGCGCCGGCGCGTGGTAGCGCGCCTCGCTGGAGTGGACCACGAACAACAGGTTGTCGTCGGCCAGTTGCGACTGGGAAAACCCCAGCTGCCGCAGGCGTTCGGTGCGCGCGCGCTCCATGAATTTCAGGTAGTTGACGTAATACACCACGCCACCGGCATCGGTATCTTCGTAATAGACGCGACAACGGTGTGCGAACGGTTCCAGGCCATTTTGCGCGCGCATACTCTAGTGCTTACTCCTCGGCTTGCCAATCCGCTGTGGCAACTGTTTTTTCTTCATTAATGTCTTATTGCCAGCGCACCCTCGGCATGCCAGCGGTAGGACCACGAAAAGTCGGTTTTGATCTGTCATTCATCGCCTGGCTGGGAAAAATCACCACCCTCCCCCAGGCGCCCGGGAATATTCAGGCCAAAGTGCAGGTAGGCGTGCCGGGTGACCACTCGGCCCCGGGGCGTGCGCATGATATAGCCTTGCTGGATGAGGTAGGGCTCGAGCACGTCCTCGATGGTGTGGCGCTCTTCGCTGATGGCCGCAGCCAGGTTGTCCACGCCTACCGGGCCGCCGTCGAACTTCTCGATCATGGTCAGCAGCAGGCGCCGGTCGGAATGGTCGAAGCCGCGCTCGTCGACGTCCAGCAGGTTGAGCGCCATGTCGGCCACCGCCTTGGTGATCTCGCCCTTGCCACGCACCTCGGCGTAGTCACGCACACGGCGCAGCAGGCGGTTGGCGATACGCGGGGTGCCACGGGCACGTCGGGCGATTTCATAGGCGCCAAGGTCTTCGATGACCAGGCCAAGAATGCTGGCCGAACGGCTGACGATGGTGGCCAGGTCCTTGTCGCTGTAGAACTCCAGGCGCTGGACGATCCCGAAACGGTCGCGCAGCGGGTTGGTCAGCATGCCGGCCCGGGTGGTGGCCCCGACCAAAGTGAATGGTGGCAGGTCGAGCTTGATCGACCGGGCCGCCGGCCCTTCGCCGATCATGATGTCGAGCTGGAAGTCTTCCATGGCCGGGTACAACACCTCTTCGACGACCGGCGACAACCGGTGGATTTCGTCGATGAACAGCACATCGTGCGGTTCGAGGTTGGTCAGCATGGCCGCCAGGTCGCCCGGGCGCTCGAGGATCGGCCCGGAGGTGCTTTTGACCGACACGCCCATTTCGTGGGCGATGATGTTGGCCAGGGTGGTCTTGCCCAGACCGGGCGGGCCGAAGATCAGCGTGTGATCGAGCGACTCGCTGCGACCGCGGGCGGCCTGGATGAACAGCGCCATCTGCTCGCGCACCACTGGCTGGCCGATGTATTCGTCCAGCCGCAGCGGGCGTATCGCACGGTCCTGGACTTCTTCACGGTCGCGGCCACTGGCGGCGATCAGGCGGTCGGCTTCGATCACTTGGTAATCATCCCTTTCAGGCTGCGGCGGATCAGCTCTTCACTGCCCAGGCCGGCCTTGTCCTTGATCGCGGCGATTGCCTTGCTGGCTTCCTGGGGCTTGTAGCCCAGCGAGACCAGGGCACTGACGGCATCCGCCTCGGCGCTGGACTCGCTGGCGACCGGCAACGGCCCGTCGGACACCAGGGTGAACATGGCCGGGGAGGTTTCCCAGGCCTTGAAGCGATCCTTGAGCTCGACCAGCAGGCGTTCGGCGGTTTTCTTGCCGACGCCGGGTACGCGCACCAGCACCGAGGTGTCCTGGGCCTGCACGCAGCGCACCAGCTCGTCCACTTCCAGCCCGGACATCAGCGCCAGGGCCAGCTTCGGCCCCACGCCGTTGAGGCGGATGAGCTCGCGGAACAGCTCACGCTCGCGCTTCTCGGCAAAGCCGTAAAGCAGGTGGGCATCCTCGCGCACCACTTGGTGGGTATGCACGGTTACCGGCTCGCCAACCTTGGGCAAGCGGTACAGGGTGGTCATCGGCACTTCCAGCTCATAGCCGACGCCGTTTACGTCGATAATCAGGTGCGGTGGCTGTTTTTCCGCCAGGGTGCCGCGCAAACGTCCAATCACGTTCCAGTCCTTCCTCACGGGGAGCCGGTCAAAGACCGCTCAACCCTATCAGCAAAAGCAGCGGGCAAACGCATCACCCGGATAAATTGTGTATCTGCGCATGAAGCGTTTACAGACGCAAGCGCCCGCCACGCCGGCGCGCCGTGGCCAGCCCGTGCGGCACCAGGCTGGAGCGCGTATGGGCATGGCACAATGCGATGGCCAGGGCGTCGGAGGCGTCGATCTGAGGCTTTTGCGTCAGCTTCAGCAGGTGCATGACCATCATCATTACCTGATCCTTGTTGGCCCCGCCGGTGCCGGCCACGGCCTGCTTGACCTGGGTGGCGCTGTATTCGGCGATTTCCAGGCCCGCCTCGGCGGCGGCAACAATGGCTGCGCCACGGGCCTGGCCAAGCTTGAGCGCCGAGTCGGCATTGCGAGCCATGAACACCCGCTCGATGCCCATGGTCACCGGGCCGTGCTGGGCAATGACTTCACTGACGCCACGAAAAACGATCTGCAGCCGCTCGTGCAGCTCGCCGCTGCCGGTGCGGATACAGCCCGACGCCACGTACTCGCAACCACGGGCAGTCTGGCGTACCACGCCATAACCGGTGATGCGTGAGCCGGGGTCGATACCAAGAATCAGAGTCATAGCGCCTGTCGTACTAAACACATGTTTTAACATTATTGGGGCCGCTGCGCGGCCCATCACCGGCAAGCCGGCTCCCACAGGTACAGTGCAGGGGTTAAGAAATGCACTGTACCTGTGGGAGCTGGCTTGCCGGCGATGGGCTGCACAGCAGCCCCAAAATAGCGATCTACCCCGAAAACTCAGGACACCTTAGCCGAGGTTTTCCATGATCTCATCGGAAATCTGGGCATTGGAGTAGACGTTCTGCACGTCGTCCAGGTCTTCGAGCATGTCGATCAGCTTGAGCACCTTTTCTGCGCCATCCTGGTCGAGTTCGGCGCTAGTGGTCGGCTGCATGACGATTTCTGCGTCAGCGGCCTTGAAACCCGCTTCTTCCAGGGCATTGCGCACGGCGTAGAAGCTGTTGAACGAGGTGAATACGTCGAACGAGCCATCTTCGTTGGCCACCACGTCGTCGGCATCGGCCTCCATCGCCGCTTCCATCAACGCGTCCTCGTCCACCCCCGGAGCAAAGCTGATCTGCCCCTTGCGCTCGAACAGGTAAGCCACCGAGCCATCGGTACCGAGGTTGCCGCCACATTTGGTGAAGGCATGACGCACGGCGGCGGCGGTACGGTTGCGGTTGTCGGTCATGGCCTCGACCATGATCGCCACGCCACCCGGGCCGTAACCCTCGTAGCTGAGCTCTTCGACGTTGTCGCTTTCGTTGGTGCCGGCACCACGGGCCACGGCGCGATCAATGATATCGCGACTCATGTTGGCGCCCAGAGCCTTGTCCAGCGCCAGACGCAGGCGCGGGTTGGATGCAGGGTCGGCACCGCCCTGCTTGGCAGCAACCGTCAGCTCGCGGATCCACTTGGTGAAGACCTTGCCTCTCTTGGCATCCTGGCGCTCTTTGCGGTGCTTGATGTTCGCCCACTTGGAATGACCAGCCATAACGACTCCGAATCCTTTGAATCACAAACAGCCCCGCCCCTGTACGGGGCGGGACGGACAAAAACCTGCGCCGAAACGCAAAGGCGCATCCATGTGGATGCGCCCGGGGACAGCTTACTCGACCTTGGTCTGTTCGCGCAGTCGGATGTGCAGCTCGCGCAGCGCCTTGGCATCGACCAGGCCAGGGGCCTGGGTCATGACGCACGCGGCGCTCTGGGTTTTCGGGAAGGCAATCACTTCACGGATCGACTGGGCGCCGGTCATCAGCATGACCAGGCGGTCCAGGCCGAAGGCCAGGCCACCGTGGGGCGGTGCACCGAACTTCAGGGCGTCGAGCAGGAAGCCGAACTTCTCTTCCTGTTCCTCTGCCTCGATGCCCAGCAGGCGGAACACCGCCTGTTGCATTTCTTTACGGTGGATACGGATCGAACCGCCACCCAGCTCGGTACCGTTCAGCACCATGTCGTAGGCACGCGACAGCGCCGTGGCCGGGTTGGCCTCGAGCTCTTCCGGCGAGCACTTCGGTGCGGTGAACGGGTGGTGCAGTGCAGTGAAGCTGCCGTCTTCGTTCTCTTCGAACATCGGGAAGTCGACGACCCACATCGGTGCCCACTCGCAGGTCAGCAGCTCGAAGTCGTGGCCCAGGCGGATACGCAGCGCGCCGAGGGCTTCGCTGACCACCTTGAACTTGTCGGCACCGAAGAACACGATGTCGCCGTCAACGGCGCCAACGCGGTCAAGGATGGTGTTGAGGTTGGCCTCGGGGATGTTCTTGACGATCGGCGACTGCAAGCCCTCGACGCCCTTGGCGCGCTCGTTGACCTTGATGTAGGCCAGGCCACGCGCACCGTAGATGCCGACAAACTTGGTGTACTCGTCGATCTTGCTGCGCGGCATGCTGGCACCGCCTGGCAGGCGCAGGGCGGTAACGCGGCATTTAGGATCGTTGGCAGGGCCGGCGAACACCTTGAAGTCGACGTCTTTCAACTGGTCGGCAACGTCGACCAGCTCCAGCGGGTTACGCAGGTCCGGCTTGTCGGAACCGTAGCGGCGCATGGCTTCTTCGAAGGTCATGTGCGGGAATTCGCCGAATTCCAGGTCCAGCACTTCCTTGAACAGCTTGCGGATCATGCTTTCGGTCAGGCCCATGATCTCGCTTTCATCGAGGAAGCTGGTCTCGATGTCGATCTGGGTGAATTCCGGCTGGCGGTCGGCACGCAAGTCTTCGTCACGGAAGCACTTGGCGATCTGGTAGTAACGGTCGAAACCGGCAACCATCAGCAGCTGCTTGAACAGCTGGGGCGACTGCGGCAGGGCGAAGAAGCTACCGGCGTGGGTACGGCTTGGTACCAGGTAGTCACGCGCGCCTTCCGGCGTGGCACGGGTCAGGATCGGCGTCTCGACGTCAAGGAAGCCGTTTTCGTCGAGGAAGCGACGGATGCTGCTGGTGATGCGCGAACGCAGGCGCAGCTTGTCGGCCATTTCCGGGCGACGCAGGTCGATGAAGCGGTAACGCAGGCGGGTTTCTTCGCCGACGTCGGAATATTCGTTCAGCGGGAACGGCGGGGTTTCAGCTTCGTTCAGCACGTTCAGCTGGTAGCCGAGGATCTCGATGCCACCGGAGGCCATGTTGGCGTTCACCGCACCTTCAGGGCGCTTGCGCACCTTGCCGGTGATCTGCACGACGTATTCGCTGCGCACGCGGTCGGCAGCAGCGAAGGTTTCGGCGCGATCCGGGTCGAACACGACCTGGGCCATGCCTTCGCGGTCACGGATGTCGAGGAAGATCACCCCGCCGTGGTCGCGGCGACGATGGACCCAGCCGCAAAGGGTGACTTCCTGGCCGTCCAGGCTCTCGTTCAGTTGGCCGCAATAATGGCTGCGCATCATGATGGTGGTTTCGCTTCTCGTGATTCGTGTATTCGGTGGAGGCCTTGGCCGCCCGGAGGGCTAATACTGCAAGACCCGGTCACAGCATTCAACTCAGTCGGCCTTGTCGCCGCCTGCAAGATTCTTTTTCGCCCCGGTCTTGAAGTCGGTTTCATACCAACCATTACCGCTCAGGCGGAAGCCCGGCACCGACAGCAGCTTCTTCAGGGCCGGCGCCTGGCAGGCCGGGCAATCGGTCAGCGGCGCGGCGCTGATTTTCTGCAGCGCTTCCATACGGTGCTCGCAGGACGCACATTGATAGTCATAAAGGGGCATGGGTGTCTCTCGTCAACCACAACGCTGGCTGCCGGGGCAGCAAAAAGCGGGATTATATATGGTTAACCGGCACTGCGCAGCCCGCCCGGCGATCAGCGCAAATTTGGTGGATCCTGCAGCCAGGCAACGCAGATTACCCGGATCAGCCCGCTGAAGTTGCGCACCCCACCCTGGCGCAGGTGCACTTCACGGTCCACGTAGGACAACACCGCACTGACCGAGCAGCGATTGGCGGCGGCGATGCGCTCGAGAATACCCCAGTAGACAGCCTCCAGGCGCAGACAGGTGGAAAACCCGTTGAGCCGCACCGAACGTGACACCGGCTGGGTTTGCAACATGTCGAAATCCGCCTTGAACGGATCAATGCACTGTTTTCCTGGCCAACGCCCCTGGTTAGCCACACGTTTGCTCGCTTGCATCATGCGCCACACTTCCTCGTCACAGGTACCAGGCGGCCTATGAAGCGCTGAAGGGCGAGCTCAAAACAGCGGCAAAATCTTCCTGCGGACTATGCAATGCCCGGTCGGGAATGCGCGACCGGGCCCCTGGCCCTGGGGCAATTACTTGCCGTCGAGCAACACACGCAGCATCCATGCGGTCTTTTCGTGAACCTGCATGCGCTGGGTCAGCAGGTCGGCAGTAGGCTCGTCACTGACCTTGTCCACCACCGGGAAGATACTGCGCGCGGTGCGCACCACGGCTTCCTGGCCCTGGACCAGCTGGCGGATCATCTCGTCGGCCGGGGGTACGCCTTCCTCCTCCTTGATGGACGAGTGGCGCGCATAGAATGCATACGACCCTGGCGCCGGGAAGCCCAGAGCCCGGATGCGCTCGGCGATCGAGTCGACCGCCAGTGCCAGTTCGTTGTACTGCTCTTCGAACATCAGGTGCAGGGTGCGGAACGACGGGCCGGTAACGTTCCAGTGAAAGTTATGGGTTTTCAGATACAGCACGTAGGTATCCGACAACAGGCGCGACAGCCCATCGACGATGGACTTGCGATCTTCTTCGCTGATACCGATATCGATTGCCATGAAGTTCCCCTTTCCATAAGGCTTGAGACTCAAGCGGGCGCCGTCCACTGTAGCAATACTTGGCCGACCCCGCCCATGACATGGCGCAACACATCGGCTGGCATGGCCTGCGGTTTGAGTAGCCTGAGGCTTTGCTGTTAAATAGGCACGGTGCCACCCGTGCGGACTGTCATTGCCGGGTGCATAGGCTGGCCTGCCACGTGTTCGCGCTTTACACCTCATGCGCACCGTGCTGCCAGCTCTTCCTGTGATCGGCCTTATCAACTGTGAGCCAACCCCATGTTCAAGATCGTCCATCTGGTGACGGGCGTGGCAGCCTTGCTGCTATCGCTCATACCCAGCCTGAAAACCGATGCGACACCCTTCCTGCAGCAACCGGACGCGGTCTACCTGACCCTGCTCGGCCTGCTCAACCTGATCCTGGCCCCGGTGGTGCCACTGTACTACCGCGGTGCGCGGCAACAACTGCAGCACCTGGCCTGCGCCCTGCTGGTGGTAGCGGTGGTGCTGCAGACGCTGACGCTGCTGGCGCGCCCGGAAATGGGCAACCTTGCAGCACTGGTCTGCGCGACGCTGGCCGTGGCCCTGCACCTGGCCGTGGGCTTTGCCCGCAGCCCGCGCAAGGCGCGGCACAGCCAGCACGCGGCGCAAGAGGCCGGCAACCGGGATACCGGTACCGTCAAGTGGTTCAACACGTCGAAAGGCTTCGGCTTCATCTCCCGCGACTCGGGCGATGACATCTTCGTGCACTTTCGTGCCATTCGCGGCGAAGGCCATCGCATCCTGGTCGAAGGCCAGCGCGTGGAGTTTTCGGTGATGCACCGCGACAAGGGCCTGCAGGCCGAGGATGTGGTGGCGGTAACACGCCGCTGACCCCGCCTCAGCGCCGGTAGCGCATCAGCGATACCGGCGCATCGGCTTGAGCAATCAGTAATGAGGCGGTGGCGCCTCGTCCCCTTCGCTGCCGTACTGGCTGACCATTTCTGCATGGCGCTTGATCAGCTCGGCCACTTGCAACTGCAGCCGATCAATCACACGCCCCTGCTCGACCACCACATCGTTCAGCGCCTGGATGGTGTCATCCTGGAACGCCTGACGGGTTTCCAGCTCGACCATACGCATTTCCAGCGACATCTCAGGCCTCCTCGAAACCGGCAAGCTTCAGCCCCCGCAAGCGCTGACGAACGGCTTGCAACTGCTCATCGGTGTAGGCCACTGGTGGGCACTTGCCCCATACCGGTGCTGGCCAGGCGGCGTCGTCACGCTGGCGAACAATCACATGCATGTGCAACTGACTGACAACATTGCCCAGCGTGGCCACGTTCATCTTGTCGGCTGCGTAACTGGCCTTCAACGCTTCGGCCAGCAGGGTGGTTTCCTGCCACAACTGCTGTTGTTGCGCCGCATCGAGCTCGAACAGTTCACTGATGTCGGCACGTTTGGGCACCAGGATGAACCATGGGTAGTTGGCATCCTTGCTCAGCAGCAGCTGGCACAAGGCAAACTCTCCCAGCACCAGCGAATCCTGCTGCAAACGCGAATCGAGGACGAACACGGCATATCTCCTTAAGCAAAGCCAACCCGCTTCAAGCGGAAAACAGGCTGGCAAGGATACCCTGCACGTTCGCGGTAACACAGCGCTACTTTTCGCACCAAAATGAGGCCCCCCCGGCCACCCTTCACCACACTTGCCACCCCACAAACCACTCTGGATTAACTAGTTGCGGTAACACATTGACTTTCATGACAGCTTTTTAAATTTTAATGATTCTCGACTCCGGCACACCCTCAGACAGCCATCGCCCCGTGTTTACGGGACTTTCCGACCCCCGGTATTGGGTTTTGTGAAAATTTCATGAAGTGTTGCGAATTTTGAGCACACTTGTTGCATTCCCTTCACGCCAAGTCGGCACGGCATCTGCAAGGGCAGGTGTACGCGACAAATAACAACAGCGGCATTGGTCACCAGGGAGTTTCCTCATACAGATCCTGTAGTTACAGGTTTGTTACGGTCACGGAAACAGCGCTGGGGTTGTACGACCCCTCAACCGGGGCGTGGTTTGCGACATGGAACTACCTAAAAGCGACATGGCAAAAAAGTTCCGTAAAGAGTGCTTATAGCCATATCGCCAACAACAGTCAGCGTGCTATACATTTTCGCCGACATAACAAGAAAGAGCTGCACCATATAACTAAAACACATGGACGCAGCGGTACTCTTCCTAAAAAACCAAAGGAGCAAATCACGATGCGCGTGATGAAGTGGAGCATGATCGCCCTGGCCGTTGCGGCAGGGACCTCGCAGTTGGCTTTGGCCTCTTCCCAGGACGAGTCCAAGGGTTTCATCGAAGACAGCAAGCTGAACGTCAAGACCCGCATGCTGTACTTCAGCCGTGACTTCCGCAACAACGCGCCCGGCACCCAGAGCCGCGTTGAAGAAACCGGCCTTGGCTTCCTCGGCACCTTCGAGTCGGGCTTCACCCAGGGCACCGTAGGCTTTGGTATCGATGCCATCGGCATGCTCGGCCTCAAACTGGACAGCGGCCGCGGCCGCGCCGGCACCGGCCTGTTCCCGACCGGCTCCGACGGCCGCTCGCAAGATGATTACTCCGAAGGCGGTGGTGCGGTAAAACTGCGCGTTTCCGACACCGTGTTCAAATTCGGCGACCAGTTCACCGCGCTGCCAGTATTTGCCACCGACGACAGCCGCCTGCTGCCGGAAGTTGCCGAAGGTGGCCTGATCACCAGCAACGAAATCAAAGGCCTGACCCTGCATGCCGGTCACTTCACCGCGCTGAACGCACAGGCCCAGACCTACCACGACAGCTTGAACCTGACCGAGGCCAACGTCTTCGGTGGCACCTACGCCATTACCGATAGCCTCAGCAGCAGCGTGTACTACTCGCGCGTGGAAGACCACTTCCGCAAGTGGTACGGCAATATCAACTGGGCGCTGCCGATCAGCGACAAGCAAGGCCTGGTGTTCGACTTCAACATCTATGACACCAAGTCCATCGGTGACAACCGTACCGGCGCGTTCGTCAGCAAGTCCGACGGCAGCAACGACCTGGACAACATCGCAGCCAGCCTCTCGGCCGCCTACAACATTGGCGCCCACACCTTCACCCTGGCCTACCAGAAGGTCAGCGGCGACGGCGATTACGCCTACGGCGTCGACGGTGGCGGCACGGTATTCCTGGCCAACTCGGTTGCCCGTTCCGACTTCAACGCCGAAGACGAGAAATCCTGGCAAGCGCGCTACGACCTGAACTTCGCCGAGTTCGGCGTACCAGGCCTGACCTTCATGACCCGCTACGTTCGCGGTACCGGTGCAACCACCCGCACCACCGACAGCGGCAAGGAATGGGAACGCGACATCGACGTCAAGTACGTGCTGCAGGAAGGCCCGGCCAAGGACCTCAGCTTCCGTGTCCGTCAGGCCACCTACCGCTCGGGTGATGGCGTTTACTACGGTTCCCCGTCGATCGACGAACTGCGCCTGATCGTGGAGTACCCGCTGAGCATCCTGTAAGCCTGGCTTGCAGTGCCCCGCACCTGAAAAAGCCCGGCGATCACGCCGGGCTTTTTCTTGGCTGACAAGCGTCACGCCCTGGGGCATCCTGTACGCCATCGTTTCGCCCCCGTACAATGCGGGGCTATTTCAACGTCTTAGGCAATCGACACGGCTAACCATGCGCACCAGTCAATATTTGCTCGCCACCCAGAAAGAAACTCCTGCCGATGCAGTGGTCATCAGCCATCAGCTCATGCTGCGTGCCGGCATGATCCGCAAACTGGCCTCTGGCCTGTATACCTGGCTGCCGATGGGCCTGCGGGTAATGCGCAAGGTCGAGGCCGTGGTGCGCGAGGAAATGAACGCCGCCGGTGCCCTGGAAGTGCTGATGCCAAGCATCCAGCCTGCCGAACTGTGGCAGGAGTCCGGCCGCTGGGAGCAGTACGGCCCTGAACTGCTGCGCCTGAAAGACCGCCACCAGCGCGATTTCTGTGTAGGCCCTACCCACGAAGAGGTCATCACCGACCTGGCCCGCAACGAGCTGTCCAGCTACAAACAGTTGCCGCTCAACATGTACCAGATCCAGACCAAGTTCCGTGACGAGATCCGCCCGCGCTTCGGCCTGATGCGTGGCCGCGAGTTCATCATGAAGGACGCCTACTCGTTCCATGCCGATCAGGCTTCCCTGCAGGAAACCTACGACCGCATGCACCAGGCGTACAGCAACATCTTTAGCCGCCTGGGCCTGGATTTCCGCCCAGTGCAGGCCGACACCGGCTCCATCGGTGGCAGCTACTCGCACGAGTTCCACGTGCTGGCCGAGTCCGGCGAAGACGACGTGATCTTCAGCGACACCTCGGACTACGCCGCCAACATCGAGAAGGCCGAGGCCATCCCGCGTGAAACCGTGCGCCCTGCCCCAACCGAAGAGCTGCGCCTGGTCGACACCCCAGAGGCCAAGACCATTGCCCAGCTGGTGGAAAACCACGGCCTGGCGATCGAGAAAACCGTCAAGACCCTGATCGTGCGCGGCGCCGAGCAAGGCAAGCTGATCGCCCTGATCGTGCGTGGCGACCATGAACTGAACGAAATCAAGGCCACCAAGCTCGAGCAGGTTGCCGACCCGCTGGTCATGGCTACCGAAGCCGAACTGCGCGACGCCATCGGCGCCGGCGCCGGCTCGCTGGGCCCGCTGAACCTGCCGCTGGAAATCATCATCGACCGTTCGGTTGCCCTGATGAGCGACTTCGGCATCGGCGCCAACATCGATGACAAGCACTATTTCGGGGTCAACTGGGAGCGCGACCTGCCGGTGCCGCAGGTTGCCGACCTGCGCAACGTGGTCGCAGGCGACCCGAGCCCGGACGGCCAGGGCACCCTGGTGATCAAGCGCGGCATCGAAGTGGGCCACATCTTCCAGCTGGGCACCAAGTACAGCGAGGCGCTGAAGTGCCAGGTGCTGGGCGAAAACGGCAAGCCGGTGGTCCTGTCGATGGGCTGCTACGGGATTGGCGTGTCCCGCGTGGTCGCGGCGGCCATCGAGCAGAGCTATGACGACAAGGGCATCATCTGGAACGACGCCCTGGCCCCGTTCCAGATTGCCCTGGTACCGCTGCGCTACGAAACCGACGTGGTTCGCGAGGCAACCGACAAGCTCTACGCCGAACTGACCGCCGCCGGCTTCGAAGTGCTGCTGGACGACCGCGACAAGAAGACCAGCCCAGGCATCAAGTTTGCCGACATGGAGCTGATCGGTATCCCGCACCGCATCGTCGTCAGCGATCGCGGCCTGGCCGACGGCAACCTGGAATACAAGCACCGCACCGAGCAGGAAGCTCAGCCATTGCCAGTCAATGAAGTGCTGACCTTCCTGCAGGCCCGCGTTCGCCGCTGATAACCAATGCACGAGTGATCATGTTCAAGCGAAGTACCATTACCCTTGGGGGCGCCGCACTTGGCGCCCTGCTCCTCGGCGGCTGCGCCAACCAGATGTCCCAGCGCAGCGACCATGAGGAGCGCGTCGAGCGCAAACTGCTCGAGCACACCCTGCAGATCGATGTCGGCGAGCCGAAGGTGATGGAGCTTCCGCAGCGACGTGTGCGCGTGCATGAGCAGAAGCGCTTCGAAGTCACCGAGTTTGAAGTCACTCGTCGCTATGACCGCTACACACCCTACCAGCCCTGGCGGGAGATCTACGAGATCCCGCTGGGCGCAGTGGCGGTGGTGGCCGGCGTCGGCGCCAATGTGGTCAATGTCTTCGCCTTGGGCAACCTGCCGCAAAGCATCACCCACGATTGGCTCAGCTACGGCGTGGACGGGCTCAACCCGTTCATGAACGTGCCGTCCAACGGCCGCGCCCAGCAGAACCTGGCGGGGATCAGCGAAGTGCAGAAAGGCAAGCGCGAGGAATCGACCAGCGTGCCCTGGAGCGAACGCCTGGTCGAGGTCAAGGCCGGCAAGATGACCCACGAGCTGACCACCGACAGGAGCGGCGTGCTACGCCTGAACCTGCTCGACAGCCCGTTCTCCGAACAGAACCTCAACCACGTCGGCACCCTGCATCTGCAGGTAGTCGACGAGGACAACGCGGTACGTGGCGACGCCAGCCTGCTGGTCAGTGCCACCCTGCGCAACAAGCTGCTCGAAGCCCATGAGCTGATTTTCGATGACCTCGAAGATGATGATGTCGGCCAGTGGGTACACCGGGTCAAGCGCCTGTCCGAGCTGGGCCTTGAAGAGGAAGCCAGCGAAATGGAACAGAGCCTGATCGAGCTGACGCGCAACGACCCTGAACTGCAGCAGGAATTCCTGCAGTCGTTGACCAAGGCTACTGGCCGCTTGGTGGCTGACCCCGGCGCGCAATAACCCGGCATGAACTGAAGCAGCGGCCTTGGCGCTTTCCCTCTTTATATAGGAGGGAACAGCTCCAGCTGCTCATGCGCCCCGCGCAGGTCGCGCAACCTCACCCCCACCCCCAGCAAGCGCACGGGCTTGCCGCCACGGGCGAACGCCTGGCCCAGCAGCTGCCGATAGCTTTCCAGGTCCCTGCCCGCCCCTGCCTGCTCCATGGTGGTCTGGCTGAAGTCATGGAACTTGACCTTGACGAACGGTTTGTCCGGCCGGTAACTGCTGTCCATGCGGGCGATACGCTCGTTCAGGCTGTCCAGCAGCTCCGGCAGCCGCGCCAGGCAGCTGGCCAGGTCTGGCAGGTCGGTGTCGTAGGTGTTTTCCACGCTGACCGACTGGCGACGGCTATCGTTATGCACCGCCCGCTCATCCACCCCGCGTGCCAGCCCCCAGAGGCGCTCGCCAAACGTACCGAACTCCCGCACCAGCGCCAGGCGCGACCATTCACGCAGTTGCAGGCAGGTTTCGATGCCCAGCCGGGTCATTTTTTCTGCCGTGACTTTGCCCACCCCGTGCAACCTGGCCACCGGCAGCGCCGCGACGAACGTTTCCACTTCGCCCGGGGTGATCACGAACAGCCCGTTTGGCTTGCGCCAGTCACTGGCAATCTTGGCCAGGAACTTGTTGGGCGCGACCCCCGCCGACACGGTGATATGCAATGTGCGGGCGACGCGCCGGCGAATGTCCTCGGCAATTCGGGTGGCGCTGCCGGCATACCATTGGCTGTCACTGACATCCAGATACGCTTCATCCAGCGACAGGGGCTCGATCAGCTCGGTGTAGTCGCGAAAGATGGTGTGGATTTCCCGTGAGGCTTCGCGATAGGCCTCGAAGCGCGGCTTGACGATCAGCAGGTCAGGGCACAGCTTGAGTGCGTGCCGGGACGACATGGCCGAGCGTACCCCGTAGGCGCGCGCTTCATAGTTGCAGGTGGCAATGACCCCACGACGATCGGCAGAGCCCCCCACTGCCATGGGCTTGCCGGCCAGGCGCGGGTCGTCACGCATCTCGATCGCGGCGTAGAAACAATCGCAGTCGACGTGGATGATCTTGCGCAAGGACATGGATGACCGTCAGCACTGTAAATTCATACAGATAGTATCGCATGCGCCCTATTCTGAAACAGCTCAGCCACATTGCCACGCGATAATCGGCCTGAAAGCCCCGCCGCGCCTGGGCCAAGTCAGGTTATCAAGCGCTAAGGGATTGAACAAAAACGGTTTTTCTACAAAATTTGCTTGACACCCGGCAGTAAATCCGTAGAATTCGATCTCACAGGCGCGGGATGGAGCAGCCTGGTAGCTCGTCGGGCTCATAACCCGAAGGTCGTCGGTTCAAATCCGGCTCCCGCAACCAGATTCGAGAAAAGGCCACTGTTAACGCAGTGGCCTTTTTCTTTGGCCTCGAAAAAGGCCTCGTTAGAATATTGTGATAAATCAACAACTAAGGTTTGACAAAGGTTCAGGAAACTGTAGAATCCGCCCCACAGACGCGGGATGGAGCAGTCTGGTAGCTCGTCGGGCTCATAACCCGAAGGTCGTCGGTTCAAATCCGGCTCCCGCAACCAGCTTCAAGAAAAGGCCACTGTTCATACAGTGGCCTTTTTGTTTGCTCGCAATAACACGCCAGCAAAAGATTTTCGAATATCAGTGACAATCGCTTGACACAATGTTCGTTCGCTGTAGAATGCGCACCTCTGACGCGGGATGGAGCAGTCTGGTAGCTCGTCGGGCTCATAACCCGAAGGTCGTCGGTTCAAATCCGGCTCCCGCAACCATATTCGTCAGAACAAACCCCGCCTGTGTAACAGCAGCGCGGGGTTTGTTGTTTCTGCCCTTCCGTCTTTTCGTCACTTCGATTTTCCCCGCCCTCCAGCCAACCCGCAGGCTTGAGGTGCCGTGCCCAGGATGAACTATCTTTAACCCGGCCAGGCCGCTGAAAGCGGTTGAGGTCGGAGTAACATTGGATACGTTTTCCTAAGGGACTTTCACTTGGCCGCGCCTTTCCTTCACCTCGCGCTAGCTGCCCGGGGTACTTCATGACTTCGCACAACCCAGAACCCCCGGTGCCGCTCGCTTCGGCGCTGCCCGGTGCCGTGCAACGCCTGCCCTTGCTCGAACGCCTCAGCCGCTACCGTCAGCCCATCGGCCTGGTGGTGACGCTGGTGCTGTTCACCATGGCCTTGATTGCCTGCCGCCACCTGCTGAGCGAGCTGGACATCTATGCGTTGCACGATGCCATGCTCAGCGTGCCGGCCCAGTCATTGCTGGGCGCCTTGCTGGCGACCGTGATCGGCTTCGTGATCCTGCTGGGCTATGAATGGTCGGCCAGCCGCTATGCCGGGGTGAAGCTGCCGGTGGGCACCCTGCTGATGGGCGGCTTCAGCGCCTTCGCCATCGGCAACGCCATCGGCCTGTCGATGCTGTCAGGGGGCTCGGTGCGCTACCGGCTGTATGCACGCCAGGGCCTTGGCGCGGGCGAAGTTGCACGGATGACCGTGTTTGCCAGCCTGTCACTGGGCTGCGCATTGCCGCCGCTGGCCGCCGTGGCCACCCTGAGCGACCTGCCTGCCGCCTCGACCGCGCTGGGCTTGTCAGCTGGCCTGCTGGCGGGTATCGCCACGGCCGTGCTGGTGACGTCCGGCCTGCTGGTGCTGGGCTTGTACCGCCGGCGCCTGGCAGAGCAACCGCTGGCCAATAACCTGCTGGTGCAGCTGGGTCGCCGCACGCTGCGCCTGCCCGGCGCCCGCCTGGCCGCCCTGCAATTGCTGATTACTGCACTGGATGTGGCTGCTGCCGCCACCGTGCTCTATCTGTTGCTGCCTGAAGCACCGCCTTTCGGCGCGTTTGTGCTGGTGTACCTGCTGGCCCTGGCGGCGGGCGTGCTCAGCCACGTACCAGGCGGCGTCGGGGTGTTTGAAGCGATCCTGCTGGCGGCCTTTGCCGACCAGCTCGGCGCCGCACCGCTGGCAGCCGCCCTGCTGCTGTACCGACTGATCTACGTGGTGCTGCCGCTGTTACTGGCCTGTGTGTTGCTGCTGGCCAACGAAGCCCGGCGCCTGCTGTTTGCGCAACAGGCCATCAAGGCCGCCTCCGGGCTGGCCGCGCCGATCCTGTCGATTCTGGTGTTTCTGTCCGGCGTGGTGCTGCTGTTCTCCGGCGCCACGCCGGAGATCGATACACGCCTGGAGCACATGGGCTTTCTGGTGCCGCACCGCCTGATCGATGCCTCGCACTTCGGCGCCAGCCTGATCGGCGTGCTGTGCCTGCTGTTGGCCCAGGGCCTGCGCCGGCGGCTGTCCGCCGCCTGGCTGCTGACCACCGTGCTGCTGCTGGTCGGCGCCCTGCTGTCGCTGCTCAAGGGATTTGACTGGGAAGAGGCGAGCCTGCTGACGTTTACCGCCATCCTCCTGGCCGTGTTTCGTCGCTCGTTCTACCGCCCTAGCCGCCTGCTGGAGCTACCGTTTTCGCCGGTGTTTCTGGTGGCCAGCGCCTGCACGGTCGGCGCATCGGTGTGGCTGCTGCTGTTCGCCTATCAGGATGTGCCTTACAGCCATCAGCTGTGGTGGCAGTTCACCCTTGATGCCGACGCGCCACGTGGCCTGCGCGCGGCGATGGGCAGCGCCTTGCTGCTGGCAGCCGTGGCGCTGACCTGGCTGCTGCGTACCGCCCCACCAGTGATCCACCTGCCCGATGAACAAGAGCTGCAACGCGCCAACCGTATTCTGCTGGCTTCCGACCAGCCCGACGGTGGCCTGGCGCTGACCGGCGACAAGGCGCTGCTGTTCCACCCAGGTGACAACGCCTTCCTCATGTACGCCCGGCGTGGCCGCAGCCTGGTGGCGTTGTACGACCCGATCGGCCCGGCCCAGGAGCGCGCAGAAATGATCTGGCAGTTCCGCGACCTGTGCGACCTGCACCACGCGCGACCGGTGTTCTACCAGGTGCGCGCCGAGAACCTGCCATTCTACATGGACATCGGCCTGACGGCGCTGAAGCTGGGCGAAGAAGCCCGGGTCGACTTGCGCCGCTTCGACCTCGAAGCCAAGGGCAAGGAAATGAAAGACCTGCGCTACACCTGGAACCGCGGCGGGCGCGATGGCCTCAGCCTGGAAATCCACGAGCACGGTCATGCCCCGCTGGCCGAGCTGAAGGAGATTTCCGACGCCTGGCTCAGCGGCAAGAATGTGCGTGAGAAAGGCTTCTCGCTGGGGCGCTTCAGCCCCGAATACCTGCAGCACTTCCGCATCGCCCTGATTCGCTTCCAGGGCCGCCCGGTGGCCTTCGCCAACCTGCTGGAAACCCATGGCAACGAACTGGCAAGCCTCGACTTGATGCGTGCGCATCCCGAAGCACCCAAGCTGACTATGGAGTTCATGATGATCGGCCTGATCCTGCACTACAAGAGCCATGACTACGCCCGCTTCAGCCTGGGCATGGTGCCACTTTCCGGCTTGCAACCACGGCGTGGTGCACCCTTGACCCAACGCCTGGGCTCCATGGTCTTCCGCCGTGGCGAGCAGCTTTACAACTTCCAGGGCTTGCGGCGCTTCAAGGACAAGTTCCAGCCGGACTGGGAACCCCGCTACATGGCCGTGCCAGCCGGGCTCGACCCGCTGGTGGCACTGGCCGACACCGCCGCCCTGATTGCTGGCGGCCTGACTGGATTGGTGAAACGTTGATGACCCGACGCTATTGGCTGTACCTGCTTGTTCCCCTGCTGCTGGCGGCTCTTGGCGGCGCTGCGGCCTTCTGGTTATGGACCCGCCCCGCCCCCGAGGCGCGCCTGGAGCAACTCACCCTCAATGACACGGCTATCACCCGCGTGACCCCTGGCGTGCACCCCAAGGCGCGGGTGGCCATCGGCGTGCCGCAGGACCAGGCGCTGACCGACAAACAGCTGCTGGACCTGAGCCAGTCAGGTGAGGCGCAACTGGTGCAGGTGATCCTGCCACCGAACGACTGCACCCGGCAGCAACAGGCAATGGACCAGGCCGTGGCGCAGCTGTCCGAGAAGCCAACCCTGGTCGCCGGTATCGGCCCAGGCGCCGCACAAGCCTGGCGCTGGCTGGCCACCCAGACAGACGACAAGGCCCGGGCGATTTCCGTGGACTTCACCGTCGAGCAACCCGGCTGCCAGGTCGCGCTGCCAAAAGCGGCTGCCCACGGCCACTGGAACGTCGCCTGGAACGACAACCCCGATGACGCCAGCGCCGCATTCGTGCGCGACCAGGCCAATGCCGAAACCAGCATCAGCGACTACGACATCCACCTGCCACAAGTGCTCAAGGCCCAGTTGACCCAGGCCTTGGTCGGTCACGATGGCAATGCCCTGGCCATACCGGTGGTCGAGGTACCGGCCGGGCAAACGACCGACACGGTCACCCTGTTCCTCTCCGGTGACGGCGGCTGGCGCGACCTGGACCGCGACGTGGCCGGGGAAATGGCCAAGCTCGGCTACCCGGTGGTTGGCATCGACACACTGCGCTACTACTGGCAGCACAAGACCCCGGAGCAAAGTGCCGCCGACCTTTCCGAACTGATGCAGCACTACCGGCAGAAGTGGGGCACCAAGCGCTTCGTGCTGACCGGTTATTCGTTTGGTGCGGATGTGCTGCCGGCGATCTACAACCGCCTGCCAGCCGAGGACCAGCAACGTATCGATGCGGTGCTGCTGCTGGCCTTCGCCCGCAGCGGCAGCTTCGAGATCGAGGTTGAAGGCTGGCTGGGCAAGGAAGGCCAGGAAGCGCCAACCGGGCCGGAGATGGCCAGGCTGCCGGCGTCCAAGGTGGTGTGTGTGTATGGCGTAGAGGAGACCGACGAGAGCGGCTGTACCGACAAGACCGCTGTGGGCGAACGCCTGAAGCTGCCGGGTGGTCACCACTTCGACGAGAACTACCCGGCGCTGGCCAAGCGCTTGATTGGTGAAATCGAGACCCGCCAAGGCAAGTCGAGCGTAGCAGAACAGAACTGACATGAATCGGGGCCGCTTTGCGGCCCATCGCCGGCAAGCCAGGCTCCCACAAATACTGCGCAATTATTCAACATGACGCGGTCCCGGTGGGAGTCTGGCTTGCCAGCGATGGGCTGCAAAGCAGCCCTTTAGCCATCAGATCTCGACCTGGGTCCCCAGCTCGATTACCCGGTTCAGCGGCAAGTTGAAGAAGCGCAGGTTACCGTTGGCATTCTTCAGCAAGAACGCGAACAGGTTGCCCCGCCAGCGCGACATCCCTTCCAGCCGAGAAGCAATCACCGTCTCGCGGCTGAGGAAGTAGGTGGTGCGCATAGGCGTGAAGTCCAGGTCGTCCAGATGGCACAGCTTCAAGGCCGCCGGCACGTCCGGCTCGTCCATGAAGCCAAAGTGCAACAGCACCCTGAAGAAGCCGTCGCCGTAGGCCTCCACTTCGAAGCGTTCCTGCTCCGGCACGCGCGGCCGGTCTTCGCTGACCACCGTCAACAACACCACCTGGCTGTGCAGCACCTGGTTATGCAGCATGTTGTGCAGCAACGCATGGGGCACCGCATCGGAGCGCGCCGTGAGGAACACCGCCGTGCCCTCGACCCGGTGCGGCGGCTGAATACGGATACTGCTGATGAACAGCGGCAACGGCAGCGCGCCTTCGTCGATGCGCTCCATCAGGATCTGCTTGCCGCGTTTCCAGGTGCTCATCAACAGGAACAGCACACCGCCGGCCAGCACCGGGAAGGCACCGCCCTGGACGATTTTCGGCACGTTGGCGGCAAAGAACAGCCCGTCGACGAACAGGAAACCAAGCAGGATCGGCACCGCCAGCAGCGGCGGCCACTTCCACAGCAGCAGCATCACTGCCGAAACCAGGATGGTGGTCATCAACATGGTGCCGGTCACCGCCACGCCGTAGGCCGCAGCCAGGGCGCCGGATGACTCGAAGCCGATCACCAGCAGCACCACGCCCACCATCAGCGTCCAGTTCACCGCACCAATGTAGATCTGCCCCTGCTCGTCACTGGAGGTGTGCTGGATCTGCATGCGCGGGATGTAGCCCAGCTGGATGGCCTGCCGGGTCAGGGAGAAGGCACCCGAGATGACTGCCTGCGAAGCGATCACCGTGGACATGGTGGCGAGGCCGACCAACGGCAGCAGCGCCCAGCTCGGCGCCAACAGGTAGAACGGGTTGCGCGCCGCGTCAGGGTTTTGCAGCAGCAATGCACCTTGCCCGAAGTAATTGAGCACCAGCGCTGGCAGCACCAGGATGAACCAGGCCCGGGCAATCGGCTTGCGGCCGAAGTGCCCCATGTCGGCGTACAGTGCTTCGGCACCGGTCAGCGCCAGCACCACCGCACCGAGAATGGCCACGCCCATGCCGGGATGGACTACGAAGAAGTTGACTGCCCAGCCCGGGTTGAACGCCTTGAGCACTTCCGGGCTCTGGGAAATGCCATGCACGCCCAACGCGCCCAGCACCACGAACCAGGTGACCATGATCGGGCCGAACAGCTTGCCGATCTTCTCGGTGCCATGCTTCTGTACCAGGAACAGCGCCACCAGCACCACCAGCGAAATCGGCACCACCCAGTGGTCGATGCCGTCGAAGGCCAGGCCCATGCCCTCCACGGCCGACAGCACCGACACCGCCGGGGTGATCATGCTGTCGCCGTAGAACAGCGACGCGCCGATCAGGCCACAGATCACCATCAACGTGCGCAGCCGCGGATACGCCGCCGTGGCCCGCCGCGCCAGGGCGGTCAGCGCCATGGTGCCGCCCTCGCCCTGGTTGTCGGCGCGCAGGATGAACATCACGTACTTGAACGAAACCACCCACAGCAGCGACCACAATATCAGCGACAGGATGCCCAGCACGCCATCGTGGTTGACCGGCACCCCGTAACCGCCGGTAAAGACTTCCTTGAGGGTATACAACGGGCTGGTGCCGATATCGCCATACACCACCCCGACCGCCGCCACGAGCAGGCCCACCGACCGCGCCGCACCCTGCTTGCCCTCGTGCCCGCCCTCAGCGTGACTGCTTGCCTGAAACATCGACCACTCCCGCACGCGGCCATCACGGCCCTTGATATTCAATCTGCCGCCAAGCGCTCGCAGGCACCTTGACGTAAAGGCGCGAAGCATAGCGCAGCGTTCGTCGTATTTCTGCTGGTCAAGCGCCCCTGCGCTCGCTAGAATTGCGCACTTTTTGATCAGAGGCGCAAAAAAGCGCCCGTCAAGCTCGCCCCCGATTCCGGCCGGGCGACCTGCATTCAATACCGAGGTTAGTCATGTCCACCACGCCCGCCACCCCCAAGGTAGGTTTCGTAAGCCTGGGTTGCCCAAAAGCCCTGGTCGATTCCGAGCGCATCCTTACCCAGCTGCGCATGGAAGGCTATGAAGTCGTGCCCACCTACGAGGACGCCGACGTGGTGGTGGTCAACACCTGCGGCTTCATCGACAGCGCCAAGGCCGAGTCGCTGGAAGTGATCGGCGAAGCGATCAAGGAAAACGGCAAGGTCATCGTCACCGGCTGCATGGGTGTCGAAGAAGGCAGCATCCGTGACGTGCACCCCAGCGTGCTGTCGGTCACCGGCCCACAGCAGTACGAGCAGGTGGTCAACGCCGTGCACGAAGTGGTACCGCCGCGCCAGGACCACAACCCGCTGATCGACCTGGTGCCGCCACAGGGCATCAAGCTGACCCCGCGTCACTACGCGTACCTGAAAATTTCCGAAGGCTGCAACCACAGCTGCAGCTTCTGCATCATTCCGTCGATGCGCGGCAAGCTGGTCAGCCGCCCGGTGGGCGAAGTGCTGAGCGAAGCCGAGCGCCTGGTCAAGGCCGGGGTCAAGGAGATCCTGGTAATCTCCCAGGACACCAGCGCCTACGGCGTCGACGTCAAGTACAAGACCGACTTCTGGAACGGCCGCCCGGTCAAGACCCGCATGCTGGAGCTGTGCGAGGCCCTGAGCAGCCTGGGTGCCTGGGTTCGCCTGCACTATGTGTATCCGTACCCGAACGTCGACGACGTGATCCCGCTGATGGCCGCCGGCAAGATCCTGCCTTACCTGGACATCCCGTTCCAGCACGCCAGCCCGAAAGTGCTCAAGTCGATGAAGCGCCCGGCCTTCGAAGACCGTACCCTGGCGCGTATCAAGAACTGGCGCGAGCAGTGCCCGGAGCTGGTAATACGCTCCACCTTCATCGTCGGCTTCCCTGGCGAGACCGAGGAAGACTTCCAGTACCTGCTGGACTGGCTGACCGAGGCGCAGCTGGACCGCGTGGGCTGCTTCCAGTATTCGCCAGTCGAGGGCGCCCCGGCCAACGACCTGGGCCTGGAAGAGGTGCCAGATGACGTCAAGCAGGAACGTTGGGACCGCTTCATGGCCCACCAGCAGGCCATCAGCACGGCGCGCCTGCAACTGCGTATCGGCAAGGAAATCGAAGTATTGATCGATGAAGTCGAGGAGCAGGGTTCGGTTGGCCGCAGCTTCTTTGATGCCCCTGAAATCGACGGCAGCGTGTTCATCGACGGCGACCATGGCTTCAAGCCAGGCGACAAGGTCCGTTGCCGTGTGGTGGATGCCGACGAATACGATATGTGGGCTGAGCCTGTCTGACGGGTCTGAAAGCTGAAAAAGCCCCCGCCCCGGCACTCCCCACCAGGAATGCCCGGGGCAGGGGCTTTTTTTGTCAGAACGTGTGAAACAGCATCAGGCCGCCCTCGGCATCCGGGCTGGCGTCCGAGAACCCCTTGACCGCGTAGAGCTGGACCTTCCACTGCTGGTTGAGCTTGTGGGTCAGGAACAGGGTGAGCTCCTGGATCTGCGACCCCGTCGAGACCACTTTCTGCCGCCAGTCGTAGGAGGCGCCTGCCGACGTGCCTGTAGCCACAGGTATGGCGAAGCCGAGGCTGACAAATACCGGGTCGTCAAAATCGCTGTCGGGCGGGTCGCCGAACTTTTTCCAGCCCAAAGTTGCGAAGCCGGTGACAGGGCCGAAGGCCTTGGCGATGTCGACCTGGGCGGTGTAGTCGTACTCACCGGTGCCCAGGCACTGATCTTCATCGGCAGTGGGGAATTTGATCTTGCCGATCAGGTCGAGCATCACGCCGCCATCGTTGCCATCGAGCAGGGCATAACCGGCGCTGGCAACGGTATCGCCCAGCCCGCTTTCGACATTGCGGCAGCCACCGGGCAAGGGGTCGCCATTGGGGCCTACTTCGGGGTTGGTGATGCGCAGCCAGGGCACGGTGACCTTGTAGGTCATGGGCCCGGTTTCATATTTACCGACCACGGGAACGTACCAGATCTCCGAAGTGGTGCCGGTGCCATAGTCGCCGCTCGAATAGTCCATGCCCATGGCGGCGCTAAAGGTATCGGCCAAGGCCGGCGCACTGATACAAGACAGCAAGCAGGCGAAAACAGGAAGCGCGGGTCTCATCTGCACCTCAGTACCCTTCGGGTATGTGATCGGACTTACCCAGCCTAGTTGCCTAACGCCCGGATCGCTCTGGATGCTCTGTTTTTTCGGGCTTCTCGACTTTTTCCACCTTTTCCACCTTTTCTACTTTCTCTACTTTCTCTACTTTCTCTACTTTCTCTACTTTCTCTACCTTCTCTACCTTCTCTACCTTCTCTACCTTCTCTACCTTCTCAGGCTTTTCGACCTTCTCTACTTTTTCGACTTTCTCTACTTTTTCAACCTTCTCAACCTTTTCGGGTTTTTCGGCCTTTTCGATCTGGACCTTTTCTACCCGATCAGAACTGCCACTATTGCGGCTCTCGACCTTCTCCAGGTTATCGAGTTGTTCGGACTTTCCAGACTTGTCCACGCGTTCAGTGCTGCCATGCCCACTCGCGTCGTCAACAGCATCGCGCCCACCGTGATCATCCCTGGTTTCACTGCGACCGCCTGTTGCATCCCCGGTGCCATGACCACTGTTACCGGAACCTCCGGACTCACTGCTGCCGTGCTCGCTGCTGCGCCCCGAATGCCCTTTTTCCGGGTGTTCGGCACGGTCGTCGTCGAACTCCACCCGGGTTGCCCGCAATTCGTGGGTACCGTTGAGCACCCCACTCACCCGCACCCGTTGATCGAGCGCCAGCGCGGCTGGCTGCTTGCCGACAATCACGGTGTCCTGCCCCAACGTCACATTGATGCCACCCACCACCAGCTGCCGCGCCTGCGTGCGCTGCACCAACCCTTCGATCACTGCCTGCTGCACACGGCCCGCAAAAGGCAGGCTCGGGTCAGGGCGGGTTTGCGCCACTTCCAGCTGGCGCCCGGTCCACTGGCCGCGCACCAGCACTTCCCGCGCGGGCGCCACACGGGTTCCCAGTTTCAGGCCCTGCAGGCTACCAGCACGGTCAACCGCACCGATGGCGCTGGCCTCTTTCAACCCTGGGGCCCGTTCGATACGGCTAGCCACCACGTTGCCACTGGCGTCACGCAGGCCGCTGACCCTGACCGGCTCGCCCGGGCGCAGCCCTTCAGCCACCCGCGCGCCTGCGGCAAGCCGTACAGGTTGGCCCATGACGCGCAGGGGGGCCGAAGCACTCGGGAGTGCCGTCAGCGGCCCTTCGAAGGCGTTGAGAATCGAGATGCGCCCAGCCTGCAAGCCGCGCTGGGTGGCAAACGCCTCCACCGCCACCACCTGCCCGATTGCCAGGTGACCCGTGCTGGCTGGCGCACCGTTTTCACTCACCGGTACATCCTTGCCATAGTGCACTTCCATGCCATTCACGCAGATGGAGGCAAAACCGGTGATGGTGCCGACGATACCGGTACCGCCGGTGCCGCCCGGGCGCAGGATCGGGGCACCGGTACCGCCTACGCCACCGCTGCCATGCTCGAGGTAGCTACCGTCGACACCCTCGGCCACCGCCCCGGTCCCGCCTGTACCACCGGGGCGGTGTGGAAGTGGCGCGCCGGTGCCGCCGACACCGCCGCTTTCACTGCGCGCACCGGTACCGCCCACCCCACCCGGGGACTGCAAGCCTGCCGCACCGCCCATGCCCACTTCCTCGCGGCTGACGCACACCGGCGCAGCGGCCACCTGGGCAGGCGCCACCAGGTTCAAGCCGAAAACCAGGGCAAAGGTGACGGCACTGAAGCAGCGCGAGAGAAGAGTCATGGGCGTGGGGTCTTGGACGGATCGGGGTCGGTCGCTTCAGTGTAGAAATAAAGCCCGACAGTGATGCGTTGACGTTGATCCGGGCCAGGTTCATCAGTGCTTTCCAGCTCTGCTGCCAGCCGGCTGAAAGCGAGTAGCGTCCGCATGCCATCCTTGGCGACCACATCACGTAAATGGGCGACGCCGTCAGGGCTGAGCGCGTCGTAGTGCACGCTACGTTCAAAAAACGGCGGGGTTTGGTCAGTAAGGTTATGCACCGCTGCGCAGGCATGGTCATGCAGGTTGTGGCCGAAGTACGCGGCTTTTTCATCGAAGCCCTGCTGTGGCACGAACGCCTGGGCTTGCAGGTGCACGCAATCCTGCTCATCCAGCCGGACGACGCCCAGACGCAACCATTCATCCAGCACCACCCGGCCGCGGATATCGGTGCTGACCTTGGCTACCAGGGCATCGAACGAACAGTCGCCGCCGACACTTGCCAGCCGCGGCAGCGCCAATGCCTGGCCAGGTGCCGAGCAGAACGGCGGGCTCGTGGTCCAGAGATTCACCAGTTGTGCGCCAAGCGTGATGTTTTCAGGCAGGGTCGCGTGGTAGGTGTTGCTTTCACTGCGCAGCCGGCGGACATCCTTGCGATGAACACCTGTGAGCAGACTGATACGGCTGTCGGTTGGCGCGGTGTCGTCGAGGCGAAACTCGCGATGGGCCACGTCGACGAACACCTCCTTGAGCAGGTCGGCGAACATCGTGTAGGTCACCCCTTTGCGCAGCATCAGGCGCACCAGCGGGCGCATGACACGCCGCAGTGCGCTTAACATCGAAGGCGGTAAGGTGGGCGATTGCATTGAGCGCATTCCTTGACAGATGAACCCAGTATACGGCGCGGGAAAACATCCCACACCAACTGTGGTCGCACCCCCGGGCGGGGCGCCGGATGACTGTCAGCGCTCAGTGCACTCGTGCTGAGTGAGGCGGCTACAGTTCAGAGCCACTCAGCTCCTGCTGTTGTCATCACCCGGTTCGCCACCCACATGGTTGCCGTGATCATCACCAGGTTCGCCACCAACGTGATTGCCGTGATCATCGCCAGGCTCGCCACCGACATGATTACCATGATCATCCCCGGGCTCACCGCCAATGTGATTGCCATGATCGTCACCGGGCTCACCACCAACATGATTGCCGTGATCGTCACCGGGCTCACCACCAACGTGATTGCCATGGTCATCACCCGCTTCAGCATGGGTACCGCTGCGCCCGGAATTCGAGTTGCCGGCGTCGCCGTGGCCCGTGCCACTGTTGCCCGCATGGCCATTTCCACCGTCGTGGCCACCGCCACTGCCGCTTCCACCCCCGTGGCCACCACCCCCGCCACTTCCGCCACCATGGCCACCACCACCGCTTCCGCCACCATGGCCGCCGCCACCGCCGCCACCGTGACCACCGCCACCGCCGCCACTTCCGCCACCGTGACCACCGCCGCCGCCGCCACTTCCACCACCGTGGCCACCTCCGCCACCGCCGTGGCCGCCACCGCCACCGCCACCATCCTTGGCGTAGGCAGAGGAGCCATGAGAAATCGAGTCAGGGACCAACACGATGGAAGTCGACAGCAGGCCAGCAACGGCTACAGCCAACAGTGCCTTTTTGAATAGCATGTGGATTTGCATTTTCCGTCTCCAGATCGTCGCCACGAGACACGCCAAATCAGCCGGGGATCTTGTTTAAGGTGGTTTAGTCAATACGTGGGATTTTTTCCCACGAGTAAGTAATAGACCGCTCCCGCTTCAGGTTCAAGTGCCACCCTGGCAAGCCGACCGGCGGCGGGCCTGCTATGTTGTGGTTATCTCGATGCAGGAGCCTTGGCATGCAACCGCTATTGACGCTGCAAACCCCGCGCTTGCGGGACTACGGCGAATTGGTACAGGTCTGGGAGGACTCGGTACGTGCCACCCACGATTTCCTGCCGGAGGGGTACATCGTTTTGCTGCGCGAGCAGGTATTGCGCCGCTACCTCGACGCGGTGATGCTGATCTGCTGCAAGGACCAGCAACGTATCTGCGGCTTCGCCGGGGTCGCCAACGGCCGGGTGGATATGCTGTTCGTCGCACCTGAATACCGTGGCAAAGGGGTAGGCAAGCGCCTGCTGCGCTATGCAATCGACGAGCTGAACGGCGAGCGGCTGGACGTCAACGAGCAAAACCCGCAAGCCCTGGGCTTCTACCTGCACCAGGGCTTCGAGGTGATTGGCCGCTCGGAGACCGATGGCCTGGGGCAGCCCTACCCTTTGCTGCACATGCGGCTGCGCAAAATGGCGTAAATGACACAGATTCCCAGCCCCTCTGCCGCTTGGGCAGGTACAATGCAGGCCTTTCCCTGCCTTTGCGAATTGCCGTCATGTCCGAACCCACCCGTCTGTCCAAACGCCTCATCGAGCAGCTTGGCTGTTCCCGCCGCGAGGCCGAGATGTATATCGAAGGCGGCTGGGTCACCGTCGATGGCGTGGTGGTCGAGCAGCCACAGTTCAAGGTCGAGCAGCAGCGCGTCGAACTGCTGCCAGGCGCCCGCGCCGAAACCCTGGAACCGGTGACCCTGCTGCTGAACCAGGCGGTCGGCGTGGACATCGAAAGCGCCCGCGCCAGCATGAACATGGCCACCTTGAGCGAAGCCCACCGTGAAGGTGTGCGTGCCTTGCATGGGCATTTTACCCGTCAGGTTTGTGTCGCCCCCCTGGAACGTGGCGCCAGCGGCCTGCAGGTCTTCAGCCAGGACTGGCGGGTAACCCGCAAGATCGAGACCGACCTGCGCCGCCTGGAGCAGGAATTCATTGTCGAGGTACGCGGCGAAACCACACCCCAGGCACTGGAGCGCCTGGCGCGCGGGGCCATGCGCAACGACCGCGAACTGCCAAAGGCCAAGGCCAGCTGGCAGAACGAAACCCACCTGCGCATGGTGCTGAAAAACCCGCAACCCGGGCAGATCTCCGAACTGTGCGCCTACCTGCGCCTGGAGCTGCTGGGCATGCGCCGCATTCGCCTGGGTGGCGTGTCCATGGGCAAGCTGCCCCTGGGCCAGTGGCGCTACGTGGCCGCTACCGAACGTTTTTAAGTGATACGCCGCACTGGACAGTGCGGCACCTGAACAGGATTCTGCAGCAATGAACCACAACGATGTCCTGCGCAGCCTGCGCTACATGCTCAAGGTGAATGACGCCAAGATGGCCGAAATCATCAAGCTTTCCGGCCTCGAAGTGCAGCCTCCGGTGCTGGCCACCTACCTGAAGAAAGAAGAGGAGGAAGGCTTCGAGCGCTGCCCGGAACGGGTGATGGCGCACTTTCTCGATGGCCTGGTGATCTACCGCCGCGGCAAGGATGACAGTCGCCCGCCGCAGCCGATCGAGCTGCCGGTGACCAACAACCTCATCCTGAAGAAGCTGCGGGTGGCCTTCGAGCTCAAGGAAGACGACCTGCACGTGATTCTCAAATCGGTCAACTTCCCGGTCAGCAAACCAGAGCTCAGCGCGCTGTTCCGCAAGTCTGGTCATGACAACTACCGCCCGTGCGGCGACCAGTTGCTGCGCAACTTCCTCAAGGGCCTGACCTTGCGCGTGCGCGGCTGATTGGCCATGCAGCACACGGTTACCCCGGTCGGCATCGTTCACTCCTGCTTCAAGGAGAAGTTCGCCATCCCGCGCCAGCCCCAACTGGCGCCCGCCGCCCGCGGCGTGCTGGAACTGCTGCCGCCGTTCGACCAGGGTGATGCGGTGCAGGGCCTGGAGCAGGTCAGCCATGTCTGGCTGCTGTTCCTGTTCCACCAGGCCCTGGAGGACAAGCCACGCCTGAAGGTGCGCCCCCCGCGCCTGGGCGGTAACAAGAGCATGGGGGTGTTCGCCACCCGCGCCACCCACCGGCCCAACGGTATCGGCCAGTCGGTGGTGCGCCTGGAGGGCGTGGAGCCCGGGCGGCTGCTGCTGTCCGGGATCGACCTGCTCGACGGCACGCCGGTGCTCGACATCAAGCCCTATGTGCCCTACGCCGACAGCGTCACGGGCGCCAGCAACCAGATGGCCAGCCAGGCGCCCGCCGCAATTGCCGTGCAGTGGGCCGACGGCGCCCTGCCCGAGGCCCGCGAGCATGCGCTGCGCCTCGATGAGCCCTTGGTGGAGCTGATCGAGCAATGCCTGGCTCAAGACCCACGGCCGGCCTACCAGGTACCGCCGGCGGAGCGGGTGTATGGGGTAAAGTTCTGGGATGTGCAGGTAAGGTGGCATTACCCGCAGCCGGAGGTGATCCGGGTGCTGGAGGTGGTGCGGGCCTGAAAACCCAACCATCAACCACGAAAAAGGCGACCCGGAGGTCGCCTTTTTCAGTTCACGGAGCCGCGATCAGCGAGCCGGGCCTTCCGCCACGCCCAGGTCGTCGGTCGGACGGGTATCGAGCAGCGGCGCACCACCGGAGGCCAGCTCCGATGCCAGCTTGTCGTTGTCCATTTCGTTGACCCACTTGGCCACCACCACGGTGGCAACCGCGTTGCCCACCAGGTTGGTCAAGGCACGGGCTTCGGACATGAAGCGGTCGATGCCGAGGATCAGCGCCAGGCCGGCAACCGGCAGGTGCCCAACCGCCGAGAGGGTAGCGGCGAGGACGATGAAGCCCGAACCGGTAACGCCGGCAGCACCTTTGGACGCCACCAGCAGCACCAGCAACAGGGTGATCTGGTGAGTGATGTCCATGGTGGTGTCGGTCGCCTGGGCAATGAACACCGCAGCCATGGTCAGGTAGATCGAGGTGCCGTCCAGATTGAACGAGTAACCGGTTGGGATCACCAGGCCAACCACCGACTTCTTGGCACCCAGGCGTTCCATCTTGGCCAGCATGCGTGGCAGGGCCGATTCCGACGAGGACGTCCCCAGCACGATCAGCAGTTCTTCGCGGATGTAGCGGATCAGCTTGAGCACGCTGAAACCGTGGGCGCGGCAGATACCGCCCAGCACCACCAGCACGAACAGCAGGCAGGTGATGTAGAAGCAGGCCATCAGGTAGCCCAGCTGCACCAGCGAGCCAACGCCGTATTGGCCGATGGTGAAGGCCATGGCACCCATGGCGCCGATCGGGGCCAGCTTCATGATCATGTTGATGATGTTGAACATGACATGGGCGAAGCGGTCGATCATGTCCAGCAGCGGCTTGCCGTAGCTGCCCAGGCGGTGCAGGGCGAAGCCGAACAGCACCGAGAACATCAGCACTTGCAGGATGTCGCCATTGGCAAACGCACCCACCACGGTGTTGGGGATGACGTTGAGCAGGAAGCCGATGGTGGTCTGCTGCGCGCCGGCAGCGGCGTAGGCAGCCACGCTGCTGGCGTTCAGGGTGCTGACGTCGATGTGCATGCCAGCGCCCGGCTTGACCACGTTGACGACGACGAGGCCGATGATCAGGGCGATGGTGGAAACCACTTCAAAGTACAACAACGCGTAGCCGCCGGTCTTGCCGACCGATTTCATGCTCTGCATGCCGGCGATGCCGCTGACCACAGTGCAGAAGATGATCGGGGCGATGACCATCTTGATCAGTTTGACGAAGCCGTCACCCAAGGGTTTGAGGGCAACGCCCGTTTCCGGGTAGTAGTGGCCGAGCAGGATACCGATGGTGATGGCGACCAACACCTGGACATACAGGGATTTGTACAGCGGCTGACGTGTCGTCATGGCTAATTTTCCTCAAGTGTGCCGGTTCACCCTTCCCAGGGTGATGGGGCACCTGAATCGCTAACCCTCCTGCACCTGGAGGGATTTGTCGTTGTGTTCGAGCTGCCTGGGCAGGCCTCTGCAAGGATCAATAGCAAGGGTGGTGCCAAAATGCCCATGAAGGGTGCAAGGGCCATGTTTACGAGGAAAAGCTGCCCGATGACGGGGCGATTTGCCTGACGAAGGCTGGCGGATTTCCGCCCGGTGGCGGGTTTTGTACAGGGAGTGTGGCGGGAATCCGCCCATGACGGTTCCTGTGCCGGCCTCTTCGCGGGTGAATCGGATCGCCGCACCGCCGCTCCCACAGGTAGTGTGAAGGCTCAGGGGCAGTGCGATCCGGCACAGGCCAGGAATCATTCCAGATTGAAGGTAATCCTGAACGCCGCACCGCCCAGAGGCGAATCGCCCAGGCTCAGCTCTGCGTCGTAGCTGTCGACAATATCCTTGACCACCGCCAGCCCGATCCCCTGCCCCGGGTGCTGGCTGTCCAGCCGCTCACCGCGTTCGAGAATGCGCTGACGCTGATCGGCAGGCACCCCTGGCCCATCGTCTTCGATGCACAGTGTCAACTGCCCGGGCGCATGCACCAGGCTCACCCGCACCTGGCCCAGGCTGAGGCGGTAGGCGTTTTCCAGCAGGTTACCGAGCATTTCCAGCAAGGCACCCTGTTCCATTGGCACCTGTGCTTCATCGGGTAACTCCAGGGCCACGCTCACCTGCTTGTCCCGGTACACCTTGGCCAAGGTGCTGCACAGGCTGTCGAGCAACGGGCGCAGCAGCACGCTGTGCCGCACCAGGCCACTCTTGCGCAGGCTGGCGCGCTGCAGCTGATAGTCGATCTGCTGGCTCATGCGCTCGATCTGGCTTTGCAGCACCCGCGCCTGCTCGCGCTCACCGCTGCGCTGCTGCAGGCTTTCTCCCACGCCTTGCAGCACCGCCAGCGGCGTCTTCAGGCTGTGCGCCAGGTCATCCAGCGAGTCGCGGTAGCGCGTGCGCTGCTCTCGTTCACTGTGCAACAGGCGGTTGAGCGAACGGGTCAGGCGCAGCAGCTCGCGGGGGTGCTCGGCGCTCAGGCCATCGCGCGCGCCCGCCTCCACTTCATCCAGCTCGTGGCTGAGCCGGCGCAACGAGCGCAGGCCCCAGGTCAGGCCAGCCCACAGCAATACCATGAGCGCCAGCAAGGCAGCGCCGAAGCCCAGGTAGAGCTTTTCGCGCAGGCCGTTGAGGGTGGCCTTGTACTCGCTCAGCGGCTGCAGGGCGACGATGCTGTAGGCAGCGCTCTGGCCACCCAGCAGCTTGATCTCGACGTCGTAGACGAAGAACTCTTCGCCATCGGCCTGGTGAATGCGGGCGAATTCGTTGCCGCGCCCGTCATACCGCGGGCGGTAGTTGATGTGCCGGTCAGCGGTGGCGCGTGACTGCCAGACCAGCTTGCCGTCGCGGTCGAAGATATAACCGAGCAAGCCGGTGTACGGCAGGTTGTAGCGCTCGTCCGGCAGCAGCTCGGGCATTTGCAACTGGCCATGCTCGATACGCGCGGCGGAAATCAGCGTGGTCACATCCGATGCCAGGCGCTGTTCGATCGACTCCTGCAGGGCCAGGCTGAAGGCTTTCTGCAAAGCCGGTAGCAGCGCCAGCATGAACAACAGCGCCAGCACTGCCGCAGCCAGCATCAGGCGTACCCGCAGCGAGCGGATCAACGGCAGCGCTCGGTAAACAGGTAGCCCAGGCCGCGCACCGTGTCGATGGGCTTGAAACCGTGCTCGCCTTCAAGCTTGCGCCGCAGGCGGCCGACCAGCACTTCGATGACATTGGGGTCGCGTTCTTCGTCACCCGGGTACAACTGCTCCATCAAGCGGTCCTTGGCGACCACCTGCTGGTGATGGCGCATGAGGTATTCGAGGATGCGGTATTCGTACGCGGTCAGGGCCAGCGGCTGTTCGTCCAGGGTGGCCTGTTTGCGGTTGAGGTCGAGCACCAGCGGGCCGGCGGCGATGGTCGACTGGGTGAAGCCGCTGGAGCGGCGCAACAGGGCGTTCAACCGCGCTTCGAGCTCCTCGAACTGGAAGGGTTTGACCAGGTAGTCGTCGGCACCGGCGGCCAGACCCTCGACCTTGTCCTGCCAGTTGCCACGGGCGGTGAGGATAAGAATGGGGAAGGTCTTGTCCTGGCTGCGCAGGCGTGTGATCAGCTCCAGGCCGCTGATGCCGGGCAGGCCCAGGTCGATGATGGCCAGGTCGAAGTGGAATTGCCCGGCCTGGTACAGCGCTTCTTCCGCATCTTCGACGGCCTCGACCACATGGCCGCTTTCGCCCAGACGGGTGTAGAGGTGATGGCGAAGCAGGGCTTCGTCCTCGACCACCAGCAGTTTCATGTGCAGCTCCTTGATGTGTGTTGCCTGTACCGGCCCTTTCGCTACATGCGCAAGGGCCGGTACAGGATAACCCGGCTCGCCTGTCAGAACTTGTAACTGGCGGCCAGGTAGGTCTGCGCACTGCTGGTCAGGCGCAGGGTGCCGGCTTTGGGCCCGCCATGCTCGCCCACTTCGGTCGCGGCGTTGGTGCGCAGGTAACGGTAGCCCAGTTCGACCGAGGCCTTGTCGGTGATGTCCTGGATCACGCCAGCCTGCAGGCCGTAGGCATAACCGTAGTCGGTATCGCGGCTGGCACCTGACGACTCCTGGGACAGTTTGGTCATGCCCAGGGTGCCACCGCCGAACAGTTTGGTGGTATCGCCCACCGGCAGGAACAGGTCATAGCTGCCCAGCAGGTTTTCCTGGCGCAGCTTGAGGCCGCTGTGGTCGCCCGACACGTTGTCGTAGGTCATGTAGTAGCGGCCCTGGTCATTGATCTTGCCCACGCGTACACCCCAGGTGTCATCCTTGCCGATGATGCCGTCGGTATTGAGGTGATCGGTGTTGCGCTGCAGCAGGCCGGACTTGCGAACCTTGTCGCTGGTCTGGCCGTAGGTAAGGCTGGCGAAATTGTCGTCGGCGGCCTGGGCAGTGGTGATGCCAGCGGCGCAGACGGCCATGGCGGCAAGCAGGGTGTTGAAGGTTTTCATGGCGGGTTACTCCAGTTGAGTGCGCTGTTTCGGTCTGGAAGCTAGAGTAAGCAGGGCACCCTGAACCGCGACTGAACCCTGGCTGAACCCCGGCTGAACGATCCGATTGCAAACCAAGGAGTAGTAACCATGCGCGCCCTGCTGGCCGTGACCCTGATGTGCAGCGCCGCCTTAGCCCACGCGGCGGTACAAACCCGCGAGATCCCCTACCAGGACGCCGACGGCAACCGCCTGGTCGGCTACTACGCTTACGACGACGCTGTCGAGGGCAAGCGCCCCGGCATTGTCGTGGTGCATGAATGGTGGGGGCTGAACGACTACGCCAAGCGCCGGGCTCGCGACCTGGCGGGCCTGGGCTACAACGCGCTGGCCATCGACATGTATGGCGACGGCAAGCAGACCGAGCACCCGCAGGACGCCCAGGCGTTCATGGCGGCAGCGCTGAAAGACCCGAAAGCCGCGGCGCAGCGTTTCGATGCCGGCCTTGAACTGTTAAGGCTGCAACCGAACACCAACAAGCATCAACTGGGCGCCGTGGGTTATTGCTTCGGCGGCAAGGTGGTACTGGATGCCGCACGCCGGGGAGAGAAGCTGGACGGCGTGGTGAGCTTCCATGGCGCGCTGGCCACCCAGACACCGGCCAAGCCGGGCGTTGTGCGGGCAGATATCCTGGTCGAGCACGGGGCGGCGGACAGCATGGTCACACCTCAGCAGGTGGAGGCGTTCAAGGCAGAAATGGATGCGGCCAAGGTCAATTACCAGTTCGTCAGTATCGAAGGGGCCAAGCATGGCTTTACCAACCCGGATGCCGACCGGCTGAGCCACGGCGAGCACGGCGGTCCGGACATTGGTTACAACAAGGCCGCGGACGAGAGCTCCTGGGCGGATATGCAGGCGTTCTTCAAGAAGGTTTTCAAATAGGTATTGCCGGGGCCGCTCTGCGGCCCCCGGATACGCACCTCCCACATCGCCGCTGCGGCTGGCACAATACCCCCATGAACACACTCCCCGCCTGCTGCGCCCCGCTCCGGCACCACTGGCCCCTGCCCCGCCCACTGCCTGGCGCGGTACTGGTCAGCTGCGCCTTCGACCCCGCCCACCTGGCCACCGACGACTTCCAGCGCGCCGGCGTGGTGCCAAGCGCCAGCCTGCAACGCTCGGTGGCCAAGCGCCAGGCCGAGTACCTGGCCGGCCGTGTCTGCGCCCGGGCCGCACTCCAGCACCTGGACGGCCGCGACTATGTGCCCGGCACCCATGAGGACCGCTCACCCATCTGGCCTGCCGGGATCCGCGGCTCGATCACCCACGGCAAAGGCTGGGCCGCCGCCGTGGTGGCCGCCGAGAGCAGTTGCCAGGGCCTGGGCCTGGACCAGGAAACCTTGCTGGACGACCAGCGCGCCGAACGGTTGATGGGCGAAATTCTCACCCCGGCCGAGCAGGGGCGCCTGGACCGCCGCCAGCTTGGCCTGACGGTGACCTTGACCTTCTCGCTGAAGGAAAGCCTGTTCAAGGCCCTCTACCCGCTGACCCGCCAGCGTTTCTATTTCGAGCACGCCGAAGTGCTGGACTGGTCCGCTGAAGGCATGGCGCGCCTGCGGCTGCTCACCAACCTGTCACCACAATGGCAGCACGGCGCAGAGGTGCAGGGCCAGTTCTGCCTGCAGGACGGCCACTTGCTCAGCCTGGTCAGCGTCTGACCTTCAGAGCGGCGCTTGCTGGCGTGGCCAGTTCAGGCTGAAGCAGGCGCCGCCCAGCCCTTCGCTGCGCCCCACCGTCGCCCGGCCGGCATGCCAGTAAATGATTCGCCGTACGATCGACAAGCCCAGCCCATGCCCGCCCGAGGCCCGGGTGCGGCTGTCGTCGAGTCGGGTAAACGGCGTGAAAATGCGATCCCAGACACCCTCGGGGATCCCGGGGCCGTCATCCTCCACATCGATGCGGCAGCGCTGCTGACCCAGCTGGTAGCTCAGGCGTACTTCGGACTCGGCATGGCGCAACGCATTGCCGACCAGGTTCTGCAGGGCCCGGTGCAGGTACCGTGGCTCGGCCTCGACCCAGGCGCCATCGGTATCCGCGCCCTGGCAGTCGCCACGCAGCACCCGCACTTCGGCGCGCAGCGGTGACAACTCCTCGATGACCCGGTCGAGCATGGCATCCAGGTCGACCCGCTGGAACTTCAGCGCCGGCGCCCCCTGCTCCAGGCGGGCGTAGGTCAGCATTTCGTCGACCAGCTTGTCGAGGTCCTGGATATCCCCGTCCATGCCCGCCAGATGCTTGGCGCGGGCTTGCTCGGTACTGGCGGTTTCGATCATCTCCAGGCCAAAACGCAGGCGCGCCACGGGTGTGCGCAACTCGTGGGACACCGCCCGCACCAGCTCACGCTGCATGCTCAGCGAGCGCTGCAGGTGCTCGGCCATGCCATTGAAGGCCGCAGCCAGGCGCCCCACCGAGTCGGCGTCGCCGGCCGGCACGCGGGTGTCCAGGCTGCCCTGGGCGATGCGGCTGGCGGCAATTTCCAGGCCCGACACGCGCCGCTCCAGCTGGCGGACCAGCAGGTACACCACCAGGCCGATCAGGCACAGGCCAAGAAAGGCGATCAGGATCAGCAACTGGGGGGGATAAGGGTTCAGTTGGTAAAGCGGGCCGATTTCCAGCACCCAGGGCGAACCGGCGAGCCCGGAAAACACCCGGATCGAATCGCCATCCTTGCCCAGCGCCATCACCGTGTCGCCCTCCTCCACCCGGCGTCGCTGGTCATCGTCCAGGCTCACCCGTTCTATACGCTGCAGCGCCACGCCGAAGCCAAAGCCCTTGTCACGCTTGAGCTGTTCCAGGCGCTGTTGCTGCTCGGTAACCGGGTAGCGCACCAGTTCGTCCGCCAACAGGTAAAGGGTGGCCCGCGCCAGCTGTTCGCTGACCTGTTTGACCTGGGCCACCAGCAACAGGTCTTGCTGGCCGACCCTGCGCAGTATCTGCACAGCGTGCGGGCCCGTCTTCTCGACCACTACCAGGCCACGGTACAGACGTGCCCGCTGGCCGCCGTCGAAGCGGCGCGCAGCCATGGGCTGCAGGGTCAGCGGCACCCCGAGCAGGCGCTCCCAGATCAGCAACGAGCGTTTGCGCTCGGTGTCGTTCTGCACTGCCAGGTTATCGGCCATCAGGCTGAACGTGCCCTGGGCCAGGCCTTCGCGGTGCTGGGCGGCGCGCACTTCGTTGACCAGGTGCAGACTGAGCACGCCGAGCAGGGCCACCAGCACCAGTACGGCCAGCATGCCCCCGTAAATGCGCAGGAAGATCGAGTTGTTCATGGCGCCTCGCCGACGAACAGGTAGCCCTTGCTGCGCAAGGTCTTGATCAACCGGGGCTGCAGTGGGTCATCGCCGATCTTGGGGCGAATTTTGGAAATGCGTATGTCGATGGAGCGGTCCTGGCCGTCGTAGCCAACGCCGCGCAGCGCGGTGAAGATCTGCTCGCGCGTCAGCACCCGGCCGGCGTTGCTGGCCAGTAACCAGAGCAGGTCGAATTCGGCGCCGGTCAGCTCGATCAGTTGCTCGCCCAGGCGGGCCTCGCGCAGCCGGTTGTCGATGCGCAGCGCGCCGAATGCAAGGTCCTGGCGCTTGCCGTCCGGGGCTTCGGTGCGGCGCAGCAGGGCTTGAATGCGCGCCAGCAGCAGGCGCGGGCGCACCGGTTTGCAGACGTAGTCGTCGGCGCCCAGGTCCAGACCCTGGACCTGATCGAGCTCGTCGCTGCGCGCGGTGAGCATCAGGATCGGACCGGGGTACTGGCTGCGTACCCGGCGACAGATGCTCAGGCCGTCCTCACCGGGCAGCATCAGGTCGAGGACGACCAGGTCGGGCTGGCTGTCGACGATGCGCCGCGCGGCGCGGGCGCCATCGCCTTCCACCGCAACCTCGAAGCCGTTGGCCTGCAGGTATTCGGCGGTGAGCTCGGCCAGGCGCTGGTCGTCTTCCACAATCAGGATGCGGGGTACGGGGTGGTCCATGGCTTGTGCCTTTGCTTGTTGTTGTTCTGTTGCCTGTGCCGGCCGCTTCGCAGCACAAGGCTGCTCAAGGTGTCGCGCTCTCCTTGTGCTGCGAAGAGGCCTGTGCAGGGAGCATAACCCTTTAACCAAAAGGCAATATTGCCCGCGGATACTACGTCCACCCCCGGGTACTGCCAACCTCCCGGCTCTCCCCCGACTGAACCGTTTTTTGTGGTAGGGTGCGCCCCCGAAAAAAACTGCACTGGGGCAGTGTGGCGCAGAAAAATACTGCAAACCACTTGGCACAAGGCCTACAGCGAATACCCACCTTTCACCCACAATCTACCCACACGTTATCCACAGGCGCTCGCCTTGCAAAGACGCCAAGACCGCATTATCTTGTATGCCGAACGCGGCAAACCACTATATGTTGGGTTTAGCCCTGAGTCGCAAACACAAGTCAGCGCGGAAATTCAAGCGCTTTTTCTGGCTGAACTTGGCGCGATTCCAACAGCCAAACCGCTCCAGCGGCAAACTGAACAGCAGTTTTTGGGCCCAGCCCAAAACCTTTGACTTCGGCCAGGGAGCGGCAAGCCATTGCCCCTTATTCCTGAGTCTGTCCCGAAGTCGGTACGCCCGCGCGGGCGGATGCGCATGCATTGCGCATCCCCGCCGGGCCATCGAGCAAGTGGACGGAACGGTGGGCGCCCAAAAGGCGCCTGATCAATATAGAAACTGTGGAGACACCCACCCATGCAAACCGACACAACTCGCGAGAACCCGCAGGCCAAGGTGCCGCAGGCCGCCGATTCCAACCAGGATCTGGCCGCCACCGCCCCCGGCCAACTGCGCGTGATCAAGCGTAACGGCACTGTCGTCGCCTACACCGACGACAAGATCACCGTGGCCATCACCAAGGCGTTCCTCGCAGTTGAAGGCGGCACCGCCGCCGCTTCGTCGCGCATCCACGACACCGTCGCGCGCCTGACCGAGCAGGTCACCGCCACGTTCAAGCGTCGCATGCCATCGGGTGGCACCATCCACATCGAAGAAATCCAGGACCAGGTCGAACTGGCCCTGATGCGCGCCGGCGAACAGAAAGTCGCCCGCGACTACGTGATCTACCGCGACCAGCGCGCCAAAGAGCGTGCCACCCGCGCCCACACCGACGCTGTGGTCGAGCCGCACCCAAGCATCCGCATCACCCTGGCCAATGGCAGCCTGGCGCCGCTCGACATGGCCCGCCTGAACACCATCATCAGCGAAGCCTGCGAAGGCCTGGCCGAAGTGGACGGCGAGCTGATCCAGCGCGAAACCCTGAAGAACCTGTACGACGGCGTGGCCATCAAGGACGTCAACACCGCCCTGGTGATGACCGCCCGTACCCTGGTCGAGCGCGAGCCGAACTACTCGTTCGTCACCGCCCGCCTGCTGATGGACACCCTGCGCGCCGAAGGCCTGGGCTTCCTCGAGGTGGCCGAAAGCGCCACCCACCACGAGATGGCCGACCTGTACGCCAAGGCCCTGCCGGCCTACGTGGCCAAAGGTATCGAGTTCGAACTGCTCAACCCTGCCCTGGCCGACTTCGACCTGGAAAAAATGGGCAAGGCGATCAACCACGAGCGTGACCAGCAGTTCACCTACCTGGGCCTGCAGACCCTGTACGACCGCTACTTCATCCACAAGGACGGCGTGCGCTTCGAACTGCCGCAGGTGTTCTTCATGCGTGTGGCCATGGGCCTGGCGCTGGAAGAGAAAGACAAGGAAGCCCGTGCGATCGAGTTCTACAACCTGTTGTCGTCGTTCGACTACATGGCCTCGACTCCGACCCTGTTCAACGCCGGCACCCTGCGCCCGCAGCTGTCCAGCTGCTACCTGACCACCGTGCCGGACGACCTGTCAGGCATCTACCACGCGATCCACGACAACGCCATGCTGTCGAAATTCGCCGGTGGCCTGGGCAACGACTGGACCCCGGTGCGCGCACTGGGCTCCTACATCAAGGGCACCAACGGTAAATCCCAGGGTGTCGTGCCGTTCCTGAAAGTAGTCAACGACACCGCCGTTGCCGTAAACCAGGGTGGCAAGCGCAAGGGCGCTGTCTGTGCCTACCTGGAAACCTGGCACCTGGACATCGAAGAATTCATCGAGCTGCGCAAGAACACCGGTGATGACCGTCGTCGTACTCACGACATGAACACCGCCAACTGGATCCCTGACCTGTTCATGAAGCGTGTCTTCGATGACGGCAAGTGGACCCTGTTCTCGCCATCGGAAGTGCCAGACCTGCACGACCTGACCGGCAAGGCCTTCGAAGAGCGTTACGAGTACTACGAAGCCCTGACCGAGTACAACAAGATCAAGGTGTTCAAGACCATCCAGGCCAAAGACCTGTGGCGCAAGATGCTGTCGATGCTGTTCGAGACCGGCCACCCGTGGCTGACCTTCAAGGACCCGTGCAACCTGCGTTCGCCGCAGCAGCACGTGGGCGTGGTTCACAGCTCCAACCTGTGCACCGAGATCACCTTGAACACCAACAAGGACGAGATCGCGGTCTGCAACCTGGGCTCGATCAACCTGCCGAACCACATCGTTGAGGGCAAGCTGGACACCGCCAAGCTGCAACGCACCGTGAACACCGCCGTGCGCATGCTCGACAACGTGATCGACATCAACTACTACTCGGTGCCGCAAGCGCGCAACTCGAACATGAAGCACCGCCCTGTCGGCCTGGGCATCATGGGCTTCCAGGACGCGCTGTACCTGCAGCACATCGCCTACGGTTCCGACGCTGCCGTCGAGTTCGCCGACAAGTCGATGGAGGCGGTCAGCTACTTCGCCATCCAGGCTTCTTGCGACCTGGCCGACGAGCGCGGCGCCTACGAGACCTTCCAGGGTTCGCTGTGGTCCAAAGGCATCCTGCCACTGGACTCGCAACAGATCCTGATCGAAGCCCGTGGCCAGAAGTACATCGACGTCGATCTGAACGAGTCGCTGGACTGGGCACCCGTGCGTGCTCGCGTGCAAAAAGGTATTCGTAACTCGAACATCATGGCCATCGCGCCAACCGCGACCATCGCCAACATCACCGGCGTGTCGCAGTCGATCGAGCCGACTTACCAGAACCTGTACGTGAAATCGAACCTGTCGGGCGAATTCACCGTGATCAACCCGTACCTGGTCCGCGACCTGAAGGCCCGCGGCCTGTGGGACTCGGTGATGATCAACGACCTGAAGTACTACGACGGTTCGGTGCAGCAGATCGAGCGTATCCCGCAAGAGCTGAAAGACCTGTACGCCACCGCGTTCGAGGTCGAGACCAAGTGGATCGTCGATGCTGCCTCGCGTCGCCAGAAGTGGATCGACCAGGCTCAGTCGCTGAACCTGTACATCGCCGGTGCCTCGGGCAAGAAGCTCGACGTGACCTACCGCATGGCCTGGTACCGTGGTCTGAAAACCACTTACTACCTCCGTGCCCTGGCTGCGACCAGCACCGAGAAGTCGACCATCAACACCGGCAAGCTCAACGCCGTTTCCAGCGGTGGCGACAGCGCCCCGGTCCAGGCAGCCGGCCCTGCGCCAGTGCCGAAGGCCTGCGCGATCGACGAGCCTGACTGCGAAGCCTGCCAGTAAGGTAAACACGGGGCGAAAGAAGGTTACTTCTCTCGCCCCGCTTTGTAAGAACTGCTTTTCTCAGGCAATAAAAAGCCCGACGCAGTTACAGCTGCATCGGGCTTGGATCTCCCACGAGCACGTGCATCGCTCAAAGGGAGGCTAGATCCTACAGATCTAAAGTGAGCGCGAATTTTCGTGCCTGTCAGGACTAGTGTCAAGTGATGCTCATCTAAATTGGAGAATCACGCTATGTCTAAAAAGACATCATCCGGCGGCCAGAAAATCGGTCGCGATGCGGATAGCGGGCGCTTCACCACGGTCGAAAAGGCTCGTCAGAACCCCAAGACCCACGTGGTTGAAACCGTGAAGAAATCGAAGTAAATGCAGAAAAAGCCGGGAGAGCAATACTCCCGGCTTCTGTTTTTGGAATGCCCATGCTCATTTCTTCACTCTTCCTTTAACACTCTGCGGCTTTACTTGGGGCAGATGCCATGACGCCTCTTGACCTGTGACCGATTTCCTGGCAAGGAGGTCTGACTGTTTTTTTGCCTGTTCTTTGTCTCAGCGCTTCCATTCCCCCCGCTTCATTGACTCAAAATCCCCTTCGCTCGATCGCCATTCGTCAATCGGTTAGCTGATCCTGACAGGCCGGAGCTCCGTTTCCATGCGGCGTAACGCCCATCCTCTTGACTCAGGGCAAACTCGGCTTGAATTTCTCGCTTGTCCCCTACCTCTCAAAACTATATCGTGTGCTTCGGAACAAGACACAACACCATATAGGCGAATTTTGCCCTACTGGCGTCTTGACAAACTCATCGACGGTTATCGGGTCTCTTACCAAAAAAAGAGATCGGAGACACGACATGAAAGCCCCTGAATTGCCGTTTTCCGGTACAATATTGCCCCTCCAAAAGCGGCTCAAAATTCTGACCGCTTACGATGGTCGGCCCCTGCCTCCGGATGCCTTTTGCGGCCGGTACGTCAACGAAGCCTGTGATCGCTGATCACCAAGCTCATGGCCATTCAAACCAAATTCGAAACCTTTGCAGGGACACCTCGTGAGCCGAGGCGGTTCATGCGTGGTCTCTAGCAGTACCACTTCATCTTAATTTTTACGGTCGCCCACAAGCGACCCACAAGCGGAGCCAAAACACCATGCTGAGCTGGGACGAATTCGACAAGGACGAAAACGAAGTCACCACTAAAGGCCCAAGTAGCACTCAAGCCAGCCAGCCAGGTATCGACAAGCTCGACAGCGCCGGCGGTGCCGCCGCCCTGGAAGCTCGTGCCGTAGTTTCGACCGACTCCGAGGCAGTGAAGCGTGCCAAGGCGTCGCTTAATGACCTTGACATCGCCGAAGGCCTGGCCGAGCTAGAAGGATCCTCGGCCCGCGTCGCCGTTGACGAAAAGCGCATGATCAACTGCCGCGCCGACCTCAACCAGCTGGTACCTTTCAAGTACGACTGGGCCTGGCAAAAGTACCTGGACGGCTGCGCCAACCACTGGATGCCGCAAGAGGTCAACATGACCGCCGACATCGCCCTGTGGAAGAGCCAGGACGGCCTGACCGAAGACGAGCGCCGCATCGTCATGCGCAACCTCGGCTTCTTCTCCACTGCCGACTCGCTGGTTGCCAACAACCTGGCCCTGGCCGTGTACCGCCTGATCACCAACCCGGAGTGCCGCCAGTACATCCTGCGCCAGGCCTTCGAAGAGGCGATCCACACCCACGCCTACCAGTACTGCATCGAATCGCTGGGCATGGATGAAGGCGAAATCTTCAACATGTACCACGAGATCCCGTCGGTCGCGAAGAAAGCCGCCTGGGGCCTGAAGTACACCCGCGCCATCTCCGATCCGGAATTCAACACCGGCATCGTCGAAACCGACAAAGAGCTGCTGCGCAACCTGATCGCCTACTACTGCGTGCTGGAAGGCATCTTCTTCTACTGCGGCTTCACCCAGATCCTGTCCATGGGCCGCCGCAACAAGATGACCGGCGTTGCCGAGCAGTTCCAGTACATCCTGCGTGACGAGTCGATGCACCTGAACTTCGGTATCGACGTGATCAACCAGATCAAGATCGAGAACCCGCACCTGTGGGACGCGGCGATGAAGGAAGAGGCGACCCAGATGATCCTGCAAGGGACCCAGCTGGAGATCGAATACGCCCGCGACACCATGCCACGCGGCGTGCTGGGCATGAATGCCGCGATGATGGAGGACTACCTCAAGTTCATCGCCAACCGTCGCCTGACCCAGATTGGTCTGAAAGAAGAGTATCCAGGGACTACCAACCCGTTCCCTTGGATGAGCGAAATCATGGACTTGAAGAAAGAGAAGAACTTCTTTGAGACGCGAGTGATCGAGTATCAGACGGGTGGGGCGTTGAGCTGGGACTGATTTTCCGGGCTGAACATCAAGAAGGCTGCCGATTGGCAGCCTTTTTTATTGGCTCGGGAATGGCAGAATGGGGTTCTTCGCGGGCAAGCCCGCTCCCACAGAATCAGAGCTCTAGCTTTTTGGCGATGTCTACCTTGAGACTGCAGCCTGGGACTGCCATATCCTGGAGGCCTACTCGAGTCGCTCAGCAGCCTTTTTGTAAGCTTGGTCTCTTTCACGGCGATCGACAGCGACGACAAAAACCACGATCTCTTGGTCAATGACCTGATAGATCAGCCTATACCGGCTGCTGCGCAGCTTTATCTTGTAGCTGTCTGGTAGCGAGTGAAGACGATTGGCTTCAACCCGAGGATTCAGCAGAACCTCTGCCAGTTTCTTCTTGAACTGCTGACGCACGGTATCGCCCAGTTTCTTCCACTCTTTCAATGCACGGGAATCGAAGTCGAGGCTATAGGTCATCCAGCTGCACCCTCACGCGCTGCGGCGAAGCCAGTCGCTCCTGCACAGTGGCAATGAGGTCTTCATCTTCTTCGGTCATGAGGACCGGCCGGAAGGGTAACTTGCCCCGCTCAGCTACATATTGCAGAGCCTGTCGCATGAGTTCAGAGGGGGTTACGCCGAGGCGCTCGAGCTCTTTGTAGGCGCGGGCTTTGAGATCATCGTCGACGCGGATGTTGATGGAAGCCATAACCTGGCCCTCATGTAATGACGAATGTCATTACAATGCACTGATCTTGGTGATTCTGCAATGGCGGATTGTTCGCTGGCAGTGGCCACAGTCCATTCACTTATGAGCCGCTAGCGCAATCGCCGTAGGAGCTGCTTTGGGTCGTGCAGCGGCCCCAGACTCCGCACCTGTAATATTGCCGGGGCAGCTGTGCGGCCCTTTCGCGACACAAGGCCGCTCTTACAGGGAATCGCGTAGCACGGAAATTTGCCAAGATAGCTGTCGCCCATAGCGCCAGGGAGCGCTCGATCTTAGCCGGGAAGCCTTGCGAAAAAAGAAGAAGCCCCGCCCACGCCGACAGGAGGGGTACGGCACCAACGAGGATGCCGGGACTGGACATGCCAGTCTGCGTGGTCGAGGGCGAGGCCAGATCTGAAGACAGCCCAGGGTTGCGGCAGGGTCCACCGCCAACTGGATTTGATTGGTAAAGGGGGAGAATGGCACGCGCTCCGCCCGTGTTCGCGGCGGTTCAATGCATTGATGAACCCGCTCGTACCAAAGGCCGAGCGCCATCAAGGGCCTGGGTGCGGACAGGGTCGTCGTATGTCTTTACACGCGGCATTGTAGAGCACGTGCGTCCGTTTTTCGGGTATTTCAGCCTTGATCGCTGGCTGATTACGGATTGACAGCCTACCGCCTCCTTGCTAATAATCGCCCACAGTTGTACGACAACGCATAACAAAAACAACAATCAGTGGACGAAATCATGTCGACGCTCATCCCGCTCCATCCACGCCTGTTGCACACCTCTTTTCCCGCGGCCAGCTCACGTACATCCACCGGTACCTAGCCGCCGGCTAGTACGCAGTCACCCCAGGCCCTGACCGGCCCGTAATCTACTCGCCCCTGCCGCAGGCCGCTTGCGCGTGCCCGGTGGACGGGCTGCTACACCCTTCGGGAGCACAACAATAATGAAAATCTGCCAAACCCTTCCCTTCGCCCTGCTCGGCGCCGGGGTCATTGCCGGCCTGCCAGGCACTAGCCTGGCGGCGGGTTTTGTCGAGGACAGCAAGGCCACGCTCGGGCTGCGCAACTTCTACATCAACCGTAATTTCACCAACCCCGCCAACCCGCAAAGCAAAGCCGAGGAGTGGACGCAAAGCTTCATCCTCGATGCCCGTTCGGGATTCACCGAGGGCCCGATCGGGTTCGGCGTGGATGTGCTGGGGCTGTGGTCGGTGAAGCTCGACGGCGGTGGCGGCACCTATGGCACGGCGCTGCTCCCGCGTCATGACGATGGCCGGCCGGCGGATGACTATGGGCGCCTGGCGGTAGCAGGCAAGGCGCGGATTTCCAGGACCGAACTGAAGATCGGCGAGTGGATGCCGGTGCTGCCGATCCTGCGCTCGGACGACGGGCGCTCGCTGCCGCAGACGTTCCGCGGCGGGCAGGTCACCTCCAACGAGATTGCCGGCCTGACCCTGTACGGCGGCCAGTTCCGCGGCAACAGCCCGCGCAATGACGCCAGCATGGAAGACATGAGCTACGGCGGCGGGGTGTCGGACCGCTTCAACTTCGTCGGCGGCGAGTACAAGTTCAACCAGGACCGCACCCTGGTCGGGCTGTGGAACGCTGTGCTGAAGGACGTTTACCAGCAGCAGTACCTGCAACTGAGCCACAGCCAGCCGCTGGGCGACTGGACCCTGGGCGCCAACCTGGGCTACTTCCATGGCGATGATGACGGTTCCAGGCGCGCAGGCGAACTGGATAACAAGACCTACTCGGGAATGTTCTCGGCCAAGTACGGTGGCAACACCTTCTGGGTGGGGTTGCAGAAGGTCGATGGCGATACCTGGATGCGGGTCAATGGCACCAGTGGCGGGACCCTGGCCAACGACAGCTACAACTCCAGCTTCGACAACGCCAACGAGCGTTCGTGGCAGGTGCGGCATGACTTCAACTTCGTCACTGTGGGGGTGCCGGGTTTGACGCTGATGAACCGCTATATCAGCGGCCAGGATGTCCACAGCGGGGTGGTGACCGATGGCAAGGAATGGGTGCGCGAGACCGAGCTTGCCTATGTGATCCAGAGCGGGGCGTTCAAGGATTTGAGCGTGAAGTGGCGTAACTCTTCGATTCGTCGGGATTACAGCAATAACGAGTTTGATGAGAACCGGTTGATTTTCAACTATCCGCTCTCGTTGCTGTAACCGGAAAAACCGTTCTGCCTGTTATGGGGCCGCTCTGCGGCCCATCGCAGCGGTTCGTCGCCACGACAAGCCAGCTCCTACACCGAGCGCGCCGATTTCAAGCTATGTGCAGTACCTGTGGGAGCTGGCTTGCCGGCGATGAGGCCGGCAAAAGCCACACAAGCCTCATTGACAACCACCGGAACCACCGCCAATAATCACAAAAGTCATACGACAACCTACAACAATCAACAACAAGAGCCGGCCATGACCACAACTCCCCTCAATCGCCTGCTGCTCACCGGAGCTGCAGGCGGCCTGGGCAAGGTCCTTCGCGATCGCCTGCAAGGCTACGCCGAGGTCCTGCGCCTTTCCGATATCAGCCCCATGGCGCCCGCTGCCGGGCCGCATGAAGAGGTCGTCACTTGCGACCTGGCCGACAAGGCTGCAGTGCATGCCCTGGTCGAAGGCGTTGATGCCATCATCCACTTCGGTGGCGTATCCACCGAGCATTCCTTCGAAGACATCCTCGGCCCCAACATCTGTGGCGTATTCCACATCTATGAGGCGGCGCGCAAACATGGCGTAAAGCGCATCATCTTCGCCAGCTCCAACCACACCATCGGCTTCTACCGCCAGGACGAGCGCATAGACGCCCACTCCCCGCGCCGTCCCGACAGCTACTACGGGCTGTCCAAGTGCTATGGCGAGGATGTTGCCAGTTTCTACTTCGACCGTTACGGCATCGAGACCGTCAGCATCCGCATCGGCTCGTCGTTCCCACAACCGCAGAACCCGCGCATGCTCTGCACCTGGCTGAGCTATGACGACCTGCTGCAGCTGATCGAGCGAGGCCTGTCTACGCCGGACGTTGGCCACACCGTGGTCTACGGCGCTTCCGACAACCGCACCGTGTGGTGGGACAACCGCCATGCCGCGCACCTGGGCTACGCGCCCAAGGACAGCTCGGAAGCCTTCCGCGCCGCCGTGGAAGCCCAGCCGGCGCCTGCCGCCGATGACCCGAGCATGGTCTATCAGGGCGGCGCTTTCGCCGTGGCCGGCCCGTTCAACTGACCCACTGCGCCAGGAGGCACGGCCATGAACTGCGAACTGATCGTCGACGCCCGCAACGGCACCGGCGAAAGCCCCGTGTGGCACCCAAGCGAACAGGCCCTGTACTGGGTCGATATTCCCGCACGCCAACTGCACCGTTGGCAGGCGGCCGATGGCATGCACCAGGTCTGGCAGGCTGACGAGATGCTCGCCTGTATCGCCCGCAGCGGCGAAGGCTGGGTGGCCGGTATGGAAAGCGGCATATTCCAGCTGCAGGCCAAGGCTGACGGCAGCCTCGACAGCCACCTGCTCAGCAGCGTGCAGCATGCCCAGGCTGGCATGCGCTTCAACGATGGACGCTGTGACCGCCAAGGCCGCTTCTGGGCCGGCAGCATGCTCATGGACATGCCGCAGGGCGCCCACGTTGGCGCGCTGTACCGGCATGATGGCGAAGGCCAGCTGCATCTGCAGCTGGATGGCATGATCGTGCCTAACGGCCTGGCCTTCAGCCCCGATGGCAAACGCATGTACCTGTCCGACTCGCACCCCAACGTGCAGAAGGTCTGGGTGTTCGACTACGACATCGACAGCGGCACGCCGCACGACAAACGGCTGTTCGTCGACATGCGCGGTTACCCCGGCCGGCCCGATGGCGCCGCCATCGACCAGGATGGCTGCTACTGGATCTGCGGCAACGATGCCGGGCAGGTCCATCGCTTTACCCCCGAAGGTCGGCTTGACCGCTCACTCGACGTGCCGGTGAAAAAGCCTGCGATGTGTGCCTTTGGCGGCGCCAACCTGGACACCCTGTACGTCACCTCGATCCGCCCCGCGGGCTCCGACCTCAGCGACCAGCCCCTGGCTGGCGGAGTATTTGCCCTCAACCCTGGCACCAAGGGTGTCGAGGAACCTGCCTACCGGGGCTGAGCCCTTTGCCACACCAACACTTGCACGCCCGAAACCGGATAATAAAAACCACGGAGTTTCATCATGACGTTCAAACGCAAGCTGCTTCTTGCCGCACTCCCCTTCGCCCTCAGCCTGTCCATGCCCGTCTCGGCACTGGACATCAAGTTCGCCGAAATCCACCCGGCCGGCTACCCGACGGTGGTTGCCGAACAGAACATGGGCAAAAAACTCGAACAGGCCAGCAATGGCGACATTACTTTCAAGATGTTCGCCGGTGGCGTGCTGGGCTCGGAAAAGGAAGTGATCGAACAGGCGCAGATCGGTGCCGTGCAGATGACCCGCGTCAGCCTGGGGATCGTCGGCCCGGTGGTGCCGGATGTGAACGTGTTCAACATGCCGTTCGTATTCCGCGACCACGAACACATGCGCAAGATCATCGACGGTGAGATCGGCCAGGAGATCCTCGACAAGATCACCAACTCCGATTTCAACCTGGTCGCCCTGGCCTGGATGGACGGTGGCTCGCGCAGCATCTACACCAAGAAGCCAGTGCGCAGCCTTGAAGACCTCAAGGGCATGAAGATTCGCGTGCAGGGCAACCCGCTGTTCATCGACATGATGAACGCCATGGGCGGCAACGGCATCGCCATGGACACCGGGGAGATCTTCAGCGCGCTGCAGACCGGCGTGATCGATGGCGCCGAGAACAACCCGCCGACGCTGCTCGAGCACAACCACTTCCAGAGTGCCAAGTACTACACCCTGACCGGTCACCTGATCCTGCCGGAGCCGGTGGTAATGTCCAAGACCACGTGGAACAAGCTGAGCCCCGAGCAGCAGGTGCTGGTGAAAAAAGTGGCCCGTGAAGCACAGATGGAAGAACGCGCACTGTGGGACGCCAAGTCCGCCGCCAGCGAAGAGAAGCTCAAGGCCGCCGGCGTGGAATTCATCAGCGTCGACAAGAAGCCGTTCTACGACGCCACCGCCTCGGTACGTGAAAAATACGGCGCGCCGTACGCCGACCTGATGAAGCGCATCGACGCCGTCCAGTAACCCGGTCCCTTCCCGAACGACCTCGGCAGTGCGGCGCCCGCCGCCCTGCCGCTTTGGTGATGCCCATGAAAAACCTTTTCCTGCGTGCGAACGACACGCTCTACCGCGGCTGCATCTGGATCGCCGGCCTGTCGATCCTGGCCATGTCGCTGATCATCCCCTGGGGCATCTTCGCCCGCTACGTGCTCGGCACTGGCGCCAGCTGGCCAGAGCCGGTGGCCATCCTGCTGATGGTGGTGTTCACCTTCGTCGGCGCCGCCGCCAGCTACCGGGCCGGGGCGCACATGGCGGTGGCGATGATCACCGACCGCCTGCCTCCGCTGCCGCAGCAGCTGGCCGCGCTGCTGGTGCAAGTGCTGATGATTCTGGTGTGCGTGTTCATGACCTGGTACGGCACCAAGCTGTGCATCACCACCTGGAATCAGTTTCTGGCATCGCTGCCGGGCGTGCGGGTGGGCATGACCTATGCGCCGATCCCGATCGGTGGTGTGCTGACCCTGGTCTTTGTGCTGGAGAAACTGCTGCTGGGCGACCAGAGCCAGCGCAAGGTGGTGCGCTTCGACCAACTCGAAGAAGAAAGCGAAGGAGCGGCATAAATGGATGCGTTCATTCTGTTGGGCAGTTTCGTCGCCCTCATCCTGCTCGGCATGCCGGTGGCCTATGCCCTGGGCCTGTCGGCACTGATCGGCGCCTGGTGGATCGACATTCCGCTGCAGGCGATGATGATCCAGGTGGCCAGTGGGGTTAACAAGTTCTCGCTGCTGGCCATTCCGTTCTTCGTGCTGGCCGGCGCGATCATGGCCGAAGGCGGCATGTCACGGCGCCTGGTGGCGTTTGCCGGGGTGCTGGTGGGCTTCGTGCGCGGCGGGCTGTCGCTGGTCAACATCATGGCCTCGACCTTTTTCGGTGCGATTTCCGGCTCGTCGGTGGCCGACACCGCGTCGGTGGGTTCGGTGCTGATCCCGGAGATGGAGCGCAAAGGCTACCCCCGAGAGTTCTCCACCGCCGTGACCGTCAGTGGCTCGGTGCAGGCATTGCTGACCCCGCCAAGCCACAACTCGGTACTGTATTCGCTGGCGGCGGGCGGCACGGTGTCGATCGCCTCGCTGTTCATGGCCGGGGTGATGCCAGGCTTGCTGCTGAGTGGGGTGATGATGGGCCTGTGCCTGTTGTTCGCCCGGAAGCGCAACTACCCCAAGGGCGAAGTGATCCCCCTGCGCCAGGCGCTGAAGATCGCCGGCGAGGCGCTATGGGGCCTGATGGCCATGGTCATCATCCTTGGCGGCATTCTGTCGGGCGTATTCACGGCCACCGAATCGGCGGCAGTGGCCGTGGTGTGGTCATTCTTCGTGACCATGTTCGTCTACCGCGACTACAAGTGGCGCGACCTGCCCAAGCTGATGCACCGCACGGTGCGGACCATCTCGATCGTGATGATCCTGATCGGCTTTGCCGCCAGCTTTGGCTACGTGATGACCCTGATGCAGATCCCGTCGAAGATCACCACGGCGTTCCTGACACTGTCGGACAACCGCTACGTGATCCTGATGTGCATCAACTTCATGCTGTTGCTGCTGGGTACGGTGATGGACATGGCACCGCTGATCCTGATCCTCACGCCGATCCTGCTGCCGGTGGTTACCGGTATCGGGGTGGACCCGGTGCAGTTCGGCATGATCATGCTGGTGAACCTGGGGATAGGCTTGATTACACCGCCGGTGGGGGCGGTGCTGTTCGTCGGTTCGGCCGTTGGCAAGGTGAGCATCGAATCGACCGTGAAGGCACTGCTGCCGTTCTACCTGGCGCTGTTCCTGGTACTGATCGCGGTGACCTACATTCCGGCCATTTCGCTATGGCTGCCTAGCGTGGTGTTGTAACTGAAAGCGGGGCCGCTTTGCGGCCCATCGCCGGCGAGCCGGCTCCCACAGGAATTGGGCAGCCGTCCAGCCCTGCGCAGTCTCTGTGGGAGCTGGCTCGCCGGCGATGGGCTGCAAAGCAGCCCCCTACGCGAAACCTGCAAATGGATCCTGCACATGGCTGTCCCCTCCTCTGCTGCAACCCTGTTCCCGCGCAAACTGGCAATCGCCCTGCTGGCGCTGCTGGCCTGCTCATTTGCCGGCAACCACATCGCCGCACGCATCGCCTTCGATGACGGTACCGGGGTGTTGCTGGCAATCCTCTGCCGCTCGGGCATCACCTTGCTGGTGCTGGCCTGCCTCCTGCTATGGCAGCGCCAGGCACTGGGCCTGCCCGCCGGTACCCGCCACTGGCAGTTGGTACTGGGCCTGTTGATCGCCGCCCAGAGCCTGTGCCTGTACTCGGCAGTAGCGCGCATTCCGGTGGCCTTGGCGCTGCTGGTGGGCAACACCTTCCCGATGCTGTTGGCCCTGCTGACCTGGGCACTGGGCGGCGCCCGCCCGACCGGCCGCACCGTGCTGTTCATGGGGCTGATCCTGTGTGGCCTGGTACTGGCGCTGGATGTGCCGGCGCGCCTGGCCGACAGTGGCGCAGCCAACCCGCACTGGGCGCTGGGCGTCAGCCTGGCCTTCGGCGCCGCCTGCGCCTTCGCCTGCGCGTTGTGGATCACCGACCACAAACTGGCCGGTGTGCGCGGGCCAGTGCGCAGCCTGCTGACATTGCTGATCGTGTTCTCCAGCATGCTGGTAGCCGGCTTCAGCGGGGTGATGCCGTCCGGTCTGTCACTGCCGGGCAGCAGCAGCGGCTGGCTGGCGCTGGCCAGCCTGGTGGTGCTGTATGGCCTGGCCTTCACCTTGCTGTTCGTCTGCGTGCCACGGCTGAACATGGCGCAGAACGCACCGGTGATGAACGTCGAACCTATCGCCACCCTGCTGCTGGGCTGGGCTTTGCTCGACCAGCAACTGAGCCCTCTGCAACTAATCGGCGGCGCCGTGGTGGTGTGCGGCATCGTGCTGCTTACCTACCGCCGGGCCAGCTGACTTTTCAAAGGAGCCTTGAATGGCTGTGACCGAACTGCACCTGCAGGACCGCCTGACCCGCCTGAGCCTGGCCCCGGAGCTGGGCGCCAGCCTGGTGAACTGGGAAGTGAGTGCGACCGGGCAGGCGCTGCTGCGCCATTCCGACCCGGCCGCACTGGCCAGCGGTACGCCACGACGCCTGGGCTGTTATCCGCTGGCGCCGTGGTCCAACCGTATTGCCGAAGGTGGTTTTGCCCGCCCCGAGGGGTGGCAGGCCTTGACGCCGAACACCGGGCATGACCCCTACCCCATTCATGGCAGTGCCTGGCAGCAGGCATGGCAGGTGGAGCACCACAGTGAACGGCGTGCACGCCTGACGCTGGACAGTAAGGTGCCATTTGCCTACCACGCCACACTGGATGTGCATCTGCATGAGGGCTGCCTGAACCTGGACCTGCACGTGACGCACCTGGATGAGCCAGCCACCTGGTATGGGTTGGGGCTGCACCCCTACTTCCCTCGATATCCCGATACCAAGCTTTATGCAGCGGCGCGCAGGGTATGGCTGGCCGAAGATGGGCGGTTGCCGTCGTACCAGGCCGAGATCCCCGAGCAGTGGCGTTTTCAGACCATGGGCCGGTTGCCCGAAACCGTGGTTGATCATGCCTTCAGTGGCTGGGCAGGAGAATGCTTGATCGAACAACCCAGTGCAGGCTATCGGCTGGCATGCAGCGCCAGCGGGGCTGAACACTTTTTGCTGTTCTGCCCGCAAGGACAGGGCTTTTTCTGCTTCGAGCCGGTTAGCCATCCGGTCAATGCCCATCACCTGCCGGGGCGGCCCGGGCTGCGGTTGTTGCAGCGAGGGGAAGCGATGAGCCTGGGGTTCCGGATGCAATATCGAGCGTTGTAACCGTTTCGCCTGGGGTGGGGCCGCTTTGCGGCCCCAAAATCTGACGCTTTAAGCGAGCGCCTCGGTCGACGTCGCCATCGGCTTGCCAGATGCAGCAACCCCACACACCTCCCGCGCCACCTTCCACACCAGCACCGCCGCCACGATATCGAACGCCGCCAGCACCACGAACAGCGGGCTGTAGCCAACCTGCGTCACCAGAATGCCGAACACCAGAGTAAACACCGCCGCCCCCAGGTACCCACACATGCCGCCCATGCCGGTGGCAGTCGCCACCTGATCCTTGCTGAACGAGTCAGAGGTGATCGAGTACAGCGCACCCGACAACGTCTGGTGAGCAAAGCCGCCGATGCACAGCAACAGAATCGCCGTATACGGGCTTTCCACCAAGCCGATGCAGGCCGGGCCGATCATGCAGCTGGCGCCAAACACCAGCACCATCTTGCGCGAGGTGAACAGCGACACCTTGAAGTAGCGGTGGAACAGCGGGCTCAGGTAGCCCCCCAGCACGCAGCCGATGTCGGCAGCCAGGAACGGCAGCCAGGCGAACATCGCCACTTCCTTGATATTCATGTGCCGCTCGGTCATCAGGTACAGCGGGATCCACGCGTTGAAAGTTTGCCAGGCCGGCTCGGAAAGGATTCGCGCCGAAGCGATGGCGTAGAAGTTGCGGGTCTTGAAGATGCGTTTCCACGCGCCTTTCTCACGGGTGTCCTGCTGAAAGTGCGCCTCCTGCCCGGCCAGGATGTAGTCGCGCTCCTGGTCGCTCAAGCGCTTCTGGTCGCGCGGGTGCTTGTACAACAGCATCCACAGCAGGGTCCAGACGATGCCCGATGCCCCGACGATGACGAATGCCAGCTGCCAGCCGCTGTGCAGGATCGCCCACACCACCAGCGGCGGCGCCAGCAAGGCGCCGAGCGACGAGCCAATGTTGAACCAGCCGATCGCCACCGAACGCTCCTTGGCCGGGAACCACTCGGTGGTGGCCTTGACCCCGGCTGGCAGGCCGGCGGCCTCGGTCATGCCCAACAGCCCGCGCATGAACGCCATGCTCTGCCAGCCCGTGGCCAGCGCCGCGCCGGCGCAGGCCAGTGACCAGGCCATGGCAAACACGGCAAAGCCCAGCTTGGTGCCGATGAAGTCGATGAACCAGCCCGCTATCGGCTGCATGAGGGCGTAGCAGATCTGCCAGCTAGCAACGATCTTGGCGTATTGCTCGGTACTGATGGAAAGATCGGTCATCAGGGTGGGCGCGGCCACCGAGAGGGTATTGCGGGCGAGGTAATTGACGACGAGTCCAGCCGTGACAAGGCTGACCATCCACCAACGGATGCCTTTCATCTTCATGGTTCACCTGAATTTTTGTTTTTAGAGTTGCGGGTGATTCGCGCTTATGCCGGCAGTGGCCATATGCGACAAATTGTTTCAGGCGGAAGCTTGCCACGTCATAGGTCATCGTACAACACTTATTGTTTCGAGATGTTTTTGCTGTTGTTGTACGATCTCAATTCAGCTGCTGTGCGCGCAGGGTCTGGGCGAGCATATCGATGAAGGCCCTGACCTTGGCCGAGCCATACTTGCTCTCCCGGTGCAGCACATGAATCGGCCATGGTGCTTCTTCATACTCGGCCAGGATCACTTGAAGCTGCCCGCTGGCCAGCTCGTCTGCCACCTGGTAAGACAGCAGGCGGGCGATCCCCAGCCCGTCGCTGGCGGCAGCGATCGCCCCATCGTTGCTGGTCACGGTCAACCGCGGCTTCATGCGCACCAAGGTCGGCTCATCGGTCACCCCAAAACGCCAGCCGGCGCGTGGCGACAGGTTGGTGGTGCCGATCACCGCATGCCCTGCCAGGTCCGAGGGGTGCGTGGGCATGCCATGGCGGGCCAGGTAGTCTGGGGACGCACACAGCATCCGTCGCACCCTGCCCACCCGCAGTGCTTTCAGCCCGGAGTCAGGCAACGGGCCAATGCGCACGGCCACATCCATGCCCTCTTCGACCATATTCACCACCCGGTCTAGAAAGTAGGCAGACACATCGACCTCGGGGAACTGCTGCAGATAGCGCACGATGCAGGGCATGACGAACTTCTTGCCGAACAGGATCGGGGCGGTGACTGCAAGTTCCCCTTTGGGTGTGGCGTTGATACCGGCGGCCGCTTCGTTGGCTTCGTGGATGCTGGCAAGGATATGCCGGGTGTCTTCCAGGTAACGGCTGCCCGCCTCGGTCAGGCGAACGCTGCGGGTGGTGCGCAGCAACAGCTTGACCCCCAGTTGATCTTCCAGGGCGCTGACGGCGCGGGTCACCGCTGCGGGGGAGATGTCCAGGCGGCGGGCAGCGGCGGCGAAGCTTTCCAGTTCGCCGACGGCGACGAACACCTTCATCAGGTGGATCTGGTCCATGCGGGCCTCGGGGCTATGAAGTGCGCAGATTATCTTTTATTTGGGCTTTTGGGGTTGTCTGGCCTGGCCTGTTCGCGGGCAGGCGAATCAGGCATCCAGCACCAACGCCTGCCCGCCCTCCTCCATCCGCGCCGGCACAGCACAGCAGATCAACACGGTCCCGGCATCCGGCATCTCTGCCGGCGGGTTCGGGTAATGCACCTGGCCACTCACCAGCCTGGTCTTGCACGTTCCACATGACCCGCCCCGGCAACTGAATTCCGGCGCCAACCCGCGCGCTTCTGCCAGCTCCAGCAGCGTACCGCTGCCGGGCGCCCAACGCGCCTCTTTGGCCGAAGCCGCAAAATACACCGGCACCGGCTCGCTGGCAGCAGGCGGCTGCTGCAACGCCGGCTGGGCGCCGTCGGTATGCCGTCGTAGCGTCGATGGGCCAAAGGCTTCCGCGTGGATCCGTGCATCCGGCACATGCACCCCGCGCAGCCCTTCATACAGGTCCTGGGTAAAACTACCCGGGCCACACAGGTAGAAATCGTAGTCGTCCAGCGCCAGCGTCGCCTTGACCTGCTCGATGCCCAGCCGCCCGACGAACTCATGATCACGCCCCACCACCGCATGGCTTTCCGGCTGGCTCAGGGCACGGTGCACGTGCAGCATGCCAGCGGCCTGTTGCTGCAAAGCTGTCAGTTCCTGACGGAACGGCAAGTCGGCCAGGCTGCGGGCGCCATGGAAAAGGTGAATACGCCGTGCCGGGCCGCTGCTCAGCTGCTCGCGCAGCATGGCCAGTAACGGCGTGATACCGACGCCCGCGCCGATCAGTACCAGCGGCCGGGTACTCTGCCGATCGAGGGTGAAGCTGCCCATCGGCGCGCGTACGTTCAGCACATCACCCGCCACAACGCGCTCATGCAGGTACCGCGACGCCGGGCCCTGGGCCTTGACGCTGATGCGCAGGTAGCCGTCGGCAGGCGCGCTGGACAAACTATAGGTGCGGATCAAGGCAGCCCCACCGTCAGGCTGGATCTGCACGGGAACATGCTGCCCCGGCGCAAAAGCCACGTTGCTGCCGGCCGGTGGCTCAAGGTAGAACGAGCGAATATCGCGGCTCTCCTGCTCCACCCGCAACACTTGCCAGGCCTGCCACTGGCGCTGTTGCTGACGTTGCTGGATACGCGCTGCGGCCTCGGACCAGGTACCGGTCGTCAGGCTGGTGGGCGCATACCCCTTGAACCCCCAGCGCAGCGAAACGGCAGTCGGGCGCCACACCACCTGTTCGACCTGCAATGTCCATAACCGCTCGGCGCCTTCGAACGCCTGGGTTACCGGGCTGTCCAGCAGCACCTCGGTACGGCCGCCGAGCTGCAGCACGTTGCCGTTGTGGAAATCGATGAACAGCAAGCCTGCCTGCGGGTTTACCAACAAGTTGCCCAGGGTGTTGAAGTGCAGGTTGCCGGCATAGTCGGGAATGGTCAGGCGGTTGCCTTCTACCTTGACGAACCCGGGCCGGCCGCCGCGGTGGGAGACATCCACCGAACGCTGGCCGTCGCTGTGCTCGACGTAGCTGGCGACGAAAAAGGTATCGGCCGCCTGGATCATGCTGACTGTCGCGGCGTCCAGTGTGCTCGCGTCGACACGTGCCTGGCGGGGCTCATCGACGCGGGTGTAGTCACGCAGCTGGATGTATTGCGGGCAGTTGCCGAACGCCTGCTCTACCATCACCTGCAATTGCCCGCCCGCAGCCTGGCGGATCTGCCCGTTGATACGGTTGCGCCGGCGAGTATGCAGCTCGATACCCAGCAGGCCGATCGCCTGCCCGGAGGCCAGCCCCGGGGTGGCAGGGTCATCTGCAGGCAACGTGGTATCGATCGTCAGCTGACGAGGATCAGGCGAACTGACGAACCCCTCCGGGCCTTCCAGCAGGGTTGCCCAAGGGTGGCCGTCAGCGTCCACGCTGGCAGCGATCATGAACGGCAGTTGATGATAGAAAATGCGGTGCTGGTCGGGCATGAAGTCACGAATGACCTTTTGCCCGAACGCCTCCATGCGCTCTGCTACACCCACCTTTTCCTGGAGGGTCTTCTCGCCGGCATGCCAGGGCGAGGGGCGGTGGTCCGAGTGCTGTTGCATGGCGGCGGTCCTCCCGATGGCAGGGTGTCAGGCGCTGGTTTGCAGCCCGATCACGGTACGCGGCATGGGCACGAAGCCTGGTAGCGCTTCGATCCGCGCCAGCCAGCTGCGCACGTTGGCATAGGGCTCCAGCGACACATTGCCTTCGGGAGCGTGGGCGATGTACGAGTAGTTGGCGATGTCGGCAATGGTCGGGCTGCTGCCAGCCAGGAAGGGGGCCTTGGCCAGCTCGGCGTCGATCACCTTGAGCAGGGTGTGGGCACGGGCGATCACTTCGTCGGTATTGAACGCGGCTCCGAACACCGTGACCAGGCGTGCGGCGGCAGGGCCGAAAGCCAGCGGGCCGGCAGCGATCGACAGCCAGCGCTGCACGCGAGCGGCTGCGGCAGGTTCCTCGGGCAGCCAGGTGCCGTTGTCGTACTTTTTCGCCAGGTACACCAGAATCGCATTGGAATCGGCAATCACAATGCCGTTGTCATCAATTACCGGAACCTGGCCGAACGGGTTGAGGGCCAGAAAGTCGGGCTGCTTGTGCGCCCCTTTGGCCAGGTCGACGAACACCAGTTCGGCAGGCAGGTTCAGCAGCGAGAGCATCAGCTCGATGCGGTGGGCGTGGCCGGACTTGGGAAAGTTGTAGAGCTTGATCGGGTTCGACATGGGCTTGGCTCCTGGTCAGCGCCGGGTTGGGCTGATGGAGCACATCCTGCACCGGTTCGGCTGGCAGCAGAATCCGTGCGCAGGGGAAACCATAATTTCGCTGAGCGGAATAATCGTCCAGTCTACACCGCCCTATCGCCGGCAAGACGGCGGTAGGGCCAATAGGCATGCCAAATCAGTGCAGCTTGTTGAAATACCGGAACAGCTCACGCGCGGCCTCGACCACCTGCGGCACGCAGGCCTGGATATCTTCTTCGCTCATCTGGTCAAGCAATTCGAAGTTGTCTTCCAATCCATGCAGCGAGATAGCCTTGAGCAGTTGGTCCTGCTCAGGCGGCAGTTCGGTCCAGCCAGCGATCTGGGTACCGCGCATGTAGCCGAAGCACCATTCCTCCATGACGATAACGCTGCCCTGCTCGCCTTCGTTTTCCTCGAACAACGGCTCGAAGTGATCGACGTCGTCGCTCAACTGTTCCGCCACCTGGCTGGCATAGCGCAGCATCAACGCGGTATAGGCCTCTTCATGTGCAGGCTTCTTGAACTTCGGCACCTTGCCACCGGCTACCGCTGGCAACCAATGTTCAGGGGTGACGGTAATCGGCGAGCTGGCCAGCGCGGTGAAAAAGCCATTGAGCTCGGCCAGGTTGAGCACCGAATAGTCATTGCCGTAAGTGATCAGCAGGTCCTCGAGGCGGACGAGTTCTTTTTCGCTGAGAAGGGGAAGCATGGATGGACATCCTGGAAAGCAAAAGTGTGTGCACACTAGCACAGCAGTGCCTCAAGAGCTGCCCGCGGCGGTCGCTACGCGGGCAGATTCGTTACTGAGACAACCAGCTTTGCAGTGCCGTTTGCTCACCGGTACCCAGCAGTAACCACAACAGAATGCGGCACTTGCGCGGGCAGAGCTGCCCGGCCATGTGCACCCCCTTGCGCTGCAGATCGATCTCGGCTCCGGCAAACTCGTAGGTGGCTCGGGCGGTCGAACCACTGCCGGTGCGGGTGGCAACGATCACCGGCAAGGCAGATGCGAGCTGATCCAGCAGCGCGGCCCAGCTGCCGGAAACATGCCCTGCGCCGAACGCTGCGATGACCAGCCCCTCGTAGCCCAAGGGTGCTACGGCTTGCAACAGGGCCGTATCCGCGTCCAGGCACACTTCCAGCAAAGCAACGCGGTGCTCGATTCGATGGGGCAGCGGCAACACATCGCGCAAGCCTGGCGGTTGGCGATAAACCACTGCGCCCTCCACAACATCGCCCACGCGGCCGCAGCCAGGCGACTCGAAAGCGGCCAGCGCCAGGCTGGCCGTCTTGCGAACCTTGGCTGCACAGTGGACCTGATCATTCATCACTACCAGCACACCACGTCCACGGCTGCCTTGTGCCAGCGCAACCTGTGCCGCACTCAGCAGGTTGGCGGGGCCGTCATTGCCCGGCTGGCTGGCCGCGCGCATGGCACCGGTCATCACCAACGGAACATCGAACGGCCACAGTAGATCAAGAAAATAAGCGGTTTCCTCCAAGGTGTCGGTACCTTGGGTAAGGATTACACCCTGCGCGCCCCGCTCCACTTCACTGCGGGCCCAGGCCAGCACGTCGAGCAGCGCCGCAAAGCCCAACGAGGCACTGGGAAGCAGGCCCAGTGTGGCGACTTCAACATCAGCCATATGGCGCAATTGCGGGACCTTGGCCAGTTGCTCATCGCAGCCAAGCGTTGGTCGCACAGCGCGTCCCGGAGCAGCTGCCTGCATGCTCACCGTGCCACCCAGGCTACCGATCGAGAGCCTGGGCAGTGGCACTCCCCCATTCATACCCCACCTCCGGCAAGCACCCCAACCAGCGGCACGATCCCCAGGGTACTGATGGCCATCGACAGCACATTGCCGATATAGCCGTGCATAGAGGCCGGCAAGCGCTGGGTAATGGCCACTGCCAGCGGCGGAGCTACCAGCGCGCCAAGCACTGCACTGGCGACAACCACCTGCCAGCTGCCACCGTGGGCAAGCACCGCTGCCGGGACGATCGAGACAATTGGAATGTAAGTGGGATACCACCCACGCGCCTGCCACTGGCGTCGCCAGAACACGACCCCGACCAGTGACGCCAGTGCCTGCCCGGCGATCATTGGCAGCAACAGCAGCGAACCATACGCCGCCGCTGACGGAGCGAGCATATAGGCCAGGAACGCGCCCAGCAGCAAGCCTAGGCTGGCCAGTTCATTCCCGTAAAATGGCGCTTCGCTGAAGTCAGCCAGCACGCGGCGCAAGGTCCAGACCACGCCGTAATCAGCCTGTACAGCGACGGGCTCGGATGGGGCCGGCGCGTGACAGGGCCTTACCCATGAGGGAAAACACTTGCACAACAGGAATGCCACAAGGCTTGCCAGCGCCATGCCGCTCACGTTGCCGATCACCGCCGGCAGCTGCAAGGGATAGCACAGGTAGTTGACCATCAAAAGGCTGGCTGGCGTTACCAGCAACGCGCCCAGCAGGGCGCCGGTTATCGTCACCCGCCAGCCTGCACCAAACAGCAGCACCATGGCTGCCGGCAATGACACGAAGGCAACGAAGGTCGGTTGCCAGGCACCACTGGCCAAGGTCCATCCCCACAATGCGTGGCTCAGCAGCAGGCCCAGCAATGAGCTGGTGAACACCCATGGCCACAAGCCGCTGCCGTAGCAAATGGCAAAACCCTGCCAACGGTATCCGCGCACATAGGCCCAGTGTGCCAGGCAAGCACCTAGCAGCAAGCCCAGGGCAGGCAGCTCGTGCTTGTAGAACGCCACTTCGCTGATATCGCCGACTATCCAGCGCAGGCGGCTCAGCGGCTGATCAAGCGTCGCCGCGAGTTGCCCATAGTCCGGCCATTGGCCATGGGCCAGGCTCACCACCAACAGCACCAAAAGGCAGGCGAATATCAACGCCGGCGAACGTTGCCGGTTCGAGAAGCGTAGCGTTTTCATCGGCGACTCCTCAGCGCGGCATCGGTGAATGCAAGCGATAGCCAAGCGCCGCATCGTAGAGGTCAGTGCGCCGATCACGGGGTAGATCGTTGAGGGTGTTCCAGATCGGTGCCGAACGCGCAATGCTGAGGTCGACATCGGCATACAAGATGCTTTCCTCCTCTGGGCCGGCCACTTCACCAATGGGCCAACCATTGGTTCCAGCGATCAGTGAACAGCCCAGGAAGCGTCCACCCCGCTCCGTGCCGATGCGGTTGGCGGCGGCAATGTAGACGTTGTTGACGTGTGCTGCGGTCATGGTCAGGTAGGACGCCATGCAGCGACCTGCTTCGTCGAACAGAGGGGGCGGTGTCCATACCCAGTTGTTCAGGCTGCAGATGATGTCGGCGCCCTGTGCGGCCATCAGCCGCGGTACCTCCGGGAACCAGATATCCCAGCAGATCAACAGGCCGATGCGGCCAATCGGCGTCTCGAACACGGGGAAACCCAGATCACCAGGGGTGAACCAGAGCTTTTCCTGGTTCCACAAGTGGGCCTTGCGGTAATGCCCAAGCAGGCCCTGGGGGCCGAACAGGACCGCACTGTCATAGAGCTTCAGCCCGTCACGCTCGGCAAATCCTGCGGCCAGGAACACCTTGTGCTCGCTGGCAAAGTCCGCCCAGGCGTTGAGGCTGGGGCCGTCGCGCAGCGTCTCGGCATGGGCATAGGCCTCAGCTCGGGTGTGGAAGGTGTATCCGGTATTGGCCAGCTCGGGCAGCACGATCAGATTGGCCCCTTCGCATACCGCGCGCCGGGCCAGTGCCAGCCCTCTGCCTAGGTTACCAACGCAGTGCTCAAGCCCGACCTGAGGGTCATACTGGATGACAGCAATACGTACGGGGCTGACTGGGGTGCCGTGTTCAGACATGGTGGCTTCCTTCTTATGGTTGTTTTGGAAGGACGCCAGTAGAGCGGGGATCGACCGGGGAGTGACAGTCGGGACACTCCCACAAGCCTGTAGGAAAAGGGACGGGATGCAGTAGGGCTCTGCCTACATCCGCGTTAGTTGTTAACCTGATATTGCGGATAATGCTCCAGGGTGAAGCCACCCAGGAACTGCGCCGAGGTGCGACTACAGAGGTTGATGACGACATCGACTGCGGTTCGCAGGCACGGCTCGGTCCAGCCAGCATCAACAGAGAAGGACTCTCCAGCCAGATACAGCCCCGACAGCTCACTGAGCTCGCGGTTGTATTTCATCAGGCTTATCGCCTCATAATAGGTCCCTGCGCGATACAGCTTTGCACAGCCCAATGCATTTTTATCCGTGATCCAGCGTTGTATGCGGATGTTTCGAGTATCGATGTAAGGCGATATGGCCTCACCTATATTGCTGCAGCGGAGAAGGATCCGATCGAGTTCCTTCACGCATTTGTTGGCCAATTCCTCATCGGAAAATGCTGCCAGTTTGGTGGCATCGTCCTCCCAGGTGTAACTGAGCAGAATGCAATCATCAGGGTAGTGGTCGTTGTAGCGGTAGGCATAGACGTCATGAACGAAACTGTCGGTGACGAGAATCTGCGGGATCGTTGAATGGCGGTCGAGGAAGCTTTTCTTCAGCGGTGCGTAGACCTTGCAACTGGTTTCCCAATGAGCATGCTTCCAGGCATCCATGATGGATTGAGGTAATACCTGGCGGCTGAAACCTTCAAGATGGATGTTGGTTTCGATTAGCCAGGAGGGGGTAGTGAGGATTACGCTGTCGAAATCCTGATGACAGGGTTGCGCTAGTATCGGGTCACTGCATTGCCAACTGTACCCGACCCGGATACGGCCATCTTCGAGCTTGTGCAGCATAGTTACAGAGCTGTCCGTCAGTAGCCCGTCCTCGCGTTGCAAGAGGTGGTCATACAGCGAACCATCGCCCATCCCGATATCCAGAAACATGAGGCTTTCGTCCATCGCCGCGATGCCCAGATACGCAGGGGCCTGGAACATGAGGCCTTTGCTGTCAGGGACCTTGCTGGCATCAAGATGCGGTGCAGCGTAGGGTACGCCAGCGTCATCAACCCGGCCGTGCACCAACTGCAAGTGGCTGCTGAAACCAAAGATTGCCGTGCGTAGCGGATAGAGGCAGCAAACGTCGTAGAACGCGCCCCAGCTGCCGTCACCGATGCCAATCGCATAGAAGATGGCCGACTCCTCGGCACTCATGCCTAAACCGCCAAAATTCCCCGGGTTTTCAGGGCTCCATGCCGCCAGCGCCGGCAACTGCACAAGCTCTCTGAATGACACCCGGTGATAGCGTTCGACGATGGCCGACCACATTGATTGCCAACTTTCCGAACCGTAGACGGCGGCGACCCGCTCGGCGAACTGCTCGGCAAAACGGTGCCATTTGGCGTAAACCTGTTGCAACAAGGCAGTCGGCGGCGGAGTGTTCCCTTCGGGATTGCGCCAGATCAGCAGGCTTGGGGTGGCCTCCCCTTCCAATTGCCCCTCACGCAGATAAATCCCGGTTGCATTCACCCAAGGGGTGCCAGGGTTAGGGAAGTCGGAAATCCGCAGTTCGAACAAATTAGCGTAATAGGCCATCAGAGAGCGGCCTGCTTTCGGGGGCTCTCCAGTCCTGTTGAAAAAAGGCATCCGCATCGCTCCCATTTCGAACGGGGTTGATGGTTGCTTGTGGTTTCCTGACTGGTTTGCCACCGTAAGGTGCCGCCCACCCACGCGACGGGATTGCTCGATTACCGTGATACGTGTGAAGCCACACCGCAGCAATTCACGCGCAGCAGTCAACCCGGTCACACCGGCGCCGATGATACAGATCCGGTGGCCTGGCTGGGTGGCGCGTGCAATACCTCCTTCTTGCTCGAGCAAGCGGCGGTAATCGAAGCAGAGATCTGGAGGGTTGGGGAAGCGTGCAGCCCAAGGGTGGGCAGGTGGCGTTGGTTCGATGGCCAAGTCTGCGGGATGGTTGTGCGTCGTTCCGATGGTCATGTACTCGGGCTCTCCAAAAAATGGGAGACCTGAGGGTGATTAAATATGCCTTATGGCAGGGGGTCGATATGTACAGCCAACCTGCGGGACATAACCGCGAGCCGACAGCGCCTCCCACCAGGGGCAGCGCTGTTGGCAGGGGGCTTATACCGCCAGCGCGCGCTCGCGTAGCTCACTGTTGAGGATGCGGTCGTTCTCGCTGTAGTCGACCGGGCAGTCGATCACGTGCACGCCTGGGGTCTTGATGCAGTGTTCCAGCAGCGGCAGCAGGCCTTCGGCGCTTTCCACGCGGTGGCCGTTGGCACCGTACGCTTCGGCGTATTTGACGAAGTCCGGGTTGCCGTAGTCCAGGCCGAAATCGGTGAAGCCCATGTTGGCCTGTTTCCAGCGGATCATGCCGTAGCCATCGTCACGCAGGATCACCACGGTGATGTGCATGTTCAGGCGCACTGCAGTTTCCAGCTCCTGGCTGTTCATCATGAAGCCGCCGTCGCCACATACCGAGATCACCGGGCGGTCCGGGTGCACCAGGTGCGCGGCCATTGCCGATGGCAGGCCGGCGCCCATGGTCGCCAGGGCGTTGTCCAGCAGCACGGTATTGGGCTTGTGCGCCTTGTAGTTGCGGGCGAACCAGATCTTGTAGATGCCGTTGTCCAGGGCAACGATGCCTTCGGACGGCAGTACGCGACGGATGTCGGCCACCAGCCGCTGTGGGTACACCGGGAAGCGGTCGTCGTCGCCGCCTTCGGCGATCTGCGCTTCGTTGGCCTCACGGATGGCCAGCAAGCGGGTGAAGTCCCAGTGCGAAGTGTCGTTCAGGGCTTCGCTGATCTGCCACACGGCGTTGGCGATGTCGCCGATCACTTCCACCTGCGGGAAGTACACGGCATCGACTTCGGCCGAGCGGAAGTTGATGTGGATGACTTCGGTGCCACCGCGGACCATGAAGAACGGCGGCTTCTCGATCACGTCGTGGCCGATGTTGACGATCAGGTCGGCCGCCTCAACCGCACGATGTACAAAATCGCCGGACGACAGCGCGGCGTTGCCGAGGAAGCGCGGGTGACGCTCGTCGACCACGCCTTTACCCATCTGCGTGGTGATGAACGGGATGCCGGTCTTGTCGATCAGCTGCTTGAGGACCTTGGCGGTCATCTTGCGGTTGGCGCCAGCGCCGATCACCAGGATCGGGTTACGGGCGTTCTGCAGCTTTTCCACGGCCGCTTCGATGGCTTTGTGCTCGGCCAGGGGGCGACGGTGCAGGCTGCGCGGGATCGGCAGTGCGTCGGTCTGCTCGGCGGCGATATCTTCCGGCAGCTCCAGGTGGACCGCACCCGGCTTCTCTTCTTCGGCCAGGCGGAAGGCTTCGCGCATGCGCGCCGGGATGTTGTCGGCCGAGGCGAACTGGTGGGTGTACTTGGTGATGGGGTCCATCATGCCGCACACGTCAATGATCTGGAAGCGGCCCTGCTTGGACTTCTTGATCGGCTTCTGCCCGGTGATCATCATCATCGGCATGCCGCCCAGGTAGGCGTAGGCGCTGGCGGTGACCAGGTTGGTGGCGCCAGGGCCAAGGGTCGACAGGCTGACGCCGGTCTTGCCGGTCAGGCGACCGTAGGTGGCAGCCATGAAACCTGCAGACTGCTCATGACGGGTCAGTACCAGCTTGATCTTCGACTTGCGCAGGGATTCGAGCAGGTCGAGGTTTTCTTCACCGGGAATGCCGAATACATACTCGACACCTTCGTTTTCCAGGCATTGCACAACGACATCGGCGGCCTTGGCCATCTTGCTTGCTACCTCAAGTGATGGGACGGTGGAAGTCCAGAAATGCGCAGCACGGTACGCTGGCATCGCCAGGCCCGGGGCAAGGAATGCTCCGAACCAAAGTCTTGACGCAGGGGGGGCGAGGGAAAGTCACGTAAATTGGGCGGGAATATTGTTGCAGTCTGCGCTGACAACGCCGCGGGGTCTGCCTGGGAGATCGGGGATGCAGGTTTTGCGGCCGCTGGGCGCCCGATCGCGACGCAAGGCCTACAAGGGAATGCATGCGGCTGATGTTTGGGGGCAGAAAGACAAAACCCCTACCTGCATACGCAGATAGGGGTTTTGCGAAATGAATCTTGACGATGACCTACTCTCACATGGGGAGACCCCACACTACCATCGGCGATGCATCGTTTCACTACTGAGTTCGGGATGGGATCAGGTGGTTCCAATGCTCTATGGTCGTCAAGAAATTCTGTAGCCAGAATGTCCAGATGGACAGCCCAGCGAATTCGGATATGTGATAGTTGTGATGCTTTGTGAACAGTGCGAACTTTCGGTTCGTGTCATCTTCACCACCGCAATCTGCATGAGCAAATTGCTTGGGTGTTATATGGTCAAGCCTCACGGGCAATTAGTATTGGTTAGCTCAACGCCTCACAGCGCTTACACACCCAACCTATCAACGTCGTAGTCTTCGACGGCCCTTCAGGGGATTCTGGATCCCAGTGAGATCTCATCTTGAGGCAAGTTTCCCGCTTAGATGCTTTCAGCGGTTATCTCTTCCGAACATAGCTACCCGGCAATGCCACTGGCGTGACAACCGGAACACCAGAGGTTCGTCCACTCCGGTCCTCTCGTACTAGGAGCAGCCCCTCTCAAATCTCAAACGTCCACGGCAGATAGGGACCGAACTGTCTCACGACGTTCTAAACCCAGCTCGCGTACCACTTTAAATGGCGAACAGCCATACCCTTGGGACCGGCTTCAGCCCCAGGATGTGATGAGCCGACATCGAGGTGCCAAACACCGCCGTCGATATGAACTCTTGGGCGGTATCAGCCTGTTATCCCCGGAGTACCTTTTATCCGTTGAGCGATGGCCCTTCCATACAGAACCACCGGATCACTAAGACCTACTTTCGTACCTGCTCGACGTGTGTGTCTCGCAGTCAAGCGCGCTTTTGCCTTTATACTCTACGACCGATTTCCGACCGGTCTGAGCGCACCTTCGTACTCCTCCGTTACTCTTTGGGAGGAGACCGCCCCAGTCAAACTACCCACCATACACTGTCCTCGATCCGGATAACGGACCTGAGTTAGAACCTCAAAGTTGCCAGGGTGGTATTTCAAGGATGGCTCCATGAGAACTGGCGTCCCCACTTCAAAGCCTCCCACCTATCCTACACAAGCAAATTCAAAGTCCAGTGCAAAGCTATAGTAAAGGTTCACGGGGTCTTTCCGTCTAGCCGCGGATACACTGCATCTTCACAGCGATTTCAATTTCACTGAGTCTCGGGTGGAGACAGCGCCGCCATCGTTACGCCATTCGTGCAGGTCGGAACTTACCCGACAAGGAATTTCGCTACCTTAGGACCGTTATAGTTACGGCCGCCGTTTACCGGGGCTTCGATCAAGAGCTTCGCTTGCGCTAACCCCATCAATTAACCTTCCGGCACCGGGCAGGCGTCACACCCTATACGTCCACTTTCGTGTTTGCAGAGTGCTGTGTTTTTAATAAACAGTCGCAGCGGCCTGGTATCTTCGACCGGCATGGGCTTACGGAGC
>NZ_CM181238.1:4675000-5929752 GCF_059295255.1 Pseudomonas sp. 8_5_2
TGCCCGGCATGCGGCGAGTCGATGCTGACCCGCTCGCCGATCTGCGGCGTGCTCAGCCGCACCTGGGCCTGGCTGGTCAGGGCCAATATGCGTTCGAAGGGTTCCTGCCAGCCATGGATCGACAGATCGAAAGTGCCGTTGTGAATCGGCAGCATCCAGCGCCCGCGTAGATCCAGGTGCGCCTGCAGGCTTTGCTCGGGCTGCATGTGAACATCGGGCCAGGCAACATTGTAGGCCCCGGCTTCCATCAAGGTCAGGTCGAACGGCCCGAAGCGGTCGCCGATCTGCTTGAAGCCGTCGAAGTAGCCGGTATCACCGCTGAAGAACACGCGCACATCCTCGTCCATGATCACCCAGGATGCCCATAGGGTCCGGTTGCTGTCCAGCAGCCCGCGCCCGGAAAAGTGCTGGGCCGGAGTGGCGACGAAGCGCACGCCTTCCACCTCGCGTTCCTGCCACCAGTCCAGCTGCCGTACTTTCGAAGGCGGCACGCCCCATTTCATCAGCCGGTCGCCCACGCCCAGCGGCGCCAGGAACACTGCGGTGCGTGGGGCCAACCTGCGAATGGCCTGTTCGTCTAGATGGTCGAAGTGATCATGAGACAGCACAACCGCCGCCAGCGGCGGCAACTGCTCAAGTGGCAGTGGTGGCGCATGGAAACGCAGCGGGCCGGCCCACTGCACGGGTGAGGCGCGCTCGGCGAACACGGGGTCTGTAATAAAGAAGCGCCCGCGCAACTTGAGCAATACCGTTGAATGGCCCAGGCGCCACAGGCTGTGGTCAGGGGCATCGAACACCTGCTGGCGGGTCATGGGCTGCAGGCTGACGGGCATGGATGGCCGGGTTTCCGGCGGTTTGCGCAAGAACAGGTATTTGAGCCCGATGCGCAGCTTTTTCATTACACCATCCTGTGGCCTCACCACCTGGTTGTGGAAACGTCCGTCCCAATGTGGCGCCGGCTCGCCGGCAGCGTTGGCCAAGGGAACCATCAGCAGCACTCCGAGCAACAGGAAGTGTTCATGTTACCCCACAGTGACCGGATCAACCGTGAAATGGCTTGTAAGGTCATTTTTCAACGATGAAACACTGTTCAACAATATTCACGCGCGTTATGCGATAAACGGTATCCGGCAGAAGAACGATGACCATGATGGACAAACGCAGCGGCAAAGGCCTTTCATTCGTCAAGCGCATCTACCTGCCGCGGGTCATCGGCATGGGCATCGGCCTGCTCAGTGTGATGGCTGCCATCGCGCCTCTGTCGCCGCCGATCTGGGTATGGCTGCTGATGCTGTTCAACGGGCTGCTGTGGCCTCACGTCGCCTACCTGTGGGCCACCCGCTCGGCGACGCCCTACCAGGCAGAACAACGTAATCTGGTGCTGGACTCGCTGATGGGCGGTTTCTGGACCGCCGCCATGCACTTCAACCCGCTGCCCAGCGTGACCGTACTGTCGATGATGACCATGAACAATGTCGCCGCTGGCGGCAAACGCATGGTCTTTCGTGGGGGGCTGGCCCAGCTGGCGGGCATGCTCATCGCCACCTTGCTGCTCGGCACGGGCCTGCAGCTGAATGCCACGCCGCTGCAGGTGTATGCCTGCTTGCCGATGCTGACACTGTACCCGCTGGCGCTGGGTTGGGTGTGCTACCAGCTGGCGATCAAGCTGGCCGAGCACAAGCGCCGGCTCAGCGCCCTGAGCCTCACCGACAGCCTGACCGGGTTGCTCAACCACGGCGCCTGGAAAGACCTGCTGCTGCTGAAGTTCGAAGCCTGCAGGCAGCAACAGGGGCAAGCGGTGATTGCCTTGATCGACATTGACCATTTCAAGACCATCAACGACACCTTCGGCCACGTGGTCGGCGACTGCGTGCTGCGCCAGCTCAGTGCCGAGTTGCGGCGCAACCTGCGCGAGGGCGACCAGGCCGGTCGTTACGGCGGCGACGAGTTTTGCGTGATCCTGCCAGGCACCAGCGAAACTCAGGCCTGCCAGACCATGGAGCGCCTGCGCGAGCAGGCTGCCAGCTATCGCAACCCGCAGTTGCCGCATCTGCGTATCAGCCTGAGCATCGGCCTGTCGCCTTTCGAGGCTGGCCTGGACTCACCCGAACAATGGCTTGAACAGGCGGACAAGGCCCTCTACACCGCCAAGCATGCTGGCCGCGACCGGGTCAATTTTGCCCGCAACGAAGCTGCGGCGCTCAAGCTGGCCTATCCTGATTGAACCTCCTGCATGACTACCCGGCGGGGGGGCTGCTTGAAGGAGCCGCTCGCGCATGGCCAGGACTGCCAACCTTCCATCCACCAGCCCCACGCCACGCGTTCAGGTGCGCCGCCTGATTGCCGGTTTCAGCGCCGTGTTCGGCCTGGCTTGCCTGGTCATTCTCGCTGCACTGTTCAATATCGCAGGCACCCTGGACCAGCAGGAGCGCCAGCGCAGCGCCTTCCACGCGAACCAGGCGCTGGAGCAACGGCTGCTTGCCTCGCGCCAGTTCCTGTCCAGCTACGCCGTGTGGGATGCCGCCTTTGAGCACCTGGCGGGCCAGGCCGACTGGCAGTGGGCCTACGAACAAAAGAACATTGGCGAATCGCTGTACAGCGCCAGCGGCTACGAAGGGGTGTTTGTGCTGGAGAACGAGCGCACTACCTACGCCCTGTTCAAAGGGCAGCCCAGCCAGGCAAGCGCCACTACTTATATAGATGCACCGCTGCAACCGATCATCGACCAGGCCCGTGCCGCTGCCATCCCGCGCGAGCAGATCACCCGTTTCGTCCTGTTCAATGGCTGGCCGGCCGTGCTCAGTGCTGCGGCGGTGCGGCCGGACCGCGAAGTGACCGACAGCGATGTAGCCCATGCGCCCGTGATGCTGTTCGTCGACCAGCTTACCGAAGACAAACTGGCGGTGCTGGGCAGCGGTGCCGGCCTGACCGGGATGCACGTGGAAAAGGATCAGACCAAGGCGCACGACCATCTGCGTATCGAACTAGGGGATACCGGCTACCATCTGGCCTGGAGCAGCCCGCTGCCAGGGCGGCAAATGCTCCGGGCGGTGTTGCCAGCCCTGGCAGCTGCCCTGCTGATACTCGGCCTGATCATGCTCTACCTGTTCCGCCATGCCCTGCGCAGCTCGCGGGCGATGGGCATGACGCTGACGCACCTGCAAGAGAGCAATCAGGCCCTGGAGGCCAGCGAGCAGCGGTTCCGCGCTGTCGCCGAGTCGGCTTCCGACTGGATCTGGGAGACCGACCGTGAACAGCGCCTGACCTACCTGTCGCAGCGCTTTGCCAATGTCACCGGCTACAGCGTGGACGACTGGCTGGGCCACCCGCTCAACCAGTTGCTGGCCTGCGATACTACCCCGCTGTCGCCATGGGTTGACGCCCTGGGCACGGCCGACCCGCAACAGCTGGCCAACCTGCGCTGCTCCTACCGTGACCAGAATGGCCAGAACCGCTACTGCCGAATCTCTGCCCGCGCGATCTTCCACCATGGCGACCCCATGGGTTATCGCGGCACCGCCAGCGACATCACCGACGAAGTGGATGCCCACGCGCGCATCCAGCACTTGTCGCTGCACGACCCGCTGACCGGGCTGGCCAACCGCAACAAGCTCGCCCGGCATCTGGAGCAGGCGCTGTTGCGCGGCAGTGATTCACCGCCGCTGACGTTGCTGCTGCTTGACCTGGACAACTTCAAGCCGATCAACGACTCGCTCGGCCATGGTGCCGGTGATGCCGTGCTGCAGGAGGTGGCCACACGCCTGCGTGATACCACCCGCGAGGGCGACCTGGTGGCGCGCCTGGGCGGCGACGAGTTTGTGCTGGTGCTCAACGGCATGGACAACCGCAACGAAGTCGACCGTTTTTGTGCACGGCTGATCGGCCTGCTGCAGCAACCCATCGACTTCGACAGCCAGCACCTGCACATTGGCGCCAGCGTCGGCGTCGCGCAGACCCGCACCCAAGGTTTCGATGCCGGCGAACTGATCCGCTGCGCCGATATCGCGTTGTATCAGGCCAAAGCCGATGGCAAGGGCACCTGGCGCTATTTCGCTGCCGAAATGAACCAGCAGATCCAGTACCGCCGCCAGCTGGAGAACGATCTGCGCCGGGCGCTGCGCAACCAGGAGTTCGAGCTGCATTACCAGCCGCGCTACCGCCTCAGCGACCTGCGCATTGTCGCGGTCGAAGCGTTGCTGCGCTGGCAGCATCCGCAGGAGGGGTTGCTCGGGCCGGATACTTTCATTCCGCTGGCCGAGCAGAGTGACATCATCGTCGCGCTGGGCCGCTGGGTATTGCGCGAGGCCTGCCACACTGCTCACGACTGGCCCGCCGACATCGTGGTGTCGGTGAACCTGTCGCCGGCGCAGTTCCTGCGCAGCGATGTGGTGGCCGACGTGCGCGAGATCCTGCTGGAAACGGCCTTCCCGGCACAGCGCTTGGAGCTGGAGATTACCGAAAACGTGATGCTCAACGACATCGAGGGCGCCCTGGGCACCATGCTGTCGCTGAAGGAACTGGGCGTGCGCCTGAACATGGACGATTTCGGCACCGGCTATTCATCGCTGGGGTACCTGCGCACCTACCCGTTCGACAGCATCAAGATCGACAAACGCTTCATCAGTGGCCTGGGCAGCAACAGCGGCAGCGACCGCGCCGTGGTCCAGGCCATCATCAGCCTGGGCGAGGCCATGGGGCTGACGGTTACCGCCGAAGGGGTGGAGAGTGAACAGCAGCTCAAGGCGCTGGAGAAGGACCGCTGCCATGAAGTGCAAGGCTATTACCTGAGCCGGCCACTGGACGGCCCTGGGGTTGAGGCATTGCTGCACCACACACCCCAGATAACCGCGCGCCCGCTGTAGCAGCGGGTTTACCCGCAAACACCGGTGCCGCCGGGTCCGGGCCGTTGCAGGCTGCGCTCAGCGACAATTTCCGGCAGCTCGCTGCGGCGCAAGTAGGCGCGCAGCGGCTCACCGATGTTCAAGCGGTCATCCACATGCTGCGCCAGCAAAAGCGACAACCGCTCGCGACAAAGGGCCATGCGCAGCCCTTGGACTGGCCGCCAGACGAATTCGCTACAGGGCGTGATGCTGTCGTCGGCTACGTCCATGCCGAACGCGTCTTCGGAGAACCGCACGATATGAATGCCGCGTTTGCCATGAAAGCCGACAAAGCCCATGAGCTGGTCGGCGGCAATACAGATGTCTTGGGAAGTGATGGCCATGACGTAACCTCGCAATGAACTCGGAAGATACGCACGCAGGAAGGGTACCAGGTCGCCTCTGCCGGGCGACTCGCAGCAGGCAGCCTAACGCAAGTCGCCTTTGCAGCGCCATGGCTTGGCTCAATCACTGGCCGCGGGATCAACCTGGGTGTGCAGGACCTCGCCCAGCCACTGCATGAATGCCTGCACCCGGCGCGGCACATGCCGTTGCCGGGCATACAACAGCGACACCGGCATGGCCGGGGCCTGCCAGTCTTCCAGCACCGAAACCAGTTCGCCGCGTTGCAAATGCTCGGCAACTCCCACCGCAGGCACCTGGATCAGGCCCAGCCCGGCCAGGCAGGCCGCCGAGTAGGCTTCGGCGTTGTTGACCGTCACCCCACCGGCCATGGCCTGGTACTGCAGTTCCCCGCCTTGCAGGTATTCGAAACCGGCGCTGCGCGCACCCAGGGTCCGTACGTAGTGCACCAGCTGATGCTCGGCCAGGTCCTGCAGCGTGCGCGGCACGCCGTAGCGGGCCAGGTAGGCGGGGCTGGCACAGTTGCGCATGCTCAGTTGCCCGACCGGCCGCGCCACCACGTCCAGGTCATGCAGGGCGCCGATGCGCATCACGCAATCGAACCCCTCGCGCAGCAGGTCGACCTGGCGATCGGTGCAGCTGAGCTCCACTTCCAGGCGCGCATGGCGCTGCAGAAACTGCGGCAGCGCCGGGATGATCACGCGACGGGCCATCATGGTCGGCAGGTCGATGCGCAGGCGCCCGGACAGTTCGGCATCATCGGTGCTGAACAGGCTCTCGATCTCGTCCATGCCCGACAGCAGGTCCTTGCTACGCTCGTACAACAAAGCGCCATCCTGGGTCGCCCGGACCCGCCGGGTGGTGCGGTTGAACAACTGCGTGCCCAACAGCCGTTCCAGCGCCCGCACCTGCTCCGACACGGTCGACCGTGGCAGGCCCAGGCTCTCGGCGGCCAGCGTGAAGCTGCTGACCTCACTGACCCGCACAAAGGTGCGCAACAAATCCAGCTTGTTCACTCGAGGCCTCAACTGTCCGGTTTTACCGAACAGTATTTCCATTTTTACAGGATTTAACAGCACCAGAGCGACCAATAACCTGTGATCATTCACCCACCATGAGGTTTCCACCATGACTCGCAAGATTGCCCTGATCACTGGCGCCAGTCGCGGCCTCGGCCGAAATGCTGCCGAACACCTGGCAGCACGCGGTATCGATGTCATCGGCACCTACCACAGCAAGGCCGACGAAGCGCAAGCCGTAGCAGCCCGGCTGGAGCAGGCCGGGGTCAAGGCTGCAATGCTGCAGCTGGATGTCAGCGACAGCGCCAGCTTTGCCGGTTTCGCCGAGCGCCTGGGCGCAACCCTGCAGCAGCGCTTTGCTCGCGAGCGTTTCGACTTTCTGGTGAACAATGCCGGGATCGGGCTGAATGTGCCGTACATCGAAACCAGCGAAGCGCAGTTCGACCAACTGCTCAACATTCAGCTGAAGGGCCCGTTCTTCCTCACCCAACGCCTGTTGCCGCTGCTGGTCGACAATGGCCGTATCGTCAACATTTCCACCGGCCTGGCACGTTTTGCGCTGCCGGGGTATGCCGCCTACGCCGCGATGAAGGGCGCAATGGAGGTGCTGACGCGGTATCAGGCCAAGGAGCTGGGGGCACGTGGGATTCGGGTGAACATACTGGCGCCGGGCGCCATCGAGACCGACTTTGGCGGCGGCGTGGTGCGCGACAACCAGCAGGTCAACGCGTACATTGCCGGCAACACGGCGCTTGGCCGGGTGGGCTTGCCGGACGATATCGGGGCGGCAATCGCGCTGTTGCTGGAAGACGGCAATGGCTGGATCACCGGGCAGCGGCTGGAAGTGTCAGGCGGGATGTTCCTTTAAGGCGCTCGTCCCGCCCGTCTTACTGTTCATGCACCTGCACACTCGCGGTCATCCCGGCGCTCAGGGTCACGCCTTCCGGTACTTGGTCCAGGCGGATCCTTACCGGAATGCGCTGGGCTAGCCGCACCCAGTTGAAGGTGGGCTCCACCTCCGGCAGCAACTGGCTGTCCGGGTTGCTGTTGCGGTCGGTGATACCGCGGCTGATGCTCTCCACATGCCCTTGCATCGGCTCGCCGGCGCCCATCAGCCAGACCTTCACCGCGTCGCCGACGCGGATGCGCGGCAGCTTGGTTTCCTCGAAGTAGGCCTGGATATAGAACGTTGAATCATCCACCAGCGCCATCACCGATTGCCCGGTGTTCACATAGTTGCCTTCGGCCAGACGCAGGTTGGTGATATGCCCGCTGCGCGGTGCCCGTACTTCGCTGCGCGCCAGGTTGATTTTGGCAACCTGTAACTGGGCCTCGGCTTCATGCAGTTCGCCCCGCGCGATGGCGGCGTTGATCTGTGCATTTTCCCGCAACTCGGCACTGATCGCCTCCGGCCCAAGGGCGGTACGCCGGGCTGCTTCGCGCTCGCGCAGGCGCAGTTGCTGGGCGCGGGTCTCGGTCACGGCGCTGGCCTGGTCGAAGGCCGCCTTGAAGCGCTCGCGGTCGATACTCATCAACAGATCGCCCGCCTTGACCTGCTGGTTGTCGCGGGCCTTGAGCTCGCGCACCCAACCGGACACATCGGGGGCAATTACCACCACGTCGGCGCGCACCCGGGCATCGCGAGTCCAGGGGGTAAGCATGTAGTACTGCCATAACTGGTAACCGGCCAACACGGCCAGGGCTACCACACACAAGGTCACCAGAGTACGTACGGCGGCACGCATCCAAACACTCCTTTATAAAGCTCCCAGCAGTCGTACCACCAGGAACAACACACAAACGAACAGCGCCGTGTCGAACAGCGCCTCATGCCAGATCCAGCGCCCCAGCGGCGTGGCCTGCACCACCAGGCGCAACACGCCGGTAAGCACCAGCGCCAGCAACACATAAAGCAGAAACGGGCTCAGCAGTACGCCGCCCACTTCCCATTCACGCAACCCCATGGGTCTCCTCCTGCCAGCGGCACCACTTGCGCCAACTTTTCTGCAATTGCAGCACCGCCCCTTCGGCCAGCCGTAGCGAGTCGCTCGAAGGTAGCCGGCGCAAGGCGGCAATAAACTGTTCGCTGGCGCTGTCCAGGCGCTGACCACGCCCGACGGCAGGCCCGTTGGCCAGTACCGCCTGCACCTGTTGCAGGTACTCGCGCTCGGCCCGGCCCAAAGGCGCTTGGGCAACTGCCAGACACATGCGCAGATGCACCAGTTCGTCGCCTATGTCCAACCCGTGCAGGCCGTCATCCCAGCGCTTGCGCTCGCTTTCGGGCAGCTCGCTGGCATGCCTGGCCAATTGCATCAGGCGGTCGGCCATGCGCCCGCCAAACCAGCTGTCGGCCCCGCGCAGGTCGCGCCGGGTCAGGCGTACCAGGTCGCTCTGGGTGGCTGCACGCAGACGCCGGCCCAGCCAGGCCGGGTGGCGGAACACCAATAGACGAAACGCCATTACTGCGGCAGACACCCCCACCAGCATGGCCAAGGCACTGTTCAGCATCGTCGCTACGCCAAACTGCATGACATTGAGCGGCGACACCAGCACGATGAAGTGCAGGCAATAGGAGGTCGCCGTGGCCCCGGTACGTGGATGGGCCATGCCCAGGGCGCCAAGAAACAGCGGCACGCCCATGCCCAGGCAGAGCATGGCGAAGCTGCTCCACTGCGGCAGCAGAATCTGCCCCACCAGAAACGCCACAGGTATCGCCAGGAAGATTCCGCGCAGAAAGCTCAGGCCAATCTGCGCGCCGTTCTCACGGCTGGCAAACAAGCTGCAGACCACACAGGTGAGCACCAGCCCCCCCGGCGCCGAAGGCCAGGCCGTGGCCAGCCAGAAGCCGCTCATTACCAGAAAGGCCAGAGCACTGCGGGAACCGAACAGCAAGGCGAGCGACCAGTCGCGGTGTGCGGCCAGCCCCTGGGACACATCCTTCGGTGCCCTGCCCGCCTCGACATCCGCCAGTGCCTGACCGGCCGCCATGGCGTAATCCAGCAGCAGGGCCATGCGTGCCAGGCAGAAGTGTTCGGTCGAACTGATTTGCTCATCGTGGGCGGCATCCCAGATACGCTGGCGCAGCAGTAGCAGGCTGGGCGGGTCGGGTTTGACCAGCAGCGACCGCGCTTCCTGCAGCCAGGGTGCCAGGTGCTCGGTCTCCCGCTCATCCAGTTGCCGCCATTGGCGGCGTACCGAGCGCGAGATGCGCAACAGCACCATCAGTTTCTGGCTCAGGCCGCGGATGGCGCGGGCACGCTGGCGCCCGCGATTGCCTTCAAACCAGGCATGTTCGCGCTGGCTGTCGATGGCCACGATGCGCCCCAGGCTTTCCAGCAAGCCTTTGCGCGCCTCGTCTTCGCCGCCCAGCATGGCACTGGCGGCCTGCAGGCCATTGTGCCAGGCCTGTCGCGCCTGCCCGGCCAGTTGCTGTTCAACGCGCATGGGCCACAGCAAGGCACTGCAGGCCGTGGCGCAAAAAATCCCCAGGCAGATCTCGGTGCAGCGCGCCACTGCCTGATCGAACACCTGCAACGGGTGGTCGATGGCTGGCAGGGCAATGATCGCCGCAGTGTAGCCCGCCAGCACGAAGGCATAGGCCCAGGCACTGCGTAGTTGGGTAGACGCGGCGGTGCACAGGGCCAGCCACAGGGCCAGGGCCAGCAGGAACAAGCCCGGTGTCTGGGCGAACAGGCCAATGAACAGCACCGACATGACGGTGCCGACCAAGGTTCCGGCGAGCCGCGCCAAGCCTTTCTGCACCACCATGCCAGACAGCGGCTGGGCCACGATGAACGCGGTCATCAGTGCCCATGAGGGCTGTTCCAGGCCCCAGCGCATCGCCAGCCATAGCGCCAACCCACCACCGAGCAGGGTCTTGATGGCGAACTTGAGGGCGAGGCTGCTGGGGGCGAACAGGGCCTGGAGAGTGATGGGCACGAGGCGGACCTTGCGGGAGGGTCTTGATTGAACGATAGACAATGGTGGACAGAATAAAGCGGAAACGATTAATTAGCTAGCTAATCATCTTTTAGAGGTTCGGGTCTGCTCGGCAGGCCTCTGGGCGGGCAAGCCGAATTCCAGGCAAAAAAATGGGCGACCGAAGTCGCCCTAAATGCCTTGCGTGCTCGTGTACCCGGAAGCTCAGCGCGGCTTGCGCTTGTTCGAGTCTTTCCAGATGAATATGCCCAGACCGGCAAAGAAGGCGACCATCAACCCAACCGTTACCACACCGGCGATAACCACGTTGTCGAAGAACATGCCTGCCTCCCCATTCGTTTGCCGTTGTCCGATGGGTGCAAGATAACCAATGTGGGGGCGGGAAAAATTGATCGGCGTCAATGGTGCCCGGGGCCGGGCACGCGAGGCGGGTGCAGGGTTGACCTGCGTCAAGTTTCAGCGCTTCTTCGGCTTGCCCTTGGGCTTCTTTTTCTTGCTGGCGTTCAACGGCAGGGCCTGTTCGAATGCATTGCGCATTTCGTTCAGGCGCTTTTCCTTGAGATCGTGGGCGCGCTTGGCGCGTTCGGCATCGAAATCGATGAGGTTGTCTTGGCTCATTGGCAGGCTCGACGGTGAACTGAGACGTGCATGATGAAGCCAGGCGCAGGCGCTGACCAGCCCCGCGTCAGACTTCGATGTCCACCAGCAACCCCTGGCGTACATGCTCCCCCATCAACGGCGCCACCGGCACGGTGTTATCGGCATTGACCTCGTCACCCGGCAGCGCGCTGTAGCGCTGCTGGTCACCCTGCTGCCTGCGTTGCTGCTGGCGGCGCTGCTCGTCACGCAGCAAAAGCGCCTGCTCCTGGGGGTCACGTTGCTGCTTGAGGTCGATGGCGCTTTCCCCGGAGGCAGGCTGCGTCGGCACCACCGGTTTGATGTCGGGGGTTGGCTTGACCGGGTCCTGTTGCGAGGTCACCGGAGCGGCACTGAGCGGAATGATCGGCGGCAGCATGGACGTTCTCCTATGCCCCCTGTATCGGCAGGCGCGGGTTTACCTTGATGTCTTGGACAACATTTACTCGGCTTCGTCGTCAGGCTCGTCGTAGCTCGGCGTGCTGGCTTCGCTCCAGGGCCGCTTGTAAACCTGCTGCCAGACCGCGTCCATGTGCTCGCGCAGCACCGGCGGCGCGGTTTTGAGCGAAGCGCTGTCGTCGCGCTCACCGCCGATCGGTTCTTCACCAGCGGGGGTGATCAGCGACTGGCCAGTGATGGTGTAACTGGCCTGGCCTTCGCGCATCTCGATGGCGATATCATGCGGATCTATACCGCCACCGCAGAAGGCATGGCTGGCCACTGTCACCTCGGCCGTGCCGTCCTTGTTCAGGTCGCTGACATCGCTGACATCGGTGTAGAAGTCCACGTCCAGGTCCAGCCCCGGGCAGGTGGTTTCCTGCTCGATCTGCCAGCGGGCCTTGAACGTGTCGCTTGCTCCGCCGCGCCCGTACAGCGTGGCCTTGAGCACCACCTTGTCGACTTCCTGCTCGCTTTCCGGGTCGCTGGCCTGGCCATCGCTGCGGCTCAATACCAGCAGGCCTTCGCCATCGCGGTCACGAAAGTGCACGCTCTTGATCGGCGTCTGTACGCCCAGCACCTCAAGTTGCTCCATGGGGATGGCAGGCAAGGTCTCGAAGTTTTTCTGCTCACAGGCGCTCAGCAGCAGCAGGCTGCCCACGGCCATGGAAGCGCTGATCCAGCTGTGCTTGGCAGACATGTTGATCCGGAACCCTCGTCGGCGACGCAGTACGGGGCGATGAAACGACTAGACTGTGCCTTTTGATACCTTTCGGTACGCACGGCGCTTTGGTCTGACCGGCCGATCCGTTAACATAACCGGCTTTTCATCGCGGGAGTTCAGGCAGTATGGCGCAGCAGTATCAACCGGGGCAACGCTGGATCAGCGACAGCGAAGCAGAGCTCGGCCTGGGTACCATCCTGGCGCAGGATGGCCGCCTGTTGACCGTGCTCTATCCGGCCACTGGCGACACCCGCCAGTATTCCCTGCGCAATGCGCCGCTGACCCGCGTGCGCTTCTCGCCAGGTGACCAGATCACCCACTTCGAGGGCTGGAAACTGACCGTGCGCGAAGTCGATGACATCGACGGGCTGATGGTCTACCACGGCCTGGACGGGCAGAACCAGCCACGCACCCTGCCAGAAACCCAGCTGTCGAACTTCATCCAGTTCCGCTTGGCCAGCGACCGCCTGTTCGCCGGGCAGATCGACCCGCTGTCCTGGTTCAGCCTGCGCTACAACACCCTGCAGCACACCAGCAAGCAGATGCAGTCGGCACTGTGGGGCCTGGGTGGTTGCCGTGCACAACCCATCGCCCACCAGTTGCACATTGCCCGCGAAGTAGCCGACCGCAGCGCGCCACGGGTGTTGCTGGCCGACGAAGTGGGCCTGGGCAAAACCATCGAGGCCGGTCTGGTCATTCACCGCCAGCTGCTGTCGGGCCGTGCCAGCCGCGTGCTGATCCTGGTACCGGAAAACCTCCAGCACCAGTGGCTGGTGGAAATGCGCCGCCGCTTCAACCTGCAGGTGGCGCTGTTCGACGCCGAGCGCTTCATCGAAAGCGACGCCAGCAACCCGTTCGAGGATGCCCAGCTGGCGCTGGTTGCGCTGGAATGGCTGGTAGACGACGAAAAGGCCCAGGACGCGCTGTTTGCTGCGGGCTGGGACCTGATGGTGGTCGACGAGGCTCACCACCTGGTCTGGCATGAAGACCAGGTCAGCACCGAATACAGCCTGGTCGAGCAACTGGCCCAGGTGATCCCGGGCGTGCTGCTGCTTACCGCTACCCCCGAGCAGCTTGGCCAGGACAGCCACTTTGCCCGCCTGCGCCTGCTCGACCCCAACCGTTTCCACGACCTGGCCGCCTTCCGCGCCGAGAGCGAGCACTATCGCCCGGTGGCCGAGGCCGTGCAGGAACTGCTCGACGAAGGCCGCCTGTCGCCCAAGGCTCACGCCACCATCCAGGGCTTCCTGGGTGCCGAAGGCGAAGCCCTGCTGGCTGCGGTCAGCGATGGCGACACCCAGGCCAGCGCGCGGCTGATCCGCGAACTGCTCGATCGCCACGGCACTGGCCGCGTCCTGTTCCGTAACACCCGCGCAGCGATCCAGGGCTTCCCTGAGCGCCAGCTGCACCCCTACCCGCTGGCCACACCAGAGCAATACCGCGACCTGCCAGCCGGCGAGCGGGCCGAGCTGTACCCGGAAGTCGCCTTCCAGGCCCAGGGCGAGGTGGCCGACGACGAGCGCTGGTGGCGTTTCGACCCGCGTGTCGACTGGCTGATCGACACCCTGAAAATGCTCAAGCGCACCAAAGTGCTGGTGATCTGCGCCCACGCCGAAACCGCGATGGACCTGGAAGACGCCCTGCGCGTGCGTTCCGGCATCCCGGCATCGGTGTTCCATGAGGGCATGAGCATTCTCGAGCGCGACCGCGCCGCTGCCTACTTCGCCGACGAAGAGTTTGGCGCGCAGGTGCTGATCTGCTCCGAAATCGGCAGTGAAGGCCGCAACTTCCAGTTCGCCCACCACCTGGTGATGTTCGACCTGCCGGCGCACCCGGACCTGCTCGAACAGCGCATCGGCCGCCTCGACCGGATCGGCCAGAAGCACACCATCCAGTTGCACATCCCGTACCTGCAGGACAGCCCGCAAGAACGCCTGTTCCAGTGGTACCACGAAGGCCTCAATGCCTTCCTCAACACTTGCCCCACCGGCAGCGCCCTGCAACACCAGTTCGGCCCGCGCCTGCTGCCGCTGCTCGAAAGTGGCGACAGCAAAGCCTGGGAGGCCCTGGTGGCCGACGCCCGCACCGAGCGCGAGCGCCTGGAAGCCGAACTGCACAGCGGCCGTGACCGCCTGCTGGAGCTGAACTCCGGCGGTGCCGGCGAGGGCCAGGCGCTGGTCGAGGACATTCTCGAGCAGGACGACCAGTTCGCCCTGCCGATCTACATGGAAACCCTGTTCGACGCCTTCGGCATCGACAGCGAAGACCATTCCGAGAACGCCCTGATCCTCAAGCCTAGCGAAAAGATGCTCGATGCCAGCTTCCCGCTGGGTGACGATGAAGGCGTGACCATCACCTATGACCGTGCCCAGGCGCTGTCGCGCGAGGACATGCAGTTCCTCACCTGGGAACACCCGATGGTGCAGGGCGGCATGGACCTGGTGCTGTCCGGTTCGATGGGCAACACCGCCGTGGCGCTGATCAAGAACAAGGCGCTCAAGCCAGGCACGGTCCTGCTCGAACTGCTGTTCGTCAGCGAGGTGGTAGCACCGCGCAGCCTGCAGCTGGGCCGTTACCTGCCACCGGCGGCACTGCGCTGCCTGCTCGATGCCAATGGCAACGACCTGGCCTCGCGCGTGGCCTTCGAAACCCTCAACGACCAGCTGGAAAGCGTGCCGCGCGCCAGTGCCAACAAGTTTGTCCAGGCCCAGCGCGACGTGCTGGCCAAGCGCATCAGTGGCGGTGAGGAGAAGATCCTGCCGATCCACGTCGAGCGCGTGGCCGAAGCCCAGCGCCGCCTGGCAGCCGAAGCCGACGAAGAACTGGCCCGCCTGGTGGCCCTGCAGGCGGTCAACCCGAGCGTGCGCGACAGCGAAATCGACGCCCTGCGCAAGCAGCGCGAAGACGGGCTGGCGATGCTCGAGAAAGCCGCCCTGCGCCTGGAAGCCATTCGCGTGCTGGTGGCTGGCTGATCAAGGATTGGCACACCTTTTTGTAGGAGCGGCCTTGTGTCGCGATGGGCTGCGCAGCAGCCCCTGGCCTTGGCGCAGAAATCCGGGGGGGCTGCTGCGCAGCCCATCGCGACACAAGGCCGCTCCTACAGGGGTTGCGTAAACGGTCCCCCATTTATTCCCTCGGGCGATTAGGCTGATAACCAAATCGTAGGAATCAATGTGCCATTATTCAGGAAGGCTTAAACACCTCTTCCTATACTGCCTCTGGACAGTCTGCACAGGGTTGTAGCGCAGACGAGTGAAAACTCGATCAAGAGGCATTCCATGGAGTGGCTGGGGCTGCAACTGTTCGCCGACCTTCCTGCAACCGGGCGTATCGTCATCGATTGCCGCCATGAGCCCTTCCTGGTTCTGCTCGCCTATCTCGTCGCCTGCGCGGCGTGCTTCGCCACCCTCGACATGGCTGAGCGCCAGTCGCACAGCGAGGACCCCACCGCACACCGGCAATGGAACATGCTCGGCGCGTGCTGCCTGGCAGGCGGCATCTGGGCCATGCACTTCATCAGCATGCTGGCGTTCCAGGCGCCGGTGGAAGTGCACTACGACATTTCCCTGACCATTCTCTCGCTGCTCATCGCCCTGGCTGTCGCCTGGCTGGCCATGCACAGCCTTGACCGCAGCCACCTAGACTCGCGTCACTTTGTGCTGAGCGCCGTCCTGATCGGCCTGGGCATCATCCTCATGCACTTTGTCGGCATGGCCGCAATGGAAACCGGCGCCCGCCAGTACTACCAGACAGGCCTGCTGCTGGCGTCTGCCGCGATCGCCCTGCTCACCAGCCTGGCGGCACTGTGCCTGGCCCGCTACTTTCGCAATGGCAGCGGTACCCTGCACCAGGCGATGAAATACGGCGCCAGCCTGCTGATGGCCGGCGGCATCGTGGCTACCCACTTCACCGCCATGTCGGCCATGACCCTGGTCATACCCGCCGATACCGCCCTGCGCCTACCCTCTGGCGACAACAGCCTGCAGCTGGGGCTGGGCATCGGTTTCATCACCCTGCTGATCAGTGGCGCCAGCATCAGCGCGGCACTGGCGGACAAGAAGCTGCAAAGCAAGGAGCATGACCTGCGCCGGGTCAGCGTACTGCTCGGCCAGCTCGACCAGGCCCGAGCCTCGCTGCAGCAGGCCGCACATTATGATGCGCTGACCAACCTGGTGAACCGCCGTGGCTTCAACCAGGTGTTGGCCGAACGCCTTGCCGAACACCAGGCCAGCGAAAGCCGCCTGGCGGTGATGTTCCTCGACATCGACCATTTCAAGCGTATCAATGACAGCCTTGGCCACGACGCCGGCGACGAGCTGCTCAAAGTGATCGCCAACCACATCAAGGCCGCCACCCGCAGCCAGGACCTGGTAGCGCGATTTGGCGGCGACGAGTTCTGCGTGGTCACCAGCCTCAACAGCCGCGACGAAGCGCGCCACCTGGGCCAGCGCATCATGCAGCGGATGAAAGAGCCGATCGACCTGGGTGGCCGGCGCATGGTCATGACCACCAGCATCGGTATCAGCATCTTCCCTGACGACGGCAGCACAGCCGAAGAGCTGCTCAAGCATGCCGACCTGGCCCTGTACCAATCCAAGGACAACGGGCGTAACAGCTTGAACTTCTTCAACGACAGCCTGAAGGCGCGGGCCACAATTGCGTTGCAACTGGAAGAAGAGCTGCGCCTGGCCCTGCTCGAAGAGCGTGGGCTGTGCGTACACTACCAGCCGATCTTTGACCTGCGCAGCGGGCAAGTGGCCAAACTGGAAGCCCTGGTCCGTTGGCAGCATCCGCAACACGGCCTGCTCGGGCCCGACCGGTTTATCGGCATCGCCGAAGCCAACGGCCTGATCATCGACCTCGACCTGTGGGTACTGCGCCACGCCTGCGCCGACCTGGCCCACTTGCAACGCCACGGTTATGGCGAGCTCAAGGTCACCGTGAATTGCTCTGCGGTCACCCTCAGCCACGACGAACTTCCCGCAGAGGTAGAGAAGGCGTTGTTCCACGCCGGCCTCGCGCCCCGCCAGCTGGAGCTGGAGGTGACCGAGAACGCCTTGATGGGGGATATCCAGCGCACCGTCAGCTTGCTCAAGCGTGTTCGTGCCCTGGGCGTTGCGCTGTCGATCGACGACTTCGGCACCGGTTACTCATCACTGGCGTACCTCAAACGGCTACCGCTCGACGTACTGAAGATCGACCGTACCTTCCTGCAAGATGTGCCGGGCAGCCAGAAGGATCGCGAAATTGTCCAGGCAATCATCGTCATGGCGCATACCCTGCACCTGCAGGTCGTCAGCGAGGGCGTGGAAACCGTCGAACAGCAGGCGTTTCTCGAAGGCCACGGCTGCGACTACCTGCAAGGGTACCTGCTGGGGCGCCCTGTGCCCCTGGCTGAACTGCGGCCGCTACTGGAGCGGCCACAACGCCTCGGCGCTGGGCTCACCCCTTGTTGCGATACAGCTCTACCAGGGTCGCCGGATCTTTATGCAGGTAACCCTGGCTACCGTGCAGACGCATCAATTGCGCGGCGAGGCCACTGAGCGGCGTCGCAGAACCCTGCTCGCGGGAAAACTTGACCGCACCATCGAGGTCCTTGAGCAGCGTGCGCACATGCCACTTGATCGGCTCGAAGCGGCTCTCGGCCATCTGCGGTGCGAGTATCTGCAGCGGCTTGGAATCGGCAAAACCACCCGCCAGGGCTTCGGCGATCAGGGTCGCATCAACCCCCGACTGTTCGGCCAGCGCCACCACTTCGGCAATGACCAGGGCATTGCAGGCCACGATCATCTGGTTACAAGCCTTGGTCACCTGGCCCGCGCCCACCGCGCCCATGTGCGTCACCCGCTGGCCCAGCACCTGCAGCACCGGGCGTGCACGTTGCAGGTCGGCTGCCTCACCGCCGACCATGATCGCCAGGCTGCCGGCCTCGGCACCGGAGGTGCCGCCGGACACCGGAGCATCCAGCCAGGCCATGCCACACAGTGCCGCCAGTTCGCTGGCCATTTCGCGGGTAGCGGTGGGCTCCAGGCTGGAGAAATCGACGAGCAGCTGGCCACTACGCCCACCCTCGGCAATGCCTTGAATGCCGAACACCACCTCGCGCACCACAGCGGTGTCGGCCAGGCATAACAGCACCATGTCGCTGTCGCGGCAAAGTTGCGCCGGGCTGCTGGCCAAGCGCGCGCCAGCGGCGACCAGCGCCGCGCACTTGTCAGGGCTGCGATTCCAGACAGTCAGCGGGTAACCCGCCGCCAACAGACGCCGGCACATGGGCAGGCCCATCAGGCCGATGCCGGCGAATCCAAGCGAAGGTAGTGCAGTGCTCATCGATGACTCCTGACTGGTTCGAACATTAAGGCTGCGCGTGGCCTGGCGGAACTGGGGACACATTACGCATTCCGTAAACTGTTACCGCCACGCCGAATTGTTACTTACCTCTACCCGCCTTGAACGCCATCAAGCACCAAAACGGGGCCGCTGCGTATTTTCACGCACCAAAAGCGATCACGCCTCTTTCTGGTCTTTTACCTGAATAACGATGAACGGCGAAACGACCACGGCCCAGATCTCTGGATCGCGGCTTTGCAGGTCCAGGGCCTGCTCGGCGGTGACCGGCCCAACAGTGCCATCACTACGCCACTTGGCGAAGATCTCGCCGCGATTCTCGGCCATCGCCTCGGCAACGGTGATCAGGTCCAGGCGGGGGTCGACCCAAATCAGGTCACCCTTGGCCCAGAAACGCTCAAGCGCTTTCCACTCGATGATTGCTGTCTCGCCAAGCAATTTGGCATAGAGGGTGCTTGTTTGATCAGTCATGGGTGGTATCCGCAAAAAATCGGCCAATGAAAAGGTCGGCATTTTTGCAGAAAAACCCGGTTTCAAATAAGTAATTTGGTCGATTGCCCCCGAATTCGCGGGGCAAAGCCGCAGATGCAGGCAGTTTGATGGCGCCTTTCTGTATCTTTCTGTCGACCAAGCGACAACACGGGAAACAGGCACTTTTCGACCGCTTTTCAAGCGCTCGAACAGCGCTCTACACTGTACCGGTACAGTTCCGGGACATGTTCCGGGGGAAGGTGGGCTTGCGCGTTGGCATGGCCACGCCGCAAATCCCGCCCGGTCTGTAGCCCTGGCCGCCAGGACTATAAGAATTACAACAGAATGAGTGGAGCACTATGATCAAGATTTCCAAGCTGTTCGCCGCAATGGTTCTGGCCGGGGTAGCCAGCCATTCGTTTGCCGCCGATACCATCAAGATCGGCATCGCCGGTCCCAAGACGGGTCCTGTGACCCAGTACGGCGACATGCAGTTCATCGGCGCCAAGCAAGCCATCAAGGACATCAACGCCGCGGGCGGCGTCGATGGCAAAATGCTCGAAGCCAAGGAATACGACGACGCATGCGACCCTAAACAGGCCGTGGCAGTCGCCAACAAAGTGGTCAACGACGGCGTCAAGTTCGTGATCGGCCACCTGTGCTCCAGCTCTACTCAGCCTGCGTCCGACATCTACGAAGACGAAGGCGTGATCATGATCACCCCGGCCGCCACCTCGCCGGAAATCACCGCCCGTGGCTACAAGCTGATCTTCCGCACCATCGGCCTGGACAGCGCCCAGGGCCCGGCGGCCGGCAACTACATCGCCGACCACGTCAAGCCGAAAGTGGTCGCGGTACTGCACGACAAGCAGCAGTACGGTGAAGGCATCGCCACCGCGGTCAAGCAGACCCTGGAGAGCAAAGGCACCAAGGTTGCCGTGTTCGAAGGCCTGAATGCCGGTGACAAGGACTTCTCCTCGATCATCCAGAAGCTCAAGCAGAACAACGTCGACTTCGTCTACTACGGTGGCTACCACCCAGAGCTGGGCCTGATCCTGCGCCAGGCTCAGGAAAAAGGCCTGAAAGCCAAGTTCATGGGCCCGGAAGGCGTGGGTAACGACTCCATCTCGCAGATCGCCCAAGGCGCCTCCGAAGGCCTGCTGGTGACCCTGCCGAAGTCGTTCGATGCCGACCCGGAGAACAAGAAGATCGTCGATGCCATCAAGGCAGACGGCAAGGACCCAAGCGGCCCGTTCGTGTTCCCGGCCTACTCGGCTGTCGAACTGATCGCCCAGGGTATCAAGGCCGCCAAGTCCGAAGACACCGACAAGGTGGCAGCCGCCATCCACGCCGGCACCTTCAAGACCCCGACCGGCGAGCTGGCCTACGACGAGAAAGGCGACCTGAAAGACTTCAAGTTCGTGGTCTACGAATGGCACTTCGGCAAGCCGAAGACCGAAGTCTCCCCTCAGTAACTGCGTGACTAAATAGCTGACCGTAAAAAGCCCACTGTGCGAGCAGTGGGCTTTGTTTTACGAGGTTCATGAGCCTGGCTGCCGCGATCCGGATGCCGGCTCACCTGAAAATCTTAAAACCGTCACCCGCGGTTTCCTGGCCCTACCCCCGCCAGCGAAATGCAAATCAGGTTTTTAGGAGCGCTGTAATGCCTGAGATCTACCATTTCTTCCAACAACTGGTTAATGGATTGACCATCGGCAGCACCTATGCCTTGATCGCCATCGGTTACACGATGGTGTACGGCATCATTGGCATGATCAACTTCGCCCACGGCGAGGTGTACATGATCGGTTCCTATGTGGCCTTCATCGCCCTGGCGGGCCTGGCCATGATGGGTATCCATTCGCTGCCGATCCTGATGACCGTTGCCTTCGTCGCGACGATCTTCGTCACCAGTGCCTATGGCTACAGCATCGAACGGGTTGCCTACCGCCCCCTGCGCAACAGCAACCGCCTGATCCCGCTGATTTCCGCCATCGGCATGTCGATCTTCCTGCAGAACACCGTGCTGCTTTCGCAGGATTCCAAGGACAAGTCCATCCCCAACCTGATCCCCGGCAGTTTCTCGTTCGGCCCGGGCGGCGCGGAGGAAGTACTGATCAGCTACATGCAGATCCTGGTGTTCGTCGTCACCCTGGTGGCCATGACCCTGCTCACCCTGTTCATCTCCCGTTCTCGCCTGGGCCGCGCCTGCCGCGCCTGCGCCGAGGACATCAAGATGGCCAACCTGCTGGGCATCAACACCAACAACATCATCGCCCTCACCTTCGTCATCGGTGCCGCCCTGGCAGCCGTGGCGGCCGTGCTGCTGAGCATGCAGTACGGGGTGATCAACCCCAACGCCGGTTTCCTGGTGGGCCTGAAGGCCTTCACCGCGGCGGTGCTGGGTGGCATCGGCAGCATCCCGGGCGCCATGCTCGGCGGGCTGGTGCTGGGCGTGGCCGAAGCGTTTGGCGCCGATATCTTCGGTGACCAGTACAAGGACGTGGTGGCATTCGGCTTGTTGGTTCTTGTCCTGCTATTCCGGCCGACCGGCATCCTGGGCCGCCCGGAGGTTGAAAAAGTATGAACAGAAATCTCAAACAGGCGTTCTTCAGCGCCTTGCTGGTATGGGCCGTGGCCTTCCCGGTGCTGGGTCTGAAACTGAGCATCGACGGCATCAGCCTGGTAGTGCACAGCCAGGGTTCGTTCACCATCAGCATCATCGCCGTGTGTTCGGTGCTGATGTTCCTGCGCGTGCTGTTCGACAAGCAGTGGAGTTCGGTGATGGGCCGCCGCTCGGATCGCAAGCTGATCCCGCCGGCTGTCAGCAACTACCTGACCCTGCCGAAAACCCAGCGCTACGTGATCATCGGCCTGATCGTTGCCGCACTGGTGTGGCCGTTCTTCGGCTCGCGCGGTGCGGTCGATATCGCCACGCTGATCCTGATCTACGTGTTGCTGGGCCTGGGCCTGAACATCGTGGTCGGCCTGGCGGGCCTGCTCGATCTCGGTTACGTCGGCTTCTACGCCGTCGGCGCCTACAGCTATGCCATGCTCTCGCACTACCTGGGCTGGAGCTTCTGGGTGTGCCTGCCGATCGCCGGCCTGATGGCCGCCACCTTCGGCTTCCTGCTCGGCTTCCCGGTGCTGCGCCTGCGCGGCGACTACCTGGCGATCGTGACCCTGGGCTTCGGCGAGATCATCCGCCTGTTCCTGCGCAACCTTACCGACTGGACTGGCGGCCCCAACGGCATCAGCAACATCCCCAAGCCGGAGTTCTTCGGGCTCACCTTCGAACGCCGTGCCGCCGAGGGCATGCAGACCTTCCACGAGTTCTTCGGGCTGCAATACAACTCGATCAACAAGGTGATCTTCCTGTACCTGGTGGCGCTGCTGCTGGCCTTGCTGGCGCTGTTCGTGATCAACCGCCTGCTGCGCATGCCGATCGGCCGTGCCTGGGAAGCGCTGCGCGAAGACGAGATCGCCTGTCGCGCGCTGGGCCTGAACCCGACCATCATCAAGCTCTCGGCGTTTACCCTCGGTGCCTGCTTTGCCGGTTTCGCCGGCAGCTTCTTCGCCGCGCGCCAGGGCCTGGTGACGCCGGAGTCGTTCACCTTCATCGAGTCGGCAATCATCCTTGCCATCGTCGTGCTCGGCGGCATGGGCTCACAACTGGGCGTGATCCTCGCGGCCATCGTAATGATCCTGCTGCCCGAGCTGATGCGTGAGTTCAGCGAATACCGGATGCTGATGTTCGGTGCGCTGATGGTGTTGATGATGATCTGGCGTCCGCAGGGCCTGCTGCCCATGCAACGTCCACACATGGAGCTGCGTCGATGAGCCGCGAAATTCTGCAAGTCAGCGGCCTGAGCATGCGCTTCGGCGGCTTGTTGGCGGTCAACGGCGTGGCCCTGACCGTCAAGGAAAAACAGGTGGTGGCGCTGATCGGCCCGAACGGCGCCGGCAAGACCACCGTGTTCAACTGCCTGACCGGTTTCTACAAGCCCAGTGGTGGCACCATCCTGCTCGATGGCCAGCCCATCCAAGGCCTGGCCGGGCACCAAATCGCCCGCAAGGGCGTGGTGCGGACCTTCCAGAACGTGCGCCTGTTCAAGGAAATGACCGCGCTGGAAAACCTGCTGATTGCCCAGCACCGCCACCTCAACACCAACTTCTTCGCCGGCCTGTTCAAGACCCCGAACTTCCGCCGCAGCGAGAAAGAGGCCATGGAACGCGCGCAGTACTGGCTGGAGAAGGTCAACCTGACCGAATTCGCCAACCGTACCGCCGGCACCCTCGCCTACGGCCAGCAGCGTCGCCTGGAAATCGCCCGCTGCATGATGACCCAGCCGCGCATCATCATGCTCGACGAACCGGCCGCGGGCCTGAACCCGAGAGAGACCGAAGACCTGAAGGCGCTGATCGCCTACCTGCGGGAGTCGCACAACGTCACCGTGCTGCTGATCGAGCATGACATGAAGCTGGTGATGAGCATTTCCGACCATATCGTGGTGATCAACCAGGGCACCCCCCTGGCCCACGGTACGCCGGAACAGATCCGCGACAACCCTGATGTGATCAAAGCCTACCTGGGGGAAGCGTAAATGCTGAAGTTCGAAAACGTTTCCACCTTCTACGGCAAGATCCAGGCGCTGCACAGCGTCAACGTGGAGATCAACCAGGGCGAGATCGTTACCCTGATCGGCGCCAACGGCGCCGGCAAGTCGACCTTGCTGATGACCCTGTGCGGCTCGCCGCAGGCGCACAGCGGCAGCATCAAGTACCTGGGGGAAGAACTGGTCGGCCAGCCGTCCTCGCACATCATGCGCAAAAGCATCGCGGTAGTGCCGGAAGGTCGCCGCGTGTTCGCCCGCCTGACGGTCGAGGAAAACCTGGCCATGGGTGGTTTCTTCACCGACAAGGGCGACTACCAGGAGCAGCTGGACAAGGTGCTGCAGCTGTTCCCGCGCCTGAAGGAACGCTATATCCAGCGCGGCGGCACCATGTCCGGTGGCGAACAGCAGATGCTGGCCATCGGCCGGGCGCTGATGAGCAAGCCCAAGCTGCTGCTGCTCGACGAGCCTTCGCTGGGCCTGGCGCCAATCATCATCCAGCAGATCTTCGACATCATCGAACAACTGCGCCGTGATGGCGTAACGGTGTTCCTGGTCGAGCAGAACGCCAACCAGGCGCTGAAGATCGCAGACCGCGCCTATGTGCTGGAGAACGGCCGGGTGGTGATGCAGGGGACGGGTGAGGCACTGCTGACCGACCCCAAGGTACGCGACGCGTATCTGGGTGGTTGATTGGGAAAGGGCCTTCGGGCCCTTTTTAATGCCTGCAAGGAATGAATTGCCATTGCCGGCCCTTTCGCGGGTAAACCCGCTCCCACAGAGGTAGCACCATGCTTGAATCTGGCGCCGTACCTGTGGGAGCGGGTTTACCCGCGAAGAGGCCCGCACAAGCAACCATTAACTTGAGATCCACCGCCAGCCTGCGTAACGTGGCCCGCTTTCACGGCAAAGATCCCGGAGCCTGCCCTATCATGCGCCTCACCCCCACCCTGCTGCTCACCGCCATGCTGCCCCTGTTCGCCGGCTGCCAGCTCATGGCTGACGCCCCCAGCGACCCGAACATCGGCACCACGCGCATGCAGGGCGAGCTGCGCGCCGCCGGCGGCCAGCTGCTGTTCAAGCCCTGCAGCGAAAACCGTACCTTCGTGATCAACGACGTCGGCGCCACCGGCATCCTGCAAGAAGCCGCCAATCTCGCCGAAGACGCAAACGACAAGCTGTTCGCCGACGTCCGTGGCCGCCTCGCCGGGACCAAGCAGGCCAATAACGACGGCCAGTTCGAGGTGCGCCGCCTGTACCGTCTGGAACCGTCCACGCGTGCCTGCGAAGACCCCAATTTCAAGCAGCTGACGCTGCGCGCCAACGGTCATGAGCCGGACTGGGACATCAAGGCCAGCGGCAAGGGCATGGTGCTCAACCGCGTCGGCCAGCCCCCCCTGCCCCTGCCCTTCCTGGAAGAAGAAGTACCCGGCGGCGGCCTTACCCTGAGCAGCGAAGCCAACGGCCAGCACGTCGAACTGTGGGTCGCACCGCAGCGCTGCGTGGGCAGCGCCACAGGCGCCATCTACCACCTGCGCGCCGAACTGCGCATCGACGGCAAGACCTTGCAGGGCTGCGGCTACTACGGCGGCGCGCGCGACAACTGATCGCCGGGCGCTTTTTATCCTGCCAGTCGGGGCGGCTAACAGCTTATACTTGGCGGTTTGTGTAAAGCCGCCGGCCGCCCATGGCCGGGATACTGGACCCTGCCATGCTACGAATCACCGAACTGAAGCTGCCCCTGGACCATCCCGACGAAGCCCTGCGTGATGCCATCATCCAGCGCCTGGGCATCCGCGACGAGCAACTGATCAGCTTCAACCTGTTCAAGCGCAGCTACGATGCGCGCAAGAAGAACAGCGAACTGCTGTTCATCTACACCATCGACCTGGAAGCCAGCAACGAAGCCGAGCTGCTGCTCAAGTTCGCCGATGATCGCAATATCGGCGTGGCACCCGACGTCACCTACAAGTACGTCGGCCAGGCCCCGGCCAACCTTGAACAACGTCCGATCGTGGTCGGCTTCGGCCCCTGCGGTATCTTCGCCGGCTTGCTGCTGGCGCAAATGGGCTTCAAGCCGATCATCCTCGAACGCGGCAAGGAAGTGCGCCAGCGCACCAAGGACACCTGGGGCCTGTGGCGCAAAAGCGTGCTCAATCCCGAGTCCAATGTGCAGTTCGGTGAAGGTGGCGCCGGGACCTTCTCCGACGGCAAGCTGTATAGCCAGATCAAGGACCCGCAACACCACGGCCGCAAAGTGCTCGAAGAGTTCGTCAAGGCCGGTGCCCCGGACGAGATCCTGTACATCAACAAGCCGCACATCGGTACCTTCCGCCTCACCGGCATGGTCGAGCAGATGCGCCAGGACATGATCGCCATGGGCGCCGAGGTGCGCTTTCAGGAGAAGGTCAGCGACCTGCTGATCGACGACGGCCAGGTGACCGGCGTGGTCCTGGAGAGCGGCGAGCAGCTGCATTCGCGCCATGTGGTACTGGCCCTCGGCCACAGTGCCCGCGACACCTTCCGCATGTTGCACGCCAAGGGCGTGTTCATGGAGGCCAAGCCGTTCTCGGTGGGCTTCCGTATCGAGCACCCGCAAACGCTGATCGACAAGGCGCGCCTGGGTAAATATGCCGGTCACCCGAAACTGGGTGCCGCCGATTACAAGCTGGTCTACCACGCCAAGAACGGCCGGTCGGTGTATAGCTTCTGCATGTGCCCGGGCGGCACCGTGGTCGCTGCCACCAGCGAGCCGGGCCGGGTGGTCACCAACGGCATGAGCCAGTACTCGCGTAACGAACGCAATGCCAACTCGGGTATCGTTGTCGGCATCGACCCCGAACGCGACTACCCGGGCGGCCCACTGGCCGGCATCGAACTGCAGGAGCGCCTGGAGGCACACGCCTACGTGATGGGTGGCAGCAACTACCAGGCGCCAGCGCAGCTGGTGGGTGACTTCGTCGCCGGCCGCGCTTCGACAGCGCTGGGCAGTGTCGAGCCGTCCTACAAACCGGGTGTGACCCTGGGTGACCTGGCGCCAAGCCTGCCGGACTTCGCCATCGAGGCTATCCGTGAGGCGCTGCCAGCCTTCGACCGGCAGATCAAGGGCTACAACCTGCATGACGCAGTGTTGACCGGGATCGAGACGCGTACTTCCTCGCCGCTGCGGATTACCCGTGGGGAGGATTTCCAGAGCCTGAACCTCAGGGGGCTGTTCCCGGCAGGAGAAGGGGCCGGGTATGCGGGCGGTATCCTGTCGGCAGGTGTCGACGGGATTCGCATTGCAGAGGCGGTGGCGCGGGATATGCTCGCCCTGTAATTTCGAATGCCTGTACGGGCCCCTTCGCGGGTGAACCCGCTCCCACAGGATTTTCCACATGGCTGAATCATGTGGGGTACTTGTGGGAGCGGGTTCACCCGCGAAGGGGCCGTACAAACCTCAGAGAATTCCGCCACACCAGTCTGACTTCCCCTCCACCCTTCCCCTCAATATGCATCTAGGCTTGCACCAGGCTTGGCAGTAACCCCATATAACAAAAACGAATATAGTTTTTATTTCAAAGCATATCGCCACAGACCAGGGTGTACGCCCATTCCATTCGTAAACTGCTCATGGAGAGCCCATAGCCCGTGCGTAGCCTGTTTACCCGTTTCTTCCAGCTAGAAGCCGCCAGCGGCGTGCTGCTGATCGTCGCCGCCATTCTGGCCCTGGTCATGAACAACTCGCCGCTTTCCTACCTGTACAGCGGCCTGCTGGACATCCCCGTCGCCGTCCAGGTTGGCGCGCTGAACATCGCCAAGCCGTTGCTGCTGTGGATCAACGACGGTCTGATGGCCCTGTTCTTCCTGCTTATCGGCCTGGAGGTCAAGCGCGAGGTGGTCGACGGCCAGCTGTCAAAGCCGTCCCAGGTAATTCTGCCTGCTACCGCCGCCGTCGGCGGCATGGTAGTACCCGCATTGCTCTACTGGTTCATCAACCGCGACAACCCGGCTGCCGTGACGGGCTGGGCGATCCCCACTGCTACCGACATTGCCTTTGCCCTGGGCGTTCTGGCCTTGTTGGGCAGGCGCGTTCCGGCGTCACTGAAGCTGTTCCTGATGACCCTGGCGATCATCGACGACCTGGGTGCGATTATTGTCATCGCCCTGTTCTACTCAGGCACCCTGTCAAGCTTGTCGCTGATGCTCGCGGCCGGCTGCCTGCTCACGCTGGTCGCGATGAACCGGCTTGGGGTGTTCAAATTAGGGCCGTACATGGTCGTTGGCCTGATCCTGTGGGTGTGCGTGCTCAAGAGTGGCGTGCATGCCACACTGGCCGGAGTCACCCTGGCCTTTTGCATCCCGCTGCGTACCCGCAATGCAGAAGCTTCGCCCCTGCTGGCCCTCGAGCATGCGCTGCACCCTTGGGTGGCCTACGCGATTCTGCCGCTGTTCGCGTTTGCCAATGCCGGGGTTTCACTGGCTGGCATGACCATCGACAGCTTCACCCACCCAGTGCCGATGGGTATCGCGATTGGCCTGCTGCTGGGCAAGACCGTAGGTGTTTTCGGCCTGACCTGGCTAGCGGTCAAACTCGGCATCGCCGCTTTGCCGGCAGGTGCCCGCTGGGGGCAAATGTTTGGCGTCGCAATCCTGTGCGGGATTGGTTTTACCATGAGCCTGTTCGTGGGCTCACTCGCCTTCGAGCCCGGCAGTAGCGAGTTCGCAGGCATGGACCGCATGGGCATTCTCACCGGTTCGTTCCTCGCCGCAGTGCTTGGCTATACCATCACTGCCATGGCCAGCCGCAAACCCGCCATCCACTGATACACCCGCAGCATGAAAAAACCCCGACTGGCGAGCAGCCATGTCGGGGTTTTCTGTAGTTGCGGTACGGTCAGTGCGAGACGCGACTGGTACCGTCGACGGTCATGATGCGCACGCGGTCGCCAACGCGGAAAATCTCGTTCTCTTGCACAGCCTGCACGTAGGCACGCATGCTGCCGTCGTCTTCACGCACGGTGATCTCGACACCCTGGGTGCGAGTCAGCCCTTCTTCGGCGGCGGAACCTGCCAGGCCACCGGCCACGGCGCCGATCACAGCGGCAACGATGCTGCCACGGCCACCGCCCACGGCGCTGCCGGCAACACCACCGACGATGGCACCCGCACCACCGCCGATCGGGGTCTTGGTGCCCTCGATCTTGACCGGGCGCAGGGATTCGATGGTGCCCATACGCACGGTTTGCACGCGGCGGGCCTCGTCACGGGAGTAGCTATCGCCGGTCAGGCTCGAGGCACAGCCCCCCAGCAGCAGCGACATGGTGGTGAAGGTTGCCACCAGCAAAGCGGATGTACGCATGGGTAAAATCTCCATAAGTCAGGTGCTTATTAGACGCTGCACGTTGACCGCTGTCACGGTACAAACGTAATAAAATTGTTTTCATTCAGCCGGGGTACAGCCGCTGCGGCTGTGCCAAGCGCCATTCAAGTGAGACCAAGGATAGCCATGGATTACTTCATCATCGTGGTCACAACCGCTGCAGGGCTGTATTTCCACGGCTGGTTGTACCTGCGCATTCGCCGCTGGATGGACCGCGACCTGGCATTGTCGCTGGCGGGGGCAGACCCGGGCAAACGCGCCTATATGCTGCAACGATTGCAGCAGGCGCGGACGCAGAAGGTGGGGCGCAAGCAGTTGGCGGGATGGTTGCAGCGGGAGGCGAAGGGTTATTCGCGCTAGCCTGGTGGGTTTGCGGGGGCTGCAAGGCAGCCCCCAGGATATCAGGGTGCCAGCCGCTCCCGCAGCCATTGCCCGTCGACCAGCCGATAGTTCAACCGGTCATGCAGGCGGCTTGAACGCCCCTGCCAGAACTCGATGCGCTCCGGCAGCAAACGGTAGCCACCCCAGTGTTCAGGGCAATGCGGCTGGGTGTCAGAGAAGCGCGCCTCGGTGGCCTTGACCAGGCCCTCAAGCTCCTCACGACCGGCAATCACCCGGCTTTGCGGCGAAGCCCAGGCCCCCAGGCGGCTGCCGAGCGGGCGCACCTGGTAGTAGTCGTCCGACTCCTTGGCCGTGACCTTTTCCACCCGCCCTTCAATACGTACCTGGCGCTCCAGCGCCGGCCAGAAGAAGGTCATGGCAGCGAAAGGATTGGCCTGTAGCTGCTGGCCCTTGGCACTGTCGTAGTTGGTAAAGAAGGTGAAACCCCGCTCATCGAGCCCCTTCAGCAGCAACACGCGGCAGTGCGGGCGACCGTCGCCATCGACCGTGGCAATGGTCATGGCGTTGGCTTCCACCGGCGCCTGCTCGGTTTTCACCGCATCGGCAAACCACTGGTGGAACAAGGCGAATGGCTCGCCCGGCGCCTGGGCTTCAGCCAGGCCATCACGGGTGTAGTCTCGGCGCATATCGGCCAGGGATTGGGTCATTGCTGCGTTCCTTGACGATCAATTGGTCTTCGCAGGGCTGTTGGAAGCTACTTTCTTGTCCGCGGTAGCTTTCTTGGCGAGCGGTTTGGCCGGCGCGGCTTTCTTCTTGGCGGTGGCTTTTACCGGGGCCTTGGCCTTGGCTGCCGGTTTTTTCGCCGCAGGTTTGGCTGCAGGCTTGCTGTCAGCGACCTTGGCTGCAGGTGCCTTGGCATCCTGCACCGCCACCATCGAGGCCGGGGTCGGTGCCGGGGTAGCCTGCTGATATTTGGCCAGCAATGCGACCATGGTGTTCTGCGGCGTCAGCAGCATTTCCACGCGGCGGTTCAGGGCACGGCCCTCGGCGCTGTCGTTGGCGGCGCGCGGCATGACCGAACCCATGCCCTTGAGCGTCAGGCGGTCACGTTGCAGGCCACTGAGGCGGAAGATGGCCGACACCGAAGCGGCGCGCTCCAGGCTGAGCTTCTGGTTGGCAGCGGCAGCACCACTGGTGTCGGCATGGCCCAGCACCAGCACGGCGGTCTTGGGGTCGCCTTCAACCGTTTTGGCCACGCGGGTGATGGGGCCGAGGGTCATGGGCAGCAGCATGTTCGGGCGGTCAGGGTTGTACGCGCTGTCCACCGGGATGGTGACGGCCAGCACGTTGTCGCGGCGCTCCAGCTCCAGCTTGCTGTCCTTGATCGCTTCACGCAGCTTGGGCTCGTACTCGTCCAGCCAGGCCTGGGTGGCCTTCTGGTCGATCTTCGGCACGACTGGCCCCTTGGCCTGCTTGTCGTCACCCCCAAACGGCCACCACCAGCGGCTGGCACTCTCGGACTTGGCGTCGGCCTTGGCGACGTTTTCGCTGACGGCTTGCTTCACTTCCTGCTCGGCAACCTTGTCCGAACCAAAGGGCCACCAGCTCGAGCCACTGGTCTTGGAGCCGTCCGGGGAGTGGCTGGCACAGCCGGTGACGGCGGTCAGGCACAGGGCGAGTGCTAAGGTTTTATGTGAAGACATCAGCGATACACCATGAAATAGAAAGAAAATTTGCCCACACACTTCAGGCGTTGGCAATGAGGATAGTCAAAGGGGTGGGGCAATACCCGCGTTACCCGATCAAAGGCAACTGGCAAGGACACGTACCAGTTTCTGGGCTCGTGGGTCCATGAGCACATAAGGGCCGAGGGTATTGACCACGAAACCGAAGGCCACATCGTGCTCCGGGTCGGCGAACCCGACCGACCCACCGGCGCCGGGGTGGCCGAAGGCGCGGGCGCCGAGGCCGAAGGTGGCATTGGCCACATCCGGCTGGTCGAGCATGCAGCCCAGGCCGAAACGGGTCTGGGTGAGCAAGGTGCGGTCCTGGCCGAGGCTGTGCTCGCGGGTCAATTCGTCGAGCAGTTCGGATTCGAGCAGGCTGCCGTCCAGCAGACCGGCATAAAAGCCCGCCAGGCTACGTGCATTGCCATGGCCGTTGGCCGCCGGCTGCTGCATGCGTCGCCATTCCGGCTTGTTGGTACTGGTGAGGATCGCCGGCGGGTTGGTGAACGCACGGGTCGAAAGTGCCTCGGGTTCACGCATGGTCACCTGCAACAGGCGCTGTGCTGCAGCATCGCCAGGGTTGCCTTTGCCGCGGGCGATATGCGCCACGCGGTGGAACTCCTCATCCGCCAGGCCTACATGGAAGTCCAGCCCCAACGGGCGCGCGGTGCGGGCCACGATCGAGTCGCCGGGGCCGCGGCCGTCGGCACGGCGAATCAGCTCGCCGATCAACCAGCCATAGGTGATGGCGGCATAGCCATGTTCGCTACCGGGCGTCCACCATGGAGTTTCCGCAGCCAGGGCATCGACCATGGTCTGCCAGTCATACAGCGCTTCGGCCGGCAACAGTTCACGGATGGCCGGCAAGCCGGCACGGTGACTGAGCAGGTGGCGCAGGGTAATCGACTGTTTACCACCCTGGGCGAACTCGGGCCAGTAATTGGCAACCGGGGCATCGAGACCCAGCTTGCCCTCGCCCACCAACTGCAAGGCGGTAACGGCGGTGAAGGTCTTGGTACAGGAGAACAGGTTGGCGATGGTATCGCTGTGCCAGGCCTGCTGGCCATCCTTGTCGGCACTGCCAGCCCACAGGTCGACGACCGTCTCGCCCCCCACCTGAATGCACAGCGCGGCGCCACGCTCCTGGGGATCATCGAACAGCGCGGCGAACGCTTCGCGCACGGCTTCGAACTTCAGCTCATAGTGACCCTGGATCTGCACCCGCTGTTCTCCGTACGACCATATCCAAAAGGGTGTGCATTGTTTCAGTAGTTTGGCGTTTTGCAAACTGGCTTGGGCTGGGTGGTCGCGATGAACGGTATTCATCGCAACACCAGGCCGCTCATGCACAGACCGCAGCAGCCCGTGCTACGGGGCTGGCTTTTCCAGTTGGGCGCGGAGCTCGGCCAAAGCCTGCAGGTTGCTCTTGCGCACGGCATCGACGAACCCCGGGTACGGCACATCGGTGATCGCCACCAGCCCGAGGTGCCCGTTCTCACCATCGAGCAAGCGGCCACTGGCCGGCTGGTCGAGGTACTGGAACCAGTGCGCGCCGACGATCATCGGCTGCGCCATGGCCGCTTTGAGGAAATTGCCATAGGCCGGGCCACGGTCTTCTTCCCGCGCCACTTCCAGCGGCCCCGGCCAGAACGGCCCGCGATCACGCGAACCAAACTGGAACTCCGATACCAGCACCGGTTTGTCCAGCTCGGCCAGGCGGGCGAAGTCGTAGCCGTCCTGCGGCTTGAGGGTATAGAAGTTGAAGCTGAGCACATCACAGAACTCGGCGCAGGCGTTGACCGCCTCCGGCGTGCTGACGGCGTAGCGGCCACCGAGCAGCAGGTGATTGGGGGCGTGCCAGCGCAGCGAATCGGCAATGGTGCGGAAGTAGGTTTCGGCGAACACTTGCTGGAAGTGCTGATAGTCACGTTCGATTTCCGGGTGCTCTGCGCTGGGCAGCGGCGCCTCGAAGCCTGGGTCTTCCATCAGCTCCCAGGCAGCCAGCTCGATGCCCCAGGCCTTGGACAGGCCTTCCTGGTTGCGGTATTTGTCGCGCAACTGCTTGAGGAACGCGCGCTTGGCCGGCACATCGGTAGTCAAGCGCAAGGTGCCGTAGGCCAGACCATATCGGGCCTTGGGGTCACTGCCGGGGGCGGCCCAGGCCAACTCGTTGTCGGCGAAGTAGCCCACCAGCCAGGGGTCGTCCCGGTGATCGCGGGCAGCAATGGCCACGGCGCGTTCGGTGGCCATGGCAAAGCGCGGGTCGAACGGGTCGGGCATGCGGCCCCACCAGTCCATGCCGGTACTGATGCTGGCGTAATCACCCACGATCGCCAACGGCAGGGTGTACGGCATGCGCCTGGCCTGGGCAAGGCCGGGTTCACTCCAGTTGCCGACCGTATTGAAACCCCAGGCCTGCAGGCGGTCGAGTGCGTGCCCCTGCCAGCGGGCAGCATCCAGCACCAGCGGCGGGCAGTTGGCCGGCTGCCCTTCTGCTGCGGGCGGGCAGGGTTTGCCATAGGTGCGCTGGACATTGGCGGCATAGAAATCGAACCAGCGCCCCTTTTTGAAATTGCGCCCTTGCGAAGAGGCATTGCCATCGTCGTTGTTGCCTTCGCCATAGAACGCGGCCAGTTCGTCGCCCTCGGCAGGCAACCCTTTGAACATGCCCTCACGCCCGGCGATATAGGTGCGACCGCCATCGGCAGCTACTGCGTTGACCCCCAGGGAATAGAACGGGTGGCCGTCCGGCGTTACCAGGTACCAGCGGCCATCACGCTTTTCGGTGCGGAAGAAGCCCTTGGACTCGAATGCCGGCCCGGCCAGCAGCCCGCCGTAAGCGTCCAGCTGCTGCTTGCCACGCTCTGCCAGCCAGCCTTTGAGTTGTTGCTGCTCACGCGCACCGGTCGCCTTCAGCTGTTCGTCATTTGCGATCTTTTCCGGCCATTGGGCGCGGGTGGACTGGCCGTAGGCATCGATCAGCTCATGGTAAGCCGCCTGGTAGGCCTGGTCGTCATCCTGAATGCCAACCCGTTCGATCAGCAGGTTTTGCGCTGCCTTGGGGTTGGGGATACTGAGGCTGACCGAAGCCACCTGCTTGAGGTCGAGCGCACCGACGCTGCTGGTCAGCAGCAGGCGCTGGCCGCCATGGTTCCATGGCATCGGCGGGCCGGCACGCATGCCCTGGCTCAACGGCGAGCTGGCTGTCAGCGGCACCATCACGGTCTGGGCAGGGCCCGCCGGCAAGTCGATGCGGCTGGTCAATGTACGACCATCGCTGCCTTGCACCGTGACATCCACGGTCAGCGCCCAGTCCATGGCACTTTGCAGGCGCAAGGTGAGAAACTGCCCGGCGGACCAGTCCCACACGCCGGCTTGGGGGCTCAGGCGCAGGGTCGGCCGCTCGGCCGGGTTGAACACCACACGGCGCAATACCTCGCCTTCGGCCGTCTGTTCCGCGTTGTACTGCGGCATGCCGGCATCCTCGGTGACCACGTTGACCACCGAGGCCGGGCGCACGAAGCTGAACAGCGTCTGCTGCCCGGCCAGCAACGGCGAGCTGAACAACAGGGCAAAAACGGCGGGCAGGGTGCGACGGACCATAAGGCTGTGGCTCTCCTTCAGGGCCGTCATGGCCCAGGGCTGAGTAGTGGACAACGCGCCGGAGCAAGTGCTCCGACGGTCAGGAAATCTCCCGCCGGAACGGCGGCAGCGCATTGAGAATAGCCTTGCCGTAGCGTTGGGTGACCAGGCGCCGGTCAAGCAAGGTGATGACGCCGCGATCCTGCTCGGTACGCAGCAGGCGGCCGCAAGCCTGGATCAGGCGCAGCGAGGCGTCGGGCACGGCGATTTCCATGAACGGGTTGCCACCACGGGCCTCGATCCACTCCGCCAGCGCGGCTTCCACCGGGTCATCGGGCACGGCAAACGGAATCTTGGCGATCACCACATGCTCGCAGTACGCACCAGGAAGGTCGACACCCTCGGCAAAGCTGGCCAGGCCGAACAGTACGCTGTGCTGGCCATCGTCTACCCGCGCCTTGTGCTTGTTCAGGGTTTCCTGCTTGGACAGGTTGCCCTGGATAAGCACCAGCTTGCGCCAGTCACGGTCCAGGCCGTCGAACACTTCCTGCATCTGCTTGCGCGAAGAGAACAGCACAAGCGCGCCGCGGGCACCTTCGACGATATTTGGCAGCTCGCGGATGATCGCCGCAGTATGTGCCGCCGCGTCGCGGGGGTCGGCCTGCAGGTCGGGGACCCGCAGCACACCGGCATCGCCATGCACGAACGGGCTGGGCACCACGCAGGTGACCGCATCGCGGGGCAGGCCCGAACGCATGCGGAACCTGTCGAACTTGCCCAGCGCGGTCAATGTCGCCGACGTCACCAGCGCACCGTGGGCAACGCTCCACAAGCTGCGGCGGAGCATTTCGGCGGCGAGGATAGGGCTGGCGTTGACCTCGATGTCGAACAGCGCACCGCTTTCGGCCAGGGTCAGCCAGCGGGCCATGGGCGGGCTGTCCTCCGGGTCTTCGGCGGTAAAGGCCGTCCACAGCTCCCAGTTGCCTTGGGCACGGGTGACCAGGCTACCGAACAGCGGGTACCATTCCTCGGCCTGATGGCTGGCGATACCAATGCTTACCTCGCCATCCATGCCTTCCTTGAGCAGGTCGGCCAGGCGGGTGAACAGGTCGTTGAGGCGGGCAAAGCCCTTTTTCAACTCGATGCCCACTTCGCGGATCTGCTCCGGCACCACGCCACCCTCGAAGCGGTAGCGCGGGCGCTCGCGGCCCTCGGTGTCCTCGGTGGGGCGGAAGTCGGCAACCTGCTCGCACAGGGTGAACATGAACTGCTGCTGGGTGCGCACTTCACGCGCCAGTTCGGGCACCTGCTCGATGTACTTGCCCAGGTCGCCTGGCAGCGGGTGCTGGGCCAGCAGCTTGGTGAGGTTCTTGGCGGTCTGCTCCAGCCAGTCGGCAGTGGAACGCAAGCGCGAATAATGAGCGAAATGGCCGATCGCCTTGTCTGGCAGGTGATGGCCTTCGTCGAACACGTACATGGTGTCGCGCGGGTCGGGCAGTACCGCCCCGCCGCCCAGCGCCAGGTCGGCCAGGACCATGTCGTGGTTGGTGACAATAACGTCGACCTTGCCCATGCCCTCGCGGGCCTTGTAGAACACGCACTGCTGGAAGTTCGGGCAGTGGCGGCCGGTGCACTGGCTGTGGTCGGTGGTCAGGCGTGCCCAGTCCTGGTCTTCCAGGGCCTCGGGCCAGCTGTCACGGTCACCGTCCCAGCGGTTGCCGGCGAGCTTCTCGATCATGCTGTTGAACAGCTTCTGGCTGCGCTCGTCGACTTCGATGTGGAAGCCTTCTTCCTCGAACAGCTGCGCGGTGGCCGACTGGGCGTGGCCCTCCTGCAGCAGGATGTCGAGTTTGGACAGGCACAGGTAACGGCCACGGCCCTTGGCCAGGGCGAAGCTGAAATTGAGCCCGCTGTTGCGCATCAGGTCGGGCAGGTCCTTGAAGACGATCTGCTCCTGCAGGGCGACGGTGGCAGTGGCGATGACCAGGCGCTTGCCGGCAGCCTTGGCGGCCGGAATGGCGGCCAGGCTGTAGGCCACCGTCTTGCCGGTACCGGTGCCCGCCTCCACTGCCACCACGGCGGGCTCGCCGGCACGGCGGCCTTCATCGTCGCAGGCAATGTCGCCGAGCACTTTGGCCACTTCGGCGATCATCAGGCGCTGGCCATAGCGCGGCTTGAGGCTCTTGGCTTCGAGAAAACGCGAGTAGGCGCCCTGGATGGTGGCTTTGAGTTCGGTGCTGATCATGGTCTGCAGGCGCCCGGAGGGCTGGATATATTTTCAGTGTTTCGCATGGGGCGGCTATCATACCCCGCTATTGCCCTTTGTGCCGCATGGAGATCCTGATGCTTGCCTTTGCCCTGCCCTACACACTGCATGTTCTGGCCGCCCTGGTGTGGGTCGGCGGCATGTTCTTCGCCTGGCTGGTGCTGCGCCCGGCAACGGTTGCAGCCCTTGAGGGCCCTGCGCGGCTGCGTCTGTGGGTGGAAGTTTTCCGACGCTTCTTCGGCTGGGTCTGGCTGGCGGTGGCGATCTTGGCGATAAGTGGTATCGGCATGTTGCACATGCGTTTCAGCGGTTTCGAGACTGCGCCGAAGTATGTACAGGTGATGATTGGCGGGGGAATTGCCATGTTTGCCCTGTTCTTGCGCGTGCAGGCGTTGCTGCTGCCGGAACTGAAGGCGGCTGTCCAGGCCGAGGACTGGGCGGCGGGTGCAGCGGTGCTGGGACGGATTCGGCGGATGGTGGGGGTTAACCTGCTGCTGGGGATTGCCGTGGTGGCGGTGGCCAGCTCGCGGGGGATGGTGTGACAGTTGGGCCAGCCGCAGCACATTCAGCGCCTGTGAGATCGAGCGCCGCCGCTTCCCCTCAACCATCCCGCCGCACCTTCCGCACCCGGGGAATGGACATCACATGAAAAATCCCCGTCAACACTATCTGCAGCCGGTCGAACCAGCGGTGGCTGCGCCCTCGCAGGCTGCCATTGAAAAACAGCACTTCCAGCAGGTGCAGCCCCAGCAACACGATGCCCGTGGCATTGATCAGCAGATTGAAGGGCAACGGTTGCGGCACCAGCTGGTTGAACAGCAGCACTCCCCAGAAAGCGACCGTCAGGACCTTGCCCAGTCCCAGGATGAACTTCATGGCGTTCTCCCTACCGTTTTGAAAGCCAGGCTGGGGGGCTGCCCCCATTACCCTTCCATCGCCCGGGATACCGAGCGCCGCCTGGGCGGCGCTCGGTATCACACAGACTGCAGAGCGCAAACCTTCAGCGCTGGATCTTGATCTCGGTACGACGGTTCATGGAGCGCCCTTCGGCCGTGGCATTGTCCGCCACTGGCTGGGTTTCACCGGCACCTACCACCGAAACGAAGCTGCTGCGCGGTACACCGCTCTCGACCAGGTAGTCGGTCACCGAGTGGGCACGGCGCTCGGACAGTTTCTGGTTGTAGCTGTCGGAGCCGACGCTGTCGGTATGGCCGCTGACACTCAGGCGGGCAGAAGGCGCTTCCTGTTTCAGGCGCGTGGCAATGGTATTGAGGCGCTCCTTGTCACGGGCGGTCAGGCGCGCAGAGTCGAACTCGAAGTGCACATCGCGGATGACGATGACTTCTTCTTTCTGCACCACCACTTCCTCAACCACCGGGGCCGGCTCTGGTGGGCAGCCATTGGCATCGACCTGCACGCCGCGCGGGGTGCCGGGGCACTTGTCGCGGCTGTCCGGAACGCCATCGCCATCCTCGTCGCCATCACCGTGAGCCCAGCAGTAGCCCGCCGCCAGGCCACCGCCCAGCAACGCGCCCCAGCCAGCCCAGCTGGAACTCTCGATGGCACCCAGGGCGGCGCCGCCTACACCCCCGACGGCGGCACATTTAGGCCAGTCGGTTTTTTGCAAACCTGCACAACCAGTCAACACACTGGTCAGCAGTACCAGGGGTAACGCTGTGCGTACTATGCTCATTTCATTGCTTCTCCTAGGGGGAATCGGCATAAGGCCGATCTCTGGGAGTAAAGACCGCGCACTCCAACCCTGCCACCAATAAGCCACGACACGGTCACATGCCGCTTTGCCCGCGCGCGCCGGACCGCTAGTCTTGGACAACTTGAACGAGGATTGGCAATGACCGACGGTTTTTCCCAACGCACCCCGCAGCAGGCCCTGGCAGCCCTGCTAGAGCGTTTCACCCCGCAACGCCTGCTGCTGGTCGGCACGCGCTTTCCAGCCCTGGACGCCTTTGCCCAGGCGCACCCACAGGTGACCATCGCCAGCGCTGCACCGGGCCCGCTGCCAGCCGAACTGGCAGCCCAGCGTTTCGACCTGGCGGTGCTGGTCGACTGCCTGGAGCACCTGCCCAAGCGCGCCGGCCTGGAACTGCTCGGCGGCATCCGCAACCTCAATGCCAGCCGTGTCGCGGTGCTGGCCGACCTGGGTGCCTGCGGCTGGCAGGACACCGACTTCTTCGCCCTGGCGCTGTCGGCCAGCGAGAAATTTCGCCGTGACCAGCAGGTGCTGAGCCTGTTCACCTATGATCTACATGATTACAAACAGGTCCCCGACTGGCTGAACGCCAGGTTCTGGGCCAACCCTGAAAACTTCGGCAAGTACTGGTGGTGATGATGAGTGTCTCGGTCTGCCCTTGTGGCAGTGGCAACCTGCTCGATGCCTGCTGCGGGCACTACCATGCCGGCACCCCGGCACCGGATGCCCAGGCATTGATGCGCTCACGCTACAGTGCTTATGTGCTGGGCCTGATGGACTACCTGGTGGCCACCACCCTGCCGGCCCAGCAAGCCGGTCTTGACCGTGCCGCCATGGCTGCCTGGAGCGCCCAGAGCACCTGGCTGGGCCTGGAGGTGGAAAAGGCAGAAGTGCTGGGCGGCCAGCCGGAGCATGGCTTTGTCACCTTCAGCGCACGCTGGCACGATCAGGACGGCGACCATCAGCACCGCGAACGCTCGGCGTTCGTCCAGCATGATGGGCGCTGGTACTTCATTGACCCAACAGTCGGCCTGAAGGCGGGGCGCAACGACCCTTGCCCCTGCGCCAGCGGGCAGAAGTTCAAGAAATGCTGCGCCAGTTACGTGGGTAGCTGAGCATGATCGCCCGCGCCCGGTCGCTGCTGCTGGCTACGCTGATCGCCTGGCTGGCGCTGCTGGCGGGGTGTGTCAGCTGGGGGGGCGACGACTGGCGCGAGCCCGAGGTGCACCTGGTCGAGGTGGAAACGGTCAAGGCGAGGTTGCTGGAGCAGGAGTTCGTGTTGCACCTGAGGGTCGACAACCCCAACGACAGCCGCCTGTTCATCCGCAACCTGGCCTACGCGATACGCCTCAACGACCTGCTGCTGGTGGAGGATGAAGCCAGCATCTGGCGCAGCGTGGGCGGGCACGCCCGGCGCACCTTCAAGATCACCGCTCGGACCAACCTGTGGCGGCAGCTCAAACCCCTGGCCAAGCTGCTCAAAAGCGGGCAACCGCTGCATTACACCCTGCAGGGCGAGCTGGCGACCGGGTTGATCGTGCATCGGGACCTGCACTTGTCGCGCAGTGGTGAGATAATCCCCGGCGATCTCAACCCGGAGTAACCCTGCAATGTCCCAGCAACCTCACGTCCATGGCCCTGACTGCAACCACGATCACGACCATGATCACCACCAGGATCATGGCCATGTACACGGCCCGCACTGCAACCACGGCCACCAGGAGCCGGTACGCAACGCCCTGAAGGACGTTGGCCGGAACGACCCGTGCCCGTGCGGCAGCGAGAAGAAATTCAAGAAGTGCCACGGCGCCTGAGCCGATCGCCACGCGCCTAGCGTGAACAGGCGAGGCCTGGCCCGCTAGTTGGCCGCGGCAGGCCCTGATACCTTGCGCTGCAGCAACCCGGCGGTTGCCACCAGCAGCACGATGCACAGGGCCATGCAAATGGCGTTGGTGCCGTCCCAGCCGACCGTACCCAGCAGCAGCGACGGGCTGAACGCGCCAACCGTCGCGAGTACCGCAATCGCCAGGTCGTTCTTGCCCTGCATCTGCATGGCTGCCGGGCTGTTCTGCAGCGCTTGCGCCAGCAAGGCCCCGCCGCCCACATAGGTCAGGTTCCAGCCCAGGCCAAGGGCTATCAACGACAACGTCATCATCGCGTAGCTGTGCGACCACATGTTCATGGCCGTACAGGCGATCAACAGCCCCAGGCCAGCGCAGATGGTAGTCCTGATGCCAAGGCGCTGGATGATGGCGCCGGTGAAGAACGACGGGGCAAACATGGCAATCACGTGCCACTGGATGGCCAGGCGCACATCGGAAAAGTCTTCATGCATGTGTTTCATGTGCATCGAGGCCTGGATCATCAACAAATTCATGATTCCATACCCCAGCGCGGCAACCGCCATGGCCACGGCTACGACCGGGCTAAGCCTCTGCGCGGCCGCGTCCGTCGTGTTTACCGTGCGCTGCTGGCTCGCCGTCGCAGTATCGCCAGGCAGGCAGGCCGCAATCAGCAAGGCCATTACCGCCAAGCCGACAAAGGCGGCGTAACACAGCGAAAACAGCGGATACCCGCCTACCTCGCGCAGCCACTCGGTCAGCGCCGGCCCGACCACGGCAGCGATCACCCCGCCGGCCACCACCAGCGAAAGCGCCCTGGGTTTCAGGCTCTGGGGCAGGTTATCGGTCGCCGCGAAACGGTTGAAGTTGGCAAACGCGATATAGACACCCAGCGCTGAATGGCTGAGGACCAAGGTCGGAAAGTGCTGGTATTGCACTGCCAGGTACCCGCTGACGCCCGACAGCGCCAGCGGTATCGAACCCAGCATGAATGCCTTTTTTCGGCCAATGCGGCCCATCAGCCGGGACACCGGGTACGTCGCCAGCATCAGGCACAGGAACTGGAAGCCGTAAGGCACCGTGGACCAGGTGGCAGCGGGCGCCAGCGCTGCCCCGACGATCGCGGCCATGGTGACGGACATGACGGCCGTGGTCAGGTTGATCGACTGCGCGGTGAACTACAGGTAGGTGCGCCGCGGTAGGGTGCTGGTCATGGCGTGTGCTCACGGTGGTTCGAAGGGTTTTGGCATCGCGAAAAAGTGCCTACGGGCGCATGGTCGCATCAGCCGCGCGGGCTAGCTCGAACAGTCGACGAGGTTTTGGCTTAACTGTTAGGCTGGTTTTTCTAACAGTCGCGGACTCGCCATGCCTACGCCCAGCCTTCATGAGCAGTTGAAACAACGCCTCGACGCCGGCGAATGGCTGCCCGGGCAGCGTATGCCGTCCATTCGCAAGCTGACCGCAGCGATCGGCTGCAGCTATCACGATGTTGTGTCTGGCTACGCCCGGTTGGTCGGCGAAGGGTTGCTGACGTCCGTCCCTGGCCGTGGCTACTTCGTGGCCAGCCACCCACGGCAGCACGGGCCGGTGGATGCCCCCAGCGGCATGGCTGGCGACCCGCTGTTCAAGCTGCTGCAGGGTGGCCAGCACTACACCAAGCTGGGCAGCGGCTGGCTGCCACCCGCCTGGCGAGACACCGAACTGCTGGCCAAGGCGATCCGGCGCACGGCGCGCCTGGAGCAGAGCTCGCTGGCTGAATACGGCGACATCCAGGGCTACCTGCCCATGCGCAACCAGCTGTGCGTGCACCTCGCACGCCTGACCCGTATCGACGCGCGGCCGCACCAGCTGCTGACCACGCTGGGCGCCACGCAGGCACTGGACCTGGTCGCACGGCTGCTGATCACGCCAGGCGACCATGTGTTCGTCGACGAGCCTGGCAATGGCAACCTGATCAAGCTGGTCCAGCTGGCCGGTGGCCACGTGGTCGGGGTGCGGCGCAACCAGGATGGTCCGGACGTGGATGAGATGAAAAAGCACCTGGCCACGCACAAGGTCAAGGCGTTCTTCTGCAACAGCACCTTCCACAACCCGACCGGCGGCAATATCACCCCGCACAATGCCTTCAGCGTGTTGCGCCTGGCGGTGGAGCACGACTTCCACGTGGTTGAAGATGATGTGTACGGCGACTTCAGCCCCGGCGTTCGCCAGACCCTGGCGGAACTGGACAACCTGGAACGGGTCATCTACATCGGCAGCTTCTCCAAGTGCCTGTCGGCATCATTGCGGGTGGGCTACATCGCCTGCCCGGCGGCCCTGATCGAGCCGCTGACACGCTTGAAGCTGCTGACCTGCGTGGCCGTCCCGGCGTTTTGCGAGCGCTTCGTCAACACCATCCTGGCCGATGGTACCTATGCCCGGCACATGAATGACGTGCAGCAGCGCCTGATCCGCCAGCAGGCGCAAACCCAGCGTTTGTTGCTGGCGCGTGGCTGGCAGTTCGACATAACCCCGCAAGGCGGCATGTTCCTGTGGGTCCATCACCCCGATCTGGCAGACCTGCAACCTTTCATGCACAAGCTGGAACAGCATAAAGTGCTGCTGATGCCAGGCTCGGCGTTTGCGGTCGGGCGTGACTACAAACGCTTTGCGCGCATCAACTGCACACACTTTTCCGACGCCGTGGCCGAGCATTTCAAGGTTCCGCCAGGCATCGGTAAATAAAGCGCCGAGTGACCTTGCACGGCGACTGCGCGCTTACTACCTTAGCGCCTTTAAAACCTTGCCACGCCTTGCAGGAGCCCTTGTCATGGCCGCCCCCGCCTTTCCTCCCTTCCGCCTGCGGTTCGCAACCGCCGCCACGCTGCTCGGCACGCTCGGGCTGGCCGGCTGCCAGACGGGCGGCTACCAGGACAGCGTGCCACCGACCAGCGGCATGCAACCGCTCAAAGGCCTGGCACAGAACGTTTCGGTACGCCGCAACGCCATGGGTGCACCGCTGATCGAAAGCAGCAGCTTCCATGACGCACTGTTCAGCCTGGGCTATGTGCACGCCGGCGATCGCATCGAACAGATGGTCGCCATGCGCCTGCTTGCCCAAGGCCGCCTGGCCGAGCTGGCCGGCAGCGAAGCACTGGACATCGACCGCCTGATGCGCGCGGCCAACCTCAAGCAGAGCGCCGCCCAGCAATACGCCGACGCATCGCCACGGCTAAAACGCTTCTTCGAAGTGTATGCGCGCGGGGTCAACGCCTACCTGTTCCGCTACCGCGACAAACTGCCCGCCAGCCTGGCCAGCAGGGGCTACCGCCCCGAATACTGGAAGCCAGAAGACTCGGCGCTGATCTTCAGCCTGTATGCCTTCAGCCAGTCGGTGAACCTGCAGGAAGAGCTAAGCGCCCTGACCCTGGCGCAGAAAACCGGCAGCGACAAGCTGGCCTGGCTGCTGCCGGGGGCCCCGGACGAACCGTTGGCCGAAAGCGAGGTGGACAAGCTCAAGGGCCTGAACCTGGCCAGCCAGTTGCCGGGGCTGCCGGCCCTGGCCGCTGCCAGCCAGAAGCTCGCCGAGCTCGACCTGCTCGGCAGCCCGGGCTCGGCCAACCTGGCCCTGGCCCCGCAGCGCAGCCGCAGCGGCAAGAGCCTGCTGGCCAGCGATAGCCGTGCCGCCTGGGCCCTCAGCCCGGTACAGATCCACACCGGCAAGTACCAGGTTGCCGGCCTGTCGCTGCCTGGCCTGCCGATCGTGCTGGCCGGCTATAACGGCAAGCTGGCCTGGAGCAGCAGTGCAGTCATGGCCGACAACCAGGACCTGTACCTGGAGCAGCTGCGCCGCCAGGGCACCCAACTGAGCTACCTGGCCGACGGCAAGTGGCTGCCGGCCCGGGCCCGCAGCGAAACCTTCCTGGTGCGCGGCCAGCGACCGCTGCGCGAAGTGATGTACGACACCCGCCATGGCACCCTGCTGGCCCAGCCCGACAACGCCAGCCTGGGCCTGGCACTGAACCTGCCGCAGTTCAAGGGCGACCGCAGCCTGGATGCGCTGTTCGACCTGACCCGCGCCAAGAACGTGGAACGTGCCTTCGACAGTACCCGCGAAGTCACCGCCGTCGCCCTCAATTTCGTTTTCGCCGAGCCTGAGCACATCGGCTGGCAAGTCAGCGGCCGCTACCCCAACCGCCGCGAAGGCCAAGGCCTGCTGCCCTCGCCAGGCTGGGACGGGCGCTACGACTGGGACGGCTATGCCGACCCGATGCTGCACCCCTACGACCAGGACCCGCCCGCCGGCTGGCTCGGCCACGCCAACCAGCGCAGCCTGCCACGCGGCTATGGCATGCAGCTGTCCAGCAGCTGGTACTACCCCGAGCGCGCCGAGCGCCTGGGCCAGCTGGCCGGCAATGGCCGCCACGATAGCCGCAGCCTGATGGCCCTGCAGAATGACCAGGTCACCCTGATGGCCGACAAGCTCAAGCAGATGTTCGACGCCCCGGGGATGGCACAGCCGCTGAAACAGGCGATCGATGCCCTGCCCGCCGCACAGCGCGACAAGGCCCGCGACACCCTGGCCCGGCTCAAGGCGTTCGATGGCCGCCTGAGCCCGGTGTCGGCAGATGCCGCGCTGTACGAGCTGTTCCTTCAGGAAATGGCTCGGCAGACGTTCCTTGACGAGCTGGGCCCGGAGTCCGGCCCGGCCTGGCAAGCGTTCGTCAGCAATGCGCGGTTGTCATTCTCGGCCCAGGCCGATCACCTGCTGGGCCGCGACGACAGCCCGTTCTGGGATGACCGCAACACCCCACAGAAGGAAGACAAGCCGGCCATCCTCGCCCGCAGCCTGGCAGCGGCAGTGGATGCCGGCACCGCGCAACTGGGCGCTGACCGCCGCGCCTGGCAGTGGGGCAAGCTGCACCAGTACCGCTGGCCGGCACCGGCCTACCATGGCCTGGGCGACCCGCTCGGCCGCTCGCCCATGGCCGCAGGTGGCGATTTCACGACCCTCGCCTTGACGCCTTACGCCTGGGGCAACGATTTCGATACCCGCCTGCCGGCCTCGGCGCGGATGATCGTCGACTTCGGTCAGGCCGAACCCTTGCAGGTGCTGACCAGCACCGGGCAATCCGGCAACCCGGCCAGCGCGCATTACAGCGACGGGCTGGATGCCTGGCTCAAAGGGCGCTTCATGAGCCTGCCGCTGCAACCGCAGAACTTCGGGCGGGCGTATGGCAACCAGCGGCTGACGTTGGTGCCTGGAAAATAAGCGTGATCGCCCGTATCGGGGCCGCTTTACGGCCCCGGTCATTTCCGGTCGAACTTCCCATGTCTGCCATGGCTCCTAACTGGTAACGCCAAACCAGTGCCCGTGCCATGGACCTCGTCATTGCCCGCCCCGAAGGCCTGTACTGCCCGCCCGGTGATTTCTACATCGACCCCTGGCGGCCGGTCGAGCGTGCCGTCATCACCCACGGCCACGGCGACCACGCCCGTACCGGCAACGCCCATTACCTGACTGCCGCACCGGGCGCCGGCATCCTGCGCAGCCGCCTGGGCCAGGACATCGACCTGCAGACCCTGCCCTACGGCGAGCGTTTGCTGCACCACGGGGTAACCCTGAGCCTGCACCCTGCCGGCCATGTGCTGGGTTCGGCGCAGGTGCGCCTGGAGTATCAGGGCGAAGTCTGGGTGGCCTCCGGCGACTACAAGGTGGAGCCCGATGGCACCTGCACCCCCTTCGAACCGGTGCCCTGCCACACCTTCATCACCGAATCGACCTTCGGCCTGCCGATCTACCGCTGGCCCAGCCAGGGTGAAATATTTGCCGGCATCAATGCCTGGTGGCGGGCCAACTGCGAACTGGGCAAGGCCAGCGTGCTGTTCTGCTACGCCTTCGGCAAGGCCCAGCGAATTCTGCACGGGCTGGACGCCAGCATCGGCCCGATCCTCGTGCATGGCGCCGTCGAGCCGCTGAACCGGGTGTACCGGGAGGCCGGCGTGCACCTGCCGGAAACCCGCTACGCCGGTGACATCCCGCGCAACGACCCACTGCTGCGCCAGGCCCTGGTGCTGGCGCCGCCATCGGCCGGCGGCAGCAGCTGGATGCGCCGTTTTGGCGACTACAGCGACGCGTTCGCCAGCGGCTGGATGCTGCTGCGTGGCACGCGCCGGCGGCGCGGCGTCGACCGCGGCTTCGTGCTCTCGGACCATGCCGACTGGCCAGGGTTGCTCTGGGCCATCGCCCAGACCGGTGCAGAACGGGTGATGGTCACCCACGGCTCGGTCAACGTGCTGGTTCGCTACCTCAACGAACAAGGCCTGGACGCCCGTGCTTTCGTCACCGAGTACGGCGAGGAAGACGACGCGACCAGCGCGGAGCCAGACGCATGAAGGCCTTCGCCGAGCTGTATCTGCGGCTGGATGCGACCACCTCGAGTAATGCCAAACTCGAAGCCCTGCGCGACTACTTTGCAAGCGCCCCCGCCGACGATGCGGCCTGGGCGGTGTACTTCCTGGCGGGCGGCCGCCCCCGCCAATTGGTGCCAACCCGTGTGTTGCGGGAGCTGGCCACCGCCCTGGCAGGGTTGCCTGACTGGCTGTTCGAAGAGAGCTACCAGTCCGTTGGCGACCTGGCCGAAACCATCTCGCTGTTATTGCCGCAGAGCCCTCAGCAGAGCGCCGATGGCCTTGCGTACTGGGTTGAAGCCCATTTGCTGCCGTTGCGCGGGCTGCCCCCGGAACAGATACAGCAACGCCTGCCGCCTTTGTGGGCGCAGCTGGACCGCCCCAGCCTGATGCTGTGCCTGAAGCTGATCACCGGCAGCTTGCGCGTCGGTGTATCGAAGCTGCTGGTCACCCGCGCCCTGGCGCAGCTGGCGGGCCTGGATGCCAAGCGGGTGGCCCAGCGCCTGGTCGGGTATACCGACATCAGCCACCGCCCCACTGCGGCCAGCTACCAGCAACTGGTCGCCCCGGAGTCTGCCGATGAACATCGTCAGCGTGGCGGCCAGCCGTACCCGTTTTTCCTCGCCCACCCGCTGCAAGCGCCAATCGAGCAGTTCGATGCACTGCTCGGCCCGCCAGGCGACTGGCAGATCGAGTGGAAGTGGGACGGCATTCGCGCCCAGGTGGTCAAGCGCGAGGGCCAGCTCTGGGTGTGGTCGCGCGGCGAAGAGCTGGTCACCGACCGCTTCCCCGAATTGCACAGCCTGGCGCAGACGTTGCCTGATGGCGTGGTGCTCGACGGCGAGATTCTGGTATGGAAGCCGGGCGCTACCGCTGCTGACCTGGCTGTACAGCCGTTTGCCCTGTTGCAACAACGTATCGGGCGCAAGACGCTGGGCAAGAAGCTGCTGGGGGATGCGCCTGTAGTGCTGCAGGCCTACGACCTGCTGGAGTGGCAAGGCGAAGACTGGCGCAGCCGGCCACAGTACCAACGCCGCCGTCAGCTGGAGCTGTTGCTGGAGCACTATCCGTTGGCCCCGGTGCTGCTATCACCCCTGCTCGAAGGCCCGGACTGGGCCGACCTCGCCCGCCAGCGCGAGCGGTCCCGCAGCCTGGGTGTCGAGGGCTTCATGCTCAAGCAACGCGAGGCCCTGTATGGCGTGGGGCGCACCAAGGATATGGGCACCTGGTGGAAATGGAAAATCGACCCGTTCAGCGTCGATGCCGTGCTGATCTATGCCCAGCGCGGCCATGGCCGGCGGGCAAGCCTTTACAGCGACTACACGTTTGCCGTGTGGGACGCTCCGGCTGGCACCCCGGGGCGAGCGCTGGTGCCTTTTGCCAAGGCCTACTCCGGGCTTACCGATGAAGAGATGCGCAAGGTCGACGCCATCATCCGCAAGACCACCGTGGAAACCTTCGGCCCGGTACGCAGCGTAACGCCAACACTGGTGTTCGAACTGGGTTTCGAAGGCATAGCCCTGTCCAGGCGCCACAAGAGCGGCATCGCCGTGCGCTTCCCACGCATGTTGCGCTGGCGGCTGGACAAACCGGTGGATGAGGCCGATGACCTGGCGACCTTGCAGGCGCTGCTGGCCTGAGACAAATGTGCGACCTGCAGGCTTCAAGCAGATACCGGAAGAGGCGCAGCAGCAGAATTTATGCTTCTATCTTTGTGCCGACCCGTGTCGCAGACCGTTTTCGCCACGTAGCCAGGACTACCATGCACCATTCGACCCACGACCTGCTCTCACCCGTTCCGGGCATTACCCGCCAATTGCACAGTTTCCACTTCGGCCCCCGCGGGGGCGGCAAGGTCTATATCCAGGCCTCGCTGCATGCCGACGAGCTGCCCGGCATGTTGGTGGCCTGGCACCTCAAGCGGCGCTTGGTAGAGCTGGAACAGCAAGGCCGCCTGCGGCGCGAGATCATTCTGGTGCCGGTGGCCAACCCTGTCGGCCTGGAGCAGGTGCTGCTGGATGCGCCACTGGGGCGTTTCGAATTGCAGAGTGGGGAGAACTTCAACCGCAACTTCGTCGACCTGTCGGACAGCATCGGCGACCAGGTCGAAGAACACCTGACCCTGGACCCGGTACACAACACCGCACTGATCCGTGAATACCTGCGCCGGGGGCTTGATGCACATCCCGCGCGCACGCCGCTGCAGGCGCAGCGCCTGATCCTGCAGCGGCTGGCCTGCGATGCCGACCTGGTGCTGGACCTGCACTGTGACTTCGAGGCCGTGGAGCACCTGTACACCACGCCCGAAGCCTGGCCGCAGATCGAGCCACTGGCCCGCTACCTGGGCGCCCGGGCCAGCCTGCTGGCGACCGACTCGGGCGGGCAGTCGTTCGATGAATGCTTCAGCCTGGTCTGGTGGCAGTTGCAACAACGTTTCGGCAAGCGCTATCCGATCCCGCAGGGTTGCTGCTCGGTCACCGTCGAGCTGCGTGGCCAGGCGGACGTCAGCCACGCGCTAGCCAGCAAGGACAGCCAGGCGATCCTGGATTTCCTGACGCATGCCGGGGTCATCGAGGGTGCCAGCGCTGCCCTGCCCGCCTTGCTCAACCCCGCCACGCCGCTGGCTGCGGTTGAACCTGTGGCAACGCCGCTGGGCGGCTTGCTGGTGTATCACGCCAAACCCGGGCAGCACCTTGAGGCCGGGCAGTTGATCGCCGAGGTGATCGACCCGCTCAGCGACCGGGTGACCGCCATACGCAACAGTCAACCGGGCCTGTTGTATGCACGCAGCGTAAGGCGCATGGCCACTGCGGGCATGGTCGTCGCCCATGTGGCTGGCCAACAGGTATGCCGCAGCGGCTACCTGCTGGCCAACTGATCCGGTAAAACCATTGCACCTGGCGGGCGGTCTGTAGAAGCACAGCCTTCGAAGGACCACCAGCCCCATGCCCGCCGCTACCAACCTTGCCGATGCCTGGTTCGCCCAACGCGGCTGGACGCCGTTCGCTTTCCAGCGGCGGGTCTGGGCGGCTGTCGAGCGGGGTGAGTCCGGCCTGCTGCATGCCAGTACCGGCGCGGGCAAGACCTACGCGGTCTGGCTCGCCGCACTGCGTGCATTCAAGGCCCAGCCTCAAGGCCGTCAGCCGGCGCCCTTGCAGGTGGTGTGGGTGACGCCCATGCGCGCCCTTGCCGCAGACACCGCCCGGGCACTGCAGGCACCCCTGGATGAACTGGGTTTGCCGTGGAGCGTGGGCGTGCGCAGCGGCGATACCGGCAGCGCCGAACGTGCCCGCCAAGCGCGTCGCCTGCCCAGCGTGCTGGTGACAACTCCCGAGAGCCTGACCTTGCTGCTGACCCGGGCACAGGCCAGCGAAGACTTCGCCAGCGTGCGCCTGGTGGTCGTGGACGAATGGCACGAACTGTTGGGCAACAAACGTGGGGTGCAACTGCAACTGGCGTTGGCCAGGCTGCGTCGCTGGCACCCTGGCTTACCCACCTGGGGCCTGTCTGCCACGCTGGGTAACCTGCAGCACGCCCTGGACGTTCTGCTGCCCCAAGGCGGCTTGCTGGTGCAGGGCAGGCAGGACAAGGCCCTGCAGGTCGATACCCTGCTGCCAGCGGCGATCGAGCGCTTCCCCTGGGCCGGGCACATGGGCCTGAAAATGCTCGACCAGGTCAGCCGGGAGATCGATGCCAGTGCCAGCTGCCTGGTCTTTACCAATACCCGCGCCCAGGCCGAACTCTGGTACCAGGCCCTGCTGGACGCACGCCCGGACTGGGCCGGCCTGATTGCCCTGCACCATGCCTCGCTGGCCCGCGATACCCGTGACTGGGTCGAGCGCAGCCTCAAGCAAGGCGCCCTCAAGGCGGTGGTCTGCACCTCCAGCCTGGACCTGGGGGTAGATTTTCTGCCGGTGGAACGCGTGCTGCAAATCGGCTCCGCCAAGGGTATCGCCCGCCTGATGCAGCGCGCCGGGCGCTCTGGTCATGCCCCCGGACGGCGCTCGCGACTGACCCTGGTGCCCACCCATAGCCTGGAACTGGTGGAAGCTGCGGCGGCCCGCCAGGCATTGGCCGCGGGGCATATCGAGGCGCGCTTCTCGCCGCGGCTGTGCATGGACGTGCTGGTGCAGCACCTGGTCAGCATGGCCTTGGGCAGCGGCTTTCGCGCCGACCAGTTGCTGGCCGAAGTACGCAGCACCTGGGCCTTTGACGAACTGCGCGACAGCCAGTGGCAGTGGGCACTGGACTTTGTCTGCCACGGCGGTAGCTCGCTCACCGCCTACCCGGACTACCAGCGCGTCGAGCGCGACGCCGACGGGGTTTATCGGGTTGCCAGCGAACGCCTGGCGCGACGCCACCGCATGAGCATCGGCACCATCGTCAGCGACGCCAACCTGCAACTGAAATACTGGAGCAAAGGCGGTGGCGGCAAGACATTGGGCAGTGTCGAAGAAGCCTTCATCGCTCGCCTGCGGCCGGGCGATACCCTGGTCTTTGCCGGGCGGGTGCTGGAGCTGGTCCGCGTCGAAAACATGACCGCCTATGTGCGCCGCAGCACCGCGCGCAAGGCTGCGCTGGCGCGCTGGAACGGCGGGCGCATGCCGCTTTCCAGCGAACTGGCCGATGCGCTGGTCGAACAGCTCGACGCTGCCGCTCATCAGCATTTCGAAGGGCCCGAAATGCGGTCGGTGCGCCCGTTGCTGGAACTGCAGGCGCAATGGTCGGCGCTGCCCACCACCCGCACGCTGCTGGCAGAAACCTTCAAGTCACGCCAGGGCTGGCACCTGTTCCTGTACCCGTTCGCCGGGCGCATGGCCAACCTGGGCCTGGCCAACCTGATTGCCTGGCGGGTCAGCCGGGACCAGCCGCTGTCGGTATCGATTGCCGTCAACGACTATGGTTTCGAACTGCTCAGCCCGGGCAACGTGGACTGGGCGACGCATTTGCCTCGGGCGCTCGGTACCGATCATCTGCTGGAGGATGTGCTGGCCAGCCTGAATGCAGGCGAAATGGCGCTGCGGCGCTTTCGCGAAATCGCCCAGATTGCCGGGCTGGTGTTTGGTGGTTACCCGGCGGCGCAGAAGAGTACACGGCAGATCCAGGCCTCCAGCGGGTTGTTCTATGAGGTGTTCCGCAAGCACGATGCGGGGAACCTGCTACTGGGCCAGGCTAGCGATGAAGTGCTCAGAGAGGAGCTGGAAATCGACCGGCTGCATCGGCAACTGGTAAAAATGGAGGGCCTGCGCCTGGACCTGCAGGCATTGAAGCGCCCGGGGCCGCTGGCGTTTGCCTTGCTGGTGGAGGGGATGCGCGAAACCCTGAGCACCGAGAAGCTGGCCGACCGTATTGCGCGAATGGTGGCGGACCTGGAACGCGCGGCGGGTGGGCAGTGAACAACCATCAGCCGATCGATTTGTGCGGTCAGGTACTATGGCTGCTGCCCGACAAGGCCATTTACTGGCCCGCCCGCCGGGCCTTGCTGGTGGCCGATGTGCATATCGGCAAGGCCGCCAGTTACCGTGCCCTGCATCAACCGGTACCGCGCGGGACCACCGATGCGACGCTGGCCCGCCTGGATGCCTTGCTGGCAGCGCATGATTGCGAGCGTCTGGTCGTGCTTGGCGATTTTCTGCACGCACGTACGGCCCGGGCACCCGCAACACTGGCCAGGCTGCAAGTATGGCGCGAGCGCCATGCAGGCCTGGATATTGTACTGATACGGGGCAATCACGACCGCAACGCCGGCGACCCACCGGCCGCGCTCGATATCCGGGTCGTCGACGAGCCATGGGTACTGGCGCCTTTCGCGTTGCAGCACGAACCCAAGCCGCACCCGGCCTACCCGGTGCTTGCGGGCCACGTGCATCCGGTGTTCGTCCTGCGCGGCAGGGCACGCCAGCGCTTGCGCCTGCCGTGCTTCCTGATCGATCAGCAAGTCAGCCTGCTGCCCGCATTCGGTGAGTTCACCGGCGGGTGGGAAATTGCACCGGCCAGCGCCAGCAAGGTTTATCTGGCTGGCGCAGACCGCGTGTGGCCGCTGCTATAGCAGCGCAGGCTCAGGCAACAGGTGCGGGAGGTGGCTCATCAGGCAGGGTCGGCTCGCCCGGCTCCATGGGTGGTGTTTCACCAGGTTGCGGTGGTTGCGGGGTATCGGGACCAGGCTGGTGGGGCACGCCCCCCGCCTGCAGCGGCAGCGGATGCGCCAGCAGTGACCACGGCAGCACCCCTACATGGTTGGGCTGCAAGCCGGCCAGCTTCGCACTGATCGCGGGATGGAGTTTCATTGGCACCTCCTGACAACAGCCGATGGGCGTCATGCACATCGGCACGGTTATCCGTTGGAGTGCCAAAGGCGCGTGAAATTCCGCGCGCCCGTCGGCTCAGGTGCGCGGCAGGGTGACGCCGCGCTGGCCCTGGTACTTGCCGCCACGGTCCTTGTACGAGACTTCACATTCTTCGTCGGACTGCAGGAACAGCATCTGCGCCACGCCTTCGTTGGCGTAGATCTTCGCCGGCAGCGTGGTGGTGTTGGAGAACTCCAGCGTCACGTGGCCTTCCCACTCGGGCTCGAGCGGGGTGACGTTGACGATGATGCCGCAGCGGGCGTAGGTGCTCTTGCCCAGGCAGATGGTCAGCACGTCACGTGGAATGCGGAAGTACTCGACGGTGCGCGCCAGGGCAAACGAGTTCGGCGGGATGATGCACACGTCACTCTTGATGTCGACGAAGCTGCCGGCATCGAAGTTCTTGGGGTCGACGGTGGCCGAGTTGATGTTGGTGAACACTTTGAATTCGTCGGCGCAGCGCACGTCGTAGCCATAGCTGGAGACGCCGAAGGAGATCACCCGGCTGTCCTGCTCGCCGCGCACCTGGCGCTCGACGAACGGTTCGATCATGCCGTGTTCCTGCGCCATGCGGCGAATCCACTTGTCCGATTTGATGCTCATGGCGGGGTGTCCTGAAGAGTTGCGAGGTGAAAATGGTGACGCGCATCTTACCGGTCCCGGCGCCCGCTTCAAAGTTTCATCCTGCATTAGGGCTACAATCCCCGCCCGACGGGGCTTGCAGCCGCCGTCGATCCGATTTTGCGTAAAGCGGCCTCTGGCCATTGGCAGGTTGCGGAAAGTGGGGTAAGGTGTCGCCACTGTGCTGCACGTGACACCGAGAATCTCTAGTTTGATGCACGATCAAGATCGCACCATCGCTGAATTTTCTGCTCTCTTTGCGCTCAGTCCCGGGAAGGGTTTTTCCTGACCGTAATTAAATTGTCCAAGGAGACAGAAAAATGTCCAACCGTCAAAACGGTACCGTTAAGTGGTTCAACGATGAGAAAGGCTACGGCTTCATCACCCCTCAGTCGGGCGACGACCTGTTCGTGCACTTCAAAGCCATCCAAGCTGACGGCTTCAAAACCCTGAAAGAAGGCCAGGCTGTTACTTTCGTCGCTACCCGCGGCCAGAAAGGCATGCAGGCTGAAGAAGTTCAGATCGCCTAAGTCGATCTAGCTTCCTAGCTTTCAAAAAAACCCGCCTTCTGGCGGGTTTTTTTATGCCTGGCTGAAAGACCGGGTCGCCTGCTTCGCGGGCTTGCCCGCTCCCACTGCGGGAGCAGGCGACTCGGTCTCAGGTCAATCTTCGCTGATGGTGATGCTCGGCATGGCAGGTGCTGCTGCTTCCTGCAGGACGATCCGGGCGCCCACCTGGCGCGCCAGTTCCTGGTAGACCATGGCAATCTGGCTTTCCGGCTCGGCAATCGCCGTTGGCTTGCCACTGTCGGCCTGCTCGCGGATCAACATCGACAACGGCAGTGACGCCAGCAGGTCGACGCCGTACTGGCTCGCCAGCTTCTCCCCACCACCCTCACCAAACAGATGCTCGGCATGGCCGCAGTTCGAGCAGATATGCACGGCCATGTTCTCGACCACGCCCAGCACCGGGATATTGACCTTGCGGAACATCTCCACGCCTTTTTTGGCATCCAGCAGCGCCAGGTCCTGTGGCGTGGTGACGATCACCGAGCCGGCCACCGGCACCTTCTGTGCCAGGGTCAGCTGAATGTCACCGGTGCCCGGCGGCATGTCGATCACCAGGTAGTCCAGGTCATCCCAGGCAGTCTGGGTCACCAGTTGCAGCAATGCACCGGAAACCATCGGGCCACGCCAGACCATAGGCGTGTTGTCGTCGGTAAGGAACGCCATGGACATCACTTCGACGCCATGGGCCTTGATCGGCACAAACCACTTCTGCTCGCGAATCTGCGGGCGAGTGCCCTCGGCGATACCGAACATCACGCCCTGGCTAGGGCCGTAGATATCGGCATCGAGGATACCGACCCGTGCACCTTCGCGGGCCAGGGCCAGGGCCAGGTTGGCTGCGGTGGTCGACTTGCCCACACCGCCCTTGCCCGAGGCCACGGCGATGATGTTCTTGACGTTGGCCATGGCCGGCACCTGGGCCTGGGCCTTGTGCGCAGCCACGACGCAGTCGATCGACACCTGGGCGCCGCTGACGCCGTCAAGGTTGCCGATAGCGGTCTGCAGCACCTGGGCCCAGCCGTTCTTGAACAGCCCTGCGGCATACCCCAGCTGCAACTGCACGCTGACCTGCCCACCCTGGATATCGATGGCGCGCACGCAACCGGCGCTGACCGGGTCCTGGTTCAGGTAGGGGTCGGTGTACTGGCGAAGCACGCCTTCGACGGCGGCACGGGTGACGGCACTCATGGACACTCCCATTGGCAAACTGAATATAAAACAGGCGCCTATCCTAACCCGTCAATCGTCCGCAGATGCTTCTGCTGGGTGAAATATATTCGCCAGCCCTTTATAGTGGCCGATCACCCTCATTTTTACCCCGTAGCCAGATAAGTAGCCGAGCCACCATGTCCGAGCCACGTCAGATTCTCGTCACCAGCGCCCTGCCCTATGCCAATGGATCGATCCATCTTGGCCATATGCTGGAGTACATCCAGACGGACATGTGGGTGCGCTTCCAGAAGCTGCGCGGCAACCAGTGCATCTATGTCTGCGCCGACGACGCCCACGGTTCGGCGATCATGCTGCGCGCCGAGAAGGAAGGCATCACGCCGGAACAGCTGATTGCCAACGTCCAGGCCGAGCACAGCAGCGACTTCGCCGACTTCCTGGTGGACTTCGACAACTTCCACTCCACCCACAGCGAAGAAAACCGCGAACTGTCCAGCCTGATCTACACGCGCCTGCGTGAAGCCGGGCACATCGCCACCCGTTCGGTGACCCAGTATTTCGACCCGGAAAAGGGCATGTTCCTCGCCGACCGCTTCATCAAGGGCACTTGCCCGAAATGCGCGGCCGAAGACCAGTACGGCGACAACTGCGAAAAATGCGGCGCCACCTACGCGCCCACCGAGCTGAAAAATCCCAAGTCGGCCATCTCGGGTGCCACCCCGGTACTGCGTGATTCCCAGCACTTCTTCTTCAAGCTGCCAGACTTCCAGGCCATGCTGCAGCAGTGGACCCGCAGCGGCACCCTGCAGGACGCGGTCGCCAACAAGCTGGCCGAATGGCTGGACTCGGGCCTGCAGGAGTGGGACATCTCCCGCGATGCGCCGTACTTCGGCTTCGAGATCCCGGGCGAGCCGGGCAAGTACTTCTACGTGTGGCTGGATGCGCCGATCGGCTACATGGCCAGCTTCAAGAACCTCTGCGCACGCCGCCCGGAGCTGGATTTCGATGCCTTCTGGAACCAGGACTCCAAGGCCGAGCTGTACCACTTCATCGGCAAGGACATCGTCAACTTCCACGCCCTGTTCTGGCCAGCCATGCTCGAAGGCGCCGGCTTCCGCAAGCCGACCGCGGTCAACGTACACGGCTACCTGACCGTCAACGGCGCCAAGATGTCCAAGTCGCGCGGCACCTTCATCAAGGCCCGCACCTACCTCGACCACCTGCAGCCGGAATACCTGCGCTACTACTACGCGGCCAAGCTGGGCCGTGGCGTCGATGACCTCGACCTGAACCTCGAAGACTTCGTGCAGAAGGTCAACTCCGACCTGGTCGGCAAGGTGGTCAACATCGCCAGCCGCTGCGCCGGGTTCATCCACAAGGGCAACGAGGGCGTGATGGTAGCCGGCGATGCCGCGCCAGAGCTCACCGAAGCTTTCCTGGCCGCCGCGCCGTCCATTGCCGAAGCGTATGAAGCGCGCGACTTCGGCCGCGCCATGCGCGAAATCATGGCACTCGCCGACCGTGCCAACGCCTGGATCGCCGACAAGGCACCGTGGTCGCTGGCCAAGCAGGAAGGCAAGCAGGATGAAGTGCAGGCCATCTGCGCCCAGGGTATCAACCTGTTCCGCCAGCTGGTGATCTTCCTCAAGCCTGTGCTGCCGGTGCTGGCCGCCGACGCCGAAGCGTTCCTCAACGTGGCGCCATTGACCTGGAACGACCACCTGTCGCGCCTGGAAAACCACGCGCTGAACCCGTTCAAGGCGCTGATGAGCCGCATCGAACTGGCCAAGGTCGAGGCCATGGTCGCTGCCAGCAAGGAAGACCTGCTGGCCGCCGAAGCCAAGGCCCCGGCGGGCAATGGCGAGCTGACCAAGGACCCGCTGTCGGCGGAGATCGAGTTCGATACCTTCGCTGCCGTCGACCTGCGCGTGGCGCTGATCGTCAAGGCCGAAGCCGTGGCGGGTGCCGACAAGTTGCTGCAACTGACCCTGGACATTGGTGACGAGCGCCGCAATGTGTTCTCCGGGATCAAGTCGGCCTACCCCGACCCGTCCCAACTCGAAGGCCGCCTGACCATGATGGTGGCCAACCTCAAACCGCGCAAGATGCGCTTTGGCGTGTCCGAGGGTATGGTCATGGCTGCGGGCCCTGGCGGTGAGGAAATCTACCTGCTGAGCCCGGACAGCGGCGCCAAGCCAGGTCAACGCATCAAGTAAGCTCCCTGCCCCGGCCCTCGTGCCGGGGCATTGCTTTCAGCCCTTGGTGACCGGACCCTCGCCACGATTTCCGGCTATCGTCATGCCATGAACGACTACATTCTGGTGTTGGTCAGTGCCGCGCTGGTCAATCAACTGTGCCTGCTGCAACAGCCCGTTCCCAGGCTGCACGTGCATGTGCACGGCCTGGCCTGCGCATTGTGCATTGCCCTGGGCGTGATCGGTGGTCAGCTGCTGGTGCGCGCAGTGCTTGTGCCGCTGCAGGCGCAGGACTTTGTCCTGTTTCTGCTGTTGCCATGGCTGGCGCTGCTCGCCTGGGGCGTACCGCAATTGCTGGCCATGTGGCGTCCGGCCTGGGCCATGGTGGGTCGGCCGACACTGCTACTGGGAAATGCCGCAGTGTTGGGCCTGGCCCTGCAGCAGACAAGCAGCGACAGCACATGGCTGGCAACGCTGCTGCAAGCCCTGCTGGCCGGTGCCGGCTTCTGGCTGGCGCTGGCGCTGTTTGCCGACCTGCGCGAGCGCTGTGCCCACGCCGACATCCCTGGCGCACTACGCGGTCTGCCCATCGAATTGCTGGGTGCCGGGATAATGGCCATGGCATTTTCCGCTTTCAACGGGTTGTTCGCACCATGAAAACCGTTCCCGACCCGCGGCTGCGCACCAGCATGGGCCTGGTACTGCTGGCCTGCAGCCCTGGCCTGCTGACGTTGCTGTGGCTGCAAGGCTGGGGGGTGCTGCTGAACCTTCTGCTAAGCGCCAGTGCCGCCCTGCTGTGCGAAGCGTTGCTGGTGGCGGTACGGGCACAACCGCCGGGTGCGGCGCTGAACGATGGCAGCGCGCTGGTAACCGCCGTATTGCTGGCGGCCTCCTTGCCCGCCCTGGCCCCTTGGTGGTTACCCGTGGTTGCCGCGAGCGTTGCCATTGGCATTGGCAAACAGGCCTTTGGCGGTGTCGGGCGCAATCTGTTCAACCCGGCCATGGTCGGCTATGCCTTCGTGCTGCTGAGCTTCCCGCTGCAGATGAACCATTGGCCAGGACCGGCACCCGGCCTGCTGGACAGCCTGCAACAGGTGTTTGCCGGGGGCGACCAGGTCGATGCCTGGGCCCGGCCGACACTGCTCGACGGCCTGCGCCACAACCGCAGCCTGACCATCGATGAACTGTTCGCCAGTCACCCAGGCTTCGGCAGCATTGGCGGGCGGGGCAGCGAATGGGTGAACCTGGCCTTTCTGCTAGGCGGCCTTTTCTTGCTACAGCGCAGAGTAATCAGCTGGCATGCCCCTGCGGGGTTGCTGGCAGGGCTGGCGCTGTTCAGCCTGCTGGGCTGGAACGGTTCGGGGTCGGACTCCAATGGCTCGCCCTTGCTGCACCTGTTCTCCGGTTCGACCATGCTGGCGGCGTTCTTCATTGCCACCGAACCTGTATCCGGTCCCAGGAGCGAATGGGCCAGGCTGTACTTCGGGGTGGGCACAGGGCTGCTCATCTACCTCATTCGCACCTGGGGCAGCTACCCGGATGGCACGGCCTTCGCCATCCTGCTGATGAACCTCATGGCACCGGCGCTCGACCGCCTGGCCCTGCAGCGCCAGCAGGCCGCTCGATGAACCGCCTGGCGCGCGACGCGGGCCTGTTGCTGCTGACCGCAGCCATTGCTGTGTCCACTACCCTGGCATGGCGGCAGTGGACCCGGCCGGCGATCGTCAGCGCCGAGAAGCAACTGCAAACTCGCCAACGACTGGCGGTGCTGCCCGCCGGCAGCTACGACAACCAGCCGCTGGACAACCCTTTGCCAACACCTGCTGCACAGCGGCCAGCCAGCCGCATCCTGGCGGCTTACCGGGCCACCCTGACGGGCAAGCCAAGCGCGATCATTCTGGTCACCCAGGCCCAGGGCTACGCCGGGCCAATCGTACTGAGCGTCGCCATCGCCACAGACGGCCGGTTGATTGCCAGCCAGGTGGTCGAACAGCAGGAAAGCCCGGGGCTGGGGGCACGCCTGGGCGACCCGCAGGTGCACTGGCTGGACCAATTTGCCAATCGCCATCTGGGCGATCACTGGGCGCTTGAACGGGACCACGGTGACTTTGACCAGCTGGCCGGCGCAACCGTGACCTCGCGGGCAGTGATCACCGCCTTGCAGGAAGCGCTGGGCTATTTCGATGAACAACGTGGCAGGCTGCTGGAGGGCGCCCTGGATGAATAGGTTCTACCTGTTGGCTGCAAGCCTGGTGTCCTTGCTGGGCGCCACCCGGACACTGCGCGAAGGTGTCGCCATTGGCTTGTGCGCAGTGCTGACAGCCAGCTTGCACCAACTGTTGCTGACACCGCTGCGCAAGCGGCTGGCCCGTTGGGCGTATGTGCTGGCCAGCTTGCTGCTGCTGGCGGCGTTGCTCACCTGCTTGCAACTGGGGCTGCGTGCCTGGCTGCTACCGCTGGCGATTACCCTCGGCCCCTACCCGCTCCTGCTGTGCCTGCAATGCCTGGCCGTTGACCACCTGGTACCCGAACAAGGCCGCTGGCGCCTGCTTGCCACGCACCTTGGCGCGGTGTTTGCCTGCTGCCTGTTGCTTGGCGCCTGCCGCCAGTGGCTGGCCAACATCACAGATGTACACCTGGCCAACCTGGCCCCCGGCGCGCTGCTACTGCTCGGACTGCTGGTGGCCTTGTACAATCGCCTGCGTCCGGGCCCCGCCCATCCACGCCGTCAAGGAAAGCTCTGATTTCATGAATGCCGCCAAACGCCTGGAGATATTTCGCAGGCTGCACGAAGACAACCCCGACCCCAAGACCGAACTGGCCTACACCACTCCGTTCGAGCTGCTGGTGGCCGTGACGCTGTCCGCGCAATCCACCGACGTCGGGGTCAACAAGGCTACCGCCCGCCTGTTCCCGGTTGCAAATACCCCCGAGGCTATCCATGCCTTGGGTGTTGAAGGCTTAAGCGAGTACATCAAGACCATCGGGCTATACAACAGCAAGGCCAGGAACGTGATTGAAGCCTGCCGGCTGCTGATCGAACTTCACGACAGCCAGGTGCCGCAAACCCGCGAAGCCCTGGAGGCGCTGCCTGGTGTGGGTCGCAAAACCGCTAACGTGGTACTCAATACCGCGTTCCGCCAGCCAGCCATGGCAGTGGATACGCATATTTTCCGCGTCAGCAACCGCACGGGTATTGCCCCAGGCAAGACCGTGCTGGAAGTGGAGAAAAAGCTGATGAAGTTCGTACCGAAGGATTACCTGCTGGACGCTCATCACTGGCTGATCCTGCACGGGCGTTACGTGTGCCAGGCGCGCAAGCCGAGGTGCGGCAGCTGTCGGATCGAAGATTTGTGCGAATACAAGCACAAAACCTCTGACGATTGAGCCAATAGGCAGAAACCACCCAGCACGATTGAAAAAATCTTTTTTACCAACGTCTGCTTTCTGGTTATAAGGACGGCCAATGGCCCCTTGGCTTGGAGCGACTCATGAGTAGCGATAAAGACGACCTGTCGATCGAAGATGATTTTGTTGCCGTAGAGGATGAAGCGGAGCCCCAGGTGGAAACCGCAAAGACCAACCTCAGCAAACGCCGCACCATCGACAACATGCTCGAAGAGCGACGCTTGCAAAAGCAGCTGGCCGATTTCGACTACGATCTGTAGCGCCGGGCCGGCAACCCTGGCAAAGCCTCCCGATTGGAGGCTTTACGGCTTCGCCGTCAGTTCAGTCCTTGCCGCTGTGCCAGTTCGATCAAGTCGACGAGTGATCGCGCATTCAGCTTGAGCAACAACCGCGCCTTGTAGGTACTGACCGTCTTGTTGCTGAGGTACATGCTGTCAGCGATTTCCTTGTTAGAACGCCCCCGGGCCAGCTGCTGCAATACGGTCATCTCGCGCGCCGAGAGGCGGTTGACCATGTCTGTCTCGCTACCCCCTCCCCTGCCACGTGACGCATGCAAGGCCTGGTTGGGGAAATAGCTGTAGCCCGACAGTACGGCCTTGATGGCGCTCAGCAGCTCGGTCAGCTCCTGTTGCTTGCATACATACCCCGCAGCCCCCGCCTGCATGCAGCGCATCGAAAAGTTGCCGGGCACCTGCGATGTCAGCACCAGTACCTTGCTCTTCGGACTGAAAGTCGCAATGCGGGCAATCACCTCCAGGCCATCGAGTTTCGGGATACCGATATCCAGAACCACGATATCCGGCAGGTGTTGCCTTGTCAGCTGCAGCGCAGCCACCCCATTGTCGGTTTCCGCCACGACGTCGTACCCATGCCGCTCCATCAGCATGCGTACGGCCAGGCGTATGACCGGATGATCATCCACGATAAGCACTTTATTCATGCGATATCCATTCATTCATTATTGCTTTGGCACGCCAAGATAACCGACGGGGCGCCTGCTGGCGCGGCGATTTCCGGGCGAAACGGATGAACAGATGAAACCTACATCACTTACAGAAATTTCCTACACACAACGGCAGTAGTTGTAACAACCAACTTCTTTATTACCTAAAAGCGGTATCAGTCGGCTGCAACAATGACCCTATTGAACATTCACCTTGATTTGAAGAAGCATCCAACTTCTCAGTCAGAAAAAATACTGCTGCAGAGCATGCTGGCGTCCACACCCGGAAGCGCTCCAGTCTTCAGTTGATTGCACCTCAGAGGTGAAGATGGGCAAAATCGCTGGAGACGGCCCACATGACCCCATCACAACCTGTCGCCCCGCTGACCATCATTGCCATCTTCGCGGGGATCATCGAGGCATCCGCCCTGGCTACACTGCCGTTTCTAAGCGAGTCCAGCCAAAAGCTCTACACTTGGTTCCTGGTAGGCTTCCCGTTCTTTCTGACGGCACTGTTTTTCCTGACGCTGAACTTCAATTACAAGTCGTTCTACAACCCGTCAGCACGTGAAACAGCAACCGACGCCCCCCCGCAATCCAGCGCTGCAGCCACTCCGTCCATCGCCAATAACCCCCAGGAGTCTGCGCATGAGGAGCCTGTCACCTTCACGTTCTCCGGCCCTGAGGCCAACCGCCTGATGGAGCAACAGTTGCTGTTTGCGCTTGCCCAGCCAGCCGTGCCAGCGCGCATCTGGCGCTTTTGCAACCTGGATCAACGTCAATGTGTTCAGCTGTCGATCAGCCCACTGGATGCCGATGTGGTAGACCCTGGAAGTTGAAACCGCAGGCCTTTGCGCAGGCAAAAAAAACCCCGGCCAAAGCCGGGGTTCTTGCTACACGCCAATGATCAGAGCAGCGAACGGCCCTTGTTGGCAGCGATGCGCATACGCAGGGCGTTGAGCTTGATGAAGCCGGCAGCATCCGCCTGGTTGTAGGCGCCGCCATCTTCCTCGAAGGTAGCGATGTTGGCATCGAACAGCGAATCGTCCGACTTGCGGCCCACTACGGTGACGTTGCCTTTGTACAGCTTCAGGCGAACAACACCATTCACGTTGACCTGCGAAGCGTCGATCATCTGCTGCAGCATGACGCGCTCCGGGCTCCACCAGTAACCGGTGTAGATCAGGCTGGCGTACTTCGGCATCAGCTCGTCTTTCAGGTGAGCGACTTCGCGGTCCAGGGTGATCGATTCGATGGCACGGTGAGCCCTGAGCATGATGGTGCCGCCAGGCGTCTCGTAGCAGCCACGCGACTTCATGCCGACATAACGGTTTTCGACGATGTCCAGGCGGCCGATACCGTTGGCACCACCGATACGGTTCAGATCGGCCAGGACGGTGGCCGGGGTTTTCTCGACGCCGTCGATGGCGACGATGTCACCGTTGCGGTAGGTCAGCTCGAGGTAGGTTGCCTGGTCCGGGGCGTTCTCTGGCGAGACGCTCCAGCGCCACATGTCTTCTTCGTGCTCGGTCCAGGTATCTTCCAGGACACCGCCTTCGTATGAGATATGCAGCAGGTTGGCGTCCATCGAGTAAGGCGATTTCTTCTTGCCGTGACGCTCGATCGGGATGCCGTGCTTCTCGGCGTAGTCCATCAGCTTCTCGCGGGACAGCAGGTCCCACTCACGCCATGGGGCGATAACCTTGACACCTGGCTTCAGGGCATAGGCACCCAGCTCGAAACGAACCTGGTCGTTGCCTTTGCCGGTGGCGCCATGGGAAATGGCGTCAGCGCCGGTTTCGTTGGCGATTTCGATGAGGCGCTTGGCGATCAGCGGACGGGCGATGGAGGTACCCAGCAGGTACTCGCCTTCGTAGACGGTGTTGGCGCGGAACATCGGGAACACGAAATCACGCACGAACTCTTCGCGCAGGTCGTCGATGTAGATCTCTTTAACGCCCATTGCCTGGGCCTTGGCGCGGGCCGGCTCGACCTCTTCGCCCTGCCCCAGGTCAGCGGTGAAGGTCACCACTTCGCAGTTGTAGGTATCCTGCAGCCACTTGAGAATCACCGAAGTATCAAGGCCGCCGGAATACGCCAGTACGACCTTATTTACGTCCGCCATGCCATCACTCCACGGGGTTGTACGGAAAGGGATCGATTCTAACGGCCTTGAGGATAAATTTACAGTGGGGCGACAGCTTCTGACGACAAAGCGACAGGAACTGTCGGAAGGGCGACGGGGTTGGAGGGGGCTGATGATCGAGGCACCAGGTGCATGGCTTGGAATGGATGGATGGGATCATGGCCCCAAGGTGCATGCCTTGCCATATTCAGCGGTTGTGAGATCGAGCGCCGGAAATGCTGTGCCGAACACATGGAGGCCTCATTGCAATCCACCTCCATACACCCGGCCCTCCACCCTCAAGGAGCCTTCGCCCCCGGCGCTGCTGCAGCAGGCGCAGGCGCAGCCTGCTCCACCGGTTTCTCTGGCACCCCCCCCCGATCCAGCTCGATATTCACCCGCCGATTGCGCGCCCGATTCGCCGCACTGTTGTTCTTTGCAAGCGGGTACCGCTCGCCATGGAAACGCACGGTAATCTGCTCCTGCGCAATCCCATGCGCCGTCAGGTAATCAGCCACGGCCAACGCCCGGCGGCGCGACAGGTCGCGATTGGTCAAACGGTTACCACTGTTGTCCGAGTGCCCATTGAGCTCGACATGGTTAACCGACGGATCAGCCTTCATGTAATCCAGAATCACATCCAGCCGCGCGCGCGCGGAATCATCCAGTTCGATACCCCCCCCCGGGAAGCCCACCTGGGTCTGGCGTACCTGGTCGTAGTTCATCGGCAGGAGCTTGGCAGCACACACCTGGTAATCGCTGTAGGCCTTGGCGAAGCTGACCGGCAACACGCGCACTTCCATCGGCCTGCCCGCCTCACCGGTGTAGTTGCGCACCACCGTGCTGCGGCCATCGAGCAAACCGTTGATCAGGCGGCTGGCCTGACCCTGTGACGAGCTGAACAGCACGCCTGTGCGGGCCAGGCGGACGCTGCCAAGGTTGATATCACCACGCCCGGGCTGCCACGGCGCCGCTGCCGCCAGCAGGCTGGCGTTGCCCGCGCCCAGCACATTGCCGGCCGAGCGCAGCTGGAACACCGGCTGCTCGCCCGCCCGGCGCACGAACTCGCCGCTGCCAAAGCCGTCGATCGGCTGGATAAGGCGGCATTCGAACTGGTCACCTTCAACCTTCCAGGCAATGTTTTCCATGCGCGTCTGGAATGTCAGTGCGCCGGCCGGCAGGCTGGCGAACAGGGTCAACAGGGCTATGTAACGCTGGCGCACGGGCGGCTCCACAAATTCTGACGGCTTACCTGCAGGCTATCGGACGCGTCCCGGAAAACTTGATACCCGTGCTCGCCCGGGGGTTTTCCGGTAGCATTGGCGCTTGAGTTCGACCCGCCTGGAATCCCCAATGTCCGATCGCCTGACCCTCCTGCGCCCCGACGACTGGCACATCCATCTGCGCGATGGTGCCGTCCTGCCCCACACCGTTGGCGATGTGGCGCGTACCTTCGCCCGTGCCATCATCATGCCCAACCTGGTTCCGCCGGTGCGCAATGCCGACGAGGCCGGCGCCTACCGTGAGCGCATCCTGGCCGCGCGCCCTGCCGGCAGCCGCTTCGAGCCGCTGATGGTGCTGTACCTCACCGACCGCACCAGCCCCGAAGACATCCGCGCGGCCAAGGCCAGTGGCATTGTCTACGCCGCCAAGCTATACCCGGCCGGCGCCACCACCAACTCCGATTCGGGCGTTACCAGCATCGACAACATCTTCCCGGCCATCGAGGCGCTGGCGGAAGTTGGCATGCCACTGCTGGTGCATGGCGAAGTGACGCGCAGCGAGATCGACGTTTTCGACCGTGAAAAACGCTTCATCGACGAACACATGCGCCGCGTAGTCGAGCGATTCCCGACGCTGAAAGTGGTATTCGAGCACATCACCACCAGCGATGCCGCGCAGTTCGTCACCGAGGCCCCGGCCAACGTTGGCGCGACCATCACCGCGCAGCACCTGTTGTACAACCGCAACCACATGCTGGTTGGCGGCATTCGCCCGCACTTCTACTGCCTGCCGATCCTCAAGCGCAACACCCACCAGGTGGCGCTGCTGGACGCGGCCACCAGCGGCAACCCGAAGTTCTTCCTCGGCACCGACTCGGCACCCCATGCCCGTCACGCCAAGGAAGCCGCCTGCGGTTGCGCCGGTTGCTACACCGCCTATGCGGCCATCGAGATGTACGCCGAAGCATTCGAACAGCGTAACGCTCTGGACAAGCTGGAAGGCTTTGCCAGCCTGCACGGCCCGGCCTTCTATGGCCTGCCGGCGAACACCGACAGCATCACGCTGGTTCGTGAAGAATGGACCGCGCCGGACAGCCTGCCGTTTGGCGAGCAGACGGTGATCCCGTTGCGCGCTGGCGAAAAGCTGCGCTGGCGCCTGCTGGAGGAAAACGCGTGAGCGAAGACCTCTACGAAGACGACCAGGACACCCAGGGCAACAGCGGTTCGCGTCACCCGATGGCCGAGCGCTTCCGCGGCTACCTGCCGGTTGTGGTGGATGTGGAAACCGGCGGCTTCAACAGCGCCACCGATGCCCTGCTGGAGATTGCCGCAGTCACCATCGGCATGGACGACAAGGGTTTCCTGTTCCCCGAGCACACCTACTTCCACCGGGTTGAACCGTTCGAAGGGGCCAACATCGAACAGGCCGCACTGGAATTCACCGGGATCAAGCTGGACCACCCGCTGCGCATGGCCGTCAGCGAGGAAACCGCGTTGACCGACATCTTCCGCGGCATACGCAAGGCACTCAAGGCCAATGGCTGCAAGCGGGCGATCCTGGTCGGCCACAACAGCAGCTTCGACCTGGGCTTCCTCAATGCAGCAGTGGCGCGCCTTGACCTGAAGCGCAACCCGTTCCACCCGTTCTCCAGCTTCGACACCGCCACCCTGGCGGGTCTGGCCTACGGCCAGACCGTGCTGGCACGGGCCTGCCAGAGCGCCGACATCGACTTCGACGGGCGTGAAGCGCACTCGGCGCGGTACGACACCGAGAAGACGGCCGAGTTGTTCTGCGGCATCGTCAACCGCTGGAAAGAAATGGGCGGCTGGCGCGACTTCAACGACTGAGTTGCCAAACCATTCGCGGGCATGCCCGCGAAGAGGCCGGCACAGAAAGGCACAAAAAAACCGGCCACATGGGCCGGTTTTTTCATGCACGCAGCAATTACAGCTTGCCGGCGTTCTCGCTCAGGTAGGCAGCAACGCCTTCTGGCGAAGCGTTCATGCCTTTGTCGCCTTTTTTCCAGTTGGCAGGGCAGACTTCGCCGTGCTCTTCGTGGAATTGCAGGGCGTCGACCAGGCGCAGCAGTTCGTCCATGTTACGGCCCAGTGGCAGGTCGTTGATGATCTGCGAGCGGACAACACCGTTGGTGTCGATCAGGAACGCGCCACGGAAGGCAACGCCGCCTTCGGACTCGACGTCGTAGGCTTTGCAGATCTCGTGGGTCATGTCGGCAGCCAGGGTGTACTTCACCTGGCCGATGCCGCCGTTGTTGACCGGGGTGTTACGCCAGGCGTTGTGGGTGAAGTGCGAGTCGATCGACACGCCGATCACTTCCACGTTGCGGGCCTGGAAGTCAGGGATGCGGTTGTCCAGGGCGATCAGCTCGGACGGGCAGACGAAGGTGAAGTCCAGCGGGTAGAAGAACACCAGGCCGTACTTGCCCTTGATGGCCGAAGCCAGGTTGAAGCTGTCGACGATCTCGCCATTGCCCAGCACGGCTGGCACGGTGAAATCGGGGGCTTTCTTACCAACGAGTACGCTCATTGTAATCTCCTGATGAGGGTGAAAAACCGTTTGCCGGGCCAGACGGGCTTGCCCGACATCCAACAAAGGCCGACCATCATACACGGCTTCTGATGACAGGCCGAATCCATCAGGCAGTCAACCATCGGTCGCTCAAGCACGGCCCTTTCAGAAAGTCCTTTGACAAGCATTCTCATTAACATTAAGCTCCACCCCATCGACTCAACCAGCGATGGTCAGCCCTTATGTATGTGTGTCTTTGTGTCGGCGTTACCGACGGACAGATCCGCGATGCGATCTATGAAGGATGCTGCAGTTACAAGGAAGTGCGAGCCGCGACCAACGTCGCCAGCCAGTGTGGCAAATGCGCCTGCGTGGCCAAGCAAGTGGTCCGCGAGACCCTGACCGAGCTCCAGGTCAGCCAGGCAGCCCTGCCCTACCCGGTGGAATTCACTGCGGCCTGATTACCCCGAATTTGAAGAACCGGACCTCGTGTCCGGTTTTTTTATGCCTGTAATTCAATAAGTTAGCGTCCCAACGCGGTTCACAAACATTCTTATTCCTATTAATTTTCATTTATTATTCAACAACTTAGGTTTGACACTACTAACTATCGGGCTCAAACTTCCCTGTATTGGCACACTTCTACAGGGCAGGAACCCGTAATGAAAGGCGACGTAAGCGTCATCCAGCATCTCAACAAGATCCTCGGAAACGAGCTGGTCGCGATCAACCAGTACTTCCTGCACGCTCGCATGTACGAAGATTGGGGCCTGAACAAACTCGGCAAGCACGAGTACAAGGAATCCATCGACGAGATGAAGCACGCTGACAAACTGATCAAGCGTATTCTTTTCCTCGAAGGCATCCCCAACGTTCAGGACCTGGGCAAGCTGCTGATCGGCGAGCACACCAAGGAAATGCTCGAGTGCGACCTTAAACTCGAAAAGAAAGGCCTGGCCGACCTCAAGGCAGCCATCGCCCATTGCGAAACGGCTGGCGACTTCGGTTCGCGTGACATGCTCGAAGACATCCTCGAGTCCGAGGAAGAACACATCGACTGGCTGGAGACCCAGCTGGGTCTGATCGACAAGATCAGCATCGAGAACTACCTGCAATCGCAGATGGGCGAAGAGTAAAAGCTTCCCGCATAAAAAAACCCGCCAAGTGCGGGTTTTTTCATGTCTGCAGGCAGATCAGGCTTCGGAGGCCTTCGCCTTCGCAGCGGCGTCCTTGATCAGGGTCTGCAGCTCGCCGTTCTCGAACATCTCCAGCATGATGTCGCTGCCGCCAACCAGCTCACCGGCTACCCACAGCTGCGGGAAGGTCGGCCAGTTGGCATATTTTGGCAGGTTTGCGCGGATTTCCGGGTTCTGCAGGATGTCGACGTAGGCGAACTTTTCGCCACAACCCATCACAGCTTGCGATGCCTTTGCCGAGAACCCGCACTGCGGGGCATTCGGCGAGCCTTTCATGTAGAGCAGAATGGTGTTGTTGGCAATCTGCTCTTTGATCGTTTCGATGATATCCATGTAGCACCTCGGCTGAACTTTCCGACGTCGTCGTCGGCACGGTGACGCATTGTATCGGAAAGCCAGGCAGCATGCTCGGCCTTACCGTTCCTCACGCGGCCTCCACCTGCACGGGCACGCCATTGAGTGCAGCATTGCCGGAAACCTGATCGCGCAGGCGCTCATCGGTGAGGTCGTTGGCACTCACCCCCGGCTGGGCCCGGGCTACCTGCAACTGCACGCCCTTGCGTGCATGGCCGAAGCCATGGGGCAGGCTGACCACGCCGGGCATGATATCCGCGCAGGCCTGCACCTCCACTTCAAGGGTGCCGGTGCGCGAGCGGATGCGTACCCGCTGGCCATCCTGCAACTGGCGCTGCTGCAAGTCTTGCGGGTGCATCAACAACTGATGGCGTGGCTTGCCTTTGACCAGGCGCTGGAAATTGTGCATCCACGAGTTGTTGCTGCGCACGTGGCGACGTCCGATGAGCAGCAATTCGCCCGGTACCGGGGGCGGCTGTTGCGCCAGCCGCTGCAGGTCGTCCAGCAGTACCTGCGGCGCCGCTTCGACAGCCTTGCCGACCGTCGCCAGGCGCGCCGCGAGGTTGGCACGCAACGGTCCAAGGTCGAGGCCATGCGGGTGATTGTCCAGTGTCATGAGCGAAAGCTGCCATGGCGTGGCCTCGCCATAACGCCCCTTGCGCAGGGCCACGTCGATCATCTGTGCTGGCGCCAAGGTCGGTTTCAACTCCCGCTCGGCACGCTTGGCGAATGCCTGTGCAAGACCGACAAATATCTCCCAGTCGTGCAGCGCGCCTTGCGGCCTGGGCAGGATTGCCCGGTTGAAACGCGTCACGTTGCGCACGGCCAGCAGGTTGAAGGTAGTGTCGTAGTGGTCGTTCTCCAGTGCCGAAGTGGACGGCAGTATCAGGTCGGCGTGACGCGTGGTCTCGTTGATGTACAGATCGATGCTCAGCATGAAGTCGAGGCCTTCGAGCGCGGCATCCAGCTGGCGACCGTTGGGCGTGGACAGCACAGGGTTGCCGGCCACCGTTACCAAGGCACGCACCTGCCCGTCGCCGGGGGTCAGCATTTCCTCGGCCAAGGCCGCCACGGGCAGTTCGCCGGCATACTCCGGCAAGCACGAAACCCGGCTCTGCCAAGCGTTGAAGTGGCCACCGGAAGTGCTCGCCACCAGGTCGACGGCAGGCTCCGTGCACAACGCACCGCCTTCGCGGTCGAGGTTGCCGGTCACCAGGTTGATCAGTTGCACCAGCCAGTGGCAGAGGGTACCGAAGGCCTGGGTGGAGACACCCATGCGGCCGTAGCACACCGCCCGCTCAGCAGCGGCGAAGTCGCGTGCCAGTTGCCGAATCTGCGCTGGCGCGATGCCACAATGCGCGCTCATGGCCTCTGCAGTGAACGGCGCAAGCGCTTCGCGCACCTGCTGCAGCCCGTTGATGGGCAAATGCGAGCCCCGCGTCAGGCCTTCGGCAAAGAGGGTGTTGAGCACGCCGCCGAGCAGGGCAGCATCCCCGCCTGGGCGCATGAACAGGTGAGTGTCCGCCATCGCAGCCGTTTCGCTACGCCGCGGGTCGATCACCACCAGGCGCCCGCCACGTGCCCGCAGGGCCTTCAGGCGCTTTTCCACGTCTGGCACGGTCATGATGCTGCCATTGGAAGCCAGTGGGTTGGCGCCGAGGATCAGCATGAAGTCGGTGTGGTCGATATCGGGGACCGGCAGCAGCAGGCCATGGCCGTACATCAGGTGGCTGACGAGGTGCTGCGGTAACTGGTCCACCGAAGTGGCAGAGAAACGGTTGCGGGTTTTCAGCAGGCCGAGGAAATAGTTGCTGTGCGTCATCAAGCCGTAGTTGTGCACGCTCGGATTGCCCTGATAGACCGCCACGGCATTGCGCCCGTGGGCTTGCTGGACTGCCCACAGTCTGTCGGCCGCCAGGGTAAAGGCTTCATCCCAGCCAATGGCTTGCCAGCCCTTGCCCACGCGTTTGTGCGGCTGGCGCAGGCGGTCGGGGTCGTTCTGGATATCCTGCAGGGCCACGGCCTTGGGGCAGACATGGCCACGGCTGAACGGATCCAGGGGATCGCCCTTGATCGAGGTAATCAGCGCCCGCCCGTCGTCCTCGTGGCTGACTTCTATGTTTAACCCGCAAATCGCTTCGCACAGGTGACAGGCACGGTGATGCAGGGTCTTGGTCATGGCCGTCTCTGCCTTGTTGGTGTCGAGCAATGACTATGCGCCCGGCCCCTCCCCCCCGCCAGCGCGCTTCGCCGCGTGAATCCAGCGTCATCAGGCGCACGATTCGCGACAGCCATTTGCCAAATTGCCAGCAAGCCGTGTACAACCGTCTGTAGCAAATAAAAAACAGCACCGCCCTGCGGGTCGAGACACCCTTTGCAACATCCTTAGCGATCGGCAGCTGTTTCCCCTCTTGGTTTCAGGCGACATTTAATTATAGTATTGCGCCTTTCCCTATTTCGTCCGCCCCGTGCGGCTTACGCCGCAGGTCACTCCCGTTGTCAAAAAAAACCATACGGTCGACCTGCATACCGTTGCAGATAAGGTAGTCAATCATGAGCGCTAGGCACTTTCTCTCCCTGCTGGACTTCACCACCGACGAATTGCTCGGGGTGATCCGCCGCGGCATCGAGCTGAAGGACCTGCGCAAACGAGGCGTGCTGTTCGAGCCGCTGAAAAGCCGCGTGCTGGGCATGATCTTCGAGAAATCCTCGACCCGTACCCGGGTGTCGTTCGAAGCCGGCATGATCCAGCTCGGCGGCCAGGCGATTTTCCTGTCCCCGCGCGACACCCAGCTGGGCCGGGGCGAGCCGATCAGCGACAGCGCCATCGTGCTGTCGAGCATGCTTGACGTGGTAATGATCCGTACCCACGCCCACAGCACGCTCACCGAGTTCGCCGCCAACTCGCGCGTACCGGTGATCAATGCCCTGTCCGACGAGTCGCACCCATGCCAGCTGCTGGCCGACATGCAGACCTTCCTCGAACAGCGTGGCTCGATCCAGGGCAAGACCGTGGCCTGGATCGGCGATGGCTTCAACATGTGCAACTCGTATATCGAGGCCGCCCGGCAGTTTGGCTTCCAGCTGCGCATCGCCTGCCCGGAAGGTTACGACCCGGACCCGCGCTTCATGGCCATTGGCGGTGACAGCGTGCAAATCGTCCGCGACCCGAAGGAAGCCGTGCGCGATGCCCATCTGGTGACCACGGATGTCTGGACTTCCATGGGCCAGGAGGAGGAAACTGCACGGCGCCTGGCGCATTTCGCGCCTTACCAGGTCACCCGCGAACTGCTCGACCTGGCCGCACCCGACGCCCTGTTCATGCACTGCCTGCCCGCCCACCGTGGCGAGGAAATCAGCCATGACCTGCTCGACGACCCACGTTCGGTCGCCTGGGACCAGGCTGAAAACCGCCTGCATGCACAGAAGGCCCTTCTCGAATTCCTTGTCGAACCGGCTTACCACCACGCATGAGTCAACCCCTACTGCTCAACCTGCGCAACCTGGCCTGCGGCTATGGCGACCAGCGCATCGTCCAGAACCTCAACCTGCACCTGAACGCAGGCGACATTGGTTGCCTGCTGGGCTCATCCGGTTGCGGCAAGACCACCACCTTGCGCGCCATCGCCGGTTTCGAGCCGGTGCATGACGGCGAGATCCAGCTGGCCGGTGAGGTCATTTCCCGGGCGGGTTTCACCCTCTCGCCGGAAAAACGCCGTATCGGCATGGTGTTCCAGGACTACGCGCTGTTCCCGCACCTGACCGTTGCGCAGAACATTGCCTTTGGCATTGCCAAGCACCCACGCCAAGCCGCCGTCATCGACGAGATGCTCGAACTGGTCAAGCTGGGCGGGCTGGGCGGGCGGTACCCGCATGAGCTGTCCGGCGGCCAGCAGCAACGGGTCGCACTGGCCCGGGCGCTGGCGCCCGAGCCGCAGCTGCTACTGCTCGACGAGCCGTTCTCCAACCTTGACGTGGAGCTGCGCCGGCGCCTCAGCCATGAGGTTCGCGACATCCTCAAGAGCCGTGGCACCAGCGCCATCCTGGTCACCCATGACCAGGAAGAAGCCTTCGCCGTCAGCGATCAGGTCGGCGTGTTCAAGGAAGGCCGCCTCGAGCAGTGGGACACGCCCTACAACCTTTATCACGAGCCGCAGACGCCGTTTGTGGCCAGCTTCATCGGCCAGGGCTACTTCATCCGTGGCCAGATGAGCAGCCACGAAGCAGTCAATACCGAGCTGGGTGAATTGCGCGGCAACCGCGCCTACATCATGGCGCCGGGCAGCTCGGTAGATGTGCTGTTGCGCCCGGACGATATCGTGCATGCGCCAGATAGCCAGCTGCGGGCGAGCATCGTCGGCAAGAGCTTTCTCGGGGCATCGACCCTGTATCGCCTGCAGTTGCCCACCGGCAGCCAGCTGGAGGCGATTTTCCCCAGCCATGTCGACCATCAGGTCGGCGGCGATGTGGGTATTGCGGTGAAGGCCGATCACCTCGTGCTGTTCCCGGTGCCGGGCAGTGTCGCGGCGCAGCTCCCGCGGCAGGAGAACGGGGTTCGTCGGCACAGCTCGGCGACCTGACTCGACATATGGGGCCGCTTGGCGGCCCCAAAAATCTCAGCCCCGGCCGATCCCGGCAAACTTGCCCTGGGTGTGCTCGGCCAGCACCACCGCCGCCAACTCCACTTCCAGCCCACGCCGTCCAGCACTGACATGGATGGTTGCAAAATTCTGCGCCGAGTCATCGATGAAGGTGCGCAGGCGCTTCTTTTGCCCAAGCGGGCTGATGCCGCCGACGAGGTAACCCGTGGCTCGCTGCGCCGCCGCCGGGTCAGCCATCTCGCACTTCTTCACCCCGGCAGCATGGGCCAGGGCCTTGAGGTCCAGCGTGCCCACCACCGGTACCACCGCTACAAGCAACTCGCCTTTCTCGCTGCTCGCCAGCAACGTCTTGAAAACCTGCTGTGGGTCGAGGCCAAGCTTTTCCGCTGCCTCCAGGCCGTAGGAGGCCGACTTCGGGTCATGTTCATAACTGTGCACGCGGTGTTCGGCGCGATGCTTTTTCAGCAGATCTAGGGCGGGGGTCATGCACGGGCTCCGGGCTGGGACGGCTCGGCGGCTACTTTAGGACAATTCCCACTTCCCAGCCAGCGCACCGCAATCGCGCCGCTCTACAACGCGGCTGCAACGGGGCTACGCAGTAGAAATACGCAGCCAGATCGTGACTGATCGTTCACTTTCGACCTTTGACATAAGCGTTTCTTGTCTATATTTTTTCGTTTCCGAATAAACGGTGCACTTTTAGCGTGCATTTCCTACATCTGCCTGGGGTCAAGGGGATAGACACCGGGCTTTGCTGTCGAGCGCCACGCGCCTCACAACAAAAAAAACGAGGTCATACATGACGACTGCTCTACGCCAACCCACGTTGTCCAGCCAATGCCTTGCCGAATTTCTCGGCACTGCCCTGCTGATCTTTTTCGGCACCGGCTGCGTCGCTGCGCTGAAGGTCGCGGGCGCCAGCTTTGGCTTGTGGGAAATCAGTATCATCTGGGGCGTTGGCGTCAGCATGGCCATCTACCTCACGGCCGGTATTTCCGGCGCTCACCTGAACCCGGCCGTGAGCATCGCCCTGACCCTGTTTGCCGACTTCGACAAGCGCAAGCTGCCTTTCTACATGCTGGCCCAGGTCTGCGGCGCGTTCTGTGGGGCGGCACTTGTCTACACGCTGTACAGCAGCCTGTTCTTCGATTTCGAACAGGCGCACAGCATGCTGCGCGGCAGCGAAGCCAGCCTGGAGCTGGCCTCGGTGTTCTCCACTTACCCGCATCCCTCGCTGTCCACCGGCCAGGCGTTCCTGGTGGAAGTGGTGATCACCGCCATCCTGATGGCCGTGATCATGGCCCTGACCGATGACAACAACGGCCTGCCGCGCGGCGCCATGGCCCCGCTGCTGATCGGCCTGCTGATTGCAGTGATCGGCAGCGCCATGGGCCCGTTGACCGGCTTCGCCATGAACCCGGCCCGCGATTTCGGGCCAAAACTCATGACCTTCCTGGCCGGTTGGGGCGAAGTCGCCTTCACGGGTGGACGAGACATCCCTTACTTCCTGGTTCCGCTGTTCGCACCGATCCTTGGCGCCTGCCTGGGTGCCGCGACCTATCGTGGCCTGATTGCCCGCAACCTGCCAACGGCAACAGCCGCAAACCCTGAGACAAATGACAATCGCCAGGGCGATACTCAAGTCAATTGATGCCGGCATCACGCCCAGCCCTGACCCCCTATTCATGCAAGGCCTAAGACCATGACAGACACCCAGGACAAGAACTACATCATCGCCCTGGACCAGGGCACCACCAGTTCGCGAGCGATCATCTTCGATCGTGACGCCAATGTGGTGGGCACCTCCCAGCGCGAGTTCGCCCAGCACTATCCGCAGGCGGGCTGGGTCGAACACGACCCGATGGAAATCTTCGCCACCCAGAGCGCGACCATGGTTGAGGCCTTGGCCCAGGCAGGTATAAGCCACGCACAGGTTGCCGCACTGGGTATCACCAACCAGCGCGAAACCACCGTGGTGTGGGACAAGGAAACCGGTCGCCCGGTGTACAACGCGGTAGTCTGGCAGTGCCGCCGAAGCACTGAGATATGTGCCCAGCTCAAGCGTGACGGCCATGAAGACTATATTCGCGAAACCACCGGCCTGGTCACCGACCCGTACTTCTCCGGTACCAAGCTGAAGTGGATCCTCGACAATGTCGAAGGTGCCCGCGAACGCGCCGAGCGTGGCGAACTGCTGTTCGGCACCATCGATACCTGGCTCATCTGGAAGTTCTCCGGTGGCAAGGTGCACGTCACTGACTACACCAACGCCTCGCGCACGCTGATGTTCAACATCCATAGCCTGCAATGGGACGACAAGCTCCTGGAAATCCTCGGTATCCCGCGGCAGATGCTGCCCGAGGTGCGCCCTTCCTCGGAAGTGTACGGTCACACCAAGAGCGGGATTGCCATTGCCGGTATCGCCGGCGACCAGCAATCTGCCCTGTTCGGCCAGATGTGCGTAGAGCCAGGCCAGGCCAAGAACACCTACGGCACCGGTTGCTTCCTGCTGATGAACACCGGCGACAAGGCTGTGAAATCGTCCCATGGCCTGCTCACCACCATCGCCTGTGGCCCCCGTGGCGAAGTGGCCTATGCGCTGGAAGGTGCCGTGTTCAACGGCGGCTCAACCGTACAGTGGCTGCGTGACGAGCTGAAAATCGTCAATGACGCGCTGGATACCGAGTATTTCGCCAGCAAGGTCAAGGACAGCAACGGCGTGTATCTGGTCCCGGCCTTCACCGGCCTGGGTGCACCGTACTGGGACCCGTACGCCCGCGGGGCGCTGTTCGGCCTGACCCGCGGGGTGAAGGTGGATCACATCATCCGCGCCGCGCTGGAGTCGATCGCCTATCAGACTCGCGATGTGCTCGACGCAATGCAACAGGACTGCGGCCAGCGCCTGTCGGAACTGCGTGTGGACGGTGGCGCGGTCGCCAACAATTTCCTCATGCAGTTCCAGGCCGACATCCTCGGTACCTGCGTGGAGCGGCCGAAGATGCGCGAGACTACCGCCCTTGGTGCTGCCTACCTGGCCGGCCTGGCCTGCGGCTTCTGGAGCGGCCTGGACGAACTGCGCGACAAGGCAATCATCGAGCGCGAATTCAGCCCGCAACTGGATCAGGCGCAGAAAGAAAAGCTGTATGCCGGCTGGAAAAAGGCCGTCGAACGTACCCGTGACTGGGAAGATCACGAGGCGTAACACGACGTGGGGCCGTCACGCGGCCCCAATCGTCTACTGGCTGTCATCCGCTTCCTACGGCATCATTGCAGAATTTGTCCGGCTGCCCCAAAGGACCGCCCATGAATCTGCCTCCCCGCCAACAACAAATCCTCGAACTGGTGCGCGAGCGCGGTTACGTCAGTATCGAAGAAATGGCGCAGCTGTTTGTCGTTACGCCGCAAACCATCCGCCGTGATATCAATCAACTGGCCGAACTCAACCTGCTGCGCCGTTACCACGGGGGTGCAGCGTATGATTCGAGCATCGAAAACACTGCCTATGCCATGCGCGCTGACCAGATGCGCGACGAAAAGCAACGCATCGCCGAAGCCGTGGCCCGGCAGATTCCCGACCATGCCTCGCTGTTCATCAACATTGGTACCACCACCGAATCCATTGCCCGGGCGCTGCTCAACCACAATCACCTCAAGGTCATCACCAACAACCTGCACGTGGCAGCGATCCTGGCCGCCAAGGAAGATTTCGAAGTGTTGATCGCGGGTGGCACGGTGCGCCGAGATGGCGGCGTGGTCGGCCAGGCCAGCGTCGATTTCATCAGCCAGTTCAAGGTCGATTTCGCCCTGGTGGGCATCAGTGGCATCGATGAGGACGGCAGCTTGCTGGACTTCGATTACCAGGAAGTACGGGTATCCCAGGCCATCATCGCCAATGCCCGCCAGGTGGTCCTTGCGGCCGACTCGAGCAAATTCGGGCGCAATGCCATGGTGCGCCTGGGGTCGATCAGCCTGGTCGATTGCCTGGTCACCGACCAGCCGCCGACGGACGGTCTCGGTCAGTTGCTTACCCAGTACAAAGTCCGGGTTGAGGTGGTTTGAGGCGTGCTGTGGGGCGGCGCTCGATCGGTCAGGCGCCACACCTGCGAAACGGGACACCCCGAACGCGAAAATTTTCGTAAATGTTCACTTTCCTGTCATCTGATCAGTTTTTTCTATAAAGACTGACTGGCGACCGGCTTCCTGTTGCGCTAATATTTTCGGAAACGAACATAAATGTTCATATTCGCTATGAACAGCCTCAGGAGGCCTTGCCCGTGTCCCAGCCCGTTCCGTCCCAGCCCCCCATCGCCGACTGCTATGACCTCGCCGTGATCGGCGGCGGCATCAATGGCGTGGGCATCGCTGCCGACGCCGCCGGGCGCGGCCTGAAGGTATTCCTTTGCGAAAAGGATGATCTGGCCCAGCACACCTCTTCTGCGAGCAGCAAGCTGATCCACGGCGGCCTGCGCTATCTGGAGCACTACGAGTTCCGCCTGGTGCGTGAAGCACTGGCCGAGCGTGAAGTGCTGCTGGCCAAGGCGCCGCATATCGTCAGGCCGATGCGCTTCGTGCTGCCGCACCGCCCGCACTTGCGCCCTGCCTGGATGATCCGCGCCGGCCTGTTCCTCTACGATAACCTGGGCAAACGCAAGCGCCTGGGCGCTTCGCGTAGCCTGCGATTCGGCCCGGGCTACCCGCTCAAGCCTCCCATCACCCGCGGTTTCGAATATGCCGACTGTGCGGTGGATGACGCCCGCCTGGTGGTGCTCAATGCCATGGCGGCCCGCGAGCACGGTGCACATGTGCATACCCGTACCCGCTGTTTGCGCGCCGAGCGTATCGATGGGCTGTGGCAGGTGGACCTGCAGCACGCCGATGGCAGCCTGCAAAGCATTCGCGCCCGTGCCCTGGTCAACGCCGCCGGCCCGTGGGTCGCCAGCTTCATCAAGGACGACCTGAAGCTTGAGGCGCCTTACGGTATCCGCCTGATCCAGGGCAGCCACATCATCGTGCCGCGGCTGTATGAAGGCGAACACGCCTACATCCTGCAGAACGAAGACCAGCGTATTGTCTTCTGCATTCCTTACCTGGAACGCTTTACCCTGATTGGCACCACCGACCGGGAATACAGCGGTGACCCCGCACAGGTGAAGATCACGGAGCAAGAAACCGACTACTTGCTGAAAGTGGTGAATGAGCACTTTAACCATCAGCTCGGCCGCAGCGATATCCAGCACACGTATTCTGGGGTTCGGCCGCTGTGCAACGACGAATCGGACAACCCGTCAGCCGTCACCCGTGACTACACCCTGGCCTTGTCTGCAGGTGAAGGCCAGGCGCCTCTTTTGTCGGTATTCGGTGGCAAGCTCACCACCTACCGCAAGCTCGCCGAATCGGCGATGGCCGAGTTGAAGCCGTATTTTGCCCAAATGAGCGCAAGCTGGACTGCTACGTCCGCGCTCCCGGGCGGCGAGGAAATGACTACGCCCCAGGCGCTGGTCGACGCAATTCTGGCTCGCTGTGGCTGGTTGCCAGCCGACATCGCCAAACGCTGGGCGGTCACCTATGGCAGCCGCGTCTGGCAGTTGCTCGAAGGCGTGCACGGGCCGCAGGACCTCGGGGCATCCATCGGCGGTGGTCTGTTCTGCCGCGAGGTGGATTACCTGCGCAGCAGCGAATGGGCCAGCACTGCCGAGGACATTCTCTGGCGTCGTACCAAGCTGGGTCTTTTCACTACCGCACAGGAGCAGCAGGCCTTGAAAGACTACCTGCAGCGGCTCGAAGAGAACCAGGCGCGCACTCACGCCGCCTGATTCACAATGGGTTACGCCGCAGCACTGGAAACCAGATGCTGCGGTTGGTCACGACCGGCTCATCCGCTCCCAGGCCTCCCTGGCCAATGTGCGGATGAGCACCTCCTCTTCCGCTTGCAGAGCGTGCATCAAAATATCGGCGCCTTCGAGATAGACCTGATCGCCTTCGGTATGCGCTCTCCCCTCCAGCTCGACCAGCTGTGCATGGTAAGGCTCGGCAAGCGCTTCGAAACGCTCGGTATAATGCCTGCGCACATAACGCTGCCAGAACGGGCGTTGAACCAGCGAATCGAGAACTTGCTCAGGGGTTTCGTGTTGCAATACATCGACCTGGGCTTTGACCAGGTCGGCCTCACCTACCTGTGCCACGGATGCGTAATGCATTTCGTCCGCATGCACGGGCAACTCCAGCACTCGAGCAAGCTGGTTGCGGAAGTACAAGCGCACTTCAACCTCGTCAACGTTACGCGCTCCTTGGTTGCGTAGCCGCTCGACATGTCGAGCGGCGATGGTATCGACGCGGTCAAGACGATGCAGCTGTCGCCCCAACTCAACCAGGCGCTGCTCCACCATGGCCGCTGGCAGCCCGGAAATTCCGCGCTGCACCAGCACACCTACCTCCAGCTGGTTGAGCAGGTACAACAGGCGATCCTCGCAGGTGAGCACGCTGCCAACTTCGCGGAAAATCGCTTCGCGTAGCTCCTCGCTCTGTTCACAGGCTTCAAGGATGCTCCATATACGCCTGCGATAAAGAGCTGAACTCTCGGCAAAGTCCTCAGAATGAGTGAGTTCGGCGAGAAATCTGAACAAGTCTTCGGAGCCTGGCTCGCTGGAAAGACGGTTCCATATCCCCTCGCGTCGCAGGCGTCGCTGTACCTGGCGGCTTTCTACCAGCGCTTCACGCACCTCACCATCGGCCTGGGCATGCTGGCGGGCAGGACGGCCGCGCGCCCCGCCCTGACTCTGCCCCCCCGCCCGCACTTGCTCGAGGTAATTGCGGCTGGTGTCGTTCAACGGGTTGTCATGCAGCTCTAATTGCTGCAGCCGGCGCGTAAGCCCATGCACCTCGTCTTGCAGCTCGGTAATGCGGTTATCACGCAAGTCCACCAGCGCCCGCCACGAAGCCCGCTCCAGTAACTGACGGATATCGACCTGTCCAGTAGAGCGCAGGTACAGGTGACGCACGTGGCGCAAGCCGGAGAGGTCCGGCGCCTGCAATTCGGGGTTGAAACTCAGTTCGATGGACTCGAGCAGTGACAACTGAGCCAGCTGTCGATTGCCAATAGCGTCGATGGTTATGCGGTTGTTGGAAAGGTCGATCCTGCGCAACTGCACCAGCCGCTCAATGCCTGCTGGAATGGCCGTAAGCCTGTTATTGCTGAGATCAAGCTCGACAATGTTGGGAAAGCGACGAAGGAAGTCCTCATCAATTGTCTGCAGCCCCATGTCCCGCAGTACCAGCCGCCTGACATGGGCGAAGTCGACGCCTTCGGGCAACGTGGGCAAGCCGGCGATGTGCTCGCCGCTGATGAGCAGTTCGTAATGATCATTCACATCAACCAGCTTGCGCCGCCAGCTACGTCGCAGTGTGTCGGCAACACGCCTGCGACGTAGCGCTTCCACCGGAGTACTCCATGCGGCTTGCCACTCGGTCAACGCGTTTCGCAAGCTCTCGAGCTGGCGTTGCAACGCCAGGTAATGATCCCAGATATTTACTCCCCGGGCCCGCACTGCAGCCAGGTAGGCATCCAGTTGCAGTTCGCTGAGTGTCGGGAAGATCTGATGAATGCCACGCCTGATCGCCTGGTAGCTGCTTTCCCCGCCTCTTCCGCTCAGTGAATAGCCCAAGCGGCCGTCGGCAAAACGTCGCGGCGGCCGCAGGCGCGTCTCGGCAGCAGGCAACCCCATGGTCTGCGCAGCCAGATCCCGGTCCCCCTTGGCTTGTTCCAGAAGCCACGCGCGCAATTGCTTCACGGTGAGGCCGGGATCGCCTAAAACGGCTTTCTGACTGCCATCCAGGCATTCAAGCACCACCTTGAGCAGCGGCTCCTCCAGCGTGGCGGCAGCCTCTGCGAAGCGGTACCGCCATTCGTTCCTGACCACGATCCGGGTCAGCTCACTGCCGCCATCACCGGTGGCGAACAACACCGGCCCTTGCGAACTGCCCTCTCGCAACTCGATGCGCACGTTATCCGGCCAGGGCGCCTTGCGGGCAAGAAGCCCGAATACCAGGCTTTCACTGTCGACGTTGATCGCCTGCGGCAATCTGATCCCCAGGCAGGCACGGTCCAGGCGGCTCTCGCGCACAGACCAGCGCGCACGCTCGGCCAGGCTCAAAGGGATTGGCTTGCCCGGGCCGAGGCGTTCGAGCAAAGCACTGCTCGAATGATCGATGACTTCCTGGGCGGCTCGCGGGCTCAGCCCTTTGAAAGCAGCCATCAGCAAGGCCTGCTGCTCAGTGGCTGGTTCACGCAGGCCGTCCAGTGCCTGCTCGAACGCTGCGCCCGTCAGGGTGGGGTCGCTTTTATGCAGTTGCCAGCGCTCGTGGGCATCGAGCAAGCGAGCAGGCGCTGGCGCATTTTCCACTCGCAACCGGCGAACTCGCTCCAGGTCAAGGCCAGTAACGCGTAACAGGTCCAGGGCATCGTCCGAGATCAGGCGGGAAAGTGCCGCAGGCTGCAGGTCTTGCAGCAATACGGCCGAGTTGCTCTCCATGTGCGGCAGATCCCGCTCGAACCCCAGTTTCACCACGCCGTCCCGGAACCTTGGAACAAGCTCATCGACAAACGGGGTACGCGTTATGGTGTGAATCGCGCCTGCAGTAGCACCGGCAACCACCAGCGCTTGCGCCACGTCGAACAGGTGACCCAGAGCTGCCTGGCGGTCGCCCAGGCGCCAGTCCTGATAGCCCTCATAGATGCCATCGAGCAATTGCGCCGCACTGACCACCAGCATCAGCTCACCCAGCACAGGCACGAAAAGGCCTGCCCAGCCCAACAGGTCCAGCCAGGCCGATACCATGCTGCGCAGCCGCTCATGGCGGGCGGCCAGGTCCTCATCGCCGGTCGGTGCAGCCAGGTAGCGGGCGTCGGCAAAAATCTTGTCTATCTGCTGAGTGCCTGCGTAGGCAAACAACGGCTTGTCGATGCTCAGGTTGCGCCCGTCCAGCTCGATGGCCGCTTTGCTTGCATCCTTCGCCAGCAGCGCTCCCACCGCCTTGTTGAATGCGGGCCGATCCTGCGCCCGGATGAACCGGCCGAAGAATTCCCGGTACGCAGACGCACGCAGTGCCAACCCGATCGCCTCGTACAACGCCTGCCAGGAAGCATGTCGGAACAATGCCTGGCCAGGGCTGCCAGGGATCCAGGCGATCACGCTTTCCAGGCTGTCATCCACCTTGCGCCGGATCTCCACCGTGATCACGCCGACGATGCGTTTGCCCAGCAGGTAAAGCTGGCGGGGCGTGACCGACGACGAGGGCGCGGCGATAGCAGGCTGCGATGTGAAGAAGGCTGACATGCAGTCATGTTCGAAACTGCTCAATTGCCCCTTGAAGACGCCTTCACGTACCGCGACATCCAGCCGCGACCGCAGCGCATTCTCGAACAGCTCCTCTACCTCTCGGCGCGCCTGTGCCGTGGTCTGGCCACGACCTGAGCGGGTCGGTCGCAGCACCGACATCAGTTTCGCCTGGTAGCGCGCCCCGATATCCAGCGTGCGACACAGACCGGCGAAGCGCTCGAAACTCAGCGGCAGGCGCTCTCCCCGCTCGCCGGTCAGGTGGGCGTGGCGATGGATGGAGGGCTGCAGCTCATCGCTGGCGAAGTTATGCATTGCGGCCGCAAGCAGACTTTGCCGAGAGCTGAAGGTCACCATGGGCTGGTAGAGCTTTTCGGCAGCAGACGGATACTGGATATCCTGCGTGATCACGACCTTCATCACACGCACGTCGCCCACCAGCCCCTGCTCACGTAACGCCGCCTCCAGTAATGGCGCTGCGAACGCATCAAGCGCGGGAATATCTGCAAAGAAACGCTGCATGCGCTCCGCGCAGGCTTGCTGTGCGTGCATTGCCTGGCGCAGTGCAAGGACTTGCTCCTCCCAGCCGTTGGTCATCCACGCGGGTAATTGCCGGGCTATCAGGTGATCTACCGAACCGGTGGGTATTACGTTGCTTGGCGGCGCCATGGCTGGCCTCCATGAGTTGGGCCTGCCAGAACATCACGTACCGGGATCAGTTCAGCGGTAGATAGATCCTACCCACTGCAAGGCGCGAGCACTCATTCGGATTGCCGAACGATGATCGAGCCATCATTCGGAAAGCCGTACCAAGCGCCGCAACATCTAATGGTCAAAAAAGATTAATTCCCAGTGTTTACACAGCGTTATGATCTGAACCAGAGCTTGGCACGACTCATGCTCTACACTTGGTAGCCGAATGCACCCGCTTCATGCGGTATTCGTTGAACGAAAGAGTCCGCCAACGGCTCCATAAAAAAAACAAACACGTCGAGGGAAATTTGATGCGTATCGTTCGTCAATTGCTGGGCGCCGCCATCGCGGCTGCAGTCATCGCTTCGCCGGCCATGGCCGAGGAGCTCACCGGCACCCTGAAGAAGATCAAGGACTCAGGCACCATCACCCTGGGGCACCGCGACTCCTCCATTCCGTTTTCCTACCTGGCCGGCAAGCCCGAGCCCGTGGGCTACTCGCATGACATCCAGCTGGCTGTCGTCGACGCCCTGAAGAAGCAACTGGGTACGGACATCAAGGTCAAGTACAACCTGGTCACCTCCCAGACCCGCATCCCGCTGGTGCAGAACGGCACCGTCGACCTGGAATGCGGCTCCACCACCAACAACGTCGAGCGCCAGCAGCAAGTCGGCTTCACCGTGGGCATCTTTGAAGTCGGTACCCGCCTGCTGACCAAGGTCAAGGACGGTCAGCCAGCCTACAAGGACTTCCCGGACCTGGCTGGCAAAAACGTCGTGACCACCGCAGGCACCACTTCCGAGCGCCTGCTCAAGGCCATGAACGCTGACAAGCAGATGAAGATGAACGTGATTTCCGCCAAGGACCACGGTGAAGCCTTCAACATGCTCGAAAGCGGCCGCGCCGTGGCCTTCATGATGGACGACGCACTGCTCGCCGGCGAAATGGCCAAGGCGCGCAAGCCTGCTGACTGGGTTATCACCGGTACCCCACAATCGTACGAAATCTACGGCTGCATGGTGCGCAAGGATGACGCGGCATTCAAGAAAGCGGTGGATGACGCCATCGTCGGCTATTTCAAGTCGGGCGAAGTCAACAAAAGCTACGACAAGTGGTTCAACCAGCCGATCCCGCCAAAGGGCTTGAACCTGAGCTTCCCGATGAGCGACGAGCTGAAAAAGCTGATCGCCGAGCCGACCGACAAGGCAGCGGACGAGAAGAAATCCTGACCCCCAGCCAGTGGCCTGATGCGCTGCAAAGCGCGAATTAAACCTGCAGGCCACCCGTTAGTGTCTAACCTTTCATCCGAGGGCGTTGCGCCCTCGGATGTTGGAAGGTGCCCGTGAAACAACCGTCTGAGGGGAAATCCCGATGAATTACAACTGGGACTGGGGCGTGTTCTTCAAGTCCACCGGCGTGGGCAGCGAAACCTATCTGGACTGGTACATCACCGGTCTGGGCTGGACCATCGCCATCGCCATTTCCGCCTGGATCATCGCCTTGCTACTGGGGTCGGTGCTGGGCGTCATGCGTACGGTGCCAAACCGGCTGGTGTCGGGTATTGCCACCGCTTACGTGGAACTGTTCCGCAACGTGCCACTGCTGGTACAGCTGTTCATCTGGTACTTCCTGGTGCCGGACCTGCTGCCCGAAGGCCTGCAGGAATGGTTCAAGCAAGACCTGAACCCGACCACTTCGGCGCTGATCAGCGTGGTTGTCTGCCTCGGCCTGTTCACCGCCGCCCGTGTTTGCGAGCAGGTGCGGACCGGCATCCAGGCGCTGCCCCGTGGCCAGGAAGCCGCCGCCAGGGCCATGGGCTTCAGCCTGTCGCAGATCTACACCAATGTGCTGCTGCCGCAGGCCTACCGGATCATCATTCCGCCGCTTACGTCAGAATTCCTCAACGTGTTCAAGAACTCCTCGGTGGCGTCGCTGATCGGCCTGATGGAGCTTCTGGCGCAGACCAAGCAAACGGCCGAGTTCTCCGCCAACCTGTTCGAGGCCTTCACCTTGGCCACGCTGATCTACTTCACCCTGAACATGGGCCTGATGCTGCTGATGCGTATGGTCGAGAAGAAAGTCGCCGTGCCCGGCCTGATTTCCGTGGGGGGCAAATAAATGGAAATGGATTTCAGCGAAATCATCCCGGCCCTGCCTGCCCTCTGGGACGGCATGATCATGACCTTGCAGCTGATGGCCATGGGCGTGGTCGGCGGTATCGTGCTCGGTACCATCCTGGCCCTGATGCGCCTGTCGTCCAGCAAGCTGATGTCGCGGGTAGCCGGCGCCTACGTCAACTACTTCCGCTCCATCCCGTTGCTGCTGGTGATCACCTGGTTCTACCTGGCGGTACCCTTCGTGCTGCGCTGGATCACTGGCGAAGACACCCCGGTCGGGGCCTTCACCTCGTGCGTGGTCGCGTTCATGATGTTCGAGGCCGCGTACTTCTGCGAAATCGTCCGTGCCGGCGTGCAGTCGATCTCCAAGGGCCAGATGGGCGCCGCCCAGGCCCTGGGCATGACCTACAGCCAGACCATGCGCCTGATCATCCTGCCGCAGGCATTCCGCAAGATGACCCCGCTGCTGCTGCAGCAGAGCATCATCCTGTTCCAGGACACCTCGCTGGTGTACACCGTGGGCCTGGTGGACTTCCTCAACTCGGCACGCTCCAACGGCGACATCATCGGGCGCTCCCATGAGTTCCTGATCTTCGCCGGTGTCGTGTACTTCATCATCAGCTTCTCCGCTTCGTGGCTGGTCAAGCGCCTGCAAAAAAGGATCACCGTATGATTTCCATCAAGAACGTCAACAAGTGGTACGGCGACTTCCAGGTGCTGACCGACTGCACCACCGAGGTGAAAAAGGGTGAAGTGGTGGTGGTCTGCGGCCCTTCGGGCTCGGGCAAATCCACCCTGATCAAGTGCGTCAACGCGCTGGAGCCGTTCCAGAAAGGCGATATCGTGGTCGACGGTACCTCGATCGCCGACCCAAAGACCAACCTGCCCAAGCTGCGCTCGCGGGTGGGCATGGTGTTTCAGCACTTCGAGCTGTTCCCGCACCTGACCATCACCGAAAACCTGACCATTGCCCAACGCAAGGTCCTGGGCCGCAGCGAAGCGGAAGCGACCAAGAAGGGCCTGGCCCTGCTCGAGCGCGTCGGCCTCAGCGCCCACGCCAAGAAGCATCCGGGCCAGTTGTCCGGCGGGCAGCAGCAGCGCGTGGCCATCGCCCGCGCGCTGTCGATGGACCCGATCGTCATGCTGTTCGACGAACCAACCTCGGCGCTGGACCCGGAAATGGTCAACGAAGTGCTGGACGTGATGGTCGAGCTGGCCCACGAGGGCATGACCATGATGTGCGTGACCCACGAAATGGGCTTTGCCCGCAAGGTGGCCAACCGCGTGATCTTCATGGACAAGGGCAACATCATCGAGGACTGCCAGAAGGAAGCCTTCTTCGGTGACCCGACGGCCCGCCACGAACGCACCCAGCACTTCCTCAGCAAGATCCTGCAACACTGATTTTGCTTCACTGAAACGGTCGGCGCCGCTGCCTTTCGGGCAGCAGGCGCTGGTCGTGACAAGGCCACTGTGATGAAATGCGACCCTTCGCTTCTTCTCCCTGCCAAGCCTGCCGTGAATTCCCGCCTGATACGCCAATTGCTGATACCGCCACTGATCATCCTGCTGATGGTCGGGCTGGGCCTGGCTGGCTATCTGATCAGCGAAAGCAACGGCATCCGCAGCCTCAGCGAAAATGGCGAACGCCAGCTGGAGCTGCACGCGCGCACGGTAGAGAGCGAAATCAGCAAGTACACCTACCTGCCGAGCCTGCTGGAGCTCGAAGACAGCGTCTCGCACTTGCTCACCGAACCTGACGGTGGCTCGCGACAGGCAGTCAACGAATACCTTGAAGGCCTGAACCGGCGCAGCCGCAGCCGGGCCATCTTCGTCCTCGATACCAATGGACGGGTGCAGGCCACCAGCAACTGGCGCGATGCCGACTCGTTCCTGGGTGAAGACCTGTCGTTCCGCGCCTACTTCCAGACCGCCGTGCGTGGGGAGCCCGGGCGCTTCTACGGCATCGGCAGCACCACGGGCGAAGCCGGTTACTACCTGGCCCACGGCCTGGAAGAACACGGCAAGATCATTGGCGTGGCGGTGATCAAGGTGCGCCTGGACACCCTGGAGGAGCGTTGGCAGCGTGCCCGCCTGGAAGCCTTCGTCAGCGACGAGAACGGCATCATCATCCTTTCCAGCGACCCGGCCCGGCGCCTGAAGTCGGTGCGTCCGCTGACCCCGCAAATCAAGGAGCGCCTGGCGCGCAGCCTGCAGTATTACTGGTGGCCGCTGAACGAGTTGCAACCCTTGGCCCGGGAAACCCTGGCCGACGGCGTCGAAAAGCTGACCTTCCCGGCCAACACTGAAACCGCCCAGAGCAAGCCCCACGAAGTGGCGTACCTGGCCCAGACCCGCCGCCTGGCCGATACCCCCTGGCACTTCACCCTCCTGACCCCGCTGCAGGACTTGCGCCGCGAATCCATGGTGCAAGGCATCCTGGTAGGCGTGGCCTTCGCCTTGCTGGCCATCCTCGGCATTGCCTGGAACGAGCGGCGCAAGGTCATCGCCACCCGCCTGGCCGCCCGCGAGGCGCTGGAAGAAGCCAACAGTCAGCTGGAGCGGCGAATCGCCGAACGCACCGCCGACCTGCGCGCCAGCAACGAACGCCTGAAAGGCCAGATTCGCGAGCGCCGGCATGCCGAGCAGACCCTGCGCCACGCCCAGGACGAGCTGGTACAGGCCGGCAAGCTGGCGGCCATCGGGCAGATGTCCACCAGCATCGCCCACGAGCTGAACCAGCCGCTGGCCGCGCTGCGCACCTTGTCCGGCAACACCGTGCGTTTCCTGGAACGCGGGGCGCTGGACACTGCCAGTACCAACCTGCGCACCATGAATGACCTGATCGACCGCATGGGCCGCATCACCGCCAGCCTGCGCTCGTTTGCCCGGCGCGGTGACGACAGCGGCCAGGCCTCGCTGGCCAAGGCGGTGGAAGCCACCTTGCAGGTGCTGGCCAACCGCATCAGCGCTTGCCACCTGCAATTGCATCACCAGTTCGAGGACCAACAACTGGCCATCGACCAGACCCGCCTGGAGCAGATCCTGGTCAACCTGATCGGCAACGCCCTGGATGCCATGGCCGCGCAGCCGTCGCCCGAGCTGTGGCTGGAAGGCGAACTGCAGGGCGACAAGTACCGTTTGCAAGTGCGCGACAATGGTCACGGCATCGACGCAGAAGCGCGCAAGCACCTGTTCGAACCGTTCTTCACCACCAAACCGGGCGAGCATGGCCTGGGCCTGGGCCTGACCCTGTCGGCGAGCCTTGCGGCGGCCGCCAAGGGCAGCCTCAACGTCGAGCACCCCGCCACTGGCGGCACGGCCTTTGTCCTGGCCTTGCCGCTGGTCTCCCCCCCTAGCGAATTGGCAGAGCACCCATGAACCAAGCGCCTCTTACTGTCCTGATCGTCGAAGACGACCCGCATGTGCTGCTCGGCTGCCAACAGGCACTGGCCCTGGAGGACATCGCCTGCGAAGGTGTGGGCAGCGCCGAACAGGCGCTGGAGCGCATCGGCGAGGATTTCGCCGGCATCGTCGTCAGCGACATCCGCTTGCCAGGCATCGATGGCCTGGAGCTGCTTAACCGCCTGAAGGCCCGTGACCGCAGCCTGCCGGTGGTGCTGATCACCGGCCACGGCGATATCGACATGGCGGTAGGCGCCATGCGCAACGGCGCCTATGACTTCATGGAAAAGCCGTTTTCCCCGGAACGCCTGGTCGACGTGGTGCGCCGCGCACTGGAACACCGTGGCCTGTCCCGCGAAGTGGTGGCCTTGCGCCGGCAACTGGCCGAACAGAGCAGCCTGGAGGGGCGCATCATTGGCCGCTCATCGGCCATGCAGGACTTGCGCGAACTGATTGTCAACGTTGCCGATACCTCGGCCAACGTGCTGATCGAAGGCGAAACCGGCACCGGCAAGGAGCTGGTCGCCCGCTGCCTGCACGACTTCAGCCGCCGCCAGGGGCAGCCGTTCGTGGCGCTGAACTGTGGCGGCCTGCCAGAAAACCTGTTCGAGAGCGAGATATTCGGCCACGAGGCCAATGCGTTCACCGGTGCCGGTAAACGCCGCATCGGCAAGATCGAACACGCCAACGGTGGCACGCTGTTCCTCGATGAAGTGGAGAGCATGCCGATCAACCTTCAGATCAAGCTGCTGCGCGTGCTGCAAGAGCGCACCCTGGAGCGGCTGGGCTCGAACCAGAGCATCCCGGTGGACTGCCGGGTGATCGCTGCGACCAAGGCCGACCTCGACACCCTGGGCCAGACTGGCCAGTTCCGCAGCGACCTGTACTACCGGCTGAACGTGGTCACCCTGGAGCTGCCCCCGCTGCGCGAGCGCCGTGAAGATATCCTGCAGCTGTTCGAACACTTCCTGCAGCAGTCGGCCCTGCGCTTCGACCGCGAGATGCCAACGCTGGACAGCCAGACGCTGTCACGCCTGATGGCCCACGACTGGCCGGGCAACGTGCGCGAGTTGCGCAACGTGGCCGAACGCTATGCGCTCGGCCTGCCAGCATTCAAGAAAGGCCCCAGCGGGGCCGCCAGCCAGGGCCTGGGCTTTGCCGAGGCCGTGGAAGCGTTCGAGCGCAACCTGCTGAGTGATGCCCTGCAGCGCACCGGTGGCAACCTCAGCCAGGCCAGCCAGGAGCTGGGCATGGCCAAGACCACGCTGTTCGACAAAGTTAAAAAATACGGCCTCGGCTGACCCCGCACCCTGACCTGGAAGACGATGTGGACCTGGTATTCAAAGCTGCCCTTGGCGCTGGCGTGGTACTGCTGCTGGCGATGCTGTCGAAGACGCGCAACTACTACATCGCCGGGCTGGTACCGCTGTTCCCCACCTTTGCGCTGATTGCCCACTACATTGTCGGCAAGGGGCGCAGCATTGCCGACCTGAAGACCACCATCCTGTTTGGCATGTGGTCGATCATTCCGTACTTCGTGTACCTGGCGACCCTGTATGTGCTGGTCGACCGCCTGCGCCTGGAGGCGTCGCTGGCGCTGGCCACGGTGGCCTGGCTGATGGCCGCGACCGTGCTGGTGACCTTGTGGCTGCGGATGCACTGAGGGCCAGTCCCTGCCTCAAAGCCCGGCGATATGTGTGACATCCTGCCGATGCGCCTGCAGGTAGGGCAACACCGCGCCCAGCAGCGGCGCCTTGAAGCGCTCTTGAAACCGGTGCGCCAGCCCGGGTATCAAGCGCAGCTGGCTGCCCTGGATATGCGCTGCCAGGTGCACACCATGCATCACCGGTAGCAACGGGTCGGCGGTGCCATGCACCACCAGGGTCGGCACCCGAAGCTGGTTCAGCAATTCCACCCGGCTGGGCTCGGCCAGTATCGCCATTATCTGGCGCTTGGCCCCGTCCGGGTTGAAGGCCCGGTCGTAAGCCACAGCCGCCTGCTGCAGCAATACCGCACGGTCGTCACGTACTTCGGGGCTGCCCAGGGCGGCGAGCAGGTCGGCCTGCTGCTCGATGGCCACTTCGCGGTTCGGCGCACTGCGCCGCGCCAGCAACTGCACCAGCGCCGGGTCCGGCGCTGGCAACCCGGCAGCCCCTGAACTGGACATGACCAACGTCAGGCTGCGCACGCGTTCGGGGGCCATGGCCGCCAGGTGCTGGGCGATCATGCCGCCCATGCTCACACCCAGCACATGAAACTGCCGCACGCTCAAGGCATCCATCAGGCGCAAGCCGTCATCTGCCATATCCGTCAGCGTGTAGGGTGCCGACACCGGCAGGCCCACCTTGTAACGCAGCAGTTCGAGCGTGAGGTTGGCTGACGGTGGCAGCTGGTTCCAGCGTGACAGGCCGACATCGCGGTTGTCATAGCGGATCACCCGAAAACCCTGGCGACACAACGCCTCGACCACGTCATCAGGCCAGTGGATCAGTTGTCCACCCAGGCCCATCACCAACAGCAGGACCGGGTCACGCGGCGCGCCGACGCTCTGGTACACCAGGCTGACCGCGCCCAGCTCGGCGCGCTGCACCGGGACGTGGGTGTCACAACGTTGATCGGCGAAACTCGCAGGTACGCTGAATATGAAGAAAACAAAAAGCAGAAAAGCCCGCATGGAAGAAACACCAGAATGCAGATACCCAGTAGAGCGCGAGTCTGATGAATTCTTTTCGGTCGCGCTGCCACAGTTCAGTGACAGTTTGATGACTCCCGCCAGGCGGTGCGGCTGAACGTGCAGTCGACAGCGACCGCAACATGAGGGAAACTCAACTCTATTGCTCTTTTCTCATATCATCACCCCGGAGTCAGCAGTGCTGGAGATCCGTCACCTGAAAACCCTTCATGCCCTGCGCGAAGCCGACAGCCTGGTGGAGGCTGCCGAGCGCCTGCACCTGACTCAGTCGGCGCTGTCGCATCAGTTCAAGGAACTGGAAGAGCGACTTGGCCTGCCGTTGTTCGTGCGCAAGAGCAAACCGATCCGCTTCACCAGCGCCGGTTTGCGCCTGCTGCAACTGGCCGATGCCACCCTGCCACTGCTGCGCGGCGCCGAACGCGACATCGCGCGCCTTGCCGGAGGTACCGCCGGGCGCCTGCACATGGCCATCGAATGCCACAGTTGCTTCCAGTGGCTGATGCCGACCATCGACCAGTTCCGCGACGCATGGCCGGAAGTGGAGCTGGACCTGGCCTCCGGCTTCGCCTTTGCCCCGCTGCCGGCGCTGGCGCGCGGGGACCTCGACCTGGTGGTGACCTCCGACCCGCTGGACCTGCCCAGCATCACCTATGTGCCGCTGTTTACCTATGAAGCGATGCTGGCCGTGGCCAACCAGCATCCGTTGGCCAGCAAACCGTATATCGTGCCGCAGGACCTGCTCGACCAGACCCTGATCACCTACCCGGTGGAGCGCGACCGCCTGGACATCTTCACCCGTTTCCTGGAGCCGGCAGACATCGAGCCCGCAGCCGTGCGCACCTCCGAGCTGACGGTGATGATGATGCAGCTGGTGGCCAGCGGCCGCGGCGTCTGTGGCATGCCGCACTGGGCGCTGCATGAATACAGCTCTCGCGGTTATGTGAAGGGCAAGCGCCTGGGCGACAAGGGCCTGTTTGCCACGCTGTACGCCGCCGTGCGCACTGACATGCTCGATGCGCCGTACATGCGCGACTTCCTGCTGACGGCCAAGGACACCTCTTTCGCCACGCTGGACGGTGTCAGCGCGGTTCGTTGAGCACCTGGCGGTACAGCGGCAGGATCAGGTCGCGGGTCAGGGGCGCCAGTGGCATCGCGGGCGTCTGATCGCCGGCCAGCCACACCACTTCTTCGATCTCGGCGGCCGGGACCACCGCTGCGGCGCTGTCGACCCGGAACAGTTCGGCCTGTACTTCGAAGCCTGGCTCGTTGGCGGCCGGGGCGCTGAACTGGCCCAGGTGCACGGCCTGGTCCGGGTCGATCTGCAGGCCCAGCTCCTCATGCAGTTCGCGCACCAGTGCCTGAACGGGTGATTCGCCGGCATCGATCTTGCCGCCAGGCTGCATGAATGCCTGGGTCCCACGCTTGCGCACCAGCAGGGTGCGGCCCTGAGGGTCGATCAGCAGGGCAGCGGCGATGCGGATGGTGTTGGGCATGGGCTGGGCTCACCAAGGACAATGGCCGTGGAGGATCCCATGGGGTCATTGGCCTGACAAGTCCACGGCCTCCTGTCCCCGGCCTTTTGCGGGCAAGCCCGCAAAAAGGCCGCATCAGTTTTCACCAGACCTCCCAGACGAACGGCCCCTTGCCAACCCGCCCCGCACCCGCCATAACCAGAACATGAACCTGCCCGCCAAACACCACCCGGTGCTCGAGCTGTTCCACCCCGCCGTGCGTACCTGGTTCCGTGGCCATTTCGCCACCGTCACCGATGCGCAAGCGCAGGCCTGGCCGTTGATCCATGCCGGCCAGTCACTGCTGCTGGCCGCGCCAACCGGTTCGGGCAAGACCCTCAGCGCATTCCTGGCGGTGCTCGACGAGCTGTTTCGCCAAGGTCTGGAGCGCCACGGCGACTTGCCCGCGCAAACGCAGGTGGTCTACGTCTCGCCGCTCAAGGCCTTGTCCAACGACATCCGCCTGAACCTGCAGGCGCCGCTCGAAGGCATCAGCCAGGCACTCGCAGACGAGGGCCTGAAAGCGCCGCGCATCACCACGGCAGTGCGCACCGGCGATACCCCGCAGAAGGAGCGTGCTGCCATGCGCAAGCTGGCCCCGCACATTCTGGTGACCACCCCCGAATCGCTTTACGTACTGATGGGCTCGGCGTCTGGCCGCGAAGGCCTGGCCAACGTACACACGGTGATCGTCGACGAAATCCACGCCTTGGCCGGCAACAAGCGCGGCTGCCACCTGGCCCTGACCCTGGAGCGCCTGCAGGCCTTGAGCAACCGCCCGCTGCGGCGTATCGGCCTGTCCGCCACGCAACGGCCGGTCGAGCGGGTGGCGCAGTTTCTGGTCGGCAGCGCTCGGCCTTGCGCCATCGTCGATGTGGGGCATGCGCGCCAGCGTGACCTGGCCATCGAGGTCCCGCCCGTGCCGCTGGGTGCAGTGATGGCCACCGATGTCTGGGGCCTGGTGTACGACCGGTTGGCCGCCTTGGCCAGGGAACACCGCACCACCCTGGTATTCGTCAATACCCGCCGCCTGGCGGAACGCATCACCCGCCACCTCAGCGACCGGCTGGGCAAAGAGGCCGTTGCCGCGCATCACGGCAGCCTGTCCAAGGAGCTGCGTCTGGATGCCGAACAGCGCCTGAAAAACGGCAAGCTGCAGATGCTGGTGGCAACCGCGTCACTGGAACTGGGCATCGACATCGGTGATATCGACCTGGTGTGTCAAATCGCCTCGCCGGGTTCGATCGCGGCGTTCCTGCAACGTGTCGGCCGCGCCAGCCACCAGGTGGACGGCGTGCCAAAGGGGCGCTTGTTCCCCACCTCGCGCGACGACCTGATCGAATGCGTGGCGCTGCTGGACTGCGTACGCCGCGGCGAACTGGACGAGCTGCACATGCCCCGGGCGCCGCTGGACGTGCTGGCCCAGCAGATCGTTGCCGAAGCCAGCAACCAGGCCTGGCATGAGCAGGCGCTGTTCGACTGCCTGCGCCAGGCCGCGCCCTATGCCGCACTCGACCACGCCCATTACCAGGCGCTGCTGCGCATGCTCGCCGAGGGTTACAACGGCCGCCAGGGCGTGCGCAGTGCCTACCTGCACCGCGACGCCGTGAGTGGCACCTTGCGTGGCCGCCGCGGCAGCCAGCTGACGGCGCTGACCAGCGGCGGCACCATCCCCGACAACGCCGACTACTCGGTACTGCTCGAACCGCAGTCGCTCAACATCGGCAGCGTCAATGAAGACTTTGCCGTGGAAAGCATTGCCGGCGATATCTTCCAGCTGGGCAATGCCTCCTATCGCATCCTGCGGGTAGAACCGGGCCGGGTGCGGGTGGAGGATGCCCAGGGCCTGCCGCCGACCATCCCGTTCTGGCTGGGTGAAGCGCCGGGGCGCAGTGACGAGCTGTCGGCTGCGGTGGCCCGCTTGCAGGGGCAGGTTGACCAGCAACTGGCACTGGCTGACGGTAACCTGGACCGAGTGCTGGCGTGGTTGCAGAGCGCATTCGAACTGGGTGAAGACAGCGCCGGCCAGTTGCTCGACTACCTGGCCCGCACCCGCGAAGCGCTTGGCGCCCTGCCCTCGCAGGAGACCCTGGTGATGGAGCGCTTCTTCGACGAATCCGGCGGCACCCAGCTGATCATCCACTCGCCGTACGGCAGCCGCATCAACCGCGCCTGGGGCCTGGCGCTACGCAAGCGCTTCTGCCGCACCTTCAACTTCGAGCTGCAGGCCGCCGCCAGCGAGGATGCCATCGTACTGTCGCTGTCGACCAGCCATAGCTTCGAGCTCGATGAAGTGTGGCGCTACCTGAACAGCCGCAGCGCCGAGCCAATCCTGATTCAGGCAGTGCTCGAGGCGCCGTTGTTCGGCGTGCGCTGGCGCTGGAACGCCAGTGTGGCGATGGCCCTGCCGCGCTTTGTCGGCGGGCGCAAGGTAGCACCGCAGATCCAGCGGATGAAAAGCGAAGACCTGGTGGCCGCCGTGTTCCCCGACCAGATCGCCTGCCTGGAGAACATTGTCGGCGAGCGGCAGGTACCCGATCACCCGCTGGTCGAACAAACCCTCGATGACTGCCTGCACGAGGCGATGGACTGCGAAGGCTGGCTGGCGCTGTTGCGGCGCATGGAAAGCGGCGCAGTGCGTCTGCTGTGCCGTGACCTGCCCGCCCCCTCTCCGCTGGCTGCGGCCATTCTCAATGCCAGGCCGTATGCCTTCCTCGACGATGCACCGCTGGAAGAGCGGCGCACCCAGGCGGTGCTGAACCGGCGCTGGAGCGAGGTGCGCAGTGGTGACGACCTGGGTGCGCTGGACGCAGACGCCATCGCGGCCGTCGAAGCCGAGGCCTGGCCAGAACCCGGCAACGCCGATGAAATGCACGAGGCGCTGATGGGGCTTGGCTGTATCAGCCAGGACGAAGTGCAGGCCAACCCCGATTGGGCGCTGCTGCTCGGGCAGCTGGCCAAAGCTGGACGGGCGTTGCGCGTGGTGGATGAAAACCTGTGGGTGGCGCGTGAGCGGCTGAGCCTGATGAACGTGCTATACCCGGGCGCTCGGCTGGAGCCTGCGCTACCGGTACTGCCAGGCTTCGATCAGGCCGTGGAGCCTGACAGTGCGCTGGTCGAACTGTTGCGGGCCCGCCTGAGCGGTCATGGTCCACAAACCGCGCCCCGGATCGCAGCACCGCTTGGCCAACCGCTGCAGGCCATCGAACAGGCCCTGGCCCGCCTGGAAGCCGAAGGCTATGTGCTGCGCGGGCACTTCAGCCCCGCTGCGACCGACCTGCAATGGTGCGAGCGCCACCTGTTGGCGCGCATACACCGCTACACGGTCAAGCGCCTGCGCCGGGAGATCGAACCGGTCAGCCTGCAGGACTTCATGCGGTTTCTGTTCGATTGGCAACACCTGGCCCCGGACGAACGCCTGCGCGGACCGCAGGCGGTGGCCGAGGTGCTCGGGCAGTTGCAGGGGTTTCCGAGTGCCGCCGGCGCCTGGGAAGCAGCGCTGCTGCCGGCGCGTATCAAGGACTACAGCCCGCACTGGCTCGACGAAGCCTGCCGCAGCGGGCAGTTTGCCTGGAGCCGGCTGGCGGCTACGGTGGCAAGCAGCACGCTGTTCAGCACACCACTGGTGCTGCTACCGCGCGACCCATTGAACAGCTGGCGCAGCCTGGCGCCCGCCCCCGCCGTCGATACCCTCGGCCTGCGCGCGCAGCGGGTTCATGAAGCCCTGAAAACCCACGGGGCGCTGTTCTTCGATGAGCTGGCGCATGAGGCACATCTGCTACCCAGCGAACTGGAAAATGCGCTGCAGGAGCTGGTGGGCTCGGGGCTGGTCGGTGCTGACAGCTTCACCGGCTTGCGCAGCCTGATCACGCCTGCGGCCAAGCGCACTGCACGCAACAGCCGCCGCGGCCACCCGCCGCTGTCCAGCAGCATGGCGCATGCCGGGCGCTGGGCCCTGCTGCGCCGCAGCGATACGCCTCCTGACCACGAACAGCGCCTGGAGCATATTGCCCGCAGCCTGCTGCGCCGCTATGGGGTGATCTGCTGGCGGCTGCTGGAGCGCGAGAGCGACGTGCTGCCGCCCTGGCGTGAACTGTTGCGCTGCTATCACCGGCTGGAAGCCCGTGGCGAGATTCGTGGCGGGCGCTTCATTGCCGGGCTGGCCGGCGAACAGTTCGCCTTGCCGGAAGCAGTGGGGTTGCTGCGGCAGGTGCGCCGACGCGAGCCCGACGGCGCGCTGCTGGTGGTAAGTGCCGCTGACCCGCTGAACCTGATCGGGTCATTGCTGCCGGGGGCGAAGGTACCTGCGGTGAGCGGCAACCGCTTGTTGTATCGGGATGGGGTGCCGGTGGCGATGCGGGTGGCCGGGCGCTACACATTCATGGTCGAGGCGCCGGTACAGGAGCAGGAGGGCTGGCGACAGATGCTGTTGCGCAACACGATTTGAGCGGTATTTGCTGCGGCGGGGCAAATGCTAGCGGGCTCGCGGGCGCCAAGGCCGTTGATGCAGCAATGGCTTGGCGAGAATGATTTTCGCTACCCCGATTTTAATTTGCACAGCCCGGCAACTTGGCTATGGTCGGGGTTTGCCCCAGGCCCTGAGCCTGACCGCGCCATCGCAAGGACCCTGTATGAGCCTGTCACTTCTCAGCCGCTACGCCTTCTTCGCCGCCTGTGTACTGTTCACCCTGGCGAGCCTGCCCTTCACCCACCACGAATGGCTGTGGCCGTTCACGCTGACCACCGGCATCCTCAGCCTGATCGGCCTGTTCGACCTGCTGCAGCAACGCCATGCCGTGCGCCGCAACTACCCGATCCTGGGCAACATCCGCTACCTGGTCGAGGCCATACGCCCGGAAATTCGCCAGTACCTGCTGGAGTCCGACAGCGACGCCCTGCCATTTTCCCGCGCCCAGCGCTCGCTGGTGTACGCCCGGGCCAAGAACGAGGCTTCGGACAAACCCTTCGGCACCTTGATCGACGTGTACGAGTCCGGCTTCGAGTTCATCGGCCACTCCATGCGCCCGGCACCGCTGGCCGACCCGTCCAGCTTCCGCACCATCGTCGGCGGACCACAGTGCAGCCAGCCGTACTCGGCGTCGATCTTCAACATCTCGGCCATGAGCTTCGGCTCACTCAGCGCCAATGCCATCCGCGCCCTCAACCAGGGCGCCAAGCTGGGCAATTTCCACCATGACACCGGCGAAGGCAGCATCAGCCCCTATCACCGCGAGCACGGTGGCGACCTGGTGTGGGAACTGGGCAGCGGCTACTTCGGTTGCCGCACCCCGGATGGCCGTTTCGACCCTGAGCGCTTCGCCACGCAAGCACGCAGCCCGCAGGTGCGGATGATCGAGATAAAGATGAGCCAAGGCGCCAAGCCCGGCCATGGCGGCATCCTGCCCAAGCACAAGGTCACCCAGGAAATCGCCGAGACCCGCGGCATATTGATGGGCGAAGACTGCATCTCGCCGTCGCGCCACAGCGCCTTCTCCACCCCCACCGAAATGATGCAGTTCATCGCCCAGCTGCGTGAACTGTCGGGGGGCAAACCGGTGGGGTTCAAGTTCTGCCTGGGCCACCCGTGGGAGTTCATGGGCATCGCCAAGGCCATGCTGGAAACCGGCATCCTGCCCGACTTCATCGTGGTCGATGGCAAGGAAGGGGGCACGGGTGCGGCGCCCGTGGAATTCACCGACCATATCGGCGTGCCGTTGCGCGAAGGCTTGCTGTTCGTGCACAACACCCTGGTCGGCCTGAACCTGCGCGACAAGATCAAGCTAGGGGCCAGCGGCAAGATCGTCAGTGCTTTTGACATTGCCAGCGTGCTGGCCATTGGCGCCGACTGGGCCAACTCGGCGCGCGGTTTCATGTTTGCCATTGGCTGCATCCAGTCGCAAAGCTGCCATACCAACAAATGCCCGACCGGCGTGGCCACGCAAGACCCGTTGCGCCAGCGCGCCCTGGTGGTGCCGGACAAGGCCCAGCGGGTGTTGAACTTCCATCACAACACCTTGCGTGCATTGGCCGAAATGCTGGCTGCGGCGGGATTGAACCATCCCGAGCAGCTGGAAGCCAAGCACCTGGTACGGCGGGTATCGGCCACCGAGATCAAGCTGTTCTCGCAGATGCATGTGTTCCTGAAGCCGGGGGAGTTGCTGACTGGCGAGGTGAATGGCCAGTTCTATTCGCGCATGTGGCAACTGGCGCGGGCGGACAGCTTTGAGCCGCACAGTGAGGTGGCGGCCTGACAGGCACCTGGGGCTGCTTTGCAGCCCATCGCCGGCAAGCCAGCTCCCACACTGACCGCTTTGCCCTGGAGCGATATGCTGTAACTGTGGGAGCTGGCTTGCCGGCGATGGGCCGCAAAGCGGCCCCGGCTATCTCAGATCAGGAAGCGGTACTGGCCACACCCTGCACCTCTTTCGGTGCCAGGCGGAACGTGTAGTACAGCACCGTCAGCAACACCAGGAACGCCGGGCCAATGTACAGGGCCACGCGGGTATCCTCGAAGTACGCCATCAGGCCAACCACCAGCACCAGGAAGGCCAGCGCCAGGTAGGAGCTCAGCGGCCACAGCCACATGCGGTACTTGAGTGCCTTGCGCTCGGCGGTGCTCAGGCCAGCGCGGAACTTGAGCTGCGCCAGCAGAATCATCACCCAGGTCCAGATTGCACCGAAGGTGGCGATCGAAGTCACCCAGACGAAGACCTTTTCCGGTACCAGGTAGTTGGCCAGCACACCCAGCAGCAGCGCGCCGATCGACAGCAGCAGCGCATTGCGCGGTACGCCGTTTTTCGAGGTACGGGCGAACGCCGCCGGGGCCTGGCCATTCTGCGCCAGGCTGTAGAGCATGCGCCCGGTGCTGAAGATACCGCCGTTGCACGACGACAGCGCCGCAGTGATGACCACGAAGTTGATGATGCCCGCCGCAGTCTTGATGCCCAGGCGCTCGAAGGTCATGACGAACGGGCTGCCCTGGCTGCCGATTTCGTTCCACGGGTAGATCGACAGGATCACGAACAGCGCACCAACGTAGAACAGCAGGATGCGCCAGAACACCGAGCCGATGGCCTGTGGAATGGTCTTCTGCGGGTTGCGCGCTTCGCCGGCGGTCAGGCCGATCATTTCCACGCCCAGGTAGGCGAACATGACCATCTGCAGCGACATCAGCACACCAGTCATGCCGTTGGGCATGAAGCCGCCATTGCTCCACAGGTTGGAAATACCGAGTGCCACACCGTCGTTACCGAAGCCGAAGGCAATCACGCCAATGCCCCCAAGGACCATGGCGATGATGGTGACGATCTTGATCAGGGCGAACCAGAACTCGAACTCGCCGAAGGCCTTCACCGCCACCAGGTTGACCGCGCCCATGCTGCCCAGGGCCGCCAGGGCCCAGATCCAGCGTGGTACATCGGGGAACCAGATGCCCATGTAGATGGCCACCGCAGTGATTTCGGCCACGCAGGTTACCAGCCACAGGAACCAGTAGTTCCAGCCGGTAAGAAAGCCCGCCAGCGGGCCGAGGTAGTCCTGGGCATAGCGGCTGAAAGACCCGGCGACCGGGTTGTGCACGGCCATTTCGCCCAGGGCGCGCATGATCACCAGGATGGCCAGGCCGCCGATGATGTAGGACAGCATGATGGCAGGGCCGGCCATTTCGATGGCCTTGGCCGAACCCAGGAAAAGACCGACACCGATACAGGCGCCCAGCGCCATCAGGCGGATGTGCCGTTCGCCCAGTTCACGCTTGAGCGGGCCGCCTTCAGTGGCTTGGCCGTGGGCAGGGTGGTTGCCGACTGGCATAGCAATACAACCTCATTTTGTTATTGGATTTGACCTTCGTGCAGCACTGACCATGCCGATAGGCGTGGCGGTGGCTTGCCAGGCTGGCCTCGTGGGCCGGCCCGTATGCCGGTGTAGAGCACCCGGCGGGGCGAAGGGGGCGAGCAGTATAGGAAGCTCGGTGCAGGGTTTTTCGCTGTATATACAGGAAAAATCAGCGAGTTCTCTGGGGTTTTGGCAGCTGGCTTGCTTGCGAGCGGGGCGCAGCGGCCGCAAAACTCGGGCACCATAGCAATATCGGCGAACGAGGAAACCCACACCAAAGCCGCATAGCCTTACGCCACTTTCCGTCGCGTCCTACAAATTTTTCACCTGATGCGCTCAACGTCTAAGCTTCAGACAAGCAAGACGAAAACACCTGGCCGGATTGAAGACTATGGGCGCACTGTGGCAATCGGAACCAAGCAGAACGGAAGCACCCCAGATACCTCCGGCCGAGACGCCACAACCCCAGTCACCCCGTCAGCGTCGGCTATGGTGGCGGCTGATCATCCTGATCCTGCTGGTGGCGCTGGTGGCCATCGGCTTTGCCGCGTATGACGAATTTCGCACGTCCGAACTGCAATCGCGGGAATTCAGCAAACTGGCGGGCACCCTCACCTATTCACTGCAGCCCGGCCCCAGCGATGCCATCGTCTACCCCGGTGAAGGGCCGTTCGACAAACGCCTGGGCTACAGCGCGCTGGGCGAGTTCCTGCCACGCCTGCTCAAGCGCGACTACCTGATCAGCGAGCAGGTGAGGTTTTCGCCAGCGTTGATGAACTACGTCGATCATGGGCTGTTCGCCCCGTATATCGAGAAAATCCAGGCGGGCCTGTCGATCACCGACTGCCGCGGCGACACGCTGTACCAGTACAACTATCCGCAGCACCTGTACCCGGACTTTGCGGCGATCCCGCCGGTGATGGTCAACAGCCTGCTGTTCATCGAAAACCGCGACCTGCTCGACGCCAAGGACCCACGCAACAACCCCGCCGTGGACTGGCCGCGCTTCGCCAAGGCCGCCTACAGCCAGATCGCCAAATACCTGGCCCTGCCGGGGCAGTCGGCCGGCGGTAGCACCTTGGCCACCCAGCTGGAGAAATACCGCCACTCGCCAGACGGCCTGACCGTGTCAGGCGCCGAGAAGATCCGCCAGATGGTTTCTGCCAGCGTTCGCGCCTACCAGGGCGGCCCCGATACCACCGAGGCACGCCAGCGTATCGTGCGCGACTACCTCAACAGCGTGCCGCTGTCGGCAGTGCCTGGGCATGGCGAGGTGCATGGCATGGCCGAAGGGCTGCGGGTGTGGTACGGCGCCGACTTCGACCAGGTCAACCAGGCCCTGACGTCCACCGCCAGCGACGCCGAGAGCCTGGCCACACGCGGCCTGGCCCTGCGCCAGGTGCTGTCGCTGATGATTGCCCAGCGCCGGCCCTCGCACTACTTGTCCAAAGGCCGGATCGAGCTGGCCGAGCTCACCGACTCACACATCCGCGTGCTCGCCGCCAACAACGTCATTGAACAGCCGCTGGCCGACGCCGCGCTGGCCAGCAAGGCGGTTTATCGTGACTGGGTCGCGCAACCGACCATCGTCCCAATCGTCACCAACAAGGGCATCAGCCTGGCGCGCAACCGCTTGGCAGCCATGCTCAACCGCCCACTGTACGACCTCGACCGGCTCGACCTGTCAGCCACCAGCACCTTGCAGGCCGACCTGCAGTTGCAGGTCAGCCAGTACCTGAAAAACCTCGCCGACCCCGCATTCGCCGCACAAATGGGCCTGATCGGCGAACGCCTGCTCACCACCAAGACCACCGACCAGGTCAGCTACAGCTTCACCTTGTTCGAGCGCACCGCCGATGGCTCGCGGGTGCGGGTGCAGACCGACAGCACCAACCAGCCCTTCGACATCAACGAGGGCAGCAAGCTGGAGCTGGGTTCCACTGCCAAGCTGCGAGTACTCACTACCTACCTGGAAATCATTGCCGAACTGCATGACAAGTACGCCGGCAAGCCCCCCGCCGAATTGAAGAAAGTCGAGGTCGCCGAACTCGACCGCATCACCCAGTGGTCGCTGGAATGGCTGGCGCAGAACAGCAAGAACCAGAGCCTTGATGCCATGCTCGACGCAGCGCTGGAGCGCAAGTACTCGGCCAACACCGGCGAAGCCTTTTTCACCGGCGGCGGCATGCATGTGTTCAACAACTTCCGCAAGGAAGACAACAACCGCAACCCGACTCTCAAGGACGCCCTGCGCGAGTCGATCAACCTGCCGTTCATCCGCTTGATGCGCGACCTGGTGCGCTACGTGACGTACCAGCAGCCGTTCAACCGGGTACCGCTGCTGAAGGACGACGCCGACCCGCGCCGCCAGGAATACCTGGCCCGCTTCGCCGACAAGGAGGGCACCAACTACCTGATGCGCTTCTGGAAAAAATACCAGCGCAAAACCTCGCAGCAGCGCCTGGACACGTTCCTCGACAGCATGCGTGTCACCCCGCAACGGCTGGCCGCGGTGCACCGTTACCTGTTTCCCGAAGCCGGCCAGGAAACCTTCAACGCCTTTGTCCGGGCCCACCTCAAGGGGGACAAGATCACCCTCGGCAAACTCACCGACGGGCGCCTGTCCGAGATGTACGCCGCTTACGGCCCGGGCAAGTACGACCTACCCGACCAGGGCTATATCGCCAAGGTCCATCCACTGGATTTGTGGCTGCTGGGTTACCTGCTGAAGAACCCGAGCTCGACCTTGACCGAGATGGTCAATGCCAGCCGCTTCGAGCGCCAGGAGGTGTACGGCTGGCTGTTCAAAAGCCGCCATCAGGGCGCCCGCGACAGCCGCATCCGCACCATGGTCGAGATCGAAGCGTTCCTCGACATCCACCAGCGCTGGAAGCGCGTGGGCTATCCGTTCGACCATCTGGTGCCGTCGCTGGCCACCGCCATCGGCAGCTCGGGCGACCGCCCTGCCGCCCTTTCCGAGCTGGTCGGCATCATCCAGAACGATGGCATTCGCCTGCCGACGCTGCGCATCGACACCCTGCACTTTGCGGCCAACACCCCTTACGAAACCAAGCTGCTCACCGACCCGGACCGCGGCGTGCGGATTTTGCCAGTGGAGGTGGCGCGAGCCCTGAAAGGCGCCATGTCGCAGGTGGTGGATGCAGGCACGGCGCGGCGGATTTCCGGCAGCTTCAAGCTGCAGGACGGCACGCCACTGGTAATGGGTGGCAAGACCGGCACGGGTGATAACCGCATCGAAAGCTTTGGCGCCGGCGGGCGGCTGATCGGCTCCCGCTCGCTGAACCGAACCGCCACGTTCGTGTTCTTCCTGGGCGACAACCACTTTGGCACCTTGACCGCCTTCGTCCCTGGGCGCTCGGCAGAAGCCTTCAAATTTACCTCGGCGCTGCCAGTTCAGGTGCTCAAGGGCATGGCGCCGATCCTGATGCCTTACCTGCAGCCGGGCAATCCGAATGAGTGCAAACCGCCACAGGTGGCCGTTCATACCCCGGCACCTTCAGGAAACCTATCGACCAACTAGATGATAATCATCCGCAACAAAGGGCTTGTCTTTAGATATATCTTGAGTAATATCTTAAGATATATCGCAAACGACGGAGCTCAATGCCCATGCGTGAACACACCCCCCACGATCCGTTCGAGCGGCGCCCAGGCCGCGGCGAGCGTGGCCCCCGCGTCTTCGCCCCCGGTGATCTCAAGCTGCTGATGCTGGACCTGCTCGCCGAGCAACCCGGGCACGGCTACGACCTGATCCGGCAGATCGAAAATCTGTTCGATGGCAGCTACAGCCCAAGCCCGGGGGTGATCTACCCCACGCTGAACTTTCTTGAGGAAGCCGAGCTGATCAGCGGCCAGGTGCAAGGCAGCAAGCGCCTTTATGCCATCACCGATGCCGGCCGCAGCGCCCTGGCTGAGCAGGCCGTGGCCCTTGACGGCGTGCGCATGCGCATCGAAGTCAGCAAGCGCGCCCTGCGCGGCCACGATCGCCCACCAGAAATCCATGAAGCGGTCGGCAACCTGCGCCACGCACTGCACATGCACAGCGGCCGCTGGACCGCCGAAGAAATCGAGCGGGTCCGCGATCTGCTCAACCATACCGCCAAGGCCATCGCCACCGGGCCGGCCGAACGCGTCAAGGAGACTCCCCATGAGTGACACCATTCACCGCGTCAACCACGAAATTCGCCAGCGCCGCCTGCAGGTGCTGCGGGTGACCGAACTGACCCCACGCATGCGCCGCATCACCTTGGGTGGTTCCGAACTCGAAGGCTTCACCAGCGTGGGCAGCGACGACCATATCAAGCTGCTGTTCGCCGAAACACCGGAGCAACAGCAGGCCATCGACGCGCGCAACCTGCGCCCCGACGGCGGCCCGCGCCCGACCATGCGCGAATACACACCACGGCGCATCGACCTGGTGGCCAATGAACTGGACATCGACTTCGTGCTGCACGGCGATGGCCCTGCCTCAACCTGGGCCGCTCAGGCCGCGCCTGGGCACACCCTGAACATCGCCGGGCCTCGGGCTTCGCTGGTGGTGCCGGACATTTTCGACAGCTATCTGCTGATCGGGGACGAAACTGCCATTCCGGCGATTGGCCGGCGGCTGGAGGAGTTGCCCGCAGGCCGCCAGGTTCTGGCGGTTATCCAGATCGAAGACGAGCAAGAGCGCCAGCCGCTGCCGAGCAAGGCCCAGGTGGAAGTGATCTGGGTGCGCCGTAGGCAAGAGGACCTGCTGACGCTGGTGAAGAACCTGAGCTTGCCGCAAGGCCGGCTGTATGGCTGGGTGGCGCTGGAAAAAGCCCTGACCCGCCAGGCCAAGGCAGTGCTGCTGGAGAAAGGCGTGGCTGAGGATGCGCTGAAGGCTGCGGCATACTGGCGTGCTGACGGGACTGCGGAGGACGAGTGACTGGTAGTCCCAGGACTGGCTTTGTCGTCGGCAGGCCAGTTGCAGCAGGGATTGCATCAGGGCTGACAGGTGCTCGCCACAGGATATGCAGCGTCTGTGAGATCAAGCGCCGCGCGGGCGGCGCTCGATCTCACAGACGCTGAAAATGTTGTGCCATATACCTGTCCACCGCCAACAACACCAGCCCGATCCCCCAGAACCCTGCCAGCACCCCCAGCGCATTGAGCATCACCTGCCCAATCCCCAGGCTCGCCACATCGATGAACGGGTAGGCATACACGCCAATATCGCTCCCCCGCCACAGCGCATAGGCAAAATACACAGCCGGGTACAACGCCCAAACCGCCAAATGCCGCAGCCGCAGGGTGCCCTTGGGCACTTCGCACCACCAATACAGCGCATACAGTGCGGGCATCACGTCGTGCAACAGCTCGTCCGCCAGCCATTGCCAGCCCTGCGGCTGCCACAAATGGCGCAGCAACAGGCTGTAGGCCAGCGCCACCAGCACGATGCTGGCAGCCACTGCCGTACTCACCGAAGGTGACAGGAAAAAGCGTTTGCCCCGCCCTTCCCGGCCAAACGCCGCATAACTGAGCACCGTTGCCACCAGGGTATTGGTCAACACGGTGAAATAGCCGAAGACGTTGATGAGACCGCCGATCAGGCTGGCCTGATCGTGCCAACGCGCCAGCAGCACCAGGTACACCTGAACGGTCAGGCCGAACCAGCCCAGTACAGCCATGCCGGTCAGCCACGGGCGCCGCGGCATGTCAGGCCTGGCGCTGCAGCTTCACGTACAGCTGCTCGACCTTTTCCCGCGCCCACGGTGTCTTGCGCAGGAAGGTCAGGCTCGACTTGATGGTCGGGTTGCTCTTGAAGCAGCGCACATCGACGCGCTCGGCCAGCCCCTGCCATTGGTAGTGCGCCACCAGTTCGGTGAGGATCTGTTCGAGGGTCTTGCCGTGCAGCGCGTTGTGTTGGGCCGTGCTCATGCTGTGCTCCGTAGGAAAGATGCGCACCTTACACGAGTGTAGTGGCGGGTGGGATCAGTCGGGTCGACAGAAAAATCGCTGGCCAGGCGCAAATCCTCTATGCTGAAATAGTTATGTTATCTTGTAACACTATAAAAGCATCTGCCAAGGAACGCCCGCCCCCCATGCTGTATTCACCCCTTCGCTTCTCCTCTCTCACCGTCGCGCTCTGGCTTGCCGCATCACCCAGCCAGGCCGTGGAACTCGAACCCCAGGTCATCACCGCCAACCCGCTGGGCAATAGCCAACTGGCCGCTCCCAGCACCGTGCTCGAAGGCGACAACCTGCTGCAACAGCAGCATGGCAGCCTCGGTGAAACCCTGAACAAGCAGCCCGGTGTCGCCTCGACCTGGTTCGGCCCTGGTGCCAGCCGCCCGGTAATCCGCGGCCTGGACGGCGACCGCATTCGCATCCTGCGCAATGGCGTCGGCGCCCTGGATGCCTCGTCGCTTTCCTACGATCATGCCGTGCCACTGGACCCGGTAACCGTCGACCGGGTCGAAATCGTCCGCGGTCCCGCCGCCCTGCTGTACGGCGGCAACGCCATTGGCGGCGTGGTCAACACCTTCGACAACCGTATCCCGGACGCGCCGATCGAGGGCATCCACGGTGCCGGTGAGCTGCGCTACGGCGGCGCCGACACCACCCGCAGCAGCGCCGGCAAGCTGGAGGCCGGCAACGGTGCCTTCGCCTTGCACCTGGATGCCAACAGCCGCCAGTTCAACGACCTGCGCATTCCCGGCTATGCCCGTAGCGCCAAGGTGCGCGATGCCGAAGAGCCCGGCAGCAAGCACCGCCTGGAAAACAGTGACGGCCGCCAGGACGGTGGCGCACTGGGCGGCGCCTACCACTGGGATCATGGTTACGCCGGGCTGTCGTACAGCCGCTATGACAGCAACTACGGCTCAGTGGCCGAACCCGGTGTGCGCCTGGACATGCAACAGGACCACTACGCCTTCGCCTCCGAGCTGCGTGACCTGAACGGCCCGTTCAGTTCGATCAAGGTCGACGCCGGCTACACCGACTACGAGCACAGTGAAATAGAAGAAGGTGAGGTCCACACCACGTTCAAGAACAAGGGCTACGAAGCGCGCATCGAAGCCCGTCATCAACCGCTCGGGCCGGTAGAAGGGGTAATCGGGGCCCAGGTCAGCCGCAACCAGTTCTCGGCCTTGGGCGAGGAAGCGTTTGTCCCGCACACCGATACCGACAGCCTGGCGCTGTTCATGCTGGAGCAGTGGCAGGCCACCGAGCGGCTGAACCTGAGCCTGGGCGCGCGCATGGAGCACACCCGGGTCGACCCGGACGCCAAGGGCAACGAGAACTTCGTCAACGCCGACAGCGCCAGCAGCTTCAACGCCTTCAGCCTGTCATCGGGTGCGGTGTACCAGCTCGACCCGATCTGGTCGCTGGCCGCCAACCTGGGCTATACCGAACGCGCCCCGACCTTCTACGAGCTGTACGCCAATGGTGCCCACGTGGCCACCGGTGCCTATGAAGTGGGCGACGCCAGCCTGAACAAGGAAAAGGCCATTTCCGCCGACCTCGCGCTGCGCTTCGACAATGGCACCCACAAGGGAAGTGTCGGGGTGTTCTACAGCCACTTTCGCAACTACATCGGCCTGATCGGCACCGGCAACCTGCGCGAGGGCGGGCATGACCACGGCCATGACGACGATGATCACGACCACGATCATGACCACGACGGTTTCCCGGAATACCAGTACCAGGGCGTGCGGGCGCGCTTCTACGGCATCGAGGCCCAAGACCGCTGGCAGCTGGCCGAGAACCGCTATGGCAGCTTCGCCCTGGAGCTGTCCGGTGACTACACCCGGGCCAAGAACCTCGACAGTGGCGAGGCGCTGCCCCGCATCGCGCCGCTACGGCTGAACAGTGGACTGGTCTGGGAGCTGGATCGCTGGCAGGCTCGGGTGGATGTCCAGCATGCCGCCTCGCAGCAGCGCAAGCCGGCCAATGAAACCAGCACCGATGGCTACACCACCCTGGGCGCCAGCGTCGGCTATCGCTTCGACATCGGCCAAAGCCAGTGGCTGGCATTTGTGCGCGGCGAGAACCTGACCGACCAGACCGTGCGCTACGCCAGTTCGATCCTGCGGGATATCGCGCCAGCCCCTGGGCGTAGTGTGGAGGTCGGCTTGCGTACCACCTTCTGATCAGACGCGGCCTGTGTAGGAGCGGGTTCACCCGTGAATGCAATGGTGGAGCCACCGCCGCATTCGCGAGTGAACCCGCTCCCACAGGTTATGTACATCCCGCAAATACCAGGACTGTTGCCAAACCCGCAACAATCCACTGCGACAATTTGTCTTTTTTTCTTACAACTTCCGCTATATCCTCCCCGCCGCAAGCTGAAACGCTTCATCGACCCCAACTTGTCGTCCTATCCATTGAGGAGCTCGCTCTTCGATGCGCTTGCCATTTTTTCAATAATCAAAAGATAGCGCTATCTCATGTTCCAACTGCCCAAACCCTGCTACATCGGCCTTGCCCTCGGCGCCTTGGCAACCCCCGCCAGCGCCACTGAAATGTTCGCCAGCGACTCCCCGTGGATGCTCGGCGACTGGGGCGGCACCCGCAGCCAGTTGCTGGAAAAAGGCTACGACTTCACCCTCGGCTACACCGGCGAGATGGGCAGCAACCTGCACGGCGGTTACGACCACGACCGCACCGCGCGCTACAGCGACCAGTTCACCTTCGGTAGCCACCTGGACCTGGAAAAGATCCTCGGCTGGGAAGACTCCGAATTCCAACTGACCATTACCGAGCGCCACGGCGACAACATCAGCAACGACCGCATCAACGACCCGCGCGTGGGTGGCTTCACCTCGGCCCAGGAAGTCTGGGGCCGTGGCGAAACCTGGCGGTTGACGCAGATGTGGATCAAGCAGAAGTACTTCGACGGCGCGCTGGACGTGAAATTCGGCCGCTTCGGCGAAGGCGAGGACTTCAACAGCTTCCCCTGCGACTTCCAGAACCTGGCGTTCTGCGGCTCGCAAGTGGGCAACTGGGTAGGTGGCATCTGGTACAACTGGCCGGTCAGCCAGTGGGCATTGCGCGTGCGCTACAACCTCAGCGACGCACTCTATGCCCAAGTCGGGGTGTTCGAGCAGAATCCGTCCAACCTCGAATCGGGCAACGGGTTCAAGCTCAGCGGCAGCGGCACCCAGGGTGCCGTAATGCCGATCGAACTGGTATGGAGCCCACGTATCCAAGGCCTGAAAGGGGAATATCGCGCCGGCTACTACTACAGTAATGCCAAGGCACAAGATGTTCTCAAGGACAGCAGCGGCCAGCCGGCAGCCCTTAGCGGCGCCGCCTACCGCAGCAGCTCGAGCAAGCACGGCTTGTGGCTCGGCGCCCAGCAGCAGGTGACCTCGCTGGCGTCCGACCAGTCGCGTGGCCTGAGCCTGTTCGCCAACGCCACGGTGCATGACAAGAAGACCAATGCCATCGACAACTATGTGCAGGCAGGACTGGTATACAAAGGGCCTTTCGACGCCCGCGCCAAGGACGACATCGGTTTCGCCCTCGCGCGCGTGCACGTCAACCCTGCCTATCGCAAGAACGCCCGCCTGGCCAACCAGGCCGCCGGCCTCGACGATTATGACAACCCCGGCTTCCTGCCGGTGCAGGACACCGAGTACAGCGCCGAGCTGTACTACGGCATCCACCTGGCCGACTGGCTCACGGTACGCCCCAACCTGCAGTACATCCGCCACCCGGGCGGGGTGTCGCAGGTCGATGGCGCCCTGGTCGGCGGCCTCAAGATCCAGAGCAGTTTCTAACCCCTTTTTGACCTGACGGAGAACCTACGATGAGCACTGAAGGTGCCAACAATGGAAGCCGCTGGCTACCGCGCCTGATCGGCGCGTTGCTGTTGCTGATGGGCCTGGCCTTGTTGGCCGGCGGCATCAAGCTGAGCCAGCTGGGCGGATCGCTGTACTACCTGATCGCCGGTATCGGCTTTGCCCTGTCCGGCATCCTGCTGCTGGCCCAGCGCCGCATCGGCCTCGGCCTGTACGGCCTGGTGCTACTGGGCAGCACCGTGTGGGCCTTGCTGGAAGTGGGCCTGGACTGGTGGCAGCTGGTGCCGCGCCTGGCCATCTGGTTCGCCATCGGTGTGGTGCTGTTGCTGCCGTGGGCACGTCGCCCGCTGATCGGCCCAGGCAGCAAAGCCAACACTGCACTGCTCGGCGTTGCCGTGGTCGCGTCGGGTGCTTGCGCCCTGGGCAGCCAGTTCACCCACCCCGGTGAAGTGTTCGGCGAAGTGGGCCGCGACAGCAGCGAAATGGCCAGTGCCGCACCGGCCATGCCCGACGGCGAATGGCAGGCTTACGGCCGCACCGAGCATGGCGACCGTTACTCGCCGCTGCGCCAGATCACCCCGCAGAATGCGTATCGCCTGGAAGAAGCCTGGCGCATTCGCACCGGTGACCTGCCGACCGACAATGACCCGGTGGAGCTGACCAACCAGAACACCCCGCTGAAGGTCAACGGCATGCTCTACGCCTGCACCGCGCACAGCCGCCTGCTGGCACTGGATCCGGACACCGGCGCAGAAATCTGGCGCTACGACCCACAGGTCAAGAGCCCGGTCGGCACCTTTAAAGGCTTCGCCCACATGACCTGCCGCGGCGTTTCGTACTATGACGAAAACCGCTACGTCAGCCGTGACGGCAGCCCGGCACCGAAAATCACCGACGCTGGCCAGGCCGTGGCCCAGGCCTGCCCGCGCCGCCTCTACCTGCCGACCGCAGACGCTCGCCTGATCGCCATCAACGCCGACAACGGCAAGGTCTGCGAAGGTTTCGCCAACCAGGGCGTGATCGACCTCACCACCGGCATCGGCCCGTTCACGGCCGGCGGCTACTACTCCACCTCGCCTGCCGCCGTGACCCGTGACCTGGTGATCATCGGTGGCCATGTCACCGACAACGAGTCGACCAACGAGCCGTCCGGCGTGATCCGCGCCTACGATGTGCATGACGGCCACCTGGTCTGGAACTGGGACAGCAACAACCCGGACGACACCAAGCCACTGGCCCCCGGCAAGATGTATAGCCGCAACTCGGCCAACATGTGGTCGATCGCCAGCGTTGACGAAGACCTGGGCATGATCTACCTGCCGCTGGGCAACCAGACCCCCGACCAATGGGGCGCCGACCGCACCCCGGGTGCAGAGAAGTACAGCGCCGGCGTGGTCGCCCTGGACCTGGCCACCGGCAAGGCGCGCTGGAACTACCAGTTCACCCATCACGACCTGTGGGACATGGACGTTGGCAGCCAGCCGACTCTGGTCCACCTGAAGACCAATGACGGCGTGAAACCGGCGATCATCGTGCCGACCAAGCAAGGCAGCCTGTACGTGCTCGACCGCCGCGACGGTACGCCGATCGTGCCGATCCGTGAAATCCCGACCCCGCAGGGCGCGGTGAAGGGCGACCACACTTCACCCACCCAGGCCCGCTCCGACCTCAACCTGCTTGGCCCGGACCTGACCGAACAGGCCATGTGGGGCGCCACGCCGTTCGACCAGATGCTGTGCCGCATCCAGTTCCGCGAACTGCGCTACGAAGGCCAGTACACCCCGCCGTCCGAGCAGGGCTCGCTGATCTACCCGGGCAACGTCGGTGTGTTCAACTGGGGCAGCGTGTCGGTCGACCCGGTGCGTCAGCTGCTGTTCACCTCGCCCAACTACATGGCCTTCGTGTCGAAGATGGTCCCGCGCGAGCAAGTGGCCGAAGGCAGCAAGCGCGAAAGCGAGACCAGCGGCGTGCAGCCGAACACCGGCGCGCCGTATGCCGTGACCATGCACCCGTTCATGTCGCCACTGGGCGTACCCTGCCAGGCCCCGGCCTGGGGTTATGTGGCCGCCATCGACCTGTTCACCAACAAGGTGGTGTGGAAACACAAGAACGGCACTACCCGTGACAGCACCCCGGTACCTATCGGCATGCCGGTTGGCGTGCCAAGCATGGGCGGTTCGATCGTCACCGCCGGTGGCGTCGGCTTCCTCAGCGGCACGCTGGACCAGTACCTGCGCGCCTATGACACCAATAATGGCAAGGAACTGTGGAAAGCCCGCCTGCCAGCGGGTGGCCAGGCCACACCGATGACCTACACCGGCAAGGACGGCAAGCAGTACGTGCTGGTGACTGCCGGCGGGCATGGCTCGCTGGGTACCAAAATGGGCGATTACATCATCGCTTACAAATTGGCCGAGTAATGCTACCGGGCCCCTCTTCAGGGGCTCATTCACCTGTACCGGCCTGATCGCCGGCAAGCCAGCTCCCACAGGTACTGCGCAGGCCTTGAAAGCTGCGCGATACCTGTGGGAGCTGGCTTGCCGGCGATCAGGCCGGTACGGGCCAGCAAAGATGAAAGCCTTCCCTGCTGCCTTCGTCTACCATTGAAACCCATCCCCCCGCGCCCCATCTAAGCACCATAGTCATTCACGCAGGTGCCCCATGAGCGACCAGCAGGATTTCCCGGAACACCCCGAAGAACACAGCGAAGTCGAACACACCACCCAGGCCGAACCTGGCCACGCCCTCGCCCTGCCCGGCCAGCAGTTGCCGGACAAGGTCTACGTGATTCCGATCCACAACCGACCGTTCTTCCCGGCCCAGGTGCTGCCGGTGATCGTCAACGAAGAACCTTGGGCCGAAACCCTCGACCTGGTGGCCAAGTCACCCGATCACTGCCTGGCGCTTTTCTTCATGGACACCCCGCCAGAAGACCATCGCCACTTCGACACCTCGGCGTTGCCGCAGTACGGCACGCTGGTCAAGGTGCACCATGCCAGCCGGGAAAACGGCAAACTGCAGTTCGTCGCCCAGGGCCTGACCCGGGTACGTATCCGCACCTGGCTCAAGCATCACCGTCCGCCCTACCTGGTCGAAGTCGAATACCCGCGTCAACCCGCCGACCCGACCGACGAGGTCAAGGCGTACGGCATGGCGCTGATCAACGCGATCAAGGAGCTGCTGCCGCTCAACCCGCTGTACAGCGAAGAGCTGAAGAACTACCTCAACCGCTTCAGTCCCAACGACCCGTCGCCGCTCACCGACTTCGCCGCCGCCCTGACGTCCGCTACCGGCAGCCAGCTGCAGGAAGTGCTCGACTGCGTACCCATGCTCAAACGCATGGAAAAAGTCTTGCCCATGCTGCGCAAGGAAGTGGAAGTGGCGCGGCTGCAGAACGAGATCTCGGCCGAGGTCAACCGGCAGATCGGCGAACACCAGCGCGAATTCTTCCTCAAGGAACAACTCAAGGTCATTCAGCAAGAGCTGGGGCTGACCAAGGACGACCGCAGCGCCGACCTTGAACAGTTCGAGCAGCGTCTTGAAGGCAAGACCCTGCCGCCGCAGGCGCGCAAACGCATCGATGAAGAGATGGGCAAACTGGCCATTCTCGAAACCGGGTCGCCCGAATACGCCGTCACCCGTAACTACCTGGACTGGGCCACCGCCCTGCCGTGGGGCGTCTACGGCAAAGACAAACTCGACCTCAAGCACGCGCGCAAGGTCCTCGATCAGCACCACGCTGGCCTTGACGACATCAAGGAACGCATCCTCGAATTCCTTGCCGTGGGTGCCTGGAAAGGCGAGATCAGCGGCTCGATCGTGCTGCTGGTGGGCCCGCCCGGCGTGGGCAAGACCAGCATCGGCAAGTCCATCGCCGAGTCGCTGGGGCGGCCGTTCTACCGCTTCAGCGTCGGCGGCATGCGTGACGAAGCCGAGATCAAGGGCCATCGCCGCACCTATATTGGAGCCCAGCCCGGCAAACTGGTGCAGGCCCTTAAAGATGTCGAAGTGATGAACCCGGTGATCATGCTCGACGAGATCGACAAGATGGGCCAGAGCTATCAGGGCGACCCGGCTTCGGCGCTACTGGAAACCCTCGACCCGGAGCAGAACGTCGACTTCCTCGACCATTATCTCGACCTGCGCCTGGACCTGTCCAAAGTGCTGTTCGTGTGCACCGCCAACACCCTCGACTCGATCCCCGGGCCGCTGCTCGACCGCATGGAAGTGATCCGCCTGTCCGGCTACATCACCGAAGAAAAACTCGCCATCGCCAAGCGCCACCTGTGGCCCAAGCAGTTGGCAAAGGCCGGCGTGGCCAAGACCAGCCTCGCCATCAGCGACAGCGCCTTGCGCCTGGTGATCGAGGGCTATGCCCGCGAGGCCGGGGTGCGGCAACTGGAAAAGCAGCTGGGCAAACTGGTTCGCAAAGCCGTGGTCAAGCTGCTGGAAGATCCGGCTGCCAAGATCAAGATCGGCCCCAAGGACCTGGAAACCACCCTCGGCATGCCGGTATTCCGCAGCGAGCAGGTGCTGGCCGGCAAAGGCGTCATCACTGGCCTGGCCTGGACCAGCATGGGCGGCGCCACGCTGCCCATCGAAGCCACCCGCATCCATACCCTCAACCGTGGCTTCAAGCTGACCGGCAAGCTGGGCGACGTGATGAAGGAATCGGCTGAAATCGCCTACAGCTATGTCAGCTCCAACCTCAAGCAGTTTGGTGGCGACCCGGGCTTCTTCAACGAAGCCTTCATCCACCTGCACGTTCCCGAAGGCGCCACGCCCAAGGACGGCCCGAGCGCCGGCATCACCATGGCCAGCGCCCTGCTGTCGCTGGCTCGCGACCAGGTGCCGAAGAAAGGCGTGGCCATGACCGGCGAGCTGACCCTCACCGGCCAGGTGCTGCCGATTGGCGGGGTGCGCGAGAAGGTAATTGCCGCCCGGCGGCAGAAGATCTTCGAGCTGATCTTGCCGGAGCCTAACCGCGGCGACTATGAGGAGCTGCCCGACTACCTGCGCGACGGCCTGACGGTACATTTCGCCAAGCGCTTCGCCGACGTGGCCAAAGTGCTGTTCTGACCCGTACCGGCCTCTTCGCGGGCTTGACCGCGAAGAGGCCGGCACCGGCAACACAAAACCTCACCCGCATCGGTTATCCTCAGGCCATTCCCAGCCTCCGGAGCCAACATGACCGTCCCTCGTCTGCTCGTTCCCCTGAGTTTTACCCTGCTTTCTGCCTGTGCTCAACAGCCCACCAACCCGATCGAGCTGGACGCCGAAAGCGAATGCCCCATCCGCCTGCAGGTTGGCCAGGCACTGACGCTCACCTTGCCCAGCAACCCGTCCACCGGCTACCGCTGGCGCATCGAAAACCCGGCTTCGAACATTTTGCGCAGCCTCGGCCCGGAGGTGTACAGCGCCCCCGATGAGGTAGGCGTGGTAGGCAGCTCGGGTGTTTCCACCTGGCGCTACCAGGCCAGCACCGCGGGCGAGGGCCACTTGTTGCTGGTCTATCAGCAACCCTGGGCCCGAGACGTAGCACCGGTGCAAACCTTCGATTGCGTGGTGCGCGTCAACTGAACGGGCAGCGCCGGTCAGCCAACCATGCATCCTGGCGACAGTTTGGCTAGAATGCGCACCCTGCATATCGCCAGCCGCCTGGATTCACCGTGAGCAAACAACCCGACCGCCTCTTCGCCCAGCCTCTGGAGCAGGTGCCCGATTTTGTCTTCAACGAGGACGTGGTGCGCGTGTTCCCGGACATGATCAAGCGTTCGGTGCCCGGTTACCCGACCATCGTCGAAAACCTCGGGGTGCTGGCTGCGCGCTTCGCCCAGCCGAACACCGCGCTGTACGACCTGGGCGCGTCATTGGGTGCCGTCACCCAATCGCTGCGCCGGCATGTGCGCGCCGACGGCTGCCGGGTGATCGCGGTCGACAACTCGGCGGCCATGGTCGAGCGTTGCCGGCAGTACCTGGTTGCCCAGGATTCGATGTTCCAGGAGCTGCTGCCAGTTCAGGTACTGGATGCCGATATCCTCGCCCTGCCGTTCGAGCCCGCTTCGGTGGTGGCGATGAACTTCACCCTGCAGTTCATCGCCCCCGACCAGCGCCTGCAGCTGCTTGGCCGCATCCGCCAGGCGCTGTTGCCCGGAGGCGCGCTGATCCTCTCGGAAAAACTGCGCTTCGCCGATGATGACGAGCAGGACCTGCTTAACGAACTGCACCTGGACTTCAAACGGGCCAATGGCTACAGCGAACTGGAAATTGCCCAGAAACGCAGTGCCATCGAAAACGTGATGAAGCCCGACACGCTGGAAGCCCACAAGGAACGCCTGCACGCCGCCGGCTTCTCGAAAGTGGTGCCCTGGTTCCAATGCCTTAACTTTGCCTCGTTGATAGCCCTGCCATGATCGATCTGTCCCCCCTCGTCCGCCGCCTGGCGGGTACGCCCCTGGCTTCCTGGTCGCAAGGCCTGCAAGCGCAACTGGAAGCCAAGCTGGAGAAGGGCCACGGTGACCTCGACCGCTGGCGCGGTGCGCTCGATGCCCTGCCCGCCCTGCAACCGAGCGAAATCGACCTGGTCAACGGGCTGCGCCTGGACTGCGACTGCGACGACGCCACCCGGGCCCGGATGCACCAGGCACTGATGGGCCTGTCGCCATGGCGCAAAGGGCCGTTCGACCTGTTTGGCGTGCACGTGGACACCGAATGGCGTTCGGACTGGAAATGGTCACGCATCGCCCCGCACCTGGACCTCAAGGGCAAACGTGTGCTCGATGTCGGCTGTGGCAACGGCTACTACCAGTGGCGCATGCTCGGTGCCGGCGCCGACATGGTAGTCGGGGTCGACCCCAACTGGCTGTTCTTCTGCCAGTTCCAGGCCGTGCAGCAGTACCTGCCGGACCTGCCAGCCTGGCATCTACCCTTCGCCCTGGAAGAGCTGCCCGCCAACCTGGAAGGGTTCGACACGGTGTTTTCCATGGGCGTGTTCTACCATCGCCGCTCGCCGATCGAGCACCTGCTGGCGCTCAAGGACTGCCTGGTCAAAGGTGGCGAGCTGGTGCTGGAAACCCTGGTGGTCGAGGGCGATGAGCAGCAAGTGCTGGTGCCAGAGGACCGTTACGCGCAGATGCGCAATGTCTGGTACCTGCCGTCGGTACCGGCGCTGGAACGCTGGCTGCGGCGTGCCGGCTTCAGCGATGTGCGTTGCGTCGACGTGAGCGTGACCAGCGTCGAGGAGCAGCGTAGCACCGAGTGGATGCGCTACCAGTCGCTGGGCGACTTCCTCGACCCGAACGACCACAGCAAGACCATCGAAGGCCTGCCGGCGCCGCGCCGCGCCACCCTGCTGGCGCGCAAATAAAAAAGGCGCCCGGTTGGGCGCCTGAACCTGCGGCGAGGAGCTGTCGCGACGCAGGTGCTGTTACTTCAGTCCCTGGCCACCTCGCGGGCCTTCTCCTGCGCCTTGCGCTCACGCTCGGCAACGGCCTGTTGCCTGTCGCCGTACAGGCGCTGCTGGTCTTCGCGGAAGGCTTGCCAGAACTCTCTGGAGCGCTCCGCACCGCCCTCGGCGTAGACACTGGCGCTGCCCAGGGCAAGGGTGGCCAACAGCAAGTATTTGGTCAGGTTCATCGTGGTCGCCTCGTGATAACCGATCAGATGGGGCCATCCTAGCGAGGGTTAGCTAACGGCAAGGTGAGGCCGGGATTACAGTCCTGCAATGTGGCCATGCGTTGCCTGTTCGGGCCGAACAGACAGCCAGATAACGCCAGGATTACAAATCCGTTATCTGCACCGCAGGCCCTTACTCATGCCGTAACATCCCGGGCCTTGACCCTGATGTCACTACAGGGTGGAAAATCCCCTCTCTTCATCATCCCGAGCCCCCTCATGCGCCTACTGATCATCGAGGACGAACTGCGTACCGCCGATTACCTGCAACAGGGCCTGCGCGAGAACGGCTACGTGGTCGACTGCGCCCACACCGGCACCGACGGCTTGCACTTGGCCCGTCAACAGCCTTACGACCTGGTCATCCTCGACGTCAACCTGCCCGAGCTCGATGGCTGGACCGTGCTCCAGCGCCTGCGCGCCGAATCGACCACGCGCATCATGATGCTCACTGCCCACGGCCGCCTGGCGGACCGGGTCAAAGGCCTGGACCTGGGTGCGGACGATTACCTGCTCAAGCCCTTCGAATTCCCGGAGCTGCTGGCACGCATCCGCAGCCTGTTGCGCCGCAACGACCAGCAAATGCAGCCCGGCACCCTGCGTGTTGCCGACCTGGAGCTGGACCCGGGCCGCCACCGCGCCTACCGCGCCGGGCAGCGTATCGACCTGACCGCCAAGGAATTCGCTTTGCTGCACCTGTTGATGCGCCAGACCGGCGAGGTGCTGTCCCGGACGCAGATCATCTCGCTGGTGTGGGACATGAACTTCGACTGCGACACCAATGTGGTCGAAGTGTCGATTCGGCGCTTGCGGGCGAAGATCGACGACCCCTTCGACAACAAGCTGATCCATACCCTGCGTGGCGTTGGCTATGTGCTCGAGGCACGCGTTTGAAAAACGCCAGCCTGTCGCTTCGCCTGGGACTGAGCGTGACCCTGATGGGCGCCGCACTGGTGCTGCTGCTGGCCTGCCTGGCGGTGTTCGCGCTGGAGCACGAACTGGACAGCCGCGCGCGCAAGGACCTGGCCCGCAAGATGCTGCAGGTCGAGCACAACCTGCGCGTCGACCTGCGCAGCGAGGACCTGGGCAGCCGTGCCCATCCGTTGCTCGACCTGGTGATGGGCCACGACAACCTCAGCCTCAACGTACTCGCCCTCGACGGGCGCCACCCACACCTGCTCAGTCTGGGCCCTGCCGTGGAATCGCGGGTCGGCGACCTGCACACCGACATGCGCCTGAATTTCCACGAATGGCGTGACAGCAGCGGCAACCAGATCCTCACCGTCACCCGCCAGATGCGCCTGCGCGACGACACCCCGGTGCGGGTCATGATGTCGCTCAACCGCGCCGACGACCAGGACCTGCTCCAGGCCTATCTACGCTCGACCCTGCTGGCCCTGCCACTGTTGCTGGTGCTGATCGGCGCCGGTGCCTGGTGGCTGATGCAACGTGGCCTGAAGCCGCTGCGCCGGTTCCGGCGCATTGCCGGGCAGGTTTCAGCCCAGGACCTGCAGCACCGGCTGCCTGTCGCCGGCCTGCCGCTGGAACTGGCGGAGCTGGCGCGCAGCATCAACATCATGCTCGACCGCCTCGACCAGGGCGTGCGTCAGTTGTCCCAATTCTCCGACGACCTCGCCCATGAGTTGCGCACACCGCTGAGCAACCTGATGGGCAAGGCCCAGGTGACCCTGGCGCGTGAACGCGACAACGCCAACTACCGGGAAGTGCTGGAGGACAGCGTCGAGGAACTGACCCGGCTTAATCGCATCATCAACGACATGCTGTTTCTTGCCCAGGTCAGCCAGCCGCAAGCGCAGGTGGCGCTGAAGCCGTTGGCGCTCGCCGATGAGGCGTCACGCGTCAGCGAGTTGTTCGCATTCAGTGCCGAGCTAAAGGGTATCGAGTTGCACTTGCAGGGCTGGGGGACAGCACTGGCCGACCGCCTGAGTTTTCAGCGAGCGTTGTCGAACCTGTTGAGCAACGCCATTCGGCACAGCCCTGAGGACAAGCCTGTGGAGTTGCGAATCGAACGCCAGGGGTGTGAAGTTCGGCTATCAGTGGAAAACCAGGGGCCTGGTATTGCAGCAGAACACCAGTCGCGCTTGTTCGAGCGGTTTTACCGGGTAGGTTCGGGGCGCTCGCGGCTGGAGGGAGGCACAGGGCTGGGGCTGGCGATCGTCAAGTCGATCATGCAGTTGCATGGTGGGCGGGTCGAAGTGAACAGCGAAACCTTAGGGCCTACGCGGTTTACCCTGGTGTTTCCTGCTGAGTAAGCTGCCGCCTGTTCGGGCCCATTCGCGGGTAAACCCGCTGCTACATGGTTTGTATAACGCCATGTGGGAGCAGGTCTACCCGCGAATGGGCCCGAACAGGCAGCCTACCTGTCAGCGCGAAGCCGCGACGATCAGTGCCTTCATCTCGGCCACAGCGGCTTTGAAACCAACAAACAGTGCATGCGCCACCAGTGCATGACCGATGTTCAGTTCATTGATGCCCTTGATTGCCGCCACCGCCTCCACGTTGTGGTAATGCAGCCCGTGGCCAGCATTGACGATCAACCCCTGCCCCACGCCAAACGCCACACCATCGGCGACACGCTTCAGCTCCTCAGCCACTTCGCTCGGGGTTTGCGCATCGGCATAACGCCCGGTATGCAGCTCGATAGCCGGCGCGCCCACGCGGCGCGACGCCTCGATCTGCCGCTCGTCGGCATCGATGAACAGCGACACTTCGGCACCGGTACGTGCCAGGCGTTCTACTGCTGCCTTGATCCGTGCCTCCTGGCCCGCCACATCCAGCCCACCTTCGGTGGTCAGCTCCTGACGGGTCTCGGGTACCAGGCAGATATGCGCCGGACGGATCTGCTCGGCAAAGACCATCATCTCTTCGGTGACGCCCATCTCGAAGTTCATGCGGGTCTGCAGCACATCCTTGAGCAGCACCACGTCACGCTCCTGGATGTGCCGGCGGTCTTCGCGCAGGTGCACGGTGATGCCATCGGCACCGGCTTCCTCGGCATCCAGGGCGGCCTTGACCGGATCAGGGTAACGCGTGCCCCGGGCTTGGCGCAGGGTCGCCACGTGGTCGATATTTACGCCTAGAAGCATGCGGTTGCTGTGAGTCACGAAAGGCTCTCCTGAGGTATGAGCCCCACAGCATACGTCGTGATCAGCGCTTGCGAAACAGTTCCCGGCTGACCAGCGGTTTCGGCCCCAGGTGAACCGCCAATGCCTGGCGCATCAGGCGCTTGGCTGCCAACAAGGCGCCAGGGGCGTCCCAGTCGGCTTCAGCCAGGGCCAGCAGCTCAGTGCCACGGAACAGGCCCGGCTGCACCAGCTCGATCCGCTCCAGGCCGGCATCTACACGCAAGCGATACAAGCCGTCGGCAGCGATCGGCTGGTCGTTGACGTCATGCGCCAAGGAAAACGCATACCCGAGTTCGTCCAGCAGCCGCCATTCGAAGGAACGCAGCAGCGGCTCCAGCGGACGACCGGCGGCCAACGCTTGCAGGGTCAGGGTGTAGTGTTCGAACAGTGCCGGGAACGGCGCTTCGGCAGGCAACAGGCGCATCAGCAGCTCGTTGAGGTACAACCCGCTGAACAGTGCATCGCCGTTCAGCCAGGCGGCAATACCGGCGCTGTCCATGCGCCCGACGTTCTTCAGCTCGCCGCGTCCGCGCAGCTCTACCTCCAACGGCACGAATGACCGCACCAGGCTGCCACCCTTGCCCCGCGCCCGCCGCAGCACCGCACGTACGCGGCCCTGCGGGGTGAAGAAGTCCACCAGCGCGCTGGTTTCCTTGTAGGCACGGCTATGCAGGACGTAGGCCGGTTGGCCGACAACTTGATCCATGTGCGATCTCTACTATTCACAAACAACTGTGGGAGCGGGTTTACCCGCGAATGCGGTGGTGAATCCACTGACGCATTCGCGGGGAAACCCGCTCCCACAGAGTAACCTGAGCAGTCAGGTGGAGTTACAGGTCGCCGTAGCCCAGCGAACGCAAGGCGCGCTCGTCGTCGGACCAGCCGCCTTTGACCTTGACCCAGAGGTTGAGCATGACCTTGGAGTCGAACAGCACTTCCATGTCCTTGCGCGCCTCGGAGCCGATGCGCTTGATGCGCTCGCCCTTGTCACCAATGATGATCTTCTTCTGGCCGTCGCGCTCGACCAGGATCAGGGCGTGGATATGCAGCACATGACCCTGCTGCTTGAACTCCTCGATTTCCACGGTGATCTGGTACGGCAGCTCTGCACCGAGCTGACGCATGATCTTCTCGCGAACCAGCTCGGCAGCCAGGAAGCGGCTGCTGCGGTCGGTGATCTGGTCTTCGGGGAAAAAGTGGTCGTTCTCCGGCAGGTGCTTGGCGATCTGCGCTTCCAGCGCTTCGAGGTTGTGCCCCTGCTGCGCAGAAATCGGCATCACCTCGGCATTCGGCAGTTGCTCCTGCAGCCACTGCAGGTGCGGAATCAGCTCGGCCTTCTCTTCCATGCGGTCGGTCTTGTTGACCGCGATGATCAGCGGGCCGGTCACGTACTGCACACGCTCCAGCACCAGTTGGTCCTCGTCGGTCCACTTGGTACGGTCGACCACGAAAATAACCACATCGACGTCCTTCAGGGCAGCCGATGCAGTGCGGTTCATGTAGCGGTTCAGGGCCTTGTCATTGGCCTTGTGCATGCCGGGGGTATCGACGTAGATCGCCTGCACATCACCCTCGGTCTTGATACCGAGCATGTTATGGCGGGTGGTCTGCGGCTTGCGCGAGGTAATCGCCAGCTTCTGGCCGAGGATGTGGTTGAGCAGGGTCGACTTGCCGACATTGGGGCGGCCGACAATGGCTACGTAGCCGCAGCGGGTCGGGGTGTTATCAGTCATTGCCATTCTCCACGCCCAGGGCGATCAGTGCAGACGCGGCGGCAACTTGCTCGGCAATACGCCGGCTAACGCCCTGGCCACGACTCTTGTTGTTCAGCAGCACCACTTCGCATTCGACGAAGAAGGTCCGGCAGTGCGGTTCACCCTGGATATCCACTACCTCATAACGCGGCAGCTCACAGCTGCGCGATTGCAGAAATTCCTGCAGGCGGGTTTTCGGATCCTTGTTGGTGTCGACCAGGGTCAGGCCTTCGAATTCGTCGGCCAACCAGGCGAGCACACGTTCGCGTGCCGTGTCCATGTCTGCGTCCAGATAGATGGCGCCGATCAGCGCCTCCAGGGCATCAGCCAGGATCGACTCGCGGCGGAAACCACCGCTCTTGAGCTCACCCGAACCCAGGCGCAGGTATTCGCCCAGGTCGAAACCACGGGCCAGGCGGGCCAGAGTCTCGCCCTTGACCAGCCGCGCTCGCAGGCGCGACAACTGGCCTTCACGGGCCTGCGGGAAGCGCTCGAACAGCGCTTCGCCGGCGACGAAGTTGAGAATGGCGTCACCGAGAAACTCCAGGCGCTCGTTATTGCGCCCGGCATAGCTGCGATGGGTCAGGGCCAGGAGCATCTGGTCCTGGTTCTTGAAGGTGTAACCGAGCTTTCGCTCCAGACGGGCAAGGGAAGCAGTCATGCGGCCACCCGTTGGTTGTTCAACGCGTTGTTCAAATCAACATCCTGAAAGACTGTTTGGCTGTGGTACGCCGCTAAACACGGCGAATCTCCCGATCCCTGAGAACACAGCCTATGTCAGAAATGCATTCGGCGCTGTCTGCTGGACAGCGCCGAAGGGTATCAATGGATCAGACCAACCCGCGACAGGTTGGGCAGGTGGCTGAGCTTGGGCTCTGGCCAGCTCATCCAGACCGCAAAGGCCTTGCCGACGATGTTCCGGTCCGGAACCATGCCGTGCAGTTCCTTGGGAATGTTCGGATCATCCCAGTAGCGGCTGTCGTTGGAGTTGTCGCGGTTGTCGCCCATCATGAAGTAATGGCCGGCCGGTACGGTCCATTGCTGGTCCGGCGGCATGCGATAACGGCTCATTTCCTTGCGGATCAGGTGTTCGGCCTCGCCGAGCTTTTCCTTGTACAGCTCGGCGCTGCCCAAGGTGCCCGGTTCGGTACCCACCAGTTGCTCGGCAATCGGCTGGCCGTTGACGAACAGCCGCTTGTCGTTGGTATAGCGGATCTGGTCGCCCGGCAGGCCGACCACACGCTTGATGTAATTGACGTTCGGGTCGCTCGGGTAGCGGAACACCATCACATCACCGCGCTGCGGGTCACCCACCTCGATGACCTTCTTGTCCACCACCGGCAGGCGAATGCCGTACGAGAACTTGTTCACCAGGATGAAGTCGCCCACTTCCAGGGTCGGTTTCATCGACCCGGAAGGGATCTGGAACGGTTCGACCAGGAACGAACGCAACACCAGCACGATGAACAGCACCGGGAAGAACGACTTGCCGTACTCGACCAGCAACGGTTCCTTGTTCAGGCGTTCGACCACCGCCATCTCGGGCTGGCTGACGCTGCCCTGATAGTTGGCGATTGCCGCACGCCGGCGCGGGGCCAGGAACAGCAGGTCGATCAAGCCCAGCAAACCGCAGACGAAGACGGCGATGACCAGCAACAGCGGGAAATTTAGCGACATAGGACCTAGCTATCCAACCTGAGCACGGCGAGGAAGGCTTCTTGTGGAATTTCCACGTTGCCCACCTGTTTCATGCGTTTCTTACCGGCCTTCTGCTTCTCCAGCAGTTTCTTCTTACGGCTGACGTCACCACCGTAGCACTTGGCCAGTACGTTCTTTCTGAGCGCCTTGACGGTTGTCCGCGCAATGATCTGGCCGCCAATGGCTGCCTGGATCGCCACATCGAACATCTGCCGAGGGATCAGCTCCTTCATCTTCTCGGTCAACGCACGGCCTTTGTAGGCCGCGTTGTCGCGGTGCACGATCAACGCCAGGGCGTCTACCTTGTCGCCGTTGATCAACACGTCCAGCTTGACCAGGTTGGCCGACTGATAGCGATCGAAATGATAGTCCAGCGAAGCATAGCCGCGGCTGGTGGACTTGAGACGATCGAAGAAGTCCAGCACCACTTCGTTCATCGGCATGTCGTAACGCACCTGCACCTGGCTGCCGAGGAACTGCATGTCGCGCTGCACGCCACGCTTCTCGATGCACAGGGTGATCACGTTGCCCAGGTGCTCCTGCGGCACCAGGATGGTCGCGGTGACGATCGGTTCGCGGAAATCGGTGACCGCCGAGACGTCAGGCAGCTTCGACGGGTTGTCGACGATGATGGTTTCGCCGGTTTTCAGCTCGAGCTCGTAGATCACGCTAGGTGCGGTGGTGATCAGGTCCAGGTCGTATTCGCGCTCCAGGCGCTCCTGGATGATTTCCATGTGCAGCATGCCGAGGAAGCCGCAACGGAAGCCGAAGCCCAGTGCATCGGAGCTTTCCGGCATGTACTGCAGCGACGAGTCGTTCAGGGTCAGCTTCTGCAGGGCATCGCGGAAGTCTTCGAAGTCGTCGGAGCTGACCGGGAACAGGCCGGCGTAGACCTGTGGCTGGATCTTCTTGAAGCCTGCCAGTACTTCGACCTCCGGGGTCGAGGACAAGGTCAGGGTGTCACCCACCGGGGCACCGTGAATGTCCTTGATGCTGGCGATGATGAAGCCCACTTCACCGGCTTTCAGGTCAGCCGTCTGGGTATGCTTCGGGGTGAATACGCCGACGCTGTCGACCAGGTGCACCTTGCCGGTGGACTTGACCAGGATCTTGTCGCCTTTCTTGACCCGGCCCTGGCGCACACGCACCAGCGAGACCACGCCCAGGTAGTTGTCGAACCAGGAGTCGATGATCAGCGCCTGCAGCGGCGCGTCAATTTCGCCTACCGGCGCAGGGATGGTGTGCACCAGGCGCTCGAGCACCTCGTCCACGCCCATGCCGCTCTTGGCACTGCAGGCCACGGCGTCGGTGGCGTCGATGCCGATGATCTTCTCGATCTCGTCCTTGACGCGGTCCGGATCTGCCTGCGGCAGGTCCATCTTGTTCAGCACCGGCATGACCTCGAGGCCCTGCTCGATGGCGGTGTAGCAGTTGGCGACCGATTGCGCCTCGACACCCTGGCCGGCATCGACGACCAGCAGTGCGCCTTCACAGGCCGCCAGCGAGCGCGAAACTTCATAGGTGAAGTCGACGTGGCCTGGGGTATCGATGAAGTTCAGCTGGTAGGTCTTGCCGTCCTGCGCCTTGTAGTGCAGCGTGACGCTGTGGGCCTTGATGGTGATCCCGCGCTCACGCTCCAGGTCCATGGAATCGAGCACCTGGGCTTCCATTTCGCGCGCCGACAGGCCACCGCACATCTGGATGAAACGGTCGGCCAGCGTCGACTTGCCATGGTCGATGTGGGCGATGATGGAGAAATTGCGGATATGACTCAAATCACTCACGGGTCAACACTCGAAAAGGCTGCGAGCCGGACGCCCGCCGAAAAATAGCCGGGAATTGTACCTTAAACAGCAGGGATAGGGGAGGTTCCTCTGTCCGACTGTACACAGGATTCGCCCCTGCAATTGTGAACGTTCATGAAAAAGGGCAGCCGAAGCTGCCCTTGTCCCCTGCGAACGCGCTTACTCGGCGAGCTTGAAGGTGATGAAGCTGGCACGCCCCTGGCGCAGCACCCGCATCGACACCGAGCGGTTCTTCGGCAGGTCCTTGGCGATTTCGGTGAACTCCTTGGCCGAACCGATGGCCTGGTTGTTCAGATGGCTGATGACGTCACCCGGGCGCAGGCCGATCAGCGCTGCCGGGCCATCCTGGACTTCCTTGATGACCACGCCACCTTTGAGCTCCAGGGATTTCTTCTGCTCGGCGGACAGGTCGGCCACCGATACACCCAGGCGATTGCTGCTGCGCTCGGCGCTGCCTTCGGCACCGGTGCCGATATCGGCATCGTCATCCGGCATGGCACCCACGGCCACATCCAGGTTCTGGCGCTTGCCGTTGCGGATGATTTCGAGCCTGGCTTTCTCGCCATCCTTCAGGCTGCCCACCAGGTGCGGCAAATCTGCCGACATCACGATCGGTTGGCCGTTCATGCTCAGGATCACGTCACCCACCTGCAGGCCGCCCTTGGCTGCCGGACCGTTTTCCAGTACCTGCGCCACCAGCGCACCCGCCGGTTTGTCGAGGCCGAACGACTCGGCCAGGTCCTTGTTGACCTCTTGGATGACCACGCCCAGCCAGCCACGGCTGACCTTGCCGTCTTTCTTCAGCTGGTTGGACACATCGATCGCCACGTCGATCGGGATGGCGAACGACAGGCCCATGAAGCCGCCGGAACGGGTGAAGATCTGCGAGTTGATACCCACCACTTCGCCCTTCATGTTGAACAACGGGCCGCCGGAGTTACCCGGGTTGATGGCCACGTCGGTCTGGATGAACGGTACATAGGTGTCGTTGGGCAGGGTGCGGCCCTTGGCGCTGACGATACCTTTGGTCACCGAGTGGTCAAAGCCGAACGGCGAGCCGATGGCCAGTACCCACTCGCCAACCTTGAGCTTCTCGGAATCGCCCAGCTTGACGATCGGCAGGTTCTTGCCTTCGACCTTCAGCAGGGCCACATCGGTACGCGGGTCGGTGCCGATCAGCTTGGCCTGCAGCTCACTGCGGTCCGACAGGCGGACGATGATCTCGTCAGCATCGGCCACCACGTGGTTGTTGGTGAGCACATAACCGTCGCTGGAAATGATGAAGCCCGACCCCAGCGACATCGCCTCACGCTGGCGATCACCGCGCGGGGAGCGTGGCTGCTGCGGCATGTTGCGCTCGAAGAACTCGCGGAACATCGGCGGCAGGCCTTCCAGGTCCGGCATCTGCCCGGCGGCCATGCGCCGGTCCGGGAGCTTCTGCTTGGTACTGATGTTGACCACCGCCGGCGAGGCTTGCTCGACCAGGGTGGTGAAGTCCGGCAGGGCTTCCTCGGCCTGGGCGGTGAGCACCTGGCCGAGCATCAGCACGGCGGCGAACATCGATAGGTAGGATTTCAAGCGTGGTGTTGACATACGACTCCCGTCACAACGAGCGGTAGTTTAGAAAGGCCCCTGCACAACGCAGGAAAGGCCAGGCTCCTGAAAGCCTGACCTATAGAAAATTTGCCGATGGATTGCAAATGACAATGCTTTAATTTCATTTCAGCCGTATGTCCGCCCACCTTGGCAAAATTGCGAAAAGCGCGCCATCACTGGCGCGCCTGGGCATCCTGGGGGCGCATCGACAGTGCGACGCGTTCTGCCGTACCCAATGGGATTTCGCCGACCACGGTCACCATCACCTTGCCCTTGGGCGTGTTCAGGCGACGCGAAACCGCTGAAGTCGGGCCCAGCTGGGTGCGCATGTCGGTGCCGCCATCATCCTTGACCGATTCGAGGAATACCGAGAAACGCGCCAGGCCATCGTCGTACATGAGGCTGCTGACGGTGCTCCCGCGTTTCGGATCGGGGCGCACCGAACTGTTGACCAGCTCGAACCCGGGCGGCAGCCAGTCCGAGCGCCAGCCGGCGACGCTGTCGTTGCCAGCGGCCGCAACCTGCTGCACCGGCTTGCAGGCAGCGCTGGGGCGCAGGTCATTGTCGCTGGGCGGCTGACTGGTATCGAGGCGGGTCATCTGGAAGCGCTCCAGCAACTGCCCTTTGTCGTTGAGCATCAACGAGCGCAGCGGCAAACCGGTTAAACGGTCCAGATGCAATTCGAAAGCATAGCGGTGCTGGTCACGGGGGGTGAGCGTCACGATCACGGCGTCGCGCCCGGCGACCCGTGACTTGCCCGCCACGCTCAAGTCGTACCAACCCATCAGTTTCAGCGGATCAAGCACACGCGAGGCATTGTCCGGCGGCGTTGTCACACCGCTGACCAAGTCCCCGCTGACACACTCTACCTTTCCGTCCACGCGCACAATTTCCTGGGCGGCGCCATCGAGCTGCAATAGCCGCTCGCTGACCTTGCCGTCCACGACTTTGTGCCAGATATCGTGGGAAGAAAAACTGCCGTTGCGTTCGTAGACAAAAGAGCCTTGATAGCTCTGTTTTTGCTCGGCCTGTGCCAGCTTGTTCAGCCACTCATTCGCCTGGGGCGAAGAGTTGGCCGCCAATGCTGGCACCACCATGCAGCTGCCAATCAGCAGCGACAGGAGAGGTAGCGCGCGCATGATCCTCCTTACTTAACGGTTTTCCAGGCTGGCAGCGCGGGCATACGGCAAGGCGGTTTCAGTGCCCTTGAGCGCAGATTCCTGGGCGTGCTGGCGCAGATAGCCTGGCAGACGCTGATCCCATCCGGCCTGGTTCTGCAACACGCCGTTGGCCATTGGCCCGGTCGGTTGCTCACTGCTTTCACTATAGCCTGCCAGAACGGCCGGGCCCTGGGCTTGCGGCACGCTCAGACCCTGCTGGGCAGGTTGCTGGGCAGCCAGCTCGGCGCCGGTGATTTCGTCCTGGTTGTACATACGTACACCGGCCAGCACGGCCACGGTGACCGAGGCAGCAACCGCCAGGCGGCCAATGCTGCGCCACGGGCCTTTGTTGACCTTGGCCGGCACGGCTTCGTCAGCCAGCGCCGCAGACACCGCCGAGGCGATATCCAGGTTCGGCAGCAGCAGCTCCTTGTGCATGGCTGCACGGGCAACCTGGTAACGCGACCAGGTGGCACGGGTTTCGGCATTGTCGACGGCGCTCAGCACCCGACGCAGTTCCAGTTCGTCCGCTTCGTTATCCATCACCGCGGACAGCGATTCCTGCAAAGCTTCACGACTCATGGCGGTTCCTCTCTTGGCTGTCGCCGCTGTCTCAGGTTTCCTGCAACAACGGCTGCAGGGCTTTATCTATGGCCTCCCGAGCGCGGAAGATTCGAGAGCGCACGGTACCCACCGGACATTGCATGACACTCGCAATGTCTTCGTAACTCAGTCCGTCGAACTCGCGCAGGGTCAACGCCGTGCGCAGGTCTTCAGGCAGTTGCTGGATGGTGCGATGGACAGTGCCTTCGATTTCATCCCGCAACAACGAGCGCTCTGGGGACTCGAGATCCTTGAGACCATGATCGCCGTCATAAAACTCCGCATCCTCGGAGCTCACATCGCTGTCTGGCGGCCGTCTTCCACGGGACACCAGGTAGTTCTTCGCCGTGTTGATGGCGATGCGGTACAGCCACGTATAAAACGCACTGTCGCCGCGGAAGTTGCCAAGCGCACGGTAGGCCTTGATGAAGGCTTCCTGTGCTACATCCTGGGCCTCGTGGGTATCGTGAACGAACCGCACGATCAACCCGAGAATCTTGTGCTGATACTTCAGCACCAACAGATCGAACGCTCGCCTGTCACCGCGCTGCACGCGCTCGACAAGCTGCTGATCCTCTTCCTGGGTTAGCATGAACACTCCTCGGTGAACTCGAAGGAGCGCTGCATCAGCCATCGTTCAGGCTTGCAACCATAGACTCGGGCTTTGCGCAAAAGTTCTCCCCTCCAAGCAAGTTTCCTGCAGCCCTTGGTCGGCTTGCACGGAAGACGCGGCGCGGGCACGGCCGGCTACGTCGATAATCAGGTTTCGAATACGCAGGTACAGCCCGGAAAAGGCCTGCCACCCTGCGTCGCCGCGGCAAACTGTGGCGTGCGGGCAGCCTTCATAGGATTTCCGGGCATACCGGAAAGTTCCCGCAAAGGTTGTCGCGAACTGGCGGGCGGCATGGAAATTGGCCACCCGGGGCTGCTATAAAGGCTACCCGGCCAAGTTTAACGATAGTTTCACATTGCCATCGGCGCGTGACTATTGTGCCGTGCCCCTCCCGAAGATTACTAGTGTCCCGACATGAGCCAACAATTCCAACATGATGTCCTGGTGATCGGCAGCGGTGCCGCCGGTCTCAGCCTGGCACTGAACCTCCCCAGCCACCTGCGCGTCGCCGTGCTCAGCAAGGGCGACCTGGCCAACGGCTCGACCTTCTGGGCCCAGGGCGGTGTTGCAGCGGTGCTGGACAATACCGATACCGTACAGTCGCATGTCGAGGATACCCTCAATGCTGGCGGCGGCCTGTGCCATGAAGATGCGGTACGTTTTACCGTCGAGCACAGCCGCGAGGCCATCCAGTGGCTGATCGAGCAAGGCGTGCCCTTTACCCGCGACGAGCACAACAGCGTCGACGACGGCGGCTTCGAGTTCCACCTGACCCGCGAAGGCGGCCATAGCCACCGGCGCATCATTCACGCTGCCGACGCCACCGGTGCAGCAATTTTCACCACGCTGCTGGCCCAGGCCCGCCTGCGCCCGAATATCCAGTTGCTGGAGCAGCGTGTGGCGGTCGACCTGATCACCGAGCGCCGCCTGGGCCTGCCCGGCGAGCGCTGCCTGGGCGCCTATGTGCTCGACCGCAATACCGGTGAGGTAGATACCTTCGGCGCACGCTTCACGGTACTGGCCACGGGCGGTGCGGCCAAAGTCTACCTGTACACCAGCAACCCCGATGGCGCCTGCGGCGACGGCATTGCCATGGCCTGGCGCGCGGGGTGCCGGGTGGCGAACCTGGAATTCAACCAGTTCCACCCGACGTGCCTGTACCACCCGCAAGCCAAGAGCTTCCTGGTTACCGAAGCCCTGCGCGGCGAGGGTGCCCTGCTGCGCCTGCCCAATGGCGAGCGCTTCATGCCACGTTTCGATCCGCGTGAAGAACTGGCCCCGCGCGACATCGTGGCGCGTGCCATCGACCACGAGATGAAGCGCCTGGGCGTGGACTGCGTGTACCTGGACATCACCCACAAGCCCGCCGACTTCATCAAGAGCCACTTCCCAACCGTGTACGAACGCTGCCTGGGCTTTGGCATCGACATCACCCGCCAGCCGATCCCGGTGGTGCCAGCCGCGCACTACACCTGTGGCGGGGTTATGGTCGATGACCGCGGGCATACCGACGTACCAGGCCTGTACGCCATCGGCGAGACCAGCTTTACCGGCCTGCACGGCGCCAACCGCATGGCCAGCAACTCGTTGCTGGAATGCTTCGTGTATGGCCGCGCGGCGGCTGCGGACATCCAGGCGAACCTGGAGCAAGTGGCGATGCCCCAGGCCTTGCCTGGGTGGGACGCCAGCCAGGTTACAGATTCGGACGAAGACGTGATCATTGCGCACAACTGGGACGAATTGCGGCGATTCATGTGGGACTATGTCGGCATCGTGCGCACCAGCAAGCGCCTGCAGCGGGCCCAGCACCGCATTCGCCTGCTGCTGGACGAAATCGACGAGTTCTACAGCAATTACAAGGTCAGCCGGGACCTGATCGAGCTGCGTAATCTGGCGCAGGTGGCCGAGCTGATGATTTTGTCGGCGATGCAGCGCAAGGAAAGCCGGGGGTTGCATTACACCCTGGATTACCCGGGAATGCTGGATGAGGCGAGGGATACGGTGCTGAGTCCTTTGTGAGAGGGGGGCTGGGCTAGCGTGCGGGTTGAGACCGGCAGTTGCCCGCCTTGCCATCTCCAGCGCCTGTGAAATCGAGTGCCGCGCGGGCGGCGCTCGATTTCACAGGCGCCGAAAATGCCATGGTGAACACCTGTCAGCCCTGACCCGCCCCCACATCAGCCCAACGTCGCCGACTGAACTTCAACCGCACCCGCAATCGCCGATGCTCATCCGGCCTCAGCGCATCGCGCAGCACACACTGGCTCTCCCCCACACACCGCCCGGGCCGCACAAAACGCAACACCACCAACCCCGGTACCGCCACGCTGTCGCGACACAACCGCACCGGCTGCCAGCCACGCGCGCGGCTGAACACCTGCCAGCCGCGCATATCACGGCGCAGGCCGACAACGGCATGTTCATGGGTCAACAGAATTCGTCGGGGAATGGCGCAGCCAGCGTGGGCAATGCAGGCGGCGAGCACAGAAACGGCCAGCCACCCAGGCAGCGGGCTCGCACACACGGCAAGCCATGCCAGCACCTGACAGGTCAGGTAGGCCGCCAGCAGCAGGCGCGAGCCCTGCCAGCGGCACTCGAAGCACTCACTTGGGCTGGACACGGTCCAGAATGATGCGGACCATGCGCTGCAGCTCCGGGTCTTCGGACTCGGTACGCTCCATGAACCAGCCGAACATGTCCTGATCCTCACAGCTCAACAGGCGCACATACAGCTCGCGGTCAGTCTCGTTGAGGGTGGCGTACACTTCCTGGGTGAAAGGCACCAGCAGCACGTCCAGCTCCAGCATGCCGCGGCGGCTGTGCCAGAAAAGCCGGTTGAGTTCAGTTTGTTCGACCATGGGGCCCTCCTCGAATGGCCGGCCAGTATACAGCCAGGCGAGCGAAGCGGCACCGGGCGTTGGTCTAGTCACCTACCTATTTTGTTACCGGCGTTCTATGATGGCCGCCAGTCTTTAGCCACCGCGATGACCCATGGCCGATTCCGCTTTCTTCTGCCCCCTGTCCCACGAGGGCATCCTCGCCGTCCGCGGCTCCGATGCAGGCAAGTTCCTGCAAGGCCAGCTGACCTGCAACATCAACTATCTCAGCCCTGAATACGCCAGCCTCGGCGCCCGCTGCATGGTCAAGGGGCGCATGCAGTCAAGCTTCCGCATCCTGCCAGAAGGCAACGGCTACCTGCTGGCCATGGCCAGCGAGCTGCTAGACGCGCAATTGGCTGACCTGAAAAAGTACGCCGTGTTCTCCAAGGCCACGCTGACCGATGAAAGTGCCGCCTGGGCACGCTTCGGCCTGCAGGGTGGCGACACTGCACTGCAGTCGCTGGGGCTCGATGTGCCCGCAGACGCCGGCAGCACCGCGCGCCATGACGGCCTGATCGCCATCGCAGTGTCGGCGGGCCGCGTGGAACTGTGGGTACCTGCAGACAGCGCCGCCAGAGTGCGCCAGGCACTGGCCGGCGCCCTTCCCGAAGGCACCCTCGACGACTGGTTGCTGGGGCAGATCCGCGCCGGTATCGGCCAGGTCATGGGGCCAACCCGCGAGCTGTTCATCCCGCAGATGATCAACCTGCAGGCAGTTGACGGTGTCAGCTTCAAGAAGGGCTGCTACACCGGCCAGGAAATCGTCGCGCGCATGCAGTACCTGGGCAAGCTCAAACGCCGCCAGTACCGCCTGGCACTGGACCAGCAGGCTGCCCCCGCCCCGGGTGCCGAGATATTCTCGCCTACCCATGGCTCGTCGGTCGGTGAGGTGGTGCTGGCTGCCAATAATGGCGCGGGCTGCGAACTGCTCGCGGTGCTCAGCGCCGATGCGGTGGCCGACGACAATCTTCACCTGGGCAGCCTGGAAGGCCCGCGCCTGCAGGTGCTGACCCTGCCCTACGAACTGGACCGCGACCAGGAAATCCTGCGCTGACCAGCCTGCCCCGCCCCTGCGGCGGGGCCGCACCACCACTGCGGTAGACAAGCCCATGAACAAGCTGGCCGAGATGGTTCAAGCACAATTGCTTGATGCCATCGAAAAGGATGACCTGGTCCTGCCGACACTGCCCGAGGTTGCCTTGAGCATCCGCGAGGCAGCGGAAGACAGCGAGATCAGCGTAGCGGCCCTGAGCAAGGTAATCGGTCGCGATGCGGCCCTTTCAGCGCGCCTGATCAAGGTAGTCAACAGCCCATTGCTGCGCGCCGCGGTCGAGGTCACCGACCTGCATACCGCTATCACGCGGCTGGGGATCAATTACAGCTGCAACCTGGCCATCGGCCTGGTAATCGAACAGATTTTCCACGCACGGGCGCCGGCGGTTGAGCATAAACTGCGCGATATCTGGGCAAACAGCCTGGAAGTTGCCGGTATCAGCTATGAAGTCTGCCGTCGCTTCACCCAGCTCAAACCCGACCAGGCCACCCTTGGCGGGCTGGTCAACCAGATTGGCGCCCTGCCGGTGCTGATCTATGCCGAAGAGCACAACGAACTGTTGTCGGACCCGGTGTGCCTGCACTATGTGATCGAGCAGATTCAGCCGGTGCTGGGCGACAAGATCCTCAAGGCGTGGGAGTTTCCCGAGCAGTTGGTGAGCCTGCCAAGCCAGATCCAGGACCTGGACCGGCAGACCGACAAGGTCGATTACATCGACATCGTGCAGATCGCCCGCTGCATCAGCCAGCGCGGCCGCAACCGGCCGCTGGCAGCGCTGCCGGCGTACCGCCACCTGGGGTTGCCGTTCGGCACCGAACTGGAGGTGGATGAGCTGCTGGAGGCGCGGAGCATGTTGCGCTGAGCCTGTGCTGGCCTCTTCGCGGCAATCCGGTTCACCCGCGAAGAGGCCAGCACAGGCAAACCCATCAGTCGGCAATAAAGCTCACCCGCACCCGCAACCCACCATTGGCTCCATCATGCAGGCTCACCTGCGCCAGATGCGCCCGGCAGATTTCGCCAACAATCGCCAGGCCAAGCCCGCTACCCTGCGCGCTACGCCGATAGAAACGTTCGAACACCCGTTCGCGCTCGGCCTCGGGAATCCCCGGCCCATCGTCCTCGACCTCCAGCACCGCCGGCGCCAATACCCGCAGAATCACATTGCCGCCCGCCGGTGTATGCGCCAGGGCATTGTCCACCAGGTTGCTCAGCAGCTCGTTGAGCAGCGTCGGCTCCCCCTTCAGCCATACCGGCGCCTCGGCCTCGAGCGCCAGCGCGACCCCGCGCTTGTGGGCCAGCGGCGCCATGGCCATGCCCAGCTCACGGGCCAGCTGGCTCAAGTCCAGGCGCTGCGCGCCGCCCTCGGCAATCGCCCGCGCACCGTTCTCGACCCGCGCCAGCGACAGCAGCTGGTTAGCCAGGTGGGTCAGGCGATCGGTACCCTGGGCCGCAGATTCCAGGGTCTGCCGCCACTCCTGCGGCTCGGAAGAGCGCAGGCCCAACTCGACCCGGGCCTTCAGCGCCGCCAGTGGTGTACGCAGCTCATGTGCGGCGTCGGCGATGAACTGCGCCTGGCGCTCGAACTGGCCGCGCAAGCGCTCGGTAAAGTGGTTCAAGGCCCGTACCAGCGGACCCAGCTCGCGCTGCACCTGTACCACCGGCAGGGCCCGCAGGTCGTCCGGCTGGCGCTCTTCCACCGCTGTGCGCAGGCGCTCCAGCGGCCGCAGCGCTGCACTCACGGCAAACCACACCATCACCAGCGCACCCAGTGCCAGCATCCCCAGGCGCAACAGGGTATCGGCCATCAGCCCGCGAGCCATGCGCACCCGCGCTTCCTCTGTTTCGGCAACGCGAATTTCCGCCATGCCGTTCATGTTCGGCTCGCTGACCGCCTTCAGCAGGCTGACCACGCGCACGTCCTGGCCCAGGTAGGTGGCGTTGTAGAACCGCGCCAGCGCCGGGTAGTCGTCGGTGCGGGGGGTGCCCGCAGGTGGTGCAGGCAGGTTCTCGTAGCCGGAAATCAGCCGCTGCTTGATATCCAGCACCTGATAGTAGATCCGCCCGGCGCTGTCATAGGCGAAGGTATCCAGGGCCACGTAGGGCACGTCCGCACTCAGCGAGCCATCGCGTTGCGACAGACCGGCGGCGATGGTCCGCGCCGACGCCAGCAGTGTGCGGTCGTAGGCGGTGTCGGCGGCCTCTCGGCCGTTCCAGTACGCGCTCAGGCCGCTGGCCAGCATCAGCACCACCAGCAACAGGGCCAGATTGCCCAGCAAGCGCCCGCGCAGGCTACCGTTGTCACGCATCGCGATGCTCGAGCAGGTAGCCCAGGCCGCGGAAGGTGACAATGGCCACCGGGTGGCCGTCCAGCTTCTTGCGCAGGCGGTGGATGTAGATTTCGATGGCGTCGGGGCTGGCCTCTTCGTCCAGGCCGAACACCTGGGCGGCCAGTTGCTCCTTGCTCATCACGCGGCCCGGCCGGGCGATCAGCGCTTCCAGCACGCTCTGTTCGCGCGAGGTCAGGGTCAGGTTGTCGTCACCGAGCGAGAAACGCCGTGTGTCGAGGTCGTACACCAGCGGCCCACAGCGTTGCTGGCGCTCACCACCGAGCACGCTGCGGCGCAGCAGGGCCTTCACCCGGGCCTCCAGCTCGGTCAGCTCGAACGGCTTGGCCAGGTAGTCGTCGGCCCCCAGGTTCAAGCCATGCACCCGGTCCTTGACGTCGCTGCGCGCGGTCAGCATCAGCACCGGCACGGTCTTGCCGCGGCCACGCAGGCGCGCCAGCACCTCGAAGCCATCCATGCGCGGCAAGCCGACATCCAGCACGACCACCGCATATTCCTCACTGGCCAAGGCCAGGTCGGCAGCCACGCCGTCATGCAGCACATCCACGGTCAGGCCGTGGCTCTTCAGGGCCTGGGCCACGCTTTCGGCCAGTTGCAGATGGTCTTCGACCAGCAGCACACGCATCGGTTTCTCCCTGCTCGGGTGGGGCGGTGGCGCGGAGTGTACCGCTGTACTCAGGCCTGTGAAGCCCCTGGTAACAAACCTTTCTCACTGAAAGGTTAGCGAAAGGTTCGTTGCCTAGCATCGCACCACGGTCGCTCCTCGCGCCGAAAAAAGCACCAGCAAGGTGCAACGAATAAGAACAATAAACGGAGTCATCATCGATGCTGTCATCGCAGCCGCAGGCGTTCGCGCCTACCCGTTCCTTTGCCGCACGCCCCTCTGCCATCGCCAGCGCCCTTGCGCTTGCCGGTGTTGCCCCGATGAGCCAGGCCGCCTTCTTCGAAGACAGCACAGCCACCTTCGAAACCCGAAACATGTACTTCAACCGCGACTTCCGCGACGGCACCAGCGCGCAACAATCCAAGCGCGACGAGTGGGCCCAGGGTTTCATCCTCAACTTCGAGTCCGGCTACACCGATGGCACCGTAGGCTTTGGCCTGGATGCGCTGGGCATGCTCGGCATCAAGCTCGACTCCAGCCCCGACCGCACCGACAGCGGCCTGCTGCCGACCCACGATAATGGCAAGGCTGCCGACGAGTACTCCAAACTCGGGCTGACCGGCAAGGTCAAGATCTCGCAGACCGAACTGAAGATCGGCACCCTGATCCCCGAACTGCCGACCCTGCAGCCCAACGATGGGCGGATCCTGCCGCAAACCTTCGAAGGCGGCCTGCTTACCTCGAAGGAGATCAAGGGCCTGACGTTCACCGGTGGCCGCCTGGACAAGGCCAAGGACCGCAACGACACCAACTGGGAAGACCTGGCCCTGAACAACAAGAACGGCCGCTTTGGTGGCTCGTTCAGCGCCGACAACCTGGCCCTGGGTGGCCTGGACTACCAGTTCACCGACCGCATCACCGGCAGCTACCACTTCGCCCAGCTCGACGATATCTACCGCCAGCACTTCATCGGCATGGTCGCGACCCAGCCGTGGGGCCCGGGTACCTTCGGCGCCGACCTGCGCCTGGCAGTCAGTGACGACGCCGGCGCCGCCAAGGCCGGCAACATCGACAACACCACGGTCAACGGCATGCTCAGCTACAGCCTGGGCGGACACAAGGTCAGCGGTGCCTGGCAGCAGTTGTCCGGCGACAGCGCCTTCCCGTATGTCGATGGCGCCGACCCGTATCTGGTCAACTTCGTCCAGATCAACGACTTTGCCGGTGCCGACGAGCGTTCCTGGCAGGCGCGCTACGACTACAACTTTGCCGCGCTCGGCGTACCTGGCCTGACCTTCATGACCCGCTACATCAGCGGCGACAACGTCAGCCGCGCCGCCGGTGGTGAAGGCAAGGAGTGGGAGCGCAATACCGAACTGAAGTACGTGGTACAAAGCGGCGCGCTGAAAAACGTCGCCGTGCGCCTGCGCAACGCCACCTTCCGCTCCAACTTCGCCCGGGATGCCGACGAAGTGCGGCTGCTGGTGAGCTACAGCGTGGCGCTGTGGTAAGCCAATAGCGATAACCCGATAACAACAACGCTCACGGAGATCGACGATGACCTTTTCACTGCGCCGCCTTGTCCTCGCTACCGGCTGCCTGCTGCTGGCCGGCAACGCCCTCGCTGCCGAACCGAAACGCCCCGAATGCATCGCCCCGGCCTCGCCGGGCGGTGGCTTCGACCTGACCTGCAAGCTGGTGCAAAGCGCCTTGGTGCAGGAAAAGATCCTCAGCAAGCCGATGCGCGTCACCTACATGCCCGGCGGTGTCGGCGCCGTGGCGTACAACGCCGTGGTTGCCCAGCGCCCGGGCGATGCCGGCACCCTGGTGGCCTGGTCCAGCGGCTCGTTGCTGAACCTGGCCCAGGGCAAGTTCGGCCGCTTTGACGAGAACGCAGTCAAATGGCTGGCTGCGGTCGGCACCAGCTACGGCGCCATCGCGGTGAAAAGCGACTCGCCCTACAAAACCCTCGATGACCTGGTCGCGGCGCTGAAGAAAGACCCGAGCAAGGTCGTGATCGGCTCCGGCGGCACCGTCGGCAGCCAGGACTGGATGCAGACCGCGCTGATCGCCAAGGCCGCCGGCATCAACCCGCGTGACCTGCGCTACGTGGCCCTGGAAGGCGGCGGCGAGATCGCCACGGCACTGCTGGGTGGGCACATCCAGGTCGGTTCGACGGACATCTCCGACTCCATGCCGCATATCCAGAGCGGCAACATGCGCATCCTGGCGGTGTTCTCGGAAAAACGCCTGGACGAGCCGGAAATGAAGGACATCCCTACCGCCAAGGAGCAGGGCTACGACATCGTCTGGCCGGTGGTGCGCGGCTTCTACCTGGGGCCAAAGGTGAGCGACGAGGACTACGCCTGGTGGAAGGCCTCGTTCGACAAGATGCTGGCCTCGGAAGACTTCGCCAAGCTGCGTGACCAGCGCGAACTGTTCCCGTTCGCCATGACCGGTGAAGAGCTGGACGGCTATGTGAAGAAGCAAGTGGCTGACTACAAGGCACTGGCCAAGGAATTCGGCCTGGTCCAGTAAGCCTCCAACGACACCCGCTCTTTGTAGGAGCGGCCTTGTGTCGCGAAAGGGCTGCAAAGCAGCCCCAGCGATTTGTGCACCGCTGCTGGAATCGTGGGGCCGCTTCGCAGCCCTTTCGCGACACAAGGCCGCTCCTACAAAGGATCTGCGTCTTGCCGAACAACAAGAGGATTCCTTGATGATCCTGCAACGCATCTTCGCCCTGGCCCTGCTGGCGGTGTGCGCCGTCCTGGCCGTGATGGCCTGGCCCTACCAGGCGGCGTTTTCCTATGAACCGGTAGGCCCGCGCGCCTACCCACTGTTGATGCTGGGCCTGATGGGCCTGGGTTTGCTGTACCTGGCGTTCCGCCCTACGCCCATCGTGCGCAAGGACGATGAGCCCGAGCTGGACCGCCACACCCTGATCAAGATCGCCGCCTGCGTCGGCCTGCTGCTGGTCTTTGCCGCCACCTTCGAACCCCTGGGCTTTATCCTCAGCGCCATCCTCGTCGGTCTGCCAATGGCCCGCCTGTACGGCGGTCGCTGGCTGCACAGCGCCATCGTGGTGGTCGGCATGAGCGTGTTCCTCTACTGGCTGTTCGACCGCGTGATGGACGTGCCCCTGCCCCTTGGCCTGCTGAGCGTACTGGAGAACTGACACATGGATACCTTGAGCTACCTGGGCCAGGGCTTCGGCGTCGCCCTGTCCCCCTACAACCTGGTCACGGCCCTGTCCGGCACCCTTATCGGCACCGTGGTCGGCCTGCTGCCGGGCCTGGGTCCGATCAACGGCGTGGCCCTGCTGATCCCCATCGCCTTCGCCCTGGGCCTGCCGCCGGAGTCGGCGCTGATCCTGCTGGCGGCGGTGTACCTGGGTTGCGAGTACGGCGGGCGTATCAGCTCGATCCTGCTGAACATCCCGGGCGAAGCCTCGACCGTGATGACCACCCTGGACGGCTACCCGATGGCGCGCAAGGGCCTGGCGGGCGTGGCCCTGTCGTTGTCGGCATGGAGTTCGTTCATCGGCGCCTTCATTGCCACCTGCGGCATGGTGCTGTTCGCCCCGCTGCTGGCGAAATGGGCAATCGCCTTCGGGCCGGCGGAATACTTCGTGCTGATGGTTTTCGCCATCGTCGCCCTGGGCGGCATGGCGGGTGACAAGCCGCTGAAGACCTTCATCGCCGCCTTGATCGGCCTGTTCCTTTCGGCAGTCGGTATCGATGCCAACAGCGGTGTGTACCGTTTCACCGGTGACAGCGTGCACCTGGCCGACGGCATCCAGTTCGTGGTGCTGGTACTGGGCCTGTTCTCCATCAGCGAAATCCTCTTGCTGCTGGAAAAGACCCACCATGGCCACCAGGCGGTCAAGGCCACCGGGCGCATGCTGTTCAACTTCAAGGAAGCGGCTTCGGTGTTCGCGGTCAACATCCGTTGCGGCCTGCTTGGCTTCATCATGGGCGTGCTGCCCGGCGCGGGCGCGACACTGGCCAGTGCCGTTGCCTACATGACCGAGAAGCGCCTGGCGGGTGACAAAGGCGAGTTCGGCAAAGGTGACGCTCGCGGCCTGGCCGCCCCGGAAACCGCCATTGGCGCCTCCTGCTGTGGCGCCCTGGTACCGATGCTGACACTGGGCGTGCCTGGATCGGGCACCACTGCGGTGATGATCGGCGCCCTGACGCTGTACAACATCACCCCGGGCCCACTGCTGTTCCAGCAGCAGCCCGACATTGTCTGGGGCCTGATCGCGTCGTTGTTCATCGCCAACATCATGCTGGTGATCCTCAATATCCCGATGATCCGCATCTTCACCCGCATCCTTGCCGTGCCGAACTGGGCGCTGGTGCCGGTGATCGCCATCATCACCGGTATCGGCGTGTACGCCGTGCATGCCACCACCTTCGACCTGTTCCTGATGGTCGGCATCGGCATCATGGGTTACATCCTGCGCAAGCTGGACTTCCCGCTGTCGCCGATTTTGCTCGGTTTCATCCTGGGCGGGCTGATGGAGCAGAACCTGCGCAGGGCGCTGTCGATTTCCAACGGTGAGCTGGGCATCCTCTGGTCGAGCCCGATCAGCATGTCGGTATGGGCACTGACCGTCTGCATGCTGACATTGCCGCTGCTGCGCAGCTGGCGCAAACGCAGCCAGCTGCGTCGGGCCATGGCCGATGCCTGATCGCGCGTTGCCGTTGTTTGTCGCAACCGGGCTGGTCGGCATTGCTGGCGGTTTTGCCGCCAGCAAGGTCGGCTGGCCTTTGCCGTGGATGGTCGGCTCGTTGCTGGCGATCATCCTGGTGCGCTGCCTGACACCCTGGCAGCTGCCGGAAATGCCCAATGGCCGCAAATGCGGGCAGTGGATCATCGGCATCGGCATTGGCCTGCATTTCACCCCTGCCGTAATCGAACAGGTGGCCAGCCATTTCGCGCTGATCTTCTTCGGCGCGCTGTTCACCACCTTGTCCAGCGTGATCAGCGTGTGGCTGTTGCGGCGCACCGGCGAGGACCGCGCCACCGCGTTCTTCGCCAGCATGCCCGGCGGTTCGGGGGAGATGGTCAACCTGGGCGCGCGCAATGGCGCGGTGCTCAGCCAGGTGGCGGCGGCGCAGAGCTTGCGCGTGCTGGCGGTGGTGCTGTGTGTGCCGGCATTGTTCAAGCTCTTGCTGGGCGATGGGGTGCCACTGAACCACACTGGCAGTGTCAGCTGGGGCTGGCTGGCGTTGATCGCCCCGCTGGGTGTGGTCGTTGCGTTGCTCTGGCAGCGCCTGCGCCAGCCCAACCCCTGGCTGTTCGGGCCATTGCTGGTGGCGGCAGCGGTGAGCCTGGCGGGCAACCTGCAGATCGCCCTGCCCAACGGCGCCGGCCAGATCGGCCAATGGCTGATCGGCAGCGGCCTGGCCTGCCACTTCAACCGCGCGTTCTTCCGCCGTGCCCCGTCGTTTCTCGGGCGCACCCTGCTGGCCACGGCGCTGTGCATGGCGATCGCCGCCAGTGCCGCGTGGGTACTGAGCGTGACGACCGCGCTGGACCTGCGCTCGCTGACACTGGGGATGATGCCGGGCGGGATTGCCGAGATGAGCCTGACGGCGGAAACCTTGCAGCTGTCGGTGCCGCTGGTGACGGCGTTGCAGGTGATGCGCTTGCTGTTTGTGCTGTTTCTGGCGGAGCCGTTGTTCCGCTTGTGGAACACAAACCCGGACTGACCGCGTCGCCTGCCCGCGAAGAGGGCGACACGGTATGTCAGGCAATCAAAGCGGCGGCAGTGCCCAGTTGATCGGCGCCAGCCCGCGCTGCTCGAGGAAGCCGTTGGCCCGGCTGAAATGCCCACACCCCAGGAACCCACGGTAAGCCGATAACGGCGACGGGTGCACCGACTTGAGCACCAGGTGCCTGGTCCCGTCGATCAGCTTCTGCTTGCTCTGCGCATGCGCGCCCCACAGCAGGAACACAACATTCGGGCATTGCTCGCTGACCACCTGAATGATCCGGTCGGTGAAGAACTCCCAACCCTTCTTCGCGTGCGACGCCGCATTGGCGCGCTCTACGGTCATGGTGGTGTTGAGCAGCAGCACGCCCTGCTCGGCCCAGCTCTGCAGGTAGCCATGGCTGGCAATCGGAATGTTCAGGTCGCGCTGCAACTCTTTGTAGATGTTCACCAGCGAGGGTGGCGTGGCAACCCCCGGCTGCACCGAGAAGCACAGGCCGTGGGCCTGCCCCGGCCCGTGGTACGGGTCCTGGCCGAGAATGACTACCTTCACCTGGTCCAGCGGTGTCGAGTTCAACGCATTGAAGATCAGCGGCCCTGGCGGGTAGATCTCCTTGCCAGCGGCGTATTCGCCACGCAGGAACTCACGCAGCTGATGCATGTAGGGCTGGTCGAACTCGTCGCGCAATGCGGCTTTCCAGCTGGGTTCGAGTTTGATGCGATCGTCTTCAGTCATGGGGCCATCCGTAAATAATGGCGCGACACTAGGTAAGCCCTCCCCGCTTGTCAAACGATCCGACCGACAACCGGCATGATCGGCCAGGCCAGCCATACTAGAGCGATGACTTGAGCGAGGTAGTCCATGGCCATTCATTGCGAGGTACTCACCGGCGCCGATGGCGCCCGCATCGGCATCGCCACCCTGAACGCGCCCATGGCGCTCAACGCCCTGAACCTGCCGATGATCGAGGTGCTGGGCGAACAGCTGCACGCCTGGGCCCGCGACCCGGGCATCGTTTGCGTGCTGCTGCGCGGCCAGGGGGCCAAGGCATTCTGCGCCGGCGGTGACGTGCGTGCGCTGGTGCAGGCCTGCCGCGACCACCCAGGCAGCGTGCCACCGCTGGCCGCCACCTTCTTCGCCGCCGAATACCGCCTGGACTTCGCCCTGCACACCTACCCCAAGCCCCTGCTGTGTTGGGGCCACGGGCATGTGCTGGGGGGTGGCATGGGGTTGCTGCAGGGCGCCAACATACGGGTGGTCACTCCCAGCAGCCGGCTGGCCATGCCGGAGATCAGTATCGGCCTGTATCCGGACGTAGGCGCCAGCTGGTTCCTCGCGCGCCTGCCCGGCAAGCTGGGGCTGTTCCTTGGCCTGACCGGCGCGCCGATCAACGCCCGTGACGCCTTGGATTTGAGCCTGGCCGACCGCTTCATGGGTGAACACCAGCAAGAAGCCTTGATCGAGGAGCTGCTGCAGCTGAACTGGCAGGAACAGACCGCCCTGCAACTCAACAGCCTGCTCAAGGCCGAGCAGCATCGCGCCTGCGCCGAATTACCTGCTGCGCAGTGGTTGCCACGGCGGCAGGTGATCGACAGCTTGCTCGACGTGGCAGATGCCGCCGGGGCATGGCGGGCGCTGGAAGCGCTGAAGCAGCATGACGACCCGCTGCTGGCAGACGCCGGCAAGCGCCTGCATGAAGGGTGCCCGCTGACTGCGCACCTGGTGTGGGAGCAGATTCACCGGGCGCGGCATATGTCATTGGCGCAGGTGTTCCAGATGGAATACAGCATGAGCCTGAACTGTTGCCGCCACCCGGAGTTCAGCGAAGGCGTGCGCGCCCGTTTGCTGGACAAGGACAACCAGCCGCGCTGGCACTGGCCGGACGTCGCGCAAGTGCCAACGGCGGTGGTGGAAGCGCATTTTGCCAAAGTGTGGGAGGGCCGGCATCCATTGGCCGACCTGGAATAGCGTGGGCAACCTGGGGCTGCGTTGCAGCCCAGGGTTAGGCTCAGCTAGCGCTGCCAGTTCCCCCCCTGCCCCTGCCCGCGCCGACCATCCCAGCGCCCGCCGTCATTGCCCTGCCGGTTGGAGTGCCGGTCACCATGCTGGTAACGCTGGCTGCCATCGCGGTAGTCGTGACGATCCCGGTCACGTCCATAGTCATTACGCTGACGGTTACCGTAGTCATAGCGCGGGTTACCGTGCCACTGGTTGGCTCCCGGGTGTGGCTGCGGCCGGTAATAAGGCGCTGGCGCCGAGCGGTAGTAGCGCGGGGCAGGCTGGTAGTAATAACGCGGTTGCGGCGTCACGTAATAACGGTCGGAACGGTAATATCCCGGCGACACATAGCGGTCGGTTGAGTAATAGTCCGAACGGTAATAACCCCCGCTTCCGTAGTAAGGGGCGCAGGCGGATGTCATCAGCCCGAGCAGGGCAATCAACAGGATTCGGTAGGACATGGCGGCCTCCTGGACCGCTGGAGTGCCCGAACAGCGGCGCTGGCGAGCGTCGATGCACAACGCGATCATCGACGTAGAATAAGACCGCGAGGCCGAGTTGCAGTGCCATTTACGCAACAAATTGATACAGGTGCGCTGGCCCAAAAAACTTGCAGTGATTTCCCGGCCATCTCACTAGAATAAGCGCCCTGGCACACATCACGGGAAGATCATGCCTTTACGTTCCGCTCTGTTTTCACAGCGTTCGCTGATCTTGACCCTGTTGCTGCTGCTGGCGTGCGGCTTCCTCGGCACTTCCCTGCTCAGCTACTTCGCCTCACGCAGCGCCATCCGCGACGGCATCATCAACACCGAGCTGCCGCTCACCTCCGACACGGTCTACTCGGAAATCCAGAAAGACCTGATTCGCCCGGTCCTGATCGCCTCGATGATGGCCCAGGACACCTTCCTGCGTGACTGGGTGCTGTCCGGTGAGCAGGATACCCGGCGCATGACCCGCTACCTTGGCGAGGTGATGGGCAAACAGGACACCTTCACGTCCTTTTTTGTCTCCAACCGTACCTTGACCTACTACCAGGCCAAGGGCGTGCTCAAGAAAGTCGAACCCGGCACCTGGCGCGATGCCTGGTACTTCCGCCTGCGCGAACTCAAGGCCCCCTACGAAATCAACGTCGACCTGGACATGGCCAATCAGGACAGCCTGACCGTGTTCATCAACTATCAGGTGCATGACTACCAGCAACGCTTCATCGGCGCCGCCGGGGTCGGGCTGAGCGTCTCGTCGGTGGTCAAGCTGATCGATCAGTACCAACGCCGCTACCAGCGTTCGGTGCTGTTCACCGACGCCAAGGGCAAGGTCCTGCTGACGGGCTCCGAAGGCGGCCCGCAGGGCTTGCGGGTCGGCCAGCCGCTCAGCGCCAACCCCGAACTGGATGACCTGCTGGCCGCGCAACCGGTACCCGGCGAAGGCAGCCACGAATACCGCGACAGCGATAACCACAGCCACTTTCTGAACGTGCGCCACCTGCCCGAGCTTGACTGGTACCTGCTGGTGGACAAGCGCGAAACCGGCGCCCTCGACCGAATCCGTCACTCGCTGTACCTGAACCTGGTCATCTGCGCGATGATCACCTTGGTGGTACTGGCGCTGATTCACGCCATGGTCCGCCGCCACCAGGCCAGCACCGAGGCGCTGGCCACCCTCGACAGCCTCACCGGCCTGCCCAACCGGCGCAGCTTCGACCTGCTGGCCGCCCAGGCCTTGCACGAAGCCCAGCGCGACAGTGGTCCGCTGGTAGCATTGCTGATCGACCTGGACCATTTCAAGGCGCTGAATGACACCCACGGCCACCTGGCAGGCGACGAAGTGCTGCGCCAGTTCGCCAATGTGCTGCAAGGCAGCCTGCGCCAGTCGGATATACTCTGCCGCTGGGGTGGCGAGGAATTCATCGTGCTGCTGCGTGAAGCCGAAGGCCGCCCGGCCATCGAAGTGGCGGAAAAGATCCGCCGGCGCACCGAGCAGCTGACCTTCAGCTACGACGACCAGCCGCTGCGCCTGACCACCAGCATCGGTCTGAGCAGCCTGCAACCTGGGGATACCTTGCATACCCTGCTGACCCGCGCCGACCGCGCGCTTTATCGTGCCAAGCAGGCCGGCCGCAACCGCGTCTGCAGTGAAACCGACCATGAATGATAGCCAATACTGCCCCGCTTGCGGTGCGCTCAACCAGTGCAGCCTGGCTGACCCGCGCCTCGCCACCCAGGCCTGCTGGTGCTACAGCGTGAGCATCGACCCGGCGGTGCTCCAGGCCCTGCCCGCCGAGTTGCGTGACAAAGCCTGCCTGTGCCCGCGCTGCGCAGCCGTTGAAGAACAACTCCGATCACCTGCCGCCGACTGACCCTTGCCATGCGCCTTGACCGTTTCCTCGCCAACCTGCCCAGCTACAACCGCCAGCAAGTCCGCCTGATGCTGGCGCAACGCCGTGTGCGGGTGGACGGCCAGGTGGTCAGCGACCCGCTGGCCGAGGTCCGCGAATTCAGCCGCGTCGAGCTGGACGACCAGTTGCTGCAGGCCGGCCGCCCGGCGCGCTACCTGATGCTGCACAAACCTGCGGGCTGCGTGAGCGCGACGCGCGACCCGCAACACCGCACTGTGCTCGACCTGCTGCCAGCCGCAATGCGTGATGACCTGCACATAGCTGGGCGCCTGGACTTCAACACCACCGGCCTGATGATCCTGACCAACGACGGGCAATGGTCGCGACGCCTGACCCAACCTGCCACCAAGCTGCCCAAGCATTACCTGGTGGAAACCGAGGACGAGATTGGCGAGCACTATGTCGCCAGGTTCCGGGAAGGGTTCTATTTTGCCTTCGAGGACCTCACCACCCAGCCTGCGCAGCTGGACATCCTTGGGCCGCGCCGGGCTCGCCTGGCAATCGTCGAAGGCCGTTATCACCAGGTCAAGCGCATGTTCGGCCATTTCGACAACAAGGTGGTGGGGCTGCATCGCGAGAGCATGGGGGCGATCCAGCTGGACCCGGGGTTGGCGCCCGGGGCCTTTCGTGAGCTGACGGTGGGTGAAATCGCCACTGTCTAGGGTGCCTGCCCTGCCCTGTTCGCGGGTAAACCCGCCCCTACAGGGACCTCGTCGCGCTCGAGAGCTGCGCTGGACCTGTGGGAGCGGGTTCACCCGCGAAAGGGCCGGAACAGACCGCAAAGGGTCGTCACACGACCGCTCGGCGACAAAAGTCACACTTTCGCCCGAACGGCACTTGCGGGATCCGCAACCCACTGCTTGAATCCAAATCGTCAGTCTGCATGTGACTACCAAGTCACAACCGCAGTCGAGGACAACTTTTTGCCGGCCACCCAGGGCCTAGATGCCTTGGGGCACGGCAGATTGCCCGCCAAAAACAATACCGTCGACGCAAGTGCCAAGGATCGACACAGGCCCCCCCCGGTTACTCTTCAGGCGAATGCCTACCTGTCATAAAGAACGTGCACCCTAGGTGACGCGAATACCCTTTTTGCGCCAGGAGTCGATGACATGAGGCCAGAAATCGCTGTACTTGATATCCAAGGTCAGTATCGGGTTTACACGGAGTTCCATCGCGCGGATGCGGCCGAGAAGACGATCATCCTGGTCAACGGCTCGTTGGCCACCACGGCCTCGTTCGCCCAGACGGTTCGTAACCTGCACCCGCAATTCAACGTTGTATTGTTCGACCAGCCGTATGCGGGCAAATCCAAGCCGCACAACCGTCAGGAGCGGCTGATCTCCAAGGAGACCGAGGCGCACATCCTGCTGGAGCTGATCGAGCATTTCCAGGCCGATCACGTGATGTCGTTCTCGTGGGGTGGTGCAAGCACGCTGCTGGCGCTGGCGCACCAGCCGCAACGGGTGAAAAAGGCCGTGGTCAGTTCGTTCTCGCCAGTGATCAACGAACCGATGCGTGATTACCTGGACCGGGGCTGCCAGTACCTGGCCGCCTGCGACCGCTACCAGGTCGGCAACCTGGTCAACGACACCATCGGCAAGCACCTGCCGTCGCTGTTCAAACGCTTCAATTACCGGCATGTCAGCAGCCTGGACAGCCACGAGTACGCGCAGATGCACTATCACATCAACGAAGTGCTGCAGAACGACCTGGAGCGGGCGCTGAAAGGTGCGCGCAATATCGACATCCCGGTGCTGTTCATCAACGGCGACCGCGACGAGTACACCACGGTCGAAGATGCCCGGGAATTTGGCAAGCACGTGGGCAATAGCCACTTCCGCGTGATCCGGGACGCTGGCCACTTCCTCGACATGGAAAACAAGGTTGCCTGTGAAGATACCCGCAACGTGCTGCTCGGCTTCCTCAAGCCGACGTCGCGCGAGCACCGTCCACGCTACCAGCACGTGCAACAGGGGCAGCATGCATTGGCCATCTGAGCAGCTCGGCGCCCTTTGGCAGATACCCGCAAGGCTACTGGGTGCCGACAAGCTTTTTGATAACTTGGGCTTCTAATTCGTTGAGGGTTCTGGTAAAAAGTGCTGCGCAGACGCGGGTATAGTTTAGTGGCAAAACGAAAGCTTCCCAAGCTTTAGTTGAGGGTTCGATTCCCTCTACCCGCTCCACATTGCATTCCGCATGGCGTTTCAGCAACGTCATCGCTGTCAAAAGGAGCCCCGGCTCCTTTTTTCGTTTCTGCCTTTCACTCAACCTGGACCATGGCCATTTGCCTGTCGATCCGTTTCAATGCGCAGGCGCGTGCAAGCGAAACGGCTTGTAGCGCATATGTTCAATGGATCTGTGAAGCATTTCGAAAGGACGACGCATGTTTCTCTCCCGCTGGCTCCCGGGCCTCGCCAACCTGCTGCAGTACCGCCGGGAATGGTTCCACGCCGACCTGCAGGCCGGTCTATCGGTAGCAGCGATCCAGATTCCCATCGCTATCGCCTATGCGCAGATCGTCGGTCTGCCGCCGCAGTACGGCCTGTACGCCTGCGTGCTGCCGATGATGGTCTACGCCTTGATCGGCAGCTCGCGCCAGCTGATGGTCGGCCCTGACGCCGCTACCTGCGCGATGATCGCCGGCGCTGTGGCGCCACTGGCCATGGGCGACCCGCAGCGGATTGCCGAGCTTTCGGTGATCGTCACCCTGCTGGTCGGGATGATGTTGATCGGCGCTGGCCTGGCCCGCGCCGGGTTCATCGCCAGCTTCTTTTCGCGGCCGATCCTGATCGGCTACCTCAACGGCATCGGCCTGAGCTTGATCGCCGGGCAATTGTCCAAGGTGGTGGGCTTCAGGATCGAAGGTGACGGTTTCATCCTCAGCCTGATCAATTTCTTCCAGCGCCTGGGCGAAATCCACTGGGTGACGCTGCTTATCGGCCTGGCGGCGCTGGGCCTGCTGATCTGGTTGCCACGGCGCTACCCGCGCCTGCCCGCCGCCCTGATCGTGGTGGCACTGTTCATGTCACTGGTCGGCCTGCTTGGACTGGACCGCCTGGGGGTGGCGATTCTCGGCCCGGTGCCGGCGGGTATCCCGCAGCTGGCATGGCCACACAGCAACCTGGCAGAAATGAAGAGCTTGCTGCGCGATGCCCTGGGGATCGCCACCGTCAGCTTCTGCAGCGCCATGCTTACCGCACGCAGCTTTGCCGCCCGGCACGGTTACGCGATCAACGCCAACCACGAATTCGTCGCCCTGGGCGTAAGCAACCTGGCGGCCGGCGCGTCCCAGGGCTTCGCCATCAGCGGCGCCGACTCGCGCACTGCGGTCAACGACATGGTCGGCGGCAAAAGCCAGCTGGTGGGCATCATCGCCGCGCTGGTCATCGCCATGATACTGATGTTCTTCACCGCGCCGATGGCGTGGATCCCCCAGGCCGCACTGGGTGCCGTGCTGCTGATGGCCGGCTGGGGGCTGATCGACATCAAATCCCTGGGGCATATCCGCCGCCTGAGCCGCTTCGAGTTCTGGCTGTGCCTGCTGACCACGGTGGGCGTGCTGGGCCTGGGCGTGCTGCCCGGTATCGTGTTTGCCGTGACCTTGGCGATCCTGCGCCTGCTGTACAGCATCTACCAGCCCACCGACGCCGTGCTCGGCTGGCTGCCGGGCACCGAAGGCCAGGTAGACATCCGCAAGTTCAAGGATGCCCGTACCGTGCCCGGGCTGGTGGTGTACCGTTTCGACGACGCGATCCTGTTCTTCAATGCCGACTACTTCAAGATGCGGCTGCTTGAGGCGGTACAGAGCCAGGACCAACCCAAAGCCGTGCTGTTCGATGCCGAAGCGGTAACCAGCATCGATGTCAGCGGCATCGCGGCCCTGCGCGAAGTGCGTGACACCCTGGCGGCGCAAGGCATCTTCTTCGCTATCGCCCGCGCCCGCGGCACCTTCCTGCGCATGCTGGTGCGCTCCGGGATGGCGCGGGAGATGGAAGACAAACTGCTGTTCGGCTCGGTGCGGGCGGGAATTCGGGCGTATCGGGTTTGGCGCAACAGGAACCGCAGTTTGCAGGTGGCAGAACAGGGCTGAAGCAGGCTTCGATATCAAGGTCGCAACGTTGAGAAACTGGGAACAAGGACGACGCGAACCTATCGGACCAGGCTTGAACAGACAACACATGAACATTGCCTTGACGGCCAACCGTCGCCCACCTTGCATGACATGCTAAAGTCGCCCCCGTTCTCCGCGCCACCCAACGGATCCCAGCATGCCCGCACTTGACGCCACCCTTTCTCCCTGGCCAGAACTCGCCGCCCGCCACCCCTGTGACGCGCTGCTGCTGGGCAACGGCGCCAGCCGCGCACTGTGGAAACCGTTCGGCTATTTCTCGCTGTTCGAGCAAGCGCAACGCGCCGGCCGCAAGAAGGGCCTGGCCGTCAGCGACCAGGCACTGTTCAAGTCGCTGGGGACAGAGCTGTTCGAACCCGTGCTCAGCGCCCTCAACACCACGGTTCGCACCAACGCCGCGCTGGCGATCAATTCCACCGCACCGCTGAACCGCTACTACTCGATCAAGGAAGCGCTGATTCACGCCGTGCGCACCGTGCACCTGCCGTGGCCACTGATGACGCCGGCTACGCTGACCACCCTCAACCAGGCCCTGCGCGGCTACCGCAACGTCTATACCAGCAATTACGACCTGCTGCTGCCGTGGGCGGTGCAACATGCTCCGCACGGCTTCGCCGACCTGTTCGACGAGCAGGGCTTCTTCGATGTACGCCGCACCCAAACCGAAGGCACCCGGGTGCTGCACCTGCATGGCGGCATGCACTTGCTGAAGCTGCCCGACGGCACCACACGCCAACGCAGTGCCGACAACGCCGAACTGCTCGATGGGTTTGCCGTGAACATCCCGGGCGAGGTACCGCTGTTCGTCAACGAAGACCGCAGCGACGAGAAACTGCGTGCGATCCGCAATTCTGACTACCTGAGCTGGTGCCTGGGGCAACTGGCCGGGGAAAGCCAGGGGCTATGCCTGTTCGGGCAGCATCTGGACAGCAGTGACCAGCACTTGCTTGACGCTATCCGGCTGGCCCGGCCGAAGCAGTTGTCGATTGCTGTACGGCCGTTGAACGAGGCGTCGGTGATCAATCAGAAGCAGCACTTTGTCGATCGCTTTGGCGACCTGGCGGGGATTGAGCTGCATTTCTTCGATGCCAATACGCATCCGTTGGGGCAGGCGGAGTTGGCGGTCAAGCCACCAATCGCTGGGCGCTAGCAGGAGGCCTGCAGGATCGGCCTCGTGTCGCGATGGGCTGCAAGATCCCAGCAGCGTAGCAAGCCATCCGCGACCGTTCGCGACAACCGCTCTCACAATAGGCAGCGCTGAAGACGGCCACTGAAACCTGTCAAAGCAACCCATCCGCCCGCAACAGCGTCTCCAGGCAATGCTCCTGCACCCCATAGAACGCCTTGAGCTGGGCAATTTTCTCCAGCAGCGCGCCGTTATCCCCCGCCTGCTTGCGCTTCACCGCAAGAATCATCTTGTTCTTGTTGGTGTGCTCCAGGGAGATGAACTCGAACACCTTGGTTTCGTACCCGCAGGCTTCCAGATACAGCGCACGCAGGCTGTCGGTGAGCATTTCGGCCTGCTGGCCCAGGTGCAGACCGTACTGCAGCATGGGTTGTAGCAACCCCGGACTGTGCAGTTGCGGGCGGATCTGTTTGTGGCAGCACGGCGAGCACATGATGATCGCGGCGTTGCAGCGAATACCGGTATGGATGGCGTAGTCGGTGGCGATGTCGCAGGCATGCAGGGCGATCATCACTTCGATGGCCTCGGGTACCACACTGCGCACGTCACCACACTGGAACTCCAGGCCCGGGTGCTCCAGGTGCGAGGCGGCCGCGTTGCACAGGTCGACCATGTCCTGGCGCAGTTCCACACCGGTGACCTGCGCTTCACGGCCCAGGCTGTTGCGCAGGTAATCGTGCATGGCAAAGGTCAGGTAGCCCTTGCCGGAACCGAAATCGGCGACCCGCAGTGCCTGCTCTGGCGGCACCGGGGCGCTGGCCAGGGCGTGGTCGAAGACCTCGATGAACTTGTTGATCTGCTTCCACTTGCGCGACATGGACGGGATCAGTGCGCCTTGTGCATCGGTGACGCCAAGGTCACGCAGGAAGGGCCGTGCCAGCTCCAGGTAGCGCTTTTTCTCACGGTCATGGCCGCTGCTGGCGGCAACCTCGCGTGCGGCCTGCGCGCCGTGACGCTGGAGCATGGGCTTGCCCTTCTTGCTGAAGGTCAGCTGCACTTCACCCTCTGCGTCGAACAGGTGGGCATTACGGAAGCTGCCTGGCAGCAGCTCGGCGACCAGCGCCTGGGCCTGGTCCAGCGCCAGGTTTTGGGTGATATCGCGGGTCTGGTGACGATAGACCAGCGACAGGCACGGCTGGCCCTTGACCTGCAGCGGCTTGGCAATGATTCGTTGCAAGGTCTGGTCGGCACCTACATGGCGCGCCAGCACCAGTTTGACCAAGGTGTTGCCGTGCAGGGCGGCGTTCAGCAGGTCAAGAAACCGGGCGCGCGCATCGGGCGCGGAGGGAGCGGAATTACTGGCGGACATGGAGAAAGGGGCCTTGAGTAGCGGAACACTCATTCTACCGTGTGCCGTGCGAGCGGGCATACCCTGGCCATTCAGGGCCGCTTTGCGGCCCATCGCCGGCAAGCCAGCTCCCACTTCGACCACGTCAATTTCAAGCCATGCGCTGTACCTGTGGGAGCTGGCTTGCCGGCGATGGGCTGCACAGCAGCCCTGAACTGCCTGCCCTCGTTGAGGCGGCTGCATGCTGCTCAATCGAGGATCACCAGCCGGTTCGGCAATTCGTTACGCGCATGCGTAGGCGGCACATGCTCGCCAAGCAGCTCGCCACAGGCATCGATACACTCGACAAAGCCCTGCAAGGTCCGGCCCTGACGCACCTGCTCGGCAAAACGGGCAACGATCACCGCACGGGCGGCGGCATCCAGATAACGCTCGATGCCACGGTCTACCAGTATCTCCACATGCCGCTCGGCCTCACTGACAAAAATCAGCACCCCCGTGGCCCCCGCAGTCCGCTGCAGGTTCTGTTCACGAAACTGTTGCCGTGCCAGCCGCGAGGCGCGCCAGCGGCGCAGCGCACCGGGGATTAGCCAGCCGGCCAGGCGCGGGTTGCGCAACAACAGGCACAAACCCACGAACAGCAACACGTTGGCCACCAGCAGGCCACGTACACCGGGCCACCCCGACAGCCACTGCAACAAACCGGGCAGCGCCAGGGCCAGCACCGCGGCCCACAATAAAGGCCAATAGGCGTAATCATCGGCACGACGGGCCAGCACCGTGACCAGTTCGGCATCGGTGCGCCGTTCGGCACGGGCAATGGCTTCGGCTATCTGCCGCTGGTGATATTCGTCGAAGGGGGCCATGCCGTCGGTCTCTCGAGCGATCTTATTGTTGTTGTCCCGGCATTCGGGGCTTCGTCCGCGGGCGACATATTCAGGCATAATCCGCCGCTGGAAGAAATGCCTGCGAATCGTACAACAATAGCCGCCTGAAAACTTCGGCCGCGCGCGTATCAGCGTGGATACGGCACAGGCCCTACTACGGAATTCATGATGAAACTGTCTTTGCTGGGCCTGGCCATGGGCCTTGCCAGTCAGGTGGCCTTGGCCGCCCCCTCCGCCCCGCCCCTGCAGGACAAGCAGGCATTCATCGACCACCTGATCGGGCAGATGACCGAGGCCGAGAAAATCGGCCAGTTGCGGCTGATCAGTATCGGCCCGGAAATGCCCCACGAGAAGATCCGCGAGGAAATTGCTGCGGGCCGCATCGGCGGCACCTTCAACTCGCGTACCGCCCCCGAAAACCGGCCGATGCAGGATGCCGCCATGCGCAGCCGCCTGAAGATCCCGATGTTCTTCGCCTACGACACCGTCCACGGCGAGCGCACCATCTTCCCGATCGGGCTGGGCATGGCGGCCACCTGGGACATGGACGCCGTCGCCAAGGTGGGCCGCACCGCCGCCATCGAGGCCTCGGCCGATGCCCTGGACATGACCTTCGCGCCGATGGTCGACATCGCCCGCGACCCGCGCTGGGGCCGCACCAGCGAAGGTTTCGGTGAAGACACCTACCTGACCTCGAAGATCGGCCAGGTGATGGTGCGCTCGTTCCAGGGCAGCAGCCCGGCCAACCCCGATAGCATCATGGCCATCGTCAAGCATTTCGCCCTGTACGGCGCGGTGGAGGGCGGGCGCGACTACAACACGGTCGATATGAGCCTGCCGAAGATGTACAACGACTACCTGCCACCCTACCGCGCCGCGCTCGACGCCGGTGCTGGCGGGGTGATGGTGGCGCTGAACTCGATCAACGGCGTGCCGGCCACCTCCAACACCTGGCTGATGAACGACCTGCTGCGCAAGGAGTGGGGCTTCAAGGGCGTGACCATCAGCGACCATGGCGCCATCCAGGAGCTGATCCGCCACGGCGTTGCCCGTGACGGCCGTGAAGCTGCCAAGCTGGCGATCAAGGCCGGCATCGACATGAGCATGAACGACACCCTGTACGGTGAAGAGCTGCCCGGCTTGCTGAAGTCCGGCGAAGTGACCCAGGGTGAACTGGACCAGGCCGTGCGCGAGGTACTCGGCGCCAAGTACGACATGGGTCTGTTCAAGGACCCGTACGTGCGCATCGCCAAGGCCGAAGACGACCTGAAGGACTACTACGGCAACGACCGCCTGCACCGCGATGCCGCGCGTGACGTGGCACGCCGCAGCCTGGTACTGCTGGAAAACCACAAGCAGACCTTGCCGTTGAAAAAGGCCGGCACCATCGCCCTGGTCGGCCCATTGGCCGATGCCCCGATCGACATGATGGGCAGCTGGGCCGCCGACGGCAAACCGGTGCATTCGGTGACCGTGCGCGAAGGCTTGCGCCGTGCCGTCGAAGGCAAGGCCAAGCTGGTCTATGCCAAGGGTTCCAACGTCACCGGCGACAAGGCGATGTTCGACTACCTGAACTTCCTCAACTTCGATGCCCCGGAAATCGTCGACGACCCGCGCCCGCCTGCGGTGCTGATCGACGAGGCGGTCAAGGCGGCGGAGCAGTCCGACGTGGTGGTGGCAGTGGTCGGCGAATCCCGCGGCATGTCCCACGAATCGTCCAGCCGCACCACCCTGGAGATCCCGGCCAGCCAGCGTGAACTCATCAAGGCCCTGAAGGCCACCGGCAAACCGCTGGTGCTGGTGTTGATGAACGGCCGGCCGCTGTCGATCGGCTGGGAGCGCGAGCAGGCTGACGCCATCCTCGAAACCTGGTTCGCCGGCACCGAGGGCGGCAACGCCATCGCCGACGTGCTGTTCGGTGACTACAACCCGTCCGGCAAGCTGGCCATTACCTTCCCGCGTTCGGTCGGGCAGATCCCGATGTACTACAACCACACCCGTATCGGTCGGCCGTTCACCCCAGGCAAGCCGGGCAACTACACCTCGCAGTACTTCGAGGAGCCCAACGGCCCGCTGTACCCGTTCGGTTATGGCCTGAGCTACAGCAGCTTCGAGCTGTCGGGCCTGGCCCTCTCGAGCAAGGACCTGAAGCGCGGCGACACGCTGCAGGCCAAGGTGACGGTGAAGAACACCGGCAAGCGGGACGGCGAGACCGTGGTGCAGCTGTACCTGCAGGATGTGTCGGCCTCCATGAGCCGCCCGGTGAAGGAGCTCAAGAACTTCCAGAAGCTGATGCTCAAGCCGGGTGAGTCACGGACTTTGACCTTCAGCATCAGCGAAGAAGACCTGAAGTTCTACAATGGCCAACTGCAACGGGTTGCCGAGCCTGGCGAGTTCAACGTCCAGGTGGGCCTGGATTCGCAGGCGGTGCAGCAGCAGAGTTTTGAATTGCTGTAACTGATCGGCCGCTTGTACTGGCCCTTTCGCGGGCTTGCCCGCGAAGGGGCCGGTCCCGATATTCCAATCATCCGGATCCGCCCCATGCCCTTTTCCTTTCGCGCCCTGCGTCTGGGGCTGATCACCCTGCTGATCGCGCTGGGTACCGCCTTGAGCGCCGGCTGGGCCATGCACCAGGCCAAGCGCCAGGCGATGGAAGACGACGCCCGGCGTGCCAGCCAGCAACTGGGGCTGTACGCCAACGCCCTGCACACCCTGATCGACCGCTACCGCGCCCTGCCCGCCGTACTGGCGCTGGACCCGGAACTGATCGCCGCCCTGCGCGGCCCGGTCAGCGAAGCGGTGCAGGACGCCCTGAACCGCAAACTTGAGCGCATCAATGGCGCCGCCAATTCCTCCACCCTCGAACTGCTCGACCGCACTGGCCTGGCGATTGCCGCCAGCAATTGGCGACTGCCCAGCAGCTACGTCGGCTCCAACTACGGCTTTCGCCCGTACTTCAAGCAAACCCGTAGCCAGGGCAGTGGCCGCTTCTATGCCGTGGGCGTGACCAGCGGCGTGCCGGGCTACTTCCTCGCCAGCGCGGTGAATGATGAGCAGGGCCGCTTCCTCGGTGCCATGGTGGTCAAGCTGGAGTTCCCTGAACTGGAGCGCGAGTGGCGCCAAGGCAGCGATATCCTGCTGGTCAGCGACGCCCGCGGCATCACCTTCATCGCCAACCAGGATGGCTGGCGCTACCGCGAGCTCAAACCGCTCAGCAGTGCCGACCGCGCCGAGCTGGCTGAAACCCGGCAATACGACAAGCAACCCCTAGTGCCCTTGCAACACCAGGTGCTGACCCGTTTTGCCGAAAACAGCCACCTCAGCCGTGTGCAGGGCCCGCAAGGCAGCACCGAATACCTGTGGGAAAGCCTGCCGCTGCCTGGCGAGGCCTGGACCCTGCACCTGTTGCGTAAACCGCAGGTCGCCGCCAGTGGCCGCAATGCCGCCCTGGGGGCTGCCGCAGTGTGGCTGAGCCTGGTGTTTGCCGCGCTGTTCGTTAGCCAGCGCCTGCGCCTGGCGCGCCTGCGGCAACGCAACCGGGAAGAACTCAAACGCCAGGTCGAGGAGCGCACCCGCGAGCTGCGCACCGCTCAGGAGGGCCTGGTGCAATCGGCCAAGCTGGCGGCGCTCGGGCAGATGTCGGCGGCCATGGCCCATGAAATCAACCAGCCGCTGACCACCCAGCGCATGCAGCTCGAAACCCTGCGGCTGCTGCTCGACCATGGCCGTCATGACGAAGCACGTCAGGCGCTGGAACCGCTGGAGCAGATGCTGACGCGCATGGCCGCGCTCACCAGCCATCTGAAGACCTTCGCCCGCAATAGCCCAGTGGGCCTGCGCGAGCGGCTGGACCTGGCCACCGTGGTCGACCAGGCCTTGCACTTGCTGGAGGCACGCATTCGCAGCGAACAAGTTGAGGTAGCCCTGTACCTGGCCCGCCCTGCCTGGGTGCGCGGCGATGCCATCCGCCTGGAACAGGTGCTGATCAACCTGCTGCGCAACGCGCTCGACGCCATGGCCGACAAGCGTTACAAACGCCTGGAGATGCGCATCGAGCGCGATGGCGAACTGTGGCGCCTGAGTGTGCTCGACTCCGGTGGCGGCATTGCCGAAGCCGACCTGACCAAGGTCTTTGACCCGTTTTTCACCACCAAGCCGGTGGGCGAAGGCCTGGGGCTTGGCCTGGCGATCTCCTACGGGATCGTCCACGAGGCCGGTGGCCAGCTGCTGGCCGAAAACTTGCCCGGCGGTGCTCGCTTCAGCCTGACCCTGCCCCGAGACCTGGAGCCTGTATGTTGAATTCAGTGATCGTTGTCGATGATGAAGCCAGTATCCGCAGCGCGGTCGAACAGTGGCTAAGTCTGTCCGGCTTCAGCGTGCAGTTGTTCCCGCGCGCCGATGAATGCCTGGCCCACCTGCCCGCGCACTTTCCCGGAGTAATCATCAGCGATGTGCGCATGCCCGGCATGGATGGCCTGCAATTGCTCGAGCGCCTGCAGGCGGACGACCCCGACCTGCCGGTAATCCTGCTGACCGGCCACGGCGACGTGCCCATGGCTGTGGAGGCCATGCGCAGCGGGGCCTATGACTTCCTGGAAAAGCCCTTTACCCCGCAGCACCTGCTCGGCAGCCTGCGCCGTGCCCTGGAAAAGCGCCAGCTGGTGCTGGAAAACCGCCGGTTGCACGAACAGGCGGACCTCAAGTCACGCCTGGAGGACACGCTGCTGGGCATGTCGCAAGGCCTGCAAGCCCTGCGCCGGCAAGTGCTGGACCTGGCCAGCCTGCCGGTCAATGTGCTGATCCGTGGCGAAACCGGCAGTGGCAAGGAGCGGGTAGCCCGCTGCCTGCACGATTTTGGCCCTCGCGCCGGCAAGCCTTTTGTCGCCCTCAACTGCGCGGCAATCCCCGAGTCACTGTTCGAGGCCGAGCTTTTTGGCCATGAAAGCGGCGCCTTCACCGGTGCCCAGGGCAAGCGTATCGGCAAGCTGGAGTATGCCAACGGCGGCACGGTGTTCCTCGACGAGATCGAAAGCATGCCACTGGCCCAGCAGGCCAAGCTGTTGCGGGTCATACAGGAGCAGAAGCTGGAGCGCCTTGGGGCCAACCAGAGCATCAGCGTCGACCTGCGCATCATTGCCGCAACCAAGCCAGACCTGCTTGAAGAGGCCCGGGCCGGGCGTTTTCGTGAGGACCTCGCCTACCGGCTGAACGTAGCTGAACTGCGCCTGGCGCCCTTGCGCGAGCGGCGTGAAGACATCCCGCTGCTGTTCCAGCACTTTGCCCGGGCTGCTGGCGAAAAGCTTGGCCGTGTGGCGCCGCCGCTGTCGGGCGCTCAGCTGGCACAGCTACTGTCGCATGACTGGCCGGGCAATGTACGTGAGCTGGCCAATGCGGCAGAGCGGCATGCGCTGGGGTTGGGTGCGCCGAACATCGAAGTGGCCCCGGCCGGGCGGTCGCTGGGCGAACAGATCGAAGCGTTCGAGGCGCAGTGCCTGCGTGCGGCGTTGCGCCAGCATGGGGGCGAGATCAAGGCGGTGATGGAAACGTTGCAGCTGCCACGGCGTACGCTGAACGAAAAGATGCAGCGGCATGGGTTGGTGCGCGAGGATTTTATCGGGAGGTAATGAGCGGAAATCCGCTTATTGGGTGCGTACAGCAAGCGGAATTCCGCTTATTGCTTCGAGATTTTGGGGCTGCTTTGCAGCCCACGCCACACAAGGCCGCTCCTGCAGGGACAGCGCCGGCCTGCTTATTACGGGGTTCACTTGGGGTTGAATGCCCCCGAATGAATCACCACGCACCCATTTGGCACACCTTCTGCAATGGCCTTGGCAAGCTGCGCCACGGCGCGCTCCACAAAAACAACGAGAAGGTATCCCTGATGGATAACGCCACCTCCCTGCCCGCCGGGGCGGCCACCGCGCCTGCCGCAGAAAAAACCACCGCCAGCCGCCTGAAGTCGATCTTCAGCGGGTCCATCGGCAACATGGTGGAATGGTACGACTGGTACGTCTACGCCGCATTCTCGCTGTACTTCGCCAAGGCCTTCTTCCCGGCCGGCGATTCCACCGCACAACTGCTCAATACCGCTGCGATCTTTGCCGTCGGCTTCCTCATGCGCCCGATCGGTGGCTGGCTGATGGGCCTGTACGCCGACCGCAAAGGCCGCAAGGCCGCGCTGATGGCTTCGGTGCTGCTGATGTGCGCAGGTTCGCTGGTCATCGCCCTGACCCCGGGTTATGAAACCATCGGCGTGGCCGCCCCGATCCTGCTGGTCTTCGCACGCCTGCTGCAAGGGCTGTCGGTGGGTGGCGAATACGGCACTTCGGCCACCTACCTGAGCGAAATGGCCAGCAAGGAACGCCGTGGCTTCTTCTCCAGCTTCCAGTACGTGACCCTGATCTCCGGCCAGCTCATCGCCCTGGCGGTGCTGATCGTCCTGCAACAGACCCTCACCACCGAGCAGCTGTATGCCTGGGGCTGGCGCGTGCCGTTCGTGATCGGTGCCCTGTGCGCCGTGGTTGCCCTGTACCTGCGTCGCGGCATGGAAGAAACCGCCTCCTTCAGCAAGAAGGAAAAGGCCAAGGAAAGCCTGATGCGCACCCTGATGCGCCACCCCAAGGAGCTGATGACCGTGGTCGGCCTGACCATGGGCGGCACCCTGGCCTTCTACACCTACACCACTTACATGCAGAAGTACCTGGTCAACACCGTGGGCATGAGCATCAGCGACTCGACCACCATCTCGGCCGCCACGCTGTTCCTGTTCATGTGCCTGCAGCCGGTGATCGGCGGCCTGTCCGACAAGATCGGCCGACGCCCTATCCTGATCGCCTTCGGTGTGCTCGGCACCTTGTTCACCGTGCCGATCCTGAGCACGCTGCACACCATCCAGACCTGGTGGGGCGCGTTCTTCCTGATCATGGCGGCGCTGATCATCGTCAGCGGTTACACCTCGATCAACGCCGTGGTCAAAGCCGAGCTGTTCCCTACCGAAATTCGCGCACTGGGCGTGGGCCTGCCCTACGCGCTGACCGTGTCGATCTTCGGCGGCACTGCCGAGTACATAGCCCTGTGGTTCAAGAGCGTTGGCATGGAAAGCGGCTTCTACTGGTACGTCACCGCCTGCATCGCCTGCTCGCTGCTGGTTTACGCGACCATGAAGGACACCAAGCAGCACTCGCGGATTACTACTGACTGATGCTGGAGTTGCAAGACTGAAGGGGCGCTCCATCGCATGGGGCGCCCTTTTTTCATGATGCAAACGGGACAGTGAGCCAGTCGCCATCCCTATTCGTGGGGCTTGGTCAGGAAGTCGCCGAACGTGGCGCCGAAGGGGCGATGGTGCTGAGCAGCGCCTGAAAAATCGGTTGGTGATTGATGAAAAATACGTACATCGGCCTCGGCCGTCAGGTTTTTCCTTCTTAACGCCCCATTAATTCCACACCATCAAGCTGCATTGGCTGGCAGAACGCTGCCCGCAACTGCGGACGCTTCCAGAGTCAGGCCGCTGTCCAATCCACCGGACCCGCACCTCAACATATCGATTTATTGGATCTTAAAGTGCATATTTTTGCGCTTTTTAATCAATTTAATCGGAGTAGCATTAAACCCATGGAAACAAACAACTTCATCCACCCCGGAGCAACGACCATGAAAAACAAACTTATCCTGACCTTGGCCCTTTCGGTTTTCGCTGCTGGCGCCTTCGCTGAAGATGGCTTTGACCGCACCGACGCCCACACCTTCGCCACAGCCCAGAGCCAATCCGCCAGCTACGCTGAAGACGGTTTCGACCGCACCGGCGGCCAACGCTTTGCCGAAGACGGTTTCGACCGCACCGGCGGCCAACGTTTTGCCGAAGACGGTTTCGACCGCACCGGCGGCCACCGCATCAGCTGATCCCTGATGCGAGCGCCCAGCCCGGCTTTTGCCGGGCTTGATCATTTTCAGCCGGGCACAGGCTTGGCACACTAGGCGCCTTGTCCACCAGGAGGTAGGGCCAACAAGCCCAGCACAGATGTATTACTACGAACCCGCCAAAGGCCACGGCCTGCCCCACGACCCGTTCAACGCCATCGTCGGCCCCCGCCCTATCGGCTGGATCTCCTCACAGGACCGCGAAGGCCGCCTGAATCTGGCGCCTTACAGCTTCTTCAACGCCTTCAACTACATCCCGCCGATCATCGGTTTCTGCAGTGTCGGGCGCAAAGACAGCCTGAACAACATCGAGCAGACCGGCGAATTCGTCTGGAACCTGGCCACCCGTCCACTGGCGGAGCAGATGAACCAGAGCTGCGCGCCGGTTGCTGCCGAAGTGAACGAGTTCGAATTGAGCGGCCTCAGCGCAGCGCCATCGCGCATCGTCAAGGTGCCGCGTGTGGGCGAAACGCCGGTAGCCTTCGAGTGCAAGGTCAGCCAGATCGTGCAGCTCAAGCGGGCCGACCAGGCGCTGGTGCCCAGCTGGCTGATCCTGGGTGAAGTGGTGGCGGTGCACATTGCCGAGCACCTGCTGAACAACGGCATCTACGATACTGCTGCCGCCGAACCGATCCTGCGAGGCGGTGGCCCGGCGGACTATTTCGAGCTGGGCAACCTGTTCAAGATGGCCCGGCCGCCGGCCTGATCACCAGACCAGCTCACCCTCTTCGCTGACGCCCTGCAGGCGTTGCAGCTCGGCGGTGGCCGCTTCGTCGGCGGCCACGGCGCCCTTGAACACCTGCCCATCGAGCACCTTGTGGAAGCGCGGCGCGCCGCCTGCCAAAGCCTTGACCGCGATGGCCGCGTTGTAGCCGCCACCGTCCACCGGCACCATCGCCGAAACCGCTTCGAATTGCGGGAATTCCCTACGTGCCATGTTGCTGTCCGCTTCGTTGATCAATTTGCGGCATATTACTCCATTCAGCACCTGCGCCGAACCTGTGGGAGCTGGCTTGCCGGCGATAGGGCCAGTACAGGCAATACATCAATCAAAGGTATGCAGATCCAGGCTGCTGACCACCTGCGCCTGCACCAGCTCACCAAACACCTCCAGCGTCGGCGAAGCGAAGTATCCACTCATCGCCTGCTGGTCTTGCCAGCTTCCGCTGAGCAACCACAAGTCCGCATCCGCCTGCGATCGCTGCACGGTAAAACTCAGGCAACCTGGTGCACGCAACGAGGGCTCGAGCAGGTCACGCAGGCGCGCGCCCAGCTCCGCCGAGCGCCCGCTGCTGGCACGGATGAAAGCAAGGTGGGTGACCGGTTGTTGTAGGGTCATTGCACAATCTCCTTGAAGCCAGCGGACGGATAAACCAGGCTGCCAAGGTTAGGGTCTTGAGCGCGAGCCGCGTTAGGCCATTACTGCATGCCGATTGCCTGATCCTGCAATGCGGCAGGATCAGGCAATCGAGCTGCAGCTTTCGACTAGCGCCCGACACGGCGCAAACTTATGCTGCGTGGGTCATCAGAGGAACGCCAACATGACCACCGCCACCTCCACCGAGCCGTCCCTGGAGCTGCAGCGCCAGGAGCTTGCCGAGCTGATCCGTCGCCACGCCGGCGATCCCCATGGCCCGGCTTCGGCCATCGATGACCTGTACCTGGTGCGCTATACCGAAAACGTGCGCTCGGTACCAACCTTTGCCCAACCGGCGCTGTGCATTCTGGCCCAAGGCAGCAAAAGCCTGTTTCTCGGCGACGAGCAGTACGCCTATGACCCGCTGCACTACATGGTGGTATCGGTGACCCTGCCGCTGAGCGCCGTGAAGCTCGACGCCAGCCCCGAGAACCCCAGCCTTGGCGTGCGCCTGGACCTGGACCCTGCCGAGATCAGCCAGCTGATCGCCGAGAGCGGGCCGATGCTGGTGCCCAACCGCCCCTCGGGCCGAGGCCTGTATGTGGAAAAAACCGATGCCGCGTTGCTCGATGCCCTACTGCGGCTGATCCGCCTGCTGGAGACTCCGCGCGACATCGGTATGCTGGCGCCGCTGATCCGTCGTGAGATTCTCTACCGCCTGCTGCGTGGGCCGCAGGGTCATCGGCTGTATGAAATTGCCTTGGCCAATAGCCAGACGCACAGGGTTTGCCAGGCCATCAGCTGGCTCAACCAAAACTACCAGTTGCCCCTGCGCATCGAGGATCTTGCCCGGGAAGTGAACCTGAGCACCTCGACCTTGCACCACAGGTTCAAGGCGGTGACCTCCATGAGCCCGTTGCAGTATCAGAAACAGCTGCGCCTGCAGGAGGCGCGGCGGCTGATGCTCAATGACGGGCTTGAGGCGGCAGTGGCCGCCTACCGGGTGGGATATGAAAGCCCGTCGCAGTTCAGCCGCGAATACAGCCGGCTGTATGGCGCACCGCCGATTCGCGATGTGGCCAGGTTTCGGGCTACTGCTGGTTGAAGCTCATGGTGGCTGTACCGGCCCTATCGCCGGCAAGCCTGCTTCCACAGGGATCGCATCAACCTGGCGGCATGCGCTGTACCTGTGGGAGCTGGCTTGCCGGCGATTGGGCCAGCACCAGCAATCCAGGATCAAAGTTCAACCAATGACCGTGTCCTGCCACTGATTCTGGTCCACCTGGATCAAGGTCGGCCCCTTGCGCTCCACCGCCTGCCCCAGCGCCGCCTGCAGTTGCGCCACATCCGCAACGTTTTCTGCCGCAGCCCCCAACGCCCGCGCCACACCGATGAAGTCCGGGGTATGAATATCCACCCCGACCGGCTCGATAGCGCGGTTGACCATGTACTTCTTGATCTCCTCGTACCCCTGGTTATTCCACAGCAGCACGACCAGCGGCACCTGTGCCTCCACCGCACTGGCCAGTTCCGGCAGGGTGAACTGCAAACCGCCATCGCCAATCAGGCACACCGCAGGCGCCCGCTCGCCGGCCTGCTGCGCGCTGCCCAGCCAGGCGCCCATGGCCGCTGGCAGGGCGTAGCCCAGGGTGCCGTAGCCAGTCGAGGCATTGAACCAGCGCCGTGGCTGGTCCATGTCCACGGTCAGGTTGCCGGTGTACACCGGCTGAGTAGAGTCGCCCACCAGAATCGCATTGGGCAGGCGTTCGAGAATCGCCTTCAGCAAACGCGTCTGGCTCAGGGTTGGCTGATCCCAACCTTCTGCCAGCACCTGGCGCAGGTTGGCCACCCGGGTCACACCCCAAGTGCTTTCACGCACGGGCTGCGGCTGGGCCTGCAAGGCGCCGAGCAGTGCTTCGGCCGCCAGCTCGGCATCGGCCACCAGCGCTAGCTCTGGCAAGTAATTGCGCACGGTCTGGTCCGGGTCGATGTCGATGCGCAGCAGGCTGCCCGGAATCTCGAAACCACCTTTGAAGGTCACGTCATAGTCGGTTTCGGCAAGCTCGGTACCGATTGCCAGCACTACGTCGGCCTCAGCCACCAGCGCACGCGTGGCCGGGAGCGACTGGGTAGAGCCGATCTGCAGCGGGTGGCTGGCCGGCAGCAGACCCTTGGCATTGATTGTCAGCGCCACCGGGGCCTGCAGGTGTTCGGCCAGGCGCGCCAGCGCAGCCCCGGCAGCCAGCGCCCCGCCGCCCGCCAGGATCAATGGCCGCTTCGCCCGGGCCAGCCGCGCGGCCATCTGCGCCACGGCCTGCGGTGCGGCGCCCGCCCGGCTGCCACGCACCGGGCGGCCCGGCAGCAGCTGGTCGGCGGGTTCCACCAGCACATCCAGCGGGATCTCGATATGCACCGGGCGCGGCCGGGCACTGTCGAACACGGCAAAGGCCCGGGCCAGCACCTGCGGCAGGTCCGCCGCACTCATCAAGGTGTGGGAAAACGCGGCCACACCCGCTACCAGCGCCGCCTGGTTCGGCAGCTCGTGCAGCTTGCCACGGCCGCCGCCCAGCTGATCACGGGACTGCACACTGGAGATCACCAGCATCGGGATCGAGTCGGCATAGGCCTGGCCCATGGCGGTGGTGATATTGGTCATGCCCGGGCCGGTGATGATAAAACACACCCCGGGTTTGCCACGGGTGCGCGCATAGCCGTCGGCCATGAACCCCGCGCCCTGCTCATGGCGCGGCGTGACATGACGAATGGACGAGCCCGCCAGGCCACGGTAAAGCTCCACGGTGTGTACACCGGGGATGCCGAAGACATGGTCAACGCCATAGCCTTCAAGGAGTTTTACCAGTACTTCGCCGCACGTTGCCATCGGGGTTCACCATGTATCTTGTTGGGTTGAGCCCTTATTGGACCCAAGCGGTGGCTATGCCCACAATGCAAAAAAACACATACTAGCCATGTCCTGTAATCATGGCTTAGCGCAATGAAACGCCTCCCGCCCCTGCCCGCCCTCCACACATTTCTGGTCACCGCCCAGCACTGCAACTTCACCCATGCCGGGCAACAGCTGCACATCACCCAAGGCGCGGTGAGCCGCCAGATCGCCGCCCTTGAGCAGCACCTGGGCTATGCCTTGTTCCAGCGCGAGGCCCGTGGCTTGAGCCTGACCCGTGAAGGCCAGGACTGGTTGCCACGGGTGCAGCAGGTGTTCGCGCTGATCGAACAAGGGGTGCACGAAGTGGGTGGGCGCCGCGCGACCTTGCAACTCAAGGCGCCGACCTGCGTGATGCGCTGGCTGCTGCCGCGCCTGATGGAATGGCAGGCACTGCGCCCGGATGTGCCGGTGGAACTGACCACCACCGTGCAGCATGGGGTTGATTTTCGTCGGGAAGGCTTCGATGCCGCGGTGGTCTATGGCGATGCGCCAAACCATGGGCTGCATGTGCGCAAGCTGTTCGATGAACAGCTTACGCCGGTGTGTGCGCCGTCACTGCGCCAGGGGCCGGTACCGTTGCAGCAGGTCGAGGACCTGGCCCGGCACATGCTGTTGCACCCTTCGCGGGATGAGCACGACTGGCGGTTATGGCTGCAGGCGGCTGGGGTAACGCTGGCTGCACAGGGGCCGAAGCAACACTTCGAGACGCTGGACATGGCAATGGCCATGGCTTCACAGGGGACAGGGGTGGCTATCGGTGATTGGTCGCTGATTGGCGATGACTTGCGTGGTGGGCGGTTGTGCATGCCGTTTGCGCTGAAGGTGCTGACCGGTAAAGGTTATTACCTGGTGAGCCAGGCCAGGAACTTGCCGGCGGGATTGATGGAGTTGCTGGACTGGCTGGAGGGCCAGGCCAGCCTGTGAAGGCCTCTTCGCGGGCTCGCCCGCTGCCACAGGTACCGCACAGGCTTTGAAACCTGTGCAATACCTGTGGCAGCGGGCATGCCCGCGAAGAAGGCAACTCAATAGCCGACTGTGAACCGCTGACGTGAATGCTGCGGCTTCTCCAGCTCATCCAGCATGGCAATCGCATAGTCGGCAAAGGTGATCCAGCTCTTGCCATCCGCACCGATCAGCAGATGGTCCTTGCCCAACGTGTAGTGCCCGCTGCGCGCCCCTTCAACGAACTCCGCCGACGGTGAGAGGAACGTCCAGTCCAGGTTCGGCTCGCGCTGCAACGCCTCCAGAAAACGCACCCCGGCAGTGGCCTCGGCCTTGTACGCCTCCGGGAAGTCCGGGCTGTCGATTACCCGAAGCCCCGACGGCAGCAACAGGCTGCCGGCACCGCCCACCACCAGCAGGCGCTTGACCCCGGCGCGCTTGACCGGTTCGATGATGGCCTGCGGCTCCATGGTGGAGAAATGCGCCGCGCTCAGCACCGCGTCCACACCCGCCACTGCCGCTTGAAGGGCCGCGCTGTCCTTGGCATCCAGTGCCATGACGGTCACCCCGTCACGCCCCTGCAGCTTCGAAGGGTCGCGGGCGATGGCCAGCACGCTGTGACCACGGCGCAGGACCTCTTCCAGCAACTGGCTGCCAGCGCGGCCAGTGGCACCGATGATTGCAATCTTGCTCATGGGATACTCTCCATCAGTTGAACGGAATTACCACTTCATTTCGCCCTTGGCGACCTTGGCCCCCAGCTCCAGCGAGCTTTCATCGGCCAGGCCCGGGTAACGCTGCTTCATCGCCTTGATCAACGCGCCAGCATCTTTCGCCTTGGCGGTTTCAGCATCGAAAGCACGGATGTAGTCGGCAGTAAAGCGCACGGCCTTCAGCGAGCGGCTGCTATCGCCCAGGTAGTGGCCCGGGATGACCGTGCGCGGCGCCAACGCTTCGATGTGCGCCAGGGTGCCAAGCCAGTCGGCGTGCGACCTGGCCGTTTGCGTGTCGGCCATCCATACATGAATATGCTCGGACACCACCACGCCACCCACCACCGCCTTGATCGACGGGATCCACACAAAGCTGCGATCCGGCTGCGGGCCATCCAGGCCGACCACCTCGAGGGCCTGCCCTTCCAGGGTCAGGCTGTGGCCCTCGAGCACCTGCGGCACCACCAGCCTTACCGGTTTGTCCGCACCCATCTGCGGCCCCCAGTACGCCAGCTTGGCATCCATCGTCTGGCGAATGTGCGCAACGGTGGCCGCCGAGGCCAGCACCTTGGCATCGGGGAAGGCCTGGGTCAGGGTGTCGAGGCCAAAGTAGTAGTCCGGGTCGCCATGGCTGATGTAGATGCTGGCCAGGTATTTGCCACTGGCCCGCAGGCGCTGTACCAGCTGCTCCGCCTGGGCCTTGCCGAACTGGGCATCGACCAGCACGGCGTCGTGCTGGCCGCTGACGATCACCGAGCTGACCGGGAAAATCGCCGCGTGCCCGGGGTTGTAGACCTCCAGCTGCAAGGGTTCGGCGGCCAGCACCGGGCCGGCCAGGGTTACACAGGCCAGCAGCAGGCCACGCAAAGGGGTGAACAGAGACATTGGCAACGCCTTCAGATGAGCAATGCCCAACAGCTTAGTTGCCAGATCCATGACAAAAAATGCGATGCTTGAACATAGTTTGTTTCTGAAACCGGGCAAATCATGGACCGTCTCAACGCCATGCGCGTTTTCGTCACCGTCGTCGACCTGGGAAGCCAGTCGGCGGCGGCTGATCAGCTGCAGCTTTCTCGCCCCGTCGTGTCGCGTTACCTGGCCGAGCTGGAGGCGTGGGTGGGCGCCCGGCTGATGCAGCGCACCACCCGCAAGCTCAGCCTCACCGCTGCCGGGCAGGAAACCTTGCCGCGCTGCCGGCAATTGCTGGAACTGGCCGGTGACCTGCAGGCGGCGGTGCAGCAGCCAGATGACGCGCCGAAAGGCGCACTGCGTATCAGCGTCAGTACCTCCTTCGGCCAGGCACAGCTGGCGGATGCAGTGGCTGCCTATGTGCGCCGCTACCCTGGGGTGAAGGTGGAACTGCAGATGCTCGACCGCACCGTCAACCTGGTGGATGAGCGCATCGACCTGGCAATCCGCACCAGCAACGACCTGGACCCCAACCTGATCGCCCGGCGCCTGACCGTGTGCCGTTCGGTGGTCTGCGCGGCACCGGCCTACCTGCACGAGCATGGCACGCCGCAACGGGTCGAGGAATTGAGCCGACACAACTGCCTGACCCATGCCTACTTCGGGCACAGCCTCTGGCAATTCGAGGTGGCCGGCCAGCAGGTCACGGTGCCGGTGGCGGGGAACATCAGTGCCAACGAGGCGATGACCCTGCAGAAAGCCGCGCTGGCCGGCGCCGGCATCGCCCTGCTGCCCACCTACCAGGCCGCCGAGGCCCTGCGCAGAGGTGTGCTGGTGCGCCTGCTGCCACAAGCCAAGCCGCGCGAGCTGAGTCTCAATGCCGTGTACACCTCGCGCAAGCACATGCCGGCCACCTTGCGCAGCATGCTGGACTTTCTGGTACAGCGGTTTCAGGACGAGCCGGAGTGGGACCGCGATTTGTAATGGACATGGTGGCCTCATCGCCGGCAAGCCAGCTCCCACATGCATAGCGCTGGCTTTGGCTGCGATGGCGTACCTGTGGGAGCTGGCTTGCCGGCGATGAGGCCGGTGCATGTCAACGCATAGACTATGCTTCTTGGTATCACCTATCGCTGTAACAGGAGGTGAGCACCATGGGCATCAAATCAAGAAGAGTCGCTGTGGTCATGGCCCTGACTGCAGTCGCAGGGCTCTACGGCTCAGCCTGCTGGCGCGCCGAGCTGCTGCGCAGCCAGCCCAGCGCCGCCGCCAGTTGCGAGCAGGCACATTGCGTGCCTCACAGCGCAACCTTGAGCGCCGTCCGTTGAGTTGACGGCGCCCCGGCCGGTCACTCCTCGACGCTCATGTATTCCTTGGCCCAGCGGATGTAGTCCTCAGGCTGGGTGTAGGTGTGCGAGAGCTCGGTAGCGCTCAGGCTTTCCGATTTGTTCTGCTGGCCGCGCTGCAGCCGCAGGCAGTCATACGTGGCCTTGATCGCGGCAAAGTAGGCGGCATGGCCATCTACCACGATGCGCACGCCAAGGCGTGCCAGGCGTTCGTCGTCGCGCAGGTTCGGGTTCGCATAGGTGACCAGCATCAGCGGCACGGTGAGGTGCTCGGCGATCTTTTCCAGCTGCTCGAAGTCCTTCACACCCACCATACAGATGCCATCGGCGCCGGCCTTCTGGTAGCTCTGGGTGCGCACGATGATTTCTTCGGTGCTGAGCACGCCAGCGTTGGTGCGGGCAATGATCGACAGCGAGGAATCGACCCGCGCCTCCAGCGCCGCACGGATCTTGCCCACGCCTTCCTCGACCGGGATCAGGTCGGTCGACTTGCGGCCGAACTGGGCAGGCAGCAGGGTGTCCTCGATGGTCAGCGCAGCCACACCGGCGCGCTCCAGTTCGGTGACCGTGCGCATCACGTTCAGCGCGTTGCCATAGCCATGGTCGGCGTCAGCCAGCACCGGCAGCTGCGCTACCCGGCCGATACGAGTGGCCTGTTCGACGAACTCGCTGAGGGTGATCAGGGCGAAGTCCGGCGCGGCCAGCACCTGCAACGACGCGACGGAACCGCCAAGGATGCCGACCTCGAAGCCCAGGTCTGCGGCAATGCGTGCCGACATCGGGTCGAATACCGATGCGGTGTGGAAACAGGAACCTGAAGCGAGCAGCTCGCGGAAGGCAAAACGCAGATCTTGATGGGAAGCCTTGGGCATGATCACTCCGCAATGTAAGTTGAAATTTGAACGGTAACTACCGACCCCTGTAATCGGGTCTACCTGGCCTGTTCCAACCGACGCGTTCCGGGCGGTCATGCTCGACATGCAGGCAGAGGAATAAAAGGTGTGGGAGACAACGGGCGGAAAACCTGCGGCATACTGTTGCACCAAGCTGGTGCAGGCCCCGGATTTCAGCCGCTGTGGCATACCAACGATATCACGCGGCCATGCAGCACTGGATGAATGCGCCAATGCCGATCTTGCATAGGGGATGCAGATAGTACATAGGAAGCTACCTAACTCAGGTTACAATTCGTGGGTTCTTCGCCGGCAAGCCCGTGAAGAAGCAGCCAAACACAGACAAGGTAAACCCGTGACCGCCGCCCTGCCGCCCACCTCCCTGCGCAACGTGCTCACCGCCCTGATGCTGGCGATCTTCCTCGGCGCGCTCGACCAGACCATCGTCGCCGTCTCGCTGCCGGCGATCTCGGCCCAGTTCAACGATGTCGGTCTGCTGGCCTGGGTCATCTCCGGCTACATGGTGGCGATGACCGTAGCCGTGCCGATCTACGGCAAGCTCGGTGACCTGTACGGTCGCCGGCGGATGATCCTCACCGGCATCAGCCTGTTCACGGTGGCCTCGATTGCCTGCGCCCTGGCCCAGGACATGCCGCAACTGGTGCTGGCCCGGGTGCTGCAGGGCATTGGCGCAGGCGGTATGGTTTCGGTGAGCCAGGCAATCATCGGCGACTTCGTGCCGCCGCGCGAACGCGGCCGCTACCAGGGTTACTTCAGCAGCATGTATACAGTGGCCAGCGTCGCCGGGCCGGTGCTGGGCGGCTGGCTCACCGAGTACCTGTCGTGGCGCTGGGTGTTCTGGATCAACCTGCCGCTGGGGCTGGTGGCCTTGTGGGCAATCCGCCGGGCCCTGGGCGGCCTGCCGGTGCAGCGCCGCCAGGCCCGGGTGGACTACGTGGGCGCCGTGCTGCTGATCCTTGGCCTGGGCAGTTTGCTGTTGGGCATCACCCTGGTCGGCCAGGGCCATAGCTGGGCCAATCCGGCCGTACTGGCGCTGTTCGCTTGCGCCGTGCTCGGCCTGGCGCTGTTCACCGTCCATGAACGCCGCTGCCCAGAGCCACTGCTGCCGCTCGGCCTGTTCGGCAACCGGGTGGCAGTGCTGTGCTGGGGGGTGATCTTTTTCGCCAGTTTCCAGTCGATTTCCCTGACCATGCTGATGCCCTTGCGCTACCAGGGCATCACCGGCGCCGGCGCCGACAGCGCCGCCCTGCATTTGCTGCCGCTGGCCATGGGGCTGCCCATGGGCGCCTTCACCGGCGGGCGCATGACCAGCCGAACCGGGCGCTACAAGCCGCAGATCCTTGCCGGGGCGCTGCTGATGCCGCTGGCCATCTTCGCCATGGCGCTGACACCGCCGCAGTCGGCGCTGCTCAGCGCACTGTTCATGTTACTGACCGGGATTGCCTGCGGGCTGCAGTTCCCGACCTCGCTGGTGGGTACGCAAAGTGCGGTGGACAGCAGGGATATTGGCGTCGCCACCAGCACCACCAACCTGTTCCGCTCGCTCGGTGGTGCCATGGGTGTGGCGTGCATGTCCAGCCTGCTGCTGACGCTGCTGCACCAGGGCGGCTTCGAACTGCTGGGCAACCCATTGCTTGGCAGCTTGAAGGCTGGCGAGGTGGACCTGGCAACGCAGGGGCGGCTACTGGAGACGTTCCGGCAGCTGCTGATGGCCAGTGCTGCCGTGGCTGCACTGGGGCTGGTTGCAGCGATTGCCTTGCCAGACCGGCAGTTACGCGGCCATTAGGGGCGCCCGCGTCGCGCATTTAATCCTCTGTTAATACGTGGGGGAAACACTCCCTCACAATCCTTAACAAAGTGTCATTTGCGCAGAGCCGGGCTCAAGCGCAGCATATCCAGCCCGGTGTCGACCCATTTTTCGACATCACCCAACAGATCGAAACTGTCAGGCAGCAGCAGCCAGCGCCCGATCAGGCCATCCACATACGCGAAGATGGCCACCGCCGAGCGCTCGACATCCAGCTCGCCCGGCAGCTGCCCCCGGCGCACGGCATTGGCCAACGCCAGGGCAACGCCCTTATGGCAATCCAGCACCGCACCTTGCCGTTGCTGGCGAATTTCACACATGTCATCGGTGAACTCGCACTTGTGATGCAGGATTTCATTGATACGCCGGGTCCGGGCATCGAGCACCAGCTCGTTGAACACCTGCAGCAGCAATTTGCGCATGCAGCCAAGCGGGTCGACTTCGTCCTCGCTTTCGCTCGCCCGCGCCAGGTGGTCATGGGTCTCGTGCAGGCTGTCGAGCAATGCCTGCACCAGCTCGGCCTTGTTGTTGAAGTGCCAGTAGATCGCGCCCCGGGTCACACCCGCCAGTTCGGCGATGTCGGCCAGGGTGGTGCGCGCAACCCCGCGCTTGTAGAAAGCCCTTTCCGCCGCCTCGATGATCTGGGCGCGGGTTTCCTGGGCTTCCTCTTTGGTTCGACGGACCATGGCAGTACAACCTCATCTGGCCCGAACGCGCGGCGCGCACGGGAGAACGCTTCGCGGGCACCTCTGCAGGGGGCCTCACGGATAAGCTAATCAGGGCTGTGGCAGTACCCGAGTACCACCCAGCGGTATTTACAAACAACCATGAATGTAAGTATATTCCTTAGCAAGCTATTTATCCACCGGATAGCAATTTTTCCAGATCAGACTCTTCCATTACTCTTGAGCGTCTCCCTGCTCTAGCGATCCGAGGATCCTCATGCAATTCAAGCCAGCCGTTACCGCTCTGGTTTCCGCCGTCGCCCTGGCAACCCTGCTCAGTGGCTGCAAGAAAGAAGAAGCAGCGCCAGCGGCGCAGGCTCCTCAGGTCGGCGTCGTGACCATCCAGCCGCAAGCCTTCACCCTGACCTCGGAACTGCCGGGGCGTACCAGTGCCTACCGCGTCGCCGAAGTGCGCCCGCAGGTCAACGGCATCATCCTCAAGCGCCTGTTCAAGGAAGGCAGCGACGTCAAGGAAGGTCAGCAGCTGTACCAGATCGACCCTGCCGTGTACGAAGCCACGCTGGGCAATGCCCAGGCCAACCTGCAGGCCACCCGCTCCCTGGCCGAGCGCTACAAGCAGCTGATCGACGAGCAGGCGGTGTCCAAGCAGGAATACGACGACGCCAATGCCAAACGATTGCAGGCCGAGGCTTCGCTCAAGAGCGCCCAGATCGACCTGCGCTATACCAAGGTGCTGGCACCGATCAGCGGCCGTATCGGCCGTTCTTCGTTCACCGAGGGTGCACTGGTGAACAACGGCCAGACCAACGCCATGGCCACCATCCAGCAGCTCGACCCGATGTACGTCGACGTCACCCAGTCCACCGCCGAGCTGCTCAAGCTGCGCCGTGACCTGGAAAGCGGCCAGCTGCAGAAGGCCGGCGACAACGCCGCCTCGGTGCAACTGGTGCTGGAAGACGGCAGCCTGTTCAAGCAGCAAGGTCGCCTGGAATTCTCCGAAGTGGCGGTCGACGAGACCACCGGTTCGGTCACCCTGCGCGCCATCTTCCCCAACCCCGACCACACCCTGCTGCCTGGCATGTTCGTGCATGCGCGGCTCAAGGCCGGGGTCAACGCCAACGCCATCCTGGCCCCGCAACAGGGCGTGACCCGCGACCTGAAAGGCGCGCCGACCGCGCTGGTGGTCAACCAGGAAAACAAGGTCGAACTGCGCCAGCTCAAGGCCAACCGTACCCTGGGCAGCGACTGGCTGATCGAGGAAGGCCTGAACCCGGGCGATCGCCTGATCACCGAAGGCCTGCAGTACGTGCGCCCTGGCGTCGAGGTCAAGGTCAGCGAAGCCACCAACGTCCAGAAGCCGGCCAGCCCCGACCAGGCCAACACGGCGAAAGCAGACGCCAAAGCGGAGTAAACCATGTCGAAGTTCTTTATCGATCGCCCGATCTTCGCCTGGGTGATCGCCTTGGTGATCATGCTGGTCGGGGCCTTGTCGATCCTGAAGCTGCCGATCAACCAGTACCCCAGCATCGCGCCGCCGGCCATCGCCATCGCCGTGACCTACCCGGGCGCCTCGGCGCAAACCGTGCAGGACACCGTGGTACAGGTGATCGAGCAGCAGCTCAACGGTATCGACAACCTGCGCTATGTGTCGTCGGAAAGTAACTCCGATGGCAGCATGACCATTACCGCCACGTTCGAACAAGGTACCAACGCCGACACCGCGCAGGTGCAGGTGCAGAACAAGCTCAACCTGGCCACCCCGCTGCTGCCGCAAGAAGTGCAGCAGCAAGGTATCCGCGTCACCAAGGCTGTGAAGAACTTCCTGCTGGTGATCGGCCTGGTGTCCGAAGACGGCAGCATGACCAAGGACGACCTGGCCAACTACATCGTCTCCAACATGCAGGACCCGATCTCGCGTACCGCAGGTGTGGGTGACTTCCAGGTGTTCGGTGCCCAGTACGCCATGCGTATCTGGCTTGATCCGGCCAAGCTGAACAAATTCCAGCTGACCCCGGTCGACGTCAAGACCGCGGTCGCCGCGCAGAACGTGCAGGTGTCCTCCGGTCAGCTCGGCGGCCTGCCGGCCATGCCGGGTACCCAGCTGAACGCGACCATCATCGGCAAGACCCGCCTGCAGACCGCCGAGCAGTTCGAAAAGATCCTGCTCAAGGTCAACAGCGATGGCTCGCAAGTACGCCTGGGCGATGTCGCCGAGGTGGGCCTGGGTGGTGAAAACTACGCGGTCAGCGCCCAGTTCAACGGCAAGCCGGCTTCGGGCCTTGCGGTAAAACTGGCCACCGGCGCCAACGCCCTGGACACTGCCAAGGCACTGCGCAAGACCATCAGCGACCTGGAGCCGTTCTTCCCGCCAGGGGTCAAGGCGGTGTTCCCGTATGACACCACCCCGGTGGTCACCGAATCGATCAGCGGCGTGATCCACACCCTGATCGAAGCGGTGGTGCTGGTGTTCCTGGTGATGTACCTGTTCCTGCAGAACTTCCGCGCCACCATCATCACCACCATGACCGTACCGGTGGTGTTGCTGGGTACCTTCGGCATCCTGGCCGCTGCGGGCTTCAGCATCAACACCCTGACCATGTTCGCCATGGTATTGGCCATCGGCTTGCTGGTGGATGACGCCATCGTCGTGGTGGAAAACGTCGAGCGGGTGATGTCCGAGGAAGGGCTGCCGCCCAAGGAGGCCACCAAACGTTCGATGGAGCAGATCCAGGGCGCCCTGGTGGGTATCGCCCTGGTGCTGTCGGCGGTACTGCTGCCGATGGCGTTCTTCGGCGGTTCCACCGGTGTGATCTACCGGCAGTTCTCCATCACCATCGTCTCGGCCATGGGCCTGTCGGTGCTGGTTGCGCTTATCTTCACCCCCGCGCTGTGCGCCACCATGCTGACGCCGCTGAAAAAGGGCGAGCACCATGTGGCCAAAGGCGGGTTCTTTGGCTGGTTCAACCGCAACTTCGACCGCAGCGTTACCGGCTACGAGCGCAGCGTGGGCACCATCCTGCGCAACAAGGTGCCGTTCCTGCTGGCCTATGCACTGATCGTTGTAGGCATGATCTGGCTGTTCGCCCGCATCCCTACCGCGTTCCTGCCGGAAGAAGACCAGGGCGTACTGTTCGCACAGGTCCAGACCCCGGCCGGTTCCAGTGCCGAGCGCACCCAGGTGGTGGTCGACCAGATGCGTGAGTACCTGTTGAAGGACGAGGCCGATACCGTGTCGTCGGTGTTCACCGTCAACGGCTTCAACTTCGCCGGCCGTGGCCAGAGCTCGGGCATGGCGTTCATCATGCTCAAGCCGTGGGGCGAGCGTTCGGCCGAGAACAGCGTGTTCAACCTGTCGACCCGCGCCCAGCAACACTTCTTCGGCTTCCGCGACGCCATGGTGTTCGCTTTCGCCCCGCCGGCAGTACTCGAACTGGGTAACGCCACCGGCTTTGACGTGTTCCTGCAGGACCGCGCCGGCGTCGGCCATGCCAAGCTGATGGAAGCCCGCAACCAGTTCCTGGCCAAGGCTGCGCAGAGCAAGGTCCTGATGGCGGTGCGCCCCAACGGCCTGAACGATGAGCCGCAATACCAGCTGACCATCGACGACGAACGTGCCAGCGCCTTGGGCGTGACCATCGCCGACATCAACAACACCCTGTCGATCGCGCTCGGTGCCAGCTACGTCAACGACTTCATCGACCGTGGCCGGGTCAAGAAGGTGTACATCCAGGGCGAACCGAATGCGCGGATGAGCCCGGAAGACCTGCAGAAGTGGTACGTGCGCAACGGCAAGGGCGAAATGGTGCCGTTCTCCTCGTTCGCCAAGGGCGAGTGGACCTACGGCTCGCCGAAGCTGTCGCGCTACAACGGCGTCGAGGCGGTCGAAGTGCTGGGTGCTCCGGCTCCGGGCTACAGTACGGGTGAAGCCATGGCCGAGGTAGAACGCATCGTCGGCGAACTGCCAACCGGCATCGGCTACTCCTGGACTGGTATGTCCTACGAGGAAAAACTCTCCGGTTCGCAGATGCCGGCGCTGTTCGCCCTGTCGATCCTGTTCGTGTTCCTCTGCCTGGCAGCGCTGTACGAAAGCTGGTCGATCCCGATCGCGGTCGTGCTGGTGGTGCCGTTGGGTATCATCGGTGCGCTGATCGCCACCAGCCTGCGCGGGCTGTCCAACGACGTGTACTTCCTGGTCGGCCTGTTGACCACCATCGGCCTGGCGGCGAAAAACGCCATTCTGATCGTCGAGTTCGCCAAGGAGCTGCACGAGCAAGGTCGCAGCCTGTATGACGCCACCATCGAGGCGTGCCGCATGCGTCTGCGCCCGATCATCATGACCTCGCTGGCGTTCATCCTCGGCGTGGTACCGTTGACTATCGCCAGTGGCGCCGGTGCCGGCAGCCAGCATGCCATCGGTACGGGCGTGATCGGCGGCATGATCAGTGCGACGGTGTTGGCAATCTTCTGGGTACCGCTATTCTTCGTCGCTGTGTCGTCGCTGTTCGGCAGCAAAAAGCCGGAAAAAGACGCCACCCCTGAAACTCCACGTTATGAGGCTGGGCAATGACCAAGTCTTTGTTGTCCCTGGCGGTAACCGCTTTCATTCTCGGCGGCTGCTCGCTGATCCCTGACTACCAGACCCCGGAATCGCCGGCGGCTGCGCAGTGGCCGCAAGGCCCTGCGTACTCGCCGACGCAGTCGGCGGACGTCGCCGCTGCCGAACAGGGCTGGCGGCAGTTCTTCCACGACCCGGCACTGCAGCAGCTGATCCAGACCTCGCTGGTGAACAACCGCGACCTGCGCGTCGCGGCCTTGAACATCGACGCCTACCGCGCGCAGTACCGTATCCAGCGTGCCGACCTGTTCCCGGCGGTTTCGGCCACCGGCAGCGGCAGCCGCCAGCGCGTGCCGGGGAACATGTCGCAAACCGGTGAATCGGGCATCACCAGCCAGTACTCGGCCACCTTGGGCGTCAGCGCCTATGAGCTGGACCTGTTCGGCCGGGTGCGCAGCCTGTCCGAGCAAGCCCTGGAAACCTACCTGTCCAGTGAGCAGGCCCGTCGCTCCACGCAGATTGCCCTGGTGGCCAGCGTGGCCAACGCCTACTACACCTGGCAGGCCGACCAGGCGCTGTTCAAGCTGACCGAAGAAACGCTGAAGACTTACCAGGAAAGCTACAACCTGACCCGTCGCAGCAACGAAGTGGGCGTAGCGTCGGCGCTGGACCTCAGCCAGGCACGCACCGCCGTCGAAGGCGCCCGGGTCAAGTACTCGCAGTACCAGCGCCTTGTCGCCCAGGACGTCAACAGCCTGACCGTGCTGCTGGGTACCGGCATTCCTGCCAACCTGGCCAAGCCGCTGGAGCTCAACGCCGACCAGCTGGCCAAGGTCCCGGCCGGCCTGCCGTCGGACATTCTCCAGCGTCGCCCGGACATCCAGGAAGCCGAGCACCTGCTGAAGGCTGCCAACGCCAACATCGGCGCCGCCCGCGCAGCGTTCTTCCCGAGCATCAGCCTGACGGCCAACGCCGGCAGCCTGAGCCCGGACATGGGTCACCTGTTCAGCGGTGGTCAAGGCACCTGGCTGTTCCAGCCGCAGATCAACCTGCCGATCTTCAACGCCGGCAGCCTGAAGGCCAGTCTGGAATACTCGAAGATCCAGAAGGACATCAACGTCGCCAAGTACGAAAAAACCATCCAGACCGCCTTCCAGGAAGTCTCCGATGGCCTGGCGGCGCGCAAGACCTTCGAAGAGCAGCTGCAGGCCCAGCGCGATCTGGTGCAAGCCAACCAGGACTACTACCGTCTGGCCGAACGCCGCTACCGCATCGGGATCGACAGCAACCTGACTTTCCTCGATGCCCAGCGCAACCTGTTCAGCGCCCAGCAGGCCCTGATCGGCGACCGCCTTTCGCAGCTGACCAGCGAGGTCAACCTGTACAAGGCGTTGGGCGGTGGCTGGTATGAGCAGACCGGGCAGGCCAACCAGCAGGCATCGGTGGAAGTACCGAAGAGCTGATAGGCCTTGGTTTAGCAGAAAGCCCACCCTTGATGGTGGGCTTTTTGTTTTGTGTTGCCTGCACTGGCCCTATCGCCGGCAAGCCAGCTCCCACAAGGACCACGTAGAACCTGATGAATGTGGGGGCCCTGTGGGAGCTGGCTTGCCGGCGATAGGGCCAGTAAAGACAAACTATTAACCACCTGGAACATTCCGTTCGATTATCGCCCCGTTCCGTTTGCGGCGAATTGCCTCACCCCCGCCCTACCCCGCACCATCCCCTCACGCAACGTTGCCCAGGTTCATCAATAAAGCCCCGCCCCTGCAGGCCGCATCCTGCAGCGCACCGGCTCACCCATAAAAACAAGAGATCCACGACAGATGAGCATTTCGCAACCCGCACGCCAGCTGCTGCCCGGCCTGTTGGCCATGTCCTGCGCGTTCCCGCTGTGCGCCGCCGAAGGCGGTTTCATGGAGGATGCCAAGGCCACTCTCAACCTGCGCAACTTCTACATCAACCGCAACTTCGTCGACCCGGCCAACGCCCAAGGCAAGGCCGAGGAGTGGACCCAGAGCTTCATCCTCGACGCCCGCTCCGGCTTCACCCAGGGTACTGTCGGTTTCGGCGTGGACGTTCTGGGCCTGTATTCGGTCAAGCTCGATGGCGGCAGAGGCACCACCAACACTCACCTGCTGCCGGTGCATGACGATGGGCGGCCGGCCGACGACTTCGGCCGCCTGGGCGTGGCGCTAAAAGCCAAGCTCTCGGAAACCGAGCTGAAAGTGGGCGAATGGATGCCGGTACTGCCGATCCTGCGCTCGGACGATGGCCGTTCGCTGCCGCAGACCTTCCGCGGCGGCCAGCTGACCTCGAAGGAAATCGCCGGCCTGACCCTGTACGCCGGCCAGTTCCGCGGCAACAGCCCGCGCAACGACGCGAGCATGGAGGACATGTCGCTAAACGGCCGGGCGGCGTTCACCTCCGACCGCTTCAACTTCGGGGGCGGCGAGTACACCTTCAATGACAAACGCACCATGGTCGGCCTGTGGAATGCCCAGCTCAAGGACATCTACCGCCAGCAGTACCTCAACCTGGTACACAGCCAGCCCCTGGGTGACTGGACCCTGGGCGCCAACCTGGGCTACTTCATCGGCAAGGAAGACGGCGCCGAACGCGCCGGCAAGCTGGACAACCGCACCGCCTCGGCGATGCTCTCGGCACGCTACCAGGGCCACACGTTCTATGTCGGCCTGCAGAAGGTCAGCGGCGACGACGCCTGGATGCGGGTCAACGGCACCAGCGGCGGCACCCTGGCCAACGACAGCTACAACTCCAGCTTCGACAACGCCAAGGAGCGTTCCTGGCAAGTACGCCATGACTTCAACTTTGCCACCGTCGGCGTGCCGGGCCTGACCTTGATGAACCGCTACATCAAGGGTGACAACGTTACCGCCGGCGCTGTGGACGATGGCAAGGAATGGGCGCGGGAGACCGAGCTGGCCTATGTGGTGCAGTCGGGCAGCTTCAAGGACCTGTCGGTGAAGTGGCGCAACTCCACCATGCGCCGGGACTTCAGCACCAATGCGTTCGATGAGAACCGCCTGATTGTGAGCTACCCGCTGAATCTGCTTTGAAGCTGATGGCCTTTGGCGGGCTTGCCCGCGAAAGGCCAATCGCCCAATAAATAACCAATGGATATAACCAAATCAGTAAACCGTCTTTGACGGAATATAAAGTAATCGCTTGAATAGGCCCCTGATCCCCGCCCCAGAGCCGTGACATGGACCTCCGCCAGCTGCGCTACTTCATCGCCCTCACCGACTACCGCAGTTTCGTCCGTGCCGCCGAGGCCATGGGCATCACCCAACCGGCCTTCAGCCGCGCCATCCAGAACCTTGAACACAGCTTCGGCTGCCCGCTGGTCGACCGCGCCAGCAAAGCCCTGCCGCCCACGCCCGAAGGCCTGGTGGTACTGCAGCATGCCCGTCGCCTGGTACAAGGCGCGGCGCAACTGAGCAACGACGTGCTGCAAATGACCAAGCTCGATGCCGGCGAACTGCACTTCGGCAGCGGCCCGGCGCTGGCCGTGCGCCTGGTGCCCGAGGCTTTGCGCCACTTCATCGAGCGCCACCCGGGCATCCGCACCGCGCTGCTGGTGGACAATGCCGAACGCCTTGGCCAGGCCCTGCGCCGTGAACAGATCGAGTTTTTCGTCGACGATATCCGCCTCTTCGAAGCCGACCCCAACTTCCACACCGAGCCGCTGTCACCCCGCCCGGGCCTGTTCTTCTGCCGCCCGGGGCACCCGTTGCTGAGCAAGGACAGCCTGTCGACCAACGACCTTTTTCGCTACCCGCTGGCCAGCGCCCTGCTCGCCCCGGGGGTTCGCAAGCGCCTGGCCAACCTGAGCGGGCGCAGCGACTTCGCCCCGCACTTGCAGACCGAACACCTGGCCATCCTGCGCAGTGTGGTGCAAGCCAGCGACGCCATTGGCACGGCCAGCGAGGAAGCGGTCGCCGAAGACCTCGCCAGCGGTAAGCTGGTGCGCCTGCACTGGCGCAACCTGCCACCGGCGCTGGAGGTGCTGAGCGTGCGCTGTGGGGTGGTCAGCCGCAGCGGCTACCGGCTGTCGCCGGCGGCACGGGCAATGATCGAGACCCTGGTGGGGCTGGATGCGCCAATGCAGGCTGCCGCCATTCGCTGAGCTGATGATGGTGGTGGCTGCGGGCTATCCTGATCACTATCAGGCAACGCAAAGCCGAAGCGGGAGGCACAACAATGAAAACCCTCGTCGACCACCTGAGCCAATACGCCAGTTACCACCGCGACCCACGTAACATCGCCACCCATTTCATCGGCATCCCGATGATCGTGCTGGCGGTCACCATCCTGCTATCGCGCCCAGGCTGGGCGGTTGGCGGCATGTGGCTATCCCCTGCGTTGCTGGCAGCTGCAGCGTCGGTGTGGTTCTACCTGCGCCTGGACCTGCGTTTCGGCTTGGTGATGGGCTTGTTGCTGGGCTTGTGCCTGTGGCTCGGCCAGGTGCTGGCCGTGCAGGCGACGGCGCTGTGGCTAAGCGCCGGGGTGGGGGCGTTCGTGGTGGGCTGGATCATCCAGTTCGTCGGCCATTACTACGAAGGCCGCAAACCGGCCTTTGTCGACGATGTCAGCGGCTTGATCATCGGGCCGCTGTTCGTGGTCGCCGAAGCGGCGTTCATGCTGGGCTTGTGCCCGACCCTGAAGCAGGCCGTGGAAAGCAGCGCAGGGCCGGTGGGCGTGCGCTCTCTGTAAATGCATACGCGGTCACTGTGGGAACAACTGTCTTGCGCAAAATTTAAAAAGCGTGCGTGATCCCTGTGGGAGCGGCGGTGCGGCGATCCGATTTACCCGCGAAGAGGCCGGACCTGCCGGCCACTATCCTTGGGCATTCACCGTTGTCGCCTCCACCGCATTCGCGGGTGAACCCGCTCCCACACCGATCAGCTACGTGACTCTACGCCCAGCTCATCCCATACCGACTCGGCCATGTGGAAGGTGGCATTGGCCGCCGGAATGCCGCAGTAGATCGCGCTCTGCATCAGCACTTCCTTGATCTCGTCGCGGGTGACGCCGTTGTTGGCCGCCGCGCGCAGGTGCAGCTTCAGCTCATCGTTGCGGTTCATGCCGATCAGCATGGCGATGGTGATCAGGCTGCGGGTATGCCGTGGCAGGCCCGGGCGGGTCCAGATATCACCCCAGGCGTGGCGGGTGATCATTTCCTGGAACTCGCCGTTGAAGTCGTTGAGCTTTTCCAGGCTGCGGTCGACGTGGGCATCGCCCAGCACCGCACGGCGCACTTGCATGCCCGCTTCGTAACGTTGTTTCTCGTCCATGGCGGTGCCCTCAGTGAGCCAGCAGGAAGTCAAGGACGCGGCGGCTGAACGCCTCGCCGATCTCGACGTTGGACAAGTGCGCTGCCGGGAAGTCGACATACTCCGCACCGTTGATACCGGCCTGCATGAAGCGGCCATGCTCGGGGGTGGTAACCACGTCTTCGGTGCCGGCAACGATCAGCGCCGGCACCTGGATGCGGCCTAGTTGCTCGCGGTAATCGGCATCGCGCACTGCCGCGCAGTTGCCGGCGTAGCCTTGCGGGCTGGTTTGCGCCAGCATCTGGCAGATGCGCTGGGCCTGCTCGGGCTGGGCCTGGGCAAAGCCCGGGGTGAACCAGCGGGCGATCGAGGCATCGCGCAGCTCGACCATGGCCTGCTGGCCGCCCTTGAGCACGGTGTCGATACGGGTATTCCACACCTCGTCATTGCCGATTTTGGCGGCGGTGTTGCACAGGGTCAGGCTGTGCAGGCGCTCGCCAGCATTGATCCCCAGCCACTGGCCGATCAGGCCGCCCATCGACAGGCCGACAAAGTGCGCCTTGGCGATGTCCAGGCCATCGAGCAAGGCCAGCACGTCGCGGCCCAGCTGTTCGATGCTGTAGGCCCCTTCTGTGACCAGCGAGGCGCCATGACCACGGGTGTCGTAGCGCAGCACCCGGAAGTGCTGGCTCCACAGCGGAATTTGGGTGTCCCACATACCCAGGTCAGTGCCGAGCGAGTTGGACAGGACCAGCACCGGGGCGTTCTCCGGGCCATCAATCTGGTAGTTCAAAACGCCATCGGCCAGTTGCAAGTGCGCCACAGCGGTCTCCTTCAGGCAATAAAACGTTGATGTTCGGATACGGCGCGCGCCACCCAGACGCGGGCCTGGCCCAGGTAATGGGCGGGGTCGAGCAAGCGATCGAGTTCTTCAGCGGACAGCTCGGCACTGACCTGCGGTTCGTCACCCAGTACGGCACGCAGGTGGCGCTGCTCGGCGACCGCGCGCTGGCAGCACTGCTCCAGCAGGTGATGGGCGCGGTCGCGGCCCAGGCGCTGGGCGAGGACAATGCTTACCGCTTCAGCCAGCACCAGGCCCTGTGTCAGGTCGAGGTTACGGCGCATGCGCGCGGCATCCACTTCCATGCCCTCGGCAATCAACTGGGCCTGGCGCAGGGCACCAGACACCAGGCAGCAGATCTCCGGCAGGGTTTCCCATTCGGCATGCCACAGGCCAAGGCTGCGCTCGTGCTCCTGAGGCATGGCACTGAACAGCGTCGAGACCAGGCCGGGTACGCGGGTGGCGGCACCGATCAGCACCGCGGCACCGACCGGGTTGCGCTTGTGCGGCATGGTCGAGGAGCCGCCCTTGCCGGGCGCGGAAGGCTCGAACATCTCCCCCGCTTCGGTTTGCATCAGCAGGCTGACATCGCGGCCGAACTTGCCCAGGCTGCCGGCCACCAGGCCAAGCACCGAGGCAAACTCCACCAGGCGGTCGCGCTGGGTGTGCCAGGGCTGCTCGGGCAAGCTGAGCTTGAGCTGCTCGGCCAGCGCCTCGGCCACCGGCATCGCCTTGCTGCCCAACGCCGCCAGGCTGCCCGAGGCACCGCCAAACTGCAGCACCAGCAGGCGCGGGCGCAGCTCCTGCAAACGCTGGCGGTGGCGGGTCACGGCGCCCAGCACACCGGCCAGTTTCATGCCCAGGGTCACCGGGGTGGCGTGTTGCAGCCAGGTGCGCCCTACCATCGGCGTATCGGCATGCATCAGGGCCTGTTGTGACAGGGTCTCGGCCAGTCTGCCAAGGTCGCTTTCGATCAGCTCCAGGGCATCGCGCAACTGCAGGACCAGGCCGGTGTCCATCGCGTCCTGGCTGGTGGCCCCCAGGTGCACATAGCGCTCGGCCTCGGGTACACCGCTGGCGATCACCTTGCCCAACGCTTTCACCAGCGGGATCGCCGAATTGCCCGCAGTGGCAATGGCATTGGCCAGCGCGCCAACCTCATAACGCTCGGCGTCGCACGCCGCTTCGATGGCCGCCACCGCGCTGTGCGGGACCAGCCCGGCAGCGGCTTCGGCCCGTGCCAGCGCCGCTTCGAAATCGAGCATGCCCTGCAGGCGGCCGCGGTCGGAAAACACCTCGCGCATGGCAGGCGCCGTGAAGTAGGCGTCGAACAGTTGGTTGCTCATGCAACTTCCTTAATCATCATGGTGCAGGTACGCCGCCTGCTTGGGCAGGCGCAGGCTGAACAGGAACGCGATCGCCATCATCGCCGTCACGTACCAGTAGAAGGTGTTTTCCATACCCAGGGTCTTCAGGCCCAGGGCCACGTATTCGGCTGAACCGCCAAATATCGCGTTGGCAACCGCGTAAGCCAGGCCGACGCCCAGCGCACGCACCTGCGGCGGGAACATCTCGGCCTTCACCAGGCCGCTGATCGAGGTGTAGAAACTGACGATACACAGCGCCAGGGTGACCAGCACGAAGGCCATGAACGGGCTGCTTACAGTCTTCAGCGCCATCAGCAACGGCACCGTGAACAGCGTACCCAGCGCACCGAACAGCAGCATCGAGTTACGTCGGCCGATACGGTCGGAGAGCATACCGAAGAACGGCTGCATGACCATGTACAGGAACAACGCACCGGTCATCACGAAACTGGCGCTCTTCGCCGACATGCCCGCGGTATTCACCAGGTACTTCTGCATGTAGGTGGTGAAGGTGTAGAAGATCAGCGAGCCGCCGGCGGTATAGCCCAGCACGGTGATGAAGGCTGCCGTGTGGTGACGGAACAGGCCCTTGATAGACCCTGCGTCCTTGTCCTGGCGGGTTTCGGCGCTGCTGGTCTCGTGCAGCGAGCGGCGCAGCATCAGTGAGATCAGCGCGGCGATGGCACCGACCACGAACGGAATACGCCAGCCCCAGGCGCGCAGTTCGTCTTCGGTCAGCAGCTGTTGCAGGATCACCACCACCAGCACCGCCAGCAACTGGCCGCCGATCAGGGTGACGTACTGGAAAGAGGCAAAGAAGCCACGTTGCCCGCGCAGGGCGACCTCGCTCATGTAGGTGGCCGTGGTGCCGTACTCACCGCCCACTGACAGGCCCTGGATCAGGCGGGCCAGCAACAGCAGCGCCGGGGCCCAGGCACCGATGCTGGCATAGGTGGGCAGGCAGGCGATCATCAGCGAGCCGAAGCACATCATCAGCACCGAGATCATCAGGGAATTCTTGCGACCATGGCGGTCAGCCAGGCGACCGAAGATCCAGCCACCGATGGGGCGCATCAGGAAGCCGGCCGCAAACACACCTGCCGTGTTCAACAGCTGCACGGTGGGGTCGTCGGAGGGGAAGAACGCCGGGGCGAAGTAGATCGCGCAGAAGGCATAGACGTAGAAGTCGAACCATTCCACCAGGTTGCCTGAAGAGGCACCGACGATAGCGAAGATGCGCTTGCTGCGTTCTTCGCCGGTGTAATAGGTTGAGGTCATGACGGTTTTACTCCAGGAGGGTTCCAGATAAGTCTAGACATACCTGGTAACACACTCGTTCCGCTATCGGGCTGGCAATTGGCCTTGAGTCGAATGTACCGGCCCCTTCGCGGGTAAACCCGCCGCCACAGGTCAACATTGTGCAGTGGGCAACGCTTTTCCTGTGGGAGCGGGTTTACCCGCGAAGAGGCCGGTACAGTTCAAACCCGTTCGATGGCCAGCGCCAAACCTTGGCCGACGCCCACACACATGGTCGCCAGGCCCTTGCGCCCACCGCTCTTTTCCAGCTGGTGAAGCGCCGTCAGTACCAGGCGCGCACCGCTCATACCCAGCGGGTGGCCCAGGGCGATGGCGCCGCCGTTGGGGTTCACCTGCGGCGCATCGTCGGCCACACCCAGCTCACGCAGCACCGCCAGGCCTTGGCTGGCGAAGGCTTCGTTGAGCTCGATCACATCGAAATCACTCACTGCCACGCCCAGCCGCTCGGTCAGCTTGCGTACCGCCGGCACGGGGCCGATGCCCATCACCCGCGGTGCGACACCGCCACTGGCCATGCCCAGCACTCGGGCACGTGGGGTCAGGCCATGTTTCTTCACCGCGTCGGCCGAAGCCAGGATCATTGCCGCCGCACCGTCGTTCACGCCCGAGGCGTTGCCGGCGGTGACGGTCTTGTCCGGGCCGTTGACCGGCTTGAGCCTGGTCAGGGCCTCAAGCGTGGTTTCGGGACGCAGGTGCTCGTCGCGCTCGACGATGGTTTCGCCCTTCTTGTGCACGATCCGCACTGGGACGATTTCTTCGGCAAAGAAGCCAGCGGCCTGGGCGGCGGCGGCCTTCTGCTGGCTGCGCAGGGCGAAAGCGTCCTGGTCAGCACGCGAAACCTGGTAATCATCGGCCACGTTGTCGGCGGTTTCCGGCATGGAGTCCACACCGTACTGGCTTTTCATCAGCGGGTTGATGAAGCGCCAGCCGATGGTGGTGTCTTCGAGTTTCATGTTGCGCGAGTAGCCGCTTTCGGCCTTGCCCATGACGAACGGAGCCCGCGACATCGATTCGACGCCGCCGGCAATCACCAGCTCCATTTCGCCGCTGGCGATGGCACGGAAGGCAGTGCCGATGGCATCCATGCCCGACGCGCACAGGCGGTTCAGGGTAACGCCCGGGATGCTCTCTGGCAGGCCGGCCAGCAGCAGCGCCATGCGTGCCACGTTGCGGTTGTCTTCACCGGCCTGGTTGGCGCAGCCGAAGAACACTTCGTCAACCTGGTCCCACTGTACGCCAGGGTTGCGCTCGATCAGCGCCTTCAGCGGCACCGCCGCCAGGTCGTCGGCGCGCACACCGGCCAAGGCGCCACCGAAGCGGCCGATGGGGGTACGGATGGCATCACAGATGAATACATCGTGCATCAGGCTTCTCCTGCCAGTCGGCCGTGGGCCGCGGCGGTATGGGTTAGGGGGTGTCTGCAGAGTGTCGGCCAAGCCGGGCATTTGCGGACATCTGGAGGCTCCTGGTCAGGGTGCTTCGATGCGCTCAGATTAAGGAGGGTGGCGGGTAGCTTACAATCCGATAATCGACTATTTGGGCGGTTATCGAACAATTTGTTGTCCTGCTATTTATTTCCATTTGCAGCTGCTGCGCAACCCATCGCGACGCAAGGCCGCTCCGACAGGGGCCGGAGCGGCCTCAAAGCTTCAGGTTGCGTCAGCGTGGCTCACCAGCCCCTTCACGATCACACCTACCGCAGCAAGCCCGGCGGGTACCAGCAGCGCCGTCAGCACCTGTTCGAAATTCCAGCCCAGGCCCAACAGCGTCGCGCCACTCCAGGCCCCGAGAATTGCACCAAAGCGGCCGATGCCGAGCATCCACGATACACCCGTGGCACGGCCCTGGGTCGGGTAGAAGCGTGCCGCCAGCGAAGGCATCGCCGACTGCGCACCGTTCACGCACATCCCGGCAATCAGCACCAAGGTCGCCAATAGCGTGATGTTGCCCAGGCTTTGCCCAACGGCGTAGGCAAATACACCCGCAAGCAGGTAGAAAATGCCGATCACTTTGTGCGGATTGAAGCGGTCCATGGCCCAGCCCACGCCGACGGCACTGAGGACACCACCAAACTGGAACAACGCACCGATGAACGCGGCCTGCTCCATGCTTGCGCCGCTGTCGCGCATCAAGGTTGGTAGCCAGCTGGTCAGCAGGTAGACGATCACCAGGCCCATGAAATAGGTCAGCCACAGCAATACGGTCCCCAGGCCGTAGGTACCGGAGAAGATCACCGCAAACACGTTGCGCGCGGCCACGGCCTTCTGTTCCGGCACGCTGAAGCTGCCGGCCTCGGCCACCACCTGCGGTGCGATTGGCGCCAGGGTCTTGCGTATCTTGTCTGTGCCTCGGTTGCGTACCACCAGAAAGCGCGCCGACTCTGGCAGCCAGACCATCAGCACCAGCGCCAGCAGCAACGGCAGTACCCCGCCGATGACCAGCAGGCTGTGCCAGCCGTAGGCGGGGATCATCTTGGCCGATATGAAGCCACCACCGGCCATGCCCAGGTTGAAGCCGCAGAACATGCTGGTCACCAGCAGCGACTTGAGGCGTTCAGGGGTGTATTCAGACAGCAGCGTGGTGGCATTGGGCATGCCGGCGCCAAGGCCCAGGCCAGTCAGAAAACGCAGCACCAGCAGTTGATCGACGTTGCTGGCATAGGCCGAGGCCAGGCTGAAACCGCCGAACACCAGTACCGCGCCCACCAGCACGCCCTTGCGGCCAAAACGGTCGGCCAGCGGCCCGGAACCCAAGGCACCGAACACCATGCCGATCAATGCGGCGCTCATGACCGGGCCGAGGCTGGCCCGGTCGATCCCCCACTCCTGCGACAGGGCCGGGGCGATGAAGCCCATGGCGGCGGTGTCCAGGCCATCGAGAAAGACGATCAGGAAGCACAGCAACACGACCCGCCACTGGTAGCGGGACAAAGGCTGCTGATTGATAAACGACTGGACGTCGAGGCTTTTGCCGACGTTGCTTTGCGCGTGGTTCATTGTTGTTATCCAGAATGAAGGGCACAGCCAGGCCACTGCACGCGGGTAGCCGGCACAGAAAGCGATGAATAGGTAATGTGGCCTGCGTCAGCCTGGATACAACGGTACTGCATGCGGGTGCGGCCGCAGCAGCGAGGGGACAGTATTCATGGTATGTGCCTCTATGTTTTTCTTGTTCGGTCGGCACAGCCGACCGTTGCGAGAGACATTAATCAGCGGGCGCGCTGGACGCAATTCACCCGGAACGACACTGTGCGTTTATCGCACAGGAAAGGGTTTTACCTGTTCGGACCCAGGGCCGCTTTGCAGCGCGTCGGCCTCAGCCGAACAACTGATGGCAAAGGTCCCGGCTGGCCGCCAGCAGAATTGGCAAGAAGCGCTGCTCCAGCTCACTGCGCGTCACCCGTCCCACATGGGTACTTACATTCAGGGCCGCCAACACCTGCCCGGAAGCGTCATAGATCGGCACCGCAATCGAGCGCAGGCCCTGCTCCAGTTCCTGGTCGACCACGCACCAGCCCTGTGCACGCACCTGCTGAACGCAGGCGAACAGCGACTCCGGGTCATGCAGGGTACGGCTGGTGCGCGCCTTCAGGTCGGCACGCTCCAGGTACTCACGCAGGCTGGTGTCGTCCATGGCCGCCAACAGGATGCGCCCCATCGACGTGCAATAAGCCGGCAAGCGCCCGCCCACCGACAGGTCGACCGAAATCAGCCGCTCCACCGTGGCCGAACGGGCTATATAAAGAATGTCGTCGCCTTCCAGCGTGGCCATGTTGGCCGCTTCATGCAGCTGGTCGCTGATGCGGTCCAGATAAGGCTGGGCAGAGATGGCCAGTGGTGTGGACGAAAGGTAGGCATGCCCAAGGGTCAGCACTTTGGGCAGTAGCGAATACGTGCGCCCGTCGGAGGTGGCATAACCCAACTTGATCAACGTGTGCAGGCACCGACGCACTGCCGCGCGAGGGATCTCGGTACGGTGGCTGATCTGGGCGATGGTCAGGTGGCGCTTGCGCTCCTGGAAAGCCTGGATCACCGCGAGGCCACGTGCCAGCGAGGTCATGAAATCCGGGTCGCCGGTAAAGGCCTGGATACGCTTGGCCGGGGACGCCACGATTGGCGGCGCCATGGCAGCCGAAGCAGGCCGTTCCGCCTCCGGGTTGCCCGAATCGCTGCCCAAGGTTTCGTCACTCATCGCACACCTCAAAAAAAACGCCGGTTCGTGCGATTATCGAACAAACGACCGATAATCGCAATTGACCGCTGACACTTTTGCTTATACCTTTCTCGTGCCACTTGTGGCTTCTTTGGAGAGACTGGTCAGGTACCCACCGTAGAAGTCCCCAGGCAACGGCCTCGCCTTTCGGCGAGGCCGTTTTTCGTTAAGGCCGCACCCGCCCATAGCGACGAACTTTTGCCGCTCTTGCGTTTCAACATCTACGCAAGCTTCCTGGTTAACGGACACTGTTGATTAATTGCGTCTGATGATGTCAGGGCGGAGTAAATAACGATGTTCGCCGAATTATCGGTTGCTATAATCGAATGTGCCGGCCACAACGCTGGCGTTGCCTATGCACGTTGCACGATGCATAACTACAGTGATCAACACTTCATTCAGGTACTACATGTGACGAAAGATGAACTGCGCGCGGAACTCGAGCGCCAGGCTGAACGTTACAAGGATGTTTACGGTGGTGAAGTCACCACTTACGCCGCACAACCGGAACCGGAACGCAAACCCTGGCGCAAGCGTGCCAGCGTGCGCGACCAGGCGTTCAGCCAGGAACTGGAACGTATGGAAAAGGAACAGCGCAGCGACGCTCCCTGACCCCGGGGCCACGCCAGCGCGTCGTCGCCCGGCCAGCCCGGGCGCGGTCGATTTTTACTGCCAGGCCTCACATGAAATGGAATTTCACAAATTTCATACAACTGTTTGAATAATGGCCAGTCGGATTTTTCCTTGCTTTAACACCTTTTTTCGCTATTTTTCGCGTTTTTTAGCAGACATTACCCTGCCCTTCTGCACCGCACTGCAAATTACGTTCCGCCCACGAAGATCGATATCGGTCTGCACCGGGTGCATCGATTGCCAACATTTTCTGGCATAATCCCGCCCCCCTAAGACCGCCAGACAACCTTCATGATCGATTTATTCAGCGGACTGGATGCCTGGGTGTTGGTGAGCCTCCTGCTCGCCTTGACCTTCGTACTCGCCTTCGAGTTCATCAATGGCTTTCATGACACCGCCAACGCGGTAGCTACCGTCATCTATACCAAAGCCATGCCACCGCACCTCGCCGTGTTCTTCTCCGGCGTGTTCAACTTCCTTGGCGTGCTGCTTGGCGGTGTGGGGGTGGCCTACGCCATCGTGCACCTTCTGCCGGTCGAGCTGCTGATCAATGTGAACACCGGACACGGCCTGGCCATGGTCTTCTCGTTGCTGGCCGCGGCCATCACCTGGAACCTGGGCACCTGGTACTTTGGTATCCCCGCCTCCAGCTCGCACACGCTGATCGGCTCCATCCTCGGCGTCGGCCTGGCCAACGCCCTGATCAACGACATCCCACTGGGCGACGGCGTCAACTGGCAGAAGGCGATCGATATCGCCATGTCACTGGTGGTCTCGCCAATGGCCGGCTTTGCCGTTGCCGCCCTGGTGTTGCTCGGCCTGAAGTGGTGGCGCCCGCTGTCGAAGATGCACAAAACCCCCGAGCAGCGCCGCAAGCTCGATGACAAGAAGCACCCGCCGTTCTGGAACCGCATGGTGCTGGTGGTTTCGGCCATGGGCGTGAGCTTCGTGCACGGCTCCAACGATGGCCAGAAAGGCATTGGCCTGATCATGCTGGTGCTGATCGGTATCGTGCCGGCCAAGTTCGTGCTCGACCTGAACAGCACGACCTACCAGATCGAGCGTACCCGCGACGCCACGCTGCACATGAGCCAGTTCTACCAGCGCAACGCCAGCACGCTGGGCGAGTTCCTGGCACTGGGCAAGGCCAAGTCCAGCGACCTGCCAGAGCAGTTCAGCTGCAACCCGCAGCAGACCGAGCCGACCATCGCCGCGCTGCAGTCCTCGCTGCAGGGCGTGACCGACTACCACAGCCTGGATGCCGACAAGCGCGTCGAAGTACGCCGCTACCTGTTGTGCCTGGATGACACGGCGAAGAAGGTTGGCAAACTGCCTGGCCTGGACGCCCGTGAAAAGGCCGACCTGGAAAAACTGCGCAAAGACCTGACCGCTACCACCGAATACGCCCCGTTCTGGGTGATCGTGGCCGTTGCCCTGGCCCTGGGCCTGGGCACAATGGTCGGCTGGAAGCGCGTCGTGCTGACCGTTGGCGAGAAAATCGGCAAGCAGGGCATGACCTACGCCCAGGGCATGTCGGCACAGATCACTGCCGCCTGCGCCATCGGCATGGCCAACGTGTTCGCGCTGCCGGTATCGACCACCCACGTGCTGTCGTCCGGCGTTGCCGGCACCATGGTTGCCAACAAGAGCGGTCTGCAAGGCGGCACCGTGAAGACCATCCTGCTGGCCTGGATACTGACGCTGCCCGCATCGATGGGCCTGGCGGCCGGCCTGTTCTGGCTGGCGTCCAAAGCCATTGGCTGAGTGATGCAGCAATAGATCAAGGCGCCTTCGGGCGCCTTTTTCATGCTCGCTGGTCCTGTGAAGAGGCATAGGCAAACTAGCGCTTCTTGCCCCCCAACAATGACCCCATCAAACCGCGCACCAACTGCCGGCCCAACTGGTTGGCCGCCTGGCGCACTGCCGACTTGATCGCCTGCCCCGCCGCCCCCTGCAGAAACTCGCCGGCCTTGTCGGCAAAGCTCTCTTCATCAGCCTTGGGCTGCGGCGCCGGCTCCACTGCCTCGCCCTTGCGCTGGGTCAGCATTTCATAGGCCGATTCACGGTCCACTGGTTTGTCATAACGCCCCGCCAGCGGCGAAGCGGCAATCAGCGCACTGCGCTCGGTTGCACTCAACGGCCCGATCCGCGACTGCGGCGGTGCTATCAGCACACGCTGCACCATGGCCGGCGTGCCCTTCTCTTCCAGCGTACCTACCAGCGCCTCACCGATCCCCAGCTCGGTCAGCACCGCCAGGGTGTCGAGCGCCGGGTTGGGGCGGAAGCCATCGGCCACCGCCCGCAGGGATTTCTGTTCCTTGGCAGTAAACGCCCGCAAGCCGTGCTGGATACGTAACCCCAACTGGGCCAGCACAGCATCCGGCAAGTCCCCCGGCGACTGGGTGACGAAGTACACCCCCACCCCCTTGGAACGGATCAGCCGTACCACCTGCTCCAGACGCTCCTGCAACGCCTTGGGCGTACCGTTGAACAGCAAGTGCGCTTCATCGAAGAACAACGCCAGCACCGGTTTGTCGGCATCGCCGCGCTCGGGCAACTGCTCGAACAACTCGGCCAGCAGCCACAACAGGAAGGTCGCATAGACCTTGGGCGCCTCATGCACCAGCCGGCTGGCATCCAGCAAGTGGATGCGACCACGGCCGTCCGCGTCCGGTCGCAGCAGGTCCTCCAGTTGCAACGCCGGTTCGCCGAACAAAGCCTCGGCCCCTTGCTGCTCCAGAGTTGCCAGGCGGCGCAACAAGGCCTGGGTAGACCCCGAAGTCATCAGCGCGCTGTCTTCGCCAAGCATTTGCGGGTTGTCTTTCAGGTGCGCGAGCAGCGCTTTGAGGTCCTTGAGGTCGAGCAGTAGCAAGCCTTCGCGGTCGGCCACCTTGAATGCCGCATACAGCGCCGCCTGCTGGCTGTCTGTCAGCTCCAGCAAGTTGCCCAGCAACAGCGGCCCCATTTCACTGAGGGTGGTGCGCAGCGGGTGGCCGGACTGCCCGGCGATATCCCACAAGCTTACCGGGTACGCGCGGGGCGTATGCCCCAGCCAGGGCATGCCGGCAATGCGCTCTGCTACCTTGCCCTGCGGCGCACCGCTTGCCCCCAGGCCGCAAAGGTCGCCTTTGACGTCAGCGGCGAACACCGCCACCCCGGCGTCGCTGAACACTTCCGCCAGGTGCTGCAGGGTAACGGTCTTGCCAGTACCCGTCGCACCCGCTACCAGACCGTGACGATTGGCCAGCCGCATGGCTTGCCCGACGGGTTGGCCTTCCGGGCCTGCACCTACAACGATGGTCGAAGATTCCGACATCTCTTTAATCCTCTGCTCAAGCTTTGGCTTAATTCGGCCGATACCCGTGGGTGATATTCGCCTTAAATAGAGAGGAACAACCGAAAAGGGACTTTTCGGCATGTTGCACGGCCTTGCCGCTCCACTCGTGCGAACGCCTGATATAAAACCTTAGCGGAACCGATTACGCCATGAACAAAAGCCTTCGTTTCAGCCACAAGATTCTTTTCGCAGCATCACTGATCGTGATACTCGCCTTCAGCCTGTTCACCCTCTACAACGATTACCTCCAGCGTAATGCGATCCGCGAGGACCTGGAAAACTATCTGGCTGAAATGGGCGCCTCCACTTCGACCAACATCCGCAACCTGTTCGAAGGCCGTATCAAACTGGTGGAGAACCTGGCGCAGAACATTGCCCAGGACCCGGCCAATGCGGAAAACCTGATGGGCCAGAATGCGCTGATTTCCAGCTTCCTTACTGTATACCTGGGCAAGGTCGACGGCGGCTTCAGCGTGCGCCCGGATACGAAAATGCCCGACGGCTACGACCCACGCCCGCGCCCCTGGTACAAGGACGGCATGAACGCCGCCGGCGCAACCCTGACCGAGCCGTACATCGACATGACCACCAACAAGATGGTCATCGGCATCCTCAGCAAGGTGTCCAGCAGTGTCGGCGTGGTGGGTGGCGACCTGGCCCTGGACGGGCTGGTGCAGATCATCAACTCGCTGAACTTCGGCGGCATGGGCTACGCCTTCCTGGTCAACGACCAGGGCAAGATCCTGGTGCACCCGGACCAAGACCTGGTGATGAAATCGCTCTCCGATCTGTTCCCCCAGCACACCCCCCGATTGACCGGTGAGCTGACCGAAGTGCAGAGCGAGGGCCAGACCCGGCTGCTGACCTTCACCCCGATCACCGGGCTGCCGTCGGCCAACTGGTACATCGGCCTGTCGGTGGACAAGGACAAAGCCTTCGCGATGCTCAGCACCTTCCGCACCTCGGCAGTGATTGCCACGGTGGTGGCGGTGGTGATCATCATCGGCCTGCTTGGCCTGCTGATCCGCGTGCTGATGCAGCCGCTGCACACCATGACCCGTGCCATGGAAGACATCGCCGAAGGCGAAGGCGACCTGACCAAGCGCCTGCGCATCCATAACCACGACGAGTTCGGCATCCTGGGCAGCGCCTTCAACCGCTTTGTCGAGCGCATTCACAGCAGTATCCGTGAAGTGTCCTCGGCCACCGAGCAGGTCAACGAAGTGGCCCTGCGGGTGATGAGCGCCTCGAACTCGTCGATGACCAATTCCGATGAGCAATCCAACCGCACCAACAGCGTGGCCGCCGCGATCAACGAACTGGGCGCCGCCGCCCAGGAAATTGCCGGCAACGCCGCCCAGGCCTCGCAGCACGCAAGCTCGGCGCGGCTGCTGGCCGAAGAGGGCCAGCAGGTGGTAGAGCGCAATATTGCGGCGATGAACCGCCTGTCCGACCTGATCGTCAGCTCCAGCGCGCACATCGAGACGCTGAACAACAAGACCGTCAACATTGGCCAGATCCTCGAAGTGATCACCAGCATCTCCCAGCAGACCAACCTGCTGGCGCTGAACGCCGCCATCGAAGCGGCCCGTGCCGGTGAAGCCGGCCGTGGCTTTGCGGTGGTTGCCGATGAAGTGCGCAACCTGGCACACCGCACCCAGGAGTCGGCGCAGCAGGTGCAGACCATGATCGAAGAGCTGCAGGTTGGCGCTCGCGAGTCGGTCGAGACCATGGACCAGAGCCAGCGCCACAGCCAGGACAGCGTGCAGATCGCCAACCAGGCCGGCGAACGCCTGGACAGCGTCACTGTGCGCATCGGCGAGATCGACGGCATGAACCAGTCGGTGGCCACCGCCACCGAAGAGCAGACCGCCGTGGTAGAAGCGATCAACATGGACATCAACGAAATCAACATGCTCAACCAGGAAGGCGTGGAGAACCTGCAGGCCACCCTGCGCGCGTGCACCGACCTGGAGCAGCAGGCTGGCCGGCTGAAGCAGCTGGTGGGCAGTTTCCGCATCTGACAGCGTCGCCTGCAGGGCTGGAGTTCTTGCTCCAGTCCTGCCACCCAACCCGATCGAACAAACTATCCTTCACACAGGTCAACTTTAAGGCGCGTCATCGCCGGCTCATAACCGCCGGATGACAGACCCGAAGACGATCCCGGAGGGATGCTGATCGTGCACATTGCCGACATCACCATGTTCTACGCCCCCGCCAGCGGCGGCGTACGTACCTATCTTGATGCCAAACACCGCCGCCTCGATGCCATCCACGGCGTACGCCACAGCCTGCTGATACCCGGTGCCAGTGCCCAGCACGGCGACGGTATCTATCAGGTACCTGCCCCTCCCCTGCCATTCGGCAAAGGCTACCGCTTCCCGCTGCGACTGGCGCCGTGGTGCAACACGCTGCGCACGCTCAAACCCGACCTGATCGAAGTCGGCGACCCCTACCTGACCGCCTGGGCAGCGCTCGAAGCCCGTCGCCAGCTCGACGTACCGGTGATCGGCTTCTACCATTCCGACCTGCCGCTGCTGGTCAGCAACCGCATGGGCAACTGGTTCACCCCCAATGTCGAAGCCTATGTCAGCAAACTGTATGGCAATTTCGACCGGGTGCTGGCCCCTAGCCAGGTAATGGCCGACAAACTTCGCCGCCTGGGGGTGCGCGACGTACATGTGCAACCCTTGGGCGTAGACCTGACCACTTTCAACCCCGAGCAACGCGACCCGCGGCTGCGCGCCGAACTGGGCATTGCCGACACCAGCCGCTTGCTGATTTATGCCGGCCGCGGCTCGCGCGAAAAGAACCTGCCCGTGCTGCTCGACTGCATGCAGCAGCTGGGCCGCCCCTATCACCTGCTGCTGGTGGGTTCGAATATGCCCGCCAACGTGCCGCGCAACGTCAGCGTGATCAACCGGTTCTGCCCGGCGCCTGAAGTGGCCAGGCTGATGGCCAGCGCCGACCTGCTGGTGCACGCTGGCGACCAGGAAACCTTCGGCCTGGTGATTCTCGAAGCGATGGCCAGCGCTACACCGGTGGTGGCTGTGCGCGCCGGGGCTTTCAGTGAAATCGTCAACGAACAGTGCGGGCGCTTGTGTCGCCCCAACGATGGCCAGGCCATGGCGGCGGCCGTGCGCGAAGCGTTCGAGGCAGGCGTGCGAACCCTCGGCACCCAGGCGCGCAACCACGTGGAGCAACACTATTCCTGGGACAACGTGGTGGCCGGCCTGCTGCAGCACTACCAGGCCGTGCTTGGCCACCAGCCGCAGGTCCGCGCGCATGGCTGAGCCCATGCCGGGACCGCCCAGCCTGATGCTGGTGCTGCACGATGTCGCGCCGGAGACCTGGCCAGACTACCAACCGTTCGTCCAGGCCATCGATGCCATCGGCGGCATCCCCATGACCTGGCTGGTGGTTCCGGACTTCCACCAGCGTAATCCCTTGCAGCGCTCGCCATCCTTCTGCCACCTGCTGGAACAACGCCTGGCGCAGGGCGACGAGTTGGCCCTGCATGGCTTTTATCATGCCGACAGCGGCCCACCACCGCGCACGCCAGGCGAATACTTCATGCGCCGCATCTACACCCACGAAGGCGAGTTCTATGCCCTCGACCAGCAACAGGCCCTGCAGCGCCTGGAAGCTGGGCTGGCGCTGTTCAGCCAGCAGGGCTGGCCGGTAGCGGGCTTTGTCGCACCGGCCTGGCTGATGAGCGAAGGCACCCGCCAGGCTCTGCGCAGCCTGCCGCTGCGCTACACCAGCACGCCGCAGCACCTGTACCGGCTGCCGGATTTCACTGCCATCGAAGCCCCGGGGCTGGTCTGGAGCGCCCGCAGCGCATGGCGTCGCGGTCTCTCGCGAGTGCTCTGCGACTGGCAATGCCGACGCTGGCGCGATGCCGACACCTTGCGCCTTGGCCTGCACCCGGTAGACATGCGCCACCGCACATCCCGCGAGTACTGGCTGAACACCGTGCAAACCTTGCTGGCCCAAGGCCGTCAACCACTGACCAAGTCGGCCTGGCTGGACAGCCGGGCCAACGCATGAACCGCCTGGCCTGGCTCGGCCTGGCATTGCTTGGCGCGGTGCTGGTGCCAACCTTGCTCGGCGGCAGCGAACTGCTGCCGAGGCTGCAGCGCTTCGACCCGACACTGCTGCTGACCCTGCTGGGCATGATCCTGCTGTGCTGGGTGATCAATGCCATCCGTCTGCGCCTGCTGCTCGGCCAGCATGGCGCACGGCTGGGGCCCATGCGCAGCCTGGGCGTGGTGATGGCCACCGAGTTCGCGATCTGCACCACGCCCGGTGGCAGCGGCGGGCCGTTGACCTTGATGGCCCTGCTATCACGCGACCGCATACGCCCGGCGCACAGCGGTGCAGTGTTCGCCATGGACCAGTTGAACGACCTGGTGTTCTTCTTCTGCGCGATGCTGGCGATTGCTGGCTACGCGCTGTTTCACAGCCTGGGGCGTAGCCAGCAGAGCATGCTGCTGGGCAGTGCATTGATGTTGTGCACGGCGCTGGCCGGGTTGATCGGGCTATTGCGCTACCGGCGCACGGTGATGCGCGTCAACGGCAGGCTGCTGCAGCGCCTGGGCGTAGGCCGACAGCGCCAACGCCGCTGGGCGCGCAAAGTACTGCACTTCATTGATGCGCTGGCGCAGACCTGGCGCCTGCCCAAGCGCACGCTGACCCTGGTGTTCACCCTGACCTGCGCACACTGGAGCCTTCGCTACAGCGTGTTGTACCTGGTGTTGCGGGGGCTGGGCGTGGACCTGGCGTGGATCCCCAGCTTCCTGGTGCAGATGCTCTCGCTCAGTGCAGGGCAGTTCAGCCTGCTACCGGGAGGGGCCGGTGCCGCCGAGCTGACTTCGGCCAGCCTGCTGACGCCACTGGTGGGCAGTTCGACCGCGGCTGCGGCGATCCTGATATGGCGGGCGGTTACCTACTACTTCTACCTGCTGGCGGGTGGGCCGGTGTTTGTGTGCCTGCTGGCGCGTCCGTTGCTGGAGCGCTGGCGGCGCCAGGCGGGTTGAGCTGCTGCCAGAGTTCGACAGCGCCCGGGAAATCGGTACCGTCGGTGTCGGCCAGGGCTTCAGGGTCGAAACGGGCCAGGCAGCCTTCGCCGAGCGTAGGTGGGGGTGAAGCGGTGGGTTGGTTGCGCTGTCCGGGCATTGGTGTCTCCCTCAGATGTGCTGGGGGGCGCTTTGCGCCCCCTGCGCAATCAGTCAAACACTACCGTCTTGTTGCCATGTACCAGCACGCGGTCTTCCAGGTGATAACGCAAGCCACGGGCCAACACCATCTTCTCGACATCGCGGCCAAAGCGGACCATGTCCTCGATGCTGTCGGCATGGCTGACACGCACCACGTCCTGCTCGATGATCGGGCCGGCGTCCAGTTCTTCGGTCACGTAATGGCAGGTTGCGCCGATCAGCTTCACGCCACGCAAGGCAGCCTGGTGGTACGGCTTGGCACCGACAAACGAGGGCAAGAAGCTGTGGTGGATGTTGATGACCTTCTCGGCGTAGTCCTGGCACAGCTGCGGCGGCAGGATCTGCATGTAGCGGGCCAGCACCACCACGTCGGCAGTGTGCTCCTGAACCAGGCGCGATACTTCGGCAAAGGCCGGGGCCTTGTCCTTGGGGTCGACGGGTACATGGAAGAACGGAATACCGTGCCACTCGACCATGCTGCGCAGGTCGTCATGGTTGGAGATCACGCACGGGATCTCGCAGTCCAGTTCATCGGTGTGCCAGCGGTGCAACAGGTCGGCCAGGCAATGCGACTCGCGGCTGGCCATCAGCACGACGCGCTTCTTTTGCGCAGAGTCGGTAACCCGCCAGGTCATGGAGAACTCTTCGGCAATCGGCGCAAACGCTTCGCGGAAGGCCTCGATACCGAACGGCAACGATTCGGCGCGGATTTCATGACGCATGAAGAACCAGCCGCTCTGCTCATCGGAGTGGTGACTGGCTTCGTTGATCCAGCCATTGTACAGGGCCAGGAAATTACTGACTTTCGCCACGATGCCAACACGGTCGGGGCAGGCGATCACCAGACGATAGGTGCGCATGAATGAGACTCCAGAACTTCGCAAAGGCGCTCATTCTAGCGGCCCGCCAGAAAAAACGCAGTATTGATCGTAGCCGCGATGGCGCGCCCAGGTCGCCAGATGCTTGAGGGCAATGTCTGACAGACATGACCACATGCACGGTATTTATGTAAATTTTTGTTCACGTAGAGAAATATTGTCACAGCTTAATTAGCAGTTAACTGGCCAATATTATGTTTACTTGCGAGTATCGGCTGTCTATTATTGCCCCACACATTTCTGAACACGCATTAAGGAACACTCCATGTCCCTGATCAACGAGTACCGCGCTACCGAAGAAGCCATCAAGGAACTTCAGGCCCGCCTGGCCAACCTGTCGCAGGATGACAAGCTGAAGAAAGAACTGGAGTTCGAAGGCAAACTGCGCACGCTGATGGGCGAGTACTCCAAGTCGCTGCGCGACGTGATTGCCCTGCTCGACCCAGAGTCGAAACTGAGCAAGGCCCCACGCGGCGCCGTCAAGACTACTGCCACCAAGCGTGCGCGCAAGGTCAAGCAATACAAGAACCCGCACAATGGTGAAGTGATCGAAACCAAAGGCGGCAACCACAAAACCCTGAAAGAGTGGAAAGCCAACTGGGGCGGCGATGTGGTTGAAAGCTGGGCGACCCTGCTGGACTGATTTTCCGCCTCCGCCTTTTGCTTCGCTCAACAAAAACGCCGGCACATTGCCGGCGTTTTTGTTTGTCTGCTCTCAGCCAATTGCAAATTGTGCCTGCAATTGCCGTGCATGCACTTGCCAGGCCTCCAGCACACCCCGGCCCGCCTCGTCGGCGCCATCCCAGGCTTGCTGGCACGCCTTTGCAAAGTCGCCCAAGGTATTCGGCGCGCCCCACTGTGGCTCGCTCAGGCGCTGCTGGCAGAAGCCAAACCAACGTTGCTGCTCTTCGCCGGTCAAGGTATCCGGAAAGTTACGCGCCCGATAGCGGAACAACAATTCCGGCAGACGCGGGTCATCGAACATCCATTGCCCGCGGCCCAACTGCGCCGGTTCCAGCGCACGAACTTGCTCGCATAAGCGCCGGTCCCGGTCACCCAGAAAACCAGCATACAACTGCTGTTCCGGGTCTTCACTCGGGGCAAAGTCTTCCGGGCCGAAGATGTGTTCCAGCTTGTCTTGCCATTGCGCCTGTTGATTAGCCAACTGTTCGCCGCGCAATTGTAACAACGTCAAGTCCAGGCCCAGGCGTTGTTGATCGGCCGGGCGCAATACCGACAATGGCGCCAGTACCGGACAGCGGTTGATCTGTACCAGTTTGAGCGGCACCGGTAATTCACCCTCGGCCAGTTCTTCGTGGCGCGTATACAACCGCTGGCGCAGTACTTCAGCACTTTCCGTCAGCAGCGGCAGGGTTTCCTGATGCAGGTCGCAGACAATCAGCGCATTGCGGTTACGCGGGTGCCAGGCCAACGGCAATACCACGCCCAAGTAACTACGTGCTGCCGAAAAGCGCCCGGATATATGCACCAGTGGCTGCAACAGACGGACCTGCTCCATCACTTTGTGCTTGCTGCGCAACTGGAACAGCCAGTCATACAATTTGGGCTGTTGCTGCCGGATCAGTCGGGCCAGGGCAATGGTTGCCCGCACGTCGGAAAGCGCTTCGTGGGCATGCCCATGGTCAATGCCATTGGCCTTGCTCAGCAGCTCCAGGCGCAGGCTGGTACGCCCGTCCTGTTGCGGCCAGTGAATACCGTCCGGGCGCAGTGCATAGGCTGTACGCACGATGTCGATCAGGTCCCAGCGGCTGTTGCCGCCCTGCCATTCACGCGCGTAGGGGTCGAAAAAGTTGCGGTACAGGCTGTAGCGCGTCACTTCGTCGTCGAAGCGCAGGGTGTTGTAGCCAGCGCCACAGGTACCCGGTTGCGCCAGTTGCGCGTGTACCCGGGTCATGAACTCGGCTTCGCACAGGCCGTGTTCGGCCAGCTGCTGCGGAGTGATGCCGGTCACCAGGCAGGCGGCCGGGTGCGGCAGGATGTCGTCGGAGGGCCGGCAATAAAGACTGATCGGATCGTCGATCTCGTTGAGGTCGAAGTCGGTGCGCACGCCGGCCACCTGCAGCGGCCTGTCGCAGCGCGGGTTGATGCCGGTGGTTTCGTAGTCGTGCCAGAATATGCTGGAGGTCACGGGGTCGTCCTGTATCGAGGTCGACCCGATTCTAACGCAGCCTCAAACCGAAGCGTCGGCAGGAAGGAAACTGAAATACTCCCGCAATGAGCGAACGAATTCATCGTATTCGCGCGGTGCTTGCAACAGCATGAAGCCCGAGTCGTAGTGCCCCGGCGTCTGGTCCTCGCGGCACCACAGGCAGCTGGCCGTCAGGTTGACAAACTGGTGCCCGCCGCCGACCAGTGGCAAGCGCAATTGCAGTTCGTAATCTGGCCCTACCAGCACTGGCAGCTGGCTGATGACCATCAACCCGTCTTCGGAGGCATTGCCCAGCTGGCCGAGCGCCTGGCCGGTAAAGCGGTTGAATACCTTGAGGACACAAGGCAGTTGGTGACGTTCGATGTGGCGCTTGTTGAACATGATCGCAAGTGCATTCCGTACCTGAGCCAGGAATACGTGGAACTGGCGGTTGTTGTAACAGCTGAGTTACAGATTAGCGCAGGGCGCGCCGCAAATCCCGTGAAATAAATCACACCTTGGTGTTATCGCCAAGGTGCAGTCGTCACCGGGTTGGCCACCGCCGCTTCCCCACCACGGTAATGGCCGAGCTTTTCAAGGGTTTGCAGGCGTGCCTGCGCCCGATAGGCATATTCGTTGCCCGGGTATTGCTGGATCAGGTACTGGTAGGTCTGCGCAGCATCCACGTACAGCGCCTGGCGCTCCAGGCACTGGCCGCGCAGCAGCGAAACCTCGGGGTGGATGAACGGTCGGGCGCGGCTGGTGCGGTCGACCTGGGACAGCTCCAGCATCACCCGCTGGCAGTCGCCACGGTCGTAGGCGCGATAGGCATTGTTCAGGTGGTGGTCCATGGACCAGCGGGTGCAGCCGACGGCGCTGGCGGCCAGGGCGAAAACGATCAGGGCTCGCATGGGGATCTCCTTTGATGCCAGTGTATCGGCGCTTGCCTGCAAATCTTCACACCGTTTTGCAAGGATACCCTGCCCGTTCAAATGCCACCCTGCCTTGGTCGCAGGTAGTGCAACCGAACAATGACTACAGCGAGATTCAGGAGTAGCCTTTCGCTGCGCTTCACTATAGGAGTCTGTGCATGACCATCCGCCGTACCAAAATCGTCGCCACCCTTGGCCCCGCCAGCAACTCGCCGGAAGTGATCGAACAACTGATCCTTGCCGGCCTGGACGTGGCGCGCCTGAACTTCTCCCACGGCACCCCGGACGAGCACAAGGCCCGCGCCCGCCTGATCCGCGAAATCGCTGCCAAGAACGGCCGCCATGTCGCACTGCTGGGCGACCTGCAGGGCCCGAAGATCCGCATCGCCAAGTTCGCCAACAAGCGCATCGAATTGAAGATCGGTGACAAGTTCACCTTCTCCACCGCTCACTCGCTGACCGAAGGCAACCAGGACATCGTCGGTATCGACTACCCCGATCTGGTCAAGGACTGCGGCGTAGGTGACGAACTGCTGCTCGACGATGGCCGTGTGGTCATGCGCGTCGAGACTGCTACCGCTGATGCCCTGCACTGCGTGGTGATCATCGGTGGCCCGCTGTCGGACCACAAAGGCATCAACCGCAAAGGTGGCGGCCTGACCGCACCGGCCCTGACCGAAAAAGACAAGGCCGACATCAAGCTGGCCGCAGAAATGGACCTGGACTACCTGGCCGTTTCCTTCCCGCGTGACGCCAGCGACATGGAATACGCGCGCAAGCTGCGCGACGAGTCCGGCGGCAGCGCCTGGCTGGTGTCCAAGATCGAACGCGCCGAAGCCGTTGCCGACGATGAAACCCTCGACAAGCTGATCGCCGCTTCCGACGCAGTGATGGTTGCCCGTGGCGACCTGGGTGTGGAAATCGGCGATGCCGAGCTGATCGCCATCCAGAAGAAGATCATCCAGCACGCCCGCCGCAACAACAAGGCGGTGATCGTGGCGACCCAGATGATGGAGTCGATGATCCAGAACCCGATGCCGACCCGTGCCGAAGTGTCCGACGTGGCCAACGCCGTGCTCGACAACACCGACGCGGTGATGCTGTCGGCCGAAAGTGCCGCCGGTTCCTACCCGATCGAAGCCGTCCAGGCCATGGCCCGCATCTGCCTGGGTGCTGAAAAGCACCCGACCAGCCAGAAGTCCAGCCATCGCCTGCACACCACCTTCGAGCGCTGCGACGAAAGCATCGCCCTGGCGGCCATGTACACCGCCAACCACTTCCCGGGCGTGAAGGCGATCATCGCCCTGACCGAAAGCGGCTACACCCCGCTGATCATGTCGCGCCTGCGTTCGCACGTGCCGATCTACGCACTGTCGCCGCACCGCGCCACCCAGGCGCGCGCCTCGATGTTCCGCGGCGTGTACCCGATCGCCTTCGACCCGGCCTCGCTGCCGGCCGACAAGGTGAGCCAGGCGGCGGTCGACGAACTGCTCCAGCGTGGCCTGGTGCAGCAAGGCGACTGGGTGATCCTGACCAAAGGTGACAGCTACCACACCATCGGTGGCACCAATGGCATGAAGATCCTGCACGTTGGCGATCCGCTGGTCGGCTGATCCTTAGCTTGAAAGGGGCCGCTTTGCGGCCCTTCGCGACACAAGGCCGCTCCTACAAGGGTTATGCATTCCCCGGTAGGAGCGGCCTTGTGTCGCGAAAGGAGGGCAACGCCCTCCCGGCTTTCAGACATGCTCCACAAACACATCAGCAAACACCTGCCCCCGCGGCACCCCGGCAATGAACAGCCGTCGGGCAAACCGCTCGACACTCCCCGGCGCTCCGCACACCAGCGCCAGCGTCTGCCGCGATGACGGCCGCAACCGCGCCAGCGCTTCATCCATCTGCTCCGCCAGCACAAGTTCGACATCCACGCCTTGCAGTTGCATCAGCGCCTCGGCCAGATAATGCCCAGCACGGTCCCGTGCCACATGCACCACCCGAATCTGCCCCCGATGCCCCTGGCGCAACGCCTCGCGCAAGATGCCCCACAACGGTGCCAGACCGGTACCGGCCGCCAGCAGCCACAGTGGCCGCTCCTGCCAGTCCGGGTCGTAGTGCAACGCCCCGCCCCTGAGTTCGCCCAGCCGCAGCGTGTCCCCGAGCTTCAGCCCCCGGGCCCTGTCGCAAAAATCGCCTGGGCGCTGGCAATCGATATGAAATTCAAGGTAATCATCCTCACCCGGCAGGCTGGCCAAGGAATAAGGCCGCGCGGCCTCGCCCAGCCACAACACCACATGCTGCCCCGCCTGATAGCGCAGCGCCCGCTCCGGGCGCAGGCGCACCCGCAACACATCGCCGAACCAGTCCAGCGCACTGACCTGGGCTGGTACACCATCGCGCCGCGGGTCGAACAGCGCCACGCGCAGGTCTTCGACCACCCGGCACTGGCAGGCCAGGCGCCAGCCCAGGGCATGTTTGTCCAGCGCCAGGGCCTCGGGCATGGCATCCAGCGGCTGGCCCACCTCGCAATGCACCAGGCAGGCATGGCAGCTGCCGGCGCGGCAGCTATAGGGGACGTGCAGCCCGGCGTCGTTCAGGGCATCGAGCAGGTTGCTGCCGGTCGGCACCACCCAGCGGCGTTCGCCCACGCAAAGTTCCGGCATGGTCGGTGTTTCTCCATCGTTCATCAGGCCACTGTATGCCAAGCGGGCAATACCAGCAAAAAGGATGCCTGCGCCTTGCCGACCAAGGTCCAGACCACGCGCAGGTGTTTCACACCCAGAGGCACGCTATACTGCCGCGCCTTTTGCGTCGGCCATGCTGCCGGCGCGCCTTTGCAAGGCGTTTCGACATGCTGGTCGGCACCGTCGAGCGTCTCTATGAATGTTCCCGTCTTTAAGAGGAGCGCGCTGCATGACCGTGATCAAGCAAGACGACCTGATTCAGAGCGTCGCCGACGCCCTGCAATTCATCTCGTACTACCACCCCGTCGATTTCATCCAGGCCATGCACGAGGCCTATCTGCGTGAAGAGTCGCCTGCTGCACGCGATTCCATTGCCCAGATCCTGATCAACTCGCGCATGTGCGCCACCGGCCACCGCCCGATCTGCCAGGACACCGGTATCGTCACCGTGTTCGTGCGCGTGGGCATGGACGTGCGCTGGGACGGCGCCACCCTGAGCGTCGACGACATGATCAACGAAGGTGTGCGTCGCGCCTACAACCTGCCTGAAAACGTCCTGCGTGCTTCGATCCTGGCCGACCCGGCCGGTGCCCGCAAGAACACCAAGGACAACACCCCGGCAGTGATCCACTACTCCATCGTCCCCGGCGACAAGGTCGAGGTCGATGTCGCAGCCAAAGGCGGCGGCTCGGAGAACAAGTCGAAGATGGCCATGCTGAACCCGTCCGACTCGATCGTCGACTGGGTACTGAAGACCGTGCCGACCATGGGCGCTGGCTGGTGCCCGCCTGGCATGCTTGGCATCGGCATCGGCGGCACCGCCGAGAAAGCTGCGGTCATGGCCAAGGAAGTGTTGATGGAGTCCATCGACATCCACGAACTGAAAGCCCGTGGCCCGCAGAACCGCATCGAGGAAATCCGCCTGGAGCTGTTCGACAAGGTCAACCAGCTGGGCATCGGCGCCCAGGGCCTGGGTGGCCTGACCACCGTGCTCGACGTCAAGATCATGGACTACCCGACCCACGCCGCCTCCCTGCCGGTGTGCATGATCCCCAACTGCGCCGCCACCCGGCACGCGCACTTCGTGCTCGATGGCTCCGGCCCGGCCGAGCTGGAAGCGCCGTCGCTGGACGCCTACCCGGAAATCGTCTGGGAAGCCGGCCCGAGCGCCCGTCGCGTCAACCTCGACGACATCACCCCGGAAGAAGTGGCCAGCTGGAAGCCGGGCGAGACCATCCTGCTCAACGGCAAGATGCTGACCGGCCGCGATGCCGCCCACAAGCGCATGGTCGAAATGCTCAACCGTGGCGAAGAACTGCCGGTCGACCTGAAAGGCCGCTTCATCTACTACGTTGGCCCGGTCGACCCGGTGGGTGACGAAGTGGTAGGCCCGGCTGGCCCGACCACCGCCACCCGCATGGACAAGTTCACCCGCCAGATCCTCGAGCAGACCGGCCTGCTGGGCATGATCGGCAAGTCCGAGCGTGGCCCGACCGCGATCGAGGCGATCAAGGACAACAAGGCCGTGTACCTGATGGCCGTCGGCGGCGCTGCCTACCTGGTGGCCCAGGCCATCCGCAAGTCCAAGGTGCTGGCCTTCGCCGAGCTGGGCATGGAAGCGATCTACGAGTTCGACGTCAAGGACATGCCGGTTACCGTCGCTGTAGACAGCAACGGTGAGTCGGTACACATCACTGGCCCTGCCCTGTGGCAGAGTAAGATTGCCGAGAGCCTGGCAGTTGAAGTGAAGTAAGCCTGCTGTACCAGCGGCTTCATCGAGGCGTCGAACCGCCGCGAAGAGGCCGCCCCTGCCTTCAAAGCACTCTGTCAAACTGCTGCGGCCAATCCCTGCGGGTAAACACCTGCCCCTGCGTCCTCACCCGCCGCACTTGCTGCAGATCCAGCTCGCACACCAGCCATTGGCTGGTAGCCGGGCTCAAGTCCTCACTCAGCGCCAGCACCCCATCCCCCGGCATCCCATGATCCGGCGGCACGAACAGCCCTGCCCGGCCCTGATTCTCGTCCAGCGCCGGCGACCAAGGCGCCAGCCCGACCGTGGGGCTCTGCAACACGGCAATCTGGTTTTCCAGTGCCCGCGCCTGGGCGCCGATACGCACCCGGTGATAACCCGCCTCGGTATCGGTACAGCTCGGCGCCAGGATCAGGTCGGCACCGTCCTCGGCCAGGCACCGGGCCAGCATCGGGAACTCGTTGTCGTAGCAGATCAGGATCCCCAGGCGCCCCAGTTCGGTGTCGAACACCTGCAATCCCTGGCCTGCGGTGATACCCCATTGCTCGCGCTCGAAGCGGGTCATCATCAGCTTGTCCTGGTAGCCGAGTACGCCCTTGGGGCCGAACAGCCAGGCACGGTTGCGGTAGCACCCATCGCCGTCGAGCACTGGCATGCTCCCCGGTTGCAGGTAGATACCCCAGCGTCGGGCAATGCTCTCGCACAGCGCTTTCCAAGGTTCGATCAACGGCTGGATGCCGGCGATGGACGCCTTCAGGTCCCCCCGCTGCTCGGCACTCAGCTGGCCACTGAGCACCAGCCCGGCGTACTCCGGCAGCAACAGCAAGCGTGCGCCCATTTCCACCGCCTCGGCGCAAAGGCCTTGCAGATGGTCGGCATAGGCGTCCCAGGTTTCATGCAGCTCAATGGCGTACTGGCAGGCCGCCAGGTGGATCATATCGGCAGTTCCTTCAGCCAGAACGACATCAGTTTCTCCGAGCTTTCCTGCTCGTCCAGGTCGCGCCAGGCATAGCGGGTGCGCAGCGACGGGTCGTGCAGAAAGCCGCGGTTACGCCAGAAGCCATGCAGCGGCTTGTAGTCCGCAGGCCGCCGCGGGTGAACGCCGGGCCGCTCGACCGCGCAGAAAGCACAGTAGTCGAACTCGGCCAGTTTGTGCGCATAGGACTCGCGCTCGATAAAGAAGCGCACCCCCAGGCCCTGGCCACGGTATTGCGGCAATACCAGCGACTCACCGAAGTAATACACGCTGGCCGGGTCGCGCCCCTGGGCCAGGAACGGCTGCTGAAACTGCGGCGCAACATCCACCAGCGGCAGGCCGGTGGAGGCACCGACCACCTTGCCGTCGTCCAGCGCCAGCACCACCAGGCTGCGCCCGGAGCGGGCATAGCTCGCCAGGTAGTCGGCCTCGTACGCCGGGGTGCCGTCGTAAAGGTAGGGAAACTCGCGGAACACGGTAAGGCGCAGGCGAGCGAGGTCATCGATGTAAGGCGCGATAGCGGCGCCGTGCAACAGGCGTATTTCCATGCTTGGCGGTCGTTTTGTCGATGTGGATGACGCGCTCGGCTAAGCCGGGCTTGAGGGGAAACCCTATCATCCGAGGCAACGTCCCGCCTTTTCCCTACACGACAGGTATTGTTCCATGACCGCTACCGAACTGGTAAATGCTTACTACGCCGCCTTTAACGCTGGCGACATGCCGGGCTTTCTGGCGCTGCTCAGCGAAGACGTGATTCACGACATCAACCAGGGTGAGCGGCAGATGGGCAAGGCCAGGTTTGCCGCGTTCATGGACAAGATGAACCGCTGCTACCGTGAACGCCTGGCCGATATCGTGGTGATGCAGAACGCCGACGGCAGCCGTGCGGCGGCGGAGTTCACCGTGCATGGGGAATACCTGGCCGATGACGAGGGGTTGCCGGCGGCCAACGGGCAGACCTATGTGCTGGCGGCGGGGGCGTTCTTCTATATCCACTGCGGCAAGATTGCGCGGGTGACCAACTACTACAACCTCAATGACTGGGTTGAGCAGGTGGGTTAAACCTGGCAGGGGTGCATTGCCTGTACCGGCCTCTTCGCGGGTGAACCCGCTCCTACAGGGATTGCACAGGTTTTGAAGTGTGTGGCGATCCTGTGGGAGCGGGTTCACCCGCGAAGAGGCCCGGTCAGGCGATACGGGTGCCCAGCACCTTGAGAAAGGCCGCCAGCCAAGCCGGGTGCGCTGGCCACGCCGGTGCCGTCACCAGGTTGCCGTCCACATGCGCCTGGTCCACAGCGATGTCGATGAACGTTCCCCCCGCCAGTCGCACCTCCGGCGCACAGGCCGGGTAAGCGCTGCATTCACGGCCTTCCAGCACGCCAGCCGCAGCCAGCAACTGGGCGCCATGGCACACCGCGGCAATCGGCTTGCCGGCCTTGTCGAATGCACGCACCAGTTCCAGTACCTTCTCATCCAGGCGCAGGTACTCCGGCGCGCGGCCACCCGGGATCAGCAGCGCGTCGTAACTCTCGGGCCGTACCCGCACGAAGTCATGGTTCAGGGCAAAATTGTGCCCGGGCTTTTCGCTGTAGGTCTGCTCACCCTCGAAGTCATGGATCGCCGTGCGTACGGTCTGCCCCGCCACCTTCTCCGGGCATACGGCATGGACCGTGTGGCCGACCATGCTTAGCGCCTGGAACGGCACCATCGCTTCGTAATCCTCGACGTAATCGCCGACCAGCATGAGAATCTTCTTCGCCGTCATCGCACCCACTCCTTGCATTGCCCGTGAACAGTCAATGCACGATAGCCGCTATCAGTCGCGCCGGTCGAGCAGGTTGACCACCAGCCGGTCCAGCCAGCCCCATACCCGCTGCTTGACGCGCCGCCACAGTGGCCGGGCATGCCAGTGGGCGAGGTCGACTTCCTCGCTGTGGGCAAAGTCACGCTCGAAGCTGGCCACCACTGCGGCGGTCAACGGTGGGTCCAGCGCCTCGATGTTGGCTTCCAGGTTGAAGCGCAGGTTCCAGTGGTCGAAGTTGCACGAACCGACACTGACCCAGTCGTCTACCACAGCCATCTTCAGGTGCAGGAAGCAGGGCTGGTATTCGAATATGCGCACCCCGGCGCGCAGCAGGCGGGGGTAGTAACGATGCCCGGCGTAGCGCACAGACGGGTGGTCGGTGCGCGGGCCGGTCAACAGCAGGCGCACATCCAGGCCCTTGCTGGCGGCGCGGCGCAACGAGCGGCGCACGCTCCAGGTCGGCAGGAAGTACGGCGTGGCCAGCCACACCCGTTGCTTGCCACTGTTCAGGGCCCGCACCAACGAATGCAGGATGTCCTGATGCTGACGGGCGTCGGCATAGGCGACCCGTGCCATGCCCTGCCCTTGTGCAGGCGCCTTGGGCAGGCGCGGCAGGCCGAAGCCTTCGGCGGGGCGCCAGGCGGTGCGGCGGTTGTTGGCGTGCCACTGGCGGTCGAACAGCAGCTGCCAGTCGCTTACCACCGGCCCTTGCATCTGCACCATCACCTCGTGCCACTCGCTGGTCTGGTCGCCCGGCGTCCAGAACTCGTCGGTAACCCCCGTGCCGCCGACCACCGCCCAGCGTTCGTCCACCAGCAGCAGCTTGCGGTGATCGCGGTACAGGTTGCGCAGGCCGCGCTTCCAGCGCAGGCGGTTGTACCAGCGCAGGTACACGCCCGCGTCCAGCAGACGCTGGCGCAACTTGCTGTTGAATGCCAACGAGCCGTAGTCGTCGAACAGGCAGCGTACCCGGACCCCACGGCGGGCGGCCTGTTCCAGCGCTTCGACCACCGCCTCGGCGCAGGCGCCGGCCTCGACCAGATACAGCTCCAGGTCAACCTGAAATTCGGCGCGCACTATCGCGGTGAGCATGCGCGGAAAAAACTCGGGGCCGTCGATCAGCAGTTCGAACTGATTGCCATCCCGCCAGGGGAAGACCGGCCCCGGCATGTCAGCGCGCGGTGAAAATCAGTACCGCGTTAACCGGTACCGACGGATTGATGGACGTGAGCTTGGCAAACTTGCGCAGGCTTTCCAGCCCTGGCAGCAGGCCGAAGTCCTCGGCACGCAGCACCACAGGCTCCAGGGTGACGACCTGGAAACGGCGTTCGTCCAGCCGAGTGGCCAGCAACAGCGCGTTGTAGCTGTGCGACTGGCCGTGCAGGGTGACAGTGAGTGGCAGGCGCAGCTCGATCTGCGCACCGTTGGCCAGGTCGTTGATCGGCTGCAGATCCAGTTGCGCCTGCACCTTGGCCTCGGCAAAGCGCTCGACCTCGAACAGGCCGTCACGCATGCGTTCGTCACGCAACGGAATGCCGCTGCTGACCGAGTCCATCTCGATGCTCAGCCCCGCCACGCCCTTGCGGTCGACCTTGCCATGCAGCACCAGAAAGCGATGCACTTCAGCAGTGTCGCCGTTCTTGCCGGTGATGAATGACAGGCGAGACGATTCGCCATCGAGGTGCCAATTGGCGTGGGCGGGCAGGCAAAAAGCCAGCAACAGGGCGGGTAGCAGACGGGGCAACTTGAACATGACAGATCTCGTGAAACCAAGCCGCCAACCTTACCCGCCCGCCTTCACGGCAGCAAGCGGCAGCCCTCGCGCTGGCTTTGCCAGGCAGCCTGGTTGCGCCGGCCCAGGCCCTCGGCGGTCACCTGGCGCTGCTGGCTGTTTTCCTCCAGCGAACTCAGCGGCAGCCATTGCTGCACATAGCCCAGGCAATACGCCTGCTCGAAGCCCATGACGAAACGGCACGAACAATATTCCTTGGCCGAGTAGGCCGAGAGGATGCCGGGGAAGTCTGCCAGGGCCTGGCGCTCCTGCCAGGCCCAGTACAACAGCCCCGCCAGCACCAGCAACAACATGCGCTTCATGCACCCTCCCCGGCCAACGCAGCCAGTACCCGCTTGAGCAGCTCATCGTGGCGGTAGCTGCCGTCGCGGTCATCGGCATAGCGCACGATCACCAGCTTTTGCGCGGGCAGCACGTAAAGCGCCTGGCCCCAGTGACCGAGGGCGGCATAGGTGTCTGCGGGCGCATTCGGCCAAGGCCGCTGGGCACCGCCCAGTGGCTGGTTGAGCCACCAGTGGCCGCCGGGGTTGGCCTCGCCGGGTACCGGTTGGGCAAGGGCAAATGGCGTGCGGTTGAAGGCCACCCAGGCCTTGGGCAGCAGTTGCCGGCCCTGCCACTGGCCGTCGCGCTGCATCAGCAGGCCTATTCGGGCCAGGTCGCGGGCGCTCAGGTAGAGATAGGAAGACCCGACATAGGTACCCGCGCGATCGCGCTCCCACACTGCGCTGTCGATACCCAGCGGAGTGAACAGCGCATGCCAGGGGTAATCGGCGTACTGCCCGGCATCGAGCATGCCGCGCAGTGCGCCAGCCAGCAGATTGGTATCGCCACTGGAATAGAGAAACCGCTGGCCGGGGCTGGCCGCCGTGCCCCGCGCTGCCGTGTAGGCCGCCATGTCCTCGCGGCCACGGGTATACAGCATGGCCACCACCGAGGATTTGAGCGGGGCGTACTCGTAGTCTTCCTGCCAGTCCAGCCCGCTGGCCCAGTGCAGCAGGTCGGCCATGCGCACGCCGGGGTGGGCGCCCATGGCCGGGTAGAAACGAGCGACCGGGTCTTGCAGCTGGAAGCGTCCTTCGCCCTGGGCGACGCCCAGCAGCGTGGCCAGTACGCTCTTGCTGACCGACCAGGTGAGGTGCGCTGTGGCGGCGGTGGTGGGGGCTGCGTAGCGCTCGTGGAGGATACGGCCGTCGCGGATGATCAGCAGGGCATCGGTGCGGATGCCGCTGCGCTCGGAGGTGGGGTTTGCGGGGAATGCGTAGGCGTCGACGGCTTGCCAGTTGAGGTTAGCCTTATCGATCGGCCAGTCAGGCTGAGGCCATGCCTCCGCCCAGGCGCAACCCGTAATCATCGCCAGTATCAGCAGAAGTGCCTTCATCGCGTTCGCCTGCGTTGGGGCTGCTGTGCAGCCCATCGCCGGCAAGCCAGCTCCCAAAGGTACGGCATATACCTCGGGCATTGCGCGATCAATGTGGGAGCTGGCTTGCCGGCGATGGGCCGCAAAGCGGCCCCAGGATTCAATAGTTCACGACAACCTATCAGGCATTCATGACAATCCCGCAGCAGTCCAAGCCTTGTTCAGCCGCTTCTCCCGCGCCGCCGCAGCCAGCGCCATTACCCCTTGGTCACGCTGCCAGATTTGTGCCCAGTGTTCCGGCCCCATCGCCAATGCCGCATCGATTTCCCCGCGCAACGCCTGAAACTGCGCAAACAGCCCGCCCAGCAACAAATGACAAGCCACGCTATCGGCACACTGCCGACTGCCCTCGGCGCACCCGGCCAGCAGCCCAAGCAACTGCAGGCGCAACCCTTGCGGCCAGGCGCATTCCTGCCCTACGCCATACAGCCAGGCCGTCAATGCGGTCAGCACGTACAGGTCCTCCAGCGAGCGGAACGGCTTCACATAAGCATCCCAGCCATCACCGGCCAGCAACTCGCAGGCGGCATGATCCAGCAGCACCCGCCCGTGGCCAACCTCTGGCATCAGCGGCAGGGTCGGCAGTGGCTCCAGGGTCACGCCATGCACCCCGGGGTACACCACTGCCAGGTTCAACTGCGGCGCCGCACCGGGCGCTTCGCTGCGCGCCGCCACCAGCAACCATTGCGCCTCCAGCCCTGCAGTGACGAAGTCCTTGCTGCCTGTCAGGCGCAAATCCTCCAGGCGCGTGCGCATGTCTGCCGGCCGCACACTGCGCCGCTCGGTCGCGCACAGGGCCCCGAGACTGGACGGAGCGCTGGGCCAGAGCACGCGCAAGGCCGCCTGATAGCCCAGCAGAAACGCCAGCCCCGGGGTGGCCATCGCGCGCCCTCCCAGAACTGCCAGTTCGAACGGGACAACCGGGCCAAGGCGCTCAAGCAGCGCGGCGTAGGTCTCGCCCAGGGAGCCCGCCAGCGTTTGCCGATGCGGGTCGTTGAGTCGTTGCAACCAAGCCATTGGACAGCTCCTCGCTGGGGCTTTCGGTGAAGGCTTTCGGGGGTGTCACGCAAGCATCACCAAACATTCACGGGGGTGACACCGCGTCTACCTAGGCTGACTTTGCACAACAAAGCCGACCGGCCGCAACCCTTCATGGCTGGCTTATGGAGACTCGTAATGACTCGGATCGCTCACTCTGGCGACAACAGCACTGAACGCCGTCTGCAAGCCGAACGCCTGGTTGGCGCCGCGGCCCTGCAAGAAGCCCAGGCCCTGCGCTACAAAGTGTTCAGCGCAGAATTCAAGGCCCGGCTCAGAGGCGCCGAGCAAGGCCTGGACATGGATGACTACGACGTGCACTGCCGCCACATTGGCGTACGCGACCTGAGCACCGGCAAGCTGGTCGCCACTACCCGCCTGCTCGACCATCAGGCCGCCAGCAGCCTGGGCCGTTTCTACAGCGAAGAAGAATTCAGCCTGCACGGTCTGTTGCAACTGCAGGGCCCGATCCTCGAACTGGGCCGTACCTGCGTGGCCCCCGACTACCGCAACGGCGGCACCATTGCCGTGCTCTGGGGCGAACTGGCCGAAGTGCTCAACGAGGGCCGTTACAGCTACCTGATGGGCTGCGCCAGCATCCCTATGCAGGACGGCGGCGTGCAGGCCCACGCTGTGATGCAGCGCCTGCGTGAGCGCTACCTGTGCACCGAACACTTGCGCGCCGAGCCGAAGAACCCGTTGCCGAAGCTGGCCCTGCCCGGCAACGTCATCGCCGAAATGCCACCACTGCTCAAGGCTTACATGCGCCTGGGCGCGAAGATCTGCGGCGAGCCGTGCTGGGACGAAGACTTCCAGGTAGCCGACGTGTTCATCCTGCTCAAGCGTGACGATCTGTGCCCACGCTACGCCCGCCACTTCAAGGCAGCGGTCTGATGCCGAAGTTGCGGGCACTGGCCCGCCTCACTCGCCTGCTGCTGGTGCTGCTTCTGGGCATGCTGATGGCCAGCGTGATCGCCGTGGGCGAGCGCCTGGGCTTCAAGGCGCCGATCGAGCGCCGCCAGCGCTGGAGCTGCCTGTTCATGAAACGCCTGGTCGCCGCCCTGCCCTTCGATGTGCGGGTGGTGGGCGCGCTGCCGCAACGGCCGATGCTATGGGTCAGCAACCATGTTTCCTGGACCGACATACCGTTGCTGGGCATGCTGCTGCCGCTGTCGTTCCTGTCCAAGGCTGAAGTGCGCCACTGGCCAGTGGCCGGTTGGCTGGCGGAAAAAGCCGGCAGCCTGTTCATCCGCCGTGGCGGCGGCGACAGCCAGCGCCTGCGCGAGCAGATCGCCGGGCAACTGGGCCTGGCCCGGCCGTTGCTGATCTTCCCCGAAGGCACCACCACCAACGGCCGCAGCCTGCGCACCTTTCATGGGCGTCTGCTGGCAGGCGCCATCGACCGTGGGGTGGCGGTGCAGCCGGTGGCTATCCAGTACCTGCGCGATGGCCAGATCGACACGATTGCGCCGTTCATTGGCGATGACGACATGGTGTCGCACCTGATGCGCCTGTTTGCCCAGCCGCGGGGTGAGGTTTGCATTCACATGCTGCAACCGATCGGTAGTGTGGGCAAGGAACGCGCGGTGCTGGCGGTGCAGGCGCAGCAGGCGATTCACCTGGCGCTGTTTGGGGTTGAAGACGTTGAGGTAGCACCACGGCGGCAGGCGCGGGCTGCTTGAGTGCCACAACATAAGCAGCGCCTGTGAGATCCAGCGCCGCCCGCGCGGCGCGCGATCTCACAGGCGCTGCATATCTTTCGGCAAGCACCTGTCAGCCCTGATGCAGTCCCCGACGCCCCGCCGCCGCAAACGCCTGCAACTGCGGATAAAACTCCCTGAAGTCCAGCATCAGCGGCTCATACAGCTTTTCCAGTTCCCCCATCACCCCTGCCAGCCCCTCCGGCCGCGACAGCCGCCGGGCGATGCCATTGAACACCTGCTCCAGAGTGGCAAAATCACCATATGCGCCCAACCAGTCATCCGCTGCCATGAACGGCGCGATCCGGGCCAGCCGCCCGGGCAGCTCTGGCTCGGCCAGCAATACCTGATAGAACCCATCGGTAAACTGCTCAAGCGGCTGCTCGGCGTAGTCATGCCAATGCCGCGCCAGGCAATGGTCGAAGAACACATCCAGGACAATACCCGCGAAGCGTCGCCGCTCCCGTGGGAAACGTGCCAACGCCGCCAGCACCAAGGGGTGTTGATCAGTGTAACTGTCGATATGCCGGTGCAGGCGTATCGCCGCCTCCAGCGCAGGTGGGAAACGCCCCTCCAGCGAACCTTTGACGAAATCGCCATACAGGCTGCCAAGCAGTTGTTGCGGCGCCGGGCCGCCCAGGTGCAAGTGTGCGAGGTAGTTCATCAGCGCAGTCTAGCATCGCCTGGGGGTATATCGTCATAACCCGATATAGCGTTTGGCACTCAGTCAAGAACGTTTTCATATTTGTATATCGTCATTTTCCGATTTATATTTCGCCCTATCGCGATATGCCGCTACATAGAGCCTCAACCCATGCCTCTCGATCTCGACGAAATAATAAAAGCGCTGGCCCACCCGGTCAGGCGAGAAATCCTCAGCTGGCTGAAAGACCCGGCAACGCACTTTCCCGACCAGTACCACAGTACCGATAACGGTGTGTGTGCAGGGCAGATCGACCAACGTTGCGGCCTCTCGCAGTCGACTGTTTCCGCCCACCTGGCGACATTGCAGCGCGCCGGGCTGATCCGCAGCCAGAAGATCGGCCAATGGCACTTCTTCAGACGCGACGAAGCCACCCTCCAGGCGTTCCTCGAACAACTGCGCCAAGCGCTTTGACCAGCAGGTAACCGTTATGACCACGCTTTTCGATCCGATCACCCTGGGCGACCTGCAACTGCCCAACCGCATCATCATGGCCCCACTCACCCGCTGCCGTGCCGACGAGGGCCGCGTCCCCAATGCGCTGATGGCCGAGTACTACGTGCAGCGCGCCAGCGCCGGGCTGATTCTCAGCGAAGCGACCTCGGTCAGCGCCATGGGCGTTGGCTACCCGGATACCCCCGGCATCTGGAACGATGAGCAGGTCCGAGGCTGGAACAACGTAACCAAGGCGGTACACGGCGCAGGCGGGCGCATTTTTCTGCAACTGTGGCACGTAGGGCGCATCTCACACCCCAGCTATCTCAACGGCGAACTGCCGGTGGCCCCCAGCGCGATTCAGGCCAAGGGCCATGTGAGCCTGGTGCGCCCGCTCAGTGACTACCCCACCCCGCGCGCGCTGGAAACCGAAGAAATCATCGATGTGGTCGAGGCTTACCGCAGTGGCGCCGAAAATGCCAAGGCCGCCGGATTTGACGGTGTGGAGATCCACGGCGCCAACGGCTACCTGCTCGACCAGTTTTTGCAGAGCAGCACCAACCAGCGCACCGACCGCTATGGTGGCTCGCTGGAAAACCGTGCGCGGCTGCTGCTGGAAGTAACCGACGCGGCAATCGAGGTGTGGGGCGCAAACCGGGTAGGCGTGCACCTGGCGCCGCGTGCCGATGCCCACGACATGGGCGACGCCGACCGAGCAGAAACCTTTACCTATGTGGCCCGGGAGCTGGGCAAACGCGGCATCGCCTTTATCTGCTCGCGGGAGCGGGAAGCCGATGACAGCATCGGCCCGCTGATCAGGGCTGCATTCGGTGGCCCTTACATCGTCAACGAGCGTTTTGACAAAGCCAGTGCCAATGCCGCCCTGGCCAGCGGCAAAGCCGATGCGGTTGCGTTTGGCGTGCCATTCCTCGCCAACCCCGACCTGCCGGCGCGGTTGGCGGCGGATGCGCCGCTGAACGAGGCTCGGCCGGAAACCTTCTATGCCAAGGGGCCGGTGGGTTACATCGATTATCCGCGCTTGTGATCCTGGGCCATTCGCCGGCACGCCCGCTTCCACAGAAGGCATGTGGGAGCGGGCGTGCCGGCGAAGGAGACGCGGATGATCTTACGGCCGGGCGCTGATCTGCTTCTGCAGGTTCTGCACCTGGCTTTGCAAGGTGTTCAGGTTACGCGTCGTCTGCGCGCGGAAGGCATCGAACTCCTGCACCGAAGCACCACTGGCCGCAGCTGCGGCCGGGCGGTTGTCGATCTGGCTCTTGAGCACCACCATGTCCTGCTCCAGGCTCTGGATGGCCGCGCTCGGGTTGCCTTGCTTCTTCAACGCAGCCACCTCGCTGTCCAGGCTCTTGAGCTGCGCGTCCAGCTTGCCGCCATCGACCTGCGCAGCCTTCAGTGCGACAACCTGCTCGTCCAGGCCCTTGAGCTTGGCATCCAGCTTGCCACCGTCAACCTGCCCAGAGCGCAACGCGGCCAGTTCGCCATTCACCAGCTTCAACTGGGCCTGTAGCTGGCCTTGCAGCTCGGTCACGGCTTTCTGCTGTTCACGGGTGTCGGCCAGCACCTGCTCCAGGCGCTTGCCAAGGTCGCCGGTCTGCCCGGCCACACCCTGCTGCAATTGACGAAGCTGCCGCTTCAGCGCCTCGCTGCTGGTGGTGGCGCCCGACTCGCTGGCCTCGACCTTGCCGCTGATTGCCTGCAAACGCCCGGCGGCCTCTTCACTGATACGGGCAAAGCTTTCCTGGGTTGCCACCAGTTGCTGCTCCATCAGCGAGATCTGCTGGAAGCTCCACCAGCCCAGGCCCGCCAGGGCAATGAACGAGGCGCACAGCAATGCCCACAGCGGCGCGGTACTGGCGCCGCGGGCCGCTTTCTGACGGCTACGCACCACGTGCGCCGGCAGCAGTTCGTCATCATCAACCGTGCCCGCCCGCAAGGAAGGCACGTCATCGTAGTCATCGTGAGCATGGTTACGCATGGATACATTCAACCGCGGTAGTCGCAAAGAGGCACGAGTATAAACCGCCAGCGCGGCGCATTGATGACCATTGTCCGCCCGGCGGCTTCACTGCCCCGGCGGCTGGTGCTTCCACCAGGCGCAGAATTCGTCCAGCGCCGTCCACAGGCTGACCTTGGGCTGGTAGTCCAGGTACTGCCGGGCGCGGCTGATGTCCAGGGTAAAATCACGGCTCATCACCTGCATCCCCAAGCGCGACAGGGTCGGTTGCGGGCGCCCCGGCCACAGCATGCAGGCCGCCTCGTTCAGCGCAGCCAGGCTGTAGGCCAGGCCATAGGAGCGGTAACGGGTAACCTGTGGCAGCTGCATCCTGCGCATCACGTAGTTGACCACGTCCCACAGCGGAAGCGGCTGGCCGTTGCTGATGTTGTAGGCCTGCCCCAGCGCCCGGTCGTCGGCGAACAAGGCGCTGAGCAGTGCCTCGTTGAGGTTGTGCACACTGGTGAAATCGACTTTGTTCAGACCGTTGCCGATGATCGCCACGCGGCCCTTGCGCTGCATCTGCATCAGCCGTGGGAAAATGCTGGTATCGCCGGCGCCGGTGACGAAGCGCGGGCGCAGCGCCAGCACTTCGAGGCCGAACTCCTGGGCGCCAAACACCTTCTGTTCCGCCAGATGCTTGGTTTGCCCGTAATGGTCATGGAAACGCCGGGCTACCTGGTCTTCGCGGATGTCCAGGCGCGAGCGGCCATTGAAATAGATCGAGGGCGATGACAAGTGCACCAGGCGCCGCACGTGCTCCTTCAGGCAGCCCTCGACCACGTTTTCCGTGACCACCACATTGCCCTGGTAGAAGTCCTGGTAGCGCCCCCAGTTGCCCACCGCACCCGCGCAGTGCACCACGGCCTCGACGCCCTGGCACAGGCGCCTGGCCAGTTCGGCATCGCCAAGGTCGCCGGGGATGAACTGGGCGCCGCGCTTGACCAGGTGTTCGACCCCTTCGGCGCGGCGGCCACTGACCCGTACGTCCAGGCCCTGCTCCAGGGCGAAGCGCGCAAAGCGCCCGCCAATGAAGCCACTCGCGCCGGTGACCAGAATTCGCATGTAAGACTCCGTCTCGCCAGATTTCAGATGCAACAGACGCCAGCCGTGGCTACAAGGGCACCAGCCATTGTCGTGCGGTGTGCCGCAGGTGGTCAGTCAGTTGCGCGAGCAATTGCCCGCCATTGCGCCAATGATGCCAGTACAGCGGCACATCGATGGGAGTATCGCTGCAGATTTCCACCAGTTGCCCGCCGGCCAGTTGCTCGCGGGCCTGCAGTTCGGGCACCAGCCCCCAGCCCAGCCCGGCCTCGGTCATGCGCAGAAAACCTTCGGAAGACGGGCACAGGTGGTGCAGGAAGCCGTCCTCGATGCCCAGCGATGCCAGGTAGCGGTGTTGCAGGAAATCATCCGGGCCGTACACGATTGCCGGGGTGCGGGCGAGGCGACTGGCCACGAAACCGTGGGGAAAATGCCGCGCCATGAACCCGGGGCTGACCAGCGCCCGATAGCGCATGGCGCCCAGCGGCAGGCTGCGTGCGCCTGCTACCGGGCGCTCGCTGCCACACAGGCAGGCCGCCACTTCGCCTGCGCGCATGCGTTTGAGGCCCACGTCCTGGTCCTCTACCACCAGGTCGGTCAACACGTTCTGCTGCGCGCAAAAGTTGCCCACGGCGCCGGCCCACCAGGTGGCCAGGCTGTCGGCATTGAGGGCGATGCGCAGGCGCTCCGGCATGCCCTCTTCGTCCAGCGCCGGTACCTGGCGCTGCAGGTCACGCTCAAGCAGGCGTACCTGTTGCACATGGTTGAGCAACTGCCGGCCGACTTCGGTCGGGCTGGGCGGCGTGGCGCGGATCAGCACCGGCTGGCCGACCCGCGCTTCAAGCAGCTTGATGCGCTGCGAGATGGCCGATTGCGACAGGCCCAGCACCTGCGCCGCGCGCTCGAAACCAGCCTGCTCGATCACCGCCGCAAGGGCGGCCAACAGTTTGTAATCGAACATCACATTTCCTAATGCCAGATCAGCTTTATTTGTTTTTCTTATAGGCCACAAACCCACAAAATTGCCAGCATCTTTTACGGAGTACTCGCCATGTGGCAAAGCTATCTCAACGGCATGCTGGTGGCCTTCGGCCTGATCATGGCCATCGGCGCGCAGAATGCCTTCGTCCTGGCCCAGAGCCTGCGCCGCGAGCATCACCTGCCGGTGGCGGCACTGTGCATTGTCTGTGACGCCATCCTGGTGGCCGCCGGCGTGTTCGGCCTGGCCACGGTGCTGGCACACAACCCGACCTTGCTGGCGGTGGCCCGCTGGGGTGGCGCGGTGTTTCTGATCTGGTACGGCGCCAAGGCGCTGCGCAGTGCCTGCTCCAGACAGAGCCTGCAACATCAGCAAGGCCAGGGCACGCGTTCGCGGCGCGCGGTGCTGCTGAGTGCCTTGGCGGTGACCCTGCTGAACCCGCACGTGTATCTGGACACGGTGTTGCTGATCGGTTCGCTGGGGGCACAGCAGACCGAGCCTGGGGCCTATGTGGCCGGAGCGGCGAGTGCTTCGCTGCTGTGGTTCTCGACCCTGGCGATTGGCGCGGCATGGCTGGCACCTTGGCTGGCGCGGCCGGCGACCTGGCGCATGCTTGATCTGATGGTGGCGGTGATGATGTTTGCGGTGGCGGCGCAGCTGGTTTTCAGCTGAGTTGGCTTCGTCGGTGCCCGTCATGCCCCCCCACCACCTGTCGCCCCCCGCCAAGCGCTCTGGAACCTCTATTCCCTATCTTTGTTGCGTGGTTATGCGCCGGGCCCGGTGCTATGATCCAGCCCTTGCGTCGCAAAGAGTAAAAACTCGCCGACGCTTATCGGGCCGCCCGTGATCGGCCTTGCGCAAACCGCAAACAGACCTGAATCAGGAGATCCACCATGGCTTTTGAATTGCCGCCGCTGCCGTACGCCCACGATGCCCTGCAGCCGCACATCTCCAAGGAAACCCTGGAGTATCACCACGACAAACACCACAACACCTATGTCGTGAACCTGAACAACCTGGTCCCAGGCACCGAATTCGAAGGCAAGTCCCTGGAAGAGATCGTCAAGAGCTCTTCGGGCGGCATCTTCAACAACGCCGCTCAAGTCTGGAACCACTCCTTCTACTGGAACTGCCTGGCACCCAACGCCGGTGGCCAACCAACCGGTGCCCTGGCTGACGCCATCAACGCCGCTTTCGGTTCCTTCGACAAGTTCAAGGAAGAGTTCACCAAGACTTCGGTTGGCACCTTCGGTTCCGGCTGGGGCTGGCTGGTGAAGAAAGCTGACGGTTCCCTGGCCCTGGCCAGCACCATCGGCGCCGGCTGCCCGCTGACCAGCGGCGACACCCCGCTGCTGACCTGCGACGTCTGGGAACACGCCTACTACATCGACTACCGCAACATGCGTCCGAAGTATGTCGAGGCGTTCTGGAACCTGGTCAACTGGGCCTTCGTTGCTGAACAGTTCGAAGGCAAGACCTTCAAGGCCTGAGTCATTCAGCCCTGAAAAAACCCGGCCATGTGCCGGGTTTTTTTATGCCTGCACCGCGGGGCAGGGCCGGCACACTTTTGCTTGCTCAGCCCGCATAGCACGCTAACATCAACCCTCTGGAAGATTGCTACAGCGCACTCAAGTTGCGGGGTCAGGCAACCGATACACTGCTCATGGTCGGCCGGTAGTGTATCGTCATCATTGATGGCAAAATGATGCCATGCGCATGGATTAAGGAAACCCCATTGAAGCTGGAATTGCGGAACAGCTTGTCGGTCAAGTTGCTCAGGGTCGTGCTGCTGTCGGCGCTGGCGGTCGGCGTCGTGCTCAGCTGTGCGCAAATCGTCTATGACACCTACAAGACCCGCCAGGCCGTGAACAACGATGCCCAGCGCATCCTCGACATGTTCCGCGACCCTTCAACCCAGGCGGTGTACAGCCTGGACCGCGAAATGGGCATGCAGGTAATGGAAGGCCTGTTCCAGGACGAATCGGTGCGCATGGCCTCCATCGGCCACCCCAACGAAACCATGCTGGCAGAAAAGTCCCGCCCGCTGCAGGACATGTCGATGCGCTGGCTGACCGACCTGATCCTCGGCCAGGAACGCACCTACACCACGCAACTGGTCGGTCGCGGCCCCTACAGCGAATATTACGGCGACCTCAGCATCACCCTCGACACCTCCTCCTACGGTGAAGACTTCCTGATCAACGCGGTGATCATCTTCGTCTCCGGCGTGCTACGGGCCTTGGCGATGGGCCTGGTGCTGTACCTGGTCTATCACTGGCTGCTGACCAAACCCCTGTCGAAAATCATCGAGCACCTCACCCAAATCAACCCCGATCGCCCCAGCCAGCACCAGATTCCGCTGCTCAAGGGCCACGAAAAGAACGAGCTGGGCCTGTGGGTCAATACCGCCAACCAGTTGCTGGCATCGATCGAGCGCAACACCCACCTGCGCCATGAGGCCGAGAACAGCCTGCAACGCATGGCCCAGTACGATTTCCTCACTGGCCTGCCAAACCGCCAGCAACTGCAGCAGCAGCTGGACAAGATCCTCGTCGACGGCGGCCGCCTGCAGCACCGTGTGGCAGTGCTGTGCGTGGGCCTGGACGACTTCAAGGGCATCAACGAGCAATTCAGCTACCAGGTCGGCGACCAACTGCTGCTGGCGCTGGCCGACCGCCTGCGCGCCCACAGCGGCCGCCTCGGTGCGCTGGCACGGCTGGGCGGTGACCAGTTTGCCCTGGTGCAAGCCAACATCGAACAGCCCTACGAGGCCGCCGAACTGGCACAGAGCATTCTTGACGACCTGGAAGTGCCGTTCGACCTCGACCATCAGCAGATTCGCCTGCGCGCCACCATCGGCATCACCCTGTTCCCCGAAGATGGCGACAGCACCGAGAAACTGCTGCAAAAAGCCGAACAGACCATGACCCTGGCCAAGGCCCGTTCGCGCAACCGCTATCAGTTCTACATCGCCAGCGTCGACAGTGAGATGCGCCGCCGCCGCGAGCTGGAAAAGGACCTGCGCGAGGCCCTGCCGCGCAACCAGCTGTACCTGGTGTACCAACCCCAGATCAGCTACCGCGACCACCGCGTTGTCGGGGTCGAGGCGCTGCTGCGCTGGCAGCACCCAGAGCTGGGCATGGTGCCACCGGACCAGTTCATTCCGTTGGCCGAACAGAACGGCAGCATCATCAGCATCGGCGAATGGGTGCTCGACCAGGCCTGCCGGCAACTGCGCGAATGGCATGACCAAGGCTTCAGCGACCTGCGCATGGCGGTCAACCTGTCGACCGTGCAGCTGCACCACAGCGAACTGCCGCGGGTGGTCAACAACCTGTTGCAGGCCTACCGCCTGCCGCCGCGCAGCCTTGAGCTGGAAGTCACCGAGACAGGCCTGATGGAGGACATCAGCACCGCCGCCCAGCACCTGTTGAGCCTGCGCCGCTCGGGGGCGCTGATTGCCATCGATGACTTCGGCACCGGCTACTCGTCGCTCAGCTACCTGAAATCGCTGCCGCTGGACAAGATCAAGATCGACAAGAGCTTCGTCCAGGACCTGCTCGACGACGATGACGATGCCACCATCGTTCGCGCCATCATCCAGCTGGGCAAGAGCCTGGGCATGCAGGTAATTGCCGAAGGCGTGGAAACCGTCGAACAGGAAACCTACATCGTCGCCCAAGGCTGCCATGAGGGCCAGGGCTACCACTACAGCAAGCCGCTGTCGGCCCGTGAGCTCACCCAATTCCTCAAGCAGGCCCAGCGTAACCAGGTTTCGATGTTCTGACGCAACCCGCCGGTTACAGGCCGTGACCCGCATTTACATCAATTGCGCCCCCGCCCCTTTACAGCAAATGCAAATCTTTCGCATGATGTTGTGGTTTCGCGTGCCTCGGCGCACTGTCCAACCACACGACGCAGGAAAACCAATAATGATTCGTATGCCTCTGGCCTCGGCCAGTCTGCTGGCCATCGCCATCGCCCTTGCCGGTTGCGGCGAAAAAGATGACAAGGCTGCTGCTCCGCAAGCCCAGGCACCTGCTGCCGCCAGCACCACCGCTGCCGCGCCAGGGGCCGTCGACGAAGCCGCCGGTAAAGCAGTGGTCAAGCATTACGCCGAGCTGGTCTACGCCGTGTACAGCGACTCGCTGAGCACCGCCAAAACCCTGCAGACCGCTGTCGACGCGTTCCTGGCCAAGCCCAACGACGAAACCCTGAAGGCCGCCAAGGAAGCCTGGTTCGCCTCGCGCGTACCGTACCTGCAGAGCGAAGCGTTCCGCTTCGGCAACACCATCATCGACGACTGGGAAGGCCAAGTGAACGCCTGGCCCCTGGACGAAGGCCTGATCGACTACGTCGACAAGAGCTACGAGCACGCCCTGGGCAACCCGGCCGCCAGCGCCAACATCATCGCCAACACCGAGATCCAGGTGGGCGAAGAGAAAATCGACGTCAAGGACATCACCCCCGAGAAGCTGGCCAGCCTGAACGAACTGGGCGGCTCCGAAGCCAACGTTGCCACCGGCTACCACGCCATCGAGTTCCTGCTCTGGGGCCAGGACCTGAACGGCACCGGCCCGGGCGCTGGCAACCGTCCGGCTTCCGATTACCTGGAAGGCCAGGGCGCCACTGGCGGCCACAACGACCGTCGCCGCGCCTACCTGAAGGCCGTCACCGACCTGCTGGTCAAGGACCTCGAAGAGATGGTCGGCAACTGGGCACCGAACGTGGCCGACAACTACCGCGCCAAGCTGGAAGCCGAATCGGTCAACGACGGCCTGCGCAAGATGCTGTTCGGCATGGGCAGCCTGTCGCTGGGCGAACTGGCGGGCGAGCGCATGAAAGTTTCGCTGGAAGCCAACTCGCCGGAAGACGAGCACGACTGCTTCAGCGACAACACTCACTACTCGCACTTCTACGACGCCAAGGGCATCCGCAACGTCTACCTGGGCGAGTACACCCGTCCGGACGGCAGCAAGGTGACCGGCCCAAGCCTGTCGTCGCTGGTAGCCAAGGTCGACCCGGCCGCCGACGCCACCCTCAAGGCCGACCTGGAAGCCACCGAAGCCAAGATCCAGGTGATCGTCGACCACGCCCTCAAAGGCGAGCACTACGACCAGCTGATCGCTGCCGACAACACCGCCGGCAATCAGATCGTGCGTGATGCCATCGCTTCGCTGGTCAAGCAGACCGGCGCGATCGAGCAGGCCGCAGGCAAGCTGGGCATTTCCAACCTGAACCCGGATACTGCGGATCACGAATTCTGATCGTGCGGTAGCGGTTCATGAAAGAGGCGGCCTTCGGGTCGCCTTTTTGGCTTCTGGCCAACTGACACCGATTTCATCCAGCAATTGCAAATTGCTCTTATTCAAACTTCCCCACCCTGCTAAGCTTGCACGCCGGTTTTTCGCTCACGCCCAGGATTTTCGATGTCCTTGTCGCTGTCCCGACTCCCCCTGCTGCTGCTGGCCCTCGCCCTCGCCGCCTGTGACGACGCCCCGCGTTTTACCCAGGCCGAGCCCGGCGAAGCGTTGTCAGGCGGCAAGGCGACCGTGCAGCGCAGCGACCGCAACGCCTATTCCCTGCCTTCGGCCAACCTCTCGCCCGAGCGGCGCCTGGATTTTGCCGTGGGCAACAGCTTTTTCCGCAACCCCTGGGTGATCGCCCCATCGACCACGACCGCGCGTGACGGCCTGGGTCCGCTGTTCAACACCAACGCCTGCCAGAACTGCCACGTGCGCGACGGCCGTGGCCACCCGCCCGAACTGGATGACAACAACGCCGTGGGCATGCTGGTACGCCTGTCGATCCCCGATCAGCCCTACCTGGCCAAGGTGATCGAGCGCCTTGGCGTGGTGCCGGAGCCAGTGTACGGCACCCAGCTGCAGGACATGGCCATTCCCGGGGTGGCGCCAGAAGGCAAGGTACGGGTGAGCTACAGCAGCCAGACTGTTTCGTTCAAGGATGGCCACCAGGTCGAGCTGCGCAAGCCGACCCTGCAGATCACCCAGCTTGGCTACGGCGTGATGCACCCCGACACGCGCTTTTCAGCGAGGGTGGCGCCGCCGATGATCGGCCTGGGCCTGCTCGAAGCCATCCCCGAAGCCGACCTGCTGGCCAACGAAGACCCGGACGACCGCAACCGCGACGGTATCCGCGGGCGGGCCAACCGGGTGTGGGATGATGCCCAGGGCAAGACCGTGATCGGCCGCTTCGGCTGGAAAGCCGGGCAGCCCAATGTCAACCAGCAGAACGTGCACGCCTTTGCCGGCGACATGGGCCTGACCACCACCCTGCAGCCTGGCGACGACTGCACCGCGGCGCAGGCCGACTGCCTGGCCGCGCCCAACGGCGACGGCGCCAACGGCGAAAAGGAAGTCAGCGACAACATCCTGCGCCTGGTCACTTTCTACACCCGCAACCTGGCCGTACCGGCGCGCCGCGACGTAGGGTCGACGCAGGTACTGGCCGGCAAGAACCTGTTCTACCAGGCCGGCTGCCAGGGTTGCCACACACCGCAATTCACCACCGCCGCCGATGCGGCCGAGCCCGAACTGGCCAACCAGGTCATCGGCCCCTACAGCGACCTGTTGCTGCATGACATGGGCCCGGGCCTGGCTGACGAGCGTACCGAATTCGCCGCCAACGGCCAGGACTGGCGTACCGCGCCACTATGGGGCGTCGGCCTGAGCGAAACCGTCAGTGGCCACAGCCAGTTCCTGCACGACGGCCGCGCCCGCAACCTGCTGGAAGCCGTGCTCTGGCATGGTGGCGAAGCCGAGGCGGCACGCAACTTCGTGCTCACATTCGATGCCGAGCAACGCGCCGCGTTGCTGGCGTTCCTGAACTCACTTTAAACGCGCTAAGGAGCCGGGCATGTTCCGACCCAAACTGTTGTTCACCAGCCTCGCCGCACTTGCTCTCGGTGCCTGCTCGCCGCAGGACCCGCAAGCAGTCACCTCGGCGGCCATCGCCAAGCAGGTGATCCTGCCAACCTACAGCCGCTGGGTCGAAGCCGACCGTGCGCTGGCTGCCAGCGCCCTGGCCTACTGCGAAGGCAAGGAAAGCCTGGACAAGGCCCGCGCCGACTTCCTCAATGCGCAAAAGGCCTGGGCTGAACTGCAACCGCTGCTGGTCGGCCCGCTGGCCGAAGGCAACCGCGCGTGGCAGGTACAGTTCTGGCCCGACAAGAAGAACCTGGTGGGCCGCCAGGTCGAGCAACTGGTCAACGGCGACAAGCCGGTAGACGCTGCCGCCCTGGGCAAGGCCAGCGTGGTGGTACGTGGCCTGTCGGCGTACGAGTACATCCTGTTCGACAGCAAGCCGGACATCGCCACAGCCGAGCAGAAAGCCCGCTACTGCCCGCTGCTGGTGGCCATTGGCGAACACCAGAAGGCGCTGGCCGAAGAGATCCTCAAGGGCTGGAACAGCACCGACGGCATGCTCTCGCAGATGACCAAGTTCCCCAACCAGCGCTACGCCGACTCGCACGAGGCAATCGCCGACCTGCTGCGCTCGCAGGTCACTGCACTGGACAGCCTGAAGAAAAAACTGGGCGCGCCGATGGGCCGTCAGAGCAAGGGCATTCCACAGCCGCTGCAGGCAGAAGCCTGGCGCAGCCATTCTTCCATGAAAAGCCTGGAAGCCACCCTCAAGGCGGCGCAGGCCGTGTGGGTCGGGGTCGACAACCAGGGCATGCGCGGCCTGCTGCCCAGCGATCAGAAAGCGCTGGCCGGCAAGATCGACGACGCCTACGCTACCTCGCTCAAGCTGCTGGCCGACAACCAGAAGACCCTGGGCGAGCTGCTGGCCGACGAGGCTGGCCAGCAAACCCTCAACCAGATCTACGACAGCCTCAACGTCGTCCACCGCCTGCACGAAGGCGAGCTGGCCAAGGCGTTGAACATCCAGCTGGGCTTCAATGCCAACGACGGTGACTGATCATGCTGCGACGCCAGGCCCTCAAACTCGGTAGCGTATTGCTCAGCGCCCTGACCCTGGGCGGCTGGAGCCTGTTCCGCAACAAAGGCAGCGAACCCCTGCTGCTCTCGGCGCGTGACGATGGCGACGGCAAGCACTATGCCGTCGGTTTCCGCCTGGACGGCACCCAGGTGTTCAGCACCCAGGTCGCCCAGCGTTGCCACGCTATCATCCACCACCCCGAACAGCCGATCGCCCTGTTCGTCGCCCGTCGCCCCGGTACCGAAAGCTACTTGGTCGACCTGCGCGACGGGCGCCTGTTGCAGACGATCACCTCGCAGCCGAACCGGCATTTCTACGGCCACGCCGTGGTGCACAAAGGCGGCGAATGGTTGTATGCCACCGAGAACGACACCACCGATCCCGGCCGTGGCCTGCTCGGTGTGTACCGCTTCGAGGGTGAGCGCCTGGTGCATACCGGTGAAATCCCGACCCACGGCATCGGCCCGCACGAAGTGGCCTGGCTGCCGGACGGCGAAACGCTGATCGTGGCCAACGGCGGCATCCGCACCGAAGCCGAAAGCCGGGTGGAGATGAACCTCGACGCCATGCAGCCCAGCCTGGTGCTGATGCAGCGCGACGGCACCCTGCTGAGCAAGGAAACCCTGGCCCAGCAGATGAACAGCGTGAGGCACCTGGCGGTGGGCAGCGATGGCACCATCGCCGCCTGCCAGCAGTTCATGGGCGATGCCGACGAAACAGCCGAACTGCTGGCGATCAAACGCCCGGGCGAGCCGTTCAAGGCCTTCCCGGTGCCAGAGCGGCAGTTGCAGGCGATGGCCCAGTACACCGCCAGCGTGGCCATCCACAGCGAGTTGCGCCTGGTGGCGTTGACCGCGCCACGGGCCAACCGCCTGTTTGTCTGGGACCTGGACAGCGGCGCAGTGCGGCTGGATGCGCCGATGCCCGATTGCGCCGGGGTGGGGGCCGTGAAGGACGGCTTTGTCGTCACCTCCGGGCAGGGGCGTTGCCGGTTCTATGACTGCCGCAAGGCCGAACTGGTCGGGCAGCCGATGAACCTGCCCTCCGGGTTCTGGGATAACCACCTGCATCTGGTCTGAATTTTCTGCTGTAGGTGCCGGCCCTTTCGCGGCTGAAGCCGCTCCCACAGGGACCGCGTAACCCTATGATTACGTGGTCCCTGTGGGAGCGGCTTCAGCCGCGAAAGGGCCCTTGCAGGCATTTCACACCCTTTCTACAAAAAACAGTCAATACTTCCCCCATCCACACGTGGGCAGGATCGCCCGTTGTCGTGTCCAAACGAATAACAACCGTATCCAAGGAACCGGACCTATGCTGCGCCGGCGCATGCTCATCATGTTGGCCGTGGTTCTGCTGATCGTGCTGGCCCTCGCTGGCTACAAGGCGTTTTCGATCTACCAGCAGATCCAGATGTTCACTGCCCCCAAGCCGCCCATCACCGTCGCGGCCGCCTTGGCCGAACAGCGCCAGTGGCAAGAGCGCCTGCCCGCCGTCGGCAGCCTCAAGGCGCTGCAGGGCGTGGAGCTGAGCCTGGAGGTAGAAGGCATCGTCAAAACCCTGTACTTCGACTCCGGGCAAAAAGTGAAGGCCGGGCAGCCGCTGCTGCGCCTCAACGACGACCAGGAAACGGCCCTGCTCGGCACTGCCGAGGCCGACCTGGGCCTGGCCAAAGTCGACTTTGGCCGCGGCAGGCAGCTGGTTGGTGATTCGGCGATCTCGCGCGGCGAGTTCGACCGCCTCAATGCGCAGTACCTGCGCAACCAGGCGGTAGTGGAGCAACTCAGGGCATCCAAGACCAAAAAAAGCATCAGTGCCCCCTTCAGCGGCACCATCGGCATCCGCCAGGTGGACGTCGGCGATTACCTTGCCGCCGGCACGGTGATCGCCACGTTGCAGGACACCTCCAGCCTGTACGTCGACTTCAACGTGCCGGAACAGACCCTGCCTCACCTGAGCCTGGGCCAGCAGGTGCTGGTGCAGGTGGCCGCCTACCCCGGCCAGACCTTCCCCGCCAGCCTCAGCGCCATCAACCCCAAGGTCGATGAAGCCACGCGTAACCTGCTGGTCCGCGCGACCATGGGCAACCCGGACGGCAAACTGCTGCCGGGCATGTTCGCCAGCCTGCTGATCCTGCTGCCCGACCCGCAGCCGCGCGTGGTGGTGCCGGAAAGCGCCATTACCTACACCTTGTATGGCAACTCGGTGTATGTCGCCGCGCCGAAGAAGGACAAGGATGGCAAGCCGGAAAACGACGACAAGGGTCAGCCCCAGCTGGTCGCAGAACAACGCACGGTGCACACCGGCGAACGCCGTGACGGGCTGGTGGTGGTAAGCAAGGGCCTGCAGGCTGGAGAGCAGGTGGTTACTGCCGGCCAGCTAAAGCTCACCCCCGGCGCCGCCATCCGTATCGGCCAGGACAACGCCCTCAAGCCCGACCCGGGCGCAGCGGGCATGGACTGACAGGAGGCTGGCCATGGCGTTCACCGACCCGTTCATCCGCCGCCCGGTGCTGGCCAGCGTGGTCAGCCTGCTGATCCTGCTGCTGGGCTTCCAGGCCTGGAACAAGCTGCAGATCCGCCAGTACCCGCAAATGGAAAACGCCCTGATCACGGTGACCACGGCCTACCCCGGGGCCAACGCCGAAACCATCCAGGGCTACATCACCCAACCGCTGCAGCAAAGCCTGGCCAGTGCCGAAGGCATCGACTACATGACCTCGGTGAGCCGGCAGAACTTCTCGATCATTTCCATCTACGCGCGCATCGGGGCCGACAGCGACCGGCTGTTCACCGAGCTGCTGGCCAAGGCCAACGAGGTGCGCAACAAGCTGCCCCAGGACTCCGAAGACCCGGTGCTGAGCAAGGAGGCCGCCGATGCTTCGGCGCTGATGTATGTCAGCTTCTACAGCAAGGAAATGAGCAACCCACAGATCACCGACTACCTGTCGCGGGTGATCCAGCCCAAGCTGGCCACCCTGCCAGGCATGGCCGAGGCGGAGATCCTCGGCAACCAGGTGTTCGCCATGCGCCTCTGGCTGGACCCGGTGAAGCTGGCCGGCTTCGGCCTGTCGGCCACCGACGTGACCAATGCCGTGCGCCGCTACAACTTCCTCTCCGCCGCTGGCGAGGTCAAGGGCGAATACGTGGTCACCAGCATCAATGCCAGCACCGAGCTGAAGTCGGCCGAGGCGTTCGCGGCGCTGCCACTGAAAACCAGCGGGGACAGCCGCGTGCTGCTGGGCGATGTCGCGCGGGTCGAGATGGGCGCCGAAAACTACGACACGGTCAGCTCGTTCGACGGCACGCCGTCGGTGTACATCGGCATCAAGGCTACTCCCGCCGCCAACCCGCTGGACGTCATCAAGGAAGTGCGGCGGATCATGCCCGAGCTGGAAAGCCAGCTGCCCTCGGCGCTGAAAGTGTCGATAGCCTACGACGCGACGCTGTTCATCCAGGCCTCCATCGCCGAGGTCATCAAGACCCTCGGCGAAGCAGTGCTGATTGTCATCGTGGTGGTGTTCCTGTTCCTCGGCGCGCTGCGTTCGGTGCTGATACCCGTAGTGACCATTCCGCTGTCGATGATTGGCGTGCTGTTCTTCATGCAGATGATGGGCTACTCGCTGAATCTGCTGACCTTGCTGGCCATGGTGCTGGCCATCGGCCTGGTGGTGGACGACGCGATCGTCGTGGTGGAAAACATTCACCGGCACATGGAGGAAGGCAAGTCGCCCTTCGACGCAGCACTGGAGGGCGCCCGTGAAATCGCCATGCCGGTGGTATCGATGACCATCACCCTGGCTGCGGTGTACGCGCCGATCGGCTTTCTTACCGGGCTGACGGGCGCCTTGTTCAAGGAGTTTGCCCTGACCCTGGCCGGTGCGGTGATCATCTCGGGCATCGTGGCCCTCACCCTGTCGCCTATGATGTGCGCCCTGCTGCTGCGCCATGAGCAGAACCCCAGCGGCCTGGCGCATCGCCTGGACCTGCTGTTCGAACGCCTGAAAGCGCGTTATCAGCGCCTGCTGCACGCCACGCTCGACAGCCGGCCGGTGGTGCTGGTGTTTGCCGTGATCATCCTGTGCCTGATCCCGGTATTGCTCAAGTTCACCCAGAACGAACTGGCGCCCAACGAGGACCAGGGGGTGATCTTCATGATGAGCAGCTCGCCGCAACCGGCCAACCTCGACTACCTCAACGCCTACACCGACCAGTTCACCCCACTGTTCAAGGGCTTTCCCGAGTACTACTCGTCGTTCCAGATCAACGGTTTCAACGGCGTGCAAACCGGTATTGGCGGCTTTTTGCTCAAGCCCTGGAACGAGCGCGAGCGTACCCAGATGGAGCTGCTGCCACTGGTGCAGGCCAAGCTCGAGGAAATCGCCGGGCTGCAGATCTTCGGCTTCAACCTGCCGTCGTTGCCGGGCACCGGCGAAGGCCTGCCGTTCCAGTTCGTGATCAACACCGCTGGCGACTATCCGGCATTGCTGGAGGTGGCCCAGCGCATCAAGGCGCGCGCCCAGGAATCGGGCAAGTTCGCCTTCCTCGACGTCGACCTGGCGTTCGACAAACCCGAGGTGGTGGTGGATATCGACCGCGCCAAGGCGGCGCAGATGGGGGTTTCGATGGACACCCTGGGCGGTACCCTGGCGACCCTGCTGGGCGAGGGGGAAATCAACCGGTTTACCCTCGAAGGCCGCAGCTACAAGGTGATTGCCCAGGTGGAGCGAGCGTACCGCGCCAACCCCGGCTGGCTTAACAGCTACTACGTGAAGAACGACCAAGGCCAGTTGCTGCCACTGTCGACCCTGATCACCCTCAGCGACCGCGCCCGCCCGCGCCAGCTCAACCAGTTCCAGCAGTTGAACGCTGCAATCATCCAGGGCGTGCCCATGGTCAGCCTGGGTGAAGCGCTGCAGACCGTACAGGACATCGCCCGTGAAGAGGCCCCCGAGGGCTTCGCCTTCGACTACGCCGGCGTGGCCCGCCAGTATGTGCAGGAAGGCAGCGCGCTGTGGGTCACCTTCGGTCTGGCCTTGGCGATCATCTTCCTGGTACTGGCAGCGCAGTTCGAAAGCTTCCGCGACCCGTTGGTGATTCTGGTGACGGTTCCGCTGTCGATCTGCGGCGCGTTGCTGCCGTTGTTTCTGGGTATATCGAGCATGAACATCTATACCCAGGTCGGGCTGGTGACCTTGATCGGGCTGATCAGCAAGCACGGCATCCTGATCGTCGAATTCGCCAACCAACTGCGTGAAGAGCGCGGCCTGAGCGTGCGCGAGGCGATTGAGGAGGCGGCGGCCATTCGCCTGCGGCCGGTGCTGATGACTACAGCGGCGATGGTGTTCGGCATGGTGCCGCTGATTCTGGCAAGCGGAGCGGGGGCAGTCAGCCGCTTCGACATCGGCACGGTGATTGCCACCGGGATGTCGATTGGCACGCTGTTTACCTTGTTTGTGCTGCCTTGTATCTACACTTTGCTGGCGCACAAATCGGTGGCCAAAGAAACTGCTGTGGCCTGATCGGGCCCTATCGCCGGCAAGCCAGCTCCCACAGGTATGGCGCCAGCTTCAGAAGCGGCGCCGTACCTGTGGGAGCGGGTTCGCCCGCGAAGAGGCCGGCAAAGCACATGCAAAAATGCCAGAGGCCCCGCAGTTGCGAGGCCTCTGGCACTGCTACCTGGCACAGGGTTCAACCGAACGGCCGCAACCCCTGGCGCATGCCGAACAGGAACAGCAACAAGTCCTGATCCGGCTCGGCCTTGGCCTGTTGCTGCACTTTGCCGTCCCGTGGCAACGGACACTGGTCGGCCATCTCGGCCTTGCTGAACACCGTCGGCCTCGGCTCTTCCCAGGCAGCCACAGCGACGGTGGTCACCGCGAGGCCAGCTATCAGGAACAAAGCTCGAGCGATTTCTAGTTTCATTACTCTAACCCTTTGACAGCGCTGCCAAACGCCATCTTGTAAAAGTAGAGCAGCGTCTGCCATTCCGCGTCGTTGAGCGACGAGTGGCGACGCAGCTGGCGCAGGTCGTTACCCGCCGCGCGCTGACAGCTGATGCGGCGCCGGCATTTCTCAAGATCCAGCAGCGCCACTTCGACCCGGGCCTGTTCGCCCTGGCCGATCACCTTGATGAATACGTGCTTGCCATACAGGCAGCCGTGCTGCCAATGCCCCAGGTGCATGCGCGCCAGGTTGTCCGCCAGGTCCTTGAGCATGCGCTCGTGCACCACCTGCGGATACCGCTCGCGGGCACCTTCGGCGTGCCAGGTGTCGAGCTCGACGAAGCCGTCCAGCGCCTCACTGACCAGCAGCGCGCGCCACTGATGCTCGGCATCGCGTTCGGCCCCACAGAAGACAATACGCGGCACCCGCACACCAAGCTGCTCGAAGCTGGTCAGTGCATCCAGTTCGCGTAATACGGTCGGCCGGCCAAAAGGGTGCAGCAGGCTGCGGTAGATGTGCCCGACCTGGCGTTTGGCATACAGCATCTTGCCACTGGCATCATTGAGCCGTTGCACGCCACTTTCGCCACCACGCCGCTGGTTGGGTTCCTCGACCCATTCGCCCTGCTGGCGCCAGTAAAAATCGAACCGCGACTCCCCTTTCTGGGCTACAGCCATCAAACACTACCCCTTGCGCAAAACATAGACTCGCCACATGGCATAGAGCGGCAGGAAGTCCAGACGTTCCTGGATCCTGAAGCCCGCAGCCTTGAATTCTTCTTCAACCGTGTCCGCCGGTAACACGAAACGGTTCTGATAATGGTCCTGTTCCGCCCTGGTGCTGCGGCGCCGCTCCAGTTGTTTACGGCGCCAGGCCTTGAAGTTGCCATCCACCCACAACGACAGGATCACACTATCACGGCTAACCCTTTGAAATTCCGAAAGAATTGTCTTTCTGTGGGCGGCTTCGCCGATGTGGTGGAACAAGCGCATGCAGAAGATGCTGTCCACCGAATTGTCCGGCAGATCGATCGCAAAAGCGGATGTCTGCAAGGGCCGTACCCGTGCCACCACCTCTGGCGGTTGTGCGGCACAGGCTGTCTCGATCATCGCCTCGGAATTGTCGGCGCCGATGATGACGCGGTTGGGCTTTTCGGCCAGCAGCGGCCAGAAGCGCCCGGCGCCGCACGGCAGGTCCAGTACCAGGCCGGGCTCGCCGGCCAACGCCAGGGCGCGCCGCGCCAGCTGCTCATCTCGCTTGTGGGAAAGGCGTCGCGCCAGGCCGTCCTGGTGCTTGAGAAAGTACTCACGCGCGTGGTCTTTGTCGTACTTCTCGGAAAATTCAAGCTTGATGGGGCTACGCATTGGGCATCTCCTGACTCCATTGCGCCCACATTAGGCAGGCAAGCGTTGGAATCAGGTCATGCCGATGTGAAAAATATGTCGAGCGCGTGGCAAGCTGTTACAACAGATTACCCGACCAGCACCTCACCGCCATCCTTGGCGACGGTATTGCTCAGGTCTACATGGAACCGGCAGCCGTGGGGCAAGACCGAGGTCAATGTCACCCGCCAGCCCTGGTCGTCACAAATACGCTGCACCAGCGATAGCCCCAACCCCAGGCCCTCGCCGCGCCGCTCATCGCCACGCACGAACGGCTTGAACATCGCTTCACGTTGCTCTACGGGAATGCCCACGCCACTGTCCTCGACGCTGAAGCCGGTTGCCTCGAGGCTCAGGCGGATGTAGCCGCTGTCGGTGTAATGCGCGGCATTGCGCAACAAGTTGCCCATCACCGATTGCAGGAAGGTGGCGTTGTACAGCACCGGGCTGGCGCTGACCCGGCCATCGAAGTACAGGGTCAGGCCCTTTTGCTCGATGGTGTCGCGCCACACGCCGATAAGCTCCTCGGCCACCTCGCGCAGCGTCGCGCGCGACGCCACGGCACCCTCATCGCGCTGTGCGCGGGCCAGCATCAGGAAAGTCTTGACCAGCTCACGCATTTCTTCCGTGGCCCGCGCCACGCGCTCCACCTGGCTGCGCGAGCGGGTGTCCAGCGTCGGGTTCTCCATCAGCAGCTCGCATGAGGTTGCCAGCACCATCAACGGCGTGCGCAATTCGTGGCTGACGTCGCTGGTGAACAACCGTTCGCGGGTCAGCGCATCGCGCAGGCGGCCCAGGGTATCGTCGAAAGCCACCGCCAGCTGGCCGACTTCGTCCGCGGCATAATCCGGCGCCAGTGGCGGGGCCAGGCCCAGCAACTGGTCGCGGTGGCGCACCTGGCGTGCCAAGCGGATCACCGGCGCCATTACCCGACGCGCGACCAACCAACCGAGGATCACCGCCAGCACCAGGCTAAGCACGAAGCCCACCACCACCACGGCGAACAGCACCCGCTCGCGTTCTTCGAAATCACTCTGATCCTGCAACAACACGTAACGACGGCCATCGACGACCTCGACCATGGCGTGGTACGACAGCTGGTCACGGAACACCTCGTGGAAGCCCCGGTCGAGGTGACGCAAGTCTTTGGGCAGCTCGAAGTCGTCGCGCCCGCCACTGAAGTAGAACAGCTGATCGGGCCGCGGCCGGTGGCTCCAGTCACTGACGCTGTCCATGCGCAGGAGGCGCTGCAGGTCACCACCCAGCACCGAGGAAATCAGCCGTTCTTCGACCAGGTGCACAGTGGCGACGATGCCGAAGGCAAAGGCCCCGGCCACCAGCGCGCTCATCAGCGCAAAAGCGATGATGATGCGCTGGGCAAGGCTTTGCTTAAACTCCATCGCGGCCCTCGGCGAGGCGATAGCCGACGCCATGGACGGTATGCAGCAACGGTTTTTCAAACGGTTTGTCGATTACCTGGCGCAGCTGGTGCACGTGGCTGCGCAGGCTGTCACTGTCAGGGCAGTCATCGCCCCACAGGGCTTCTTCCAGCACTTCGCGACGCAGTACGTGCGGGCTTTTCTGCATCAGTACCGCCAGCAGCTTGAGGCCTACCGGGTTGAGCTTGAGCAGGCGGCCCTGGCGCGTTACCTCAAGGGTGTCGAGGTCGTAGCTCAGGTCGGCCACCTGGAGGGTGCGGCGCCCGCCGCCCTGGGCACGGCGCAGCACCGCTTCGATACGCGCCGCCAGCTCCGACAGGGCAAACGGCTTGAGCAGGTAATCGTCGGCGCCAGAGCGGAAACCTTGCAGGCGGTCATCCAACTGGTCACGGGCGGTCAGCATGATCACCGGCGTGTCACGGCGGGCGTCCTCGCGCAGGCGCTTGCACAGGGTGTAACCATCGATGCCGGGCAGCATGATGTCGAGCACGATCAGGTCGTAGTGCTCGGTGGCCGCCAGGTGCAGGCCCGACAGGCCATCCTGGGCACAGTCGACGGTGTAGCCCTTCATGCCAAGGTAATCGGCCAGGTTGGCCAGGATATCGCGGTTGTCTTCAACCAAAAGAATGCGCATCGGTTTCTCCTGTGCGGCGCTTCTCGCTGTGGTGCGCGGCAGGCGCAGCTTAAGGCCTATGCCTGCACGGTGCCAGCCCCAGGGAAAATTCACCGTACTTGACGGTTTTTTCACTGATCCTTCACGGACAGAGGATAGCGGGCGACTGACAATGCCCGATCCTTTTCGCGCCCTGGAGCCGTCATGCAGCTACAAAACCGCCCTCGCCCGATCAATCTGTGGCTGTACCTGGGCATTCCCCTGGCGACTGCAGTGGCGTTGATCCTGCTGGAGCTCACTTCGGTCGACATGGACGTAGCCAAGCTGTTCTTCGACCCTGCTGCCGGGCAGTTCATTGGCCGCCACAGTTACTGGCTGGAAAACATCCTGCACGACCGGGTCAAGCAGGGGGTGATCTTGCTGGGGGTATTGTCGCTGCTGGCCTTTGCCGCGAGCTTTTTTTTCAAGCCTCTGTTTGGCTGGCGCCGCGAACTGGGCTGCCTGGTGCTGGCGTTGGGCGTGTCCACGGCATTTGTCACGCCGCTGAAGAAAGTCACCCAGGTGCAGTGCCCATGGAGCCTGACCCAGTTTGGCGGCACGGAAACCTACAGCAAGCTGCTGGAGCCACGGCCGGCAACCGACAAGCCCGGGCTGTGCTGGCCTGGCGGGCATGCCGCGACCGGTTTCTGTCTGTTCGGCCTGTTCTTCATGTTGCGTGATCGCAAACCGCGATTGGCGCGGGTGGCGTTTGTGGTGGCCCTGCTGGCTGGGTCGGTGTTGGGGGTGGGGCGGATGATGCAGGGGGCGCACTTTCTGTCGCACAACGTGTGGACGGGGGTGTTCTGCTGGTTGATCGGGCTGGGGTCGTATTACCTGGTGCTGTATCGCCGGAGTATGGCTGAGGCGCCAGCGGCCGAACGTAGCGCAGCCTGAGCCAGGGGCCGCTTTGCGGCCCCCTAGGCCCGCACAGGAAAACGAAAAAGCCCCGGTTCTCGCGAACCGGGGCTTTTTCATGGTGCTAGGGGTAAGGCTGGCTTACATCATGCCGCCCATGCCACCCATGCCGCCCATGTCTGGCATGCCGCCGCCAGCTGGAGCTTCGCTTGGAGCATCAGCAATCATGGCTTCGGTGGTGATCATCAGACCGCCGATCGAAGCAGCAGCTTGCAGCGCCGAACGGGTGACTTTGGCTGGGTCCAGGATGCCCATCTCGATCATGTCGCCGTATTCGCCGGTAGCAGCGTTGTAGCCGAAGTTGCCCGAACCTTGCTTGACCTTGTCAGCAACAACGCTTGGCTCGTCGCCGGCGTTGGCAGTGATCTGGCGCAGCGGCGATTCGACAGCGCGACGCAGCAGGGCGATACCGACGTTCTGGTCTTCGTTGTCGCCTTTCAGGTCAACGATGGCCGACAGGGCGCGCACCAGGGCAACACCACCGCCAGGTACCACGCCTTCTTCAACGGCTGCACGGGTAGCGTGCAGGGCGTCTTCAACGCGGGCTTTCTTCTCTTTCATTTCAACTTCGGTGCCGGCACCGACCTTGATCACGGCAACACCGCCAGCCAGCTTGGCCAGGCGCTCTTGCAGCTTCTCACGGTCGTAGTCCGAGGAAGTTTCTTCGATCTGGGCACGGATCTGCTTGACGCGAGCCTGGATGTCATCTTCAGCGCCAGCGCCGTCGATGATGATGGTGTTTTCCTTGGACAGGGTGACGCGCTTGGCGTTGCCCAGGTGCTCCAGGGTAGCGGTTTCCAGGGACAGGCCGATTTCTTCGGAGATGACCTGGCCGCCGGTCAGGACAGCGATGTCCTGCAGCATGGCCTTGCGGCGGTCGCCGAAGCCCGGTGCCTTGACCGCTGCAACCTTGACGATGCCGCGCATGTTGTTGACTACCAGGGTAGCCAGCGCTTCGCCTTCAACGTCTTCGGCAACGATCAGCAGTGGGCGGCCGGCCTTGGCAACGGCTTCCAGAACTGGCAGCAGCTCACGGATGTTGGAGATTTTCTTGTCGACCAGCAGCAGCAGCGGGCCTTCCAGCTCGGCAACCATGGTGTCCGGCTTGTTGACGAAGTATGGCGACAGGTAGCCACGGTCGAACTGCATGCCCTCTACGACGGACAGTTCATTTTCCAGGCCCGAGCCTTCTTCAACGGTGATCACGCCTTCTTTACCGACCTTTTCCATGGCTTCGGCGATGATTTCACCGATGGAGCTGTCGGAGTTGGCGGAGATGGTGCCTACCTGGGCGATGGCCTTGGAGTCGGCGCATGGCTTGGACAGGTTTTTCAGCTCGGCGACAACGGCAGCGGTGGCCTTGTCGATGCCGCGCTTCAGGTCCATCGGGTTCATGCCGGCAGCGACGGCTTTCAGGCCTTCGTTGACGATGGACTGAGCCAGGACGGTAGCGGTGGTGGTGCCGTCACCGGCAGCGTCGTTGGCCTTGGAAGCAACTTCCTTGACCAGCTGGGCGCCCATGTTTTCGAAGGCGTCTTTCAGCTCGATTTCTTTGGCGACGGAAACGCCGTCTTTGGTGATGGTTGGCGCGCCGAAGCTCTTCGCCAGTACCACGTTACGGCCTTTCGGGCCCAGGGTCGCTTTTACCGCGTCAGCCAGAACGTTGACACCAACGAGCATTTTCTTACGAGCGGAATCGCCGAATTTTACGTCTTTAGCAGCCATGATCGTTTAATCCTTGGAATTCTTTGGAGTAACAGGAAGTCGGGTAAATCAGCCTTCGACAACGGCGAGAATTTCGTTCTCAGCCATTACCAGCAGGTCTTCGCCATCGACTTTCACGGTGTTGCTGCCCGAGTAAGGGCCGAAAACCACTTTGTCACCCACTTTCACGGCCAGCGCGCGAACTTCGCCGTTGTCCAGGATGCGACCGGTGCCGACGGCAACAACTTCGCCGCGGTTTGGTTTTTCAGCGGCCGAACCTGGCAGGACGATACCGCCAGCGGTTTTCGATTCTTCTTCGCTGCGACGGATAACGACGCGGTCATGCAGAGGACGAAGCTTCATTGTCGATCTCTCCCAAATTATGGTTTTCATCGGCCGGTATCGACACCGGCGGGTTGATGCTGTCCGGCGGAGCCGGAAGGTGGCCCGCAAAGGGCGAACCACCTGTGTAATGTCTGGCGTTGCCACCAGAAACCTTGCGGTGACCACATACATGAGGCCGGCATATTCAATTACAAGGCTTGAGATACAAAATTTTTCATCGGGCTACAAAAGACCGGGGCCGCTTGCGCGGCCCCGGTGGTGTTACTTGTCGCGGCGCTCGTACTCGCCTTCGATCACGTTCGGGCGATGCCCGTCATCCCGCGGCTGCGCCTGGAACGGGGCGTCCTGGAACGCACGCTGGCGCATGGCCTGGGCCTCGGCACGCTCACGCATCTTGCGCGCGGCCAGACGGCGGGTGAACGGCAGCAGACACAGCAGGCCCAGCACATCGCTGATGAAGCCCGGCAGCAACAGCAGGCCACCACCGACGGCCAGCATCATGCCCTGGAACATGTCTTCGGCGGGCAGTACGCCACGCTGCAGGCTTTCACGGGCGCGCAGGGCGGTGGCCAGCCCGGCCACCCGCATTACCAGCACACCCAGGGCGGAGCCTGCGATGATCAGCAGCAGCGCCGGAAAGAAACCGATGGCCGCGCTGACCTTGACGAAGACGAACAGCTCCAGCACAGGAAAAATCAGAAACAGCAGTAGAAAAGCACGCATCAAAGATTCCTCAGCGGAAGAGACCTTCCAATAAGACCTCAGATGGATGCGCGCGCTCCGGATTTCAACCCTCGACTTCAGTCGCAACCGGCCACTGGTCGGCGCGCGCCAGCAAAACCAAGGCTTCGCGGACTTGTGTCGGCGTGTTGCAAGTACTTGGGAAAGGCAGCCAGTGCACCCCCTGGCCGATACGCAGGTGCATGCCCTCGCTGTCCACTCCGGCCATCTGCGCCGGCACATGGCGCGGCAGATCGGTCAGCGCCACGTAGTGGGCGATGGCGTCGGCGTGGTCGCTGTTCATGTGCTCGACCATGCTCGCCTCGGCCTTGCCCGCGAACGGGTTGGCCAACGTCACCTGGTCAAGCCAGTGGATCGCGCCGAAACCGCCAATGTAGCGATGGCGCACCGGCTGCAGCACCCAGAAATCGAAGTCATGGGCCTTGTGGTAGTTGGCAGCGTCCGGGAAGTAGCGGTAATAGCGCTGGGCAGCAGCTTCGACAGTGGCCTCGTCGACCAGCTTGTGCGCCTCGGCCATTACCGTCAGGCGCCCCACCGCCTGCACATCCTCGGCCTCGCGCTCACCCACCAGCAGCGAGCACTTGGGGTCTTTCTGCAGGTTGTGGGTGTGCTGGGCGATGCGGCTGATGAGGATCAGCGGGTTGCCGTGGGCGTCCAGGCAGTACGGCACGACCGAGCCGAAAGGATAGCCGGGCATCGACTTGGAATGGGTCGACAGCACGCCGCGGTATTCCCTGAGCAGCAGTTCCCGGGCGGGGCGGATGGCGTTGGTACTCACTTGGGGACGACTCCTGGCTGTGGACTGGACAACAGACAAGATAATCATTATCAGATCCAGTGCCAATGGGGCTGCTGGGCAGCCCGCAATCTACCAGGTGACGCCGAACCCAGCGGTATAGCGAGTCTTGTCCAGGTCACTCTCACGGGTGCCGGTGATGATGTCCTTCTCCGCCTTCAGGTTCAGCGAAGCCCACTCGGTGACCTTGTAGCGCAGGCCAACCTCGGCATCCAGGGAATAGTCGGCCACGCCGCCCAGCGGCTTGGCGAACTCGCCGTTGGTGAACAACTGCACATTCTTGCCGATCAGGTAGCGGGTGTAGTCCCACTTCACGGCTGCCGAATAGAAGTTGTCCTTGCCGCCGTCCTGGTACTCGAAGTCGGTGCGGTTGATCAGCGATCCCAACGAGAACGCGCCCAGTTCATCGTCCCAGAACTGGTAACCCGGGCCGGTACCCACCGTACGCTGGCGGGCCAGATCCTCGATGCGGTCGCGCTTGTACTCCGCACGCCCCTGCCAGAACCATTTCTCGGTGATGAAGCGGTCCAGGGCGTACTCGGCACTCCAGTTGTCGGTGGTAGTGACCTCGTCCTTGGTCTCGCGGTTGTATTCGCCCTCGGCGTTATGCCGCCAGCGGCCGTGGCGGGCCGTGGTCTTGAAGCCGACATCATAGTCGTCGGTGTCGTTCTCGGCGCGCTTGTAGTCCAGCGCGACGTCGACGTTGCCTTTCCACACGAAGTCTTCGACCAATGGCTTGGGCTTCATGATCTGCTCGATGCTGGCCAGCTCCACGGTCTTCGGCGCCTCGCCGTTGGCCAGGATCACCTTGCCAGCCTCCGCGGCCTTCAGTGACTTGGCTTTCTCACCGCTGTAGGCGTCCTGCTTGACCAGCAGCTCCTGGTCGCTTTCCAGGGTCTGGACCTGTTTCCAGTCCAGCGCGATGGAGCCGCCATAAGGGGTTTCCAGTAGCAGCTTGCCGCCGTCGAAGACTTTGATCTTGCCGCTTAGCCGGTCACCGTTCTTCATCCACACGGTGTCGGCGAACACCGGGGAGGCGCACAGGGAGGCAGCAAGGAGGCACAACAGGGATCTAGAATTCATAAACGGACTTTGGATTGCGGACGATGGGTTCGGTTTGACGAAAAAGCCGGGCATTATCCAGATACCGACAACCAGAGCAAGCACTGACCGGCAGCCTGCCGTTGAGTTCAAATCTCATTTACCGGACCACCGGTCCGGTTTCACCTGCAGCCCAGGGGGGGCGTGATGTCTGATGGTTACGAGCACGCTCTGGATTCGGCCGAGGGCCGACGAACGGCGCTGTATTCGGTACTGGGCCAAGTGCCAGTCGGCAAGGTTGTGAGCTATGGCCAGCTGGCCGAACTGGCCGGGCTGGGGCGCGCGGCACGCTGGGTCGGGCGTACCCTCGGGCAGTTGCCGGCGGATACCCGCTTGCCGTGGCACCGGGTGCTCGGCGCAGGTGGCCGGTTGAGCCTGGCACTGGGCACCCCGTCGGGTGATGAACAACGGGCGCGGTTGCGCGCGGAGGGGATCAATGTAGCCAATAATCGTGTGGATATGACGCGCCATGGCTGGCGCCCAATGGAGCACAGCGGTTAGAGTGCGCGCTTTGTTTTCTGAAACTTGAGGCAGATGTTGGCCCATGCCCCGTAAAACCTGGCGCGCTGCGCTCGCTGCCTATGCCAGCCCGTCAACCCTGGTACTTTTACTGCTCGGTTTCGCCGCCGGCCTGCCCTACATGCTGGTGTTCTCGACCCTGTCGGTGTGGTTGCGCGAAGCGGGCGTGGCCCGCGAGACCATCGGTTACGCCAGCCTGATCGGCCTGGCCTACGCCTTCAAATGGGTGTGGTCGCCGCTGCTCGACCAATGGCGCCTGCCGCTGCTCGGCGGCCTGGGGCGCCGCCGTTCATGGTTGCTGCTTTCGCAGTCGCTGGTGGTGGTCGGGCTGGTCGGCATGAGCCTGTGCGACCCGCAGCAGCACCTGTCCTGGCTGATTGCCATGGCCGTGCTGGTGGCATTTGCCTCGGCCACCCAGGACATCGCCGTCGACGCATACCGCCTGGAAATCGCCGACGACCAGCGTCAGGCCGCACTCGCCGCCAGCTACATGGCCGGCTACCGGGTCGCTGCCCTGCTCGCCACGGCTGGCGCCCTGTTCTTCGCCGAGTGGTTCGGCTCCACCGGCTACAGCTACCTGCACAAGGCGTGGGCCGGCACCTACGTGATGTTCGGGGTGATGATGCTGCCTGCCCTGTTCACTACCCTGGTCATGCGTGAGCCGCCGGTACCCATGCGCACCCAGCTTTCGGCTGCGCGCTACGGCCTGGTGCATCAGCTGGCTTCGGTGTTCGTGCTGATCATCCTGCTGGTGTCGGTGCCGGCCAGCTTCACCCAGATGTTCAATACCGGCTGGTCCAGCGTCATCGCCGGTGATGCCACCCCCCTCGACCTGCTGCTGGAGGACCGCGCCTTCCTGCGCCTGATCCTCTACGTACTGCTGAGCTGGGCGTGCCTGTCGAGCCTTGGCCGCCGCGGCTTGGCCCCGGTACTGACGCCGGTCAACGATTTCATCGCCCGCTACCGCTGGCAGGCCCTGCTGCTGCTCGGCCTCATCGCTACCTATCGCATGTCGGATACGGTGATGGGCGTGATGGCCAACGTGTTTTACATCGACATGGGCTTCACCAAGGACCAGATTGCCAGCGTCAGCAAGATCTTCGGCCTGATCATGACCCTGGTCGGCGCCGGTGTCGGCGGCCTGCTGATCGTGCGCTTCGGCATCATGCCGATCCTGTTCATCGGAGGGGTGGCTTCGGCGGGTACCAATATCCTGTTCCTGATGCTGGCCGACATGGGCCCCAACCTGGAAATGCTGGTGGTGACCATCTCGCTGGACAACTTCAGCTCGGGCATGGCCACCTCGGCCTTCGTCGCCTACCTGTCGAGCCTGACCAACCTGAAATTCTCGGCGACCCAGTACGCGTTGCTGAGCTCGATCATGCTGCTGTTGCCGCGACTGATCGGCGGCTATTCGGGAGTGATAGTGGAGAAGTTCGGCTATCACGACTTCTTCCTGATCACCGCGCTGCTAGGCGTACCGACGCTGATCCTGATTGCCCTGCAGTGGCGCCAGGAAGCTGGGCGGGGTACGCCGGTGGCGGAGGGCAGCTCAGCGGCCGAGCGGCCGTGAGAGGTTTGCATCGCCTGCACCGGCCTCTTCGCGGCGGTTCGACGCCTCGATGAGACCGGTACAGGCAATAAAAGCTTACTGAGTAACAGCCCCTTCCCCAGGCCGCCCACCCACTACGAACCACAGCGGCCACAGCGCCAGAGCCCCCGCCACCCCCGCCGCCAGGGCAAAGTGCAGCAAGCTGGCACCGGCACCGATCATCGCCAACAGCGCCCCGCCCAGCCCCAGCAAGGCGATGGTGATCATCCCCAGCATGGCCGACACCAGGCCCTTGCTCTGTTCGCTGGAAAACAGCGTCATGCGGTACAGCACCGCGTTGGCCACGCCCAGGCCCAGCGCGTACAGCGACATGCCTGCCACTACGCTGGTCACGCTCGGCCAGTACCAGGTGGCCAGCACCATCAGACAAAGGCCGGCGAGGTACGGCCACAACGCGCCGCGCACCAGGGCCGGCAGCGGATAGCGGTCGGCAATGCGGTTGATGATCAGGTTGCCGAGTATCAGCCCGGCAAACACGGGAAGCTGCCACAAGGCGTATTCCAGGGTGCTGAGCCCCTCGTCGTGAATCAGCAGCACCGGCGACAGGCCGATCCAGCCAATCAGCGGCAGACCGACCAGGCCCAGGGCCGCGCTGCCAGCGACAAAGCGGCGGTTGGCCAGCAACTGGCCATAGCCCGCCAGCAGCGGCAGCAGGTGAATCGGCGTGAACGCCAGGCGCGTGCCGTCCCGGCGTTCCACCCCCAGGGTTTCCGGCATCAGGCGGTACAGCAGTACCCAGACCAGTACCGCCCCCGTGGCGAAGGCCACGAACAGCCAGCGCCAGTCCAGCCACTGCAGCAGCAAGGTGCCCAGCAGTGGCCCGAGCAGGGGCGACAACAAGGCGATGTTGGCCAACAAGGCCATCATGCGCACTGCATCTGCCTCGCTGAAGGCTTCGTTCAGGGCCGGGTAGCTGACCGTGACCACAAAGCCCAGGCCAATGCCCTGCAGCAGGCGCAACAAGTTGAACAGGCCGATGTCATGCACCCAGAAGGTAGCCAGGCAGGCCACCCCGAAGAACGTGCAACCGATCAGCAGCAACGGGCGCCGGCCGTAGCGGTCGGCCAGCGGGCCGATCAGCCATTGCAGGACCACGCCACCCAGCAGATACAGGTTGAGGGCATGGGGGATGTATTCAGGGCTGGCGTCGAGGTCGCCAACCACCACCGGCATGGCCGGCATGACGGCGTCGCTGGCCAGGTAGGTCAGCAGCTCGAACAGTGCCAGGGTCAGGCCGAACAGCAAGGCGCGCAGCGGGGTGATGTACAGCAATGGCTTCATGATGGCGTATCGGGTGTGGCAGGAGGGGTCAGCCTATATGCCAGATATGCCGGGAAATTGCTGTGAACAAGTGTAAAAACGGGGCCGTTTGGGCCCCGGTTTCACTACGGTGTTACTGCGTTGCAGTCTCCTGCACCACGCGAATCACCCGTTGCGGAAACGGGATATCGATCCCTTCCGCCTTCAACCGGTCACGGGCATGCTCGTTGAGCATGAACATCACGTCCCAATAATCCGAAGTCTTGGTCCAGATGCGCAGCGACACGGTTATCGAGCTGTCACCCAGCGTCGAGATCACCGCCTGCGGTGCCGGGTCTGCCAGCACGCGTGGATCCTGCGCCAGCTCCAGCAACACGTTGCGGGCCTTCTGCAGGTCGGCCTCGTAGTCCACACCCACGTCGAACACCACCTTGCGCGTAGGCTGGCGGTTGGTGTTGGTGATGATACCGTTGGACAGGCTGCCGTTGGGCATGATCACCGTCTTGTTGTCACCGGTACGCAGCACGGTGTGGAAGATCTGGATGCTGTCGACGGTGCCGGCCACGCCCTGCGCCTCGATCCAGTCACCGATGCGGAACGGGCGGAACATCAGGATCAGCACGCCACCGGCGAAGTTCGCCAGGCTGCCTTGCAGCGCCAGGCCGATGGCCAGGCCTGCAGCACCGATGGCCGCGACAAAGGAGGTTGTCTCGATGCCGATCATGGAGGCGACGCTGACCATCAGCAGCACCTTCAGCACGATATTGGCCAAGGTGCTGATAAAGCCCTGCAATGCCAGGTCGGCATTGCGCAGGCCAACCAGCTTGCCCAGGCGCGCGCTGACCTTGTTGATGATCCACCAGCCGACCGCCAGGGTCAGCAGCGCAAGCAGCACACGGCTGCCGTATTCCATGATCAAGGGGACCCACGTCTGGGATTGGCGGACCAGCTGATCGACTTCAGCGTTCAAATCCATACTCATCTCCTGATGCCGAGCGGCAAGTACACGGTAAAACAGGCCGCGCCTGTTTGCGCAGCCCCGGCCCCCATGGACATCATCAGGCCATCAGGGTTCCGGGTAGCACCTGCATCAGTCGCGGAAGTTGTTGAACTGCAGCGGCATGTCGAATTCCTTGGCGCGCAGGGCTGCAATCGCCTCTTGCAGGTCGTCACGCTTCTTGCCGGTGACACGCACCTGCTCGCCCTGAATGGCGGCCTGCACCTTCAGCTTGGCGTCCTTGATGTGCGCGACGATCTTCTTCGCCAGCTCTTTGTCGATGCCCTCACGGAACTTGGCTTCCTGCTTCATTTCCTTGCCGGAGGCATAGGCGTCCTGGGTTTCCAGGCATTTTACGTCGATCTTGCGTTTGACCAGTGCTCCGCGCAGGATCTCGATCATGGCCTCGAGCTGGAACTCGGCCTCGGCGGTCAGCAGGACGGTCTGGTCCTTGTCCTTGAACTCGAAGCTGCCCTTGCCTTTGAGGTCATAGCGGCGATCCAGCTCCTTGATGGCATTGTCGACAGCGTTTTGCACTTCGTGCTTGTCCAGTTCCGATACCACGTCGAACGAAGGCATGGTGATTCTCCAAAAATGAAAGCGCGCTCAGTCTGAAGATGGAGCGCGTCAGGGTTAGGCGGTTAAAATGCGGACTCATTATAACGGGTTGCGAAACGCATATGAGCAGCACCTGGCATATTCTCGGCGCCGGTAGCCTGGGCAGCCTGTGGGCCTGCCGCCTGGCACGCGCGGGCAAAGCGGTACGGCTGATCGTGCGAGACCAGCAGCGCCTGCGCGGCTACCAACAAGCGGGCGGGCTGACGCTGATCGAAAACGAGCAGCCCCGGCATTACGCCATCCCCGCCGAAACCGCACCGGCACACGGGCCGATCCACCGCCTGCTGGTGGCCTGCAAGGCCTATGACGCAGCGCCGGCCATCGCCAGCGTGGCCCCACGGTTGGCTGAAGGTGCCGAAGTGCTGCTGTTGCAGAACGGCATGGGTAGCCAGGACGAAGCCGCCGAGCTGGTGCCGCACGCGCGTTGCGTGTTCGTGTCCAGTACCGAAGGGGCGTTCCGCGAAGGTGACTGGCAGGTGCGTTTTGCCGGCCACGGTTTCAACTGGCTGGGCGACCCACGCAACCCCACCATCCCGGCGTGGTTCGATGACCTGCACGAGGCCGGTATCCCTGCCGAATGGACGGTGGATATCCTCACCCGGCTATGGCGCAAGCTGGCGCTCAATTGCGCCATCAACCCGTTGACCGTGCTGTACGACTGCCAGAACGGCGGGCTGCTGGGCCACCTGGACGAGGTCGAGGCGCTGTGCGCCGAACTGGCCGGGTTGCTGCGCCGGTGCGGCCAGCCCGAAGCGGCGCACGGGCTGGATGAAGAGGTGCAACGGGTGATCCTTGCTACCGCAGCCAACTACTCTTCCATGTACCAGGACGTGCGTGCTGGCCGGCGTACCGAGGTGCATTATCTGCTCGGCCACGCCTGCCGCGCCGCTGCTCGTCATGGCCTGCAGCTGCCGCAGCTGGAACACTTGCTGCAGCGTCTGGTCGAAAACCTGCGCCTGCGTGGCTTGCCCTGCGACTGACGCGGCCCCAACAACCGGATACGGACATTGCCTAGCCCATGACCTTGCGCCAACGCCTGGAAAACCTCCCGGTCGGGCAGAAGCTGCTGGCCGCCCTGCTGGTGTTGCTGGTGACCATCCTGCTGGTGGCCAACCTCACGTTCATCAGCGCCGCCTACTGGATCACCCAGGAAAGCATGGCGCCGCAGGCGCTGCAGACCATCGGCCGGCTGGTGGCCAACCCACAATTGGCGGCCCGCGCGGGCGATACCCCGGAAACCGCCAGCGCCCTGCTCAAGGAACTGGACAGCTACACCCCGCTACGCGCTGCCGCCGTCTACGGCGGCGATGGCCGGATGCTGGCGCAACTGCAGCATGGTGACCCGCTGGCCCTGCCCAAGCGTTTTCGCAACATCGACGGCTGGCGCCTGATGGAGTTTCGCAGCACCCAGCTGATCCGCATCCCGCGCGAGGCCAACCCGCCGGCGCACCTGCTGCTGGTGGCCAGCAGCGAACTGCCCACCGCCTTCTACACCGGTACCCTCAGCGCCAGCCTGGGCATTCTGGTGTTCAGCATCCTGCTGTGGATCGTGATCGCCCGGCAGATCAAACGCCTGATCACCCAGCCGATCAACCAGCTGGAGGAGCTCAGCCGCCAGGTTACCCGCGAAGAGAGCTACGCACTGCGCGCCCAGCGTGGCAACGATGACGAAATCGGCAGCCTGGCAGAAGCCTTCAACACCATGCTCTCGCGCATCGAAGCCCGCGAACACCAGCTCAAGCGCACCCGCGATGAATTTCAGGACGCCTATGATCAGGCCCAGGGCCTGGCCGAGGAAACCCGCCATACCAACCGCAAGCTGGAGCTGGAAGTCCAGGTGCGCAGCAAGATCGAGAAAAAGCTCACCGGTTTCCAGAACTACCTCAACAGCATCATCGACTCCATGCCCTCGGCGCTGATCGCCCTCGATGAACAGCTCTACGTGACCCAGTGGAACCACGAAGCCACGGTACTTTCAGGCACACCACTGGACGAAGCGCTGAACCAACCGATCTTCATCGCCTTCGAGCCGTTGAAGCCGTTTTTGCCACAGCTGAAGGAAACCGTGGAAAAGCACCGGGTGGCGAAGATCGAGCGGGTGACCTGGCCCAAGGGCGATGACCTGCGCCACTACGCCCTGACCTTCTACCCGCTGACCGGCGGGGGCGGCCGTGGCGTGGTCATCCGCATCGATGACATCACCCAGCGCCTGTCGCTGGAAGAGATGATGGTGCAGTCCGAGAAAATGCTCTCGGTCGGCGGCCTGGCTGCCGGCATGGCCCATGAGATCAACAACCCGCTGGGTGCCATCCTGCATAACGTGCAGAACATCCGTCGGCGCCTGTCGCCCGACCTGCCGCGCAACCTGGAGCAGGCCCAAGAGCTTGGCATCGACCTGTCCACCGTCAACCGCTACCTGCAAAGCCGCGAAGTGCCGCAGCTGCTCGATGGTATCCAGCAGGCCGGTGCCCGCGCGGCCAAGATCGTCACCCACATGCTCAGCTTCAGCCGCCGCAGCAACCGCCAGCTGGCACCATGCGACCTGCCGGCACTGATCGACCAGGCGGTGGACATTGCCGGCAACGACTTCGACCTGGCGATCGGCTTCGACTTCAAGGGCCAGGCCATCGTGCGCCAGTTCGACCCGGCGCTGGGGCCGGTACCGTGCACCGCCAACGAACTTGAGCAGGTGCTGCTCAACCTGCTGAAAAACGCCGCCCAGGCCATTCACCTGAGGCCGCAGCCGAGCGAGCCCGGGCGTATTACCCTGCGCACCCGGCTGAACCCGCCGTGGGCGGAAATCCAGGTCGAGGACAATGGCGTGGGCATGCCCGAGGCGGTGCGCAAACGCACCTTCGAGCCGTTCTTCACCACCAAGGAAATCGGCCAGGGCACCGGGCTGGGCCTGTCGGTCTCGTACTTCATCATCACCAACAACCACAAGGGGCAGATGGAGGTGCAGTCCACGCCGGGCCAAGGCACCTGCTTCACCTTGCGCCTGCCCCTGGGCCAGCCGGCAACGACGGCGCCGGCCAACACGGAGAAATGACATGGGCTACCGCCTGTCGAAGATTTACACCCGCACCGGAGACAAGGGCGAAACCGGCCTGGGCGACGGACGCCGAGTGCCCAAGGACCACCCGCGGATCGAGGCGATTGGCGAGGTGGACAGCTTGAACAGCCAGTTGGGCGTACTGTTGGCGTGCTTGGCCGAGGCCGGTCTGGATGAGGTGAGTACAGTGCTGGCGCCCTGTCAGCACCGCTTGTTCGACCTGGGCGGGGAACTGGCGATGCCCAGCTACCAGGCGTTGAACCAGACAGAGGTGGAGCGCCTGGAGGCGGCCATCGATGTGTGGAACGAAGAGCTGGGGCCGTTGAAGAACTTCATCCTGCCCAGCGGCTCGATGCTGGTGGCGCAGGCACATGTGTGCCGCAGCCTGGCGCGCAGTGCCGAGCGGCGGTGTCAGCAGTTGAATACCGTTGAAACGCTGGAAGGGGTTGGGTTGGCGTATATCAACCGGCTTTCGGACCTGCTGTTTGTGGCCGCGCGGATCATAGGGCGGCGGCAGGGGGTGGCCGAGGTTTTGTGGCAGCCGGCGGTAAAGCCTGAAGGCTGATATTTTTTGGGGCTGCTGCGCAGCCCATCGCCGGCAAGCCAGCTCCCACAGAGACGGCACAGACTTCAAACCCTGTGCAGGCTCAGTGGGAGCTGGCACAGACTTCAAGCCCTGCGCGGGCTCTGTGGGAGCTGGCTGGCCGGCGATGGGCCGCATGGCGGCCCCAATTACTCAGGCGTCAGGCCAGAACGCCCGGATCCCGGCCACACCCTGTGCCCCGATATTCCAGGCCTGCTCACGCTCATCGGGCCCTACCCCACCCAGCAGATAAACCGGCTTGCTGAACCCGGCGATCAGGCGCTGCGCCTCGTCCCAGCCCAATGGCACGGCCTCGGGATGGGTCTGGGTGGCCTGCACCGGCGACAAGGTGACGAAATCCACGTCCATCTGCTCGGCCAGCGCCAGCTCCTCGGCACTGTGGCAGGACGCCGCCAGCCAGCGCTCCTTGGGGAACGGCCGGCCCTTGGCCGCGTATTTGCGCAACTGCGCTGCCGTCAGGTGCCAACCGGCAGCCGGGAAGTCACCCAGCCATTCCAACGGCCCTTTCAGCATCAGTTGCGCCTTGCCTGCACACAGCCCGACCGCATCCACCGCCACGTCGCGGTACTTGGGGTCGTACATGTCCGGGGCCCGCAACTGGATTAGGCGGATGCCACTGGCAACCGCCTTCTGGATGCCCTTGAGCATCCGCGGCACCTCCAGCCCCTCCGGGGTGATGAGGTACTGATCAGGCAGGTGCGCGGCAGCAACGATTGGTTTGTTGGCCTCGGGAAATTCGTACTGAGCCAGATCGCGCGGGGCAACCCACTCCAGCGGTTGCCCCTCGGCGCCGTGCGGCTCGCCCGTGAACGCCTCGACTTCGCGAACATCCAGCAGCACCTGCTTGTCCGGGTAGTCATGGCTGACCTTGATCAAGGCCCGCGAACGGCTCACCTCGATACCCAACTCCTCGCGCAGCTCACGGGCCAGCGCCGCCTCGACGCCCTCGCCGTCCTCTACCTTGCCGCCAGGAAACTCCCACAGGCCGCCCTGATGCTGAGTGTCGGCACGGCGTGCGATCAGAATGCGGCCATCGCTGCCGCGAATCACAGCGGCTACTACATGAATACGTTTCACCCTGCACGCTCCGCCAGGCCAGCCTGCTGCCAGGCCTTGAACGCTGGCCACTGATAAATGGTCTCGATGTAGGTTGCCGCCTCTGCGGGTACCTCCACCCGGTAGGTACGCAGCCGCACAGCCACCGGGGCGAAGAAGGCATCGGCCAGGCTCGGCTTGCCGAACAGGAACGGGCCGCTGTCCTTGGCCACCACCCGACATTCGGACCACAGCGCAACCATACGATCGATGTCGATCTGCACGTCCAGCGGCACGCTGTCCAGTGCCTGATCGCGCGACAGATCGAACGGCATGGCCCCGCGCAGGGCGAAGAAGCCGCTGTGCATCTGCGCGCACGCCGACCGCGCCTGGGCGCGGGCAGCCACGTCGGCAGGCCACAGTTGGGCCTCGGGGTGGCGTTCGTTGAGGTATTCGGCAATCGCCAGCGAGTCGGCGATCACTCCGTGCTCGGTCTTGAGCAACGGCACCTTGCCGGTAGCCGAGTACGCGAGCAGGCGCTGACGGGTGTCAGGCTGATTGAGTTTGATCAAGGATTCTTCGTATGGCACGCCGGCCAGCTCAAGGGCCAGGGCGCCACGCAGCGACCAGGAGGAGTACAGCTTGTCGCCGATGATCAGGTGATAGCTCATGGTTCGGCTCCATCATTTGGAAAAATCGGGGCCGCGTTGCGGCCCCGATCACATCAGGTACGGTACTCGGCGTTGATCTTCACGTATTCGTGCGACAGGTCGGTGGTCCAGATGGTTTCGCTGCACTGGCCACGGCCCAGCTCGATGCGGATGGTGATCTCTTCCTGGGCCATTACTGCCGAACCCTGCGCTTCGGTGTAGCTCGGGCTGCGGCCGCCCTGGCTGGCGATGCAGACGCTGTCCAGGTACACGTCGATCAGGCTGACATCCAGCTCTGGCACGCCGGCACGGCCGACTGCTGCCAGGATACGACCCCAGTTGGGGTCAGAGGCGAACAAGGCGGTCTTGATCAGCGGCGAGTGGGCCACGGCGTAGCCCACGTCCAGGCATTCCTGGTGGTTGCCACCACCGTTAACCTGCACGGTGACGAACTTGGTGGCACCTTCGCCGTCACGGACGATGGCCTGGGCGACTTCCATGCACACTTCGAACACCGCCTTTTTCAGCGCTTCAAACAACGCACCGCCGGCTTCGGTCACTTCCGGCAGGTTGGCCTTGCCGGTGGCGATCAGCATGCAGCAGTCGTTGGTCGAGGTGTCGCCATCGATGGTGATGCGGTTGAACGACTTGTTGGCGCCGTCGAGCATCAGGTCCTTGAGCACCGCTGGCGACACCTTGGCGTCGGTAGCGATGTAGCCGAGCATGGTGGCCATGTTCGGGCGGATCATGCCTGCACCTTTGCTGATGCCGGTGACGGTAACGGTCACGCCATCATGTTGAAACTGACGGCTGGCGCCCTTGGGCAAGGTGTCGGTGGTCATGATGCCGGTGGCGGCTTCCGCCCAGTGGTTTTCCGACAGGTTGTCGAGGGCGGCCTGCAGCGCACCTTCGATCTTCTCGACCGGCAGCGGCTCGCCGATCACGCCGGTGGAAAATGGCAGTACCGCTTCGGCGGGCACACCAGCCAGCTCGGCCAGCTTGGCGCAGGTACGCTCGGCAGCGGCCAGGCCTGGGGCGCCGGTACCGGCGTTGGCGTTACCGGTGTTGGTCAGCAGATAGCGCACGGTGCCCTGTACACGTTGCTTGGAGAGGATCACCGGCGCGGCACAAAAGGCGTTGAGGGTGAACACGCCGGCCACGCTGGAGCCTTCGGCGCAGCGCATGACCACTACATCCTTGCGCCCCGGGCGCTTGATGCCGGCAGAAGCGATGCCGAGTTCAAAACCCGGAACCGGGTGCAGGGTAGGCAAAGGACCAAGACCAACAGCCATTAGAGCGCTCCTAGAAATTACGGTTGATAGCGAAAAACGGGGCCGCTTCGCGCCCCATCGCGACACAAGGCCGCTCCTACAGGGTTGTCGCGATTCCTGTGGGAGCGGCCTTGTGTCGCGATGGGCCGCACAGCGGCCCCCGGATGGTTCAGGTTACAACAACCGGATCAGATCACTCGATCTGCCCGTGGCAATGCTTGAACTTCTTGCCCGAGCCACACCAGCACGGCTCGTTGCGGCCCAGCTTCTGGTCATTGCGCACTGGCGCGGCAGCGACCGCCACTTCAGCGCCCTCCTCGCTCAGTTGCTCGCTTTCCAGGCCAGGGGCCGGGGCATGCTGGAACTGCATGCGGCTGGCCAGCTCCTCGGCCTCGCGGCGCAGGCGGGCTTCCTCTTCGACCGGGTCTTCGCGGCGAACCTGGACGTGCGACAGCACACGGATGGTATCGCGCTTGATCGACTCGAGCAGTTCCTGGAACAGGCTGAACGACTCGCGCTTGTACTCCTGCTTCGGGTTCTTCTGCGCATAACCACGCAGGTGGATACCGTGACGCAGGTGGTCCATGGTCGACAGGTGGTCTTTCCACAGATCGTCCAGCACACGCAGCAGGATCTGCTTCTCGAAGGTGCGCAGGGCGTCGATACCGGCCTGGTCTTCCTTCTCGGTGTAGGCCGTGGTGATTTCGCTGAGCAGCCGCTCGCGCAGGGTCTCTTCGTAGAGGTGATCGTCCTCGTCGAGCCACTGCTGGATCGGCAGCTTCATGGCGAAATCGCTGGCCAGCGCAGCTTCCAGGCCGGCCACGTCCCACTGCTCGGGCAGCGACTGCGGCGGAATGTGCTGGCTGATGGTAGCGTCCAGCACTTCCTTGCGGAATTCGACGATGGTGTCGCCGATGTTCTCGGCGGCCAGCAGGCTGTTGCGCATGTGGTAGATCACCTTGCGCTGCTCGTTGGCCACGTCGTCGTATTCGAGCAATTGCTTACGGATGTCGAAGTTGCGGCCTTCGACCTTGCGCTGGGCCTTCTCGATGGCGTTGGTGACCATGCGGTGCTCGATGGCCTCGCCCGACTGCATCCCCAGCGCCTTCATGAAGTTCTTCACCCGGTCAGAGGCGAAGATGCGCATCAGGCTGTCTTCCAGCGACAGGTAGAAGCGGCTGGAACCCGGGTCACCCTGACGGCCGGAACGGCCACGCAGCTGGTTGTCGATACGGCGCGATTCATGGCGCTCGGAAGCGATCACATGCAGGCCACCCGACTCGATCACCTGCTGGTGACGCTTCTGCCAGTCGGCCTTGATCTGGGCAATCTGCTCGGCCGTAGGGCTTTCCAGCGCGGCCACTTCGGCTTCCCAGTTACCGCCCAGCAGGATGTCGGTACCACGACCAGCCATGTTGGTGGCGATGGTCAGGGCACCCGGCGCGCCTGCTTGTGCGATGATCTCGGCTTCTTTTTCGTGATACTTGGCGTTGAGCACCTTGTGCTCGATGCCTTCCTGCTGCAGCAGGTTGGACATGTGCTCGGAGGTTTCGATGGTCGCCGTACCTACCAGCACCGGGCGGCCAAGGGTCATGCTTTCCTTGATGTCGGCAATGATCGCAGCGTATTTCTCGTCGGCGGTCAGGTACACCAGGTCGTTGAAGTCCTTGCGCGCCAGCGGCTTGTTCGGCGGGATGACCATCACGTTGAGCCCGTAGATGGACTGGAACTCGAACGCTTCGGTGTCGGCGGTGCCGGTCATGCCGGACAGCTTGGTGTACAGGCGGAAGTAGTTCTGGAAGGTGGTCGAAGCCAGGGTCTGGCTTTCGGCCTGGATGTTCAGGTTTTCTTTCGCTTCGATGGCCTGGTGCAGGCCCTCGGACAGGCGACGACCGGGCATGGTACGGCCGGTGTGCTCGTCGATCAGCAGCACCTGGCCGTCCTGGACGATGTACTCGACATTGCGATGGAACAGCTTGTGCGCGCGCAGGCCGGCATAGACGTGGGTCAGCAGGCCCAGGTTGTGCGACGAATACAGGCTCTCGCCCTCGGCCAGCAGGCCGGCCTGGGTGAGCATGTCTTCAATGTACTGGTGACCCGCTTCGTTGAGCTCGACCTGCCGGCTCTTCTCGTCGATGGTGAAGTGGCCTTCCTGGGTAACCTGGCCTTCCACTTCCTCGATGTGCTGCTTCAGGCGCGGGATCAGGCGGTTGATCTCGATGTACAGCTTGGAGCTGTCTTCGGCCTGGCCAGAGATGATCAGCGGGGTACGCGCTTCATCGATGAGGATGGAGTCGACTTCGTCGATGACCGAGAAGTTGAGTTCACGCTGGAACTTCTCTTCCTGGCTGAACGCCATGTTGTCGCGCAGGTAGTCGAAACCGAATTCGTTGTTGGTGCCGTAGGTGATGTCGGACGCGTACGCGGCGCGCTTTTCTTCCGGCGGCTGGAATGCCGAGACGATGCCGACCGACAGGCCGAGGAACTCGTACAGCGGGCGCATCCAGTTGGCGTCGCGGCGGGCCAGGTAATCGTTGACGGTGACCACGTGCACGCCTTTGCCCGACAGTGCGTTGAGGTACACGGCCAGGGTACCGACCAAGGTCTTGCCTTCACCGGTGCGCATTTCTGCGATCATACCCTCGTGCAGGGTCATGCCGCCGATCAGCTGCACGTCGAAGTGACGCATGCCCATCACGCGCTTGCCGGCCTCGCGCGCGACAGCGAAGGCTTCGGGCAGCAATTGGTCCAGTGTCTCGCCTTTGGCCAGGCGCTCCTTGAACTCTGCGGTCTTGCCCCGCAGTTGTTCGTCGGAGAGGGCCACCATCTTCTCTTCGAAGGCATTGACGATAGCTACCGTCTTGAGCATGCGTTTCACTTCACGCTCGTTCTTGCTTCCAAAAAGTTTTTTTAACAAAGGCGCAAACATATTGGCAGGATCTTCCACACGTAGGGATGGAGGGCGGCCCCATGAGTCGCCCGTGCAGCCCTAAGGCCGCATGCGAACGAGCATTCTACCCGGAAACGATGGTGAAGAAAGTGGTGGATTTCCACGATACTTTTACCGCGTTTTGGCAGGGGCTTGTCTTAGATAGGGGCATTGTCCCTGAGTTCAAGGCCTGGCTACATGAAAGGTATCGAGAATTAGTCTTATCTCGTCTTGCCTGTGTCGCCTCTTCTTGGCGGTTCGACGCGAAGAGGCCGGCACGGGCAGCTGAGGTGGTAGACTGCCGTTCTTGTAACCACATGCGTACCCCATGGCCTACAAACCCTCCCCCGCCCAGCCACCGTCCGCCCTGCTGCGCCAGGTGCGCCCGCTGCGCCTGCTGTTGAACCAGGCCGAGCGTCTGGAACACTTGCAGCGCCTGCTGGAAAGCCAGCTGCAACCCGCTGCCCGCGAGCATTGCCACGTGGCGTCGTGGCGCGATGGCACGTTGTTGCTGGTGGTAACCGACGGCCATTGGGCGACACGCCTGCGCTATCAGCAGAAGCGGTTGCTGGCGGCGTTGCAGGGCATGGAGGCATTCGGCAATCTCAGGCGAATTCTGTTCAAGGTCCAGCCCCCGCTGGTGCCGGCCAAGCGCGGTGGGCACATTGCTGAGCTGTCGAGCAGTGCTGCCGAAAGCTTGCGCGATACGGCGGAAGGTATCACCGACCCTAAATTGCGCGCGGCACTGGAACGCCTGGCATCTCACGCCTCGTTAAAGCCCTGACGCTCGATATCCGCCCTCCCGCAACTGATAGTTTTGCCAGTTTACGCAGCCTGCCGATGCGCCCGACTATTTGAACCCCGACACATGAGGTTCAATGCCATGAGCTACTTCTTTGATCACACCACTTTTGAGTCTGATGCCTGGAACGACTGGAGCGTCAATCCGACCTACAAGCATCTGGTCATTATCATCAAGGAAGAACACACAGACAACCACTGCCTGAGCTTCGCCCAGCACCTGCTGGGCACTACCATTTCGAAAACTTTCAGCGGGCTCACAAGTGGCACTGAGTATGTAATATCCGCGCGCGTGAAGCGTCTGGAAGGAAGCGACTTTGATCCAGAGCTCCGATGGACATTTGACGGCCATGATTCGGACACCGCCGAACGATTGACCAGTCAAGATTGGCACACCTACCGGGCGCGCTTTACCGCCTCAGGGGGCGAGCAGCGAGTAGCGCTGACCGTACGCAGCCTCCCGCCAATCCCAGATTCAGCACCGTCACCAGCCCATTTTCTACTAGATGAAATCTGGATTCATCCAAGCCAATGCGAAGAACTTTTTGACGGTTCCCCGCAACAGCTCATTCGCGAAGGCGCGAAGATTGATCGAGAAGTCATGACGATCCACTTCGTGTCGGGCGAAGGACAAGCAGGCATCCACAGATACACTTATCAGACCCCCGGAAAGCTGGAGAAAGAAGCCTTGGCGATGGGCATGGATGACAAGAAGCAGGAACTCAAGCTGGATCTGAACGGAGCGTTTTCCCAGGTCGATTTTCAACTGACCTGGCTTCAGGCTGATGCAAAAATCCAGTTTTTCAGCCCCTCGCACAAACCCTTGCATACGCTGGACTTGAAAAAAGTGGATGGCCTTGATCATTCGATAAATTATCGCTGCGGCGATGCAGAAACTATCGCCAGCATCGTGATCGAGGCTCAGGATCACATCTACATGGACTTCTTCAAATTCACCACACCGCTATAACTCAGGCCCTGGAACAGAATCCCCAATAAAAAAGGCCACCTCGCGGTGGCCTCAATGAACTAGAGAGTGTTCGAACTTACACCGCCGCAACAGGGCGCATGTAGGAGATCGGTGCCGTGCTGGCATCTTCGAACGTAACCACTTCCCAGGCATCGGTTTCAGCAATGAGCTTGCGCAGCAGCTGGTTGTTCAGCGCGTGGCCGGACTTGAAGCCCTTGAACTCGCCGATCAGGCTGTTGCCCAGCAGGTACAGGTCGCCAATGGCGTCGAGGATCTTGTGCTTGACGAATTCGTCTTCGTAACGAAGGCCGTCTTCATTGAGCACACCGTCCTCATCGACCACGATGGCGTTCTCGACACTGCCACCCAGCGCAAGGTTGTGCTTGCGCAGGTACTCGATATCACGCATGAAGCCGAAGGTACGGGCGCGGCTGACTTCCTTCACGAACGAGGTGCTGGAGAAGTCGACGCTGGCGCTCTGGGTCCGGTTGCGAAGCACCGGGTGATCGAAGTCGATCTCGAAGCTCACCTTGAACCCTTCGAAAGGCAGGAACGTGGCGCGCTTGTCGCCCTCTTCCACAGTTACCTCACGCAGGATGCGGATGAACTTCTTGGCTGCGTCCTGTTCTTCCAGGCCGGCAGACTGAATCAGGAATACAAAGGGTCCGGCGCTGCCATCCATGATCGGCACTTCCGAGGCGGAGAGCTCGACGTAGGCGTTATCGATGCCCAGGCCCGCCATGGCAGAGAGCAGGTGCTCGACCGTGTCGACCTTGACGTCACCGTTGACCAGCGTCGTCGACATGGTTGTCTCGCCGACGTTGGCCGCACGCGCAGGGATCTCGACCACAGGGTCGAGGTCGGCGCGGCGGAAGACGATGCCGGTGTCCACAGGTGCAGGCTTGAGGGTCAGGTAGACCTTCTCACCGGAGTGCAGGCCGATACCTGTGGCACGGATGGTATTCTTCAGGGTGCGTTGTTTAATCATGGCATTGGCCGCTTCAGCGCAAATTGCGAACAGGTATCAACAAAGGCTGAGGATGATAACAGACCCAACCTTTGATGAATACCAATCACCTTTATACCCCTGATAAATTCCATTAATCAGCCTGGCGACGCAGGAAAGCCGGGATATCAAGGTAGTCCAGGTCATCCTGAGGGTTCAGTTTAGCGGCTGCGGCAGCACCTGCATGGGCCTGATTGCGCATCACGGTCGGGCGCTCCAGGTCTCGGTAGTTGACTGCAGGCTGCTCCTGGCGAACCGGTGCCGGGTTGGACGCTTCGTACGCCTGCTGCGCGGTCTGCAGGGTGTTGTCGACCACCTTCACAGGCTTCTCGATGCGCGCACCCAGGCCAGTGGCCACAACGGTCACGTGCAGCTCGTCGCGCATGTCCGGGTCGATCACGGTGCCGACCTTGACCATCGCGTGGTCGGAGGCGAAGGCTTCGATGATGCTACCCACATCGGAGTATTCACCCAGCGACAGGTCCGGGCCGGCGGTGATGTTCACCAGGATGCCGCGGGCGCCCTGCAGGTTGACGTCTTCCAGCAGCGGGTTGCGAATGGCCGCTTCGGTCGCTTCACGCGCACGGTTCGGGCCGCTGGCGCAGCCAGTACCCATCATGGCCATGCCCATCTCGCCCATCACGGTGCGCACGTCGGCAAAGTCGACGTTGATCATGCCCGGGCGCTTGATGATGTCGGAGATACCGCGCACGGCACCGGCCAGCACATCGTCAGCCTTGGCGAAGGCGGACAGCAGGCTGGCATCCTTGCCCAGGATGGTCAGCAGTTTCTCGTTGGGGATGGTGATCAACGAGTCGACGCTTTCAGCCAGCATGCGGATGCCTTCATCGGCGATCTGCATGCGCTTGCGGCCTTCGAACGGGAACGGACGGGTCACCACCGCAACGGTGAGGATGCCCATTTCCTTGGCCACTTCGGCAATGATCGGCGCTGCACCGGTACCGGTACCGCCGCCCATGCCGGTGGTGATGAACACCATGTTGGTGCCCTGCAGCACTTCGGCGATGCGCTCACGGTCTTCCAGTGCGGCCTGACGGCCGACTTCCGGATTGGCACCGGCACCCAGGCCCTTGGTCACGCCAGTGCCCAGTTGCAGGATGGTACGCGCGCCAATGCTTTTCAGCGCCTGGGCATCGGTGTTGGCGCAGATGAATTCCACACCTTCGATGCTGCTTTTGACCATGTGGTTGACGGCGTTGCCGCCACCACCACCAACGCCGATCACCTTGATGACCGGGCTTTGCGGGACGTTGTCTACGAGCTCGAACATTTTCCCTCTCCTTACAGTTCTCTAGTTGTTGCGCCTACCACTACTGCTTTGAAACTTAGAAGTTGCCCTGGACCCACTTCTTGAAGCGCTCAAGCACTGGGGCCTTCGGTTCATCGCCATAGCTGTTGTTGCTGCTGTTGGTGTTACCGGTCAGGATCAAGTCCTCGGACTGCTTCAGCAGGCCGTAGGTGAGCAAGCCCACGCCGGTGGAATAGATCGGGTTGCGAACCACGTCGCTCAGCCCCCGAACGCTGTGCGGTACGCCCAGGCGTACCGGCATGTGGAAGATTTCCTCGGCCAGTTCCACGGCGCCTTCCATTTTCGCGGTGCCGCCGGTGAGGACGATGCCAGCGGGCACCAGGTCCTCGTAGCCACTGCGGCGCAGCTCGGCCTGGATCAGGGTGAAGAGCTCGTCGTAACGCGGCTCCACCACCTCGGCCAGGGCCTGGCGCGACAGCTCACGCGGTGGGCGGTCACCCACGCTTGGCACCTTGATGGTCTCGCCGGCGCCGGCCAGTTTGGCCAGGGCGCAGGCGTAGCGGATCTTGATTTCTTCGGCGTACTGGGTGGGGGTACGCAGGGCCATGGCGATATCGTTGGTGACCTGGTCGCCGGCAATCGGGATCACCGCAGTGTGACGGATCGCGCCCTCGGTGAAGATCGCGATGTCGGTGGTGCCACCACCGATGTCTACCAGGCACACGCCCAGTTCTTTCTCGTCGTCGGTCAGCACCGAGTAGGCCGAGGCCAGCTGCTCGAGGATGATGTCGTCGATTTCCAGGCCGCAGCGGCGTACGCACTTCTCGATGTTCTGCGCCGCGTTGACCGCACAGGTGACCACGTGGACCTTGGCTTCCAGGCGCACGCCCGACATGCCCAGTGGCTCACGTACGCCTTCCTGGTTGTCGATCACGTAGTCCTGCGGCAGGGTGTGCAGCACGCGCTGGTCAGCCGGAATCGCCACGGCCTGGGCCGCGTCGAGCACGCGTTCGAGGTCGGCCAGGCTGACCTCGCGGTCGCGGATGGCGACGATGCCGTGCGAGTTCAGGCTGCGGATGTGGTTGCCGGCCACGCCGACGAACGCCGAGTGGATGCGGCAGCCAGCCATCAGCTGCGCTTCTTCCACGGCGCGCTGGATCGACTGCACGGTGGACTCGATATTCACCACCACACCTTTTTTCAGGCCGCGGGACGGATGGGTGCCGATCCCGACGATCTCCAGGGTGCCGTCTTCGCCCACTTCGCCCACCAGCGCCACCACCTTGGAGGTGCCAATGTCCAGCCCGACGATCATTTTGCCGCTATGCGCGTTTGCCATGGTCCTGCCTCTCTCTAATTCTTCGCAACGGCGGGTTGGGCCGTCGTCGGTGCAATCGGTTCCCGCCAACCAACGGCAAGTCCGTTGGAATAACGCAGATCAATGCGGGCGATAGTGGTGATCTGGTCTTTGAGTGTCTTGTCGTAAATGGCAATGAAACGGCGCATCTTCTCCACCAGATGGTCGCGCCCCAGCAGCAGCTCGACGCCCGGCCCGGCGCTGCTCGCGCCCGTAGTCAGGAACCAGCTGCCTCGCTCGCGCAGCTCCAGGCGAGCGATGGAAAAGCCCAGGGGGCGCAGCATCTGGCTCAATACCTGATACTGCTGCATGACTTGCTGTTGAGCACGCTGCGGCCCGGCCAGCTGCGGCAGGTGCTCGTAGTTGGCCAGTTCGCGCGGGGTAAAGGCCTGGCCCTGGTTGTTGAGCAAAGCCTCCTCACCCCAGCGCGCCACCGGCAGCTGTTCTTCCAGGCGGATCACCACCTCGTCCGGCCACACCCGACGCACTTCGGCGTGGGCAATCCATGGCATCTGCTCGAGCTCTGCGCGCATCGCCGGCAGGTCGACACTGAAGAAACTCGCCGCCACGTATGGCGCGATACGCTGCTGCACCGACTGCTGGCTGATGTAGCTGAGGTCGCCCTGCACATCGATCTTGGTGATCGGCCGGTCGGCATACGGCATCAGCCGGATGGCGCCCTCATAGGCAGCAAAACCGGCCGCCACCAGCAGCACCGGCCACAGCAGGCGCTTGAGGCCGCCCAGGCTGGGCCGCGGCAGGCGCGCCGATACGGGCTCGTCGGCCACCAGCCGGCTGGCACCACGCGGCACCGGCTTGCTACGGCCGGTAACGGGTTGCTGCTGACGTATCATTGCGCCTTGCATGTTGATTAACCTCGCGTCGTCACGCTTTCGGCCAGGATTGCCAGCACCAGTTGCTGGAAGTCCAGGCCGGCCGCGCGAGCCGCCATGGGCACCAGGCTATGATCAGTCATGCCAGGTGCGGTGTTGACTTCGAGCAGCCAGAACCGGCCCTGCTCGTCCTGCATTACGTCCAGCCGCCCCCACCCTTCGATGCCGATGGCATCGCAGGCGCGTGCGGTCAGGTCGATCAGTTCCTGTTCCTTGACGCTGTCCAGGCCGCACGGGATGCGGTACTGGGTGTCATTGGCGATGTACTTGGCGTCGTAGTCGTAGAACACGTGCGGAGTGCCCAGGGCGATCGGCGGCAGCACCTGACCACGCAGCACCGCGATGGTGAACTCCGGGCCGCGGATCCATTGCTCGACCAGAACCTGGGAATCGTATTTGGCGGCAGCCTGCCAGGCAGCGGTCAGTTCTTCGACGCTGTTCACCTTGGCCATGCCGATGCTAGAGCCTTCATGGGCAGGTTTGACGATAAGCGGGAAGCCCAGTTCCGTGCCGGCTGCAACACAATCATTTTCGCTGCTCAACACGGCATGGCGCGGGGTCGGAATACCCAGGCTCTGCCACACCTGCTTGGTGCGAAGTTTGTCCATGGCCAAGGCCGAGGAGAGGATGCCGCTGCCGGTGTAGGGAATGCCCAGGCACTCCAGCAGGCCTTGCATGCTGCCGTCCTCACCGCCACGGCCGTGGAGGATGATGAAGGCACGGTCGATCTTCTCGCTTTGCAGGCGGTCGAGCAGGTCGTCACCAACGTCGATGGCGACCACGTCGACACCGGCAGAGGTCAGCGCTTCGATCACCGCAGCACCGGACTTGAGCGACACTTCACGCTCGGCGCTCTTGCCACCGTAAAGCACCGCGACGCGGCCGAACGCCTTGACGTCCAGGGTCGAGTGCAGCTTGTCGTAGGCGCTGGTCATTTCGACTTCTCCTGCTTGGCGCCAGCGAACAGCGGGCTTTTCATCAGTTGCGGGGCCAGGCCGCCGACATCACCGGCACCTTGGCAGATCAGGATGTCGCCAGCACGCAGCAGTGGCTTGACCAGCGGCGCCAGTTCGGCACCACGTTCGATGTAGATCGGGTCCAGCTTGCCGCGCTGGCGGATGCTGTGGCACAGCTGGCGGCTGTCGGCACCGGGGATCGGCTCTTCGCCGGCCGGGTAGACCTCCATCAGCAACAACACGTTGGCATCGCCCAGCACCTGGACGAAATCGTCGTACAGGTCGCGGGTACGGCTGTAGCGGTGCGGCTGGTAGACGATCACCAGGCGGCGGCTTGGCCAGCCACCGCGCACGGCCTTGATCACTGCGGCCACTTCGGTCGGGTGGTGGCCGTAGTCGTCGACCAGCATCACACTGCCGCCGTCGACCGGCAGCTCGCCGTACACCTGGAAGCGTCGGCCGACACCCTGGAAGCCGGACAGGCCCTGAATGATGGCCTCGTCGGTGATGCCTTCGTCAGTGGCGATGGCGATGGTAGCCAGGGCATTGAGCACGTTGTGGTTGCCGGGCATGTTCACCGATACCTCCAGCGGCTCGCAGTCGCGGCGCAGCACGGTGAAGTGGGTCTGCATGCCCTGCTGGCGAACATTGATGGCGCGGATGTCGGCCTCTTCGCTGAAGCCATAGGTTACGGTCGGGCGTTTCACCTGCGGCAGGATCTCGCGTACCACCGGGTCGTCCAGGCACATCACTGCCAGGCCATAGAACGGCAGGTTGTGCAGGAACTCGACGAAGGTTTTCTTCAGTTTGTTGAAGTCACCCTCGTAGGTCGCCATGTGGTCGGCGTCGATGTTGGTAACCACGGCCACCATCGGCTGCAGGTGCAGGAAGCTGGCGTCGCTCTCGTCGGCTTCGGCGATCAGGTAGCGGCTGGTGCCCAGCTGGGCATTGGTGCCGGCAGCGGTCAGGCGGCCACCGATGACAAAGGTCGGGTCCAGGCCGCCGGCGGCGAACACCGAAGCCAGCAGGCTGGTGGTGGTGGTCTTGCCGTGGGTGCCGGCAACGGCCACGCCATGGCGGTAGCGCATCAGCTCGGCGAGCATTTCCGCGCGCGGCACCACCGGGATTCGCCGCTCGAGGGCGGTGGCGACTTCCGGGTTGGCCGGGTTGATCGCGCTGGACACCACCAGCACATCGGCAGTGGCGGCGTTCTCGGCGCGGTGGCCGACGAAGATTTCGGCGCCAAACGACTCCAGGCGCTCGGTGACCGGCGAAGCCTTGAGGTCGGAACCGGACACTTCATAGCCCAGGTTCAGCAGCACTTCGGCAATGCCGCACATGCCTACGCCGCCGATACCGACGAAGTGGATGCGACGAATACGGCCCATCTTCGGCTGGGGCATGGCTTTCTGGCTCTCAACCATGGGCCACCTCCAGGCAGATATCGACCACGGTGCTGGTTGCGGCAGGTTTGGCCAGGCGCCGTGCGGTGCCTGCCATGACGTTGAGTTTCTCGGGTTGCATCAGCACCTCGTTCAGGCGTTCAGCGAGCTGCGCTGCGCCAGTTGTCGCTTGTGGCATCAGGAAGGCAGCGCCTTCGCGGGCCAGATATTGGGCGTTGTGGGTCTGGTGGTCGTCGATGGCGTGGGGCAAGGGCACCAGCATCGAGGGCAGGCCCGCTGCCGCCAGTTCGCTGACGGTCAGGGCACCGGCCCGGCACACCACCATGTCGGCCCAACCATAGGCTTGAGCCATGTCCTTGATGAAAGGCTCTACCTGAGCCGCGACGCCCACCTCGTGATAACGCTCGGCGGTGATCGGCGCGTGTTGCTTGCCGGCCTGGTGGAACACCTCTGGCCGCACGGCGGCGGGCACTTCGGACAGGGCCTTAGGCAACAATTTGTTCAATGGTTCCGCACCCAGGCTGCCGCCCAGCACCAACAGGCGTGCACGGCGTTCGGCAAGGGGCGCGCGTTGAGCGTCCATGAACAGCTCCGGGCGCACCGGGTTGCCAGTGGTGCGACGTTTGTCGCTGGCCTCGAAGGTGTTCGGGAAAGCTTCGCAGACCCGCGCCGAGAGCGGCACCAGCAACCGATTGGCGGTTCCGGCCCGGGCGTTCTGTTCGTGAATCACCAGCGGTACGCCGCACAGCCGCGCGGCCACGCCGCCGGGGCCGGTCACGTAGCCGCCAAAGCCCAGTACGCATACCGGCTTGAGCTGGCGAATGATGCGTCGCGCCTGCAGCACGGCCTTGACCAGGGTGAAGGGCGCCTTGAGCAACGACAGCTTGCCCTTGCCGCGCAGGCCGCTGACCTGGATCAGGTGCAATGGCAGGCCAGCCTGGGGCACCAGCTCGTTCTCGATGCCACGCGGGGTGCCCAGCCAGTGCACGCTGTAGCCACGCGCCTGGAACTCACGGGCGCAGGCCAGGGCCGGGAACACGTGGCCCCCGGTGCCGCCCGCCATGATCAGTACGTTCTTGCCGTCAGCGGCCATGATTGGTCTCCTCGGCAAAATCGCTTTCGCTGAATTCGTGTTCCTCGCTGCCCAGGTGCGTGCGGCTTTCCCACTCGATGCGCAACAACAGCCCCACACAGGCGCAGCAGATCACCAGCGAGCTGCCCCCGTAGCTGAGGAACGGCAGGGTCAGGCCCTTGGTCGGCAGCAGGCCGACGTTCACGCCGATGTTGATCAGGAACTGGCCGATCCACAGGAAAGCCAGGCCGAATGCCATGTAGGCGGCAAAGAACTGCTTGGCCTTCTCGGCCCACAGGCCGATGTACAGCGCGCGCACGGTGACGAACACGAACAGCGCGATGGTCACCAGCGAGCCGACCACGCCAAGCTCCTCGGCCAGTACCGAGAACACGAAGTCGGTGTGCGCTTCGGGCAGGTAGAACTGCTTCTGCACGCTGTTGCCCAGGCCAACGCCCAGCCACTCGCCACGGCCGAACGCGATCAGTGCCTGGGTCAGCTGGTAGCCCGAACCGAACTGGTCGGACCAGGGGTCGGTAAAGGTGATAAGCCGCGCCATCCGGTAGGGCTGTGCCTGGACCAGCACGAATACCGCCACCACGGCCAGCACCACCATCAGGCTGAAGCGGAACAGCCCCACCCCGCCAAGGAACAGCATGGCCGCGGCCGCGCCCATCATCACTACGGTGGCGCCGAAGTCCGGCTCCATCAGCAGCAGGCCGGCCATGGGCAGCAGCACGATGAACGGCTTGAAGAAGCCCATCCAGCTTTCACGCACCTCGGTCTGCCGGCGTACCAGGTAACCCGCCAGGTAGATGACCACGAACACCTTGGCAATTTCCGAAGGCTGCACGTTGAAGAAGCTGAAGCCGATCCAGCGCATGGAGCCGTTCACTTCACGGCCGATACCCGGCACCAGCACCAGCACCAGCAGGCCGAAGGCGCCCAGCAGCATCATGAAGCCCATGCGCTGCCAGGTGGCGATCGGCACCAGCATGGTCGCGCCACAGGCGACCAGGCCGATGGCCACGTACACCAGGTGGCGGAACATGTGGTAAAGCGGGTTGCCCGACTGCACCGCAGCCACTTCCGATGACGCCGAGGTGATCATCACCAGGCCCAGGCCCAGCAACGCCAGGCAGCCGGCGAGCATGGCGAAGTCCAGGTCGATGCCACGGCCGCTGATCAGCGGCGACGGATAAGGCTTGAGGATGCCGAAGATCATGCAAGACCTCCCGCTGCCTGGGCGAACAGGCGCCCGCGTTCCTCGAAGTTCTTGAACATGTCGAGGCTGGCGCACGCTGGCGACAGCAGCACGGCATCGCCTGGCTGGGCCAGCGCGGCGCATTGCTGCACGGCATCGTCCAGGGTCTTGACGCGAACCAGTGGCACACCCTCGCCAAGCGCCTCGGCCAGGCGCTCGGCATCGCGGCCGAGCAACACCACGGCGCGGCAGAAGCGCTGCACCGGCCCGCGCAGGGCGGCAAAGTCGGCGCCCTTGCCATCACCGCCGGCGATCAGCACCAGCTTGCCTTCGATGTCGGCACCCAGGCCCTCGATGGCGGCCAAGGCAGCACCCACGTTGGTGGCCTTGGAATCGTCGTACCAATTGACGCTGTTGCGCTCGCGCACCCACTGGCAGCGGTGGGCCAGGCCACCGAACTCGCGCAGGGCTTCGAGCATGGGTTCGAACGGCAGGCCGGCCGCGTGACCCAAGGCCAGCGCCGCCAGGGCGTTGCTCTGGTTGTGGGCACCGCGAACCTTCAGCTCGCGCGCGGGCATCAGGGCCTGGAACTCGAACGCCAGGTATTTTTCGCCGTCCACTTCACGCAGGCCGAAGGCCTTGAAGTCCGGCTGATTGAGACCGAAGGTCCAGCAGGGGATGCCTTCTACCGGCAGTGGCCGGCTGAGGGCGTCCTGGCGGTTGACCACGACCTGGCGGGCGCCGCGGAAAATCCGGTGCTTGGCCAGGTGATAGGCTGGCAGGCCGCTGTAGCGGTCCATGTGGTCTTCGCTGATGTTCAGCACGGTGGCCACTTCGGCGTTGAGCTGGTCGGTGGTTTCCAGCTGGAAGCTGGACAGTTCCATCACGTACAACTCGACGTCATCGGCCAGCAGGTCCAGCGCCGGGGTGCCGAGGTTGCCCCCCACCGCCACACGCTTGCCAGCCTTGGCGGCCATTTCGCCGACCAGGGTGGTGACGGTGCTCTTGGCATTGGAACCGCTGATGGCAATGATCGGCGCCTTGGCGTGACGGGCGAACAGCTCGATATCGCCAGACAGCTTCACGCCACGCGCCGCCGCCTGCTGCAGGGCCGGGGTGGCCAGGGCCAGGCCGGGGCTCACGTACAGCTCGTTGGCGCGGCAAAGGAAGTCGACGTCCAGCTCGCCACAGCGCACTTCCACCTGCGGGTAGTCACGGCGCAGGGTGTCCAGTTCCGGCGGTTGCTCGCGGGTGTCGGCGACCGCAAAGGCAATGCCCCGGCTCGCCAGGAAGCGAACCAGGGACATGCCGCTCTTGCCGAGGCCGACAACGATGCGGAATTGGTCGGAAGCGATCAAAGACACGCTCATCTACCTCAGTTTCAGGGTTGCAAGGCCAACCAGCACCAGGATCACGGTGATGATCCAGAAGCGGACGATCACCCGTGGCTCTGGCCAGCCCTTGAGTTCAAAGTGGTGGTGGATCGGCGCCATGCGGAACACGCGCTTGCCGGTCAGCTTGAAGGAGGCGACCTGGATAACCACCGACAGGGTTTCCACCACGAAGATGCCGCCCATGATGAACAGCACGATTTCCTGGCGAACGATCACGGCAATGGTGCCCAGCGCTGCGCCCAGCGCCAGCGCGCCGACGTCACCCATGAACACTTGCGCCGGATAGGTGTTGAACCACAGAAAGCCCAGGCCGGCGCCGATCAGCGCACCACAGAACACGATCAGCTCGCCCGAGCCCGGTACGTAGGGAATCAGCAGGTATTCGGCGAACTTCACGTTACCCGACAGGTAGCAGAAGATGCCCAGGGCGCCGCCGACCATCACCGTTGGCATGATTGCCAGGCCGTCGAGGCCATCGGTGAGGTTGACCGCGTTGCTGGAGCCGACGATGACGAAGTACGTCAGCACCACGAAGCCCACGCCCAGCGGAATGGTCACGTCCTTGATGAACGGCAGGATCAGCGTGGTTTCGACGCTGGTCGGCGCGGTCTTGTACAGGAACACGGCCGCAGCCAGGCCAAATACCGACTGCCAGAAGTATTTCCAGCGACTCGGCAAGCCACGGGAGTTCTTCTCGATCACCTTGCGGTAGTCGTCGACCCAGCCGATGGCGCCGAACGCCAGGGTGACGATCAGCACCACCCACACATAGCGATTGGACAGGTCGGCCCACAGCAAGGTGCTGATGGCGATGGCGGACAGGATCAGCGCACCACCCATGGTCGGGGTGCCGGACTTGGACAAGTGCGATTGCGGGCCGTCGTTACGCACGGCCTGGCCGATCTGGCGAATTTGCAGGGTACGGATCATCCACGGCCCCAGCCACAGCGCCAGGGACAACGCGGTCAGTACACCAAGGATCCCGCGCAGGGACAGGTACTGGAAGACCGCGAAGCCTTTGTGGAACTGTTGCAGATACTCGGCCAACAGCAGCAGCATTAATGTTTCTCCCCGCTGGCACCGCACAATGCCGCCACGACGTTTTCCATCGCAGCGCTGCGCGAGCCCTTGATCAAGATAGTGGTATCGCTGGCATTTTCGGCGCTAACCGCGTCGATAAGCTCAGCTTGAGTAGCGAAATGGCGGCCATTGGCGCCAAACGCCTGGACCGCATGTGTCATGTTGGAACCCACTGCGTACAGGGCGTCTACCTTGCCACGCGCGTAGTCACCCACCTGACGGTGGCCTTCTTCCGCCCATTGCCCCAGTTCGCCGATATCCCCAAGCACCAGGACGGTGCGTCCGGAAAAGCCGGCGAGTATATCAATGGCTGCGCACATCGAGGTGGGATTTGCGTTGTAACTGTCGTCGATCACGCGCACGCCGTTTGCCGCAATCTGCGCCACGGTGCGGCCCTTGACCGGTTGCACGGCCGCCAGGCCGGCGGCGATGCCGCTCAGGCTCAGACCAACGGCGTGGGCAGCTGCAGCCGCCGCCAGGGCGTTGCTGACGTTGTGCTCACCCAGCACATTCAGTTGCACATCGACCGTTTCACCGGCGCCGTGCAGCGTGAACGATGGGCAACCACGGGCATCGCGACCGATGCGTGTGGCGTAGAAATCGGCCCGCTCGTTGCTGCGAGCAAAAGTGATGACCTGGTGCGACCCGGCACGGGCCTTCCAGGTGGCAAAAGCCTTGTCGTCCAGATTGAGCACGGCGATACCGCCCTCGCCCAGGCCTTCGAGGATCTCGCCCTTGGCCTCGACGATCTTCTCCGGGCCACCGAACTCGCCTACGTGGGCAGTACCGGCGTTGTTGATGATGACAACCTGAGGCTTGGTCAGGCCGACGGTGTAACGGATTTCGCCAATGCGCGAAGCGCCCAGCTCGATCACCGCGGCGCTGTGCTCCGGAGCGATTTCCAGCAGGGTAAGCGGCGCGCCAAGATCGTTGTTGAGGTTGCCGCGGGTGGCGTGCACAAGGCCCCGGGTACGCAGGATGCTGGCGAGCATCTCCTTGACCGTGGTCTTGCCACTGGAACCGGTAATGGCCACCACCGGCTTGTCGAAACCGGCGCGGTTCAGGGCGCCCAGCTGACCCAGTGCCAACCGGCAATCCTTGACCAGCAATTGCGGCAGGTCGACGTCGGCTACTTCACGCTCGACCAGGGCAGCTACTGCACCTTTGGCTTTGACATCAGCCAGGTAGTCATGGCCATCGAAACGCGGGCCGGCCAAGGCGACAAACAGTTGCCCGGTGCGGACGCTGCGGCTGTCGATGCTGACACCGGTGAATGTGGCATCGGCACCGATTTGCTGAGCATCCAGTGCTGCGGTCAGCTGGCTGAGCGACATCGGCTTAAGCATGTGGAGCCTCCCAGGCGGCAAGTGCCTTCTCGGCTTCGGTCAGGTCGGAAAAATCATGGCGCTCGCCATTGATCTCCTGGTAATCCTCGTGTCCCTTGCCGGCCAGCACGATCACATCATTGGCGCCAGCAGAAGCAATCAGGTGTGCAATGGCGTCGCCACGGCCGGCGACGAACTCGACGTCGTCAGGCTTGGTGAAACCGGGGCGTATGTCGTCGAAGATGCGCAGCGGGTCTTCGCTGCGCGGGTTGTCATCGGTGACCAGCACGCGGTCGGCCAGGCGCTCGGCCACCTCGGCCATCAGCGGGCGCTTGCCGCGGTCACGGTCGCCGCCGCAGCCGAACAGGCACAGCAGCTTGCCGTGGGCGTGCGGGCGCAGGGCTTCGAGCACTTTCTCGAGCGCGTCAGGGGTGTGCGCGTAGTCGACCACCACCAACGGCTTGTCACCGCCACCCAGGCGCTGCATGCGACCCACCGGCCCCTGCAGTTGCGGGATCACCTTGAGGATCTCGTCCAGCGCATAATCCAGCGCCAGCAGGGTCGCCACGGCAGCCAGTACGTTGCTGAGATTGAAGCGGCCCAGCAGCTGGCTGCGCAGGGTCCGCTCGCCCTGGCCGGTGACCAGTGTGGCGCACACGCCACCGTCACTGAACTTCGCCGTGTGGCAGTACAACGAGGCGTCCGGGTTTTCCAGGCTATAGCTGAGCAGCCGGGTCTCGATATGATCGGTACTCGGGCGACGGGCAAAAGCTTGTGCCAGGCGACGGCCAAAATCGTCATCCAGGTTCACCACCTGGCAACGCAGGCTGCGCCAGGCGAACAGCTTGGCCTTGGCAGCCTCGTAGGCCTGCATGCTGCCGTGGTAGTCCAGATGATCACGCGACAGGTTGGTCATCACCGCGATGTCGAATTCCAGCGCCGCCACCCGGCCCTGCTCCAGGGCATGCGACGACACCTCCATCGCCACGGCCTTGGCGCCGGCTTTTCTCAGGTCGTACAGGGTCGACTGCACCGCGATCGGGTCCGGCGTGGTCAGGCGACCGCTTTGCAGCTCGCCGTAAAAGCCGGTGCCCAGGGTGCCGATCAGGCCGCAACGCTGGCCCAGCAGGTCCAGCGCCTGGGCCACCAGCTGGGTGACGCTGGTCTTGCCGTTGGTGCCGGTGACGCCGATCAGGTTCAGCTGGCGGCTCGGTTCGCCATAGAAACGCCCGGCGATATCCGAAAGCTGGGCGATCAGGCCCTTGACCGGGATCAACGCCACATCGGTCAGCGGCAGCACGTTGGCGCCCTGCTCTTCGTAGGCCACGGCGGCAGCGCCACGGGCCAGGGCATCGGCAATGTGCTCGCGGCCATCGACCTTGGCACCCGGCACGGCCAGGAACAGGTCACCCGGGCGCACATTGCGGCTGTCCAGGGTGAGTTCACGGATCAGCGGGTCGCGGCTGGCGTGGGCGAAAAGTTTGCTTAATGGCATTGTCATCATCCACGCCCTCCCTTGGCGGCTGCTGCATTGACTTGCGGTTGTTCGGTTGGTGGCGGCAGGTTGTCTGGCGGCACGTTCATCAGGCGCAGGGTGCCGGACATGACCTTGCTGAACACCGGTGCCGAAACCAGGCCACCGAAGTAGCCGCCCTTGCCTGGCTCGTCGATCACCACGACGATGGCGTAGCGCGGGTCGCTCATCGGCCCGAACCCGGCGAACAGCGAGCGGTAGGCGTTTTCGGTGTAGCCCTTGGAGCCCACCGTGGCCTTGCGCGCAGTACCGGACTTGCCGGCCACGTGATAGAACGGCACCTGGGCGCGGAACACGCCGCGCGGCGCTTCGATCACCTGCTGCAGCATGCCCTGGACGGTTTCGGCGGTTTCCTTCGGGATCGCCTGCACGGCTTCCGGGGCCTTGTCGACCTTGAGGATCGACAGCGGCACCATCTTGCCGTCGTTGGCCAGTGCCGCGTAGGCATGCACCAGCTGCAGGGCGGTTACCGACAGACCGTAGCCATAGGACAGGGTGGCGGTCTCGGCCTTGCGCCACTCACGGTGGTTGGGCAGGTTGCCGACACGCTCACCCGGGAAGCCCAGGCCGGTGTACTGGCCCAGGCCAACCTGGGACATCACCCGGTAAATGGCCTCGCCGCCAATGTCAAAGGCGATCTTGCTCATGCCGACGTTACTGGAGTTGATCAGGATGCCGGTCAGGTCGAGGATCGGGCCCTCGCTGCGCGACACGTCCTTGATGGTGTAGCGGCCGATCTGCAGGCTGCCCGGGTAAACCTCGACCTTGTCGGTGGTTTTCCAGCGGCCACTCTGCAGCGCCGCGCTCATGGAGATCGGCTTGACCGTGGAGCCCGGCTCGAACACGTCGATGATCGCCCGGTTGCGCATCGCCGCCGGGAACATGCTGCGGCGGTTGTTGGGGTTGTAGGTGGGCTGGTTGACCATCGCCAGCACTTCACCGGTCTTGACGTCCATGATCACCAGGCTGCCGGCCTTGGCGTCCTGTTCGGCAATGGCGTTGCGCAGCTCGCGGGTGGCCAGGTACTGCAGGCGCAGGTCTATCGACAACGCCAAGGTCTTGCCGGCCTTGGCGTTCTTGGTGACCTGGATGTCCTTGATCAGCCGGCCGCGCCGGTCCTTGATCACCTGCCGCTTGCCGGGCACGCCGGCCAGCCATTCGTCATAGGCCAGTTCCACCCCTTCGCGACCGTGGTCGTCGAGGTCGGTGAAGCCGACCATGTGCGCGGTGACATCACCGGCCGGGTAGAAACGGCGGAATTCTTCCAGGCCATACACGCCCGGCACTTTCAGGTCGAGCACGTGCTGGCCCTGCTCCGGGGTCAGGCCACGCACCAGGTAGATGAACTCTTTACTGGCCTGCTGGGTCAGGCGCTCGGTCAGCTGCTGCGGGTTCTGCCCCAGCGCGGCGGCCAACTGCGGCCAGCGTTCGCGGGACGCCTGCATTTCCTTGGGGTTGGCCCACAAGGTGGTGACCGGGGTACTCACGGCCAGTGGCTCACCGTTGCGGTCGGTGATCAGGCCACGGTGTGCCGGGATGGGGATATGCCGCAAGCTGCGCGCATCGCCCTGGCCCTTGAGGAAGGCACGGTCGACCACTTGCAGGTCGATGATGCGCCAGCAGATGGCACCGACCATGATCGCCAGCAGGCCGATCACCACGCGGAAGCGCCACGGGTAGAGTGCGCCTTCGAGTTTCATCATGGCGCCACCATCCGTACTTCGTCAGCCGAAGGCACGCGCATCTTCAGTTGCTCGGAAGCCAGGCTCTCGATGCGGCTGGCGGCGGTCCAGGTGCTTTGCTCCAGGATCAACCGGCCCCATTCGGCCTGGGCCTTGTCACGCTCGCTCAATTCACCATACAGGGTATTGAGCAGCTGGCGGTTCCAGTGCGCGCTGTAGGACACCGCGATGGCCGAAACCAGCACGCCGACGAACAGCAGGAGCATCAGGAAGCTTCCGCCTGGCAACGGTTTGGCAAAGAGCCTGCTCACCGCAGCTTCTCCGCCACACGCATGACGGCGCTACGCGACCGCGGGTTGGCCTTGAGCTCGGCTTCGGAGGCGAACTGGGCTTTGCCGATGAGCTTTACTTTCGGTTCGAAGGCCTTGTGCTGAACCGGCAGGTTGCGCGGCAGGTTGTCGGCCTCGCCCTTCACCAGCTTGCGCATGAACAGTTTGACGATGCGGTCTTCCAGCGAGTGGAAGCTGATCACTGCCAGGCGGCCGCCAATCTCGAGCGCATCCAGGGCGGCCTCAAGACCGGCCTCGAGGTCGCCCAACTCGTTGTTGACGTGGATGCGCAGGCCCTGGAAGGCGCGGGTAGCCGGGTTCTTGCCTTTCTCCCAGGCAGGGTTGGCGACCTTGAGCACTTCCGCCAGGTCGGCGGTACGGGTGAACGGCTGCTTTTCGCGGCGCTCGACCACGGCACGCGCCATGCGGCCGGCAAAGCGCTCTTCACCGTACTCCTTGAACACGCGAGCGATTTCCTCGACCGGCGCAGTGGCAATGAACTCGGCGGCACTGATGCCCTGCCCCGGGTTCATGCGCATGTCCAGCGGGCCATCATTGAGGAAGCTGAAGCCGCGCTCGGGGTCATCCAGCTGCGGCGAAGACACGCCCAGGTCCAGCAATACGCCGCTGACCTTGCCGTGCAAGCCACGCTCGGCCACTTCCGCGCCCAGCTCGGCAAAGCTGCGCTGCACAATGACAAAGCGGCCGTCTTCGGCCGCCAGCGCTTGCCCTGTGGCAATCGCCTGTGGATCTTTGTCGAAGCCCAGCAGCCGCCCTTGCGGCCCGAGCTTGCTGAGGATCAGCCGGCTGTGTCCGCCACGGCCAAAGGTGCCGTCCAGATAGCAACCGTCGGCGCGCAGGGCCAATGCCTCGACAGCTTCGTCGAGCAGGACGGTGATGTGGTTGAAGCCGCTATCTATGGTCACAGGATCAGGTCACGCAATTCGTCGGGCATGGCGCCCGGTTGTTGGATAGCTGCAAGATCGGCTGCCGAAACCGCGTTCCAGGCATCTTCGTCCCACAGCTGGAATTTGTTCAGTTGCCCCACAAGCATCGCCTTCTTGTCGAGCTTGGCGTACTCCCGCAAACGGGGCGGTACCAGGAAACGCCCACTGCCATCGAGCTCCAGGTCAACCGCATTACCGATCAGCAAACGCTGCAGGCGGCGGTTTTCCTCACGCAACGATGGCAAGGCACGCAACTTGGCTTCTATCTGTTCCCACTCGTCGAGGGGATAAACACACAAGCAGGGATCCACAGCATCAATGGTCACGATCAGCTGGCCATTGCAACGCGAATCGAGCTCGTCACGGTACCGGCTCGGCATGGCGAGACGGCCCTTGGCATCGAGGCTGACGGCGTTGGCTCCGCGGAACACGGCTGCGATTCCCCACAATGGTAGCTTTTTTGTGTCAGAAAACCCACTTCATCCCACTTTCTGCCACTTGCGCACACTATAGGAATCCGCCCGCAGCACCGTCAAGGCACGTTCATGAGGAAAAGTCTTACAGGACCGAGATTTAGCGCGATAAAGGAATGTGGAAGGAATACCAATGGGAAAAAAACGCGATAAAAATCAAACCCACGCAAGCAGATGGAGTTCGAAGTTAAAGTGATTTATCAAGAGTAAGATTTTTTCGGTCTTACCAGAGGGCGCTGCTGACGATTACAGCAGGGAAGGAAAGGTGGAGAGTCGATCTGTAAGCCGGGTTTTGTCGAGGACAGTCATTCCTCTACGACGGCCATCACTGGACGCCTCTAGCAACCTACCCGGTTCCGACGCGGGCCACGCCTGATGGAACCCTATTTGGTCTTGCTCCGAGTGGGGTTTACCTAGCCACGAACTGTTGCCAGCCGTGCGGTGCGCTCTTACCGCACCTTTTCACCCTTACCGGCACCGAAGTGCTTAGGCGGTTATTTTCTGTGGCACTTTCCGTAGGCTCGCGCCTCCCAGGCGTTACCTGGCACTCTGCCCTATGGAGCCCGGACTTTCCTCCCCCGCCTTTTGCGGAACAAAAGACGGCAGCGACTGTCCGATCGACTCTCCGCCGACAAGGTTAACGGCACACGCGCCCAAGAACAAGTGATACCGGCATTTATATCAAACTGCCACTATTCGGCTTTCTGTTTTTCCAGGGCAAGTTGATACAACAGATTCTTCCTTACCCCGGTAATTTCAGCGGCAAGCGCCGCCGCGCGCTTGAGCGGCAACTCGGCCAGAAGCAAATCGAGCACCCGCTGCGCTTCGACGCTGATGGCCTGTTCGCCTTCAGGTGCACTCCAGCCACCCACCAGCACCACGCACTCACCGCGCTGCTGATTGCTGTCACCGGCAACGAAGGCACGCAGCTCAGCCAGGGGCAGACCCTTGAGGGTCTCGAATGTCTTGGTCAGTTCGCGCGCGAGCAAGGCCGGGCGATCACCGCCAAAGACGGCCTCCATGTCTTGAAGGCATTCCAGGATGCGGTGCGGCGCCTCATAGAAGATCAGCGTGCGCGGCTCTTCCTTTACCTGCTCCAGACGCGCCCGGCGCCCCGCAGTCTTGGCCGGCAGGAAGCCTTCGAAAATGAAGCGGTCCGACGGCAGGCCGGCGGCCGACAGCGCGGCGATCAAGGCGCAGGCACCCGGCACCGGCACCACGCTCACCCCTGCGGCCCGCGCCTGGCGTACCAGGTGGTAGCCGGGGTCGGAGATCAGCGGCGTGCCGGCATCGGAGACCAGCGCCACATTCTCGCCGGCCAGCAGTTTGGTAAGAAAACGCCCGCCCTCGTCACGCTCGTTGTGCTCATGGCACGCTGCCAGCGGCGTGTCGATACCGAAGTACTGCAGCAGGCGGACCGAATGACGGGTGTCTTCGGCGGCGATCAGCGCCACGTCCGCCAGCACCTTCAGCGCCCGGGCGCTCATGTCGTCAAGGTTGCCGATGGGGGTTGCCACCACATACAGCGTCCCCACCGCGGATTTCGAAGCCCCTGCCACATCAGTCACTGCGCACACCTGTCATTCGGATCAAAGGCGCCATTGTAGCCCGAGCGCCCGTAACAGGGCGCAAAGAACTTCGCCAGCGATCGGCGCCAGGCCACCTATAGTGAAGGATCGACACAGCAACATCGCGCCCCGGCCAGTGCTTGGGTACAATTGCCGGCCAACTTGATCGAGTAACAGGACCTTTACATGATCGCTTGCCTGCGGCTGCTTACAGCCCTCTGCCTCGCTGCCTTGCTGGCGGCCTGCGCCAGCTCGCCCTCATCCAGCCTGGGCGAACTGCCGCGCACCCCGGACGCCAGCATCGAGCAGTTGCTGGAAAAGGCTGCTTCCAGCAAGTCTGCAGAAGACGCTGCGCTGCTGCGCCTGAGCGCGGCCGACCTGGCCTACAAGCAGAAGGACTTCCCGCGCGCCGCGCGCATCCTCGAGCAGGTCCCGATGGACACGCTCAAGCCGGCCCAGCAAGTGTTCGCCAGCACCCTGGCGGCCGAGCTGGCCATGAGCCGCAACCAGCCCAAGGCAGCCTTGACTGCCCTGGCCCACCCCAGCCTGCAGCGCGTTGCCGAGCTGCCTGAAGCGCAGCAAGTGCGTACCTACAGCGTGCACGCCGCCGCCCTCGAAGCCGACGGCCAGGCGCTGCCTGCCGCGCAACAGCGCATGCTGCTGGGCCCGCTGCTCAGCGGCCAGGCCGCCAGCGCCAACAACGACGCCATCTGGGCCCTGGTCGCCTCGCTGCCGGCAGAGCAACTGCAGCAACCTGGCAACGACCAGACCCTGGCTGGCTGGACCAGCCTGGCCTTCGCCGTGAAAAGTGCCGGCACCCTGGAACAGCAGCAGGCGGCTATCGAGGACTGGGTGAAACAGCACCCGGACCACCCTGCCGCCAAGCAACTGCCGACAGCCCTGACCAAGCTCAAGGAACTGGCCAGCCAGCCGCTGACCAAAATCGCCCTGCTACTGCCTCAGGAAGGCCCGCTGGCCGGGGTTGCCCGCGCCTTGCGTGACGGCTTCATGGCCGCCCACTTCCAGGCCCAGCAAGCCGGCCAGGCAGCACCTGCGGTGCAGTTGTTCGACAGCTCGCGCATCGGCTCGCTCGACGACTTCTATCGCCAGGCCCAGGCCGCTGGCGTGCAACTGGTCATTGGCCCACTGGAAAAACCACTGGTGAAGCAACTGGCCGCCAAACCGCAACTGCCGATCACCACCCTGGCACTGAACTACGCTGACGCTGGGCAGAAAGCCCCGCCGCAGCTGTTCCAGTTCGGCCTGGCTGCCGAAGACGAGGCCCGCGAGGTATCCCGCCGCGCCCGCGCCGACGGCATGGTTCGCGCGGTAGCCCTGGTGCCGAGCGGCGAATGGGGTGACCGCGTGCTGGCCGCCTTCCGCCAGGACTGGGAAGGTAATGGCGGCACCCTGCTCGCCGCCCAGCGCATCGCCCAACCCGTTGCCCTGGCCCAGCAGATCGCCGATCTGTTCCAGCTGCGCCAGAGCGAAGGCCGAGCCAAAAGCCTGCAAAGCACGGTCGGCGGCAGCATTTCCGCACAACCATCGCGCCGCCAGGATATCGACTTCATCTTCCTCGCCTCGACCCCGCAACAGGCGCAGCAGATCAAGCCGACCTTGAACTTCCAGTACGCCGGTGACGTGCCGGTCTACGCCACCTCGAACCTGTACAGCGCCAGCGGTGACGTGAACCAGTACAACGACATGAACGGTATCCGCTTCTGCGAAACGCCGTGGCTGCTCGACACCAGCAACAGCCTGCGCCAGCAGGTCGTGCAGCAGTGGCCACAGGCCGCCGGCAGCCTGGGCCGCCTGTACGCCATGGGTGTCGATGCCTACAGCCTGGCGCCACGCCTGGGCCAGCTGAAAGCACTGCCGGACAACCGCATTTTGGGCCTGTCGGGCAGCTTGAGCATCAACCCCAACCAGCGCGTCGAGCGCCAGCTGCCCTGGGCCGAGTTCGCCGGCGGCCAGGTCAAGCGCCTGCCTGACACCCCGCGCTGATGGCAGCAGCATCGCCGACCAGCGCCGGGCAGGCAGCAGAGACCCAGGCCCTTGAGTACCTTCAGGGGCACGGCCTGCAGCTGCTGGCACGCAACTGGCGATGCAAAGGCGGTGAGCTTGATCTGGTCATGCTCGACGCCGATACAGTAGTATTTGTCGAAGTCCGCTACCGGTTGCACGCGGCCTTCGGTGGCGCCCTCGACAGTATCGACGGGCGCAAGCAGAAAAGGCTGGTGCTCGCCGCCAGCCTTTTCCTGCAGAAGGAGCCCCATTGGGGCAACCACCCCTGCCGCTTCGACGTAGTCGCCTTGCAGGGCAGCCACCATGCAGGCAGACCGCTTCAATGGCTGAAAAACGCCTTCGAATGCTGAACCCACTTCGTTTTTTTTGCTCTATGTATCGCGGGCTGGTCGTTGTTGCGCGCCGCACCGGCCACCGCCCCCTTTAAGGTCACCAGATGGACATGCAATCCCGAATCCGCCGGCTGTTCCAGGCCAGCATCGATACCAAGCAACAGGCAATGGACATCCTGGCACCGCACATCGAGCAGGCCAGCCTGGTCATGGTCAATGCGCTGCTCAACGAGGGCAAGATGCTCGCCTGCGGCAACGGCGGCTCGGCCGGCGATGCGCAGCACTTTTCGTCGGAGCTGCTCAACCGCTTCGAGCGCGAACGCCCGAGCCTGCCGGCCATCGCGCTGACCACAGACAGCTCGACCCTGACCTCGATCGCCAACGACTACAGCTACAACGAAGTCTTTTCCAAGCAGATTCGCGCGCTGGGCCAACCCGGCGACGTACTGCTGGCGATCTCCACCAGCGGCAACTCGGCCAACGTGATCCAGGCGATCCAGGCCGCACATGACCGCGAAATGATTGTCGTAGCATTGACGGGTCGCGACGGCGGCGGCATGGCTTCGCTACTGCTGCCCGAGGACGTGGAAATCCGCGTGCCTTCGACCGTTACCGCGCGCATCCAGGAAGTCCACCTGCTGGCGATCCACTGCCTGTGCGATCTGATCGACAGCCAACTGTTCGGGAGTGAAGAATGACCCCTATGCGCCTCGGCCTGATGGCCTTGACCCTTTGCCTGAGCGTCACCGGTTGCAGCTCGGTACTCACCTCTACCCGCAATTCGCCGATCGACGATGATCGCGGTACGCGCACCATCGGCAGCAAGATCGACGATTCGCTGATCGAGACCAAGGCTGCGGTCAACATCGCCAAGGCCAACCCCGACCTGGACAAGGGCTCGCACATCGTCGTCAGCAGCTACAACGGTATCGTGCTGCTGGCCGGGCAAACCCCTCGCGCCGAGCTCAAGAGCCTCGCCGAGCAGACCGCCGGCCAGGTACAACGGGTCAAGAAAGTGCACAACGAGCTGCAGGTGATGCAGCCCTCCTCCATCCTGGCACGCAACAACGACGCCTGGCTGACCACCAAGATCAAGACCCAGATGCTGACCGACAATGCCGTGCCCAGCTCGCGCATCAAGGTGATCACCGAGAACGGTATCGTCTACCTGCTCGGCCTGGTGACCCAGCAAGAGGCCAACTCGGCCACCGCCGTGGTGCAGGGTGTGTCGGGCGTGCAGAAGATCGTCAAGCTGTTCGAGTACATCGACTGATTGCTCAGCCTCTCTTTTCAGAAATCCAGGAAACACCGCATGAGAAAGCTTCTGCTGCCTGCCCTGCTGTCTGGCGCCTTCGCCACACTGGCCGGCTGCTCCACCCCAAGCCTGATCATTCTCAACGATGGGCGTGAAATCCAGGCTGTCGACGCCCCTAAGTACGAGCGTGCCACCGGCTTCTACGAGTTCCAGCAACTCGACGGCAAGCGCACCCGCATCAACAAGGACCAGGTACGCACCATCAGCGACCTGTAACCCTGAACGTGCAGCAAAGAAAAAGGCGATCCGGTTGGATCGCCTTTTTTTGTTACTTGACCACCTTCAGGCTTGGCCGGCCACTCGGGCGCGGCGGCTGACCGCCACCTTCTGGCGGGCCATCGTCATCTGGCTGAACAGCATCGTCTTCCAGGTCATCGTCACCTTCCATCAGCGACGGCTCGAGCTCGAAGACCATGCCTTGGCCATTCTCGCGGGCATAAATACCCAGAATCGCGGACACCGGCACGAACAGCGAGTGAGCCACGCCACCGAAGCGGCCCTCGAAGCTGACGGCGTCGTTGTCCATGTGCAGGCTGCGCACGGCGCTGGGCGAGATATTCAGGACGATCTGGCCATCACTGGCGAAACCGTCCGGCACCTGCACCTTGGGGTATTCGGCATTGACCAGCATATGGGGCGTGCAATCGTTGTCGACGATCCACTCGTACAGTGCTTTAACCAGATAGGGGCGACTGGAGTTCATCAACGGGCTCCTTAAAGCTTGCGCATTTCACGTTCTACGGAGGACAGGCTGGCCTCGAAAGGCTCGCGGGCAAACTGCCGCTCCATGTAATCCAGCAGCGGCTTGGCCGGCCGCGGCAATTCGATAGCCATTACCGGCAAACGCCAGAGGATGGGCAGTAGACAACAATCGACCAGGCTTTGCTCGTCGCTCATGAAGCAGGCGAACTCATTGAACAGCGGCGAGACCCCGGTAAGGCTCTCGCGCAAGGCCTTGCGTGCCTCGGCACGCGCGGGCTCGCTGCTGCGAGGGTCGAGCACGGTATCTGCCAAGGCACACCAGTCGCGCTGGATGCGGTGCATCAGCAAACGCGTATTGCCCCGCGCCACGGGGTAAACAGGCATCAGCGGCGGGTGCGGGTAACGCTCGTCGAGGTACTCCATCACCACGGTCGACTCATACAACGCCAGGTCGCGATCGACCAAGGTCGGAACGCTGCCATAAGGGTTCACTTCAGCCAGCTTGGGCGGCATGCGCGCAGGGTCGACATCGATGACCTGCACACTGACACCTTTCTCGGCCAGAACGAGGCGTACCCGATGAGAATAATGATCAGCGGGATCGGAATAGCAGGCTAACCGGTTGGTCGCGCCCATGTAACGCCTCCTCGCACGGGATGCTCGTGAAACTGTAAATGAAAACGCGCCCGCGGGGCCCTGGCAGTTTTGCCAGGGCCCCGCGGGCGCGTTCAACAACCAGAAACTACTGCGTGATCAGTGCACGTCCTTCCAGTATTCCCGCTTGAGCAAATAGGCGAATACGAAGAAGAAAGCCAGGTACAGCAACACGTAGGTACCAATGCGCTGGCTTTCCAGTTTTACCGGGTTGGCCGAATAGGCCAGGAAGGTCACCAGGTTCTTGACCTTCTCGTCGAACTGCTCGGTCGTCAGAGTACCGGAATTCGGCGTGATGGTCAGCTGGTCGCAGGCCTCATGGGTCAATGGGCTGCCGGTCAGTGGGTCGAATTGCTTCTTGCCATCGACCACGGTCTGCACCTGCTTGCAGCCAACCACCTGGTTACCCTGCAGGCCGACCAGCACGTTGGGCATGCCGACGTTAGGGAACACCTTGTTGTTCACCCCATAAGGCCGCGACGGGTCCGCGTAGAAGCTGCGCAGGTATGTGTACAGCCAGTCGGTACCGCGCACCCGTGCCACCAGGGTCAGGTCAGGTGGCGCAGCACCAAACCAGGTCTTGGCGTCGCTGGGCTTCATGCCGATCTGCATGTGATCACCAATCTTGGCACCGGTGAACACCAGTTTCTCGAGCATCAGCTCGTGAGGGATCCCCAGGTCATCGGCCACCCGCTCGTAGCGCTGGAACTTGGCACTGTGGCAACCCATGCAATAGTTGGCAAAGGTACGCGCACCGTCCTGCATGGCGGCCTTGTCGGTCAGGTCGATATCGGCCTTGTCCAGCTCCAGGCCATGTTCGGCAGCAAAGGAAAAGGCAGGCATCACTGCCAGCAAAAATACTGCAATCAACTTTTTCATCAGCCAGTCACCCTTTCCGGAACCGGTTTGGTCTTCTCGAGCCTTGTGTAGAACGGCATCAACAGGAAGTAGGCGAAGTACAACACCGTGCACACCTGCGACAGCAAGGTGCGCCCAGGTGTCGGCGCCAGTACGCCCAGCACGCCGAGGATGACGAAGGCCACACAGAACACCAGCAGGAAGGTCTTGCTGATCCAGCCCTTGTAACGCATGGAGCGCACCGGGCTGCGGTCGAGCCAGGGCAAAACGAACAGTACGGCGATGGCCGCACCCATGGCGATAACGCCCATCAACTTGTCAGGCACAGCACGCAGGATCGCGTAGAACGGCGTGAAGTACCACACAGGCGCGATGTGCTCCGGTGTCTTGAAGGCGTTGGCTTGCTCGAAGTTCGGTTTTTCCAGGAAATAGCCGCCCATTTCCGGGAAGAAGAACACCACGGCGCAGAACACGAACAGGAACACCACCACACCGACAATGTCCTTGACCGTGTAATACGGGTGGAACGGAATACCGTCCAGAGGGATGCCGTTTTCGTCCTTTTTCTTCTTGATGTCCACACCATCGGGGTTGTTCGAGCCCACTTCGTGCAGCGCGAGGATGTGCAGCACCACCAGACCGAGAATCACGATTGGCAGGGCAACCACATGCAGGGCGAAGAAGCGGTTAAGGGTGATGCCCGAGATCAGGTAGTCGCCGCGAATCCACTGGGTCAGGTCATCACCGATCACCGGAATGGCACCGAACAGCGAGATGATCACCTGGGCACCCCAGTAAGACATCTGCCCCCACGGCAGCAGATAGCCCATGAATGCCTCGGCCATCAGTGCCAGGTAGATCAGCATACCGAACAGCCAGACCAGCTCGCGTGGCTTCTGGTAGGAGCCGTACAGCAGGCCGCGGAACATGTGCAGGTAGACCACGATGAAGAACGCCGACGCCCCCGTGGAGTGCAGGTAGCGCAGGATCCAGCCGTACTCGACGTCCCGCATGATGTACTCGACCGAGGCGAACGCCTCCTCCGCCGAGGGCGTGAAACTCATGGTCAGCCACACCCCGGTGACGATCTGGTTGACCAGCACCAGCAGCGCCAGGGAGCCAAAGAAGTACAGGAAGTTGAAGTTCTTGGGCGCGTAATACTTGCTCAGATGGTCTTCCCACATCTTGGTGGCGGGGAAGCGAGCATCAATCCAGTCCATGAACTTGCTCATCATGCGTTCTCCTGATCGACGCCGATGACGATGACATCGTCCGACTCGTAAGAGTGCGGTGGCACTGGCAGGTTGAGAGGCGCTGGCTGCGACTTGTAGACACGCCCAGCCAGGTCATAGTGGGAACCGTGGCACGGGCAGAAGTAGCCCCCCACCCACTTCGGTCCAAGGTCGGCAGGCGCGACTTCCGGGCGGAAGGTGGGCGAGCAGCCCAAATGCGTGCACAGGCCGACGAGAATGAGGATTTCCGGCTTGATCGAGCGAACCTCCGGGTCGACATAGGTCGGCTGCACCGAAGCCTTGGACTCGGGATCAGAAAGTTCGCCGGTGATTTTCTTGAGGTTGCCGAGGATTTCCTCCGTTCGCCGTACGATGAACACGGGCTGGCCACGCCACTCGGCCACCATCTGCTGCCCGGCCTCGACCTTGGCAATATTGACCTTCACCGGTGCACCTGCGGCTTTCGCCTTGGCACTGGGAAACCATGACCCCACGAACGGTACCGCAGCCCCCACTGCTCCCGCTGCCCCGACCACGGATGTCGCGGCTACGAGGAAGCGGCGCCGGCCTGCGTTGACGCCGTCATTGCTCATTCAGTCCTCTCCCATCAGCTTGCTTGGCCTGTTGCACCAGACCTGTACTTAGGTTGTGTCAGTGGCGCTAAATTTTGGTCGTCATGGTAAGAAACAAAACCACACACTGACAAGGTGAATACCCCGGCGAGGGCCCCTACCAGCGCTTTGCTTGATCTGCGTCTATGCGACAAACGGTCACCGACATGCTGACAGGTTAGTTCAAGGCAAAAAAAAAGCCCGGTTCCAAGGAACCGGGCTTTTCTCGACTGCCGAAGCGATATTAACGCTTGGAGTACTGAGGACGCTTACGCGCTTTACGCAGACCCACTTTCTTACGCTCGACTTCACGAGCGTCGCGGGTGACGTAGCCAGCACGACGCAGAGCGCCACGCAGGGTTTCGTCGTATTCCATCAGAGCGCGGGTGATACCGTGACGGATCGCACCGGCTTGACCGCTGACACCACCACCGGAAACGGTGACGTAGATGTCGAACTTCTCAACGGTTTCGGTCAGCTCGAGCGGCTGACGAACAACCATGCGAGCGGTTTCGCGACCGAAGAACACGTCCAGAGAACGGTTGTTGATGGAAATGTTACCAGTACCCGGACGCAGGAATACGCGAGCGGTTGCGGTCTTGCGACGGCCAGTGCCGTAATTTTGAGTCGCCGACATAATGAACTTTCCCGTTAGATCTTCAGTTCTTGAGGCTGCTGAGCAGTGTGTGGGTGAGCTGCACCCGCGTACACTTTCAGCTTACGGTACATGTCGCGACCCAGCGGGTTCTTCGGCAGCATGCCTTTGACCGCGGTTTCGATAACACGCTCAGGGGCCTTGGCGATCAACTTCTCGAAGTTGATTTCCTTGATGCCACCTGGGAAACCGGAGTGGGAGTAGTACATTTTGTCGGAAGACTTGGCACCAGTCACACGAACCTGCTCGGCGTTGATGACGACGATGTAGTCGCCGGTGTCAACGTGAGGAGTGTATTCTGGTTTGTGTTTGCCACGCAGACGGCTAGCGATTTCGGTAGCCAGACGACCCAGGGTCTGGCCAGCGGCGTCGACTACGAACCACTCGCGCTTTACTGTTTCCGGTTTAGCAGTAAAAGTTTTCATTCTCTAAAGCCTCAGAGGCCGCCCAGCGAAAAATAGACGGCGAATCTTACTGGATAGTGCACAGCTTGCCAAGGGCAAGCGCGCAGCCGAACACAGACGCTTTTGGGGGCTCGGGTCGGGCACGCCAATGTTCGACGGGGTTCTTCCTGCGCGGTGGTGCATCACTTCCGCCACGCGGAGAGGGGGTGGATTATCCAGATTGCGCGAAAAATTTCAACCTGCTTTGATGAGCTTCCATTGCCAAGGAGTGTCCAACCGATGGAATACCGCCAGCTCGGCCGTACCGACCTCACCGTCAGCGCCCTGTGCCTGGGCACCATGACCTGGGGCGAGCAGAACGTCCAGGCCGATGCCTTCACGCAGATTGCCCGGGCCAAGGCCGCCGGGGTCAACTTCATCGACACCGCAGAGATGTACCCGGTGCCGCCCCGCCCGGAAACCTATGCAGCCACCGAACGCATCATCGGCAACTGGTTCCGCGAAAACCGTGACCGCGACGACTGGGTGCTGGCCAGCAAGGTCGCCGGCCCCGGCAACGGCATCAGCCACATCCGCGACGGCCAGCTCAAGCACAACCGCCAGCACATCGTCGCGGCGCTGGATGCCAGCCTGGAGCGCCTGCAGACCGACCGCATCGACCTGTACCAGCTGCACTGGCCGGAACGCAACACCAACTTCTTCGGCAAGCTGGGCTACCAGCACCTGCCACAGGACCATTTCACCCCACTGGAAGAAACCCTCGAAGTGCTCGACGAGCAGGTGCGCGCGGGCAAGATCCGCCACATCGGCCTGTCCAACGAAACGCCGTGGGGCACCATGAAGTTCCTGCAGCTGGCCGAGAGCCGTGGCTGGCCGCGGGCGGTGTCGATCCAGAACCCGTACAACCTGCTCAACCGCAGCTTCGAGGTGGGCCTGGCAGAAGTGGCCATCCGCGAGCAGTGCGGCCTGCTGGCCTATTCCCCGCTGGCCTTCGGCATGCTGTCGGGCAAGTACGAGAATGGCGCACGGCCTGAGCACGCACGCCTGACCCTGTTCAGCCGCTTTGCCCGCTATTCCAACCCGCAGACCGTGGCAGCCTGCAGCCGCTACGTGCAGCTGGCCCGCGAGCACGGCCTGGACCCTGCGCAGATGGCTTTGGCGTTCGTCACCCGGCAGCCGTTCGTGACCAGCAACATCATTGGAGCGACCAGCCTGGAGCAGCTGGAGAGCAACCTGGCCAGCGCTGAGCTGAACCTGAGCGACGAGCTGCTGGCGGCGATCGAGGCGATTCATCAGGAGCAGCCGAACCCTGCGCCTTGAGCGTAAAGGGGCCGCTTTGAGGCCCGATCGCCGGCAAGCCAGCTCCCGCAGGATGGCATCGAACCTGAGGCCTGCGCTGTACCTGTGGGAGCTGGCTTGCCGGCGATGGGCTGCACAGCAGCCCCTCTGTTGCTTGGGCTAGACACAATCGCCAAAAAATAAGACGATCCAGCCGGTGATTGACCACTCTACCCTATAAGAACAATGACAATGATGTTTACCCAACCCCCCGCGTCGCTGCGGCGCGTCAGCATCCTGGCCATTGACAAGGTGTTCGCTTCGACCTTGATGCAGGCCAAGGACTTCTTCCACCTCGCCAGCCTGCGCTACAGCAAACAGCTGGGCCTGGGCCTCGACCCCATGTTCGAGATCCGCCTGGTGAGCCCCGACGGCCAGCCCGTGGACAGTTTCAGCAATGTCCAGCTACCGGTTGACGGCGGCCTGGACGACGCCGATGTGATCATCCTCCCGGCCTACTGGGACGACTTCGACAACCTGCTGCAACGTTATCCACAGGTGCTGCCCTGGTTGCGCCAGCAGCATGCGCGTGGCGCGGTGCTGTGCGCCGAAGCCAGTGGCGTGTTCTGGCTGGCCGAATCGGGCCTGCTGGACGGCAAGGAGGCGACCACCTACTGGCGCTTTTTCACCACCTTTGCCGAACGGTTTCCGAAGATCCGGCTGAATCAGGACAAGCACCTGACCGACGCTGACAATATCTATTGTGCCGGTGGCGCCACCTCGGCCTGCGACCTGTACATCTACCTGATCGAACGGTTCTGTGGCGCCAACGTGGCCCGCGCGGTGTCCCGCGACATCCTCTACGAAGTGCAGCGCAACTACACCCCGGGGCGCATGGGCTTTGGTGGCCAGAAGTTGCACCAGGACCTGATCATCCTGCAGATCCAGCACTGGCTGGAAGAGCACTTCGCCGACAAGTTCCGCTTCGAGGACGTGGCCCGCAACCACGGCATGAGCATCCGCAACTTCATGCGTCGCTTCCAGGGGGCAACCGGTGACAAGCCGCTGCACTACCTGCAGCGGCTGCGGATCGAGACGGCCAAGGGGTTGTTGTCGAGCACGCGCAAGAGCATCAAGACCATCAGCTATGAGGTCGGCTATGACGATGCGAGTTTCTTTGCACGGCTGTTCCGCCAGCATACCGAGCTGTCACCGAACCAGTATCGGCAGCAGTTCATGCAAGAGGCTTGAGGACCTCGGGGCTGCTTCGCAGCCCATCGCCGGCAAGCGCGGCTCCCACAAGCGATGGGCCGCAGAGCGGCCCCGGCTTTCTTACGGTTTGTGAGCGCGCGACAGGAATTCGTGCGACTGCATCTCCAGCAACCGGCTCAGGGTCCGCTGGAATTCGAAGCTCAGGCGGCCACCGGTATACAGGTCCTTCAGCTCGACCTCGGCCGAGATGATCAGCTTGACGTTGCGGTCGTAGAACTCGTCCACCATGTTGATGAACCGGCGGGCGATGTCGTCGGTGGCCACGCCCATCTGCTCCACATTGCTCAGCAGCACGGCATGGAAGATCTTGCCCAGCTCGATGTAGTCGTTCTGGCTGCGCGGGCCGTCGCACAGGGCGCGGAAGTCGAACCAGGCGACATCGTCGCAGGTACGCAGGGCATTGATCGGGCGGTTCTCGATCATCAGCACATCGTTCTCGACCGCCTGGGTGCACTCAGGGGTCAGCGCCTTGAAGCTGGCGCGCATGCTCTGGTGCGCCGCGTCGTTGAGCGGGTAGTGGAACAGTTCGGCCTGCTCCAGGTGACGCAGGCGGTAGTCGACGCCGCTGTCCACGTTCACCACGTCGGTGTACTGCTTGATCATGGCAATGGCCGGCAGGAAGCGCGCACGCTGCAGGCCGTCCTTGTACAGACCGTCCGGCACGATGTTGGAGGTGGCCACCAGCGATACGCCGTTCTTGAACAGCTCTTCCATCAAGGTGCCGAGGATCATCGCGTCGGTAATGTCCGAGACGAAGAATTCGTCGAAGCAGATCACCCTGGCTTCATCGCTGAAGCGCTTGGCGATGATGGTCAGCGGGTTCTTCTCGCCCTTGAGGGTTTTCATTTCCTCGTGCACACGCTTCATGAAGCGGTGGAAGTGCGTGCGCATCTTCTGCTTGAACGGCAGCGCCTCGTAGAAGGTATCGACCAGGTAGGTCTTGCCTCGCCCTACCCCACCCCAGAAGTACAGGCCCTTGACCGGGGTCTGCTCCTTCTTGCCGAACAGCTTGCCGAACATGCCCGGCTTGTTGTTCTGCGCGTGTACCAGGTCGTCGTACAGGCGCTGCAGGTGACGCACCGCAGTTTCCTGCGCCGCGTCATGGAAGAAGTCGGGACGTTTCAGATCTGCTTGATAGCGTTCTAAGGGAGTCATAATTCGTTAGCGAGGCAACAAAAAACGGGCCGTCACTGTAGCGACAGGCCCGCCTAATGGCAATGCGACTTGCGGCGAAATGCCTCAGTCTTGTTGTGGCTGAAGCGCTACACGCAGGCTTTCGATAGCCGAATCGCGGGCTTCAGCGCTGTCGAACTGCGGCCCGTCGGCAACCTGCTCGCCATTCAGCCACAGGCCGAAGCCCAGGCCTTCGACGCGTACATCGGCCTCGCCACCCTGCTGCAGCTGCTTGCTGACAGCGCCGGCGCTCTTGCCGTCGGCGAAGCTGCGCGACAGCAGCAATTGCTCGCCATCAGCGGCCAGCAGGCGGAAGCGGAAGCTGCCGTCCTCGTCACGGAAGCTGACGAAACGCGCGCTCTTGGCGGCTTTTTTCTTCACTTCGGTGCTGGCCTGCACGCTGCTGCGGAACGAACGCAGGCCAACGGCCTCGCGCAGTTGCTCGAGGAACGGGGTGGCGATCTTCCGGGCCTTGGCCGCGCCAGCCAGCAGGATGTCTTCCAGGTCGGCCGGGCGGGCGATCAGCTGGTGGTAATACTCGCGCTTTTCAGCCAACTGGCCGTCCAGCAGCTGGAACAGGCGCTGCTTGGCATCGCCCCAGCCCAGGCCCTGCAGCAGCTCGTCGCGGAACTCGGCGCATTGCACCGGCGTCGAGAACGCCTGGAACAGGGTGAACAGGTGCGAGTTGTCCGGGTCTTTCGCCTCGCCTGGCGCCCGCGAGTCGGTGACGATGCGCGAGATGGCGTCTTTCATGTCCTTGGCGCTGGTGAACAGCGGGATGGTGTTGTCGTAGCTCTTGGACATCTTGCGACCGTCCAGGCCCGGCAGAGTCGCCACGCTTTCCTCGATGACCGCCTCCGGCAGGGCGAAGAAGTCGCTGCCCTGGCCGAACAGGTGGTTGAAGCGCTGACCGATGTCGCGGGCCATTTCCACGTGCTGGATCTGGTCACGGCCGACCGGCACCTGGTTGGCGTTGAACATCAGGATGTCTGCAGCCATCAGCACCGGGTAGCTGAACAGGCCCATGGTCACGCCGGCATCGGCGTCTTCGCCCGCTTCGACGTTCTTGTCCACCGAGGCCTTGTAGGCATGCGCACGGTTGAGCAGGCCTTTAGCCGCCACGCAGGTCAGCAGCCAGGTCAGCTCGGGGATTTCCGGGATGTCGGACTGACGGTAGAAGGTCACCTTGTCCGGGTCGAGGCCACCGGCCAGCCAGGTGGCGGCGATTTCCAGGCGCGAGCGCTGGATACGCAGCGGGTCGTCGCACTTGATCAGGGCGTGGTAGTCGGCCAGGAAGTAGAACGAATCGACACCGGGCTGCTGGCTGGCACGAATCGCCGGGCGGATGGCGCCGGCGTAGTTGCCCAGGTGCGGAGTGCCGGTGGTGGTGATACCGGTAAGAATGCGCGTGGTCATGGGTGTTCGCTTATTCAGGCTTGGCTCAGTTCGAAAGGCGCGGCAGCAGCAGATCCTTCAGATCGGTCAGCTTGCCATGGAAGAAGTGTCCGCATTCTGCCACTTTCAGCAGCTCATGGGGGCGCGACAGGCTGTCGGACCACTGGTAAACCAGCTGCGGATCGACGACTTCGTCGGCGTCCGGCTGCACCACGGTGATCGGGCAGCGCTGCGGCAGCGGGAATTGCGCGGTCAGGCGCATCACCGCCGGGGCGATCATGAACAGCCGCTGCAGCGTCACGCCGTCGGTTTCCAGGCGGCCGGCCAGGCTGGTGGCGACAAAACCGCCGAACGAGAAGCCCATCAGCACCAGTGGCAGGTGCGGATGCTGTTCACGCAGCCAGGCTGCCGCAGCCTCGGCATCGGCCACCTCACCCGCGCCCATGTCATGGCTGCCAGCGCTCTGGCCGACGCCACGGTAGTTGAAGCGCAAGGTGACATAGCCGGCATCGCGGGCGGTGCGTTGCAGGGTCGAGACCACCTTGTTGAGCATGGTGCCGCCCTGGACCGGGTTGGGATGGCAGATCAGCACCGCGCCGCGGGCTTCGGGCACGTCCAGGTACAAGGCTTCCAGCTGGCCGCAGGGGCCATCGATGAACAAGGGGGTTTCGCGGACAAGCAAGGCACTACTCCGTGACCTGGTGAAGGGTCGATTCGTCTAGGTGAGGAATTCTGTTCTGATTTGCGATCGCTCGCGGTATACAGCGCAGGTCTGAGCCGTTAACGTAAAGCAAAGCCGTTTATAGAGGAAGGACTCGTGGAACTCTCGCTCCTTGTTTGGTTGTTGCCGACCTTGGCCCTGGTCATTGGTGTGGTGGTTGGTTTCGTCGTGGCCCGCCTGCTGCCCAATGCCGCGCCAAGCAGCACTCAGCGTCAGCTGGATGAAATGCAGAAGCGCTTCGACAGCTACCAGAACGAAGTGGTTACCCACTTCAACAGCACCGCCATGCTGGTCAAGAAACTGACCCAGAGCTACCAGGATGTCCAGGATCACCTGGCCGAAGGCGCCAACAGCCTGGCCCTCGATGACGTCACTCGCCAGCGCCTGCTGGCCGCACTGCACTCCGAAGGCGCGCAAGGCCCGCGTGATCGCCTGACGCCGCCGAAGGACACTGCCGAAGTGCCGCGCGACTATGCACCAAAAGCGCCGAACTCGCCGGGCATGCTCGACGAGAGCTACGGGCTCAAACGCTAATCCGCCAAACATGAAAAGGCCTCGCGAGAGGCCTTTTTTGTAGGTTTACTGTGCCGGCCCAGGCAACCTATTTGCAGGCTTGCAACGCCTGCTCGACATCCGCCAGCAAGTCCTCGACATCCTCCAGCCCCACCGACAACCGCACCAGCCCTTCCGAAATGCCATGCTGCGCCCGCTCCTCGGCGGTGTAGCTGGAATGGGTCATGCTCGCCGGGTGCTGCGCCAGTGACTCCGCGTCCCCCAGGCTCACCGCCCGGGCAAACAGTTGCAGGGCATTCATGAAGCGTCGCCCCGCCTCTATACCCCCCTTGAGCTCGAAGGCAATCATCCCGCCGGGCAAGCGCATCTGCCGCTGGGCCAACAAGTACTGCGGGAACGACGTCAACCCTGGGTAATGGATCAGCTCAACCTGTGGCTGCCGGGCCAGGAACTGCGCGACCTGCATGGCATTTTCGCAATGCCGGTCCATGCGCAGGGCCAGGGTCTTCATCCCGCGCATCAGCAGCGCCGCGTCGTGCGGTGACAGCACCGCGCCGGTCATGTCCTTCAGTCCTTCCAGGCGAATCCGGTCAACCAGGTCCTTGCGCCCCACCACCAGGCCCGCAGTGATATCGCCGTGGCCGCTCAGATATTTCGTGGCCGAGTGCACCACCAGGTCAGCACCCAGTTCCAATGGCCGCTGCAGGTAAGGCGTGCAATAGGTGTTGTCGACGACCACAGACAAGTCATGCCCTCGCGCGGCGTCGGCAACCGCCGCGATATCCACCATCTGCATGTTGGGATTGGCGGGTGTTTCGAAGTAGATCATCCGCGTCTTGCCGTTGATGGCCGCTTTCAAGGCCTGCGCATCGTTAAGGTCGACATGGCGAATCTTCACCCCGAACTCACCGATGCCATGGTGCAGGAACGCGAAGGTGCAGCCATACAACGTCAGGCCGACAATCAACTCGTCGCCCGGCCGCAACAGCGTCCAGATCGTCGAAGTAATGGCCCCCATGCCCGACGCCAGCGCCAGGCCCGCTTCCCCGCCCTCCAGCGAGGCCATGCGCTGCTCCAGCAAGGCCAGGGTAGGGTTGGATATGCGGCTGTAGAAATGCCCCGCCTGCTCCCCGGCAAAGCAGGCGGCGCCGTATTCAACGCTGGGAAAGGCATAGGTAGCCGTCTGGTATACCGGCGGGACCAGGGCGCCACCGTGAGACAGGGGATCGTAACCGTGGTGAATGGCGCGTGTAGAAAAACCGGTTTTATTGTGGGAGTCGCGCATGGCAACAGCCTCTTGTGGTTTGCTATAAGCTTATGCCACTGGCCTGCCCGTTTTTTTCCAAATTGGCCCATGCGTTCGGGTAGATGCTGGAACAAAAACAACAAAAACCAAACCTGGAGGGCAAGACATGCCTTCGACTCTCGACCGCACCGACCGCGCGCTGCTTGCCGCGCTGCAGGACAACGCCCGCCTTACCGTCGCCGAGCTGGCCGACCAGGTGGCGCTGACCACCTCGCCCTGCTGGCGGCGGGTCAAGCTGCTGGAAGACAACGGCTACATCACTGGCTACCAGGCCATCCTCTCGCCCAAATCGCTGGGGTTTGGCGTGACCGCTTTCGTCAGCATCATGATGGATTCGCACACCAAGGACATGGCGTTGGCGTTCGAGCAACGGCTGATGGAAATTCCCGAGATCGTGGCCTGCCACAACATCTCGGGGCGCTATGATTTTCTGCTGGAAATTCTTGCGCGCGACCTGGAGTCGTTCGGGGAATTCACCCGCGAGGTGCTGCAACGCTTGCCGGGGGTGAAGGAGATTTATTCGAGTTTTTCCTACAAGGCGGTGAAGGAGCGGCGCGTAATTCCAGTGTCTGAAAAACATATCTGAACGGCACCCGCGGTCCCGTGGAAACGAGAATCGAGTAGGAGGCGGGCTCACACCCGCCGTCCTCTCACACCACCGTGCGTACGGTTCCGTACACGGCGGTTCAAGCTATGCGGCTAAGCCGGTTGATCGTATCCAGTATCGAGACCAGTCCGAGTCGATCCCATAGCTTCTTCGGCAGCGCCTGATTCATATGTGGCGCCCCCGAGTTCCACCACGGGCCTCGGCCGTTACAGACCGATTTACAGGCACGCTCTTCGCTCAAGCCCAGACGCATCAGGTTGCGCGCCCTCGTAGAGGGCTGCTTCCATTGGCGCCAGATGGCACAGCGGAGTTTGTGCCTGATCCAGCCATCCCGTTCCTCAAGTGGCCGTTTGCTCTGGCTAAGCTTGAAGTAACCCGCCCAGCCTCGCAGGACAGGGTTTATCCGCTCGATGGTATTCGTCATCTTGCGACCCCGTGCACCGCGTAGCAGCTCTGCGAGCCGGTCGCGCAGGCGACCCAGGCTCGTCGTTGCCACCCGCAGCCTTGGCTGCTGATGCCAGCTCATCCCATAGCCCAAGTAGTCACACTTCCAGGCTCTCGCGACTCGACTCTTCTTCTGATTCACCGTCAGTTTCAAACGTTGATTCAGGAAGCGTTCGACACTGGCCAGTACCCGTTCGCCAGCCCGAGGGCTGCGTACATAAAATGTTCGCGTCATCGGCATAGCGCACGAAGCGGTGACCCCGCCGTTCCAGTTCGCGGTCAAGTTCGTCGAGCAGGATATTCGACAGCAGCGGCGAGAGCGGGCCGCCTTGCGGCGTCCCCTCCTGCCGTGGGCTGACGACACCGCCTGACATGACTCCCGCTTCAAGGTAGCGGCGGATAAGCCTGAGTACGCACTTATCTTTGACCCGGCGCTCGATACAGGCCATCAGGATGTCGTGGTTGACTCGATCGAAGAACTTCTCCAGATCGATTTCCACGCACCAGCGGTGTCCCGCTGTCACATGAGCACGAGCCATCTCGATGGCTTGATGCGTACTTCTGCCCGGACGAAAACCATAGCTGTAGTCCGAGAACAGTGGGTCGAAGATAAGTGTGAGCTGCTGCTGCAGTGCTTGCTGGATCAGGCGATCCACGACGGTGGGGATTCCCAGTTGCCGTGTGCCGCCCTGCGGCTTGGGAATTTCAACCGCTCGCACTGCATGGGGATGGTATTCACCGGCCAGCAACCTGGCCTTGAGGGTTGGCCAATACTGTTTCACGTAGCCCGCCAAGTCAGCGACCGTCATGCCATCAGCACCCGGAGCCCCCTTGTTGCTAACCACGCGTTGATACGCACGCCTGAGGTTGGCCGGTGCAAGCACCCGCTCCATCAGCGTGTCCGGCTCTGCGTTCGTCCACGTCGCTGACGCCGCCGGCACCTTTGCACTGTCAGGCATCACCCTCGGCTTCTGGCCGGGATTCGGAGTGACAGATTCCGTTGTAGGAAATTTCTGCATTACGGCTACCAACGAGACAGTGACGCCTACTGGCGGCATAACCTGTTCGGCCCTTGGTGACGCGGTTAACCGCCACTTACTACGGCTTCGGCTGACTTCTGCACGCTCATCCCGTCGCCTCTCGACGCTCGGTAGCACTATGGCAAGCGTACAGATCTCCCAGGGTAATTCGCGCGACCTTCCTGCTTATGCCTGTCGGATTTACGTCACAGCGCTCCGTGCAAGTATTGGGCTTTGGCGATTGTTGCCGCCTGACCCCGCTGTGCCGCCTGATCCGCTTCCTGTTCGTCAGGCCAGCATTTTGCCTCGGGCTTCCTTCAGATTCGCAGTCGCCCGCGACACCCTTGCCTCCGGCTAACACTTCCCCTTGCCGGGTGTGTAGAGGACTTTCACCTCCAAGTCACCCGCTCGGCCACCACAGCCAAGCAGGTTGCGCTTACGCGCAACGCGCCATGCCTGGCGCACAACAAAAAAAACCCGCCGAAGCGGGTTTTTTAATTGCGGGCCAGCGCTTAGATCGCGCCACGCTGACGCAGCACGTCCAGCACCTGCTTCACGCCTTCGTCCACGCTGGTGGACTGGGTGTCGATCACCAGGTCCGCATCCAGCGGCACATCGAACGGGAAGCTTTCGCCCGGGATGTTGTCGCCAGCGGCAGCGTACAGGCCTTGCGGGTCACGCTCGCGGCAGGCCAGCGGCGAGGCCTGGACGTAAACGGTCACCAGGCGCTCCTTGCCGATCAGTGCCTTGGCCTGCTCGCGGCCTTCGGCATCCGGGGCCACGAATGCGGCCAGGGTCAGCAGGCCGGCTTCGTTGAACTGGCGCGCCACATGGGCGGCGCGGCGCCAGTTCTCGGTACGGCCGGCGCGGTCCTGTGGCAGGCCCTTGTTCAGGTCGTGCCGCAGGTTCTGACCATCGAGCACGTACACCGCACGGCCCATGTCGAACAGCTTGCGCTCCACGGCATAGGCCAGGGTGCTCTTGCCAGCGCCGGACAGGCCGCTGAACAGCACGGTGGCTGGCTGCTGGCCGAAGCGCAAGGCGCGCTCTTCGGTGGACACGTGGGCCTGCTTGCCATGCTGCCCGGTGCTGCCATGCGGCAGGACGGGCTGGGCGATGATCATGCCGGCGCCGACGGTGCCGTTGGTCAGGCGGTCGATGACGATGAACGCGCCGGTGGTGCGGTTGCTGTCGTAACCGTCCAGGGCGATGGCGCTATCCAGGGACACCTTGACGCGGCCGATCTCGTTCAGTTGCAGGGCGCTGGCAGCGTCCTTCTCCAGGGTGTTCACATCCACCTTGTGGGTGATGCTGGCAATCGAGCCCGGCACGTAGCTGGTAGCACGCTTGATGTCGTACTTCTTGCCAGGCAGCATCGGCTCTTCGGCCATCCACACCAGCATGGCGTCGAACTGGTCGGTCACCGGCGGTACGTTGTCGGCATGCACCAGCAGGTCGCCACGGGAGATGTCGATCTCGTCTTCCATGGTCAGTGTCACGGCCTGGCCGGGGCCGGCGTTCTCCAGCTCACCTTCGTAGGTGACGATGGATTTGACACGGCTGCTCTTGCCCGATGGCAGCACGACGATTTCGTCGCCCTTGTGCACCACGCCGCTGGCCAGGGTGCCGGCGAAGCCGCGGAAGTTCAGGTTCGGGCGGTTGACATACTGCACCGGGAAACGCAGGTCGGTGAAGTTGCGGTCGGCCGACACTTCGACGGTTTCGAGGATTTCCATCAGCGTCGGGCCGGTATACCACGGCGAACGCTCGCTGTGGTTGACCACGTTGTCGCCCTTGAGCGCCGACATCGGCACGAACTGCAGGCTGCTCGGGGTCAGGTTGATGGCTTCGGCGAACTGCAGGTAGTCGGCCTTGATCGACTCGAAGACTTCCTGGTCGAAGCCCTTGAGGTCCATCTTGTTGACCGCGACCACGATGTGCTTGATGCCCAGCAACGAGGCGATGTAGCTGTGGCGACGGGTCTGGGTCTGCACGCCGTAGCGGGCGTCGACCAGGATGATCGCCAGGTCGCAGGTGGAGGCACCGGTGGCCATGTTGCGGGTGTACTGCTCGTGGCCCGGGGTGTCGGCGATGATGAACTTGCGCTTGGCGGTGGAGAAGTAGCGGTAGGCGACATCGATGGTGATGCCCTGCTCACGCTCGGCCTGCAGGCCATCTACCAGCAGCGCCAGGTCGACTTCTTCGCCGGTGGTACCGGACTTTTTCGAATCACGGGTGATGGCCTCGAGGTGGTCCTCGTAGATCATCTTCGAGTCGTGCAGCAGCCGCCCGATCAGGGTGCTCTTGCCATCGTCGACGTTGCCGCAGGTCAGGAAGCGCAGCAGTTCCTTGCGCTCATGCTGGGCCAGGTAGGCGAGGATATCCTCGCTGATCAGATCAGATTGGTGCGACATGGAGTAACCCTGAAATTAGAAGTAGCCTTGGCGTTTCTTGTCTTCCATGGAACCGGCGCCATCGTGGTCGATGACACGGCCCTGGCGTTCGGACGTACGGGTCAGGAGCATTTCCTGAATGATGTCCGTCAGGGTCTCGGCTTCCGACTCGACCGCACCCGTCAACGGGTAGCAGCCCAGGGTACGGAAACGCACCTTCTTCTTGACGATGCGCGCTTTCTCTTCGTCGCTGAGATGCTCGAGGATGCGCTCGTCGTCGATCATGATCAGGGTGCCGTTCTTCTCGATGACTTCACGCTCGGCGGCGAAGTACAGCGGCACGATCGGGATGCCTTCGAGGTAGATGTACTGCCAGATATCCAGCTCGGTCCAGTTCGACAGCGGGAACACGCGGATCGACTCGCCCTTGTTGACCTTGCCGTTGTACACGTTCCACAGCTCGGGGCGCTGGTTTTTCGGGTCCCAGCGATGCTTGCTGTCACGGAACGAATACACGCGCTCCTTGGCCCGCGACTTCTCTTCGTCACGGCGCGCGCCACCGAAGGCGGCGTCGAACCCATGCTTGTCCAGCGCCTGCTTCAGGCCCTGGGTCTTCATGATGTCGGTGTGCTTGGAGCTGCCATGGGTGAACGGGTTGATGCCCTGCGCCACACCTTCCGGGTTGACGTGGGTAATCAGCTCCAGGCCCATTTCCTCGACCATCTTGTCGCGGAAGCTGTACATCTCCTGGAATTTCCACTGGGTGTCGACGTGCATCACCGGGAACGGCAGTTTGCCCGGGAAGAAGGCCTTGCGCGCCAGGTGCAGCATCACGGCGGAATCCTTGCCGATCGAGTACAGCATCACCGGGTTGTCGAACTCGGCGGCCACCTCGCGGATGATGTGGATGCTTTCCGCCTCCAGCTGTTTCAAGTGCGTCAGTTTGTCGACCATGGCTACTCACGAAAAACGATCTTATGGACGGCCTGCGGGCCGTGTTCGAGCGAGCCACTTTATCACAGCGGTAGCTTCTATTTAGGAGGCGGGCTAGATCGAAAAAGTCTAACGATATGACTGGGGGTTTGGGCTTGCAGGCCCGGCCTCTTCGCGGGCATGCCCGCTCCCACAGGTACGGTGGAGTCCTTGTGGGAGCGGGCGCGCCCGCGAAGAAGGCAACGCCGATCTCAGATCGGATTCGGGCAATCGATGAACAGGTGCTCCACGGCAAACCGCCGTGCCAGGTAATCACCCAGCGCCTGCACGCCGTAGCGTTCGGTGGCATGGTGCCCGGCAGCAATGAAGCTGACGCCGTTCTCGCGCGCACTGTGATAGGTCTGCTCGGACGCTTCGCCCGTCAGGTACAAATCCACCCCGGCCGCGATCGCGGTGTCGATGTAGCCCTGCCCGCCCCCGGTGCACCAGCCGACCCGGCGGATCATCTGATCACCCTCGACCAGCAACGGCTCACGCCCCAGCACTTCCTGCACCCGCCGGGCAAAATCACGCGCGGTGATCGGCTCGGCGAGCGAACCGACCAGCCCGACCACTTTGGGGTTCGCTGGGTCCAGCGGCCCTTCGACGGTAATGTCCAGTTGCCGCGCCAGCTGCACGTTGTTGCCGACCTCCGGGTGCACGTCCAGTGGCAGATGGAACGCCAGCAGGCTGATATCGTTGCTCAGCAAGGTCTTCAGGCGGCGCTGGCGGATGCCGGTGACGCACGGGTTTTCGCCTTTCCAGAAATACCCATGGTGTACCAGCACCAGGTCGGCCCCCGCCTCCACCGCGGCATCCAGCAACGCCTGGCTGGCGGTGACGCCGCTGACAATCCGGCTGACCTGCGGCCGGCCCTCGACCTGCAGGCCGTTGGGGCAATAGTCCTGGATCTTCGCGCTGCCCAGGTAACGCTCGGCTTCCTCGACCAGGGTGTTTAGAGCGACGGCCATGCAAATCTCCTCGAAAACTGCGCTTTTCTCGGGCACAACGCCTATGGAACGCCCGTATAATGCCGGCCATTATGGGCCGTCGCCGGCACTGGGGGAACCGGTGTATCATCGCGCGCGCTCATGCCCCACCGCGCGGCCACCGGCCTTCGCTCTTTCCAGGATTCGTTCATGTTCAAGGCTTTGCGTTACTTTGGCTGGCCCCTGCTTACCGGCATACTGATCGCCATGCTGATCATCCAGCGCTTCCCGCAATGGGTCGGCCTGCCCAGCCAGGACGTCAACCTGCAACAAGCCCCGCAGACTACGCGGATCATGCAGGGCCCGGTGTCCTACGCCGATGCCGTGACCCTGGCCGCCCCGGCGGTGGTCAACCTGTACACCACCAAGGTGGTGAACAAGAGCGCCCACCCGCTGTTCGAAGACCCGCAGTTCCGGCGTTTCTTCGGCGACAACCTGCCCAAGCAGCGGCGCTGGGAGTCGAGCCTGGGCTCGGCGGTGATCATGAGCCCCGAGGGTTACCTGCTGACCAACAACCACGTCACCAGCGGCGCCGACCAGATCGTCGTGGCCCTGAAAGACGGCCGCGAGACCCTGGCCCGGGTAATTGGCAGCGACCCGGAAACCGACCTGGCGGTGCTGAAGATCGACCTGAAGAAGCTGCCTGCCATCACCATCGGCCGCTCCGACACCATTCACATCGGCGACGTGTCGCTGGCCATCGGCAACCCGTTCGGGGTCGGCCAGACCGTGACCATGGGCATCATCAGCGCCACCGGCCGCAACCAGCTGGGCCTTAACAACTATGAAGACTTCATCCAGACCGACGCGGCGATCAACCCGGGCAACTCCGGCGGTGCGCTGGTGGATGCCAGCGGCAACCTGGTCGGCATCAATACGGCGATCTTCTCCAAGTCGGGTGGCTCACAGGGCATCGGCTTCGCCATTCCGGTAAAACTGGCGCTGGAGGTGATGAAGTCGATCATCGAGCACGGCCAGGTGATCCGTGGCTGGCTGGGTATCGAAGTGCAGCCGCTGAGCCAGGAGCTGGCTGAGTCGTTCGGCATGAAAGACCGCCCGGGCATCGTGGTGGCGGGCATCTTCCGCGAAGGGCCGGCGGCCAAGGCCGGGCTGCAGCTGGGTGATGTGATCATGAGCATCAACGGCGAGCCCGCCGGTGACGGGCGCAAGTCGATGAATCAGGTGGCGCGGATCAAGCCCAACGAGAAGATCACCATCGAGGTGATGCGCAATGGGCAACAGTTGAAGCTGATTGCCGAGGTGGGGCTACGGCCGCCACCGGCACCAGCAGTGACCACAGAAGAGAAGTAATAAACGGGGCCGCTTTGCGGCCCATCGCCGGCAAGCCAGCTCCCACAGGGATAGCACCGGCCTCAAGCCCTGTGCAGTACCTGTGGGAGCTGGCTTGCCGGCGATGGGCTGCAAAGCAGCCCCAACAGTATCAATGCAGAATCTGGCTCAGGAACAACCGCGTCCGGTCACTGCGCGGCCGGTCGAAGAAATCATCCGGCGCCGCCTGCTCCACGATCTCCCCCTTGTCCATGAAGATCACCCGGTTCGCCACGGTGCGGGCAAAGCCCATTTCATGGGTGACGCAGAGCATGGTCATGCCATCCTCGGCCAGGCCCACCATGGTATCGAGCACTTCCTTGACCATTTCCGGGTCCAGCGCCGACGTCGGTTCGTCGAACAGCATGATCTTCGGTTTCATGCACAGCGCACGGGCAATCGCCACACGCTGCTGCTGGCCACCGGACAACTGCCCCGGGTACTTGTGCGCCTGTTCCGGAATACGCACCCGTTCCAGGTAGTGCATGGCAATTTCCTCGGCCTTGCGCCGGGGCATCTTGCGCACCCACATCGGCGCCAGGGTGCAGTTCTCCAGAATGCTCAGGTGCGGGAACAGGTTGAAGTGCTGGAACACCATGCCCACTTCGCGGCGGATGGCCTCGATCTGCTTCAGGTCGTTGGTCAGCTCCACGCCATCGACCACGATGCGCCCTTGCTGGTGCTCTTCCAGGCGGTTGAGGCAACGGATGGTGGTGGACTTGCCCGAACCGGACGGCCCGCACAGCACGATACGCTCGCCCTGGCGCACGTTCAGGTTGATGTCCTTGAGCACATGGAACTGGCCGTACCACTTGTTCACACCCTGCATCTGGATGATGCCCTCGGGGCCGGCAGGCTGCTTGATCGCTTCACTCATGTCGAAACTCCTAACGCTTGTGGCCAGTGTCCAGCTTGCGCTCCAGGTGCATGGAGTAGCGGGACATACCGAAACAGAAAATCCAGAACACCAGGGCGGCGAACACGTAGCCCTCGGTGGCCATGCCCAGCCAGGCCGGGTCGGCGGCGGCTTGCTTGACGCTGTTGAGCAGGTCGAACAGGCCGATGATGATCACCAGGCTGGTGTCCTTGAACAGGGCTATGAAGGTGTTGACGATGCCGGGGATCACCAGCTTGAGCGCCTGCGGCAGGATCACCAGGCCCATCGCCCGCCAGTATCCCAGGCCCATCGCCGCAGCGGCTTCGTACTGGCCCTTGGGGATGGCCTGCAGGCCGCCGCGTACCACCTCGGCGATATAGGCTGACTGGAACAGGATCACCCCGATCATCGCCCGCAGCAGCTTGTCGAAGCTCATGCCCTCGGGCAGGAACAACGGCAGCATCACCGACGACATGAACAGCACGGTAATCAGCGGCACGCCGCGCCAGAACTCGATGAAGGTCACGCACACCACCTTCACCGCCGGCATCTTCGAACGCCGTCCCAGGGCCAGCAGAATACCCAGCGGCAAGGCGCCGACGATGCCCACGGTGGCGATCACCAGGGTCAGCATCAGCCCGCCCCACTGGCTGGTCGGGACGCTTTGCAGGCCCAGGTAGCCACCGTGCAGCAAGGTGTAGGCCAGCACCGGGTACAGCACCAGGAAGCCCAGGCCGTAGAAAGCCTTGCGTGGGAACTGCCTGATGAACAGCGGCGCGGCGCCGAGCACGGCAAGCCAAACGGTCAGGTCCACGCGCCAGCGCAGCTCCGTCGGGTAGTAGCCGTACATGAACTGGCCGAAGCGCTGCTGCACGAACACCCAGCAGGCGCCTTCCTTGGTGCAGTCGGCGCGGGTGGTGCCAACCCAGTTGGCATCGATCAGCGCCCACTGCAGCAACGGCGGCACGATCAGCCACACCAGGTAGATGGCGAACAGGGTCAGCAGCGTGTTGAGCCAGCTGGAGAACAGATTGGCACGCATCCATGCGAGCACGCCGACGGTTTTCACCGGGGGCGGCATATCAGGTTTGAAAACATGGGCATTCACGGGCGTATCCTCACCGCTCGATCAGCGCAATGCGCTTGTTGTACCAGTTCATCAGCAGCGAAATGCTGATGCTGATGGCGAGATAGACACTCATGGTGATGGCGATCACCTCGATGGCCTGGCCGGTCTGGTTGAGCACGGTACCGGCGAACAGCGAGACCATCTCCGGGTAGCCGATACCGGCCGCCAGCGACGAGTTCTTCGCCAGGTTCAGGTACTGGCTGGTCAGCGGCGGAATGATCACCCGCAGTGCCTGGGGGATGATCACCTTGCGCAGTGTCGGGCCCTCACGCAGGCCCAGCGAGCGCGCGGCTTCGGTCTGGCCATGGCTGACCGAGCGGATACCGGAACGCACGATTTCGGCGATGAACGCTGCGGTGTAGATGGTCAGTGCCAGGGTCAGCGCCAGCAACTCGGGGATCAGCACCCAGCCACCGACGAAGTTGAAGCCCTTCAACTGCGGCATTTCCCAGGTAACCGGGCTGCCGAACAGCAGCACGCAGGCCCCGGGGATGGCAACCAGCAACCCCAGCCCCACCCAGAACTTGTGGAACGGTACGCCGGTTTCGTTGAAGCGCTTGTTGGCGTAGCGCACCATCGCCACGGTCGCCAGCAGCGCCAGGGCCAAGGCAATGGCGAACGGCCAGAAACCATCGGTCATGGCAGCACCGGGCATGTTCAGGCCGCGGTTGCTGATGAAGAACATATCGTCGATGTTGATGCTGCCCCGCGGCCCCGGCAGGGTCAGGAACACGGCGAAGTACCAGAACAGGATCTGCAACAACGGCGGGATGTTGCGGAAGGTTTCCACATACACGGTCGCCAGCTTGTTGATCATCCAGTTCGGCGACAGCCGCGCCACGCCGATGATGAAGCCGAGAATGGTCGCCAGCACCACGCCAATGAGGGTCACCAGCAGGGTGTTGAGCAGGCCGATGACGAACACCCGCGCATAGCTGTCGGATTCCACATAGGGGATCAGGTGCTGGGCAATGCCGAAGCCGGCACTGCGCTCGAGGAAGTCGAAGCCCGAGGTGATGCCCCGGTGTTGCAGGTTGGTTTGCGTGTTGTGGAACAGGTACCAGCCCAGGCCGACCACGAACACGATCGTGAGGACCTGGAACAGCCACGCGCGCACACGTGGATCACTCAGGGACAAGCCCTTTTGTGCGCCGATTCGATTTTGCATGAGGTGCCCCGGAAAGTAGGGTTCCGAACAACCTGCGGCGGCGGGATGCCGCCGCAGGATGCAGCCATCAGCGCACAGGTGGCGCGTACTGGATGCCGCCGTTGTTCCACAGGGCGTTCATGCCACGGTCGATCTTCAGGTCGGTGCTCTGGCCCAGGTTCTTCTCGAACACTTCGCCGTAGTTGCCGACTTGCTTGACGATCTGCACTACCCAGTCTTTGGGCAGCTTGAGGTCCTTGCCATACTCGCCGTCAGCGCCAAGCAGCCGGGCGTTGTCGGGGTTCTTGGTAGACTTGGCTTCGGCCTCGACGGTTTTGGAGGTGATGCCTGCTTCTTCGGCATTCAGCATCGCGAACAAGGTCCACTTGACGATGCTGAACCACTCTTCGTCGCCCTTGCGCACCACCGGGCCCAGCGGCTCCTTGGAGATGGTTTCCGGCAGCACTACATAGTCGGTCGGCGCGGCCAGCTTGGAACGCTGGGCAAACAGCTGCGATTTGTCCGAAGTCAGCACGTCGCAACGGCCGGACTCCAGCGACTTGGCGCTCTCGTCGGAAGTGTCGAAGGTGATCGGGGTGTACTTCAGGCCATTGGCGCGGAAGTAGTCCGACACGTTCAGCTCGGTAGTGGTACCGGCCTGGATGCAGATGGTGGCGCCGTCGAGCTCCTTGGCGCTGGAAACACCGAGCTTCTTGTTGACCAGGAAGCCGACGCCGTCATAGTAGGTGACACCGGCGAACACCAGACCCATGCCGGCATCGCGCGAGCTGGTCCAGGTGGTGTTGCGCGACAGCACGTCGACTTCCCCCGACTGCAGGGCGGTGAAGCGTTCCTTGGCGTTGAGCTGGCTGAACTTGACCTTGCTGGCGTCGCCGAACACGGCGGCGGCCACGGCGCGGCAGACATCGGCGTCGATGCCGACGATCTTGCCCTGCGCATCAGGTACCGAGAAGCCTGGAAGACCGTCGCTCACGCCACACTGGACGAAGCCCTTTTTCTTCACCGCATCGAGGGTGGCGCCGGCCTGGGCAGTGCTCACGGCGCCCAGTGCGGCGGCAGCGGTCAGGACTGCCAGGGTGGTTTTCAACATCTTCATTCACAACCTCCAAATCGCTCTTGTTGTATCGAGCCGGAATTGCACCGCACCCTTTTGAGGCGTATCCGACCCGTGTTGGCTTGTTATTGGGTCAATTGGCGCAATGGACTGTTCTGTGACAGCCTTCGCTTACAAAGGGTGTTACCGTCTCGGCCTGCCCTTTGCATCGCAGGTTCAATTGCAAAGCGCGTACCAGAACTCCTGGCTGTAGCGTTTAAGCGCACGTCAAGTAGGGAAAGTTGTATCGTTGCGACATTCTTTTTCCGACAATCATTTCCCGCGCCTTCATTTCACGCACGCCATAACAAGATCCGCACACTTTCGGAGCAGTCATGACCAACCCACTGATCCTCGAACCGCAGAAAACCGCAGACGCTTGTGTGATCTGGTTGCACGGTTTGGGGGCCGACCGTTACGACTTCCTACCCGTCGCCGAATTCATGCAGGAACGCCTGCTCACCACGCGGTTCATCATGCCGCAGGCGCCGACCCGCCCGGTGACCATCAATGGCGGCTACGCCATGCCCAGCTGGTATGACATCAAGGCGATGACCCCGGCCCGCGCCATCGATGAAGCGCAGCTGGAGGAATCGGCCGAGCAGGTGATCGCCCTGATCAAGGCCGAGCAGGCCAAAGGCATCAACCTGGCGCGAATCTTCCTGGCCGGTTTCTCCCAGGGCGGCGCGGTGGTGCTGCACACTGCCTATATAAAGTGGCAAGAGGCACTGGGCGGGGTCATCGCCCTGTCCACCTACGCCCCTACCTTCAACGAACAGCACCAGCTGAGTGCGTGCCAGCAACGCACCCCGGCCCTGTGCCTGCATGGCGTGCACGACCCGGTGGTGATCCCGTCCATGGGCCGCACCGCCTTCGAGTACCTGAACACCTGGGGCGTCGCCGCCCGCTGGCAGGAATACCCGATGGAGCACGAAGTGGTGGTCGAGGAGTTGAACGACGTCCACGAGTGGCTGGCCATGCAACTGCAATAAGCAGAAGCCGCCTGTAGTTGTAGGGCTATTCCACTACGCCGAGCCTGATTCTTGCTTTACACTGCCCGGCGTACATTCCTTAATCAGTTGATGAGACGATCGTGCTCAAGGCACTCAAGAAAATATTCGGCAAGGGAGACGCCGCGCCACAGGCCGTCGCTCCTGCTGCCAGTGCAACGCCGCCTGCGCCCGCGCCCACCGAGGCGCGGCCTGCGCCTACCCCGGCCGCACCGCGCGCCAATCCCACCCCTGCGGCTGAACAGCCTGCCGCTGTGACACCTGCGGTCGAAAAGCCGGTCAATGCCAAACCGCGCCGCGAGCGCAAACCCAAGCCGCAGGCCAGCCTGTGGAAGCTGGAAGACTTCGTGGTCGAGCCGCAGGAAGGCAAGACCCGCTTCCACGACTTCAAGCTGTCCAACGAGGTGATGCACGCCATCCACGACCTGGGCTTCCCGTACTGCACGCCGATCCAGGCCCAGGTGCTGGGCTACACCCTGCGTGGCCAGGACGCCATCGGCCGGGCCCAGACCGGTACTGGCAAGACTGCGGCATTCCTGATTTCGATCATTTCCCAGCTGCAGCAGACGCCACCACCCAAAGAACGCTACATGGGCGAGCCGCGTGCGCTGATCATCGCCCCCACCCGCGAGCTGGTGGTGCAGATCGCCAAGGACGCCGCAGCGCTGACCAAGTACACCGGCCTGAACGTGATGAGCTTTGTCGGCGGCATGGAATTCGACAAACAGCTCAAGGCCCTGGAAGCGCGCCACTGCGACATCCTGGTCGCCACCCCTGGCCGCCTGCTGGACTTCAACCAGCGCGGCGAGGTGCACCTGGACATGGTCGAGGTGATGGTGCTGGACGAGGCCGACCGCATGCTCGACATGGGCTTCATCCCGCAGGTGCGCCAGATCATTCGCCAGACGCCGCCAAAAAGCGAGCGCCAGACCCTGCTGTTCTCGGCCACCTTCACCGAAGACGTGATGAACCTGGCCAAGCAATGGACCACCAACCCGGCCATCGTCGAGATCGAGCCGGAGAACGTGGCCAGCGAAACGGTCGAGCAGCACGTGTATGCGGTGGCCGGCAGCGACAAGTACAAGCTGCTGTACAACCTGGTGACCCAGAACAAGTGGGAACGGGTGATGGTGTTTGCCAACCGCAAGGACGAAGTGCGGCGCATCGAGGAAAAGCTGGTGCGCGACGGCATCAATGCCGCCCAGTTGTCGGGCGACGTGCCGCAGCACAAGCGTATTCGAACCCTGGAAAACTTCCGCGAAGGTCGGGTCACGGTGCTGGTGGCCACTGACGTGGCAGGGCGTGGCATTCATATCGATGGCATCAGCCACGTGATCAACTTCACCCTGCCCGAGGATCCGGACGACTACGTGCACCGTATCGGCCGTACCGGACGCGCGGGGGCTGATGGCGTGTCGATCAGCTTTGCCGGTGAGGATGATTCGTATCAGTTGCCGGGGATCGAGGAGCTGCTGGGGCGCAAGATCAAGTGCGAGATGCCGCCGGATGAGCTACTCAAGCCGGTGCCGCGCAAGCATCACTGATTGCCTGAATGCCAACGCCGCCCTTGTAGGAGCGGCCTTGTGTCGCGAAAGGGCCGCACAGCGGCCCCAGCAATTCATGCATTAATGCTGACATCCTGGGGCCGCTGCGCGGCCCTTTCGCGACACAAGGCCGCTCCTACATGGGATCGGCGCAGCCTTGACTACCAGCGCCCGGCAGCGTCCTGGTCACTCTGCCTGCCTTCCACCCACCTCGGCCCTTCCTGGGTAGTTTCCTTCTTCCAGAACGGCGCGCGGGTCTTCAGGTAGTCCATGATGAAATCGCAGGCCTCGAATGCGGCCTGCCGATGGGCACTGGCGACACCGACGAACACGATCGGCTCGCCCGGCTCCAGCGCCCCGATGCGATGCAGCACCTCCACCTTCAGCAGCGGCCAGCGCTGCTCGGCCTCGACCACGATCTTGGCCAGGGCCTTCTCGGTCATGCCCGGGTAGTGCTCGAGGAACATCCCCGCCACATCGCGCCCATCATTGAAGTCCCGCACATAGCCGACAAACCCGACCACCGCGCCCACACCCACGTTGGCCGCATGCATGGCATTCACCTCGGCCCCAGGGTCGAACGCGCCTTCCTGCACTCGCACTGCCATGTTCAGCCTCCGGTCACCGGTGGGAAGAACGCCACTTCATCGCCGTCTTCCAAGGGCTCATCGAGCTTGCACAGCTCTTCATTGCGCGCGCACATCAGGTTCTGCTCGGCCAGTACCGCGTAACGCTCGCCCTTGGCCACCAGCGCCTGGCGCACATCGTCGAGCACCTGGAACGCGCCCTCCACCTGTTCGGCATCCACGTCCAGCTGCTCACGGTAACGGGCGAAGTACATCACCTTGACCTTCATCACGCCTCCACCTTGTAGTGGCCGCTCTTGCCGCCGAGCTTTTCCAGCAGGCGCACCTGCTCGATGACCATGCCCTTGTCCACCGCCTTGCACATGTCATAGATCGTCAGCGCGGCGACACTGGCGGCGGTCAGCGCTTCCATCTCGACGCCGGTCTGCCCGGCCAGCTTGCAGCGGGCGACGATGCGCACGGCGTCCTCGCCCTCGGCGCTGAGCTCGACCTTGACGCTGGTCAGCATCAGCGGGTGGCACAGCGGGATCAGGTCGCTGGTCTTCTTCGCCGCCTGGATCCCGGCAATGCGCGCCACGGCGAACACGTCGCCCTTGGGGTGCTCACCGTCGACGATCATCTGCAAGGTCTGCGGCAGCATGCGCACCCGCGCTTCGGCAATGGCCTCACGCTCGGTCACCGCCTTTTCAGTGACGTCGACCATGTTGGCCCGGCCCTGGGAATCAAGATGTGTCAGCACTGCTCTGCTCCTGTGAGGGGAACTCGCAGTGTAAACCTGTGGGTCAGGTTTGAGCAGAGGTATGTGTCGGCAGGCCCGGCCTCTTCGCGGGCACGCCCGCTCCCACAGGGTCCTCACCGCCTTGAATCAAGTGGAGATCCTGTGGAAGCGGGCGTGCCCGCGAAAAGGCCGGGCAGTGATCTGCCCGGCTGCATGGTTTTACAGATGCGACTCGGCGTACTCGGCCAGCACCGAGCGTGGCACCCCTTGCAGGGTCAGGTGCACGCCGTGGGGGAAGTCCTTGAAGCGCTCGGTCAGGTAAGTCAGGCCCGAGCTGGTCGCGGACAGGTAAGGGGTATCGATCTGCGCCAGGTTGCCAAGGCAGACCACCTTGGACCCGGAGCCGGCACGGGTGATGATGGTCTTGATCTGGTGCGGCGTAAGGTTCTGGCACTCGTCGATCAGGATCAGGCTCTGCTGGAAGCTGCGACCGCGAATGTAGTTGAGCGACTTGAACTGCAACGGTACCCGCTCGAGGATGTACTCGACACTGCCATGCGTGCTTTCGTCATCCATGTGCAAGGCTTCGAGGTTGTCGGTGATCGCGCCCAGCCAAGGCTCCATCTTCTCCGCTTCGGTGCCCGGCAGGAAGCCGATTTCCTGGTCCAGCCCCTGCACGCTGCGGGTGGCAATGATGCGCCGGTAGCGCTTGCTGACCATGGTCTGCTCGATGGCTGCGGCCAGCGCCAGAATGGTCTTGCCCGAGCCGGCAGGGCCGGTCAGGTTGACCAGGTGAATATCCGGGTCAAGCAGGGCGAAGAGTGCCAGGCTCTGATGGATGTCGCGTGGCTTCAGGCCCCAGGCTTCCTGGTGCAACAGGGGCTCCTGATGCAGGTCGAGCAACAGCAGCTCATCGTTGCGGATGCCCTTGATCCAGCCGACGAAGCCTTGCTCATCGATGATGAATTCGTTGATGTGGACGGCCGGCAGGTTGTCGATCATCTGCACCCGATGCCAGGTACGCCCCCGCTCCTGACGGGTATCGACCTTGCTCACCCGGTCCCAGAACGAGCCAGTGACCGAGTGGTAGCCCTTGGACAGCAAGGACACGTCATCGACCAGCTGGTCGGTGCTGTAATCCTCGGCCGCAATCCCGCAAGCGCGCGCCTTCAGGCGCATGTTGATGTCTTTGGTGACCAGCACCACGTCCAGGTCGCTGCGCCGAGCCCGTACTTCAAGCAGCTGGTTGATGATGATGTTGTCGTTGAGGTTTTCCGGCAGCAGCCTGTTCGGCTCGTTGCGCGGCGTCATCAGGATGGACAGGAAGCCCTTGGGCCCGCTCTTGCCACGCTGAATCGGCACGCCCTGCTCGACATCGCTGGGCGAGGCGTCGCCCAGGGTCTGGTCGATCAGGCGGATGGCTTGGCGGCATTCAGCGGCGATGGTCTGTTTGCCCGTCTTGAGCTTGTCGAGTTCCTCCAGCACCGTCATCGGCAGGGCGACGTGGTGCTCCTCGAAGTTGAGCAATGCGTTGGGGTCGTGAATCAGGACGTTGGTATCGAGCACATAGAGGATTGGCTTGCTGGAGGAAGGGTTGCGTCCTTGGTCATCCATACTCGGTCACCTTATGTCGAAGCCACACGGCGTGGTCTGTTACGCCGCAAAGTGACTACCGTCTCCCCGTATCCGCGTTGTTACGGGCGGGAAGCGAACCTGCCTAGGTGGGCCTGGATGACGCCACCTGTGCTGCAGGAATCGGCTGTCTGGTTTCTTCATACCGCAAAAGCCATGACCGGAAAAAGCATTTTTACGAGATTTTGAAGTTTATTTTTCCGATTGACGATGAGGCCTTGGCGCGGACGCCAGAGGGGACTACATTCAAAAGTCATACCCTCTATTCGGCATATCCATATTCCCGGCAATCCTGCCAGCCGATACCGCTCTGCGCGGTGCTGCGCAGCAACCATTCCACTGCCGGCTGGGCCTTGGGCAGGCTGTCATGGAACTGGATCACGCCCTTGCGCCACAGCAACATCAAGGTCAACACCCGCTGCGCAGAGGCCTGGGCACTCAACGCGCCATCATCCTGGGCATCGATATCCCACAATGACACGCGCAACTGCTGGCTGGCCATGAACGACTCGCCGTCAGCCCGGCGCTGGCCATAGGGCGGCCGGAACAACGGCACATACTGCGCTGGCAGGTCGGCTTGCACCCGCGCCTGACTACGCCGCAGCGAATCCTGCCAGTCCGTCCACTGCGCGTGGGAGCGGTATTCCCAGCCCTGGATACCCACACACTGACCGTCGTAGAGCTGGCGCAAGGCATTGGCCGGCCCCGCGTCACGCCGTTGCTGCAGGCGGTTGCCGAGCACAAAGAAGGTACCTTGGAGTTTCTGTCTGCGCAGGTAGTCGGTGAGCAGGTCAGTGCTGCCACTGTCCGGCCCGGGGCCACCGACGAAAGTCAGCAGGAACATGCGGTCATTCAGTTCATCACCATTACGCTCACGGGGGGACAGCCGCTCCACCTCGCTGCTGGTCTGCGGCAGCAACGCCGCCTTGCGCAGTTGTTCATCCAGGTAACGAACATGGAACTGATGGCTAGGCTCGACCCATCCTGCATAGAACGTGCCTACATCTGCGGCGAAAGTAGCTGCTTGCGTGCGCAAATCAGCCATCGAAGCTACCGGGTAGCAGAACGACGCATCCTGCTCGCAACTGCGCTGCGCCTGCTGATAGCCCTGCCACAATCGCTGCCACAGCCGCGCCCGAACCAGGCGTACCTTTTGCAGGTTGATCTGCCGTAGCCCCAGCCGCGCCGCCAGTGCCGCGTCGTCGAGCAGCTCGCTTTCGTGCAGCACCTGGGCGAACGACAGGATCTCGGCGCGCGAAGCCACGTCAAACAGTGCCGGGCTGTCCAGCTGCTCGGGCCACAGGCTGCGGTCGAGGCTGACCTGGGTGGAAGGGGCGGCTTGCACAGTCAGGCTCAGCAGCGCGACCAGCAAGGCAGAGGCAATGCGCACGGTGGAAGGCTCCGCAGCGGCAAAACGCGAACTATAGCGCCTGCTTCGGCCATGGTCTGTGACTATCGTCGCCATAGTTTGGACTTGCACCGCCCAACCCGTAGAATCTGCGGTCAAAGATGCCAGGAGCCGACCCGATGCTGACGGTGATTTCCCCCGCCAAGACCCTCGACTACGACACCAAGCCTGTGACCGAGCGTTTCACCCTGCCCCAGTACCTGGACGATTCCCAGGAACTGATCCAGCAACTGCGCGACCTGTCGCCAGCGCAGATCAGCGAGCTGATGCACCTGTCCGACAAGCTTGCCGGTCTGAATGCCGCGCGCTTCGGCAGCTGGACGCCAGACTTCACCCCGGCCAATGCCAAGCAGGCGCTGCTGGCGTTCAAGGGTGACGTGTACACCGGCCTCGACGCCGAAAGCCTGGGCGAGGACGATTTCAGCTACGCGCAAGACCACCTGCGCATGCTCTCGGGCCTTTACGGCCTGCTGCGTCCGCTGGACCTCATGCAGCCCTACCGCCTGGAGATGGGCACCAAGCTGGCCAACGCCCGCGGCAAGGACCTGTACGCCTTCTGGGGCACGCGCATCAGCGAATGGCTGAACCAGGCGCTGGCCGAACAGGGCGATGACGTGCTGTTGAACCTGGCCAGCAACGAGTATTTCAGTGCAGTGAAACGTAGCGCGCTGAACGCTCGGGTGATCAATGTCGATTTCAAGGACTGGAAAAACGGCCAGTACAAGATCATCAGCTTCTACGCCAAGAAAGCCCGCGGCATGATGAGCCGCTTTGTGATCCAGCAGCGCATCAGCGATCCCGAACAGCTCAAGCGGTTCGATGTGCAGGGGTACTACTACAGCGCCGAGCAGTCCAAGGCGGATCATCTGGTGTTTTTGCGCGATCAGCCTGCTGAGTAAGCCCGCTATGCCCTCTTCGTGGGTCAATCGGATCGCCTTCAGGGGGGGGCATCCAGGCTGACAGGGGCTCGCCGCAAGAGATGCAGCGCCTGTCAGCCCTGATGCGGGCCCTGTGCGAGCGGCGGTGCGGCGACCGGTTAACCCGCAAAGAGGCCAGCCGCCCTGTAGCCGGCCATGGCGCAAACTGCCACTACGCCACAAATCCGGCGTCAATAATCCACCACCCCTCCCTTTATCGCCAACCGTCATAAGACCGTTCATACCTTTTCTGACGAATCTCGAAAAATATTTTCCGATACTGGCATAAAAACATCTCGTAACAGTCTCACCCTTGATACACGGGGGTAAAACACCTGCGTGCTATCAAATTGAAACTGCGCCCAACTGAATAAATATTTAGAAATCTTTCATCCCGGCAGAATCCACACAGGAACTTCTCCTGCAACCCATCGCTCATAGTGCCGTAACGATTTTCCTGCCTACGGGTTGTGAGAGATGACTTACAGATGACAATGGCAGGTATCCGCTACCTGCCGCGATAACTTAGACAGGCAGGCGGGTATCTCCCGCAGCCCCTGTCCATGCAGGAGACAAGCGTCCCTTACAACTCGTCCTAGTGGTTGATTTCAAAGGATTTATCCCACTTGAAAAAACAAGCACAGCAAAGCGCCAAGTAGCACTTTGCAATTAAGACGGCTGCATTTCAGGGCACGTTTTTAATTAATGGCTATTTAATGCCTATTTGAGTGCATAACTTTTTGCGCTCCGGATTTATTTTGCCTGCGCTCGGTGAAGTGTGCATTCGCCATGGACCCGTGCGCCTTGAAACTGTTGTTAATCCATCCAGCACGGCACTTTCCGCAGTGGCCGGCGTGATAAACACATGAGGTGATAGCGATGCGTATCAGCATCTTTGGTTTGGGTTATGTGGGTGCAGTCTGTGCAGGCTGCCTGACGGCGCGTGGCCATGAAGTGATCGGTGTGGACGTGTCCAGCACCAAGATCGACCTGATCAACCAGGGCAAGTCGCCCATCGTCGAACCTGGCCTGGAAGCACTGCTGCAACAGGGCATCGCCAATGGCCGCCTGCGCGGCACCACCGACTTCGCCGAAGCCATCCGTGCCAGCGACGTGTCGATGATCTGCGTGGGTACGCCCAGCAAGAAGAACGGCGACCTGGGCCTGGAATACATCGAGTCGGTGTGCCGCGAAATCGGTTACGTACTGCGTGACACCACCCGCCGTCACACCATCGTGGTGCGCAGCACCGTGCTGCCAGGCACCGTCAAGAACGTGGTCATCCCGATTCTCGAAGACTGCTCGGGCAAGAAGGCCGGGGTCGACTTCGGTGTCGCGGTCAACCCCGAGTTCCTGCGTGAGAGCACCGCGATCAAGGACTACGACCAGCCGCCAATGACCGTCATCGGCGAACTGGACAGTGCCAGCGGCGACATCCTCCAGGCACTGTACGAAGAGCTCGACGCCCCGGTCATCCGCAAGCCGATCGAAGTGGCCGAGATGATCAAGTACACCTGCAACGTCTGGCACGCCACCAAGGTCACCTTTGCCAACGAAATCGGCAACATCGCCAAGGCGGTAGGCGTCGATGGCCGCGAGGTGATGGAAGTGGTCTGCCAGGACAAGGTCCTGAACCTGTCCCAGTACTACATGCGCCCAGGCTTCGCCTTCGGCGGCTCGTGCCTGCCCAAGGACGTGCGCGCCCTCACCTACCGCGCCGCCAGCCTCGATGTCCGCGCACCGCTGCTCGACTCGCTGATGCGCAGCAACGAATCGCAGGTGCAGAACGCCTTCGAGCTGATCGAAAGCCACGACAAGCGCAAGGTCGCCCTGCTCGGCCTGAGCTTCAAGGCCGGCACCGACGACCTGCGCGAAAGCCCGCTGGTGGAACTGGCCGAGCGCCTGATCGGCAAGGGCTACCAGCTGGACATCTACGACGAGAACGTCGAGTACGCCCGTGTCCACGGCGCCAACAAGGACTACATCGAATCGAAGATCCCGCACGTGTCGTCGCTGCTCAACGCCGATTTCCAGAAGGTCATCGACAACGCCGACATCATCGTCCTCGGCAACCGTGACGAGCAGTTCCGTGCGCTGGCCCAGCAAGCGCCGGCCGGCAAGCAGGTGATCGACCTGGTCGGGTTCATGAACAACCCGACCAGCACCACCAGCCGCACCGAAGGCATCTGCTGGTAAGTGCCCGGCCAGGCGGCACAAGGGTTCTGTACAGAGCCGTTGTGCCGCCCACCCTTTCCCGAATTCTCCACGGATGCTGAACATGCAAAGGCTCCAGACAGTGCTGTTGCAGTGCGCCGGTTGGCTGCTCTACATGAGCCTGCTCATGCTGATCGCCCTGGCCCTGCCAGCCGATATCTTCGACTCGCAGTCGAAGCACTTCATCTTCCTGGTCGGCGCAGTCGGCATCTGGCGCTATTCCATGGGCGCCACCCATTTCATCCGCGGCATGATATTTCTCTACGGCGTGTACCCGTACCTGCGCCGCAAGGTACAGAAAATGGGCGACGCGACCAACCCGTCGCATGTGTACCTGATGGTGACCAGCTTCCGTATCGAAGCGCTGACCACCGCCCAGGTGTACAGCTCGGTGATCCGCGAAGCGATCAACTGCGGTTTCCCCACCACCGTGGTCTGCTCGCTGGTGGAGATGTCGGACGAACTGCTGGTGAAAAGCCTGTGGGCCAAGTACAACCCGCCGGCCCACGTAAAGCTGGACATCGTGCGCATCGCCGGTACCGGCAAGCGCGATGGCCTGGCCTACGGCTTCCGCGCCATCTCGCGCATGCTGCCGGACGAGAACGCGGTGGTGGCGGTGATCGACGGTGACACCGTGCTGGCCGATGGCGTGGTGCGCAAGACCGTGCCGTGGTTCAAGCTGTTCGCCAATGTCGGCGGCCTGACCACCAACGAATTCTGCGAAGTGCGTGGCGGCTACATCATGAGCGAATGGCACAAGCTGCGCTTCGCCCAGCGCCACATCAACATGTGCTCGATGGCCCTGTCCAAGCGCGTGCTGACCATGACCGGGCGCATGTCGATGTTCCGCGCCAGCGTGGTGACCAACCCCGAGTTCATCGCCGACGTCGAAAGCGACTCGCTGATGCACTGGCGCCTGGGCCGCTTCAAGTTCCTCACCGGTGACGACAAGTCCAGCTGGTTCAGCCTGATGCGCCTTGGCTACGACACCTTCTACGTGCCGGACGCCGCCATCAACACGGTCGAGCACCCGCCGGAGAAGAGCTTTTTCAAGGCCAGCCGCAAGCTGATGTACCGCTGGTACGGCAACAACCTGCGGCAGAACTCCCGTGCCCTTGGCCTGGGCATGCGCCGCCTGGGGCTGTTCACCAGCATCGTGCTGTTCGACCAGCGCGTGTCGATGTGGACCAGCCTGCTGGGCCTGACCGTGGCGGTCATCGCCAGCCTCAAGTTCGGCCTTGCCTTCCTGCTGGTGTACCTGCTGTGGATCGGCATCACCCGGCTGATCCTCACCGTGATGCTGCTGTGCTCCGGCCACAAGGTCGGCCCGGCCTACCCGCTGATTCTCTATTACAACCAGATCATCGGCGCGCTGATGAAGATCTACGTGTTCTTCCGCCTCGACAAGCAGTCGTGGACGCGTCAGCCCACTGCCCTCAAGCGTGACCTCGCCAGCTTTCAACAATGGTTCAACACCTGGTCCTCGCGGACCATGACCTTCTCGGCCGCCAGCATCTTCGTTGCTGTGCTGTTCATGGTCGTGTGAGCCCAACCCGGATCGGATCTAACAGGAACAAACCACCATGAATACCGCCGTGAACGTCAATGTCGTGCATGAGTCCGAAGCCCAGCGCCAACACGCCCGGGTGCGCATTCCTGCCAAGCTGCGCTTTCTGGATGCCCAGCGCCAGACCCACGAAGTGAAGGTCGATGACCTGTCCGCCGGTGGCCTGAGCTTCCACACCAAGCAGCCGCTGTCGGTGGGCGATGTGCTGCGCGGGCGCCTGCAGTTCGTGGTCGACAACCTGGGCCTGTCGATCGACATCGAGTTCCAGGTGCGCTCGTACAACCCGAGCAGCGGCCGTACCGGTGCGCAGTTCCAGAACCTCGAACCGCGCGACATCGCCACGCTGCGGCACATCATCACCAGCCACCTGTCCGGCGAGCTGATCAGCATCGGCGACGTGCTCAGCACCCTGCAGCGCGACAACTTCACCAAGGCCCGCAAGCAGAAGGACGGCGGCAGTGGCCTGAGCGCCTTCGGCCGCCTCAAAGCGGTTACCGTCACCCTCGGCGTGTTCGTGGTCGGCGTCGCCGCCTTCGGCTTCGTCGCCAAGTCACTGTACGGCATGTACTTCGTCAGCCATGCCGAAGCCGGCGTGGTCGCGGTGCCTACCACCAACATCACCATGCCGCGCGACGGTACCGTGAACAGCCTGGTGCAAAGCGGTGGGCAGGTCGCCAAGGGCGCGCCACTGGCCAGCTTCACCACCAGCATGCTGGACATGCTCAAGGGCAACCTGGACGACGCGCAGCTGGACCCGGCAAAAATCGAGGAACTGTTCGGCAAACAGCTGTCCGGCACCCTCACCAGCCCCTGCGATTGCGTGGTCGCCCGCCAGCTGGTGGACGACGGCCAGTACGCCGCCAAGGGCCAGCCGATCTTCCAGCTGATCCCGCGTACCACCACGCCGATGGTCGAGGCGCGCTTCAGCTACCGCCAGTTCGACGAGGTCAAGCCAGGTACCCGGGTCAACTTCCAGGTCGCTGGCGAAGACGACGTGCGCACTGGCCAGATCGTCAGCAGCAGCAGCCTGGACAGTGAAAACCTCGCCTCGGACATCCGTGTGCAGATCAAGCCCGATGACGGCATGCCAGCCGAACTGGCCGGCCGCCCGGCTTCGGTCAACAGCGACCGTGGCCCGTCGTTCAACTGGCTGATCGACAAAGCCATGGCCCGTGGGCTGTAAGAGGATCACCACATGATTCCCTACAAGAAAAGCGCCAGCCTGGGCCTGTGTGCCCTGGCTGCAGCCATCGCCTTGGCCGGTTGCGCCGGTCTGCCCGACCAGCGCCTGGCCAACGAAGCCATGAAGCGCGGCGACACAGCGCTGGCCGAGCGCAACTACAAGGCCCTGGCCGACCTGGGCTACAGCGAAGCGCAAGTGGGCCTGGCCGACATCAAGGTCGCCAGCCGCGACCCGTCGCAAATCAAGGAAGCCGAGGCCACCTACCGCGCCGCTGCCGCCACGTCGCCACGTGCTCAGGCACGCCTCGGGCGCCTGCTGGTGGCCAAGCCCGACAGCACCCAGGCCGAACGCGAAGAAGCCGAAACCCTGCTCAAGCAAGCGGCCCGCCAAGGCGAAAGCAACACCCTGATCCCGTTGGCGATGCTCTACCTCAGCTACCCACAGAGCTTCCCCGCGGTCAACGCGCAGCAGCAGATCGACCAGTGGCGCGCCGCCGGCAACCCGGAAGCGGGCCTGGCCCAGGTGCTGCTGTACCGCACCCAGGGCACCTACGACCAGCACCTGGGCGAGGTCGAGAACATCTGCAAGGCGGCGCTGAACAGCACCGACATCTGTTACGTAGAACTGGCCACCGTGTACCAGAAGCGTGCCCAGGCCGACCAGCAAGCCGCCCTGCTCGGCCAGCTGAAATCCGCCTACGCCCGCGGCGCCGTGCCGGCCACCCGGGTCGACAGCGTCGCCCGGGTGCTGGCCGACCGCAGCCTCGGCCAGACCGACGAGAACACCGCCAAGGCCCTGCTCGAGCAGGTGGCACCGGCCAACCCGGCATCCTGGGTCAGCCTGGCGCAGCTGGTATACGACTTCCCCGAACTGGGCGACACCGACCAGTTGCTGGCCTACATCGACAAGGGCCGCGAAGCCGAACAGCCACGTGCCGAACTGCTGCTGGGCCGCCTGTACTACGAAGGCAAGACCCTGCCGGCTGACGCCAGCAAAGCCGAACAGCACCTGCAGGCAGCTGCCGATGCCGGCGAGATCAGTGCCCATTACTACCTCGGCCAGCTGTACCGCCGCGGCTACCTGGGCAATGTCGAACCGCAAAAAGCCGTCGACAACCTGCTGACTGCTGCCCGTGGCGGGCAGAACAGCGCCGACTACGCCCTGGCCCAGCTATTCAGCGAAGGCCACGGCATTCGCCCGCAACCGGGTGACGCGTGGGTATTTGCGCAGCTGGCCCAGGCCAACCCGACGCCGCAGTCCGCCGAACTGCTGCAGCAGCTCGATCAGCAACTGACGCCTGAGCAGCGCAACCAGGCCCGGCAACTGCTGGCGCAAGAGCAGCAGGCACGCGGCAGCATGAGTCAGGGCGCCAACAGCACCCTGGCCATCGAAGCCCTGCAAGACGACGAAAAAGAAGTAGACGGTGAGGACTCGCTATGACGCTCAATCCCTTCGTGAAAGCCGGCATCGGCCTGAGCTTCGCCCTGCTGTGGTCCTGCCCGACCCTGGCGGAAATGACCGCTGAAAAAAACTTTGGCCTGGATGTGAAAATCACCGGCCAGTCAGAAGACGACCGTGACCTGGGCACCCGCTCGGGCGGCGACGTCAACGGCCTGGGCCTGGACCTGCGCCCCTGGGTCTACGGCGAACGCGGCAACTGGAGCGCCTACGCCATGGGCCAGGCCGTCGCAGCCACCGACACCATCGAAACCGACACCCTGCGCCAGAATGACGACGGCACCAGCACCGACACTGGCGACGACAGCCGCCAGCCTGACAAAAGCTACCTGGCCATGCGCGAGTTCTGGGTCGGCTACAGCGGCCTCACCGCCTACCCGGGCGAGCAGTTGCGCCTGGGCCGCCAACGCCTGCGCAGCGACGACGGCATGTGGCGAGACACCAACATCGAGGCGCTGAACTGGACCTTCGACACCACCCTGCTCAAGGCCGACCTGGGCGTGGCCCAGCGCTTCAGCGAATACCGCACCGACCTCACCGAGCTGGCCCCGGAAGACAAGGACCGCACGCACATCTACGGCAACGTCGCCACGCAGTGGACCCCAGGTCACTGGGTCGGCGTGCGCGCCCACCACAGCCATGACAGCGGCAGCCTTAACAGCCCCGGCGAAACCGTCGACGCACTGGACAAGACCCGCACCGGCGACCTCACCTGGCTGGGCCTGGAGGCCAACAGCGACGCCTACAACTGGCGCAATGACCACACCGTCAACTACTGGGGCAGCGTCACCTGGCTGACCGGTGACCGCGACACCCTCAGCAGCCAGGCTGTCGGCAACGACCAAGTGGCTACCGGCAAGCAGAGCGGCGACGTCAACGCCTGGGCCACCGACCTGGGCATCCGCCTGCGCCTGGACCCGCAGTGGCAGGTCGGTGCGGCGTACGCTCGCGGCAGCGGCGGCGGTGGCGACGACGGCTCGAACAATTTCGAGCAGACCGGCCTTGAGAGCAACCGCTCCAACTTCACCGGCACCCGTTCGCGCGTGCACCGCTTCGGTGAAGCCTTCCGCGGCGAGCTGGGCAACTTGCAGGCCGCCACCCTGTTCGCCTCCTGGCAGTTGCGCGACGACTACGACGCCAGCCTCATCTATCACAAGTTCTGGCGTGTCGATGGCAACCAGAACATCGGCTCCAGCGGCATCAACGCGGTGGTCAACGACAACGGCGTCAACCGCCCCCTGGTCGACGGCGAAAAAGACCTTGGCCAGGAAATGGACGTGGTCGTGACCAAGTACTTCAAGCAAGGCCTGCTGCCCGCTTCGATGAGCCAGGCCATCGACGAACCGTCCGCCCTGGTACGCCTGCGTGCCGGCGTGTTCAAGCCGGGCGACGCCTATGGCAAGGAAGCGGACTCGTACATGCACCGCGCCTTCGTCGACGTCATCTGGCGCTTCTGAGGCCGAGGACCAGCCATGAACCTTCACCCGCACTTACGCCACAGCCTGTTGGCCAGCGCCTTGCTGCTGGCCAGCGGCCTGGTCGCTGCCGCAGAGCCCCAGGTGATCGCCAAGGAACTGCAGCAGGCCAAGACCTACACGATCTCCAGCGCGCCGATCGAGCCGCTGCAGATGGACCCGCCAAAGCTGCCCGACCTCACCGGTTTCACGGCCGAAGCGGTACAGAAGAAAATCGACCGCAGCCACAAAGGCAAGGTCAGCCTGCGCCGCATGTTCCAGGAGGACAGCCTCAAGGAGTTTATCGGCGGCGACAACAAGGCGGCCGAATGGGTACAGCGCCAGCACGGCATCCCGCAGGCGATCTTCGTCGATGACGGCCATGTCGACCTGGTCGAACTGAGCAAGAAGGTGCCCAGGCAGTACTTCAGCGAAGTCGAGCCTGGCGTGTACCTGGCGCGCCTGCCGATCGTGGTCGGGCAGAAGGGCATTCTCGAGATCGACGGCAAGGTCAAGCAACTGCGCCTGTCGCAGGAAGGCGGTTCGTTCCTGGTCAACGACGGCAAGCTGTTTGTCAGCGACACCCAGGTGACCGGCTGGCGTGAAAAGGACAACGGCCCGGCCACCTTCCGCTCGCCCAAGGAATTCCGCCCGTTCCTGCTGTCGTGGGGCGGCACCGAGACCTACATCGTCAACAGCAAAATGGCCAGCTTCGGCTACGCCAAGTCCAAGTCGTATGGCGTGAGCATTTCGCAGTACACGCCGAACATGGCCAAGCGCATGGGCCGCCCGGAGCCCACCGGCTGGATCATCGGCTCGGAGTTCAGCGACATGTGGTACGGCTTCTACTGCTACGAGACCCAGGATTTCGTGGTCAAGGACAGCACCTACCGCGACAACATCGTCTATGGCATCGACCCGCACGACCGCTCGCACCGCCTGATCATCGCCGGCAACACCGTGTACGGCACCAAGAAGAAGCACGGCATCATCGTTTCGCGTGAGGTGAACGACAGCTGGATCATCAACAACAAGAGCTACGACAACAAGCTCTCGGGCGTGGTGATCGACCGTAACAGCGTCAACAATCTGATCGCCTACAACGAGATCTACCGCAACCACACCGACGGCATCACCTTGTACGAAAGCGGCGACAACCTGATCTGGGGCAACAAGCTGATCAACAACCGTCGCCACGGCATCCGCGTGCGTAACAGCGTGAACATCCGCCTGTACGAGAACGTGGCCATGGCCAACGGCCTGGTGGGCGTGTATGGCCACATCAAGGACCTGTCCGACACCGACCGCGACATCGCCCTCGACCCGTTCGACACCAAGGTCTCGCTGATCGTGGTGGGTGGCGAGCTGGTGGCCAACGGCTCCGGCCCGCTGTCGATCGACTCGCCGCTGTCGGTCGAGCTGTACAAGGTCGCCATGCTCGCCCCGCGCAAGGCCAGCGGCATCAGCCTCAACGGCGTGCTGGGCGAGCGCCAGGACGAAATCCTCGACCTGCTGGTTCGCCAGCAGAAGGCTGTGCTGATCGACCCGGTCGAACGCCAGACCGAAATGATCGATTAAGGAAGCCCAGACCATGACTCCACACCTGATGAAACTGCTGGGCCTGTCCGCCGCCCTCCTGGCGATCAGCCAGGGCGTGCGCGCCGAAGAGGTCAAGGCCCCTTCCTTCAGCGCCGAGCCTTGCTGCCAGCTGTGCCCTGAAGCGCATGATGCCAGCCGCTATACCACCCGCTACCAACAGAACTTCACCACGCTGGTGCAGGCCAAGGGCGACTGGCTGTTCCGTACCCGCGAAGACCTGCGCACCGAGTTCAACACCACCCCGGCCGGCTACAAGCGGCTGCAGCAAGTGCACGACGCCTTCAAGAAGCGCGGCGTGGAACTGGTGGTGGTGTACCAGCCAACCCGTGGCCTGGTGAACCGCAACATGCTCAACCCGGCCGAAAAAGCCGCGTTCGACTACCAGAAGGCCCTGGGCAACTACCAAGCCATGCTCAAACGCTTCGCCAGCATGGGCTACAACGTCCCCGATCTGTCGCCGCTGACCAACGAGCAGCTGGCTGCCGCCGACCAGGGCAAGGACTTCTACTTCCGTGGCGACCAGCACTGGACCCCTTACGGTGCCCAGCGTGCGGCCAGGATCGTGGCCGATACCGTGCACCACATGCCGGCCTTCGAAGGCGTGCCGCGCAAGGAATTCGAGACTACCAAGTCCGGGCGCATGGGCAAGACCGGCACCCTGCACAACGTTGCCGGCCAGCTGTGCAACACCAGCTACGCCGTCCAGTACATGGACCAGTTTGCCACCGAGCCGAAAGGCTCCACCGGCGGCGGCGACGACCTGTTCGGTGACAGCGGCAACGCGCAGATCACCCTGGTCGGCACCAGCCACAGCGGCAAGAACTACAACTTCTCGGGTTTCCTCGAACAATACATCGGCGCCGACGTGCTCAATGTCGCCTTCCCTGGCGGTGGCCTGGAAGGCTCGATGATCCAGTACCTGGGCAGCGAGGAGTTCCAGAAAAACCCGCCGAAGATCCTGATCTGGGAATTCTCCCCGTTGTACCGCCTGGACCAGGAAACCATCTGGCGGCAAATCCTTGGCCTGCTCGACGACGGCTGCGACGACCGCCCGGCGCTGATGAGCGCCAGCGCCACCCTCAAGCCGGGCAAGAACGAGCTGATGGTCAACGGCAAGGGCGGCGTGATCAAGGACCTGATCAACCGCAACCTGCAGATGGACGTCAAGTTCGACGATCCGTCGGTGAAGGTGCTGCAGGCCACCCTGTGGTACCTCAACGGCCGCCACGAAGACATCAAGCTGGAAAAACCCGAGACCTCCGATACCGACGGCCGTTTCGTCTTCCAGATGCGCGAAGACGAGGACTGGGCCAGCCAGAGCCTGCTGGCGTTCGAAGTACAAGGGCCGGAAAACGGTACCCAGAAGGTCGAGGCCAAGCTCTGCAAACGCAACAACTTCGCCGTGCCTGCGCAAACCGCGCAGGCCGGCCAGTGAGGCGAACATGACTGTATCCAAGCGAATCTTCCGCCCTGCCCTGCTGGCCCTGGCGCTGTGCGCAGGCGCCGCGCAGGCTGCGCTGGTGCCCCCGCAGGGGTATTACGAGGGCATTGAAAAGCTCAAGACCGGCGACGGCAACTTCCGCTGCGAAGCCGCACCAAAGCCGTACACCGGCGCGCTGCAGTTCCGGAGCAAGTACGAGGGTTCGGACAAGGCCCGGGCGACGCTGAATGTCGCCTCGGAGAAGGCCTTTCGCGATTCCACTGCCGACATCACCACGCTGGAGAAAGGCGTCAGCAAGATGGTCGGCCAGTACATGCGTGACGGCCGCCCGGCGCAGCTCGATTGCACCCTGGCCTGGCTGGGCAACTGGGCACGCGCCGGTGCGCTGCTGTCCACCGACTACAACCACACCGGCAAGTCCATGCGCAAATGGGCGCTGGGCAGCATGAGCGGTTCGTGGTTGCGCCTGAAGTTCTCCAACTCGCAGCCACTGGCCGCGCACCAGGCCGAGGCCGAGCTGATCGAGAAGTGGCTCGCCCGCCTGGCCGAACAGACCGTGCGCGACTGGAGCGACCTGCCGCTGCAGAAGATCAACAACCACAGCTACTGGGCCGCCTGGTCGGTGATGGCCACCGCCGTGGCCACCGACCGTCGCGACCTGTTCGACTGGGCCGTGAAGGAATTCAAGGTGGGTGCCAACCAGGTCGACGAGCAAGGTTTCCTGCCCAACGAAATCAAGCGCAAGCAGCGTGCCCTGGCCTACCACAACTATGCCCTGCCGCCGCTGGCGATGATCGCCAGCTTCGCCCAGGCCAATGGCGTGGACCTGCGCAGCGAAAACAACTTCGCCCTGCAGCGCCTGGGCGAAGGCGTGCTGGCGGGCGCCCGCGACCCAAGCCATTTCAAGGCGCGGGCCGGTGAGAAACAGGACATGAAAGACCTCAAGGTCGACAGCAAGTACGCCTGGCTCGAGCCGTGGTGCGCGCTGTACCACTGCGTGGGCGACACGCTGGAGCGCAAGCATGAGATGCAGCCGTTCAACAGTTTCAGGCTCGGCGGCGATTTGACCCGGGTCTACGACCCGAGCGCAGAAAGCAAGAAGTAGCACACCCCAATGCGGGGGTGAAATCTGTGGGCGCTGGCTTGCCGGCGAGGGGCCGCGAAACGGCCCCTGACTACCGATGGGCAAGGCTTCGCCTTGCATCGCCGGCAAGCCAGCTCCCACAGAGGTACTAAGTTGCCTTCCGGTCTTGCGCTGGGGGGTTTGGGGGGCGCTTTGCCCTGGATGCTGTGAACAAATTAGGAGAACCGGGATGGTCTTCTCGTCCAACGTGTTCCTGTTCCTGTTCTTGCCGATATTCCTCGGCCTGTACTACTTGAGCGGGCAACGCTATCGCAACCTGCTGCTGCTGATCGCCAGCTACGTCTTCTATGCCTGGTGGCGGGTGGACTTCCTGGCCCTGTTCGCCGGGGTCACCCTGTGGAACTACTGGATCGGCCTGAAAGTCGGTGCCGCTGGGGTGCGCACCAAGCCGGCGCAGCGCTGGCTACTGCTGGGCGTGGGTGTCGACCTGGCGATCCTCGGCTACTTCAAGTACGCCAACTTCGGCGTCGACAGCCTCAACGCGATCATCAGCTCGTTTGGCCTGGAGCCGTTCATCCTCACCCATGTGCTGCTGCCGATCGGTATCTCGTTCTACATCTTCGAGTCGATCAGCTACATCATCGATGTGTACCGCGGCGACACCCCGGCCACCCGCAACCTGATCGACTTCGCGGCGTTCGTGGCGATCTTCCCGCACCTGATCGCAGGCCCGGTGCTGCGCTTCAAGGACCTGGTGGACCAGTTCAACAACCGCACCCACACCCTGGACAAGTTCTCCGAAGGCTGCACCCGCTTCATGCAGGGCTTCATCAAGAAAGTGTTCATCGCCGACACCCTGGCGGTGGTCGCCGACCATTGCTTCGCCCTGCAAAACCCCACCACCGGCGATGCCTGGCTGGGCGCCCTGGCCTACACCGCGCAGCTGTACTTCGACTTCAGCGGCTACAGCGACATGGCCATCGGCCTTGGGCTGATGATGGGCTTCCGCTTCATGGAAAACTTCAAGCAGCCGTACATCAGCCAGTCGATCACCGAGTTCTGGCGGCGCTGGCACATCAGCCTGTCGACCTGGCTGCGCGACTACCTGTACATCACCCTGGGCGGTAACCGCAAAGGCACCTTCAACACCTACCGCAACCTGTTCCTGACCATGCTGCTGGGCGGCCTGTGGCACGGTGCCAACTTCACCTACATCATCTGGGGCGCCTGGCATGGCATGTGGCTGGCGATCGAGCGGGCGCTGGGCCTGGACACCAACCCGCAGCGCTTCAACCCGGTCAAGTGGGCCTTCACCTTCCTGCTGGTGGTGGTCGGCTGGGTGATCTTCCGCGCCGAGAACCTGCACGTGGCCGCCCGCATGTACGGCGCCATGTTCAGCTTCGGCGACTGGCAGCTGTCGGAACTCAACCGCGCGCAGCTCACCGGCCTGCAGGTGGCCACCCTGGTGATCGCCTACCTCACCCTGGCGTTCTTCGGCCTGCGCGACTTCTACCGCAACGCCCGGCCGACGCCAACGGCCACCCCGGTGCAAATCAACAGCGACGGCTCGCTCGGCCTGGACTGGACCCGGGTAATGACCCGCGCCCTCGTCTTGCTGCTGTTCGTGGCCTCGATCCTCAAGCTCTCGGCGCAGAGCTACTCGCCGTTCCTGTACTTCCAGTTCTGAGGTGGATGACATGACCCGGACATTACGCATCACCTATTCGCTGTCGTTCCTCGGCCTGCTGGTGGGCATGGGCGCCTGGTCCACCGGTGGCCTGCAGAGCTTCCAGCGCACCGAGCAGATGACCCTGCTCAACGGCAAGCTGGCCAAGGCAGCCGAGACCCACTACGACGAAGAATTCCCGATCAAGCGCCTGGGCACCAACCTGTGGGCGGCGATGGACTTCAAGCTGTTCAACGAAGGCCGCCCCGGTGTGGTGCTGGGCCGCGACCAGTGGCTGTTCAGCGACGAAGAGTTCAAGCCCACCGCCGGTGCCGAGCAACTGATGCAGGAAAACCTGGCACTGATCCGCGGCGTGCGCGACACCCTGCAGCAGCACGGCAGCCAGCTGGTGCTGGCGATCGTGCCGGCCAAGGCGCGGGTCTATTCCGAGTATGTCGGTAAAGAAGCACCTGCCAGCCTGCATGACGACCTGTACAACCAGTTCCACGCCCAGGCACGCCAGGCCAACGTGTTCGCCCCGGACCTGATGGCACCGCTGGAGCAGGCCAAGGCCCGCGGCCAGGTATTCCTGCGCACCGACACCCACTGGACGCCAATGGGCGCCGAAGTCGTGGCCCAGGCCCTGGCCGAAGCGGTGGCGCGGCAAAGCCTGCTCGACGGCGAACCGCAGACCTTCATCACCGAAGCCGGCAATACCGCACCGTACAAGGGCGACCTGACCAACTTCCTGCCGCTTGACCCGCTGTTCAGCAACCTGCTGCCGGCGCCGGACACCCTGCAGCAACGCACCACCCGGCCTGCCGAGGCCGAGGGCGAAGGCGGCGATGCGCTGTTTGCCGACACGCAGATTCCGGTGGCGCTGGTAGGCACCAGCTACAGCGCCAACCCGCACTGGAACTTCCTCGGTGCGCTGCAACAGGCCTTGCGCAGCGACGTGGCCAACTACGCCGAAGACGGCCACGGCCCGCTGCTGCCAATGCTCAAGTACCTGCAAAGCGACGCCTTCAAGAACGCCGCGCCACAAGTGGTGGTGTGGGAATTCCCCGAACGTTACCTGCCTATGAAGAACGACCTGAGCAGCTTCGATCCGCAGTGGATCGCGCAGCTCAAGAACGCCCGTAAATCCGAAGAAAACCTGGCCTTGTCGTCCGCCCGGACGAACCATTGATAGAGAGGAAATGCACATGACTACCAAGACTTCCATTGCCAAAGCCCTCACCCTTGCGGCCGGCCTTTCCCTTGCGTCCATGCACGCCTTCGCCGGCGCCGACGCTGCGCTGTATGGCCCGACTGCACCCAAAGGCTCCACCTTCGTGCGCCTGTTCAACGCCGCCAGCGCACCGGCTGCTGCCAGCGTCGGCAACACCCAGATCAAGCAGGTTGGCGCCCAGGCCAGCAGCGACTTCAGCTTCCTGCCGGGCGGTGACTACACCGCCCAGGTCGGCGGCAAGAGCGTGCCGGTGAAGCTGGCCGCGGACAAGTACTACACCCTGGTCAACAGCAGCGGCGGCAACCCGAAGTTGATCGAAGAGCCACCGTTCAAGAACAAGCAGAAAGCCCTGGTTCGCGTGCAGAACCTGAGCGACCAGCAACTGACCCTGAAAACTGCCGACGGCAAGACCGAAGTGGTCAAGCCGGTGGCCGCCAACGGCCGTGGCGAGCGCGAGATCAACCCGGTCAAGGTCAGCCTGGCGCTGTACCAGGGCGACAAGAAAGTCGGTGACGTGAAACCCGTCGCTCTGGAGCGCGGCGAAGCTGCCGTGCTGTACGTAACAGGTTCCGGCAACAGCTTGTCGCCGGTGTGGGTAACTCGCCCCGTGGCTAGCAACTGATCCCCTGCCTCTAAACGACTATTGGAGAAACATGATGATCCCGGTAATTCTTTCTGGTGGTAGCGGTTCGCGTCTGTGGCCTCTGTCGCGCAAGCAGTTCCCCAAGCAGTTCCTGGCCCTGACCGGTGAACACACCCTGTTCCAGCAAACCATCGAGCGCCTGGTGTTCGAAGGCATGGACGCGCCGATCGTGGTCTGCAACAAGGACCACAAGTTCATCGTCCAGGAGCAGCTGAGCGCACTGAAGCTGGAAACCCAGGGCATCCTGATGGAACCGTTCGGCCGCAACACCGCGCCGGCCGTGGCCATGACTGCCATGAAACTGGTCAATGAAGGCCGCGACGAGCTGATGCTGGTGCTGCCCGCCGACCATGTGATCGATGATCAGAAAGCCCTGCAACGTGCCCTGGCCCTGGCCACCGTGGCCGCCGAGCGTGGTGAGATGGTGCTGTTCGGCGTGCCGGCAACCCGGCCGGAAACCGGCTACGGCTACATCCGTTCCAGCCAGGACGCGTTGCTGCCCGAAGGCGTGGCACGCGTTGCGCAGTTCGTCGAGAAGCCCGACGAAAAACGCGCCGCCGAATTTGTCCAGGCCGGTGGCTACTTCTGGAACAGCGGCATGTTCCTGTTCCGTGCCAGCCGCTTCCTCGAAGAGCTGAAAAAGCACGACGGCGACATTTACGACACCTGCGTGCTGGCCCTGGAGCGCAGCGAAGAAGACGGCGATGTGCTGAGCATCGACGAGGCAACGTTTGCCTGCTGCCCGGACAATTCCATCGACTACGCGGTGATGGAAAAAACCCAGCGTGCCTGTGTAGTACCGATGTCGGCTGGCTGGAGCGACGTGGGCTGCTGGTCGTCGCTGTGGGAAGTGCACGAGAAAGACCACAATGGCAACGTTACCAAGGGCGATGTGGTGGTGCAGGACAGCCACAACTGCATGATCCACGGCAACGGCAAGCTGGTGTCGGTGATCGGCCTGGAGAACATCGTGGTGGTGGAGACCAAGGACGCCATGATGATTGCCCACAAGGACAAGGTCCAGGGCGTCAAGCAAATGGTCAAGACCCTGGACGAGCAGGGCCGCAGCGAAACCCAGAACCACCTGGAAGTGTATCGCCCGTGGGGCTCGTACGATTCGGTGGACATGGGCGGCCGCTTCCAGGTCAAGCACATCACCGTCAAACCGGGCGCCAGCCTGTCGCTGCAGATGCACCACCACCGTGCCGAGCACTGGATCGTGGTGTCCGGCACGGCCGAGGTCACCTGCGACGAGAACGTGTTCCTGCTGACCGAGAACCAGTCGACCTACATTCCGATCGCCTCGGTGCACCGCCTGCGCAACCCGGGCAAGATCCCGCTGGAGATCATCGAGGTGCAGTCCGGCAGCTACCTGGGCGAGGATGATATCGAGCGCTTCGAGGATGTGTATGGGCGAACCTCCACGCCGGTCGAGCGTGGGGTTTCGGTGAAGACCATCGCGCAGTAAAGCGCAGTCGATAAATGCACAAACCCGCTGCGGGCTTTACCGTAGCGGGTCTGTCCAAGGGCATCACGCCCGAAAGAAAAAATTAAAAGTTTACGCAGTAATGCCCTTGTGACATTTCATACGTTACCTCCCCGACTGCAAAGCTCAGACGATAGTTGAAGCTGAGTTGTTGGCCCGGTTGCCATTTCATGTTTTCCACAACCAGGTTTCTCGCGTTATACAAACCCGCACCCAAATTACCAAATGCCCGATAGATAATAAATTCTCCATCGCGATCTATGCCGGCGCGGAAGAAGACGCCCAGTTTCCCGTTGTTCAGATTTTCATACGCCCGCAAGATCATACCGCCCTCAGAAGCCTCCGAAATCTCAGGCGACTCGGTATAGTAACTGTTGTGACCGAGGTAAGCCGGAGAGAGCGCCGCAGTGCTCTTGCCTTTAAGCGCTTTCCACTGTGCGGTCATCATTTCCGGTTCAAATTCCACGCCCTGTTTTTCCTGAATGTTCATCATGTTCTGTTCACTCGCACGTTGTTGATAAATTCAAATGACATTAACTGGGCCTTAGTGCCCTGAAGACCCACGCCCGAAAATGTTTTATTTTCAGTGGCGAGAAAAAATTTATGAGAATTTGCGCTCTGCTGCTACTCACAGTGTTGGGAGTTACAGATAGCATCGCAATGTGATTGCGCTGACTTTCGAGCGCATGCGCTGCACGTGGCGTAGCGCATGCCAACTGCAAGGCAGCCTCCCGCTTTTGAGCACATGCCATTTCAGGCTACGATAGTCGAACCCCTCGCAACCAAGGTCTGCAAGCCCCATGATCATCGGTGCCTTGCTCATACTCACCTGGCTGGTGCTGCTGTTGCGCTACCCGGCCAAGGCCCTGCCGATTTCCCTGGCTGCCGTGTGCGGCCTGGGCCTGGTGGCCCTGTTCGTCATCTGGCAGGACAACCGCGAAGCCTCGCAACTGGCCCGCCTGGACCTGCGCCTGAGTTATGCCCCCGAGCAATGCCCGGCGGACCGTGCCCTGCAGGTACACATGAAGAACGGCAACAAGGCGCCGCTCACAGAGCTGCGCTGGCGCGTGGCGGCGTATGCCCCGGGCGACACCGTGAACCTGGCCGAGAACACCTACAATGCCCCGCGTTACCGTGGGCCAGGTGACCTGCAGCCGGGGGCCGAGTGGAAGGACTGCCTGCCATTGCCGCCATTGCGCTCCGGGTATCGTCCGCAAACCCTGGAGTTTCGTGCCGAGCACCTGCAGGGTACATTTGCCAATTGACTTATCACATGTGCAGACCTCTTCGCGGGTGAACCCGCTCCCACAGGGACAACGCAGGTCTTGAATACTGTGGGGTACCTGTGGAGCGGGTTCACCCGCGAAAGGGCCCATGCAGGAAAATCATCTCCCTGAGAACAGGCCTCCACCTATGCCCACCGTCCTCATCACCGGTTGTTCCAGCGGCATCGGCCGCGCCCTGGCCGACGCCTTTCGCGATGCCGGCCACCATGTCTGGGCCACCGCGCGCAAGCCAGAAGATGTCGAGCAACTGAGCGCCGCCGGCTTCAGCGCCCGGCAGCTGGACGTGAATGACAGCGACGCCCTGGCCCGCCTGGCCGACGAACTCGAAACCCTCGACATCCTGATCAACAACGCAGGCTACGGCGCCATGGGCCCGTTGCTCGACGGCGGCGTGGACGCCCTGCGCCAGCAATTCGAGACCAACGTGTTTGCCGTGGTCGGTGTCACCCGGGCACTGTTCCCGCTACTGCGCCGCTCACGCGGGGTGGTGGTGAACATCGGCAGCGTCTCAGGGGTGCTGGTCACTCCCTTCGCTGGCGCCTACTGCGCTTCCAAGGCAGCCGTGCATGCGCTCAGCGATGCCTTGCGCCTGGAGCTGGCGCCTTTCGGCGTGCAAGTGATGGAAGTGCAGCCGGGGGCGATCGCCTCGCAGTTCGCCAGCAACGCCCAACGCCAGGCGGAGCAGGTACTTGTGGCAGGGTCGCCGTGGTGGCCGTTGCGCGAGCATGTGCAGGCACGGGCGCGGGCTTCGCAGGACAAGCCGACTTCGGCGGCGGTGTTTGCCAGAGGGGTGTTGACGGCGGTAAGCAAGTCGCCGGTGCCGGCGCTGGTGCGGTTGGGTAACGGCAGTACAGCGTTGCCGGTGATGGCCCGATTGCTGCCACGGCGGTTGCTGGACTGGGCTTTGCGCAAGCGTTTTGGGCTGCTGCGACCGCTCTGAGGGCGTGGTTGCCTATGCCGCCCTCTTCGCGGGTAAACCCGCTCCCACAGAGCTGTGTCATCCCTGTGGGAGCGGGTTTACCCGCGAAGAGGGCGGCACAGACAACAAAGAATCAGGCGATGGAGCGTAACACTCCACCATCCACCCGCAAGGCAGCCCCGGTGGTAGCACTGGCCTGCATCGAAGCCAGGTACACCACCATATTGGCCACCTCTTCCACCGTCGCCAGGCGCTTGAGCAGCGAGGTCGGCCGGTGCTCGGCGAGGAAGTTCGCTTCCAGTTGCTCAGTCGACACACCCTGCTCCCCGGCCAGCTTGGCAAAGAAGTCGCCGACACCTTCCGAGCGGGTAGGCCCAGGCAATACCGCGTTCACCGTCACCCCGCTACCGGCCAAGGTCTCGGCCAGGCCACGCGACACCGCCAGCAGCGCGGTCTTGCTCATGCCGTAATGAATCATCTCGGTCGGGATCTGCAGCGCCGACTCACTGGACAGGAACACCACCCGACCCCACTTGCGCTCGGCCATGCCCTGGGCGTAGTGGCGAGACAGGCGCACCGCGCTGAGCACGTTGACATCGAAGAACCGCTGCCACTCCTCGTCCTCGATCTCGAAGAACGGCTTGGGCTCGAAGATGCCGAGGTTGTTGATCAGGATGTCGCTGTGCGGCACTTGGCCGAACAGTTTTCGCGCACCGTCGCGGGTACTCAGGTCGGCGGCGATACCGATGATGCGCGCCTGTGGCAGGCGTTCGCGGATGGCGTTGAGGGCTTCATCGACCCGGGCTTGAGTGCGGCCGTTGACCACCACTTCGGCCCCCGCCTCGGCCAGGCCGATGGCGATGGCCAGGCCAATGCCGGCGGTGGAGCCGCTGACAATGGCGCGCTTGCCGTTCAAGGAAATCTGCATCTGTGCCTCCTCAATTGTCTGGGGAATCGCCAGGGCTGCTTTGCGGCCCCGGCTTTTACGCTTTCTTCACCGGCTGCTCGTCGAATGCCTGCCAGCCACCACCCAACGCTTTGTACAGCCCCACCAACGCCTGCGACACCGCCGCCGAGCTGTCGATCCACTGCTCTTCGCTGGCCAGCAACGCCCCTTGCACCGTCAGCACATTGAGAAAGTCCACCGCGCCTTCCACATACTGGCGCTGGGCGGTTTCCAGGGCGATGCGGTTCTGTCGCACCGCCTCGGCCAAATGATCCCGACGCAACTGGCTGGCGTTGTAAAGGCGTAGCACATCGTCAATTTCATGCCAGGCGCCAAGCACTACCTTGCGGTAGTTCAGCGCCGCCTCCTGCTGCTGGGCTTCCCGCAATTCCAGCGTGCCCTTGAGCCGGCCACCCTCGAAGATCGGCAGCGAAAGCTGCGGCCCGAAGGCGAAACGGCGCGAGTCCCAGCCAGCAAAATCGGACAACTGCATGGCCTGGAAACCGACACTGCCCGACAGGCGGATACTGGGGTAGAAGTCGGCCTTGGCCACGCCAATGCTGGCGGTGGCGGCATGCAGGCGCGCCTCGGCCTGGCGGATATCCGGGCGCCGCTCGGCCAGCTCGGACGGCAAACCGATGGCGAACTTCTGCTGCGGCGCAGGCAGCTCGCCAGCCGGCAGCAACTCGGCCTGCAAACTGCGCGGCGGTTCGGCCGCGAGCAGGCTGAGGGCGTTGATCAAGTCATCGCGCCGCGCTTCCAGGCTTGGCAGGCGCGACTCGATCGAGGCCACCTGGGCACTGGCCTGGGCCACGTCGAGGCGAGTGGCGACACCTTCCGCCTGGCGATTTTCCGACAGCGTCAGGCTGTGCCGGGCGACCTTGAGGTTGTCGCGAGTCACATCAAGGGTGTGCTGCACGGCACGCAACTGGATGTAGTTGCCGGCGGTTTCCGACAGCAGCGCCAGCAACACCCCGCGCCGATCGTTCTCGGCCACTTCGACCGTGGCATCGGCGGCCTCGACCTGACGCCGCACGCGGCCCCACAGGTCCAGCTCCCAGCCGGCTACCAGGTCACCCTGCCAAAGGTTGAAGGCTTGCTTGCCTGCCTTGCCCGACGGGTCGCTCAGGCCCTCGGCGCTGTTGCGGGCGCGGCTGTAGCCGGCGTTCACGTCTACCGACGGCACTTCATCGGCGGCCACAGTGCTGCGTAAGGCACGGCTTTGCAGCAGGCGGGCACTGGCCATCTGCAGGTCGAGGTTGCGCTCGGATACGCGCTGGATCAGTGCACTCAGGCGAGCGTCGTGGAAGGTTTCCCACCAGCGCAGTTCCAGTGGCTCGGCCTGCGGCTGGCTGGCCGCTGCCTCGCCTTGCAACGGCGCCCACTGTTGCGGCGCCTGGCTGTCGGGGCGCAGGAAGTCCGGGCCCATGGTGCAGCCGGCCATCAGCACGGCCAGCAACAACGGGCTCAAGCGTAATGCCGGTTTCATCGTGCGCTTACCTCTTTGCCGTCCAGCTTGTCGCCACGGGTATCGATGGTCGCTTCCACCGACATGCCCACACGCAGGCGCGCGAGCAGCGGCTGGCCGTCATCGAAAACGATCTTCACCGGGATACGCTGCACCACCTTGGTGAAGTTGCCGGTGGCGTTGTCCGGCTTGACGGCGGCGAAGGTGACGCCGGTGGCCGGGGCGATGCTTTCTACATGCCCCTGCAGTTTTTCGCCGGAGAACGTGTCGACGCTGATGCTCACCGGCTGGCCCGGCTGCACGTGGGTCAACTGGGTTTCCTGGAAGTTGCCGACCACATAGGCCTGCTGCAAGGGCACCACCGACAGCAGGCGGGCACCTGGATTGACGTACGCACCGACACGCAGGGCGCGCTCGCCGACCATGCCGTCCACCGGCGCGCTGATGCGGGTATAGGACAGGTCGAGCCGGGCCTTTTCAACGCCCGCTTCAGCCCGCTTCAACTGGCCATCGGCGCTGGCCACCTGGGCGGTAAGGATGTCCACCTGCTTGCGTGCTGCCACCAATGCCGCCTGGGTATTGGCCAGCCGCGCGCGAGCCTGGTCGACGCCGCTGCGCGCCTGCTGGGCGTTCTGCACGGTACCGGCACCCTGCTCGGCCAGGCGGCTGTAGCGGTTGACTTCATGATCGGCGAACGCCGCTTCGGCCTGCGCCGCTTTCACCGCCGCCTCGGCCTGGGCGATCAGCGCCGCCTGGCGCTCGAGGGTGGCACGGGCATCGGCGCTTTGCGCCTTGGCCACCAGCAACTGCGCCTGCGCGGCATCCAGCGCGGCCTGGTAGTCACGGGCATCGATGGTCGCCAGCAACTGGCCAGCCCTGACTTGCTGGTTATCTTCTACCAGCACTTCCTTGATGAACCCGGCAACCTTCGGTGCGACCACGGTGTAGTCGGCGATCACATAGGCGTCATTGGTGCTCTGGCGGTGGTCGCTGCCAAACATCCAGGGGCCGATGATGCCGGCCAGGACAGCGACGGCAAGCACCGCGCCGATGAACAGGGTTTTGCGGTTGTTGGTCATTTCAGCGGTTCTCGAATTCATCCAGGGTTCAGGCCACCGCACGCGGCGGATAGACCCGGGTAGGCACGAAAGGAATCAGGCAGATCAGGGCCACTGCAATGCAGGCCATGACCAGGTAGAGGTCGGCGGAGGTCAGCACCAGCGCCTGGTCGTGGATACGCTTGGCCAGGCCTGCGCTGTTGTCATCGACCAGCGGGGCGTTGCCCAGGCTGTCCACCAGGTGGTTGGAATGGAAGTGCCGGCGCAGCGTACCAACGGCGTCCAGCAGGCCACCGGCGACCACTGCAGCCAGGCCTTTGACGGTGTTGAACCAGCTGGAGGCGAACGGGCCTTCCTGCGGGGTCATCCCGTTGGTGGACAGCATCAGCAGCGGCAGTACCGCCATCGGCTGGCCGAACACCTGCAGCAGGTAGAACGGATAGAAGTCGCCACGGATCCACTGCGACGTCAGCAGGCTGCTGCCGACACAGGACACCGCCAGCATCGCCAGGCCGATGCCCAGCACCCAGCGGCAGTCCACCGCGCGGATATTGCACAGGGCGGCGGTCAGCGGCAGGGCGATCAGCTGCGGCATGGCCACCAGCATCATCAACGGGCTGGTCTGCACCGGCCGGTAGCCCTGGATCTGCGCCAGGTAGGCCGACGGGATGCTACCTACACCAGACAACACGATCAGCACGCCGGCCAGGGTCACCAGGGCAAAACTGAGGTTGCGTCGCGAGAGCATGCGTAACTGGAAAAACGGCAGCGGCTCGGACCACTCGTTGTACATGAACAGCACCAGCAACAGCAGGCCGCCACCCAGCAGCCAGCAGATCAGTGGCGAATCGAACCAGCCCCAGCGGTCGCCTAGCGACAGGCCCAGCACGATGCAGCTGATGGCGGGCAGGCCGAGCAGCACGCCGCGCCAATCGAACTGCTTGAAACGTTCCAGGCGCAGCGGGTCCTGCGGCAAGCCCCAGCCCACGCAGAACATGGCCAGCGCCGACGGCACGATGATCTGCCAGAACGCCCACTGCCAACCGACGTACTCGGTCCAGAGGCCAGCCAGTGGCGTGCCGAGGTTAGGGCCGAAAGTGGCGGTAAGGGCATAGCAGGCCAGGCCGTACACCTTGATACCCGGCGGCAAGAAGCGCAGGGCCACGCTCATCAGCATCGGCGGCAAGGCGCCAGAGGCAAAACCTTGCAGCACGCGCAGCAGCATCAGGCTGTGCAGGTTGGGGGCGAACGGTTGCAGCAGACCCAGCACGGCGAACACGCCGATGGCGCTCATGGTGAAGCGCCGTAGCGAGAAGGTAGTGGCCAGCCACGGCGCGAAAGCCATGGCCGAGACCGAGGCGGCGCTGTACACCGCCAGCAGCCAGGCGCCTTCGTCGGCACCAATGCCCATGGCGCCGCGAATATCGGCCAGGGAAATCTTCGTCACCGACTCATTGAGGCCCGCGCACAGCACGGCCAGCAGTACACCGAACAGCCCAACCACGACCTGCAGGCCGAACGCCGTCTGCGCAGGCGCGGCCGGCGCGGGGGCGGCAGCGCCAATCGCGGCAGAGGGGGCGGACAGGGAACTCATGGACAGACATCTCCAGCAACAAAATCACGACTGGAGCAAGTCTAAGAACGTCGAATGCTGACGAAAACTGAATTCTCGGTAGGTTTATGTTGCGTCAAACGCAATCGGGACATCATAGCGGGCATGAAAGGCCCTGATCATGGGTCCATGCTACCGCACGCCTTCAGCGTCTGGCGCAGCCACCGATGCGCCGGATCGTTGTCGAATCGCGGGTGCCACGCCTGTTTCACATTCACCTTTTCCAGCGGCACGGGTATTTCGAAAGACCGCAATGGCAGCTTCAGACGGTTCACGCTGTTGAGGATATTGGCGGGTATCGGCAGGATCAGGTCGGAGTCCGGCAGCGAGAACATCGCCGAGTGGAAACTGGTGGTGATCAGCGCCACCCGCCGCTCCACCTTGTGGTTGGCCAGCGCCACGTCGATCGGCCCATTGGCCCGACCGCGCCGTGACACACTGATCTGCGGATACGCGGCAAAGCGCTGCGGTGTGATCGGCGCCTCGAAAATAGGGTGTCCCTCGCGCGCCAAGCCGACGAAATAGGTATTGAACAAACTCTGCACTTTCATCTCCGGGCCCAGTTCAATGGCCGAGCTGATGATCAGGTCGATGTGACCGTTGCGCAGTACCGCGTCATCGTCGCCACTGCCTTCCGGTACAAAGCGCAACACCGTGCGCGGCGCCTGGGCCAGCATCATGCGCAGCAACTGGGCGCCGTACAGGGCGATGAACAGGTCGTTGGTGCGAATGTTGAAGGCCCGGTCCAGGTTTGCCAGGTCGACCGCGTCGCGGCTGCGGAACACCTGCCCGGCTTGCTCCACCAGCCCATGCACCTGCTCGCGCAGGGCCAGCGCCCGTGGGGTCGGCACCAGGCCACGACCGGCACGTACCAGGATCGGGTCGCCCAGGGCATCGCGGATCCGTCCCAAGGTCCGGCTCATCGCCGCCGGGCTCAGGTTCATGCGCTGCGCCGCGCCGACCACACTGCCTTCGTCGAGCAGGGCATCGAGGGCGACGAGCAGGTTCATGTCCGGGAGTTGCATGGCGGTTATCCGTTACTGCGCTGGGAAGGGCGATGGTAGCAGGTTGCAGGATTGCACCAGACGCAATGCGCCCGTGCGCCGTGGGGCATTTATCCCGTAAGTCGATCTGGCCAAGAATGACCTTTGGCAGGTTCGGCCCTTTCGCGGGTAAACCCGCTCCCACAGGTACACCACAATATTTGAAAGCGGTGTGGTCTTGGGTTTACCCGCGAAAGGGCCCGAACAGGCAATCACTCCGCCAGCCTTTACAAGGATCCCCAATGCCCAACCCCGTCCTGATCGCCATCGACGCCTCCCCCGCCGCCACTGCCCTGCTCGCCCTGGCCCGTCGCTACTGCCGCCCAGGCGAGCACGAACTGCACGTGCTGCTGGCCATCGATTCCACCTTCGCCGTGCACGACAGACCCGCGCCCTACACCGCCGAGGAGCTGGAGGAATACCCCGCTGCCTGCGAGGAACAGCAACACGCCGACCACGCCGTGGCCGAGGCAGTACGCGAATTGCAACAGGCCGGTTTCGCCAGCCAGGGCTGCATGGTGGCCGGGCAGCCGGTCGACGCCATCATCGCCAAGGCACAGGAGCTGAACTGCGAGCTGGTCATCATGGGTCACCGGCACCTGTCGCGGCTGGGGCGGCTGCTCGATCCGTCGATCAGCGCAAAGGTGATCGACCGCATTGAAATGCCGGTTTTGGTAGGGCCCGCCTGACCGGCCATCACCCGGAAACGCAATTGCATTGACCAGGTAATGCAATCGCATTACCTTGGAGTACTGCTGCAACACAAAGGACAGTGCCCATGGCTACCACCTTCGAAGTCGAGTCCACGCTGACTGATCGCTACCAAACCACCGTTCCCGAAACCGTACGGCGCGCCCTGGGTTTGAAAAAGCGTGACAAGATCCATTACTCGATTCGCCCTGACGGTGGGGTGATACTCACCCGCGCAGAGGCAACCGAGGACGATCCGGTGCTGGGCCAGTTCCTGGATTTCCTGGCGCACGACATCGCTACCAATCCTCAACGGCTGCAGGTTGTCGATGCAGGCCTCATCGCTCGTCTCGACAAGCTTGTCGGCGACGCGGAGGTCGACCTTGATCAACCTCTGTCGGCGGATGATGAATGAGTGATGCGAACAGGAAGCCTTTTGTTATTCATGGATGGACTGTATTTGCCCACCCACTGTTCCTGGCCAAGCTGGACGCGCTGAGCGCCCAGGTTCAGGCTCAGATGCAGAAAGACCCAGCTGGTTACGCCAAGAAGAATGCTTATAAGCGGCTGGCGGCAATCAAACGCTTGGCATTCGATGTGATCCCCCAGGACCCGACCAAAGTTGAGTACAGGCAGGGCGCACCGTTGGGCGGTGACCACAAGCACTGGTTCAGAGCGAAGTTCTTCCAGCAATACCGCTTGTTCTTTCGCTATCACACCGCCAGTCGGATCATCGTGCTGGCTTGGGTCAATGATGAATCGAGCAAGCGGGCCTACGACAGCAGCGATGACGCTTACAAAGTCTTTCAGAAGATGCTGCTAACTGGCCATCCACCAGATGACTGGGATCAATTGCTGCGAGAGTGCGGGTCTGTGCATGTCAGGCCCGAATAGCAGAATTCACCCCTCGCTCGGTTTCACCACCACCGTACACGTCGTCCCCGCCGCCAGCAAAAAACCTTCCGGCACTTCATCGATGTGGATACGCACCGGCACCCGCTGCGCCAACCGCACCCAGTTGAACGTCGGGTTGACGTCGGCAATCAGCTCGCGGCTCTGGGGGTTGTCGCGGTCGTAGATGCCACGGGCGATGCTCTCCACATGCCCCTTGATGCGCTCGCCGCTCATCATCTGCAATTCGGCCGGGTCACCCACCTTCACGTGCGGCAGCTTGGTCTCCTCGAAGAAGCCGTACACCCAGAACGAGTTTTCATCGACCACCGCCATCACCGCTTCACCGGTGCGCGCGTAGTCGCCTCTGTGGATATTCAGGTTGGTCACGTAGCCGTCCACCGTGGCGACGATATGCGTGCGCTTGAGGTTCAGCTGGGCCGCCGCCAGCTCGGCCAGGGCTTGCTGGTAATCGGCTTGAGCCGAGTTGGCGATGTTGCTGGCGTCGTCGCGGTTTTCCCGGGAGATCACCAGGTTGTCCATGTCGGCTCGGCGCTTGGCGTTGACCTTGCGCATGTCCCAGGTGGCCTTGCGCGAGGCGACCAGCGCCTTGGCCTGGTCAACCGCCAACTGGTAGTGCTCGGGGTCGATCTGGATCAGCAGGTCGCCTTTTTTCACCCGCTGGTTGTCCTTGACCGGCACGTCCACCACATACCCGGGCACGTCGGCGGCAACGTTGATGATGTCGGCGCGCACGCGGCCGTCACGGGTCCACGGCGTGGTCATGTAGTGCAGCCACAACTGGCGACCGATCACCACGGCAGCGGTCAGCACCAGCAGGGTGGCGATCAGGCTGAAGAACTTTTTCATCGAAGGATTCTCACCAGTAGAGCGACAGCGCCAGGGCGCCGAACAGGCAGACGAACAGGCTCAGGCGCAGCAGCGCCGGGTGCCAGAAGAAGCGGTAGCCATCATGGCTGGCGATGAACCGGTCCAGGCCCCAGGCCAGGCCCAGGGCAAACAGGAACATCAAGGTCATGGTGGGCATGTACACGCCATGGAAGGCGATCTCACGGGGCATCTTGCAGTCCTTTCGCCGGTGCCAGTGGCGACTGTGGGTCGAGCAGGGAAGAACGGATGAAGTGCAGGTAGCTTTGCGCACGGCGCAGCACCGAAGTGTCGAAGTGCCGGGCAAAGGGCTCGTCGGTCGCCTGTACCCGGGCGATGGCGTGGTCCACCGCCACCAGGGCACGTTCGTGGTTGCTGGCGCTGGGCTGCAGGAACAGCCGGGCCAGGGCGCGGCCCATGACGCGAATGGCCTGGCGCCAGGGCTGCGACTCGGCGTAGGCCGGGTGCACCGGCGCGCGGGCCTGCTCTTTGCGCAGCTCGATGATGGCGTGGCCGATTTCCAGCACGGTGAACATCCAGCCCATCAACTGGCTTTGCACCTGCGGCTTGCCGGCCGCCAGGCCGTAGGCCTGGTGCAGCAGGTCGCGGGTGCGGCTTTCAAAGGCCGAGCCCAAGCCGCGCAGGCGGCCGCTGATGGCAAACAGCACTTGCTCGCGCAGTTCCTGCTCCAGGCGGCTCCACAGCCAACGGCTGTTGGGCGGCAGGATGATTGCCCCGGCGGCGGCGCAGACGAACATGCCGATGACCATGCCGATGTAGTCGTTGATGAAGGTGTACGGGTCATACACGGTGAGGTTGTTCGGCACCGAGCCGATGGCGAAGAACACCAGCAGGCCGATGCCGTAGCCGGCATAGGCCGGCCGCGAGGAAAGAAACGCGCCCAGCACGAACACCGGCGCCAGCACCATGCACAGCAGCGGGAAACCGTCGATCCAGGGGAACACGAAGAAGGTTTCGAAGAAGCCGACGAAGGCGCCGATGGCCGTGCCGCAGGCCATCTGGAACGACATGCGCTTGGGGTTCGGCGAAGCCGCCGACAGGCCCACGGTGACCGTGGCGATCAGGGTCATCATCGCGCCGCTGGGCCAGTCACTGAGCAGCCAGTAACTGCCCAGCAGCAACAGCACTGCCGAAGCGCGCACGCCTGCAGCAAGCGATACCAGCCAGCTGGTCTGGGCCACGTAGGGCTCGTCCCACTGCTCGCGCTGGTGTCTGTGCGCGGCCAGCGAGGCATGGGTTTCGGCGTAGCTGTACATCTCGTCGACGAAGCGGTACAGCAGCTCGAACGCGGTGTGGAAGTCGAGCAGGTCGGCATCGCTGGGCGCGGTCGCCAGGTACTCGGCGCGCAGGCCACGCACCTGGGCTTGCAGGCCTTCCTTGTAGGCGGCCAGCTCCAGGGTCAGGCGCAGCGCGTCGGCGTCGGTCAGCGCCCGGCCCACGTACGGCTGCAGCAGTTCTACCAGGGTGTTCAGGCCCGGCTCGATGGCGCTCACGATCTGCAGCGGGCCACGGTTGCGCAGGCGCTCCAGCAAGCGATGCAGGGCATTGAAACGCGTGGTGATGGCCATGAACTCGCTGTTCATGCGCACCAGGCGGCCACTGCGGCGGCGCATGTGCGGGTCTTCGAAGGCGGTGACGTTGCGCAGGCTTTCAAGGCCCACGGCCTCGGCGACGAAGCGCACGTTGCTGGTTTCGAAACGATCGCGCTGGCTGTCACCGCGCAAGGCCTCGACCACCACCCCGGCGAACACCCCAAAGCGCTGGTACAGGGCGTTGCGCATGGCGGCACTGGCCGACTGCGGCAGGATCGCGGCGCTGACGAAGGTCGATACGAGAATGCCCAGGGCAATTTCCAGCACCCGCCACACCGCAGCCATGAACGCCTGGTCGGGGTGCTGCAGAACCGGCAGGCCGATCATCGCCGCCGTGTAGCCCGCCAGCACAAACCCATAGGCACGGAATGTGCGGTAGCGCATGGCACCGGCCGAGCACAAGCCCACCCACAGTGCCAGGCTGGGCAGGAACAGCTCGGTGTTCTGCGGGAAGATGGCAATCAGTGCCACCATCATCGCCGAGCCGGCCAAGGTGCCGAGCACCCGGTAAAAGCTCTTGGCGAACACGTGGCCGCTTTGCGGCTGCATGACGATGAACACGGTGATCATCGCCGTGCGCGGTTGCGGCAGCTCCAGGCGCATGGCCAGCCACAGGGTGATGAACGCCGCCGCCAGGACCTTGAAGATGTAAACCCAGGTAACACCGTCGGTGCGCGCCCAGGCAAAGAAACCCCGGCGCCACTCCAGGCTGTGCAGCCAGCGCACGGGCAGGCTGGAAGTGCTCATTCGGCGTTGTCCGGCTGCTTGTCGAAAATGGCCAGGCTGGCCGGGGTTTTCGGCGCCGCCTGGCGGTCTTCATCAGGTACGTCCTGGCCGGCCTGCAGGCCACCGCCCAGCGCGGTCACCAGCTCGGCATGGGCGATCAGGCGGGCGGCCTGCACCTGCTGCTGTATCTGCTGCTGACGGAACAGCAAGGTCTGCGCGTTGAGCACATTGAGGTAATCGGTAAGGCCACGCTGGAAGGCAACCATGGCGATGTCGTAGGTTTTCTGCGCGGCGGCGACGGACTCGGCGGCGAAGTGCGACTGCTCTTGCATCGACTCGCGGCGGATCAGCTGGTCAGAGATGTTCTTCAGCGCACCGACCACGGTCTGGTTGTAGCGCGCCACGGCCACGTCGTAGCCAGCCGATGCCACGCCCAACTGCGAACGCAGACGGCCACCATCGAACACCGGCAGGCTGATGGCCGGGCCGACGTTGTAGTTGAACTTGCGCCCGGTCAGGAACTCCAGCGGGCCGCCGCCGGTGGCCATGAAGCCCAGGCTGCCGACCAGGTCGACATTAGGGAAGAAGCCGGCGTGGGCGACGTCGATGCCACGCGCCTGGGCAGCCACCTGCCAGCGGCTGGCGACCACGTCGGGGCGCTGACCAACCAGTTCGGCAGGCAGGTTCGAGGGCAGCTTCAGCGGCGCAGCCAGGGTCAGGCTCGGGCGCTGTAGCTGCGCGCCCTGCCCTGGGCCCTTGCCGGCCAGGGCGGCCAGCTGGTTACGGGTGAGCGCGATTTCTTCGTTGAGGCTGTCGAGCTGGCGGTGGGTTTCCGGCAGCGGCGCTTCGGCCTGGCTGACCTCGAAGTGGGTGCCGATGCCGGCATCCAGGCGGCGCTTGGCCAGGGCCAGGATCTGCTCCTGCTGCGCAAGCTCGGCCTTGACGATATCGCGCTGGGCAAAGTGCAGGCTCAGCTGGATATAGGCCCGTACCACGTTGTTCTGCAGTTCCAGCTGCGCCTGGCGGGCTTCGGCTACGCTCATGTGCGCCTGGTCCACGGCCTGCTCGCTGGCATTGCGCTCACGGCCCCAGAGGTCGAGGGCGTAGCTGAAGCCGATGGCGGCATTGTTGTCCCAGGTGTTGGCGCCCGACAACGCGCCAGGGCCGTAGAACTGGTCTTCCGGCCAGTTATGGCGCTTGAGCGTGGCCTGGCCGTTGGCCTGGAGCTGCTCCGCCGACTCGACCACGCCGGCCATGGCCTTGGCTTCGCGCACCCGCGCCGCAGCCATGGCCAGGCTTGGGCTGCCGGCTACGGCCAAGGCAATCCAGCGGTCCAGCTGTGGGTCGCCATAGGCGTGCCACCACTGCTGGTCGGGCCAGTGGGCGTCGGTTGCGGCTTCACGCATGGCCGCATCAGGGGTCAGGGTATTGGCTTGCAGCGTCTTGCTTTGCGGGGCAATGCCCCAGGTTCCGATACAGCCGCTCAAGGTGAGGGCAAGGGCACAGGCACTGAACGCGTTGAGCGTTCTGATGATGCGACGCGGCACAGCTGCGATTTCCCGAGGAAGTGAAGAGGGGCCGGGCAATTCTAGGGGGCGGCAGCACTGGCGATAAGCGCAGATTCCTGCGAATCTTTGTTACCAAAACAGCGATAATCCGCCTTTGGTCGAAGACAACTTTTCATAACTTCGACGTTACTTCGTGACACACTTTTGTCCTCTATATCGAGAGTGACCCATGGACACCCTGCAAAACATGCGTGCTTTCAGTTGCGTCGCCCAGCTCGGCAGCTTCACTGCCGCTGCCGCGCAACTGGACACGACCACCGCGAACGTGTCGCGGGCGGTCTCCAACCTGGAAGCCCATCTGCAAACCAGGCTGCTCAACCGTACCACCCGGCGCATTGCGCTGACCGAAGCCGGCAAGCGCTACCTGATGCGTTGCGAACAGATTCTTACCTACGTGGAAGAAGCCGAGGCCGAAGCCAGCGACGCCCATGCGCGCCCGGCCGGGCAGTTGAAGGTGCACTCGATGACCGGGGTCGGCCAGCACTTCGTGGTCGACGCCATCGCCCGCTACCGCGAATCGCACCCCGACGTGACCTTCGACCTGACCATGGCCAACCGCGTGCCGGACCTGCTCGACGAGGGTTATGACGTGTCCATCGTGCTGGCCACCGAACTGCCCGATTCGGGGTTCGTATCGCAGCGCCTGGGCATCACCTACAGCATCGTCTGCGCCTCGCCCGGCTACATCGCCCGCCACGGCGTGGCGCAAAAGCCTGTCGACCTGCTCAAGCACGCCTGCCTGCGCATGGTCAGCCCGGTGATCCCGCTGGAAAAATGGCTGTTCGACGGCCCGGAAGGCCAGGAAATGGTCAACATCACCAGCTCGCCGTTCATGGTCAACACCGCCGACGCCATGAAAACCGCGATCCGCAGTGGCATGGGCGTAGGTGTGCTGCCGATCTACTCAGCCATCGAAGGGTTGCGTGACGGCAGCCTGGTGCGGGTACTGCCCGAATACCGGCTGCAGGAACTGAACCTGTATGCCATCTACCCATCGCGCCAGTACCTGGACGCCAAGATCAAGACCTGGGTCGAGTACCTGCGCAATTCACTGCCAGAGATTCTGGCGGCGCATGAGGCAGACCTGAAAACTCACCAGGTGCAGATTGCCAACTAAGAAACATGCTGCATTGCGGTGGTGGACAATGGTAGGTTGCTAACCATCGCCGGCCTCTTCGCGGGTAAACCCGCTCCCACAGGGATCGACCATGCCTGAGGGCTGCACTGTACCTGTGGGAGCGGGTTCACCCGCGAAGAAGCCACCATTGCCCCCGCCTTGCAGAGAAGTTGCCCGATGAAAAAAACCGTCCTGGCCTTCAGCCGTATTACCCCGGCCATGGCCGAGCGCCTGCAGCAAGACTTCAACGTGATCCTGCCGAACCCCAAGCTCGGCGACATCAATGCCCAGTTCAACGAAGCCCTGCCCGAGGCTCACGGCCTGATCGGGGTTGGCCGCAAGCTCGGCCGCGCGCAACTCGAAGGTGCGGCCAGGCTCGAGGTGGTGTCCAGCGTTTCGGTCGGCTACGACAACTACGACCTGGACTACTTCAACGAACGCGGCATCGCCCTGACCAACACCCCCGACGTGCTGACCGAGAGCACGGCCGACCTGGGCTTCTCGCTGATCATGGGTTGCGCCCGCCGCACCGCCGAGCTGGATGCCTGGACCAAGGCCGGCAACTGGCAGGCCACGGTGGGCCCGGCCCACTTCGGCAGCGATGTGCATGGCAAGACCCTGGGTATCGTCGGCATGGGCAATATCGGCGCAGCGCTGGCGCGCCGTGGCCGCTTCGGTTTCAACATGCCGATCCTGTACAGCGGCAACAGCCGCAAGCCCGCGCTGGAGCAAGAGCTGGGCGCGCAGTTCCGCAGCCTTGAGCAGTTGCTGGCCGAAGCGGACTTCGTGTGCATCGTGGTGCCGCTGTCCGATGCCACCCGCAAGCTGATCAGCACCCGCGAGCTGAAGCTGATGAAGCCAAGCGCCTTCCTGATCAACATCGCCCGTGGGCCGGTGGTGGACGAGGCGGCACTGATCGAAGCGTTGCAGAACGGTACCCTTCGCGGTGCCGGCCTGGATGTGTACGAAAAAGAGCCGTTGAGCGATTCGCCATTGTTCAAGCTGCCCAATGCGCTGACCTTGCCGCATATCGGTTCGGCCACAGCCGAAACCCGTGAGGCCATGGCCAACCGGGCGATGGACAACCTGCGTGCGGCGCTGCTGGGTGAACGCCCGCGGGACCTGGTGAACCCGCAGGTGTGGAAGGACTGATAGTTCGCTACTGCCTGCACCGGCCGCTTCGCGGGCATGCCCGCGAAGAGGCCGGTGCAGGCAATGCACCACCTATTTAGCCATCACGACAGGCTCAGCCACCCTGGCCTTGGACTTGCGAAACACCAGCACATTCCCCGCCATCACCGCCACCAGCCCAAGCAACGCTGGCGGCGTCCACTGGTACCCCTCGACCACCGCCGACACATTCAACGCCACCAGCGGGAACAGCACCGTGCAATAAGCCGCCCGTTCCGGCCCCATGCGGCCAACCAGGGTCAGGTAGGCGGTGAAGCCGATCACCGACCCCGGTATCACCAGGTACATCAACGAGCCGATATAGCGCGTGTTCCATTCCATGGTGAAAGGCACGCCGCTGACAACGCAATACACGGCCAGCATCGTCGCGCCATAGACCATGCCCCAGGCATTGGTGGTCATCGGCTTGAGCCCGGCCTTCTGCTGCATACTCGAAAGCAGGTTGCCCGCTGAAAAGCACAGCGTGCCGAGCAACGCCAGGCCAAGGCCATACAAGGTCTCGCGGCTGGCCGCGTGGTGGGCCAGCTCCGGCCAGAACAGCAAGCCCAGGCCAAGCAGCCCCAGGGCGCCGCCGCCGAGTACATTGCTGGCGATCTTCTGGCCGAAGAACACCCGCGCGTTCAGCGCGTTCCACAGGGTGGCAGTGGAGAACACCACGGCGATCAGGCCGCTGGCGATCCATTGGCTGGCGGTGAGAAAGCACATGAAGTTGACACAGAACAGGCACAGGCCCTGGACCAGGCAGATGAGGTGGCCACGACGGTTCATCGGCTGCAGGCGGCGGGTGAGCAGCAGCAAGGCGAACAGGATCAGGCCGGCCAAGGCAAAGCGGTAGACGATCGAGACCGGGATGGCGACCACGCCCAGTTGCAGTTTCAGGGCGATCCAGGTGGTGCCCCAGATCAGTACGGTGAGCAGGTAGAGCGACAGGTTCATCGGTGGGGCTCCTAAAGCGAACGACCAGACATCCCGGGGCCGCTGTGCGGCCCATCGCCGGTGAGCCAGCTCCCACAGGAACAGCATCAAGCTCAAGCCGGGCGCTGTCCCTGTGGGAGCTGGCTTGCCGGCGATCGAGGGCGCAGCACTCGCGGCGGCATTCCAGTGTTCCCCCGGCGAGCCCCCAGCGCTTGCACAAACTTGCGCATTTGTCCCGCCGATGGCTGTAAGCCGGCCCAAGCCGCAGTACGATGGCTGGCAAGAGGAGCCCGCCCATGACCCCACTCACCCAACTGCAAGTGTTCACCGCCATGCAAGCCTCGCCCCACGCCTGCCTGGAGTTGAGCGCGCACCTGGGCGACGGGCTGGCGGCGGCGTTGTGGAGCAACCGCGACGATGCCCGCGACTATCAGGCGCCAAGCCATCACACCCTGTCGTGCTACATCGCCGACGGCACCGGCACCTTCCGCCGCCAGCGCCCGGCCGACAAGGGCGCACCGGGCAAGCTGTGCATCATGCCGGCCGGCCATGAGTCGAACTGGGTGGTGAACGGCGGCATTCGCCTGGCGCACCTGTACGTCAGCGAGGCGCAGTTCGCCCTGGGCTGCGTGCGCCTGCTCGACCGCGAGCCACGCGAACTGCAGTTGCAGGAAGCGACCTTTCTCGACGACCCGCAACAGGCCGTACGCTTTCGCCAGTTGATCGGACTGGCCTGGGACGAGCCTGGCGAGCGCTTGCTGGCCAGCAGCCTGGCGCACGCAATCGTCGACCATGCGCTGCTCAGCCAGGTCGGGCTGCGCCATGGCCTGCGGTTGAAAGGCGGCCTGGCGCCGAACCTGCGCCGGCAGTTGGTCGACTACATCGAAGCGCACCTGGACCAGCCCATCACGCTCGGCGAACTGGCTTTGCGCTGCAACCTGTCCGAATACCACTTTGCGCGCATGTTCCGCAGCAGTTTCGGGCTGCCGCCGCACCAGTACCTGCTCGCGCGGCGGTTGCACCAGGCGTGCCAGTTGCTGCGCCTGGGGGTGATGCCATTGGGCGAGATCGCCCTGATGTGCGGGTTTGCCAGCGCCAGCCATTTCAGCAACCGGTTCCGCCAGGCTTTCGCTGCAACACCGGGTGAATATCGTGCGGCCATTCGCGGCTAAAGCCACCTGCCTGGCTGGTTTCACTCCGTGAGCATACGCATGACCTGTAGGAGCAGCCTTGTGCTGCGAAGAGGCCACTTTTGCCTTACCGGCCGCTTCGCAGCGCAAGGCTGCTCCTACAACCGCGAACAGGGCGGCTCAGAACTCGAAGGTGCTGGACAAACTGACCTGTCGCGCATCGCCGATAGCCACAAAGTACTGGTTCACCGCCGAGCTGTAGTAAACCTTGTCGAACAGGTTCTTCACGTTCAGCTGCAACAACACCTTGTGCTCGTCGAACCGGGTCTCGTAGCTGGCAAAGGCATCGGCCACGGTATAGGACGGCAAGTCGAAGGTGTTGGTCGAGTTGCCGCTACGTTCACCTACATAGCGCGCCCCTGCCCCTACCCGCAGCCGGTCGCCGCCAAACAGTTGGCCCCAGTCGTACACCGCCGACAGCGAACCGCTGTGCCTGGCCACGTTCTGCAGGCGGTTGCCTTGCAGGGCCGGGTCCTTGGTCACCTTGGCGTCAGTGAAGGCATAGCTGCCGATCAGGCTCCAGCGGTCGCTGAGCTGGCCACTGAGGTCAAGCTCGACCCCCCGTGAGCTGACTTCACCCGCGTTGCTGTAGACCGTTTCACCGGTGCCCGTATCGAAATTGGCCACCAGCACGTTGCGCTTGGTGATATCAAACAGTGCCAATGTCCCGGTGAGGCTGCCGGGGATATCCAGCTTGGCCCCGATTTCCCACGCCTTGCCCTCCTCCGGCGCGACGGAGGAATCCAGCACCACGCCCCCGGTCAACGGCGCAATGCTGGAGTTGGGCTTGAACGATTCGCTGTAGCTGCCATAAAACGACAACTGCTCGTCGACCTTGTACACCACCCCCGCATGCGGCACCCAGGCCTGACCACTGTTGTCGGTGTTGGCCGTGAACGGGCGCCCCCGGCCGGCATACTGGTCAAACTGCTGGAAGCGGGCACCGGCGACCAGGATCCAGTGCTCGTCGAGGTGCAGTGAATCCTGCAGGAACAGCGCATCGGTACGCAGCTTGTCGGTCTGGTCGCTGTCACTGGCACGCACGCTGGTGCCCTCCACTTCCTGGCCGTATACCGGGTTGGTGTAGCTGAAGGTGGACTGCGCAGTCTGGCGGATCAGATCGCCACGGAAGACCTTGCGGTCTTCATGATCGATGCCGAACGACAGGTCATTCTGCAGGCCTGCCAGTTCGACGTTGCCGTTGAGGCTCAAGGTAGCGAACTGGTCGCGACTCATGGCGTTATGGGTGCCGTCGATGCTGCGGGTCAAGGTGCCCTTGGCTTCATTCACTCCGGTGACCCGCACCTGGCTTGCGTCGTAAGTCTCGCGGTTGAAGCTGTAGCCAAAATGCAGCTTCCAGTCATCCGCCAGCTGGCGGTCGACTTCCAGCCGGTACAGATCGGAGCGCCCTTCCATGTCGTTGAACGGCTCGTCCAGGCGCCGCGTAGCCGGGATGTCGAGCGGGTGGCCGTTGCTGCCGAACGCCGTGCCGCGGTCGAACGGGTAAAGGAATTCGCGGTGCTCGTAGGCCAGCACCACTTGCGTGTCTTCGCCCAGCCAGGCCAGCGAGGGTGCCAGCAGCGACTCGCGGTGCACGCCGTAGTTGCGCCAGTAATCCTCGTCTTCGTGGTCGACGATCAGGCGGTAGGCAAAGTTGCTGTCGCCCAGCGCGCCGGTGCTGTCGAGCCCACCGCCGCTGCCGTTCTTGCCACTGCCGTAAGTCGAGCCGCGCACGGTCAGGGCGTTGTACTGTTCAAGCTGCGGGCGCTTGCTGACCACGTTGATCACCCCACCCGGGTCCTGGATGCCGTACAGCAGCGAGGCCGGGCCCTTGAGCACTTCGACCCGCTCGGTGCTGGCGTTCAGGCTACGACCCTGCACGATGGGCATGCCATCGCGCATGATCGAACCGTCACGGTTATCGCCAAAGCCGCGCTTCATCACCGTGTCCGAGGTGCCACCAAAATTGTTGCCCTGGGTGATACCGCTGACGTTGGCCAGGGCGTCATCGAGGTTGCGCGGGGCCTGGTCGCGAATGACCTGGGCCGGCACCACGTTGATTGCCTGGGGGATGTCCTGGTTCGGCCCCTGCCCGCGCATGATCGAGGCACTGGCCGGGGGCTGGTAGCTGAAGCTGTCCAGCTGCGAGGTTACGGTGGTGGCCTGCAGGTTGAGAGCGCCCGAGGTGTCCAGCGCTTCCAGGGTCAGGGTGCGCCCATCGATACGGCGCCAGGCCAGGCCGGAGCTGCCCAGCAGCAGTTGCAGCGCCTGCTCGGCAGGGTAACTGCCATGCAGGGCCGGCGCTTGCACGCCTGGCAATTCCAGGGTGTAGACAACGCTCTGGCCAGTCGTGCGGCTGAACGCGTTGAGTGCCTGGGACAAGGGCTGCGCCGGCTGGGCGAAGGCGAATACCTGCTGCTCGGCGGCGCAGGCCAGGGGCGCGACAGTCATGGCCGGGAACGCAGCAAGGCCGAGCCAGAGGGGAACGCAACACGGGGTGAACTTCATGGACGCTGACCTGTGAGAGGGATATTACTGCGAATGAATCGCACTTCCACTCATTACACGGATGCCACGTCCTGTTACCTCACCCGCTGCCTGAAAATATTTTTTGTTGGTGCAGGCGACTAGCGGATCAGGGTCAACCGCCCCAGCACTGTCTGCTGCGAAAACCCCATTACCTTGCCCAGCGAACCCAGCGCTTGCAGCGGCTCGGCTACCGGAAAACTGCCGCTGACCTTGCGCTGCCCCAGTTCTTCGTTGAGCAACAGGATGCGCCCTGGGTGATAGCGCCCCAGCTCTTCAATCACCTGCGCCAGCGGGGCCTGATAGTAATTAAGCCAGCCCTGGCGCCAGGCCAGGCGGTTGTCGCTGTCCACTGCCAGGGGGGCGCCCGCCCGACCTGCGGCGTAGGCCACTTGTTGGTTGGCCGTCAGCTCACGCGCTGCGGCGCCCTGTGCCGGGCTAACCGCCACGCGCCCGCTGCGCACGGTGACCTGGGCACCCTCGCCCTGCTCACGTACCTCGAATTGCGTACCGAGCACCCGGACTTCGCCACCGGCAGCCTCCACCAGAAAAGGCTCGCCAGTATGCGTGACCTGGAAGAATGCGGCACCGTGCAGCAAGCGCACACGGCGCTCCCCCTTCACGAAATCGACCGCAATCGCGCTGCCCGCATCCAGCGTCACCTGCGACTGGTCTGCCAAAGTCACCTGGCGGATTTGCCCGGTACTGCTGTAGTCGGCCTGCAGGTCCTGTAGCCAGTACCCCGGGTGCCAGCCACCGGCGACACCCACTGCCATCACCAGGCAGGCCGCCATTGCCAGCGCTGCGCCCCGCTGCCACCAGCGGCCCATGGCCGGCGGTGTTGCCATGGCGTCCAGGTAGCGTTGCAGGCTTTCATGCTCTTCCTCGGCCAGACGCGCTGCCGGGGCAGCGCTTTTCTGCCACAGCGCCTGGGCTTGGGCATAGGCGGCACGGTGGCCAGGGTCGGCCAGCAACCAGCGCTTGAACGCCGCCCCTTCGGCTTGCCCGGGCTGCTCGTTGATACGCCTCAGCCACTGCAGGGCAGCCTGGGATTGCGCCTCGGTGATCGGGGGTAAACGGCTCATCGACGGGCGCTCCCTGGCCGGCGTGGGGTGGACGCGGGCTCGGCAATACTCGCCTTGCACGCTTCGAGGGCGCGCATCATATGCTTTTCCACGGCGCTCCGGGACAGCTGCATGGCGTTGGCGATCTCGCCGTACTTGCAGCCATGGATGCGGTTCAGCAGGAATATCTGCCGGGTGCGTTCGGGCAAAGCGCGCAAGGCGGCCTCGATGCGCTGCAGGTCGTGATCGACTGCCACGGCCTGCTCCGGCGCCCGGGCCATGCTCGCTTCATCCATCGACCAGGCGGCTTCGGCCACGCGTTCGCGGCTGCCCTCGCTGCGCAGGTGGTCGATGGCCAGGTTGCCAGCGCAACGCAGCAGGTAGGTGTCCAGCGCCTCGACCTTGAGCTCCGGGCGGCGCCAGAAGCGCAGGAACAGCTCCTGGACCAGGTCCGATGCCGTGGCCCGACAACCCACCCGGCGGCTGACCATCGCCTCCATGCGTGCGCGCTGGGCCTGGAACACCTGGACGAAGCGGGCCCGCCCGCCGGCGCTGTCGGCGCCCGCCTCGTTGCTATCGCGCTGCTCGCTCATCGGGTCACACGGCAAACACGGCCAGCAGCGGGCCCAGCACCACGCTGGCCGCGGCCAGCCCCAGCAGCAGGCGCGGCTGGTAGGGCAGGCCAAACACCCACAGGGTCGCACCGGCCATGATCACCGCCGTCCACTCCACCAGGCCATGGCCCCAGCCGCGCAGCTGCACGCTGAGGATCAGCGACAGCATCAGCAGCAGCCAACCGGCAACGCGCAACAGGCGCAGCTGGCCGGGGCGTGGCTTGCGCCCGAGCAGGTCGTTGAAGTGCTTTTCCATGGCCAGGCACAGGGCGACGAACCCTGCGAAGGCGATCAATGCGTTACCCAGCATCAGCTCGCCTCCGCTGTTTCAGTGCCCGGCGTCTTGGCCGCACGCGGGGCCCGCTTGGCCGAAGATCTGGGGCTGCGCAGCATCTTGCCGGCCAGCCAGGCCAGGAACAGGCCAGTGCCCAGTGCCGTCAGGTCGAAGCCGGCCATGGCCCAGTCCCCCGCCTGCAGCGAGTGGTTCAGGCCGCGCTCGGTAGTCAGGCCGTTGAGCAGCGGCAGCAAGGCAAAGGCCAGCGCGCCCAGCGCCAATTGCTCAGCCCAGGCCCGGCGCCCGCTGCGCAGCACGGCATGCACCAGTGACAGGCCCCAGCCGATGAAGAAGGCATTTACCTCCCAGTCGGCGCGACCGTCGACGCCCATCGGGATCAGCCGGTTGGCCCAGAAGAACCCCGCCACGGCCAGCAGCAGGCCGCTCATGCTGGCGATATTGAGCACCTCGACCAGGCGCAGCTCGCCCGGCACGTGTGCGCCTTTGGCATGCTTGAGCTGCCGCTTGCCCAGCCACATCACCAGCCCGGTGCCGATCACCGCGGTGCCCGCCACGCCGAAGAAGAAGTACAGCCAGCGCAGCCAGGGCCCGGCGAAGTTGCCCATGTGCAGGCCGGCGAAACTGAAGGCGGTCATCATCGCCCCGCTCTCCGGCTTGCCCTGGCTCAACAAGGCGCCACTGGCGCCATCGAAGGTCCAGTTGGCGCTGCGCCGGTAGGCCACGTGGTCGGCAGCGGACTGGGTAAAGGTGACGCGGGCATTGCTGTCGCCCGGGTTCTGCACCTGGATATTGCCGATACGCGCGCCCGGCTGCAGTTCCTGCACCTTGGCGTACAGGCTGGGCAGCGCTACCAGGGGCGTGGCCAGCTGGGCGGCCTTGGGCGCGTCGTTGCGGCCGAACAGGTCGTTGAAATACTTGTCGGTGTTGTTGCCATAACTGGCCATGATGCCCGCCGGCATGACCATGTACATGAACAGCACCAGGCTGCTGTAGCTGATCATCAGGTGGAACGGCAGCACCAGCACGCCAATGGCGTTGTGCCCGTCCAGCCAGGAGCGCTGGCCCTTTCCGGGGCGGAAGGTGAAGAATTCCTTGAAGATCTTCTTGTGGGTGATGATGCCGGTGACCAGCCCCAACAGCATGATGAAGGCGCAGAAGGTCGACAGCCAACGGCCGAACGGGTACGGCATCTGCAGCTGGAAATGAAAGCGGTAGAAGAACTCGCCACCCCGGCTGTCGCGTGCCTCCACCGGCTGGCCGGTCTGGGTATCGAGGGTTTTGCGGGCGAAGCCGCGCGGCCCGCCGTTGGGGTCGCGGTACCCCACGCTCAAGGCCGCCTCGCGTGCGTTGGGCATGCGGATGAACCAGCTGGCCGAATGCCCGGCGTTGTCCTGCAGGTACCGCTGGGCCACCTCCAGGCTGCGTGTCGGGTCCAGTGCATGGCTGCGCACCTCGGGCTGTGCCCAGTGGGTGATTTCTTCCTTGAAATACGACAGCGTGCCGGTGAGGAAGATGGCGAACAACAGCCAGCCGAAGATCAGGCCGGTCCAGGTGTGCAGCCAGGCCATGGCCTGGCGGAAGCCTTCTTTCATGGGTTTTTCATCCAGTAGGCGACGCCGCTGATCATCCCCAGCAGCAGGCTTGGCGCCAGTACCCCCAGCCAGGCACGCCAGGCGCTGCGGCAGGCGAAGCACCAGATGAACGCCAGCACGTAGAAGACGAACGACAGCAGCAGCCCGGTGAGCGTGGCATCGACCGTTGGCAGCGGCGCCACCAGGGCAATGCAGGCGCTGGCCATGGACGCCAGCAGGTAGCCGCCCAGCAATGCGGCCAGGCTGCGGGAGGTCACGGCCAGGCGATAGCTGAGCGACAGGCCAGCGGTTTTGCGCGTCATGGCGAGAGTCCAGACGTTTTCGGGGGTGCAATAATAATGATTTCAATTCTCATAAGCAAAGCCCCATGACGGGCAGTAGGTGGCTGAGCCACGAACCTTGTATGTGCAGAACCCGCTGGCGTTCTGACCGAATGAATAGGGCCATGACCGATTGGATGGCGCGGCTGTACGGCCCATTTGCAACAAGAAATTTATTTTCACCAAGGGGTTGAAATCGTTGCACGGTTGCCTGACCTTAGAGTCAAGAGGCGCAGAAATTCCAAGGGTCTCAAGGGCCTGGACGCGCCTCCATGCGAGCAAGCTGAATAAGGATTGAATCATGCAAATCCAGGTCAACAGCAGCAACCATTTCGAAGGCAACGCCCGGCTCGACCAGTGGGTCCGCAGCACGCTGCAGAACTCGCTGGAACGTTACGAAGACGACCTCACCCGCATCGAGGTGCACCTGCGCGACGAGAACGGCGTCAAGCCCGGACCGCATGACAAACGCTGCCAGATGGAGGCTCGCCCCAAAGGCCACCAACCGATTTCCGTGACCCATACCGCCACCTCGCTGGACCAGGCGGTGGATGGTGCCGCGACCAAGCTGAATCACGCACTGGAACACTTCTACGGCAAGCTGCGCAGCAAGCGCGGCGTCCTCGAACTGAGCGACCCAGACGCCTGATCAACGTTGCAGAAAACGCCCGGCCATGTGCCGGGCGTTTTCATTGGTACCGATCAAAGGTGCTGAACCAATAGGCAATTTTCCCGGTCAACCCCTGCAGTCATTCACTGCAGAAGCAAGACCATGATCAATCCATTTGCCCGCATCAGTGCCGCCTTCGCCCCCGAATACCGGGTCAACCTGAGCATCGCAGACCTCGACGGCAGCATCATGCTGACGCTGTCCGACGACGCCGGGGTGGTCGCCAAGCGCCTCATCACCCAGGCCCAGCGCAACGACCCGGTGCGCCTGCAACGGGTCATCGACAGCATCCGCCTGGGCCTGGCCATCGAACTGGGCCAGAACCCCATGCAGGTGCTGGCCGCGCTGACCCGCGATGCGGGTCATGAGCCGCGCCATTTCATCGCCAACTGAGGGCTACTTGCCCTCCTCCACTTCCTTGCCGTGGGCATCCAGCACCTTGGTCGAGGGGTAGCGGTACGAGGCGTAGCGCACTACCAGGATCGCGAACGCCAGCAGCAGAATCCCGCCGCACACGTACAACAGGCCCACATCCGGCGCCTTGTGGTGCGAGACATCGCCGATCAGCAGGCGGGTCAGCGCGGTGATCGCCACATATAGCAGGAAGCGGATCGGCATGTGGTTGGTCTTGAAGTAGATACCGACCATTGCCCCCAGCTCCAGGTAGATGAACAGCAGCAGGATGTCATCGACGCTCACTCCTCCTTTGCCGAGCATGTCCAGAAAGGTCACCACCGCCGCATAGGCCGTGATCGCGCCAATGCCGAACAGCGCCAGGTAGTGGAAGGCCTCGACACACAGGTTGCCCAGCGAGTCTGCCGAACCGTGCAGGCCCTTGCGCAGCTTTTCTGCCCATTTGATGTCCACGATGTTCCATTCCCCGATACGTCTTGAAGGATGATGCGTCAGCGGTGTGACGCTTGTGCCATGCAGTTAAAGGGCCAGGCCCCTTCGTTGGAAGGCGACCGATTGCCGCAAGGCACCTGTGCAGCAGGCTTTTGCCGGAAGAATCAGGTTGCGCAGCGGTGGCAAATGCCATTACTGTATATGGATACAGTAAAAGCAACACAACCAGCAAAAAGGCATAGAGGTGATGAATGGCCGTCGAAGTGGTGTACCGCAGCAGCCGCGACCCGGAGCGCTTGTTCATGGATAAGGCCGAAGCAGACCGTCACGACAAGATGCTCGAACTGGCCGAGCGCCTGGCCGAGGTGCTGCACAAGGCAGTGCCCTCGCTGACCGAGCAGCAGGTCGAGGAAGCCGGTATCTACATGGCCAAGAACCGCGATGTGTTCGCCCGGGCTTTCAAGAGCCAGCCGGACGCGTTGGCCGAATTGCTCGAAGGTGGTGCAGCCGAGTGATATCGGCGGCGCAGATCTCAAAGCATGCACAGGATCTGTAGGAGCAGCCTTGTGCTGCGAAGGGGCCAGCAGGGCAACAGGTTTGTGTAGGCAGTAATGCCCTCTTCGCAGCACAAGGCTGCTCCTGCAGGTAATGCGTTAGAAGCGGGTTCACTCGCGAAGAGGCCAGCCAAGCCGGTATCAACCCTCAGCCGTACAACAACCGCTCTGCCAGCATCTGCGCCACCCGCGCCGGCGAGCGCTTCTCGGCCTGCGCATGGCCAAACACCTCGGTGAGCCGTGAAGGTATCCCCGCAAGGTGCGCGGTGATGGTGCCCAAGTCCTCGCCACGGTGGGTAAGCGCCACATAGATCAGCCCACCGGCATTGATCACATAGTCAGGTGCATACAGTATCCCGCGCGACTCCAGCTGGTCGGCCACCTGCAAGGTGGTCAACTGGTTGTTCGCCGCCCCCGCCACTGCCGCACAACGCAGCTGCATCACGCTCTGCCCGTTCAGTACCGGCCCTACACCGCACGGGGCGAAGATGTCGCATGGGGTACTGATCAACGCATCGTTGCTTACAGGCTTGGCATCGAACTGCTCCATAGCCAGCCGTACCCGCCCTGGATCCAGGTCGCTGACCAGCAGCTCCGCGCCAACCGCATGCAGTTGCTCGGCCAACGCATACCCCACATTGCCCAACCCTTGCACCGCCACCCGCAGGCCCCTCAGGTCATCACTGCCCAGCCGGAACGAAGTGGTTGCACGGATGCCGGCAAATACCCCCATCGCCGCGTGCGGCGAGGGGTCGCCCGAGGCGGTGGTGCTGGTCACATGGGGCGTGCTCTGGGCGATGCAGTCCATGTCCAGGGTCGAGGTTCCGCTGTCCACGGCGATGATGAAGCGTCCCTGCAAGGTATCGATGAAACGGCCAAAGGCCTCGAACAGCGCAGCGCGGTTTTCCACATGGGGGTTGCGCATGATTACCGCCTTGCCGCCGCCCAGTTGCAGGCCGGCCAGCGCCGCCTTGTAGCTCATGCCCTGGGCCAGGCGAATGGCATCGGTCATGGCGCTTTCGTCATCGGCGTAAGGCAGGTAGCGGCACCCCCCCATGGCTGGGCCCAGCTGCTCGCTGTGAATCACCACCACGGCCTTGAGGCCCGTGGGCGGGTCGGTGAACAAATGCAGCGACTGGGTACGGGTGCTTTGCATCAGTGCGAACATCGACAGGCTCCCCCACGAGGTGCTCCTACCAGTATAGGCATGCCGCCGGCGCCGGCACTGCCGCCGGACCACTGGACGAAACCGCGCGCCACGGCTAATACTCAAGCGTGTGTGGAGAAGCCCCATGAAGCCACGTCAAGCCTGCCTGGCCTGCCTGGAACGCGAGCCTGTCGCCCTGCTGGAAGCCGCATTGTGGATTGCCGCCGAGCACGACCGTAACGTCGAGCCTGCGGCCAGCCTTGTCATGCTGCATGCCCTGCAGCGCGAAGTCAGCGCCAACCTGCCGATGCTGCCCCTGTGCGAACTGGCCCAGCCGCTGCTGCGCCAGCTCAATGCGCTGGGTTTCCAGCAGGATGAGTATCACCCACTGCGCCCACATGCCGCGATGATGGACAAGGTGCTGCAGCGGCGTCGTGGCCAGCCGCTGACCCTGGCCATCCTCGCCCTCGAGCTGGCCCGGCGCCTGTCCATACCGCTGGAAGGCGTCGGCTTCCCCGGCCACTTTCTGCTGCGCGTGCCGGGTGCCGACCACCTGCTCGACCCCTGCGGCGGTCGGCGCCTGTACCCCAGCGATTGCCGCGAACTGCTGGCGCGGCAGTTCGGCCCGCACGTGGCGCTCACCGCCGAGCACCTGTGCAGTGCCAGCCCGCTGCAGATGCTGCAACGCCTGTCACGCAACCTGCGCCAGTTGCACATCAGCAACGACAACCACCTGGCGGCGTTGATCGATGCCGAGCGGGTCATGCAGCTGGGCCCGGTGCAAGTCAGCGACTACATGACCCGCGCTTCGCTCTACCAGCACCTGGATTGCCCACAGGCCGAGCGCTTCGACCTGGAGCATGCCTTGTTGCTCAGCGAAGACCCGGTCCAGCGCCTGAAGCTGTCCGAGCGTATCGGCAAGCTGCCGGCGGCGAACCGTTCACTTCACTGAGCCGGGCTGTCCGGCTGCTGGGCGGGGTGAGCCTTGGCGAACGCCGGGTGCCCGGCAGCCAACGCGGCAACCCGCAGGATGCGTGGGAAGCTGTCAAGGTCGATGTTGAAGCGTTCGGCCGCGTACAGCTGCGGGACCAGGTAGATATCCGCCAGCCCTGGCGTATCGCCAAAGCAGAAGCCCTCATCGCCAATCAGTTGTTCCACTGCTGTCAGCCCCTGGCTGATCCACTGGCCAATCCACTGGTTGACCTGGCCCTCGTCCTGGCCAGCGTGGCGCAAGCGGTTGAGCACACTGACATTGTGCAGCGGGTGAATGTCGCAACCGATGATTGCCGCCACCCCACGCACCTTGGCGCGCGCCTCGGCCGTGGCCGGCAACAATGCAGGCTGTGGATAAACCTCTTCCAGGTACTCGATGATCGCCGGCGACTGCACCAGCAGCTCACCGCCATCGGTGCGCAATGCCGGTACACGGCCTTGCGGGTTGATGGCCAGATAATCCTCGCCGCGCTGCTCACCCTGCAGCAGGTTGACCGGCAGGGACTGGCAGGCCAGCCCCTTCAGTGCCAGGGCAATGCGCACCCGGTAGGACGAGGTGGAACGGTAATAGGTGTACAGCTCCATGCCCCTGCCTCCTCAGTTGGCTGCGATGACCGTGCCGCGGCATTCGCCGAAGCCGATGCTGGCCACACCCTCGCGGGTGCAACGGGCACGCAGGATGATCTCGTCGCCATCCTCGAGGAACTTGCGCACCTCGCCGCTGGCCAGCTCCACCGGGAGCTTGCCGCCTTCGGTGATCTCCAGCAGGCTGCCGAACGAACCTGGCGTGGCCCCCGACAGCGTGCCCGAACCGAACAGGTCGCCTGGCTGCAGCTGGCAGCCGTTGACACTGTGGTGCGCAACCAGCTGCGCCACGGTCCAGTACATGCTGCGGGTGTTGCTGAGGGTCAGGCGGTGGGGGGCAACGCCCTGTTCACGCATGCGCTCGGTCAGCAGCAGTACCTCGAGTTCGATATCGAATGCACCGGCGGCCTGGTCGCGCTTGTCCAGCAGGTACGACAGTGGCTGCGGGTCGCCTTCAGGGCGTGCCGGCTGGGCACAGCGGAACGGTTCCAGCGCCTCGGCGGTGACCACCCAGGGGGAAACGGTAGTAATGAAGCTCTTGGACAGGAACGGGCCCAGTGGCTGGTATTCCCAGGCCTGGATATCGCGCGCCGACCAGTCGTTGAGCAGGCACAGGCCGGCCACGTGCTCAGCGGCATCGCCCACCGGGATTGCCTGGCCCATGTCATTGCCCTGGCCAATCCAGATACCCAGCTCCAGCTCATAGTCCAGGCGCGCACAAGGGCCGAAGCTCGGCTCGGTGTGCCCGGCAGGCAAGGTCTGGCCCTTGGGCCGGCGCACGTCGGTGCCGGACGGGCGAATGGTCGAGGCGCGGCCGTGATAACCGATCGGCACATGCTTGTAGTTGGGCAGCAGCGGGTTGTCGGGGCGGAACAGCTTGCCAACGTTCTTGGCGTGCTCGATGCCGACGTAGAAATCGGTGTAATCGCCGATCTGCGCAGGTACATGCAGCTGGCATTCGCTGGCCGGATACAGCGCAGCCTTCAGCTCCGCCTGGTGTTCGCTGTGCTCGCCAAGCAGCGCTTGCAGGCGCTCGCGCAGGGCGACGCGGGCACCGCGGCCAAGGGCGAAGAATGCGTTCAGCGCGCCGCCACAGGTGGCTTCGACAGCGGCTTTGGCCTCACCGTCGAAAAGGCCTGCGGCCAGCACCGCTTGCAGGTCGAGAACGGCATCGCCGATGGCCACGCCACAGCGTCTGGCCTCCCCAGGCCGGCTGAATATGCCCAGCGGCAGGTTCTGCAGCGGGAAGTCACTGTGCCCGTTGGCGTGCTCGACCCAGCTACGGGCATTGGCAGTGTGGTTCATGGGTTATCTCCGGTTCGGGGTGAAGGTGCTCGGCAAGGTGGCCCAGCAACTATCGTAGTCGGCCTGCAGTTGCGGGCATTCGAGGGCTTGCAGGCTCGGGCGCAGCACCTGGCTGGTCTCGAACATGAAGGCCATGGTGTTGTCGATCTTGTGCGGCGCCAGGTCGGCGGCAATGGCCTTTTCGCAGGTTTCGGCGTCGGGGCCGTGGGCGCTCATCACCCCGTGCAGCGAGGCACCGCCCGGCAGGAAGCCTTCGGCCTTGGCATCGTAGGCACCATTGATCAGGCCCATGAACTCGTTCATCAGGTTGCGGTGGAACCAAGGTGGACGGAAGGTGTTCTCGGCCACCATCCAGCGTGGCGGGAAGATCACGAAGTCCATGTTGGCCAGGCCATGCACGCTGGTCGGCGAGGTCAGCACGGTGAAGATGGACGGGTCCGGGTGGTCGAAACTGACCGTGCCAATGGTATTGAAGCGGCGCAGGTCGTACTTGTACGGCACGTTGCTGCCGTGCCAGGCAACCACGTCCAGCGGCGAGTGCTGCAGCTGGCAGGCCCAGTGTTCGCCGAGATACTTCTGCACCAGTTGTACCGGTCCCTCGGCCTCTTCGTAATGCGCCACCGGGGTGAGAAAATCACGCGGGTTGGCCAGGCCATTGCTGCCAATCGGGCCAAGGTCCGGGAGGCGCAGTGGGGCGCCGTGGTTTTCGGCGATATAGCCACGGGCCTGGCCGTCCAGCAGTTCGACGCGGAACTTCATGCCGCGCGGGATCACCGCGATCTCCAGCGGCTCGACCTGCATCACGCCCAGTTCGGTGGCGATACGCAGGCGGCCATGCTCCGGCACCACCAGCAGTTCACCGTCGGCGTTGAAGAACACACGCTCCATGGAGCGGTTGGCGCGGTAGATGTAAATGCTCACGCCGGTCGGCTTTTGCGCCGCTGCGTTGGCCACCATGGGCAGCCAGCCTTCGATGAAGTCGGTCGGCTCGGCAGGGATTGGCTGGGGGCTCCAGCGCAGGCGGTTGGGGTTGATGTCACCCAGCGGCCCGCTCAGCGGCTGGCACGCCAGGCGCTCGAAACGCGGGTGCAATGCAGACGGGCGAATGCGATACAGCCAGGTGCGGCGCAGCTCGCTGCGGGCCATGGTGAACGCCGTACCCGAGAGCAACTCGGTATACAGCCCATAGGGCGCCCTCTGCGGCGAGTTCTGCCCGACCGGCAAGGCCCCCGGCAGCGCTTCGCTGGCAAACTCGTTGCCGAAGCCGCTGAGGTAGTGAAGGTCGGGTGACATATCGCGATTCATCGATGCCTCCGGGCTCTGGCCGAGCCGTTGCTGGCAGCTGGCTGCTGGCCCGTGACGGGGTGGCAGCGCGTCTGCATTGTTTTTATCGTAATCAGATTACGAATAACGTAATTTGCTACGCGACTGGCGTCAAGCTATAAAGGCCCACTTGAAGAATCCGGAAGAAGATGTCCATGGCCAAAGCCAGCTCCCCCACCGACAACGGCAAGCAGAAAGTTCGCTCGGCGGAGGTCGGCACCGACATCCTCAAGGCCCTTGCCGAGCTGTCCCCCTCCACCTCGCTGTCACGCCTGGCCGAACATGTGCAGATGCCTGCAAGCAAGGTGCACCGCTACCTGCAGGCACTGATCGCCAGCGGCTTTGCCGAACAGGATGCAGCCACCAACCATTACGGCCTTGGACGCGAAGCGTTGCGCGTGGGGCTGGCGGCACTGGGCAGCATCGATGTACTGAAGGTTGCCGCGCTGCCGCTGTCGCAATTGCGCGACGAGTTGAACGAGAGCTGCTTCATTGCGGTGTGGGGCAACCAGGGCGCGACGGTGGTCACTATCGAGCCGGCAGTACGCGCGGTTACCGTGGTGACGCAGATGGGCTCGGTGCTGCCGCTGCTCACATCATCGACCGGGCTGGTGTTCGCCGCTTACCTGCCCGAGCGTGAAACCGTGGAGCTACGTGATCGCGAGCTGGCCGCCCTGCAGCATGGCGCCGATGACTACCAGCCGGTGCTGGCAGGCATTCGCGCGCGTGGCCTGCACCATGTGCATGGCCTGCTGATGCCAGGTGTCGATGCCCTCTCGGCCCCGGTATTCAATGCCATGGGGCAGATCGCTGCGGTGATGACGGTGGTCGGGCCGACGTCGATATTCCATGCCGACGAGCATGGCCCGGCGGCGCAACGGCTGCTGGCGGCAGCGCGTGAAACCAGCTGGCGCATGGGCTACTCACCCGCCGCCTGAGCGCCAGCGTCACTATTGCCCGATACGTAAAGGTGAATGTCATAAGCGGCTATTTTTCCCACAGGATCAACCGCTTATTCTTAACTCACTGGCCGGCATGAAGGGCTTCTCCCCCCCCGCCCTTCAGGCCTGCGAGGTTCACCGACGTAGATTTTGAAGCTCCTTGATCTGACGTCTCGATTGGCCGCTGCGGTTTGCAGCGGCCTTTTTTATTTGCCTTGAAATCAGGCAGTACAAATCTCAGCCCAACGGATACTTCTGCAGGTTATCCATCATCTGCTGCAGCGCCTGCAAACTGTCCTGCGGGTGCACCGCCCCTGCAAAATCACCGATCTGTGCCCACTGCTCCGCCACCTGCTCCGGGGTAAACCCTTCGCGCGGGTCAAAGCCCACGCCCAGGCTGCGCTCCCACCGGACCTTCCCCACCCACCCGCCACCGACCTCGAACAGTTCACCCGTACCCTGGCACTGCTCGCTACCCAGGTACACCACCAGCGGGCTTACCAGCTCCGGCTTGAGCCGCTCGAATATCTGCGGCGGGATCAGCCCTTCGGTCATGCGCGTGCCACCGGTGGGGGCGATGGCGTTTACCAGGATCCCGTGCTTGCGCCCTTCGATCGCCAGGGTGCGGGTGAGCCCGTACAGCCCCAGCTTGGCCATGCCGTAGTTGGCCTGGCCGAAGTTGCCGTATATGCCGGAGGTGGACGCAGTGAAGATCACTCGTCCCCAGTTCTGCTCGCGCAGGTGTGGCCAGGCAGCGCGGGTGACCTTGAAGGCGCCTTCGACATGCACCTGGTAGACCTGCTCCCAGTCACTGTCGTCCATCTTGTGGAACGTCCTGTCCCGCAGGATGCCGGCATTGTTCACCAGCACATCGACACGGCCGAAGCTGTCCAGGGCCTGCTCGACAATGCGTGCGCCGTGGCTGACCGAGTCATGGTTGGCGATGGCGCTGCCACCGGCGGCGCGGATCTGCTCCACCACCCGGTCAGCGGCAGAAGCGCTGGCACCTTCCCCGTGGGTGGAGCCACCGAGGTCGTTGACCACAACCCTGGCGCCGCGCGCGGCGAACAACAGCGCATGGGCACGGCCCAGGCCGCCACCGGCCCCGGTGACGATCACCACGCGATCTTGCAGATGGACAGGCTCGCTCATGCGCACGGCTCCAGGCTGGTTCAGGTCAGCCGAGTGTCCGCCGCCAGCGACAGGGGGGCAATCAAGCTCACCCAGGCTGAATGCCCGGCAATAACCCAGGGCGATGAGGCCGGGTCAGGACCAGGCCACCTTCTGCTGGAAGCAGCCAGGCGCCTGTTCCCGAAAGGCCAGGTAGTGGCGCAGCACCTGTACTGGCGCTTCGGTGTGCGGGTAATGGCCGATGCCCTGCAACTGCACGGTGTCCGGCTGCGGCACCAGTTGCTGGTAACGCTCGAGCATGTGCGCGCCGGACAGCGGGTCGACCACGCCATTGATCAAGCGCAGTGGCACGCTCGTGCGCTGCATCGCCCCGACCCAGCGTTCGCGGTACACACTGCGCTCGGACATGTACCCCACCAGCTTGTGCAGGATGCGCGTGCCCCGGTTGGCGACGATCAGGCTCCAGAAATCATCCAGCGCACTTTCACTGGGGTGAGTGCACGGGCCGTAGATCTGGGTCACGTTGCGCACCAGGTCGTCACGCCCGAACGAGCGCCCTACCAGCCAGCCAAACCGGCTGAGCAGCAGCTTCTGAATCAGCAGCGTGCGGCAACTTTCGGGGAACAACCCGCTATTGAGAAACACGCAACTGGCTACGTCGGCGCGCTGTTCATGGTGGCGCGCCAGCAGCTCCTGAGCCACGCTGCCGCCGTAGTCGTGGGCCAGCAGATGCACAGGCTGGTCGACCTGCAGGTGACCGAGCAGGGCCTGCTGCAAGTCTGCCTGCTCGATCAGGCTGTAGGTATGATCGACCGGTTTGGCCGAATCGCCAAAGCCGAGCATGTCACAGGCGATAACCCGGAAGCGTTGGGTCAAGGGCCCCCACAGGTAGTGCCAGTCCCAGCTGGCGGTGGGGAAGCCGTGTAGAAGCAGCAGGGGCTCTCCTTGCCCCGCGGTCCAGTAGCGGATGCTCTGGCCCCGGAAGATGAAACTCTGTCCCCGGGTACGCCAGACGCACAATGGAATCTCGGCCATGGGCATCAGAGCGGTCCCGGTGAAGTGGTGTTGACGGAATAGGGCAAGGCTGCGGTCATTGCATGTCACCTCGGCACTTACATGTGCTCTCTATGTCGAGGCTGAGTCTAGCCAGCAGCCCGCGGGCTGGAACTTGCGTTGCCAGCCAGCTTGATGACTTGGCGAGTCAGTGGCACGAACGGTCACCGCAGCATGCGCGTGAAGCTTCGAATCAGGCCTGCAACGCTTGAGCAAGCTCAGCCAGCCAAGGCTCGGCATCGGTCTCCGGGGTGACCGTCTCGCTGGCATCCAGGCGCAGCATGGGTTGCACTTCGTTCACGCCCAACTCGGCAAACAGCTCGCGCATCTGCTCACCGCCACCGCAATAGGTATCGCCATAGCTGGAATCGCCCAGCGCGATCACCGCGCCCGGCAAACCACGCCAGGCCGCAGGCAGGGTGTCACGAATGCTGCTGTACAACGGCATGAGGTTGTCCGGCAGTTCACCCATGCCGGTGGTCGAGGTCACGGCCAGCAAGGCTTGCGGGGCAAACCCCTCAAGGTCCTGCAGGGTGGCACGCGCAGCATGCCAGGCCTCCAGGCCCGCAGCCTTGAGCAGCGATTCGGCATGGCGGGCGACTTCTTCGGCGGTGCCATAGACCGATCCGGAAATAATGGCGACTTTCATCGGGTAGAGGATTCCGAAACTGAGTGAAAACGTAGGATACTAGCATCCAGCAATGGCAAAAGGCCGCCTCTACCAAAGTCGCCATCTCCGCCCTTCTTCGCACCCTCATTGCTCAGGGCCAGAACATGATCAACGCGCAGTTGCTGCAATCCATGGTCAATGCGTCCAATGACGGTATCGTGGTCGCCGAACAGGAAGGCGACGACACCATCCTCATCTACGTGAACGCCGCGTTTGAACGCCTGACCGGCTACAGCCGTGACGAGATCCTCTATCAGGATTGCCGTTTCCTGCAGGCCGACGACCGCGATCAGCTTGGCCGTGCGCGTATCCGCAAGGCCCTGGCCGAAGGCCGCCCCTGCCGCGAGGTGCTGCGCAATTATCGCAAGGACGGCAGCGCCTTCTGGAATGAGCTGTCGATCACCCCGGTGCGCAATGACGCCGACCAGCGAACCTACTTCATCGGCATTCAGAAAGACGTCAGCCGGCAGATCGAGCTGGAACGGGAACTGGCGGAGCTGCGCGCTCGTCTACAATCCGACGAGCGTGTCTGAACCAAACGCCCCATTCACGGTCAACCCAGTTGAAGAAATCGCCACCACCGAGTTCGATCATGCAAGCAGACCCGCTCCTGACCCAGGACGAGCTGGACTTCATTCAGAACATGCAGCATTCGCCGCAGTTGAACCTGGCCGACTCCATGTCGAGCCTGCTGGTCAATGGCGACCGCAAAATCCAGAGCTTGCTCACCCGCCTGGTGGCCAACGAGCAGGTGACCTTGCAGGCCCAGTTCAACAACCAGCAGATCAGTTTCCCACTGCAACTGGTGGAGGACGAGTTCCACGCGCTGCACCTGCAACTGGGCTCACCGGAAATCTACGAAGACGGCCCCATGATGCGCCCTTGGCGCCTGTCGATGGACCAGCCGAGCGCGCTGCTCGATGCCCATGACCAGGCAAGCGGCCTGTGGGTGCGTGATATTTCGTTCAAAGGTGTGCTGCTGGAAGTGCGTGACCTGTCAACGGCACCCGCCCGTTTCGAACTGCGCTTCGCCCCGGGCGACATCCCTCCTATCGAACTGCACGGCACTTTGGGCCGACGTATTGGCCCGGACCTGGCGGCCTACGACCTCAGCCAAGGCCCAGCCGAAGAAATCGAGCGCCTGCGCGACTATATTCTCCAGGCCCATCGCCGGGCACACCCCGAACTGCACAATCAGGTATCGAGCTGACCGGCCAGGAACTGCCGCAAACGCTGACGCATCACGCTACTTTGCGCACCCAGGCAGGCGACCGGGCTGCCCGCCAAGCTGTCCTGTGCCGCTTCCGCCGCTTCACCGGCCAGTAACAACGGGCACTCCAGCACCGCCGCCAGGCGCGTCAGGCGCCGGGTGATTTCGCTTGTGGGTGACTGATGGGAAAACAGCACCAAGGCGTCCGGTTTCAGGCGTTCGCATACCAGCGCCAGCTCCTGCAGCGGCTGCCCGCTCGCGAGCGGCGCCACACCAATTTCTTCGCAGCCCAGGGTCAGGCTGGTCACCAGCAATTCCAGTTCGTGGCATTGACCCGGCAAAGGTGCCAGCAGCACCGTGCGGCTGCGCGGCACATGGGCAAGCTGCAGGCGGGCAAACACCCGGCAACGCAGGAACTGGTCGAGGAACAGCCACTCGCTGGCCTGCCCGTAGCCGCGCTGGTCGACCACCAGGTCTTGCCATACCGGCATGAACACCTCGGCAAACACCTGATCCAGCGTACTCGCGGCGAACACCTCATCGAACAGGCGGTGCAGGCGCGCCTGATCGAAACGTTGCACCGCCTGGCGAGCCTGGTGCTGCCAGTGCAGCCAAGTGTCTGTCGCACGGCCTACCTGCCCGGCCAGGGCATGGCCGCGGGCGAGGATACTGCCCACTTTGCTCACCGCCACACCGCGCTCCAGCCAGCCAAGAATACGGCGGATGTCGTCGATATCGGCTTGGGAGTACAGACGGTGACCACTGTCGGTACGGGTTGGTTGAATCAGGCCATAGCGGCGCTCCCACGCGCGCAGGGTCACAGCGTTGACGCCTGTCAGGCGAGAAACTTCACGGATCGGAAACAGCTCCTGCTGCTCCATGGCCATCTCGATCAGCGGATCACGTCCCTGTTCGTTCATCTGCTCGGGCACCCTGGGTGGGTAAGTTGAACAACTAGTCTACTACGACAGCAACGGCCACAGGACACAGCCATCAGCCTGCTGAACCGAGCCGCCGAGGGCAGGCCACCCATGCGCCAAACAGTTCGGGTATGCTGGGCAGCAACCAACGGACAGACAAGTTGACCAGCCCGAACATGAACAGCCCCATTCTCGTAACCGGAGCCAGCCAGCGCGTCGGGCTGGCCCTGGCCCTTGAACTGGCACAGGCCGGCCATACGGTGGTCAGTGCCAGCCGCAGCACCCAGCCAGCAGCAGCGCATCCGAACATCGTGCAGTTCCAGGCCGACCTGTGCCAGGCGGCCGACCGCCTGGCGCTGATCGACCACCTGCACAACCATTACGACGGCCTGCGCGCCATCATCCACAACGCCTCGCTGTGGCTCGATGACGGCCTGGACAACCTCGAGACCATGTTCCGCCTGCACGTCGAAGCGCCCTACCACCTCAACCTGGCCCTGGGCGAGCTGCTGACCAAGGTGGACAAGGCCGATATCATCCATATCTGCGACGAGACTTCTTCGCGCGGCAGCAAAAGCCACATTGGCTACGCCGCGACCAAGGCCGCGCTGCAGAACATGGTGCTGTCGTTCGCCGAAAAATATGCGCCCAAGGTGCATGTGAACGGTATCCTCCCCGGGCTGCTGATCCTCAAGGAAGGGGGTGACGAAGCCTACCGCCAGCAGACCCTGAACAAGGCCCTGCTGCAGTTCGAACCCGGTGCCGGCCCGCTGATCGAGACGGTCAAGTACCTGCTCGCCAGCCAGTACAGCACCGGCAGCCAGGTGGTCATCAACGGTGGCCGCCACCTGAAGAACCGCATGACCTGAGAGAAACCCCATGACCCCACAACAACAGCTCGAACTCGAGGCCGCCGCGTTCCGGCGCCTGGTCGAACACCTGCAGAAACGCACCGACGTGCAGAACATCGACCTGATGAACCTGTCCGGTTTCTGCCGTAACTGCCTGTCCAAGTGGTACAAGGCCGCGGCTGACGAGCGTCAGCTCGACCTGAGCCTGGATGACGCCCGCGAAGCGGTGTACGGCATGCCTTACGCCGAGTGGAAAGCCCAACACCAGAAAGAAGCCAGCGCCGAGCAACACGCGGCGTTTGAAAAAGGAAAACCTCGTGACTGATCTGAACTCCCTGCGCGCCAGCCTGGCCGGCGGCCAACACCTGTTTGCCGACACCCTGGCATTCATTGCCGAGCACTACAGTTACCAGCCGCAGGCCTTCAACAATGGCGGCGTGGAGAACGCTGCAGGGCAAAACGAAGGGTCGTGCAAGACCCTGGGCCTGGCCGTGCTGGAAGGCCTGAGCGACCAGGAAGCGCTGTTGGCCTTTGGCGAGCATTACCGTGATGTGCTGGCCACGCCTGAGGGTAGCGACCATGGAAATATCCGTGCGCTGATCACGCATGGGCTGGCGGGCGTCAAGTTTGCAGCGCAGCCGCTGTCGCGCAAGGCTTGAGATTGCCGGGGCTGCTTTGCAGCCCATCGCCGGCAAGCCAGCTCCCACAGGAATCGCGCCAGCCAGTCTATGTTGGGCAACACAGAGCTCCAATGGGCATCTCACTGACCTCAGGCTGAGGCAAGCCCTGTGGAAGCTGGCTTGCCGGCGATGAGGCCAGAGCCAGCAGCATCAGCTCATGATCCTTCCTGGCACCCCACCTTCCAACCCTCCAGCCTGCAACCACTGCAACGCCACCGGCCACAAACTTTCGCGAAACCGGTCATGGAAAAACGCGAAATGGCCGATGTCCTTCACCGAGATATCCACAGGGGCGATGCGCAGGTGCCGGCGTTCGGCATGCTGCAGATAGCCCAGCAACCGCTCGGTCGCCGCCACCGTGCCGAACGGGTCATCAGTCAAGCTGATAGCCAGCGTCGCCGCCCGCACCTGGGCGAACGGTAGCGCAGCCAGGCCACGCCCGCTGGGGCGTTGCTCATAGCGCGGGGTACGGGTGGTCCAGTCCTGCACCACGCCGGATGGCGTATCCTCCAGCCAACCCAGGCGTTTGCCGGGAAAATAGCCGAACACCCGGGTCAGCAGCGGCATCACCACATGCCACTTGCCCAACAGCTGCCAGCGCTGGCCCGCTGCGTAATCGCGCCAGTAGGCGAACTGCGCCCCCACCATCACCACCCGCCGTATCTGCCCCGCCGACGGCGCCAGGCCCACCGCACAACCACCGAAACTGTGCCCAACCACGTCCACCGGCTGGCCGGGGAAATGGGCGGCTGCATGCGCCAGCATGGCTTCGAAATCCAGCTGGCCCCAGTCGCTCCAGGTCGCCTGAAAGCCACGCAACGAAGCTGGGCGGGATTCACCGATGCCACGGTAATCGTAGGTCAGCACATCGCAGCCCTGGGCGAACAGGTAGTCGGCAAAACGGGAGTAATAGCGGCAGCGTACCGAAGTGGCAGCGTTGATGATCACCAGCGGGCGCTGGGGGTCAGGTTTGGCGTGGCGCCAGCGGAACCCGCCGAGGTTATAGCCGTCGGCTGTGGCCTGGCGAAACGGGGTGGCGGGTTGGGTGTGGCTACTCATGGCGCATTCCCTGTTGTTGTGCGCCAAAACTAGCAAAAATCATACAGCCTGTACCGGCCATTTCGCGGCGGTTCGACGCCTCGATGAACCCGCTCCCACATGGGATTGTTGGCCGGTACAGGCTGAAAGGATTACAGCTCGATGCAGTCGAACTTCACATCGGTGGCCACGTCTTCGTCGTAGTTGACGTCAGCGCGCTCGAAGCCGAACAGGTTGAGGAACTGCTTCTTGTAGCCGGCATAGTCGGTCAGCTGGAACAGGTTCTCGGTTGTCACCTGCGGCCACAGGGCCTTGCAGTCGTTCTGTACGTCGTCGCGCAGCTCCCAGTCGTCCAGACGCAGGCGGCCCTTTTCGTCGACTTCGGCCGGCGCACCATCGGCGCGATACAGACGGTCGCGATACATGCGGTCCAGTTGGTCCTGGGTGCCTTCGTGAACACCTTTCTCCTGCATGATCTTGAACACCATCGACAGGTACAGCGGCATCACCGGAATGGCCGAGCTGGCCTGGGTGACCACAGACTTCAGTACGGCCACGTTGGCACCGCCTTTCACTTCGCCGGCCAGCTTCTGGTTCAGGCGCAGGGCGGTGTCGTCCAGGTCCTGCTTGGCCTGGCCCAGCGCACCGTGCCAGTAGATCGGCCAGGTGATGTCACTGCCGATGTAGCTGAAGGCCACGGTACGGGCACCTTCGGCCAGCACGTCGGCGCCGGCCAGGGCGTCGATCCACAGCTGCCAGTCCTGGCCGCCCATGACGGTAACGGTGTCGGCAATTTCCTGTTCGGTGGCCGGCTCGATGCTGGCCTCGATGATGGTGTCCTTGTTGGTGTCGATGGCGGTCGACTTGTACGGCTGGCCGATCGGCTTGAGCGCGGAGCGGATCACTTCACCGCTCTGCGGCAGCTTGCGCACTGGCGAGGCCAGCGAGTAGATGACCAGGTCGACCTTGCCGCCCATTTCGTTCTTGATCAGCTCGATGACCTTGGCACGGGCTTCGTCGGAGAACGCGTCACCGTTGATCGATTTGCTGTACAGGCCTTCGGCCTTGGCAAACTTGTCGAAGGCGGCGGAGTTGTACCAGCCAGCGGTGCCGGCCTTGGTCTCGGTGCCTGGCTTTTCGAAGAACACGCCCAGGGTGTCGGCCTTGAAGCCGAAGGCTGCGGTGATGCGGGCTGCCAGGCCGTAGCCGCTGGAAGCACCGATGACCAGGACCTTCTTCGGGCCATCCTCGCGCACGCCCAGCTTGCGGGTGGCTTCGATCTGGTCACGGACGTTGAGCTCGCAGCCCTTCGGGTGAGTCGTGGTGCAGATGAAACCGCGAACCTTAGGATGAATGATGGCCAATGTCTGTACCTCGTCAGGTTTATGCAGGGAAGCGCCACCTTGGGCGATTCCGATTGATCAGAGGGTGAGACTACCCCCGCAGGTTATCCGACACATATTACGGGGTGATCCGAGGGATGCAAAACAGTGGTTTACCTGCACCGGCCCCATCGCCGGCAAGCCAGCTCCCACAAAGACGGCGCAGACCTTCAGCACCGCTGGGTACTTGTGGGAGCTGGCTTGCCGGCGATGGGGCCCGTGCAGGCAAACTCACGCTTAGGCCAAAGCCCCCCTCAACCAATCCAGAAACTGCCTGGCCAACAGGTCATCCTGACTATCCCGGTGCACCAGGCAGGCCCACGCCGGCCCGCGCACCCGCTGCACCGACAACGCCTGCAACCGCCCCTCCTCCACCGCCCGCCGCGCCAGCAGCTGGCTGACCAGAGCCACCCCCAACCCTTCGCTGGCGGCATCCAGCAACAGCCCGGGGTCGGAGAAATTCAGCCCCTTGCCCTGCTGCCCCACATCCTCCCCGCCTTCCAGCTGCCAGTGGCTCCAGTCCATTTCCCGCTCGCCGTGCAAGGTGGTGCGCGCGCTTGCCGCCAGCAGCGAAGGGTGACAGGCCGGGTACAGCAGGTCCTGGTGCAACACGCTGAAGCTGCATTCGGCCTGGGCGCTGAGGTCGTCGCGGATGGCCAGGTCGATGGTCTCGGTGGCCATGTCCGGCACCTCGAAACTGGTGAACAGCCACAGGTCGACCTGCGGGCAACGCTGGTGAAAGTCGGCCAGGCGCGGCAGCAGCCAGTGCCTGGCAAACGCCGGGCTGGTATTGACGACCAGCTGGTTGGGCTTGCGGTACTGGTCCAGCCGGCGAATGCCCACGGCCAGGTGCTGCAACAACGACTGCGTGGTGCTGAGCAGGTCGTGCCCGGCATCGGTCAGGCTCACGCTACGCCCGCTGCGATGGAACAACGGCTGCTCAAGGTAGGTTTCCAGGCTGCGGATCTGCTGACTGATGGCCGACTGGGTCAGGTTCAGCGCCTCGGCAGCCTTGTGAAAACTGCCCAGCCGCGCTGCGGCCTCGAAACCGCGCAGGGCATTCAGGGGTGGCCAGTGTTTAAGCATTATTGATAAGCCCTGCTGATCAGATATGCGCTAAATCTATCGTTTGTCGCCAAGCAATCCTAGCCATAGCATGGACATCAACACCCGCGACGGCGGGCTTCGTTGATGAAAATCCTTAATAGATTGGAGTTCACTATGCACCTGTCCCCCGACAGCGGCTGGCGCATGCCCGCCGAATGGACCCGCCACGCTGCAACCTGGATGGTCTGGCCGCACAACCGAGGGCTGTGGGAAGCCGGTTGGCGGGTGACCCTGGCCGACGTCCAGCGTGACTATGCACGGGTCGCAGCCGCCATCGCCCGCTTCGAACCGGTAAAAATGGTGGTCGACCCATCGGCCCTGGAAAGCGCGCGTGCCCTGTGCAGCGCCAATATCGAACTGATCGAACTGGCCGTGGACGACAGCTGGTGCCGTGACAGCGGCCCAAGCTTCATCTGGCACCCGCAGCATGGCCTGGCCGGGCTGAGCTGGCGTTTCAATGCCTGGGGCGGCAAGTCGCAACATGGCCATGACCGCAGCCTGGGTCGGCGCATCCTTGACCAGCTGGGTCTGGACGGCTTCAGCACGCCGCTGTGCAACGAGGGCGGTGCAATTCATGTTGATGGCGAAGGCACGCTGATCACCACCGAGTCGGTGCTGCTCAACCCCAACCGCAACCCAGGCGTGAGCAAGGCTGAGTTCGAGGCCTGCTTCGCCCGGTACCTGGGTATCAGCAAGACCATCTGGCTGCCGGGTGACCCGCAATACGTCACCGGCGACATGACCGACGGCCATGTCGACGGCGTCTGCGCATTCGCCCGCCCAGGCGTGTTGCTGGTCGACGCTACCCATGACGCGCATTCGGTGTACGCCGAAGTGGTGCGCGAAAACCGCCGCGCCCTTGAGCTCGCCACCGATGCCCGGGGCCGCCATTTCGAACTGCTCGACCTGTACGAGGCCAGCGATGCTGTCGATCCGGGCGCCGAGGTGTTCTGTGCCTCCTACACCAACTTCTACATCGCCAATGGCGCGATCATCATGCCCGCCTACGGTATCGCCGCCGACCAGGAGGCCGCTGCGCAACTGGCCCACGCCTTCCCTGGCCGCGAGATCGTGCCCGTGCGTATCGACCACATCGCCCACGGCGGTGGTGGCATCCATTGCATCACCCAGCAACAGCCGCAGGTGCAGCCATGAGCCTGTTGCGCGTGGCCACCACGCAAATGCCATGCAGCTGGAACCTGCCCGACAACCTCGAGCGCGCCGAGCAACTGGTACGCCAGGCCGCCGCCAAAGGTGCCCAGGTGATCCTGCTGCAAGAGCTGTTCGCCACCCCGTACTTCTGCATCGAACAAAACCACCAGCACCAGGCCCTGGCGCAGCCTTACCCCGACAGCCCGATCCTGCAGCGCTTCGCGGCGCTGGCCGGCGAGCTGGGCGTGGTACTGCCGCTGAGCTGGTACGAGTGCGCCGGCAATGCCTTCTTCAACTCGCTGAGCGTGGCCGACGCTGACGGTCGCCTGCTCGGCGTTTACCGCAAGACCCACATCCCCAATGCCATCGGCTACCAGGAAAAGGAGTACTTCAGCCCCGGTGACACCGGCTTCAAAGTCTGGGACACCGCCTTCGGCCGCCTGGGCATTGGTATCTGCTGGGACCAGTGGTTTCCCGAGACGGCCCGCTGCCTGGCACTGATGGGCGCCGAAGTGCTGCTGTTCCCCACCGCCATCGGCTCCGAGCCCGGCTGCGCCGAACTGGACTCACGCGACCATTGGCAGGTGGCCATGCGCGGCCACGCCGCCGCCAACCTGCTACCGGTGGTCGCGGCCAACCGCGTTGGCGAGGAAGTCGCAGCCAGCGACACATCGCTGGCCATGCGCTTTTATGGCTCGTCGTTCATCTGCGACCACAAGGGCGCCATGCTTGCCGAGGCCGACCGCGACAGCAGTGGCATCTGGCTGCACGACCTGGACCTGCAGCGCATGCGCGAGGACCGCCTGAGCTGGGGCATCTACCGTGATCGCCGCCCAGAAATGTACGCCCCGCTGCTGACCCTGGATGGCACGCACCCACACACCCTGAGGGCCTGAGCATGAAACGCCACGTTCTAGCCGCATTGGCGCTGGTCGCCTGCACCAGCCAGGCCCAGGCCGAGCAGCCCGTGCTGCGCCTGTACAACTGGGCAGACTATTTTGCCGAGGACACCCTCAAGCAGTTCACAGCCGAAACCGGTATTCAGGTGATCTACGACGTCATGGACGGCAGCGAGGTGCTCGAAGCCAAGCTGATGTCGGGGCGCAGCGGCTACGACCTGGTGTTCCCCGGTGATACCGTGGCCGAGCGCCTGATGCGCGCCGGCAGCCTGCAGCCGCTGGACCACAGCCGCCTGGAAGCGCTGGACGACATCGAGCCCGGCCTGCGCAAACTGCATGCCCAGTACCCCAAGGCCAGCCAGGCCACCGTCCCTTACACCTGGGGCACCATCGGCCTGACGGTGAATGCCGACAAAGTACGCGAGCGCATGCCCGATGCGCCGCTGGACAACCTCGACCTGCTGTTCAAGCCCGAGCTGGCTGCCAAGTTCGCCGATTGCGGCATCTCGGTGATCGACTCGCCCGACGAGGTGCTGGCCGTGGTCCTCAACTACCTGGGCCGCGAGCCACGCAGTGCCAAGCGTGAGGACCTGGCTGCCGCCAGCGAACTGCTCAAGGCCATCCGCCCGTACGTGCGCAAGTTCCAGTCGCAACCGGTGACCGAACTGGTCAACGAGAACCTGTGCCTGTCGCTGGGCTACAGCGGCGATGTGATCCAGGCGCAGCGCACCGCCGAGGGCGCCGGCAAGCACCTCGACTTCCAGTACCGCGTGCCCCGCCAGGGCACCACGGTATGGATGGATACCATGGCGATCCCTGCCGATGCCAGGCACCCGGAATACGCCTATCGTTTCATCAACTTCGTCATGCGCCCGGCAAACATGGCTGCCATCAGCAATTTCACCGGCTACCCCACTGCCAGCGCCAAGGCGCGCCAGGCCGTGGACCCGCGGATGCGTGACAACCCCGACATCTACCTCGACCAAGCCACCTATGCCCGGCTGATCCCGGGCCGCGATATCCCACAGGCCGACATGCGTGCACGCATGCGCGTGTGGACGCGCTTCAAGACTGCACAGGACTGAGCCATGCCAACCCGTAGAACCGTACTGCAACTGTCGCTGGCTGCCGGCCTTGGCGCCGGCCTTGGCCTGCCGCTGGCCCTGGCCCGCGCTGAACAACCGGGGCGCTGGTTCATGCCGGACGAAGGCGAGCCACAGCAGCGAGCCTTCATCGCCTTTGGTGCCCAGGATGCCATCTGGGAGGACTTCACCGCCGACGTGCAAGCCACCCTCGGTCGGATTGCCCAAGCCATCGCCCGCTATCAGCCGGTGACGGTGTTCTGCCGGGCCAGCCAACGCAAGCTGGCCGAGCAGCACTGCGCCAGCCACCGCACAAGCTTTGTCGAGTGCGAGCTGGATGACATATGGATGCGCGATAGCGGCGCCAACTTCGTCGTCGATGATGACGGCGCCCTGGCGGCGGTGGATTTCAACTTCAACGGCTGGGGCAACAAGCAGCGCCACCGCAACGATGCCCGACTGGCCAAGCGCGTTGCCGCCCTGGCTGGCGCTCGCTACCAGCGCAGCGAACTGGTGGGTGAAGGTGGCGCCATTGAAGTGGATGGGCACGGGACCGGCATCATGACCGAGAGCAGCTGGGTCAGTGCCAACCGTAACCCAGGCTGGAGCAAGGCCGAGGTCGAGGCCGAGCTCAAGGCGCGCCTGGGCCTGGGCAAAGTCATCTGGTTGCCGGGCATCGCCGGGCAAGACATCACCGATGGACATGTGGATTTTTATGCCCGCTTCGTGCGGCCAGGGGTAGTGATTGCCAACGTGGACAACGATCCGGATTCATATGACTACGCCGTGACGCGCAAGCACCTGGCGATTCTGCAACGGGCTACCGATGCCGAAGGTCGCAAACTGCAGGTACACGTGGTGTCGCCGCCGCAGCGCGGTCGACGCAACAGGTTCAGCAAAGGCAATGATGACTTTGCGGCGGGGTACATCAATTATTTCGTGATCAACGGCGCTGTCATTGCGCCGCAGTTTGGCGATGCGCCGGCGGATGAGAAAGCACGGGCGCTGCTGGCGGCGTTGTATCCGGGGCGGGATATCGTACAGCTGGACATTGATGCCATTGCTGCCGGGGGTGGCGGGATTCACTGTGTTACCCATCAATGCCCGGCTGTCTAGCACAGTCAATCGCGGTGCCGTCGGCGCCCGGTGATCATCGACAACGGGAGGTTCTCGCGCAGACGCACGCTCTCGTAGATGGCCGCCGACACATGCACGCAGACCAGCGCCAGCACGGCGTTGGCCAGCCAGCTGTGTACATCGTTGGGCCAGTCGGCGCCCCACAGCGCATCCACCTCCTGCGATGCCCAGCCGGTCAGGCCAAGCCCGGCAATGCCGGCCAGCATCAGCAGCATCACCAGTGCGCCGATCGGCGAATGCCCCAGGCGGTGGCAAGGCTCCCCACGCAGCAGCGCCCGGGCATGCCATGCCAACCGCGCCGGGGTAGGCCAGAAATCGACCCAGCGCGCACTGCGCGGCCCGACGAAACCCCAGACCAGGCGCAGGAGCACACAGGCCAACGCGTAGTAGCCCAGCCACTGATGCCAGTCGTCGCCCTCTTCGTTGAAAAAGTAGTTGGCAAAGAACACGGCCGCGATCGACAGGTGGCACAGCCGCAGGAGCGGGTCCCACAGCTGCACCGTGCCAGCGCTGTTCAATCGTGGTACTCGGTCTTCACTGCCTTGCCGCTCACCGGATCATGGTAGATCTCGACCTTGCGGCCATCCTTGTCGAAACCATAGATCTCGTAGCAGTTGCCTTTGGTGACCTTGAACTTGTTGATCTTGTAACCCTGCTCCTTGAGCTGCTGCTGAAACTTGCCCTGGTCTTGCCAGGTGCTCTTTTCAGCGGTGGTGCACTGGGTGGCGGCGAATGCTGTGCTGCTGCCGATCAGGAGGGTCAGAGCGATCAGTATGCGCATGGGCATATGCTCCATTCAGTTGGGTTGAAACAGCACATCCATTAGCGTAGATGGGGTGGCCATATTGCGCCCATTCATTTGTTTTTCACATCAATCGCAAAGAAAAACAAACTTAACAAATAAGCCAAAGCCGCCGATGCTTGGAGCATTACGCCCATCGCACGGAGAACAACAACATGAACGACGTGGTCATCGTCGCCGCAACCCGTACCGCCATCGGCAGCTTCCAGGGCGCCCTGGCCACTGTGCCTGCGGTAGACCTCGGCGCCGCCGTGATCAGGCGCCTGCTGGAGCAGACCGGGCTGGACCCGGCACAGGTCGACGAAGTGATCCTCGGCCAGGTGCTCACCGCCGGCGCCGGGCAGAACCCTGCACGCCAGGCCGCGATCAAGGCCGGCCTGCCCTTCAGCGTGCCGGCCCTGACCCTTAACAAGGTCTGCGGCTCGGGCCTCAAGGCCCTGCACCTGGCGGCCCAGGCCATCCGTTGCGGTGACGCCGAGGTGGTGATTGCCGGTGGCCAGGAGAACATGAGCCTGGCCCCTTACGTGATGCCCTCGGCCCGTACCGGTCAGCGCATGGGCCATGGCCAGCTGATCGACAGCATGATCACCGATGGCCTGTGGGATGCGTTCAACGACTACCACATGGGCATCACCGCCGAAAACCTGGTGGCCAAGTACGGCCTCAGCCGTGAACAGCAGGATGCCTTCGCCGCCGAATCGCAGCTCAAAGCGGTGGCGGCTATCGAGGCTGGCCGTTTCGATGACGAAATCACCCCAATCGTGCTACCGCAGAAAAAGGGCGACCCAAAGGTGTTTGCCCGTGACGAACAACCACGCACGGACACCACCGCCGAATCCCTGGGCAAACTGCGCCCGGCGTTCAAGAAGGATGGCAGCGTCACCGCAGGCAATGCTTCCAGCCTGAATGACGGCGCCGCCGCCGTGCTGCTGATGAGTGCCAGCAAAGCCAAGGCGTTGGGCTTGCCGGTGCTGGCCAGGGTGGCAGCGTATGCAAGCGCCGGTGTAGACCCGGCGATCATGGGTATCGGCCCGGTTTCGGCCACCCAGCGCTGCCTGGACAAAGCCGGCTGGCAGTTGGCCGATCTGGACCTGATCGAAGCCAACGAAGCCTTTGCCGCGCAAGCGCTGGCCGTGGGCAAGGCACTGGAGTGGGATGCTTCGCGGGTCAACGTGAATGGCGGGGCGATTGCCCTCGGCCACCCGATTGGGGCGTCCGGGTGCCGGGTACTGGTGACCTTGCTGCACGAGATGATCAAGCGCGATGCCAGGAAAGGCCTGGCTACCCTGTGCATTGGCGGTGGCCAAGGGGTGGCTCTGGCGATCGAGCGTTGATCCCGGATTGATTTGAGCCGGCATTACAAGGGTTTTACGTAGCCTGCCCTGGCCACCCATGATCAAGCCGCGATGCGGTTCTGCTGCAGCTCCGCCGCCAGCGCCGCCACTTGCTGGCATTTCTGCACGGCCAACTCCACCGGGCTGCGCAGCAGCGAGCAGGAGGGCGCCAGCCACAGCCGCTCACCCAGGCGCTCGTGAGCATCACGCAGCAGGTTCAGGGTCGTTTGCCGGTCGCAAGGTGCGGCATCGGCGCCGTCGATCAGGCCCAGCGACAACACCTTGTAGGTCGGCAGGCGATCAAGGATGGTCGGGTACTGCTCAGGGGCCTGGACCAGGTCGATATGCAGGCCATCGACCGGCAGGTTGGCGGCCAGGCCGAGGTTGCCATCCAGGCCACCGGAGTAAGTGGCGATCAGCTTTTTCAGCGGAGCGCGCTGAAGAATGTTGTAGACGCGCTCGTAGGCGTTTTTCCAGTCCTGTGGCAGCGCCTGGGCGAGGATCGGCTCATCGATCTGCACCCATTCGACGCCCAGGGCAGCCAGGCGGTTGAGGGCCTGGTCATACACTGGCAGCAGGCGATCGAGCAGCTCCAGCTTGTCGCAGTCGCCGCCGTGGGTCTTGCCCAGCCACAGGTAGGTCAAAGGGCCGATCAGCACCGGCTTGACCGTATGACCAAGCGCCTTGGCTTGCTCCACTTCTTCGAAGAGATGCTCCCAGTTCACGGCAAACGGCTGATCCCCAGTGGCCAGCGCGTGATCGCCCCATGCCGTGTTGCCGAGTGACAGCAGCTCGATGCCGGCGTCTTTCTGCATCTGCCAGTGGCGCGCACGCAGCTCGAGGTCACCTTCGATATGTGGAAAGCCCAGGTTGTGTGCCAGTGCCATGTGTTGTCCCTTAGCCTGCATAAATGAATAAGAGAATTTTCCGGCGGATGGCCTTTTGAAACAAACTCATTAAATTTGAGATGAACTCAAGAATTTCTCATGATCATGTTTCAGGACCGGTACGGGCCTGTGTGTCTCATTCAGAGCACCACCCTGCGCATCCGGACATGACCTGACCCGTCTTCTGCCGCACAATGCCACCCTGACCAACCCAGGTGCCCGGCCCCATGAGCCTGCTGAAAACCGCGCTGCGCGAACAACACTTCGTCTGCGTCATGGAGTTCGTCCCCAAGCCTTCCGCAGAACGCTTCGCCGCCATGGAGGCGATCATGGCCCGTGCGCACCTGTGCGGCTGGCCGATGACCGTGGCCATTGGCGACCGTGTCGGCAGCCCGCTGGACATGTCGCCGCTCGACGCCCACGCCTCGTTCAGCAAGCCACTGCCGGTGCTGCCGCACTTTTCCGGCAAGGACCGCGAGCGCCAGCACCTGCTCGCGCAATTGCAACGCATGGACGCTGCCGGCCTTGACCAGCTATTGCTGCTCACGGGCGACCGCCTGCCCGGCCACCAGCCAGGCCAGCGGCCGGTACGCTATCTGGAGTCGGTCGCCGCACTGCAGATCGCCCGTCAGGCTTGCCCACACTGGTTGCTTGGCGCCGCGCTCAACCCGTTCAAGTACTGCGAAGAAGAAGGCGGCGCCCAGTATTTCAAGGCCGAGAAAAAACTGGCGGCGGGTGCCGACTTTCTCACCCTGCAACTGGGCTTCGATGCCGACAAGCATCAGGAAGCCATGCACTGGATGAACCGCCAGGCCTCGCCCAAGCCAATGCTCGCCTGCCTGATGAGCCTGACCCATGGGCGTGCGGCCATGCTCGACCACGTGGCGGGCGTGACCGTGTCGCCGTCCATGCGTGACATGCTCGAAGCCGAAGCGGCACAGTCCAAGGCGTTTACCCAGGCGCGCAGCGTCGACCGCCTGGCCTTGCAGATCATCGGTGTGAAGCTGATGGGCTACGCCGGGGTGCACTTGTCGGGAATTCATGAGCTCAAGCAATTGCTGGCCCTGGAGGCCCGCATCGAGCACTGGCAAACGCAGGTCCACACGCTGGAGCAGTGGGCACCCGCCTGGCACGAAAGCTGGCAGCTGCCCGGTCTGCCGGCAGTCAGTTTCCATCCGCCGCAGGCCGCATGGCGCGCGGGCGAGTCGCGGATCGATGCCTCATTCAAGGAGAAAGCGCGCTATCACCTCATGCATGGCATGCATTCACTGCTGTTCAGCCGCGGCAACGCCTTGAGCAAGGCTTTTGGTTGGGCGGTGAGCCAGCCACTATGGGCAACGCGCCTGGGCGCACAAGTGCTGCACAGTGTGGAGCGCAGCGTGAAGCGGCCGCTGCTGGGTTGTGACACCTGCGGCACCTGCCGCCTGGAAGATACCTTGTATATCTGTCCGGAATCCTGCCCCAAGGGCCTGGCCAACGGCCCCTGCGGGGGGACCGCGCTGAACCGCTGCGAGTTCGGCGACCGCGAGTGCATACACAGCATCAAGTACCGCACTGCCAAGGCGGTGCGGCAAACCGCCGTACTGACCGAGCGCCTGATCCCGTGCATCGAGGTCCAAACCCGCCACCGCAGCTCATGGCCGCAGTGGTTCGCAGCGCAGACGCCGCGCCGGATCAGCCCGCAGCCAACGCCTCGAACCCAGCCCGAATCATAGCTTCGGGCAGTTCGTCGGCAATGAATACCATGACGCTTTCGCGTGTTTCCCCTTCGGCCCATTCGGCGTCCCAGTCGAAGCCGTAGAGCTTGAGCACCCCCTGGAACACCAGCTTGCGGTCTTCGCCGGCAATATTCAGCACGCCTTTGTAGCGCAACAGCTGTTTGCCGTGGGTTTCCAGCAGCTCGTTCATGAACGCGCTGAGGCGGTCGATATCCAGCGCGGTTTCTGTGCGCAGCACCAGGGTAGAGATGCGGTCCGGGGTGGCAGGCTTGAGTACTGGGCGTAACGTGGGTTTCAGGTTCGCGCCCAGGTCGGGGTTGAGGTTGAAACCCCGCACATCCAGCAGCTCGGCCAGGTCGACGCGGCCGTGGTCGACGGTGCGAATAGCGGCCCTGCCATTGATACGCACCAGGCGCTCGCTCAGAGCTTCGACCGCAGCGGGCTCGACCAGGTCGGTCTTGCTAAGCAGCAAGCGATCGGCAAAGCCGACCTGGGCCTGGGCAATGGCCTGGGTCAGGTGCACCTCGGCATGAGCGGCATCGACCAGGGTGATGATACCGTCGAGGATATAGCGCTCACGCAGTTCCTCATCAATGAAAAAAGTCTGTGCCACCGGCGCCGGGTCGGCCAGGCCGGTGCATTCGATCACCAGGCGGTCGAAGGCGATTTCGCCGGCGTCCAGGCGTTCGAGCAGCAGGTACAAGGCGCGGGTCAGGTCGCCATGGATGCTGCAGCAGACGCAGCCGTTGGCCAGGGTCATCACCTGCACCGGCTCGTCGCCCAGCAGCTGGCTGTCGATGCCGGCCTCGCTGAATTCGTTTTCGATCACCGCGATCTTCAGGCCGTGCTCGGCCTTGAGCATGTGCTTGAGCAGGGTGGTCTTGCCGGCACCCAGGAAGCCGGTGAGTACGGTTACGGGAATAGGCGTCTGCACGCAGAACATCTCCTGTGCAGTGGGAATTTGGAAGGTGGCGCGATCCCTGTAGGAGCGGCCTTGTGTCGCGAAAGGGCCGCAAAGCGGCCCCGGCGATATTTGCTGCAAAGCTGGAAACCTGGGGCCGCTCCGCGGCCCTTTCGCGACACAAGGCCGCTCCTACAGGACCGCGCCAGCCCCCAGGTTCAGCAGCACTTGGGCCCGGACTTGCCACCGTATCGCGCTTCCTGACGTTCGCGGAAAAATTCCTCGTACGTCATGACCGGCTTGTCCGGGTGCGTCTTCTGCATGTGCTCGACGTAGTTGTCGTAGTCGGGCATGCCGACCATCAGGCGGGCTGCCTGCCCCAGGTATTTACCCAGTCGACCCAGGTCGTTGAACATAACTGCAGTCCTCTCGATTACGCGTCAGGCAACGCCTGGAACGGCGTTTCCTTGTCGGTACGCTCCTTGCGACCCCAGGCGGCGTAGCCAACCTTGAGGGCGAAGAACAGGATGCTGAAGACCACCAGCAAGAACAGGATGGTGAGGCCAGCGTTGGTGTAGGCGTTGAAAATCACGTGTTGCATCTGGCCGATGTCCTTGGCCGGGGCCAGCACCTGCCCGGCATCCAGCGCGGTGCTGTACTTGTTGGCCAGGGCCAGGAAACCAACTGCCGGGTTCGGGTCGAACAGCTTGATCAGGCCTGCGGCGGTGGTGCAGATCAGCAGCCAGACGGCCGGCAGCAGTGTGACCCAGATGTAGCGTTGACGCTTCATCTTGATCAGCACAACGGTGCCGAGCATCAAGGCGATACCCGCCAGCATCTGGTTGGAGATACCGAACAGCGGCCACAGGGTATTGATGCCGCCCAACGGGTCGATCACCCCTTGATACAACAGGTAGCCCCACATGGCCACGCAGCCAGCAGTGGCGAGCAGGTTTGCCCCCCACGATTCGGTGCGCTTGAGTGCAGGTACGAAGCTGCCCAGCAGGTCCTGCAGCATGAAGCGCCCGGCACGGGTCCCGGCGTCTACTGCGGTAAGGATGAACAGCGCCTCGAACAGGATCGCGAAGTGGTACCAGAAGGCCATGGTGTTTTCACCCGGCAGCACCTGGTGCAGGATTTGCGCGATACCCACCGCCAGGGTCGGCGCACCGCCGGCGCGAGCCAGCACGGTGTGCTCGCCGATATCGCGGGCAACCGCCTCCAGTTGCTCCGGCGTGATCAGGAAGCCCCAGCTGCTGACCGTCTGCGCCACCGACACGACATCGGCACCGACCACTGCAGCCGGGCTGTTCATGGCGAAGTACACACCCGGCTCGATCACCGAGGCGGCGACCATGGCCATGATGGCGACGAACGACTCCATCAACATGCCGCCGTAGCCGATGTAGCGGGCGTTGGTTTCGTTATCCAGCAGCTTGGGCGTGGTGCCCGAGGAGATCAGCGCGTGGAAACCGGACACCGCACCGCAAGCGATGGTGATGAACAGGAACGGGAACAAGGTGCCCTTCCACACCGGGCCGGTGCCGTCGGTGAACTGGGTCAGCGCCGGCATTTTCAGCTCGGGCGCGATGATCAGGATACCGATGGCCAGGCCGACGATGGTGCCGATTTTGAGGAAGGTCGACAGGTAGTCACGCGGTGCCAGCACCAGCCAGACCGGCAGCACAGCGGCGACGAAACCGTAACCCACCAGCATCCAGGTGATCTGCACCCCGGTGAAGGTGAACGCCGGGCCCCAGGTCGGATCCGCGGCAATCTGGCCCCCCAGCCAGATCGAGGTCAGCAGCAGGACAACACCGATAACCGAGATTTCGCCGATGCGGCCCGGGCGGATGTAGCGCATGTAGATGCCCATGAACATCGCGATCGGGATGGTCGCCATCACCGTGAACATGCCCCATGGGCTTTCGGCCAGGGCCTTGACCACGATCAGCGCCAGCACCGCGAGGATGATGATCATGATCAGGAAGCAGCCGAACAAGGCGATGGTGCCGGGAATGCGGCCCATCTCCTCGCGCACCATGTCGCCCAGCGAGCGGCCATTGCGGCGGGTAGACAGGAACAGGACCATGAAGTCCTGCACCGCACCGGCCAGTACCACGCCGGCAATCAGCCACAACGTGCCGGGCAGGTAGCCCATTTGCGCGGCAAGCACCGGGCCGACCAGCGGGCCGGCGCCAGCGATGGCGGCGAAGTGGTGACCGAAGAGGATGTGCTTGTTGGTCGGAACGTAGTCCAGGCCATCGTTGTTGAGCACCGCTGGGGTGGCTCGGCGAGGGTCGAGTTGCATCACCTTGGTGGCGATGAACAGGCTGTAGTAACGGTAGGCGACCAGGTAGATGGCCACCGAAGCGACCACGATCCACAAGGCATTGATCGCTTCACCACGACGCAGGGCGACAACACCCAGCGCGCAGGCTCCTATGACCGCCAGCGCCAGCCACGGGATGTGGCGTAGCAGGCTGTTATTGTTGTTCATGGCATGCTTCCAGCTAAGTGGTTGGAATAGACAGCTCCTTGAGTCTAGGGCCTGCTTGGCTGCTTTACCATATCGAATTGGCACTCACCCCCGGCCAGCGGCGCGCTCTAGAACGCTGCCGCCCGCATTCCCCGCGTTGTGCGGTTCCGACCATCTCCACCAACTACCTGACATTTCTGCCAGTTGTGAATGGCGGCGCGCACGCATTCAATGACCAGGGCTTCGGGTTGCCATCTGAGAAGTACCGCTTGCGAACAAGCACACAACCAATGTCCAGCAGTTTTCTGGGACTCGCTAAAGGGAAAGATCATGACGATTCGGAAACCGGCATCAGCCCCCATTACCCCCGCGCATGGATCAATAACCACGCCCAAGAGTCGAGCCACGTTCGCCGAGGAACGGGGCCAGATCGAAGGAAACCTTCACAATGGCATCGAAAGTGGCAAGTTTTTCCCCGAAACGAGCGGGGGAATAACCGACCCATACGCCAAAGACGATGTACCCAATATGGCGCCACCCGCCGATGGCAAAATTGCCAGCGGCGAAAGACCGGCTGCCGCATATCTGGACAAGACCGATATCGACTGGGACAAGCATGATGTGATCAGTGGCACGCCCCTTGAGTTTGTCTGGCAATTCAGTGCACGCCACAAATACCGTCGTTTCAACTATTTCATCACCAAAGACGGCTGGGATCACAGACAGCCGCTGGCCCGTGAACAGTTCGAATCCAAACCATTCAAGTCTTATCTCAATGAACGACAACCCTATTGGGGTTTCACGGACAATGAAATGTGGCCCGAGCAACCGACTGTTCACAAACTGCTCCTGCCTGAGCGCAAGGGTTATCACGTGCTGCTGGGTGTATGGGAAATTGCCGAAACCGACAAAGCCTTTTACCAAGTGGTGGATCTGAATTTCGTCGACAGGTGAAATCGAATGGGGCGGCTATTTTCATCAATGCTGCTTGCCGCTCATCATTCGTCAAACAAGGCCATGGCTGGTCTATAGTCAGTGCAACTGACGAGGGGCCCGCCATGACCACTTCCGCCGACGACCGCCGCCGTTTCCAGCGTATTGCCTTCGACGCCCCTACCGAGCTGCGCCAGGGCGATCGCCGCTGGCCGGTGAAACTGCTGGACCTTTCACTCAAAGGCTTGCTGGTCGAGCGACCCGCCCATTGGGACGCCGACCTGACTCAGGATTTCGACGCAGTCATCCACCTCGCCCTCGACACCCGCGTGCAGATGCAGGTGGAACTGCGCCATGAAGAAGCCACGCGTCTGGGCTTCATCTGCCTCTACATCGACATCGAATCGCTGACCCACCTGCACCGTCTTGTGGAATTGAACGTGGCTGACAGCACCGAAATGATGCGTGAGCTGCGCGAACTGATCGAATAATGAAATCTCTTAGCTAGCTAATAGCCTCCCCGCCTTGTGTTTCCTGTCTACCCAGACAGCTTTAAGCCTGGGTAGCAATGCTTTGTACACACCCCTCTAGTACAGCATTTGATGAGTTGGTACGCCTTCTGCATTGGGTTCTCGCACGTCTGGAGCGCCGCCTTGTGCGCGCTCCGATCAAAATATTGTATACAATTCTTGTGGCAATCATTTGTAGGAAGTGTCTACAGTAGCAACACAAAAATAAACAGAGAGCCTGCTCCATGACTACGTCCCCTAGCACGTCTCCCGCCCCGCGCCCCGAGGATGAAAACCTCGGCCTTGGAGCCAACCTGGCCTATGGTCTGCAGCATGTGCTGACCATGTATGGCGGGATCGTCGCGGTGCCCCTGATCCTGGGGCAGGCCGCAGGCCTGAATGGCGCCGAAATCGGCATGCTGATCGCCGCTTCGCTGTTTGCCGGTGGCCTGGCCACCCTGCTGCAAACCCTCGGCTTGCCGTTCTTCGGCTGTCAATTGCCGCTGGTGCAGGGCGTGTCCTTCGCCGGTGTGGCGACCATGGGCGCAATCCTCAGCAGCGAAGGCGGTGGTGGTCTGCCGGGCGTGCTCGGTGCGGTCATGGCAGCCTCGCTGATCGGCTTTCTGATCACCCCGGTGTTCTCACGCATCACCAAGTTCTTTCCGCCGCTGGTGACCGGTATCGTCATCACCATCATCGGCCTGACCCTGATGCCGGTTGCCGCGCGCTGGGTGATGGGTGGCAACAGCGCCTCGCCGGAGTTCGGCAGCATGGCCAACATCGGCCTGGCGGCGCTGACCTTCGCCATCGTGCTGCTGCTGAGCAAGCTGGGCAGCGCGACCATCTCGCGCCTGTCGATCCTGCTGGCCATGGTGGTCGGCACCTTGATCGCCTGGGCGCTGGGCATGACCGACTTCAGCAAGGTCGCCGAAGGGCCGATGTTCGCCTTCCCCACGCCGTTCCACTTCGGCATGCCGGAATTCCACATTGCCGCGATCCTGTCGATGTGCATCGTGATCATGGTGACCCTGGTGGAAACCTCGGCCGATATACTCGCCGTGGGTGAGATCATCGACACCAAGGTCGACTCCAAGCGCCTGGGCAACGGCCTGCGCGCCGACATGGCGTCGAGCATCCTGGCGCCGATCTTCGGTTCGTTCACCCAGAGCGCATTCGCCCAGAACGTTGGCCTGGTCGCCGTAACCGGGGTCAAGAGCCGCTACGTGGTAGCCACCGGTGGCGTGATCCTGGTGGTGCTCGGCCTGCTGCCAGTCATGGGCCGGGTCATCGCCGCCGTCCCTACCCCGGTACTGGGCGGCGCCGGCATCGTGCTGTTCGGCACCGTGGCGGCCAGTGGTATTCGCACCCTGTCCAAGGTCAGCTACAAGAACAACGTCAACCTGATCATCGTCGCGGCCTCGCTGGGCTTCGGCATGATCCCGATTGCCGCACCCAACTTCTATCACCACTTCCCGAACTGGTTCGAGACCATCTTCCACTCGGGCATCAGCTCGGCGGCGATCATGGCCATCCTGCTGAACCTGATCTTCAACCACTTCACCACCGGCAACTCGGAAAACCAGTCGGTGTTCGCTGCAGCCTACGAGCGCACCATCCAGTATTCGGACATTTCCGCGCTGCGTGACGGGGACTACTTCAAGGATGGCAAGCTGTTCGATGCCGAAGGCAATGAAGTGCCGATGCTGGAAATGGACGAGCATGGCAACGAGACAGTCAGGCGTGCGGCGGTTGCCGAACATTGACCGCTGACTGAGCGGTGAAGTGGAGGGGCCGACGCGCATCGTCGGCCCCTTTTTCGTTTGCCTGTCAGGCCCTATCGCCGACAAGCCAGCTCCCACAAGAACGCCACAGGTTCCGAATCCTGTGCAGTACCTGTGGGAGCTGGCTTGCCGGCGATAGGGCCCTGACAGGCCAAGGATCACTCGAACAATGCATCCAGCGCCTGTTCCAGCCGGGTCACGGCAATAACCTGCAACCCTGCCGGCGGATCTTTCGGCGCATTACCCTTGGGCACGATGGCCCGCTTGAAACCATGCTTGGCCGCCTCTTTAAGCCGCTCCTGGCCACTGGGCACCGGCCGCACCTCGCCCGACAGGCCGATCTCGCCAAACACCAGCAGGCCATGGGCCAATGGCCGATTGCGCAAGCTGGACATCACCGCCGCCAGCAGCGCCAGGTCCGAGGCCGTTTCCAGCACCTTCACCCCGCCCACCACGTTGAGGAACACGTCCTGGTCATGGGTGGGAATACCACCGTGACGGTGCAAAACCGCCAGCAACATGGCCAGGCGATTCTGGTCCAGGCCCAGGGTTACCCGACGCGGGTTGGCCAGGTGGCTGTCATCGACCAGCGCCTGCACCTCCACCAGCATCGGCCGGGTGCCCTCCCAGGTTGCCATCACCACACTGCCTGGCACTTCTTCCTGGGCCCGGTTGAGGAAGATCGCCGACGGGTTGGAGACCTCTTTCAGGCCCCGGTCGGTCATGCCGAACACGCCCAGCTCGTTGACTGCGCCAAAGCGGTTCTTCACCGCGCGCAACAGGCGCAGGCGGCCATCGGACTCACCTTCGAAATACAGCACGGTGTCGACCATGTGCTCAAGTACCCGCGGGCCGGCCAGCGAGCCTTCCTTGGTGACGTGACCGACCAGGAAAATCGCGGTACCGCTCTGCTTGGCGTAGCGCACCAGCAACGCCGTGCTCTCGCGCACCTGGGCCACACCGCCGGGGGCTGATTGCAACTGTTCGGTGAAAATGGTCTGGATCGAGTCGATCACCATCACCCGCGGCTTTTCCTGGCGGGCGGTGGCAATGATGGTTTCGATGCAGGTTTCGGTCATCACCTTGAGCTGGTCCTGGGGCAGGCCCAGGCGCCGCGAGCGCATGGCCACCTGCTGTTGCGACTCCTCACCGGTGACGTACAGCGCCGGCATGCCCACGGCGATGTTGCACAATGTCTGCAGCAGGATGGTCGACTTGCCGATACCGGGGTCGCCCCCAATCAGCACCACCGAGCCATCCACCAGGCCGCCACCCAGCACGCGATCCAGCTCGGTACTGCTGGTGGAGAAGCGCGGGATTTCCTCGACACTGACCTCGGCCAGGGTCTTGATCTGCGCCTGTTGCCCGGTCCAGCCGGCACGGCCGCTACTGGGCGCAGCGGCACCACCGCTTTCGATCATGGTCTCGACCAGGGTATTCCAGGCCCCGCATTCGCCGCACTGGCCGGCCCATTTGGGGAAGGTCGCGCCGCACTCGGTGCAGCCATACAAGCGCTTGGCCTTGGCCATGGGTGGGGTCTCCTGGAAAAAACCGCCATCATAGCCGAGCCGAGCGTGTCTCGAACGCCTCGGGATGCGACAAAACTATTCGTTGCAACCGCAGTCAGTAGCCCTGAACACCGCATGAAGCGTTTTAGTGGCTTACACTGCGTTAACCTTACCTTTTGTTACAAGGAACCCAACATGGGCATGATCAGTGAGTTCAAGGCCTTCGCGGTCAAAGGCAATGTCGTCGACATGGCGGTCGGTATCATCATCGGCGCGGCCTTCGGCAAGATCGTCTCGTCCTTCGTCGGTGATGTGGTCATGCCGCCACTGGGCCTGCTGATCGGTGGCGTGGACTTCAGCGACCTGGCCATTACCCTGAAGGCTGCCGAAGGCGACATCCCGGCGGTGGTGCTGGCTTATGGCAAGTTCATCCAGACCGTGATCGACTTCGTCATCGTGGCCTTTGCCATTTTCATGGGGGTCAAGGCAATCAACAGGCTCAAGCGTGAAGAGGCCGTGGCACCGAGTGCGCCGCCTGTGCCCTCCGCTGAAGAAACCTTGCTGACCGAAATTCGCGATTTGCTCAAGACGCAAAACCAGAACCGGTTGCCTTGAGACCGCTGGGGGGCGCTGAGCGCCCCCCATTATCACCAGTAGTTTTCCACCGCCACCTGGCCCGGCCGCTTGCTCAGGCTCAACTGCAGGTCACGCGCCTTCAACACCTTGCGCGTCTCGTCGATCATCTCCGGGTTGCCGCACAGCATCACCCGAGAATGCTCCGGCGAAAGCGCCAGCCCCGCCGCCTTCTCCAGCTCGCCATTCTCGATCAGTGTGGTAATACGCTGATTCAATGCCCCCGGGTGCTGTTCACGGGTCACCACCGGAATGAACTGCAACTTGCCGGCAAACTCGGCCAAGTAGTCGCGCTGCTCCAACCCGGCAATTTCAGCCACATAAGCCAGCTCTTTCGCTTCACGCACCGAGTACACCAGCTTGATGCTGTCAAAGCGCTCCCAGGCCTCGAAGTCCTGCAGGATCGACATAAATGGCGCAATGCCAGTACCGGTCGCCAGCAACCACAGGTCGCGGCCACCGACGAAGCGGTCGAGGGTAAGGAAGCCGAACGCCTGGCGATCGATCAACAAGGTGTCCCCTGCCCCCAGCCGGCTCAACTCACTGGTGAACTCCCCCCCTGGCACCACGATGGAGAAAAAGTCCAGGTGCTCGTCATGCGGCGCACTGACCATGGAATAGGCACGCCACACCACGCTGCCATCGGCCTTGGTCACGCCCAGCCGGGCAAACTGGCCGGAACGGAAGCGGAACCCGGCATCGCGCGTAACCCGCAGGCTGAAGAGGTTCGGCGTCAGGGGCTGAACATCGAGCAGGGTCTGCCGGGTGAATTTTTCGGCGCTGGCGGTCATAACGGGCTCCAAAGTTGACATGCGCACAGTGTCGCCCAAAGCGGCCTGGATAAAAACCATTGCTTTGTAGGGCCTCCGCCAGGGCGATCCTGCCGAAGTCGCAGAAAAACCTGATCGCTATAACAAAAAAAACCCAGCGATATGGTAGGTAGTTTCCTACAATCATGCGGGTACCCAAACGGATTGGGCCCAGCAACCTCCAGGAGTTTTACAGATGCTGCACTGGAAACCCGAGCATCTTCATGCGTTTGTAAGCGAACGCAGCCCCCGAAGGCTGTTCGATATCGCGGTGCATCTGGCGCAGGACCTTGGCATGGATTACCTGGGGCTGAACATTCGCATTCAGATCGCCACGCAAACCCCTCGGGTCTACCTTTACAGCAACTACCCGGACGAGTGGATACAGCGCTATCAGCGCGATGAGTTCTACAAGCAAGACGCGGCCGCCAACGTGAGCCACAGTTCTACCCTGCCGGTACTGTGGACCGACGAGCTCTATAGTGAGGCCCCGCATTATCGCGAGGCAGCCTGCAAGCATGGCCTGCGCCATGGCTGGACGCAGTCCTTGCACGATCTGCAGCACAACGAAAGCCAGATCAGCGTGGCCAGGCCCGCCGTCAATATCGACATCAATGAGCTCTATGACAAAGCCGGCAGTGTGCAGTGGCTTTGCCATACCCTGCATGCGGTGCTTGGCGAACACCACCTCAATGCCCTGTGCCCGCCACAACCTAAAATGAGCGAGCGCGAGCTGGAAGTACTGAGATGGTCGGCCGCCGGCAAGACCGCCGCCGACGTGGCCTGCATCCTGTCGCTGTCGCAGAGCACGGTCAACTTCCACATCCGCAGTGTTATCACCAAGACCAACGCCGCCAACAAGGCTGGCGCCATCGCCATCGCCGCCCTGCGCGGCTGGATCTGACCGGCAATCCTGCGACCTTGGGCAAAGCCCTGTAGAATCGCCCGGCAAAGCCCGGGGCGAACCGCAACGGGCAGTTTCGTACCCGAGCCAGACGCCATGCCCCTGTTGACCACCCCCTACGCCGCACTCGACCTGATCCGCCAGCCGGAGCAGGCCAACGACCCGCTACAGGCCTTCGATGCCGCCGACGAGTACCTGCTTGCGCAGTTGCACGCGCAGAAGCCTGCGGCTGACTGCCGGGTGCTGGTGCTCAATGACAGCTTTGGCGCCGTGGCTGCCAGCCTGGCGGGGCATATGCAGGTAGTTGGCAGCGGCGACTCGCACCTGGCGCACCTGGCGCTGGAAAAGAACCTGGTACGCAATGGCCTGGCGTTCGACAGCGTGCCGTTCGTGCCGGCCAGCGAGCAATGGCAAGGCCCGTTCGACCGGGTGCTGGTGCGCGTGCCCAAGACTCTGGCGCTGCTGGAAGAACAGCTGATCCGCCTGCAGGGCCACCTGGCCCCCGGCGCACAGGTAATTGCCGGAGCAATGATCAAGCACCTGCCACGCGCCGCTGGCGACCTGATGGAGAAGTACATCGGCCCGGTACAGGCTTCACTGGCCGAGAAAAAGGCCCGCTTGCTGACCGCGACAGTAGCCGAACGGCCCGTCGCACGCTCTCCCTACCCTAGCCGCTACCGCCTTGACGTGCCGGCGCTGGAGCTGGAGCTGGAGCTGCTCAATCACGCCAACGTGTTCTGCCGTGAAGGCCTTGATATCGGCACTCGGGCATTCCTGCCGCACCTGCCTCGCGACCTCGGCCGTGCGCGGGTGGCGGACCTGGGTTGTGGCAACGGCGTGCTGGCGATTGCCAGTGCCCTGGCCAACCCGGACGCCCAGTACACCCTGGTCGACGAGTCTTACATGGCAGTGCAATCGGCGCGCGAGAACTGGCAAGCCGCGCTGGGCGAGCGCCCGGCAAGCTTCGAGGCAGCCGATGGGTTGGCAGGGGTGGAAAAACAGTCGCTGGACGTGGTGCTGTGCAACCCGCCGTTCCACCAGCAGCAGGTGGTGGGCGATTTTCTCGCCTGGCGCATGTTCCAGCAGGCGCGCGAAGCGCTGGTGGTGGGTGGGGCGCTGTATATCGTCGGCAACCGGCACCTGGGCTATCACAGCAAGCTGGCGCGGTTGTTCCGAGGGGTGGAGCAGGTTGCCGCCACGCCCAAGTTCGTGATCCTCAAGGCCCGCAAGTAAACGTCAGGGGGCGCACAGCGCCCCCCCGCCTTTCAATGGGTGGTCAACCCCGCAGCCCCCATGAACAGGCGCATCACCCAGGCCGCCACACCTAGCGCCGCCACGCTCAACGCCCAGATCAGCACCAGCCAGCCCAGCCGCTGCCACAGCGGTTTTTTCTCTTCAAGACCATGCTTGCCCGTCATCATGAGGAACTCCTAGTGATAACCGTCTTCATGGGTGACCTTGCCGCGGAACACGTAGTAGCTCCAGAACGTGTAGCCCAGGATGAACGGCAGGATGAACAGCGTACCCACCAGCATGAAGCCCTGGCTTTGCGGTGGCGCCGCGGCCTCCCAGATCGAGATCGACGGCGGGATGATGTTCGGCCACAGGCTGATGCCCAGCCCGCTGTAGCCAAGGAAAATCAGCACCAGGGTGAGCAGGAACGGCGTGTAGTGCGCATTGCGCGCCACCGCCTTGAGCAAGCCGTAGAAGGTCACCAGCACCAGCAGCGGCACCGGCATGAACCAAAGCAGGTTAGGCATGCTGAACCAGCGGTCGGCGATCTGCGGATAAGCGATCGGCGTCCACAGGCTGACGATGCCGATCACCACCAGCAGCACCAGCGCCAGCGGCCGGGCAATGTCATGCATCTTGCGCTGCAATGGCCCTTCGGTCTTCATGATCAGCCAGGTGCACCCCAACAGGGTGTAGGCAACGATCAGCCCCAACCCGCTGAACAGGCTGAACGGCGTGAGCCAGTCGAGGGTACCACCGGCGAAATGCCGGTCGACCACCTTGAAGCCCTCCAGGAAGGCGCCCAGGGCCACACCCTGGAAAAAGGTGGCGACCAGCGAGCCGCCGATGAACGCCTTGTCCCATAGATGCCGCTTGTCAGCCTTGGCCTTGAAGCGGAACTCGAAGGCCACACCGCGGAAGATCAGGCCGATAAGCATCAGGATCAGCGGCAGATACAACGCTTCGAGCACCACCGAGTAGGCCATGGGGAAGGCACCGAACAGGCCGGCACCGCCTAGCACCAGCCAGGTTTCGTTGCCGTCCCACACGGGGGCGACGGTGTTCATCATCACATCGCGGTCATGCTCGTCCTTGACGAACGGGAAGAGCATGCCGATGCCCAGGTCGAAACCGTCCATCACCACGTACATCATGACGCCGAAGATGATGATCACGGCCCAGATCAGCGGAAGGTCGATACCCATGGCTCAGTTCCCCTTGCTCAGGCTGGCGGAGTTGGCCTCACGGCCATCATCGGCGGCGGACAGCGGCCGCGCCGGCGTGCGTTTCTGGCCAGGGCCACCGGGGTTCGGCTCATCGCCCTCGCCGGTCTGCGGCCCTTTGCGCACCAGCCGCATCATGTAGCCAAGGCCGGTACCGAACAGGGCGAAGTAGACCACCACGAAGGCCACCAGGGTGAAGCCAAGCTGGGCGTAGCTGTGGTTGGACACACCGTCTGCAGTGCGCATCAGGCCATAGACCACCCAGGGCTGGCGGCCGATTTCGGTGGTGAACCACCCGGCCAGCAACGCGATCAGCCCGGAAGGCCCCATCCACAGCGCCACATGCAGGAAAGGGCGCGAGGTGTAGAGCGTGCCGCGCTTGCGCAGCCACAGGCTCCACAGGCCAACGAAGATCATCAGGAAACCGAGCCCGACCATGATCCGGAACGACCAGAACACAATGGTCGAGTTGGGCCGGTCCTCGGGCGGGAATTCCTTCATGGCCGGGACCTGCTGGTCCAGGCTGTGGGTCAGGATCAGGCTGCCGAGCGCCGGGATCTCGACCTTGAAGCGCGTGGTTTCGGCCTTCATGTCGGGGATGCCGAACAGGATCAGCGGGGTCGGTTCACCGGGCACGTTCTCCCAGTGGCCTTCGATCGCGGCAATTTTTACCGGTTGGTGCTTGAGCGTGTTGAGGCCGTGGAAATCGCCGATCACCGCCTGGACAGGGGCGACCACCAACGCCATCCACATGGCCATCGACAGCATCTTGCGCACGGCCGGGTTATCACGCCCGCGCAGCAGGTGCCAGGCCGCCGAGGCACCGACGAAGAACGCGGTGGAGACGAATGCGGCAGTGGCCATGTGCATCAGACGGTAGGGGAACGAGGGGTTGAAGATCACCGCCAGCCAGTCCACCGGCACCACACGGCCATCGATGATCTCGTGGCCTTGCGGGGTCTGCATCCAGCTGTTGGAGGCCAGGATCCAGAAGGTCGAAACCAAGGTGCCAAGCGCCACCATCAGCGTGGAGAAGAAGTGCAGGCCACGGCCGACGCGGTTCCAGCCAAACAGCATGACACCGAGGAAACCAGCCTCCAGGAAGAAGGCAGTCAGGACTTCGTAGGTGAGCAGCGGGCCGGTGACAGCACCGGCGAAGTCGGAAAACCGGCTCCAGTTGGTACCGAACTGGTAGGCCATGACCAGCCCGGAGACCACGCCCATGCCGAAGTTGACGGCGAAGATCTTCGACCAGAAATGATAGAGGTCACGGTAGACCTGGTTGTGGGTCCGCAGCCATAGGCCTTCGAGGACCGCCAGGTAGCTCGCCAGGCCGATGGTGATGGCCGGGAACAGGATGTGGAACGACACGGTAAAGGCAAACTGCATTCGGGCGAGCTCTAAGGCCTCTATTCCGAACATGGTGCTTCCTCTTCAGATAATCCGGCGTTCGGGCTTGTGGCCCGGTCGCCCACTGCCCCCACGGTAGTCGAGTGTGGCGCGTTGGAATTGTTCTGTTCGATCGCAGGGATTCCGGCCCGAAGGCCAATTCGTCAACAGAACGTTGCAAAAGCAACGGTTGATGCAGATCAACGAATGCTAGGAAGCATAGTCCCGAATGGCCTGACGGGCGGTGTGGTTGTTTGCCGCGTGACCGGTTGTCCCACCCCCTTCCGAAGCGCGTCAAAAGGTGCCGACTCAGGCAAACAGTAACTGTTTGTTACAAACAGATGATACGCTGCGCACCCCCTCTACTGCGCCGAGGCCCATGGTTTCCGATGTCCGATCCCGCACCGCAGTTGTTGCGCCACCACCGTCCTTTCCTGGCCTTCTGGCTGGCCCGCGTGTTCACCGCCAGCGGCTTCCAGATGCTCACCGTGGCCATTGGCTGGCACCTCTACCAGCTGACCGGCAGCGTGCTGGACCTGGGCCTGGTCGGCCTGGTCGAGTTTGCGCCCCGAGTGCTGTTCATGCTGCACACCGGGCATGTCGCCGACCGCTATGACCGGCGCAAGATCGCTGCCCTGTGCCAGAGCCTGCAGGGGCTGATAGCCCTGGCGCTGGCCGTGGGCAGCGCCACCGACAACGTCAGCCGCGAGCTGATCTTTGCCCTGGCCTTCCTGCTGGGCGCCACGCGCTCGTTCGAAATGCCGGCTACCCAGGCGCTATTGCCCAACGTGGTGCCGCCCGGGCTGTTCCCGCGGGCCGTGGCGGCTTCGGCGTCGGCCACCCAGTCGGCAACCATCGTGGCGCCGGCGGTGGGCGGCTTTCTGTATGCCTTTGGCAGCATCTGGGTGTATGGCCCCACGGTGGCCCTGTACGCCATCGCCTGCGTGCTCACCCTGAGCCTGCAGGCCCGCGGCCAGGTCATGCAGCGCGGGCGGGCCAGCATCGAGTCACTGCTGGCCGGCATCCGCTTCATCCGCAGCCGGCCCGACATTCTCGGCGCCATTTCCCTGGACCTGTTCGCCGTACTGCTGGGTGGGGCCACTGCGCTGCTTCCGGTGTTTGCCAAGGACATCCTGCTGACCGGCCCGCTGGGCCTAGGCCTGTTGCGCTCGGCGCCAGCGGTAGGCGCGTTGCTGATGTCGGTGTGGCTGGCGCGCTTCCCGTTCGAACGGAATGTGGGGCGGACCATGTTCACTGCGGTCGGAATATTCGGCGTGGCGACTATTGCCTTTGGCCTGTCGACCTCGTTCTGGTTTTCGCTCGCGGTGCTGGTGGTGCTGGGCGCGGCAGACATGATCAGCATGGTCATCCGCAGTTCCTTCGTGCAGTTGGAAACACCGGATGAAATGCGCGGGCGGGTGAGCGCGGTCAATGGTTTGTTCATCGGTGCCTCGAACCAGCTCGGCGAGTTCGAATCGGGCGTTACCGCGCACTGGTTTGGCACAGTGCCGGCGGTGGTGATGGGGGGCGTGGGCACCCTGGTGGTGACCGGGGTGTGGATAAAGTTGTTCCCCACACTGGCGGGACGCGACCAATTGCACAGCAGGCCAGCGGGATAAGCGCCGGGGCGCTTGGCGCAGCCAGGGTGTGAGGCTACAGCATGAGGGTCAGCTGGCGCTCATACCCGGTCCTGGCACGGTAGCCGTTACCGCTGTCCAGCCAGCCTGTGGCGCGATACAGCGCGAGGGCGGCGAGGTTGTCCGGGTGCACCGACAACTGCAGGCGGTCGACATCCGGCCACAAGGCGCGAACGTGTCCGGGGAGTGCGCGCATGCATGCACTGCCCAGGCCAAGCCCCTGAAAACGCTGGTCCACCTGCAGCGCGTTGACAATTGCGGCACCTGGCTGGGCCCACGCGGGGAGAAACGCACCACGCTGAAGCAGTAGAAACACGCGAGGCATCTCGTCCAGCAATAGCACCAGCCCGCGGGTGTCGTCGCTGCGCGCATTCAGCAGGCTATACAACGCGGTTGCAATATCCCCTGCGTAATACTGCTGATCGAGGGGTAACTGCAAGGTGTCGAGGCAATCGCGCTGTCGCTCGCTCAACTGCTCATAGTCCACTAACTGCATGACCACTTCCTTCAAATGCTGCCCAGCTTGTCAGTGAATCGCTACCGCCATTAACGCCTGGCAATCATGCTGGTATGATGCGCGGCTTTTTCCGCCCCAGATTAAACCACGGCAACCGGTACGGTCTGTGCTTTGCTGATGGGGTCGATATATTCATGGCGCCCGGGGGCGCCTTGGGAGCGGGCATGCTGGAAAGGCTGTTTCAACTAAGAGCACACAACACCAATGTGCGCACCGAGATTCTCGCGGGCGTCACCACCTTCCTGGCCATGGCCTATATCTTGTTCGTCAACCCGAGCATTCTCGGCGAGACCGGCATGGACAAAGGCGCGATCTTCGTCGCCACCTGCCTGGCAGCGGCCATTGGCTCCACCACCATGGGCCTGATCGCCAACTACCCGATCGCCCTGGCGCCGGGCATGGGCCTGAACGCGTTCTTCACCTACACCGTGGTGCTGCACATGGGCCACACCTGGCAGGTAGCGCTGGGCGCGGTATTCCTGTCGGCGGTGATGTTCTTCCTGCTGTCGATCTTCCGCATCCGCGAATGGATCGTGAACAGCATCCCGCTACCGCTGCGCTCGGCGATCGCTGCCGGCATCGGCCTGTTCCTGGCGCTGATCGCGCTGCACAATGCCGGTATCGTCGTCGATAACCCGGCTACCCTGGTGGGCCTGGGCGACCTCAAGCAGCCAGCGCCTATCCTCGCCACCCTGGGCTTCTTCCTGATCGTCGGCCTGGAGTCGCTGAAAGTGCGTGGCGCGGTGCTGATCGGCATCCTGGCGGTGACCATCGCCTCGATCGTGATGGGCGTGACGCCGTTCGCCGGTGTTGTCTCCATGCCGCCATCGCTGGCCCCCACCTTCCTGCAACTGGATATTGCCGGCGCGCTGGACGTGGGCCTGGTCAGCGTGATCTTCGCCTTCCTGTTCGTCGACCTGTTCGACAACTCCGGTACCCTGATCGGCGTGGCCAAGCGCGCCGGCCTGATGGGCAAGGACGGCCACATGCCGAAGATGGGCCGCGCCCTGATTGCCGACAGCACCGCAGCCATGGCCGGCTCGTTGCTGGGCACCTCGACCACCACCAGCTACATTGAGTCTGCGGCAGGCGTGAGCGCCGGTGGCCGCACCGGCCTCACTGCCATCGTGGTGGCGGTATTGTTCCTGCTGGCACTGTTCTTCGCCCCGCTGGCCGGTAGCGTGCCGGCCTTCGCCACCGCCCCGGCGCTGCTGTTCGTCGCAGTGCTGATGGCTTCGGGCCTGGCGGAAATAAACTGGGACGACGTCACCGAAGCCGCGCCGGTGGTGGTAACCGCCCTGGCCATGCCGCTGACCTACTCGATCGCCAACGGCATCGCTTTCGGCTTCATTTCCTGGACCGCCGTCAAGCTGATCTCGGGCCGCCACCGCGACCTGAACCCGGCGCTGGTGATCCTTTCCATCCTGTTCGTCATCAAGCTGGGCTGGTTCAACGCATGAGTGCTGCTTTCGACCCCTCCTCCTACGCCACCCAGCTGGATGCCAAGGTAGCCCGGCTGCGCGAGCTGCTGGCGCCGTTCGGCGCACCGGAGCCGGCTGTTTTCGACTCGCCGCGCGAACATTACCGCCTGCGCGCCGAGTTCCGCCTGTGGCGCGAAGACGGCCAGCGCCATTACGCCATGTTCGCCCCGGGCGATAAACACAAGGCGATCCTGATCGACGACTTCCCCATCGCCAGCCAGCGCATCAACCAGTTGATGCCGCGCCTGAAGGCGGCCTGGCAGGCCAGCGAAGAACTGGGCAATCGCCTGTTCCAGGTGGAGTTCCTGACGACCCTGGCTGGCGATGCCATGGTCACCCTGTGCTACCACCGCCCGCTGGACGAAGCCTGGGAAGTGGCGGCACGGCAGTTGGCCGAGGCGCTGGGGGTGAGTGTCATCGGGCGCTCCAAGGGCAAACGCCTGGTGATCGGCCGCGACTACGCGGTGGAGAAACTCGACGTGGCCGGCCGTGTGTTCAGCTACCGCCAGCCGGAGGGCGCGTTCACCCAGCCCAACGGCGCAGTGAACCAGAAGATGCTGAGCTGGGCCTTCGAGGCCATTGGCGAGCGTGAGGACGACCTGCTGGAGCTGTACTGCGGCAACGGCAACTTCACCCTGCCGCTGGCGACCCGCGTGCGCCAGGTGCTGGCTACCGAGATCAGCAAGACCTCGGTCAATGCCGCGCTGAGCAACCTCGACGAGAACGCTGTGGATAACGTACGGCTGGTACGGTTGTCGGCAGAGGAACTGACCCAGGCGCTGAATGAGGTGCGGCCGTTCCGTCGCCTGGAAGGCATCGACCTGAAAAGCTATGAGTTCGGCACGGTGTTCGTCGACCCGCCTCGGGCCGGGATGGACCCGGACACTTGCGAGCTGACCCGCCGGTTCGAGCGCATTTTGTACATCTCGTGCAACCCGGAGACGCTGGCGGCGAACATTGCCCAGTTGCAGGACACGCACCGCATCGAGCGTTGTGCGGTGTTTGACCAGTTCCCCTATACCCATCATATGGAAAGCGGGGTCCTGCTGGTTCGGCGCTGACCGATGCATCGCCGGCAAGCCAGCTCCCACAGATACTGCACAGGCCTTGAGGGCGGCGCGGTCGGTGGAGGAGCTGGCTTGCCGGCGATGGGCCGCAAAGCGGCCCCAAACATTGACTCAGAAGTCGAAGAACACCGTCTCCCCTTCCCCCTGAATGCGGATATCGAAGCGATACGCCGTCTTCCCGTCCACCTCGCAACGCTTCGCGATCAACGTCTCACGCCGCTGCGGCTGCTCGATCAGGTTCAACACCGGGCATTTGGCATTGGCCGCCGCCTCGTCATCGAAATACAGGCGCGTGTGCAGGTGAATGTTGATGCCCCGGGCAAACAGGCTGATGTTGATGTGCGGCGCCATGGGTACGCCGGCAGCATTGTTCACCACACCCGGCTTGACCGTTTGCATGGTCCACTCGCCAGCATCGAAGGTGGTAGCCGTGCGGCCGAAGCTGTTGAAGGCGTTTTCCAGGTTGTACGCGTCCTGGTAGTCGCCGTTGGCGTCGGCCTGCCACACTTCCAGGAACGAGTCGCGTACCAGGTGGCCATTACCGTCGTACACATGCCCGATCAGCAGGATGTGCTCGCCTGGTGCCTCTGGTTTGGCCAGGCGGTTCCAGATTTCCTGATCACGGGTCGGGTTGCCGGCCGCTTCCAGGGCCAGGCCGATGTGCACGTAGGGGCCGGCGGTCTGCGAAGGGGTTTCCGGCAGCAGTTCGATTGGCATGACGGTTTCCTCAGCAGTTTTCGAAGTGGGTCTTGCGCTGGCCGCGCAGCACGATGTCGAAGCGGTAGGCCAGGCAGTCCATCGGGTTGGCATTGCTCATGTCGAGCTTGGCGATCAACTGCTGCACGGCTTGCGGGTTGGCGATCGACTTGACGATCGGGCACATCGGGATCAGCGGGTCACCCTCGAAGTACAGCTGGGTGATCAGCTTGGTGGCAATCGACGGGCCGCTGATGCCGAAGTGGATGTGCGCCGGGCGCCAGTCGTTCGGGCCGTTGCGCCATGGGTACGGGCCGGGCTTGATGGTGCGGAAGCTGTAGTAGCCGTCCTGGTCGGTCAGGCAACGGCCAACACCGCCGAAGTTCGGGTCCAGCGGTGCCAGGTAGCGGTCGTTCTTGTGGCGATAGCGGCCGCCGGCGTTGGCCTGCCACATTTCCACCAGGGTGTTCGGCACAGGCTTGCCGTACTGGTCGACGACGCGGCCGGCGACGATGATGCGCTCGCCGATCGGCAGGCCACCGTTGTCAAAGTTCAGCAGCAGGTCATGGTCGTGGGCGCCAAAGCGCAGATGGGAAAAGTCCGGGCCAGTGGTTTCACTGATCGACTGCGGAATACTGACCAGTGCCTGGCGCGGTGAACGGGCAATGGACGTCTTGTAATCAGGCGTCAGGGCTTTCGGGTGCCAGTTGCGATCACGGATCACGAAGCGGCTGTTGTCCTGGGCAGGCATGCCGGTTTCCTCTCTTGGAATTATGTAAACGCCTGGGCGTGGCAGGCGGACTTGCAGTTTCGGACAAGTCGCGCGCGATGAATATTGAAATCAGGCATTCAAAACATAACCAGATGGTTATGGATTAACACCTTTGCCTGACACCTGTCGCCGTAGTGAACTAATCTTTGTCTTCTTGTTTCACGCTCGGGAGAGCACTCATGGAATGGCGAAAAGGCCGACGCAGCGACAACGTGGTCGATGCCCGGGGCGAAGGCGGCGGTGGCGGCGGCATGCGTTTTGGCGGCGGCAAGGGCCTGGGGCTGGGGGCGATTCTGCTGATTGTCGGCATCGGCTGGCTTACCGGGCAGGACCCGTTGCAGATCCTCGGCCAGCTCACCGGCCAGATGGAACAGCAGCAACAGCAGACGGCACCCAGCGGTGCGGGCGGCAAGGCGCCACCGGCCAATGACCAGCAGGCCGAATTTGTCGCCTCTGTGCTGGGCGACACCGAAGACACCTGGAAGGCCTTGTTCGCCGAAGCCGGCAAACAGTACCGTGACCCCAAGCTGGTGCTGTTCAGCGGCCAGGTCAATTCGGCCTGTGGGTTTGCCTCGGCGGCGGTCGGGCCGTTCTACTGCCCGGCGGACCAGCGTGTATACCTGGACATGTCGTTCTTCCGCGAAATGGAAACCCGCTTCGCCGCTGCTGGCGACTTCGCCCAGGCCTATGTGATCGCCCACGAAATCGGCCACCACGTGCAGACCCTGCTGGGTGTTTCGGCCAAGGTGGACGCCGCACGCCGCAACGGCCAGCGTATGGAAGGCGACAATGGCCTGTTGGTACGCCAGGAGCTGCAGGCCGACTGCCTGGCCGGGGTGTGGGCCTATCAGGCGCAGAAGCGGCTGAACTGGCTGGAGCCGGGTGACGTCGAGGAAGCGCTGAACGCCGCCAATGCCATCGGCGATGACCGCCTGCAGCAGCAAGGCCGCGGGCGCGTGGTACCGGACTCCTTTACCCATGGCACCTCGGCGCAGCGCGTGCGCTGGTTCAAGGCCGGGTTCGCCCAGGGTGAGGTGAACAGCTGCGATACCTTCAGTGCGCGCAACCTTTGACCTGCATAGGGGCCGCTCTGCGGCCTCAATGCATCCAGTTACAAATCAGCTGAAAAAGCGTTTCAGCTTCCCCCTTCACTGCCGATAACCCCCGCACGAGTCAGCGGGCATCCAGAACAACAACGCCTGGCGATCGAAGATCAAGCGAGCGAAAACAACTTCTGGAGAGCGTGCATGAACAGCTGGTTCGCCAACATCAGCGTCAACCTCAAACTCGGCCTGGGCTTCGGCCTGGTACTGATCCTTACCGGCCTGCTGGCCCTGACCGGCTGGACCAGCCTGGGCAGCCTGATCGACCGCAGCAACTGGATGGGCGACATCGGCCAGCTCAACAAGGACCTCACCGACCTGCGCATTGCGCGCCTGCAGTACATGATCGCCAACGGCGACGACAGCGCAGCAGCCAATACCCAGGCCAAGCTGGACGCCTTTGGCAAGCAGCAGGCGTACCTGGCCAGCACCTTCAAAAGTGCCGAGAACATCAAGCTGCTGGGTGAACTGGGCGAGACCATCAGCGCCTACAAACTGTCGCTGAACAAGATGCGCCAGGGCTACGACGCCACCCGTGCTGCGCGCGTTGCCATGGACAGTTCGGCCACCCGCGCCGACCAGGCCATGGATACCCTCAGCCAGGAGGTCATGGCACGCCCCGAGGCCGACAGCGTACGCCTGGCCCAGTACCAGCTGATCAGCAAGGCCCGCCAGCAACTGCTGCAGGTGCGTATCGATGTGCGCGGCTATATTGCCGACAACAGCGCCGCCAACGAGCAGGCGGCCCTGCGCCAGCTGGACGCAGCGCTGGTGGACATCGACAACCTCAAGCGCCAGCTGCCTGCCGAAGACGCACGCCTGCAACAGTTCGAACGCTCGGTGATGACCTACCGTGACGCGGTTCGCCAGTTCCGCGACGCGGTCGCCACTATCACCACCGCTCGCGCCGAAATGACCGTGCAGGGTGCCGACATCGTCAAGCGCAGTGACGCGCTGTACCAGATCCAGCTGCAGCGCCGCGATATCGAAAGCACCCAGGCGCGCAGCCTGCAAGCCATCGCCACGTTGCTGGCACTGCTGGTCGGCGTACTGGCAGCGGTGCTGATTACCCGCCAGATCACCCGCCCGCTGCATGACACCCTGATCGCGGTGGAAAAGATCGCCAGCGGCGACCTCACCCAGCAGTTGCGCGTCACCCGTCGCGATGAACTGGGGGTACTGCAGCAGGGCATCGGCCGCATGGGCACGACCCTGCGCGAGCTGATCAGCGGCATCCGCGACGGCGTCACCCAGATCGCCAGCGCCGCCGAGGAGCTGTCGGCGGTTACCGAACAGACCAGCGCCGGCGCCAACAGCCAGAAAGTCGAGACCGACCAGGTGGCCACCGCCATGCATGAAATGGCGGCCACCGTTCAGGAAGTGGCACGTAATGCCGAACAGGCCTCGCATGCCGCCACCGGTGCCGACGATGAAGCCCGCGCCGGCGACCGCGTGGTGGGCGAGGCGATCGGCCAGATCGAGCGCCTGGCCGCAGACATGCACCGCTCCACCGAGGCCATGAACCTGCTGCAGGAGGAAAGCCAGAAGATCGGCAGCGTAATGGACGTGATCAAGTCGGTAGCCGAGCAGACCAACCTGCTGGCGCTGAACGCCGCGATCGAAGCGGCACGCGCCGGGGAAGCCGGGCGTGGCTTTGCCGTGGTGGCAGATGAAGTCCGCGGGCTGGCCCAGCGTACGCAAAAGTCCACCGAGGAGATCGAAGCGCTGATCGCCAGCCTGCAGCACGGCACCCAACAAGTGGCGAATGCCATGCAAGGCAGCCGCGCCCTGACCGACAACAGTGTCGAGCTGGCGCGCAAAGCCGGCGCCTCGCTGGAGAGCATCACTGGCACGGTGTCGAGCATCCAGTCGATGAACCAGCAGATTGCCGCGGCGGCAGAGCAGCAGAGTGCGGTGGCTGAAGAGATCAGCCGCAGCATCCTGAATGTGCGTGATGTGTCCGAGCAGACGGCGGCGGCCAGTGACGAAACGGCTGCGTCGAGTGTGGAACTGGCGCGCCTTGGCGGGCAGTTGCAGACCTTGGTCAGCCAGTTCCGCGTCTGACCTTCAAATCCTGGGGCCGCTTTGCGGCCCATCGCCGGCAAGCCAGGCTCCCACAGGATCTGCACAGGCCTTGAGGGCAGTGCCGTAACTGTGGGAGCTGGCGAGCCTCCCCCAAGGACCTGCACAGGCCTTGAGGGCAGTGCCGTAACTGTGGGAGCTGGCGAGCCTCCCCCGAGGACCTGCACAGGCCTTGAGGGCAGTGCCGTACCCGTGGGAGCTGGCTTGCCGGCGATGAGGCCGGCACTGGCGAGCGCTTATTTGACGATCATCCCCACTCCGCGCCCACGCGGATCGGTAGCGGTCTCAAGCTTGGCACCATCCACGCGGATCGCCTGGATATCGCCCATCTCCCAGCCCTGATCCTCCAGCACATAACCCATCTTCTTCAGGTCATCAGCCACATCCCCGGTCAGCGGTGCATAACTGTCGAAATAGATGGTGTCCTTGGGCAGCAACTGATGGTGCACGCGCTGTGCCGCCACTGCCTTGTCCAACGGCATGCCGTAGTCGTACAGGTTGTTCATCACCTGGAAGATAGAGGTGAAGATCCGCGAACCACCTGGCGTACCGATGACCAGCTCGACCTTGCCATCACGGGTCATCAGGCTTGGGCTCATGGAAGACAGCATGCGCTTGCCCGGCTCGATGGCATTGGCATCGCCGCCGACCACGCCAAAGGCATTCGCCGCCCCCGGCTTGGCGCTGAAATCGTCCATTTCGTCGTTCAGCAGGAAGCCCGCGCCTTTCACCACCACGCCACTGCCGTAGTCAAGGTTGAGGGTGTAGGTGTTGCTGACCGCATTACCCTGTTTGTCGACGATCGAGAAGTGCGTGGTCTGATGCGGCTCCAGGCCCGGCTTGACCTTGTCGGTGTCGGAAATCGCCTTCGGGTTGACCTGCGCGGCGCGCTTGGCCAGGTAATCCTTGGCCACCAGCTGGTCCACCGGCACCTTGGTGAAGGCCGGATCGCCAAGGTAGTCGGCGCGGTCGGCGAACACGCGCTTCTCGATCTCCGCCAGCAGGTGGATGTACTGCGCCGAGTTGTGCGCCACCCCCTTGAAGTCGGCCGCACGGTCTTCCTTGATGCCCAGCAGCTGGGCCAGGGCGACGCCGCCGGAGCTCGGCGGCGGCGCGGTGTACACCACGTTGCCACGCCAGCTAACGGCCATCGGCTCACGCCACACGGCTTTGTAATCCTTCAGGTCTTGCTTGGTGATCAGGCCATTGTCGGCTTGCATCTGCGCCACCAGCAGGTCGGCGGTCTTGCCCTGGTAGAACTCGCTGACGCCTTTGTCGGCGATGCGCTCCAGGGTTTGGGCCATTTCCGGCTGCTTGAACAACTCGCCGACCTTCATGTTGCCGAAGTAGTCGTTGAAGTTGGTCGCGGTCTTGAACATGCCCTGGGCATCGTTGCGGTACTGGTACTGCTTTTCCGCCACCTTGAAGCCGTTTTTCGCATAGCCGATGGCCGGCGTCAGCAGCTCGCTCCAGGGCAGCTTGCCGAACTTTTGGTGTGCTTCCCACAGGCCCATCACCGTACCGGGCACACCCGCGGCACGTACACCGACCAGGCTGAGGTTCTCGATGACCTCGCCCTTGTCATCCAGGTACATGTTGCGCGTGGCGGCCTTTGGCGCGACTTCACGGTAGTCGAGGAAGTAAGGCTTGCCGTCGACGAACAGGGTCATGAAGCCGCCACCGCCGATGTTACCGGCCTCCGGGTAGGTCACCGCCAGGGTGAAGGCGGTGGCGACTGCCGCGTCCACCGCATTGCCGCCCTTTTTCAGGATATCGGCGGCCACCTGTGCACCATATTGATCAGGCGCGGCTACCGCGCCGCCTTCCAGGTTGGCGGCATAAACCGAAGAACAGCTCAGGATCGCGGCTGCGAGAGCCAGGTACTGGAACGGGACAATGCGCATGACACTTCCTTGGTGTTGTTTTTGTTGAGCAGTCAGTAAGGCCGAAGCGTTTCAACTGCGCAATCATCCGTAGGAAGTTTCGCCGCCGATGGACAGGATGTGTCGCGTTCAGGCAAATCAGCAGGCGTACATCGCCAGCTTGCGCTGGATGAAATCGAGGAAGCACTGGATGCGCAGCGCCAGCTGGGTATTGCGGTAATACACCGCATGAATCGGTTGGCGATAACCGTTGTTGGCCTCGCCCAGCAGTACCTGCAAGCGCCCGGCGCGGATGTCTTCGTGGGTCATGAAGTGCGACAGGCTGACGATGCCCTCGCCAGCCAGGGCCAGCTGGCGCAGGGTCTCGCCGCTGGAGGCGATCAGCGCCGGGCGGATGCTCCAGCGGTCGCCCTGGGCGTGGCGCAATGGCCACTGGTTGAGCGACTCGGGCTGGCTGAAACCCAGCAGGCAATGGTTGCTCAGGTCCTCTACCCGCTGCGGGGTACCGTGCTGCTCCAGGTAAGCCGGGCTGGCCAGCACCTGCACCGGGCTGCAACCCAGGTTGCGCGCGTGCAGGCTGGAGTCGGCCAGTTCGCCGATGCGGATCGCCACATCAGTGCTCTGCTCCAGCAGGTCGATGATCAGATCGTCGGTGTTCAGCTCCAGTTCGATACCCGGGTACTGGCGCCGAAACTCGCCGATCCACGGCAGGATGGCGTGCAGCATGAACGGTGCGGCCGCATTGATGCGCAAGCGCCCGGTGGGGGTCTGGCGGTTCATCGACAGGCGCTCTTCCATCTCGTCCATCTGCTGCAGGATCAGCCGCGAGCGCTCGAGGAAGAACCGGCCCTCTTCGGTCAGGTCCATGCGCCGGGTGGTGCGGTTGACCAGCGTGGTACCCAGCTTGGCTTCCAGGCGCGACAAGGTGCGGCTGACGGCCGACGGGGTCTGGCCCATCTGCTCGGCGGCAGCGGAGATCGAACCGCAGTCGATGACAGCGACGAATACCTGGAGTTCTTCGGATCGGGTTTTCACGTCTGGGCCTGTAGTGGATCTTTGCAGAGATTAGATAGCCGCTTGTGCAGGCCAAGTCCAGCGGTGGGTGAACCCGCTCCCGCAGGAACCCCATTGACCTTGAAATCGGTGCAATACCTGTGGGAGCGGGTTCACCCGCGAAGAGGCCGGTGCACACAAACCTCAATCAGCCTTGCCAAACACCTGGTCCAGGTGCGCCTCATAGGCTGCCAAGGCTGCTGGCACATCCGGCCGTTTCATCACGTCAGTCGCCAGAAAGGTCGGCAGCCCGGTCATGCCGAGGAACTGGTTGGCCTTGTGGAACGGGAAGTACACCGCGTCCACGCCCTTGCCCTCGAAGAAATCGCTGGCGTCGTCAAAGGCCTGCTGCGGCGCGTTCCAGGTCAGCGACAACATGTACTGCTTGCCGTGGACCAGGCCACCGCTGCCGTACTTCTGCGAGTGGTCCGAGCGGGTACGGCCGTCGTTGGCATACAAGCTGCCGTGACCTGCAGTGAACACATCATCGACGTATTTCTTTACCGTCCACGGCGCCCCCATCCACCAGCCTGGCATCTGGTAGATCACTACATCGGCCCAGAGGAATTTCTGCACTTCTTCCTCGGCGTCGTAGCCGCCGTCGATAAAGGTCTCGCGTACATCGAAACCGGCCCGGTCCAGGTGAGCGATTGCAGCTTCGTGCAAGGTGGTGTTGAGGCGACCGTCAGAATGTGCGAACTGTTTACCGCCGTTGAGCAAAAGGATCTTTTTCATGCTGGCCTCCAGGGCCGGATTCAGAAATCAGGCCGGCAGGTTAGAGGCTCGCGAGCGTGGAATACAGCAACGACGGGGCAAAATACAATTGATCTGAAGTCACGAATGGCAAACACATTATTGCCGTAGAATCGGTTCATCATCCTCCATCGAGTGTCATCCCAATGAGTGAGCAACACGCCTTCATCCTCAAAGCCAAGACCCGCCCGGAAATGGCTGATGCGTTCGAAACCCTGTTCCGCGCCTACGTCGAACCCAGCCGCCAGGAACCGGGCTGCATCGAGTACCACATGCTGCGCGACCAGCAGGACCCAAGCCTGTTCGTGTTCTTCGAGGTGTGGGCCGACAAGGCCGCGCTCGACGTGCATTCGGCACTGCCGCACATGACTGCGTTCTTTGAAAAACGCATGGATTACCTGGAGCGTGAGTTCGATATCCAGATGATCGACATGCTCAGCGCGTCATCGGCTAGCCGTTGATCAGCAGATGGCCGCCGAGTACGGCCAGGCCGATGAAAAAGCAGCGCTTGAACAGCGCTGCACTGATGCGCTGACGCAGCCACTGCCCGGCGAGCATGCCCAGCAGGGCCGGCGCCAGCATCAGCAGTGACGCGCCCAACGCCTGGCCACCCAGGGCGTCCTGCCCGGCCAGGCCGCAGGCCAATGCCAGGGTCGAGACCGTGAATGCCAGGCCCAGGGCCTGGATCAGCTCATCGCGGCGCATGCCCAGGCTCTGCAGGTAAGGCACTGCCGGCATCACGAACACCCCTGTGGCGGCGGTGACCACGCCAGTCACAAAGCCGCAGACCGGCCCCAGCCACCCTTCCCAGACAGGCACCACGCGCAAGGCCGGCCCCACCAGCCCGTATAGTGCGTAGATCACCAGCGCCGCCCCCAATGCATGCACCGCCCACGGCCCGCTGTTGATGCCCAGCCATGCACTGCCGAGCAATGTCCCGACGAAAATCATCGCCAATAGCGGCCCAAGCCGGCGCAGCAATGCCGGCAGATGCCCGCCGACCGCCAGTTGCCAGAGGTTGGTCAGCGTCGAAGGCACGATCAGCAGGGCTGCAGCCTGCGCCGGTGACATAGCCAGCCCCAGCAGGCCCATGGCGATGGTCGGCAGACCGAGGCCAATCACCCCTTTAACCGCGCCGGCCAGCAGAAAGGTCAATACAACCAGCACTGACAGGGCTGGGCCAATGTTGTGGTAGAACGCGAGAAGGGTATTCATGGACCGATGATGGCCGACGCCTGGCGTGTTGAAAATCTGCCATATACTCAGCCAGGCTCTTGCCAGGACAGAGCCAGGACATCTTCAGGATAAAGATCCATGCGTTTCGACCTGACCGATCTCAAGCTGTTCCAGCACACGCTGGAATGCGGCAACATCACCGCTGGTGCCAGCCGCAGCCACCTGTCGCTGCCAGCCGCAAGTGCGCGCATCCGGGCCATGGAAGCGTCGCTGGGCGTGCCTTTGCTGGAACGCAACCGCCGCGGCGTGCAGCCGACCCCCGCCGGCCAGGCACTGCTGCAGCATGCCCGGTTGATAGCGCAGCAAGTCGAGCGCCTGCAGTTCGACCTGGGCCAGTTCGCGCAGGGGCAGCAGGGCCAGGTGCGCTTGCTGTGCAACACGGCGGCGCTCACCGAGTATCTGCCCGAATTGCTGGCCGGCTACCTGGCCAGAAACCCCGGCGTAAACGTGGATGTCCAGGAACTGCCGAGCCTGCGCATCGTGCAGTCGATTACCCAGGGCATGGCCGACCTGGGCATCATCTCGACCGCGGCGCCCAGCGAGCACCTGCAAACCGTGCCATTTCGCGACGATCCGCTGGTACTGGTGACGCCGCCGGACCACCCGCTGGCCAGCGCCGCCGCGCCCACCTTCATCGACAGCCTGGCCCACGGCCATATCGGCCTTGGGGCCAGCAGTGCACTGGCGTTGTACCTGGAGGAGCAGGCGCTGCGCGAAGGGCGGCGCATGCAAGTTCGGGTGCGGGCAGAGGGGTTCGACGGGGTGATCCGCATGGTCGCGGGCGGGGCTGGGGTCGGAGTGGTGCCACTGGCTGCCGTGAAGCGTTGGCAGGGGCTATTGCCGTTGCACTGGGCGGCGCTGCGGGAACCTTGGGCCAACCGCCGGTTACTAATTTGCGCGCGGGATTTTTCGACGCTGCCAGGCTATGCCGCAGGGCTGGTAACCACCTTGACCGGCTGAAACACGCCTGCAAAAAGCAGCGCCAGTCTGCAGATAATCATCAAACCTGTGAGCGCGGGTTTACCCGCGAACAAGGCTCACACACAATTAACGCCCTGAGGCACCACGAAAAAGGATTTTCCAGTGGCATCGATCTACCAGCTCAAACCGCGTTTCCAGGCCTTGCTGCGCCCCACCGTGCAGCGCCTTTACGACCGTGGCGTCACCGCCAACCAGGTCACCGTCGCCGCCGCCGTCGTGTCGATCCTGCTTGGCCTGCTGCTGGCCGGCCTGCCCCACGTCACCTCGCTGTTCATCCTGGTGCCGGTGTGGATGCTGCTGCGCATGGCGCTGAATGCCGTCGACGGCATGCTGGCCCGGGAATTCGGCCAGCAATCCACCCTCGGCGCCTACCTCAACGAACTCAGTGACGTGGTCGCCGACGCCGCCCTGTACCTGCCCTTCGCCCTGCTGGCCGGTGTCTCGCCGGCCTTGGTGGTATTGGTAGTGCTGAGCGCCACCTTCAGCGAATACGCAGGGGTCATGGGCCCGCTGGCCGGTGCCTCGCGGCGCTACGACGGGCCCATGGGCAAAAGCGACCGGGCCTTCGCCTTCGGCGTGGTAGGCACCGGCGTCGCCTTCGGCCTGCTCGATGGCATGTGGGTCAACGGCCTGATGCTGGTGATCCTCGCGCTCTCCCTCTATACCCTCTACAACCGGGTTCGCCATGGGCTGGCCGAAACCCGCTGAGCCGTCTGCCGTCGCAAAAGGACTTATCATCATGCGTCAAGCGCAAGCGCTGCACTTCTCCACCCATGACGGTGTCGAGTTGCATTACCGTCATTGGCCTGCCACCCGCAACGAACACCAGCCACGCCGAGCCGTGGTGATGTTCCACCGCGGCCACGAACACGGAGGGCGCATGGCCCATCTGGCCGATGAGCTGGACATGCCGGGGTACGACTTCTTCGCCTGGGATGCCCGCGGCCATGGCCGGTCGCCAGGCGCGCGGGGCGACAGCCCGGGGTTCGCCACCAGCGTGCGCGACGTGCAAACCTTCATCGAGCACATCCACACCCACCACGGCATCGCCGAGCAGGACCTGGTGGTGCTGGCACAGAGCGTCGGCGCGGTGTTGATCGCCACCTGGGCCCACGACTACGCGCCCAAGGTGCGCTGCCTGGTACTGGCCTCGCCGGCCTTCAAGGTCAAGCTGTACGTGCCGTTCGCCCGCCCCGGCCTGAAACTGCTGAAGGCCGTGCGCGGCAATTTCTTCGTCAACAGCTACGTCAAGCCACGCCTGCTTACACACGACCCTGAGCGGATTGCGTCTTATGTCGCCGACCCGCTGATCAGCCGGCCGATTTCGGTGACCATGCTGCTGGGCCTGTATGAAGCTGCTGACCGCGTGGTAGCGGACGCCCAGGCCATCCAGGTGTCCACGCAACTGCTGGTGTCCGGTGCCGACTTCGTGGTCGAGCGCCAACCGCAGGAGCGCTTCTTCGAACGCCTGGGCAGCGCGCGCAAGGAAATGCACATCCTGCCGGGGTTTTTCCATGACACCCTCGGCGAGCGCGACCGAGCCCATGCGTTGCGGCGCATCGAGCGGTTTGTCGAACACTGCTTCAGCAGCCCCGCCACCGTGCCGTCGCTGCTGGATGCCGACAAGACTGGCGCCAGCTGCGCCGAGGCCGAAAGCCTGGCGGCGCCGCTGCCGCGCAACTCGCCCCGGGACCTGTACTGGCGGGCAACCCGGGCCAGCATGCGCATGGGCAAGAGCTTGTCCGAGGGCGTCAAGCTGGGCTTCGACACCGGTTTTGATTCCGGCAGCACCCTGGACTACGTGTACCGCAATCAGCCCACGGGCAAAGGCAAGCTGGGTCGCCTGGTTGACCAGAACTACCTCGACGCCATCGGCTGGCGCGGCATTCGCCAGCGCAAGCTGCACGTGGAAGAACTGCTGCGCCAGGCCATCGCCCGCCTGCGCGAACAACAAAAGCCGGTGCACATAGTCGACATCGCCGCCGGCCATGGCCGCTACATCCTCGAAGCACTGCAAGAGCTCGAGCAACTGCCGGATTCGATCCTGCTGCGCGACTACAGCGAGCTCAACGTGCAGCAAGGCAGCGCGCTGATCGCCGAGAAGGGCCTGGCCGATATCGCCCGCTTTGTCCAGGGCGATGCCTTCGACCGCCAGAGCCTGGCCACACTGCAACAGCCCCCTACCCTGGCAGTGGTTTCCGGGCTGTACGAACTGTTCCCCAGCAACCAGCTGGTGGGCAACTCGCTGGCCGGCCTGGCGGACGCTGTGGAAGAAGGCGGCTATCTGGTCTACACCGGCCAGCCATGGCACCCGCAACTGGAGATGATCGCCCGCGCCCTGACCAGCCACCGCGGCGGCGAGGCCTGGGTGATGCGCCGCCGCAGCCAGGCGGAAATGGACCAGCTGGTCGAAGCTGCAGGTTTCCGCAAGCTGGCCCAGCGCATCGATGAATGGGGCATCTTCAGCGTCAGCCTGGCACAACGGGTACGCTGAATGAACCCTTCTCGTGAGCCCGGGCTGATCCGCCGGGGCGTGTGCTGGCTGCTGTTGCTGGGGCCATTGTTTTTCCTCAGCTACGGGCTGGCAAACAACCATACGGCCGGGCGCACGGATGTCGGCAGCCTGGTGTTCGGCTGGGAGCGCGGCATGCCGCTGTGGCCCTGGACGATCATCCCCTACTGGTCGATCGACCTGCTGTACGGGCTGTCTTTCCTGCTGCCACGCACGCGCCAGGAAATGGACCGCCATGCCCTGGCGCTGCTCAGTGCACAGGTGGTCAGCGTCGCCTGCTTCCTGCTCTGGCCGCTGCGCTTCACCTTCGAGCGGCCAGAACTGGGCGGGCTGTTCGGCTGGCTGTTCGACGTGCTGATGGGCTTCGACAAGCCTTTCAACCAGGCACCTTCGCTGCACATAGCCCTGCTGGTGGTGATCTGGACGATGTTTGCCCGACATGTGCGGCGCCAGCCCTGGCGTTGGTTGATGCATGGCTGGATGGGGCTGATCGGGGTGTCGGTGCTGACCACCTGGCAACACCACTTCGTCGACGTGCCTACCGGCGCATTGGCGGGATTTGCCTGTGTGTGGCTGTGGCCGCACAAGGGACGGCTGCCTTGGCAGCAGGCTCGCCTTGCGCAGGATGCCAAGCGCTGGCTGTTGGCGCTTTGCTATGCCGCGGGCGCGCTCATGTGTGCAATGTTTGCCCGGGTATTGGGCGGCGCCTGGCTTTGGTTGGCCTGGCCGGCGGTGTCGCTGGGGTTGGTGGCGCTGAACTATGCCGTGCTGGGTGCAGGCGGGTTTCAAAAGGGCAGCGATGGCCGATTGTCCAGCGCCGCCTGCTGGTTGCTGGCGCCGTACCTGTTGGCAGCGTGGGCCAATTCGAGGTTGTGGACCAGGCGTCACCCGCAGCCAGACGAAGTCTGTGATGGCGTTTACCTGGGGAGAATTCCGGGACGTCCCGCCGATGCCCGCTTTCCGGCAGTTGTCGACTTGTGCGCCGAACTATCCTGTGCCGCGCCAGCGGGTGCTTATCAGGGTTTTCCGACCCTGGACCTGATAGCACCGGACATCACCCTCCTGCAGCAGGCCGCCAACGCCATCGAACGCCTGCGTGCCAAAGGCCCGGTACTGGTCTGCTGTGCGCTGGGCCATTCGCGCAGCGCCAGCGCCGTGGCAGCCTGGTTGGTGCTCAGCGGCCGCTGCAGCAATGCGCAACAGGCCGAGGCAGTGATCCGTAAAGCCCGCCCTGGCATCGTCCTGCATCACGCGCACCGCCAGGTCCTGCATCAACTCGGAGCGCAACCATGAACCTGATCGTGGTGGCCGGCCTGCTGGGCCGCGGCAAGCAACTGGAGCGCCTTTCCGACGGCATCACCCTGCTGGCCCTGGCCTACGGCCTGGCGCCGTTGCTGGGTGCCCCGCTACAACCGCTGGCAAGCCTGCTGAGCATTACCCTGCTGGTGCTCGGCGTGCTGCACAAATACTGGGCCATCCGCGTGGCGCTGGACGCCGAGCTGTTTGCCCACCTGGCCGCCAGCCGCGACCTGACGGCAGATACCCAGACTCTGGACCAGGCCCTGTTCGAGCTGAAGCTCAAGCCACAGCCCCTGGATTCCCGCGCCTGGCCCGCTCGCAGCCAGGCCGCACTCAACCTGCTCCGTCGCCAGGCCCTGTGCCTGGGCCTGCAACTGTCACTGGCCTTGGCTATCTTGCTGACACTGCCTTTGAAAGGATAACCAACATTCCATGCTCGCCAACCTGACCGCCTACCTCATCACCTCCGCCGCCCGCCTGATCACCGGCGCCCGGGCCCTGTGGCTGGGCTGCACGCCGCTGCCGGTGCAGCGGCTGTACTTCGCCAACCACAGCAGCCACGGTGACTTCGTGTTGCTGTGGGCCTCACTGCCCCAGCCACTGCGCAAGCGCACCCGACCGGTAGCCGGCGCCGACTATTGGGCCAAACCCGGCATTCGCGATTTTCTCATCCGCAAGGTATTCAATGGCGTGCTGATCGACCGCCAGCGCAGCGAAGGCCAGGGCAGCCCATTGCAGCCGATCCTTGATGCGGTGGCCCAGGGCGACTCGCTGATCTTCTTCCCGGAAGGCACGCGAAACCTCGGCGACGAGGCATTGATGCCATTCAGAAGCGGGTTGTACCACCTGGCGGCTGCCAACCCTGAGGTTGAACTGGTACCGGTGTGGATCGCCAACCTCAACCGGGTGATGCCCAAGGGCCGTGCCCTGCCGCTGCCACTGCTGTGCACCCTGAGCTTTGGCGAACCGCTGCACCTGCAAGCTGATGAAAGCAAGCAGGCCTTTCTCGAGCGGGCCAGCCACGCCCTGCTGAACCTGGCCCCGAAGGATGCCTGACATGGACGATAACACCCTTTCCCTGTTCGCCGGCATCGGCGCCCTGCTACTGCTCGCCAGCGTGATCGGCCGCCTGCTCAAGTGGCGCGCCGGCCCGGCACCGCACGCCGTGATCGACAACCTCAACGCCCGTATCAACGCCTGGTGGGTGATGGTGCTGGTAATCGGCATCGCCTTCCTGTTCGGCAAGTACGGCGTCATCGTGCTGTTCTACGGCGTGTCGTTTTACGCCCTGCGCGAGTTCATGACCCTTACCCCAACCCGGCGCAGCGACTACCCGGCGCTGGTGGCGGCGTTCTATGTGGCGCTGCCTGTGCAGTACGTGCTGATCGCCATGGACTGGTACGGCCTGTTCAGCATTTTCATTCCGGTGTACCTGTTCCTGCTGCTGCCGATCCTGGCCAGTTTTGGCGGCGATACCACACGTTTTCTCGAGCGTGCCTCGAAAGTGCAGTGGGGCCTGATGATCGCGGTGTACTGCGTGTCGTCGGTGCCCGCGCTGATGACCCTGGACATCCCGGGCTATGAGGGGCGCAACCTGCTGCTGATCGCCTGGCTGATTCTGGTGGTGCAGATCAGCGACGTGCTGCAGTACGTGTGCGGCAAGCTGTTCGGCAAGCGCAAGGTGGCGCCCAACCTGTCGCCCTCCAAAACCCTCGAAGGGCTGGCCGGCGGCGTGGCGCTGGCGACCCTGATCGGCGCCCTGCTGTGCTGGATCACCCCGTTCACCTTCTGGCAGGCCGCGCTGATGGCGCTGGCGGTGAACGCCATGGGCTTCTTCGGCGGGCTGGTGATGTCGGCGATCAAACGCGACCGCGGGGTCAAAGACTGGGGGCACATGATCGAAGGCCACGGCGGCATGCTCGACCGCATGGACTCGGTATGCTTTGCGGCGCCAGTGTTCTTCCACTTCGTGCGGTACTGGTGGGCATAGGCGGAGCGCAAGCACCATTGATCAGTGGGTAAGCGCCAGCTCTCGCAGTGCAGCAGAAGCAAGAAAGCCGGAGCGCGATGCGTACCGATGATCACGCTTCACCTTTTCATCGATCCGCTGCAGCAGGTTTTCCGGCAGGGTCGCATTGAAGCGAACCGCCTTGCCCAAGTACGGCGTGACATCAAAATCCACCACGGCCCAGACCCCGCCTTCATAGTCGGGGTTCGCCACGTGGACATCAACTTCCCGAGGCTGCGGAAGTGCCTCCCTATCAGCGACCAACCCCTCGAAATGAAGCGCCAGCGCCTCATGGACATTGTCCAGTGCCTGAGCAACGGTAGCACCGGCGGAGAAGCAGCCCGGCACATCGGGAACGGTCACGCCGTAATCCGAACCGGCATCCTTGTGCAATACGACCGGAAATTTCATTGGTTGTCTCCTCTGACGCCCAGGTTGGGACCGCCACGAGCCGGGTTTACACCGGCCTGTTTCAAAATGCTGTGTACTGTGCCTTTGGGCAAGTCAATTTTGGGATGAGGAACTTTAACTCTCCCCTTCTTGCTGGGGTGCCTGAACTGGTGATGACTCCCTTTTATCTCCACCAGATAGATCCGATAGCCAAGTAGGAAAATACTTGTCGCAACATAGGAAATCCGCCAGAGCCATCGCGATAAGCGTGCAGGACCGACAAGCGCACATCACCGTCGAGGCCAACGACTGGCATAGCGCGTCCAGACAGCTGGACGTCGAGCCCAGGCAACTGCGCCTGCGCCAATGGCCCTATGGTGACGGGTCAATCAGCCAGTCACCAGGAGTTGTGCCATGTCCGATTTCATCACCGTCCTGCGCGAAACCTGCCCGACGCCGGTCGTGGACGCCACCAAGTGGAAACGCATCGGCGGCGATCCGCACACCGTCAACCTCAATGCCTACCTGTCGGCTGACGGCAGCAAGATCATGGGCACCTGGATCTGCACCCCGGGCAAGTTCGAGGTCAACTACGACAAATGGGAGTTCTGCCACTTCCTCGATGGCTACTGCATCATCACCCCGGAAGGCGAAGAGCCGAAGCACCTGAAGGCGGGTGATGTGTTCGTGATCGAACCGGGGATGAAAGGGACCTGGGAAGTGGTCGAGACCGTGCGCAAGTATTTCGTCTTCGCCTGATTTGTGATCATTACCGGCGACAGGGCCGGTACAGGCAAAAAAAATCGCGGAACAGGCGCCCTGCCCTCTGGTGCGCAGTTACAGAGGTAAGGCCGCCTGGCCCGCGATGAAGCCCACCTTTTGCGTCAATCCTTCTTGCGATAACCCTCGACGATGGCCGAGAAGTCCTTGCCGCCTTCGCCGCGCAGGCTCATGGCCTGATACAGCTGCTGGGCCAGCGCCCCCAGGATCACCGGCTGGTGCGCCTGGCGAGCGGCTTCGGTCGCCAGCCCGAGGTCCTTGAGCATCAGCTCGGCGCCAAAGCCACCGGTGTAACCACGTGATGCCGGCGCTGTTTCGATGATGCCCGGCCATGGGTTGTAGGTGTCCGAGCTCCAGCAACGCCCAGTCGAACTGTTGATGATGCCGGCCAGCACCTTGGTGTCGATGCCCAGCGCGTTGCCCAGGGCCATGGCTTCGGACACGCCGATCATCGAAATACCCAGCAACAGGTTGTTGCAGATCTTGGCGATCTGCCCGGTGCCGACCTCACCGCAGTGCACGATATTGCGGCCCATCTGCTCCAGCACCGGCTTGAGGGTGGCGAACAGCTCGGCGCTGGCGCCGACCATGAAGGTCAGGGTGCCCGCTGCCGCGCCGCCCGTGCCACCGGACACCGGCGCATCGCCCATGTCCACGCCCTTGGCCGCTGCTGCCTTGGACACCTCACGCGCGGTCTGCGGGTCGATGGTGCTGCAGTCCAGCGTTGGCGTACCGGGGCGAATGCCGGCCAGCACGCCATCTTCGTTCAGGTAGACGCTGCGCACATGGGCCGCAGCCGGCAGCATGGTGATCACCAGCTCGCTGCTGGCCGCCGCGTCCTTGGGTGATGGGCTGATCTGCCCGCCCAGTTCGGCAAGCTCGGCCAACACGGCCTTGTTCAGGTCGAACAGGTTCAGCTGGTGCCCGGCCTTGATCAGGTTGCGGGCCATGGGCGCGCCCATGTTGCCCAGGCCGATGAATGCGATACGCATGAGGTGCTCCTTAGCGCAGGCTGATGGTGGTGTTCACACCGTCGTTGACGCTGTCATCATCGAACCAGCGAGCGGTGACGGTCTTGGTCTGAGTGTAGAACTGCACCACTTGCTTGCCGTACGGGCCCAGGTCGCCGAGCTTGGAGCCACGAGAGCCGGTGAAGCTGAAGAACGGTACCGGCACCGGGATCGGGATGTTGATACCGACCTGGCCGATGTCGATTTCGCTCTGGAACTTGCGCGCGGCCGCGCCGCTCTGGGTGAACAGGCCGGTGCCGTTGCCGAACGGGTTGGCGTTGACCAGGGCGATGGCCTCGTCGAGGGTTTCGACCTCGAGGGTTACCAGCACCGGGCCGAAGATTTCCTGGGTGTACACCTGCATGTCGGTCTTCACCCCCGAGAACAGGGTCGGGCCGACAAAGTTGCCTTGTTCGTAGCCCGGCACGCTGACGTCACGGCCGTCGAGTTCCAGCTTGGCGCCTTCCTGGATGCCGCTTTCGATCAGGCCCAGCACACGCTCCTTGGCACGCCTGGAAACCACCGGCCCGACATCGGTGCCCGGCTCGCAGCCGGCATTGACCTTGAGCTTGCTGGCGGCGTCCTTGATATCCGGCAGCCATTCGCGGGCCTTGCCCACCAGCACCGCCACCGAGGTGGCCATGCAGCGCTGGCCCGCCGCGCCGAAGGCGGCACCGACCAGGGCGTTGACGGTTTGCGTGCGATTGGCATCAGGCAGCACCACGGCGTGGTTCTTTGCGCCCACCATCGACTGCACGCGCTTGCCGTGCTGGCTGCCCAGGTTATACACGTGGGTGCCCACTTCGGTGGAACCGACGAAGGAAATGGCCTTGATGTCCTGGTGGGTGCAAATGGCGTCCACCACCTGCTTGCCGCCGTGCACAACGTTGAGCACCCCGGCCGGTACGCCGGCTTCCAGCGCCAGCTCGACCAGCAGCATGGTCGAAAGCGGGTCCTGCTCGGACGGTTTGAGCACGAAGGTGTTGCCGCAGACGATAGCCATGGGGAACATCCACAGCGGGATCATCGCCGGGAAGTTGAACGGGGTGATGCCGGCACACACGCCGATCGGCTGGCGCAGGGTATAGGTATCGACACCGCCGGCAACGTTTTCGGCGAACTCGCCCATTTGCAGGGTGCCGATGGAGGCTGCGTGCTCGACCACTTCCAGGCCGCGGAAGATATCGCCTTCGGCGTCGGCCAGAGTCTTGCCCTGCTCGGCACTGAGCACCTGGGCAATACGCTTGGTGTGTTCGCGGATCAGCGCCTGCAGCTTGAGCATGATGCGCATGCGTGCGCCGATCGGGGTGTTGCGCCAGGTCTGGAAGGCGCGGTGGGCAGCCGCCACGGCAGCGTCGACTTCCTCGGCGGTGGCAAATGGCACGCGCGCCAGCACCTCCTGGGTGGCCGGGTTGACGATGTCGCGCCATTCGCTGGTAGTGGATTCGACCCATTGGCCATCGATCAGCAGCTTGACCTGCTCGACTTTGGTCTGGTCAGGGGATTGCGGTGCGTTCATCTGCGTTCTCCTTGGAATTATTGTCGGGACGAGATCGCCAGCGCCGGGCAAACGCGAGGTGGCGTCCTGAGGCATGTTTCGAGTATAGATGTGCAAACATCCAACAAGAACGCACAAAAAAACCGGATCATCATGCAAAAAGACCTCACATCCCTGAGCGCGCTCAACTGGGACGACCTGAAGTTCTTCCTCGAAGTCGCCCGCACCCGCAAGGCCAGCAGTGCCGCCAAACGCCTGAGCGTCGACTACACCACGGTGTCGCGGCGCATCACTTCGCTGGAGGGTGCGCTGGGCACCTTGCTGTTCGAAAAATCCCGGACCAACGGCTTTGTCCTTACCGCCGAGGGGCAACGCCTGCTGGGCTATGCCGAGTCGATCGAGAGCACCCTGCACATGGCGTGCGAGCAGGTTTCGGGGTCGGGCGTGGCGTTGTCGGGGCATGTGCGCATGGGCTGCACCGAAGGCTTCGGCAGCTTCTTCATCACCCCGCAACTAAGCCACTTCGTCGATGCCTACCCGGCTATTTCGGTGGATATCCTGCCGCTGCCGCACTTCATCAGCCTGTCCAAGCGCGAGGCGGATATCGTCATTGCCCTGGAGCGGCCGGAGCACGGGCCTTACGTGTGCTGCAAGCTGTGCGACTACCGCTTGCGGCTGTATGCGACCCAGGATTACCTGAACAGCCATACGCCGATCCGCCAGGTGTCGGACCTGGCCCGGCACCCGTTCATCAGCTATGTGGATGACCTGGCGTTCAGTTCCGAGCTGCTGTACCTGGCCAACCTGATCCCCAACGCCAATGCACACTTGCGCAGTACCAGCGTGATCGCCCAGTACACGGCGGCGTTGCAGGGCCGTGGGCTGGCGATCTTGCCGTGCTTTCTGGCGGCGCAGGATCCCCGGCTGGTCACGGTGCTGCCTGGTGAGATCGAGGTGACGCGGCAATTCTGGATGTACTGCCGGGAGGATTTGCGCAAGTTGAAGCGCATTACCTTGTTGTGGGATTACATCCGTGGGGTGACCGAGGCGAATGCGCCGTTGTTGATGGGTGAGACGCGGGAGATGCGCTTTGCTCAAGAATGAAGGGGCTGCTACGCAGCCCATCGCCGGCAAGCCGGCTCCCACAGGTACAGTGTGATCTCGAAGCCAACACAGTACCTGTGGGAGCGGGGTTACCCGCGAACACCGGCGCAGCCGGTGCCAGGCCTGTGGGTCAATGATCAGTAGGACGCCACCACGATGGACACTCGCCGGTTCTCGGTACGCCCGGCGCTGGTGCGGTTGTCCGCCACGGGCTGTGTGCTGCCCAGGCCACGGCTGTGGATGTTCTGCGCCTGCATGCCGACCCCGACCAGCGCCTTGGTCACGCTCTGCGCGCGGCGCGCAGACAGCTGCTGGTTATAGGCCGCCTTGCCCGAGGCATCGGCATGCCCATCCACCCGCACACCCTGGATACCAACGCCGAGCAGCGCCTTGCCGATGCGCTCGACAATCGCCTGGCTCTGCCCGTTGAGGCTGTCCAGATCGCTGCCGAACAGCACCTTGCCGGACAGGTCGTAAGCCCAGCCTTCGTCAGTCGGGGTAAAGCCCTCGCGCTTGAGCACGGCAATCTGTTCGGCGGTAAGGCCCTTTGGCGGGGTGTTCTGGCAGCCGGTTAGCGCCAGAACAGCGAGCAGCATGGCCAAAAAGGGGAATCGTAAAGCCTGCATCACGGGTTCAACTCCTGTTGTCGATTTCATTGGCGGACCGTTCCGTCTGCGCCACTTGCCATTGGCCAGGGCGTTTGCGCTTGGCCTGGTACATCGCCGCATCGGCGGCATTGAGAAGACTGGCGGGGTCAGCGCCGTCATCCGGGTAGAAGGCGATGCCGACGCTCAGTGAGGTGGCGATACTGCGGCCGCTGTCCAGCTGCACCGGCAGCTTCATGCTGGACACGATCTTTTCGGCGATGTGCTCGGCGTCCGGACGCGAATGCAAAGGCGTCAGCAGCACAGCGAACTCGTCGCCACCCAGCCGCGCCACCAGGTCGTGCTCGCGCAGCTGGGCACGTATACGGTCGGCTACGCTGATCAGCACTTCATCGCCCACGGCATGGCCGAGGGTGTCGTTGATCTGCTTGAAGTGGTCGCTGTCGAGGAACAGCAAGGCCAGGTGATCCTGCTGACGCGCCGCATTGCGCAGGCTGCGGGTCAGACGGCCCTCGAAAAACGCCCGGTTGGGCAGGCCGGTCAGGCTGTCGTGGCTGGCCTGGTGGGCCAGGGTCTGGTTTTCGCTCTGCAGGTGGCTGTGCCACACCTCAAGCTCATCCAGCAAGGCATTGAAGTCGTTGCCCAGCTCGTTGAGCTCGGCAATCGGCGCTTCCGGCACGCGGCGGTCGAAGCTGCGCTCGCGGCGGGCAGCGTGGGCGACACTGGCCAGGCCACGCAACGGGCGGACGATATCGCCGAGCAGGCGCCGTGACAAATATTGCGCAGCCAAGGCACTGAGTACCGTGCAAAACACGATACCGGCCAAGCCGCTGAGCAGGAACAGCAGCAAGCTACGGCCCTGGCCGACCAGCTCGATGTGCCCGACCTGCTGCTGCTGGTGCATGATCGGCAGGTTGACCGGCTCATCCAGCAGGGCGGTTGCAACCTGCACTTCCAGCTGCGCGAACATGCCGGTATCGCCGCGTTGCCAGTGCGCCAGCTGCACCCCCTCGTTGTTGAAGACCTTGGCCTCGGCCACTTCCTCGGTGCTGGCGATCAGCGCCAGCGATTCATTGGCAGCCGCGCTGTCGTCGAACACCACTGCCGCTTCCACGGTGTAGGTGATCGAACGGGCGATCAGGTGCAGGTTCTGGTTGGCGTAGACGCGCAGCGCAAGCACGCCCAGCAGGGTCAGGGAAATCCCGGCCAGGCCGACGGCGAGCAAGGCCACGCTGAGGTGGCCACGGCCCAGCACCGAGCGCAAGGTTGGCCGCAGGCCTGGCTTGCGTGTCGGCTTCATGGCTGCACCGCCCGACGCCGCGACAGTTGCAGCACACTGGGGTGAATACGCACCCCGGAACGTGCCACCGAGTCGAGGTTGACCTCAAAAGCCACCTGCTGGTCGCTGACCCGCAGGCAGAACAGGCTGCCGACCGTGCACGGGTCACCCGCTTCGCTGATACTCAATACCGGGTGGCCGTTGACACGCTGGAACAGGCGGTCTCGCTGGCCTTGGTCGAGTTTGCCGATGTAGACGGCGTCACACGCCTGGGCGACCTGGGTATCTTCTGCCAGCAGGCGCCGCACCTGCAGCGGGCGGCCCGACTCCTGCACATGGCCCTTGATCAGGTCATCGGCGTATTCGGTCGGGCCGACCAGGCAAAGTCGCAAGGGTGAGGGGTCGACGGGCCAGCGGGCGTAGCTGAAGATGCCCAGTACTACCTGGGTGACCGCTTTGGCGCGTTGCTGCGCCTGGGCGGCGGTCGTGGCTGTTTCTGCCTGGGCAAGGCCTGCGATAAGAAACAGGGCGGCCAGCAATAGCGAAAGCGCACAGCTTGTCACTCGCCTCCCGGCCACGTTCATGTGGGAAATCTCTTATGTCCCTTCCGATATCGGCGCAACGATAGCACATGGCCGCATCACTGTAGGAGGGATGGACGCAAGCCCGCTGCTGCAGGATCAGACCTGTTCAAGCATCAAGCCGGATATACGCCGCACCTTGCGCGCCACTGCTTCTTCGAAAATCCCCTGGCGTGGTTCGATCAGGCTGAAGCAGTGCTTGGCGCGGGTGATACCGGTGTACACAAGTTCCTTGGTCAGTACCGGGTTCAGTGCATCCGGCAGCACCAGCGCGGTATGGCTGAATTCCGAGCCCTGGGACTTGTGCACGGTCATGGCGAATACCGTTTCCACTTCGTTCAGCCGGCTGGGCAGGACAAAGCGTACGCCTCCACTGCCATCGTTACGCGGGAAGGCCACCCGCAGCAGCGGTTCGCCGCGCTCATCCGGCAGGCGCAGGGCGATGCCGATGTCGCCGTTCATCAGCCCCAGGCCGTAGTCGTTACGGGTTACCAATACAGGCCGACCTTCGTACCAGGGCTGCTGGCTGTCGATCAGCCCGGCTTGGTGCAGCACCCGCGCCACCCGCTCGTTGAGGCCTTCGACACCCCAGGCCCCCCGACGCACCGCGCACAGCAACTGGAAATCCTCGAAACCGTGCAGCACCTTGGCCGCCCACTGCTCCCACGCAGGGTCGTCAAACGCGCTATCGAGTGCCGGCCGATAGCGCCCCAGGGTGCGCAGGTAGCTGCTATAACCCTGCGGGCCTTCGCTACCCCGATTGAGGCCATCGAGCAGCAGGCGGTCGAAGGCGCGATCCTGCTCGTGCTTGAGCGCCACGCTGTGCACGTCGGGCGGGGGCATTGCCAGCAGGTTGCGCGCCGCGGAGGCGTCCTGGCGGTTGACCAGCCGGGCTAGCTGGCCAATGCCGCTGCCTTCGCCGAAACGTCGGGAAAAACGCAGCATCACCACCTGCTGTGCCAGCGGGTTGCGTTGTTCATCGCCAGACTTGAGGCCACTGCCTGCCAAGGACTCGCCGCCGATATGCTCCAGCCACGCTTCGGTCGCAGGCGAATAACAGCCCTCTTCGGCATCCCGGCACAAGTCACCCAGCACCGCGCCGGCCTCGACCGAGGCCAGCTGGTCCTTGTCGCCCAACAGCACCAGGCGCGCCCGGGGCGGCAGGGCATCGAGCAGGTTGGCCATCATTTCCAGGTCGATCATCGAGGCTTCGTCGACCACCAGCACGTCCAGCGGCAGCGGGTTGCCAGCATGGTGGCGGAAATGCCGCGAGCCTGGTCGGCTGCCGAGCAGGCGGTGCACGGTACTGACTTCGGTGGGGATGTGGCTGCGTACCTCACTGCTGACCTGCAGGCGCTCGACCTGCTGGCCAATGGATTCGGTCAGGCGCGCCGCCGCCTTGCCGGTCGGCGCCGCCAGACGAATGCGCAGCGGCCTGCCCTGCTCCACCGCTGGCGCTTGCAACAAAGCCAACAGGCGCACAACGGTAGTGGTCTTGCCGGTGCCGGGGCCGCCGGTGATGATGCTGAAGCCGGCGCGGGTGGCGAGCGCACAGGCGAGTTTCTGCCAGTCCACCTGGCCTGCTGGGGCACCACCTTCGAACAACTGTGCCAGGCGGCCCGGCAGGTCGGCGAGCGGCGCTTCGGCCTGGGTCAGACGCTGGCGCAGGGTATGGTCGATGCGCCGCTCGTAGCTCCAGTACCGGCGCAGGTACAGGCGCTCGCCGCTAAGCACCAAGGGCCGGGCCTGCTGGCCAGGGCTGTCGCCGGTGGCTACCAGCGGGCTGGTGCCGATGCGCTTGCGCCAGGCGTTCAGGTCCAGATTGGCCAGCAATTGCGATGGCAGCAGCAAAGGCCCGGTCAGAGCATCGCCTTCGGGCGGCAATGACAGGGCGAAGTCAGGCTCGGCCAGGGTTTGCTGCAGGTCCAGGCAGACATGGCCGTGCCCCAGTTGGTGGCTGGCCAGTGCCGCCGCCAGCAGCAGCAAGGGGTCACTGCCGGGGGCCCGCTCTTCCAGGAAGGATACGAACGCCCGGTCCAGGGCCCGCAGCCAGCCTCGCTCCACCCAGCGGTCGAGCAGTTGCAGGAGGTCACCGCTGTCATGCTGTGGTTTAAGCGCAAGCAGGTGCTCGGCGTTCAAGGGAGTGGGCAACAGGTCGACAAGGCTACGGCTCATGGCGTGACTCCGGCAAACAGGTCCTGCTGCGTGGGCGGGTGCTCGCCACGGAACAGCGCATCAAGGGTTTCGATCAGCTCGCGCGGTGGCTTGGCGTGATACACACCGTGACCACTGCTGCTGGCACCGCGCAGGAAGATGAACAGGGCGCCGCCGACATCGCGGTCGTAGTCGTAATCCGGCAGGCGCGCGCGCAACTGGCGGTGAAGCGCCAGCAGGTAGAGCACATACTGCAGGTCGTAACGATGCTCGAGGATGGCCTTTTCCATGGCCATGGCATCGTAGGCCTGGATGTCCGGGCCCAGCCAGTTGGACTTGTAGTCGGTCACGTAGTAGCGCCCGTTCAGCTCGAACGCCAGGTCGATGAACCCTTTGAACATGCCGTTCAGCACCGTCGGCAGCGCGGCAGGGCGCGCCAGGCCGGGGTGAGTGTGACGGGCGACCAGGCGGTCGAGTTGTTCGGCGTCGACCTGGTGGCTGGCGAACCAAAACTCCATTTCGATCTGGTAATGACGCAACTGCCCGAGGGTTACGCACGGGTTGTCGCCCGGCAACGGCAGCGCCTCGCCCAGCAAGCGTTGCATCCACTCGGTCAAGGTGGGAATCCAGCCGGCCCAGTCACGGCGGTTGCAGCGCTGGCCAACGGTTCGCTCGATCAACTGCGCATTGCCGCTGACCTCGCTGAACCCTTCGCGGCCGGCCCATTCCAGCAAGCCATGCAGGAAGGTGCCGGGGTTTGGTCCACGCGGGAAGCGGTGGATATCGCCGCTGTCGGCGGGGACCTCGCGCAGCACCTGGGCATCGACCACTTCGTCATCTAGCAACTGCTGTGCCTGCGAGCTATCGGCACCGAGGGCCTGATCGCCGACGCGCAGGGCACTGTACGAAGCGATCCACCAGTGCTCGGCTGCGGCGCGCCGCGGTTTGCGGGCCGGCAGCAGTTCACGCTCGGCGTGTGGCATGCGATACAGCTGTTCATCGGCCTGCGGCAGGCCTGGGCAAGTGATGTACGGGCAGGACGCCGCCAATGCTTGCAACCAGTCCTTGAGTTGTTGCGAGCCGGTCAGCGCAAGGCCCCCACCGAGCAGGTAGCCGAACGCCGAGCGGTGCAGTTGCGAGCTTTTCTGATTACCCCGCTTGAGGTCGGCAACGCCCAGCCAGCAGGCATGCTGGGCACGGGTCAGGGCGACGTAAAGAAGCCGCAGGTCTTCGGCCAGGCGCTCGTCATCCGCGCGCTCGATCTGTTGCTGATTCGGGGTGAGTGTCAGGTGGGCGTTGCCTTCGCTGTCGTGCCAGGCCAGCGGCAAGCGGCTGCCGTCCACCGGTTTACTGGTGCAGATGAACGGCAGGTAGACCAGGGGGTATTCCAGACCCTTGGATTTGTGGATGGTGACCACCTTCACCAACTGCTCGTCGCTTTCCAGGCGCAGGATCTGCTCTTCGCCAGCCTGTCCGGAACTGGCCAGGTGCTCGGCCAGGTGGCGGATGAGTGCCTGCTCCCCGTCCAGCTCACCAGCAGCCTGTTGCAGCAGCTCGGCCAGGTGCAGCAGGTTGGTCAGCACCCGCTCGCCATCACTGCGGCGGATCAGTGTGCGTGGCAGCTCGAAGTCATGCAGCAGGTGCCGCAGCATCGGCAACACACCTTGGCGCTGCCAGGTGTCACGGTAGTGGCGAAAACGCATGACCCAGCCTTCCCAGACACGCTCGTCCTGGTTCAGCCGGTCCAGCGCCGCCAGCGACAAGCCTAGCGTAAGGCTGGCCAGGGCGGCCTTGAGCAGGCGCTCCGAGTCGGGCTCGGCGCACGCCTTGAGCCACGCCAGCAGGTCGTGAGCTTCCTGGGCGGCGAACACCGAGTCCTTGTCGGACAGGTACACACTGCGCACGTCACGGGCCGCCAGCTCAGCACGGACCATCTGCGCTTCGTGGCCATCGCGCACCAGGATGGCGATGTCCGAGGGCAGGCACGGGCGCAGTTCACCCTCGCCATTCTGGAAGCCTGCCGTGCCTTGCTGGCCGCCGTTGAGCAGGGCGACGATATGGCTGGCACAACTGGCGGCCAGTTTCTGTCGGTAGACGGTGCTGGAGACCGGCTCTTCGCTTTCCAGCTGCCAGCATTGCAGCGCTGCACTGGCCACACCGTCGATCAGCAGATGCTCGCCACGGCCTTTGGCGCGCACCTCGATGAACGGCAGCGGGTTGTCATCCGTTTCGCGGAACAGGAACGCACCCCGCCCAGCTTCACGCGCCTCGGCCTGCAGGAACACCTGGTTGACTGCCGCGACCATGGCCTTGCTGGAACGGTAGTTGGTGTCCAGGCTGTGCAAACGGCCGCTGGTGGCGCGCCGCGCGGCGAGGTAGGTGTAGATGTCGGCACCGCGGAATGCGTAGATCGCCTGCTTGGGGTCGCCGATCATGAACAGGCCGGTTTGCGCACGGTTTTCACTGATCTGGTAGATGCGTTCGAAAATGCCGTACTGCACCGGGTCGGTGTCCTGGAATTCGTCGATCAGCGCGACCGGGAACTGCTCGCGAATCAGGCTGGCCAGGCGCTCGCCGGCGTCACTTGCCAGGGCGTGCTGCAGGCGCACGAGCATGTCGTCGAAACCCATTTCCGCACGCCGACGTTTCTCCACTTCAAAGCGTGCCGATACCCAGTTGGCAGCATGCTCCAGCAGGGGGGCATCCGGGCTGTCCAGGGCCTGCAATTGTTGCTGCAAGGTCTGCATGGCGTCGAGGGCCGGGTGCTCGGGTGGCGTGCCCTTCCAGGCTTCGGCCATGCCCGCAGGGGTCAGGCGGGTGAAGCCGGTGCCCAGGTCGAGTTCAGCGACTTGCTCATCGCCGGCCCAGGCGCAAAGTTTATCGAACCAGGGCTCGAAGTAACGGGCCTGCATCTTGCGGCCATCCACCTGCTTGGCGGCCAGCGCATCGCGGCAGATCTGCCGCAGCTCTTCTGCCCACAGCGCCCAGGGCGCCTTCAGCCGGGCCAGCTGCTCACCACGCTGCTGCAGCGATGCCTGAATCAGGGCGGCGGGCTCGGGCCCATCCTGCCCACTGCGTACCCGGCCGAACAGTGGGCGGATCCGCGGCAGCAAGGCATCGGGGCTACCCCAGTGGCCACGCACCCAGGCCAGTGCATCGCCTTGCATGCCGTAGCAGAAGCGCCGCCAGTAATCACGCATGACCTGGCCCAGCAGCTCGCTGTGATCGGTCTCCAAGGTCTGGGTGAACAGGCTGCCGCTGTCGAAGGCGTGTTCGCGCAGCATGCGCTGGCACCATCCGTGAATGGTCGATACCGCTGCTTCGTCCATCCACTGCACCGCGACCTCCAGGCGGCCAGCACAGCGCGGCCAGGATTCGTGCGGGTAATCGTCACGCAGCTGGTGCAGCAGCGGATCGGCGATTTCCAGCTCGCCCCGGAAGAAGCGCGCGGCCTCGGCCAGGCGGGCACGAATGCGCTCGCGCAGCTCTTTGGTGGCGGCGTCGGTGAAGGTCACGACAAGGATCTGCGGTGGCAGCAGCTCACGCTCGAAGCCTTGCTCGCCGCCGTGGCCGAGGATCAGACGCAGGTACAGTGCCGAAATGGTGAAGGTCTTGCCTGTGCCTGCGCTGGCCTCGATCAGCTGGCTGCCATGCAGGGGGAAACTGAGTGCCAGGGGACGGTCCTGGGTCATGCGCCTTTCTCCGGGTTGCCCAGGGTCTGCCAGGGGGCGTTGAACAACGGGCGGTACAGGGTTTCACACCAGCCTTCGAAGGTTTCGTCGGCGGTGAGCGCAGCGAAGTCGGGGTATTGGCGCGCCAGGGCGATGCTCTCGCTGCGCTCGCCGAAGCTGGTGCGCTCGTCCCCCTCGTAGGCGCGGGCTGCTGCGGCCAGGGCTTTGTCGGCATCGTCCTGGGCCAGCCAGGCAAAGGCAGTCTTGACGGCGACGGGCAACGGCGCGTTCATCGCCGCCTGACGCGCCACAAGCAAATCGCCCAGCAGTTGCGCCGCCTGCTCTTGCGCCACCGGCGCAAGCAGCAGGGTAAGGTCACTGGCCACCAGCGCGCTGTTGTAGCGGTAGCCAGCTGCGCAGGCCGCCAGGTGCGTGACCCAGGGCGCGATCAGGCGGTGCCACTTGAGGTTGTTGCGCCCCGCGCTGATGGTATTGGGTACTGTGGTAATGCTGAGCAGGCTCTGGTCATCGGCCTGGAACACCCGGCCCAGCCAGCCTTCGAGGCGGTGCTGAGCGTGCGCGAAATGCACCGGCAATGCGCCCTCCACCAGCTGTGGCCAGCGTTGCAGCAGCTGCTGATGACGTTGCAGCAGGTCGGGCAAGGGTTCGATCAGCTCGCGCTGCAGCAGTTCGCCGAAACCGGCCAGGGGCAGCAAACCACAGGCCTGCAGGCGCCTGGCCTGGGCCTGCAGGGCTTGCTCGGCCTGGTCAGGCTCGGCCAAGGCTGCCACCAGCAGGCTTTCGCTGGCGCCGTAGCGTTGCAGGGTGTCGAGTACGAAAGGTTCTTCGTCCGGGGTCGGTGCCGCCAATGCTTCGAAGTATACCTTCAGGCGCTGACTGAAGAAGTGCCGCACCGGGTGGCGCAAAAAGTCATTCAGCTGGGTCAGGCTCAAGGCTTCATCGTCGTGATAAGGCGGCAGGCCGGGTTCGCCCTGCTGCTCCTCGCCTTGCCGGTGCAATACCTGCCATTCGTGGGCAAAGCTGAATAGCGGGCTGCCCTTCTGGAAATACCGAGGGCTGAACGGCTGCAGCGGGTGTTCCTGAGTCAGGGCGTGCAACAGCTGCTCGCCCTGCTCTACTGGCTGCCCCTGTTCTGTACCCGCGAGGTACCAGCCAGCAGCGATGTGATCGCGCAACTGACCGATCAATACCGACGCCGGGCGTTCGCTGTTGTCGCGGATACTGCGCCCGACCCAGCTGACGTACAACTGGTCACGTGCGGACAGCAGCGCTTCAAGCAGCAGGTAGCGGTCATCCTCGCGGCGCGAGCGGTCACCTGGGCGGTAATCGCTGGCCATGAGGTCGAAGTCCAGCGGTTGTTGGGCACGGGGGTAGTCGCCATCGTTCATGCCCAACAGGCAGACCACCCGGAACGGAATGGCGCGCATCGGCATGAGGGTGCAGAAGTTGACCGAGCCTGCGAGGAAACGCTGGGACAACTTGCCTTGGTCAAGACCCGACAGCCAGGCTTCGCGCACGACGGTCAGTGGCAGTGGATCTTGCAGGCCGACGGTCTCGCACACTTCAAGCCAGCTGTCGCGCAGATCCTGCAACTGCATCAACAGAAACTCGTCGCGCTCGCCCTCGGCCAGGAAGAATACCTGCAGCAAGGCATGCAAGCGCTCACCCCACTGGCTTACGGTCGCGGGCTCGGACAACGCCTGGCAAGCCACTTCGAGGGCGTCGAGCAGCGCGACCAGTGGGCCGATCAGTGCCGCATCAAGGCCACCGATCTCATCATAGGGTTCGATGCCATCACAGGCTTCGCCGACACCTACGGCGTAACCCAGCAACATTCGCCGCAGGCCGAACCGCCAGCTGTTCTGCTCGAGCCCGCCAGGCAGGCCCAGGCTGGCCCGCTGCTCGGCGTTGAGCCCCCAGCGAATGCCCGCGCCCTCGATCCATCGATGCAGCGTGGGCAGGTCGCTTTCACGAATGCCGAAACGAGCGCGTACTGCGGGCACGTCCAGCAGGTCTAGCACTTCGCTGACCGCGAAGCGGCTGTCTGGCAGCTTGAGCAGGTGCTCCAGAGCAATCAACAAAGGCTCGCGGCCGCGCTGGCCCTGGTCGGTCAGGGTGAACGGGATGTAGCGCGGGTCGTTGCGCTGCAACTGCCCGAACACCGCGCGAATATGCGGTGCATAGGTGTCGATGGCCGGCAGCATGACGATTACGTCACGCGGGCGCAGCGTGGGGTCGGCACTGAAGCGGGCGAGCAACTGGTCGTGGAGGATTTCCACTTCGCGCTGCGGGCTGTGAGCGATGTGAAAGCGCACCGAGCGGTCTTGCTTGGTATCCACTGGCGGCCACAGCTCGCGGGTCTCGGCAAGCGGGCGCAGTTCGAGGATGTCGTCCTGCAACTGGTTGAGCAGAGTAGTGGGCGAACCGTCGCTGAACAGGTCGATACGGCCATCGCTGAACACGCCCTGGTAACTACCGGGGTCGTCGTAGCTGTCGAGCAGGTTGATGTAGTCGCGGCCTTGCTTGCCCCAGGCGGCCAGCAACGGGTGAGCATGCTGGTGCAGCGACTGGTCATCCAGCTGCAGCGGCATGCCCTGCTTGCGTTGCTGGCGTTTGTACTGGTGCCGCAGCAGGTCCTTGTCTGCAACGATATCGGCCCAGTGGTGGCGGCAGGGGTTATGCACGCACAGCAGTACCTGGCTGAACCGAGCCAGCCCCGCCAGTGCTTCCAGGGCCTGGGCTGGCAGCGAGGAAATGCCGAACACTATCACCCGCGATGGCAGCCCTGCAGGCGCCTGCTCCAGGCTGTTGATACGTTCGATGAAGCGCTGGTGCACCCCGGCGCGGCTCTGGGCCATGCCCTGCTCACCGACGTCGTCCAGCAAGGCCCGCCACAGTTCGGCCTGCCAGCGGTTCCCCGGTGGCAGCGGTTTGCGCTCGCCACGAGCGGTGTTGAGGAAGTGCTGGCCAGCGGCCCAGTCCTTTAGCCAATCGGCGCGGTAGACCTGATACTGGTCGAACAGGTCTGCCAGGCGCTCACTGAGCTGGTAACGCTTGCGCAGGTCGCTGTCGTCGGTGAGGAAACGCCGCAGCGGCTCGAAATGCGGGCGTTCGATCAAGGCCGGCAGCAGACGCATCAGGCGCCAGGTGAGGGGAGCTTTGTCGAGCAGGGATACCTCGGGGATTTCCTCCCGGCCCAGCACGCCACGATACAGCTGCCACATGAAGCTGCCCGGCAGTTGTACATCGATCGCAGCAGCAATCCCGCAGCCACCCAGGTCACCTTCCAGCGGGTCTTCGGCCAATGCCAGCTTGAGCCATTGGGCGATGCCGTTGCTCTGCACCAGGGCGATCTCATTTTCCAGCGGCGCCAGCGGGTAGCGACGCATCCAGCTCACCACCAGGCTGCGCAGGTCATCCAGGCGGTTGCCGTGGACGATCATGAAGCCGGGGTGGAGGTTGGTAGTGGCCATTGAGCATTCCCTGGAAGGCGGTGGATTCTGATGCGGAACCATATCACGGGGCATCGCTGGGGCCATGGCACGCATGTAGACAAAACTTTTCCAGCGGAAAAGACAAAACCCCTACCTGCATACGCAGATAGGGGTTTTGCGAAATGAATCTTGACGATGACCTACTCTCACATGGGGAGACCCCACACTACCATCGGCGATGCATCGTTTCACTACTGAGTTCGGGATGGGATCAGGTGGTTCCAATGCTCTATGGTCGTCAAGAAATTCTGTAGCCAGAATGTCCAGATGGACAGCCCAGCAAATTCGGATATGTGATGTTTGTGATGCTTTTGTGAACAGTGCGAACTTTCGGTTCGTGTCATCTTCACCACCGCAATCTGCATGAGCAAATTGCTTGGGTGTTATATGGTCAAGCCTCACGGGCAATTAGTATTGGTTAGCTCAACGCCTCACAGCGCTTACACACCCAACCTATCAACGTCGTAGTCTTCGACGGCCCTTCAGGGGATTCTAGATCCCAGTGAGATCTCATCTTGAGGCAAGTTTCCCGCTTAGATGCTTTCAGCGGTTATCTCTTCCGAACATAGCTACCCGGCAATGCCACTGGCGTGACAACCGGAACACCAGAGGTTCGTCCACTCCGGTCCTCTCGTACTAGGAGCAGCCCCTCTCAAATCTCAAACGTCCACGGCAGATAGGGACCGAACTGTCTCACGACGTTCTAAACCCAGCTCGCGTACCACTTTAAATGGCGAACAGCCATACCCTTGGGACCGGCTTCAGCCCCAGGATGTGATGAGCCGACATCGAGGTGCCAAACACCGCCGTCGATATGAACTCTTGGGCGGTATCAGCCTGTTATCCCCGGAGTACCTTTTATCCGTTGAGCGATGGCCCTTCCATACAGAACCACCGGATCACTAAGACCTACTTTCGTACCTGCTCGACGTGTGTGTCTCGCAGTCAAGCGCGCTTTTGCCTTTATACTCTACGACCGATTTCCGACCGGTCTGAGCGCACCTTCGTACTCCTCCGTTACTCTTTGGGAGGAGACCGCCCCAGTCAAACTACCCACCATACACTGTCCTCGATCCGGATAACGGACCTGAGTTAGAACCTCAAAGTTGCCAGGGTGGTATTTCAAGGATGGCTCCATGAGAACTGGCGTCCCCACTTCAAAGCCTCCCACCTATCCTACACAAGCAAATTCAAAGTCCAGTGCAAAGCTATAGTAAAGGTTCACGGGGTCTTTCCGTCTAGCCGCGGATACACTGCATCTTCACAGCGATTTCAATTTCACTGAGTCTCGGGTGGAGACAGCGCCGCCATCGTTACGCCATTCGTGCAGGTCGGAACTTACCCGACAAGGAATTTCGCTACCTTAGGACCGTTATAGTTACGGCCGCCGTTTACCGGGGCTTCGATCAAGAGCTTCGCTTGCGCTAACCCCATCAATTAACCTTCCGGCACCGGGCAGGCGTCACACCCTATACGTCCACTTTCGTGTTTGCAGAGTGCTGTGTTTTTAATAAACAGTCGCAGCGGCCTGGTATCTTCGACCGGCATGGGCTTACGGAGCAAGTCCTTGACCCTCGCCGGCGCACCTTCTCCCGAAGTTACGGTGCCATTTTGCCTAGTTCCTTCACCCGAGTTCTCTCAAGCGCCTTGGTATTCTCTACCTAACCACCTGTGTCGGTTTGGGGTACGGTTCCCAGTTATCTGAAGCTTAGGAGCTTTTCTTGGAAGCATGGTATCAACCACTTCGTCGCCTAAAGGCAACTCGTCATCAGCTCTCGGCCTTGAAATCCCGGATTTGCCTAAGATTTCAGCCTACCACCTTAAACCTGGACAACCAACGCCAGGCTGGCCTAACCTTCTCCGTCCCTCCATCGCAATAACTGGAAGTACAGGAATATTAACCTGTTTTCCATCGACTACGCTTTTCAGCCTCGCCTTAGGGACCGACTAACCCTGCGTCGATTAACGTTGCGCAGGAAACCTTGGTCTTTCGGCGTGCGAGTTTTTCACTCGCATTGTCGTTACTCATGTCAGCATTCGCACTTCTGATACCTCCAGCAAGCTTCTCAACTCACCTTCACAGGCTTACAGAACGCTCCTCTACCGCATCATCATAAGATGATACCCGTAGCTTCGGTGCATGGTTTGAGCCCCGTTACATCTTCCGCGCAGGCCGACTCGACTAGTGAGCTATTACGCTTTCTTTAAAGGGTGGCTGCTTCTAAGCCAACCTCCTAGCTGTCTAAGCCTTCCCACATCGTTTCCCACTTAACCATGACTTTGGGACCTTAGCTGACGGTCTGGGTTGTTTCCCTTTTCACGACGGACGTTAGCACCCGCCGTGTGTCTCCCATGCTCGGCACTTGTAGGTATTCGGAGTTTGCATCGGTTTGGTAAGTCGGGATGACCCCCTAGCCGAAACAGTGCTCTACCCCCTACAGTGATACATGAGGCGCTACCTAAATAGCTTTCGAGGAGAACCAGCTATCTCCGAGCTTGATTAGCCTTTCACTCCGATCCACAGGTCATCCGCTAACTTTTCAACGGTAGTCGGTTCGGTCCTCCAGTCAGTGTTACCTAACCTTCAACCTGCCCATGGATAGATCGCCCGGTTTCGGGTCTATACCCAGCGACTAAACGCCCTATTAAGACTCGCTTTCGCTACGCCTCCCCTATTCGGTTAAGCTCGCCACTGAATATAAGTCGCTGACCCATTATACAAAAGGTACGCAGTCACCTAACAAAGTAGGCTCCCACTGCTTGTACGCATACGGTTTCAGGATCTATTTCACTCCCCTCTCCGGGGTTCTTTTCGCCTTTCCCTCACGGTACTGGTTCACTATCGGTCAGTCAGTAGTATTTAGCCTTGGAGGATGGTCCCCCCATATTCAGACAAAGTTTCTCGTGCTCCGTCCTACTCGATTTCATTGATAAGAGATTTTCGTGTACGGGGCTATCACCCACTATGGCCGCACTTTCCAGAGCGTTCCACTAATCTCAAACCAACTTAAGGGCTGGTCCCCGTTCGCTCGCCACTACTAAGGGAATCTCGGTTGATTTCTATTCCTCAGGGTACTTAGATGTTTCAGTTCCCCTGGTTCGCCTCTTGCACCTATGTATTCAGTACAAGATACTCAGCTTGTGCTGAGTGGGTTCCCCCATTCAGAGATCTCTGGATCACAGTCTGTTTGCCGACTCCCCAAAGCTTATCGCAGGCTACCACGTCTTTCATCGCCTCTGACTGCCAAGGCATCCACCGTATGCGCTTCTTCACTTGACCATATAACCCCAAGCAATCTGGTTATACTGTGAAGACGACATTCGCCGAAAATTCGCACGTCGCTCTTTCGAGCAGAACTCACAAATTTTACCTTAGCCTGATCCACCAGCAGTGAAACTGGTGTTCAGTCTATTTCTATCACATATCCGAATTTTTAAAGAACGATCTGACAAAAGTCAGAAATCAGCATTCAGTCACGAATGTTCATTTCTGAGTTCTGATCAGGAACAACGAGAGACCGGCAAGGGCCTCGATCGCCTTCGACAATGAATCAAGCAATTCGTGTGGGTGCTCATCAGCAGGCTGATGTCGTCGATTAAGGAGGTGATCCAGCCGCAGGTTCCCCTACGGCTACCTTGTTACGACTTCACCCCAGTCATGAATCACACCGTGGTAACCGTCCTCCCGAAGGTTAGACTAGCTACTTCTGGTGCAACCCACTCCCATGGTGTGACGGGCGGTGTGTACAAGGCCCGGGAACGTATTCACCGCGACATTCTGATTCGCGATTACTAGCGATTCCGACTTCACGCAGTCGAGTTGCAGACTGCGATCCGGACTACGATCGGTTTTGTGAGATTAGCTCCACCTCGCGGCTTGGCAACCCTCTGTACCGACCATTGTAGCACGTGTGTAGCCCAGGCCGTAAGGGCCATGATGACTTGACGTCATCCCCACCTTCCTCCGGTTTGTCACCGGCAGTCTCCTTAGAGTGCCCACCATAACGTGCTGGTAACTAAGGACAAGGGTTGCGCTCGTTACGGGACTTAACCCAACATCTCACGACACGAGCTGACGACAGCCATGCAGCACCTGTGTCAGAGTTCCCGAAGGCACCAATCCATCTCTGGAAAGTTCTCTGCATGTCAAGGCCTGGTAAGGTTCTTCGCGTTGCTTCGAATTAAACCACATGCTCCACCGCTTGTGCGGGCCCCCGTCAATTCATTTGAGTTTTAACCTTGCGGCCGTACTCCCCAGGCGGTCAACTTAATGCGTTAGCTGCGCCACTAAAATCTCAAGGATTCCAACGGCTAGTTGACATCGTTTACGGCGTGGACTACCAGGGTATCTAATCCTGTTTGCTCCCCACGCTTTCGCACCTCAGTGTCAGTATCAGTCCAGGTGGTCGCCTTCGCCACTGGTGTTCCTTCCTATATCTACGCATTTCACCGCTACACAGGAAATTCCACCACCCTCTACCGTACTCTAGCTTGCCAGTTTTGGATGCAGTTCCCAGGTTGAGCCCGGGGCTTTCACATCCAACTTAACAAACCACCTACGCGCGCTTTACGCCCAGTAATTCCGATTAACGCTTGCACCCTCTGTATTACCGCGGCTGCTGGCACAGAGTTAGCCGGTGCTTATTCTGTCGGTAACGTCAAAACAGCAAGGTATTCGCTTACTGCCCTTCCTCCCAACTTAAAGTGCTTTACAATCCGAAGACCTTCTTCACACACGCGGCATGGCTGGATCAGGCTTTCGCCCATTGTCCAATATTCCCCACTGCTGCCTCCCGTAGGAGTCTGGACCGTGTCTCAGTTCCAGTGTGACTGATCATCCTCTCAGACCAGTTACGGATCGTCGCCTTGGTGAGCCATTACCCCACCAACTAGCTAATCCGACCTAGGCTCATCTGATAGCGCAAGGCCCGAAGGTCCCCTGCTTTCTCCCGTAGGACGTATGCGGTATTAGCGTTCCTTTCGAAACGTTGTCCCCCACTACCAGGCAGATTCCTAGGCATTACTCACCCGTCCGCCGCTGAATCCAGGAGCAAGCTCCCGTCATCCGCTCGACTTGCATGTGTTAGGCCTGCCGCCAGCGTTCAATCTGAGCCATGATCAAACTCTTCAGTTCAATACTGCTTGGGTTTTTAAGAAACCCTAAACTTGGCTCAGCAATCTCAAATGACTATGTGATTTCTCGCATGGTCACTTGTGATGCTGATAATCTTTTTGACTATCAGTCCGTACTCACAAGCACCCACACGAATTGCTTGATTCAATTTGTTAAAGAGCGTTAGGTTAAGAGCTTTTCGTCTCAACCGAGGCGCGCATTCTACGCTTTCCTCAGAGCCTGTCAAGCGTTTATTTTGAAGTTTTTTCCGAGAAACTCGTTTAGCTTCAAACACTTGGCTCGCTGCGATCTCTCGTAGCGGGAGGCGAATAATACAGCGTTTAAATCCGCTGTCAACTGCCTCTATCACCGCTGCCGATCTTTCGATCGAAGCCCTTACAGCATCGCCTGAACCACCTAACTCGTTGAATCTCAAGGAGTTTGTCGTTCCGTTGTCGCTGGAAGTGGGGCGCATTATAAGGGGATTCGAAAGGGCGTCAACCTTTAATTTCAAGAAAGTGAAATATAAGGGGAAAAGACCGCATCAGGGCTAACAGGTGCTCGCCACAACCCCTTCAGCGCTCGATCTGATAGGCGCCAAAGAAACAAAGGCGAGCACCTTTCAAACCCAACTCGATCCCAAGACAGGCACCCCGCAACCTACCCCATCATCAAACCGCCCTACCCTGCTTCCTGACCAACCTTGCCAACCCCCGCGAAACCGCTGGAATCCTCAACCCCATCAACACCACCCCAATAAACGCATAAATCGCCCACTCCCGCAGATCCGAACGAACAATCCACAAAAAATGCAGTAACCCCAACCCCAACACCGCATACACCAGCCTGTGCAGCTTCTTCCACCGCGCCCCCAAACGCCGCTGGCTATACCGGTTGGAGGTAACCGCCAACGCCAGCAACCCAAGGAACCCCAGCGCCCCCACTATTATGTAAGGCCGCTTGCGCAACTCCACCGCCAACTGCCCCCAGTCCAGCCCGAGAATAAAGAACAGGTAGGCCAGGATATGCAGCACGATATAGGCAAACACCCACAGCCCCAGCTGCCGACGCACCACGACCCAGCCCGACCATCCCGTCAGCTTCTGCAGCGGGGTCATGCTCAGGGTAATCAAAAGAAAGGTAAGCGCCCCAAGCCCAAGACGGTCCATGATGATCTTCCCAGGATCCGGCCCGAGCAGATTCATCGCAGCCTCATATAACCACCACGCCGGGAACAGGCACCCCACAACAAAGATGGCCAGGCGAAACCAGGGATAGCGCATCAGTAGTTCTTCCGCAGATCAAGCCCGGCATACAGCGACGCCACCTCATCGGCGTAGCCATTGAACATCTGTGTCTCACGCACATTCGGGCTGAACAACCCGCTGGGCAGCCGACGCTCACGCGCCTGGCTCCAGCGAGGGTGATCGACTGTCGGGTTCACGTTGGCATAAAAACCATATTCATCCGGCGCCAACCCTTCCCAGGTAGTACCAGGCTGTTCGGCAACCAGGCTGATGCGCACGATAGACTTGATGCTCTTGAAGCCATATTTCCACGGCACCACCAGCCGCAATGGGGCGCCATTCTGATTGGCCAGCTCCCGGCCATACATGCCCACTGCCAGGATGGCCAAGGGATGCATCGCCTCGTCCAGGCGCAACCCCTCTCTATAAGGCCAGTCGATCAGGGCGAACCCCGAACGCTGCCCAGGCATATGCTCTGGGTCCTTCAAGGTCTCGAACCGCACATAGCGCGCATTGGAGGTGGGCTCAACCTGCTTGAGCACCTGCGCCAAGGGAATACCCAGCCAGGGAATGACCATCGACCAGGCTTCGACACAGCGCAGTCGGTAGATGCGTTCTTCAAGCTGGTAGGGTTTGACGAAGTCCTCAAGCGCATAGCGCCCAGGCTTGCCGACTTCTCCATCCACCACCACCGACCAGGGCTCGGTCTTGAGGCTGCCGCCATTGGCCGCCGGATCGCCCTTGTCAGGCCCGAACTCATAGAAGTTGTTGTAGTGGGTAGCATCCTTGAACGGCGTGATCGCTTCGTCCTTCACTGTTACCGCTTGCCAGCGCGTGGCTGCAAGTTTGTCGGTGAACCAGCTTGGCGGAGTACCGGCCTGTACATCGGCATAGCGGGAGGCTTCGGCTGCACTCACCCTGCCTGGCAGTGAACCCAGGGCAAGGCCAGCCATGGCGCCACCCAGCAAGGTGCGACGGGAAAGGTAAATGCCTTCGGGGGTGATCTCCGACGCCTTGCACTCGGAAGACCTGGGAAGCTTGATGAGCATGGTCGGCTCCATAGCACTGGTAAAGGGTATACCAGTAAGACTATGGAGCCGGAGGGTTATTCCAGCATTAAATGTTTGTCACCCTTTACGCCGGCGGGCCTTGAGCAGGAACTGGACAGGGCCCGACGCTGCATAGGCGAGGAAGATCAGCAGCAGGATACGCGGCGGATCGCTGAACACCACCGCAAACACCAGCACCACGGCAAGGATCGCCACGAACGGCACACGGCCCTTCAGGTCAAGCTCCTTGAAGCTGTTGTACTTGATGTTGCTGACCATCAGCATGCCGGCAGCAGCCACCAGCAACGCCACCAGGAACGACAGCTTGGAGCCCTGGATGCCGTAGTCACTGAACGCCCATACGGTACCGGCCACCACACCCGCAGCAGCCGGGCTGGCCAGGCCGATGAAGTAGCGCTTGTCGGCGGTGCCGACCTGGGTATTGAACCGGGCCAGGCGCAGTGCCGCACCGGCTACATAGATGAAGGCGACCATCCAGCCGACCTTGCCCATGTCACCCAGTGCCCAGCCAAATGCCAGTAACGCCGGGGCCACGCCAAAGGCGACCATATCCGACAGCGAGTCGTACTCGGCGCCGAAGGCACTCTGGGTATTGGTCATCCGCGCAACGCGGCCATCCAGGCCGTCGAGCACCATGGCCACGAAGATGGCGATGGCGGCAAAGGCGAAGTACTTGCTCGCCTCGCGCGGGTCACCCGCACTCAGGGCGCTCTGCGCGCTCATGGAGTTGATGATGGAATAAAAGCCGGCAAACAGGTTGGCGGTGGTGAACAGGTTGGGCAGCAGGTAGATGCCGCGGTGGCGCACCTTGCGACCTTCCGCGTCATGCCCTTCTTCAACGTGCTCATCGACAGGTAGCAGGCTTTCGGCGTCGGAGGGCTTGTTCGGCTCTTCGGGACGTTCGCTCATGGAGGGTACCTTGCAACAGGATGGAAAATGTTCGACACGGGCCGGCGAAACAGGTTCTGACAGCAGGCCACTGGTCTGCTTTATACCAGAAGCTGACTGCCAGAACGAAAAAACGCGGCCGAAGCCGCGTTTTTCATGATGCGATAAAACTTAGTTCTTGGCTTTGTCGACGATTTTGTTCGCCGAGATCCAAGGCATCATCGAGCGCAGTTGCTCGCCGATGATCTCGATGCCGTGCGAAGCGTTGTTGCGGCGCTTGGCAGTCATCGATGGGTAGTTGGTAGCACCTTCGGAGATGAACATCTTCGCGTACTCGCCGTCCTGGATGCGCTTCAGAGCGTTGCGCATGGCCTTGCGGGATTCTTCGTTGATGACTTCCGGACCGGTAACGTACTCACCGTACTCGGCATTGTTGGAGATCGAGTAGTTCATGTTGGCGATGCCGCCTTCGTACATGAGGTCAACGATCAGCTTCAGCTCGTGCAGGCACTCGAAGTAGGCCATTTCCGGCGCGTAGCCAGCTTCAACCAGGGTTTCGAAACCGGCTTTGACCAGCTCGACGGTACCGCCACACAGAACAGCCTGCTCACCGAACAGGTCGGTTTCGGTCTCGTCCTTGAAGGTGGTTTCGATGATGCCGGTACGGCCGCCACCGACGCCAGCGGCGTAGGACAGGGCGACGTTCTTGGCGTTGCCCGAGGCGTCCTGGTAGATGGCGATCAGGTCAGGGATGCCGCCGCCTTTGACGAACTCGGAGCGAACAGTGTGGCCCGGGGCTTTCGGCGCGATCATGATCACGTCGAGGTCGGCACGCGGAACAACCTGGTTGTAGTGGATCGAGAAGCCGTGGGAGAAGGCCAGGGTAGCGCCCTTCTTGATGTTCGGTTCGATCTCGTTCTTGTACAGAGCGCCCTGGAACTCGTCCGGGGTCAGGATCATGACCAGGTCGGCGGCAGCGACGGCGGAGGCAACGTCGGCAACTTTCAGGCCGTGGGCTTCAGCCTTGGCAACAGTAGCCGAACCTTTACGCAGACCGACAGTAACGTCTACACCGGAGTCTTTCAGGTTGCACGCCTGAGCGTGGCCCTGGGAGCCGTAACCGATGATGGCGACTTTCTTACCCTGGATGATGGAAAGGTCGCAGTCTTTATCGTAGAAAACTTTCATGAAAATACCCCTGGTTATATCTCGGCCCCTGCGGAGCCATCGCTAATTTTTGAATTTAGATGCTGAGCACTTTGTCGCCACGGGCAATGCCGGTAACGCCGCTGCGCACGGTTTCGAGAATCGATGCAGTGCCGATCGCCTGGATGAAGCTGTCCAGTTTGTCGCTGGTACCACTCAGCTGCACGGTGTACACGCTGGCGGTAACGTCGACGATCTGGCCACGGAAGATGTCCGTGGTGCGCTTGATCTCGGCACGCTGGGCACCGGTGGCCTTGACCTTGACCAACATCAGTTCACGCTCGATGTGAGCGCTCTCCGACAGGTCGACAAGCTTGACCACTTCAACCAGCTTGTTCAGGTTCTTGGTGATCTGTTCGATCACCTCGTCATGGCCAACTGTGGTCAGCGTCAGACGCGACAGGGTCGGGTCTTCGGTCGGCGCCACGGTCAGGCTTTCAATGTTGTAGTTGCGCTGGGAGAACAGGCCGACCACACGGGACAACGCACCAGGTTCGTTTTCCAGCAGCAGGGAAATGATGTGCCGCATATCAGGTACGCTCCGTCTTGCTCAGCCACATGTCACGCATCGAGCCATCCTTGATCTGCATCGGATAGACATGCTCACTGCGGTCAACCGCGATGTCGATGAACACCAGGCGGTCCTTCATCGCAAATGCTTCTTCCAGCTTCGGCTTGAGGTCCTTCAGGCTGGTGATGCGGATACCCACATGGCCATAGGCCTCGGCCAGCTTGATGAAGTCAGGCAGCGACTCGACGTACGAGTGCGAGTGACGACCGTTGTAGGCCATGTCCTGCCACTGGCGGACCATACCCAACACACCGTTGTTCAGGTTGACGATTTTCACCGGCAGGCCGTACTGCATGCAGGTGGACAGTTCCTGGATGTTCATCTGGATACTGCCTTCGCCGGTCACGCAGGCCACGTCCTGGTCGGGGAAGCTGAGCTTTACGCCCATCGCCGCCGGGAAGCCGAAGCCCATGGTGCCCAGGCCACCGGAGTTGATCCAGCGGTTCGGCTTGTTGAAGCGGTAGTACTGCGCCGCGAACATCTGGTGCTGGCCCACGTCGGAGGTGACAAAAGCATCGCCATGAGTCACTTCGCACAGGGTTTCGATGACTTTCTGCGGCTTGATGACGTTGCCGTCGCCCTTGTCGTAAGGGAACATCTCGCCATCGCCACGCCATTCGTCGATCTGCTTCCACCAGGCATCCAGCGCCGCCTTTTCAGGCTGCTCGCCGATTTCCTTGAGGATGCCGAGCATTTCGCCGAGCACGCTGTCGACCGGACCTACGATTGGCACGTCGGCCTTGATCATCTTGGAGATCGACGCCGGGTCGATGTCGATGTGGATGATTTTGGCGTTCGGGCAGAACTTGGCCGGGCCATTGACTACGCGGTCGTCGAAACGCGCACCGACGGCGAGGATCACGTCGGCATTGTGCATGGCCATGTTGGCGGTGAAGCTGCCGTGCATGCCGAGCATGCCCAGGAACTGGCGATCGGTACCCGGGAAGCCACCCAGCCCCATCAGGGTGTTGGTGACTGGCAGGTTGAGCGACTTGGCGATTTCGGTGAGGGACTCGGAGCCACCGCCCAGGATCACACCACCACCGGAATATACGATCGGGCGCTTGGCAGCCAGCAGCATCTCGGCGGCCTTGCGGATCTGGCCGGAGTGGCCGCGGACCGCAGGGCTGTAGGAGCGCAGCTTGACCTTTTTCGGGTAGACGTATTCGAACTTCTCGGCCGGGTTGGTCATATCTTTTGGAATGTCGACCACGACCGGACCTGGGCGACCGGATTGCGCCAGGTAGAAAGCTTTTTTCAGAACTTCAGGGATCTCGGTCGGGTTCTTGATCATGAAGCTGTGCTTCACGATCGGCCGCGAGATACCGATCATGTCGGTTTCCTGGAAGGCATCGGTACCCACCATGGTGCTAGGCACCTGGCCGGACAGAATGACCATCGGAATCGAGTCCATATAGGCAGTGGCAATGCCGGTAATGGCATTGGTCGCACCCGGGCCGGAGGTTACCAGCACCACACCGGCCTTGCCGGTGGCGCGGGCGTAGCCGTCCGCCATATGGGTTGCCGCCTGCTCGTGACGAACCAGGATGTGTTCCACTTCCGGTTCTTTGAACAGTGCGTCGTAAACATGCAGGAGAGCACCACCAGGGTACCCATAGATATGCTTGACGCCTTCGTCACGCAAGAAGCGGACGATCATCTCACCGCCGGATAAAAGCTCCACGTTGTTCACCTCTAAAACGCCAGAATACCGTCCCTAGTGGACGGGTCTTAATAGGTTTACTGCCAAGCAGAGCACGAGCGAACGTCAGCACTGACTGAGCAAGTATTGGGAGCGCCCCAGAGTGTTGCGGGGTTTTCCCACCCAGCGCGAGGTAACGCGTTGCGGGGTGTTACAGGTCGGCGCGGGTGTGCGCCTCATGATCTGCTTAGCGGGTCTGCTTCTGGCAGTCCCTCTACAGCGGAAGTTGGATTCTTGTGATTTGCGGCGTACAAGTCAAGAAAAATTATTGCCAATTTTTCCTCAAGATGAACCACTGCCACCACTAAAAATCGCTTCAGCAGCAGAATAAATAAGATTTCCACAAAAAAGGGCCACAATCTGCGGCCCTTGAACGAAAAACGGAAGAAATCAGGCGGAAGCAGCTATCAATTGATCAAAAGCTGCCAACAGGCGGCGCAGCTCGCGACTTTGTTCTGGTCGGTCGGTAAACACGGTTTCTGCCATGACCAGAATGCCGGAGGCGTTGGGTAGCTGCTGGCCCAGCTCAATGATGATCTTCATGCGCGGCAGGAAGATCCATTGCAGCCACTGTTCGAAGCTCAGCGTATCAACGGCAAACGGCACCGTGCTGTCCAGCGCCTCGTCGCTTGGTGGTTCGTCATCCCACCAGCCCTGCACCTGAAGCTCACGCTCGATCAGCAGCAGGTTGTCGGCAATATCCAGAATGCGTTGCTCGATCATCACGAATTGACCTGGGCTTTTTGACGGGCCAATGCCGCACCTGCGCTGTCACCCTGCTTTTCACGGGCCTGGGCAATGGTGTTCCACAGCGCAGCCTGCAGGCTTGGGCGACCGTTGGCATACGTGAGGGCCCGACGCGCCAGCTGCTCGGCTTGCGCTGCATCACCCTGCGACAGCCGCACCTGGGCCAGGCGATACAGCACCTGCGGCTCGCGCGGGGCAATGCGCTGGGCGCGCTCGAGGCTCGACGCGGCACCGTTGAAATCACCGCTGCCCTGCTGGGTTTTCGCGGTGGTCAGCAGCGCCAGCACCGGGCCGTCCAGCTGTTCATCGGCCGACAGGCCACCGGCAGCGGTGTTGCTGCGCGGAATGCCGGTTGGCGCGCTGGTGCTCGCCGGAGCGCTATTCATCGAGGCGATATCGAACGGTTCATCGGCGATCGGGTTGGGGTTGGTGGTCATCGGCGCCGAACTGACCGGGCCTGGGGTAATTGGCCCCGGGGTGATCGGCGAGGTGCTGATGGGCGCCGCGCCATTGGCCGCCGGGAACGTCTGGATGCCTGAAGCGCCAGCACCCTGCGGGATCATCACGGTGACGCCAGAGTCTTCTGGCAGCGTCTGCGCTTGCGCAGTGCCCGCATTGTAGCCACCCGCCGAGCGGTTGGCCGTTACACGTTCGCTGTTGGACACGCGGGTGCTCGAGTCGACCACCGGAATATTGCCGCGCTGGACACTGGAGCAGCCCTGGAGCACAACCAGCGCCGTCACGGCAGGAAACAGCCACTTGTTCACGTAACACCTCATCAATGCAGCCTGCGCTTAATTCATCCAGCCTTTGACCCAGTCCATGACTGATTCTGCCGGATTCTGTTCGCCGCCACAGGTCGCGCCGGCGGGCGGTTCACTCCCGCGAATATACGGCATCTGCACGGCTCCCGGACAGCTGCCATCAGACCCATGGCCACTGTAGGGGTCGATCCAGGCCTGCACCACGTTGTCCGGCTGCGGCATGTCCAGCGGCAGGGGGTCGGCTTTCTTCATGAAGCTGGTCCACACCTGCAGGGCACCGGTGGCGCCGGTAAACGGTGTTTTACCGTTATCGTCACGGCCCATCCAGACCACCGCCAAAAGGTCCTGGCTGAAGCCGGAGAACCAGCTGTCGCGCGAATCGTTACTGGTACCGGTCTTGCCAGCCAGGGTCAGCGAACGCGGCAAGGTGTTGTACACCGAGCGCCCGGTGCCTTCGCGCATGACCCGCTGCATGGCGTTCTGCACCAGGTAGATGGCCCCCGGATCGAAGGTTTGCTGGATCTGGAACGGATAGCGCTTGAGCGGCTCGCCCTCGGCGGTAAGCACGCTGCGGATACCGCGCATCGGCGTATTGAAGCCGCCGTTGGCGATGGTCTGGTACATGGTCGCGACCTGCATCGGCGACATGCCACCGGCGCCCAGCAGCATTGCCGGGAACGCCGGCCAGTCGACATTCACGCCCAGCCGGCCAATGGTCTTGATCACGTTGGGCACGCCGACTTCCAGGCCAAGCTTGGCAGTCGACAGGTTGTAGGAGTTGGCCAGCCCCTGATACAGGTAGATGGTGCCATGTGGGCGACGATCATAGTTTTGCGGGCGCCAGACCTGGCCGTCGGCACCTTTGACCGAGAACGGTTCATCCTGTACCCAACTGGTCAGGGTGTACTTGCTCGGCTGTTCCAGCGCGGTCAGGTACACCGACGGCTTGACCAGCGAGCCGATAGGCCGGACGGCGTCGATGGCGCGGTTGAAACCAGCGTAGCCTGCCTGGCGGCTACCGATCAGCGCCTGCACTTCACCGGTTTCCGGATTGGTCACGACCATCGCCGACTCCACCTCGTCAGCGCCCTTGCGCCCCGCCAGGCGTTTGAAGGTCTCGCTCATCGAGGTTTCGGCCTTCATCTGCAAAATCGGGTCGAAGCTGGTGAAGATGCGCAGGCCTTCTTCGGTCAAGTCTTCGTCACGGTAGTCCTGGCGCAGCTGGCGCTTGACCAGGTCGAGGAAGGCCGGGAACGAGCTGTCGGCCAGGCTGCCTCGCTTGGTCACGCCCAACGGCATCTTCTTCGCCGCATCGACTTCGGCCTGGCTGGCCACGCCCTGCTCGGCCACCAGGTCAAGTACAAGGTTACGCCGGGCCAGGGCACGATCAGGGTAACGCCGCGGGTTGTAATAGGACGGCCCCTTGACCATGCCCACCAGCAAGGCGATCTGGTGCAGCTTCAGCTCGGACAGCGGCTGGCTGAAGAAGAACTGGCTGGCCAGGCCAAAGCCGTGCACGGCCCGCTGGCCATCCTGACCGACAAACACCTCGTTGAGGTAGGCCTCGAGGATTTCACGCTTGTCGTAGTGCAGCTCCAGCAGCATGGCCATCATCGCCTCGGTCAGCTTGCGGCTGAGGCTGCGCTCGCTGCTGAGGTAGAAGTTCTTCACCAGCTGCTGGGTCAAGGTACTACCGCCCTGGCGCATCGAGCCGGACGAGGTATTGACCCACATCGCCCGGGCAATGGACTTCGGTGATACACCGAAGTGGTTGTAGAAATCGCGGTCTTCGGTCGCTACCAGGGTCTCGAGCAGGTATTTGGGCACCTGGTCGATCTTGATCAGGATGCGGTCTTCGAGGTTTTTCGGGTAGATACCGCCGATCATCAGCGGCTCCAGGCGCACCACGTCAAGCGACTTGCCGTTGGCGCCGGAGAGGCCAGCCACATAATCGCCGGAGAAGCGCACGCGCACGAACTGCGCAGGTTCCATGCCCTCGTAGAACTGGAAGCCACGGGTGTTCAGGTCGACGGTATTGCCGTTGACTGCCGCTGCACCCGGGCCGTTGGCCGCGCTTTCACGCCGGTAGCCGAGCGCATCGAGCTCGGTGAGGAAGTCGGCCTTGCTGAGTTTCTGGCCGGTGAACATCTCCAGCGGCCGGGCATACACCTTGGCCGGGATGGTCCAGCGTTTGCCGGAAAACTTTTCCTGGACAACGGCATCGAGGTAAACCGCGAAGCCGGCGACGATCACCAGGCCTACCAGGCTGAGCTTCAAAGCCCAGCCCAGCCAGGCGCGGGAGCGGCCAGTCGGGCGTTTCTGAGGGGTGCGGGAATTTCGGGTTCGGGTCATGGCGGCGGATTATACGCACTTTATAAAGGCTGGGCAGACGGCCCGGCGGTAGGCAGGGACGGCACCATTGACCATAATGGCGCATTCGAATTCCCTGCCCCCGGAAGGTTTTCCTGTGAGCCAAGCCCTTATCACTGCGTTGCAGAACCCAGCCCTGTACCCTCACCCTGTGGATGGGTTCCAGCTCATCGAGACGCATATCTCCTGGGTGCTGCTCACCGGCGAGTACGCCTACAAGGTCAAGAAGCCGATGAACTTCGGCTTTCTCGACTTCACTGGCCTGGACCAGCGCCAGCATTTCTGTAACGAAGAATTGCGCCTGAACCAGCGCCTTACCGAAGGCCTGTACCTGGAAGTGTTGCCGATTACCGGCAGCGCCGAAGCACCGCAGATCGGTGGCGAAGGCGAGGCTATCGAATATGCGCTGAAGATGCGCCAGTTCCCCCAGGGCCAGATGCTCAGTACCCTGCAGGCCAATGGCGAACTGAATGCCGCGCACATCGACCAGATGGCCCGGCAGATTGCCGAATTCCACCTGCAGACCCCGAAGGTGCCTGCCGAGCAGCCCTACGGCTCGCCTGAAAGCGTGATGGCCCCGGTGGTGCAGAACTTCGAGCAGATCCGCCCATTCCTCAGCGATAAGGCCGATCTGCTGCAACTGGATAACCTGCAGGCCTGGGCGCGGAGCAGTTTCGAGCGGCTGCAAGGCCTGTTCGCCTCGCGCAAGGCCAACGGCTTCACCCGCGAGTGCCATGGCGACATCCACTTGGGCAACGCCACCCTGATCAACGACCAGGTAGTCATCTTCGACTGCATCGAGTTCAACGAACCCTTCCGCATGACCGATGTCTGGGCCGACACCGGCTTTCTCGCCATGGACCTGGAAGACCGCGGCCTCAAGTGCCTGGCACGACGCTTCATCAGTCAGTACCTGGAGCTGACCGGCGATTATGAAGGCTTGGAAGTGCTCAACTTCTACAAAGCCTATCGCGCAATGGTGCGGGCCAAGGTGGCGCTGTTCAGCATGCCGGCCAATGCTGATGGCGTGCAACGGGCCACCACCCTGCGCACCTACCGCAACTACGCCAACCTGGCGGAAAGCTACAGCGCCATCCCTTCTCGGCTGCTGGCCATCACCCATGGTGTCTCGGCTGTGGGCAAAAGCCACGTGGCAATGCGCCTGGTCGAGGCCTTGGGGGCCATTCGCGTGCGCTCCGATATCGAGCGCAAGCGGATGTTTGGCGAACAGCCACAAGACAATGCCGGCCAACTGACTGCCGGTATTTATGACAAGGATGCCAGTGCCGCCACTTACCAACGTCTGCACGACGTCGCAGCGACCGTTTTGCGCGCCGGCTTCCCGGTGGTACTGGATGCTACATACCTCAAGCATGAACAGCGCCAGGCTGCAGCGGACGTTGCAAGCCAGACCGGCGTACCGTTCCTGATCCTCGACTGCAACGCACCGGACGCGGTGATCGCCAGCTGGCTGGAACAGCGCCAGGCAGAAAACACCGACCCGTCGGATGCCACCCTGGAAGTGGTCAAGGCCCAGCAGGCCAGCCGTGAACCGCTGGATGCCCACGAGCTGGAACAAAGCACCCGGGTCGATACCCAGGATGCCAGCAGCATGAACCAGGTCATCGAACAGATTCGTCAGCGCCTGCCGGGCCTTTAACCTCATCACTCTCCTGCTCTGACCTCTTCGCGGGCAAGCCCGCGAAGAGGCCGGTACAGAACAGCTCATCGACCCCGATGGCAAAAAGCCGCGTATTCCCCAACCCCCGCTACACTCCTCTCTGACCTGCTCGCGATTTATCCCCCAAGACCCGTTCAGCCATCGCAAGGAGGCTAGATGAACGATGAATTGCAGCATCTGAAGAACCTTGGCAAGACCTCTGCGCAGTGGCTGCATGCAGCCGGCATCCACAGTGCATCGGATTTGCGCCGCCTGGGCGCGGTGGGTGCCTACCAGGCCGTGAAGACACGAGGGTTCCGCGCATCGAAGGTGCTGTTGTATGCCATTGAAGGCGCCCTGCTGGACATGCACTGGAACGACTTGCCGCTCGAACGCAAAGAAGCACTCAACCAGCAACTGGATGCGAAAGGCCCGGCACAAAAAAATCCAAAATAATCGTGAAAATGGATTGACGTGAAAATGAGAATCGTTATGATTATCGCAACTGGTCGCGAGACTGGTTGGATAAGCTAAGAGCCCCTGGTTCGGACTCTCAGATTATCTCCTCATCAGGCTAATCACGGTTATTGACCCGGCTTTTTGCCGGGTCTTTTTTTGCCTGAATTCCACCCGGTCCTATCGTCGCAGCTGAGCGCAGTAATCCTGCTGCGGCATCGCCGGCGTGTACCACACATAGTCAGCCTCGGCTGCCTCGACCTTTTCGCCAACCTCGGCCAGCAGCAGCACCTTGCTTTCCCCCTGTGCGCCCAGGTCGGCCAGGTGCAATGGCACACCCAGGTCCTTGCGCACGTGATAGGCCCCGGCGAACAGCATTGCCGGCTGCGGCGCGGCCAGCAGGCGCTCGGCCATGCGCCGGTCGCGCTGCTGTTGCACGGCCAGCATCGCCGGCAACTGGCTTTCCGGCAGCATCCCGCAATGCCCCGCGCGCACCTCTTCCAACAGGGCGGCTTTCACCGCTGGCGTATTGGACTGCTCGCCCGCCAACGCGGCCGGCTGGCGGTAGGCCTGGCGCATTTCGGCGGGAGAAAGGTTGGCCGCCAGCAACGGCACACCGCGTTTTTGCAAGGCTTCAGTAACGATCGGGCCGTAAAACTGCCAATCCCAGCCCTCCCGCCAGTCCAGGGCCTTAGGCAGGTCTGCCGGCAACGGCTGCCCGGCAGCCTTGTCCACCCGAGCCTGCTGCTCGGGCTGCAACATCTCCAGCAGCAGGCTGCCCTGCGTACGCCGAGCCTGCAGGGCCCGCAGCAACCAGAGTTGCAAGGCGTGATGGTCAGGGTTGTCATGTTTCTCGCCGACCAGAACCCGGGGGGCGACCGCCAGACGCTGCAGCAACTGCTCAGGGCTGATCAGCTGGCCACTGGCAAGATCGATTATCTGTCCCAGCTGCGGATCGCTGCGCCCCTCACTGCTTTGCCAGGCGGGCAATGGCGGCAGGCTGGCCTGGCAGCCACCCAGCACCAGCACCATGCACAGCCACAAGCCGGACAAAAGCGCAAAGCGCATCGGCAATGCCTCCTAACGCGTGATGATCAACGGATGCCCGCGCTCCGGGTGCGCCTGTACCAGCACATCGATCCCGTATACCGCTTTCAACGACCCGGGCGTCAGCACGGCTTCGGGCGAGGCGAACGCATGGCAGCGGCCCTGTTCCAGCAGCAGGATACGGTCACAATAGCGCGCCGCCAGGTTCAGGTCATGCAGAATCACCAGCACCGCGGCACCACGGTCGGCGAAGCGGCGCACGGCTTCCAGGGTGGTGTGCTGGTGCAGCGGATCGAGCATCGAGGTCGGCTCGTCGAGCAGCAGCGTGGTGCCCGCCTCCCCCGGCCACAGTTGCGCCAGTACCCTGGCCAGATGAACACGCTGCCGTTCGCCGCCGGACAGCGCCAGGTAACTACGGCCCACCAGGTGCCAGGCATCTGCCGCGCGCAACGCCGCCTCGATGATTTCTGCATCGCGGCGCTGCCCGGTGCCATGGGGCATGCGCCCCATGCTCACCACTTCCTCGACCCGAAACGAGAAGCCCAAACTGGAGATTTGCGGCAGCACCGCCAGGCGCCGGGCGCGTTCCTGGCCGGCCCAGTCGGCCAGCGGCCGGCCCAGTAGCGTGACATGCCCGCGGTCGGGCGCCAGCTCGCCGCACAGCACGCCCAACAGGCTACTCTTGCCCGCACCGTTGGGGCCAAGTACACCCACTACCTGCCCCGGGCTCAGCTGTACGCTGATGTCATGCAGCACCTCATTGCTGCCCCGACGCAGGTGCAGGCCCTCGACTTGCAACATCAGCTGCGCCCTCGTATCAGCAATAACAGGAAAAACGGCGCACCGATGAATGCCGTTACAATACCGATTGGCAGCTCGGCAGGCGCCAGCAACAGCCGCGCCGCCAGGTCGGCGAACAGCATCAGCACGCCCCCTGCCAGTAACGAGGCGGGCAGTACCACGCGGTGATCCGGCCCGGCCAGCAGGCGTACAAGGTGCGGAACCACCAGGCCGATAAAGCCGATCAGGCCGGCAGCGGCCACTGCAGCGCCCACGCCCAGCGCCGTGCAGAACACCAGCTCGCGCTTGAGCCGCTCCACATCAACCCCCAGGTGCCGCGCCTCGGACTCCCCCAACAGCAGGGCATTCAGCGCCTTGGCCCGACGCGGAAGCCACAGTGCAACACCCGCCGCCACCAGCAGCAGCGGCCACAGCCGCTGGTAACTGGCGCCATTGAGACTGCCCAGGTTCCAGAACGTCAGCGTGCGCAGGGTGGCGTCGTCGGCCAGGTAAGAGAACAGCCCCACGGCCGCGCCCCCCAGCGCGGTCATCGCCACACCGGCCAGCAGCATCGTGGCGACGTTGGTCTGGCCATCGCGCCGGCCTAGCCGGTAGACCAGCGCGGTTACCCCAAGCCCGCCAACAAAAGCGCAGAACGACAGCAGATAGGGCGCGAAGGCATCCGGCATGCCGCCAAACCAGGCGCCGCCAACGATGGCAACCGCTGCCCCCATCGCCGCGCCGGCAGACACCCCCACCAACCCGGGGTCGGCCAGCGGGTTGCGGAACAGCCCCTGCATGGCCACGCCAGACAACGCCAGCACTGCGCCCACCGCCAGCCCCAGCAAGGTACGCGGCAAGCGAATCTGCCCCAGGATCATCTCGGCCTGTTGCAAACCGTCAGCGCTAATGGGCAACCCTAGCAGGCGCAGGCCGGCGCGCAGGGTATCGAACAGCGGCAGGCTGACCGGCCCCAAGGCCAGCGACAACCACACCGCCAACAGGCACAGCAGGCTCAGGCAAACGAACAGCGTACGTGGCTGGACCCGCTGTTTCATTGTGCGAAGCTGGCCTGGGCTGCCGGGTAGAAGGTGCCAGCCAAAGACTGCAAGGTCGCCGGCAGGCGTGGCCCCAGCCCGCCGACCAGCAGGGTCGGGTCAAGCGACACCAGGCGCTTCTCGCGTACGGCGCGCGAGGCCGCCAACGCCGGGTTTTCTTTCAGCAGTGCTTGCAAGGCCTGATCATCAGCCAGCGCCCGGTCGGAGACCACCACGACATCGGCGTCCAGCGCGGCCAGTGCTTCATTGGAAACGTTCTTGTAACCCTGGTGCTCTGCCAGGTTACGCCCGCCAGCCTGGCGCAAAAGCCAGTCACCGGCGGTGCCCTGCCCGGCGATCAGCGGCTTGGCACCGGCATGCCCGACCAGCAACAACACCCCCGGCGCCTTCTGCCCGGCCTGGGCCTGCCTGACCTTGCCCTGCAAGGCGTCAAGTTGCTGGTGATAATCCGCCGACAACGCCGAAGCTTGCGCTTCTGCGCCAAGCAACTGCCCGAGGCGCTTGAGGTTTGCATCCACCGCAGCCAGTTCGGCCTTGCTGGAGAACTGCTCGACCTGCACGCCGGCTGTGCGAATTTGCGCCAGCACCGGCGGCGGCCCCATTTCGTCGGTGCCCACCAGCACATCCGGTCGCAGGCTCAGGATGCCTTCGGCCGACAGCTGCCGCTGATAACCCACACTGGGCAGTGACTTCAACGATGCCGGGTGCTGGCTGGTGGTGTCGACGCCGACCAGCCGCGCTTCACCACCCAGCGCGGTTATCCACTCGCTCAGTGCACCGCCGGCGCTGACCCAACGCTGCGGCAGTTGGGCCGCCAGGGCCTGGGTGGAGAGCACAAGGCTTGCGAACAAGCCGAGCACGGCGACAGGACGGCGCATCATCGGGTTTCCTTCTTAAGGCGGGCCGCGCGCCTTGTGGCGGGCGGCAGAACTGCGCACCATAGACAGCCGGACGCAGCGAATGCGGGCAATTTGATAATTATTCGCATTGAAGCGTCAAGCCATCATCTGTTTCACGAGTCGTCCCTGCCATGCACTTCCTTTGTACCTCCGACGGCCTGATCGAAGGCCAAGGCCGCGCCTTCAGCGTAGACGGCACCGAACTGTTCGGTGTGCGTCGCCAGGGCCTGGTGTACCTGTACCGCAACCGCTGCCCGCATCGGGGTATCCCGCTGAATTGGGCAGGGGATGCGTTTCTCGATGAAAGTGCCAGCCTGATCCACTGCGCCCATCATGGCGCGCTGTTCCTGATCGACAGCGGCGAATGTGTCGCCGGCCCCTGCGAAGGTGAGCAACTGCAGGCCCTGGGCTGCCATGAAGACAGCCTGGGCATCTGGCTCAAGGGGTAAGCAGCACTGGCAAACCGCGGTCGATGACGATTCCTTCAGGATCCAGGCGGGTGCCATAGGCCAGCACCTCCACGCCATCCGCCACGGCGGCGCGCAGGGCCTGGGCATAGGCCGCGTCGATTTCTTCGGCCGGGCGCACGGCGTCGATGCCGGTCAGGTTCACGCAATACAACTGCACCGCCCGTACCCCCTGCCTGGCCAGTTTAGCCAGCTCGCGCAGGTGTTTGGCACCACGCTGGGTGACCGCATCGGGGAAGGCCGCCACCGTGCTGTCGGGGAAGCCCAGGGTCACGCTCTTGACCTCGACGTAGGCCGGGGCGCCGTCGAACTCCAGGCGAAAGTCGATGCGGCTGCCTTCCTCGCCGTAGGCCACTTCACGCCTGAGGGCGGTAAAACCGGCCAGTTCGGCGATGCTGCCGGCGCGCAGGGCCTCTTCTACCAGCGCATTGGCCCGCCCGGTGTTCACGCAGGCCAGTCGCCCCTGCGGGGTTTCGCTGATTTCCCAGGTGCCGGGCAGCTTGCGCTTGGGGTCGTTGGAGCGGCTGAACCACACCTGCCCGCCTTCACGCATGCAATTGAGCATGGAGCCGGTGTTCGGGCAGTGGATGGTCATCTGCTCGCCGCCGGCCAGCTCGATGTCCGCGAGAAAACGCTTGTAGCGGCGCAGCAGGCGGCCCTGTTCGAGTGAAGGAGAAAACCGCATCAGCCTTGCCAGCTCCGCAGGCCACGGGCGATACGCTGCACCGCTTGCTCCAGGCGTGGCAGGCTCTGGGTGTAGGCAAAGCGCACATGGTGCCCGGCCAGGTGGCGGCCGAAGTCCAGCCCCGGGGTGAAGGCCAGGTGCTCGGTTTCCAGAAAGTGCCTGCAGAAGGCGAATGCATCACCGCCAAAGGCACTGATATCGGCATACAGGTAGAACGCCCCCTGCGGCTCGACGGCAATCCGGAAGCCCAGTTCGCGCAGGGCAGGCAACAGATAGTCGCGGCGGCGGGCGAATTCGGCGCGGCGTTCTTCGAGCATGGCCAGGGTTTCCGGCTGGAAGCAGGCCAGCGCGGCATGCTGGGCCATGCTTGGTGCACTGATGTACAGGTTCTGCGCCAGCTTCTCCAGATCGGCCACTGCGCCAGGGGGGGCGACCAGCCAGCCCAGGCGCCAGCCGGTCATGCCGAAATACTTGGAAAAACTATTCAGGACAAACGCCGAGTCATCGACTTCCAGCACGCTGGGTGCATCCATGCCATAGGTCAGGCCGTGGTAGATCTCGTCGACCACCAGGTGACCATGGCGCTGATGAACGGCCTTTGCCAGGCTGGACAGCTCGTCACGGCCCAGCACGGTGCCGGTCGGGTTGGCCGGCGAGGCAACCAGCGCGCCGACCGAATCCTTGTCCCAGTAACGGTCGACCAGATCGGCGGTGAGCTGGTAGTTCACCTCGGGCCCTACCGGCACCAGTTGCGCACCGCCTTCGACCAGGCGCAGGAAGTGGCGATTGCAGGGGTAACCGGGGTCGGCCAGCAGCCAGTGCTTGCCCGGGTCGACCAGCAAGCTGCTGGCCAGCAGCAGCGCGCCGGAGCCACCGGGGGTAATCAGGATGCGCTCGGGGTCGATACTCAGGCCATAACGCTGCTCGTAAAAGCCGGCAATGGCCTGGCGCAGCGCCGGCAACCCGCGTGCGGCGGTGTAACGCGTGTGCCCGTCGGCCAGTGCAGCCTGGCCAGCGGCAACGATCGGTGCAGCCGTGGTGAAGTCCGGTTCGCCGATTTCCAGGTGGATCACGTCGTGCCCGGCGGCTTGCAGCTCATTGGCCCGGGCCAGCAGCGCCATGACGTGGAAGGGTTCGATGGCGCGGCTGCGCGCACTGTAGGGGTGGGCCATGACCTTCTCTCAATAGGGTCTAAACTAGAGATTCTACCTCTGCACGCCACCGAACGTACGGCTCGCGCTGCGGTCAATTGCCAGGATCGGGCGGGGTAGCGCACCCCCGATCTATCTGGTAAGTTCGGCGGCTCGCAGTCGCAGGGCCGGCGGTCGCCGGAGATGGAGCATCCTGCGCATTGGATCAGATGAGTGAGAGGCGGTCTATTCATGTCCACCCTAGAAAAGCAAAAAGCCAACCAGAATCTTTATGGGGTCGCGCCTTATCAGGAGACCAAGGGTGAGGAGTACATGGGTGAGCCCATGCGCAAGCACTTCACCAAAATTCTCACTGGCTGGAAGCAAGAGTTGATGGTCGGCGTCGACAAGACCGTAGACCATATGAAGGAAGAAGCAGCCAACTTTGCAGACCCGGCAGACCGAGCGTCTCAAGAAGAGGAGTTTGCCCTCGAGCTGCGCAACCGCGACCGCGAGCGCAAGCTGATCAAGAAAATCGACAAGACCCTGCAAAAGATCCAGGACGAAGAATACGGCTGGTGCGAATCCTGCGGCATCGAGATCGGCCTGCGCCGGCTGGAAGCACGCCCGACTGCCGACCTGTGCTTCGATTGCAAGGAAATTGCGGAGAAAAAGGAAAAGACAGTCGGCAAAGGCTGATTTTTCTCCAATCCGGACGGGGCGCATCAGGCGCCCCGTTTCATTTTCAGAAACCCCAAAGCCATGAATGACTCCCGCTACATCGGGCGCTTCGCCCCCACCCCCAGCGGCTTCCTGCACTTCGGCTCGCTGGTCGCCGCCCTCGCCTCCTGGCTTGATGCCCGTGCCGTCAACGGCCGCTGGCTGCTGCGCATGGAGGACACTGACCCGCCCCGGGAAATGCCCGGCGCCCGCGATGCGATCCTGCAGACGCTGGAGCGCTACGGCCTGGAGTGGGATGGCGAGGTGGTGTTCCAGAGCCAGCGGCACGATGCCTATGCCGCAGTGGTCGACCGCCTGTTCAACCTGGGCCTGGCCTATGCCTGCACCTGCTCGCGCAAACAGCTGGAAGGTTACAACGGGATCTACCCGGGCTTTTGCCGCAACGCCGGGCATGCCCGTGAAGGCGCGGCGATCCGCTTGCGGGTACCGGAGCTGATCTACCGCTTTACCGACCGGGTGCAGGGCGAGTACCAGCAGCACCTGGGCCGTGAGGTGGGCGATTTCGTCATCCAGCGCCGCGACGGGCTGTATGCATACCAGTTGGCAGTCGTACTGGACGATGCCTGGCAAGGTGTTACCGACATCGTGCGTGGCGCCGACCTGCTCGACAACACTCCGCGCCAGCTGTACCTGCAGGAACTGCTGGGCTTTTCGCAGCCGCGCTACCTGCATATCCCGCTGATCGTGCAGCCGGACGGGCACAAGCTGGGCAAGTCATACCGTTCGCCGCCGTTGCAGGTTGAGCATGCGACACCGTTGCTGTTGCGGGCATTGCGGGCGCTGGGGCAGAAGGCCGACCCCGAGCTGCTGCTGGCGACGCCGGCTGAAGTGTTGGCGGTGGCGCGGAAGCAGTGGCAGCCTGAGCGGATTGCACAGCGCACCACGGTGCCAGAGGCTGATTTGCGCTAACGCAGGCTCGGCCCTTTCGCGGGTAAACCCGCTCCCACAGGGTTGCCCCGGGCAACCCGTATCTGAAAATCAAAAGCCCAACAAATTCAAAACCTTGGCGAAGACCATGGATTCCCGCTAGCATCCCCCCCGCCATTTGCGCCAATAATAAGTCCAAGCCCGCAGCGCCCAACCATCGAGGCCAGCATGTACATCTATCGTTTGGTCCTGCTTCTGGTCGTGGGGATCTACCTGTTCTCCCCGGCCATCATGGACTGGTGGATCGAGCCGACCGGAGCCTGGTACCGCCCTTACCTGCTCTGGCTCATCCTGATCGTCGTCACCTTCATCCTGCAGAGCCAACGAGATGCCGATGAGCTTTAGCCTGACCCAGATGATCCTGATCAGCGCCGGGTACCTCATGGTGCTGTTCGGCGTGGCCTGGATCAGCGAACGCGGGCTGATCCCGCGCTCGATCATTCGCCACCCGCTTACCTACACATTGTCGCTGGGCGTATACGCCAGTGCCTGGGCCTTCTATGGCTCGGTGGGCCTGGCCTACCAGTACGGCTACGGCTTTCTCGCCTGTTACCTGGGGGTATCCGGTGCATTCCTGCTGGCGCCGGTGCTGCTGTACCCGATCCTGAAGATCACCCGCACCTACCAGCTGTCATCGCTGGCCGACCTGTTGGCGTTTCGCTTTCGCAGCACCTGGGCCGGCGCCCTGACCACCATCATCATGCTGATCGGGGTATTGCCGTTGCTGGCCCTGCAGATCCAGGCGGTGGCCGACTCGATCAGCATCCTCACCGGCGAGCCAGTCAAGGCCCGGGTGGCTTTTGCGTTCTGCGCACTGATCATTCTGTTCACCATCTTTTTCGGTTCGCGCCACATTGCCACTCGTGAAAAGCATGAAGGGCTGGTGTTCGCCATCGCCTTCGAGTCGGTGATCAAGCTGCTGGCCCTGGGCGGGGTCGGCCTGTACGCCCTGTACGGGGTGTTCGGCGGGCCTCACGAACTGGAGGTCTGGCTGCTGCAGAACCAGACCGCCCTGGCGGCGCTGCATACTCCGCTGCAGGAAGGCCCATGGCGTACCCTGCTGCTGGTGTTCTTCGCCTCGGCCATCGTCATGCCGCACATGTACCACATGGCCTTCACCGAAAACCTCAACCCGCGCTCGCTGGTCAGCGCCAGCTGGGGCCTGCCGCTGTTCCTGCTGCTGATGAGCCTGGCCGTACCCCTGGTGCTGTGGGCCGGCCTGCGCCTGGGCGCCAGCACCAACCCCGAGTACTTCACCCTGGGCCTGGGGATTGCCGCCAACAACAAGGCACTGGCACTGTTGGCCTACGTCGGCGGCTTGGCATCTGCCAGTGGCTTGATCATCGTCACTACACTGGCGCTGTCAGGCATGGCCCTCAACCATTTGGTGCTGCCCCTGTACCAACCACCGGCAGAGGGCAATATCTATCGCTGGCTGAAGTGGACCCGCCGCGCGCTGATCGTCGCCATCATCACCGCCGGTTTCATGTTCTACCTGACCCAGAACAACCACCAGAGCCTGGCCAACCTGGGCATCGTCGCCTTCGTCGCCACCTTGCAGTTCCTGCCAGGGGTGCTGTCGGTGCTGTACTGGCCCACCGCCAACCGCCGCGGCTTCATCGCCGGGCTGCTGGCCGGCACCCTGGTGTGGATGGTGACCATGTTGCTGCCGCTGCTGGGCAACCTGCAGGGCTTCTATATCCCGCTGCTGGACATGATCTATGTGCTGGACGACACCAGCTGGCACATGGCGGCCATCGCTTCGCTGGCAGCCAACGTGCTGCTGTTCACCCTGATCTCGTTGTTCACCAACGCCAGCAACGAAGAGGTCAGCGCGGCAGAAGCCTGCGCCGTGGACAACGTGCGCCGCCCCCAGCGCCGCGAACTGCACGCCGCCTCGCCGCAGGAGTTCGCTACCCAGCTGGCCAAACCGCTCGGCGCCAAGGCGGCGCAAAAAGAAGTGGAGCAAGCCCTGCGTGACCTCTACCTGCCGTTCGACGAGCGACGCCCCTATGCCCTGCGCCGCCTGCGCGATCGCATCGAGGCCAACCTGTCCGGCCTGATGGGGCCGAGTGTGGCTCAGGACATGGTCGAGAGCTTCCTGCCGTACAAGTCCGGTAACGAGAACTACGTGACCGAGGACATCCACTTCATCGAAAGCCGCCTTGAGGACTACCACTCGCGCCTGACCGGCCTGGCCGCCGAACTCGATGCCCTGCGCCGTTACCACCGCCAGACCCTGCAGGAATTGCCCATGGGTGTCTGCTCGCTGGCCAAGGACCAGGAAATCCTCATGTGGAACAAGGCCATGGAAGAGCTGACCGGTATTGCCGCCAAGCACGTGGTCGGCTCACGCCTGGTCACCATCGACGAACCCTGGCGTGGCTTGCTGCAGGGCTTCATCAACGTGCCGGACGAGCATTTGCACAAGCAGCGCCTGGCGCTGGACGGCCAGCCGCGCTGGCTGAACCTGCACAAGGCGGCCATCGACGAACCGCTGGCACCGGGTAACAGTGGCCTGGTACTGCTGATGGAAGACCTCACCGAAACCCAGGCGCTGGAAGACAAGCTGGTGCACTCCGAACGCCTGGCCAGCATTGGCCGACTGGCGGCAGGCGTGGCCCACGAGATCGGCAACCCGATCACCGGCATCGCCTGCCTGGCCCAGAACCTGCGCGAGGAGCGCGAGGGCGACGGTGAAATCACCGAGCTGTCCAGCCAGATCCTCGAGCAGACCAAGCGGGTGTCGCGCATCGTCCAGTCGCTGATGAGCTTTGCCCATGCCGGCGGCAGCCACCAGAACAGCGAAGAGCCGGTGTGCCTGGCCGAAGTGGCGCAGGACGCCATCGGCCTGCTGGCATTGAACCGGCGCAATTTCGAAGTGCAGTTCTTCAACCTCTGCGACCCCGACCACTGGGCCGAAGGGGACCCGCAGCGCCTGGCCCAGGTGCTGATCAACCTGCTCTCCAACGCCCGCGACGCCTCGCCGGCAGGCAGTGCCGTGCGCGTGCGCAGCGAAATCAGCGAGCACACGGTAGACCTTATCGTCGAGGACGAGGGCAGCGGGATTCCGAAGAGCATCATGGACCGCCTGTTCGAGCCCTTTTTCACCACCAAGGACCCGGGCGAAGGCACCGGACTGGGGCTCGCTCTGGTCTATTCCATCGTGGAAGAGCATTATGGGCAAATCACCATCGACAGCCCTGCCGATATCGAACGGCAACGTGGCACCCGGATCCGCGTGACCCTGCCCCGGCATGTCGTAGCGACGTCCCCTGAAATTCGAGACCGTCGAGAGAATTGAATCAATGCCGCATATTCTGATCGTCGAAGACGAAACCATCATCCGCTCGGCCCTGCGTCGCCTGCTCGAGCGGAACCAGTACCAGGTCAGCGAGGCCGGCTCGGTGCAGGAAGCCCAGGAACGCTTCAGCATTGCCACCTTCGATCTGATCGTCAGCGACCTGCGTCTGCCAGGTGCGCCCGGTACCGAGCTGATCAAGCTCGGCCAGGGTACGCCGGTGCTGATCATGACCAGCTACGCCAGCCTGCGCTCGGCGGTGGACTCGATGAAAATGGGCGCGGTGGATTACATCGCCAAGCCCTTCGACCACGACGAGATGCTGCAGGCAGTGGCACGCATCCTCCGCGACCGGCAGAACGCCCCCGCGGCGGCACCGGCTGCCGAGCCACGCGCCAGCAATGGCAAGGCCGCAGCGGCCGACAAAGGCACCGCGGCAGCAGCCAATGGCGAAATCGGCATCATTGGCTCGTGCCCGCCCATGCAGGACATGTACAGCAAGATCCGCAAGGTCGCGCCCACCGACTCCAATGTGCTGATCCAGGGCGAATCGGGCACCGGTAAAGAGCTGGTGGCCCGCGCCCTGCACAACCTTTCGCGGCGGGCCAAGGCACCGATGATCTCGGTGAACTGTGCGGCCATCCCCGAGACACTGATTGAATCCGAACTGTTCGGCCACGAGAAAGGCGCGTTCACCGGCGCCAGCGCAGGCCGTGCCGGCCTGGTCGAAGCCGCTGACGGCGGTACCCTGTTCCTCGATGAAATCGGCGAACTGCCACTGGAAGCCCAGGCCCGCCTGCTGCGCGTGCTGCAGGAAGGGGAGATTCGCCGGGTGGGTTCGGTGCAGTCGCAAAAGGTCGACGTACGCCTTATCGCCGCGACCCACCGCGACCTGAAGAACCTGGCCAAGGCCGGCCAGTTCCGTGAGGACTTGTATTACCGCCTGCACGTGATTGCCCTGAAACTGCCGGCCCTGCGTGAACGCGGCAGCGACGTCAATGAAATCGCCAGCGCCTTCCTGGCTCGCCAGCGCGCGCGCATCGGCCGTGACGACCTGCACTTCTCGGCCGAAGCCGAGCAGGCCATTCGTCACTACAGCTGGCCTGGCAACGTACGAGAGCTGGAAAACGCTGTGGAGCGTGCGGTGATCCTCAGCGAAAGCGCAGAAATTTCCGCAGAGCTGCTGGGCATCGACATCGAGCTGAGCGACCTGGAAGAGGACGAGATCCTCAACAACGCCCTGGTCGCAGCCAGTGCCAGCAATGCCAGCCACGAGCCGACCGAGGACCTGTCGCTGGAGGACTACTTCCAGCATTTCGTCCTCGAGCACCAGGACCACATGACCGAGACCGAGCTGGCACGCAAGCTCGGGGTCAGCCGTAAGTGCCTGTGGGAACGGCGCCAGCGACTGGGGATTCCACGGCGCAAGAGTAACGCTACCAGCGAGTGATACGCCCGCAGCATTTGCGGCGCCTGGGAGATCGAGCGCCGCGCGGGCGGCGCTCGATCTCCCAGGCGCTGGACGGGGTGTGGCGAACACACCTGAGCTGGAAACACCCCAGGTAACACATCAGCCCACACAAAAATCTGTTACCCACCCTTTCCGCCGTAACAGTTCCCGAGGCATACGGTAACGAAATTTCGACATTTCCAGCCTCCGAGATTTTGTCAAAACTGTCCAAGCCCTTGATTTTACTGGGTTTTTAAAAGTTGGCACGGCACCTGCTATATGTTTGGTACAAGAACAATAACAAGCACTGCAACTCAGAATAAGAACAAGACGAAACGGCTCACGCACAATAAAAACAAGACGGCGGAGGCGCAGCTAACTGATTCTTTTGGAGAGGATGCGTGTTTGGGGCTTGCCCCACGACCAGGCAGAGAACAACAAAAACTGCACTAAAAAGCAGCGCCTGAACTGGTTGGATCGACAGATCAACGTGACATCAGCGGCCAAAGCAATCCGTTTGCTCTTTACCCCTGAATTGGGGGTCGTCCACAAGCTTCGAGATTTGTGGACAGGGCACTCAACAAAAACAAGAAGCCCAATAAAAAAACAATAAGAGCACGCAACGACTTCTTGGGGAGCTTAGGCTCCCCTTGTCGTTTCTACCCTTCCGGCAGACACTCTGCTACCCGCCTACACCATTCCCTGAGTAAATGCTAGAATCCCCGCCCATCATGCGGCCATTCTCCTATTCTTGGCCGAACATTCCTTCAAACAGTGCATCCCATGCTGAAGAAGCTGTTCCAGTCGTTCCGCCCGCCCGTACCGGGCCAGCACCACAGGCGCACTACGCCTGAGGTGATCAACAAGAGCCAGCACTCGCTGCAGCGCCACCAGTTCAGCCGCCATGCGGTAAACATCGTGGAGCGCCTGCAAAGCGCCGGCTATCAGGCTTACCTGGTCGGTGGCTGTGTCCGCGACCTGATGCTGGGCATCACGCCGAAAGATTTCGACGTGGCTACCAGCGCCACCCCCGAACAGGTCCGTGCCGAGTTCCGCAATGCGCGCATCATCGGTCGCCGCTTCAAGCTGGTTCACGTCCATTTCGGCCGTGACATCATCGAAGTCGCCACCTTCCGCGCCCACCATTCGGAGGACGACGAGGGCGACAGCCACCGTTCGTCGCACAATGCCAGTGGCCGCATCCTGCGTGACAACGTGTACGGCACCCTGGAAGAAGACGCGCAACGCCGCGACTTCACCATCAACGCCCTCTACTACGACCCGGTCAGCGAGCGCATTCTCGATTACGCCAACGGTGTGCACGACGTGCGCAATCGCCTGCTGCGCCTGATCGGTGACCCTACTCACCGCTACCAGGAAGACCCGGTGCGCATGCTGCGCGCAGTGCGTTTCGCGGCCAAGCTGGACTTCGGCATCGAGAAGCACACGTTCAAGCCTATCCGCGAACTGGCCCCGATGCTGCGCGAAATTCCGCCAGCGCGCCTGTTCGAAGAGTGCCTCAAGCTGTTCCTTTCCGGCCAGGGGGCCATGGCCTTCGAAATGCTGGTCGACCTGGACCTGTTCGAGCCGCTGTTCCCGGCCAGTGCACACGCCCTGGAAGAGCGCCCTACCTACACCCACACGCTGATCAGCCAGGCACTGCAGAATACCGACCTGCGTGTGAAGCAGGGCAAACCGGTAACGCCAGCGTTCCTGTTCGCCGCGCTGCTGTGGCCAGCCCTGCCGGCCCGTGTGCTGCACCTGCAGAACCAGGGTGTGCCGCCGATCCCGGCCATGAACGGTGCAGCCCACGACCTGATCGCCGAACAGTGCGCACGCATCGCCATCCCCAAGCGCTTCACCTTGCCGATCCGCGAAATCTGGGACATGCAGGAGCGCCTGCCACGTCGCAGCGGCAAACGCGCCGACATGCTGCTGGACAACCCTCGCTTCCGCGCCGGTTACGACTTCCTGCTACTGCGTGAAAGCGCCGGCGAGGAAACCGACGATCTCGGCCAGTGGTGGACCGACTACCAGGATGCCAACGACAGCGAACGCCGCGAGATGATTCGCGAGCTGGGCAGCCGTGACGAAGGCACCGGTGCCGGCCCGCGCAAACGCAAGCGCAGCGGCAGCAAACGCAAGCGCAGCGGCGACGAGGCGTTCGAGTGACTACCCGCGCCTATATCGGCCTGGGCAGCAACCTGGACGCACCTGCCGAGCAGCTGCGCAGCGCCTTGCAGGCGCTTGACCAGGTTGACGGCACGCGCCTGGTGGCGGCTTCGGCCCTGTATACCAGTGACTCGCTGTTGCCGGGCCAGCCGCGCTACACCAACGCTGTCGCCGCCCTGGATACCAGCCTGGCGCCATTGGCCCTGCTCGATGCGCTGCAGGCCATCGAAAACGCCCAGGGCCGGGTGCGCAAGGAGCGCTGGGGCCCGCGCACGCTGGACCTCGACGTGCTGCTGTTCGGCGACCAGGTGCTCGACGAGCCACGCCTGAAAGTGCCGCATTACCACATGCACGCCCGCCCTTTCGTGCTGTACCCGCTGGCCGAACTGGTGCCGGAGGATTTTTGCCTGGCCGATGGCCGTGCCCTTGCGCAATTGCTTGACGACTGCCCGTTGGTCGGCCTGGAACGCCTGTAAACCGGGCACTCCAGGCATCCGGTCTGGCACGGTAACGCCAGTAACACCCTGATCGTAACAATGCGGTAACAGGGTGATTGACTTCCCCCACCTCGCTCACGACTATAGGCGTCCCGTGTGGCACCAATGTGCCGCATACCCGTATTTAGGCCCGGACGGACCTGTACCCGAACATCACACGCGATGATGTGCCGCTCCGGAAGATGACTACACGCGTTGATTGCAGTCGTTTTTTACAGCGCCTGAACGAGGAATTTCCTACATGCCCGAAGTAACCCTGACCACCCTCAATGGCCTCAAGGCCAAGGGTGAAAAAATCACCATGCTGACCTGCTACGACGCGACCTTCGCCAAGGCCGCCAGCCAGGCCGGTGTCGAAGTGTTGCTGGTGGGCGACTCGCTGGGGATGGTCCTGCAGGGCCACGACAGCACCTTGCCAGTCACCACGGTGGACATGGCCTACCACACCGCCAGCGTCAAACGCGGCAACGACGGCGCGCTGATCCTCGCCGACCTGCCGTTCATGGCGCACGCCACTGCCGAACTGGCCTTTGCCAACAGCGCGACGCTGATGCAGGCTGGCGCCCATATGGTCAAGATCGAAGGCGCTGCGTGGCTGGCCGAAACCATTCGCCTGCTGGCCGAGCGTGGTGTGCCGGTGTGCGCGCACATGGGCCTCACCCCGCAAACCGTCAACGTGCTGGGCGGCTACAAGGTACAAGGTCGCCAGGAAGCCCAGGCGCGGCAAATGCGCGCCGACGCCATCGCCCTGGAACAAGCAGGCGCGGCGATGCTGCTGCTTGAATGCGTGCCCAGCGAACTGGCGGCAGAAATTACCAATGCCGTGGGCATCCCGGTGATCGGCATTGGCGCCGGTAGCGCCACAGATGGCCAGGTGCTGGTGCTGCACGACATGCTTGGCCTGTCGCTGAGCGGCCGGGTACCCAAGTTCGTGAAGAACTTCATGCAAGGCCAGCCGGATATCCACAGCGCCCTCGTCGCCTACGTCGAGGCGGTCAAGCAGGTCAGCTTCCCAGGTAGCGAACACGGGTTCAGCGCATGAATACAGTCAAGACCGTCCGCGAACTGCGCGCAGCGGTAGCCCGCGCCCGCGGTGAAGGCAAGCGCATCGGCTTCGTGCCGACAATGGGCAACCTGCACAGCGGCCACGCTGCGCTGGTGACCAAGGCCGCGCAGCGCGCCGATTTCGTGGTCGCCAGCATCTTCGTCAACCCTTTGCAATTTGGCGCCAACGAAGACCTCGACACCTACCCGCGCACCCTGGCCGCGGATCAGGAGCGCCTGCTGCAGGCAGGCTGCAACCTGCTGTTTGCGCCGACCGTGGAAGAGATGTACCCCGACGGCATGAGCGTGCAAACCCGGGTCAGTGTGCCCCACCTTTCCCAAGGCCTGTGCGGTGCCAGCCGGCCGGGGCATTTCGAAGGCGTGGCCACCGTGGTCAGCAAGCTGTTCAACATGGTCCAGCCAGACCTTGCGGTGTTCGGCGAAAAGGATTTCCAGCAGCTGGCGGTGATCCGCGCCATGGTCCGCGACTTGAACATGCCGATCCAGATCATCGGCGAGCCTACCGTGCGGGCAGAAGATGGCCTGGCGCTTTCGTCGCGCAATGGCTACCTCACACCGGAGCAGCGTATGGCAGCACCAGCACTGTATCGCACCCTGCAGCAGATCGCGGCAGGCATCGTTCGGGGCCAACGAGACTTTGCCGCGCTGGTTGCGCAAGGCCAGGCACAGCTGAGCGCTGCCGGGTTCCGTTCCGACTACCTGGAAGTACGCCATGCACTGACCTTGCGTCCGGCGGCTATAGATGACCGGGACCTGGTGGTAATTGCTGCGGCGTACCTGGGTAACACACGATTGATCGACAACCTGTACCTGCATCTGGAAGAAAAGACCGCTTGACGGCCTGGGGCTGCTTCGCAGCCCATTCGCAGCACAAGGCTGCTCCTACAGGAGATCGCGTTCGTAGGAGCAGCCCCTCCAAAATCCCCCAGCGCTACCCATTCCCAGCGCCAACCCTTTGCCTATAATGATGCCAGCCTGAACCCGGCAATGAGTGCCTTGTCCAAGGCATCACCACGCACCAAGGGAACCCCGCGCAATGGCGTATTACCGTACACCCCACGATGTGACGGCCCTGCCCGCCTGGCAGGCGCTTCAGCAACACCGCGACGCCATGCAAGGCTTCAGCATGCGCGAAGCCTTCGCCGCCGATGCCCAACGCTTCGACCAGTTCTCCCTGAGCTGCTGCGGCCTGTTCCTCGATTACTCGAAAAACCTCATCACCGAACAAAGCCGCGACCTGCTGGTAAACCTGGCCAACGAGGTGGGCCTGCAGGACGCCATCAAGGCGATGTTCAGCGGCGAAATCATCAACGCCTCCGAAGGCCGCCCGGTACTGCACACCGCCCTGCGCAGGCCCGTGGGTGACAAGCTCAGCGTCAACGGCGTGAACGTGATGCCGGAAGTGCACAAGGTGCTGAACCAGATCACCGAACTGGTCGGCCGCATTCACGACGGCCTGTGGCGTGGCTACAGCGAAAAACCCATCACCGACGTGGTCAACATCGGCATTGGCGGCTCGTTCCTTGGCCCCGAGCTGGTATCCGAGGCGCTGCTGCCCTACGCCCAGCGCGGCGTGCGCTGCCACTACCTGGCGAACATCGACGGCAGCGAGTTCCACGAACTGTCGGCCAACCTGCGCGCCGAAACCACCCTGTTCATCGTCTCGTCAAAGTCGTTCAACACCCTCGAGACCCTGAAAAACGCCATGGCCGCACGCACCTGGTACCTGGCCCAGGGCGGCTCGGAAGCCGAGCTGTACCGCCACTTCATCGCCGTTTCCAGCAACAAGGCCGCCGCCGTGGCCTTTGGTATCCGCGAGGAGAACATCTTCCCGATGTGGGACTGGGTGGGCGGGCGCTACTCGCTGTGGTCGGCCATCGGCTTGCCGATTGCCCTGGCCATCGGCACGGCCAACTTCAAAGAGCTGCTGTCGGGTGCGCACACCATGGACCAGCACTTCCAGACCGCGCCGTTCGACAAGAACATGCCGGTGCTGCTGGCCCTGCTGGGCGTGTGGTATGGCAACTTCTGGGGCGCGAACAGCCACGCGATCCTGCCGTACGACCACTACCTGCGCAACATCACCAAGCACTTGCAGCAGCTGGACATGGAGTCCAACGGCAAGAGCGTGCTGCAGGACGGGAGCCCGGTGAAGACTGACACCGGCCCGGTTATCTGGGGCGGCGTCGGCTGTAACGGCCAGCATGCCTACCACCAGTTGCTGCACCAGGGTACCCAGCTGATTCCGGCCGACTTCATTGTGCCGGTAGTGAGTTTCAACCCGGTGGCCGACCATCACCAGTGGCTGTACGCCAATTGCCTGTCGCAGAGCCAGGCGCTGATGCAGGGCAAGACCCGCGAAGAAGCCGAAGCCGAACTGCGCGGCAAAGGGCTGAACGAAGCGGACATCGAAAAGCTGGCCCCGCACAAGGTGATCCCGGGCAACCGCCCGAGCAACACCTTGGTGGTCGAGCGCATCAGCCCGCGCCGCCTGGGCGCGCTGGTGGCGATGTACGAGCACAAGGTGTTCGTGCAGAGCGTGATCTGGGGTATCAATGCCTTCGACCAGTGGGGCGTGGAGCTGGGCAAGGAGCTGGGCAAGGGCGTGTACCAGCGCTTGGTCGGCAGCCTTGAAGACAGCGCCGAAGATGGCTCCACCCAAGGCCTGATCAACTACTTCCGCAGCCGTCACCGCGGGTGATCCAAAGCCTGTACCGGCCTCTTTGCGGTTAACCCCGTGAAGAGGCCGGTATGGGTTGAACACCCCTCCCAGCTACACTGTCCTATCGAATAGCCGTTGCAGTCCCTCGCCCCTCACAAGAGCAGGACCACCCGCCATGTTCGATATCCGCAACTATCCCCAGGCGCTGGCCGTCAGCCAGTCCGCCATCCTCACCCTCGACGAATACCACCGCCTGTACCGCCAGTCGGTCGACGACCCCGACACCTTCTGGGCCGAGCAAGCCAAGCGCCTGGACTGGATCAAACCCTGGTCGAGCGTGCAGCAATGTGACCTGCACACTGGCCAGGCGCGCTGGTTCGACGGGGCCCAGCTCAACGTCAGCTACAACTGCATCGACCGCCACCTGGCCCAGCGCGGCGAACAGACCGCCCTGCTGTGGGAAGGCGACGACCCCAACGACTCCAAGGCCATTACTTACCGCGAGCTGCATCGCCAGGTCTGCCGCCTGGCCAACGCCCTGAAAGCACGCGGGGTTAAAAAAGGCGACCGGGTATGCATCTACATGCCCATGATCCCCGAAGCCGCCTTCGCCATGCTCGCTTGCACCCGCATCGGCGCCATCCACTCGGTGGTGTTCGGCGGTTTCTCCCCTGACGCCCTGCGTGACCGCATCCTCGATGCAGACTGCCGCACAGTGATCACCGCAGATGAAGGCGTGCGCGGCGGCAAGCGCGTCCCGCTGAAACAGAACGTCGACCAGGCCCTGGCCAGTTGCCCTGCTGTCAGCAGCGTATTCGTGGTGCGCCGCACCGGTGGTGAAGTTGCCTGGGCCGAAGGCCGCGACCTCTGGTATGACCAGGCGACGGCAAACGCCGGCGATGACTGCGAGCCAGAGCCGATGGAGGCTGAAGACCCACTGTTCATTCTTTATACCTCCGGCAGCACCGGCAAACCCAAAGGCGTCCTGCACACCACCGGCGGCTACCTGCTGCAGGCGACGATGACCTTCAAGGTGGTGTTCGATTACCGCGAAGGCGAAGTGTTCTGGTGCACGGCCGACGTCGGCTGGGTCACCGGCCACAGCTACATCGTCTATGGCCCGCTGGCCAATGGCGCAATCTCGCTGATGTTCGAAGGCGTACCCAACTACCCGGATACCTCGCGGTTCTGGCAGGTCGTGGACAAGCACCAGGTGAACATCTTCTATACCGCCCCGACTGCGCTGCGGGCGCTGATGCGCGAAGGTTCCGGGCCGCTGCAAAGTACCTCGCGCAAAAGCCTGCGCTTGCTGGGCAGTGTTGGCGAACCGATCAACCCCGAAGCCTGGGAGTGGTACTTCGAGGAAGTCGGGCAGCAGCGTTGCCCCATCGTCGATACCTGGTGGCAGACCGAAACCGGCGGCATCATGCTTACGCCATTGCCAGGTACGCAGACGCTGAAGCCCGGCTGCGCCACACAGCCGATGTTTGGCGTGCAGCCGGTTCTTCTGGACGAAAAAGGCCAGCTGATCGAAGGCCCCGGCGCAGGCCTGCTGGCAATCAAGGCCAGCTGGCCCGGGCAGATCCGTAGCGTCTATGGCGACCACCAGCGCATGGTCGATACCTACTTCAAGCCGATGCCCGGCTATTACTTCACCGGTGACGGGGCCCGCCGCGATGCCGATGGCGACTATTGGATCACTGGACGGGTCGACGATGTGATCAACGTTTCCGGTCACCGGATAGGCACTGCTGAAGTCGAAAGCGCGCTGGTGCTGCATGACAGCGTCGCCGAAGCAGCGGTGGTCGGTTACCCCCACGACCTCAAGGGCCAGGGCGTGTACGCCTTCGTCACACCGATGAACGGAGTAACCCCCGACGACGGGCTCAAGGCCGAACTGCTAGCCCTGGTCAGCAAGGAAATCGGCAGTTTCGCCAAGCCCGAGCTGATCCAGTGGGCGCCGGCGTTACCCAAGACACGCTCAGGCAAGATCATGCGGCGTATACTGCGCAAAATCGCCTGCAACGAGCTGGACAACCTGGGCGATACCTCGACCCTGGCCGACCCCAGCGTGGTGCAGGGCCTGATCGACAAACGCCTCAACCAGTAACCGGCGGCCGCAGTCCCTGGCCGCCCTGCACGACAGGTCGCCATGGAAGCCCTCCGCCGCCGCATCGAAACCCAGGTCATGAGCCTCACCGGGCTGGCCCTAGGCCAGCTCGACCTGGAATCGCCCAAGGGCGACCCAGGCCTGTTCGGCCCGCACAGCATCAGCTGGCGCGTGCACGGGGACTTCCCGAGCATGCTGGTCGGCGGCATCAGCGCGCTGATGCTGCAGTTGCTGCATCCGCTGGCCCTGGCTGGCGTGTGGGACCACTCCAATTTCCGTCAGGACTTGCTCGGCCGGCTGCGCCGTACCAGCCAGTTCATCTCCGGCACCACCTTCGGCGCCACTGGCGATGCCGAATGGCTGATCGACAAGGTGCGCACGATTCACCTCCAGGTCACCGGCACCGCGCCGGATGGCCGTCCCTATGCAGCCAGCGACCCAGATTTGCTCACCTGGGTGCATGTGGCGGAGGTCAGCAGCTTTCTCGCTGCCCACCTGCGTTACCGCAACCCGCACCTTTCGCGTGCCGAGCAGGATGCCTATTACAACGAAATTGCATTGATCGCCGAGCGCCTTGGCGCCCGTGACGTGCCGCGTTCGTGCCAGCAGGTCGAAGATTACCTGCAACGCATGCGCCCGCAGCTGCACTGCGATGCGCGCAGCCACGAGGTAATGCAGATTCTGCTTGATGCCCCTGCCCCCAGCCGCCTGGCGCAACCGGTGGGCAAGCTGATGCTGCACGCCGGCATCGACCTGCTGCCGGGCTGGGGCCAGGCGATGCTCGGCCTGCAGCACGGCCCCTTGCAGCGGCGCCTGATCCGCCTGGGCCTGCAACGCACCGCGCCAGTGCTGCGCTGGGCCATGCGCGACGGCTCGGCGCATCGGGCCAAGCGGCGCATGGGTATCGAATGACACCAGCTACCGTCCCAGCGGAACTGATTTAACCTGCCATACTCCAAGCACTCCTGCTTAGACAGACGAAGCGACACATGTACAAAGGATTGACTCGCGCCGCTGGCGCAATCGTGGCCCTCGTAGCCCTCTACAGCCTGCTCGGCTTTCTCATTCTTCCTGGTGTCGCGCTGCGTATTGCCAACCAGCAGTTGGCCCAGTACGCGACCGTGCCGGCGCATCTCGAACGCATCGAGTTCAACCCCTTCAGCCTCGAGCTGACGCTGTGGGGCCTGCAGCTCGGCGAGCCAGGCAAGGAACAGGTCGCCTTCGAGCGCCTGTACGCCAACCTCTCGCTCGACAGCCTGTGGACCCGCGCCCTGCACCTGGAAGCGGTCGAACTCGACAAACCCCGCACCGAAGTGCTGTTCGCCAAGGACGGGGCCCTGAACCTGACAGGGCTGTTCAAGCTGCCGGCCAACCAAGCCAAAGCTGACGAGCCGCCCAGCGACCCGTTTCCGCTGCGCATCGGCAGCATCAAGCTCAGTGAGGGTTACCTGCACTTCGCCGACCAGCGCCCGAGCGAGCCGATCGAGTTCCTGTACGACAACATGAACCTGGAGCTGAAAAACCTCAGCACCTTGCCCGACGACAATGCCGACATGACCCTCGTAGCCAACGGCCCTAACGGCGGTCGCATTGACTGGAACGGCACCTTGAGCCTGTCGCCGATCGCCTCCGAGGGCACCTTGAAGGTCACCGACGCCAAGATGAAGGCGTTCTGGCCCTACGTGCGCGATGCCGTGCCGCTGGTGCTGGAAGAAGGCATTGTCAGCCTCGATACGCATTACAAGCTCAACCTCGCCAAACAGACCGAGTTGCTGCTGGACAATGCCTCCGTGCGCATTGCGCCGTTCGCCATCAAGGCACCGGATGGCCGCCCGCTGGCCCGCCTGGCCAGCCTGGAGGTCAGCGAGACCTCCGTCGACCTGGTCAAGCAGCGGGTGACCGTGGGCAAGATCCGCAGCGAAAAACTCGAAACCTGGGCCGCGCTGGAAAAAGACGGCCAGCTCGACTGGCAGAAGCTGTTTGCCAGCCAGCCGGCCAAGGCCACGCCGAAGGAAAAGGCCGAGCCGGCTGCCGCCGAGCCCACGCCTGAACAGAAAGCTGCCAAAGAGCCCAGCAAACCTTGGCAGGTGCTGCTCAAGGACGTACAGCTGCGTAACTACATGGTGCACCTGGCCGACCGTTCGCAAAAAGAGCCGGTTGCCCTCGACGTCGGCCCGCTCAACGCGGACCTGCAAGGTTTCGACAGTCTCAACCAGTCGCCCTTCACCCTCAAGCTCGACAGCGGCGTAGGTAAACAGGGCAAGCTGCAGGCAGCCGGCCAGGTCAACCTGGCACCGGTATGGGCCAAGCTGGATGTCAGCACCCGCGACATCGACCTGCGGGTAGCCCAGCCCTACATCAGTCCGTTCATTCTGCTGGAACTGCGCAGCGGCATGCTCGCCAGCGACCTCAAGGTCGACCTGAAGAACACCGCCCCGCTTGCCTTCACTGTCACCGGCAAGGCACAGGTCAACCAGCTGCATACCCTCGACACCATCAAGAGCCGCGACTTCGTCAAATGGCAGCAGGTCAATGTCGACGGCCTGGCCTATGTACACGGCGATGCGCTGTCGATCGACAAGGTGACCCTGCTGCAGCCTTATGCGCGCTTCATCATCAATGAAGACCGCACCACCAACGTCAATGACCTGCTGATCCCGCAGCCGGCAGGCGCCCCGGCGAGCAGTCAGGCCAAGCCGGCTGCTGCTGGCAGCAGCAAGCCATTGGGCATCCACATTGGCCAGATAGACATCAACGACGGTTCGGCCAACTTCGCCGATCTGTCACTCACACCCAACTTCGCCACGGCCGTGCAGCAGCTCAACGGCCAGATCGGCACCATCGACAACCGCAAGGCAGTACCGGCCAAGGTCGACATCAAGGGCAAGGTCGACCGCTATGCACCCGTGACCATCAAGGGTGCCCTGAACCCGTTCAACCCGCTGGCCAGCCTGGACATCGCCACCAGCTTCAAGCGCGTCGAGCTGACCACGCTGACGCCCTACTCCGGCAAGTTCGCAGGCTTCCGCATCCGCAAGGGGCGGCTCAACCTCGACCTGCACTACCTGATCACCAACGGCCAGCTCAAGGCCGAGAACAAGGTGGTGGTAGAGCAGCTGCAACTGGGCGAGAAGGTCGACAGCCCGGACGCGGTCGACCTGCCGATCCGCCTGGCCGTGGCGCTGCTGAAGGATACCGAGGGCAAGATCTCGATCGAACTGCCGGTAACCGGTGACCTCAACAACCCGCAGTTCAGCGTGATGCCGATTGTCTGGCAAACTTTGCGCAACCTGGTGCTGCGCGCGGCGCAGGCGCCGTTCAAGTTCATTGGCGGGCTGATTACCGGCGGTGGCTCGGAAGACCTCGGCAGCGTGGCGTTCGCCCCGGGCTCCAGCGAGCTCGGCGGCGACGCCCAGGCGTCCCTCGACAAGCTGGCGGCGGCGCTGAAGGAGCGCCCGGCGCTGCGCCTGGAAATCGAAGGCACCAGCGCACAGGCCAGCGATGGCCCGCTGATCGCCGAGCAGCGGCTGGAGCGTGAATATCAGGCTACCTGGTACAAGATCCTGCAGCGCCGGGGCGACAAGGTGCCGGCCAATGCCTCGCTGCTGGTGGTCGACGACAGCGACAAGCCGGCAATGCTCGAAGGCATCTACCGCACCCGCCTGAAGCAGCAACCGCCGGCTGACTGGGAACAACTGGGCCGTGACGAGCGTACGGCCAAGCTGCGCGAAGCGGTGATCAAGTCCTGGGCCGAAAGTACCGCGCTGCTACGCACCCTTGGCCAGGAGCGGGCCAGCAGCATCAAGGATTACCTGGTGGACAAAGGCAAGCTGGAAGATGACCGGGTGTATTTCATCGATACCAGCCTGGGGCAGCCTGAAAGCGATGGGCGGGTGGTAACGCCGATGCATCTGGATGCCGAGTAATCAGCAAGCCTGTGGCAGCGGCTGAATCCAGGCTTCAGACCAGCCGCTGCCCGGACACCGCCGGATGATACAGCGGCTGTACCTTGTTCCCCGCCGGGTCCAGCAGGTGGAAGCTGCGCGCCCCGTCACCATGGTTGAACGGCCGATCCAGCAAGGTCACGCCCAGGGCCTTGAAGTACGCATACCAGGCCTCCAGCTCCTCCACGCTATCCACGATGAAACCATAGTGGTCCAGGGTCTGCAGCCCATTGGCTGCCCCTGCCCCACGCCCCAGCGACAGGTTGTCGTTACCGCAGGTGAGGTACACCAGGTCCTCGTTGGCGCGGTTGAGCACTTCCATTCCCAGCACATCGACGTAGAAACGCTCACACTCCTCAAGGTTGGGGACCAGCAGGGCAATATGGCGCAGGCCATTCAGGCGACCGGGGCGTGCAGGCAATTCGGACATCAGCGAAGCTCCATTTTTGTATACAATTCATTCCTGAATTTAAAACATAAGGAGCGACTTGTGTATAGCCTGTTTATCAAGACCCGTATAAAGCCAGGTTGCGTCGAGGATTTTCTGACCGCGATCAAGGTCAATGCCGCTGCCTCTGTCGCCACCGAGCCTGGATGCCTGGTGTTCGACGTGTCGCAGGATCGCGTCGACCCGCAGGTCATCTACCTGTACGAAATCTACCGCGATGATGCGGCCTATGAGGCGCATACCCAGACCGCGCATTACCGGGATAGCCGCCCGCTGGTGGAGCCGCTCATCGTCAGCCAGGAGTGCATCGAGAGCGACGTCGTAGCGCGCAACCCGGTGTACTGAAAACGAAGAAGGGGCCGCAATGCGGCCCCTTCCAGGGATGGTGGCCAAATCCATTTGGCCGTCGGGACAATCCTTATTCGGACTTCAGGCCATCAGCCGATACGGCTTGTACGCCTTTGATCTTCTTGGTGATGGCAACTGCCATCTCTTTCTGGGCCTCAGTCACTTTCATGTCGGACGACAGCGACACGACACCTTTATTCGTTTCCACTTTGATGTCGCTGCCAGGCACACCTTTCTCGGTCATCAGGTCGGCTTTGACCTTGGTGGTGATCCAAGTGTCAGAGGTCGCTTCCTTGGCTTGGGTCACCTCACCGGCGGCCAGCGTCATCGGGGCCTGGGTGGTTTGCTGGGCGAATGCCGCGTTAGCCATGGTCAGGGTCAGAGCGGTGGCAGTAGCAGCAGCAATGGCGAACTTCTTCATGTGTGTCACTCCTGTTTTTCGAAAGGTCTGCGCCGTATGTCCTGGCGGCAGGTATGAAGGTAGTTGCATGGGCTGTGCCAGCTTTTACTCTTTGATTATTTACTTATAAATCAATGAGTTAGCTGATCGCCGAGGTTCAAGGTGTCGTGCATTTTGCAACCTGCGCGGTAAACCTGCATGCAAGATGCAAGTCCGCAAAAGGTTCCCTGTCGCGCATAAAAAAAGGGCTCCGAAGAGCCCTTTTCCTGTTGCCTGGCAGTCGCTTAGACGCCCGATGCCTTGGCAGCGGCGACGTCCTTGATCGACAGCTTGATACGGCCGCGGTTGTCCACGTCCAGTACCAGTACTTCAACTTCCTGGCCTTCTTTCAGGATGTCGGTCACTTTCTCGACGCGAGCATCGCTCAGCATGGAGATGTGCACCAGGCCATCTTTACCCGGCAGGATGTTGACGAAGGCGCCGAAGTCGACAATGCGCTCGACCTTGCCGACGTAGATCTTGCCGATCTCGGCCTCGGCGGTGATACCCAGGATGCGCTGCTTGGCAGCCTCCGCCGCTTCCTTGGTTTCGCCGAAGATCTTGATCGAGCCGTCGTCTTCGATATCGATCGAAGCCTTGGTCTCTTCACAGATGGCGCGAATGGTGGCGCCGCCTTTGCCGATGACGTCACGGATCTTGTCGGTGTCGATCTTCATCGCGATCATGGTCGGGGCGTTGGCCGACAACTCGGTACGCGACTGGCCAATGATCTGGTTCATCTGGCCGAGGATGTTCAGGCGCGCTTCCAGGGCTTGGCCCAGGGCGATTTCCATGATCTCTTCGGTGATGCCGTTGATCTTGATGTCCATCTGCAGCGCAGTAACACCTTTGGCGGTACCGGCAACTTTGAAGTCCATGTCGCCCAGGTGGTCTTCGTCACCCAGGATGTCGGTGAGGACTGCGAACTTCTCGCCTTCCTTGACCAGGCCCATGGCGATACCGGCAACCGGTGCCTTCATCGGCACGCCCGCATCCATCAGCGCCAGGGAAGCACCACAGACCGAAGCCATGGAGCTGGAACCGTTGGATTCGGTGATTTCCGACACCACACGGATGGTGTACGGGAACACGTCGGCCGCAGGCAGCATGGCCTGTACCGAACGGCGAGCCAGGCGGCCGTGACCGATTTCGCGACGGCCAGCACCGCCCATGCGGCCACACTCACCTACCGAGAACGGCGGGAAGTTGTAGTGCAGCATGAAGGGGTCTTTCTTCTCGCCTTCGAGGGTGTCCAGCAGCTGGGCATCACGCGCAGTACCCAGGGTCGCGACGACCAGGGCCTGGGTTTCGCCACGGGTGAACAGCGCCGAACCGTGGGTTTTCGGCAGAACGCCGACTTCGATGTTCAGAGGGCGAACGGTCTTGGTGTCGCGGCCGTCGATACGTGGCTTGCCGTTGACGATGTTTTCGCGAACGGTGCGGTATTCGATTTCGCCGAAGATTTCTTTCACTTCGGAAGCCGAAGGCTGGCCTTCTTCACCCGAGAACTTGGCGATGGCCTGATCACGCAGCTCGCCCAGGCGCGCATAGCGGTCAGCCTTGACGGTGATGGTGTAGCCCTGCGAAACGCCTTCGCCGAACTCGGCGCGGATGGCGTTGAACAGTTCGGTGTTGGCGACGGCAGGCTTCCAGTCCCAGGTAGGCTTGGCAGCTTCTGCAGCCAGCTCCTTGACGGCCTGGATAACAGCCTGGAATTCGTCGTGGGCGAACAGTACGGCGCCCAGCATCTGGTCTTCGGTCAGCTCTTGAGCTTCCGACTCAACCATCAGCACAGCGTCGGAAGTACCGGCAACGACCATGTCCAGGCTCGAGGCAGCCAGTTGCTCGTAGGTCGGGTTCAGCAGGTAGCCGGTGCTCTCGTGGAAAGCAACACGGGCGGCGCCGATCGGGCCTTCGAACGGAATACCGGAGATGGCCAGCGCAGCCGAGGTACCGATCATCGCAGCGATGTCCGGGTCGGTCTTCTTGCTGGTGGAAACCACGGTGCAGACAACCTGCACTTCGTTCATGAAGCCTTCTGGGAACAGCGGACGGATCGGACGGTCGATCAGGCGCGAGGTCAGCGTCTCTTTCTCGGAAGGACGGCCTTCACGCTTGAAGAAGCCACCCGGGATCTTGCCGGCGGCGTAGGTCTTTTCCTGGTAGTGAACCGACAGCGGGAAGAAACCCTTGCCTGGATCAGCCTGTTTGGCGCCTACCACAGTCACCAGCACGGTGACGTCGTTGTCGACGGTAACCAGCACGGCGCCGGTTGCCTGACGGGCGATACGGCCCGTTTCGAGAGTAACGGTCGATTGACCGAACTGGAAAGTCTTGATTACCGGGTTCACGGTTTCCTACCTTTTTTCAGTGGCTCTGGGGGAACTGGTTTCTTGCGAATTCTTGGGCAGAACGGGGAATCGGCCCCATTGACCGTCCAGATACAACACGAGGCCGGGAGCCTGGCTGCCGAGCGGTAGAACCGCTCGACATCACCAGGCTGCCAGCCTCGCAGATACGCATGGCGTGCTCAAAGACAACGCTGCAAGGCAACGTTGCCAATGCATGAGACACGCCATGCACACCACTGACCAGGCCGCTATTAGCGACGCAGGCCCAGGCGACCGATCAGGGCGCTGTAACGAGTGGTGTCTTTGCCCTTCAGGTAGTCCAGCAGCTTACGACGCTGGTTAACCATGCGGATCAGGCCACGACGCGAGTGGTGGTCTTTACCGTTGGCCTTGAAGTGGCCTTGCAGTTTGTTGATGTTCGCGGTCAGCAGAGCAACCTGAACTTCCGGGCTACCAGTGTCGCCAGCAGCTTGCTGGTAGTCGGTAACGATTTGAGCTTTTTCTTCAACGCTGAGGGCCATGAGGCAACTCCAATTACACGGATCCCGCAAGCGGGGTCCAATAGGCCAGGGACGAACCCTGTATTAATAAATGAGGTGTGACCGTGCCTACTGACAGCCATCCTCGGTTCCGCCCGGACCGGCTCGAGCCGCCCCGGGTGGTATCGGTCATTCCGACCGAATCAGTCGACGCGGCGCAATGCGCCCGTCTTCGCTCACTTCACCGATACCGATGAAGCGTGCGTTGTGATCCTGTACCCGGACCATGCCGAATTGTGGCGCGTCCGGTGCGCGTACCGCCTGGCCATGCAGCCAGTAGAACGCACTGTGCTCGGACAGGCTGACCATTGGCCAATCCTGCAACCCGCTGTCCGATGGCATGAGGAAGCGATCAAGCGCTTCGTTGCCGCCGTCGGCATGGGCCTGCTCGAGTTCTTCGAGGGTGACGGTTTGCGCCAGCGCGAAGGGCCCGGCCTGGGTCCTGCGCAGCTCGGCTACATAGGCGCCGCAGCCAAGAGCCTCGCCAATATCCTCCACCAGGGTGCGGATATAGGTGCCTTTGCTGCATCCTACGGTCAACCGTGCACGGGTGCCTTCGCACTCGAGCAACTCCAGCCGGTTAATAGTAACAGAACGCGCCTCGCGCTCCACTACCTCTCCTGCACGTGCCAGCTTGTACAGCGGCTGGCCGTCGCGCTTGAGCGCCGAGTACATCGGCGGTATCTGGCTGATCGGGCCGCGAAAACGTGGCAGCAGCGCTTCGATGTCGGCGCGACCAACGGTCACGTCGCGGGTCTGCAGCACTTCACCTTCGGCATCGCCGGTGTTGGTAGTCTGGCCCATCTGCATGACGGTTTCGTAGCCCTTGTCGGAATCGAGCAAGTACTGCGAAAACTTGGTCGCTTCGCCGAAGCACAGCGGCAGCACACCGGTTGCCAGCGGGTCGAGGCTACCGGTGTGGCCGGCCTTTTCCGCGTTCAGCAGCCAGCGCACTTTTTGCAGCGCGGCGTTGGAGGTGAAGCCCAGCGGCTTGTCCAGCAGGATGATGCCGCTGACGTTGCGGCGGATACGTTTGACCTGGGCCACCGCTTACTCCTTGGTGTCCGGCTCGTCGGTACCTTGGTGCAGGCGGTCTTCGGCCACTGCACGCTCGATCAGCGCCGACAGGTGCACGCCACGGCTGACACTTTCATCGAAGTGGAAGTGCAGCTGCGGCACGCTGCGCAGTTGCATCGAGCGGCCCAGGTGCAGGCGCAGGAAGCTGGCAGCGCTGTTCAGTGCCTTCAGCGACTGCTGCACGGCGTCCGGGGTTTCCTCGCCCATGACGGTGATGAACACCTTGGCATGGCCCAGGTCACGGCTGACGTCCACGGCAGTGATGGTCACCAGGCCGACACGTGGGTCCTTGACTTCGCGACGGATCAGCTCGGCCAGCTCGCGCTGCATCTGATCGCCAATACGTTGGGTACGGCTATATTCTTTGGCCATTCTTGCTACCTGTAACTTAAAGCGGCAAACGCCCGGTCAAGCTGATGCCTGACCGGGCGCTACCTGTAAAGGTGCCGCCAACCGCCGTAGGGCGGGGTTTGGCGGCAAGCTCGCCCTTAAAGGGTACGAGCCACCTGGACTTTCTCGAAGACTTCGATCTTGTCGCCGACCTTGACGTCGTTGTAGCTCTTGACGCCAATACCGCACTCCATGCCATTACGCACTTCGGCAGCATCGTCCTTGAAGCGACGCAGCGATTCCAGCTCGCCTTCGAAGATCACAACGTCCTCGCGCAGTACGCGGATCGGACGGTTGCGGTACACGGTACCCTCGATGACCATACAGCCAGCGATGGCGCCGAACTTCGGCGAACGGAACACGTCACGCACTTCCGCGACACCCAGGATGTTCTCGCGAACATCGCTGCCCAGCATGCCGGTCAGGGCCTTCTTGACGTCTTCGATGATGTCGTAGATCACGTTGTAGTAACGCATATCCAGACCTTCCTGCTCGACGATCTTGCGCGCGCCGGCATCGGCACGCACGTTGAAGCCGAACAGTACTGCATTCGAAGCCAGCGCCAGGTTGGCGTCGCTCTCGGTGATACCACCAACGCCACCACCGATCACGCGCACCTGGACTTCATCGTTGCCCAGGCTGCCGAGCGAGCCGTTCAACGCTTCCAGGGAACCACGTACATCGGTCTTGAGGACGATGTTGAGGGTCTTCTTCTCTTCCTGACCCATGGTCTCGAAGATGTTTTCCAGCTTGCCGGCGTGAGCACGGGCCAGCTTGACCTCGCGGTATTTGCCTTGACGGAACAGGGCAACTTCACGGGCTTTCTTCTCGTCGGCAACCACGGACAGCTCGTCACCGGCTTCCGGGGTACCGTCCAGGCCGAGAATCTCGACCGGGATCGACGGGCCGGCTTCCTTCACAGGTTTGCCGTTCTCGTCGAGCATGGCACGTACGCGGCCATAGTTGGAGCCGCACAGGACCATGTCGCCCTGACGCAGGGTACCGTCCTGAACCAGGATGGTAGCCACCGGGCCACGGCCCTTGTCCAGGCGCGATTCGACGACGACACCACGACCAGGAGCGGTCGGAGTGGCGGTCAGCTCAAGCACTTCGGCCTGCAGCAGGACGGCTTCAAGCAGCTCGTCGACACCGGTACCCATCTTCGCCGAAACCTTGACGAACGGCGTGTCACCACCCCATTCCTCGGAGGTCACGCCTTCAACCGACAGTTCGTTACGGATGCGATCGAGGTCGGCACCCGGCTTGTCGATCTTGTTCACTGCTACAACCAGTGGGACGCCAGCTGCCTTGGCATGCTGTACGGCTTCACGGGTCTGCGGCATCACGCCGTCGTCCGCCGCCACCACCAGGATGACGATGTCGGTAGCCTTGGCACCACGGGCACGCATCTGGGTAAACGCAGCGTGACCTGGGGTATCGAGGAAGGTGACCATGCCGCGGTCGGTTTCCACGTGGTAGGCACCGATGTGCTGGGTGATACCACCGGCTTCGCCAGCGGCAACCTTGGCACGACGGATGTAGTCGAGCAGCGAGGTCTTGCCGTGGTCAACGTGACCCATGACGGTAACGACCGGGGCGCGCGACTCGGTCTGGCCTTCGAACTTCAGCGATTCGGCCAGGGAATCTTCCAGGGCGGTATCGCTGACCAGGGTGACCTTGTGACCCAGCTCTTCTGCGATCAGCTGAGCGGTTTCCTGGTCGAGCACCTGGTTGATGGTGACCGGAGTACCCATCTTGAACATGAACTTGACCACTTCGGCGCCCTTGACGGACATCTGGTTGGCCAGTTCGGAGACCGTGATGGTCTCGCCGATGGTCACGTCACGAATGACCGGACCAGTCGGGTTCTGGAAGCCGTGCTGGTTGCGCTTCTTCAGCTTGCCCTTGCCACCACGACCACGACGAGCGCCATCGCTCTCTTCGTCGGTGGTGCGCGGAGCGGCACGTGGAGTCGGCGCTTTTTCCTTCTCCTTGACCTTGACCTTGATCGACACACGCGGAGCCTCGCCGCGACGACGGTCGTCATCGCGAGTACGGCTTTCGTTGCGACGGGTCTCGTCCTTCTTGCGCTCGGCAGCACGGGCTGCAGCGTCTTCGGACGCCGGTGCGTCAGCGACTACCGGGGCCGGAGCCGCGGCTGCAGCTGGCTTGGCGGCGGCTGCCGGGGCAGCAGCAGGGGCTTCTGCTGCCTGACGGCGAGCCTGCTCTTCGTTGCGCTGGCGAACGTCGGCGTCAACCTTGTCGCGAGCGGCGTTTTCAGCCGCGCGGCGCTCGTCCTGCTCTCGCTTCTGCTCAGCCTGGATTTCTTCCGGGCTGCGCTGCACGAATACTTTCTTCTTGCGTACTTCTACGCTGATGCTCTTGCTACCGGCGACACGCAGGGTGCTGGTGGTTTTGCGCTGCAAGGTAATCTTGCGCGGCTCTTCCGCCTTGCTCTTGTGGCTGCTCTTCAAATGAGTCAGCAGGGTCTGCTTCTCATTGTCGGTCACTACCTGACCGGCGTCGGTGTGCGGCAGACCTGCCTCACGCATCTGCTGCAGCAGGCGCTCTACCGGTGCCTCGACCTCTTGGGCCAGTTCTTTCACCGTGACTTGCGTCATGCACTTCTCTCCTCAGGCCGCGCCTAATTACTCGAACCAATGGGCTCGGGCGGCCATGATCAACTTGCCGGCACGCTCTTCGTCGATGCCGTCGATGTCGAGCAGATCGTCGATCGACTGCTCGGCCAGGTCTTCGCGGTTAACCACGCCGCGCACCGCCAGTTCAGCCGCCAGGTCCTTGTCCATGCCCTCAAGGGAGAGCAGGTCTTCGGCCGGGTGGGCGTCTGCCAGTTTTTCTTCGGTAGCGATGGCCTTGGTCAACAAACGGTCCTTGGCTCGAGCGCGGAGCTCATTGACGATATCTTCGTCAAAGCCATCGATGTTGAGCATTTCTTCCAACGGTACGTAGGCAATTTCTTCGAGGCTGGTGAAGCCTTCGTCGACCAGCACTTGGGCCAGCTCCTCGTCGACTTCCAGTTCATCAATGAAATTGCGCAGGATGTCACCGGTTTCGGCCTGCTGCTTGGCCTGGATGTCCTTCTCGGTCATCACGTTCAGGGTCCAGCCAGTCAACTGACTGGCCAGGCGAACGTTCTGACCGCCACGGCCAATGGCCTGGGCCAGGTTGTCTTCGGCGACGGCGATGTCCATGGCATGGGCATCTTCATCAACGATGATCGCCGCGACTTCAGCCGGCGACATGGCGTTGATGACGAACTGCGCCGGGTTATCGTCCCACAGGACGATATCCACACGCTCACCACCCAGCTCCCCGGATACGGCCTGGACGCGCGAACCACGCATGCCGATACAGGCACCTTGCGGGTCGATGCGCTTGTCCTTGGAGCGGACGGCGATCTTGGCTCGCGATCCCGGATCACGGGAGGCGGCCATGACTTCAATGAGGCCCTCGGCAATTTCCGGCACTTCAATGCGGAAAAGCTCGATCAGCATCTGTGGCGCAGTGCGCGACAGGATCAGCTGTGGACCACGGTTTTCCGTGCGAATTTCCTTGAGCAGTGCACGCAGGCGCACGCCGACCCGGAAGGTTTCACGCGGAATGATATCTTCGCGAGCCAGCAAGGCCTCGGCGTTGTTGCCCAGGTCAACGATGACGTTGTCGCGGGTAACCTTTTTGACGGTACCGGAGATGATCTCGCCTACGCGCTCGCGGTAGGCGTCGACCACCTGGGCGCGCTCGGCCTCGCGGACCTTCTGCACGATGACCTGCTTGGCGGTCTGGGCGGCGATACGACCGAATTCGATGGACTCGATCTTCTCTTCGATCACGTCACCGATCTTGGCTTCCGGGTGAGTGTCCTTGATCTTGTCGAGCCAGGTCTCGATTGCCGGATCATCAAGATCGGCCTCGTCGACCACGGTCCAGCGACGGAAGGTCTCGTAGCTACCGGTGTGGCGGTTGATTTCCACACGCAGGTCGACTTCGTCTTCAAAACGTTTTTTGGTTGCAGTGGCCAGGGCCACTTCCAGCGCTTCGAAAATGACGCCGGGCGGTACACCTTTTTCGTTGGATACCGATTCAACAACCAGCAGTACTTCTTTGCTCATCGTACGCCTCGCCTTGCGCAAGCCATTGGGCCCGGATAGTCCACCGGGCCCGGCACGTCTCAGTCAAAACTGGGAATAATATTGGCCTTGTCGATCGAGTCGATCGGTAACAGGAACTCCTGGTCGTCCACCTGGACCACCACATCCTGATCCTCCACACCGCGGAGAAGGCCCTGGAAGTTACGACGACCCTCGAAGGGTGAGCGCAGCTTGATCTTCACTTGTTCGCCGGCATGCGAGGCAAACTGTTCAAGCGTGAACAGCGGGCGTTCCATGCCAGGAGAAGAAACCTCTAGGGTATATTCAGAGCTGATCGGATCTTCCACATCAAGAACGCTGCTGACCTGGCGACTGACTTCTGCGCAGTCGTCCACCAGAATCCCGCCTTCCTTGTCGATGTAGACACGTAGTACCGAATGCTTGCCCTGGGAGACGAATTCAATCCCCCAGCATTCGAAGCCCAACCCCGTGACCACCGGGGCCAACAAGGCCTGCAACTGTTCTAGCTTGCTCGACACCTGAACCCCCTCGTGCATGCTGTGCAAATAAAAAATGGGCGAAGCGCCCATCCCTGAAAGCGCCGTTGGACAACGACGCCGAAAACTGTTCGGTTAGCAAAAAGCCCCTGAAAAGGGGCTCCGCTGAAGCTGGTTGCGGGGGCTGGATTTGAACCAACGACCTTCGGGTTATGAGCCCGACGAGCTACCAAGCTGCTCCACCCCGCGACAAAGCTGGGGCGAAAGTATAAGACCGAACCCCGTTGAGGGTCAAATCCAAACGATCACCTACAAGAAAGCCCGCTAAAGCGGGCTCTCAAGCTTTAATTGGTACCGAGAAGGGGACTCGAACCCCTACACCCTATGGGCACAACCACCTCAAGGTTGCGTGTCTACCAATTCCACCACCTCGGCAATACTACTACTTGAAACCCGTTACTTCTGCTCTTCTGCCGGAGGAGGTACATCACCAGTATTAGGGGTGACTTCACTCTTCTGCTGTTGGAGCACCGGTACATCATCATTAACTGCCGGCTTTTGCTGCTCTTTCACTTCTAGCACTGCTGGATCTGGAAGACCTGCTTGGCTAAGCTGGTGAGCTTGTTGCTTCGCGAAGTATCCTAACCCAAGTGCTGTCAAAAAGAAAGTGGCAGCGAGTATAGCAGTGAATTTACTTAGGAACGTTGCAGAGCCCTGACTCCCGAACACGGTGTTTGAGGCACCCGCGCCGAAAGATGCACCTGCTTCAGCACCTTTACCCTGTTGCAACAGAACCAGCACTACAAGCGACAGCGCTGCCAACAGATGAAAAACGACGATGACTGTTTCCAGCATTTGTTCAGTTTCCTGCGGCGCGACAAATTGCACCGAATTCGTCTGCGTTCAGGGACGCTCCACCAATGAGCCCCCCATCGATATCCGGCATGCCGAACAGTTCGGCCGCATTGGCCGCCTTCACGCTGCCGCCGTAGAGCAGCTGCACCTTCGCAGCCACTTCAGCATCTTCTGCCGCCAGCTGGCCGCGGATGGCGGCGTGCACATCCTGGGCCTGCTGTGGCGAGGCCGTAAGGCCCGTACCGATGGCCCATACAGGCTCATAGGCAATTACTGCATTGGCAAAAGCCTTAACACCGAAAGCTTCGATGATACTGCTTAGTTGACGCCCGACAACTTCTAGCGTCTTGCCCGCCTCGCGCTCTTCAAGGGTCTCCCCTATGCAAAGCACTGGCTTCAAACCTTTGGCCTGGGCCGCTGCAAACTTGCGATTGAGCACATCGTCGGTTTCGCCAATGATCTGGCGACGCTCCGAGTGACCCACCAACACCAACTTGCAACCTGCTTCAGCCAGCTGCTCCGGAGCAACTTCCCCGGTCAGCGCACCCTGTTCGGGTTGTACAGCAGAATTCTGTGCGCCGACAGTAATTTCTTTGCCTGCCAGGCCATCGATCACTTGATTGATGAACAAGGCGGGTGGAAATACCGCGACTTCCACTTCGCTCGGCAAGGCAAGATTGCTCAAGCCTTCGGTCAGCTCAGCGACGCTAGCGCGGGTACCGTGCATCTTCCAGTTACCAGCTACCATAGGGCGACGCATGCTTTACCTCGTCGGTCAAAGTGGGCGCAGATCTTACCCAACCAGATCTGCGCTGGCAAGCGCCTTCAGACACAAACTTCGCCGACCAGTTTGGCCAACGCTTCGGCGTGCGTGCGCACCTGGCTTTCGTCTTCGCCCTCGACCATGACCCGCACCAACGGCTCGGTCCCGGACTTGCGCAGCAGCACACGGCCACGACCGGCCAACGCTTCGGTCACCTTGGCACTGGCTTCCTTGACCGCCGGGTGCTCCAGCGGGTCGACCTTGCTCGCCCCAAAGCGCACGTTGATCAGTACCTGCGGGCACTTGCGCAGGGCCTGGCGGGCCTGTGCGAGGCTTTCACCACGACGCTTGAGCGCCATCAGAACCTGCAGCGCGGCAATGATCGCGTCACCGGTGGTGGTGTGGTTGCAGCACACCACGTGGCCGGAGTTTTCACCACCGACCAGCCACTCACGTTCCAGCAGCTCGGCCATCACGTACCGGTCGCCGACCTTGGCCCGCACGAACGGGATATCCAGGTCCTTCAGTGCAAGCTCCAGGCCCAGGTTGCTCATGAGCGTACCGACCACTCCGCCCTGCAGCTTGCCACGGCTGTGCAAGTCGCGAGCGATGATGAACAGCAGCTCGTCACCGTCGATGATCGCGCCAGTGTGGTCGACCATCAGCACGCGGTCGCCGTCGCCGTCGAAGGCGATACCGAGGTCGGCATGCCCCACCAGCACGGCCGCCTGCAGCGACTCGATATGGGTCGAGCCGCAGCCTTCGTTGATGTTCAGGCCGTCCGGCTGGGCGTGCAGCACGGTCACGTCGGCACCCAGCTCGCGGAATACGCTTGGCGCGACCTTGTAGGTGGCGCCGTGGGCGCAATCGACCACCAGCTTGAGGCCTTCGAAACTGGTGCTGCTCGGCACGCTGCTCTTGCAGAATTCGATGTAGCGGCCGGCGGCGTCATTGATGCGCGAAACCTTGCCCAGCTTACCCGACTCGACAACGGTCATCGGCTGGTCGAGCAGCTCCTCGATCATCAGCTCGACTTCGTCCGGCAACTTGGTGCCCTGGCCCGAGAAGAACTTGATGCCGTTGTCATCATGCGGATTGTGCGAGGCACTGATGACGATACCGGCCTCTGCGTGGAAAGTGCGCGTCAGGTAGGCGATGGCCGGCGTCGGCATCGGTCCGAGCAGCAGCACATCGGCACCTGCTGCAGACAGGCCGGCCTCGAGCGCCGACTCGAACATGTAGCCGGAGATCCGCGTGTCCTTGCCCACCAGCACCCGGCAGTGGCCCGCCTTGCGGAAGGCCATGCCGGCCGCCCAGCCGAGCTTCAGCATGAAGTCCGGCGTGATCGGGTATACGCCGACGCGGCCACGAATGCCGTCGGTACCAAAATATTTTCTGCTCATAGGGACTCCAATGTTCTTATTCGGCGTTTTGCACCGCAGCAATCATGCGCACTACATCGACAGTTTCGGCCACGTCATGGACACGCAGGATGCTTGCCCCCTTGGTCACGGCCAACGCCGCCAGCGCCAGGCTGCCGTACAACCGCTCGCCGACCGGACGTTCCAGCGTCAGGCCGATCATGCTCTTGCGCGAAACGCCCACCAGCAGTGGGCGCCCAAGGCAATAGAGCGCTTCCATGTGCTTGAACAGGCTCAGGTTGTGCGCCAGTGTCTTGGCGAAACCAAAGCCCGGGTCAAGAATGATTCTGTTCGCGTCGATACCCGCTGCCGCGCAGGCGGCCATACGCTGTTCAAGATAGCGCGTAACGTCGGCGGTCACATCCTGGTAATGCGGGTCATCCTGCATGTTGCCCGGCTCGCCACGCATGTGCATGAGGCACACCGGCAGCCCGGTATCCGCAGCCGCGTCGAGGGCGCCATCGCGCTCCAGCGCACGCACGTCGTTGATCAACCCGGCACCGAGCCGCGCCGACTCACGCATGACCGCGGGCGTGGAAGTATCGACCGATATGACCACGTCGAGGCGGCTGTTGATCGCCTCGACCATCGGCGCCACCCGTTCCAGCTCCTCGGTCACCGACACCGCACGCGCACCAGGGCGCGTGGATTCGCCGCCAATATCGATCAGCGTGGCACCGGCGGCAACCATCGCTTCGGCATGGCGCAAGGCCTCGTCGCGCTGGTTGAAGCGCCCGCCATCGGAGAAGGAATCGGGGGTGATATTGAGAATACCCATGACATGGGTACGTGACAAATCAAGAACCCGGTTGCCGCAAGGCAACCGGGTCGGGTACTGCACTGAGCTCATAGATGCCCTTAGTGTTGAGCTGCCGGGCCGCCGATTGGCGATTCTGGACGATCATCCTGGGCCGCTGGCGTGCCCGAGTTCTTGTCATCGTCCCAGTCACGCGGTTCGCGTGGGGTGCGCCCGGCCATGATGTCGTCAATCTGATCGGCATCGATGGTTTCATACTTCATCAGCGCTTCGGTCATCGCCTCGAGCTTGTCGCGGTTTTCGATGAGCAACTGCTTGGCAGTGGCGTAGCACTGATCGATGATGCTGCGCACCTCGGAGTCGATCAGCTTGGCGGTCTCGCCGGAGACGCTGGCATGCTGGCTGCCGGCGCTACGACCGAGGAACACTTCGCCCTCTTCCTCGGCGTACATCAGCGGGCCGAGCTTCTCGGACAAGCCCCACTTGGTGACCATGTTGCGAGCGATCTGGCTGGCACGCATGATGTCGTTGGACGCACCGGTGGTGACGCCATCGAAGCCCAGGGTCATTTCTTCGGCGATACGGCCACCGTACAGCGAACAGATCTGGCTGATCAGCGCGCGCTTGGACAGGCTGTAGCGGTCCTCTTCCGGCAGGAACATGGTCACACCCAGGGCGCGACCGCGCGGGATGATCGAAACCTTGTAGACCGGGTCGTGCTCAGGCACCAGTCGACCGACAATGGCGTGGCCAGCCTCGTGGTAAGCGGTGTTGCGCTTTTCTTTTTCCGACATGACCATGGTCTTGCGCTCGGCGCCCATCATGATCTTGTCCTTGGCCAGCTCGAACTCTTTCATTTCGACCAGGCGCTTGTTGGAGCGTGCGGCAAACAGCGAAGCCTCGTTGACCAGGTTGGCCAGGTCGGCACCGGAGAAGCCTGGAGTACCACGGGCAATCACCGCCGGGTTGACGTTATCGCCGACCGGCACCTTGCGCATGTGCACCTTGAGGATCTGTTCGCGACCGCGGATGTCCGGCAGCCCAACCACTACCTGACGGTCGAAGCGACCAGGACGCAGCAGCGCCGGGTCGAGCACGTCCGGACGGTTGGTAGCCGCGATGACGATGATGCCGTCGTTCATCTCGAAGCCGTCCATCTCTACCAGCAACTGGTTGAGGGTTTGCTCGCGCTCGTCGTGACCGCCGCCCATGCCGGCACCACGGTGGCGACCAACGGCGTCGATTTCGTCGATGAAGATGATGCACGGGGCGTGCTTCTTGGCCTGCTCGAACATGTCGCGCACACGGCTGGCACCGACACCGACGAACATTTCCACGAAGTCCGAACCGGAAATGGTGAAGAACGGCACTTTCGCCTCGCCAGCGATGGCCTTGGCCAGCAGGGTCTTACCTGTACCGGGTGGGCCGACCATCAACACACCGCGCGGGATACGGCCACCCAGGCGCTGGAACTTGCCCGGATCACGCAGGAACTCGACCAGCTCGCCAACCTCTTCCTTGGCCTCGTCGCAGCCCGCAACGTCGGCCAGGGTAGTCTTGACCTGGTCTTCGGAAAGCAGGCGTGCCTTGCTCTTGCCGAAGCTCATCGGCCCGCCCTTGCCGCCTGCACCGCCCTGCATCTGGCGCATGAAGAACATGAACACGGCAATGATGACCAGGATCGGGAAGCTGGCAACCAGCAACTGGGTCCAGATGCTCTGCTGTTCAGGCTGCTTGCCTTCAACGACCACGTGGTTGTCGACCAGGTCGCCGATCAGGCCGTTGTCGGTAATGGCCGGGCGCACGGTCTTGAAGTTGTCGCCGTCGGCGCGCTTGCCGGTAATGATGTAGCCGTCGACAGTCACACGCTCGACCTTGCCATCCTTGACCTGCTGGATGAAGTCGGAATAGTTGAGGGTCTGCGGCTCGTTAGGGCTGGAGAAGTTGTTCATCACTGTCACCAGGACAGCTGCGATGATCAACCACAGGATCAGATTCTTTGCCATGTCGTTCAATTCGCTACCCTCTGAGGCCGGCGCACGACGCAGCCGTGCCTCGCATGATATTCATCGCCCTAACTTACTACATTACCTACGCAGCCGCAGGCACCGTCTGTAACCCTTTGTGAAAGCTAGACTACACGAAGTTCGGACGATCCAGACGGGAGGGCCGATTGGAAATAACTATCGGCCACCCGTAGCACGCCTTTTCAAACGCCTTTGAAACCCTTGCCCAGCAAGTACTGCTCGCGAGAACGGTCGCGCGAAGAAGACGGCTTGCGCATCTGCACCTTGTCGAACTTGGTGCGCACGTCCTTCAGGTACATGTCGAAGCCTTCGCCCTGGAAAATCTTGATCAGGAAATCACCGCCGGGCTTGAGCACGCGGGTTGCCAGATCCAGGGCCAGCTCGCAGAGGAACATGGCACGCGGCATGTCCACTTCGGGCGTACCACTCATATTGGGGGCCATGTCGGAAATCACAAGGTCTACATGCGTATCACCGACCGCCTCGAGAATCTGCTGCAGCACTGAATCATGGGTGAAGTCGCCCTGGATGAAGGTCACATCGGGGATCGAGTCCATTTCCAGGATGTCGGAGGCGATCAGACGGCCCTGGCCACCAATCAGACGACTGGTTACCTGCGACCAGCCACCCGGGGCGGCGCCGAGGTCGATCACGCTCATGCCGGGGCGGATCAGACGGTCCTTTTCCTGGATCTCCAGCAGTTTGTAGCTCGCACGCGAGCGGTAGCCATCCTTCTGTGCCTGTTTAACAAAAGGGTCGTTGAAATGCTCTCGCAGCCAGTTTGCGCTGCTTTTGGAACGTTGTACCACGGGGCACCTCGATGATATGCGTCGTGATTGACTGGGCGGAGCCGGTGGCCCTCGGGTAAAATGCCGGTCAATTTTACAGAATCAGACAGAAAGGGTCAGATTATGCCGCTCAATAACGAGCAGAAGAAGCAATACAAGTCCATTGGTCATGACCTGAAGCCGGTCCTGATCGTTGCTGGCAACGGTTTGAATGAAGGCGTCATCGCCGAACTGGAACGCGCCCTGGCCGACCATGAGCTGATCAAGGTCGAGATTCGCTCGGAAGATCGCGAAGAACGGGCCGAAACCATTGCCCAATTGTGCAAGGCCGGCCGTGCCGAGCTGGTGCAGACCATCGGCAAGAAAGCCCTGATCTACCGCAAGAACCCACAGCCGAACAAGCAGCTGTCCAACATCCACCGCTACAAGTAACGGTGGCTCCGCTCAGCGGCGCGTCAACCGCGCCCTGACCGGGACTGGCTGGGCTACCAGCACGATGCCGGAAAAGCCCAGCACCAGGAAGCAGAACATCTGCCAGCGCTCGCCTACGGAAATACCGTAGCGCAAGGTGTAGTACCCCACGCAGGCAGCGAAGCCGAGCAGCAGCATCTGGCCCCGGAACTGCCGCCACCAGGCCGCCAGGCCGTCAACCCTCGCCAGCACCGCCAGCTGGGTCAATAACCCCAACAACGCCACGCCGATCAACCAGCGGTCGATCTGCCCGGCGATGTCCTGCACCAGCAACGGCGCCAGGCCACTGACCTTGAGCGCGGGCACCAGCCCCACGTGAAACACCCACAGGCCACCGACCCAGAAAACCTGGGCCAGCTGCCAGAGGATCCCCTCGAGGGATGGCGCCCGCAGGCGCCGGTCAGATGTGCTGGACTTCGACAATCTCGTACTCGACCGTGCCGCTTGGCGTCTTGATGACGACGACGTCGCCTTCTTCCTTGCCGATGATGGCACGGGCGATAGGCGCGCTGCTCGACAGCTTGCCTTTCTTCACGTCAGCTTCATCTTCGCCGACGATCTGATACTTCACACGCTCGTCGGTTTCAGTGTTGGCCAGCTCCACGGTGGTACCGAAAATGACCTTGCCGGTATGGGCAATGGTGGTCACGTCGATCACTACCGAGTTTTGCAGGCGGCCTTCGATATCACGGATACGGGCCTCGACCATACCCTGCTCTTCGCGGGCAGCATGGTATTCGGCGTTTTCCTTGAGGTCACCCAGCTCGCGGGCTTCACCGATCGCCTGGCTCAGGCGCGGGCGCTCGGTCTTGCTCAGGAACAGGTGCTCCTCTTCCAGGGCGCGAGCGCCCTGAACGGTCATCGGGTATTTCGTAATGCTCATGCTTCGAGTCCTGCATGCAGATCTTGCAAGCGACGAACGGTCTTCTCGGGACCGAATTTCAGCGCTTCGCAGATGGCTTCACCGGCCGCAATGGTAGTGGTGCAGTAAATCTTGTGCTGCAGCGCATTGCGACGAATCGAGTACGAATCGGCGATCGACTGGCGGCCTTCGGTGGTGTTGATGATCAGCGACACTTCGTCGTTCTTGATCATGTCGACCACGTGCGGGCGACCTTCGGTCACCTTGTTCACACGGCGCACTTTCAGGCCAGCCGCCTCGATGACCTTGGCGGTGCCAGCAGTAGCAACCACTTCGAAGCCCAGGGCAATCAGGTCGCGGGCAACGCCAGCCACTTGTGGCTTGTCGTCATCGCGCACGCTGATGAACGCGGTACCGCCAGTCGGCAGCACTTCGCTGGCGCCCATCTGGGCCTTGGCAAAGGCTTCGCCGAAGCTGTCGCCGACGCCCATGACTTCACCGGTCGATTTCATCTCAGGGCCGAGGATCGGGTCAACCCCCGGGAACTTGGCGAACGGGAACACGGCTTCCTTGACGCTGTAGAAGTTCGGGATGATTTCCTGGGTGAAGCCAAGCTCTTTCAGGGTTTTGCCAGCCATGACGCGGGCCGCGATCATCGCCAGGGAGGTGCCGATGCATTTGGACACGAACGGCACGGTACGCGAAGCACGCGGGTTGACTTCGATCACGTAGATCTTGTCGCCCTGCAGGGCCAGCTGCACGTTCATCAGGCCGACCACGCCCAGCTCCAGGGCCATTTTCTTGACCTGTTCGCGGACTTCGTCCTGCACTTCCTTGCTCAGCGAGTAAGGTGGCAGCGAGCATGCCGAGTCACCGGAGTGAACGCCGGCCTGCTCGATGTGCTGCATGATGGCGCCGATCACCACGTCGGTGCCGTCGCACACCGCATCCACGTCCATCTCGATGGCGCAGTTGAGGAAGTGGTCGAGCAGTACCGGGCTGTCGTTGGAAACTTGTACCGCTTCGCGCAGGTAGCGCTTGAGCTCGTCCAGTTCGTAGACGATCTCCATCGCGCGGCCGCCGAGTACGTAGGACGGGCGCACCACCAGCGGGTAGCCGATGCTGCCCGCTGCGCGGATGGCTTCCTCTTCGCTGCGCACGGTGGCGTTTGGCGGCTGCAGCAGGTTCAGACGCTGCACCATTTGCTGGAAGCGCTCACGGTCTTCGGCACGGTCGATGGCATCCGGGCTGGTGCCGATGATCGGTACGCCGGCTTCTTCCAGGGCACGGGCCAGTTTCAGCGGGGTCTGGCCGCCGTAGTGGACGATGACGCCTTTCGGCTTCTCGACGCGGCACACTTCCAGCACGTCTTCCAGGGTCAACGGCTCGAAGTACAGGCGGTCGGAGGTGTCGTAGTCGGTGGAGACGGTTTCCGGGTTGCAGTTGACCATGATGGTCTCGTAACCGTCTTCGCGCAGCGCCAGGGCCGCGTGTACGCAGCAGTAGTCGAACTCGATCCCTTGGCCGATACGGTTAGGGCCGCCACCGAGGATCATGATCTTGTCGCGGGTCGACGGATTGGCCTCGCACTCTTCCTCGTAAGTGGAGTACAGGTAGGCGGTGTCGGTGGCGAATTCGGCGGCGCAGGTGTCGACGCGCTTGTAGACCGGGAACACTTCCAGCTTGTGGCGGTGACGGCGCAGGTTCTTGTCGGTGATACCGAGCAGAACAGCCAGTCGCTGGTCCGAGAAACCTTTGCGCTTGAGGCGCAGCATCATCGCCTTGTCGATGGCCGACAGGGCCAGGGTCTTGACCTTCTCTTCTTCCTTGATCAGATCTTCCATCTGCACCAGGAACCACATGTCGATGCCGGTCAGGGCGAAGATCTCTTCGCAGGTCATGCCCGAACGCATGGCGTCGGCGACGTACCAGATACGCTCGGCGCCCGGCACGGTCAGCTCGCGCTTGAGAATGCTGGCGGCTTCAGGGCTGGCCAGGTCGACTTTCGGGTCGAGGCCGCAGGCGCCGACTTCCAGACCGCGCAGGGCTTTCTGCAGGGATTCCTGGAAGGTCCGGCCGATGGCCATGACTTCACCCACGGATTTCATCTGGGTGGTCAGGCGGGCGTCGGCTTTCGGGAATTTTTCGAAGGCAAAGCGCGGCAACTTGGTGACAACGTAGTCGATCGACGGCTCGAACGAAGCCGGGGTGCGGCCGCCGGTGATGTCGTTCTGCAGTTCGTCGAGGGTGTAACCAATGGCCAGCTTGGCGGCAATCTTGGCGATCGGGAAGCCGGTGGCCTTGGACGCCAGGGCGGACGAACGCGATACGCGCGGGTTCATCTCGATGACGACCATCCGGCCGGTGTCTGGGCAGATACCGAACTGCACGTTGGAACCGCCGGTTTCGACACCGATTTCACGCAGCACCGCCAGCGAGGCGTTGCGCATGATCTGGTATTCCTTGTCGGTCAGGGTCTGTGCCGGGGCAACGGTGATCGAGTCACCGGTGTGCACACCCATCGGGTCGAAGTTCTCGATCGAGCAGACGATGATGCAGTTGTCCTTTTTGTCGCGGACCACTTCCATCTCGTATTCTTTCCAGCCGATCAGCGATTCGTCGATCAGCAGCTCTTTGGTCGGCGACAGGTCCAGACCACGGGTGCAGATTTCTTCGAACTCTTCACGGTTGTAGGCAATACCACCGCCGGTGCCACCCATGGTGAACGACGGGCGGATGATGCACGGGAAGCCGAGCTTTTCGAGGACCGCATTGGCCTCTTCCATGCTGTGGGCGATACCGGAGCGCGGGCACTCCAGGCCGATGGCCTTCATCGCCTTGTCGAAGCGCGAACGATCTTCAGCCTTGTCGATGGTGTCAGCGTTGGCGCCGATCATTTCTACGCCGAACTTTTCCAGAACGCCGTGGCGCTCCAGGTCCAGGGCGCAGTTAAGTGCGGTCTGGCCACCCATGGTCGGCAAAACGGCGTCCGGGCGCTCTTTCTCGATGATCTTGGCCACAGTCTGCCATTTGATCGGCTCGATGTAGGTGGCGTCGGCCATGGCCGGGTCGGTCATGATGGTGGCTGGGTTGGAGTTCACCAGGATGACGCGGAAACCTTCCTCGCGCAGGGCTTTACAGGCCTGGGCGCCGGAGTAGTCGAATTCGCAGGCCTGGCCGATCACGATCGGGCCGGCACCGAGAATCAGGATGCTTTTGATGTCTGTACGTTTTGGCATGGTGGTCACTCAAATCCGGGGTCAGTCGGCAAGCCGCTTTGAACAATCTGGGTCAGGCGCGTCCGGGCGCGGCAGGTGCCGGCCCGGGGCCTTGAAGCAGGATGCTCAGCGGCGCTTGGCCATGGCATCGGTGAAACGATCGAACAGTGGCGCGACGTCGGTCGGGCCTGGGCTCGCCTCAGGGTGACCCTGGAAGCTGAACGCGCTCTTGTCGGTGCGCTCGAGACCCTGCAGGGTGCCGTCGAACAGCGACTTGTGGATGGCGCGGACGTTAGCCGGCAGGGTCGCCTCGTCAACGGCAAAGCCGTGGTTCTGACTGGTGATCATGACCACGCCGGTGTCCAGGTCCTGGACCGGGTGGTTGGCACCGTGGTGGCCGTGGCCCATTTTCACGGTCTTGGCACCGGAAGCCAGGGCCAGCAACTGGTGGCCGAGGCAGATGCCGAATACCGGGATCTCGGTCTCGAGGATTTCCTTGATCGCCTGGATGGCGTAGTCGCACGGCTCCGGGTCACCCGGGCCGTTGGACAGGAACACGCCGTCCGGGTTGAGTGCCAGTACTTCGCTGGCCGGGGTCTGGGCCGGCACCACGGTCACGCGGCAGCCACGGGCGACCAGCATGCGCAGGATGTTCAGCTTGACGCCGTAGTCGAAGGCAACCACGTGGTACGGCAGGTCGGCGGCGTCGATGGTCGGGTGGCTGTCGGTCTTCAGCTCCCACACGCTGGAGCGCCACTCGTAACGCTCGGTGGTGGAGACGACCTTGGCCAGGTCCATGCCTTTGAGGCCTGGGAAGCCGCGGGCGGCAGCAATGGCGGCCTCTTCGCTGATGTTGTCACCGGCGAGGATGCAACCGTTCTGGGCGCCCTTTTCGCGCAGGATTCGGGTCAGGCGACGGGTGTCGATGCCGGCAATGGCAACCACATTGTTGGCCTTGAGGTACTCAGGCAGCGACTGGGTGTTACGCCAGTTGCTGGCCAGCAGCGGCAGGTCACGGATGACCAGGCCAGCGGACCAGACACGGTTCGACTCGGCGTCTTCCGGCGTGGTGCCGGTGTTGCCAATGTGCGGGTAGGTCAGGGTAACGATTTGCTGCGCATAGGAAGGGTCTGTAAGGATTTCCTGGTAGCCGGTCATAGCGGTGTTGAATACCACCTCACCAACGGTCTGACCGTCGGCACCAATGGCTTCACCGCGAAAAATACTGCCGTCGGCAAGGGCGAGTATGGCTGGCTTTGTCAAGAAGACCTCCCGTAAATCAAGCATGAAAGGGCGATCGCAGGTTGCAAAAAAGCGGAGTGACGTATGGACACGTCACCCCGCTTTCATGTGCTGAATTCAATTCGCTGCGCGCTTTTAGTGGACACACTAAAGCTGTAGCTTACAGAAAAGTGCGTTTTCGGTCTACCGTATATGTGTCTCTAAAACACATGAATGCGACAGACTGACACCGGCGGTGGCTTCTTCGCGGGTAAACCCGCCCCCACAGGGACCGCACAAAGTCTGCGCCCGGTACAAATCCTGCGGGAGCGGGCAAGCCCGCGAAGAAACCAACAGCGCTCCAACGGCTTAACGCAGTTCGAGCACATCCTGCATATCGTACAGGCCAGCATCGCGCCCATCCAGCCACAGCGCCGCACGCACCGCGCCCTTGGCGAAGGTCATGCGGCTGGAAGCCTTGTGGGTGATTTCCAGGCGCTCGCCTTCGGCGGCGAACAGCACGGTATGGTCACCGACCACATCACCGGCACGCACGGTAGCGAAGCCGATGGTCTTGCGGTCACGCGCACCGGTCTGGCCTTCACGGCCGTAAACCGCCACTTCCTGCAGGTCACGGCCCAGCGCATTGGCAACCACTTCACCCATGCGCAGCGCAGTACCCGACGGCGCATCGACCTTGTGCCGGTGGTGCGCCTCGATGATTTCGATGTCGACATCATCCCCCAGCACCCGCGCCGCCATGTCCAGCAACTTGAGGCTAAGGTTCACCCCAACGCTGAAGTTGGCGGCAAAGACGATGGGAATGTCCTTGCCCGCCTCGGCCAGCAACTGCTTTTCCTCGACGCTGAAACCGGTGGTGCCGATGATCATCGCCTTGCCGTGCTTACGGCAGAACGCCAGGTTCTTCAGGGTCACCGAAGGGTGCGTGAAATCGATCAGCACGTCGAACTCGTCAGCCACCTTGGCCACGTCGTCGGACAGCAGCACGCCGATACGGCCCAGGGCCGCCAGCTCACCGGCGTCCGCACCGACCAGCGAGCTGTCCGGGCGATCGATCGCCGCCGTCAGCCCTGCACCCGGGTGTTGCTGCACGGCTTCGATCAGGGTCTTGCCCATTCGCCCTGCCGCACCCATTACTGCAATACGTCGCATAGCCATTTCCTTGTCAGAGGTCGCCGAAGAAGCGCTTCACGCCATCGAACCAGCCACTGGCCTTGGGCGAGTGGGAGCTGTCCCCTTCCAGCGAGTCACGCAGCTCTTCGAGCAATTCACGCTGGCGGCGGCTGAGGTTGACCGGGGTTTCCACCGCGACACGGCACAGCAGGTCACCGGCACCACCACCACGCACTGGCGCCACACCCTTGCCACGCAGGCGGAACTGCTTGCCGGTCTGGGTGCCTTCCGGAATCTTCAGCTTCACGCGACCGTCGAGGGTCGGCACTTCCAGCTCGCCACCCAGGGCAGCATCGGTGTAGCTGATCGGCACTTCGCAGTACAGGTGCTTGCCGTCGCGCTGGAAGATCTCGTGCTCACGCACGCTGATCACTACATACAGGTCGCCAGTCGGGCCACCATGGGTACCCGCCTCGCCCTCACCCGACAGGCGAATGCGGTCACCGGTATCGACACCTGCCGGCACCTTGACCGACAGCGTCTTGTATTCCTCGACGCGGCCTTCGCCGTGGCACGAGCCACACGGATCGGTAATGATCTTGCCTTGGCCATGGCAGCGCGGGCAGGTCTGCTGCACCGAGAAGAAGCCCTGCTGCATGCGCACCTGGCCGATGCCGCCGCAGGTCGGGCAGGTCGACGGGGTCGAACCCTTCTTGGCACCGGAACCGTCGCAAGGCTGGCAGTTGACCAGCGTAGGCACGCGAATGCTGACCGTGGTGCCACGCACCGCTTCTTCCAGGTTCAGCTCCAGCGTGTAGCGCAGGTCGCTGCCGCGCTGGGCACCGCCGCGGCCGCCACCGCGCCCCCCACCACCACCGAAGAAGTCACTGAACACATCGCCGAAGATGTCGGAGAAGTTGGCGCCACCGAAGCCGGCACCGCCAGCCCCCATGCTTGGGTCGACGCCGGCATGACCGTACTGGTCGAAGGCCGCGCGCTTGCTGGCATCAGACAGCACTTCGTAGGCCTCGTTGGCCTCCTTGAACATGTCTTCCGACTCTTTGTCGCCCGGGTTGCGGTCTGGGTGATACTTCATCGCCAGACGGCGGTAGGCCTTCTTGAGGTCAGATTCGCTGGCGCCGCGCTCGACACCCAGAACCTCATAATAATCACGCTTGGACATAGGTCATTTGCACCTTGTTGGGCGTCTGGCATCTGCGCCGCGCCATCAGCACCTGCCGCCTGCCCGCCTGGGGCGTCGACAAATGCTGTAAAAATTCTCGAATTCCAGATACGCCAACGCGGGAGCAAGCCCCCGCGCGGCGACATCCTACCAGCTCACCGCCAAACGGCGGTGAGCTGGCCGACAACATGCAACGATTACTTCTTGTCGTCGCCTTTTACTTCTTCGAACTCGGCGTCAACCACGTCATCGTGCTTGGCTTCCGGCTCGGCCTGCTGCGCGCCGCCCTGAGGCTGTTCGGCCGACTGCTCGGCGTACATCTTCTGGGCAACCGGGGCAGAGACCTTGGACAGCTCTTCGACCTTGGCGTCGATCGCAGCCTTGTCGTCGCCTTTGACAGCGGCTTCCAGGGCAACCACAGCGGCCTCGATGGCGGTTTTCTCTTCAGCGGTGACCTTGTCACCTGCGTCAGCGACCATCTTGCGGGTCGAGTGAACCAGTGCATCACCCTGGTTACGGGCAGCGGCCAGTTCTTCGAACTTGCGGTCTTCCTCGGCATTGGCCTCGGCGTCACGCACCATTTTCTCGATTTCTTCGTCGGACAGGCCGGAGTTGGCCTTGATCACGATCGACTGGGTCTTGCCGGTGGCCTTGTCTTTGGCGCCGACGTGCAGGATGCCGTTGGCGTCAATGTCGAAGGTCACTTCGATCTGCGGAACACCCCGCGGTGCTGGCGGGATGTCAGCCAGGTCGAACTTGCCCAGCGACTTGTTGCTGGCGGCTTGCTTGCGCTCGCCCTGCAGCACGTGAATGGTCACGGCGCCCTGGTTGTCGTCGGCAGTCGAGAACACCTGCGACTTCTTGGTCGGGATGGTGGTGTTCTTCTCGATCAGCGGGGTCATCACGCCACCCATGGTTTCGATACCCAGGGTCAGCGGGCTGACGTCCAGCAGCAGCACGTCTTTCACGTCACCGGCCAGAACAGCACCCTGGATGGCAGCACCCATGGCCACAGCTTCGTCCGGGTTGACGTCCTTGCGGGCTTCTTTACCGAAGAAGTCGGCAACGGTTTTCTGCACCAGCGGCATACGGGTCTGGCCACCGACCAGGATCACGTCGTCGATCTTGCTGGCATCGATGCCGGCATCTTTCAGGGCGATGCGGCAAGGCTCGATGGTGCGCTGCACCAGCTCTTCAACCAGCGACTCCAGCTTGGCGCGGGAGATTTTCACGTTCAGGTGCTTAGGACCGGTAGCGTCTGCAGTGATGTACGGCAGGTTCACGTCGGTCGACTGAGCGGACGACAGCTCGATCTTGGCCTTCTCGGCAGCTTCCTTCAGGCGCTGCATGGCCAGCGGATCGCCTTTCAGGTTCATGCCCGACTCTTTCTTGAACTCTTCGACCAGGTAGTCGATCAGCAGCATGTCGAAGTCTTCGCCACCCAGGAAGGTGTCGCCGTTGGTGGCCAGTACTTCAAACTGGTGCTCACCGTCGACTTCGGCGATTTCGATGACCGAAACGTCGAAGGTACCGCCACCCAGGTCATAAACGATGACAGTGTGGTCGCCCTTGGCCTTGTCCATGCCGTAGGCCAGCGCAGCAGCGGTCGGTTCGTTGATGATGCGTTTTACGTCCAGACCTGCAATGCGGCCGGCGTCCTTGGTCGCCTGGCGCTGGCTGTCATTGAAGTAGGCCGGCACGGTGATGACCGCTTCGGTCACTGGCTCGCCGAGGTAGTCTTCGGCGGTTTTCTTCATCTTTTTCAGCACTTCGGCGCTGATTTGCGGCGGCGCCATTTTCTGGCCGTTCACTTCGACCCAGGCGTCACCGTTGTCGGCCTTGGCGATTTTGTACGGAACCAGCTGGATGTCTTTCTGCACCACCTGCTCTTCGAAGCGGCGGCCAATCAGGCGCTTTACCGCGAACAGGGTGTTGTGCGGATTGGTAACAGCCTGGCGCTTGGCCGACTGACCTACCAGGATTTCGCCATCGTTGGCGTAGGCCACGATCGAAGGGGTAGTGCGCGCACCTTCGGCGTTTTCGATGACCTTGACGTTACCGTTTTCCAGAATGGAGACGCACGAGTTGGTGGTCCCCAGGTCGATACCGATGATTTTGCCCATGTTAACTCTCCCGAAACTTGAATTTGTTAGCAGCGACTACTTTGGCCAACTGCGGTAATACTTGAAGGCTTGACACCTAGATGGGGTTGCCCCGACGGATTTCAAGCCTTTTCATTGATCGAGGGTTGCGCCGCGCTCGGCGCCTTGCTGACCACCACCATGGCGGGGCGCAGCAGGCGGCCGTTCAGCAGGTAACCCTTCTGGAACACGTTCAGCACGCTGTTGGGCTCTACTTCAGCATTCTCCTGCATGGCCATCGCCTGGTGGTGCTCAGGGTTGAACGGCTGGCCGTGCGGGTCGACAGCTTCGAGGTTGTAGCGCTTCAGGGTGTCCTGGAACATCTTCAGGGTCAGCTCGACGCCTTCGCGGATCTGCTTGACGTGCTCATCGTCGGCACTGGAGTGGGCCAGGGCCAGTTCCAGGCTGTCGATCACCGGCAGCAGGTCGCTGGAGAATTTCTCCAGGGCGAACTTGTGGGCTTTCTCCACGTCCTGCTCGGCCCGACGGCGGGCATTCTGCACGTCGGCGACGGCGCGCAGCGCTTGGTCCTTGGCTGTTGCCAGCTGCTCCTCGAGCTCCAGAACACGGGCCTCGGCAGCGTTGCCTGCAGCGGCTTCTTCGACGTTAAGGTTGTTCTCGTTCAGCTGTTCATCAGCCATGGGGTCTCTCCTGCGCAATTTTGTGGACTGCGAGCCAGGCTCGCCTGTGATGTCGGCTATATGGGGCCGGAAAAACCAGCTTCAAGGGGCACGATGGATTTCCCGGCCGCAACAGAATCTGCCAAGGGGCATTGGCAGGCCTGAAAAAAGTACTGTATAAATAACCAGACAAGACTCTCGGGAGCCGCCCCTCATGCTGGTGCACCTGTCCATTCACAACTATGCCATCGTCGAGCACCTCGACCTCGAAATTGCCCGCGGCATGTCCGTCATCACGGGCGAGACCGGTGCCGGCAAATCGATCATGCTCGACGCCCTAGGTCTGGCCCTGGGCGACCGGGCCGACAGCGGCGTGGTGCGCCCAGGCACCGACAAGGCCGACATCCTCGCCACCTTCGACCTGGTGGACATCCCCGAGGCCCATACCTGGCTGGCCGAGCGCGACCTGGCCAACGAAGGCCTGTGCATCCTGCGCCGGGTGATCACTGCCGAAGGCCGCAGCCGTGGCTACATCAATGGCACGCCCTGCCCACTCGGCGACCTCAAGGCGCTGGGGGAGCTGCTGATCGATATCCACAGCCAGCACGAGCACCAGTCGCTGCTCAAGGCCGACACCCACCGTCGCCTGCTCGACGAGTATGCCGGCGCCGTCGACCTGTCGCGTCAGGTGCAACTGGCCGCCAAGCGCTGGAACCAGACCCGCCTGGAGCTCGAGCGCCTGTCCAATTCCGGCGACGAGCAGCGCGCGCGTCATCAGCTGCTCAGCTACCAGCTGGAGGAGCTGGACAACCTCGGCCTGGGCGAGCACGAACTGGAGCAACTGGAGCAGGAACACAAGAACCTGACCAGCGCCGAAGCCCTGTTTGGCATCTGCCGCCAGGTGATCGACCAGTGCAGCGAGAGCGATTCGGGCAATGTGCTCAGCGCCCTCACCTCAAGCCTCAACCGCCTGGGTGCAGCGACCCACTCGCCGAAAGCACTCGGTGAGGCGGCCAACCTGATCGCCAGTGCCCAGATCCAGGTAGAGGAAGCCGTTGGCGAGCTCAATCGCTTCCTCGACAACTTCGATGCCGACCCCATGCGCCTGCAGGCGCTGGAAGAGCGCCTCGACACCATCTACACCCTGGCGCGTAAACACCGCGTTCACCCGACCGAACTGCCCCACCTGCAACAGCAGCTGATGGAAGAACTGGAAGGCCTGAACGCCAGTGACGAATCGATCGAGCGGCTAGGCGAAGAACTGACCGCATTTGCCCAGCACTATAAAGAGAAAGCGCGCGAACTCAGTGGCCTGCGCCAGCAGGCTGCGCAGCAGCTGTCAGGGGCGGTAGAACAGGAAATCCAGCGCCTTGGCATGCCCGGCGGGCGCTTCCGCATCGAGCTTACCGCCAACGACGCGGCAGACTTGTCGCCCCACGGGCTGGAGCAGATCGAGCTGCTGGTCAGCGCCAACCCCGGCCAACCGCTCAAGGGCCTGGCCAAGGTGGCATCGGGTGGCGAGCTTTCACGCATCAGCCTGGCCATCCAGGTCATTACCGCGCAAACCTCGCGCATTCCGACCCTGGTATTCGACGAAGTCGACGTAGGCATCGGTGGGCCTACCGCTGAAATCGTCGGCCAGCTGCTCCGCCGCCTGGGCGAGCGTGGCCAGGTGCTGACCGTAACCCACCTGCCGCAGGTGGCAGCGCAAGGACACCAGCACCTGTTCGTGCACAAGGTGCGCAACAGCGACACCACACACACCGCCGTCGCCAGCCTGGGCAAGCGGGAGCGGGTCGAAGAGGTGGCGCGAATGCTGGGCGGCATCGACCTGACCAAGGAATCCCTGGCGCATGCGCGCAAGATGGTGGTTTCCGGCAAGGCCTGATCCTTCCTGCACTGGCCCAATCGCCGGCAAGCCAGCCCCCACAGGGACAGCGCCTGGCCTGAGCCCAATGCGATCGAGGTAGGAGCTGGCTTGCCGGCGATAGGGCCAGTGCAGGCCACCAAATTCATCTGCCCAAAGCAGAAAGCACAAAGGCGACCCGAGGGTCGCCTTTGTTATTTATAACGATAAAAAACGTTACTTTTTCTTACGCACGTACAGGACCAGATTGTGGTCCACCAGCTCGAAACCGTGCTCTTCCACAATCTCACGCTGACGCTTTTCAATCGCGGCATCCATGAATTCGATAACTTCGCTGGTATCCACGTCAACCATATGGTCGTGGTGACCGCCATCGGCCAGCTCGAACACTGCATGGCCGCCGTCGAAGTTGTGGCGAACAACCAGCCCCGCCGCTTCGAACTGGGTCAGCACGCGATAGACAGTGGCCAGGCCGACGTCTTCACCTGCTTCCATCAGCGCTTTGTAGACGTCCTCGGCACTCATGTGACGCTGCTCGGTGGAATCGAGCATCTGAAGGATCTTCACTCGAGGCAGGGTCACCTTGAGACCGGCTTTGCGTAATTCGCTATTTTCAACCATGGTCAGCTTTCTCGCCGATGCTGCTTCGCAGCTTCTCTTAATACGGGTATGATCGGGGTTTACGTTGTCCAGCCAAGATAGTGGAAGTCGCCCACCGATGCAAAACACCAAGCTCTTGCTAACCAGCCTCACCCTAGTGGGACTGCTCGCACTCGCCGGTTGCTCGTTTCCCGGGGTTTACAAAATCGACATCCAGCAGGGCAATGTCGTCACGCAGGACATGATAGACCAATTACGCCCCGGAATGACCCGACGGCAAGTAAGGTTTATCATGGGCAACCCGCTCATTCAGGATACGTTCAACACCAATCGGTGGGACTACCTGTACAGCTTGCAGCCTGGTGGCGGTAAACGTCAGCAAGAACGCATGAGCATTTTCTTCAATGAAAGCGACCAGCTGGTCAGCCTGTCGGGTGACTTCATGCCGGGCGTCAGCCGCGACCAGGAAATCCTCGGTGGCAGCAGCGACACCACGGTAAGCCCGGCCAGCCAGACCGAGCAGCCAGCACAACCTGCTACGCAGCCTGAAGAAAAACCGGCCAAGCCAGGCTCGGTAGAAGAGTCCATCCAGCGCGAAATCGACACCATCGAAACTACGCCAGTGCCGACCCCGGCACCGCTGGAAACCCGGTAACCGGGACAGCAGATGCAAAAAAGCCCGGACATGATCCGGGCTTTTTGTTGCCGCTCTATGCGTCAGGCATTCAGTTGCTTGGCGCGCTGGCAGAAGGCGTCCACCAGGGTGTTGGCGGCCTGGTTGAAAAGAGGCCCCAAGGTAGCGCGCACGATTGACCCGGCATAATCGAACGACAGGTCCAGGCTGATCTTGCAGGCTTTTTCACCCAACGGCTTGAACACCCACAGGCCATGCAACTGGGTGAACGGCCCCTCTTCCAGGTTCATCTCGATGGACTGCCCAGGCACCAGCACGTTACGCGTGACGAAGTGCTGGCTCATGCCACCCTTGGCCACTTCGAGCTTGGCACGCATGTGCGTGTCGCTGCACTCGAGCACCGTCGAAGCCGAGCACCACGGCAGGAACTCTGGGTAGCTGGCCACATCGTTGACCAGATCGTAGAGCGCCTGGGCAGGGTATGGCAGCAGGGCGGAGCGTTGAATATGGGTAGTCATCCAGGCATCACTTCCAAGGCTGGGTGGCGGCGCTTCGCAGCGTGCCGAAAACAGGTTCTGTCGACAAGACAGGGGCTGTATTGTCCGGTATTCATTGCAGTGGCTCAAGCACACCGAAATCCCATAGCGGACGACGCGCGGACTTGCCTATAATGCCGCCCCTATGGCTAAGCAAAAAAAACATCCGACCGGGACCATCGCGCAGAACAAGAAAGCGCGACACGATTACTTCATCGAACACAAGTTCGAGGCCGGGCTGGTCCTGTCCGGCTGGGAAGTAAAAAGCCTGCGGGCCGGCAAGGCGCACCTCGTTGACAGCTACGTGCTGCTCAAGGACGGCGAAGCCTGGCTGTTCGGCAGCCACATCACCCCGCTGACCACGGCCAGCACGCATGTCATCGCCGACCCGATGCGCACGCGCAAGCTGCTGCTGAACAAGCGCGAGCTCGAGCGCCTGGAAGCGGCGGTGGCGCAAAAGGGTTACACCTGCGTCGCCATGTCGCTGTACTGGAGCAAGCACCTGATCAAGTGTGAAATCGCACTGGGCAAGGGCAAGAAGGAATTCGACAAGCGCGACACGGTGCGCGAACGCGATTCCAACCGCGAGCTGCAGCGGGCTGTGCGCAACAAGGGCAAGGAAGACTAGATCTTTCGGTTAGCCTGTTCTGGCCTCATCGCCGGCAAGCCAGCTCCCACAGGTACTGCATAGGGCTCACAGCCAATGCAACACCTGTGGGAGACCAGATCTTTCGGTTAGCCTGTTCTGGCCTCATCGCCGGCAAGCCAGCTTCCACAGGTACTGCACACGGCTCACAGCCAATGCAACACCTGTGGGAGCTGGCTTGCCGGCGATGAGACCAGCGAAGGTCAGCGACCGCTGCGCCGCTCTGCCCGCGCCACCCGCTGCGCCTCTTGCTGCGCCTCTGCCAGCACTTCCTGCACATACAGAATGTGCCGGCTGGATATTTCTCGCGCATCCTCCGCCCTGCCCTCGACAATCGCCAGGTAAAGCTCCCGATGCTGACTGATCAGCATGTCCCGGGTTTCGGTGCGCTGCTGGTACATGCCACCGATGTTGGTCACCACGTTGCGCTTGAGCAGGTCGAACAAGCCACGGATGGTGTGTAGCAACACCGCGTTATGGCTGGCCTCGGCAATCGCCAGGTGGAAGCGCGCATCCGCCGCGCCCTCTTCTGCCCGGGTCACTTCGTCGACCCTGGAATAGCAGTCCTGAAGCACATCGAAGGCTGCCTTCAGCCGCGCCCGGTCTGGCTCGGTGGCGCGCTGGGCTGCGTAATACGCACAGGACGCTTCCAGGGTATGGCGGAATTCGAGCAGATCGCGCTGCGCCTCTGCACTGTGCTCAAGCAATTGCAGCAACGGGTCGCTGAACGTGGAGCCCAGGGATTCGGCTACAAAATTGCCCCCTCCCTGGCGGCTGACCAGCAGCCCCTTGGCCACCAGCTTCTGGATCGCCTCACGCAGTGACGGGCGAGACACGCCGAACTGCTCGGCGAGGACGCGCTCGGCCGGCAGCCGCTGCCCCGAGGTCAGCGTGCCTTCCAGAATCATCCCTTCCAACCGATCGACAATATCGTCGGACAGGCGCCGTTGGCGGACCTGATCAAAAACCATCACATGCTCTCCACAAACCCCGGCAGATTTCAGGGGGCGCCTATTCTCGCCGATCCAGGCCGCGCAAACACCCATCAAGCCACGATTTTCCCAGCGCACCAGGCGCCCGTTCATCGGTACCCGACCAAAGTTTTGCACAGGACAAATTGACACACCCACGACAGCGCTTTTAACCTAGCGTCCAGTCATTGTAAATTGGTCTTACCAATTATCCAATGCCAGTGCTGACCAACAACAATTAGGGGCCACCCCATATGCAAACCTGGCAACAACTCTATAGCCCGCTTGGTAGTCTTGGCTTGTCCGCACTGGCGGCGGTCATTCCCATTGTGTTCTTCTTCCTTGCCCTCGCCGTGTTCCGCCTCAAGGGCCACGTGGCGGGCAGCATCACCCTCGCGCTGTCGATCCTGGTGGCGATCTTCGCCTTCCAGATGCCTGTCGACATGGCTTTCGCCGCCGCGGGTTATGGCTTCCTCTACGGCCTCTGGCCCATTGCCTGGATCATCGTTGCCGCGGTGTTCCTGTACAAACTCACGGTCAAGAGCGGCCAGTTCGAAGTGATCCGCAGCTCGGTGCTGTCGATCACCGACGACCAGCGCCTGCAAGTGCTGCTGATCGGCTTCTGCTTCGGTGCCTTCCTGGAAGGCGCGGCGGGCTTTGGTGCACCGGTGGCAATTACCGCAGCGCTGCTGGTAGGCCTGGGCTTCAACCCACTGTACGCCGCCGGCCTGTGCCTGATCGCCAACACCGCACCGGTGGCCTTCGGCGCCCTGGGCATCCCGATCATCGTGGCCGGCCAGGTCACCGGTATCGACGCCTTCCACATCGGCGCCATGACCGGCCGCCAGCTGCCGCTGCTGTCGTTGTTCGTACCGTTCTGGCTGGTGTTCATGATGGACGGGCTGCGCGGCGTGAAGGAAACCTGGCCTGCCGCCCTGGTCGCCGGCCTGAGCTTCGCCGTGACCCAGTACTTCACCTCGAACTTCATCGGCCCCGAGCTGCCGGACATCACCTCGGCGCTGGCCAGCCTGATCTGCCTGACCCTGTTCCTGAAAGTCTGGCAGCCCAAGCGCTCGTTCAGCGAAGCCAAAGGCAGCGTTGGCGCCGCCGTGGTGCAGCCGACCGGCAGCCAGCCGACGCCCTACAGCTTTGGCGAAATTTTCAAGGCCTGGTCGCCGTTCCTGATCCTTACCGTGCTGGTCACCATCTGGACCCTGAAGCCGTTCAAGGCAGCCTTCGCCCCAGGCGGCGCGATGTACAACTTCGTGTTCAATTTCGCCATCCCGCACCTCGACCAGCTGGTGATCAAGACCGCGCCGATCGTCGCCGCGCCGACCGCCATGCCGGCGGTGTTCAAGCTCGACCCGATCTCTGCCACCGGCACCGCGATCTTCCTGTCGGCGCTGATCTCCATGGCCGTGCTGAAGATCAACTTCAAAACTGGTCTGACCACTTTCAAGGAGACCTTCTGGGAACTGCGCTGGCCAATCCTGTCGATCGGCATGGTGCTGGCCTTTGCCTTCGTCACCAACTACTCGGGCATGTCCTCGACCATGGCTCTGGTGCTGGCCGGCACTGGCGCTGCCTTCCCGTTCTTCTCGCCGTTCCTCGGCTGGCTGGGCGTGTTCCTGACGGGCTCGGACACTTCGTCCAACGCCCTGTTCAGCTCGCTGCAGGCCACCACCGCGCACCAGATCGGGGTCAACGACACCCTGCTGGTGGCCGCCAACACCAGCGGCGGCGTAACCGGCAAGATGATTTCGCCGCAGTCGATCGCCGTGGCTTGCGCCGCTACCGGCCTGGTCGGCAAGGAATCCGATCTGTTCCGCTTCACCGTCAAGCACAGCCTGTTCTTCGCCACCATCGTCGGCCTGATCACCCTGGTCCAGGCCTACTGGCTGACCGGCATGCTGGTTCATCACTAAAGTGAAAGGGGCCGGGCGCCAGCTGCGCCCGGCACTCCCCACAAGCAACGCTGCGAGAATCCATGATTATTTCTGCCTCTACCGACTATCGCGCCGCGGCCCAACGCAAGCTGCCTCCCTTCCTGTTCCACTATGCCGACGGCGGCGCCTACGCCGAGCACACCCTGCGCCACAACGTGTCGGACCTGGCCAGCATCGCCCTGCGCCAGCGCGTGCTGAAGAACATGTCCGAACTCAGCCTGGAAACCAGGCTGTTCGACGAAACCCTGAGCATGCCGGTGGCCCTTGCCCCGGTCGGCCTTACCGGCATGTACGCCCGCCGTGGCGAAGTGCAGGCCGCGCGCGCAGCGGCAGCCCATGGCATCCCGTTCACCATGTCCACGGTGTCGGTGTGCCCGATCGAAGAGGTGGCGCCTGCCATCAACCGGCCGATGTGGTTCCAGCTGTATGTACTCAAGGACCGCGGCTTCATGCGCAACGCGCTGGAGCGCGCCAAGGCAGCCGGGGTTAAAACCCTGGTATTCACCGTCGACATGCCGACCCCCGGCGCCCGCTACCGTGACGCTCACTCAGGCATGAGCGGCAAGAACGGCCCGCTGCGCCGCGTTCTGCAAGCCATGACCCACCCCGAATGGGCGTGGGATGTCGGGGTGATGGGGCGCCCACACGACTTGGGCAACATCTCCACCTACCGTGGCAACCCCACGGGCCTTGCCGACTACATTGGCTGGCTGGCCAACAACTTCGACCCTTCCATTTCCTGGAAAGACCTGGAGTGGATCCGCGAGTTCTGGGATGGCCCGATGATCATCAAGGGCATTCTCGATGCCGATGATGCCCGCGATGCGGTCCGCTTCGGTGCCGACGGCATCGTCGTCTCCAACCACGGCGGCCGCCAGCTCGACGGCGTGCTGTCCAGCGCCCGCGCCCTGCCCGCCATCGCTGACGCAGTCAAAGGTGACATCAAGATTCTTGCCGACTCGGGCATCCGCAGCGGTCTCGACGTAGTGCGCATGATCGCCATGGGCGCCGACACCGTACTGATCGGCCGCGCGTTCCTCTGGGCATTGGCCGTGCACGGCCAGGCCGGGGTGAAAAACCTGCTGGAGCTGTTCGAGAAGGAAATGCGCGTAGCCATGGTGCTGACCGGTGCCAAGTCGATCAGCGAAATCACCCGCGACTCGCTGGTACGCGAACTGGGCGCCTGACGCCTGCACCCACCACTGCCTGAATGACCGGGGCACACCGCGCGCCAGACGCCGTGGCCCCGCGAGGAGACTGCATGAGCCTGCCCGCCGCGTTTCTGCGTGATGCCGAGCGCCTGATCCCCGCCGAACGCCGGTTCGACGACCCCACCTCTACCTTGGCCTTCGGCACCGACGCCAGCTTCTACCGGCTGATCCCCAAGCTGGTGGTACGCGTCGAGTCCGAGGACGAAGTGGTCGGCCTGATCAAGCTGGCTCAGCGCGAGCGGGTGCCGGTTACCTTCCGCGCCGCCGGCACCAGCCTGTCTGGCCAGGCCATCAGCGATTCGGTGCTGATTGTGCTCGGCGACAACTGGAACGGTCGCGAGATTCGTGGCCAGGGCGAGCAGATTCGCCTGCAGCCGGGCGTGATCGGTGCCCAGGCCAACGCTTGGCTGGCCCCTTTCGGGCGCAAGATCGGCCCCGACCCGGCCTCGATCAACGCCTGCAAAATCGGCGGCATCGTCGCCAACAACGCCAGCGGCATGTGCTGCGGTACCGCGCAGAACACCTACCACACCCTGGCCGGCCTGCGCCTGGTGCTGGCCGACGGCACCCGCCTGGACAGCGAAGACCCGGCCAGCGTAGAAGCCTTTGCAAGCAGCCACGCTGACTTGCTGGAATCACTGGCCCGCCTGGGCCGTGAAACCCGTGCCAACACCGCACTGGCCGAGCGCATCCGGCACAAGTACCGACTGAAGAACACCACCGGTCTGTCACTGAACGCGCTGGTGGACTACGACCAGCCGCTGGATATCCTGCAACATCTGCTGGTCGGTTCCGAAGGCACGCTGGGCTTTATCAGCGCCGTCACCTACGACACCGTGCCCGACCACCCGCACAAGGCCAGCGCCTTGCTGGTGTTCCCCAGCGTCGAAAGCTGCTGTCGCGCCGTGCCCCTGCTCAAGCGCCAGCCGGTGTCCGCCGTGGAGCTGCTCGACCGCCGCAGCCTGCGCTCGGTGCAGAACATGCCGGGCATGCCGCTGTGGGTCAAAGGCCTGTCGGACAACGCCTGCGCCCTGCTGATCGAATCACGCGCCGCCAGCCAGAGCCTGCTGCACGAACAGTTGCAACAGATAATGGTCTCCATCGCCGATTTCCCGCTGGAACAACAGGTCGACTTCAGCGAAGACCCGGCGGTGTACAACCAGCTGTGGAAAATCCGCAAGGACACCTTCCCCGCCGTCGGCGCCGTGCGCCAGACCGGCACCACGGTCATCATCGAAGACGTGACCTTCCCCGTCGAGCAACTGGCCGAAGGGGTCAACCGGCTGATTCAGCTGTTCGACAAGCACCGCTACGACGAAGCGATCATTTTCGGTCATGCCCTGGAAGGCAACCTGCACTTCGTCTTCACCCAAGGCTTCAACAGCGCCGCAGAAGTGGCCCGCTACCAGGCATTCATGGATGACGTGGCGCAACTGGTGGCGGTGGAATTCGGCGGTTCGCTGAAAGCCGAGCACGGCACCGGGCGCAACATGGCGCCGTTCGTGGAGCTGGAATGGGGCCAGGATGCCTACCAGCTGATGTGGAAGCTCAAGCGCCTGCTCGACCCCAATGGCATCTTCAACCCCGACGTGGTGCTGAGCGAAGACCCGGATATACACCTGAAAAACCTCAAGCCGCTGCCCGCTGCCGACGAGATCGTCGACAAGTGCATCGAATGCGGTTTCTGCGAGCCGGTCTGCCCGTCCAAGGGGCTGACCCTCAGCCCGCGCCAGCGCATCGTCATGTGGCGCGACATCCAGGCCAGGCAACGCGCCGGTATCGACACCGGCGACCTGATGAAGACCTTCCAGTACCAAGGCATCGACACCTGTGCCGCCACCGGGCTGTGCGCGCAACGCTGCCCGGTCGGAATCAACACCGGCGAACTGGTCAAGAAGCTACGCAGCCAGGCTGCCGGTCACCCAAAAACAGCCGACTGGCTCGCCGAGCATTTCAACACAGCACTGGGCGGCGCGCGCCTGACCCTGACCGCCGCCAACACTGCACGCAAGCTGCTCGGCGCGCCCCGCCTGGCCCGCCTGAGCGCATCCATGAGCAAAGCCAGCAACGGCCGCCTGCCGCAGTGGACCGCGGCCATGCCACAACCGCTGCGCCCGCTGCAGTTCAGCGCGGCCAGCAACGACGCCCGCCCGCGCGTGGTGTACCTGGCCGCCTGCGTGTCGCGCGTCATGGGCCCGGCGTACGCCGACCGCGAACAGAGCTCGCTGCTGGACAAGACCCGCGCCCTGCTGGAAAAGGCCGGCTACCAGGTGGTGTTCCCCGAAAACGCCGACAGCCTGTGCTGCGGCCAGCCGTTCGCCTCCAAGGGTTACCCCGAGCAGGCCGAACACAAGCGCCAGGAGCTGATCAACGCACTGCTGCACGCCAGCCGTGGCGGCCTTGACCCGATCTACTGCGACACCAGCCCCTGCACCCTGCGCCTGGTGCAAGACCTGGGTGAAACCCGGCTGGACCTCTACGACCCGGTGCGCTTCATCCGCACCCACCTGCTCGACCGCCTGGAGTTCACCCCCCAGGACGAGCCGGTGGCCGTGCACGTGACCTGCAGCACCCAGCACCTGGGCGAAAGCCAGGCGCTGATCGACCTGGCGCGGCGTTGCAGCAAGCAAGTGGTAATACCGGAAGGCATTCACTGTTGCGGCTTCGCTGGCGACAAGGGCTTCACCACTCCCGAGCTTAATGCCCATTCGCTGCGCAGCCTGAAGGATGCGGTGCAGTATTGCGGCGAAGGCATTTCCACCAGCCGTACCTGCGAGATCGGCTTGAGCAGCCACAGCGGCATCGACTACCACGGGCTGGTCTACCTGGTCGACCGCGTGACCCGCCCACGCAGTCTGTGACCGACTAACGCGTCCTCTGTAGGAGCGGCCCTGTGTCGCGATGGGCCGCGAAGCGGCCCCGATCTATGCACAAACGTTGAAATCCTGGGGCTGCTTCGCAACCCTTTCGCGACGCAAGGCCGCTCCTACAGGTTGCAGCGCACGTGGTCTCCACACTCACCATCCTCGCGACCACCATCCCGATTGAACCCCCGCCAATACCCCGCAGTCCACCTTACAGGCCCACCTTCCCGAGGCCCCAGAGGAGACTCCCATGAAAGGTACCGCGCTTTCGGCCCTGTTCGCGGCCGCAACCCTGCTGGCTTCGCCGGCGTTCGCCGCCGAAGACCTCTGCACCATCAACCTGCAAAAGATCGATGACAGCATGGCCACCGCCGGCGCCACCTCCGAAGGCATGGACAAGGCCGTGACCGAACACGTCGACAAAGCCAAGGCCGCCCAGGCCTCAGGCGACACCAAGGAATGCATCGCGATCACCAGCAAGGTGCTGGAGCGTCTGGAAAAAACCGAGAAAGGCAGCGGTTCGGCCGGTGGTAGCGGTACTTGATGTCTCGTTGCGGGCGACCGGACCGGCTGTCGACGTCGCCCGCGCAATGGCGTATACTCCACCCCACGTGCCGTAAGGTGCGTTAGCGTAACGCTAGTGTGGGGCCGATTAGGATTCGACGCCGGTAGCGAAACTCTAGGTGCATGCCGAGTTGGTAACAGAACTCGTAAATCCACTGTTGCAACTTTTATAGTTGCCAATGACGAAAACTACGGCGCGGAGTTCAAGCTGGCTGCGTAAGCGGCCCTCTTGACCCGTTGCTTCTGGTAGCTTCGGCTCCAGCAATCATTAGGGGATGCCTGTAAACCCGAACTGATTGTCATACAGAACAGGATCGTCGCGTAGCACGTTGTGGGCGAAGTGACTAAAACTTACACAACTCATCCAAAGCACCCTGCCCGTCGGGCGGCTGCGGATTAAATCAGTAGACACGGCTAAGCATGTAGTACCGACAGCGGAGTACTGGCGGACGGGGGTTCAAATCCCCCCGGCTCCACCAAATCCTAGAAAGAAGACGCCCTCGGGCGTCTTTTTTTGTGCCTGGATTTTGCGATCTGCGGGTCAAAAAGTCGGATTTAACCCCTTCCTTGTAGGGCGTTTCCCAAAGATACTCCCAGCGTCTGTTTTCCGTTGCACACGGTAAATGTGGTCTCTAGTCTCGACGCGTCGTTGGCATTCAACGACCGGGTTTAGCCGCCCGATTTCGTCAGACAACACAGCCGTGCAATTCCGAGCAATCGGCATTGGCGCTTTATGGCGGCTGTGCGTGGGGCACCTTCGGGTGCGCCGGGTGCCTGACGTCCCGGTCGGCTAACCCGCGTACAGCTGCCACCTTACTGTTTAGCCGCGGTGAGTGGTTGCTTCACTACGACAGGAGCCATGCCATGCTGAAGATAGTCCCCGACCCACCCCACCACCTCCCTGAATCCGATGCATTGAATCGCAGGCCAAGCGAAAACCTGTGGGAGCCCGGCTTGCCGGCGATAGGGCCCGCCCAGACAACAACAAGACCAGGGAGATAGACCAATGACCACCGAAGACACGAACTGCACCGTCGGTAAAACCATCTTCTTTCAAGGCGAAAACCAGACCCACCCCCTGTTCCGCATCGAAGCTGGCATCCCTTGCCAGAACGCCCGCGAGCAGGCTTCCGAGCTAATGGGCTACGCACGGGACCTGACCATCGACGGGCTGATGGAAGATAAACCGCAGCTGATCTGGGCCGCGCACTACCTGTGCGCCTTGGGCAAAGCACTGCTGGACGATGCCGAACTGGGCATGATGCGCTAGCCCCTGAATAACGCGCATGAACCTGCCGGCTCGCCCGCTCAGTGTGTGACGCGGTGGATGGCACCGGCTGCGCCGGTGTTCGCGGCTGAAGCCGCTCCCACAGAGGTCTTTACAGACTCTGGATCTTGTCGCAGCTCGTGCCATCGCTAGACGCTTACCAGTTGTAACTCACCTTGGCCGTAACCTCACGCCCCGGATTGTAGTAGTTCGCCGTACCCGACCCCACCACATGCTGCTCGTCAAACAGGTTGCTGACATTCAGCGCAAGGTCTGTGCCCTTGGCAATCTTGTAGTTCAACGCCGCGTCAAACAGCGTGGTGCCGTCGCTTTTCTTGGTGTTGGCTGCATCCATGTAGTAACCGCCCACATAGCGTGCACCCAGGCCAACGCTCACGTCAGTGTCGGGAATGTCGTAGTAGCTCCACAGCGAGGCGGTATGCTTCGGCGCGACGGTAAACTCCTTGCCCTTTAGCGAAGAACCGTCATACAACGCCCCGCGCAGCACCTCGGTCTCCATGTAGGAATAAGCACCGATCAGGCTGAGGTTCTGGGTGATTTGCGCCTTGCCTTCCAGGTCCAGGCCGCGCGCGCGTGACTCGCCAACGGTTTGCTGCTCGATGATGCCGCTGGGCAGCACCACGGCAATGGTGACGTTTTCCTGGGTCAGGTCGTAAACGGCGGCGGAGAACAATGCGTCCATGCCCACAGGCGAGTACTTCACGCCCACTTCGTACTGCCGACCGGTCTGCGGGGTTACGCCAACCTGGGGTGGCGACACCGATTCCACCATGCTTACGTAGGTGGAGACTTCATCATTGACGATGTAAGTCAGTGCGCCGCGGTATGAGGTCTCGGAGAAGTTGTCGCTTTGCTTCTGTGCCCCGCCCACGTACTCCTTGCTGGACAGGTCCATCGAGTCATTGCGCACACCCGCCGTGGCGATCAGACGGTCGTAGAACGACAGGTTCTGCTGCAGGAACACCGCCTTGGTGGTGGCGTCATTTTGCTTGCGGGTATAAGGCGTGACGCCCCCCGAAACGCCGGTGAACACCGGGTTGGCGATGTCGATGGAAGGCGCCAGGCTGTAAACCGAACTCTGTTTGGTCGTCGAATCAAGGTACTCCACACCCACCAGGGTGCTGCTGTCGATGTGCTCGAACCGGGCGTCGTACTGCAGCATCAGGTTGCCGTTGAGCTGATCGGCTTCGCTGTCGGTGCCAAACACGTAGCGGGGGATGGTGGTGCCCACACGTGCGGCGCTGTCGCTCAGGTAGACATAGCCAAAGTCATCGCTCAGCTCGCTATAGCGCAGGTTGCTGCGCAGCACAAAGCCGTTGTCGAAGTCGTGGGTGATGTTGCCGCTGAGGCTGGTGCGCTCCACATCATGAAAGTTGTAGCTGGGCTCACCAAAGAAGTCGCTGCGGTCGTATTCCTTGTCCAGCGGGTAGCCACCGCTGTTCGGCGAGCTGTTGGTCTTCAGGTAGTCCAGGATCACGGTGGCCGAGGTGAAATCGGTTGGCGCCCAGGTCAGGCCGCCCATGATGAACCGGTTGTCGTCCTGCGAGTGGTCGTACTCGCGGTCGCTGTTCTGCATCTTGGCAGTGAAGCGGCCGGCCAGGGTCTGGTCGTCGTTCAGGGCATCGCCCACGTCAATGCCGGTCTCTGCATGGTCATACGAGCCATAGGTCACGTAGCCTTGGCCAAACTGCTCGAAGCGCGGCTGCTTGGTCACGAAGTTCACCGAGCCGCCTGGGTCTGCCGGGCCAAACAAGGTGGAGTTGGCGCCGCGCAGAATCTCGATGCGCTCGTAGGCATAAGGGTCTTCACGCACACCGCGCATCGAACTCAAGGTCAGGCCGTCACGGTAAGTGGTGGCCTGAAAGCCGCGGATCTGAAAGTAGTCGTTGCGATCATCCGAGCCATAGAAGTCACTGACTACGCCCGGGGTGTACTGCAGGGCCTCTTCCGTGGTGCTGACACTGCGCTGCTCCATTTCCTTGCGGGTCACCACAGACACGGATGCAGGCGTGTTGCGGATGCTGGTCGCCACCTTGCCGCCTACCCAAAGTTCCTGGGCGACCACCGAGTTCAGGTCATCATCGGCACTGGCCTTGACCTTGGCATTGATGATCAGCGGCGCCAGGCGATAATCCTCGGTAGCGCCAATTTCCAGCGGGCCGGCTGGCTTTGGTTGTGGTTTTATCAGGTAAGCACTCGGGCCTTGCTGCTCCGCCTGAAGCTCGGTCCCCTGCAACAACGACGAGAGTGCAGCCGAGGTGCCCAGCGTACCCTGCACGCCCGCCGTGTCGCGGTTGGCTACGCTCTTTGCGTCGAAGGACAAGCTGATCCCCGCCTGGCGCGCAAAGTGGTCAAGCGCCGGGGCCAGTGGGCCACCGGGAATGTTCCATTGCTGCACCGGGTTGTTTTGCTCAGCGTTTGCAGCGTGCGCAAGCGCAGGCAGCGCACAGCTGCTGACAACCAGGCCAAGGAAAGCAGCGTGCACAGCACGGCTCAATGGATGGCGCTGTGGAACCGGGGTAAAACTCATTTTCTCGCTCCGTAGAGGGTCGGCAGACGGGCCTGTATTCCGGCCTTTTCTACAAGCCGAACGAGAATGAGAAAACACCTCATTTATTTTCAGGGAGTTTTACAGTGCTAGACTGGTTGCGCGTTGCCACTACTGACAAGGACTTCCCGCATGACCCAACCCCCAGACGGCCTGCCAATCTACCGCGTATTGACCGGCCCCGACGATGCGAACTTCTGCCGCCGGGTCAGCGCCGCCCTGGAACTGGGCTACCAGCTGCACGGCTCGCCCGCGCTCACCTTCAACGGTGAAACCGTGATTGTGGCGCAGGCACTGCTCTGGCCGGAGGCCAAATAGGCAAGTTGCTAAAGCAGGGGGCTCAAGCGCTGAACACGGGCCGCGTCAACGCAGCGGCGCTGAACCCGCATCGGCAGTGGCATCATTCAGCTGCAGAATGTGTGCCTTGATGGCGTTGCCAGCCATTTCGAACAGCTCGCAGCAAAAGGCGTCGCCCTGCTCCTGCAAGGGTGAGTCTTGCAACGCGTCGGCCGCAGCTTCCATCGCTACACCCTCGGCCGTTTCTGCAAAACCAGCGATATTGCGTGCGCGGAGTGCTGGGTCAGCCAATGGCTGCAGGTAATAGAAGGCAATCAAACAGGCAATACCGTTCTTTTCGAAACTTTTGCTCAACTGAGCTTTCAACGCCCCCACGCTATCGTCAATCTGGCTGTTTTCGATATTGTGATGTTGCAGAAATGCTGCGATCGGACTTAGTACAGCCGCCAGTAAATCGTCGAGGGTATAACCTGCCATCGGAGGCAACACGTTCGGGGTAAGTTCGAACGGCGCGCTTACGTAATCCGAGTATTCGTCACGCACCAGTTCCGCCTTCTTCCCCATCAGCTCTTCAGGGTTGGTTAGCGTTTGGTCATTCAGCCTGACGATATGATCATGTATGCCCCACGCCGCCTTGTCGGTAAACGCTCGCACAAGATCATCGCCCTCGTTCATCAGCGGCGAGCCCTGCAACGATTCGAACGCCGACTGCGCGGCAAAGCTGCCCAGCTGCAGCGCCATGCTGCTGATATTGCGCGCGCGGGTTTCCGGGTGTTGATACGGCGTCTGGTACCAGGTCGAAATCTGGTACTCGATGCCCATCCGTTGCAAGTCGGCCCACAAGTGGGTGACCAGCGCGATGCTGGTTTCCCGAATGAACCCGGGGTCGGCTTGCAGCGCCTCAAGGAAGGCCACAACAGGCGTGTTTACCACTTCGAGCAGGTTTTCGTTGGTATACCCAGGCATCGGCGGGAAGACGCCATTCGGTAATTCGATATCTTGCTGGGCTGGTTTGGCCGGGTCTTGCATCCGAAACTCCATTTTCTTGAAGAACACTAATTGCCATTAAATTGGCATCACTTATGATGCCATTTGAATGTCGCCCGGAAATATTATCGACCCGGGTAATCAAGTGCAAAGCATGGCTTTGTCATCAGCCCTTGCGTACCGCCTGGCGGACTTTCCCAAGCAACTCTGCCAATTGAAAAGGTTTCAACAGCATATCCATGCCAACCCCTAGAAACGCCTGGCGGTCGAGTGCCGCATCCGCATAGCCGGTCATGAACAACACCGGCAGATCCGGCCGGTAGCCCCGTGCCAGGTCAGCCAGTTCGCGGCCGCTCAACGTCGGCAAGCCGACGTCGGTCAGCATCAGGTCCAGGTTGGAGTCGCCGCCCAATAACGCCAGCGCTTCGTCGGTGGTCGAGGCCAGGCTGCAGCGATACCCCGCATCGGTCAGCGCCTCGGCCACCGACAGGCGCACGGAGGCCATGTCCTCTACCACCAGCACGTGCTCGCCGTTGCCTTGCAGGTCCAGACCGCTGTCGCGCTCGACGTGTACAGCGGCCTCGGCACTGGCGGGCAGCATCAGCGTCACTTCGGTGCCCTGCCCGACCACACTGCTCAATACCACATGCCCACCCGATTGGCGGGCGAAGCCATAGATGGTCGACAAGCCCAGGCCAGTGCCCTGCCCCACGGGTTTGGTGGTGAAGAACGGGTCGAAGACTTTCTCCAGCAGTTCGGGCTGGATACCGCTGCCATCGTCGCGCACGCTCACCGCAATGTACGGGCCATCCAGCAGGTTGGGGTTGCCGTGGGACCAGGTCGCGGCAGTGTTGACCCATATCTGGCCGTTCTTGCACAGCGCATCGCGGGCGTTGATGACCAGATTGAGCACGGCGCTTTCCAGCTGCACCGGATCGACCAGGGCAATGGCTGGCTGGGGCGACAATTCCAGGGTCAGCATCACTCGCTCGCCAATGGTGCGCGTCAGCAGCTCTTCCAGCGAACGCACGTGCCGGTTGACATCGATCGGGCGGGTGTCCAGCGGCTGCTGGCGGGCGAAGGCCAGCAGGCGGTGGGTGAGCGACGCGGCGCTGGTGGCCGAACTCAGCGCGGCCTCGGCGTATTTGGGCACCATCTCGACACGGTTTTGCGCCACCCGTTTGCGGATCAGTTCCAGGCTGGTGATGATGCCGGTAAGCAGGTTGTTGAAGTCGTGGGCGATGCCGCCGGTCAGGCTGCCCAGGGCGTCCATTTTCTGCAGCTGCAGCAGCTGCGCCTCGGTGCGCTCGCGTTCGGCCACCTCCCGCGCCAGCTGGCTGGTGGCAACGTCCAGGCGGGCCAGGTGCGAGCGCTCGCGGTGACGGTGCTCGGTGACGTCTTCGACGAACACCAGGCACAGCCCCGTCGCCTGGTAGGGTGACAGCTGCCACTCGGTCTCGCGCAAGTGCCCCCGCACTTGCATGCTCAGGGTGCCTTTCCATCGCTCGCCGGCCAACAGGTGCTGGCGCAGGGCATCCAGGGCTGCCGCCTGGCCCTCGGCGAAGCACTCCCGAAGCTGCGCAGCATCACGGTTGTCCTGGGTAAGGTGGCTGAACGCCTGATTGCATTCATGCACCTTCAGTTCTGCATCGAGCACGGCGATGGGGGCCGACACGCTGCTGAAAATCTCCCGGAAGCGCGCCTCGCTCTCACGCAGCGCACGCTCGGCATCACGTACACGCAGCAGGGTGCGCAGGGTGGCGACCAGTACCTCAGGGTCCACCGGGTGGACCAGGTAGGCATCGGCGCCGGCGTTCAGGCCAGTGATGATATCGCCGCTCAGTATCGACGCCGCCGACACGTGGATGACCGGCAGCAGTGCGGTGCGCGCGTCCTCGCGCAGCAACCTGACGATATCGAAACCGCTCATGTCCGGCAGGTTCACATCCAGGATCAGTGCGTCCATCTGCTGGTCGCGGATCATCGCCAGCCCTTCACCGCCCGTGCCCGCCTCCATCACTTCGTAGCCGTGCACCGCCAGGCGCCGGCGCAGGGCGTAGCGGGTGGCGACGTTGTCGTCGACGATCAGCAGGCGCACATCAGGTTTCATCGACGTTCTCCTGGGCCAGGGCCAGAGGAATGATCACGAAGAAGCATGAGCCGACCCCTGGCTCGCTGTGCACACCCACTTCGCCACCCAGCAGCATGGCGAAGCGTTTGCACAACGACAGGCCCAGACCCGTGCCGCGCAGGCGCTTCTGCAGCGGCGAGTCGACCTGGGCAAAGTCCTCGAACAAGGTCCCCAGCAGCTCCTGGGCAATGCCGATGCCGGTATCGTTGACCGCAAAGCGGATCATGTCGTTGCCCAGCAACTCGGCAGACACGCGTACTTCACCGCGGGTGGTGAACTTCAGTGCATTGGAGATGAAGTTGCGCAGGATTTGCGCAAGTTTCTTGTCGTCGGTGTAAAGCCGTGGCAACCCCACCGGCTCTTCGAAAATCAGGTCGACCGCCGTGACATCGACAATCGGCCGGAACATCCCGCGCAAGGCTGCGAACAGGTCGAGCATATCGAACCAGGCGGGCGAAATGGTGATGCGCCCGGCTTCGATCTTGGCCAGGTCGAGCAGGTCGTCGACCATGTCGGACAGCTCGCGGGTGGCGGTGCTGATGAACGTCACCTGGCGGTGCTGCTCTTGCGACAAGGGCCCGTCCAGTTCATCGGTCAGCAGGCCGGTGATGCTCAGGATTGAGCCCAGCGGCGTGCGGAACTCGTGGCTCATGTAGGACAGGAAGCGGCTTTTCAGGTCCGACGCCTGGCGCAGTTGCTCGGCCTGGATGTCCAGCTCGGCGTACAACGCCAGCACGCCCTGGTTGGTTTCCTCCAGTTCGGCGCGCAAGGCGTCGTTCTCGGCCTGCAGCCGGGCTATCAGTTGTGCATCAGACATGCGCGGCCTCCAAATCGACGGCCAGCACCGTCACATCATCGCGGCCTCGGCAGAAATCGCGGTGCAGCACGGCGGTGATCACGGCCGGGTGACGGTGCACCAGGCCAGGGTAGTCCTTCAGGTTCCAACGGGACTGCAGGCCGTCGCTGTACATGATCAACAGGTTTCCATTCAGCTCAGCGTAGTCGAACACCTGGGCTTTCCTGAACTGCCCACCCACGATGCCCGGCAGCGAAGCCAGGCCGCGCACTTGTGCCCCGGCCACCAGGCTTGCACCGATGTTACCGATGCCGGTGAAGCTAAGGCGGTCATGGGCACGGTCATATTGCGCCACCGCCGTAGCCCCACCCCGGGTGCCGGACATGGCCTGGTGCATGGCCTGCAACAGTTGCAACGAGTCGCCATACGGCGCTTCGGCAAATGCGGCGGCGCCCGCCTTGGCCGCCACTTCGGCATCAGGGCCATGCCCCAGGCCATCGATCACCAGTGCACTGATGCATTGTCCATCGATAGCCAGGTGCCAGGTATCCCCGCAGGCGGGGTCGTTGTGCAGGGCATGCTGGCTGACGCCCCAGCGCAGGTCTGCGCCGCGGTCAAGCGTCCTGTGCAGGCGCGCCAGCACCACGGCTCCGCGAGCATCTGCGTACATGTCGAACACCTGGGCCTGACGCACCATGGCCCCCATGCCGATACCCTGGGTGCCCGCCGTCGAATAGCCATCGGCCAGGCAACTGTGGGCATCGAAGCCCTGGGCCCGGTCCACGGTGAGCAGCTCGATGGCGAAGGCGCCTTGCTTACGGGGCAGCACGCGCATGTGCAGCTCGCCATGGCGGGCATGCTTGAGGACATTGCTGCACAGCTCGGTGGCCACCAGGGCCACACGCCCTGCCTCTTCCGGCTCAAAGCCATGTCGCTCGGCCAGCTTTTGTGCAGTACGTCGGGCATGGCCGACGTCGCTGGGGTCGTCCAGGCGCAGTACTTGAGTCGCGGTAGCGTGAATATTCATGCCCATCGGGTGATCGTCACACGCGTGCCCAGGCCGGGGGCCGTGTCCAGCTCGAACTCGTCGACCAGCCGTCGGGCGCCGGTCAGGCCCAGGCCAAGGCCACTGCCCGAGGTCCAGCCATCGGTCAGCGCCAGCTTGACATCGGGAATGCCCGGGCCCTCATCGCGAAACAGCAAGCGCAGCCCTGCACGCCCGGCATCCTCCAGCACCTGCCAGTCCATGTCGCCGCCGCCGCCGTAGACCACCGTGTTACGAGCCAGCTCGCTGACGGCGGTCACGAGCTTGGTCAGGTCCACCAGGCGCATGCCGCATTCACCGGCCAACTTGCGCGCCAATTGGCGCGCCAACACTACATCCTGCTCTATGCGCACAGGATGGCTGCCGCTTTCGCGAACATTCATTTTCGGCTCACACGTTGACGCAGCACTTGCATGCCGCGCTCCACATTCAGTGCCGTACTGACGCCCGGCAGGGTAAGGCCGAGTTCGACCAAGGTAATGGCCACGGCCGGCTGCATGCCGACCACCATGGTTTCGGCATCCATGATGCGCGACAGGCCGGAAATGCTGGCGATCATCCGGCCTATGAAGGAGTCGACCATGTCGAGTGCGGAAATATCGATCAGCACACCTTGGGCCGATGTATGGCTGATGCGGTCGGTCAGGTCTTCCTGCAGCGTCAGCGCCAGCTGGTCGTGCATGTCCACCTGAATGGTCACCAGCAGGAATTCGCCCATCTGCAGGATCGGAATGCGCTCCATAGGCTTATACCTGCTTGCCGATGTCGCCGCCCAGGCGCGCAAGGGCGAGTTTGAGGGCATCCGCAAGGTTGGACTTGGTGGTCAGGGTGCCCAGGTCCAGGCCAAGATGGACGATGGTTTGCGCGATCTGCGGGCGCACCCCGCTGATGATGCAATCGGCGCCCATCAGGCGGATCGCGGTCACGGTCTTGAGCAGGTGTTGCGCCACCAGCGTATCGACGGTCGGAACGCCGGTGATATCGATGATGGCGATTTCCGAGCCGGTATCGACGATGCGCTGCAGCAGCGACTCCATGACGGTCTGGCTGCGTTGCGAGTCCAGGGTGCCAATCAGCGGCAGGGCGAGTACCCCGTCCCACAGCTTGACCACGGGGGTGGACAGTTCCAGCAGCTCTTCCTGCTGGCGCTTGATCACGTCTTCGCGGGTTTTCTGGAAGGTGCGGATGGTGTGCATGCCCATGCCGTCGATCAGCTCGGAGATCGCCCACAGCTGCTCGGCCAGGCGCGCCGGTTCATCACTGAAGTGCGATTGCAACAGGCCGAACAGTGGCCCCTTCAGGGCAAAGATGAAGTACACGGCCTGGTGCGAGTCATGCCCCAGCTGCGCGCGCGAGACGGACAGTTTTTCCAGAAAACGGCGCACCCCTTCCCAGCCCGTTGCAGCCAGGTTGCTGCCGCCTTCGCTTAGCAGGCCCTCGACCAGCAATTGCAGGAATTCGCGGGTTTCCTGTGCGAGTACCTGTTCCTTGATATTACGCGTGGCGCCGTTGGTTTCCAGGCCAGAAAGCCATTCTTTCTGCAATTGCGCCTGGTTGTTCTTGATCGCTTCCGATGTGCTGCCGTGCAGTGCTGCCATGTACCTTAGCTCCTGGGCTGAAAGGCCGGCTTCCCCATAAATTGGCCGGCCTGCTGTGAATGACATTTGCCGGATGAAATAGTTGTGCGCGGGGGACAGTTAATTGCAATGCGCCATCTGAGGGTAGCCTATGCAGCGTCCTGGCCCACCTGCCTGGTATCCGTTGCAAGCGGGATTGGCGGGCGAGACAGCAACAGGCCGACCAGCACTGCGAAGACCAGTGCGGCAATACCTGCGGTGTGCAGCACGGCCTCGAAACCACCGATGAATGCCTGCCGGGCCAGGGGCGCCACGGCCTCGCGCTGGGCGGGTTCGAGCAGCGCCAGGGCGGCCTGCAGGTCGCCTGCGGCAACCCGTGTCGCCATTGCCGCAACCTGGCCCGAGTGCGCGGGTGCCACGGCGGCGATGGCCTCGTGCAACAGCTGCCCGCTACGGCCGGCCAGCACGCCGCCAAGTACACCAATGGCCAGCACGATTGCCCCGAACCGCGTGGTGGTACTCAGCCCCGAGGCCATGCCGGTGCGCTCACGCGGCACGCAAGCCATGATGTTTTTCTGCGTGTCGCCATTGAGCAACCCGGCGCCAGCGCCCAGCACCAGGCTGGCCAGGGCGAACGCGCCATAGCCGCCCTGGCGCGTGGCCCAGGCACACAGCAGGTTGCCCATGCCAACCAGCACCAGGCCCAGCGCAAACACCTGCGCCGGGCTCAGGTGCGCGGCCAAGCGCATGCCAACGCGCGGGGTCAGCAGCATGGCGACGGCAAATGGCAGCATGCCGGCGCCTGCGGCCAGCGCCGACAGCTGCAGGCCGTTTTGCAGGTACAGCGGCAGCAGGGTCATCATCACCTGGGCGCAGGCAGCGTAGGCGAACATGCCCAGCAAGGCGCCGACGAAACGCCCGCTGCGCATCAGCTGCAGGTCGATCATCGGGCGCTGCTGGCTGCGCTCGACCATGACGAACAGGCCGAACAGGAAAGCGCTGATCACCAGACGGCCAAGGGTTTGCGCGCTGCCCCAACCCACCTGGTTGGCATCGATCATCGCCCAGATCAGGTAGCCGAGGCTGCCGGCGAAGGTCAGGCTGCCCCACGGGTCGAGCCGCGCCGCTGCGCTGTCACGCGACTCCTCGACACTGTGCAGCACCATCAGCGCCAACAGCACCACCAGGGGCAGGTTGATATAGAAGATCCAGCGCCAGCCCAAGGTGCTGGCGATCACCCCGCCCAGCAGTGGCGCAAAGGTGATGGTGGCGCCCATGCATGCGCCCCAGAAGGCCCAGGCGCGCATGCGCTCTTGCGGCTCGTGGAAGCGGTTGCCGATCGCCGCCAGGGCCGAGGTCAACAGCAACGCGGCGCCCACACCTTTGGCTGCCCTGGCCAGGTCGAGAAACAACAGCGTGGGCGCGGCACCACAGGCCAGCGAGGCTATGCCGAACAGCACCAGGCCGAGCAGCAGCATGCGCCGCCGGCCAAAGCGGTCGGCCAGGCTGCCGGCCGGCAGCAGGCAGGCGGCGAACGCCAGCAGGTAGGCGCTGACCACCCATTCGATATCGGCGAACGAGCCGGACAGGTCGCGGGCGATGCTGGGCAGGCTGACTGCGACGATATTGGTGTCGAGGATGATCAGGGCGCAGACCAGGGAGGCAGTGAGCAGGGTAAAACGCGCAGAAGGCATGGCAGGGCTCCGGGGGGTGGGCTGGTTCGCCTGAAAGGCGGTTTGCCTGCAGGATCGCCTGGGGCGCAAAGCGGCCCCGCCAATCTCCCAGGTAATCTTTGCCCCCAGGCCACCAGGCTTGTAGTGTTGGCCTCACCATAACGCTGCCAACCCAACGCCTTGTTAGCCTCGGCGGCCCCCGTCATTACCCTGCAGGTAACACCCATGGAAATCCGCCATTTCCGCTATTTCCTCTGCGTTGCCCGCCATGGCCATTTCACCCGTGCCGCCGAGCAACTGGGCATCGCCCCGCCCACCCTCAGCCGGCAGATCCAGGACATGGAGCGCGAACTGGGCGTTCGCCTGTTCGAGCGCAACCAGCGCGAGGTCAACCTGACCGCCGCCGGCCAGGCCCTGTTCATCGAAGCCGAACAGACCGTGCGTCAGTTCGACGCGGCGCAACTGGGGGCACAACGCGCCGCCCGTGGCGAAAGCGGGCGTATCGAACTGGGCTACGTGGCTTCGGCCGCCTACTCGGGCATGCTCCAGCAGCAAGTGCTTCGCTTCAGCGAAGCCTGCCCCGAGGTACGCCTGAGCATGCGCGAACTGCCCATGGCCGAACTGCCCGCCAGGGTTCGTGATGGCCTGCTTGACCTTGCGTATGTGCGCTCGCCGATGGAACTGCCGGAAGAGCTGGAAGCCATTGCGCTGCACCAGGAGGGCTTCGTCCTTGCCCTGCCCGCCCATTCACGGATCAATGAAGTGCCTCAGATCCCGGCATCGCGCCTGGCCAATGAAACCTTCATCCTGCCCGAGCAGATATCCGGCACGCTGGAGGTCGCCGCGCAAGGTGGCTTCGTCCCGCAGCTTGGCCCGCAGCCCGGCAGCCTGGTGGCGGTGATTACCCTGGTGTCTCTCGGCCAGGGCATCGCCGTGGTGCCGGAATCGGTGGTGCAGCGCATCTGCCTGCCGCAGGTGAACTACCGGCGGATCGTCGACTGCCACGCCAGTTCATGGCTCAGCCTGATTCACCGGCGCTTCGATAAAGCGCCGGCGGTGATGCGTTATGTGCAGAGCGTGAAAGGCGGTGCCTGATCAGTGATCGCCTGCAGCACCCAAGGCGTAGAATTCATGCAGCTTGGCCTGCAGCAAGGCCTTGTCCGGCAAGCGTGTCTGGTACTCCGCAATCAGTGCTGGCGACAAACTGCGATTAAGTGCGTACTCGACCACCTCATCGTCCCTGCTGGCGCACAGCAACACGCCAATCGCAGGGTTTTCATGCGGCTTGCGCTCGTTTCGGTCAAGCGCTTCCAGGTAGAAATCGAGTTTGCCCAGGTACTCGGGCTCGAAGCGGCCGACCTTCAGCTCTATCGCTACCAGGCAGTTGAGGCCGCGGTGAAAGAACAGCAAATCCAGTGCGAAGTCGCGGCCACCGACCTGAAGCGGGTACTGAGAGCCGACGAAGCAGAAGTCGCGGCCCAGTTCGATGAGGAACTGTTTGAGCCGATTCATCAGCGCGCCATGTAGGTCTGCTTCTGCATGATCCCCCGTTAGCCCGAGAAACTCCACCATGTAGGCATCCCGAAAAACCTCCATGGCTGCCGGATAATCTTGACGCAATACTGCCGAAGCCCTGGCCGGGTTTGCGACACTGCGTTCAAAAAGCGAGGCCTTGAGTTGCCTTTCCAATTCTCGGCTTGACCACCTTTCCTGAATCGCCATGCGCAGGTAGAACTCGCGCTCCTGAGTGAGCTTGCTCTGGCTGAGAATCATCATGTTGTGGGTCCATGGCAATTGTCTCAGCAGTGCCGAGACTCTTTCGTCATGGCGATAGGCTTCATAAAATTGGCGCATCCGAAACAGGTTAGGTCTCGTAAAACCTCGTAGCCCAGGCTGCGTTTGGGCAAGATGAGCAGCCAGCTGACTGACCACCGAATCGCCCCATTCCGCCCGCTCCAGCTTGTGGCTGATGTAGGCCCCAACCTGCCAGTACAGGTCGATCAATTGCGTATTGACCGCCTGCACCGCACGCTGCCTGGCATCCTGAATCAACCTGAGCACTTCCTCGAAACGGTCATCCTTTACCGAAGGAAGGGCCACCGGCGCTTGTGGTTCTTGTTGTTCAGCGCTCATGCATCGACTCCCTTTTGAATTCGCCAGGAAGTCTACCCCCGGTGAGCCGTCACCCCGCCACCGGCAGCACCTCTGATTTGTTTCAAAAAGCAAAGGGCACCCATCCACTGGTGCCCTTCGCCCTACCGTAAGGTGAACCCGATCACCCCATCGACCGCGCCCCTACAGGTTGCGCATGGCCCCGCGATGTCACGATCCCCAGGAAGGAAATGACGATTGCCAGGCCCAGCGTCGAACTCACTTCTACCCGGTGCTCCGGGGTGTACATCATCACCGCCAGCGCCCCGGCAATGAAGATGATCACCGCCCAGGTGAGGTAAGGGAACAGCCACATGCGGAACTTCAGCTCGGTGTTCTCGCGCTCCAGGCGGCGGCGCATGCGCAGCTGCGAGATGGCGATGACCATGTACACCAGCAAGGCGATGGCGCCGGAACTGGCCAGCAGGAACTCGAACACGCCTTTCGGTGCGAAGTAGTTGAGGATGGCAATCGCCGCGCCGATCAAGGTACTGCCAAAGACCGCAGAGCGCGGTACGCCTACCCTGGAGGTCTTGTTGAGGAAGGCCGGGGCGTCACCGCGCTTGGCCAGCGAGTACATCATGCGCGAGGCGATGTAGATCGACGAGTTCATGCAGCTGGTCACGGCCACCAGCACCACCAGGTCGACCATGAACGCGGCGTTGGGGATGTTCATGATTTCCAGCGCACGCTGGTAGGAACCCACCACCGCCAACTGCGGGTCGTTCCATGGCACCACCGAGATGATCACGAAGATCGACAGGATGTAGAAGGTGCTGATGCGCCAGATCACCGAACGCGTCGCCTTGGCGATGTTGCGCGACGGGTCGCTGGACTCGGAGGCAGCGATGGTCACCGCCTCGGTGCCGATAAAGCTGAACATCACGGTAATGAACGCACCGATCACCGCCGACCAGCCGTTCGGGGCGAAGCCGCCGTGCTCGGCGATCAACCCGCTCAGGCCGCTGACCTCGCGGTTGGGCAGCCAGCCCATCAGGGCAGCGAAACCAAGGCCGATGAAGCCCAGGATCGCCGTGACCTTGAGGATGGCGAACCAGAACTCGAATTCACCGTACTTGGCCACGCTGAACAGGTTGGTGCAGGCCAGCAACAGTACCGAGGCCAGGGCAAAGATCCAGCTGTCCACCTGAGGGAACCAGGCGTTCAGCACATGCCCGGCGGCCAGTGCTTCGATCGGGATCACCAGTACCCAGAACCACCAGTACAGCCAGCCGATGGTATAGCCGGCCCAGCGGCCGATGGCCTGGTCGGCGTAGGTGGAAAACGATCCGGTATCGGGGTGTGCCACGGCCATTTCGCCGAGCATGCGCATGACCAGGACTACCAGGGTCCCGGCCACGAAATAGGAAATTATGGTTGCGGGCCCGGCCGCCGCAATGGCGTGCCCAGAGCCTACGAAAAGTCCGGCGCCGATGATGCCGGCGATGGACAGCATCGTTACATGACGTGGCTTGAAACCTTGTGCAAGGTTGCCATCAGATCCCACGGTGTTCATTGATGTTGTTCTCTTTTTGCTGACACAAGGATGGGGGCAGGCGTAGGCGAAAATATCTCCTTTGAAATCAATAAGTCGACAGGTTGCTCGGGTTCTGTTGATGTTCTTTGGTGTGCGTCACAGAGCAACGTGCCAGTGCGGTTCGGGGTTCATTTAAGCTCCGCAGGGCTGTGGGAAATTACACGAGAACGCCCCGGAACTGTTCGATCACGACAGGGCCTTTCCATTCACGCCAGATGTCGCGAATGGCATGTCCGATTGCGCCACCGGGTCATCTGGCGCTTTTGTTTTTCATTTGAATGTGTGTTGCCTGCCCTGGCCCTATCGCCGGCAAGCCAGCTCCACCTCGACCGCATCGATTTGATGCCATGCGCACTCTTGGTCGGATACAAAAAAGCCCCGGTCTCCCAGGGCCTCCTTGCAACACCTCGATGCTGGCTCACCTGACCATGCAAGGCCGCTTGTTGTCGAAACTCCACCCCGAAATCAGGAACTGCATCGCCACACTGTCATCCCGCGCTCCCAGGCCCATATTGCGGTAGCACTCATGGGCCTTGGCCAGCTGGTCTTCATCCAGCTCCACCCCCAACCCCGGCCGCGCCGGCACCCCCACGTGCCCGTCGACGATGCGCAGTGGCTCCCGGGTCAGGCGCTGGCCGTCCTGCCAGATCCAGTGCGTATCGATCGCGGTGATCTCGCCCGGCGCCGCAGCCGCCACCTGGGTAAACATCGCCAGCGAGATGTCGAAGTGGTTATTCGAGTGCGACCCCCAGGTCAGCCCCCAGTCATTGCACATCTGCGCCACCCGTACCGAGCCCTGCAGGGTCCAGAAATGCGGGTCGGCCAGCGGGATGTCCACCGACTGCAGCTGGATGGCATGGCCCATTTGCCGCCAGTCGGTGGCGATCATGTTGGTAGCCGTGGGCAAACCCGTAGCGCGACGGAATTCGGCCATCACCTCGCGGCCCGAGTAGCCGTTCTCGGCGCCGCACGGGTCTTCGGCATAGGCCAGCACATCGTGTTTGTCGCGGCACAGGGCGATGGCTTCCTTGAGTGACCAGGCACCGTTGGGGTCCAGGGTGATGCGCGCTTCGGGGAAGCGTTCGGCCAGCGCCGTCACCGCTTCCATTTCTTCTTCACCTCGCAGCACGCCGCCCTTGAGCTTGAAGTCGCTGAAGCCATAACGCTGCTTGGCCGCTTCGGCCAGGCGCACAACCGCCTCCGGGGTCAGGGCCTGTTCGTGGCGCAGACGGAACCAGTCGTCATCGGCATCCGCTTCGTTGCGGTAGGCAAGGTCGGTCTGCTGGCGGTCACCGATATAGAACAGGTAGCCGAGCATCTTCACCGCATCCCGTTGCTGCCCCTCACCCAGCAGTGCCGCCATGGGCACATTCAGGTGCTGGCCGAGCAGGTCGAGCAGCGCCGATTCGACAGCCGTCACCGCATGCACGGTGATACGCAGGTCGAAGGTCTGCAGGCCACGCCCGGCGCTGTCGCGGTTGGCGAAGGTCTGGCGCATGGCATTGAGCACGCGCTGGTAATGACCGATCGGCTGGCCGACCACCAGGCTGCGGGCGTCTTCCAGGGTCTGGCGAATGTTCTCGCCACCAGGCACTTCGCCCAGGCCGGTATTGCCGGCGCTGTCGCGCAGCACCACCACATTGCGGGTGAAGTACGGGCCATGGGCGCCACTGAGGTTGAGCAGCATGCTGTCGTGGCCGGCCACGGGGATGACGCGCAGGTCGGTGACCACGGGGGTGCTGGTGTGCAAGGTCTGCATGTTCATGATTGTTGTCTCGCAGTCGTCAGTGGGTCTGGCCCAGGGCCGAAGGGGCCTTGAGTGGATCGGCAGGCACGCCCTTTGGGCGCGTGCGCACAAAGAAGATGGCGATGGCCGCCAGCACCGAGGTCACCGCCAGGCCGTACAGGCCGCCCTGGATCGACCCGGTCTGCTGCTCCAGCAGGCCGAAGGTGGTGGGGGCAACGAAACCGCCAAGGTTGCCGACCGAGTTGATCAGCGCGATTACTGCCGCGGCGATGCGCGCATCCAGGTAGCCCTGCGGGATTGGCCAGAAGAGTGACGACGCCGACTTGAAGCCGATGGCGGCGAAGCACACGGCAACGAAGGCGAACACCGGCCCACCGGTGGTGGACATGAACATGCCAATGGCAGCGATCAGCAGCGCACCCGCGACCCAGGCCTGCTGGAACTTCCAGCGTGCAGACCCTGCGGCGAAGGCATACATGGCCAGGATCGAGATCAGCCACGGGATCGAGTTGAAGAACCCTACCTGCAGGTCGTTGAGGTCGCCCATGCGCTTGATGATGCTGGGCAGCCAGAAGGTCGCGGCGTAGATGGTCAGCTGGATGCAGAAGTAGATCAGGCAGAACAGCACGATCTGGCGGTCCTTGAGCAGGCTCCAGGACGACACCTTTACCGCGCCGACGGCTTCGCGCTCACGCTGCTCGCGGTCGATGGTATCGACCAGCGCGTCCTGCTCGGCCTTGCTCAGCCACTTGGCGTCGTGGGGCTTGGAGTCGAGCCAGAAGAACACGAAGAAGCACAGCGTCACCGAAGCCATGCCTTCGATGAACAACATCCACTGCCAGCCATGCAGGCCCAGGCCCTGGATCTGCATCAGCGCCCCGGCCAGCGGCCCGGAAATCAGCGAGGCCAGTGCCGAACCGCTGAGGAAGATGGCAATCGCCTTGCCCCGCTCGGCCGCCGGCAGCCAGCGGGTGAAGTAGTAGATCACCCCGGGGAAGAAGCCCGCTTCGGCGACACCCAGCAAAAAGCGCAGCACGTAGAACTGGGTTTCGGTCTGCACAAAGGCCATGGCCGTGGCCACCAGCCCCCAGGTGAACATGATGCGGGTCAGCCACAGGCGTGCACCGACCTTTTGCAGCAGCATGTTCGACGGCACTTCGAACAGTGCGTAGCCGATGAAGAACAAGCCGGCGCCAAAGCCGAAGGCAGCGGCGCTGATGCCCAGGTCGCTTTCCAGGTGCGGGCGGACGAAGCCGATGTTGACACGATCGAGGTAGTTGACGATGAACATGATGACGAACAGCGGCAGGACGTGGCGCTTGACCTTGGCCAAGGCACTGGCCAGCGCGTCGCCTTCAGCCCGTGCAGACGGAGCGAGGGTGTCGTTCACTTACGAATCTCCCACTAATTGTTTTTGTGCGGGTCGAGGTTGTCTGACATGACAGTGGGGTGGAGCATATGCGCAGGGAAGTTGTACGACAAGATGGCGATTAGCGCTTAAAACCCAAAATACAAGCTGTCACAATGCTAACTTGCTTCGATCATGCGGTAACAGCTCATGGATCAGCGAAGCCTGATTACCGAAAAACCGACAAAAAATATTTTTATCGATTAACTTGTCGTACAAGCACAACAAGAACGGACCGCCACATGGAAACCACACCCGTCCATAAACGCGGCCACAGCCGCGCCCATGACCTGGTCTCGAGCCTGACTCAACAGATTTTGCTCGGCACCTTCAAGCCTGGTGACAAGCTGCCTTCGGAGAACACCTTGGTGCGCGAGCATGGGGTAAGCCGCACGGTGGTTCGCGAAGCCTTGTCGAAGCTGCAGGCCTCGGGGCTGGTGGAGCCACGCCACGGTATCGGTACCTTCGTGATGGAGCGCCAGCCCCAGGCTGGCCTGCGCATCGCCGCGGAAAGTGCGGCCAATGTGCGCGACCTGCTGGAACTGCGCATTGGCCTGGAAGGCCAGGCCGCCGCCCTGGCTGCGCTGCGCCGTGATGAAGGGCAACTGGCACGCATGCGCCAGGCGCTGGATGACTACCAGGATCTGGCCGCCGCGGGCGACAGTTGCATCGAGGCCGACCGGCGTTTTCACCTGTTGATCGCCGAGGCCACCGGCAATCTGTATTTCACCGAAATGCTGCTGCAACTGGGCAATGGCTTGATCCCGCGCAACCGCATGGCCCAGGCTGAGCGTGCCGGGTCCAGGCTGGCGCGGCAGGCGTACCTGGCCAACCTGGAGCATGAGGCAATCCTCAATGCCATTCGCCGGCAAGACCCGGATGCAGCGCGCGCGGCGGTGTGCCTGCACCTGTCCAACAGCCGCGATCGGCTGCTGCCGGAATAGGCGCCGTCACGCTACCCCGCGTGCACCTGCTGGCGTACCGCATCCTCGGCGAATGGATTGGCTTGCAGGGCGACTGTTACATCCAGCCGCCCGCACTTCACCAGGTCAGGCAGATCTTGCCGAAGTGGCGGTTGCTCTCCTGGTAGCGGAACGCCTCGACGATCTGCTCCAGCTCGAAATGCTTGTCCACCACTGGCCGCAAGCCGTTGGCATCGATCGCCCGCACCATCGCCTGCTGCTGCGCGCGGCTGCCCACCAGCACGCCTTGCAGGCGAATCTGCCGCACCAGCGCCTGCACCAGCGGCAATTGCCCGGCCACACCGGTGAGAATGCCGATCAGCGACACATGCCCGCCAATGCGCGCGGCAATCATCGATTGTTCCAGCGTCGCCGGTCCGCCCACTTCGATGACATGGTCGACACCGCGGTTGTCGGTCAGCTCGCGCACTTTCTCACCCCAGGCCGGGGTGCTCTTGTAATTGATCAGGTGATCGGCACCCAGGGCTTTCAGGCGCTCGAGCTTGGCGTCGCTGGACGAGGTGGCGATGACCGTGGCGCCGGCCAGCTTGGCGAACTGCAGGGCAAAGATCGACACCCCGCCAGTGCCCTGCACCAGTACCGTGTCACCCGGTTTGAGGTGATCGTCGCTCATCAGCGCACGCCAGGCGGTAAGCCCGGCAGTGGTCAGGGTAGCGGCTTCGGCGTGGCTGAAACCCTTGGGCGCCAAAGTGAACGAGGTGGCGCGGGCGGTGACCTGCTCGCGGGCGTAACCATCGAGGCCATCACCGGGCACCCTGGCAAAGCCTTCGACATTGGCCTGGCCGTCCAGCCAGTCGGGGAAGAAGGTGCTGACCACGCTGTCGCCTACCTGGAACTCGGTGACGCCGGCACCCACCGCAAGCACTTCACCGGCGCCATCGGCCATGGGAATGCGCCGCTCGCTCGGGCCCCACATGCCACTGACCACCGCGAAGTCGTGGTAGTTGAGGGAGCTGGCGTGCAGGCGCACGGTGATCTCGCCGGCCTGTGGTGCAGCGGCTTCGCTGGTGCCGACCTCGACCTTGTCGTAGCCGCCGCCGGGTTGTACGTAGATGGCCTTGCTGGTCATGGGTGGGTCTCCGTTTCAGGGAAAAGAATGGGGTTCAGCATAGACAGGGCCCGCATTGCCAACACAAAGATCAGCCCAGCATCACCTTCAATGCCCGGCAATCGGCCGCATGCCAATCCACCAGCTCCGGCCAGGGATTGTCCGGCAGGTTCACCAGTACCGTACGCGCCCCCGCCGCCCGACCGCAGTCCAGGTCGAAGCGGTAATCGCCGACCATCACCAGCTCGCTCGGCGCCACGCCCCAGGCGCTGGCGATCTTCAGCAGCCCATCAGGGCTTGGCTTGGGCGCAGCTTCGTCCCGCCCGAGCACATGCTCGACGGCAAAACAGTCCGCCAGGCCGATCGCCTCCAGCGTCACATGCGCCAGCTCCCGCGCATTGCGGGTGAGGATACCCAGCCGGCAACCGCGCCCGGCCAGCTCGCGCACCAGCTCCACCGCCCCGCTGGCTGCCGTCGAGGTAATGGCCAGGTCGCGCTCGTGCTCCAGCAACCAGGCATGCTTGGCCGCCGCCTCCGCTGCCGGCAACGCCGCCAGGTGGGTCAAAATATCGTCTTCAGGCGGAATCTCCAGTGCCTCGCGGATCGCGGCAAAATCGTGCACTGCCACAGTCAGGGTGCCGTCCATGTCGAACACCCAGTTGCGGATCTCGGCCAGGTTCATGCCCAGTCCTTGCGGTGGCGAATCAGGCCTTCCTGGCACGACGACGCCACCAGTTGCCCGGCCTGGTTGTAAATGCTGCCACGGCAGAAACCGCGAGAGTTGCCGGCCCATGGGCTGTCGGTGGCATACAGCAGCCACTCGTCTGCGCGCAGGTTGCCGTGGAACCACAGCGAATGGTCGAGGCTGGCGATCTGCATGTCGCGCTGCCACACCGACTTGCCATGCGGCAGCAACGCCGTGGTCAGCAGGCCGAAGTCAGAGGCGTAGGCCAGCAGGTATTTATGCAAAGCTGGCACGTCGGGCAGCTTGCCGTCGGCGCGGAACCAGGCGTACTTCACCGGGTCGCCGGGCTTGGGGTTGAACGGGTCACGCTCGGTGACCGGGCGGATCTCGATCGGCTTGGCGCACAGCACCTTGTCGCGAATTCGCTCGGGAAGCTGATCGGCCATGGCGCGGGCCAGCTCCACTTCGGTGGGCAGGTTTTCCGGGCCGACCACATCAGGCATCTGTGCCTGGTGCTCGAAGCCTTCTTCGTCGTACTGGAACGACGCGCTGCAGGTGAAGATGGTATGGCCCTTCTGGATCGCAGTCACCCGCCGGGTGCTGAAGCTGCCGCCATCGCGCACGCGGTCCACCGAATACACCACCGGCAGGCTGGCATCGCCCGGGCGCAGGAAGTAGCCGTGCAACGAATGCACATGGCGTGCGTCTTCGACCGTCTGACTGGCCGCCGACAATGACTGGCCCAGCACCTGCCCACCGTACAACTGGCGGAAGCCCAGGTCCTGGCTGCGTCCGCGGAACAGGTTCTCCTCGATGGACTCGAGGCTCAACAGGTCGACCAGGTCGTCCAACACATGACTCATCGGGGCTTCTCCTAGCAAGGCAACACATCTCTACAGCGCTGTTATGAGGGCAAATGATACAGGGTTTGTCATTCGCGCCGGGCATGGCCGTGTATTCAGGCGCGCAGGGTGCGCTCCCAGTGCGCGCGGTCGATGCGGTACAGCACATGCGGGCGCAGCGGGTGCCCGACGGGCAGGCGGGGGTGCTCGAAACTGCCGTGCACGTCCTGCTGCATGCCAATGGCCTGCATCACCTTTTGCGACGGCAGGTTGCTCTCGCTAGTGAACGACACCACTTCCTCCAGGCGCAATTGGGCGAACGCACAACGCAGGCAGGTCCACGCCGCTTCGCTGGCAAAGCCCTGGCCCCAGTGGCGCCGCGCCAAGCGCCAACCGATCTCCACGGCTGGCGCGAAGCTGGCGTCAAAATTGACGTTGAGCAACCCGGTCATGCCGATGAACGCACCGGTGTCCTGGCGTTCGAGCGCCCACAGGCCAAAACCGTATTCGTTGAAATGCCCGCGCACGCGGCCGATCAGCGCGGCAGCCTCCAGGCGCGTCAGTGGGGCGGGGAAATAACGCATCACCTGCGGGTCGGCACACAGCGCGGCGAACTCGCCCAGGTCGTCGTCGCGCCATTGGCGCAGCACCAGCCGTGCGCTTTGCAGTTCATGAATGGGGGTCATCGGGCCTGCTCCGGTTTTGCCGCCTTGCAGTTTACAGCGTAGGCGCGGGTGCGGGTTTCACCCAGCTGCAGCAACCGAATGCAATTTTCACAAGCCCTTCACCGGTCCCCGACAGCCCGCTCGGCAACATGCTCGCCACCACTGCCGCGCCAGGCGCGGCCATGTCTATGGAGCAACGCATGTTATCGAGCAATACCCTGGGGCACCCTGCCATCCACGCCCGGCGCAAGCGCCGCCTGGGCCGCAAGGCCCTCGGTGCCGCCCTTGGCCTGTGCATGGTCGTGGCGGCGTTGACCACCTGGCTGGCGACGAGGACGCACATCGTGGACCTTGGCAACGATCAACAACTGAGTGACAGCGGATTGCTGCAGGACTGGGTCGAGGGGGCGGTGATCGTGATGATCCGCCACGCCGAACGCTGCGACAGCGCCCCCGGCCCCTGCCTGGACGACCCCACCGGCATCACCGTGGCCGGTAGCCAGGCCGCCGGCCGGGTCGGCCAAGGGCTGCACCAGCTGGGCCTGAACAACGCCGATCTGCTCAGCAGCCCTAAACTGCGCACCCGGCAAACCGCGCACTTCATCCTTGGCCAGGCAGTGGCCAGCGAAGACTGGCTGGAAGGGTGCGACAATCGGTTTGCCAGTGAAGCCCTGGCCCGCAAGCGCCCGGGGCATAACCTGGTACTGGTGACGCATAACGGTTGCATCGATCACTTCGCCCGCCAGCAGAACGTTGCAGGCGGTGAGCGTGAAAGCGGTTACGCCAGCGCATTGTTCGTTTCGGTGGATGGCAATGGCAAGGCACGCATCCTCGGGCGCCTGAACGAACCGGACTGGCAACGAGTATTGGCGAGCGCAGGGCGATAACTGGCAAGATCAGCACTGGCCCTGATTGCGAATGCCCCATGCCGTTGCCGCTGATCTACCACGAAGACTACAGCCCGGAGTTCCCCGCCGAACACCGCTTTCCGATGGACAAGTTCCGCCTGCTTCACGACCACCTGGTCGACAGCGGGCTGACCACCGACCAGGCGCTTTTGCGTCCGGATATCTGCCCCAACGATATCCTCGCCCTGGCCCATGACCGCGGCTACATCGAGCGTTACATGAACGGCGAGCTGTCACGCGAGGACCAGCGCCGCCTGGGCCTGCCCTGGAGCGAGGCCCTGGCCCGGCGTACCGTACGCGCAGTCGGTGGCTCGCTGCTAAGCGCCGAGATGGCACTGCAGCACGGCATCGCTTGCCACCTGGCCGGCGGCACCCACCACGCCCATTACGACCACCCGGCAGGCTTCTGCATCTTCAACGACCTGGCAGTGATCAGCCGCTACCTGCTGGAAGCTGGCCGGGTGCATCGCGTGCTGATCTTCGACTGCGACGTCCACCAGGGCGATGGCACCGCGCGCATCCTGCACGACACACCAGAGGCCATCACCGTATCGCTGCATTGTGAGCAGAACTTCCCGGCGCGCAAGGCGCAAAGCGACTGGGACATCCCGCTGCCCCGTGGCATGGGTGATACCGCCTACCTGAAGGTGGTCGACGACGCGCTCAACTACCTGCTGCCCCTGTATCAACCCGACCTGGTGTTGTATGACGCCGGCGTGGATGTGCACAAGGACGACGCCCTCGGCTACCTGCAATTGACCGACGTCGGTGTTGCCGCGCGGGACGAGGCGGTGCTGCGCCACTGCCTGGGCCGCGACATCCCGGTGGTGGGCGTGATCGGCGGTGGCTACAGCAAAGACCGCGCGGCCTTGGCCAAACGCCACGGCATCCTCCATCACAGCGCAGCACGTGTCATGGGTTGTTCACAATGACTGTGGAACCGCCTGTGGATAACCTGCTGGAAAGCGGCTGTGAGCCATGGCCCGTAAGGCTTGCATAGAACTGATCATTTTTTGACCAGTGCTTCCGTTGGCAGCCCTGCGTTAGAATGCGCATCTTTTCCACAGCCCGCCGCCCGCCATGTCCGATCTGAAGCCCACCTTCCCTCCCCTCGCAGTCGTCATTGGTGGCGGCCCCGCCGGCCTGATGGCCGCTGAAGCCATGGCCCAAGCGGGCCTGGCGGTCGAGGTGTTCGACGCCATGCCTTCGGTGGGGCGCAAGTTCCTGCTGGCCGGGGTCGGTGGCATGAACATCACCCATTCCGAGCCCTACCCGGCATTCGTGTCCCGCTATGCAGAGCGCCAGGGCGAGATCGCTGCGCTGCTGCGCGACTTCGACGCCGACGCTTTGCGCCAGTGGATTCATGGCCTGGGCATTGAAACCTTCGTCGGCAGCTCGGGCCGGGTGTTCCCCACCGACATGAAAGCGGCACCCCTGCTACGCGCCTGGCTCAAGCGGCTGCGCGACAGTGGGGTAGTTATCCACACCCGCCACCGCTGGCTGGGCTGGGACGCCGAGGGCGCCTTGCGAATCGCTTATCCACAGGGTGAGCGGTTACTGAATGCTGCGGTCGTGGTATTGGCGTTGGGCGGCGGCAGCTGGGCGCGCCTGGGCTCTGACGGCAGCTGGCAGCCGCTGCTGGCCGAACGGGCTGTGGATATCTCGGCCTTGCAACCGAGCAACTGCGGCTTCGAAGTCGAAGGCTGGAGCGCGCTGCTCAAGGACAAGTTTGCCGGGGCGCCCTTGAAGAACATCGCCCTTGGGGTAGCGGGCAGCGCGCCGCGCAAAGGTGAGTTCATTCTCACTGCCCAAGGCATCGAGGGCAGCCTGGTGTACGCCTGGTCGGCGCCAGTGCGCGAGGCCATCAACCGCGAAGGCCGTGGGGTGCTGTTGCTCGACCTGCTACCGGACAAGCCTGTGGACAAAGTTGCCCAGGCACTCGCCAGACCGCGAGGCTCGCGCTCCATGGCCAAGCACTTGCACAGCCAGCTGGGCATCGACGGGGTGAAGGCGGCGCTGCTGCGGGAACTGACCGATCAGGCGACGTTTGCCGACCCCGAAGCATTGGCGCGGGCGATCAAGGCGTTGCCGATCACGCTGGTGCGGGCACGACCGCTGGATGAAGCGATCAGTAGCGCGGGCGGGGTGCGTTTCGAGGGGCTGGATGAGGGGTTGATGATAAAGGCCCTGCCGGGGGTGTTCTGCGCCGGCGAAATGCTGGACTGGGAGGCGCCGACTGGCGGGTATCTGCTGACCGCATGTTTTGCCAGTGGGCTGCGCGCCGGGCGAGCGGCAGCGGATTGGGTAATGCGGATTAACTGAAAGATTGCCGGGGCTGCTTTGCAGCCCCAGAATTTTCAAGGCTTACGCTTGCGTGGCCCACCATTGAAGCTAGGCACCTTGCGCACAGCCTTCACCGCCGGCTCCGGCTCGCCACTGTCCATCCAGCGCCCCAACCCGCGCTTGGCGCTGTTTTCCTTTGGCTTCTTGGGCTTCTTCGGCTTCTTGACCACCTGGCCACTGGCGTCGGTCATCGGCACCCGGTGTTCGGGGATGAAATCAGGCTCTTCATGGCGCGCCAGGGTCTGCCGGGTGAGCACTTCGATGGCCGACAGCATCTGCACTTCATCGGCACACACCAGCGATATCGCCTCGCCCTTGTTACCCGCCCGCCCAGTACGCCCGATGCGGTGCACGTAGTCCTCGGCAACAATCGGCAGGTCAAGGTTGACGACCAGCGGCAGGTCGTCGATATCCAGGCCACGGGCCGCCACATCTGTAGCGACCAGCACCTGCACTTCACGGGCCTTGAAGGTGTCCAGGGCGCGCTGGCGGGTGGCCTGAGGGCGGTCGCCGTGGATGCCGTCGGCATTCACCCCTTCTGCCAGCAAGCGCTCCACCAGCTGGTCGACGCCGTTGCGGGTCTTGGCAAACACCAGCACCTGGGTCCAGCGCTGCTTGCGCAGCAGGTGGCAGAACAGGTCGGCCTTGCGCTTTTTATCCACAGGCACCAGCCACTGCTTGACGCTGGCGGCCGCGGCGTTGCGCGGGCTGACTTCGATGCTCAGCGGGTCATTCAGGGCCAGCCCCGCCAGCATGCGGATCTGCTCGGAAAAGGTAGCGGAGAACAGCAGCGTCTGACGCTTGCGTGGCAGTGCGGCGTACACCGACTGCAGCTCTTCGGCAAAGCCCAGGTCGAGCATGCGGTCGGCTTCGTCCAGCACCAGGGTCTGCACCTGGTTGAACTTCACCGCGTTCTGCCGGAACAGGTCGAGCAAGCGACCTGGCGTGGCCACCAGCAGGTCGACGCCGCGGCGCAGGCGCATCATCTGCGGGTTGATGCTGACCCCGCCATACACCGCATAAGTGCTCAGCGGCAGGTTTTCAGCGTACTCGCGCACGTTGTTGTGCACCTGTTCGGCCAGCTCACGGGTGGGCACCAGCACCAGCGCGCGGATCGAGTTGGCGGCCACCTTCTCGCCCTCCAGTGCCAGACGTTGCAGCACAGGCAGGGCAAAACCTGCGGTTTTGCCGGTGCCGGTCTGGGCTGCGGCCATCAGGTCGCGGCCGGCCAGCACGGCGGGGATGGCCTTGGCCTGCACCGGGGTCGGGGTGGTGTAGTCCAGCTGCTGCAGGGTGCGCAGCAGCGGTTCGATCAGGCCGAGTTTGGCGAAATTCATGGCAATACCGTCAGGGGGTTCAGCGAAGGCGGCAAGTTTACCGCATCGCCCCTGCCTACTTGCAGATTTCACCTTTCAACGGTTGCGCCGGCGCAGGTGCCTTGCGCCACTGCGGCAGGCCGATCAGCACCACCGCGCCGATGATCACCGCCATGGCCACGCACTCTTCGGCGCCAATCTGTTCACCGGCAAAGACGATGCCCAGCAACACCGCTACCGCCGGGTTGACGTAGGCATAGCTGGTGGCGGCCGCCGGGCGAACATGCTTGAGCAGGTACATGTAGGCACTGAACGCCAGGATCGAGCCGAACAACACCAGGTACGCCAGCGCTCCCCAGCCGGCGGCTGTCGGCATCTGCGTCATGCGCTCGCCAGACAGCACACTGCCCAGCAACAGCACGGCACCACCGACCAGCATTTCCGCGGCGCTGGCCATCGGGCCCTGCGGCAGTGGCAGCGATTTGCTCCACACCGAACCAAACGCCCAGGAGGCGGCGGCGAAAATGATCAATGCTGCACCAATCGGGCTGGCCTGCAGGTTGGAGCCCAGGTTGAGCATGCCGATGCCCACCAGCCCAAGGGCAATCCCCGCCCACTCCAACCTGGAATTACGGTGCCCGAACAACAGGCCGAACAGCAAGGTGAACAGGGGCACCGTCGCCACCGCCAATGCTGCCACGCCCGAAGCCACGCCGGCATGTTCGGCCACGGTCACACCGCCGTTGCCGCAACTCAGCAGCAGAAAGCCGATCGCCCCCGCCGCTCGCCATTGCGGCCACGTCGGCGCTGGCACCCCGCGCCAGCGCAGGAAGCCATACAGCAGGCCACCGGCAATCAGGAAGCGCACCCCGGCCATCAGCATCGGCGGCCAGCTCTCGACACCAATGCGAATGAACAGGTAGGTGGAGCCCCAAACCAGATACAGGGCAAGAAAGGCACCAATGAGCAATAACGGGAAGCGACGGGAGGCAGGCATGGAAAAACTCGAAATCCGTTTACGGGTGATTCAGTTTAAGGGCCTGCCAAGGCAAAGATAAGTTACAAAATGGCTTGAAATGGGCGGCACACTTTTGCGCCGCTCTAACAATATTTCGCCAACGCCTCGCGAACCTTCGCCGCAGGTGTTTTCTGCAAGCGGCACAGCATATCGTGCGAAAGTTGCTGCACCCCATGGTTCTGGCGCAATACGCCAGCCAGATGCTGCAGCAGGTTGGCCGCCATCTCGGCATCAGCCATGGCACGGTGCGCGGCACCGGTATCCGGCAGCCCGGCCCAGCGGGTCAGAGTGCCCAGCTTGTGGTTCGGCGCCGCCGGCAACAAGCGTCGCGACAACAACAGCGAACAGGCGAATGACTGGCTGCGGCTGCGGCCGATACGGCCAAGTTCGTAGTCCCAGAACTTCTGGTCGAAGGCAGCGTTATGCGCCAGCAGTGGCGTGCCACCGACGAATTCGGCCACTTCGTTCATCACCTTGTCCACCGGTGGCGCACTGCGCAGCATGGCGGTGGTGATGCCAGTCAGCCCGGCGACGAACGCCGGCACCGGCACGCCGGCGTTCATCAGGCTCTGGTAGCGCTCGACGATACGCCCGCGCTCCAGCATCACGACCGCCACCTCGGTGGCGCGGCAGCCGGCGCTGGGGGTGATGCCAGTGGTTTCAAAGTCGATGACAGCAATACGTTCCATGAACAGACCTTAGTGTTTGAGCAACAGCGTACCTTCGATAGGTACATAGCGGGTGGCGGCACGGATCAACGACAGCGCGGTAAGCCCAGGCACGCCATACACCACCGCCTCGGTGCCATGGCGCTGGATCACCCGTTCCAGCAACAGGTCAAAATCGCCGTCCCCCGAGGCCAGCACGACCTGGTCGACCCGGCTTGCCGCGTCAATCACATCCAGGGTGATGCCAACGTCCCAGTCACCTTTGGCCGACCCATCGCTGCGCTGGATGAACGGCTTCAGCCGCACCTCGAACCCGAGGTTGCGCAGAATCTGCTGGAATTGCTGCTGCTTGCTGTCACCGCGATCAATGGCGTAGGCCACGGCCTCGACGATCTGGCCTTCGCGGCTGACATCGGCCCACAGGGCGGTGTAGTTGAAATGGCAACCGTGCGCCTGGCGCACGGTGTAGTAGAGGTTCTGCACATCGGCGAACAGCGCGATCTTTTTCACCTGGGAACCTCATGTCTGGCCTGGGATACCGGGGGCCGCCTGGCAGCCACCGGAAATGCCAGCAGTATGCCAGACCTGTCAGACGTACGAGTCATCGTCCGAGAAGAACCCACCACCATCGCTGCCATAATCGGTGTCGGCGTAACCACCCTGGTCATTGCCCCACCCACTATTGTCAGCCACTTGCTGCTGCCCGCCCTGGTCGTTCCAGCCGCCGCTGTCACTGGCCGGCAGGGGCTCTTCATTGACCACTTCAACCACCTCTTCCGGTTGCGAGTTGTGGTTGAACAGGCTGCTGATGCCCTGCGCCAGCAATACCCCGCCCGCCACACCGGCGGCGGTCTGCATGGCGCCACCCAGGAAGCTGCTGGCACCACCGCGCGCAGGGGCGGCGCCAAACCCCGGCTGCTGCGCCTGTGGCTGGGAAAAACCCGGTGCCGACGGCTCACGCCAACCACCGCCCGACGCCACCGCGGGTGCCGAAGGACGCTGCGGCTGCTGCACAGCCGGGGCAGCGCTACGCCCACCCGAACCAAAGATGCCGGACAGGAAGCCACCACCGCCATTGCTCGGCGCACTATTGGCAGCCTGTGCGGCCTCGGCCTGCGCGCGGGCCCGCTTCAGTTCGGCTTCCAGCTGTTTGTTCTGCTCGTCCAGGCGCTTGAGTGCGGCTTCCTGTACCAGGATCGCCTGGGCCATGTAGTAAGGCGCCGCCGGCTGCTGACGCAGGTGCCCCTCGATGCATGCCTGGGCCTGCGCATCACGCGGCTGCGCTGGGTCTTCGGCTTGCTTGATGCGGCCGAACAGGCCGTCGATCAGGGATTGTTCTTCAGTATTCATGGGGCGACCTCATGGGTAGCGGGACATCGGACAGGCTCAAAGATGGGGCGTGCAGGCGTAGGATTCAATAACCTGTGCCGTGAAACTTTTTTCAGCAAGTGACAGACGCGGGCCCGCTTTGGGCTAAAGTTATGCCCCTGTTTTTACTGCCATGCGATGTTGACCGATGAATCCGCTGAGCGTCCTGCGCGACTCCCTGTACTTCTTCCGCCGCCACCTGCCGAACATTGTCCAGCTGTGCCTGCCGCTGGTGGTGCTGGAGGCCTTGCTCACCCAACTGCTGTACCGGCAGATGGGCGACCAGGCATCGCCGGCCTACGGCATGCTGGTCAGTCTGTTGTTCTACCCGCTGTACAGCGCGGCACTGATCCTTTACCTCGACACCCGCAGCAATGGCCAGGAAATCGGCAAGCGCGACCTGTTCGCCCGGGCCCTGCAACTGTGGCCGCAACTGGCGCTGCTGATACTGATCAGCTCGCTGCTGATCATGGCCGGCCTGGCACTGTTCGTGTTCCCGGGGGTGTGGATCATGATCAACCTGGTGTTCGCCGAGTACCTGCTGGTGCTGCGCGGCCTGCCCGTGGTGCAGGCGATGCGCGAAAGCGCGCGCATGACCACCGGTCACTTCATGCGGATCATGATCTGCGTGGTGAGTGTGCTGGCGCCGATCTGGCTGATCGACGGGTTGTTGCTGATGGCCTTCCCCGAGCCATCGCCGGGCATGGAACTGGCCATGGACAGCCTCAGCGGATTCCTGCAGCTGTTCAGCACCGTGGTGCTGTTTCGCTTGTTCATGCTGCTGGAGGGCGAAACCGCCGGCTGACATGCCGCCAAAGGAAGCCCTTGACCATGCCTGCTGTTCGGAGGGCCCACTATGCTGGGCTCGCCTTTTCGAACCGATGGAGAACAGCAGGTGAACGTACCTACCATCCCCACCACGTGGGCTGACCAACTCGAAGTATTCCTTGGCACCCTGCATACCGTGCCGCCCGCTACCACAACGCCGTCTGCTGATCCCGAAAGAGCCGTTTACCGCAGCTATTTCGAAGACCGTGAGGGCAACGTCCTGGGTGGTCAAAGCGACTGGATCGTTGCGGGCAAGGAAAAGCCTGCCTACACCTTTCGCTTTCTGCTGCATTCAAGAAGCTCGGATCGATTGCACTTCATGATCACCGGAAGTGGGCCGGACCACGAAAAAAAGGTAGGCATCAGCCGCAATGGCTACCTGGGCCTTTATCAGGTCTCAACCGTCAGCGACTTCATCAAGATCGAACCCTTGGAGTGGTCAGAGAACGCAGTGCTGTGCCGCCTGCGCGACCATCTTGGCCACGCCGTCAAGGCGCGACACGATTCTGCAACCGATACCCCTCGATTCTCCTATTTGAACGCCCAGGCAGGTGCTGACACTCTTTTCATCCTGCAGCGTGTTCACAACTGACCCCCAACCAGACCTTGTGGTTTCAGGTCCCGCGAGGCTTGGCCCGTGCCGTAGCCTCGGCAACTAGCGGGTCATCCGGCCAGTAATGCTTCGGATAGCGCCCTTTCAGGTCCTTCTTCACCTCGGCATAGGTCGTGCGCCAGAAGTTGGCCAGGTCCTGGGTCACCTGCACCGGGCGACGCGCCGGCGACAGCAAGTGCAGTTTGACTTGCTGGCGGCCGTTGGCGATGCGCGGTGTGTCGGCAAGGCCGAACAGCTCTTGCAGGCGCACGGCGAGGATCGGCGGGGTTTCGCTGTAATCCAGGCGGATGCTGGAGCCGGACGGCACCGTCAGCTGCGCCGGGGCCTGTTCTTCCAGGCGCTGCGGCAGCGGCCAGGGCAACAGGTTGCGCAGCATCGACGGCAGGTCCAGCGCGGCGAAATGGCTGAGGCGGGACACTTTGCCCAAGTACGGCTGCAGCCAGTCTTCCAGGCTGGCGAGCAGGGCTTCGTCACCCAGATCGGGCCAGTCGCTGTGGCTTTCCTTGGCCAGGTCGAGCTGGCGCAACAGTGCCACTCGTGCCTGCCACTGCCGCAGTTCAGGCGTCCAGCTCAGCACGTTCAAGCCTTTGCGCCGCACCAGACCAAGCAACGCCCGGGCCCGAGCCTGGTCGTCCAGGCCGGGCAGCGGCTCGCGGCTGAGCACCAGCTCGCCAACCTTGATCTGGCGCTCGGCACGCAACACCTGCTCGCGCTCGTCCCAATCCAGAATGTCGACCCGCTCGACTTGCTCGGCCAGCACGCCGTCGAGCAGGGCCGGGTCGAACTCGGCCGCCAGGTAGATCCGCTCCTCACGCTGGCCTTGCCGGCTACCGAGGTCGGCGATCACCAACCACGGGCACTTCATCAAGGCATCGACTTCGGCAAACAGCGCCGCACGGCCGTTGGCCAAGCGATACTCGGCACCGCCCTCGCGGCGCTGCTGGGCGACGCGGTCGGGGTAGGCCAGCGCCAGCAGCGCGCCCAGCCAACGTGGGTGATCCGGGTCAGCGACGGGCGCACCCGTTTTGACCCGCAGCAAGCTGCGGTACTGGCGCGCCAGCTGGCGGGCGCGCTGCACGCCACCCTGGCCGCCACGGGCAGCCTTGCTCTCGCCGCTGACCAGCGCCAGCCGGCTGTGCAGGTCGGCACCGCCGCCGCGCTGGATATCCCGCTCGCCCAACAACGCCGCCACGTCACAAGCCATCTGTGCCAGGCCCAGGTCCTGGCCACGCAATAACAGGTGGGCGATGCGCGGGTGGGCGGGTAGCTCGGCCATGGCCTGGCCATGTTCGCTGAGGTTGTCGCGGCTACCCGCCTTGAAGGCATTCAGCCGCGCCAGCAGGTCCTGGGCCTGGCCGAATGCGGCAACAGGCGGCTGGTCCAGCCAGCGCAACTGCTCGGGCGTAACGCCCCAACGCGCCAGTTGCAGGGCCAGGCCGGCCAGGTCGGCCTGAAGGATTTCGGCGCTGCCATGGGTGGCAAGCTGGTCATGCTGGGCCTCGGACCACAAGCGGTAGCACACACCCGGCTCAAGTCGGCCGGCACGGCCGGCGCGCTGGGTGGCGCTGGCGCGGGAAATGCGCTGGGTGTCGAGGCGGGTCATGCCGCTGCCGGGGTCGAAACGGGGCACCCGCGCCAGGCCTGCGTCGATCACCACGCGCACGCCGTCGATAGTCAGGCTGGTTTCGGCGATGTTGGTGGCCAGCACCACCTTGCGCTGGCCTTTGGGCGCAGGGTCGATGGCAGCGCGCTGGGCATTGAGGTCGAGTTCGCCATGCAGCGGGCACAGCAGAATCCCGGGGCGTTCGCCCAACGCCTCCTGCAGGCTCTGGTGCACACGGCGGATCTCGGCCTGGCCCGGCAGGAACACCAGCACACTGCCGGTCTGGTCAGCCAGCGCCTGGAGCACGCTATCCACCACCCGCGGCTCGATGAATTCCCCGGGCTGGAAGGGCCGGCCCCAGCGAATGTCCACCGGGTGCATGCGCCCTTCACTGCTGACCACCGGGGCATCGTCCAGCAGCCGCGACAGCCGCTCGCCCTCCAGGGTGGCGGACATCAGCAGAATCTTCAGCGGCGGGTCGTCACGCAAAAGCTCGCGCCCATTCAGGCTCAGCGCCAGCGCCAGGTCTGCGTCCAGGCTGCGCTCGTGATATTCGTCAAAAATCAGCAGGCCCACACCTTCCAGTGCCGGGTCGGCCTGCAGGCGACGGGTGAGGATGCCTTCTGTGACCACCTCGATGCGGGTTTTCGGCCCGACCTTGCTGTCCAGGCGGATACGGTAGCCCACGGTTTCGCCCACCTTTTCGCCCAGCTCGCTGGCCAGCCGCTCGGCAGCTGCCCGCGCCGCCAGGCGTCGCGGCTCAAGCATGAGGATGGTCTGCCCGGCCAGCCACGGCTGGTTCAGCAGCGCCAGCGGCACGCGGGTGGTCTTGCCGGCGCCAGGGGGCGCCTCCAGCACGGCTTCGTCGCGGTTTTCCAGGGCCTGGCGCAGGGCCGGCAACACGGCATCGATTGGTAAAGAAATCATGGTGGTCCTCGAACAGTCCGGCGAGTATAACGGCGAACCCAGCCTGCTCTATCATGGTCTTAGCAACAGGCGCAGGCGCTTCGCTTGCCCTGCTGAAGAACTTTTCGGAGATTTACATGCGCATCCCAACCCGCGTCATCGGTGGCGCCCTCATCGCCACCCTGCTGACCCAACTGACCGCCTGCGGCACCCTTTTCTACCCGGACCGTCGCGGCCAGATCGGCGGCAAGATCGACCCAGTGGTTGCCGCCATGGACGCCATCGGCATCCTGTTCTACGTGATCCCGGGCCTGATCGCCTTCGGCATCGACTTCGCCACGGGCGCCATCTACTACCCAGGCGGGCATACCGCACAGGTCGACCCGGGCAAACTGCGCGACGCCGTCGGCCCGGATGGCAAGGTCGACAACCTGAAGCTGCAGGCCATCCTCGAGAGCGAACTTGGCCAGCGCCTGCCGCTGAACGACCCACGGCTGATCCAGCACCGTGGCAGCGTCGAGCAGCTGGCCAGCCTGGGCCTGGCGCCCGCCGCCTGAACCACAAGGGCACTGAGCACAAGGACACTGACCACGGATGAGCACCACCCCGGCTGAACACCAGCGCCTGCTACGCCTGGCCACCCGCGCATCATTGGCGGTGGCCAGCATCCTGGTGCTGAGCAAAGCGCTGGCCTGGTGGCTGAGCGGCTCGGTCAGCCTGCTGGCCGGGCTGACCGACTCGGCACTGGACGCTGTCGCCTCGTTTCTCAACCTGCTCGCCGTGCACTATGCGCTGCGCCCCGCCGACGATGACCACCGTTTTGGCCATGGCAAAGCAGAAGCCCTGGCCGGCATGGCGCAGGCCCTGTTCATCGGTGTCAGTGCGGTGCTGATCGGGGTACAGGCGGTCGAACGCCTGCAGAGCCCGCAACCTTTGGGGGATACCGGTACAGGGATCGCGGTGATGCTGTTGTCGCTGGCGCTCACCCTGGCCCTGCTGGCGCTGCAGCACAAGGTCATCCGGCTGACCGGTTCAACTGCGGTGCGCGCCGACTCCCTGCACTACCGGTCGGACCTGCTGCTTAACAGCAGCATCCTGCTGGCCCTGCTGCTGGCACGCTTTGGCTGGCCGCAACTGGATGCGCTGTTCGGCTTGGGCATCGCGTTCTATATCCTCTGGAGCGCGTTGCAGATTGCCCGCGAAAGCACGGCCATCCTGATGGACAAGGAACTGCCCGGTAATGTCGGCGAGGCCATGGCCGCACTGGTGCTGGCCATCCCCGGGGTGAAAGGCGTGCATGACCTGCGTACGCGGGTGTCGGGCAACCAGTGGTTCGTGCAGTTGCACCTGGAACTGCCGGGGCAGCTGCCGCTGCATCAGGCGCATGAGCTATGCGTCGAGGCCTCAAGGGTAATCCGCCAGCGTTATCCCCAAGCGGATGTGATGGTGCACGCGGATCCTGTGTAAACCTGCAAGGACGCTATCGCCGGCAAGCCAGCTCCCACAGGGACTGCACCGGCCTCGATGCATGCACAATGCCGGTGGGAGCTGGCTTGCCGGCGATAGCGCCTGGGCAGGCCGTACACCTCGATCAGTTGATGCTGTACCCCCGCCCACTGAAGCAGGCGCCCAGCGCGCGCCGATAGTTATCGGCCACATTGACCGGCGGCGCATACGGCGCTGTCGCCGGGTCGAACCCTGACTGGCTGACCGCCCAGCGATGGCACTGGTAGCGGTCCTGGTCCTGCTGCTCCTGGCCCTGGCCGTACATGGGGTAAGCCACCACGTCATAACCACCGCTCGCCGACGCGACCGCCACCGGCGGTGGCGCTACGGCAGGTGGGTTGACCACCACGTACTCGCGGCTGTCGGCCATGTACTGGTAATAGGTATCGGCCACCAGGAAAAACAGCGCCCCGCCCAACCACACTTCACGGGCATAGGACGGCAGGTACTCCACCCTTACTCCATAAGGCGGCGCCACGACGATGTATCGGCCACCGTGCGGACGGTACCAGTAGCCACCGGAATAAAAGTACTCCTGCCCGCGATAAGGCACTTTCCAGTAGCGATCCGCAAAGCGCTCCACAGTCTGCCCCGGACGGTACTGCGGCCCAGGCCCCCAGCCATTGCCATGGCCATCCGGGCGCCCCTGCCAGTCCCCGCCGGGCCGTTGCCCCGGGCCACCTGCCTGCCAGTGGTGGTCATCGCCGTGACGGCGCGGAATGTCCTGGTAATACCCCTGCCGTGGCGGCTGGGTCTGGCGCACCTCGTCGCGCGAGTTCAGCGAACGACCGGGCCCACCCTCCCCTTGCACCTGCTGGCCGTGTTCGCCATGCCCCTCGCCCGGCCCTTCGGCCAGGGCCCCGAGGCTGATGCTCAAACCCAGCAAACCAACACCTGCCAACTGCCAGATGCGCGACTTCATGTTGTGCCTCGCGGTATATGAAACGGCCTGCCGCCAGTCTACCGCGCCTGCATCCCCGGCGAATGAAATCGCAGCCATGAAAAAAGGGAGGCCGCAGGGCCTCCCTTCAGGAATTGTCGTCCGTGCTCGGCGCTTGTGGCGCCGGCTCACCTCACACCGTCTTCTGGAAGGTGTGTAGCCCGGGGGCCTGCAGATCCTGGTTGGATGGCTGGCCGCGACCGCCCGTCTAGAGCGCGTCGCCGTGGACTGATGTCCGGGCAGTGATTCTGTTGATAAAGATACCGGACCCACTGCGACACAGGATTGCGAAGATTGCTGAGATAAATAGCACTTGCGCAATTTTTAACCCTGGATTGATAATTCGCCGCAATCTGAACAGAAAAGGCAAATGCCATGAGCAAACTTGACCGCTACGACCTGAGCATCCTCGCCGAACTGCAGCGCGATGCGCGCATTTCCAACCAGGAACTGGCCGAACGCATCGGCCTGTCGCCTTCGCCGTGCTCACGTCGGGTCAAGCAATTGGAAGACGACGGCTACATCTCGCGTCAGGTAGCCTTGCTCGACCGCAAGAAGCTGGGCCTGAGCCTGACCGCCTACGTGCTGATCGGCATGGACCGCCATACCCCTGAACGCTTCGAAACCTTCGAGGCGGCCATTCGCAACTTGCCGCAGGTGCTCGAATGCAGCCTGGTGACCGGCATGGATGCTGACTACCAGCTGAAAGTGGTGGTGCCGGACATGGACCACTATCAGAAGCTGCTTCTGGGCAGCCTCACCCGTATCGAAGGCGTTACCAGCGTACGGTCGAGCTTCGTGCTCAACCAGGTACTGGCCAGCACCGAGCTGCCATTGACCCACCTGCGCTGATTGCCTGCGCCCGCTGGCGTATAATCGGCTGCTCAGCCTGCCCGGAGAACAACGATGGATCCCGCCGTATTCGAAGAATGGATGATGATCATCCTGGTCACCGTGTTGATCGGTTTCATGGGGTTCATCGTCTGGGACCTGGCGAAAAAGTCCAAGGCGGGCAAGTTCGGGACGCTGATACTGTTCTTCGTGTTGGGCCTTGGGGTGCTGGCCTTTATCATCAAGAGCGTGGTGGTGGGGTTCCTCGAAGGGGTGTAGAGCGCTTGAAGTGCTGGGAGCGCTTTGCGCTCCGTTCGCGACACGAGGCCGCTCCTACAAGGGATCGCACAATGCCGAGCCTGCGCCAAGCGGACCCGGCTCTAACGCTGCAGTTTCGCCGGGACTTCGCGCCAGCAGCCCTGCTCCAGCCCATCCAGCGCCCAGTCGCCAATCCGTACCCGCACCAGGCGCAAGGTGGGCAGCCCTACCGCCGCCGTCATGCGCCGCACCTGGCGATTGCGCCCCTCGCGAATCACCAGTTCCAGCCAGTGGGTCGGCACACTTTTGCGAAAGCGTACCGGCGGGTTGCGCGGCCACAGGTCTGGCTCTTCCAGGCGCCGTGCCTCGGCCGGCAAGGTCGGGCCATCGTTCAGTTCCACACCGTCGCGCAAGCGCTGCAACTGCTCGTCACTCGGCTCGCCCTCTACCTGCACCCAGTATGTCTTGGCCAGCTTGTGTTTGGGGTCGGCAATACGGGCCTGCAGGGCGCCATCGTTGGTCAGCAGCAGCAGGCCCTCACTGTCGCGGTCCAGCCGCCCGGCCGGGTACACGCCCGGGATGTCGATGAAGTCCTTGAGGGTCGCGCGCCCTTCTCCGTCGCTGAACTGGGTGAGCACGTCGAACGGTTTGTTGAACAGTATCAGGCGCGGCTCGGCCGGTGGCGCCTTGGCCTGGCGACGCGGGCCGGCGGCAGGCCGCGCCTGGGGGCGGCGCGGCTTGTTACGGGGTGGCAGTGACATGGATCCTCAGCGGAACGGCGGCTCATCGAAGCTGCGCAGTTTACGCGAGTGCAGCGAGTTGAGCTCGGTGCGCAGCAGGTCGAGGGCAGCAATGCCGATTTTCAGGTGCTGGCTTACCGCTCTGTTGTAGAACGCGTTGGCCGAGCCAGGCAGCTTGATCTCGCTGTGCAACGGCTTGTCGGAAACACACAGCAAGGTGCCGTATGGCACGCGCAAACGGTAACCCTGGGCCGCGATGGTGCCGCTTTCCATGTCCACCGCCACGGCACGGGACAGGTTGATCAGCGGCCGCTCCTGGGCCCAGCGCAGCTCCCAGTTGCGGTCGTCGTAGGTCAGCACGGTACCGGTGCGCAGGCGCTTCTTCAGCTGCTCGCCGCGTTCGCCGGTCACCTGCGCGGCGGCCTCCTGCAAGGCCAGCTGCACTTCGGCCAGGGCCGGGATCGGAATGTTCGGTGGTACTACCCGGTCGAGAATACCGTCGCGGCGCATGTAGGCGTGCGCGAGTACGTAGTCGCCAATGGTCTGCGACTGCCGCAGGCCGCCACAATGACCGATCATCAGCCAGCAGTGGGGACGCAGCACGGCCAGGTGGTCGGTGATGTTCTTGGCGTTGGACGGGCCGACACCGATGTTGACAAGGGTGACGCCATCGCCGTCGGCGGCGATCAGGTGGTAAGCGGGCATCTGGTAGCGGTGCCAGACCACGCTTGCCACCAGCGCCTGGGTTTCGCCGTGATCCATGGCTTTTTCGATCACCACGTTGCCCGGCAGCACCATGCGCACGAAGCGCGGGTCGTCACGCAGCTGTTCAAGGCCGTGGCTGATGAACTGGTCGACATAACGGTGATAGTTGGTCAGCAGGATCCATGGCTGCACATGGCGCCAGTCGCTGCCGGTGTAGTGCACCAGGCGACGCAGCGAGAAGTCGACGCGCGCGGCATCGAACAGCGCCAGCGGCAAGGTATCGGTGCTGTCCCAGTCATACAGGCCATCGGCGATATTGTCGGTGGCGGCAGACAAGTCGGTGCTTGGGAACACCCTGGCCAATTGCGCGGCGGTGATGCCGCTGCCAGCCAGCTCGTCGCCCTGGTCGACCACGTAGGGGTAAGGAATGTTCTGTTCACTGACGCCAACCTCTACCGTGACGGTGTAGTCGTGCATCAGCGGGCGCAGTTGCTCCAGCAGGTAGCCACGAAATGCCGCTGGCTGGGTGACGGTGACGCTGTAGGTGCCGGCCACCTGAACCTTGGCGTAGGCGCGCGTTGTAGCCGCGACTTCGCCGTGGCTGAAGTAGGTCAGGCGCAGCGCCGGGTAGCGGAACAGGTCACGCTCTTCGGCGTCCGGCTCGGTACGGTCCTTCAGGTAACGCTTCAGGGCCTGGCTCAGGGCCCCTGTGGCCTGTTCGTGCAGGGCCGCCAAACGGTCGACGGCCTGTTCGGGAGTATCAACGACTACAAAAGCGTGGCTCACACTGTGCTTCCTGTCTGGACATGCATGTGAAGCATCTTGCCTGCGTTTCGTGGCAAATACATCCCCGGTGGTCAGTCCCGGCCTCATCGCCGGCACGCCAGCTCCCACAGGAACTGCAGAGCATTCGACACCGGTGCACTACTTGTGGGCGCTGGCTTGCCGGCGACAGGGCCCTCACAGCCAACTCAACCTGGCCAGGTGGGTGTTGCCCTGGCCACCAGGGCCTGCACATCAACACCGCGCGGCAACGCCCCGTACACCCGCCCACCACCCGCCAGCCGGCTACCAATGAACGCATCACTGACCAACGCATTGCCCGCCTCCAGCAACAGCTTGGCCTGCAATGCCAAGGCAATATCCTCGGTCAGCTGCCGCGCCCGGTACTGCATGTCGCCCGTATCGGCAAATGCCCCCTTCAGGTTACCGATATGCGCCGCCAACCGAGCATCACCGTGCCCATCGCCCAATTCGGTGAACAAGGCATCGAGCACACCGGGCTCCTTGGACAACGCCCGCAGCACATCCAGGCACTGCACATTGCCCGAGCCCTCCCAGGTCGAGTTGACCGGCGCCTCGCGGTACAACCGGGGCAGGATGCTGTCTTCCACATAACCCGCGCCGCCCAGGCACTCGGCGGCCTCGTTGATCATGGCGGGTGCGCGTTTGCAGATCCAGTACTTGCCCACCGCCGTGACCAGCCGGGCAAAATGCGCCTGCTGCGGGTCGTCCAGTTGCTCAAGCGCCTGTCCCATGCGCAGGCTCATGGCCAGCGCAGCCTCGCTTTCCAGGGCCAGGTCGGCCAGCACGTTCTGCATCAGTGGCTGCTCGCTCAGTGCCCGCCCGCCGACCTTGCGGTGCGCGCAGTGGTGAGTGGCCTGGGTCAGGGCCTGACGCATCAACGCGCTGGAACCCACCATGCAATCGAAGCGGGTCATGGCGACCATTTCGATGATGGTCGGCACCCCACGTCCTTCTTCGCCGATCATCCACGCCAGCGCACCGCGGAACTCCACTTCGCTGGAGGCGTTGGAGCTGTTGCCCAGTTTGTTTTTCAGGCGCTGGATATAGAACTGGTTGCGGCCGTCATCGGGGCGATGGCGCGGCAGCAGAAAGCAGCTGAGGCCTTTCTCGGTCTGCGCCAGGGTCAGGAAGGCATCGCACATGGGCGCCGAGCAGAACCACTTGTGGCCCACCAGTTCGTAGGGCTGACCGGGACCCGCGATGCCCACAGGGTAAGCCCGCGTGGTGTTGGCGCGCACATCGGTGCCGCCCTGCTTCTCGGTCATGGCCATGCCCAGGGTGACCCCGGCCTTGTGCCGGTCGCCGATGTTGCGCGGGTCGTACTCGCAGGCGAGGATTTTCGGCAGCCAGTATTCGGCCAGGTCCGGTTGCAGGCGCAGCGCTGGCACGGCGGCGAAGGTCATGGTCAGCGGGCAGCCGGTGCCGGCTTCGGCCTGGCTGTGCAGGTAGGTCATCGACGCCCGTGCCACATGGGCACCTGGGCGGGGCTCGGCCCAGGGCAAGGACGGCAGGCCGTGTTCGACGGCGGTGCGCATCAGCTCATGGTAGGCCGGGTGGAATTCGACCAGGTCGATGCGGTGGCCGTAGCGGTCGTGGCTGCTGAACTCGGGTTTGTGTGCGTTGGCGAGGAACCCCGCCTGCATCAGCGGGCCACCGGCCAGCGCCCCGTAGGCATCGATCCGCGACTCGGCCCAACCGGCGCCAAAGCGCCGTGACCATTCCTGCAGCGGCAGGTCGAGGCGGTACAGGTTGGCACCGTCGAGGGGTGGCGGCTGGTTGGTAACTTCGTGGGTTTCAGCGTACTGGTGCAGGTTCATCGGGGGCTCCTGGATCCGGGTAGGCTTGAGAGGACCAGTGAAGCACTGCCTGCGGGGTTGGCAAAGTAGCATTCGTGACTAAAGGTGTGGTGGTGGGGGCAGGAGGTTGAGGTGGTGTGGGGGATGGTAGGCGTCTGTCTTGGGCATGTGTCAGGGCTGACAGGTGTTCGCCTTGAACAGGTATCAGGGCTGGCAGGCGTTCGCCACAGCACATTCAGCGCCTGTGAGATCGAGCGCCGCCCGCGCGGCGCATCGCCGGCAAGCCAGCTCCCACAGCTGTTTCGGGCCAGTTATTCCTGCCTCCTCCGCACTCGCGCCCTTGGTGCATGGCTGGGGATTGCAGAAAAGCACAGGCGACACTTTCAATATCAAAGGGAACAAACAAGGCGGGCAGCGATGAATCACAGGAGGGACTGGCCCGAAACAGATGTGGGAGCCGGCTTGCCGGCGATGCGCCGCGCGGGCGGCGCTCGTCAAAGCGAACGCCGCGCCTGCAGAATCGTCGAGCTGACCTGCACCTGCGAAACCGCCATGTTCAAACTCAACTCGAACCGGCTCCCCAGCCCGCGCGTCGATTCATGCGCCAACCGCGCCCCGAGCAGCTCTCCCATCTGCCGGCAAATCGACAACCCGATCCCCAACCCGCCATAGCGCCGGGTCATCGAGCCATCCACCTGGAAGAACCGCTGATACAAGGTCGACTGCTCCAGGTCATCAAAGCCGATGCCACTGTCACTGACGGTAAAGGTCAACGCCAGATCGCCCGGCCCCATCCGGCGACCGCGCACCTGGATCATCACCCCACCCTGATGGGTGAACTTCAGACCGTTATCTACAAGGCACCCCAGGCAGCGCGCCAGCTTCTGCCCATCGCCCATCAGCCCATCCGGCAGATCGGCCGGAATGTCCAGGCTGATATACAAGCCTTTGCCCAAGGCCTGTCCGGCATAACCTGCGCGCAGGCTCTGCAGCATTGTTCGCAAGCTGAACGGCGCCGGCTGCGCGCGCAGGCGGCCGGCTTGCAGCTCGGAGAGCGTAAGAATGGCATCGACCATGTCCATCATGCCCTGCGCCGACCCCACTGCCGTACGATGGTACTGAGCCATCTCGGCCTCCATCGGCAGGGTGTGCATCAGCTCCAGCGAGCCGATCACGCCATTCATCGGGGTGCGCAATTCATGGGTCACGCTGGCCAGGAATTCGTCCTTAAGCCGGTTGCTGCGTGCCAGTTGCAGGTTCAACTGTTCCAGCGTGCGCCCGGTCTCACGCAAGGTCTGCGCCTGCTGCTCACGCAGGCTGTTGATACGGTCGGCCAAGGCCAGCGACAGCAGTGCTACTTCCAGCGCCGAACCCAGCTGGCTGGCATACATGGTGATGAACACGTTCGGCAGATAGCCCAGCACCATCAGGGTGTTGACCAGGCCACCCAGCAGGAACGCCGTCCAGGCGATGATGAACCAGCGCGCCACGCGCAAGCCGCGCCACCAGGCGAACAGCCCGGCGCTGAAGATGCTCACGGTGAACAGCAACGCCAGCAATGTAGCCATCCGCAGGGCAGTGCCGTAGGGCATGCTCACCGCCAGCACCATGACCAGCGCCCCGCCCAGCATCAGCAACTGCAGCAAGCGGTCGAAACCCCGGCTGATGTTGCCCAGTTGCAGAAAGTGCCGCGCGAACTGGCAGCCGAACAGGCCTGCGGCACCGATGAACAAGGGTGTCGAGGCATTCGCCCACCATGGGCTGTCGGGCCAGAAATAGGCAACGCCCGCACCGTTCACCGAGACCTGATAGAACCCGAACGAAGCGATATAGAGGATGTAATAGAGGTAGCTGATATCCCGCACGCTGAGGTAGATGAACAGGTTGTACACCAGCATCACCAGCAGCACGCCATAGATCATGCCCAGCACATACAGGCGTGTGGGTTGATCTTCCAGATAGGCCTCAGGCGACCACAGCGCCAGCGGTGCCTGCACGGAGCCCTGGCTGTGCAGGCGCAGGTAGGCGGTGGTGACCTGGCCAGGCGGCAGCTGCAACTGGAACAGGTAGTTGTTCTGCCGTATCTGCCGGCTGGCGTAAGGCAAGGCATCACCGGTGCGCTGGGCCAGGCGGTAGCCACCCTGGCGATCAGGCAGGTATAACTCGAGGTGATCGAGGGGTGGGTAGGCCAGTTCCAGCAACCACTGGCGCGGGGCGGTGCCGGCCTCGGCGAGGGGACGCAGATCGACCTTGAGCCAGAACACCGAAGTGGAATAACCGGCGTTCAGTACCTCCTGGTGATGGGCGCGAAAGTTCTTGCCGAACCCCGGGGCGCTGACCTGGGCGATGCTGGCACTGCCGTCGAGGTCTTCATAGACCTGCAGCGCCTTGCCCAACGGAAGGTGCCGGGTAGCGTTGTCGAAATCGACCGCTCCGGCCAGCACGGGCAGCAAGCCCAGAAGCACAATCAGCAAATAGCGCATACAGCCCCAGCATGGCCTGTCCGGTCGCGTCGCGGTTGCCTCCCATCCGTTTGAGACGACGTGATCCGGCAGAACCCGTTTGTCGAGTTATCCGAGCACTCTAGCATAGCTTCGCAACCTGGCAATCGACCATATTAAAAAACAATGAAAAGGCTCTAGAACAATACTTTCAGAAGAAAATCAAAAATAAATCTGACCGATTGATCAGCAAAACTCATTTGTAGGACGATCCGTCCAAACAGGTTTGGTGGTAAGCTCGCCGACCATGAATACCTACAGCTCCCGCCCCGTTGTCCTCTGTCTCTCCGGCCACGACCCAAGTGGCGGCGCCGGCCTGCAGGCAGATATCGAAGCCCTGATCGCCCAAGGCTGTCATGCTGCGCCTGCAGTGACCGCCCTGACCGTGCAGGATACCGTCAACGTTTCCGACTTCCGTGTGCTCGACCGCGAGTGGGTGCTGGCCCAGGCCAACGCCGTACTGGCCGACTCCACGGTGGCCGCCGTCAAGCTGGGCATGCTCGGCTCGATCGACATGGTCGACACCGTCGCCGAACTGCTGGCCGCCCACCCGCACCTGCCGCTGGTCTGCGACCCGGTGTTGCGTGCCGGTGGTGGTGGCCGGCTGGGCAAGGACGAAGTGGGCTACGCCCTGCGCGAACGCCTGCTGCCGCTGGCGACCATCGCCACGCCCAACCTGCCAGAAGCGCGCATCCTCGCCGAACTGCCAGACGGCACGGCTGACGAGTGTGCTGAAAAACTCCTGCGGTTCTGTAGACACCTGCTGATTACCGGTGGTCACGGCGAAGAGCACGAAATTCACAACCGCCTGTACACCCAGGACGGCCAGCAGTACACCTGGACCTGCCAGCGCCTGCCTGGCAGCTACCATGGTTCGGGCTGCACCCTGGCCAGCGCCCTGGCCGGCCGCCTGGCACTCGGCGAGCAATTGCAAAGCGCTGTGCGCACTGCCCTGGACTACACCTGGCGCACCCTGCGTGACGCCGAGCAGCTGGGCAAGGGCCAGTTCGTGCCGCGCCGCCTGCCCCTGGATTACTGTTCCTGATTCGAGGCCTTCAATGACGCTACGCGGTCTGTATGCCATCACCGACAGCCAGCTGCTCGCCGGCCGTTTCCTGTCCCATGTCGAGGCGGCCCTGGAAGGCGGCGTGTGCCTGCTGCAGTACCGCGACAAAAGTGACGACGCGGCGCGCCGCCTGCGCGAAGCCGAAGGGCTGATGAAGCTCTGCGAGCGCTATGGCACCCAGCTGCTCATCAACGATGACGCCGAACTGGCCGCGCGCCTGGGCGTCGGCGTGCACCTGGGGCAAACCGACGGCCCGCTGACCCCGGCCCGCGCCCTGCTCGGCCGCCAGGCGATCATCGGCTCCACCTGCCACGCAAGCCTCGACCTGGCCGCCCAGGCCGCCAGCGAAGGCGCCAGCTATGTGGCCTTCGGCCGCTTCTTCAATTCCGTCACCAAGCCGGGCGCCCCTGCTGCCAACGTCGAACTGCTGGAGCAGGCGCGCGCCCAGGTGAAACTGCCGATCGCGGTGATCGGCGGCATCACCCTCGACAACGCCGCCCCGCTGGTCGCCCACGGCGCCGACCTGCTGGCGGTGATCCACGGCCTGTTCGGTGCCGACAGCGCGCAGGAAGTCACCCGCCGCGCCCGCGCCTTCAATGCCTTGTTCGCATCCTGATTCGAGAGAACCTTCCATGTCCCGTTCCGAAGCCCTGTTCGCCCAAGCCCAGAAGCACATCCCCGGTGGCGTCAACTCGCCGGTCCGCGCTTTCAAGAGCGTCGGCGGCACGCCGCTGTTCTTCAAGCATGCCGAAGGCGCCTACGTCGTTGACGAGGACGACAAGCGCTACGTCGACTACGTGGGCTCCTGGGGCCCGATGATCCTCGGCCACGGCCACCCCGAGGTGCTCGATTCGGTACGCAGGCAGCTGGAGCACGGCCTGTCCTACGGCGCGCCGACCGCCATGGAAACCGAAATGGCCGACCTGGTCTGCTCGATCGTGCCTTCAATGGAAATGGTCCGCATGGTCAGCTCGGGCACCGAAGCCACCATGAGCGCCATCCGTCTGGCCCGTGGCTACACGGGCCGCGACGCCATCATCAAGTTCGAAGGTTGCTACCACGGTCACTCCGACAGCCTGTTGGTAAAAGCCGGTTCCGGCCTGCTGACCCAGGGTGTGCCGAGCTCTGCGGGCGTGCCGGCGGACTTCGCCAAGCACACCCTGACCCTGCCGTTCAACGACATCGCTGCAGTCGAGAAGACCCTGGCCGACGTCGGCCAGAGCGTGGCCTGCATCATTGTCGAGCCAGTGGCCGGCAACATGAACTGCGTACCACCGGCGCCAGGCTTCCTTGAGGGGCTGCGCGAACAGTGCGACAAGCATGGCGTGGTGCTGATCTTCGACGAAGTGATGACCGGTTTCCGTGTCTCGCTCGGCGGCGCCCAGGGCCACTACGGCATCAAGCCCGACCTGTCGACCTTCGGCAAGATCGTCGGCGGCGGCATGCCGGTCGGCTGCTTCGGTGGCAAGCGCGAAATCATGGGCTGCATCGCCCCGCTAGGCCCGGTCTACCAGGCGGGCACTTTGTCGGGCAACCCGCTGGCCATGGCCGCAGGCCTCACTACACTCAGGCTGATCAGCCGCCCGGGCTTCCACGCCGAGCTGACCGACTACACCAGCCGCATGCTCGACGGCCTGCAACAGCGCGCCGATGCCGCTGGTGTGCCGTTCGTCACCACCCAGGCGGGCGCCATGTTCGGCCTGTATTTCAGCGGTGCCGACGATATCGTCACCTTCGAAGACGTGATGGCCAGCGATGCCGACCGCTTCAAGCGCTTCTTCCACCTGATGCTTGACGGTGGCGTGTACCTGGCGCCGAGCGCGTTCGAGGCGGGCTTCACTTCCATTGCCCATGGTGACAAAGAGCTGCAGATCACCCTGGATGCGGCGGAAAAGGCTTTTGCTGCCCTGAAGTGATGGTTAGCCTGCACCAGCCTCTTCGCGGGTGAACCCGCTCCCACAGCTTATGTGGTGTAACTTGTGGGAGCGGGTTTACCCGCGAAGAGGCCGGTACAGGCAATAATTATTCATGCACAATCAGCTGACTTCCCCAACCAAGCAGAAATTCGAGTAAAACTTTGTAAGGTTGGCGCTGCTTATCCCATAATGTGCCACCAGAGACATTGGCCGCAGCTTTGCAGAGGTAAGTCGATCCCCATGAACCGCACCGGCCGCGCCCTGACACTGGGCTGCCTGTTGCTTCTTCAGCCCCTGCTGGCCCTGGCGGAGGGCGGTAACTCTTTGCTGATTCCGGCAACGGGCCGCTGCACCTTGAATGTTCAGCCTGAAGACCTGGCAAACGCCCTCAAGGCCTGCGAGCAGACGGCGACGACGGGGGATGCCCAGGCGCAGTTCGAACTGGGCGAGTTCTACTACACGCAAACGCCAAAAAACCTGAACAAGGCGCTGGACTGGTTCCAGAAGGCCTCGCTGCAGGGGCACGCCCAGGCGCAATACCGCCTGGGGGCGATGTTCTTCCACGGCGAAGGGGTCAAGGCCAACAACGTGCAGGCCTACATCCTGCTGAAGATGGCGGCGGTGAACGGCGCCGAAGATGCTCTGGACATGGCCGACGAAGTGACCGAGCAAATGCCCCGCGACGAGCTGGAGCATGCTACCCAGGTGCTCGGCCAGATCTTCCGCAAGTACCTGCTGGAACTGCAGAACGCCGAAGGCCGCACGCCGTTCTCGCCACTCCCCTGAGGGTTATTTTTCCGGCATCGGCATCGGGAACGGCATCACATTGCCGCCGCCCTTGGCCTCGCTGATCTTTGCCGTTCCCAAGCGCTCCACTTCATCGATGCGCACGATCGAGTGCATCGGCACGAAGCTGCGGATCACCCCCTCGAACTGGTTCTTGAGCTTTTCCTCGCTCGGGTCTACCACCAGTTGCGAGCGCTCGCCGAAGACGAACTCCTCGATTTCCAGAAAGCCCCACAGGTCGCTCTGGTAGATCTGCTTGGCATACATCTCGAAGACCTGCCCCTGGTTGAGGAAGATCACTTTATAGATGGCAGGTTCGCGTTTGCTCATGTCTGGCGGGATAACACATGCGTAAGAAAAGGAGCGCATCATAGCAGTGCCGGCCTCTTCGCGGGTGAACCCGCTCCCACAGGTTCTCCACCGGCCTTGAAAACGGCGCAGTACCTGTGGGAGCGGGTTCACCCGCGAAGAGGTCGGAACAGGCAGTACATACCGTTGAACGTTTCAGTGCTTTCGCCACTGCCATTCAAGGGTTATTCTTGAGATCAACTCCATCGCCGTCGAGCGGCTAAAAACGACCTTGAACGCACCCATACAACCCCATCGTTTCATCCTCGAACCTTTCGAGGCCCACCGTTTCGCCAACTTGTGCGGCCAGTTCGACGAGCACCTGCGCCTGATCGAGCAACGCCTGGCCATCGAGATCCGCAACCGCGGCAATCAGTTCGAACTGATCGGCGAACCCAAGACCACCTCCGCAGCCGAACAGCTGCTGCGCCGTCTCTACCGCGAGACCAAGGCCACCGACCTGTCGCCGGAAACGGTCCATCTGTACCTTCAGGAGTCGGCCGTCGAGAACATCGACAACCCGGCCGTCAACGAGGTCAGCGTGTCGCTGCGTACGCGCAAGGGCAATATCCGCCCGCGCGGGCTCAACCAGCAGCGCTACGTGAAGGAAATCCTCGGAAACGACATCAACTTCGGCGTCGGCCCGGCCGGTACCGGCAAGACCTACCTGGCCGTTGCCTGCGCCGTGGATGCGCTGGAGCGCGAGCAAGTGCGCCGTATCCTGCTGGTGCGCCCGGCGGTCGAGGCGGGTGAAAAGCTCGGCTTCCTGCCCGGCGACCTGGCCCAGAAGATCGACCCGTACCTGCGCCCGCTGTACGACGCCCTGTACGAAATGCTCGGCTTCGAGCACGTGGCCAAACTGATCGAACGCCAGGTGATCGAGATTGCCCCGCTGGCCTACATGCGTGGCCGCACCCTGAACAACAGCTTCATCATCCTCGACGAAAGCCAGAACACCACGCTGGAACAGATGAAGATGTTCCTCACCCGGATCGGCTTCGGCTCTACCGCCGTCATTACCGGCGACATCACCCAGGTCGACCTGCCACGTGGTACCAAGTCGGGCCTGGCGCACGTCATCGAAGTGCTGAAGGACGTTCCGGGGATCAGCTTTACCCACTTCCAACCCAAAGATGTGGTTCGTCACCCACTGGTGCAGCGCATTGTCGAGGCCTATGACCGCTTCGAAAGTCGCCAGGCCAACCCCGAGGCGCCCGGCAAAGATGCTTGAACTTGACCTGCAACGAGCCACGGATGCTGCCGCCCCGGATGACACCGCCTTCCGCCGCTGGTGCGAACTGGCCCTGCGCCAGCGCAGCGCCGACTCGGAAATGACCATTCGCCTGGTCGACGAACCCGAGGGCCGCGAGCTGAACCATACCTGGCGGCACAAGGACTACGCGACCAATGTGCTGTCGTTCCCGGCCGACGTGCCCGACGAGCTGCTCGATATCCCGCTGCTGGGCGACCTGGTGATCTGCGTGCCGGTGGTCGAGCGCGAAGCCGCTGAACAAGGCAAGTCACTGGAGGCGCACTGGGCGCACCTGGTCATCCACGGTTGCCTGCACCTGCTTGGCTACGACCACATCGACGATGACGAAGCCGAGGAAATGGAAAGCCTGGAACGGGAATTGCTGGCAGAACTGGGTCACCCTGACCCGTACGCCGACGATGAAACCGACTCACTCACACACTGATACACGAAGGATCACGAGAACCGCCATGAGCGAAGATCGATCGAGCAACGGGCAAAAGTCCTGGCTGGGTAAACTGACCCAGGCTTTTGCCCATGAGCCGAAAAACCGCCAGGAGCTCCTTGAGCTGCTGCGCGAAGCCCATCAGAACAAACTGCTGGACAGCGAAGCGCTGACCATTGTCGAAGGCGCCATACAGGTGGCCGACCTGCAGGTGCGCGACATCATGGTGCCGCGCTCGCAGATGATCAGCATCAAGGCCAGCCAGTCGCCGCGCGAATTCCTGCCGGCAGTGATCGAGGCCGCGCACTCGCGCTACCCGGTCATCGGCGAAAGCCACGACGATGTGCTCGGCATCCTGCTCGCCAAGGACCTGCTGCCGCTGATCCTCAAGGAAAACGGCGACAGCTTCAACATCAAGGACCTGCTGCGCCCGGCCACCTTCGTGCCTGAGTCCAAGCGCCTGAACGTGCTGCTGCGCGAGTTCCGTGCCAACCATAACCACATGGCCATCGTCATCGACGAATATGGCGGTGTGGCCGGCCTGGTCACCATCGAGGACGTGCTCGAGCAGATAGTCGGTGATATCGAGGACGAGCACGACGTCGAGGAAGACAGCTACATCAAGCCGCTGCCAAGCGGTGACTTCCTGGTCAAGGCACTGACCCCGATCGACAACTTCAACGAGTTCTTCGACAGCGAGTTCTCCGATGATGAGTTCGACACGGTCGGCGGCCTGGTGATGAGCGCCTTCGGCCACCTGCCCAAGCGCAACGAAACCACCGAGATCGGTTCGTACAAGTTCCGTATTCTCAACGCCGACAGCCGGCGGATACACTTGCTGCGCCTGACCCCGATTACCCGTTAAGGACAAACATGCGTTGGCTCACCCGCCCCGGCTGGCCCGGTAACCTGCTGGCCCTGGCGGCCGGCGCTTCCACCCTCCTGGCCCTGGCGCCATTCGATATCTGGCCGCTGGCCATCTTGTCGATTGCCATGCTCTACCTTGGCCTGCGCGAGCTCAGCCCGCGCCAGGCCATGTGGCGTGGCTGGTGGTTCGGCTTCGGCCTGTATGGCGCCGGCACCTGGTGGATCTACGTCAGCATGAACACCTACGGCGGCGCCTCGCCGCTGCTGGCAATCCTGCTGCTGCTGGCGTTCTTCGCAGCCCTGGCGTGGTTTTTCGCCCTGCCGACCTGGTTGTGGGCACGCTGGCTGCGGCGCAACGAAGCGCCATTGGCCGATGCCCTGTGCTTCGCCGCCCTGTGGCTGCTGCAAGAGGCGTTCCGCGGCTGGTTCCTGACCGGTTTCCCCTGGCTTTATGCCGGCTACAGCCAGCTGGATGGCCCGCTGGCCGGCCTGGCGCCGCTGGGTGGCGTATGGCTGGTGTCCTTCACCCTGGCCCTCACCGCCGCCCTGCTGTGCAACCTGCATCGCCTGCGCGCCCGCCCGTCGTTTCTGGCTGTCGGCTGCCTGTTGCTGCTGGCGCCTTGGGTACTGGGCCTGGCGCTCAAGGGCCATGCCTGGACCAAGCCGGCTGGCGACCCTCTCAAGGTTGCGGCTATCCAGGGTAACGTCGAGCAGGAAGTCAAATGGGACCCGGCGCACATTGACGCGCAGCTGGCGCTGTACCGTGACCTGAGCTTCAGCTCCAGGCCGGTCGACCTGCTGATCTGGCCGGAAACCGCAGTGCCGGTGCTGAAGGACCAGGCCCAGGGCTACATCGACGTGATGGGCCGGTTCGCCGCCGAGCGGCATTCGGCGCTGATCACCGGCGTGCCGGTGCGTGAAGTGGTGCACCACCAGCGCCGCTACTACAACGGCATTACCGTTACCGGCGAGGGCGATGGTACTTACCTCAAGCAGAAACTGGTGCCGTTTGGCGAATACGTGCCGCTGCAAGACATGCTGCGGGGTGCCATCGAGTTCTTCAACCTGCCCATGTCGGACTTCGCCCGCGGGCCGGAAGACCAGCCGTTGCTGCAGGCCAAGGGCTATCAGATCGCGCCGTATATCTGCTACGAAGTGGTCTACCCCGAATTCGCAGCCGGCCTGGCAGCGCGCAGCGACCTGCTGCTGACCATCAGCAACGACACTTGGTTCGGCACCTCGATCGGCCCGTTGCAGCACCTGCAGATGGCGCAGATGCGCGCCCTTGAAGCCGGCCGCTGGATGATCCGCGCCACCAACAACGGCGTCACCGCGCTGATCGACCCGTTTGGCCGCATTACCACGCAGGTGCCGCAGTTTCAGCAGGCGGTGCTGTATGGCGAGGTGGTGCCGATGCAGCAACTGACGCCGTACTTGCAATGGCGCTCGTGGCCGCTGGCCATCGTTTGTGTGCTGCTGCTGGGGTGGGCGCTGCTGGCCGGGCGTATTGCCAAGACTGTGTGAGTTTTCCTGTACCGGCCTCTTCGCGGGTGAACCCGCTCCCACAGGTACACCGCAGGCCATGGGTTTGTGCGGTCTCTGTGGGAGCGGGTTCACCCGCGAAGAGGCCGGTACAGGCAACACAAGGCTCAATAGAACAACCGGTACCCCACCAGCCCCACCACTTCATTGAACAACTGCCCGCTCTGCCACATCGCCCGGCTCTCGGGCAGCAAGCCGGCGAACGGCCGGGCATGATCGCGTCCAAGGAAACCCACCGGCGCCGGTACCACCTCGAACCCCGCCTGCTCGAAGCTCCAGCGCGAGCGCTGCATGTGCCAGGCCTGGGTCACCACCACCACCCGGCGAATGCCCAACGGCTGCAGTACCTGCGCCGTCAGCCGGGCGTTTTCCCAAGTAGTGCGGCTACCCTCTTCCTGCCACTTCACCGCCACGCCGAAGTCAGCCTGCAACCGGTCAGCCATCAGCCGTGCCTCGCTCGGCGGGGTGCCATAGTGCAACCCGCCACTGGTCAGCACAGGCAAGCCCGAGGCCTTGGCCAGCTGCGCGGCAAAGCGCATGCGCTCCAGGGCGGTGGCCGTGGGCTGGTCGCTGCCGCCCCAGGCCGGGTCGCCGCGCTCACGGCCCGCGCCCAGCACCACAATTGCATCCGCCCGGCTCGCCAGGCCCGCCCAGTCAGCCACCGGCAGCGGCGGCTCGGTTTCCAGCCTGCGAGCGGTTTCCTGCACCACCAGTGGCAGGCTCATCAGCCACAGCCCGCCCAGCCCCACGGTAAAGCACAGCGCCGCCAGCCGGGGCCGCCGCGCGCGCAGCCACCAGGCCGCAAGCAGCAGCAGGAACAGGATGCCCGGCGGCATCAACCATTGTTTGATGAAGAATCGGATTGGCATCGGCTACACCTCCTTGGCAGGCGTGCAGCCTAGAAGGATCGACACCGGTCAACAAGGGTGTGGCCGGTGCCGATCATAAGATGTGTAGTGATGAACAACCGGCGCGATGGCCTGCGCCTGGCGACCTGAACGGCTAACGATGTGGCAGCGTCCTGGATTTCGCCGTGCTGGCGGTGCGTTTCTTGTCCTTTAGCCAGATGATCTTTGCCGATGCCGGCTCCGCTTGTGGGTAACTGCCGACAGGGCCATCGTGGCGCTCAGGAAGGGAATCCAGATACGCCTTGATCACTTCGAACTCCGCGTGGCTCAGGCCACTCAGCTCCAGTTCGGCTGGCTTCTCGTCGCGCAATCGCACCGAGGTCCTGGCCACTTCCAGTGCCAGGCCAAGCCGGTCGATCAGGCGTTCGTAAAGCTCCGGTCTGCTTGCGGTCAGCTGCGTCTCTCCCATCCGTTCACCTCATTGAAGATAAGAATATCTCCCCCCACACCTGAGCTTAGCGTCGCTGCAAAAACCGGCGATGTGCCGCGACCAGCGGGCATTCGCAACGAAGGTTTCCCACGATGCGCAGCGCTGCTGTATGCTACGGCGTTCACTCTAAACGACACCGGAGTGCCGGACGCAGCGAGGTTCCGCTGCCTGGAACAAGGTCTCTTCTCTCTCAGCCAAAAGTAGCCATGCACGAACAATACACGCCCCGTGATATCGAAGCCGCCGCCCAGAACTTCTGGGACGAGCAACAATCGTTCGCTGTTACCGAACAGCCAGGCAAAGACACCTACTATTGCCTATCGATGTTCCCGTACCCGAGCGGCAAGCTACACATGGGCCACGTGCGCAACTACACCATCGGTGACGTGATTGCCCGCTACCAGCGCATGCTGGGCAAGAACGTCCTGCAGCCGATGGGCTGGGACGCTTTCGGCATGCCCGCGGAAAACGCGGCGATGAAAAACAACGTCGCCCCGGCCAAGTGGACCTACGAAAACATCGACTACATGAAGACCCAGCTGCAGAGCCTGGGCCTGGCCATCGACTGGGCACGTGAAGTGACCACCTGCAAGCCCGACTACTACCGTTGGGAGCAGTGGCTGTTCACCCGCCTGTTCGAGAAAGGCATCATCTACCGCAAGAACGGTACCGTGAACTGGGACCCGGCGGACCAGACCGTACTGGCCAACGAACAGGTCATCGACGGCCGTGGCTGGCGTTCGGGCGCGCTGATCGAGAAGCGCGAAATCCCGATGTACTACTTCCGCATCACCGACTACGCCGACGAGCTGCTGGAAAGCCTCGACGAGCTGCCGGGCTGGCCTGAGCAGGTCAAGACCATGCAGCGCAACTGGATCGGCAAGTCGCGCGGCATGGAAGTGCAGTTCCCGTTCGACCAGGCCAGCATCGGCCACGAAGGCACCCTCAAGGTCTTCACTACCCGTCCCGACACGCTGATGGGCGCCACCTACGTCGCCGTCGCCGCCGAACACCCGCTGGCCACCCAGGCCGCGCAGGGCAACCCGGCGTTGCAGGCGTTCATCGACGAGTGCAAGAGCGGCAGCGTCGCCGAAGCCGACATGGCCACCCAGGAGAAGAAGGGCATGGCCACTTCCCTGCTGGTCGAGCACCCGTTGACCGGCGAGAAGCTGCCGGTGTGGGTCGCCAACTACGTGCTGATGCACTACGGTGACGGCGCCGTCATGGCGGTACCCGCCCACGACGAGCGCGACTTCGAGTTCGCCCACAAGTACAACCTGCCGGTCAAGGCAGTGGTACGCACCAGTGCTGGCGATGAAGTGGGCAGCGAATGGCAGGTCGCCTATGGCGAGCACGGCCAGCTTATCAACTCCGCCGAATTCGACGGCCTGGACTTCGCTGGCGCCTTCGACGCCATCGAAGCCGCGCTCATCCGCAAGCAACTGGGCAAGTCGCGCACCCAGTTCCGCCTGCGCGACTGGGGCATCAGCCGCCAGCGCTACTGGGGCTGCCCGATCCCGATCATCCACTGCCCGTCCTGCGGCGACGTACCGGTGCCGGAAGACCAGCTGCCGGTTACCCTGCCAGAAAACGTGGTGCCGGACGGCGCCGGTTCGCCACTGGCGCGCATGCCTGAATTCTACGAATGCAGCTGCCCGAAATGTGGCACCGCGGCCAAGCGCGAAACCGACACCATGGACACCTTCGTCGAGTCGTCCTGGTACTTCGCCCGCTACGCTTCGCCAAACTACGACAAAGGCCTGGTAGACCCGAAAGCCGCCAACCACTGGCTGCCTGTCGACCAGTACATCGGCGGCATCGAACACGCGATCCTACACCTGCTGTACGCGCGCTTCTTCCACAAGCTGATGCGCGACGAAGGCCTGGTCACGTCCAACGAGCCGTTCAAGAACCTGCTGACCCAGGGCATGGTCGTCGCCGAAACCTACTACCGCGTCGCCAGCAACGGCGGCAAGGACTGGTTCAACCCGGCCGACGTCGAACTCGAACGCGATGCCAAGGCCAAGATCATCGGCGCACGGCTGAAGACCGACGGCCTGCCGGTGGAAATCGGCGGCACCGAGAAGATGTCCAAGTCGAAGAACAACGGCGTCGACCCGCAGTCGATGATCGAGGCTTACGGTGCCGACACCTGCCGCCTGTTCATGATGTTCGCTTCGCCGCCCGACATGAGCCTGGAATGGTCCGACTCCGGCGTCGAAGGCGCAAGCCGCTTCCTGCGTCGCGTCTGGCGCCTGGCCCAGGCCCACGTCAACCAGGGCCTGCCGGGCAAACTGGACCTCGCCAGCCTGAGCGACGAGCAGAAGGTCATCCGCCGTGCCATCCACGCGGCGATCAAGCAGGCCAGCACCGATGTGGGTCAGTACCATAAGTTCAACACCGCCATCGCCCAGGTGATGACCGTGATGAACGTGCTGGAAAAGGCCCCGCAAGCCACCGAGCAGGACCGTGCCCTGCTGCACGAAGGCCTGGAGGCCGTGACCCTGCTGCTGGCGCCGATCACCCCGCACATTTCCCACGAGCTGTGGAATGCGCTGGGCCATCAGCAAGCTGTCATCGATGCCACCTGGCCTGCGGTCGACGAAGGCGCCCTGGTACAGGACACCGTCACCCTCGTGGTACAGGTCAACGGCAAGCTGCGTGGCCAGGTCGAAATGCCTGCTGCCGCCAGCCGCGAAGAAATCGAAGCCGCCGCCCGCAGCAACGAGAATGTCCTGCGCTTCATCGATGGCCTGACCATCCGCAAGGTCATCGTCGTGCCGGGCAAACTGGTCAACATCGTCGCCAACTGATGGCAACGCCCACCTGCAGTCGATGCGGGTGGGCGGTATCGGCCCACAAGGGAGCAACAACATGATCAAACGCAATCTGCTGGTGATGGGCCTGGCCATCATGCTCAGCGCCTGCGGTTTCCAGCTGCGCGGTACCGGTACCAACGAGCTGAGCATCAAGGAAATGGACGTCAGCGCGCGCAATGCCTACGGGGATACCGTGACCCAGCTGCGCCAGGTGCTGCAACGTAGTGGCGTCAATGTGCACACCGGCGCGCCCTACCGCCTGGTGCTGACCGACGAGCAGGAGCGCGAGCGTTCGGCAAGCTACAACAGCGGTAACCGCACCGCCGAATACGAACTGACCACAGCCCTCAACTACAGCATCCAGGGCCTGAACAACCTGGAACTGATGAGCGACAAGCTGGAAGTGCGCAAGGTCTACGTACGTGACGGCTCGAACATCACCGGCTCCGAACAGGAAGCCAAGCGCGCCCGCGAGGAAATGCGCCGCGACCTGGTCAACGCCATGGTTGTCCGCCTGCAGCAGCTGACCCCTTCGCAGCTGGACGAACTGCAGCGCAAGGCCGATGAACGTGCGCAGGCCGAGGCCGCCGCGCTGGAGGCTGCTCGCCGCCAGCAGGCCGAAACGCCTCAGCAGTCACCACTGGAACTGCCGGGCAACTAAGCCCGCGCGGGGCACCCCAGGGTGCCCTGCCTTTTTCCCATGAAGCTCGCCCCCGCCCAACTCAACAAGCACCTGCAAGGCGCCCTGGCACCGGTCTACGTGGTCAGCGGCGATGACCCGCTGCTGTGCCAGGAAGCCGCCGACGCCATCCGCAACGCCGCGCGTCGGCAAGGCTTCGACGAACGCCAGGTGTTCAGTGCCGACGCCAACTTCGACTGGGGCACGCTGCTCCAGGCCGGGGCCAGCCTGTCCCTGTTCGCCCAGCGCCGCCTGCTGGAACTGCGCCTGCCCTCGGGCAAGCCCGGTGACAAGGGCGCGGCGGCCCTGATGGAATACTGCGCCAAGCCCGCCGAGGACACGCTGCTGCTCGTCAGCCTGCCCAAACTCGACGGCAGCGCGCAGAAGACCAAATGGGGCAAGGCCCTGATTGAAGGCGCCCAGTGCCAGTTCATCCAGATCTGGCCGGTGGATGCCCAGCAGCTGCCGCAGTGGATCAACCAGCGCCTGCAGCAGGCCGGCCTGACGGCACAGCGTGACGCCGTCGACCTGATCGCCGCACGCGTCGAAGGCAACCTGCTGGCTGCGGCGCAGGAAATCGAAAAGCTCAAACTGCTTGCAGACGGCAACCAGATCACCGTCGAAACCGTGCAGGCCGCCGTCGCCGACAGCGCCCGCTTCGATGTCTTCGGCCTGGTCGACGCCATTCTCAATGGCGAAGCCGCGCATGCCCTGCGCATGCTCGAAGGCTTGCGCGGTGAGGGCGTGGAGCCGCCGGTGATTCTCTGGGCCCTGGCCCGGGAACTGCGCCAGCTGGCCGGCCTGGCCCAGCAATTCAGCCAAGGCGTGCCGCTGGATAAGGCCTTCAGCCAGGCCCGCCCGCCCGTCTGGGACAAACGTCGACCGCTGGTCAGCAAAGCCCTGCAACGCCTGTCCGCACAGCGCTGGGCACAGCTGCTGCAGGACGCCCAGCGTATCGATGCGCAGATCAAGGGGCAGGCCGAAGGCTCGCCCTGGACCGGGCTTTCGCGGCTGTCGCTGTTGATGGCCGGGCAAAGGCTCATGCTTCCTTCGCAATAGCTGGGGCCGCTTCGCGCCCCAGGATTTCAGCCATATACACAATCAATTGGCCCCAACCTGCCTGAAGGCCTAAAGTCCGCCCGAAATCCACCAGCCGGGAACCCGCCATGAGCAAAAAGCCGAAAAAACACGGCCCTAACAAGGCCAAGTCGATCATCGCCCAGCCACTGTTCCGCTGCCGCCAGGAACAACCGGACAAGGGCAAAGGCAGCTACCGCCGCGAAGCCTTCCAATCGAGAGATTGGGAGGCTTCCTACTTTTTGGCGGCATGAAAGCATCGCAAGCGCAGGCATGGTATGGTCGACACCTGACCTGCAATTCTGGATCTGTGCATGCTCTTCCGTCTTCTCCCCCGTTGGGAAACCCGCCAGCTGATCGCGGCCTCCAGCTTCATTCTGCTCGTTGCCTGCGCGGAAAAACCCACCGCAGCAGACGCACTGCCGCTGGCTCCTGCGCAACCCGCGCCAGTGGTAACCGTGCCCGGCGCAACGCCAGACGCCAGTACTGAAATCCAGCCGCTGCAAACCTTCGCCCAATGGCAGGCAGGCTTCCGCCAGCAGGCCCTGCAGGCCGGCATTTCACCCAGCACATTCGACCGCGCCTTCCTAGGCGTCACGCCCGACATGGACGTGATCAAGGCCGACCGCAGCCAGCCTGAGTTCAGCCGCCCGGTATGGGAATACCTGGAAGGCGCCCTGTCGCCCCTGCGCGTGCGCAACGGCAAGAAGCTGCTGGAGCAGAACGCCGAGTTGCTGACGCGCCTCGAGCAGCGCTATGGCGTCGACCGCCAGGTGCTGGTGTCGGTGTGGGGCATGGAGAGCAATTTCGGCCAGTTCCAGGGCAGCAAGTCGGTGATCCGCTCGCTGGCCACCCTGGCCTATGAGGGCCGTCGGCCGCAGTTCGCCCAGGACCAGCTGATTGCCGCCCTGCAGATCATCCAGCACGGCGACATCCAGCCAGAGGCCATGCGTGGGTCGTGGGCCGGTGCCATGGGCCAGACCCAGTTCATTCCGACCACCTACAACACCCATGCCGTCGACTTCGACGGCGATGGCCGCCGCGACATCTGGAACAGCACACCAGATGCCCTGGCCTCTACCGCGCACTACCTGCAGAGCTCGGGCTGGAAACAAGGCCAGCCGTGGGGCTTCGAGGTACAGGTGCCGGCTGGTTTCGACTTCTGGCAGGCCGATGGCGCGTTGCGCAAGCCGGTAAGCGAGTGGCTGGCGATGGGTGTGAAACTGCCTGCAGGCACCCAACTGCCGGCAAACAGCAACCAGCTGTCTGCCGCCCTGCTGCTGCCTGCGGGCGCACGTGGCCCGGCATTCCTGGTGCTGGACAACTTCCGCGCCATCCTCAAGTACAACAACTCGTCATCTTATGCGCTGGCGGTAAGCCTGTTGGGGGATCGCTTCAGCGGCTGGGGGTTCATTGCCGGCAGCTGGCCAAAAGAAGACCTGCCGCTCAGCCGCAGCGAACGCATGGAACTGCAGAACTTGCTGAACAGCAGCGGGCATGAGGCGGGGAATGCAGATGGCATTATCGGGGCGAATACCCGCAAGGCCATTCGTAACGCCCAGCAAGGGTTGGGGTGGCCGGCGGACGGGTATCCGACCCATAAGCTGCTTGAGAGCCTGCGTAGCCAGTGAGATTGCCGGGGGCGCTCTGCGCCCCATCGCCGGCAAGCCAGCCCCCACAGGGATATCATAGGCCTGACAGGCAGCACAGGACCTGTGGGAGCTGGCTTGCCGGCGATGGGCTGCAACGCAGCCCCGACAATCTCAGGCCCTGAACAGGTCCTGCTCCAACACCAAGGTTTGCTGACCACTGTCCAGCCTCACCCGGGCCCCCATCGGCAAGCACACATTCGGGTCACAATGCCCACTGCGCCACCCCGCCAGCACCGGTACACCCAGTGTCCCGAAAGTATCCTCCAGCAAAGGCGTCAGCGCCGCCGTGGTGATCCCGGCAAAATCCCCCACCAGCACCCCTCTCAACCCGTCCAGCTTGCCCGCCAGACGCATCTGGGTCAGCAGGCGGTCCACCCGGTACAGCGGCTCGTTGACGTCCTCGATAAACAATATGCAGCCCTGCGTGTCCAGCTCGGCAACCGTCCCCATGGTCGCCCCCAGCATCGACAGGTTTCCCCCCAGCAGCGGCCCACTGGCCGCGCCCGGCAACACGCTGCTCAAGGGGAAGGCGGGCGGGTGCACCACCTGATCACCTGCCCTTAGATGTCCACCCAGTTGCGCCAGCAACGAAGCCTCGGTCGGCTGCAACTTCCCCCCCAGCAGATCGGCGTTGAGCATCCCGCCATGAAAGCTGACAAGCCCGGTGCGCCGGTAGATAGCCATCTGCAGCGCAGTGATGTCGCTGTAACCGATCAGCGGCTTGGGGTGACGACGGATCAACTCATAATCGATTTTGTCCAGCAGCCGCATGCTGCCGTAGCCGCCGCGCATGCACAGGATGGCGTCGATGGCAGGGTCGGCGAAGGCGTCGTGCAAGTCTTGCAGCCGCTGCTGGTCGCTGCCCGCCAGGTAGCCCTGGGCCTGGCTCGCCCCCGGGTAGATACGGCAGCGGTAACCACGGTCGGCAAACCACTCGCCGGCCTTCTGAGTATCCAGGCGCGCCGGCCCCGCCGGCGCGATGACCGCAAAGCAGGCATCCTTGTGGATGGCCCTGGGCAATGGTGCGTGAACGCTATCGACACAATTCATCATGCAGCTCCAGACATCTTGTCGCGTGTAGCTTATGGCTTGCAGCCCACAAACAAAAATGCCGATGTTGCCCTTTCGGCAAACATCGGCATTTTGGCATCAAGCCCGGCTCAGAGCTTGATCTTGGCCTCGTGCGCCTGCTGGTCGGCGTGGTACGAAGAACGCACCAACGGGCCGGAAGCGACGTTCTTGAAGCCCATCTTGTAACCTTCTTCGGCGAACCAGGCGAAGGTGTCCGGGTGCACAAAGCGCTGCACCGGCAAGTGGCTGCGCGACGGCTGCAGGTACTGGCCGAGGGTGAGCATGTCGATGTCATGCTCGCGCATGCGGTGCATCACTTCGATCACTTCTTCGTCGGTTTCGCCCAGGCCGAGCATCAGGCCCGATTTGGTCGGTACGTGCGGCACCATCTGCTTGAACTTCTGCAGCAGGTCCAGCGACCAGTCGTAGTCCGAACCCGGACGCGCGGCCTTGTACAGACGCGGTACGGTCTCGAGGTTGTGGTTGAACACATCCGGCGGCTCTTGCGCAGTGATTTCCAGGGCAACGTCCATGCGGCCGCGGTAGTCCGGCACCAGGGTTTCCAGCTGCACGCCAGGCGACAGCTTGCGGATTTCACGAATGCAGTCGGCAAAGTGCTGGGCACCGCCGTCACGCAGATCGTCGCGGTCCACCGAGGTGATCACCACGTACTTCAGGCGCAGGTCGGCAATCGCTACCGCCAGGTTCATCGGCTCGTCGACGTCCAGTGGTTTCGGTCGGCCGTGGCCAACGTCACAGAACGGGCAACGACGGGTGCAGATGTCACCCATGATCATGAAGGTGGCGGTACCACCCGAGAAGCACTCGCCCAGGTTCGGGCAGGAGGCCTCTTCGCAGACGCTGTGCAGCTTGTGCTTGCGCAGCAGCTGCTTGATGCGGTCTACCTCGGGCGAAACCGGGATGCGCACGCGAATCCAGTCGGGCTTTTTCGGCAGCTCGTCGGTTGGGATGATTTTTACCGGGATGCGCGCGACCTTGTCGGCGCCACGCAGTTTTACCCCAGCTTCCACCTTCTTCGGCGCAGGGCGCGGGGTAGCATCCTGGGTGGGTATCAGGTTCGGCACGGCTTCTTGCACAGTTGTCATATTCAGTCGATTCCGCCCGTGAGGGTCGTCTGCTCAGCGTAGTCGAGGTGCTTGACCAGCTGTCCGCGCAGCCTTGTCCTGACCTCGTCGAGTTCGATCGGACCTGCCAGGTCGCGCAGCTGGGTCATGGCCAGCCCCGCATAGCCGCAGGGGTTGATTCGGCGGAATGGCGCGAGGTCCATGTCCACGTTCAGGGCAAGGCCGTGAAACGAACGGCCGTTGCGAATTCGCAGGCCGAGGGAGGCGATTTTCGCTCCATCGACATAGACGCCCGGAGCATCGGGCTTGGCTGCGGCCTGGACCGCGTAACTGCCGAGCAGGTCGATGAGCGTGAGCTCGATACGGCTGACCAGCTCGCGCACCCCATAGCCCAGCCGGCGCACATCCAGCAGCAGGTAGGCTACCAACTGCCCGGGGCCATGGTAGGTCACCTGGCCGCCGCGGTCGGTCTGCACCACCGGGATATCGCCCGGCACCAGCAGGTGCTCGGCCTTGCCAGCCTGGCCCTGGGTGAAGACTGCGGGGTGCTCGACCAGCCAGACTTCATCCTGGCTGTCCGGAGTGCGCTGCTCGGTGAAGCGACGCATGGCTTCCAGCACCGGTTCGTAGGGCTGCAGGCCAAGCTCGCGAAAACCGAGGCAGGCGGACATCAGAGCACCATTTTCACGATGCCGGTAGCGCGCAAAGCGCTATTGATATCGTGCAGCTGGTCCTCGCTGGTGGCAACGATGTGCAGCTGCACCGTGGTGTACTTGCCTTCCTTGCTCTGACGCTCGGCCAACGTGGTCATGTCGACTTCGGCGTACTTCTTGAGAATCTCGATCACCGTGTCCTTGAAATTGACCACGGTATCGCCGATGACCTTGATCGGGTAATCGGCGCAGGGGAATTCGATCTTGTGCGACTTTACGTCTGGTTCGCTCATGGCGGAAACGGCCTCGTAAGCCGTGGCAACAACAACGCCCCCGCGAAACGCGCGGGGGCATGCAGGTCACGTATCAGTTGAACAACCCGTAGAAGAATAGACGGATGCTATCCCACATACGGCGGAAGAAACCACCTTCCTCGACGCCATCGAGGGCGATCAGGTCGGCGCTGTGAACCACTTGCTCGTCCAGTTTGACTTCCACTTTGCCGATCACGTCACCTTTGGCGATAGGCGCGGTGAGCTGCGGGTTCATGGTCATCGAAGCCTGCAGGCGCTTCAATTGGCCTTTAGGCATGGTCATGGTCAGGTCTTCGGCCAGGCCGGCCTTGACAATGCCGGTCGCGCCCTTCCAGACCGGTGCCTGGGTCAGCTCGGTACCCTTCTGGTAGAAGGTCTGGGTTTCGAAGAAGCGGAAGCCGTAGGTCAGCAGCTTCTGGGTCTCGGCAGCACGCGACTGCTCGCTGTTGGTACCGAACACCACGGCGATCAGGCGCTGGCCGTCACGAACGGCCGAAGCCACCATGCAGTAGCCGGCTTCGTCGGTGTGGCCGGTTTTCAGGCCATCGACGGTCTTGTCGCGCCACAGCAGCAGGTTGCGGTTAGGCTGCTTGATGTTGTTCCAGAAGAACTCTTTCTGCGAGTAGATGGCGTAGTGGGCCGGGTCGACGTTGATGATCGCACGGGCCAGGGTCGCCATATCATGGGCCGACGAGTAGTGCTCCGGGTTCGGCAGGCCGGTCGGGTTCATGAAGTGGCTGTTGCTCATGCCCAGGTCGGCAGCCGTTTTGTTCATCATGTCGGCGAAGGCATCTTCGCTGCCGGCGATGTGCTCGGACAGGGCCACCGAGGCGTCGTTGCCGGACTGGATGATGATGCCGTGCAGCAGGTCGCTGACAGTGACCTGGCTACCGACCTTGATGAACATGCGCGAACCGCCGGTACGCCAGGCGTTTTCGCTGACGGTTACCGGGTCGTTTTCACCGATCTGGCCGCGGCGGATGTCCAGGGTGGCGATGTAGGCGGTCATCAGCTTGGTCAGGCTGGCTGGCGGCAGACGCTCGTCACCGTTGTTCTCGACCAGCACGTTGCCGCTGGACGCGTCCATGAGTACGTAGGACTTGGCTGCCAGTTGCGGTGGCGCCGGCGTCATCTGCTCCGCCGCGAAGGCGGCAGGCGTGATCATCAGCAGTACAGGCAGGCAAAGTCGTTTGGCAAGGTTGGTGATGTTCATCCGTCTCTCGAAAATCGCTAATGGTCTGATGTTCCCTGGGCAAGATCATGTGCCCAGCGCCAGTCAGTCTAGTTTTATGGCCGTAGGCCTGGCCCGCCGCCGTGGTACATCAAGGTGCGGCTTTATGTCGCTGCGGGCAAAAGCGGTCATTGTACATGGCCGCGCCCGGCAATTCATGACAAAACCGACAGTTTGGTGTTGTCTTCTTCGCGGGTAAACCGGCTTCCACAGGGGCATGTGAAACCCTGTGGGAGCGGGTTCACCCGCGAACACCGGCGCAGCCGGTGCCATCCACCGCATCGCCTGCTTCGCGGGCTCGCCCGCTCCCACTGTCAGTCAGCTGTGACCAGCTTGGCCTGCCCAAGGTTCGCCAGGCGAATGCTGTCCTGCGCCTGCTGGATCTCGCCCTGGCTGCCGATCGGCCCCAGGCGCACGCGGTGCAGGGTCTGCTGGTTACGCACAATGGAACTGATGAACACCGGGGCGCTGACCATGGTACTGAGCTTGGAGCGCAGCAGCTCGGCAGCATCCGGGTTGGCGAAGGCGCCGACCTGCAGGAAGCTTCCGGCATTGCCGCCCGGCACATTGTTGCCGCCGACCTGCACCGGCACCACTGGCGCCGCGTGCTGCTGCGGTGGCGGGGTCCATTGCTCGACACGCCCGGTGCTGGCAGGTAGCGCCTGGTTCTGCGCCACTTGCGGTTCCTTGAGCACCATCGGTGGCGTCTGGCCACGCTGGGCCCACCATTGCTGCGGGTCGATGCCCTCGACGCGCACGTGTGCGGTGCCGATTTCGGCGTAACCGAGCTTTTTCGCCGCAGCGTAAGACAAGTCGATGATGCGGTCGGAATAGAACGGGCCACGGTCATTCACCCGCAGCACCACGCTGCGGCCGTTGGCCAGGTTGGTCACCCGCACATAGGCCGGCAGCGGCAGGGTCTTGTGCGCCGCACTCATGCCATACAGGTCATACAGCTCACCATTGGCGGTGTTCTGGCCGTGGAACTTGGTGCCGTACCACGACGCGGTGCCTTCGGCGCGGTAGTTGCGCGACTCCTGCATCGGGTAGTAGGTCTTGCCCAGCACCGTGTACGGGTTGGCCTTGTAGTTGCCAGTGTGCACAGTTGGCGTGGCGTCGGGAATCTTGTTGACGTCCACGTCCCACCACGGCGCGCCGTCCTTGTGCGCGCGGTTGATATCCAGGCCTGGCTGGGTGCGCACGACGTTGCCACTGCTTTGCTGGGCCGGACGATTGGAAGAGCAGCTGGCCAGCACCACGCCAACGGCGAGGCAGGTGAGCAGCTTGAAGGAATTGGCAGAGATGATTGCGCGCATTACTTGACGCCCCGTGCTTGGACCAGCTGTTCGGCAAGCTGATGCACCGCCATGGCATACATCACGCTGCGGTTGTAGCGAGTGATCGCGTAGAAGTTTTTCAGGCCCATCCAGTACTCGGGCCCATTGTCGCCCTCGAGACGGAAGGCGGTAACCGGCAGATCATCGCGCAGCGAATCATGAACCGACCAGCCAAGGCCGCGCAACTCCCCTACCGTCTTGACCGGCTCGATGCCGGTGGTCAGGCCTTGGTCGGCGCGCTCGCCGTCCACCCAGGCGCGGCTGACCACACCTTCGCCGGCTACCCAGCCGTGGCGCTTGAAGTAACTGGCCACGCTGCCGATGGCGTCGTCCGGGTTGTTCCAGATATTGATGTGGCCGTCGCCGTCGAAGTCCACCGCGTAATTGCGAAAGCTGCTGGGCATGAACTGCGGCAGGCCCATGGCGCCGGCGTAGGAGCCTTTGAGCGTCAATGGGTCGAGCTGCTCCTCACGGGCCAGCAGCAGGAACTCGCGCAGCTCCTTGCGGAAGAATTCGGCCCGTGGCGGGTAGTCGAAGCCCAAGGTCGACAAGGCATCGATCACCCGGTAGTTACCGGTATTGCGACCAAAGAAGGTTTCCACGCCAATGATCGCGACGATGTACTGCGCCGGCACGCCGTATTCCTGCTCGGCACGCGCCAGCACGGCTTCATGCTGGCGCCAGAAGTCCACCCCGCGGGCAATGCGCGCATCGGTGAGGAACATCGGCCGGTAGTCCTTCCACGGCTTGACCCGTTCGGCCGGGCGCGAAATGGCGTCGAGGATCGACTGCTTGCGCTGCACTTCACGGAACACGCCCATCAGCTGCTCTGGGGCAAAACCATGGTCGCGGCTCATTTCGCCAACGAACTCGGCCACCTGGGGCGAGCGTTCGTAATCACCGGCATGGGCCAGCTGTACAGCGCCGAACAGGCCCACCGCGCCAAACCATGGCGCACAACGGGCAGCCCAGTTACGCACTGCTTGCATGAAATTCTTCACCTTATTCAAACCTGCGCGATCCATTTGCGGTGCGTATGGATCGACATCAAAACGCCAAACGCTGACAGCAGCGTCACCAACGAAGTTCCGCCATAGCTGATGAAGGGAAGCGGCACGCCCACCACGGGCAGAAGGCCGCTGACCATTCCGATATTGACGAACACGTATACAAAAAAGGTCATGGTCAAGCTGCCCGCCAGCAGCTTGCCGAACAGGGTCTGCGCCTGCGCGGTGATCACCAGGCCGCGACCGATCAGCAGCAGGTAGACGATCAGCAGCAGGCAGATCCCGACCAGGCCGAATTCCTCGCCGAGCACGGCGATGATGAAGTCGGTGTGGCTTTCCGGCAGGAAGTCCAGGTGCGACTGGGTGCCGAGCAGCCAGCCCTTGCCAAACACTCCGCCGGAGCCAATCGCGGCCTTGGACTGGATGATGTTCCAGCCAGTCCCCAAGGGATCGCTTTCCGGGTCGAGGAAGGTCAGCACCCGCTGTTTCTGGTAGTCGTGCATGACGAAGAACCACATCGCCACCGCCACCGGTACCGCAGCTGCCAGCACGCTGAGGATCCAGCGCCAGCGTAGGCCACCCATGAACAGCACGAAGGCGCCGGAGGCGAGAATCAGCAGCGCCGTTCCCAGGTCGGGCTGGCGTACGATGAGGATGAAGGGCACGCCGATCAGCACCAGGCTGATCGCCACGTGCTTCAGATGCGGCGGCAAGGTGCGCTTGGACAGATACCAGGCGATGGTCGCCGGCATGATGATCTTCATGAATTCCGAGGGCTGGAAGCGGATCACCCCGGGTATGTTGATCCAGCGCGTGGCACCCATGGCGTTGTGGCCCATCACGTCCACCACCACCAGCAACAGCACCCCGGCCAGGTAGGCCAGTGGCACCCAGCGGGCCATGAAACGCGGCTCCAGCTGGGCGATCACGAACATCGACACCAGGCCGATGCCGAACGAGGTGGCCTGCTTGAGCAGCAAGTCCCAGTTCTTGCCACTGGCCGAATACAGCACGAACAGGCTGCCGGCCGCGAGGGTCAGCAGAATGACCAGCAAGGGGCCGTCGATATGGATGCGCTGCAGAAAGCTGGCGCGCCGACGCATCACATCCTCACTGGAGAGCATGCGATCGAAATTGTTCATCACAAGGCCGATTCCTGGGTAACGGTGGCAGGCGCGAACTCGGGCTTGAGCCGGCCATTTTCGTCGAGCAACCAGGCGTCCATGATCTGGCGTACCACGGGCGCGGCCACACCAGAGCCGGACTCACCGTTCTCGACCATCACCGAGACCACGATCTTCGGGGCTTCGGCCGGGGCGAAAGCAACGAACAGGGCGTGGTCACGATGGCGCTCCTGGAGCTTGTTGCGGTCGTACTTCTCGCCCTGCTTGATCGCCACCACCTGGGCGGTGCCGCTCTTGCCGGCAATGCGGTACTGCGCGCCGGCCGCAGCCTTGCGCGCGGTACCACGGGCATTGTGCATCACCTGCTCCATGCCATGGGTGACCTTGGCCCAGTCGGACTTGTCACGCAGCACGATGTTGTCCATGGGGTTGTCGTCCACCGGCGGCTGGCCTTCGATGGTCTTGGCCAGGTGCGGGCGGTTCCATACGCCCTTGTTGGCAATCAGCGCAGTGGCCTGGGCCAGCTGCAGCGGCGTTGCCTGCATGTAGCCCTGGCCGATGCCGAGAATCAGGGTTTCGCCGGGGAACCAGGCCTGGCGGCGGGTGGCCCGCTTCCATTCGCGCGATGGCATCAACCCGGCGGATTCTTCGAACATGTCGAGGGAAACCCGCTGGCCGATGCCGAACTTGTTCATGTAGGTGGACAGCCGATCGATGCCCATCTTGTGCGCAAGATCGTAGAAATAGGTATCGTTGGAACGCATGATTGCGGTGTCCAGGTCGACCCAGCCATCACCGGAACGGTTCCAGTTACGGTACTTGTGGTCGTAGTTGGGCAACTGGTAGTAACCCGGGTCGAACACTCGGCTGCCAGCATTGACCACACCACTGTCCAGGCCGGCAATGGCCACCGCCGGCTTGATGGTCGAGCCCGGCGGATACAAGCCACGCAGTACGCGGTTGAACAGCGGCCGGTCGATCGAGTCGCGCAGCTCGGCATAGGCCTTGAAGCTGATACCGGTGACGAACAGGTTGGGGTCGAAGCTCGGCTGGCTGACCATCGCCAGCACCTCGCCGGTACGCGGATCCAGCGCTACGATTGCGCCACGGCGGCCACCGAGGGCAGCCTCGGCGGCCTCCTGCAACTTGATGTCCAGGCTCAGCACAATGTCTTTGCCCGGCTTCGGGTCGGTACGCTTGAGCACCCGAAGCACGCGGCCACGGGCGTTGGTCTCGACTTCTTCGTAGCCTACCTGGCCGTGCAGATCGGGTTCGTAGAAGCGCTCGATGCCGGTCTTGCCGATATGGTGGGTGCCGCTGTAGTTCACCGGGTCGAGGGTTTTCAGCTCTTTCTCGTTGATCCGCCCCACATAACCCACCGAGTGCGCAAAATGCGCGCCCTGCGGATAGTGCCGCACCAGCTGGGCCACCACTTCCACGCCCGGCAGGCGGAACTGGTTGACCGCGACGCGGGCGATCTGTTCTTCGCTGAGCTCGAACAGTATCGGCACCGGCTCGAACGGCCGGCGACCCTGGCGCATGCGCTTCTCGAACAAGGCACGGTCGTCGGCCGTCAGCTCCAGCACTTCGACGATGTTGTCCAGCACTTCCTGCCAGTTACCTGCGCGTTCGCGGGTCATGGACAGGCTGAAGCTGGGCCGGTTGTCGGCCACAATGACGCCGTTGCGGTCAAAGATCAGCCCACGGGTCGGCGGAATCGGCTGCACATGCACCCGGTTGTTCTCCGACAGCGTCGAGTGGTAGTCGTACTGGATGATCTGCAGGTAGTACAGCCGGGCAATCAGCACGCATATAAGCAGCATGACCGCCACTGCGCCGACCACGACGCGGTTGCGCACCAGGCGGGCGTCTTTCTCGTGGTCCTTGAGACGGATCGGCTGCGACATCGGACTGCTTACAGGCTCATTTGTGGTAAGGGTGCCCGGACAACACGGTCCAGGCGCGGTAGATCTGCTCGCCGATGAGTATCCTTACCAACGGGTGCGGCAAGGTCAGCGGCGACAGCGACCAGCGTTGCTCGGCGCGCGCGCAAACCTCAGGCGCCAGGCCTTCCGGGCCGCCCACCATCAAATTCACCGTGCGCGCATCCAGGCGCCAGCGATCCAGCTCGGTCGCCAGCTGCTCGGTGCTCCAGGGCTTGCCATGGACCTCGAGGGTGACAATGCGTTCCCCAGGCTGAACCTTGCTCAGCATGGCTTCGCCCTCCTGACGGATCAGGCGGGCGACGTCGGCATTCTTGCCTCGGGTGTTCAGCGGGATTTCCACCAGCTCCAGCGACAGCTCGGCAGGCAGGCGCTTGGCATATTCATGCCAGCCTTCCTCGACCCACTTCGGCATGCGCGAGCCGACCGCGATCAGGCGCAGACGCACAGCGCTTTCCTTATTCGCGGTCTTTGAGCTTGTCGGAGTACTCGTGGGCATGCTCCGGGTTGTGGTGCTTGCCATCGGCGGCACGGCTTTGCTCGGCACCCTGCCACAGACGCTCCAGGTCGTAGAACTGGCGAGCAGCGGCAGTCATCATGTGCACGATCACATCGTTCAGGTCCAGCAGTACCCAATCGCTGTCGCCCTTGCCTTCTTCACCCAGTGGCTGGGCGCCTTTGGCCTTGACAGCTTCGCGAACCTTTTCGGCCATCGCGTTGATCTGGCGGTTGGAGGTACCGGTAGCAATGATCATGTAATCGGTCAGGCTGTGCTTCTCGCGCACGTCGATGACCTGGATGTCCTGGGCCTTGACGTCTTCCAGCGCGGCCTTGGTCACTGCGACCAGTTCTTCGCCGTAAATTTTCTGCTTGGTCATATAAAACTCGTTCAACTCGTTGGATGAGGCGCCAGAGGCGCCGTCAGTTAGGTGCACGATACAGTTCGTGCGCCTCGATGTAGGCCAGTACGGCGTCCGGCACCAGGAACCTCACCGACTTGCCGCTGGCCAGCAGCTGTCGGATCTGTGTAGCCGACACCGCAAGCGGCGTCTGCCAGACGAACGAAATATTTCCCGCCGGGCCGGACATGGCGGCGGGATCGCTCTCCGAACGCGCAGCCAGCAGGTTGCGCAGCTCGTCAGGGGGTTCTACGTCGGCATCCGGGCGTTGCAGCACCAGGATGTGACAGTGTTGCAGTAATTCTTCCCAGCGATGCCAGCCTGGCAAGCCACAAAAGGCATCCCAGCCCAGCACCAGGAACAGCTGGTCGCTGGCGCCCAGTTCGGCGCGGATCGATTCCAGCGTATCGATGGTGTACGAAGGCTTGTCGCGCTGCAGCTCACGGGCGTCGACGCTCAGGCAAGCAACGCCCTGCACCGCTTCGCGAACCATGGCCAGGCGATGCTCGGCAGCCACCTGCGGGGTGTCGCGATGTGGCGGCCGGGCGTTGGGCAGCAGGCGCAACTCTTCGAGCCCCATGAACTCGGCCACTTCCAGCGCGCTGCGCAGGTGGCCGATGTGCACAGGGTCGAAGGTGCCGCCTAGAATGCCGATGCGCCGGACTGCCTGGGCCTTGCTCAACTCAGCAGGACCCCTGGCCGCGCAGCTGGCCGTCGCCGATCACCACGTACTTTTCGCAGGTCAGGCCTTCGAGGCCGACCGGGCCGCGGGCGTGCAGCTTGTCGGTGGAAATACCGATTTCTGCGCCCAGGCCATACTCGAAGCCATCGGCGAAGCAGGTCGGGGTGTTGAGCATGACCGAGGCAGAATCGACCTCGGCCATGAACTGGCGCGCCTCACCCTGGTGCTCGCTGATGATCGAATCGGTGTGGTGCGAACCGTAATGGTTGATGTGCTCGATGGCCTGATCCAGACCGTCGACCACACGCACCGACAGGATCGCGTCCAGGTACTCGGTGTGCCAGTCGTCCTCGGTCGCCGGCTTGGCGTCGATGATCGCCCGGGTGCGCTCGCAGCCGCGCAACTCCACGCCCTTCTCCAGGAAGCGACGGGCCATTTCGGGCAGGAAGCGTTCGGCCACCTGCTGGTCTACCAGCAGGGTTTCCATCGCGCCACAGATGCCGTACCGGTAGGTCTTGGCGTTGAACGCCACGTTCCAGGCCTTTTCCAGGTCGGCATGCGGGCTGACATAGATGTGGCAGATGCCATCGAGGTGCTTGATCACCGGCACGCGGGCATCACGACTGATGCGCTCGATCAGGCCACGGCCGCCACGCGGCACGATGACATCGACGAACTCGGGCATGCTGATCAGCGCGCCCACGGCTTCGCGGTCGGTGGTCTCCACTACCTGCACCACCGCCGCCGGCAAGCCGGCAGCCGCCAGGCCACGCTGGATGCAGGTGGCGATGGCGCGGTTGGAGTGGATGGCTTCGGAGCCACCACGCAGGATGGTCGCGTTGCCCGACTTCAGGCACAAGCTGGCGGCATCGATGGTCACGTTCGGGCGCGACTCGTAGATGATCCCGATCACCCCCAGCGGCGCGCGCATCTTGCCGACCTGAATACCCGATGGGCGGTAGCTCATGTCGCGGATGGCGCCGACCGGGTCCGGCAAGCTGGCCACCTGGCGCAGGCCGGTGATCATGCCGTCGATGCGCGCAGGGGTCAGCGCCAGGCGGTCGAGCAACGCCGGCTCGAGGCCATTGGCGCGGCCGGCAGCCAGGTCCAGCTCGTTGGCGGCAGCAAGCTCGGCACGCGCGGCATCAAGCGCATCGCCGGCGGCCTGCAGGGCGCGGTTCTTCTGCGCGGTGCTGGCACGGCCGATCACCCGGGAAGCTTCACGGGCAGCGCGACCCAGGCGGGTCATATAGTCAAGAACGGACTCAGTCATGGGTTCGGTGTCTTGGCGAAGGGGAAATCGGCTGATTATAACTGCCGCGCAGGTGTACGCCCAGCGGTGGGTGGCGGATGGTAGAAAATGGCTGTTCGGCCATAGCCTTCCTGCGCCTGGGCCACTGCGACAACGAAACATGCAGATACCAATCACCTCCCTCACCGGTTCAGCCTGGATTAAGCCATTCATTGCTATCATCCCCGCCTTCCCAGCCGCGAAATGCCAGCATGCCAGCCCTGCCCGACAGCTTTTTCGACCGTGACGCCCAAACGCTGGCCAAGGCCCTGCTGGGCAAGGTCATCCGTCATCGCCATGGCAACCTGTGGCTGGCCGCGCGAATCATCGAGACCGAGGCCTACTACCTTACCGACAAAGGCAGCCATGCCTCGCTCGGCTATACCGAAAAGCGCAAGGCACTGTTCCTCGACGGTGGCCACATCTACATGTACTACGCCCGCGGCGGCGACTCACTGAACTTCAGCGCCCACGGGCCGGGCAACGCAGTGCTGATCAAGTCCGCCTATCCTTGGCAGGACGCCCTGTCCGGGCCGAACAGCCTGGCGCAAATGCAACTGAACAACCCCGACGCAGGCGGCAAAATACGCCCGGCGGAGCGCCTGTGCGCCGGCCAGACCCTGCTGTGCCGAGCCCTGGGCCTTAAAGTACCGGCCTGGGATGCTCAGCGCTTCGACCCCGAACGCCTGTACGTGGACGACTGCGGCCTTGCCGTACCGCGGGTAATCCAGGCCGCGCGCCTGGGCATCCCGCATGGCCGCGACGAGCACCTGCCGTACCGCTTCGTCGACGCCGAATACGCCCGCTTCTGCACCCGGAACCCACTGCGCCGGGGCCAAGTCGAAGGGCAAGACTTCATCACTCTCGAACAAGGAAGCTGAACCATGGGCCAATGGCTCGACAGCCTTACCGGCTGGCTAAGCGCCAACCCACAGTGGCTTGGCGTGGCAATTTTCCTGGTGGCCTGCATCGAATGCCTGGCCATCGCCGGCATCGTCGTGCCCGGCACTGTCCTGCTGTTTGCGGTAGCCGTGCTGGCCGGGAGCGGTGCCTTCACCCTCGGTGAAACGCTGCTGCTGGGGTTTCTCGGCGGCTTGCTGGGCGATGCCCTGTCGTACACGGTGGGCAAGTACTTCCACCAGAACATTCGCCGCCTGCCGCTGCTGCGCCACCACCCCGAATGGATCGGTAGCGCCGAAACCTACTTCCAGCGCTATGGTATCGCCAGCCTGCTGGTGGGGCGCTTCATCGGGCCGCTGCGGCCGATGCTGCCGATGGTCGCGGGCATGTTCGACATGCCCCTGCCACGCTTCATCGCCGTCAGCCTGGTGGCCGGCGCTGGCTGGTCGGTAGCCTACCTGCTACCGGGCTGGGCCACTGGCGCGGCCATGCGCCTGCCTCTGCCTGAAGGCTTCTGGCTGGATGCCGGGATCATCGCCGGCACCCTGGCGGTCATCATCGGCCTGAGCCTGAACAGCAGCATTCGCGATCAACGTCACGGCACGCGACTGGTGGCCGGCCTGAGTTTCCTCGCCCTGGCCGGGATTTTCCTCGGCTGGCCGTACCTGCACGAATTCGACCAAGGTGTGATGACGCTGGTGCAGGAGCATCGCAGCCAGGCCATTGACGGCACCGTGGTGCTGGTGACCCGGCTGGGTGACTTCCGCACCCAGTTCTTCCTGGGCGGCCTGCTCACCGGCCTGCTGCTGCTTGCGCGGCAATGGCGGCATGCGTTCTTCGCCGGCGGTGCATTGATGGGCACCGCGATTGCCAACGGCTCGCTGAAATGGCTGTTCGCCCGCGCCCGGCCAGAGGTGCTGAGCGATCCGCTGACCAGCTACAGCATGCCCAGCGGGCACAGCTCGGCGTCGTTTGCGTTCTTTCTGGTAATGGCGGTGCTCGCCGGGCGCGGCCAGCCGCCACGGCTACGCCTGACCTGGGTAATGCTGGGCTGTATTCCGGCACTGGCGATTGCCCTGTCGCGGGTGTACCTGGGTGCGCACTGGCCCACCGACATCATGGCCGGCGCCCTGCTGGCGTGCTGCGTATGTGCACTCAGCCTGACCCTGGTGCAGCATCGCCAGCCCCTGCCGGCGTTGCCGCAACGGGTGTGGTGGCTGGTGCTGCCGGCCTGCGTTGCGTTGCTCGCATTCTTTGCCATGCATGCGTTGCCGCAGGCTTTGCTGCGCTATCAGTATTGAGGCCGGTGCAGGTAACCCAGAATCATCAGGCGAACAGCTCACCCTGAATCCGCTCCAGCAGCTTCTGGATCTCCCCCAGCCGCTGCTGCGGCGAGTCGAGGGTCAACAAGTCCAGCTTGTCCTCTTCCATGAACGGCAGCAGATACGCCAGCTGGTTGGCCAGCGCCTGGCGCCCGTCCACCGGGCGCGGCATGTCCAGCGCTTCGACCATCGGGTGTTCGCCCAGGGCCACCAGCAAGGCCAGCAGGTCGTCGTCCGCTTCTTGCAGCGGGCTGTCCGGATCCTCTGGCAGCCACTGCACCTGCCCCACCAGCAACTGGTCCTTCTGCACCTCGGTGCTCTGCAGGCTGAAGCGCCGCACGCCTTCGACCCGAATGCCCAGCAAGCCGTTGTCCTGCTGCACGAAATCGCGGATCACCGCCTCACAGCCAACCGAAGCGACCACCGGCGGCGCCTTGCCGACCTGGTCGCCTTCGAGGATGCACACCACTCCAAAACCTTCGCCCTGCTTCATGCAGCGCCCGATCATGTCCAGATAGCGCGCCTCGAAAATCTGCAAATCCAGAAAGCAGCCAGGAAAAAGCACGGTATTGAGCGGAAATAGCGGTAGCGTCATTTCAAGTCCTCAAGCCACCAGGCTGACCGCAAGCGGCAGGAACACCGCCGTGGCCACCCCCATCAGGCTCATCGCCAACGCGGCAAAGGCGCCGCACTCGTCACTTTCCTGCAGGGCCACCGAAGTGCCCACCGCATGCGCGGTCACGCCCAGCGACATACCGCGCGCCTCGGGGCTGTGCACACCGAAGCGTGTCAGCAGCGCTGGGCCGAAAATGGCCCCAATCACCCCGGTAATCAGTACGAACACCGCCGCCAGGGCTGCCACGCCACCAATCTGCTCGGCTACCAGCATGGCAATCGGCGAGGTCACCGACTTCGGCGCCATGGTCATCAGGATCATGTGTTCCGCCCCGAACCACCAGCCCAGCAACAGGCAGCACAGCGTGGCGAACAGGCCTCCGATTACCAGCGTAGTAAATGTGGGCCAGAACAGCTGCCGGATACGCCGCAGGTTGAGATACAGCGGCACGGCCAGGGCGACGGTGGCGGGCCCCAGCAGGATATTCATGATTTCGGTGCTTTTGCGGTATTCGCGATAGTCGATGCCGCACAGCAGCAGCACGCCAATCACCAGCAACATCGACACCAGTACCGGCTGGAGGAATATCCAGCGGGTTTTCTCATAGGCCGCCAGCACGACCTGATAGGCTCCCAGCGTGATCCCGATACCGAATAAAGGATGATGAACGACCGCGTCGAGCGTGCCTTGCCAGTCCAGCATCATGGCTGCTCCTCGCGCTTGCCCTGGCGGTGGATGAGCTTTTGCATCAACACGCCGACGAACACCAGGGTGGCCAGGCAGGAAATCAGCAACGCCCCGGCAATGGCCCAGAAATCGGCAGCGATGTCCTTGGCGTATACCATCACCCCCACTGCCGGCGGCACCAGCAACAGCGGCAGGTAGCGCAACAGGCTGCTGGCGGCCTCGTTCAGCGGTTTGCCGACCTCACCGCGCGCCATGAGGAAGAACAACAGCAGCACCAGGCCGATGATCGGCCCAGGCAAAAAAGGCACCAGCAGGTGATTGATCGCCGTTCCCAACAACTGGAACAGCACCAGCCAGGTCAAACCACGCAACAGCATAAGCATCTCCCTCAGGCATTGCGGTCATTATAAGCACGCGCCGCGATAGATCGATATTCGCTGAAAAGCAGGCAACTTGACTGAAACGTTTGGCCGTGCTGATCTTGCACTTTCGTACCAACTGACAACCCGGAGAGTCCGCGATGCCCTATGTACCGGTTACAGAGCTTTCGCAATACGTTGGTAAGGAACTGGGCCGCTCGGCCTGGCTGAAGATCGACCAGCAGCGCATCAACCTGTTCGCCGAAGCGACGGGCGATTTCCAGTTCATCCATGTCGACCCGGAAAAGGCGGCAAAAACCCCGTTTGGCTGCACGATCGCCCATGGTTTCCTGACCTTGTCGCTGATTCCCAAGCTGATCGAAGACATCCTGGTCCTGCCGCAAGGGCTGAAAATGGTGGTGAACTATGGGCTCGACAGCGTGCGCTTCATACAGCCGGTCAAGGTCGACAGCCAGGTGCGGCTGAAGGTGGAACTGGCCGAGGTGGCGGAGAAGAAGCCAGGGCAATGGTTGCTCAAGGCAATTGCCACGCTGGAGATCGAAGGTGATGAGAAGCCTGCTTATATAGCCGAATCGCTGTCGTTGTGTTTCGTCTGAGCCCCGCATGATCGGACTGCACGGCAGCCCGATTCAATCCACAAACCCTGCGCACTCGCGTAAACTGCCAGCCTTCGCGCAGCCTAGGGTTTGTACGAAAAGTCGCCGAGCGGCGATCAAGCAAGGCGAAAACAGGCGAGGAACGGCCGGGGTCGCGCCCGACTTTGCTGGTTGCAAATGAGCATTCCGAGCCTGTTTTCTACGCAGCATGATCGTCGCGCAGGCACTTTTCGTACAAAGCCTAGGGCTGCCCCTGTCGATTTACCAAAGGTGCCCGCCATGCCTTGGCTGCAAGTACGCCTGGCCATCAGCCCGGAACAAGCCGAAACCTACGAAGACGCCCTGCTTGAAGTGGGCGCCGTTTCGGTCACGTTCATGGATGCCGAAGATCAACCGATCTTCGAACCCGACCTCAACACCACCCCGCTGTGGTCGCACACCCACCTGCTGGCCCTGTTCGAGGCCGATGCCGAGCCCGAGCAGGTGTTCTCCCACCTGCGCCTGCTGACCGGCGCCGAGTTGCCCGAGCATCAGGCCGAGGTGATCGAGGACCAGGACTGGGAACGCAGCTGGATGGACAACTTCCAGCCGATGCGCTTCGGCCGCCGCCTGTGGATCGTGCCCAGCTGGCACGAAGCCCCGGACAAGGACGCGGTAAACCTGCTGCTCGACCCGGGCCTGGCTTTCGGCACCGGCACCCACCCTACTACTGCGCTGTGCCTGGAATGGCTCGACGGCCAGCAGATCGAAGGCACCCAGGTGCTGGACTTCGGCTGCGGCTCGGGCATCCTCGCCATCGCAGCGCTGCTGCTGGGCGCGCGGGAAGCAGTCGGTACCGACATCGACGTGCAGGCCATCGAGGCTTCGCGGGACAATGCCCAGCGCAACGGCATTGCCGATGAGAAGCTGGCGCTGTACCTGCCCGAGCACATGCCTGCAATGCAGGCCGATGTGCTGGTCGCCAACATCCTCGCCGGCCCGCTGGTATCGCTGGCACCGCAGTTGTCCGGGCTGGTGCGCCCAGGTGGCCTGCTGGCGCTGTCGGGCATTCTTGCCGAACAAGGTGAGGAAGTTGCCGCGGCCTACGCTGCCGACTTCGAGCTGGACCCGATCGTCGTGCGCGACGGCTGGGTGCGCATCAGTGGTCGCCGCCGTTAAGCAGGCCTAGAATACCTTTCTGCACATCTCCCGGATCGCCGCATGACCGACAGTTTCGTCACCCAGTGCCCGCATTGCCAGACCAGCTTTCGCGTCACCCACCACCAGTTGAGCGTGGCCCGCGGGGTGGTGCGCTGCGGCCACTGCCTGCAGGTGTTCAATGCCGCCAAGCAGTTGCTGGAGCAGACCCGCACCGCTAGCGCCAGCGCACCACTGGTGCCTGCACCGGCACCTGTTGCTGCGGCGCCTGCCGAGCCGGTGGTCGAGCCGGTGGTCGAGCCGGTGATCCCCGCCAAGCCTGCCATCAGCGAGCGCAGTAGCACCCATGACCAGGACTGGGCGCTTACTGCCCAGGCGCTGGACGCGCTCGACCTGGACAAGGAGCTGGAACGCCTTGAGCGTCGCGGCCAACCTGCGCCGGCGCGCTCGTCCAACCTGGACGATGGCTTGCAGGCGCGGCGTGACGAGCTGCAGCCGGACGAACATGCCGACGATTTGTTCGGGACAGCCACCGATGACCGCTTCGAGCCGGCGCACAGCGCAGAACCCACGCCCGTGTTGCTGGAGACGGCGAACGTTGAGCAGGAGCCGGACCTGGGTCCCGCCGCCGGTGAGCGCACCGAACCGACCCTGGGTGCCAGCCTGGACCTGGACATCGACGACGAGCCGCCCGTTCGCCGCGGCGTCGAAATCGACGAACCTGAGGAACCCGGCGAGCCGCTGCGGGACATTGATGAAACGATTCCGGAAAAAGGCCTGAGTGCCCGCGACGATGAGCCGATGGCATTTCACCTGTCCGGGCGTGACGACGACCCCGTCGAAGCGCTGCCGGGCGAGCGCCTGGAACCAGGCCTGACCAGCAAACCTGAGCGGCCATCGCGCAAGGAGCCGCTGGTCGATGTGGTCGACGATCCGCTGCAACTGGGCTGGGAAAAGCCTGCCGCCAACTGGGGCAAGCGCCTGCTGTGGGGCCTGCTGACCTTGCTGGCGGCGGGCCTGCTCGCGTTCCAGTACGTGTGGTTCCACTTCGACGAAATGGCCCGCCAGGACCAGTACCGACCACTCTTCCAGCAGATCTGCCCGATGGTCGGCTGCCAGGTGCCAACGCGCGTCGACATTGCCCGGATCAAGAGCAGCAATCTGGTCGTGCGCAGCCACCCGGACTTCAAGGGTGCGCTGATCGTCGACGCGATCATCTACAACCGCGCGCCGTTTGCCCAGCCGTTTCCGCTGCTGGAACTGCGCTTTGCCGACCTGAATGGGCAGTTGATCGCCAGCCGGCGCTTCAAGCCCAGCGAGTATTTGTCCGGTGAACTGGCCGGGCGCGGCGAAATGCCCAGCCAGACCCCGATCCATATCGCCCTGGACATCCTCGACCCGGGCCCCAAGGCCGTCAACTACAGCCTGAGCTTCCGCTCCCCGGAATAAAGGCAGGCCTGCAGGGGCTGCTTTTCAGCCCCGGGCGCTCGTTCGTACCAAATGTCATAAGCCGACAACTGTTCAGATTTTATCCAAATCCATCTTTATCCGGTCACCGAGAGCGGGTATCATGCCAACCCTTTTTCGAACTCCAAGATTCGGCCCCACAACAGGGATCACCTATGTCGGCGGTACGCATCGGCCCATACACACTACGTAACAACCTGATCCTCGCGCCAATGGCCGGGGTCACGGACCAGCCTTTCCGTACACTTTGCAAGCGCCTGGGCGCGGGCATGGTGGTGTCGGAGATGGTCTCCAGCGACATGAGCCTGTGGAACAGCCGCAAGTCGAGCCTGCGCCGCATCCATGAAGGTGATCCCGAGCCACGCTCGGTCCAGATCGCCGGCGGTGATGCGCAGATGATGGCAGCGGCGGCAAGGGCCAACGTCGAAGCAGGTGCCCAGATCATCGATATCAACATGGGCTGCCCGGCAAAAAAAGTCTGCAACAAAGCCGCAGGCTCTGCTTTATTGAGAGATGAAGCCTTGGTCAGCGAAATCCTCCACGCCGTAGTCGGCGCCGTGGATGTACCGGTGACCCTGAAGATCCGCACCGGTTGGGACCGGGCGAACAAGAACGGCCTGAACGTGGCGCAAATCGCCGAGCAGGCTGGCATCCAGGCGCTGGCGGTGCATGGCCGCACACGCGCCGACCTGTACACGGGCGAAGCCGAATACGACACCATCGCTGCCATCAAGCAGGCGGTGTCGATCCCGGTTTTTGCCAACGGCGATATCACCTCGCCAGAAAAGGCCCGGGCGGTGCTGGACGCCACCGGGGTCGATGGCCTGCTGATTGGCCGGGCCGCCCAAGGGCGGCCATGGATCTTTCGCGAGATCGAGCATTACCTGCGCACTGGCGAACACCTGCCAGCGCCGCAACTGGACGAAGTGGAACGCATCCTGCTGGAGCACCTGGCCGCGCTGCATGCCTTCTATGGCGATGTGATGGGCGTTCGTATCGCCCGCAAGCACGTTGGTTGGTACCTGGCGACACGACCCGGCGGCAAGGAGTTTCGCTCCCGGTTCAACGCTTTGGAAGACACACAAGCGCAGTGCGCCAACGTTCGCGCGTTTTTCGCCGAACGTCGACAGAGCCTTGAGACAGAGGACGGACAAGGGGTGGCCGCATGACGATGATGACCGAGAATTTTGTGAGTGGAACAACGCCCGTGAGCGACAACGCCAACCTGAAACAGCACCTCAACACGCCGAGCGAAGAGGGCCAGACCCTTCGCGACAGCGTCGAGAAGGCGCTGCACAACTACTTCGCCCACCTGGAAGGCGCGACCGTGACGGACGTGTACAACCTGGTGCTCTCCGAAGTCGAGGCGCCCCTGCTCGAAAGTGTGATGAACTACGTGAAGGGCAACCAGACCAAGGCCAGCGAGATGCTCGGGCTGAACCGAGGCACCCTGCGCAAGAAGCTCAAGCAGTACGACTTGTTGTAAGCCAGAATCCCAACCAGAAAAGGCGGCTCCCTGAACAGAGGCGCCTTTTTTGCTGAATCCACCGCGTTATTGGAACCCGAAATGACCGACCAGACTACCCGCCTGCCAGTCCGCCGCGCCCTGATCAGCGTCTCCGACAAGACCGGTATCCTCGAATTCGCCCGTGAGCTGCAGCAGCTCGGTGTCGAGATCCTGTCCACCGGCGGCACCTACAAGCTGCTCAAGGACAACGGCGTCAACGCGGTGGAAGTGGCCGACTACACCGGCTTTGCCGAAATGATGGATGGCCGGGTCAAGACCCTGCACCCGAAGATCCACGGCGGCATCCTTGGCCGTCGCGGCACCGACGACGCCATCATGACCGAGCACGGTATCAAGCCGATCGACCTGGTTGCGGTCAACCTGTACCCGTTCGAAGCCACCATTTCCAAGCCTGGCTGTGACCTGCCGACCGCCATCGAGAACATCGACATCGGCGGCCCGACCATGGTCCGTTCGGCTGCCAAGAACCACAAGGACGTGGCCATCGTGGTCAACGCCAGCGACTACGCCGGCATCGTCGAAGGCCTCAAGGCCGGCGGCCTGACCTACGCCCAGCGCTTCGACCTGATGCTCAAGGCGTTCGAGCACACTGCCGCCTACGACGGCATGATCGCCAACTACATGGGCACCATCGACCAGGCCAAGGACACCCTGAGCACTGAAGCGCGCAGCCAGTTCCCGCGCACCTTCAACAGCCAGTTCGTCAAGGCCCAGGAAATGCGCTACGGCGAGAACCCGCACCAGAGCGCGGCGTTCTACGTGGAGGCCAAGAAAGGCGAAGCCAGCATTTCCAGCGCCATCCAGCTGCAAGGCAAGGAACTGTCGTTCAACAACGTGGCCGACACCGACGCCGCGCTGGAGTGCGTGAAGAGCTTCGTCAAGCCAGCCTGCGTCATCGTCAAGCACGCCAACCCGTGCGGCGTGGCCGTGGTACCGGAAGACGAAGGCGGCATCCGCAAGGCCTATGACCTGGCCTACGCCACCGACACCGAGTCGGCGTTCGGCGGCATCATCGCCTTCAACCGCGAGCTGGACGGCGAAACGGCCAAGGCCATTGTCGAGCGCCAGTTCGTCGAAGTGATCATCGCCCCGAAAATTTCCCAGGCTGCCCGCGACGTAGTGGCTGCCAAGCAGAACGTTCGCCTGCTGGAATGCGGCGAGTGGCCTGCCGAGCGCGCTGCCGGTTGGGACTTCAAGCGCGTCAACGGTGGCCTGCTGGTGCAGAGCCGCGATATCGGCATGATCACCGCCGATGACCTCAAAATCGTTACCAAGCGTGCACCGACCGAGCAAGAGATCCACGACCTGGTATTCGCCTGGAAGGTGGCCAAGTTCGTCAAGTCCAACGCCATCGTCTACGCCAAGCAGCGCCAGACCATCGGCGTCGGCGCCGGCCAGATGAGCCGCGTCAACTCCGCACGCATTGCTGCAATCAAGGCCGAGCATGCTGGCCTGCAGGTGCAGGGCGCGGTCATGGCGTCGGATGCGTTCTTCCCGTTCCGTGACGGCATCGACAATGCGGCGAAAGTGGGTATCAGCGCCGTGATCCAGCCGGGTGGCTCGATGCGTGATGCCGAGGTGATTGCCGCCGCTGACGAAGCCGGCATCGCTATGGTATTCACCGGCATGCGCCACTTCCGCCACTAATCAAGATGGCCGGCCGGTCCCAGGTCCCTGTGGGAGCGGGTTCACCCGCGAATGCGATGCTGGATTCACCGCCGCATTCTCGGGTGAACCCGCTCCCACAGGGGCCGGTACTGCCGCCAAACATGAGGTTTTGACATGAAAGTTTTGATCATTGGCAGCGGCGGCCGTGAGCACGCCCTGGCCTGGAAAGTCGCCCAGGACCCACGCGTCGAGAAAGTCTTCGTTGCCCCTGGCAACGCTGGCACCGCCATTGAAGCCAAGTGCGAGAACGTTGCCATCGACGTGTGCGCTCTGGAGCAACTGGCCGATTTCGCCGAGAAAAACGTTGACCTGACCATCGTCGGCCCGGAAGCGCCGCTGGTCATCGGCGTGGTCGACCTGTTCCGCAGCCGCGGCCTGGACTGCTTCGGCCCAACCAAGGGCGCGGCCCAGCTGGAAGGCTCCAAGGCCTTCACCAAGGACTTCCTGGCGCGTCACAAGATCCCGACCGCCGACTACCAGAATTTCACCGAAATCGAGCCGGCGCTGGCCTACCTGCAAGAAAAAGGCGCACCGATCGTGATCAAGGCCGACGGCCTGGCCGCGGGCAAGGGCGTTATCGTTGCCATGACCCTCGAAGAAGCCGAAGCCGCCGTGCGTGACATGCTGGCCGGCAACGCCTTCGGTGAGGCAGGCTCGCGCGTGGTGATCGAAGAGTTCCTCGACGGCGAAGAAGCCAGCTTCATCGTCATGGTCGACGGCCATAACGTGCTGCCCATGGCCACCAGCCAGGACCACAAGCGCGTCGGCGACCAGGACACCGGCCCGAACACCGGCGGCATGGGTGCCTACTCCCCTGCCCCGGTGGTCACCGCCGATGTGCACCAGCGGGTGATGGACCAGGTCATCTGGCCGACCGTGCGCGGCATGGCCGAGGAAGGCAACGTCTACACCGGCTTCCTCTACGCCGGCCTGATGATCGACAAGGCAGGCAACCCCAAGGTCATCGAGTTCAACTGCCGTTTCGGCGACCCGGAAACCCAGCCAGTCATGCTGCGCCTGGAGTCGAGCCTGGTGCTGCTGATCGAAGCAGCCTTCGCCAAGGCGCTGGACAAGGTCGAAGCACAATGGGACCCGCGCCCGAGCCTGGGCGTGGTACTGGCAGCTGGCGGTTACCCGGGCGACTACGCCAAGGGCGACGTGATCCACGGCCTGGACGCTGCGGCGAAGATCGAAGGCAAGGTGTTCCATGCCGGTACTTCGCTCAAGGATGGCCAAGTGACCAGCAACGGCGGGCGCGTGCTGTGTGCCACCGCCATGGGCAGCACTGTTGCCGATGCCCAGCAGCAGGCGTACCGCCTGGCCAGGGAAGTAAGCTGGAACGGCAGCTTCTACCGCACCGACATCGGCTATCGGGCCATCGCCCGCGAGCGCGGTGAACACCAGCAGTAAACACTGGCGGAACGCCGTAGCGCTTTCAGCCTACGGCATCCGGCTCGTCGACAGGGCCCGGCATGGGCCTTGCCTTCGGCTCGGCGCGCCGCGCATAGTGAGTACCCGGCACATCGGCTAAGAAGGGATTTCGTAGTGCGTCGGCTTCGGATTGCCTCAGCTCTGATCGTCAGCTTGCTGACCCTGCTCTGCATGTTCCCGGCTGCGGCCGATCATGACGGAGGCTGGACCGTTCTGCTCGACGAACAGGCCAACCTGCAACTTAGCGACGTGCGTTCCGAGCGCTACCGCAACCAGTTCAGCCCGCTGCTGCTTGCCGACCTGGATGCCGCGCCTGCGGAACAGGCACTGTGGCTGCACTATCGCCTGGCGCCCGGCGACCAGGAACAACTGCTGCGGGTATTTGCCCCCGACCTTTCCGGCCTGGACCTCTACGCCCTAGAGGGCGACCAGCTTCTGCGTCAGCTGCACCACGGGCGCCAGCCCGGCAATGCCAGCCCGACCCTGCGCGGCAGCGACCATGTATTGCCCCTGCCCAACAGCAAACAACCGCTGGACATCTACCTGCGCCTGGTCTCCGAGCACCAGCTGCGCCCGGCCATCAGCCTGGAACCCGCAGCCGAAGCTGCGTCGGACCAGCACCAACCACTGTTGTTCGGCATGCTGTTCGGCGGGTTGATCATGCTGATCATGCACAACCTGATCCGCTTCCTTTACAGCCGCTCCAGCACCACCCTGATCCTGGCGCTGTACCACGGCCTGATGCTGCTCAGTGGTCTGATCCTGCTGAACCTCAGCGGCCCGTGGTGGCACGTGTGGCACAGCGCGCAAACACCTGCCGCCTACCTGACGCTGGTACTGGCCGGTCTGGCGGGGCTGTATTTCACCCAGCATTTCTTTTCGCCGTGCAAATCGCCACGGCTGAACCGGCTGCTGCAGGGCGAAATGCTGGTTGTCGGGGTCAGCGGCCTGGTACTGCTGTTCGTCGATACCCTGCCGCTCAACCTGATGACCTACGCCCTGATGGCCCTGGGCAGCGTCAGTATGCTGCTGGTGAGCAGCTACCACTGGTACAAAGGTTACCCACCCGGCCGCCTGTTCAGCCTGGCGATGGTGGTGTTCAACCTCGGTGGCCTGGTGCTGCTGCCGGCGCTGCTGGGCCTGACGCGCACCTCGACGCCCTGGCTGCTGTGCGTCCTGCTGGGACTGACCGTGGTCAGCGGCCTGCTGCTGAACCTGGCGGTGAGCGAGCGCCTGCGCAGGATCAGCGAGGAACGGTTCAGCGCCAGCCGTGCGCTGGCCGCCAGCGACGCCGAAATCAACGCCAAAGCCGAGTTCCTGGCCAAGATCAGCCACGAAATCCGCACCCCCATGAACGGGGTGCTGGGCATGACCGAGCTGCTGCTGGGTACACCGCTGTCGGTGAAGCAGCGCGACTACGTGCAGACGATTCACAGCGCCGGCAACGAGCTGCTAACCCTGATCAACGAAATTCTCGACATTTCCAAGCTGGAGTCCCGGCAGATCGAACTGGATGACGTGCAGTTCGATCTTAATGCACTGATCGAGGACTGCCTGAACATCTTCCGTGCCAAGGCCGAACAGCAGAACATCGAGCTGATCAGCTTCACCCAGCCACAAGTGCCGCGAGTGATCAGCGGCGACCCGACGCGGCTGCGCCAGGCCTTGTCGAGCCTGCTGGAAAACGCCCTGAAAAACACCACCCAGGGCGAGATCCTGCTGGTGGTGGCCCTGGACCAACGGGGCGAGGTACCGCGCCTGCGCATCGCCGTGCAGGACAGCGGCGAACCGCTGCCGGCCGCTGATCGCGAGGCCTTGCTGCAAGCCGAATTGCACAGCCACCATTTCCTGTCCAGCAACAAGCTGGGCGGGCACCTCGGTTTGATCATTGCCAAACAGCTGATCGGCCTGATGCAGGGCGAATTCGGCATCAAGAGCAGTACCGGAATGGGCAATACCTTGTGGCTGACCTTGCCGCTGGACCCCTCGCGCCTGGAGCAACCTCCCGCCGACCTCGACAGCCCGCTGCGCGATGCCCGGGTGCTGGTGGTGGACGACAACGACACGTGCCGCAAGGTGCTGGTACAACAGTGCAGCGCCTGGGGCATGAACGTCAGCGCGGTGCCGTCGGGCAAAGAAGCGCTGGCATTGCTGCGTACCAAGGCCCATCTGCGCGACTACTTCGACGCCGTGCTGCTGGACCAGAACATGCCTGGCATGACCGGCATGCAGCTGGCGGCGAAAATCAAGGAAGACCCCAGCCTGAACCACGATATCCTGGTGGTGATGCTTACCGGCATCAGCAACGCGCCGAGCAAGGTCATCGCGCGCAACGCGGGGGTCAAGCGGATACTTGCCAAACCGGTCGCCGGCTACACACTCAAGACCACCCTGGCCGAGGAGCTGGCCCAACGCGGGCGCGAGCAGGCCGTGCCGGCCAGCCTGCCAGGTATCCCGCAGGCGCTGGACTTGCCCGGTGATTTCCGCGTACTGGTGGCCGAAGACAACAGTATTTCGACCAAGGTGATCCGCGGCATGCTCGGCAAGCTCAATCTTGAGCCCGACACCGCCTGCAATGGCGAAGAGGCCTTGCAGGCGATGAAGGCGCAACGCTATGACCTGGTGTTGATGGACTGCGAGATGCCGATCCTGGACGGTTTCTCGGCCACCCAACAGCTGCGTGTGTGGGAGGCCGACAACCAGCGCCACCGCACCCCGGTGGTGGCACTGACCGCGCACATTCTTGCCGAACACAAGGAACGCGCGCGGCTGGCGGGCATGGACGGGCACATGGCCAAACCTGTGGAGCTGTCGCAGTTGCGTGAACTTATCCAGTACTGGGCCAACCACCGCGAAACCGAGGTGGACCCGGCGCACAGTTCCTGACTGTCAGCGCCTACACCAATCCATCATGCCAAGGACCAGCGCTCATGCTCCATGAGTTATTCAGCGTCTACCTGAAAATGCTCGTGCTCTACAGCCCGTTCTTCGTGCTGTCGTGCTTCATCAGCCTGACCCGCGGCCACTCCAGCAAGGAACGCAAGCAACTGGCCTGGAAGGTGGCCTTTGCGGTGGTCATCGCCAGCATCCTGCTGTACCTGTTCGGGCGGGCGATCTTCGGCATCTTCGGCATCACTGCCGACGCCTTCCGCATCGGTGCCGGCAGCGTGCTGTTCATCTCGGCGCTGGGCATGGCCCAGGGCAAATCGGCGGTTCAGGCCGATAACGTGCAGCAGGATGTCACCATCGTGCCGCTGACCATACCGCTCACTGTCGGGCCGGGTACCATCGGTGCCTTGCTGGTGATGGGCGTAAGCCAGCCGCATTGGGATGACAAGCTGCTGGCTATTGTGGGTATCGTGCTGGCCAGCTTCACCGTCGGCCTGGTGCTGTACCTTTCGCACCGCATCGAGCGAATCCTGGGCGACCAGGGCTTGCAGATCGTCAGCCGGCTGATGGGGCTGTTTGTCTGCGCCCTGGCGGCGCAGATCATTTTCACCGGCATCAAAGGCTACCTGGCCCCCTAGAGCAGAAGGTCGCGTATCGCTCGCTGGCTACTGCGCGCCACGCTCGCTTCAGCCCGCTTGCGATAGTCTTCGCGGAACCCTTGCAGATTGAAGTGGATCACTTCCACGCGCATATCAACGACCTGCACTTCCTGTTTCGACTCCAGGTACAGAAACCCGCTGGTCGAATGCCTGAGTGACATTTCCATGTGCAGTATCACCAGGTCGATGAACCCGTTCGGCTGCTGGGCGCAGGGCAGCAACTGGAAACGCGCCTTGTCCTTCGCAAGTGCGCGGGACTCGAAGGCAGACAGTGACTGCCTGTCATTGCGCAGTGCCTGCAAGGACTGTTCGGCCACCGCACCGTGCGCAGGTGAGCCTAGCTGCTCGACCTGCGCCACGGCGCGCTCGGCGAGGGTTTGCCGGTCAGGGCCGAACTTTCGGCTTGCGGGTGCCAGCTTGCCATCAAACCCTAGCGCAGCCAGGTTTCGCCAGTAGTTCCTGAACCAGTCAGGCTCTAGCCCCTCGTCCAGATCGCCCCAGGCGACCTGCTGGGCAAACGCGTTGGCCAGCAGGAGGTCATCACGCGCTTGAGGGCTGACCCCCGGCAAGAATGACATCAGGCTGCTGTGGACAACACTGGCACTGGCAGCCGGTTGATTGAACTTACTCATGGACAGGCTCCTGTGCCACTGGCGGTTGTACCTGGCCGCGATACTGCGCTTTCTTGGTGCCAATGGCGGCTTGCAGGCCGCAGCTCACCCGGTCGACAAGCTTGGCGCTGGTCTGGTAACGGCAGTCGAGTTGCTGGGGGGGCTCGTCGCACGCGGGCTCCAGAACTTGCCAGAGCCATAGCGCATCAGGCGGCGAAGCAGTGCTGAATCTGAGTTCGGTGCTGACGATGGAACCGTCTGGCAATACCAATCGCAGTTCCACATGAGCATGGCTGTCACCCCCGGCATCCGGCGGCCGTATGCATTCTGCCCACAACGCCTGCTGCAGGGCTGGGTCAGGGCTTGCCTTGAACATGTCCAGGCAACGCCCTGCCTCTGCATGCGATTCAGCGGCCAGAGCAGCCAGCAGGTTGGCCCGAAGGATGGCCCACGGCTCGAAACATGCGGCCTGCGGCGCGGAAACCGGGCGGGCCTGCACAGTGACCGGAGTACAACCGAAGCTGCCTTGCACCCGCAGGTATTCCCGGTGCCAGCCGTCATGGCGCAAGTTACGTGGGTGACGCTTGCTGGCCGCCAGATAGGCGGCCAGCTGAATATTGAGCAGATCGTCTACCCTTGATTGGCTGACGGCAGCATGAACCCATACCAGGCTGTTACCGTTTAGCCACAAAGCATAATTGGCTTGCATGATTTCGCCCTCCAGCCTCGCCGACACCGTGATGCCGGCGGGCCGACTCAGTGATCAGATTTCAAGGGCCAGCAATACCTGCAAGGCATTGTCATCGAGCTTGGTTTCAACCAGCGAGCGGACCTTGTCGTACTGACGCGGGTCGAAGTTCAACACCGCACCACAGGCAAAGTTCCGGGTGCCGCTGCTTTCCCACTTGAGCAGCAGGTAGTTGGCTGATTTATCAGGTTTGGCATCGGTCTGGATCGCGCTGACCAGCATGGCTACCTGGCCGGCTGAGGTCTGCTCGCATTTGGCAAGGCTCAACCCGGTGCGGTCATCTTCGAACGTCTTGCGGTTCAACATCTCGACGTTTTTAGTGCTGGCGGCAAGTGCGGCAATGACGGTCTTGCCCAGGCCTTCGAGCGCAGTTGCCACCTCTCCGGTGAAGATCCCGTAGGCGGCCTGCAAGCCTTTACCCACCAGGTTGCTGATTTCCAGTTGCCTGTCGCTCTGGGTTACTTCCTGCACGTCGACATTGGTCGGGGCCCAACCCATCTTGGACATCAGGAAAACGTACTGCCTGAACCACTCCCGAGTCTCCTTGATAGGGTCGTGCTGCTTGTTGGCACCTTGAGTTGCCAAGGCATGGCATGCCTTGGCAGCGTCACGGTTCATGTCGGACATAGCGTCCGGGAACACGAACAGGTTCTTGTCCGGTAGTACCTGAAGTTCCAGTTTCTCGCTTTTCACGGCCATCGCTTTGGGTCTCCATTGGATATTTACGGTTGGAGCCCTCTGGCTCCAGCCACAAACCTAACGGCAACGCAAAACTCAACCCGCCCTGCAGCACTTCCTTAGCCGTCGGCATGCCCTTGTTCAGGGGTGGTTGTGGTACCAGCGCGGGGTATACACCCACAGCCCGCCATCGGCGCGGTCGAAGGTGCATGTCGTCGACGAACCGACCAGCACCATGGTGCGCATATCGACCATTTCCGGCAGCAATTCGGCCAAGGTGACTACTTTCAGCGTCTGCCCCGGCCTACCGATATCACGGCCAAGGACTACAGGCGTGGTCCCCTCCCGATGTCGGCGCACGACTTCAAGCGCCACGCCAAGCTGGTGCGGCCTGGATTTCGAGATCGGGTTGTAGAACGCCAGCACCAGGTCGGCCTGTGCCGCAAGGTCGAGGCGCTTTTCGATGATCGACCAAGGCTTGAGGTTGTCCGAAAGCGACATCACGCAGAAATCATGCCCCAGCGGTGCGCCCGCCTGGGCCGCCGTTGCGAGCGAGGCCGACACCCCCGGCAGGATCTCGAGGTCAACGCAATGCCAGGCAGGGTCGCTGGACTCATGCAAGGCTTCGAGCACTGCGGCCGCCATGGCAAACACGCCCGGGTCGCCCGACGACACCACCACCACCGAACGGCCTTGGGCCGCCAGCTCGAAGGCGTGCCGAGCGCGCTGCATCTCTTCACGGTTGTCGGTGCAGTGCTGCACCTGATCGTCGCGGAACGGGCCCGCCATGCGCACATAGGTTTCGTAGCCGAGTACATCCTGCGCACGCGCCAGCTCTGCCTTGACCGCTGGCACCATCAGCTCGGCAGCTCCCGGGCCCAGGCCGATTACCGCCAGGCGACCGCGGCGGCGGCCGATCTGCGCCACCTCGACTGGTGCAGGCGACACTGCAATCACCACCTCTGCCTGCTCGATCAACCGAGCTTCGGGCAACGCCGTGGCAACCATGCTGGCGACATCGTGTGGCGTGGCGGCGAAGCGCAAGGCAACACCCAAGGCCGCTGCGGCTTCGCGCAGGGCGCTATCGGCCATGGCTTGCTCGTCGGCCAGCACGCACGCCAGTGCGGGCTCGGCGATGCCAGCCTGCTGCAATGCAGCACGAATGGCGTGCAGATTGCCGCCGGCGACACCGACGACTACCGAACGCGGATGGATCAGCAGTTCGTCGCGGCTGGCCGGGCGCGCCTGATGCCCCACATGGATGGTGCGCCGGGCCGCTTCACTGGCAGGCAACTGCGCCTGCAGCAACCACGGTGCGTCACCTTCAATGCGTACCGACTCGCCAGCCAGCAGGTCGGAGACAAAGCGCTTGCCTTGCTCGATATCCGCCAGGGCATAGCCCTGCGGCGGGTTGAGCAGGCAGGTGCCGAAGCGCAACTCGCCACTGGTGGTAATGGCGGCGGCTACGCCCAGCGCCTCAGCAATTTCGCGCGCCATGACGTTCACGCCGCCCAACCCACCGAGCAACGGCACGACGGCGCTACCATCCTCGGCCACGGCCAGCACCGGCGGCTCTGTGCCTTTCTCGTCGAGCAGGCTGGCCAGGCTGCGGATGACGATGCCCGCAGCGCACAGGGCAATGATCGGCGTATCCCGCTGATACAGCTCGCGCAGGGTGTCGCCGAACGCACTGTAGTAGCTGTCGACACCCTCGACCCGGCCTTCCAGGCCATGGATCGACGCCTGTGGATAACACTGCTGGATACGCTGCGCCGTGGCCAGGCTGCCTGGGCCGAGGATGACGATCGCCGGTGCCTTGTGCATGTTCAGCCCTGCCATTTTTCACCCGGCACGATGATCAGCGAAAAGTAGGGCGACGACTGCGGGTCGACCTGGTCCAGCGGCACGATCTTCTGGTTGGCCATGGTCGCCCGTTCCACATACAGCGCGCGCCCGTCCAGGCCAAGTTCGGCCAGCACTTCGCGCACTTTCGGGAAGTTGCGCCCAAGCTTCATGATCACCGCCGCATCGGCGTCGGCCAGGCGGCGCTTGAGGTCTTCGGCCGGCAGTACGCCAGACAGCACCGACAGGCTCTGGTTGCGGTACACCAGCGGCGCGCCCAGTACCGAAGCACCACCGAGCATCGAGCAGACGCCGGGGATTACCTCGGCCTCGTAGCGCTGCGCCAGGCGATCATGCAGGTACATGTAGGAACCATAGAAAAATGGGTCACCCTCGCAGATCACCGCCACATCGCGACCGGCATCCAGGTGCTCGGCCACCTGCACGCTGGCCTCGTCGTAGAAGTCGCTGATCACCTGCTCGTAGGACAGCGGCGCTGGCAAGGCTTCGGTGGTGACCGGGTAGACCAGCGGCAGCAGGGCCTGCTCGGGCTGCAGGTGTGCCTCGATGATGCCGAAGGCATTGCCGCGCTTGCCCTTGGCCACGAAATAGCCGACTACAGGGGCCTCGCGCAGCAGGCGCAGGGCCTTGAGGGTAATCAGTTCAGGGTCGCCAGGGCCCACGCCCAGGCCCAGCAGACGTCCACGCGGCGCCATCATTCCACCTCCGTGGCCAGGGCGTTGACTGCCGCAGCAGCCATCGCGCTGCCGCCCAGGCGGCCTTGCATGATCACGAACGGCACGCCACGGCTGTCGGCAGCGAGCATCGCCTTGGATTCGGCTGCACCGACGAAGCCGACCGGGAAGCCGAGGATCAACGCGGGCTTCGGGGCACCAGCATCGAGCATTTCCAGCAAGTAGAACAGCGCAGTGGGTGCGTTGCCGATCACCACCACGCTGCCTTCCAGATGGGGGCGCCACAGCTCCAGGGCCACGGCAGAACGGGTGTTGCCAGCGTCCTTGGCCAGGCCAGGCACGCTCGGATCACGCAAGGTACAGATGACCTTGTTGTCCGCTGGCAGGCGGGCCCGGGTGATGCCTTCGGCGACCATGTGCGCATCGCACAGAATCGGCGCGCCGTTCAACAGTGCCTCGCGCCCGGCACGGCCGGCGCCTGCGGAGAATTGCAGGCCATCGATGGCGTCGACCATGCCACACGCGTGGATCACCCGCACGGCAAGCTTTTCCAGGTCTGCGGGGATCCGCTCGAGCCGGGCCTCCTCGCGGATGATCCGGAAGGAATTGCGATAGATCTCCTGACCATCGCGGATGTAGTCAATCATCAAAGTGCTCCGTCGGCAGGTCGAGCATGGCGCCTGCTTCATTCAAGGTAAGTTCGGTGGCGCGCAGGGCACCGAAGCCAGGCTGGCGCGCATCACGCAGGTACAGGTCGTAACGGCCCGGCGAACGGGCCAGCAGGGTGGCCGGGGCAACATGGGCCATGGCGCAGGATCGGGGGCAACCGGACAAGTGCACGCTGGCTGGCGCACCCGGGCCCAGCAGCGTGGCCAGGGTCAGCGCGTCGGCCTTGGTTTCGCCCAGGGCCTTCGCGCAGCCGCTGGCGCCGGTGCAGGCGCTGATGCGCGCCAGAGGTTCATGGTCGTTGCAGAGCAGGCCCAGTGCGGCTAAATCGGCCTGGGCCTGGTCGATGTGTTGCGCTTGCAGGTTGGGCAGCACCAGGCTTTGCCAGGGGCTCAAGCGCAAGCTGCCATCGCCCAGTTGACGGGCAATGCGCGCGGCACCACGCAGCATGGTGGGGGTCAGCCGGCCCTGCGGCGGGGCAACGCCAAGCGCCAGGCCTTGGGCCTGGGGTAGCACGCCCAGCCAAGAAGCGTTGTGGGGTTCACGTCGCCATGCGAGCACGGCTGGGTCGCGGCGAATGGCCAGACCAAGCCCGTCGATGAAATCGGTTACCGAACAGGCTTCGAGCAACTGGCGCATGCGCGACTGCACCGGGGTTGCCAGGTCGAGGAAGCGCTCCAGCACAGCGCGCACCAATTGCAGGCCTTGCTCCAGCGGCACGGCGCCCAGCACCTGGCCTTCAGCCGGGCATCCCGCCAGGCCAAACGCAAGCCAGGTCTGCTGCTCCAGGCGCAGGGCCGAGAGCCACAGGTCATGGGGGTGTTCGAGCATCGCCAGGCTTTCGCCGGCATCCAGTTGCACGGCGAACTTGGCCGACAACTGATGAAAACGCGGTGTGCCTTCCAGCAGCTCGAGAATTCGTCCAGCCAACGGCCGGGCATCCAGCAGCATCGTCGGATCCTGCCCGGCCAGCGGGCTGAGCATCAGGTTGCGCACATCGTCACCCGCCGCGTCACGCGGGCCCAGGCCGGCAGCGAGCAGTGTCTCGACCAACTCGCGGTGGTGGCTGCCGATACCGCGTATCTGCAAATTGCCGCGGTTGGTGGCCTCGATCACGCCGCCTGCGAAACGCTCGGCCGCTGCAACCACCGCATCGGCCTGGTCGGCAAACAGCAGGCCACCGGGCAGCTTGATCCGGCAGATCCCGCCGTCGCGGGCACTGACAATGCGCCACAACCCCGGGCAGGCCGAGGGGCGGGGCGATACGTGGGGGGCATTGGCCTGCTTCAAAGAGGTGTCCGGCAATCTGTGAAAATGCGCTTGAGTGGAGAAGGCGCGGTATTATGCCTGCTTTGTCCGGCGGCATGAAAAGCCGGTGGTCGAGCATCCTCGGCGTTTGAGTAGAAATTCACGACCGCGTCGCCCTCTTCGCGGGTAAACCCGCTCCCACAGGATCATCGTTGCCCCACATCCTGTAGGAGCGGGTTCACCCGCGAAGGGGCGCAAAGCGCCCCAAAAATGGCGGATTGAAACACATGACCCCCTGGCTGACAGTAATAGGCATCGGCGAAGACGGCTTCACTGGCCTGGGCAAACAGCCCCGGCGCGCGCTGCTGGCCGCTGCAAAGATCTTCGGCAGCCCCCGCCAGCTGGCCTTGCTCCCTCGCTGCGTGTCCGGCACACGGCTGGGCTGGCCAAGCCCGTTCTCCCTGGCCCCGGTGCTGGCCCTGCGCGGCGAGCCGGTGTGCGTTCTGGCCAGCGGCGACCCGATGTTCTATGGCGTCGGTGCCAGCCTGGCCCGCCAGGTACCTGCAGCAGAAATGCGCGTGCTGTCGATGCCCTCTTCCTGTGCCCTGGCGGCCGCCCGCCTGGGCTGGCCGCTGCAGGACGTGCAAGTGCTGTCGCTGGTCGCACGGCCCCTGACGGCGCTGAATGCCTGCCTGCACAGCGGCGTGCGCCTGCTGGTGCTGAGCAACGATGGCGACAGCCCCGCAGCGATCGCCGCGTTGCTGCGTGCGCGTGGCTTCGGTCCAAGCCGCCTGCAGGTGCTCGAACACTTGGGCGGCGACGCGGAAAAAACGCTGGCCGGCACTGCGCAGGACTGGCCGCATGCCGATATCGCTGCCCTCAACCTGGTAGCCATCGAATGCCTGGCGGCACCCGATGCGCCGCGCCTGCACAGGCTGGCCGGGTTGCCAGACAGTGCCTTCGAGCACGACGGCCAGCTGACCAAGCGCGATGTCCGCGCCATCACCCTGGCGCGCCTGGCACCGCAGCCCGGTGAATTGCTCTGGGACGTTGGCGCAGGCTGCGGTTCGATCGGCATCGAATGGATGCGCGCCCACCCGGCCTGTCGCGCCCTGGCCATCGAGGCCGATGAAGGCCGCCAGGGTTTCATCGAACATAACCGCGATGCGCTGGGCGTCCCCGGCCTGCAACTGGTACGCGGCAAGGCCCCTATGGCATTGGAAGGTCTGGAGCAACCGGATGCAATCTTCATCGGTGGCGGCGTCACCCGTGAAGGTGTGCTCGACCTGTGCTGGGCAAGCCTGCGCCCCGGCGGCCGGCTGGTGGCCAATGCGGTAACCCTGCAAAGCGAACTGGCCCTGGCGCATTTCCGCGAACGCCACGGTGGCGAACTGACCCGCATCCACGTCGCCCACGCGCAACCCTTGGGCTCGTTCGACACCTGGCGCCAGGCGCTGCCGATCACCCTGCTGGAAGTGGTGAAACCCGTCGATGCGTGAAGAAACCCGCGAACAGCCTGCCGCTCTGCGCAGCGGCCTCACCACCGGCAGCTGCGCCACCGTCACCAGCCTGGCGGCGGCCAGGCTGCTGCTCACCGGGCAGTGTGACGATGCGCTGAGCATCACCCTGCCCAAGGGCAAGGTGGTGCAAATGCGGCTGGAATTCTGCCGTCTCGTTGGCGAACGCGCCGAAGCCGGCACACTCAAGGACGCTGGCGACGATCCGGATGTGACCCACGGTGCCCTGCTCTACAGCCAGGTGCGCCTGCTGGGCGAGCCGGGTTTCCGATTTGTCGCTGGCGCTGGCGTAGGCACCGTGACCCGCCCGGGGCTGGTGCTGGCGGTGGGCGAGCCCGCCATCAACCCGGTGCCGCGGCGCATGATCAGCGAACATCTGCAAAACCTGGCCGACCAGTGCGGCTACCCGGGCGGCTTCGAAGTCACGGTCAACGTGCAGGGCGGCGAGCAACTGGCCCTGAAGACCATGAACCCGCGGCTGGGCATCCTGGGCGGGCTGTCGATCCTCGGCACCAGCGGCATCGTGCGGCCGTTTTCCTGCGCGGCCTACATTGCCTCGATCCACCAGGGCATCGACGTGGCCCACACCAACGGCTACACGCACATCGCCGCATGCACCGGCAACGCCAGCGAGGACACCATGCGCCGGGTCTACGCCCTGCCGGAAATCGCCCTGATCGAAATGGGCGATTTCGTCGGCGCGGTGCTCAAGCACCTGCGCAAGGTGCCCGTGCCACGCCTGACCCTGTGTGGCGGTTTTGGCAAGATCAGCAAGCTGGCAGCCGGGCACATGGACCTGCACAGCCGTCATTCCAGCATCGACCTGCCGCAACTCGCCGGCTGGGCCGCAGCTATCGGCGCGGACGAAGCGCTGCAGGCCGCCATCATCGGCGCCAACACCAGCCAGCAGGCCCTGGCGCTGGCGCATGCAGCCGGCATCGCCCTGGGCGACGCGGTGTGTGCCCACGCCCTGGCCTTTGCCCGCAGCGTGGTGCCGGCACAAGTACAAGTGGAGGTGTTCGCCATCGACCGCCAGGGCGGCATCGTCGGCAAGGCAGGTGTGCAATGACGACTCGCATCTTGCTGCTAGGCGGCATCACCGAAGCCCTGGCCATCGCCCGCCGCCTCGGCCCTCAGCACGTCTACAGCCTGGCCGGTATCGGCCGCGTGCCGCAGGACCTGCAGTGCCAGGTACGCGTCGGCGGCTTCGGTGGCGCCGAGGGCCTGGCCAGTTACCTGCGCGAAGCAGGCATCACGTTGTTGATCGATGCTACCCACCCCTATGCTGCGCAGATAAGCCGCAACGCCGCCAGCGCCGCGCGCAGTGCTGGCATCCCGTGCTGGGCCTTGCGCCGCCCGGCCTGGCAAGCTCAGGCGGGGGACGATTGGCGCGAGGTAGAGGACTGGGCAGGACTGATGGAGGCGCTCAAGCCGTTCCGCAGGCCGTTGTTCACGCTGGGGCGTGAGCCGTTGCAACATCTGGACGAGATTCCGCCGGAGCAGTTCTGGACCTTGCGGGCGCTGGAGGCCTGCACTGGTAACGCGCGCTGTGAGGTGATTGGCGCGCGCGGGCCATTCCATATCCAGGAAGAGCGGACTTTGTTCCAGCGTCGCAACATCGATGTGCTGATCAGCAAAAACAGTGGCAGCGTAGCCACTGAGCCGAAGCTGGAGGTGGCCAGGGACCTGGGCGTGCCCGTACTCATCCTCAAGCGGCCGAAGTTACCAACGGTGGACCTGGAGCTGGCAGGTGCAGATGAACTGCTCGTCAGACTCGCACTGTAAGTGCTCGCCTCGCCCATACGTATATCCCATTGACATATACATCGCCCCACTTAAACTTCAGTCACACATTGCCGCTTTTCAAGGAGGCCAATCATGGAGCAAGGTGCAGTCTTCAGAAGCAACCGCAGCCAGGCCATCCGTTTGCCAAAGTCCGTAGCCCTTCCTGAAGACGTAACCCGTGTGGACATCGTTGCGGTAGGCCGCACGCGCATCATCACACCTGCCGGGGAAGCATGGGACAGCTGGTTCGACGCTGAGGATGCAACGCCGGACTACATGGCTAGCCGTGATCAACCCGCTGACCAGGAACGCGAAGGGTTTTAATGCTCAGGTATCTGCTGGACACCAACATCTGCATTTTCACGATCAAAAACAAACCCCAAGTTGTTCGCGAGGCGTTCAATCGCCACCATGGCCAGCTGGGGATCAGTACCGTGACCTTGATGGAGTTGATCTACGGCGCAGAGAAGTCAGCCAACCCACAACGAAATCTTGCCGTCGTCGAAGGGTTCGCTGCGCGCCTGGAGGTACTTGACTACGATGATCATGCAGCGGAGCACAGCGGCCAACTCCGCGCGGAGCTGGCAAAGGCTGGCACGCCAATCGGGCCTTACGACCAATTGATTGCTGGCCATGCCCGGGCGCTTGGCCTGATTTTGGTCACCAACAACCTCCGTGAATTTCAGCGGGTACCTGGGCTACGGGTAGAAGACTGGCTGGGCTCAGGCTGTTGAAATCTGCTCACCTGTCATCTTTCCTACATTCTCAAGCGCCCTTTCTCACGGCCCAACGCGTGCATCCAAATGCCTTCAAGACTAAAGCTGCATTAAGCTTCAACCCCCTCCCCCGGAAGGTTTCACCCATATGGAAATGCAATGGTGGATCTGGCTGGTCTTCGGCATCGCGCTGATCCTGCTGGAACTGGTCCTGCCAACGTTCTTCATCCTCTGGTTCGGCATCGGTGCCGTGCTGGTCTCGCTCATCTCGCTCGCCGCCCCCGCCCTGCAGCTGGACATGCAAGTGCTGCTGTGGGTGCTGCTGTCATCGGTCACCACGGCGTTGTGGTTCAAGCTGCTCCGGCGCAAGCAGCCGGATGTGCGCTGGACTGCCGACAGCGTGATCGGCGAAGTGGGCCTGCTGACCATTGGCGTGTCGGAGTTCCAGAAAGGCCGGGTGCGCTTCCAGAAGCCGATCCTCGGCAACGAAGAATGGACCTGCATCGCCGACAGCGAGATCGCGGCTGGCGAACGGGTACGCCTGAGTGCCATCGAGGGCAACACCGCCCGCGTCATCCGGGCCTGAATCCGCATTAAAAGGAAGTTAGCATCATGACCAGCCTCATCGTCGTTGCCGCCATCGCCCTGTTTGTCCTGATCACCGTGTTCAAAGGGGTACGCATCGTGCCCCAGGGCGAGGAGTGGATCGTCGAGCGCCTGGGCCGCTACCACAGCACGCTCAAGCCTGGCCTGAACATTCTTATCCCGTACATGGACGTGGTCGCCTACCGCCTGCCGACCAAGGACATCATCCTCGATGTGCAGCAGCAGGAAATCATCACCCGTGACAACGCGGTAATCGTTGCCAACGCCCTGTGCTTCGCCAAGGTTGTCGACCCGCAGAAGGCTTCCTATGGCGTACAGAACTTCTCGTTCGCCGTCACCAGCCTGACCATGACCTCGCTGCGCGCCATCGTCGGCGCCATGGACCTCGACGAGGCGCTGTCCAGCCGCGAGCAGATCAAGGCACGCTTGCGCGAGGCGATGTCCGAACAGACCGAAGACTGGGGCGTGACCGTACGTTCGGTGGAAATCCAGGACATCAAGCCTTCCGAGAACATGCAACTGGCCATGGAGCGCCAGGCGGCGGCCGAACGTGAGCGCAAGGCCGACGTGACCCGCGCCGAAGGTGCCAAGCAGGCAGCGATCCTCGAGGCCGAAGCGCGCCTGCAGGCGGCCCGGCTCGATGCCGAGGCGCAGATCAGCCTGGCCGAGGCCTCGGCCCGGGCGATTTCGCTGGTGAAGGAAGCGGTGGGCAACGAAACCGTGCCGGCGATGTACCTGCTGGGTGAGCGCTATATCGGTGCCATGGAGAACCTGGCCGGCAGCGACAACGCCAAGGTCGTGGTGCTGCCAGCGGACCTGCAAGAAACCGTGCGTGGGCTGATGGGCCGTAACAAGTCCTGAGATTGATTCAACCCTCTTCGCGGGCCTGCTCGCTCCCACTGGTTGCAGCACAGGCCCTGCGACCTGCGCGGTCCCTGTGGGAGATGGCTTGCTGGCGATCGGGTTGCAAAGCAGCCGCCGACAGCCAGCCAACCTGCGTCACTTCACCGCACCCCGCCATTTTTACCTATACTCCGCCTTACAATACCCACCACGATTCCTGACCGGATCTCTCCATGCCCCCACGTCGGCACATTGCCTGGATAGCCTGCCTTGCAGTGCTGTTCAACTTGCTGGCCATGCCGCTGGCCTCAGCCGTGCCCAAGGGCCCGGCCGAGCAGCTGCTGTGGGGGGCTTTCTGTTCCAGCATGGGCAGCAAGGCCAAAGTCGATGTGCAGGCCCTGGCCAAGATCGACCTTGGCCCGCAAAGCGACGACAGCGCCAGCATGATGAACTGCTGGTGCTGTTCCGGCGCCGCACCGCTGCTGGCCCTGCCTGGTTACCCGCCGCAGTTGCACAACCCGCCGACACTGCTGACAGGGCTGCTGCAGCCACCCGCCAAGTACCAACCCACGCCGCGCCAGCTCTGGCCTGCGCTCAACCCCCGTGCCTCTCCGCTGGCCTGAGTTCATCACGCTGACTGCCTGAACCTGAACAGAACGGAGATTCACCATGCTCAAGCACGCCCTCGTCATGGCCGCCCTGCTGCTGCCCGGCGCCTTTGCCAATGCCCACGAATACACCGTGGGCGACCTGCACATCGCCCATCCCTGGTCGCTGCAGTTGCCACCCAACGCACCCAATGTCGCCGCCTATTTCGTGGTGCACAACAACGGCAGCGCCGACGACCGCCTGCTCAGCGTCGACAGCCCCATCAGCGATGATGCGCAACTGCACGAGCATGTCATGAGCGCCGCCGGTGCCATGAAGATGCAGCAGGTACCCAACGTGGTGGTGCCCGCCGGCAAGGACCTCACCTTCGCCCCCAGCGCCTACCATGTGATGCTGATGCAGCCCAAGGACCGCAGCCTTCTCAGCGACGGCAAGCGCTTCCCGTTGACCCTGCACTTCGAAAAGGCAGGCGACATCACTGTCCAGGTAGCCGTACAGAAGCAGGCGCCGACGGACCAGCCGCAAGGCCACGAACACGCGCACTGACCACTGCTCAAAGGCGCTCGCCATGAGCTTGCCGCGCAACAGCTGCCGCCGTACCACCCGCCCTGACCGCAGGCGCGCCGGTGGCGGGTGGCTGAGCCTGTTCGCCATGTGGATGATCTTCATCGGCCCGCTGATTTCCCAGTCAATGCCGATGGACCACCACGCCGGCATGAGCATGCCAATGGACATGCCAATGCCGGCTGCGCATCAGCATGGCGAGGGCGCTCATCACGGCCACAGCGGCGATGGCCAGCTGCATGTCATGTGGGAAAAGTGCGGTTACTGCAGCCTGTTGTTCAACTGCCCCGCCCTGCCCCAGGCCCTCAGCCCGCTTAGTGCCGAGAGCATCGCCCCCACCACTCACCTGCTTGCGCCAACGCACCAGGGCCATGCCCGGCAGGCGGTATTCCCCGGTGCGCGCAGCCGCGCCCCGCCTGCCTCGATCAACGTCTGAATCCTTTTTTTGTGCACGGAGCCAGGAGGCTTCGCGCTGCCCCATGACTGATCGACTGGAATCACTATGTCTGGCTGCACCCCTGTTTTTGCCCTGTCCCTGCGAGGGACCATTGCCGCCGTGTGCGGCTCGCTGCTCGCGCCCGTGGCCCTGGCCGCCGACCCTGGCCATGAAGGCCATGCGCACGATGCACCCGAGCTGAGCCCGACGGTGATTACCGCCGTGGCCCCCAGCTCGCCGCTGACCGTGGTCACCAACCCTAAAGACCCGCGCCAGCCCGTGCCGGCCAGTGACGGCGCCGACTACCTGAAGACCATCCCCGGCTTCTCGGCGATCCGCGCTGGTGGCACCAACGGCGACCCGGTACTGCGCGGCATGTTCGGCTCGCGTTTGAACATCCTCACCAATGGCGGCCTGATGCTGGGCGCTTGCCCCAATCGCATGGACGCGCCCACGTCCTACATTTCGCCGGAAACCTACGACCGTCTCACCGTGATCAAAGGCCCGCAAAGCGTGATCTGGGGCCCGGGCGGCTCGGCAGGCACGATCCTTTTCGAGCGCGAACCAGAGAAGTTCGGCATCCTCGGCAGCCGGGTCAACGCCAGCCTGCTGGCCGGCTCCAACGGCCGCTTCGACAAGGTGCTGGATGCGGCTGCCGGCAACAGCCAGGCCTACGCGCGCTTCGTCGGCAACCAGTCACGCTCGGACGACTACCACGACGGCAACAACGACACCGTGCCCTCCCGCTGGGACAAGTGGAACGGCGATGTCGCCCTCGGCTGGACACCTGACCAGGACACCTTGCTGGAGCTGACTGCCGGCAAGGGTGATGGCGAGGCCCGCTACGCCGGGCGCGGCATGGACGGTTCGCAGTTCAAGCGCGAGAGCCTGGGCCTGCGCTTTGAAAAGTCCAACCTCGGCGAGGTCCTCGACAAGGTCGAAGCGCAGGTCTACTACAACTACGCCGACCACGTGATGGACAACTACAGCCTGCGCACGCCGTCGGGCAGCGGCATGATGGGCATGCCGATGGTCAGCAACGTCGACCGCCGCACCCTGGGCGCGCGCATCAAGGCCACCTGGCGCTGGGCAGACGTGCAACTGATCAGCGGCATCGACGCGCAGACCAATGAGCACCGCCAGCGAGGCGGCATGGGGGTCGACGCGCACAAGGGCCAGGCCTGGACCAAGGACGCCGACTTTCATAACTACGGTGCCTTCGGCGAGCTGACCTGGTACGCCAGCGCCGAAGACCGACTGATCACCGGCGCCCGCCTGGACCGCGCCTCGGCCCGCGATTTCCGCCAGGGCAGCGCCACCGAAGGCGACACCCGCGCCGACACCCTGCCCAGTGCTTTCATCCGCTACGAGCACGACCTGGCTGCCATCCCGGCTACCACCTACATCGGCCTCGGCCACGCCCAGCGCTTCCCCGACTACTGGGAGCTGTTTTCGCCCAAGCTGGCGCCAGCTGGCGCGGCCAATGCCTTCGATGGCATCAAGCCGGAGAAAACCACCCAGCTCGACTTCGGCATCCAGTACCGCACAGAGCGCCTTGAAGCCTGGGCCTCGGGCTATGTCGGGCAAATCCGCGACTACATCCTGTTCGACTACCGCACCGGCATGATGGGCATGAGCACCTCCCAGGCGCAGAACATCGACGCCCGCATCATGGGCGGCGAACTGGGCGCCGCCTACCAGCTCGCTGAGAACTGGAAAGCCGACGCCACGCTCGCCTACGCTTGGGGCAAGAACAGCAGTGATGGCAAAGCGCTACCGCAGATGCCGCCCCTGGAAAGCCGCCTTGGACTGACCTACAGCCGCGATGTGTGGAGCGTCGGCGCCCTGTGGCGGCTGGTGGCGGCGCAGAACCGCATTGCCGAAAACCAGGGCAACGTGGTCGGCAAGGACTACGAGAAAAGCGCCGGCTTTGGTGTGTTCTCGTTCAACGGTGCCTACAAGGTGAACAACAACCTCAAGCTCAGCGCAGGGGTCGACAACCTGTTCGGCAAAACCTACGCCGAGCACTTGAACCTGGCAGGGAACGCCGGGTTCGGCTACCCGGCCAGCGATCCACAGCCGGTCAACGAGCCAGGCAGGACCTTGTGGACCAAGGTCGATTTCAGCTTCTGACAACACAACGGGCGCCACTTCGGTTGCGCCCATCAGCTGGTCAAACAGGAGGTTCCCATGAGAGGAACACGTATCTCTTTCTACAACCTGGCCTGGCGTTGGCACTTTTATGCGGGGCTGTTCGTAGCCCCGTTCATGATCCTGCTGGCAATTACCGGGATCATCTACCTGTTCAAGCCGCAGCTCGACCCGCTGCTGTACCGCGACCTGATGGTGGTCGAAGCCGGCCACCACCGACAGGGCGCCGACCTGATGCTGGCCGAAGTACGCCAGGCCTATCCCAAGGGCCACGTCGGCCAGTACCTGCCGCCGCTGAACGCCGAGCGCAGTGCGCAATTCGTGGTGCACGACGGCGGGCGCGAACTGAACGTATTTGTCGATCCTTACAACGGCAAGATCCTCGGCGAGCAGGACGGCAAGCAGAACCTGCAGGCCATCGCCCGCGCCCTGCATGGCGAATTGATGGTCGGGACGGTCGGTGACCGCCTGGTAGAGCTGGCAGCGGGCTGGGGCATCGTGCTGGTGGTATCGGGCCTTTACCTCTGGTGGCCGCGCGGACGCAGCAGCGCCGGTGTGTTGTGGCCGCGGTTTTCCGCCCGCGGGCGCTTGCTGTGGCGTGACCTGCACGCGGTAACCGGTTTCTGGGGGTCGGCTCTGTTGTTGCTGATGCTGGTCAGCGGCATGACCTGGACCGGCATGTGGGGCAAGCAGTACGCCGACTTGTGGAACCGCTTTCCGGCGGCCATGTGGAACGACGTACCCAAGTCGGACCAGCAGGCGCGCGAACTGAACAGCGCGCACCGCCAGACCGTACCCTGGGCAATGGAAAACACACCGATGCCACAGTCCGGTGCGCACGCCGAGCACGCTGGCCACCACATGATGTCGGACATGCCCGCAGCGCCCCAGGTCAGCGTGCAGCAGGTCGAGGACATTGCCACCTCGCGCCAGGTCGAGCCGGGCTACAGCATCACCCTGCCGACCACGGCAGACGGGGTGTTCACCATCGCCGTGTTCGCCGACGACCCACGCAACGACGCCACCCTGCATGTCGACCAGTACACCGGCAAGGTGCTGGCCGACGTGCGCTGGCAGGACTACAGCCCGGTCGCCCGCGCCACCGAGCTGGGGGTGATGCTGCATGAAGGCAAGATGTTCGGGGCATTCAACCAGATCATCATCCTGCTGGTGTGCCTGATGATCCTGCTGGGTTCGGTGAGCGGGCTGGTGATGTGGTGGAAGCGCAGGCCGGAAGGCGGCCTGGGCGTACCGCCTTTGCGTCATGACTTGCCGCGCTGGAAGGGGGCGGTGGGGGTGATGCTGCTGCTCGGCGTGATGTTCCCGCTGGTGGGCGTGTCGATGGTGGTGATGTGGGTGGTAGATAGCCTGGTGGTGAGGCGCCGCCGGTTGCTGGCCAGCGTCTGATTATTGTACTGCCTGTACCGGCCCTTTCGCGGGTGAACCCGCTCCCACAGGGACATCACAGGCCTGAAAACCTGTGATGATCCTGTGGGAGCGGGTTCACCCGCGAAGAGGCCGGCACAGACAGAACACTGGTACCCAAATGTAGAGTCGATCTGTCGCGCCCCGAACTGGAACGCGCGTGTTAGCCTACCCGGCTACCTCTGACAAGAAGACTGACCTCTACAAGGGAATGCAGCGTATGACGCAAACCTCACCGACCGCGCCAGATGAACAGCATCTGCAGCGCAACCTGACCAACCGCCACATCCAGCTGATCGCCATCGGCGGTGCAATTGGTACCGGGCTGTTCATGGGCTCGGGCAAGACCATCAGTCTGGCCGGGCCGTCGATCATCTTCGTCTACATGATCATCGGCTTCATGCTGTTCTTCGTCATGCGCGCCATGGGTGAACTGCTGCTGTCCAACCTCAACTACAAGTCGTTCATCGACTTCTCCGCCGACCTGCTCGGCCCTTGGGCCGGCTACTTTACCGGCTGGACCTACTGGTTCTGCTGGGTGGTCACCGGTATCGCCGACGTGGTCGCCATCGCCGCCTACACGCAGTTCTGGTTCCCCGACCTGCCGCAGTGGATACCGGCGCTGACCTGCGTGGGGCTGCTGCTGTCGCTGAACCTTGTCACCGTGAAGATGTTCGGTGAAATGGAGTTCTGGTTCGCCCTGGTCAAGATCGTCGCCATCCTCGGCCTGGTCGCTACCGGCCTGTACATGGTCATCACCGGCTTCACCTCGCCCAGCGGCAGCACCGCGCAGCTGGCCAACCTGTGGAATGACGGCGGCATGTTCCCCAATGGCCTGATGGGCTTCTTCGCCGGTTTCCAGATCGCCGTGTTCGCCTTCGTCGGCATCGAGCTGGTGGGTACCACCGCCGCCGAAGCAAAGAACCCGGAGCGCACCCTGCCGCGGGCGATCAACTCGATCCCGATCCGGATCATCGTGTTCTACGTGCTGGCGCTGATCGCGATCATGGCGGTTACGCCATGGCGCGATGTGGTGCCGGGCAAGAGCCCGTTCGTCGAGTTGTTCGTGCTCGCCGGCCTGCCTGCAGCGGCCAGCATCATCAACTTCGTGGTGCTGACCTCGGCGGCCTCGTCGGCCAACAGCGGCGTGTTCTCTACCAGCCGCATGCTCTACGGCCTGAGTCAGGAGGGTGATGCGCCCAAGGCGTTCGAGAAACTGTCGAGCCGCTCGGTACCCGCCAACGGCCTGTATTTCTCCTGCACCTGCCTGCTGCTGGGTGCGGTGCTGATCTACCTGGTGCCGAACGTGGTCGAGGCTTTCACCCTGGTCACCACCGTTTCGGCGGTACTGTTCATGTTCGTCTGGACGCTGATCCTGCTGTCGTACCTGAAGTACCGTCAAAACCGTGCGGCACTGCATCAGGCATCGAAGTACAAAATGCCGGGCGGGCGTTTCATGTGCTACGTGTGCCTGGTGTTCTTTGCCTTCATCCTGGTGCTGCTGAGCCTGGAGGCAGATACCCGCTCGGCCTTGCTGGTGACACCGATCTGGTTCGTGCTGCTGGCGGTGACCTATCAGTTCGTGCGCAGCAAGCGCCAGCCGCGCACGGCCGTACGCCATTCATCGAGCACCTCCGGGCACCGATGACCTGGCCGGGGCCTTGATCAAGCAAGGCCCTTGTTCTACCTCAGTCAGCGAAGCACTGCCAGGCTCACGAGGATGGGTGCTCTCCAGTTCGGATCGCTGTCATTGCGTGCCTCAAGGGTCACCGTACCGTTGTACCAACCCGGTGGTAGCTCGGGATTATCCAGTGCACTGTAACCGATGATCAGCTGCACCGGACCACCATCAAAATCGGGGTGGCATACAAGTGTGCTGTTCATAGTCGTCCGCGGGCAGCCCGAATTCTGCCGCATAGCCCTCAGATTGACAGATCGAGCTACCCCATCTTTCCCCGTCAATTTGGCGGTCAAGGTCGTCACGCCTGGGCCGCCATAGGTCAATGAAGTCGGGCCGACTTCACTGGAAAGTGCCACCACTCCGATTCTGGACCGCCCAGGTATGAAAGCCACGATTGCACTTGACTCTGGCTGGGTAGAAACATAGATAAGTCGGGTGCCTTCGAACGCGGGGCTGTATCCGCTCATCCGTCCCGCCTCCTCACGCCAGAGCCTGGCCATGTCGGCGGTCCTTGCATTTCCCAGAGGCCTGCCTCCATAAGTAACTTGAGGATTTGAGTAGTACGGTATGTTGTTGCCGCACAGCATGGTGTGAGCGCCACCGGAGGTCTGGTAGCCAAAGCGATAATTGTCCGCACCGGTTTCATTGCAGTGGTTACCGCCCACGTTATGGCCGACCTCATGCCGAAAGGCTAACGGATGATGAATGCTATTGACGCTGTCTGAGCCGGGTACATAAGCCATGCCGCCATAGGGTGAATTGTCGAAGTATCCCACATTGATATCGTGCTTATAGACCGGACGCAGCGGTGTCAGCATGTCCCTGACTTTCACCAGGCCAGTCCCGTCGACAGGAAGGTCAGTTTCGGTCACGCGGACACCTGCAAGGCGCAAAGAAACCCCTCCCACCTGTGAGTTTCGTAGCCCGAGGTTGGACGTCTCCAGTTGTGCCAGTGCGAATGCCACAGGATCGGCATTCAGCACCGCCAAGGCCTTCGTCGAAAACAGCATCAGGGCATCGATCTGGCCATCGTTGTCAGGTTTGTCAGCGCCCGGCACCTGCGCAGGCCCTGCGCGCTCCTTCAACGTATCCGCTTTCAGATAATCGTAAGCAGGTTCTTCAACAAAACGCCGCGATCCAGTTTTGTCGACAAAAAGCGCGCCACGCCGCCCAGGCCGGTCAATGATCGCCGTTATCGCCCCATCCTTGTCCGTGACCACCACCAACGAACCGTCGATCCTGCCCTTGAGAGGCTCTGCAAGGTTGCCGCTCTCGATCGCATAGCCTTGGACATTGCGTTGCGAATTGGTGTTGTGGAAGCGGTAGCCGCCCAATTCCTGTGCGACCGTTGCCCCGAGCGGGCTTTTTCCCATTATCGATTCTGCATCCTGCGCGCACCCGGCCAAGAGCAATAGCAGTGATGTCACCCACACAGCGGTCTTTGCCTTCCTGCATCCTGCATTCTTCATTGCCTGCATCTCCAGAAGTGGATTCGGGTCAGCACACGATAGGGATGCCATGCCCTTGCGCCTACTGGCAAAAATGCTAGGTACAGCCTGCTGCTAGTGTTGCGAGCAGCAAAGCTCCAACGCTGTGCACACAAACTCACCAGGCACCAATATGGCCCGGCATAACGCCCCAACGCCCCGCACGCCCCCTCTATTACGCACCTTCCGCCGTTAGGCACACCCCTTGCAAAGCCCCTCCCCGCTTGGCCAACCTATAAAAACCAGCGGAGAGAGCACATGAAGCGTCGCAGTCTGATCAAGGCCTTTACCCTCAGCGCATCGATTGCCGCAATGGGCCTGAGCTGGAGTATCCAGGCGGCCGAGACCATCAAGGTCGGCATCCTGCATTCGCTGTCGGGGACCATGGCCATTTCCGAGACCTCGCTCAAGGACATGGCGCTGATGACCATCGAGCAGATCAACGCCAAGGGCGGTGTGAACGGCAAGCTGCTCGAGCCGGTAGTGGTCGACCCCGCGTCAAACTGGCCGCTGTTTGCCGAAAAAAGCCGCCAGCTGCTGACCCAGGACAAGGTCGCAGTGGTGTTCGGCTGCTGGACCTCGGTATCGCGCAAATCGGTACTGCCGGTGTTCGAAGAGCTCAACGGCCTGCTGTTCTACCCGGTGCAGTACGAGGGTGAAGAGATGTCGCCGAACGTGTTCTACACCGGCGCCGCGCCCAACCAGCAAGCCATCCCCGCCGTGGACTACCTGATGAGCGAAGACGGCGGCAGCGCCAGGCGCTTCTACCTGCTGGGCACCGACTACGTCTACCCGCGCACCACCAACAAGATCCTGCGCGCCTTCCTGCACAGCAAGGGTGTGGCCGACAAGGACATCGAAGAGGTCTACACCCCGTTCGGCCACAGCGATTACCAGACCATCGTCGCCAACATCAAGAAGTTCTCCGCTGGCGGCAAGACCGCCGTCATCTCCACAGTCAACGGCGACTCCAACGTGCCGTTCTACAAGGAACTGGCCAACCAGGGCCTGAAGGCCACCGAGGTGCCGGTGGTGGCGTTCTCGGTAGGTGAAGAAGAGCTGCGCGGCATCGACACCAAGCCACTGGTGGGCCACCTCGCGGCGTGGAACTACTTCGAGTCGGTGGATAACCCGGTCAACCAGCAGTTCGTCGCCGACTGGAAAGCCTACGCCAAGGCCAAAGGCCTGCCCGGCGCCGACAAGGCGGTGACCAACGACCCGATGGAAGCCACCTACGTGGGCATCCACATGTGGGCCCAGGCGGTCGAGAAAGCCAAGTCCACCGACGTCGACAAGGTGCGCGAAGCGCTGGCCGGGCAGAGCTTCAAGGCACCCTCGGGCTTCACCCTGACCATGGACAAGAGCAACCACCACCTGCACAAGCCGGTAATGATCGGCGAGATCCAGGATGACGGGCAGTTCAGCGTGGTCTGGGAAACCGAGCAGCCGCTGCGGGCGCAGCCGTGGAGCCCGTTCATCCCGGGTAATGACAAGCGGCCGGACTATGCAGTGAAAGGTAATTGAGTGCCACTGGGGCTGCTTTGCAGCCCATTCGCCGGCAAGCCAGCTCCCACACGGAAAGCGCACCCTCAAGGCCTGTGAAGGACCTGTGGGAGCTGGCTTGCCGGCGATGAGGCCAACATCGATTTCCAGGATTACCCGCATGCTCAGACTGCTGCTCACCCTGCTCTTGCTGATCCCCCTGGCCACCCACGCCAGCGAGGGTGAATTCTTTCTCGCCGCCAAGCCCGCCGAGCAAGCCCGCCTGCTCGAAGGCTGGGCGGCACAACCCGATGCCGCGCGCCTGCCACTGCTGGAAAACCTGCGCCAAGGCCGAATTGCCACTGACGACACCCGCAAGCTGCGCCTGAACAACCGCCTGCGCGGCCTTATCGACAACGCCCTGGCCAGCCATCAACTGCTCAGCGACAACAGCGACACGCGCCTGGCCGCCGCGCAGCAACTGCAAAAGAGCGCACAGCCGGCACAAATGGCCTTTCTCGACCGGCGCTTCGCTGCCGAGCCGGACACTGCCGTGCACGCGGCCCTGGGCCTGGCCCTGGCCAACCTGCAACTGGGCGCCAGCGAACCTGCGGTACGCCTGGCCGCCGTGCGCCTGCTGGGTGAAACCGGCGACCCGCTGGCCCGCACCCGCCTCGAAGCCTTGCTGCAAGCCGATGCCGAAAGCGACCCGGGCGTGCGCACCGCCGCCGAAACCAGCCTGGCCCAGGTCAAGCGCAAGCTGCTGGTCGGCGAGCTGCTCGGCCAGGCGTTCAGCGGCCTGTCACTGGGCTCGATCCTGCTGCTGGCTGCACTGGGCCTGGCGATCACCTTCGGCCTGCTCGGGGTGATCAACATGGCCCACGGCGAAATGCTGATGCTTGGCGCCTACAGCACCTACATGGTCCAGGTGCTACTGCAGCGCCATGCCCCAGGGGCCATCGAGTTCTATCCGCTGATTGCCCTGCCGGTGGCCTTCGCCGTCAGTGCCGGGGTAGGCATGCTGCTGGAGCGCACGGTCATTCGCCACCTGTACGGCCGGCCGCTGGAAACCCTGCTGGCAACCTGGGGCATCAGCCTGATCCTGATTCAGGCCATCCGCCTGCTGTTCGGCGCGCAGAACGTCGAAGTCAGCAACCCGGCGTGGCTGTCGGGGGGCATCCAGCTGCTACCCAACCTGGTGCTGCCGTACAACCGACTGGTCATCATCGGCTTCGCCCTGGCCGTGGTACTGCTCACCTGGCTGTTGCTCAACCGCACGCGGCTGGGCCTGAACGTGCGGGCGGTCACCCAGAACCGCAACATGGCTGCCTGCTGCGGCGTGTCCACCGGGCGCGTCGACATGCTCGCCTTTGGCCTGGGCTCGGGCATCGCCGGGCTCGGCGGCGTGGCCTTGAGCCAGGTCGGCAACGTCGGCCCGGACCTGGGCCAGAGCTACATCATCGATTCGTTCCTGGTGGTGGTGCTTGGCGGTGTCGGGCAACTGGCCGGCAGCCTGTGGGCGGCCTTCGGCCTTGGCATCGCCAATAAACTGCTGGAGCCGCAGATCGGTGCCGTGCTCGGCAAGATCCTCATCCTTGCGCTGATCATTCTGTTCATCCAGAAACGCCCGCAAGGCTTGTTCGCCCTCAAGGGACGGGTAATCGACTGATGAACCAGCCACTGCTTGTCACCGCTACGCAAAAGGCCGGGCCACGGCTGTCGCTGGCCATCGGCACTGTCGTCGTCCTGCTGTTGCTGGCCCTGCCGCTGCTGTCGCTGCTGCCGGCCGAGCATGCCCTGCAGGTATCGGCCTACACCCTGACCCTGGTCGGCAAGATCCTCTGCTATGCCATCGTCGCCCTGGCCCTGGACCTGGTCTGGGGTTACGCCGGGCTGTTGTCGCTGGGGCACGGGCTGTTCTTCGCCCTGGGTGGCTACGCCATGGGCATGTACCTGATGCGCCAGGCCGCCGGCGACAGCCTGCCGGGGTTCATGACCTTTCTGTCGTGGACCGAGCTGCCGTGGTACTGGGCCGGCACCCAGCACTTCGCCTGGGCGCTGTGCCTGGTGGTCCTTGCACCCGGGCTGCTGGCGCTGGTGTTCGGCTGGTTCGCCTTCCGCTCACGCATCAAGGGCGTGTACTTCTCGATCATGACCCAGGCCCTGACCTTCGCCGGCATGCTGCTGTTCTTCCGCAACGAGACTGGCTTTGGCGGCAACAACGGCTTCACCAGCTTTCGTACCATCCTTGGCTTCGAGATTGCTGCGCAAGGCACCCGCGCGGCGCTGTTCCTGCTCACCGTCGGCCTGCTGCTGGCCAGCCTGTACCTGTGCTGGTGCCTGACCCGCAGCAAGTTCGGCCGCCTGCTTACCGCCGTGCGCGATGGCGAAAACCGCCTGATGTTCTGCGGCTACGACCCGCGTGGCTTCAAGCTGCTGGTGTGGGTACTCAGCGCCGTGCTGTGCGGCCTGGCCGGCGCGTTGTACGTCCCGCAGGTGGGCATCATCAACCCCAGCGAGATGTCACCGACCAACTCCATCGAAGCCGCCGTGTGGGTCGCCCTTGGCGGGCGCGGCACGTTGATCGGCCCGCTGCTGGGTGCGGGGCTGGTCAATGGCATGAAGAGCTGGTTCACCGTGGCCTTCCCGGAATTCTGGCTGTTCTTCCTCGGCGCGCTGTTCATCCTCGTTACCCTGTACCTGCCCAAGGGCGTAGTCGGCCTGTTGAAGAAAAGGAACCAGCCATGAGAGGCGTGCCCCCGGTACACCCCGAATTCATGCTCGAGCCGGTGTTCGACAACCTCGGCAGCGGCCGTGAGGCGATAGGCCTGGGCCAGCGCCGCAAGGCCGGCCTCGACACCCGCCACGGCACGGTGCTGAGCCTGGAAGACATCAGCGTCAGCTTCGATGGGTTCAAGGCGCTCAACGCGCTCAACCTGTACATCGGCGTGGGTGAACTGCGCTGCATCATCGGCCCCAATGGCGCCGGCAAGACCACGATGATGGACGTGATCACCGGCAAGACCCGCCCCGACAGTGGCACGGCCTACTTCGGCGACACCCTCGACCTGACCGGCATGAGCGAGTATCAGATCGCGCAGGCCGGCATTGGCCGCAAGTTCCAGAAGCCGACGGTATTCGAAGCACTGACGCTGTTCGAGAACCTGGAGCTGGCGCTGAAGGCCAATAAATCGGTGTGGGCGAGCCTGGCGGCCCGTTTGAGCGCTGAACAGCGCCAGCGCATCGACGAAGTGCTGACCACCCTGCGCCTGCTGCCCTTGGCCCAGCGCCAGGCAGGCCTGTTGTCGCATGGGCAAAAGCAGTTTCTGGAGATCGGCATGCTGCTGGTGCAGGAGCCGCAATTGCTGTTGCTGGACGAACCGGTGGCCGGCATGACCGACGCCGAAACCGAATTTACCGCCGAGCTGTTCAAGGGCCTGGCTGGCAAGCATTCGCTGATGGTAGTGGAACATGACATGGGCTTTGTCGGCAGCATTGCCGACCATGTGACCGTGTTGCACCAGGGCAGTGTGCTGGCCGAGGGTTCGCTGGAGCAGGTGCAGGCGGATGAGCGGGTGGTCGAGGTGTATCTGGGCCGCTAGATCTTCAAAGCTGTGCCGGCTCTATCGCCGGCAAGCCAGCTCCCACAGAACCCCCACAGGCCTCGGAGCTTGTGCTTTACCTGTAAGAGCTGGCTTGCCAGCGATAGGGCCGGCACAGGCACAGCAAACCTTTCAGGAACACCGACATGCTCAAGATCGACACCCTGCACCAGTACTACGGCGGCAGCCACATCCTGCGCGGCCTGTCCTTCGAAGCCAAGGTCGGTGAAGTCACCTGCCTGCTCGGCCGCAACGGCGTCGGCAAGACCACCCTGCTGCGCTGCCTGATGGGCCTGGTGCCCACCCGCGACGGCAGCATCGAATGGGAAGGCCAGCCGATCACCACGCTCAAACCCCAGCAACGAGTTCATGCCGGTATCGCTTATGTGCCACAGGGCCGCGAGATATTCCCGCGGCTGACGGTGGAAGAAAACCTGCTGATGGGCCTGTCGCGTTTTTCTGCACGTGAAGCGCGGGAGGTGCCAGCCTTCATCTACGAACTGTTCCCGGTGCTGGAGCAGATGAAGCAGCGCCGTGGCGGCGACCTGTCTGGCGGCCAGCAGCAACAACTGGCCATCGGCCGCGCCCTGGCCAGTCGCCCGCGCCTGCTGATCCTCGACGAGCCCACCGAAGGCATCCAGCCCTCGGTGATCAAGGAAATCGGTGCGGTCATCCGCCGCCTGGCCGAACGCGGCGACATGGCTATCCTGCTGGTGGAGCAGTTCTACGACTTTGCCGAAGCGCTGGCCGACCAGTACCTGGTCATGGCCCGGGGCGAGATCGTGCAGCGCGGCCGCGGTGAAAACATGCAGGCCGAAGGTGTGCGTGGGCTGGTAACCATTTAATCTGCACACAACGACCCTGCGAGATGCTGTGATGAGTGACCGAATCCGCGATGCCCTGCCCGCCGACCTGCCGGGCATCCTCGAGATCTACAACGATGCCGTACGCCATACCACGGCGATCTGGAACGAGACCCCGGTGGACCTGGCCAACCGCCAGGCCTGGTTCGAGGCGCGGGCGCAGCAGGGCTATCCGATCCTGGTGGCGGTAGATGACAGCGGCGTGCTGGGTTATGCGTCGTTTGGCGACTGGCGGCCTTTCGAAGGTTTTCGCCAGACCGTGGAGCACTCGGTGTATGTCCGTGATGACCAGCGTGGCAAAGGGCTGGGCCCGCTGTTGATGGCGGCGCTGATAGAACGGGCGCGCAGCTGCGGCAAGCATGTGATGGTGGCGGCCATCGAAAGCGGCAATGCGGGCTCGATGCGCCTGCATGAGCGGCTGGGATTTGTGGTGACCGGGCAGATGCCACAGGTGGGGGTGAAGTTTGGCCGGTGGCTGGATTTGATCTTCATGCAGTTGGTGTTGAACCCGGGGGCTGAACCGAGCTGAGTTTGATGCTTGCAGGCCTGGCCTCTTCGCGGGTAAACCCGCTCCCACAGGGACCGCACATTTCCCGAAACCTGTGCTGCACCTGTGGGAGCGGGTTTACCCGCGAAGAGGCCAGGCCTGCAACCGTTACAGCTGGGTAAACCTGCCCAACCGTTGCTTCAGCATGCTGTTCTCACTGCGCAACTGCTGCACTTCCTGCAGCAGCTCCAGCGCCAGCGCCACCCCTTCCCACTCCAGCTCCAGCTCCTGATGCAGCTTCACCGCGCGCTTGGCCACCAGCGGCGCCTGATCGTCAAACAGCCAGTCATCCGGCGTTCGCCCGGAAGGCTCGACAATGCCGTGCTCGACGATTTCGATCACGTAGTCAGCCGTGACATCGGCTTCCTGACACAGGGTATGCATGTCCAGTTGAACGATCAGGGTGCTGCTCATGATCACTTACTCCATTGTGTCCTCGGGTCGAACGCAGCCTTCTCGGAAAGCTTGCTCCACAGTTCGCGGGCAGCCTCGTCGGAGGCAGGCGGCATGACCACTTTCAGCTGCGCATAAAGGTTCCCGCGCTCGCCGTTCTTGTTCGCCAGGCCCATGCCCGGCACGCGCAGGCGCTGGCCGCTCTGGCTGTCGGGGCGAATGGTCAGGTTGATCCTGCCGGTCAGGGTCGGCACCGCGACCTTGGTCCCCAGGGCAGCCTCCCACGGTGCCAGTGGCACGGTGATGATCAGGTCATGACCTTCGACATCGAACAGCGGGTGCGGTGCCATGCGGATGGTCAGGAACAGATCGCCATTGGCGCCGCCACCACTGCCCGGCGCGCCCTGGCCTTTCAGGCGGATGCGTTCGCCGTCGGTTACCCCAGCCGGAATCTTCACGTTCAGGGTCTTGGTGGTAAAACCGGTGCGCTGGCCCATGGCATTGGTTTGCGGCACCTGGAAGCTGATCTGCTTGGATTCCTTGCTCAGGGTTTCCTCGAGGAACACCGCCAGTTCAAGCTCCACATCCTGCCCTCGTCTGCCGGCACTGCGTTGTTGTTGCCGGCCACCGCCGCCACCGCCGAACGGGCTGCCGCCGCGTGCGCCAAAAATCGAGCTGAAGAAGTCGGAAAAATCACCGCCCTCGAAGCCACCTGCGCCGGCACCGCCGCGGTTTTCCCAACCAGGTGGTGCCTGGAACGGCCGGCCATGCTGGCCGCCATATTTGCGAATTTCGTCGAACTCGGCACGTTTCTGCGCGTCACCGAGCACTTCGTAGGCCTCGTTGGCCTCCTTGAACTTGTCCTCGGCGTCGCGCTCCTTGCTGACATCGGGGTGATACTTGCGCGCCAGCTTGCGGTACGCGGCCTTGATCGCCTTGTCGTCCGCCGTGGGCTCTACGCCGAGTATCTTGTAATAGTCTTTGAAGTCCATCTGTGGATCACCAATGTGAATGTGCGTGTTGCAACAGAAGATGCAACTGTAGATTGGGGTCAAGCATAGCCTTTCAAGACCGCCTTGGGGTTGCGCCATGGCAGACGACTGGTCTTGATTCTGTAGCCAAGTGGCATAAACTGCGCGGCCGTTTTGCCTCCGGAAGCTTATTTCCCATGTCTGACGTATCCCCGGCCCGCGCCCTGGGCATCGACTTTGGCACCTCAAACTCCACGGTCGGCTGGCACCGCCCTGGCGTGGAGTCGCTGATTGCCCTGGAAGACGGCAAGATCACCTTGCCCTCGGTGGTGTTCTTCAACATCGAAGAGCGTCGCCCGGTGTATGGCCGCCTGGCGCTGCACGAGTACCTGGAGGGCTACGAAGGCCGCCTGATGCGCTCGCTGAAAAGCCTGCTGGGCTCCAAGCTGATCAAGCACGACACCAGCGTGCTGGGCAGCGCGTTGCCGTTCAAGGACCTGCTGGGCATGTTTATCGGCGAGCTGAAAAAGCGCGCCGAAGCCGCCGCAGGTCGCGAATTCGACCAGGTGGTGCTGGGGCGCCCGGTGTTCTTCGTCGACGAAGACACCGCCGCCGACCAGGAGGCCGAAGACACCCTGGCCGACGTAGCCCGCAAGATCGGCTTCAAGGACGTGTCGTTCCAGTACGAGCCGATTGCCGCGGCCTTCGACTATGAGTCGAGCATCAGCCGCGAAGAGCTGGTGGTGATCGTCGACATCGGCGGTGGTACCTCCGACTTCACCCTGATCCGCCTGTCGCCCGAGCGCCATCTGGTAGCCGAACGTCAGGACGATATCCTCGCCACCGGCGGCGTGCACATTGGCGGTACCGACTTCGACAAGCAACTGAGCCTGCAGGGCGTCATGCCGTTGTTCGGCTACGGCAGCCGCATGAAGAGCGGCGCGCTGATGCCTACCAGCTACCACCTCAACCTGGCCACCTGGCACACCATCAACGCCCTGTACTCGCAGAAGTCGCAGCTGGCGCTGGGCAGCATGCGCTACGACATCGAGGACAGCTTCGGCATCGACCGACTGTTCAAGCTGATCGAGCAGCGTGCGGGGCACTGGCTGGCGATGGAAGTGGAAGCCAGCAAGATCGAGCTGACCGAGCATGACAGCCGCATCATCGACCTGCGCCGTGTCGAGCCTGAGTTGAAGGCGGAACTGACCCGTGTGCTGTTCGAAGAGGCCATCGAAAGCCTGCTGGAACGCGTGCGCGGTAGCGTGAGCGAACTGCTGGCCAAGGCCGGCGTCAGCGAAGCCCAGGTCGACACGGTGTTCTTCACCGGTGGCTCCAGCGGCATTCCGGCACTGCGCAACAGCGTGGCAGCGATGTTGCCGAATGCGCGACATGTGGAAGGCAATATCTTTGGCAGCATCGGTAGCGGGCTGGCCATCGAGGCGCGCAAGCGTTACGGCGTGGCCTGAGCCATTTTGGGGCTGCTTTGCAGCCCATCGCGACACAAGGCCGCTCCTACAGGAAACCGCGCATTCATTGGATGGACGCGGTCGCCTGTAGGAGCGGCCTTGTGTCGCGATGGGCCGCAAAGCGGCCCCCAGCAATCTGTCAGACCAGCTCCGCCCGCCGCAACTCGCTTTTCAGGTAGGCATAGTAGACCGGCCCTGCCACCACCCCCGGCAGCCCGAACGCCGCCTCGAACACCAGCATCGCCAGCAACAGCTCCCAGGCCTTGGCACTGATCTGCCCGCCGACGATCCGCGCGTTGAGGAAGTACTCGACCTTGTGGATGACGATCAGGTAACCCAGTGCCGCCGCCGCGACCCAGATCGACAGCGACAGACCGACGATGGTGATCAGGGTATTGGACATCAGGTTGCCGATCACCGGCAGCAGCCCCAGCAGGAAGGTCAGCACGATCAGCGTCTTGGTCAGCGGCAGGTGCACGCCGAACAGCGGCAATACCACGGCCAGGAAAATACCGGTGAACGCGGTATTGAGCAGCGAGATCTTGATTTGCGCGAAGACGATGTTGCGAAACGCCCGCACCAGCAGGGCGAGGCGCTCGAACAGCGCTGCCGCTAGGGGCTTGCGCCGGGAGATATCGGGTATGCGCTGCAGGGCGACTATGGCCCCGAGGATCATGCCGATCAGCAGGGTGACGAACATGTGCGCCATGCCCTTGCCCACCAGCTGCAGGTCGCTCAGGTGGCTCTTGAGCCAGTCGCCGATGGCCACCTTGAACTCCGCCGCGCTGGCCGGCAGGTAACCCTCGATGAACGGCGGCAACTGCCCGCGGGCACGCTCCACCAAGGCCATGAACTTGTCCAGCGAAGCCCCTGGGTTTTCCGCTTCGTGCAGCAAAAAGCTGAAAGCACCGGCAATCAGCAGCGACAGGGTCAACACCACCAGCGTGCCCAGCAATGCCACCGCCAGCCAACGCGCGCGTTGCCCGGCGATCAGCGGCTGCAGCCGCGGGGTGAGCATGTTGACCAGCTCGAACACCAACAGGCCAGCCAGCAGGCTCGGCAGCAATTTCAGGGGCAACGCCAGCAGCAGGCCGGCAAACACGATGATCCAGCTGGCCAGGGTGACCTGGCGGGGGGTGAAGGTCATACAGCCTCAACGGCAGACAACGGGAAAGACCCGCAGTCTGCCAGCCTTGAGGCTGCAGGCATAGGCGCAGGTCATTTCTTCTTCAGGCAGTCACTCATGTATGCCTTGCGCTCGTCACCCTTGAGCGCCTTGGTGGTGGCGTCGGCGTTGCAGGTTTTCATTTTGTCTTGCTGGGTCTGCGGCACGCTCTTCTTCAGGCAGGTGCTCATGAAGGCTTTGCGCTCGTCACCTTTGAGTTCCTTGGCGGTGGCGTCGGCATTACAGGTTTTCATCTTTTCCTGCTGTGCAGTATTGGCGGCGAAGCCTTGGGCGCTGAACAACACCGCCAGCGCCAGCAATGGAATGTGCAGCAATCTCATGGAGTGGTCTCCTTGGCTCCGCGCCCGATGCACGGGGGTCGAGCTGAGTGTAGCCAAGAATTGTCAGCGCCCTGCCCGCGCCTGCCGGCGGTACTGCTCGGGGGTGCACCGGGCCTGGCGCTGGAACATGGCGATGAACGCCGAAGCGCTGCTGTAGCCAAGGTCGAAGGCAATCGCCTGAATCGGCAGGCCTGCCTCCAGCGCTTCGATGGCGCGCAGAAAACGCAGGCGCAAGCGCCACTCGCCAAAGCTGATGCCCAACTCGCGCAGGAACTGCCGGGCCAGGGTGCGCTCGCTGACATGCACGCGGGCCGCCCAGTCGGCCAGCGGACGGTTGTCACCCGGCTCGGCGCTGAGCGCGTCGAGCACCTGGCGCAGGCCATCGCTCTGGGCAAATGGCAGGTAGCAAGCCTGGGTGGGCGCCAGCAACAGCTGGTCCAGCAGTACTTGAGCCAGGCGTTGGTCGCGCTCGTCTGCGGCTACCTGCAGGTCGCGGCGAGCGAAGTCGGCCAGGATGGCCTTGAGGATGTCACTGATCATCAGGCTGCATGGCTGCTGCGGCAGAGCTGCACACAGGCGGCGGTCCAGGTAGACCGAGCGGTAGACGATGGCCTGGGGGTTGTAGCAGCCATGCACAGTATCGGGGGGGACCCACACGGCGTAGTGCGGCGGTGATAGAAAGCGCTGGCCGGCGACCTCCAGGTGCATCACGCCATGGGCGGTGTAGTTGAGCTGGCCCCAGGCGTGCTGGTGCAGGGCGCTGTGGGTGTCGGCGCCGAACTCGTCGTGGCGGAAGTACACCGGGGCCGGGAGCTGGGCGAACTGGGGGATATCGAGGTATTTGCGCTGCATGTCAGTTTAGCAGGGTGGGTTGTCCGGTTAAGAGTATAGGCTTTTAGACAGACAATCGATAATACAGGCCTATCGAGGGCCTGCTCTGCAGCCCCAATCAGGCCGAAACGAGTAATCCGCTCAATGAACTACCTCTTCCCCCTCACCGCCATCCTTATCTGGGCCGGCAACACCGTGGTCACCAAGATGTCCGCCGGGGCCATCCACCCTGCCGAGATCGGCTTCTATCGCTGGCTGTTGGCCGGCCTGCTGTTCACCCCATTCCTGCTGCCCGCCGTGTGGCGCAACCGCGCGGCCATCCGCCCGCACCTGGCCAAGGTAGGCCTCCTCGGCGTACTGGGCATGGCGATGTACCAGAGCCTGGCCTACTTCGCCGCCAGCATCACCAGCGCCACCAACATGGGCATCATCCTCTCGCTGATGCCGCTGATGTCGCTGGCTCTGTCCATCGCCTGGCTGGGTCAACGCCTGAGCTACGGTGCATTGCTGGGCGCAGTGGTGTCGTTTGTCGGCGTGCTCGAAGTGGTCAGCGCCGGCCACCCGGCCAGCCTGCTTGATCAAGGCCTGAACAGCGGCGACCTGCTGATGCTGGTGGCCACCCTGGCCTACGCGTTATACAGCTTCCTGCTGAAGAAATGGCAGCTGCGCCTACCGCCGCTGCAGCTGCTGTACCTGCAAGTGCTGGTGGCGATCATCGTGCTGTTGCCGCTGTTTCTGCTGTCGGACAAAACCGGGCTGAACAGCCGCAACGTCGGTCTGGTGCTGTACGCCTGTGTGCTGGCGTCGATGATCGCGCCACTGCTGTGGATGCAGGCCGTGCACCGCCTGGGGCCAACCCGCACCACGCTGTTCTTCAACCTGCTGCCGCTGGTCACTGCACTGATCGCTGCAGTGGTACTCGACGAGCAACTGGCCAGCTACCACCTGGCCGGCGGCCTGATGACCCTGGCAGGGGTGGTGCTGGCCGAGCGCTGGACCACGCCGATTCGCCGCTAGAGCCCCGCAGCCTTGAGCCGAGCCGCATGTTCGGTAAACAGCCGCACTGGCTCGGCGCCTTTGCCCACTGCGCCGAGTGACTGGTTGACGATGTCCAGGTGGTCGAGCGGGTAATCGTCGCCGATCACCTGCCCCAGGTGCGAGCTGAAGCGCCCGACCATGCCGTCGCACTGGCCTTTTTCCTTGACGAAACTGCGGGCGAACAGGCGACAGAAGCGGTTGCTGCCGTCAAAACGGTTGCGGCCCTGGTCGGTCAGGCCAGGCTGCAAGGTGCCCGACCAGGAGTAATAGCGCACGCCATTCACCTCGTAGGCCCCCTCCCCGCCCCAGGCCTGCGGCAGCCCCTGTGGATAAGCCTGGTTGAACAGTGCTACCCCGGCGCTGGTCAGCGACTGATGCGAGGCATGCACATCCACCGGCAGCGGGTCCCGGCGCCAACCGGTCTCCAGCCACACCAGCAGTACGGCAAGACCATGCAACACGGCCTTGAGGATCCGCCCTTGGGGTGAATCGCCCGGTGCCGTGCGTTCAAGGTGATCCGCCAGCTCGGAGCCGTGGTTGGGCCCCGCCACCGAGGTGACCGAGGCTACCCGAGCAGGCCGCTTGGCCGCCGCATAACGCGCGTCCAGGGCACCCTGGCTGTGGCCGATGAGGTTGACCTTGTCGGCACCTGTGCGCTGGCAGATGTCTTCGATGATCATCAACAACTGCTCACCGCGCACTTCACTGCAATGCAGCGGTGAAACCTGCACCGCAAACACCTGCGCCCCACCTTTGCGCAGCGCTGGCACGATGCCGAACCAGTAGGGGTAAAGCACCGCCCGGACAAACCCGAGCATGCCCGGCACCAGCACCAGCGGGTATCGCGTGGCCAATTCCTGCTGCATTGCCCTGCCCCTTTCCGTGGACGACCGGCCAACACTACAGCGCCGATCATGACCATCGCAATCGAACTCCCGGCGCGCGTTGCGGTTCCAAACCACACAGACCCTTTGCAAGGAGCGGGACCATGTACAAGCAGACCCTGGCAATCCTTCTGGCAAGCGCCACCCTGGCCGCCTGCGGCAGCCGCCCGGAAAACCCGGTGGACTACGTCACCTACCGTGATGAACCGCTGGTCAAGCAGGTGGAGCATGGCATGACCATGCAGAAGGTGATCGCCATCGGCGGCAGCCCGTCGAACGTGATCGACCTGCCGCACGGGGGTACCTGCAACGACTACATCCTCAACCGCGACGGCAAGCAGCAGCCCTACTACGTGCGCTTCGACGCCACCGGTCATGTCGATGCCAAGGGCTTCAAGACCTGCAAACAACGCGAAGAAGACAGCGAAGCCGTCCCCGGCGCGTAAGTCTTTCAGAACATGCCCATGACCACCCTGATGCTTTCGGAGATGAACATGAATGCGACTGAACTGACCGATGTTAAAACCCTGCGTGAACGTGCCCGCCAGCATGTCGAGCAAGGCGCGGTGACCGAGGGTTACCACGCTGACCGCCAGGAGATCCTGCGCCTGCTCAACGAGTCGCTGGCCACCGAGCTGGTGTGCGTCTTGCGCTACAAGCGGCACTACTTCATGGCCAGCGGTATCAAGGCCAGCGTGGCTGCCAGCGAGTTCCTGGAGCACGCCAATCAGGAAGCCGAGCACGCTGACAAACTTGCCGAGCGGATCGTGCAATTGGGGGGCGAGCCGGATTTCAACCCGGACAACCTGACCAAGAATTCCCACGCCCAGTATGTGGCGGGCAATTCGTTGAAGGAGATGGTGCTGGAGGATCTGGTAGCGGAGCGGATTGCCATCGACAGCTACCGCGAGATCATTCAGTACATTGGGGATAAGGACCCGACTACGCGGCGTATCTTCGAGGACATCCTGGCGCAGGAAGAAGAGCACGCGGACGACATGTCCGACCTGCTGCAAGGGCTGTAATCGCAAGGGGCTGCTTTGCAGCCCATTCGCAGGCAAGCCAGCGCCCACAAGTACCGCGCAAAGCCCAGGCTTTCGCAATACCTGTGGGCGCTGGCTTGCCTGCGAATGGGCCGCAAAGCGGCCCTCTGCTATTTCCGCCCCTTCACCGCCGCCGGTGCTTTCCCGGCTTTCATCTGCTGCAACAACGGTGTGCACTGGTTGGGATCATCGCCGCTGCTAGGTGCAATCAGCGCCAGCAACCCTGCCGCCGGCCCGGCCACCACACCCAAGGCCACCATCCCCGCCCCACGCAACGCCAGCGGCACTGCCTGCACCCCGGCACTCGGCTTGGCGAACGGCCCGCGTACATACAGCGGCGAACGCAGCGAGAACAGCCTCAACCCTTTCGATTCCGGCGTGACTTTCAGGTCCAGCTGCTCACTGGCGAAATTGGCCGTGCCGTTGATGTAGATGATCGCGTTCTCGGTATCGAAGATAAACAGCCGCGTACTCGCAAGACCGTCCTTGATACCCACATCGGCGGCCGCGCAGTTGATTTTCACGTCCTCGTCGCCAAACAGCTTGCCGACCACATAGTTACCCACGTTCAACCCGGCGATCTCCATCAGGCTGCGGCTGATGGCGCCATCGTTGATCAGCATGCGCAGATCCCCGTTCGCGGTGCCCAGCAGGGCCGCCACCGAATTGCCCCGGCCGCTGATGTCGGCATCACCGTTGAGCTCGCCAAAGCTGGTTTGCATCGGCGCGAAGGTAGGGAACAGTTGCTTGAGCTTGAAGCCACGTGCCGTCAGCCGGGCGCGGCCTTGCAGCGGCACGTTGCGGCCATCCAGGCGCACCTTGGCCGCCAGATTGCCGCCAGCCACCCCGAAGCGCAGCGGCTCCAGGCGCAGCAGGCCGTCGTCCAGGATCACATGGGCCGACAGATCGGTGAACGGCAGTTGTGCGCTGTGTACGATGCGTTTACCGGCAAAAGTGACGTCGGCGTCCATGGCGCGCCAGCGCTCGGTGCGGAACTCTTCCACCGGCAGCACCTTGCCGCTCGGCTGCTTGCTGGCACCGCCGCGGGCCTTCTGCTCGGCGTTGGAGTCGGCGCCGATCAGCGGCGCCAGGTCCTTGAACAGCAACTGGTTGGACACCAGGTTGCCCGACAGCTTTGGCCGTGGCTGGCTGGCGACGAAGGCCAGATCACCGTGAATGTCGCTGTCGCCGATCTTGCCGTTGAAGCCCTGGTAATTGAACGTCGCCCCTTGCGGCGCATGCAGGTTGGCGTTCAGGTGGCCGTCGGTGGAATAAGCCGGGGTGTCGGGCAACGTCACCCCGGTCAACGGGTAGAGGTTGCCCAGGCTGGCACCGGACAGGCGCAGGCGCAGGTCGAGAGCCCCGAGGTTGCGTGGGTCGGTCAGGGTACCGGCGAGCACCACATGGGTGTCGGCAATGCGCACGTCGGCCTGCAGCGGGAACGGCTGGCTGGCGTCCTGCAGGGCCAGCAGGCCGCCGATCTTGCCGGTACCGGCAACCGGCTGGCCTTTGTAACGGCCCTGGGCCTTGAGGCCGAAGGCGTAATCCTGCGCACCGCCGGCTTTGTCGGCGCTGGCCTTGCCGACAATGTCGCTGAACGGGATCGGCTTGCCCAGCGGGTCGATCTGCACCTTCATGCTGGTTTTCAGGGTCTGGTCGTCGAAGCTGACATTGCCTTGGTCGAACCCGATGGCACCGATATCCAGCTGCCACTTGGAGGGTTCTGCGTTTTCATCCTTGGGGCCAAAGTCGAAGGTCCAGTTGGCCCGGCCATCGGCCAGGCGGGTAAGGCTGGCGGTGGGCCTGGTCAGGTCGATGCGCGGGATGCTGATCTGCTGGAACAGCAACGGCAACGGTGCCAGGCGGAACTCGACACGCTCCAGACCGACCATCTTCGGCTCCTTGAGCCATTCGGGGTTGCCCAGGGTCAGGTCTTCGGCAATGAAGTGCGGCCACGGCACCCAGGCCCGCCAACCACCTTCTTCAGGCTCGGTACGCCAATGCACGGCGAGGTTGCCATTGATGGCGAAGGGCCGGTGCAAGGCTTCGGAGACCTTCTCGTTCAGCAGCGGTTTGACGCGGTTCCAGTCAAAGGTGGCGATGACCACCACCAGGATCGCCAAGAGGGTCAGGAGGGTGGCGAGGGTCCAGACGAGGATTCTGGCGGGACGCGTCATTGCGTGATTCTCCTTGCGATATGACACAAAACAGGCGCTGCGATGGCGTTCACTAGTTCGGACTGATGAAAACCCGTGGGGTTTTATCGGTGGCGCCATGATAGCGAAGTTTTTCCGGGCCTTTTGCTCGGCAATGGATCGCGCCAGGCCGCGCGTGTTACCCGAGTACCGCACAGCGGGCTGCCGCCCCTTGAGCTGAAAAGCGCTACCTAGACGCGTTGCGAACCTCTATCAATACGGTCGATTGTTACCATTACCCGTATGAACTTCTCTCTGGCGTTACCCGGCGTAGCATTGGCTTCGTACCCACTTTCCAGCCCCCGAGAGGAGCACCGAGTCATGAAACGCCATCTTCTGAGCCTGACCCTGTCCCTTCTGGCTGCCAATGCCTTTGCCCTGCCAGCCAGCGAGCAACACCTGACCGCCGAATCACACTCCAGCGCTGTCGAAATCGCCCAGCCGCTGAAAACCGTTGCCGAAGGTGGTTCAGATCGCCTGATCGAGCGCACTGGCCGCGTTGCCGAAGGTGGCTCGGATCGCCTGATCGAACGCACTGGCCGCGTTGCCGAAGGTGGCTCGGATCGCCTGATCGAACGCACTGGCCGCGTTGCCGAAGGTGGCTCGGATCGCCTGATCGAACGCACTGGCCGCGTTGCCGAAGGTGGCTCGGATCGCCTGATCGAACGCACTGGCCGCGTTGCCGAAGGTGGCTCGGATCGCCTGATCGAACGTACTGGCCGGCTTGCCGAAGGTGGCTCGGATCGCCTGGTTGAAATCAGCCGTGTGAGCTGATCGCCATGGCCGAAAAGAACAACCTCTGTCACAACGCTTGCTCCCCTCCAGGCCCGGTCCATTGACCGGGCTTTGTTTTTTTATCTAGAGTGCCCAGCCTTACCGTCATAGAAGCCCGCAACATGCTGCCGCGCGCCGAACAGAAACTACAGACCCGCCAGGCCCTGCTCGATGCCGCCTGCCTGCTGATGGAGAGTGGCCGTGGTTTCGGCAGTATCAGCCTGCGTGAAGTGGCGAAGACAGCCGGCATCGTGCCCACCGGTTTCTACCGACACTTTACCGACATGGACGCCCTGGGCCTGGCCCTGGTGGCCGAGATCGACACTACCTTCCGCCAGACCATCCGCCTGGTGCGGCAAAACGAATTCGAACTGGGCGGCATTACCGATGCATCGGTGCGCATCTTCCTCGATGTCGTGGCCGCCCACCGTGCACAGTTCCTGTTTCTGGCCCGTGAGCAGTACGGCGGATCACATGCCGTGCGCCAGGCTATCGCGCGCCTGCGCCAGGACATCAGCGACGACCTGGCCACTGACCTGGCACGCATGAAGCGCTGGCAGCATCTTGACAACGCAGCGCTGGCGGTGATGGCCGACCTGGTGGTGAAGACAGTGTTTGCTACCCTGCCGGAGCTTATCGACAGCCCCGATGCGGGTTATCCACAGGCGCTGACGCCGCAGGAAAAGATCACCCAGCAGCTGCGCTTCATCTTTGTCGGGGCGCGGCATTGGCAGGGGCTTGGCAACCGGAGCTGATCGCTAACCTGTGGCAGCTGGCTTGCCGGCCACAGGCTACCGAAAACCGCAGTTCTGCTACCATGGCGCCCTGCCCGACAGCGACGAGCGCCGAAATGTCCGACCCCCGCCCTACTCTCCCCGAACTGGCCCGCTTCACCCAGCACTTCGCCGAATGCATCGTGCCAATGTGGCAAGGCCCGGGCTGGAATGCCGACATGGCCCTGCCCTATGAAGCCCTGGACGCCCAGCATCTGCCCTTGCCGGTGCAGCGCTACCGGGCCATGGCCTGCGCGCGCCAGCTGTACCTGTTCAGCAGCCGCATCGGGCAACCCGGCGCGGCAGAACGTGCGGCAGCCTTGTTCCGTTCGCTGCAAAAACACTTCCACGACGCCGAACACGGTGGCTGGTTCTATAGCATCGATGCCCAGGGCAAACCGCTGGACCGGCGCAAGGACCTGTACACCCACGCCTTTATCGTCTTCGCCTGCGCGCATTACTGGGGCAAGGTGCGTGAGCACCTGGTCGAGTCCACCCTGGATGCCGCGCTGGACATCATCAACCAGCAGTTCGCCCGCGACGATGGTCTTTTTGAGGCCAGCCTGGGTGAAGACTGGGGCAACCTGGGCAGCGGTGCGCTGCAAAATCCGCAGATGCACCTGGCCGAGGCCTTCTTGCAGGTGCTGGCCGTACGTGACGACGAACATGCCAGACAGTCGCTGCTACAGCTCTGCGAAGCGCTTGAGGCAAACTTCATCGAACCGGTCCACGGCGTGATGCTGGAAAAGCCACTCGGCGCTGTGGATAACTGGTTCGAACCCGGGCACCAGTTCGAGTGGTTCTATTTGCTGCACACCTCGGCGCTGCTGCGTGACACGCCGCTGCATGCGTCCATCGACCGGGCTTTCGGGTTTGCCGAACAGCAGGGGGTCAAGCAGGGCGCGGTGCTGGCGATGCTGGATGTGGATGGCAAGGTGCTTGATGCCACCCAGCGCGTCTGGGCACAGGCGGAATACCTGCGGGCGCTGGTGTTGCGGGCTGGGGGCGAGGCAAGGTTGCCGCGGCAGTTGCAGGTGCTGGAGGCCAGGTTCCTGCGGGACGCGGGCTGGTACGAGTGCCGCGATGGTGACGGGGCGGTAAGCCGGCATGATATGCCTTCCACAACCCCCTACCATTTGGCGACCTGCCTGGAAGGGTTGCAGCGCTTGGGCTGACGGAATCGCCGGCAAGCCAGGCTCCCACAGGTACTGCACAGCTCTGAAAATCTGTGGTGTACCTGTGGGGGCCTGGCTTGCCGACGATTGGCCCTCGGATCAGCCCTTGACCGACCGGTCGATCGACAGCCCTGCCCAATCCTGGCTCACCGGCATCAGCTCCAGGCTGTTGATGTTGATATGCGCCGGCTGGTTGAGAATCCAGAAAATGGTCTCGGCAATGTCCTGCGGCTGGATCGGTTCGGCGCCAGCATAAGTAGCGTCGTACTTGGCCTGATCCCCGCCGAAGCGCACCAGCGAGAACTCGCTTTCACACAGGCCCGGTTCGATATTGCTCACGCGCACACCCGTGCCTCGCAGGTCGCAGCGCAGGCTCAACGAGAACTGGCCGACAAAGGCCTTGGTACCGCCATACACGTTGCTGCCTGGGTACGGGTAGTTGCCCGCCACCGAACCGACGTTGAGAATCGACGCCCCGCGGCCATGGGCGATCAGCCGTGGGAGCAGCAGGCGTGTGGTGTACATCAGGCCCTTGATGTTGGTGTCGACCATGGTTTCCCAGTCGTCCAGGCTGCAGTTCTGCGCGGCATCCACACCCAGCGCGAGGCCGGCATTGTTGACCAGGCCACGAATTTTCTCGAAACCGGCCGGCAGGTTGCCGATGGCTTGCTCCATGGCTTTGCGGTCACGTACGTCGAGCACCAGGCCATGCAGTTCGGTCTTGGCTGACAGTTCGGCACACAGGGCATCCAGGCGTTCCTTGCGACGGCCGGTTAGTACCAGCTTCCAGCCCGCTTCGGCAAAGCGCCGCGCGGTGGCCTCGCCAAAACCTGAAGTGGCGCCAGTGATGAATACGGTGGACGTCATGCTCTGTTCCTCACGGTGGGTTGTGGTCGGCAGTTTTGCAGCATGCCCGCGCCGGACGCCGACAGCAAGTTATCCAGGCCGCTGGTCATTTTTTGTTCATATCCGGCAAAGCCTTGCAGTAGAAGGCTCGCAGCCAGCTATGCGCATGTTATCCACAAGCCTTTCCCCACGGATTGGGGGCAACTTGTCCACCGCGCGGAACCCTTTCAGCTAATGATGGTCGGTGGATATCTTCTAGATGATGGCGCAAGGCTTTCAAGCATGCCGCCTGCAGCCGTCTGTCCAAGGTTTTTGCACAGAGTTGTCCACAGGATTTGGCCGTCACTCACGGCGCTTGCAGGGCATTGATAATCCTGGGAATTCATCCACAGGGGGGCATCTGATCAAAAAATGATCACAGCCCTACAAGCCTTGCCATCAAAGGGATTCAGCGAGGTGCTACCATGTTTTCCACAGGCGGTTCCACATTTACCGTGGACAACATCTGGCCTGTGGAAACAACGGCTTGCGGTAGGATGAATGCGGGGAGGATGAGAGGCCTTCGACAAGTTGTCCACATTGAGAATGGGGCTGCGTTGCAGCCCCGATACAACTCAATGCCCGCCAAGGTATGCGTTGCGCACTTCCTCGTTGACCAGCAGCTCCTGCCCCGTCCCGGTCATGCGGATCTGCCCGTTGACCATCACATAAGCCCGGTCCGACAACTTCAGCGCATGGTTGGCGTTCTGCTCCACCAGGAAGATGGTCATGCCGGTCTTGGCCAGCTCGCGCAAGGTCGAGAAGATCTGCTTGACCACGATCGGCGCCAGCCCCAGCGATGGCTCATCCAGCAGCAGCAACTTCGGCCGGCTCATCAGCGCCCGGGCAATCGCCAGCATCTGCTGCTCGCCGCCCGACATGGTCATGGCCCGCTGACTACGCCGCTCCTTCAAGCGCGGAAACAGCTCGTACATGCGCTGCATGTCTTCAGCGGCATGCTTGTCGCCGATGGGGATGGTACCCATCATCAGGTTTTCCTCGACGCTCATGTCGGGGAACACCCGGCGCCCTTCCGGCGACTGGGCAATGCCGTTGGAGGCGATGTAGTGCGACGACTTGCGGGTGATGTCGGTGCCGCGGTACACGATATGCCCGGAAGCCGCGCGCGGCTGGCCAAAAATCGACATCAGCAGGGTCGACTTGCCCGCCCCGTTAGCGCCAATCAGGCTTACCGTCTCGCCTTCGTTGATGTGCATGGAGACTTTTTTCAGCGCCTGGATCGGCCCGTAGAACACGTCCAGGTCCTTCAGCTCGAGAATGGGTGCACTCATACCAGTTCCTCTTCGTCGGCACCCAGGTAGGCGGCGATCACCGTCGGGTTGTGGCGGATGTCCAGCGGCGCGCCTTCGGCAATCACGTTGCCATGGTCCAGCACCACGATGTGGTCCGAAATGCTCATGACCATGCCCATATCGTGTTCGATCAGCACCACGGTGATGTCGTGCTCGTCACGCAGCACCCGGATCATGCGGCTGAGGGCCTCGGTTTCCTGTGGGTTCAGCCCGGCTGCCGGTTCGTCCAGGCAAATGATCTTCGGCCGCGTGCACATGGCCCGGGCAATTTCCAGGCGGCGCTGCTGCCCGTACGACAGTTCGCCGGCCAGGCGGTTGGCGCAGTCGACCAGGTCGACCACTTCCAGCCAGTAGAACGCGTGGTCCAGTGCGTCGCTTTCAGCCTTGCGGTAGGCCTTGGTGTTGAACACCCCGGCCAGCAGGTTGCGGTTGACCCACATGTGCTGGGCGACCAGCAGGTTTTCCACCACCGACATTTCCTTGAACAGGCGAATGTTCTGGAAGGTGCGCGCCAGGCCGGCGCGGTTGACCAGGTGGGTACCGCCAAACATCTTGTAGTACATGCGGTTGGCAAAGCGCGCCGGCGAAACGAAGTCGGCGGCCTGGAAACGCTCGCCAAGCAGCTGGATGACGTTGGTCCGGCTGCCGCGCACGTTCAACTCGATACGCCCGCCGCTGGCCTTGTAAAAGCCGGTCAGGCAGTTGAACACCGTGGTCTTGCCGGCGCCGTTGGGGCCGATCAGGGCGAAGATCTGGTTGCGCCGGACCTTCAGGCTGACGTCGCTGAGCGCCTTGATGCCGCCGAACTGCATCATCAGGTTGTCGACCGATAGAATGATATCGTCGCTCATGGCGCCACTCCTTTACGCGGGGTCACACCGGTACGGCTGATGCGGATCAGCCCACGCGGTCGCCAGATCATCATCAGCACCATCAGCACGCCGAACAGCAGCACCCGGTACTCGGAGAAGCTGCGCAGCAGCTCGGGCGCCACGGTCAGCACGAACGCCGCGATGACCACGCCCACGGTCGAGCCCATGCCACCCAGCACCACGATGGCAAGGATCAGCGCGGATTCGAAGAAGGTGAACGATGACGGGTTGACGAAGCCTTGGTAGGTGGCGAAAAACACCCCGGCAAGGCCGGCTGTGGAGGCACCCAGGGTAAAGGCCGAAAGCTTGACCAGTACGTGGTTGAGGCCCATCGAACGGCAGGCGATCTCGTCTTCACGCAGTGCTTCCCAGGCCCGGCCGACCGGCATGCGGGTCAGACGGTGCTTGATGTACAGAACGGCCAGCACCACCATGAACAGCACCGCGTAGATGAACACGAACTTCAGGTTGGCGTTGTAATCGAAGCCGAAGAACTCATGGATCGGCACCCCGCCATCCTTGGCCCGGCGGCCGAATTCCAGGCCGAAGAAAGTCGGCGACGGCGCTGGCATGCCGTTGGGCCCACCGGTGAACGACAGCCAGTTGTTCAGCACCAGGCGGATGATCTCGCCAAAGCCCAGGGTCACGATGGCCAGGTAGTCACCGTGCATGCGTAACACCGGGAAGCCCAGTATGCACCCCGCTAGCGCAGCAGCGATGGCCGCCAGCGGCAGCACGCTCCAGAAGCCCAGGCCAAGGTACTGGTAGCCCAGCGCCAGGCCGTAGGCACCAATGGCGTAGAACGCCACGTAACCCAGGTCCAGCAGGCCGGCCAGGCCTACCACGATGTTCAGGCCAAGGCCCAGCAACACGTAGATCAGGCCGAGGATGACCACGGTCAGCAGGTACTTGTTGGCAAAGATCGGGAAGACGATGGCGATCACGATCAGTGCCGGGATGATGTAGCGCAGTCGCGACTTGTAGTCCGGCGCGTTCACATGCACTCCCGAGCCGCCACTATCGAAGCCCTGGAGCATGCGGCGGCCGGCGCCCGTCTGCAAATACAGGCTGAGCAGGAAGCGGCCGAGCATCACCCCACCCACCAGCCATGCCACGCGGCGGGGTTCGGCATTGAAGGTGTAGCCGTCGAGCACCACGCCGACGACCGGGCCAAAGACAATGAGCGCCAGCAGGCCGGCGACGATGGTCTCCAGCAGGCTGCGTTTGAGATCGAAACCGCTGGTTTCGGAAACAGGGGCAGTTTTGGCAGTGGACATGTTCACACCTTAGCCACGAGCGGGCGACCCAGCAGGCCTTGTGGGCGGAAGATAAGGATCATCACCAGCAGCGAGAAGCTGAACACGTCCTTGTAGTCGGAGTTGATCAGGCCGGAGAACAGCGACTCGGAAATCCCCAGGATGATCCCGCCAAGCATGGCGCCAGGCAGCGAGCCGATGCCGCCGAGCACCGCAGCGGTGAACGCCTTGATGCCGATGATGAAGCCGGCGTAGAAGTCGAAGGTGCCGTAGTTCATGGTGATCAGCACGCCAGCCAGGGCGGCCATCACTGCACCGATGACGAACACATAGGAAATCACCCGGTCGGTGTTGATGCCCAGGATCGAGGCCATCTTGCGGTCTTGCTGGGTGGCGCGGCACATGCGGCCGAGCTTGGTGTACTTGATCACATAGGTAAGCAGGCCCATGCCCAGGAACGCTGCCACCAGGATGAAGATCTTGGTGTAGGTCAGTTGCACGAAGCCGGTGCCGACTTCGACACGCATTGCGCCTTCAAGCAGGGTTGGCACGCCTTGCTGGCGGGCGCCCTGGCTGATCTGCGCGTAGTTCTGCAGGATCAGTGAAATGCCGATGGCGCTGATCAGCGGGGCCAGGCGGGTGGAGTTGCGCAGGGGTTTGTAGGCGATGCGCTCGATGGTGAAGCCGTATACACCGGTGACGACGATGGTGAACAACAGGGTGCCGAGCATCAGCAGGGGGAACGATTCGACACCGAAGTAAGCCAGCAATGCCAGGCTGATTGCCGCGAGGTACGCGGAAATCATATACACCTCGCCGTGCGCGAAGTTGATCATGCCGATAATGCCATAGACCATTGTGTAGCCGATGGCGATCAGGCCATAGACCGACCCGAGGGTCAGGCCGTTGACCAGTTGCTGCAGGAAAATACCATCCATAACGCAATCTCACCTGATTGAGACTGCACGGGCGCCGGCCACGGATGAGGCGGCCTCATACGGCGCAGAACCGTGCAGATCTCCGAATAAGGACAGGTACCGCGGGGCTGCGGCCCGGCGCGAGGCGCCCGGGCCGTTGGCCGTTGTTATTTTTGTTTTTCCAGCTGGTGGTACTTGCCGTCCTTGTCCCACTGGTAGACCACGTAGTCGGACACAGTCAGGTCGCCCTTGCTGTCCCACTTTTTCTCACCCATCACAGTCTTCACCGGGTTGGCCTTGAGCCACTTGGCCGCGTCCTCGCCCTTGTTCGACTTCGAGCCATTGAAGGCAGCAGCCAAGGCCTGCAGCGAGGCATAGGCGTACAGGGTGTAGCCTTCAGGCTCGGTACCGGCCTTGCGGAACTCCTCGACCACGGCCTTGCTGTCGGGCAGCATGCGCGGGTCGGCACCGAAGGTCATGTAGACGCCATCAACGTACTGCGCACCACCGGCGGTGGACACCAGTTCGTCGGTGACGATGCCGTCGTCGGACATGAACTTGACGTCCTTCAGGCCCTGCTCGCGCAGCTGGCGGACCAGCGGGCCGGCTTCCGGGTGCAGGCCGCCGAAGTACACCACGTCGGCACCGGTGGAGCGGATCTTGGTGACCACGGCGCTGAAGTCTTTCTCGCCGCGGGTCAGGCCTTCATACAGCACCGGCGTGACTCCGCGTTTGGTCAACTGCGCCTTGGTCGCATCGGCCAGGCCTTGGCCATAAGTGTCCTTGTCGTGCAGCACCGCGACTTTCTTGCCCTTGAGCACATCGACAATGTAGTCACCGGCGACGATGCCCTGCTGATCGTCACGGCCGCACATCCGGAACATGGCGCTAAGCCCACGCTCGGTGACCTGCGGGTTGGTAGAGCCCGGGGTAATGGCGATTACGCCAGCTTCGTCATACACCTCGGAGGCCGGGATGGTATTGGAGGAGCAGAAATGCCCTACCACGCCGATGACCTTGTCCTGGTCGACCAGGCGGTTGGCCACAGCCACGGCCTGCTTCGGTTCGCAGGCGTCATCGCCTTTGACCAGGACGATTTTCTCGCCGTTGACGCCACCGGCGGCGTTGATTTTGTCGGCCGCTGCCTGCGCACCTTTCATGTACTGCTCGCCAAACGCTGCGTTTGCCCCGGTCATGGGGCCCGCTACGCCGATCTTGACGTCGGCCTGAACATACGAAGAAACACCCAGTGCCGTAGCCACGGCCAGTGCCAGGAAACCTTTCTTGTAAAACGTCTGCGACATGAGGTGGTGCTCCTAGAGTTTTTTTTGGTTGGCACTACAACTTCTCAGCCCTGTGCTCAGAGCAAGGGCCGTGCCATAGGTTTTGTCTTCCGGGAAAACACACTGCGCGGGTCGCCTGCAGGCGACCGACGGCCTTTTCTTTACTGAGCGTGCAACCGTCTGCCACGCGACAGGCGCTACCACCCGTACAGACAAGGAGCAACCGTCGAGTGCCATCATTGCAACCCTGACAAGTGTTTACGTGCAACCGCCCTGTAACAGCAGACGTCACCGAAGTGCACACCACTGGTGCGCGACTGCTACAGGCGGCACCGTTTGAAGGCTAGCCGGTGCACGGAAAAACACCTCTGTTTTGGCCGGTCCACGGCCTCTGTGGGAGCGGGTTCACCCGCGAAGAGGCCAGCACAGGCACTACCAGCCCAAAAAGGCTGGCACAATGTCCGCCATTCGCCGCTTCCGGAGCCCCCTTGATGAGCGAAAGCGCATTTGCCGAGCGCATCGTGCACAACCTGCTCGACACCGACTTCTACAAACTCACCATGATGCAGGGCGTGCTGCACAACTACCCGGACGCTGACGTCGAATGGGAGTTCCGCTGCCGCAACGGCGAGGACCTGCGCCCCTACCTCGGCGAGATCCGCAACCAGCTCGAACTGCTCAGCGACCTCACCCTCGATGATGGCCAGCTGGGCTTTCTCGAACGCATCAGCTTCCTCAAGCCGGACTTCCTGCGTTTTCTGCGCCTGTTCCGCTTCAACCTTCGTTACGTGCGCATCGGCATTGAAAACGACCAGCTGCTCCTGCGCCTGAAAGGCCCGTGGCTGCATGTGATCCTGTTCGAAGTGCCGCTGCTGGCAATCATCAGCGAAGTACGCAACCGCCATCTGCACCCGCGCCTGCGCCTGGCCGAGGCCCGCGACCAGCTCTACCGCAAGTTCGACTGGCTGCGCGCGCACGCCAGCGACGACGAGCTGGCCGAACTGCAGGTGGCCGACTTCGGCACCCGCCGGCGCTTTTCCAGCCGTGTGCAGGAAGAAGTGGTACGCGTGCTGCGCGACGATTTCCCGGGCCGCTTTGTCGGTACCAGCAACGTCGATCTGGCATGGAAACTGGACATCAAGCCGCTGGGCACCATGGCCCACGAGTGGATCATGGCCCATCAGCAGCTCGGCCCACGGCTGATCGACAGCCAGATCGCCGCCCTGGACTGCTGGGTCCGCGAGTACCGCGGCCTGCTCGGTATCGCCCTGACCGACTGCATCACCATGGATGCATTCCTCAGCGACTTCGACCTGTACTTCGCCAAGCTGTTCGACGGCCTGCGCCACGACTCGGGCGAGCCAGTGGCATGGGCCGAAAAGGCCATAGCGCACTATCAGAAGCTGGGTATCGACCCGATGACCAAGACCCTGGTGTTCTCCGACGGGCTCAACCTTACCCGGGCCCTCGAGATCTTCCGTGCCCTGCGCGGTCGCATCAATGTCAGCTTTGGCATCGGCACCAACCTGACCTGCGACATTCCAGGTGTGGCACCGATGAGCATCGTGCTTAAAATGACCGACTGCAACGGTGCACCGGTGGCCAAGATTTCCGATGAGGCCGCCAAGACCCAGTGCCGCGACGAGAACTTCGTCGCCTACCTGCGCCATGTATTCAAAGTCCCCAGCAAGGAGTAACCCATGCAAGCGGTTCAGCTAGAGATTGCCCAGGCGCTGAAGGTCCAGCCGCCATTCGCCGACGCCGCCGCGCTCGAGGCCGAAGTCGCCCGCCGCGTGGCGTTCATCAAGGACTGCCTGGCCAATGCCCGGCTCAAGACCCTGGTGCTGGGCATCAGCGGCGGCGTCGACTCGCTGACCGCCGCCCTGCTCGCCCAGCGCGCCATCAACGAACTGCGCGCCGAAACCGGGGACAAGGCCTACACCTTCATTGCCGTACGCCTGCCGTATCAAGTGCAGCACGACGAGCATGACGCCCAGGCGTGCCTGGAAGTGATCAATGCCGATGAACTGCACACCGTGGACATCGCCCCGGCAGTGCGGGCGCTGGCGAATGAAGTTGAAGCACTGAAGAACGGCTCGCCAACCTTGGTCGACTTCGTGGTCGGCAACGTCAAGGCGCGCACGCGCATGGTCGCCCAGTACACCATCGCCGGCGCCCGCGCAGGCCTGGTGATCGGCACCGACCACGCCGCCGAGGCGGTGATGGGCTTCTTTACCAAGTTTGGTGACGGTGCCTGCGACCTGGCGCCGCTGAGCGGGCTGGTGAAAAATCAGGTACGGGCCATTGCGCGCAGCTTTGGTGCGCCGGAATCACTGGTGGAGAAGGTGCCGACTGCGGACCTGGAAGACCTGGAGCCGGGCAAGCCGGACGAAGCGTCGCATGGCGTGACCTACCAGCAGATCGACGCGTTCCTGCATGGGCAACCGGTTGACCAGGCAGCATTCGACATCATCGTCGCCACCTACCGCAAGACCCAGCACAAGCGCGAACTGCCTTTCGCCCCTTGATCAATGTAGAAAGGCCTGTGGGTGAACTGTGGGAGCGGGTAAACCCGCTCCCACAAAGTCGGGCGTCAGGCCTTGATTACTTGACTACAACCTTGCCCTTCATCATCGAGATGTGGCCCGGGAAGGTGCAGAAGAAGCTGTAGTCACCACCGGCTTCCAGCTTGGAAGTGTCGAATTTGACTTCGGTTTCTTTTTCCGGCGCACCGATCATCGCGGTGTGGGCAATGATGTTGGCGTTATCTTCTTTCAGATAACCCTTCTCGATGCCCTGGGTCATGCCTTCGGTGGCAATGCCCTGCATGTCGGCAGTCTTGCTGATCACCAGGTTATGGCCCATGACGTTCTTCGGCAGGTTGCCGGAGTGGGTCAGTTTGACGGTGAATTCCTTGCAGCTCTTGTCGACGGTGAATTCTTTGGTGGTGTACGACATCTGGTCGGTCGACTCGACCGTTACCGAGCACTCGGCGGCGAAGACAGAGGCGCTGGCGAGGGTCAGCAGGGATACCGCTACAGCTTTCGCAAACATCATGAATCTCCTTGGCAGGGTTTTATCAATTGCGAGACTGCCTGAAACCGTTCCTCCCCTCGCTGATATGGGTCAAGGGGGTGTCAAGTGGTCAGTCAGTAGAATTGTTCAATGGATTGTATACAACCAATCTAAGGGCACATCATGCCCTTTTAATAGACGATGGGACAACCTCTCATTTAGGAGCAATACCAAATGCCCATCTCCGCATTTATCAACAGCCTGCTCGCCGCCTATGCCCACGGGGCTACGGGCGCCATCTGCGAATTCTCCCGCCCGGAATGAATGCTACCTTGGAAGCAGCGTGCGTGCGCCGTACCCTGTCCACCTGAGTGACAGGAGATGAGCAATGCCCGTACGTTCCGTTTGTGTATTCTGCGGCGCCAGCATCGGCGCCAACCCTGCCTACCGTGAAGCAGCCGTCGCGCTTGGCCAGGCCATTGCGCGTCGGGGTCTGACCTTGGTCTACGGCGGTGGGGCAGTCGGCCTGATGGGGGTGGTTGCCGACGCAGCGATGGCTGCGGGTGGTGACGTGGTCGGGATCATCCCGCAAAGCCTGCTGGATGCCGAGGTCGGCCATAAAGGCCTGACCCGCCTGGAAGTAGTCGACGGCATGCATGCACGCAAGGCACGCATGGCCGAGCTGAGCGATGCCTTCATCGCCCTGCCGGGTGGGCTGGGTACGCTGGAAGAATTGTTTGAAGTCTGGACCTGGGGGCAACTGGGCTATCACGCCAAGCCGCTGGGCCTGCTGGATGTGAACGGCTTCTACGAGAAGCTGGGCGGGTTCCTCGATCACGTTGTCGAAGAAGGCTTCGTGCGCCCGCAGCACCGGGCGATGTTGCTGCTGGGGCAGCTGCCGGATGAGCTGCTGGACGGCATGGACAGCTTTGTCGCGCCGGTGGCGCCGAAGTGGGTCGACAAAAGGCCCGACTAAAGCTGATACAGGGGCTGCTTTGCAGCCCAATCGCCAGCAAGCCAGCTCCCACAGGGATTGCACGAAGGCCAAGGCTGGCGCTGTGCCGGGGAGCCAACTCCCTCAGCCAATGCACAAAAGCCAAGGCTTGCGCTGTACCTGTGGGAGCTGGCTTGCCGGCGATTGGGCCGCAAGGCGGCCCCAGAAATCAACGCGGGATGACAGGCTGGCGCGGTTTCTTGCCGCTGCCCTTACCACCCTTGGCTGCTTCCTTGCGCTCCTTGGCCGCCTGCTGGTTGCGGGCAAACGCGTCGGCCTTGGCCTGCTCGCGCTTGTCCCACGGCTTGCTGCCATCGCTGCCACGCGGCGGCAGGCCAGTGTGCTGGGTAAGGATCTTCTGTTCCTTGCCCACCTTGTGGCTGCCAGCCGGGGTCGAGTTCTTGCGACGCGCGCTCTGGTAGGTGTCACTCTGCGGCTGGTGCAGCGGGATCAGTTGGTGCTTGCCCGGACCGATCAGGTCGGCCCGGCCCATGCGCTCCAGCGCTTCACGCAGCATCGGCCAACCTTTCGGGTCGTGGTAACGCAGGAACGCCTTGTGCAGGCGGCGCTGCTCGTCGCTCTTGACGATTTCCACGCCTTCGCTCTTGTAGGTCACCTTGCGCAGCGGGTTCTTGCCCGAATGGTACATGGCCGTGGCCGAGGCCATTGGCGACGGGTAAAACGCCTGCACCTGGTCGGCGCGGAAGCCGTTGCCCTTGAGCCACAGGGCCAGGTTCATCATGTCTTCGTCGGTGGTGCCCGGGTGCGCCGCGATGAAGTACGGAATCAGGTACTGCTCCTTGCCCGCTTCTTTCGAGTACTTCTCGAACATGCGCTTGAAGCGGTCGTAGGTGCCGATGCCCGGCTTCATCATCTTGTCCAGCGGGCCACGCTCGGTGTGCTCCGGGGCAATCTTCAGGTAACCGCCCACGTGGTGGGTCACCAGCTCCTTGACGTATTCCGGCGATTCCACGGCCAGGTCGTAGCGCAGGCCCGAGGCAATCAGGATCTTCTTCACACCCGGCAGGGCACGGGCCTTGCGGTACAGCTCGATCAGCGAGCTGTGGTCGGTGTTGAGGTTTTCACAGATGCCAGGGAACACGCACGACGGCTTGCGGCAGTGCTTCTCGATTTCGTGGCTTTTGCAGGCGATGCGGTACATGTTGGCGGTCGGGCCGCCAAGGTCAGAGACCACGCCGGTGAAGCCCGGCACCTTGTCGCGCATCTCCTCGATCTCGTGCAGGATCGACTCGTGCGAGCGGTTCTGGATGATGCGGCCTTCGTGCTCGGTGATCGAGCAGAAGGTGCAGCCACCGAAGCAGCCACGCATGATGTTCACCGAGAAACGGATCATCTCGTAGGCCGGAATGCGCTCTTTGCCATACGCCGGGTGCGGAATACGCGCGTAGGGCATGCCGAACACGTAGTCCATTTCTTCAGTGGTCATGGGGATGGGTGGCGGGTTGAACCACACGTCCACTTCGCCATGCTTCTGTACCAGCGCACGAGCGTTGCCCGGGTTGGTTTCCAGGTGCAGCACGCGGTTGGCGTGGGCGTAGAGCACCGGGTCGTTACGCACCTTTTCAAATGAAGGCAGACGGATCACCGACTTGTCGCGGGTCATACGCGGGCTGTCGAGAATCTGCACCACCTTGGCTTCGTTCGGGTCTTCCTGGTCGCCTTTGGCCTGCTCGATGGCACAGGCCTGGGTGTCCTGGGTGTTCACGTACGGGTTGATGATCTTGTCGACGCGGCCCGGCCGGTCGATGCGGGTGGAGTCGATCTCGAACCAGTCCGCAGGCGTGTCACGGCGAATGAATGCGGTGCCACGCACATCGGTGATGTGCTCGATCTTTTCGCCCTGGGACATGCGCTGGGCAACCTCGACGATGGCCCGCTCGGCGTTGCCGTACAGCAGGATATCGGCACTGGCGTCGACCAGGATCGAATGACGGACCTTGTCCTGCCAGTAATCGTAATGGGCGATGCGCCGCAGCGAAGCCTCGATGCCACCCAGCACGATCGGCACGTGCTTGTAGGCTTCCTTGCACCGCTGGCTGTACACCAGGCTGGCACGGTCCGGACGCTTGCCGGCCAGGCCACCAGGGGTGTAGGCGTCGTCGGAACGGATCTTCTTGTCCGCCGTATAGCGGTTGATCATCGAGTCCATGTTGCCCGCAGCCACGCCGAAGAACAGGTTCGGCTCGCCGAGCTTCATGAAGTCGTCTTTCGACTGCCAGTTCGGCTGGGCAATGATGCCCACGCGGAAGCCCTGGGCTTCCAGCAGGCGGCCGATGATGGCCATGCCGAACGACGCGTGGTCGACGTAGGCATCACCGGTCACGATGATGATATCGCAGGAGTCCCAGCCGAGCAGATCCATCTCCTCCCTGCTCATCGGCAGGAAAGGTGCTGGCCCGAAGCATTCGGCCCAGTACTTGGGATAGTCGTAGAGTGGTTTGGCTGCTTGCATGTCAGTGACCGGTTCTGTTGTGCAGGGAAATCGCGGGCGCGGAATATAGCACAAATTTTGACCAAATCCGACTGTCTTCGTGGGGATTGGTGGGTTGGGCGACGGTTGGGGGGTGGGCGCGCCGGGTGTTCGCCGCTGCAGTTTCGGCGCCTAGGAGACCGAGCGCCGCGCGGGCGGCGCTCGGTCTTCTAGGCGCTGAAATTGTTGTGGCGAACACATGGCTGCCTTCATGCAACCTGAAGCCGCCCCCTCACCTCTTCATCCCCAACTCTGCATCATCCATCAGCGCCTTGGCCATCGCACTCAGGTAATGGGCCGCCCAGATCATCATCGGTTTCTCATCCATCAACCCGATGATGGTCAATTCGCGCACATAGCCCATCAATTCCGAAGACTGCTCGCGTGCGTCCCTGCACGGTATGCCCGCCTCGATGCGAAACAGCGGATGGGCGCCGTTTTCGCCTTGGTAGAAAGTTGTCTTGCCGACAGTGAACTGGGTGTCGTCTGTTGTCATTGTTCAATCCCCCTGAAAATTCTCGACTGCCTCGGCCGGCCTCTTCGCGGGTAAACCCGCTCCCATAGGTACGGCACAAGCCTTGAAATCCTGGGAGACCCTGTGGGAGCGGGTTCACCCGCGAAAGGGCCGGACCAGGCGACATATCAACGAAGCCTTACAGCAGGCCTCTGCCGCTGCATCGGGGGGTCTTCAACAAAAGGGGGATCGTGGGGTGGATCGGGGACAATTTTCAGCATGCTTTAGCTCTCTGTAGGTTCACAAGAGCCGCACTCATTGACTTGCAGTGTGATGGGTGGCGGCCACGTACGGGTCTGCAAGACCGGACAGAGAACGAAAACCGGCAGGTTCGAAAACCTCCCGCACGCAGCCACCATCAAGCGGGCCAATGGCGTGCCATTGGCTTACGGTGAACAACATTCGTTTCCTGATCAGGCTTGCAGGCCCGGTCGCTGCTTTGGCAACGACAAAGCCAGACTAGGCCGCCCAGAAAACCACCGCAATGGCGCAAAGGCGGTTGAAAGCTATTTCAGAAACGGCCTACACGCAACGGGAAAAATCTGATTATTTTTTGGCAATCAGGTCAAGATCGTAGCGTGCCCTGTGACGGTTTCGCCTTAATACCAACCAATGGCCGACGGGTATATGACGACAGTTTAGTTTCCCCCTATGAGATCCAGGCAGGCCTCAAAAGCAAGGAAGATTACCCACAGGAAAACCTGAACTTGCTTGGGCTCACGATGACCGCGCTGCCCCCTGCTGAGCGATCGCAATCCCTTCAGGTTTTTACTGAATGTTTAGCCTATCCAGCCCTCAGAAAATGCTAACCGGCTAATTATTAGTGCTTTTTTCTTTATCTCTTAATAACTGCAGGAATCGCCCCTCAAAACTTAGTAAAAAATCCTACGTCAACTTTCCTCAAGAAATCACGAGCAGCTCTTGGACCAAGAAAAAAACAAGTGATACAACAGTGACGCGCTGAAAGGCGCACTCAAATCAACTTTATAGGAGCAATAGCCATGGGACGTCGTCGTTCTGAAATCAACATGCCTCAGATCTCTCGCGTGATGAACTACACATTTACCGAGTCCGAGGTTGACTTCCTCAACATGCTGTAAGCACTAAGCCAGAAGGGGCTTTGCCCCTTCTGGCCTGACCTAGGAGCTAAAGATGATCACCGAACGCGAGTTGACCACAGAAGAAGCCTACAATCGCCTCACAAGGCTACATCAGCATCTGGGCTTTCACTCGAAAACAAAGCTATCAAAAAATAATAACTTGGTCGCCACATGCCACTTATACGACAGGACCTACAAGGAAGTCTCTTGCGGAGCAGGAAAGGGGGAGCATTGTGAACTAGGAGCCCTTGCCGAAAGCCTAGAGCATTACTTCGTCGACAAGGCCACTCCAAACATCATCGAAAGTGACAAAATCTTACAATCCATAGCCCCTTTCGACGACCGGCTACTAAAGTCCATCCCGCCTAGCTGCAAAATACCTTATTTTGCAATTCAAGCATTGGACAGCTACGATGAAATAAAAATACCAGCGATATTGATAGCTCCCTCCTCCAGCAACCTTGAAGCAATTGAGAAAACTGCAGCAGGATTTCTTGCCAAATATGCGAGCAACTCTGGAACAGCGATTGGCTGCACCGAGAGCGAAGCCCTCTTACATGCCATGAATGAAACGATCGAACGTCACGCCCTGTCAATGTACTATCTATCGCTTTGCAATCTGAGCTCGCCCCCAGAAATCTATCGACCCTCCGATTCTTTTCTGGAAGAGACCTTTGCACATGACACCAAGCTTCTCTGCCATGCGAAAAAGCTAGATATATACTTAACCCACGACTTCTATGACGTTCCATTTTGCATTGCTATTTCTCGCAGCAAAAAAGAAGGTTCTCTCAGCGGCGTCGGCTCGGGAAGCTCCATAAATCCATCCATTGCAATGTACCGCGCTGTAACTGAACAGATTCAGTGCGAACAGCTTTATGGGTCGAAAGAAAAACAAGAAGATCTCACCACGGAAAAAGTGCTCATATACTCGGCAAAGCTATCCTCACTTCTGCACCCACGCCCTAAGTACAACGTGCCTGAATATCATCCACCTCGCCTAGAGCTAAGCGTACGCGGACAGATCAAGCGCACGCTGATCAACCTGGGCAAGGATAATAAAACTGTATTCTACCGCACACTATATGAGCACCCCAGCCTCGCCTCAGTCGTACAAGTTTTCATACCCGGACTGGAGCGCTTTCATTTAATAAGGTCCGGAATTCCAGTCGCGCCGCAGAGCGCATTCAAAGGCATAAGGCAATGATATGCATATTTACCGAGGCCTCTTCGCCGCCCTGAGCGCGACCTTAGTTCTCAAAGTTGCGACCGTCGTACCTGCCCTGATCCTGGCCGACATTATCGACAACCTGTCTACCTCGGCCACGTCTTCTCTCGTTCTGCTCGGTGCCTTCATATGCCTTGTCGCACTACAAGCCTCGTTGACCCCTTTACAAGCCTGGTGCCTTGCGCGGCTCTGCCAAGAGCGCGTGAAGCAGCTTTCTATGCGCTGGTGCCGAGGGTTGCTGGACAAACGTTTCGAGGCTTATGGACAACTCCATGGCGGAACCTTGGTAAAGGTACTGGATAGAGGAATAACGGCCCAGGAGCGGTGGCTAGGCTTTCTGATTGGCTCGGCGTGGCCGGTCTTGGCCGAAGCAGTGGTGCTGGTCGCGCTGTTTGCGTACCTCGGGGCTACCTCGGTATTGATCGGCCTCATCCCCTTGAGCTTGGCGTATCTGTGGACAAACGATCGACTGGTGCGCTGGCGTCGCCCCCGTATCGAAGCAGTCAACTCGCGAGAAGACGAACTGGCGGAACAATGGGTTGACACCTTCGCCAGCGCGTCAACGGTCAAGCTGGAGAAGGCCGAGGATGCTGCAATGATTCCGGTCAACCAGACACTGTCGGGCTATGCCGACTCGGCGATAGGGGTTGCCTACAGTGGCGGATGGCTACAGGGCCTGCGCACCCTGTTCATTGGGCTGGGCAGTGGTGGTTTACTGTTGTGGGGTATCCATGATCAATCCCAGGCAACACCGCATCTGAGCCTGGGCGAGCTTGTTGCCCTCTTTACTCTGGTGAGTGGGTTGCTCGCCGGCGTTGCACAACTGGCGGAAGCCTGGCGATTGCTCGATCAGTTCCGGCTCGACAAACGCAAGCTCGAACACTGGCTGCAACTTCCGGTGTTCGGCCCGACAGAATCCATAAAGGCAGAGCCCTCAGATGAAAACGCAGGGCTTTGCATTACCCCCTGTCAACTCAGCGCTCGAAACGCGCTGCAACTGCTGATCGATGAGCCCTTGATAATTCGTGCAGGAGAACGGGTTGCGCTGATTGGGCCCAGCGGGTGCGGCAAGTCCACACTTCTGCATGCGCTGGCAGGAACAGTATTCCAGTTGCGCAAGCATGTTCACCTGTACGGCAGATGTCTGGCAGCACTTGATGCTTGTGAGCAGTTCAGTCGTTTACGACTCTGCCCTCAGGATGCGCACTTCATACCCGGCCCACTGCCCCGCTCAGTGCTGTTAGAGCAAGCTCATGATCGCGGTCAAATCGAACGATGGCTTGAACGACTGAGCCTGAGTAAAGACTGGTACGAACTTGATCTGGATGCACGCGCAGAATCCATTTCGGGTGGAGAAGCACGCAGGCTGACGTTGCTACGCTTGCTTAACCGGCCCGGCGAATTCAATTTCTTTGACGAGCCCACAGCTGGGCTTGATGCCGGATCGGCAGAGCGCACCTGGGACCTGTTATTCGAAACATTCCAAGGGAAAGGGTTGATCTGCGTCACGCATGATCAGAGCGCATTGTCGCGGTTTGACCGGGTTATCACCCTGAGCGAGGGGCGCATCATCAGTAAAGCAAGAACGAAGATCGCTCAGCACACTGAGCCAGCAGGCGCACCGCACACCCTGTGGGAGCGGCATTAGCCGCGAACACCGGCATAGCCGGTGCCATCCTCCGCGATGGATTCTTCGCGGCTGAAGCCGCTCCCACAGAGTTCCTGTTAAGCCGGTAGATATTCGCAGCCTAATTAAACCGCGCTTTATTCATCATCATCGAAGTTGTACATGCCCGGCGCAAGGTTCTCGAAGCGGGTGTACTTGCCGATAAACGCCAGCCGCACAAAGCCGATGGGGCCGTTACGCTGCTTGCCGATGATGATTTCAGCGATGCCCTTATGCTCGGTTTCGGGGTGATACACCTCGTCCCGGTACACGAACATGATGACGTCGGCGTCCTGCTCGATTGCACCCGACTCACGCAAGTCGGAGTTGATTGGGCGCTTGTTCGGCCGCTGTTCAAGGGAGCGGTTCAGCTGCGACAGTGCAACCACCGGGCAGTTGAACTCCTTGGCCAACGCTTTCAAGGAGCGGGAGATTTCGGAAATTTCGTTGGTACGGTTATCACCGCCGGAACCTGGAATCTGCATGAGCTGCAGGTAGTCGACCATGATCAGGCCGATTTCGCCATGCTCCCGCGCCAGGCGGCGAGTACGTGAACGCATCTCAGAGGGGCTGATGCCGGCCGTATCGTCGATGAACAGCTTGCGGTCATTGAGCAGGTTGACGGCCGAAGTCAGGCGCGGCCAGTCGTCATCATCCAGCTGGCCGGAACGCACCTTGGTCTGATCGATGCGGCCCAGGGACGAGAGCATACGCATGATCAGCGACTCACCTGGCATTTCAAGCGAGAAGACCAGCACCGCCTTGTCGCTGCGCAGCACCGCGTTCTCCACCAGGTTCATGGCGAAGGTGGTCTTGCCCATCGAAGGACGACCCGCAACGATGATCAGGTCAGCTGCCTGCAAACCGCTGGTCTTCTCGTCCAGGTCGGTATAACCGGTGGAAACGCCGGTGATCTCGCTGTCGGAGTTGAACAGCGTGTCGATCCGGTCGATGGCCTTGGTCAACAGTTCGTTGACGCCTACCGGCCCGCCAGTTTTCGGCCGCGCTTCGGCGATCTGGAAAATCTGCCGCTCGGCGTCGTCGAGGATTTCCTCGGCGTTTCGACCTTGGGGGTTGAACGCGTTATCGGCGATGTCGGTGCTGATGCTGATCAGCTGGCGCAGCGTGGCACGCTCGCGAATGATCGCGGCGTACGCCTTGATGTTGGCTACCGACGGGGTGTTCTTGGCCAGCTCGGCCAGGTACGCCAGGCCGCCGATCTGCGAGGACACGCCTTCCTTGTCCAACTGCTCATGCAGCGTGACCACGTCGAACGGGTGGTTAAGGTCCACCAGCTTGTGGATGGCCCGGTAGATCAGGCGGTGGTCATGCCGATAGAAATCGCCATCGGACACCTGGTCCAGCACCCGCTCCCAGGCGTTGTTGTCCAGCATCAGGCCACCGAGCACGGCCTGTTCGGCCTCGATGGAATGCGGCGGCACCTTCAGGGCGGCGGTTTGCAGGTCAAGCTGTTCGGAGGTGGTGATCTCGTTCATGGCCACGAAAGAATTCTGGAGGACGAAAAAGACAAAGGGCACGGCCTGTATAAAACAGGACCGTGCCCGATGTTAACCGCCTGGCTCACCAGGAGCCAGCCAGTCAGCGCAGCTTAGGCAGCTACGACGACCACACGTACGGTGGCTTCAACGTCGCTGTGCAGGTGCACGGCTACGTCGTATTCGCCAACCTGACGGATGGTGCCGTTCGGCAGACGAACTTCAGCTTTGGCCACTTCAACGCCGGAGGCGGTCAGGGCGTCAGCGATGTCGTGAGTGCCGATCGAACCGAACAGCTTGCCTTCGTCGCCAGCGGTGGCAGTGATGGTCACTTCCAGCTCGGCCAGTTGGGCAGCACGGCTTTCAGCCGAAGTTTTCTTGTCGGCAGCTGCTTTTTCCAGCTCGGCACGACGTTCTTCGAACGCAGCCAGGTTGGCGGCGTTGGCAACGGTGGCCTTGCCGAATGGCAGCAGGAAGTTACGGCCGTAACCAGCCTTAACTTTTACTTTGTCGCCCAGGTTGCCCAGGTTAGCGACTTTTTCCAGCAGGATCAGTTCCATTTGGTAAAACCTCTTAACTTTTAACCTTCACCGTTCGCGGAGTCATTCCCCTTGGGGGACTTGCGACCGCGAAAATCAATCAGGCTGTCGACAATGGCCAAGACCATCAGCAACGGATAAATCAGCTGCATGATCAGCGGCAGCGTCACGTACATGCCCACCAGCCAGAAACCAGCCAGTCGGCCCTGTGCCACCAGCCCGTGCATCAAGGCGATGCCGGCCAGTACCAGTACCAGGCTCGAGGCCGATGCCAGAATGATGAACTGCGACCCGATAAACGGAGCCACCACCATCACTGCCACCAACACCGCCATGGTCTGTTTTGGCAGCTTCAGGGCGCGAAACTCGCGACCGAAGCCTCCAGGGTTGTACAACGCTGCCTGCCAGTAGCGCGCCAGCACCAAGGCCAGCACACTGAACAATTGCACCGTCACTGCTGTGGAAGCGACCAGCACAGGGCGGATCAGCTCACCGGAGAGCACCGGTTGCCCTTCGATTTGCGGCATGGCCTCGGCAAAAGCCTTGACCAGCATATCGAAAGTCGGTGCCAGCGCCAGATCGAGCACGAGGCTGAAAGCCACGGCGAACACGGCGCTGACCACCAACACGCGGCTCCAGGGTTGCTCGGCACGCAACATGGCGGCCATGGCCAGGGCACCCGCAATCACCATGAAGGTGATGGGATCGCCCATGAACCACACGGCCAACCCGGCCAGCAGGCCGCCGGCGATGACCGTTGTAGCATCCTTGAACCCGCGCCGCAGCAGCACAAGGCTGCCGGCAGCGGCACTCAACCAGAACAGCAGCGGCAGTACCGCGCTGATGACCACCACCAGGGTGGCCTGCACACGACCGCGCATGATGAAGCTTGCTAACGCTCGCATGCTAATCCCTTACTGCTTGTCGACGACCCGGTCTCAGCGGCCGTGGCTGTCGGTGTAGGGCAGCAGGGCCAGGAAGCGGGCGCGCTTGATAGCGGTAGCCAGCTGACGCTGATAACGAGCTTTGGTACCGGTGATGCGGCTTGGAACGATCTTGCCGGTTTCGGATACGTAAGCTTTCAGGGTGTTGAGATCTTTGAAGTCGATCTCTTTCACGTCTTCAGCAGTGAAGCGGCAGAATTTACGACGACGGAAGAAACGTGCCATTTAATAGGCTCCTCTAAAGGTCCGTGGATTACTCGTCAGCGTTATCGCTGGAGTCGCTGTCATTGCTGTCGTCGCCTTCGGCGGAGTCAGCATGCTCAGGACGCTCGCGACGCTCACGGCGCTCGCTGCGGTTTTCTTCAGCCTTCAGCATCTCGGACTGACCGGTAACGGCTTCGTCACGACGGATGACCAGGTTACGGATAACGGCATCGTTGTAGCGGAAGTTGTCTTCCAGCTCGGCCAGGGCCTTGCCGGTGCACTCAACGTTCAGCATCACGTAGTGAGCCTTGTGAACATTGTTGATTGCGTAGGCCAGTTGGCGACGGCCCCAGTCTTCCAGGCGGTGGATCTTGCCACCATCTTCTTCGATCAGCTTGGTGTAACGCTCAACCATGCCGCCGACTTGCTCGCTCTGGTCCGGGTGAACCAGGAAGATGATTTCGTAATGACGCATGAATGCTCCTTACGGGTTAGTAGTCTGCCAGCGAATCTGGTCAGACAAGGAGTGAATGACACTGTATGTCTTGCACAGAGGGGAGGCGCATGCGCACCTGCCAGCTCGGCAAGGGGCGCAATTGTAGAGAAGCCGTGGCACACAAGCAAGGTGATTGGCGATTATTTGAACAGCCCGAAACACTTTATGTCTGTACTGGCCCTATCGCCGGCAAGCCAGCTCCCACAGGATCGCCACAGGACCTGAACCTTGTGGCGTGCCTGTGGGGGCTGGCTTGCCGGCGATAGGGCCGGTACAGGCTGAAGATCAGCGCTTGGCCTGTCGCTGACGCACGGCCTCGAACAGGCACACGCCCGTCGCTACCGAAACGTTCAGGCTGCTGACACTCCCGCTCATCGGCAATTTCACCAGGAAATCGCAATGCTCGCGCGTCAGCCGGCGCATGCCCTTGCCTTCCGCGCCCATGATCATCACCAGCGGCCCGGTCAGGTCCTGCTGGTAGATCTCCTGCTCGGCCTCGCCCGCGGTACCCACCACCCACAAGCCACGCTGCTGGAGTTTTTCCAGGGTGCGGGAAAGGTTGGTCACGGCCACCAGCGGAATCACTTCCGCAGCGCCGCAGGCCACCTTGCGCACAACCGGGGTCAGGGTCGCCGACTTGTCCTTGGGCACCACCACTGCCGTGGCACCGGCCGCATCGGCAGTACGCAGGCAGGCGCCGAGGTTGTGCGGGTCGGTAACACCATCGAGTACCAGAATCAGCGGTGGGGTTTCAGTGCGCTCGAGCAATTCCTCGAGCATCAGCTCACCCCACACCTGGCTCGGGCTGACTTCGGCAACCACGCCCTGGTGCACACCCTCAACCCAGGCATCCATCTCACGGCGCTCGGCCTGGCCGACCGCCACGCGGTTCTCGGCGGCCAGCGCCAGCAGCGCCTGGATGCGCGGCTCGCTGCGCCCTTCCGATAGCCAGATCTGCTTGACCCGCTTCGGATGGTGCTGCAACAACGCCTGCACGGCGTGCACGCCGTAGATCTTTTCCAGCTGACTCATGACTTGCTCTTGCTCTTGCGGGGCGCGCCGGACTTCGGCGGGCCTTTACGGTGCTTGGTCGGCTTGCCGGCAGCCTTGCTGCTGCCTTTGTCCGACTTGCTGCTCGAATGGCCACCGGAACGCGCTTCGGTCATCAGCGCCTTCTTCATTTCGCGGCTCTTGCGCACTTCGGCGTTGCGCTGCACGGCGTCTTTCGGGAAGTACGCCTCGGACGCTTCGCTCTTGCGGCTACGCGGCTTCGGCGTAGCCTTGGCCTCGGTCACCGGCGGCTGCTCGCCCTTTTCGGCGACCGGTGCGGCACCGCGCCCTTTGCGTCCGATCGGCGCCTTGAGCTGCTGCTCGGACACCTCGAAGTCGATCTTGCGTTCGTCGAGATCGACGCGCATGACCTTGACTTCGATGGTGTCGCCCAGGCGGAAGCTGCGCCCGGTACGCTCACCGGACAGTCGATGGTGCACAGGGTCGAAGTGATAGTAGTCACCCGGCAGCGCGCTGACGTGCACCAGGCCCTCGACGTAGATATCGGTCAGCTCGACGAACAGGCCGAAGCCGGTCACCGCAGTGATCACGCCCGGGAAGGTTTCGCCCACGCGGTCCTTCATGAACTCGCACTTGAGCCAGTTGACCACGTCGCGGGTGGCCTCGTCGGCACGCCGCTCGGTCATCGAGCACTGCTCGCCCAGCTGATCGAGGGTATTCACGTCGTACGGGTAGATACGCGCCTTGGGGATGCTCATGGCGCCGGCACGCTTGACGTGCGGGGTATCGACCTTGGAGCGGATTACGCTACGGATGGCGCGATGCACCAGCAGGTCCGGGTAACGACGGATCGGCGAGGTGAAGTGGGTGTACGCCTCGTAGTTCAAACCGAAGTGGCCGTTGTTGTCGGTGCTGTACACCGCCTGGCTCAGCGAGCGCAGCATCACCGTCTGGATCAGGTGGAAGTCCGGGCGCCCAGCAATGCTCGCCAGCAAGGCCTGGTAGTCCTTCGGCGACGGGTCCTTGCCCTTGTGCAGGGAAAGGCCGAGCTCGCCCAGGAAGGCGCGGAGTTTTTCCAGGCGCTCTGGCGGCGGGCCGTCGTGCACCCGGTACAGGGCAGGCACTTCATGCTTTTGCAGGAACTCGGCGGTGGCCACGTTGGCCGCCAGCATGCATTCCTCGATCAGCTTGTGGGCTTCGTTGCGCACGGTCGGGCGGATTTCCGCGATCTTGCGCTGGTCACCGAAGATGATCCGGGTTTCCTGGGTTTCGAAATCGATGGCGCCACGCGTGTGGCGGGCCTCGACCAGCACCTTGTACAGGTTGTACAGGTGCTTCAGGTCCGGCAGGACTTCCTTGTACTCCTCGCGCAGCGCCTTGCCCTCGCGGGTACGGGAGTGCTCGAGCATGCTGCTGACCTTGTTATAGGTCAGACGGGCATGTGAATGGATCACGGCTTCGTAGAACTGGTAGTCGACCATCTGGCCGGCTTTGTTCATGGTCATTTCACAGACCATGGCCAGGCGATCGACATGCGGGTTCAGCGAGCACAGGCCGTTGGACAGCTCTTCAGGGAGCATCGGCACCACGCGCTCGGGGAAGTACACCGAGTTACCGCGCTGCTGGGCCTCGACGTCCAGGGCCGAACCCAGGCGCACGTAGCTGGACACGTCGGCGATGGCCACATACAGGCGCCAGCCGCCAGAGAACATGCGCAGCTTGCCCAGCGGTTCGCAATAGACGGCGTCGTCGAAGTCGCGGGCGTCCTCGCCGTCGATGGTGACGAACGGCAGGTGACGCAGGTCGATGCGCTTCTCCTTGTCCTTGTCTTCGACTTCGGAGCGGAACTTGCGCGCTTCCTTGACCACGTCCTGGGGCCAGACGTGGGGGATATCGTAGCTGCGCAGGGCAACGTCGATTTCCATGCCCGGCGCCATGTAGTTGCCGATGACCTCGACCACGTCGCCTTGCGGCTGGAAGCGCGGGGTTGGCCAGTGGGTGATCTTGATCTCGACAAACTGGCCGATCTTCGCGCCACCGTTACGCCCGGCGGTCACCAGCACTTCCTGCTGGATCTTCGGGTTGTCCGGGGTCACGTAGCCGATGCCGCCCTCTTCAAAGTAACGGCCGACCACGCTTTCGTGGGCACGGGAGATGACTTCGACCAGCACGCCTTCGCGGCGGCCGCGGCGGTCTACGCCAGAGACGCGGGCCAGGCCACGGTCGCCGTCGAATACCAGGCGCATCTGCGACGGGCTGAGGAACAGGTCTTCGCTGCCGTCATCAGGGATAAGGAAGCCGAAGCCATCGCGGTGGCCCGAGACGCGGCCGCAGATCAGGTCCAGCTTGTCTACCGGGGCATAAGTGCCGCGCCGTGTATAGATAAGCTGGCCGTCGCGCTCCATGGCACGCAGGCGACGACGCAAGGCTTCGATCTGGTCTTCTTCATACAGACCAAACTCTTTCGCCAGCTCCTCGCGCGCAGCGGGTTCGCCACGGTCGGCAAGGCGCTGCAGGATCAGCTCACGGCTGGGAATGGGGTTGTCGTATTTTTCCGCTTCGCGAGCGGCCTCGGGATCGAGGGATTGCCAATCGGCCATCAGAAGGGGTTCACCTTGGGGTATATAGATATGAATTCTGGCATAGGCCTATTGAAACCGGAAATGTAAGCGTTGGACAGCCCCAACGGCACCTCTGGTGAGCGGCAATAGACCTGTGGAATCAACAAGTTGAATTTTTTGAAATTTTTTTTGATTGGGGGCTTTACAGCCCTCCAGAGCGTCCGTATAGTGCGCACCACAACGACGGACAACCCCGAAGTTGTAGTAGAGATGAGCGGCGCTGTAAAGCATCAAGTAATCTCGAATGTGTGCCCAGGTGGCGGAATTGGTAGACGCGCTGGTTTCAGGTATCAGTGACCGCAAGGTCGTGGAAGTTCGAGTCTTCTCCTGGGCACCAAGTATTTCAAGTAACAGATGACCAAGGATCTGTTACTACTGTGTGAAGCGAACGATAGTCGCCTTCACCAGATGATGTAAAGCTTTGCCCAGGTGGCGGAATTGGTAGACGCGCTGGTTTCAGGTATCAGTGACCGCAAGGTCGTGGAAGTTCGAGTCTTCTCCTGGGCACCATACAAAAAACCCACTAGCTTGCTAGTGGGTTTTTTCTTGCCTGCGTTTTTTGTAGGCCCCTCCTCCGCGACAGGCGTCACGTGCGCATGCCTTGTGTGGCACTGACCATGGTCTGAGCATGAATTTCTCGTCACCCGGCCACTTGAGAAACGATTTCGTTTACCATTGTTTCCAAATATGTAGCCGTAAGCGAGGAAGTACCCGCATGACGATCCGCCCGCAACCGCTGATGCGTACCCTGGCCGCCGCCGTGCTGAGCCTGGTCATCGGCGCTCCGGCCGCCATGGCAGACGCCCCGGTCGCCCTGACCATGTACAACGGTCAGCACAAGGAAATCGGCGAGGCCATCGCCAAGGCCTATGAGGCCAAGACCGGCATCCACATCAATATCCGCAAAGGCAGCAGCAACCAGCTGGCCAGCCAGATCATCGAGGAAGGCGAGCGCTCGCCCGCCGACATCATCTATACCGAAGAATCTCCACCGCTGAACAACCTGGGCGAGCTGGGCCTGTTGGCGAAGATCGACGACGCCACGCTGAACATGCTGCCCAAGGAATACGTAGGCGCCAACGGCACCTGGATGGGCGTCACCGCACGTACCCGGGTGGTGGTCTACAACCCGAAGAAGATCGACGAAAAAGACCTGCCGACCACGGTCATGGATTTTTCCGACCCTGAATGGGACGGCCGCGTCGGCTACGTTCCGACCAGCGGCGCATTCCAGGAACAGGCCGTGGCCATCCTGAAAATGCATGGTCGCGAAGCCACTGAAGAATGGCTGACCGGCCTGAAAGCCTTCGGCAAGACCTACACCAACAACATGGTCGCCCTGAAGGCCGTAGAAAAAGGCGAAGTCGCTGCCGTCCTGGTGAACAACTACTATTGGTACGCCCTGGAGCGCGAGCGCGGCAAGCTCGACTCCAAGCTTTACTACCTGGCTGATGGCGATGCCGGCAACCTGGTGACCATTTCCGGCGCTGCCGCTGTGAAGGCCAGCAAGCACCCCAAGGAAGCCCAGGCCCTGCTCAACTGGATGGCCAGTGAAGAAGGCCAGCGCGTGATCACCCAGACCACCGCCGAATACCCGCTGCACAAAGGCATGGTCTCTGACCGTGGCCTGAAACCGTTCGAAGAGCTGCGCCCGCCGAAGATCTCGCCGGCTGACCTTGGCAATGCCGAAGAAGCCATCGAACTCGAACGCGAGGTCGGCCTGCTCTGATGACCGCCGCCCTGTCCCAGCCGGCGCCGGTACGCTTCGTACCGCGCCGCAAGCGCCCTTCCATCTGGGTGGTACTACCTGTGCTGTTCCTGGTGGCGATGAGCTTGCTGCCACTGCTGTATGTCGCCATCAAAGCCTGGGAAGCCGGCTGGCGCGAAGCCTTGCACCTGCTGTGGCGTCCCTTCGTCTGGGGGCTGATGCGCAACACCCTGCTGCTGATGTTCGGGGTGACACTGACCTGCATGATGGTGGGCCTGGCCCTGGCCTGGCTGCTGGAGCGCAGCAACCTGGCCGGCCGCCGGCTGTGGGGCGTGGTGCTGTGCCTGCCGTTTGCCGTGCCGTCGTTCGTCAGCAGCTTCACCTGGGTATCGCTGAGCTCGGATTTCGAAGGGTTGGGCGGGGCGATCATGGTCATGGCCTTGTCCAAGTACCCGCTGGTGTTCCTGCCGGTGGCCGCCACCCTGCGCAACCTCGACACTTCGCTTGAAGAGTCGGCACGCACGCTGGGTTGCAGCCGTTGGGGGGTATTCGTCAAGGTCACCCTGCCCCTCTTGTGGCCGTCGATGCTGGGCGGCGCACTACTGATTGCCCTGCACATGCTGGTGGAGTTCGGCGCACTGTCGATTCTCGGCCTGCAAACCTTCACCACCGCCATCTACCAGCAGTTCGAACTGGAGTTCAGCAATGCCAACGCGGCGATGCTGTCCGCCGTGCTGCTGGCGATGTGCCTGGTGATGCTGTGGCTGGAGCTGCGGGTGCGCGGCAAGGCTCGCCATGTGCGCATCGGCCAAGGCGTGGCGCGCCGCGCACAGCCGGTAAGGCTGCGTGGCTGGGCGGTGCTGGCGCAGCTTCTTTGTGTGGCCCTGGCGGTGCTTGGCAGTGGCATTCCGCTGGCGATGCTTGGCTACTGGCTGAGCGTTGGTTCGTCGGCGGCATTCCCGGTGGCAGCCATCTCCAAGGCGTTGTTCACCTCGTTGTCGGTATCGCTGGGTGGTGCCGGTTTCTGCGTGCTGCTGGCGCTGCCGATCAGCTTCCTGGTGGTGCGCTACAAAGGCCGCCTGGCGATCTGGGCCGAGCGCCTGCCTTACCTGCTGCACGCCCTGCCCGGCCTGGTGATTGCCCTGACCCTGGTATTCTTCGCCCTGCACTACGTGCCGGCGCTGTACCAGACCACGGCCTTGCTGCTGCTGGCCTATGCGCTGCTGTTCTTGCCGCTGGCGCAATCGCCGGTGCGCACCGCGCTGAACAAGGCTTCGCCGACGCTGGAAGAAGCCGCCCGCACCCTGGGCGCGAGCAGCTTTGCCGCGTTCTGCCGGGTGACCTTGCCGATCATCTTCCCGGCGATGGCAGCAGCTTTCGCGCTGGTGTTCCTGGATGCCATGAAGGAACTGACGGCGACCTTGCTGCTCAGCCCGACCGGCATGACCACCCTGGCTACCGAAGTGTGGGCGCATACGGCCAACGTCGAGTTTGCGGCGGCGGCGCCTTATGCGGCGCTGTTGATTGTGGTGTCGGGGTTGCCGGTGTACTTGCTGACTACGCGGATGTATCTGAATAAGGCTTGAGAACGAATCCAGGCTGGCGAGCAGCCTGGATTTTTGAGGGTGTCAGAAATTTTGTGTTCGGGCATAACATGAGTAAGAGGTGCATGTATGCCAACCAAAAAAAAACCGCTCCGAGAGTTACCAAAGGTTCCGCAAGAGCTGCTGAAACAGTTTTCCGCTGTTCCGCTGATGACCGCAGAAGCCATCGAAGAAGCCTCTGCGGCATTCAAGAAGGCGCTGATAGAGCGAGCCTTGAATGCCGAACTGGGTCATCACCTGGGCTATCCACCGGGCGCGCAGCGCCCGGAGGATGAAACCAACCAGCGAAATGGGAAGAGCGGCAAAACGGTACTCACTGGTGATGGCCCGCTAAGGCTGGATATCCCTCGTGACCGGGATGGCAGCTTTTCGCCCATTTTGATCCCCAAACATGAGCGCCGTTACACCGGTTTTGACGACAAGATCATCGCCATGTATGCCCGCGGTATGACGGTCAGAGAGATCCGTGCCTTTCTCTCCGAGCAGTATGGAACAGAGGTCTCGCCCGACTTCATCAGTTCCGTGACCGACGAGGTCATGGAGGAGATTGGCGCGTGGCAACAGCGGCCTCTGGAGCCGATGTATCCGGTCATTTTCTTTGATGCTCTGCGGGTCAAAATTCGCGAAGAAGGAAAGCATCGAAAGCCATGCTTACCTCTCCTTGGTAAAGATTGGGCTGATAACGACGGCTTGCAGACATCGCCATTTTAAGGCTGCTCCCAAAGGCAAACGGCGGGTTACGCTGCGCGCCTCCTAGTACGAAAGACACTAGTTCCCTGCGCCTGGTGCTGCAATAGAACGTGGACGAATAGGGCGATTTTGGGAAATTGCCTACAAGTTTGACGATGAAGGTGACTCAGTCCTGGTAAGGCGATTATCGGTATGGGGGCGGAAATGCCATCATGGCGGCAGAGCAGCTCACCCTGGCGGGCTATCGAGCTGATATGAGCAATCCCTTCGCCGTAGACCGCCACCATCCTCAAGCCCTGAACTGCCCCAGGCTCGCCCTCAGTTGTGCGGCCAGGTCATCCAGCACCTTGCTGCTGGCCGTGGTCTGCATCACCACCTCCGCCGAGCGCTCGGCCTGGGCATGAATGGTCTCTACCCGCCCGCGCACCGCCTGCGCACCATTTGCCTGCTGCTCGGCCGCTCGGGTGGCCAGGCCGATGGCCGCATGTACCTGCTCCACCGCAGCCTGCACCGACTGCTGGCGGCGTTCATTGTCACGCAACACCAGCAGCCCTTCGCTGGCCTTGAGCCCGGCCTGGCTGATGGTGGCCACGGCCTCTTTGGCACCCTTCTGCAGCGCGGCGATATGCGCCTGAATATCCCCGGTGGAGCTTTGCGTCTTGCTCGCCAGCGCCCGCACCTCATCCGCCACCACAGCAAAGCCACGCCCGGTTTCACCGGCACGGGCCGCCTCGATGGCAGCGTTCAAGGCCAGCAGGTTTGTTTGCTCGGCAATGCCGTGGATCACCGTCAGCACCACTTCGATCTGCTCGCTCTGCTTGGCCAGGCGCTCTATCACCTGAGAACCGGCGTCCACCTGCCCGGCGAGGTTCTCGATCAGGCCCGCCAGCTGAGTCGAGGTACGGCTGTTTTCGTCGGTTGCCTGGCGGATATCCACCACTTGCTGCAATGCCGCCTGCATCGCATGGCTTTCGGCCTGAGCCTCATCGGCCATGCTCGACAGATCACGCAGGCTGGCCGCCACTTCATCCCGTTGCAGCGCGGCTGCGGCATCGGCACCTGCATTGCGCTGAGCCATTGCGCCAATCTCCACGCCAGTGCGCTGCGCCACCTCGCCCGCCTCGCGAACGATTGGCTGCAGCTTGTCGACAAAGCGATTCACTGCCGAGGCCATGTCGCCAATTTCGTCGCGGCTGTCGAGCCGCACACGCTTGGTCAGGTCGCCTTCCCCTGCTGCCAGGTCATCGAGTGCAGCAATCAACAGCCGCAGCTTGCTAAGCACCCGACGGCCAAGGACCACGGCGACCACCAGCAGCACACCAAGCCCGACCAGCGCCAGACCCAGACCGATGCGCCAGCGTAGCTCCGCGGCAGCGTCACGCACAGTCTGCGCGGTATTGGCCTGCATTGCAGCAGCACTGCCTTGCGCCTTCTCCAGGCGTTCGCGCAGGGTCTTGCCACTGTCGGCGGCGGCACCGACCAGGCTGTCGCCGACCAGTTGCTCACCGCTGGCGATCAGGGCCGAGAAACGCTGGTCGAGGGCCTTGAGCTGCTGATCAATACCGGCCGTGGAGACGCCCATCACCACCTTGCCGATTTCAGCGCCATTGGGGTTGATCGGGGACTCGACGAAGTACACCGCCGGGTCCCGTCGGGCCGCATCGATCACCTTGTCCAGCGCCCGCTCACCCTGGCCCTTTTCCATCAACGCTTGGTTGATGGGGTTTTGCCGGTTCAGGTAGCGGGTCAGATGCTGGCCCTGAGCGTCGTCGTAGACCACGAACAGCACATTGGGGTTGCGCTGTGCGCGGCGGGCGAAGTCGGAAAGCACCGGCACGTCGTTGTCCCAGATGGCCCGCGGGGCCACCGAGGCCAACAGCTCGGCCATGTCATTGGCGGACTCCTTGAGGTTTTGTTCCAGCGTGCTGCGCAGTTGCTGCTGTTCGCTCTGCAGGCGTGCAGACAAGCCTGCGCTGAGGCGCTGGCGGGTGCTGCTGGACAGGCTGTCGAGGCCTGAGCGCACGTCCTGCCCGGCTTGCTCCAGGTCGCTGGCCAGCTGACGGCTGTCATTGCCCAGGCGCTCGCCAAGATCAGCCTCCAGGGCAGTGACCGTGCTACGCGTGAGTGCAACGGCAACCAGCACCTGCACCAGAAGCGCGATACCCAAGGCAACAAACACAGGCCGCAATAGGCGGCTTCGTAACAGTGAGAGGATGGCAGACACGGTGTAACCCTCGTGTTTTCTGGCGCCACTATTTTGATGGCATCGTCAGAAACTTCTTACAGCAAGGGTTGTGCCGGGGGCAGCAGGGATAAACGCCAAGGTTCAGCAATGGGTTATCCATGAATGAAAACGCCGCGGCCCCTTTCAGGGCCGCGGCGTCAGATCAGCCTGGAGGGCAGATCAGGCGAACGGGTGACGCAGAACGATGGTTTCGTTGCGGTCCGGGCCGGTGGAGATGATGTCGATCGGCGCGCCGGTCAGCTCCTCGATGCGCTTGATGTAAGCGCGGGCAGCTTCTGGCAGCTCTTCCAGGGTCTTGGCACCCAGGGTCGATTGGCTCCAGCCTGGCATCTCTTCGTACACCGGCTCCAGGCCGATGTAGCTGTCGGCATCGGAAGGGGCGTCGATGACGGCACCGTTCTCGTTCTTGTAGCCAACGCAGATGTTGATGGTTTCCAGGCCGTCCAGCACGTCCAGCTTGGTCAGGCAGATGCCCGAGATGCTGTTGACGTCAATGGCGCGACGCAGGATCACGGCATCGAACCAGCCGCAACGACGGGCACGGCCGGTGGTGGAACCGAACTCGTGGCCACGCTTGGCCAGGGTAGCGCCGGTCTCGTCGAACAGTTCGGTCGGGAACGGGCCCGAACCTACGCGAGTGGTGTACGCCTTGGTGATACCCAGGATGTAGTCCAGGTACATTGGGCCAACGCCGGAACCGGTGGAGATACCGCCAGCGGTGGTGTTGGAGCTGGTGACGTACGGGTAGGTACCGTGGTCGATGTCCAGCAGCGAGCCCTGGGCGCCTTCGAACATGATGTCCTTGCCGGCACGACGCAGGTTGTGCAGCTCGGCGGTGACGTCGAGCATCATCGGCTTGAGCTGTTCGGCGTAGGCCATGCACTCGTCCAGGGTTTGCTGGAAGTCGATGGCCGGCTCTTTGTAGTAGTTCACCAGCTGGAAGTTGTGGTAGTCCAGCAGCTCACCCAGCTTGGCGGCGAAACGCTCACGGTGGAACAGGTCGCCAACGCGCAGGCCGCGGCGCGCGACCTTGTCTTCGTAGGCTGGGCCGATACCACGGCCGGTGGTGCCGATCTTGGCTTCGCCACGGGCTTTTTCACGGGCCTGGTCGAGGGCCACGTGGTACGACAGGATCAGCGGCGCAGCCGGGGAGATGCGCAGGCGCTCGCGCACCGGTACGCCCTTCTCTTCCAGCTTGGTGATTTCGCGCATCAGGGCATCCGGGGCAACGACCACGCCGTTGCCGATCAGGCACTGTACGCCTTCACGCAGGATGCCGGACGGAATCAGGTGCAGCACGGTTTTTTCACCGTTGATCACCAGGGTGTGGCCCGCATTGTGGCCACCTTGGTAGCGCACTACGGCGGCAGCATGTTCGGTCAGCAGATCGACGATCTTGCCTTTGCCCTCATCACCCCATTGGGTGCCCAGGACGACGACATTCTTACCCATTACATTGGTCCTCATTCACGCAAACTTGGTTGCCGGCCTGTTGCCGACGCAGAAACTCACTGGGCCAGCGGCAGAACCTGCCAGCGCCCGTCTTGCTGAATCAATTGCCGATCACAATCCGCCTCGAGAGCAGCACTCAACGGCTGACCAGGCAGAGCCTGGACCACACGCTGGCCCTCGTTGCGCAACTGGCAGACTTGCTGCCAGAGGGCCGCGTCGCCACTGTCCGGCATCCAGATGCCGCCAGTTGGCAATACGACCTCCGCTCGCCCCAGTGTGACCAGGGTCTTCAAATCCGTGGAGAAACCGGTTGCCGGGCGGGCCCGGCCAAAGTCGGCGCCGATGTCGTCGTAGCGCCCGCCCTGGGCGATCGACTGACCTTCGCCCGGCACGAACACGGCGAACACCACGCCGGTGTGATAGTGGTAACCGCGCAGCTCGCCGAGGTCGAAGTACAGCGGCAGGTCCGGGTAGCGCGACGCCAGGCGATCAGCGATCGCCAGCAGGTCGTCCAGCGCCGCCAGCACGCTGGCAGGGGCACGGCCCAGGCGCACACGGGCCTCGTTCAGCACCTCGCGGCCACCGCACAGCTCGACCAGTGCGCGCAGCATGTTGCCCAGGTCCTTCGGCAGGTCGGCAGTCAGTGCCTGCACTTCGTCCACCGACTTGCGCTGCAGCGCGTCGAACAACTGCTGCTCGACCGCACCGGACAGGCCGGCCGCACGCGCCAGGCCGCGGTAGATGCCGACGTGGCCCAGGTCCATGTGCACATCCGGCACATCGGCCAGTTGCAGCGTGGCCAGCATCAGGCTGATGACTTCGACGTCGCTGGTGGGGCTGGCGTCGCCGTACAGCTCGGCACCCAGCTGGATCGGGCTGCGCGAGGTCGACAGCGCACGCGGCTGGGCGTGCAGCACGCTGCCGGCATAGCACAGGCGGCTCGGGCCTTCACGGCGCAGGGTGTGGGCGTCGATGCGCGCCACCTGCGGAGTGAAGTCGGCACGGAAGCCCATCAGGCGGCCGGACTGCGGGTCCACCACCTTGAAGGTGCGCTGATCCAGGTCCTGGCCGGCGCCGGTAAGCAGCGACTCCAGGTACTCGATATGCGGGGTGACGACCAGCTCGTAACCCCAACTCTGGAACAGGTCCAACACCTGGCGGCGCGCAATTTCGATGCGCGCAGCCTCAGGTGGCAGTACTTCCTCGATGCCATCTGGCAGTAGCCAGCGGTCTACCGTTGCCATTACGCCATTTCCCCTCTGGTCCGGGCGGCTGCCAGCAGGCAAGCCGTCAGTAAAGCCGGTATCGCGCACAGCAGCGGGCAGCACTGATCCCAGCGCAGCCACCGTACCCGACACCCTCAAATTGCCTTGCGACCTGACCAAACCGTCAACTGGCGCAGTGCCAATCAACCTTGCAGACGCAAAAAAGCCGGGAAATTTCCCGGCTGCCTCATCATACACCCCTTTTGATTCAGGATGCACCCTGCCTGGAATTTTACCTGCCAGGCGGGGTGCTCCCGATTCAGCTCAGGGGCCTGAGCATCAAGGCCTGCTCTTGTCCAGGTAACGGAAGAACTCGTTCTTCGGGTCCAGGACCATCACGTCGCTCTTGCTCGAGAAGCTCTCGCGGTATGCCTGCAGGCTACGGTGGAACGCATAGAAATCAGCGTCCTGGCTGTAGGCCTTGGCATAGATAGCGGCCGCCTGGGCATCACCATCACCGCGGGTTTCTTCTGCTTCGCGATAAGCCTCGGCCAGCAGCACACGGCGCTGACGGTCGGCATCGGCACGGATACCTTCAGCCAGCTCGTTACCCTTGGCACGGTGCTCGCGGGCTTCACGCTCACGCTCGGTGCTCATGCGGTCGAACACGCTGCGGTTGACTTCCTTCGGCAGGTCGATGGCCTTGACGCGAACGTCGACCACCTCGATGCCCAGCTCCTTGTTGGCCATGCGGTTCAGCGAAGCAGTGATGTCGGCCATCAGTGCGTCACGTTCACCGGAAACCACCTCGTGCAGGGTACGTTTACCAAACTGGTCACGCAGGCCGCTTTCCAGACGACGCGACAAGCGCTCGTCGGCGATCTGCTTCATGCCGGACGTGGCGGTGTAGAAACGTTCCGCATCCTTGACGCGCCACTTGGCGTAGGCGTCGACCATCACCGCTTTCTTCTCCAGGGTCAGGAACCGTTGGGTCGGGGCGTCGAGGGTCATCAGACGGGCGTCGAACTTGCGCACCTGGTTGACGTACGGAATCTTCACGTGCAGGCCGGGCTGGACATCGGCCTGGACCACCTTACCGAAACGCAGCATTACCGCGCGCTCGGTCTGGCCCACGATGTAGAAGCTGTTCCAGGCCACAATGGCCAAGACCACGGCGACGATCAGGGCGATCAGCGATCTATTGCTCATCAGCGGCTCTCCCTAGTGCGCAGCGGCTGCTGTTGCTGTTGCAGGTCCTGCGCTGCACGCGCGGCCGCATCGTTGGCCGATGGCGACACGCTGCCGGTTGGCGCGGACGGGTTGCGGCTGCCTTCGACCATCTTGTCCAGTGGCAGGTAGAGCAGGTTGTTCTGCCCGTCCTTGGTCGCCACCATGACCTTGCTCGAATTGCTGTAGACCTCTTGCATGGTCTCCAGATACAGACGCTCACGGGTTACGTCAGGTGCCTTGCGGTACTCGACGAGCAGCTTGGTGAAGCGGTCTGCCTCACCCTTGGCGCGAGCGATGACTTCGTCGCGGTAACCATTGGCGTCCTCGATGATGCGCTGGGCCTGACCACGGGCTTCGGGGACCACGCCATTGGCGTAGGACTCGGCCTGGTTGCGGGCGCGCTGCTCGTCTTCGCGGGCACGGATCACGTCGTCGAAGGCTTCCTGCACTTCACGCGGGGCTGCCGCGCTCTGTACGTTGACCTGGGTCACGGTGATACCGGTACGGTAGTTGTCGAGGAAGCGCTGCAGGCGTTCGCGGATATCCACGGCCATCTGCTCACGGCCTTCGGTCAGCACCTGGTCCATCGAGGTGGAACCCACCACGTGGCGCAGGGCGCTGTCGGTCGCGTGCTGAAGGCTTACCTCAGGCTGGTCGACGTTGAGCACGAAGTCCTGCAGGTTGCTGATCTTGTACTGGACGGTCAGCGGCACCTCGACGATGTTCTCGTCTTCGGTGAGCATCTGGCCCTGCTTGGTGTAGGCACGCTCGCGCGTGACGTTTTCCATGTACTTGCGATCGATTGGCGGGAAGTAGATGTTCAGGCCGGGACCGACCGTCTCATAGTACTTGCCGAAGCGCAGCACCACGGCCTGCTCCTGCTCGTCGACCACGTACACGGCGCTGTACAGCCAGATAGCCGCCAGCACCGCCAGGCCAATGCCCAGCAGACCATAGCCGCCACCCTTGCCGACATTGCGGTCACCGCCGCCACGTTTCTTGTTACCACCGAACATGCCATTCAGGCTGTCCTGCAGTTTGCGGAAGGCCTCGTCCAGATCCGGCGGACCTTTCTTGTCACCACCGCCGCCGCCGCCACCACGGCGACCGCCCCAGGGATCCTGATTGTTCGAGTTGCCACCCGGCTCGTTCCAAGCCATAGCGCTCTCCATCTGATAAAGCAAAGACGCGCCCACGGCGCGCCGTCCAATGCTACAGAATGCCTGTCACTGCTGCCCGGCGACCTCGACGAGCATTTATTGCAAAGTGTGTTGCTCGACAAACACTTGCGGCTCCATGCCTTCACGACTGACCAGGCGATTCAGTTCGACCATGGGCAGTCGCACGCTCAGCAAGCTGCGCCCTTCTTCATCATGCTCTTCACTGCGCACGGCACCCAGGGCAAAGAATTGCGCGCGCAAGCGGGCAAAACGCTGCTCCAGGCACAGTGTGCCGACAAACAGATCATCCCCCAGCAATTCTGCAATCGCCTGGCCTACAAGCTCCAGGCCACGCCCATCGCGTGCCGATACCCAGACCCGCTGCGGTTTGCCATCGGCATCGCGCTGGATCTGCGGCTCGACATCTTCGAGCAGGTCGAGTTTGTTATACACCTCGAGGATCGGCAAGCCTTCGGCACCAATCTCGCCCAATACCGCCAGCACCTGCTCGATCTGCTCCATGCGCTCTGGCTCATGGGCGTCGATCACGTGCAGCAGCAGGTCGGAGTTGCTCGACTCTTCGAGCGTAGCCCGAAATGCCTCGACCAGCTTGTGCGGCAGGTGGCGTATGAAGCCCACGGTGTCGGCCAGCACGATCGGCCCCAGGTCGTTCAGCTCAAGCCGGCGCAGGGTCGGGTCGAGCGTGGCGAACAGCTGGTCGGCAGCGTACACCTCGGATTGGGTCAGGGCGTTGAACAGCGTGGACTTGCCGGCGTTGGTGTAACCCACCAGCGACACCGACGGGATGTCTGCGCGTTTGCGCCCGCGACGCGCCTGCTCGCGCTGGCTGCGCACCTTCTCCAGGCGTGACTTGATCTGGCGAATACGCACCCGCAACAGGCGGCGGTCGGTTTCCAGCTGGGTTTCACCCGGGCCGCGCAGGCCGATACCACCTTTTTGTCGCTCAAGGTGGGTCCAGCCGCGCACCAGCCGCGTGCTCATGTGGTCCAGCTGGGCCAGTTCGACCTGCAGCTTGCCTTCATGGGTACGCGCCCGCTGGGCGAAGATATCGAGGATCAGCCCGGTCCGGTCGAGCACACGGCACTCGAACACACGTTCGAGGTTGCGCTCCTGACTGGGCGTGAGGGTGTGATTGAAAATCACCAGGTCGACCTGCTCGGCATGGACCAGGTCGTGCAGCTCCTCGACCTTGCCGCTGCCAATCAGGTATTTCGCCGAAGGCTGATGCCTTGTCACTGTCACCAGCGAGACGATATCCGCCCCGGCCGACAGTGCCAGCTCCTGAAACTCCTGCGGATCTTCGCGCGCCTCAGGGTTCTGACCTTCCAAGTGAACGAGCAACGCCCGCTCACCACCACCGTGGCGCTCAAAGAACAATGCAGGCTCCTATCAGGCGTTGCCTGGCTCGCTGTCGCCGTGCTCGGCATCGGTCGGGCTTGGCAGGCGAACCGGACGGGCCGGAACCACGGTCGAAATGGCGTGCTTGTAGACCATCTGGCTGACGGTGTTCTTCAGCAGTACCACGAACTGGTCGAAGGATTCGATCGAGCCCTGCAGCTTGATTCCGTTGACCAGATAGATGGATACCGGAACCTTTTCTTTTCTCAAGGTATTCAAGTAAGGGTCTTGTAGCGAATGCCCTTTTGACATATGCCGCACTCCTGTAAGGATAAATAATAGAAAATCAATAAAATCGATAAATTAGGCCGCCCCTTCGCAAGAATAGACGGCAATCAGCAGGGACTCAGCTCAATATGGAGATGGCCCCAAGGTATTTCAAGGTGCGGGACAGATTGTCGCAGGCCAGGCTGTCAAGCCAGTGAACATCGGGCCAGCCACGCAACCAGGTGAACTGCCGCTTGGCCAGCTGCCGAGTAGCGATGATACCGCGTTCTCGCATCTCATTCTCAGTCAGCTTGCCGTCCAGGTAATCCCAGACCTGCCGATAACCCACTGCCCGTATAGACGGCAGCCCGGCGTGCAAGTCACTTCTGGCTCGCAGCGATCGGACCTCTTCAACGAAGCCCTGTTCCAGCATTTGTGAAAATCGTAACGCAATTCGCTGATGCAAAATGTGACGATCTGTAGGAGCAATCGCCAAACTCGCGACAGTATAGGGCAAATGTCCGGCAGCGCCTGCGTCTGCGCCGCGACTTTCAGCGAATTGACGCTGGCGATGAACCGTCATGCTCTCGCCGCTCACCCGAAACACCTCCAGCGCACGGATCAACCGCTGCGGGTCGTTGGGGTGAATTCGCGCTGCCGACTCGGGGTCGATTTCGGCCAGTTGGCGGTGCAGTTCGGCCAGGCCCAAGGCGTCTGCCTGGGTTTCCAGCTCGGCACGGACCGCAGCATCGGCCGCCGGCATGTCTGCCAGGCCATCGATCAAGGCCTTGTAATAGAGCATGGTGCCACCCACCAGCAGCGGGATCTTGCCGCGCGCGGTAATGTCGGCCATGGCTTCCAGTGCGTCGGCACGGAACTGCGCGGCCGAATAGCTCTCGGCCGGGTCGCGAATGTCGATCAGCCGGTGCGGGTGGGCGGCAAGGATTTCTTTCGAGGGCTTGGCCGAACCAATGTCCATGCCGCGGTAGACCAGCGCCGAGTCGACGCTGATCAACTCGCACGGCAGCACCTTGGTCAGCTCGATAGCCAGGTCGGTCTTGCCGGCCGCCGTCGGGCCCATCAGGAATATTGCAGGGGGCTTGACGCTCATTTCATCGACCGCGCAGGAAGAGTTTGTCCAGGTCGTCCAGGCCCATCTGGGTCCAGGTGGGACGGCCATGGTTGCACTGGCCGCTGCGTTCGGTGTTTTCCATGTCGCGCAGCAGGGCATTCATCTCGGGTATTGCCAGGCGCCGGTTGGCGCGCACCGCGCCGTGGCAGGCCATGGTGCCCAGCAGTTCGTTGAGGTGCGCCTGGATACGGTCGCTGGTGCCGTACTCCATCAGGTCGGCGAGCACATCCTGCACCAGGCGGTTGGCCTCAGCCTGCTTGAGCAGCGCCGGAATCTGGCGGATCGCCAGGGTTTCCGGGGCCAGGCGCTGCAATTCGAAGCCCAGGCGCTGGAACCACTGCGCGTGCTCTTCGGCGCAGTCGGCTTCGCGCTGGCTCAAGGCCAGGGTTTCCGGTACCAGCAGCGGCTGGCCGCTGAGGCCTTCGCTGGCCATGGCCACTTTGAGGCGCTCGTACATGATGCGCTCGTGGGCGGCGTGCATGTCCACCAGCACCAGGCCGACGGCGTTCTCGGCCAGGATGTAGATACCCTTGAGCTGCGCCAGCGCATACCCCAGCGGCGGAATGTCACCCTGGCTTTCAGGCAGGGCCGTCGCTGGCGCCGCGCCACCACCTTCCAGCGGTTTGTAAAAGTCGCGATAGACCGCCTGCACCTCGGCGGCCGGCAGCGGTTGCGAGGGGCGCGGCGTGTACTGGTACTGGTAACCCGCGCCACTGCCACCGTTGGAAAACGACTGTTGCGGGGCACGCGGCTGTTCAAGCACCGGCGAGGCCAGGCGCATTTCACCCTGTGGCCCGAATTCGCCGGCCTGGGGGCCTGTGGGGCGGACCATCTCGGTCACCGCAGCAGGCGCCGCCAACTGGTCTTCCGGGCGTACATCGGCCAGGGCGCGGTGCAGGGTGCCATACAGGAAGTCGTGCACCGAGCGCCCTTCGCGGAAGCGCACCTCGTGCTTGGTCGGGTGCACGTTGACGTCGACGCCGTTGGGTTCCAGCTCGAGAAACAGCACGAACGTCGGGTGCCGCCCGTTGAACAGCACGTCGCGGTAGGCCTGGCGCACCGCGTGGGCGACCAGCTTGTCGCGCACTGCACGGCCGTTGACGAAGAAGTACTGCAGGTCTGCCTGGCTGCGCGAGAAGGTCGGCAGGCCGACCCAGCCCCACAGGCGCAGGCCGTTGCGTTCGACGTCGATCGGCAGCGCCTGCTCCATGAAGCCCGCGCCACAGATGGCGCCCACCCGCCGTGCGCGGGCGGTCTCGTCGTGGGCTTCGTGCAGGCTGAGGATGCTCTTGCCGTTGTGACGCAGGTGGAAGCCGACATCGAAACGCGCCAGGGCCAGCCGCCGGATGACTTCCTGCAGGTGATCGAATTCGGTTTTCTCGGCCTTGAGGAACTTGCGCCGGGCCGGGGTATTGAAGAACAGGTCACGCACTTCCACCGACGTACCGACCGGGTGAGCCGCCGGCTGTACCCGCGGGGTCATGTCGCGACCTTCGGTTTCCACCTGCCAGGCCTCGCTGGCGCTGGCGGTACGCGAGGTCAGGGTCAGGCGCGCCACCGAGCTGATCGAGGCCAGGGCCTCACCACGGAAGCCCAGGCTCAATACCCCTTCAAGGTCTTCCAGCTCGCGGATCTTGCTGGTGGCGTGACGGGCCAGGGCCAGCGGCAGGTCGTCGGCGGAAATACCACTGCCGTCGTCACGCACCTTCAGCAGCTTGACGCCGCCCTGCTCCACGTCCACGTCGATACGTCGGGCGCCGGAGTCCAGGCTGTTTTCCAGCAGCTCCTTGGCGACAGAGGCCGGCCGCTCGACCACTTCGCCGGCGGCAATCTGGTTGGCCAGCCGCGGGCTGAGCAGCTGGATGCGCGAACCACCACTCATTGCGAAGCCAGCGTGGTGGCCGGGACATCGAGGCGCTGGCCGACCTTCAGCTCATCGGTCTTGAGGCTGTTGGTGCTGCGCAGGCTGGCAACGCTGACCTGGTAGCGCACGGCGAGCATGGCCAGGGTTTCGCCTGGGCGAACCGTGTGCTCACGCGGGCCTGCGGCAATCTTGCCGGTGTCGCGCAGCCAGGCCACATAGGTGCCCGGTGGCGGGTTCTGCTGGAAGTACTGGCGCACGCCCGTGTGAATAGAACGGGCCAGGGCCTGCTGGTGGCTGGCGGTGGCCAGTTTGGCCGCTTCGTTGTTGTTCGAGATGAACCCGGTTTCAACGAGGATCGACGGAATATCCGGGGACTTCAGCACCATGAAGCCGGCTTGCTCCACACGCTGCTTGTGCAGCGAGGTGACGCGACCCATGTTGCCCAGCACCTTCTGCCCGACGTTGAGGCTGGAGCTGAGGGTGGCGGTCATCGACAGGTCGAGCAGCACACCGGCCAACATCCGGTCCTTGTCATCCAGGCTGACATTGCCCGCACCACCGATAAGGTCTGAGCGGTTTTCCGTGTCGGCCAGCCAGCGCGCGGTTTCGGAGGTGGCACCACGGTCGGACAAGGCGAACACCGAGGCGCCAAAGGCAGCCCGCGACGGTGCGGCGTCAGCATGAATGGAGATGAACAGGTCGGCGCCCTTCTTGCGGGCGATTTCCGTGCGTTTGCGCAGCGGGATGAAATAGTCGCCAGTACGGGTCAGCTCGGCCCGGAAGCCTTTCTCGCGGTTGATCTGGCGCTGCAGCTCTTTGGCGATCTGCAGCACGATGTCTTTTTCATGCTGACCACGCGAGCCGGATGCACCCGGGTCTTCGCCGCCATGGCCGGCGTCGATGGCGACCACGATGTCCCGCTTGCCGCTCGGTACCGGCGGCAGCTTGATGGCGGGCTGGGCCGGGCTCACCGGCACCGCAGGCGTGGTCGCCGGGGTTTGTACCGGGGTCGGGGCCGGGGGCGGGGCGCTGGCGGCGATGGCGTCGGCTTCCTGGTCGTACAGGTCGACCACCAGGCGATTGCCATACTGGGCGTTGGGCGCCAGGGTGAAACTCTTTGGGGTGACCGATTTTTTCAGGTCGACCACCACGCGCAGGTCGGTCGGCGTCCGCTGGGCCGAACGCACGCTGCTTATCGGCGTGTTGGAGGTGGCCACGTTCAGTGGCGCAGCCAAGGTTGCGCCATTGATGTCGATAACCAGGCGGTCCGGCGCGCTGAGGGTGAAGACACTATGCTGCACGGGGCCTGAAAGGTCGAAGACCAGCCGCGTGTTGTCCGGCGCGCGCCACAGGCGCATGCTCTTGACTTGAGTGACGGCCAGAGCGTCAACGGTCACCGTTGTCAGCAGCAGCCCAACGATGGCGACCAGTGCGCGTATGCGCATACCTACCCCACTTACTGTTTATAGTGTTCGGCCAGTGCGACGCACCAGGCCTCGCCGCGAGCCCCCTGCGGCGAAAGGATCAGCGAGCGTCCGCCCGCTTGGGGGCTTATGGTAATGGTCAGGTCAGGCTTTGGCAAAACGCCCGTACCCTTTTCTGGCCACTCGAACAGGCAAAGCGGGTCGCCGTCGAAATAGTCACGAATACCCATGTACTCCAGCTCCTCAGGATCGACCAGGCGATACAGGTCGAAGTGAAAGGCTCGGACCTCGCCGATTTCGTAGGGTTCGACCACGGTGAAGGTAGGGCTTTTCACTGCACCAGTATGGCCCAGCCCACGAATCAGGCCACGCGACAGGGTGGTTTTACCCGCACCCAGGTCACCTTCCAGAAAAATCACGCCGCGACCGCCGGTCACTTCGGCCATTTTGCCGCCGAAGGCGACCATGGCCGCTTCATCGGCCAGAAACAGGGTTAAACCAGACACGCAGAATGCTCCTCCAACAACTCACGAATGACCGGCGCCAGATCGCTGGCCGCCAGGCCTCTACCATTCACACCCAGACGCTCGCCGGCACAGGCGTGCAGCCATACCGCCAGGCCGGCCGCCTCCCAGGCGCCAAGCCCCTGGGCCAACAACGCCGCCAGTACACCGGTCAGCACATCGCCTAGCCCCGCGCCCGCCATCGCCGGGTGACCGCGCTCGCACAGCGCCAGCTTGCCGGTGGGATCCGCCACCAGGGTGCCAGCGCCTTTAAGCACGCAGACGCTGTTGTAACGACGCGCCAGCTTGCGCGCAGCACCCGGGCGGTCCGCCTGCACCGCCTCGGTGGAAATCCCTAGCAGGCGGGCTGCCTCCCCTGGGTGGGGGGTGAGGACGCTGCCGCTGGGCAAGGCCAGCGGGGTGCGCGCCAGCAGGTTCAGGGCGTCGGCATCCCATACCTGCGGCCGCTCGGCATTGGCCACTGCCGACAGCAGGCTACGGCCCCATGCGGCCTGGCCCAGGCCTGGGCCGACCACCAGCACCGAGGCGCGCTCCAGCACACCCATCAACTGGTTGGCCGAACTGACGCCCAGACACATGACCTCGGGCAGGCGCGTCAGGCTGGCCGCGACGTGCTCCGGCCGGGTTGCCACGCTGACCAGCCCGGCGCCACAGCGCAATGCGGCTTCAGCGCTGAGCAGTACAGCGCCACCGGTACCGAGGTCGCCACCAACCACCAGCACATGGCCAAAGTCGCCTTTATGGGCGTGCGCATGCCGTGCCGGCAGGTGCGCGACGGTCACGCTGCTGAGCATTTGTTGGGTCAGGCTTGGGTGTTTGGTCTGCGGCATGGGGTCAAAGGCTCCAATGTCTGGCAGAATTATACGCACCTGAGCCCGTATTGCCTTGCCCATCCATGTCCGCTTCTACGCCTGACCTCGCCCAACTGGCCCAATCCATCAAGATTTGGGGCCAGGAACTCGGTTTTGCCCACGTCGGCATCGCCGGGGTCGACCTTGGCGAACATGAACACCACCTGCAGCGCTGGCTCGACGCCGGCTACCAGGGCGAAATGGAATACCTGGGCGCCCACGGCAGCAAGCGCTCGCACCCCGACCAGTTGATCCCTGGCACGGTACGCGTGGTATCGCTGCGCATGGACTACCTGCCCGGCGACACGCAGATGGCACAGCGCCTGGCGCAGCCGGAGAAAGCCTACGTGTCGCGCTACGCCCTGGGCCGCGATTACCACAAGCTGGTGCGCAAGCGCGTGCAGTTTCTGGCCGACCGCATTCAGGAGGCGATCGGCCCGTTCGGCTACCGCGCGTTCGTCGACAGCGCACCGGTGCTGGAAAAGGCCTTGGCCGAACAGGCCGGGCTGGGCTGGATCGGCAAGAACACCTTGCTGCTCAACCGCAAGGCGGGTAGCTACTTTTTCCTCGCCGAACTGTTCGTCGACCTGCCGCTGCCGGTGGACGAAGCCACCACCAGCGAGCACTGCGGGCGCTGCCAGGCCTGCCTGGACATCTGCCCGACCCAGGCGTTTGTCGGGCCTTATGTGCTGGATGCGCGGCGTTGTATTTCCTACCTGACCATCGAGCTGCGGGGGCCAATCCCCGTCGAGTTGCGCTCGATGATGGGCAACCGGGTGTTCGGTTGCGACGACTGCCAGATCGTCTGCCCATGGAACCGCTTTGCAAGGCATAGCCAGGAGCAGGACTTCCAGCCCCGGCACGGGCTGGAGAATGCCGAGCTGGCTGAAATGTTCTTGTGGGATGAACGGACCTTCCTGCGCAAGACCGAGGGCGGGCCTTTGCGCCGGGCGGGGTATGAGCGCTGGTTGCGCAACCTGGCGGTGGGCTTGGGCAATGCGCCGTCGACCATTCCGGTGATAGAAGCGCTGAAGGCGCGGCGCGAGGATGCGTCTGAATTGGTGCGCGAGCACGTCGAGTGGGCGCTGGCCCGGCACGGCGTTGAAGGGGATGGAGGCCGCTAGGCGTAATCGTTGATTTTGATGGTGTTGCAGACATCGAGCGCCGCGCGGGCGGCGCTCGATCTCACAGGCGCAGCAACCCTCAAGAAGAGCGCACTTACTGCTGATCGTTGTAATGAAACTTGGGCATTTCCCAGTGAAAACGTATCGCCAGCAACCGCACCAGAAACCCGCCGAACAAGGTCAGCAGCATCGCCTGCTCCGCCGGCACCTGGAAATACACACAACCCAGGTAGAACCAGGCCGCCGCGAACGACACGCTGGCATAAAGCTCACGACGGAACACCAGCGGAATGTCGTTGCAGAAGATATCCCGCAGGATGCCGCCAAACACCCCGGTGATCACCCCGCTGATCGACGCCACCAGCATGCCCTGCCCCATCTCCAGCGCGGTCATGCAGCCAATCAGGGTAAAGGCCACCAGGCCCAGGGCGTCGAGCACCAGAAACAATGAGCGCAGGCGGCGCATCATCGGTGCGATGAAAATGGTCAGCAGCGCAGCAAGGCTGGTCAACACCAGGTACTCCGGGTGCTTCACCCAGGTCAGCGGGTAATGCCCGAGCAGCACGTCACGCACCGAACCGCCACCCAGGGCCGTTACGCAGGCGATCAGTACCACGCCAAACCAGTCCATGCCGCGGCGTCCGGCAGACAATGCACCGGTCATGGCTTCGGCGGTGATGGCGATGAGGTAGAGCATCAACAACATGGCGCGGGTCCCTGCAGGAAAGGCGCGCAGTCTAACCAGTTGCCCAAGGCACCAAAAGGGGGCGCAGGCACAATATCTGCGCCCTTTCGGCTCACACCTTGATGAAGTGCTCGCGATAGTGGCGCAGCTCGGCGATCGATTCGCGGATATCATCCAGCGCCAGGTGGGTGTTGCCCTTCTTGAAGCTGTCGCGAACGTCCGGCGCCCAGCGCGCGGCCAGCTCCTTCAAGGTCGAGACATCCAGGTTGCGGTAATGGAAGTAGTTTTCCAGGTCGCGCATATGGCGGTAGAGGAAGCGGCGGTCCTGGCAGATGCTGTTGCCGCAGATCGGCGACTTGCCTTTCGGCACCCACTGCTCAAGGAAGGCGATGGTCTGCGCCTCGGCTTCGGCCATGCCGACCTTGCTCTCGCGCACACGCTGGGTCAGGCCCGAGCCGCCATGCGTGCGGGTGTTCCACTCGTCCATGCGCGCCAGCACTTCGTCACTGTGGTGAATGGCGATCACCGGGCCCTCGGCCAAGGTGTTCAGCTCGCTGTCGGTGACGATGGTGGCCATCTCGATGATGACGTCGCTGTCCGGATCCAGCCCGGTCATTTCCAGGTCGATCCAGATCAGGTTCTGTGGGTTTTGCATGCAGGTGCTCCTTGTATAGGCCGTCATAGTAGCCTAGTGGCCGGGGCACGCCCATGCGCCGCATGCAGGTAAGCGGAATGGTCCTCAGCCTGCCGTGCTAAACTGCCTGCCGTTTCAATCTGCCCCTACACCGAACCACCACGGAAATTTCATGGCCAAACGCCAGCTCAATCGCCGCCAGAACTGGCGTATCGAAAAAATCCAGGGCGAGCGCGCCGCGCGCGCCGCCAAACGCGAGCAGAATGCGCTGCAGGAACTGGAAGGTGGCGACCTGGGGCCGGAGCAACTGGGCCTGGTGATCGCGCACTTCGGCGTGCAGGTCGAGGTGGAAGCCCAGGACGGTGAAACCGCCGGCCAGGTATTCCGCTGCCACTTGCGCGCCAACCTGCCAGCGCTGGTCACCGGCGACCGTGTGGTATGGCGTGCGGGCAACCAGGGTATCGGCGTGATCGTGGCGCAGATGCCACGCAGTACCGAGCTGTGCCGCCCGAACAACCACGGCCAGTTGAAGCCGGTAGCCGCCAACGTCGACTTGATCGTGATTGTGTTCGCACCGGCCCCGGAGCCGCACCCGAACCTGATCGACCGCTACCTGGTCGCCGCCGAACATGCCGGCCTGCGCCCGCTGCTGCTGCTGAACAAGGCCGACCTGGTCAACGACGAGAACGGCCCCGGCCTGCATGCACTGCTGGAGGTCTACCGCGAGCTCGGCTACCCGCTGCTGGAGGTCTCGGCACACCACGGCGACGGCATGCAGCGCCTGCAACAACAGCTCGATGGCCACATCAGCGTGTTCGTCGGGCAGTCCGGGGTAGGCAAGTCGTCGCTGGTCAACAGCCTGCTGCCGGATGCCGGCACCCGCGTCGGCGACCTGTCCGAATGGTCTGGCCAGGGCACCCACACCACCACCACCGCGCGCCTGTACCACTTCCCCAACGGCGGCGACCTGATCGACTCGCCGGGCATCCGCGAGTTCGGCCTTGGCCACGTCAGCCGTACCGATGTGGAAGACGGTTTCATCGAGTTTCGCGACCTGTTCGGCACCTGCCGCTTCCGCGACTGCAAGCATGATCGCGAACCGGGCTGTGCGCTGCTCAAGGCGCTGGACGAAGGCCGTATCAAGCCGCAGCGCATGAACAGCTACCGCTCGATCATCGCCAGCTTGACGGAAGACAGCTACTGACCGGCTTGGCATTTATGCTGCCCGTGAGATCGAGCGCCGCCCGCGCGGCGCTTCGCGGAGCAAGCCCTAATGCCAGTCAGTTAAAGCTAATGGGGCTGCTGCGCAGCCCATCGCCGCGGTTCGTCGCCACGACAAGCCAGCTCCCACCCCGACCGCAGCGAATTCAAGCCATGCGCCGTACTTGTGGGAGCCTGGCTTGCCGGCGATGGGCCGCAAAGCGGCCCCAATTGCTTAACTGAGGGCGCGAAAGGGCTTACTGCTCCTTGGCTTCATCCATCTTCAACGTGCCCTCTTCGAAGATATTCAGTTTCTGACGCAGCTCACGCGGCTGCATCGGCGCCTGCTCTGCGTCGGCGCCAGGCCCCGGGTTAGCTGGCGCAGCCGGTGCAGATACTCCCGGCGCAGCGCCACTGGCGGGCGCCGCAGGCTCGGCAGCCGGCGCGCCCTGCTCACCCTCGATGTCGCGCTGGGCCTTCTTGGTCAGCACGATGATGTCGATGCGGCGATTGACCGGGTTGAACGGGTTCTTGCGGTCGAACAGCGAAGACGAGGCATAGCCCACCACCCGCGCCACCTGGCCATCCGGATAGCCACCGGCGACCAGGGCGCGGCGCGCGGCGTTGGCGCGGTTGGCCGACAGCTCCCAGTTGCCGAATTCGCCAGCGCCGGCATACGGTTTGGCATCGGTGTGGCCGCTGACGCTGATCTTGTTCGGCACTGCCTTGATCGTGTCGGCCATCGCCAGCAGGATGTCTTCGAAGTACGGCTGCAGGCGCGCGCTGCCGATGTCGAACATCGGCCGGTTCTCGGCGTCCATGATCTGGATGCGCAAGCCGTCCTGGGTGATCTCGAACAGGATCTGGTCCTTGAACTTCTGCAGCTGCGGGTTCTCTTCCACCTTGTTCTGCAGTTCCTGCAGCAGCAGCTCCAGGCGCTCACGCTCGACCTGCTCGGCCATGGTCTCGACCTGGTCTTTGTTCAACTGAGTGGGGGACTGCTGCGTCGGCTCGGTCTTCACTTCCGGATTGATGGTTTTCTCCGGTGCCATCTCAGGTGAACCACCCAGGTCGATGACATAAGGCGTGCCGCTCTCGGAGAAACCGATCGGGTCCTGGAAGTAGCCGGCAATGGCGATCTTCTGCTCAGGCGTGGCCGTGGACAACAGCCACAGCACCAGGAAGAACGCCATCATCGCCGTGGCGAAGTCGGCAAAGGCGATTTTCCAGGCGCCACCATGGTGGCCGCCGCCATAGCGCTTGACACGCTTGACGATGATGGGCTGATTGTTCTCCATGACTCAGCGACCGCGAACCGCTTGTTCCAGCTCGGCGAAGCTTGGGCGGTGCTTGGGGTACAGCACCTTGCGCCCGAATTCGACCGCCAGCGAAGGCGGCATGCCCGAGGCCGAGGCCACCAGCGAGGCCTTGATCGATTCGTAGAGGTTCAACTCTTCCTTGGCGTCGTGCTCCAGGCACTTGGCCAGCGGGCCGAAGAAGCCGTAGGCAGCCAGAATACCGAAGAAGGTACCCACCAGCGCTGCACCCACGTGCATGCCGATGGCCGCCTGGTCACCATCGCCCAGCGAGGCCATGGTCACCACGATACCCAGTACCGCCGCAACGATACCGAAGCCCGGCATGCCGTCGGCGATGCCGGTCACGGCATGCGACGGGTGCTCGAGCTCTTCCTTCATGCTCAGCAGTTCCATGTCGAACAGGCCCTCGAGTTCGTGCGGGGCCATGTTGCCGGTGGACATGATGCGCAGGTAGTCGCAGACGAATGCGGTCATGCGCTCGTCGGCCAGCACCGTCGGGTACTTGGCGAAGATCGGGCTGGCGGCGGCGTCCTCGATGTCGGCCTCGATGGCCATCATGCCTTCGCGACGGCTCTTGTTGAGAATCTCGTAGACCAGGCCCAGCACTTCCAGGTAGTAGGCGTGGCTGAAGCGCGAGCCGAACATCTTCATCGACTTCTTGATGACGTGCATTGTCATGTAGCCGGGGTTGGCCTGGAGGAATGCACCGAAGGCCGCACCGCCGATGATCAGTACTTCGAACGGCTGGATCAGCGCTGCGATCTTGCCGTGGGAGAGCACGTACCCGCCGAGCACGCTCGCGAATACGACGATGATGCCGATAATTTTAGCCATAGGTTCAAAGCACTTGCTGTCGTGGTCAGGGTGAGAGACGGGAGCTTTAAAACTCTTCTTCTACTTATCGGCAGAACTGCGCCAGACTATAGCCACTCAAAGCGAAAAGCCAGTTCGGACTGATGTCAAAATGCCAATTGAAACCAAGGTGCCCGCTCAGGCTCCACGTACGCTAGAGGCCTGGGTAAAGCTGCTGGAGAGTGTTCGCATCCCCGTGCCGAAGCACAGCTACGACCGGGTCATGGCCGCCATCAATGATAGCCGCCGCTCGCTGCGCGATATCGCCGAACTGATGCAGGATAGCCCGGCGCTGGTGCTGTCGGTGATGCGCGAAGCCAATCACCCCACCAATGCCAGCCAGGCCGAGCCCGCCGAAAGCCTGGAGGTCGCTCTCAACCGCCTGGGCCTGGAGCGCAGTGCACAGCTGCTCAAGCGCCTGCCTGCGGTGCCGGTCGAAGATATCCCGCCGGTGCTCAGCCAGTTTCAGCTGATCAGCCAGCATGCCTCGCAACAGGCCAGCGGCCTGTTCGCCAGCCGTCTGGCGCGGCTGTGGCAAGAAATTCACTGGGGCAGCCTGCTGTTCCTGTCGCCACTGTGGCCGCTGGCGCTGGCCTACCCCAAGCTGCTCGACACCTGGGAACTGCGGGTTATCCACAAGGGTGAGGACGCCGCCCTGGTAGAGGACGAGCTATTTGGCGTGCGCATCATGGCGCTGTGTCAGACCATGGCGGAATACTGGCGGCTGCCACAGTGGGTGACCCAGGGTTATCGTCTGCTGCTGGAAGAGCGCGAACAACTCGCTCAGGTACTGAGCATCGCCCGCGACGAGGACTTGCTCAGCCAGCAACACCGCCTGGATGCAGAACCCGGCCTGCGCCGCTGGTTCAACCAGCCGGCCAACACTGTGTTGCTGGCCAACAATCTGGCCCTGGCAGCGCAGGTGGGCTGGGACAACCCGCACCTGCTGCGCTGGCAACTGCTGACCGCGCTGTACCTGCAGACTTCATTGGCAGACGTGCAGCAGCAGATGCACCAGCAGGCTGCCGCCAGCGCCCGTCGCCACGCCCGCCATGCCCTGTTCCACCCGGCCGAAGCGCTGATCTGGCCATGGCACCAACGCCGCCCGCACCCTGACATGCTGGCCCCGCCACCACCGAGCAGCGACGACCTGGCGCGCTGGCGCACGCTGTGCCAGGACCTGCTGGCCCAGCCCAGCCCGTTCACCAACACCGTGCACCTGGCGACGCAGGCTCGCGAGGCCCTGCTGGCCTGCGGCATGCAGCGCATCATGCTGTTGAGCCTGGACAAGGCCAGCGACTACCTGCGCGTGCAGCAGATCGCCGGCCTGGCAAAGGAAGCAAGCGCTCTGGCCCTGCAAGTGTCGCAGAACAAACTGCTGCAGAAGCTGCTGTCCCAGGCCGGGCAGCTGCGCATCACCCCGGAAAACCACAGCCAGTTCTCCGCCCTGCTGCCCGCGCCGCTGCGTGCCTTGTTCCGCAGCGAGCATGTGCTGCTACGCTCGTTGGCGGTGAACGATCAGGTGCTGATGCTGCTGGTGGCCGACCAGGGCTGCCGGCCGCTGGCCGATATCAGCGTGCAAGCCTTCGGCAAAACCGCGCAATGCATCGAGCGAGCCTTGTCGGTGTTTGCCAACCGCAAGGGCTGAGCCTTGCGCTACAATCGCCCCTCTTTCCACACTGGAGACCGTGGATGACTGACTTTACCGGCCTGCCCCTGGTGATCGAAGCCACGGACCTGCTGCCCCGCCTGGATTCGCCGCAGCTGATCCTGGTCGACCTCAGCAGTGCCAACCGCTATGTCAGCGGGCATATCCCCGGCGCTCGCTTTGTCGAAGGCAAGCGTACCCAGCTTGGCCAGCCCCCCGCGCCCGGCCTGCTGCCACCCTTGGGCGATCTGGAAAAACTGTTCAGCGAGCTCGGCCACCGCGATGATGCCGTGTACGTGGTGTATGACGATGAGGGCGGCGGCTGGGCCGGGCGCTTCATCTGGCTGCTCGACGTGATCGGCCACAAGGGCTACCACTACCTCAATGGCGGTATCCAGGCCTGGCCGGCAGACAGGCTGTCCACCGAGGTACCTGCCAGTGGCACCGCCCCGGTACGCCTGCACATCGACAGCGCCCCAACTGCAACCCGCGAGTACCTGCAAAGCCGCCTGGGCTCCGATGACCTGGTGGTCTGGGACGCCCGCGCACCGCAGGAATTCAACGGCGAGAAGGTGCTGGCCGCCAAGGCTGGCCACATCCCCGGCGCAATCAACTTCGAGTGGACCGCCGGCATGGACCTCAACGACCACCTGCGCATCCGCCCAGACATCAAACAAGTTCTCGAGCAACTGGGCATCACCCCCGACAAGGAAGTGATCACCCACTGCCAGACCCACCGCCGCTCCGGTTTCACTTACCTGGTGGCCAAATCCCTCGGCTATCCACGCGTCAAGGCCTATGCCGGCTCGTGGAGCGAATGGGGCAACCACCCGGACACGCCTGTAGAAGTCTAAGGAACCTGCATGAAATCCCGTTTGTTCATCATCAGCCAGTACCTGCTGCCGCACCACCTGCTGTCGCGGCTGGCCGGCTGCATCGCCGAGTGCCGCGTGCGCTGGTTCAAGAACGCCTTTACCGCCTGGTTCGCCAAGCGCTACCAGGTGAACATGGCCGAAGCCATGGTCGAGGACCTCAGTGCCTACGAGCACTTCAATGCCTTCTTCACCCGCGCCCTGAAACCCGGCGCCCGCCCGCTGGACGAGACCCCGGGCGCCATCCTCTGCCCGGCCGACGGCGCCGTCAGCCAGCTCGGCCCGATCGAGCATGGCCGCATCTTCCAGGCCAAGGGCCACGGCTTCAGCGCCCAGGAGCTGCTGGGTGGTGACCCGGCCATGGCCGCGCCGTTCATGGGCGGCGAGTTCGCCACCATCTACCTGTCGCCCAAGGACTATCACCGCGTGCACATGCCGCTGGCCGGTACCTTGCGCGAAATGGTCTATGTGCCGGGCCGGCTGTTCTCGGTCAACCAGACGACTGCAGAGAACGTCCCCGAGCTGTTCGCCCGCAACGAGCGTGTGGTCTGCCTGTTCGATACCGAACGCGGGCCGATGGCGGTGGTACTGGTTGGCGCCATGATCGTCGCTTCGATCGAAACCGTGTGGGCCGGGCTGGTGACGCCGCCCAAGCGTGAGCTGAAGACCTTCCGTTATGACGAGGGCAGCCGTGCGCCGATTCACTTGGAAAAAGGTGCCGAGCTGGGCCGCTTCAAGCTGGGTTCGACCGCCATCGTGCTGTTCGGGCCAGAGCAGGTGAAGTGGGCTGAGAGTCTGGGTGCCGGGTCGGCGGTACGCATGGGGCAGCAGCTGGCGGTGCCTGTGCAGGCTTGATTCAAGCCATATGAAAAAGGCCCTGCACATGCAGGGCCTTTTTTCAGGGCTGCAAAGCAGCCCTGAATTTCCAGATCAGCCGCGTGCGTCGCGGTCGCGCAGGCCCAGCAGGTACAACACGCCATCCAGCCCCAGGGTGGAAATCGCCTGCTTGGCCGACTGGCGTACCAGCGGCTTGGCGCGGAACGCTACGCCCAGGCCGGCCAGCGACAGCATCGGCAGGTCGTTGGCGCCATCGCCCACGGCAATGGTCTGCTCCAGCTGCAGGCCTTCGTCGCTGGCCAGTTTCTGCAGCAGCTCAGCCTTGCGCTGGGCGTCGACGATCGGCTCTACAGCCACACCGGTCACCTTGCCATCTACCACTTCCAGCTCATTGGCAAACACATAGTCGATGCCAAGGCGTGCCTGCACCTGGCGGGCGAAGTAGGTGAAGCCACCCGACAGGATTGCGGTCTTGTAGCCCAGGCGCTTGAGCTCGGCGAACAGGTTTTCGGCACCCTCGGTCAGGCGCAGCGATGCGCCGATCTCGTCCAGCACGCCCACATCCAGGCCCTTGAGCAGCGCCATGCGCTCCTTGAAGCTGGCGCGGAAGTCCAGCTCACCGCGCATGGCCCGCTCGGTGATGGCGGCCACCTGCTCACCCACGCCGGCCGCCTTGGCCAGTTCGTCGATGACTTCGGCTTCGATCAGCGTCGAATCCATGTCGAACACCGCCAGGCGGCGATTGCGGCGGAACAGGTCGTCCTTCTGGAAGGCGATGTCGACGCTCAGCTCTTCAGCCAGGGCGAAGAAGTCGGCACGCAGGGCCTGGGCATCGCTGGGTACGCCGCGCACCGAAATTTCGATGGCAGCCTTGCCCTTGCCGGCCTCCACATCCAGCGCAACACGTGCCGACAGGCGCTCGATGCGCTCGATGGTCAGGCCATACTGGCTGATGACCGCACTCACCCGCTGCAACTGCTCGGGGGTGATCTTGCGGCTGAGCAGGGTGACAATATGGCGTGCCTCGCCCTGGCCGTCGGCCCAGTGCTGGTAGTCCGCCTCGGAAATCGGCGTGTAGCGGGCCTGCAGGTTCAGCTCGTGGGCCTTGGCCTGCACGCTTTGCAGCAGGCGGGTTGCCACTTCATTATCGGCGATGTCGACCAGAATGCCGAACGACAAGGTGCCGTGCATGACCGCCAGGCCGATGTCGAGGATGCTCACACCACCCTGCAGCAGGACGCCGGTGATAGCCGCAGTGAGACCGGGACGGTCCTCACCGGTGATGTTGATCAGGACGATTTCGCGCACAACCTGGCTCCGACTTCGATGAAAAATGCGCATTCTACCGATTTTCCATGACCATCGGGCGCCAACGATACTTTGCCGACAAAACCCGGATCGCTATACTGCCCCACACTTCATGCCATTAAGAGCCGAGCTCAGTGAACCGGCCCACGCCCGTCAAAGCAGACAACTTCTTCCTGATGATCTATCGCGCCCTGAGTCAACGTCGCGTGCCGCTGGCACTGCGCATCGCCTGCACCAACATCTTCCTGGTGGCACTGGCGCTGGTGATCTATGCCTGCGTGATGGGCCTGCAGTTCAAGCAGGCCATGCACGAGCAGGCCGATGCCCTGGGCCAGAGCCTGACCACGCAGACGGCCACTTCGGCGACCGAGCTGCTGGTCGCCAACGATATCCTCAGCCTCAATGTGCTGCTGGGCAACCTGGTGAAAAACCCGCTGGTGGCTCATGCGGCGATCTACAGCGTGGACAACCGCATCCTCGCCGAGGCCGGCCAGCGCCCCCGCAATAGCCTGCTGGGCGAGGCCGAGGGCCTGTACCAGACCAAGATCAGCTTCCAGGACGTCGCTGCCGGGCAACTGCGCATCAGCCTGGACATGAGCCAGTTCCAGCAGCCGATGCTCATCAGCCTGCAGAGCATGGGCATCCTTGCCGCCATCCTGCTGGTGCTGGCGCTGACCCTGAGCCTGCGCCAGGGCCGCCACATCACGCTGCCGCTGCTGCAGCTGCGGGTATGGCTGCGCGACCCGCAGCCCTATACCCCGGCTACCGACCGCCAGGACGAGATCGGCGACATCGCTCGCCAGCTGCATGCACGCCTGGCCCCGCCGCCACCCGAGCCGGAGCCTGAGGAAGAAGACGATGAGCATTTCGACGACCTCGACGAGCCGGCCCCGGCACCCAAGGCTGCGCCGCGTGCCAAGGTAACCGCCGTGGCCGAAGAGGATGATGACGAAGCCTTCGCCGGCCTGCTGGACGACGACAGTGCGCCGAAAGCCACCGTGGTCGAATCCGACGAGCCGCAGTACAGCGCCGTGCTGGCCGTGCAGCTGGGTTCGCAGGAGCAGTTGCGCCGCCTGCCACGTACCCGCCTGACCGAGCTGACCGAGCGCTACCGCGATTGCCTGGAGCACGCCGCCTCGCTTTACGACGGTGAAACCCACACCCTCAACGATGGCAGCACGCTGGTGCTGTTCCACAGCCGCGAGTGTGGCGAGGACTACCTGACCAACGCCATCTGCTGCGGCGAGCTGCTGCGCGCCCTGGGCCATGCCCTGCAGATCGAGGTGGCCGACAGCGGCATCACCCTGCAGTTGCAGTTGGGCCTGGCCCTGGGTAACGACCTGCACGGGCTGGAGCTGGTCGACCTGCTGATGGCCGAGAAGGCCCAGGATGCCCTGGCGCTGTCGCAGCACAGCCGCAACCTGTTGCTGGTGGAGCGGCAGATCAGCGATGACACATTGATTCGCCAGCGTGCCCGTATTCGACCAATTGCCAGCCCCGAGGGAGCCTGCTGCGTGGAGCGGCTGATGGAGCCCTACCCGTCGATGCTGGAGCGGCAACTGGCGCGCATGCACGAGCACCGGGCCTGACAGGCCTGCACTGGCCCCTGTAGGCGCCCCTCGCGACGCAAGGCCGCTCCTACAGGGACCGCACACAGCTTCAGACTGGTTTATTGCAGATACAAAAAAGCCCGCATGATCGCGGGCTTTTTTGTATCTGGTGGCTCAGTCAGAACCGATAGACTTCCATATCGGTGCGGATCGGCGAGGCCATCGGAATCTTGGATTTCTCCGGCTCTTTCTTCACCTGCACCCGCGCAGCGGGCTTTTTCGGTGGTTCTTCGGCGATGGCCGGCTGGTTGGCCAGCGGCTTGACCGCCGTACTCAGCTGTTCGGCCAGCTTCTGCAGCAGTTGGCCCTGGGCCTGAACCTGCGACGCCTCACTGCCCTCGTGCTGCTGCTCGAGGTGGACAATGCGGTTGTCACGCACATGACCACGGCGGTCGAGCACGCGCCACTGGGCATCCAGGATGGCCGGCTGGTTCTTGCCCGAGTCCAGGCGGGTAATCGACAGCAACACCTGCACATCCGGGCTGAAGCCGGGGGTCGCCGGTGCCAGCACCACGCGCTGGCTGTCCAGGCGCCAGGCGAGCTGGCGTACCAACAGCTGGTCGATGTCCGACGACAGGCTGCCAGCCCAACGACCATCGGTCGCTGAACTCAGGCTGCCATCGGTCTGACGCTGCAGGAACGTCTCGCGTTGCAGGTAATCGGCTACCGATACCGGGCCGAGCACCACGGCCATGCCCGCACTCTGCGAAGGCTGGCCAGGATCACCACTGTCGAGCTGGTACAGGGCAACCGGCTGATGCATGGTGCACCCGCCAAGGCCCAGCAGGCCAGTCATCAACAGCGCAAATGGAAGGCGCAGAAATTTCATCATCCCATCCAGGCGGTTGCCATCTGGCACACCGCAGTGATACATAAAAATTCAAACGGGCACACGGCCACGCCGGCACCACGAGGGCCATATCATCCGCGAAATAGCCGTCCGACTCCAGCATTTCTGCCCGGAACGGCGCTGAAATTGCCGTTCCAGACATTTCTGCCGGTTACGCCGGCACTTCCACCTGCAACCCATCGACGCGCTGGAACCCGCGTGGCAGCTTGCTGCCTCGCCGTCCGCGCTCGCCCTTGTAATGCTCCAGGTCGTCCGCTTTCAGAGACAGGGTACGCTTACCGGCTTGCAATACAAGGGTCGCCCCTTCTGCAATCACGGCCAGATCGGTGACGAACTCTTCTCGGCTGGCCACCCGGTCGCCCGGCACGCCAATGATCTTGTTGCCCTTGCCTTTACCCAGCTGGGGCAGGTCGCTGACCTTGAATACCAGCAGGCGGCCTTCGGTGGTCACTGCTGCCAGCCAGTCCTGCTCGCGGTTGGCGACCGGGCGCGGGGTCATCACCTTGGCCCCGTTGGGCAGGCTCAGCAACCCTTTGCCAGCCTTGTTCTTGGCCTGCAGGTCTTCGCCCTTGACCACGAAGCCATAGCCGGCGTCAGAAGCCACCACGTACAACGCGTCGTCCTCCGGCAGCAGCACGCATTCGAAGGTGGCGCCCGGCGGCGGCGTCAGGCGGCCGGTCAGGGGCTCGCCCTGGCCACGCGCCGACGGCAGGCTGTGCGCCGCCAGCGAGTAGCTGCGACCGGTGGAGTCGATAAGCACGGCAAACTGGTTGGAGCGCCCGGCTGCTGCGGCCTTGAAGCCGTCGCCTGCCTTGTAGGAAAGGCCGGTGGCGTCAATGTCATGGCCCTTGGCGCAACGCACCCAGCCCTTCTCCGAAAGCACCACGGTGACGGGCTCGGTGGGCATCAGCTCGTTTTCCGACAGGGCCTTGGCTTCGGCGCGTTCGACGATTGGCGAACGACGATCGTCGCCATAGGTTTCGGCATCCTTGATCAGTTCGCTGCGCACCAGCTTGCGCAGTTTTGCCTCGCTGCCCAGCAGGGCCTGCAGCTTGGCTTGCTCCTTAAGCAGCTCGTCCTGCTCGCCACGGATTTTCATCTCTTCGAGGCGCGCCAGCTGACGCAGACGGGTCTCGAGAATGTATTCGGCCTGAATCTCGGTCAGCTCGAAACGGGCGATAAGGGCCTGCTTGGGGTGCTCCTCGGTACGGATGATGTGGATCACTTCGTCCAGGTTGAGGAACGCGGTGAGCAAACCATCCAACAGGTGCAAACGCTTCTCGACCTTGTCCAGACGGTGCTGCAGGCGGCGACGAACGGTATTGGTGCGGAACTCCAGCCATTCCACCAGGATCATCCGCAAGTTCTTCAACTGCGGCCGGCCGTCGAGGCCGATGATATTGACGTTGACCCGGTAGCTGCTCTCCAGGTCGGTGGTGGCAAACAGGTGCTGCATCAGTTCGGCGGCATCCACGCGGTTCGAGCGCGGGATGATGACGATGCGGCACGGGTTCTCGTGGTCCGACTCGTCACGCAGGTCGGCAACCATCGGCAGCTTCTTGGCCTGCATCTGCGCGGCGATCTGCTCCAGCACCTTGGCCCCGGAGACCTGGTGTGGCAGCGCGGTGACAACGATGTCGCCATCCTCGACACGGTATACGGCGCGCATGCGGATCGAGCCGCGGCCGCTTTCGTACATCTTCTGGATTTCTGCCCGCGGCGTGATGATCTCGGCCTCGGTCGGGTAATCCGGCCCCTGAATGTGCTCGCACAGCTGCTCGATGGTGGCCTTGGGCTCGTCGAGCAGGCGCACGCAGGCGCTGGCCACTTCACGCAGGTTGTGCGGCGGTACGTCGGTGGCCATGCCCACGGCGATACCGGTAGTGCCGTTGAGCAGGATGTTGGGCAGCCGCGCTGGCAGAACAGCGGGCTCCTGCAAGGTGCCGTCGAAGTTCGGCACCCAGTCGACGGTGCCCTGACCGACTTCATTGAGCAGCACTTCGGCGTAGCGCGACAGCCGCGCCTCGGTATAACGCATGGCGGCGAACGACTTCGGATCGTCCGGCGCACCCCAGTTGCCCTGGCCGTCGACCAGGGTGTAACGGTAGCTGAATGGCTGGGCCATCAACACCATGGCTTCGTAGCAGGCCGAATCTCCGTGAGGGTGGAACTTGCCGAGCACGTCACCGACGGTACGCGCCGATTTCTTGTGCTTGGCATCGGCATCGAGCCCCAACTCGCTCATGGCGTAGACGATGCGGCGCTGCACCGGCTTCAGGCCGTCACCGATGTGCGGCAAGGCGCGGTCCATGATCACGTACATGGAATAGTTGAGGTAGGCCTGTTCGGTGAAGTCAGCCAGCGAGCGGCGTTCTACGCCGTCCAGGCTGAGTTCCAGTGAGTCGCTCATGCGGGCCTCGTCATTTCAGGTTCTGGCGCAGCAGCATGGTGCCGCCACGTTGGGTAAATTCAAGTTGTTTCAGGGCACTCATGCCCAGCAATACGGTAGGCCCGTCCAGGCCCGGCACCACGATGGCGCGTACGTCCCGCAGGCGGATATCACCCAGCTGCAGGCTCGCCAGGCGCGTGCGGTAGCCTTCGGTGCGACCGTTGGCGGTACTGAGCAGCACCGGGCTGCCGCGCTGCAGGTTCAGGTCACGGGCCAAGGCCTCGGGGATCGCCACGTCGGTGGCACCGGTATCGAGCATGAAGTGCACCACCTGGCCGTTGATCGCGCCATCCACCACGAAGTGGCCCTGGCCGTTGCCCAACAGGCGTACCTCGATGAAGCCTTCGCCATGCTCGGACTGCACCTGGGCATTAGGGTTGCGCTGGCTGTCTTCCCACTGGCCAAAAAAGCGCGTGGCTAGGAACAACGCCGCCCCCCAGGCGAGGATCATCAGCACCCTGCCCGCACGCTTGCCCGGCGCCTGGCTCATGGCTTGGCGCTCCAGCCGCCGTCCGGCGCGTCGAAGCGCCAGACGATCGGACGGCTTTCGCCATCGGCGCGGTCACCGTTGTTGTTGTCCAGCCCGACCCAGGCGCCCTTGGCGTCGATCACCAGTGCCTCGGCCAGGCCGAATGGCTGATCGTAGCGGCGCATGGGTTGCAGCGCTTCGGCGGCGAACGACCAGCAGCGCTCGACCTTGCCACTGTCGGCATCACGCCGGCAAACCCGGTAAGCGTTGCGTTCCAGGGTAAAAAGCTTGCCCTCGAACCAGGCCAGGTCGGCAAAGTCGCGAGACAGTGCCCGGGCATCGGGCATCTGCGGCGGTTGCATCTCGACCCCGGCCTCACTCAGCAGCACACAGGTACGCCCGCAGGTCCACACCGATTGCTGGCGCTCGATCGCCACAAGGCCGCGGCGCTCGCGCTCGGCCGCCAGCCACAGGCGGTCGCCTGCCGGGTTGATCGCCAGCCCTTCGAACAAGGCATTGAAGTTCAGCAGCATGCCGCTGGCCCGGGCCTGGCGCACCATGGCCGGGTCGATCTTCAACCAGTCCGGCTGGCCGTCCAGCGGCAGTTGCAGCACTGCGGCGTGCGCTTCGCTGACCAGGTACAGGTTGCCGGCCTGGTCACAGGTGATGCCTTCGAAGTCCAGCTCGCCGCCACGAATGTACGACGCCGCCCAGTTGCGCGACTTCAGGCCCCATGGCAGGCCGCTTTCCGGCACCTGCGGGGGGGTGAAGGTGAACGGTTGCGCGCGCCAGGTCGGGTTCTGCTGGTCGAAGCGGTAGATGCGGTCGTCGTCACGGTCGGACACACCCCACAGCCCGCCACGACACTGCACCAGGCCGGACAGGTTACCACCGCGCATGCCGTCGATCGGGTGTTCGGCACTGAGCTTCAGCTCGGGCCAGTTGCCCGCCAGGCTCGGCAGGGCAACCAGCGCCAGACACGCAGCCAGGCACAGACGAATCAAACCATGACCTCGGCCAGGTTGCCCTTGGTTTCCAGCCAGCTCTTGCGGTCACCGGCGCGCTTCTTGGCCAGCAGCTTGTCCATCAGCTCGCAGGTGGCCTCAACGTCATCCAGGGTCAGCTGCACCAGGCGCCGGGTGTTCGGGTCCATGGTGGTTTCGCGCAGCTGCGGCGGGTTCATCTCGCCCAGGCCCTTGAAGCGGGTGACTTGTGGCTTGCCGCGTTTCTTCTCGGCCACCAGGCGGTCGAGGATGCCGTCACGCTCGGCTTCGTCGAGGGCGTAGTAGATTTCCTTGCCCAGGTCGATGCGGTACAGCGGCGGCATGGCCACATAGACGTGCCCGGCCTCGACCAGCGCGCGGAAGTGCTGGACGAACAGGGCGCACAGCAGCGTGGCGATGTGCAGGCCGTCGGAGTCGGCGTCGGCGAGGATGCAGACCTTGCCGTAACGCAATTGCGCAAGGTCGGTTGCACCGGGGTCGACGCCAATGGCTACGGCAATGTTGTGCACTTCCTGGCTGGCCAGGACTTCGCCTCCGTCCACTTCCCAGGTGTTGAGGATTTTGCCGCGCAGCGGCAGGATCGCCTGGAACTCCTTGTCCCGCGCCTGTTTGGCAGAGCCACCGGCCGAGTCACCCTCGACCAGGAACAGCTCGGCCCGCATCGGGTCCTGGCCCGCGCAATCGGCCAGCTTGCCGGGCAGTGCCGGGCCCTGGGTAATGCGCTTGCGTTCGACCTTCTTGCTGGCCTTGAGGCGGCGACCGGCGTTGCTGATGGCCAGTTCTGCCAGCTGCATGCCCAGCTCGGGGTGACCGTTGAGCCACAGGCTGAAGGCATCCTTGACCACGCCAGAGACAAAAGCAGCCGCTTCGCGCGATGACAGGCGCTCTTTGGTCTGCCCGGAGAACTGCGGGTCCTGCATCTTCATCGACAGCACGAAGGTGATGCGTTCCCAGACGTCTTCCGGGGCCAGTTTCACCCCGCGCGGCAACAGGTTGCGGAATTCGCAGAACTCGCGCATGGCATCCAGCAGGCCTTGGCGCAGGCCGTTGACGTGGGTCCCGCCCTGGGCGGTGGGGATCAGGTTGACGTAGCTTTCCTGAACGCTGTCGCCGCCTTCGGGGAGCCACAGCAGCGCCCAGTCCACGGCCTCCTTGTTGCCGGCCAGGCTGCCGCAGAACGGCTCTTCAGGCAGGCGCTGGAATTCGTTTACCGAGTCGACCAGGTAGGAGCGCAGGCCGTCCTCGTAATGCCACTCGACCTTCTCGCCGCTGGCCTTGTCCTCGAAGCTGACCAGCAGGCCCGGGCACAGCACGGCCTTGGCCTTGAGCACGTGCTTGAGCCGGCTGATGGAAAACTTGGGCGAATCGAAGTACTTGGGGTCGGGGCTGAAGTACACGCTGGTGCCGGTATTGCGCTTGCCGACCGAGCCGACCACCTCCAGCTCGCTGGCCTTGAAGCCATCGGCGAAGGTCATCTGGTATTCGTTGCCGTCACGCTTGACGCGCACGCGCACCTGGGTCGACAGGGCGTTGACCACCGAGATGCCAACGCCGTGCAGGCCACCGGAGAACTGGTAGTTCTTGTTGGAGAACTTGCCGCCGGCGTGCAGCTTGGTGAGGATCAGCTCGACCCCCGACACGCCCTCTTCCGGGTGGATGTCCACCGGCATGCCGCGGCCATCGTCGCTGACTTCCAGCGAGTGGTCGGCATGCAGGATAACCTGCACCGAACGGGCATGGCCGGCCAGGGCTTCGTCGACACTGTTGTCAATGACTTCCTGGGCCAGGTGGTTGGGGCGGCTGGTGTCGGTGTACATGCCCGGCCGTTTGCGCACCGGGTCAAGGCCCGAGAGGACTTCGATGGCGTCTGCGTTATAGGCGCTAGCGCTGGGATTGGCCATAGGGTCTCGTCGTCAGTCTGGTGAATGCAGGGAAGTCAAAATACAGAAAAATCGAGCGCCGCATACTGCCCGCGGGCGATGCCGGCGAAGGCCAGCAGTGCCGGCAGGCGCTCGGCAAAGCCCTGGAAGCTGTGATCGCCCCCGGCCTGGATGCGCAGGGCACAGGCACGGTAATAGTGCTCGGCATGGCGGTAGTCCAGGGTTTCATCGGCGGTCTGCAGCCACACTTGATAGCGGCTGGCGTCCGCCGGGGCTGGTACTTCCAGCTCGGCCAGGGCCTGCACGTGATCGTGGGTCAGCTCCCAGGTTTCACCGCTGTAGTGATTGCGCTGGGTACCCAGGTAGCCGTCGAAATGCTTGTGCGGCGTTACCGCTGGGTTGACCAGCAGGGCCTTGAAGCCAAAGCGCTCTGCCAGATGAGTGGCATAGTAGCCGCCGAGCGAACTGCCCACCAGTAATGGCGCGCCCAGCTCGGCGATCGCCGCTTCCAGCTGGGCAATGGCCTGCCGCGGGTGATGGTGCAACGCCGGCAGGCGCAGTTGGGCCGACAAGCCCAGCTGCTGCATCACAGCCTCGAGCTGGCGCGCCTTGGTCGAAAGCGGCGAGCTGTTGAAGCCATGGATATAGAGGATGGAACCCGACATGCTGCCCCCGGAGTCTGTGGCTTCGCGCCTGGTGATGCCGGCGCAGGGACGCGCAGTGTATCGCGTTCGCCGGGTTTTGACGCAGTGTCACGGGTTTCGCAACAATTTCTTCCAGAAAGCCGGGGCCGCTGCGCGCCCCATCGCCGGCAAGCCAGCTCCCACACCTACCGCGTTGGCCTCAGGCAGGCAGCACAGGGTCTGAGGCCGGCGCGGCAGATGTGGGAGCTGGCTTGCCGGCGATGGGCTGCGCAGCAGCCCCATTCTTCAATACCCCGGGCTGTCGAAGTCCAGCTTCACCGCAAAATCCAGCGCCCGTTCCACCCCGGTGTCCAGCCGCCCGTCGGCATGCAGGCGCAACCAGCGGTACCCAGGCTGCTCCTCGCTCACCTGAAATTCCTCGCTGCGCGCCGCGAACTGGATGCAGGTCGAAGGCGTGGCCAGCAGACGCCGGCCGTTTCGCACTTCATCCCACGGCTGATGCACATGCCCCCACAGCAACGCCCGCACCTGCGGATAACGCTCGACGACAGCGAACATTGCCTGGGCATTGCGCAAGCCGATCGGTGCAATCCAGGCACAGCCGATATCCACAGGCTGATGATGGAAACACACCAGGCAATGCCGCTCGCCCGCCCCCTTGAGGGCCGACTCCAGCGTCGCCAGCTGATCCTCTTGGAGAAAACCGTGCGGCGCCCCGTGCACCGCCGTGTTGAGCATGATGATGCGCCACCCGCCAATATCGGTCACAACCTGGACCAACTCCGGCGCCACCTGCGCCATGACCTGGGCCTCGTCATGGTTGCCCGGCAGCCAACGGGTGGGCACGCCAAACGGCGCGGTCAGCTCGCGAAATGCTTCATAAGACGCCACGCTGGCATCCTGCGACAGATCGCCAGTGCACAACAGCAGGTCGACAAGCGGTTGCTCGCGGCGCACCTGGGCGACCACATGGCGCAGGCTGTCACGGGTATTGAGACCCAGCATGCTGCCAGCCGGGTCGGCGAACAGGTGGGCATCGGTCAGTTGCACCACATGCACGGGGCGCGATTGGTCTTGCTGCGGCAACGGCCGTCTCCTCGAACGGATTCAGCAGCAATTATGGCCGTGGAATGCTTGCGAGCAAACACCCGCAAGCCACCCACGTCACAATTCAGCGAACACTTGCCAGTTCGTGCCCGCAGGCCAGGCAGTGGCTCAGCCATTCACCGAGGAACAGGTTGAGCTGGGCCTTTTCATCCGGCTGGTGCATGCCTGCATTGGGATAGGGGTAGATGCTGCGCAGGCGCCGGGCATGTTGGGCGCTGATCACTTCGGCCATGCGTGCATCGTGGTAAACCTGCACTTCCAGATGCGGTACAGGCAACCACGGCAGGCTGTGCTCCTGGCGCACGTGCAAGGTGGTGGTGTACGGGCAGGCCAGCACCACGTCGAGCACCAGCACGCCGAGCATCTGGTCGCCCTGGGTCATGCCGATGCGGCGCGAGCTCTGGGTGGTGCGCATGTCGGGCAACAGGCGCATCAGCCGGGCGTAGTTGGCCTCGCAGGCTGCCTGCAGCCCGACCAGGTCGACTCGATAGCGCTCGCGCAGCAGGTTCACTTCCACATACCTCGTACTTCGTCACGGTTCAGCGCCAGCCATTGCAGGCCGATGATGGTTGCCGCGTTGCAGATGCGCCCATCGCGCACCGCCTGCAGGGCATCCTCGAACGACCACACGCGCACACGGATGTCTTCGCCCTCTTCTTCCAGGCCATGCAGGCCACCGGCACCCTCGCTGCTGCAGCGGCCAAGGAACAGATGGACGTATTCGTCACTGCCGCCGGGCGAGGGGAAATAGCGGGTCATCGGCCACAGGGCACTGAAGGTCAGGCCGGCTTCTTCGTCGGCTTCGCGGTGGGCGACGTCTTCGGGTTGCTCGTCCTTGTCGATCAGGCCGGCGACCATCTCGATCAACCAGGGGTTGTCGACCTTGCCCAGGGCACCGACACGGAACTGCTCGATCAGCACCACTTCATCGCGCTGCGGGTCATAAGGCAGCACGCACACCGCGTCATGGCGCACGAACAGCTCGCGGCTGATCTCGCGGCCCATGCCCCCGGCAAAAAGCTCATGGCGCAGGCGCAGCCTGTCGAGCTTGTAGAAGCCCTGGAAGCAATTGGCCCGCTCGATGATCTCGAAGCCCTTGGGCACTGAATTGAACGCGTCTGACATGGAAACCCTCATTACCTCAAATACCGCTTCGCGCCATCCTACTCTGCACGCCTGTCGGTTTCACCCCTTTCTGGCAACCGTTCGCACACTCGTTACAGCACGTCTTCACTCTGTTAGCTTAGTGGCGAACTGAAGGCCGCGCAGACGGTCAAAGGCCGACTTTTCCCTGTTCTGCAAGGATCATCATGACACTTGTCAAACTGACTTCCGTGGCCGTGCTGGCACTCGCCCTTGGCGCCTGCCAAAGCCTGTTCACGCCAAGCCACCGGGCCCCGCTGGAGGTCAAGCGCGACGCCTGGGAGCATGTCAAACCTGGCTGCAGCGAGAGCGACTGCCCGCTGGTGAACATCGACATGATCCATTTCCCGGCCCTGCCCAAACTTGATGGCATCGTCGAAAAGCGCCTGCTGCAGCTGACCGAAGACAATCAGCATGGCACCGCGCCAAGCACCCTGCAGGCCTATGAACAGCAATACCTGGCCAGTGCCGACAAACGTAACAGCAGCTACCTGCAAGCCAAGGTACGCGAACAGCATGACGGGCTGGTGATCATCGAGTTGTCCAGCTACCTGGACAGCGGCGGCGCCCACGGCATGCCCGGGCGTGGCTTCATCAACTATTCGCGCAAGCTGGACAAGGTATTGACCTTGCAGGACATGCTGGTGCCAGGCCAGGAGGACACCTTCTGGAAAACCGTCGAGGAGTCGCACCGCGCCTGGCTGATCAGTGTAGGCATGGACAAGGACGCCGAGTTCGTCAAGACCTGGCCATTCAAGCAGTCGCCGCACGTCGCCCTGACGTACGGCGCGGTGGTGGTCAAGTACGAGGTCTATGCTATCGCGCCCTACTCCATGGGCCACGTGGAGCTGAAAATCCCCTACCCGCGCCTGAACGGCGTGCTCAAGCCTGAGCTGTTTCCCGGCCGCGGCTGAAGCTCAGCAGCCCGTGCAGTAGCCCTGCCAGCACCAATGCCGGCAGGGTCGCCCCCAGGTCAGGTGCCTGCGCGGCGATCACATGGTAAGCCACAACGCCCACCGCCCAGGCCAGCAGCGCCTGCCAGTGCAAGCCACCCACCTGTGCCGGCAGGCGGCGGCGACGGACCACGTAATGGTCCATCAGCACTACGCCGAACAACGGCGCGAACACCGACCCGATCAGCAGCAGGAAATTCTCGTACTGTGCCAGTGGCGCCAGCAAGGCAATCAGGGTGCACAGCACGCCGATGGCCAGCGCCAGGTGCTCGACCTTCAGCGGCAACAGCACACCGGTGGAAACCGCTGCCGAATGGATATCGGCAAAGGCCTTTTCCGACTCGTCGAGCAGGATAAGCAGCAGCGGAATGCCCATGCCGGCGCCCGCCAGTGCCAGCAGCAAGGCATTGACCTCGCCATTGGCGGCAAAGGCCAGGGTGTAGGCCACACCCAGGCTCATCAGCCAGGTGTTGCCGATGAAATAGCCGATCACCGTGCCGCCGAACACATGCTTGCCGTTGCGGGCGAAACGCGAGTAGTCGGCGATCAGCGGTAGCCAGGACAGCGGCATGGCGATGACGATGTCGAAGCCCACGGCCAGCGACATCGAACCGTCCCCCGCACGGCTCCACAACTGCGCCAGGTCGGCCTTGGCGAACAGGTTCCAGGTCAGCCACAGGCAAGCGCCCAGCAGCACCCAGATGCCCCAGGCCCGCAGCACCTTGCGCACAAACGCCAGCGGGCCGCTGACCGCCAACAGGGTGGCCAGGGCGCCGAAGCACAGGGTCCAGAGCATCGGGCTGTTCCAGGCGCTTTCTGCGCCGAACGCGCGCGCACCCAGCAGGCTGGCGGCATCGCGCATGACAATGATCTCGAACGCGCCCCAGCCCACCAGTTGCAGCAGGTTGAGCAGCGCCGGCAGGCGCGCGCCATGGCCGCCCAGGCTGAGTTTCAGGGTTCCCATGGCAGAAAGGCCAGTATCGCTGCCGATGACGCCGGCGGCGCCCAGCAGCAGCACGCCGACACCAGTACCCAGAGCGATGGCCAGCACCGCGCCGGCGAGGCCAAGGCCCGGCGCCAGCATGGCGCCGACCTGCAGCACCATCAGGCCGATGCCCAGGGAGAACCATAGCGAGAACAGGTCGCGGGCGCCGAAGATGCGCTGGTGGGTGGGGACCGGGTGGTCGGGGGAAAACTGGCTAGGCGTGGTCATGCTTGTTGATACTCGGCAAAGTATTGGAATGTACGCGGTCGCTGTAGGAGCGGCCTTGTGTCGCGAAAGGGCCGCAGAGCGGCCCCAGGTTTTCAGCTTCACAGCTGAAATTGCCGGGGCCGCTTCGCAGCCCATCGCGACACAAGGCCGCTCCTACAAGGGGCAGCGCAGCGGTTTAGACTTTGTGGTACAGCTGGCTGCCTGTCTGGCGGAACCGCTCGGCCTGCTCGCGCATGCCTTGCTCGGCCGTGACGTCGACGGCTTCGATCTTGGCGGCGTACTCACGGACTTCCTGGGTGATCTTCATCGAGCAGAACTTCGGCCCGCACATCGAGCAGAAGTGCGCGACCTTGGCCGATTCCTTCGGCAAGGTTTCGTCGTGGAAGGCACGCGCGGTGTCCGGGTCCAGGCCCAGGTTGAACTGGTCTTCCCAACGGAATTCGAAACGCGCCTTGGACAAGGCGTTATCGCGAATCTGCGCGCCCGGGTGGCCCTTGGCAAGGTCGGCGGCATGTGCAGCGATCTTGTAGGTGATGATGCCGGTCTTGACGTCGTCCTTGTTCGGCAGGCCCAGGTGCTCCTTGGGCGTGACGTAGCACAGCATGGCGCAACCGAACCAGCCGATCATCGCCGCACCAATGCCCGAGGTGATGTGGTCATAGCCCGGGGCGATGTCGGTGGTCAGCGGGCCGAGGGTGTAGAACGGCGCCTCGTCGCAGCACTCCAGCTGCTTGTCCATGTTCTCCTTGATCAGCTGCATCGGCACGTGGCCGGGGCCTTCGATCATGCACTGCACATCGTGCTTCCAGGCGATCTTGGTCAGCTCGCCGAGGGTTTCCAGCTCACCGAACTGTGCGGCGTCGTTGGCGTCGGCAATCGAGCCAGGGCGCAGGCCGTCGCCCAGCGAGAAGCTGACGTCGTAGGCCTTCATGATTTCGCAGATTTCGTCGAAGTGGGTGTACAGGAAGTTTTCCTTGTGGTGCGCCAGGCACCACTTGGCCATGATCGAGCCACCACGGCTGACGATGCCGGTGACGCGCTTGGCGGTCAGCGGCACATAGCGCAGCAACACACCAGCGTGGATGGTGAAGTAGTCCACGCCCTGCTCGGCCTGCTCGATCAGGGTGTCGCGGAACAGCTCCCAGGTCAGGTCCTCGGCCACACCGTTGACTTTTTCCAGGGCCTGGTAGATCGGCACCGTACCGATCGGCACCGGCGAGTTGCGGATGATCCATTCGCGGGTTTCATGGATATGCTTGCCGGTGGACAAGTCCATGACCGTGTCCGAACCCCAGCGGATGCCCCAGGTCAGCTTGGCCACTTCTTCCTCGATCGAGGAGCCCAGGGCGCTGTTGCCGATATTGCCGTTGATCTTCACCAGGAAGTTGCGGCCGATGATCATCGGCTCCACTTCCGGGTGGTTGATGTTGGCCGGGATGATCGCCCGACCACGGGCGATTTCCTCACGCACGAATTCGGCGGTGATTTCTTTCGCAATGTTGGCACCGAAGCTGTGGCCGGCATGCTGATCGTTCAGCAAGCCTGCGGCGCGGGCCTCCTGCAGCTTCATGTTTTCACGGATGGCCACGTATTCCATCTCGGCGGTGATGATGCCCTGACGGGCATAGTGCATCTGCGAGACGTTGGCACCGGCCTTCGCGCGGCGCGGGTTGCGCACATGGGCGAAGCGCAGCTTGGCCAGGTCGGCATCGTTCAGGCGCTGCTGGCCAAAGTCGGAGCTCAGGCCGCCCAGGCGCTCGGTGTCCCCGCGGTCGTCGATCCAGGCCGAACGCACGTCGGCCAGGCCCTTGCGCACGTCGATGATCACATCAGGGTCGGTGTACGGGCCGGACGTGTCGTAGACCAGCACCGGGGCGTTGGTCTCGCCACCGAAATCGGTCGGCGTATCGTCCAGGCTGATTTCGCGCATGGGTACGCGAATGTCCGGGCGCGAGCCTTCGACATAGACCTTGCGCGAACGCGGGAACGGTTGCACGGATTGCTGATCGACTTGTGCCGATTCGCTGAGGTTGATCGCTTTTTCTTGTTTGCTCATCACAGGCTCTCCAGACGGCTTCCTAGCAGTGGAATGTCGGGGATGAACCTGAAAGACGCGGACGCAGCCCTTGACGGGTGCAGTGCCGGATATGGGGGTGCCTGAAAGCTGCATGCAGCTGTGACAATCCCGGACCTGGCACAAGAGGCTCCCCGGGAAGGCGAGCAATCTTGTTCCCTACGCAGGCGCTAACCTGATCAGGTTCAACGGGATCCGCACCTCTGCGATCTCAGCCTTTGATTCAAGGCACCCCGACAAGAACACGCGCAGTCTAGACTGGAGTGGTCGGCAAAGCCAAGCGGGTAAATGCGCGGATGATGAAAGGCGTACCGAGCGATTGTTGCCGGGGGCGCATGGCACTACACTGGCGCATCGCTCGATACTCAACAGTTCAGTAATTAAATTTCGTACAAGGATTGCCTCTATGCTGCGCAAACTCTCACTGGCGATAGCCGTGTCTTGTGCGTCCAACGGAGTGGCCTGGGCAGCGGACGTGCCCCAAACGGTGAAGACCGACCTGGTCAGCGTCTACCAGGAGGCGGTGGACAACAACGCCGACCTGGCCGCCGCCCGCGCCGACTATGGCGCACGCCGCGAAGTGGTGCCGCAGGCCCGCGCCGGTTTGCTGCCCAACCTGTCGGCCGGTGCCGAAATGATGAACACCCGCACCAAGCTGGACGAACCGTCGATCACCTCCAACCGCAGCGGCAATTCCTGGAGCGCTACCCTGGCCCAGCCTATCTTCCGCGCCGATCGCTGGTTCCAGTTGCAGGCTGCCGAAGCCGTCAACGAACAGGCGGCGCTGGAGCTGTCGGCCACCGAGCAGAACCTGATCCTGCAGACCGCGCAGAACTACTTCGCCGTGCTCCGCGCCCAGGACAACCTGGCCGCGACCAAGGCTGAAGAAGCGGCCTTCAAGCGCCAGCTGGACCAGTCGAACGAGCGTTTCGATGTGGGCCTGTCGGACAAGACCGATGTGCTGCAATCGCAGGCCAGCTACGACACGGCACGCGCCAACCGGATCATTGCCGAGCGCCAGGTGCAGGATGCCTTCGAAGCACTGGTGACCCTGACCAACCGTGAGTATTCGTCGATCCAGGGCGTGGTGCATACTTTGCCGATCCGGGTGCCTACGCCCAACGACGCCAAGGCCTGGGTCGAAACTGCCGGGCGCCAGAACCTCAACCTGCTGGCGACCAACTACGCCGTTTCTGCCGCCGAAGAGACCCTGCGCCAGCGCAAGGCCGGCCACGCGCCAACCCTGGACGCAGTCGCCAAGTACCAGAAGGGTGACAACGACAGCCTCGGTTTCACCAACCCGTCGCAGCTGGGGGTGCGCTACAGCGGCGATGTCGAGCAGACCAGTGTCGGCCTGCAGTTGAATATCCCGATATACAGCGGCGGCCTGACCAGTTCCCAGGTTCGCGAGGCCTACCAGCGCCTGAGCCAGAGCGAGCAACAGCGCGAGAGCCTGCGCCGCCAGGTGGTGGAAAACACCCGCAACCTGCACCGCGCGGTGAACACCGACGTGGAGCAGGTACAGGCACGCAAACAGTCGATCATTTCCAACCAGAGCGCACTGGAAGCCACTGAAATCGGCTATCAGGTGGGTACACGCAACATCGTCGACGTGCTCGATGCACAGCGCCAGCTTTACACCTCGGTGAGGGATTACAACAACAGCCGCTATGACTACATTCTCGACAACCTGAGCCTGAAGCAGGCGGCCGGCACACTGAGCCCGCAGGACTTGCAGGACCTGGGGCGGTACCTGAAGGCCGACTACAACCCCGACAAGGACTTCTTGCCGCCGGACCTGGCCGCGGCAGCGGCGAAGAACTTCGAGCGCAAGCCTTGAGATAAGGGGTGATAGGGGGGGCACTATGGTCTTTGGCAGGTTGCATCAGGGCTGACAGGCACTTGCCGCTGCATATCTGGCGGCAAGCACCTGTCAGCCTTGATGCGATCTGTCACCTGCCGGCGATGAGGTCAGCGAGACCCACACGGCAATCAGCGCACAAGTGCACCCAGGCCATCAAGCAATCGCTGCAAGGCCCCCTGATTGGACTGCATCACCGCCCTGCCCGCCTCGCCCATGCGCTGAGCATCCTGTGGCAACTCCACCAGGCGGCGCACAGCCCCGGCCAACCCGTCAGCATCGTCCACCTGCTGCAACGCCCCCGCCTCGCGCAGCATTGCGCTGATCTCGAGGAAGTTGAAAACGTGCGGGCCCATGATCACGGGCAAGGCCAATGCCGCAGGCTCCAAGGGATTATGGCCACCGGTGGCGACCAGGCTGCCACCGACGAAGGCGATGTCCGCCAGTGCGTAGAGGAACAGCAACTCGCCCATGGTGTCGCCCAGTAGCACCTGGGTCTGGGCATCTACAGGGGTACCGGCAGAGCGGCGTACCGTGGCGAACTGCTGGCTGCACAACGCATGCACCGCAGGGAACCGCTCAGGGTGGCGCGGGACCAGCACCAGCAGCGCATCCCCGTGCAGCTGCAGCAACTGGCGATGGGCCTGCAGGATCAACGCGTCTTCACCCTCGTGGGTACTGGCCGCGATCCACACCGGGCGCTGCAAGGCGCCCCACTGCTCGCGCAAGTGGCGAGCGCGCGGCAGCAGTTGTTCGTCTACCTTCAAGTCGAACTTGATCGATCCTGTCACCTGCACGCTTTCCGGGCGAGCACCCAGGTCGCGGAAGCGCTGCGCTTCGGTTTCGGTCTGTACCGCAATCAGGCTCATCTCGGCGAGCATCGGCCGGGTCAGGTTGGCGAAACGGGCATAACCACGTGCCGAGCGCTCGGACAGCCGAGCATTGGCCAAGGCCACCGGGATGCCGCGCCGGGCGCATTGATGAATGTGGTTGGGCCATAGTTCGGTTTCCATGATGATGCCCAGCTTCGGCTGCACATGATCAAGGAAACGCCCCGCCGCCCAAGGCAGGTCGTAGGGCAGGTAGCAGTGCTGAACGCGCGGTTCATCGGCAAACATGCTGCGAATGCGCTCGGAACCCGTTGGGGTCATGCAGGTAAGCGTGATCGGCAGCTCCGGGTAGGCCTTGAGCAAGGCACGCACCATCGGCGCGGCAGCAATACTCTCGCCAACCGACACTGCGTGCACCCATATACCGCCCTGGTGCATGGCCGGCAGCTGCAGAGCAAAGCGTTCGCCAATCCGTTTGCCATAGGCTGGAGCCTTGCGCGCGCGCAGGAACAGGCGCAGCGCAACCAGCGGCAGGCCCAAGTGAAACAGCAAGGTATAAAGTGTTCTGTTCATGGCAGCGGAGTTTACCCGATCGCGCGCAGGTGCACTGCAAAGCGCTCGGCCAGCCACTGCGCGGCCGGGCCCAGCGGTTCATCACGGCGCCAGGCCAGCTCTGCCACCAGTGCCGGCGGGCGCCATTCGCTGTCCAGCTCGACCATGTGCGCCTGATAGGTCGGGTACTGCACCACGTGCCGTGGCAGCCAGGCCCAGCCCAGCCCGCGCATCAGCAGTTCGGCCATGGCGTAGAAGCTGTCTGCACGCCACACCTGCGGGCTGATCGCCTCACCGCCCGGGTAGCCGCTTTGTTGCGGTGTAATCAGCAACTGACGGTGGCGGGCCAGCTGCTGGCGGGTGACCCGGGGTTCGCCGGCAAGCGGGTGGCCGGCCGCACACACCGTGACCATTTCCACGCTGCCCAGGGCACGTCGCTCCAACGAAGCAGGGATGCTTTCGTGGTGAAAGAACAGGCCCAGATCAGCGCGCCGCTCCACCAGCTTGCGCGCCACATCGCCTTGGGCGCCGCTGGCCAGTTGCACTTCCAGGAATGGGTAATGGCTGGCCAGCTCGTCGAGGCTGTCGATGACTGGCTGGTAGGGCATGGCTTCGTCCTGGGCCACTCGCAGCAAGGCCTCCTGCCCGCGCATCAATGCCAGGGCGCGCCCGTCCAGACGTTCGCACTGTCGCAACAGTTCGCGGGCATCCTCCAGCAGCGCGCTGCCGTTATCGGTCAGCTTCGGTTGCCGACCACTGCTGCGATCGAACAGGGTTACCCCAAGGTCGGTTTCGAGCAGGGCGATGGCATTGCTGATGGCCGACTGGGCCTTGCGCTGCTCACGGGCCACGGCCGAAAACGAGCGCAATTCGGCGACGCGCATAAAGGTACGCAGTTGTTCGAGATTCCACTGCTCGGCCATCGACCTATCTCCCGTATAGATAGGTAATGACTTTACCGCATCCGGCCAACCTCTAGAATGCCCGACCAGTTACCGGAGGATCCTGCCATGAATGCCTACACCTACCTCGCCATCGCCATCTGCGCCGAAGTCATCGCCACTGCCTCGATGAAGGCGGTCAAAGGGTTCAGCACGCCGTTGCCGCTGCTGCTGATGGTGGTGGGCTATGGCATTGCGTTCTGGATGCTTACCCTGGTGGTGCGCAGCATACCGGTGGGGATTGCCTATGCCATCTGGTCGGGGCTGGGTATCGTACTGATCAGCGTGGCGGCGCTGGTGGTGTACGGGCAGAAGCTGGATGTGCCAGCGATGCTGGGGATGGCCATGATCGTGGGTGGCGTGGTGGTGATCCAGCTGTTTTCGAAGACGGCTGGGCATTGAGGTTTTCCATGAGGGCCCCATCGCCGGCAAGCCAAGCTCCCACAGGAAAAGCATTGACCTGGCGGCCTGCGCGAACCCTGTGGGAGCTGGCTTGCCGGCGGTAGGGCCCTCTTGGGGATACCCTGTATACTTGCCAGCTGTCCCAGTCTTCGAGGTACCGCCATGCCATCCGCCATTTCCACTGACGTACTGATCGTCGGCGCCGGGGTCGCAGGCCTCTGGCTCAATGCCCGGCTGCGTCGCCAGGGCTACTCGACAGTGCTGGTGGAGCGCGCCAGCCTTGGCGGCGAACAGACCATCAAGTCCCAGGGCATCATCCATGGCGGCACCAAGTACGCCCTGCACGGCGCCCTTACCGGTGCATCGGAAGCCATCGCCGACATGCCGCGGCGCTGGCGCGAAGCGTTGAGCGGCAGCGGCGAGCTGGACCTGAGCAGCACCCGCCTGCTGTCCGATGCCCACTACCTGTGGTCGCCGGGCACCCTGGCCGGCAACCTCACCAGCTTTTTCGCCAGCAAGGCCGTGCGTGGCCGGGTCGACCAGGTAAAAGGTGAGCAACTGCCGCCGGCGCTGCAAGACCGTGCGTTCAAGGGCAAGGTCTATCGCCTGGCGGAACTGGTGATCGACGTCCCCACCCTGCTGGCCAACCTGGCCGAGCTGGCGGGTGACAGCCTGCTGGCCGGTGAGCACGTCGAACCCCTGCGCGAAGGCGACGAGCTGGTCGGCCTGCGGGTAGATGGCCGCGACATCCGCGCCCAGCGCATCGTGCTAAGCGCCGGCGCCGGCACCGAAACGCTGCTGCATGCCCTGGGCGTGAACCAGCCAGCCATGCAGACCCGCCCGCTGCATATGGTGATGGCCAAGGGCACCAACCTCAAACCGCTGTACGCCCACTGCCTGGGCGGCGGGCCCAAGCCACGGGTGACGATTACCACCCACCCGGCCGCCGATGGCCAGTGGGTCTGGTACCTGGGCGGCGACCTGGCCGAAGCCGAGGGTGTTGCCCGTGAGCCGGCCGCGCAAATTGCTGCAGCCCAGAAAGAAATCGCCAGCCTGTTGCCATGGGTCGACCAGAGCCAGATGCGCTGGGCCACCCTGCGAGTCGACCGTGCCGAACCGGCACAATCGGGCCTGGTACGCCCGGACAACGCCTTCCTCGCCGAGCAGCAACGCCTGCTTGTCGGCTGGCCAACCAAGCTCGCGCTGGCCCCGGACTTCAGCGACCGGGTCATCAGCCATTTGCAGCGCGACGGCATTCGCCCGCAGGCACAGGCCGATTTGGCCGGCCTGCCACGCCCACCGCTGGGCGTGCCGGCCTGGGAGCAATTGCTGCCATGAGCCTGCCAACCCTGCACAACCTCCTTCGCCCCCTGGGCAGCACTGGCCTCAAGGTTTCGCCGCTGGGACTGGGCACGGTCAAGCTCGGTCGCGACCAAGGCGTGAAGTACCCCACCGGCTTCACCATTCCCGACGATGACGAAGCACGCATGCTGCTGGCCCAGGCGCGCGAGCTGGGCATCAACCTGATCGACACGGCGCCGGCCTATGGCCGCAGCGAAGAACGCCTGGGCCCGCTGCTGCGCGGCCAGCGCGACGAATGGGTGATCGTGAGCAAGGTCGGTGAAGAATTCGACGCTGGCCAGTCGCACTTCGACTTCAGCGCTGCCCATACTCGCCGCTCGGTGGAGCGCAGCCTGCGCCGCCTGGAGACCGACCGCATAGAACTGGTGTTGGTGCATTCCGACGGCAATGACCTGGCGATCCTCGAGCACGAGGAGGTGTACCAGACCCTGGCTGCACTCAAGCAGGAAGGCAAGATCCTCGGCTTTGGCCTGTCCGGCAAGACCGTCGCCGGCGGCCTGAAGGCGCTGCAGCAGGGCGACTGCGCCATGGTCACCTACAACCTCAACGAGCAGGCAGAGCGCCCGGTGCTGGACTACGCTGCCGAGCACGGCAAGGCCATCCTGGTGAAAAAAGCCTTGGCCAGCGGGCATGTCTGTCTCGCCCCGGGCGTCGACCCGGTGCAAGCCAGCTTCGAACTGCTGTTCGCCCACTCGGGCGTCAGCAGTGCTATCGTCGGCACCATCAACCCGTTGCACCTGGCCCACAACGTGGCCACCGTCGCCCGTATCCTGGGCCGGCATTGAGTTACCCCTGGCTCAAGGGCCTGGAGACTGACCCGAGGCAAGGAGGAGCATCGTGGCGCGAACGCTGATCCGCAAGAACCCGAGCAACTTCAAGACACTGCCCCTGCATGTAGAAGCCACGCCCGAGGGCCTGATCTACCAGAGCATCGGCATGCCGCTGAACTTTGCCCAGACCCAGCAGCGGCGCAAAGCCATCCAGCTGCCGGACGCGCAACGGTTCGTGGTTGAACTGGCCAACCTGGGTGTGTCGGTGCGCCTCACCCTGCAGTGGCAGAACCGCGACTATTGGGTACTGGTACGTCAACGTCGGCAAGACCGCGGCGACGTTGTTCTGAAACTGATATCGGGTTATGTGCCAGCGCAGGAGCTCAACCTGCCGCTGCATACGGCCGTGCAGGAAGTAGCCGAGGAGTGCCTGCTGGAAACCCCCGAGGGCTGGCTGGGTGGGCGCTTCAACGACACCTGGCTACCGGTACCCTACGCTGCCGCCCTGCATTACCGGGAAAACCCGCACTTCGTGCTGGCCCCGCAGTCCGGCGCCGCCCGGCCGGTACACTGCGGCAGGTTGATGCTACTGGAGCGGCCGCGGGCTTATGTGCACCTGCCCACCGCTTCGTTGCAGCTGATCTATGACATGCGCCTGCAGGTACCGCGGGAAGCCAAGAAGCTCAGCCTGTTCCACGTCGATGAACGGCTCGAGGGCAACCAGCTTGTAGCGCGGCTCAACCGCAAACGGCCGGACCTGTATCTGATGCCCCTCAAAGACGGCCAGCCACTGGCAGAGCTGTATACGCTGAAGAAAGACGAGCTGGTGCCGGCGAGCACTCGTGGGCTGTACCTGGCCGAAAGTTTTGCGCGGCAGGACGGTTGGGTGGTGACGGACGAGCGGGTGCGCTGGAAGGATTGGGTGAAGCAGCAGGGGCTGGTGGAAAGCACGCGGGCGCGGGCGTCGCACTTGCAGCGCTTTGGTGACAAGGCCCGGGCACTGCTGGAGCGGGCACGTACTTCACTGCATAAATAACTGGGACCGCTATGCCGCCCTTCGCGGGCATGCCCGCGAAGGGCGGCATAGCAGCCCAAAAGCATCAGTTTTTGCGAATCTTCTCGACAATGGCAGTAGTCGAGCTGTTCTCGACCAGCCCCAGCACCTTCACGGTGCCGCCATAGCCCTTGACGATATCGGCACCCACCACCTGGTCGATGCCATAGTCGCCCCCCTTGACCAGCACATCCGGCTTGACCTGGCTCAGCAGGTTCTCCGGCGTGGCCTCAGGGAAGCTGATCACCCAGTCCACCGCGCCCAGGCCGGCCAGCACAGCCATGCGCCGGTCGACACTGTTGATCGGTCGGCCGGGTCCCTTCAGGCGGCTGACCGAGGCGTCGTCGTTGACCGCGACGATCAGGCGATCACCCTGGGCCCGCGCCTGCTCCAGGTAGGTGACATGCCCAGCGTGGAGGATGTCGAAACAACCGTTGGTGAAGACGATCTTCTCTTTGTGTGCGCGCGCATCATCGATGGCCAGCAGCAGCTGCTCCAGGCCCAGCACACCCCGCTCGGAGCCTTCTTCACGCTGGATGGCCCGGCGCAGTTCAGGGGCGCTGATGGCCGCCGTACCCAGCTTGCCGACCACGATACCCGCCGCCAGGTTGGCCAGGGCCACCGCATGGGGCAGATCCTCGCCAGCGGCGATAGCTGCTGCAAGGGTGGAGATGACGGTATCACCGGCACCGGTGACATCGAATACTTCCCGCGCCCGCGCCGGCAGGTGCAGGGCCGGCTGGCCCGTGCGCAGCAGGGTCATGCCGTGCTCGCCGCGGGTTACCAGCACGGCACCCAGGTCCAGGTCCAGCAACAGCTGCAGGCCCTTGGCAACCAGCTCGGCTTCATCGGCGCAACGGCCGACGATGGTCTCGAACTCGCTGAGGTTCGGCGTGATCAGGCTGGCGCCACGGTAGATGGAGAAGTCCTTGCCCTTGGGGTCGGCCAACACCGGAATGCCTTTGGCCCGCGCCGCCTGGATCAGGCTCTGGTGGTTTTTCAGTGCGCCCTTGCCATAGTCGGACAGGACCAGCACCTTGACCCCCTCGAGCAGGCCGTCAACCTCGGCGCCCAGCGACAGCGGGTCGGTGGCGAACGGCTCTTCGAAATCGATGCGCAGCAGCTGCTGGTGACGGCTCATGACCCGCAGCTTGACGATGGTCGGCTGGTGCGCAATGCGCTGGAAGACCGAGCGTACGCCGGCAGCCTGCAGGCTGTTGGCGAGGCTATCGGCAGCCTCGTCCTGGCCGGTGACACCGATCAGCGACGCCGGCGCACCCAGCGCGGCGATGTTCAAGGCAACGTTGGCCGCGCCGCCGGGGCGATCCTCGATTTGATCGACCTTGACCACCGGGACTGGCGCTTCAGGCGAAATACGCGAAGTACCGCCATGCCAGTAGCGGTCGAGCATGACATCGCCGACCACCAATACCGGGGCTTGATCGAAACGCGGCATGGACAACTTCATGGGCAACCCATATGGAAATAATGAACAGGGGCAGGATATTAGCACAGGGTAGACGACGGCTTTATGGCCAGATCATCCCCGGAAAATTCCCGTGACAATCGGGGCCATCACGGCCCCGATCAAGGAGGGTTCAGGTGATATCGGCCTTGGCCGGCTCATCCAGGCCCATGGCATGCAGGCGGGCATAATGGCCATTGGCTGCAAGCAGCTCGGCATGGGTGCCGCGCTCGACCAGACGGCCCTGGTCCATGACCAGGATCTGATCGGCCTTCTCGATGGTCGACAAGCGGTGCGCAATCACCAGCGTGGTACGGCCTTGCATCACATGATCCAGGGCAGCCTGGATATGCCGCTCGGACTCGGTATCCAGCGCCGAGGTGGCTTCATCGAGGATCAGCAGGGGCGCGTTTTTCAACAGCGCGCGCGCAATTGCCAGACGCTGGCGCTGGCCACCGGAAAGCAGCACACCGTTTTCACCGACGTCCGTATCAAAGCCTTTCGGCAACTGATCGACAAACTCCTTGGCGTAGGCATCGGCCGCAGCGGCCTCGATATCTGCGCGCGGCGCGCCGGCCAGGTCGCCGTAAGCGATGTTGTTGGCTACCGTGTCGTTGAACAGGGTGACGTGCTGGGTGACCTGCGATACGTGGCGGCGCAGGTTGCGCAGGCGATAGTTCTCGATCTCCACGCCGTCCAGCAGAATCTGCCCTTGGTCGTGGTGATAGAAGCGCGGGATCAGTGCCGCCAGGGTCGACTTGCCGCTGCCGGAGCGGCCAACCAGGGCGATCATCTGCCCGGGCTCGGCGGTGAAGCTGATGTCGCTCAGCACTTCACGCTCGGTGCCCGGGTACGTGAAGCTCAGGTTACGCACTTCAAGGCGCCCTTCTACCCGCTCCTTCTCGATGGTGCCGGTGTCCACTTCCGGCTCTTCGTCCAGCTGCTCGAAGATGCTCTCCGCGCCGGCCAGGCCTTTCTGGATGGTCGAACTGACTTCCGACAACTGGCGAATCGGCTTGGGCAGCAGGCCGGCGGCAGTGATATAGGCCACCAGGTCGCCGGCGGTGGACTCACCGCGCAGGAACAGCACCAGGAACATCAACGCGGCCATGGCGCTGTAGATCACCAGCTGGAGCATCGGCGTGTACAGCGAGCCGGTCTTGGTCATGCGCAACTGCTTGTCGGTGTTGCTCTGGCTGGCCTTGCTGAAGCGCTGCTCCTCGTAGGCCTCGCCACCGAAGCTGCGGACCACGCGGTAGCCTTGGATGGTTTCCGAAGCGACGTGGGTGACGTCCCCCATGGCCACCTGGATCTTCTTGCTCTGCTTGCGGAATTTCTTGCTGGCGACGCTGACCATCACGGCGATCACCGGCAGGATGGCAACCATCACCAGTGTCAGGTGCCAGTTCATCCACAGCAGGTAGGCAAACAGGAACACCACGGTCAGGCCTTCGCGAATCACCACCTTGATAGCATCGGTGGCAGCACCGGTGACCATGGTCACGTTGAAGGTGATGCGCGAAATCAGGTGCCCGGAATTGTGGTTGTCGAAGTAGCGGTTCGGCAGCACCAGCAGCTTGTTGAACAGCTCCACCCGCAGGTCGTGCACCAGGCACAAGGACACCTTGGCCAGAAAGTAGTTACCCAGGAAAGAGCCAAGCCCCTGCCACGCGGCAATCAGGATGATCAGCAGCGGCACCGCCTGCAGTAATTGCAGGTCGCGCAGGTAGGGCACGTTGGGGAACAACACAGCCTCGGGATTGCTAAGCCCGTCGACGAAATACTTGAGGATGCCGGCCAGCATTGGCTGGGTCGAGGCAAAGATCACGAAACCGACAATGCTCAGCAGGAAAATGCCGACATAGGGTTTCACATAGCCCAGCAGCCGGAAGTAGATCTTCAGGCTGGAGGTGGGCTCCGCCGGTCGCGGTGTTTCGGCCATTATCGAGCTCGCTGTTCAGGTTGAACCGGAAATTTTACCACAGGCGCCATTTTCGGCACGCCCCCATGGCAGCAACATGGCAAGGCCCACCGGCAGCCAACTGATGAACCACTCGGCACGCGGTGTTCCGGTGAGGCTGGCGGCGTCAAACTGCATGGCCAAGGTCGAGTACACCCAGAAACCAAGCAGGAGCTTGCCGAGCAACGTTGCGCGGGCGCGGAGGATTTCAGCCAGGGCAAACAGCCACACGGCTACCCACAGCAGCATACCGGGCAGGCCCATTTCCACCGCGGCGTGGGTGAACATGTTGTGAGTATGCTCGAACTGCTGGCCGGCTGCGTTGACATGGTAGCCAGCCCCCAGACCCAGCCCGGTCCAGGGATGTTCGGCAATCATGTCGAGTACGGCATGGAAGATCTCCGGACGGTAGGACGAACCGCGCTCGGCAATCAGGTCGTACACCGTGGAAAGCGCCAGGCCGGTAGCGAAAACAGCGAGGATGGAAAATACCCTACTGTGGCGGTCGCGGAACCACAGCGGTGCGATCACGACGGTAATCACCAAAGCCAGAATCGCGCCACGGCTCTGGCTGAGGATCACGAACGCCCCCAGGCAGGCCAGTGCTGCCAGCCACGCCAGTTGCGTGCCGCGCTGGCGAGGCGGCTGGTAGAGCAGGAACAGCACAGCCGAAGCGATGACATACGCCCCCAGGATGGGGTGGGATATTTCACCGATACCCGCCAGCCTGAGCCGCCATGGCATCTCCTGCAGCCCGTAGAAGTTGATGACCGACACCAGCGCGGCAATCGCCAGCAATGCACTGCCGAGCTGCAGCAGCTGGCGGATGCGCGTCAGGCCAGCCTGGGCCAGCAACGGGAACGCCAGCAGGAATACCAAAATATAGAGCAGACGCTTGATTTCGCGCCGAGGATCTTCGGCAGGCGACCAGACCAGGCTGACCCCGCTCCATGCCAGCAGCAGCAACACGCTTGTCCACAGCGCCGGCTGGCGCTTCCAGGCCTGTGCCAGCACGTCGCGAGCCGACCACGCCAAGAGCAGCGTCGGCAGCCACAGGAACAACACCAGCCCCTGTTGATAAACCTTGTTGCTCGGCGCCAGGGCAATCGCAGCCAGGAACCAGACCAGACCCAACCCCAACCAGGCTCTTGCCCAGCTTTTCTGATACAACATCCTTTCCCCCGATGAATCAAAAACACCATCCATGGTGCTACAGCATTATTTTCGGCATTATTGCCGGTCATTTTGCTCGCCAGACGACAAGGCCCTATTCATGCAATGCTCCCGGCTCACCCAGGTCGACTTCGATCAGCTGACACTCGGCGCACAGGTACTTGAGGCAGACAGCCATGGCGCCAAAGTCTACCTGCTCGAGGATGGAAATTTCCTTAAGGTTTTTCGTAGGAAAAGACTGATTTCATCTGCGCTGCTGCGCCCGTACTCGCAGCGCTTTGTCGATAATGCCGCACGCCTGGCGCAATTGGGCATTCCCACCCTCGAGGTAATCAGCCAGCACAAGCTCGACCTGCCAGGCCGCACCGCCGTGCTTTATCGCCCGCTCCCAGGGCGGACGCTGCTGCAGATGTCGCGCGATGAAGGTTTCAGCTGGGACATCTACCTGCCCCGGCTGATCGAACTGATCCGTCAGTTGCACCGTAGCGGGGTTTACTTCCGCTCGCTGCATCTAGGCAATGTGGTAGTCACCCCCGACCAGCGCCTGGGCCTGATCGACGTGGCCGACATGCGCTTCCTGCGCCCGCCGCTTTCGGCACGCATGATTCGTCGCAATGTGCAGCACATGGTGCGCTATATCGAGCGGGAGAACCTGGGTGACCAGTTCCCCCTCGCCGCATTCGAGGCAGCCCTGCTGGCCCGCTGAGGCTCAGCTGCGCAGCAGGCTCTGCGAGCCATTACAAAACGCTTGCCAGGCCTGCTCAGGCGCCAGCGCCTGGCGTTGCCTGGCGGCGACCGCCGGAGCACTGAGCGCCGCGCAGCGCGCGATCGCCTCGGCCCAGGCGCTCTGGTCGGCAGTGGGTAGGTAGCCACCGGTGTCACCCAACTGCTCGCGGAACACTGGCAGGTCGCTGCACACCACTGGCACATCGGCCATGACCGCCTCCTGCACCACCAGCCCCAGGCCTTCGGAACGCGAAGGCACCAGTAGCCAGTCGAACGCTCGGTACAGTTGCTGCAGGTCTTCACGGTGGCCGCACAGGTGAACCCGGCCTGCAAGGCCCAGCGCTTCGATACGCTCCTGCAGCAAGGCATGCAGGGGGCCTTCACCAATGATCGCCAACTGCAGGCCCGGTTGCCGTGCACTGGCCTTGGCGAATGCCTCGATCAGCATCTCGAAGCCTTTGCTTTCCACCAGGCGCCCGACTGCGCCCAGCATCACTGCGGCTGCCTGTGGCAAGCGCAGCACCTGCCTGGCCATGTCACGAGTCAGCAGCGGCTCGACGAATGCCAGCGGGTCAAGCGCCATGCGCAACGTCTGCACCGGCCTGCCGAGGTCGCGCTCCAGCGACTCGGCCAGGGTATGCGACACCGCCGCGATACTCAGCCGCTCGGGCGCCAGCATGCGCAACAGCCGCACATCGCTGGCGTTGAGCCGGGTCTTGCCATGGAACAGCACCTTGGCCCGTACGCCGGGAATATTCTGCAACAGCGGCAGCACCAGCCGTGCGACGCCAATGCCATCGAGCAGCACGATCTCTGCCTTGGCTTCGGCCAGCGCCTTGCGCAAGCGCATGCGCAGCCACGGCCGCAGCAGGCGCCAAAGGTGTCGGCCTTTCAGGGCACGTGGCGGCATGTGCCACTCCCGGGTCGAGCCGAGCCCGCAGCAGAGCCCGCTACCCAGCAGCAGCCAGTTACTGATCCGCGCATCGGCGCCCGCGTGCGACAGCACCTGCCGGTGCACTTTGTGGATGGACATGTACGGCGTTCCACCCGCCCACATCATATTGACGATGTTCATGGGCCCTCTCCCGCGCATGTCAGGTGGGACAGCGACATCAGTGAACAAAAATGGTGATACCCATGCCGATCAAGGCACCCGCCACCAGCGTCAATGCCAGTTTCATTCGATCACGTTGACGACGCTTGGCCTTGCGCTCCACTTCGATGGGCAAGGTCACGTGATTACCAAATCCGGTGTGTAAGACTGCATCACCCTCCAAAGTGACCGCTGTCAGATTTAACTCAGCGTAGCGCCGGGAAAGCGCCTTCTCTCCAGCATAGGCGGCAAATGGCGCGCAGCGCTGGTAATCGCTCAAGCGACGCAGGCCCGGGTTGAGCGAAAACGCCTGCCACTCGGCTTTTTCGGACAGCAACGGGTAGCAAGGCACGCCAGCGATCACCTGGCGATCGCCCAGGTGGATGTACGGGCTGTGGATGGCCAGGTCGTGGGCATGGCTGCGCAGCCACACCTGCAACAGGTTGGGGCTGACCTGCAGGATCGCCTGGGAGTCTTCGACGAAGCCCTGGCGATAGAAGTGCCAGTCGTCCTCGCAGTGGAAGATGTACGGCGTCTTCACCTGGCTGTAGGCCAGGTCGATAGACGGCAACTGGCCAAGCTGAGGCCGGTTGACGAACACCTTGCAGTGAGGCTTCCAATGCTCCGGCACAGCGTCATGCACGGCATCATCACCGGAATCCTCGGTGATGAACACCTCGCGAATGGGCGCGGTGTTGCAGCGATCGAAACTCTCAAGGGTGTCTTTGAGCAGGTCGAACCGCCCACAACTGGTCACGACGAGCGTGACGTCACTCTCATTTGAAAAGCGCACCGGACTCCCTCCGCATTGCGACTATCGGCTTTCAACACCCACTCCCAGGCGCGAAAGCTCTTGTTTAGATGCCCAGCTTCAGGCGCAACCGCTGCCACCCGGTCAAGGGTGGGTGGGGCCTGAGTGCCGGGCGCATGTGGTCGACGATGCTACGTCCAACTGCCCCGAAACTGAAACGGGAAACCGCCAGATGGCGGCCATTTTCTGCAATTTGCCGGGACAGTTCAGGGTCCGAACGCAAGCGGCGGAGCTTTTCCTGGAGCGTCGGGATGGTGTCATAGAACACCACGTTGTGCATGTCCTGCAGGCCTAGCGCGCGGTTCTCCTCCTCGCCCTGATCGTATGCCAGCAAAACACAGCCACAGGCCATGGCTTCGAAGTTCTTGATCATGTACTCGCCCATGCCGACATCGGCACTGACGAAAAAGCGGATACGGTTGAGCGTGTTGCAATAGTCCTCACCCGACTTGGTGCGGGTGACCACCAGGTTTTCGACCTGCCCCAGCTCATCCAGCAGCGCCTTGCGGCCGCTGTACGCAACACTGTTGGTGCTACCGACAAACGCCAGCTCGATGTCGCGCTCACGCCCCTGATCGGTCAGCAACTGCTCGTCGTAACCCTTGGGCACGAACACCGCATCGAAACCTTCCTGGCGAAGGCGCTCGCTGACCATGTAGCCAGAGCTGATTACCCGTGCCCACGGCAGTTGACGGTAATGGGCGCTGAACTTGCCGGTGTACTTGCACGGAATGTAGTTCTGATAGGCATCGTGTTCGAGGATGACCAGGTTCGGCACGGTGCGAATGAACGCCACCTGGCGAATTTCCTGTTTGAAGCGCAGGAAGAAGACGATGCGGTCATAGCGTTCGACCTGCACTTCACGCTTGAAATAGCGGCGCAGGTTGCGCTGGTCTTCGCTGGTCAGCCAGCGCAGGTCACACTCGCAGTTGGCCGCGACGCCATCGTACAGACGGTCGAGGATCGCCCGCTGTTCTTTCTGCACCAGAAACAGGACTTTCATTGCATTCCTTGGGCGCTCTGCGCCATCGCGGTCAACCATGGGGCGCGCCTACAGCTCACGCCGCCAGAACAGTTCGTGCCGGCGCACAGCCTTGCGGAAGAACTCATTCTCCCCGTACGGCGACGGCTTGCGCCCTGCCAGCCAGCGCTGCAGCAAGCGGCGCAGTCGGCGCTTGAAGGGTGCAGGTGGCTGCAGGTCGTGCATCATGCCCAGGGCCATGGCCTTGTCGCGCTGGGTAGCCAGGCCCAGCACCAGGCTGCAAGGCGCCCAGGCCTGCCCGGTGCTCAGTTGCGGAGGCAAGGCCACACCATCGCCACTGTCGCCCATTGGCCAGCGGTCGTTGTCGTGCAGGTGGTTGGCGTAGCACAGTAAAGTTTCTGGCTGCCAGGCCAGTCCCTGCAGGGCTTCCAGCACGGCCGCCTGGGCGCAGATATGGTCAGGGTGCGGGTCGAGCTGCGGGTGCGGCATCACCAGCACTTCAGGTTTTGCCATGTCGAGCAACGCCCGCAGGTCGGCCAGCAGGTTGTTCCAGGTCGGCGCGCCATCCCGGTCGGCCGGCAGGGGAAACGGGTTGAACTGGCGGAATACGCGGATATCGGCCACCTCGGCCTCGCGGGAGGCGGCTGGCTGTTCCGGCGCAGCCTGCATGGCGGGCAGCTGCAGGCAGAAATAACCCAACTGCACGCAGCGCGACTCCGGCACCCCGGCCCAGCGCGGCACGGCGATGCTGTCCCACGCGCGCAGGCGCCCCTTCAGGCGCGCGGCATCGGCCTTGTCCAGGCCCATTTGCTGATAGTGCTCGGCCTCGATTTCACCAGCGGTCAGGGTGACCACCCAGGTTTCGTCGGCCTGGCTGTAAAGGCCGTATGCGGCCAGCTCGGCGTCATCGGCATGTGGCGCAATCACCATCACCCGACGTCGCTGCAACTCGACCGGCGGGGTTATCCACAGGCGTGGCTGGCCTTGCAGCCGGCAATGCCGGCCGCGCAGGCGCAACGTGCCAGCCTGCAGGGGCGCAGCCAGGCCGGTCAGGTTGAGGAAGCGCACGCCATCGACGCCACGCTCGAAGGTTTGTCGGTCAGCCTGCTCGCCAGCCAGCAGTTCGACCGCCGGGTCGAGGAAGCGCCCCACCCAGCTACTTTTCAGACGCAGTTCAAGGATCAGGGTTTCTTCGCCTTGCAGCGCGCATTCGGCCTTGAGCAGCCCCCCCTCCAGACTGGCGCGGGCTTGCTGCGTGTACTCGCCGAAGTCGTAGGCATAGTCCTCGCCTGGCGCGTAGAACAGGTGATCGGCAAACCACGCCTCATGGCCGGCCCAGAGCAGCGGCAACAGCAGCAGCGGCAACCACCACCAACTCACTACTGCCAAGCCGACCAGCGCAACCACGCCTGCCAGCAGGCCCAGGCGCTTGTTGCGCCGATGGCGCTTGAGCAATTGCTGCTTGCGGCTCACGCCTGGTACACCGGCACGGGGTTGCACCAGCGATCCTTGTACTCGCGGTCGGCACGGCCGAACGAGAAGCGCAGCGGCTTGTTGCGGGCACGGGCGTCTTCCCAGGCGGCCTGGGTATTGAGGAAGCTCAGCACGCTGCCCGGGCTGAAGGCCTTGGTTTCCGGGTCGACCCCGCCATTGATGTACTCGACGCTGACCCACTCCGGCGCCTCGACCCGATAGACCAACTGGATGGCAATCGGTTTGCCGTCCAGCAACAGTACCGAGCCGATCAGCAACGCGCGCAGACGCTCCAGCACCTCGGCCATGCGTTCGGCACCGGTGGCCGGGAAGCCCCAGCGGCGCTGGAACAGGTCGCAGTACATGCTGGCAATTTCCCCAGCGCTGAAGTCACCGATCGGGCGTACCACGCCGCCCGCCTCTTCCAGCAGGCGCAATTCGCGACGCTGGTTGTAGCGAAACTTCTTCGACAGGTCTTCAGGGGCCCGAGCCATGGCCAGCTGCTCCGCCTGCGCCTTGAGCCCGCTGAAACGGCCCTGGTTCAGCTCGGACAGATAGCGCGCGGCATGGCGCAACGGGGCAGTGGCATCGGCCGCTGCAGGCAGAATGATTTCGGCATTGCCCAGGTCGAACAGGGCTTTCTTGCCAGCACGCTTGAGCACGTCCTTGGACAGCGCCAGGTGTCGTCCCCAAGTGGGGATAGCGGCCCTGAGCTCGCCGGCCTGATGCCAGCCCAGGTACCGCACCGGGATCTGCGCCAGCTCGGCCAATTGCTCGACCACCAGCGGATGGGTGGCGACACTGCCGCCAAAGCGCGCCCACGCCTCGGCATAGGCCGCAGCATCGATAGCTTGCCAACCGCGCTCGCGGAAGGCCTGGATACGATTGAGCATCAGGCCTGCCCCACCAGCGCACGCACCTGCGGCAACTGCCAGAAGGCCTCGCGCACTGCCTGGTCGGAGAACCGCTGTCGCAGGCGTTGCAGCATGTGCTCGGCGCAGGCCTCGCGCTGCCCGGCGTCGAGCATGGCCATGTGCTTCAGGCCTTGGGCCAGCTGCGTTGCATCGCCCAGCGGGAACAGCATGCCGACCCCCTCGACCACTTCGCGCGCCCCGCCACAGGCCGTGGCCAGCACCGGCACGCCGGCGACCATGGCTTCGAGCAGGACCATGCCGAACGGCTCATGGTCAGAACTGAGGGCGAACACGTCGAACGCCTGGAAGTAGCGGCGCGCATCCGGCACCTGGCCCAGGAAGTCCACTTGTGCGCAGATACCCAGCTCCGCAGCCAGGGCCTTGAGTGTGGGCTCCAGGCGGCCTTTGCCGAGGATAGCCAGCCGGGCGCCGACCGGTAGCCCCGGCAGCGCCTGGGCAAACCCCCTCAGCAGGGTGGCCTGGTCCTTGTCCGGATGCAGCCGCCCGACGTTGCCGACGATCCACGCCTGCGCATCCAGGCCCAGGGCCTGGCGTGCCTCGGCACGTGGCACCAGGGCCGCCTGCAAGGCGTCGATGTCGATGCGGTTGTACAAAGTCTGGATACGTTCGCCCGGCCACTGCGGCAGGCAGCGACGCATGTCGTCACGCACCGCGTCGGACACACCCAGCAGGCTCAGGCGCTTGCTGAACAGGTTGGCGAACAACCGGCGGCCTTTGCGCTGATAATCGCCAAAGGCATGGTGCACCCCGATTACCGGCAGGCCCGTACCCAGCAGAGCCACATAGATCGGCTTGAAACGGTGGGCAATGCAGAATGCGAAATTGCGCTCGGCCGCGATCCGCCGTAGTGCGCGAATGGCGCCGAGCTTCAGCCCACGCACGGCCTTGGAGCTGAACTCCAGGAACAGCACCTCGTCCGACGCGCAGCCGGCCGCCACTTGAGGATCGGCTGCGCCGGTGAGGAACACCGTGGTGACCTGGTAGCCACGCCCCTGGAACAGGCTGGCGTACTGACGGGCACAGTCCAGGAACGGCCCGTCATAGCCATGGCAGAACTGCAGGATGCGCGGTTCAGAGCGGCTGGTCATACGCGGCTGCGCCGTCCTTCACCACCAGGATGTCTTCCATGATCAGGTACTGCAGGTCCGAGCCGAAGAACATGTTCAAGGCGTCGGTCGGCGAGCAGATCATCGGCTCACCACGGCGGTTCAGCGAGGTGTTCAGCGACACGCCGTTACCGGTCAGGTCTTCCAGCGCTTTCATCATGTCGTAGTAGCGCGGGTTGTATTCGCGCTTGAGCACCTGGGCACGCGAAGTGCCGTCCTCGTGAACCACTTCCGGCACGCGGGTCTTCCACTCTTCAGCCACTTCGAAGGTGAAGGTCATGAACGGCGCCGGGTGGTCGACCTTGATCATCTGCGGGGCGACGGTGTCGAGCATCGACGGGCAGAAGGGTCTCCAGCGTTCACGGAACTTGATCTGGTGGTTGATGCGGTCGGCCACGCCTTCGACGCTAGGGCAACCGATGATCGAACGACCACCCAGGGCACGCGGGCCGAACTCCATGCGGCCCTGGAACCAGGCCACCGGGTTGCCGTCGACCATGATTTTGGCGATCTGCTCGGGCATGTTGTCGAGCTTGCGCCACTTCGGCGCGTCCGGGTGACGGGCGCAGGCGGCGATCACGTCCTCGTTGGAGTACGAAGGGCCGAGGTAGACATGCTCCATCTTCTCGACCGGCACGCCACGGGCGTGAGAGACGTAGGCAGCAGCACCAACTGCAGTACCGGCGTCGCCGGAGGCCGGCTGGACGAACAGCTCCTTGACGTCGGAACGGGCGATGATCTTCTGGTTGAGCTTGACGTTCAGCGCGCAGCCGCCGGCGAAGGCCAGCTTGCCGGTTTCACGCAGGGTATCGCCCAGGTAGTGATCGATCATCTGCAAGGCGAGCTTTTCGAACAGCGCCTGCATGCTGGCCGCGTAGTGGATGTACGGCTCGTCGGCGATGTCGCCTTCGCGTTTCGGGCCCAGCCATTCGATCAGCTTCGGCGAGAAATAGAAGCCCTTGCCTTTCTCTTTGTAGCGGCGCAAGCCAATGACGTTGGCGTACTCGGTGTTGATCACCAGTTCGCCGTTTTCAAAGCTGGCCAGGCGCGAGAAGTCATACTTGCTGGCGTCGCCGTACGGCGCCATGCCCATGACCTTGAACTCACCGTCGAGCATCTCGAAGCCAAGGAACTCGGTAATAGCGCCATACAGGCCACCGAGGGAATCCGGGTCGAAGAATTCCTTGATCTTGTGGATCTTGCCGTTTTCGCCATAGCCGAAGAAGGTGGTGGCGTACTCACCTTTGCCGTCGATGCCCAGGATCGCGGTTTTTTCCTTGAAGCCCGAGCAGTGGTAGGCACTGGAAGCGTGGGCCAAGTGATGCTCGACCGGCTCGATCTTGACCTTTTTCGGGTCGAAGCCCAGCTGCTCCAGGCACCAGACGATCTTCTTGCGGTAGCGCTTGTAGCGACGGTTGCCCATCAGGATCGCGTCGAGGGCGCGGTCGGGGGCGTACCAGTAGCGCTTGGCATAGTGCCAGCGCGCTTTGCCGAACAGGCTGATCGGGGCGAACGGGATGGCTACAACGTCGACGTCGGAAGGCTTGATGCCCGCCTGCTCCAGACAGAACTTCGCCGACTCGTAGGGCATGCGGTTCTTCGCATGCTTGTCACGCACGAAGCGCTCTTCTTCGGCGGCGGCAATCAGCTTGCCGTCAATGTACAGGGCCGCGGAAGGGTCATGGCTAAGGGCGCCGGACAGGCCAAGAATCGTCAATGCCAAGGGATTAGCCTCTTCGTTCGGTAGAAATGCGCCAGCGGCCTCATGGGCGGGTGGCGACTAAAGGGCGGGATTATAACGCAAACACCAAGAACTGCGCGCTCCTGCACAGGGATCGCGGCGCGGCTTATTCGGCGATCAGCCAGTCCATGCGATAGCTGCCGGCGGTCTGCGCCAGCTCTTTGGCCAGCCACGGCAGCAGCTCTTTGAGCTCTTCTTCCAGGCCCCACGGCGGGTTGGCGATGGCCAGGCCCGAGCCGTTCAGGCCCAGCGGGCTGTCCTGGTGATGCACATACAGCTCGACCCGCAGCAACTTCGGCGCGCCAGTGCTGGTCAGGTCCTGGTAGAAACGGGTGAGCGAGCGTTGATCCTTGATCGGGTACCAGATGGCCGCGACAGTCTGGCGCATGCGGCCGATCGCCTCTTTCATCGATGTGGTGCAACGCTTGAGCTCGTCAGCCTGCTCGAACGGCGGGTCGATCAGCATGATCGCGCGCTTTTCCTGCACCGGCAGCAGGGCCCGCGGCACATGCCAGCCTTCGCCCAGGTGCACGGTCACACGCGGGTCTTTCTTCATGTTCTCTTTGAGCAGCGGCCCGTCTTCAGGGTGCTTTTCATTGAGCAGGGCGCGGTCCTGCTGGCGCATGAGGCGGCGGGCCAATTCGGGCGAGCCGGGGTAGTAGCGCAGCTCGCCGTCGGCATTGAGGCGCTTGATGACGCGCAGGTAATCAGCGGCCATGGCCGGCAGGTCATCGCGATTCCACAGGCGGGCGACGCCTTCCAGGTACTCGCCGGTGCGGGTCGCCTGGTCGCCTTGCAAGTCATACAGACCAAGGCCGGCGTGGGTATCGATATAGGCGAACGGCTGCTCCTTGCGCGACATCAGGGCGATGAGGCGGGTCAGCACGATGTGTTTGAGGACGTCGGCGTGGTTGCCGGCGTGGAAGGCGTGACGATAGTTCATGGCAACTCCTGCGCAAGCGGCAAGTTTACCTCGCCTTGCCAGCGGAGTCAGGTGCAGCGATCAACCAGCAACACTTCTTCAGGCGCTCCCGCCCCCCCTGAAAACCTTCATCCGCCGGAACGGGTTCCTGATTCTCCGCCGCGCTGCCAGCAGCAAGAATCCAGCTTCCACCCACCAGGAGTAGATGCAAATGAAAGCTTCCATTCAATACGATAAAACTCAAAATCGACTGCACGGAACACTCGGCGTGAACAATGTGCCCTACACCGCGCAGCTGAAACTCAAGAAACAAGATGGCACTGCCGAGACAATAGTGGTACCGAGCTCGAAGTCCGACGAGTGGGAAGTGAGCCTGGACCGCCATGGCCCTGGTACCTATGAAGCCAGGATCGTCCCGCGTGAAGCCGGCGCATTCGAGCCGACCCGGTGCGAGTTCACGCTCTAAGCAACAATCGCCCCAAACGCAAGCGGCCCGAACAACTACATTGTTCGGGCCGCTTGCGTTACTCATTCACAACTCATCACTTGTCAGCGTGATATGCCGCATCAGCGGTCTCAAAACGCTGCACCATCGCCTGCGAGGGGCTGCCCAGCTTGCTCACCAGGAAAATGGCGATGCTGGCGAACAGGAAGCCCGGGATGATTTCGTACAGCCCGAGAGTGTCGAAGTTCTTCCACAGGATCACGGTCAGTGCGCCAACCACGATCCCGGCCAGCGCGCCGTTACGGGTCATGCCTTTCCACAATACCGAGATCAGCACCACCGGGCCAAAGGCAGCGCCGAAGCCAGCCCAGGCATAGGCCACCAGGCCCAGTACGCGGTTTTCCGGGTTGGCCGCCATGCCAATGGCAATCAGTGCAACGGCCAATACCATCACCCGGCCTACCCATACCAGCTCGCGCTGCGAAGCACCCTTGCGCAGGAAGGCTTTGTAGAAGTCTTCGGTCAGCGCGCTAGAGCACACCAGCAGCTGGCAGCTCAGGGTACTCATCACTGCCGCCAGAATAGCCGACAGCAGCACGCCAGCCACCCATGGGTTGAACAGAATCTTGGCCAGCTCGATGAACACGCGCTCGTGGTTCTCGGTCACCGGGCCCGCCAGGTCCGGGTGCGCAGAGAAGTAGGCAATGCCGAAGAAGCCGACAGCACAGGTACCGGCCAGGCACAGGATCATCCAGGTCATGGAGATGCGACGGGCCTTGGCGATCGACTTGACCGAGTCGGCAGCCATGAAGCGCGCCAGGATGTGCGGCTGACCGAAGTAGCCCAGGCCCCAGCCCATCAGCGAAATGATGCCGATGAAGGTCGCGCCCTTGAGCATGTCGAAGTTGGCCGGGTTCTGCGCCTCGATGGCCAGGAAGGTCGTGTCGACGCCGCCCGTGGAGATCAGCACGATGATCGGCGTGAGGATGAGCGCGAAGATCATCAGCGAAGCCTGAACCGTGTCAGTCCAGCTCACCGCCAGGAAACCACCGATGAAGGTGTAGGCAATGGTCGCCGCGGCACCGGCCCACAGAGCGGTCTCGTACGGCATGCCGAAGGTGCTTTCGAACAGGCGGGCACCGGCCACGATGCCGGAGGCGCAATAGATGGTGAAGAACACCAGGATGACAATGGCCGAGATGATGCGCAGCAGGCCGCTCTGGTCCTCGAACCGGCTGGAGAAGTAGTCCGGCAGGGTCAACGCATCACCGTTGTGCTCGGTCTGCACGCGCAGGCGGCCTGCCACGAACAGCCAGTTCAGGTAGGCACCGACCGTCAGGCCGATGGCAATCCAGGCTTCGGAAAGGCCCGAGAAATAGATAGCGCCCGGCAGGCCCATCAGCAGCCAGCCGCTCATGTCGGAAGCGCCAGCCGAGAGCGCAGTGACCACGCTGCCCAGGCTGCGACCGCCAAGGATGTAGTCGGAAAGGTTGTTGGTGGAGCGATAGGCGGCGAAGCCGATCAGCACCATTACCGCAATGTAGATCACGAAAGTGATCGTTAGTGGATTGCCCATGCGTGTGCCCTGGCGTTTGTTTTTATGTCATGCACAACCAACCGTTTGGATGGTTGCACCCAGGCGGCGAATCCTATGCAACAACGCAAAGACGGTGCAACCCTTTTTCAGTTACAAGTTGCACCTTCTGCAACATTTTCAGATAAAGCCGCTTTTTTGCTCCTTTTGGGAGCATCAACCGCAATTTTCAGAAGAAAAAGCAACCAAAACGGCCCTTTCGGCCATATGGAAAAGAGTGTCGGACGAGTTGCACCCAATAAACGGAAAATTCCGGTTGCACCTGGTTGCACCTGAAATATCCTACAGCTACTCTTGGCAACAGCTTAGGCCACAACCGTGGCAATAATGAGGATAAGAAATGGCGACGACCACCCTTGGGGTCAAACTCGATGACCCGACCCGTGAGCGACTCAAGGCAGCTGCGCAGTCTATCGACCGCACGCCGCATTGGTTGATCAAGCAAGCGATCTTCAATTACCTGGAGAAGCTCGAGGGTGGTGCCACCCTGACCGAAATCAACGGTCATGCCAGCAGCCTGGCAGATGACGCCGGCGAAGTGCAGGCCGATCATGCTCACCAGTGCTTCCTGGAGTTTGCCGAGAGCATCCTGCCGCAGTCGGTACTGCGCTCGGCAATTACCGCCGCTTACCGCCGCCCCGAACAGGAAGTGGTGCCGATGCTGCTGGAGCAGGCGCGCCTGAGCGCTCCGCTGGCCGAAGCGACCAACAAGATGGCCGCTGGTATCGCTGAAAAGCTGCGCAACCAGAAGAGCGCTGGCGGCCGTGCCGGTATCGTCCAGGGCCTGCTGCAGGAATTCTCCCTCTCCTCCCAGGAAGGCGTGGCACTGATGTGTCTGGCCGAAGCGCTGCTGCGCATCCCCGACAAAGGTACCCGCGACGCCCTGATCCGCGACAAGATCAGCAACGGCAACTGGCAGCCACACCTGGGCAACAGCCCATCGCTGTTTGTCAACGCGGCTACCTGGGGCCTGCTGCTGACCGGCAAGCTTGTTTCCACCCATAACGAAGCAGGCCTCACCTCCTCGCTCACCCGCATCATCGGCAAGAGCGGCGAGCCGATGATCCGCAAGGGCGTCGACATGGCCATGCGTTTGATGGGCGAGCAGTTCGTCACTGGCGAAACCATCGCCGAAGCCCTGGCCAACGCCAGCCGCTTCGAGTCCAAGGGCTTCCGTTACTCCTACGACATGCTTGGCGAAGCTGCACTCACCGAGCACGATGCGCAGAAGTACCTGGCGTCCTACGAACAGGCGATCCATTCGATCGGCAAGGCTTCCCATGGCCGTGGCATCTATGAAGGCCCGGGCATCTCGATCAAGCTGTCCGCGCTGCACCCGCGCTACAGCCGCGCCCAGTACGAGCGCGTGATGGAAGAGCTGTACCCGCGCCTGCTGTCGCTGACCCTGCTGGCCAAGCAATACGACATCGGTCTGAACATCGACGCCGAAGAAGCCGACCGCCTTGAGCTTTCCCTCGACCTGCTCGAGCGCCTGTGCTTCGAGCCGTCCCTGGCGGGCTGGAACGGTATCGGCTTCGTCATCCAGGCCTATCAGAAACGCTGCCCGTACGTGATCGACTACGTCATCGACCTGGCCAAGCGTAGCCGCCATCGCCTGATGATCCGCCTGGTGAAAGGCGCCTACTGGGACAGCGAGATCAAGCGCGCCCAGGTCGAAGGCCTGGAAGGCTACCCGGTCTACACCCGTAAGGTTTACACCGACGTGTCCTACGTGGCCTGCGCCCGCAAGCTGCTGGCCGTGCCGGAAGCCATCTACCCGCAGTTCGCTACCCACAACGCCCACACCCTGTCGGCCATCTACCACATCGCCGGCCAGAACTATTACCCCGGCCAGTACGAGTTCCAGTGCCTGCACGGCATGGGCGAGCCGCTGTACGAGCAGGTGGTCGGCAAGATCTCCGAAGGCAAGCTGAACCGTCCTTGCCGCGTTTATGCGCCGGTCGGCACCCACGAAACGCTGCTGGCCTACCTGGTGCGTCGCCTGCTGGAAAACGGCGCCAACACCTCGTTCGTCAACCGCATCGCCGACCACTCGATTTCCATTCAGGAACTGGTTGCCGACCCGGTCGCCAGCATCGAGCGCATGGGCACCCAGGAAGGCAGCCTCGGCCTGCCACACCCGCGCATCCCGATGCCGCGTGAGCTGTATGGCAGCGAGCGGGCCAACTCGGCCGGTATCGACATGGCCAACGAACACCGCCTGGCGTCGCTGTCCTGCGCCATGCTGGCCACCGCGCACAACGACTGGAAAGCTGCCCCGCTGCTGGCCTGCAGCGCCAGCGAGTCCGCTGCTGCACCTGTGCTGAACCCGGCGGACCACCGCGACGTGGTCGGCCATGTCCAGGAAGCCACCGTAGGCGACGTCGACAACGCCATCCAGTGCGCGATCAACGCCGCGCCGATCTGGCAGGCCACGCCGCCGGCTGAACGCGCCGCCATCCTGGAACGCACCGCCGACCTGATGGAAGCCGAGATCCAGCCGCTGATGGGCCTGCTGGTGCGTGAAGCCGGCAAGACCTTCGCCAACGCCATCGCCGAAGTGCGCGAGGCGGTGGACTTCCTGCGCTACTACGCAGTGCAGGCCCGCAACGACTTCAGCAACGACGCCCACCGCCCGCTGGGCCCGGTGGTGTGCATCAGCCCGTGGAACTTCCCGCTGGCCATCTTCACCGGCCAGGTGGCTGCGGCACTGGCCGCGGGCAACCCGGTACTGGCCAAGCCGGCCGAGCAAACCCCGCTGATCGCCGCACAGGCCGTGCGCCTGCTGCTGGAAGCCGGCATTCCTGAAGGCGTGCTGCAACTGCTGCCAGGCCGCGGCGAAACCGTCGGTGCCGGCCTGGTCGGTGACGAGCGCGTCAAGGGCGTTATGTTCACCGGCTCCACCGAAGTTGCCCGTCTGCTGCAGCGTAACGTTGCCGGCCGCCTGGACAACCAGGGCCGCCCGATCCCGCTGATCGCCGAAACCGGCGGCCAGAACGCCATGATCGTCGACTCCTCGGCACTGACCGAGCAGGTGGTGATCGACGTGGTGTCTTCGGCCTTTGACAGCGCCGGCCAGCGTTGCTCGGCCCTGCGCGTGCTGTGCCTGCAGGAAGACTCCGCCGACCGCGTGATCGAAATGCTCAAAGGTGCCATGGCCGAGAGCCGCCTGGGCAACCCGGACCGCCTGGCCGTGGACATCGGTCCGGTGATCGACGCCGAAGCCAAGGCCGGCATCGAGAAGCACATCCAGGGTATGCGCGAAAAAGGCCGTTCGGTTTATCAGGTCGCCATTGCCGATGCTGCCGAGGTCAAACGCGGCACCTTCGTCATGCCGACGTTGATCGAACTGGACAGCTTCGACGAACTGAAACGCGAAATCTTCGGCCCGGTGCTGCACGTGGTGCGCTACAACCGTCGCAACCTGGACCAGCTGATCGAGCAGATCAACAATTCCGGCTATGGCCTGACCCTGGGCGTGCACACCCGTATCGACGAGACCATTGCCAAGGTGGTGGAAACCGCCAACGCCGGCAACATGTACGTCAACCGCAACATCGTAGGTGCAGTGGTGGGCGTGCAGCCGTTCGGTGGTGAAGGCTTGTCCGGCACCGGCCCGAAAGCCGGCGGCCCGCTGTACCTCTACCGCCTGTTGTCGACCCGCCCGGTCGACGCAATAGCTCGCCACTTCGCACTGCAGGATGGCGAAGGCAAGCCAGACCGCGCCCTGCACGAGCAACTGATCAAGCCTCTGCACGGCCTGAAGGCCTGGGCCGAAGGCAACCAGCTGGCCGACCTGGCCACACTGTGCAGCCAGTTCGCCGGGCAATCGCAAAGCGGCATCGCCCGCCTGTTGCCAGGCCCGACCGGCGAGCGCAACAGCTACACCATCCTGCCCCGCGAGCATGTGCTGTGCCTGGCAGACAACGAAGCCGACCTGCTGGCGCAGTTCGCTGCAGTGCTGGCGGTTGGCAGCTCGGCGGTATGGGCTGACGGCGAACCGGGCAAAGCCCTGCGCGCCCGCCTGCCGAAGGAGCTGCAGGCCAAGGTCAAGCTGGTAGCGGACTGGAGCAAGGATGAGGTAGCGTTCGACGCCGTGATCCACCATGGCGACTCGGACCAGCTGCGCAGCGTGTGCCAGCAGGTAGCCAAGCGTGCCGGGGCGATCGTCGGTGTGCACGGGCTGTCCAGCGGCGACCATCAGATTGCGCTTGAGCGACTGGTGATCGAGCGGGCGGTGAGTGTGAACACTGCGGCTGCTGGGGGTAATGCCAGCTTGATGACCATTGGCTGAGGCTGGGGGTTGTTGAAAGGAAAGGGAGAGCTTCGGCTCTCCCTTTTTTATGGAGTGCATGACTTGAAATTGGGGGTGGGCAGACAGGTGCCCGCCCCTTCACGCAACCGGGAGGCATGCCCTCACTGCTTCATGCCCAACTCGGCATCATCCATCAGTGCCTTGGCCATTGCACGGGATACCGGGCTCAATGCGAAACAGTGGATGTGTGCAGTTTTCGCCTTGGTAGAAAGTCGTCTTGCCTACGGTGAACTGGGTATCTTCTGTTGTCATTGTTCAATCCCCTGATAATTTTCGACAGCCTGGGCGGCCCCTTTCGCGGGTGAACCCGCTCCCACAGGTTCATTACAAGCCCCAAGGTTTGCACAGTACCTGTGGGAGCGGATTTACCCGCGAAGAGGCCAGCCCAGGCAACACGTTACACAGCCTCAATGCACAGGCTTGGGCTCAGCGGCCATCTGCACCTGAATCAACGTCGACTCACGCAAAGCCCGCAGCGCCTCCAGTTCATGTATCGAGGTCATCATCAGGATCGAAGCCGGCGACCTGGGCTGCAGCTGCATGGCGTGGTGCACAACGGTTGCGGCACACGGCGCGTGATCCGTGGCCTGGAACAGGGTGCACAACCGCCACTCTCTTGTTTGACAGCAGGTGTGTGGTGGCCCTTATGACGGAAAACCTAACCGAACCAGGTCAGAATGCGGGGGACTGGAAGGTGTCCGCCTCACCCTTTCCAGCACCTGTGAGCGGCCTTGTCACGCGAAGCGCCACGCGGGCGGCGCCCGATCTCACAAGCGCAAAAAGGATCAAAGCGGGCAGCTGTATGCCCCACCCGTTCTCACCCCATATCACCCAAACCTATTAACCTCCCCCCACCTCAGCCGATTCCCTACACTCGCAGCATCCCGCCTCAGGACCGCCCCCATGCCCGAGACCCTGCTCTGCCACCGCAACCTGGCCTTCGAGCTCTACGAAGTCCTCGACGCCCAAGCCCTGACCCAACGCCCGCGCTTCGCCGAGCACAGCCGCGAAACCTTCGACGCGGCCCTGACCACCGCACGCACCATCGCCGAAAAGTTCTTCGCTCCGCACAACCGAAAGGCCGACGAAAACGAGCCGCGCTATGTAGACGGCCGCGCCGAGCTGATCGCGGAGGTGAAGCCGGCAGTCGACGCCTTCCTCGAAGCCGGCTTCCTCAACGCCAACCGCGACTTCGAGGTCGGTGGCATGCAGCTGCCCAGCCTGGTTTCGCAGGCCTGCTTCGCCCACTTCCAGGCCGCCAACGCTGGCACCACGGCCTACCCGTTCCTGACCATGGGCGCGGCGAACCTGATCGAGAGTTTCGGCACGGATGAACAGAAACGGCTGTTCCTGCAGCCGATGATCGAAGGCCGCTACTTCGGCACCATGGCGCTGACCGAGCCCCACGCAGGATCCTCGCTTGCCGATATCCGCACCCGTGCGGAACCGGCGGGCGACGGCAGCTACCGGCTCAGGGGCAACAAGATCTTCATCTCCGGCGGTGACCACGAACTGTCGGAAAATATCGTGCACATGGTCCTGGCCAAACTGCCGGACGCACCGCCAGGGGTGAAGGGCATCTCGCTGTTCATTGTCCCCAAGTACACGGTGAATCCGGACGGCAGCCTTGGCCCGCGCAACGATGTGCTGCTGGCCGGGCTGTTCCACAAGATGGGCTGGCGCGGCACCACCTCCACCGCCCTGAACTTCGGTGAGAATGGCCAGTGCGTCGGTTACCTGGTTGGCAAGCCACACCATGGCCTGGCCTGCATGTTCCAGATGATGAACGAGGCGCGCATCGGCGTTGGCATGGGCGCAGTAATGCTGGGTTACGCCGGCTACCTGTATTCGCTGGACTATGCCCGTCAGCGGCCACAAGGCCGGCTGCCGGACAGCAAAGACCCGCTCAGCCCCGCGGTACCGATCATCGCGCACACCGATGTGAAACGTATGCTGCTGGCACAGAAGGCATACGTGGAAGGTGCCTTCGACCTGGGCCTCTACGCAGCGCGCCTGTTCGACGATACCCAGACCGCCAACGACGAGGCGTCCCGCCACCAAGCGCAGGCGCTGCTCGACCTGCTGACCCCGATCGTCAAATCCTGGCCCTCGGCGTTCTGCCTCAAGGCCAACGAACTGGCTATCCAGATTCTCGGCGGCCACGGCTATACCCGTGAATACCCGGTTGAGCAGTACTACCGCGACAACCGCCTGAACCCGATTCACGAGGGCACCGAGGGCATCCAGTCGCTCGACTTGCTTGGGCGCAAACTGGCACAAAACAAGGGTGCCGGGCTCAAGCAACTTTTTCGGCTGATGGCAGCAACTGGCGAGCGCGCCAGCCACCATCCAAACCTTGCCTCCCTGCGCCAGCCGCTGGAGCAGTTGGTCAACCGCCTGCAAAGCGTAACCCTGGTACTGCTCGGCGACCTGGCCAAAGGTAAAGTCGCTGCCACCTTGGCCAATTCAGCCTTGTACCTCAAAGCCTTCGGTCACTGCGTGATCGGCTGGCGCTGGCTGGAGCAGGCGATTCACGCAGAGCTCGGCATGCGCAAAGGCAACCCCGCCGACCACGACTTCTACCTCGGCAAGCTGCAGGCCGCGCGTTATTTTCTGACCTGGGAATTACCAGGCTGCCATAATGAGCTGGCATTGCTCGAGGCGCGCGATGATACCTGCCTCGCCATGCAAGACGCGTGGTTCTAGGGGGGAGCCACCGTGTACACGGAGGCTTCCGCATGTTCGATTCCAGCGCCCTGCTGCGCCAGCGCTTTGCCGCGCTGCGCAGTACGGCCGAGTTGTTTTCCCTGCGCCATGTGACCCAGTCGCACCAGGCGCTTTCGGTTCGCCGCAATGTTGCCGAACCGCCGTTCTTCAGCCAGGACGAAGGCGCCATGCTCATCGCACGGGTGAATGGGGTGGAAGCTTATGCGGCCACCGCCGACCTGTCCCAGGCAGGCCTGCAGCGAGCACTGGAACGTGCCGAGGCACTGGCCCGGCAGATTGCCCGGCATAGCCTGCTCGATCTGCGCGATCAGCCAGTGACCGATGCACGCCACGACCACATTTCGCCCAACTTCGACCAACCTGTACCCACCCTGGGCGAGTGCCTTGGCCTGCTCGCCGCCGAATCGGCCAGCGTGCCCAAGGACAGCCGCCTGGTAGACTGGCAGGCCAGCCTGGGCCTGAGCCTGGTCGAGCAGACCTATCTCAATTCGGCCGGCGCCGAACTGCGCCACGCCCAACGCTTCCTGTTCCCCGGCCTGGGCGTCACCGCCAGCGATGGCCAGGACAGCCAGAGCCGTAGCCTGGGCCGCGACAACTTCGGCCAGCAGGGTGGCTTCGAGATCATCGAGCGCTGCGGCCTGGTGGGCGCAGCCAGCCGGGTGGCTGACGAAGCGCTGCAGCTGCTGCTGGCCCCGAACACACCCAGCGGCCCGCGCGACCTGTTGCTGATGCCGGACCAGATGATGCTGCAAATCCACGAGTCCATTGGCCACCCGCTGGAGATGGACCGTATTCTCGGCGACGAGCGCAACTACGCCGGTACCAGCTTCGTCAAAGCCAGTGACTTCGGCCACCTGCAATACGGCTCTCCGCTGCTGAACGTGACCTTCGACCCGACCATCGGCGAAGAACTGGCCAGCTACAGTTTCGATGACGACGGCACCCCGGCCAGCAAGCAGTTCCTGATTCGCCACGGCCTGTTGCTGCGCCCGCTGGGCGGCGCGCTGTCGCAGTTCCGTTCTGGCCTGGACGGCGTGGCCAACAGCCGCGCCTGTGGCTGGAACCGTGCGCCGATCGATCGCATGGCCAACCTCAACATCGAACCCGGCGACCAGACCCTGCGGCAACTGATCCAGGGCATCGAACACGGCATACTGATGCGTACCAACCGCTCCTGGTCCATCGACGATGCGCGCAACAAGTTCCAGTTCGGCTGTGAATGGGGCCAGTTGATTGAAAACGGCGAGCTCAAGGGCATCGTCAAGAACCCCAACTATCGCGGCATCTCCGCGCAGTTCTGGCGCAACCTGTCGGCAGTCGGCGACCGCAGCACCTTCCAGGTACTGGGCACGCCCAACTGCGGCAAGGGTGAACCCAACCAGGTGGTGCGGGTCGGCCACGCGTCGCCAGCCTGCGTGTTCCGCCAGATCGACGTATTCGGAGGGGACGCCTGATGAAACAAGCATTCGAAGCCCTGGCCCTCGATGTGCGCACCGAGCTGCAAGCGGGCGAACAATTCACCCTCGGCTACAGCGCCGAGCAATCGCAATTCGTGCGTTTCAACCACGCCAAGGTGCGTCAGGCCGGTGAAGTGAGCCAGGCCAGTGCGCAACTGCGGCTGATCAGTGATGGCCGCCAGGCTGAACAACAGGTGACCTTGAGTGGGGATGCGCAACTGGATTCCCAGCGCCTGGTCGCTGCCCTGGAGCAACTGCGCCAGACGTTGCCGCTGCTGGCGGTCGACCCCTACCTGCGCCTGGACGACAGCGCCTGGCACAGCCACAGCCAGCAGGAGCAACCGCTGCCCGAGCTGAGCGATGTACTGGCCCTGCTCGACCGCGAAGCCGGGGACCTGGACCTCGTCGGCATCTATGCCGCCGGGCCCATCTGCCGTGGCTTTGCCAGTTCGTTTGGCGCCTTCGGCTGGCATCAGGCCAACAGCTTCAACGTGGACTGGAGCCTGTTCCATGAAAATGGCCAGGCGGTGAAAGCCAACTATGCCGGTCAAGAATGGAACTCCGACAACTTCACCGCACGGCTGCGCCAGGCGCGGGAGCAACTGGGTTTCCTCGGCCTTCCGGCAGTCACCCTGAAGCCCGGCAGCTACCGCGCCTATCTGGCACCGTCAGCCATGGACGAGATCGCCGGCATGCTGTGCTGGGGCGGTTTCTCGGCGCAGGCGCTGGCCACCGGCAACAGCGCTCTGCAGCGCCTGTACAACGGCGATGCACGACTGAGCCCGCTGGTAAGCTTCACCGAGCAGGTCAGCGGCTCGTTGAGCCCGGCGTTTTCCGATGAAGGCTCGCCACGCCTGGATGTGCCATTGATTCAGCAGGGCCAGGCTGTGCAGCGGTTGACCAGTGCGCGCAGTGCCGCCGAGTTCGAGCTGCTGGCCAATGGCGCCGACAGCTACGAGTCGCCCTGCGCGCTCAGCCTGGCGCCGGGGAGCTTGCCCAGCGAGCAGATCCTCGAGCGGCTTGGCAGCGGGCTGTACATCAGCAACCTGTGGTACCTGAACTACTCCGACTTGCCGGCAGCCCGCATGACCGGGCTGACCCGTTTTGCCACTTTCTGGGTAGAGGATGGCCAGATCCAGGGGCCCGTCAGCACCATGCGTTTCGATGACAGCCTGTACAGTTTGCTCGGCAGCCAGCTGGAAGACCTGACCCGGGAGCGCGAGATGATTCTGTCGACCAGTACCTATGGACAGCGCAGTACCGGGTCGAGTCATTTGCCGGGGGCACTGGTCAAAGGCCTGACCCTGACATTGTAATAGGCCATTCCGGCCTCATCGCCGGCAAGCCAGCTCCCACAGGGACCGCACCCAGTCCGGGGCCTGTGGTGATCCTGTGGGAGCTGGCTTGCCGGCGATGAGGCCAGTACAGGCAATGCCGAACATTGAGGTTCCTCATGCCCGAACGCACTCCGCTGGACCCTGTCACCGCCCGCTGGATCCCCTGGGTGGTGGCGATCGCCTTCTTCATGCAGTCCCTGGACGGCACCATTCTCAACACCGCGCTGCCGGCCATGGCCCGCTCGCTGGCCGAAGACCCGCTGCGCATGCAGGGCGTGATCATCGCCTACATGCTCACCGTGGCCCTGCTGATCCCCGCCTCGGGCTGGATCGCCGACCGCTTCGGCACCAAGCGCATCTTCTTCAGCGCCATCCTGCTGTTCAGCTTCGGCTCGCTGTTGTGCGCTGCAGCCAACAGCCTGGGTTTTCTGATCTTCGCCCGGGTGGTGCAGGGCCTGGGCGGTGCACTGATGTTGCCGGTGGGGCGTTTGGTGGTGCTGCGCGCCTACCCGCGTAGCGAGCTGGTGCGGATCATGAGTTTCATCACCATTCCCGGCTTGCTCGGGCCATTGCTGGGGCCAACGGTTGGCGGCTGGCTGGTGGAAATCCTCACCTGGCACTGGATCTTTTTGCTGAACCTGCCGGTCGGTCTGATCGGTTGCTACGCGGTCTGGAGGTTCATCCCCGACCTGCGCGGCGCCGAACGCACCAGCTTCGACGGCCCTGGCTTTGTGCTTTTCGGCGCGGCGATGGTGCTGATCACCATCGCCATGGAAGGCCTGGGCGAGCTGCACCTGCCGCACTTGCGCGTGATGTTGCTGCTGTTTGCCGGCATGGCCTGCCTGGCCGCCTACTGGCTGCGCGCCGGGCGCGACCCGGAGCCGCTGTTCTCGCCCAGCCTGTTCCGTGTGCGCACCTTCGCCATCGGCATCCTCGGCAACCTGTTCGCGCGCCTGGGCAGCGGCGCACTGCCGTTCCTGGTGCCGCTACTGCTGCAGGTGGCGCTGGGCTATTCACCGGCCCAGGCCGGCATGAGCATGATCCCGCTGGCGGCGGCTGCCATGCTCGCAAAATCCATCGCCAGGCCGCTGATCGAACGCTTTGGCTACCGCATCATCCTCACCGGCAACACCCTGCTGCTGGGCCTGCTGCTGGCCAGCCTGGGCCTGGTCGACGAACAGACACCCTATGCTGTGCTACTGATCCAGCTGGGCCTGCTCGGCGCGGTCAACTCCATGCAGTTCACGGCAATGAATACGGTGACCCTGATCGACCTTGACGACGCCAGCGCCAGCAGCGGCAACAGCCTGCTGTCGGTGGTCGCACAGCTGTCGCTCAGCCTCGGTGTGGCCTGCGCCGGTGCGTTGCTCGGCGGGTTTACTGCAGCCGGCAGCGCCGATGGCGTGGAAACCACGCTGGGGGCGTTCCAGCTGACCTTCGTCACCATCGGCGTGATGGCAATGCTGGCAGCGGCGATCTTCATGCAACTGGCGCCGACGGACGGAAGGCGTGCCCGTCGTCCGGAACAACACATGGAGTCGTAGGGCGAATGGCCATGAGGCTGGTAGACTGTGCGGCATTTTTTCGCTTCGCAACGCAGGCCTGCCTCGTGACCACCGAATCCACCGCTTTTGCCACTCTGCCGCTGTCCGCCGCCATGCTGGCCAACCTGGACGCCCTTGGCTATGCCTCGATGACGCCGATCCAGGCCCAGAGCCTGCCGGTCATCCTCAAGGGCCAGGACCTGATCGCCCAGGCCAAGACCGGCAGCGGCAAGACCGCCGCCTTCGGCATCGGCCTGCTCAACCCGATCAACCCGCGCTACTTCGGCTGCCAGGCCTTGGTGCTGTGCCCTACCCGCGAACTCGCCGACCAGGTAGCCAAGGAGCTGCGCCGCCTGGCGCGGGCCGAGGACAACATCAAGATCCTGACCCTGTGCGGCGGCGTTTCACTGGGCCCGCAGATTGCCTCGCTGGAGCACGGTGCGCACATCATCGTCGGCACCCCGGGGCGCATCCAGCAGCACCTGGACAAAGGCACCCTGGTGCTGGATGGCCTGAACACCCTGGTGCTGGACGAAGCCGACCGCATGCTCGACATGGGCTTTTTCGACGCCATCGCCAGCATCATCGGCAAGACCCCATCGCGCCGCCAGACCCTGCTGTTCTCGGCCACCTACCCAACCGGCATCAAGCAGCTGGCTGCCGACTTCATGCGCAATCCGCAGCAAGTGAAGGTCGAGAGCCTGCACGCCGACAACCAGATCGAGCAGAGCTTCATCGAGATCGACCCGCAGCAGCGCCTGGAGGCCGTCACCCGCGTGCTCGGCCACTACCGCCCGCAGTCGTGCGTAGCGTTCTGCTTCACCAAGCAGCAGTGCGAAGACGTGGTTGCCCACCTCACCGCCAAGGGCATCGTCGCCCAGGCCCTGCATGGCGACCTGGAACAGCGTGACCGCGACCAGGTACTGACCATGTTCGCCAACCGCAGCAGCTCGGTGCTGGTAGCCACCGACGTAGCCGCGCGCGGCCTGGATATCGATGGCCTGGACATGGTCCTCAACGTGGAGCTGGCGCGTGATGCGGAAATCCACGTGCACCGCGTGGGCCGTACCGGTCGCGCCGGCGAGAAAGGGATTGCGGTCAGCCTGGTGGCCCCGGCCGAAGGCCACCGTGCCCAGGCCATCGAACAGCTGCAGAAGAGCCCGTTGCGCTGGGACCAACTGGACAGCCTGAAAAACAAAGGCGGCGAGCCGCTGCTGCCGGTGATGACCACGCTGTGCATCGCAGCCGGGCGCAAGGACAAGCTGCGCCCGGGTGACATCCTCGGTGCGCTGACCGGTGATGCCGGTATCCCGGGCAAGCAGGTGGGCAAGATCGCCATCTTCGACTTCCAGGCGTTCGTGGCCGTGGAACGTGCGCTGGCCAAGCAGGCCATGCAGCGGCTGAACAGCGGCAAGATCAAGGGCCGCGCCCTGAAAGTCCGCATTCTTTAATCCCAGACAGTGACCCTGTGGGAGCGGGTTCACCCGCGAAAGCCATGGTGCATGCGCCATCGTATTCGCGGGTAAACCCGCTCCCACAGGGTCGGCATTCCACATTCGAATCCAGACAGGTTCATACCGTGCACTCCACCGACGTGATCATCCTCGGCGCTGGCGCCGCCGGCCTGATGTGCGCCCAGCTCAGCGCCCGCCGTGGCCGCCGGGTACTGCTGCTCGACCACGCCAACAAACCGGGCAAGAAAATCCTCATGTCCGGCGGCGGCCGCTGCAACTTCACCAACATGTACACCGAGCCGGCCAACTTCCTTTCGCACAATGCACACTTCTGCAAATCGGCCCTGGCCCGCTACACCCAGTGGGACTTCATCGAGCTGGTGTGCAAGCATGGCGTGGCGTACCACGAGAAGAAACTCGGCCAGCTGTTCTGCGACAACAAGGCCAGTGACATCCTCGACATGCTGCTGGCCGAATGCGACGAGGCCGGTGCCGAGATCCGCATGCAAATCAGCATCGAGCAGATCGAGAAAACCGCAAACGGCTATCTGCTGCAGACCAGCGGCGGCCAGTTCGCCTGCCAGTCGCTGGTGATCGCCACCGGTGGCCTGTCGATCCCGACACTAGGCGCCACCGGCTTCGGCTACCAGGTCGCGCGCCAGTTCGGCCACACACTGCTGCCAACCCGCGCCGGCCTGGTGCCCTTCACTATCACCGAGCCCCAACTCAAGGCATTGTGCACCGAGCTGTCCGGCACCTCGCTGGATTGCACCGCCAGCTGCAATGGCAGCAGCTTCCGCGAGAACCTGCTGTTTACCCACCGCGGTCTGAGCGGCCCGGCGATCCTGCAGATTTCGTCGTTCTGGGAAGCCGGTGACACGGTCGAGATCAACCTGCTGCCGGACCGTGACGCACTGACCTGGCTGCAACAGATGCAAACCGAACGCGCCAACGCCGAACTGAAGACCGTGCTGGGCGAGGTCTTTACCCGCAAACTGGCCAACCTGCTGGCCGAGCAGTGGTTCGAGTCCAGGCCCATGAAGCAGTACACCCCGGCAGAGCTGGCCCAGATCGCCGAAAAGCTGGCGAACTGGCAGGTGGTGCCGGCCGGCACCGAAGGCTACCGCACCGCCGAGGTGACGCTGGGAGGGGTCGACACCCGCGAAGTGTCGTCCAAGACCATGGAATCACTGAAGAGCCCCGGGCTGTACTTCATCGGTGAAGTGCTGGACGTGACCGGCCACCTGGGCGGTTTCAACTTCCAGTGGGCCTGGGCATCGGCCAACGCCGCAGCGCAGTTCGTGTAGAGTAGAATCCATTCAGCAGCACGGAACGCTTCTTGCTGGCCGTGCTGCAATGCATTCATTCGCTCACTGCCTAGCAGGCCATCATGTCATCGAGCTCGTTCCGTCAGTCACTGCGTCGCCTGTGGGGCCAAGACAAGTTCAGCTACAGCATCCGGGTCACCATCGCCCTCACCGGCAGCCTGGCCCTGTGCTGGTACCAGAACGAGATGGCCCTGCTGATTCCGCTGTTCCTCGGCATCATCGCCAGTGCCCTGGCCGAAACCGACGACAGCTGGCAGGGCCGCCTCAGCGCCCTGGCCGTTACCCTGGTGTGCTTCGCCATCGCTGCACTGGCCGTCGAACTGCTGTTCCCCTACCCCTGGATCTTCGCCATCGCCCTGGCCCTGGCGGCGTTCGGGCTGACCATGCTCGGCGCCCTGGGCGAACGTTATGGCGCGATCGCCTCGGCAACGCTGATCACGGCGGTGTACACCATGATCGGCGTGGACCAGCGCGGTGGCCAGGTAACGGACTTCTGGCACGAGCCGATGCTGTTGGTGGCAGGTGCGGCCTGGTACGGGCTGCTGTCGGTGCTGTGGCAGGCGCTGTTCTCCAACCAGCCGGTGCAACAGAGCCTTGCCAAGCTGTTTTTCGAACTGGGCCGCTACCTCAAGCTCAAGGCCAGCCTGTTCGAACCCATCCGCACCCTCGACCTGGAGGCCCGGCGCCTGGAACTGGCCCAGCAGAATGGCAAGGTGGTGGCGGCGCTCAACGCCGCCAAGGAAATCATCCTGCACCGGGTCGGCAACAGCCAGCCCAACTCCAAGGTCAGCCGCTACCTCAAGCTGTACTTCCTGGCCCAGGATATCCACGAGCGGGTCAGTGCCTCGCACTACCCCTACAACGCCCTGACCGAGGCGTTCTTCCACAGCGACGTGATGTTCCGCTGCCAGCGCCTGCTGCGCAAGCAGGGCTCATCCTGCCAGGAACTGGCCCGCTCTATCCGCTTGCGCCAGCCGTTCGTACTCGCCAGCGGCTTTACCGAAGCACTCGAGGACCTCAACGCGTCGCTGGAGCACCTGCGCAACCAGAACAACCCGGCCTGGCGCAGCCTGCTACGCTCGCTGCGGGCGCTGGCCGCCAACCTGGCCACGCTGGACCGCCTGCTCAGCGCTGCCAGCAACCCCGACAGCCTGGCCGATGCCAGCGACAGCAGCCTGCTCGACCGTTCGCCACGCTCGCTGAAGGATGTGTGGACGCGCCTGCGCACCCAGCTCACACCGACCTCGCTGCTGTTCCGCCACGCCTTGCGCCTGCCGCTGGCGTTGTCGATCGGCTACGGCATGGTGCACCTGATTCACCCCACCCAGGGCTACTGGATCATCCTCACCACGCTGTTCGTGTGCCAGCCCAACTACGGTGCAACCCGGCGCAAGCTGGTGCAGCGCATTTTCGGTACCGCAGTCGGCCTGACGGTGGGCTGGGCGCTGTTCGACCTGTTCCCCAACCCGGTCATCCAGTCGCTGTTTGCCGTGGTCGCCGGGGTGGTGTTCTTCGTCAACCGCACCACCCGCTACACCCTGGCCACGGCCGCGATCACTTTGATGGTGCTGTTCTGCTTCAACCAGATCGGCGATGGCTATGGCCTGTTCCTGCCGCGCCTGTTCGATACCCTGGTCGGCAGCCTGATCGCCATCCTCGCGGTGTTCCTGTTCCTGCCCGACTGGCAGGGGCGGCGGTTGAACAAGGCACTGGCCAATACCCTGGCCTGCGCCAGCGTCTATCTGCGGCAGATCATGCAGCAGTACGCCCACGGCAAGCGCGACGACCTGGCCTACCGCCTGGCCCGGCGCAACGCCCACAACGCCGATGCGGCGCTGTCCACCACCCTGGCCAACATGCTGATGGAGCCTGGGCACTTCCGCAAGGAAGCCGACGTCGGCTTCCGCTTCCTGGTGCTGTCGCACACCTTGCTCAGCTATCTGTCGGGGCTGGGTGCGCACCGCGATATGGCGTTGCCCGCGCAGGTGCAGGAGCAATTGATCGAAGGTGCAGGGCAGAGCCTGGCCAACAGTCTGGACGAGATTGCCAACGGCCTGGCCGCACGGCTGCCGGTGGCGATTCATAGCGATGCCGAGGAGGCGCTGGCCAATGCCCTGGAACAGATGCCGGAAGAACTGGATGAACATCAGCGGCTGGTGCAGACCCAGCTGGCGTTGATCTGCCGGCAGTTGGGGCCGCTGCGTACCTTGGCGGGGCACTTGATCAAAGAGAGCCCGCCCGCCTGATTTTTCGCGGGGTCTGTGCTTTTCAGCCTCTATTTTGGCCAAATGCATTCGACATGCGATGATCGAGGTCTCATTCAAGGAGTTCGCGCCTGTGTCCATCGACTGGCTCTGCAAGCACCACACCGACCTTGGCAAAGATCAGCTCTACGCCATTCTGCAATTGCGTACCGAAGTGTTCGTGGTCGAGCAGCGCTGCGCCTATCAGGACGTCGATGGCCAGGACCTGAGCGGCGACACCCTGCACCTCATGGCGTGGCAGGAAGACAAACTGGTGGCTTACCTGCGTTTGCTCGATCCGCAATCCCAGGGCGGGGATGTGGTGATCGGGCGGGTAGTGACTTCACCTGCGGCGCGAGGGCTGAAGCTGGGGCACACGTTGCTGTCGAAGGCGCTGGAGGCGGCGGAGCATTGCTGGCCGGGAGTACCGGTTTATCTGTCGGCGCAGGCGCATTTGCAGGCGTTTTATGCCAGGCATGGGTTTGTGGTGGCGGGTGAGGAATACCTTGAAGATGACATTCCACATATCGGCATGCGCAAAGGCTGAATTGCCGGGGGTGCTTTGCACCCCTTTCGCCGGCAAGCCAGCTCCCATAAACCTCAGGGGTAGCCCAGCACTTCGCGTATCTGCCGCAGATGGCGGATGATCCACTGCTTGTCGATCGCACCCCAGTCATGAATGCGGTAATGCCCGGCGTGGTTGCGCGCGCCTTCCTGCTGCTCGAACTCGCAGACGATATCCAGGTCGGCTAGCGCCGCGATAGTGTCCTGGGCGGTGCGCCGTGGCATGCCGGTGGCCTCCATCAGGGCTGGCACGCTGGTCGCGGTCTGGCTGTCGATCAGCCAGGCCACGTACAGGCGGCGGTAGAAGCTGCTCTTGGTCTTGCTCACTTCCATGCTGCATGTTCCTTAGGGGTTGCCCGGCAGCTCCCGATAGGTCAGGTAGACGCGCAGGTCGAATTCCAGTTGGTGGTAGTCCGGCTCCATGTGCTGGCAGAGCTGGTAGAACGCCTTGTTGTGATCGCGCTCGCGCAGATGTGCCAGCTCGTGCACCACGATCATGCGCAAGAACTGCGGCGCGGCCTCCTTGAACAGCGACGCAATGCGGATCTCCTTCTTGGCCTTGAGCTTGCCGCCCTGCACCCGCGATACCGCCGTGTTCAGGCCCAGGGCCCGATGGGTCAGGTCGAGGCGGCTGTCGAACAGCACCTTGTCCAGGTTCGGCGCGCTGCGCAGGTACTGCTGGCGCAGGTCCTGGGCATAGCCATACAACGCTTTGTCGCTTTGCACGTCATGGCGGTCTGGGTAGCGGCGCTGCAGGTATTCGCCCAGGCGGTCGCTGTCGATCATCTGCCGCACCTGCGCCTGCAGGTGCGGAGGGTAGGCTTGCAAATAACGGAGTACGGTCATGGCACTGTAGTCGGCGTAACGAATGCCGATTCTAGCCAATCACGCCCGTGGCCAGGGGAAAATCGCCGGGAAGCCGCTGGCATCTGCCGCAGTCATCGGGTGCGCCACTAAAAACCCTTGCACGTATTCGCAATCATTGGCCCTCAGCCAGGCCGCCTGGGCCGGGGTTTCCACGCCTTCGGCGATGACCGTGATGTGATAGTCGGTACACAGGCCGATGACGCTGCGCACCAGCGCCGCATCCACTGCCGAGTCGGGCAGTCGCGCAACCAGATGGCGGTCAAGCTTGAGGGTATCGATTGGCAGGTCACGTAGCATGCGTAGCGAACAGTCACCCGCGCCAAAATCATCCAGCGCCACCCTTACCCCCAACTCGCGCAAGCGGTGTATCTGCTTCACGGCCGCATCGATGTTGTACATCAGCGAGGTTTCTGCCACTTCCACTTCCAGCTGCGTCGGGGCTAGCTGGTAAAGCTGGATGACCCGCTGCAACTCGTCGACCAGGCCGGGCATGACGAACTGCGCGCGGCTCAGGCTGATGCCCAGCACCAGGTCGGCCGGGAAGCGCTGGCACCATGCCTGGCGCTGCGCTGCGCCCTGCCGGTAGATCCAGCTGGCCAGGCGGTTGATCAGGCGCGCTTCTTCGAGCAAGGGGATGAACAACCCCGGCGGCACATCGCCAACACTGGGGTGCTGCCAGCGCAGCAAGGCCTCGAAGCCACGCAGACGACCATCGTTGAAACCCACCTGCGGTTGGTAAACCAGGGTGAAGTCCTGCTGCTCGATGGCGGCGCGCACGCTGTCTTCGAGCATCAGCCGCGACCGCGCCCGGCCATTGAGCTCCTGATCATAGAAGCGGTACTGCTGGCGACCGGCCTGCTTGGCCGCATACATCGCGGCATCCGCCGCCCGCAGCAGGCCTTCCACATTGGCGCCGCAGTCCGGGAAGGTGGCGATGCCGATGCTGACCCCGAGCGTTACATCCAGCCCTTCCACTTCGTGGCTGATGGAAACACGCTCGAGCAAACGCTCGGCATAGCGCCCGGCCTGCTCCGGGTACGGCAGGCTGTCGAACAGCGCAGTAAACTCATCCCCACCCATGCGCGCCAGCAGGGCATCGCTGCCCAGGCAGTCCTTGAGCTGCTCGGCCACCCAGCGCAGTACCCGGTCGCCGGCATCGTGGCCAAGCGAATCGTTGATCCGCTTGAAGCCATCCAGGTCCATGTACATCAGCGCCTGTGCCTTGTCCGAGCGCTCGTTGCGCAGCAGCGCCCCCTCGGCGGCCTGGTAGAAACCGCGGCGGTTGAGCAGGCCGGTGAGCGGATCGGTGACGGCCTGGTATTCAAGCTGCTGGTGCAGGTTGCGCACTACCGACATGTCCAGCACGGTCACCACCATGGCCTGCTGGTCTGCCGGCAACGGCGCGCAGGACAACGCCACCGGCACCAGTTCGCCAGCCACGGTGCGCAGCTGGGCGTCGTGCACGCGGAAAATCTGCCGAACCAGATAGGCTTTGTAGAAATCCGATTCTGGCCACAGGCTGGCGCTGGCCAATTGCACCAGGTCGAGCAGGTGGGCGCCCTGCAACTGCTGCACTGGCGCTGACAGCAAGCGCGAAATGGCAGGGTTGGCAAAGCCGATGATGCCCTTGTCATCCACTACCAGGATGCCTTCGGCGGCGTTTTCCAGGATTGACGCGTTGAACGCCCTGGCCGCTTCCAGCTCACGCGTCAGGCGCTGCAGCATGCGCCGGTTGCGCTGCTGGTCGAGCAGTGCCTGAACCTTGGGCTTGAGTATTTGCGGGTCGAACGGCTTGAACATGTAGTCCACGGCGCCGCTGGCGTAGCCTTTGAGCACGGCCGCTTCAGACTGTTCGTTGGCGGTGAGGAATATGATCGGTGTCAGCCGAGTGCGCTGGCTGCCACGCATCAGCCGGGCGACTTCAAAGCCGTCCATTTCCGGCATTTGTACATCCAGCAACACCAGGTCGACATCGTGTTCGAGCAGCGCACTCAAGGCTTCCATCCCCGAGCTTGCCGTCAACACTTGCCAATCCTGCCGGGCCAGCAATGCCCGCATGCTGATGAGATTCTCAGGGTAGTCGTCTACTACCAGAAGAATCGAGCTGCCATCCAGTGGCTGTGGTTGAGGGTGAGCGCCATCCATGCTGCTTCTCTATTATGTGACCGACTTCAAATACGGTTGGATCCGTTTAGTACTCTAGACCTGAGCTGCCGACACGCAATGCAATCAGAACGCTATCAGTGGCTAACTGTACGGTAGCCGACCAACGGTCGGTCTGCGGAAAGAAAGCGCAAGGTGGTAGCCGCCAGAAATGAAAAAACCCGCATCGCTGCGGGTTTTTTCAGGGTTGCCTGCGGATCAGTTGACCTTGGCGGCCAGCTCACCTTTGGCATAGCGCTGGAACATGCCTTCCAGGGAGATCGGCTTGATCTTCGAGGCGTTGCCGGCAGTGCCGAAGGCTTCATAACGCGCGATGCACACGTCACGCATGGCCTTCACGGTTTCGGCGAAGAACTTGCGTGGGTCGAACTCGCTCGGGTTCATGGCCATGTGACGGCGCATGGCACCGGTCGAGGCCAGGCGCAGGTCGGTGTCGATGTTGACCTTGCGCACGCCGTACTTGATGCCTTCGACGATTTCTTCTACCGGTACGCCGTAGGTCTCTTTGATCTCGCCGCCGTACTGGTTGATGATCGCCAGCCACTCTTGCGGTACCGAGGAGGACCCGTGCATCACCAGGTGGGTGTTGGGGATGCGCTTGTGGATTTCCTTGATGCGCTCGATGGCCAGGATGTCACCGGTTGGCGGCTTGGTGAACTTGTAGGCACCGTGGCTGGTACCGATAGCGATCGCCAGGGCGTCGACCTGAGTCTTCTTGACGAAGTCTGCGGCCTCTTCCGGGTCGGTCAGCATCTGGCTGTGGTCCAGCACGCCTTCGGCGCCGATGCCGTCTTCTTCACCGGCCATGCCGGTTTCCAGCGAACCCAGGCAGCCCAGCTCGCCTTCAACCGAAACACCGCAGGCGTGCGCCATGGCGACGGTCTGCTGGGTAACGCGGACGTTGTACTCGTAGTCGGTCGGGGTCTTGCCGTCTTCACCCAGCGAGCCGTCCATCATCACCGAACTGAAGCCCAGCTGGATCGAGCGCTGGCAGACATCCGGGCTGGTGCCGTGGTCCTGGTGCATGCACACCGGGATGTGCGGGAATTCTTCGATGGCAGCCAGGATCAGGTGGCGCAGGAACGGCGCGCCAGCGTATTTGCGGGCACCGGCCGAGGCCTGGACGATCACCGGAGAGTCGGTCTTGTCGGCCGCTTCCATGATGGCGCGCATCTGCTCGAGGTTGTTGACGTTGAAAGCTGGTACGCCGTAACCGAACTCGGCGGCGTGGTCCAGCATCTGGCGCATGCTAATGAGTGCCATTGTGTATCTCTCTCCCGACAAGCGTCGTCTGTTTCGTGCAAGCCTGCCGCAGGGGCGGTTGCTGTTCAAGTAGTGTGGGCCACCCTCGCGGCCCGGCCAGTCACGGTGCCTTGCAGCCCCGCCCAATCAGATCGTTGGTTGCCACCCAGTACACCAGGCCTTCTTCGCCCTTGGTGTGGAAGGCCAGCATGCCATCGCTATACAGCGCACCCGAGGCACCCGGCTCGGCCTTGAGCCGGTAAACCTGGTCGCCGCCGCCAAGGCGTACGTCGACCTGGTCGCGTTGCGCGTCGGCGAAGCGCCACAGCACTTCGGCCTGGGTATCGCAGACCCAACGGGTCCAGTTGTCTGCCGGGGCGGGTTGCGCCGGCTGCAGCAGTGAGCATCCTGCCAGTGTCGCCAGGGCCGTTACGGCCATAAGCGCTTTCATTCAGTTTCCTCAATTCAGGGCTGCTTTGCAGCCCATCGCCGGCAAGCCAGCTCCCACAGACCCCGCACATCCTTGCAAGAGAAGCTGTACCTGTGGGAGCTGGCTTGCCGGCGATGGGCCGCATAGCGGCCCCCTTTCCAAGACCACAAATCAGCCTTCAGGTTGCCGACTACCCGATCAAGGGCAACCCGGCGCCTTGCGCTGGTGGTCTTCGTCATACTTTTCCAGGCCTTCCGGGCCCACGCGCTTGCTGATGACCGGCACGGTCTCGGCCTGCCACTCGGACTGGTAGCAGCCGCCCTTGGGCGGGTGCGACGGGTCGCCGTCCGAGGCCGGGCTGCCGGCGCAAGCGCTCAGCAAGCCGGCCAGCATCATCACAGGCAATTGCTTGACCATCAGGCCACTCCCTTTGCCAAGCGCCGAAGTCATCAGGCCTTTGCCCGCTCTTCCAGGATTGCCACCGCTGGCAGGACCTTGCCCTCGACGAACTCGAGGAAGGCGCCACCACCGGTAGAAATGTAGGAGATATCCTTGCTGACGCCATATTTGTCGATGGCCGCCAGGGTGTCACCGCCACCGGCGATGGAGAACGCCGCGCTGTCGGCGATGGCATTGGCCAGCACCTTGGTGCCATTGCCGAACTGGTCGAATTCGAACACGCCCACCGGGCCGTTCCACAAAACGGTCTTAGACGACTTCAGCAGCTCGGCGAAGTTGGCTGCGGTCTGCGGGCCGATGTCCAGGATCATGTCGTCTGCGGCAACGTCGGCAATGGCCTTGACGGTGGCTTCGGCGCTTTCAGCGAATTCCTTGGCAACCACCACGTCAACCGGCAGCGGTACGTTGACCTTGGCCGCAATGGCCTTGGCGGTGTCGACCAGGTCTGGCTCGTACAGCGACTTGCCAACCGGGTGGCCGGCAGCGGCCAGGAAGGTATTGGCGATGCCACCACCCACGATCAGCAGGTCACAGACCGCGCTCAGGCTGTTCAGCACGTCGAGCTTGGTGGAAACCTTGGAGCCGGCAACGATGGCCGCCATCGGCTTGGCCGGGGCTTTCAGGGCCTTGCCCAGGGCGTCCAGCTCGGCAGCCAGCAACGGGCCGGCAGCGGCAACCTTGGCGAACTTGGCGACACCATGGGTCGAGCCTTCGGCGCGGTGTGCGGTACCGAAAGCATCCATGACGAACACGTCGCACAGGGCGGCGTACTTTTGTGCCAGCTCGTCGGCGTTCTTTTTCTCGCCCTTGTTGAAGCGCACGTTCTCGAACAGCACCAGGTCACCGGCCTTTACCTCGACACCGTCCAGGTAGTCGGCAACCAGCGGCACTTCGCGGCCCAGGGCCTTGCTCAGGTAGTCGGCAACCGGCTTGAGGCTGTTCTCGGCAGAGAACTCGCCTTCAGTCGGGCGGCCCAAGTGCGAGCAGACCATTACCGCTGCGCCCTTCTCCAGGGCCAGCTTGATGGTCGGCAGCGCTGCCATGATACGCGCATCGCTGGCTACCACACCGTCCTTCACAGGCACGTTGAGGTCTTCGCGGATCAGTACGCGCTTACCTTGCAGGTCGAGGTCGGTCATCTTCAACACGGTCATGAATGCAGTCCTTCAGGGCTGTTTGTTGCGGGTTGGGTGAACGACGTGCAGAAAGTGTTCGGCGACGTCGAGCATACGATTGGCGAACCCCCATTCGTTGTCGAACCAGGCCAGCAGGTTCACCAGGCGGGGGCCGGAAACACGGGTCTGGCTGGCATCGACGATGGCCGAATGCGGGTCGTGGTTGAAATCACAGCTGGCGTGCGGCAGCTCGGTGTAGGCCAGCAAGCCTTTCAGCGGGCCTTCCAGCGCCGCTTGGCGCAGCACCTGGTTGACCTCTGCCGCGCTGGTGTCGCGGGCGGTCTGCAGGGTGATGTCCAGGCACGAAACGTTGACGGTGGGTACACGTACCGCTTTGGCCTGGATTCGCCCGGCAAGTTCCGGAAGCAGCCGCTCGATACCGCGCGCCAGACCAGTGGACACCGGGATCACCGACTGGAAGGCCGAGCGCGTTCGGCGCAGGTCTTCGTGGTGGTAGGCGTCGATCACCGGCTGGTCGTTCATCGCCGAGTGGATGGTGGTGATCTGCACGTACTCGATGCCGAATGCCTGGTCCAGCACGCGCAGCAGCGGCACACCGCAGTTGGTCGTGCACGAGGCGTTGGACACCAGGCGCTCGCTGCCGGTCAGGCAGGCCTGGTTGATGCCGTAGACCACGGTGGCATCGACGTCGGCCTCGCTGGCCATGGGCTGGGAGAACAGCACCCGCGGCGCGCCGGCATCGAGGAAGCGCTGGCCATCGGCACGGGTGTTGTAGGCGCCGGAACACTCCAGCACCAGGTCGATGTCGAGGGCGGCCCAGTCGATACCCTCGGGGGTGGCACTGCGCATTACCTTCACGCAGTCGCCATTGATATGCAGACAGTCGCCGTCCACCCTCACCTCACCGGGGAAACGCCCGTGGGTGGAGTCGAAGCGTGTCAGGTATTCCAGGCTGGCCTGGTCGGCCAGGTCGTTCAGCGCGACGATCTCGAAACCGGCCTTTGCCCCCCGCTCGAACAGCGCGCGCAGGACACAGCGGCCAATACGGCCATAACCGTTGAGTGCAACTTTGTAGGGACGCAGGTGGGGCATTCGTTGGCTCGCTAACGCATGATGGCTGTTGGGGCCGCGTTGCGGCCCATCGCGACGCAAGGCCGCTCCTGCAGGGACCGCACCGCCATCTTGGGTTGCGCGGTCCCTGCAGGAGCGGCCTTGCGTCGCGATGGAGGGCAAAGCCCTCCCTTTGCACGACCTGGAGGGCGTCACTGCCCTCCTTTGTTACATCAGTCTTCCAGCAGCTCTTCGGCAGTACCGAGGATGTTCTCCAGGGTGAAGCCGAACTCTTCGAACAGTGCCGAAGCCGGCGCCGACTCACCGTAGGTGGTCATGCCGATGATACGACCTTCCAGACCGACGTACTTGTACCAGAAGTCGGCATGGGCAGCTTCGATGGCGATGCGCGCGCCTACTTCCAGCGGCAGCACGGACTGCTTGTAGGCAGCGTCCTGGGCATCGAACACGCTGGTGCACGGCATGGAGACCACGCGTACCTTGCGGCCCTGCTCGGTCAGCTTGTCGAAGGCCTGCACAGCCAGGCCCACTTCGGAACCGGTAGCGATCAGGATCAGCTCAGGCTCGCCAGCGCAGTCCTTGAGCACGTAGCCGCCGCGGCTGATGTCAGCGATCTGCTGGGCGTCGCGCTGCTGGTGCTGCAGGTTCTGACGCGAGAAGATCAGCGCCGATGGGCCGTCCTTGCGCTCCAGGGCGTTTTTCCAGGACACGGCAGATTCCACCGCATCGGCCGGGCGCCAGGTGTCCAGGTTCGGCGTGCTGCGCAGGCTGGTCAGCTGCTCGATCGGCTGGTGAGTCGGGCCGTCTTCGCCCAGGCCGATGGAGTCGTGGGTGTAGACGTGGATCACCCGCTGCTTCATCAGTGCCGACATGCGCACGGCGTTGCGGGCGTATTCCATGAACATCAGGAAGGTCGCGCCGTAAGGCACCAGGCCACCGTGCAGGGCAACGCCGTTCATGATGGCGGTCATGCCGAACTCGCGCACGCCGTAGAACACGTAGTTGCCGCTGGCGTCATTGGCTTCGACGCCCTTGCAGCCCTTCCACAGGGTCAGGTTGGAGCCGGCCAGGTCAGCCGAACCACCGAGGAACTCAGGCAGCAGCGGGCCGAACGCATTGAGGGCGTTCTGGCTGGCTTTACGGCTGGCGATGGTTTCGCCTTTGGCAGCCACTTCGTTGATGTAGGCCTGGGCCTTTTCGCTGAAGTCGTCCGGCAGCTCGCCGCTGTCACGGCGCTTGAACTCGGCAGCCAGCTCCGGGTAGGCCTTGGCGTAGGCGTCGAAACGCTGGTTCCAGTCGGCTTCGGCCTTGGCACCGGCGGCCTTGGCATCCCATTCGGCATAAATGTCGGCCGGGATTTCGAACGGGCCGTGGTTCCAGTTCAGTTCTTTACGGGCCAGGGCGATTTCGTCATTGCCCAGCGGTGCGCCGTGGCAGTCTTCCTTGCCCTGCTTGTTCGGCGAACCGAAGCCGATGATGGTCTTGCAGCAGATCAGGGTCGGGCGGTCGCTCTTGCGCGCCGTCTCGATGGCCATCTTGATTTCTTCGGCATCGTGGCCGTCGACGTTGCGGATCACCTGCCAGTTGTAGGCTTCGAAGCGCGCCGGGGTGTTGTCGGTGAACCAGCCATGCACTTCACCGTCGATGGAGATGCCGTTGTCGTCGTAGAAGGCGACCAGCTTGTTCAGGCCCAGGGTGCCGGCCAGCGAGGCGACTTCGTGGGAGATGCCTTCCATCATGCAGCCGTCGCCGAGGAAGACATAAGTGTTGTGGTCGACGATGTCGTGGCCGTCACGGTTGAACTGGGCAGCCAGTACCTTTTCCGCCAGGGCGAAGCCCACGGCGTTGGCCAGGCCCTGGCCCAGCGGGCCGGTGGTGGTCTCCACGCCTGGGGTGTAACCGAGCTCCGGGTGGCCCGGGGTGCGGCTGTGCAGCTGGCGGAAGGCCTTGAGGTCGTCGATCGACAGGTCGTAGCCGGTCAGGTGCAGCAGCGAGTAGATCAGCATCGAGCCGTGGCCGTTGGACAGCACGAAGCGGTCACGGTCGGCGAAATGTGGGTTGCTCGGGTTGTGCTTCAGGTAGTCACGCCACAGTACTTCGGCGATATCCGCCATGCCCATTGGGGCACCTGGGTGGCCGCTATTAGCCTTTTGCACGGCATCCATGCTGAGGGCGCGAATGGCGTTGGCACGTTCACGACGGCTGGGCATCGCTGGTCTCCTGGGGGGGCTTGAATAGGTGGTGTCACGAAAAAGGCGGCTATTTTCGCCCACTGGGGGTGCCGGGGGCAATGACGTATGGTCGCAGTCGGGGGATTTTCCTGTGATTGGCATTCAATTCGGGGCAAAACCGGGTGAAACGGCCCGTCCATCACTCAATATCAAAACTTTTTGATATTGGCCTTGCTAGGGCATCGATGCCTGTCTAGACTGCCGCCCCATGAACCTCCGTGCGCAATCCATTCCCGAGCAACGCGAAACACTGGCTGCCCTGTGCAAGGCCAGTGGCGACGAGTTGCGCCTGAACGTACTGCGCGCCCTGGCCAACGATTCGTTCGGCGTGCTGGAGCTGGCGCAGATATTCGACGTAGGCCAGTCAGGCATGAGCCACCACCTGAAGGTGCTGGCCCAGGCAGAGCTGGTAGCGACCCGCCGCGAAGGCAATGCCATCTTCTACCGCCGCGCCCTGCCCGACAGCCTGCGCCTGGGCGGCCGGCTGCATGCGGCGTTGCTTGAAGAGGTCGACGGCCTGACGCTGCCGCCGGACGTGCAGGCGCGGATCGCCCAGGTGCAGCAGCGCCGCGCGGTAACCAGCCAGGACTTCTTCTTGCGCGTGGAAGAAAAGTTTCGCGCCCAGCAAGACCTTATTGCCGGCCTGCCGCAGTACCGCGAAAGCCTGCTGGCACTGCTCGACAAGCTGAATTTCGACCCGGCTGCCAGCGCCCTGGAGGTCGGCCCCGGTGACGGCGGCTTCCTGCCAGACCTGGCCCGGCGCTTCGCCCGGGTCACCGCTTTGGACAACAGCCCGACCATGCTCGAGCTGGCGCGCCAGGTGTGCCAGCGCGAAGGGCTCGACAACGTGAACCTGCAGTTGGCCGATGCACTGGGTGCAACGGATGTGGCCGCCGACTGCGTTGTGCTGAACATGGTCCTGCACCATTTCAGCGACCCGGCCCTGGCCTTGCGCCAGCTGGCCAATCGGGTGAAGGCAGGCGGCAGCTTGCTGGTCACCGAACTTTGCAGCCATGACCAGGGGTGGGCGCGGGAAGCGTGCGGCGACCTGTGGCTTGGCTTCGAACAGGACGACCTGGCCCGCTGGGCCAACGCTGCCGGGCTGGCCCTCGGCGACAGCCTGTACGTGGGCTTGCGTAACGGTTTCCAGATCCAGGTCCGCCATTTCCAGCGCACGGCTGGCGACATACACCATCGGTAAATTTCAGGAACCTTCGAGATGAGCGAATACTCCCTTTTCACCTCCGAGTCCGTGTCCGAAGGGCATCCGGACAAGATCGCCGACCAGATTTCGGACGCCGTCCTCGATGCCATCATCGCCCAGGACAAATACGCCCGCGTAGCTTGCGAAACCCTGGTCAAGACCGGTGTCGCCATCATCGCCGGTGAAGTCACCACCTCGGCCTGGGTCGACCTGGAAGACCTGGTGCGCAAGGTGATCATCGACATCGGCTACAACAGCTCCGACGTCGGTTTCGACGGCGCCACCTGCGCTGTGATGAACATCATCGGCAAGCAGTCGGTGGACATCGCCCAGGGCGTCGACCGCTCCAAGCCGGAAGACCAGGGTGCCGGTGACCAGGGCCTGATGTTCGGCTACGCCAGCAACGAAACCGAAGTGCTGATGCCGGCACCGATCTGCTTCTCGCACCGTCTGGTCGAGCGCCAGGCCGAAGCCCGCAAGTCCGGCCTGCTGCCGTGGCTGCGCCCGGACGCGAAATCCCAGGTCACCTGCCGTTACGAAAACGGCAAGGTAGTGGGTATCGACGCGATCGTGCTGTCGACCCAGCACAACCCTGAGGTTTCGCAGAAAGACCTGCAGGAAGCCGTGATGGAGCTGATCGTCAAGCACACCCTGCCTGCCGAACTGCTGCACAAGGGCACCCAGTACCACATCAACCCGACCGGCAACTTCATCATCGGTGGCCCGGTGGGTGACTGCGGCCTGACCGGCCGCAAGATCATCGTCGACTCCTACGGCGGCATGGCGCGCCACGGCGGCGGCGCGTTCTCTGGCAAAGACCCGTCCAAGGTCGACCGTTCCGCGGCCTACGCCGGCCGCTACGTGGCCAAGAACATCGTCGCTGCCGGCCTGGCCGAGCGCTGCGAGATCCAGGTTTCGTACGCCATCGGCGTGGCCCAGCCGACTTCCATCTCGATCAACACCTTCGGTACCGGCAAGGTCTCCGACGAGAAGATCATCCAGCTGGTGCGCGAGTGCTTCGACCTGCGTCCGTACGCCATCACCACCATGCTCGACCTGCTGCACCCGATGTACCAGGAAACCGCTGCCTACGGCCACTTCGGCCGCACCCCGCAGCAGAAGACGGTCGGCGACGACACCTTCACCACCTTCACGTGGGAGCGCACCGACCGCGCCCAGTCGTTGCGTGACGCCGCCGGCCTGTAATTTTTCCTGCAGCGCTGTGCGAAAGCCCCTGCCGAGCAATCGGCAGGGGCTTTTTTGTGACATATCGGCTGACAACAGCGGCGCAGCAAGGGCCGCCAGACTTGCCTAGGCTGGGAACTCCCTTCCGCCATGCAAGGATGCTGGCCATGCTGATCAAGCTTTTGTTCACCCTGATGATGCTGACTGCCCCGCTGGCCTGGGCCGCCCCCTGCCCCGACTGGGGTCGGCAGCAAGTTGACGCCGAGGTCGCTCAACTACGCGCCACGCTCGCCCAGTGGGACGACCACTATCACCGTCAGGGCGTCGCGCTGGTGGCCGACGAACTCTACGACCAGAGCCGCCAGCGCCTGGAGCTGCTGCGGCAGTGCTTTGGCCTCGCAACCGGCCCTTCGCCCCTGGCCAGCGCTGGCGGACCGATCCCTCATCCGGTGCCACATACCGGGGTAGACAAGCTGGCCGACCAGCAGGCCGTGAAACGCTGGTTCACCGGCAAGACCGATGTCTGGGTACAGCCCAAGGTCGATGGCGTTGCGGTTTCCCTCACCTACCGAAAGGGCCGCCTGGTGCAACTGATCAGCCGAGGCGATGGCGTGCATGGGCACGACTGGAGCCGGCACATTCCCCAGCTCGGGGCCATTACCCGGCGGTTGCCCCGACCACTCGACCTGCAGCTGCAGGGGGAACTCTACTTGCGCCACGGCGCCCACGTACAAGCCCGGGCTGGCAGCGCCAATGCCCGTGGCACAGTTGCAGGCCTGCTTGCACGCAAGCAGCTGGCCGGTGAACAAGGCAACACTGTCGGCCTGTTCGTCTGGGACTGGCCACAAGGCCCCAGCCAACAAGCCGAACGCCTTGCCCAGCTGACGCAGCTGGGTTTCCCCGACAGCCAGCACTACAGCGTCGCGATCGATACACCGGCGCAGGCAGCACACTGGCGCGAGCACTGGTACCGCTCCGCCCTGCCCTTCGCCACCGATGGCGTGATTTTGCGACAGGGCAGCCGGCCCCCTGCCGAGCGCTGGCAAGCCAAGGCCCCGTACTGGATCGCGGCCTGGAAGTACCCCTATGTGCAGGTTTTGGCCGAAGTGCGCGACGTACGCTTTCGGGTCGGCCGCACCGGCAGAGTGACGCCGGTGCTGCACGTGCTGCCGGTCACGCTTGATGATCGACGAATCACTCAGGTGAGCCTTGGCTCGCTGGCCCGCTGGCATGGCCTCGACATCCGCCCTGGCGACCAGGTGGCCGTCAGCCTCGCCGGGCTGACCATTCCACGATTCGAGCAAGTGGTGCATCGCGCCGTCGAGCGACTGCCGGTAAGCGCACCTGAGCCCGGCCGGCATCACGCCCACAGTTGCTGGCAGATCAGCGAGGGCTGCGAAGAGCAGTTCGTTGCCCGCCTTGCCTGGCTCAGCAGCAAACAGGGGCTGGCACTGCCACGCACCGGGGCCGGTACCTGGCGCCGGCTGGTGGCTGCCGGGCTGGTGAATTCAATGAGCGACTGGCTGGACCTGGACGCCGAGCGCCTGCGCCAGGTAGCGGGCATCAGCATCGTGACGGCTACACAGCTGCAGGACAGTTTCAAAGCAGCGCGCTCGCGTCCCTTCGCCCAATGGCTGCGTGGGCTCGGGGCGCCCTTGCCTGGCGGCATGCAGGTGGCGGGCGCATGGTCGGCGCTGGCTGCGCGCACAAGCCTTGAGTGGCAAGCCTTGCCCGACATCGGGGCAAAACGCGGGCAACTGCTTGCCGACTTCTTTGCAAGCAACGAGGTCAATGCCATTGCAACCCAGTTGGCCGGCGCAGGGGTAGATGGGTTTGACGTCGAGCACACGGTGACCACGCAATGATTTTTTACCAATTTGCTTGTAGGGAAACCCTGAGATTGCACAAGAAATGCCTGAGAAGGGTTTCTAAATCGGCAAAACCAAGGCAGCATTTCCCCCAACTTTGCTACCCCGCCCCGTTCAGGAGGCTTTACATGAAGCGCTTTTCCACCTTTTTTCTGCTCGCAACGCTTGGCCTGGCCACGGGCTCCGTACAGGCTGCCCAGCCGGATGCCGGCCTGACCGGTTGCGCCGCCAAGCGCAGCGCCATCGAGAACCAGCTGAAAATTGCCCGCGAGCATGGCAACACCGACCAGGTCGCGGGGCTTGAGGAAGCGCTGCGCGGGGTCGACAACTGCACCGACGCCAGCCTGCGCAAAGAACGAGAGCAGAAAGTGCTCGATGCCCGCCATGAAGTGGCGCAACGCGAGAAAGACCTGAAAAAAGCCGAGAAGAAAGGCGACGCGGAGAAGATCAACAAGCGCAAGGACAAGCTCGCCGAGTCCCGTAAAGAACTGCAGGAAGCGGTGGACGAACTGGACCGCTGAAGCCCCCCGGCAAACGCGGTGAGTGTGTAGGAGCGGCCTTGTGTCGCGATCGGGCCGCGCAGCGGCCTCGGCGATTTACGCATCAAGGCTGAAATCCCAAGGCCGCTGCGCGCCCTAATCGCGACACAAGGCCGCTCCTACAGGATCTGTGCAAGACAGTTCCACAAAGGGCAATGCACGCTATCAATGATTACGAAACTCGGTATGACAGGCCTTGCACGCAGCTTCGACCTTGTCCATCGGTGCCTTCAGCTGCCCGGCATCGAGTGGCTGACCCCGAGTGGCATCGACCAGCTCGCCAGTGACGCCTTCCAGCTGCCGGGCCAGGTCATGAAAGCGCGCCTGACGCTCCCACACTTCGGCGCGCGCGCTACTGTCGCCAGCAGCATCACGCACCTGTGGGAAGTGCTGCCAGGGCTGATGCGACAGGTTGTCCAGCTTCAGCGCGCCGTCGGCAAACTTCAGCCCGTCGAACGGCAGTCGGCCACGCAGCATGCCGCCCAGGTCTTCGCTGGTCTTGAGCATGTCCTTGAAGATTGCCTTGCGTTGGCCCAGCGGCGAGTTCGGGTCGACCCGATCACAACCCGCCAGGGTCAGCGCTGCCAGCAGAACAACGGTCAATCGCTTCAACATCATGCTCACTTCAGCCTGCGCAAATGGGCGGCCAGTATCGCTGCCCAAGCCCCAAACACCAATAGCCACATAAATAACAGGGGCGAATCTTCATATTTGCGCCTGACAGGAATGCACTCATGAAATCTGCCCTGCGCCACCTGGCCTGGACAATCCCGGCCCTGGCTTTGCTGGCCGGCTGCAACGGCGGCGAGAACGCCAAGCCCGAGCCCCACGCCATCGCCACCTACGCCCCTGCTACCTGGCAAGACCTGCCTGCGGTCAGCGATGAAGACCTGCTGGCCGGCTTCTACGCCTGGCGCAACGGCTGCCAGAAGCTCAAGCGCGACCCGGTTTGGGCCGCCACTTGCGAAGCAGCTGGCAGCGATACCGCAAGCGCAGCACAGGTGCGTACTTTTCTTGAGCACAACCTGCAGGTGTACGGCCTGCGGTCTGCCGAGAACAACGCCAACGGCCTGATCACCGGTTACTACGAGCCGGTCTACCCGGGTAGCCTGAGCCAGTCGGCGACCAATCATGTGGCGGTCTATGGCGTACCTGAAGACATGATCGTGGTTGACCTTGCCAGTGTTTACCCCGAACTGAAAGGCAAGCGCTTGCGCGGTCGCCTGGATGGCCGGGTGCTCAAGCCCTACGACACGGCCGAGGTCATCAACCGTGACGGTGTCAAGGCACCGGTGCTGGCCTGGCTGACGGACCCGATGGACCTGCAGTTCCTGCAGATCCAGGGTTCCGGCAGGGTACAACTGGAGGACGGCCGCCAACTGCGCCTCGGCTATGCCGACCAGAACGGCCACCCCTATCGGCCGATCGGCCGCTGGCTGGTGGAACAGGGTCAGCTGAAAAAAGAAGAAGTGAGCATGGGCGCCATCCACGGCTGGGCCCAGGCCAACCCGCAGCGGGTACCGGAACTGCTGGCCAGCAACCCCAGCTACGTGTTCTTCAGCACCCGCCCGGACAGCAACGAAGGCCCGCGCGGCTCGCTGAACGTGCCGCTGACTGCCGGCTACAGCGTAGCCATCGACCGCAAGGTGATCCCGCTGGGCAGCCTGCTGTGGCTGTCCACCACGCGCCCGGATGGTTCACCCGTGGTACGCCCGGTGGGCGCCCAGGATACCGGTGGGGCAATTGCCGGCGAAGTGCGTGCCGACCTGTTCTGGGGCACCGGGCCGGAAGCCGGCGAGCTGGCGGGGAACATGAAGCAGCAGGGGCAGATCTGGATGCTGTGGCCCAAAGGCAAGCCGTTGCCTGAAGTGCCTAAAGTGCCTTGATCGGTGTCGCCCGCTCCCACAGCTATCGGATCCGCACAATACCTGTGGGAGCGGGCATGCCCGCGAAAAAGACAACGCGGTCTCAGATGGAAACCACAAAGAACGCCACGATCATGGCCACCCCGGCAAACCACACCAATGACCGCAAGGCAGCCCAGTCGGCCAGGTAACAGATGATGTAGAGCAACCGGCTGGTGATATACATCACCCCCAGCACATCCTGCGTCACCTGCTCGGCATTGCCGACGATATCCGCCACCAGCACTGCGGCCGCAAACGCCGGAAACGCCTCGTAGCTGTTCTGCTGCGCGGCATGCGCACGGCGCGGCAGGCCCGAGAGCGTGTCAAGGAAAGCGCGCGGGTCGTGATTGTCCTTCAGGCCGAAACGGCCGCTGCCGACCTTGGCAATCAGCGCACACAGGGGCGGCAAAATCATCGCGATCAAAATGCACCACAGGGCAACAGTCATGGACGGGACTCCTTGTTCAGTCTAGAGGTCAAAGCTTCATTACCAGCATGCCGGCCAATACCAGCCCGCAAGCTAGGAGTCTCGGCCCGCCAAAAGGTTCTTTGAGATAACGCATGCCCAGCAGTACCACCAGGATCACACTCAACTCCCGCAGTGCCGCCACCTCGGCCACCGAGCCCAGGTGCATCGCCCATAACACCAGGGCGTAACTGAACAATACGCAGAACCCTACCGCCAGCCCCAGGCGCCATTGGGTGCGCCAGAACAAGGCAAACGGTGCCGGTCGCGCAACGCCGGCCAGCAGCGGAAACTGCCAGGCGCTGAGCAGGGTCAGCCACACCAGGTAGTCCCAGGGCTTGCCCCACAAGCGGATGGCCTGGCCGTCGAACCAGGTGTAGCAACCGATACACAGGCCAATCAGGGCGACCACCGGCAACATCGACCAGGGCAGCCGGTCACCGCCGCCGCCCTGCCACAACAGGCAAGCCATGCCGCAAGGGATCAGCAGGATACCAATGATCTGCTGCTGGCTCAGCGACTCCCCGGCAAACGCCAGGGTCAGGCCCAGCACCACCAGCGGTGACAGCCCGCGCATCAGAGGATAGACCAGCCCCAGATCGCCGACGCGGTAGGCCTGGATAAGCAGATAGCGGTACAACTGCTCGGCCAGCGCAGAGGCCAGCAGCCACGGCCAGATATTGGCAGGTGGGACCTCGACGAAAGGTACAGCCAGCACGGCGAAGGCCAGCGCCACCGTGTCCATGCTGGCAATCACCAGCAAGCGCTCGCCGCTGAATTTGATCAGGGTATTCCAGGTCGCATGCAGCAGGGCGGCGACGAGCACCAGAGATGTTGCCAACACGCCTTGTTGTCCTTATGGCCTTTTTATGGCTGTGAATATATAGGGTTCGGGGGCCGCTGTGCGGCCCAATCGCCGGCAAGCCAGCTCCCACATTGACCGCGTTGCTTTCAAGGTCGATGCAGTACATGTGGGCGCTGGCTTGCCGGCGATTGGGCTGCGCGGCAGCCCCTTTACATGGGAACGATTGGAACGAATCCGGTCAAAGCCTGTGTCCCGAACCCCTCGCCAGGTCATCAAAGAACTGCCCGAGCCATTCGGGTTACGACTTGGAAGCCACTGCTACAGGATTTGGGATGCTTGAACTAGTTGCCGCGTTTATCTGCCTGACCACCCTCCTTACCTACGTCAATTACCGTTTCATCGGCCTGCCCCCCGCCATCGGCGTGATGGTCACGGCGTTGCTGTTTTCGCTGATCCTGCAAGGGCTGAGCCTGGTCGGCTTCCCCGGCCTGGAAGCTCGCGTCGAAGGGCTGATGAACCAGATCGACTTCAACGACCTGCTGATGCACTGGATGCTGGCGTTCCTGCTGTTTGCCGGCGCCTTGCACGTCAACCTCACCGACTTGCGCAGCTACCGCTGGCCTATAGGGCTGCTGGCGACCGTCGGCGTGCTGATTGCCACCGTGGTCATCGGCTACTTGTCGCACTGGGTATTCGCCATGTTCGGCTGGCAGGTACCGTTGATCTACTGCCTGCTGTTCGGTGCACTGATCTCGCCGACCGACCCGATTGCAGTGCTCGGCGCACTGCGTACCGCCAATGCCTCGAAACCACTGAAAACCACCATCGTTGGCGAGTCGCTGTTCAACGACGGTACCGCCGTGGTGGTGTTCACCGTGTTGCTGGGCATCATCCAGCTGGGAGAAACGCCGAGCTTTGCCGACACGGCGATTCTGTTCGCTCGCGAGGCCATCGGCGGGGTGGTGTTCGGCGGCATCATCGGCTACGCCACCTACCGCATGATCAAAAGCGTCGAGCAGTATCAAGTCGAGGTCATGCTGACCCTGGCGCTGGTCATCGGCGGTTCGGCCATGTGCTACGAGCTGCACGTTTCGGCGCCGATTGCCATGGTCGTGGCCGGCCTGATCATCGGTAACCTGGGCCGCAACCTGGCGATGAACGACATGACCCGTCGCTACATGGACGGCTTCTGGGAGCTCATCGATGACATGCTCAACGCCCTGCTGTTCGCGCTGATCGGCCTGGAGCTGTTGCTGCTGCCGTTCAACTGGATGCACCTGGCCGCCGGTGGCGTGCTGGCGCTGGCGGTGCTGCTGTCGCGGATGCTGACCGTGGCCCCGGCGATCTTGCTGCTGCGCCGCTGGCGCCCGGTGCCCAAGGGCACGGTGCGGGTACTGACCTGGGGTGGCCTGCGTGGCGGGGTGTCGGTTGCCCTTGCGCTGTCGCTGCCGCTGGGCGAGGAGCGTGACCTGCTGCTGTCGATCACCTACATCGTGGTGCTGTCGTCGATCCTGGTGCAGGGCTTGAGCATCGGCCGGGTGGTGCGCAAGGTCAGCGCCCAGCCGTAGGATTTTCGGGGCCGCTGTGCGGCCCATCGCCGGCAAGCCAGCTCCCACAGGATGGCGCCAGGCCCCGGTTCTGCGCTGTACCTGTGGGAGCTGGCTTGCCGGCGATGGGCTGCAGAGCAGCCCCGGAAAATCACTCTACCGCCGAATCCGGGAACTGGTCCTGCACGTACTTGATCTCGGTGCGCCCGTGCGCCGCCGGCATGCCGTCCTCACCCAGGTTGACGAACACCATCTTGTCGACGGTGAGGATGCTCTTGCGGGTGATCTTGTTGCGCACTTCGCACTTCAAGGTGATCGAGGTGCGGCCGAACTCTGTGGCAGTGATACCCAGTTCGATGATGTCGCCCTGGCGCGAAGCACTGACGAAGTTGATTTCCGACATGTACTTGGTCACCACGCGCTGGTTGCCCAGCTGGACGATGGCGTAGATCGCTGCCTCTTCGTCGATCCAGCGCAACAGGCTGCCACCGAACAAAGTGCCATTGGGGTTGAGGTCTTCGGGTTTAACCCACTTGCGGGTGTGAAAGTTCATCTGTACTCCTGACCTGCTTGGCTAACGTCCAGCAATGATGGCAGAGCGGCCGCGATCGCTCCATTGAACATCGACTATCGTCGCGATTAATCGACAGAAAACCTTGGGCAAGCCGCCCAGCACGGCTATAATCTGCGCCGTTTCACATGGCTGCCCACAGCGGCGCCATGCCCGCCACCTGTCCGAGGGGCGCTGCAGCAGGCTAGGCCTGTCAGGCTCGGATGGGGCGTTGCTCGCTCTCGCGGGCGCTTAACGCACAACGGCGCCCATTCGCACACTACGAATGGAGGCTCTCATGAGCGCTGCAAACATGCCTGCTGGTTTTACCGATTTCAAAGTCGCCGACATCTCCCTGGCCGCCTGGGGCCGTCGCGAAACCATCATCGCCGAATCGGAAATGCCTGCGCTGATGGGCCTGCGTCGCAAGTACCTGACCGAGCAACCGCTCAAGGGTGCGAAGATTCTGGGCTGCATCCACATGACCATCCAGACCGCCGTGCTGATCGAAACCCTGGTTGCCCTGGGCGCCGAAGTGCGCTGGTCGTCCTGCAACATCTTCTCCACCCAGGACCAGGCCGCCGCATCCATCGCCGCCGCCGGTATCCCTGTGTTCGCCTGGAAAGGTGAAACCGAGGAAGAGTACGAGTGGTGCCTGGAGCAGACCATCCTGAAAGATGGCCAGCCATGGGACGCCAACATGATCCTCGACGACGGTGGTGACCTGACCGAGCTGCTGCACAAGAAGTACCCACAGGTACTGGACCGCGTACACGGTGTGACCGAAGAAACCACCACTGGCGTGCACCGCCTGCTGGACATGCTGGCCAAGGGCGAGCTTAAAGTCCCGGCGATCAACGTCAACGATTCGGTCACCAAGAGCAAGAACGACAACAAGTACGGCTGCCGTCACAGCCTGAACGACGCCATCAAGCGTGGTACCGACCACCTGCTGTCGGGCAAGCAGGCCCTGGTGATCGGCTACGGTGACGTGGGCAAGGGCTCGGCCCAGTCCCTGCGCCAGGAAGGCATGATCGTCAAAGTCACCGAAGTTGACCCGATCTGCGCCATGCAGGCCTGCATGGACGGCTTCGAACTGGTTTCGCCGTTCATCGACGGCATCAACGACGGCACCGAAGCCAGCATCGACAAGGCCCTGCTGGGCAAGATCGACCTGATCGTGACCACCACCGGTAACGTCAACGTCTGCGACGCCAACATGCTCAAGGCCCTGAAGAAGCGTGCCGTGGTCTGCAACATCGGCCACTTCGACAACGAAATCGACACTGCCTTCATGCGCAAGAACTGGGCATGGGAAGAGGTCAAGCCGCAGGTACACAAGATCCACCGCACCGGCGCTGGCAGCTTCGACCCGCAGAACGACGATTACCTGATCCTGCTGGCCGAAGGCCGCCTGGTCAACCTGGGCAACGCCACTGGCCACCCGAGCCGCATCATGGACGGTTCGTTCGCCAACCAGGTACTGGCACAGATCTTCCTGTTCGAGCAGAAGTTCGCCGACCTGTCGGCCGAGAAGAAAGCCGAGCGCCTGACCGTTGAAGTGCTGCCGAAAAAGCTCGACGAAGAAGTGGCCCTGGAAATGGTCCGCGGCTTCGGCGGCGTGGTCACCCAGCTGACCAAGCAGCAAGCCGACTACATCGGTGTGACCGTCGAAGGCCCGTTCAAGCCGCACGCCTACCGCTACTAAGCAGCAGGCAACGCCAAGCAACGATGCCCAAGCCAGGCCGGCTCACACCGGCCTGGCTTTCACTTGCAGCTTGCCGCCTTAAGCCTGCTGCTCGAGGAACGATCAATGTCACAAGAACGCCGCTACAGCTTTGAGTTCTTCCCGACCAAGACCGACGCTGGCCACGAAAAACTGATGGGCGTCGCCCGCCAGCTGGCCACCTACAACCCGGACTTCTTCTCCTGCACCTACGGTGCCGGTGGTTCGACCCGCGACCGCACGCTGAACACCGTGCTGCAGCTGGAAAACGAAGTGAAGGTGCCTGCCGCGCCGCATCTGTCGTGCGTCGGCGACAGCAAGGCCGACCTGCGCGCCCTGCTGGCCGAATACAAGGCCGCCGGCATCAAGCGCATCGTTGCCCTGCGTGGCGACCTGCCGTCGGGCATGGGCATGGCCAGTGGCGAGCTGCGCTATGCCAGCGACCTGGTCGAGTTCATCCGCCAGGAAACCGCCGATCACTTCCACCTAGAAGTGGCTGCCTACCCGGAAATGCACCCGCAGGCGCGCAATTTCGAGGCTGACCTGGGCAACTTCGTGCACAAGGTCAAGGCCGGTGCCAACAGCGCCATTACCCAGTACTTCTTCAACGCCGACAGCTACTTCTACTTCGTCGAGCGCGCACAGAAACTGGGCGTGGACATCCCGGTGGTACCGGGCATCATGCCGATCACCAACTACAGCAAACTGGCACGTTTCTCCGACGCCTGTGGCGCCGAGATCCCGCGCTGGATCCGCAAGCAGCTGGAAGCCTATGCCGACGACACCGCCAGCATCCAGGCGTTCGGCGAAGAAGTGATCACCCGCATGTGCGAGCAGCTGCTGCAAGGCGGCGCACCTGGCCTGCACTTCTACACCTTGAACCAGGCCGAACCGAGCCTGGCGATCTGGAACAACCTGAAGCTGCCGCGCTGAAACTTTTTGGCAAAGTCTGCTTAAGAAATGATTAAGGCTTTGGTCATAGACTAAAGCCTTGTTCATTTTCCGGTTACACAGGTCTTGCCAGCCATGCAGCATCTCCAGCCTTCGCGGCCACAGCTCGTCTACCTGGCTTTTGGCCCGGCAACCTACCATCAGGAAGCCTGCTTCAGCATCGTCAGCGCCCTCGCCCACCTGGACAGCGCTGCGGGCGAAGCCATGGATATCCAGGTCTACACGGATAACCCGCAGCCCTATGCCAGCCTCCCGGTCACCGTCCACCTGCTGGACGAGGCCACGCGCCAGGCATGGAACGCCCCGCACGGCTATCACTTCCGCAGCAAGCATGTGCTGTTGCGACAGGTATTGCAGCAACACCCGCTGGCAGTCCTGATCGATACCGATACGTTCTTCCGCAAATCGCCACTGCAACTGTTCGCCCGGGTAGCGCCAGGCCAACTGCTGTGCAACGCCATCGGCGCCCGCTATGGCGCCAACCAGAAGTGCCTGCTGTACAGGAACCTGCTGGCGATCCTCGAATCCCGAGGCCTGGCCGACTGCCAGATGCCACTGGTCAACTCCGGAGTGATCGGCCTTACGGCCGAAGATGCCAGCACTCTGGACCGCTCCATTGCCATGATGGACGAGTTCCATCCCTTGGCACGCGAGGCCTACACCCTCGAGGAGTTCTGCCTGGCTGTGGCGGCTTACCGCACGCTGGCGGTGGCCGAATGCACCGATGTCATCCACCACTACTGGAGCCGCAAGGCGCAATTCCGTGCCAAGATCCAGGCCTGGCTGCGCAAGCACGGTGAAGCCCCCCTGAGCCAGGCCGCGCTCGCCGACGTCACCCTGGTCAACGACCAGCTGCCGCGACCACCGGCCTTGCAGCGCCTGGGCTATAAAGCGCTCAGCCTGACCCTGCCGCGCCACGAACGCCAGTTTGCCCGCGAGCTGCTGTATGGCTGCTACCCCTACCCCAACGAATTCGACCGTGCCTGCGCGCCGGCCTGGTGGGACAAGGCCCTGGAAAACCTCAATGCCCGCCATGGCCACATGGAGCCCGACCGGCTGCGCCAGTGCCTGCGCCACCCGGGGCTGCGCCTGTCGCTGGGCGAACAGCGCAAGGATATCGAGGCACATCTGTTGCGGGCCTCCCGGTGTTGAGTGGGGCCCGCACACAAGGACACCGTCTGCACTGGCCTTGCCCAGGCCGAGCGCGTAATCTCCGGCCATGCCACACGTCGCCCGCCTGTTCTGGATCCTGCTGCTCATATGCCTGAGCCCGTTGGCCCTGGCCGAGCGCTTGCGCCTGGTGAGCGACGACTGGGCACCCTATGTGTATGAACATGACGGCCAACCGCAAGGCATAGACTACGAAGTCACCACCCAGGTCTTCGCCCGCCTGGGCGTAGAAGTGGAATGGCAGTTCCTGCCGTGGAAGCGCTGCCTGGCAATGGTCGAGCAAGGCCTGGCAGATGGTATTCTCGACATCTTCCAGACCGAGGCACGCCAGCCTTACCTGGTTTATGCCCCCGAGCCCATGTCGATTGTGGAGTTCGTCCTGTTCCAGCAACATTCGCGTCGCCATAGCGTGACCAGCCTCGCAGATCTCGCCGGTCTTCGCGTCGGTACATCCCCCGGCTACGCCTATGGCAAGGCCTTCACCGAGGCGCCACACTTCAAGCGTGAGGCCGCGCCCACTCACGAAGCCAACTTTGGCAAGCTGGTACTGGGGCGTGTGGACCTGGCAATCACCGACCGCAAGGTCGGCCACTACCTGCTCCAGCGGTTGCGCCTTGAGCAGCAAGTCGAACAACTGCCGCTGGTGATCAGCCGCCAGCCTCAGTATCTGGGACTGGTGCGCAAGCCCGGGCGAGAAGCACTGGCCCTGGCCTTTGCCGAAGAACTGCGGCGTTTCAAGCAGGAACCGGCCTTCTTGGCGATCAGCAACCGCTATACGGGCGACATCGGAAGCATTCTCAACGCCGTTGAGCAGCAGGAAAGCGGCACAGCGCGATAGCTCTGTTATACTCGGGCCTTCCCGCCCGGCTCACGCCCGGACGCTCGGCCTCGCAACAGGCATCCCGATCGGCAATTGACGCACTTTCGCGTCCACCCTCCGTTTCCCGGATGTGCAGTGAAAGCCCAGCTGGACCGGACGCGATCGCATCCCACCGATGCCCGTCGCGCCAGGCAGAACATCCCTACGGGCCCAGCCCACACGAGAACAGGATCGCCCATGTCCTTTGCTTCCCTCGGTCTCTCCGAGGCACTTGTCCGCGCTATCGAGGCTGCGGGCTATACCCAGCCGACCCCCGTGCAACAGCGGGCGATTCCCGCCGTGTTGCAAGGCCGCGACCTGATGGTTGCCGCTCAGACAGGTACTGGTAAAACCGGTGGCTTCGCCCTGCCGATTCTCGAGCGCCTGTTCCCGGCCGGCCACCCCGACAAGTCGCAGCGGCATGGCCCGCGCCAGCCTCGCGTACTGGTCCTCACCCCGACCCGCGAACTGGCAGCCCAGGTGCATGACAGCTTCAAGGTCTACGCCCGCGACCTGCCACTGGTCAGCGCCTGCGTCTTCGGCGGGGTTGGCATGAACCCGCAGGTCCAGGCCATTGCCAAGGGCGTGGACGTGCTGGTCGCCTGCCCGGGCCGCTTGCTCGACCTGGCCGGCCAAGGCAAGGTCGACCTGGCCCACGTGGAAATCCTGGTACTCGACGAAGCCGACCGCATGCTCGACATGGGCTTCATCCATGACGTGAAGAAGGTCCTCGCCCGCCTGCCGGCCAAGCGCCAGAACCTGCTGTTCTCGGCGACCTTCTCCAAGGACATCACCGACCTGGCCGACAAGCTCCTGCACAACCCGGAGCGCATCGAGGTCACCCCTCCAAACACCACTGTCGAGCGTATCGAGCAGCGCATTTACCGCCTGCCCGCCAGCCACAAGCGTGCACTGCTGGCGCACCTGATTACCCTGGGTGCCTGGGAGCAGGTGCTGGTGTTCACCCGCACCAAGCACGGTGCCAATCGCCTGGCCGAGTACCTGGAAAAGCACGGCCTGACCGCCGCCGCCATCCACGGTAACAAGAGCCAGAACGCCCGCACCAAGGCACTGGCCGACTTCAAGGCCAACAGCGTGCGCGTGCTGGTAGCCACCGATATCGCCGCGCGCGGGCTGGACATCGACCAGCTGCCGCACGTGGTCAACTTCGAGCTGCCGAACGTGGAGGAAGATTACGTCCACCGCATCGGCCGTACCGGCCGCGCCGGTCGTTCGGGCGAGGCCATCTCCATGGTCGCGCCGGACGAAGAAAAACTGCTCAAGAGCATCGAGCGGGTGACCAAGCAGCGTATCCCGGACGGCGACTGGATGGGCTTTGATGCCAGCCAGGTAGAAGCCGAAAAGCCCGAAGTACGTGAACGCCCGCAAAACAACGGCCGTGGCGGTCGCAACCAGCAGCCACGCGGCGAAGGCAGCAAGGACGTCAACGGCGGCCGCAAGGACAAAGGCAAGGATAAAGGCAAGGCCAAGCCGCAGGCTGCTGACAAGCCGGCCGACAAGGAAAAGAGCGGCGACCGGCAACAGCAGCCGCGCAAGCCGCGCGACAAGAAGCCGCGTCAGCAGCAACAGCAGCAGGCCAGCAGCGCAAGTACGCCGAAAGCGCCAGCCGATCGCGATCCTGAAGCGTTCCTGGACGACGATGTGGATAACTTCGGTAACCGTGCCGACTACGTGAGCCCGTACCAAGGTAAAGGCCAAGGCCGCAATCGCCGCCCAGGTGCTGGTGCCGGTCAGGGCCAGGGTAACGCCCCACGCAGCAATGCCGGGGGCCAGGGCCAGGCGCGCAGTGGCGGCCAACAGCGTAGTGGTGGTGCTTCCAACGGTGGCGAAAAACGCCCACCCCGCGCCAATAACGGCGGCGGCGCCCGTCGTGATGGCGGTGGTGGCCGTGGCCGCCCGGCGCGTGACGATGCTGCCCGGCAAGAGCCGGCCGTGCGCAACCCGCGCCAGCCCGAAAAACAGCCCGTGATCATCCGCAAGGAATCCAAGCTTGACCGCTTCCCGACGCCCGAGCAGCTGGATGACCTGCCAAGCCGCCCGCGTGGCGAGCGCCCGGCCTTGTTGACCCGAAAAGGCTAAACCCAGGCCAGCCTTTGCCGGCTCATCCTCGGCAAAGGCAAATAAAAACGCCGCCCAATGGGCGGCGTTTTTTATTGCCGAGCAATAGTTACTTCTGCTTCACGCCTTCAACACTGATATCCAGGTCCAGGGTCTGCGAGGTCGCGCCCGGGCCTTTGATGCCGAAGTCGTTCAGGTTCAGCGTGGTGGTGGCGTTGAAGCCAGCGCGCTCGCCGCCCCATGGGTCCTTGCCTTCACCGTTGAAGGTGGCCTTGAAGGTGACCGGCTTGGTCACGCCGTGCATGGTCAGGTCGCCAGTCACGTCAGCAGTCTTGTCGCCAGTCGACTTGACGCTGGTGGAAACGAACTTGGCTTCCGGGTACTTCTTCACATCGAGGAAGTCGGCGCTGGCGATGTGCTTGTCACGCTCGGCGTGGTTCGACCACAGGCTGGCGGTTTTCAGGTCGACGCTGATCTTGCTGGCTTCAGGCTTGGCGCTGTCCCAGCTGAAGTTGCCGTCGAAGTCCTTGAAGGTACCGTGAATGAAGCTGTAGCCCAGGTGGCTGATCTTCCAGTCGACGAACGCGTGCTGGCCTTCCTTGTCGATCTTGTACTCGGCAGCCATGGCCTGGCCAGCGGAGAGCAGAGCGGTACCGAGCGCCAGAGCGGCAAAAGTCTTTTTCAACATCCTTACTTCCTTCCTTTGCAATTGAGGTTGAGAGTCAAGCTTTGCGGCCCAGCATACGGGTCAGGGTCGCGTCACGGTCGATGAAATGGTGCTTGAACGCTGCCAGGGCATGCAGCACGGCAAAAATCACCAGGCCCCAGGCCAGCCAGAGATGGATCACGCCAGCCACATCCGCCTGGTCGGGCAGATCGCTGACCAGTGCCGGGACTTCGAACAACCCGAACACCGGAATGCCAACACCGTCGGCGGTGGAAATCAGGTAACCGGCCGCCATCACCGCAAACAGGCCGATGTACAGAGCCAGATGGCCGAGCTTGGCCGCCAGGCGGGTGAATGCGCCGTGGTTGGCCGGAGCTGGTGGTGGTGGGCTGATGAAGCGCCAGAGCACACGCAGCAGCATCACTGCCAGCAGCACCAGGCCAATGCTTTTGTGCAAGTCCGGGCCGGCTTTGCGCCATGGGCTGTAATAGTCGAGGCCGACCATCCACAGGCCCAGGCCAAACAGGCCGAAGACTGCCAGCGCCACGCCCCAGTGCAGGACGATGCTGACCACGCCGTAGCGAGAAGGTGAATTGCGCAGTTGCATGTTGGCGTGTTTCCCCGTGAAAGCTGTGCACAGATTAGCGCGTAACGTATCGAATAAAAGCGGAAAAAACTGCTTCGGATTATCGAGAAATACGATATTTATTCTCTGAGCTGCCCATTAAGGAAACATTAACAATAGACGGAGAGAGTGCGCTTGCCAGTGCCGGCCTCTTCGAGGCGTCGACCGCCGCGAAAAGGCCGGAACTGTCCCTGCATCAGCCTGCTTTAGCCTGGCTATTGACCACGGCTTTCTTGGCAGGCTCGGACTTGGCAGTGGCCTTCTTGGGCTCGGCAGGTTTGTGCGCCGGTTTGTGCGCCGGGGCATGCTTGACCGGTGCAGCCTTGATCGCCGCAGGCTTGGCCGACGCTTCCTTGACCACTGCGGCCGGCGCGACTTGAGGAGCAGGCACAGGCGCAACTGCCGGTACCACTTCCTCAGCCTTGGCGATGGGCTCCGCCTTCACTTCAGGCTTGTCATCCCCACCAAACAGGCGCTTGAAGAAGCCAGGCTTGTCCTGTTTGGCCTCATCGACCTGCTTGAGCTCTGGCTTTGCAGGTGCCTTGTCAGCCTTGTCGGACGAGCCGCCGAACATATTGGAGAAGAACCCGCCCTTGCTGTCCTTGGCTGCTGCAGCTCCGGCTGCGGCCGCTGCAACCGGTACCGCTTTGGCCGGGTCGAACGACTTGCCGGCCAGCAGGTCCTGCGCCTGGCTGGCGGCGCGCTGGCCACTGCGCAGGGCGCCTTCCAGGGTGCCCGGGTACAAGGCATCGGTGTGCTCGCCGGCAAAGGTGATACGCTGCACCGGGCGCTCCCACAGGCGCCAGTATTTGCTGATCTGCCCCGGGCCATAGGCCAGGTAGGCGCCGCCGGTACCGGCGTCGACGCTGTAACGCTTGACCTCGTAGCCAGTGAACGCACCACGTGCCTGCGGGTAGAACGCGTGCAGGCGGATCAGCACCTGGTCGACCATCTGCTTGTCGCCGAAGGCCTGCAGCAGGCGGGCATTATCACCGGACAGGTTGATCACCACGTTGGCGCCACCCTTCAGCGCAGGCTCGATCCACAGCATGCCCAGGCCGGCATTACTGAAGATTTCACCCGACATGCGTGCGCGGCTTTCCCACACTGGCGTCTTGAACTTCAGCATCAGCTGGTCGCGCCAGCCATAGTTGGTGCCCTTCAGCGCCGCCACGTGCTGGCCGTCCAGCCCCGGGGTCATCTGGATCTTGGCCAGCGCGCGCAGCGGCACGGCCAGTACCAGGTAATCGGCCTGATAACCGACACTGCCAACCTTGACCGTGACGCCGTCCTTGTCCTGGACAATGGCGGTCACCGGCGAGCTGGTCTTGATGGTCTTGAGCTGCTTGACGAAAGCCTGGGCCAGCACCGGGCTGCCACCCGGCAGGCGCGCGGCGCGCAGGTCGCGGTCGCTGACGCCGCGGTACACACGGTTCTGCTGGGCGAAGTACAGCAGCGACAGGCGCGACGGCTCATCGTAGCGGGTACGGATCTGCTGGTTCACCAGCTGACGGGCGGTGGCCGGCAGTTGCAGTTTGTCCAGCCAGCTGGAAACGTTGATCTGGTCGAGGGCGAACAGCGTGCTGGTCGCCTGCGGGTTCATCGGGTCGTCGATCGAGCGTGCCAGGTCGTCGAGGGTCTTCTCGTAGCGCTTGAGCGCCTCGGCGGTGGCCGGTTGCTTGGTGGCCAGGTCAGTGGCGCTGAAGTACTCGCCGTCGATCAGGTAACCGGGGGTACGCACGAACTCGGGCGCCGGCAGTGTTTCAAGCTTGAAACGGTCAATGTACTGGTTGAGCACTGGCTGCGCCTTGGCGTTACCGATCCACTCGCTGGTGGCAAGGCCCGAGCGCCCGCCCATGCCCGCCTTGGCTTCCAGCAAGGTCACCTGCCAGCCTTTGTTCTGCAGCTCGTAAGCCGCTGTCAGGCCCGCCAGGCCGCCGCCCACCACAATAGCTGTGGGTGTCTTGTCCTTTGCCAGCGCGGCGCCGCTGGACACACCGATCAATACCAACGCGCACAGGCGCACCCAAGCAGCAGCCATGATGGCGAACTCCGAGTAAAAAGTTGCAGAGACGGGAGAGGCAGGAATGCCCCGGGGAGATGCGTTAAGAATACGTCACCTCCGCCAACCCTGCCAGCGCAGTGACATCAAGTGCTTTAGGCAACTGACATTTTTGCCAGTAGCCGTTTCACACGGCAGCAGGCGATGCTGGCGAAGATGGCCAGAAGCCCGCCAGGAGGGCACGCAGATGATGTTCGAAGAGCATTTCCAGCAAGTTGACCGCCAGTCGTTGCCGCACAAGCAGACCCTGCTCACGCCCTCCGGGCTGAGTATCCGCTCCAACAGCACTTCATCCAGCGGCTTTCATGAGGCGTTCAAGGGTGAGGACGGCACCGAGCTGGTCATCGGCGAACACAGCGATGTGGAAATCGCCTTCGCCCAGGAGGTCGAGTGCCTGCGGCTGGAATACTACGTGGTCAGCGACTTCCTCGGTGACGACCTGCACATGCTGTTCGATGCCGGGAACCACAACTACGACCTGATCGCACCGGCACCACGCAACTTCTACTGGCTCACACTTGAGGGCAGCGGCTTTCGCGACCTGCGCCCCGGCCCCATCGCCACGCAGCCCTACCACCAGGTGATCGACGGGCCGTTCCGCCGCCTGACCATCTCCACTTCGCAGGCCGGTACCGTGCACATCCGCAAGCTTGAATGGACCGGCACACAGCGCCATTGAACGGCAGCGGTTGTCCTGCCCTGCGGCATTGCTTAGGCTTACGCGGTCGAACCACGCCGCAAAGCCAGGAGAAGTGCCGATGGGCCTCAATGATCAGTGGATGCAACGCGACCTGAAGGTCCTGTGGCACCCCTGCACCCAGATGAAAGACCACGAGCAGCTGCCGCTGATCCCGATCAGGCGCGGTGAAGGCGTGTGGCTGGAAGACTTCGAAGGCAAGCGCTACCTGGATGCGGTGAGCAGCTGGTGGGTCAACGTGTTCGGCCATGCCAACCCGCGCATCAACCAGCGCATCAAGGACCAGGTCGACCAGCTGGAGCATGTGATCCTGGCAGGTTTCAGCCACCAGCCGGTGATCGAGCTGTCCGAGCGCCTGGTGGCCATGACCCCGGCCGGGCTGGATCGGGTGTTTTATGCCGACAACGGTTCGTCGTGCATCGAAGTGGCGCTGAAGATGAGCTTCCACTACTGGCAGAACGTCGGCAAACCGGACAAGAAGCGCTTTGTCACCCTGACCAACAGCTACCACGGCGAAACCATCGCCGCGATGTCGGTGGGCGACGTGCCGCTGTTCACTGAAACCTACAAGGCGCTGCTGCTCGACACCATCAAGGTACCGAGCCCCGACTGCTACCTGCGCCCCGAGGGCATGGGTTGGGAGGAGCACTCGCGCAACATGTTCCAGGTAATGGAGCAGACCCTGGCCGAGCACCACGCCTCGATCAGCGCCGTGATTATAGAACCGCTGATCCAGGGCGCGGGCGGCATGCGCATGTACCACCCGGTCTACCTCAAGCTGCTGCGCGAAGCCTGCGACCGCTACGACGTGCACCTGATCCACGACGAAATTGCCGTAGGCTTCGGCCGCACCGGCACCTTGTTCGCCTGTGAGCAGGCCGGCATTCGGCCAGATTTCCTGTGCCTGTCCAAGGCCTTGACCGGCGGCTACCTGCCGCTGGCCGCCTGCCTGACCACCGACAAGGTGTACCAGGCCTTCTACGACGACTACCCGACCTTGCGCGCGTTTCTCCACTCGCACAGCTACACCGGCAACCCGCTGGCGTGCGCGGCGGCGCTGGCGACCCTGGATATCTTCGAACAGGACAACGTGATCGAGGCCAACAAGCCCTTGGCCACGCGCATGGCCACGGCCACTGCTCACCTGGCCGATCACCCGCACGTGGCCGAGATCCGCCAGACCGGCATGGCCCTGGCAATCGAAATGGTCAAGGACAAGGCTGGCAAAGTCGCCTACCCCTGGCAGGAGCGCCGTGGCCTGAAAGTGTTCAAGCATGCCTTGAGCCGTGGCGCCTTGTTGCGCCCGCTGGGCAGCGTGGTGTATTTCCTGCCACCGTATGTAATCACCCCGGAGCAGATCGACTTCCTCGCCGAAGTGGCCAGCGAAGGCATCGACATCGCCACCCGTGATAGCGTCAGCGTGGCGGTTCCCGCAAACTTCCACCCTGACTTCCGCGACCCGGGTTAACTCCCGCAAGCCTGCCACCAAACCCTGTGGGAGCGGGTTTACCCGCGAATGCGATAGTGGATTCGCCGCCGCATTCGCGGGTGAACCCGCTCCCACAGTGTCACATGAGCCCATTCCGTCCGAGCTGATCCATGAGACTGTCCCGCTTCTTCATCGACGCCCCCCTGAGCATTGGCCAGCACGACCTGCCCGAAGCCCAGGCCCACTACATCGGCCGCGTGCTGCGCATGGCCGCCGGCGACGCCGTGCAACTGTTCGACGGCAGCGGCCAGGAATACCTCGGCCAGCTGCTCGAAGTGGGCAAGAAGACCGTGCGCGTCAACCTCGACCAGGCCTTCGCCGGCCAGGCCGACTCACCGCTGCACGTCCACCTTGGCCAGGGCCTGTCGCGCGGCGAGCGCATGGACTGGGCGATCCAGAAGGCCACCGAGCTGGGCGCCAACGAAATCACCCCCATCGTCAGCGAACGCTGCGAAGTGCGCCTGAAGGATGAACGCGCCGACAAGCGCCTGGCCCACTGGCGCCAGGTGGCGATCAGTGCCTGCGAACAATGCGGCCGCTCGACCCTGCCCGTCATCCACCCGCCGCTGACCCTGGCCGAATGGCTGGGCAGCAGCAATGCGGATTTGAAACTGGTCCTGCACCCGGTGGCAGAACCGCTCACCAGCCATGAAAAACCGGCAACCCTGGCCTTCCTGATCGGCCCCGAAGGCGGTTTGAGCGAGGCCGAAGTCGACCAGGCCAAGGCGGCCGGCTTCCACGCTGCGCGCCTTGGCCCCCGCGTGCTGCGCACCGAGACCGCGCCAGTGGTGGCGCTGTCTGTCGCCCAGCAGTTGTGGGGCGACTTTTAACTAGCGCACATAGAACGACACCGCCACGAAGTGCATCAGGCTGCCTGCGATCACGAACAGGTGCCAGATGCCGTGCGCGTGGCGCAGGCGGCTGTCCAGGGCAAAGAATATGATGCCCACGGTGTACAGCACGCCGCCGGCGGCCAGCCAGGCAAAGCCGGCGACGCCCAGCGAGCGCAGCAAAGGCTTGACCGCCACCAGCACGATCCAGCCCATCACGGCATAGATGATGATCGACAGGATGCGCGCTTCGCTGCGCGGTTTGATCTCCTGCAGCATGCCGAGCACCGCCAGCGCCCAGACCACGCCGAACAGGCTCCAGCCCCAGGGGCCGCGCAGGCTGACCAGGCAAAACGGCGTGTAGCTGCCGGCAATCAGCAGGTAGATCGACAGGTGATCGAGCTTGCGCATGATCACTTTCGCCCGGCCACGGGTGCTGTGGTACAGGGTGGAAACGCTGTACAGCAACAGCAATGTACTGCCGTAGATGGAGAAGCTGACGATCTTCCAGGGGTCGCCTTGCAGGCCCGCAACCACGATCAGCCAGATGGCACCGATACAGGCCAGGACGGCACCGACCAGGTGGGTCCAGGCGTTGAAGCGTTCACCGTAATACATGCAAACACAGACCTCCCGAGCCGGGCTGGGTTCCTGATGATGTCTGTTGCGGCCCTTTCGCGGGTAATCTTACCCAAGGTCAGGTTGCAGGTCTGCGTCACGCACCAGCCTTTCCAGTGCCACCAGGTCCGGCACCCGTGCCACCTGCTCACCCACCTGCACGGCCGCCAGCTCAAGGCGACCCAGCGCCACATCCACATAATTCAGCTGGCTGTCGAGCTTGCACGAGCGCGGGATGTCCTGCAGCAACAACGCCAGATAGCGCAAGCCGGTGTCGCCCAACGCATTGAGCACCACCACACGCGCACGCTCGCCGCACGGCGTTTCGCCGCCACAAGCCGCCTCGAACCCGACCAGCGGCAGACGCTGCTGGCGCCAGTCGATCCAGCCCAGGTGCCAGGCCGGCTCGCCAGGTTGGCACACCAGGTTGCGCTGGCCGCTCAATTCGGCAACCGCCACATTAGGCAACACCAGGGTGCGGTCACCCAAGGGCAGCAACAACCCGGTCAGGCTGCTGCGCTGGCCGGCGATCAGTTCAAGCATGGGTCGAGCTCCAGTGCGCGATGCTCTGCAACAGCAGCGATTCCTGATACGGTTTGCCCAGGTATTCATTGACCCCGATGGCCATGGCGCGATCGCGGTGCTTCTGCCCGGTACGCGAGGTGATCATGATGATCGGCAGGTCTTTGAGCCGCGCGTCACGCCGAATGCGGGTGGCCACCTCAAAACCGTCCATGCGCGGCATCTCGATATCCAGCAGCAATACATCCGGCCGGTGCTCTTCCAGCAGGGCCATGGCGTCGACGCCGTCCTTGGCGGTCAGCACACTCATGCCGTGGCGCTCCAGCAGGCGGCTGGTTACCTTGCGCACCGTGACCGAGTCGTCCACCACCATTACCAGCAGTGCCCGGCGCGGTGCCGGGCCAAGCAGCTGGCGCTGCGGGCCACCGCCGGGCAGGCGGGCCAGGCGTCGCTGCTGGCCGCGCAGCTGGCCAAGCAGATCGAGAATAAGCACTACCCGGCCATCGCCCAGCAACGTCGCCCCCGACAACCCGGCAACCGCAGCAAACTGCGGGCCCAGGCTCTTCACCACGATCTCGCGGCTGGGCGACAGGCTGTCGGCCTGGATGGCGAATGACTGCTCCTTGGAATGCACCAGCAGCACCGGCAGCGGTACGCTCTGCCCCAGCAATGCCGGGCGCGGCAGGCCTTGCAGCAACTCGCCCAGGTAGCGCAGCTGGTAGTCGTGACCGGCATAGACATAACGCGGCGTGTCCAGCTCATAGCAAGCGGCGAGCTCTGCTGGCGGCACGCGGACAATGCCCTCGATGGTATTCAGCGGAATGGCGTACTGCTCCTCACCCAGATGCACCATCAACGCCCGGTTGATCGACACGGTGAACGGCAGGCGGATAAGGAAGCGCGCACCCTTGCCCTGGGCCGACTCGATGCTCATCGAGCCACCCAGTTGCTTGACCTCCTCGTGCACCACGTCCATGCCCAGACCGCGCCCGGAGATCTGGGTGATTTTCTCGGCGGTGGAGAACCCCGGGCGCAGGATGAACTGCAGGATCTCGTGATCGCTCAAGCGCGCCTGCGGGTCCAGCAAACCGCGCTTGATGGCTTTGCGCCGTACCGCTTCCAGAGGCACGCCGGCACCGTCATCGGTCATTTCGATAACGATGTCGGCGCCTTCGTGGAGCAAGTTCAGGTGAATGGTACCTTGCTCAGGCTTTCCGGCCGCCAGGCGCATTTCGCGGCTTTCCAGGCCATGGTCGACAGCGTTGCGCAGCATGTGCTCCAGCGGCGCCACCATGCGCTCGAGCACACTGCGGTCCAGTTCGCCTTCGGCGTTACCGACCACCAGCTCCACTTGCTTGCCCAGCTCGCTCGCCACCTGCCGCACCACCCGCTGCAAGCGCGGCACCAGACGTTCGAAAGGCACCATCAGGGTAGCAGTCAGGCCTTCTTGCAACTGGCTGTTCACCCGCGCCTGCTGCTGCAGCAGGCTGGAGGCCTCCTGGGCGCGCTGGGCCAGGGTTTCCTTCAGGTCAAGCAGGTCCGAGGCGGATTCGAACAAGGCCCGCGACAGCTGCTGCAGCTGCGAATGGCGGTCCATTTCCAACGGGTCGAAGTCGTCGTAGGCATCCCCTTCGAACTGCTGGCGGCTGGAGATCCGCCCTTGGGTTTCGATATCCAGGCGCAGCAACTGGTCGCGCATGCGCTCCAGCGTGGTTTCCATCTCGTTGAGCGCGAACTGCGCGTCATTGACCTGCTGCTCGATGCGCCCGCGGATGATCGAATGTTCGCCCGCCAGGTTGCCAAGGCCGTCGAGCAACTCGGCATCGACCTTGACCATGTCACCTGGCGCCCGCTCCGGAGCAGCCGCAGGTACATCATTGGCGGCGGCTTCAAGCGGCCCCTGACCGGCAGCGCTGTCAGTCAGGGCCGCGCTGCTGAAATTGCGAATGTAGTCGATCAGTGCCGTGGCGGCGTGCAGCGGCTGCCCAAGGCGCACGGCATCGAGCATGTGCGCCAGGCGGTCATGGCAGTTCTGCAGCAGTGCGAACAGCGGCGCGCTCGGCGGCAGCCGGCCAGCGGCCAACAGCTCGTAGAGAAACTCCAGTTCGTGGGCCAGGTCGCCGATAGGCGCAATCTCGACCATGCGCGCCACCCCCTTGAGGGTGTGCAGGTCGCGCATCAGGTTGTCCACCTCGACACTGCTGCGCGGGTCGGCCTGCCAGCGCGCCAGGGCTGCCGCGGCGCTCTCGACGATATCCGAGCTTTCTTCGAGGAACACTTCCAGCAACTCTTCGCCAGGGCTTTCCGGCTCTTCGCTCAGCGGCTCGGCCAACTCGGGCAACAAAGGGCCATGCGCCCCCCCCAGTCCCAGGGTATCGGCCAGGTCCATGTCCGGGTGCAACGGTGTGACCGTGTCGATGCCCACCAACCCGGTGGCATCCGGCGCCAGGGCTTGGTCCAGCAGGTTGCGCAAGCTGTCGACCAGCTCGGGACGGGGCGGAATATCCTGCCCGGCTGCCACTTCGTCGAGCATGTCCAGCAGGGCTTCATGCGCCTGCTGCGCCTGGGCGAAGAAGCGTCCATCGGCCGGCAGGCTGCCCTCTTCCACCGCGCCGTACAGGTCGAGCAAGGCCTCGCAGACGTCGTCCATCTGCCACAGGTCGGCCAGGTGCGCGGCGTGACCCAGGCTGGTCATTTCGTCGAGCAGGATGTCCAGTGCGTCACGCTGGCCGGGCTGTTGCTGCCAGCGCGACAGCATCGACTCGGCATTGAGCAGGGTATCCATGGCCTGGGCCAGGAAGCTGGCGACACCCTGCGGGTCGCGCTTGGCGCCCTGCATCTGCTGCAGGCCATCGTCATGCAAGCTGGCCAGGCGCCCGTCGACCGCCTGGCCGACCTGCTCGATCAGCTCCGCAGCACCGGGGATAGCCGCCAGCGGCGTGCTGTCGAGTTGCGCAAGGCCAGCCTGGAACAGCCCGCGCGCTGCCTTTAGCCACTCGATTTCGGCCATTTGCACGGGCAATTGATGGCCTTTGTACTCACGGGCCAGGCGGTCGAAGGCGGTGGCCAGTTCGGCGACCGGCATCACCCCGGCCATGGCGGCACTGCCCTTGAGCGTGTGCAAGGCGCGCTGCAGGCCGTCGCTGACCAGTGTGTCGTGGCCATCGGCACCTTCCAGGAAAGCGTCAAGGCTGGCCAGGTGGCCTTGTGCCTCAGTGCGGAAGATATCCAGCAGTTGCGGGTCGAGGCCGTCGACATCGGCAGGCGCCGGCGCGTCGTTTTCGGCCAGCGCATGCAGGTGCCCGGCCAGCTGTTCGATCTCGGTCAGTTGCGGCAACTGGCCGACGGCAAAGTCGGCCAGCAGGTCGGGCAGGTGGACGAACACCTGCTGCAAGGCCACCACGCCTTCCGGGCTGAGCAGGCTACGCCCTTCCAGGACCCGGCTCAGCAGGTGTTCGGCGCCCCAGGCCAGTTCGGCCACCGCTTCGGCGTGGACCATGCGCCCACTGCCTTTGAGGGTATGCAGTGCGCGACGCACTTCAGCCAGCGCCTCGCGCTGCTGGTTGTCGGCACGCCAACGCAGCCAGTGCCGCTCGATCTCCGGCAGCAGTTCACCGGCCTCGTCGAGGAACACTTCGCGCAGCTCGTCATCAATGCCATCGCCGCTGCCGTCAGTGTCGCAGTCGGCATCTGGGACGGCACAATGCACGCCCAGCGCCGCCAGGCTGGCACGCGCCATGTCGACAAACGGCTGGCCATCCGCCAGCGGGTCGGCCAGGCGCCATTGCAAGTAGCATTCGGCAGCGCTCAGCGCCTCGGCCAGGTGGGTCAGCTCAGCGGCAGGCGGCTCCTCCTCCAGGTGCTGCAACCAGCGCTGCACATAGTTGGCGCAACCGGCGAACAGCTCGGCCACCGTCGGCAGGGTCAACATCGCCAAGGCCCCACGGATCTGCTGCAGCAGGCCCGGCAAGGGCTGCAGGCGTTGCCGCGGCCAGCCAGACTCCAGGCAATCGCCGATCAGGTCCTTGGCCTGCTGCAGCACGTTCAACGACTCATTGAGTACCAGTTGGCGAATCTCGACCAGGTCCGAGCCCGGCAGGCCGCCCTGGCCGTTTTCTTCCAGCGGGCCAACCATGCCATTGAGCGAGGCTTCGACATACAACAGGGCACCTGCCACGTCCATCAACACCGGGTCGTCCACTGCCCGCTCGCCCAGGACAAGGGCCTGAAGCGCCAGCACCTGGTCGATGATCACCCGCCGTGGTTGCTGGAAACCCAGCACGGCCAAGGTGTCCGCCACATGACGCAGTGGCGCCAGCAAAGCATCGAGCTGTTCGCTGTGCTGGCGGTCACTGCGCACGAACTGGTCGAGGCGCTCCTTGATGCGCATCAGGTCGTCGCACAGCGCGGTCACCACCGAGCGCAGGGCATCGCGACCAGGCCCGGCCTGTAATTGCTCGCGCCAGTTGCCCAGCGACAGGTCGAGGTTGGCCAGATCGTCGGCACCGGCAAAGCGCTGCGCTGCGCCGCTGATCAGGCTGGCCTGGGCGAGCGGTTCGATGCCGCGGCAGGTGCGCAGCTGGTTGAGCAGCGGCAGCATGACCAGAGGCAGGTCATGGCGCGCACCGCGCAGGCGCTCAAGGTACGAAGGCAGTTGCTCCAGGCCGCGGAACAACGCGCCCAGGCAGTCACCACGCGGGCTGACCTGGCCGTCGGCCAGGGCCTTGGCGAACAGTTCAAGTTCCTCGGCCAGCCGCGTTGCGCCGCGCAATTCGAGCATGCGCAGGCAGCCGTGTACCTGATGCAGGTTGTCGACCACGAAGGCGAGCATCGACAGGTCGCCCGGCTCGCCGGCAAAGCGCTCCAGCGCCTGACGCGCCTGGCCCAGGCAATCGAGGATGGCGGCCTTGGTCCAGGCCAGCGCCACGGTGTCGTGGCGCTCGGGGCTTACACTGGCCAACGCAATGGGCATTGCCGGGCGCGGCGTTTCGGTCGAGCTCTTCATTTGGGCTCTGCAGGTGGCGGCAGGGTGAAACCGGACACCGAACGGCGCATCTCGCTGGCCATGCGGGCCAGGTGGCGGATGCTGTCGGCAGTGGCGCCGGAGCCGGCGGAGGTTTGTGCGGTAATCTGCTGGATCACCGCCATGGTGTGGGAAATCTGCCCAGCCGAGGAGGTCTGCAACTGGGCGGCGTCGGAAATGCTGTGGATAAGGTCGGCGAGGTTCTGCGATACCCCCTCGATCTCGGCCAGCGCCACCCCGGCATCCTGGGCCAGGCGAGCGCCACGGACCACTTCGGCGGTGGTCTGCTCCATGGATATCACCGCCTCGTTGGTATCAGCCTGGATGGTGCGCACCAGCGCCTCGATCTGCCGGGTGGCCGACGACGAGCGTTCGGCCAGGCGCTGCACCTCGTCGGCGACCACGGCAAAGCCACGGCCGGCCTCACCGGCCAGCGAGGCCTGGATCGCAGCGTTAAGGGCAAGGATGTTGGTCTGGTCGGCAATGTCGTCGATCAGGCTGACGATATCGCCGATTTCCTGTGAAGACTCGCCCAGGCGCTTGATCCGCTTGGCGGTGTCCTGGATCTGTTCGCGAATGTTGTCCATGCCGTTGATGGTGTTGTGCACCACCTCGTTGCCCTTGTTGGCGATGGCCACCGAGCGCTCGGCTACCTTGGCCGATTCATAGGCATGCGCCGAAACCCGGTCGATCGATTCGACCATGTCGCCGACCGCCTCGGACGCCTCGCTGATCTGCGCGGCCTGGTGCTCGGAGGCCTTGGCCAGCTGGCGTGCGGTGTTCTGCGTGTCCTGCACGGCGGCGGCGACCTGCACGGCGCTGTGGTTGATGGTTGCAACCAGGTCGCGCAGCTGGTCCACGGAGTAGTTGATCGAGTCGGCGATGGCCCCGGTAAAGTCCTCGGTCACCGATACGGTCACGGTCAGGTCGCCATCGGCCAGTTCTTCGATTTCGTCGAGCAGGCGCATGATCGCCTGCTGGTTGCGTTCGTTCTTTTCCGCCGTCTCGCGCAGCTGGCGGTTGGTGGTGCGCACCATCACCAGGCCGATCAGGATGATCGATGCCAACGCCAGCAGGCCCAGCGCGTAGCCGCCAACGGTGTCGAGGGTGCGGCCGCCGGCCAGGTTCTCGAAACCGTTGGCCAGGTGCGAAGCCTCGTCGAGCAGGGTCTGCGACAAGCTGAATATATTCCCCGCCGCCTCGCGCACGCGGAACAGTTCTGGCGAGGTTTCAAGGATTTCGTCCACGGAGCCTGCGACGAACTGGAACAGCTCGGCAATTTCGGCCAGCCGCGCACGCGCGTCTGCGTCCTCCACGCGGGTCACCTGGATTGCCGCGTTGCCGCTGAGCATCCCTTCCAGTACCTGGCCAAAGCGCCCGGCATCGCGGCCAAAGGCGTCGGCCGCCTGGGCCGCGCTGTCGTCGCCCGCCAGCACGGTGTTGACCGAGCCCAGGATGCGCTCGGCCAACAACAGCTGGCGCTGGGCGACGGCTACCTGGTTGGCCGGGGCGCCGCTTTGCAGCAGGATCTCAACCACTTTTTCGTATTCCACCTGCAACTGCGGCACGGTCTCGGCCAGGGTTGCCGCCACCTGGTGCAGCGACAGCACGGTCTGTTCGCTGGCCAGGATGGTGTCGGTGTTCTTGCGCAGGTTTTCCCAGTCGCGGCGCACCGCTTCCATTTCGTCACGCACCGTAGGCGGCGCGGGCGGCAGGCCGGTGGACTTGTCACCTTGGCGCAGGTAGCCCCAACGCCGCTCGAAATCGTTACGCGCATCCGACAGCAGCTTGAAGGCCAGGGCCTTGCCAGTGGCGGCCTCGGTGGCGTTCTTGGCGATGCGCTGCGACAGCACGCGCAATTCGCCGGCATGGCCGATGTACTGCTTGTCGTAGTTGGACTGGGTGTTCAGGTAGGCGAAGTTGGCGAACAGCAGCATGATCGACAGGATCAGGATCAGGAACAGCACGGTGATCTGCGCGATGCTGCGGGTACGTGGGCTGACGGTGGTCGCAGTGACGGGGGTTGCAGGCTTGTTCACGTTCGCAGGTCCTATAACGCCACATCGAGAAAACCCGGCGCCTGGGCCAGGGCGAAGGGGCTGAAGATCGCCCAGTTGCGTTCCCGGGGGAAATGCCCCTGCACGAAGCGTGCAGCAGCACGGATCAACGGCTGGGGTGGCGACAGTTGCAGGCTGTCCAGGGCGAAGTGCTGAAGGCCCAGCACCTCGTCTACCAGCAAGCCGACGAACAGGTCTTCGTGGTCCAGCACCAGCACCCGTCGCTGCTTGCCGGGAGCGACGTGGCCCAGGCCGAAAAAGCTGCTCAGGTCCATCACCGGCAACAGCCGGCCGCGCAGGTTGGCGACCCCGCACACCCACGGCTGCACGCCGGGGACGCGGCTGCTGCGTGGCTCGCGCAGCACCTCGGCCACTTCGCCCATGGGCGCGACGAACCACTGCCCGGCAATGCGAAAGCCGATACCACTCCACTGCTGCAGGCGGTTGTCCTGCGGCGGCTGGTCGGCAACCAGCAGGCGACAGCGGCGGTCGATGTCCAGCAGCAACTCGAACGCGGTCAGCGACGCGCCATGCGGGCGGGTGGTCAAGCCCCCAGCACTTCTTGGAGCTTGGCTATCAGGTCGTCTTCTTCCACCGGCTTGGTCACGAAACCGCGGGCGCCCTGACGCTTGGCCCAGATGCGATCGGTTTCCTGGTCCTTGGTGGTAACGACCAATACGGGAATGTTGCTGGTCTCCGGGTCCTTGCTTAGTTGCCGGGTCGCCTGGAAGCCGTTGAGCACGGGCATGACGATATCCATCAGCACCGCGTCCGGCTTCTCCTGGCGCGCCAGGGCCACACCATCGGCGCCGTTGCTGGCCTTGAGCACCTGATGACCGTGCTTTTCAAGCCATTCGGCCAGTTTGTACATCTCTGTCGGCGAGTCGTCGACAATCAGAACTCGGGCCATGCTGTTTCCCCATCAGGAAAGAAAAGACCGTGCCATGGCGGGGCGCGGTCAGGGTGCGGGTTGTTGAGGTGCGGCAAAACCGGGCACGTGAGCGCGAATCGCCTCGAGCAGCTCTTCCTTGCTGAACGGCTTGGTCAAAAACTGATCAGAGCCGACCACCCGGCCACGGGCCTTGTCGAACAGGCCGTCGCGGGACGACAGCAGGATCACCGGAGTGTCCTTGAAAACGCTGTTGTGCTTGATGACCGCGCAGGTCTGGTAACCGTCCAGGCGCGGCATCAACACATCGACGAAAATGATGCTTGGCCGGTGGTCGACGATCTTGGCCAGGGCATCGAAGCCATCGCTGGCGGTGATCACCTCGCAGCCCGCTTCACCGAGCAACATCTGCGCGGTGCGGCGGATCGTGCGTGAATCGTCGATCACCATCACCTTCAGGGGTTGTTCCATAGACGCCTACCAGTGGGAATTTAGCTGCAAGTGGCAAGCGGCAAGTTTCAGGAGAAGGCCAATCGGCGGGTGACTGCTGTTCTCTTGAGGCTTGTAGCCAAAGGCTTGCAGCTGCATTTTTAGCACACTCCGGGTGCCCGTTCCATCTGCGGCGCCCCTTGACCAGCGGCGTTCGCGGCGCCACCCTGAGCCACTTTTCTTTCGAACCATCGCGGCCACCCGCCGCCAAGAGGAACCACCCCATGAGCGTTCGCCTCGGCATTGTCATGGACCCCATCGCGTCCATCTCCTACAAGAAGGACAGTTCGCTGGCCATGCTGCTGGCCGCCCAGGCGCGCGGCTGGAGCCTGTTCTACATGGAGCAGCGCGACCTGTACCAGGGCGAAGGCAAGGCCCGCGCGCGCATGCGCCCATTGAAAGTGTTCGCCGACCCGGCACGCTGGTTCGAGCTGGGCGAGGAGCAGGACAGCACCCTGGCCGAGCTGGATGTGATCCTGATGCGCAAGGACCCGCCCTTCGACATGGAGTTCGTCTACAGCACCTACCTGCTGGAGCAGGCCGAGAAAGACGGCGTACTGGTGGTCAACCGACCGCAAAGCCTGCGTGACTGCAACGAAAAGCTGTTTGCCACGCTGTTCCCGCAGTGCACCCCGCCTACCCTGGTCAGCCGTCGCCCGGACATCATCCGCGCGTTCGCCGAGCAGCATGGCGATGTGATCCTCAAACCACTGGACGGCATGGGCGGCACCTCGATCTTCCGCCACCGGGCGGGCGACCCCAACCTGTCGGTCATCCTCGAAACCCTGACCGCACTGGGTGCGCAGCAGATCATGGCCCAGGCCTACCTGCCGGCGATCAAGGACGGCGACAAACGTATCCTGATGATCGACGGCGAGCCGGTCGACTACTGCCTGGCGCGCATCCCGGCCAGTGGCGAAACCCGTGGCAACCTGGCTGCCGGTGGCCGTGGCGAAGCGCGCCCGCTCAGCGAGCGTGACCGCTGGATCGCCGCCCAGGTGGGCCCCACCCTGCGTGAAAAGGGCCTGCTGTTCGTGGGCCTGGATGTGATCGGCGACTACCTCACCGAGATCAACGTCACCAGCCCGACCTGCATTCGCGAAATCGACAACGCGTTCAACACCGACATTGGCGGCAAGTTGATGGACGCCATTGATCGACAGCTGCAGGCGCGCTGACCGGCAACGCGCGGCGCACTCCCAGAGTGGGGTATGATGCGGGTCCTGATGACCTGACCCGCAGCCCCGCCCTGCGGTTGCTGGATACCCGATGACGCTGCCCGCTGACATCCCTGCCGACCTGCTGCCGCCCCGAGTTCGCCCGGTGGACAGGCTTGGCTTTACCCTGTTCCTGGCTGCACTGGTGCACCTGGCGCTGATCCTTGGTGTCGGTTTCACCGTGGTCAAGCCGGCAGAAATCCGCCACACCATGGACATCACCCTGGCCACCTTCAAGAGCGAAAAACCGCCCGAGAAGGCCGATTTCCAGGCGCAGGACAACCAGCAGGGCAGCGGTACCCTGGACAAGAAGGCAGTGCCCAAGACCACCGAGCTGGCGCCGTTCCAGGACAGCAAGATCAACAAGATCACCCCGCCGCCTGCGGCCAGGCCCGAGGTAGTACCGCCGCCTGCGCCGCAAAAATCGGCGGTGGTGACCACGGCACCCAAGCCGCACAAGGTCGAGCCCAAGCCCAAGGAAAGCAAGGCACAGCCCAAGCCGGCCGCGCCAGCGCCAGACTTCGACAGTTCGCAGCTGTCCAGCCAGATCGCCAGCCTGGAAGCAGAGCTGTCGAACGAGCAGCAGCTTTACGCCAAACGCCCCCGCATCCACCGCCTGAATGCGGCGTCGACCATGCGCGACAAGGGTGCCTGGTACAAGGAAGAGTGGCGCAAGAAGGTTGAGCGGGTGGGCAACCTGAACTACCCCGACGAAGCTCGCCGGCAGCAGATCTACGGCAACTTGCGCATGATGGTGTCGATCAACCGCGATGGCTCGCTGTACGAGGTGCTGGTGCTGGAGTCGTCCGGCCAGGCGGTACTGGACCAGGCGGCGCAGCGCATCGTTAGGCTGGCGGCGCCGTTTGCACCGTTTACCGGCGACCTGGCCGAATTCGACCGGCTGGAAATCATCCGCACCTGGCGGTTCGCCCGTGGCGACCGTTTGTCCAGTAACTGATCCAAGGCCTGCACATCCCCCTGTGGGAGCGGCTTTAGCCGCGAATGCGCCAGATCAGGCAATGATGTCGCCTGGTCGGACGCCTTCGCGGCTAAAGCCGCTCCCACAGTGATCGCGCAAGCCTCGTTGCGCACCTTGTCAGCCTCGTAACTGGGCGCCACACTATCCCCCATGAAAACCCTCACGCCGAGCTACCTCAAGCATCAGTTCCTGATCGCCATGCCGCACATGGCCGACCCGAACTTCGCCCAGACCCTCACGTACATCGTCGAGCACAACGCCAATGGCGCCATGGGCCTGGTGGTCAATCGGCCGCAGGAACTGAGCCTGGCGGACATCCTCGAGCAGCTGCGCCCGGACGAAGCGCCCCCGGCCAGCACCTTGCAGGTGCCGATCTACCAGGGCGGCCCGGTACAGACCGACCGTGGCTTCGTGCTGCACAGCGACGAGTGCAGTTTCCAGGCCACCGTGGCACTGGAAGGGCTGTCGCTGAGCACATCGCAAGACATATTGCTGGCCATCGCCGCCGGGGTAGGCCCGAAACAGAGCCTGATCACCCTCGGCTATGCGGGTTGGGAAGCGGGCCAACTGGAGGCCGAGCTGGCCGACAACGCCTGGCTGAACTGCCCGTTCGACCCTGAAATCATCTTCGGCGTAGCCAGCGACCTGCGCCTGGAGGCCGCGGCCGCCAGCCTGGGCATCAACCTGCACCTGCTGACCAGCCAGGCGGGCCACGCCTGATGGCCCAGCTACCTCAAGAGCTGCGCCTGCTGCTGGGTTTTGACTACGGCAGCAAGCAGATCGGCGTGGCCGTGGGCCAGGTAATCACCGGCCAGGCGCGCGAGCTGTGCACCCTGAAGGCACAGAACGGGGTACCGGACTGGGCCCAGGTGGAAAAGCTGATTACCGAATGGAAGCCCGACGCCATTGTCGTTGGCCTGCCGCTGAACATGGACGGCACGCCCAGCGAAATGAGCGCCCGCGCCGAAAAGTTCGCCCGCCGCCTGAATGGCCGTTTCAACCTCCCCGTGCACACCCACGATGAACGCCTGACCACCTTCGAGGCCAAGGGCGAGCGCATGGCCCGTGGCGGCCAGCGCGGCAGCTACCGCGACAACCCGGTCGATGCCATCGCCGCCGCCTTGTTGCTGCAAGGCTGGCTGGAGGCCAATACCTGATCATCTTTGCCGCCGGGCCCCACCCGGCGCACCCCTCCGAGGAGCCCGCAATGAGCCTACCCAATCCCGCCGACCTGGTTCGGCAGATGGCTGTCGACCTTCGTGCCCACCTGGCCCGCCGCAATATCAGCGAGCCGCGCTACATCGGCATCCGCACCGGCGGCGTCTGGGTCGCCCAGGCCCTGCAGGAAGCCATGGGCGACACCAGTGCCATGGGTACCCTGGACGTTTCGTTCTACCGCGACGACTTCAGCCAGAACGGCCTGCACCCACAGGTGCGCCCTTCCGAGCTGCCGTTCGAGGTCGAAGGCCAGCACCTGGTGCTGGTGGATGACGTGCTGATGAGCGGCCGCACCGTTCGCGCCGCGCTCAACGAACTGTTCGATTATGGCCGCCCGGCCAGCGTCACCCTGGTCTGCCTGCTGGACCTGGATGCCGGCGAACTGCCAATTCGCCCGAATGTGCTCGGTGCCACCCTGTCGCTGGCTGCCCATGAACGGGTAAAATTGACCGGACCCGCACCGCTCGCCCTCGAGCGCCAGGACCTCGCCTCCGCTTCCGCCCTTTAAGAGTCCCCCGCGATGACGCCAATCGACGCCAAGCGCCCGCTGCAGCTCAATGATCAGGGCCAGCTGCGCCACTTCCTCTCGCTTGACGGTTTGCCCCGCGAACTGCTCACCGAGATCCTCGACACTGCCGATTCCTTCCTGGAAGTTGGCGCCCGGGCTGTGAAGAAAGTCCCGCTGCTGCGCGGCAAGACCGTGTGCAACGTGTTCTTCGAGAACTCCACCCGTACCCGTACCACCTTCGAACTGGCGGCCCAGCGCCTGTCGGCCGACGTGATCAGCCTGAACGTGTCGACTTCCTCGACCAGCAAGGGCGAAACGCTGTTCGACACCCTGCGCAACCTCGAAGCCATGGCCGCCGACATGTTCGTCGTGCGCCACTCGGATTCCGGCGCTGCGCACTTCATCGCCGAGCACGTATGCCCGGACGTGGCCGTGATCAACGGCGGGGACGGCCGTCATGCGCATCCGACCCAGGGCATGCTCGACATGCTCACCATCCGCCGCCACAAGGGCAGCTTCGAGAACCTCTCGGTAGCCATCGTCGGCGACATCCTGCACTCGCGCGTGGCCCGTTCCGACATGCTGGCGCTGAAAGCGCTGGGCTGCCCGGACATCCGCGTGATCGGCCCGAAAACCCTGATCCCGATCGGGATCGAGCAGTACGGCGTGAAGGTTTACACCGACCTTGCCGAAGGCCTGAAGGACGTCGACGTGGTGATCATGCTGCGCCTGCAGCGTGAACGCATGGCCGGTGGCCTGCTGCCCAGCGAAGGCGAGTTCTACCGCCTGTTCGGCCTGACCACCGCACGCCTGGCCGGGGCCAAGCCCGATGCCATCGTCATGCACCCGGGGCCGATCAACCGCGGCGTGGAAATCGAGTCGGCGGTGGCCGACGGCAAGCACTCGGTGATCCTCAACCAGGTCACCTACGGCATCGCCGTGCGCATGGCCGTGTTGTCCATGGCCATGAGCGGGCAGAACGCGCAACGTCAATTCGACCAGGAGAACGCCCAGTGACAATCAGTATTCTTGGCGCCCGGGTCATCGACCCCAACAGCGGCCTGGACCAGGTTACCGACCTGCACCTGGACGGCGGCCGCATTGCCGCCATCGGCGCCGCCCCGGCCGGGTTCAGCGCCAACCGTACGATTCAGGCCGATGGCCTGGTCGCCGCGCCCGGGCTGGTCGACCTTGGTGTATCCCTGCGCGAGCCGGGCTACAGCCGCAAAGGCACTATCGCCAGTGAAACCCGCGCAGCGGTGGCCGGCGGCGTTACCAGCCTGTGCTGCCCACCGCAGACCAAGCCGGTGCTGGACACCTCGGCTGTGGCCGAGCTGATTCTCGACCGCGCCCGCGAGGCAGCCAACAGCAAGGTCTACCCGATCGGCGCGCTGACCAAAGGCCTGGAAGGCGAGCAGCTGGCCGAGCTGGTAGCCCTGCGCGACACCGGCTGCGTTGCGTTTGGCAACGGCCTGAAACAAATCCCCAACAACCGTACCCTGGCCCGCGCCCTGGAATACGCCGCCACCTTCGACCTGACCGTGGTGTTCCACTCCCAGGACCGCGACCTGGCCCAGGGCGGCCTGGCCCATGAAGGCGCCATGGCCAGCTTCCTCGGCCTGCCGGGCATCCCGGAAACCGCCGAAACCGTGGCCCTGGCCCGCAACCTGTTGCTGGTGGAGCAGTCCGGTGTGCGCGCGCACTTCAGCCAGATCACCAGCGCCCGTGGCGCACGGCTGATCGCGCAGGCCCAGCAACTCGGCCTGCCGGTGACCGCCGACGTGGCGTTGTACCAGCTGATCCTCACCGATGAATCGCTGCGCGAGTTCTCCAGCCTGTACCACGTGCAGCCGCCGCTGCGCACCGCCGCCGACCGCGATGGCCTGCGCGAGGCAGTGAAGGCGGGGGTGATCCAGGCAATCTCCAGCCATCACCAGCCGCACGAGCGCGATGCCAAGCTGGCCCCGTTCGGCGCCACCGAGCCTGGCATCAGCAGCGTCGAGTTGCTGCTGCCGCTGGCCATGACCCTTGTTCAGGATGGCCTGCTCGACCTGCCAACCCTGCTGGCACGCCTGAGCAGCGGCCCGGCGGCGGCCCTGCGCCTGCCGGCCGGCGAGCTGAAAGTGGGTGGCACAGCCGACCTGGTGCTGTTCGACCCGCAAGCCTCGACCGTTGCCGGCGAGCAGTGGTTCTCGCGTGGCGAGAATTGCCCGTTCATCGGCCACTGCCTGCCGGGGGCCGTGCGTTATACCTTGGTCGACGGGCACGTCTGCCACGAGGCCTGAGTAACCCTCACTGGCCTCATCGCTGGCAAGCCAGCTCCCACAGGAAATCACTGCCCTCAAGGTCTGTGGTATTCCTGTGGGAGCTGGCTTGCCGGCGATGAGGCCGGCGCAGCAGAACACTGACCATTCATCCCTCACGGTTGAAATCCTTCCCCCCACCCCCATATGAGTCTGCATCAGGCACTTTCGCCCCGCTGCGTGGAGACTCTCCCTTGACCACCATCGTTTCTGTCCGCCGTAACGGCAAAGTCGTCATGGGCGGCGACGGCCAGGTATCCCTCGGCAACACCGTGATGAAAGGCAACGCCAAGAAAGTGCGCCGCCTGTACCACGGTCAGGTCATTGCAGGCTTCGCCGGCGCTACCGCCGATGCCTTCACCCTGTTCGAGCGCTTTGAAGGGCAGCTCGAGAAACATCAAGGCCATCTGGTTCGCGCTGCCGTCGAACTGGCCAAGGAATGGCGTACCGACCGTTCCCTGAGCCGTCTGGAAGCCATGCTGGCCGTGGCCAACAAGGACGCTTCGCTGATCATCACCGGCAACGGCGACGTGGTCGAACCCGAAGACGGCCTGATCGCCATGGGTTCCGGCGGCGCATACGCCCAGGCCGCAGCCCGCGCGCTGCTGAACAAGACCGACCTCTCGGCCCGAGAAATCGCCGAGACCGCTCTGAACATCGCGGGTGATATCTGCGTGTTCACCAACCACAACCTGACCATCGAGGAGCAGGACCTGGCCGACTGATTCAGCTGTTCTGGCGTCCCGCTGCAAGCGGGACTTTTCCACGCTGATCATCCGCCCAAGGACCATTTTCATCATGTCCATGACCCCCCGCGAAATCGTCCACGAACTCAACCGCCACATCATCGGCCAGGACGACGCCAAGCGCGCCGTGGCCATTGCCCTGCGCAACCGCTGGCGGCGCATGCAGCTGCCTGCCGAGCTGCGTGCCGAAGTGACCCCGAAGAACATCCTGATGATCGGCCCGACCGGCGTCGGCAAGACCGAAATCGCCCGTCGTCTGGCCAAACTGGCCAATGCGCCGTTCCTCAAGGTCGAAGCCACCAAGTTCACCGAAGTGGGCTATGTGGGCCGCGACGTCGAATCGATCATCCGCGACCTGGCTGACGCCGCGCTGAAGATGCTGCGTGAGCAAGAGATCATCCGCGTGCGCCACCGCGCCGAGGACGCTGCCGAAGACCGTATCCTCGACGCCCTGCTGCCACAGGCGCGGGTCACCAGCTTCAGCGAGGAAGCCGCGCAGACCAGCAGCGATTCCAACACCCGCCAGCTGTTCCGCAAGCGCCTGCGCGAAGGCCAGCTGGACGACAAGGAAATCGAAATCGAAGTGGCCGATGCCGTGGGTGTGGAAATCGCCGCACCGCCCGGCATGGAAGAAATGACCAACCAGCTGCAAAGCCTGTTCGCCAACATGGGCAAGGGCAAGCGCAAGGCGCGCAAGCTGAAGGTGAAAGAAGCGCTGAAGCTGGTTCGCGAGGAAGAAGCGAGCCGCCTGGTCAACGAGGAAGAACTCAAGGCCAAGGCCCTGGAAGCGGTCGAGCAGCACGGTATCGTGTTCATCGACGAAATCGACAAGGTTGCCAAGCGTGGCAACGTTGGCGGCGCCGACGTGTCCCGCGAAGGTGTGCAGCGCGACCTGCTGCCGCTGATCGAAGGCTGCACCGTCAACACCAAGCTGGGCATGGTCAAGACCGACCATATCCTGTTCATTGCCTCGGGCGCGTTCCACCTGAGCAAGCCGAGCGACCTGGTGCCCGAGCTGCAAGGCCGGCTGCCAATCCGGGTCGAGCTGAAGGCACTGACCCCGGAAGACTTCGAGCGCATCCTGCAAGAGCCGCACGCGTCGCTGACCGAGCAGTATCAGGCACTGCTGAAAACCGAAGGCCTGAACATCGAGTTCATTGCCGACGGTATCAAGCGCCTGGCCGAGATTGCCTATCAGGTCAACGAAAAAACCGAAAACATTGGCGCCCGCCGCCTGCACACCCTGCTCGAGCGCCTGCTCGAAGAGGTGTCGTTCAGCGCAGGTGACCTGGCCAGCACCCATGACGAAGCACCGATCCAGATCGACGCGGCGTACGTGAACAGCCACCTCGGTGAGCTGGCGCAGAACGAAGACCTGTCGCGTTACATCCTGTAAGACCGCAGGGGGCCGCTGTGCGGCCCTTTCGCCGGCAAGCCAGCTCCCACAGGATCACCGCAACCCTGAAGACTGTGGAGTACCTGTGGGAGCTGGCTTGCCGCCGATGGGCTGCAAAGCAGCCCCTTGCACAATCCCCCGAATCTCCCGAAGCTGTGCACCATCAGCTCCCGAGAGATTCCCGTCATGGCCCGCCTGCCCACCGCCATCAACCTGCACAAAGCCTCGAAAACCCTTAGCCTCACCTACGCCCCCGGCGAGGTCTACACCCTGCCCGCCGAATTCCTGCGCGTGCACTCCCCCTCCGCCGAAGTCCAGGGCCACGGCAACCCCATCCTGCAATTCGGCAAGATCAACGTCGGCCTTGTCGGCCTGGAACCTGCCGGCCAATATGCACTGAAACTGACCTTCGACGACGGCCACGACAGCGGCCTGTTCACCTGGGAATACCTCGAACAGCTGTGCCTGCGCCAGGCACAGCTGTGGGCCGAGTACCTCGACGAACTGCACAAGGCCGGAAAGTCCCGCGACCCGGCCGAAGCCGTGGTCAAACTCATGCTCTAGCGCAAGGCCTGCAAGGTTTAGAGCGCATTTTCTAAATTCATCTGTTTGAATGCCCTACAGACAGCCCAGTGACGGGCTGTCTTGCGCATTACATGAAAGTCGGGTAACCAATGGGTGTGGCAAGTTCCCTGCATCACCTTGCAGGCAGTCAGAACCCCCGCAGCACCGCTGTTCCTTATCACTGGTCACCCGAGTAGCAGTACCGGGCTCAGGACTGTGCTTCCGGCACAGGCATCCGGTACTCGTCTCAGGACAACGGAGCGTCGTAGATGAGTAACAAGAACAACGATGAGCTGCAGCGGCAGGCCTCGGAAAACACCCTGGGGCTGAACCCGGTCATCGGCATTCGCCGCAAGGACCTGTTGAGCTCGGCACGTACCGTGCTGCGCCAGGCCGTGCGCCAACCGCTGCACAGCGCCAAGCATGTGGCCCACTTCGGCCTGGAGCTGAAAAACGTACTGCTGGGCAAGTCCAGCCTGGCCCCGGAAAGCGACGACCGTCGCTTCAACGACCCGGCCTGGAGCAACAACCCGCTGTACCGCCGCTACCTGCAAACCTACCTGGCCTGGCGCAACGAACTGCAGGACTGGGTCGCCAGCAGCGACCTGTCACCCCAGGACATCAGCCGCGGCCAGTTCGTCATCAACCTGATGACCGAAGCCATGGCCCCGACCAATACCCTGTCCAACCCGGCAGCGGTCAAACGCTTCTTCGAAACGGGTGGCAAAAGCCTGCTCGATGGCCTGTCGAATCTGGCCAAGGACATGGTCAACAACGGCGGCATGCCCAGCCAGGTAAACATGGACGCCTTCGAGGTGGGCAAGAACCTGGGCACCAGCGAAGGTGCCGTGGTGTACCGCAACGACGTGCTGGAGCTGATCCAGTACAGCCCCATCACCGAGCAGGTGCATGCCCGTCCGCTGCTGGTGGTGCCACCGCAGATCAACAAGTTCTACGTGTTCGATCTCAGCCCGGAAAAAAGCCTGGCCCGCTACTGCCTGCGCTCGCAGCAGCAGACGTTCATCATCAGCTGGCGCAACCCGACCAAGGCCCAGCGCGAATGGGGCCTGTCCACCTACATCGACGCGCTCAAGGAGGCTGTCGACGCGGTGCTGGCCATTACCGGCAGCAAGGACCTGAACATGCTCGGTGCATGCTCTGGCGGCATCACCTGCACCGCGCTGGTAGGCCACTACGCCGCAATCGGTGAAAACAAGGTCAACGCCCTGACCTTGCTGGTAAGCGTGCTGGATACCACCATGGATAACCAGGTGGCGCTGTTCGTCGACGAGCAGACCCTGGAAGCCGCCAAGCGCCATTCATACCAGGCCGGCGTGCTCGAAGGCAGCGAGATGGCCAAGGTGTTCGCCTGGATGCGCCCCAACGACCTGATCTGGAACTACTGGGTCAACAACTACCTGCTCGGCAACGAGCCGCCAGTGTTCGACATCCTGTTCTGGAACAACGACACCACGCGCCTGCCGGCCGCCTTCCACGGCGACCTCATCGAAATGTTCAAAAGCAACCCGCTGACGCGCCCGGATGCACTGGAAGTGTGCGGCACCCCGATCGACCTGAAGAACGTGCACTGCGACATTTTCAGCGTTGCCGGCACCTCCGACCACATCACCCCGTGGCAGTCGTGCTACCGCTCGGCGCACCTGTTTGGCGGCAAGATCGAGTTCGTGCTGTCCAACAGCGGCCATATCCAGAGCATCCTCAACCCGCCGGGCAACCCCAAGGCACGCTTCATGACGGGTGCCGACCGCCCGGGCGACCCGGTAGCCTGGCAGGAAAACGCCACCAAGCACGCCGACTCATGGTGGCTGCACTGGCAAAGCTGGCTGGGCGAACGTGCAGGCGAGCTGAAAAAGGCACCTACCCGCCTGGGCAACCGCGCCTATGCCGCTGGCGAAGCCGCACCGGGCACCTACGTTCACGAGCGTTGAGTTGCAGCGCCGTGGCGCCCTGCTGGGCGCCACGGTGTTAACTTCACCCAAGAGTCACGCGCATGCCGCAACCCTATATCTTCAGGACCGTCGAGCTGGACAACCAGTCCATTCGCACCGCCGTCCGGCCAGGCAAGCCACACCTGACACCGTTGCTGATCTTCAACGGCATCGGAGCCAACCTGGAGCTGGTGTTTCCGTTCATCGAAGCACTGGACCCGGACCTGGAAGTCATCGCCTTCGACGTACCCGGGGTCGGCGGGTCGTCCACGCCACGCCACCCGTATCGCTTCCCCGGGCTGGCCAAGCTGACGGCACGCATGCTCGACTACCTCGACTACGGGCAGGTAAATGCCATCGGCGTGTCCTGGGGCGGCGCCCTGGCCCAGCAGTTCGCCCACGACTACCCCGAGCGCTGCAAGAAGCTGGTGCTGGCCGCCACCGCCGCCGGTGCGGTGATGGTGCCGGGCAAGCCGAAAGTGTTGTGGATGATGGCCAGCCCACGGCGCTACGTGCAGCCGTCGCACGTCATCCGCATCGCACCGATGATCTATGGCGGCGGCTTTCGGCGTGACCCCGAGCTGGCCATGCACCATGCGGCCAAGGTGCGCTCCGGCGGCAAGCTGGGCTATTACTGGCAACTGTTCGCCGGGCTTGGCTGGACCAGCATCCACTGGCTGCACAAGATCCAGCAGCCGACCCTGGTGCTGGCCGGCGACGACGACCCGCTGATCCCGCTGGTCAACATGCGCCTGCTGGCCTGGCGGATTCCCAATGCCCAGCTACACATTATCGACGACGGCCATCTGTTTCTGATCACCCGGGCCGAAGCCGTCGCCCCGATCATCATGAAGTTCCTGCAGCAAGAACGACAGCGCGCGGTCATGCACCCACGCCCGGCCTCGGGTTTGTGAGGGCGACGCAAAACCTGTGGGAGCGGCTGAAAATGGCTTAGACGAGGGAATGTTGCCATGAAAGAAAAACCGGCCAAAGGATCGACAACGCTCCCCGCCACCCACATGAACGTGCAGAACGCCATCCTCGGCCTGCGCGGCCGCGACCTGCTGTCCACCCTGCGCAATGTCGGCCGCCATGGCCTGCGCCACCCGCTGCATACCGCGCAGCATCTGCTAGCCCTCGGCGGGCAACTGGGGCGGGTAGTGCTGGGCGACACGCCGTACCAGCCAACCCCCCGTGACGCGCGCTTCAGCGACCCCACATGGAGCAGCAACCCGTTCTACCGCCGCAGTCTGCAGGCGTACCTGGCGTGGCAGAAGCAAACCCGCCAGTGGATCGAGGAAAGCCACCTGAGCGACGACGACCGGGCCCGCACGCACTTTCTGTTCAACCTGCTCAACGATGCCCTGGCCCCCAGCAACTCGCTGCTCAACCCGCTGGCCGTCAAGGAGCTATTCAATACCGGCGGCCAGAGCCTGGTGCGTGGCGTGGCGCACCTGCTTGAAGACCTGCGCCATAACGACGGCCTGCCGCGCCAGGTAGACGAGCGCGCCTTCGAGGTAGGCGGCAACCTGGCGGCAACCCCCGGCGCGGTGGTGTTTCGCAATGAGCTGCTGGAGTTGATCCAGTACAAGCCGATGAGCGAAAAGCAGCACGCACGCCCACTGCTGGTGGTGCCGCCGCAAATCAACAAGTTCTACATCTTCGACCTCAGCGCGAGCAACAGCTTCGTCCAGTACATGCTCAAGAGTGGCCTGCAGGTGTTCATGGTCAGCTGGCGCAACCCTGACCCCCGCCATCGCGAATGGGGGCTGTCGAGCTACGTACAGGCCCTGGAGGAAGCACTCAACGCCTGCCGCAGCATCAGTGGCAACCGCGACCCCAACCTGATGGGTGCCTGTGCTGGCGGCCTGACCATGGCCGCGCTGCAAGGTCACCTGCAGGCCAAGCAGCAGCTGCGTCGGGTACGCAGCGCCACCTACCTTGTCAGCCTGCTGGACAGCAAGTTCGAGAGCCCCGCCAGCCTGTTCGCCGACGAACAGACGATCGAGGCAGCCAAGCGCCGCTCGTACCAGCGTGGCGTGCTGGACGGTGGCGAGGTGGCGCGGATTTTCGCCTGGATGCGGCCCAACGACCTGATCTGGAACTATTGGGTCAACAACTACCTGCTCGGCAAGACACCACCGGCCTTCGACATCCTTTACTGGAACGCCGACAGCACGCGCCTGCCCGCCGCGCTGCATGGCGACCTGCTGGACTTCTTCAAGCTCAACCCCCTCACCTACCCGGCCGGCCTCGAAGTGTGCGGCACGCCCATCGACTTGTCGCAGGTCGACCTCGACAGCTTCACCGTTGCCGGCAGCAATGACCACATCACCCCATGGGACGCGGTGTACCGCTCGTCCCTGCTGCTGGGTGGCGAGCGCCGCTTCATCCTGGCCAACAGCGGGCATATCCAGAGCATCATCAACCCGCCCGGCAATCCCAAAGCCTACTACCTGGCCAACCCCAGGCTTTCCAGCGACCCGCGTGCGTGGTTCCACGACGCCAAGCGTAGCGAAGGCAGCTGGTGGCCATTGTGGCTGGAATGGATCACCCCACGCTCGGGCCCGCTGAAGGCACCCCGCACCGAACTGGGCAACAGCACCTACCCACCGCTGGGCCCCGCGCCAGGCACCTATGTCCTGACCCGATGAGCATGTTCACTGGATGAAGACCCGCGACCGTATCCTCGAATGCGCCCTGCAGCTGTTCAACCAGCAGGGCGAGCCGAACGTATCCACCCTGGAAATTGCCAACGAACTGGGCATCAGCCCAGGCAACCTGTATTACCACTTCCACGGCAAGGAACCCCTGGTGCTAGGGCTTTTCGAGCGCTTTGAAGAGGCGTTGATGCCCTTGCTCGATCCACCGTTGGAGGTTCACCTGGAGGCTGAGGACTACTGGCTGTTCCTGCACTTGATCGTGGAGCGCATGGCCCAGTACCGGTTTCTGTTCCAGGACCTGTCCAACCTGACTGGCCGCCTGCCGAAACTGGCCCGCGGCATGCGCAGCCTGATCAACGCACTCAAGCGCACGCTTGCGGCATTGCTGGCCAGCCTCAAGGGCCAGGGCCAGGTGGTCAGCGAGACGCAGGCGTTGGGGCAGTTGGTGGAGCAGACCACCATGACCCTGATGTTTTCGCTGGATTACCAGCGGGTGCTGGGGCGCGAAGGGGATGTGGGAATTGTGGTGTATCAGGTGATGATGCTGGTGGCGCCGCATCTGCAACCGCAGGCACGGGCGGCGGCGGAGCAGTTGGCAGTGAAGTATCTGGAGGAGTAGACCTGTCCGGGATGTATTGCCCTTGCCGACGCATTCGCGGGTGAATCGGATCGCCGCACCGCCGCTCCCACAGGCATAGCGTGGTCCTGTGGGAGCGGCGGTGCGGCGATCCGATTCACCCGCGAATAAGGCGAACGCGGTATCAGATCAGGGTACCGGTGCCGGTAGGTGCCGACGGCGTGCTGCTGGCGGGGGCCGCGGCAGGTGCCGGGGCGGCGGTCGCAGCTGGCGCAGCGCTGGCTGCTGGGGCTGCTGGCTTGGCGGCTGCCGGTTTGGCCGGCGCTTTCTTCACAGCTGGTTTCTTCGCTGCCGCTGGCTTGGCCGCTGCAGGCTTGGCTGCCGGCTTCGCAGCAGCGGTTTTGGCTGCTGGTTTTGCCGCTGCAGTTTTAGCTGCAGGTTTTGCCGCGGCAGTTTTTGCCGCTGGCTTGTCAGCTGCCGCCTTGGCCAATGGCTTGGCCGCTGCCTTGCGTGCCGCCGGCTTGGCCGCAGCCGCGCGCGACGAAACGGGCGTAACCGAAGCGCCGGTCAGTTTCTCGATCTGTTTGGTCAGGCTATCCACCTGCTGGTGCAGGGCCTTGATCTCGTTGCGGCTTGGCACACCGAGGCGCGAGATGGCGCTGTTCAGGCGCTTGTCAAAGGCCTCTTCGAGCTCACTCCACTTGCCCAGCGCACGATCTTTCACGCCCGACACACGCGAAGTGGTCGATGATTTGGCGCTGTCGGCTACCTCTTCAGCGGTTTTCTTCGCTTGCTTCTCGGCCTTCTCGCCATCCTTCACCAGCGAGTCGAACAGCTTGGGGCCGTCCTGGTCGACTTTCGAGTAGATACCCAGCCCCGCCAGCCAGATCTTGCGGGAATACTTCTCGATCCCGCCGACCCAGGAGCTGCCTTCTTTGTCGGAATTCTTCTTGCCAGCCATCCTGCTCTCCTTATGGTTTTTGCGCGACACGCTCAAGCAGCTCGTGCAGCTGTTCAAGCTTGATCGACAACGCTTCAACGTCATGTTTAGACGGAATGCCAAGGCGATTCAAGGCGCGACCGACCCGCGCGTCGAAAGCTTTTTCGATTTTATCCAGTTGAACTTCGACCTTGCCGCGTACGCGGCTGACCTCATGGGTGGCTTCGTCGATCTGGTGGTTGGCCGCATCGAGCTCTTTGTCGATGCGTTTCTTGCCACGTTTTTCTACGCCTTCACCGGCTTTCACCAGCTCCTGGAAGTAGTCCGAACCTTCCTGGCCCACCCGCGCGTAAGCGCCGATGCCAGCCAGCCAGATCTTGCGCGCGTAGCCGCGCACCTCGCCCAAGGTGCTCTGGGCGTCGTCCTTTTTCTTCACATTCACTTTGGCCATGCTCTGTACCTCATGCTCATGAGTGGAGGAGAAACCGCCCATGGAGGTTGGGCTTGAGCATAAGGTAGGGCGGGAAATTAGAATCTTCACCCTAAGCATTGCAGCCACTGATCTATCTACCGCCGCGCTGACAAGCATGCGCTCTACCGTCGCCAGCCAAACGACCGGAGCACACTGCATGTCCCACAACCCAGCGGAACCCAGGCCATCGTTCAAACGCCTGGTTGCTTCCCATTTCGCCAAACGACCAGGCCTGCGCGCTGTGGCCGCCAAAGAAGGCTTCGCCGCCCTGACCGGGCGCTATCCCTGGATACGCCAGGGTTACCCACAGCTCGATTCTCTGCAGCCCTTTTACATTCTTCGCGCAGCGTCTGCCCCATGCCCCCTGGTCGACGCACTACTGGCGTGTTTTCTAGGCGCCAGCCCCACAGTGCTGGTGCCTTCCGACCAGGTAAGCCTGGCGCCACCCACAGTTTTTCGCGCTCAGGAACAGGGGGCCGACCCGGCGACCCGGCCTGAAATCAGCTTGAGCATGACCCATCTCGACGGGGACTTCACCGACCTGCTCGGCAGGCTGATCGAGCGTTACCAACAAGCGCTGATCAGTTTCTGGACTGGGCCCAGCGATGCATCAGGGATAACGCCCCTGGAATGGTTGCAGCAGATGCTCAAGGCCGCGTTGCTCGACAATGTTCATCGTCAGGGCCTGAGTGGGGCAGACAGGTCCACCTTGTATTCGCTGATTGTCAGCAGCGGTGAAAGGCCTGCTGTGCAGGCACTGCAGGTAACATTGCAGCGCGATGGCATCACCCGTCACCAGTCACTTCCCGACCTGCTCATCATCACCGCCCCCGGGCAGCGCGTGCTCTGGTGCAGACCATCGGGCATTGTCCACAGCTACGTCAGCCTGTCGGCATTCGCCACCGCGTTACGCGATGCGCTCGCTGGCCAACAGGTGTTCCAAAGCATGTCCTGGGCATATCAGCCTGTAGAAGGTGACCCTTTCAGCTTTCAGGCCACGCAATTGCTCAACGACACGCTCCTGCGCATAGGCCAGGTGCAGGTGGCCAGCCATGACAGCGTCAGTACGCTGGAGAGCACCTTCGACAGGGTCAGCGACCCTTCGAGCTATTTCCTTGACCACGCCTACCTGGCGCCCGACCTTCCAGTGGTCGAACTGCCTGGCTGGCTGGCCCAGGCCAGTAGCACCGAGCGCCTGGACTATTACGCGGCGCTGTTGGAGCTCTCGGCCTGCCAGGCGTTGTCCCAGGGCAAATCGGCGCTGGATGATGTGCAGGACATCCATCGCTATGCAGTCGACAGGCTGCTGCAGAAAATGCCACAGAGGGCCGACGGCAAGCCCCGTTATCACCCAGATCGGGTGATGGTCACATTGTCCGTGCCGATGCAGTACTCCAGTACTGGCCTGGCCCGGCTCGAAATCAGCCGGCATGTGTCGCTCACCGAGCTGATGGTCTCGCGCCTGGACAGCGGCATAGGGGAGTCGGCCACGGGCCTCAGCGACCTGGCTGGCAACGCCCTGGCCGACAAAGACCTGGATCTGGACACTATCGCCCGGTGGATCGGTGAGCTCGACATCGGCGGCAACTACCCCGCGTACCTGGACCACGTTCTGGCCGAGGAACAGGCGACCCTGCAGCGGATACACAATTATGCCCGCGAATGGCGCAGCGGTCTGATGTTCAGTGCTCTCAAAGCCAGGATTGGCGGCAAACTGGACAGCCGCACCCACCAGACCATCAACGATTTCTGCCACGGCGACAGTGACGATCAGCGCCAACTGACCCTGGCCCCGCTCGCCTTTGCCTTCGCTCCCGGGGCCGCAAAGGACGAGGTGGCCTGCATGTTCCTGATCAAGCTGCACGCAACCGGAAACTGGATGCTATATCGCCCGCTCTACCCCGAAGACCCTGTACGGGTGTTCCCGAGCATTGCGCAGCTGATGGATTGCATTCGTACCGAGCCAGCGCTGGGCCAGAGCATGCTCGACTGGATGAGCGCAGCCGCCAGGGCCAGGTATGCCAACGGTGGCTTCAGCAAACCCCACATTCATCCTGAACTTGAATCACTGGCCTATACCTTCAGCCCCTCCACTGCCGTGGTAACCACCATCCTGAAGAAACTCGAGCAGCCCGCCAGCGCCGCGTTCAGGCCATGGCCAACCAGGCTCGATATCCACATGTTCGAAGCGCGGCTCAATGCCATGCGGCAGCTGGCCTCGCGCCAAAGCGTGTCCAATAGCCAGGAACGCTGGGCAATGCTTGTGCATTTTGCCGCCGTGCTGTTCAACACCGCTTTGACCCTATTGCGTGGACCCGCCGCCACCCTTGCGTGGCTCGTCACCAGCCTGATGGCACTGAAAAACGATATTGACGCGCTATCAAATGGCACCGTTGAACAACGAGCGATGGCCACCGCAGATCTGATCAGTAACGTGGCTATGCTGCTGATCCACACCATAGCGACACCCCGCACGCCTGAACCCCAACTGCCAGAACTCCGGCTGAACGACCCATCGCCTGAGCACAGCGGCGTGGTGCAGGTCCCAGCAGAAAAGCCTCGACCACGAGAGTGGCAGCCCGTGACCGAGCAGGTGCCCACAGCCCTGACGGTGAGGCGCTGGCACGCCAACCAGCGCCTGGGAAACCTGCCACCTGCCTTGTTGCGCACCTTGGGCAGCCTGCGTGCGCGGCACTCACTGGCAAGCGCCATCCTGGAAACCCAGGGACGGCTGCGCGGGCTGTTCAAGCTGCAGGGGCGCCATTACGTGAAGCTGCAGGACGATGCCTATGAAGTACAGGAAGAATGGAACGGCATGCGCATCATCGGCCCAGACCAGAGCCAAGGCCCCTGGAGCAGTGAATGGGGAGGCGAGCGGGACGGTTACTACATCGTCGGGCGCGAGCGCCGCAAAGGCCCATGGCTGACCCGCTGGAACGAAGAGTGGGTCATTGACCTGCACCTGCCCGGTGGCATGCCCAAAAGCGCGCGGCAGCTGGCGGCTGAAAATGATGCAGCGTTCCAGGCCGCGATCGTCGAACAGGTCGCCGACAGCAACAGCCTGGCCCGGCTTGCGGAACAGGCAGTGCGCAAACGCCTGGCGCTCGATCCGTTTGACCGCCAACTGCTGTTGTTCGAAAGCACTTACCAGTCACAACTCGGCCTGTTACGTACCGACCCCGGCAACCTGCCCGAAGACATGCAACAAAGCTATGACGCTCTTGGCACCTTGCGCTCGGAGATTCTCCTGGACCTGCAGCTGAGCGCGCGCTGTCATGAAGAGTCGGCACGGCTGATGACCCGCATGCTCCAACGCTGCGAAGCGCTCGCTGAGCCTCGGTTTGCCAAGCTTGCGCTGGTGAAGGAACAGTTCGATGCGCAGACTGGCCGTGTAGTGAAACAATCTGCACCCTGGCAGGCAGACAACCAGCGTACCCGGGGTGACCTGGCCTACAAGCTCATCAAGAACGACACTATTTTGTTCCTGAGGCTGCGCCAGCTGGCAGACCATCGCGAAATCGAGCGACAGAATGCCCTGCTTCCTTCAGGTCCACTGGACGCGCAACAGCTGCAGCAATACACCGCAGTGCGCGGCCGCTATCGCGATGTTCTCGCTATCGACCGACGTATCCTCGAGGCCAGCCTGCGCCTTGACCGCAATACCCTGGCCACCCTCAACGATGCGAAAATCCAGTTTGCGGACAAGGAAAACCAGATTCGAAAGTTGATCGAGATGCGCCCCTGTTCCTCGGTCCTGTTGCGCAGGCAGGTCATCGGCGACCTGTACCAGTTGACGTTCGACCGTGCATTGTCGACCGACGTCGATGGCGACGCGTTGCGCTTGATGCACGCCGAGCTGTTCAACGACGACTTTCGGACAGCAGCGATCAGCCATGAACTGTTGGCAGGTAGCGACCTTTCGCTTGCCGACCAGGCTGAAATCCTCAACTACGCCCTGCGCCAGTACGAGCGCGCGACAGGCATTGCCAGGTATCTGCAACTGTGGGAAGACCCGGCGCTGGACATGCCGATGCTGGACGCCTATATCGCTGAAGTCGGCGCCCTCAAGCAGGTCGCAGAAAGCAATCTGAGTACAGTATTGAGCGACAGCCAGCTACCTGACCCGCCTGCGCCGCGGCAGGTGGCTCACCGCATACGCCCGGGGCGCCGCAAGTTGATAAGGACGTCAAGAGGCAGGGCAGTACTGGGCGATGAGGTCGAGGGGTCCAGCCAAATGGCTCAGCATGATCCAGACAGCGGCCAGGTGTTGCAGGTGTACGAGCAACGGGAAGGGCTTTATGACGACACCCCTGCCCCCCAGGCCGGGCCTCGCAACTACCGGGCAATGCGTGAGCGTGCTACATCCTTGATGGGGGGAACGATACGTCTTGAGATTACCGCTCGCCAGTATGTAAGCAGCGATGAACCGAACGGTCTGGCAGACCTCATGGACGGTTTCATCGACAATCTGGACGAGCTGGCGTCCGGGCTCGGCACCAGCCACCAGGACCAAGCGATGACTGCTCGTCTAGGCGAGACCAGCGCCGCGCTGCGCACACTCAAAAACGAACTGCTGACAGTAACCTACCTGAATACTCGCCACCCCGGGAGCGATGCACTGAACTACCTGCACCGGGCAGGCAAGATCATCATCCAGCCAGGCCGGGTGAGAAAACGCCTGCGGGCCGGTGACTTCCTGGATGTCTACACGATCCGCAGGGCAGATCTGCCAGAGGAAACCCTGTGGGAGGCACATTTCCACTATGCCCGTGCAGACGCGGGCTCGCACGATTTCAGCAAAGGCCACCTGAAATTCCCCGAGCCCCTCGGGCTGAGCCGCAGCGCCCGCCTGGAAGCGGCAAGCAGTGCCACCGAGCGAGCCAACGTGTACCGGGGTGACCTCAAACTGGCACAGGTCGAGGGCGTGATACCGTTTCCTGCCTCCTGAAGCCCGATTGGCAGCGCTGCCTGCTCGGCCATCGGCAGGCAGCCCGACTCAGGCCAGGGCCTTGTCCAGCGCGCGCTCGATCTCGCCCTTGATGGTGCCGCTCATCATCGACAGCATCATGCCAAGCTTCAGTTCCACGCGAATGCTGTCATCGCCAATGTGCACGCTGCCGTTGGCGCCGCTGCGCGCCACATCGACGCGATCACCGTTCCAGGTGGCCTTCAGGTCGTATTCGCGGCTGAGTTTGTCGACCAGCGCTTCGGCCTTGGCACGGGCGGCCTCGCGGCCGAGTGAGTGTTTGCGTTCGACGCTGATCTGGGTCATGCGGGCATTCCTGAAGATGTAGACATAATTGGCATTATGCCCGCCCCTGCCCACTGGCACACCCCGCCAAGACAAATCTGCCTGTTCGCCCTAGAATGGCGGTAATTTTTTCCGGTGAAGCGATATGAACGACCAGCGCAAAGGCGAACACGCCGAACCCACCACCCATTTCGGCTACCAGGACGTCCCTGAAAGCCAGAAGGCGAAAAAAGTCGCCGAAGTATTCCACTCGGTGGCCGCCAAGTACGACCTTATGAACGATGTGCTGTCCGGCGGCATGCACCGCCTGTGGAAGCGCTTTACCATCGAGCTGTCGGGTGTGCGCAGCGGCAACCGCGTGCTCGACATCGCCGGTGGGACCGGCGACCTGGCCGCCAAGTTCTCGCGCCTTGTCGGCCCTACCGGGCAAGTGGTGCTGGCCGACATCAACGAGTCGATGCTAAAGGTTGGCCGTGACCGCCTGCTCGACCGTGGCGTGGCCGGCAACATCGAGTTCGTCCAGGCCGACGCCGAGAAGCTGCCGTTCCCGGACAACCACTTCGACTGCGTGACCATCGCCTTCGGCCTGCGCAACGTCACCCACAAGGACCAGGCCATCCGCTCGATGCTGCGCGTGCTCAAGCCCGGTGGCCGGCTGTTGATCCTGGAATTCTCCAAGCCGACCAGCAAGCTGATGTCCAAGGCCTACGATGCCTACTCGTTCGCCTTCATGCCGCTGGCCGGCAAGCTGATCACCAACGACTCCGAAAGCTACCGTTACCTGGCCGAATCGATCCGCATGCACCCTGACCAGGAAACGCTGAAGAGCATGATGGTCGAGGCCGGCTTCGACCGCGTCACCTACCACAACATGACCAGCGGCATCGTAGCCGTGCACCGGGGGATCAAACCCTGATGCTGCTGGCCGGGCTGCTCGCCAGCGTCGAACATGGCCTGAACCGGGTCTTGCGCATGGACAGCACGGCCCTGCCGCGGCTGGCTGCGCTGGAAGGCAAGGTCATAGAGATCGACTGCCGCCAACCGGCCCTGCAGGTGTTCATCCTGCCCGATGAAGAGGGCCTGATGCTCGCCGCCCACTGGCAAGGCGAGGTTGATTGCAGCCTGCGCGCCCCGGCCGGCAGCCTGGCGCAACTGGCCCTGGCCAGCGACAAGACCGCTGTGCTGCACAGCCCGCAGGTCGAACTGCACGGCGACAGCGCCGTATTGCTCGACCTGTTCGGCGTGCTGCAAGACCTGGAACTGGACTGGGAGCACGAACTGCAGCGCTGGCTCGGCCCGGTGGCCACGGCGCTGCTGGCCGGCCATGTCCGCCTGCGCGCACGCTGGACCCGTCAGGGCCTGGCGCGCTTCAGCCGCAACCTGTCCGACTACCTGGCCGAAGAGTCCCGCACCCTGGTCGGCAAGCGCGAAGCCGAAGCCGCCTTCAGCGAACTCGACACCCTGAAGCTTGATACCGAACGCCTCGAGGCGCGCCTGCAGCGCCTTTCCCGATCCCTTGATACCAGCGATAACGCATGAAGCTGCTCGCCGTCCGCCGTCTTTTTCGCATCCAGCGTGTGGTGATCCGCTACCGTCTCGATGACCTGCTGTTCGACCTGCCGCTGCCTTGGTGGCTGATGAGTCTGCGCCTGCTGATGCCATGGCGCTGGCTGCCTCGCAAACCGTCCGAGCTCAATCGCGGCGCACGCCTGCGCCTGGCGCTGCAGGACCTGGGGCCGATCTTCATCAAGTTCGGCCAGTTGCTGTCTACCCGGCGCGACCTGCTGCCCAACGACATCGCCGACGAGTTGATGCTGCTGCAGGACCGCGTACCGCCGTTCGACCCCAAGCAGGCCGTGGCGCTGATCGAGGCACAACTGGGCGCCCCGGTGGCGCAGCTGTTCAGCCGCTTCGACGTGGAGCCGCTGGCCTCGGCCTCGGTGGCCCAGGTGCATGCCGCACGCCTGAAAACCGGCGAAGAGGTGGTGGTAAAGGTGGTGCGCCCAGGCCTGAAGCCGGTAATCGCCCAGGACCTCGCCTGGCTGTTCCTGATCGCCAAGGCCGCCGAACGCGCCTCGGCCGACGCCCGCCGTCTGCACCCGGTGGAAATCGTCGGCGACTACGAAAAGACCATCTACGACGAGCTCGACCTGCTGCGCGAGGCGGCCAACGCCAGCCAGCTGCGGCGCAACTTCGAAGGCTCCGAGCTGATGTACGTGCCCCAAGTGTACTGGGACCTGTGCCGGCCCAAGGTGCTGGTCATGGAGCGCATCTACGGCGTACCGGTGACCGACATGGCGACCCTGGCCGACCAGCGCACCGACATGAAGCTGCTGGCCGAACGCGGCGTGGAGGTGTTCTTCACCCAGGTGTTCCGCGACAGTTTCTTCCATGCCGACATGCACCCCGGCAACATCTTCGTCAGCACGGTCAAACCCTGGAGCCCGCAGTACATCGCCATCGACTGCGGCATCGTCGGCAGCCTCACCTCGGAAGACCAGGACTACCTGGCGCGCAACCTGATTGCCTTCTTCAAGCGTGACTATCGCCGCGTTGCCCAGCTGCACATCGACTCGGGCTGGGTACCGGCGCACACCAAGGTCAACGAGTTCGAGGCAGCGATCCGCACTGTCTGCGAGCCGATCTTCGAAAAACCGTTAAAGGATATTTCCTTCGGCCAGGTGCTGATGCGCCTGTTCCAGACCGCGCGGCGCTTCAATATGGAAGTGCAGCCGCAGCTGGTGCTGCTGCAGAAGACCCTGCTCAACATCGAAGGCCTGGGCCGCCAGCTGTACCCCGACCTGGACCTGTGGAGTACCGCCAAGCCATTTCTCGAGCGCTGGATGCGCGAGCGCATGAGCCCCAAGGCCGTGCTGGGCAATGTCTATAGCCAGGCCGAACAGCTGCCGCATCTGGCGGGCATGGCCCGCGACCTGCTTGAGCGCCTGTCGCAACCGCACCTGCAAGACCCGCAGATGCCGGAACGGCGCCGCCAGGGCGACCGCCGGGCGCTGCGCCTGCTCGGCGCCGGCCTGCTGGGCGGGGGTGCGGTACTGGCTGCCGGCGCCGCCGAAGCCGCCAGCCTGGCCGCCCCGGCTGCCTGGCCGGCCTGGCTGATGCTGGCTGCGGGCCTTTACCTGATTGTGCGCCAATAGCCAGCCGCGCCTGCGGCTGGCACACTAGCGCAAAGGGCCCGGCACAGGAGCGGGCCCGTTTTGGAGTCGACGATGAAAGACTGGCTGGACGAGATCAAGTGGAACAGCGACGGCCTGGTACCGGCTATCGCCCAGGACCACAAGACCGGACGCGTGCTGATGATGGCCTGGATGAACCGCGAATCGCTGGCCCTGACCGCCGCCGAGCAACGCGCCATCTACTGGTCACGGTCGCGTGGCAAGCTGTGGCGCAAAGGCGAAGAATCGGGCCATGTGCAGAAACTGCACGAAATGCGCCTGGACTGCGACGCCGACGTGATCATCCTGATGGTCGAGCAACTGGGCCATATCGCCTGCCATACCGGCCGTGAAAGCTGCTTCTACCGGGTTTTCGAAAACGGCCAGTGGAACACCGTCGACCCGGTCCTGAAGGACCCGGATGCCATCTACAGCGCAGGACACTGACATGAGCGACACCCTCGACCGCCTGGCCGAAGTGCTTGAAGAACGCAAGCAAGCGGCCCCTGACAGCTCCTACGTGGCCAGCCTGTACCACAAGGGCCTGAACAAGATTCTGGAAAAACTCGGCGAAGAGTCGATCGAGACGATCATTGCCGCCAAGGATGCCGCCGTCAGCAAGGATTACAGCGATGTCATCTATGAAACCGCCGACCTGTGGTTTCATAGCCTGGTGATGCTCAGCGCACTGGGCCAGCATCCGCAAGCCGTGCTCGATGAACTGGACCGCCGCTTTGGCTTGTCCGGTCATGATGAGAAGGCCGCACGAACGCCTTCTGCCTGATGTATTTTCGGGGCGTGCTGCGCGCCCCTGTGGGAGCGGGTTCACCCGCGAAGCTTGCAACGCGATATATGGCACCGGCTGCGCCGGTGTTCGCGGGTGAACCCGCTCCCACAAGGTTTGCAATGCAGCCCGGATAGGGCCAACACACAATATTCAGGAGTACGAAATGGGTATTTTTGACTGGAAACACTGGATCGTCCTGCTGGTCGTCGTGGTCCTGGTGTTCGGCACCAAGAAGCTGAAGAACTTCGGCAGTGACCTGGGCGAATCGATCAAGGGCTTCCGCAAGGCCATGAACGAAGAAGAGAACAAGCCGGCCGAGCAAACCCCGCCGCCCGCCCAGCCTGTGCCTCCGGTGCAGAACACTGCGCAACAGGCCCAAGGGCACACCATCGATGGCCAGGCCCAACCGGTCCAAGAGCCGCAGCGGAAAGACTGACCATGTTCGGCATCAGTTTCACCGAGCTGCTGCTCGTCGGCCTGGTCGCCCTGCTGGTGCTCGGCCCCGAGCGCCTGCCGGGTGCCGCGCGCACGGCAGGGCTGTGGATCGGCCGACTCAAGCGCAGCTTCAACAGCATCAAGATGGAAGTCGAGCGCGAAATCGGCGCCGACGACATACGCCGCCAGCTGCACAACGAGCATATCCTGCAGATGGAAGAGGAAGCCAAGCGCATTCTCAACCCGATGGCCACACCTGCGCAGCCGCCCGTGACCACCGCCACCGTGCAACCCCCTGCCGGGCTCGAAGCCAGGTCGGTCGAAGCACCTGCGGCACCGGTAGCCCCTTCTGAACCGCCTGAAACGCCGCGAGCCCCATGAGCGAGAATCCGGAACACGACCAGCCAATGCCGCTGGTTTCGCACCTGACCGAACTGCGCACCCGCCTGCTGCGCTGCGTCGCGGTCATTTTCCTGATCTTTGCCGGGCTGTTCTCATTCGCCCAGCAGATCTACACCCTGGTCTCCGCGCCACTGCGTGATCACCTGCCGGCCAATGCAACGATGATCGCCACCGACGTGGCCTCGCCGTTCCTGACGCCGTTCAAGCTGACCATGATCGTGTCGCTGTTCCTGGCCATCCCGTTCATCCTCCAGCAAATCTGGGGGTTTATCGCACCTGGGCTGTACCGCCACGAAAAACGCATCGCCATACCGTTGCTGGTGTCGAGCATCCTGCTGTTCTACGCCGGCATGGCGTTCGCTTATTTCTTCGTATTCCCGCTGATGTTCAAGTTCTTCGCCGCCGCCACTCCGGCCGGTGTGTCGATGATGACCGACATCGCCAACTACCTCGACTTCGTGATGACGCTGTTCTTCGCCTTTGGCGTAGCCTTCGAAATCCCGGTGGCGGTGGTACTGCTGGTGTGGATCGGCGTGGTCGACGTGAAGTACCTGAAGAAAATCCGCCCGTACGTGATCATCGGCTGCTTCGTAGTCGGCATGGTTCTTACCCCGCCGGACATCTTCTCCCAGACCCTGCTGGCCGTGCCCATGTGGCTGCTGTTCGAGGTAGGCCTGCTGTGCGGCAGCCTGATTCGCAAGCGCAGTACCCACGACGAAACCGCCGATGACCATAACGATCAGCCGCCTGCGACCCAATCGTGAACCTGTTGCTCCTTGAAGAGGCCGACTTCGTTTCGGCCGACCGTGTCGTTCTCGCTGATCGGCGCTTCACCCACATGCAGGAAATCCATCGCGTGGCGGTGGGCGACAACCTGCGCGTGGGCCGTATCAACGGCCTGATGGGCAAGGCTACCGTGCTGCGCCTGGACAAGCACGAAGCCGAACTTGAAGTCGCCTTCGACCAGCAGCCGCCAACCAAACTGCCGCTGACCCTGGTGCTGGCTGTGCCACGGCCGAAAATGCTGCGGCGGCTGTTCCAGACCGTGGCGACCCTGGGCGTGCCGCGGCTGATCCTGCTGAACAGCTACAAGGTCGAGAAAAGCTTCTGGCAAACGCCCTTCCTGCAGCCGGAAAGCATCCGCGACAACCTTATCCTCGGCCTCGAGCAGGCGCGCGATACCGTGCTGCCTGAGGTGATCATCGAAAAGCGCTTCAAGCCCTTCGTCGAAGACCGTCTGCCGGCCATCGCCGCCGGTACTCTCGGCCTGGTAGGCCACCCCGGCCCCTACCCCGCCTGCCCGCGCGCCGTGGAACAAGCCGTGACCCTGGCCATCGGCCCCGAGGGTGGCTGGATCCCCTACGAAGTCGACCTGCTGGGCAAGGCCGGCTTGGCGCCAGTGCAGTTGGGTGATCGCATCTTGCGCGTCGAGACTGCAGTAACTGCGCTGCTTTCGCGTATTTTCTGACGTAAACGCCACTTTTTCGCCCATCAAGTTTCCCTCCCCCAGGCCGATGGCCTTGGCAACACAACAACTATTTGTGCTGCCAAGGCGCCGGGGAGTCGTACATGTATCAAGGGTTAGCCCAATCGTTGGGCAATGTGAGCGTCAATCGCAAACTGGGGCTGGGCTTCGGCTTGGTGCTGCTGCTGACCCTGGCCATCACCGTGACCGGCTGGCTGGGCATGGACAGCATCATCGATCGTGGCGACAAGCTGGGCAATATCTCGGTGATTCACCAGTACACCCAGGACTTGCGCATTGCCCGGCAACACTACGAACGCAACCGCGACAACGTGGCCGTGGCAGAGCTGGAGAAGGCCCTGAACGACCTGGAGCGGCAGATCCAGCTGATGCTAGGGCAGATCGACCAACCTGAGGATCAGCAACGCCTTCAGCAGCAGCTGGCAGCCGTACGCGAATATCGGCAAGCGTACGCCGACCTCAGCCGGTCCGCTGCCGACCCGGACGCCACGGAGCAGGCATTGCGGCGCATGGCCGACCAGGGCACGGTCTTGCTGAAAGCCAGCCAGGCGATGACTGCCTCGCAAACCGTCGTGCGCGATGAAGGTGCCGCGCGGGCCAAGAGCCTGCTCGCCATGGCTACGGTGCTGGCGCTGGCGTTGGGCCTGCTGGCAGCCTGGGCCATCACCCGGCAGATCATCATCCCGCTGCGCCAGACCTTGCGCGCCGCCGAACGCGTGGCCAATGGCGACCTGACCGAGAACCAGCTGCAGGTGCAGCGACGCGATGAACTGGGCCAGTTGCAAGCCAGCATGCAGCGCATGACCCAGGGCCTGCGCGAACTGATCGGCGGCATCGGCGATGGCGTCACCCAGATTGCCAGTGCGGCCGAACAGCTGTCGGCTGTCACCGAGCAGACCAGCGCGGGGGTCAACAACCAGAAGGTCGAGACCGATCAGGTAGCGACCGCCATGAACCAGATGACTGCCACCGTGCATGAAGTGGCACGCAATGCGGAACAGGCCTCGGAGGCCGCCCTGATGGCCGACCAGCAGGCCCGTGAAGGCGACCGGGTAGTCGGCGAGGCGGTCGCGCAGATCGAGCGCCTGGCCGGCGAAGTGGTCAACTCAAGCGAGGCGATGAACCAGCTCAAGGCCGAAAGCGACAAGATCGGCAGTGTGCTCGACGTGATCAAGTCGGTAGCGCAGCAGACCAACCTGCTTGCCCTCAACGCGGCCATCGAAGCCGCCCGCGCCGGCGAGGCTGGCCGTGGCTTTGCCGTGGTAGCCGACGAAGTGCGCAGCCTGGCCCAGCGTACCCAGCAGTCGACCGAAGAGATTGAAGAGCTGATCGCCGGCCTGCAAAGCGGCACCCAACGGGTGGCCAGCGTAATGGACAACAGCCGCCAGCTGACCGACAGCAGCGTCGAGCTGACCCGCCGTGCCGGCAGCTCGCTGGAGACGATCACCCGTACCGTATCGTCGATCCAGGCGATGAACCAGCAGATTGCCACGGCGGCGGAGGAACAGACGGCGGTAGCCGAGGAGATCAACCGCAGCGTCATGAATGTGCGGGATATCTCCGACCAGACCTCGGCGGCCAGTGAAGAGACGGCCAGTTCGAGTGTGGAGCTGGCGCGGCTAGGCACCCATTTACAGGGGTTGGTGGGGCGGTTCAGGCTCTGATCCAGCGGGACCACACGTTCCTGTAGGAGCGGCCTTGTGTCGCGATGGGGCGCATAGCGGCCCCAAGATTTCAGCTTCGCAGCCTTTATTGCCGGGGCCGCTTTGCGGCCCGTTCGCGACGCAAGGCCGCTCCTACAGCGGTCACGCCGCAAGGTAATTCTTCCTACAGTTGCAAGTGCCATTTCCTACCTGATTATCAGGTCAAGTCCTACAACTCCGCTGCCGATTGGCAAAGGTGTGATGCCAGCAATGCGCCTGCATCCCCTCTCTCAATCGCTCGGAGACTTCCCATGCTCGGCTACCTCAACCGCAAGCTCGGCAACATCAGCGTCGCTGCCAAGCTGGCCCTAGGCTTTGCCGTGGTCCTGCTGCTTACCCTGGCCACCACGATCAGCGGCTGGCGCGCGCTGGATGACGCCATTGTTCGCTCGCAGCAACTCAGCGAAATCGGCCTGATCAACGACCTGACCAAGGACCTGCGCGCGGAACGCATCACCTACCGCGTGCTCGACGACGACGCCAGCAAATCGCGGATGGGCAGTATCCTCGACCAGCTCGACAACATGCTGACCACGCTGCAACAACGCAGCAGCGTCGATGAATCGCGGCAAATGCTGACTGAAAAGCTGGCCCTGCTGCAGCGCCTGCGCGACGACTTCAGCGAACTGCAACGCAGTGTCGCCAACCGAATTGCCTTGCGCGAGGCCATGCAGGTGCAGGAGCAAAAGCTCAATGCCGTCATCGACGAACTGCAGACCCAGGCCTTGCTCAAGATGCCTGCCGACAGCCAGCAAAGTGGCGTGCTAGGCCTGATGGACACGCTCACCCGGCATGTCGACGGCGCCAATCAGCAGAGCCTGGTACCGGCCTATACCTTCACCCCCGTCGAAGACTTTGCCAAGGTCGGCGACAACGCCTTGAACGCCGCCGACAGTAGCCTTGGGCAACTGCTCAGGGGCTTGGCGCCGCTGGGCTTGCCACGCGCACTCAGTGAACAGCCGGGGGTCGAACTGGCCAAGTATCGCGCCATCCTGGACCAGTATCGTCGCGCTGCCGTGCGCGTCGAGCAGCTGCAAAACAACATGGAAAATATGGGCAACGAACTGCGCGCGGTCAGCCTGGAGCTGGGCAAACGCAAGGTCGCACAACGCGACAGCGAAGCCGTGGCTGCCCGCTCACTGCTGACCACCGTGGCGCTGCTGGCGCTGGCGGTTGGGGTGCTGGCCGCCTGGCTGATCACCTTGCAGATAACCCAGCCCTTGCGCCAGACGCTGGCCGTAGCCGCACGCATTGCCAAGGGCGACCTGACCCAGGTCGACACGGTGCAACGCCGCGACGAGATGGGCCAGTTGCAGAGCAGCATGCGCGAGATGACCTTGAGCCTGCGCGCGCTTATCGGTGGTATCGACTAGGGTGTCGGCCAGCTGTCCCAGGCCGCCACGCAGCTGGCGGCCAGCAGCGAAGACACCAAGCTGCGCATCAACCAGCAGCGCGAGGAAACCGACCAAGTGGCCACCGCCATGAACCAGATGAGCGCCACCGTGCAGGAAGTGGCGCAGAACGCCGAGCAAGCCTCGCTGGCCGCCACCAACGCTGACCAGCAGGCGCAGGTGGGTGACCAGGTGGTCGCCGAAGCCATCGGCCGCATCGAGCAACTGGCCGGGCAGATGGACCATTGCCTGGCCGCCATGCAGCACCTGGCGGGCGAGAGCCAGCGCATTGGCAGCATCCTCGATGTGATCAAGTCGGTGTCCGAGCAGACCAACCTGCTGGCCCTGAACGCGGCGATCGAAGCAGCGCGGGCGGGGGAAGCCGGGCGCGGGTTTGCCGTGGTGGCCGATGAGGTGCGCGGGTTGGCCCAGCGAACTTCGACCGCGACAGAGGAAATCGGCCAATTGATCGACAGCCTGCACAACGGTACCGACGAAGTGACCCGGCTACTGGACAGCAGCAAGAGCCTGACCGAGCAGAGCGTGGAGCTGAGCCGCAGGGCAGGCGATGCGCTGAGCCAGATCACCGACACGGTGTCGAACATCCAGGGCATGAACCAGCAGATCGCCACGGCCAGCGAAGAGCAGAGCGTGGTGGCCGAGCAGATCAACCGCAGTGTGCTGAACGTGCGGGATGTGTCTGATCAGACCAGTGCGGCCAGTGAGCAGACGGCGGCGTCGAGTGGCGAGCTGGAGCAGTTGGGGCGGGAGTTGCGGGGGATGGTAGGGCGTTTCAACATCTGAGATTGCCGGAGCTGCTCGCAGCCCAATCGCTGGCAAGCCAGCTCCCACAGGGAATGCACAATTCTCAATACTGCGGTGTGCCTGCAACAGCAACCATGTAGCTCAGTTCCCAGAGGCCGGCGCGATCCCTCTGGGGGCTGGCTTGCCGGCGAAAGGGGCGCAAAGCGCCCCCGGCCATTACAGCACCTGGCGCAGGAACGCCTGCGCACGCGGGTCTTTCGGTGCGGCAAAGAACTCCGCCGGCGGCGAATCTTCCAGCAGCTTGCCGTGGTCGAAGAACAGCACCCGGTCGGCCACTTCGCGGGCAAAGCCCATTTCGTGGGTGACGCAGACCATGGTCATGCCTTCCTGGGCCAGGGTCTTCATCACGTCCAGCACTTCGCCGACCATTTCCGGGTCCAGCGCCGAGGTCGGCTCGTCGAACAGCATCACCTTCGGGTCCATGGCCAGGGCACGGGCAATGGCTACGCGCTGCTGCTGGCCGCCGGACAGGCGCGAAGGGTATTCATTGGCCTTCTGGGCAATACCTACCTTCTCCAGCAACGCTCGGGCCTTGGCTTCGCGCTCGGCCTTGTTGCGCTTGCGCACCACCTTCTGTGCCAGGCACAGGTTTTCCAGCACGGTCATGTGCGGGAACAGGTTGAAGTGCTGGAACACCATGCCGACTTCGCGGCGGTAGGCGTTGATGTCGGTTTTCGGGTCGGCCAGCTGCAAGCCGTCGATGGCCACGTGGCCTTCGTCGAAGTGCTCCAGGCCGTTGAGGCAGCGCAGGAAGGTCGACTTGCCTGAACCCGACGGGCCCAGCACCACCACCACTTCGGCCTTGGCCACGCGGGTGGTGACGTTGTCTACCGCACGCACCACCTGGCCGCGGGTATCGAAGATCTTTACCAGGTCACGAACTTCAATCACTTTGCGCAAGCCTCCGCTCAAGCCGGCTGGCAATGTGCGACAGCGGCAGGTTGATCAGCAGGTACAGGCCTGCCACGCAGAACCAGATCTCGAAGGTCGAGAACGAGGTGGTGATGGCCTCGCGGCCGCTCTTGGTCAGCTCGGTGATGGCGATCACCGACACCAGCGACGTGTCCTTGACCAGGCTGATGAACTGCCCAGCCAGCGGTGGCAGCACGCGCTTGAACGCCTGCGGCAGGATCACGTGGCGCATCGACTGGCTGGTGTTCAGCCCCAGCGAGCGGGCTGCTTCGTTCTGGCCCTTGGCGATCGACTGCACGCCGGCACGGACGATTTCCGCCACGTAGGCGCCGGTGAACAGCGCCAGCGCCGCTACCCCGGCGAACTCGCGGGACAGATTGAGCACGGTGCCGATAAAGAAGTAGAAGATGAAGATCTGCACCAGCAGCGGCGTGCCGCGCACCAGCTCGACATAGACGGTGGACAGGTCACGCAGGGTCGGGTTGTTCGACAACCGGCACAACCCGGCGAACAGGCCGATCAGCAGGCCCAGCGCGCCGGACACTACCGAAATCCACAGCGTGGTCCACAGGCCCCAGGCCAGCGGGCCCGCGGCCCAATGCCGGGTTACGCCGATCGCGTCGCCTTCGGCAACATCGTCGCCGCGGCTCAGTTGCAGGCTGTCCTTGGCCACCTCAAGCACTTGCTCGGCGCCGCTGTCGTCCTTCAGCGTGACACGGGCGTTATCGCCGGAGATGACGATTTCCTGCACGGTACCGTAACCGGCGGCGCGCTGCGTATCCTCGGCCTTGTAGGCGAAATACTGGGGTACGCGGTTCCAGCGCCACTCGTAGGAAATCATCGAGGTAGCCATGTACAGGCTGATCGCCAGGCCCACCAGGACCAGGGCGGTCAGCCCATGCCAAGGCCACTGGGCTTTCTTGTGTTTGATCACGTGGGGTACTTCCGTAAATGCGAACGCGCAGGGTTTGCCTGCGCGTCGGGGTCATAAAGCCGGCTTGTGGCCTGGGCTTTATTCCATTTCCTTTAGCCAGTCCTTGTTCTTGAACCACTTGTCGTGGATACGATCGTAGGTCCCGTCATGCTTGATCTGGTGCAGGAAGTTGTTGATGAAGTTGATGCTGTCGTAGTCGCCTTTCTTCAGGCCGAAGGCCAGCGGCTCGTAGGTGAAGGGTTCTTCGAGGAACAGCAGCTTGCCGGCCCCGGCCTTCTCCACTGCCACAACGTTGTACGGGGCGTCATAGACAAAGGCGTCAGCCTTGCCGTTGACCACATCCATCACCGCCTCTTGCTCGTTGTCGTAGCCATGGTACTGGGCCTTGCCGATCAGCTTCTTGGAAACCATCTCGCCGGTGGTGCCGAGCTTGGAGGTGAGGCGGTACTTCTCGTTGTTCAGGTCCTTGTACGACTTGATCTCGCCGGCCAGTTCCTTGCGGATCAGCAGGGTCTGGCCAACCACGATGAAGGGCTCGCTGAAGTTCAGGCGCAGGTTGCGTTCCTGGGTCAGGGTCATGCCGCTGCCGATCATGTCGAACTTGTCAGTCAGCAGGGCCGGGATGATGCCGTCATAGGCGGTGGAAACGGCCTCGAACTTCACGCCCATGGACTTGGCCATGGCCTTGAGGATATCGACCTCGAAGCCGATGATCTCGCCACGCTTGTTGGTCATCTGGAACGGCATGTAGGTCGGGTCCATGCCCACCCGCAAGGTGCCGCGCTTGACCGCGTCATCGATGGCGCCCGCCTGGGCTGCCGTGACTGCGACCAGGGCGGTAACACCGACCAGCAGCCGCGAAAGGTATTTCTTGATCATCACCAAGTCCCCTAGCAAGAAAAGTAGCGAATCTTATTGTTGGCACGGCCGTACTGGCCGATGTGGCATATCGGGGAGGGATGCTAACGCATGGCGGCCCGGGGACCTAGAGTTGGGGGGGACTTTGTTGGCCAAAATAGGGGGGGGCCCTAAAAGCTTCGCGGGTGAACCCGCTCCCACAAGGTACTGAACAGCCCCTGCGGGAGCGGGTTCACCCGCGAATAGGCCCTGTCAGGCGCCGACGAGTGCCGGCTGGCCTTCATTCTCCGGGTGCAACGGCAACAGCGGCGAATGCGGGTCGTTCTTGATAGAAGCACGCCACACATCGATCCACGCCGCATTATGCTCGGCCCATACTTGCTCATGCAAGCGGGTCAGTGCCACCGGGTCGCTGAGCAGGGCCAGGCGGGTATTGAGGTCCAGCCCTTTCGGCCCGACCTCCATTGCCTTGGCCACGCGCTCGGCACGCAGTGCCTCGATCGGCGCCGCCTGGCCGTGCCGGGCAGTGGCCATGGCGCAGGCCAGGGCGTTCTGCCGTGGGTCGACCACCGCCCGCACGAAGCCGTCATGCAGGGCATGCCAGCGGTTCTCGTGGGTGTACTGGTCAGTGGCCAGCAGCTCTTGCGGGGTGGCGTATTCCTCGGGGATGAGGAACAGCTTCTCGTCCTTGGCCGCCAGGCCCAGGCGGGTGCGGCTGGAAATCACCGAAACCGGGATCGACAGCACCAGCGAACCGACGATCGGCGCCAGCCACCACAGGAAGCTCGGGTTCAGCCAGGCCACCAGCGATGCCCAGGCAATGCCCAGCAGGGTCTGCGGGCCATGGCGGCGCACGGCTTCGCTCCACGGCGTGGAGTCGTCGTCACGCTGGGGCGAGTTCCAGGTCGCAGCCCAGCCGAGGAACGCGGCCAGCACGAAGCGGGTGTGGAAGATCATGCGCACCGGTGCCAGCAGCATGGAGAACAGCATCTCCATCAGCATCGACAGGGTGACCTTGATCCGCCCACCAAACTCGGTGGCGCCCTTGGCCCAGATCAGGATGACGCTGAGCAGCTTGGGCAGGAAGAGCAGCACGATGGTGGTGGAGAACAGCGCCACGGCCTTTTCCGGGTGCCACTGCGGCCACAGCGGGTACAGCTGGTACGGTTCGATGAAATACTGCGGTTCCATCAGGGTGTTGGTCGCCAGCAGCGCCGTCGACAGCACCAGGAACAGGAACCACAGCGGCGCCGACAGGTACGACATCACCCCGGTCAGGAACACCGCGCGATGCACCGGGTGCATGCCCTTGACCAGGAACAGGCGGAAGTTCATCAGGTTGCCGTGGCACCAGCGGCGGTCACGCTTGAGCTCGTCCAGCAGGTTGGGCGGCAGCTCTTCGTAACTGCCTGGCAGGTCGTAGGCGATCCACACTCCCCAGCCGGCACGGCGCATCAGCGCAGCTTCGACGAAGTCGTGGGAAAGAATTGCCCCGGCAAACGCGCCCTTGCCCGGCAACGGCGCCAGCGCGCAGTGCTCGATGAAGGGTTTCATGCGGATGATCGCGTTGTGGCCCCAGTAGTGCGATTCGCCCAGCTGCCAGAAGTGCAGGCCGGCGGTGAACAGCGGGCCGTACACGCGGGTGGCAAACTGCTGCATGCGCGCATACAGGGTGTCCATGCCCGAGGCTCTCGGGCCGGTCTGGATGATGCCGGCGTCCGGGTTGGCCTCCATCAGGCGCACCAGGCTGCTCAGGCACTCGCCGCTCATGACGCTGTCGGCGTCGAGCACGACCATGTACTTGTAATCGCCACCCCAGCGACGGCAGAAGTCGTCGAGGTTGCCACTCTTGCGCTTCACCCGGCGCCGGCGGCGACGGTAGAAGATGCGGCCGAAGCCCTTGGTCTCGCGGCACACGTCCAGCCAGGCTTGTTGCTCGGCCACGGCGATGTCGGTGTCATTGGTGTCGCTGAGCACGAAGAAGTCAAAACGGTCGAGGTTGCCGCTGGCGGCTACCGATTCGAACGTTGCACGCAGGCCGGCGAACACGCGCGGCACGTCTTCGTTGCAGATCGGCATCACCAGCGCGGTACGCGCCTCGGGTGCAATCGGCTCATTGCCAGCACTGCTGCCCGAAATCTTGTACTTGTCGCGCCCGGTGAGCAGCTCGAGGAAGCCCATCAGCGCGGTCCAGAAGCCCGCCGACACCCAGCAGAAGAGGATGCCGAAGAGAATCAGGATGGATGTCTGCAGGGCATACGGCCACACCTGCACCACCGTGTCCCACAGCGACTGGCTGAGGATTTCGTCGAGGTCGACGAACGACCAGCCCTGGTACGGCAGGATGCCCTTCATGTACCAGCCAGCGATGATGGTCTGGCCGATCATCAGGGTCAGCAGGATGTAACGGCGGATCGAACCGACCGTACGCCAGCGTGCCGGCGGCAGCTCGCGCTTGGGCGGCTGCGGCGCATTCGGGCGACCGGTCATGCGCCGCCACATGCGGATCAGCACGTTGGTCCGCCAAGGCTCTGGCACGACCTTGGTGCGGTTGATCGGCGGGGCGATCTTCAGGCACAGGCGGCCGCTGCCATCGACGCCGAGCATTTCGGCGTCTTCCAGTTCGGCGGCACTGCCAACGGTCAGGCGTGAGCCGACCGAGGCCTGCACCGCCTCGGCGGAATCGGCGGCCGGGTTGGCCGCCAGGCGTTGGTGCAGCTCACTGAACGAGGTGCAGCTGGCAAGTTCCGCCCGTTGCTCGTCGCTCAATGGTAGGTGGGCCAGGTACTCGCCAAGCGGTACCGGCCTTGCGCTTGAGTTACTCATCGGCAGGCAACTGATAGCTCCAGGTCTCGGTCAGCACCTTCTCGGTGGTGGCCGGGGCCCCGTTGGTGGGCGCCGCATCGGCGGCAGGTTGGTCAGCCTTGGCAGGTTGCTCGGCCTTGACCGCTTTTTCGGCCTTGGCATGCTTGGCTGCGGCCTTGTCCTGCTTGGTGTCCTGGGAAGGCTTGGCGGGCTCGACCGGTACGTCGCGCACCAGCGAGGCACGCATTTCGGTCGACTTGTTGGCTTCCTTGACCTTCAAGCGCAGGGTCAGGCGCCAGCCCTTGGTCTCAGGGTTATAGCGCAGATTGTTCTCGACCACCTCGGCGTTGTCGCCCACGCTGATCAGGCTGCGCACTGCGGTGTCTTCCGGCAGGGCGGCCAGGGCCGGGCCTGCGAAATCGACCAGGAAGGCCACGCTGCCGTCTGGCTGACGGATCAGGTTGGACTGCTTGACGTCGCCGGTGGAGCGCAGGGTCTGCTTGACCGAGCCCAGTTCAGCCGCCTGGAACTTCGCTTCATCAATGGTGAAGTGCAGGCGGTAGGCGTACTCGAACGGCTTGCCTGGCTCAGGCAGTTTTTCCGGGCTCCAGAAGGCAACGATATTGTCGTTGGTTTCGTCCGCAGTCGGGATCTCTACCAGATCGACGGTGCCTTTGCCCCAGTCACCCTTTGGCTCGATCCAGGCGCTTGGACGCTTCTGGTAGTTGTCGTCGAGGTCTTCATAGTCGCTGAAGGCGCGCTGACGCTGCATCAGGCCGAAACCGCGCGGGTTTTCAACGCTGAAGTTGCTCACCGCCAGGTGTTTCGGGTTGTTCAGCGGACGCCACAGCCACTCGCCGTTGTCGGCATGAATCGACAGGCCTTCGGAATCGTGCAGGGCCGGACGATAGTTGAGGACCTTGGATGGCTGGTTGGGGCCGAACAGGTACATGCTGGTCAACGGCGCAATGCCCAGGCGGCTGACCTGGTCACGCAGGAACACGCGGGACTGCACGTCGACCACAGTGTCGTTGCCCGGGCGCAGGGTCAGCTTGTAGGCGCCGGTAGAACGCGGCGAGTCCAGCAGGGCGTAGATCACCAGGTGCTTGTCGGCCGGTTTGGGCTTCTCGACCCAGAACTCGGTAAAGCGCGGGAATTCTTCGCCCGACGGCAGTGCGGTGTCGATGGCCAGGCCACGCGCCGACAAACCGTAGACATGGCCCTTGCCGACCACGCGGAAATAGCTGGCGCCAAGCAGGGTCATGATCTCGTCCTGCTTGTCGGCCTTGTTGATCGGGTAAAGCACGCGGAAACCGGCGTAACCCAGGTTCTTGGTGGTTTCCGGGTCGTGCGGCACGTCACCGAACTCGAAACGGCTCGGGTCGTACTTGATTTCCTCGACCGTGGTGGCCGTGACCTCGTTGATTTTCACCGGGGTGTCGAAGTGCATGCCCTGGTGATAGAACGACAGCTTGAATGGGGTCTTGTCCTTGGCCCACTCGGCCTTTTCCTGCAGGAAATGAATTTTCTGGTAATCCGCGAACTTCATGTCGCGGAATACTGCCGGCAGGTTGCTTTTTGGTGCGTCGTACTTCTGGCCGGCCAGATCCTTTGCCTTGGCTGCAACATCGTCAAGATTGAATGCCCACAGCTGGCCCGCGCTCATCAGGCCGACCAGAGCCACGCTGGCCATCAGGGCCTTGCGCAGGCGGATGCCGGGGATTCTTGATGCTTTTTGGGGACTAACAATCACGAGCAACCCTCGCCGAAAACAGATCATGAAACCAACGGCCAGCGACAAATGCCGGGTTGGCGAGCACTGTTCGGACCCCGTGAGGGCGTAATGATTCCCCAAACGGATCCAGACAATGCTCGAGTCAGAGTGAAACGAACCTGCGAACGCAGGCCCATGCAGCGCGCGATTATCCAGCAGGTCGCGTGACAACGCATCAGGCTGGAACAACTATTTATCGTACAAAACCCCTTGTTTGCCCATAAACAAAGGGTTTTTGACCTCATATTTGTAACAAGAATGTCACTGGGCCATCATTGACCAGGTGCACCTGCATGTCCGCGCCGAATCGCCCGCTCGCCACATCGGCGTGCTTGCCTTTGGCCTGCTGCAAAAGATAGTCGAACAATTCGGCGCCCAGGGCCGGCGGCGCTGCCGTCGAGAAGCTCGGGCGCATGCCGTTGCGGGTATCCGCTGCCAAGGTGAATTGCGACACCAGCAGCAACCCACCCCCGACATCCTTGAGCGACAGGTTCATCTTGCCCTGCTCGTCGCTGAACACACGGTAGTTCAACAGCTTGTGCAGTAGCTTGTCGGCCAGCTCAGGGGAATCTTCAGGCTCGACCGCGACCAGCACCAGCAAACCCTGGTCGATGGCGCCGACCACCTCCCCCGCAACTTCGACACGCGCACCGCGCACACGCTGCAGCAGCGCCCTCATGCTTCTTCCAGGGGCAGGTCGAGCAGGCGCCGGGCCATCTGGTCGGCCGCACGCACCAGGGCATCGGTGATGCCAGGCTCGGAGGCGGCGTGGCCGGCGTCACGAATGACCTTCAACTCACTGTTGGGCCACGCCTGGTGCAGCGCCCAGGCATTGTCCAGCGGGCAGATCACGTCGTAACGGCCATGCACGATCACTGCAGGCAAATGGGCGATTTTCGGCAGGTCGCGGATCAGCTGGTCCGGCTCGAGGAACGCGTTGTTCATGAAATAGTGGCATTCGATGCGGGCAATCGACAGCGCGCGCTGCGGCTCGGAGAAGCGGTCGACCACCAGCGGGTTGGGGCGCAGGGTGGCAGTGCGGCCCTCCCAGGTGGACCAGGCCTTGGCGGCATGCATCTGGGCGATCTGGTCGTTGCCGGTGAGGCGCTTGTGGAATGCCTTGACCAGGTCGCCGCGCTCTTCCGGCGGGATCGGCGCAATGTAGTCTTGCCAGTAATCGGGGAACAGGCGACTGGCGCCCTCCTGATAGAACCACTCGATTTCCTGCGGGCGGCACAGGAAGATGCCGCGCAGGATCAGGCCGTGCACGCGCTCGGGGTGGGTCTGGGCATACGCCAGGGCCAGGGTCGAGCCCCACGAGCCGCCGAACAGTACCCATTTGTCGATGCCCAAGTGCTCACGGATACGCTCGAGGTCTTCGACCAGGTGCCAGGTGGTGTTGTTCTCCAGGCTCGCATGCGGCGTGGAGCGGCCACAGCCGCGCTGGTCGAAGGTGATGATGCGGTACAGGTTGGGATCGAAATAGCACCGGCTCTGGGCGTCGCAACCGGCCCCCGGGCCACCGTGGATGAACACCACCGGCAGACCTTCTGGCGAGCCGCTTTCGTCGACATACAGCACATGCGGCGCTTCCACGGCCAGATCGTGCCGGGCGTAGGGTTTGATCTGCGGGTACAGGGTCTGCATTGCGCACTCCGTGTGAGGTTTATTCAGCCGTGGGCCATCATAAACCTGAATTGCAGCAAGAGCATGCCCCCCGTGGTGAGTTCATGTGCCGAGCAGTCAACAGCGCTACCCCGGCGCTCGACCGGGCCTTCGCCGAAGCCGGGCTGAAGGCCTATGCCGAGGCGAATGCCAAGGGTCAGACGCCGTAGCGCTGCTTCCCCCAGGCCAAGGTTTCCTCAAGCAAGTGGCGCAACACCTGGCGGGTAGGTTGGGCCAGGTCGTCGCGGTAGGCGAAGGGCTCGACCTCATTCATGTAGGTACTCTGCGCCAGCTCCAGTTGCACCGCATGAATATGCTGAGCGGGGTCGCCGTAGTGGCGGGTGATGTGCCCGCCCTTGAAACGGCCATTGAGCACATGGCTGTAGTTCTGCGCCTGGGCACACACGTCCTCCAGTCGCTCGGCAAGCGCCGGATCGCAGCTGGCGCCGTTGAACGTGCCCAGGTTGAAGTCCGGCAGCGTGCCATCGAACAGATGCGGGATGTGCGAACGGATCGAGTGGGCGTCCCACAGCAGCGCATAGCCAAACTGCTCACGCAGTCGAATCAGCTCATTGCGAAGCGTGTCGTGGTACGGGCGCCAGATCTGCTCAAGGTATTGCTTGCGCTGCTCGGTCGTCGGCTCCAGGCCTGCCTTGAACAGCGGCTCGCCCTCGAACAGTGTGGCCGGGTACAGGCCGGTGGTAGCGCCGGCGTACAGCGGCGTGTCGTCATCCGGGCGGTTGAGGTCGATGACGAAGCGCGAATACTCCGCCGCCACCACGCTGGCCCCCATCTCTTGAGCAAAGTCATACAGCTGCGGGATGTGCCAGTCGGTATCCGGCAAGCTGCGCGCCTGCTCGACCAGCCCGTCGCGAACGGCGTCGGTCAGGTTCAGCCCGGCATGGGGCATGCTGATCAACAGCGGCAGGCTGCCTTGGTGAAAACTCAGTACCTTGTCCATCTCGCCTCGCTCAGTTGGAGATTTCGTGGCCCTTGCGCACCACGCGCTTGGGCAGGTCGCCGCCCAGCCAGTAGGCCAGGTCGGCAGGGCGTTCGATTTGCCAGGCGACGAAGTCGGCCACCTTGCCCGCTTCCAGCGAGCCGTGGCTCTCGCCCAGGCCTAGCGCCGTGGCGGCGTGTACCGTGACACCGGCCAGTGCTTCTTCTGGCGTCATGCGAAAACACGTGCAGCCCATGTTCAACATCAGCCGCAGCGACAACCCTGGCGAGGTGCCGGGGTTGAGGTCGCTGGCCAGGGCAATCTTCACCCCGTGGCGGCGCAGGGCGTCCATCGGCGGCAGCTGAGTTTCGCGCAAGAAGTAGAAGGCCCCCGGCAGCAGCACGGCGACAGTGCCGGCTGCAGCCATGGCGATGGCGTCTTCTTCGGTCATGAATTCCAGGTGGTCAGCCGACAGCGCCTGGTAGCGCGCCGCCAGGCTTGACCCGTGCAACGACGACAGCTGTTCGGCGTGCAGCTTGACCGGCAGGCCCAGCTCGCGCGCCTTGATGAACAGTCGCTCGACCTGGGCCGGGGAGAACGCCAGGTGTTCGCAGAACGCATCCACCGCATCCACCAGGCCTTCTGCGGCCAGGGCCGGCAGCATTTCGTCGCAGATGTGCGCGATGTAGTCGTCGGCGCGGCCAGCGTACTCCGGTGGCAAGGCATGCGCGGCCAGGCAGGTGGCACGCACCGCCAGCGGCAGCTCGTCGGCCAGGCGCCGGGCCACGCGCAGCATCTTGCGCTCGTTGGCCAGGTCCAGGCCGTAGCCGGACTTGATCTCGATGGTGGTCACGCCATCGCGCATCAATGCCTGAACCCGCTGCCGGGCACTGGCAAACAGCTCGTCCTCGCTGGCCGCACGGGTGGCCCGCACGGTGCTGGCGATGCCACCACCCTGGGCGGCAATTTCGGCGTAGCTCACGCCTTGCAGGCGCTGCTCGAACTCGCCGCTGCGGTTACCACCAAACACCGCATGGGTGTGGCAGTCGATCAGCCCCGGGGTGACCCAGGCGCCGCCCAGGTCAACGGTGCGCTCGGCATCGACCGGCGCCAGCTCGGCCCGTGGGCCGATCCACTCGATCAGCCCGGCATTGGTCACGATGGCCGCGTCCTCGATGCTCGAGTAGCGGCCCTCGGCCATGGTTGCCACATGGCAATGCTGCCAGAGGGTTCTCATGCACAATCTCCTTTGCTAGCGGTGCAACTCGACCGGCTCCGATACCGGCTGGCCCTGCCCTGCCCGCGGCTTGCACCACAGCAGGTAGGAGGCCACCAGGAACACCACCCAGACCACCCCGACCAGCAAGGCCGGCTGGCTGTCCGGGAAGTAGCCGAGCACGCCAAAGATGAACACCATGAACGCAATGGCCATGGCCGGGCCGTATGGCCAGAACGGAACCGGGAACTTGAGCTGGGCAACCTCTTCACGGCTCATGCTGCGGCGCATGGCCACCTGGGTGACCAGGATCATCAGCCACACCCAAACGGTGGCGAAGGTGGCGATGGAGGCAATCAGCAGGAACACGTTTTCCGGGATCAGGTAGTTCAGCAGCACACCGACCAGCAGTGCGGCGCCCATCACCACCACGGTCATCCACGGCACGCCATGCTTCGACAGCTTGCTGAAGCTGCGCGGGGCGTGACCTTGCTGGGCCAGGCCGTACATCATGCGGCCGGCGCCGAAGATGTCGCTGTTGATGGCGGAGATCGCGGCGGAAATCACCACCACGTTCAGCACTGCGGCGGCAGAGCCAATGCCCAGGTTGCTGAATATCTGCACGAACGGGCTGCCCTCGCTACCGATCTGCGGCCATGGGTACAGGCACATCAGTACAAACAGGGTAAGCACATAGAACAGCAGGATGCGCAGGGGCACGGCGTTGATCGCCTTGGGGATGACCCGCTGCGGGTCCTTGGCTTCACCGGCGGTGACGCCGATGATCTCGATACCGCCGAAGGCGAACATCACCACGGCAAAGGACGCGATCAGGCCGCCTACGCCATTGGGCATGAAGCCGCCATGCTCGAACAGATTGCTGGCGCCCACCGCCTGCCCGGTACCTACCTGGCGGAAGCCGAAGGCCATGATGCCGAGGCCGGCCAGGATCATCGCCACGATGGCGCCGACCTTGAGCAGCGACAGCCAGAACTCCATCTCGCCGAACACCTTGACGTTGCACAGGTTGAGGCCGCCGATCAGGAACACGATGCCCAGCACCCAGATCCAGCGGGCCACTTCCGGGAACCAGAAGCCCATGTAGATACCGAAGGCGGTGACGTCGGCAATGGCGACGATGACCATCTCGAAGGCGTAGGTCCAGCCGAGGATGAAGCCGGCCATGGGCCCCAGGTAGGTGCTGGCGTAGTGGCCGAAGGACCCGGCAACCGGGTTGTGCACGGCCATTTCACCGAGCGCGCGCATGACCATGAACACGGCGGCGCCGCCGATCAGGTAGGCCAGCAGAACAGCCGGGCCGGCCATCTGGATGGCCGAGGCGGAACCGTAGAAAAGCCCGGTACCGATAGCGGAACCGAGCGCCATGAAACGGATGTGCCGGGCACTTAGCCCGCGCTTGAGACCTTCAGCTTGTTGCATGTCACGTCCTTAAATTGTTTTTGTGGTCGTGAGATCGATAGGGGCTGCCTTGCAGCCCAATCGCCGGCAAGCCAGCTCCCACAGAGACAGGGTTTGCGCCGTCAATGTGGGAGCTGGCTTGCCGGCGATGGGCCGCACAGCGGCCCCGGGAGCATTACAGGCTTGGCAGTACACCCGCCGGCAGCAAGCCGGTCAGGCTACCCTTGGCCAACAGTTCCACAGCCTTTTCGATGTCTGGTGCGAAGAAGCGGTCACGGTCGTAGTGCGGCACTTCGCTGCGCAGCGCCTGGCGCGCCTGCTCCAGCTTGGCCGAGGTCTTCAGGCCTTTGCGCAGGTCAAGGCCCTGGCAGGCGCCCAGCCATTCGATGGCCAGCACGCCGCGGGTGTTCTCGGCCATTTCCCACAAGCGCTTGCCGGCAGCCGGGGCCATCGAGACGTGGTCTTCCTGGTTGGCCGAGGTCGGCAGGCTGTCGACGCTGTGCGGGTGCGACAGGGCCTTGTTTTCGCTGGCCAGGGCGGCTGCGGTGACCTGGGCGATCATGAAGCCGGAGTTGACCCCACCGTTTTCCACCAGGAACGGCGGCAGCTGGGACATGTGCTTGTCCATCATCAACGAGATGCGGCGCTCGCTGAGCGAGCCGATTTCGGCAATGGCCAGGGCGAGGTTGTCGGCGGCCATGGCCACGGGCTCGGCGTGGAAGTTACCGCCGGAAATCACGTCTCCTTCGGCCGCGAATACCAGCGGGTTGTCCGACACGGCGTTGGCTTCGATACCCAGCACCTCGGCAGCCTGGCGCAACTGGGTCAGGCAGGCGCCCATGACCTGTGGCTGGCAGCGCAGCGAGTACGGGTCCTGGACCTTGTCGCAGTTCTTGTGCGACAGCGACACTTCGCTGGAATCGCCCAGCAGGTCGCGGAAGCAGGCAGCCGTGTCGATCTGGCCGCGCTGGCCACGCACCGCATGCACCCGTGCATCGAACGGCGAACGCGAACCCAGCGCCGCTTCCACGGTCAGGCCGCCACAGGCGATGGCAGCGGCGTAAAGGTCTTCGGCATGGAACAGGCCACGCAAGGCATACGCGGTAGAAGCCTGGGTACCGTTGAGCAGGGCGAGGCCTTCTTTGGCGGCCAGGGTCAGCGGCTCCAGGCCGGCGACTGCCAGCGCTTCAGTGGCCGGCAGCCACTGGCCCTTGTAACGCGCCTTGCCTTCACCCAGCAGCACCAGCGACATATGCGCCAGCGGTGCCAGGTCACCGGATGCCCCCACCGACCCCTTGAGCGGGATGTGTGGGTAGACCTCGGCATTGATCAGGGCGATCAGCGCATCGATTACCTTGCGACGAATGCCGGAGAAGCCACGGCTTAGGCTGTTGACCTTGAGCACCATGATCAGCCGCACCAGGCTGTCGTCCAGCGGTGCTCCGATGCCGGCAGCGTGCGACAGCACCAGCGAGCGCTGCAGGTTTTCCAGGTCGTGACTGGCGATGCGGGTCGAGGCCAGCAGGCCGAAACCGGTGTTGATGCCGTAGGCCGTGCGGTCTTCGGCGAGAATCTGTTCAACGCAGGCGACGCTGTCGTTGATCGGCTGGTCGGCGCTGGCATCCAGTTGCAGGCGCACGGGCGCGGCATGGATTGCGCGCAGCTGGGCCAAGGTCATGGTGCCGGGCTTGAGGTTCAATTCGGTCACTTCGCTACTCCAATCGCGTGGAACCGCAGGCCCATCTGTGGGTGCCTGCGCGCTCCTTCTTGTTGTTCAGTATCACCCCTTGCGGGGTGCGATCCAAAGCGCGGCTATCAGCCGGTGATCATCGGCAGGTCCAGGCCCTGCTCCTTGGCGCAGTCGATGGCGATGTCGTAACCGGCATCGGCGTGGCGCATTACGCCAGTGCCCGGGTCGTTGGTCAGCACGCGGGCGATACGCTCGGCGGCCTCATCGGTACCGTCGCAGACGATGACCATGCCCGAGTGCTGGGAGAAGCCCATGCCCACGCCACCGCCGTGGTGCAACGAAACCCAGGTGGCGCCGCCAGCAGTGTTGAGCAGGGCGTTGAGCAGCGGCCAGTCGGAAACCGCATCGGAGCCGTCGCGCATGGCTTCGGTTTCGCGGTTGGGGCTGGACACCGAACCAGAGTCCAGGTGGTCGCGACCGATCACTACCGGCGCCGACAGTTCGCCGCTGCGCACCATTTCGTTGAACGCCAGGCCCAGCTTGGCGCGCAGGCCCAGGCCAACCCAGCAGATACGCGCCGGCAGGCCCTGGAAGCTGATGCGCTCGCGGGCCATGTCCAGCCAGCGGTGCAGGTGGGCGTCGTCGGGGATCAGCTCCTTGACCTTGGCGTCGGTCTTGTAGATGTCCTCGGCTTCACCCGACAGCGCCGCCCAGCGGAACGGGCCGATGCCACGGCAGAACAGCGGGCGGATATAGGCGGGCACGAAACCCGGGAAGTCGAAGGCATTGGCCACGCCTTCTTCCTTGGCCATCTGGCGGATGTTGTTGCCGTAGTCGAAGGTCGGGATGCCTTGCTTCTGGAAGTCCAGCATGGCCTGTACGTGCACCGCCATCGACTGCTTGGCGGCCTTCACCACTGCTGCAGGCTCGGTCTGTGCGCGGTCGCGGTACTGTTCCCAGGTCCAGCCGGCGGGCAGGTAGCCGTTCAGCGGATCGTGGGCGCTGGTCTGGTCGGTGACCATGTCCGGGCGCACGCCACGCTTGACCAGCTCTGGCAGGATTTCGGCGGCGTTACCGTGCAGGGCGATGGAGATGGCCTTGCCTTCGGCGGTGTATTTGCCGATGCGCGCCAGGGCGTCGTCAAGGTCGGTAGCCTGCTCGTCGACATAGCGGGTTTCCAGGCGGAAGTCGATGCGGCTCTGCTGGCACTCGATGTTCAGCGAGCAGGCGCCAGCCAGGGTGGCGGCCAGTGGCTGGGCGCCACCCATGCCGCCAAGGCCGGCGGTGAGCACCCACTTGCCTTTCAGGCTGCCACCGTAGTGCTGGCGGCCGGCTTCGACGAAGGTTTCATAGGTACCCTGGACGATGCCCTGGCTGCCGATGTAGATCCAGCTGCCGGCGGTCATCTGGCCGTACATGGCCAGGCCCTTGGCGTCCAGTTCGTTGAAGTGTTCCCAGTTGGCCCAGTGCGGCACCAGGTTGGAGTTGGCGATCAGTACGCGCGGGGCGTTGCTGTGGGTCTTGAACACGCCGACCGGCTTGCCGGATTGCACCAGCAGGGTTTCGTCGTCTTCCAGGCGGGTCAGGGTTTCGACGATCTTGTCGTAGCACGCCCAGTTGCGCGCGGCGCGGCCGATACCGCCGTATACCACCAGTTCCTTGGGGTTTTCCGCGACCTGCGGGTCGAGGTTGTTCATCAGCATGCGCAGTGGCGCTTCAGTCAGCCAGCTTTTGGCGGTCAGCTTGTTGCCACGTGGGGCACGGATTTCAACGTCACGGTATTTGTTGTTGTCGGTCACGGGAAAGGTCCTCTGCGGTCGTTCGCGGGCAGGTGTGTCGTGGTTGATATACAAACACACCTTTACTTGTATGTACAAGCATGGACAACCAAAATAATCGGACCGGCCCGCTGAATGGTTCGCAAAACAAGGGGCCGCTGCGCGAACCCAATCGCGGCACGCCAGCTCCCACCCGTACGCATTAGCCTTGAAAGCAGCGGCGTACCTGTGGGAGCTGGCTTGCCGGCGATTGGGCTGCGCAGCAGCCCCTTACTGGCTAACCAGATGTCAGCGCGGCATCAGTTCGATCAGGCAGCACCGTCCCTGCACATTCAGCCCCAACAACCCGTCGTTGCTCTCCAGCCGCAGGCAGTCATACAAACCCAACTGCTGCACATCTCCCCCCGCCATAGCCACCTCGACCAGGCCACTGGCTGCAAACAACAGCACCGTCGAAGCCGAGCTATACACCCGGCTGGTACCATCCAGCCACTGCAACCGCGCCGTGTAACGCTGCGGCGCATAGATCAGGTTGAAATCGCGAATCGCCCCACCCAGCAGCTTGCAACTCACCTGGCTTTCACCACCGAAGGCCAAAGCATCGAACGGCAGCAATGGCCGGCTGGCCTCGCCGTCGACCTGCAGGCGCATGCCATCCCCTTGCAACACGGTGATGATCCGCTGATAACCGGCAAACGTGGAGAAGCCGCCCGATTCCTCGATATCGGCAATCGACAGGCGCCAGCCAAAGCCGTCCAGGCCTTCGCCACTGTCGCGGGTGATTTCCTCGGTGAAACCACCACCGTTCTTCCACGGCATGCGCGGGTAATCCTGCGCACGCAACAACTGCAACTGGCTCATTTGCTGAAACGTCCTTCGAGGCGATGACGGGAACCGGGGTGGATCAGCCGGGCAGCCGTCACCGGCTGGCGGCCGGACCAGGTACGCCGGCGAATCAACAGGCAAGGCTCGCCCCGCTCGATCTGCAGCAGGCGGCACTCTTCCGGCTCGGCCAGGATCGCCTCCACCACGTGCTCGCCCTCGGTCAGCGGCGCTACCTGGGACAGATAGGCGTAAGGGGTCTGCCGGGTGAAGTCCTGCTTGAGGTACTCGGGGGCGATGGCCGCGTTGACGTAGCGGTCTTCGATCTGCACCGGCACACCGTTCTCGAAATGCACGATCAACGAGTGGAATACCCGCTGGCCTTCGCGCATGTCCAGCGCCAGGGCCCGCTCGGAGCCGGCCGCTTCCTCGGCAAGGGTGATCACCTGGCAGCTATGCTGATGGCCTCGCGCGGCAATTTCGTCGGCGATGTTGTTGACCTCGAACAGCGCCGAACGGCCCTTGGGCTCGGCCACGAAGGTGCCCACCCCCTGCATGCGCACCAGCAGGCCGTCGGCGGTGAGTTCGCGCAGGGCACGGTTGATGGTCATGCGGCTGAAGCCCAGCTGGTTGACCAGTTCGCTCTCCGAAGGTACCCGGTGATGCGGTGGCCAGCTGCCGTTGTCGATCTGCTGGATGATCATCTGTTTGACCCGGGCGTAGAGCGGCGCCGGGCCCTCGCCCATCTGGGCAACCAGCGCGGAGACAGGAGGTGTCGGCACGGCGTTGGATCCTTGTGCAAATGGAATGAGCGGTAGCTTGCCGCAGTTTACCCGGCAGGCAAACGCCTGTATATGTATATACAAGTTAACAATAACAGGATTTCACCGATGTCCGCCTACTTCGCCGAACGCGCCCTGCTGCCTACGGGCTGGGCCAGCCATGTCCGCATCGAGGTCGCCAGCGATGGCAATGTAGCCAGCATCCAGCCAGGGGCTTCGGCTGAAGGCGCCGAACGCCTGGGCGGCCCGTTGCTGCCGGGCATGCCCAATCTGCATTCGCATGCGTTCCAGCGCGCCATGGCGGGCCTGGCGGAAGTTGCCGGCAACCCCAACGACAGTTTCTGGACCTGGCGCGACCTGATGTACCGCCTGGTCGGGCAGATAAGCCCGCAGCAACTGCAGGTCATCGCTCGCCAGTTGTATATCGAGATGCTCAAGGCCGGTTACACCTCGGTGGCCGAATTCCACTACGTTCACCATGACCAGGCCGGCAAGCCTTACGCCGACCCTGCCGAACTCTCGCTCAGGATCAGCGCGGCTGCAGCCGACAGCGGCATCGGCCTGACCCTGCTGCCGGTGTTGTACAGCCATGCCGGTTTTGGCGGGCAGGCACCGAACGACGGGCAGCGGCGCTTCATCAACGCGACCGACCAGTACTTGCAACTGCAGGCACAACTCGGCCCGCTGCTGGCCGCGCAGCCGGCGCAACAGCTGGGCCTGTGCTTCCATTCGCTACGGGCGGTGACCCCTGCGCAGATCGCCGAGGTGCTGGCCGCCAGCGACAAGCAATGCCCGGTGCATATCCATATCGCCGAGCAGCAGAAAGAAGTCGACGACTGCCTGGCCTGGAGCGGACTGCGCCCGTTGCAGTGGCTGTACGAGCATGTGGACGTAGACCCCCGCTGGTGCCTGGTGCATGCCACCCATGCCCAGCCGGATGAGGTCACCGCGATGGCCCGCAGCGGTGCAGTGGCCGGCCTGTGCCTGACCACCGAAGCCAACCTGGGTGACGGGATATTCCCGGCAGTGGACTTCCTGGCCCAGGGTGGGCGTATGGGTATTGGCTCGGACAGCCATGTGTCGCTGAGCGTGGTCGAGGAGCTGCGCTGGCTGGAATATGGCCAGCGGCTGCGCGACCAGCGGCGCAACCGGCTGTATCGCGGCGACCAGCCGATGGTCGGGCGCACGCTGTATGACGCCGCACTGGCAGGCGGTGCGCAGGCACTGGGGCAGGCGATTGGCGAGCTGGCAGTGGGCAAGCGTGCCGACTGGCTGGTGCTTGATGGGCAGGACCCTTACATCGCCCTGGCAGATGGCGATGCCATTCTCAACCGCTGGCTGTTTGCCGGTGGCGATCGCCAGGTGCGCGATGTGATGGTGAACGGGAAGTGGGTGGTGCGCCAGGGGCGGCATGCGCAGGAAGAGCACAGCGCGCGGGCGTTTGCCGAGGTGTTGCGGCAGCTTTTGGGTTAGGTTTTCTGGGGCTGCTTTGCAGCCCCAGAAAATCAGTGCATTTTTACGATTTGCTGATCGGACGCGCGCCAGATCAGTCGACTGGTGTCATAGCCTTGCTGCCGCGCCTTGGACAACAGGCTCTCGCGCTCCCAAGCCGCCAGCGACGGCGTCCGCGACAAGATCCACAGGTACTTGCGGTCCGGGCTGCCAACGATGGCGGTACGGTAGCGGTCGTCTACATACAGGATCCAGTACTCGCCCCTGGCCACCCCTGGCACCAGCTTGGTGAACCAGTTGTCGAACTCTACCCACAGCTTGTCGGTATGCCCCGGCTCCTGAATGCTGGCATGGCCTTCGGCGCGCAGCCACTCATCACCCATGGTGCGGCAGCGGTTCAGCACACCATAGGAACCGTCGGGCTTGAGGTTGTAGTGCGCCTCGGACTGCTCGCAGTCGGCCTGGTAGCGCATGGGCAGGCGCGCCAGCTCGTACCATTTGCCCTGGTAGCGCTTGAGGTCGACATTGCCGGCGGTTTTCGGCGCCAGCGGGTCGTGCACCGAGCCTGCACAACCGCCCAGCAGCAACGCCAGGCATACCCCCATCAGCAGGTACAAAGGCCTCATTTGAGGCCCTGCCCTGAATACATCAGCACCTTGTCAGCCGCGTACTGCACGCTGATGAAGCTCTTCTCGTCCCCCCAGGTGCAGCTGCTCATACCCAACGCGCCCGAACACTCGGTCGGCGTGCCGAGCAGCTGCTCGACCTCGGCCTTGTTCATACCGGCCTTGATCCTGGAATAGTTTTCCTGGTTGATCTTGCTGCAGGCAGTCAGGACGACGCACAGCGACAACAGGGCGAGGGAACGCAACGACATGAAGGACACTCCTGAAGAAGGGTAACAGGCGAGTGGCCTGCAGTGACCTTCGACGGGAAAATCCCTCCCGGGTTCCCTGACCTACCCTCTTTGCCTCTGCACCATTTGTCGGATGGCCACTACGGCATGACTAATCACAAAGGATTAGCCATGCCAATAAAAATCTATGGTCACCCCATTTTTTTGCAATACTGATTAACGGATGAAATGGATGGCTTGCTTAAATCTATCCGGCGTCAAATTGGGGCAAGCCCCGCGCCACGATGAGAGCCGCGCCTGACGATCCTTAAAAGCCGCTCGGCTTCGAAAGCCGATTTTTATGTCAGGATCCTCGCCAGGCCGGTAGGCCGTTTATTTCATCTATTGCTCAGTCGCAAAACCTGAAAGGTGAATCGTGATACAGCAACAACCACAGGGTCAGGCGTTCAAGGCGCCTGGCCCTGTTTCGTATTGGGTGTGATGAGCAGAAATCGCCCAAGCTATGCGGGCGAATTTATTGGCCAGCGCACAGGCGACCACGTTTGAGTGTCGTCGCGTCATAAGCGCTCGCACCCAGTCCGCCAGAGCCCCCTTCTGCCGCGCCAGGTTCTGCATGTAGACCCTGGCGCATTGCACCAAAAGGCGTCGCAGATTCTTGTCGCCTCGCTTGCTGATCCCTAGCAAGTTAGCTTTGCCGCCAGTGCTGTACTGCCTGGGCACCAAGCCTAGAGAAGCGGCAAAATCGCGACTGCAGCCGTATTGCTGGCCATCGCCCATTTCCACAGCCAGCAGGCTGGCGGTGATCGGCCCGACACAGGGCATGCTCAACAAACGACGCCCTAGATCATCGTCGGCCAGCTGGCCAATCAACTCTTTATCCAGCGCCTTGATCTGCTCGTCCAGATAGACGAAATGGTCGTGCAGACGTTGCAGCAGCACTGTCAGCCGAACAGGCAGCTCGTGCTCCGCTAGAACAGCAGACAAACGTTTCATGACTGCCAGGCCCTGAGGCAAGCCGATGCCAAACTCAAGCAAGAACCCGTGCATCTGATTGACGGACTTGGTGCGATCGCGGATCAGCGACTCGCGTAGGCGATGCAACACAGAAAGAGTCTGCTGGGCTTCGGACTTGGGCGAAACGAAACGCATTGAAGGGCGCGAAGCGGCTTCGCAGATAGCTTGCGCATCGACGAAGTCGTTTTTGTTGCCTTTGACAAAGGGCTTAACGAACTGAGGAGAGATCAGCTTGGCCTGATGTCCCAGAGCGGTCAGCTCACGAGCGACGAAATGTGCGCCGGCGCACGCTTCCATCACCACGGTGCACGCTGGCAGGTTGGCGAAGAACCGCATCATTTGCTGTCGTGAGAGCTTCTTGCGAAACAGCTCCCGGCCGGGCTTATCTTGGCCGTGCAGATGAAATGTGTGTTTGCCGAGGTCGATACCGACCAGTGCCAAATCGCTCATGATGATGGCCTCCAGAATGAAAACACCCTGCGAAAGCGTAGCCCTCGCAGGGTGTCGGGGTGACCATCTCATTAGCCGCCCCTGTGAGGGGCGGCCTTCTCGTGACAAAGTACCGATCGCAATGGCCTGCTTGGCAGGCCCCGGAGGCTTCAGAACCTGGACCCGGGCTCCAGCAGAAAGTCCATCTCTTCGCTGGTGCTCGGCCGCTCCAGCATCAGGTTGCGGTGCGGGAAGCGCCCGAACCGGGCAATCACCCGCTGATGCTGCTCGGCATAGTCGAGGAAGCCTTCGAACAACCGGCGGTTGGCCTCGGGCTGTTCATCCAGCAGTAGCTGGTAGCGCTCGACACACAGGTTCTGCCAGTCGAGCACCTCGGCGTGCTCCAGCACCAGCAGCACGAACACACGCTGAATCGGCAGCAGCTGATAGTCCCAGCCCTTCTGCAGGCCCTGCATGGCCACCACCTGGGCACGCCGGTCGCCCTCGAAGGCGCGCGGCGTGTCGCGGTAGATCATGCGCGGCAGCTGGTCCAGCAGGATCAGCAGGCCAAGCCAGCCCTGCGGGCTCTGTTGCCACTCGTCGAGGCCGCCCGCCAGGGCGTGCTCGACCAGCTCGCCAAACACTGCCTGGGCTTCGGCATCATGATGCTTGCCGAACCACAGCGTGCTCTTCTCGTCAGCCACAGCCTGGGCACTGGTGCCCCAACCGAACCACCACTCCAGCAACGGCTGCCAAGGTGCGAGCATGGTTTACTCCTTGTGATACGCAGTGACGCGCTCGACCTCTTCCTTCGAGCCGAGAATCACCGACACACGCTGGTGCAGGCTTTCTGGCTTGATGTCGAGGATGCGATCGTAACCGTTGGTGGAAGCGCCGCCGGCCTGCTCGATGATGAACGACATCGGGTTGGCTTCGTACATAAGGCGCAGTTTGCCCGGCTTGCTCGGCTCGCGGGCGTCACGTGGGTACATGAACAGGCCGCCACGGGTGAGGATGCGGTGCACATCGGCCACCATCGAAGCGATCCAGCGCATGTTGTAGTTCTTTTTCAGCGGGCCGGTCTCGCCAGCCAGCAGTTCGCCCACGTAGCGTTGTACCGGGGCTTCCCAGTGACGCTGGTTGGACATGTTGATGGCGAACTCGGCGGTGGTTGCCGGTACCTGGATGTTCTCGTGGGTCAGGACGAAGCTGCCCAGTTCGCGGTCCAGGGTGAAGCCCTTGACGCCGTTGCCCAGGGTCAGGATCAGCATGGTCTGCGGGCCGTAGATGGCGTAACCGGCGGCGACCTGCTCGGTGCCTGGCTGCAGGAAGGCTTCTTCGTTGAGGCTTTCGTTCTGGCTCAGGTACTGGTTAGGGCAACGCAGGACAGAGAAGATGGTGCCGACCGAGACGTTGACGTCGATGTTCGACGAACCGTCCAGCGGGTCGAATACCAGCAGGTAGGCGCCTTTCGGGTACTTGCCCGGGATCTGGTAGGCGTTGTCCATTTCTTCGGAGGCCATGCCGGCCAGGTGGCCGCCCCACTCGTTGGCTTCCAGCAGGATATCGTTGGAGATCACGTCCAGTTTCTTCTGGACTTCGCCCTGCACGTTTTCAGTGCCCATGCTGCCCAGCACACCGCCGAGGGCGCCTTTGGACACGTGATGGCTGATTTCCTTGCACGCACGCGCCACCACTTCGATCAGGAAGCGCAGATCGGCAGGGGTATTGTTGCTGCGGGTCTGCTCAATCAGATAGCGACTCAGGGTAACGCGGGACATGTATGGCTCCGAACGGATTGGGGGATGAAAAACCCCCGCAGTTTACAGGGAGAGTTGCAGGCTAGCGAGTGATGAGACTCGCCACGGCTCTCTGACGGCACAATAGGTCGGTAGTTCAGCGTGCGCCAGGCCGGTGGTCTGATTGCTCCCGGCCTGTGCAACCCCTGTAGGAGCGGCCTTGTGTCGCGAAAGGGCCGCACAGGGGCCCCCGGGCTTCAGCCGCTCTGCAACCATTGCCGGGGCCGCTGTGCGGCCCGTTCGCGACACAAGGCCGCTCCTACAAGGAACGCGCAACCTGCAGCATCAGTCCAGTGCTTTCCAGATCTCGCTGGCATACTCGCGAATGGTCCGGTCCGACGAGAACCAGCCCATCCGCGCGGTGTTCAACACCGCCATGCGCCACCACTCCTGCGGTGTGTGCCACAGCTCCTCGACCCGCCGTTGGGCGTCCCAGTAGGCATCGAAGTCGGCACATACCAGGAAGCGATCGTAAGCCACCAGCCCGTCGATCAACCCGGTATAGCGCGACGGGTCGTCTGGCGAGAACACGCCGCTACGAATTGCCTGCAGCACGTCACCCAGCCGGCTGGACGCCGCAATGGCTGCGCTCGCACCGAAATCCCCGGCGCGTCGGCGCGCTTCGACCTGCTGCGCAGTGAGCCCGAAGATAAACATGTTATCGGCGCCGACATGCTCGCACATCTCCACGTTGGCGCCATCCAGGGTACCGATGGTCAGCGCGCCGTTGAGGCCGAACTTCATGTTGCTGGTACCGGAGGCTTCATAACCGGCGGTGGAAATCTGCTCGGAGAGGTCTGCCGCCGGGATGATGCTTTCGGCCAGGCTGACGTTGTAGTTGGGCAGGAACACCACTTTCAGCAGACCACGCACGGTCGGGTCATTGTTCACTACACGGGCGATGTCGTTGGTCAGCTTGATGATCAACTTGGCCTGGTGATAACTGGCGGCGGCCTTGCCGGCGAAGATTTTCACCCGAGGCACCCAGTTGGTGCCCGGATCGTTGCGCATGGCCTGGTACAGCGCCACGGTGTGCAGCAGGTTGAGCAGCTGGCGCTTGTACTCGTGAATGCGCTTGACCTGCACGTCGAACAACGCCTCGGGGTTGACCGTGACGCCGATGCGGTCCTGGATGATGCCGGCCAGGGCTCGCTTGCTGTGCAGCCGCTGGGCGGCGAACTGCTTGCGGAACCCGGCCTTGTCGGCAAATGGCACCAGGCTGGCCAGGCGACCCTCTGGGTCGTCCTTCAGCTCTGGCCCCAGTGCCTCGACCAGCATCTCGGTCAGCTGTGGATTGGACTGGTACAACCAGCGGCGGAAAGTGATGCCGTTGGTCTTGTTGTTGATACGCTGCGGGTAGAGCTTGTGCAACTCGGAGAACACCGTGCTCTTCATCAACTGGCTGTGCAGCGCCGACACACCGTTGACACTGTGCGAGCCGAGGAATGCCAGGTTGCCCATGCGTACCCGACGGCCATTGTCTTCCTCGATCAGCGACACTGCCCGAAGTACATCGAAGTCGTGCAGGCCTTTGGCTCGCAGGCTGTCGATATGGTAGGCGTTGATCAGGTAGATGATCTGCATGTGCCGCGGCAGCATGCGCTCCATCAGTGCCACCGGCCAGGTTTCCAGGGCTTCAGGCAACAGCGTGTGGTTGGTGTAGGCCAAGGTTCCGACGGTCAGCTCCCAGGCTTTGTCCCACGGGATTTCATGCTGGTCGACCAGCAGGCGCATCAACTCGGCCACGGCGATCGACGGGTGCGTGTCGTTGAGCTGGATGGCTGCCGCATCGGGCAGGTTGAGCAGGCTGTCATGCATGTTCAGGTGCCGGCGCAGCAAGTCTTGCAGCGATGCCGAGACAAAAAAGTACTCCTGGCGCAGGCGCAACTCCTGCCCGGCTTCGGTGCTGTCTGCCGGGTACAGCACCCGCGAAATGCTTTCTGCCCGCGCCACTTCGGCCACGGCGCCCAAGTGGTCACCGGCATTGAAGCGCTCCAGGTGCAACTCCTCCAGCGCCCGCGCCCGCCACAGGCGCAGGGTGTTGACGCTGGACCCGCGCCAGCCGACCACTGGAGTGTCATAGGCCACCGCCCGCACCGTCTCGCCCGGCGACCACACCTGACGCTGCTGCCCGTGGGCGTCGGTGAGCGTTTCGACGCTGCCGCCGAAGCTGATCGGGTAGATCACTTCGGCACGCTCGAACTCCCAGGGGTTGCCGAAGTCCAGCCAGTTCTCGGTCTGTTCCTGTTGCCAGCCATCGACAACCGCCTGGCGGAACAGGCCGTGTTCGTAGCGAATACCGTAACCGTGGGCAGCGATGCCCAGGGTCGACATACTCTCCATGAAGCACGCTGCCAAACGACCGAGGCCGCCGTTGCCCAGCGCCGCGTCGGGTTCAAGCAGACGGATGCGCTCAAGGTCCACGTCCAGGCCTTCCAGCGCATCGCGAGCGATGTCCAGCAGGCCCAGGTTGCTCAGGCTGTCATACAGCAGCCGGCCGATGAGAAATTCCAGAGAAAGGTAGTAGACCCGCTTCTGGCTGCGCCGATAGGCCCGGCGGGTGTGGTCCATCCAGTGCTCGACCATGTGATCGCGCGCCGCCAGGGCAATGGCTTCGAACCAGTCATGGTCGAAAGCGTGCTCCGGGTCCTTGCCGACCGCGTAGGTCAGCTTGTTCAGTACAGCAGCACGAAAGTCCGCGACTTCTGCGTCACGTGCTTTAGGTTCCTGGGACATGCGGCATCCTCGGGCAAGTTGACGAAAGCGGAGGGAGATTGTTCAGCCTAGTCGCTTCGACAGGGAGCGTAGGCCTGGGTTCGTGGTTTTCATGCGCCTTTGCGCATTCGGTCAAAAGGTTGTTCATAAATTGAACAATTCCGGTATGATCGCGCGCCCCAAGACAGCCCTCTATTAAAATGAAAACGACCCTGATTGCCGCCGCCGAAGTCGACCGCCTTGAGACTTGGCAGCGCTATGCCAGCCACATGTGTGGCGGCTGCCATTCAACCTGCTGCACCCTGCCGGTGGAGGTGAAGATCAAGGATCTGATCCGCATTGGTGTGGTCGACGAGTTCGAGAAAGACGAGCCGCCGAAGAATGTGGCAAAACGCCTGCAGAAGGAAGGCATCATCGAACGCTTCAACCAGAAGTCGGGCATCTTCACCCTGACCCGGATGAGCAACGATGACTGCATGTACCTGGATCGTAAAAGCCGGCTGTGCACCATTTATGACAAGCGCCCGGATACCTGCCGCAACCATCCCAAGGTCGGGCCGCGGCCGGGGTATTGTGCCTACAAGCCAAAGGTGGTTGGGCGCTGATCGTCAGCCTGATCTGGCCGCTTCGCCGGTGAACCCGAACAGCCCCCTGGAGTGTTCAGAGCCTATGCAATACCTGTGGGAGCGGGTTCACCCGCGAAGAGGCCAGCACCGACAGCACAAATCCTGCTGGTATACAAAAATGCCCCCGGCCAATCGACCGGGGGCGTCGTGTTTCTGCTTGAAACAATCCTGAGCTCAACCAGCCTGAAAAAGCTTGCCCCGATGACGTACAGCTACGATCAAAGCTGCGACAGCGAGCCCGAATGACATCAGACCTATTAATGCCACCTTGAACATTATCGATTGATTGTTCCAAGCGACGACTTGCTGATGAAATCGATCATCGAAAAGGACACGGCCATCCAAGGTGACCAGTTCACGCACTTGGCTACCGTCGTCCAGGCGCTCCACCGTCAAGAATACCTTCTTGTTTATCCGCAGCCCTGACTCCTTGTACAACGCCGGATACGTGTAGGTCCGTTTACCATACCGTACTCCATCCAGCGTGTATGCAACTGCAAAATACATGATCGAACGATTATGCTCCCAAGTATCCGGGTAGCCCGATACACGCCCTTCAACAAACGTCAATCTGGAGAAATCAGGAGCTTTGTATACTTTTAAGTCACTGCAATACAGCGCTGCAAATGGCAGCACCGTAAACATCATAATTAAAAGTAATTGAATCTGCTTCAACGGAGTGGAGGCTCTGTATATCTTGACAAACTCGGACGTTGAATACACAAACCCCTCCTTATGCCTCGCCGAAACAATGCAGCACTGCTGCGCTTCAGTGATACCTGTCAACACCCCAATTACTACCGCCAGGCTCGATAATTTGTATAGGGCCAATATCAATATTCCACTCTGGGAACTCTATAGGGCCGACGCCAATACCCCAACCGGAGACAGGCAGCGGAATGACCTGACTCCCTCCACTGTCGCCCTCTATGTATCCACCACCACTTCCCGAGTCTACTCCATACATGTAAATTGAATTACTGCCAAGCGAAACGTCATGAGTGTCAGGATTCCACTGACTCACCGCAATGCCACCTGAGTAGCTCGCAATTATTTGATCAAGAGAAGCAAGTGTCAAGTCCGGTGCAACCCAGTAGTCTGGAAACACTGCTTTTGTATCTGCAACAAAATATTTTTCCAAAACAGGGATAATTGCAGAATGATACAATTTCTTCGCCACATCAGAGTTAAAAACCCCCCACGCATTAGCACCCACACCTACAGCTGTAAATACCAGCGCAGTTGGGCCGGCACCCGCCAGTAAGGTAATCCCTCCGACAATCCCAGCAATATTTCCAATCAGACTTAAGACATCACCCTCTTCAAATTTCTGGTTCGTCTGGTACTCCGCTGTAATCTTTAGAAGCACTGTAGTTGCCGCCAGCGTATTCGTCTTTATGTTCAGAAAAGGTGTAAATCCCGCCGTCAGCTTTACAATTTGCGTGACGCCTGCCACCGCCGCACCTGTTTGGGCACTCTGATTGACCAACGCATAACCAGACTTGTCGCTATTGTACTGATCCAATATGGAGGTCGAACCCGCCCCCACCGCGACGGGTGCTTCGACATAGCCCAGGATTATTTCGACTGTTCTAGCCATCTGCTATCACTCCTTTATCATCGTCTTGAAGGCGATACTCATACGCAGACGGTTACAGCTTGCTGCGGGCGCCCGTGCGGCGTGCGGTACCTCGCCATTGAAGACGACGACCCTTCTTGGCTTGGGCTGTACCGACATAATGATGGTCTCCTTACCAGCGTCGTAGAACATTAACTCGCCTCCCCAGCAAGTGGCCCAATGTTCACTACAGAACAGCATGACAGTTCGTCCCGGCGCCTCTGCGGTATTATCCCGATGTATAGGTCCATCCTGACTGGCGGTTTGTCCGTTCGCGTAGACACCCAGCAATACTGCTGATGGCATATGAACGGCTTTGATTCGCGCCCATATATCCGCCAAGAAACCCCAGTCCGAGCGCTCACGCAGTTCCTGCTCGCAATCTTCCATCTTGTCTCTGCGAGAGCCTGCTATGAAACTGTGCCAGCAAGGGCGCTCAAGCGGCGAATAAGGATAAGGCCAGCCATATCGCCACACCGAATCAGTAAGGAGCTGCAAAATTTGCGTATGCTCGTCATCGGTAAAACCGTCATCAATAATGCAAATATCTTTACCGACAATCACTTCAGACATATTCAGCCTCCCACTATCATACAAATTAGAGAGACAGGAGACTAAAGAACAATCAAACACCCGAGCACATGGAAACACGCACTCACGGGGTAGTATTTTCCGGAAATCTGATACACCTGAAATGGAACTTTAGGTGATCGTAATACCAAAAAAAACGCCCCCGGCCATTCGACCGGGGGCGTTTTCATTCAGCCAGAACTAACTTAGCTGTTCTTGGCTTTCTTGGCAGCGCGGGTACGCTCGCTTTCGTCCAGGATCTTCTTGCGAAGACGGATGGACTTCGGCGTTACTTCGCACAGCTCGTCTTCCTGGATGTATTCCAGAGCCTGTTCCAGGGTGAAGCGAACAGGCGGAACCAGGGCGATGACTTCGTCTTTGCCCGAAGCACGCATGTTGTCGAGCTTCTTACCCTTGGTAGGGTTGACGCCCAGGTCGTTGTCACGGCTGTTCTGGCCGATGATCTGACCGTTGTAGATTTCCTGACCGTGCTCGACGAACAGCTTGCCACGCGCCTGCAGGGTTTCCAGCGAGTAGGTCAGCGCCTTGCCGGTTTCGACCGAAACCAGTACGCCGTTCTGACGGCCGGACATGTGGCCGGACTTGACGGTGTCGTAGCGATCGAAGATCGAAGTCAGGATGCCTGCACCGTTGGTCAGGGTCAGGAACTGGTTACGGAAACCGATCAGACCACGCGCCGGGATGTTGTATTCCAGGCGTACACGGCCCTTGCCATCCGGGACCATGTTGGTCAGGTCGCCTTTACGCAGACCCATCTCTTCCATGACCTTGCCCTGGGCTTCTTCAGGGATGTCGATGGTGACGTTTTCGAACGGTTCCTGCTTCACGCCGTCCACTTCGCGGATGATCACTTCAGGACGGCCCAGGGCCAGCTCGAAGCCTTCGCGACGCATGGTTTCGATCAGAACCGACAGGTGCAGCTCACCACGGCCCGAAACCTTGAACTTGTCTGGGGAGTCGGTTTCTTCAACGCGCAGGGCAACGTTGTACAGCAGCTCCTTGTCCAGACGGTCCTTGATGTTACGGCTGGTGACGAACTTGCCTTCCTTGCCGCAGAACGGCGAGTCGTTGACCTGGAAGGTCATCGAAACGGTAGGCTCGTCAACGGTCAGCGGCTTCATCGCCTCAACGGCAGTCGGGTCGCACAGGGTGTCGGAGATGAACAGCTCGTCGAAACCGCTGATGCAGACGATGTCGCCAGCCTGGGCTTCTTCGACGTCGACGCGGTGCAGACCGTGGTGACCCATCAGCTTGAGGATACGGCCGTTACGCTTCTTGCCGTCGGCGTCGATGGCAACAACCGGGGTGTTCGGCTTGATGCGACCACGGGCAATACGGCCAACGCCGATAACACCCAGGAAGCTGTTGTAGTCCAGTGCCGAGATCTGCATCTGGAACGGGCCGTCACGGTCAACAGCTGGCGCTGGAACGTGGTCGATGACAGCCTGGTACAGGGCAGTCATGTCTTCGCCCATTTCGGCGTGGTCCAGACCGGCAATGCCGTTCAGGGCCGAGGCGTAGACCACTTTGAAGTCCAGCTGCTCGTCGGTGGCGCCGAGGTTGTCGAACAGGTCGAAGATCTGGTCCAGAACCCAGTCAGGACGCGCGCCCGGGCGGTCAACCTTGTTGATTACCACGATCGGCTTCAGGCCGGCTTCGAAGGCCTTCTTGGTCACGAAGCGGGTTTGCGGCATCGGGCCGTCCTGGGCGTCGACCAGCAGCAGCACGGAGTCGACCATCGACATTACACGCTCAACCTCGCCACCGAAGTCGGCGTGGCCGGGGGTGTCGACGATGTTGATGTGGTAGCCGTTCCAGTTAATGGCGGTGTTCTTCGCCAGAATGGTAATACCGCGCTCTTTTTCCTGGTCGTTGGAGTCCATGACGCGCTCGTCGTTGAGCTCGTTACGCTCCAGGGTGCCGGACTGACGCAGGAGTTTGTCGACCAGGGTGGTTTTACCATGGTCAACGTGGGCGATGATGGCGATGTTACGCAGATTTTCGATCACAAGTGTATCTCGATCAGAGGATTCGGTTGCCGCCTAGTCTAGGCGACCAATATGTAAGGTATAAGGCTCAGCGGGCCCGGCGGTCGGGAGGGCGATGGCGGATGCTGCCGCCATACAGCCCTGGCATCTTATGTCGGACGATAAACACGCACATTGGCATGTCCCTCACTGAGCAGGTGGTGTGCGTGCAAACGGCTCATCACACCCTTGTCGCAATACAGCAAGTACTGGCGCGTAGGGTCCAGGTGCTTGAACTTGCTGTTGATCGCATAGAACGGCATGGCCTGGATTTCGACACCTTCCAGCACCAGAGGCTCGTCTTCCTGGGCATCGGGGTGACGAATATCGATGACGATCTGGCCTGGCAACGCCTCGGCCACTTCCTCGATTTCGATGTCCTTGCCCAGTTCATCGATCACGTGGTCGATGGAAATGAACTTGGCGCGTTCCAGGGCGCGCTCCAGCACGGCCATGTCGAACTGCTTTTCTTCGTGCTCCATACGGTGACGCTTGGCATGGGTGGTCGGATTCACCGAGATCACGCCGCAGTATTCCGGCATGTGCTTGGCGAAGTCGGCGGTGCCGATTTCGGTCGCCTGGTCGATGATGTCCTGCTTGTGGCTGGCCAGCAGCGGGCGTAGCACCAGCTTGTCGGTGGCCGAGTCGATGATCGACAGGTTCGGCAGCGTCTGGCTGGACACCTGGGAAATCGCCTCGCCGGTGACCAGCGCCTCGATCTGCAGGCGGTCGGCCATGTGGGCAGCGCCGCGCAGCATCATGCGCTTGAGGGTCACGCCCATGTAGCTGTTATCGACCTTGTTGAGAATCTCGCCGACCACTTCTTCGAACGGCACGCTGATGAACAGCACGCGCTGGCTGCTGCCGTACTTCTTCCACAGATAGTGGGCCACTTCCATCACGCCCAGCTCGTGGGCACGGCCGCCGAGGTTGAAGAAGCAGAAGTGGGTCATCAGGCCGCGGCGCATCATCTGGTAGGCCGCCACGGTAGAGTCGAAACCACCGGACATCAGCACCAGGGTCTGCTCCAGGGCGCCCAGCGGATAGCCGCCAATGCCGTTGTGCTGATTGTGAATCACGTACAGGCGCTGGTTGCGAATTTCGATGCGCACCAGCACTTCCGGGTTCTTCAGCTCGATGCCGGCGGCGCCGCACTGCTGGCGCAACTGGCTGCCGACGTAACGGTCGACGTCCATCGAAGTGAAGTCATGGTGGCCGCCGCGCTTGCAACGTACGGCAAAGTGCTTGCCGGCCAGCAGGTGGCCGAAGTGCTGCTTGCACTTGGCGACGATGTCGTCGAAGTCACCCAGCGGGTACTCTTCTACCTGCAGGAAGTGGGTGATACCCGGGGTGCAGGTGAGGCGTTCGATGATCTCGCGCTGAACCTTTTCGTCTTCGACGCGGGTGACCACCTCGAGATTGTCCCAGACACCATCGACCGCGAGCTCGGGATCCAGATCCTTGAGCACGTTGCGGATGTTCTTGGCGAGCTGGCGGATGAAGCGCTTGCGCACCGGCCGGCTCTTGATGGTGATTTCTGGGAAGACTTTGACGATAAGTTTCATTGGTTAACAGTGCGCGCAGGGCCTGCCGAAAATGAGGGGCGCGAATTATATCGGAAATTGCTCAGGATTTGACCAACTTTTGTACAGAAGGTCGGATTTATATTACCTGCACCGGCCTCATCGCCGGCAAGCCAGCTCCTACAGGCCCTCCACAGGTATCAAGAGCTGGCGCCCTACCTGTGGGAGCTGGCTTGCCGGCGATGAGGCCCTCAAAAAAACACATCAAACAACCAATGCACAATATTGGTGCGCAGCCTGCAGAATTCGCATCTTTAGGGTGCATTTTTCAGGCTCACCCAACCTTCAAATGCCCGCAAACGCCTCCTTTTATCCCTACCTCGCCATTTTCGGGCACTGGCATGCAATTTGCTCCCTTGTGAGGCAGGTAAGCTTGGCCGACTATCCGCGCCTGGCAACACCCTTTTTCCAGGGCAGCGGCCCACCGCGCTCTAGACCCTCCGGAGGACAACATGTCGAAGTCGGTTCAACTCATCAAAGATCATGACGTCAAGTGGATTGATCTGCGTTTCACGGACACCAAAGGCATTCAGCACCACGTGACCATGCCGTCGCGTGACGCCCTGGACGAAGACTTCTTCGAAGTCGGCAAGATGTTCGACGGCTCCTCCATCGCTGGCTGGAAAGGCATCGAAGCCTCCGACATGATCCTGATGCCGGTCGACGACACTGCCGTGCTGGACCCGTTCACCGAAGAGCCGACCCTGATCATCACCTGTGACATCGTCGACCCATCGAGCATGCAGGGCTACGACCGCGACCCACGTGCGATCGCCAAGCGTGCCGAAGAGTACCTGAAGAGCACCGGTATCGGTGACACCGTGTTCGCAGGCCCTGAGCCTGAGTTCTTCATCTTCGACGAAGTGAAGTTCCATTCCGACATCTCCGGCTCGATGTTCAAGATCTTCTCCGAGCAAGGCTCGTGGATGACCGGTGCTGACGTGGAAGGCGGCAACAAAGGCCACCGTCCAGGCGTGAAAGGCGGCTACTTCCCGGTTCCGCCGTTCGACCACGACCACGAAATCCGTACTGCCATGTGCAACGCACTGGAAGAAATGGGCCAGATCGTCGAAGTTCACCACCACGAAGTGGCGACTGCCGGCCAGAACGAAATCGGCGTCAAATTCAACACCCTGGTGAAGAAGGCTGACGAAGTACAGGCCCTGAAGTACGTCGTGCACAACGTTGCCGACGCCTACGGCCGTACCGCCACCTTCATGCCGAAGCCACTGTACGGCGACAACGGCTCGGGCATGCACGTGCACATGTCGATCTGGAAAGAAGGCAAGAACACCTTCTCGGGTGAAGGCTATGCCGGCCTGTCCGACACCGCCCTGTACTTCATCGGCGGCATCATCAAGCACGGCAAAGCCCTGAACGGCTTTACCAACCCGTCGACCAACTCCTACAAGCGTCTGGTCCCAGGCTTCGAAGCCCCGGTAATGCTGGCCTACTCGGCTCGCAACCGTTCCGCCTCGATCCGTATTCCTTACGTCGGCAGCCCGAAAGCCCGCCGTATCGAAGCACGTTTCCCGGACCCATCGGCCAACCCGTACCTGGCCTTCGCGGCCCTGCTGATGGCTGGCCTGGACGGCATCCAGAACAAGATCCACCCAGGCGATGCTGCCGACAAGAACCTGTACGACCTGCCACCGGAAGAGGCCAAGGACATTCCGCAAGTATGCGGCAGCCTGAAAGAAGCCCTGGAAGAGCTGGACAAAGGCCGTGCGTTCCTGACCAAAGGCGGCGTGTTCTCCGACGACTTCATCGATGCCTTCATCGAGCTGAAGAGCGAAGAAGAGATCAAGGTCCGTACCTTCGTGCACCCGCTGGAATACGAGCTGTACTACAGCTGCTGATCTGATCGGCGCCTGGCGCCGATGACATGATCCAGACGGCCTCCCTCGGGAGGCCGTTTTCGTTTCTGCTCCCACAAAAACCTGTACCAGCCACGCTATGCTCTATCTTGGTGCACATTTTTGCTCCGTGCTCCCATTTGCTCGCCAAACTGGTTCAGAAGAAACGTTTCATCCAGAGTTTTTGATCCGATATCGCGCAGATCCAGGCCTTTCTCGTTAAATCCCGCTTCTTTTCGGAGCTTTGGTTTGTTTCTTGCATTTTCTTGTACAAGAATTCGCACCAGCGGATCCAACCTGCGCCCGGCCCTTGCCAAAGGAGTGCCAGGCAAGCGCCAAAAGAGGTCACCGACGCCATATGACCATCAGCGATGCACAGCACCGTCTGCTTCTGGACAACCTGACCACCGCCACGCTGCTGCTCAATGCGGATCTGCGCCTGGAGTACATGAACCCGGCCGCAGAAATGCTGCTGGCCGTTAGCGGCCAACGCAGCCATGGCCAGTTCATCAGCGAACTGTTCACTGAATCGACCGAAGCGCTCAGCTCGCTGCGCCAGGCGGTGGAGCAGGCGCACCCCTTCACCAAGCGCGAAGCGCAACTGACATCGCTGACCGGGCAGACCATTACCGTCGATTACGCCGTCACGCCCATCCTGCACCAGGGCCAGACCCTGCTGCTGCTGGAGGTGCACCCACGTGACCGGTTGCTGCGCATCACCAAGGAAGAGGCCCAGCTGAGCAAGCAGGAAACCACCAAGATGCTGGTGCGCGGCCTGGCCCATGAGATCAAGAACCCGCTCGGCGGCATTCGCGGCGCCGCACAGTTATTGGCGCGCGAGCTGCCCGAAGACGGCCTGCGCGACTACACCAATGTGATCATCGAAGAGGCCGACCGCCTGCGCAACCTGGTCGACCGCATGCTCGGCTCGAACAAGCTGCCATCGCTGGCAATGACCAATATTCATGAGGTGCTGGAACGGGTCTGCAGCCTGGTCGAGGCCGAAAGCCAGGGCTGCATCACTTTGGTGCGCGATTATGACCCGAGCCTGCCCGATGTACTGATCGACAGTGAGCAGATGATCCAGGCCGTACTCAACATCGTGCGCAACGCCATGCAGGCCATCAGCTCGCAGAATGAGCTGCGCCTGGGCCGCATCACTCTGCGCAGCCGCGCCCTGCGCCAGTTCACCATCGGCCATGTGCGTCATCGCCTGGTGGCACGGGTGGAGATCATCGACAACGGCCCGGGCATTCCCTCGGAACTGCAGGACACCCTCTTCTATCCCATGGTCAGCGGCCGCCCGGACGGTACCGGGCTGGGCCTGGCCATTACCCAGAACATCATCAGCCAGCACCAGGGCCTGATCGAGTGTGAAAGCCATGCCGGCCACACCGCCTTCTCGATCTACCTGCCCCTGGAACAAGGAGCCACCGCCTCATGAGCCGAAGTGAAACCGTATGGATCGTCGACGATGATCGTTCCATCCGCTGGGTCCTGGAAAAAGCCCTGCAACAGGAAGGCATGACCACCCAGAGCTTCGACAGCGCAGACGGTGTGATGGGGCGCCTGGCACGCCAGCAGCCGGACGTGATCATTTCCGACATCCGCATGCCCGGCGCCAGCGGCCTGGACTTGCTGGCGCAGATACGCGAGCAGCACCCGCGCCTGCCGGTCATCATCATGACCGCGCATTCAGACCTGGACAGCGCTGTGGCGTCGTACCAGGGCGGTGCCTTCGAATACCTGCCCAAGCCGTTTGATGTGGACGAGGCTGTCTCGCTGGTCAAACGCGCCAACCAGCATGCGCAGGAGCAACAAGGGCTGGATGTGCCGCAGAACCTGGCACGCACCCCGGAGATCATCGGTGAAGCACCGGCGATGCAGGAGGTGTTCCGCGCCATTGGCCGCCTCAGCCATTCCAACATCACTGTGCTGATCAACGGTGAATCGGGTACCGGTAAAGAGCTGGTCGCCCACGCCCTGCACCGCCACAGCCCGCGCGCAGCATCGCCGTTCATTGCCCTGAACATGGCGGCCATCCCCAAGGACTTGATGGAGTCCGAGCTGTTCGGCCATGAAAAGGGCGCCTTCACCGGGGCGGCCAACCTGCGCCGCGGCCGTTTCGAACAAGCGGACGGCGGTACGCTGTTCCTTGACGAGATTGGCGACATGCCCGCCGACACCCAGACCCGCCTGCTGCGGGTGTTGGCCGATGGCGAGTTCTACCGGGTGGGCGGCCACGTGCCGGTCAAGGTCGATGTGCGCATCATCGCCGCTACCCACCAGAACCTGGAGTCGCTGGTGCAGGCTGGCAAGTTTCGCGAGGACTTGTTCCACCGCCTGAACGTGATCCGCATTCACATTCCGCGCCTGGCCGACCGCCGCGAAGACATTCCCACCCTTGCACGCCACTTCCTGGCCCGCGCGGCCCAGGAGCTGGCCGTCGAGCCAAAGGTCCTGAAGCCGGAGACCGAAGAGTTCATCCGTAACCTGCCATGGCCGGGTAACGTGCGGCAGATGGAGAACACCTGCCGGTGGATCACCGTGATGGCCTCCAGCCGCGAAGTGCTGATCGGTGACCTGCCGCCCGAGCTGCTGAACCTGCCGCAGGACGCCGCGCCGGTGACCAACTGGGAGCAGGCCCTGCGCCAATGGGCTGACCAGGCGCTGGCCCGTGGGCAGACCAACCTGCTGGACAGCGCGGTACCGAGCTTTGAGCGGATCATGATCGAGACGGCGCTCAAGCACACCGCCGGGCGGCGCCGGGATGCCGCACTGTTGCTGGGGTGGGGACGCAATACCCTGACGCGCAAGATCAAGGAGCTGGGAATGAATGTGGCGGGTGGGGATGATGAGGAAGGTGAAGACCATTAATCCTTGACGACCTGAACTGACGCATTCGCGGGTGAACCCGCGAATGCGTTTGTGGCGCAAAACCAGACACCGCCCCAATGCACCGATCCTGTGCCCACTGCACCTCCCGAAGGCACAAACCCCCTCAACATCCGGCCAAATCCCCCTGAAAGCCCAGTATTCACGGGCTTTGCAAAACTGGCACGCCCCCTGCAATAGCTATTGCATCACCAGTTTCGGGGGCCCTGGTACAGGCAGGCCGGGTGACCCCTCTTTTATTCGCAACACCGCCCGTTTTGGGGACCCTGGTACAGGCAGGCCGGGACATCCCCTCTTTTATTCGTGCAGCTTCACCTGCACCCGCCAACGCCCATCGTCCTCTGCACCGGCCCACTCGCCGTGCAGGGGGCGCGCGGCCACCACCGTCAGCAACAACCCTTCCTTGCTCCGCTGTACCCGCCAGCTGACGGGCTTGCCCTGCAAGCTAAGTTGCCCCTGCTGGACCTTGCCCTCGGCCTGGAACAACAGCGCAACGGTGCCTTCCACATTCTCCCCATGCAGTTTGGGTTCTGCATTGAACCACAGTTCCAGGCCGTCCTGGACCACCGCCACCTGCTGCAGTTCGCGCTCCTCTGGCGCGGTCAGGCGGCCGATCATCAGCCCGACCATCAAGCCGACAATCGCCAACGACAGCATCACCCGCGGGAACGCCTTCGAACGCACGTCCGGTTCAGGGGTAGAATGCCCGTCATCTTCACGCTTGGAGCCGTGCATGTTTCACGTCATCCTTTTTCAACCAGAAATTCCGCCGAATACCGGCAATATCATTCGCCTGTGTGCCAACAGCGGCTGCGAGCTGCACCTGATCGAGCCCATCAGCTTCGAACTGGATGACAAGCGCCTGCGGCGTGCGGGGCTGGACTACCACGAGTATGCCACGCTCAAGCGCCACGAGAGCCTGGCCGGATGCCTGGCAAGCCTGGGCAACCCACGGTTGTTCGCCTTTACCACCAAGGGCTCGCACTCGTTCCACGAAGTGGCCTACCAGCCGGGCGACGCGTTCCTGTTCGGGCCGGAAAGCCGTGGCTTGCCGGCCGACGTGCTGGACAGTTTGCCGGCCGAGCAACGCCTGCGCCTGCCGATGCGACCAGGGTGCCGCAGCCTGAACCTGTCCAATACCGTGGCGGTGACGGTGTATGAGGCGTGGCGGCAGAACGGGTTTGCCGGGAGCTGATGAACTGCCTGTACCGGCCCTGTCGCCGGCAAGCCAGCTCCCACAGGGACCGCATACAGCTCAGGTCCTGTGCAGTACCTGTGGGAGCTGGCTTGCCGGCGACAGGGCCGGTACAGGCAACAAAAAAGCGCCCCGAAAGGCGCTTTCTTGATAGAGCCAGCGATTACTGCACAGTCGGCGCTTCGCCAGCTTCCTGCATGCGCTGCATTTCTTGCGCGTACAGGGCGTCGAAGTTGACCGGCGACAGCATCAGGGCCGGGAACGAACCGCGGGTCACCAGGCTGTCCAGGGTCTCACGGGCGTAAGGGAACAGGATGTTGGGGCAGAACGCGCCCAGGGTGTGGCTCATCGAAGCTGCATCGAGGTTGGCGATCAGGAAGATGCCAGCCTGCTGCACTTCAGCGATGAAGGCCACTTCGTCACCGTTCTTGACGGTAACCGACAGGGTCAGCACCACTTCGTGGAAGTCACCTTCCAGGGCTTTCTGCTTGGTGTTCAGGTCCAGCGCAACGCTCGGTTCCCAGGTCTGGCGGAAGATCTGCGGGCTTTTCGGGGCCTCGAACGACAGATCGCGCACATAGATACGCTGCATGGAGAACTGCGGGCTGTTGTCTTCTGCAGCAGCGCCGTTGGTCTGTTGGTCAGTCATGGCAGATCCTTATCCTAATGTTTTTGAATGCAGTGCAAATCAGGCCGCCAGCAGCGCGTCGAGCTTGCCGGCGCGCTCCAGGGCATAGAGGTCATCGCATCCACCGACATGGGTGCTGCCGATCCAGATCTGCGGTACCGATGTACGGCCGGCCTTCTGGCTCATCTCGGCGCGAACCTGCGGCTTGCCGTCGACCTTGATTTCCTCGAAGGCCACGCCCTTGCTCTCGAGCAGGTACTTGGCGCGCATGCAGTAGGGGCAGTAGTCGCTGGAATAGACGATGACAGGCTTCATATCACTTCACCAGGGGCAGGTTATCGGCTTTCCAGCTGGAAACGCCACCGCTCAGTTTGGCGGCGTTGTAACCGGCTTTTAGCAGCTCGCGGCAATGCGTGCCGGACTGCTGGCCCATCGCATCGACGATGATCAGGGTCTTCTCTTTGTGCTTTTCCAGCTCGCTCATGCGGGCGGCAAGCTTGTCCTGCGGGATGTTCACCGCACCGACGATGTGACCGGCGGAATATTCCTTGGCCGGGCGAATGTCGATCACCAGGGCCTTGTCGGCGTTGACCAGGGCAGTCAGCTGGCCATTGCTCAGGCTCTGGCCGCCACGACGGATTTCATTGATAAGCAGCAGGACCAGCAGAATGAGGAAGATCGCAACCAGGATGTAGTGATCTGTCGCGAATTGAATCAGGTGAGCAACCATCAGCGGTGTTCCAGGCGATTGAAAATGCCGGCCAGTATACACAGCCCCATGGTGCCACCAAAGCCCGACGGGCCGGCGGGAAAACCAACCTTCATGTTGCTACCACGGGTGCGCCGGTCGGGGGAATGGGACGAATATTCGCCGTGGGTGGCGTATTTGCCCTAAAATGCGTTTCTTTATCATCTTTGAACAACCGTGAGTTTGATTGATGACGAGTACGCCCAAACCCCTGGTCCTGATTATCCTGGACGGCTTCGGCCACAGTGAAATCCCCGAACACAACGCCATCTTTGCCGCCAATACCCCGGTCTATGACCGCCTGCGCGCCAACCAGCCGCACGGCCTCATTTCTGGTTCAGGCATGGATGTCGGCCTGCCGGACGGGCAGATGGGCAACTCCGAAGTCGGTCACATGAACCTCGGTGCAGGGCGCGTCGTCTATCAGGACTTCACCCGGGTGACCAAGGCCATCCGCGACGGCGAGTTCTTCCACAACCCGGTGCTCACCGGCGCCGTGGACAAGGCAGCCAGTGCCGGCAAGGCTGTGCATATCCTTGGCCTGCTGTCCGATGGCGGCGTGCACAGCCACCAGGACCACCTGGTGGCCATGGCCGAGCTGGCCGCGCAGCGCGGCGCGGAAAAGATCTACCTGCACGCCTTCCTCGATGGCCGCGACACCCCGCCACGCAGCGCACAATCGTCCATCGAACTGCTCGACGCCACCTTTGCCAAGCTGGGCAAGGGCCGCATCGCCAGCATCATCGGCCGCTACTTCGCCATGGACCGCGACAACCGCTGGGACCGCGTCAGCGCCGCCTACAACCTGATCGTCGACAGCACCGCCGAGTACAGCGCCGACACCGCCCAGGCAGGCCTGGAAGCCGCCTACGCCCGTGACGAGAGCGACGAGTTCGTCAAGGCCACGCGTATCGGCGAAGCGGTCAAGGTGGAAGACGGCGATGCCGTGATCTTCATGAACTTCCGCGCCGACCGTGCTCGCGAGCTGTCGCGCGCCTTCGTCGAGCCCGACTTCAACGAATTCCCCCGTACCCGCCTGCCAAAACTGGCGGCCTACATCGGCCTGACCCAGTACTCGGCCAAAATCGCGGCCCCTGCCGCCTTCGCCCCGGCCAGCCTGGACAACGTGCTGGGCGAGTACCTGGCGAAAAACGGCAAGACCCAGCTGCGCATTGCCGAGACCGAAAAGTACGCACACGTGACATTCTTCTTCTCCGGTGGCCGTGAAGAGCCATTCGAAGGCGAAGAGCGCATCCTGATCCCGTCGCCGAAGGTCGCCACCTATGACCTGCAACCGGAAATGAATGCACCTGAAGTGACTGACCGCATTGTCGAAGCCATCGAGCAGCAGCGTTACGACGTGATCGTGGTCAACTACGCCAATGGCGACATGGTCGGCCACACCGGCGTGTTCGCAGCCGCGGTCAAGGCGGTTGAAGCGCTGGACACCTGCGTCGGGCGCATTGTCGAGGCCTTGGCCAAAGTGGACGGCGAAGCGCTGATTACCGCCGACCATGGCAACGTCGAGCAGATGGAAGACGAATGCACCGGTCAGGCGCACACCGCGCACACGACCGAGCCCGTGCCGTTCATCTATGTGGGCAAGCGTAACGTCAAGGTACGTGACGGCGGGGTGTTGGCTGATGTCGCGCCGACCATGCTGAAGCTGCTGGGGCTGGAAAAGCCGGCGGAAATGACCGGTACTTCGATCCTGATCGACGCTTGATTCTGAGTAGGGGGCCGCGCTGCGGCCCATCGCCGGCAAGCCAGCTCCCACAGGTAACGTGCACAATTTCAAGGCTTGTGGTGATTTTGTGGGAGCTGGCTTGCCGGCGATTGGGCTGCAAAGCAGCCCCTTTGCACATGAATTCCAGACAAACGCCCCCCTGCACCCGCAGCGAGGCGTTTTTTTTGCCTGCCCAGGCGGGCATACTAGGCCAGTCTCCATCCCTGGTACGCCAAACCCCATGCTTCGCGCCCTGATTCTCCTAGCCCTGTCATGCCTGCTCAGCCCGGCCTTCGCCGACGAGCGTGCGCAGACCCAGCAGCAACTGGACGCCACCCGCCAGGATATTGCCGAGCTCAAGAAGACGCTGGGCAAGCTCCAGGAAGAAAAGGCCGGTGTGCAAAAGGACCTCAAGACTACCGAGACCGATATCGGCAAGCTGGAAAAGCAGGTGGAGGCCCTGCAACAAGAACTAAAAAAGACCGAGGGCGAGCTGGAGCGCCTTGATACCGAGAAAAAAAAACTCCAGAGCGCCCGCGTTGAACAACAGCGGCTGATCGCCATCCAGGCCCGTTCGGCCTATCAGAACAACGGCCGTGAGGAATACCTCAAGCTGCTGCTCAACCAGCAGAACCCGGAAAAGTTCGCCCGCACCCTCACCTACTACGACTACCTGAGCAAGGCGCGCCTGGAGCAACTGCGCACCTTCAACGAGACCTTGCGCCAGCTGGCCAACGTCGAGCAGGAAATCTCCAGCCAGCAGGAACAACTGCTGGCCCAGCGTGCCGACCTCGACAGCCGCCGCCAGGCCCTGGAAGCCGAGCGCGGCAAGCGCCAGCAGGTGCTGGCCAAGCTCAACAGCGACGTCAAAGACCGCGACCAGAAGCTGCAGGCGCGCGAGCAAGACCAGGCCGACCTGGCCAAAGTCCTCAAGACCATTGAGGAAACCCTGGCGCGCCAGGCCCGCGAGGCCGAAGAAGCACGCCAGAAAGCCCTGCTGGCCCAGCAGGAAGCCGAAAAACGCCGCCAACAGGAAGCCCTGGCCGCCGCCGCTGCCCGCGACCAGGCCCGCGAACCCGTGGAGCCGCCGAAAAAGGCCCGCACCACCCTCGGCCCGATGGTTTCCAGCGACAGCGCCAGCTATGGCGGAGCTTTTTCTGCCGCACGGGGCAAACTTCCGTGGCCAGTCAATGGTCGATTGCTGGCACGCTTCGGTGATGCCCGCGGCAGCGATGCACGCGCCAAGTGGGACGGGGTGATGATCAGCGCCAACCCAGGCACCCAGGTGCGGGCCGTGCACGGCGGGCGGGTGGTCTTCGCTGACTGGTTGCGCGGCGCGGGGCTTCTGGTCATTCTCGACCATGGCAACGGTTACCTGAGCCTGTACGGCCACAACCAGAGCCTGCTGAAGAGCGCCGGTGATATCGTCAAGGCCGGTGAAGCCATTTCCACCGTTGGCGACAGCGGTGGCCAGGACACGGCAGGCTTGTACTTCGCCATCCGCCAGCAGGGCCGGCCTACCGACCCTTCGCAGTGGTGCCGGGGCTAGTCACATTTATACGGGGTAGCCTGAGGGCTGCACCGATGCTCCGCAGGGAGCGCTTACAGGATCAGGAGTTCGTTCGACATGCTGCACTCGCCTCGTCTCACCCAGCTGGCCCTGTCCATCGCCCTGGCGGTCGGCGCGCCCCTGGCCATTGCTGCGGAAAAGGCCCAGCCTGCTCCGGCGGCAGCCGTACCGGCCACCGAGGTGACTGCCAAGGCACCGCTGCCGCTCGAAGAATTGCGCACCTTCGCCGAGGTGATGGACCGTATCAAGGCGGCCTATGTCGAGCCGGTGGACGACAAGACCCTGCTGGAAAACGCCATCAAGGGCATGCTCAGCAACCTCGACCCGCACTCGGCCTACCTCGGCCCCGAGGACTTTCAGGAGCTGCAGGAGAGCACCAGCGGCGAGTTCGGCGGGCTGGGCATCGAAGTGGGCCAGGAAGACGGCTTCATCAAGGTGGTGTCGCCGATCGATGACACCCCGGCCTCGCGTGCCGGTGTGCAGGCGGGCGACCTGATCGTCAAGATCAACGGCGCCCCGACCCGCGGCCAGACCATGACCGAAGCTGTCGACAAGATGCGCGGCAAGATCGGCGAAAAAATCACCCTGACCCTGGTACGCGACGGCGGTAACCCGTTCGATGTCACCCTGGCCCGCGCGGTCATCCAGGTCAAGAGCGTGAAAAGCCAGCTGCTGGAGAACGACTACGGCTACATCCGCATCACCCAGTTCCAGGTCAAGACCGGCGACGAAGTCGGCAAGGCCCTGGCCAAGATGCGCAAGGACAACGGCAAGAAGTTGCGCGGCGTGGTGCTGGACCTGCGCAACAACCCGGGCGGCGTGCTGCAGTCGGCGGTAGAAGTGGCCGACCACTTCCTGACCAAGGGCCTGATCGTCTATACCAAGGGCCGCATCGCCAACTCCGAGCTGCGCTTCTCGGCCGACCCGGCCGACGCCAGCGAAGGCGTGCCGCTGGTGGTGCTGATCAACGGCGGCAGCGCTTCGGCCTCGGAAATTGTCGCCGGGGCCCTGCAGGACCAGAAGCGCGCCGTGCTGATGGGTACCGACAGCTTCGGCAAAGGCTCGGTGCAGACCGTGCTGCCGCTGGCCAACGACCGTGCCCTGAAGCTGACCACCGCGCTGTACTACACCCCCAACGGCCGCTCGATCCAGGCCCAGGGCATTGTCCCCGACATTGAAGTGCGCCCGGCCAAGCTCACCGCCGAAATCGACACCGACAACTTCAAGGAAGCCGATCTTCAGGGCCACCTTGGCAACGGCAACGGCGGCGCCGACCGCCCGACCGGCAGCAGCAAACGCAAGGAGCGCCCGCAGGATGACGACTTCCAGCTGAGCCAGGCACTGAGCCTGCTCAAGGGCCTGAACATTACCTCGGGTAAATGATCCAGCCCATGCGTTATCTGCTGTGCCTGCTGTTCTGCCTGGTCGCCGGTGTCGCGCAAGCGGCACCGGCGGGCAAGGCGTACATGAGCATCATCATCGACGACCTCGGCCAAAGCCCCGAGCGTGACCGCCGCACCCTTGCCCTGCCCGGCCCGGTAACCATGGCGATCATGCCCGACACCCCCCACGCCAGCGACTTCGCCCGCCAGGCGCACAAGGCCGGCAAGACGGTGATTCTGCACATGCCCATGGACCCGGCCACCGGGCCGTACGCCTGGCACCCGGGCCTGCCCATCGAGGAACTGGCCAGGCGCCTGGAGGCCGCGCTGCTCAAGGTCCCCTACGCTGCAGGCATCAACAACCACATGGGCAGCCGCATGACCGCACAGCGCGCGCCGATGGCCTGGCTGATGGCCCAGTTGCAGCAACGTCACCTGTTCTTCGTCGACAGCCGCACCAGCGCCGCCACGGTGGCGGCCGCCGAGGCACAAGCGCAAGGGTTGGCGCATGTCTCGCGCGATGTGTTTCTGGACGACGTACGCACCACCGAGGCGATTACCGGGCAGCTGCAGCAGGGCATTGCCCTGGCGCGCAAGCAAGGCTCGGCGGTGCTGATCGGACACCCGTATCCACAGACGCTCGAGGTACTGGCACGCGAGCTGCCACACTTGAAAAGCCAAGGCATCACCCTGGTCACACTGCACCAGATGATCGCCGAGCGAAGCAATCAGGCCATGCCGGCGCATGGTAAGCATGGCCGCTACAGCAACCGCTGAACGGCCTGCCTGCTCAAACGAAAGGAATGATTCCCCTGGCCTGCTCCAGGGTCAACCTGCCGCGGTGCACCCGCTCACCCGCAGCAGATTCCGCGCGGTTGCTCATGCTGCGCTGGCGCCACGTCTTCAGGTGACCGTGAGTAAATTCCTCGGCAAAGGCATCAGCAGCCAGAAAATGAAAATGCGCGGCCCACAGATTCCGGCCCTGAGAATCGCCGGGTTTGGTCAAGCGCATGATCTTGTACTCGTCGAACGTGCTGCCGTCGTGCATCGTCTTTCTTGCGATGTATTCGACCTTGATCAGCCCCTGCTGATGCAGGAACTGCAATGCCTGGGCAGAGGGGTAGTGTGTGCCGGTATAAAGCGTCGTCAGTTGCAGGTTTTTGTCCGACCGAAGCCGATCCGCAGCGCTTTCCAGTTGCCTGACCAAAGCGTCGCCAGAGCCTTCTTCACGCAAGTCGGCCACCACCCGGTCGAGCTTCTCGAGCTGCCCATCGAATAGTTGAGCGAGCAAGCCCGCCTTGATGTCGTTGGCGACATAGGCTTTGGCCTTGCTCTCGATAACGGCATTTTCGTCCAGCAGCGCTTGTACGCGCATTGCCAGATCCGTTGAAGGGGCGGGCCCGGGCGATGGAATCGGCTGCGCTTGTCGTTGCCGCCATTGGCCGTCTACCCAGTCGAATGTGGCCAGGACTTCGTTGGAAAAGGACTCGCGAATTTCGACGATACGCTGCCCGTCCTGCTCGACTTCAGTACCGATCAGCAACTGCCCCTGGTTGTTGCGTACCACCCGGTGCTGGCCGCTGGAGGCACTGTAAGGCGCTCGCGTGCCAGTGGCTGCAGACCCCTCCTGCTCCTGAACGGCTTCGACCAGACGACGGCCAGCATCCAGTTTGAGCTTCTCGACATGTGCTCGATATCGCTCAAGCATGGCGGGTTCTATGTGTTGCCCTCCGGCCGTCAGGATGCTGCTACTGTTGAGTATTGCCGCCGAGTATTCGTCCCACGCTTCCTGCAGGATACCAATGCGGTCTTCAGCCGACAGGTTGACAAAATCGAGTACGCCATGCGCGCCTGCAGCGTTGCGCAGTGACGAACCTTTGAGTTCGCTTCTGTAGGTAGCAAGCGTCTCTCCCACACCAGCAACATCATCATGCAGTGACAGGTCAGCCAGGGTAATTATCTGATTGAAGCGCAACTGAACTGTAGAGACATTGCGCAAGGAGATCATTTGCCTGACGGTCAACGTCTCCCCGCCCAATAGACCGTTGATCTGGAGCTCATCAGAAGCATTGGCCAAGAGATTGTCCAGACGTTCGTACGCCAGAAGCATACGGTCCTTGAACCCTGCCAGCACCTCGAGTTTGCTCCGCCACAGCAAATAGACTTCGATGATTTCGTCTCCCGTGGCGGCTATCAGACGCTCCTGTAATTCGCTGAGCTCCCTGATTTCTGCCAACGTCTGTAGCTCGCGGAAGACGAAGTGGCTGTCGCGGATCAGCCGGACCCTGAGCGCAACCTCGGTCTCCGGCACGATCGTTCCCCAATGCCCTGCTGCGCGCTCAGTGGCGTACTTCGCCTCCTGCATGGCGGTCAGTAGCGGCAACAGTTGCTCTTCCTTGTGCAGTACCTGCTCGAGCTTGGCGACCGTTTCTTTGCGCAGGTTCAAAAGGTCCGCTTGCCATTGCGCAATGCGCTCGTCGTATTGGCTTATGGCCGCCCGCGCAGCGGCAGTATCACTGCCCTGGGGTTGCTCATCCACTTTCGCCTGAGCACCCGCCCTGATCCCTTGGAGTTTTGAAAGTTTATCCCGCTGCGCAATGATGCTCTTGCCCAGCGTGGCGAATTCGGTTCTCAGACTGCGGGCCTGCACTTCGAGCGCGCTGGCCGAGGACGACAGCTTCTTGAAGCGCTTGCTGATATTCAGGCTCAGGGCGCTAGCCTCCATCCCCCCGATACCCATGCCCGCATTCACTCGCCAAACGCCATCGAAAGGAATCAGCCATGCCCCGTAGCGGCCCTGAGCATCAACCACACGCGCGCCGATGCTCGAAAGCTCTACGCGATATACCTCACCGGCAAGGCTTGCATAGTAGCTGTCACCCATCTGGTACAGGCCAGCCGCATCACCCACGGTATGAGGTTTGACTCCGTTGAGTGACACGCTTGAACGCATGGCCAGCAGCTTTTCCCTCTGACGCAGGGGCAACGAGTTGAACCCCTGGCGGCCTCGGAATGAAAAGTCTGTGTATTGCCCGAAATAGGCGGGCAAAACCTCGCCAGCGTTTTCAGCGCTTTGAACTGGCTTCACCGCTAGCTCCGAAAACGCTCCGCTCTGTGGCGGAGGGCATTCGAACGCCGAGGCATCAGGCAACCCGCTCTCAGGGGTAACCTCCAGCTTCGGATGATGAGCATGCAAAAGGGTCATGCCCATGTTCAGCAACAGGTCGGCAATTGCAGCAGACCGCTCAAAGTCATTTCCTTGCTCAAGCGCCTGAAGGTCCGCTTGCAAGGCGCTCAGCGATTGTACCAACCAGGCCACGCTGGCCACCGGCCCGCGAACCAGCAATGTCGCCACATCGAACAACAGCCATGCACCTTCGCACAGGGTTTGCCAGCGGCTCTCTGCGTTGGACACCGACTGCTGGTCCGCCAGCATCAACAAGACGTCGCGGTTAGCTGCGTAAAGCCTTTCATCCACATTATTCCGCCAGAACTCAATCGCCAGTTCAACGGGCTCTGGGCGCTCTGGCAGCGCATAGGGGTCGATGCCGATGGCAGTGACATGCGGTTCACTGAAACCGCCGTTGTCGTAGACGCTGCGCACGGCGGGGTCCATCCAGTCGAGGATGCCGGCCTGCAACAGCCGGGATTCGCGCACATGTTCAAGCACCGCGGGAAGGCTTGCATACTCGCGAAGCGTGTCTTGCCTGAACAAGGGCCGATAAAGCAGTACCAAAGAAGGCTCGGCGCAAAACAACATATACATGCAATGAACCGGATCACTTTGACGCGAGTGCTGGCTACGCCTGAACGCCAGGGGAACCAGCATCATCCGCGGGGTGTCTGGGTCTACATGTCCTGCGCAATAGTCGACAACGCATTGCAACCCGCCCTCCTTCACCTTGCCATCGAGCTTGGCAGTGATGGCACTCTGTAGCAGCGCGCTGCGCCACTCTCTTGCAAAGCGCCTTATCCGTTCAGGCCGCCGGCCACTGTCATCAAGTTGGCCTGCAACATAGGCCGGATAACGGCCACCGATGTCTACCTGAGTGACCAATCGCCTGGCTGCTTCGGCGTCCAGCCACGGCGGCGCCTCACTGCCGTCTCGGCGGCGAACCTTTTCGATAGCCGCGCCCTTCAGGGAGACAAGATTGCCAATGGCGAACTCAGTAAGGCTCTTGCTGCCGACGAATACCAGTGGCTCGCCGCCACCCGCACCTGCTGCCGGCCCGCCAGGCTCCCCACGCGCCAGGTACAGGTCCAACAGCAAATCGTCGGGCGAGCTGTCGTCACTGTAGTCAGCGTGTATCTGTTCAACGAGTTGCTCGCGGGCGTATTCATTCAATGTCTGGACGCCATCCAAGGCTGCAACACCGTCCGAATCGAGCTGGTCGAGCGCAAGTTGCAACAAGCCGGCGTGGCAGGCAAAGCTGTTTTCAGCCGTGCTTCTGCGCCAGCCGGGGGGGGGCTGTACCGCAGCGGTATCATCGGCATAGCTGATGAACCAGGATGACGGGGCGCTCAACTGGGCAAAGCGCTGCTCAAGTTCCGTCACATCGGTAATGCCCCGGTAGGCTAACCTCTCGACCCTGTTGAACAGGGTTTCGAGCAACAGTGAAACCTGCTGAGCAAAAATGTTGCCTTCGGCCGCGTAGCGAGTCCAACTCAGCTGCTCGAAGCTGTAGCGTTGCGCTAGCTCGTCACGCAGGGCGCGGCCGAATGCGCCCAACGACCCGAAGCTTCGCACCACACCCGACGGCGCACACCAAAGCACCACCTGCTGCTCGTCCCACTCGCCGGTCACCAGCAAATTGCACAATGTTTCCTCGGTGGTCACCGTAGCGCTGGTCAAAGTCGCTTTCACCAACCATACCGAGGGCTGATCTGCCCCGCCACGGATCAGGCCGCGAATGCAGGCTTGCTCCTTTTTATCCAGCGCCTGCAACGGCAAGCCACGCAGTAGAGCGGACTTCAGCAGCAGCTGTAACCAAAGATCGCGGCTTACCCCAGCGCTCCCCTGCTCGCTCCAGTAGGCCAGTTGCGCCTCACAAAAAAGCTGAGGCAACTGTTTTACAAGATTATCGAGCACGTTCGACACACCGCTCAATTGGCGGGTATCGAACTCGCTGGTTGAGCCGGCAAAGCGATGCGTGGCCAACAGCCCCAGATTATGGTGACGCCCGTCGACGGGTTCGATATCCAGCGGCGGTGGTTCAAGCAGAGCCAGCAGCACCCTGTCGACAAATGGCTGGGTCGTCCAATAGTCCGTGTCGGGCTCCGGGCTATCGAGCATCAGCGGATCAGCGCTGATCAGGGTAGGACTGACAAATGCCAGCCATGGCAGTTCGGCCAGCAACACCTTGAGCAGTTGCTCGCTGGCAACCTGTCGCAGCGTCGGGCGATCACCAAACTGCAGGGCCGCAGCGTGTTTGAAGTCGAAGGTAGGAATGTCGGGAGCGATCATGCAGCAGGCCTCCAATGGCAAAGCCGGTAGGCTGCTGCAAGCAATCACGGTGCCCGCGCTACATAAAGCTCAGACATGAAAAAGGCCTTGCTCTCTCGAGCAAGGCCTTGGGCGTTACAGTTTGTGTATCAGCTATACACACGCCCCAGCAACTGCCGGTGGCTTTCGAACTGGTCCAGCACATCGCGTACGATCTGCTCCGGCGCAAAGCCCATCAGGTCGTATTCCTGGCTGCCGTCGTGCAGGTACACCTCGGCACGGTAGAAGCGCTGGCGCACTTCCGGCTCGCCTTCGACCGGCGCTTCGCTCGGCGCAGCCATGTAGCCGTCCAGGCTCACTTCATAGACGAACGGGTTGCCCTCTTCCATCATCACCCGCAGGCCCATCATGTTGCGCGACTGGCCAACCCGGGTTTCCACGTCGAAGCCCAGGGTCTGCAGTTGCGCAGCGGCTTCTTTCAGCGCCGGGCTGACCTGCTTGTCCATGAACCGCTGGACCACGGCCTGGGTCGGCTGCAATTCCAGCTGGCCCAGGCGCTCGCTGAAGCCGCGACGGCCACGGGCGGCCAGTTCGGCGCGCTCCTGCTCGACGACCACGTCCTGCTTCATGGCCTTGTACAGGCCGAACATGAACAGCACCAGCACCACCGAGAACGGCAAGCCGGCCAGCACCACCATGGTCTGCATGGCTTCGAAGTTGCCGGCGAACAGCAGGCCAATGGTGACCAGGGTGATGATGACCGACCAGAACACCACCATCCAGTGCGGGGCGTCTTCGTCGACCTTGCCGCCCTTGCACGAAAGGTTGGCCATCATCACCGCGCCCGAGTCGGCCGGGGTGAGGAACAGCACGAAGCCGACGAACACTGCCACACCAATCACGATCTTCGCCGCGGGGAAGTATTCCAGCAGCTGGTAGATCGACATCGACGGCTGCTCCAGCGCGGTCTTGCCCAGCTCGACAGCACCCTGGTTGATCACCAGGTCCAGCGCGGTGTTGCCGAAGATCGACAGCCAGGCCAAGGTGAAGCCCAGCGGGATCAGCAGCACACCCATTACCAGCTGGCGCACGGTGCGGCCTTTGGAGATACGGGCAATGAACATGCCGACAAACGGGCCCCAGGAAATCCACCAGGCCCAGTAGAACACGGTCCACAGGCCCAGCCAGCGCTCGGACTTGTCGCCCGACCCTTCATACACGTACAGGTCGAAGGTCTTCAGGACGATGCCGTTGAGGTAATCCCCCACGTTCTGCACCAGGCCATTGAGCAGGTGCAGGGTCTCGCCACCCAGCAGGACGAAGATCAGCAAACCGCTGAATAGCATGATGTTCAGGTTGGACAGGCGGCGGATGCCGTTTTCCACACCCGAGACCGCAGCCACGGTAGCCACACCGGCCATGACCAGGATCACCATCAGCAAGTTGGTCTTGCTGTGGTCCATGCCGAACAGGTATTCCAGGCCCGAGGACACCTGCATCGAGCCGATGCCCAGGTTGGTCACCAATCCCAGCAAGGTCACGAACATGCCGAAGATATCCACCGCGTTGCCGGCGGCGCCCTTGACCCAACGCTCCCCCACCAGCGGGTAAAGCGCCGAACGCAAGGCCAACGGCTGGTTGTGGCGGTAGGCAAAGTAACCCACGGCCAGGCCGACCAGGGCGTAGATCGCCCAGCCATGCAGGCCCCAGTGCAGGAAGGTCAGCTGCAGCCCCTGGCGCGCGGCCTCGAGGCTGGCAGGCGTGCCTTCGGGCGGGTTGAAATAGTGGTCCAGCGGCTCGGAGGCGCCAAAGTACAGCAGCGAGATGCCGATACCCGAAGAGAAAAGCATGCCGGCCCAGGCGCCGTAGCTGAAGTCGGGCTGGTCGTCCTTGCCGCCCAGCTTGAGGCTGCCATAGTCGGAAAACGCCAGGTAGACGACGAACACCAGGTAGCCGCAGATGACCAGCATGTAGTACCAGCCAAAGGTGCGCGTCAGCCACTTCTGGGCCACGCCCAGCACCTGGCCGGCGGTTTCGGGTACAGCGATCAGCAAGGCAGTCAGAACGAGGATCATCAGCGCCGAGGTGAAGAACACCACGCGGTTGACCCGTACCCTCTCGGCGGGGGGTTTGGTAAGGGAGGCAGAACTCATTGCACGAATGCTCCGGGCAGTACGGCTGTGGAGGCTAATCAGTCTTTCCCGAGCAATTGGTGGAATATCCCCACTGCGTCAGGTGTTATAAAAGCACCCTGGAAACCGCGATCCCGAATCGATACGTTGCAAAAAACAGACAGGTGGCCCGTTGAAAAATGCCACGCCGCCGCTTGGGTGCGCGCATTCGTCACAGATTACCGCGCCCGCTCCAAGGGCCTGTCGCAGGGCGCAAGACCGTACGGCAGAATCTGCATTTCGCATCGCTCATGCCCGTCAACGCCTTGTATTCCGGGGGTTACGCGATTTCCTGGGGTGTCAATCCGTGCCCTGATGACCGCTCGAAAGAGTGTCAATGGCACAAATTGTCGCAGAGCTTATTCTTTATTGATTGAACGTTCAATCAAAACAAAATAGACTGGTCTTCGCCGAGTCAGCCGCCCGTCGTCTGCTCGCAGGCCTGAGGAGATAGCAAGATGCCCAAGGTCGGTATGCAACCCATCCGCCGCCAGCAGTTGATCGAAGCCACGTTGCAGGCGGTCGATCAGGTCGGACTGGGGGACGCCAGCATTGCGCTGATTGCCCGTTTGGCCGGTGTGTCGAACGGCATCATCAGTCACTACTTTCGGGACAAGAACGGCCTGATCGCAGCGACGATGGGTTACATCATGAGCATGCTCAACGAAGGGGTGCGGGCACGCCGCCTGGCCCTGACGGACGACAGCCCGCGTGCCCACCTGAAAGTGATCATCGAGGGCAACTTCGATGCCAGCCAGGTGAACGGCCCGGCGATGAAAACCTGGTTGGCCTTCTGGGCTTCCAGCATGCACCAGCCCGATTTGCACAGGTTGCAGCGGATCAACGACCACCGCTTGTATTCCAACCTGTGCTGCCAGTTCCGCCGCGCCCTGCCGCTTTACCATGCGCGCAAGGCTGCCCGCGGCCTGGCGGCTCTCATTGATGGCCTGTGGCTGCGTGGTGCCCTGTCGGGTGATGCATTCGACACCGACCAGGCGATACGGATTGCTTACGAATACATGGATCTACAACTGGCTAAACAGCACACCCTGGGCACCCATGACCAGGCTGCTGATCAAGCACGCACGGCCCTTGCCAACTCGGCAGGAGCGTGACGCGCAAGCCAAACCACACACTGCACTTGCGAGGACACTATGGCCCGTTTCGGAACGCAAAAACTCTACATTGATGGCGCTTACGTCGACGCTGGCAGCGATGCCACCTTCGAAGCCATCAACCCGGCGACCGGCGAAGTCCTCGCCCACGTGCAACGTGCCACCGAGGCTGACGTCGAGAAAGCCGTCGAAAGCGCCGAACGTGGCCAGAAGGTCTGGGCTGCGATGACCGCCATGCAGCGTTCGCGCATCCTGCGCCGCGCCGTCGACATCCTGCGCGAGCGCAACGACGAACTGGCCATGCTGGAAACCCTGGACACCGGCAAGTCGTACTCGGAAACCCGCTACGTCGACATCGTCACCGGCGCCGACGTGCTGGAGTACTACGCTGGCCTGGTACCGGCCATCGAAGGCGAGCAGATCCCGCTGCGCGAATCGTCCTTTGTCTACACCCGCCGCGAGCCGCTGGGCGTGACTGCCGGTATCGGTGCCTGGAACTACCCGATCCAGATCGCCCTGTGGAAATCCGCCCCGGCCCTGGCCGCCGGCAACGCAATGATCTTCAAGCCGTCGGAAGTCACCTCGCTAACTACCCTGAAACTGGCCGAGATCTACACCGAAGCCGGCCTGCCGAACGGCGTGTTCAACGTTCTCACCGGCAGCGGCCGTGAAGTCGGCACCTTGCTGACCGAGCACCCGCGCATCGAAAAGGTTTCCTTCACCGGCGGCACCACCACCGGCAAGAAGGTCATGGCCAGCGCCTCAAGCTCGTCGCTCAAGGAAGTCACCATGGAACTGGGCGGCAAGTCGCCACTGATCATCTGCGCCGACGCCGACCTGGACAAGGCCGCCGACATCGCCATGATGGCCAACTTCTACAGCTCGGGCCAGGTGTGCACCAACGGCACCCGCGTGTTCATCCCGGCTGAAATGAAGGCAGCCTTCGAGGCCAAGATCGCCGAGCGCGTTGCCCGCATCCGTGTCGGCAACCCGGAAGACGAGAACACCAACTTCGGCCCGCTGGTCAGCTTCCAGCACATGGAAAGCGTGCTGGGCTACATCGCCAAGGGTAAAGAAGAAGGTGCCCGCGTGCTGTGCGGCGGCGAGCGTCTGACCGAAGGTGAGTTCGCCAAGGGCGCCTTCGTCGCGCCGACCGTGTTCACCGACTGCACCGACGACATGACCATCGTCAAGGAAGAGATCTTCGGCCCGGTGATGAGCATTCTCTCCTACGAAACCGAAGAAGAAGTGATCCGTCGCGCCAACGATACCGAGTACGGCCTGGCCGCCGGTGTCTGCACCAACGACATCACCCGCGCCCACCGCATCATCCACAAGCTGGAAGCCGGCATCTGCTGGATCAACGCCTGGGGTGAATCGCCGGCGGAAATGCCGGTAGGTGGCTACAAGCAGTCGGGCGTCGGCCGTGAGAACGGCGTCAGCTCGCTGGCTCAATACACTCGCATCAAGTCGGTCCAGGTCGAGCTGGGCGGCTACAACTCGGTTTTCTAAACCTTGTCTAGCCACGCCCGTGCCGCTGTGCACGGGCGTTTCCGCTCCCTGATCACCGCCAACACGAGGGTACTTTCATGTCCCAAGAATTCGATTACATCATCGTCGGTGCCGGCTCGGCCGGTAACACCCTGGCAACCCGCCTGACCGAAGACGCCGGCGTCACCGTGCTGTTGCTGGAAGCCGGTGGCCCCGACTACCGCTTCGATTTCCGCACCCAGATGCCGGCCGCCCTGGCCTTCCCGCTGCAGGGGCGCCGCTACAACTGGGCCTACGAGACCGACCCGGAGCCGTACATGGACGGCCGCCGCATGGAATGTGGCCGCGGCAAGGGCCTGGGTGGTTCATCGCTGATCAACGGCATGTGCTACATCCGCGGCAACGCCATGGACTTCGACGGCTGGGCAGAACTGCCAGGTCTCGAGGACTGGACCTACCTCGACTGCCTGCCCTATTTCCGAAAAGCTGAAACGCGCGATATCGGCCCGAACGAGTACCACGGTGGCGAAGGCCCGGTCAGCGTCGCCACGCCAAAAGCTGGCAACAACCCGCTGTTCCACGCCATGGTCGAGGCCGGTGTACAGGCCGGTTACCCGCGCACCGAAGACCTCAACGGCTATCAGCAGGAAGGTTTCGGCCCGATGGACCGTTCGGTGACCAAGAACGGCCGCCGTTCCAGCACCGCCCGCGGCTACCTGGACCAGGCCAAGAAGCGCCCTAACCTGACCATCGTCACCCACGCCCTCAGCGACCGCGTTCTGTTCGACGGCAAGCGCGCCATTGGCGTGACCTACCTGGTCGGCGACAGCGAAGAACGTGTTGAAGCCCGCGCCCGCAAGGAAGTGATCGTCAGCTCCGGCGCCATCGCGTCGCCGCAGCTGCTGCAGCGCTCCGGTGTCGGCCCGCGCGCCCTGCTGGAAAGCCTCGACATCCCCGTGGTCCACGACCTGCCGGGCGTCGGCGAAAACCTGCAGGACCACCTTGAGCTGTACCTGCAGTACGCCTGCACCCAGCCGGTGTCGCTGTACCCGTCGCTGCTGTGGTGGAACCAGCCGGCCATCGGTGCCGAGTGGATGTTCAAAGGTACCGGCATCGGCGCCAGCAACCAGTTCGAGGCCGGTGGTTTCATCCGCACCCGGCCTGAATTCGAATGGCCGAACATCCAGTACCATTTCCTGCCGGTCGCGATCAATTACAACGGCTCCAACGGCGTCAAGGAGCACGGCTTCCAGGCGCACATGGGCTCGATGCGTTCGCCAAGCCGCGGCCGTATCCAGGCCAAGTCGAAGGACCCGCGCCAGCACCCGAGCATCCTGTTCAACTACATGGCTACCGAGCAGGACTGGCAGGAATTCCGTGACGGCATCCGCCTGACCCGTGAAATCATGGCCCAGCCGGCGCTGGACCCGTACCGCGGCCGCGAGATCAGCCCGGGCCCGGATGTGCAAACCGATGAGCAGCTCGACAAGTTCATCCGCGAGCACGCCGAAACCGCGTTCCACCCGTCCTGCTCGTGCAAGATGGGCACCGACGACATGGCGGTGGTCGATGGCGAAGGCCGTGTGCACGGCATGAAGGGCCTGCGTGTGGTCGATGCGTCGATCATGCCGATCATCATCACCGGTAACCTCAACGCCACCACGATCATGATCGCCGAGAAAATCTCGGACAAGATCCGCAACCGCAAGCCGCTGCCGCGCAGCACTGCCAAGTACTACAAGGCTGAGGGCGCGCCGGTGAAGGGCAAGCCGATGCGAGAAGTGAAGCAGGCGTGATCCTGCACCGGCCCTTTCGCGGGTGAACCCGCTCCCACATGAGTAGCACCACCTTGTGGGAGCGGGTTCACCCGCGAAAGGGCCCGCATAGGCGACACATCAAAAGGCACCCTCCGCGGTGCCTTTTGCACATCTGCAGAAACGCTTTACATGCTGCCAATTCATCAGGTTAGAATCGATTGGCACGCGACCTGCTAGCGAGATGCTATCGAGTTCCTTTCCCCGTTGTCCCGGAGTACCTGCCTTTGGATGCAAGCACCATCAACAGCCTGTTCCTGATCGGCGCATTGCTGGTGGGCGCAAGTATCCTGGTCAGTTCGCTGTCGTCGCGCCTGGGCATCCCTATCCTGGTCATCATCCTCGCGGTCGGTATGGTCGCCGGCGTGGACGGTGGCGGCATCATCTTCAACAACTACCCGACCGCCTACCTGGTGGGCAACCTGGCGCTGGCGGTGATCCTGCTGGACGGCGGCCTGCGCACACGGGTGGCAAGTTTTCGCGTAGCGCTGTGGCCGGCACTGTCGCTGGCCACTGTCGGCGTGATGATCACCACGGCCCTCACCGGCCTGGTCGCGGCCTGGCTGTTCAACCTGAGCCTGATCCAGGGCCTGCTGATCGGCGCCATCGTCGGCTCTACCGACGCCGCAGCTGTGTTTTCGCTGCTCGGCGGCAAGGGCCTGAACGAGCGGGTTACTGCCACCCTGGAGATCGAGTCGGGCAGCAACGACCCGATGGCAGTGTTCCTTACCGTGACCCTGATCGACATGATCGCCAGCGGCCAGACCGGCTTGCACTGGGGCCTGCTGGGCCACCTGCTGCGCGAGTTCGGTATCGGTGGCCTGCTGGGCCTGGGGGGTGGCTGGTTGATGCTGCAAATGGTCAACCGCATCAACCTGGCAGGCGGCCTTTACCCCATTCTGGTGGTGGCCGGCGGCCTGGTGGTGTTCTCGCTGACCAACGCCCTGCACGGCAGCGGCTTCCTTGCCGTGTACCTGTGCGGCCTGGTGCTGGGCAACAAGCCGATCCGCAGCCGCCACGGGATTTTGCACATGCTCGACGGCATGGCCTGGCTGGCCCAGATCGGCATGTTCCTGGTGCTGGGCCTGCTGGTCACGCCCCACGACCTGCTGCCCATCGCCCTGCCGGCGCTTGGCCTGGCCCTGTGGATGATCCTGGTCGCCCGGCCGCTGTCGGTGGTCGCCGCGCTGCTGCCATTCAAGGCCTTCCACGGCCGTGAGAAAGGCTTCATTTCCTGGGTTGGCCTGCGCGGCGCAGTACCGATCATCCTCGCGGTGTTCCCGTTGATGGCCGGCCTGCCGGACGCCCAGCTGTTCTTCAACCTGGCCTTCTTCATCGTGCTGGTGTCGCTGTTGGTGCAGGGCACCAGCCTGCCGTGGATGGCCAAGCTGTTGAAAGTGACGGTACCGCCAGACCCGGCGCCGATCTCCCGTTCCGCGCTGGAAGTGCACATCACCAGCGAATGGGAAATGTTCGTCTACCGCCTGGGCGCGGAAAAGTGGTGCATCGGCGCCGCCCTGCGCGAACTGAAGATGCCCGAAGGCACGCGCATCGCCGCGCTGTTTCGTGGCGAGCAACTGTTGCACCCTTCGGGCAGTACCGTGCTGGAAGTGGGCGACATGCTCTGCGTGATCGGCCACGAGCACAACCTGCCAGCCCTGGGCAAACTGTTCAGCCAGGCGCCACAGCGTGGCCTGGACCTGCGTTTCTTCGGCGATTTCGTGCTCGAAGGCGATGCCGAACTGGGTGCGGTGGCAGCGTTGTACGGCCTGAAACTCGACGGCCTGGACGCGAAAATGCCGCTGGCGCAGTTCATCCGACAGAAGGTCGGAGGCGCTCCAGTAGTAGGTGACCAGGTCGATTGGCATGGCACGATCTGGACCGTGGCGACCATGGACGGGAACAAGATCCAGAAAGTAGGCGTCAGATTCCCCGAAGGAACGCGACCCGGACCAGGATTGTTCCTCTAAACTTCGTTTCTGCCGGATCCACAAGTAGCCTGCCTATGTCCCTGCGCGTGTACCTCCGCACAGCCCTGCTCGGGCTGTGCCTGTCTCTTTCCTTTGCCGCCACTGCGGCTGAAGCCCCGACCACCGCCAGCATCCAGCACAGCCTCGACAAGATCGCCGACCGCAAGCTGCCCGAAGCCGACCAGAAGGCGCTGCAGCAGGTGCTCGAACAAACATTGAGCCTGCTGGCCAGCAAGGAGGACAACGAGAAAAAACTGGCTGCACTGAAGCAGCAACTTGCAGGTGCCCCCAAGGAAACCAGCGACAGCCAGAAAGAGCTCGCCAAGCTCAAGGAAAGCAAGCCGCAGCCCGTTACCCAGCGCTACGCCAACCTTACCGTGCCGCAGCTCGAGCAGCTGCTCAGCGAGCGCAACACCCTGCAGGGTGAGCTGCAAAAAGCGCTGTCCGAAGCCAACAGCCTGATCATCAACTCGCAAACCCGCCCCGAGCGCGCGCAAGCCGAGATCAGCAGCAGCCAGACCCGCACCCAGCAGATCAACAACATCCTCAAAGCCGGCAAGGACGGCGGCAAATCCATCAATGCCGACCAGCGCAACCAGCTCAATGCCGAACTGGCCTCGCTCAACGCACTGACCCTGCTGCGCCGTCAGGAGCTGGCCGGCAACAGCCTGCTGCAAGACCTCGGCAACGCCCGGCACGACCTGCTGATCGAGCGCGCCGCGCGCCTGGAGCAGGAGATTCAGGACCTGCAGACCCTGATCAACGACAAGCGCCTGGCCCAGTCGCAGGAAGCGGTTACCCAGCAGTCGATCGAGGCCCAGAAAGCCGGTGGCAGCAGCCTGCTGGCCAGCGAAAGCGCGGCCAACCTCAAGCTTTCCGACTACCTGCTCAAAAGCACCGACCGCCTCAACGAACTGACCCAGCAGAACCTGCATACCAAACAGCAGCTGGACAGCCTGACCCAGGCGGACCAGGCGCTGGACGAGCAGATCAACGTGCTCAAGGGCAGCCTGCTGCTGTCCAAGATCCTCTACAAGCAGAAGCAGACCCTGCCGCACCTGAAAGTCGATCGCGACCTGGCCGACCAGATCGCCGATATCCGCCTGTACCAGTTCGAGATCAACCAGCAGCGCGAACAGATGAGCAGCCCGGTCACCTACGTCGACAAGCTGCTGGCCAACCAGCCCCAGGAAGATGTCACCCCGGCACTGCGCAAGGCGCTGCTGGAAGTCGCCATCACCCGCAGCGACCTGCTCGAACGGTTGAACCGCGAACTGTCGGCGCTGCTCAATGAATCGATCACCCTGCAGCTTAACCAGAAGCAGCTGCTGGGTACGGCGCAGGGCCTGCGTACCACGCTCGATGAACAGATGTTCTGGATCCCCAGCAACAAGCCGCTGGACTGGGACTGGTTGAAATACGTGCCGGAGCGCTTCGCCAAGCAGGTGGCCGACCTGCCGTGGGGCTCGGGTATCAAGGAGCTGGCCGATGGCCTGAGCCAGCGGCCGTTGCTGTTCCTGCCGTTGCTGCTGGTTATCGGCGGCCTGCTGTGGCGGCGCAAGTACCTGTATCAGCGCCTGAGCAAGGTGCACCAGGATATCGGCCACTTCCGCCGCGACAGCCAGTGGCATACACCTCAGGCCATCCTCATCAACATCCTGCTGGCGATGCCGGTCAGCCTGGGCCTGGCCCTGTGCAGCTACGCCCTGCAGATCGACGCCCGCGGGCAGAACGCCAACCTGGGCGCCGCACTCTGGCAGCTGGCCCAGGCCTGGCTGGTGTTCTATACCGCCTACCGCATCCTCGCCCCCGGCGGCGTGGCCGAAATCCACTTCCGCTGGCACAAGCCGCAGGTCGAGTTCCTGCGCGGCTGGGTGCGCCGCCTGGGCACCGTGGTGCTGGCCCTGGTCGGTGTGGTGGCGGTGGCCGAGCACCAGCCTTCGGCGCTGGCCGACGACGTACTGGGCATCGGCGTGGTGCTGACCTGCTATGCACTGATGGCCTGGCTGCTGAGCCGGCTGTTGCTCAGCAGCCCGGCGCACCGTGATGCCTCGCTGTTCCGCAGGGCTGTAGGGGTGGCGTTCACCGCGTTGCCCATCGCCCTGTTCGTGGCGGTGTGCTTCGGCTACTACTACACCGCGCTGAAGCTTACCGACCGCCTGATCTACACCCTGTACCTGCTGATGTTCTGGCTGGTGATCGAAGCCGCATTCGTGCGCGGCCTCTCTGTGGCGGCGCGGCGCCTGGCCTATCAGCGCGCCCTGAGCAAGCGCGCAGCTGCCAAGGAAGGGCTGGACGGCGAAGTCATCACCGAAGAGCCGACCCTGGACATCGAGCAGGTCAACCAACAGTCGCTGCGCCTGATCCGCCTGGCCCTGCTCGGCGGCTTCATCGCCGGGCTGTACTGGGTGTGGTCCGACCTGATCTCGGTGTTCGCCTACCTCAACAACTTCGTCCTGTACGAATACACCAGCGGTACCGGCGCCGCCGCCAGCATGGTGCCGATCAGCCTCGGCGACCTGCTGGGCGCGCTGGTCATCGTCGGCATCACCTTTGCCCTGGCCGGCAACTTGCCGGGCCTGCTGGAGGTACTGGTGCTGTCGCGACTGAACCTTGCCCAGGGCAGCGCCTACGCCACCACCACGCTGTTGTCGTACACCATCGTCGGCATCGGTATCGTCAGTACCCTGTCGACCCTCGGGGTGAGCTGGGACAAGCTGCAATGGCTGGTGGCCGCACTGTCGGTAGGCCTGGGCTTCGGCATGCAGGAAATCTTCGCCAACTTCATCTCCGGCATCATGATCCTGTTCGAGCGCCCGGTGCGCATTGGCGACACCATCACCATCGGCAACCTGTCCGGCACGGTGAGCAAGATCCGCATTCGCGCCACCACCATCACCGACTTCGACCGCAAGGACATCATCGTCCCCAACAAGACCTTCATCACCGGCCAGCTGATCAACTGGTCGCTGACCGACACGGTCACCCGGGTGACGCTGAAGCTGGGCATCGACTACGGCTCCGACCTCGACCTGGTGCGCGACCTGCTGCTCAAGGGCGCGCATGAGAACCCACGGGTGCTCAAGGACCCGGAGCCGATCGTGTACTTCCTCAATTTCGGCGAGAGCTCGCTGGACCATGAGCTGCGCATGCATGTGCGTGACCTGGGCGACCGCAACCCGACCCTGGACGAACTCAACCGCTATATCAGCCGTGAGTTCAAGGCGCACGACATCAAGATCTCGGTGCGCCAGGTGGAGGTGTTCCTGATGGACCCGAAAGGTGGCAAGCAGCAGCTGATTCCCATGGAACAGCCGAAACCGGATGGCACTCAACCTGTGTGAGTGGACTCCATAGGGCATGAACGCCCAAAATGCCTGCGAGGGCTTCGCCCTCGATCGCCGGCAAGCCAGCTCCCACACCGACCCCCTGTGTATTCTCTGTGGGAGCTGGCTTGCCGGCGATGGGCCGCAAAGCGGCCCCCTAGGCATCGATCTCCAGGAGCAGCCCGTGAAAGCCCTCGACCAACTCACCTTCGACAACCGCTTCGCCCGCCTGGGCGACGCGTTCTCCACCCAGGTCCTGCCCGAACCCATCGCGGACCCGCGCCTGGTGGTTGCGAGCGAGTCGGCCATGGCCCTGCTTGACCTCGACCCCGCCCAGGCCGAACTGCCGGTGTTCGCCGAGCTGTTCAGCGGCCACAAGCTGTGGGAACAGGCCGACCCACGCGCAATGGTGTATTCCGGCCATCAGTTCGGCTCCTACAACCCGCGCCTGGGCGATGGCCGTGGCCTGCTGCTGGCCGAAGTGCTGAACGACCAGGGCCAACACTGGGACCTGCACCTCAAGGGCGCCGGGCAGACGCCGTATTCGCGCATGGGCGACGGCCGCGCCGTGCTGCGCTCATCCATTCGCGAATTCCTCGGTTCCGAAGCCCTGCACGCCCTTGGTATCGCCACCAGCCGGGCACTGTGCGTGATCGGCTCCAGCACGGCGGTGTGGCGCGAAGCCCGCGAAAGTGCCGCCATGCTCACGCGCCTGGCGCAGAGCCATGTGCGCTTTGGCCACTTCGAATACTTCTATTACACCAAGCAGCCTGAACAGCAACGGCTGCTGATCGATCACGTGCTGGAGCATCACTACCCCGAATGCCGCGGTGCCGAGCAGCCATACCTGGCCATGTTCCGCACCATCGTCGAGCGCAACGCCGAGCTGATCGCCCGCTGGCAGGCCTATGGGTTCTGCCACGGGGTGATGAATACGGACAACATGTCGATCCTCGGCATTACCTTCGATTTCGGCCCTTACGCTTTCCTCGACGACTTCGACGCCAATTTCATCTGCAACCACTCCGACGACCGTGGCCGCTACAGCTATGCCAACCAGGTGCCGATTGCCCACTGGAACCTCAGCGCGCTGGCCCAGGCGCTGACCACGGTGATCGAGGTGGAGCCACTGAAGGAAGCGCTGGGGTTGTTCTTGCCGCTGTACCAGGCTCATTACCTGGACCTGATGCGCCGGCGCCTTGGCCTGACCACGGCCGAGGACGACGACATGGCGCTGGTCGAACGCTTGCTGCAGTGCATGCAGCGTGGGGGCGTGGACTACAGCCTGTTCTTCCGCAAGCTGGGCGAACAACCGGCGGCCGAAGCGCTGAAGGTGGTGCGTGACGACTTCATCGACCTGGCAGCTTTCGATGCCTGGGGCGCCGACTACCTGGCCCGCTGCGAGCGCGAAGCGGGCAATGCCGAGGGGCGGCGTGAACGGATGCACGCAGTAAACCCGCTGTACGTGCTGCGCAACTACCTGGCGCAGAAAGCCATCGAAGCGGCTGAGGCGGGGGATTACAGCGAAGTGCGGCGGCTGCATCAGGTGTTGAGCAAACCGTTTGAAGAGCAGCCGGGGATGCAGGCCTACGCCGAGCGACCGCCGGAGTGGGGCAAGCACCTGGAAATCAGCTGCTCTTCATAAATCCTGGGGCCGCTGCGCGACCCTTTCGCGACACAAGGCCGCTCCTACAGAACGCCGCGAATCCTTGTAGGAGCGGCCTTGTGTCGCGAAAGGGCTGCGCAGCGGCCCCAAAAACCTCGAGGAGAAGACATGTCCGACCCACTGGTAATCCCCTGCCCGCACTGCAACGGTCTGAACCGCCTGCCCGCCGAACGTTTGAGCGACGCCCCCAAATGCGGCCGCTGCAAGCAGGATGTGCTGCTGGCCCAGCCCTTCGAGCTGACCGAGGCCAGCTACGCCAGCCAGATCAAAGGCGACCTGCCGCTGCTGGTCGACGTCTGGGCCGACTGGTGCGGCCCCTGCAAATCCTTCGCCCCCACCTTCGAACAAGCTGCGCGGCAGCTGGCGGGTCGCTGCCGCCTGGCCAAGCTCGACAGCGAAGCAAACCGCAACCTGGCGGGGCAACTGGGCATACGCTCGATCCCCAGCCTGCTGCTGTTCAAGAACGGTCGCGAAGTGAGCCGCCAGGCCGGAGCGTTTCCACTCCAGTCGTTGCTGGCGTGGTTGCGCAGCCAAGGGGTCTAGGCGTTCTCTTCGAGCAGCGAATGCAACTCGACAAACTGCTGGGTCAGCTTGTGCCGCGGCTCGAGGTGAATCAGCGGCAGGCTGGCATGATGCGATTCGCGCATTTTCACCGAACTGCTGAGGTACACCGGTAGTACCGGCATGCCCTCGGCCAGCAGCTCGTCGAGCATCTGCTGGGGCAGGCTGGCGCGGGACTGGAACTGGTTGACCACGATGCCTTCGACCACCAGTGATTCGTTGTGGTCCTCCTTGAGGTCTTCGATCTCGGCCAGCAACCCGTAAAGGGCCTGCCGCGAGAAACTGTCGCAGTCGAAAGGGATCAGCACACGATCAGCTGCGATCAACGCAGAAACTGCGTAGAAATTCAGCGCCGGCGGGGTATCGATGTAGATGCGCTCGTAGTCCTCGTCCAGCTCGTCGAGCAGCTTGCGCAGCTTGTTGATCTTGTGTTTTGCCTCAAGCTTGGGCTGCAGGTCGGCCAGCTCTGCCGTGGCGGTGACCACGTGCAGGTTGTCGAACGGGGTTTCGTAGATGTCGACCTTGTTCTTCTTGCTGAACGGCCCGCTGGACAGGCTCTGCTTGAAGAAGTCGGCAATCCCCATGGGGATATCCTCGCCGGTGAGGCCGGTCAGGTACTGGGTCGAGTTGGCCTGGGCATCCAGGTCGATCAACAGTGTCCGGTAGCCTTCATTGGCACTGACCGCCGCCAGGTTGCAGGCGATGCTCGACTTGCCCACGCCACCTTTCTGATTGAACACCACGCGCCGCATGATTGACCTCCGTGTTTCGACGAATGCCCGAGTATGTGGCGAGGCCGCGGCAATGGCCAGTGCCATTTGGCCTGCGTCAGCCCTGGCCGACCGCCTGCCCGGTAAGCAGCTCGGCAAATGCCTTGGCCATCGCCGAGCCTGCGTGCTCACGCTGCACCAGCCACACCGCAGACATCGCCCCTTCATCCAGCAAGGTGCGGTACACCACGCCTTCAATGCGCATGCGCTGGAACGACGCCGGCAGCACCGAAACCCCAAGCCCCGCCGACACCAGGCCGATGATGGTCATGGCCTCTCCAGCTTCCTGGGCAAAATGCGGGCTGAAGCCGGCCTGCCGCGCCAGGCTCAGCAACTGCGCATGCAGGCCGCTGCCATAACTGCGAGGGAAGAACACGAACGGCTCATCGGCCAGCGCCGCCATGTGCAGGCCATGTTCAGTGCCTTCGGCAAGCGGGTGCGAAGCGTTGATCACCGCCACCAGCGGCTCACGGAACAGCTCCGTGGCCAGCAAGCCTGCCGGCAGCGGCATCGGCCGCATCAGCCCCACCTCGATGGACTCGTCGAACACCCCTGCGGCAACGTCGCGGCTGCTCATCTCCTTGAGGTTCAGGTGCACAGCGGGGAAGCGCTGGCGAAAGGCATGAATGGCCTTGGGAATCTTCGAGGTGAACGGTGCCGAGGAAGTAAAACCTATCTTCATCTCGCCTAGCTCGCCCAACTGCGCACGACGGGCTACATCCGCCGCTTTCTCGACCTGCGCCAGCACTTGCCGAGCCTCCTCCAGAAACAGCCGGCCGGCCTCGCTCAACTCGACCCGACGATTGGTACGCTCGAAAAGCCGTGCGCCCAGTTCCTGCTCCAGTGCCTGGATCTGCTGGCTGAGGGGTGGCTGTGAGATACCCAGCTGCTGGGCGGCGCGTCCGAAGTGCAGCTCTTCAGCCACAGCGATGAAGTAACGCAAATGGCGCAGTTCCATGATCGGCTCCGAACAGGTCGAAAAACGTCTTAAATAGGTCGAACAATATATTGGATCTAATCATTAGCCAGCTATATGCTTTTTTCATTGCGCCAGAGGTACCCGCCCGTGAAAACTGCTGTAGCCCCCCTTCCCGCCGAGCCAGAGCCCACTCCCCTGAACGAAATGTGGATCGAAAAAGGCACCCCCGCCTTCATGAAAACCGTGCTGGCGCTGTTCAGCGGCGGCTTCGCCACCTTCGCCCTGCTGTACTGCGTACAGCCGATGATGCCGCTGCTCTCTCGGGAATTTGCCATCAATGCGGCGCAGAGCAGCCTTGTGCTGTCGGTGTCCACGGGCATGCTGGCGTTCGGATTGTTGATCACCGGGCCCATCTCCGACCGCATCGGGCGCAAGCCGGTAATGGTGTTTGCCCTGGTCTGCGCCGCCCTCTCCACCTTGGCCAGCGCGGTGATGCCAAGCTGGGAGCTGGTGCTGGCCACCCGCGCGCTGGTGGGCCTGTCGCTGAGCGGCCTGGCGGCAGTGGCGATGACTTACCTGAGCGAAGAAATCCACCCGCAGCACATCGGCCTGGCCATGGGCCTGTACATCGGCGGCAACGCCATCGGCGGCATGAGCGGGCGGCTTATCACCGGCGTGCTGATCGACTTCGTCAGCTGGCACACGGCGATGCTGACCATCGGCGGCCTGGCCCTGATGGCGGCGCTGGTGTTCTGGAAGGTGCTGCCCGAGTCCCGCAACTTCCGCCCACAGGCACTGCACCCGCGCAGCCTGCTGGACGGCTTTGTCGTGCATTTCAAGGATGCCGGGCTGCCTTGGCTGTTTCTTGAGGCCTTCCTGCTGATGGGCGCATTCGTCACCCTGTTCAACTACATCGGCTACCGCCTGCTGGCGGAGCCCTACCACATGAACCAGGCGCTGGTCGGTTTGCTGTCGATAGTGTACTTGTCGGGCATCTACAGCTCGGCGCAAGTCGGCGCGCTGGCTGACAGACTGGGCCGACGCAAGGTGTTCTGGGCCAGTATCGTCGTGATGGCCGCAGGCCTGCTGATGACCCTGGCCAGCCCGCTGGCGATGGTGATCGTGGGCATGCTGGTATTTACCTTCGGCTTCTTTGGCGCGCATTCGGTGGCCAGCAGCTGGATTGGGCGGCGAGCGTTGAAGGCCAAGGGGCAGGCTTCGTCGCTGTACCTGTTCAGCTATTACGCAGGGTCGAGTGTGGCGGGTACAGCGGGCGGGGTGTTCTGGCACCAGTGGGGGTGGAACGGGATCGGGTTGTTCATTGGCAGCTTGCTGGCGGTGGCGTTGCTGGTGGCGCTGCACCTGAGCAAGTTACCGCCCAAAGCAGCCTGAGAATGGGGCTGCCTTGCAGCCCATCGCCGGCAAGCCAGCTCCCACAGGTGCCCCAAGGCTCATGGCCTGTGAAGTAGTTGTGGGAGCTGGCTTGCCGGCGATAGGGCCATCGGATCAGTTGATGATCTCGACGATATCCACATCCACTTCCCGGCTCATCAGGTGCTTCTCCACCTCACCGGTCAGCTTGACCTTGGTCTTGTCGTTGAACGGAGTAGCCGGAAGGTCTTCATCGTCGATTTCGACGGTGATGACGCCGGTGTTGTCCTTGAACTCGTACTTGTCATCGTTGTTGATCTTCTTGGTCACATAACCCTGCAGCACCACCGGCGTGTCATCTGCGGCGTCGTTGGCGGCAGCAACGGTGGTCACCGACTGTGCACCTGGGCCGGTGTAACCCGCAGCCAATGCTGCAGTGCTGAACAGAGGGGCGAGGATCAAGGCAAGGTAGCGAGCTTTCATGAGGATCGGGTCCTGTTTCGGTTTCGATGGCCCCAGATTAACGACGATCGCTGAATTGAAACTTAATGCAATAAAAAGCCCGGCACAGGGCCGGGCTTCGGTGTTCAGCCATCAGTTTACTGATGGTATTGCGCCGACAGCTCGTGCACGGCGTTGATGAACACGCCGGCATGCTCCGGGTCGACTTCCGGGGTGATGCCGTGGCCCAGGTTGAACACGTGGCCGGTGCCGTGGCCATAGCTGGCCAGGATGCGCGCCACTTCCTGGCGAATGGCCTCGGGTTTGGCGTACAGCACGGTCGGGTCCATGTTGCCTTGCAGTGCCACTTTGTCACCCACACGGCGGCGGGCGTCGCCGATTTCGCAGGTCCAGTCCAGGCCCAGCGCGTCGGCACCGGCGTCGGCGATGCTTTCCAGCCACAGGCCGCCATTCTTGGTGAACAGAATTACCGGCACCTTGCGCCCTTCATGCTCGCGGATCAGGCCGCTGACGATCTTGCGCATGTAGGCCAGCGAGAATTCCTGATAGGCCGCCGCCGACAGGTTGCCGCCCCAGGTGTCGAAGATCTGCACGGCCTGGGCGCCGGCCAGGATCTGGCCGTTGAGGTAGCTGGTAACCGACTGGGCCAGCTTGTCCAGCAACAGGTGCAGGGCCTGAGGGTTGTCGTACGCCATCGCCTTGGTCTTGCGGAAGTCCTTCGACGAGCCGCCTTCGACCATGTAGGTGGCCAGGGTCCACGGGCTGCCGGAGAAACCGATCAGCGGCACGCGGCCATTGAGCTCGCGGCGGATGGTGCTGACCGCGTCCATGACGTAGCCAAGGTCTTTCTGCGGGTCGGGGACCTGCAGCGCTTCGATATCGGCCGGGGTGCTGATGACCTTCCTGAAACGCGGGCCTTCGCCGGTTTCGAAGTACAGGCCCAGGCCCATGGCGTCAGGGATGGTGAGGATGTCCGAGAACAGGATCGCCGCGTCCAGCGGGTAGCGGTCCAGCGGCTGCATGGTCACCTCGCAGGCGAATTGCGGGTTCATGCACAGGCTCATGAAGTCGCCGGCCTTGGCGCGGCTGGCGCGGTACTCCGGCAGGTAGCGGCCGGCCTGGCGCATCATCCACACAGGGGTGACGTCTACGGGTTGCTTGAGCAGTGCACGCAGGAAACGATCGTTCTTCAGGGCAGTCATGTCGGCATCCGGAAAAATAGTGCGGGCATTTTCTCAGACGCACAAAGAAAAGGCACGGCTGTTTGCCGTGCCTTTTCTTTATAGGTATGTCGTGGATCAATAGATTTTGTATACAAAAACTTAATGATGCACGATACCGATGGCCCTATCGCCGGCAAGCCAGCTCCCACAGGGTAGCCGCAGCTCTTGTGGGAGCTGGCTTGCCGGCGATGAGGCCAGTGCAGGCAGCATCAGACTTCGAGGTAGTCCAGGATCCCTTCGGCAGCGGTACGCCCTTCGAAGATCGCCGTCACAACCAGGTCCGAACCGCGCACCATGTCGCCACCGGCAAACACTTTCGGGTTGCTGGTCTGGTGCTTGAACTTGCCCTGCTCCGGCGCCACCACTCGGCCCTGGCTGTCCATCTGGATACCATGCTGCTCGAACCACGGTGCCGGGCTCGGGCGGAAGCCGAAGGCGATCACCACGGCATCGGCCGGCAGGATTTCCTCGGAACCCGGGATCGGCTCGGGGCTGCGGCGGCCACGGGCATCCGGCTCACCCAGACGGGTCTCGACCACTTTCACGCCTTCAACCTTGTCCTCGCCGACAATGGCGATGGGCTGGCGGTTGTAAAGAAACTTCACGCCCTCTTCCTTGGCGTTCTTCACCTCTTTGCGCGAGCCTGGCATGTTGGCCTCGTCACGGCGATAGGCACAGGTTACCGCTTGCGCGCCCTGGCGAATCGAAGTGCGGTTGCAGTCCATCGCAGTGTCGCCACCGCCCAGTACCACGACCTTCTTGCCCTGCATGTCGACGAAGTCTTCCGGCGACTTCTCGAAGCCCAGGTTGCGGTTGACGTTGGCGATCAGGAAGTCCAGCGCGTCATGCACGCCTGGCAGGTCCTCGCCCGGGAAGCCGCCCTTCATGTAGGTGTAAGTACCCATGCCCATAAACACCGCGTCGTATTCGGCCAGCAGTTGTTCCATGCTGACGTCCTTGCCCACCTCGACGTTCAGGCGGAACTCGATGCCCATGCCGGTGAACACCTCGCGGCGGTTGCTGAGCACGGTCTTTTCCAGCTTGAACTCGGGGATGCCGAAGGTCAGCAGGCCACCGATTTCCGGGTTCTTGTCGAACACCACCGGAGTCACCCCGGCACGCACCAGCACGTCGGCGCAACCCAGCCCAGCCGGGCCTGCGCCGATGATGGCGACGCGCTTGCCGGTGGGCTTGACCTTGGACATGTCCGGGCGCCAGCCCATGGCGAAGGCGGTGTCGGTGATGTACTTCTCCACCGAGCCGATGGTCACCGCGCCGAAGCCGTCGTTCAGGGTGCAGGCACCCTCGCACAACCGGTCCTGCGGGCATACCCGGCCGCACACTTCCGGCAGGGTGTTGGTCTGGTGCGACAGCTCAGCCGCGGCCAGGATGTTGCCTTCGGAAACCAGCTTCAACCAGTTGGGGATGAAGTTGTGCACCGGGCACTTCCACTCGCAGTAAGGGTTACCGCAGCCCAGGCAGCGGTGCGCCTGCTCCACGGATTGCGCCGGTTTGAAGGGTTCGTAGATTTCCACGAACTCCTTCTTGCGCTGGCGCAGCAGCTTTTTCTTCGGGTCCTTGCGGCCCACTTCGATGAACTGGAAGTCGTTGTTCAGACGTTCAGCCATTTTTCAAAACCTCTTTACAGCAGCTGCAAGCTACAAGCTGCAAGCCGCAAGACGATCACTTAAGCCGGGCAAACCTCGAGCGCTTCTACGTGCAGTTCGGGGCTTGCCACTTGCAGCTGTTGTTACTGCGGGTTGGCACGGGTGCTGGACAGCAGTTGCTTCAGGTTGGCCGCCTTCGGCTTGACCAGCCAGAAGCGCCGCACGTAGTCGTCCAGGTTCTCCGAGAGCTCGCGCCCCCACTCGCTGCCGGTTTCTTCCACATACTCGCCAAGGACCCGCGCCAGGTGGCTACGGTAGGCTTCCATCGCTTCACCACTGATACGCTGGATTTCCACCAGCTCGTGGTTGAGCTTGTCGACGAAGCTGTTGTCCATGTCGAGCACGTAGGCGAAGCCGCCAGTCATGCCAGAACCGAAGTTGTAACCGGTCTTGCCCAGGACGCAGACAAAGCCGCCGGTCATGTATTCACAGCAGTGATCGCCAGTACCCTCGACAACAGCGTGGGCGCCGGAGTTACGCACAGCAAAACGCTCGCCCGCAGTACCGGCGGCGAACAGCTTGCCGCCAGTGGCACCGTACAGGCAGGTGTTGCCGACGATGGCGCTGTGCTGGGTTGCGAACGGGCTACCGGCTGGCGGCACGATGGTGAGCTTGCCACCGGTCATGCCTTTGCCAACGTAGTCATTGGCGTCGCCTTCCAGCAGCAGGTTAAGGCCACCGGCGTTCCACACGCCGAAGCTCTGCCCTGCAGTGCCTTTGAAGCGGAAGGTGATCGGGTTGGCGGCCATGCCCTGGTTGCCGTACAGCTTGGCGATTTCACCAGAGATACGGGCGCCAATGGAGCGGTCGCAGTTGCAGATATCGAGGCTGAACTCGCCACCGGCCTGGTCGCGAATGGCCGGCATGGCCATTTCCACCATTTTCTCGGCCAGTTCACCCTTGTCGAAAGGCGGGTTCCTGTCGACTTCGCAGAACTGCGGCTTGTCCGCCGGAATGTGCGAGCTGCCCAGCAGCGGGGTCAGGTCCAGGTATTGCTGGCGCTCGGTGTCGCCTGGCAGCACGTCGAGCAGGTCGGTACGGCCGATCAGCTCGCCAAGGCTGCGTACGCCCAGCTTGGCCAGCCACTCACGGGTTTCTTCGGCGACGAAGATGAAGAAGTTGATCACCATGTCGACGGTGCCGATGTAGTGGTCCTTGCGCAGTTTGTCGTTCTGCGTGGCTACACCGGTGGCGCAGTTGTTCAGGTGGCAGATGCGCAGGTACTTGCAGCCCAGGGCGATCATCGGCGCGGTGCCAAAGCCAAAGCTTTCGGCGCCGAGGATGGCTGCCTTGATCACGTCCAGGCCGGTTTTCAGGCCGCCGTCGGTCTGTACCCGTACCTTGCCGCGCAGGTCGTTGCCACGCAGGGTCTGGTGGGTTTCAGCCAGGCCCAGCTCCCACGGGGCGCCGGCGTACTTGATCGAGGTCAGCGGCGACGCGCCGGTACCACCATCGTAACCGGAAATGGTGATCAGGTCGGCATAGGCCTTGGCGACGCCAGCGGCGATGGTGCCGACGCCGGCTTCTGCCACCAGCTTGACCGAAACCAGGGCCTGCGGGTTGACCTGCTTGAGGTCGTAGATCAGCTGGGCCAGGTCTTCGATCGAGTAGATGTCGTGGTGCGGCGGTGGCGAAATCAGGGTCACGCCCGGTACCGCATAGCGCAGCTTGGCGATCAGGCCGTTGACCTTGCCGCCTGGCAGCTGGCCGCCCTCACCGGGCTTGGCGCCTTGGGCAACCTTGATCTGCAGCACCTCGGCGTTGACCAGGTATTCCGGGGTCACGCCAAAGCGGCCGGTGGCCACCTGCTTGATCTTCGAGCTGCGAATGGTGCCGTAGCGCGACGGGTCTTCACCGCCCTCGCCGGAGTTGGAGCGCGCGCCCAGGCGGTTCATCGCCTCGGCCAGGGCTTCGTGGGCTTCTGGCGACAGTGCACCCAGCGAGATACCGGCGGAGTCGAAGCGCTTGAGGATGGCGTCCAGCGGCTCGATCTGCTCCAGCGGCAGCGGCTGGTCGGCAACTTTCACCTTCAGCAGGTCGCGGATCATCGACACCGGGCGCTGGTCGACCAGCGTGGTGTATTCCTTGAACTTGGCGTAGTCGCCCTGTTGCACGGCGGCTTGCAGGGTATTCACCACGTCCGGGTTGTAGGCGTGGTACTCGCCACCGTGAACAAACTTCAGCAGGCCACCTTGCTGGATCGGCTTGCGCGCGCTCCAGGCTTCGGCAGCCAGCAGCTTCTGGTCGCTTTCCAGGTCTTCAAAGCGTGCACCCTTGATGCGGCTGGATACACCCTTGAAGCTCAGGCCAACCACTTCTTCGGCCAGGCCAATGGCTTCGAACAGCTGCGCACCACGGTACGAGGCGATGGTGGAGATGCCCATCTTCGACAGGATCTTCAGCAGGCCCTTGGAGATACCCTTGCGGTAGTACTTGAAGACTTCGTCCAGATCGCCCAGCACTTCGCCGGTGCGGATCAGGTCGGCCAGCACTTCATAAGCCAGGTACGGGTAAACGGCCGAAGCACCGAAGCCCAGCAGCACGGCAAAGTGGTGCGGGTCACGGGCGGTGGCGGTTTCCACCAGGATGTTACTGTCGCAACGCAGGCCCTTTTCGGTCAGGCGGTGGTGCACCGCACCCACGGCCAGCGAGGCGTGCACCGGCAGTTTGCCCGGGGCAATGTAGCGGTCGCTCAGCACCAGCTGGGTCTTGCCGGCGCGCACGGCTTCTTCGGCCTGGTCGGCGATGTTGCGGATGGCCGCTTCCAGGCCCACGCTCTGTTCATAGTTGAGGTCGATCAGCTGGCGCTCGAAGCCTTCGCGCTCCAGGTTCATCAGCGAGCGCCACTTGGCGGGCGAAATGACCGGCGAGCTGAGGATTACCCGCGAAGCGTGCTCCGGGGACTCCTGGAAGATATTGCGCTCGGCGCCCAGGCAGATTTCCAGCGACATCACGATCGCTTCGCGCAGCGGGTCGATCGGCGGGTTGGTCACCTGCGCGAACTGCTGGCGGAAGAAGTCGTACGGCGAACGCACGCGCTGCGACAGAACCGCCATCGGCGTGTCGTCACCCATCGAGCCGACCGCTTCCTGGCCCTGTTCGCCCAGTGGGCGCAGCACCTGGTCACGCTCTTCAAACGTGACCTGGAACATTTTCATGTATTGCTTGAGCTGGTCAGCGTCGTAGCTGGCCGCGCCTTGGTCATCGGTCAGCGTCGCCTGGATGCGCGTGGCGTGCTGACGCAGCCAGCGTTTGTACGGGTGGCGCGACTTCAGGCGGTTGTCGATGGCGTCGGTGTCGAGAATTTGCCCGGTTTCGGTGTCCACGGCAAGGATCTGGCCCGGGCCCACACGGCCTTTGGCCAGAACGTCCTCGGGCTGGTAACCCCATACGCCGATTTCCGAGGCGATGGTGATGTAGCCATTGGTGGTAGTCACCCAGCGCGCCGGGCGCAGGCCGTTGCGGTCGAGCAGGCACACCGCGTGGCGGCCTTCGGTCATGACGATACCGGCCGGGCCATCCCACGGTTCCATGTGCATGGAGTTGTATTCGTAGAAGGCGCGCAGGTCGGCGTCCATGGTCTCGACGTTCTGCCAGGCTGGCGGTACCAGCATGCGCACGCCGCGGAACAGGTCGATGCCGCCGGTGACCATCAGCTCGAGCATGTTGTCCATGCTGGAGGAGTCGGAACCGACGCGGTTGACCAGCGGGCCGAGCTCTTCGAGGTCGGGGATCTGGTCGTTGGCGAACTTGGTGCGACGGGCCATGGCCCAGTTGCGGTTGCCGGTAATGGTGTTGATCTCGCCGTTGTGGGCGAGAAAGCGGAACGGCTGCGCCAGCGGCCATTTCGGCAAGGTATTGGTGGAGAAGCGCTGGTGGAACACGCAGATCGCGGTCTGCAGGCGCGGGTCATCCAGGTCAGGGTAAAACGCCGCGAGATCGCGCGGCATCATCAGGCCTTTGTAGATGATGGTCTTGTGCGAGAAGCTGCAGATGTAATGGTCGGCGTCGTGGGCGTTGGCCACGGAAGAACGGCGACGCGCACTGAACAGCTTGATGGCGAATTCCTGGTCGCTCAGGCCTTCACCGCCGATGAACACCTGCTCGATCTGCGGCAGGCGCTCCAGGGCCAGACGGCCGAGCACGCTGGTGTCGATCGGCACCTTGCGCCAGCCGACCAGCTTCAGGCCGGCCGCGAGGATTTCGCGGTCCATGTTGGCGCGGGCAGCTTCGGCTTTGACCGGGTCCTGGTTGAAGAACACCATGCCGACGGCGTACTGCTTTGGCAGCTCGACGGCGAAGTGTTCCTGGGCCACGGCACGCAGGAATTGATCGGGCTTCTGCATCAGCAGACCGCAACCGTCACCGGTCTTGCCGTCGGCGTTGATACCGCCGCGGTGGGTCATGCAAGTCAGGGCCTGCATGGCGGTTTGCAGAAGGTGGTGGCTCGGTTCGCCCGTCATATGGGCGATCAGGCCAAAACCACAGTTGTCCTTGAATTCTTCGGGATGGTACAGACCTGTTTTCATAGACACATTCTCACCAGGTTCACCTCTCAACGGAGGTAAATCTCTTTTTTAACAACCACTTACCATCCACGCCGATCAAACGCCAGCTTTTTTGCGGTGGTCATGGAAAACCATTGTTGCACAGCGACAGCGATGCCCACAAATTTTCATGTCTCACCATTGAAAATTTATGTCGCAATTTTGAATGTTTTTGCGCCATGCGCCGTGATAACGGCTTGGCCGGAGTCTGAAGCGTTTCAGCCATGACTGCAACTAGGGGCTTGTGGCCGGCAGTCCGGGACAGAAAAGCCTGCCGCGCTCAGGCGCAGCAGGCTAGACGAAAAGTCAGTTATCGCTCAGCAACTGGGCGGCGGGGTGTTGCCGCCCGGCAGGTATCAGCGGGCCGAGGCCAGCTCTTGTTGGACGCTGGCGACGGTACGTGGCCAAGGTTTACCAGCCTGGACCTTCGCTGGCAAGTTCTTGATTGCCGCAACCGCAGCGTCACGGTTGGCGAAGCTGCCGTAAGTGACGACGTACAGGGGCTTGCCCTGCAGGTTTTTCTTGAAGTAGCGATAGTCGCCACCCTGGGCCTTGACGAACGCCTGGGCCGAAGCCTCGGAGCTGGTACCCAGGATTTGCACCACGTAGTTGCCTGGTTTTTGCCCGGAGTACCAACCACCGCCAGCGCTGCCAGTGGCCGCTGGTTTCTCGGCAGGCTTGGCAGCTGCGACCTGGGCCGGCGCTGGCGCAGGCTTGGCAGGCGCAACCGGCTTGGCAGGCTGGGTTGCGACCGGTTTTGGCGCAGGCGCAACCGGACGTGGCTGGGCAGGGGCCGTGGCAATCGGCTGCGCAGGCGCAGGCGCCGGGCCGGCTGGTACACCTTGAGGCGGTGCGATGGTGGTAACGGTCGGCGGCGGGTTGCCAGGCTGCAGGGCCGTATCGCCAGCCGGGCTGCCTTCTTCACCCTCACCCATGCCTGCGGCCTGGGCCAACGGTTCGCGCATCACCGGTTGCGACTGGCCCCCCAGCGGCAGGGGCGTCGGCTGGGACGAGCCGGAGAATTCGATGGCAGCGCCAGGCTTGCCTTCGCCGAGCGGCAGCTGGGCCTGGGCGGGCGCTTCGGCAGGTGGCTTGTCGCCTTTCTTGGGCATCAATACCGCAGCCGCAACGGCGACCACAACCACAGCGGACAGTGCGAGCACATGTTTTTTAGGCATCTTGAACCCCATGGATGGTCGCTTGGCCGTCGAGCGGCTGGCGATCATGGCTTCGATCAAAGTGTCACGGGCGACCTGGTTGATGTTGCCAGGCCAGCCGTCGGAGTTTTCATGGATATCGACGATCTGTTCACGGCTGAACACCTCGATGCCCCGGCCAGCCCCTTCCAGGCGCTGTTCCAGGTACTCGCGGGTCTCTTCTTCACTGTAGGGGGCAAGCTCGATGATGTGGAAACGTTCTTCCTCGACATTGAGTTCGTCCAACCCGGCAATCAGTGAGGGCTCACCGAACAGGAATACGTGCGGGCGCCCTTCTGGCACGCCCGCTGCCAACTCCAGCAACGCTTGGAGTGCCGACTCGTCGAGTTGTTCCGCATCGTCCACCAGCAAATACACTTCCTGCCCGGTCAACGCCAGCTGCACGACCTTGGACAGGATCGCCTGCATTTCAGCCTGGGCCACATCCAGCTCCTGCGCGACCTGCGCAAGCACGCTGCCGGCATCGCTGGCACTACGGGCGGACACCACCACACTCTGCACGGCCTGCTTGTTGGTGCTGGCCACCAGGGCCTGGCGCAGCAGCGACTTGCCGCTGCCCAGCGGGCCGGTGACCACCAGCATCAACTGGCTGTAGCGTGCCAGGTGGTGCAGCTGCCCGAGCACGGGCTTGCGCTGGGCCGGGAAAAACTTGAAGCCGGGCACACGCGGCGCGAACGGATCGTGGCTCAACTGGTAATGGTCGAGAAAGGCCTCATCGGCATGCAAACTGGTCATTGCGCTGTCACAACCTCAAAGCTGGGCCACGATCGCGCGGTAATCCGCCGACAGCGTGGCCTGTAGAATCTCTTTCGGATAGTCGTCGGTCACCACGGCTTCCCCCACCTGGCGCAACAGCACCAGACGCAGACGCCCGTCGAGCACCTTCTTGTCGACCGCCATGTGTTCCATGAAATGCGCCGGTGTCATTTCCTGTGGTGGCACCACCGGCAAATCTGCGTTCTGCAACAGGCGGATACCGCGATCACGTTCGGCCTGGCTGATCCAGCCGAGGCGCATGGACATTTCCAGGGCCATTACCGTGCCGGCCGCCACGGCTTCACCGTGCAGCCAGACGCCGTAGCCCATGTGAGTCTCGATGGCATGCCCGAAGGTATGCCCCAGGTTCAGCGTGGCTCGCACGCCGGCTTCGCGCTCGTCGGCACCGACCACTGCAGCCTTGGCCTCGCAGGAGCGGCGGATGGCTTCGGTCAGGGCTTTCTGGTCGAGGGCGCGCAGGGCCTGCATGTTGTCTTCGAGCCAGGCGAGGAACGACTGGTCGCAGATCAGGCCGTACTTGATCACTTCGGCCAGGCCTGCAGACAACTCGCGGGCCGGCAGGGTCTTGAGGCTGGTGGTGTCGATCAGCACTGCATTGGGCTGATAGAACGCGCCGACCATGTTCTTGCCCAGCGGGTGGTTGATACCGGTCTTGCCGCCCACCGAGGAGTCGACCTGGGACAGCAGGGTGGTCGGCACCTGGATGAAGTCGACGCCGCGCTGGTAGCAGGCCGCGGCGAAGCCGGCCATGTCACCGATCACGCCGCCGCCCAGGGCGACCACGGTGGTGCGCCGGTCATGCCGGGCAGTCAGCAGGCCGTCGAAGATCAGCTGCAGGGTTTCCCAGTTCTTGTGGGCTTCGCCGTCGGGCAATACCACCGGCAGCACCGAGTAGGCACCCAGGGTCTTGCTCAGGCGTTCGAGATACAACGGCGCGACGGTCACATTGGAAACAATCGCCACCTGCCGCCCGGCAATGTGCGGCGCCAGCAACTCGGGCTGGTCCAGCAGGCCTTCGCCAATGTAGATCGGGTAGCTACGCTCGCCCAGGTCGACCTTAAGTGTCTGCATGTATCCCCACAATGTACTTGGGCGCGGGGGCGACCCGCGCGGTAACGTTGAACCTCGCCTCGGCGCTGGTCGCCGAGAATAGTCCCGGCTTAACGGGGCGGCAACTGCTGCAAGCGCTCGAGAATATCGATCACCACCATGCGTGGCGGCCGCTCGTCGGTTTCTACTACCAGGTCGGCGATCTCGCGATAGAGCGGGTCACGGGCTGCCAGCAGGGCACGCAAGGTTGCTTCGGGGTTGGCAGTGCGCAGCAGCGGGCGATTACGGTCGCGCGCGGTACGGCCAACCTGTTGTTCCACCGAGGCATGCAGGTAGATTACCCGGCCACCCTGGCGCAGTGCCTGGCGGTTGGCTTCGCGCATTACCGCGCCGCCACCGGTGGCCAGCACCACGCCGTCAAGTTCGCACAATTCAGCGATCATCGCCTGCTCGCGATCACGGAAACCGGGCTCTCCTTCCTTGTCGAAAATCCACGGGATGTTGGCGCCGCATCGCAGTTCGATTTCCTTGTCGGAATCCTTGAACAGCAGGCGCAGCTCTTTGGCCAAAAGGCGTCCGATGGTGCTTTTACCAGCGCCCATGGGCCCCACAAGTATCAAATTTCGCACAGAATCAACGACTCACAGCAATCGCCTGGTCACTCATGATACGCGGAGTCAGGAAGACCAGCAGCTCGGATTTTTTCTCTTGTAATGCATCGCGTCGAAACAGCCGCCCAACATACGGCAGATCACCGAAAAATGGCACCTTGTCGACCACATTGTTTTGCGAAGTCGAATACACCCCGCCAATAACGATCGTCTCGCCGTCGGCCACACGAACCTTGGCGTTGACCTCGTTCTTGCGGATCGGCGGAACGTTGTTCAAGGCATTGACGTAATCCGGCTCGTCCTTGGTCACCCTCACGGTCATGATCACCTTGTTGTCCGGGGTGATCTGCGGGGTGACCTCCAGCGACAGTGAAGCTTCGCGAAACGTCACCGACGTAGCGCCGCTATGGGTGGTCTCCTGGTACGGCACTTCGGTGCCCTTGATGATCCTGGCCGTTTCCTTGTCGGCCGTGACCACCTTGGGCTGCGAAATGATTTCGCCGTTGCCGCTTTTTTCCATGGCACTGAGCTCAAGGTCGAGCAGCACGCCCCCGCGCAGCAGGCCCAGGCCAATGCTGCTGCCGGCGCGTTCTACTCCGAGGTCGACGAACAGCTCCTTGCCCGGCCGGATATTTTCCCCGTACAACGGCCCGCCCCAGCGCACTCCCAGGCTCTTCTCATAATCGACGCTGGCCTCGACGATACGCGCCTCGATCGCCACCTGACGGACCGGCACGTCCAGCTGCTGCACCAACTGCCGTATCTCGGCAAGGCGGTCGGCTGGCTGGTGCGCAACCAGGGTATTGGTGCGCTCATCGACACTCAGGCTGCCACGCCCCGCAAGAATGCCGTCATCCGCAAGGCTCGCCATCAGCAAATCGGCCAGTTCAGCGGCCTTGGCGTGATAGATGGGCAGCAGTTCTCGGCGCAGCGGCTGCACTTGCGCATCCAATGACTGCCCCACACGGCTATCTGACGATTGGCCGGCAAACTCCCCCACAGGCGCGACCAACAGCACATTGCCGTCCTGGCGCCGGGCGAGGCCTTTGCTGCGCAGCACCAGGTCAAGGGCCTGGTCCCATGGCACATCCTGCAAACGCAGGGTGACACTGCCCTGCACCGAATCGCTGGCAACCAGGTTGACGCCGGCGTAGTCGGCCAGCACCTGCAGCACCGCACGCACTTCCACGTCCTGGAAGTTCAACGACATCGGCTCACCCTTATAAGGCGTCGCCGACACCAGCGGGATAGGCAGCAACGCCGCCAGTGCCCATTTCTTCACTATTTTCATCCTGATCCGGGGCCTCCTTGCCCAGGCGCCTTGCGAGGCTGACGAACGCTGTGCGCTCGTGCCACAGCCCTGCCAGGAACAGCCGTTCACGTACTTCGACATGACGCGGGTCGACCTGCGTCACCACCCCCAGGTCGCGCCCGAGGCGATCTCCCTGGCGCACGCGATAAAGCCTGCCAGCCGCCATCAGCAGCGCTTCGTGCGCGGCCCCACGTGACAGGCTGCCGACCATTTCCAGTTGCCCAAGGGGCACGCTGGCCAGCCCACTGCTAGCCATTTGCATAGCCTTGGGCGCAAATGGGTCAAGCGCAGGCGCTGGCGATGCGGCCACGGCAGGCAACTGCGCAAGTAGGCCAACAGCGGGCATAGGTGCCGATGCGTGATAGGCATCGACCTGTAACCGAAGCCGCAACAACCCAGGCTGATCATCGGCAGCCTCCAGGCGCATGTCACCGCTGCGCAGTATGCGCGTCTGGCTCAACCAGTCGTCCAGCCACACTCGCAAAGCGGCATAACGCCCCACCACCTGCAACTCCAGCGGCACTCTGCGAAAACCAGCCTGCTGCTGGTCTTCATGCACCTCAAGTCGCTCGATGAGCAAGCCCTGCGCACGGCCCGACGCCGCCAGGCGGTCCAGCAGATCGCTCATGCTCTCGCCTGCGGCCAAGTGCCAGTGCGCCTCACGCAGCCGCCGCTCGGCATCTGCCACAGCAGCCTGGAGGTGCTCCAGTTCCGCCAGCTGCGCGCTGCTGGCAGCCTGTTGCTGGTCCAGTGCGGCGTACCTGGCATGCTCCCGAGCCTGTTGCTGCAAAAGCGACGGCAGGCGGATCGCGCAACCCAGACTGAACAGCAGCACGGCCACCAGCACGGGTGCCAGCCGCCTGAGCCGGCGGGAGCCCTGTGCAACCGCCAGCCAGGCGAGCATCCGTGCTGCGGTCACGACCAGAACGCCGAAACACGCGCAGACAGCAGAAATTCATCGCCCCCCGCCAGGCTCTTGATGCGCTTGAGTTCCAGATCGATCAATACACTCGAGCGGCCAAGATCGCGCATGAACTGTGCGACAACGGCAGCGGACGGGGCCAGGCCGGTCATGTGCAGGCGGCCGTTTTCCAGGCTCAGATCGAGCAGTTGCACCCCCACTGGCAGCGCTCCCTCGAGGTCGACAAACACGCTGGCCAGGAGCCCCTGACCGCTGCGCAAGCCCTCCAGCTTGGCCACGCTGACGAGCAGCGCCGCATGTTGCGCACGGATATCGGCCAGCGGCTGCAACTGCTCGCCCAACATCCCGAGGCCTGCCTGGTGGTGTGTATTGACCAGCGCCTGTTGCTGCCCTCGCACACGGGCAAGCTGGTCGACCAGCATCACGGCGCACAAGCCCAATAGTGCAGCAGCGACCAGCTGCCTGCGAAAACGCCGCAACGCCGCCTGGCGTTGCCGCTCGCGCCAGGGCAGAAGGTTCAGCCGCATCATGGCTGCCACCCTCCAACCGAGAGGGCGCCAGCCAGCAGCATCGAGCCATCAACTTGCTCAAGACCCGCCAGACCGGGCAGCTGCCGACATGGCAGCTCAAGCTGCTCGCTCAGGCCCTGCAGCCAACCGGGATCGATCAGTGCGCTGCTGGCAACCCAAAGCCGCGCAGGCAGATACGCTTCGGCAAACAGTGCCTGCAAATGCTCTGGCAGCTGCCCGCTTGCGCGCAACTCATCCTGTGGCAATTCAACGCGCAGAAAGGCCTTGCCCGGCTGCCAGCCATAAAGGGTGACGCTACGCGTTTCGAGACGCAGCAGCGCCGATCCCTCCATACAGCCCTGTGGCAACATGCGAGAAAGGGCAATGTTGTCGACTTCAACGGCCGCCAACTCCAGGCCGGCCTCTTCAACCACCGTTGCGAGCGACGCCAACGCACTCTGCCGACAGGCCGCGACCATCACCTCGAGGCAACCTGGCTGCACGCGGGATGGCCCCAGCGCCTGAAAGTCCAGGGCCAGGTCTTCCAGCGGAAACGGAAACAGCCGTTCAGCGTCGGCCAGCAGCTGCACCTCCATCTCTGCCCCATCCCGCTCCCCGGGCAGATGACACAGCTTGCAGATGACCTGGTTGGCGGGCAGCGCCAGTGCTACCCGGCGCTGCCTGACACCGCTGCGCCGGTAGGCACGCTGCAATGCAGCGACCACCAGCCCGGACTCGCCCCGCCAATCATCGCCAAGCGGCGAATGGAGCGGCTCTTGTGCCGAACCCACTACCCGCCAGCGCCGGTTGCGCTGCTGCACTTGCAGTATCCGAACGGCGTCGGAGGCAATTTCCAACCCCACGAGTGAACCGGCATCCTTGCCAAAGCGTCCTAGCACTGCGGCCTCCTTGCTGTGCGGTGCGACCCCGCGGCAACACTGGGCCGAGGCTGCCCATCGAGGCGACGGGCAGCCTGGCCGGTAACCCGGAGAGGCGAAAAAATGCTTATAATGCCCAGCGTTTTCTGGTCCGCTGGACCTGCGTGCAATCCACTCCCAACCTGGACACCGAAAAGCCTTGATACGTCTGCTGAAGTTCTTCTGGTGGTCTTCCGTCGCAGTCATCTGCGCGCTCGTACTCGGTGTGAGCGGTGCGTTTCTGTATCTTAGCCCCAGCCTGCCCTCGGTCGAGTCCCTCAGAAGCATCCAGTTGCAGATCCCCCTCAGGGTGTACAGCAGCGATGGCAAACTGATCGCCGAATTTGGCGAAATGCGCCGCTCGCCGATCCGCTTCGCGGAAATCCCCCCACAATTCATTCAGGCACTGCTGTCAGCCGAGGACGACAATTTCCTCAACCACTATGGCGTAGACCCCAGCAGCCTGATGCGCGCCGCGACCCAGCTGGTAAAGACCGGGCACATCCAGACCGGCGGCAGCACCATCACCATGCAGGTGGCCAAGAACTTCTTCCTGACCAGCGAACGCAGCTTCTCGCGCAAGACCAACGAAATTCTGCTGGCCCTGCAGATCGAGCGCGAACTGACCAAGGACGAGATCCTTGAGCTGTATGTGAACAAGATCTACCTGGGCAACCGCGCCTACGGCATCGATGCCGCCGCGCAGGTGTACTACGGCAAGTCGATCCGCGACGTGAGCCTGGCGCAGATGGCGATGATCGCCGGCCTGCCCAAGGCACCGTCGCGTTTCAACCCGCTGGCCAACCCGGCGCGCGCCAAGGAGCGCCGCGACTGGATCCTCGGCCGCATGTACAAGCTGGGCAAGATCGACCAGGCCAGCTACCAGGCCGCACTGGCCGAACCGCTGAACGCCAGTTACCACGTGCCGACCCCGGAAGTGAACGCGCCTTACATTGCAGAAATGGCCCGCGCCGAAATGGTCGGCCGCTACGGCAGCGAGGCCTACACCGAAGGCTTCCGCGTCACCACCACAGTGCCCAGCGACATGCAGGAAATGGCCAACAAGGCCATCCTCGGCGGCCTCTCCGACTACGATGAGCGCCACGGCTATCGCGGCCCCGAAGCACGCTTCCCGGGCCGCACCCAGGCAGCCTGGCTGCAGGAACTGGGCAAGCAGCGCACCCTTGGCGGCCTGGAGCCGGCCATCGTCACCCAGGTAGAAAAAACCGGCCTCCGGGTTTTGACCCGTGACGGCCAGGAAGCCGAGGTCGCCTGGGACACCATGAAATGGGCGCGCCCGTTCATCAATACCAACTCCATGGGCCGCGCACCGCAGTCGCCGGCTGACGTGGCTCAGGTCGGTGACCTGGTGCGCCTGCAACGCCTTGAGGATGGCAAGCTCAAGTTCAGCCAGGTGCCAGGTGCACAAAGCGCCCTGGTTACCCTGGACCCTTACAATGGCGCCATCCGGGCACTGGTGGGCGGCTTCTCGTTCGAGCAAAGCAACTACAACCGTGCCATGCAGGCCAAGCGCCAGCCAGGTTCGAGTTTCAAGCCATTCATCTACAGCGCGGCCCTGGACAGCGGCTACACCGCGTCCAGCCTGGTCAACGATGCGCCGATCGTGTTCGTCGACGAGTCCGTGGATAAAGTGTGGCGGCCGAAGAACGACACCAACACCTTCCTCGGCCCGATCCGCATGCGCGAAGCGCTGTACAAGTCGCGTAACCTGGTATCGATCCGCCTGCTGCAGGCCATGGGCGTTGACCGCACCATCGACTACATCGCCAAGTTCGGCTTCAACAAGCAGGACCTGCCGCGCAACCTGTCGCTGGCCCTGGGTACCGCCACCCTTACGCCGATGGAGATCGCCACCGGCTGGAGCACCTTTGCCAATGGCGGCTACAAGATCACCCCGTACCTGATCGACCGCATCGAAAGCCGCAGCGGCGAGACTCTGTTCACCGCCAACCCGCCTCGCGTACCGCAAGGCAGCGAGGACCAGGCAGGCCTGGCTGCGCCCGAACAGCCGATCAGTACTGCTGCCCTGCCAGGCGAAGCGCCCTCGGCCTTCGGCCAGGTGGCGCCTGCACCGCAGGTGCCGGCCATCGCCGAACAGATCATCGACGGGCGCACCACCTACATTCTCACCAGCATGCTGCAGGACGTGATCAAGCGTGGTACCGGCCGCCGGGCGCTTGCCCTGGGCCGCACCGATCTGGCGGGCAAGACCGGTACCACCAACGAGTCGAAGGACGCCTGGTTCTCCGGTTACAACGCCGATTACGTGACAACCGTGTGGGTCGGTTTCGACCAGCCAGAAACCCTCGGCCGCCGCGAATACGGTGGCACCGCAGCGCTGCCGATCTGGATGAGCTTCATGGGTGCGGCGCTCAAGGACAAGCCTGCGCATGCGCCGGCAGAGCCGGAAGGCATCCTCAGCCTGCGCGTCGATCCGGTCAGCGGCCGCGCCGCCTCGCCGGGCACACCGAACGCCTACTTCGAGCTGTTCAAGGCCGAAGATTCACCGCCGTCGGTGGATGAACTGGGCAATGGTTCGGTACCGGGTAGCCCGCTGCCAGCGGATGAAGCGGCGCCGATGGATCTGTTCTAAGGCTGGATGCTGGCTAGGTGCCCGACTCTGGTTTTGCGTGGGCGCGTAAATCGAGCGCTGCGCGGGCGGCGCTCGATCTCACAGGCGCCAAAAATGCTGTGGCAAGCACCTGTTAGCCCTGACACATTCCCACCGCCCACAAAAAAGCCCCGACTCACAAGAGCCGGGGCTTCTTTATGACAGCTACAACGGCAATCAGCCGTTGAACACCTCATCCACGCTGGTCAGCGGGTAGTGCTTCGGATACGGCAGGGTAGCCACGCCGGATTCGATGGCGGCCTTGGCCACGGCGTCGGAAACGACGGTGATCAGGCGAGCGTCCAGCGGCTTCGGAATGATGTACTCACGGCCGAATTCCAGGCCGTCGACGCCGTAGGCTTCACAGACTTCTTTCGGCACCGGCAGCTTGGCCAGGTCTTTCAGGGCGATGGCGGCAGCGATCTTCATTTCTTCGTTGATGCGCTTGGCGCGAACGTCCAGGGCACCACGGAAGATGAACGGGAAGCCCAGTACGTTGTTGACCTGGTTCGGGTAGTCGGAACGACCGGTAGCCATGATCACGTCGTTGCGCGTGGCGTGGGCCAGCTCTGGCGAGATTTCCGGGTCCGGGTTCGAGCAGGCGAACACGATCGGGTTGGCAGCCATCGACTTCAGGCCTTCCGGGCTCAGCAGGTTCGGGCCGGACAGGCCTACGAACACGTCGGCGCCGTTGAGCGCGTCAGCCAGGGTACGCTTGTCGGTAGCGTGGGCGAACTGTGCCTTGTACTGGTTCAGGTCATCACGGCCAGCGTGGATCACGCCGCTGCGGTCGATCATGTAGATGTTTTCGACCTTGGCGCCCATGCTCACCAGCAGCTTCATGCAGGAGATGGCGGCAGCGCCGGCACCCAGGCAAACGATCTTCGCTTCTTCGAGCTTCTTGCCGGCGATTTCCAGGGCGTTGATCATGCCGGCCGCAGTGACGATGGCGGTGCCGTGCTGGTCATCGTGGAAGACCGGGATATCGCATTGTTCAATCAGCGTGCGCTCGATTTCAAAGCACTCAGGTGCCTTGATGTCTTCGAGGTTGATGCCACCGAAGGTGATCGAAATGCGGCGTACGGTGTCGATGAAGGCTTGCGGGCTTTCCGATTCGACTTCGATGTCGAACACATCGATACCTGCAAAACGCTTGAACAGAACACCCTTGCCTTCCATGACCGGCTTGGAAGCCAGTGGGCCGAGGTCGCCCAGACCGAGGATGGCGGTGCCATCGGAAATCACCGCAACCAGGTTGCCTTTGCCGGTGTATTTGTAAGCCAGCTCTGGATCACGGCCGATTTCACGCACAGGCTCTGCAACACCTGGGCTGTAGGCCAGGGCGAGGTCACGGGCGGTGGCGGTGGGCTTGGAAAGCTCGACGCTCAGTTTCCCCGGACGAGGTTGAGCGTGGTATTCGAGAGCGGCGGTTTTCAGGTCTGACATGGTGGGCATTCCGCTATTTACTGTTCTGACGGACCGCCGAGGATACGCAAAGAGCCGGGGAGTCACAAGACTGGTCGGTCACTTGTGTCAAGGCCTTTAGGCTACGACTTTACGCTATAACCCACGGGGGCATACGGCTCACAGTGTGTACAATCTCATAGCGAAATGTCTACATCTTTCAGCCTGAAGTTCGCTCCAACATGCTCGGATCGGTCAATGGCAACACCCAGCGCCGCTGCCCGGGCTTGAGGCCGCCCTTGCGGGAACGATCCAGCACCCAACCGCGCGCTTCGACCTGGCGTCCCTTGAGGTTATCGAAGAAGCTGGCGGGGAAGTTGCGCTGCAGACGAGCGGGAACCTGCAACACCACGCTATTGCCCAGGGTCAGCCAGACGCCGCCGCGATTGCGCTCGATGCCTTCGATACGGCCACCGATCAGGGCGAAACCTGATTGTCTGACATCACTCGCACGTACCACCGGCGAACGCCGCCACATCCCGGCCCCGGCCTTGCGCGCTGCCTGCTCGGCAAGCTGCAGGCAGCTGCTGAGGCGCACATTCGGCGCCACCGCCACGCGGTAGCCCAAGCCCTCGCTGAGCAACTGTGCTTGCAGATTGTCGCCATTGCGGCCGTAGATATGTGCCAGCGTGCGGCCGTATCTGTCTTTGCCTTCAGCACCCCGCACCAGCCCGACACGCCCGTCACTGGCCTTGACCAAGGCCTGGAGGCGACGCTTGGCAGCCTCGGCATAGGGTTCGCTGCTGCGCCCGTTACGGCCGAGTTCCGGGGCATTGATGCCGATCAGCCGGACGCTGCGGCCATCGACCAGGCGCACGGTATCGCCATCCACCACCTGGCGCACCGCCACCTGCTGCGGCCGCTCCGGCAGCGGGCAGAAGGCCAGGGCCGGGACATGCCAGATGACGCCCATAAAAAAAGCGCCCACAAGGGGCGCCTTTTTTTGCAGCAATGCGAAACCCGAGGGGTTCGCCATGCGCATGATTACTTCTTGGTACCGAACATACCGAAGCGATCGGCGAACTTCTGTACGCGACCACCGGTGTCCAGGACTTTCTGCTTACCGGTATAGAACGGGTGGCACAGGTTGCAAACGTCGATCGACAGGGTGCTGCCCAGGGTCGAACGGCTTTCGAACTTGTTGCCGCAGCTGCAGGTGACTGCAACTACTTCGTAGTTCGGGTGGATACCTTCTTTCATGGTCACTTCCTCGAGCTGCGTGCCGCCACCCAACACCAATTGTTGAATACCGCACGTAATTAGGCGGCAAATAATACCAGAGCACAGCGCCAGCGCAAGTTGTCGCTTGCACCGACCGTCGTCTGCTAGGCTCGCCAGTCCTGTAATACCCTCCGAGACTTTTCGCGTGTCCGACGTCATCCTGCGCCTTGCCCTGCCCTCCCCGTTGCGCCGCCTGTTCGACTACAAGGCGCCGGCGAGCATGGCGCGCCAGGCCCTGACCCCGGGCATGCGCATCCGCGTGCCATTCGGCCGCCGCGAAATGATCGGTGTGCTGGTGGAGGTCTGCGCACAAAGCGAAGTACCTGCCGACAAGCTGAAGCCAGCCAGCGCCCTGCTCGACCCGGTGTCGCCGATCCCACCGGCATTGTTCAAGCTTTGCCTGTGGACCGCCCAGTACTACCAGCACAGCCTGGGCGACACGCTGAGCTGGGCCTTGCCGACGTTGCTGCGCCAGGGCGAAGCCGCCGAGATGCGCCAGGAACGCTTCTGGCACATAGCACCCGGTGCCCGCCTGGAAGACCCGCGCATTGCCCGTGCGCCGCGCCAGCGCGATGCCCTGAAAACCCTGGGCCAACACCCGCATGGCGTGGCCCACAGCCTGCTGGCCAAGCTCAACCTGAACAAGGACAGCCTCGACCTGCTGCTGGCCAAGGAGCTGGTGCAGATAGAGGTCCGCCGCCACTTGCCAGCGCTACGCCATGAACACTGGCTGGCCCAGCCCGAGCTGCCGCTCAACGAAGAGCAGCAAGACGCCTTCGAGGCCGTGCGCGAAGGCTTCGGCGGCTTTGGCGCATTTCTGCTGGCCGGCGTCACCGGCAGCGGCAAGACCGAGGTGTACCTGCAACTGATCCGCGAAACCCTGGAAGCCGGCAAGCAGGCGCTGGTGCTGATCCCCGAAATCAACCTCGGCCCGCAGACCCTGGCGCGTTTCGAGCAGCGTTTCAATGCCCGCATCGCCCTGGTGCATTCAGCGGTGAGCGACCGCGAGCGCCTTGACGCCTGGCTGGCCGCACGGGACGGCGAGGCAGACATCATCATCGGCACCCGCTCGGCCCTGTTCACGCCAATGAAGAACCCTGGCCTGATCATCATCGACGAAGAGCACGACGGCTCCTATAAACAGCAGGAGGGCTTGCGCTACCACGCCCGCGACCTGGCGCTGGTACGCGCTCACCAGGAAAACATCCCGATTCTGCTCGGCTCCGCCACGCCGTCCCTGGAAACCCTGCACAACGCCCTTACTGGCCGCTACCGCCTGCTGCGCATGAACCAGCGCGCAGGCGGCGCCCGCCCGCCGCGCATGCTGCGCCTGGATGTGAAGAGCCTGCCACTGGACAGCGGCATCAGCGGCCCGCTGCAGCAGGCAATCCGCCAGACACTGGAAGCCGGCCAGCAAGTACTGGTGTTCCTCAACCGCCGCGGTTTTGCCCCCACCTTGCTGTGCCACGATTGCGGCTGGTTGTCCGAATGCCCGCGCTGCGACGCGCGCATGACCGTGCACCAGCGCTCTGCGGTGCTGCGCTGCCACCACTGCGGTTACGACGAACGCCTGCCGCACCAGTGCCCGAAATGCAACCACGTTGACCTGCGCCCGGTCGGCGCTGGCACCGAGCGGGCCGAGGAACGCCTGAAGGTGCTGTTCCCGGACTACCCGATCCTGCGGGTGGACCGCGACAGCACCTCGCGCAAGGACGCCATGCACAACCTGTTCAGCACCATCCAGCGCGGCCAGCCAAGCATCCTGGTTGGCACCCAGATGCTTGCCAAGGGCCACCACTTTCCGCGGGTAACCCTGGTGGCCATCCTCGATGCCGATGGCGGGCTGTTCTCCGGCGATTTTCGCGCCAGCGAACGCATGGCGCAGCTGATCGTGCAGGTGGCCGGACGTGCCGGGCGTGCCGAAGAGCCCGGCAAGGTCATCATCCAGACCCACCTGTCCGACCATCCGCTGCTGGTACAACTTACCGAACAAGGCTATTTCGCCTTTGCCGAGCAGGCCCTGGACGAACGCCGGGCAGCAGGGCTGCCGCCCTACTCCCACCTGGCTTTGCTACGTGCCGAAGCGCACAAGCCGGGGCAAGCCGAAGGCTTCCTCGACGAGGCTTGCGCCGCTGCCGAACGCCTGGTGGCCGAACAGCGCCTGCCGGGCGTCGAGCTGCTGGGGCCGGTGCCCGCCCCCATGGAACGGCGCGCCGGGCGCTTCCGCGCGCAACTATTGATACAGGCCAACACCCGGGCGCCTTTGCATCGACTGATCAGCGCGTGGTTGTTAGTGTTGGAGCAGTTGCCGAGCGGGCGGCAGGTACGTTGGTCGCTGGATGTCGACCCGGTCGACCTCTACTGAGCTTGCGGCTTGCAGCTCAAAGGTTGGCAACCCGCTCCCAGCCACGGATAATGCCCAGTTTTTCCACCTGCGCATCCAGGCGCTCACCGCGCTTGCGGTCGAAAAGAGATCCCCATGAAAGACACCATTCGCCAGCTGATCCAGCAAGCCCTCACCCAACTCGTCAACGACGGTGTGCTGCCTGACGGGCTGTCGCCGGCGATCCAGGTGGAAAACGCCCGGGACAAGACCCACGGCGATTTCGCCAGCAACATCGCCATGATGCTGGCCAAGCCGGCCGGCATGAAGCCACGCGACCTCGCCGAAAAACTGATCAACGCACTGCCGGCCAGCGCCGACATCAGCAAGGTGGAAATCGCCGGCCCCGGCTTCCTGAACTTCTTCCAGAACACCGACGCCCTGGCCAGCCGCCTGGATGCCGCCCTGGCCGATGCCCACCTGGGCGCGCGCAAGGCCGGCCCTGTGCAAAAGGTGGTGATCGACATGTCGGCACCCAACCTGGCCAAGGAAATGCACGTTGGCCACCTGCGCTCGACCATCATCGGTGACAGTGTGGCGCGGGTGCTCGAGTTTCTCGGCGACAACGTGATCCGCCAGAACCACGTGGGCGACTGGGGTACCCAGTTCGGCATGCTGATGGCCTACCTGCAGGAAAACCCGATCACCAGCGACGAGCTGTCGGACCTGGAAAACTTCTACCGCGCCGCCAAGAAGCGCTTCGACGAGTCCGAAGAGTTCGCCACCCGCGCGCGCGGCCTGGTGGTCAAGCTGCAAGCCGGCGACCCGGAGTGCCTGGCCCTGTGGACGCGTTTCAAGGACATCTCGCTGTCCCACTGCCAGAAGACCTACGAGCTGCTCAACGTCAAACTGACCATGGCCGACGTGATGGGCGAAAGCGCCTACAACGACGACCTGGCCAATGTGGTTGCCGACCTCAAGGCCAAAGGCCTGCTGGTCGAGGACCAAGGCGCCCAGTGCGTGTTCCTCGACGAGTTCAAGAACAGCGAAGGCGAGCCCCTGCCGGTGATCGTGCAGAAGGCCGACGGCGGCTACCTGTACGCCACCACCGACCTGGCAGCCGTACGCTACCGCAGCAACGTGCTCAAGGCTGACCGCGCCCTGTACTTCGTCGACCAGCGCCAGGCCCTGCACTTCAACCAGGTGTTCGAAGTGGCGCGCCGCGCAGGCTTTGTCGGCCACCCGATGCAGATGGAGCACATGGGCTTCGGCACCATGAACGGCGCCGACGGCCGCCCGTTCAAGACCCGTGACGGCGGCACCGTGAAGCTGATCGACCTGCTCACCGAGGCCAAGGAGCGCGCCTACGCGCTGGTCAAGGAAAAGAACCCGAGCCTGGCCGACGAAGACCTGCGCCACATCGGCGAAGTGGTGGGCATCGGCGCAGTGAAATACGCCGACCTGTCCAAGCACCGCACCAGCGACTACAGCTTCAACTTCGAGCTGATGCTCAACTTCGAAGGCAACACCGCCCCTTACCTGCTGTACGCCTACACCCGCGTAGCCGGTGTGTTCCGCAAGCTGGGCAAGGGCTTTGACGAAGTCGACGGCAGCATCGTGCTGCAGGCCCCGCACGAGCAGGACCTGGCCGCGCGCCTGGCGCAGTTCGGCGAGGTCCTGAACAGCGTCGCCGAAAAAGGCACCCCGCACGTCCTGTGCAGCTACCTGTACGACCTGGCCGGGCTGTTCTCCAGCTTCTACGAGAACTGCCCGATCCTCGCCGCCGAAACCCCGCAGCAGCAGCAGAGCCGCCTGCGCCTGGCGGCCCTGACTGGCCGCACCCTCAAACAAGGTCTGGAACTGCTCGGCCTGGAAACCCTGGAGCGCATGTAAGTTGGCTGCCAAGAAAAAACCTGCCCCAAAACGCGGCGCCAGCCGCCAGACGGCGCCGGCCAAACAGCCCATCCCAGGCTGGGTATGGCTGGCGGTCGGCCTGACCGTAGGCGCGTTCATCGTATTCCTGATGAAGCTCGAGCCCGGTGGCGACGACATCAAGCGCGCCAAGCCCGAGCAGCAGAAGCCGGAGAAAGTGGCCGAAGCCAGCAAGCCAGGGCAGGCCACCCCGCAACAGCCGGTGAAGCCGAAGTACGACTTCTATACCCTGCTGCCGGAGTCCGAGGTGATCGTACCGCCCGAGGCGGTGCCCGAGAAAACGCCACCCGTGCCAGCCCAGCCGGTAACCCCGGTGACACAGGCAGAAGCGGCGAAGATCGACACTGCAAGGGCGCAGGCGGCACTGCTGGGCCAAACCCCGCCACCGGCACCACCGGTGATCAAGCCGGCGGCGACTACCCAGTTCTTCCTGCAGGCCGGCTCGTTCCGCAAACAGGCGGACGCCGACAAAGTGCGCGCGCAGATCATTCTGCTTGGGCAGTCGGTGAAGGTGGAATCGGGTACGGTCAAGGATGAAACCTGGTACCGCGTGCTTGTCGGGCCGTTCAGCAACCGTGAACAGCTGACCGGCGCGCAGAAACAGCTGGCCGGAGCAGGCTTCAGCAACCTCTTGCTGCAACAGCGCCAAACCCGCCAGTAACCTGCACACAGGGGGCGCTTTGCGCCCCCTGTCACGTCACGAAGCCCTCATCCCCGCCCGGCGTTCCTTTCGGAAACCTGGCTGTTCAGCGTCCAGAAGTCATACAGCACGCCCACCAGGAACAGGCCGCCGGTGAAGAAGTAGATGATCGCGGTCACCCACTTCCCCTGATACAGCCGGTGCAGGCCAAAAATCCCGAGGAAGGTCAGCAGGATCCAGGCGATGTTGTAGTCGATGCGCCCGGACTGGAACCTCAGGTCAGCCTCACGGTCCATGGACGGGATCAGGAACAGGTCGATCAGCCAGCCGATACCCAGCAGGCCGAAGGTGAAGAACCAGATGGTCCCGGTTATCGGCTTGCCGTAGTAGAAGCGATGCGAGCCGGTGAAGCCGAAAATCCACAGCAGGTAGCCAATGACCTTGCTGTGCGTGTCGTGAAAGGGCGCCCCCTGTTGATAACTGTTCATTCATAGCCCCTTTGGGTTATCTGAAAATTTTCTAAGAAAAAATGTGACTTTTTGATCGCAGGCCGACGTATGGCAGCCGTTGAATCGACCAACGGATCAAAGATTGATCAAAAAGCTGTTATAAAGTTGCGCGCCTAACACATAACTATTCATAAGAGCTTCATCTATGCCGCCTTTACTCAAGACATGGCTGACCCTCTGCCTATTATTGCCCCTGGCAGCCCACGCCACCAATCGTGAGCAACGTCTTCCCAATGGTTTCACCGGCTACACCACCAATGCCTCGGTGAAACACGCACCGGTCAAGCAGACCGCGCTGCGCGCCCGGCCTGGCAACGCCGCCAGCAGCAGCCGCAGCATGCCGGTCGCCGCCATGTCGCCGAAGCAGAGCAGCGACGTGCTCAGCCGTGCGGTGAACGTACTCGGCACCCCCTACGTCTGGGGTGGCAGCAGCCCGAAAAAAGGCTTCGATTGCAGTGGCCTGGTGAAGTACGCCTTCAACGATGTCGCTGACGTCGACCTGCCGCGCACCTCCAACGCCATGGCCCAGGGCCACGGCGTCAAGGTAGCCAAAGGTGACCTGAAGCCCGGCGACCTGATTTTCTTCAACATCAAAAGCCGCCGGGTAAACCACGTTGCCATCTACCTGGGCAACGATCGCTTTATTCACGCCCCGCGGCGTGGCAAGCGGGTGAGCATCGACAACCTGAGCAAGCCTTACTGGCAGAAGCATTACGTAGTGGCCAAGCGGGTGCTGCCGAAAGAACAGCAGCAGCTGAGCCTGGCCAAGCGTTGACAGGTGCGGCCTCTTCGCGGGTAAACCCTTGAAGAGGCTGGCACAAACACTACCAGTCCCTGATCAACCCTTTCTCTTTCAGCCTCCGCAAAGCCCCCTCCATCGTCCGCATCCCCTGCGCCCCACCCGCCTGCATCACCGAACACAACTGCGCCATCCGCCCTTCCCTGACCAGGTTGCGCACCGCCGGTGTCGCCACCAGCACCTCCCGCGCGGCAACCAGCCCACCATCTGCACGCTTGACCAGCACCTGCGCCACCACCAAGCGCAACGACTCGGCCAGCATTGCCCGCACCAACGGCTTCTCCTCGGCAGCAAAGACCTCAACCAACCGGTCAATGCTGCTCATTGCTGACCGTGTGTGTACGGTCGCCAGCACCAGGTGCCCCGTCTCGGCGGCCCGCAGCGCCAGGCGAATGGTTTCCAGGTCTCGCAGCTCACCAATCATGATCACGTCCGGGTCCTGGCGCAGCGCACTGCGCAACCCCTGGGCAAAGCTGCTGCAATGGCGGCCGATCTCGCGCTGGTTGATCAGGCTACGCTGGCTGCTGTGGATAACCTCCACCGGGTCTTCCAGGGTGATGATATGCAGCGCCCGATCCCGGTTCAGCTGATCAATTACCGTCGCCAGGGTGCTGGACTTGCCGCTGCCAGTCGGCCCACCCACGAGAATCAAGCCATCACGGCATTGCGCAACAGCTTGAAACACATCAGCGAGGTCGAGCTCATCCACCGTGGCAATGCACCCCGGGATCAGGCGCCAGGTAACCCCAGCGCCGTTCAACTGGCGAAACAGGTTGAGCCGAAAGCGCCCGAGTCCGGGCAGTTCCAGCGCCAGGTCCAGTTCATCGCCGTGGCCCCACTGCCGGCTCTGGTCTTCATCCAGCACCGCGGCCATGGCGTCGATCAGCGCAGCCTGGCCCAAAGGTGGTAGCGCCATGCGCCGCAACTCGCCATCCAGGCGCAGCATCGGTATCTGGCCCGCTGCCAGGTGCAGGTCCGAAGCCCCTGCGTCCAGGGCCCGGGCCAATAGGTCGGTCACATCCATGAGACTCCCCAACGGCCTTCAAGTAGGTAGAATGCGGCAGACCCTACAGCTGCCGGCATCGATCCATGTCCACCCTAGCAGACAACCTTTCCGCGATTTCCGCCCGCATCGCCAGTGCTGCCCAGGCTGCCGGGCGTGAGCCGACCAGCGTCCAGTTGCTGGCCGTGAGCAAGACCAAGCCCGCCAGCGCCATCCGTGAGGTCCACGCCGCTGGCGTACGCGACTTCGGTGAAAACTACCTACAGGAAGCGCTGACAAAGCAGCAGGAACTCAGAGACCTACCCTTGATCTGGCACTTCATCGGCCCCATTCAGTCGAACAAGACCAAAGCCATTGCCGAGCATTTCGACTGGGTACATTCCGTGGACCGCCTGAAAATCGCCCAACGCCTGTCGGAGCAGCGCCCTGCCGGGCTGGCGCCGCTGAATATCTGCCTGCAGGTGAATGTCAGTGGCGAAGACAGCAAGTCCGGCTGCGCCCCCGCCGACCTGCCAGCCTTGGCCAAGGCGGTGGCTGCGCTGCCCAACCTGCATCTGCGCGGCCTGATGGCCATTCCCGAGCCCACCGTTGACCGTGCAGCTCAGGAGCGCGCCTTCGCCAGCCTGCGCCAACTGCAGGAAGAACTTGTGCTTGGCCTGGACACCCTGTCCATGGGCATGAGCCACGACCTGGAAGCCGCCATCGCACAGGGCGCAACCTGGGTACGGATCGGCACCGCCCTGTTCGGTGCCCGCGACTACAGCAACCATGCCTGACTCCATGCTTAACTCACTCTTTTCCAAAAGGACCTGACATGAGCAAGACCCGTATAGCCTTTATCGGCGCCGGCAACATGGCCGCCAGCCTGATCGGTGGTCTGCGTGCCCAGGGCCTGGACGCCTCGCATATCCGCGCCAGCGACCCGGGCGCCGACACCCGCACCCGCATCCAGGCCGAACACGGCATTGCAACCTTCGAGGACAACGCCCAGGCCATCGACGGTGCCGACGTGATCGTGCTCGCGGTCAAGCCGCAGGTCATGAAAGCCGTGTGCCAAGCCTTGCAACCCCACCTGCAGGACGGCCAGCTGATCGTTTCCATCGCCGCAGGCATCACCTGCGCCAGCCTGCAAAGCTGGGTGGGCGCTCGCCCGGTGGTGCGCTGCATGCCCAACACCCCGGCACTGCTGCGCCAGGGTGTCAGCGGCCTGTATGCCACCGCCGAAGTGTCCGAAGCACAACGCCAACAGGCCGAACAACTGCTGTCAGCCGTCGGCACTGCCCTGTGGTTACAGCAGGAACAGCAGCTGGACGCCGTGACCGCCGTCTCCGGCAGCGGCCCGGCGTACTTCTTCCTGTTGATCGAGGCCATGACGGCAGCGGGCGAAAAACTCGGCCTGCCGCGCGAAACCGCGTCCCAGCTGACCTTGCAGACGGCCCTGGGCGCCGCCCGTATGGCGGTAGCCAGCGACGTCGATGCCGCCGAACTGCGCCGCCGTGTGACCTCGCCTGCCGGCACCACCGAAGCGGCGATCAAGTCGTTCCAGGCCAGCGGCTTCGAAGCCATCGTCGAGCAGGCGCTGCAGGCTGCGGCCACACGTTCCGCCGAGCTGGCCGAGCAACTGGGCAAATAAGGAGCTTTAAATGAATGCACTGTCCGGCGCCGCGATCTTCGTGGTGCAAACCCTGGTCAGCCTGTACCTGGTGATCGTTCTGCTGCGCTTCGTCCTGCAACTGGTCAAGGCCAACTTCTACAACCCCCTGTGCCAGTTCGCCGTCCGCGCCACACAGCCTCTGCTCAAGCCGATCCGCCGTGTCATCCCGAGTGTCGCCGGTCTGGACACCTCGTCGCTGCTGCTGGCGATCATCATCCAGGCCCTGTTGATGGGCTTTGTGCTGATGGTTACCTACGGCACCTTCGGCGACGTGCTGCACCTGCTGATGTGGGCGATCATCGGCATCACCTCGCTGTTCCTGAAGATTTTCTGGGTAGCGATGATCGTCATGGTGATCGTTTCGTGGGTTGCCCCCAACAGCCACAACCCCGCGGCCGAGCTGGCCTACCAGATCAGCGAGCCGGTGCTGGCGCCGTTCCGCCGCATCGTGCCCAACCTGGGTGGCATGGATATTTCGCCGATTTTCGCCTTCCTGGCTATCCAGGTGATCCAGTCGTTCGTCATGCCCCCGCTGGCTGCCTACGCCGGCATGCCACAAGAACTGTGGCGCATGATCTGAGCCTCAACTGACCTTGGTTGCCCCCGGCGCAAGCCTTCGCTTGCCGCTGGGGGTAGCGCTCTTTAGACTTACGCCTCCGTCAAGCGTGAGCAGGGTCGATGTCCACTGTCTTTCCCGAAGATTCCGTCGGTCTGGTAGTACCGCAAACCGCCCGGTTCGATGAACCGCTGGCCCTGGCCTGTGGCCGTTCGCTGGCCAGTTATGAACTGGTCTACGAGACCTATGGCACCCTGAACGCCAGCGCGAGCAACGCCGTGCTGATCTGCCATGCCCTGTCCGGCCACCACCATGCCGCTGGCTATCACGCCGCCACCGACCGCAAGCCGGGCTGGTGGGACAGCTGCATCGGCCCCGGCAAGCCCATCGACACCAACCGGTTCTTCGTGGTCAGCCTGAACAACCTCGGCGGCTGCAATGGCAGTACCGGCCCCAGCAGCACCAACCCTGCCACCGGCAAACCGTATGGCGCCGACTTCCCGGTACTGACCGTGGAAGACTGGGTGCACAGCCAGGTACGCCTGGGCGAGCGCCTTGGCATCCAGCAATGGGCCGCCATCGTCGGCGGCAGCCTGGGCGGCATGCAGGCGCTGCAATGGACCATCAGCTACCCCGACCGCGTGCGCCACTGCATCGACATCGCTTCGGCGCCCAAGCTGTCGGCACAGAACATCGCCTTCAACGAAGTAGCGCGCCAGGCCATTCTTACCGACCCCGAATTCCACGGTGGTTCATTCCAGGACCAGGGTGTGATCCCCAAGCGCGGGCTGATGCTGGCGCGCATGGTCGGCCATATCACCTACCTGTCCGACGACTCGATGGGTGAAAAATTCGGCCGTGAGCTGAAGAGCGACAAGCTCAACTACGACTTCCACAGCGTCGAGTTCCAGGTCGAAAGCTATCTGCGCTACCAGGGCGAGGAGTTTTCCGGGCGTTTCGACGCCAACACCTACCTGCTGATGACCAAGGCGCTGGACTACTTCGACCCGGCAGCTGCCCAGGGCGGCGACCTGGCTGCCACGCTGGCCCACGTCAAGGCGGACTACTGCATCATGTCGTTCACCACCGACTGGCGCTTCTCCCCAGCGCGCTCACGCGAGATCGTCGACGCATTGATGGCCGCACGCAAGAACGTCTGCTACCTGGAGATCGACTCGCCCTACGGGCACGATGCCTTCCTGATCCCCACACCTCGCTACATGCAGGGTTTCTCGAACTACATGAACCGCATTGCCATCTGAGGACAGCATGAGAGCCGATCTGGAAATCATCCACGACTGGATCCCCGCCGGCAGCCGGGTACTCGACCTGGGCTGCGGCAGCGGCGAACTGCTGGCCTCGCTGCGTGACCGCAAGCAGGTCACCGGCTATGGCCTGGAGATCGACGCCGACAACATTGCCGCGTGCGTGGCCAAGGGTGTCAACGTCATCGAGCAGGACCTGGACAAAGGCCTGGGCAACTTCGCCAGCAACAGTTTCGACGTGGTGATCATGACCCAGGCCCTGCAGGCCGTGGAGTACCCTGACCGCATCCTCGACGAGATGCTGCGTGTGGGCCGTCAGTGCATCATCACTTTCCCCAACTTCGGCCACTGGCGCTGCCGTTGGTACCTGGCGACCAAAGGCCGCATGCCGGTGTCGGACTTCATGCCGTATACCTGGTACAACACGCCGAACATCCACTTCTGCACATTCGCCGACTTCGAGGAACTGGTGCACGAGCGCAGGGCCAAGGTGCTCGACCGCCTGGCAGTCGACCACTTGCATCGCAACGGGTGGGTCGGCCGGCTTTGGCCTAATCTTCTAGGTGAGATCGGCATCTATCGCGTCAGCAGCCCGGGCCTGCAACAGCACCAGGTCGCAGTCTGACGCCCCGCGGAGGAATCACCCCATGCGTCGCCTGACCCTGCTCCTGATCAGCCTGTGCCTGGCCCTGCCGGTGCTGGCTGCCGATGCCGCCCGCCCCGAGCGCAAGGAAGTGTTTGGCGATGTGACGGTGCACTACAGCGCCTTCACATCGAGCATGCTCACACCCGAGGTGGCCGCAGCCACCGGCCTGGTGCGCAGCAAGAACCAGGGTGTGCTCAACGTTGCAGTGCTCAAGGCCAACAAGCCTGCCACGGCGTTAGTCAGCGGCACGGTCAAGGACCTGACCGGGCGCAGCAGCCCGCTGTCGTTCAAACAGATTACCGAACCGGGCGCGGTGTACTACATCGCCCAGTTCAAGATCGAACAGCCCGAAACCGTCACCTTCGACCTGAATATCGAAACCGGCGGCATCAGCAACTCCCTCAGCTTCAACCAGGAAGTGTTCCCAGGCGAATGATGAATTTCCAGCAACTCGTATTGGCCAGCCACAACGCCGGCAAACTCAAGGAGCTCCAGGCCATGCTCGGCCAGTCTGTGCAACTGCGCTCGATCGGCGAGTTCAGCCAGGTCGAGCCGGAAGAGACCGGCCTGTCGTTCGTTGAAAACGCCATCCTCAAGGCACGCAATGCCGCACGCATTTCCGGCCTGCCGGCCCTGGCCGACGATTCGGGCCTGGCGGTGGACTTTCTCGGCGGCGCACCGGGCATCTACTCGGCGCGCTATGCCGATGGCAAGGGCGACGCGGCAAACAACGCCAAGCTGCTCGAAGCCCTGAAAGACGTGCCGGAAGCCGAACGCGGTGCCCAGTTCGTCTGCGTGCTGGCGCTGGTGCGGCATGCCGACGACCCGCTGCCGATCCTGTGCGAAGGCCTGTGGCACGGGCGCATTCTGCTCCAGGCCAGCGGCGAGCACGGTTTTGGCTACGACCCGCTGTTCTGGGTACCAGAGCGCAACTGCTCCAGCGCCGACCTGGCCCCGGTAGACAAGAACCAGCTCAGCCACCGCGCCCGCGCCATGGTCCTGCTGCGCCAACGTCTGGGCCTGGCATGATCGCGACGCTGTCCCATTCCGGCGTGGCCGGCTTTACCAGCCTGCCGCCGCTGGCGCTGTACATCCACATCCCGTGGTGCGTACGCAAATGCCCGTACTGCGACTTCAACTCCCACGCTGCCGGCCCTGAACTGCCGGAAGACGCCTACGTCGCCGCCCTGTTGACCGACCTCGACCAGGAGCTGGCCGCCGTACAGGGCCGCCCGATCAGCTCGATCTTTTTCGGCGGCGGCACCCCTAGCCTGTTCAGTGCCAATGCCCTTGGCCAGCTGCTGCGGGGCGTGAAGCAGCGCATCCCGTTCGCGCCCGACATCGAGATCACCCTGGAGGCCAACCCCGGCACGTTCGAGCAGGACAAGTTCAAGGCCTATCGGCAGACCGGCATCAACCGCCTTTCGATCGGCGTGCAGAGCTTCCAGCCGGCCAAGCTGCAGGCGTTGGGGCGCATCCACAATGGTGATGAAGCGATCCGCGCCGCCGGCATGGCACGCGCCGCCGGCTTCGACAACTTCAACATGGACCTGATGCACGGGCTGCCCGACCAGTCGCTGGACGACGCACTGGGCGATCTGCGCCAGGCCATCGACCTGGGGCCGACCCACTTGTCGTGGTATCAGTTGACCGTGGAGCCGAACACGGTGTTCTGGAACCAGCCACCCGAGCTGCCGGAGGACGACATTCTCTGGGACATCCAGGAAGCCGGCCAGGCGCTGATGGCCAGGCACGGTTTCCGGCAGTACGAGGTTTCGGCCTATGCCCAGCCAGACCGTGCTGCCCGGCACAACCTCAACTACTGGCGCTTTGGCGACTTCATCGGCATCGGCGCCGGCGCACACGGCAAGCTGACCTTTGCCGACGGGCGCATCCTGCGTACCTGGAAAACCCGCCTGCCCAAGGACTACCTGAACCTGGCCAAGCCGTTCAAGGCCGGCGAGAAGCTGCTGCCAGTGGACGAGCTGCCGTTCGAGTTCCTGATGAATGCGCTGCGCCTCACCGATGGCGTGGAGGCTGAACTGTTCACTCAGCGCACCGGATTGCCACTGGAGCAACTGCGCGAGGCACGCCGTGCTGCCGAACAAAAAGGCCTTTTGCAGGTCGAACCGGATCGACTGGCAGCCACGCCACGGGGCCAGTTGTTCCTCAATGACCTGCTGCAGTATTTCTTGACCTAAGGACGACCCATGGATCTGGTACTTGATCTGCTTGCGACGGTTTCCCGCTGGAGCCGCGGCAACCTGTCGGAGATTTCGCTGGCCTTGGTAGGCTGCCTGCTGGTGCTGTTTGGCAGCGATGTCAAAGGCTGGGCCGAACAACGCCTGGGCAGTCTGGCGGGTGCCCTGCGCGTGCCGTTCATGGCACTGATGGTGATGATCGGCAGCGGTGCGGCGCTGATCTATGCCACGCCTTGGGTGGTCAAGGGGCTGAGCCAGTTCAACAACTATGCGTTGGCGCCGGTATTATTGGTGGTGCTGGTGATCATTGGCGTGGTGGCTGACCGCCGCGGGTAAGCCTGCTAAAAGCTGCCCCGGAGAACCAGGGCAGCCCTACCACCCGACTACCCTTTAGCGGGCGTCATCGAAGTGATCGCGCATGAAATCCCGACATTTTCGTGTGGAGGGTTTTCAGTGACGCCCCGGAGCGAAAGGATACTCAGTCCTGTCGCTCACATAAAAAAACCGCCTTTCTCAAGGCGGTTTTTTTGCGCCTGCATTTCTGCAGGCAGCAGCGCACCGAAAGGCCGGATCAGCCGATCAATCCACCTTCTCGAACTTCAAGTCCCACACCCCATGCCCCAACCGCTCACCGCGACGTTCGAACTTGGTGATCGGGCGCTCTTCAGGGCGTGGCACGTAGCTGCCGTCGGCTGCAAGGTTGCGGTAGCCCGGGGCCGCGCTCATCACTTCAAGCATGTACTCGGCATACGGCTCCCAGTCAGTGGCCATGTGGAACACGCCACCGGGCTTGAGCTTGCGCCGTACCAGCTCGGCGAATTCCAGCTGGACGATGCGGCGCTTGTGATGGCGCGCCTTGTGCCATGGGTCGGGGAAGAACAGCATCAAGCGGTCGAGGCTGTTGTCCGCCACGCAGCGGTTCAGCACTTCGATCGCATCGCAGTCATACACCCGCAGGTTCTTCAGCCCCTGGGTCAGCACGCCGTTGAGCAGCGCGCCAACACCCGGGCGGTGCACTTCCACGCCGATGAAGTCCTGATCAGGCGCGGCAGCCGCCATTTCCAGCAGGGAATGGCCCATGCCGAAGCCGATCTCCAGGGTGCGCGGCGCCGAACGGCCGAATACCTGGTCGTAGTCCACCGGGCTGTCGGCCAGCGGCAGGATGTACAGCGGGCCGCCCTGGTCCAGGCCGCGCTGCTGGCCTTCGGTCATGCGCCCGGCGCGCATCACGAAACTCTTGATGCGGCGGTGCGGGCGGGCTTCGCCGTCAGGGGTGCTCGGCGTATCGTGCGATTCAGTCATCTGTGGCTCTTACTTGATCAGACCATCCAGCGGCGAAGAGGCGCTGGCGTAGAGTTTCTTCGGCATGCGGCCGGCCAGGTAGGCCAGGCGACCAGCGACGATGGCGTGCTTCATGGCTTCGGCCATCAGCACCGGCTGCTGGGCATGGGCGATGGCCGAGTTCATCAGCACGGCCTCGCAACCCATCTCCATGGCAATGGTGGCGTCGGAAGCGGTACCCACGCCGGCATCGACCAGCACCGGTACCTTGGATTCTTCCAGGATGATCTGCAGGTTGTAGGGGTTGCAGATCCCCAGGCCGGTACCGATCAGGCCAGCCAGGGGCATGACCGCGATGCAGCCGGCTTCGGCCAGCTGACGGGCGATGATCGGGTCATCGCTGGTGTACACCATCACGTCGAAACCGTCCTTGACCAGCACTTCGGCGGCCTTGAGGGTTTCGATCACGTTGGGGAACAGGGTCTTCTGGTCGGCCAGCACTTCCAGTTTCACCAGCGTCCGGGACTCATGCGATTTGCGCCCATCGAGCAGTTCGCGCGCCAGCCGGCAAGTGCGTACGGCTTCCACCGCATCGAAGCAGCCTGCGGTGTTCGGCAGGATGGTGTATTTGTCGGGAGACAGCACGTCGAGCAGGTTCGGCTCGCCCGCATTCTGGCCAAGGTTGGTGCGGCGCACGGCGACAGTGACGATTTCGGCACCCGAGGCCTCGGTGGCCAGGCGGGTTTCTTCCATGTCACGGTACTTGCCGGTGCCGACCAGCAGGCGCGACTGGAAAGTACGCCCGGCCAGGGTGAAGGGCTTGTCGCTACGAACGTTGCTCATCGTTGTTCCTCGGGAAAAGGTTGCAGGGCTTGCTTGTGAACCGCCGGGCTGCTGTCAGCCGCCACCGATGGCGTGGACCACTTCGACCTGGTCGCCGTCGTTCAGCAGCGTGCTGTCGTGCTGGCTACGCGGCACGATGTCCAGGTTCAGTTCCACTGCAACCCGGCGCCCGCCCAGCTCCAGACGCGTCAGCAGGGCTGCAACGCTCTCGCCGGCAGGCAGTTCGTAAGGTTCACCGTTCAGTTGAATGCGCATGCGCACGGCCACCATTGTTCTTTGGGGCCCGCATTCTAGCGCCGAACCACCCTGCAACCCAAGGGCGGTGCACGCCATTAGTCGCGATTGTGGACCACTTGGTCAGCCCAGCCGCCAGGCTGCCAGGCCCAGGCACAGCCAGCCGGCGAGGAAGCACAGGCCGCCGATTGGGGTGATGATGCCCAGCTTGCTCACGCCGCTGAGGGTCAGCAGGTACAGGCTGCCGGAGAACAGCACAATGCCCAGGGCGAACAGGCCGCCGGCCCAGCCGACCAGGCGCCCCGGCAGGTGCGCTGAAAGCACCGCAACGGCAAGGATCGCCAGGGTATGGACCAACTGGTAGGTCACACCGGTGTGGAAAATCGCCAGGTAGTCCGCCGTCAGCCGGTTCTTCAGGCCGTGGGCAGCGAAGGCACCCAGGGCGACCCCGGTAAAGCCGAAAAAGGCGGCAAGCATGAGGAAGCTGCGAAGCATGGGACGACTCCTAGGATCGGGTCTGTATAATGGCCCCTTCCACCCGTACGGCCAAGCCATCGACATGCTGCCAACCCTTCTTCGCCGCCTCACCCGTGCCCTGCTCTGGTTTGCTGCCGGCAGCATCGTGCTGGTGCTGGTGTTTCGCTGGGTGCCGCCGCCCGGCACTGCCCTGATGGTCGAGCGCAAGGTACAGTCCTGGGTGAATGGCGAGCCGATCGACCTGCAGCGCGACTGGCAGCCGTGGGAAAACATTTCCGACGAGCTCAAGGTCGCGGTCATCGCTGGCGAAGACCAGAAGTTCGCCAGCCACTGGGGTTTTGACATCCCGGCCATCCAGGCGGCACTGGCCTACAACGAGCGCGGTGGCAGCGTGCGTGGTGCCAGCACCCTCACTCAGCAGGTGGCCAAGAACCTGTTCCTGTGGTCGGGCCGCAGTTGGCTGCGCAAGGGCCTGGAGGCCTGGTTCACCGCGCTGATCGAATTGTTCTGGTCGAAAGAACGAATTCTCGAGGTTTATCTGAACAGTGCCGAGTGGGGCAAGGGTGTATTTGGCGCCCAGGCAGCGGCGCGCTATCACTTTGGCGTCGATGCCAGCCGGCTCAGCCGTCAGCAGGCCGCGCAGCTGGCGGCGGTGCTGCCGAGCCCGATCAAGTGGAGTGCCAGCCGGCCGAGTGCCTACGTGGCCAGCCGTGCCGGATGGATTCGCCGGCAGATGAGCCAGTTGGGTGGGCCCAGCTATCTGATGCAGCTCGACACTCCGCGGAAGCTTTAAGGGCCTTTTCGCGGGCACGCCCGCGAAGAGGCCCTTGAAGCCACAAACAAAAAAGCCGCTCACCCGATCAGGGCCAGCGGCTTTTCAGTGCAGCCAAGGCTGGATCAAACAGCGATCAACGCCTTGACCTTGTTCATCGCATTCTTCTCCAGCTGGCGAATGCGCTCAGCCGAAACGCTGTACTTGTCCGCCAGCTCATGCAACGTGGCTTTCTCTTCGGCCAACCAGCGCTGATACAGAATGTCGCGGCTACGCTCGTCCAGCCCTTGCAGCGCTTCATGCAGGTTGCTGGTGGAGTTATCGCTCCAGTCGGCATCCTCCAGCTGCACCGCCGGGTCGTACCGGTGGTCTTCCAGGTAATGCGCAGGCGACTGGAAGGCGCTGTCGTCGTCAGCTTCCGCTGCCGGGTCGAAGGCCATGTCCTGGCCGCTGAGGCGGCTTTCCATCTCGCGCACTTCACGCGGCTCGACGCCAAGGCTTTCCGCTACGCGATGCACTTCGTCGTTGTTCAGCCAGGCCAGGCGCTTTTTCTGGCTGCGCAGGTTGAAGAACAGCTTGCGCTGGGCCTTGGTGGTAGCCACCTTGACGATGCGCCAGTTGCGCAGGATGAACTCGTGGATCTCTGCCTTGATCCAGTGCACGGCGAAAGACACCAGGCGCACGCCCATTTCCGGGTTGAAGCGTTTGACGGCTTTCATCAGGCCGACGTTGCCCTCCTGGATCAGGTCGGCCTGGGCCAACCCGTAGCCGGCGTAGCTACGGGCAATGTGTACGACAAAACGCAGGTGGGCCATCACCATTTGACGAGCGGCCTCGACATCCTGCTCATAATAGAGACGCTCGCCCAGATCCCGCTCCTGCTCGACCGTCAGCAGCGGGATGCTGTTGACCGTGTGCACATAGGCTTCCAGGTTTGCACCGGGTACCAGGGCATAGGCAGGTTGCAACGATGTGGTCATTCAAGAACCTCCGACTTACCAGACTCGCACCTTGTGGGTGCTGCCAACATTGACCTGGAACGACGGTACAAGTTCCAAAGTGAAGAAAATGTCAATGCTGGCACGTAAAAACTATCGCGGCGCCAGCTCGTTCAGGTGGCGGGCGACTGCAATCCATGCACCGATATACCCCAACAGCACCGCTCCGATCAAGAGCGACAGACCATCGGACGCCGGCACCCCGCCCAAGGCGAAGTCACTGCCGTACAGCCCGGAAAGCCCTACTACGGCCTCGTTCAGCCAGTTCAGGCCAAACGCCAGGATGGCCCACGCCAACAGGCCCGCACCCAGGCCATACAGGGCGCCCATGTACAGGAAAGGCCGGCGTACATAGGCGTCGGTGCCACCTACCAGCTTGATCACTTCGATCTCGACACGGCGGTTTTCAATATGTAGACGAATTGTGTTACCGATTACTAACAGCAGGGCCGAAATCAGCATCACGGCCAGGCCGAAGACGAAACGGTCACCCAGCTTGAGAATCGCCGCCAGACGCTCGACCCACACCAGGTCAAGCTGTGCCACTTCAACCCGCGGCAGCTCCGAAAGCCGCTGACGCAGGGCTTCCAGCGCCGGTTTGTCGACCTCGGTCGGGGTCACCACCACCACACCAGGCAGCGGATTATCAGGCAGTTCACGCAAGGCCTCGCCCAGGCCGGATTGCTGCTGGAACTCCTCCAGCGCCTGCTCGCGGCTGACATACTGGGCGTCCGACACCCCCGGCATACCCTTGATCTCGTCGCGCAGCGCCTCGCCATCGCGGCTACCGGCATCGAGCTTGAGGTATAGCGAAATCTGCGCAGCGCGCTGCCACGAGCCACCCAACTGTTCGACGTTCTTCAGCAGCAACGACAAGCCCATGGGCATGCTCAGCGCCACCGCCATCACCAGGCAGGTAAAGAAGCTGCCGATAGGCTGCTTGCCAAGGCGGCGCAGGCTGTCGGCCATGCTGGCACGGTGGCTTTCCAGCCAGGCATGCAGCAGGGTGCGAAAATCCGGGCCGTCATCGTCTTCACCGCGCTTTTTCTTCGTCGGCTGCGGGTCGGCCGGCTTCGGCGCAACCCGCTCGGAAACTTTCGGCGTACGTGTAGTGCTCATTGCCCGGCCTCCCCATCGCCGATCAAGCGGCCGCGCTGCAAGGTCAGCATGCGGTGGCGCATGCGCGCAATCAGTGCCAGGTCGTGGCTGGCGATCAATACCGTGGTACCCAGGCGGTTGATGTCCTCGAACACGCCCATGATCTCTGCAGCCAGGCGCGGGTCGAGGTTACCGGTGGGTTCGTCGGCCAGCAGCAGGGCCGGCTGGTGAACGATGGCGCGGGCAATACCTACCCGTTGCTGCTGCCCGGTGGACAGATCGGCCGGAAACAGCTCGCCTTTGTCGGCCAGCGATACACGCTCCAGCGCCGAGTCCACCCGTTTGCTGATCTCTGCCTTGGACAGGCCCAGAATCTGCAGCGGCAGGGCAATGTTGTTGAACACCGTGCGGTCGAACAGCAGTTGGTGATTCTGGAACACCACGCCGATCTGCCGGCGCAGGAACGGGATCTGCGCATTGCTGATCTGGCCCAGGTCCTGGCCTGCCAGCAGCAGTTTGCCACTGGTCGGGCGTTCCATGGCCAGCAGCAGGCGCAGCAGGGTACTTTTGCCAGCACCCGAGTGGCCTGTGACGAACAGGAATTCGCCCCGGCGCGCCCGGAAACTCAGTTCATGCAAACCCACATGACCATTGGGATAGCGCTTGGCAACCTGTTCGAATCGGATCATGGTCAGTCTCGCTCGGCGAACAGAGCCTTGACGAACGGCTCGGCTTCAAAGGTGCGCAGGTCGTCGATGCCTTCACCGACACCGATGAAGCGGATGGGCAGCTTGAACTGCTTGGCCAGGGCGAAGATCACCCCGCCCTTGGCAGTACCGTCCAGCTTGGTCAGGGCCAGGCCGGTCAGTTCGACGCTCTGGTTGAAGTACTTGGCCTGGCTGATGGCGTTCTGGCCGGTGCCGGCATCGAGCACCAGCAGCACCTCGTGCGGCGCGTCGGCATCGAGCTTGCCGATGACCCGGCGAACCTTTTTCAGCTCCTCCATCAGGTTGTCCTTGGTGTGCAGGCGGCCGGCAGTGTCGGCGATCAGCACATCGGCGCCACGGGCCTTGGCGGCTTGCACCGCATCGAAGATCACCGAGGCGGAGTCGGCACCGGTGTGCTGAGCGATGACCGGGATCTGGTTGCGCTCGCCCCACACCTGTAACTGCTCGACCGCTGCAGCGCGGAAGGTATCGCCAGCGGCCAGCATCACCTTCTTGCCTTCAAGCTGCAGCTTCTTGGCCAGCTTGCCGATGGTGGTGGTTTTGCCGGCGCCGTTCACGCCAACAACCAGGATCACGTAGGGCTTGTTCTGCGCCTGCACCTTCAGCGGCTGCTCGACCGGGCGCAGCAGCGCGGCCAGCTCTTCCTGCAGCGACTTGTACAGGGCATCGGCATCGGCCAGCTGCTTGCGCGCGACCTTCTGGGTCAGGTTCTGGACGATGGCCGACGTGGCTTCCACGCCGACGTCGGCGGTCAGCAGGCGGGTTTCGATTTCGTCGAGCAGGTCGTCATCGATGACTTTCTTGCCCATGAACAGGCTGGCCATGCCCTCGCCGATGCTGGCGCTGGTCTTCGACAGGCCCTGCTTGAGGCGGGCGAAGAAGCCGGGTTTGGCCTGCTCGGCCACGGCGGGCGCGGCTTCAGCCTGTGGTTCGACGACGGTGGTCGCGACCGCGGCGGTGGCCACCGGCGCAGCAGGCGCTGGCTCAGGACGCTCAGGGATGACGGGCGGCGCTTTGGGCTCCAGATCTGGCACCAGGGCCACAGGCTCTTCGGCAACTGGCAATACCAGGTTGCTGACTGGCGCGGCCTGCTCGACGACCGGGCCAGGCTCCGCCGGCGCGGCCTGGACCGGCTGCACGGCTGGTGCATCCAGCGGCGGCACCGCGACCGGCTCCGGAGCCGGCAACGGCTGAACGGCAACCGGTTCAGCCTCGGAGGCTTCGACTACCGGGTACTGGACGGATTCCGCGACCTGCGTCGGCTCAACCAGCGGCGCAGCCGCAGGGGCCTTGACGGGCTCGGCGGCATGCGGTGTTTCGGCAGGCGATACCTCGACCGGAGCGGCTACTGGCGGCTCGACGGCGGGGGCTTCATTCGCGGGCAAGTCGGGTTGCTGCGGTTTCTTGCGAAACCAGCTGAACAGGCCTTTCTTTTCACCAGCCTCGGCCGGCGCTTTCTTGTCGTCGTTGGAACCAAACATGGAAGACGGCTATCTCAGGGTAGCGATGAGCCAGCAATGGCGCATCGGGAATTCTTTCTACGCAGAACAGACTATCTTGAAGCCGGCTGGTTCATGCGCAACGTTTTGTCGAAGTGTCCTGTGGGCCAGAACGGCGACAGGCATGGTCGCCAGGCAACCGGATCAGTATCCTAGCATCTCCTGGCCCGCCGACGCTAAACCCAGCAGGCCGCCGAACAGGTTAAACACCGTATGAATGCTCTAGCCCGCCGCGCCGCTGGCCTGTTGCTCGGCACGCTCTGCCTGCCGCTCGCGGCCTTGGCCGCCGATGTGCAACCCACCCACGAATTCATCCTCGACAATGGCCTGAAAGTGGTCGTGCGCGAGGACCACCGCGCCCCGGTGGTGGTCTCGCAGATCTGGTACAAGGTCGGCTCCAGCTATGAAACCCCGGGCCAGACCGGGCTTTCCCATGCGCTGGAACACATGATGTTCAAGGGCAGCGCCAAAGTCGGCCCCGGCGAAGCATCGCGCATCCTGCGCGACCTCGGCGCCGAAGAAAATGCCTTTACCAGCGACGATTACACCGCCTATTACCAGGTATTGGCCCGCGACCGCCTGCCGGTAGCCCTGGAGCTGGAAGCCGACCGCCTGGCCAGCCTGCGCCTGCCCGCCGACGAGTTCAGCCGCGAAATCGAGGTAATCAAGGAAGAACGCCGCCTGCGCACCGATGACCAGCCCAATTCCAAGGCGTTCGAGCTGTTCCGCGCCATGGCCTACCCGGCCAGCGGCTACCACACCCCGACCATCGGCTGGATGGCCGACCTGGAGCGCATGAAGGTCGAGGAGCTGCGCCACTGGTATGAATCCTGGTACGCGCCCAACAACGCCACCCTGGTGGTGGTCGGCGATGTCACCGCCGACGAGGTCAAGGGCCTGGCGCAGAAGTACTTCGGCGCCATCCCCAAGCGCCCGGTGCCGCCGGCCAAACTGCCCCTGGAGCTGGCCGAACCTGGCCAGCGCCAGCTGACCCTGCACGTACGCACCCAGCTGCCCAGCCTGATCTACGGCTTCAACGTCCCCGGCCTGCCCACCGCCAAGGAGCCGCGCACGGTGCATGCCCTGCGCCTGATCTCGGCCCTGCTCGACGGTGGCTACAGCGCCCGCATGCCGGCGCGCCTGGAGCGTGGCCAGGAGCTGGTAGCCGGCGCCTCATCCAGCTACAACGCCTTCACCCGCGGCGACAGCCTGTTCCTGATCTCGGCCACGCCGAACGTGCAAAAGCAGAAAACCCTCGCCGATGTCGAAAAGGGCGTGTGGCAGCTGCTTGACGAACTCAAGACCACACCGCCCAGCGCCGAGGAACTCGAACGCGTGCGCGCCCAGGTCATCGCTGGCCTGGTCTACGACCGCGACTCCATCAGCAGCCAGGCCACCACCATTGGCCAGCTGGAAACCGTCGGCCTGTCCTGGAAGCTTATCGACAGCGAGCTGGACGAGCTCAAGCGCGTGACCCCGCAGGACATCCAGAACGCCGCGCGCACCTACTTCACCCGCGAACGCCTGAGCGTTGCCCATGTACTGCCCGAGGAGTCCGCTCATGAGTGATCGCCGCGCATCACGCCCAACCTTGCTGGCCACGGGCATCCGCGCCCTGACGCTGACAGCAGTGCTGGTCACCCCGGCCATGGCGGATAACGCAGCAAAGGCCGACAGCAGCGCCGCGCGCCCGGCCAACACGTTGCAGTCGCTGGCCGAACTGGATGGCAAGGCACCCAGCCGGCGTGAGCTGAACATCCAGCACTGGACCACCGCCGAAGGCGCCCGGGTGCTGTTCGTCGAAGCCCGCGAACTGCCCATGTTCGACCTGCGCGTAACCTTCGCTGCCGGCAGCAGCCAGGACGGCGGCACACCTGGCCTGGCAGCCCTGACCAACGCCATGCTCAACGAGGGCGTGGCCGGCAAGGATGTGACCGCCATCGCCGAGGGCTTCGAAGGCCTGGGCGCGGATTTTGGCAACGGCTCCTACCGCGACATGGCCGTGGCCTCGCTACGCAGCCTCAGCGCCAAGGACAAGCGTGAGCCGGCGCTCAAGCTGTTCTCCGAGGTAGCCGGCAAACCGACTTTCCCGGAAGACGCCCTCAAGCGCATCAAGAACCAGATGCTGGCCGGTTTCGAATACGAGAAGCAGAACCCAGGCAAGATTGCCGGCAAGGCGCTGTTCGGCAAGCTCTACGGCGATCACCCGTACGCTCACCCGAGCGACGGCACTGCCGAAAGCGTCACCGGCATTACCCTCGACCAGCTGCGTGCGTTCCACGCCAAGGCCTACACCGGCAGCAACGCGGTCATAGCCCTGGTCGGCGACCTCAGCCGCGCCGAAGCCGAGGCCATTGCCGCACAGGTATCGGACGGCCTGCCAAAAGGCCCGGCGCTCGCCGCACCTGCCCAGCCTGCAGAAGCCAAGGCCGGTCTGACGCACATCGACTTCCCGTCCAAGCAGACCCACCTGATGCTGGCCGAGCTCGGCATCGACCGCCAGGACCCGGACTGGCCGGCCTTGTCGCTGGGCAACCAGATCCTCGGCGGCGGCGCATTCGGCACCCGCCTGATGAGCGAAGTACGTGAAAAGCGCGGCCTCACTTATGGCGTGTACTCGGTGTTCAGCCCGATGCAGGTGCGTGGTCCGTTCATGATCAACCTGCAAACCCGCGCCGAACTCAGCGAAGGCACGCTCAAGCTGGTGCAGGATATTCTTGCCGACTACCTCAAGACCGGCCCCACCCAGCAGGAGCTGGACGATGCCAAGCGCGAACTGGCCGACAGCTTCCCGCTGTCCAATGCCAGCAACGCCAGTATCGTCGGCCAACTGGGCGCCATTGGTTTCTACAACCTGCCGCTGACCTGGCTGGAGGACTTCATGCAGCAGTCCCAGGCCCTGACCGTCGAGCAGGTCAAGGCGGCCATGAACAAACACCTGTCAGCCGATAAACTGGTTATCGTCACCGCCGGCCCGAAAGTGCCGCAACAACCGCTGCCAGCACCTACTGACAAGCCCTCCGAGCAAGCGCTCGGGGTACCGGAGCACTAATGCCAAGATCCACCTCCCCCGCCCGCCCGCAGACGGGCCAAAGCAAGGGCCAGGGCCACCTGCGCATTATCGCCGGCGAGTGGCGCAGCCGCCGCCTGGCGGTGCCCGAGGGCGAGGGCCTGCGGCCAACGCCCGACCGCGTGCGCGAAACCGTGTTCAACTGGTTGGCCCCGTATATCGAGGGTGCCCAGGTACTGGATGCCTTCACCGGCAGCGGTGCCCTGGTGCTCGAAGCCCTGTCACGCGGGGCCGAAAATGCTGTGGCGCTGGACAGTAACGCGGCAGCCATCGCCAACCTGAAGAACAACCTCGAACTGCTGCGCTGCCCGCGCGGGCAAATCCTGCAGACCGACGCCCTGCGCTACCTGCAAGGCCCGGCCAAGCAGCAGTTCGACGTGGTGTTCCTCGACCCGCCGTTCCATCAGGACCTGCTGGCCAATACCTGCAACCTGCTGGAGCAAAATGGGTGGCTGCGCGAGCAAGCCTGGGTCTACACCGAAAGCGAGGCTGCGCCGTCTAGCCTGCAGATGCCCGGCAGCTGGCGCCTGCACCGCGAGAAAAAAACCGGCCAGGTGCATTACGCGCTGTGGCAGCGGGGCTAAACAAGTAGTGCAACCCGGCTGACCCTTTCACTGAAGCTGTTCCGGTTTACCGCAACCGGAGCACTTCAGCGATGACATCCACATCCCCTCTCGACATTGAAAAGGTCAACGACGGACTAGCATCTGTCGCGGCCGCTGCCCCCGTCCCTTTACAGCACTTCGCGCTGGACAATGGCTTGTCCGTCTACCTGCGCGAGGATCTCGGCACTTCGCTGGCTGCAGTCCAGCTGTGGGTGCACGTGGGGGTCAGCCATGAGCCTGTCGGCCATAGCAATCTGTCACACCTGTTGGAGCACTTGGTCTTCGAAGGCAGCAGCAAGCTTGCGGCCGGCCAGTTCAGCAGAGTGATCGCGCGACTTGGCGGCTCCAGCGACGCCGTCACCCTGGATGACGCTACTGCATACCAGATGATGCTGCCGGCCGCTCGCTTGCCGATCGCCCTGGAAATCATGGCAGACGCAATGAGCACCGCCACATTCGGTCAACCCGAGATGGGGCAGGGAGTCAAAGCGGTCGAGGACGAGTATCGGCTCAAGTTCGCAAGCAATGTGCGGGAGCAGGCATACAACCAACACGACATGCTCGCCCATGGCGAGAGTGCATATGCCACACCGAGTTTCGGCTACCCTGCAGATCTGAAAAACATCAAGCTTGAAACACTGCGAACCTGGTATCGCACGTGGTACCACCCCAACAACGCCACGCTGGTGGTGGTAGGTAATGTCGCCCTGTCTACGCTTCGGCTGCACGTATCCCGGTACTTCAGCAGCTTGCCCAGAGCCCCCCTGGCGAAACCACCCATCCCCCGCCATGGCTCCGTCCCTTATGAACGCAAACACACCGTAGCACTGCCGGCACTCAGCAATGGCGTGCGTATGTCGTTCAACGTCCCGAGCTGCGCGACGGCGCTTGACCCAACGTTAGCGCCAACACTGGAACTTATCTGCGACATGCTCGGCAAGGGCGACAGCTCACTGCTGTATAGCGACCTGGTGCGCGAAAGACGCCTGATTTCGAATGTGAGCGTCAATTACGATCCGTTGGTTCGCGGTGACACTCTGCTGACCATTACCGCTGCTGTGAACACCAGCAACGCCACACCCGAGCAAGCCGCAGAGGCGATCTACCAGATGATTGCCGAGCTGCGACTGGCGCCACTGTCATCTGAAGAGCTGGAACGTGCAAAGTTGCGAATGCTCACTCGACGGCTGTTCAGCCTCGATGACCTTGAAGGGCAGGCAACACGAATTGGCGCGGCCGCTGCTGCCGGCCTGTCCCCCTCAGTTCTGGATCAGGAAGCCCGCATTATCGGAAGTTTGGACAGTGCCACGGTGCAGAGCGTGGCGCTTGCCTACCTGGGACGCGAGCGGCTGACCATCACCTACTTTCAGCCAGGAGCAGCAGCATGACCCACGACCACACCCTCACCACGCCTCCATTGCTGTGCGATGGCCCGGCGACCGACACTGCTGTAGCAGCCATGACCAAACTGCAATCAGCCCATGACATCGAGCTTGGCAAAATACCGCCGTTGCAAGCCGAAGCGCAGCAATGGCAGACCCGCGAAGGAGCAAGGGTCAGCTTCATTGCGTCTCATGACCGCCCGATGTTCGATCTGTCGTTGCGCTTCCGGGCCGGCAGCGTGCTGGATGGCCCCGAACCGGGGCTCGCTGCCTTGGTGCTTTACAGCCTCGACCAAGGGACGGAGCAGCTGGAGGCGGCCGACTTTGCAGCACAAATCGAGGGGCTGGGAGCAGTACTGGAGACCCGACTGAAAACCAGCAGCGCCCTCATCACACTGCGCTGCCTTAGCTTGCCAAGCCTTCGCAACAGCGTCATGCAACTGCTCACGGACATGCTTGCACACCCGGCGTTCAGAACTGCTGATGTGGACAAGATCCGAGAACGGCTGGCTTTCCTGGGTTCTGCCCAGGCACGCGGCACGATTAACCGGCTGCTTGAAACGACCAACGCACATGTCTTCAAGGGTCATCCCTATGCGACAGCTTCGATTCCGGCAGACATCAGCAAATTCACCGGCGAGCAGTTGAGGGCTTTCCACCAGCGAGCCTATTCGGCCAGTAATCTCGATATAGGCCTGGTGGGGAACTTGACGCGCGAAGAGGCCGAAGACCTGGTCGGCAAACTCGTTCGCGCGCTCCCTCAGCAGTGGGTCGCGCAGGATTTGCCGCCGGTAGCCCCACACTCGCCCCTTGTCCGGCACATCGAACGCTCCAGTACCACAACCCGCGGTATGCTGACCATTTCATCGAATGTCACAGCGGGTGACATGGTATATCCCGCCCTGACGCTACTGGACGCAATCCTGGGCGGGGGTTATGAATCCCGTCTGATTCAGGAACTACGTGTCCGACGCGGTCTGACCTATGCCATCTATTCCTCGCTCACACCCCATGATGCCGGCAGCTTGTTGCACATACTCTGGGACGTCGCACCACAGTACCGAGACGGGGCAGCGGCGCTGATATCCAGCATTATGCGGTGCCTGGGCGACCGTGGCCCTAGCCAGGCCGAATGCGACATGGCCTTGAACCAGCTAGCGGGTCAACTGCATAAAGAACTTCTGGATAAAGCGAAACTGGCCAAAGCCCTTGCGACTTACAGTCACCATGGATTGCCGGGGAACCATCTTGCTACCTACCTCGACAAGCTAGGCACACTGACACCCGGAAACCTTCGTGAAGCCGCGCAAGTGTGGCTGCGCAACGCCCCGGAAGTATTCGTCTCCATAGGAGCGGACACCGAGCAACTGCCACTGCCGGAGCCTGCGTCGGTCGACCAATAGCGCAGGTACAGTCGCGCTGTTTCATGGCACTCTAGGCAGGCACATCACGAGTTGCCCAGTATGCCAAGCTACAGCGCCACATTTCGCCCGGCCATCGGCCTCTCCAACCCCCACCTGCAAACCTTGTGGGGGCCGCTGTGGCGCAAGCTGCCTGAACTGCATCGCACTCGCGAGCGGCTGTGGCTGGCCGATGGCGACTTCATCGACCTGGACTGGCACGGCCCGCACCAAGCTCAGGCGCCACTCGTGCTGGTACTGCACGGCCTCACCGGCTCATCTCATTCGCCCTACGTCAAAGGCCTGCAGCAATCCCTGCAGGCGCGCGGCTGGGCCAGCGTGGCGGTGAACTGGCGCGGCTGCTCGGGCGAGCCCAACCTGCTGCCACGCAGCTACCATTCGGGCGCCAGCGAAGACCTGGCCGAAATCATCAACCATCTGCGCGCTCAACGCCCGTTGGCACCGCTGTATGCGGTGGGTTACTCCCTGGGTGGCAATGTGTTGCTGAAATACCTGGGCGAAAGCGGCGTCGCCAGCCAGCTGGAGGCCGCGGTGGCAGTGTCGGTGCCGTTCCGCCTCGACCATTGCGCAGACCGCATCGGGCAGGGCTTTTCAAAGGTGTACCAGGCGCATTTCATGCGCGAAATGCTGGCTTATGTGCAGCTCAAGCAACACCACTTCCATGAAAAAGGCGAGCATGAACGACTCGCCAGCTTGCAACGACTTGGCCCGTTGACCAACCTGCGCACGTTCTGGGACTTCGACGGCAAGGTCACCGCACCGTTGAATGGCTTCGTTGACGTTCACGATTACTATCGCCGTTCATCGAGCCATTTCTACCTTGGCCAGAATCGCACGCCGACGCTGATCATCCATTCCAGCGATGACCCCTTCGTTGCCGGCCATAGCCTGCCCACCGCCCGCGAGCTGGCGGCACAGACTCGCTTCGAGCTGCACAGCAGGGGCGGCCATGTGGGGTTTGTCGATGGCAGCTTGCGTAATCCTGGGTATTACCTGGAGCGGCGTATTCCGCAGTGGCTGCTCGAGGGTAACTAGCCTCAACCCTCCTGAGCCTGCGCGATTTCTGTGGGAGCGGGTAAACCCGCTCCCACCTGGTCCCTGCTAAAACGTCGATCTTGTTACTCGCCAGTTGCCACGCCATGCGCGGGGTTGTTGATCCACTCGCTCCACGACCCGGCATACAGCTTGCCCAGCGGATACCCTGCCAGCGCCAACGCAAACAGGTTATGGCAAGCCGTCACCCCAGACCCGCAGTACGACACCAGCTGCTCCGGCGCCCGTCCGCCCAGCTTCTCGGCAAAGCGCTGCCTGAGCTGATCTGCCGGCAGAAAACACCCGTCGGCCCCCAGGTTGTCGCTAAACGCCGCGCACTGGGCCCCAGGAATATGCCCGGCCACCGGATCGATCGGCTCCACTTCACCGCGAAAACGCGGCAAGGCCCGGGCATCGATCAACGTCAGATCCGCAGCGCCCAGACGCTTGGCCAGATGCCCGGCATCGATCAGCAACGTGCTGTCCGGCTCACCGCTGAAAGTGCCATCGCGCTTGTGCGGCGGGTCCAGGCTCAGCGGCAAGTGCGCTGCATGCCAGGCTTTCAAGCCGCCATCGAGAATCGCCACGCCGCTGCGTTTGCCCAGCCAGGCCAGCAGCCACCACGCGCGGGCCGCGAAGGCCCCCGGTCCATCATCGTACAGCACCACCTCACTGTCATTGTCCAGGCCCCACTCACGCAGGCGCCCGACCAGCAGCTGCGCATCCGGCAACGGGTGCCGCCCGGTGCGCCCCTTGCTCACCGGCCCGCTCAGGTCGCGTTCCAGGTCGGCAAAGTGCGCCCCGGCAATATGCCCCTGGGCATAGCTGCGTTGCCCATAGTCCACATCCTCGAGGGCAAAGCGGCAGTCGAGGATCACCAACCCGGGCTCCTCCAGACGCTCGGCCAATTGCTGCGGGGTGATCAATTGCGCAAGGGGCATGACTATCTCCTGATCGATGGCACAAGAGCCCTGGGTTAGTGCTCCAGGGCCTGATTGAACGGTACGTGGAATTCCTGGCACAGGGCATCCACGGCAGTACGGGCGTTGTCGGTGACGAAGCCGAGTTCCAGCACCAGTACCTGATAGACACCGCGCTTGAAGGCTTCTTCACCCAGGTGCGCGGAATGTTCACGCGTGGTGCTGAGAAAACGAACCCAGGAGGTCAGCACGATCCAGGCGTTGATGGTAAGCGACTCGATTTGCGCAGGTGCCATGGCCAGGATGCCGGCCTCGACGAAACCGCGGTAAATCGCCTGGCCCTGGCGCAGGCAGCGCTCGGAAAAACGCCGGTAACGGGCCGCCAGCTCCGCGTCGCTGTCCAGCAGGTGCTCGAGGTCACGGTGCAGGAAGCGGTAGTTCCACATCGCCGCAAGCAAGGCCTTGAGGTAGAAGCGCTTGTCTTCGACAGTCGCCGCACGGCCCTGCGGCGGGCGCAGGAAGCTGTCCACCAGCGCTTCGTACTGGCTGAACAGGAGCGCGATGATCGCCTGCTTGTTGGGGAAGTGGTAATAGAGATTGCCGGGCGAAATTTCCATGTGCGCGGCAATGTGGTTGGTACTGACGCTGCGTTCGCCCTGCTGGTTGAACAGCTCCAGGCTGTTCTGCACGATGCGCTCTCGGGTCTTAATGCGCGGTGCCATGCTCGGCTCCCAGTCTGCGGGCCTTGGTAAAGGCTTATCTTACGGTGTATTAGCGGTCGAATGCACCGCTGGATCACCAGCAAAAAGTCGCACCACCGTGCAAGTTAGAGTATAGGCTCTAGAGGTTCCCTCGCCCGGATTCGACACCATCATGAACTCGCCCAGTGCCTTGCCCCCTGTGCAATTCGACCTCGACCTTGCAGCGATGTTTGCTGCCCAACGCCAGGCCTTTGCCGGTAACCCGTCGCCACCGGAGGCGCAGCGGCGCCAGTGGCTGAAAAGCCTGCGCGAAGCCCTGCTGAGTGGCCAGGCCGAATTGATCGCAGCCATCACACAGGACTTTGCCGGGCGTAGCGCCGATGAAACCCTGCTGGCCGAACTGCTACCGTCGGTGCAAGGCCTGCGCCACGCCGAAAGACACCTGCAGCGCTGGATGCGCGCCAGCCGGCGGCGAGCCGGCCTGGCCTTTCAGCCCGCCAGGGCACAGGTGCGCTATCAACCCTTGGGGGTGGTCGGCATCATCGTGCCTTGGAACTATCCGCTGTTCCTCGCCATCGGTCCGCTGACCTGCGCCCTGGCAGCCGGCAACCGGGTCATGCTCAAGCTCAGCGAAGCCACGCCCGCTACCGGCCTTGCGCTTCAGCAACTGCTGGCGCAGGTATTCCCCAGCGACCTGGTCAACGTGGTGTTGGGTGAAGTCGAGATAGGCCAGGCGTTCGCCCGCCTGCCATTCGACCACCTGCTGTTCACCGGAGCCACCAGCGTGGGCCGTCAGGTAATGCTGGCTGCTGCGCAGAACCTGACACCGGTCACCCTGGAACTGGGCGGCAAGTCACCTGCCATTGTTTCGGCCGATGTGCCGCTCGACGCTGCCGCCGAGCGCATCGCCTTCGGCAAGACCCTCAACGCCGGCCAGACCTGCGTGGCGCCCGACTACGTGCTGGTGCCGCGCGAACGCCTGGACGCCTTCAGCGACGCCTACCAGGGCGCCGTGCGCCGCCTGTACCCACACATCGACGACAACCCCGACTACACAGCCATCATCAACCCGCGCCAGTTGCAGCGCCTGCAGCACCTACTGGACGATGCCCGTGCCAAGGGTGCGCAGGTGATCGACCTGTACCCTGACGAAGCCCGCCAGGGCCGTCGCCTGCCGCCACATTTGCTGCTGCGGGTAGACGACAGCATGCAGGTGATGCAGGACGAGATTTTCGGCCCGCTGCTGCCACTGGTGCCCTACGACGGCCTCGATCAGGCGCTGGCGTACATCAACCAGCGCCCGCGCCCACTGGCGCTGTATTACTTCGGCTATGACCGCGCCGGCCAGGAGCATGTGCTGCAACATACCCATTCTGGCGGCGTGTGCCTGAACGACACCCTGCTGCATGTCGCTCAGGATGACCTGCCCTTCGGCGGCATCGGCCCTTCGGGTATGGGCCATTACCATGGCCATGACGGTTTCCTGACCTTCAGCAAGGCCAAGGCGGTGCTGGCCAAGCAACGCTTCAACGCCGCCCGGCTGATCTACCCACCTTATGGCAAGGCCTTGCAGCGCCTGGTCTACAAGCTGTTCATCCGCTGAGGGCCGGGCCATCCAACGCCGTGCCCTGCCGCGCTTCGACCTGCCCGTCTGTGATTTCCATGCCGGCGCCAGGCTCAGCGCGGCCCTGGTCGCCCGCCTGGCACACAGTGCATGACAAGCAACAACGCCCCTGTCTATAGTGCCATCAGCTGGCCGCATGACTTGGCCGGGGCGCCGTCGCTGCGCTACCATCCGACTCCCCAACGCACTCCAGCCAGGATGACGCGATGAACCGAGTGTTGTACCCGGGTACTTTCGACCCCATTACCAAAGGCCATGGCGACCTGGTCGAGCGCGCTTCGCGGCTGTTCGACCACGTGATCATCGCGGTGGCGGCCAGCCCCAAGAAAAACCCGCTGTTCCAGCTGGAACAACGGGTGGAGCTCGCCCGTGAGGTCACCAAGCACCTGCCCAATGTCGAAGTCATCGGCTTCTCTTCCCTGCTGGCACATTTTGCCAAGGAACAGGGCGCCAACGTCTTCCTGCGCGGCCTGCGTGCGGTGTCCGACTTCGAGTACGAATTCCAGCTGGCGAACATGAACCGGCAACTGGCACCCGATGTCGAGAGCCTGTTCCTGACGCCTTCGGAGCGGTATTCGTTCATTTCCTCGACCTTGGTCCGGGAAATCGCCGCATTGGGCGGTGACATCACCAAGTTCGTCCACCCGGTGGTGGCCGAGGCGCTGACCGAACGCTTCAAGAAGCAGGTCTGATGCCTGATTGTCGCGCCCGCGTGCACTGCGGGCGCGAATGCGGCACAATTGTGCCCATTGCGTTGAACATGCCCGGGCGCTGAGCCCCGGCCGGAGCCCCCATGTCCCTGATCATCACCGACGATTGCATCAACTGCGACGTCTGCGAACCCGAGTGCCCGAACGAGGCCATCTCCCAAGGCGAAGAGATCTACGTGATCGACCCTAACCTGTGCACCCAGTGCGTGGGCCATTACGACGAGCCGCAGTGCCAGCAGGTCTGCCCGGTCGACTGCATCCCGCTGGATGAAGCACACCCGGAAACCGAAGAACAGCTGATGGCCAAGTACCAGCGGATCACCGGCAAGGCCTGATATCAGGTCAGCCCTCATCGCCGGCAAGCCAGCTCCCACAGGGATATCACCGCTCTTGAGGGCTGTGCAGTATCTGTGGGAGCTGGCTTGCCGGCGATAGGGCCCTGAGCCTTAGCGCTGGCAGCGCGGGCAGAATACGCTGGCCCGCTGCCCCAGCTTGACCTCGCGCAACTCCGTGCCACACACCTTGCACGGCTGCCCGCCACGCCCGTACACAAACAGCTCCTGCTGGAAATACCCCGGCTGCCCGTCGCCCCCGATGAAGTCGCGCAGGGTGGTACCCCCTCGCTCGATCGCCGCCGCCAGCACCCGTTTGATCTCGATAGCCAGCTTCAGGTAGCGCGCCCGGGAAATCCCGCCCGCGGCCCGCCGTGGGTCGATACCTGCGGCAAACAGCGCCTCGGTGGCGTAGATGTTGCCCACCCCCACCACCACCGCGTTGTCCATGATGAACGGCTTCACCGCCATCGACCGCCCGCGCGACAGCTGGAACAGCCGCTCACCGTCGAACAGGTCGGTCAGTGGCTCCGGCCCCAGCCGCAACAGCAGTTCGTGATTCAGCGGGTCGGGGCTCCAGAGCATCGCGCCGAAGCGGCGCGGGTCGGTGTAGCGCAGCATCAGCCCCGACTCCAGCTCGATGTCGACGTGCTCATGCTTGGCCGCCGGTAGCCCCAGCTCGACCAGACGCAAGTTGCCCGACATGCCCAGATGGCTGATCAGGGTGCCGACCTCGGCATTGATCAGCAGGTATTTGGCGCGCCGCTCGACGCTGACGATGCGCTGGCCTGACAGGCGCACGTCCAGGTCTTCCGGGATCGGCCAGCGCAAGCGCCGGTCACGCACTACCACGCGGCTGACCCGCTGGCCCTCCAGATGTGGCGCGATACCGCGCCGGGTGGTTTCTACTTCGGGTAATTCCGGCATGTGTCAGTGCCCGCCCAGCTCGCGAATGTTCTGCTTGAGGTTTTCGAAATCGTATTCCGACAGGCCAATGTAATCGAGCACCAGCGGGCCGACCACATTCCATTCATGGTCCACGGCCTGGTTGCCCAGCACCCGATAGGATGCACAGATATGCTCGGCCATCTTCAGCACCGCGAGCAGGTTTTTCAGCTGGCTTTGGGTATTGCGCGAGGTATCGTCGCGGAACACCGCCAAGGCGTTGTGGTGGTTGGCGATAGCCGCAGTCAGGTGCTCGGGCAGGCGCCACGATTTGGCAGTGAAATAGCCGACCACCGAATGGTTGGTGTTGAACGCGCGGTTTTCGGTGTCGACCACCCGCGTGTCCCCATCGGCATTGGCGTAGGCTTGTTCCAGCACCTCCATGTAGTTGGGGAAGCGCTTGAGCATCAGCGGCACGCCGCAGTCGTGGAACAACCCCATCGTGTAAGCCTCGTCTGCTGCCTGGATGCCCGTGCGCTTGGCCAGGGTCAGGCAGGTCATCGCCACGTCCTGGGCGGTGTCCCAGAAACGGTTGAGGGTAACGATGGTTTCATCGCTCATCTCGCCCTTGATCGACTGGGCGTTGATCAGGTTGATGATGGAGCGGCTGCCCAGCAGATTCACCGCGCGCTGGATCGAACCGATCTTGTTGGAAAGGCCGAAATGCGCAGAGTTGACCAGCTTGAGCAAGGCGCCCGAGAGGCCCGGGTCCTGGGAAATCAGCTTGGCGATGGTTTCCAGGTCCGGGTCAGGCATGTACTGCTCGAACTGCAGGTCGACCATGATCTGCGGTTGCGGCGGGATGGTAATGCCTTGCAAGGCTTGCTGGATCTGTTCGGCGCTGAGTTCTTGGGACATGCGTGCACACTCGTTTAGGACGGGGGATTCTAACCCGGCAGCAGCAGCCGTGGCGCATGCCTTGTTCCCTTTGTCGAGGCCCTGCACCGATCAATGGGCAGACAGGCTATACTCCCGCTCTTTTTTCCCGGAGCGACGTCATGTCCCTGCCCAGCCTTCGCCTCAAAGCCAATGCCGACCGCCGCCTGCGCGCCGGACACCTGTGGGTCTACAGCAACGAAATCGACGTCAGCGCGACCCCGCTGCAAGGCTTTCAGGCCGGCCAGCAGGCCGTGCTCGAAGCGGCCAATGGCAAGCCGCTGGGCATCGTCGCACTGAGCCCGAACAACCTGATCTGCGCCCGGCTGCTGTCGCGCGATATCAAGCTGCCGCTGGACAAGTCGCTGCTGGTACACCGCCTGAACGTCGCCCTGTCCCTGCGCGAGCGCCTTTTCGACAAGCCGTGCTACCGCCTCGTCTACGGTGACTCCGACCTGTTGCCAGGCCTGGTGGTCGACCGTTTCTTCGACATCCTCGTGGTGCAACTGGCCTCGGCCACCATGGAAGCGCACAAGGATGACGTGATCGCGGCCCTGATCCAGGTGCTCAAGCCCAGCGGCATCCTGTTCAAGAACGATTCCGCAGCGCGCGACGCCGAAGGCCTGCAACGCTATGTCGAAACGGTCTACGGCGAAGTCCCGGACTGGGTCCCGCTGGAAGAAAACGGCGTCAGGTTCGAAGCCCCGGTACGCGAAGGCCAGAAGACCGGCTGGTTCTACGACCACCGCATGAACCGTGCGCGCCTGGCACCTTATGTGAAGGGCAAGCGCGTGCTCGACCTGTTCAGCTACATCGGTGGCTGGGGCGTGCAGGCCGGTGCGTTTGGCGCCAGCGAAGTGTTCTGCGTCGATGCCTCGGGCTTCGCCCTGGATGGCGTGGAGCGTAACGCGGCACTGAACGGCATCAGCGAGAAGCTGACCTGCATCGAAGGCGATGTGTTCGAAGCCCTGCGCGAGCTCAAGGCTGCCGAAGAGCGCTTCGACGTGATCATTGCCGACCCACCCGCCTTCATCAAGCGCAAGAAAGACCTGAAAAACGGTGAAGCCGCCTACCGCCGCCTGAACGAGCAAGCCATGCGCATGCTCAACAAGGACGGCATCCTGGTCAGTGCTTCTTGCTCGATGCACCTGCCGGAAGATGACCTGAACAACATCCTGCTGACCAGCGCCCGCCACCTGGACCGCAACCTGCAGCTGCTCGAGCGCGGCGGCCAGGGCCCGGACCACCCGGTGCACCCGGCCATTGCCGAAACCCGCTACATCAAGAGCATCACCTGCCGCCTGCTGCCGAACAGCTGATACACACTGACGCCACTGGGGCCGCATTGCGGCCCAGTGGTCGCTCAGATATCCAGCACGCAGGACGCAATCCCGAAGTGCACCAGCACATATGCGCGGTAATGGTTTCCTCGAATGCGGCGATACCCGCGCCCGAGAAAAGATTGCCAGATACCAGCAGCATCAGCCACCGCACCCGCTTGCGGTACAGCAGGCTGACGCGTCTCAGAAGCATCCTGCAAACCGCCGCTCATTTGACCAAAGCCACCGCCCAGACACATCGCCATTCCCTCGCCGCGCCAGCGGTGTAGAATCGGCCTATTCATCGCCAGTCATCCCCGGCGGGTTTATGAGCTCTGGCCAAGCACGCGGCGATCCCGTGGTGTCTTCGGCCCCATCCGTGCCAGTGGCAACCGGCCTGCGGCGCAAAGGAAAAGAGAAGCTCACTCCCCTTTATGTGACCTGATTAAGCCGCCAGGAGTGTTTCATGCCTGATTATCGTTCCAAGACTTCCACCCACGGCCGCAACATGGCCGGCGCCCGTGCCCTGTGGCGCGCCACCGGCATGAAGGACGACGATTTCAAGAAACCGATCATCGCCATCGCCAACTCGTTCACCCAGTTCGTCCCGGGCCACGTGCACCTGAAGGACCTGGGCCAGCTGGTCGCCCGTGAAATCGAACGCGCCGGTGGCGTGGCCAAGGAATTCAACACCATCGCGGTGGACGACGGCATCGCCATGGGCCACGACGGCATGCTGTACTCGCTGCCAAGCCGCGAGATCATTGCCGACGCCGTGGAATACATGGTCAATGCGCACTGCGCCGACGCCATCGTGTGCATTTCCAACTGCGACAAGATCACCCCCGGCATGCTGATGGCCGCCCTGCGCCTGAACATCCCGGTCATCTTCGTCTCCGGTGGCCCGATGGAGGCCGGCAAGACCAAGCTGGCCAGCCACGGCCTGGACCTGGTCGATGCCATGGTCATCGCTGCGGACTCCTCGGCTTCCGACGAAAAAGTCGCCGAGTACGAGCGTAGCGCCTGCCCGACCTGCGGTTCGTGCTCGGGTATGTTCACCGCCAACTCGATGAACTGCCTGACCGAAGCCCTGGGTCTGGCCTTGCCAGGCAACGGTTCGACCCTGGCCACCCACTCCGACCGCGAGCAGCTGTTCCTCACTGCCGGCCGCACCATCGTCGAGCTGTGCAAGCGCTACTACGGCGAAAACGACGCCTCCGTGCTGCCGCGCAGCATCGCCAACTTCAAGGCGTTCGAAAACGCCATGATGCTCGACATCGCCATGGGCGGTTCGACCAATACCATCCTGCACTTGCTGGCAGCAGCCCAGGAAGGCGAGGTCGAGTTCGACCTGCGCGACATCGACCGCCTGTCGCGCACGGTGCCGCAGCTGTGCAAGGTTGCGCCAAACATCCAGAAGTACCACATGGAAGACGTGCATCGCGCCGGCGGCATCTTCAGCATCCTCGGCTCGCTGGCCCGTGGCGGCCTGCTGCACACCGACCTGCCGACCGTGCACAGCAACAGCATGGAAGAAGCCATCGCCAAGTGGGACATCACCCAGACCGATGACGAAGCAGTGCACACCTTCTTCAAGGCAGGCCCTGCCGGCATCCCGACCCAGACTGCGTTCAGCCAGTCGACCCGTTGGGAAACCCTCGACGACGACCGTGAAAACGGCTGCATCCGCAGCTTTGAACACGCCTACTCGCAAGAGGGCGGCCTGGCCGTGCTGTACGGCAACATCGCCCTCGACGGGTGCGTGGTAAAAACCGCCGGTGTCGACGAGTCGATCCACGTGTTCGAAGGCAACGCGAAGATCTTCGAAAGCCAGGACAGCGCCGTACGCGGCATCCTTGCCGACGAAGTGCAGGCGGGCGACATCGTGATCATTCGCTACGAAGGCCCGAAAGGCGGCCCGGGCATGCAAGAAATGCTCTACCCGACCTCGTACCTGAAGTCCAAAGGCCTGGGCAAGGCGTGCGCGCTGCTCACCGACGGTCGCTTCTCGGGCGGTACCTCGGGCCTGTCGATCGGCCACGCCTCGCCGGAAGCTGCCGCAGGCGGTGCCATCGGCCTGGTGCGCGACGGCGACAAGGTGCTGATCGACATCCCCAACCGTTCGATCAACTTGCTGGTCAGTGACGAAGAGCTGGCTCAGCGTCGTATCGAGCAGGACAAGAAGGGCTGGAAACCGGTTGAAGTTCGCCCACGCAAGGTGACTACCGCGCTGAAGGCTTATGCCCTGCTGGCGACCAGTGCCGACAAGGGTGCTGTGCGTAACAAGGCGATGCTCGAAGGGCTCTGAAGCTCTCTCTGGCGGAAATGAGAAACCGGCGCCTTGAGCGCCGGTTTTTTTATGCCTGTGCCGGCCTCTTCGCGGGTAAACCCGCTCCCACAGGTACTGCACAGATTTCAGATGCTGTGGAGTACCTGTGGGAGCTGGCTTGCCGGCGATAGGGCCAGTACAGGCAACACAACAATTACTGAATCTGCTCCGGCGTCACGATCACCCAGTTCTTGTCCGCCGTCACCGGCAATCCTTCCCTGGCCTGCGCCGCCGCGTTCCTGGCAATCATCCCGTTCAGCTGGTCCATGTACTTGGCCTTGCGGTTTATCCACAAGTGGATGCCACCCTTGCTCACGTCCACGCCATGAAACTGCATGTAGCCGTCACTGGTCGGCGTATCACCGCCCACCAGCACCGGCTTCTTCCACTCATCGATATAGGTCAGGATCGCTGCCTGCTTGCCCGCCATCCAGGTGGCCGGGGTCCACAGGTACGGGGTCAGCTCCAGCCCCTGATTGGCCTTGGCATCGTATTGCCCGGCGCTGATCTGCTTGCGCGCGGTGGTCAGCTGGCCGCTGGCCCTGTCCTTGAGCAGCAGGCTTACGCCAATCACGTTCTGCGGCTTCACGTTGTAGCCGTACTTAGGGTCCGAGGCGACCATGCGCACCAGCTCCTCGGAGGCGGCAGAAACCACATAGACCTCGATACCGTTCTCCATCAGCTTGTTGTACAACTCGGCCTGGCCCTTGAAGACCTTGGGCGGCTGTACCTCGATGGCCTTGACCTGATCCCCTTCGTAATAGGTACTGGGGATCGGCTGGGCGGTGGCCATCAGCTCATCTACCTGCACCTTCAGCTCCTGCAGGGTAAAGCCGGAGAACACCTGGGCCACCCACGGGTAGCAGACCATGTCGTCCACTTCGCACAGCCGGTAGTAGTAGCTGAAAAGGCTTTCCTTGTGCTCGGCGGTATCCTTGAATGGCATCAGTTTCAGCGAAGGGTCGAGTTTCTCACGGCTTAGCAGGCCCTTGTTTTCCATGAAAGGCAGCAACGCCTCTTCAAGGTCGTAGCGGTAACTGGTGTTGTCCATGTCGAACACCGCGTAATTGCCTTGGTTGGCATTGGCAGCAATCATGCTGTCGAGCTGCCTGGCAGCCTCGGCGGGCCAATGCTTGAGCTCGGTGGCATAGGTTTCGAGGCTGAACAGCACGGACAGACTGAGAGCGACAGCTTTCGCAGCGAACTTCATGGCCGAATCTCCTGAAATGACCCAGAAACGCTAGTGCAACAATCCCTGCCAACAACCTTCGTTAGCGACCCCTATGCAGCTGTAAACGCCGCGTTCATTGCAATCCGCGACAGGCCGTTATTCCATAAACGACTATGCAAATTCCATTTGGGTATAAATTCGTTTGTTTTCAGCCTGTTAGCATTTCCGTTCGCAATCGCTCACAGAGGCGATGCCTCATCTGCTTTTTTCTGCTGGAGCTTCAATGAACCTGCCGCTGTCTCTTAACCTGCTGGCGTTCCTGGCCCTGCTGCTGGGCCTGGCACAAACCCGCCGCACCGACTGGAGCCTGGCCAAGAAGGTACTGCTGGGCCTGGTGCTGGGTGTGGTCTTCGGCCTGGCCCTGCATACGGTCTATGGTGCTGGCCACCCGGTGCTCAAAGCCACCATCGCCTGGCTTGACCTGGTGGGCAACGGCTATGTCGGCCTGTTGCAGATGATCGTCATGCCACTGATCTTCGCCTCGATCCTCAGTGCCGTTGCCCGCCTGCACAACGCGTCGTCGCTGGGCCGCATCAGCGTGCTGAGCATCGGCACCCTGCTGCTGACCACCGCCATTGCCGCACTGATCGGCATCGTCCTCACCAACCTGTTCGGCCTCAGTGCCGAAGGCCTGGTGGCCGGCGTGCAGGAAAGCGCGCGCATGCAGGTCATCCACAGCGACTACGCGGGCAAGGTCGCCGACCTCAACATCCCGCAGCTGCTGCTGTCGTTCATCCCCAGCAACCCGGTGGGTGACCTGGCACGGGCCAAGCCGACCTCGATCATCAGCGTGGTGATCTTCGCCGTGTTCGTCGGCCTGGCCGCATTGCAGCTGATCAAGGATGACGCCGAGAAAGGCGCACGCGCCTTGTCGGCCATCGACACCCTGCAGGCCTGGGTAATGCGCCTGGTACGGGTGGTGATGAAGCTGACCCCGTATGGCGTACTGGCCCTGATGACCAAGGTCGTGGCCAGCTCCAACATGGAAGACATCCTCAAGCTGGGCAGCTTCGTGGTGGTTTCGTACCTGGGCCTTGGGCTGATGTTCGTGGTGCATGCCGTCATCCTGGCTGCGACCGGGGTGAGCCCGCTGCGCTTCTTCCGCAAGGTGTGGCCAGTGCTGACCTTCGCCTTCACCAGCCGCTCCAGCGCCGCCAGCATTCCGCTGAATATCGAAGCGCAGACTCGCCGCCTGGGCGTGCCACAGTCCATCGCCAGCTTCAGCGCCTCGTTCGGCACCACCATCGGCCAGAACGGCTGCGCCGGGCTCTATCCCGCCATGTTGGCGGTGATGGTGGCGCCGGCGGTTGGCATCGACACCTTCGACCCGCTGTGGATCGCCACGCTGGTGGCCATCGTCACCCTGAGTTCGGCCGGGGTTGCCGGGGTAGGCGGCGGCGCCACGTTCGCCGCGCTGATCGTGCTGCCGGCCATGGGCTTGCCGGTTGAACTGGTGGCGTTGCTGATTTCCGTGGAACCGCTGATCGACATGGGCCGCACGGCACTGAACGTGAACGGTTCGATGACTGCGGGCGTGGTAACCAGCCAGTTGCTGAAAGAAACCGACAAGGACGTGCTGGCAGGCGATGAGCATGCCGAGCTGAGTCATTCCTGACGGGTGGCCGGGGCTGCTTTGCAGCCCCAATATCCAGTAACGCAATGACATGGGAAGCGAGCAACAGCTGGCTACGGGCGCCGCTATACTTCAGCCTGGGCTTTGCGAATACTCCAAGGAGAAGGACCTGCCCATGCACTCGCAAGACATGACCCAGGCCGAAGCCGAAGAGATTCGGGTTGAAGTCGCCAAGATCCGCGTCGAGGTGGACAAACTGATCGCCGAGACGCGCAAGCTGAATGCTGAAGCCGTCAAAATGACCCGCGAAACCTTCTGGTATCCGGTTGCCATTGCTGTCGGATTCGTCACCACGGTCGCTACTGTCACCGCAGTAATCATCAAGCTGCTCACCTGAGCGCCCCCGGTAAGAGCGGCGGTACGGCGATCCGATTTGCCCGCGAAGGGCTGCAAAGCAGCCCCGGCACCATCAAACCTTGTCCCAGACCTCGAAGTGATACCCAGGCTTCCCTTCTTCAGCCTGTGCCGCGCTCGAAGTCAGCTGCCACTGGCCCTGGTCAAACTCAGGGAACCAGGCATCTCCTGCCGGCGACAGTTCCACCCGCGTCAGGTACATGCGGCTGACCAGCCCCTTCTCCAGCGCCTGCCCATACAGCTGCGCCCCGCCAATCAGCATCAACTCATCGACTCCGTGCTCCCGCGCCCACTGCTCGGCCCGCACCAGCGCCTGCTCCAGCGAGCCAAACACTTCGGCCCCCGCCAGTTCCAGCCCCGGCTGGCGGCTGACGACGATATTCAACCGCCCGGGCAGCGGCCGGCCCAGCGAGTCCCAGGTCTTGCGACCCATGATGATCGGCTTGCCCAGGGTGGTGGCCTTGAAGTACTTGAAATCCCCTGGCAAGTGCCAGGGCATGGAGTTGTCGATGCCGATCACGCGGTTCTCGGCGTGAGCCGCGATCAGGCTGAGGGGGAGTGATGTATTCATGCGGGCGAGGATAGCACCGGGCGTGTGGGTTATGCTTCTGCCCTGACCTGTGCAATGGAAGACCTTGTGACTGCACCCACTCCACTGGACAAGCGCTGGCTCACCGAAGCGGTACGCCTGCGCGAGGAACATGCCGGCCCCCTGGAGGACCAGGAAGCCAACCGCCGCGCCCGCCAGGCAGGCGGCGACCTGGCGAGCCGCATCGAAACCCGGGCGCTGTTCCTGGCCGAACGCGACGGCATCACTACAGCCCTGCGTCACTGGAAACAGGGCGCGCGCCTGGCGCTACTGGCCTTGCTACTGATGGCGATACTCAGCGGCGCCGGGCTGGCGCTGGCTGCGTTGGGTGACGGGCAGCGCCCGGTAAATGTGTTCTGGGCGCTGGGCAGCCTGCTCGGGCTGAACCTGCTTATGCTGCTGGGCTGGGCAATCGGCTTTGCCCTCAGCGGCGAGCATGGCGCAGGGCTGGGGCGCCTGTGGCTGTGGCTGAGCGAACGCTTTGCCCGCGACGCCAAGGCCGCGCACCTGGCGCCGGCGCTGCTGGTGCTGCTGCAGCGCCAGCGGCTCACCCGCTGGCTGCTTGGCCTGCTGGTACATGGCCTGTGGCTGCTGGCGATGCTCACGGCACTCGGCATGCTGCTGGCCTTGCTGGCCACCCGCCGCTACGGTTTTGTCTGGGAAACCACCCTGCTCGCGGCCGACCCGTTTATCCACCTGACGCAGGCCTTGGGCGCCCTGCCCTCGTTGCTGGGTTTTGCCGTGCCCGACGAGGCCATGATCCGCGCCAGCGGCGACACCCTGCCAGCCCTGGACCTGGCCCGCCAGGCCTGGGCCAGCTGGCTGCTAGGTGTGGTACTGGTGTATGGCCTGCTGCCGCGCCTGCTGTTGGCCGGGCTGTGCCTGTGGCGCTGGCGCCAAGGCAGCGAGCGCCTGACGCTGGACCTGAGCCTGCCGGGCTATGCGCAACTGCGTGAAGCGCTGATGCCCCGCAGTGAACGCATCGGCGTGCAGGATGCCGCGCCCGAAGCATTGCCTGAATTCGCCGCCGGCCAGCTGGAAAGCGGCAGCAGCGGTGCCCTGCTGGTCGGGCTGGAACTGGACGACCAACGCCCCTGGCCGCCTGCTCTGCCAAAAAGCGTGATCAACGCCGGTGTGCTCGACAGCCGCGAGTCGCGCAATCGCCTGCTCGAGCAGTTGAGCCGTTTCCCCCCGGCACGCCTGGCCATCGCCTGCGACCCACAGCGCTCGCCCGACCGTGGCAGCCTGGCGCTGCTCGCCGAACTGGCGCGCAACGCCGGCGCCACCCGTGTCTGGCTACTCCAGGCCGCACCCGGCCAGCCACTCGATGCCCAGCGCCTGGGCGACTGGCACGCAGCCCTCGACCGGCTTGGCCTGCCGCATGCCGATACTTCACCGCTGACCTGGCTGGAGCATGGCCATGACTGAGCCGCTGAAACTGGCCGTGGTCGGCCACACCAATGTGGGCAAGACCTCGCTGCTGCGCACGCTGACCCGCGACGTCGGCTTTGGCGAGGTATCGCACCGCCCCAGCACCACCCGCCATGTGGAGGGTGCGCGCCTGTCGGTGGATGGCGAACCCTTGCTGGAGCTGTACGACACTCCGGGCCTGGAAGACGCCATCGCCCTGCTCGACTACCTTGAACGCCTGGAGCGCCCGGGCGAGCGCCTGGACGGCCCGGCGCGCCTGGAGCGTTTTCTGCAGGGCAGCGAAGCGCGCCAGCGTTTCGAGCAGGAGGCCAAGGTACTGCGCCAGCTGCTGGCCAGCGATGCCGGCCTGTATGTGATCGATGCCCGGGAGCCGGTGCTGGCCAAATACCGCGACGAACTGCAAGTGCTGGCCAGCTGCGGCAAGCCGTTGCTGCCGGTGCTCAATTTCGTCGCCAGCCACCAGCACCGCGAGCCGCAATGGCGTGAAGCCCTTGCCCGGCTTGGGCTTCACGCGTTGGTACGGTTTGACAGCGTGGCTCCGCCAGAGGATGGCGAGCGCCGTTTGTACGAGAGCCTGGCCCTGCTGCTGGAAGACGCCCGCCCGGCGCTGCAGCGGCTGATAGACGACCAGCAGGCGCAGCGCCTGGCGCGCCAGCACAGTGGCAAGCGCCTGATTGCCGAGCTGCTGCTGGACTGCGCAGCCTGCCGGCGTAGCGTTGACGCCGAGCCGGCAGCCGAGGCCAGGGCAATCGAGGCATTGCGCCAGGATGTGCGTCAGCGCGAACAGCGTTGCGTCGAGGCATTGCTCAAGCTGTATGCCTTCCGCCCCGAGGATGCCCATGCCAGCGATCTGCCTCTGCTGGATGGCCGCTGGGGCGATGACCTGTTCAATCCCGAAACCTTGAAGCTGCTGGGCGTACGCCTGGGTAGCGGTGTGGCGGCCGGTGCCGCTGCGGGGGCCGGGGTCGATCTGCTGGTCGGCGGTTTGACCCTGGGCGCCGCCGCGCTGGCCGGGGCGATAGCCGGGGGAGCACTGCAGACTGCGCGCAACTATGGGTCGCGGTTGATGGGCAAGCTCAAGGGCAAGCGCGAGCTGACCGTGGACGACACGGTATTGCGCCTGCTGGCCTTGCGTCAGCAACAGCTGATGGTGGCGCTGGATAACCGCGGGCATGCCGCGCAGAGCAGCATTCACCTGGGTGAGCTGGATGAAAAAGCCTGGCGCGAGGGCAAGTTGCCAGAGGCGCTGGTCAGGGCGCGGGCGCATCCGCAGTGGTCCACCCTCAATCCCGGGGCGAAGCTGAACCAGGCTGAGCGGCAGGAGCAGCTGGAGGCGTTGGTTTCACAATTTTGATCAACCAGTTCTGGCCCCTTCGCGGGTGAACCCGCTCCCGCAGCACTAATGCACATCCCTGTGGGAGCGGGTTCACCCGCGAACAGGCCAGACCTGCAAGGTGCAGGCTTACTGCTGGGCCACCTTCTCCGACTTGCCATCATAGCGCTTGCGCCATTCGGCAAGGATCTGGTCACGGTTCTTCGAGGCCCAGGCGAAGTCGTTCTTGATCAGGCGCTGCTCATAGTCTGCCGGCAACTCGGTCTGCGGCTTGGCAATCCCCGGCGCGGCCAGCACGGCGAAGTTGTCCTTGTACAGCTCCATGGCTGCCGGGCTGGCCGAGAAGTCGGCCAGGCGCCTGGCCGCATCAGCCTTGGGCGAACCCTTGATCACGGCAGTCGCCTCGATCTCCCAGCCCAGGCCTTCCTTGGGCAGCACGATGTCCAGCGGTGCGCCCTGGCGTTTGAGCTGCACGGCCGGGTACTCGAACGAAATACCGATCGGGAACTCGCCCGCCGCTGCCAGCTTGCAAGGCTTGGAGCCGGAGTGGACGTACTGACCGATGTTCTGGTGCAGCGCATCCATGTAGGCCCAGCCCTGCGGCTCGCCGAAAGTCTGCAGCCAGGCGCTCACATCCAGAAAGCCGGTGCCGGACGAGGCCGGGTTCGGCATCACGATCTTGCCTTTGTACTCGGGCTTGGTCAGGTCCTGCCAGCTCACCGGTTTGCTCAGCCCCTGCTTCTCGGCCTCGATGGCATTGAAGCAGATTGTCGCGGCCCACACGTCCATGCCCACCCAGGCCGGCGGGTTGGCGGCGTCGCGGTAGTTGGGGGCAATCTTGCCCAGGTCCTTCGGCGCATAGGCTTCCAGCATGCCATTCTGGTCGAGGATGGCCAGGCTGGACGCCGCCAGGCCCCACACCGCATCGGCTTGCGGGCGGCCCTTCTCGGCCAGCAGCTTGGCGGTGATGATGCCGGTGGAATCGCGCACCCACTTGATCTCGATGTCGGGGTTGGCTTTCTCGAAGGCCTGCTTGTAGCTCTTCAGTTGTTCGGCTTCCAGCGCGGTGTAGACGGTCAACTGGGTGTCGGCGGCCGCTGCCTGCAGGCTGAACACGGCGGAAACGGCAGCGGCAAGTGCAAGGTGCTGGTACATGGGTAGGTTCCTTACAGGTCAGACGGTCGCGGCGCGTTGGCGCCAGGCTTGGGAGCGGCGCAGCAGGCCGCGCGAGGCTGCGGCCAGCAGCAGTGAAGCGCCGGCACTGGTCAGCAGGATCAGGGTGGACATGGCGGCAGCACCGCCGACGTTGCCCGCGTCGTCCATGTTCAGCACGGCGACGGCGGCCAGGATGGTGTCGGGGCTGTACAGGAAGATCGCTGCCGACACGGTGGTCATCGCCGAGACGAACAGGTAGCGGATGATGTCGAGCAACGCTGGCAGGCAGATCGGTACTGTTACCCGCAAAAAATGCTTGTACAGCGGCGCTTTCAGCGACAGCGCCGCAGCCTCGAACTCGCCGTCGAGCTGGCGCAGGGCAGTGGCAGCGGTCATCTGCGCGGTGGTCAGGTAATGGGCGATGGTGCACACCACCAACAGCCCCATGCCGCCATACAGCACATGCAGCGGGTTGCCGTTGAGGTTGAAGAAGAAAACATAACCCAGGCCAAGCACCAGGCCCGGCACAGCCATGGGGATAAAGCTGAGCAGGCGCAGCGCCAGGTTGAGCAGGCGTTGACCCTGGGTTTTCTCCATCAGGTAGGCACCGGTGAAGATCAGGATGCTGCCGATCAATGCAGTACCGATGGCCATGGTCACGCTGTTGCGGTAAGCCAGCCAGCCGCCCCCGGCGGTGTCTTCGAACATGTAATGACGCAGCGACAACGACAGGTTGTAAGGCCAGAAGGTGACCAGCGACGAGTACACCGCCATGCCGACCACCAACAGCAAGACCGCGCATACCAGCAGCACAATGGCCAGGAAGCAGGCATCACGGCCGGGCGACGGCTTGGGCTCGAACACTTGGGCGCGGCCGCTCATGGCCTCGCCCTGGCGCCGGCGCAGCCAGGCGTCAACGCTGAAGCTGAACAGGGCTGGCACCAGCAACACCATGCCGATCAGCGCGCCGCGGCCGAACTGTTGCTGGCCGACTACGGCTTTGTAGGCCTCCAGGGCAAGCACCTGATAGTCACCACCCACTACCACCGGGACACCGAAGTCGGTGATGGTCAGCGTGAACACCAGGCAGAACGCCGCAAACACTGCCTGGCGCGTGGCCGGCCAGGTGATGCTGCTGAACGCCCGCCATGAACCGGCGCCCATGCTGGAAGCCGCGTCGAACAAGCGAGCATCGGCCAGCGACAGCGCCGACAGCATGATCATCAGCGCCTGCGGGAAGGTGTAGATAGCCTCGCCCAGCACGATGCCCCAGAAGCCGTAGATGTTGTCGCTGAGCAACCCGCGCAGCAGCCCCTGGTTGCCGAACAGGTAGACCAGGGCTATGGCCGGCAGCATCGATGGCGCCAGCAGCGGCAACAGCGAGATCCCACGCCACAGGCCCTTGGCCGGAATCAGCGTGCGTTGCAGGGCGTAGGCGAACAGGTAGGCCAGCGGCACCACGATGGCCGCAACGGTGACCGCCACCGACAGGCTGTTGCCCAGCAACCAGCGGAAGTTGTCACTGGCGAACAGCTCCCGCGCCGCCAGCAGGCCACCGCCCTGGCCAGCTTCACCACTGAAGCCTTTCCAGAAAATGGCCAGCAGCGGCATCACCACTGCCAGCAGCAGAAGAACCAGCAGAACGCTCTTGCCACCGACGACGAACAGCCGGTCACCCAGTGCGACTTCGCTGCGCTGCGCACGCCTGGCCTGGGTATGCGGCAGGGACATTGGCGCGGCCATCTCAGGCAAACACCTGCAGGCTCTGCGGTGGCAACGCCACCCAGATATCCTGCGAGCCCAGCCGCGGCATGGCCTCCGGGGCCAGCTCGGCCAGCAAGGCATGGCCTGGCAGGGCCTTGAGCTCGAAGCTCATGCGGCAGCGGTTACCGAGAAAGGTAATTTCGCGGACCATGGCCGGAAACAGGTTTTCTTCGTGCACTAACGGGTTCACCGTGATGGCCTCCGGGCGGCAGAACAACCGGCCACTGCTGGCCTGGGCCGAACCCGGCGCCAGGCGCATGTTCATGCCGCCCACCTGCGCATGGCTGTCGCCGCTACGCTGGAATGGCAGCCAGTTGCCCTGGCCGACGAACTCGGCAACGAACGGCGTGGCGGGCTGGTCGTAGATTGCCTGCGGGGTGGCGTACTGCTCGACCTGGCCGTTGTTCATCACCGCAATGCGGTCGGCCATCAGCATGGCCTCGTCCTGATTGTGGGTAACCATCAAGGTGGTGATGCCCAGCTGGCGTTGCAGTTGGCGCAGTTCGGTACACAGGTGCTCACGCACACGGGCGTCCAGCGCCGACATTGGCTCGTCGAGCAACAGCAGCGACGGCGACGGCGCCAAGGCACGGGCCAGGGCAACACGCTGTTGCTGGCCACCGGAGAGCTGGCCAGGGTACTTCTTCTCGCTGCCGGCCAGGCCAACCAGTGCGAGCATGTCGGCGACCCGCTGGCGAGCCTGTTCGCGGCTGCTGCCGGTCAGGCCGTAGGCGATGTTGGCTTCGACGGTGAGGTTGGGGAACAGCGCGTAGGACTGGAACAGAATGCCGTAGTCGCGGGCCTGGGGCGGCAGCTCGGAAATATCACGCTCGCCGATGTACAGGGTACCGCGGTCCTGGCGCTCCAGCCCGGCAATGCATCGCAGCAGTGTGGTCTTGCCGCAGCCGGACGGGCCAAGCAGGCACACCAGTTCGCCAGCGGCGATGTCCAGCGAGACATCGTTGAGCGCCGTGAAGGCACCGAAGCGCTTGTGGATATTGCGCACTTTCATCTGTGCGCCGGGGGTGGTGCGGTTCATGGCATGGCCTCATCGAAGAGATGGGGCCATGCTAGGAAGCCTGTGCGAAGGTTCTGTGGCGTTGAGGCAAAAGCGGGTGATAGTGCTATAGGCAGATTTTGTAGTGGCCTTGGAGGGCTGTCAGAAGTGGGAACCGGCCACTTCCTGCGCAACGCCCAGGAACGCGGCCGGCAACCTGGCCTGGCGCCGTTCCTTCAGGCAGTACAGGTACTCATGCATCACCGGTGCGTTTTCCAGCGCCAGTACCCGCAGTTCGGGGTTGTGCGGCACCTCGTGCCGGGCAATCACGCTGATGCCGATATTGCGCAGCACCGCCTCACGGATCGACTCGCGGCTGCCGATCTCCAGCAAAGCCCCGGCCTTCACCCCAGCCTCCTGCATCATCTGCTCGGTCAGCTTGCGCGTGGTCGAGCCCTTCTCGCGCATCAGCAGGCAATGCCCGGCCACCACCTCGATCGACACCGTCTGGCGATGGGCCAGCGGGTGGTTGCGGTGCACCGCCACCACCAACGGGTCAGTTCCCAGCACCCGCCGCACCAGCCGGGCGTCTTCCAGCAGTTGCGACGAAGCGGCGATGTCCACCCGGTAGTCCTCGAGCATTTCCAGCACCTGCTGCGAGTTGCCGATTTCCACTGCCACGTCCACCTGCGGCAGGCGCTCACGGTAGATCTTCACCAGGTCGAGGATGTAGTAAGGCGCGGTCGCGGCGATCCGCAAGCTGCCCTGGGCCTGGCCACTGTTGCGCAGCTCGAACTCGATGTCCGCCTCCTGCTGCAACAGCGCCTTCACCATCGGCAGCAGGCGCACGCCCTCCTCGCTCAGTACCAGGCGCCGACCGCCTCGATAGAAAAGCTCTACCGCGTACTGGCTTTCGAGGTTGCGAATCTGCGTGGTCACCGTGGGCTGGCTGAGCCCGAGCTTTTTCGCCGCCAGGGTGATACTGCCCAGGCGGGCCACCATGTAGAAGGCTTTCAGCTCGGAACTCAACATGCCCGTCCTCTATTTGCGCAACAGGCGCAAACCGTTGAACACCACCAGCAGGCTCACGCCCATGTCGGCAAACACCGCCATCCACATGGTGGCCATGCCGGCAAAGGTGATCGCCAGGAATATCGCCTTGATGCTCAACGCCAGAACGATGTTCTGCATGAGGATCGCCGCACTTTGGCGCGACAGCCTGATGAAGGCCGGGATTTTTCGCAAGTCGTCGTCCATCAGCGCCACATCGGCAGTTTCGATGGCGGTGTCGGTACCGGCAGCAGCCATGGCAAAGCCGATTTCGGCGCGGGCCAGGGCCGGGGCATCGTTGATGCCGTCCCCGACCATGCCCACCCGGTGGCCCTGGGCATAGAGGGCCTCGATGCTCTTGAGCTTGTCCGCCGGCAGCAGGTTGCCTTCGGCACGGTCGATCCCGACCACAGCGGCAATGGCCTGGGCGGTATGCGGATTGTCACCGGTCAGCATGACAGTCTTGATGCCCAATTCGTGCAGCTCGGCGATCGCCTGGCGGCTGCTGTCCTTGACCGTGTCGGCCACGGCAAACAGCGCCAGCGGGCCAGAACGGTCCAGCAGCAGGACCACGGTCTTGCCCTGACGCTCCAGCGCGTCCAGCTGCGCCTCCAGCTCGGGCGAGCACAGCCCCAGCTCCTCGACCAGGCGGTGGTTGCCCAGGTGGTAGACCTCACCCGCAATGCTGCCTCGCACGCCACGGCCGGCCAGGGCAGCGAAGTCATCGACTTCGCTCAAGGCAAGCCCTTGCGCCTTGCCGAACTGGGCGATGGCGCGGGAAACCGGGTGGTCCGAACGTTCTCCCAGGCTGGCGGCCAGGGCCTGCGCGCGGCCTTCGAACAACGGGTCGAGCACCCTGGCGTCGGTCTGCACCGGCTTGCCGTGGGTGATAGTGCCGGTCTTGTCCAGGGCCAGGAAGTCCAGGTGGCGGCCACCTTCCAGGTATACGCCGCCCTTGATCAGGATGCCCTTGCGCGCGGCAGCGGCCAGGCCGCTGACGATGGTCACCGGGGTCGAGATCACCAGGGCGCACGGGCAGGCGACCACCAGCAGCACCAGGGCGCGGTAGATCCAGTCGAACCAGGCAGCGGCCATGAACAGCGGCGGGATTACCGCAACGGCCAGGGCGATGGCGAACACCACGGGGGTGTAGATGCGCGAGAAACGGTCGACGAAGCGCTGGGTAGGCGCCCGCGCGCCCTGCGCTTGCTCGACGGCCTTGATGATCCGCGCCAGGGTCGATTGCCCGGCGCCGGCAGTAACGCGAAACTCGAGTGCCCCAGCCTGGTTGATAGTGCCGGCAAACAGTTTATCGCCCACAGCCTTCTCGACAGGCAGGCTTTCGCCGGTGATCGGCGCCTGATCGACGCTGGACTGCCCACCGGTGACTTCGCCGTCAAGGCCGATACGCTCCCCGGGGCGCACCCGCACCAAGGCGTCGATAGCGACCTCGCGCACATCCACTTCACGCCACTGGCCGTCGGCCTGGCGCACGGTGGCCATGTCCGGGGTAAGTTGCATCAGGCCGCCAATGGCATTGCGTGCACGGTCCAGCGAGCGGGCTTCGATCAGCTCGGCGACGGTGAACAGCACCATCACCATGGCCGCTTCCGGCCACTGCCCGATCAGCACCGCGCCGGTCACGGCAATGCTCATCAGTGCGTTGATGTTGAGGTTGCGGTTTTTCAGGGCGATCCAGCCCTTCTTGTAGGTGCCCAGGCCGCAGCCGAGGATGGCCGCCAGCGCCAGTGCGGCCACCAGCCACTGCGGAGCGAGCGCCCCAAAGTGCACGATTTCGGCGGCGATCGCGGCAATACCGGACAACGCCAGCGGCCACCAGCGGGTCTTGGCGGCCGGTGGGGCGCTGGAGGTGTCACCGCCTTCAGCGCCCAGCGGCTCGGCTTTCATGCCCAGGCTGTCGATGGCCCGTTCGATTTCCGCGGTGCCACCCAGGGTGTGGCGCACGCCAAGCACGCGGTTGATCAGGTTGAACTCCAGCTGTTCAATGCCCGCCAGCTTGCCCAGCTTGTCCTGGATCAGGGTCTGCTCGGTGGGGCAATCCATGGCCTCGATGCGGAAGCGGCTTAGCCGGGCATCGCTGCTGGGCATGTCGCTGAGTCGTACCTTGGCGGGTGCAGCAGCAGTGCCACAGCAACTGTGGGCGTGGTGGTCGTGCTTGTGTTCGTGGCTGACAGGCTGGTTCATGGGGTCATCCTTAAATTGAGCCTGTTGCCAAGTGAACACCCTGTAGCCACTATAGGGTCAAGCCACTTGTTGGAGATTTCGTGATGAAGATCGGGGAACTGTCCAAAGCCACCGACTGCGCAGTGGAAACCATCCGCTACTACGAGCGCGAACAGTTGCTACCGGAGCCGGCGCGTACGGATGGAAATTACCGGCTGTATACCCAGGCGCACGTGGAACGGCTGACGTTTATCCGCAACTGCCGCACCTTGGACATGACCTTGGACGAGATCCGCAGCCTGCTGCGGCTGCGCGATAGCCCGGATGATTCATGCGGCAGCGTCAATGCGCTGATCGATGAGCACATCGAGCATGTACAAGCGCGAATCGATGGGTTGGTGGCGCTGCAGGAACAGCTGGTGGAGCTGCGGCGGCGCTGCAATACGCAGGGGGCAGAGTGCGCCATCTTGCAGCAACTGGAGACGAACGGAGCGGTATCGGTGCCGGAAACCGAGCACTCACATGTGGGGAGAAGCCACGGCCATTGAAACCCGCTCCCACAGGCACCGCGCAGGATTGAGCCTTGTGCAGCACGCTGTGGGAGCTGGCTTGCCGGCGAATGGGCTGCAAAGCAGCCCCGGCACTCCAGAGGCTTACACGGCCATCGGCGCGGTCATCGGCGCATGGTGCTCATAACCTTGCAGGCTGAAATCACTCGGCTCGATTTTCTCCAGCCACTCTGGCTCGTACTTGCCCGTCTCGGCAAACGCCGGCACGCGGTCGCTGATCACCAGCTTCGGCGCTTCCAGCGGCTCGCGCTTGAGCTGCTCGTTGAGCATGTCCAGGTGGTTTTCATACACATGGGCATCGCCGATGAAGTAGGTGAACCAGCGCGGGGTGTAGCCGGTCAGGCGGCCGAACAACGACAGCAGCGCTGCGCCTTCGGTCAGGTTGAACGGCGTGCCCAGGCCCAGGTCGTTGGAGCGGATGTACAGCGTAAGGGAAATCTCCCTGGTCTCGACATTCGGGTGGAACTGGTACAGCAGGTGGCACGGCGGCAATGCCATTTCATCCAGCTGCGCGCAGTTCCAGCCGTGGAACAGGATACGGCGGCTGCCCGGGTCGTTGGCGATGGTGTCCAGGCACTGGCGCACCTGGTCGATGGCCTTGTACAAGACTACGAACGCGACGCCGTCCTCTTCGTCCTGGGCAATGCGGCGAAAGCCCGCCTTCTCGGCCATTTCGATGGCTGCCGGGTTGCTCAGCGGGATGCGCTTGTAACCCGGCCATTGTCGCCACTGAACGCCGTAGATCTCGCCGAGGTCGTCATGCCCCTGGCGGAACGGGTTGGCCAGCCACTGGGCGTTTTCGTTGGCGTTCTGGTCCCAGACCTTGCAGCCCAGGTCGCGGAATTCGCCAGCGTTTTTCACGCCACGCAGGAAACCGACCATTTCGCCGATCGCCGATTTGAACGCCAGCTTGCGCGTAGTGATGGCCGGAAAGCCCTTCTGCAGGTCGAAACGCAGCATGGCGCCCGGCAGGCTGATGGTGCGGATGCCGGTGCGATTTTCCTGCAGCGTGCCGTTTTCAATGACCTCACGGACCAGGTCTAGATACTGTTTCATGGCTTACCTGTAACAAGAACGGCAGGGGGAACGCCCCTGCCGCAAGAATCAAACTGCGGCCTTGGCCGTCGGTTTACGGTTGTACGCCCACCAGATCAGGAAGAGGCCGCCGACGATCATCGGCAGACACAGCAACTGACCCATGGTCAACCAGCCGAAGGCAATGTAGCCGAGCTGGGCATCGGGCACTCGCACGAACTCCACGATGAAGCGGAAAATGCCGTAGAACAGCGCGAACATGCCGGAAACGGCCATGGTCGGGCGCGGCTTGCGCGAGTACAGCCAAAGGATCAGGAATAATGCCACACCTTCAAGCGCAAATTGGTACAGCTGCGACGGGTGACGCGGCAACTGCGCAGGGTCGCTGAACGGCGGGAACACCATCGCCCACGGCACATCGGTGGCCTTGCCCCACAACTCGGCATTGATGAAGTTGCCGATGCGCCCGGCGCCCAGGCCAATCGGCACCAACGGTGCGACGAAGTCCATCAGCTCGAAGAACGACTTGTTGTTGCGCTTGCCGAACCACAAGGCCGCCAGCATCACGCCAATGAAGCCGCCGTGGAACGACATGCCGCCCTTCCACACTTCGAAGATCAGCGTCGGGTTGGCCAGGTAGGCGTGCAGGTCGTAGAACAGCACATAACCCAGCCGGCCTCCGACAATCACCCCCATCGACAGCCAGAACACCAGGTCGGACAGCTTTTCACGGGACCAGGTGGGGTCGAAGCGGTTGAGCCGGCGCGAAGCCAGCAGCCAGGCGCCGCCGATGCCGATCAGGTACATCAGGCCGTACCAGTGGATTTTCAGCGGCCCGAGGGCCACGGCCACGGGGTCTATCTGCGGGTAAGGCAGCATGGAACTTCCTCTCGATTCAAATCAAAAAGCTCAGGCCGACACTGAACAGCAGTGCCGCGAACAGGCGTTTCAACAAACGTGGCGACAGCTTGTGCGCCAGGCGCGCGCCGTAGCGGGCGAAAAACATGCTGGTCACGGCAATGCCGACCAAAGCCGGCAGGTACACGTAACCCACGCTATGGGCCGGCAGATGCTGCTCATGCCAGCCCAGCAGCATGAAACTAAGAGCACTGGCCACGGCGATGGGCAGGCCGCAGGCCGAAGACGTGGCCACCGCCTGCTGCATGGGCAGGCTGCGCCAGGTCAGGAACGGCACAGTCAGCGAACCACCGCCAATGCCGAAAATGGCCGAAGCCCAGCCGATCACTCCCCCGGCGCCGATCAATGCGGGTTTGCCGGGGATGCCACGGCTGGCCTTGGGCTTGAGGTCCAGGGCCATCTGTGCGGCGATGACCAGGGCGAACACGCCGATGATCTTCTGCAGCAGCGGGCCCTGGATCAGCGACGCGGTCTTGGCGCCAACACCGGCCCCCAGCAGGATGCCGAGGGTCATCCAGCCGAAGATCGGCCACTGCACCGCGCCCCTGCGGTGGTGTTCGAGCACGGCATTGATCGAGGTGAAGACGATGGTTGCCAGCGACGTGCCGACTGCCAGGTGGGTCAGCACCGAGGTATCGAAGCCCTGCAGGGTAAAGCTGAACACCAGCACCGGCACGATGATGATGCCGCCGCCCACGCCGAACAGCCCGGCCAGCACGCCCGCGCAGGCGCCCAACAGCAGATAGAGCACGAATTCCATTCGACGTCCCCGAGAAATCAATCCGGCATGGTAACGGAAGCCAGCCTCGGGGCTCTAGTGAAGTCTGTGTCAGGATGGATCCGCCCAGCCAGTGTGGGTACATTGGCAAAAAACCCAGAGGCCCGACCGATGTGCCTGATCGTATTTGCCTGGCGGCCGGGGCACGCCCTGCCGCTGATCGTCGCAGCCAACCGCGACGAGTTTCATGCTCGCCCCACCCAAGCCCTGGCGGCTTGGGAGGATGCCCCTGGCGTGTATGCCGGGCGCGACCTGGAGGCCGGCGGTACCTGGCTTGGCGTGGGGCCGCAAGGGCGGTTTGCGGCGCTGACCAATATTCGCGACCCGGGCCAGGTGCTGGGGCCACGCTCGCGTGGTGAGCTGGTGGCGGCGTATCTGCGGGGTGAGCTGGGCGTTGAGGCTTACCTGGACCAGGTGGCCGACCGCCGCGGCCAGTACTCGGGGTTCAACCTGCTAGTGGGTGATGAGCGGCAACTGGGGTACTTGAATGCCCGGCAAGCTACGCCACGCCTGTTGGAGGCTGGGGTTTACGGGCTTTCCAATGCCGGGCTGGACACACCGTGGCCGAAGCTGGTCAAGGCACGTAGCGGGCTGGAGGGGATGCTTGAGACGGCAGATCCGCAGCAGTTGCTGGCATTGCTGGCTGATGGTGAACCCGCGGCTGACGGCGATCTGCCGGACACAGGCGTGGGCCCGGGGACCGAGAAGCTGCTTTCAAGCGTGTTTATTGCCAGCCAGAACTATGGTACCCGGGCGAGTACCGTGCTGATTGTGGATGATCAGGGCAAAAGGCGGCTGATCGAGCGCAGTTTCGGGCCGTTTGGCGGGCATTTGGGGGAAGTTGAGCTGGTGGTCTGAACCTTCGGTGTTGCCTGGGCGGGCCTCTTCGCGGGTGAATCCGCTACCACAGGTTCAGCACAGGCCTCAGGCTTGTAGTAGTCCCTGTGGGAGCGGATTTGACCGCGAAGAGGTCAGCACAGGCAACATCACATTCACAGGGTCTTATTGGCCCCAGGCCCGATCATCCGCGCCAGCCCAAGGTTCTTCAGGGCCAATTGCAGCGAACTGTGGATAACTTGCGGGTTGTCATGGCTCAAGGCGTCAGCCAGCAACTCCTTGGCCTTGCTCATGTTCACCTGGCGCAGCATCCATTTCACCTTGGGCAGGTTGGTGGCGTTCATCGACAGGCTGTCAAAGCCCATGGCCATCAACAGGATCGCCGCAGCCGGGTCACCGGCCATTTCGCCACAGATGCTGACCGGCTTGCCTTCACCATGGGCATCGCGCACCACCGTGTTCAGTGCCTGCAGCACCGCCGGGTGCAGGTAGTCGTAAAGGTCGGCTACCCGCGGGTTGTTGCGGTCCACCGCCAGCAGGTACTGGGTCAGGTCGTTGGACCCTACCGACAGGAAGTCCACCTGCCGCGCCAATTCCTTGGTCTGGTACACCGCTGCAGGAATCTCCACCATCACGCCCACTGGCGGCATGGGCACATCAGTGCCCTCGTCGCGTACTTCGCCCCAGGCGCGGTGGATCAGGTGCAGGGCCTCTTCCAGCTCGTGAATCCCGGAAATCATCGGCAGCAGGATGCGCAGGTTGTTCAGGCCCTCGCTGGCCTTGAGCATGGCGCGGGTCTGCACCAGGAAGATTTCCGGGTGGTCGAGGGTGACGCGGATGCCACGCCAGCCCAGGAACGGGTTTTCTTCCTTGATCGGGAAGTACGACAGCGCCTTGTCGCCGCCGATGTCCAGGGTACGCATGGTCACCGGCAGCGGGTGGAACGACGCCAGTTGCTCACGGTAGATCGCCAGCTGCTCCTTCTCGCTGGGGAAGCGCTGCTGGATCATGAACGGCACTTCGGTGCGGTACAGCCCTACCCCTTCAGCGCCGCGCTGCTGGGCGCGGGCAACATCAGCGAGCAGGCCGGTGTTGACCCACAGCGGCATGCGATGGCCGTCGGGGGTGACGCATGGCAGTTCGCGCAGGGCGTCCAGGCCTTGAGCCAGCTGGCGCTCCTCCTCCACCACTTCGCTGTACTGCTTGCGCAGCACTTCGCTGGGGTTGGTGAACACCTCGCCCTTGTAGCCATCGACGATCAGCTCGATGCCATCGACCTTGGAATAAGGCAGGTCGACCAGGCCCATCACGGTAGGGATGCCCATGGCGCGAGCCAGGATGGCGACGTGGGAGTTGCCCGAGCCGAGTACCGAAACCAGGCCAACCAGCTTGCCTTCCGGCACTTCGCCGAGCATTGCCGGGGTCAGTTCTTCACTGACCAGGATGGTGTTGTCGGCGTACACCAGCGACTGCGAGCGGGCTTCCTGGAGGTAGGCCAGCAGGCGCCGCCCCAGGTCTTTGACGTCCGAGGCACGCTCGCGCAGGTAGTCATCGTCCATCAGTTCGAAGCGGTTGACGTGCTCGCCGACCACCTGGCGCAGGGCGCCCTGGGCCCATTGGCCGGTCTTGATGACCTCGGTCACCTCGCCGCCCAGGGCTGCGTCTTCAAGCATCATCAGGTACACGTCGAACAACGCGCGCTCTTCCGGGCGCAGCTGGGTGGCCAGCTTGGCCGACAGCTTGCGCATGTCGTCGCGCACGCCTTCGAGGGCGTTCTGGAACAGCTTCAGTTCGGCGTCGATGTCATCGACGGACTTGTCCGGCACCACCTCCAGGTCGGCCGGCGGCAGCATCACCACCGCACGCCCCACAGCGGCGCCTGGCGAGCCCGGCACACCGACGAAGCGCGCTTCCTGAATACCCTTGCCCTGGCGGCCCAGGCCACGGATCGAACCGGTGGCTTCGGCGTGGGCGATAACCCCGGCGAGCTGGGCGCTCATGGTGACCAGGAAGGCTTCTTCGCCCTCGTCGAACTGGCGGCGCTCCTTTTGCTGGATAACCAATACCCCGACCACTCGGCGGTGGTGGATGATCGGCGCACCCAGGAAGGAGGCGAATTTTTCTTCGCCGGTTTCGGCAAAGTAGCGATAACGCGGGTGGTCGGCGGCGTTTTCCAGGTTCAGCGGCTCTTCGCGGGTACCGACCAGGCCGACCAGGCCCTCGTTCGGGGCCATGCTGACCTTGCCGATGGAACGCTTGTTCAGGCCTTCGCTGGCCATCAGCACGAAGCGGTTGGTTTCCGGGTCGAGCAGGTAGACCGAGCAGACCTGACTGCCCATGGCCTCCTTGACGCGCAAGACAATGATCCCCAACGCCGACTTGAGATCTTTGGCGGAGTTTACTTCCTGGACGATCTTGCGCAGCGTATTGAGCATGGCTCGGGGTCGAACTCCGTCGTCAGTCGCGCGTCAGCAGACGCGGTGCTAGCTCTTTCAGTGCGCGTCGATACACCTCGCGCTTGAATGTCACAACCTGGCCCAACGGATACCAATAGCTGACCCAGCGCCAGCCGTCGAATTCCGGCTTGCCGGTCAGGTCCATCCGCACCCGTTGTTCATTGCTGACCAGACGCAGCAGAAACCACTTCTGCTTCTGGCCGATGCACAGCGGCTGGCTGTGGGTACGGACCAGGCGCTGGGGTAAACGATAACGCAACCAGCCACGGGTGCAGGCAAGAATTTCCACATCATCGCGTTCAAGGCCAACTTCTTCGTTCAGCTCACGGTACAGGGCGTCTTCCGGCGTCTCGTCAGGGTTGATACCACCCTGGGGAAATTGCCAGGCATCCTGGTTGATCCGTCGAGCCCATAGCACCTGCCCGGCATCATTCGTGAGAATGATCCCGACATTGGGGCGAAAACCATCCGGGTCGATCACGGCAGCAACCTCGCAAACGCATGTCACCGCATTGTTCCACAAAGCCTGCGAGCGCAGCAACGCGCCCGCCAAGCTTATGTGCAGCAGCGTGAAAACTCCGTATTCTGCGGGCCTACCTTGTGGCTGATGCGAGTGACCGCGATGCGCCTGGCTTTATTCGACCTGGACAATACCCTCCTCGGTGGCGACAGCGACCATGCCTGGGGTGACTACCTTTGCCAGCGTGGCATCCTCGACCCGGTTGCCTACAAGCAACGCAACGATGGTTTCTACCAGGACTACCTCGACGGCACCCTGGACCTGCCGGCCTACCTGGCCTTTTCCATGGAAGTCCTGGCGGCAACGCCTGCGTCCCGGCTCGACGAATGGCACCGCGACTTCATGCGCGACTGCATCGAGCCGATCATCCTGCCCAAGGCCCTGGCCTTGCTGCAGCAGCACCGTGAGGCTGGCGACCAGCTGCTGATCATCACTGCCACCAACCGCTTCGTCACCGCACCGATCGCCCGCCGCCTTGGAGTTCGCGTGCTGCTGGCGACCGAATGCGAGATGCGCGACGGCCGCTATACCGGGCGTAGTACCGATATACCGTGTTTTCGTGAAGGCAAGGTGACGCGGCTGGAGCGCTGGATGCTGGAGAACGGCTTTGATCTTGAGGACAGCTACTTCTATAGCGACTCGATGAATGATTTGCCGTTGCTGCAGCGGGTGACGCATGCGGTGGCGGTGGACCCGGACCCGCTGTTGCGGGCCGAGGCCGGAAAGCGTGGGTGGCCGGTGGTTTCGTTGCGCGATTGAAGTTTTCCTGGGCTGGCCTCTTCGCGGGTAAACCCGCTCCCACAGGTATCGCGCTGCCCTCAGGCATTGTGCAGTCCCCGTGGGAGCGGGTTTACCCGCGAAAGGGCCGGCACAGGCAACCCTGAACTGTCAGACTGGCTTGGCGCCCATCAACCCGGCGATGGACAAGAAACAGACCCCGCTGAACACCGCCAGCGCCAAGGTAAGCCGCAACCCCACAACTTCAGCCTTGCGCAACCGGTTCAGCCGCACCAGCAGCCACCAGACGGCAAACGCGCCCACGGTGTAGATGACACTGGAGGCCAGCACCCAGGTCTGCCCCAGCGGCCAGCCCACCAGGTGTACCAGCCACCAGCCGGTGAACGGCATGCTTGCCAGGCACAGGCCCATCACCAGCCAGACAAACACCAGAGGCCGGCGCAGCAGCTTGGCGTAGGCCTCGGTATCGCCCTGACGGCGGGCGCGCACGGTCCAGATCGCCAGGCCCAGGGCGCCCAGCAGCAGCACTGCAGTGGCGATGATATGCAGGGTTTTCAGGGTGGTCAGGTGTTCCATGCTTCTGTTGTCCTTGAGCAGGCCATTTAGCGGTGGCGACTTCGCGGGCTTGCCCGCTCCCACAGGGATATCACAAGGCCTGCTGCCTGCGCAGTACCTGTGGGAGCTGGCTTGCCGGCGATAGGGCCATCAGCCCCAGCTTAGCTGCTCAACCAAGGAAGAGCTTGTACGCCGGGTTCTCGGTCTCATCCCAGTACGGGTAACCGATCTTGGCCAGCGCCGCCGGCACCAGGTGGCGCTCTTCCTCCGGCACCTGCAACCCCGCCACCACGCGCCCGTCCGCCGCACCGTGGTTGCGATAGTGGAACATCGAAATATTCCAGCGCCCGCCCAGCTTGTTGAGGAAGTTGAATAGCGCGCCTGGCCGCTCGGGGAATTCGAAGCGCAGCACCATCTCGTCACTGGCCCCGGCCGAATGCCCACCCACCATATGGCGAATATGCAGCTTGGCCAGCTCGTTATCGGTCAGGTCGGTAACCGGGAACCCCTGCTCGGTCAATTGCTGCACCAGGGCTGCACGGGGATCGTTTTCCGGATGAGTCTGAATGCCGACGAAGATGTGGGCTTCGTCAGAGGTGTGCTTGCGGTAGTTGAACTCGGTGATCTGGCGCTTGCCGATGGCTTCGCAGAAGGCCTTGAAGCTGCCAGGGCGCTCCGGAATGGTGACGGCGATGATCGCTTCGCGCTTTTCACCCAGTTCGGCGCGCTCGGCCACATGCCGCAGGCGGTCGAAATTGACGTTGGCACCGGAATCGATGGCCACCAAGGTCTGCCCGGTCACACCGTACAGCTCGACGTAGCGCTTGATGCCCGCCACACCCAAGGCGCCAGCAGGCTCGGTGATCGAGCGGGTATCGTCGTAGATATCCTTGATTGCTGCACATATCTCATCGGTGCTGACCGTGACCACTTCATCCACATACTGGCGGCAGATATCAAAGGTGTGCTGCCCGATCTGCGCCACCGCCACGCCGTCGGCGAACAGCCCTACCTGCGGCAATACCACGCGCTCACCGGCCGCCATGGCCGCCTGCAGGCAGTTGGAATCGTCCGGTTCGACGCCGATCACCTTTATTTCCGGGCGCAGGTACTTCACGTAGGCCGCAATGCCGGCGATCAGGCCGCCACCGCCCACCGGGACGAAAATCGCGTCCAGCCGGCCAGGGTGCTGACGCAGGATTTCCATGGCCACGGTGCCCTGCCCGGCGATGGTGTGCGGGTCGTCGTAGGGGTGGATGTAGACAAAGCCCTTTTCATCCACCAGCTTCAGCGAATAAGCCAGCGCCTCGGGGAAGGAGTCGCCATGCAGCACCACCTTGCCACCGCGCGAGCGCACGCCTTCGATCTTGATCTCCGGGGTGGTCTTTGGCATCACGATGGTGGCCTTGATGCCCATCTCGCGCGCGGCCAGGGCCAGGCCCTGCGCGTGGTTGCCGGCCGAAGCGGTGACCACGCCACGGGCCAGTTCTTCCGCCGTCAGTTGCGCCAGCTTGTTGTAGGCCCCGCGAATCTTGAACGAGAACACCGGCTGCAAGTCTTCGCGCTTGAGCAGAATCTGGTTGCCCAGGCGCTTGCTCAGCTGCCCGGCGCTGTGCAGCGGGGTTTCGACGGCAACGTCATAGACGCGCGAGGTGAGGATCTTCTTGACGTACTGTTCGAGCATCGGGAAAGCATCACTGGGCCGCGGGACAAGGGCTGGGAGTCTACCCCAGCGCTACGTCGGGCGACCACAGCAAAGCCGTGCGAGCCGTTATACTAGGCAACTTTGAAACCGCCCCTGCCCCTCCCGGAGCCCGCATGACCCAGGACCAACTCAAACAGGCCGTCGCCCAGGCCGCTGTCGACTTCATTCTGCCCAAGCTGGATGACAAGAGCGTTGTCGGCGTCGGTACCGGTTCGACCGCCAACTTCTTCATCGACGCCCTGGCTCAGCACAAGACCGCTTTCGACGGCGCAGTGGCCAGTTCCGAGGCCACTGCCCAGCGCCTGAAGGGCCATGGCATCCCGGTCTACGAGCTGAACAGCGTCAGCGAGCTGGAGTTCTATGTGGACGGCGCCGACGAGAGCGACGCGCACCTGAACCTGATCAAGGGCGGCGGCGCAGCCCTCACCCGCGAGAAGATCGTCGCGGCCGTGGCCAGAACCTTCATCTGCATCGCCGACGGCAGCAAGCTGGTACCGGTTCTGGGCGCCTTCCCGCTGCCGGTCGAAGTGATCCCGATGGCGCGCAGCCACGTGGCACGTCAACTGGTCAAGCTGGGCGGCGACCCGGTGTATCGTGAAGGGGTATTGACCGACAACGGCAACGTCATCCTCGATGTGTACAACCTGCAGATCACCAACCCGGTGGAACTGGAAGCGCAGATCAACGCCATCGTTGGCGTGGTGACCAACGGCCTGTTCGCGGCGCGGCCGGCAGATGTACTGCTGCTGGGTACCGGCGAAGGCGTCAAGACCCTGAAGGTCGAGTAGTCCCCGGCGAGGGCTTTGCCCTCGATTCGCAGCACAAGGCTTCTCCTACAGAAGGCCGCAGGCACTGGATCTGATGCGGTCCTTGTAGGAGCAGCCTTGTGCTGCGAATGGGCCGCAACGCGGCCCCAACAGCTTAATTTGGCGGCTGCTTGAACACATAGAACAGGTTCGGCTCACTGACCAGATAGATGGTCCCCGCCTCATCCATCGCAATCCCCTCCGCCTGCGGCACAGTCGCCTGCAAACCCTGAAAACCCTTGCGCAACGACAGGGTACTCAGCGGCCTGCCTTGCACATCCAGCTCCAGCACCAGCCGCGACTCATCCGACAACGCCAGCAGGTGCCCGCTGCGCTCATCGAACTGCAGACTCGACAGGTCGCGCACGAACAACCGCGAATCGCGTTTGTGGTCCTGCACCACATGCACTGCGTAGGGCTTCTCCGGGTTTTCATGAGGAAACCCATGCACCTCATAGATCAGCATCGGGTCACGTTCCTTGGCCACGAACAGGCGCTTGCCTGCCGAATCGTAGGCCAGGCCCTCGAAGCCCTTGTTGCCGTTCAGGCCAATGCCCAAGGTCAGCTGTTCGGCGTCACCGGCGTCGAGGAACATCGTGTCGTCCTCCAGGCGCACGCGAATCAGCCGCTGCTGGCGCTCGTCGGTGATCACATAACTGTTGGGCCCGATGTACTCCACGGCTTCCGGGTCACCAAAGCCGGTCAGCGGCACCCGGCGCAGAATGCGGCCTTCAAGCGACAGCTCGATCAGCTCCGAGCGGGCATTGGTGACAGTGAACAGGGTCTTGCGGTCGGGGTCGTAGGTCAGCGCCGAAAGGTCGTCATCCAAGCCGTCGACCGGCTGCGCCTCTACCACTACCCGGTAGCGGTCAAGGCCGATGCTCTGCTCGGCGGGCTGCCACCACGCCTTCAGGTTGAACCAGCCGCGCTCGAACAAGCGAAACTCCTGCCCGGCCCAGCCAAGCAGGAACACGCCGATAACGGCCACAACAAGGAACAGGCGAACAAAACGGCGCATAAGGCAGACTCGGCACAAGGGTGGCGAATCTAACCATTAATGGCTGAAACATAGCTTAATGCCAGCGTCAGAAAAGCCTGAAGATGCTGTCAGTGCTTCTTGAAGCGATAAAACAGTGCCGGCTCGCTGACCATGTAGAGGTTGCCTTTGTCGTCCATGGTCACCCCTTCGGCACGCGGAATGGTGTCCTGCAGGCCATTGAAACCACCGAGCAAAGTCATGAAGCTGACCTGCTGGCCCTGCTCGTCCAGCTCCAGCAGCATGTTGGAATCGGCGGACAATACCAGCAGGTGGCCGGTGCGCGGGTCCACGCCCAGGGCGGACAGGTTGCGCAGGTCGAGCTCGTCACTGGGCAGTGGCTGCTTTTCACCCTTGAGCGGGCTGCGGCCATCGGTGTTCCAGGTGTACAGCTTGGGTGGGCGCTCTTCGCCGATGACCAGGCGCTGGCGCAGCGGGTCCCAGGCCACTGCTTCGAAGCCCTTGTTGCTCTTCACCGACGGGCCCAGGTCGTGGCTCTGGAAGTCGGCGTGGTTCAACACCGTGGTCCGGGCATCGACCTTGACCACCGTCAGGTCATGCAGGCGCTCGTCGGTGATCGCCAGGTAGTCGTCTTCCAGGACGGCGACGCCTTCCGGGTTGTTCCAGCCGTTGAGCGGGATCTTGCGCAGTATATCGCCGTCCAGGCTCAGCTCGACAAGGATGGGGTTCTTGCCCATGACCGCGAACAGGGTACGTGTACGCGGGTTGAAGGCCACGTCCGAAGCTTCGTCATCGTCCATGCCCGGCAGCGGTTTGGCGTCGATGTCGACCTGGTAGTCCGGCAGCCACACGCTTTCGCTGCGCTCGGCGGTGGTTTCCAGGCTTTCCTTGAGCCACAGTGCGCCGCGGTCATCCCAGTGCATGGCCACTGACACGCCATAGCCGATCACCGCTGCCACGGCCAGGCCGAAGGGCCAGCGCAGGTAGAAACGGCGCTTGGAGGTTGCCGGGGCGCTGGAAGGTGATGGCATGCGGAGGTCCTGAGTGAATGGGGGGAGGTCCGCGCATTATCCGCATAAGGTGTGAAAAATCGGTAAACAGGACCGGCCTCTTCGCGGGTAAACCCGCTCCCACAGGAATGTCACAGGCCTGTGGAGAGCCCTGTGGAGCGGCCGTGCCCGCGAAGAAGCCAACCCGGTCTGGAATCAGAGCACCCGGCTTTCGAAGCGGCTCACACCCGGCAGCTCCAGCACCAGCTCATCACCGACATTGAACGGCCCCACGCCCGCCGGCGTACCGGTAAGGATCACATCCCCCGCCTGCAGCGAGAAATGCGCCGCCATGTACTGGATCATCGGCACGATCGGGTTGAGCATCATTGCGCTGTTGCCGTCCTGGCGCACTTCGCCATTGACGGTCAGGCGTACCGGGATGTCGGTCACATCCTCGAAACTGGCGGCAGACACGAACGGCGGCAGCACGCAGGCGCCATCGAAGCATTTGGCCAGCTCCCAGGGCAGGCCTTTCTCTTTCAGCTTGGCCTGCACGTCACGCAAGGTCAGGTCCAGTGCCGGGGCATAACCGGAAATCGCGTCCAGCACCTCCTCTTCGGTCGGGTGGGTGGAAAGCGGTTTGCCCAGCAGCACGGCAATTTCGGCCTCATAGTGCACGGAACCGCGCTCGGCCGGGATCTTGAAACCACCTTCGGCCGGCACCACGCAGCTGCCCGGCTTGATGAACAGCAGTGGCTCGCTGGGGATCGGGTTGTCCAGTTCCTTGGCATGCTCGGCATAGTTACGGCCGATGCACACCACCTTGCCCAGCGGGAAGTGAATGCGTGTGCCGTCTACGTACTGGTGCTGGTAACTCATTGGCCGACTCCTGTGGATACTGCTTTTTATTCAGGTGCGAAGATCTTACCCGGATTCATGATGCCGTTAGGGTCGAACACGGCCTTTATTGCCTTCATGCAGGCGATTTCTTCGGCCGAGCGGCTGTAGCCCAGGTAGTCGCGCTTGGTCATGCCCACGCCATGCTCGGCGGAAATCGAACCGTTGTAGCGCTGGACGATCTCGAACACCCATTTGTTGACCTTGGCGCACGAGGCGAAGAACTCGTCCTTGCCCATGTGCTCGGGCTTGAGAATGTTCAGGTGCAGGTTGCCATCGCCGATGTGGCCGTACCACACCACTTCGTAATCCGGGTAGTGCTCGGCGACAATGGCGTCGATATCACGCAGGAACGCCGGCACTTTCGAGACCGTGACAGAAATGTCGTTCTTGTACGGGGTCCAGTGCGAGATGGTTTCAGACAGGTATTCGCGCAACTTCCACAGGTTTTTCAGCTGGGTTTCGCTCTGGCTCATCACCCCGTCCAGCACCCAGCCCTGCTCCACGCAGTGCTCGAAGGTGGCCAAGGCCTGGTTGGCAACCTCTTCGGTACTGGCCTCGAACTCCAGCAGCGCATAGAACGGGCAAGCGGTCTCGAACGGCGCCGGCACATCGCCCCGCCCCATGATCTTGGCCAGGCCTTTGTCGGAAAAGAACTCGAAAGCCGTAAGGTCCAACTTGCCCTGGAAGGCGTGCAGCACCGGCATGATCGAGTCGAAGTCCGGCGTACCCAGCACCATGGCGGTGAGATTGCGCGGTGTACGGTCCAGGCGCATGGTGGCCTCCACCACAAAGCCCAGGGTGCCTTCGGCCCCAATGAACAGCTGACGCAGGTCATAGCCGGTGGCGTTCTTGATCAGGTCTTTGTTGAGTTCCAGCAGCTCACCCTTGCCGGTGACCACTTTCAGGCCGGCCACCCAGTTGCGGGTCATGCCGTAGCGAATCACCTTGATACCACCGGCATTGGTGCCAATGTTGCCGCCAATCTGGCTGGAGCCGCTGGAAGCGAAGTCTACCGGGTAATAAAGGCCCTGCTCTTCAGCAAAGGCTTGGAGCTGGCGGGTGATCACCCCTGGCTGGCAGATCACGGTGCGGTCGAAGTTGTTGAAGCCGAGAATCTGGTTCATGTAGTCGAAGGCCACCACCACTTCGCCATTGGCCGCCACCGCCCCGGCGGAAAGCCCGGTGCGCCCGCCAGAGGGCACCAGCGCCACCTTGTTCGCATTGGCCCAGCGCACGATCGCCTGCACCTGTTCTATCGTCTTCGGCAGCACGATTGCACTGGGTGCCGGCGGGAAATGCTTGGTCCAGTCCTTGCCATACGCTTCAAGCGAAGCCGCGTCAGTCAGGACCTTGCCAGGGTCGACAAGGGTCATCAGTTCATCAATAACAGCGGGGTGGGTCATCGCTGGAACTCTCGACTTATTCATAGTCACCCTGAGCACTCTTCACCTGTCGGGATAGGCTCAGATTGTGTCGCGTATGCTAGCATAGCCCTCCCGCTGTTCATGCTAAGGCTGCCGTGGCGCCTGGCATCACCCTCGCCATTTTTATCTCCGGGATACAGGTTTACGCAGATGAGCAAGACTTCTCTCGACAAGAGCAAGATCCGGTTCCTTCTTCTTGAAGGTGTGCACCAGAACGCGGTCGATACCCTCAAGGCCGCCGGCTACACCAACATCGAATACCTCACTGGTTCGTTGCCGGAAGCCGAGCTGAAGGAAAAGATCGCCGATGCCCACTTCATCGGCATTCGTTCGCGCACCCAGCTGACCGAAGAGATCTTCGACTGTGCCAAGAAACTGGTCGCCGTCGGCTGCTTCTGCATCGGCACCAACCAGGTCGACCTGGAAGCTGCCCGCCAGCGCGGTATCGCCGTGTTCAACGCGCCGTACTCCAACACCCGTTCGGTCGCCGAACTGGTACTGGCCGAAGCCATTCTGCTGCTGCGCGGCATCCCTGAGAAAAACGCCTCCTGCCACCGTGGCGGCTGGATCAAGAGCGCGGCCAACTCGTTCGAGATTCGTGGCAAGAAGCTGGGCATCGTCGGCTACGGCTCGATCGGCACCCAGCTGTCGGTACTGGCCGAAAACCTGGGCATGCAGGTGTACTTCTACGACCCGCTGACCAAACTGCCGCTGGGCAACGCCGTACAGGTCACCAGCCTGAACGAGCTGCTGGGCATGGCCGACATTGTCTCGCTGCACGTGCCTGAGCTGCCATCCACCCAGTGGATGATTGGCGAGAAAGAAATCCGCGCGATGAAAAAGGGCTCGATCCTGATCAACGCCGCCCGTGGCACCGTGGTCGAGCTGGACCACCTGGCCGCCGCGATCAAGGACAAGCACCTGATCGGCGCCGCCATCGACGTGTTCCCGGTCGAGCCGCGCTCCAACGACGAAGAGTTCGAAAGCCCGCTGCGTGGCCTGGACAACGTGATCCTGACCCCGCACATCGGTGGCTCCACTGCCGAAGCCCAGGCCAACATCGGCCTGGAAGTTGCCGAGAAGCTGGTCAAGTACAGCGACAACGGTACCTCGGTATCTTCGGTCAACTTCCCGGAAGTTGCCCTGCCGGCGCACCCAGGCAAACACCGCCTGCTGCACATCCACGAAAACATCCCGGGCGTGCTCAGCGAGATCAACAAGGTGTTCGCCGAAAACGGTATCAACATCTCCGGTCAGTTCCTGCAGACCAACGAGAAAGTGGGTTACGTGGTGATCGACGTTGACGCCGAGTACTCCGACCTGGCGCAAGAGAAGCTGCAACAGGTCAAGGGCACCATCCGTTCCCGCGTCCTGTTCTAAGTTTGCGGGCGGTATGAAAAAGGGAGGCCCTTGTGGCCTCCCTTTTTTCATTTCACTTCGACAGTCACTTTCTGCGACTCGACACTTGGCTTGAACGGTACGTGATACTGGTCACCCAGTACCAGCTGCAGCGTGTGCTTGCCCGGGGTCAGGGTAATGCTGGTTTCGGTCTGTGCCTTGCCGAAATGCAAAACCTGCGGCCCCGCCGGCAGCGCGGTGCCTGCCTCAGGCATCAGGCTGGTCGGCAGGGGCATGTCGGCAACGGGTTCTTTGTCCACATCCACCAGCAAGTGGTGGTGCCCGGTGTGCGGGGTCTGGTCACCGGCTGGTTTGAGTCCCATGCCTTCGATGCCGAACTTGACGGTGAAGGTCTTGTCGACCGTGGCACCATCGGCGGGGGAAACGATGAAGACCTTGGCATCCTTGGGCGGCTCCTGGCTCTTCAGGGCATCCGCGGCACTGGCGAACACCGATGCTCCCATCAGCAGACCGGCAACGGCAGCACGCGAAAATAGGCTGTTCATTCACTTCTCCTGTGATTCACTTATTGACCGCCACCAGCATGTCGAACGGCAGCGGTAGTTCACCATAGCCCACAAAGAGAAATATTTCAGTTAGGGTTAAACCTCGCCAAGGCTTCAAGGTCATAGGCTGCGCTCGATCACGGCGAGGAAGAAAGCCGTGGCGAAAGTTATTCAACTGCTAAAAGAAAAGGGGCATTCATGCGTTCGACCATAGGGGTACTGCTGGCAGTACTGATCAGTCCATTGGCCCAGGCGGAGCTGATCGACGAAATCGCCGACCGGGGCGAACTGCGCATAGCCGTACAGGCCGACAACTCGCCGTACGCGTTCAAGCAAGATGATCGCCTGACCGGTTTCGACATCGAGTTCGGGCAAGATCTCGCCAAGGAGCTGGACTTGCGTGCCGAGTTTGTCGAAGCGTCGGCTGCAGAGGTATTGCCCGGCGTCGAAAGTGGCAAGTACGACATTGCACTTACGCCGTCCGCTGATGCGCCCACGGGTGGCTCGCTGGATGTCAGCCAGCCCTTTGGCGCTAACAGGCTGTTGATCCCGTTCCAGAAGGACAACCCGGCGTTTGAAAGTGCGGTGAACAATGCGCTGCAACGGCTGAAAGACAGCGGGCGCACTGCCGAACTTGAGCAGAAGTGGTTCAAGGGTGTGCAGGAGACTGCGGCCGGGCAATAAGTTTCGAGCTGTCTGTGCCGCCCTCATCGCCGGCAAGCCAGCTCCACAGGAAGATCACCGCCCTCAAGAACTGTGGTGTACCTGTGGGAGCTGGCTTGCCGGCGATAGGGCCGGCGCCGGACTACCCCAAAGCCCGCTGCGCCTCGTCCAGTTCCAGCTCACTGAACACCTGCACCCCTGCCCGCCGCAGCAACGCCGTGGTAACCCCTTCCCCCAGCACCTTCACGCCACTGAACGTGCCGTCATAGGTCAGCCGGTTGCCACACGAAGGGCTGCCCGCCTTCAGCACCGCCACGCGGATGCCATGCCGTTGCACCAGCGCCAGCGCCAGCTGCGCACCGGCCAGGAACTCGGCACTGACATCCTCGCCCGTCACCGTAATCACCTGTGCGTCGCCATCAAGCACTTGGCCACCCTGCCCGCCGGGGATCTCCGCCGGCGGGCGCGGGGTCGGTAAACCTCCGGCTACTTCCGGGCACAATGGCACCACACGCCCTGCGGCCTGCCACTGCTGCAACAAGTCGGGGTGGCCGCTGGCGCGGCCGTCATAGCGCACCGGCTGGCCCAGCAGGCAGGCGCTGACCAGCACTTTGGGCACGTCAGAACGGGTCATTGCCACGCCGCCTGAACCAGCCCGTCAACGACAAACGCTCGCGCCCCGCCGGCAGCACCTCATGGGGCACTTCGCCGGACAGGAACACCACCAGGCAACCCGCCACCGGCTGCACATCGTGCTCGACACCGTCGCCCAAAAACATGCGCAATTGCCCGCCATCATCCGGCTGCCAGTCTTCGTTGAGATACAGCACCGACGAGACCATGCGCCGATCATCGTCGCGGAAGCGGTCCAGATGCCGGCGATAGAAAGCACCGCGTGGATACAGGGCGAAATGGCACTCGAAATCTTCCAGGCCCAGGAACAGGCCCTGGTTGATGGCCAGCCGCAACTGGTCCATGGCCGCCAGGTACTCGTCGCAAGCCTCGGCCTGCCCAGGGTCGATCCACTGGATCTGGTCACCACGGATGGCTTCGCGCACCTCCTGAGTAGCCCCGCGCCCAACCCCCGCAGGGTTGAGTTCGCCTTCGGCATCGCGGCGCCGGCACTCGGCTGCCAGCGCACGCACCAGGTCGGCAGGCAGAAAGAGTGCCTGCTGGGACCAGCCATGGGTGGCCAGATCGTCGACGACGGCCGCAAGCATCGGGTGTTCAGGGGAGATGTGCATGGCGCGCATCATATCCATTAGCCCTGCCGGCGCACAGCGCCACTTGGCCGAGAAACACGCGCATATCTCGACAAACCGACGCCGGGCCAAGGACAATAGCCATCTGCCGACAGGAGTCCTGAATGCGCCGTCTGTTTTCCCTGATTCTGCTGATGATCTGCACCATGCCTGTCTGGGCAGACAACCTGGATCAACTGTACAAGGCCGCCGGCTGGCCCGACCAGCGCGCCCACTTCAACGATGCCCTGAGCGCCGCCCAGGAACGCTACCGCAACAGTTTGCCCCCCGCCGTGTACCAGGCGCTGGTCAACAACAGCAATCAGCGTTTCCAGGCCCAGGCGGTGGATCGGCGCGCCCAGGCGAAGCTGCGCACAAGCCTGCCCAACCCGGCGCCGGCGCTGGCCTTTTTTCAGTCGCCGCTGGGGCGCAAAGTGGTGGCGGCCGAGCTCAAGGCTACGCGCAAGGACGAACTGGCGAAAAACGCCAAAGGCTTGCCGAAGATTCAAGCCAGCGACAACCGCCTGCTGGTCATCGGTCATCTGGCCCAGGCCCTGCCGGCCCGTGAAGCCGGTGCCGAAGTCAGCCTGGCTATCGCCGGGGTAGCGGCCGACAGCCTCAGTTCGATGATCCCCGGCCTGTTCGGCGGCGGCCAGGCCCAGGGCCTGCTCGACGGCCAGCGGCAACGCCTGATGGGCCAGATCGGCGAAGACCTCAACAACACCCTGCTCTACGTCTATCGCGACTTGTCTGACGCCGAACTTGAAGAGTTCGCCACCTTTGCCGAGTCGCCAGAAGGCAAGGCTTACTACCAGGCCGCCCTGGCCGCTGTGCGTGCAGGCCTGGCGGTTGGCCAGAACGCCAACGACCTGAAGTGATCAGCCCAGGCGCTGGTCGATGAAGTCGAAATAGCGCTGGCGAATGCCCGGCAGCTCGTTGGCCAGGTGATGACGGGCCTCAGGCAGCATCAGGATCTGCGGTTCGGCGAACTTGGCCTTGAGCACTTCGAGGTTATAGGGCCAGTCCACCGTAGCGTCGGCCTCCCCCTGCACGATCAATGGTTGCCGCGTACTGCGCGGCGCGGCTTCGATGCGTTTGACCCAGGCAATCAGTGCGCCCACCCAGGCGGTTGGCAGGCGGCGCGGTTGCAGCGGGTCGGCCTCGAGGAACGCCAGGAAGGCCGGGTCATTGGTGTTTGCGCTGAAGCGCCGTTCAATGCCATTGACGAAGTGCCGCAGCACCCGGTAACTGAACTTCGACCAGCGCCAGGAACAAGGCCGCACCAGCGGGGCCAGCAGGATTACCTGGCCATCGATGGGGCTGCGGGCGCCCTGGGTCAGCAGGTGGTCAACGGCGATGGCGCCACCGGTGCTCTGCCCACACAAGTGCCAGGGGCGCGGCAGTGGTAGCGTGCGCGCCTGTTCGAACAAGGCATCCAGCACTTGCTGGTACACCGCGAAATCACTGATGCTGGCGCGCTCGCCGCTGGACAGGCCATGACCGGGCAAGTCGCAGCTGATGACTGCGTAACCCTGCTGCAACGCCCACTCGATCACGTGCCTATAGAGGCCCATGTGGTCGTAGTAGCCGTGCAACAGGAACAGCGTCGCGCTCGGCTGGTCGGGTAGCCAGGCCTGCCCGACCACATCGAAGCCCGCCGCCTGAAAGCCGCCCAGCCAACTTTGCGCCGGCATGTCCAGGCCATAGAAACGCTGGTAGTCCCGGGCTTGCGCCGACAGCGGCTGACGGGCAGTCAACGGCGCCAGGCTGGTGCGCAGGTGGTCAGGGTCAAAGGCGGTGGGCATAGGGTACATCCACAGTGAAGCAAGTATTGATCTGGGATATTCAGCTCTGGCCCGCGTCATGGCAAGCTTGGGCTATGTGTCACCTGTACGGGTCCTGTCGCCGGCAAGCCAGCTCCCACAGGGATATCACCGGGTTTCAGGCCTGTTGGTAACCTGTGGGAGCTGGCTTGCCGGCGACAGGACCAGTGAGCCCACCACAAAATTACCCGCGGATATCCATGCAGACCCGCCTTGTAAAACCCGCCCTGATCACCGTTACCCTGCTGCTCTGCGCCGCCCTGCTGTGGCAAGCCTACACCAGCTTCCAGGCCAGCTACCTGCGCCCGTTCGACAACCAGGCCACGCTGTTCGAGGGCAGTCAGTTGCAGCTGCCCGCAGAGCTGGCCGGCCCAGGGCCGGTCCGTGTGGTGCACTTCTGGGACCCGGCCTGCCCCTGCAACGTCGGCAACCAGCAACACCTGGGCGACCTGGTCAGCCAGTTCGGCGACCTGGGTGTGAGCTTCCATGTGCTGCAAAAGCCCGGTAGCCACGGCCAGCTACCCGCCAACCTCACTGCGCTGAAGCCGCTTGCCAGCCTGCCGGGCAGCGAACACCTGCCCGCCTCCCCGGCAGTGGCCATCTGGGACCGGCAAGGCAACCTCGCCTACTTCGGCCCCTACAGCGAGGGCGCCGTGTGCAACGCCAGCAACAGCTTCGTGGAGCCCATCATCAAGGCCTTGCTAGAGGGCCGGCCCGTGCAGGCCAGCAATACCTTGGCCATAGGGTGTTACTGCCCCTGGTAGATAGCGAGTACCCGATAGATATCTACAGCTTCAGACCGAGGGAGAATTTTTACCGTAGCGACATACAGATCACTGGAGAAACTGTATGTCACAAGGTCCCACCGAGCTTCCCAATAGCTATGTAAACAGCACCCGCCTTCCCGTCGGCCCCCATCTTTGGGGCACCCATCCCGGCGCATCGTTTCAACTGGTATCCGTTTTCGAGCCTGGGCGTCTGGATATCGACCTGATCGTACAGACCGAAAACGACAAGGCAGGTGTGCACAAGGCGCATGAGCAGCGCCTGGCCACGCTACAACAAGACCTCGACCAGGCCATACGTGATCAAGCGGGCTCGCTGGATGGCCTTGGCGAAGTCCAGGCGAGCGAGCGAACCATCGCTGCCGTCAACGAGCTTCAGGCATTGTTCGCCGCACGCTTGCAAGCAACCCGTGACCAGGCCTACAGCTTCTTCGGCGGTGACCCGGTAGATCGCAACCTTCATGAATTCCTGGCCGTAGCCCGCAAACCGAACGCTCCGGCAGACCCTCAGCAAGCCTGGCTCGAATCCTACCGGGCGGCGTTCGACGTGAAGTACCTGGAGCAGGTGAACGGCGAGTTGGCCCAGCGCCAACAACAGCTGCAGAGCACCTTGTCCGCACTCAGGGTGAGGGAAGGTCATGATCAGGACATTGACCGGACGCTTCAACAGTACCATCAGGCGCTTGCGCAACTGGGCACAGCCAGCCAAGCGTTCCTGCAAGCCAGCAGCGCGCTGCAAGCAATGCTGACGGCCTTCGAGCGCCATCAACAAGAAAGCATTACCCCGACAACAGCACTCGAACATAGCCACGAGCTGGAGCGGGAAACGTCGGACCTGCTCAAGGCGCGCGGGCAACTGGCAGTGTCCTACACCGGCGTCCAACGGGGTCGAGACCACTTGGCAGCGCAAGCTGCCTGGATCGATACCGCCATGCAGTACAGCGCGCCAGGTGCCTCCGAAGGCCGCAGGGCAGCATTGTTCGAAGTGCAGGCTCAGCTACAAGCCCAAGTTGCCGCTTATACCCAATCATCACCCACTGATACTGCAGCGGCGATGCAGCTGCTGGCACAAGCCGATAACACGACCGCCAGCGCTTTCGATGAGCAGACTTCACTGTCCGCCTTATCAGGCCATACCCCTGGCAACACACCCGTAACGTTCAACGCCTGGGTAGCCAGCATCCACCACCCGCTGATTCTGGCGACCTCACGCGGTGGCATGGCCCATTTCGAGCCGGTCTGGGTCAACTTTGCCGAGGCACTCGGCAAAGCCGCCCAACGCTTGCTCACCAGGGGGCTCCTGGCTGTCGCCAGTTATGCTCCTCTGATGCTGTACTCAGCTCGTCTGGGCGATGGCGAGCGCATGGGGGTGACCGTCCCGCTCGCCCTGATGAGTCCCGGCGCGGACCTTACCCTCGAAGCAAACCGCAAAGCTGGCCAGACGCTCGAGTTGCCGTTGCGGATGGATGCTGTCCCTCAGGGTACGCAGACCGAAGTGTACCTGGCGGCCACCGATGGCAGCGGCCTGCTGCGCGACGTGCGCGTACGCCAGGCGCAGTGGGATGCCGCCCAAGGCGGGTACAGATTTACCGCCGAAGGCTCGGGTGGCGCGACGCTACTGTGGCACCCGGCGACGCCGCCCTCGACGCTGTCCGTCACCGGCGAGAACGGCACCATCATCCCCGGCGCCCCTATCGTCGAGGACCTGCAAAAGCACCTTCCGGGCCCTATCATCGTCCCGCCGGAACCTGATATCCGTACGTTCCCCGAACTGCCCGACCTGCAGATCGACGACTACGTCATCATCTTCCCGGCAGACTCGGGGCTGGCGCCGATCTATGTGATGCTGCGCAACCCGCGGAATTTGCCGGGGGTTGCCAGTGGCAATGGCGTTATCACACCTGACAGGGTTCTGGATGCAGCCGCTACGGCTGCAGGTTCGCCAATCCCTGCAAGAATTGCGGAAAGGCTGAGGGGGCGGAGGTTTGCCAGGTTCGATAAGCTGAAGGAGGCAATCTGGATGGAGATTGCGGCAGATGAGGACTTTAGTCGGCACATCATGCCCGCAACCCTCGACGACATGCGAAAAGGGCTGGCGCCATTTGCCAAGCGCGACCAACGAGTAGGAAAACGAGTCAAGCTAGAGATTCACCACAAGCACGAAATCGCGAAAGGTGGCGCAGTGTATGACTTCGACAATCTCGTTTTCATGACTCCTCAAGTCCACATAAACCACCACAGAGGAAGCAAACAATGACGATGAAACAGAGTTTGGCAGAATACACAGAGCCCGAGTTTCTCGCATTGATATCGGACTTATATGAAGACAGGACGGGTCTCAGTGGTGCTGCGCTAGAGAAACACCGGATAGATATTGTCTTTCTTTTTGAGATGTTGACCGAGCATCCTGATGGGTCAGACGTGATCTATTACCCTCCAGAAGGGGCAGACACCAGCCCCCAAGGCGTCGTCAACCGAGTCAAAGAATGGCGCGCCGCCAACGGCAAACCCGGCTTCAAAACCGCCTGATCCAAAGCCCTGCGGCCAACACCGCAGGGCTTCTTCATATCAACCACGCACCCGCGCCGGGTTACCCACAACCGTCACCCCCGCCGGCACATCCCGGGTCACCACACTGCCAGCACCCACCACTGCGTTGTCGCCAATGGTCACCCCCGGCAGGATGATCGCCGCGCCGCCGATCCACACGTTGTTGCCAATGGTCACCGCCCGCCCGCTTTCCAGCCCGCTGCGCCGCAGGTCAGCGTCCAGCGGGTGGTCGGCGGTGTAGATCTGCACATTCGGGCCGATCTGGCAGTCGTCACCGATACGCACCGGCATCACGTCGAGAATCACGCAGTTGAAGTTCATGAAGGTATTGCGGCCAACGCTGATGTTGTAGCCGTAGTCACAATAGAACGGCGGGCGGATCACCGTGCCTTCGCCAACCTGGCCAAAGTGCTCCAGCAATAGCCCATGGCGTGCGTCGTTGAGCAGTTCCACGCTGCTGTTGTAGCGGTGCATCCAATGTTTGTTGGCGATCTGCTCGGCCTGCAGCTCAGGGCAACCAGCATGGTAGAGCTGGCCTGTAAGCATCTTCTGTTTTTCGCTGAGTGACATGGAATCTCCTCCCCGGGGCTATGCTCTGTTCGCGAATCCGCCGATGATCGGACCACATTTTCTGCTTTGATGCACAAGGAGTCTGCATGAAACGCAGCCTGACCCTGTTAGCCGTGGTGGTTGCCGTGGCCGTCGGCGCCGGATACTGGTACGTGCAGGGCAAACTGCCGCAACGCGCGGGCGAGGTGGCCATCGCCGGCCTGCAAGCACCGGTCAGCGTGCGCTACGACGCCCGCGGCGTGCCGCACCTGCAGGCGCAGAGCGAGCCGGACCTGTACCGCGCCCTCGGCTACGTGCATGCCCAGGACCGATTGTTCCAGATGGAGATCCTGCGCCGCCTGGCCCGCGGCGAGCTGGCCGAGGTGCTGGGCGACAAACTGCTGCCCACCGACACCCTGTTTCGCAGCCTGCGCATTCGCGACCAGGCAGCACTGATGGCCCAGCGTCATGACCAGCAGTCACCCGCCTGGCAGGCCCTGCAAGCCTACCTCGATGGGGTCAACAGCTGGCAGGCCAGTCACCCCAAGCCCATGGAATTCGACCTGCTCGGCATCATACCGCGACCCTTCACCGCCGAAGACACCCTGAGCATCGCCGGCTACCTCGCCTACAGTTTTGCCGCCGCCTTCCGCACCGAGCCCGCACTGACCTACATCCGCGACCAGCTGGGCCCCGACTACCTGAAGATCTTCGACCTCGGCTGGCAAGCCGACGGTGCGCTGGCCAGGCCGTTGGCCGCCGCCGACTGGCAGAGCCTGGAGGCACTTGCCCGCCTTGGCAACGATGCGCTGGCCGACGCCGGCATCGCGCAGTTCGAAGGCAGCAATGCCTGGGCCATCGCTGGCAGCCGCACCCGCAGTGGCAAGCCGCTACTGGCCGGCGACCCGCACATCGGCTTCGCCGTACCGGCGGTGTGGTACGAAGCCGAGCTGTCGGCGCCCGGTTTCAACCTTTACGGCTACTTCCAGGCGCTCAACCCGTTCGCCCTGCTCGGACACAACCGCGATTTCGGCTGGAGCCTGACCATGTTCCAGAATGACGATGTCGACCTGATCGCGGAAAAGACCAACCCCGCCAACCCCGATCAGGTGATGATCGATGGCCAGTGGCAAACCCTGGAAAAGACCGAGCAGACGATTGTCGTCAAAGGCGAACAGCCGGTCACCCTCAACCTGCGCCGTTCGCCCCATGGCCCGATCGTCAACGACGTGCTCGGTGCTACCGCCGGGCCCACGCCCATCGCCATGTGGTGGGCCTTCCTGGAAACCGAAAACCCGATCCTCGAGGGTTTCTACCAGCTCAACCGGGCCGACACGCTGGCCAGGATGCGCGCAGCTGCGGCCAAGGTGCATGCGCCTGGGCTGAATTTCGTGTGGGCCAATGCCCGGGGTGATATCGGCTGGTGGGCTGCCGCGCAGCTGCCGATCCGCCCTGAAGGCGTGGACCCCGCGTTCATCCTTGACGGTGCCAGTACGCAGGCCAGCAAGCTGGGCTTCTACCCCTTCAGCGCCAACCCGCAGCAGGAAAACCCCGCAAGCGGCTATATCGTCTCGGCCAACTACCAGCCGCCGTCGGCGGTACCGATACCGGGCTACTACAACCTGCCCGACCGTGGTCGCCAGCTCGACCGCCACCTGGCCAACCCCGAGGTGAAATGGGACCTGCAGAACAGTCAGGCATTGCAGCTGGACACCGCCAGCGATCACGGCCCGCGCACCCTTGCACCGCTGCTGGCGACACTGCGCACGGTGGCCGAAGGCGACGAGGAAAAGGAGCTGGTCGAGCAGCTGGCCGCCTGGCGCGGTGACTATCCACTGGACTCGACCAGTGCCACGCTGTTCAACCAGTTTCTCTTTGAGCTGAGCTACGCGGCCCTGCATGACGAACTCGGTGACACCTGGTTCCCGGTGCTCATCAGCACCCGCGCCATCGACGCTGCACTGCCGCGCCTGGCGGCGGACGCCAATTCGCCCTGGTGGAACACCCGTGGCGGCAATCTGCGCACCGACCGTACCACCATCGTGCGCATCGCCTGGCAGAAAAGCCTCAAACATCTGCGCGACAACTTGGGCAGCGACCCGGCCAGCTGGCAATGGGGCAAGGCCCATACACTCACCCACAACCATCCGCTGGGGGTGAAAAAGCCGCTGAACCTGCTGTTCAACGTCGGGCCCTTCGCTGCGCCAGGCACCCATGAAGTGCCGAACAACCTCTCGGCGAAGATCGGCCCGGCGCCATGGCCAGTGACATATGGGCCGTCGACGCGGCGGCTGATCGATTTTGCCGATGCCGGGCAGGCCCTGACCAGCAACCCGATCGGGCAAAGCGGCGTACCGTTCGACCGGCACTATGCGGACCAGGCCAAGGGGTACATCGAAGGGCAGTACCAGAAAGCGCAGCTGGGGGTGATCCCCGCGCAGAGCACCCTCAGGCTTGTGCCTGACATATGAACAAACACTGCCTTTAGCCGCACTCGGCTCACTCTCGCTACCCTGAAGTACCTCCATCGCCGGCAAGCCAGCTCCCACATTTATCGGCGTATGCCAAACCCTGTGGGAGCGGGCGTGCCCGCGAAGCTGTCGACGTGGTGGATGGCACCGGCTACGCCGGTGTTCGCGGGCACGCCCGCTCCCACAGGTAACTGCGCCCAGAAATGAAAACGCCGACACAAAGGTATCGGCGTTGGGTCATGCCGGTATTGCAAGCGGATCAGAACGCTGGCAGCACGGCACCTTGGTACTTCTTGGCAATGAATGCCTTCACTTCCGGGCTGGTCAGGGCCTTGGCCAGTTTCTGGATGGCTTCGCTGTCCTTGTTGTCCGGGCGGGCGACGAGGAAGTTCACGTACGGCGAGTCGCTGCCTTCGATTACCAGCGCATCCTTGGCCGGGTTCAGGCCAGCTTCCAGTGCGTAATTGGTGTTGATCATGTCCAGGTCGACCTGGTCCAGCACACGCGGCAGCATGGCGGACTCAAGCTCGCGGAACTTCAGCTTCTTCGGGTTCTCGGCGATGTCCTTGGGGGTGGCCAGGGCATTCTTCGGGTCTTTCAGGGTGATCAGGCCAGCCTTCTGCAGCAGGATCAACGCACGGCCGCTGTTGCTGCCCTCGTTAGGGATGGCGACGGTCGCGCCCTCTTTCAGCTCGCTCAGGCTTTTGACCTTTTTCGAGTAACCACCGAACGGCTCGACGTGCACGCCGACCACGGTTTCCAGGTGGGTGCCTTTACCTTCGTTGAAGCTTTGCAGGTACGGCAGGGTCTGGAAGTAGTTGGCGTCCAGGCGCTTCTGGTCAACCTGTACGTTGGGCTGCACATAATCGGTGAAGACCTTGATCTGCAGGTCGATACCTTCTTTGGCCAGGGTCGGCTTGATCAGCTCGAGGATCTCGGCGTGCGGTACCGGGGTAGCGGCAACCACCAGCTTCTCGGCAGCAGCAGCCAGGCCGGAGAACGACAGGGCAGCGGCCAGGGCGGTGGTCAGCAGGGTCTTCTTCATGGTGGTCCTTGTTCTGGATCTGGGCCATCGAGGATGGCGAATCGGGTGCCCAGCCGCATCAGCAGTGGGCTTGAGTCGGACAATACCGAGATTTTTTATTCCGCAACAATATCTTTTATTTAGCTGCTTATTCCAAAAACAAATTGCCACCAGCCTGTTTGCTTATGAGCCATGTCTAGCGCGCGATATTGGGCAGGTCGAGGTCTTCCGGCACGATCTCTTCGCTGTCATTCACCAGCAAGGCAAAGTGGATGACGTTCTCCAGTTCGCGGGTGTTGCCAGGCCACGCGTGCGCTTCCAGTACCTGCTGCGCGGCCTCGCTCACCAACGGCACAGGCCGCTGCAGGCGCACGCTGTAGATGCCCACGAAGTACTCGGCCAACGGCAGAATATCGCCCGGCCGCTCACGCAGCGGCGGCAGTGCCAGCGCGCCCTCGCGCAGGTATTGGTAAAGGCGCTCGTTGAAGCGACCCGCGCGCACCACCCGCGCCAGGTCGATGCTGGTGGCGGCCACCAGGCGCACATCCACTGGCTGTGGCTGCTGCGCACCGACGCGGGTGACTTCGCGGTTTTCCAGGGCGGCCAGCAGCTTGGCCTGGATGGCCAGCGGCAAGTCGGCGATCTCGTCCAGGTACAGTGTTCCGCCGTTGGCCGAGCCAAACCAGCCGGCGCGGCTACTGGCCGTGCCGCCGTGGCTGCCGGCGCTGTAGCCGAACAACTCGGCATCGGCGTAAGTGGGGCTGATGGCCGCGCAGTTGACCGAGACGAACAATCCGCCGCGGTCACTGGCCCGGTGGATGTGCCGGGCCAGCAGCTCCTTGCCGGTGCCGGTTTCGCCACCGATCAGCACCGGCAAGGGCTGCGGCGCCAGGCGCTCGAGGTCCTGGCGCAGCTGTTGCGATCGAGGGTCGATGAACACCAGGGCCTTGGCGCGAATGCTCAGTGGGCTCTTGTCCAGCTCGGGGAAGGTCAGCAACGGCTGGCCAAAGGTGTTTTGCAAAGTCATGACAAACTCCCGCCCCAGGCCTGCATTGGCCGGGCGTCAGGCAAACGGAAAACAGCAAGGGCGATCAGGCGCGGCGCAGGGCCCGCTGCTCAACCCGGCTCTGCAAGCGATACAGGTAGGCGAAGCCTTGTTCCCAGCGCTCATGGCCGGACTTGACGTTGATATGGCCAGCGTTGCTCAGCAGCCCCGCTTCAGCACCCCACACCTGCGCCAGGTACAGTGCCCGCGGCACGCTCACGGCCGGGTCGTTATCCGAGCTGACCACCTGGCTGGGGAACGGCAGCGCCTCGCTCGGGATTGGCGCGAAGTTGCGCAGGGCTGGCGCGCAGGTCGACCGCTCGACGTCCGCCGGGGCCACCAGCAGCGCGCCACGCACCCGACGCAGCAGGGCCGGGCTGGCCTGGGCGGCCCAATGGGCGACGGTGATGCAGCCCAGGCTGTGGGCAATCAGGATCACCGGCGAGTGCTCGGCAGCAATCGCCTGCTCCAGCGCCTGCACCCAGTCCTGCCGCTGCGGGGTCAGCCAGTCGAGCTGCTCGACCCGCGCGCTGTTGGGCAGGTTGCGCTGCCAGTGACTTTGCCAATGGTTGTCTGGCGATCCTTGCCAGCCCGGCACAATCAGGTAACGAATCGACTCATTGCGCATGGGGACGCCTCCGGTAACTTTGCGTGCTTGGAGACAAGTATAGGGATCGATCTATACCAGTAAAGGAATAAGAAGCTATTTGTTAATAACCTAAATGTTGACCTTGAGAAATTGTCGCCTGTGAGATCGAGCGCCGCGCGGGCGGCGCTCGATCTCACAGGCGCTGAACCTGTCACGGCAAAAAAAAGGGCCAACCCCCTGCCAGGAGATATGGCCCATAAGCACTTGCCTGAAGAAGATTGATCGGGTTCAGCGCGCGGTAATCACCGCCAGTTTGCTGATCCCCGCCCGTTCGATGGCCGCCATGGCCCGCGCCACTTCGCCGTAGTTCACGCCGTCATCCGCCTGCAGCTGCACGCGCACATCCGCGTCCTTGGCCTTGGCTACCTTGAGGCGGGTTTCCAGCAGGTCGGGCTGAATCTGGTCTTTGTTGATGAACAGCTTGCCTTCGCCATCGATGCTGACCACCAATGGGTCCTTCTGCTCCACCGGGGCCACGGCCTCGGTCTTGGGCAGGTTGATGGGAATGGCGTTGGTCAGCAGCGGCGCGGTGACAATGAACACCACCAGCAGCACCAGCATTACGTCCACCAATGGCGTTACGTTGATTTCACTGAGGACTTCGTCGCTGTCCTGGGTCGAAAACGCCATGTCAGGACGCCTCCTTCACCGGCTGGGTGAACCCGGCCTGGGGCTTGTGCACAGCGGGGTGCACCAGCACGCGGAAGGCACTCTTCTGCGCCAGGCTGTAGAAGTCGTGGGCAAAGTCATCCAGGTCGGCGGCGGTCAGTTTGAGGCGGCGCAGGAAGTAGTTGTAGACCAGCACCGCGGGCACGGCGACAGCGATACCCACGCCAGTGGCCACCAGCGCCGCGCCGATTGGCCCGGCCACGGTTTCCAGGCTGGCGGAGCCTGCCGCGCTGATACCCTTTAGCGCCTCCATGATGCCCCACACGGTGCCGAACAGGCCGATGAAAGGTGAAGTGCTGCCGATACTGGCAACCACTGCCAGGCCGGTTTCCAGCGAGCGGCGCTCGCGCACGATCTGCTGCCGCAGGGCGCGCTCCAGGCGGTCTTGATGATTGATGGCGTGGCTCAGGTCGTTGGCCTGGGTGTCACCGACGGCGATCGCGGCGTAGCCGGCCTGGGCAACGCGAGCAGCAGGCCCAGGCTGTTCGTGGCTGATCTGCGCCGCCGAGTCCAGGCTCGAAGCTGCCCAGAACTGCTGGTGGAAGCGCTTGTCCTGGCGCCTCAACCGTACGAACTGCGCAACCTTGACCAAGGCCAGGCCCCAGGTGACGACAGAAAAACCGACCAGCAGCCAGATGACTGCGCTTTCAACAGATTCGAGGGGGGATGCCAGCAGGCTCATGATGATGTTTTCCTGTGTTCTGAAACGTTAGCGAAGCTTGAAATCGATCGGCACACTGACCCAGCCGGTCTGGGCCACGTCGCCCTGCTTGGCGGGCACGAAACTCCAGCGCTTCACCGCAGCCAGCGCGGCGGCATCGAGGGCATCGCGGCCGCTGCTTTTCTGGACCTGGATCTGCCCGGGCTTGCCACTGGGCAGCACCTCGACGCGCAGCAGCACGGTGCCTTCCCAGCCACGGCGCTGAGCCATTTGCGGGTATTCCGGCGCAGGGTTCTTCAGGTAGGCGGCGTTGGCCGATGCTGGCGTTACCGGGGCCGGCGCGGGTGTTGCTGGCGCAGTCGGTGCCGGGGCCGCTACCGGGGCTGGCGGCGGCGCTTCAACCGGCTTGGGCTGCGGTTTCGACTGCTGCTTGACCACCGGCTTGGGCACAGGCCTCGGCTTGGGTTTGGGTTTGGCGGCCAGTTCGTCGACCACTGGCGGCGGTGGCGGCTCGACCACAGTAGGAGCAGGCGCAGGCGGTGGAGGCTTGAGCACCGGAGGGGTCGGCGCGGCAAACTCGATGGTCATGGGTGGCACCTGTGGCGGTACTACCGGCAGCTCGGGGGTTGGCGCCTGACTCAGCCAGTACGCGGCCGCGCCATGCAGGGCCAGCACCAGCAAGCCCAACAGCAGCTTGTGGCGGCGCTTGATCCCACTGACCGGCGTGCGCTGCAGGCGCAGCTGGCCGAGTGGCAAGCGAAGCGTGCGCCCAAGCTCGACCAGGTCGCCCGGGGCTGGCCGCCATGGCTGGTCGTAGGCCCTGACGGCCGACTGCACATTACCCATTGATCAAACTCCTGGGGTCTCGATTCAGGTGTGTGGCTGAATCATCGGGGCCAGGGGCTTATCTCTTAAAGTAATGTTTAAAATTATGTTTAGAACTTATGGGAATATTTATTTGCCCTCTTCGTGGGAAGGCCTTGGAATTCGCGGGCTGTGGCTTGAGCGCCTCAAGTCGATGCACTGCGGGCATGCAAAATATTCGCTCAAGGCATGAGATTGCCGCGAGGGCTGCGCCCTCGATCGCCGGCAAGCCAGCTCCCACAAGGACCGCATCATAGCTCGCAGTCAATGCGATCGATGTGAGGGCTGGCTGCGCAGCCCCGGCAATCTCACAGGCAGAAAAAAGCCCAGGACCAACCCCGGGCTTTTCTTCATCAACGGTGACTCAGATATCCGCCACCTTCTGCCACACCTTGGGCCGGAAGAATAGCGTTTCCCCCCGCGCCAACCCGGTCAGGCTGTCATGGTCCTTGACCACCTCGGCCTCGATCAGCTCGCTCTGTCCTTCCACCTTCAAGGTAACCCGCGTGGTCGCGCCCAGCGGCCGGATATCCCGCACCTCGGCCGCATGGTGCCCTTCGGTCTCATGCCGCGACAGCGAAACCTCATGCGGGCGGAACAGCACATGGTGCCCTTCGCTCAGCGCCAGGCGGTTGGAATCGCCCAGGAAGTGGTAGACGAAATCGTTGGCCGGCTGCTCGTACACCTCGCCCGGCGAGCCGATCTGCTCGATCACGCCCTTGTTCATCACCACGATGCGGTCGGCCACTTCCATGGCTTCTTCCTGGTCGTGGGTGACAAACACCGAGGTCAGGTTGATATCTTCGTGCAAGCGCGCCAGCCAGCGGCGCAGCTCTTTGCGCACCTTGGCATCCAGCGCGCCGAACGGCTCGTCCAGCAGCAACACCTTGGGCTCCACCGCCAGGGCGCGGGCCAGGGCGATACGCTGGCGCTGGCCACCGGACAACTGCTCGGGGTAGCGGTCGGCCAGCCAGTCCAGCTGCACCATGTTCAACAGCTCATGCACCTTCTCGGCAATTCTGCTCTCGCTCGGGCGCTCGCCCTTGGGCTTCATGCGCAGGCCGAAGGCGACGTTGTCGAACACGCTCATGTGGCGGAACAGCGCATAGTGCTGGAACACGAAACCGACGTTGCGGTCACGCACGTCGTGGCCGGACACGTCCTCGCCATGAAACACGATGCTGCCCTGATCGGGTGTTTCCAGGCCGGCAATGATGCGCAGCAAGGTGGTCTTGCCGCAGCCGGACGGGCCGAGCAGGGCCACCAGCTCGCCGCTGTTGATGTCCAGGTTGATGTTGTCCAGGGCCTGGAAGCTGTTGAAGCGCTTGCTGACGTTACGAACTTCGATCGACATGAATCATTCCTCCGCGGCGCTGTGGCGCAGGCGGTTAATACGGTTCTCGCTCCACTGCTTGAGCAGCAGGATGAAGAGCGCCAGGATCAGCAACAGGCTGGCCACGCTGAAGGCCGCCACGTGGTTGTACTCGTTGTAGAGGATCTCCACGTGCAACGGCAAGGTGTTGGTCACGCCGCGAATGTGGCCGGAAACCACCGACACCGCGCCAAACTCGCCCATGGCCCGGGCGGTGCACAGCACCACGCCGTAGATCAGGCCCCACTTGATGTTCGGCAGGGTCACGTGCCAGAACATCTGCCAGCCATTGGCACCGAGCAGGCGTGCAGCCTCCTCTTCCTGGGTACCCTGCTCCTGCATCAGCGGGATCAGCTCGCGGGCCACGAACGGCACGGTAACGAAGATGGTCGCGAGGACGATGCCCGGCAAGGCGAACACGATCTGGATGTCGTGGTCCTGCAGCCACGGACCGAACAGACCTTGCGCACCGAACATCAGCACGTAGACCAGGCCGGCGATGACCGGCGACACCGAGAACGGCAGGTCGATCAGGGTGACCAAAATGCTCTTGCCACGGAAGCTGTACTTGCTCACGCACCAGGCAGCGCTGACGCCGAACACCAGGTTCAACGGCACGGAGATGACCACGGCGAGCAGGGTCAGCTTCAGGGCGGACAAGGCATCAGGCTCGAAGATCGCCTCGAAGAAGGTGCCAAAGCCGTTTTTCAGCGCCTGCGATACCACGATCACCAGCGGCAGCAGCAAGAACAGCGCGAAGACCAGCCAGCCAAGGCCGATCAGGATGCGCCGCGACGTGGCGCTGCCCCTGCGGGCGGCGTTGGCGGCGGCGTTTGCACTCAGGGATGAACTGGACATGCCGGCCTCCTTCAAGGGGTTTCGATGCGGCGCTGCAGCAAGTTGATCAGCAGCAGCAGGATGAAGGAAACCACCAGCATCAGCACGCCGATGGCGGTCGCGCCGGTGTAGTCGTACTGGTCGAGCTTGACCATGATCAGCAGCGGCAGAATCTCGGTCTTCATCGGCATGTTGCCGGCAATGAAGATCACCGAACCGTACTCGCCAACGCCCCGGGCGAAGGCCAGGGCAAAGCCGGTGAGCCAGGCCGGCAACAGCGCCGGCGCCAGCACATGGCGGAACACCTGCAGCGGCTTGGCCCCCAGGCAGGCGGCGGCCTCTTCCACTTCACGCGGGATATCGGCCAGTACCGGCTGCACCGTGCGCACCACGAACGGCAGGGTGACGAAGGTCAGCGCCAGGGTGATGCCCAGCGGGGTGTAGGCGATCTTGAAGCCCAGGTCGGTGGCGAACTGGCCGACCCAGCCTTGGGGGGCGTACAGGGCGGTCAGGGCGATACCGGCAACGGCGGTAGGCAGGGCGAACGGCAGGTCGATCATCGCATCGATGATCTTGCGCCCGGGGAACGTGTAGCGCACCAGCACCCACGCCAGCAGGGTGCCGATCACACCGTTGATGATGGCGGCGAACAGCGCGGTGCCGAAGCTCAGCTTGAGTGCAGCGATCACCCGTGGCGCACTGATGATGGTCCAGAACTGCTCGAAGGTCAGCTGCGAGGCATGAATGAACATGGCCGCCAGCGGTATCAGCACAATCAGGCTGAGGTACACCAAGGTGTAGCCCAGCGTCAGCCCGAAGCCGGGTATGACGGGGGAAATGCGACGTGACATAAATATCCCTGGTTGAACGCACCAAGCCCCGGCTCAGGCCGGGGCGGTGCAGGATCCTGAATCCTGGGGCTGCTGCGCAGCCCATCGCCGGCAAGCCAGCTCCCACAGGATTAACACAGGCCTGAGAGCTGCGCGATTCCTGGGGAGCTGGCTGGCCGGCGATAGGCCGCAAAGCGGCCCCGCTTTTCCGTGGCCTTTACTGTGCCTGATAGATCTGGTCGAACACACCGCCATCATTGAAGAATTTCGGCTGTGCAGTCTTCCAGCCACCGAAGTCTTTGTCGATGGTCACCAGGTCGAGTTTCGGGAACTGCTTGCCGAACTCGGCAGCCACCTTCTCGTCACGCGGGCGATAGAAGTTCTCCGCAGCAATCTTCTGCCCCGCCGGGCTGTAAAGGTGCTTGAGGTACTCGGTGGCGATCTCGGTGTTGCCCTTCTTCTCGGCGTTCTTGTCGACCACGGCCACCGGCGGTTCGGCGAGGATCGACAGCGACGGCACGACGATCTCGAACTTGTCGGCACCACCGTCTTCCTTCAGCGCCAGGAAGGCTTCGTTTTCCCAGGCCAGCAACACGTCGCCCTGGCCGTTGTTGACGAAGGTGATGGTCGAGCCGCGGGCACCGGTATCCAGTACCGGCACGTGCTTGAACAGCTCTTGCACATAGGCCTTGGCCTTGTTCTCGCTACCGCCGGCCTTCAGCCCGTAGGCCCAGGCGGCGAGGAAGTTCCAGCGTGCGCCACCGGAGGTTTTCGGGTTGGGGGTGATGACCGACACGTCCTTCTTGATCAGGTCGCCCCAGTCCTTGATGCCTTTCGGGTTGCCCTTGCGCACTAGGAACACGATGGTCGAAGTGTACGGGGTGCTGGCATCCGGCAGCCGGGTCTGCCAGTCGTCCGGCAGGGTCTTGCCGAGCTTGGCGATTTCGTCGATATCGCCGGCCAGGGCCAGGGTCACCACGTCGGCGCGCAGGCCGTCGATCACCGCACGGCCCTGCTTGCCCGAGCCACCATGGGATTGCTGGATCTTCACCTTGTCGTCCGGGTGGGCCTGCTGCCAGTGTTTGATGAACTCGGCGTTGTACTGCTGGTACAGCTCACGGGTCGGGTCGTAGGACACGTTCAGCAGTTCGTAGTCCTTGGCGATGGCGGAACCGGCAAAAACAGCACTGGCCAGGGCGGCGAGCGCATAACGGCGGATGGACATGGTGAAGCTCCCGATTGGCATTTTTCTAATTTTGAATGGTGTGGTGCGATCAGCCGGGCTTGTTGCCTGGCTGTTGCAGGCGGAACTTCTCCTTGCGTTCGATCTGCACCACCTGGGCGTTGTGCACGGTGATCTCCACCGCACCAAAGCGCAGATCGCGCAGGGCGCTCTGGATTTCACGCAGAATGGTGGCTTCGTCCTGACCGTCGACGCTACGCAGCGATGCACTCATGCTCGTTCTCCTTGGAGTGAGGTGCCGGGCAGGGGTTTGAAGGGGGGTTATTGCCTGGCTTGAGGGCAATAGTAGTGAGGCGGGATTATTCTTAAAAATACTGTTTAAGAATTTTTATATAACCAAATAAAAGACCATCTTGACGGGAATGCAAGCCCCTGTGGGAGCGGGTTCACCCGCGAATGCGGCGGTGGTTTCACCATCGTATTCGCGGGTGAACCCGCTCCCACAGGGTCCGTACAAGGCTTCAGTTGTGTTTTTCAGGCTCGCGGATCTTGTACCAGGCCACATACAAGGCCGGCAGGAACAGCAACGTCAGCAGGGTCGCGACGATGATCCCGCCGATCATGGCGTACGCCATCGGCCCCCAGAACACCTCACGGGCAATCGGGATCATGCCCAGGCTGGCGGCCGCTGCGGTCAGCAGAATAGGTCGCCGCCGGTGGTTGGTGGCCTCCACCACTGCATCCCAGGGCGAGTAGCCCTGCGCTTCGAACTCGTCGATCTGGGTCACCAGGATGACCGAGTTGCGAATGATAATGCCCGCCAGCGCGAGGATGCCGAGAATCGCCACGAAGCCCATCGGCGTGCCCGTCGGTACGAGCGCCAGCACCACGCCAATCAGCCCCAGCGGCGCCACACTGACCACCAGGAACAGCTTCTGCACGCTGTGCAGCTGAATCATCAGGAATGTCGCCATCAGGAACAGCATCAGCGGGATCACCGCCGCAATCGGCCCTTGGGCCTTGCTGCTTTCTTCCACAGTACCGCCCGTGGCCACTTCGTAGCCCACCGGCAGCTTGCTGGCGAACTCATCGATTTTCGGCTTCAGCTGGGCTACCAGGTCGGTCGGCTGGATTTCGCCGCTCACCGAGGCCTTGATGGTAATGGTCGGTTTGCGATCACGTCGCCATACCAAGGGCTGCTCCAGCTCGTAGCGCACGGTGGCAAAAGACAGCAGCGGAATCGAGGTACCGTTGGGGGTCAGGATCTGCAGGTTCTGCAAGGTATCAGGCGAGCCGCGCTCGCTGTCTTCGGCGCGGGCAACCACATCGATCAGATAGATGTTGTCGTTGACCTGGGTAATCGGCACGCCACTGACGATGCTGTTCATCACGTTGGCCACGTCCTCGGACGAAAGCCCTAGCTGGCGTGCCTTGTCCTGGGCGATTTCAATGCGCAGGACCTTACCGGGCTCGTTCCAGTCGTAGATCATTTCACCAATGTGCGGGTCCTGGTCGAGCAAGGTCGCCAGCTCGATGGCGTGCTTGCGCACCTGGTCGATGTCCTTGCCGCTGACCCGGTACTGGATCGGCCGCCCCACAGGCGGGCCCATCTCCAGCGACTGCACGTTGGTGCCGATGCCGACAAAGTCTTCGTGCAGGCGCTTCTGCAGGCGTGCCATCAACTCGCCGCGCTCTTCCAGGCCTTTGCTGACGATGACGAACTGCGCGTAGTACGGGTTCTGCAGTTGCTGGTCGAGCGGCAGGTAGAAGCGGATCGCGCCCTGGCCGATGTAGGTGCTCCAGCTGACGATTTCCGGGTCATCCTTGAAGGTGGCTTCAAAGCGATCGACCACTTTGCGGGTTTCTTCGATGGAGGCGTTCTGCGGCAGGTTCAGATCGACGAGGATTTCCGGGCGGTCCGAAGACGGGAAAAACTGGTTCTGCACGAAGCGCATGCAGAACACCGAGAGCACGAACAGCACGATGGTGCCGACGATGGTCAACCAGCGATGGCGCATGCACCACAGCAGGCCATGTTCGAACCCTCGGCCGACACGGCCAGGTTCGCTGTCATGGGCCTTCATTTTCTTGCTGTTGAGGATATGCACGCCGAGCACCGGTGCAAAGAACACCGCCACCACCCACGACACAATCAAGGCCACGGCGATTACCGCGAACAAGGTGAAGGTGTATTCGCCTGCCGAGCTGGCATTGAGCCCGATCGGCACAAAGCCGGCCACCGTCACCAGGGTGCCGGTAAGCATCGGGAACGCCGTGGAGGTGTAGGCGAACGTCGCCGCCTGCTCCTTGCTCTCACCCATCTCCAGGCGCGTGACCATGACCTCGACGGTGATCATGGCGTCATCCACCAGCAGGCCCAGCGCGATGATCAGCGCGCCAAGGGAAATCCGCTGCATGGTGATGCCGCTGTATTCCATGAATACAAAGACCATGGCCAGCACCAACGGGATCGAACAGGCTACCACCAGCCCGGCGCGGACCCCCAGGCTGACGAAGCTCACCGCCAGCACGATGATCACGGCCTCGAACAGCGCACTGGTGAAACCGCCGACCGCCTTCTTCACCACCACTGCCTGGTCGGAAACGGTATGCACGCCGATCCCCACCGGCAAGTCGTTGGTGATGCGGTCCATCTTCTTCTTCAACGCCTCGCCGAACACCTGGATATTGCCACCGGCTTTCATGCCGATGGCCAGGCCGATGGCGGTCTGGCCGTTGTAGCGGAACATGGGTGAAGGTGGGTCGGTGTACCCGCGTTCGATGTCGGCGATATCGGCCAGGCGGAAGAAACGGTCGTTGATGCGCAGGTTGACTGATTGCAGGTCTTTTTCCGACGCGAACTGCCCGGTGGTGCGCACTGAAATACGCTCCGGCCCGGCCTCGATCACGCCGGCGGGGGTAACCGCGTTCTGCGACTGCAGGGCCTGCATCACCTGGCGCTGGTCAATGCCCAGAGCGGCCAGCTTGCGGGTGGAGAAGTTGAGGTAGAGCACTTCGTCCTGGGTGCCGACCATCTCGATCTTGCCGATATTGGGGACTTCTCGCACTTCGGCGCGGGCCTGCTCCACGTAATCGCGCAACTGGCGCAGGGTCAGGCCATCGGCCGTGAACGCATAGATCGAGCCGTACACGTCACCGAATTCATCGTTGAAACCCGGCCCCTGGATGCCCGAGGGGAATTCCCCGCGGATGTCCTGGATCTTCTTGCGCACCTGGTACCAGATGTCGGGGATGTTCCTGGCCTTGGTGGTATCGCGCAGGTAAACGTAGACCGTGGACTCGCCCGGCCGAGTGTAGCTCTTCACGTAATCGAGGGAATCCAGCTCCTCCAGCTTCTTCTCGATACGGTCGGTGACCTGATACAGGGTTTCGTCCTGGGTGGCGCCGGGCCAGCGGGTCTGAATGACCATGGTCTTGATGGTGAACGACGGGTCTTCCTCGCGGCCCAGGTTGAAGTACGAGAAAATCCCCATCAGCAAACCGACGAACATCAGGTACCAGACGAACGACTGATGCTTGAGCGCCCATTCGGACAGGTTGAAGCTTCCTTTCATTGCGCATCCTCGTCGAAGGCGACCTTCTGGCCAGGCTTGAGGCTGTTCACCCCCGCAGTCACCACCCGCTCCCCGGGCTGCACGCCGGAGGTAAGGATAATGCTGTCTGCGGTGCGCTCGAGCAGGGCTACATCACGGGTGGCCACGGTTTTCTGCTGGGTATCGATCACCCATACCTGGGTCTTGCCGTCCCGTTCCAGCAGGGCGCTCAAGGGCAACTCGCTGCGCGGTGTCACCTGCGAGCTCAAGGTCACGCTGATGGCGGTGCCCAGGTGGAACGCGGCGGGGGTACTGGCCAGCGTCAGGCGGGCGCGCCTTGTGCGCGTGGTGGCGTCGGCCTGGGGTTCAAGCTCGCGCAGGGTGGCAGTGGTGTTGATGGTCGGGTCCAGCTGCGAGGCGACGGTAAAGGCAAGGTTCTTGTCCAGCTGCTCGGCCAGGCCGATTGGCAGGTCGATCACGGCCTCCTTCACATCCGGGCGGGCCAGGGTGACGACAGCCTGACCTGCAGTGACGGTCTGCCCGGCCTCGGCCTGCCAGGCGGTGATAACAGCGGCGTGGTCGCTGCGCAGGGTGCTGTAGTCGAGCTGGTCGCGGGCCTGGCTGACCGCTGAGCGCGCCTGCTCCAGCGACGCGCCGGTGGTTTTCAGGTTGGTCTGGGCAATATCCAGCTGGGCCTGGGCGCCGACGCCACGGTCGTACAGCTGCTGTTGGCGGCGGGCATCGGCCTGGGCGTTTATCCACTGCGCCTGCACCCTGGCCAGGTCGCCTTCGGCGGCGCGCAACTGGTTCTGTTGATCGGTCGGGTCGAGGGTGGCCAGGGTGTCGCCCGGCTTTACCTGGGCGCCAACGTCGAGCCAGCGGCGGGCGATACGCCCACCCACGCGAAAGCCCAGGGTGCTTTCGAAGCGCGCCTGAATGTTGCCGGCAAAGCGCCCCAACTGGGCCTGGACCTGCGGCTCGACCTTTACCGACAACACCGGGCGAACAGGCTCGGGGGCTTTTTCTTCACTGCCGCAGGCTGCCAGCAGCAAGCTGGCAGCAAGCATCCACAGGGGCTTTTTCATGGTGCAGCTCCCCCGGCCTTGGCATCGACTTTTTCCACCTTCATGTCGGGGTGCAACAGCTGCCCACCGCTTACCACCACGGTCTCACCGCCCTTGATGCCACTGGCAATCACCACTTTGCCGGTAAGATAACGCGACACCTCTACCTTGCGCAGTTCAGCCTTGTCGCCCTCGCCCACCACCCATACCGCGGGTTCATGCAAGGCCTTGGTCAGTGCCGACCATGGCAGCTCGATGCTCGGGCGGCCCTGGGCATTGGTGGTGGCAGTCACCGGGGCGCCCAGCTGCATGCCCGGTGGCACATCTTTCAATGCCACCTTGACCTGCACCGTGCCACTTTGCGCGGACACGGTAGGGGTGATTTCGCGGACGAAGCCCTGGGCCTTGACCTTCGGGTCGTCCAGCAGGCTGACGATTACCCCGGCATCGCTCGGCGGCGCCACCAGCAGTGACTCATAGACGTTGAACACCGCGTCCCGGTCGCCATCGCGGGCGAGGCTGAAGATCGGCATGGTCGCCTGCACCACCTGACCCACCTCGGCCTGGCGTTCGGTAATCACCCCATCGGCCTCGGACACCAGTGCGGTGTAGCTCAACTGCTCGTTGGCGTTGGCCAGCTGTGCCTGCGCCGCCTTGAGGGCACTCTGGTTGCTCAGCAACGCGGCCTGGGCGGAATCGTATTCGCTCTGGCTGGTGTAGCCCTTGGGCAGCAGTTTTTGCTGGCGCACGAAAGCGGCAGCGGTTTGCGTCACACGCGCCTGGGCTGCGAATACCTCGGCCTTGGCTGAATTGACGTTGTTCTGCAGGTCTTTCGGGTCCAGCCGCGCCAGCACCTGGTTGGCCTTGACGTGGTCGCCCACGTCGACGCTGCGCGAAATGATCTTGCCGCCCACGCGGAACGACAGGTCGGTCTGCACCCGCGCCTGAACATCGCCGGTCAGGGTGACCCTGGCAGCGAAATCAGTGGGTTCGACCCGCAGGACCCCGACCCGCGGCAACACCTCGGGCGCTTCCTCTTTGCTACAGCCCGCGAGCAGAACAACCAGCCCCAGACCAACGACCAACAGCGGACGCGTGAGCGACATGCAGGCTCCTAGCTTGCGCGCAAATGATTCGTGTAATGCGACTGTTAGCGTAGTTCAGGGTTCGATAAACATCACTGGTGGGGCTCAGTTCGGCATTGTCGGCGTCTGCCCGGGCCTCTTCGCGGGTGAACCCGCTCCCACAGACACTACCCACTCGAAGGCTGTGATTTCCCTGTGGGAGCGGGTTTACCCGCAAAGAGGCCGGTACAGGTCAAACCTGTACTGAAGCCTTGTTCAGCCCCAGCTCGATGTCATCGATCAAAGCTTTGGCAAAGCCACTGAGAATTCTTGCTGCACTACCAGCAAGCCGGTCATTTTCCATCTCGGCTTCGGTTGTCAGGTGAGTGATGCAGCCGAGCATAACGGAGAGTTCGGAGAAAGCATGATTGAAGGGGATGTTGGCCGGGACACGGAACAGGTCCATGCAGGTTGCCTGGCCGACGGTGCTGCTGTTTTCTGGGTGATCTGGAGCGTGCTTTGTCATGGTTGGAATCCAATGTCGTTAATTGGACCACCAACTCGTCTTTCTCACGGACAAGGGGTGGCAGCCGAACGTGGGGTGAGAAACCGAGGACATTGAACCCGGCCAGACCGAAGCCTGCCCACGTAAGGCCGCCATGACAGGAAGCCCGTTCAACATCGAGCGGGTTCTCACACCCGGTCGCCTTGCTTGGCGACCTAACGACGTTATCCCTGGGGCATTTCCCCTACAACAGAGCAGCTTCCACGCGGCTCGTAGGATAATTCCCAAGCTGACCCGAATGAAGCTTTGGGTTTGAGTTGATGAAAAGTCGTACGCCGTGAGGGCCTCTTCGCGGGTTTACCCGCGAAGAGGCCGGTATTGCCACCAAAGCGTCTGCCACATCCAGAAACCATCCTCTACACAGTATCTGTCTCCCAACCACTACCTTTGAAAGCTCACCTGCTTTTCAAGGAAGAAACCAATGCCTCGGGCCCAGTCTCACCTGCTTCGCCGTGGTCGCTAATCCGAGCTTGGCAGGCTCTATCTGCTAACCACCGTCACCCACCAGCGCAAGCCACTGTTCCAGGACTTCCACCATGCTCGACTGGTCATACACCAACTGCGGCAGTCGGATGAGGAACATTCCTGCCGATCATTGGCTTGGGTGCTGATGCCGGACCATCTGCATTGGCTGATTGAGTTGAAAGGTACGACGCTGGGGACCTTGATGCGAAGATTCAAATCCAGGTCCAGTCTGGTGTTGCATCGGGCAGGGGTTGAGCATGATCCGGTTTGGCAACCCGGGTATCAGGACCGGGCACTCAGAAGGGAAGAAAACATGGTGGATTTCGCCAGGTACATCGTTGCCAATCCGTTGCGAGCTGGCCTGGTCAGCAGTGTCAGGGACTATCCACATTGGGATGCAGTCTGGCTTTGAACATGTGCTGGGGCATTCGCGGGTGAACCCGCTCCCACAGGAATATCACAGGCCTCAAGGCAGTGTTGTCCCTGTGGGAGCGGGTTCACCCGCGAAGGGGCCGGATCAGGCCGAAGCAGCCACCTGCGTCGGGCGCCGGACCTGCGGCTGCGAAGCATTGGCCGCAGCACCCTCCTCGATCGCCTGCTGAATCGCCTTGCGGCGACGCTCTTCGGCGCGGCGGCTAAAGAACCAGACAAAGAAGGTCACCAGCGATACCGACAGCAGAATCAGACTGGCTACGGCGTTGATCTCCGGCTTCACGCCCAAGCGCACCGCCGAGAACACTTCCATCGGCAAGGTGGTCGAACCCGGGCCGGACACGAAGCTGGCCAGAACCAGATCATCCAGCGACAGGGCAAACGACATCATGCCGCCCGCCGCCAGCGATGGCGCGATCATCGGAATGGTGATCAGGAAGAACACCTTCCACGGCTTGGCACCCAGGTCCATTGCCGCTTCCTCGATCGACAGGTCCAGCTCGCGCAAACGTGCCGACACCACCACCGCCACATATGCCGCACAGAACGTGGTGTGGGCGATCCAGATGGTGACGATGCCGCGCTCCTGCGGCCAACCGATCATCTGTGCCATGGCCACGAACAGCAGCAACAGCGACAGACCGGTGATCACCTCGGGCATCACCAGCGGCGCGGTGACCAGGCCACCGAACAGCGTGCGGCCCTTGAAGCGGGTGACCCGGGTCAGCACGAACGCCGCCAGGGTACCCAGCGCCACCGCTGCCACCGCCGTGTAGCAGGCGATTTCCAGCGAGCGCATCACCGAGCCCATCAACTGGGTGTTGTCGAGCAGGCCGACGTACCACTTCACCGACCAGCCGCCCCACACCGTCACCAGCTTGGAGGCGTTGAACGAGTAGATCACCAGGATCAGCATCGGCAGGTAGATGAACAGCAAGCCGAGCACCAGCATCAGCTTGGAGAAACTGAAGCGCTTCATGCCCTGCCCTCCATCTCTTTGGCCTGGCTGCGGTTGAACAGCAGGATCGGTACGATCAGGATCGCCAGCATCACTACTGCCAGCGCGGATGCCACCGGCCAGTCACGGTTGTTGAAGAACTCCTGCCACAGTACCTTGCCGATCATCAGGGTTTCCGGGCCGCCGAGCAGTTCAGGGATCACGAACTCGCCCACCACCGGGATGAATACCAGCATGCAGCCGGCGATGATGCCGTTCTTGGACAGCGGAACGGTGATCTTCCAGAAGCTGTTGAAGGTGCTCGAACCCAGGTCCGAAGCAGCCTCCAGCAAGCTCTGGTCGTGTTTCACCAGGTTGGCGAACAGCGGCAGGATCATGAACGGCAGGTACGAATAGACCACACCGATGTACACCGCCAGGTTGGTGTTGAGGATCTGCAGCGGCTGGTCGATCAACCCGGTCCACAGCAGGAAGCCGTTGAGCAGGCCGTTGTTGCTGAGGATGCCCATCCAGGCATAGACGCGGATCAGGATCGCGGTCCAGGTCGGCATCATGATCAGCAGCAGCAGGACCGTCTGGGTCTCCTTTTTGGCATTGGCGATGGAGTAGGCCATCGGGTAGCCGATCAGCAGGCACAGCAGCGTGCTGAAGAACGCCATCTTCAGCGAGCCCAGGTAGGCTGAGAGGTACAGCTCATCCTCGGTCAGCAGGCCGTAGTTGGCCAGGTTGAGCACCAGCTGGATCTTGTCTTCGACGTAGCTGTAGATTTCGGTGTACGGCGGGATCGCCACGTCGGCTTCGGCAAAGCTGATCTTCAGCACGATGAAGAACGGCAGCATGAAGAACAGGAACAGCCAGATGAACGGCACGCCGATCACCAGGTGCCGCCCCTCCGGGGTGAGGCGCTGGAAGGCTCGCTTGAGCTTGCGCAGTTTCATGACCGCAGTACCACGCCGCTGTCGTCTTCCCACCACACGTACACTTCATCGCCCCAGGTCGGGCGGGTGCCCTGGCGCTCGGCGTTGGCGACGAATGACTGAACCACCTTGCCACTCGGCAGCTCCACGTAGAACACCGAATGGCCACCCAGGTAGGCGATGTCGTGGACCTTGCCGCGCGACCAGTTGTGCTCGAAATCCGGCTGGGTAGTGGTGACCAGCAGTTTTTCCGGGCGCAGGGCGTAGGTGATGTGCTTGTCTTCCACCGACGTGGTGATGCCGTGGCCGACGTAGATCTTGCGCTCCAGTTCCGGGCTGGCAATGATCGCGTGGCCTTCGGCGTCGTCGACCACGTCGCCCTCGAACAGGTTGACGTTGCCGATGAACTCGCACACCAGGCGGCTGGTCGGCGTCTCGTAGATATCCACAGGCGAGCCAATCTGGGCGATCCAGCCCAGGTGCATGATGGCGATGCGCTGGGCCATGGTCATGGCCTCTTCCTGGTCGTGGGTCACCATCACGCAGGTCACGCCTACGCGCTCGATGATCTCCACCAGTTCCAGCTGCATCTGCGAACGCAGCTTCTTGTCCAGTGCACCCATCGGCTCATCGAGCAGCAGCAGCTTGGGGCGCTTGGCCAGGGAGCGGGCCAGGGCCACGCGCTGGCGCTGGCCACCGGACAGCTGGTGCGGCTTGCGTTTGGCGTACTGGGACATGTGCACCAGCTTGAGCATCTCGGCCACGCGGGCATCGATCTCGGCCTTGGCCATCTTGTCCTGCTGCAGGCCGAAGGCGATGTTCTGCGCCACGGTCATGTGCGGGAACAGCGCATAGGACTGGAACATCATGTTGATCGGCCGCTCGTAAGGCGGCATATCGGTGATGTCGACGCCATCGAGGAAAATCCGCCCTTCGGTCGGGCGCTCGAAGCCCGCCAGCATGCGCAGCAAGGTGGACTTGCCAGAGCCGGAGCCTCCCAGCAGGGCGAAGATCTCGCCTTTGCGGATTTCCAGGGACACATCGTCCACGGCTATCGTTTCGTCGAACTTCTTCGTGACCCGGTCGATCTTGACCAGCACCTGCTTGGGTTGCTGGCCACCCTCGAGGGCTTTCTTATAGGCACCGGAGGCAACTGCCATGAGTGAAACTCCCAACAAGATTTTTGTGCCCGCGCGGCCTGTTCTGCAGGAGCCGCGGCGGGCCTGGATTTTTACTTGCCCGACTTGACCTTGGTCCAGCTACGGGTCATCAGCCGTTGCACCTTGGGTGGCAACTCTGAGTTCACGAACATCTTGTCCAGCACTTCCTGCGGTGGGTAAACCGCGGCGTCAGTCCTCACGGCCTGGTCCATCAGGTCGCCAGCCTTGGGGTTCGGGTTGGCGTAACCGACGTAATCACTGACCTGGGCGATAACCTCAGGCTTCAGCAAATAGTTGATGAAGGCGTGCGCCTCCTTGACGTTCCTGGCGTCCTTGGGGATCGCCAGTACGTCGAACCAGAGGTTGCCGCCTTCCTTGGGAATGGCGTAGGCCAGGTTCACGCCCTTCTTCGCTTCTTCGGCGCGGGCCTTGGCCTGGAAGATGTCACCCGAGAAGCCTGCCGCGACGCAGATGTCGCCGTTGGCCAGGTCGGTGATGTATTTGGACGAGTGGAAGTAGGTCACGTACGGGCGCACGGCCAGCAGCTTCTGTTCGGCCTTGGCGTAGTCCTTGGGGTCGGTGCTGTTGGGGTTGAGCCCCATATAGTTGAGCACCGCCGGCAGCATTTCGTCCGCCGAGTCGAGGAACGCAACACCGCACTTGGAGAGCTTCTTCATGTTCTCGGGTTCGAACAACACGGCCCAGGAGTCGATGGTGTCCACGCCCAGCGCAGCCTTCACCTTCTCGACGTTGTAGCCGATGCCGTTGGTGCCCCACAGGTAAGGCACGGCGTACTGGTTGCCGGGATCGTTCTTTTCCAGGCGCTTCATCAGCGCCGGGTCGAGGTTGGCAAAATTGGGCAGCAGGTGCTTGTCGAGCTGCTGGAACGCGCCCGCCTTGATCTGCTTGCCGAGGAAATGGTTGGACGGCACGACCACGTCATAGCCGGTGTTGCCGGCCAGCAGTTTGCCTTCCAGGGTTTCGTTGGAGTCGAAGACGTCCTGCACGGGCTTGATGCCCGTGTCTTTCTCGAAGTCCGCGAGTGTGGTCGGGCCGATGTAGTCGGACCAGTTGTAGAAGTGCACCGTAGGCGCCGCTTGGACGCTGCATGCCAGCGTCAGGCCCGCGCCAGCCATAAGGGCCTTGCGGAATACAGAAATAGACAAGTGGGTGGTCCTCACAATCAGTGCCTGGGTAGCGACAGTGCTGCCGCACACGCAAAACCGGCGCGCAACTTACCTTCGCAGCTTCGATGCCGCAATCATCAATTGCCTTTCACTGGCTCTGGGCCGGAAAACCCCGGCCCAGAGGCGCTGCATCGGGCTTATTTACCCGACTTGATCCTGGTCCAGCTGCGGGTGATCAAACGCTGCACCGAGGCGTCTGGCGCGGCAATCGCATACAGCTGCTTCTTCACGTCTGCTGGCGGGTAGATGCTCGGGTCGCCGGAAATATCCTTATCCACCATCGGGGTGGCTGCCTTGTTGCCATTCGGGAAGCGCACGGCATTGGTGATTTCAGCCATGATTTCCGGCTGCATCAGGAAGTTCATGAACTGGTAGGCGGCGTCTTTGTGCTCGGCATCCTTGGGGATGGCGACCATGTCGTAGAAGGTACCGGCACCTTCTTTCGGAATGACGTAGTCCACTTTGACCTTGTCGCCGGCTTCATGGGCGCGGGCCTTGGACTGCTCCAGGTCACCCGAGTAACCCACGGCTACGCAGATGTTGCCGTTGGCCATGTCGCCAATGTACTTGGACGAGTGGAAGTAGGTGATCGAAGGACGAATCTTCAGGAACAGGTCTTCAGCGGCCTTCAGGTCTTCTTTCTTGGTGCTGTTGCTCGGCAGGCCCAGGTAGTGCAGCGCGGCCGGGATCATCTCGGTTGGTGCATCGAGGAAGCTCACGCCACAGCTCTTGAGCTTGGCGATGTTCTCGGGCTTGAACACCACGTCCCACGAGTCGATCTTGTCCACGCCCAGCGCAGCCTTGACCTTCTCCGGGTTGTAGCCGATACCGATGGAGCCCCACATGTACGGGAAGGCGTGCTTGTTGTCCTTGTCGCTGGCATCACCGACGGCCTTGAGCAGGTCTTCGTCGAGGTTTTTCCAGTTTGGCAGCTTGGAACGGTCCAGTTCCTCGTACACCCCAGCCTTGATCTGCTTGGCCAGGAAGTTGTTGGACGGTACGACAACGTCGTAGCCCGACTTGCCGGCCAGCAGCTTGGCTTCGAGGGTTTCGTTGCTGTCGAAGACGTCGTACTTGACCTTGATACCAGACTGCTTCTCGAACTTGGCGATGGTGTCCGGAGCGATGTAGTCCGACCAGTTGTAGACGTTCAACACTTTGTCTTCAGCCTGAACAGCAGTAGCCATGGCACCCATCAGGGCTGCGGCCAGCAACGTCTTACCCATTTTATTCATGCGTAATGCTCCAGATTTTTTATTTGGCAACTGTCCAGCAGCCAGGACCCACGGTGCAGAGCGCGCGGCGACTGGATCAGTCGCTAGTCTGGCAAGTTACAAGGCACTGTTTCAAGGAAACCAGAGCCCTGTAACGACTTAATGTCACATCGCTAGCCTAGCAGTTGATCAGTTGATCGCCTGCAGGGTCAGATCGAGGCATTTGCGCGCTTTTTCCACCAGCTCGTCGATCTCCGCATGGCTGATCACCAACGGCGGCGCGATGATCATGGTGTCACCTACCGCACGCATGATCAGGCCGTTGTCGAAGCAGAAGTTACGGCAGATCATGCCGACGCCCTTGCCTTCGTAACGGCTGCGGGTGGTCTTGTCCTTGACCAGCTCGATCGCGCCGAGCATGCCCAGGCCGCGTACCTCGCCTACCAACGGGTGGTCCTGCAGCTCACGCAAACGCTTTTGCAAATACGGTGCCGCTTCGCTGCGCGCCTTCTCGACAATTTTCTCGTCGCGCAGGATGCGCAGGTTTTCCAGGCCTACGGCGGCCGCCACCGGGTGCCCGGAGTAGGTGAAGCCGTGGTTGAAGTCGCCGCCTTCGCTGACCACCTTGGCCACGGTGTCACGCACGATCACACCGCCCATGGGGATGTAACCGGAGGTCAGGCCCTTGGCGATGGTCATCAGGTCAGGCTTGAGGTCGTAGTAGTCGGAGCCGAACCACTCGCCGGTGCGGCCGAAACCGCAGATGACTTCGTCGGCGACGAACAGGATGTCGTACCTGGCCAGGATCTCCTTCACCTTCGGCCAGTAGGTCTGCGGCGGGATGATCACGCCACCGGCGCCCTGAATCGGCTCGGCGATGAAGGCGGCGACGTTGTCTTCGCCGACTTCGAGGATTTTCTTCTCCAGCTGCTCGGCAGCCCAGACGCCGAACTCATCCGGCGTCATGTCGCCGCCTTCGCCGAACCAGTACGGCTGAGGGATATGCACGATGCCCGGAATCGGCAGGCCGCCCTGCTCGTGCATGCCACTCATGCCGCCCAGGCTGGCGCCGGCCACGGTGGAGCCGTGGTAGCCGTTGACCCGACCGATGATGGTCTGCTTGTGCGGCTTGCCCTTCAGCGCCCAGTAGTGGCGAACCATGCGCAGCACGGTGTCGTTGCCTTCGGAGCCGGAGCCGGTGAAGAACACATGGGTCATGCCCTCGGGCGCCACGTCGGTGATCGCCTTGGCCAGCTCCAGCGCTGGCGGGTGAGCGGTCTGGAAGAACAGGTTGTAGTACGGCAGCTCGCGCATCTGCTTCTCTGCCGCCTGTACCAGCTCCTCGCGGCCGTAGCCCACCGCCACGCACCACAGGCCCGCCATGCCGTCGAGGATCTTGTGCCCCTCGCTGTCCCACAAATGCACACCCTGGGCCTTGGTGATGATGCGCGGCCCCTTCTCCTTCAGCTGCTTGTAGTCACTGAAAGGTGCAAGGTGATGCTCCCCGCTGAGGGTTTGCCATTCACGGGTTTGCGGGTTGTTGACGCTCATGTGCTTCTCCGTTGTTCGACAGCCGCGCTCCTGCGGCACCAGGGTTGATCAGACAGCAAACAGCAGGAACTCACGCTCCCAGGAACTGATGACGCGTTTGAAGTTTTCGTGCTCGGCGCGCTTGGTGGCGACATATCCGGTAATGAATTTTTTGCCCAGGTACTGCACCAGCGCACGGCTGTTTTCCATGCGTTCCAGGGCGTCCTCGATGGTCAGCGGCAGGCGCAGGTTGCGGCGTTCGTAGCCGCGGCCCTGCACCGGGGCGCTGGCCTCGATGCCTTCGACCATGCCGATGTAGCCACACAGCAGGCTGGCGGCGATGGCCAGGTAAGGGTTGGCGTCGGCGCCCGGCAGGCGGTTCTCGACCCGTCGGTTTTGCGGCCCGGCATCCGGCACGCGCAGGCCGACGGTGCGGTTTTCCTCGCCCCACTCCACGTTCACCGGTGCCGAGGTGTCTGGCAGGAAACGGCGGAACGAGTTGACGTTGGGGGCGAACAGCGGAAGCGCTTCGGGGATGAACTTCTGCAGGCCACCAATGTGGTTGAGGAACAGCTCGCTCATGCTGCCGTCGTCGTTGCTGAAGATGTTCTTGCCGGTGGCAACATCGACCACGCTCTGGTGCAGGTGCATGGCACTGCCAGGCTCGCCGGTCATGGGCTTGGCCATGAAGGTGGCGGCCACATTGTGCTTGAGCGCCGCCTCGCGCATGGTGCGCTTGAACACCAGTATCTGGTCGGCCAGGTGCAGGGCATTGCCGTGACGGAAGTTGATTTCCATCTGCGCCGTGCCGTCTTCGTGGATAAGCGTGTCGAGGTCCAGCTGCTGCAGTTCGCACCAGTCGTAGACGTCTTCGAACAGCGGGTCGAATTCGTTGGCGGCTTCGATCGAGAACGACTGACGGCCGGTTTCCGGGCGGCCCGATCGGCCTACCGGTGGCTGCAGCGGGAAGTCCGGGTCTTCGCTGCGCTTGGTCAGGTAGAACTCCATCTCGGGCGCGACGATAGGCTGCCAGCCCTTGTCGGCGTAGAGCTGCAGCACCTTTTTAAGCACGTTGCGCGGCGACAGCTCGACCGGGTTGCCCTTCTTGTCGTAGGTGTCGTGGATGACCTGGGCGGTCGGCTCTATGGCCCATGGCACCAGGAACACAGCGTTCTCGTCGGGGCGGCAGATCATGTCGATGTCTGCCGGATCGAGCAGTTCGTAATAGATGTCGTCGTCGACGTAGTCGCCGGTCACGGTCTGCAGCAGCACGCTCTCGGGCAGGCGCATGCCTTTTTCCGCGATGAATTTGTTGGTGGGCGAAATCTTGCCGCGCGTGATGCCGGTCAGGTCACTGATCATGCATTCGACTTCGGTGATCTTGTGCTCTTTCAACCAATCGGTGAGCTGGTCGAGGTTGTTACTCATAAATACCTCAGGAGGTAAGGTGGTCCGCGCATTGATTCTGGATGGAGTACATTGCTAAAGCAAAACACGCGCGCACGGCCGCAGTGGATACACTGAAAACAGATGTGTCCAAAATGAGTTCGAAGGGCAGAAAGACAAAACGAAGGGCAGCAAACCGCTACGCGGGCGGGCATGGAAGCGCCAAGCGTCAATTATTGCGGCCAGGGCGACCACGCCATTGACGAAGCTTGCAAAAACGACGGAGGTACCCGATGGCACTGCGCAGGCAGTGCTTTCAGGTCGCGGCAAGCGGACCATGTGACCCTCGTATTATTGTGTTTTGGGTTGAGACCGAGCTTAGCCTTGTTCATTTTTTTACACAACACCTCCGTAAAAAATAAAACACGGCACGTCGGAGATACCCCTTTGTGAAAGAAATAGCGGATAATGGCACGCCCCGATTTGCAGCAAATCTGCCGTCGATGTGCCATTTCAGGGCATCATGGGGTTGGCTTGACATCAGTTTGTCTTTTCGATTGACTGGACCTGCAAGCCCCCCTTGATTGATATTTTTAACAACAAAGGTGTTGCATCATGTCGGTACCCCCGCGTGCCGTTCAGCTTAACGAAGCGAACGCGTTCCTTAAGGAACATCCTGAGGTTCTCTACGTTGACCTTCTGATTGCAGATATGAATGGTGTGGTGCGCGGCAAGCGCATAGAGCGCACCAGCCTCCACAAGGTTTACGAAAAAGGCATCAACCTGCCTGCCTCCCTCTTTGCCCTGGATATCAACGGTTCCACCGTCGAAAGCACCGGGCTTGGCCTGGACATCGGCGATGCTGACCGCATCTGCTACCCGATTCCCGACACGCTCTGTAACGAGCCGTGGCAAAAACGCCCCACCGCCCAGCTGCTGATGACCATGCACGAGATCGAAGGCGAGCCGTTCTTCGCCGACCCTCGTGAGGTACTGCGCCAGGTCGTCAGCAAGTTCGACGAAATGGGCCTGACCATCTGCGCCGCCTTCGAGCTCGAGTTCTACCTGATCGACCAGGAGAACGTGAACGGTCGCCCGCAGCCGCCGCGCTCGCCAATCTCGGGCAAGCGCCCGCAGTCGACCCAGGTCTACCTGATCGACGACCTCGACGAATATGCCGACTGCCTGCAGGACATCCTCGAAGGCGCGAAGGAACAAGGCATTCCAGCTGACGCCATCGTCAAGGAAAGCGCCCCGGCGCAGTTCGAAGTCAACCTGCACCACGTGGCCGACCCGCTCAAGGCGTGCGACTACGCGGTACTGCTCAAGCGGCTGATCAAGAACATCGCCTACGACCATGAAATGGACACCACGTTCATGGCCAAGCCCTACCCGGGCCAGGCAGGTAACGGCCTGCATGTACACATTTCCGTGCTGGACAAAGATGGCAACAACATCTTCACCAGCGAGGATCCCGAGCAGAACGCCGCGCTTCGTCACGCAATCGGCGGTGTGCTCGAGACCCTGCCTGCATCGATGGCGTTCCTCTGCCCGAACGTCAACTCGTACCGCCGCTTTGGCGCACAGTTCTACGTGCCGAACGCGCCCAGCTGGGGCCTGGACAACCGCACCGTGGCCTTGCGTGTACCAACAGGCTCGGCGGATGCCGTGCGCATCGAACACCGCGTGGCCGGTGCCGACGCCAACCCGTACCTGATGATGGCGGCTGTGCTGGCTGGCGTGCACCACGGCCTGACCAACAAGATCGAGCCAGGGGCGCCAGTCGAGGGCAACTCGTACGAGCAGCACGAGCAGAGCCTGCCGAACAACCTGCGCGATGCCCTGCGCGAGCTGGACGACAGCGAGATCCTGAACAAGTACATCGATCCGAAGTACATCGACATCTTTGTCGCGTGCAAGGAAAGCGAGCTGGAGGAGTTCGAACACTCGATCTCCGACCTCGAGTACAACTGGTATCTGCATACCGTGTAAATGAAAACGCCGCCCACAAGGGCGGCGTTTTTCATTCTGGGGAATGCACCGGCTGTACCGCCCCTATCGCCGGCAAGCCAGCTCCCACAGGTAGAGGCCAGCTTTGAAGGCTGTGCAGTACCTGTGGGAGCTGGCTTGCCGGCGATAGGGCCAGTAAAGGTTTACAAAGACTTCTCGAAAATCTTTGAATTGCGCTGGTAGTTGTACAGCGAAGCCCGCGCCGCCGGCAGCCGCTCCACACCACTGGGCGCAAACCCGCGTTCGCGGAACCAGTGCGCCGTGCGCGTCGTCAGCACGAACAGGGTATTCAAGCCCATCTGCCGCGCCCGGCTTTCGATACGCTCCAGCAGTTCATCCCCACGCCCACCATGGCGGTATTCCGGGTTCACCGCCAGGCACGCCAGCTCACCGGCCTCGGAATCGGCAATCGGGTACAACGCCGCACAGGCGATGATCATGCCTTCGCGCTCGACCACGCTGAACTGTTCGATCTCGCGCTCCAGCACCTCGCGCGAGCGGCGCACCAGGATGCCCTGCTCTTCCAGCGGGCTGATCAGGTCCAGCAAGCCGCCGACATCCTCGATGGTCGCCTCGCGCACCACTTCGAACTGCTCCTGCGACACCAGTGTGCCGCCACCGCCACGGGTGAACAGCTCGGTCAACAAGGCACCGTCCTCGGCATAGCTGACGATATGGCTGCGCGCCACGCCGCCTTTGCAGGCCTCGGCGGCGGCATCCAGCAATTCGCCCTGGTAGTCGCTGCCCAGACGCTTCAAGTGCGGCGCAACCTGCTGCGGGCGCAGCTCGCGCACCAGCTTGCCGTCGGCGTCCAACAGGCCCGGTTCGGCGCCGAACAGCAGCAGCTTGTCGGCGCCCAGTTCGATGGCGGCACGGGTGGCCACGTCTTCGCAGGCCAGGTTGAAGATTTCTCCGGTGGGCGAATAGCCCAGCGGCGACAGCAGCACGATGGAGCGCTCGTCGAGCAGGCGGCTGATGCCCTTGCGGTCGACCCGGCGCACTTCGCCGGTGTGGTGGTAGTCCACCCCTTCGAGCACGCCGATCGGCCGCGCCGTGACCAGGTTGCCAGACGCCACGCGCAGCCGCGAGCCCTGCATCGGCGAGGCAGCGATGTCCATCGACAGGCGCGCCTCGATGGCCAGGCGCAGGGCGCCGACGGCATCGATCACGCAGTCCAGGGTGGCGGCATCGGTGATGCGCAGGCCATGGTGGTAGTGCGGCGTGAGGCCGCGATCAGCCAGACGGCTTTCGATCTGCGGGCGCGAGCCGTGCACCAGCACCAGCCGCACGCCAAGGCTGTGCAGCAGCACCAGGTCGTGAACGATATTGCCGAAATTAGGGTGTTCCACCCCATCGCCAGGGAGCATGACCACGAAGGTGCAGTCGCGATGGGCATTGATGTACGGGGAGGCATGACGCAGCCAGTTGACGTAGTCGGGCATGACAGGGCCTGTGGATAAGTGGACGGAGAACGGCGATACAGGGGGCGTTCAGGATCATCGTCGGAACAGGCTTGCGGTCACGCGCGGTCTCCTCTAGGCAGGAACGAATCAACTTGATTGACGTTTAGTGCAGGCAATAGTGCCGGATCAGGTCACGCAATAGACGCACGGTAGGCTCGATTCGTGACATTTCCAGGTATTCGCCGGGCTGGTGGGCACAGGCGATGTCGCCAGGGCCCAGCACGATGGTCTGGCAGCCCAGCTGCTGAAGATAAGGCGCTTCGGTGCCGAACGCTACCGCTTCGGCGCGATGGCCGGTCAGGCGTTCTGCCACCTGCACCAGCTCGGCGTCGGCGGCTTGCTCGAACGCGGGCACCTCCGGGAACAGCGGCGCGTAGTCGATACGCACTTCATGGCGCTCGGCTACGGGCCGCAGTTTTTCGCGGATGGCCGCGCGCAATTGCTCCACATCCATGCCTGGCAGCGGGCGCAGGTCGAATTCCAGGGCGCACTGGCCACAGATGCGGTTGGGGTTGTCACCGCCGTGGATGCAGCCGAAGTTCAGGGTAGGGGTTGGCACGCTGAACTGCGGGTTGCTGTAGTTTTCCTGCCATTGCTGGCGCAGGCCCATCAGCTCGGCCATCACCGCGTGCATGGCCTCCATCGCGCTGCGGCCCAGGCTTGGGTCCGACGAATGGCCGCTGCGCCCGAGGATATCGATGCGGTCCATGAGGATGCCCTTGTGCATGCGGATCGGCCGCAACCCGGTAGGCTCGCCAATCACCGCCGCGCGGCCCAGCGGCTGGCCGGCCTCCGCCAGGGCACGGGCGCCGGACATGGAACTTTCTTCATCGCAGGTGGCGAGGATCAGCAGCGGCTGCTTGAAATCGTGCTCCAGCAACGGAATGACCGCTTCGATGACCAGCGCGAAGAAGCCCTTCATGTCGCAGCTGCCCAGGCCGATCCAGCGGCCATCGGCCTCGGTCAGCTTCAGTGGGTCGCTGGCCCACAGCTGGTCGTCATAGGGCACGGTGTCACTGTGCCCGGCCAGCACCAGGCCACCCGGGCCGCTGCCACGGCTGGCCAGCAGGTTGAACTTGCCGGGGCTGACCTGCTGGATATCGCAGGCGAACCCCAGGTCGCCCAGCCAGCCGGCCAGCAGGTCGATGACCTGGCGGTTGGACTGGTCGAGCGCGGGCTGGGTGCAACTGACCGAAGGCGCGGCGATCAAGGCGGCAAACTGGTCTTTCAGCGTCGGCAACGGCATGCGCGTACTCCTCGGAAGCGTTACCCATCATAACAATGCCGTCCATTCGCAGGGCAACCCCGCGAACAATCGACCACGATCCAACAGTCGACAGCCGACTGCTGTAAACTCCTTGGCAACCACGCCCCCTCCTTCGAGTCTGTGATGCACAAAGAAACCGAACTCAAGCTCCGCGCCAGTCGCGAGACCCTTGCCGCCTTGCGCGAGCACCCTCTGCTGAAAAAGCGCAACAAGTCCGGCTGGCAGACCCGCGAACTGACCAACCAGTACTTCGACACCCCCGAGCGCGAGCTTTCTGCAGCCCGCGTCGCCCTGCGCCTGCGCCGCGATGGCGAAGTCATCATCCAGACCTTGAAGTGCCGTGGCCAGAGCGTGGCCGGTCTGTCCGTACGCCAGGAACATGAATGGCAGCTGGACAAGGCCAAGCTCGACCTGAAGAAACTCGACGCCACCTGCTGGCCCGAGCAGCTGGCCGACCTGGACAAGAAAACCATCAAGCCGCTGTTCAGCACCGATTTCACCCGTGAATTCGCCGAAATCGCCTGGGGCCGTGGCAAGAGCAAAGTGGTGATCGAAGCTGCGCTGGACCAAGGCTTCGTCATCGCCGGCAAGCGCAAGGAAGAGATTTGCGAGCTGGAGCTGGAACTGCGCGAAGGTGAGCCGCAAGCCCTGCTGGAGCTGGCCGCCGAGCTGGCCGCCAGCCTGCCGCTGATGCCCTGCGACATCAGCAAGGCCGAGCGTGGCTACCGCCTGCTGCAGCCGGACAGCTACGAGCTGGGCCTGCCCAGCACCGAGCTGGACGCCGAAATGGCCTTGGACGACGCCTACGCTGCGGTGGCCTGGCAACTGTTGGCCAGCAGCCAGCGCCTGGCCGAGCAATACCGCCACAACGGCCACTGGCGTCTGCTGCAAGACTGGGTCGATTGCCTGAGCGAGCTGCGGGCGCTCACCGCCAGCCTGGGCCAGGCCGCGCCACGTGCCACCACCCGCGACCTGCGCAGCAGCCTCGACGCCTTGCTCGAAGACTGGCGCCCGCTGGTGCAGGCCGGTAACGATGACGAAGACATCCGCCGCGCCGCCCCCGAGCAGTTTGCCGAAGAGCTGGAAGATGTGCGCTGGGGCCAGTTCTCGCTGGAAACCTCGCGCTGGCTGCTGGCCCGAGCCTGGACCGTGGACCGCAAGGGCCGCGGCGAACGTCAGGGCAAGGCGCAGCTGGCCAACTGGCTGGCGCACCTGCTGGGCGAAGAAGGCCGTGCATTGAAGCTGCCGTTGTACACCCAGCGCCCGGAAGACCTGGCCGAGCAGCTGCCACGTATCGAGCAGTTGCTGGCCTGGCTGCACCATGCCCGCCAAGTGCTCGAAGCACCACAGATGGACCGCCTGTATGGCGACCTGAAAAAACTCCACGAGCTGGCGGAATCGCCGCTGGGTGAAGAGCCCAACGAGCTGCTTGAGGCGCGCATCGACCAGGCGCGTGCAGTCGATCAGAGCCGCGGCTGGAAGCACCTGCTCAAGGGCTGATCCCTGTAGGAGATTGCCCAGCTCATTGGGCTGCGCTGTCGCCCAGAGAACTGATGCTGGGCGCTCCGCGTAACCTCTGGGAGCCGGCGCGCCCGCGAACACCGGCGCAGCCGGTGCCATGCACCGCGTTGGATTCTTCGCGGGCGCGCCCGCTCCCACAGGGTCCCTGCTAAATCAGTAAGTTATGTGCACTTCTATGAGGACGGGCTTGCCCGCGAAGAGGCCGGCACAGGCACAGCAAGATTTCGAAACTTAACTTTCGCGGTAACCCTCCCCGGTCCGGGCTAGCCTTGCTCAGCACTTCCATCAGGCACGGACGCCAATCATGCATACCCCCGACAACCCGGCACTCGACCTCAAGCGCGTCCTCGAAGCGCTGCTGGCTGATCAGCACCTGCACGCCAACGACACCCTGCACGTGCTCGAACACGCCGCAGCCAAGCCAGCCTGCCACCCCCTCGAGCAAATTGCCGCCTGCCACCTTGAAAACCGCCAGGACCCTGGCCACCCCCTGGACCTGGAGTACCTCTGCCAATGGTTGGCCGGCAAGGTCGGCCAGCCCTACCTGCGCATCGACCCCCTGCAACTCGACCTGCCCCAGGTCGCGGGTCTGATCTCCCCGGCGTTCGCCCAGCGCCATGGCATCCTCATCGTCGCTGCCGACCCATCCAGCGTTACGGTCGCCAGTGCCCAGCCCTACCAGCAGGACTGGCAGGCCGACCTGGCCCGCAGCCTGGGGCGGCCGATCCGTCGTGTCCTGGCCAGCCCACTGCAACTGCGCCAGTCAGCGCAGTCGTTCTCCCGTCTGGCCCAGTCGGTAAAAGGTGCGCAACACCAGCAATCGGCCAGCCTTGGCGAACTCGAACAGCTGCTGGAGCTGGGCAAGCGCCAGGCCGAAGCCAGCGCGGACGACGCGCACATCGTGCATATCGTCGACTGGCTGCTGCAGTACGCCATCGAGCAGCGCGCCAGCGATATCCACCTGGAACCGCGCCGCGAGCAGGGCCAGCTGCGCTACCGCATCGACGGCGTGCTGCATAACGTGTACGCCTTCCCCGCCGGGGTGACCCTGGCATTGGTCAGCCGCCTGAAACACCTTGGCCGGATGGATGTAGCGGAAAAGCGCCGGCCACAAGACGGCCGGCTGCAAAGCCGGCTGCAAGATGGCGGCGAAGTGGAGCTGCGGCTATCGACCCTGCCAACCCCGTTTGGTGAAAAGCTGGTGCTGCGCCTGTTCGACCCGCAACAACTGCAGGTGGGCTTTGACCGGCTCGGCCTGCAAGGGCAACAACTGGCCCGGTGGCACGACCTGCTGCGCCAGCGCCAGGGCATCATCCTGGTGACCGGGCCCACCGGCTCCGGCAAGACCAGCACGCTGTATGCCAGCCTCAAGCTGCTGGCCACGCCGCAGGTCAACCTGTGCACCATAGAGGACCCGATCGAGCGCCTGGAGCCCGCCTTCAACCAGCTGCAGGTCCAGCCCACCCTGGACCTTACGTTTGCCAGCGGTGTGCGGGCGATGCTGCGCCAGGACCCGGATATCATCATGATCGGCGAAATTCGCGACCGCGAAACCGCTCTGGTGGCGGTACAGGCAGCGCTGACCGGTCACCTGGTACTGTCGACCCTGCATACCAACGACGCCTGCGCGGCGATTACCCGCCTGCAAGAGCTGGGTGTTGCCGACTACCTGCTCAAGGCAACGCTGGTCGGGGTCATGGCCCAGCGACTGGTGCGCACGCTGTGTGCCGACTGCCGGGGCGATGCGGCGGCAACCAGCGGCCAGCCATGCCGTACTTGCCGCGGCACCGGGTTTCATGGCCGCACGGGGCTGTTCGAACTATTGGTGCCCAGCGACAGCCTGCGTGCGCAGATAGGCCCGGGCAGCGACCTGGCCACCCTACGACGCCAGGCCGTGGCCGATGGGCTGCTCGATTTGCGCAGCTGTGGGGAGGCCAAAGTGGCCTGCGGGCAGACCCGGCTGGAGGAAGTACTGCGGGCCTGTTCCTGAGCAAAAAACCCTTGTAATCAAGGAACTTGCCCTCTGAAGCAAGATCAAACCGCGCATCTTCAACCCTCACCCTTCGAGGTGTTTCAACATGCGTCTCAAAACCGCCATCGCCGCCGCTGCCTTGCTTTCGCTGCCTCTTGGCTCGGCCATGGCCGATACCTTTTGGCGTAACGTGATTTCTTCCGGTGCCACTACCGCATCCAGCTACCTGACCTCGCGGGATCACAAGCTGGTGATGGCGGCGCAGGATGACGCCGGCAGCTTCGTGGCCAGCGAGGGCGCCATTCGCGGGCCGTTCCTGGAGTCGGCGCTGAACCAGGTGCGCGCGGAGAACCCGGGCATGCAGGCATCCGACATGGAGCTGGCCAATGCCATCCTGGCCAAGAACGCGGTAGCCGAATAACCGCGCTGGATTCTTCGCGGGCAAGCCCGCGAAGAATCCACACCATCCTCAGCGATAAGCCTCCACCGGCACACACGCACAGAACAGATTCCTGTCCCCATACACATTGTCGACCCGGTTCACCGCCGGCCAGTACTTGTGCTGACGCACATGAGCACTGGGCGCCACCGCCTGCTCCAGGCTATACGGCCTTTCCCACGCCCCCAGCACATCGGCCAAGGTATGCGGCGCATGCTTGAGCGGGTTGTTCTCCGCTGGCCAGTTGCCCTCCTGCACCTCAGCAATTTCCGCCCGAATCGCCAGCATCGCCTCGACGAACCGGTCCAGCTCGGCCTTCGATTCACTCTCGGTCGGCTCCACCATCAGCGTGCCCGGTACCGGGAATGACATGGTCGGCGCGTGGAAACCATAGTCCATCAGGCGCTTGGCCACGTCCTCCTCGCTGATGCCGGTCAAGGCCTTCAACGGCCGCAGGTCGAGGATGCACTCATGCGCCACCCGCTGGTTGCGCCCGCGATAGAGCACCGGGAAGGCGCCACCCAGCTGGCTGGCCAGGTAGTTGGCCGAGAGAATCGCCACTTCGCTGGCATCGGCCAGCTGTGGCCCCATCATGGCAATGTACATCCAGCTGATCGGCAGAATGCTGGCGCTGCCCCAGGGTGCGGCGCTGACCGCGCTGTTGTTGGGGTCCAGGCCCGGCACCGGTACCACCGGGTGGCTGGCGACAAATGGCGTTAGGTGCGCACGGATGCCGATTGGCCCCATGCCCGGGCCGCCACCGCCGTGGGGGATGCAGAAGGTCTTGTGCAGGTTCATGTGCGAAACGTCGGCGCCGATGTCTGCCGGCCGCGCCAGGCCCACCTGGGCATTGAGGTTGGCGCCGTCCATGTACACCTGCCCGCCGTGCTGATGCACCACCTCGCAGATTTCGCGAATGCCCTCTTCGTACACGCCGTGGGTCGACGGATAGGTGATCATCAGGCATGACAAGCGCTCGCCAGCCGCATGGGCCTTGGCCTTCAGGTCGGCCAGGTCGACGTTGCCATCGTTGTCGCAATCGACGATCACCACCTCCATACCGGCCATTTGCGCCGAAGCCGGGTTGGTACCGTGGGCCGAGGACGGGATCAGGCACAGGGTTCGTTGCGGCTGGTGGCGGCTGCGGTGGTAGCGGGTGATGGCCATCAGGCCGGCGTACTCACCCTGGGCGCCCGAGTTGGGCTGCATGCAGATGGCGTCGAAACCGGTGATCGTACACAGCCAGCTTTCCAGCTCGTCGATCATCGCCTTGTAACCCGTAGCCTGGGCCGCCGGGGCAAACGGGTGCAGTTGGGCGAAACCCGGCCAGGTAATGGGGATCATCTCGCTGGTGGCGTTGAGTTTCATGGTGCACGACCCCAGCGGGATCATCGACTGGTTCAGGGCCAGGTCCTTGTTTTCCAGCTGCTTGAGGTAGCGCAGCATCTCGGTTTCGCTGTGATGCAGGTTGAACACCGGGTGGGCGAGCAATGGCGTGCGCCGCACCAGGTTGGCCGGGATGCCCTCGGGCAGTGCCAGCTGGTCGAGTGCCGCAATGTCCAGGCCGTGGTCGACACCCAGGAAGATGTCCAGCAGGCGCAGCACCGTCTGCTCGTTGCACGTTTCGTCCAGGCTGACACCCAGGTGCCCGCGACCAAGGATGCGCAGGTTGATGTGCGCCGCTTCGGCGCTTTCGATGATGGCGGCCTGCGCGCCACCCACATCCACGGTAAGGGTGTCGAAGAAGTGCTGGTTGAGGCGCTGGATGCCCTTGGCCTCAAGGCCTGCGGCCAGGATGAAGGTCAGCCGATGCACCCGCTGGGCAATACGCTGCAGGCCTTGCGGCCCGTGGTACACCGCATAGAAACCGGCGATATTGGCCAGCAGCACCTGGGCCGTGCAGATATTGGAGTTGGCCTTCTCGCGGCGGATATGCTGCTCACGCGTTTGCAAAGCCATGCGCAGCGCGGTGTTGCCCCGCGCATCGCGGGACACGCCGATGATGCGCCCGGGCATGGCCCTCTTGTAGTCGTCGCGGCAGGCGAAATAGGCAGCATGGGGGCCGCCGTAGCCCATCGGCACGCCGAAGCGCTGGGTCGACCCCAGTACCACATCCGCGCCCAGCTCCCCAGGCGGCGCCAGTACCACCAGGCTGAGCAGGTCGGCAGCGACGCAGGCCAGGGCCTGCTGGCCGTGCAACCGGTCGATCAGCGGGCGCAGGTCGCGCACTTCGCCGTGGGTATCGGGATACTGCAGCAAAGCGCCGAATACCGCGTGTTTGCCAAGGTTATCCACAGAATCGACGATCAGCTCGAAGCCAAAACCCTCGGCACGGGTCTTCAGTACCGACAAGGTCTGTGGATGGCAGTGCTGGTCGGCGAAGAAGGCATTGCTCTTGTTGCGCGCCACCCGTTTGGCCAGGGCCATGGCTTCGGCGGCGGCGGTGGCTTCGTCGAGCAGAGAGGCATTGGCCAGGGCCAGCCCGGTGAGGTCGATGACCATTTGCTGGAAGTTCAGCAGCGCCTCCAGCCGGCCTTGGGCGATCTCGGGTTGATAGGGGGTGTAGGCGGTGTACCAGCCCGGGTTCTCCAGCACGTTGCGCAGGATCACGGTTGGGGTGATGGTGCCGTGGTAGCCCATGCCGATCAGGCTGGTCCAGACCTGGTTCTGCTCTGCGTAACCGGCGAGTTTGGCCAGGGCGGCTTGCTCGTCCAGCGCCGGCGGCAGGTCGAGAGGGCGATTGAGGCGAATATCGGGCGGTACGGTCTGCTCGATCAGCTCACTGCGACTGGTAATGCCCAGCGCATCGAGCATGGCCTGCTGCTCCGCGGCATCGGGGCCCAGGTGGCGACGCAGGAAAGGGTTGAGTTCTTGCAGTTGACGCAGGGACGGCGACTGGGACATGACGACGCTCTCTTCCTGGACCAGGTCTCATGGAGACTTACAAGTCTAGGAAGGGATTGCCGATTCTGCGGGGAAACTTGTTTACAGGCCCGGCCTCTTCGCGGCTAAAGCCGCTCCTACAGGGGGCTGCACCGGTTTCGGGTGCAGCGCTGTATCTGTGTAGGAGCGGCTTTAGCCGCGAAGCAGGCGACGCGGTCTTACTCGCCGATGGCCGCCTTGTAGCCCGCAGCATCCAGCAGTTTGTCCAGCTCGGCCTTGTCAGTAGGCTTCAGCTTGAAGATCCACGCGCCGTAAGGTTCTTCGTTCAGCTGCTCCGGGCTATCGGCCAGCTCTTCGTTCACCGCAATCACTTCGCCACCGATCGGCGCGTAGATATCCGAAGCGGCCTTCACCGACTCGACCACACCGGCAGCGTCGCCAGCGTCAAACACCTTGCCGACTTCGGCCAGTTCGACAAACACCACATCACCCAGGGCTTGCTGGGCGTGGTCGCTGATGCCCACGGTCACCGTGCCGTCGGCTTCCAGGCGGGCCCATTCATGGCTTTCGGCAAAACGCAGGTCGGCGGGGATATTGCTCATGTCTTGAATTCCTCGATTGGCTCAGCGGTAGGCCCGCCGTTAAAAATTGTTCAGATCAGGATCTTGCCGTGGCGCACGAAGGTTGGTTTCACCACCCGCACCGGGTACCACTTGCCGCGGATTTCCACCTCGGCCCGGTCACCGGTAGCCATGGGTACGCGCGCAAGGGCAATGGACTTGCTCAGCGTAGGTGAGAAACTACCACTGGTGATCTCCCCTTCGCCAATGCCGGCTACTCGTACCACCTGGTGGGCACGTAATACACCACGCTCTTCAAGCACTAGGCCAACCAGTTTTTCCTGCACGCCGTGCTCGATTTCCGCCAACAGGCCGGTGCGGCCGATGAAGTCGCGGTCGGCTGGCTCCCAGGCGATCGACCAGCCCAGGTTGGAGGTGAGCGGGGTGTGGGCTTCGTCGATATCCTGGCCGTACAGGTTCATGCCGGCTTCCAGGCGCAGGGTATCGCGGGCGCCTAGCCCGCTTGGAGCAATGCCGGCACCGACCAGATCGTTGAAGAAAGCCACGGCCTGATCACCCGGGAAGATGATCTCAAGGCCGTCTTCACCGGTGTACCCGGTGCGGGCAATGAACCAGTCACCTTCCGCTACGCCTTCGAACGGGCGCAGCTCACGCACCAGAGCGGCGCGCGAGGCACTGAGCAAAGCTGCGACTTTTTCGCGGGCGTGCGGCCCCTGGATGGCGAGAATGGCCAGGTCGGGGCGTGCCTTGAAGCTCACGGAATGGTCGGCCTGCTGAAGCTCAAGCCAATCGAGCACCTTGGCCCGGGTGGCGGCGTTGGTAACCAGGCGATAGCCGTTTGCCGTGCGGTAGACGATCAGATCATCGATGACGCAGCCCTGCTCGTTAAGCAGCGGGCTGTACATCGCCTTGCCAACCCCTTCGAGCCGGGCGACATCGTTGGCCAGCAGATGCTGCAGCCAGACAGTGGCGTCAGCGCCATCGACATCGATCACCGTCATGTGGGAAACATCGAAAACCCCACAGTCGCTACGCACCTGATGGTGCTCTTCCACCTGCGAGCCATAGTGCAGGGGCATGTCCCAGCCACCGAAATCGACCGTCTTGGCACCTAGCGCCAGGTGCAGGTCATACAAAAGCGTGCGCTGTCCCATGGGTTTCTCCTTCCGGGCGTGGCGAAGCGGCGGCGGTCGATGACGTTTGGTCGTCAGCTCTTCTTGTAGGACCCGCCGCGCGAATGCCGCGCATTGTAGCCGCAAGGTCGCGAACTGGCATCCTCACTGACTGTGACCGGGTCGTCGTGCCGAACGGCGGATCAGGCCGATAACCGGCAGCAAGCCCACAACTATCAGGGTCAGCGCCGGCAACGAGGCCCGCGCCCACTCGCCTTCGCTGGTCATCTCGAACACGCGCACCGCGAGGGTATCCCAGCCGAACGGACGCATCAGCAAGGTGGCCGGCATTTCCTTGAGCACATCGACGAACACCAGCAGGGCCGCGCTCAGCGCACCCGGTACCAGCAACGGCAGATACACCTTGAAAAACAATCTTGCGCCACCTACGCCCAGGCTGCGCGAGGCCTCGGGCAATGACGGGCGAATGCGCTCCAGACTGCTTTCCAGCGGCCCGTAGGCCACCGCGATGAAGCGCACCAGATAAGCCAGCAGCAACGCCGACAGGCTGCCGAGCAGCAGCGGCTTGCCCGCCCCGCCCAGCCAGGTCGACAGCGGGATGACCAGGTGGTTGTCGAGGTAACTGAAGGCCAGCATGATCGCCACCGCCAGCACCGAACCTGGCAAGGCATAGCCCAGGTTGGCCAGCCCGACCCCGGCGCGGATACCGCCTGTCGGCGCCTGGCGCCGGGCAAACGCCAGCAGCAATGCCACGCACACCGTCACCAGCGCCGCCATGCCGCCCAGGTACAGGGTGTGCAGTACCAGGCCGACATAGCGCTCGTCCAGGTCATGCCTGCCGCGCTGCCAGAACCACGCCAGCAGCTGCAGCAGCGGGATGACGAAGGCGCAGGCAAACACCAGCAGGCACCAGCCGCTGGCCAGCAACGCCTTGACCCCACGCAGGTGATACAGCGCCTGCGCCCGCGGGCGTTCGTTGCCGCTGCGGCTGGCGCCCCGTGCCCGGCGCTCGCCGTACAGCACCAGCATCACCGCCAGCAACAGCAGGCTGGCCAGCTGCGCCGCGCTGGAAAGGCTGAAGAAGCCGTACCAGGTCTTGTAGATGGCGGTGGTGAAAGTGTCGAAGTTGAACACCGCCACCGCACCGAAGTCAGCCAGGGTTTCCATCAGGGCCAAGGCAATACCGGCACCGATTGCCGGCCGCGCCATGGGCAGGGCCACGCGCCAGAACGCCTGCAGGGGGGACAAGCCGAGTACGCGGGCCGCTTCCATCAGGCCCTTGCCCTGGGCCAGGAACGCCGTGCGTGCCAGCAGGTAGACATAGGGGTAGAACACCAGCACCAGCACGATGATCACCCCGCCGGTGGAGCGCACGCGTGGCAGGCGCATCGGCCCGAATACCTCGCGCAGGGCGGTTTGCACCGGGCCGGCGAAGTCCAGCAGGCCGACGAAGACGAATGCCAGCACGTAGGCCGGGATGGCGAATGGCAGCATCAGTGCCCAGTCCAGCCAGCGCCTGCCGGGGAACTCGCAGAGGCTGGTGAGCCATGCCAGGCTCACGCCCAGCACGGTGACGCCGATGCCGACCCCCACCACCAGGGTCAGGGTATTGCCGAGCAGGCGGCTCATCTGGGTGTCGAGCAGGTGCGACCAGATCTGCAGGTCGATCGATTGCCAGGACAGCAGCAGGACGCTGAGGGGCAGGAGTACCAGGGCCGCGATCAGTGAGACCGGGAGGTACCAGCGGCGTTGGGGGGTGTGAGGCAAGGCTTGGTTCTCGATTGCGATGGCGACCGCTGCGCGGTCGTTCGCGGCGGTTCGGCGTTCCGATGAACCGCCGCGAAAGGGCCCTTGCAGGCCCCGGAAGGATAAGCCTTGGCGCTTAGTTGTAGCCAGCCCGATCCATCAGGCGGATGGCCTCAGCCTGGCGCTTGCCGGCAATTTCCACAGGAATGCTGTCAGCCTTGAAGCTGCCCCACGCCGCGACTTCCTCCGAAGGCTTGACCTTAGGGTTGGCCGGGAACTCCTGGTTGATGTCGGCAAACAGCTTCTGCGCCTCCTCGCCAGTCATCCATTCCACCAGTTTTTTCGCCGCTTCCGGGTGTGGTGCGTGCTTGGTCAGGCCGATGCCCGACAGGTTCACGTGCACGCCACGGTCACCCTGGTTGGGCCAGAAGATCTTCACCGGCAGCTGCGGGTTCTGCTTGTGCAGGCGGCCGTAGTAATAGGTGTTGACCACGCCCACGTCGCATTGGCCAGCCGCGACCGCCTGGATCACGGCGTTGTCGTCGGAGAACACATCGGTGGACAGGTTGTTGACCCAGCCTTTGACGATCTGCTCGGTCTTGGCCTCGCCATGGGTTTCGATCAGGGTGCCGGTCAGCGACTGGTTGTACACCTTCTTCGCTGTACGCAGGCACAGGCGGCCTTCCCATTGCTTGTCGGCCAGGGCCTCGTAAGTGCTCAGCTCCTGCGGCTTGACCCGCTCGGTGGCGTAGATGATGGTGCGCGCCCGCAGGCTAAGGCCGGTCCATTCATGGGACGAGGCGCGGTACTGGGGCGGGATGTTCTGGTCGATGATGTCGGACTTGATCGGCTGCAGGATGCCCATCTGCTCGGCTTGCCAGAGGTTGCCGGCATCCACGGTCAGCAGCAGGTCGGCCACGCCGTTATCGCCCTCGGCCTTGATGCGCTGCATCAACGGTGCTTCCTTGTCGGTGATGAACTTGATCTTCACCCCGGTCTTGGCGGTATAGGCATCGAAGACCGGCTTGATCAGCTCGTCGATGCGCGAGGAGTACACCACCACTTCGTCTGCTGCCTGGGCAGTGCCGCCGAACAGGGTCAGGGCCAGGGCGGCCAGTAGGGGCTTGCGTGGCAACATGGAAAGCACTCCTCGGATCGTATGAGAGGCGCAAATGGTAGTGAATCCCATTTTCCAGCTCACCCTCCGCGCAGTTACCGGATGTTGCAGAAGCCGCACATTGCCTTTGTAGGAGCCGCCTTGTGCTGCGAAAGGGCCAGCAGCCTGATCCAGATGTTCGGCTAGGCTACCGAGCCTCTTGGCAGCACAAGGCTGCTCCAACAAGGCATTGTCGGCGGCCTTCAGGCCTTTGCCAGATCTGGCAGGTCACCACTGAGCCCCAACGCCTGACGCACAAACAGTGCCTTGGCCTCCGGCATCTGCTCTACCAGTTTCAACCCGCTGTTACGCAACCAGCGCAGCGGCAACGGATTGGCCTGGAACAACCGCTCGAAGCCCTCCATCGCCGCCATCAACGCCAGGTTGTGCGGCATGCGCCGGCGCTCGTAGCGGCTCAGCACCTTCACATCCGCCAACCGCTCGCCACGCTCGCAGGCATTGACCAGTACCTCGGCCAGCACCGCCGCATCCAGAAAGCCCAGGTTCACGCCCTGCCCCGCCAGCGGGTGAATGGTGTGCGCAGCATCACCGATCAAGGCCAGACCTTCTTGCACATAGCGCTTGGCGTGACGCTGTCGCAGCGGCACGCACACCCGTGGGTCGGCCTGCAGTACATCGCCCAGTCGGCCCTCGAAGGCCCGCTCCAGCGCCTGCAGGAACGCCGTTTCATCCAGCGCCATCAGTCGCTCGGCGTGCTCCGGGGTGGTCGACCAGACAATCGAGCACCAGTCCTGCTGGCCATCGCGGGTCAATGGCAGGAAGGCCAGGGGCCCTTCATCGGTGAAGCGCTGCCAGGCGGTAGCCTGGTGCCCGGCGCTGCAACGCACACTGGTGACGATGGCATGGTGCAGGTAATCCCACTCGCGGGTTTCGCAACCGGCCAGGCGCCGTACCGCCGAGTTGGCGCCGTCGGCCGCGATCACCAACGGCGCGCGCAGTTGCCTGCCATCGGCCAGAGTCAGCAGCCACTCGTCACCGGAGCGGCGCAGTTGCTCCAGCCGCGCATTGGCCAGCAAGCCGATGTCGCTGTCATGCAGGCGTTCCAGCAGGCCATCCTGCACCACCCGGTTCTCGACGATATGGCCGAGCACCTGGGCATGCACGCTGGCGGCCGAAAAGTGAATCTGCCCGGTGCCACTGCCATCCCACACGTGCATGTCCGAGTAAGGCGTGGCACGCCGCCGGGCAATGCCCTCCCAGGCGCCAAGGCGCTCGAGGATGCGCTGGCTGGCGGCCGACAACGCACTGACGCGTGGCTCGAACGCGGCCTGGGCATCGAACGGCTTGACCGTCAGCGGGCCACCGTCGAGCAACAGGATTTGCAGGCCACTGTGGCGCAATGCCAGGGCCAGAGCGCTGCCGACCATACCGGCACCGACAATCAACAGATCTGCGCGCATTTCCATGCCTTACGCCAGCCTCGCTTGCGGCTTCAGCCGCACGTATAGGGTTTTATCGACCCGCGCCACCAGCTCACCGGCGCCATCGCGGATATCAACCTGCAAACGCGGCAGGCACTTCTTGCCGGTGGCGGCCTGCTGGCGAATGTCGTCCAGCAGCGCGTCATCGACGTGGAATTCGGCATATACCGGGCCTTTGCCCGGCGAAATGAAGTCGATGCTGGCGGCTTTGTCCCAGACAATGTAGTCGCGCCCCAGTTGCTCGATCAGCAGCAGCATGTAGAACGGGTCGACCATCGAATACAGGCTGCCACCAAACTGGGTACCGACGTAGTTGCGGTTCCAGCGGGTCAGCTTCATGCACACCTTTACGCTGCGCAGGTCCGGGCTGATGTGCTGGATACGGATGCCGGCACCGAGGTACGGCGGGTAAAGGTTCAACAGCCAGCGCAACATGCGCGCCCGGCGCGCCAGCCTGCGGGGGTTGCTCATGCCTGGCCCCGCGGATTGGGGCGGGTGCCCAGGCCCATGGCCTGGCGGGCAAACCAGCTTTTGGCCGGCGGCAGCAGATCCAGGCCAAGCAGGCCGAGGTTGCGCCCGGCGGCCAGCAGTGGCTGGTTGCTGCCGAACAGCCGGGTGACCTGGTCGGAAAAACCGATGGTCAAGGCCTGGTCCGTACGCTGGCGTTGGCGATAGGCCTGCAGCGTGGCCAGGTCGCCGGGTTGCTGCGGGCCAGCCAGCAGCGCGTCGGCCAGCGACTGCACGTCACGCAGCGACAGGTTGAAACCCTGGCCGGCGATGGGGTGCAGGCTGTGCGCGGCGTTGCCCAGCACCACCAGGTGCGGGCGCACCTGCTCTTGGGCCTCGATCAATGACAGTGGATAAAGGTGCCGCGCGCCTACCTGGCGCAAGGCACCCAGGCGGTAGCCGAACACACCCTGCAGCTCGCGCAGGAAGCTGCGTTCGTCGATGTCGGCCAGACGCCGCGCGTCCATGCCCTGCCGGGTCCAGACCAGTGCACAGCGGTTGTCCGGCAGCGGCAGCAAGGCCATCGGGCCTTCTTCGGTAAACCGTTCAAAGGCCTGGCCGCCATGGGCCTCGCCCGGGGTGATGTTGGCGATCAACGCACTTTGCTGGTAAGGCGTATGGCGCACGTGAATCCCCAGTTGCTCGCGCAGGCCAGAGCGGCCACCGTCGGCCAGTACCGCCAGGTCGCACTCCAGCTGGGTTTCATCGTTGAGCACAAGGCGGTAGCCGCCTTCGATGGCCTGCATCGACGTCACTTCCGCCGGGCAGCGCCAGCTCACCACGTCGCTGTCCAACCCTTGCCACAGGCACTGGCCGAGCCAGGCGTTTTCCACCACGTAGCCCAACGCCGGCACGCCTTCTTCCAGTGCATCCAGGCGGGTGGCGCCAAAGCGTCCACGGTCGGAAACATGAATCTGCCGGATCGGCTCGGCGCGGCGGCCGATGGCCTGCCACAGGCCCAGTTGCTGATAGATCTGCTGGGTACCGAACGACAGCGCCGAAGAGCGCGCATCGTAGCTGGGCTGGAAGCTGTCGCCGGGAGCAAACGGCTCGATCAGCATGATTTTCCAGCCACGTGCCTTGGCCCCGGCCTGCAGGGCCAAGGCCAGGCTTGCGCCCACCAGGCCACCGCCGATGATCGCCAGGTTCACTCGATTCATGCGGCGTCCTTGCGGGCAGCCAGCATCAGCGCCTCGATCTCCGCGACCGTGCGCGGCACACCCGAGGTGAGGATTTCACAACCTTGCCTGGTGACTACCACGTCGTCCTCGATCCTTACACCAATGCCACGCCACTTTTTGGCCACGGCCTGATTATCGGCACCTATGTAAATGCCCGGTTCGACGGTCAGCGCCATGCCGGGTTCCAGCACCCGCCACTCGCCGCCCACCTTGTACTCGCCAACGTCATGCACATCCATGCCCAGCCAGTGCCCGGCGCGGTGCATGTAGAAGGCGCGATAGGCCTCGCTGTCGATCAGCGCCTGCACCTCGCCTTCAAGCAGGCCCAGTTCAACCAGGCCCTCGGTGATGACCTGCACGGTCGCCTCGTGGGCGTGGTTCCAGTGCTTGCCAGGGGCAATCTCGGCAAACGCCGCCGCCTGCGCCTTGAGTACCAGCTCGTAGATGGCCTTCTGCTCCGGCGAAAACCGCCCGCTGACCGGGAAGGTGCGGGTGATGTCACTGGCATAACAATCGATTTCGCAGCCAGCGTCGATCAGCACCAGGTCACCGTCCTTGAGCAGGGCGTCGTTCTGCTGGTAATGCAGGATGCAGCCATTGCGCCCGGCCGCGACGATCGAGCCGTAGGCCGGCATCTTCGCCCCGCCCTTGCGGAACTCGTAGTCCAGCTCGGCTTCGAGGCTGTACTCGTGCAGCCCGGCACGGCAGGCCTGCATGGCCCGCACATGGGCACGCGCAGAAATATCTGCAGCTGCGCGCATCACCTTCACTTCCGCCGCCGATTTATACAGGCGCATGTCGTGCAGCAGGTGATTCAGCGCAACGAATTCGTTCGGCGGCTGCGCGCCCAGACGCGCTTTGGAGCGGATCACATTGATCCAGTCCATCAGCCGACGGTCGAACTCGGGGTTGCTGCCCATCGCGCTGTAGACCCGCTCGCGGCCTTCGATCAGGCCCGGCAGGATTTCGTCGATATCGGTGATGGGGAAGGCATCGTCGGCGCCAAAATCGCGCACCGCGCCTTCCTGGCCGGCCCGCAGGCCGTCCCACAGCTCGCGCTCAGGGTTGCGTTCACGGCAGAACAGCACGTATTCGCCGTGTTCGCGCCCGGGGATCAGCGCAATCACCGCCTCCGGCTCCGGGAAGCCGCTGAGGTACTGGAAATCGCTGTCCTGGCGGTACACATGCTCGACGTCGCGGTTGCGGATGGCAACGGCGGCGGCGGGCAGGATGGCAATACTGTTGGGGACCATCTGCGCCATCAGCGCCTTGCGCCGACGGGCATACTCGGCCTTGGGAATGTGGCTCATGGGCAGACTACCCCCGGTTGATCAGTGCAGCGATGGCTTGGGCGCGGGTGCGGCCGGCTTGGCCAGCTCGGAGAACAGCAGCAGGGGCGCCACGCGCAGGTATTCCATGACCTCCATGTAGTCGCTCTCGCCGTCTTCGGATTCTTCGAGGGCTTCCTGCACCTGGGAAATGGCCACCAGGTCCTGCAGCACGTCCTTGGCCTCGTCGGACAAGTCCTTGCCGCCGGCGTTCAGGCCGAAACCGGTAATGAAGCCCTGGCACCACTGGCCCAGCGCGGTGGCGCGGTCGGTCAGTGCGGCGTCATCGGTAGGCAGCAGCAGGACGATCGCCATGTCGTCGCTGGTCAGCTCGCCCTTGACCATTTCCTGCAGGCCGATGAGGGCGTTGCGCACGGCGTCACCGGGTTCGTTTTCCAGCAGCTGGGCAGCATCGGCCAGCCAGGCATCGGCATCGAAGCCGGCACCGGCGCAGCTGCGGCCGATCAGCAGGCCGTGCAGTTCGGCAGGGGTGACAGGGTGGCCATTGCTGGAAAGCAGCATGGCGAAGGCGATGTAGGGCGATTGGGTATTGGGCATGGTCTGCTAGGCGCCAGACGGCGCAATGACTAGAATGGAGACCTTGTATCCTAGCACCGGCAGGCGCGCCAAGACCATCGGCACTGGCCGTCGCCGCCCAGGGAGAGGCATCATCGCCAGGTGACTGAACGACGGAGCGAATCGAGTGCAACCTACGCAAGAGAACGACCTGCAGGCACTGATGAGCCGATTCGAGTTGCTGATCGAGCGCGTCGAGCAACTAAAACGGCAAAATGCACTCCTAGTAGCTCAGGAAAAATCCTGGCGCGAAGAGCGCGCCCACCTCATCGAAAAGAACGAGATCGCCAAGCGCAAAGTCGAGTCGATGATTTTACGCCTCAAGGCTCTGGAGCAAGACTCATGAGTTCAAGCAATAGCGTCACCGTGCAGATCCTCGACAAGGAATACTCGATCATCTGCCCGCCGGAAGAGCGCAACAACCTGGTCAGCGCCGCGCGCTACCTGGACGGCAAGATGCGCGAAATCCGCAGCAGCGGCAAGGTGATTGGCGCTGACCGCATTGCGGTGATGGCCGCCTTGAACATCACCCACGAAATGCTCCACCGCCAGGAAGACCGGGCCGATGCGCCGGTCAGCAACACCAACCGTGAACAGGTGCGCGACCTGCTGGATCGGGTCGACAAGGCTTTGTCCGACGACACGGATACCAAAATCGGCTGAGATTGGTATACTGGCGCCACTCCCTGGTGGATGCGCCAGTCGGTTATGTCCCTGAGCCGATACGCACAACCACGGGGGTTGCACGCTGGGGCCGGTGTGCATGTCCGCCCGACGGAAAGCCTTAACGCCCCCTGCAATCTCCACCTTGAACTTTCGGGTTCAAGGGCTACACCGATAGCGGTCTTATCGGGGAGCCTGAATTCCTTGCCCGCCCCCTCGGCGGGCAATTCGTTTTGGCCGACACTGTCGGCCAGCACATCCGGGATTGATCGTGCCATGACCGACACCGCGCCGCTCACACGTCCCCAGCTCCGTCGCCTGCTCCGCAATGCCCGCCGCGCCCTCAGCCCTGCCCAGCAACGCCAGGCCACCCTTGGTCTGTACCGCCAACTGGCGCAGCACCCGCTGTTCCGCCGCGCCCGGCACATTGCCCTGTACCTGCCCAACGACGGCGAAATCGACCCCTGCCTGCTGATGCGCGAAGCCCAGCGCCGCGGCAAGCGCACCTACCTGCCGGTGCTGCATGCCTGGCCGCGGACGCGCATGGTGTTCCAGCGCTTCGAGCATGGCGAGAAGCTGAAGCCCAACCGCTTTCGTATCCCCGAGCCGGTTACCGACCGCAAGCGCCAGCGCCCGATCTGGGCGCTGGACCTGATCCTGCTACCGCTGGTCGGCTTCGACGAAGTGGGTGGTCGCTTGGGTATGGGCGGTGGTTTCTACGATCGCAGCCTGGCCTACCAGGCACGTCGCCAGACCTGGAAGAAACCTTTGCTGCTGGGGCTGGCGCATGAATGCCAGAAGGTCGAACGGCTGGCGCAGGCCAGCTGGGACGTACCGCTGCGGGGCACGGTGTCGGACCGTGACTGGTACCTGGCACCGCGTTGAGCGGCGCCAGCGGGGGTATCAACGGTGTGGCTGGCTGGCGTCGACCGGCATCTGATAGGCGTCGTCCAGCTTGCGCTCCCAGAACCCTTGCGCATAACCGGTAGTGACCACACCCAGGCCGAAGATGAACACCAGGATCCACAGCAGATCCGGCTTTTTACGTTGATTCATTGAAGATTGCCCCCCAGGCAAACTGTTCTGTACTCGGCGATATTCTGGGTACCGCCGGCGCATCGCGCTTTAAACGGGGCGCATTTTCCGACAACCTGCGCCCACACGCAAACCTTGACGCCAACCGGCTGTCGGTTTCGTGCAACAGGTTATTTCAAACCTTTTCAGGAGCAGCATCCATGGCCTACTGGCTAATGAAATCCGAGCCCGACGAGCTCTCTATCGAAGCCCTTGGCCGGCTGGGTGAAACGCGCTGGGACGGCGTGCGCAACTACCAGGCACGCAATTTTCTGCGGGCGATGAGCGTTGGTGACGAGTTTTTCTTCTATCACTCCAGTTGCCCACAGCCCGGGATCGCCGGTATTGCCAGAATCACTCGCGCTGCTTACCCGGACCCGACAGCCCTGGACCCGCAGAGCCACTATCACGATGCCAAGGCCACCCCCGACAAGAACCCGTGGAGCGCGGTGGATGTGGCCCATGTGCAAACGTTCCCGCGGGTGCTGGAGCTGGGCTGGCTGAAACAGCAGGCTGGCCTGGCGGAATTGCCGCTGGTGCAAAAGGGCAGCCGGCTGTCGGTGATGCCGGTAACGGCCGAACAGTGGGCGGTGGTCGTCGCGTTGCGGTGAAATCGGGGCCAGGGTCGTTGGAGCCGTGCCGGGGCTGATCGCCGACAAGCCGAGCATCACCCGCACTCACCGCCTTGACCGACATCAATACGCCATCCATGCCCGCAGTCCATGATCCCCTGTGGACATGCGCAAGGATGCACAACGATGAGCCGATACGCCCCCCGAATCTTCGCCACCGCGCTGCTCGCCCTGCTCGTGGCAGCCGGAGGGCTGGGGTACTGGAAGTCGCTCCACGACCAGCTGCCCGAAGGCCTGAGCATGGGCAACGGCCGCCTCGAAGCCACCGAGGTGCAGATCGCCAGTAAAATCCCCGGCCGCCTGGCCGAAGTACTGGTCGATGAGGGCGATAGCGTAACCTGCGGCCAGCTACTTGCCCGTATCGACACCCGCACCATGGAGGCCCAACGCACCCAGGCCGAAGCCGAAGTGCTCCGCGCCCGGGAAAACTACGCCGCCGCCCAGGCCAGCGTGCAACTGCGGCAAAGTGAATTGCTGCTGGCCAGCCAAGAGCTCAAGCGCGTGCGCGAAATCTTCCAGCGCAAATACGCCAGCCAGCAACTGCTCGACCAGCAGCAGGCGCGCTTCGATACGGCCAACGCTGGCGTGGTCGCTGCCCGCGCCCAACTGGCCGCGATCAAGGCGGCCATCGGCGCCGCCGAAGCCCAGGTCGCCCAGCTGACCAGCGAAATCGACGACAGCAGCCTGCGCGCGCCAATCAACGGCATCATTCAACTGCGCCTGGCCGAACCCGGCGAGGTACTCGGTGCCGGGGGTCGTGTGCTGATGCTGATCGACCCGAGCGACCAGTACATGAACCTCTATCTGCCCGCCTCCACCAGCGGCCAGCTGACCGTCGGCGACCAGGCGCGGATTGTGCTCGATGCCCTGCCAGAGCGCGCCCTGCCGGCCAAGGTGGCATTTGTCGCGGCCAAGGCACAATTCACCCCGAAGCAGGTGGAAACCCGCGACGAGCGGCAGAAGCTGGTGTTTCGGGTGAAGCTGCGGCTGAGCGACCCCGGTGCCGTACCGCAGGCCAAGCCGGGCATGCCGGGGGCCGGCTATGTACGCACGGCCGAGGTGGACTGGCCGGCTAACCTGCAATGAGCGCCCCGGCACTGCTGGCCGAGGGCATCCGCCACCAGTACGGCGACCAGGTCGCCCTGCATACCCTCGGCTTCGGCCTGCCTGCAGGCACCCGCTGCGCGCTGATCGGCCCGGACGGGGCAGGCAAATCGACCCTGCTGGGGTTGATCGCCGGGGTAAAACGCCTGCAAGCCGGCGAACTGCAAGTGCTGGGTGGCTCGATCCGCCAGCGGCGCCACCGCGCGGCGCTGTACCCGAAAGTCGCGTTCATGCCGCAAGGGCTGGGCAACAACCTGTACCCGGAACTGTCGATCAGCGAGAACATCCGCTTTTTCGCTACCCTGTTCGGCCTGGGCCGCAGCGAGTGCGAGCAGCGCATGGCCAACCTGCTGCAAGCCACCGACCTGCTGCGCTTTGCCGAGCGCCCGGCCGGCAAGCTGTCGGGCGGCATGAAGCAAAAGCTGGGCCTGTGCTGCGCGCTGATCCACGAGCCGGACCTGCTGATCCTCGACGAGCCCACCACCGGCGTCGACCCGCTGTCGCGGCGGCGATTCTGGGAACTGGTGGAACAGGTGCGCGCGCAGCGCCCGCAGCTGACCTTGCTGGTGGCTACCGCCTACATGGAAGAAGCGCAGCAGTTCGAACATTGCCTGATGCTCGATGGCGGCCGCCTGCTGGCCGCAGGCCCCAGCCACGAACTTGCCGCGGTCACCCCCAGCGGCAAGCTCGACGACGCCTTCACCCACTACCAGGGCGCGGGCAAGGCGCTACACCCGCCGCTGGTCATCCCGCCGCGCCCGGCCACCGATGGCCCGATCGCCATCGAGGCCCACGACCTGACCCTGCGCTTTGGCGACTTCACTGCGGTGAACAAGGTCAGCTTCGCCATCGGCCGCGGGGAGATCTTCGGCTTCCTGGGGTCCAACGGCTGCGGCAAGACCACCACCATGAAAGTGCTCACCGGCCTGATGCCGGCCAGCGAGGGTAGCGCCAGCCTGCTGGGCCGCCCGGTGGACGCCAGTGACCTGGCCACGCGCAAGCGGGTCGGTTTCATGTCGCAGAGCTTCTCGCTGTATGGCGAACTCAGCACCCGGCAGAACCTGGCCTTGCATGCCCGCCTGTTCGACCTGCCCAAGGCCGAGAGCGCCCAGCGCATCGATGAGCTGATCGAACGCTTCGACCTCGCCGGCATCGCCGAGCAACCGTCCGCTGCCCTGCCCCTTGGCCTGCGCCAGCGTCTTTCACTGGCGGTCGCGGTGCTGCACCGGCCTGAAGTGCTGATCCTCGATGAGCCAACCTCCGGCGTCGACCCGGCTGCCCGAGATGACTTCTGGCGCCTGCTGGTCGAGCTGTCGCGCGAACAGGGCGTGACCATCTTCCTCTCCACACACTTCATGAACGAGGCCCAGCGCTGTGACCGCATTTCGCTGATGCACGCCGGCCGGGTACTGGCCTGCGACACGCCTGACGCCCTGCAACGCCAGTACCAGGGCAGCACCCTGGAAGACGCGTTCGTGCGCTGCCTGGAACAAGCCCAGGACCTCGCGCCACAAGCCACCGGCAATACCGTGCTGGAGCAGGCTGCCACGGCCGCGCCCCCCCTGCGCCGGGGCTTCAGCTTGCGCCGGCTGCTGGCGGTGGCCAGCCGCGAGGGCAAGGAGTTGCTGCGCGACAAGGTGCGGCTGGCCTTTGCCCTGCTGGGTGCACTGTTCATGATGGTGATTTTCGGCTACGGCATTTCACTGGATGTGGAAAACCTCGCGTTCGCCGTACATGATCAGGACCAGAGCCCGCAAAGCCGGGCCTACCTCGAAGCCTTCCGCGGCTCGCGCTATTTTGCAGAGCAGCCGGCTATCCGCGACAGCCGCGACATGCACCAGAGGCTGCAGCGTTCGGAAATCAAGCTGGCCCTGGAGATCCCGCCCGGCTTTGGCCGCGACCTGTACGCCGGGCGCCAACCGGTGGTGGCAGCCTGGCTCGATGGCGGCATGCCGTTCCGCGCCGAAACCAGCCGCAACTACGTCGAAGCCGTGCACCAGGCCAACCTTGAGCAATTGGCCAACGCCAGCCCACAGCCTCAGCCACGCCAGGCCCCGGTGCGCCTGGAAACACGCTTGCGCTACAACCAGGACGTGGTCATCGTGAACGCCATCGGCCCCGGTGTGATGGCGCTGATCCTGGCCTTCATACCCGCCATGCTCACGGCGCTCGGCATCGTCCGCGAGAAAGAACTCGGCTCCATCACCAATTTCTACGCCACACCCCTCACCCGCCTGGAATTCCTGCTGGGCAAGCAATTGCCCTACCTGGCCGTAAGCCTGGTCAACCTGGCCCTGCTGGTTACAATGAACCGATGGCTGTTCGCCGTACCGCTCAAGGGCAGCATGCTGGCCCTGGCCTGTGGCGGCGTGGCCTACCTGCTGGCAACCACCAGCCTGGGCCTGCTGATCTCGGCCTTCACCCGCACGCAGATCGCGGCCATTCTGGGCACCATGATCATCACCAGCCTGCCGACCATCCAGTTTTCCGGCCTGATCGTGCCGCGCTCGTCGCTGGACGGCGCGGCGGCAGTAATGGGCCAGTTGTTCCCGGCGGGGTATTTCCTCGACATCGCGGTCGGCACCTTCACCAAGGCGCTGGGCCTGCGCGAGCTGTGGCCGCAGTGCCTGATCCTGCTCAGCTTCTTTGCCGTGTTTATCGGCCTGAGCCTGGCCATGCTGAAGAAGCAGGAGGCCTGACATGTCGCGCCTGAACCACACCCTGCGCCTGGGCCTGAAAGAACTGACCAGCCTGCGCCATGACAGCGTACTGCTGCTGTTTCTGCTGTACGCCTTCAGCGTGGCCATCTACATGCCCGCAGCCGGCTCGGTGATCGGCGTGCACAACGCCAGCGTCGCCGTGGTGGACGAAGACCACAGCCAGCTTTCGCGCAAGCTCGCCGAAGCCCTGCAGCCGCCGGAGTTCCAGACCGCCGTGCCACTGCCTGCCGGGCACCTGGACCAGGCCATGGACAGCGGCCAGTACACCTTCGTCATCAACATACCGGTCAACTTCCAGAGCGACCTGCTGGCGGGGCACTCGCCAGAGCTGCAGATCAACGTCGATGCCACCGCCATGAGCCAGGCATTCATGGGCGCGGGCTATATCGGCCGGATCTTCGAACGCGAACTGCTCGACTACAGCCAACGGACCAACACCCAGAGCCCGGTGCTGATCAACGCCAAGGCCCTGTTCAACCCCAACCTGGAGGGCGGCTGGTTCCTGGCAGTGATCCAGATCGTCAACAACATCACCATCCTGGCGATCATCCTCACCGGCACCGCGCTGCTGCGTGAGCGTGAGCACGGCACCCTCGATCACCTGCTGGTGCTGCCGCTGACCGCGCTGGAGATCATGCTGGCGAAGATCGGCAGCAACGCACTGGTGGTGGTGATCTGCACCTGGATTTCGCTGGTGGTGGTGGTGAAGGGGGCGCTGGGCGTACCGCTGTCCGGCTCGATGGGGCTGTTCCTGGCCGTGACTGCGCTGTACCTGTTCGCCGGTACCGCGCTGGGTATCTTCCTCGCCACCCTGGCGCGTTCAACGCCACAGTTCGGCCTGCTGGCGATCCCGGTGATCATCCCGATGCTGTTGCTGTCCGGCGGCAGCACGCCGCTGGACAGCATGCCGCAGTGGCTACAGTGGGTGATGCAGGGGTCGCCGTCGACGCACTTCGTGAGCCTGGGCGCCGCGATCCTGTTCCGCGACGCCGGCTGGGCGGTGGTGTGGCCGGATATTCTGGCACTGGCCTTGATCGGCCTGGTGTTCTTCAGCGTGGCGCTGGCCCGGTTTCGGCGTAGCTTGGCTTCCTGAAGACTCGACGTCGGCTACGTTGAAACGGGCATATCTGGTGGCACAAAGACAAAGGGCGCCTTTCGGCGCCCTACTCACAGACAGGTGGGCTTGTCACCGCCATACACCTGCCCGGCTCTGTGATTGCTGGTTGGACCAGGATCCGCAGAGTCTTGCAAGCCCCTTTCGGGAACGCGCTGATTATCGACCACCATGCGTATCACTGACAACAGACGGCACTGTTGCTGGATATTCACGGTTCACTGCACAATCAGGTTGTTGAACAACAGGTCTTCAACGATCGGCTTGCCCTCTTCTGCTTCCAGCACCTGCTGCACCTGCTTCAGGGCCTCCTGGCGCAGGTGCTCCTTGGCCTCGACGTTGCTCATGCTGTCCACGGTCTGCTGGGTGAACAAGGCTACCAACTGGTTGCGGATCAGGGGTTCGTGAAATTTCACCGCCTTGGCCGCTTCGTCACCGGTCACGCGCAAGGCGACGTCGGCCTTGTACACGCGCAGCCGTGGGCCGCCGTCGAGGGCATAGTTGCCGACAAAGGGCGGGCTCAGGGTGATGTAGGCGACCTTGGGCGCCCCTTCCTTGGCTTCCTCGGCCATGGCCGCAGCCGGCAGCAACAGCGCCAGCACCATCAAGATCCACGCTTTCACGAATTCGCTCCTCAATACAATTGGCGCCAGCTTACCCAGCACTTCGCTCAAACCCAAGCCCGGGCTTATGCCGGCCCATCAGGGCGGGGCATGCTCGTTGACCCGGCAGGTGGCCCTCCTACACTTATCGGCCATTACCCGCAAAGGAATAGCCCCGATGAAAGCTGTGTTGTGCAAAACCCTGGGCCCGGCGCGCGACCTGACGCTGGAGGAGGTGGCCAGCCCGGTGCCGAAGAAAAACGAGATCCTGCTGGACGTGCAGGCGGCCGGGGTCAACTTCCCGGACACCCTGATCATCGAAGGGAAGTATCAGTTCCAACCCCAGTTGCCATTCTCCCCCGGCGGCGAAGCGGCAGGCGTGGTGGCTGCGGTCGGGGAAAAAGCGGGCGCGTTCAAGGTAGGTGACCGGGTGATGGCGCTTACCGGGTGGGGCGCGTTCGCCGAGCAGGTGGCGGTACCGTTCTACAATGTGCTGCCGATCCCGGAGAGCATGGATTTCACCACCGCTGCGGCGTTCGGCATGACCTATGGCACCTCGATGCATGCCTTGCGCCAGCGCGCTCGGTTGCAGGCTGGCGAAACCCTGCTGGTAATGGGCGCATCCGGTGGCGTCGGTTTGGCGGCGGTGGAAATCGGCAAGGCCATGGGCGCGCGGGTGATCGCAGCGGCCAGCAGTGCCGAGAAGCTGGCTGTGGCCGAGGCAGCCGGGGCGGATGAGCTGATCGACTACAGCCAGGCCAGCCTGCGCGAAGAGCTCAAGCGCCTGACTGGAGGCCAGGGCGTCGATGTGATCTACGACCCGGTCGGTGGCGAGCTGTTCGAGCAGGCAGTGCGCGGGCTGGCCTGGAATGGCCGGCTACTGGTGGTGGGCTTTGCCAGCGGCAGCATTCCCCAACTGGCGGCCAACCTGGTGCTGCTCAAGGGCGCGGCGGTGGTGGGGGTGTTCTGGGGGGCGTTTGCCCAGCGCCAGCCGGAGGATAACGCGGCCAACTTCCGGCAACTGTTTGCCTGGCATGCCGAGGGCAAGCTGAAGCCGCTGGTTTCGCAGACTTATCCGCTGGCCGAGGCCGGGGCTGCAATCGAACAGCTGGGGCAGCGGCGGGCTGTGGGCAAGTTGGTAGTACTGGCCAGGTAACGCTTGATACGCTTTTTCCTGTAAGGGCCCTATCGCCGGCAAGCCAGCTCCCACAGGTACTCCACAGCCCTCAAGGCCGGTGTAATACCTGTGGGAGCTGGCTTGCCGGCGATAGGGCCCTTACAGGTTGATCAGACTTCTCGCAGGTTATGGCAGCGCCTGAAGCGTGCCTCCAGGTTGCGATCGGGCATCTGGTGGCTGCGCAGGGCATTCAAGGTCTGCTCTACATAGTCGCGCGTGCTGCCGTAGCGCCCTTTGGCGCTGGCCAGGATCTGGCTGAGCAAGGTATCGGGCAGGTCGCCGGCATAACACGGCAAGTGCCGCTCCAGCACAAAGCCGAGCGCCTGCACCTTGCTGCCATCGCCCAACCGGCAGCTGAGCCAGTGCGGCCGGTACGCCGGGTACGGCATCTCGCGCAGCCACAGTGCCATCAGCGAGTCGTCGAGATTGCTTTCGTCCAGCCGGTAGGCGAAGCCACTGCAGGAGCCCCCTCGATCCAGGCCGAACACCAGGCCGGGGATTTCCGGGGTGCCGCGATGTTCATGTGACCACAGGTACAAGCCACGGTGATAACCATGCACCCGCGCGCGTTGACGCTCGACCGAATTGCACTCCGGGCGCCAGATCAAGGAACCATAAGCGAACAGCCACACCGGCCCGCCTTGATGGTGCGACATGGTCGTCTTCATGGAATTGAACAACTGTTCGTGAGTATGTTGCTGACCGAAGTCGAGTGTCGGAGGATATGAAACTTCCCAAGACATGTTTTCAAGTGCCGACATAAGCTGCCGCCATTATCCCTGTGAACTACAGATGTAGCGAAATGCGCTTGCGTTGCGGCTCTGGGCCGCTGCGCCAAGGGCGCTTGCTGTAACCATAGGCCAGAAATGGCGAAATACTCAAGACCTGGCGCCAGTGTTTCATTGGCGGTTCCGACGACTGGGAAATATTGTTTCGGGGACTGCGAAACTTATTGGCCAAGGCGGTAACAATTACCGCCTTATACCCACTTGTTCAAACTTCGGTTATTAACCGCGCGGTGCGTAGGCAAACACATCCGCACGCATGCGGTGCGCATCCATGCCGGCTTCGACCAGGGCGTCGAGGGTGGCGTAGATCATGTTGGGCGAGCCGCTGGCGTACACATGCACGGTGTTGAGGTCGGCAATATCCTCGCAGACCGCCTCGTGCAGCATGCCGCACCGGCCTTCCCAGCCGCACAGGTCGCTGACCACCTGGTGCAGGAACAGGTTGGGCAGGCGCTGCCACTCATCCCAATGCTCGATCTGGTAGAAATCCTCAGGCCGGCGCACGCCCCAGTACAGGTGTACCGGGTGCTTGAAACCCTGCGAGCGGCAATGCTCCAGCAGGCTGTGCATCTGCCCCATCCCGGTGCCTGCAGCGATCAGCACCAGCGGCCCATCCGGCAACTCGGCCAGGTGGGTGTCGCCAAACGGCATTTCGATACGCGCCAGGCCATCGCGCCTGAGCTGGTCGATCAGTTGCAGCGCACTCGCTTCACGCGCCAGCACGTGCAGCTCCAGCTCGCGCCCGGCGTGGGGCGCGGAAGCCAGCGAGAAAGCCGCGGGCTTGCCACCCTCGCGCTCGATCATCAGGTACTGCCCGGCGTGGTAGCGCAGCGGCTTGCCGGCAGGTGCGCGCAGGCGCACACGCCAGACGTCGCCGCCGACGTCGACGCACTCACTGACGCTGCACGCCAGCTTGCGCACTGGCAGCTCGCCCAGGGCGAGCACACCATCCCAGAGCAACACGCAGTCCTCCAGCGGTTCGGCAATGCAGGTAAACAACTCGCCATGGTCACGAACTACGCCGTCCTGGCGTACCCGGCCTTCGACCAACAATGCGGCGCAGACATGGCAATTGCCATTGCGGCAGCTGTTCGGGCAGTCATAGCCCAGCCGCCGCGCTCCATCCAGGATCCGTTCCCCGGGTTCGAGCGCCAGCACCGCCCCGGACGGCTGCAACGTTACCTGCATCAATCTATTCCCAACTGATCCCACAAGTCATCGATACGGCGGGTAACGGCTTCGTCCTTGACGATGACCCGCCCCCATTCGCGTGTAGTCTCGCCCGGCCACTTGTGCGTGGCGTCCAGGCCCATCTTCGACCCCAGCCCCGATACCGGCGACGCGAAGTCCAGGTAGTCGATCGGAGTGTTGTCGATCATTACCGTATCACGCTTGGGGTCCATGCGCGTGGTAATGGCCCAGATCACATCGTTCCAGTCGCGGGCGTTGATATCGTCATCGGTGACAATAACGAACTTGGTGTACATGAACTGTCGCAGGAACGACCACACACCCAGCATCACGCGCTTGGCGTGCCCTGGGTACTGCTTCTTCATGGTCACCACCGCCATGCGGTACGAGCAGCCTTCCGGCGGCAGGTAGAAGTCGGTGATTTCCGGAAACTGCTTCTGCAGGATCGGCACGAACACTTCGTTCAGCGCCACGCCGAGAATGGCCGGCTCATCCGGCGGCCGGCCGGTGTAGGTGCTGTGGTAGATCGGCTTGTGCCGATGGGTGATGCGCTCCACGGTGAACACCGGGAAGCTGTCCACTTCGTTGTAGTAGCCGGTATGGTCGCCGTACGGGCCCTCCGGGGCCATTTCACCCGGGTGGATCACGCCTTCCAGGATGATTTCCGCGGTGGCCGGTACCTGCAGGTTGCTGCCACGGCACTTGACCAGCTCGGTACGGTTGCCGCGCAGCAGGCCGGCAAAGGCATATTCGGAGAGGGTGTCCGGTACTGGCGTCACGGCACCGAGAATGGTCGCCGGGTCAGCGCCCAGGGCCACGGCGACCGGGAACGGCTGGCCGGGGTTCTTCTCGCACCACTCGCGGTAATCCAGAGCGCCGCCACGGTGGCTGAGCCAGCGCATGATGACCTTGTTGCGGCCGATGACCTGCTGGCGGTAGATGCCCAGGTTCTGCCGGTCCTTGTTCGGCCCGCGGGTAACGGTAAGGCCCCAGGTGATCAGCGGAGCTACGTCGCCCGGCCAGCAGTGCTGGATCGGCAATGCGCCGAGGTCGACGTCATCACCCTCGACCACTACCTCCTGGCACACCGCGTCCTTGACCACTTTCGGCGCCATCGACACGACCTTCTTGAAGATCGGCAGCTTCGACCAGGCATCCTTCAGGCCCTTCGGCGGCTCGGGCTCCTTGAGGAATGCCAGCAGCTTGCCGATTTCGCGCAGCTCTTCGACCGACTCCGCGCCCATGCCCATGGCCACGCGCTCCGGGGTGCCGAACAGGTTGCCAAGCACCGGGATGTCAAAGCCGGTGGGCTTTTCGAACAATAATGCCGGGCCCTTGGCACGCAGGGTGCGGTCGCAGACCTCGGTCATTTCCAGGACGGGGGAAATCGGAACCTGGATGCGCTTGAGCTCGCCGCGCTGTTCCAGGCCACGGATGAAGTCGCGCAAGTCGCGATACTGCATGCAGGAGCCTCGTGTTGGCCGTATCGGTCGGGGGTGCAGAGTGTAGCGCCGTTCGGCGCCTAATGGCCAAAAATGACTTGGGGCCGCTTCGCGCCCCATCGCCGGCAAGCCAGCTCCAACAGGTCCGGCACAAGCTTCAAGAGCTGCGCAGTACCTGTAGGAGCTGGCTTGCCGGCGATGGGCTGCGAAGCAGCCCCAATCAATCCGGACTTGAAACGCTTACTTGCGCTTCATGGACAGGAAGAACTCGTCGTTGGTCTTGGTCTGCTTGAGCTTGTCGACCAGGAACTCGATGGCGGCGATTTCGTCCATCGGGTGCAGCAGCTTGCGCAGGATCCACATGCGCTGCAGTTCGTCGTCGGCGGTCAGCAGCTCTTCGCGGCGGGTGCCCGAGCGGTTGATGTTGATGGCCGGGAACACGCGCTTCTCAGCGATGCGGCGATCCAGCGGCAGCTCCATGTTGCCGGTACCCTTGAACTCTTCGTAGATCACTTCGTCCATTTTCGAGCCGGTTTCGACCAGCGCGGTGGCGATGATGGTCAGCGAACCGCCCTCTTCGATGTTACGCGCAGCACCGAAGAAGCGCTTTGGCTTTTCCAGGGCGTGGGCGTCGACACCACCGGTCAGCACCTTGCCCGAGCTCGGGATCACGGTGTTGTAGGCACGCGCCAGACGGGTGATGGAGTCCAGCAGGATGACCACATCCTTCTTGTGCTCGACCAGGCGCTTGGCCTTCTCGATCACCATCTCGGCAACCTGCACGTGGCGGGTCGGCGGCTCGTCGAAGGTAGAGGCAACCACTTCGCCGCGCACGGTGCGCTGCATTTCGGTCACTTCTTCCGGGCGCTCGTCGATCAGCAGGACGATCAGGTGGCACTCGGGGTTGTTGCGGGTGATGTTGGCCGCGATGTTTTGCAGCATGATCGTCTTGCCCGCCTTCGGCGGGGCCACGATCAGGCCACGCTGGCCTTTGCCGATCGGGGCGCACAGGTCGATGACGCGGCCGGTCAAGTCTTCGGTGGAGCCGTTACCGGCTTCCATCTTCAGGCGCTTGTTCGGGAACAACGGCGTCAGGTTTTCGAACAGGATCTTGTTCTTCGCGTTTTCCGGGCGGTCGAAGTTGATGGTATCGACCTTCAGCAGAGCGAAGTAACGCTCCCCTTCCTTCGGTGGGCGGATCTTGCCGACGATGGTGTCGCCGGTACGCAGGTTGAAGCGACGGATCTGGCTGGGCGAGACGTAGATATCGTCCGGGCCGGCCAGGTAGGACGCATCGGCCGAACGCAGGAAACCGAAACCATCCTGGAGAATCTCCAGCACGCCGTCACCCGAGATCTCTTCGCCGCTTTTCGCGTGCTTTTTAAGCAGGGCGAAAATCACGTCCTGTTTGCGCGAACGGGCCATGTTTTCGATGCCCATCTGTTCGGCCATTTCCAAAAGATCGGTAATCGGCTTTTGCTTGAGTTCAGTCAGGTTCATAAGGGGAGTGACGTAATCATGTAAGAAGGGAGGATTAAGCTCTGGCTTAATGAGGCCGCGCCGCTAGATGGCGACAAGATCGCGTACTGATTCGAATTGGGATGCTTCGGCGACGGCATGTAGAGGGCACTGGAGAAGCAGTGCGAGGCCGAATGTAACACTTGCTTTTTTCTGCGTCTAGTGGTTTTGGCCGGGTAAATTATGCCCTGTGGAAGCGGGTTTACCCGTGAAGGCGGCGCGGGGCTCAACATCGAATTCGCAAGCAAACCCGCTGCCACAACCCCTGCAGGCAAAAAAAACCCCGCATCGGCGGGGTTTTTCACATCACAGGTGGGCGTCGAGGAACGCGGCCAGCTGCGATTTCGACAGTGCGCCAACCTTGGTCGCTTCGACGTTGCCGTTCTTGAACAGCATCAGCGTTGGGATACCACGCACGCCGTGCTTGGCCGGGGTTTCCTGGTTGTCGTCGATGTTCAGCTTGGCTACGGTCAGTTTGCCCTCGTAGGTGGAGGCGATGTCGTCCAGAACCGGCGCGATCATCTTGCATGGGCCGCACCATTCAGCCCAGTAGTCGACCAGCACCGGGCCTTGAGCCTGCAGGACTTCGGCTTCGAAGGTAGCGTCGGTGACGTGTTTGATCAAATCGCTGCTCATGGATATCTCCAGGGTCGTAAGCAAAAAAACGTGGCCCATCATAGCTGCACCCACGCCCTACAGGAAGTCGCGGACGATTGAGTGTAACTATAGTTGCGCAAGACGCCGCGAATCGAAACTGTCACACAAGTGTCATAGCATCGAATGGCACATTGCCTTGCATCAAGCCTTGCCGTGTCACGCGTTGGCGTCAGCCTGCTATCGTGGCACGATTGCCGGGTTAACGACCGAGAACAACCAGATCATGCCGCATACCATCGCGAAGAACCTGTCCCTGATCGCCGCCATCGACCTTGGCTCCAACAGTTTCCACATGGTCGTGGCCAAGGCCCACCATACCGAAATCCGCATTCTCGAGCGGCTCGGCGAGAAGGTTCAGCTGGCCGCCGGCATCGACGAAGAGCGCATGCTCAGCGAAGAAGCCATGGAACGAGGCCTGGACTGCCTCAAGCGCTTCTCCCAGCTGATCAACGGAATGCCGGCAGGCTCCGTGCGCATCGTCGGTACCAACGCCCTGCGCGAAGCGCGCAACCGCAACGAATTCATCCAGCGCGCCGAAGCCATCCTCGGCCACCCGGTGGAGGTCATCTCCGGCCGTGAAGAGGCGCGCCTGATCTACCTGGGTGTCTCGCACACCCTGGCCGACACCGCCGGCAAGCGCCTGGTGGCCGACATCGGTGGCGGCAGCACCGAGTTCATCATCGGCCAGCGCTTCGAGCCGCTGCTGCGCGAAAGCCTGCAGATGGGCTGTGTGAGTTTCACCCAGCGGTACTTCCGCGACGGCAAGATCACCCCGGCCCGCTACGCCCAGGCCTACACCGCCGCGCGCTTGGAACTGATGAGCATCGAGAACGCGCTGCACCGCCTGACCTGGGACGAGGCCATCGGCTCGTCCGGGACCATCCGCGCCATTGGTGCCGCCATCAAGGCCGGCGGGCTGGGCAATGGCGAGGTCAACGCCGAGGGCCTGGCCTGGGTCAAACGCAAGATGTTCAAGCTGGGCGAGGTCGACAAGATCGACTTCGATGGCGTCAAACCCGACCGCCGGACCATCTTCCCGGCCGGGATGGCGATTCTCGAAGCCATCTTCGATGCGCTGGAGCTACAGCGCATGGACCACTGTGACGGTGCCCTGCGCGAAGGCGTGCTGTTCGACCTGCTGGGCCGCCATCACCACGAAGATGTGCGCGAACGCACGCTCAACTCGCTGATGGAGCGCTACCACGTAGATCACGGCCAGGCCGCGCGGGTCGAGCGCAAGGCGCTGCATGCCTTCGACCAAGTGGCCGAAGCATGGGGACTGAAAGGCGGGAACTGGCGCGATCTGCTGGGCTGGGCGGCTAAAGTGCACGAAATAGGCCTGGACATCGCCCACTACCATTACCACAAGCACGGCGCCTACCTGATTGAGCACTCGGACCTGGCGGGCTTTTCCCGCGAGGACCAACAGATGATGGCCCTGCTGGTACGCGGCCATCGGCGCAATATCCCCAAGGACAAGTTCGCCGACCTGGGCGAGGAAGGCGTCAAGCTGTTGCGCCTGTGCGTGCTGCTGCGCTTCGCCATCCTGTTCCACCACATCCGTGGTACTCAGCAAATGCCGAAGGTCGAGCTCAACGCGGCCGATAACAGCCTCGTCGTGGTGTTCCCGGCTGGCTGGCTGGAGCAGAACCAGCTGACCCAGGCCGACTTCGCCAACGAGGCGGAGTGGCTGGCCCGGGTCGGCTTCGTCCTCAGCGTACGTTGAGGACCGGGTTGCTAAGGCGCTCCAGCAGGGTCGCCTGGGCACTGCGCGGGTTCTGGTTGCCGGTCGGGGTGCTGCGCACGTAGCGCCCGTCTGGCTGCAGGGTCCAGGCATGGGTGTTGTCGGTCAGGTAGCTTTCCAGCTCCTTCTTCACCCGCAGCAACAGCTTCTTGCCTTCTACCGGGAAGCAGGTCTCGACACGTTTGTCGAGGTTGCGCTCCATCCAGTCGGCACTGGACAGGTAAATCTGCTCTTCGCCGCCATTGAGGAAGTAGAACACCCGCGTGTGCTCCAGGAAGCGACCGATGATCGAGCGCACCTGGATGTTGTGCGAAACCCCCGGAATACCTGGGCGCAGGCAGCACATGCCACGCACCACCAGGTCGATCTTCACGCCCGACTGGCTAGCCTTGTACAGCGCCTTGATGACCTTGGCATCGGTCAGCGAGTTGAACTTGGCGATGATGTGCGCCGGCTTGCCTTCGAGGGCGAACTGGGTTTCCCGCGCGATCATGTCGAGCATGCCCTTCTTCAGGGTGAACGGCGCGTGCAGCAGCTTTTTCATGCGCAGGGTCTTGCCCATGCCGATCAGCTGGCTGAACAGCTTGCCAACGTCCTCGGTCAGGGCGTCGTCAGAGGTCAGCAGGCTGTAGTCGGTGTACAGGCGGGCGTTACCGGCGTGGTAGTTGCCGGTACCCAGATGCGCATAACGCACGATCTCGCCATGCTCGCGGCGCAAAATCAGCATCATCTTGGCGTGGGTCTTGAAGCCGACCACGCCATAGATCACTACCGCACCGGCCGCTTGCAAGCGGCTGGCCATCTGCAGGTTGGACTCTTCGTCGAAGCGCGCACGCAGCTCGATCACCGCAGTGACTTCCTTGCCGTTACGGGCCGCATCCACCAGCGCGTCGACGATTTCCGAGTTGGCCCCCGAGCGGTACAGCGTCTGGCGCACAGCCAGCACGTGTGGGTCCTTGGCGGCCTGGCGCAGCAGGTCGACCACCGGGGTGAAAGACTCGAACGGGTGCATCAGCAGGATGTCCTGCTTGCTGATCACGCTGAAGATGTTGTCGGCATTCACCAGCAGTTTGGGGATTGCCGGGGTGAACGGGGTGTATTGCAGCTCCGGGTGGCTGTCCAGGCCGGTGATGCTGAACAGACGGGTCAGGTTGACCGGGCCGTTGACCTGGTACAGCTCGCTTTCGCTGAGGCTGAACTGCTTGAGCAGGTAATCTGACAGGTGTTTCGGGCAGGTGTCGGCCACTTCCAGGCGCACGGCGTCGCCATAGCGGCGCGAGAACAGCTCACCGCGCAGGGCGCGGGCCAGGTCGTCGACTTCTTCGGAGTCCAGCGCCAGGTCGGCGTTACGGGTCAGGCGGAACTGGTAGCAGCCCTTCACCTTCATGCCCTGGAACAGGTCGTCGGCGTGCGCGTGGATCATCGACGACAGGAACACGTAGTTGGCACCTGGCCCGCCGACCTCTTCCGGCACACGGATAACCCGCGGCAGCAGGCGCGGCGCCGGGATGATCGCCAGGCCCGAGTCACGCCCGAAGGCGTCCACGCCCTCGAGCTCGACGATGAAGTTGAGGCTCTTGTTCACCAGCAACGGAAACGGGTGAGTCGGGTCGAGGCCGATCGGGGTGATGATCGGCGCGATTTCGTCGCGGAAATAGCGGCGCACCCAAGTCTTGAGCTTGGGTGTCCAGTAGCGGCGGCGGATGAAGCGAATCTGGTGCTTTTCCAGCTCCGGCAGCAGCACGTCGTTGAGGATCGCGTACTGGCGGTCGACTTCGAAGTGCACCAGCTCGCTGATGCGGGCCAATGCCTGGTGCGGCTGCAGGCCGTCGGCACCGGCCTGTTCACGGGCAAAATTGATCTGCTTCTTCAGGCCGGCGACGCGGATCTCGAAGAACTCGTCGAGGTTGCTGGAGAAGATCAGCAGGAACTTGAGGCGCTCGAGCAGCGGGTAATTCTCGTCCAGTGCCTGCTCCAGCACACGGATGTTGAACTGCAACTGCGAAAGCTCGCGATGAATGTACAGGCTGCTGTCGTCCAGGCCAGGCACGGCGATTGCCGGTGCAGGGGCGGGCGTGGGGGCGGCAGGCTCGGCCACCGGCTCTGCCACTGGCTCGGGCTCGGGCGCCGGCGGCAGGTCTGGCGGGGTCTGCAGCATCTCTTCGGGGAGCTCTTGAGCATCCTTGATCGCGACAGGGGTTAGCACTTCATTATTCATCTGGCGTTCCTGAGGACGTTAATGCCCTATCATCAATTGAGCGGCAAGATAAGCGACCATTATGACGCCTGCATTACACAGCAGGGCAAGCGATGACGCGTAGCATCTGGCATTGTCCGTGTAGGAAATGTTCACGTCGAGACACATTTGGACACTTTCACGAATGCGCGCGAAGGGGTAGGCTGCGCGTTCATTTCGCCAGCACCTCAGAAAATGCTTCAACAATTCCTGCAGGATTTCGGCTACTTCGCCCTTTTTCTAGGCACCTTCTTTGAAGGCGAGACCATCCTGGTGCTTGCGGGTTTCCTTGCGTTCCGCGGTTACATGGACATCAAGCTGGTGTGCCTGGTGGCGTTTCTGGGCAGCTACGCCGGTGACCAGTTGTGGTATTTCATGGGCCGTCGCCACGGGCGGCGGATTCTGGCGCGCAAACCGCGCTGGCAGGCAATGGGTGCCCGGGCGCTGGACCATATCCGCCGCCACCCCGACATCTGGGTGCTGAGTTTCCGCTTCGTCTATGGCCTGCGCACGGTCATGCCGGTGGCCATTGGCCTGTCGGGCTATCCGCCACGCCGCTACCTGCTGCTGAACGGGATTGGCGCGGCCATCTGGGCAATCGCCCTGGGCGCGGCTGCCTACCACTTCGGCGCCATCCTCGAAGGCCTGCTGGGCAACGTGAAGCGCTACGAGCTGTGGGTGCTTGGCGGCTTGTTGATGCTGGGCGTTTTGCTGTGGCTGCGCCGGCGCTTCCGCACCCTGCGCGCCGAGCGCAAGGCGGCGAGCGAAGCCCAGGCCCCAGAGGCTGAGCACGCTGTAAAGCACGAGCAGGACCCAGGCCAGCGGCGCGACCACCGCTAAGCCCAGTGCGCCGGTACGTTGCCGAACAGACCGCCTCAAAGAATGAACACCCCAGCGTAATTGCGATCCAAGTAAGCAGGATTTTGCGCAGGACTGTCCGCAGGCCCGGTTATGCCTATGGCGCCATCTGCCAAACTAGAGGACATTTAGCGCCTCGACACTGGAGCAATGAGCATGACAAAAAAAGTAGCGGTGATTCTTTCCGGCTGTGGCGTGTATGACGGCGCCGAAATCCACGAAAGCGTGATCACCCTGCTGCGCCTCGACCAGCGCGGTGCGCAGGTGCAGTGCTTCGCGCCGGACATCGCGCAGATGCATGTCATCAACCACCTGACCGGCGAAGAGATGCCCGATTCGCGCAATGTGCTGGTGGAATCGGCGCGGATTGCCCGCGGCGAGGTGAAGGACATTCGCGAGGCGAAGGCCGAAGACTTCGATGCGCTGATTGTACCGGGCGGTTTCGGGGCGGCGAAAAACCTCTCCAATTTTGCCGTGGAGGGCACCAACTGCAGCGTCAACCCGGACGTGCTGGCCCTGGCCGAAGCCTTCGCCGATGCCTGCAAGCCGGTTGGCCTGATCTGCATCTCGCCAGCGCTGGCGGCGAAGATCTACGGGCCGGGCGTGGTGTGCACCATCGGCAAGGATGCGGGCACTGCCGACGCGGTGGTCAAGATGGGCGGCACCCATGAAGAATGCGATGTGCATGACATTGTCGAAGACGTCCAGCGCAAGCTGGTGAGCACCCCGGCATACATGGAGGCCAAGTCGATCAGCGAGGCGGCGGGCGGGATCTACAAGCTGGTGGACCGGGTGCTGGAGCTGACCCACGAATAAGCCTGGTACGCCCGCTCTCATGGAACTGCACATAACTTACTGAGTTAGCAGGGACCCTGTGGGAGCGGGAGTGCCCGCGAACACCGGCGCAGCCGGTGCCATGCACCGCGTTGGATTCTTCGCGGGCGCGCCCGCTCCCAAAGGGTACGCGGAGCCCCCGGCATCAGTTCTCTGCGCGACAGCGCAGCCCAATGGGCTGGGTAATCTCCTACAGGGATCGCGTCACGGCTCAGATCTGGACAGGCGCGAAATGATCCGGTCCAGCGCATTGGCAAATGCCTGCTTGTCGCGCTCACCATAGGTCGCCTGCCCTCCCCCTACCTGGCCCTGCTCACGCAGGTCGGTGAACAGGTTGCGCGCCGCCAGGCGGTCGCCCATGTTGCGCTCATCGAACTCACGCCCACGCGGGTCCAGCACTGCCACGCCCTTTTTCACCAGGCGGTCAGCCAGCGGCACATCACTGCAAATCACCAGCTCGCCGGGCACGGCGTGCTCGACCAAGTAGTCGTCCGCTGCGTCCATACCGCTGGGTACAACAATCAGCCGCACAATCGCGAAGGCCGGCTTGGCCACGGCTTGGCCCGCCACCATCACCACCTCGAACTTGCGCTTGAGGGCGAACTTGACGATCAGATCCTTGGCCGCCTTGGGGCAAGCGTCGGCATCGATCCATACACGCATCGGAAACCTCTCCATCTGGGCAAGGCACCATCATGCCTCAAGCGCAGCAAAAGCTGGAGCATCGCCGCCAGGGCGTTGGGAAAATGGCGCCAATATTTCAATTGCCGCTTATCCGACCTCATCACTCAGGCTAAACTCGCCACTGCTCCACAAGCCTGCCCGAGTGCGCAATGAACCACCCTCACGAGATCCGCCCCGACCTGGACCAAGGCATCGACCGCAAGGTCCTGGCGACATTGCGCTCGCGCTTCCTGCAACTCAACCAGGGGCGGTTGCAGCGGGCAATGGAAGGCTTGTCTACCCGCCAGCAACAAGTGCTGACGCTGTTACCTCTGCTGTTTCATGTAAACCACCCGCTCTTGCCTGGCTACGTGTCCGGCAGCACCCCTGCGGGTGTATCGGGTTACCAGCCAAGCGCCGATCTGGTTGCAGAGGCCCAGCGCCTGGCGCGTTCGTTTACCTACAAGGCCCGCCATGGCAGCCCGCCATCCCCGATCCACGGGCTGTTTCTGATGGGCAGCCTGGGCTCGCTGGCCCAGGCCGAACAAAGCGACATGGACCTGTGGGTGTGCCATGCGCCCGGCATTCCAGGGCAACTGCTGGAAGAGCTGCGCCGCAAATGCCAGTTACTGGAGGCATGGGCGGCGAGCCTTGGCGCCGAGGCGCATTTCTTCCTGATCGATACGCAGGGGTTTGCCCAAGGTCAGCGTGATGGCCAGCTTGGCTCCGACGACTGCGGCACCACCCAGCACTACCTGCTGCTGGACGAGTTCTATCGCACCACCCTGTGGCTGGCCGGGCGCACACCGTTGTGGTGGCTGGTGCCGGTGTACCAGGAACACAACTATCACGCATACACCCAGACCCTGCTGTCCAAGCGCTTCATCCGCAGCCAGGACGCTCTGGACCTGGGCAACCTGGCGCACATTCCGCCCGGCGAATTCGTCGGTGCCGGGCTGTGGCAACTGTTCAAAGGGATCGACTCACCCTACAAGTCACTGCTCAAGTTGCTGCTGACCGAAGCCTACGCCAGTGAACACCCTGCGGTGCGTTGCCTGAGCCTGGACTACAAGCAGGCGGTATTTGCCAATCGGCTCGACCTCGATGAGCTGGACCCCTACGTGATGGTGTACCGACGCATCGAGCGCTACCTGCTGGCACGTGGCGAGCCCGCACGGCTGGAACTGGTGCGGCGCAGCCTGTACCTGAAGGTGAACAAGAAGCTCAGCGACCAAGGCCGCAGCAATGGTTGGCAACGCCGGCTGCTGCAGCGCCTGGCCGATGAGTGGGGCTGGGACGAGCGCCAGCTGGCCCTGCTGGACAGCCGCAGCCAATGGAAAGTGCAGCAGGTCGCCGTCGAACGCCGCGAACTGGTGGCCGAGTTGAACCACAGCTACCGCTTCCTCAGCCAGTTCGCCCGCAACCAGAACGCCAGCAGCCGCGCCGACCAGCGTGACCTCAATGTGCTGGGCCGGCGCCTGTACGCCGCGTTCGAACGCCGTGCCGGCAAGGTCGAAGTAATCAACCCCGGGATTGCCCCGGACCTCGCCGAAGGCACCCTGACCCTGGTCCAGCAGCCCAACCGCAAGGAGCCGGGCAGCCATCACTGGGAACTGTACAGCGGCAACCTGAGCACCCACGAGGTGCAACACTTCAGCCCGATAAAGCGCTGCCGCGAGCTGCTGGAGCTGCTGGCCTGGGCCCATCGCAACGGCGTGATCGACAGCAGCACGCGCCTGGCATTGCACCCCGGCGTCAGCGACCTCAGCGAGTTCGAGCTGTTCAGCCTGGTCGGCTGCCTGCAGCAGAGCATCCCCCTACCCCTGCCGACGGTGAGCGAAGTGCGCCTGCTGCAGCCCAGCGTCGCCGACGAGGTGTTGCTACTGGTCAACGTCGCCCTCGATCCGCTGCGCCACCACCGCGACCTGAACATCCTGATGACCACCGAGCGCACCGACTCGCTGAGCTACGCAGGCACGCGCGAAAACCTGGTATTGACCCTGGACCAGGTCACCCTGAACAGCTGGAACGAGGTGCTGGTGCAGCGTTATGAGGGCGCGCATGCGCTGGTACGCTGCCTGCGCGACTTCCTCAACAGCCCGATGCCGCACGGGCACCGGCCACGGGTGCGGGTCCGCTGCTTCTGCCCCAGCCGCGCCCACGCCATCGGCCAGCGCGTGGAGGAAATATTCGACACCGTGCAACTACTGCTGGCCCAAGGCCTCGACCACCGCTACCTGCTACAGGTGGCCCAGCACACCCATGTACTGGAACTGCTGCCCGGGCATGTCAGCCTGACGACTCTGGCCGAGCATGAGGCGCTGTTGACTCACCTGGGTGAGGAGCGCAGCGCTTATAGCCCTCTGTACCTGGATGCCCACGCCCTGCAGGACAACGATTTGCGCCAGGTGCTGGAGCAAGGCCGGCCATCCTGCATACAGGTGTTCTACCGCCTGCAGGATGGCTGGGCCGACGTGTATGTGCTGGATGAACACAATGCGCTGTGGCAGCAACGCCTGCCCCTGCACGACGAAGCCCACCTGCTGCTGCCGCTGCAGCGGTTTCTGCGCTCGGTGGTCATGCGCCGCGATGCCCGGCTGCCGCTGGACAACCTGCACTCGGCCGCGCTGGATATCCACTATGCGCAACTGCTGCCCTCCGGCCCTGGCAAGGCCCGCAGCATCGAACCGCGGCCGGCACCAGTCGAAGGCAGCGACCAGCCTTACTACGAGGTCCAGGCCATCATCCAGGCCGGCGTGGCGGGCGCTGCGCATGTCACGCTGTATTGCGACCAGCAGGAGTTTTCCGGGCTGGAGCATGGCGAGCAGTTGTATGCAGTGGTGGCCCGGCAGATCATCGGGCAGCGGCGTGGCGGGGCGCTGTACCGGTGCTATATCACCGACCTGGACTTGTCCGAGTTGCTGGACGACCGGTTGGGGGCGACGCAGGTTTACCTGAGCTACAAGCGGGTGCTGGAGCAGGCGTTGAATGAGGGGTTGGAGCAGGTTTTGGCGCAGGGATCCTGAAGCGCCGGGGGTGCTTTGCACCCCTTTCGCGACACAAGGCCGCTCCTACAGGGGTACGCGATCCCGTGCAGGAGCAGCCTTGTGCTGCGAATGGGCCGCAAAGCGGCCCCTCTGGCCCTTACAGGTCGAAATCGCCCGCCGCTTCCGGCTGGTATTCCACTTCCAGCAGCTTCAGCTTGAGGGTCTTGCCCCCCGGCGCCGGCCAGTCGATCTGCTCGCCCACCGAAAGCCCCAGCAAGGCGCAGCCGATCGGTGCCAGTACCGAGACATTGCCTTCCGGCCCGGCGTCCTTCGGATACACCAACGTCAGGTGGTAGTCCTTGCCGCTGGCTTCCTCACGGCAGTGCACACGGGAGTTCATGGTGACCACGCCCGCCGGTACTTCCTCGTGACCGACCACCTGTTCGGCGCGGTCCAGCTCGTCCTGCAGGGCGAGCACACCCGGCGTACTTTCGTCGAGGCTGTCGATCAGACGCTCCAGACGTTGTACGTCCAATCGGGTGAGGATTAGGGAAGGCTTGGTGCTCATGATCCAGTCAGACTCCTTTGAACAGGCAATTTTCAATGTGCAGATAAAGCAAAACCCCGCCCAAGGGCGGGGTTTGAAAAGGCTTTGGCGTCACCGACGCAGAACTCGACACTACCACAGCCGGGCAAATACTCAAGCCCTTGCGTTCAGTGTGCCTTGGCCTGGTCGCGCAGGGCCTGGGCCTCGCGACAGATCTGCCGGCGCCGCTGGTCGTCGGCCGAGCGCCATTCGCGGATATGCTCGACATGCCGGTGGCAGCCGGTGCACACCCGCTGCTCGTCCAGCCGGCAAACGCTGATGCACGGCGATGGCACGGCGGGGCTGACGTTGCTGTAAAGCGGCTTGGGTGGCCGGGTCTGGGTGCTGCTCATGTCAGATCTCGTCGAAGTCCAGCTTCTCGCCGGCCCGCTCCCAGACAATACGTTCGAGCATTTCGCCCAGCAGCTCGTCGGTCTTTTCGCAGGTCCATTTCTTGCTCTCTTCGTCGTAGTCGAAATGGAACCCACCCGACTTGTCCGCCAGCCACAGCTGACGCAGCGGCTCCTGACGGCTGAAGATCAGCGTGCTGCCATTGTCGAACTTGATGGTCAGGACGCCCGCGGAGTTCTCCATGTCCAGGTCCATGCCGCTCTCGTCGAACAGGTCTTCCAGGGCCTGTTGGGTCGCGTCGACCAGGTCGTGGAAACGCGCTTCACTCAAACTCATTGCAGAAACCTCGAAATTGGCTGCGTTACAGGCAAGCCGGGCAAGATACGGGCGCTTGCCGCCGAATGCAAAGATTAGCCATTGGAGGCGGCAAGAATAGCCCGCCCGGCGGACCGGCCCTTGCATAGGCAAGCCGCCGGTCGCTCGGTATACTCGGGCGCAATACTGCATTTTTCTAAGGATTTCACCCATGAAGCGCCTGATTTCCTCCCTCGCGGCGCTGGTCGCTGTTGCCTGCCTCGTTTCCGCCTGCGGCCAGAAGGGCCCGCTGTACCTGCCTGAAGACGGCAAGGACGGCAAGGACACCCGCAAGTCGCACCAGCACCAGCCAAAAGCCAAGCCGGCCCAGACCCAGGAGCAGCAGCCAGAGCTGCAGTCCGAGCCCGAGCAGTCGCCTGCGCAGTAAGGAAACCAGATGAACGCTTTCAACTACCGCGACGGTGAGCTGTTCGCGGAGGGCGTGGCCCTGTCGGCCATCGCCGAACGCCATGGCACCCCCACCTACGTGTATTCGCGCGCCCATATCGAGGCCCAGTACCGCAGCTATACCGACGCCTTGCAAGGCGCCGAGCACCTGGTGTGCTTCGCGGTCAAGGCCAACTCCAACCTCGGTGTGCTGAACGTGCTGGCCCGCCTGGGCGCAGGCTTTGACATCGTTTCCGGCGGTGAACTGGAGCGCGTCCTGGCGGCTGGCGGCCGCGCCGACCGAGTGGTGTTCTCAGGTGTCGGCAAAACCCGTGAAGACATGCGCCGCGCCCTGGAAGTAGGCGTGCACTGCTTCAACGTCGAGTCCACCGACGAGCTGGAGCGCCTGCAAGTGGTAGCCGCCGAAATGGGCAAGGTTGCCCCGGTGTCGCTGCGGGTCAACCCGGATGTCGACGCCGGCACCCACCCGTACATCTCCACCGGCCTTAAAGAAAACAAGTTCGGCATTGCCATCGCCGACGCCGAAGCCATCTACGTGCGCGCCGCGCAGCTGCCGAACCTGGAAGTGGTCGGTGTCGACTGCCATATCGGTTCGCAGCTGACCACCGTCGAGCCGTTCCTCGATGCCCTCGACCGCCTGCTGGACCTGGTCGACCGCCTCGCCGATTGCGGCATCCACCTGCGCCACCTGGACCTGGGCGGCGGTGTGGGTGTGCGTTATCGCGACGAACAACCGCCTCTGGTGGCCGACTACATCAAGGCCATCCGCGAGCGCGTCGGCGACCGCGAGCTGGCCCTGGTGTTCGAGCCGGGCCGCTACATCGTGGCCAACGCTGGCGTGCTGATCACCCGCGTGGAGTACCTCAAGCACACCGAACACAAGGACTTCGCCATTATCGATGCGGCGATGAACGACCTGATCCGTCCGGCCCTGTACCAGGCCTGGATGGGCGTCAGTGCGGTCAAGCCACGTACCGGCGAAGGCCGTGCCTACGACCTGGTCGGCCCGATCTGCGAAACGGGCGACTTCCTGGCCAAGGACCGTGTGCTGGACCTGGCCGAAGGTGACCTGCTGGCTGTACAGTCCGCAGGCGCCTATGGTTTTGTCATGAGCTCCAACTACAACACCCGCGGCCGTTGCGCTGAAATCCTCGTCGACGGTGACCAGGCTTTCGAAGTACGCCGCCGCGAGACCATCGCCGAACTGTACGCTGGCGAAAGCCTGCTGCCGGAGTAACCCCATGCTGCTGCGTTTTACCAAGATGCATGGGTTGGGCAACGACTTCATGGTCCTCGACCTGGTCAGCCAGCACGCGCACATCCAGCCCAAGCACGCCAAGCAATGGGGTGACCGCCACACCGGTATCGGTTTCGACCAGTTGCTGATCGTCGAGGCGCCGAACAATCCCGAAGTGGACTTCCGCTACCGCATCTTCAACGCCGACGGTTCCGAGGTCGAGCAATGCGGCAACGGTGCACGCTGCTTTGCCCGCTTCGTGCTGGACAAGCGGCTGACCGCGAAAAAGCGCATCCGCGTGGAAACCAAAAGCGGCGTCATCACCCTGGACGTGCAGAACGACGGCCAGGTGAGCGTCGACATGGGCCCGCCGCGCTTCATCCCTGCCGAAATCCCCTTCGTCGCCGATGAGCAGGCGCTGAACTACCCACTGGAAGTCGACGGGCAAGTGCATTCGATCGCCGCTGTGTCCATGGGTAACCCGCATGCCGTGCTGCGTGTCGACGACGTGCATACCGCCCCCGTGCACCAGTTGGGCCCAAAGATCGAAAACCACCCACGCTTCCCGCAGCGGGTGAATGCCGGCTTCCTCCAGGTTGTCGACCGCCACCGCGCCAACCTGCGCGTCTGGGAACGCGGTGCGGGTGAAACCCAGGCCTGCGGCACCGGCGCCTGCGCTGCCGCCGTGGCGGCAATCAGCCAGGGCTGGATGGACTCCCCGGTGTCCCTCGACCTGCCCGGTGGCCGCCTGCACATCGAATGGGCCGGCCCCGGCCAGCCCGTGCTGATGACCGGCCCGGCCGTACGCGTCTACGAAGGACAGGTTCGTCTCTAAGCGAGTAACCGCCATGACCGATCAGCCACAGGTTGTACCCCAGCAGTCCGCCGAGCTCGATGCCGAAGCGGTGATCGCCTACCTGCGCGCCCACCCCACTTTCTTCGCCGAGCATGACGAGCTGCTGCTTGAACAGCGTATTCCGCACCAGCGTGGCGACAGCGTGTCGCTGGTGGAACGCCAGCTGAAGCTGCTGCGCGACCGCAACATCGAAATGCGCCATCGCCTGTCGCAACTGATGGACGTGGCGCGCGACAACGACCGGCTGTTCGACAAGACCCGCCGGTTGATTCTCGACCTGCTCGATGCCGCCAGCCTTGAAGAAGTGGTGATGGCAGTCGAAGACAGCCTGCGCCAGGAGTTCCAGGTGCCCTTCGTCAGCCTGATCCTGTTCGGCGACAACGTCGCACCGGTCGGGCGCTGGGTCAGCAACGCCGAGGCGCAGCAGGCCATTGGTGCCCTGCTGGGCGGCGGCAAGACGGTAAGCGGCAACCTGCGCGAACACGAACTGACCTTCCTGTTTGGCGAAGAACAGCGCCGTGAAGTGGGCTCCAGCGCCGTGGCGACCCTTGAGTACCAAGGGCTGCACGGGGTACTGGCGATCGGCAGCCGCGACCCGCAACACTACAAGAGCAGCGTCGGCACGCTGTTCCTCGGCTATATCGCCGAAGTGCTCGGCCGCGTTGTACCACGTGTCACCCAGACCCTGCGCTCGGTACGCTGATGGAACGCCAGCTGGAGGCTTATTGCGCACACCTGCGCAACGAGCGCCAGGTGTCGGCGCACACCTTGCTGGGCTACCGGCGCGACCTGGACAAGGTCATCGCCTACTGCAACGAACACGGTATTGCCGGCTGGCAGGCGCTGCAGATCCAGCAGCTGCGCCAGCTGATCGCGCGCCTGCACCACCACGGCCAGTCGTCGCGCAGCCTGGCGCGGCTGCTGTCGGCAGTGCGCGGGCTGTACCGTTACCTCAACCGCGAAGGCCTGTGCCAGCACGACCCGGCCAGCGGCCTGAGCGCGCCCAAGGGTGAACGGCGGCTGCCCAAGGTGCTGGACACCGACCGGGCCTTGCAACTGCTCGATGGCGGCGTCGACGACGACTTCATCGCCCGCCGTGACCAGGCCATCCTCGAACTGTTCTACTCGTCGGGGCTGCGCCTGTCCGAGCTGACCAACCTCGACCTTGAACACCTCGACCTCGCCGGCGGCCTGGTGCAGGTATTGGGCAAGGGTGGCAAGGCACGCGTACTGCCGGTTGGCCGCAAGGCCCGCGAGGCGCTGCAGGCGTGGTATCGCCTGCGCGGTATCGGCAACCCTCGTGACGGTGCGGTGTTCATCACCCGTCAGGGCAACCGGCTGGGCCCCAGGGCCATCCAGCTGAGGGTAAAGGCGGCCGGCGAGCGTGAGCTGGGCCAGCACCTGCACCCGCACATGCTTCGCCATTCCTTCGCCAGCCATGTGCTGGAATCGTCCCAGGACCTGCGTGCGGTACAGGAGATGCTCGGCCACGCCGACATCAGCACCACGCAAATCTATACCCACCTGGACTTCCAGCACCTGGCGGCGGTGTACGACAGTGCCCACCCCCGGGCTAAACGCAGCAAAGGCACAGACTCATGAGCATCAAGCTGATCACCTTCGACCTCGACGATACGCTGTGGGACACCGCGCCGGTGATTGCCAGCGCAGAAGTCGTGCTGCGCGACTGGCTGGAAGCCAACGCCCCGATCCTTGGCGGCGTACCGGTGGAGCACCTGTTTGCCATTCGCGAGCGCCTGGTGCAGGCCGAGCCCGGCCTCAAGCACCGCATCAGCGCCCTGCGCCGGCGCGTGCTGTTGCACGCCCTGGAAGAAGTCGGCTACAGCAGCAAGCAGGCGCTGGAGCTGGCCAATGAAGGCTTCGAAGTGTTCCTGCATGCCCGCCACCAGGTGGAGATTTTCCCTGAAGTGCAGCCGGTGCTGGAGATTCTGCGCCATCACTACACCCTGGGCGTGGTCACCAACGGCAATGCCGATGTGAGCCGCCTGGGGCTGGCGGACTATTTCAGCTTTGCCCTGTGTGCCGAGGACCTTGGCATCGGCAAGCCAGACCCGGCGCCTTTCCTGGAAGCCCTGCGCCGCGGGGACGCGGACGCCAGCGCCGCCGTTCACATCGGCGACCACCCCGGCGATGACATTGCCGGCGCACAGCGCGCCGGGTTGCGGGCAGTGTGGTACAACCCACAAGGCAAGGCCTGGGCTGGTGAACAGGCACCGGATGCCGAGATCCAGCGTCTGTCGCAGCTGCCCGACGTCCTTTCGCGCTGGCGCTGACAGGGGCCGCTGCGCGGCCCATTCGCGGCTGAAGCCGCTCCCACAGGGATCGCGCAGAACCTTCAGCCAGTGCTGAGCCTGTGAGATCGGGTTCACCCGCGAAGAGGCTCGCACAGAAAACACAAAATCGAAAAGAACAAGACACTCGCAGCGACTGCGGTTTTTTGTCAGCTACGAGCAACCACGTGACGCCTTCGTTGGCGGCGTAGCAGCCACAATAGCGTCCCACCCTTGATCAGCTCTGAGAGGACAATTGCGCAGAACATCAGCCACCTGTTGTATTCAGGTACCAGACCGGCCCAGATCAACAGTACCGAAAGCGACGGCACAGCGAACAGCAGACGCCACGGTATTTGCGCGAGGCCCACGTAGACTCCCACCTTTCGACTGCCAAGAAAAAACACGGCACTGAAAATGATCGAGACCTGTAAAAACACATTCATCACCATCAACACCATGGTGAGCAAGCCTTGTTCGGCCAAAAACCCCAGCATCCTCTGCAGATCGGTAACTACAGGCAGATGCCCACGCCGAATACTGCCTGCGACATAGAGCAATACATAAAGGGCGTCCAGCCCGCCCCATAGCCTCAACACCCAGCGCTCTTTGTTTTGTGCTACGAACATCATTTCTTTTCTCGGTGCTCGTAGGTTTCAAAAGGAAGAACAGGTTGCCAGTGCCAAGATTTTCCACTGATCTGCCACTTATCCTCTCCCTCCAGATACCGTTGCGTGATGCCCCGTAGTTTGCCATAGCGATGAATGGCTGAGCGTGATGCTAAATGATCATCATGACTATCAAGAGGAACCCATTGCTGGGTCACGACCCGAAAGGTGTTGTCATAATCCTTGCTTTCCGAGCCGAAAAGGCGGCCCTCATCACCCAGCGAACCAAGACGGTTTTGCAAGATGGCGAACGTGTTCTTCAACCCGTCATAATCGATATCGATAGTACGCCACTTACCGGAGCCTTTTTCGTAATCAGGTTGCCTTTTCAGCTTATCTGAAACAGGAAAGCACTGTGTCGTGCCTAAGTGACCATCTAGTCTCATGGGTCTGAATGGATTGTTGGTCAAAAATAGCCAGCTGCCGTTTCTGATTTCTTCCAGTGCCACCTTGAGATCGTGCTCTGATAGCTCTCGCCCAGAAGTGATGCCACAGCTTCTCAGAAATTCCGCTTCACCGCACAGGTGCCTCCGCCCCATGAGGGCACGCTCCACTTCCCCCCTGGCAAAAAAAGGATCCTCCACTTTAGAAATGTCTTCCTTACGCAACTCACGACGGCGAACGAGTTTGTCCATAAATCCTCCAGGCTCGATCCGCGATGCTTGCCTAGGTCGGACAAAATGATCTAGCAGACGAATCTGCTTTTATCGTAGGAAATTTCGGCAGGTTTTCGACAGGCACAAAAAAGCCCGCAGCGACGGCGGGCTTTTTTGCGAGCAGCCACTCAGATAGGGCGGCTGCCGTATTTGTTGTCCGGCTTCTTGGGCGGGTCGGCGACCACGTTGGCCTCGACTTCCTGCACCTTGCCACCGCGGGAAAGGAATTCTTCCATCGCCTTGGCCAGTGCATCACGCTCTTTCTGCTTGGCTTCCATGCTCGGCATCTCGTCTACCGAGACGGCCGCCTTGGATTTGCCCTTGGCAGCGGGTGCCGGGCTGCTGTCGTCGTCGCCAGCATCTTCGGCGCCATCGTCAGCCGCCGCTTCGAGGCCTTCATCAGCCTCGTCGTCGTCGCCTACTTCGAGGTCATCATTTTCCAGATCGTCGTCGCTCATGTTCTACCTCATGACTTGCGAAAAGCAGGTTAGTTATAGACCAGTGCAGCCGTAGACCGGCAGCCACCAGTGAAAATTCAACTGGCCGTGGGTTAGGCCACTGCCCTTGGGTCGGCACCCGGGATGGGAGGCGGCACCCAGCAGGCCCTGCTCCTGGCAGGACCTGACAAATCCATTAGCCCCTGCTGGCCACTCGCTACTGGCAAGCCTAGCAAAGGCTGGCGAAGTGTGCGGACTACTCGCAAGCACCCTTCGGCGCGCATTCTAGCGCGCCCGTGGAAAAAGCAAAGCTCCATAATTGCACTGCAAGTTGTAAGTTTTTTACCTACGTCGCGAACGTGCCGAATAAACCGTTTGCCGTGCAGGAAATGCCGAAAATCTGACAAAAAAATGCCCGGCAAGCCGGGCAAGTTTTTACCGCGTCGCAGTTACAGGTTGTAGCCGCGTTCGTTGTGCTGAGCCAGGTCGAGGCCGACCGACTCTTCTTCTTCGTTGACCCGCAGTCCCATCACCACATCCAGCACCTTGAGGATCACATAGGTGACGATGGCGGTGTAGACCACGGTGAACAGCACGCCCTTGGCCTGGATCCAGACCTGCATGCCGATGTCGGTCACGGCGCCAAAGCCGCCCAGGGCCGGGGCTGCGAACACACCGGTGAGGATGGCGCCGACGATGCCGCCGATACCGTGCACGCCGAAGGCGTCCAGCGAGTCGTCATAACCCAGCTTGCGCTTGAGGCTGGTAGCGCAGAAGTAGCAGATCACGCCCGAAGACAAGCCGATCACCAGAGCGCCCATCGGGCCCACGGTGCCGGCAGCCGGGGTGATGGCGACCAGCCCGGCAACCACACCCGAGGCAATGCCCAGGGCGCTCGGCTTGCCGTGGCCGATCCATTCGGCAAACATCCAGCCCAGTGCCGCAGCGGCGGTAGCGATCTGGGTCACCAGCATGGCCATGCCGGCAGTACCGTTGGCGGCAGCAGCAGAGCCTGCGTTGAAGCCGAACCAGCCGATCCACAGCATGGCAGCGCCCATCAGGGTGTAGCCGAGGTTGTGCGGCGCCATCGGGGTGGTCGGGTAGCCTTTGCGCTTGCCCAGCACCAGGCAGCAGACCAGGCCTGCGATACCGGCATTGATGTGCACCACGGTGCCGCCAGCGAAGTCCAGCACGCCCCAGTCCCACATCAGTGCACCGTCGCCGCTCCAGACCATGTGCGCGATTGGCGCGTACACCAGGGTGAACCAGATACCCATGAACACCAGCATCGCGGAGAACTTCATGCGCTCGGCGAAGGCACCGACGATCAGCGCCGGAGTGATGATGGCGAAGGTCATCTGGAAGGTGATGAACACCGCTTCCGGGAACAGCGCGGTGGCCGAAGTCAGGCTGTCGGGCGTGACGCCGCTGAGAAATGCCTTGGAAAAGCCACCGACGAAGGAATTGAAATTGAGCACGCCCTTTTCCATACCGGTGGTATCGAAGGCCATGCTGTAGCCGTAGACGACCCACAGAATGCTCATCAGGCCGGTGATTGCAAAGCATTGCATCATCACCGACAGCACGTTCTTGGAACGCACCATGCCGCCGTAGAACAGGGCCAGGCCCGGGATGGTCATGAACAGCACCAGCGCCGTTGCAGTCAGCATCCAGGCGGTGTCGCCGGAGTTCAGCGCTGGGGCAGCCTCCTCTGCCAGGGCAAGCCCGGGCATTACGAGGGGCAATAGGGCTCCTAGCCCTGCGATCTTACGCAGAGTCATGTTGTTTTCTCCTGGGGCGTTGGGTTTGGTGAGGCTTTTTTTGCTGCTTAGATCGCGTCGGTATCGGTTTCGCCGGTACGGATACGGATCGCCTGCTCCAGATTCACCACGAAAATCTTGCCGTCACCGATCTTGCCGGTGTTGGCTGCCTTGGTGATGGCTTCGATTACCCGATCAAGGTCCTTGTCATCGATGGCGACATCGATCTTCACCTTGGGCAGGAAATCGACCACATATTCAGCACCGCGATACAACTCGGTGTGGCCCTTCTGCCGACCGAAGCCTTTGACTTCGGTGACGGTGATGCCCTGCACGCCGATTTCCGACAGTGACTCGCGCACGTCGTCCAGCTTGAACGGCTTGATGATGGCTGTGACTAGCTTCATGAAACTCTCTCCCGATTTGGTGGACTTGCCCCAGGAAAACAAACCCGTCTCAAGTCTAAGCGCAGCGGTTGGCTTTGTAACGCGTCGTCGGCATGTGGCTCTGCGTGCGCACTGCCTGGTCACAAGGAACTGCATCAGTGCATGGCTCGCAAAGGTGTTTGCAGAAACCTTGCCAGTTCTGCCAAAGCGTCGAAAATCAGGGGGTTATGTGAATCCGGCGGACTTGGCCAGTCGCCAGCATGTAAAACATGCACGAAGTTGGTGCGCACCAGCAGCCCGCATTGCGCGAATTATGTGCAGCCGCGCCAGCCTGGGCAGCGCAATTGCCCGTGGTACACTGCCGGCCATTTCCCAGTTTCAGTGGACAGCCTCATGCTCGCGCCTAAAGCCCTTCTCGACGCCCTGAGTGACCAGGCCTCGCGCCTGTTCAGCAGCGACACCGCCCAGCCCCGTGCAGAGCTGGAAAGCCAGTTCAAGGTGCTGATGCAAGGTGCTTTCAGCAAGCTGGACCTGGTCAGCCGCGATGAATTCGACAGCCAGATGGTCGTGCTGGCCCGCACCCGTGCACGCCTGGAAGCCCTCGAGCAGCAGGTCGCCGAGCTGGAAGCGCGGATGGCGCCTGGCGGCAAGGAATAGCAATCGACAAGGAGTGCCTCAGCATGAGCTGAAGCCGGCCGGCGGTATCGAGGTGCATGCCATCGTCACCCGCGAAGCGGTACAGGGGCTGGGACCGGCGCCGAGCGTGAAAGCCACGGCGCTGATCAAGGCCTCGCACATCATCCTCGGCGCCAGGCCCTGAGATCAGGCCGAGGCTCCTAGGCGTTCCGGCGCGGATGGTGGCTGTCTTGGCGGTAACTCACTGGGATGCAGGGTGCCACGGAACAGTGCAGCACCGCACTGGGTGACCAGGGTCCTCACGCGGTTATGCGAATTGAGGACTTCGGCTTGAATATCCTCGATGGTCGAATCCCCTGGCTGCAAGGTGGCCGCACGATTGACCCATTCGATAGCGGCGAAGCGGCTTTGCTTGCGTGTACCGCGCCCCTGCATCCAGGCCAGCGCCAGTTCGGCGCTGGCACGCCCGGCGATCCATGGGTCCGGGTGCTCGACCAGGCTCGACAGGTAGGCCACCGCCTCGGCCGGCTCCTGCGCCTCGCCAAACTGGCGCAAAAGAATCCCCAGGTGCAAGCGAGCGCGGGCATTGGTCTGCGCATTGCCCAGCGCGTCGACCAGCAGGCGCCGGACTGCCAGCATGGCGCTGCGCTCGTTCAGGTCCTCATCGCCATGCATACGCAGGCAAGCCAGGTTGTACTTGGCCTGGCGGCTGCCCGCCGCGACCGCACGCTGCAGCCAGTACTCTGCCGTTTGCTCATCCAGGTAGTGCTGTGGTGTATTCCCCATGCCACCTCGGTGCAGCTCATACAGCCCCAAGGCCGCCCCTGGCAGGTTCAGTTGGGCGCAACGCTCATACAGGTAGCAGGCCACTTCATGCCGATTGGCAGCCCAGAGCAGCCGCGCCACCTCCAGCACCTCGAAGCCCGGCGCCTGGCCCGCGCACTGGCGTTTCACGGCCATCTGCAGCCATGCCCACGCCTGCTCGGCCGAGCGTGGCAACCCCCACAAGCCAAAGTGGTGGCCGGCAGCGCGTAATGCACAGGCGCCAGCATGCGAGCGACCTTCACTCAGGCGCTCGATGGCGGTGCGCAGCAGCTGTTTTTCGTCAGCCATGCCGTCGCGCAGGATCAGCTCGACCAGGCAGCGAAAGGGCGCGCCCATTGCGGGGATGGCACCATGGTCGGCATTGCTCGCAAAGCTTGCGGCGAAGTCGCGCATGGCGCCCGGGTGATCCTGCAACGCATGGCTGCGCAAGGCGCCCCGCCACGCCAGCACTACCGCACTTTCCCTGGGCCGGAGCAGGCGTTGTGACCAAGCATCCAGCACCTGTTGCCAATCGGCAACTGCCTGCAACTGATCGGTATGGGGTAGCGTCAGCCGGTCTTCGATGGGTATCCAGCGCAGCGCATTTCGCAGGCTTTCGTCCCAGGTTTCGCACAATGGCCCATTGGCCAGCAGTTCAATCGCGTCAGGGCTCGCACCCCAGCGGGGGGACAGGGAAATGGCGAGGGCCTGGATCGCTTCAAAGCATCCGGGGCGAGCGACCAGGGCATGGCGCAACCAGTAATAGCGAGGGTCCTCGTTCTCGTGATCGACCCGCCTGCCCAGACAGGTCGGCAGCGCTTTCGGTAGTTCGGCCAGCGGCAAAAGCCCATGCTTCACCAGCAACGGCGCCGCAGCCTCCTGCACTTCCACGTCCGCCTGGGCACTGGGCCGGTAGCGCGCGGGCTGGCCTTGAAACAGTTCGATCAACCACCCAGGCTCAGCAAACCGCGCACTGAGATGGAGCATGCCCACAAGCGCTGCCACTGGCTGGGCTGAGCGGTCCATGGCACGCACCAAGTGTGCGGCAGCGGTTTCGCAGATTTGTTCGACGGCTAGCGCGGCTGCGGCGTTGCGCTGGCCATTGCCATGCACCTGGCGGGCGCGCTGAAGGCAGTGCCAGCCCATCACCACCTGTGGGTGGTAAGCCTTGGGGCAGGCATCCATCCAGGCCTTGAGCACCTGGCTCATGGCCTTGCCGCCCTGGCACTCGGCGTCGACCAGCATGTGCCCTTCCAGGGCACTCAGGTAGGCAGGAAACTCCCCGTTCGGGGCCTGTCGCCATTGCGCTTCGAGGCTGTCGAAATAACGGTTGAGTTCAACAAATGCACGGGCGTCCGCCAGTTCGCGGATGACCTGGCGCGTGCGGGTGAGCGTTTGCACGGAGCAATACCTCAAGTCCATTTGGAAGAAGCTGCGGTGCCATCCCATGGCAACCGCCGTTGCCCAACAACACTAAGCCATACCTGGCGGCTGCGCAAAGTTAATTGGATCCATTTTAGTCGGCTCCAGTGAAATCACAGGGAAAAAACCTGCCCTGTAAAACCACGTCGCACACTTCCTGCGCCTGGCTCTGACGCGCTGGCTATCCTTGCCCCACCCGCAGGCAGCGGCCTTTTTAGCGACAACGGAGCGTCCATGTCCCTAGCACTCGTCCACAGCCGCGCCCAGGTGGGCGTGCAGGCACCGTCGGTAAGTGTCGAAACCCACCTGACCAACGGCCTGCCGCATCTCACCCTGGTCGGCCTGCCGGAAACCACGGTCAAGGAAAGCAAGGACCGGGTGCGCAGCGCCATCGTCAACTCCGGGCTGAACTACCCGCAGCGGCGCATTACCCAGAACCTCGCCCCCGCCGACCTGCCCAAGGATGGCGGGCGCTATGACCTGGCCATCGCCCTGGGCATTCTTGCCGCCGATGGTCAGGTGCCAATTGCCACCCTCGTCGATGTCGAATGCCTCGGTGAACTGGCGTTGTCTGGCAAGTTACGCCCGGTGCAGGGCGTGTTGCCTGCGGCTCTGGCGGCGCGCGAAGCCGGTCGGGCGCTGGTGGTGCCACGGGAAAATGCCGAGGAAGCCAGCCTGGCCAGTGGCCTGGTGGTGTATGCGGTGGGTCACCTGCTGGAACTGGTCGCCCACCTTAACGGCCAGGTACCACTGCCACCGTACGCAGCCAATGGTTTGATCCTGCATCCACGTCCCTACCCGGACCTGAGCGAAGTGCAGGGCCAGCTGGCGGCCAAGCGGGCCTTGCTGCTGGCGGCGGCCGGGGCTCACAATTTGCTGTTCACCGGCCCTCCTGGCACCGGCAAGACCCTGCTCGCCAGCCGCCTGCCCGGGCTGCTGCCGCCACTGGACGAGCACGAGGCGCTGGAAGTGGCGGCAATCCAGTCGGTCAGTGGGCACGCTCCGCTGAACAGCTGGCCACAGCGGCCGTTTCGTCACCCGCACCACTCCGCGTCTGGCCCGGCCCTGGTGGGTGGCAGCAGCCGACCGCAACCGGGTGAGATCACCCTCGCCCACCATGGCGTGCTGTTTCTGGATGAGCTGCCTGAGTTCGAACGGCGGGTGCTGGAAGTGCTGCGCGAGCCGCTGGAGTCGGGCGAGATCGTGATTGCCCGGGCGCGTGACAAGGTGCGTTTTCCGGCACGCTTTCAGCTGGTAGCGGCAATGAACCCGTGCCCTTGCGGGTACCTGGGCGACCCGACTGGCCGCTGTCGTTGCAGCACCGAACAGATCGCGCGGTATCGCAACAAGTTGTCCGGGCCGTTACTGGACCGCATTGACCTGCACCTGACCGTGGCCCGCGAGAGCACCACGCTGAACCACCAGCCTTGTGGTGAAACCAGTGCCGATGTTGCCGCCAGGGTTGCTGAAGCGCGGGAGGTGCAGCAACGGCGGCAAGGCTGCGCGAATGCGTTCCTGAACCTGGAGGGGTTGCGCCGCCATTGTGGCCTGGCAGCGGCGGACCAGCTCTGGCTGGAAGGTGCCTGCGAGCGGTTGACCTTGTCGTTGCGGGCAGCGCACCGGTTGTTGAAGGTGGCGCGCACGCTGGCGGACCTGGAAGGCTGCGAAGCGATTGCCCGGGGGCATCTGGCCGAGGCTTTGCAGTATCGGCCGGGGAGCAGTTAGGTGGCGGGGATGCGCTGTAGCCCATCGCCGACAAGCTAGCCATAGGGAATCGCGTGAGGGCTGACAGGTGCTTGCCGCAAGATATGCAGCGCCAAGCACCTGTCAGCCCTGCCGCGCCCCCCTCTTACCCCAAAGATACCCCGAAACCGAATACCCCCCAGGCCCGGTCACCGCCAACCCGCCATAAAGCGCCACCAGCAACCAGGCAAACTGCCCCTGCTCCAGCGTCCAGTCCGGGTGCACCACCACCAGCGCCACCAGCAAAACCGCCAGCACCGGCAGGCAAGCCAGGCGGGCAGCGACCCCCAACAGCAGCAGCAACGGGCATACCACCTCGGCGAATACTGCCACCCCCAACGTCAGCGAAGGCCCTAGCCCAAAGGGATCTTCGATGCGCTGCAACTCATCGCTCCAGTGCAGCAACTTGGGCAAGCCATGAATTGAAAGCAGCAGCACAGCAGCCATCACCCGCATGAACAGCAGGCCGGTGGCGGTCAGGGTCGGAGATTGAGGGTCGAGGAAAAACTTCAGGCGTGGCATGGCAATGGTCTCGCTGATCGATCAACACGTGAGCATTGCCTGATTGGCAGCCTATTGATTGCGCAGGTGTGCTGAGCTGGATGCCAGCGCCTCTTCAACCACCATCAGCAACACTTCCTCGGGAAAAGGCTTGCCCAGGCAGGCCAAGGCGCCAAGGCTCATGGCTGCGCGTACTGCGCCTTCCTCCCAATGCGCTGACATGCAGATCACCGGTAAACGCCATTGCAGCCGAATCAGCTCATGCTGCACTTGCTGACCACTCATCCCCGGCATCCGCAAATCAAGCAGCACACAGCCCGCCTGTGGCGCCAGCTCCGAGGCCAGAAACACCTCTCCTGCGGCAAATGGCAAGGTTTCGAACCCGGCCGAGCGCAGCAGGTTGGCCAGGCTTTTGCGCACCGAAGCATCGTCGTCGACGATGCACACCCATCTGTTCATGCGCCGCCCAGGCCTTCAGGCCGTGCTCCGATCACCTGGTGCATGGCCACCAGCTCAACCAGCGAGCGGGACTGCATCTTGTTCATGATGTTCTTCTTGTGCACCTTGGTCGTCACCTCGCTGGTGCCAATCTGCTTGGCGATCTGCTTGTGTGACAGGCCATCGACCACCAGTGAGAAAACCTGGCGCTCGCGCTGAGTCAGGCGCTGGTACTTGTCCTCGACCTGTCGCGCGTGGCGCCATTTGCGTCCATCGACCACAGCCCGTGCGCGCACCGCCTGCAGCAGTGCCAGCAACTGGTCCTCGTCGAAAGGCTTGGTCAGGAACTCCACGGCACCGGCACGCATGGCCTGGACCGTCATCGGGATGGTGCCGAAGCCGGTCATGAACACGATCGGCCACGGCAGGGCCAGTTGGCGCAGCGCATCCTGCACCTCCAGGCCGCTGGTCCCGGGCAGATGCATGTCCAGCAGCAGGCAGGCGTAGGGGGTTTCCAGGCGCGCATCGAAAAGCGCCTCGGCACTGGCGAACAGGTGATGCGGGATATCCTGGGCGCGCAGCAGCCGGCCCAGCGCCGTGCGCACCGATGGGTCATCGTCCACTACCAGCACCGGCACGTGCGTGCTGTCGACCAGCGGCTCCAGGGTGGAGGTGCACAGCGGCGATTGAGCAAAAGCCTTGCAAGGTACTTCCAGGCTGATATCGGCGGCCAGGCGGTAACCGCGGCGTGGCACGGTCTGGATCAGGCCGTGATTGGCAAAGGCCTTGCGCAGCAAGGACACCTGCACCTGCAGGTTGTTGTCCTCCACTACCGTGCCGGCCCACACCTGGCTGAACAGTTCCTCCTTGCCGACCACCCGGCCTTTGGCCTTGATCAGCGTGGCCAGCACCTCGAATGCACGCCCGCCCAACGCGATCGGCTTGCCGTCGAGAAACGCTTCTCGCCGCTCCAGCGACACCTGGGCATTACCTATTCGGATCATGGCTTCCTCGCACGGGGACGGGCGTTCGCGCAGCCCGGGCAGCCTAGGCCAGCGCACGCATTCAGACAATTATCCCGAGGGATAGGTTGGCCCAAGGACTATACAAGCGCCCGGCAAAGGCCTGGGGGCGATAACGGACAACGGCGTGCCCGTTACGGCCAAGCGCGCTGCAAGCCGCATCCACAGGGGGGGCGCTGCGTATACTCGCGTCTCATGATGTCGCTAGCAGGGGTGCCCGATGCTCGATGAACGCCTCGCCCACAGGCCCATCGATTTTGACCAGTCGATCGATGAGGGCTGGTTGAACCGCTGCGACATTACCGCGCTGGGCCAGGAAGGTGAACTCAGCTACTTTCGTCTGCACGACCCCGCCAGCCAGCAAGCCTGGATTGCAGTGCGCGCTCCGCTCGAAGCCCCTGCCGCCTGCCAGCGGCTGGAACGTGATTACCGCCTGCAACTGGACCCGCAGTGGGCGGTCATCCCGTCGGCATTCGTACGCTCCGCCGAAGGCCCGCTGCTGGTGTACCCGGCCGGCCGCTCGGTCGCCGACCTGATCGCCAACGGCCCACTGGCGCTCGCGCCGTTTCTCGATATTGCCATGAACGCGGCCAACGCCCTGGCGCTGGCCCACGAAGGCAATGTGCTGCATGGCGCCCTGCAGCCAGCGCATGTGTGCCTGCAGGGCAACCAGCGGGTGCGCCTGAGCTGCTTTCGTGCCGACCCGGCGCAGTTGATCAGCGAACAGGGCACCCCGCTCGGCAACTGGGCGTACCTGGCGCCGGAACAGGTCTGCCCGCACGGCAGCAGCAGCGACCGGCGCAGTGACATCTATGCCTTGGGCGCGATCCTTTACCAGCTACTGCTGGGCGAGCTGCCGCTGACCGGGCGCGACACCCCGCACTGGCGTCAGCTGCATGCGGGAGTGCAGCCGCGCGCCGCCTGCGAAGTCGAGAGCAACGTGCCGCAGCCGCTGAGCCGGATCCTGGCCAAGGCACTGGCCAAGGAACCCGATGCTCGCTATCAGAGCGCCCGCGCCCTGGCGATAGACCTGGGCCACTGTCAGCGGCAATGGACCGCTACCAGGACCCTGCCGGCCTTCGAGCCCGGTTGCGCCGACCCGGTCTCGCCCAGCCGCGAGCGCCTGTATGGCCGCAACGCCGAACAGAAAGCCATCACCCTGCTGCTCAGGGCCATGCGCCGCGACAGCACCCCGCAGGCCCTGCTGATCAACGGCCCCGCTGGCATGGGCAAGTCCAGCCTGGTCGAAACCACGCTGAAAACCTGTGCCACCGGCCATTGGGCAACTGGCAGATGCAACAGCCTGCAGCAAGCGGTGCCGTATGGGCCGTGGGTGGAGATACTCGGCGCGCTGACTACCCAGTTACTGGCCAAGAGCAGCGAGGACCTTGATGCCCCGCGGCGCGAGATACTGCGCCGCATCAAAGGCCACGGCCGGCTCCTCGGCACGCTGGCACCGGACCTGCAGTTGATCCTCGGTCCCCTGCCCGAGCTGCCAGCGAAACCCACGCGCCTGGCCTTGCAGAAGGAGCTGCGGGCCATCGTCGAGTTCCTGCAAGTGTTCAGCCGCCCCGGCCACCCGCTGGTGCTGTTCCTGGACGACGTGCAGTGGGCCGATGATGCCTCGCAGCGCCTGCTGGCTCAGCTACTGGCTGACCCGCCTGGCAACCTGCTGCTGATCTTCGCCAGGCGTACCGATGTGGCTGTCGGCAATGCCATGCCCACCTTGCCGGCAACCCTGCGCAGTACCACGCTGACCCTGCGTCCGCTGGCCGTTGGTGCGGTAGCCGAACTGATCGGCGAGCGCTACCACGTCGGCCCTGAGCAAGCGTTGCCGCTAGCCGGGCTGGTGCACGAAAAGACCGCGGGCAACCCGTTTTTCATCAACCAGATTCTCCGGGCCATGGTCGAAGACCAGCTGTTCAACTTCGACACCCAGGCCATGCGCTGGTCGTGGTGCCTGCAGGCAGTGGCCCGCCACCGCTATGCCGACAATGTTGCCGACCTGATGATCCACCGCCTGACACGCCTGCCAGCGGCGCAACGCGATGTGCTGCGAGTCGCCAGCGCGGCCGGCAACCGATGTGATGATGGCTTGCTCCACCAGGTCCTCGCAGAGCCACCAGGCGAACCGTTGAAAGCCTTGATTGCCGCCGGTTTCCTGTTGCCTGGCCAGAAAGGCCTGGGCTTTGCCCATGACCGGGTAATGGAGGCGGCTTACCAGCTCACGCCGATACCCGAGCGTGCCTCGCTGCATGGGCAGATTGCCCAGGCCATGCTCGGGGCCTGGCCCGAGCATTTGCACGAAGTGCTGTTCGAACTCGCCCACCAGCTGCAAAGCGCCGACCCATGCGGGTTTGCAGCGAACGACCGCGAAGTGTTCCTGCAGCTTTTGTGCGAAGCGGCATCGCGCACCCGCGACAGCGGTGCCTTTGCACAGGCAGTCAGCTACCTGCACACGGCCGACCAGCTACTGAACCACGGCGGCACGCTGCAAAGCCGCGCCAGCCATGGCTTTGCCATCGCCTGCATGGCGGCAGAGTGCGACATGCAACTGTCGCGCATGAGCGCGGCCGAGGCCCAGGTCGGCGTATGCCGGCAGCGCGCACGCACGCCGCTGGACCAGGCACGGGTGTGTCGGCTGCAGGCACGCCTGTGGACCTTGCGTGGTGACTATCAGGCGGCAATCGGCAGCGCCATGTGCGGCCTGGAGTTGCTGGGGATCCGCTTGCCGCGCGGGGTTGATCGGCAACACGTGGAGGCCAGCCATGCCCATGTGCTCAGCCTGATCGAGCACAAGGGTCGTCACTGCCTGGAGTCGCTGCCACGCACCGATTCGGAGGAAGCAACGGTCGCCATCAGCCTGCTGGCGACACTGTCGTCATCGTTCTTCGTGCAGGACGACCTGTGCTTCCTGCACCTGGCCAAACTCATGGAGCTGTCGCTGCTGCATGGCGTTGCGCCAGGCAGCACATATGGCCTGGCCTGGTTCGGGGTAATGGTTGCTCAGCGCTTCGGCGCCTATCATGACGGCCATGCCTATTGCCTTGCCGCCCTCAAGCTGATCGAACGCCACGGCTTCGAGGCTGACCTGACCAGCGCGCTGCTGGCCCTGGACCAGGTCAGCGCCTGGACTTCGCCCATGGAGTTTGCTCGCCGCACCGCGCTGGAGGCAGTCGACTCTGCGCGCCTGAGCGGCGACCTGGCGATGAGCTGCTACGCCTGCAATCACCTGGTTTCCGATTCGCTGTTCATGGGCCGTTACCTGCCTGACGTTGCCGATGAGGTGGCGCAAGGCCTGGCGACCGTGCGCCGCCATGGCTACCACGATGTCGAACAGATCCTGCAGGCCCAGCATGCATTCGTTGCCGAACTCAGCGGCACACCCTGCCCGGTCTCGACCGTACCAGTCGACTCGCCCACCACACTGTTCTTCCGCCACCTGTTTGCCGGTATGTCGGCGTTCTACCTGGGCAATATCCCCCACGCCCTGCAGCACCTGGCGAAAACCGCAGACCACGCCTGGGCGGCACCGGCGCATATCAACCTGGCCGACTACCACCTGTTCCACGGCCTGGCCCTGGGCAGCCCGGAGGCCCCTGGTAGCTTGACCGAAAAGCTGCACGCGCTGCAGGGCCTGCGTGAGCGCTTTGGCCATTGGGCCGGTTTCAACCCGGCCACGTTCCGCAACAAGCTGCTGCTGATCGAGGGCGTGATCGCCAAACTGGAGGGCGACGGCCTTGCCGCCATTCGTTGCTTCGACCAGGCCCAGATCGCCGCAACCGCCGCCGGCTTCATCCACGAACAGGCACTGGCCCACGAACAGCTGGCCGAGGTATGCATTCCCAGTGGCTTGATTTCGGGTGCCAACCTGCACCTGCGGGTCGCCCGGGACTGTTTTCACATCTGGGGCGCGACCGGCAAGGTGCATCAGCTGGAGACGTTGCATCCGTTTCTGCGCACCCAGCCGATCCAGGAGACCTACCGCGCAACCCACCAGGCCAAGCTCGACCTGGAGGCCGGCATCGAGGCGGCACGGGCGCTGTCCGAGGAAGTGCTGCTCGAAGGCCTGATCGAAACCCTGATGGGGCACCTGACCCAGCATTCCGGCGCCGACCATGGCGCTTTGCTGATCGTCAGTGGTGCCGAATTCCAGATGGCTGCCCTGGCCTACATCGACGATGCGGGGCTGCACGTGAGCATGGACAACTGCCAGAAGTTCATGACCCAGGCACCGCTGTCGATCATCAACGCCACCATGCGCACCCGCAAGCCGCTGGTGCTCAACGATGCGCAGAACGATTGCCCCGAGGCCTTCCGTCACGAACTGCAGGCGCGCAACGCCCGTTCGGTGCTGTGCCTGCCACTGGTGATCCAGGGCGTCCTGATCGGCCTGGTGTACCTGGAAAACCGCCTGGTGCCGAACCTGTTCGGCAGCCAGCGTCTGGCCATGCTGGAAATCCTTGCCTCGCAGGCCGCGGTGTCGCTGCAAACCGCCAAGTTCTACACCCGCCTGGCCGAAGACAACCAGAGCCGGGCGCAGATGGAGGCCGAGCTGCGCCGCTCACGTGCAGAGCTCGCACGCAGTGCGCACCTGCAGGTGATGAACGAGCTGTCGGCGTCGATCGCCCACGAAATCAGTCAACCGCTGCTGGGCATCGCCTCTAACGCTGCGGCCAGCCTGCGCTGGCTGAAGCGCAGCAAGCCCGACCTGGATGAGGCGATAGCCGGGCTGGAAGACATCCGCAACGACAGCGAACGTGCGGCCAACATCGTGCGTGCACTGCGTTCGCTGGCCAAACAGGCGCCGATGCAGCTCAAGGCGATGAAGCCCGACGAGCTGATACGCCAGGTGGTGCGGTTGACTTCGGCCGATGCCGCCAAGGGCACGGTAGACGTGCAGACGCGGTTGCAGGCGGGGGTCAGCGTGATGGCTGACCCGGTGCAGTTGCAGCAACTGGTGTTCAACCTGATCACCAATGCCCTGGAGGCACTGGCGGGATATCGCAGCGATGGAGTGCTGCGCATTACCTCGTCGGTCGCTGGCGACAGGGTGGAGATCTGCGTCGACGATAACGGCCCGGGCATCGCGCCCGACGAGCGCGAGCGGGTGTTCGGGGCGTTCTACACCACCAAGGACGATGGCATGGGGATGGGCCTGGCGATCTGCAATTCGGTGGTGCAGGCCCATGGCGGACAGCTGCAGGCGCTGGCCTCGGACCTCGGTGGTTGCCGGATTAGCTTCACGTTGCCGGTGAACCATTCGTAGCCTGTTGCAGCCCCTTCGCGGAATAGCCCGCGCAGGGGCCGCAACAGGTTTACATCAACGGGCAGTCAATGCCGAATAGCTGTTCATCAGGTTGCGGTAGTTGGGGATACGCTGCGACAGCAGGTTGCCCAGCCCTTCGATGTCGTTGCGCCAGTCGCGGTGCAGCTCACAGGCCACCGAGAACCAGTTCATCATCTGCGCGCCCGCCTGGGTCATGCGCGCCCAGGCCGCCTGCTGCACGGTTTCGTTGAAGGTACCGGAGGCATCGGTCACCACGAACACTTCAAAGCCTTCGGCCAGCGCGGACAGGGTCGGGAAAGCCACGCAGACATCGGTGACCACACCGGCAATGATCAGCTGCTTGCGACCGGTAGCCTTGATCGCCTTGACGAAGTCTTCGTTGTCCCAGGCGTTGATCTGGCCGGGGCGGGCAATGTACGGCGCGTCCGGGAACATCTCTTTCAGCTCAGGCACCAGCGGGCCGTTCGGGCCTTGCTCAAAGCTGGTGGTGAGGATGGTTGGCAGGCCGAAGAACTTGGCCAGGTCGCCCAGGGCCAGCACATTGTTCTTGAATTCGTTGGGCGAGAAGTCCTGCACCAGCGAAATCAGGCCGGTCTGGTGATCCACCAGCAGGACCACGGCGTCGTCTTTGTTCAGGCGCTTGTAATCGGGTTGGCTCATGGGGTGACTCCTTGGGTTGGGAAACGGGCCGGTACTGCCCACAGGGGGCTATACCGGTGGATAGATTAGGCTTAAGGATTGACCTGCGCCTGGCGCCAGGCCTTCGGTGGCTGGCCGACCAGGCGGCTGAAGGCGCGGGTGAAATGGGCCTGGTCGCAGAAGCCGCATTCCAGGCTTACATGCGTGATCGGTGCTTCGGTGGCGAGCAGGCGCTTGGCCTTTTCCATGCGCGCCAGCAAGCGCCAGGCCTGGGGCGATAGCCCGGTATTGACCTTGAACGCCCGGGAGAAATGGCTGCGGGTAAGGTTGCACACGCCGGCGATCTCGATGATCGACAGCGAGCTGCGCAGCATCAGTTCCTTGGCCTGACGTAACCGCGCAGGCGTCAGTGCGCCAGGGGCTTGCTGCTGCTCTTGGGGCGTCCAAGGGTGCATGGCGACTCTCCTGTTCAATGAGTAAAGTCTCGCCTTCCACTCATGACAAAGTCCTGAGCCAAACCTGAATTGTTCTTAATCGAGCACTGCTGGCCCTGGCCCTTTTGCCGTTACCATAAGATGCGTTTCGTATTCAGCTACAGGCCGCTGCGGCGGCCGGCATTAAAGGCAAAAGCGCCATGCAGGAAAAACCCGCCTACCGCACCGTGGCCATGGTGCTGTTCAACGATGTGCTGTCGCTGGATGTGACAGGGCCGATGGATGCGTTCGCCATCGCCAACCGCTTTTTGCCTGCAGACCGGCAATACCGGTTGCTCACCCTGGCCGAGGGGCAAGCGGCAGTGCGCAGCTCTTGTGGGCTGAAAGTACTGGCCGACCTGCGCCTGGATGACCTGCCGGAGGCCGTCGACCTGCTGCTGGTGCCCGGTGGGCCGGGGGCCTATGACATAGCGCTGCCCGGCATCGAGCGCTGGCTACCGCAGGCCGTACGCAGTGCCAGGCGCTTTGGTGCGATCTGCACCGGCGTGTTCCTGCTGGGCCGTGCCGGGCTGCTCGACGGCTATCGCTGCACCACCCACTGGAACTATGTAGAGCGCCTGGCGCGGGCGTTTCCCAATGCCCGGGTCGAGACCGAGCAGATCTACGTGATCGACCGCTGCCTGATCACCTCGGGCGGGATCACTGCAGGGATCGACCTGGCACTGGCGGTGGTGGCGGAGGACCACGGCAAGGCGCTGGCACTGGAAGTGGCCAAGGTGCTGCTGGTTGCGCGCCATCGTCAGGGTGGGCAGACGCCCTATGGGCCACTGCTGGCGGCGGTACCGCGCGACGATTCGCCGATCGCACGGGTGCAGGCGTTCATCGTCGATCACATCGAGCAGGTGTTCACCGTGCAGAAAATGGCCGATCTGGTGGCCATGAGCAGCCGCAACTTCGCCCGCACCTTTCAGCGCGAAGTGGGCATCACGCCTTTGCAGTACCTGCAGAATGCGCGCATCGACCGCGCGCGCAAGCTGCTGGAAGGCAGCGACCTGCCGCTGAAAGTGGTAGCGGCGCAGTGCGGGTTTGGCAGTGACCGGCATATGCGCAAGGTGTTCTGCGAGCGGATTGGCATGACGCCGGCGCAGTATCGGGCGCAGTTTGGTGAGGCCTGAGTCAGTGTTTTTCCTGTGCTGGCCTCTTCGCGGCTAAAGCCGCTCCCACAGGGATTGCACCTGCCTGGCAGGCTCCGCTGTACCTGGAGGGGGTTTACCCGCGAAGAGACCAGCACGGGTTGTCTCATTTTTCAGGACAATCTTTCTCCCCGATGGCAGATTGTCTGACTCCACCCCAGCCCCCAGAATTGTCCGCCAAACTGTTCAAACGCTGCCCCGGCAGCTCATGGAGTACGAGCCAATGCCACACGAAGGCAGCCTTCTGCAAACCGCGGTGATCTTTCTGCTCGCCGCCGTCGTCGCCGTCCCCCTGGCCAAGCGCCTGCAACTGGGTGCCGTGCTGGGTTACCTGCTGGCTGGCGTCGCCATCGGCCCGCAGGCACTGGGCCTGATCCGCGACACCGAAAGCGTGGCGCACATTTCCGAGCTGGGCGTGGTGTTGCTGCTGTTCATCATCGGCCTGGAACTGTCACCCAAGCGCCTGTGGCTGATGCGCAAGTCGGTGTTCGGCGTCGGCACTGCCCAGGTGCTGCTGACCGGCGCGATCATCGGCGCCATCGCCCTGTTCGGCTTCAGCCAGACCCTGCCTGCTGCCATCGTGCTGGGCCTGGGCCTGGCGCTTTCGTCCACCGCCCTTGGCTTGCAGAGCCTGGCCGAGAGCAAGCAGCTGAACGCCCCGCACGGCCGCCTGGCCTTCGCCATCCTGCTGTTCCAGGACATCGCCGCCATCCCGCTGATCGCCTTGGTACCGCTGCTGGCCGCCACTGGCCCCGACACCAGCCATGGTGACAGCTTGCAACACGGGCTGAAGGTATTCGCCAGCATCGCCGTGGTCATCGTCGGCGGCCGCTACCTGCTGCGCCCGGTGTTCCGCACCGTCGCCCGCACCGGTCTGCCGGAAGTATCCACTGCCACGGCGTTGCTGGTGGTGATCGGCACCGCCTGGCTGATGGAAGAAGCCGGCATTTCCATGGCGCTGGGCGCTTTCCTGGCAGGCCTGTTGCTGGCCGACTCGGAATACCGCCACGAGCTGGAATCGCAGATCGAGCCGTTCAAGGGCCTGCTGCTGGGGCTGTTTTTCATCAGCGTCGGCATGGGCGCCAACCTTAGCCTGCTGCTGGAAATGCCGCTGGTGCTGCTGGGCCTGACCCTGCTGCTGGTGACGGTGAAGCTGGCGCTTCTGTTCGGCGTCGGCCGCCTGGCCGGTGGCTTGAACAGCGCCAGCGCCCTGCGCCTGGGCATGGTCCTGGCCGCCGGTGGCGAGTTTGCTTTCGTGGTGTTCAAGCTGGGCAAGGACCAGGGCCTGTTCGACACCCAGACCTACGACCTGCTGCTGATGACAATCACCCTGTCGATGGCCATCACTCCGTTGCTGATGCTCGGTTGCGCTCGCGCCCTCAAACGCCCGCAGCCGGTGCGGGAAGTGCCTGAGCAATACACCCAGATCCAGACCGATGCACCTCGGGTGGTGATTGTCGGCATGGGCCGCATGGGGCAGATTGTGGCGCGCATCCTGCGGGCGCAGAAAATCCCGTTCCTGGCCCTGGAAACCTCGGTGGATGCCATCGAGATGACCCGCATGTTCGAGCAGGTGCCGGTGTTCTACGGCGACCCGCTGCGCGCGGAGGTGCTGCACGCCGCCAAGGTGGGCGAGGCGGAGTATGTGGTCATCACCATCGATGACCCCGAAGTCGCCACCCGCACTGCGGAGCGCATCAAGCGTCTGTACCCGCACCTGAAAGTGCTGGCCCGGGCACGTAACCGCCAGCATGTGCACAAGCTGGTGGATGTGGGTGCCGAGCCGATTCGCGAGACGTTCTACTCCAGCCTGGAGATGACCCGCAGGGCCTTGGTGGGGCTGGGCTTGAGCGATGAACAGGCGGCGGACCGGATTGCGCGGTTTACCCAGCATGATGAAGAAGTGCTGGTGGCTCAGGGGCAGGTGCGTGATGACCGGGCCAAGGTGATGCAGACGGCCAAGGAGGCGCGGGTGGAGTTGGAGCGGTTGTTTGATTCGGATGCGGGGTAAGTCGTCAGGCGAACACTAACCGCTCTATCTGAGGATGCTCACGGTGGGCAGCCTGCCAAAGATCGTAAGCGGCCTGTTCGGCAAGGTACTGCCTGGCAGGGCCGAGACCCGCCAGCTCAAGGCGATAAGCAAGATCGGCAGAAATGGCGGCGCGTCCATTGAGTACTGTGGATAACTGCCCCCGCGAATAACCTAGGTGACGAGCTAACTCAGAGACATTCATGCCAATTGAAGGCAACACGTCTTCTCGCAGGGACTCCCCTGGATGGGGAGGATCAAACATAGGCATGATTGAAGCCTTTTAGTGGTAGTCCAAATAATCAACAAGCTCCACATCGGTACCCAAGAAGCGGAACACCAGACGCCAGTTACCTGAAACATTCACTGCCCAAAAGCTATCCAGCTTTCCGTGCAGAGGATGAAGGCGGTAACCGGGACGGTTCATGTCTGCTGGCGTTTGTGCAACCTCCAGGGAAGCAAGCAAACGCCGCAAGCGATTGACATGATCCGCACGCACGCCAGATGCGTCACCCTGCTGATGGAGCAGCCTCAGGCCCTTGTGCCTGAAACTTCTGATCTTTGACGGTTGAGTGTAAGGTCATGCCTTACACTTTTCAAGCTTGTACTTGGACGGAACATGGGGGCACACCTGAAGGATTTCCGGGTTGCCCAGTTTGCGCTTGGCCTTCCTGCTTGGCCCCGTCATGCCATCCGTTTTCAATGTCAGAGGTTTCCCAAAAAGCATGCCTTGAGAATTATATCGCCTGTGAGATCGAGCGCCGCCCGCGCGGCGCATCGCGGATAAACCCGCTCACATTTGTTGCAACGTGCCGAACCTGTTACGCCATGGTTGCCAGCCTTGGCGCAGGTCTTCAGTCTTGCAAACCGGCTGACAACCATGGCCTCACAGGCATGGCCACGTTGCAACAAATGTAGGAGCGGATTTATCCGCGATGCGCCGCGCGGGCGGCGCTCGATTTCGCAGGCGCCACAAACCTATCGCCATACAACTGGAGGCCATCCTGCGATCTCCTGACGATCACCTCGCTGCCGTTACGCGGACACAAAAAACCCATCACAAGATCGTCCAATTTTCAGCAAGGTCCTACTTCCCCGCGAACCATTTCCTACGTCACCGCCAATCCCAAGGATTTATCCTACACCCCGTGTCGACATCCGTCTGATTGTCCGGGGAAGGCCTGCTCTCTAGGCTAACCGGGTCGCTGTCGGTTCAGCGATCGGGTGTGGAAACCCGGATGTGATGAAGGACTGCCGTAATGGCAGTTGTGCGCGTGTGGCCTTCTGGCCTACCGGCTTGCCTTCTCCCCGGTTTTCCACCTCGCGTACAACTGCCGCCTTCTGCGTGGAAACGGGTGGTTGCAGTTCATTTCTGGAGAAGGAATTGCCATGAAGAGAATCGTCCCGGATCCACCCCTCCCCAACACCACACAACGCCCTTTCAGCCGCTGCGATGCCGGCCACCCCCCGTTATTCACAGTAAACCCTGGCGTCTCTGCCCACGATGCCCTGGTGCATGTCGCCCAGTACCTGCGCGGTGCCTATGACTGTGGATACAAAGCCTTGGAGCATCTGGATGACACAGGCAAAAGCCTGTTCTGGAGCAACCTCAATGCACTCGAAATGGCAGAAGGGTTGGTTGAAGCATTGCTAGATGGGATTGAGTCACAGCCTATAAATTGAGTCGCCTGTACCGCCCTCTTCGCGGGTGAACCCGCTCCCACAGGATCACCGCAGGTTCTGAAGCTGTGCAGTACCTGTGGGAGATGACAGAAGGGCTGATTGAGGCACTGCTGGATGGGATTGAGTCACAGCCCATGAATTGATATCGCCTGTGCCGGCCTCTTCGCGGGTGAACCCGCTCCCACAGGATCACCGCAGGTTCTGAAGCTGTGCAGTACCTGCGGGAGCGGGTTTACCCGCGAAGAGGCCGGCACAGCAAATGCAAAAGGCCGGCTCCCTATAGAGGGAGCCGGCCTTCACGCTTAGAACTTACAGGCTGTCACTTACCCGCAGTCAGCGCGTTATAGCTGGTCATCAGGTTGCGATAATCCGGAATGTGGTTGGAGCACAGCGCCGCCAGCCCTTCCACATCGTTGCGCCAGTCGCGGTGCAGCTCACAGGCCACGCCGAACCAGGTCATCAGCTGCGCACCGGCCTGGCTCATGCGGTCATGGGCGGCGTCGCGGGTCATTTCGTTGAAGGTGCCGGAGGCGTCGGTCACCACGAACACGTCGAACTCTTCTTCCAGGGCTGCCAGGGCCGGGAAGGCTACGCAAACCTCGGTTACCACGCCGGCAATGATCAGCTGCTTCTTGCCGGTGGCCTTCACCGCCTTGACGAAGTCTTCGTTGTCCCAGGCGTTGATCTGGCCTGGGCGGGCGATGTACGGGGCGTCCGGGAACAGTGCTTTCAGCTCTGGCACCAGCGGGCCGTTGGGGCCTTGCTCGAAGCTGGTCGTGAGGATGGTCGGCAGGTTGAAGAACTTGGCCAGGTCAGCCAGGGCCAGTACGTTGTTCTTGAACTTGTCCGGCTCGATGTCGCGGACCAGGGAGAGCAGCCCGGCCTGGTGGTCGACCAGCAGTACGGCGGCGTCGTCTTTGTTCAGGCGGTTGTAGGTGAATTTGCTCATGGTCCGTGCTCTTAAGGGTTATGAATTTTTCAGCAATCCGGGGTGTTTCGCGTTGATGGGCACAGATTAAAATCATCCCCTTCACGGCGGTAGACTGCGAAAATTGCCTTTAGCGTTCCATCTGGAGAACGATCATTGGAAGACCTCAACTCCCTCTACTACTTCACCCAGGTTGTGGAGCACGGTGGCTTCGCTCCGGCTGGCCGGGCGCTGGACATGCCCAAGTCGAAGCTCAGCCGGCGCATCGCCGACCTTGAGGAGCGCCTGGGCGTGCGCCTGCTGCACCGCACCAGCCGCCATTGCTCGCTCACTGAAATCGGCCAGGCCTACTACAACCGCTGCCTGGCCATGCGCGTGGAAGCCGAGGGCGCGGCGGAGATCATCGAGCGCAATCGCAGCGAGCCGCGTGGGCTGGTGCGCATCAGCTGCCCGACCACCCTGCTGAATTCCTGGGTCGGGCCGATGCTGACCCGCTATATGCTCAAGTACCCGCAGGTAGAGCTGTTCATCGAAAGTACCAACCGCCGCGTCGACCTGTTGCACGAGGGTTTCGACATCGCCCTGCGGGTGCGTTTTCCGCCGCTGGAGAACACCGACATGGTGATGAAGGTGCTCAGCAACAGTACCCAGTGCCTGGTCGGCCACCCACAATACCTGGCGCAATTGCCCGAAGGTTTCGACCCGCAGCTGCTCGGCACGCTGCCCAGCGTGCATTGGGGCAGTGCCCAGCGGGAGTATCAGTGGGAACTGTTCCAGGGCGAGGACAACAGCCGCAGCATTGTCATCCCCCATACCCCGCGCATGGTCACTGACGACCTGTTCGCCCTGCGCCATTTCGTGGTGGCAGGGGTGGGTATTGCGCACTTGCCACGGGTGGCCGTGCGCGAGGACCTGGCGGAGGGGCGGCTGGTGGAGTTGATTCCGCAATGGCATCCACGCTGTGGAATTGTGCATGCGATCTTCCCGTCGCGGCGCGGGTTGCTGCCGTCGGTGCGATCGCTGATCGATCATCTGGCCGAGGAATTTGCGATCAGCGATATGGCTTGAGTCAGTTGCAGCCTGCACCGGCCCTTTCGCGGGTAAACCCGCTCCCACAGCGTCGGCGATAGCCCCGTGGCTTGTGCAGAACCGGTGGGAGCGGGTTTACCCGCGAAAGGGCCGCAACAGACAAAGCCAATGCCAGCACACTGTTACAAGACCCCTGCCCTACCCTTCATCCACAGTCCCGGATCATAACCCCCGGAGCCCCCATGATCCGCGCCACCCCCGGACCAGGCCGCGCCCTGCTCGCCACCCTCGCCCTGTGCCCGGCACTCAGCCAGGCCGAAGAACCCGGCTGGTCGCTGCTCAGCCGCAATTACTTCCTGCACAGCGACTTCCGCTCGCCCTCCGCCAGCGGCCAGAACTACCGCCAGGAATGGGCCCAAGGCTTCATCGGTGAAATCCGCTCCGGCTTCACCGAGGGCACCGTCGGCGTAGGCATCGACGCCCACGGTTTCCTTGGTCTCAAGCTCGACGGCGGTCGTGGCCATGCCGGTACCGGCCTGCTGCCGCGCGACAGCGATGGCCGCGCCGAGTCCGACTACTCCAGCGCCGGCGCCGCGCTCAAGCTGCGCCTGGGCAACACCCAGCTGCGCTACGGCGAGATGACCGTGGAAACCCCGGTGTTCGACACCAGCGACAAACGCCTGCACCCGGAATACGCCAGCGGCTGGTTGGTGGACAACACCGACCTGCCAGACTGGCGCCTGCAGGCTGGGCATTTCACCGCCTTCAACAACCAGGACAACAGCTCGGCCCACGATGATTTCAACGGCTATGGCGCCAGCACCCACAACCGCGCCATCAGCCTGGCCGGCGCCACCTTCGCGCCCGCCGGCCCTTTCGGCGCTGCGCTGTATGCCGGGCAACTGGAGGATACCTGGCGCCAGGCCTACCTGAACCTGAACCTGGCCGAGGGCAACTGGCGCCTGGACGGCAACCTGTACAACACCCGCGACACCGGCAACGCCAGCGCCGGGGCGATCGATACCCTCGCCTACAGCCTGCTGGCCAAGTACAGCATGGGCGCCCAGGCGCTGAGCCTGGCCTACCAGAAGGTCGAGGGCGATACCCCGTTCGACTTCGTCGGCGGTGACTCGATCTACCTGGCCAACTCGATCAAATACGCCGATTTCAACGGCCCGGGCGAACGCTCGTGGCAGCTGCGCTACGACCTCAATTTCGCCACCCTTGGCGTACCCGGCCTGAGCCTGATGGGCCGCTACGTCAGCGGCCGTGGCATCGACGGCAGCCACGCACCGGCGGGTGGTGCCTACGTCAACCAGTACGGCCAGGGCGGCAAGCACTGGGAGCGCGACATCGACCTGAAGTACGTGGTGCAGTCCGGCGCTGCCAAGGACCTGAGCCTGTCGTTCTCCCACGTCAGCCATCGCGCCAACCAGGCCCAGGCAGGCGACGACATCGACCGCTTCTACCTGATCATCGAATACCCACTCAAAGGCAGCTTCTGATATGAGCAATTCCCCTTCAGGCGCCTGGAGCCCGTTGCGCAACACCACCTTCCGCATGCTGTGGATTGCCACCATCGCCTCCAACATCGGCACCTGGATGCACGAAGTGGGTGCCGGCTGGCTGATGACCACGCTGTCGTCCAACCCGCTGCACGTGGCGCTGATCCAGGTGGCCGGTTCGCTACCGATGTTCTTCCTGGCCCTGCCGGCGGGGGCCGCAGCAGATATCGTCGACAAGCGTCGCTACCTGCTGCTGGTGCAGTTGTGGATGTCAGCGGTTGCCGTGGTGCTGGCGACCCTGACCTTGCTGGGGCTGATGAACGTTACCCTGCTGCTGGGACTGACCCTGGCGCTGGGCATCGGCACGGCACTGATGATGCCGGCCTGGAGTGCACTGACGCCGGAACTGGTGGGCAAGCAAGACCTGGCCAATGCAGTGGCCATCTCCAGCGTCGGCATCAACGTGTCCCGCGCCATCGGCCCGGCCCTGGCCGGGGTGGTGGTAAGCCTGGTCGGGCCCTGGCTGACGTTCGCCCTGAACGCGGTTTCGTTCGCCGGCGTCATCCTTGTGCTGTTGCTGTGGAAGCGCGAAGTGAAAGAGCCGCTGCTGCCGGCCGAACGGTTTATCGGCGCCATGCGCACCGGCCTGCGTTTTGCCCGCAGCGCCAAGCCGTTGCAGGCTGTGCTGCTGCGGGCCTTGGCGTTCTTTTTCTGCGCCAGCGCCGGCACCTCTTTGCTGCCGTTGATCGTACGCGGCGAGATGCATGGCACGGCCGCCGACTTCGGCCTGCTGCTGGCCGCCATCGGCATTGGCGCGGTGGCCGGTGCCACCTTGCTGCCACGCCTGCGCGAACGCATCAGCCGGGACCGCCTGGTGCTGCTGGCCAGCCTGCTGTATGCCCTGTTCCTGCTGGCCCTGGCGCTGGTACGCAACTTTTATGTGTTGCTGCCGGCGATGCTGCTCAGCGGTGCGGCGTGGATCGCCGTGCTGTCCAACCTGCAGGTGGCCGCGCAGACGTCGGTACCGGCCTGGGTGCGGGCACGGGCGTTGTCGGTGTACATCCTCATCTTCTTCGGCGCCATGGCCGCTGGCGGGTTGCTGTGGGGCACGCTGGCCAGCCATGCGTCGATCACCTTGAGCCTGCTGCTGGCTGCTGGCGGCCTGGCGCTGGGTACCCTGCTGACCTGCAAAGTGACCCTGCCGGAAACCGAGGCCGAAGAGCTGACGCCGTCGCTGCACTGGCCGGTGCCGGTGCTGAGCGATGACATGGACAAGGACAGCGGGCCGGTGATGGTGACTGTGGAGTACCACATCGACCCGGCCAAGGCCGACGCATTCCAGCAGGCGACCCGTGAGCTGGAGGCGATGCGCAAGCGCAATGGCGCGTTGTCCTGGGGGTTGATGCGCGACAGTGCGGACCCGGCGTTGTGGCTGGAGTTCTTCTTCGAGGAATCGTGGCTGGAGCACCTGCGCCATCACCATCGGGTGACCCGTGGTGAGTTGAAGATCGAGGCGCGGGTGCGGTTGCTGCAGACCGAGGGGGTGCAAGTGAAGATCAGGCATCTACTGGCTGGTGGGGAGCACAAGGCTCACCACTGATACTGACCTTCGCGGCCCTATCGCCGGCAAGCCAGCGCCCACAGGATTACACAGCTCTCAAGGCCAGTAGAGGTCTTGTGGGAGCTGGCTTGCCGGCGATAGGGCCAGAACAGTCACACAAAAAAGGGGGCCAGATACTGGCCCCCTTCTTCACATCAGCTCAGCTTAGAAGGCAAAGCACGAGCAACCCAGTGAACCCCAGAAGCCCTGGAAGTCGCTCACCGGCACACTCGATTTGCGCGCCTTGTCATGGCTGTGCGCATGCACCCCACACGGCCCGGAGCACTGGTGCACCGCCGCTGCCAGCGACGGGGTACCAACGCGCCAGTGCCCCGGCACCTTGGTCACTGGCGACCATTCCGGCAGCACCGGTACCTGCGGCGGGCCGAGCTTGTCGAATTCACCCGCGCCGTACACCACCTTGCCATCGACAACGGTCAGCACCGACTCGATGCCCTTGATCGCTTCTTCCTCGACGCTGAAGAAGTCCAGCGACAGCGCCGCCAGGTCAGCCAGCTGGCCGACCTTGATCTGGCCCTTCTTGCCCTGCTCGCTGGAGAACCACGCACTGCCCTGGGTGAACAGTTGCAGGGCGGTATCGCGGCTCAGGCCTTCGGGGTACAGCTCCATGCCGCCGACGGTCTTGCCGCTGACCAGCCAGTACAGCGAAGTCCACGGGTTGTAGCTGGACACGCGGGTGGCGTCGGTACCGGCACCCACCGGCACGCCCATGTCGAGCATGCGCTTGATGGGTGGGGTCTGCTCGGCGGCCTTGGCGCCGTAGCGGTCGACGAAGTATTCACCCTGGAAGGCCATGCGGTCCTGGATGGCGATACCGCCGCCCAGCGCACGCACGCGCTCGATGTTCTGCGGGGTGATGGTTTCGGCGTGGTCGAAGAACCACGGCAGGCCGTTGAACGGGATGTCGCGGTTGACCTTCTCGAACACGTCGAGCATGCGCGTGATCGATTCGTTGTAGGTGGCATGCAGGCGGAACGGCCAGCGCTGCTCGACCAGGTGGCGCACCACCGGCTCCAGCTCTTCTTCCATGGTCTGCGGCAGGTCCGGGCGCGGTTCGAGGAAGTCCTCGAAGTCGGCAGCGGAGAACACCAGCATCTCGCCGGCGCCGTTGTGGCGCAGGAAGTCGGTACCGCTGTGCAGCTTGACGCTGGAGGTCCACTTCCTGAAGTCGTCCAGCTCTTCCTTGGGCTTCTGGGTGAACAGGTTGTAGGCGATGCGCACGGTCAGCTGGTTGTTGTCGGCCAGCTCCTGGATCACCGAGTAGTCGTCCGGGAAGTTCTGGTAGCCGCCGCCGGCATCGATGGCACTGGTCAGGCCCAGGCGGTTCAGCTCGCGCATGAACTGGCGGGTGGAGTTGACCTGGTATTCCAGCGGCAGCTTCGGCCCTTTGGCCAGAGTCGCGTAGAGGATCATCGCGTTCGGACGGGCGATCAGCATGCCGGTCGGGTTGCCGAACTTGTCGCGCTGGATCTCGCCACCGGGCGGGTTCGGCGTGCTCTTGTCGTAGCCGACCGCCTTGAGCGCGGCGCGGTTGAGCAAGGCTCGGTCGTACAGGTGCAGCAGGAAGACTGGCGTGTCCGGGGCGGCCTGGTTGATTTCTTCCAGGGTCGGCATGCGTTTTTCGGCGAACTGGAATTCGTTCCAGCCACCGACCACGCGCACCCACTGCGGGGTGGGCGTGCGCGCGGCCTGGTCCTTGAGCATGCGCAGGGCATCGGCCACCGAGGGTACGCCTTCCCAGCGCAGTTCCAGGTTGTAGTTCAGGCCGCCGCGGATCAGGTGCAGGTGCGAGTCGTTCAGGCCCGGGATGACGGTGCGCTGCTTGAGGTCGATGATCTGCGTGGTGGCGCCCTTGTGGGCCATGGCCTCGGCGTCGTTGCCCACGGCGACGAACCGGCCATCCTTGATGGCGACGGCGGTGGCGGTGGGCTTTTCGCGGTCAACGGTGTGCAGTTTGCCGTTGAACAGAATCAGGTCGGCGGTCATGGAACCTCCTTGGGTGGATGCGTGAGCGGAACCGGCTTGGCCGGTGAATGGCAATGCGGACCAGAGCGCACCGGCAGCACCGAGCACCGTGCTGGTGGCGAGGAACTGGCGACGGGTCTGGTCGTTGCGGTCCTGGGACATGGGGTTCTCCGTCTCGGGGGCGGCGGCAGGCGCAACTGCGGAGCATGCCGGTTGGTGCCGGGCCAAGGCTTGGATGGATGTGCGGTGGGTTGTAGAAGGTTAGCCCTGATCAGGTTTTGTGCTGCCAGGCCTGGCCTCTTCGCGGCGGTTCGACGCCTCGAATGCCCCAGCGCAATTACTGCTGAAGGAACGCCAGCAAATCCTCATTCAGCTGCTGCGCGTGGGTCACCGCAAACCCATGCGGCGCCCCGGCATACACCTTCAGCTCAGCCCCACGAATCAGCTCCGCCGCCTGCTTGCCGGTGGTCTCGAACGGCACGATCTGGTCGTCGTCACCATGGATCACCAGCGTCGGCACATCGACCTTGGCCATGTCCGGCCGGAAGTCGGTTTCGGAGAAAGCTGTCACGCAATCCAGGGTGCCCTTGATCGACGCCATCAGCGCGATGTTCAGGGTTTGCGTCTGCACACCCTGGGACACCTGCTGCCCATGGTTCAGGCCATAGAACGGCGTGGCGAAATCGGCGATGAACTGCGCACGGTCGGCACGCAGGCCGGCGCGGATACCTTCGAATACCGACAGGTCGACACCTTCGGGGTTATCGTCACGCTTGCCGAACACCGGCGTCACAGCGCCCAGCAACACCAGCCCGGCCACCCGCTCGCTGCCATGGCGGGCGATGTAGCGGCTGACATCGCCGCCCCCCATCGAGAAGCCCACCAGCGTTACCTCACGCAGGTCGAGGTGCTCGATCAGCTGGGCGATGTCGTCGGCAAAGGTGTCGTAGTCATAGCCGGACCATGGCTGGCTCGACCGGCCGAAACCACGACGGTCGAATGCAATGGTGCGGTAGCCGCGGCTGGCCAGGAACTCCATCTGCGAGTCCCACATGTCGGCATCCAGCGGCCAGCCGTGGCTGAACAGCACCGGTTTGCCGCTGCCCCAGTCCTTGAAATAGATCGAGGTGCCATCGCGGGTAACGAACGTGCTCATGTCGGTATCTCCTTGAAAGTGTCGAGGGAAAGGCGTGGCTCAGCCGCGCAGCCACGTGGCACAGCGGCGGGTTACCCAAGGCATGATGTAGAACACCACGGGCAGGATGACGAAAAGGTTGACGATCAGGTTGCCGGTGATCGGGCCGCCCAACTGGGGGAAACGGGCGAACAGCGGCGCCAGCAATTGCGGGATGACCATGGTCATCGGACAGATCACCAGGTAGGTAAGCAGCGCCTGCTTCCAGCGCGGTGGCTGCGCGGCCGTGGTGCTCGGCGGGGTGAACCAGAACTCCGGGTCATCGTGGACCTGGGTATGGTCGCCGCCTTCGAGCAGCGGCAGCACTTCGCTGACCAGCGCCTGGCGCTCAGCCGAGTTGACCCAGGCCTGCAGCAAACTGGCATCGGCGAAACGCACCACGGTGGTGAAGTGCAGCCCGCCGTCGTCGGGGCGGATGACGTTGACGTCCAGGTGCCCCGGCTGGTGCCGCGCGGTGCTTACTGTGCGCTTGAGCCATGCTTCGTAGTCGGCCAGCGACGCGGCGCGAACCTTGTGCTGGATGACCAGGGTCACCACGTTGCGGTTGTCCTGGAGTGCGGTGTTCATCGGCGTTCCTTGGGATGAGCTTGCCCGCATCCACTGTGCAACGGTGAACGGGCGGAGGATTGGATGGGTGTGCTGCCCTTGCGGGCACCGACCGTCGGTGCCCGGGGCGTAGCGGTTTACTTGCTGGCGTTGAAGGCGTTGTAGCTGGTCATCAGGTTGCGGTAGTCAGGGATGTGGTTGGAGCACAGCGCGGCCAGGCCTTCCACGTCATTGCGCCAGTCGCGGTGCAGCTCACAGGCCACGCCGAACCAGGTCATCAGCTGCGCACCGGCCTGGCTCATGCGGTCATGGGCGGCGTCGCGGGTCATGGCGTTGAAGGTGCCGGAAGCATCGGTCACCACGAACACGTCGAATTCTTCTTCCAGGGCTGCCAGGGCCGGGAAGGCCACGCACACTTCAGTCACGACGCCGGCAATGATCAGCTGCTTCTTGCCGGTGGCCTTCACTGCCTTGACGAAGTCTTCGTTGTCCCAGGCGTTGATCTGGCCTGGGCGGGCAATGTACGGGGCGTCCGGGAACAGTGCCTTCAGTTCCGGTACCAGCGGGCCGTTGGGGCCTTGCTCGAAGCTGGTGGTGAGGATGGTCGGCAGGTTGAAGAACTTGGCCAGGTCGGCCAGGGCCAGCACGTTGTTCTTGAAGGCATCCGGTTCGATGTCGCGGACCAGCGACAGCAGGCCCGCCTGGTGGTCGACCAGCAGTACGGCGGCGTCGTCTTTGTTCAGGCGGTTGTATTTGAAGTTGGTCATGGTCGTTGCTCCAGAAGGTTTTGATTGTTCAGTAAGTTGGGTGTTTCGCGTTGATGGGAGAAGATTAAATCCATCACCTTTTCAGCGGTAGATAGCGGTTTTTGGCTTTAGCGTTCTGTTATGTGAACGATGGATTGGCGCTGAATTTGCTGGCCCCTTCGCGGGTGAACCCGCTCCCACAGGGACTTCACCAAACTCAGAGCTGTGGGAGCGGGTTCATCCGCAAAGAGGCCGGCACAGGTTCACATTGCCTGCGACGGCAACCTGCTCTATTACTACCCACAGCCTCCCCTCACCCCCGAGACTTCCATGCTGGCGTTCATCCAGTCGTCCCCGTTGTTGCTCGGCTCCGCCCTGATCCTGCTTGACCTGGTGCTCTGGCAGCTCATCCCTGTTCAGCGCCGCGCCTGGCGCATCGGCGCACGGCTGGTGATATTCCTGCTGTTCAGCTCGGTGCTGGTGGCCGCCGGCATGAGCCCGCTGCAACCGCCACCCTGGCCTGACGATGTTTCGCGCAACCTGATGGCCACGGTGCTGGCAATCGGCTGGTGGCTGTTTGGTGCGCGCACGATCACCGTGGTGTTCGGCCTGCTGCTGGTGGCCAGGGGCAGCCATGGCGGCCGGCTGCTGCAGGATGTACTGGGCGCGCTGATATTCCTGGTCGCAGTGGTCGCTGCTGCAGGCTATGTGCTGCAGCTGCCGGTAAAGGGCCTGCTGGCCACGTCCGGGGTGATGGCCATCGTCATCGGCCTCGCGCTGCAGAGCACGCTGGCCGACGTGTTCAGCGGCATCGTGCTGAATACCACGCGGCCCTATCAGATCGGCGATTCGATCTCCATAGATGGCACCGAGGGCAAGGTGGTGGATATCGACTGGCGGGCCACGCGCATGATCACCGGCACCGGCAGCCTGGCGGTCATCCCCAACTCGGTGGCGGCCAAGGCCAAGCTGCTCAACCATAGCCGCCCGGCCGATCGCCACGGGGTAACCATCAGCGTGGTGGTGCCGGCCAAGGTTCGCCCAAGGCGGGTGTTCGACGCCCTGGAAAAGGCCTTGCAGGGCACCAGCGCCCTGCTCGCCTCGCCAGCGCCCAAGGTTTCGGTGAAAACCTCGACACTGGAGTCGGTGGAGTACGAAGCCAGTGGTTTCATTGCTGACGCCGCACTCAAGACCGAAGCGCGCAACCAGCTGTTCGACCTGGCCCACCGGCACCTGGAGGCCAGCGGGGTGATGTGGAATGTCGACCTGGCGATGCCGCCGCGCAGCCGCCAGCGCGAGGTGCTGGATGAAGTGCGGGTGTTCCGCTCGTTGAGCGATGAAGAACGCGATGCACTAAGCCAGCGCATGACGACAGTGGAGTACCTGGCCGATCAGGTGATCCTGGGTGTGGGCGAGCATTCCGATCACCTGCTGGTAATCGGTAGCGGTGTGGTCTCGGCAGCGGTGCGCGATGGCGACAAGCTGCTGGAAGCCGGGCGCATGGGGCCGGGTGAGGTGCTGGGGGTCGAGGGGATCATTGACGAAGAAGATTCGTTTGCCGAGTTCCGCACCCTGACCAGCTGCGTGTTGTACCGGATCGACAAGGAACAGGTGAAGAGCTGCCTGGTACAGCGCGGCGAAGTGCAGACGGCGTTGAGCAAGTTGCAGCGCTTCCGGCGGCAGAGCCGGGAGTCGTTGCTGCTGCAGAAGCCGGCCCTGATCAAGAAGGGCGGCTTCCTTAGCTGGTTGCACAAGTAAGCCTGTACTGGCCTCTTCGCGGGTAAACCCGCTCCCACGGGTACATCACAAGTCTCGAAAACTGTGTTGTACCTGTGGGAGCGGGTTTACCCGCGAAGAGGCCGGTACTTACAACACAACTCTCAAGCATTGCCCCGCGTGGTACAGCGAGAACCCGGACTCATAGAACGCGGTGCGCAGTGACGGCGCGCTCACGCCGGCCATCGGCGAGAACGGTATCGGCAAGCTGTCCGCCTCGCCCTTGAGCAGGAACTCGGCAAACGCCCGGCCGATCACGGTGCCGGTCGTGTTGCCGCGGCCGTTGTAGCCAGTCACCGCCACCAGCCCCGGCGCCGGCTCGAACAGGCGCATCAAGTGGTCGGGGGTGAAGTCGATGCAACCGGTCCAGTGCATTTCCCACTCGACCTTGCCCAGCTCCGGGTAATAGTGGCTCTGGATGCGGTCCGCCCAGCTGCGCACAAACCACGCCGGCTTGTTGTCGACCCGGCCCAGGCTGCCGAGCAACAGCCGGCCCTGGTCGTCACGGCGGATGCTGCTGAGCACCGTGCGGGTGTCCCAGGAGCCTTGGCCATGAGGCAGCACTTTGTCGGCCGCAGCGCCGTGCAGAGGCTTGGAAGCCACCTGGTAGTAATACCCACGGAAAAACTGCTTCTGCAGGTTGCTCCAGTCGCCTTCGGTATAGGCGCCGGTGGAAATCACCACCTTGTCGGCGCGCACTGACCCGCGAGCGGTCTTCACCCGCCAGGCATCGCCGTCACGTTCAAGGCCTTCGACCGACGATTGCTGGAACAGCTTGCCGCCCAGACGCGCCACGGCAGCCGCCAGGCCCTGGGTGTAACCCATGGGGTTGATGGTGCCGGCGCGGCGGTCGAGCAGCGCGGCAGAAATCTTGTCGGTACCGCAGTACTCCTGGCACTGGGCGCCGGTCAGCAGCTCCACGTCGGCACCCCGGCGGCTCCACTGCGCATGGCGCGCTTCGAGGTCGGCGATGCCGGTGGCGTTGTGCGCCATGTGCAGCGTGCCTTTGTGCTGGGCCTGGCAGTCGATGCCAAGGCGCTCGATCATGGCGAACACTTCAGCCGGGGCCTCGCCGAGTACCTTGTTCAGGCGGCTGCCCGTCTTCTGGCCGAGGGTCGCTTCGACGTCGTCCGGGCGAATCCAGGTGCCGGCGTTGACCAGGCCGACGTTGCGCCCGGACCCGCCATGGCCGATCTTCCAGGCCTCCAGCAGGATCACCGACTTGCCCTGTTCGAGCAGGTGGATAGCCGCAGACAAGCCGGTAATGCCGCCACCGATCACACAGACATCCGCCTTGTGCTCACCGGCCAGGGCCTGGTCGGCGACGGTCGGTTTGCTGACGAATTCCCACAAGCATTCTTGACGCAGTTCGGACATGGCCCGGCTCCAGCAATTTGTTCTTGTTGGGGCCGCGGTGCGGCCCTGTCGCCGACAAGCCAGCTCCCACAGAGAGCGTACGGTAGACAACACTCTCTGTGGGAGCTGGCTTGCCGGCGAAACGGGGGCAGAGCCCCCGCCTGCGGTCATCAGTCGAACACGATACCCTGCGCCAGCGGCAGCTCGCGCGAGTAGTTCACGGTGTTGGTCTGGCGACGCATGTAGCCTTTCCAGGCATCCGAACCGGACTCACGGCCACCGCCGGTTTCCTTCTCGCCACCAAACGCGCCGCCGATCTCGGCGCCGCTGGTGCCGATGTTGACGTTGGCGATGCCACAGTCGCTGCCCGAAGCGCTCTGGAAGCGTTCGGCTTCACGCAGGTCGGTGGTGAAGATGCACGACGACAGGCCTTGTGGCACTTCGTTGTTCAGGCGCAGGGCCTCTTCGAAGTCGTCGTAGGCCAGCACGTACAGGATCGGGGCGAAGGTTTCATGGCGTACTACCTCGCTCTGCGCCGGCATTTCGGCGATGGCTGGCGACACGTAGTAGGCGTTCGGATACTGGTCGGCCAGCTGGCGCTCACCACCAAATACCTGGCCGCCTTCATCGCGAGCCTTGGCCAGCGCACCCTGCATGGCGTCGAACGACAGTTTGTCGATCAGCGGGCCAACCAGGTTGTCTTTGCGTGGGTCGCCGATGCGGACTTTGCCGTAGGCGGCTTTGACGCGGGCAACCACTTCGTCCTTGATCGAGCGGTGCACGATCAGGCGACGCAGGGTGGTGCAGCGCTGACCGGCGGTGCCGACAGCAGAGAACAGGATGCCGCGCACGGCCAGGTCCAGGTCTGCGCTCGGGGCCAGGATCATGGCGTTGTTGCCGCCCAGTTCCAGGATGCTGCGGCCGAAGCGGGCAGCGACACGCGGGCCGACTTCACGGCCCATGCGGGTGCTGCCGGTGGCGCTGACCAGCGGTACACGCGGGTCATCGACCATGGCTTCGCCAGCTTCACGGCCACCGATCACCAGTTGGGCCAGGCCAGCCGGTGCATCGCCGAAGGCTTTCAGGGCTTTGTCGAACAGCGCCTGGCAGGCCAGCGCGGTCAGCGGGGTTTTTTCAGACGGTTTCCACAGCACCGAGTTACCGGCCACCAGAGCCAGGGCGGTGTTCCAGGCCCAGACGGCTACCGGGAAGTTGAAGGCGCTGATCACGCCGACCACGCCCAGCGGGTGCCAGGTTTCACGCATGTGGTGGCCAGGGCGCTCGGAAGCGATGGTCAGGCCGTACAGCTGACGCGACAGGCCGACGGCGAAGTCGCAGATGTCGATCATTTCCTGCACTTCGCCCAGGCCTTCCTGGGTGATCTTGCCGGCTTCGATCGATACCAGCTCGCCGAGGTCCGCCTTGTGCTCGCGCAGCACTTCACCGAACAGACGCACCAGCTCGCCACGGCGTGGGGCTGGTACGCTGCGCCAGGCTTCGAAGGCGCTCTGGGCCTGATCGATGCGAGCGATGGTCTCGGCCTTGCCGAGCAGTTTCACCGAGGCGATCTGGCTGCCGTCGATCGGCGTGTGAACAGGGTAGTCGCCCTGGGTGTAAGCATCGGCGGCAACGCCAAGGCGCTCGAGCAATCCAGCAACCATTTGTGCATCTCCTCTATCGGTGATGGGGTGGAAAAATGATGTGGATCAGTATTAATCCGATCACACCAGTGCAACAAACGACCTTTATTCCGCATATCATTCCGTCAGGTAATGATTCGAGCCGCAGAGACCGCTATGTCCAAACGCCTGGTGCCCTCCATGACCGCCCTGCAGTGCTTTGAAGCTGCCGCGCGCCATTTAAGCTTTACCCGCGCCGCCGAAGAGCTGCACCTGACCCAGAGCGCGGTCAGCAAGCAGGTGGCGCAGCTTGAAGAGATGCTGCGCCACCACCTGTTCCTGCGCATTCGCCGGCGGCTGCAACTGACCCCGGCTGGCAGCCTGTACCTGGCCGAGGTCAACAAGATCCTCACCCAGGTCGACATGTCCAGCCGCTATGTCCTGACCTATGGCGAGCAGACCGAGATACTGAAGGTAGCTACTCAGCCGAGTTTTGGCGTGCGCTGGTTGATTCCTCACCTCAAGGGCTTTGGCAAACGCCACACCAATATCCACCTTGATATCCGCAACGAGATGGAACCGTTTGCGCTGCTGCAGGGGTCGGCGGACGTGGTGTTCTTCTATGGCCAGGGCACATGGCCGGGAGCCACCTGCGTTGAGCTGTTCCGCGAAGAAGTGGTGCCGGTGTGCGCGCCGGAGCTGCTGGCCGGGCGCGAGCTGGGCGGGGCTGAAGAGCTGGCCGAACTGGTGCTGCTGCAAAGCACCTCGCGGCCAGAGGCCTGGCATGAGTGGTTCCAGGAGCTGGGGCTGCAGAGCGTGAGTGCCTACCACGGGCCACGCTTTGATACGTTCTATATGGCGCTGAGCGCGGCGCAGGCTGGCTGCGGGGTGGCGTTGGTACCGCGTTATCTGGCGGCCAAGGAACTGGCCGACGGTAGCCTGGTGGTGCCGTGGAACCATGCAATGCGCAGTGGCGGGGCGCATTATCTGGCGTATGCCGAGCATGCGGCGGAGGTGCCAAAGGTGCGGGCGTTGGTGGAATGGATTGATGAGCAGCTTCAGGCTTGAGGGCCTCTTCGCGGGCACGCCCGCTCCTACAGGGACCGCGCAGGTTCAAGCCCTGTGCAGTACTTGTGGGAGCGGGCATGCCCGCGAAAGGGCCCTGAAGGTCGATCAAAAAAGGAATGACACACTCACTTTTTTTCGCTTGTGAGCCAAGTGCATTCCCAGCTTTCATGTAAGCGTCCAAACCTAACCAGGAAGCTAGCGATGCCCGCCCACGATTTCGTCAGCCCAGACAGCATCCGCGCGCAGTTCTCTGCCGCCATGTCGCTCATGTACAAACAGGAAGTGCCGCTCTACGGCACGTTGCTGGAGCTGGTGAGCGAAATCAACCAGCAGGTCATGGCCCAGCAACCCGAGGTAGCCGAAGCCCTGCGCTGGAGCGGCGAAATCGAGCGCCTGGATCAGGAACGCCACGGCGCCATCCGCGTCGGCACCGCTGAAGAGCTGGCCACCATCGCCCGTCTGTTCGCCGTCATGGGCATGCAGCCGGTCGGCTACTACGACCTCAGCTCTGCCGGCGTGCCGGTGCACTCCACCGCGTTTCGCGCGGTGCACGAGCAGTCGCTGCACGTCAGCCCGTTCCGCGTGTTCACCTCGCTGCTGCGCCTGGAGCTGATCGACAACCCGCAGCTGCGTGAACTGGCCCAGAGCATCCTCGCCAAACGCCAGATATTCACGGATCGCGCCCTCGCGCTGATTGCCCAGTGCGAACGCGATGGTGGCCTGAACGCTGCAGATGCCGACGCATTTGTGCAGGAAGCGCTGCACACCTTCCGCTGGCACCATGATGCCACGGTCACTGCCGAGCAGTACCAGCAGTTGCACGACCAGCATCGCCTGATCGCCGACGTGGTCGCCTTCAAGGGCCCGCACATCAACCACCTGACCCCGCGCACCCTGGATATCGACGCCATCCAGATGGGCATGCCGGCCAAGGGCATCCCGCCCAAGGCCGTGGTCGAAGGCCCGCCCACCCGCCGCCACCCGATCCTGCTGCGCCAGACCAGCTTCAAGGCGCTGCAGGAAAAGGTTGCCTTCCGCGACCAACAAGGCAGCGAGGGCAGCCACACTGCGCGCTTTGGCGAAATCGAGCAGCGCGGTGCGGCGCTGACGCCGAAAGGGCGCCAGCTGTACGACAAGCTGCTGGATGCGACCCGGGCCGCCTTGGGCGGTGTGCCGGCCGAGGCCAACGCCGAGCGCTACAGGGCGCTGCTGCAGGAAACTTTTGTCGAATTCCCGGATGACCTGGCGCAGATGCGTGAACAGGGCCTGGCGTACTTCCGCTACTTTGCCACCGAAAAAGGGCTGGCTGCGCGTGGCCAGGACGATCGACCGACCACCCTGCAGGGCCTGATCGACGCTGGTCATGTGCACTTCGAGGCGCTGGTGTACGAGGACTTCCTGCCGGTGAGTGCTGCAGGGATCTTCCAGTCCAACCTGGGTGACGATGCCCAGGCCGAGTACGGCAGCAACGCCAACCGCGATGCGTTCGAAGCGGCGTTGGGGCTGCAGGTGCAGGATGAGCTGGCGCTGTATGCACAAAGCGAGCGCCGGTCGTTGCAGGCCTGTGCACAGGCCTTGAATCTGGGCTCGATGTAAGGCTGCGGGAATCAGAGGGGCGGCAGGATTTCCACATCAGGCAGATCCATCGCCGCCACCTCCTCATCCAGAAACGCGCTCAACCGCCGCAAACGCTCGCCCCCCGGCCGTGTACGCGGCCACACCAGGTAATAGTCCATCCCGCTGGGCACCGCCGTCGGCCATGGCAGGCTAAGCCGTTTCTGCGCCACATCCTCGGCCACCATCAGCAAGTCGCCCATGGAAATCCCGTAACCACGCGCAGCAGCAATCATGCCCAGTTCCAGAGTGTCGAACACCTGGCCGCCCTTCAGCGAGACCTTGTCGCTGAGCCCCATGCGCTCCAGCCATTCGCGCCAGTCACGCTTGTCCACCGTGGGGTGCAACAGCTCGATGCAGGCCAGCCGGCGCACGTCCCACGGCTCCTCGTCCAGCAGGTCCGGCGCGCCCACCGGGATCAGCAACTCCGGGAACAACTTGCGCACCTCCCAGTCCGCCGGGAATGCCCCGTCACTGAGCAACACCGCGCAATCGAACGGCTCCTGGTTGAAGTCCACATGGTCCACGTCCATCCAGGCGCTGGTCAGCTGCACTTCATTGCCCGGCTGCAAATGACGGAAGCGACTCAAGCGCGCCAGCAACCAGCGCATGGTCAGCGTCGAAGGCGCCTTCATGCGCAGGATGTCATCTTCGCCGCGCAAGGTATCGCAGGCCCGCTCCAGCGCGGCAAAACCTTCACGCACCCCAGGCAGCAGCACCCGCGCCGCTTCGGTCAGCTGCAGGCTGCGGCCACTGCGGACGAACAAGCGGCAGGCAAAGTGATCCTCCAGCGTGCGGATATGCCGGCTGACCGCACTTTGGGTGATCGACAGCTCTTCACCCGCGCGGGTGAAAGAGCTTGAGCGTGCGGCAGCTTCAAATGCGCGCAGGGCATACAACGGTGGGAGCTGACGAGACATCGGGTACCTGCCATACGAGCTGTGAGGCAACTCCTGAAAGCATATATGCATGAGTCAAAGTCATGCCAACAATCGGTTTTATCCTTTTGTGCAAAGTTGACCGAAGCCTCAGAATCGCGCTTCGCTACATGACCTCAGGAAGAAGGACAGCCCATGCACGTCGCGCCCACCACAGAACTCAAGGCGTTGCTGCGCCTGGCCGGGCCGCTGATCGCCTCGCAGTTGGCGCACATGCTGATGGTGCTGACCGACACCCTGATGATGGCCCGCATCAGCCCGCAAGCCCTGGCCGGTGGTGGACTGGGCGCAGCCAGCTATTCGTTCGTGTCCATCTTCTGCCTGGGCGTGATCGCCGCCGTCGGCACCCTGGTGGCCATCCGCAAGGGCGCCAACGATATCGAGGGCGCTACCCGCCTGGCGCAAAACGGCCTGTGGCTTGCCTGGGGCCTGGCGCTGGTGGCCGCGCTGGCGTTGTGGAACCTTGAGCCGGTATTGCTGATGTTCGGCCAACAGCCGGAGAACGTGGCCTCGGCGGCGCAGTTCCTGACCCTGCTGCCACTGGCGCTGCCCAGCTACCTGACCTTCATGGCCCTGCGCGGTTTCACCAGCGCCCTCGGCCGCTCGACCCCGGTGATGGTCATCAGCGTGGTCGGCACGGTGCTCAACTACCTGCTCAATGTCGCCATGCTCGAAGGCATGTTCGGCCTGCCGAAGCTGGGCCTGATGGGCATTGGCCTGGTCACCGCGGTGGTATCGCTGGGCATGGCCATTGCCCTGGCGCTGTATATCCGCTGGCACCCGGCGTATGCCGCCTACCCGCTGCGCAAGGGCCTGTCGCGCCCGTCAATGCCGGCGCTGCGCGAGTTGTGGCGGCTGGGCTTGCCCATTGGCGGCACCTACATGGTGGAAGTAGGCCTGTTCGCCTTCGCCGCCCTGTGCATGGGTGTGCTGGGCAGCACCGAGCTGGCGGCGCATCAGATCGCCCTGCAGATCGTCTCCACGGCGTTCATGGTGCCGACCGGGCTGTCGTATGCGGTGACCATGCGCGTGGGCCTGTATTACGGCGCCGGCAATCTGCTGGCGGCACGCAGCGCCGGGCGGGTCGGGATTGGCTTCGGCGGGCTGATCATGTTCGGCTTTGCGGCACTGTTCTGGCTGTTGCCCGATGCACTGGTAGGGCTGTTTATCGACCGCAGCGACCCGGCCTTCGCCGCCATCTACCAACTGGCGGTGCAACTGGTGATGGTCGCGGCCTGGTTCGAGCTGTTCGATGGCATGCAGACCATCGCCATGGGTTCGATTCGTGGCCTCAAGGATGCCAAGACCACATTCCTGATCGGCTTGTGCTGTTACTGGCTGGTGGGCGCGCCGAGTGCCTGGCTGTTCGCATTCAACCTGGGCGGCGGCGCGGTCGGCATCTGGTGGGGGCTGGCATTGGGGCTGGCGTTTGCTGCCGTGGCGCTGACCTTCGGCTTTGAATGGCGGATGAAGCGGCTGCTGCGCAAAGCCGGTGTGGCTGACGGTTCTGCAGTGTCTGTGTGATTGCCGGGGCTTTGTGTTGCGATGGAGGGCAAAGCCCTCCCTCGCGATGTCACAGGCTAACCAGCTTCGGCTTGCTGCAATCCATCAAAAACTCCATCAACTCCGCCACGGGCAAAGGCTTGCTGACCAGAAAGCCCTGCACCTGGTCACAGCCAAACTCGCGCAACAGTGCCAGCTGCTCTTCGCTCTCCACGCCCTCGGCCACCACCTCGAGGTTGAGGTTGTGCGCCAGGTTGATCATGGCGTGCACCAGCTTGCGGTTCTCCTCGCGCATTTCCATTTCGGCAACGAAGCTGCGGTCCACCTTGAGCAAGGCGATCGGCAGGCTGTTGAGGTGTACGAAAGAAGAAAAGCCGGTGCCGAAATCGTCGAGGGAAAAGCGCACGCCCAGGCGCCCCAACGCGTCCATGGTCTGGCGCACCAGCTCGTTGCGGCGCATCACTGCCGTTTCGGTCAGCTCGAACTCCAGCCAGCGCGCATCGACGCCATGCTCAAGGATCAGACGGCTCAAGGTAGCCAACAGCTGGCTGTCCTGAAACTGGCGGAAGCTAAGGTTGACCGCCATGTGCAGCGGTTCCAGGCCACGCTCGCACAGCACCTGCATGTCACGCAGGGCGCGGGAAATCACCCAGTAGCCCAACGGCACGATCAGGCCGCTTTGCTCGGCCAACGGCACGAACTCGCTGGGCGGCAACAGCCCACGCTCGGCATGGCGCCAGCGCACCAGCGCCTCCAGGCCGACGATGCGCCCGTCGGCCATGTTCAGCCGCGGCTGGTAGTGCAGCTCCAGTTCATCCCGGCGCAAGGCACGGCGCAGTTCGCTTTCCAGGTCGGCGAGGCTGCGCGCATTACGGTTGATGCGCTCGTTGAACACATGGAAGGTGCAGCCCTGGCTGCCCTTGGCCTGGCGCATGGCGATGTGCGCGTGCCACATCAGCGGGTCGGCGCCACCCTGCGCGCGGGCGTGGGCCAGGCCCAGGCTGCAGCCCAGCAGCAGGCTTTCGCCATCGACCCAGTAAGGTTCGGCCAGGGCCTCGACGATGCGTTCGGCCATCCATTCGGCGCGGTTGGCGTCGCGGCGGGTGTCGATCAGCAGGGCAAACTCGTCGCTGCCCAGCCGCGCCAGCTGGTCGCCCGCCTCCAACTGATGCTTCAGGCGTGCAACCACCTGCAAGATCAGCCGGTCGCCACTCTGGTGGCCAAGGGCGTCGTTGACGTGGCGAAAGTTGTCCAGGTCGAGGTGGCCGAGGGCAATGCCGCGCCCCTCGTTTTCGGCCAGGCGCGCGGTCAGCAGTGCCTGAAAACCCTGGCGGTTGGCAATGCCGGTCAGCGGATCTTGTTCGGCCAGGCGCTGCAAGGTGGCCACCAGCACACCCCGCTCGCGCACATGGCGTAACGAGCGGCGCAGGTTATCGCTATTGAGCTGATCACGGACCAGCCAGTCGCTGGCACCACTGGGCGCCGTTTCGGGCTCATCCTCCAGCAGCAGGATGGTCGGCAGCTCGCAGCGCCCCGGCGCTGGCTGCATGGCAGGGGTTGCCAGTATCACGGCCTGGCGGTCATGGCTGAACAGGCTATCGACCGCCTCCCAGTTCGGTGCCGTGAGCAGCACGGCGCTGCCATTCAGGGCAGGCATGCACGCGTGCAGCAAAGCTGTCCAATCCGGCTCATCAGCCAACAGCAGCAAACGCAAAGGTTCGACAGGCGTGGACAAGCGGGCTCCTTAGGCTTCACGGTGCAACGAGATCTGGCGGGTATGCTACTGTATTCAATGAAAATGATTTTCACTTTTATACATGTTTTCAGGGCGTAGCAGCCCGACGTATTTTGTCGTGCATCCTGCGCGAAACTGCGCCGCCCGGCAAATCCCGTTTACATATTTGACTCACACGTCAGACGGTCACGCCACAACCGCCACATGCCTGTTAGAATGCGCGGCTATTTTCTGGCGACCCCCGGTTTCTAGCATGTCCCGACTCAATCCCCGGCAGCAGGAAGCCCGTGACTACGTCGGCGGCCCTCTTTTGGTGCTCGCCGGTGCAGGTTCGGGCAAGACCAGCGTGATCACACGCAAGATTGCCCACCTCATCCAGAACTGCGGCATCCGCGCCCAGTACATCGTGGCGATGACCTTCACCAACAAGGCCGCGCGCGAGATGAAGGAACGGGTCGCCACCTTGCTGCGTCCGGGGGAAGGCCGTGGCCTGACGGTGTGCACCTTTCACAACCTGGGCCTGAACATCATCCGCAAGGAGCACACCCGGCTGGGCTACAAGCCGGGGTTCTCGATCTTCGACGAGTCGGACATCAAGGCGTTGCTGTCCGACATCATGCAAAAGGAATACTCAGGCGACGACGGCATCGACGAGATCAAGAACATGATCGGTGCCTGGAAAAACGACCTGATCCTGCCACCCGAAGCCCTGGAAAAAGCGCGCAACCCGCGCGAGCAGACCGCCGCCATTGTCTACACCCACTACCAGCGCACGCTCAAGGCGTTCAACGCGGTGGACTTCGACGACCTGATCCTGCTGCCGGTCAAGCTGTTCCAGGAAAACCCCGACGTGCTCGAACGTTGGCAGAACCGCGTGCGCTACCTGCTGGTGGACGAATATCAGGACACCAACGCCAGCCAGTACCTGCTGGTGAAGATGCTGATCGGCATGCGCAACCAGTTCACCGTGGTGGGCGACGACGACCAGTCGATCTATGCCTGGCGTGGCGCCCGCCCAGAAAACCTGATGCTGCTCAAGGAGGATTACCCCTCCCTGAAAGTGGTCATGCTGGAGCAGAACTACCGCTCCACCAGCCGCATCCTGCGCTGCGCCAACGTGCTGATCGCCAACAACCCGCACGATTTCGAGAAGCAGCTGTGGAGCGAGATGGGCGTCGGCGACGAGATCCGCGTCATCCGCTGCAAGAACGAGGAAGCCGAGGCTGAACGCGTGGCCATGGAAATCCTTACCTTGCATCTGCGCACCGACCGCCCGTACAGCGACTTCGCCATCCTGTACCGCGGCAACTACCAGGCCAAGCTGATCGAACTGAAGCTGCAGCACCACCAGGTGCCGTATCGTCTGTCGGGCGGCAACAGCTTCTTCGGCCGCCAGGAGGTCAAGGACCTCATGGCCTACCTGCGCCTGCTGGTGAACCCGGACGACGACAACGCCTACCTGCGGGTGATCAACGTACCGCGCCGCGAAATCGGCTCCACCACCCTGGAAAAACTCGGCAACTACTCGACCGAGCGCGGTATTTCGATGTACGCCGCCAGCGAGGAGCTAGGCCTGGGCGAGCACCTGGAGCCCCGCTACACCGAGCGTTTGCAGCGCTTCAAGCACTGGCTGGACGGGGTTCGCCACAAGGTCGCCCTGGACGACCCGATTGCTGCGTTGCGCGAGATGATCCGCGACATCGACTACGAGAACTGGATCCGCCAGCAGACCGCCAGCGACAAGGCTGCCGAGTTCCGCATCAGCAACGTCTGGTTCCTGATCGAAGCGCTGAAAAACACCCTCGAGAAGGATGAAGAGGGTGACATGACCATCGAGGACGCCATCGGCAAACTGGTGCTGCGTGACATGCTCGAGCGCCAGCAGGAAGAGGAAGAAAACGCCGAAGGTGTGCAGATGATGACCCTGCATGCCTCCAAGGGCCTGGAATTCCCTTACGTGTTCATCATGGGCATGGAAGAGGAAATCCTCCCGCACCGCTCCAGCATCGAGGCCGACACCATCGAAGAGGAACGCCGCCTGGCCTACGTGGGCATCACCCGCGCCCGCCAGACCCTGGCGTTCACCTTCGCTGCCAAGCGCAAGCAGTACGGTGAAATCATCGACTGCACGCCCAGCCGGTTCCTCGACGAACTGCCACCGGACGACCTGGCCTGGGAAGGCCTGGACGATGCACCGGTCGAGGTAAAGGCCGCACGCGGCAACAACGCGCTGGCCGATATCCGGGCAATGCTCAAACGCTGATCAACCATTACTCTTAAACTTTGCCGCTAGCTAGCGGCAACCTTTGTTACATCGAGGAAACTACAGTGGAAGCACTGCATCAGAAGATTCGCGAAGAAGGCATCGTGCTTTCCGACCAGGTTCTCAAAGTCGACGCGTTTCTCAACCACCAGATCGATCCGGCGCTGATGCAGCTGATCGGTGACGAGTTTGCCCGCCTGTTCGCCGATGCCGGCGTGACCAAGATCGTCACCATTGAAGCTTCGGGCATTGCCCCGGCGGTAATGGCCGGCCTGAAGCTGGGTGTGCCGGTGATTTTCGCCCGCAAGCACCAGTCGCTGACCCTGACCGAGAACCTGCTGACTGCCTCGGTGTATTCCTTCACCAAGCAGACCGAGAACACCGTGGCCATCTCGCCGCGCCACCTCAACAGCAGCGACCGCGTGCTGGTGATCGACGACTTCCTGGCCAACGGCAAGGCATCGCAGGCGCTGATCTCGATCATTAAGCAGGCCGGTGCTACCGTAGCTGGCGTGGGTATCGTCATCGAAAAATCGTTCCAGGGCGGCCGTGCCGAGCTGGACAGCCAGGGCTACCGCGTTGAATCGCTGGCCCGGGTGAAGTCGCTGGAAGGCGGTGTGGTGTCCTTCATCGAGTAAGCCTGTACCGGCCCCATCGCCGGCAAGCCAGCTCCCACAGTAATTTCACAGAGGCCGAGCCTTGTGCAGTACCTGTGGGAGCTGGCTTGCCGGCGATGGGCTGCAATGCAGCCCCTGCAATCTTCAGGTCGCTGCCAACCCTGCCAGCAACAAGCGCTGATAAAGCTCTTGCTTCAATCCCTGCGGAGCATCCAGCCCCATCCGCGCCAGATGCCGCTCATACCCCTCCGGCCCCGGCGCCTCCAGCGCTGCCTTGCCCAGCTCCAGCATCTCGCTCAGCTTGAACTTGCTCTTCAACCAGTTCAGCGCCCGCAACAAGTCCCGCTCTTCAGTCGTGAAGTCCGTGCCCAGCGGATACTCCGGGAACAGCCGCGCATGTTGCGCCCTGATCGCCTCCAGCCGCTGCGGTGTGTTATCGGTAAAGCGCGGCTCCAGCTGGAAATCCCGGGCCAGTTTGCCGGCCTTCTTCGCCTGTTCGATCAGCGCGTCCTGGAAGCGCGAATCACTCACCGCCAGCAACCGCGCAATCACTTCGCTGTCGGTCTGCCCGCGCAAATCGGCGATGCCGTATTCGGTCACCACAATGTCGCGCAGGTGCCGGGGGATGGTGCAGTGGCCATAGCTCCAGAACAGGTTTGAACTGACCTCTCCACCCGCCTCGCGCCAGCTGCGCAACAACAGGATCGAGCGCCCGCCCTCCAGCGCATGGCCTTGGGCGACGAAGTTGTACTGCCCACCTACGCCACTGAGCACCCGGCCATCTTCCAGCTGGTCCGCCACGCCGGCGCCGAGCAGGGTCATGCCAAACACGGTGTTGATGAAGCGCGCATCGCGGCGCTGACGGCGCTTGAGTTCTTCCTGCCCGTACAGTTCGTTGATGAAGCTGATACGGGTCATGGCAAAACGCGCCCGCTGTTCGAGCGGCATATCCCTCAAGCGCTGGTAGAACGCACCAGGACCAAGGAAAAAGCCGCCATGCAACAACGGGCCCTGCTCATCCGCCGGGCGCCGTAACAGCCCTGCCTCGGCCAGCACCAACAGGCCATTGACGAACATTTCGCTGCAGCCGTACAGGCCCTGGGCGAAGGCGTCAAGGCCCCCTTCCCGCTCGATCAGCGCCTGCCACGGCCCGACATCCAGCGCATCGAGTAGCGCACGGTAGCCCGCGTTGTCACCCTGGCGCGCCAGCAGTGCAGCGGCAACGGCGTCGCCCATGGCGCCGATACCGATCTGCAGGGTACCGCCGTCGCGCACCAGGCTGCTGGCGTGCAGGCCAATGCAATGGTCCTGGGTGCTGACCGGCATGTTCGGTGTGGAGAACAGGCGGCGTTGCTCCGCTTCATCGATCAGCAGGTCGAAGCTGTCGATGGGCAGCTCGGCGTCGCCCGGCATGTAGGGCAGCTCGGCGTGCACCTGGCCCAGCATGAGGATGGTTTCGCCGGCCGCACGGCGCTTGGCGATCATCGGCAACAAGTCGAGGGTGATGTCGGGGTTGCAGGCCAGGCTCAGATGCACAGGCTTTTCGGGACTGGCAGCCACCAGTTGCGCGACCAGGTTCAGGCCTTTGCCGTTGATGTCGCGGGCGGCATGGCTGTAGTTGCTGCTGACGTAGTCCTGCTGAGCCGATTCGCTGTGCAGCAGGCTGCCGGGCTGCATGAAGAACTGTTCGACACGAATGTTTGCCGGCAAGGTGTCGGTGCGCAGGTCGGCGAGGTAGCTGAGCTCTTCATAGTCGGCGAAGACACGCTCGACGAAGGGTTCGAGAAAGCGCCGTTGCAGGCCATCACCCAGTGGCGGGCGGCCCAGGGACAGTGCGGTGTAGATGGTCAGGCGCCGCTCAGGCAGCTCGCGCACGCGGGCGTACAGGGCATTGACGAAGGCGTTGGGCTTGCCCAGGCCCAGCGGCAGGCCCATGTGGATATGGGCTGGCAGCTGTGACAGGACTTGCTCGACGGCTTGGTCGAGGGAGCAGAGATGCATCTGGGCCTCCTGAGTCATCCGTGGGTTCAGGGGTTGGACATGAGCTCAAAGGGTTGGTTGCCTGTACTGGCCCTTTCGCGGCTGAGGCCGCTCCCACAGAGGGCTCACAATCTTGAGTCGTGAGCAGTACCTGTAGCAGCGGCGTTAGCCGCGAAGAGGCCGGCACAGGCAGCACAAAAACAAAACCCGCCATCGATGGCGGGCTTCACACAATTCAGCTGTCACTCACAGCCCGGACATTTTCTGGATCGCCGCCTTCAGGTCGTCATCCGAGCAGTCTGCGCAAGTGCCTTTCGGCGGCATGGCGTTGATACCGGTAATGGCCTTGGCGAGGATGCCATCGAGCCCGCCCTGGTGGTCGGCGCGTTCCTTCCACGCGGCGGTATCGCCAATCTTCGGCGCGCCGAGCAGGCCGCTGCCATGGCAAGCATTGCAGTGCTTGGCGATGATATCGTCCGGCGTTTTCGCAGCGCCGCCAGCGGCTGCTGCAGCTACTTCCATGCCTTTGCATTCCTGGCCCTGGACACACACCTGGCCAACCGGTTCCAGGCGTTTGGCGATGTCGTCATTGGTCGCAGCGGTTGCACTCATTGCCCAGAGGGCGAATACGGCTGCTGGTACGGCCAGCATCTTCTTGATTTGGTTCACGCGTACACCCTCATGGTGGCTAATCACGCTCGCGGCCACGGATCGGCGAGCGTTGAAAAGTATAGCGGGAACCCAGAGGCCGTGAAACGACCCTACACGGGAAAGGGGTATTGCCGAATCAATGCACTGCGCTGGATCAAAAGTTTGAAGGGGTCGCCGCACTGATCAGCCGCGCGGGCTGGTCGAACGGGTTGCGAAAGCGGTGCGGGCGGGTGCTTTCAAAGTAGTAGCTGTCGCCCTCTTCAAGGATGAATAACTCGGTACCGACCACCAGTTCCAGCCGTCCCTCAAGCAGAATGCCGGTCTCTTCGCCGTCATGGGTGAGCATTTCGGCGCCGGTGTCGGCACCTGGCGGGTACACCTCGGTGAGAAAGGCAATGGCACGGTTGGGGTGCGACTTGCCGACCAGCTTCATGGTCACCGCACCGTCGGAGATATCGATCAGCTCATGGGCCTTGTAGACGATCTGCGCGGGGCGTTCGGATTCCAGCTCGACCGAGAAGAACTCGACCATGGACATGGGAATGCCGCTCAGCACCTTGCGCAGCGAGCTGATCGAGGGGCTCACGCTGTTCTTCTCGATCATCGAGATGGTGCTGTTGGTCACGCCGGCACGTTTGGCGAGTTCGCGCTGGGACAGGCCCTTGAGCTTGCGGATGGCTTGCAGTCGTTCGCCGACGTCCAAAGCTGGAGCCTCCTGAAACGGTGGTAAGGGGGGTGGATGTGAACGATATCATGGCAATGCCGTTCAGTATTTACAACACACCGCCCTTCATCCTGTCCGCTTCAGCGTGTCATTCGCCGCAGTAGTCCCGCGGTACCCGCTTCAGGTTGCAGAAGATCTGGTAGGGGATGGTGCCGGCGTGCGCCGCCACCTCACTGGCCAGCACCTGCTTGCCCCAAAGCTCGACCGGGCTGCCGACAGTCGCTTGCGGCACATCGGTCAGGTCGATGCTGAGCATGTCCATCGACACCCGGCCAATCAGCTGGGTGCGCTGGCCGGCCACCAGCACCGGGGTGCCATTGGGCGCCTGGCGGGGGTAGCCGTCGGCGTAGCCCATGGCGACCACGCCAACGCGGGTCGGGCGCGGGCTGACGAACCTGGCGCCATAGCCTACCGGCTCACCGGTGGGCAACTCACGCACGCTGATCACCCGTGATTGCAGGGTCATTACCGGTTGCAGGCGTTGGGCTTGCGCCTGCGCCACTTCGAATGGCGTGGCGCCGTACAGCATCAGGCCTGGCCGTACCCAGTCGCTGGGTGCCTGCGGCCAGCCCAGCACGCCGGGCGAGTTGCGCAGGCTGCACTCGGCGGCCAGGCCCTGGCGGGCGGCTTCGAATACGGCGATCTGCTGGGCCGTGGCGTCGGCATCCAGCTCATCGGCGCGGGCGAAGTGGCTCATCAGCACGATGCGTGAAACCTTGCCGCTGGCCAGCAGGCGCTGATAGGCGTCGTGGTAATCCTTGGGGTGCAGGCCGACGCGGTGCATGCCGCTGTCCAGCTTGAGCCAGACGGTGATTGGCTTGTGCAGCTGGGCGTGTTCAATGGCTTCCAGTTGCCACAGCGAGTGCACCACGCACCAAAGGTCGTGCTCGGCGATCAGGGCCAGTTCGCTGGCTTCGAAAAAGCCTTCCAGCAGCAGCACTGGGGCCTTGATACCGGCGGCGCGCAGCTCCAGCGCTTCTTCGATGCAGGCCACGGCGAAACCGTCGGCTTCGGCCTCCAGCGCGAGGGCGCAACGCACGGCGCCGTGGCCATAGGCGTCGGCCTTGATCACGGCGAGGGCTTTGGCACCGGTCAGTTCACGGGCCAGACGGTAGTTGTGGCGCAAGGCCTGGAGGTCGATCAGGGCGCGGGCGGGACGCATGGCGGCTGCCTTATGGTGGTTCGGGTTGAAAACGATGCTGGGTTCTTCGCGGGTGAACCCGCTCCCACAGGGACCGCACAATTCCAAGGTTTGGCAATCCTGTGGGAGCGGCTTTAGCCGCGAAGCGGCCGGTACAGGCGATCTTACTGCTGGTGAGCCGGCGCAGTCTGCCCGTGGCCGGCCGCTTCCCGGCTGTTGCCATAACGGGAAATATCCAGGCCTTCGGCACTGATCTGCGGCTTCTTGCGCGCAATCAGGTCGGCCAGCAGGCGACCGGAGCCGCACGCCATGGTCCAGCCCAGGGTCCCGTGACCGGTGTTCAGGAACAGGTTGCGGAACGCCGTGGCGCCAACGATCGGCGTGCCATCCGGCGTTGCCGGGCGCAGGCCGGTCCAGAAGCTGGCCTGGCTCAGATCACCCCCGCGAGGATAAAGGTCGTTGACGATCATCTCCAGCGTTTCGCGCCGACGCGGGTTCAGCGACAGGTCAAAACCGGCGATTTCAGCCATGCCACCGACGCGAATGCGGTTGTCGAAACGGGTGATCGCGACCTTGTAGGTTTCGTCGAGAATGGTCGAGGTCGGGGCCATGTCGACGTTGGTGATCGGCACGGTCAGCGAGTAGCCCTTCAACGGATATACCGGGGCCTTGATGCCCAACGGCTTGAGCATCTGCGGCGAGTAGCTGCCCAGTGCCAGCACGTAGCGGTCGGCGGTTTCCAGCTTGCCGTCAATCCACACGCCATTGATGCGATCGCCGGCAAAGTCCAGGCGCTGGATGTCCTGGCCGAAGCGGAACTCCACGCCCAGGTTCAGCGCCATTTCGGCGAGCTTGTTGGTGAACAGCTGGCAGTCGCCGGTCTGGTCGTTAGGCAGGCGCAGGGCACCGGCCAGGATGTCTTTCACACCCGCCAGGGCGGGTTCGACGCGGGCAATACCATCACGGTCCAGCAGCTCGTAAGGCACGCCGGACTGCTCGAGCACGGCGATGTCCTTGGCTGCAGCATCCACCTGGGCCTGGGTGCGGAACAGCTGGGTAGTACCCAGGCTGCGGTTTTCGTAGGCGATGCCAGTTTCGGCGCGCAGCTCGTCGAGGCAGTCACGGCTGTACTCGGACAAGCGCACCATGCGCTCCTTGTTCACCGCATAACGGCTGGCGGTGCAGTTGCGCAGCATCTGCGCCATCCACAGGTACTGGTCGACGTCGCCGGTGAGCTTGATGGCCAACGGGGCGTGGCGCTCGAGCAGCCACTTGATGGCCTTCAGCGGCACGCCTGGGGCGGCCCAAGGCGAGGCATAGCCGGGCGAGATCTGGCCAGCGTTGGCAAAGCTGGTTTCCATGGCCACCGCCGGCTGGCGGTCGACCACCGTCACTTCGAAACCTTGCCGGGCCAGGTAGTAGGCACTGGCGGTTCCGATTACACCGCTACCAAGTACCAGAACTCGCATCGTTTTATCCCTCATACGCGGCACGCCGCAGACTTTTATTGATATGGCATGAATGGGCGCAGTATAAAAATTCGAAGCCAGTGCAATTCACTATATAAAAGCCTATTATTGGCGAGAATTCTCGGCAAAATCGCCTTTCACGGAGGGGCATCCCCTATGAGAACCCAGCACCAGAGCAAGCGTGAACTGGACAAGATCGACCGTAACATCCTGCGTATCCTGCAGAATGACGGGCGGATTTCCTTCACCGAACTGGGCGAGAAAGTTGGGCTTTCCACCACGCCTTGCACCGAGCGGGTTCGCCGCCTGGAACGCGAGGGCATCATCATGGGCTACAACGCTCGCCTGAACCCGCAGCACCTCAAGGGCAGCCTGCTGGTGTTCGTCGAAATAAGCCTGGACTACAAGTCGGGCGATACCTTCGAGGAGTTCCGCCGGGCGGTATTGAAACTGCCCCATGTACTGGAGTGCCACCTTGTGTCAGGTGACTTTGACTACCTGGTGAAAGCGCGTATTTCGGAGATGGCGTCTTACCGCAAGCTGCTCGGCGACATCCTGCTGAAGCTGCCGCACGTGCGCGAGTCGAAGAGCTACATCGTGATGGAGGAAGTGAAGGAGAGCCTCTGCCTGCCGATCCCGGACTGAGGCTAGACCAGCACCTGCCGGGTGGTGGCGATGAACTGGTGGACGAGCTGCTCGGCGGCGGGCTCGATCATCGGTTGCGGGCCACGGCCACGTGGGCAGGCCATGCGCGGCGTGGTGCCAAACAGGCGGCAGATCATCGGGCGCTCTTCGTACACCGTGCAGCCGTCGGGGCCCAGGTGCACGCAGTCCAGGCGCTCCATGGCAGCGTCCTGTTCGGCCTGGGACTTGCGCGGCAGGCGGGCCATTTCTTCCGTCGAGGTGGTGACCGGGCCGCAGCAATCGTGGCAGCCGGGCTCGCACTCGAACGAGGGGATGAGTTCGCGCAGGAAGTGGATTTTGTGGCGGTTGCAGGACATGGCTGAGTTCAACGTTGATGACTTGCCGGATTATAGGCGCTCCGGCTTCGTGCAGGAGCGGCCTTGTGTCGCGAAAGGGGTGCGCAGCGCCCCCAGTGCCTCAGCTTCGCCACTGATATTGCCGGGGCCGCTCTGCGGCCCTTTCGCGACCCAAGGCCGCTCCTACAATTGACCGCACCAGACTTGAGGCCGGTTGCCCGCCCCGGAGCCCCGGCTTATCCTCCTCCCCTAGCCCACCAGCCCCAGGACACAGCCCATGATCCATAGCGCGCAGCACGCCGCCTCGTATTACGCCGCCAGCAGCGCGCCACACCCTGACCATTCATTCCTGCAAGGCGACCACTCAGCGGACGTATGCATCGTCGGCGGCGGCTACTCGGGTCTGAACACTGCCATCGAGCTGGCCGAGCGCGGCTTTTCGGTGATCTTGCTGGAAGCACGCAAACTCGGCTGGGGCGCCAGCGGGCGCAATGGCGGGCAGCTGATCCGCGGCGTCGGCCATGGCCTGGAGCAGTTCCTGCCGGTAATCGGCGAGGACGGTGTGCGCAGCTTGAAGCTCATGGGCCTGGAGGCGGTGCAGATCGTCCGCGAGCGGGTCGAAAAGCATGCCATCGCCTGCGACCTGACCTGGGGCTACTGCGACCTGGCCAACAAGCCCGCCGAACTGCAGGGCTTTGCCGAGGATGCCGAAGAGCTGCGCAGCCTCGGCTACCAGCACGAGCTGCGCCTGGTTGGCAAGGACGATATCCACAGCGTGGTCGGTGCCGACTGCTATGTCGGCGGGCTGGTCGACATGGGCTCCGGCCACCTGCACCCGCTCAACCTCGCCCTGGGTGAAGCGGCCGTGGCCAGCCGCCTGGGGGTGAAGCTGTTCGAGCAGTCCGAGGTCACCCGCATCGACTACGGCGCTGAAGTACAGGTGCATACCGCCCAGGGCCGGGTGCGTGCGAAAAACCTGGTGCTGTGCTGCAACGCCTATCTCAACAACCTCAACCGCGAGCTGGGCGGCAAGGTGTTGCCAGCCGGCAGCTACATCATCGCCACCGAGCCGCTGGGTGAAGAACGTGCCCACTCGCTTTTGCCTCGGAACATGGCCGTGTGCGACCAGCGCGTGGCGCTGGACTACTACCGTCTCTCCGCCGACCAGCGCCTGTTGTTCGGCGGTGCCTGCCATTATTCAGGCCGTGACCCGCAGGACATCGCCGCGTACATGCGGCCCAAGATGCTCAAGGTTTTCCCGCAATTGGCCGACGTGCGCATCGAATACCAGTGGGGGGGCATGATCGGCATTGGTGCCAACCGCCTGCCGCAGGTGGGCCGCCTGGCCAGCCAGCCGAACGTGTATTACGCCCAGGCCTACGCCGGGCATGGGCTGAACGCCACCCACCTGGCAGCGCGCCTGCTGGGCGAGGCTATCAGCGGCCAGGAGAGCGGGCGCTTCGACCTGTTTGCCAAAGTGCCGCACATCACCTTCCCTGGCGGCCAGCACCTGCGCTCGCCGCTGTTGGCGTTGGGGATGCTCTGGCATCGTCTTAAAGAGCTGGTCTGAAAGCAACGCGGTCTGTGCAGGAGCGCAGCCTCTGCCAGATCAGTCCTTCCAGAAGGGTTTACGCCCCTCGATCCGCGCCTGCTCCCAGCTCAGCCCGACATCGCGCAACTCGTCATCAGTCAACTGCAGCAGCGCCCTGCGGGTGTGCCAGCGATGCAGCATCAGCCCCCAGCGCCCCAACCCCTGCGGCGCGTTGAACACCTTGGCCTGCTGCCCGGCTTCCAGCTCCCTGGCCATCAGTTGCAAGCGCACATCGCTCATGCCACTCATCGCTGCGTTCTCCCATTCAGTTGATACCGTGGAGAAAGCATGCGCGTCGGCACTAGCGGCAATACAGATCCAATACAGCCTTATTATTCCCATACAGAATTGGCCGTAGGCCGACTGAATGCTGTATTTTCAGGGTAACTGTACCGGTCGTTATGCCATTGCAGCGCAGGAGTATGCCGTGACCCTCTACCTGAACCTTGCCGAGCTGCTGGGTGCCCGTATCGAACAAGGCCTGTACCGCCCTGGGCAACGGCTGCCATCCGTGCGCGCACTCAGCACAGAGCACGGGGTGAGCCTGAGCACCGTGCAGCAGGCCTACCGCACGCTTGAGGACAGCGGCATGGTCTCGCCAAGGCCCAAGTCCGGCTACTTCGTCAGCGACCACCGCCACCTGCCAGCCCTGCCAGCCGTGAGCCGTCCGGCCCAGCGCCCGGTGGATATCTCGCAGTGGGAACAGGTGCTGGAGCTGATCCGCAGCACCCCGCGCAAGGATGTGGTGCAACTCGGGCGGGGCATGCCCGATATCGACAGCCCCACCCTCAAGCCGCTGCTGCGCAGCCTCGCCCAGTTGAGTCGGCGCCAGGACATGCCTGGCCTGTACTACGACAACATCCATGGCAACCTGGCCCTGCGCGAACAGGTGGCCCGGCTGATGCTCGACTCCGGCTGCCGCCTCGGCCCGGCTGACCTGGTGATCACCACCGGCTGCCATGAGGCGCTGTCGTGCAGCATTCGCGCAGTGTGCGAGCCAGGCGACATTGTTGCAGTCGACTCCCCCAGCTTCCACGGCGCCATGCAAACCCTGAAGGGCCTAGGCATGAAAGCGCTGGAAATCCCCACCGACCCGGTCACCGGCATCAGCCTGGAAGCCCTGGAGCTGGCCCTGGAGCAGTGGCCGATCAAGCTCATCCAGATCACCCCCAGCTGCAACAACCCGCTCGGCTACATCATGCCCGAAGCGCGCAAGAAGGCCCTGCTGAGCCTGGCCCAACGCTACGATGTGGCGATTCTGGAAGACGATGTGTATGGCGACCTGGCCTACACCTACCCGCGCCCACGCACCCTCAAGTCGTTCGACGACGATGGCCGGGTGTTGTTCTGCAGCTCTTTCTCCAAGACCCTCGCCCCTGGGCTCAGGGTGGGCTGGGTGGCACCCGGACGCTACCTTGAGCGGGTGCTGCACATGAAGTACATCAGCACCGGCAGCAGTGCCAGCCAACCGCAACTGGCCATCGCCGACTTCATCGCCGGCGGGCATTACCAGCCTCACGTTCGCCGCATGCGCAGCCAGTATCAGCGCGGCCGCGACCAGATGAGCGACTGGGTAACCCGCTACTTCCCGGCGGGCACGCGGGTCAGCCGGCCCCAGGGCGGCTTCATGCTGTGGGTGGAATTACCAGAACATTTCGACACGCTACGGCTGAATCGGGCTTTACTGGAGCAAGGCGTGCAAGTTGCCGTCGGCAGCATCTTCTCGGCCTCGGGCAAGTTCCGCCACTGCCTGCGCATGAACTTCGCCGCGCGGCCGACGCCGCAGATCGAAGCTGCCGTGCGCAAGGTGGGTGAAACCGCCCTTCGTCTACTGGATGAAGATAGCGCCGGCGCGTAACTTTGCGCCGCCCACCACGGTCCAACCCTTCAAGCTTTCGCCGCACAGGACGATCCACCCTTGAGACTCCAGCGAGCCCTGCCCCTGCTGGTGCTGCTCGGCCTTGTCGGCTGCGCCAGCGTCGGCCCACCCCGCGAAACCAGCCAGGCGCTGCCCGCCCATGACTCGGCCTTCGGTCGCTCGGTGCTGCGCCAGGCCTCACCCTACGGCGGCCGCTCGGGCTTTCGCCTGCTGCCCAACAGCAACGAAGCATTCCGCGCCCGCGCCGAGTTGATCCGCAACGCCCAGGCCAGCATCGACCTGCAGTACTACATCGTCCACGACGGCCTCAGCACGCGCGCCCTGGTCCATGAACTGCTGCGCGCAGCCGACCGTGGGGTACGCGTGCGCGTTCTGCTCGACGACACCACCAGCGACGGCCTGGACACCATCATGGGCACCCTCGACGCCCACCCGAACATCCAGATCCGCGTCTTCAACCCGCTGCATCTGGGCCGCAGCACCGGCGTGACGCGCGCCGTGGGCCGCCTGTTCAACCTGTCGCGCCAGCACCGGCGCATGCACAACAAGCTGTTTCTGGTGGACAACAGCATGGCGATCGTTGGCGGGCGTAACCTGGGCGACGAGTATTTCGATGCCGAGCCCAACCTCAATTTCACCGACATTGACCTGCTCGGCGTAGGCCCGGTGGCCGAGCAGCTGGGACATGGGTTCGATCAATACTGGAACAGCGCCCTCAGCCGCCCCATCGGCGATTTTCTCTGGCGGCAGCCGGACGCCGCCGACCTGCGCGCCAGCCGCCATCGCCTGGAGACATCCCTGGCCGAGGCACGAACCAGGCGTAAAGCCTTGTACGACCGCCTGATGGCCTATCAGTCGCAGCCTCGCCTGGATATCTGGCGCAACGAGCTGATCTGGGCCCATAGCCAGGCCCTGTGGGATGCGCCCAGCAAAGTCCTGGCCGACGACGAACCGGACCCGCACCTGCTGCTGACCCAGCAGCTGGCCCCCGACCTCGGCAATGTGCAGCACGAACTGATTCTGGTGTCGGCGTACTTCGTGCCTGGCGAATCCGGCCTGCTGTACCTGACCCACAGTGCCGACGCCGGCATTTCGGTCAAGCTGCTGACCAACTCGCTGGAGGCCACCGACGTGCCGGCGGTGCACGGCGGCTATGCGCCCTACCGCCGCGCGCTGCTGGAGCATGGCGTGCAGTTGTACGAGCTGCGTCGCCAGCCAGGTGACCCAAGCGCCGGGCGCCTGAGCTTCCGGGGCAGCTCGGACTCGAGCCTGCACAGCAAGGCAATCGTCTTCGACCGGCGCAAGACCTTCATTGGCTCGTTCAACTTCGACCCGCGCTCGGTGCTGTGGAATACCGAGGTCGGCGTACTGGTGGATAGCCCGGAGCTGGCGGAATACACCCGTGAACTGGCAATCCAGGGTATGGCGCCAGCGTTGAGTTACCAGGTGAAGCTGGTGGGGGACAAGATGGTATGGGCGACCGAGGACGATGGCCGGCGGCACATGCTGACAGCCGAGCCGGGTGGGCTCTGGCGGCGCTTCAATGCGTGGATCAGCAAGGCAGTTGGCCTGGAAAAGATGCTGTAGGAGCGGCCTTGCCGGGGCGCCGGACCGGTCGGATGGGCCGCAAAGCGGCCCCAAAATCCCTCAGGCAGACGCCGGCTCAAAAGCCCCGCGCCGCTGGGTAAGCACCACCAACCCGCCAGCCCCGACAGCCATCAGCAACAGCAACGCATGCCCGCTGACCCACTGGCTCCCCGCCCCCGCCAGCAACGGCCCAAGCAGGCAGCCAATACCCCACAGCTGCGCCACGTGGGCATTGGCCCGTACCAGCGCATCATCGCGGTAGCGCTCGCCGATCAGCACCAGCGACAAGGTGAACAAGCCCCCGGCACTGGCGCCGAACAACACCCACAATGGCCAGATGGCCGGGGTATGCAGCAACAGCGGAATCGCCAGGCTGGACACTAGCAGGGTTACCGCACAGCCGGTGAACAAGGTACGCCGCGACATATGGTCGGCCAGCGCGCCAATGGGCAGCTGCAGCACCGCATCCCCCACCACCACGGTACTGACCATGAACAAGGCGATTTCGGTAGTGAAGCCCTGCTGCAGGCAATACACCGGCAGCAAGGTGAGGATCATCGCCTCGAACGAGGCGAACAGGGCGATGGCCCAGGCGATCACCGGCAACCGCCGGCAGAAGGCGAACAGGTCGCGGAAGGTGACATTGCAGGCTTCCGTGCTGGGTGCACCGCCACGCTTCAGAAGTATCAGCGGCGCCAACAGCAGCAGGCCGGTTGCGGCCCAGAAGCCGAAGTCATCGTCAGAGCCGAGAAAGCCCAGCACCAACGGCCCGGCCAGCTGGCTGAGGGCGTAGCTGCTGCCATACAGCGCCACCAGCCGGCCGCGCCACCGCTCGACCACCAGCTGGTTGATCCAGCTTTCGCCGAGGATGAACACCACAGTCAGCGACATGCCGATCATCAGGCGCAACAGTAGCCACAACGGATAACTGGGCAATAGTGCGACCAGGCCGATCGACAGCGCCCCGCCCCACAGGCACAGGCGCATGGCCGCAGGCACGCCAACCCAGCCGGCCAGGCGGCTGGCCAGGCTGGCACCCACCAGTACGCCCAACGCCGGCATCGCCGCCATCACGCCGATGGCGAAGCTGCCATAGCCCCAGGCCTCCAGGCGCAGGGACACCAGCGGCATGCTGACGCCGAGCGCCAGCCCGACGCTGAGCACGGACGCCAGTACGGCGAAGTAGGTACCCCAACGCATTGCAGCCTCCCTTGCAAAATTCTTGAACAGCAAAAACAACGAAGCCGGGGCAGCGTGAGCCGACCCGGCTATTGCTAGGGCCGCGTGGCGGCCCCAACCTCTGGATTACAGCTTGATCCAGGTTGCCTTCAGCTCGGTGTATTTTTCCAGCGCATGCAGCGACTTGTCACGGCCGTTGCCCGACTGCTTGAAGCCCCCGAACGGTGCGGTCATGTCGCCGCCGTCGTACTGGTTCACCCAGACGCTGCCGGCGCGCACGGCGCGGGCGGTCTTGTGGGCCTTGGAGATGTCCGACGTCCAGATGCCCGCCGCCAGGCCATACGGCGTGTCGTTGGCAATGGCCACGGCCTCTTCGGCGGTGTCGAAGGCGATCACCGACAGCACCGGTCCGAAGATTTCTTCCTGGGCGATCTTCATGGCGTTGGTCACGCCGTCGAAGATGGTCGGCTCGACGTAGGTACCGCCAGTCTCTTCCAGGGTGCGCTTGCCACCGGCGACCAGCTTGGCGCCGTCTTTGTGACCCGCATCGATGTAGGACAGCACAGTGTTCATTTGCTGGGTGTCGACCAGGGCACCGACAGTGGTCTGTGGGTCCAGCGGGTTGCCTGGCTTCCAGCCTTTGAGGGCTTCGATCACCATAGGCAGGAACTTGTCCTTGATCGAACGCTCGACCAGCAGGCGCGAGCCTGCGGTGCACACTTCGCCCTGGTTGAAGGCGATGGCGCTGGCAGCAGCCTCGGCGGCAGCCTGCAGGTCCGGGGCGTCGGCGAAGACGATGTTCGGGCTCTTGCCGCCAGCTTCCAGCCAGATGCGCTTCATGTTCGATTCGCCCGCGTAGACCATCAGCTGCTTGGCGATCTTGGTCGAACCGGTGAACACCAGGGTGTCGACGTCCATGTGCAGGGCCAGGGCCTTGCCCACGGTGTGGCCGTAGCCTGGCAGCACGTTCAGCACGCCAGCCGGGATACCGGCTTCGATGGCCAGCTGGGCAATGCGAATGGCGGTCAGCGGCGATTTTTCGGACGGCTTGAGCACCACCGAATTACCGGTGGCCAGCGCCGGGCCGAGCTTCCAGCAGGCCATCAGCAGCGGGAAGTTCCACGGCACGATGGCGCCAACCACACCCACCGCTTCGCGGGTTACCAGGCCAAGCTGGTCGTGCGGGGTCGGGGCGACTTCGTCGTAGACCTTGTCGATGGCTTCGGCAGTCCAGTGGATGGCCTGGGCCGCACCCGGTACGTCGATGCTGGAGGAGTCGCCGATCGGCTTGCCCATGTCCAGGGTTTCCAGCAGCGCCAGCTCTTCTACGTTTTTGCGCAGCAGGTCGGCGAAGCGGATCAGCTTGGCCTTGCGCTTGGCCGGGGCCAGTTGCGACCAGACGCCGGCATTGAAGGTGGCACGGGCGTTTTCCACAGCGCGGTTGGCATCGGCCAGGTCGCAGCTGGCAACCTTGGCCAGGAAGCGTCCGTCGACCGGGCTCAGGCACTCGAAGGTTTCACCGGATGCGGCATCGGTGTATTCGCCGTTGATGAAGGCACGGCCTTCGATCTTCAGTTGCTGGGCACGTTGTTCCCAGTCCGCACGGGTCAGGGTGGTCATACGAAACTCCTCCTCTTGTTTAGGTGCAACGCCGCACTGAGGACTCACAGGCGTTGTCGAAATTCTGGCCGGGCGACGAGCGCACACTGGCAAGCGATACCCTAAACCAGCCGCTGTAAACTATCAATATATTTGACACGGAAGGCTCAAAAGCCTACTGATGTTCATTTTATTAAACAACAACAGGAGCCGCACCATGAGTATCGCCAGCATCATCGACTTCGCACAGGTCATCACCGAAGCCGAACGCTACCGGCCGGCGGCGGAAAAAATCCTCAAGGGCGAACCGGACCAGGCGGTCTACAACCACTACTCCAGCCCTTGCGGGCAGTTTGCCGCCGGTGTGTGGGAAGGTGAGGTGGGCCAGTGGACAGTGAACTACACCGAGCACGAGTACTGCGAGATCGTCCAGGGTGTTTCGGTGCTGCGCGACCAGGATGGCGGGGCGAAAACCCTGCGTGCCGGTGATCGGTTTGTCATCCCGGCCGGGTTCAAGGGCACCTGGGAGGTGCTGGAGCCTTGCCGCAAGATCTATGTGATGTTTGAACAGAAATAACTATTTAGCGCAGCAAGCCAGCTGGCGTGCGTGAGCATGGCCCTGCCCATGTCGGGCCACGCAACTTCAACAGGAAGATCACCATGACCAACGAAGAAGCCCTGCAAACCCTCGCCCACCTGATCGGCACCCGGTACGCGCCAGAACTGAAGGACACCATCTGCACCCTCACCGGCCGCAAGCGGGTGGTTGGCCCCAATGAGATATGCACCCGCGAGTACGACGTTGAACGCATCCAGATCAAGGCCGGCGCCGACCTGCTGATCCAGGGCTTCGACTTCAACTGAGCCGGCTGTAGACATAAAAAAACCCGCGTCCTTACGGATGCGGGTTTTTTTCAGGTCGCCGATCAATTACTTGATCTTGGCTTCCTTGTACACCACGTGCTTGCGAACAACCGGATCGTATTTCTTGATCTCGATTTTGTCCGGGGTGGTGCGCTTGTTCTTGTCGGTGGTGTAGAAGTGGCCGGTACCGGCACTCGAAACCAGACGGATCAATTCACGCATGATGCTCTCCCTTAAACCTTGGTGCCAGCTTTGCGGAGGTCGACCAGAACGGCGTCGATACCGCGCTTGTCGATGATACGCATGCCTTTGGCGGAAACGCGCAGACGCACGAAACGCTTCTCGGATTCAACCCAGAAACGGTGGTGCTGCAGGTTCGGCAGGAAACGACGACGGGTTTTGTTGTTTGCGTGGGAAATGTTGTTCCCGGTTACTGGACCCTTACCAGTAACTTGACAGACTCTCGACATGACTCAGCCCTCTAAAACCACATGCCCAACCCGGCATGGGTTGGCCGCTTAATCTCTCAGTCTTTGGCGCCAGGGCGCCGTGATTCTGGAGGTCTTATCGACCGGATCCGCTTATGCGACAGGCCGAGCCCCTAGAAAAGAGCGCTGCTTTATACCAGAAAGACTTGGCTGCAACAACTGTAGATGCACATTGCTGCAAGCCAGAACGCGCCGGGCCAGCATAGCGGCAGGCCCCGCCAGCCGTCGACCGCTCGTCGCGAGATTTGTAAAAAAGGGTGTGGTCATTTACCGGCGGGCGCACTAGGGTAGGCCTTTTCCAGACTGCACTGGCAGATGGGCCACTGACAGCCAAGGAGCCACTATGCGTGCTGCCGCCCTTTCCTTGTTTTTCAACTCCCTGTTCGCTGCGGGCACCCTGTTCGCCGCCGGCGTTGCTCAGGCTGCCCCGCTGAGCGTCTGCAGCGAGGCCAGCCCTGAAGGCTTCGATGTGGTTCAGTACAACTCGCTGACCACCACCAACGCCACGGCCGATGTGTTGATGAACCGCCTGGTGGAGTTCGATGCGGCGCAAGGCAAGGTCGTACCGAGCCTGGCGGCTAGCTGGACAGTATCGGCCGATGGCCTGGTCTATGACTTCACCCTGCGCGATGGCGTGAAGTTCCACACCACTGCCTGGTTCAAGCCCGGCCGCGAAATGAATGCCGACGATGTGCTGTTCAGTTTCCAGCGCATGCTCTACCCCGCCCACGCCTGGCACAAGAGCGCCCCAGGCGGCTACCCGCATGCCCAGTCGCTGCAGCTGGCCAGCCTGATCAAGGCGATCGAGGCCCCGGCACCGAACACCGTGCGCTTCACCCTCAGCCACCCCGACGCCACGTTCCTGGCCACCCTGAGCATGGGCTTCGCCTCGATCTATTCCGCCGAATACGCCGACAAGCTGCTCAAGGCCGGCACGCCCGAGAAGCTCAACAGCCAGCCGATCGGCACCGGTCCGTTCGTGTTCCAGCGCTTCCAGAAAGACGCCGTGGTGCGCTATCGCGCCAACCCGGACTACTTCGGCGGCAAGCCGGCGGTCGACCCACTGATCTTCGCCATCACCACCGATGCCAACGTGCGCCTGCAGAAGCTCAAGCGTGGCGAGTGCCAGGTGGCCCTGTCGCCAAAGCCGCTGGACATTGCCGAGGCCGGCAAGGATGGCAACCTCAAGGTCGCCACCACCCCGGCGTTCATGACCGCCTTCGTCGCCATCAACAGCCAGCACCCGCCGCTGGACAAGCCGGAAGTGCGCCAGGCGATCAACCTGGCCTTCGACAAGCAGGCCTACCTCAAGGCGGTATTCGAAGACTCTGCGGTGGCCGCCAACGGGCCCTACCCGCCCAATACCTGGAGCTACGCCAAGGATCTGCCCGGCTACCCACTGGACCTGAAAAAAGCCAAGGCCCTGCTGACCAAGGCTGGCCTGGCAGAAGGCTTCAGCACCACTATCTGGACCCGTCCGTCGGGTAGCCTGCTGAACCCCAACCCAAGCCTGGGTGCACAGATGCTGCAGGCCGACCTGGCCAAGATCGGCGTGAAAGCGGAGATCCGCGTGATCGAATGGGGCGAGCTGATCCGCCGTGCCAAGGCGGGCGAGCATGACCTGTTGTTCATGGGCTGGGCGGGCGACAATGGCGACCCGGACAACTTCCTCAGCCCGCAGTTTTCCTGTGCGGCGGTGGAGTCGGGGACCAACTTCGCACGCTTCTGCGACAACCGCCTGGACCAGCTGATCAGCGCCGGGCGCACCACCAATGACCAGAGCGTGCGCAGCCGGCTGTATCAGCAGGCGCAGACCTTGATCCAGCAGCAGGCGCTGTGGGTGCCACTGGCGCATCCAACGGCGGCGACGCTGCTGCGCCAGGGGGTCGAGGGATATCAGGTGAGCCCGTTCGGGCGGCTGGACTTCAGTAAGGTTTCGGTGACCAAGTGAGTTAGGGGCGCCTGCCTTGAGGGGTGTGGCGCTCGATCCCCCAGGCGCCAGACATCTCAAGACAGGCACCCGGCAGCCCTGACCCTATTGACCCGCCTCAGGCCACAATCCACCCCTGCTCAACCATCGACAATGGTTCCCCGTCACCAATGATGATGTGATCCAGCACCCGCACATCGATCAACGCCAACCCCCGCTTCAACGACAGGGTCAGGTGCACATCATCCTGGCTCGGCTCACTGTTGCCCGAAGGATGGTTGTGACACAGGATCAAAGCTGCGGCGTTATGCTGCAACGCCCGCCTCACAACTTCTCGCGGGTAGACACTGGCCCGGTCTATGGTGCCCCTGAACAAGACCTCGAAGGCCAGCGGCCTGTGCTTGGTGTCCAGAAACAGGCAACCGAATACTTCGCTGGCCTCATGCCGTAGCATCGCCTTCAGATAGCGCCGCACCGCCCACGGGCCATCAAGCACTGCTGCGCGCTCGATGCTTGCATCCAGGTACCGCCGGCCAATCTCCAACAGCGCCTGCAGCTGTGCGTATTTCACGACGCCAATACCCGGCTCGCACAGCACGGCTTCACGATCAGCCTCAAGAAACTGCCTGAGGCCACCAAAGCGCACCAGCAGCCCCCGCGCGAGGTCCAGCACGTTACGCCCGGCTACTCCCGAGCCCAGCAGCACCGCCAGCAACTCTGCATCCGACAGCACGGCAGCCCCTCGCTGCAACAACTTCTCCCTCGGCCGCTCTTCAGCCGGCCAGTCCCTGATATTCATCCCGCCCCTCTGCCCATGCTGCGGCCCATTTCGGCCCTGTGTTAATCTATTTCGCCTCGTACATGCGACGTTCTGCCGCAGGCATTTTCAAACGTCGCCGCCCGCTCTCACTGGAAAAAGGCAAGCCTATGCAGCGGCTGTATCGCAAGCGCATCGTTCTCGGCGTGGGGGGCGGCATTGCCGCCTACAAAAGCGCCGAACTGATTCGCCGTCTCCTCGAGCACGGCGCGCAAGTGCGCGTCGTCATGACCCGTGGGGGTGCCGAGTTCATCACCCCGCTGACCCTGCAGGCGCTCTCGGGCCACCCGGTGCACATGGATCTGCTCGACCCTGCCGCCGAAGCGGCCATGGGCCATATCGAACTGGCCAAGTGGGCCGACCTGGTGCTGATCGCCCCGGCTACCGCCGACCTGATGGCGCGCATGGCCCAGGGCATGGCCGACGACTTGCTGACCACGCTGGTGCTGGCCACCGATGCTACCGTCGCCGTGGCCCCGGCCATGAACCAGGCCATGTGGCGCGACCCGGCCACCCAGGCCAACCTCGAGCTGCTCAAGAGCCGTGGCATCCAGGTGTTCGGCCCGGCCTCCGGCAGCCAGGCCTGTGGCGACGTGGGCCTGGGCCGCATGCTTGAGGCCACCGACCTGGCCTGGTGCGCCGCAGAAAGCTTCAAGCGCCAGGCACTCACCGGCAAGCTCGTGCTGATTACCGCCGGCCCGACCCAGGAAAACATCGACCCGGTGCGCTACATCACCAATCATAGCTCCGGCAAGATGGGCTTCGCCCTGGCCGAAGCGGCTGCCGAAGCCGGGGCTCGGGTAACCCTCGTCACGGGCCCTGTGCACCTGCCAACCCCCGACCGGGTCAGCCGCATCGACGTGGTCAGCGCGCGGGACATGCTCGCGGCCTGCGAGGCGGCCATGCCGTGCGACCTGTTCATTGCCTCGGCTGCGGTTGCGGACTACCGCCCTGAAGTCGTTGCCACACAAAAACTGAAGAAAGATCCTACGACCGGCGACGGCATGCTGCTGCAGATGGTGCGCAATCCCGATATCCTTGCCACCATTGCTGGCCGTGCCGACCGCCCGTTCAGCGTCGGCTTTGCCGCCGAAACCGAACACCTGCTCGATTACGCCACGCGCAAGCTCAAGGACAAGAACCTCGACCTGATCGTCGCCAACGATGTGGCCAACCCCAGCATCGGCTTCAACAGCGAAGAAAACGCCTTGACCGTGATCGACCGCCAGCAGCACCAAACCCTCTTCGCGCAGACCAGCAAAGGCAAGATCGCCCGGCAACTGGTCGCCTTCATCGCCGAACGGCTCAATCAGGTTCAATAAGTTACATGCACGCTCTTCAAGCCAAGATCCTCGACCCACGCCTGGGTACCGACTTCCCTCTGCCGACGTACGCCACCCCCGGCTCCGCCGGCCTGGACCTGCGCGCCCTGCTCAAGGAGGACACCGTTCTCGAGCCGGGCCAGACCTTGCTGATCCCTACCGGGCTGTCGATCTACATCGGCGACCCGGGCCTGGCGGCGATGATCCTGCCGCGCTCGGGCCTGGGCCATAAGCACGGCATCGTGCTGGGCAATCTGGTCGGCCTGATCGACTCGGACTACCAGGGCGAGCTGATGGTGTCGTGCTGGAACCGCGGCAACACCCCGTTCACCATCGCCGTTGGCGAGCGCATCGCCCAGCTGGTACTGGTCCCGGTGGTGCAGGCGCACTTCGACATCGTCCAAGCCTTTGACGAGAGCCAGCGTGGCGCTGGCGGCTTCGGTCACTCCGGCAGCCACTGAGCCGACAACAGACCGTTCAGGCCACGGATGGCGAACTCTCTGGCAAAACCACCGTCCAAGCGTTCAGTTTGCGCCTGCCCAGAAAGCCTTTGACTAATGGAGTTTTCCAGAGATGAACGACATGGCCCACCTGGTCCCCGCCGCATTGCCAGACAGCATTTTCCGCGCGTATGACATCCGCGGCGTGGTCGGCAAGACCCTTCACGCCGAAACCGCCTACTGGATCGGCCGCGCCATCGGCGCGCAAAGCCTGGCCCAGGGCGAACCGCAGGTTTCGGTTGGCCGCGATGGCCGTCTCTCCGGCCCGATGCTGGTGGAACAGTTAATCAAGGGCCTGGTCGACGCCGGTTGCCAGGTCAGCGACGTTGGCCTGGTCCCCACCCCAGCCTTGTACTATGCCGCCAACGTGCTGGCCGGCAAGTCCGGGGTGATGCTGACCGGTAGCCACAACCCTTCGGACTACAACGGCTTCAAGATCGTCATTGCCGGCGACACACTGGCCAACGAACAGATCCAGGCCCTGCTGACCCGCCTGAAAACCAACGACCTGACCCTGGCCGCAGGCCGCGTGGAGAAGGTCGGGATCCTTGAGCGCTACTTCCAGCAGATCGTCGACGACGTGAAGCTGGCGAAGAAGCTCAAGGTGGTGGTCGACTGCGGCAACGGCGCTGCCGGGGTGATTGCACCGCAGCTGATCGAAGCCCTGGGCTGCGAAGTGATTCCGTTGTTCTGCGAAGTCGACGGCAACTTCCCCAACCACCACCCGGACCCCGGCAAGCCGGAAAACCTCGAAGACCTGATCGCCAAGGTCAAGGAAACCGGCGCCGATATCGGCCTGGCCTTCGACGGCGACGGCGACCGCGTCGGCGTGGTGACCAACACCGGCAGCATCGTCTATCCCGACCGCCTGCTGATGCTGTTTGCCCAGGACGTGCTGGCACGTAACCCAGGCGCCGAGATCATCTTCGACGTCAAATGCACCCGTCGCCTGACCCCGCTGATCGAGCAGCATGGCGGCCGCGCGCTGATGTGGAAGACCGGCCACTCGCTGATCAAGAAGAAGATGAAGCAGACCGGTTCGCTGCTGGCCGGCGAGATGAGCGGTCACATCTTCATCAAGGAACGCTGGTACGGTTTTGACGATGGCATCTACAGCGCCGCACGTCTGCTGGAGATCCTCAGCAAGGCTGGCCAGAGCGCCGAAGACCTGTTCGCCGCCTTCCCGAACGATATTTCCACGCCGGAAATCAATATTGATGTGACCGACGAGGGTAAATTCAGCATCATTGATGCACTGCAACGCGACGCTGACTGGGGCGAAGCCAGCCTGACCACCATCGATGGTGTGCGGGTCGACTACACCCACGGCTGGGGCCTGGTTCGCGCCTCCAACACCACCCCGGTGCTGGTGCTGCGCTTCGAGGCCGACAGCGACGCCGAGTTGCAACGTATCAAGGATGTTTTCCGTACCCAGTTGCTGCGGGTTGAGCCTGAGCTGCAACTGCCGTTCTGACCGACTATCTGTTCCATACAGGAGCCCTGCATGACCCTCGATCGCGATGCCGCTGCCCATGTAGCCGAGGTTTTGTCCGAAGCACTGCCCTATATTCGCCGCTTTGTCGGCAAGACCCTGGTGATCAAGTACGGCGGCAACGCGATGGAAAGCGAGGAGCTCAAGACCGGCTTCGCCCGCGACATCGTGCTGATGAAGGCAGTGGGCATCAACCCGGTGGTGGTCCACGGTGGTGGCCCGCAGATCGGTGACCTGCTCAAGCGTCTGTCGATCGAAAGCCACTTCATCGATGGCATGCGCGTCACCGATTCGGCGACCATGGACGTGGTCGAGATGGTGCTGGGTGGCCAGGTCAACAAGGACATCGTCAACCTGATCAACCGCCACGGCGGCAGCGCCATCGGCCTGACCGGCAAGGACGCAGAGCTGATCCGTGCCCGCAAGCTGACCGTCAGCCGCCAGACCCCCGAGATGACCACCCCGGAAATCATCGACATCGGCCATGTAGGCGAAGTGGTCAGCGTGAACACCGACCTGCTGAACATGCTGGTGAAGGGCGACTTCATCCCGGTGATCGCACCAATTGGCGTAGGTGCCAACGGTGAGTCGTACAACATCAACGCCGACCTGGTCGCAGGCAAGGTGGCCGAGGCGCTGAAGGCCGAGAAACTGATGCTGCTGACCAACATCGCCGGCCTGATGGACAAGCAGGGCCAGGTACTGACCGGCCTGACCACCGAGCAGGTCAACGAGCTGATCGCCGACGGCACTATCTACGGCGGCATGCTGCCGAAGATCAAATGCGCGCTGGATGCGGTGCAGGGCGGCGTCAACAGCTCGCACATCATCGACGGCCGCGTGCCGAATGCTGTGCTGCTGGAGATCTTCACCGACAGCGGCGTGGGCACCCTGATTACCAACTGCAAGCCGCGCTGACTGGCTAGCTTTCACCGGCCCTGTCGCCGGCAAGCCAGCTCCCACAGAACCCCCACAAACCTTGAAACCTGTGGGGCACTTGTGGGAGCTGGCTTGCCGGCGATGAGGCCGGAACAGGCGGCATAAAAAAGGCGACCTTCACAAGAAGGTCGCCTTTTTCATTGCCAGGCCAGGATCAGATCCCGTACTGCGCCCGGTAGGCCTCGACAGCCGGCAGGTGCTGCTTCAGCTGCGGGTCATCGGCCAGGAACTCCAGCACCTGGGTCAGCGAGACGATGCTGACCACAGGGATGCCGAAGTCGCGTTCCACTTCCTGGATGGCCGACAGCTCGCCATTGCCACGCTCTTCGCGGTTCAGCGCGATCAGCACGCCGGCGGCCTTGGCCTGCTGGGCGTTGATGATCTGCATGACTTCGCGGATAGCGGTTCCGGCAGTGATCACGTCGTCGATGATCAGCACGTCACCCGCCAGCGGCGCGCCAACCAGGCTGCCACCTTCGCCGTGGTCCTTGGCTTCCTTGCGGTTGAAGCACCATGGCACATCGAGCTGATGCTGATCGGCAAGGGCCACGGCGGTAGTCGCCGCCAGCGGAATGCCCTTGTAGGCCGGGCCGAACAGCACATCGAAGGGGATCTTGCTGTCGACGATGGCGGCGGCGTAGCAACGCCCCAGTTCGGCCAATGCGGAACCGGTGTTGAACAGGCCGGCATTGAAGAAATACGGGCTGGTACGCCCCGATTTCAGGGTGAATTCACCGAAGCGCAGTACACCGCGATCGATGGCAAAACGGATAAAGTCGCGCTGATACGGCTGCATGAATAGTCCCGGACACCACGGATTTAGCTAAATGGGTTGAGCTCGGGTATCATACACGCACGAGATTTTTGGGGCCATTTATGCGGATCATCAGTGTGAACGTTAATGGCATTCAGGCTGCGGCCGAGCGTGGTTTGCTCAGCTGGCTACAAGCCCAGAATGCCGACGTCATCTGCCTTCAGGATACCCGCGCCTCGGCCTTTGAACTCGACGACCCAGCTTTCCAGCTCGATGGCTATTTCCTTTATGCCTGCGACGCGGAGGTGCCCGCCCAAGGTGGTGTGGCGCTTTATTCGCGCATGCAGCCCAAGGCAGTCATCACCGGCCTGGGCTTCGAGACAGCCGACCGCTACGGGCGTTACCTGCAAGCAGATTTCGACAAAGTCAGTATTGCCACCCTGCTGTTGCCTTCGGGCATGAACGGCGACGAAGACTTGAACCAGAAATTCAAGTTGATGGACGACTTTGCCAAGTACCTGGACAAGCAGCGTCGCAAGCGCCGCGAGTACATCTACTGCGGCTCGTTCTACGTGGCGCAGCAGAAGCTCGACATCAAGAACTGGCGTGACAGCCAGCAGTCGCCGGGCTTCCTGGCACCGGAACGCGCCTGGATGGATGCGATCACCGGTGAGATGGGTTATGTCGATGCCTTGCGCGAAGTCAGCCGTGAAGGCGACCAGTACAGCTGGTGGCCGGACAACGAACAGGCCGAGATGCTCAACCTGGGCTACCGGTTCGACTACCAGATCCTCACCCCGGGCCTGCGCCGCTTCGTGCGTAACGCCCGCCTGCCGCGTCAGCCGCGCTTCTCGCAACATGCGCCGCTGATTGTGGATTATGACTGGACGTTGACCATCTAAAAAGCCGATTGGGGCTGCTTTGCAGCCCATCGCCGGCAAGCCAGCTCCCACAGGGTCACCACAGACTTCAAAACCTGTGCTGCACCTGTGGGAGCTGGCTTGCCGGCGATGGGCTGCGAAGCGGCCCCAATTGCTATTTGATCGGCCGCCAGATCATCGGGTAGCGATACGGCTTGCCTTCATTGGCCCGCACCGCCGCAATGATGATCAGGATCAGCACCGCCACCGTCAGCATGGCGAACAGCACCAGCCCGATGAACACGAACATCAGCAAAAAGCAGATGAACCCGGCAACCGTCACGCTGATCTGAAAGTTCAGCGCCTCTTTGCCCTGGGCGTCGATGAAAGGATCTTGCTCGCGCTTCAGGTGCCACAGCACCAGCGGGCCCAGCAAGTGCCCGAGCGGCACCACCAGGCCCAGCAGCGCGGAGAGGTGGCAGAACATCGCCCACTGCCGGATTTCGGCATTGGGCGGGGTGATCGACAGGTTCGAATCGCTCATGCCCCGCACCTCCCTGGCTGGGTTCAGTCGGCCAATGCCGCCTGCTGCAGCTCGAAGATTTCGTTCATGCCCTTCTGCGCCAGGGCAAGCATGGCATTGAAGTCTTCAGGCTGGAACGGCGCACCTTCGGCAGTGCCCTGCACTTCGATGAAGCCGCCGGCGCTGGTCATGACCACGTTCAGGTCGGTCTCGGCAGCGGAGTCTTCGGGGTAGTCCAGGTCGAGCACGGCTTCACCCTGGTACATGCCCACCGACACGGCGGCAATCATGTGCTTGAGCGGGTTGCCGCCCTTCAGGCCGCCACGTTTCTTGATCACTGCCAGCGCGTCGCACAGGGCGACCATGGCGCCGGTGATGGAGGCGGTACGGGTGCCGCCATCAGCCTGGATCACGTCGCAGTCGACGTACAAGGTGATGTCACCGAGCTTGCTCATGTCCAGCGCGGCACGCAGCGAGCGACCAATGAGACGCTGGATTTCCAGGGTGCGGCCACCCTGTTTGCCACGGCTGGCTTCACGCTGGTTACGCTCGCCAGTGGAGCGCGGGAGCATGCCGTATTCGGCGGTCAGCCAGCCTTGGCCCTGGCCTTTGAGGAAGCGCGGCACGCCGTTTTCCACACTGACCGTGCAGATGACCTTGGTGTCACCGAACTCGACCAGTACCGACCCTTCGGCGTGCTTGGTGTAGTTGCGGGTGATGCGGATCGAGCGGAGCTGATCGGCGGCGCGACCACTTGGACGTTTCATCTGGGATACCTGTACTGGGACTTTGAATCTGCCGAGCATTATAGAGCCCGCAGCCCGGGGAAGACATGCCTATCGTCGCTGCTGACACAGCCCGTCGCCTTTTCCTGCTGCTGCACGCCCCCCTCTGTAACATAGGCAGATTGGGCGCCAAGGCCGCACTGCGCTACAATCCTGCGCCTTGCAGCCGAGAGGCTGCCACCGTTCATTCATCTACGCGAGGTACTCCCCATGGTGCACAGCATGACCGCTTTTGCTCGTGTCGAGCGCGCCGGCAGCCAAGGCACCCTGGTCTGGGAGCTGCGTTCGGTCAACCACCGTTACCTTGAGCCGCACCTGCGCCTGCCCGAGGCCCTGCGCGACCTTGAAGGCAGCGTACGTGAAGGCCTGCGCCAAGGCCTGTCGCGGGGCAAGGTGGAATGCACCCTGCGCCTCAACGAAGACAGTAACGGCAAGCCGTTGAAGGTAGACCGCGAGCGCGCCGCGCAACTGGTCGCGGCTGCCGAGGAAGTGGCCGGCCTGATCAAGCAGCCGGCACCGCTGAACCCGCTGGAAGTGTTGTCGTGGCCGGGGGTGCTGGTGGCCGACGCCAGCGACCCGCAAGCGCTGAACGCCGAAGCCATGGCGCTGTTCGACGATGCGCTGGCCGAGCTCAAGGCCGGGCGTCAGCGTGAAGGCCAGGAACTGGCCCGCCTGATCAACGAACGGCTGGACAACATGGCCAGCGAAGTCAGCACCCTGCGCGCCCTGGTGCCGCAGATGCTGGCGGCGCAGCGGCAGAAGATCCTCGACCGCTTCGGCGACATGCAGGCCGAGCTGGACCCACAGCGCCTGGAGCAGGAGATGGTGCTGCTGGCGCAGAAAAGCGACGTCGCCGAGGAACTCGACCGCCTCAGCACCCACGTCACCGAAGTACGCCGGGTGCTCAAGGGTGGCGGTGCTGCCGGCCGGCGCCTGGACTTCCTGATGCAGGAACTCAACCGCGAGGCCAACACCCTTGGTTCCAAGGCCTTCGACCCACGCAGCACGCAAGCAGCGGTCAACCTGAAGGTACTGATCGAACAGATGCGTGAACAAGTACAGAACATCGAGTAAGGCCACCCCCGACCATGAACCACAGCAGCGGCACCCTCTACATCGTTTCGGCACCCTCGGGCGCCGGCAAGACCAGCCTGGTCAACGCCTTGACCAAGGACGACCAGCAGATCCGCGTCTCGGTCTCGCACACCACCCGCGCCATGCGCCCGGGCGAGCAGCACGGGGTGAACTATCACTTCGTCGTCCACGAGGAATTCACCACGCTGATCGAGCAGGGCGACTTCCTGGAACATGCCGAGGTGTTCGGCAACTTCTATGGCACCTCGCGCAGCGCGCTGCAACAGACCCTGGACCAGGGCTACGACCTGATCCTGGAAATCGACTGGCAAGGTGCCCAGCAGGTGCGCAAGCTGATGCCGCAGGCATTGTCGGTGTTCATCCTGCCACCAAGCCAGGAAGCGCTGCGTCAGCGCCTGGATGGCCGCGGGCAGGATAGCGAAGAGATCATCGCCGGACGCATGAAAGAAGCCGTCAGCGAGATGGTGCACTACGACGAGTATGACTACGTGATCATCAACGATGATTTCGACGTGGCGCTTGAGGATTTGAAGGCAGTGTTCCGTTCGAACCGGCTGGTGCTGAAGAAGCAGCAACAGCGCAACAGCGGGCTGCTGAAAGAACTGCTCTCCTGAAACACCGCACGGGGCTGCTTTGCAGCCCTTTCGCCGGCAAGCCAGGCTCCCACAGATACCTTGCAGAACCTGAAGGACTCGACGGACCTGAAGGACCTGAAGGACCTGAAGGACTGTGGAGATTTTGTGGGAGCTGGCTTGCCGGCGATAGGGGCGCAAAGCGCCCCCAGCTTATTCGGCCAAAGGCAGGGTAGCCTGCTGACGCAGGGTAGCCCCCAGGAAGTAAGCCGGCGCACGCATGCGCGACAGCATCATCAGCCCGATGCCCAGCACCGAGATGATCGCGGCAATCACGAACACCAGCCCCAACCCGCCCACATGCGAACCGCTGCCGAAGTCCGGCGAGGCGCTGTCGATGGCGGTACGCGCGAAGATCACCGAAAGGATCACCCCACCCACCAGCGGGCACAGGCCGCGCATGACGAAGTGGCGCAAGCTGCCGAACAGGCTGTGGCGGAAATACCACACACAGGCAAACGCGGTCAGCGAGTAGTAGAAGCAGATCATCATGCCCAGCGCGGTGATGGTATCCGCCAGCACGTTCTCGCTCAGGGTACGCATGGTCACGTAGAACAGGCCTGCGGCCAGGCCGGCGCAAATGGTTGCGTAGCGCGGGGTTTGCGACCGCGGGCAGACACTGGCGAACTTCGGCGGCACCGCGCCGTAGTAACCCATGGCCAACAGGGTGCGCGCCGGCGCCACGAAGGTCGACTGCAGCGACGCCGCCGTACTGGCCAGCACGGCGATGGACATCAGGATCGCCAGCGGCCCCATGACCGGGCCCGCCAGGTGAGCAAACACGTTTTCCTGGATACGCGGGTTGTTCAGGCCCAGGCCCGTTTCACTGATCCCGGCAAACTGCAGGGTGGCGATGGCGGTGAACAGGTATAGCCCGAGGATCAGCATCACGGTCCAGGTGGCCGCCTTGCCAGGCATCTCTTCACTGCCCACCGACTCTTCGCTGACCGTCAGGCAGGTATCCCAGCCCCAGAAGATGAAGATCGACAGCGACAGCCCTGCGGCAAAGGCCGAGAACGACTCGACACCGAACGGGTTGAACCAGGCGAAATCGAACTCCAGCGGTGGCGGCGCCGTGGTGCTGCCGAAGGCGGCGAAGGCAAAACCGATCAACACCAGCAACTGCAGGGCCACCAGGCCATATTGCACCGTCATGGTGGTGGCTATGCCGCGACAGCAGATCCACACCGCCAGGGCGATGAACACGCAACAGGTGACAATGTTGATCAACAGGTTGTCAGCCAACGCCGCCAGCTCATGCTTGCCGGTAATCTGACCAAGGAACAGGTAGAAGAAGTCGACCGCCACCCCCGCCAGGTTCGACAGCACGATGGTGGTGGCAACCACCAGCCCCCAGCCGCCGATCCAGCCAATCATCGGCCCGAAGGCACGCGCCGACCAGGTAAACGAGGTGCCGCTGTCCGGCTCTGCCGAGTTCAGCTCACGGTAGCCCAGGGCCACCAGCAGCATCGGCAGGAACCCGACGATGAACACGGCTGGCAGGTGCGCACCCACCTCGCGCACGGTCGGGCCGAGGGCACCGGTCAGGGTATAGACCGGCGCGATGGTGGAAATGCCCAGCACCACGGTAGCCAGCAATCCCAGCCGGCCTTTGGCCAGACCCTTGCTGTTGTGGGTGTTGCCCGCGTCGGCCGCCATATCGGGTGGGCGGCCGGTTTCTGTGTAATTGCTCATGAGTATTTGCCGTAAATTTTGGAATTGTTTTGGCGGGCCTTGCGCACAAGGCCCGCTTTCACTCATTGAAAGCTTGCTGCCGGGAACACGTCATCCGAGACCTTCGGCTGACGTCAGGATGCCTTCTGCCGTGCGCCCTCCCGTGCTGCGTAGGCAATGCAGGCCTCGCGAAACGCCTGAAACAGGCGCAGCGAGACCGGGTTTTCGTTGAAGCGCCATTCCGGATGCCACTGCACGCCAAGCACAAAACCCGGCGCCGCAGGCATGGACACTGCTTCGATCAGGCCGTCCGGGGCCCGTGCCTCGACGCGCAGGCCTGGGGCCAGGCGGTCAATGCCCTGGCTGTGCAGCGAGTTGACCTCGAACTGCGCGGCCAGGCCCAGGCGCTCGAACAACCCGCCTGGCTCGATGCCGACCGGGTGACGAGGGCCGTACTGCACCTCTGTCGGTGCGTCCTCAGGTTCGCGGTGGTCAAGGTAACCAGGCAGTTCCTGCACGCGCTGGTGCAGGCTGCCGCCAAGTGCCACATTCAATTCCTGGTAGCCACGGCAGATGCACAGCACCGGCACACCGGCGGCAATGGCCGCCTTCAGCAGTGGCAGGGTCAGCCGATCACGCGCCAGGTCGTGCCGGGTACCCGCCGCACTGGGGGCGCCATTGTAATGATGCGGTTCGATATTTGAAGGCGAACCGGTAAAAACAATGCCGTGCAGAAGACCCAGCAGCGCTTGCGTATCGCTGCCTGCGTCACGGGCCGGCAATATCAGTGGCAAGCCGGCAAACCCGGCTGCCTCGACATACCTGTCGCCCACTGTGTGCGACGAGTTCTTCCCCACCTGCTGACGGCAGGCGCTGACACCGATCAAGGGGACCGCAGTTGCGCTCATGGGCTTACACCGTGTGCAGGTACCAGTTGTACTCGAGGTCGGAAATCGACACTTCGAACTCTGCCAGTTCGCTTTCCTTGCAGGCCACGAAGATATCGATGTAGTCCGGGCTGATGTATTGGTTGAGGACTTCGCTGTCGTCCAGCGCGCGCAGGGCATCGCGCAGGTTGTTCGGCAGGCTCTGCTCCAGCTGTTCGTAGGAGTTGCCTTCGATTGGCGCCTGTGGCTCGACCTGGTGGGTCAGGCCGTGATGAACGCCGGCCAGGATTGCCGCCAGCATCAGGTACGGATTGGCATCGGCACCGGCTACGCGGTGCTCAAGGCGCACGTTGTCGCTGCTGTCGGTAGGCACGCGTACGGCTACGGTACGGTTGTCCAGGCCCCAGCTCGGCGCATTGGGCACGTAGAACTGTGCGCCGAAGCGGCGATAGGAGTTGATGTTCGGGCACAGGAAAGCCATCGACGCCGGCATGGTTTCCAGCACGCCGCCAATGGCGTGGCGCAACGCGTCGCTTTGCAGCGGGTCGTCACTGGCGAAGATGTTCTTGCCGGTTTTCTTGTCCAGCAGCGAGATATGCACGTGTAGCCCGTTGCCTGCCTGGCCCGGATAGGGCTTGGCCATGAAGGTGGTGTCCATTTCATGGTCGTAGGCAACGTTCTTGATCAGGCGCTTGAGCAGGATCGCGTAATCGCAGGCCTTCAGCGGATCCGCCACGTGGTGCAGGTTGACCTCGAACTGCGCCGGGGCGCTTTCCTTGACGATGGCATCGGCGGGCAGGCCCTGCTCCTTGGCCGCTTCGAGCATGTCCTGCAGGCAGTCGGCGTATTCGTCGAGGTCGTCGATCAGGTACACCTGGGTCGAATGCGGGCGCTTGCCGGAGATCGGCGAACGCGGCGGCTGCGGGCGACCGTTGAGATTGTCCTGGTCGATCAGGTAGAACTCCAGCTCGAACGCGGCGCAGATGGTCAGGCCCAGGTCGTCGAACTTGCTCACCACCTGGCGCAGCACTTCACGCGGGTCGGCGAAGAACGGCTGGCCATCGAGCTCGTGCATGGTCATCAGCAGCTGGGCGGTGGGGCGTTTCTGCCACGGCTCATCGGACAGCGTGCCGGGAATAGGGAAGCAGATGCGGTCGGCATCGCCGATGTCCAGGCCAAGGCCGGTGCTTTCGACGGTGGAACCATTGATGTCCAGGGCAAACAACGACGCCGGCAGATTGATGCCTTTCTCGTACACCTTGTGCAGGCTGGCCCGCTCGATGCGCTTGCCACGTACCACGCCGTTCATGTCGGAGATCAGCAGATCGACGTACTGCGTGTCCGGATGGGCCTGGAGGAAGTCACTCATCTCGCTGGAAGAACTGGCGCACGGGGTTACCGACGTCATGGCTGTACATCCTTTGAATTGCTGCGGCGATGTGGGGATACGGCTGGCGCCTCACGGGCGACGATGGTTGCAGCTGTTGTTTTTTTCACTTTCCCATCGTGGGGACTGGTTGCCCGACCGGGCGCATTGATTCCGGGGGGCCGTTTCACTATAAAATGGCCCTGACGCAACAGACATTGGCAATTCGGCAAGCAGAGCGTGCACCAATGCAATATCAGATCACACATGCCGACCTTTCACTGGTACTGGCGCTGGAACGTGGCCGCTCCCTGGCCAAGGCCGCCGAGCTGCTGAAAGTCGACGTTTCGACCGTATTCCGCTCGATTCGCCGACTCGAGTCGGCACTCGGCACCGCGCTGTTCGTCAAGAGCCGCAAGGGCTACCTGCCGACCGACACTGCCCAGGCCCTGGCCGAGCAGGCCGAGCGCGCCGAACAGGCGCTGGAGGCGGCGCGTATCGCCATGACCAGTGGCGAGCAGGTGGTCAGCGGCACGGTGCGCCTGACCTGCACCGAGGCCGTCATGCACAGCCTGCTACTGCCGGCGCTGGCCGAGTTCATGCCCAACTACCCCGCCTTGTCGCTGGAGATGGGCACCTCCAACACCTTCGCCAACCTCAGCCGGCGCGATGCCGACATTGCCCTGCGCCTGACCAACACGCCGCCGGAGCACCTGGTGGGCCGCAACCTTGGCTCCACCTCCTATGTCATCTGCGGCCAGCCCCAATGGCGCGAGCGCCTGGACGAGGCGCCTGCCAGCGTGCCCTGGATCGCCCCCGACGACTCGATGCAGGATCATCCCACGGTGGTCTGGCGCAACCAGCAGCACCCAGGGCTGAGCCCGCGCTACCAGTGCAGTGGCATGTCGACCATAGCCCAGCTGGTCAGCACCGGGCTGGGCGTGGCGGCGCTGCCGGACTACATGGTGCATGCGCTGCCAGGGGTGGATGCGCTGAGCGGGCCGCTGCCGGGCTGCGATACCCAGCTGTGGCTGCTTACCCGCCCGGATTGTCGGGCATTGCGCTCGGTGCAGACTTTGTTCGAAGAGCTGACCCCGCGGTTGCGCGGTGCGATGCTCTGAGGTTATCGTCGGGCTCATGCATCGAGGGTGTCTGTTGCGGCCCTTTCGCGGGTAAACCCGCTCCCACAGGGTGCGCCGGCAGGCCCGAGGATAAAGCGGCCCGACAAAACAGCGCTTCCCTATTGGCTGGTGAATTTTTATACTATCGAGTCCGCCTGCCCATTATCGGGCTGCACGCCCACCGCATTTGCTACTGAGGAAGACCATGGCCCGCGTAACTGTTGAAGACTGCCTGGAACACGTGGATAACCGCTTCGAGCTGGTCATGCTCTCGACCAAGCGCGCTCGCCAGCTGGCGACCGGCGGCAAAGAGCCACGCGTAGCATGGGAAAACGACAAGCCAACCGTTGTTGCCCTGCGTGAAATTGCCGAAGGCATCGTCACCAACGAGTTCATCGCCGCTGAAGAGATCGTCACCGAGGATCCGGTGTTCGCCGCGTTCGAGGACGAGAACAACGAGGCTGTCTGATTGATGCCAGGTCGACGTCGCACGGCGCAAGGCCGTCTTCCTCGGCAGGAGGTTATCCCATGCCGGGTATAGAAGCCTTGGCCGAACGGCTGTCGACCTATCTGGGCCCTGAACAGGTCAACCTGGTCCGGCGTGCCTATTTCTACGCCGAACAGGCCCACGATGGGCAGCGCCGCCGCAGCGGCGAGCCCTATGTGACCCACCCACTGGCCGTGGCCAGCATCCTCGCCGACATGCACATGGACCATCAGAGCCTGATGGCGGCCATGCTGCACGACGTGATCGAAGACACCGGCATCGCCAAGGAAGCCCTCAGCCAGCAGTTTGGCGAGACAGTGGCCGAACTGGTAGATGGGGTCAGCAAGCTGACCCAGATGAACTTCGAGACAAAGGCCGAGGCGCAGGCCGAGAACTTCCAGAAAATGGCCATGGCCATGGCCCGCGATATCCGCGTGATCCTGGTCAAGCTGGCCGACCGCCTGCACAACATGCGCACCCTCGAAGTGCTGTCCGGCGAAAAGCGCCGACGCATCGCCAAGGAAACCCTCGAGATCTACGCCCCCATCGCCAACCGCCTGGGCATGCACACCGTGCGCGTGGAATTCGAAGACCTCGGCTTCAAGGCCATGCACCCGATGCGCTCGTCGCTGATTCACCGGGCAGTGAAAAGCGCACGCGGCAACCGTAAAGAGATCGTCGCCAAGATCGAGCAGTCGCTGGCCAACTGCCTGGCTGCCGACGGCATCGCGGGCGAGGTTAGCGGCCGGCAGAAACACCTCTATGGCATCTACAAGAAGATGCGTGGCAAGCGCCGCGCCTTCAACGAGATCATGGACGTGTACGCCTTCCGCATCATCGTCGACAAGGTCGATACCTGCTACCGCGTGCTCGGCGCCGTGCACAACCTGTACAAGCCGCTGCCCGGGCGCTTCAAGGACTACATCGCGATCCCCAAGGCCAACGGCTACCAGTCGTTGCACACCACGTTGTTCGGCATGCACGGCGTGCCCATCGAAATCCAGATCCGCACCCGCGAGATGGAAGAGATGGCCAACAACGGCATCGCCGCGCACTGGCTGTACAAGTCCAATGACGACGACCAGCCCAAGGGCAGCCATGCCCGCGCCCGCCAGTGGGTCAAGGGCATCCTCGAGCTGCAGCAACGTGCTGGCAACTCGCTGGAATTCATCGAGAGCGTGAAGATCGACCTGTTCCCGGACGAGGTCTACGTGTTCACGCCCAAAGGCCGAATCATGGAGCTGCCCAAAGGCTCCACCGCGGTGGACTTCGCCTACGCGGTGCACACCGATGTCGGCAACAGCTGCATCGCCTGCCGCATCAACCGCCGCCTGGCGCCACTGTCCGAACCGCTGCAAAGCGGCTCGACGGTGGAAATCGTCAGCGCCCCGGGCGCACGGCCGAACCCGGCCTGGCTCAACTTCGTGGTCACCGGCAAGGCGCGCACGCACATCCGCCACGCGCTCAAGCAGCAACGCCGCTCCGAGTCCATCAGCCTGGGCGAACGCCTGCTGAACAAGGTGCTCACCGGCTTCGACAGCAGCCTGGAGAAAATCCCGCAGGAGCGCGTCCAGGCAATTCTTGCCGAATACCGCCTGGAACTGATCGAAGACCTGCTCGAAGACATCGGCCTGGGCAACCGCATGGCCTACGTGGTCGCGCGCCGCCTGCTGTCGGCCGAAGGCGAGCAGTTGCCGGCGCCGGAAGGCCCGCTGGCGATCCGCGGTACCGAAGGCCTGGTGCTGAGCTACGCCAAGTGCTGCACGCCAATCCCGGGTGACCCGATCGTCGGCCACCTGTCGGCCGGCAAGGGCATGGTGGTGCACCTGGAAAACTGCCGCAACATCAGCGAAATCCGTCACAACCCCGAGAAGTGCGTGCAGCTTTCGTGGGCCAAGGACATCTCGGGCGAGTTCAATGTCGAACTGCGTGTCGAACTGGAGCACCAGCGCGGCCTGATCGCCCTGCTGGCCAGTAGCGTCAACGCCGCCGACGGCAACATCGAGAAGATCAGCATGGACGAACGCGACGGCCGTATCAGCGTGGTCCAGCTGGTGGTCAGCGTGCACGACCGCGTGCACCTGGCGCGTGTGATCAAGAAGCTGCGTACCCTGACCGGAGTGGTCCGCATCACCCGCATGCGTACGTAGTCCGCCAACCGCAAGGAGTCATCATGAGCAAGACCGTCATTACCAGCGACAAAGCCCCTGCCGCTATCGGCACCTACTCGCAAGCGATCAAGGCCGGCAACACCGTATACATGTCGGGCCAGATCCCGCTGGACCCAAAGACCATGGAACTGGTCGAAGGCTTCGAAGCCCAGACCGTGCAAGTGTTCGAGAACCTCAAGTCCGTGGCTGAAGCTGCAGGCGGTTCGTTCAAGGACATCGTCAAGCTGAACATCTTCCTTACCGACCTGAGCCACTTTGCCAAGGTCAACGAGGTGATGGGCCGCTACTTCGAGCAGCCGTACCCGGCCCGCGCCGCCATCGGCGTTGCCGCACTGCCAAAAGGCGCTCAGGTCGAAATGGACGCCATCCTGGTCATCGAATGATGCCTCGGGTGACGGGCGCCCTGCCCGTCACCCTCCCTTCTCTGCAAGGTTTCCCCGTCATGCGTCAAGCACTGCCCCTCGCGCTGGCAGCCCTGCTACTGGGCGGCTGCGCCAGCCACAAACCTGAAGATTTCAACGGCACCTGGATCAACCAGGACGCCATCAAAGCCGCCGTCAAAGGCAACAGCCTGCGCCAGGCCCTGAACCAGCATGGCCCGGTATTCGAATGGAAGCTCGACGTCGCCAACCACCAGGCCAGCTTCAGCAATGGTTTCGAGGCTGCCGACGGCCAGCTGAGCGCGGTTGAAAAACAGCTGCAGGCCACTTTCCTTGGTGGCCAGACCGAGCAGCTGGAGCTCGATGGTGACGAACTGCTGACCAGCGACCAGAGCGGCAGCAAACAGGCATTCGTCCGCGTGAAGAACCCCGTCGCGGGCAACGCGCCATTGGGCAGCAGCTTTGAAAAAGCGCTGTACCAGGCTTACCTGGGTGGGGAATGGAAAATTCTCGAAGGCCAGGGTCAAGGCGCGAAAGTGCGCTTCGGCGATACCGGTAGCGTGACCGGCCTGCCAGGCCCGGACCGCTTCGCCCTGTGCCTGGCCGGCGATTGCGCGACCATGGGTGGCAGCAACGACAGCCTGTGGCTGGAGCGCAACCAGCGTGGTGCGCCGTTCATCATCAAGCGCGATGGCGACAAGCTGGAGATCTTCCAGGCGGTGAACCGTGCGCAGTCGGATGAAATGCCACAGTTGGCGGCGGGTACGCGTCAGTGGGTGCTGGAGAAGGACTGAAAGCGACTGAACTCGCGCTTGGACCTTATCGGCCTCTTCGCGGGTGAACCCGCTCCCACAGGGATAGCACCGCGCTCACCGGCGGTGCAGTTCCTGTGGGAGCGGGTTCACCCGCGAAGAGGCCGGCAGTCTCAGCGCACGCCTTTCAGGATTGCCGCATAGCCTTCCTTGTAACTCGGATACACCGGCGCCCAGCCCAATGCGCGCGCGCGGGCGTTGCTGCAGCGCTTGCTGCCGGTACGCCGCACCCGCTGCTCATCGGACCACTCTGTGACCCCCATATACCCACGCAGCCAGGCCACTACATCGGCCAGCGGCGCCGGGTCGTCGTCGACACCGATGTAATAGTCGTCCAACACCTTGCCGTCGGCGTCGGCCTGCAGCAGGAACGCCAGCAGGCTGGCGGCATCCTCGGCATGGATGCGGTTGCCATAGAGGGGCGGCTCATCGGCCACGCGGTAGCCTTGGCGCACCTGGCTCAGCAGCCACTCACGGCCGGGGCCATAGATGCCGGTCAGGCGCACCACGCTCGCCGGCATACCGCTGGCCAGCGCCAGCTGCTCGGCCTCAAGCATCACCCGCCCGGAATAGCCTTCAGGCTCGGTGGCCGCGCTTTCCTCGATCCATTCCCCGTCTTTTTGCGCATACACGCTGCTGCTGGAAACGAACAGCAGGCGACGCGGGCGCTGGCCACGTTCGGCCAGCCAGGCCAGCACATGGCGCAGGCCGTCGACATAGGCCGCCTGGTAACCCGCCTCGTCGTGCTGGCTGGCCGCCACGCAATACACCAGGTAGTCCGGCGCGCGCTGCGGCCAGGCTGGCGGAATCGATGCGTCGGCAAGGTCTGCGGCAACCGGCACGACACCTGCGGGCAGCTGCGCGACCGCGCGACGCAGGCCGCTTACCTGCCAGCCGCGGGCCAGCAATTGCCGGGCAAGACGCCCACCTACATCACCACATCCCACCACCATTACGGAAAGGTCTGACATCTCTAAACTCCCTAGACCAGTTGATCAGCCCAGCCACGCTACACGATGGGCGGCTACACCATAGGCGAAAAAAGCAACAAGATTACTTTTGTTAACAAGAATTACTTGCAATAATGGCCGCCAATTTGTTCTCGGCCAATCTCGAGGCCTTGGAGAACGTTCACTTTTTTCTTCATCAGGTCCGGCCAGCATGACACGTATTCAACCTTCCGCTTCGCCAACCCCGTCGCGCGCCTGGCGCGCCATCGCCGCGCTGACCCTCAGCCTGGTGCTGGCCCCGGTAGCCATGGCCGATGAGCCAACCGCCAACAGCACCACCCCTGCCGCCGCCTCTGCCCCAGCTGCACCTGCAGCGGCACCGGCACCGGCTGCCGATACCCAGGCGCCAGCTGGCGACGCCTCTGTCAAACCGGCTGATGCGCCAGCTGCAGTAGACCCGAGCGTTGAAGCCCTGGTCGAAGACACTTCGCTGGGCATGGCCCACGACCTGTCGCCGTGGGGCATGTACAAGAACGCCGACATCGTGGTGAAGATCGTCATGATCGGCCTGGCAATCGCCTCCATCATCACCTGGACCATCTGGATCGCCAAGGGCTTCGAGCTGATGGGCGCCAAGCGTCGCCTGCGTGGTGAAATTGCCCAGCTGAAGAAGTCCGCCACCCTCAAGGAAGCCAGCGAAGTCTCCAACAAGGAAGGCACCCTGGCCTACACCCTGGTCCACGACGCCCTCGAAGAAATGCGCCTTTCGGCCAACGCTCGCGAGAAAGAAGGCATCAAGGAACGCGTCAGCTTCCGTCTGGAGCGCCTGGTACACGCCAGCGGCCGCACCATGAGCAACGGCACCGGCGTGCTCGCCACCATCGGTTCCACCGCACCCTTCGTCGGCCTGTTCGGTACCGTCTGGGGCATCATGAACAGCTTCATCGGCATCGCCAAAACCCAGACCACCAACCTGGCCGTGGTCGCCCCGGGCATCGCCGAAGCCCTGCTGGCCACCGCCCTGGGCCTGGTCGCGGCCATTCCGGCCGTGGTCATCTACAACGTCTTCGCCCGCTCCATCGCCGGCTACAAGGCCCAGGTGTCCGACGCCTCCGCTCAGGTATTGCTGCTGGTCAGCCGTGACCTGGACCATCAGGGCAGCGAGCGCGCTGCCCCGCACATGGTGAAAGTGGGGTAAGCCATGGGCCTGCATCTCAACGAAGGTGGCGACGACCTCGCCGAAAACCACGAAATCAACGTTACGCCGTTCATCGACGTGATGTTGGTGCTCCTGATTATCTTCATGGTCGCCGCCCCCCTGGCCACGGTCGACATCAAGGTCGACCTGCCGGCCTCGACCGCCAAACCGGCGCCGAGGCCTGAAAAACCGGTGTTCGTCAGCGTCAAGGCCGACCAGAAGCTGTATGTCGGCGACGATCAGGTAGCGGCACCCGACCAGCTTGGCCCGATGCTCGACGCCAAGACCAAGGGTGACAAGGAAACCACCATCTTCTTCCAGGCCGACAAAGGCGTGGATTACGGTGACCTGATGGAAGTGATGAACAACATGCGCGCGGCCGGCTACCTGAAAGTCGGTCTGGTCGGACTAGAGACGGCAGCCAAGAAATGACAAAAACGCGCTCGAACATGGCGCGCTACGGTGGCAGCCTGGCGATCGTGCTGGGCGTGCACGTGGTCGCCGTGCTGCTGACGCTCAACTGGTCGGTGCCTCAGGCCATCGAACTGCCCCCGGCAGCGATGATGGTCGAACTGGCACCGCTGCCGGAGCCCGCGCCGCCACCACCTCCTAAAGCCGCCCCGCAGCCACCGGCACCGGTAGAAGAACCGCCGCTGCCAAAGGTGGTGGAAGCGCCGAAACCCAAGATTGCCATCCACAAGCCGCCCAAGCCGAAGGTCAAGCCGCAGCCGCCCAAACCCGAGAAAAAGCCTGAGCCGCCCAAGGAAGCACCGCCAACCGAGCAGACCGTAGACGCCCCGCCCAGCACCGCGCCACCGCAGAAATCCGCGGCACCGGCACCGAGCATTGCGTCCAACAGCAACGCCTTGCCTACCTGGCAGAGCGACCTGCTGCGCCACCTGGCCAAGTACAAGCGGTACCCCGAAGACGCGCGCCGTCGCGGCCTGCAGGGCATCAACCGCCTGCGCTTCGTGGTCGACGCCGAGGGCAAGGTAGTGTCGTACGCCATGGCAGGTGGTTCGGGCAGTGCAGCACTGGACCGGGCGACCCTGGAAATGATCCGTCGGGCCGGCAAGGTACCCAAGCCGCCGCCCGAGTTGCTGAACAATGGCACGATCGAAGTCGTGGCACCGTTTGTCTACTCGCTTGACCGCCGCTGAGACTTTTGGTTCTGTCACAAATCGGCAAGTCTGATAACGTGCGTCTATCAATTGCAGCCGCTATGCTGGGCCCGCAACTTCATGGACGCACGTTATGACCCTCACAGAATTACGCTACATCGTCACACTCGCCCAGGAACAGCACTTCGGCCATGCCGCCGAACGCTGCCACGTGAGCCAACCGACCCTGTCGGTCGGTGTGAAGAAGCTCGAGGATGAGCTTGGCGTGCTGATCTTCGAACGCAGCAAGAGCGCGGTGCGCCTGACCCCGGTCGGCGAGAGCATCGTCGCCCAGGCCCAGAAGGTACTGGAGCAGGCCCAGGGCATTCGCGAGCTGGCCCAGGCCGGCAAGAACCAGCTGACCGCCCCGCTCAAGGTGGGTGCCATCTATACCGTCGGCCCCTACCTGTTCCCGCACCTGATCCCGCAACTGCACCGCGTAGCGCCGCAGATGCCGCTGTACATCGAAGAAAACTTCACCCACGTGCTGCGCGAAAAACTGCGCAACGGCGAACTCGACGCAGTGATCATCGCCCTGCCGTTCAACGAAGCCGACGTGCTGACCCTGCCGCTGTACGACGAACCGTTCTGCGCGCTGATGCCCGCCGACCACCCGTGGACGGCAAAAAAGACCATCGACACCGCCATGCTCAACGACAAGAGCCTGCTGCTGCTCGGTGAGGGCCACTGCTTCCGCGATCAGGTCCTCGAAGCCTGCCCAACCCTGAACAAGGGTGGTGAAGGCTCCAGGCACACCACGGTCGAATCCAGCTCGCTGGAAACCATCCGTCACATGGTCGCATCGGGCCTTGGGGTATCGATCCTGCCGCTGTCGGCAGTGCACAGCCATCACTATGCACCCGGGGTCATCGAGGTGCGCCCACTGACTGCACCGGCACCGTTCCGAACGGTAGCCATCGCCTGGCGCGCCAGCTTCCCACGGCCCAAAGCCATCGAGATCCTCGCCGACTCGATCCGTCTGTGTTCGGTGGCCAAGGCCCCTGCAGAACAACCGGCCTGAGTCATGAGTGAGCTGTCGAAAGTCCCGGTCACCGTGCTCAAAGGGGTTGGCGAAGCCATGGCGGAAAAACTCGCCAAGGTCGGCCTGGAGAACTTGCAGGACGTGCTGTTCCACCTGCCCCTGCGTTATCAGGACCGTACCCGCGTGGTGCCGATCGGCCAGCTGCGGCCCGGCCAGGACGCGGTGATCGAGGGCGTGGTCAGCGGCGCCGACGTGACCATGGGCAAGCGTCGCAGCCTGGTGGTGCGCCTGGGCGACGGCACTGGGGTGTTGAGCCTGCGCTTCTACCACTTCAGTAACGCGCAAAAGGAAGGCCTTAAGCGTGGCACTCACCTGCGCTGCTACGGTGAAGCGCGCCCCGGTGCCTCGGGCCTGGAAATCTACCACCCGGAGTACCGCGCGCTTAACGGCGATGAGCCGCCGCCACCGGTCGAGCAGACCCTGACGCCGATCTACCCGTCCACCGAAGGCCTCACCCAGCAACGCTTGCGCCTGCTGTGCCAGCAAAGCCTGAGCCTGCTCGGCCCGCGCAGCCTGCCCGACTGGCTGCCGGACGAGCTGGCCCGGGACTACCAGCTGGCGCCGCTGGACGATGCCATCCGCTACCTGCACAACCCGCCGGCGGACGCCGACCTCGACGAGCTTGCCGAGGGCCAGCACTGGGCCCAGCACCGCCTGGCCTTCGAGGAGCTGCTGACCCACCAGCTGTCGCAGCAACGCCTGCGCGAGAGCCTGCGCAGCCTGCGGGCACCGGTATTGCCCAAGGCCAAGCGCCTGCAGGCGCAGTACCTGGCCAACCTCGGTTTCCAGCCCACCGGCGCGCAGCAGCGGGTGGCCAACGAAATTGCCTATGACCTGAGCCAGCACGAACCGATGCTGCGCCTGGTGCAGGGTGACGTGGGCGCCGGCAAGACCGTGGTCGCCGCCCTGGCTGCGCTGCAAGCGCTGGAGGCCGGCTACCAGGTGGCGTTGATGGCGCCCACCGAGATCCTCGCCGAGCAGCACTACATCACCTTCAAGCGCTGGCTCGAACCGCTGGGCATCGAAGTCGCCTGGCTGGCCGGCAAGCTCAAGGGCAAGGCCCGGGTCAGCGCCCTGGAGCAGATTGCCAACGGCGCACCCATGGTGGTCGGCACCCATGCGCTGTTCCAGGAAGAAGTGAAGTTCAAGCATCTGGCACTGGCGATCATCGACGAACAGCACCGGTTCGGCGTGCAGCAACGTCTGGCCCTGCGCAAGAAAGGCGTGGCCGGCGAGATGTGCCCGCACCAGCTGATCATGACCGCAACGCCCATCCCGCGGACCCTGGCGATGAGCGCCTACGCCGACCTGGACACCTCGGTACTGGACGAACTACCCCCCGGGCGCACCCCGGTGAACACGGTACTGGTGGTCGACAGCCGGCGCTTCGAAGTGGTCGAGCGGGTCCGCGCGGCCTGCGCCGAGGGGCGCCAGGCCTACTGGGTGTGCACCCTGATCGAAGAGTCCGAAGAACTGACCTGCCAGGCGGCAGAAAGCACCTACGAGGAGCTTGGCAGCGCCCTGGGCGAGCTGCGGGTGGGGTTGATCCACGGGCGAATGAAGCCGGCGGAAAAAGCCGAGATCATGGCCGAGTTCAAAGCCGGCAACCTGCAGTTGCTGGTCGCCACCACGGTCATCGAGGTGGGCGTGGACGTGCCCAATGCCAGCCTGATGATCATCGAGAACCCCGAGCGCCTGGGCCTGGCTCAGTTGCACCAGCTGCGCGGCCGGGTAGGCCGGGGCAGCGCCGTCAGCCATTGCGTGCTGCTGTACCACCCGCCGTTGTCGCAGATCGGCCGCGAGCGGTTGGGCATCATGCGCGAAACCAACGATGGCTTCATCATCGCCGAAAAAGACCTGGAGCTGCGTGGTCCGGGCGAGATGCTGGGCACTCGCCAGACCGGCCTGCTGCAGTTCAAGGTCGCCGACCTGATACGCGACGCCGACCTGCTGCCGGCCGTGCGCGACGCGGCACAGGCGCTGATCGCACGCTGGCCCGATCATGTCAGCCCGCTGCTCGACCGCTGGCTGCGGCATGGCCAGCAATATGGCCAAGTGTGACGCCAGTCCCAGAATGGATCCAGATTTGCCCCGGGGCTGGTTATACTTCGCGTTTAAAAGAATCAGTGGATACGGACCATGACTGAAGTTGCCCTGGACACCGCAACCCCACATGCACCCTCTGTCATCAGGCTGCTGCTCGACAAGCTTGGCGTAGCCTACCGCGAGGTGGCCGAAGATTCGCACCTGCCGGCAGCGTCGCGGGTACAGGCCGTGCTGCTCGACGACGAGGTCGGCGCCCTGATGGTGCTGTTCCCGCAGAGCCAGCTGCTGGACCTGAACCGGCTGACGGAACTGACCGGCCGCAAGCTGACTGCGGTGTCGATGCCTCGCCTGAAGCAGATGCTCGACAAGCACCAGCTCAAGGCCCTGCCGGGCATACCGGCCCTGACCAGCTCACCGAGCCAGTACGAAAAAACCCTGCTCGACGCCGAAACCGTCTACATCGAGTCCGGCGAAGCCGGCCTGTTGCTGGCAATCGAGCGTGCGCATTTCAAGCGGATGCTGGCCAAGGCCAGTGCCAGCACGTTTGGGCAGGAGGTCGAGGCGATCAACCCCAACCTCGATCGCCCCGATGATGACACCCACGAAATCAGCCAGGCGGTACAAGCCTTTACGGCCCGGCGAATCCAGAAACGCCTGGAAGAAACCATCGAAATTCCGCCGCTGGCCGACACCGCACAGAAGATCATCAAGCTGCGGGTAGACCCTAACGCCAGCATCGACGACATCACCGGCGTGGTCGAAACCGACCCGGCGCTGGCGGCGCAGGTGGTGAGTTGGGCGGCATCGCCTTACTACGCCTCACCGGGCAAGATCCGCTCGGTGGAAGACGCCATCGTGCGCGTGCTGGGCTTCGACCTGGTGATCAACCTGGCCCTGGGCCTGGCACTGGGCAAAACCCTGAGCTTGCCGAAAGACCACCCGCAACAGGCCACGCCTTACTGGCAGCAATCGATCTACACCGCCGCGATCATCGAAGGCCTGACCCGCGCCATGCCACGGGCTGAACGCCCCGAGGCGGGCCTGACCTACCTGGCCGGCCTGCTGCACAACTTTGGCTACCTGCTGCTGGCGCACGTGTTCCCGCCACACTTTTCGCTGATCTGCCGCCACCTGGAGGTCAACCCGCACCTGCACCACACCTATGTAGAACAGCACCTGCTGGGCATCAGCCGCGAGCAGATCGGCGCATGGCTGATGAAGCTGTGGGACATGCCGGAGGAACTCCAGACCGCGCTGCGCTTCCAGCACGACCCTGCTTATGACGGCGCGTATGCTGCATTCCCCAACCTGGTGTGCCTGGCAACCCGCCTGCTGCGCTCGCGAGGAATTGGCTCGGGGCCGCAGGAAGAGATACCTGACGAGCTGCTGGAGCGGCTGGGGATTACCCGGCACAAGGCAGACGACGTGGTGAACAAGGTGCTCGAAGCCGAGAGCCTGTTGCGGGAGCTGGCCTCGCAGTTCCACGCACCGCACTGACATCAAATGGGGCCGCTTTGCGGCCCAATCGCCGGCAAGCCAGCTCCCACAGGAACACCACTTCCCTCAGGCGTGTACCGAACCTGTAGGAGCTGGCTTGCCGGCGATTGGGCTGCAAGGCAGCCCCCTACAAATTTCAGCCCTTCTTCTTCGGTTTCAGGTATTTCATCAAGCCCTGAAACCACATCACCAGCGCCGGGTTGCCCTTGATCTGGATATTCTTGTCCTGAATCCCCTGCATGAACGCCAACGGCTTGTTGCTCGCCTGCAGGGTGGCAAAGCCATAGGCAGCGTCCTTGAACGCAATGGCGAAGGCCGGCTGCGGGTGTGCACCGCCTTTACTGCCAATCCGCTCGTTACTGACGATGAAGTGCCGGGCGACCTTGCCGTCCAGAGTCTGCATCTGGAACACCAGGTCCTTGCCCTTGAGCTGCTGCTGGAATGCCGGGTTTTTACGGCTGGCCCTGGCCATCAACAGCCCCATGGCCCAGAGAAGAAAGCGGAACTTCATCAACGCGCCTCGAATTAAAAATGACTAAGGCGCGCAGTTTATCCTCTTCCAGAACTATTTACGCAAATTCGAAGCATTTTGCCTTCAGAAAGCACAACGGGCGCTCTGGGGCGCCCGTTTGGCTGACACTGGGATAGTCAGGCAGCGATCACTTGCCCTTCTTGGCCGGCTTGGCAGGCACGTTGACGCTGTCCTTCAGGTTTTTGCCTGGTTTGAAGGCCACGGTATTGCTGGCTTTGATCTTGACCGGCTCACCCGTCTGCGGATTCTTGCCGGTACGCGCGCCGCGATGGCGTTTTTCGAAGGTGCCGAAACCGACCAGGGTCACGGTGTCCTTGTCCAGGGCACCGGTGATGCTGTCGAGAATCGCGTTCAAAACCTGATTGGCCTTTTCCTTGGTCAGATCGGCCTTTTCGGCGATGACTGCGGCGAGTTCTGGTTTGCGCATAGTGAAGCCTCTTTGACGGAATTCTTGTTGTTATGCCGTGCTGCCTCGGGGAGCAGCGCTCAAGGCACCGCAGGCTCTAATCTGCGGCAGACGGAAGTGAGAATGGCACGTGCACCGGGGCCGCGCCAGTATCTGGGCGGCCATTGTGCAGGCAACAACAGGATAAAACCGACAGAACGACCGCTGTTTACGCCATCAGCGGCGGCAGTTGGCGATTCAGCGCCAGCCTTTCCATCACGGCTGCACCCGTCAGTGCGTAGCCCAGCAGTTTGCCGTCGGCATCCAGGCACAGCACCTTGAGGTCACTGCCCTGCCCCTCTACCTGCCAGGTACCTTCGCGGCCCTGAGGCGGCGGCGAAACGACCAGTGGGCAAGCAGGGGTTTTTACGGTAATCGGCATCGGCCCGTAGGCAACCGCCGTCGGTGTCCCGCTCAGGGTTTGCGCCAGGGCCCTGGCACAGCTCATCAGCGGCATTACATAAAGCAGGTTGATGCCATCGACCTCGGCACAGTCGCCAAGCGCGTAGATATTGGCGTGCGACGTGCGCAGCTGGCGATCGACAGTTACGCCGCGGTTGGTCTGCAGGCCGGCGGCGGCGGCCAGGTCGGTACGCGGGCGCAGGCCGATGGCCGAGACCACCAGGTCGCAGGCGATCACGCTGCCATCCGACAGATGCGCCTCCAGGCCATGAGCTGCCTGCTGCAGGCGGGTCAGCACCGGGCCAAGGTGGAAACGCACACCCAGGGCTTGCAGCCCGGCCTGCACGGCGCTGGCAGCAGCCGGATGCAGCAAGGTTGGCATGACCTGCTCGCACGGCGCGACGACGTCGACCTGAAAACCGCCAAGGCTCATGTCGTTGGCGAACTCGCAACCGATCAGGCCGGCACCGAGGATCAGTACCCGCTGCTTGCCATCGGCTGCAGCACGGAAGCGCGCGTAGTCTTCCAGGTCGTTGATCGGGAACACCAGCCGGCTGCCATCGCCCTCGATCGGCACCTGCACGGTCTGGGCGCCCCATGCCAGCACCAGGTCGCGATATTCCACGGCTTCTTCGCCGATCCACAGGCGCTTGTGACCCGGATCGATGCCGCTGATACGGGTGTGGGTGCGTATCTCTGCGTTCAGTTGCTCGGCCATGGCACCCGGCTCGGCCATGCACAGGCCATCGGCGCCTTTGTGCTTGGCAAAGCCGGTGGAGAGCATGGGCTTGGAGTAGGACCGACCGTCATCGGCGGTGATCAGCAGTAGCGGCGTCTGCGTATCGAGCTTGCGAAACTCGCGGGCCAGGTTGTAGCCCGCCAGGCCGGTACCGATGATTACCACGGGGGACGTCATGTCGTGCTTTCCTCTATCAGCCGATGAAGATCATTTCAAAGTCGCTTTTGCCGACGCCGCAATCAGGGCACAGCCAGTCTTCCGGTACATCTTCCCAACGGGTGCCAGGGGGGATGCCGTCGTCCGGCCAGCCCTCGGCTTCGTCATAAATCAGGCCACAAACAATACACTGCCATTTTTTCATCAGGCTCAATCCTCACACAGGGTAGGGCTTTGTAGCGGCCCTGCCGGCAGTATGCAAGCAGTCAGGGCAATCATGCTAAGCTCGCCGCCTCTCTGGCTGTGACAAAGCATACCAACGTGTCGTACGAATCCCCGCAAGCAGCCGCTGTCGCGTGGCTGCCGTATTCACAGCTGGCGACCGACATCGACCAGCCGATCCTTGACTGGCTGTTCGACGAGGGCTCGCTGACTCGCCGCCTGACCCGCCTGGCCAATGACCAGTTTTCCGTCACCCCACTGTTCGAGGGCTGGCAGCCGCTGCGCGATGACGAATGCCAGGCGCTGGGTATCGCTGCGGGTGCCGAAGGCTGGGTGCGCGAGGTGTACTTGCGTGGCCATGGCCAGCCTTGGGTGTTCGCCCGCAGCGTTGCCAGCCGCAGTGCCCTGGAGCGCGGCGGCCTGGACCTGAAAACCCTGGGCAGCCGTTCGCTGGGAGAGTTGCTGTTCTGCGACCAGGCGTTCATCCGCCACCCGATCGAGGTCTGCACTTATCCACAGGCCTGGCTGCCGCCTGCAGCGGCCGATGCAGCGCTCTGGGGGCGTCGCTCGCGCTTCGAACGTGGTGGCCTGGAACTGCTGGTAGCAGAAGTGTTTCTGCCGGCAGTGTGGCAAGCGGCCAAGGAGGATAACCGCTGATGTACCTGCAACTGCTGAAGTCGCTCAACCGTCTGCACCCGCGCGCGTGGGACTTTGTCCAGCTCAGCCGCATGGACCGGCCAATCGGTATCTACCTGCTGCTGTGGCCAACCCTGTCGGCAGTGTGGATTGCCGGCAACGGTTCGCCGACCTTGGCCAACGTGCTCATATTCGGTCTGGGCGTGGTGCTGATGCGCGCTGCCGGCTGCTGCATCAACGACTTTGCCGACCGCAAGGTGGACGGCCACGTCAAGCGCACCGCCGACCGCCCCCTGGCCAGTGGCCGGGTCCGGCCACGCGAGGCACTGGCGCTGTTCGCCATCCTGGTCGGGGTGAGCTTCCTGCTGGTGCTGTGCACCAACAGCCGCACGGTGTGGCTGTCGTTCGGCGCCGTGGCCCTGGCGTTCTGCTACCCGTTCATGAAGCGCTACACCTACTATCCGCAGGTGGTACTGGGGGCAGCGTATTCCTGGGGCATCCCCATGGCCTTCACTGCCGCAGGTGGCGAGCTGCCGGCCAGCGCCTGGCTGCTGTATATCGCCAACCTGCTGTGGACGGTGGGTTACGACACCTACTACGCCATGGTCGACCGCGATGACGACCTGAAAATTGGCGTGAAGTCGACCGCGATCCTGTTCGGCGAGGCCGACCGCAACATCATCCTGACCTTGCAGCTGCTATCGCTCGGCTGCCTGTTGCTGGCGGGCAGCCGTTTCGAGCTGGGTGGCTGGTTCCACCTGGGGCTGCTGGGTGCGGCGGCGTGCTTCGCCTGGGAGTACTGGTCGACGCGCAAGCTGGACCGGGACGCGTGCTTCAAGGCGTTCCTGCACAATCATTGGGCGGGGTTGCTGGTGTTCATCGGGGTGGTGCTGGATTACGCGTTGCGTTAATGCTGATGGCGCTATCGCCGGCAAGCCAGCTCCAACAGGTACGGCGCCACCTTCAGGGCTTGTACATGGCCTGGGGGAGCTGGCTTCCCGGCGATGGGCCGCACAGCGGCCCCGGCACCTTCAAGGCTTGGCAACGTGCCACACGTCCTTCATACCGTCACCGGTCATGTCGCCGGCCTTCTTGTCCTTGACGAAGGTGTACAGCGGCTTGCCGTCATAGGCCCATTGCATCTTGCCGTCATCACGCTTGATCTGCGTCCACTTGCCCTCGGCCTTTTCGCCATCACTGACCATCAATGGCGGCCAGTTGGTAGCGCATTCGCCATTGCACATCGACTTGCCGCCCGCATCCTTGTCAAAGGTGTACAGCGTCATGCCAGCATGATCGACCCACATGCCATCCTTCTCCATGGCATGGTGGGCCGAGGCCACCCCCGGGAGCGCCAGCGCAGTGAAAAGGGCCATCCAGCTCAGCGTTTGTCGTGTCATTGGATTCACCATTGTTTCGGGGGAAATGAGTTCGGATTGCCGCTTCAGCGGCCCTCTGAAGCCTAGTTCAGTCATGGAATGTCGCCAGAACGGCCAACACCCTGTCACACAGCTGCAATAATTCCGTTATCTAATGCGGGCCAAGACACCGAATCCAGGAGAGGTTTTGAGCATGGTTGGCAGGAACATTCTGATCGTCGACGACGAAGCGCCTATTCGCGAGATGATCGCCGTTGCCCTGGAAATGGCCGGCTATGACTGCCTGGAAGCGGAAAACTCCCAACAGGCCCATGCGATCATCGTCGACCGCAAGCCGGACCTGATCCTGCTCGACTGGATGCTGCCAGGCACCTCCGGCATCGAACTCGCCCGCCGCCTCAAGCGCGACGAGCTGACCGGCGACATCCCGATCATCATGCTTACCGCCAAGGGTGAAGAGGACAACAAGATCCAGGGCCTGGAAGTAGGCGCCGACGACTACATCACCAAGCCGTTCTCACCTCGTGAGCTGGTCGCCCGCCTGAAAGCCGTGCTGCGCCGCACTGGCCCGAGCGACAGCGAAGCGCCGATCGAAGTGGGTGGCCTGCTGCTCGATCCGATCAGCCACCGCGTGACCATCGATGGCAAGCCGGCCGAAATGGGCCCTACCGAATATCGCCTGCTGCAGTTCTTCATGACCCATCAGGAGCGCGCCTACACCCGCGGCCAGCTGCTGGACCAGGTCTGGGGTGGCAATGTCTATGTCGAAGAACGCACGGTCGATGTGCACATTCGGCGCCTGCGCAAGGCGCTGGGTGAAGCCTACGAAAATCTGGTACAAACCGTCCGGGGCACTGGCTACCGCTTCTCGACCAAGAGCTGATCGAGTTCAAAAGCGCCAAGCTGCACGTCGTTGTACAAGGACCGTCAATTGAACCAGAACTGGCACGCGACCCTGATTCGCCACTTGCTGCTGCTGATCACCGTCTGCCTGATAGGCGGGCTGGTCAGCGGCTACTATGGCTGGAGCCTGGCCATCGGCCTTGCGCTTTACCTGGGCTGGACCCTCAAGCAACTGTTGCGCCTGCATGACTGGCTGCGCAACCACCAACCCGACGAAGCACCGCCCGATGGTTATGGCCTGTGGGGCGAGGTGTTTGACAGCATCTACCACCTGCAACGCCGCGACCAGCGCGTGCGCGGCCGCCTGCAGGCAGTGATCGACCGGGTGCAGGAGTCCACCGCCGCACTGCGAGACGCAGTGATCATGCTCGACAGCGATGGCAACCTGGAATGGTGGAACCGCGCCGCCGAGACCCTGCTGGGTTTCAAGACCCCACAGGACGGCGGCCAGCAGGTGACCAACCTGGTCCGCCACCCGCGCTTCAAGGAGTACTTCGAGGCAGAGAACTACCTCGAACCGCTGGAAATCCCCTCACCGATCAACGACCGCATGCGCGTGCAGCTGCACATCACCCGCTACGGCAACAACGAGCACCTGATGCTGGTGCGCGATGTCACACGCATCCACCAGCTGGAACAGATGCGCAAGGACTTCGTCGCCAACGTGTCCCACGAACTGCGCACGCCGCTGACAGTCATCACCGGTTACCTGGAAACCCTGCTGGACAACGTCGCGGACGTCAACCCGCGCTGGTGCCGCGCCCTGCAGCAGATGAGCCAGCAGGGCTCGCGCATGCAGACCCTGCTCAACGACCTGCTGCTGCTGGCCAAGCTGGAAGCCACCGATTACCCGTCGGACAACCAGCCGGTGGCCGTCGATGCCTTGCTCGCGGCGATCAAGAACGACGCGCAGGCACTGTCGGGGCCGCGCAACCAGCGCATCACCCTCGAGGCCGCCCCGGGCATACGCCTGAAGGGCAGCGAATCGGAACTGCGCAGTGCCTTTTCCAACCTGGTGTTCAATGCCGTCAAGTACACCCAGGACGAAGGCAACATCCGCATCCGCTGGTGGGCAGATGCGCAGGGTGCGCACTTGTCGGTGCAGGACTCGGGGGTGGGTATCGATGCCAAGCACTTGCCACGCCTGACCGAACGCTTCTACCGGGTGGATTCAAGCCGTGCGTCGAATACCGGCGGCACCGGGCTGGGGCTGGCGATCGTCAAGCATGTGCTGATGCGCCACCGCGGCAAGCTGGAGATCAGCAGCGTGCCGGGGCATGGCAGTACCTTTACCTGTCACTTTACGCCGACACAATTGGCTAACGACAAGGGTTGATAGCGGCGCCGCTGTGCGGCCCTTCGCGGGCACGCCCCTCCCACAGGGACCGCAATAAATCCTCGGCTATTTGCTTTTATTGCCCCAGCCGCTACATTGGATCCCCTGTGCCAGCTAGAGCTGGCACTTTTTTTCTTCCTATCTCAAAGACGGACCCCGTAAAAACTCCATCATGGACCCTTCCCCTGGTATCAGCCTCACCTCGTTATTCGCCGATTTCGGCATGATCATCTTCGCCTTCCTGCTGGTGCTGCTCAACGGCTTCTTCGTTGCCGCCGAGTTCGCCATGGTCAAGTTGCGCTCCACACGCGTCGAGGCCATCGCCGAACAGCACGGCTGGCGCGGCAGCATCCTGCGCAAGGTACACAACCAGCTGGACGCCTACCTGTCGGCCTGTCAGCTGGGCATCACCCTGGCCTCGCTGGGCCTGGGCTGGGTCGGCGAGCCCGCCTTCGCCCACCTGCTCGAACCGCTGCTGGCGTACTTCGGTGTCGACTCGCCCGAAGTGATCAAGGGTGTTTCGTTCTTCGTCGCCTTCTTCGTCATCTCATACCTGCACATCGTAGTCGGCGAACTGGCACCCAAGTCGTGGGCGATCCGCAAGCCGGAGCTGCTGTCGCTGTGGACGGCGGTACCGCTGTACCTGTTCTACTGGGCGATGTACCCGGCTATCTACCTGCTCAATGCCAGTGCCAACACCATCCTGCGCATTGCCGGCCAGGGCGAGCCCGGCCCGCACCACGAGCACCACTACAGCCGTGAGGAGCTGAAGCTGATTTTGCACTCCAGCCGTGGCCAGGACCCAAGCGACCAAGGCATGCGTGTGCTGGCTTCGGCGGTGGAGATGGGCGAGCTGGAAGTGGTCGACTGGGCCAACTCGCGCGAGGACATGGTCAGCATCGACGCGCAGGCGCCGTTGAAGCAGATCCTGGCCCTGGTGCGCCGCCACAAGTTCAGCCGTTACCCGGTGTACGACGCCCAACGCGAGGAGTTCACCGGCCTGCTGCACATCAAGGACCTGCTGCTGGAGCTGGCCGAACTGGAGCACTTGCCCGAGAACATCGATCTGGAAGACCTCGCCCGGCCACTGGAGCGCGTGTCGCGGCACATGCCCCTGTCGCAGTTGCTGGAGCAGTTCCGCAAGGGCGGCGCGCACTTCGTGCTGGTGGAGGAAGCCGATGGCAAGGTCATCGGCTACCTGACCATGGAAGACGTGCTTGAAGTGCTGGTGGGCGATATCCAGGACGAGCACCGCAAGACCGAACGCGGCATCCTCGCTTACCAGCCGGGCAAGCTGCTGGTGCGCGGCGACACGCCGCTGTTCAAGGTCGAGCGCCTGTTGGGCATTGACCTTGACCATATCGAGGCAGAAACCCTGGCCGGGTTGATCTACGAGACGCTCAAGCGTGTGCCTGAAGAAGAGGAAGTGCTGGAGGTCGAAGGGCTGCGCATCATCATCAAGAAGATGAAAGGGCCGAAGATCGTGCTGGCCAAGGTGCTCAAGCTGGATTGACGGCTATACCGATCAGGGGTTGCCCGCAGTAAAATCCGGCAACCCGCTGATGGGCCTGTCGAACCGGTATGGAATCGACTCCAGCGCCAACCCGACGTTGCGCTGCACCACGAAATGCAGGTGCGGGCCGGTGCTGTTACCGGTATTGCCCGACTTGGCCAGCACCTGGCCTAGCCGCACCCGCTGCCCCGCCGCCACGGCCACCGATCCGCGCATCAGGTGCAGGTAGACGCCCATTGTGCCGTCGGCGTGCAGGATCCTGACGAAGTTGCCGGCCGGGTTCGGCCCGCGTCCGCTCTGGCTATTCTCCATGCTCACCACCACACCCTCCCGCGCCGCAATGATGGTAGTACCTTCGGGCATGGCGATATCCATGGCGTAACGCCCCTTGGGGCCGAAATGGCTGACACGACCATTCGGGCCCTGGGTGACACGGAAAGGCCCCCCCACCCACGGGAACGCGTAACGGTAGCCTTGCGGCCGCTTGCCGGGGTCACCCATTGCCTGCAGCAGGGTCGAGCGGTAATTCAGCAATGTCCCGGGGCGCCCCCTCAGCACGCTGAGCAGCTGTGTTGTACGCGGCGGCAGCACGCGGCGCACGAAGCGCGGGGCATCGCCGCCTTGTGCATTGACCAGGTTGTCCAGGCGCAACTCGACCTGCACGGGCACAAGCAGTTCGTTACGTGCCGAGAAACTCACGCCCCCCTGAAACACGATCGCGTTCAGGCGTACCTCGCTTTCCATCATCTCGAACATGGGTTCGTTCAGCTGCGTAGCCCTGGAACCGGGGCCTGGCCGATCGGAGTACGAGACCGTCCCGCGGTCATCGGTGATCGCATGCAGGGTAACGCCCAGGCTCGACGCCGAGGCCAGGAGCAAGGCACAGAACAGCAGCAGGCGGGCGGGCATGATAGTGGCTTTTTGACAGTTGTGATCTGTCGAAGCCTAGCAGCGGGTTTTGTGGCGGGTATGACAGCTGGTCGGATGACACGCTGTGTGGGAGCGGGCGTGCCCGCGAAGCAGGCGACGGGGTGGATGGCACGGGCTTCGCCCGTGTTCGCGGGCAAGCCCGCTCCCACAGGGATCGCACAGGCTTTTCAAGTTCTGCGCCAGGCAGTCGCTCCCCTGGGCGCATCCTGCCCTTGGCTATCAAGCGCCGGGGGAGAAGTGTTTCTGCGCAGTGCCACGGGCAATCAGCCGCGACAGGTAGTCGAGCTTCTGGGCGTCCTGGTCGACAAACTTGAAGGTCAGTTGCAGCCAGTCACTGTCAGGCTTGGGCTCCAGTGCGGCAACGGCATGCAGGTAGCCATTGAGCCGTGCCACTTCAGCGCTTTCGCCCTGTTCCAGGTCCAGCACCGCGCCCTCCAGCACCTGCGGCAGCGCTTCGCTGCGGCGCACTACCAGCAGCGCTTCTTTAAGGCTCAGCGCCTTGATCACGCACGGCTGCATGCCACTGGCCAGGCGCAGCTGGCCCTGCCCGCGACCGCTCGGCGTGGTGCTAGCCGTCGCGGCTGCAGCGGGAGCCGTGACCACTGGCCTGGCGGGAGCCGGCGCCGCGACCTTGACCGCCTCCGGCTTGCCGGCTGTCAGCGCATTCAGCGAATCATTGGCAAACGCTGAATTGCCCCGTGCAGGGCCGATGGCCATCAGGCTGTCGAGCTTGCCGATTTTGCTCAGGGCCTTTTTCACCTTGGTCAGCAGTTGCTCGTTGGTGAACGGCTTGCCGACAAAATCGGAAACGCCCGCCTGAATCGCCTGAATGACGTTTTCCTTGTCGCCACGGCTGGTCACCATGATGAACTGCAGGTTTTTCAGCGCAGGCTGCTGACGGCACCAGGTGAGCAGTTCCAGGCCGGACATTTCCGGCATTTCCCAGTCACACAGGACCAGGTCGAATGCTTCCTTGCCCAGCATGGCCATGGCCTTGCGACCGTTGACCGCATCGTCGATGGCCATGCCCGGAAAGGCATTGCGCAGGCACTTGCGGACCAGGTCACGGATAAACGGGGCGTCATCCACGACCAGCACATTCACTTTACTCATCGATACTCCTTTTGAATCCCGACTAGCCTACTGGCAAATAATGGCCATTTGCTACAACCTGGTCACGCCGGGACTTCTTCACATCGTTCGCGGGTGCCTGCCGGCTCCTCGACCGCAAACGAAAACGCCCGGCGTAGGCCGGGCGTCGATGCACGGGAGCAACCTTATTTATCGTCAGGTTTGCCCGGAACATTAGCCTTTTCGCCGTCGGCGAAAGCGGTACCCTGCACTTCTGCAGTCATGCGCTTGAGGCCCATGTGGCGCACGTCGGTGCCGCGCACCAGGTAGATCACCAGCTCGGAGATGTTGCGCGCATGGTCACCGATACGCTCCAGCGAACGCAGCGCCCAGATCACGCTGAGTACCCGCGAGATCGAGCGCGGGTCTTCCATCATGTAGGTCACCAGCTCGCGCAGGGCGGTCTTGTACTCGCGGTCGATGGTCTTGTCGTACTGGGCCACCGACAACGCCAACTCGGCGTCGAAGCGGGCAAAGGCGTCCAGCGCGTCGCGCACCATGTTGCGCACCTGGTCACCGATATGGCGCACTTCGACGTAACCGCGCGGCGACTCGCCCTCTTCACACAGCTGGATGGCACGGCGGGCGATCTTGGTCGCTTCGTCACCGATGCGTTCCAGATCGATCACCGACTTGGAAATGCTGATGATCAGGCGCAGGTCGGAGGCCGCCGGCTGACGACGGGCGAGGATGCGCACGCACTCCTCGTCGATATTGCGCTCCATCTGGTTGATCTGCTCGTCCACTTCGCGCACTTGCTGGGCCAGGCCCGAGTCGGCCTCGATCAACGCGGTTACCGCGTCGTTGACCTGCTTTTCCACCAGGCCGCCCATGGCCAGCAGATGGCTGCGCACCTCTTCGAGCTCGGCGTTGAACTGCTGGGAGATATGGTGGGTCAGGCTTTCTTTGTTGATCATCGTTTTGTCCTTTGGTAGCGCGGCCTTGTAGGAGCGGGTGCTCTTGCGAGCCGCGCTTAACCGTAGCGACCGGTGATGTAGTCTTCGGTCTGCTTCTTCGCCGGATTGGTGAACAGGGTATCGGTATCCCCGAATTCGACCAGTTTGCCCATGTACATGAAGGCGGTGTAGTCCGAAACACGGGCCGCCTGTTGCATGTTGTGGGTCACGATGACGATGGTGTATTTGGATTTCAACTCGTAGATCAGTTCTTCGACCTTCAGGGTCGAGATCGGGTCCAGTGCCGAGCACGGTTCATCGAGCAGCAGCACTTCCGGCTCGACGGCGATGGTGCGAGCAATCACCAGACGCTGCTGCTGCCCCCCGGACAAGCCCAGCGCCGATTCGTGCAGGCGGTCCTTGACCTCGTCCCACAGCGCCGCACCCTTCAGCGCCCACTCGACCGCTTCGTCAAGCACGCGCTTTTTGTTGATGCCCTGGATACGCAGGCCATAGACCACGTTTTCGTAGATGGTCTTGGGAAACGGGTTGGGTTTCTGGAACACCATGCCCACCCGACGGCGCAGCTCGGCCACGTCTTCGCCCTTGCGGTAGATGTTGTTGCCGTACAGGTTGATGGCGCCTTCCACTCGGCAACCGTCAACCAGGTCGTTCATGCGGTTGAAGGTGCGCAGCAGGGTCGACTTGCCGCAGCCGGACGGGCCGATGAAGGCGGTCACGCGCTGTTTCGGGATATTCATGCTGACGTCGAACAGGGCTTGCTTGTCGCCGTAGTACAGGCTCAGGCCGGGGACTTCAATGGCCACGGTCTCTTCGGCCAGGCGCAGGCCCTGCTTGTCGCGACCCAGGGCGGACATGTCGATGCCGTGAGTGTGGGAATCTTGCTGCATGGTCAACTCCATACGCTATCAATTCGTTTCAAAGGGCCGCCCGGCTCACGGGCGGCACGCTTGCAGGCTGGGTCAGCTGTCGAGCGCCTTGTACTTCTCGCGCAGGTGGTTACGTATCCACACGGCCGAGAGGTTGAGGGAGGCGATCACCATCACCAGCAACAGCGCAGTGGCGTATACCAGCGGCCGCGCGGCTTCGACGTTCGGGCTCTGGAAGCCGACGTCATAAATGTGGAAGCCCAGGTGCATGATCTTCTGGTCCAGGTGCAGGTACGGGTAGTTGCCATCCACTGGCAGCGACGGCGCCAGCTTGACCACACCCACCAGCATCAGCGGCGCCACTTCACCGGCGGCACGGGCCACGGCGAGGATCATGCCGGTCATCATGGCCGGGCTGGCCATGGGCAGGACGATTTTCCACAGGGTCTCGGCCTTGGTCGCGCCCAAGGCTAGCGAGCCTTCGCGCACGGTGCGCGGAATGCGTGCCAGGCCTTCTTCGGTGGCCACGATCACCACCGGCACTGCCAGCAGCGCCAGGGTCAACGATGCCCACAACAGGCCTGGTGTACCCAGGGTCGGCGCCGGCAGCGCTTCGGGGAAGAACAGCCGGTCGATCGAGCCACCCAGCACGTAGACGAAGAAGCCCAGGCCGAACACACCGTAGACGATCGCCGGAACGCCAGCCAGGTTGTTCACCGCGATGCGGATCAGCCGGGTCACCGGGCCTTGCCTTGCGTATTCGCGCAGGTAGACGGCAGCCAGGACACCGAACGGGGTCACGATCACCGCCATGATCAGGGTCATCATCACGGTACCGAAGATGGCCGGGAAGATACCGCCCTCGGTATTGGCTTCACGCGGGTCGTCGCTGAGGAACTCCCAGACTTTGGCAAAGTAGGTGCCCAGCTTGGTGAACGCGGACATGCCGTTGGGCTGGATCGCGTGCACCACCTTGCTGAGGTTGATTTCCACTTCACGGCCGTTGCCATCGCGGGCCACCAGGCTGTCCCGGGCAAAGGCCTGGTGCAGGCCGCTGAGGCGGTCTTCGATGGCCTTGTAGCGGCTGTTCAGCTCGGCCCGGTCGGCATCCATGTCGGCCTGGGCGGCGGCGTCCAGCTTGCCGGCCAGCTCCAGCTTGCGGGCTTGCAGGCGCAGGCGCTCGAGGCCATGGTTGATGGCGCCGATGTCCTTCTTCTCCAGCTGCTGCAGCTCACCGTTGAGCTGGCTGGCACGCTTGAGGCGGGCCTGCAGTTCGCTCCAGGCGGCCGGGCCCTCGGCGACCACACGGCCCTGTTCCTTGACGCTGACCAGATAGCCATAGAAGTTGCCCCACTCGCGGCGCTCCAGGGCGATCAGATCGGTCGGGTACTTTTCGTCGACCAGCCAGTCGCCAACCACCCAGGTGAAGTCGCTGCCGTTGAGGTCGCGGTTACCCACCTTGATCAGCTCGCGGGTCATGAACTCCGGGCCCTGGTCAGGTACCGGCAGGCCGGCCCCTTTCAGGCGCGCACGGGGTACGTCTTCCTTTTGCACCACTTCGCCGACGACGACGTGGTCAGCCTGGCCGGGCACCTTGTAGGTGGCCTGGACAAGATCGGCCGGCCAGAAGTGGCCCAGGCCGCGGACGGCGATCACCGCCAGCAGGCCGACGGTCATGATCACCGCCATGGCCACCGCGCCGCCGCTCATCCAGACGCCTGGGGCGCCGCTCTTGAACCAGCCTTTGAGGGAATCCTTTTTCACGGATCGCTACCTTTCTATCAAAGCGACGAGTATTTCTTGCGCAGACGCTGGCGAATCAGCTCGGCCAAGGTGTTCATGACGAAGGTGAACATCAGCAGCACCAGGGCGGCCAGGAACAGCACGCGATAGTGGCTGCCGCCAACTTCCGATTCGGGCATTTCCACGGCCACGTTGGCGGCCAGGGTGCGCATGCCCTCGAACAGGTTCATCTCCATCACCGGGGTATTGCCGGTGGCCATCAGCACGATCATGGTCTCGCCCACCGCACGGCCCATGCCGATCATCAGCGCCGAGAAGATGCCCGGGCTGGCAGTGAGGATGACCACGCGGGTCAGGGTCTGCCAAGGCGTTGCCCCCAGCGCCAGCGAACCGAGAGTAAGGCTGCGCGGCACGCTGAACACGGCGTCTTCGGCAATCGAGTAGATGTTGGGGATGACCGCGAAACCCATGGCGATACCCACGACCAGGGCGTTGCGTTGGTCATAGGTGATCCCCAGGTCGTTGGTAATCCACAAGCGCATGTCGCCGCCGAAGAACCAGCTTTCCATGTGCGGGCTCATGGTCAGCGCGAACCAGCCGGTGAACAGGATGACCGGGATCAGGATCGCCGCTTCCCAGCCATCCGGCACCCGCAGGCGGATCGACTCGGGCAGGCGGCTCCAGGTGAAGCCGGCCAGCAGGATGCCGAGCGGCATCAGCAGGAACAGGCTGAACACACCTGGCAGGTGGCCCTCAAGGTACGGGGCCAGGAACAGGCCGGCGAAGAAGCCGAGGATCACCGTTGGCATCGCTTCCATCAGCTCGATCACCGGCTTGACCTTGCGGCGCATGCCGGGGGCCATGAAATAGGCGGTGTAGATGGCCGCGGCAATGGCCAGCGGCGCAGCCAGGATCATTGCGTAGAACGCGGCCTTCAGGGTGCCGAAGGTCAGCGGCGACAGGCTGAGCTTGGGTTCGAAGTCGGTGTTCGAGGCGGTCGATTGCCAGACGTACTTGGGCTCGTCGTAGTTCTCGTACCAGACCTTGCCCCACAGCGCGCTGAAGGATACTTCAGGGTGCGGGTTGCGCAGGCTCAAGGGCAGCAGCTTGCCGCCTTGCTCGATGATGATGCGGTTGGCCCGCGGCGACAGGGCCAGGATGCCCGGGCCATCGGCCACCGGCTCGACCAGCAGGGTGCGGTGTGCGGTGCTGTGGAACACGCCCAGATTGCCCTCGGCGTCCAGGGCGATGAAGCCCTTGCGGCGCTCTTCGGCATCAATCTGCACAATCGGTGCCTTGTCCATCTGGAAGGTGCGGATCTGCTTGAAACGCGACTCGCCGTCCGGATCACGGGCCATGAACCATTGGGCCAGGCCACCTTTGGAGTCGCCGATGATCAGTGAGATGCCGCCCACCAGCTGAGCCGTGGCGGTGATTTCGGTGTCAGCGCTTTCAGACAACTTGTAGCGGCCATTGAGGCTCTTGTCGCGCAGGCTGAACACGTCCGCGGTAGCGCGGCCGTTGATTACGTACAGCCACTGCTGGCGCGGGTCGATGAAGATGTTCTTCACCGCTTCGGTCATCTGCGGCAAGACGATGCGGTTCTGCTCGGTGGTGACCTCTCCGGTCATCATGTTTTCCGTGCGGGTCAGCTCCATCACCTGCAAGTGCGCGCCGGTGGAGCCGGCCAGCAGCAGGGTGTCATTGTTGACGTTGACGGTGACGTGCTCCAGCCCACGGCCCTGCTCGTCGAGCACGAACGGCTGCTCGCCGTAGGGGTAATCGATGCCGGGAGTGATGGTTTTCTTGTTGTCCGGGTAGGTGATCTTGTAGGTGTGGTGGAACACCAGCGCCTGACCATTGGACAAGCCCAGCACCACCAGCGGGCTGCCCGGCACATCGGTACTGATCGATGTAACCTGGGTATCTGCCGGTACCGCCAAATCGACACGCTTGAGCTCGCTACCGGTCTTGGTGTCGAAAAACAATGCCTGGCCCTTGTCCGAAACGCGCATGCCCACCAGGTTCTGCTCTTCAAGCGCGATCATCAGCGGCTTGCCGGTATCCTGCTGCAGCCAGGTCGGCTCCAGGGCCTTCTTGCTGGTCAGCTCGGCGCCCTGGAACAGTGGCAGCACAACGTAGGCCAGGTAGAAGAAGATCAGGGTGATTGCCGCCAACACGGCAAGCCCGCCCACCAGTACGTACCAGCGGGTCAGGCGATCCTTCAGTGCGCGCATGCGGCGCTTGCGTTGCAACTCGGGCGTATTGAAATCAATGCGCACGGGCTGGGAGTTTTGAGTCATGGTGGAGTTGGCCAGATCATTCATGCGCACACCCTAGCGGTCCCGTGTGACAAAAACATTACAAAGTGGTGACGCACGAAAGCCCGCCGCTCAGGATACCTGGGCGTCGGACTGGAAATTCGTGGACGAGGCCGGGCAGCTGCGCCGGCCTCCTCCTCAGTTACTTACTTCTTTGCGACGTTACCGGCGTGGGACAGGCCCAGGTCAGCCAGGGTCTTGTCGACCACTTTGGCCGGCAGTGGAATGTAGCCATCCTTGACCACGACCTGCTGGCCAGCTTGCGACAGCACCAGCTTGACGAACTCGGCTTCCAGCGGGGCCAGAGGCTTGTTCGGGGCCTTGTTGACGTACACGTACAGGAAGCGCGACAGCGGGTAGCTGCCGTTCAGGGCGTTGGCTTCGTTGTCTTCAACGAACTCGCCGCCTTCTTTCTTGGCCAGGGCTACGGTCTTGACGCTGGCGGTCTTGTAGCCGATACCCGAGTAGCCGATGCCGTTCAGCGACGAGCTGATCGACTGCACCACCGAAGCCGAGCCAGGCTGTTCGTTGACGTTAGGCTTGAAGTCGCCTTTGCACAGGGCTTCTTCCTTGAAGTAGCCGTAGGTGCCCGATACCGAGTTGCGGCCGAACAACTGGATAGGCTTGTTGGCCAGATCGCCGGTCACACCGACGTCGCCCCAGGTCTTCATCTCGGCCTTGCCACCGCACAGGCGGGTGGAGGAGAAGATGGCGTCGACCTGGGCCATGGTCAGGCCCTTGATCGGGTTGTCCTTGTGCACGAACACGGCCAGGGCGTCGACAGCAACCGGAATGGCAGTTGGCTTGTAGCCGTACTTCTGCTCGAAGGCCTGCAGCTCGACATCCTTCATCTTGCGGCTCATCGGGCCGATGTTGGCGGTGCCTTCAGTCAGCGCGGGTGGCGCGGTGGAGGAGCCAGCCGCCTGGATCTGGATGTTTACGTTCGGATATTCCTTCTTGTACGCCTCGGCCCACAGCGTCATCAGGTTCGCCAGGGTGTCGGAGCCTACGCTGGAGAGGTTGCCCGAAACACCGGTGGTCTTGGTGTAGGTCGGGATCGACGGATCGACGGCGGCTACCGCGTTGGCGGTAGCTACGCCCGCGGCGGCGAAGGTAAGGGCCGCCATCAAACGCTTCAGTTTCATGCCTTGCTCCTAGCAGGAATATTGGGGTGTTGGATGGAACGGGCCCAAGTATCGGCAGGCCGCATGAACACGATATGACCTAATTGTGACAAATGGATGAAAGGCCATCACCGAATTCAGTTCTGGCCTATTCCAAGCAGATCAGCGCTTATTGGCGAGCAGGTACAGGCCGACAGCCAGGCCAACCGCACACAAGCCTGCTACATAGTAGGCCGGCGCCATCGGGCTCACCTTCAGCAGCGCCGTCACCACCATCGGCGTCAGCCCGCCAAAGATGGCGTAGGCCACGTTGTACGAGAACGAAAGCCCGCTGAAGCGCACCGCCGCCGGGAACGCCTTGACCATCACGTAGGGCACCGCGCCGATCACGCCCACGCACAGGCCGGTCACCGCATACAGCGGGAACAACAGGTCGGGCCGGGTCGGCAGGCTGTGGTAGAAGCTCCATGAGCTGACCAGCAGCAGCAGGCTGCCGATCACGAACACTCGCCCCGCGCCAAAGCGGTCGGCCAGGCTGCCGGCGCCGATGCAGCCGACGCTGAGCAGCACGATGGCCAGGCTGTTGGCCTTGAGCGAGTCGGTGGGACTGATGTGGTAGAAGCTCTGCAGCAACGCCGGGGTCATCAGGATGACCACCACGATGCCGGCCGACAGCATCCAGGTCAGCAGCATCGACAGGATGATCGGTCCACGGTGGTCACGCAGCACCGCGCGCAAAGGCAGCTCTTCGGCCAGCGCCTTGCGCTGCTGCATCTCGGCGAACACCGGGGTCTCATGCAGCCAGCGGCGCAAGTACACCGAGAACAGGCCGAACATCCCACCGAGCAGGAACGGGATGCGCCAGGCGTAATCGGCCACCTCTTCCACGCTGTAGACGCTGTTGATCAGGGTCGCCACCAGCGAACCGAGCAGGATGCCTGCAGTCAGGCCGGCCGTGAGGGTGCCGCACGCGTAGCCGGTATTGCGCGCCGGTACGTGTTCGGACACGAACACCCAGGCGCCCGGCACCTCGCCACCAATCGCAGCACCCTGGATAACCCGCATCAGCAGCAACAGGATCGGCGCCCACATGCCGATCTGCGCATAGGTGGGGAGCAGGCCCATGATCAACGTCGGCAGGGCCATCATGAAGATGCTCAGGGTAAACATCTTCTTGCGCCCGAGCAGGTCACCGAAGTGCGCCATGATGATGCCGCCCAGCGGCCGCGCCAGGTAGCCGGCGGCAAAGATGCCGAAGGTTTGCATCAGGCGCAGCCATTCCGGCATGTCCGCCGGGAAGAACAACTTGCCGACCACGGTGGCGAAGAACACGAAGATGATGAAGTCGTAGAACTCCAGCGCGCCACCCAGGGCGGACAGCGAGAGGGTCTTGTAGTCACTGCGGGTCAGCGGCCGCGAGGGCTGCTCGATACTGCTCGGCACGGAAGTCATCGCTCGTTGTTCTCTTGGTAGGGCATGCAGGCCGCTTGGCACGCGGCTTCTGGATTGGTAGTGCAGCGAAGATAGCAAATTGCCGAGCCGCGCCGAAAGCGATACAAAAACCAGACAGATATTCATGAATGCGCGGTCGTCGCTGGCCGTTATGCTCTATATACTGGCAATTCGTAGGAAAAGGTTATTGCTAGTGTGGGATGTTGTGCGAAAACGCCGGTCTTTATGTCAGGCGGTTTCGCAGAGTCTCCCTACGGCCGCCAAGTGAAACGAAATCGGCGTAGTATGTTTCAAGCTGAATCGTTTACCCGGCCTTGCGCCACACCAACGAAAAGCGTCACGGGTCAGAGGCCCCATCGCATGATTGAGCTCGAACAAGAAGATCCAATCCCGCAAGGCGACCTGGCCTTGCAGATCACCGCACTCCCACGTGAAACCAACGGCTTTGGCGATATCTTCGGCGGCTGGCTGGTTGCCCAGATGGACCTCGCCGGCACTGCCATGGCCAGTCGTGTGGCTGGAGGCCGCGTGGCCACCGTGGCCATCGACCGCATGGCCTTCCTGGTACCGGTCGCCGTGGGCGCGCAGCTGTCGTTCTATACCCAGACCCTGGAAATCGGCCGCAGCTCGATCCAGATGATGGTCGAAGTGTGGAGTGACGACCCGCTGTCCAGCGAATGGCGCAAGGTGACCGAAGCGGTATTCGTGTTCGTTGCCATCGACGGCAGTGGCCGTACCCGCTCCGTGCCTCGTCGCTGAGCCACGCCGGCGGTAAACTCATTGCATGTGCCCGGGTCCAAGGCCCACTGGCAATCAATGAGAAGAACGCAATGGCTACTTTCAAGGTCGATACCGAGCAACATGGCGGACTCAACTGCTGGCGTATCAGCAGCGACCGCGCCGAACTCCTGATCGCCCAGCAGGGCGCGCAGATCCTCAGCTACCAGCGGGTGGGCGAACCACCACTGCTGTGGCTGAGCGACCAGGCCATCTTCGACAAGGGCAAGTCGGTACGCGCTGGCGTGCCAGTGTGCTGGCCGTGGTTCGGCAACCTGCAGCGCAACCCCGAGGCCGTACAGGCCATGTACCGAGGCGAGCAGGCACCTGCTCATGGGCTTGCACGCACCCGTGACTGGCTGTTGCTGGGCGTCGAGGAAGCGGCTGACGGCCTGCGCATCGAATTTGAACTGCCCGACGCGCAGGGTGACTTGCCAGGCTGGCCTCACGATGTCGAGCTGAAGCTGGCCGTGGTCCTGGGTGATGACCTGAAACTGAGCCTGACCAGCCGCAACATGGGCAATACTCCCGTGACCATCAGCCAGGCCCTGCATAGCTACTTCGCGGTCAGCGACGTACGCCAGGCGCGGGTCGAAGGGGTCGAGGGGCTGAGCTATATCGAGACCCTTGCCGACTGGCAACAGCGCCAGCAGCAGGCGGCATTGACGTTTTCCGGGGAGACAGACCGGATCTACCTCGCTACCCCGCAAACACTGAGCATTGTCGATCCGCACTGGAACCGGCGGATTACCCTGACCAGTAGCGGGTCGCGCTCGGCGGTGATCTGGAACCCGTGGACCGAGCGGGCCAGGGAACTGCCGGACATGGCTGATGATGGCTGGCAGCGGATGCTGTGCATCGAGACCGCGAATGTGTGGGACGACCTGGTGGACTTGAAGCCCGGGGCCAGCCACTCGCTGGGGGTAAAGATTGGCTGTGAAATGATCTGAGAGGTGTGTTGCCAGCTCGGGCCTCATCGCCGGCAAGCCAGCTCCCACAAGCTGTGGGAGCTGGCTTGCCGGCGATGAGGCCGGTACTGGCAATCAGAGGTCGGCGTCCTCCACCACCCTCACTTTCCCCGCATCCAGCGCATACGCCGCATCGGCCAGGTCATTGCTGACCTGCTCCACCTTCAGCTTGCCGCTGACCCACAGCGGGGTGTAGATATCGTCAATCCTCAGCCCTGTCGGGTAACGCACCAGCACCAGCTGGTTCGGTGGCGGTGGCGGTACGTGAATGCACGCGCCCGGGTACGGCACCAGGAAAAACAGCGTGCTGTTGCCCTTGGCATCGCTCTCCAGCGGCACCGGGTAGCCGCCCAGGCGAATGTCCTTGCCGTTCATGGCCGCCACGGTCTTGGTCGAATACATCACCGCCGGCAGGCCCTTGCTCTGTTTCAGTCCGCCCTTGTCGGTAAAGGTGCCCATGGCCTCTGGCGAGTCATGGTCGATTTCGGGCATTTGCTCAAGCGCTCTCTGGTCCGACTTGGGCATCAGCTCCAGCCAGTCGGTTTCGGGCAGTTCGGCATGGGCCAGGGTACTGGCCAACAGCAGGGGGACGAGGAAAAAGGCACGCATGGAAATGCTCGGCAACTCGAATGAATTGCCGGGCATTCTAACCAGTATTCAGCGTTTCTTGATGAATCCGTAGATCACCAGCAGCACGACGGCACCGACCAGCGCCCCGAAGAAGCCCGCCGCCTGCCCGGCCTGGTAAATGCCCAGCGCCTGGCCGCCATAAGTGGCCAGCAGCGAGCCGGCAATACCCAGCAGGATGGTCATGATCCAGCCCATGCTGTCGTCGCCCGGTTTGACGAAACGGGCCAGCAGGCCGACGATGAGACCGATGAAGATGGTTCCGATGATGCCCATGGCAATCCCTCTGCAGTGAAGATGAAACAAGCCAAAGCCTAGACAGCGCTTTGGCTTGTTGCCATCTCAGAGGGCCAGCCGTTGCCAGAAGTTCGATCAGTTGCTGATCAGAGCCTCTACTTCGGCAATCTTGCGCTCGAGGGTGGCCATGTCATGGCAGCGCAGGGTGGCATGACCAACCTTGCGGCCGGCCTTGAAGGCCTTGCCGTAGTGGTGCAGGTGGCAGTCATCGATGGCGACCACTTTGTCCACAGCCGGCACTTCACCGATGAAGTTGAGCATCGCGCTCTCGCCAACCTTGGCAGTCGAGCCCAGTGGCAGGCCGGCGACGGCGCGCAGGTGGTTCTCGAACTGGCTGCACTCGGCGCCTTCGATGGTCCAGTGCCCGGAGTTGTGCACGCGTGGAGCAATTTCGTTGGCCTTCAGGCCACCGTCGACTTCGAAGAACTCGAAGGCCATCACGCCAACGTAATCCAGCTTCTGCAGTACGCGGCCGACGTAGTCTTCGGCCAGCGCTTGCAGCGGGTGTGCCTGGCTGGCCACCGACAGCCGCAGGATGCCGCTGTCGTGGGTGTTGTGCACCAGCGGGTAGAAGCGCGTTTCGCCGTCACGGCCACGCACCGCCACCAGCGATACTTCGCCAGTGAATGGCACGAAGCCTTCCAGCAGGCATGGCACGCTGCCCAGCTCGGCGAAAGTGCCCACCACGTCTTCAGGCGTGCGCAGCACTTTCTGGCCCTTGCCGTCGTAACCCAGAGTGCGGGTCTTCAGTACGGCAGGCAGGCCGATACTGGCCACTGCGGCGTCCAGGTCTGCCTGCGAGAGAATGTCGGCGAAGGCCGGGGTAGGGATACCCAGGTCGCGGAACATGCTTTTTTCGAACAGGCGGTCGCGGGCGATGCGCAGCGCCTCGGCGCTGGGGTACACCGGCACGAACTGCGAGAGGAAGGCCACGGTCTCGGCCGGGACGCTTTCGAACTCGAAAGTGACCAGGTCGACTTCGTCGGCCAGCTGACGCAGGTGGTCCTGGTCGCCGTAGTCGGCCCGCAGGTGCTCGCCCAGTGCTGCAGCGCAGGCGTCCGGCGCGGGGTCGAGGAAAGCGAAGTTCATGCCCAGCGGGGTACCCGCCAGGGCCAGCATGCGGCCCAGCTGGCCGCCACCGATTACACCGATCTTCATGGGTTGAGCCTCAAGCCTGGCGCGGGTCTGGGTTATCCAGAACGGTGTCGGTCTGTTCTGTGCGGAACTGCTTGAGCGCCGCGTGGTACTGCGGGTACTTGGCGCCCAGGATGCTGGCCGACAGCAGCGCAGCGTTGATGGCACCGGCACGGCCGATGGCCAGGGTGGCTACCGGCACGCCGGCTGGCATCTGCACGATCGACAGCAGCGAATCGACACCCGACAGCATCGACGATTGCACCGGCACACCCAGCACCGGCAGGTGAGTCTTGGCGGCGCACATGCCTGGCAAGTGGGCTGCGCCACCGGCACCGGCGATGATCACCTCGATACCACGGCCTTCGGCCTCCTCGGCATACTGGAACAGCAAGTCCGGGGTGCGGTGGGCGGAAACCACCTTCACTTCGTAGGGAATGCCGAGTTTTTCCAGCATATCGGCGGTGTGGCTAAGGGTGGACCAATCGGACTTGGAGCCCATGATCACGCCAACCAGTGCACTCATCGTCGAGCCTCTCCTGCAAGCGCCTTCGGGCGCGCTAAAAGCAACAAGCCACGCAGGTGGGCCGGCGTGGCTTGTCATACGGATTCTGAATCGACCAGGTCGGCCGAAGGCGCGGGATTGTAGCGTATTTAAAGGCGGGCCGCCCACCCCCACAAGCACATGCCGGATCAAAGGGCAAGCTGTCTCGCGGGACAACTTTTCCTGCTGCTCACCAACCCGGCTGCTTCAGAAAATTCGCCCCCTCAAACTGATACCTCGCCCGGGTTGCCGGCCGACTCCAGCTTGCGCCACAACAGGCGCACATTCGCCTTGCGCACGAGTGCACAGCGGTACAGGCGGATTTCCAATGGCACGTGCCACTGGCTCCCCCCGCAGATCACCAATTCCCCGCGCTGCAGTTCGCCCCGCATCGACAGGCGCGGCACCCAGGCGATGCCCATTCCTTCCAGCGCCATACTCTTGAGGCTGTCGGCCATCGCCGTCTCGTAGACGGTGGTATAGCGCAGGTTGCGCTGGCGCAGCAGCAAGCTCACCGAACGCCCGAGGAACGCGCCGGCGCTGTAGGCCAGCAGCGGCACGCTGGCATCGCCTTCAAGATCGAACATGGGCTTGCCGTCGGCATCCGGCGTGCACACCGGCAACATTTCAGTGGTGCCCATGTGTAACGAAGGGAAGATCTCGGCGTCCATCTGCAGGGCGGCGTCGGGATCATAGAAAGCCAGCATCAGGTCGCAGCCACCTTCGCGCAATGCATGCACGGCATCCCCGACGTTAGTCGCAACCAGGCGCGTGGCAATGTTCAACCCATCGTTGCGCAACTGGGCGACCCAGCGCGGGAAAAAGCCCGATGCCAGGGAGTGAGCGGCTGCTACTTGCACTACCTCGCCCTGCCCGCCTTCCAGATGGTGCAAATGACGGAGAATTTCGCTCAACTGGTCGACAACGGTACGCGCAGTGACGAGAAACAGCTGGCCGGCCTCAGTCAGTTCGATCGGTGTGCGGGAACGATTGACCAGTTGCAGGCCCAAGGCTGCTTCAAGGCTGCGAATGCGCCGGCTGAAGGCCGGCTGGGTCACGAAACGCCGCTCTGCCGCCTGGGAAAAACTGCGGGTGGCGGCCAGCGCGCTGAAGTCTTCCAGCCATTTGCTTTCAAGGTTCACGAAGCACATCTCCTGGCATGCACCAAAATGGAACACGCTCGAATGTCAATTGGCGTCACATGAAACAGTATGCCGTTTACGCATAGGTTAGCGTGCAACAGCATTGGCCGCAAAATCACCTTAAGGCCTAGGATTAGCGCCATTCCGGCATGTGCCGGGTCAAAATCGAGATGATATACATCATGTCTTCCGCTGCATCGTTCCGCGTCGAAAAAGATCTGTTGGGTACCCTTGAAGTTCCTGCCGATGCCTACTACGGCATCCAGACCCTGCGCGCTGCCAACAACTTCCACCTCTCCGGCGTTCCGCTGTCGCACTACCCGAAACTGGTAGTCGGCCTGGCGATGGTCAAGCAGGCTGCTGCTGATGCCAACCGAGAGCTGGGGCACTTGAGCGATGCCAAGCATGCTGCCATCAGCGCTGCTTGCGGGCGACTGATCAAAGGCGACTATCACGAGCAGTTCGTGGTCGACATGATCCAGGGTGGTGCCGGTACTTCCACCAACATGAACGCCAACGAAGTCATCGCCAACATCGCGCTGGAGGCCATGGGCCACCAGAAGGGTGAGTACCAGTACTTGCACCCGAACAACGATGTGAACATGGCACAGTCGACCAACGACGCCTACCCGACGGCCATCCGCCTGGGCCTGCTGCTGGGCCATGACGCCCTGCTGGCCAGCCTCGACAGCCTGATCCAGGCCTTCGCTGCCAAGGGTAAGGAATTCGACCACGTACTGAAGATGGGCCGTACCCAGCTGCAGGACGCCGTGCCGATGACCCTGGGCCAGGAATTCCGCGCCTTCGCCACCACCATGACCGAAGACCTCAACCGTCTGCGTTCGCTGGCGCCTGAGCTGCTGACCGAAATCAACCTGGGTGGTACTGCCATCGGTACCGGTATCAACGCCGACCCGGGTTACCAGATGCTCGCCGTACAGCGCTTGGCACTCATCAGCGGCCAGCCGCTGGTACCGGCTGCCGACCTGATCGAAGCCACCTCCGACATGGGCGCTTTCGTGCTGTTCTCCGGCATGCTCAAGCGTACCGCGGTCAAGCTGTCGAAGATCTGCAACGACCTGCGCCTGCTGTCCAGCGGCCCGCGCACCGGCATCAACGAGATCAACCTGCCAGCGCGTCAGCCAGGTAGCTCGATCATGCCAGGCAAGGTCAACCCGGTTATTCCGGAAGCCGTCAACCAGGTGGCCTTCGCCATCATGGGCAACGACCTGGCCCTGACCGTCGCCGCCGAGGGTGGCCAGCTGCAGCTGAACGTGATGGAGCCGCTGATCGCCTACAAGATCTTCGACTCGATCCGCCTGCTGCAACGCGCCATGGACATGCTGCGCGAGCACTGCATCGTCGGCATCACTGCCAACGAACAGCGCTGCCGTGAACTGGTCGAGCACTCGATCGGCCTGGTCACCGCCCTGAACCCGTACATCGGCTACGAAAACGCCACCCGTATCGCCCGTGTCGCCCTGGAAACCGGCCGCGGCGTGCTGGAACTGGTGCGCGAGGAACAGCTGCTGGACGAAGCGATGCTCAACGACATCCTGCGTCCGGAAAACATGATCGCTCCACGTCTGGTTCCGCTGAAGGCGTAACCAGGCTGCTGCAAACAGTCTCACCAGGTTAAGGGACTAGACACCTCTCAACCTTTCAAGGCCCGAGCCTATGCCTCGGGCCTTTTTTTGCCTGATGAATTTGTGGCCGCTTGCCAGCCCCGGGTATCGGCACACAACTTGCTCCATAATGCATCCCAGTCCAACGGGATTACCCAGCATGCTGCACAGCCACCTGACCACACTCAACGCAGTTTCGCTGATCCTCAACGTCTTCCAGGCAGACGGTTGCGAAGCTTCGGCGCTGCTGGCCGGCAGCGGCATAGGCCCGGCAGACCTTGGCCACGCCGATGCGCGCATCACCACCCAGCAAGAGCTGCAGGTGTGCGCCAACGCCGTGGCCCGGCGCGAGGACATCGGCCTGGAGCTGGGTCGGCGCATGCATGTGTCGTGCTATGGCATGCTCGGTTACGCCCTGCTCTCCAGTGCCACTTTGGGTGACGCCCTGCGCCTGGCGCTGCAGTATCCGGCACTGCTGGGAACAGTTTTCAAGCTGCGCTTGCTCGACGATGGCCAGCGCGTCTGGTTCAGCGCCAGCGATTACCACGACAGCGCAGCGCTTGGCGCTTTCAACGCCGAATTCTGCCTGGTGTCGCTGAAAATCATCTGCGACGACCTGCTTGGCTGCCCGCTGCCGCTGCTGGGTGCGCGTTTCGAACACGCGCGGCCCGGCTACCACGCGCTTTATGACGGTGCATTCCAGTGCGCGATCGGTTTCGACGCAGAGGACAATGCCTTCGCCTTCGAGCGGCGCTGGCTGGACATGCCGCTGCCACTGGCCGACCCGATTACCCACAAGGCCATGAGCGAACGTTGCCGGCGGCTGAACCTTGAGTTCACCGGCCGCCAGGCCTGGCTGGGGCGTATTCGTCAATTGCTGGCGCAGCAACTGGACGCCGCACCTGGGCTGGAAGGGTTGGCGCGGCAGATGAATTGTTCTTCCCGCACGCTGCGGCGGCATTTGCAGGCATTGGGCAGCAGTTATCAACAGCTGCTGGATGAACTGAGGTTCGAGCGGGCCAAGCAGTTGCTGGCCGATGAGCAGATGCCGATCTACCGGATTGCCGAGACTTTGGGGTTCAGCGAGACGGCCAGTTTCCGGCATGCCTTCCAGCGCTGGAGTGGTGTGGCACCCAGCCACTTCCGCGGTTGACCTGCCCCGCCCCTTCGCGGGTGAACCCGCTCCCACAGGTATTGCACCAGCCTTGGGTGCGGCACCAAACCGTGTGGGAGCGGGTTCACCCGCGAAGAGGCCAGTACAGGTCAACAACAATCCGGCCACAGCGCTTGGCCACATCGATCCCCTTTTGGCCGTTTGCGTCGTTCTCCATAACTGACCGGCACATGACAATGGGCCCACGCCAGTACCCACCGGAGAACAACAATGCTGACGATCTATTCCGATGACCATCGCCTGCACCACGGCCGCTGCGAGCTGATCGACGGCAAGCTGATGCCCTGTTTCGAAATGCCTTCGCGCGCCGACCATGTGCTGGAGCAGGTGAAACAGCGCAACCTTGGTGATATCCAGGGCCCCACCGACTTTGGCCGCTCGCCCTTGTTGCGGGTCCACAGCGCAGATTATCTGGACTTCTTCGAAGGCGCCTGGACACGCTGGGCCGCACTCGGCCACGAGGGCGACCTGTTGCCGTTCACCTGGCCAGCACGCACCCTGCGCCAGGTAAAACCTACCGGCCTGCACGGTGAACTGGGCTATTACAGCTTCGATGCCGGCGCGCCGATCACCGCCGGTACCTGGCGGGCCGCCTACAGCGCTGCTCAGGTAGCCCTCACTGCCCAGGCGGCCATCGAGCAAGGCGCGCATTCGGCCTTCGCCCTGTGCCGCCCGCCAGGGCACCACGCCGCTGGCGAAGTCATGGGCGGCTACTGCTACCTGAACAACGCCGCCATCGCCGCCCAGGCCTTCCTCGACCAGGGCCGGAACAAGGTCGCCATCCTCGACGTCGACTATCACCACGGCAACGGCACCCAAGACATCTTCTACCAGCGCAACGACGTGTTTTTCGCCTCGATCCATGGCGACCCGCAGGCCGAGTTCCCGTTTTTCCTGGGCTACGCCGACGAGACAGGCGAAGGCGCCGGCGAAGGTTTCAACATCAACTACCCCTTGCCCGCTGGCAGCGACTGGGCGGCCTGGAGCGCTGCGCTGGAGCAAGCCTGCCAACGCATCGCCAGCTATGACGCCGACGTGCTGGTGATCTCGCTGGGCGTGGACACCTTCAAGGACGACCCGATCTCGCAATTCAAGCTGGACAGCCCGGACTACCTGGAAATGGGCAAGCGCATCGCCGAGCTCGGCAAGCCGACCCTGTTCGTGATGGAAGGCGGCTACGCTGTGGAAGAAATCGGTATCAACGCGGTCAATGTGCTGGACGGTTTCCAGCGCGCCCAGCCAGGAGCCCGGTAATGGTCCGACTCAAGCGTCTGCTCACCCCGTTCATCGCTGCCACCCTGTTCACCGGTGCCCTGCACGCTCAGGCCGAGCAGCGCACCCTGCGTGTATATAACTGGTTCGATTACATCACCCCGCAGACCTTGACCGACTTCAAGAAGGACAGCGGCGTCAAGCTGGTGTACGACATCTTCGACACCAACGAAGCGCTGGAAGCCAAGCTGCTGACCGGCAACTCCGGTTATGACGTGGTGGTGCCGTCCAACGTGTTCCTGGCCAAGCAGATCGAAGCCGGGGTGTTCCAGCCGCTGGACCGCAGCAAGCTGCCCAACTGGCAACACCTGGACCCGGCACTGATGAAGCTGATCGAGGCCAACGACCCCGGCAACAAATTTGCGGTGCCCTACATGTATGGCACCGTGCTGATCGGCTTCAACCCGGCCAAGGTCAAGGCTGCGCTCGGCGACAACGCCCCGGTGGACAGCTGGGACCTGATCTTCAAGGAAGAGAACATCGCCAAGCTCAAGCAATGCGGTGTGGCACTGCTCGACTCACCCTCGGAGATTCTGCCACTGGCTTTGCAGTACCTGGGCTTGCCGCCCAACAGCGACAAACCGGCAGACTACAAGCAAGCCGAGGCGTTGATGCTGAAGATTCGCCCGCATATCACCTACTTCCACTCTTCCAAGTACATGGCAGACATCGCCAATGGCGATATTTGTGTAGCGGTGGGCTACAGCGGCAGCTTCTCCCAGGCCGCCAACCGTGCCCGCGAAGCCAAGAATGGCGTGGTAGTCGATATGCGCCTGCCAAAGGAAGGTGCACCGATCTGGTTCGACATGCTGGCGATTCCGAAGAACGCGGCCAACCCGGAAGATGCCCATGAATTCATCAATTACCTGCTGCGGCCCGAGGTGATTGCGCCGATCAGCGACTTTGTCGGGTATCCGAACCCCAACAAGGATGCGACCGACAAGGTGAGCCCGGCGATTCGCAACAACCCCAACCTGTATCCGACGGCAGAGGCGATGGCCAAGCTTTATACCCTCAAGCCTTTGGCGCGGGATGCAGAGCGGGCCAGGACTCGGGCTTGGACGCGGATCAAATCCGGGACCTGAGTTGGATCTTCGCCGGTGAACACGCTCCCACAGGATCTGCGTCGCGTCTGAGGCCGGCGCAGTACCTGTGGGAGCGGGTTCACCCGCGAAGAGGCCGCCAAGCCTTGCGCAATTTCATCATGGCCTCGGCAATTTCCCCCTCCGGTACCGCGGCAAACCCGAGCACCAGCCCCGCGCGCTTATCCACAGGCACATCGCTGTTCGCCAACCAGAAATTGCTCAGCGGCGTCACCTCCACCCCCATCGCTTCCGCCTGGGCCACCAACTCCTGCTCCCGCGCAAAGTTATCCACATCAACCTTTACATGTAGCCCGGCCGCCACTTCCGGCATGCCGCCCAACCCCGGAATATCCTCAGGCCAACCCGCCTTGAGCACATTGCGCCGGCTCAACGCCGCCTTGCGCATACGGCGGATATGCCTCTGGAAGTGCCCCCTGGCCATGAACTCGGCCATTACACACTGGCTGCTGACCTCCGAATGCCGCACCGCCAGCGCTTTGCCCTGGCTGAATGCCTGCACCAGGCGCGGCGGCAACACCAGATAGCCCAGTCGCAACGCCGGGAAGGCGATCTTGCCGAAGGTGCCAACATATAAAACACGCCCATGTCGGTCGAGAGCCGCCAGCGGGGCCAAGGGAGCGCCGCTGTAACGGTACTCGCCATCGTAGTCGTCTTCGATAATCCAGCCATCGCTTTGCTCGGCCCATGCCAGCAACTGAAGACGGCGCGCCAGACTCATGGTGACCCCGGTCGGATACTGGTGGGCCGGCGTGACATAGGCCAGCCGGCAATCTTCAAGCTGCGCGAGCTGGCGACAGTCCATGCCGTCTTCGTCCACCGCCACGCCATGCAACTTGCCACCGACCAGCGCAAAGGCGTGTCCGGCCGCGCGGTAGCCTGGGTTTTCCACAGCCACCCCGTCGCCAGGCTGCAGCAGCAGCTGTGCACAAAGGCTGATGGCCTGCTGCGCGCCACTGGTGATCACAATTTGCTCAGCCGTGCAGCTCAGCCCCCGCGAACGGCGCAGGTAAGCCGCGATCAGCTCGCGCAACGCAGGCTCACCTGCCGGGTCACCGTAGCCCAGCTGCGCTGGTGACGGATTACGCCAGAAACCCGCCTGCAGCTTGGCCCAGACATCGAACGGGAACAGGTCGAACGCGGGGATGCCGACGCGAAAAGCACGCGGGGCAGCGCTTTTTGGCGGAGGTAAATGATGATTTTTCAGACGCTGCAATGGCTCGCTGATGCGTCTATTGCTGGATAAATACTCAGTATTTTTCGGGTTAAATGTGGATAACCCTGTTGATAAACCCAGGGATAACCCTGTGGATAGTTGTGTGGATAGTTTCGGCAGGCGGCTGACGTAAGTGCCGTCACCTACCCGGCTTTCAATGTACCCCTCGGCATACAGCTGGTCATAGGCACGCACCACGCTGTTGCGTGACAGCGCCAGCATCGCGGCCAGGTCCCGGCTGGCCGGCAGCCGCGTGCCGCTGCTCAGCCGCCCGTCCAGTACCCGCGCACGCAGCGCCTGGTACAACTGCTGGCTTAGCCCGCGGCGGCGATCCAAGGCAATCCCGGCAGGGTCGAAAGGCAGTATGAGGGGGCGCTCGCTCATGGCATTGGACCTATCAAAACAGGCAGTAATGGCTCTTACCCAGAACCAATAGCCTGCCTAGGATAGAGCCATTGGACAAGGGACTCGACACATGTACAACAGCAAGCCGCACCAGGAACACGACCTCGGTCGCCTGCACCAGCACATGCTGGACACCCGCCTGGCGGTTCTGGTCAGCCAAGGCGAACAGGGCCTGCTGGCCACCCACCTGCCGGTGCTGGTCGACACCGCCGAAGGCGAATACGGCACCGTCTATGCCCACCTGGCGCGGGCCAACCGCCAGTGGCAGGACCTGGCGCAGGGTGGCGAAGCCCTGCTGGTGTTCCCCGGTGCCGATGCCTACGTCAGCCCCGGCTACTATCCGAGCAAGGCCGAGAACCCCAAAGTGGTGCCAACCTGGAACTACCTGGCCGTGCACGCCTATGGCCCGGCCGAAGTGATCCATGATGCCGCGCCGCTGCTGGCTATCGTCAGCCGCCTGACCGATCGCCACGAACAAGGCCGCAGCGCCCCGTGGAGCGTCACCGACGCCCCTGCTGATTATATTGACGGCATGCTTCGCGCCATCGTCGGCATCCGCCTGCCCATCACCCGCCTGCAAGGTGCACGCAAGCTCAGCCAGAACCGCGCCGGGCAAGACATCGCCGGTGTACGCGAAGGCCTCGGCGCCAGCCCCGATCCACTGGACAACCAACTCGCGGCGCACATGCGCCAGCTCTGAAGGAATAGCCCCATGCCCAGCGTTACCCTGCGCCCCGTTACCGCCCAAGACCATGCTGCCTGGCTCGGCTTGTGGCAGGCCTACCTGCATTTCTATGCAACCGAGCTGGCCGATGAGGTCAGCCTGAGCACCTGGCAACGCCTGCTCGACCCGAACGAACCAACCCATTCGACCCTGGCCTGGGTGGATGGCAAGGCGGTGGGGATGGTCAACTTCATCTACCATCGTTCCAACTGGAGCATCGAGAATTCCTGCTACCTGCAGGACCTGTACGTGGACGAGACGCAGCGCGGCCTGGGTATCGGCCGCCAGCTGATCGAGCACGTCTACGCCACTGCCAAGGCCGACAGTTGCATCAAGGTGCACTGGCTGACCCACGAGACCAACGCCACCGCCATCAGCCTGTATCAGCAGGTTGCCGAGCGATCGGGCTTCATCCAATTCCGCAAAGGGTTGTAAGCCGAACATGACTGACGCATTGCACTGGAAACCCGCTGCCGTACCTCGAGCCGAGCCCATCGAGGGCCGCTTCATTCGCCTGGAAAAGCTCGACCCTGTGCGCCATGGCGACGACCTCTGGGAGGCGCTGCAGGGGCCGGCATCCGACCCTGTGCTGTGGGACTACCTGCCCTATGGCCCATTCGCCGAGCGTGGCGCCTTCGACCGCTGGCTGGAAGGCAATGCCGCCGGCCTCGACCCGCTGTTCTATACCGTCATGGACCGCGCCACCGGCCAGGCCCAGGGCATTCTCAGCCTGATGTCGATTGTGCCCGACCATGGCCGCATCGAAATCGGCCACATCGCCTTCGGCGCCGCCATGCAACGTACGCCCAAGGGCACCGAGGCGGTGTACCTGCTGGGCAAGCTGGGTTTCGAACTGGGTAACCGCCGGCTGGAATGGAAGTGCAACAACGCCAACGCCCGCTCCAAGCGGGCGGCGGAGCGGTTTGGCTTCGAGTTCGAGGGCGTGTTCCGCAAGCACCTGGTGGTCAAGGACCATAACCGCGATACGGCGTGGTATTCGATTACCGATGATGAGTGGCCGCAGGTGGCGGCAGGGTTCGAGCGGTGGTTGAGCGATGCCAACCAGCGGCCTGAAGGTCAGGTACACACCCTTGAGGCATGCCGGATAGGCTGATATTGACCACGGATCACGGGCCAGCAGGCCTGTGATCCGTATGAAGATACTACCTGACCTTGGTGGCGCGCCTGACCACGCCCATCTGTAAACCGAATGGCTTGAATACAGCGTTCAATGACTTGAGCGTGGGGTTACCATCCCCCTGCTCGATCTGAATCAGCGTACGCACTGAAACCTTGCACATCCGCGCGAACTGAGTCTGCTGCATTTTCGCCACCTCCACGCGTAGCCGTCGCACGGCTGCCCCCAACTCAAGGCTCCCCTCGGCGATACCTTCGCGCACGCCATCGATCAGCAGCCCGCGGGCGTCGATGGAAACCGTCATGCCAACCCCCACTCCGCCATTCGGCGCTCAAGCTTGCCCAGCGCAATCGCCGGGTGATTCATCACTGCATCCGGGAAAATTTCTGCATTTTAATGCAGATGTAAACCAACCATCAGTATCAAATCTGCAATAAAATGCATCAGCACGAAAAAAAAGGGGAGCATTCGCTCCCCAGAGGTAAACCGCTTGTAGATGAAGGCTTCTGTCAGCCCTCGATCTCGATCAGGATCTCACCCGGCGTCACACGGTCGCCCTTGGCCACGTGGATGGCCACAACCTTGCCGGCAATGGCTGCCTGCACTTCGGTCTCCATCTTCATGGCTTCGGTAATCAGCACGGCCTGGCCGGCCTTGACCGAGTCGCCTTCCTTGACCAGGACATCGACGATGTTGCCTGGCATGTTGGTGGTCACATGGCCCGGGGCGCTGGCCTGCTTGCGCTTGCTGCCGCCGCCGCCGACGAATTCGTTGAGTGGCTCGAACACCACTTCCTCCGGCATGCCGTCGATCGACAGGTAGAAGTGACGCTTGCCTTCGGCCTTCACGCCCACACCGGTGATGTCGACGCGATAGGTTTCGCCGTGCACGTCGATGACGAATTCGGTCGGCACGCCTTCACCGCCCGGGGCAGCCACCGCGCCAGCTTCCGGAATCGGCAGCAGGGCTTCCGGGGTGAGGGTGCCGGCTTCGCGTTCTTCGAGGAACTTGCGGCCAATGTCAGGGAACATGGCGTAGGTCAGCACATCCTCTTCACAACGGGCCAAGGCGCCGATATCGCCGCGCAACTTGGTCATTTCCGGCTTCAGCAGGTCGGCCGGGCGCACATCGATCACTTCTTCGCTGCCGATCGCCTGACGACGCAGCTGTTCACTGACCACGCCAGGAGCCTTGCCGTAACCGCCTTGCAGGTACAGCTTCACCTCGTTGGTGATGGTCTTGTAGCGCTCGCCCGCCAGCACGTTGAAGAACGCCTGGGTACCGACGATCTGCGAAGTGGGGGTAACCAGCGGCGGGAAGCCGAGGTCTTCGCGAACGCGCGGGATCTCAGCCAGCACTTCGTTCATGCGGTTGAGGGCGCCCTGCTCCTTGAGCTGGTTGGCCAGGTTGGAAATCATCCCGCCCGGCACCTGGTTGACCTGCACACGGGTGTCGACAGTGGTGAATTCACTTTCGAACTGGTGGTACTTCTTGCGCACGGCATAGAAGTACAAGCCGATTTCCTGCAGCAGCTCCAGGTCCAGGCCGGTGTCGAACTCGCTGCCCTTGAGCGCGGCAACCATCGACTCGGTACCCGGGTGGCTGGTGCCCCAGGCGAAGCTGGAGATAGCGGTGTCGATGTGGTCGGCACCGTTTTCCACCGCTTTCAGCTGGCACATGGCAGCCAGGCCGGCGGTGTCGTGGGAGTGGATGAACACCGGCAACGATTGCTCGGCTTTCAGCGCCTTGACCAGTTCACCAGTGGCAAATGGTGTCAGCAGGCCGGCCATGTCCTTGATCGCGACCGAATCGCAACCCATGGCTTCCATCTGCTTGGCCTGGTTCACGAAGGCGTCGATTGTGTGCACGGGGCTGGTGGTGTAGGCGATGGTGCCCTGGGCGTGCTTGCCGGCAGCCTTGACGGCCTCGATGGCTACCCGCAGGTTACGCACGTCGTTCATGGCGTCGAAGATACGGAACACATCGATGCCGTTGACCGCAGCCTTGGCAACGAAGGCTTTGACCACGTCGTCGCTGTAGTGGCGGTAGCCCAGCAGGTTCTGGCCGCGCAGCAGCATTTGCAGGCGGGTGTTGGGCAGCGCCGCGCGCAGTTTGCGCAGGCGCTCCCATGGGTCTTCCTTGAGGAAGCGCACGCAGGCATCGAAGGTGGCGCCGCCCCAGACTTCCAGCGACCAGTAGCCGACCTTGTCGAGCTTTTCGCAGATCGGGAGCATGTCTTCGGTACGCATGCGGGTAGCCAGCAGGGACTGGTGGGCGTCGCGCAGGATCGTGTCGGTTACGTGAATTTTCTTGGACATTATGGGGTTCCTCACAGGCCTGCGTGGGCGGCGATGGCGGCGGCGATGGCCAGGGCCAGCTCTTCGGGTTTGCGCTTGATCGAGTAGTTGGTCAGTTCAGGGTGGCTTTCAACGAAGCTGGTGTTGAACTGGCCGCTACGGAATTCCGGATTGCGCAAGATTTCCTGGTAGTACGCGGCGGTGGTCTTCACCCCTTGCACGCGCATGTCGTCCAGGGCCCGCAGGCCGCGGTCCATGGCTTCTTCCCAGGTCAGCGCCCACACCACCAGCTTCAGGCACATGGAGTCGTAGAACGGCGGAATGGTGTAGCCGGTGTAGATCGCCGTATCGGTGCGCACGCCCGGGCCGCCGGGGGCGTAGTAACGGGTGATCTTGCCGAAGCTGGGCAGGAAGTTGTTTTTCGGGTCTTCGGCGTTGATGCGGAACTGCAGCGCATAGCCGCGGTGCTGGATGTCTTCCTGCTTCACCGACAGCGGCAGGCCCGAGGCAATGCGGATCTGCTCGCGGACGATGTCGATACCGGTGATTTCCTCGGTGATGGTGTGCTCCACCTGCACCCGGGTGTTCATTTCCATGAAGTACACCTCGCCATCGGCGAGCAGGAACTCCACGGTACCGGCGTTCTCGTAGTTGACCGCCTTGGCCGCACGCACCGCCAGGTCGCCGATGTAGGCGCGCTGCTCGGGGGTAAGCTGTGGGCTCGGAGCGATTTCGACGAGCTTCTGGTTACGGCGCTGGATCGAGCAGTCGCGCTCGAACAGGTGCACCACATTGCCGAAGCTGTCACCGAGGATCTGCGCCTCGATGTGTTTGGGGTTGACGATGCACTTTTCCAGGAACACTTCGGCCGAGCCAAAGGCCTTGGTGGCTTCGGATATCACCCGCGGGAAGTTCTGTTCCAGTTCTTCGCGGCTGTTGCAACGACGAATACCGCGGCCGCCACCCCCGGAGGTAGCTTTCAGCATCACCGGATAACCGATGCGCTCGCCTTCGCTGAGGGCTTCGTGGATGTCGGCAACGTTGCCTTCGGTACCTGGTGTAACCGGCACACCGGCGGCGATCATGGTGCGGCGTGCTTCGGTCTTGTCGCCCATGCGACGAATGACGTCGGCGGCCGGGCCGATGAACTTGATCCCGCGCTCGGCGCAAATCTCTGCCAGTTCAGCGTTTTCCGACAGGAAACCATAGCCAGGGTGCAGGGCATCACAGCCGGTTTCCACAGCCAGGTTCACCAGCTTGCGCGGGTTCAGGTAACCGGCCAGCGGTTCTTCACCAATGCTATGAGCTTCGTCGGCGCGCTTGACGTGCAGGGCGTGCCGGTCGGCGTCGGAATAGATCGCTACCGAGCGAATGCCCATCTCGGCGCAGGCACGCACGATCCGAACTGCAATTTCACCTCGGTTGGCGATCAGGATTTTTTTTATCACTGGAGTCTTCCCAAAGCCGTAGGAACAGTCGAGCCGGTTCTACCGGTCGGCGCGTGACCAAGCATTGCTGGCCAGTCGCGTATTCACCCTAGCGCTGTAGGTCGATAAACAAAAATCAATATTTGTTAGGGGCTGTATTAGCAAAAGCTTATAGTTCGGTAACAGGGTGTTGCCAATGAGCTGAAAAAAATGCGTAAGTCCTTGATGCGTATGACATTGCGTCAATTGCAGATCTTCAACGAGGTGTGCGATTTGCGCTCATACAGCCGCGCGGCGGAGGAAATGGCGCTGACACAACCCGCCGTCAGCCTGCAGATCCGCCAGCTTGAAGAGCTGATCGGCCAGCCGCTGTTCGAGTACATCGGTAAAAAGCTTTATCTGACGGAAGCGGCCGAGGCCCTGCAGCGCGCCAGCCGCGACATCTTCGGGCGCCTGGAGAGCCTGGACATGCAACTGTCGGACATGCAGGGCTCACTGCAAGGGCAGCTGAAGCTGGCGATCGAGTCCAGTGCCAAGTACTTCGTGCCACACCTGTTCGCCGCCTTCAAGCAACGTCACCCGGAGGTCAACCTGACCTTGACGGTGGTCAACCGCGCCCAGGCCATCCGCCGCCTGTCCGACAACCGCGACGACCTGATCATCATGTCCATGGTGCCGCAGGACATGGGTCTGGAATTTTTGCCGTTTCTGAATAACCCGATCATTGCCGTGGCCCCGCCCGAGCACCCGCTCTGCAAGCTGGAGCAGCTGCGCCTGCAGGACCTGGAGCCTCATACCCTGCTGGTCCGCGAGCAAGGCTCGGGCACACGCAAAGCCTGCGAAGAGTACTTCAAGGACAAGCGCGTGCACTTCACCCAGACTCTGGAAGTGGCCTCGGCCGATGCCCAGCGCGAGTGCGTGATCGCAGGCCTTGGTATCGCCCTGCTGACCCGCCATGCGGTCAACCTGGAACTGGCCACCGGGGCGCTGAAGGAGCTGCCGGTGGAAGAACTGCCGCTGTACCGCAGCTGGTGCGTGGTACAGGCCAAGGCCAAACGGCAGTCACCGGTGGCCTTGGCTTTCCTGGCATTCATCCGCGGCGAACGTGCATTGATCAGTGCGCTTGTTGAGCGTTTTTCGGGGAAGTTGCTGCCGACGCCTGCCACACAGTGAGCTCTTGCAGCTCAGGGTAGTCCACCAGGTCGCGCAGCAGTTGACGTTGGTCGCAATAGCTCTCGATCGCCCGGCGGTATTCCATGCGGCGCTGATCCTTTTCCTGCTGCTTGCGAGCCTTGGCGTTGGGTTGGTACGTACCGTCGAAGTCACGAGCCATTGCCTGTCTCCCAGATAGGGTGCGGAGGCTTCAGACTGGCAATGGAGGTTGACGTTTTGGCTGTGAAATGGTGACAAAACAGTGAAATCTGCCTTGCCGGGCCATTGATCAGTCGTCGGTAGCCTTGATCGACTTGGGCGACAAACGCAGGCTGCGCAAGCTGCGCTTCACGCTCTTCAGGTGGTTGACCAGGCTCGGCCCGCGCGCCATGGCCACGCCCATGGCCAGCACGTCGATTACCACAAGGTGGGCGATACGCGAGGTCAGCGGGGTATAGATTTCGGTGTCCTCGTGCACGTCGATTGCCAGATTGACGGTCGACAGCTCGGCTAGAGGCGTCTGGCTGGGGCAGAGGGTGATCAGGTTGGCGCCACTCTCACGTACCAGGTTGGCAGTGATCAACAGGTCCTTGGACCGCCCCGACTGGGAAATGCACACCGCTACATCGCCCGGTTTCAGGGTAACCGCCGACATCGCCTGCATGTGCGGGTCGGAGTACGCTGCCGCGCTGAGCAGCAAGCGGAAGAACTTGTGCTGGGCGTCGGCCGCCACCGCACCCGATGCGCCAAAACCATAGAATTCCACACGCTGTGCCTGGGCCATGGCACTCACCGCCAACTGCAGCGCCTGCGGGTCGAGGTGCTCGCGCACCTCCATCAGGGTGTGCAGGGTGGTGTCGAAAATCTTCAGGCTGTAGTCGGCGACCGAGTCGTCTTCATGGATGGCGAACTGGCCGAAACTGGCCCCGGCGGCCAGGCTTTGCGCCAGCTTCAGCTTGAGGTCCTGGAAGCCCGAGCAACCGATAGCCCGGCAGAAACGCACGATGGTCGGCTCGCTGATACCCACGTTGTGCGCCAGGTCGGCCATCGAGCTGTGCATGACGGCAGCCGGGTCCAGCAGCACGTGGTCGGCCACTTTCAGTTCCGATTTGCGCAGCAGGTGGCGCGATTGGGCGATATGTTGCAACAGATTCACGGGCTGGACTCGGTTATGATCGGCTGGCCGGGTTGTAGCTTTCTTGTAGTTATACTACATGGACGCCAACCCGCCCAGTTAAACGAACGTGGAGAGTGGCGGTTTGACTATTCCTTGCGACATTCTGGTCTTCGGCGGCACCGGCGATCTGGCCCTGCACAAACTGCTCCCGGCGCTCTACCACCTGTTTCGCGAGGCCCGTCTTGACCCTGCCGTACGCATCATCGCGCTGGCTCGGCGCAACCTGCCACGCAACGACTACCTGAAGCTGGCCGAGCGCCACTGCCGGGCGCAGATCGCCCGCAGTAACTTTGAAGAAGACGTCTGGCAACGGTTTTCCGCACGGCTCGACTATTTCCCCATGGATGCTTCGCAAAGTGCCGACTTCGGGCGCCTGGCACGCTACCTGGGCGAGCCCGGCGGGCTTACGCGCATCTTCTACCTTGCCACCGCCCCGAACTTGTTCGTCCCTATTGCCAACCACCTGCGTAACGCCGGCCTGGCCGATGCCGAGGCGCGCATCGTGCTGGAAAAGCCGATCGGCCACTCGCTTGAATCTGCCACTGCCATCAACGAAGCAATTGGCGCAGTATTCGAAGAAAATCAGGTGTTCCGCATCGATCATTACCTGGGCAAGGAGACCGTACAGAACCTGATGGCGCTGCGCTTTGCCAACGCCTTGCTGGAGCCGGTGTGGCGCAACAACCAGGTCGATCATGTGCAGATCAGCGTCTGCGAAACGCTCGGTGTAGAGAACCGCGGCGGCTACTACGACCGCGCCGGGGCGATCCGCGACATGCTGCAGAACCACCTGCTGCAGCTGCTGTGCCTGGTGGCCATGGAGCCACCCTCACAGTTCGAGGCCGAAGCGGTACGCGATGAAAAAGTAAAGATATTGCGGGCGCTCAAGCCGATCACTGGCCAGGACGTGCAGGACAAGACCGTGCGCGGCCAGTACGGCGCCGGGCGCATCGGTGGCCAGGAAGTGCCGGCGTATTACTTCGAAAAGGATGTCGACAACGACAGCGACACCGAAACCTTCGTCGCCGTCGAAGCGCACATCGACAACTGGCGCTGGGCGGGTGTGCCTTTCTACTTGCGCACCGGCAAGCGTATGGCGCGACGCTCGTCGCAAATCGTCATCCAGTTCAAGCCTGTGCCCCATGAACTGTTCAGCGGGGCACAGGTCAACCAGCTGCTGATCCAGCTGCAACCGGACGAACGCATCAGCCTGCGCATGATGACCAAAAGCCCAGGCAAGGGCATGCGCCTGGAGCCGGTGGACCTGGACCTGAACCTGGCCCAGGTCTTCAGCCAGACCCGTCGCTGGGAAGCCTACGAACGCCTGCTGCTGGATGTGCTGGATGGGGATTCGACACTGTTCATGCGTCGCGATGAAGTGGAGGCCGCCTGGGCCTGGGTCGATCCCATTATCAAGGGCTGGGAAGAACATTTCCAACCTCCACGTAACTATGGCGCGGGAAACAACGGACCTGAACAGGCCAGCGCGCTGCTCGCCCATCAAGGCAGACACTGGTACAGCTGAACCCTTTCTGACTGCATGGCCCTGGGTTACGCGCGCAATCATGTGCTCACGCGATATTCCGTCGCGCTAACCTGGAGAATGAGCAACATGTCTATCGAAACGAATGGTTGGGTAGCACAGCAGGACAGGATGCCGGGAAATGCAAATTTCCGTGTCTATGGCAATGTCATGGTCGGCCACCCCGGCATCAGTCCGCGACTGAGCATACGCAAGTTGCAGGACAAGTCTCACGCGCTGGCACTTGAGCTGACGCAGGAGACCGAGGGAGGTATCTACCCTCAGGTAGTTACCGAAAAGCCGGTGAGCTTCCGGATGCCGGGGGATCACAGCGCTATTCCGAAAGTGGACATCTTCCATGACGACAAGCTGATTGCCAGCATCACCGAGATCATGATCACAGACTGATCAGCTTTCCGCTAAAACAGCTTGGCCGACAATGTCCTGACTGCAATATTGTCAAAACCATTACAGCTCAGGACATCTGACCAGAAGTTCGGCCCCGTCCCACGCTCGTGGCACCCTGGCGATGAATGGTGCGAACCAGGTGAATATTCATACAGTAGGCGTTTGCCCGTTCCTGCGCGGCACCCTAGAATGGCCCGATGCGCACAGACGACCTCTCCTTCCTGCTGAATTCCCTCAACGATGCCCAACGTCAGGCCGTAGCGGCCACGCTCGGGCGTCAACTGGTGCTTGCCGGCGCCGGTTCCGGTAAAACCCGCGTGCTGGTGCACCGCATCGCCTGGCTTATCCAGGTGGAGCAGGCATCGCCGCACTCGATCCTGTCGGTGACGTTCACCAACAAGGCTGCGGCAGAAATGCGCCAGCGGATCGAGCAGCTGCTGGGGATCAACCCGGCGGGCATGTGGGTCGGGACCTTCCACGGCCTTGCCCATCGCCTGCTGCGGGCTCATTGGCAAGAAGCGCGACTGGTACAGAACTTCCAGATCCTCGACAGCGACGACCAGCAGCGCCTGATCAAACGGGTAATGCGCGAGTTGGGCCTGGACGAGCAGAAATGGCCGGCACGCCAGGCCCAGTGGTTTATCAACGGGCAGAAGGACGAGGGCCTGCGCCCGCAACATATCCAGGCCGGGGGCGACCTGTTCCTGTCCACCATGCGCGACGTGTATACCGCCTACGAGCAGGCCTGCGAGCGCGCCGGGGTCATCGACTTTTCCGAGCTGCTGCTGCGCGCCCTGGACCTGTGGCGCGACCACCCGGGCCTGCTGGAGCATTACCAGCGGCGCTTCCGCCACGTGCTGGTGGACGAGTTCCAGGACACCAACGCGGTGCAATACGCCTGGCTGCGCCTGCTGGCGCGCGGTGGCGACAGCCTGATGGCGGTGGGCGACGACGACCAGTCGATCTACGGCTGGCGCGGCGCCAAGATCGAGAACATCCACCAGTACACCGCCGATTTCCCGGACGCCGAAATGATTCGCCTGGAGCAGAACTACCGCTCCACCGGTGGCATCCTCAAGGCGGCCAACGCCCTGATCGCGAACAACAGCGGGCGCCTGGGCAAGGAGCTGTGGACCGACATGGGCGAAGGCGAACCGCTGACCCTGTACGCGGCCTACAACGAGCACGACGAAGCGCGCTACGTGGTGGAAACCATCGAAAGCCTGGTCAAGCAAGGCAATGCGCGTAACGAAATCGCCATCCTGTACCGTTCCAACGCCCAGTCGCGGGTACTGGAAGAAGCCCTGCTGCGCGAACGGATCCCGTACCGCATCTATGGTGGCCAGCGCTTCTTCGAACGCGCCGAGATCAAGAACGCCATGGCGTACCTGCGGCTGATCGAAGGCCGAGGCAACGATGCCGCCCTGGAGCGGGTGATAAACGTACCGCCGCGCGGTATTGGCGAAAAAACCGTCGAAGCCATTCGCGAGCACGCCCGCCACAGCCAGCTGTCGATGTGGCAGGCGATGTGCCAGCTGATCGCCGGCAAAGCCCTGAAAGGCCGCGCAGCCAGTGCCCTGGGGGCGTTCATCGAGTTGATCGAAGGGTTGGCAGCCAAGGTCGTGGACATGCCGCTGCATACCATGACCCAGACCACCATCGAGCAGTCAGGGCTGATCACTTATCACCAGGAAGAAAAGGGTGAAAAGGGCCAGGCACGGGTAGAAAACCTTGAGGAACTGGTGAGCGCGGCGCGCAACTTCGAATCCACCGACGAAGACGCCGAGCTCTCGCCACTGTCGGCCTTCCTCGGCCATGCCTCGCTCGAAGCCGGCGATACCCAGGCCGACGAACATGAAGACAGCATCCAGCTGATGACCTTGCACAGCGCCAAGGGCCTGGAGTTCCCGTATGTGTTCCTGGTGGGCATGGAAGAAGGCCTGTTCCCGCACAAGATGAGCCTGGAAGAACCCGGCCGCCTGGAAGAGGAACGCCGCCTGGCCTACGTGGGCATCACCCGCGCCATGCGCCAGCTGGTCATGACCTACGCTGAAACTCGTCGCCTGTATGGCAGCGAAACCTACAACAAGGTGTCGCGTTTCGTACGCGAAATTCCGCCGGGGCTGGTGCAGGAAGTGCGCCTGTCCAATAGCGTCAGCCGTCCGTTCGGCGGGGTGAAGACCGCCACCAACAGTAACCTGTTTGCCAATGCGAGCATCCCGCAGACCGCATTCAGCCTTGGCCAGCGTGTGCAGCATGCGGTGTTTGGCGAAGGTGTGATCCTGAACTTCGAGGGGTCCGGCGCCCAGGCGCGGGTCCAGGTGAATTTTGCCGAAGGCAGCAAATGGCTGATGTTGGGGTATGCCAAGCTCGAGGCCTTGTAACACTTGGGCAAAGCTTAGGCAAAAGCTCGAAACATTATGTCGCTGGTCATGTGCACGGGAACCTGTGCAACATGACGCGCGTGCAATCCACAACAGGGGATATCCCATTTATGCAACGTTTTCTTAGCATCGCACTGGCGCTCTGCGTCGGCCTGACGCTGAGCCTGGACGCCAACGCCAAGCGCTTCGGCGGTGGCAAGAGCTCGGGCTCCGCGCCTATCCACCAGACCCGCCAGGCTACGCCAACCACGCCTGCCGCCGCACCGACCGCACCTGGCCGTGCACCGGCTGCTGCCAGCGGTGCTTCGCGCTGGCTGGGCCCATTGGCCGGTCTCGCCGCCGGTGGCCTGCTGGCGTCCATGTTCATGGGCGACGGTTTCGAAGGCTTCCAGATCATGGACTTCCTGATCGTGGCGCTCATCGCCTTCCTGGTGTTCCGCTTCATCGCCGCGCGCCGTCGCCAGCAGCAGCCGCAAATGGCCGCGCCAGGCCATGCGCCGATGCAGCGTGAGGCTCACGGCCAGCCTGCCCAGCCGTCGATCTTCGGTGGTTCGGCCGCACCTGCTGCCGCAGCTGCTCCGGTGATCAACGCCCCGGCCTGGTTCAACGAGCAGAGCTTCCTGGCCGCCGCTCGCAACCACTTCCAGTCGCTGCAGCAGCACTGGGATGCCAACGAAATGGACAAGATCGCCGAGTTCGTCACCCCGCAAATGCTCGAGTTCCTCAAGCGCGAGCGCGCTGAGCTGGGTGATGGCTTCCAGGCCACCTACATCGACAACCTCGAAGTGCAACTGGACGGTCTCGACGACCGCGCCGACCGCACCGACGCCACCCTCACCTTCCGTGGCCTGTCGAAAAACTCGCGCTTCGACCAGGGCGAAGTGTTCAGCGAAAGCTGGCACATGGTTCGCGCCCAAGGCGAGAACCAGCCTTGGCTGGTTGCCGGTATCCGTCAGAACGGCTAACCGCTGCGTGCTGCACAAAAAACCCCGGGCCTTGCCCGGGGTTTTTGCTTTTGCCAAAGTGGGCTACTAGGGTATAACGCGCAGCGTTGTCATCTAGGTCAGAGGAAGTGAACCGTGGAAGAAGTGATCGAACAACTCCGTGAAGCCAATGAGCCGGTGCCGGTGCCCCTGGAGCTTCCCGACGAGGACCAGCTGGTAGAGATTGAAGAACAGCTGTTCATCAACATTCCGTTCGTGTTCAAAGAATTTCTGCTGACCGTCAGCGATGTGGTCTACGGCTCCCTGGAGCCGGTCACCGTCACTGATCCGCAGTCGCACACCTACCTGCCAGAGGTGGCCTCCAACGCCTGGGATGCCGGGGTGCCGCGTGATCTTATTCCACTGTGCCAGGACGGCGACAACTACTACTGCGTCGAAGAAGACGGCACCGTGGTGTTGTGGGATGCCGAAGAGGAAATCGCCGGCGAGGAGAGCTGGGAATCGGTGTGGCACTGGGCGCGGGATGTCTGGCTGGAAAGCTGATTAGCACCTGTGAATTGATGCAGCCGGTGCCGGCCCTGTGTGTGGGGGGTTTACCCACCAACAGGGCCGCACTGGAGCTTTCACCCTCAGTGGGTATTCTCGCGGCTGTTCTCCAACGTCTCCAGCAAGGCAATCTGCATGCGCGTATGCACGCGGATAAACCAGCGCCATAGCAACGCCACCACCACCGCAGCAACCACGGCAATCACCAGCAGCAGCTCATTGGTCGGCAGAATGCTCGCCGACAACGCAGACAGCAGCAGGAAGATTACCAGCAGCGACAGCAGCGGGATCACCTCGGCAATTACCCGACGCACGCGCTGGGTATGTCGCCCGGCCATTTCCGGCTTTACGCCCATCTCTGCCAGCAACATCGAAAGCGCCTTGAGCTTGCGGTAGGCGGCAATCAGAAATGGCAACGACAGCAACAGTGCAGCGCCCCATATCACGGCTTTCTGCTGGCTGGCATCGCTGACCCATTCACTGAGCCAGTTGCCGATACGCCCTGCAAAGTAACCACCGCTGAAGAAAATGGCGATGACCAGCGCCAGGTTCACCCCCACTTGCAACAGGATGCGCCGGATCATCGCCGCCAGCATCGCGCTCTCGCCCTGCGGCTGGATGTTGCGCAGCCACTCGCCATACAACGACAGCACCCGTGCCAGGCGGCCGGGTACCACCCTACCGAGCTTCTGCGACAACGGGTCGGCTGCCCGGATCAGGTAGGGCGTCAACAACGTGGTGATGGCCGATACGGCGACGGCCACCGGGTAGAGGAAGTCGCTGGTCACCTGCAAGGTCATGCCCAGCGCGGCGATGATGAAGGAGAACTCGCCGATTTGCGAAAGCCCCATGCCCACGCGCAACGACGTGCGCCCGTCATTGCCGGCGATGAACGCCCCCATGCCACAGGACAGCATCTTGCCCAGTACCACGGCCAGGGTGATGACCACGATCGGCCAGGCGTAATCGACCAGCACCTGGGGGTCGATCATCAGACCGATCGCCACGAAAAATATCGCGCTGAACAGGTCGCGCACAGGTTCGATAAGGCGCTCGATTTTCAGCAACTGGCGCGATTCGGCCATGATGGCGCCGATCAGGAACGCCCCCAGGACCATGCTGTATTCCAGCTTGACCACCAGCAGGCAGAAGCCAAAGCACAGGCCCAGCACGGTAATCAGCAGCATCTCGTTGCTTTCGAACTTGGCCACGTAGGCCAGCAGCCGCGGTATCAGCAGGATGCCGATGACCAGCGCAACGATCATGAACAGCGACAGCTTGCCGACGGTGGAGAACACCTCGCCGGAGCTGACCGTGCCGCTGACGGCAATGCCCGACAACAGGGCGATGATGCCGATACCAAGAATGTCCTCGACGATCAGCACGCCAAAGATCAGTTGGGCAAAGCGCTCGTTCTTCATCTTCAGGTCATTGAGCGCCTTGACGATGATGGTGGTCGAGGAAATGGCCAGGATGGCGCCGAGGAACAGCGAGTCCATGGTGTTCCAGCCGAACCAGCGGCCGATCTCGAAGCCGATCCAGATCATCAGCACGATTTCCAGGAAAGCCGCGATAAACGCCGTTGCACCCACCTTGAACAGCTTGCGCAGGCTGAACTCCAGCCCGAGGCAGAACATCAGGAAGATAACCCCCAGTTCAGCAAGGATCTTGATGGTGTCCTCGTCGTGAATCAGGCCAAACGGAGGGGTATGCGGGCCGATGATGAAGCCGGCGACGATGTAACCCAGCACCACGGGCTGCTTGAGACGGTGAAAGAGGATGGTCACCACGCCCGCGACCAGCATGATGACTGCCAGGTCCTGGATAAAGCTGATGGCATGCATGGCGTGATACTCCTTTTCTCGTCTTTGTCTGGATGCCTGGGCAGACCGCTCCTCTGCCAAGGCAACCCCGAGCGAGCAGCAAGTACACACGGTATTGAATGCGGGAAAGCCCATGTTGCATGGGCGTACTCAGGTTAACATCGCACCCCGCCGCAAAAAGCTGGTGCAATATGCAGAAACAGATCGGCCGTTAAAGCGCCTCCGATGGCATCATCAGCGTGACGACACGCCGCCTGCCAACGTCCCGTATCAGGAAGGCAAATTCAAAGAGGGGAAAGAAATGTCTGCAGAGTACAACCCCCACAAGCCCGATTCAGCGCAACCCGACCGTGAGCACACTATGGAACCTGGAAACGCCCAGCTGAGCATGACCGTCCTGATGACCCCGGACATGGCCAACTTTTCTGGCAACGTACATGGCGGCACCCTGCTCAAGTACCTCGACGAAGTGGCTTATGCGTGCGCCAGCCGCTATGCCGGCAGCTATGTGGTTACGCTGTCGGTCGACCAGGTGATCTTCCGCGAACCCGTGCATGTGGGCGAACTGGTGACCTTCCTGGCGTCGGTCAACTACACCGGCAACACATCGATGGAAGTCGGCATCAAAGTGGTGACCGAAAACATCCGCGAGCGCTCGGTGCGCCATTCCAATAGCTGCTTCTTCACCATGGTCGCGGTTGATGACAACCGTCGCCCGGTGCCGGTACCCCCGCGCCAGCCGCACAGCAGCGAGGAGAAGCGCCGGTTCCTGCAAGGCCAGCAGCGTCGGCAGATTCGCCAGGAGCTGGAAAAACGCTACCAGGACTTGAAAACCGACGGTATCTAAAGCGCCAGCGGTTGCGCCTCGAAGCGCACCCGTGGGTGCGCGATGCGGTCCTGGGCCCGCACCAGCTGCAATTCGTAGCTGGCGCAGGCCTGGGTTTCCAGCAGCACCTCGTGCACGGCCGCGGCGGTGAATTCAAACGCCTGCACCCAGCTATCGCCAAGCAGCACACGGGCCAGGAACAGGCCTGAGGTCAGGTCCCCCACCCCAACCGGCTGCCGCGGGAAGGCCAGCAGCGGACGGCGCAGATGCCAGCTGTGCTCGGCCGTTACCAGCAGCATCTCGAAGTGGTCTGCGGCACGCCCTGGGTAAGCCAGGTGCTTCACCAGCACAACCTGCGGCCCGCGCTGCAGCAGGCCGCGAGCCATGCTCACGCAATCTTCCAGCGATTGCGCACGGCGCCCACAGAAGCTGTCCAGCTCCAGCTGATTGGGGCACAGGATGTCCGCCCTCGCGACGGCCTCATCAAGCAGGAACTCGCTGACCTCCGGCGGCACGATGCAGCCCTTCTCAGGGTGCCCCATGACCGGGTCGCACATGTACAACGCCTTCGGGTTCACCGCCTTTATCCGTTCGAGGCCGGCCAGAATCGCCCGTCCTTGCTCGGCACTGCCCAGGTAGCCGGACAGTACCGCATCGCAGTGGCCCAGCTCGCCGATGTTGCAAATGCCTTGCACCAACGCAGGAATTTGCGCCGGGGCAAGCACTTCGCCCGCCCACTGGCCATACTGAGTGTGGTTGGAGAACTGCACGGTATTGAGCGGCCAGACATTGACCCCGATACGCTGCATGGGGAACACCGCGGCACTGTTGCCGGCGTGGCCGAACACCACATGGGACTGAATGGCGAGCAGGTGCGGGGTACGTTTCATGCGGAGATTTCCAAAACTGTTTCAAGAATTGTGCGCAACGCAGTATGAACTCGATTGCCACCTGTACGACAGGCCAGGGACGCAGTTAAGCTGGATCTACCTGTTTGGAGCATACGCAAATGTTGACCCTGGAGAACCTCTTCGTCCTGCTGCTGGTCGCGTCGGCAGGCGCCTGGTTATGGCACAACCACGGGTTGCGCGAAAAAGCCCTGGAGCGGGTCAAACAGCATTGCGCCAAGCTTGACCTCGAACTGCTCGACGATGCCGTCGCCCTCAAGCGCATCGGCTTAGTGCGTGATGCCAATGGCCGCAAGCGCCTGGCGCGTATCTACGCCTTCGAGTTCACCGTCACCGGCGAGCAACGCCACCCCGGTACCGTGACCCAGTTTGGCGCCCATAGCGTGCATATCGAACTGGCACCCTACCCGTTCGAAATCAAGACTCCACCGCGCACCGACAATGTCATCGAGATGCAGCAGTGGCGCCAGGAACACAACCGCTGGCGCAATTGATCAGCTGACGAGGCAATCGCTCAACCCCTTTTGTAATGCGGGTTGCGATTGCGGCTGAGCAAAAATCAGCTCGATACGAGTGTCCTTGCGCCAGTCACTGGGTTGCCATGCTGGCATATCCCCCGCCAAGCCATTGAACGACTGCCAACCGTCCACGCTGTGGATAACTCCTTTGGCGCGCATCCACGGCCAATTGCCCAGGAACGCCTGCAGCCGCTGTGGATAAAACTGCTGAGCCGGATGCCAGCGCCAACCAATACTCCATCCACCCTCTCCCTGCTGGGCAAGACAGATCGGCTGACTGGGATCAGTCCATAGCACCGCGGGCACTATTCCAAGATTGTCGACAATCCCATTATTCACAGAAGGGGTGTCGACAATCTTTGCAGAGCCCCCTGGAAGGGCCGAAAATGGGAGACGCCCCTGCACTACCCAATGAACGCTCTTGGTATGAAAATTATTAGTTATCAACAGCTTAGATCTTTCATCCACAAGCTCAGACTTGTTGAAAACTATACTTTCAGCCGCAGCAATAGCCTCCAGCTGCGGTTGCGGAATCGGTTCACTTCGAACGATGGACCGGGCATCCAAAACCACTAACAACGGCTGAATTGTCAGCACTCCGAGCCATGGAGCTTTATTCAGCTGAGCGAGTAATTGCACTGGATGACCCAGGCCTGAGGGCTCGATAAACAGCCGATCAGGGCGGGATTTGCGCAAGAGCCGGCCAAGGCCCACCTGGAACGGCATACCGTTGACGCAGCACAGGCAGCCCCCCGCGACCTCGCTCAGGGTGATGCCGTCCTCGTCACGGCTGAGCAGAGCTGCATCCAGGCCTATCTGGCCGAACTCATTGATCAATACCGCCCAACGCTCATTGGCCGGACGCTGGGCCAGCAGTTGACGGATAAGGGTGGTTTTGCCAGCCCCAAGGGGGCCGGCGATTACATGGGTGGGAATGTTCTGCAGCATGGGGTGGCTTCAAGGGAGTGATGCTTCACTATGCGCCGTCAGGCAAGCCAGTCAAGGCTGAGCAGCAGCCGCCCCTGCTGGCCCGGGGGTGAACGGTGCACCAGCCCCGAGCCCTCGTTGCCCTGCCATTTCTCGCCCTTGACCACGGCCACGTCGCCAGCATCCAGCTGCTGGATGTTATCCACAGGCACATCTTCTGTGTGTAACTTCCCACGCGGGGTCGCATGCTCAGGCAACCATTCGCTGCCCGGGCCCAGGTAAGTGGTGAGCAACCGCAACGGCACGTTATCCACATGGAAACGGGGGCACATCGGGCCGGCCAGCAGCCGAAGGCGCAAGCCGACCCGCTGCGCGCCCACCAGGCAGGTGTATGCCGCGACCAGCCAGGTCACATCGGCAACAAAAGCTTCATAGCCGTGCAGGTCCGCCGCTTCACGCAACAAATCGGGCATTACCGGCACGCGCTGCTCGTCTACATCGATTACGCGTTGGTCATCCAATGGATGACCAAGGCTGACCAACAATGCGGCAAAGTCCTCCAATTGCGGCGGCAGGCGCCGGCGCCACACCGCCAGGTTGATGCCATCCTGGAGCACTTCGGTGAGCACCTGTGGGGTATCACCGAACACCTGAAAGATATCCACAGGCTGCTTGTGCGGTTTCATGCTGCCGCCTCTTCGTGCCATGGGCCGAATGGATCGGGCAGACGCAGCCAAGCCATATGGCCCAAACGCATTTCTTCATCCGTCAACAAGCAGGCATCAAGGGCTGTGGATAATTTCTGGAAGTCGATATTTTGCCCAATGAACACAAGCTCCTGGCGGCAGTCACCGGTCTCGGCGACCCAGTGTTTCAAGATCGACGCAGTGTTATCCACATCCTGGGGCCACTGTTCGCGCGGCACGAATCGCCACCAACGGCCGGCCAGACCGTGGCGCATCATGCCTCCTGCCTGTGACCAGCTGCCGGCTTCCTGATACTTGCTGGCCAGCCAGAAAAACCCCTTGGAACGCAGTAGCCGGCCATTGCTCCAAGGCTTGTGGATAAAATCAAAAAAGCGTTGTGGATGAAGCGGTCGGCGGGCCTGCCAAGCTGTTGCTGCGATGCCGTACTCTTCACTTTCCGGCACATGCTCACCGCGCAATTCTTGCAGCCAGCCGGGCGCTTGCGCAGCCTGGTCGAAATCGAACAGACCGGTATCCAGGATCCGCGCCAGCGGCACCTGGCCCAGTACCATGGGTATGATCTGTGCCCGGGAATTCAGGCTGCGCAAAATTGCGACCAGCTCATCGCGGTCATGCTGGCTGATCAGATCAATTTTGCTCAACAGCAGCACATCGGCGAACTCCACCTGCTCGATCAACAGGTCACTGATCGACCGCTCATCTTCTTCGCCCAATGTTTCGCCATGGCTGGCCAGGCTTTCCGCCGCCTGGTAGTCGCGCATGAAATTGAGCCCATCGACCACGGTGACCATGGTGTCCAGCCGCGCCATGTCGGACAGGCTCCGACCCTGATCGTCACGAAAGGTGAAGGTCTCAGCCACGGGCAGTGGCTCCGAGATACCTGTGGACTCGATCAGCAGATAATCGAAACGCCCTTCTTCGGCCAGCTTCGCTACTTCTTCGAGCAAGTCCTCACGCAACGTGCAGCAGATACAGCCATTGCTCATCTCCACCAGTTTCTCTTCTGCACGATTGAGGCTGACATTGCGTTGCACCTCGCTTGCGTCGATGTTGATTTCGCTCATGTCGTTAACGATCACAGCCACCCTAAGGTTGTCGCGATTACGCAGTACGTGGTTGAGCAGAGTGCTCTTGCCGGCCCCAAGAAAGCCGGACAGAACAGTGACGGGGAGACGGTTGGGCATGGCGGAACCTCTTCAGGCGGGCGCATTCGAAATGATGCATTGCACAATGTTATAAAGTAACAATACAATTTCGCCAAGCCATTCGCGACGGACGAGTGCTCACAGGGGATGACAAATGAATGTGTCGCGCGCCGTGGTGCTGCTGCTGTTCAGCATGCCCACTTCGCTTTTAGCCATGCCACAGGGCAGCGCGTTGGCGCTGTGTACACGCAGCGCCACGCTGCTGGCCTGCCAGGATGGCAAGGGCAACTACTACAGCGTGCGCACCGAAGGCACCACGTTCTACCTGCGTGGCTACGACGTAAACAGCCGGCGCCTTTGGGCCCAAACCAACAACCGCTTCGGCATGTTCACCTTTTTCACCGGCGTTGCCACCGATGGCGAGGCATGGATGGGTTACAGCCGTCGCGTGGGCTGGACCACCCTCACCGTGTATCCAGTTCCACTGGGCAACGCTACAACCTGCATTGCAGTTTGATTGGCGGCTGCCGCTAATGCCTCTCTTCGTTTGGAAAGCCCGATGACCCAGCTCAAGCTCCCCGACATCGCTGCACAACATCAAGAACACGCCCTGCCATTGCACTGGGTGGGTATGTGCGGCATAGCGCTGCCAGTGCAATTCGATGGGCGCAGCACGGCGGCCAAAGCCGATGCTGGCGTAAACCTGATAGACGGCAGCTCACGTGGGATCCACATGTCGCGGCTGTACCTGGCTCTTGAGTCATTGGCGAATCAGCCACTGACGCCCCTCGCAATCCGCCAACTTCTGGCTGACTTCATGAGCAGCCATGAGGGCCTGTCTTCTGCCGCGTATCTACGCCTCAGCTTCGAGCATCTGTTGAAAAGGCCTGCATTGGTCAGCCCGCTTGCAGGCTGGAAAAGTTACGACGTAACCGTCGATGCGATGATCCAAAATGAAATGTTCCACGTGGAACTATTGGTTTCTGTTCCTTATTCATCGACCTGCCCGTGCTCGGCGGCGCTTGCGCGACAGCTGATTCAGCAACAGTTCCAAGCCAGTTTCAGCCAGCAGCAGATCAACAAAGCTTCGGTACTGGAGTGGCTAGGCAGCGCCCAAGGCATCCTGGCTACCCCCCATAGCCAGCGAAGTACTGCGAAAATTCAGGTGCGATTGCGGAGTAATCAGACAGTGCTGCCAATCACCGAATTGATTGATTGCGTGGAGGCGAGCCTGGGAACCGCGGTCCAAACTGCGGTGAAACGCGCTGACGAGCAAGCGTTCGCCTTGGCCAACGGCCAGAACCTGATGTTTTGTGAAGATGCCGCACGCCGCCTGCACAATGCGGTAAAGCAACTGGAATGGAGCACCGCTTTCAGGTTGCGTGTGGAACATGCAGAAAGCCTGCATGCCCACGACGCTGTCGCCACAAGTCAGTGGCAGTGGGATGTCAGCTGCGAGGCTTGACCGTACCGCAGTCGCTGCCCAGCCATACCGCACGGGTGTTCATGCTACCTTGCTGCTGCACACCCGACGCGTTGAACGTGCCATTGACCTGGGTAGTGAATTCTCGATCGCTGAGGAAGGTGGCCTGGCCGCTGCCCTGAGCCTTGGGGCAGCTGAACTCGAACTTCCAGACATTACCGGTACGGTCAGTGATTTTTTGCGTGCAACCTGACTTGGGGTCCTGCAGCGGAATATCGTTGGTTGCCACCTGCTCTGGGGTAAGGCACGAACGCACCCCGTTACCCCCGACGGTAACCCCCTGTTTTGCCAACACCCCCTCCATCATCGCACGCTGCTCCGGCGGCAAATTTTTTAACTGGCCGAGCATGAACCCCATGTCGGGTAACGGTTTGCCATCGACCTGCATGTTGCTGGTGGTCAGCTCCCACAAACCTGGCTGCAGCATCTGTGCATGCACAAGCGTGCTGCTCATGCCCAGGGCCAACGCCAACAGTGGCAGACGAATCTTCATGGACGAACGCTCCTGGAAAAAACCGGCGAAGTGCGCCGGGCTGAGGCTTAGACGCTAAATCCACCTGCGGGTTGCAAGGTGGCGGGGGAACGTGTTCTGTTACCTCAAGTGTACTCGGCCAAGCAGGATGCATATGGATTACCACAGCCCTTACTTCCTCGGTTACCTACTCGGCCTGATCCATCTGCTGGGTATGGTCGCCGCGCTGCACGCGCTGTTCACCGTGCGCACTGCCCAAGGCGCGATTGCCTGGGCCATGCCTTTGTTCTTCATTCCCTACCTTACCCTGATCCCCTACCTGGTCTTCGGTGCCCGGTCCTTCTATGCCTACATCAAGGCGCGGCGCCAGGCCAACCAGGAAATGCATGTAGCCATGGCCAACCTCAACTGGCGACCTTGGGTGGAAGAAGCCCTTACTGCCCGTGAGTCTGAGAGCTACGCGGCCCTGCGCGCCATGCCCAAGCTGGGGCGCATGCCGTGCCTGGCGAACAATCAGGTGAAGCTGCTGATCGACGGCAAGGCCACCTTCGACGCGATCTTTGCGGCGATCGAGAAAGCCCGCGAGGTGGTGATGGTGCAGTTCTTCATCATCCACGACGACACCCTCGGCAAGGCACTTCAGCAACTGCTGTTACGCAAAGCGGCCGAAGGGGTGCAGGTGTTCGTGCTCTACGACCGGGTGGGCAGCCATGCCTTGCCGGCAAGCTACAGCCAGGTATTGCGAGAAGGTGGCGTGCAGATCCATGCCTTCGCCACCCGTCGCGGCTGGTTCAATCGCTTCCAGGTGAACTTCCGCAACCATCGCAAGATCGTGGTGGTGGACGGCGTGCTGGGTTTCCTCGGCGGGCACAATGTGGGTGACGAATACCTGGGCGAACACCCACAGCTTTCGCCTTGGCGTGATACCCATGTACAGATCAGCGGGCCGGTCCTGGCTTGCCTGCAGGAGTCGTTCGCCGAAGACTGGTACTGGGCCGCGCGCCAGCTTCCACCGCTGATACTGCCCGATGCCTACCCGGACAATGGCGTGCTGTGCCAGGTGCTGGCCAGCGGCCCAGCCGACCCACAGGAAACCTGCGCGCTATTTTTCCTCGAAGCAATCCATTCCGCGACTCGAAGGGTATGGATAACCAGCCCCTACTTCATCCCGGACGAGGCTGTATTCGCCGCCCTGCGCCTGGCGGTTCTGCGTGGAGTAGATGTACGGGTGCTGATTCCGTCGCGGCCAGATCACCGCATCGTCTACGCCGCCTCCAGCCTGTTCGCCTTCGAAGCAGTGCGTGCAGGTGTGCGCATGTTCCGCTACCAGCCGGGGTTCCTGCACCAGAAAGTGGTGCTGGTGGATGATGATGTCAGCGCAATCGGCAGTGCCAACCTGGACAACCGTTCGTTCCGCCTGAACTTCGAGATCACCCTGCTGACAGTCGACCGCGGGTTCGCTGACCAGGTCGAGCACATGCTAGTCAATGACTTCGAACAGGCCAGGGAAATTACTGCGGAGGACAGCCTCGACACTCATCGGCTGCAGCAATTGGGGATGCGCATTGCCCGGTTGATTTCGCCGATTCTGTGACGGGCAAATCCACCCCGGGGTAGGCGCTGCAAGAGCGGGTTCACCCACTCCTGCAGGGGAGCCAGCTCGCTTCATGATTCAGCGATAGAGGTCCTCGCGGGTCCAAGGCAGGTCATGGTGTCCATCTGCGTATGGCTTCACGGCCAGGATCTGGTGGAGGTTGATCCAGCCCTTCTGGAACGCATAGGCACACCCAGCCAGGTACAGGCGCCAGATACGCAAGGTATGATCGGGCACCAGTTTCGCCGCCCTGTGCAGCTGGTTCTCCAGGTTCTCGCTCCAGTGGTGCAGGGTCTTTGCGTAGTGCAGACGCAGGCTTTCCACGTCCACGACCTCCAGCCCCGCTTCACAGATACTGGCGCTGATCATCGAAAGGTGAGGCAACTCGCCGTGGGGAAACACGTAGCGGTCGATGAACTCTCCTGCACCACGGCCGACAGGTCGGCCGTCGACATGCTTGGCGGTGATACCGTGGTTCATCACCAGCCCCCCTGCCCTCACCGCCCCGAACAGTTTCTGGCAGTACAGCGCCAGGTTGGCATGCCCGACATGTTCGAACATGCCGACACTGACCACCTTGTCGAAGCGCCCGTCCTGCGGCAGGTCGCGGTAGTCGAGAATCTGCAGGTCAACCTTGTCGCTCAGGCCCTCGGCCTTGACGCGCTGGCGACCGAGCTTCAGTTGCTCCTTGCTCAAGGTGATACCAAACACTTTGGCGCCATACTCCCTGGCGGCAAAACGCGACAGCCCGCCCCAGCCACAACCCACGTCGAGCAGGTAATCACCTGCGTCCAGGCGCAGTTTCCGACACAGGTGGTCAAACTTGTCCTGTTGCGCCTGATCGAGGGTATTGTCGGGCTCGCGGAAGTAGGCACACGAATACGCCATGTCCTGGTCCAGCCACAACTGGTAGAACGCATTGGAAACGTCATAGTGATAGGAGATGGCTTCGGCGTCTGTGCTCTTGTCGTGAGACACCCGCTGCGGCAGCGCTTCGGCTTCATCTGTCAGCAACGCTTCGCTCAGCTCATCGCACACGCGGATGGCCTCACCGATATCGCCTTCAAGGTCCAGTTTGCCTTCGACGAATGCCGCGCCCAGCTGGTCGAGGCTGGGGTGCGTCAACTGGCTGATCAGCTGAGGCTCTCTGACCAGAATCGTCACCTGCGGGCTGGGCCCTAGATCAAAGTGGTTACCGTCCCACAGTTTCAGGCGAAGCGGCAGATGCAAGCGCTGCAGTGCCGGTGGAAGTTGCCCAAGCATAACGACCCTCCTATCCGCAATTGGCCACGACGCCTGATATTTCGAACGTCGCCGGATCAGAGTAGTTCATTCGTGGGATGTTTCCTCTAAACCAGACCATGGTCTAGAACCAACTGATCTTATACGCGCAGCAGATTGTATACAATTTCAGCGTCTCAGCTTAACCTTATGCCCCTCTCGCGCTTCTACATCCTGGAGTTGAACCCATGAAATCCTATGACGTGGTGATCATCGGCGGTGGCCCTGGCGGCTACAACGCAGCCATCCGCGCTGGCCAGCTGGGCCTGAGCGTAGCCTGCGTGGAAGGCCGCTCGACGCTGGGCGGCACCTGCTTGAACGTGGGCTGCATGCCGTCCAAGGCACTGTTGCATGCTTCCGAGCTGTACGAGGCCGCCAGCGGTGACGAGTTCGCGCACCTCGGTATCGAAGTAAAGCCCAACCTCAACCTCGCCCAGATGATGAAGCAGAAGGACGAGAGCGTGACTGGCCTGACCAAGGGCATCGAGTACCTTTTTCGCAAGAACAAGGTCGACTGGATCAAGGGCTGGGGCCGCCTGGACGGCGTCGGCAAGGTCGTGGTGAAGGCAGACGACGGTAGCGAAAACGTGCTGCAGGCCAAAGACATCGTTATTGCCACCGGCTCCGAGCCCACCCCGCTGCCCGGGGTGACCATCGACAACCAGCGCATCATCGACTCGACCGGTGCGTTGTCCCTGCCACAAGTGCCCAAGCACCTGATCGTCATCGGTGCGGGTGTGATCGGCCTTGAGCTGGGTTCCGTGTGGCGTCGTCTGGGTAGCCAGGTCACGGTCATCGAGTACCTCGACCGCATTTGCCCGGGCACCGACGCAGAAACCGCAAAAACCCTGCAGAAGGCATTGGCCAAGCAAGGCATGGTGTTCAAGCTGGGCAGCAAGGTAACCCAGGCCAGCACCAGCGCCGAGGGCGTAAGCCTGACCCTGGAACCGGCCGCGGGCGGCAGCGCAGAAACACTGCAGGCCGACTACGTGCTGGTGGCGATCGGCCGTCGCCCCTACACCCAGGGCCTCAACCTTGAAAGCGTGGGCCTGGCAACCGACAAGCGCGGCATGCTCGACAACCAGCACCACCGCACTGCAGTGCCGGGTGTCTGGGTGATCGGCGACGTCACTTCCGGCCCGATGCTCGCGCACAAGGCGGAAGACGAAGCAGTGGCCTGCATCGAACGCATTGCCGGCAAGCCTCACGAGGTCAACTACAACCTCATCCCCGGCGTGATCTACACCCGCCCCGAGCTGGCAACCGTGGGCAAGACCGAAGAACAGCTCAAGGCCGAAGGGCGTGCCTACAAGGTGGGCAAGTTCCCGTTCACTGCCAACAGCCGGGCCAAGATCAACCACGAGACCGAAGGCTTCGCCAAGGTCCTGGCCGATGCCGAAACCGATGAAGTGCTGGGTGTGCACCTGGTGGGCCCAAGTGTCAGCGAGATGATTGGTGAGTTCTGCGTAGCCATGGAGTTCTCGGCTTCAGCGGAAGACATCGCCCTTACCTGCCACCCCCACCCTACTCGCTCCGAGGCGTTGCGCCAGGCAGCGATGAATGTGCACGGAATGGCGATGCAGATCTGATTCGGATCTGTCATGCGTTGGGTTCCAGCCCTTGACACGACACAAGGCCGCGCCTGCACGCAAATCACTTTCGCTTGCAGGCACGGCCTTGTGTGGGCACGGAGGCAATGGATTTAAAGAATTAAAACCGTCGCAACTCGCCTCCGGACTCCCTGGCCTTGAGCCTCCTTTGGATAAACCGCAAAACTGTCGCAACCTCCCCCAAAAAACCATTTACGCCCATGCTCTTGAGAATTGACTGTCGCCCCCAGAAACGACGCGCTTGCATGCCCAACCAGCGCTGAGGCCTTCGGCGTTTGCACTGGACATTGAGCAATCGTCTAGATTGGACAATGTACCCCCACACGAAGGAACGCTCCCATGTTCATTTTCCGCTCAATCACCGTCGGCGTTACCTGTCTCGCCCTGATCTGTGGCTCTCTGCCTGCAATGGCTGATCCCGGTAATGGCAATGGCAAGGGCCAGGGAAATGCCAAAGGGAACCAGTCGCATAACCAGGATCATGGCGGCAAAGGCAAAAAGTCAGGTGAGGGTGATTGGCACGGTGGCCCGAGTATCAATCATGCGAGCGTCCTGGGGATTGTCGATGGTTACCGGGATTACTGGAGCCCGGGGCCTGCGTTGCCGCCAGGGATTCAGAAGAACCTCGCTCGCGGCAAGCCGCTTCCGCCTGGTATCGCCAAGAAGCTCGATGGTCGACTGGTGGGCAGGTTGCCACACTATGACGGGTACGAGTGGCAGCAAGTTGGGACGGATTTGATCCTAGTGGCGCTGGCGACCGGGCTTATTTATGAAGTGCTGAATGGTGCGTTTGATTAGCTGTAAATCAGATTGATTTCCCATTGTGGGAACATGGCTTCGCCCCGTTCCCAGACTTGAACTGTGAGCCGGTGGGCCAGTTTAAACCATGGGATATAAGCCCCTTAGGCAAGCCACGAGTCTCGCTGCTGTCACGTCCTGTGCCCTAATGCTGGCAGCAGCTGGTCGGCTTAAGTACCGGCGGGGCGCTGCGCTTTTGAGTCTCTATTCGATACAAAGTGGATCGCGCAAAGCCCGCATGACCTCATCGTACATCGCATCCACAGCTCGAGAGCCCATTGAATCCCGGCTACGCATCAACACAACTTGAATCACCGGCAGCTCAGGCAACCCTTGCCGGGTATCCACCATCTTCAAGCTCGGTGGAAGGCTGCACCGGGTTAGTACCGCAATCGCCATGCCGCTTTGCGCGGCAGCGATCTGACCACAGACATTCGGGCTGTTATAGACGACACGGTACTCACGCTGCTGAGCGTCAAGCGCTGCCAGGATCTCGCTACGCAGGCGTCCGCCCAGTTCATGCACAGCAATAGGCAGGGGACTGCACTTCCAGATTTCGTGCTGCTCGGCCGCCCCCCATACCAGTGCCTCCTTGAACAACAGTTCTCCCCGCGAAGGTGCATCACGCGTGACCAGCGCCAGGTCGATCTCACCTCGATCAACCTTTGCCAGCAGCGCGGTAGACTCCTCGCACACCAACGTGACTTCGACCTCGCTGAAACGCGTAGCAAAGTGCCTGAGCACCGGCACCAGATAGGGCACGGCGTAGTCATCTGGAACGCCGAACGTCACTCGACCGGAAAGTGCCCCGCCATGCATCGCCAGCACCAGCGTTGAGTGGGATGCCAATAACTTGCGCGCGTGGCCCAACAGGTCGAAGCCAGCTGGCGTCAAGGACAGTTGCCGAGGCTCGCGGTTGAGCAGCGGGCGACCGATGCTGTCCTCAAGTTTCTTCAGCTGCATGCTAACGGCTGATTGCGAGCGCGATACCTGCCGCGCCGCCGCAGTCATCGAACCAGTATCGACCACTGCGACAAAAGTCCGCAGCCAGTCAATTTGCAGATCCTTGGAGTGCATAGCCAATCTTAAGCCATTCGACAATCGAATGGCCTTTATAACACTTATTCGCTTTTCTTGAGCGGGAGGAAGTCCTCAGAATGGCGCCTGAACAGCGGTACAAACCTGCGGTGGTGATGAGGTGTAATGGTGTTGAGTGTCGATGCAAGCTCGGTGGAGCTGAATAGAAACAAGATATGGAACGGCTTCAAACAACTGCTGCCCATCTCCATGTTCGTGATGGTGTTTGCCATCGCCTTCGGCCTAGCCGCCGCGCAAACAGGCCTGAGCGAAGCATCAACACTGCTGATGAGCAGTTTGGTTTTTGCCGGCGCTGCGCAATTTGCCGTACTCGACCTGTGGGGGCAGCACGTTCCGGTGGTGCCATTGATCGTAACGGTGTTCGCGATCAATGCCCGGCACCTGTTGATGGGCGCGACGCTGTATCCGTGGTTGCGCGAGCTGCCACGCGCCAAGCGCTATGGGGTGATGATGGTGGTTTCGGACGCCAACTGGGCGATGTCGATGCAGGCGTTCAGTAACGGCAAGGCCGGCATGGGTCTGCTGTTCGGTGGCGGCCTTGCGCTTTGGTCGGCCTGGACGCTTGGTAGTTGGCTGGGGCTGAAATTTGGCACGGTCATCCAGGACCCGGTCAGCCTGGGCCTGGACATGGTCATGGGCTGTTTCCTGCTGGCAATGGTGCTCGGCGGCCAGAAGAACCCACGCATGCTGATCATCTGGAGTGTGGCAGCCGCTGCATCGTTAATCGCGTATACATATCTGCCTGAAAACAGCCACGTCGTCACCGGAGCCTTGGCTGGTGGCCTGCTCGGCGCCGTTTGGACGGAGAAAAAAGCATGAGCATTGATATCTCGGGATTCGGCACGCTGTACATCATTCTGATCATGGCTGTGGTCACTCTTGTGACCCGCTGGGGTGGGGTGTTCGTGATGTCGTTCGTCCCAATCAACTACAGGGTGCAGCAATTCATAAATGCCATGTCGGGCTCAGTGTTGGTAGCGGTGCTGACACCGCTGGCGGTCACGGGGGATAACGGGGCACGTGTTGCCTTGTTGACGACCGCGATCGTGATGCTCGCGCTGCGCAAGCCACTTCCCGCAATCACCGCAGGGTTATTGATGGCGGCGCTGTTCAGGCAGTTCCACGTTTTCATTTAGTCTGTATTGAATCTTCACGCCGGTTCAATCTGCCTCTCCATGAATCCGACTCAACGTGAAAATTGAACAGTGAATCGCCCCTGGTTTCATAGACACCCTGAAGCCTCAATGAGGCCCAAATGGAGGTGCCATGATCCCTCAGCATTAGTGGTGAATATCCGCTATCGACCCATAGCTGCCCCGAAGGGCAGCAATCGGGCAGAAGCGGGTACTCGTCACCCGCTGGAGCCCTTGCGCTATTGGGCATATTTCCTGGCCCCGTAAACGCAGATCACCGCACACAACGTCACCACAAGCATGGTCCAGCTGACGTGCTCATGCAGCAGCAACGCTGCCAGCCCAAGCCCCATGAACGGCTGAAAGAGTTGCAGCTGGCTCACCGCCGCGACACCACCCTGGACGAGCCCCCGGTACCAGAACACAAAGCCGATCAGCATGCTGAACAGTGAAACGTAGCCCAGGCCGAGCCACCCAGGGGCACTTACCCTGGCGAACTCATCGGGGGCCGGAAGATTGACCACGGTCATCAGCAGCATCAACGGCAACGCAACCAGCAACGCCCAACTGATCACCTGCCAGCCCCCCAATGTCCGCGCCAGGCGCGCCCCTTCGGCATAACCCAAGCCACAGACCAGCACCGCCGCCAACATCAGCAGATCGCCCAGCGCCGACCCTTCGCCTGCGTTCATCCACGCATAGCCTGCCACCAGCCCGGCACCTGCCAGCGAAAACAGCCAGAACAAGGGCCGAGGCCGTTCACCACCGCGCAGCACGGCGAACCCTGCGGTACACAATGGCAAGAGCCCGACAAAAACAATGGAATGGGCCGAGGTGATGTGCTGCAGGGCCAGTGCGGTCAGTAGCGGGAAACCAATGACCACGCCGAGCGCGGTGATGGCCAAGGGCGACAGATCACCCCGCCTTGGCCGCGGCTGGCGCAGCACGATCAGAAAAAGCGCACCCAGCAGGGCGGCAATGGTGGCCCTGGCGCAGGTCAGGAACGTCGGTTCGAAATCGGCCACTGCCACTCGGGTTGCAGGCAGCGAGCCGGCAAAGATGGCGACGCCTATCAAGCCGTTGATCCACCCGCTTGTTGATTTTTTCATCGGTACGCCCTCGGTAAGCCAAGGGCCAGTACATCACCGACAGACCAGCCCGGGCCATGTACAATCCAGTACGCTTTTGCCGAACTGTTATGTATATGACTCCAGCACAGTTGAGGATGTGATGAAACGCAACGGAACCCGGATTCACGCTGTGATGGGTGAGGTCCAGTCGCGTATAGCCTCCCGAACCTACACCCCAGGGGCGAGAATCCCCTCGGTCCGCGCCATGGCCCAGGCCATGCAGGTGTCGGTGTCCACAGTGCTTGAGGCCTATGAAAGGCTGATGGCAGAAGGAGTACTCAATTCTCGCCCCGGCTCCGGCTTTTACGTAGCAGGGCCGGTGGCGCCGTTGGTGCTCACCGAACTCGGCCCCAGGCTTGATCGTGAAGTGGACCCGTTGTGGATCTCGCGCCAGTCACTTGTAACCGCCAGCGATGCCTTGAAACCGGGGTGTGGCTGGCTGCCCGCATCCTGGATGTACGAAGCGGGCATGCGCAAAGCGCTGCGAACCGTTGCCCGCGCCGAGACGCTGAAACTGACGGATTACGCCTCACCGCTCGGGCAACCGCCTCTGAGGCAATTCCTGTCAAGAAAGCTGGCCGGCGCCGGCATCGAAGCTCCGGTTGAACAGATCATGCTAACGGACTCCGGCACCCATGCCATCGACCTGATCTGCCGTTTTTTGCTGGAGCCGGGGGACACCGTGCTGGTCGACGACCCGTGCTATTTCAATTTTCACGCCCTGCTCAAAGCCCACCGGGTGAACATCGTAGGCATTCCCTACACAGCGACGGGCCCGGACATCGAGGCGTTTGGCGCGGCCCTGCTAGCGCATGCGCCGCGGTTGTACATCACTAATGCAGGCGTCCACAACCCGACCGGGGCCACCCTGTCTGCGGTCACCGCACACCGACTGCTGAAACTGGCCGACAGTTCCAGCCTGGTAATCGTGGAGGACGACATCTTCGCCGATTTCGAAAATACGCCCGCGCCACGGCTGTCGGCCTTCGATGGCCTCGCTCGGGTCATCCACATAGGCAGTTTTTCCAAAACCATCTCCGCTTCGATTCGCTGCGGCTACCTCGCGGCTCGCAGTGACTGGATCGAGAGCCTGGTCGATCTCAAGATCGCCACCACCTTCGGCGGTGGTCGCTTGGCAGCAGACATCATCCATCAGGCGATTACCGACGGCGGGTACAGAAAGCACATGGAGGGTGTTCGCCTCAGGCTGGCCGAGAGTATGGACAGCACGGTCGCCAGGCTTCGCGCCATTGGCATCACGCCCTGGATGACGCCGCGCTCAGGAATGTACGTCTGGTGCCAACTCCCGCAGGGCACGGATGCCGCAGCGCTGGCCCGGGCTTGCTTGCATGAAGGAGTGCTGCTGGCGCCGGGCAATGCGTTCAGCCAGTCCATGACGGCCGGTGATTTTCTGCGTTTCAACGTTGCCCAATCGGGTGATGCGAAAATCTACGAGGTGTTGAAACGGGCGTTGAATGCTTAGTGGCCACCGGGTCATGTATGGCGGGATCGACATCGACCTGTACGAGGGGCATGACCCCGTGCACCAGCCTCGACAACCAGAACACAACGCCGATGGCTCATCTTACGGTCATATCCCGCTGCGCTGTTCGACATCGAGCAGCACAACAGCGCTGCGGCCGTCGGTACCGAGCCCTGCGGCCACCCGATGGCTGCTGCAAGCCTTCTGACTTCGGCCGTCTTTATTACATGACGGCTACGCAGGGCTTCGAAGATCTCTGCGTAGGGCTCGGCCCAATAGAGCAGCAGGTTCCTTCTCACGTATGACGGAAGAGTTTCATCAGGCAGAATCGAGAGGGGCATGTGAAAACGCCAGTACCAGGTAGGGAGGGGTCACGCCGGGAGGCTGGTGAAGCCGCCCGATGAAGGGAAGCAATAGCCTCCCCTCCACCGGCGACAGTTTTAATTGTTCAACGACAGCTTTAATTCAACAAAACCAAAAACGCCCCCGGCTCTCGCCTTACTCGACAGTAACCGACTTGGCCAGGTTACGCGGCTGATCCACGTCGGTGCCTTTCAGCACAGCGACGTAGTAAGACAGCAGCTGCAACGGAATGGTGTACAGGATCGGCGCCAGGGCATCGGCGATGTGCGGCACCTTGATCACGTGCGTACCTTCACCATTGGTCATACCAGCGTGCTCGTCGGCAAACACTACCAACTCGCCACCACGGGCACGTACTTCCTGCAGGTTGGATTTCAGCTTTTCCAGCAGTTCGTTGTTCGGGGCCACGGTAACCACCGGCATGTCGTTATCCACCAGTGCCAGCGGGCCATGCTTCAGCTCGCCTGCCGGGTAGGCTTCGGCGTGGATGTAGGAGATTTCCTTGAGCTTGAGCGCACCCTCCATCGCGACCGGGTACTGCGCACCACGGCCAAGGAACAGGGTGTGGTGCTTGTCGGCAAACAGCTCGGCAATTTTCTCGACGGTGGCGTCCATGGCCAGGGCTTCGCCCAGACGGGTCGGCAGGCGGCGCAGTTCTTCCACCAGCTCGGCTTCGACGCCGGCATCCAGGGTACCGCGCACCCGGCCAAGGGCCAGCGTCAGCAGCATCAGCGAAACCAGCTGGGTGGTGAAGGCTTTGGTGGAAGCCACGCCGATTTCCGGGCCGGCCAGGGTCAGCAGGGTCAGGTCCGACTCACGTACCAACGAGCTGATGCCCACGTTGCAGATTGCCAGGCTGCCCAGGAAACCCAGCTCCTTGGCGTTACGCAAAGCGGCCAGGGTGTCGGCGGTTTCGCCGGACTGCGAGATGGAGACGAACAGGGTGTCCGGCTGCACCACCACCTTGCGGTAGCGGAACTCGCTGGCTACCTCGACCTGGCATGGGATACCCGCCAGGCTTTCCAGCCAGTAGCGAGCTACCATGCCCGCGTGGTAGCTGGTGCCGCACGCAACGATCTGTACATTCCGTACCTTGCCAAACAGCTCGGCGGCCTGCGGTCCGAAGGCCTGGACCAAGACGTGGTCAGTGCCCAGACGGCCTTCCAGGGTGCGCTGCACCACGCTTGGCTGCTCATGGATTTCCTTGAGCATGAAGTGACGGTAAGTGCCCTTGTCAGCAGCTTCGGCACCTTCGTGGTACTGCACGGTTTCGCGCTGAACCTTGTCGCCCTGCACGTCCCAGATGGAAACCTGGTCACGGCGGATTTCGGCGATGTCGCCTTCTTCCAGGTACATGAAGCGGTCGGTGACCTGGCGCAGGGCCAGTTGGTCGGAGGCCAGGAAGTTCTCGCCCAGGCCCAGGCCGATGACCAGCGGGCTGCCGCTGCGGGCTGCAACAAGGCGGTCAGGCTGCTTGGCGCTGATCAGCGCCAGGCCGTAGGCACCATGCAGGCGCTTGACCGCAGCCTTCAGGGCATCGGTCAGGTCAGGGATGGTTTTCAGGGTGTGGTGAATCAGGTGGACGATCACTTCGGTATCGGTCTGCGAGGTGAAGGCGTAGCCCAGCGCCTTCAGCTCTTCGCGCAGCTCCTCGTGGTTCTCGATGATGCCATTGTGCACAACGGCCACTTCACTCGCCGAGAAGTGCGGGTGTGCATTGCCTTCGGTTGGCGCACCGTGGGTAGCCCAACGGGTGTGGGCGATGCCCAGCTGGCCTGCCAACGGGTCTGCTGCAACAGCTGCTTCCAGCTCGCTGACCTTGCCGATGCGGCGGCGGCGCTGCAGTTCACCGTTCTGGGTGAGCACTGCCAGGCCAGCGCTGTCGTACCCGCGGTACTCGAGACGCTTGAGGCCTTCGATCAGGATGGCTGTGATATTACGCTCGGCGACGGCGCCAACGATTCCACACATGTTTATTGCTCCTGGCTGATCGCGGCGCAGATCAGGTTGACGCCACGGGCTTGAATTTGTTCGCGTGCCGCTGCGGGCAGGCGTTCGTCTGTAATCAGAGTGTGCACGCTGCTCCACGGCAGCTCGAGGTTGGGGATCTTGCGCCCTACCTTGTCGGACTCCACCATCACGATCACTTCACGGGCTACCTCGGCCATGACCCGACTGAGCCCAAGCAGCTCGTTGAAGGTGGTGGTACCGCGGCCGAGGTCGATGCCATCGGCACCGATGAACAGCTGGTCGAAATCGTAAGAGCGTAATACCTGCTCGGCCACCTGGCCCTGGAACGACTCGGAATGCGGGTCCCAGGTACCGCCGGTCATCAGCAGCACCGGTTCGTGTTCCAGGTCGCAGATGGCACGGGCCACGTTAAGCGAATTGGTCATCACCACCAGGCCGGGCTGGCGCCCCAGCTCCGGGATCATGGCCGCCGTGGTACTGCCGCTGTCGATGATGATCCGTGCATGTTCGCGGATGCGCCCGACAGCTGCCCGGGCGATGGCCTTTTTATAGGAAGAGACAGGCTGAGCGGGCTCACCGAGCAGCTCTTGCGGGACAGGCACCGCACCACCATAGCGCCTCAGCAGCAGGCCGTTGGTTTCCAGGGCGGCGAGGTCTTTGCGGATGGTCACTTCCGACGTTTCGAAACGCTTGGCCAACGCGTCCACGCTCACCTCGCCCTGCTCGCTGAGCAAAGCCAGAATGTTGTGCCGTCGTTGTGGGGTGTTTCGTTTCGACATGAGCGCTTAAGTTTCGTTTCGAAAGATAATGGTTGCAATCAAAACCTAAGATGAGCGTTTCGTCAAGCTGTGGATAAATCTTTCAGCTGCTCGGAATTACACCAGGAATCTCTACCCACAAAAAAGCCGACCTATTCTCATAGGTCGGCTTTGAGTAGAAACAGCTGTGTATAACTCAGCTCTTCTTGAGCTTCTCCGGCCGCTTCCAGCCTTCGATATTGCGCTGGCGCGCACGACCTACAGCCAACTCCCCGGCTTTCACTGTCTGGGTGATGGTCGAACCGGCAGCGGTAGTCGCCCCCGCCTGGATATCCACAGGCGCCACCAGGGAATTGTTCGAGCCGATGAACACATCTTCGCCCATCACGGTCTTGAACTTGTTGGCACCATCGTAATTGCAGGTGATGGTGCCGGCACCGATATTGGTGCGCGCACCGATTTCTGCATCGCCCAGATAGCTCAGGTGACCAGCCTTGGCCCCCTCACCCAGGTGCGCATTCTTCAGTTCGACAAAGTTACCCACATGGGCCTTGGCGTCCAGTACGCTGCCCGGGCGCAAGCGGGCGAACGGCCCCGCATCGCTGCCCTCGCCCATCACCGCGCCTTCGAGGTGGCTGTTGGCCTTGACCACCGCCCCTTTGCGCAGGGTGGTGTTCTTGATCACGCAGTTAGGGCCGATCTGGACACCGTCCTCGATGACCACTTTGCCTTCGAGGATAACGTTGATGTCGATCAGCACATCGCGACCAACGGTGACTTCACCGCGCACATCGAAGCGTGCAGGGTCGCGCAGGGTGACACCTTGCGCCATCAGTCGACGGCCTTCGCGCAGCTGGTAATGGCGCTCCAGCTCGGAAAGCTGGCGCCGGTCATTGGCGCCCTGCACTTCCATCGCATCATGTGGCTGCTCGGTGGCAACCACCAGGCCATCGGCTACAGCCATGGCAATGATGTCAGTCAGGTAATACTCGCCCTGGGCATTGTTGTTCGACAGGCGACTCATCCAATCGGCAAGGCGTGCGGCCGGGAGGGCGAGAATACCGGTGTTGCCTTCCTTGATGGCTTTCTGCGCGTCGGTGGCGTCCTTGTGCTCGACGATTGCAGTCACCATGCCTTGCTCGTCACGGACGATACGGCCATAACCGGTCGGGTCATCGAGGGTCACCGTGAGCAGGCCCAGCTGCTTGTCGTTGGCCTTGGCCAGCAGACGCTGCAGTGTTTCCACTTCAATCAACGGCACATCGCCGTACAGTACCAGCACGGTGTCCGCGGAGATTGCCGGCAGCGCCTGGGCAACTGCGTGGCCGGTGCCCAGCTGCTTGTCCTGCATGACGAAATTCAGGTCGTCAGCAGTCAGGCGCTCGCGAACCAGCTCGGCACCGTGGCCAATCACCACATGAATACCTTGCGGCTGCAGTTGGCGCGCGCTGTGGATAACATGGCCAAGCATCGAGTTGCCGGCTACCGGATGCAGCACTTTGGGCAGCGCCGAACGCATGCGAGTGCCTTGGCCGGCGGCGAGAATAACGATATCGAGTGACATTACTGGCTACCAATCCTGGGCGGTCAGTGAAATGACCGGGGGGAAAACGGAAAAAGAAAAAGGGTAGCCGAGGCTACCCTTTTACTCAATCACAACAGCAGTCATCAGCCCTGGGCCGATTACTTGCCTTTGCGCATTTGCTGGACAGTACGCAGCTGGGCTGCGGCCTCGGCCAGACGTGCGGCGGCGGCGCTGTAGTCGAAGTCCGCACCTTTCAGATTCAGGGCGTTCTCGGCAGCCTTGAGGGCTTCCTGAGCCTGCGCTTCATCCAGGTCTGCAGCACGTTGCACGGTATCGGCAAGCACCTTGACCATGTTCGGCTGAACCTCGAGGAAACCACCAGAGATGTAGAACACCTCTTGGGCGCCACCCTGCTTGGTCAGCGTGATCGGACCTGGCTTCAGATTGGTGATCAGCGGCGCGTGGCCTGGAGCGATACCAAGATCACCCAGGTTACCGTGCGCAACCACCATCTCGACCAGACCGGAGAAAATTTCTCCTTCCGCGCTGACGATATCGCAATGGACTGTCATAGCCATCTGCTTGCCTCAACCTGATAGCGCCCCTTGCGGGGCGCAGGAATTACAGTTTCTTGGCTTTCTCGATCGCTTCGTCGATGCTGCCGACCATGTAGAACGCTTGTTCTGGCAGGTGGTCGTAGTCACCTTTGAGGATGCCGCTGAAGCCAGCGATGGTGTCTTTCAGGGAAACGTACTTGCCTGGCGAACCGGTGAAGACTTCGGCCACGAAGAACGGCTGCGACAGGAAGCGCTGGATCTTACGAGCGCGGGCTACCAGTTGCTTGTCGGTCTCGGACAGTTCGTCCATACCCAGGATCGCAATGATGTCCTTCAGCTCTTTATAGCGCTGCAGAACATACTGAACGCCACGAGCGGTGTCGTAGTGCTCATTGCCGATCACGTTCGGGTCCAGCTGGCGCGAAGTCGAGTCCAGTGGATCGACCGCTGGGTAGATACCCAGGGAGGCGATGTCACGAGACAGAACGACGGTGGCGTCCAAGTGGGCGAAGGTGGTCGCTGGCGACGGGTCGGTCAAGTCGTCCGCAGGAACGTATACGGCCTGAACGGAGGTGATCGAACCTTCCTTGGTGGAGGTGATGCGCTCTTGCAGAACGCCCATCTCTTCAGCCAGGGTCGGCTGGTAACCTACTGCCGAAGGCATACGGCCCAGCAGTGCGGATACTTCGGTACCGGCCAGGGTGTAACGATAGATGTTGTCGACGAACAGCAGAACGTCGTTACCTTCGTCACGGAACTTCTCGGCCATGGTCAGGCCGGTCAGCGCTACGCGCAGACGGTTTCCTGGTGGCTCGTTCATCTGACCGTAGACCAGCGCTACCTTGTCGAGAACGTTGGAGTCCTTCATCTCGTGGTAGAAGTCGTTACCCTCACGAGTACGCTCACCCACACCAGCGAACACGGAGTAACCGCTGTGTTCCATGGCGATGTTACGGATCAGTTCCATCATGTTTACGGTCTTGCCGACACCGGCACCACCGAACAGGCCAACCTTACCACCCTTGGCGAACGGGCAAACCAGGTCGATAACCTTGATGCCGGTTTCCAGCAGGTCGTTGCCGCCTGCCTGGTCAGCGAACGAAGGCGCTGGCTGGTGGATACCGCGACGCTCTTCTTCACCGATCGGGCCGGCTTCGTCGATCGGGTTGCCCAGTACGTCCATGATACGGCCCAGGGTGGCCTTACCAACAGGAACGGAAATGGCAGCACCGGTGTCGACGACATCCAGACCGCGCTTCAGGCCTTCGGTCGAGCCCATGGCAATGGTACGAACCACGCCGTCGCCCAGCTGCTGCTGAACTTCGAGGGTGGTTTCCGCGCCTTGTACTTTCAGCGCGTTGTATACACTCGGTACGCCGTCACGTGGGAATTCCACGTCGATGACGGCGCCGATGATTTGAACGATACGTCCGCTACTCATAGCTGGATCCTCTGAATATGTGAACCGTTAAACCGCGGCAGCGCCGCCGACGATTTCCGAGATCTCCTGGGTGATCGCAGCCTGACGCGCCTTGTTGTAGATCAATTGCAGCTCTTTGATCAAATCACCGGCGTTGTCTGTGGCGTTTTTCATGGCGATCATCCGGGCCGCTTGTTCAGCAGCGTTGTTCTCGACCACCGCCTGGTACACCTGCGACTCCACGTAACGCACCATCAAGCCGTCCAGCAGCTCTTTTGCGTCGGGTTCGTACAGGTAGTCCCAGTGGTGCTTGAGTTCCTGATCCGGGGTTGCCACCAACGGTACCAATTGCTCGACCGTCGGTTGTTGGGTCATGGTGTTGATGAACTTGTTCGAAACCACCGAGAGGCGATCGATACGGCCATCGAGGTAGGCGTCCAGCATCACTTTGACGGAGCCGATCAGATCATTGATCGATGGCTCTTCGCCCAAGTGGCTGATCGCGGCTACGACGTTGCCGCCAAAGATGCGGAAGAAAGTCGCACCCTTGCTGCCGATCACGCACAGGTCGATTTCAACGCCCTGTTCGCGGTTTGCGCTCATGTCCTTGACCAAGGCCTTGAACAGGTTGGTATTCAAGCCACCGCACAGACCACGGTCACTGCTCACCACGATATAACCGGCGCGCTTTACAGGGCGCTCGATCATGAATGGGTGGCGGTATTCCGGGTTGGCGTTGGCCAGATGACCGATCACCTGGCGGATACGCTCCGCGTAAGGACGGCTAGCAGCCATGCGCATTTGTGCCCTGCGCATCTTGCTGACCGCCACTTTCTCCATGGCGCTGGTAATTTTTTGCGTGCTTTTGATGCTCGCAATCTTACTGCGAATCTCTTTTGCGCCTGCCATGTATCACCTATCAGGTTAGCAAGCGGGGGCCAGGGCCCCCGCTGCGGCTTACCAGGTCTGGGTGGCCTTGAACTTCTCGATGCCGGCTTTCAGGCCTGCGTCGATTTCGTCGTTGAAGTCACCCTTCACGTTGATCTTCGCCATCAGTTCAGCGTGATCACGGTTGAAGAAGGCGATCAGTGCTTGCTCGAAGCTGCCGATCTTGGAGACTTCTACGTCAGTCAGGAAGCCACGCTCAGCGGCGTACAGCGACAGGGCCATGTCCGCGATGGACATCGGCGCGTACTGCTTCTGCTTCATCAGCTCGGTAACGCGCTGACCATGCTCCAGCTGCTTGCGGGTCGCTTCGTCCAGATCGGAAGCGAACTGGGCGAATGCAGCCAGCTCACGGTACTGAGCCAGAGCGGTACGAATACCACCGGACAGCTTCTTGATGATCTTGGTCTGAGCGGCACCACCTACGCGGGATACCGAAACACCGGCGTTCACTGCAGGGCGGATGCCCGAGTTGAACATGGCCGATTCCAGGAAGATCTGACCGTCGGTGATGGAAATCACGTTGGTCGGAACGAACGCGGAAACGTCGCCAGCCTGGGTTTCGATGATCGGCAGAGCGGTCAGGGAACCGGTTTTGCCAGTGACAGCACCGTTGGTGAACTTCTCGACGTACTCTTCCGAAACGCGCGATGCACGCTCCAGCAGACGGGAGTGGAGATAGAACACGTCGCCTGGGTACGCTTCACGTCCTGGTGGACGGCGCAGCAGCAGGGAGATCTGACGGTACGCAACGGCCTGCTTGGACAGGTCATCGTAAACGATCAGCGCGTCTTCACCGCGGTCACGGAAGAACTCGCCCATGGTGCAACCGGCGTATGGCGCCAGGAATTGCAGTGCAGCGGATTCCGAGGCACTGGCAACAACCACGATGGTGTTGGCCAGGGCGCCGTTTTCTTCCAGCTTGCGAACGATGTTGGCAACGGTGGAACGCTTCTGGCCGACAGCAACATAAACGCAGAAAATACCGGAATCTTTCTGGTTGATGATGGCGTCGATGGCCATGGCGGTCTTGCCGATCTGACGGTCGCCAATGATCAGCTCGCGCTGGCCACGGCCGACAGGGATCATGGCGTCGACGGATTTGTAGCCAGTCTGTACAGGCTGGTCTACCGACTTACGCCAGATCACGCCTGGAGCCACTTTCTCGACCGCGTCGGTCTGGGTGTTGCCCAGAGGACCTTTGCCGTCGATCGGGTTACCCAGTGCGTCGACAACGCGGCCCAGCAGTTCCTTACCAACCGGAACTTCCAGGATGCGGCCGGTGCACTTGGCGCTCATGCCTTCGGCGAGGGTGTCATAGGCACCCAGGATCACTGCACCTACGGAGTCTTGCTCCAGGTTCAGGGCCATGCCGTAGACGCCGCCAGGGAACTCGATCATTTCGCCGTACATGACGTCGGCCAGACCGTGGATCCGCACGATACCGTCGGATACCGAAACAACGGTACCTTCGTTACGGGCTTGGGAGCTCACATCGAGGTTGTCGATGCGGCCCTTGATGATTTCACTAATTTCGGAAGGATTGAGTTGCTGCATTGCTCTGCTGCCCCTTCAAACTCAAGATTTCAATGCTTCGGCCAGTTTCGCGATTTTGCCGCGAACAGAGCCATCGATTACCAGGTCACCAGCGCGGATGACGACGCCGCCAATCAGGCTGGCATCCTCCGACGCGTGCAGGCGCACTTCCTGGCCTAGCCGTGCACTGAGAACCTTGGCGAGTTTGTCTTGCTGTTCTTGGTTCAACGCGAAGGCACTGGTGACTTCCACGTCCACGGACTTCTCTTGCTCGGCCTTGTACAGGTCGAACAGAGCGGCAATCTCCGGCAGAAGCAGGAGACGGTCGTTTTCCGCGGCAACATGAATGAAATTCTGTGCCTGTGCATTGAACTTGTCACCGCACACGTCAATGAACGTGGCGGCCTTTTCTGCGCTCGTCAGTCGCGGGGCCTTGAGCAGGCGCTGCATGGTGTCGTCTTGCGACACCGCAGCAGCCAGGCCGAGCATGGCTGACCAATTGGCCAGTTGCTGATGGGCCTGGGCATGCTCAAAGGCAGCCTTAGCGTAAGGTCGGGCCAACGTGGTCAGTTCTGCCATGATCGCCCTCGCTTAAATTTCAGCGGCCAGTTTGTTAACCAGCTCCGCATGCGCGTTTTGATCGATTGTGGCGCCAAGGATCTTTTCAGCACCGCCAACAGCCAGAGCACCCACTTGGGCACGCAGGGCGTCTTTGGCACCGTTCAGTTCCTGTTCGATCTCGGCCAGAGCCTGAGCTTTCACACGGTCAGCTTCGACGCGGGCCTGTTCACGGGCTTCCTCGACAAGCTGAGCAGCGCGTTTCTTGCTTTGCTCAATGATTTCGGCTGCCTGTGCTTTAGCTTCACGCAGTTGCTGGCCCGCTTTCTCTTGGGCCAGCTCCAGGTCGCGAGCTGCGCGGTTGGCAGCGTCCAAACCGTCGGCAATCTTCTTTTGGCGCTCTTGCAGAGCAGTGATGACCGGAGGCCATACATACTTCATGCAGAAGAGTACAAAAATCAGGAAGGCAACGGATTGGCCAATCAGGGTTGCATTAATGTTCACGCCAACACCTCGCTCGGTCTTAATTCATCACAGCCATCAACTCGTGGTTACGAGTGATTAGCCGGCGATCTGACCAACGAACGGATTCGCGAAGGTGAAGAACAGAGCGATACCAACACCGATCATGGTTACGGCGTCGAGCAGACCGGCAACGATGAACATTTTGACCTGCAGCATTGGAACCATTTCTGGCTGGCGAGCAGCGCCTTCCAGGAATTTGCCGCCCAGCAGGCCGAAACCAATGGCGGTACCCAGAGCACCCAGGCCGATCAGCAGAGCAACAGCGATAGCGGTCAGACCAACTACAGTTTCCATCTTTCCTCCCGACTTTTACGTCGTATTGGTTAGGTTTTTAGTTTGAAGCGGTAAAACAAATCGTTAGGTACAGCATGCCCTTGCGGACTTTTTAAGCCCTCCCCCCAAACCGGCGGGGAAGGCTATCAGACACGCCAGGCGGTCTTAATGGTTATCTTCGTGAGCCATCGACAGGTAGACGATGGTAAGCATCATGAAGATGAAAGCTTGCAGGGTGATGATCAGGATGTGGAACACAGCCCACGCCCACTGCAGCACCACGCCCAGGCCGCTGAGCCAGAGCAGGCCGGAGCCGAACATCACCGCGATCAGGATGAACACCAGCTCGCCGGCGTACATGTTGCCGAACAGACGCAGTGCCAGCGAGATCGGCTTGGCGATCAGGGTGACGAATTCCAGCAGGAAGTTGACCGGAATCAGCAGGATCTGCAGGAAGATGTTCTTGCTGCCGAACGGGTGCAGGGTCAGCTCTCCGAGGAAACCGCCCAGGCCCTTGACCTTGATGCTGTAGAAAATGATCAGGGCGAACACGCAGAAGGCCATTGCCAGGGTCGCGTTCGGGTCGGTGGTCGACACGGCGCGGAACGGAATGTGCGGGTCACCGGAAATCAGGATGGCCAGCTGAGGAATCCAGTCGACCGGTATCAGGTCGACGGCGTTCATCAGGAATACCCAGACGAAAATCGTCAGTGCCAGGGGTGCAATCACCGGGCTGCGGCCGTGGAAGGAGTCCTTCACGCTGCCATGGACGAAGTCGACCATCACTTCAACGAAGTTCTGCAGGCCGCCGGGTTGGCCGGAAGTCGCCTTCTTGGCCGCCATGCGGAAGATGAACAGGAAGATCAGACCCAGCGCGACGGACCAACCCAGGGTGTCCACGTGGAACGCCCAGAAGCCCATTGCCTTGGCTTCTGCAGCCGAATGGGCAAAGCCCCAGCTGCCGTCTGGTAATTGACCATAGGTCAGGTTCTGCAAGTGGTGCTGGATATAACCCGAAGCGGTTTCTTCTGCCATGGTTGCCTCAAACGCCCTAAGGTCTCGAAAGTCTTTTATTCATCAGCAGGGGCGCGAACCAGCTGACCCAAAGGGTCAACACGAAGACGCCGAATACTGCTAGCGGCGCCAGTGGCTTCACTCCTGCGAAGGTCAGTGCAAAAAGCACTGCCGTCAAAATCATCTTGCCTGCCTCGCCAGCGTAAAACGACTTGACGATAGCTTGTGCCGCCCGTGCCCCGCTGAAGCGAAAAGCCTTCCAGGCGAAATACACATTGGGCAGCCAGGCAATCAAACCTCCGCAAAGGCCTGAATATCCACTGACCACCCCTTTCCACTGCCACAACACCAATGTTGCCAGCAGCAGTACGACAAATTGAGCCAGCAGTACCGGAAAAACCGCCCAGCGATGGAAAGGCAGGCGGTTTGGCGTGCGGATTTCCATCAACCTGCTCCTCGGAAGTCGACCAACAAGTCAGTTATGACTTGGCATAATTTGTGCCGACAAAATGCGCGCAGAGTATAGGGGTGGATTAACCCCTATTCAACTCTTCGGTAGTGATTTCCGACTGCGCGCTACAACAGGAATTGTTTCAGCGGATGTGAGCAAGCACGCCTTGCAACTCGTCAAGCGAGTTGTAACGGATAACCAACTGGCCTTTACCCTTGTTGCCATGACGGATCTGCACGGCCGAGCCCAGGCGCTCTGCGAGCCGCTGTTCAAGGCGTGCGATATCCGGATCAGGTTTGCTTGGTTCGACCGGATCAGGTTTGTCGCTGAGCCACTGGCGCACCAGTGCCTCGGTCTGGCGCACGGTGAGGCCACGTGCGACAACATGACGCGCCCCCTCCTCCTGACGGCTTTCGTCCAGGCCGAGCAATGCACGTGCGTGGCCCATCTCCAGATCACCGTGGGCGAGCATGGTCTTGATCGCTTCCGGCAGGGTGATCAGGCGCAGCAAGTTGGCCACGGTTACCCGTGACTTGCCCACGGCGTCGGCCACCTGCTGCTGGGTGAGCTCGAACTCCTGCTGCAGGCGCTGCAGCGCCATGGCCTCTTCCAGCGGGTTGAGGTCTTCGCGCTGGATATTCTCGATCAGCGCCATGGCGATGGCAGCCTCGTCGGGCACTTCGCGGACCATGGCCGGGATCGTGTCCAGGCCGGCCTGCTGGGTAGCGCGCCAGCGGCGCTCACCGGCGATGATCTCGTAGCGGTTGTCGCCGATGGGGCGCACCACAATCGGCTGCATCACGCCGTGGCTGCGAATCGAGTGCGCCAGCTCTTCCAGCGCCTGCGGGTCCATGTCCCGTCGTGGCTGGTACTTGCCACGCTGGATCAGCTCGACCGGCAGGTGTTGCAGTTCTTTCTGGTCGATCTTCACAGCCTGCTCTTCGAGCGCGCTGACGGAAGGACCACTGAGCAGTGCATCCAACCCACGTCCGAGACCCCGTTTCTTGACGGCCATACGGATTCCTTAAGTTGTTTGTGCAGTGCGGGATTGACGACGTTGACGGCGGACCAGTTCCCCAGCCAAGGCCAGATACGCCAGCGCGCCACGCGACTGCTTGTCGTAGGCCAGGGCCGGCATGCCGAAGCTGGGGGCCTCGGCCAGGCGGATGTTGCGCGGGATCACCGTGTCGTACAGCTGCGGACCGAAGTGCTCCTTGAGCTGCGCCGAGACATCGTTGTTCAGGCTCAGGCGCGGATCGTACATCGTCCGCAACAAGCCCTCGATCTTCAGCTCCGGGTTCAACCGGGCGGCGATGCGCTTGATGTTATCCACAAGGTCGCTGAGCCCTTCCAGCGCGTAGTACTCGCACTGCATCGGGATGATCACGCCATCGGAAGCGACCAGGGCGTTGAGGGTGAGCATCGACAGCGACGGCGGGCAGTCGATGAGGATGTAGTCGTAGTTCTCGCGGATTGGCGCCAGCGCATTGCGCAGACGGCTTTCCTTGACCTGCATTTCCAGCAACACCACTTCGGCGGCGGTCAGGTCACGGTTGGCCGGCAGCAACTGGAAACCACCGTGTTCGGAGTAATGCATGGCCTGAGCCAGGTCGCATTCCCCGATCAGCAGGTCGTAGACCGAGTGCTCGAGCTCGTGCTTGTCCACACCGCTGCCCATGGTGGCGTTGCCTTGCGGATCGAGGTCGATCAGCAGCACACGACGTTTGGTCGCGGCCAGCGAAGCAGCGAGATTGATACAGGTGGTGGTCTTGCCCACACCACCTTTCTGGTTCGCGATTGCGAATACCTTAGCCATTGATGCGCGTGTTCCCAGTCATGCCTTGCGGCGCAGTATCAGCAGATGGCGCTGGCCCTGGCAACCCGGAACGGTCAGGGCCTGTTCGCTTTCCACTGTGAAGTCTGCGGGCAATGCTACCAGTTCATCGGCAGGATGCAGCCCCTTCATTGCAAGCCATTGCGTCCCGGTGTCGCCCAGATGGCGTGTCCAGTTGGTGAAGTTCTCCATGCTGCTGAAGGCACGGGAAATGATTCCGTCGAACGGTTGCGTCGGTTTGAACGCTTCGACCCGGCTGTGGATAACCGTCAGGTTGTCCAGCTTGAGCTCCATTTTCACCTGGGTCAGGAAGCGGGTTTTCTTGCCGTTGGAGTCCAGCACTGTCACGCGCTTGTGCGGGTGCAGGATAGCCAACGGAATACCGGGCATGCCACCGCCGCTGCCGACATCCAGCCAGTTGTCGCGCTCGCTGTGGATAAACGGCATGACACTGAGGCTGTCGAGCAGATGGCGCGAGACCATCTCGTCCGGGTCGCGCACGGCGGTCAGGTTGTAGGCCTGGTTCCATTTGATCAACAGGGCCAGGTAGCCAAGCAGCTGCTGGTGATTCGCTTCGCTCAGGTCGATACCGAGTTGGTTCGCACCTGTGGACAACTCTTCGGCGTGTTGCGGGGTGACCAGGGAACTCAAGCGCTTTGCTCCAATTCGCGGCCAGCGCCGCGTTTTTTCAAGTGAATCAGCAACAGGGAAATCGCCGCCGGCGTGACGCCCGGGATACGCGATGCCTGGCCCAGCGTCTCTGGGCGGGTCTGGCCGAGCTTGCCCTGGATTTCCTTGGACAGGCCGGAAATCGTCGTGTAGTCGATATCCACAGGCAAGCGGGTGTCTTCACTGGCGCGTAGACGGGCGATCTCGTCCTGCTGACGGTCGATGTAGCCGGCGTACTTGGTCTTGATCTCGACCTGTTCGGCAACCTGTGGATCAATCGGTTCCCCGCCGGTCGCTTGCATCAACCCGGCGTAGTCGATTTCCGGACGGGCCAGCAGGTTGAGCAGGCTGTACTCGTGGCTCAGCGGCGTGCCGAACTTATCCACAATGGCCTGGCCTTGCTCGGTGTTGGGCCGCACCCAGGTAGTTTTCAAGCGCTGTTCCTCACGCTCGATGCCGTCGCGCTTGGCGCAGAAGGCAGCCCAGCGCTGGTCGTCGATCAGGCCCAGTTCACGGCCCTTTTCGGTCAGGCGCAGGTCGGCGTTGTCTTCGCGCAGGATCAGCCGGTACTCGGCTCGCGAGGTGAACATGCGGTACGGCTCCTGGGTACCCAGTGTGATAAGGTCGTCGACCAGCACCCCGATGTACGCCTCGTCGCGGCGTGGGCACCAGCTTTCGCGGCCCTGGGCACGCAACGCAGCGTTGGTCCCGGCCAGCAGGCCTTGGGCCCCGGCCTCTTCGTAACCGGTAGTGCCGTTGATCTGGCCGGCGAAGAACAGGCCGCCGATGACCTTGGTCTCGAGGCTGTACTTGAGGTCACGCGGGTCGAAATAGTCGTACTCGATCGCATAGCCCGGGCGCACGATGTGGGCGTTTTCCATGCCGCGGATCGAACGCACCAGCTCCAGCTGCACGTCGAACGGCAGCGAAGTGGAGATACCGTTCGGGTACAGCTCATGGGTGGTCAGGCCTTCCGGCTCGATGAACACCTGGTGGCTTTCCTTGTCGGCGAAGCGGTGGATCTTGTCTTCGATCGACGGGCAATAGCGTGGCCCGACCCCTTCGATCACACCGGAGTACATCGGCGAACGGTCGAGGTTCGAGGCAATGATCTCGTGGGTGCGGGCGTTGGTGTGGGTAATCCAGCAACTCACCTGCCGCGGGTGCATTTCGGCATTGCCCATGAACGACATCACCGGGATCGGCGTATCGCCGGGCTGCTCGGTCATTACCGAGAAGTCCACCGAACGGCCATCGATGCGTGGCGGGGTACCGGTTTTCAGGCGGCCGACGCGCAGCGGCAGTTCACGCATGCGGTGGGCAAGGGCGATCGAAGGTGGATCGCCGGCGCGGCCGCCTGAGTGGTTTTGCAGACCAATGTGGATAAGGCCGCCGAGGAAAGTACCGGTGGTGAGGACCACCGAGTCGGCGAAGAAACGCAGGCCCATCTGGGTGACCACGCCCTTGACCTGGTCCTGCTCGACGATCAGGTCGTCGCAGGACTGCTGGAATATCCACAGGTTCGGCTGGTTTTCCAGGATCTCGCGCACCACTGCCTTGTAGATGGCGCGGTCGGCCTGTGCTCGGGTGGCGCGTACCGCCGGGCCCTTGCGGTTGTTCAGAACGCGGAACTGGATGCCGCTCTTGTCGGTGGCCAACGCCATGGCACCACCGAGGGCATCGATCTCTTTGACCAGATGGCTTTTGCCAATACCGCCGATGGCGGGGTTGCAGCTCATGTGACCGAGGGTTTCCACGTTATGGGTCAGCAGCAGGGTTTTAACACCCATGCGTGCAGACGCAAGCGCAGCCTCGGTACCGGCATGGCCGCCGCCGATGACGATCACTTCAAAACGGGAAGGGAAATCCACCACGCACCTCGTGCCTGTTTTTGCGAATAGAGAAGGTAAGCCGACAAGTATAGGGACTTCAGCCCCTTTAAAGAAACCGTCTGAGCAAATTTTGACCAGGCTGTGGATGAGTGGCGCACAACAGAAATCAACAGAACAGATTTATAAAAGCTTTGTTTTTATGTTTATTCTTATACACATGCATATCTGTGGATAAAGTCCTGTATCCCTTTATTCTCGCCATGTAGAGAGAAATTAAACCCTGTGGTTGGAGTACCCTGAGGGCTCTGGATAAGCGGATTTAGCCTGTGGATTAAATGGCTATTTATGCACAGGCCGTTTTACCCTCAGAAAAAAAGCCCGCTTATCAACGGGGCTGAGGTAAGGTTTTCCACAGGGCTCCCGCGCTAAAATTCCGGCTTGTGAATAAAAAACGTGCCCGTATAGCGTCCTGTCCAAGGTGATAATCACGCTCGAAGACAGCTCGAGTGACCCGGCGCCGATCGGCCAGGACGGAAAATGGATAAATTTCAGGCAAAAAAAAGCCGCTCCTCCGGGAGCGGCTGATGGTTTTGCGGGGTTGTGGATTACTTACCGATACAAAAACTGGAGAAAATCCGCCCCAGCAGGTCGTCGGAGCTGAATGCCCCGGTAATTTCACCCAAGGCATGTTGTGCCTGGCGCAGGTCCTCGGCCAGCAGCTCGCCAGCGCCCGCCAGGGTCAGTTGTGCACGGCCATGCTCCAGGTGCCCACTGGCCTGGCGCAAGGCGTCCAGATGGCGCCTGCGGGCGCTGAATCCACTCTCTGCAGTCTGTTCGTAGCCCATGCAGGCCTTGAGGTGATCACGCAGTAGCTGCAGCCCTGCGTCGTCCCCTTTGGCGCTGAGGGTAATCGTCACGTGGCCGTCATCGCAGAGTTCCAGCGCTACCTGCTCGCCACTGAGGTCAGCCTTGTTGCGGATCAGCGTGACCTTGGCCGGGTCTGGCCGCTGGTCGAGAAACTCGGGCCACAGGGCAAACGGGTCGCTGGCCTCCGGTGCGGTCGAGTCGACCACCAACAGCACGCGGTCTGCCTCGCCAATGGCCTTCAAGGCGCGTTCCACGCCGATCTTTTCCACATGGTCATCGGTATCGCGCAAACCGGCAGTATCGACCACATGCAGCGGCATGCCGTCGATGTGGATATGTTCGCGCAGGATGTCCCGGGTGGTGCCGGCGATATCGGTCACAATGGCCGCTTCGCGCCCGGCCAACTGGTTCAAGAGACTGGACTTGCCCGCATTCGGCCGGCCGGCGATAACCACGGTCATGCCATCGCGCAACAAGGCGCCCTGCCCGGCCTCGCGCTGGACGGTGGACAACTCGCCGCGCACCGCATCGAGCATCGACAGCACATGGCCATCGGCAAGGAAGTCGATCTCTTCCTCGGGAAAGTCGATCGCAGCCTCGACGTAGATGCGCAGGGCAATCAACGCCTCGGTCAGGCTGTGCACACGTTTCGAGAATTCCCCCTGCAGCGAGCGCAGCGCATTGCGCGCCGCCTGGCTGGAGCTGGCCTCGATCAGGTCGGCAATGGCTTCGGCCTGGGCGAGGTCGAGCTTGTCATTGAGGAACGCGCGTTCGCTGAATTCGCCTGGGCGCGCCAGCCGGCAGCCAACTTGTACACAGCGCTGCAGCAGCATATCCATTACTACCGGGCCGCCGTGGCCCTGCAGTTCCAGCACATCTTCGCCGGTGAACGAGTTAGGCCCGGGGAAGAACAGCGCAATGCCCTCGTCCAGCACAAGCCCTTGCTCGTCGCGGAACGGGCCGTAATGGGCATGGCGCGGGGTAAGCGTACGGCCGGTGATCAACTGGCCCGCGCTGGCAGCCAGAGGGCCGGACAACCTGACTATACCCACCCCGCCGCGGCCCTGAGCGGTTGCGATGGCAGCGATGGTTTCACGCACAGTGTTCATGCTCGAAAGCCTCTACGACAAAAACGACAGATAGCAAAAACGCCCCACTAGGGGGCGTTTTTTATTCACAGGCTAGCGCACTAGCCCGTCAGGCAGCAGCTTTTTTGGTAGCTGCTTCGATACGGCGAGTGATGTACCACTGCTGCGAAATCGACAGGCAGTTGTTCACAACCCAGTACAGCACCAGACCAGCCGGGAACCACAGGAAGAAGAAGGTGAAGATGATAGGCATCATTTTCATCACCTTGGCTTGCATCGGATCCGGCGGCGTCGGGTTCAGGCGCTGCTGGATGAACATGGTGGCGCCCATGATGATCGGCAGGATGAAGAACGGATCCTTGATCGACAGGTCGGTGATCCACAGCATCCATGGGGCCTGGCGCATCTCGACGCTTTCCAGCAGTACCCAGTACAGGGCCAGGAACACCGGCATCTGCACCAGGATCGGCAGGCAGCCGCCCAGCGGGTTGATCTTCTCTTTCTTGTACAGCTCCATCATCGCCTGGGACATCTTCTGGCGATCGTCACCGAAGCGTTCTTTCAGCGCGGCAAGCTTCGGTGCCACGGCACGCATGCGCGCCATCGAACGGTAGCTGGCAGCCGACAGCGGGAAGAACAGGCCTTTGATCAGCATGGTCAGCACGATGATCGACCAGCCCCAGTTACCCAGCAGGCTGTGGATATGTTGCAGCAACCAGAAGATCGGCTGGGCAATAAACCACAGGAAGCCGTAGTCGACGGTCAGTTCCAGGCCTGGGGACAACTCTTTGAGCTTGGACTGGATCTTCGGACCGGCATACAGCATGGCGCTGGTCTCGACCTTGCCACCTGCAGGCACGCTGAGGGCGGGGCCGGTGTAGCCGATGATGTAGTTACCTTGGCTGTCCTTGCGGGTCTGGACAACGTTGTTGTCCGACTTTTCCGGAATCCAGGCGGTCACGAAGTAGTGTTGCAGCCATGCTACCCAGCCGCCGGACACATTTTCTTTCAAACTACCTTTGTCGATGTCCTTCATCGAGACCTTTTTGTAAGGCTCGGAAGCTGTCCACAGGGCTGCGCCCAGGTAGGTTGCGGTACCGGTGGCAGTGCTCGAGGACGGGTCGCCGCTGGCGTCACGCTTGAGCTGGGCAAACATGTTGCCGCTCCAGGCCTGGTTGCTCTGGTTGTCGATCAGGTAGCTGACATTCAGGTCGTATTCACCGCGCTTGAAGCTGAAGCGCTTGATGTAGTTTACGCCGTTGTCACTAAACTTCAGGTCGACCACCAGTTGTTCCTGGCCGTCGGCCAGCTGGTAGCTCTTCTGTTCGGCCGCATACAGCGGGCGGCCGCTGGCGCGGGCATCCGGGCCGTTGGCGCCGGTCAGGCCGCTTTGTGCCAGGTAGACACGCTCACCACCGTTGTCGAACAACTGGAATGGAATGTTCGGGTGGTCTTGACGACGTGGGTATTTCGGCAGGTTCAACTGGACGATGTCACCACCGACTGGATCGATAGCCAGTTCCAGAACGTCGGTCTTGACTCGGATCAGGTCCTTGCTGAGTGCTACCGGTGCCAGTTCGGCAGGGCTCGATTCGGCGTTGGCGCTCGGTACATCGGCGCTGGCACCGTTGTTACCGGCCGGCACGCCATCGGGCAAGCCCGGAGCAACAGTGCTGGCAGCAGTATTCTGAGTCGGCAGGGCAGCCTGGCCGTAGTCATCGTTCCACTTCAGGACCATGACGTAGGACACGACTGCCAGCGCGGCGATCAGGATCGTGCGTTTAATATCCATGATTACTCGGCTATCGAAGAAGTTCGGGAGGAAGGAGCGGGTGGAACGGGGTCGAAACCGCCGTGATTCCACGGATGACAACGCCCCAGGCGACGAACGGCCAGCCACCCACCACGCCAGAGGCCATGGTTTTCGATGGCTTCGTAAGCGTAACAGGAGCAACTGGGGAAGAAACGACAGTGACTGGCCATCAGAGGACTAATGGCATAACGGTAAAACTGGATCGGAACGAGTGCCAGTTTACGCATCTTGGCTGTCTACCCCTGCGGAATTGGCGGTGACTGCTGGTGTTGGCCGGCTGCGCGCCAGGCGTTTCCAGAGCTTGCCAAAATGTTGGTGCAATTCCGGGTTTTCTACCTCACCCAATCCCTTGCGCGCGACGATCACAATGTCCAAACCGGCAAGCAGGTGCTGGTTCAAGCGAAAGGAATCGCGCATCAAGCGCTTGAGGCGATTGCGTTGAACGGCGAGCTTGACGCTCTTCTTGCCGATTACCAGGCCGAGGCGTGGATGATCGAGGCCGTTCTCGCGAGCAAGGATCAGCAGGTTTTTCCCTGGAACCTTGCCGGTTGGGGAGTCGAAGACCGCTTTGAAATGTCGGGGTGTAAGCAGTCGCTTTTCCCGACTGAAGTCCTGACTCACCACCTGTGCCGAAAAATCAAATGGCCAGACGCTTACGGCCTTTGGCACGACGACGCGACAGAACAGCACGGCCGTTCTTGGTAGCCATACGGGCACGGAAGCCGTGGGTGCGAGCGCGCTTGATGGTGCTTGGTTGGAAAGTACGTTTCATGGCGTGTTACCTGGGTTTGTCGACGACGGGCCGGGATGGCCCCCTTTTTAAGAGACCGGCGATTCTAGAGAAAGCAAGCCCGTAGGTCAATTTCCAACCAGCCTTTCCCTATAGGGCGTGTGATGGACGGTGCTTTTTCTCGGTCCTTGCCCAGGGTGCTTGATTGGACACGCGAATCAGGGACAACATGAGAAAAAAAGAAGAGAGATATAAAAAGCTTTTCTGAATAACTTATAAATCTTACGTGGATAACCTTCTGTGGATAACCTCTTTCAGGTCACGGTTTACGTGGTGTACAGAGTTTTACAACTGTGTGGCCATCCGGTGCTGCGCCTGTTCCGTTCATGGGCGCAACCTGTGGATTAAAACGGGCTTTATCCACAGTGGTTTTATCCACAGAGCTCGGCTCGGGGTTGTGCATAGCCCTCATGGGTGGTTATCCACAGAGCTTATGCACAATGCCGATAAGCCGTTTTCGTCGATAAATGGCTGTTTTGTCATGACTGCTAACGTGTCCACATGTGGATAACTGACGGCTCGACCGGTACAATGGCGGTTTGTTTTTGCCTCATCCGGCTTTCAAACTCAGGGGATATCC